>NZ_JAKNTW010000010.1 GCF_022213955.1 Dolomitihabitans soli | reverse complement strand
TCCTACGTGCCGGACGTGCCGATCCTGCCGACGTTCGACCTTCGGATCCCGGCGGGGCAGACGGTGGCCGTGGTCGGCGCCACCGGTGCCGGGAAGACCACGCTGGCCAAGCTGATCTCCCGTTTCTTGCCGTGCTGATCCTGGACGAGGCGACCTCCAGCCTCGACGTACCCAGCGAGCGCCTGGTCCAGCGGGCGCTGCGGACGATCCTCGCGGACCGGACCGCGCTGATCATCGCGCACCGGCTCTCCACGGTCGAGATCGCCGAGCGGGTCCTCGTCATGGAGGGCGGCAGGCTCGTCGAGGACGGCCCGCCCGACGAGCTCATCGCCGGCTCAGGTCGCTTCGCGGGCCTGCACCAGGCGTGGCTCGACAGCCTGGCCTGATCCCCTGGGGCCGAGGCGGTCGGCGATCCGTACCGCCTCGGCCCTGGCCTTCGTCTCGCGGCCGATCACGTCGAAGCCGACGCCTCCAGGGCCGCCGGCAGCAACGCCCACACCGACTGACGCCCACCCACGCGCGAGCCGCCCCCGACTGCGTCGCTCCCGGAAGAATCACCACCCCCGGAGCGCCCTGGCGATCACCACGGCACGGTGTCCGCGGTTCACTCGTTGACCTGCTTGCGCTTGAGTCGATAGTCGGCTTCTTATAGGCGATCTAAATCCGAACCATATCGGCGCCCTGTAGAACGGTTGCCATGTTCAAACACCTCAAGGGAGCCGCCGTCTCACTCGGGACCGCAACCTTCCTGACGTTGACACTGGCCGCCGCCCCCGCACAAGCCGCCACAGCCGGCGATATCCCTGTGGACAGATGTAAGAGCGGGAACTTCTGCATCTATGACCCGCCCAGGTATCCCCTCTGGCAGTACAGCGGGAACCTGACTCACACCCACACATTCGACGGAGGGTCGTCGTGGATCAGGAATAACGGAAAAAGAGTCGCCGGCGCCGACCATATCCGCGTTACTTACAACTATTTCGGCGAATCCAAGAAGACAATCTGCCTGCATCCGCCGGGCGATGGCACGACCATCAAGAAATTCACCAAAAAGGAGAGAGTTAACATTTTCAGTGTCAAATGGATCGGCGCCTGCTAGAGACCTTCAAATGTGAGGGTTATATGGTCTGGCCTGGGGCGTGAGTTGGCAGGCGATCGTTGTGGTGCAGGCGCAGCCTGCCATCCCCCCGGCCCCCGTCCTCGGCCACGATCAGGCCGTCGGGGGAGCACCTTCTCGCATCACCATCGGGTGGTGACGGGGTCGGCGGGCATGCTCCTGTTCATGCCTCGACGAGGGCCTGCGCGTCACCCCGGGAGAAAGGTGCGCATCCGTCCAGTGTGTTGCTCGGGTGAAGCGGCGTGCCTTGCGCTCGATCAGGTCGCCGGGCAGGTTCCACCGCCGGTCTGATCTCGGACGCCAGCGTGCCCCATCACCGGATTTGGCGGCCATACCGGAAACATACCCGGCACCGGTAGGGTCCGCTGGTGCACCTGGTGATCGCCCTGATGTTATGGCTCAACCCGCTCCCCCCAGGGGTTCAGCCGAGGTTCCCCGCGCCGGTCGACCTGTGCGCGACCGTCGACCGGGACCTGGTCAAGCGGCTCGTGCCCGACGCCGACACCAGGCTGGACGGGCAATATTGTGTCTGGACACAGCGGGGCGCAGAACTGACGGTCAGGGAAGTCACTTCGGACGGGGACCCTTGGGACCGCACCTCTGCGCAGGCTCACGAGGAGTACCGCAGGCGCCTGATCGTCGACCTCCGCCCGGACAATTCCCCAGATTCCGAATGGATCAATAACAAGTTCCGCGAAGTGACCACCACGAAAGCACGGGTGGTGGAGGGCGTGGGGGACGAGGCCCACTTGCTCGACCACCTCTCCGCGGGCACCAAGCAAGTAGAGTTCGTCAAGGTTCTCTTCCGCACTGGCAACCTCCTGGTGGAGGTCGAGTACTTCGCGTCCGACCGGCCGGTGAGCGCCCACCGCCTGCGTCAGGGCGCGGTGTCGGTGAGCCGCCGCATGGCGGCCGCACTCGACCGGATGGGCCCACCTGAACCGACGCCCACGCCAGCCCCCGGCACCTACGCGGAGCCACCGATCGCGTGCGCCCTCCTCAGCCCTGAACAAACGGAGAAGCTCGTCGACCCGGAGGCCTACGCGCGGACCTCGCACTCCGCGACCTGCACGTGGGAGAAACCGAACACGGCATGGGATCCGCAGCTGAAGCTGCAATTCTGGGCTCCCCGGCGCGGCCCGGCGGGCGACGGCATCGCCCAGGCGAAGGAGATGTTCGCCGGATGGAGAGACCCGGAGTCGGCGGCCCTTGACATCGCGGACGAGGCGCTCGCCTTCTATCCCGGTACACCCCAGATACCCGGCCTGCCGGTGGTGGCCTTCAGGAAGGCCAACCTGATCGGCTACGTGCAGGCGCGCGACCCGGCAAAGGCCGAGCAGGCCGCACGGTGGATCGTGAAGGCACTGCCGTGATCAGAATGGCCATGGCCGTACTCCTGCTGCTCACCGCCGCCTGCTCGGCGGATCCCGCGCCGCCTCGCCCGGCCCAGGCCGCGAGTCCCCCGCCGTCCGGGCCCGGTAGGTTCGCCGGGGCCCTCGATCCCTGCTCACTGCTCACCGTCGAGCAGGTGGAACAACTGGTCACGCTCGCCGAGCAGGAATATGACGAAGCGGGATGCACCTGGTCGACCCCGAGCCCCGGGCTGCCGCCGCCCGCGAGATATACGCTCGAGGTCGGCGTCCACCTGGCCGCCGATGTGGCGGCGGCTCACTCCTTCTTCACCAAGCCCCCGGACTCCGCCTTTCCCACGATGCTGGTCGCGGACCCGCCCGAACCTCACGTCAACGCGAATGTGGGTGACGAGTCGTTCATCCTCGCACCCCCCATAGGGTTGCATGCCACGGCCCTGACCTTCCGGCTCAGCAATGCGGTGATCAACATCAATTACGGCTGGCAGGCACCGCCCGGCCCGCAGCACCAGGAGCGTGCGCTGAAGGCCGCGCAGTGGGTCGCCGAAGCCATGGACCGGCCCGGGCCCACCGTCAACCCGTCGGACGGGCGCTTCGCGGCGGCGCCGTACGCCTGCTCCCTGCTGCCGGAGGGCGTCCCCAAGTCGGCGACCCAATGCGGCGGGCTCAAGGTGCGGCACGCGCGAGCGTGGCAGGGCAAGAGCGGGATCACCGTGGCCAAGGAGATCTTCGCCTACTACAGGAGGTGGGCTGAAGAGCCGGCCAAACCCGTGAAGGGTCTGGGGGACGAGGCCTTCTCCGAGAAGTACGGGTCCCGGGTGACGCTGTGGGTGCGGGTGAGCAACCTCGTCCTGGAGATCCCGTACAACAAGGAAGACGGCAAGGTGACCCCGGAGATGCGCGAAGCGGCCGCCGAGGTGGTGAGCCGCCTGCCCGCCCATTAGAGCGTGACTCATTTGGATTCGATGGGGGCTTGGGGTCAGTTGTCGAGTGCCTGGTAGAGCGTGGTCCAGAAGTCGTGGATGAGGTGTGCCGCGTTCGGGGCTGACATGCCGACCTGGGTGAGCAGGATGCCGGTGAGTTGGTTGGCGGGGTCGGCGTAGGTGGTGGTGCCGGCTCCGCCGTCCCAGCCGAACTGGCCGATGGGGGCGTAGTCGCCGCGGTAGGTGCGTACCGCCATGCCGAAGCCCCAGCCGCCGTGCTGGCCTTGGCCGAAGGAGATGTGGACGTTGTTGGTGGCCATGGCGTGCCGGGCGGCTTGCTGTTCGGGGGTGAGCCGGTTGGTGGTCATCAGTTCGACGGCGGGCCGGGACAGAACGCGTTGGCTGCCGTGCATGCCGCCGTTGAGCAGCATGCGGAAGTAGGCGTGGTAGTCGTCGGCGGTGGAGACCAGCCCGCCGCCGCTGCCCGGGAAGGCCGGTGGCCGGCTCCATCGTCCGCCCACAGCTTCGTCCCACACGTGGAATTCGCCGGTTTGGGGGTCGGGAGCGTAGAGGGTGGGCAGCCGGTCGATCTGGTCGGCGGGGACGTGGAAACCGGTGTCCTTCATGCCGAGGGGGTCGAAGACGCGTTGGCGCAGGAACGTCTCGAACGGCTGGCCGGTGACCCTCGCGATGAGCACGCTGAGGACGTCGTGGCTGATCTGGTACTGCCAGTGCTGTCCGGGCTGGTGCATCAGCGGCAGCGTGCCCAGGCGGCGCATCCACTCATCCGGTCCGGGCATCGGCTCCGGCAGATCGGGTGTGAGGCCCTGTTCGAAGATGGCGTTCATGATCGGGGTGCCCAGTGCCGTCATGTCCATGCCGAGTCCGAAGGTGGAGGTCAGCAGGTCTCGTACGGTGATCGGCCGCCGGGCCGGCACGGTGTCGTCCAGCGGGCCGTCGATCCGCTTCAGCACCTGCCGGTCGGCCAGTTCCGGCAGCCACGGCTGCACCGGGTCGTCCAGTCGCAGCCGGCACTCATCCAGCAGAACCATCGCCGCCGCCATCGCCACCGGCTTGGAGGTGGAGGCCATCCGGAAGATCGTGTCCCGGCGCATCGGCGCGCCGCCGTCATGGCGCATCGTCCCGATCGCTTCGACGTGCGTCTGGTCGCCCCGGCCGACCAGGGCGACCAGTCCGGGAATCTTCCCGGACTCGACATGCCTGGCCAGCACGTCGTGCAGTCTGCGTAGCCCTGCCTCGGAGAAGCCTCTATTGCCGTGTTCCATCATCGATCTCCTTGCGAACAGTGGTCGATTTCTGCGAGCCCTGTCCCGGCGTGGCGCTCATGGCCTCGGCGAGTCGGAGCTCGGTCACAGGACTCCCTCGGCGGTGCCACTGGCACCCGCTAGTGTTCGGGAATCGCTGAACATCTGCGACAGTACTTTGCGTTCATGTATTCGTCAACATAGAAAATGGCGCATCTGACCTGCTAAATTCGGCTCAGTAGGCTCGCATTGCAATGATTGTGATGCTGAATGCAATGGGAGATCAAGATGAGAATTGCAATGGGCTGCCGGTGAACGCACACTTGCAGCGGAGTCGCCGAGCTTCACGCGTGTCGACAGAGGGGGGCCGAGCACCGATGCCCGGAGGCAGACTCACCAATGAGGATCGTCAGCACATCGCCGCGTGGCTGGCCGAGGGGCTCGGATACGCAGAGATCGGCCGGCGTCTGGGGCGGCCCGCCTCGACCATCATGCGGGAGGTCACCCGCAATGGCGGACCCGACGATTACGGGGCGGACGTGGCGCACGAGGCCACACGGCATCGTGCGCGCCGGCGCAAGCAGGCTCAGCCTCCGGTGCCGACGATCCCCGACGGCGGCCATGGGCGTGACCCCCTCGCGGTGCGGGACTTCACGCAGTCCTTCACCGCTCTCCTCGTTCAGCAGGGCATGCCCCGGATGGAGGCCAGGGTGCTGGCCTGCCTGTACGTCACCGACTCCGGCACTCTCACCGCCGCCGACCTGGTCCAGCGGCTTCGCGTCAGCCCGGCGTCGGTCTCGCACGCCGTCGCCTTCCTCGAACAGCAGGGAACGCTCAAGCGGGAACGGGTTCCCGGTGGGCGCCGCGAACGCTATGTCATGGACGATGAGATCTGGCTCCGGTCCCTCCTTGCGGCTCAGCAGATGAACGACGCCCTGGCGGCCGCATCGCGGCGCGGAGCCGAGATTCTCGGGGCCGCGACCCCGGCGGGCGCCCGTTTCGAATCCTCCGCCGAACTTCTTGTTCTGGTGACCGAGGCGTTCCGGCAGGTCATAGAGCAGTGGCGAAGGCGCCCGGGTGCCCGGAACGCCGGGGAATAGTGTGGTGATCCGGTCGTCGTTTCAGGGTGTGCCGAACCAGGCGGAGAGTGCTTCTCGCAGCGCGGGCGCGGCGGTGTCGGCGGGTTCGTCGATGGTCGCGGCCCAGGCGATGTGGGCGTCCGGGCGGATCAGCAGGGCGTCGGCCGGTCGCTGATCGGTCTTGGCGGTACGGATCTCGACCCGGCCACGCACGGTCTCGCGGAGGTCCGGGCGGTCGGCGAGGTCGAGGAAGATGGGCCGAGCGGTGTGCATGAGTTCCGCGACACTGGTCATGCCCTGGTCGGTGTGCAGGGTGAGGTCGGGTGCGAAGGTGCCGGCCAACGGGTGGTGGTGGGAGCCGGGCATCGGGTAGCGGATGTCGGTGCCGGCGACAAGGGCTCCCATCCGGCGCAGCGGCTGCTCGTCGGCGAGTAGTTCCTGGAAGACTTCCCGGAGTGCTTCGGCGGCCGGGTCGTGCCCGCGCCGCAGTGCCACCTGGGCTCGGGTGTGCAGCATGGTGCGGGCGCCGGCGAGGTGGCGTTCGCCGTGGTAGGTGTCCAGCAGGCCGGTCGGCGCCCAGCCGTGGACGTCGGCGGCCAGCTTCCATGCCAGGTTGACCGCATCCAGCATGCCGGCGTTGATTGCCACACCGGTGGCGGGGAACAGGTGCGCCGCATCACCGGCCAGCAGGATCCGCCCGTGGCGGTAGCGCTCGGCCTGGTGGGCCTTGAAGGTGAACCGCGACAGCCGGATCGCTTCTCCCACGGGCAACCGCACGCCGAGCACGCGGTGGAGGCTGTCCTGGAGTTCGGTCACGGTCATCGGTGTGTCGTCGTCGTATTCGGTGGTCTCGTCTTCGATCGTGTAGAGGGAGACGAACCGGGAGTCGGGCGACGCGGCGACTCCGAAGAGGCCGTGGTCCGTCCGGGTGAAACCCGCGCGGATCGTGCCGAAGCCGGGGACCTCGAGATCGCCGTTGCCGTGTTTGGTCACCGTCTCGGGCAGGGTGACCTGGGCCAGCCGGTTGACCTCTGGATAGGTGGTGCCGGGGAAGCCGATGGCGGCCCAGTCACGGACCCGGCTGCGTGCCCCGTCGCAACCCACGAGGTAACGGGCGCAAACCTGGTACGGCCCGTCCGGGCCCCGCACGTCCACCCTCACCACGGCGTCGTCCTGGCTCACCCCGACCACCTGGTGTCCGCGGCGGATGTCGACACCGAGTTCGCCGGCGCGGTCGTCGAGCAGCCGCTCGAGTTTCTGCTGCGGTAGCGACAAAGCATGCATCGGCGGATCTGCCAGCTGGGTGAAGTCCAGGTGCACCCCGCCGAACGGGAAACGAGGAGCCGGAGCAGGGCCGGTGCAGGCTGCTTCGAATCGTTCCAGCAGGCCTCGGTAGCGCAGCAGCTCCAGGATCTGCCCGCCGAGACCACCGGCCTTGGGGGTGTCTCGGCGCTGCGGGTGCCGCTCCAGCACCAGCGGTCGCACCCCGGCCAGACGAAGTTCGGCGGCCAGCATCAGGCCGGTCGGCCCGGCCCCCACAATGATCACATCGGCGTCCGTCATCGGCCGCTCCTCTCGCGGGGTTTCGTCGCGTCCGCGCGCGGCCCGGTCGCCGCCAACGTTTCCGCGGGTTTCGGCAGGGACGGGTTGGGTGCCGGATGAGGGATGACCGATGCGCATATGAGCGTCCTCCTGATGTCGGCATGGCCGAGTGGACTCGGCGGAGCTGCCGGTGCGGCGGTTCTGGTGTCGGAAAGGCCGGTGTTGACGCCGGTCCGCCGGTCAACCGGCGGTTTCGGGGGCCGGTACGGCGTGTTCGGCGGCGCGGCTGACCTGCTCCCAGGCGGCCCAGGTCTCCATCCGCCGGCGGGAGATGTCGAAAGCCAGATCGTAGACCATGCTGCCGAGCAGCATCCGCAGCGGTGGGTCTTCGCTGTCGACCAGCTTCAGCAGTGCCTCGGCGGCCAGACGCGGCTCACTGTCGATCGATCCCTCGCCCCACTGCTTCTCCAACTCGGCGCGCAACGGGCCGTACTCCGCCGAAGGCGACGTCGTCGTCATGCTGGTGTAGAGGTCGGTCCAGTAGCCGCCGGGCTGGAGGATGCTGAGCTTGACGCCGAACGGCGCGGCCTCCATCGCCAGTGCCTCGCTCATGCCCTCCAGCGCGAACTTGCTCGCGCTGTACATCCCGGTGCTCGGGAAGCCACCCAGGGCGGCGATGCTGGAGACCTGCACGATGTGACCGGATGCCTGGGCACGCAGGTGCGGCAGGACGGCCTGGCAGACCCACATCGCCCCGAAGAGATTGACCTCCAGTTGGGCGCGCGCCTCGGCCTCGGTGAACTCCTCGACCATGCCCGAGGACATGGTCCCGGCATTGTTCACCACGATGTCGAGCCGGCCGAAGTGCTCGACGGCGGCGTTCACGGCGGCGAACACCGCGTCGCGGTCGGTCACGTCCAGGGGAAGGGCAAGGAGCCGGTCTCCGTACCGGTCGTCGAAGTCCTGTCGCGTGATGGTCCGGGCGGCGGCGGCCACTTGATCGCCGCGCTCCAGCGCGGCGAGAGCGAACGCACGGCCCAGGCCGCGGCTGGCTCCCGTGATGAACCAGGTGCGGGTAGGGGCGGTATCCGGGGTGCGCATATGCAGAACTCCGATCGGTTGCGTACTTCTCTTCGAGACGATCCGTCTCGTCTCGAAGAGTGACGGTACCGGACCCCCTTTGTCGAGTCAAGACGGACCGTCTCGTCTCGTTCGTTTGTTAGGTTTACGGCATGACGACACAGCGCAAGCCCTCCTCCCACACGACCCGCCGGAACGAGGCCTCCCGGCGGGCCATCCTCGCCGCAGCCTTCGAGTTGGTGCAGGAGGTGGGATACGCCAAGCTGAACATCGAGGGCATCGCAGCCCGGGCCGGTGTCGGCAAGCAGACGATCTACCGCTGGTGGCCCTCGAAGGGGGCGGTGCTCTTCGATGCGTTCCTCATGCTCAGTGAGCAACCAGACGGCGGAGAAACCGCCCTGCCCGACACCGGTGATCTGGAGGCAGACCTGAAGGCGGTACTCCGAGCCACGATCGAAGAGCTCAACGATCCGCGCTACGACGAGCCGATGCGCGCCCTGAACACTGAAATAACGCACGATCCGGCGCTTGCCGCTTTCTACGCGGAACGACTGGGCGGCCCGATGAGAGAGCTGAAGAAACAACGACTGCGCAGCGCCCAGCGGGCCGGGCAACTGGCCGAGGACCTCGATCTCGACGTGGCCGTCGACCTGCTTTGGGGACCGCTGCTCAACCGATGGCTCCAGCGCGGCGGAGCGCTCACCCCCGGCTATGCCGACAGCATCGTCAAGACCGCTCTCAACGGTCTGCGCCCGCGTCGCTGAGGCTTGCCGAAACCGCCCTTGAGTTCCTTTGCGACGCTAAGGATCCGTACAGGCCAAAGGCTGTACTTCGCCTCGTCGCAGTGGGATGCCTTCAGCTGCCCGGCAGTTCGCTGAGGGTGGCGGTGACGGTCGTGGTGGTGCCGTCGGGGTGCAGGACTTCGACCTTGGCCTTGTCGCCTGGGCGCTGGGAGGCCAGGACCTCCGTCAGGGCCGAGGTGGTCGGGGTCTCCTCGCCGTTGACCGCGACGATCACGTCGCCCGGCTCGATGCCCGCCTTGTCGGCGCCCTCGCCCGGGGTCACGCGGATGACGTTCACTCCGGCCGGCTGGCCGTCGGGGCCGACGACCACGCTGGCGGTGATGCCCAGCGCGGCCCGCCGGGTGTTGGTGACCTTCCCGCTCGTGACGATCTGGCGGGCGATGTCGGTGGCGGTGTTGCTGGGGATCGCGAAGCCGATGCCGGTGGCGGCGGCGCCCGCCTGAGGGTCGGCGGCGACGAGCGTGGGAATGCCGATGACCTCGCCCGACAGGTTGACCAGCGCTCCGCCGCTGTTGCCCGGGTTGATCGCGGCCGAGGTCTGGACCGCGTCGACGATCGTGGCCTCGGGCGACCCCGCCTCCGCCGGCTCGGTGACCGTACGGCCGAGCGCGGAGACGATGCCGTTGGTCACGCTGCCGGACAGGCCCAGCGGGTTGCCCATGGCCAGCACCATCTGGCCGACCCTGAGCTTCGCCGAGTCGCCGAATTTGGCGGGGACCAGCTTGGCGGGGTCGTCCACTTTGATCACCGCGAGGTCGCCGTCGGGGAAGGACTTGACCAGCTTCGCGTTTCTCGGCGAACCGCCGGTGGCCGGTGTCACCTCGAAGGTCTCGGCCTGCCCGACCACGTGGGCGTTGGTGATGATGTGCCCGCCGGTGTCGTAGACGACGCCGGAGCCGAGGCCGGTCTTCGTGGTGATCTGCACGATGGAGGGCAGCACGTTGGCGATGACCTGCTCGTAGGTGTCCTCCAGGGCCATCGCGCCGTTCGCCGGCGTCGGGGACGGACTCGCCGCCGGCGTGCTCGCCGGTGGCGTGGCCGGTGCGGACGACTGGGTGACGCCACAGCCCGCTGCCACCATGAGCGCGGCGGCGACGATTCCGACACGACGAGTCACATTCCCCATGCAGGGCTACTACCCAGGGTCACCTGTCAGATACCCGTCGCGCAGGCCGCTCCTGCTGAGCTTGCCCGTCGGGGTGCGCGGCAACCGCTCCCGGTACTCGATGAGGCGCGGGTGTTTGAGCCGGGCCAGCCGGGGCGCGCAGTGATCCAGCAGCGCGGCCGTCAGCTCCGGTCCCGGCGCGGAGGCGGGCTCCGGCTCGACGAGCGCGACCACCTTGTGCCCCCACTCCTCGTCGGGCACGCCGATCACCGCGACGTCGGCCACCGCCGGATGTTCGAGCAGCACGGCCTCGATCTCGGCCGGGTAGATGTTGACGCCGCCCGAGATGATCAGGTCGGTCCGGCGGTCGCAGAGGAACAGGTAGCCGTCGTCGTCGAGGTAGCCGATGTCGCCCGGCGTGTAGAGACGGCCGCGCATGGTGGCGGCCGTCTTCGACGGGTCACCGTGGTACTCGAACCGGTTGACGCCGCTGATGTAGACCAGGCCGGGCTCCCCGGCGGGCAACTCCCGGCCCTCGTCGTCGAGGATCGTGAACGCCATCCCGTCGAGCGCCCGGCCCACGGTTCCCGGCCGCGCCAGCCACTCCTGGGAGGAGACCATCGTGGCGACCGCCGCCTCCGTCGAGCCGTAGTACTCCCACAGCACCGGCCCCAGCCAGTCGATCATCGCCTGCTTGGTGGCGGGCGGGCAGGGCGCGGCCCCGTGGTAGAGCCGGGTCAGCGACGACAGGTCGTGATCGCCGCGCGGCAGGGTCAGCAGCCGGTGGAACATGGTCGGCACCATGAACGTGTTGGTCACCCGGTGTCGCTCGATGAGCTCCAGCGTCTCCGCCGCGTCGAAGCGCTCCGGCGCGATGATCGAATGGCCGAGTTGCAGGGCCATCATGGCCTGGCCGTACGGGGCGGAGTGGTAGAGCTGTGACGCGACCAGGTGCACCCCGCCCTCGGGCAGGCCGAAGTGCCGCCAGCTCTTGCGCATCAGGATGGGATACAGGTCCTCGGGTGTGAGGTCGAGCAGCCGCCTTCGGACGCCCTTGGGCTTTCCGGTCGTGCCGGAGGTGTAGAGCATCATCGAGCCCGCGCGCCGGTGGGCGGGCGCCGTCGTCGGCCGGCCGTCCAATAGGTCGCCGATCCCGGCGAACCGTGCGGTGCCCGGCGGGATCGCCGTCTCGGGTACGGTGTGCGCGTACGCCTCGCAGGTGACGACGGCCCTGGCGGAGCAGTCGGCGAGGATGTAGCCGATCTCCTCGGCCGTGTAGTGCCAGTTGACCGGGACCAGGTAGGTCCCGATCTGGTAGGTCGCGAGCATCATGGTGATCGCGTCGGCTCCGTTGGGCAGCACGGTGACGACGGTGTCGCCCGGCACGCAGCCGAGCGAGAGGAGGCCGTTGGACGCCTGGTTGACCCGGCCGAGCAGTTCGCCGTAGGTGAGCCCGGAGACGGCGGGGCGTTCCGGGTCGGCGGCGGCGATCTCGAAGAAGCCGTTCATGGGGAGACCATACAGAATTTCATTCTGTTGATGACAGGGGAGCGCCGGTGACCTGGGCCGCATCTGGATGCCTCTCGGCGACAGGGCGCGGCGCGGACCCGTGTGACATAGCCTTTTGGTCATGGCGGACGTCGGAGAAGACCCCTCGGGGCGCCGTGATCACGAGCGTCCCTCCCTGCCTCCCGAGGATGTCACCACACCGATGCCGCGCATCGGCCCGACCGGCCCTCCGCCGCCGGGCGCGCCCCCTGAATCAGACCTCGGAGAAGGTGAGCAGACTCTGACGTTCCTCCGCCAGCCGTCCGCCGGGCCGTTCCGGCAGGAAGGCCCCCGGCTCCCAGAACCGCCACGGCGCCAGCAGGAAGCGCCCCGGTTCGCGCAGGAGGCGCCCCGGTTCACCCAGGAACCGCCCCGTCCTGCCCAGGAGGCGCCCCGGTTCGCGCAGGAACTGCCTCGGTTTCCGCAGGGATCGTCCCGCTTCGCGCAGGAAGAACCGCCTCGGTTCGCGCAGGAGCCGCCCCAGTTCGAGCGGAAGGCGTCTTGGGCCGAGCGGGAAGCGCCCTGGCTCAAGCGGGGGCCGGTGCCTGCGCCCTCTCCGGAGCGGCCCGCCGGGGCGAGGGGGCCGCGCGGCCGGGGGGTGGCCGACCGGCTGATGCAGCGGATCGGCGACGTGCCGATCAGGGTCGTGTACGGCGTCGGCGGCACGCTGGTGACGGTGGTCATCGTGTTCCTGATCTTCCTGGTGTTCTCCGGCGACCAGCCCGCCTGACCCTCGTTTCGCCGTCCCGGCCCCCGAAGGATCCCGTTTTGGTGGTGCGGGGCAGACGCGGGCTCGCGGTGGAAGGATGTTCCAGAATATGATTCTGGGAACGAGCCAAGCGGAGGGTTGATATGGCGATCGGGTTGAGCGAGGAGCACGAGGCGCTCCGGGAGTCGGTGGCCGGGTGGGCCGAGCGGAACATTCCCGCCGAAGTGGTTCGCGCGGCGGTGGGCGCGGAGGCCGAGGAGCGGCCGGAATTCTGGGCGGGGCTCGCCGGGCAGGGACTGCTCGGGCTGCACCTGCCGGAGGAGCACGGCGGCTCGGGGTACGGTCTGCTCGAAGCGGCCGTCGCCATCGAGACGCTGGCCGAGCGGGTGGCGCCCGGGCCGTACGTGCCGAGCGTGCTGGCCAGCGCGGCGATCCTCGCCTCGGACGGCAAGGCGCGCGCCGAGCTGCTTCCGGCGATGGCGGAGGGCGGCCTGACGGGTGCGGTCGCGTTCAGCGGCTCGCTCACCGGCACGCACGACGACGACGGCGTCCTCACCGTCACGGGTACGGCGGAGCCGGTGCTGGGCGCCGCGCTGGCCGACGTGCTCGTACTGCCGGTGAGCACGGACAACGGCGAGGAGTGGATCGCCCTGTCGCGGGAGGACGTCACCGTGACGCCGCTGAAGTCGCTCGACCTCACCAGGGGAGTGGCCAAGGTCGAGGTCGAGGCGGTCGCCGTACCCGCCGAGCGGGTGCTCGACGGGCTCAAGGGGTCGCAGGTCCACACGCTGGCGGCGATCCTGCTCGGCGCCGAGGCCACCGGCGTGGCGGCGTGGTGCGTGGCGGCGGCGTCCGACTACGCCAAGGTCCGGGAGCAGTTCGGGCGGCCCATCGGACAGTTCCAGGGCATCAAGCACAAGCTCTCGCGGATGCTGGTCGCGCTGGAGCAGGCCCGCGCCACCGTGTGGGACGCCACCCGCGCCGAGGGCGACGAACTGGCCTTCGCCGCCGCCGTGGCCGGCGTGATGGCCCCGGACGCGGCCGTGCAGTGCGCGAAGGACGCGATCCAGACCTTCGGCGGCATCGGCTACACCTTCGAGCACGACGCCCATCTCTACTACCGGCGTGCGCTGACGCTGCGCGCACTGCTCGGTTCCTCGGCCGAGTGGGCGGAGAGCGTCGCCGAGCTGTCGCTCAACGGTGTCTCCAGGGAGATGGAGATCGACCTGCCGGCGGAGGCCGATTCGGTGCGCGCCGGGCTCCGTGCCGAGATCGCGGAGATCGCCGCGCTGGAGGGCAAGGAGCAGAAGCGGGCGCTGGCCACGGGCGGGTTCGTGATGTCGCACCTGGCCAGGCCGTGGGGCCGGGGCGCCTCGCCGCTTGAGCAGGTGCTCATCCACCAGGAGCTGCGCGCGGCCAAGGTCAAGCTGCCGCAGATGATCATCGGCGCCTGGGTGGTGCCGTCCATCGCCGTGTACGGCACGCAGGAGCAGCAGGACCGCTTCCTGCCGGCCACCCTGAGCGGCGAGATGATCTGGTGCCAGCTGTTCAGCGAGCCGGGCGCGGGCTCCGACCTGGCGGCGGTGCAGATGAAGGCGGATCGGGTCGAGGGCGGCTGGAAGCTCAACGGCCAGAAGATCTGGACCTCCGTCGCGCACTTCGCGGAGTGGGGCATCTGCATCGCCCGGTCCAACCCGGACAAGCCCAAGCACGACGGCATCACCTACTTCCTGGTCGACATGAAGGCCCCCGGCGTGACGGTGCGGCCGCTGACCGAGATGACCGGCGAGAACCTGTTCAACGAGGTCTTCCTCGACGACGTCTTCATCCCGGACGAGCTGGTCGTCGGCGAGGTCGACAACGGCTGGCGGGTGGCGCGCAACACCCTCTCCAACGAGCGGGTCTCGCTCTCGTCGGGGTCGGGTGGCACCGGCGCGGCCGTATCCGACCTGCTCGGCCTGACAGGCAGGCTCGGCAGGGAACTGACGGCGGCCGAGCGGCAGGAACTCGCGAACGTGGTCTGCGAGGCCCACTCGATCAACGCGTTGTCCCTGCGGGTGACGCTCAAGCAACTCGCGGGCGCGGAGCCGGGCGGGGAGGCGTCGGTGCGCAAGCTGCTGTCCACCTCGCACGCCCAGCACGTGTCGGAGTGCGCGGTCAGCCTGCTCGGCACCTCGGCCGTGATCGCTGCGGACATGAAGCTCGGCGACGCGGGCTACTGGAACCGCGCGGTCCTCGCCACCCGTGCCATGACCATCTACGGCGGCACCACCGAAGTCCAGCTCAACATCATCGCCGAGCGCATGCTCGGCCTGCCCCGCGACCCCGATCCGGGCAAGTAACGACCGTCTGCCCGGGATCCGCGCGAACGGGTTCCGGGCAAGTGGCGACTGCCTGCCCGGGACCCGCGCGAACGGGTTCCGGGCAAGTGGCGGCCGTCTGCCCGGGATTCGCGCGAACGGGTTCGGGGCAAGTGGCGGCCGTTGTCCGAGTTTGGCGGGGGCGGGTTCCAGGAGGTGACCGTCTGGCTGGTTCGCGGGAGTTGGTCCCGGGTTAGGCTTTCGCCCATGTCCGAGGGGATACGGCGGGAAGTGGCCGTTCACGCTGCGGTCCGGTCGGGGATTCGGCCGGTGACTCCGACCTGCCTGGTCGCCACGTTCGCGCCGGGTCGCTGAGGCGGTGCGAGCCGGGCGCGGAGTGATGTCCCTGGGAGGGACTTCGGCTCGGCGCGTTCGGGAGTTCCTGGCGCGCTGGCTGGTTCCGTTGCTCGGGCTGGCGCTGGGACTGCTGGCGTTGTGGCCGGCTCTCGGGCCCGGGTTCGCGCTCCGGTACGACATGGTCTTCGTGCCCGATCCGCCGTTCGTCTGGCCCGAGTCGGGGTTTCCCAGGGCGGTGCCGAGCGATCTCGTCGTGGCGGCGCTGGCCGTGGTCCTGCCGTCGCAGGTCGTGCAGAAGATCGTGCTGCTCGGGATCTTCGTGCTGGGCGCGGCGGGGGCGGCGTCGCTGCTGCCCGCCGAGCGGAAGGTCGAACGGCTCGCCGCCGCCGTCTTCTTCGTGTGGAACGCCTATCTCGCCCAGCGGTTGCTTCTCGGCCAGTGGGCGCTGCTGCTCGGCGTCGCGGGCCTGCCGTGGGCCGTGCGGGCCGCCACGGTTATGCGCGTCGGGTCGCACGCGGGATCGCGCGTAGCGTCGGGCGCGGGGTCGGGCGCGGGGTCGGGCGCGGGGTCGGGCGCGGGGTCGGGCGCGGGGTCGGGCGCGGGGTCGGGCGCGGGGTCGGGCGCGGGGTCGCGCGCCGGGTCGCGCGCTGAATCGCGCGCAGAGTCAGGCGCTGGGACGCGCGGTGAGCCGGCCTCTGGATCGCCTGTGGAGCTGGGCGCTGGATCGCTCAGTACGTCGCGGGTCGGGGTGCGGGTCGGGGTGCGGGCCAGGTTGTGGAGCAGGTCGCGGGGCGGGGCGGGTGTCTGGCGGTTGGCGCTCGCGTTGGTACCGGCCGCGATCGGCGGGTTCCAGGCGATGCTGGTGACCGCGCTGGTCGTGCTGCCGGTCTCGGGTCGCCGCTGGCCGTCGGCTCTCGGGCTGCTCGCCGTACTGAGTCTGCCCTGGGCGGTGCCGGGGGTGCTCGCGTCGGCCCGGGGCGGGGTGGTCACCGATCCGGCGGGGGTGGACGCGTTCGCGGCGCGGGCCGATGGGCCGTTCGGGACGCTGGGCAGCCTGTTCTCGCTGGGGGGTGTGTGGAACGCGGAGGCGGGGGTGCCGGGTCAGGACGGCTGGTGGCTCGCCTCGGTACGGCTGGCGCTCTCGCTGACGGCGCTGGCCGGGTATCTGGCGTTGCGCGGGGCGGGGCGGCCGCCGTACTGGCGTGGGTTGCTGGTGGCGGCCTGTGCCGGTCTGGCCGTCGCCTGCGCGGGGGCGTACGCGCCCGGACTGCTCCGGGCGATGCTCGGGTGGTGGGCGGGCTTCGGGCCGCTGCGTGACGGGCAGGTGTACGTGGCGCCGCTGGTGCTGGTGCAGGCCGTCGGGTTCGCCGCCGCCGTGGGGTGGGTGCGGCGTGCCGTGGCGCCGGGTCGCCGGGGGAGGGTCGTGGGGGCGGCGGCGGTGCTGGTGCCTCTGCTGGTGTTGCCGACCTTCGCGCTCGGCGGGTTCGGCAGGCTGGTCGCGGTCGAGTATCCGGAGGAGTTGCGGCGGGTGCAGGCCGTGGTCAACGCCGATCCGGCGCCGGGCGCGCTGCTCTCGCTGCCCTGGAGCGCCTACCGGGCGTTCGGCTGGAACGGCGGGCGGATCATGCTCGACCCGGCGACCAAGCTGTTCTCGCGCCGGGTGATCTGGGACGATCGGCTCCTCGTCGAGGTGCGGGGCCGGGGCGTGGTACGGCTGGCGGCCGAGGACCCCGTCGCCCGCCGGGTCGGCTCGATCGTCGCAGGCACGGATACAGGCACCGGAACAGGCACGAAACCGGGCACCGGAACGGGCACGGAGCCGGGCGCGGAACCGGGTGCCGAAACAGGCACGGAGCCGGGTGCCGAAACAGGTGCCGAACCGGGCACCGAAACAGGCACGGAGCCGGGCGTGGGAGCAGATGGGCCGTGGACGGCTCGCCTGATCGCCGAGGGCGTCCGCTATGTGCTCATCCAGCGGCCTCATGAGAACACGTTCCTATCCCACTTGCCCGGAGCCCACCGGGTCATCGACGGCCGGCATGTCCTTCTGCTCCGTCTGTGACCTACCCTGATGTGCTAAATCATGGTTACCCGACAGTAGCTTGTATTATCACGGTTTGACCAAACCCCTGGCACAGCGGCTGTGACGCGTTCTAGTCTCGGCACACTGTGCGTTCCCCGCGCATTGGAGGGAGAAGCTCGGTGGTGCGAGTGATCGCCGCTCTGGCGGTTGGGGCAATCTTGGCGTTCGGCGCTTCCATGGCCGTCGTCAACGTGGCCTCTCCCACTCCGGAGCCGCCCAACAAGCCGCTCTACAACTACGGCGTCAAGTGATCCTGTGGGGTCGGTTCGCCGGCCCCACAGAGATCCGCCACCGGCGTCCTGCGCCGGAGATCCGTGTCGGGACAGCCCGAAGAGAGGGGTGCCTGGTTCCGTCATGCCTGAATCGGTGCGAGTCCAAGGAACGGACGCGGTGCCAGGGAAGATCGCGTCAAGCAGGCCGCGGCTGGCGGCGGAGACGGCGGTCGTGGACGCCCAGAGGCTGCCCGGCGTCCGGGTGGCGGTGCTGAACTTCAGGGAACCGGGGCAGACGGCGGCCGGCGGCGCGGAGGAGTACGCCTGGCAGGTCAGCCGGCATCTGATCGGCCAGGGCGCGTCCGTCTGGTTCGCCACCGGCAGGGAGCACGGGCAGCACAGGGCCGAGCGGCGGGACGGGATCGAGCTCAGGCGGATGGGCAACCGGTTCACGATCTACCTGCTGATCCCGCTCTGGCTGCTGCTCCGGCGGCGGCGCTTCGACGTGGTCATCGACTGCATGAACGGCATCCCCTTCTTCGCCCCGCTCGTCACCGGCCGCAGAACCTCGGTGATCTCCCTCGTCCACCATGTGCACGACCGCCAGTTCTACGCGTTCTTCCCGCGCTGGCTGGCCAGGATCGGCTGCTTCATCGAGGGCCCGGTGGCCAGGCTGCTCTACCGCCGCTGCGTCACCGTCACCGTCTCGGAGTCGTCGCGGTCCGAGCTGCGCGGACGGCTGCGCTGGCTCGCCCCCATCCAGGTGATCCCGAACGGCAACCCCGCCGTGCGCCCCGTCCCGGACGGGTCGGACGTGGCGGGCGATCCCGCCGTCGTCTATCTCGGCAGGCTGGTAGGGCACAAGCGGGTCGAGCGGGTGATCGACCTCGTCGCCCAGCTCGACGGCTCCTGGCCCGGCCTGCACGTGCACGTGGTCGGACGCGGCCAGGAGCAGGACAGGCTCGCCGCCCGGGCCCGCGAACTCGGCGCGGCCGGCCGGGTCCACCTGCACGGCTACCTCAGCGACGCCGGCAAGAACGCGGTGCTCGGCGCGGCCCGGCTCAACGTGACCGCCTCCGAGTTCGAGGGCTGGGGGCTGACGGTGATCGAGGCCGCCGCGCTCGGCATCCCCACGGTCGCCTACGACGTGGGCGGGCTCCGCGACTCGGTACGGCACGGCGTGACCGGCTGGCTGGTACGGGACGGCGAGCACCTGGTGGACGTGGTCGGGCACGCGCTGCGGGAACTGGCGGACCCGGTACGCCGCGCCGAGGTCCAGCAGGCCTGCCAGACGTGGGCCGCAGAGTTCACCTGGGGGAGGACCGGCGCTAGCATGACCGGGCTGATAGCCGCGGAACTGGACAGATTGGGATATGCGGCTCCCGTCCGACCGCTGTGTCTCGCCAATGGTGAGACCGACCCGACCTGAGCAGCGAATTGACCTCTGACTCGTGGATTGGCCGGCTGGCGTCGTCGCCCGCCGAGTTCGGGGCTTCCGACACGCGGCTGCGGCACCGCCTCCGCCTCCTCGCGGGCTGCGCCTTCCTGGCGGCCGTCGCCTTCTCCATGGCCCCCGGCCGGATCATCGCCGAGACCAAGCTCGACATGACGGTCAACCCGCTGGGATTCCTCGGCCGGGCGCTGCACATGTGGGAGCCGACCTTCTTCGGGCAGCTCCAGAACCAGGCGTACGGCTATCTCTTCCCGATGGGTCCCTTCTACGCGGCCGGGGCGCAGCTCGGCATGCCGCCGTGGGCGATCCAGCGGCTGTGGGTCGCGCTGGTGTTGTGCGTCGCCTTCACCGGCGTCGTCCAGCTCGTCCGGGCGATGCGGCTCGGCGGTTCGCTGGCCGGGGTCGTCGCCGGCCTCGCCTACGCGCTGGCCCCGCACGCCCAGGCGCTCATGGGCTTCAACTCGGCGGAGTTCTCGCCCAGCGCCGTGCTGCCGTGGATCATGCTTCCGCTGGTGCGGGGCAGCGACGGGACGCTGAGCCCGCGCCGCGCCGCCTGCCTGTCCGCGCTCGCCTTCGTGGGGGCGGGCGGGATCAACGCCTCCGCCGAACTGGCCGTCCTCGTCGTGCCCGGCGTCTATCTCCTCACCCGGCGGTGGGGCCCCCGGCAGCGCCGGCTGGTCGGCTGGTGGCTGCCCGCGATCGCGGCCGTGTCGCTGTGGTGGCTGGTGCCGCTCGTCCTGCTCGGCAGGTACGTCTTCTCCTTCATGCCCTACACCGAGAACGCCCGCACCACGACCCTGGTGAGCTCGCTGACCAACGTGCTGCGCGGCGTCAACGACTGGGTCGCCTTCCTGCCCGTGGACGGCCGGCCGTACCTGCCGGCGGGGTACGAGCACACCTCGGCGGCGTGGCTGGTGGTGGGGACCGCGCTGCTGGCGGGGCTGGGGCTGGCCGGGCTCACGCTCAGGCGCACCCCCGAGCGGGCCTTCCTGGTCGGCACGCTGCTGGTGGGGGTGACGATCCTGGTGGCCGGGCACGCGGGGCCGCTCGCCGAGCCGATCAGGGACCTGCTGGACGGCGTGCTGTCCCCGTTCCGCAACCTGCACAAGTTCAACGCGGTGGTCCGGCTGCCGCTCGTGCTGGGGCTGGCCGCGTTCGTCTCGTTCGTCGGTCTCAAACGCCCCGCCGTACGGCTGCCGGCGGCGTTCGGGGGGGCCTGCCTGGTCGGGCTCAGCCTCGTTCCGGTGGCGAGTGCGGGCATCGCCCCCAGCGGCTCGTTCAGCGAGTTGCCCGGCTACTGGCGCGACGCCGCCGCCTGGCTGGACGACCGGGCGGAGCTCGGCGCGGTGCTGGCCGTGCCCGGCGCGCGCCGGGGGGAGTACGTGTGGGGACGTCCGCTGGACGAACCGCTGCAGCCCCTGCTGAAGAAGGCGCGCTGGGTGAGCAACACCAACGTGCCCTGGGGGTCGGCGGGCGGGTCGCGGCTCATCGACGCGATCGACGACCGTTTCGCCGGCGGGTACGGCTCCGCCGGGCTCACCGCCACGCTGCGCCGGATCGGCGTGCGCTACCTGGTGGTACGCAACGACCTGGACCGGGTCGCCCTGGCCGGCGCGTGGCCGGCCAGGGTCCACGAGACGCTCGACCGTTCGCCCGGCCTGACCCGGGTCCGCGGCTTCGGCCCGCGGGTCGGCTTCGAGGAGACCACCACCGCGGCGGGCTGGTTCGACCAGCCGTACTCCGCTCTGGAGATCTACGAGGTGAGCGGGGCCAGGCCGATCGCGGGGACCGTCACGGGGGAGCCGCTGCGGGTGTCCGGCGGGCCCGAGGCGCTGCTCACGATGGCGGAGGAGGGCGTGCTCACCGACGACCGGCCGGTGTTCCTCGGCGCGGACCCGGGCGACGCGGACGAGGTGGTGCTCACCGACACCATGCGCCGCCGTGACCTGTCGGTCAGCGACCTGCGCAGGGCGGCGACGGCCACGCTCGCACGAGACGACGCGTTCCAGAGCGTGGGCCCGGTCGAGGATCTGACCGATCCCGCCTGGGCGGAGCCGAAGACCGTCGCGTGGCTGAGCGAGGTCGCGGGAGTGCGGGCGTCCTCCTCGGAGTCGGGGCTGGACGCGCTGCCGAACCTCCGAGATCCCGGGCGGCAGCCGTACGCGGCGGTGGACGGCGACGTGCGCACCGGCTGGCGGTCCACCGGGTGGGAACCGCCGACCGAGGAGTGGCTGGAGATCGAGTTCACCGGCCCGATCGAGGTCAGCCCGCTGAAAGCCGTGTTCGAGGACTCCGACGACACCGCCGACGTCACCGAGGTCACGGTCGAGACGGACGCGGGCACCGCCCGGACGCGGCTGACCCCGGCGGGCGGCTGGCAGACCCTCAACGTGCGGCGCGGCACGACCTCCCGGGTGCGGATCGAGATCAGCCGGACGGCCGGGCCGGACGGCCGGGCCGGCATCCTGGAGGTGTCGATCCCCGGCGTGCGGGCGGAACGCACCCTGGTGGTGCCCGACCTGCCCGGCGCGGGTGACCGCACGATCGTGACCGGCCGTACCGACGCCGTCCCGTCGTGCATGCGCGGGTCGTACGCGTGGACCTGCGCGCCGGAGCTGGGCGTGCTCGGCGACGACGGGTACGGCTTCGACCGGTCGTTCCCCGTCAGGACCGGCGGCGACCGGGTGCTCACCGGCAGGACGACGCTCACCGACCAGCGGCTGGCGACCCGCATGCTCACCTTCCCCGGCGTGTATCCCAAGGTCACGGCGTCCTCCACGAAGAGCGACGTGCCCGCCACCGGCCCGTGGGCGGCGTTCGACGACGACCGCCGGACCATCTGGTACGCCGCCGACCAGGACATCAGCCCCTCGCTCACCGCCGAGCTGGGCAGGACCGTCAGGCTCTCCCGGATCCGGGTCGACTTCCCCGACCTCCGCCTCGGCGCGCCGCCCGTGCGGGTCACGATCGAGACCGACGGCGGGACCCGGCACGCGTGGGCCTCGGCCGACGGCTGGATCCGGTTCGCGCCGCTGCGGGCGAGCAGCGTGAAGCTCACCTTCAGCGCCGCGGGCCGGCGGCCCGTCGAGATCCTCGGCGTCGCCGTCCCCGGCGTGGATCCGCTGCCGTCCTACGACGCCGTCCCGGTCACGGTGCCCTGCGGCCTGGGCCCGCAGCTCTTCGTGGACGGCAAGCGGGTGCTCACCGAGATCGTCGCCGGGACCATGCGCGACGTGCTGCACGGGACGCCGCTGACCTATCGGACCTGTGAACCGGTGGCGATCGGCGAGGGCCAGGCCCGGGTGCGCGCGCCGTCGGTCCAGGGGTTCCGGGTCGACTCGCTCGTCGTCCGGGCGGCGGACGCGGCCACGGCCCCGGCGACGACCATGACGCCCGCCCGGGTGGAGACCTGGGGCCCCGGCGAACGCCGGATCGCGGTCAGCACCACCGAGCCCTCCTACCTGGTGGTCAACGAGAACTTCAACGTCGGCTGGGAGGCGAAGGCGGGTGGCCGCACGCTGGAACCCGTACGCCTGGACGGCTGGCGGCAGGCGTGGCGGCTGCCCCCCACGGACGGGGCGGTCACGATCGTCTACGGCCCCGACCGCCTCTACCAGGTCTCGCTCGCCGTCGGCTGGGTCCTGGTCGCGCTGGTGCTCGTGGCGGCCGTGATCCGCCGGCGGCCCCGGCCCGACCTGCCGGCGGCCGGTCCCGCACGGATCCGGGCGGCCCGGTGGTGGCCGTTCGCGCCGCTGCTCGGCTTCTGGGTGGACGGCCTCGCCGCGGCGGTCGTCGTCGGCGTCGTCGGCGCGCTGGCCATCTGGTGGCGGCACGTCGCGCTGGCCGAGCACGGAACGGGCCGGTGGTTCCTGGCCGCCCGGCTCTTCACCTCGCCGTGGCCGGTCATCGCCGGGCTGGGCGTGGCGGGCGTGGCGCTCGCCGCGGGCGCGGAGCAGGTCGCGCAACTGGCGAGCCTCGCCGTACTCGGCCTGTTGTTCGCCGCGATCGGCACGCCGGTCCGGCCGGACGCGCCGCCCGGCGATCCCGGCGCGGCTGCCGGGGCGCGGCCGGCCGTACTCGTGGAGACATCGTGAGTGGAGACCGCGTGATCAGCCGTGCGCAGCAGAGCGTGCTGCTGCTGGCGGCCGGAGCCTTCCTGCTCACCCTGTCCCTGCTGGTGCGCCTGCACGTGTACCCCTCGGGGACGGCCCTGCCCGTCGAGCAGTCCCGCGTCATCCATCTCAGCGCCGCGAACGCCACCGTCTTCGACACGGCCCGGCTGGAGTCGCGCCGCGGGGTCGGCGTCGAGATGACCATGGCGAGGTACGGCGACGCCCTGGCCGGCACCGGGGACACCGCCGTGTGGACCGAGTTCCTCTCGCTGACCGCCGTCCGCGGGCCGCGCATCGACTACCACGAGCGCCGGGTCCCCTTCGACCGGCGCAGCGGCGAGATCGTCGACTGCTGCGGCGCCTACGTGGACGCGGACGACCAGGCGCGTCCCCGTGGTCTCGCCTTCCGCTGGCCCGCAGGCGCGCGCCCCACGGCGTACCAGGTCTACGACCCGGTGGTGCGCAGGGCGGTCACCGCGCGGTTCGACGGCATCGAGGAGGTGGCGGGCGTCCGCGCGCACCGGTACGTCCAGCGCTTCGTCAACGACCGGATCGCGCAGCCCGCGCTGCCCCTGCCGGGCAGGGTGCTCGGGCTGAAGAGCCGGGCGGAGGTGCCCGCCGCGGCCTTCCTCGACGGCCGGCGGACCTACTGGGTGGAGCCGGCCAGCGGGATCGTCGTCTCGATCAGGGAGAACCTCACGCGCACCCTCCGCACCGCCGACCGGCGGGGCGAGGTGCTGGCGCTGGCCGCCGACCTGCGCACCTCCGAGTGGGACGAGCGGTACAGCGCCGCCGAGGCGAACGCGTTCCGCACCTGGGTCACGGTCACCGGGCTGGTGGTGCCCGGAGTGCTGCTACTGGCCGGCGCGCTCCTCATCGGGTACGGCTGGCGGGTCCACGTCTCGGCGGCTTCGGGGGCTTCGGGGGTTTCGGGGGTTTCGGGGGTTTCGACGACTACGGCTGCTACGGCTGCTTCGGCTGCTTCGGCTGCTTCGGCTGTTTCGGCGCCAGGAAGCGGTGCAGGCGGAGAGCGGGAGCCTCGACGATCCGGTGACTCAGGTCGGCGACCACGATCGTGACCGCCGCGCACACGATCACCCCGCTCAGCAGGTCGCCGGTGAACTCCGGCTGCCCGGTGAGCCGGTAGTAGCCGAGGATCACCACGAACTGCCAGAGGAAGATCCCGTAGGAGATGCGCCCGAGGTAGCGCATCACCCGGTTGCCGAGCAGCGTCCGCAGCGGGGTCCTGCCCGGGGGCAGGAAGGCGACCGGGGCCATGAAGGCGATGATGAAGACCGTGTAGAGGGTCGTCTCGAACGCGTCGGTCCACGCGTCCTGGATCTGCAGGAACCGGCCTCCGGTCAGCGGGGTCGCCGCGATCATCAGGACGAACGCCGCGATGATCCAGCAGGTCACCCAGGACTGGGCGATGCCGTGGGTGAACCGGCGGACGCCCTCGTCGTCGCGGGCCCACAACGTGATCACGGCCAGGGCCATGCCGACGCAGAAGTAGATGATCGGCCGGGGCAGCCAGAGGCCCAGTTCGATGCCGTCGGGGGCCAGGTGCATCGGGATGATCCACAGGAAGGACAGCGAGGCGAGGACGCCGAGTCCGGCGAGCAGCCGCAGGGCACGGGTGCGGACGCCCGGGTTCCCCCGGGTGGCGACCGCGTGCAGGCCGAGCGCGATCAGCGGGAGGGCGAGATAGTAGGCGAACTCCACCGACAGACTCCACATCTGCCCGAGTCCCGCCGGACCCAGCCCGGTCCACCAGGCGTCCGTCACGTAGTTCTGGGCGAGGAGCAGCAGCGGCAGCCAGTCGAGCGGATCACGTGCCTGCGGTGACCACAGCGGCAACGCCACGGCGACGACCAGCCAGTAGGCGGGCAGGATGCGCAGGACCCGCTTCCACAGGTAGCCCCGGACGCGCGGGGCTTCGCCGCCGGCGAGCGCCACCTTCGCCCACGGCCGGTAGAGCAGCAGCCCGGACAGCAGGAAGAAGATCGGCACCCCGATGTCGCCCCGCGCCACCAGGCTGTTGAAGAAGCCCTCCTGGAAGGAGAAACCCGTCTGCGCGGCGACATGGTAGACCAGCACGATGAGCGCCGCGACCGCGCGGAGCCCGTCGAGCGCGTCGAGATGGCCCTCTACGGCGGGCGCCTCGCTGCTCCGGCCGTCCGCTGGGACAGAACTTAGTTCGGTCACTTTTCCGCATCCCTGGTGACGTAGGTCAGGCCCGCCACTAACATAGTGGAACTTGTTATAGGGCGAGTTCCTGCTGACTGCCCCTGGAGGAAGCGATGCGTCGCGTCATCGGTGTAGTGCTGATCGGAATCGGGGCGTTCCTGATCGTGCTCGCCCCGCTCATCCGTTTTCAGGTGGCGGGGCAAATCGTCGCCGCCCCGGCCGACCAGTACGGCGTGAGCAGACTGGAGGCGGCCAACGCGCAGTATTTCAGCGCCGGCGACCTCAAAGTCCTCACCGGAAACCTCAACATCACCGTCACGACCAGAGGCGATGTGAAGGAGGCGAAGGGCGACAACGTCGTCTGGGATGAATTCACGGCCATCGACGACGTGACGAACAACAAATCCGGAATCGACTACTCCCAGCGTCGCAGCGCTTTCGACAAGTACACCGGAGTGGGCGTCGACTGCTGTGGCTCCAACATCGACAAGCAGCCCGTGCAGTTGAGCGGCCAGATCTACAAATGGCCTTTCGACGTGGAGAAGAAGTCGTATCCGGTCTTCAACTCCACGGCACAGAAGGCTTTCGAGGCCAAGTTCGTGGCCGAGGAGTCGGTGAACGGCCTGAGCGTCTACAAGTTCGAGCAGGTGGTACCGCCCACCAAGACCGAAACCCGCTCCGCGCCCGCGTCCGCGCTGGGCATGACCGAAGCCGGGGACGTCCAGGTCGACCGGGTCTACGACGGCGTCAACACCTTCTGGATCGAGCCCGTGAGCGGCTCTCCCGTCAAGCAGGAGCAGCAGCGCCACGAGGTGCTCAAGACCCAGGACGGCGTCGATCGGTCGGTCGCCCTCGTGGCCACCGCCAAGATGACCACCCAGACGGTCGACGACCTGGTGCGCAACGCCAAGGACGCGAAGAGCCAGATCACCCTGGTCAAGTCCACCGTTCCGCTGGTCCTGCTCGCGGTCGGCGTCGTCGTCATCATCGCCGGCTTCCTGCTGGGCCTGCGCCGCACCCGTTCGGACGCGTGATCCGAGCACGGTTCCCCGGAAAGGCCGCCGAGACGTCTCGGCGGCCTTTCCGCGCGTTGCGCCCAGGGGTAGAACGTGTTCCCATTCTCTGCCGCGGAGGGCGCGGGAGTCATCGCCCGTCGACTTGGCGAGAGCGGACCCCGCCCCCGCGCGTTCCCGGGGCGGGGGCATGATGCGTCTCGCCGCAGTCGCCGAGCGGGTACGGCGTGGCGCGGGCGAGACCCCGCGCCCGGCCGGCCGCGCCCGGCTGGTCACGGCCGCCGCGATCGTCCTCGTCGTCGTCCAGTTGGTGTGGCGGGGCGGCCTGCTCGACCAGGCGTACTTCTTCGGCGACGACCTGACCCTCACCGGCAGGGCGTCGGACCCGGGGCCGCTGCTCGACTACCTGACGAACCTGTACGCCGTGCACGTGATGCCGGTCGGGCTGGCCGTGGTCCGGGTGGTCACCGCGCTGGACGCCTACAACTGGACGCTGGCGGCGGCCTCGCTGCTGATCATGCAGGCGGGCGCGTCGCTGGCGGTCTACCGGATGTTGAGCGTGGTGTTCGGGCGCAGGCCCGCGATCCTGCTGCCGCTGGCCTTCTACCTGTTCACGCCGTTGACCGTGCCCGCCTTCCACTGGTGGGCGGCGGGGATCCAGGCCGTGCCGTTCCAGATCGCGATCGCCATGTCGGTGGCCACGCACGTGACCTACCTGCGGGACAGGCGGCTGCCCGACGCGCTCAAGACCGGGGGCTGGCTGCTGCTGGGCCTCGGCTCCTTCCATGTGAAGGCCGTGGTGGCCCTCCCGCTCCTGCTGCTGCTGATCACCGTCCTGTACTTCTCCGGCGGACGGCCGCTGCGCGTGTTGCGCGCGAACCTGCCGGTGTTCGCCTGGGGCATCGGGCTGGTGCTGGCCTACTCGGCGATCTTCCTGGCCCAGCTCGGCGAGCTGACCCAGTCGGCGAAGATCCCCACCGGTGCGCAGGTCGGATCCTTCGCGGGGGAACTGCTCGGCATCACGTTCCCCACCCTGGCGATCGGCGGGCCGGGCGAGTGGTTCTCGGTGATGGCCGCCCCCGCGACCGCCGTGCTCGTGCTGGCCTGGACGGTGATCATCGGCCTGGTGCTGGTCACCCTGTACGTGCGCAGGGGAGCCTGGCGGGCCTGGCTGATCATGGTGCTGTATCTGCCGCTGGTCGACCTGGCGCCGGTGATCCTCGGCAGGGGAGAGGTCCTGACCCTCGCCCGCGAGGTGCGTTATCTCGCCGACTCGGCGCCGGTGCTCGCCCTCTGCCTCGGTCTCGCCACCCTGCCGCTGGCGGGCGAGGCCGCGCCGTACCGGCGGCGGTTGCCCGGTCTGCGGGTGGTGAGCGGGGTGCTGATCGTCGCCGTCGTGGCGTTCTCCGCCGTCTCGGCCCAGCGTTACGTCTCGGGTCTCGCCGCCGAACGGGTGGAGATCAAGGAGTTCCTCGCCGCCGCCAGGTCCACCCTGGCGCGTACGCCGGAGAGCACCGACGTCTATCCGCAGCGCCTGCCGCAGGACGTGCTCGTCTTCGGCGTCGTCGACGAGGATCTCAGCTCCCGCACCCTCAGCCCGCTCGCCCCGCCCGGCCTCGCCGCGCTGATGCGGCATCCCCGGCCGAGCACCCGTCCCATGGTGCTGAACGCCCGGGGGACCGGGCTCGTCCCCGCGGACGTCGTCGGCGGATTCGCCGTGCCGAAGAACGCCACCGGCTGCTTCGTCAGCGACGGCGGCGTCATCGACGTGCCGATGCCGCACCGGGACGGCTCCGACGTGCTCCGGCTCACCTACACCGCCGACCTGGCCACCGCCGCCCTCGTCCACGACGGGGACGGCGAGACGGAGATCACCTTCGAGCAGGGCACCGGGAAGATCTACGTGCCGATGACCGGCGCGGCGAAGTCCCTCCGGATCGAGGTGCTCTCACCCGAGGCCAAGGTGTGCGTGACGGCGGCGGTGATGGGGTGGATGGTCCCCGCATGAGCATCGGTGGGGGAAGCGGTCGCCGGGCGGGTGCGAGCGCCGATCTGGCTGCGCCGCCCGGGTCCGGGGTGCCGATCCGCGGGCTGGTGCGCGCGTGCCGTCCCCGGCAGTGGCTGAAGAACGGGCTCGTGCTGGCGGCGCCCGTCGCGGCCGGCGTGCTCGACACGGCGGCGGGCGTGCTGCCGGCCGCGATCGCCTTCGTGGCCTTCTGCCTGGCCGCCGGCGGCACCTACCTGCTCAACGACGCGTCCGACGCCGAGGCCGACCGGCTGCACCCGCGCAAACGACACCGGCCGATCGCCGCCGGAGTCGTCTCGGTACGGCAGGCCAGGATCGTCGGGGTGCTCCTCGTCGTGGCGGGCCCGGTGGTCGCCGCCGTCACGGGAGACTGGCGGCTGCCCGCCGTCGTCGCCTGCTACCTGGCCCTGACCTTCTCCTACACCTATTGGCTCAAGCGCCATCCCGTCGTCGACCTGGTCGCGGTCGCCGGCTGCCACGTGATCCGCGCCTACGCGGGGGCGGTCGCGGTGGACGTGCCGGTGACGAGCTGGTTCCTGGTCGTCATCTCGCTCGGGTCGCTCCAGCTCGTCGCGGGCAAACGGGAGACGGAGCTGCGCGCGCACGGGCTCACCGGCACCCGGGCCACCCTCGCCGCCTACACCCCGGCCTACCTGGCGCAGGTCAGGACCATGTGCTCGGGCGCGATCATCGTCACCTACTGCCTCTGGGCGCTGAACGACCAGCTCGGTCCCTTCCACGCGCTGAGCATCGTGCCGTTCGTGCTCATCGTGCTGCGGCACAATCTTCTGGTGGACCGGGGGATCGGGGAGGAGCCGGAGGAGATCGCCCTCCGCGACCGTCCGTTACAGATCTTCATCGCCGTCCAGCTCGTCCTGCTCACCCTGGGGATCTACCTTCCGTGACCTTCCTCACCGGCTGGGCCCGTACCGCGCCCACCCCCGCCACCGTCGCCCGCCCTCGTACGACCGCGGGGCTGGCCGCGCTCGTCGCCGGTGCGCCCGCGCGCGGGTTGGTGGCCCGCGGCCTCGGCCGCTCGTACGGCGACGCGGCGCAGAACGCGGGGGGCCTGGTCGTGGACTGCACCGCGTTGACGTCCTGGAGCCTCGACGTGGGCACCGGCGTGGGCACCGGCGTGGGCACCGATGTGGGCGCCGTCACCGCGGGGGCGGGCGTGAGCATGCACGAGCTGATGACCGCCCTGGTGCCGCGAGGCTGGTTCGTCCCGGTCAGCCCCGGCACCCGGCAGGTCACGGTGGGCGGCGCGATCGCCGCCGACGTGCACGGCAAGAACCACCGTCGCGACTCCTCCTTCGGCGCGCACCTCCGCTCGCTCACGCTGGTGACCGCCGACGGGGCCACCCGGGTCCTGCGTCCCGGCGACCCGCTGTTCTGGGCCACGGTCGGCGGCATGGGCCTCACCGGCGTGATCGCCGAGGCGACCTTCGCCTGCCTGCCCGTCGAGACCTCCCGGATGCGCGTCGACATCGAGCGCACCCGCGACCTCGACGAGACGCTGGAGGTCATGGCCGCCACCGGCGACCGCTACAGCGTCGCCTGGATCGACCTGATGGCCAGGGGCCGCAGCGTGCTGACCCGTGGCGACCACGCCACCCGCGACGACCTGCCGGGGATCGCGGACCCGCTGGCCTTCGCCCCCGTGACCAGGCTCACCGCCCCGCCCTGGGCCCCGAACGGCCTGCTCAACCCGCTCACCGTGCGGGCCTTCAACGAGGCGTGGTACCGCCGGGCCCGCCCCGCGCACGGCCTGATCCAGGGCCTCGGCCCGTTCTTCCATCCCCTCGACTCCATCAAGGGCTGGAACCGCCTGTACGGCTCGCGCGGCTTCGTGCAGTACCAGTTCGTGGTGCCCGACGGCGCGGAGGAGACGCTGCGCAGGATCGTGGACAGGCTCTCCGCCGACGGCGTGCCGTCCTTCCTGGGCGTGCTCAAACGCCTCGGCCCCGGCACCCCCGGCCCGCTGTCGTTCCCGATGCCCGGCTGGACGCTCGCCCTGGACGTCCCCGCGGGCCGGCGCGGCCTGGCCGGGCTGCTCCGGATGTTCGACGGCTGGGTGGCGGAGGCGGGCGGGCGCGTCTACCTGGCCAAGGACTCCCGGCTGCCGGGCGGCATGATGGCCGCGATGTATCCCCGCCTGGGCGAGTGGCGCGCGGTCCGCGCCGAGGCGGATCCCGATAACGTGTTCCGTTCCGACTTGGCCAGGAGGCTTGACCTGTGAAGAACGCCCTGGGCTCGGTCGACACGGTGCTGGTGTTCGGCGGGCTCAGCGAGATCGGGCTGGCGATCGTCCGTCGGCTGGTGCGCGGGGGAGCCCGCCGGGTGGTGCTCGCCGTACGCGGTGGGGAGGCGCCGGTGATCGACGGGGCCGAGGTGCACGTGGTGGGCTTCGACGCGGCGCGGCCCGAGACGCATGGCGCGGTGGTCGACGAGGCCGTGCGGCTGGTCGGCGACCTCGACGTGGTGATCTCCGCCTTCGGCGTGCTGGGGACCCAGCGGGAGTACGACGCGGATCCGGTGGCCGCCGCCGAGTCGATCGCCGTCAACCTCGGCGGGCACGTCTCGGCGGGCCTGTTCGCCGCCCGCAGGCTGCGCGAGCAGGGCCACGGCACGCTGGTGATGCTCTCCTCGGTGGCGGGCGTGCGAGTACGGCGGGCCAACTTCGTCTACGGCGCGGGCAAGGCGGGCCTCGACGGGTTCGCGCAGGGGCTGGGCGACTCCCTGCACGGCACGGGCGCGCGGGTGCTGGTGGTGCGGCCGGGTTTCGTGCGCGGGCGGATGACCGCCGGAATGTCGCCGGCCCCGATGTCCACCACCCCGGGGGCCGTGGCCGACGCGGTGGTGGCCGGGCTGCGCTCCGGGGCGGAGCTCGTCTGGGTGCCGGGCGGGCTGCGCGTGCTGTTCACGGCGATGCGGTCGCTGCCCCGCGCACTGTGGCGGCGGCTGCCCCGCTGAACCGACGATACATTCTAGAGTAGAACGCGTTGCAGTTTCTGGTCGCGTCGCCGTACAGTCAGGCCATGCGGACACGAGTCACCGAGATGTTCGGCATCGAGTTCCCCATCTACGCCTTCAGCCACTGCCGGGACGTCGTCGCGGCCGTCAGCCGGGCCGGCGGCATGGGTGTGCTGGGAGCCCTCTACTTCACCCCGGAGGAGCTCGAAACGGAGCTCAAGTGGATCGACGACCACGTCGACGGCAGGCCGTACGGCGTGGACGTGGTGATGCCCGCCTCCTACGCGGGGGCCGACCTCGGCGTCGACTCCCCCGAGGACCTCGTCGGCAGGCTGCAGGGCATGATCCCCGACGGCCACCGCGCCTTCGTGGAGAAGCTCCTCAGCTCCCACGGGGTCCCCCCGCTCGCCGCCGACAGCGATCCGGGCAAGGTGCTGCTCGGCTGGACGGACGCCACCGCCAGGCCCCAGGTCGAGGTGGCGCTCAAACACCCCATCGCGCTGCTCGCCAACGCGCTCGGGCCGCCGCCCGCCGACGTCGTCGAACTCGCCCACGCGAAGGGCGTCAAGGTCGCCGCCCTGGCCTCCACCCCCCGCCACGCCGTCAAGCAGGTCGAGGTCGGTGTGGACATCGTCGTCGCGCAGGGCACCGAAGCGGGCGGTCACACCGGCGAGATCTCCACCATGGTGCTGATCCCGCAGGTCGTCGACGCCGTGGACGTGCCCGTGCTCGCCGCCGGCGGCATCGGCACCGGCCGGCAGATGGCCGCCGGACTCGCCCTCGGGGCCGAGGGCGTCTGGACCGGCTCCCTCTGGCTCACCGTCGAGGAGGCCGACACACCCGAGATGGCCCGCCGGCGCATCCTCGAAGCCACCTCCCGCGACACCGTCCGCTCCCGCTCCTGGACCGGCAAGCCCGCCCGCCTGCTCAAGAACGAGTGGACCGACGCCTGGGAGACCACCGAATCGCCCGGCACCCTGCCGATGCCCCTCCAGTTCATGCTGGTCTCCGAGGCCCTGCGCCGCATCGGCCGATCCGACGCCGCCGAACTGGCCACGTTCCCGGCCGGGCAGATCATCGGCACGATGAACCAGGTCCGCTCCACCCGCGACGTGATCTTCTCCCTGGTCGAGGAGTACCTCCAGGCGACGGAACGCCTCACCCATCTCACCGAATGAGGCGCCCCCAGGTGGACGAGCGGGTGCCTGCCCTGATGCGGTAGTACAGCACATCAACGGCCGTCCTGGCGCTGGTCGATGCGAGTACCGGGGCGAGCAGCTCTGCGGCACGTGATGTTGTGGCTCGCATCGACCTAAATCGGACGTATAACGCGGCCCCGTAGCGTGACGCGCACCTCGGGCGGCACTCGGTCTTCCCGTCCGGGATGCGCGAAAGGGCTTGGATGAGGCGTGGGATGTGGGCGACGGCGGTGCTCGTCCTGTCGGCTGCCGTAGCAGGAGCGTGGGCAGGGCCCTGGTTCCGCGACGGCCCGGCGCCGCCGCCTTCCGGACCGTGGCCGATGACGGCCACGGTGCAGGTCAACATGTGCACGAAGAACGCCATCGATCCGAGATGCGACGGGGGGCCCCTCGCGACGAAGAAGGATGGCGAAGCCGTGCTGGCCAGGCTGCGGCTCATCCCCGGGATCTCGCGCGCGCGGATCACTCGCGAGCCGGGCGGCGTGGGCGAGGCGGCGTTCGTCAAGGCCGGCCTGGCCGATCGCGACGACTTCCCCTCGCTGAAGGCGGTGGTCGAGGCGATGCCGGGGGTGGGCAAGGCGATCGGTCTGGCGACAGACTTCTGGACGGGCAAGACGGAGGTCGGGATCTCCCTGTGCCCTGAGAAGGGGGTGGTGGACTCAGGGCCGTGCGCGGGGCGCGGGCCGGCCACGGAGGACGAGAAGGACACGATCTACCAGCGCCTGCGTGAGCTGCCGGAGGTCGCGGTGGTCTATTTCGCCGACCTCGCCTTCGTGTCGCGAGAAGCCAGGCACAGCGCTCGTGGGGGCATGAGCGGTGGATGGGAGTTGGTGCTGTCCAACCCGCCGGAGGAGTTCCACGTCAAGCTGGCCGGCGGCGGGGAGGCCGCGGCGGAGAAGGTCAGGAAGCTCGCCGAGGGGCTGCCCGGCGTTTTTGCGGCGCCTTGGGGGGATGCGTGATGGATGAGCAGAAGGACCCTCGGAGCGGTGGCGATCGGCGGGGTCGTGGTGACCCCGGCGAAGGTTGTGGACACCGCACTAGCGGGCGACGGTGATGCGGCGGCGGATGGCGGTGTTGTTCTCCAGTTCGTCAACCAGGGCCACGGCGTAGTCCTCGGCGCTGATGGTGCTCGTGCCGTCGGGGCCGGTGAGCAACTGGTCGCCGCCCCGGCGGTAGGAGCCGGTGCGCTCGCCCGGCGCGATCTCCGCCGCCGGTGAGAGGTAGGTCCAGTCCAGGTCGTCGGCCTGGGCGCGGAGCAGGTCCAGCAGTTCGGCCTGGGCCAGCGACTCGTTCTTGTAGACGGCGGGGAACGACGGCGTGTCGACGAGCCGCTCGCCCGGCGCCACCTCCAGGCTGCCCGCTCCGCCGACGACGAGCAGACGGCGGACGCCCGCCTTGCGGAGCCCGTCGAGCACGCCGAGCCCGACCGCGAGCAGCGGGGCCGCCGCCGCCGAGCCGTCGCGGGGCGGCGCGACCGCCAGGACCACGGCGTCGTGCCCGGCGGCGAGCGCGGCCACGGCGCGGGCGTCGCTCGCGTCTCCGGTCACCGTCTCGCCGGCGCCGCCACGGGTCACCCCGGTGACCTCGTGCCCCCGGGCCCTCGCTTCGGCGGCCACCCGGCTCCCGATCATTCCGGTGGCCCCGAACAGCAGAACTCTCATGAAATGTCTCCCTCTGGCGTCTCAGCAACTGGACAGTATCCATCGGATATCGGTTACTTCAACGTGCTATTGGTACCCTTTGGAAACCATGAAGCACGGAGATGCCTTCGACCCGAACTGCCCCACCCGTCTGGTCCTCGACCGGATCGGCGACAAGTGGACGGTGCTTGTCGTGCTTACCCTCAGTGACGGCAACCCACGCCGATTCACCGAACTGCGCAAAATGATCAACGGTGTCACCCCCAAGGTCCTCACCCAGACCCTGCGTGCGATGGCCCGCGACGGCCTCCTGACCAGACAGGTCTTCGCCGAGGTGCCCCCGCGCGTGGAGTACCGGCTGACCCCCCTCGGCCTGACCCTGCAGACTCCGATCAAGGCCATCACCGACTGGGCCGAGGCCAACGTCGACGAGGTGATGGCCGCCCGCGCGGCGGCGCTTTGACCCCGATCGGTACGCCAGGACCGCAGCGGCCTGCGAGCCTGACACCTGCACTCTCCGGCTCGCTCCGGCTCGCTCCGGCTCGCTCCGGCTCGCTCCGGCTCACTCAGGCGTTCGTGCGGGACGGCGATGCGGCTCACGCCGGGACGTGCGCCGCGCGGGTTTCGCGGCATCCGGACGGCCGGCGGCCGGGTCGTGACGGCGACCGGCCATGCGCCGCTGGCGGAGCGTGGCGCCACGGACCCCGGCCCGGTACGGCGCGTGGCGCCGACCGGGCTTGCCGTACGTCTTCGGGGCCGGCACTTTTCCGGCTGTCGTCTGGCGGCTTGCGGGTCAGATGTGGCGGATCACTCGGGCCGGGTTGCCCACGGCCACGACGTTGGCCGGGATGTCCTTCGTGACCACGGCTCCGGCGCCGATCACGCTGTTGGCGCCGATGGTGACCCCCGGGAGGACGATCGCGCCCCCGCCGATCCACACGTTGTCGCCGATCACGATCGGTTTGGCCGCCTCCAGTTTGTTGCGGCGCTGCTCCGGGTCGAGGGGATGGGTGGGGGTGAGCAGCTGGACGTTCGGGCCGATCTGGACGTCGGTGCCGATCGTGATCGAGGCGACGTCGAGCGCCGTCAGCCCGCTGTTGACGAACGTGCCGGGGCCGATGGTGATGTGGGCGCCGTAGTCGACGTGGAGGGGCGGTTTGACGTACGCGTTCTCGGCTATCGAGCCGAGGAGTTTCTCCAGCAGGGGCCGCGCCGCGTCCGGATCCTGCGCATATGTCTCGCTGTAGCGGTGGACGAGCCGGCTGGCCTCTCGCAGGGCCGCCAGAAGTTCGGGGTCGTCGACGTTGTAGAGGTCGCCGGCCAGCATGCGTTCGCGGTTGGTGCGGGTGTCGTCCGCTAAATGGTCAGCCACACGGGCGAGCGTACACAGTACGGCGGGCTTCGTCCGGGAGAGTCGTGAGGTGCCGCTGACCTAGAATTGCGGCCCATGTCGTCACCCATGGATGATCACCTGCCCAGTCTGCTCGCCGACGCGGCCCGGCTGCTGGGGGAACGAGCGGCGGGACTCGACACCCGGCCCGTCGCCGGCGACGCGGCACACCCGCCGCCGGTTCCGTTGCCTCGGGAAGGCGTCGGCGGCCTGGCCGCGCTGGAGACCTTTCTGCGCGACTGGGAGCCGGGGTTCTCCGGCAGCGCCGGCCCCCGTTACCTGGGGTTCGTCACCGGCGGGGCGACTCCCGCCGCCGTTCTCGGCGACTGGGCCGTCAGCGTCTTCGACCAGAACGTCATGTCCACCGGCGACTCCTGCGCGGCGGAACTGGAGAGCCAGACCATCGGATGGCTTCGCGAGATGTTCGGGCTGAGCCACCGGCACCACGGGATGACGGTCACGGGGGCGACGGCGGCGAACCTCGTCGGGCTCGCCATCGGCCGTGAGTGGCTCGGTGAGCAGCGGGGCACGATCGTCTCCGACGCGGGAGCCGCCGCCCTGGGGCCGGTCACCATCCTGTCCGGTTCCCCGCACGCCAGCGTCTACAAGGCCGCCTCCATCCTGGGCTTCGGCCGCGACTCGGTGCGGCAGGTGGCGACCCGGCCCGGCAGGGAGGCGGTGGACGTCGGCGCGCTGGCCACGGCGCTGCGGGAACGGCCGGACGAGCCGGTGATCGTGGTGGCGAACGCCGGTACGGTCAACACCGTCGACTTCGACGACCTGGCGGCGCTCGCCGAGCTTCGCGAGAGCCACCCGTTCTGGCTGCACGTCGACGGCGCGTTCGGAGCGTACGCCGCGCTGCTGGACAGCCGGCGACACCTGGTGGACGGGCTCGACGCCGCCGACTCGGTGTGCGTCGACCTGCACAAGTGGCTCAACGTCCCCTACGACTGCGGCGCCCAGTTCACCCGGCGCCGGGACCTGCAGGCACGGGTGTTCGCCAGCCTCGGCGCCTACCTGGGAGTCCTCGACGACGACCACCCGGAACCGGTCCACCTGACGGTCGAGAACTCCCGCCGCCTGCGAGCCCTGCCCGCGTGGATGACCCTGCTGGCCTACGGCCTGGACGGCCACCGGAAGATCGTGCAGGACTCCGTCGACCGGGCCGGCGAACTGGCCCGCCTGCTGGACGCCGATCCCGCCTGGCGCGTGCTCGCACCCGTCATCATGAACGTCGTCTGCTTCACACCGGCCGGCGAGCCTGACCCCGCCGCCGTCGCCCGGCTCCTCGAACGGGTCGGCGCCTCAGGCGAGGCGTTCCTCACTCCCACCGTCTACGCGGGTGTCCCGGCGATCCGGGCCGCGTTCAGCAGCTGGAAGACGACCGCCGACGACGTCGGCCGGGTCAAGGCCGCCCTGGACGCCGCCCACCGAGCCTCGTGAGTCGTCTCCGCCGGCGGCGTCCTCGATGCTCCACGGTGCGTGTTCACGTACGGCGCCAGCGGGACTCGCCGAAGCAGTAGCCGGCGAACAGGACGAGGCCGAGGGCGATCACGACGAGCAGCCAGGGGCCCACGGGGGTGTCGGCGAAGGATCTGAGGGTGGCGTCGATTCCCTTGGTCTTGTCCGGGTCATAGGCGATCGCGGCCTGGATGACGAAGACACCGGCCACGCCGGCGATGACGCCGCGCGCGATGTATCCGGCGAGGCCGAGCCGCTCCATCGTCGAGCGGGCGCGCGGGGACATCTGGCCGAGGTTGAGTTCCTCACGGAACTTCTTGGTGACCCCCTCGTGGACCCAGTAGACGCCGAGTCCGATGATGCCGAGGCCGATCAGGCCGACGAGGACCTGGCCGACGGGCAGGTCGAGGATCGTGCTGGTGAGGTCCTTGGACTTCTTGTCCTCCGACCCCGCGCCGCCCGAGAGGAGCACGGCCAGCAGGGTGACGAAGATCAGGACGTAGACGGCCGTCCGACCGGCCGACTTGGCCCGGTCGACAGTCTCGCGGCGGCCGATCGCCGCTTCGGAGAGCTGCCAGAGGGCCAGGGCCGCGAAGCCGACGACCATGATCCATAGAATGACCGCGCCGAAGGGCAGCTCGGCGACCGTGGAGATCGCGCCGCCCTTGTCCGCCTCCTGGCCGCCGCCGTCGCCGAACGCGATCTGCAGGGCCAGCACGCCGATCAGCGCGTAGAGCACGCCACGGCAGGCGAGCCCGAGACGGGCCAGGCGGTCGAGGGCCTGGCTGTTGGCCGCCTGGTGTGCGGTGGCGCGGGCCTGGTGGCCGGCGCGTGCGGGGGAGTTCATCGAGTGTCCCTTCTGGCCGGTGTCCTCTTGGTCGTCGAGGAGTCGCCGCGACCGCGCGAATGGCGGTCTCGGCCGAGGCGCCGTCGGTCTCGTCCCATCTGGGGGAGGTCTGTCATGACCTACCTCGCTGCCCTGACCGGAGCGCTTGGAACACGATCTTCGTGATGGCCGGCTACTGCTCGGCGAGAACTGGGAGGTCGTGGACCAGTACGCCGGCGTGCTGACCGCGGTGGTCATCGCCGCCTGCGTGCCGGCCGTGATCTGGTTCGTGGGGAGCAGGCTGCTCCGCCAACGGCGATCCAACGCCTGACCGGCGGTTGTGAAGGTGCCATATGGCCAAGGGGCGAGTCGTCGCGGCGCGCGGCCATGCGCACTGGAGGAGCGTGACGCCACGGACACCGGCCAGGTGCGGCGCGGGGCGCCGGGTGGGCTCGCCGTAAAGGATCAGCGGAACGCGGATCAGCGGCCGGAATAGGTTGCGGGGCGTTTTTCGCGGAAGGCGCGGGAGCCCTCCTTGGCGTCTTCGGAGCCGATCACGGGCCAGCCGAGGGCGTCTGAGATCTTGAGGGCTTCGGGTTCGGGGAGGGCGAGGGTCTCGCGGTAGGTGCGGAGGATCGCCTGGACGGCGAGGGGGCCGCAGGCGGCGATCTCGGCGGCGAGGCCGCGGGCGGCGAGGAGGGTCTGGCCGTCGGGGACGACGCGGTTGACGAGGCCCATGGTGAGGGCCTCCCCGGCGGTGACGGCGCGGCCGGTGAGGAGGAGGTCCATGGCGAAGGCGTAGGGGATCTGGCGGGGGAGGCGGACGGCGCTGCCGCCCATCGGGAAGAGGCCGCGGCGGGCTTCGAAGAGTCCGAGGGTGGCGGATTCGGCGACCACGCGCAGGTCGGTGCCGACGAGGAGTTCGGTGCCGCCGGCGACGGCGTGGCCTTCGACGGCGCAGACGATGGGCTTGGTGGGGAGGGCGCCGGTGTCGCGGAGGAGGCCCTTCCAGTGGTAGTCGGGGATCTCCGAGGCGCGTTGCCGTACCCGGGGGTCGGCGGAGGGGACGGCCATGGCCTTGAGGTCGGCGCCGGCGCAGAAGGTGCCGTTCGCGCCGGTCAGGATGCCGACGCGGACGCCGGGTTCGGCGGAGATGTAGGCCCAGGCGTCGGCGAGCCCGACCAGCATGTCGGTGGAGAGCGCGTTCTTGGCCTCGGGCCGGTCCATGGTGACGATGACGAGATGGCCGTCGCGCTCGACGCGGCAGTGCGGGGTGCTGATGGGCAGTACTTCCACAGTGCGGCCTCCACATTGATCAAGCGCTTGCTAGGCGCATCCTAGACCGCCGTCCCGGCGCACGAAAGCCCGTGGACGGACCGTCCGCCGAAGCGCGGGAACCCGACTGGATCAAGCGCTTGCTCGGTATAGTCGCCCCGGGTTAGTCTGCCGCTGCGTACTAGAACAGATTCTTGTTCGCATCCTCCGGTACCGCCAGGGCCCCCGCCGGGGAAAGGCGCTCCGAAGCCTCGCGGACGAACCGGACAAGGGAGTTCCGGATGGGCACGCTCGGTTTCTGGCGGCTGGCGCAGGCGGACCCCGGATGGATCGCCGCCGTCGATCCGGACGGCACCGAGCACCGGGCGGGAGACCTGCTCGCGCGGGCGAACCGGCTGGTCCACGGGCTCAGGGAGCTGGGACTGCGGCCGGGGGACGGCATCTGCGGGCTGGCCCCCAACGGGGTGGACGGGCTGGTCCTCTACCTCGCCGCGTTACAGGCCGGCTGGTACTACACGCCGGTCAACTGGCACCTGACCGGCCCGGAGATCGAGTACATCGTGGCGGACAGCGAGGCCAGGGCGTTCTTCGTGCACGAGCGCTTCGCCGGGGAAGGCGCCCGCGGAGCCCGCGCCATCGAACCCCACCGCCGCTTCGCCTTCGGCGACATCGACGGCTTCCGGCCGGTCGCCGACCTCACCGACGGCCGACCCGCCGACCCCCCCGAGGCCCGTACGGCGGGCACCGCCATGCACTACACCTCGGGGACCACCGGCCGGCCCAAGGGGGTGCGGCGGCCGTTGAGCGGCCTGGACCCCGACGACGCCGCCGAACTGATGGCCTTCCTGCCCAGCCTCTTCGGCATCACCCCGGGCCGGCCCAACGCGCACCTGGTCACCTCGCCGAGCTATCACACGGCGGTCACCCAGTTCGGCGGAACGGCGCTGCACATGGGTCACACACTGGTCTACATGGACAGGTGGGACGCGGAGGAGACGCTGCGGCTCTGCGAGCGGTACCGGGTCACTAACTCCCATATGGTGCCGACTCACTTCAAACGCCTCCTCTCCCTCCCAGACGAGATCCGCACAAAATACGATTTATCGTCGCTTAGGTGGATGATCCACGCCGCCGCGCCCTGCCCCGTCCCGGTGAAGTGGGCGATGCTCGAATGGTGGGGCGACTGCATCTACGAGTACTACGCGGCCACCGAGGGCGGCGGCACCCTCGCGACGCCTGAGGGCTGGCGGTCGCATCCCGGCACGGTCGGCACCGCCTGGCCGATCAGCGAGCTGCTCATCGTGGACGACGACCACCGGCCCGTCCCGGTGGGGACCCCCGGCACGATCTACATGAAGATGGCCGGGGTCGCCTTCGAGTACAAGGGCGACCGCGCCAAGACCGAGGCGAACCGGCTCAAGGACCACTTCACCGTCGGCGACATCGGCTACCTCGACGCCGACGGCTACCTGTTCCTCTGCGACCGCAAGGCCGACATGATCATCTCCGGCGGGACCAACATCTACCCCGCCGAGATCGAGAACGAGCTGATGGTCCACCCCAAGGTGGCCGACGTGGCCGTCTTCGGCATCCCCGACGAGGAGTGGGGCGAGCAGATCAAGGCCGTCATCGAACCCGCCCCGGGCCATCGACCCGGACCCGAGCTGGCCGAGGAGATCCTCGGCTCGCTGCGCGGCAGGCTCGCCGGCATGAAGTGGCCCAAGTCGGTCGACTTCATCGCGGAGATGCCCCGCGAACCCAACGGCAAGCTGCTGAAACGCAAGCTGCGCGATCCCTACTGGGAGGGCCACGACCGTGCGATCTGAGCACGTCCTCGAATTCCCCGGCGGCTACACCAGGACGACGGGCCCGGTGATCGGGCGCTTCCTCACCGAGTTGCGCGACGCCCGGCTCGTCGGGGTCCGGACCGCGCAGGGCAGGGTGCTGGTGCCGCCGCTGGAGTACGATCCGGCGACGGGCGAGCCGGTCACCGGCGAGTGGGTCCCGGTCGGCCCGGCGGGCACGGTCGAGAGCTGGGCCTGGGTGGGCACACCGCGCCCCGGCCATCCGCTGGCCACGCCGTTCGCCTGGGCGCTGATCAGGCTGGACGGCGCCGACACCGCGCTGGTCCACGCGGTGGACGCGGGCTCGGCCAAGGCCATGCGCCCGGGACTGCGCGTCCGGCCCCGCTGGCGGGCCGAACGGGCCGGGCACATCACCGACATCGAGAGCTTCGTGCCGGAGGTCACCGGGATGGTCGCGCCGATCCGCCTGACCTACCAGATCCAGCCGGGCGAGGCGCTCTCCCGTTTCCTGGCGAAGGTGCGCGACGGCATCCTCCTCGGCGGGCGCTGCGACTCCTGCCACGCGGTCTACGTGCCGTTCCGGAGCGCCTGCCCGCAGTGCGGCACCCCGATCACCGAGGAGGTCGAGCTCCCCGACACCGGCACGATCACCACCTTCGCGATCAACAACCTGCCCGACCCGCGCGCCCCCGAGGTCCCCTTCGTCTCGGCCTACATCCTGCTCGACGGCGCCGACGTGCCGATGATCGCCCTGGTCGGCGGGGTGCCCGCACACGAGGTACGGCAGGGCATGCGGGTGCGGGCCGTGTGGGTGCCCGAGGCGGAACGGACGGCGTCGATGGCCAACATCAAGTGGTTCGCCCCCACCGGCGAACCGGACGTGGAGCTGTAGCCGATGCGTGACGTAGCGGTGGTGGCGTTCGCCCAGACCACACACACCGGGCACGACGCCGGGCTGACCGAACCCGAGCTGATCGGCCCGCTGATCAACGACATCCGCGCCCGCTCGGGCCTGCGGACCTTCGGCTTCACCTGCTCGGGGAGCTGCGACTACCTGGCGGGCGCGCCGTTCTCCTTCGTCTCCGCGCTCGACGCGATCGGCGCCTGGCCGCCGATCTCCGAAAGCCACGTCGAGATGGACGCCGCCTGGGCCCTGTACGAGGCGTGGGTGCGACTCCAGCACGGCGACATCGACTCCGCCCTGGTCTACGGCTTCGGCAAGTCCTCACAGGGCGACCTGCGCGAGATCATGACCCTCCAGCTCGACCCCTACTACCTCGCCCCGCTCGGCCTCGACCAGGTCTCCTTCGCCGCCCTCCAGGCGGCCGCGCTCGCCGCCGACCGCACCACCCTCGACGAGATCGTACGGCGCAGCCGCGCAGCCGGCCGGGCCAACCCGCACGCGCTGGACCTGCCGGAGCCGATGGCCGGGGAGTTCGAGGTCGAGCCGCTCATGCCGTACGACATCGCGCCGATCACGGACGGGGCGGCGGCGGTCGTGCTCGCGGCGGGTGACCTGGCCGGGGAGCTGTGCGAGCGGCCCGCCTGGATCAGCGGGATCGCGCACCGCATCGAACCGCACTACCTGGGGATGCGGGACCTCGCCCGGTCCGTCTCCACCGCCGACGCCGGGCGGGTGGCGGGCTCGGGCAAGGGACGCCTCGACGTGGCGGAGCTGCACACGCAGTTCAGCCACGAGGAGCCGATCCTGCGGGCCGCGCTCGATCTGGGCGCGGACACGATCGTCAACCCGAGCGGCGGGCCGCTGGCCGCCAACCCGGTGATGGCGACCGGCCTGATCAGGATCGGCGAGGCGGCGGCCCGGATCCTGGACGGCAGCGCCGGCCGTACTCTCGGGCACGCCACCTCGGGGCCCTGTCTGCAGCACAACCTCGTCACCGTGATGGAGGCCCGATGAGCAACAGGTGCGCGGTCATCGGGGTCGGTCAGACGAAATATCAGACCAGGCGGTTGGACGTCTCGATCGCCGGGCTCGTCCGGGAGGCGGCGCTGCGGGCGCTCCAGGACGCCGGGCTGACCTTCGCGGACATCGACGCCGTGGTGATCGGCAAGGCGCCCGACCTGTTCGAGGGCGTGATGATGCCCGAGGCGTACCTCGCGGACGCGCTCGGCGCGGCGGGCAAACCGATGATGCGGGTGCACACGGCGGGCAGCGTCGGCGGGTCCACCGCGCTGGTCGGCGCGTCGCTGATCCAGGGCGGCGTGCACGAGCGGGTGCTGGTGGTGGCCTTCGAGAAGCAGTCCGAGTCGAACGCGACCTGGGCCCTGTCGACCCACGTGCCGTTCAGCGCCTCGCTGGTCGTCGGCGCGGGCGGCTACTTCGCCCCGCACATCCGCGAGTACATGCGCCGCACCGGCGCCCCCGGGCACATCGGCACCCTCGTCGCCGTCAAGGACCGGCTCAACGCGCTGAAGAACCCCTACGCGCACCTGCGGATCCCCGGCATCGACCGGAAGACGGTGGAGGCGACCCCGATGCTGTGGGAGCCGATCCGCTACCTGGAGACCTGCCCGTCCTCCGACGGCGCGTGCGCGATGGTGCTCAGCTCGGAGGCGGCGGTGACCGGCACGCCCGCCTGGGTGCACGGCACGGCGATGCGCTCCGAGCCGATCTTCCGGGCCGGCCGCGACACGGTGAGCCCGCAGGCGGGCAAGGACTGCGCGGCCGACGTCTACCGGCAGGCGGGCATCACCGACCCGCGCGGGGAGCTCGACGTCGCCGAAGTCTACGTGCCCTTCTCCTGGTATGAGCCGATGTGGCTGGAGAACCTGGGCTTCGCCGCGGATGGCGAGGGCTGGAAGCTGACCGAGTCGGGGGCCACCGCCCTCGACGGCGACATCCCGTGGAACGCCTCGGGCGGCGTGCTGTCCGCCAACCCGATCGGCGCCTCCGGCCTGATCCGGTTCGCCGAGGCCGCGTTGCAGGTCAGGGGCAGGGCGGGCGAGCACCAGGTGGACGGCGCACGCCGCGCGCTCGGCCACGCGTACGGCGGGGGCGCCCAGTTCTTCGCCATGTGGATCGTCGGAAGCGAGAAGCCCTAACCGGACCGAAGGAGCCTCCCCGATGGAGTTCAACCACGCCGACCTGTTCGAGGGTCTCGCCGACGCGATCGGGGACCGCGTCGCCGTCGTCTGCGCCGGCCGCCGCGTCACCTACGCCGAACTCGACGCGACGGCGAACCGGCTCGCACACCACCTCACCGAGGCAGGCGTACGGCAGGGCCAGCATGTGGGCATCCATCTCTACAACGGCGTCGAGTACGTCGCCGGGATGCTGGCGGTGCTCAAGATCCGTGCGGTGCCCGTCAACGTCAACTACCGCTACGTCGAGTCCGAGCTGCTCTACCTCTACCACGACTCCGACATCGTGGCGCTGCTGTTCGACGTGGAGTTCGACGAGCGGGTGGCCTCGGTCGCGCCGCTGGCTCCGGAGCTGCGCCACCTGATCGCGGTGGGCGGGGTCACGACGGTCGAGGGCGCCGTGCCGTACGAGGAGGCGCTGGCGGGACAGCCGGAGACGCGCGGCTTCCCCGCGCGGTCCGGCGACGACCTCTACATCATCTACACCGGCGGCACCACCGGCATGCCGAAGGGCGTGATGTGGCGCAACGAGGACCTGTTCATGGCCTTCGGCGGCGGCAACCCGTACGGCGAGCCGCGCAAGACGCCGGAGGAGGTGATCGAGGCGGCGCTCGCGGCCGGGCCGGTGATCATGATGGCGGTGCCGCCGCTGATGCACGGGGCGGCGCAGATGGCCACCTTCATCGCCTTCTGGATGGGCGCCACGATGGTCTACGTGCGTAAGTTCGACCCGGTCGACGTGCTCCAGACCGTCTCGCGGGAGAAGGTCATCACGATGAACATCACCGGGGACGCCATGGCCAGACCGCTGGCCGAGGAGATCGCACGCGGCGGCCACGACCTGTCGTCACTCGTGGTGATCAGCTCCACCGGGGCCATCCTGACCGGGACCGTGCGCGACCGGCTCCAGGAACTGCTGCCCGGCACGATGATCCTGGACAGCTTCGGCTCGACCGAGTCGGGCTACACGGCCTCGGGCGTCGCCGGGTCCTCGCCGGAGTCGGGCCTGAGATACCAGCCCACCGCCGCCGCGAACCTGGTGGTGCTGGACGAGATGCTGAAGCCGGTCATTCCCGGCTCCGGCGGCATGGGCATCGTCGCCAAGTCGGGCCGGATCGCCTTCGGCTACTACAACGACCCGGACAAGACGGAGCGGACGTTCGTGACCGACGCGGCCGGCACCCGCTGGCTGCTCACCGGCGACCTCGCCACGGTCGAGGAGGACGGCACGATGACCGTCTTCGGCCGGGGCTCGGGCTGCATCAACACCGGCGGCGAGAAGGTGTTCCCCGAGGAGGTCGAGGCGGTGTTGAAGGGGCATCCGGCGGTCTTCGACGCGGTGGTCACCGGGGTTCCCGACGAGCGCTGGGGGAGCAGGGTGGCGGCCGTCGTCGAACCCCGCCCCGGCCTGCCGCCCACGGCCGACGAACTCGACGCGCACTGCCGCGAACGGTTATCCGGCTACAAGGTGCCCCGCAGCTACGCCTTCGTCGCCGAGATGGTCCGCTCACCCGCGGGCAAGGCCGACTACCGGTGGGCCCGCGACATCGTGCTGGCCGCCGGCTCCTGACCCCCGCCGATCGTCACGCCTTGGCGGGCTCGCCCGACAGGGCGGCGACGGCTCCCATCCCCAGATAGATCACGCCGCTGCCCACATCGAGGCGGCGGCGTGCCCTGGGCGAGCGCCTCAACCCGCCCGCCAGCGTCGAGGAGAGCAGGGCGTAGGCGCCGTCGGTGGCCATCCCGAGCCCGATCAACAGCATTCCGAGCAGCACGATCTGCGGCGCCACCGGCCCGGCCTCCGGCACCACGAAATGGGGGAGGAACGCCAGGAAGAAGAGCGCCGTCTTCGGGTTGAGCGCGTTGACCACGAACCCCTCCCAGAACAGCCGCTTCCTGGAGGCGGGCACCATCTCGGCGGCCTCGGTCTCCTTCGAGGCGCCCATCAGCTTCCGGACGCCCAGCCAGACCAGGTAGGCGACCCCGAGATACTTCACGATGGTGAAGGCGACCGACGATGCCGCCAGCAGCGCGCTGATCCCCAGTGCCGCCGCCACCACGTGCACGACCGACCCGGCGTGCACCCCGAGCATCGACACCAGCCCGGCCCCTCGCCCCTGCGCCACACTCCGGGTGACGATATAGACCACCGCCGGTCCGGGCACCAGCAACAGGGCCAGCGCAGCCACGCAGAAGAGGGCAAGAGTCGCGAGATCGGGCATGCCGGAGATAGTACGTCCCACCGCCATTATCCCGCACCCCCATTCGGACAGGACGAGTGTGCAGGCCGACGACCACTGGTGGTCGCCCGTCGTCGGCTGGTCGACGTGTAGATCGACGTCGGGCACCCGGTCGGCGAGCCACTGCAGGCTGAAGTCATCCACTCCGAGGGCTCTGACAGGCCGAGCAGAGGTGATGATCGCTACCTTGATCACGGACTCTTCTCTTCTTGGTCGGTCGTTCAGGAATGGGCGGGGCTCGCGGCCGGACGCTCACCGGCGGCGGGGCCCTGCGCCGGCGTCGCCGGCCCGGAGCGCAGCATGATGAGCCCGACGATGACGGCGGTGACGAGGAGGCCGGCGCCGACGCCGAATGCCAGGTGATAGCCGGCGTTCAGCGCCGAGACGGTGTGCTGCCCGCCGGCGGCCAGAGCGTCGGTGTGGCCCGAGGCCAGCGCGGCCAAGGTTGCCAGGCCGAGTGCGCCACCGACCTGCGCTCCTGTTCCGGCCAGGCCGGAGGCGAGCCCGGCGTCGCCGGGGTGGACGCCCGACATGGCGAGGGTGATTACGGCGGGCATCGCCAGGCCGGCGCCCGCCCCGAGCAGTACCATCGACGGCAGGACGTCCAGCGCGTATCCGCCGTCCACCGGGCTGCGAGTGAACAACGCGAGCGCCGTCGTGATGAGCGTGAGACCTGTCAGCAGGACGGCGCGCGGCCCGAAGCGTGTGTTCAACCGCGCGGACAGGCCGAGTGAGACGACCGCCAGCACCAGCGCGATGGGGAGCCCCGCCAGGCTGGTCTCGGCCGCGCCGTAACCCAGGACCCGCTGCATGTACAAGACGGTGAGGAACTGGAATCCGGACATGCCCGCCACCATCAGGACCTGGACGAGGTTGGCGCCCGACAGGTTGCGCGAGCGGAAGACGCGCAGCGGCATCAGCGGGCTCCTGGCCTTGGCCTGGCGGGCGGCGAACCCCGCGAGCAGGATGATGGACAGGGCGCCGAAGCCGAGCGTGTGCGCTGATCCCCAGCCGTGCTCCTCGACCTTGACGATGGTGTAGACGCCGACCATCAGGCCCGCGGTGACCAGAAAGGCGCCTGCGACGTCGGCCCCCGCGGCGAGACCGAGCCCACGATCGGTGACCAGCAGGCGTACGGCCAGCACCGCGGCCACGAGTCCAACGGGTACGTTGACGAAGAAGATCCAGTGCCAACCGGCGGCCTGGGCCAGAATGCCCCCGGCGGTACCGCCGATCGCGCCACCGGCGGCCGCGACGAAGCCGATCGCCCCGATCGCCTTGGCCATCTCACGTGGCTCCTGGAAGATCGTCACGATGATGCCCATGACCACGGCCGAGGCCATCGCCCCGCCGGCTCCCTGAACGAACCGGGCGGCGACCAGCATCTCCTGGCTCACCGACATCCCGCACAGTAGCGAGGCCGCGGTGAACACGAGCAGGCCGATGACGAACATGCGCTTGCGGCCGATCAGGTCGCCCAACCGCCCGGACAACAGCAACAGGCCGCCGAAGGCGATCATGTAGGCGTTCACGACCCAGGCCAGACCCGCCGAAGAGAAGCCCAGATCGTTCTGGATGGCCGGCAACGCCACGTACACGATGCTGGAGTCAATAATGATCATTAGTTGTACGGCGCTGAGCACGGCGAACGCGCGCCAGCGCAAACCCCGGGCCGGTGGAGCGTCGTGGGTCATGTGCGTGCACTCCTGATAGGGCAAGAGGGGGGATGGCACCCCCCGGGGAAGCGGTCACTTCTCCCCCGGCACATGACCGTAGGATGAGCAACAGAGATGCTCAATGCTTCAAAATCTTACATTTATACTCCATCGTCTCTATTGCTGGATGCAGCGATATGCTCCGCTCATGGATGTGCTCAGTGACGTGATCGTGGCCATGCGCGTTGGACGCCCCGCCTCCGCGCGCGTGCGACGACATGGTCCGTGGGGGCGGCGCTATCCGTCCGTGCCGGGGGCCGCCTTCCACGTGATCCTCCAAGGGACGTGCTGGCTGCTCCCTCCGGACGGCGCCCCCATCGCGCTGGGCCCGGGAGACGTGGTGTTCCTTCCCCGGGGGGTTGATCACGGGCTGGCCGACACTCCCTCCACCCCCTTGACCGAACCCTTCTGCGCCCCCGGAGAGAACGGCCTCCACTTCGGGCAACGAGAGGAGTTCCCTCCGGACGCGGCGGCGCAGGGCTCAGGCGTTCCCAGCGTGACCCTGTGCGGCGCCTACCAGTTCGCCCCTTCCCGCGCGCACCCACTCCTGAACGACCTCCCCCAGATCGTTCACCTGCCGGCTCGGCTCGGCCACCATCTCGAGCTCCGCGCTGCCGTCGATCTCCTCGGCGGCGAGCTGGCGAACTCCCGCCTCGGCTCCGACGCCGTCGTGCCCGCCCTCCTGGACGTGCTCCTGCTGTTCATCCTGCGCGCCTGGTTCGCCGAACAGCCCGAGCACGGCACTGCCACCGGCTGGGCTGCGGCGCTGGGTGACCCGGCGATCGTCGCGGCTCTGGGCGGCATCCATCGCGATCCCGCCCGGCAGTGGACGGTCGAGGAACTGGGAGTGCAAGCCGGGCTCTCCCGTGCGGCCTTCGCCCGCCGATTCACCGCCCTGGTCGGCCAGCCGCCGCTCACCTACCTGACCTGGTGGCGCCTGACCACTGCGGCACGGCTCCTACGCGACTCCGACGCGCCCCTGAACGCCGTGGCCCAGCAGGTCGGCTACACCTCGGAGTTCGCCTTCGCCAACGCCTTCAAACGGGAGTACGGCACCGCGCCCGGCAAATACCGGCGACCAGGCAAAATGAGAACCCAGAGCGATGACCTCAACACAGTGGCTGGCAGAGATGGTGACCGGCGCGGTCGGTGAGTACGAGGAGAAGGCCAGCCTCGAAGCCATCTGCACACGTGACGCCGACAAGCTCCCGGCCGGTGGGCGATTTGAGGTGCGTCGATACGGCAAGAATTGCGGGTGCGGCTCTATCCCATGTGCCGGATACCTGTAAGTATTCCGTGTTGCTGGCTGAGTACCTGCCCCAGTCGCATTACATCCGGGCGAGCGAATTGGTGCAGGACACCGCTCCGCACCTGCTCCAACGTCGGTGGCACGATTCTGGTCGCCCACCACAGGCCACCCAGCACGCAGAGCCGCCACCCGGGGTAAGTGCAGGCCAGCGCTTCACGATGCAGATCGTCGATGGCGCTGAGTGCGGAACACTGCCATGTAGATGGCGCAGGCAAGCAGGTCTGCGCGCCCGATTGCTCGCGCGCCGTGCGGGCCGTCGCATTCTCGCCGTCCTCGTACGGATGCGGCAGCCAAGCGGCAGAAGAGGCACTTGGCCTGCCCTGGGAGTCCATCAGACGTCGCCACCTTCGACGAGTATGCCGCCGGTGCGTTCATCACGCCCCATGCGCATCAGCACCGGGCTATAGATGTAAAGCGGGGCACGGGAGACACAGTCGAGCATGGCCGCGCGGAGTGTTCCGGCGGCGCCTCGATCGGGCATACCGCACATGGTCTGAAACAGGTCGAGGACCGCGCGGTGACGGAAGCCGGTGACGCCGGAGCGCCTGCGTCCGTGGCCGTTGTCAGCGTCCCACACGTAAATCGTCCGTGTGTCCCGGGGAGGTGTCCACGCGTCTTGGCTTGCCAAGACGTAGAGGAATTCGCTGTGACCGCTCACCGGATCAGCGCCCGGCTTCCGTCCTCTACCGCCCGCATCTGTTCGACGAGTTCCCCGGCGCTGTCCGCCTGCACGATCAGCAGACCCTGGCAGTTCCACGCGGGGATGGCGAAGAAGCGACTGGACGCCACGCCGTACCAGATGACCCAGCCTGGCTCGATCATGTCGAGATGCGTGGCAAGGGCCTTGCTGTAGGAGCCGAATTTCTGGTGGGTAGCGATCATTCGCCAGGTGCCGACCGTGTGCTGCGCTTTTCTATAGCGATGCATAATGCGCACCTCCAGTGTGCGATCAAGGGCATGCCAGGCGAATCGCTTCGTCTCGGCGGGTCCACCTGTTTCCACCGAAGGGAAGAATGGCCCCACCACACCGGCCCTGAGGAGTAGCGTTCAATTCGCTGATGGCAACGCTATGGTCGGCGCAGCCGCCCCAGAACTGACCGCGAGTACGAGTTCAGGTAGAGGTGGTCAGCTTTGATTGCGTTTCGTGGCCCGGGAACTCTGACTGTCGGTCGGGGTTCTGGCAATCATGCCCGTGAAGGTCGTATCTCCGGGTACGTGCTCAAGGTCATCCGTGAGTCGGTTGGGGTGACTCAAGAAGATTTCGCGGAACGGTTGGCGATCGATCCCACGACAGTGCAGGGCTGGGAGTCCAGCCGTCGGCCACTCATGGCCATTGCGACAGGGAACTACCTTTCCTTGCGGTCTTCGCTCCTACGGCTCGGTGCGTCCCCCCGCTTGCTGTCTCAGCTCGACATGGCTCTTGAGGCGGATAGGTTCATCGGCTACGTACTCAGCGCCGAACCTGGGGATACTTCCAGCGCTGACCATCCGCTCGCATCGTGGGTGATCACGCGCCCGTCCACGGAGTTGGTGGCGTGGCCGTTCACCAAGATCCCGCCGTCATCTCTGACCGGAGCGGGCCGTCCTGCGAGTCGTCGAGGACCGGTAGCTGCGTTCCCTACTCTCTTGCCTGAGGAACACGAGCACTTCTTCGACCACCTGAAGAAAGCAGCAGAGCGGGCCGACACGAAGCGCGTGGACGGCATGCTCCTACGTCGCCAGGCGCATTACGTAGCCAGCTTCGACGAGGGCAGCGATACCGCCGAATGGCTCGTGGCCACCCAACGTGCCGAGGTGCGCCGGATGGGCCGGGCCGGTGAATGGACACCCGCGTGGGCAGTGGTCCGCTCCGGTGCGCACTCGCTCGCGCGGATCGGAGACCGGGAAGGATTGCAGCATTTCATCCAGACCCGCCTGGTCGACGAGGTCTGTGAAGTGGCGAATCTCAACTATTGGGCTTACTGGCTCGGTGAGGTTAGCGACCCGCAACTGGTTGATACGTTCATGGTCGAGTTGAGCCCAGACGCGTGGCGTGGGACTGCACTGCTTCGACACCTGATCGACAGGCTGTACTCCGCGAACCCGTATGTTGATGTGGTGGTGCACACGCTGTGGGCACTGGTCATGTTACGGCCCTCGGCGCTGGACTCACACAGTGTGGAAAGTCTTTGGGCAGCGGCCGGCCGGGTGCTGGACGAGGCCGCTGTGTCCCAGCAGTCTCAGCGGGAGTTGGGAGCGATCCTTTACGCTCTGCGCATCATCCACCAAAGGTAGGAGACATTGTTCGTGGCGGAGGAACTGGCCAGGCTGACGGGCCTGCTGTACGAGGTGGGCCTGCTGAAGCGGTACAAGCGCACCGGGTGGCTGGTGGCGGGAGTGCGAGATCCGGAGAGTATCGCTGACCATTCCTTCCGGACTGCGGTCATCGCCAGTGTGGTGGCGGCACTGGAGGGTGGGAACCCCGAGCGTGCGGCATTTATGAGCTTGTTCCATGACACACAGGAGACTCGGATCACCGACATCCCATACATCGGCAAGCGCTATCTGAAGGCCGCCCCGAACGAGCAGGTGACCGCCGACCAGGTGCGCGGCATCCCCACGCCAGTGGCGGAGATGGTGACGGGGGCGGTCGGTGAGTACGAGGCGAAGGCCAGCCTCGAAGCCGTCTGCGCCCGTGACGCCGACAAGCTGGAGTGCCTGATTCAGGCCGTCGAATACCGCGAGCAGGGCCACCAGAACGTGCAGCCGTGGATCGACAGCTCACTGGCCGCTCTCCAGACGGCGTCGGCCAAGGCGATCGCGGACGAGGCGCTCAGTACCGGATCGCTGGAGTGGATGACGCGCGTCCTCAGCGGAGACTGATTTGTGGGGGCACCTGTGGAACGACCCGAGCGCGCCGGAGGCGAACACCCTGGTTCCCGCATGCGGGACGATCACCGTTGACCCGGCAGGCCGGTCGCCGAGACACCACCCACTGACCCATCCCAGGAGATGCGCCAACGCCGGAGTAGCCAAGGACCGGTGCACCGCTGGTCGCGTTCGATCTGTGAGGCTGCCGATTTCCCCGGCAAAAGGAGCGGCCCCCCCGGACCACCCAAGCCGGGGGGCCTTGATGGTGCCGCCATGTGCGGTGCCAGCACGTTTAAGAGGGCGGATCAGTCCTCACGATGTGCGCTCTGTCATCAGGTCGAAGGCAGGGGACCGTCGCCTTTAGGCGACGGGGAATGCCCAGCGGGAAGGCCCCCTGGGCCTGAGCGTGCCTTAAGCCGCAGGTTGGAGCCCTCGCTTTGCCACCTCTTCAGTTATAAGAGTGACAGGCTTATAATGATCGCGTGGCTCGTCAGGTGCGAACCTCTCCGGGAGCAGCGTACGACTTGGGCTACCACGTGGTGTGGTGCCCCAAGTACCGTCGCCGTGTCCTGGACGGCCGGGTGAAGACCCGGCTGGAGGAGTTGATCCGCGTCAAGGCCGCCGAACACGGCTGGGAGATCGTCGCCCTTGAGGTGATGCCCGACCACGTGTACCTGTTCGTCAAGGCGCACCCGAAGAACTCGCCGTCGTATGTGGCGAACCAGTTCAAGGGCTACACCTCGCATGTCCTGCGGGAGGAGTTCCCGCACCTGCGTTCCCAGCTCCCCACCTTGTGGTCGCGATCGTACTTCGTCGCGTCGGTGGGCACGGTCTCCGCCACGACCGTGCAGCGCTACATCGAGACCCAGGACGAGAAGGTTCCCAAGAGGGTGGCCGGGCCGGGGGCGGTGGGGCGTGCGTAGGTCGTTCAAGTTTCTGCTCCGGCCGACCCGGCACCAGGAGATCGCGCTGGCCGCGATGCTCGGCGACCACCGGGCGTTGTACAACGCCGCGCTGGAGGAACGCCGCGAGGCCTACCGGCGCGCGAAGGTCTCGATCCGGTACTGCGACCAGTCCGCCCAGCTCAAGGAGATCCGCAACACCGATCCCGAGGGGCAGGGCCGGTGGTCGTTCACCTCCCAGCAGCAGACGCTCCGCCGCCTGAACCGGGCGTTCGACTCCTTCTTCCGCCGAGTCAGGGCAGGCGAGACGCCCGGCTACCCGCGATTCAAAGGCCGGGGCTGGTTCGACACGGTCACCCTGGTCGAAGGCGACGGGGCGCGCTGGGACTCCCAGCCCCACCACCCGGCCGCGACCTACGTCCGTGTCCAAGGCGTCGGGCATGTCCGGGTTCACCAGCACCGCGAGAGGGCCGGGCGGGTGAAGACCGTCGAAGTGAAACGCGAGGCCGGCCGCTGGTATGTCATCCTCTCCTGTGACGATGTGCCCACCGTGCCGCTCCCCGCGACCGGCCGCGAGGTCGGCGTGGACATGGGCGTCGTCCACTTCGCCACCCTGACCGAGCCGGTCGAGGGCGTCACCGATGAGCGCGGGCACATCCCCAATCCCCGGTATCTGAAAACCGCGAGTGGGGAACTGGCCGCCGCACAGCAGGCCTACGCCCGGACGAAACGCGGCTCCACCCGCCGGAAGAAGGCCGCCCAGAAGATCGGGAGAATCCACCGCAAGGTTGCCCGGCAACGCCTCGACCACGCGCACAAGACCGCGCTGAGCCTGGTCCGGGGCGCGGACTTCATCGCGGTCGAAGCACTCCCGATCCGCAACATGACCAAGGCCCCGAAGTCGAAGCCCGACCCCGGGCAGGCCGGGGTCTACCTGCCCAACGGCGCGGCGGCCAAGGCCGGGCTCAACAAGAGCATCCTGGACGCGGGTTGGGGGGTGTTCCTGGGCATCCTCATGCACAAGGCTGAAAGCGCCGGTCGAGAGTTGATCCCGGTCAACCCCGCCAACACCTCCCGCACCTGCCCCGCACCTGAATGCGGGCACATCAGCGGCGAGAACCGCACCACCCAAGCCGACTTCGTCTGCGTCCGGTGTGGTTATACCGCCAACGCAGACGTCGTCGGGGCGACCAACGTCAAGAGGGCCGGGCTGGTCCTCCGCAAAGCCGCACTAGCGGCCTAGCGAGAAGCCACCTCGTTTACGGGGGGGAGGAGTCACTGAGCCACGGGCCCGCGTGGAGGGCCCGGCCGGATTCGAACCGGCAATCTCAACAATCACAGTCCATCCTCGGTCGATCTGGCACTCGACGGCGATGCTGAATCTGGTCACTACCGCCCAGCGCGGTCACAAGTCGTTGGCGGCTTTGCGGAGGGCGGTCAGCAGGGCGGTGGTGGCGGGGGGATCGGGCGGGTCGCCGTAGGCGGCGGCCAGGATGTGGCGGGATCCGCCGGGCAGTTCGGTGCTGAGGACGTCGGGGTGGCGGTGGGCGGCGAGGGCCAGGCCGGGCAGGACGGTGACCCCCAGGCCGGCCGCGACCATCGCCTGGACCGCCACGTAATCGTCGGTCGTGTAGGCGACGGACGGTTCGAAGCCCGCCTCCTCGCACAGGTCGAGCAGGTGGCTCCGGCAACGGTCGCAGCCGCCGATCCACCGTTCGGCCGCGTGGGCCGCGAGGTCTCCGGGGGCGTGTCCGGGCGGGGTGATCAGGTGGCTGGGGTCGTCGAGGAGGTGGGTGAGGCGGATGCCGTTCTCCTCCGGGGCCGTCTCGTCGTAGCGGAAGATCACCGCGACGTCCACGTAACCGGCCCTGAGCATGCGCAGCGCCTCCGGGGGCTCGGCCTCCGACAACTCCAGCGCCAGCCCGGGGTGCTCCCCGGCCAGCAGTACGGCCGCGCCGGGGACGAAGGTGCCGAGCGCCGAGGGGAACGCGGCCAGCCGTACGCGGCCGGATCTGAGGCCGACGTGGGCGGCCAGTTCCTGCTCCGCGGTGTCGAGCCGGCCGATGATCTCGGTGGCCCGTTCGGCGAGCAGTTTGCCCGCCTCGGTGAGCCGGATGCCCCGTCCCGCCCGCTGGACCAGTTTCGCGCCCGTCTCGGCCTCCAGGCGGGCCAGATGGTGACTGACCGAGGGTTGCGAGTAGTGCAACTCGCGGGCCGCCGCCGTCACCGACCGGTTCCTGGCCACCGCCACGAGGACGCGTAGCCGCACTACATCCAACATGTATCAACGGTATCTATGAAATATCCTGAACTTAGGCATTTGTCGTGATGGGTAACGTGGCGTGACGCTGGAGTCATGGACACCACGACGCTCACCCGCCCAGGACTGACCGGTCTCGTGGAGACCATCCGCATCGTGATCGGTCAGGGCCTGGCTCCTGAGGAAACAGCCCACGAGGTCGCCGAGCTGGTCAGGGGCCGCCGGTTCAACCCCGGCATCCTCACCGCCGAGGAACGCCAGGGGAGTCCCGACGGCTATGTCTCACTCGTCCTGCACGCTGAGAGCACCTTCTCCATCGCCGCCGTCGTGTGGCGCCGGGGGCAGGAGACCGTGATCCACGACCACGTCTCCTGGTGCGCCTTCGGCGTACTGAGCGGGGTGGAGTACGAGACCCTCTACCGCCTCGACGGCGACCACCTCGTCGAGATCGACCGCGTCGCCAACGGCCCGGGCGACGTCAGCGGCTTCGCGCCGCCCGGAGACATCCACAAGGTCAAGAACACCAGCCCCGAGACCGGCGTCTCGCTGCACGTCTACGGCGCCGACCTCTCGGTCCTCGGCAGCAGCGTCCGCCGCGTCTACGACCTGCCGGTCCGCTGACGCCGGGACGGGTGTGCGGATCGTTGGTCAGGATTCCTCGGGCACGGCCTTCAGGTCGTTCTTGATCTTTTCGAGACGGGCAGCGCCCTGGGTGTCGAGGGTGGCGCGTTCGACCTCGATCATCCGGGCCTCGACCGAGCCCGCGTTGATCTCGGCCTCGCCCAGCGCGCGGGCGTACCGGACCTCGATCTTCTCGCGGACCTCGTCGAGGGTGGGGGTGCCGGTCGAGGGGGAGAGGCCGGTCAGGTCGCCGGTCACCTTGTTGTAGCGCTCCTGCATCTTGGCCTGGTCGAGCTGGGAGAGCAGCCGCATCCGCTCGGCCAGCTTGCGCTGGAGCATCAGCGCGTTGGTCTCGACGGAGGTACGGGCCTGGGCGGAGGTCTCGCGGGCCCGTTCGAGCATGCCGGCGAGGTCACGCATCGTGTCCTCGGCGGCGACCAGCCGGGTGGCGAACGCCTGGGCGGAGTCCTCGAAGGACCGCGCACGCTTCTCGTCGTCCGCCGCCCTGGCCTGCTCGGCCAGCAGTACGGCCTGCCGGGCGTTGTCCTGGAGCTTCTCGGCCTCCTCGACGGCACGCGCGTACTTCATCCCCAGCTCGTGCTCGTGCCCGATCACGGCGGCGGCCTGCTGGGTCAGCAGCCGATGCTGCTCCTTGGCCTCCTGGATCGCCTGTTCGAGCTGCACGGCCGGGTCCTTCCGCGCCTCCAGCCGGCCCGACAACGCGGCGACCAGATAGCGCCAGGTCCGGTGGATCACCTTGAACATGGAGACTCCTCATCGGTCCAGCGTGCGCCTGGTGATCTCTTCCAGCTCCGCCATCCCCCGCCGGATGCCTTCGAGCACATCGGACAGCTCGTCCAGGGCGGCGGCGCCCTCCAGCGGTCCCGCCGCGGACAGGGCCGACAGTTCGACGGCTCGGGCGAGCAGGCTCTCCAGCCCCAGGGTGCTGGATTCCAGCCGGGCGAGCACCCGCACCCGGGCGGCGTGCAACCGGTCGTAGACCTCGTGCTGCGTGGTCAGCGAGGCCATCGACCGCTCCAGCTCCACGGCGACCTCGGGGGTGGCGTGCTCGCGTTCCCTGGCGAGCCGCGCCTGCTCGGCCATCAGGAAGGCGAGGTCGAAGCCCGCGAGCGTACGGCCGGCGCGCGTCGCCTGCCCCGCCAGGCGGTGGATCACGGCCATCGTGTCCGTCACCTGCGCCGCCAGCGGCAGCGAACGGTCCAGCTCGGCGAACCCGCGCGCCGCCGTGTCCGCCCTGGCCAGCCAGCGGGCCTCCGGGCTGCCCGCGGCCACCTGCGGCTCGCCGCGCCGCTGGAAGGTCTCGATGGCCGCCTTCGACAACCAGGCGGCGACGCCGACCACCCCGGCGGCGACCGGATGCGCGCTGACGACCCAGGCGGCGCCGCCCGCGGTCGCGCCGAGCAGCAGTCCCCACGGGTTGCGCAACTCCTCGCGGAAACGGCCCATCAGAAGTTGGAAATCACTGAGGTGAACACCTGGTCGATGGCGTCGGGCCGGGAGGAGTCGTAGTTGGCCCCTTCCGTCGCCTCGGCGATCTGTTTCAGGGTGCCCTGGTCGGCGTCGTCGCCGTAGCCGATCGTGAACAGCCGGACGCTCGCCTCGCCGGTCGTCCGGAGCTTGCCGAGCAGGTTGTCCAGGTCGATCCCGCCGGGTCTCTCGTTCTTGCCGTCGGTCAGGAACACCACGGCGTTGATGGCGTCGGGGTCACGGGCGGCCTTCATCGTCTCGAACGCGGCCAGCGCCGTGTTGTACAACCCGGTGCCGCCGTCCGGGACCAGATCGCTGATCTGCTGCCTCAACGCGGGCCCGACGCTCGACACCGGCCCGACGGGGACCAGCTCCCGATGGTCGAGATCACCGTTCTGCTCGGTCGAGAACGCCCACAGCCCCACCTCGTCGGTCGCCCGGAACTGCGGCAACGCGTTGATCGCCGCCTTCTTCGCGAGTTCGAGCCGGGTCTCGCCGGTGCCCGCCACGTCCTCCTCCATGGAGCCCGACTTGTCGATGACCAGCAGCACGTTGGCCTTCTTACGAAGCTCCGACCAGCTCTGCAGCACCTTCTCCAGTACGGCGGGCGCGGGCGGGTGCAAGGTGGTGACCTTCACCTCGGGCGGCACGCCGTACTCCAGTTTGGCCAGCGGCCCGGCCTTGCCCTGGTGGTCGCGGTAGCCGTACGCCTGGAAGCCGGCCTGCACGGGCGGGGAGTGGAGGTAACGGAGGAAGTCGTCGGCGACGGCCTTCTTCGCCGGGTCCATCCAGGTCAGCGGGACGAAGGGATGGTCGGACTGGAGGGTGCCCTCTTTGGGGTAGATCGCGGCGAGCGGGGTGCTCGGCGGGGCGTGCTTGCCGAGAGTCGCCGGGTCGCCGCTGGGGTTGCCCCGGTTGTAGTCGGTGACCGAGTTCTCCTCGACCGTGACGGCGGAGATGTATTTCATGGCCGCGCCCTTCTCGTCGGCGCGTTGCAGGTTGGCCAGGAAGGTCAGCGAGATGTCGCCGTAGTGGACGATCGACTGCTCCACGTTCTTGACGAATGAGCGGACCTCGGGCTTGTCGATGTCACGGGTGGTCAGGTCCGAGGTGGTGCCGGTCGCGGCGAAGTAGGCGCCGATGGTGGCGTTCAGCCCTGAGGTGGAGAAGTTCGGGTTGGTCTTGCCGAGCTTGAACACGCCCCACTCGGGATGGCCGAACCGGGCCCAGCCCTTGGGGTCGGCGGCCAGTTCGGCGAGGTCGGCCCAGCCGATCGCCTTGTCCGGCCAGCCCAGCGCCTCGGCCATCGGGCGGGGCATGGCGATGGTGAGGGCCGAGGTCATGATGGGCACCGGATCGCCCTCCGCCACGGGCAGGGTGCCGTCGGCGGTGGCCGACTGGAGGCGGAGCAGCGTCACCCAGGCGGAGGCCGCGGGGGCCCACACGTCGGGGCGGGGGCCGTCCGTCTGCTCGTTCCAGCCCCGGCTCAGCGTTCGCATCACGGTGCCCGAGTTCATCGACGTGACCGTCACCTCGGCGCACTTCCCGCCGACGGCCCGTCCGTTGTACTTGGCCGCGGCCTCGCGCAGCAGCCCCACCTTGTCCTGAGAGGACGCCATCATAATCTGAACGCCCTGCCCCGAACACGCCGAAACCGGACCGGGTTCGGGTCTGGTGAAGAGATAGAGGCCGTAGACGAGCCCGGCCGCGATAATTGCGGCGAGCACGAATGGCAATAATCGACGCGGTCGTCCCGAAGGGTATGCCACAAAAAGATCGTAAGTAGTGCGGATACAGGGAGACAAGGGATTAGGTCGGAGCGTTGATTCGCCGAGCCATTTGTCGACGCCACGGTGGGCGCGCTAGTCGGAAGGCGGCACCGATCGTATGACCAGGTCGATCACGGGAAGGTCGGCGGCGGGATCGGCGTACACAGTGATGGGGTAGTTGCGCGGGGCCTGGGCCCAGAGCCAGCCCTCTCTGAGGGGCACCACGATCGCCGCCTCCTCGCCGTGGGGGATCGTGATGGCGGTGACCCCGTGCCCGTCCTCACATCGCCTGCCCGAGCCGAGGCAGACGTGAATCGGGTAGTCGCTCAGCCGGTTGGCGAACGCGTAGCGGCCGATCGTCGTGTCGACGCACGAGGGCGTGTGCAGGCCGTGCCCGATCTCGATCGGCCACGTGTCCTCCACGTCCTCGCATGACACGTCGCTAAGGCGCGGATCCCATTCCCGCCCCTCCAAGAGGAGAGTGCACCCGTGAAAAATCAGCAACAAGACCAGACAGCCGAGAAGGAAGGCGGCATGGGGAAGAAGTGCGTCAATCCGGTCTATGAGACTCTTCCTCCGGTCGCGCCATGAACGGGGACGCATAGACCAGACGATCCGCCGTTACACCGCGTGTGACAAGGCGCGCCGGCCCTGGATATGGCACCGCCCCCGGGCGGCGAGCGCGGGGGCGGCACCGAATCTCACGGGGCGGAGTGTCAGGGCTGCGTGCCGTACTCCTGGAGGAAGTGGGCCTCGGCGGTGGCCGTACGGCGGAGCTCCTCCAGGTCGACCCGCTCGTTGGGGGCGTGGATCGCCGCGTCGTCGTCCTCGGCGCCGAAGAGCAGGATCTCGGCGGCCGGGAACTGCTTGACGAGCGTGGACACCAGCGGGATCGAGCCGCCGGCGCCGATGTCGCGCGGCGGGCGGCCGTAGGCGCGCTCCATGGCGCGGTTCAGCGCGGAACGGGCCCGGCCGCCGGCGTCGGCGAGGAAACCCGATCCCAGGACGAGGTCGCCGACCGAGACCTGGACCCCCCACGGCGCGACCTGCCGCAGATAGTCGACCACGGCGTCGACGGTGCTCTTCGGGTCGCCCGCGGGAGGCACCCGGAGGGTGATGCGGGCCCGCGCGACGGCCTGGACCGCGTTGATCGCACCGGCGACCGTCGGCACGTCGAGCCCGGTCACGGTGATCGCGTAGGAGGACCAGAGCCGGTCGGCCACCGAGCCGGAGCCGACGAGGGACACCCCGTCGAGCACGCCCGCGGTCGCCCGGAACTCCTCCTCCGACGGACCGGTGCCCAGGAAGGAGCCCCGGGGCAGGCCGGGCACCCGGAGGTCGCCGTTGTCGGAGTGCAGCGCGGCGAGCATCCGGAGCAGCGCGGCGAGCGCGTCGGGGGCGGCGCCGCCGAACTGGCCGCTGTGCAGCGACTCCTTCAACGTGCGGACCTCGATGGTGAAGGCGCCCATGCCGCGCAGCGACGTGGTCACCGACGGGTCGCCCACCCGCGGGTTGCCGGTGTCGGCCACCACGATCGCGTCGGCGCGCACCAGGTCGGGGTTCCGCTCGACGAACTGCTCCAGGCGCTCGCCCGCGTACTCCTCCTGGCCTTCGATGAGGACCTTGATCCCGACGGGGAACCGGCCCTGGAAGGCGCGGAGCGCGGTGACGTGCGAGATGATGCCCGACTTGTCGTCCGCCGCGCCCCTGCCGTACACCTGACCGCCGACCTGGGTCGGCTCGAACGGCGGCGTCCGCCACAGCGCCGGGTCGCCGGCGGGCTGAACGTCGTAGTGCGCGTAGAGCAGCACGGTCGGCGCCCCGGGCGGCGCGGGGGCCTCGGCGAAGACGGCGGGGAAGCTGCCCTCGACGGGCACCTGGCGCACGTGCGGCAGGCCGGTGCTGCGCAGCAGTTCCTCGGTGAACGCGGCGGCGGCGCGCACGGGCTCCTCCGGGTGGCCGGGAAAGGCCACCGACGGGATGGCGACGAGTCGTTTGAGGTCCTCGACGGCCTGGGGCATGACCGCTGCGACGGCACCCTCGATCTGATCAGGAGTCACGTCTTCCCCCGGGGGTCTGATATCTCGGCTTATTCGATCACAGGCGGCGTACGGCGTGTCTCCGTTGTGTCACCCGGCGGGCAAGGTTACCTGGTCTGGAGCCGTCTCGAATTTCGTCACGGATTTCGTCGTGTTTACAGTGCGATATAGCGGAATCCGAAGTTCTTGCACTCTGCTGCCACGCTTTCACTTGGCAACGTCTGACGTGGCATGCAGACTGTGAGGAGCCCAGATCACGTAGGGAAGATAGCGATGACGCAGGACAACACCGATGTGGCCTCGGTGCTCAAGGCCGCCCAGGACCACCTGTGGCTGCACTTCACCAGGTACGGCTCCGCCGACGCCACCGACACGCCGATGATCGTGCGAGGCGAGGGCGCCTACATCTACGACATCCACGGCAAGCGCTACCTCGACGGCCTCGCCGGTCTGTTCGTGGTCCAGGCGGGCCACGGCCGGGCCGAACTCGCGGAGGCCGCCGCCGAGCAGGCCCGGAAGCTCGCGTTCTTCCCCCTCTGGTCCTACGCGCACCCGAAGGCCGCCGAGCTCGCCGCCCGCCTGGCCGGACAAACGCCGGGCGATCTCAACCGGGTCTTCTTCACCAGCGGCGGCGGCGAGGCCGTCGAGACCGCCTGGAAGCTCGCGAAGCAGTACTTCAAGGCCGTCGGCAAGCCGTCGAAGCACAAGGTCATCAGCCGTGAGATCGCCTACCACGGCACCCCGCACGGAGCGCTGTCGATCACCGGCATCCCGGCGTTCAAGCAGCCCTTCGAGCCGCTGGTGCCCGGCTCGGTGCGGGTGCCCAACACCAACCACTACCGGGCCGACGAGATCAGCGGCGTCCCCGGCATGACCCCGGAGCAGTACGGCCGGTGGGCCGCCGACCGGGTCGCCAGGGCCATCGAGATGGAGGGACCCGACACCGTCGCGGCCGTCTTCGTCGAGCCGGTGCAGAACGCGGGCGGCTGCTTCCCGCCGCCGCCCGGCTACTTCCAGCGGCTGCGCGAGATCTGCGACCGGTACGACGTGCTGCTCGTCTCCGACGAGGTCATCTGCGCCTTCGGCCGGCTCGGCACCATGTTCGGCGGCGAGAAGTTCGACTACGTCCCCGACATGATCACCTGTGCGAAGGGTCTCACCAGCGGCTATTCGCCGATGGGCGCGATGATCGCCGGCGAGCGGCTGTTCGAGCCGTTCAAGAACGGCGACGAGACCTTCTCACACGGCTACACCTTCGGCGGGCACCCCGTCTCCGCCGCGGTCGCCATGGCCAACCTCGACCTCTTCGAGCGCGAGGACCTGCTCGGCCACGTCACCAAGAACGAGCCGGTCTTCCGCGCCACCCTGGAACGGCTGCTCGACCTGCCGATCGTCGGCGACGTGCGCGGAGCCGGCTACTTCTACGGCATCGAGCTCGTCAAGGACAAGACGACCAAGGAGACCTTCACCGCCGAGGAGTCCGAGCGCCTGCTGCGCGGATTCATGTCCAAGGCGCTGTTCGACGCGGGCCTGTACTGCAGGGCGGACGACCGTGGCGACCCGGTCATCCAGCTCGCGCCGCCACTGATCTGCGGCCCCGCGGAGTTCGACGAGATCGAGTCGATCCTGCGTTCGGTTCTCACCCAGGCCTGGGATCGCCTGTAACTTCCGGCTCAGAAAGGGAATGTCATGAAGATCGGCGTGCCTGCCGAGGTCAAGAACCATGAGTACCGCGTGGCGGCCACACCGGCGGGCGTGCACGAACTCGTCCGGCACGGGCACGACGTCTACGTGCAACGCGGGGCAGGGCTCGGCTCGCACCTCCCCGACGAGGATTATCTCTTCGCCGGCGCGAAGATCCTGGACACCGCGGACGACGTCTGGGGGGCCGCCGAGCTGATCCTCAAGGTCAAGGAGCCGATCGCCGAGGAGTACCACCGGATGCGCGAGGGGCAGGTCCTCTTCACCTACCTGCACCTCGCCGCCTCCCGGCCGTGCACCGACGCGCTGCTCGCGGCCAAGGTCACCGGCATCGCCTACGAGACGGTCCAGGTCGGCGGATCGCTGCCGCTGCTCGCCCCGATGTCGGAGGTCGCGGGCCGCCTCGCGCCGCAGGTGGGCGCGTACACCATGATGCGCTCCAACGGCGGCAGGGGCGTGCTGCCCGGCGGCGTTCCCGGCGTCGCCCCCGCGAAGATCGTGGTGATCGGCGGCGGCGTCTCCGGCCTCAACGCCGCGCAGATCGCGGTCGGCATGGGCGCCGACGTGACGATCCTCGACGTCAACATCGACCGGCTCCGCCAGATCGACGCGATCTACCAGGGCCGCCTGAAGACCGTGGTCTCGACCGCGTACGCCATCGAGCAGCAGGTCCTCGGGGCCGACCTGGTCATCGGCGCGGTGCTGATCCCCGGGGCGAAGGCCCCCACCTTGATCAGCGGCGACCTCGTCTCCCGGATGAAGCCGGGTTCCGTGCTGGTCGACATCGCCATCGACCAGGGCGGCTGCTTCGAGGACTCGCGGCCGACCACGCACGACGACCCCACCTTCCCCGTGCACGGCTCGGTCTTCTACTGCGTGGCCAACATGCCGGGCTCGGTCGCCAACACCTCGACGTACGCGCTGACCAACGCGACCCTGCCCTACGCCGTCAAACTGGCCGGCCTCGGCTGGCGAGAGGCGATGCGCGCCGACCCGTCCCTGGCCCTCGGCCTCAACACCCACGCCGGCCACCTCACCAACGAACCCGTCGCCGTCGCACACGGCCTGCCCTGGCTCAACGACCCCCTGACCTGATCCAAGCTCCAAGGTGTCCTGCAGGCATTCCTGGGAAACCGTAACGCCAAGGGCCTCAGCCGTCCGGGGTTCACGTGTCATGGCCGACCTGGCCTGCCAGTAGGAGTGGAACGGCGAACCGGGTTTGGTGTCACATCTGTGACGCTGTGCGGGATGATGATCGACGGCGGTCCCGTCGTGATCTCTGGCGGGAGTCACCCGGTCAGTGGTGCCCGAGGCCAGTTCGTCGGCCAGGGCGAGGATCTCGGCGTTCGAGGCGGCGAACTCGGTCACGAGTGCCTCGGCGTGGGCGGCAGCCCGGAGATCGGCGCCGCGTTAGCGGAAGCGGTCGAGCGCGTCGGCGTGGCCGGCCATCCGGTGACTCGCGCTGTCCAGGGCGCTTGCGTGCTCGTTCAACGCCGTCGAGTGGTCGGCCAGCGCCACCGTCTGCGCGGCCGCCTGGTCGTGGCCGTGGCGCAGCTCTTGGTAGATCGCCTGGAGCATCAGCAACCGCGCATCGGCCAGCCGCTCGCCGGGAGTCCGATCGACCCACTCAGCCCGCGGTCCTGTCCTGGTAGCCGATTTGGCCGTAGGCGTGTTCGGCGAGCTGGTTGAGCAGTTCGGCCTTGGCCCGGTCGCTTTGGGGCCTGCCATCGGGGGCGGGGTCTGGGAGGTGGCCACGAGGACGACGGTAACCCGACTACCAGGGCCCTACGGCCGCGGCGGGGAGATCTCCACCAACCGGCGCGAAGAGGTGGAGATGACCGCGCTGTGCCTGCGGATCCTGCAGGCAGCGCTAGTGTTCGTCAACACCCTCATGCTCCAGGACGTGCTGACCGAACCGCAGTGGGCGAGCCTGCTCACCCCGGCCGACCGGCGAGGCATTGCCGATCCGGTCAAGAACCCCTTGCCGAGCGGGCTGAAGGGCACGAACCCGATGCCCAGCGCCGCGCGATCCCTACGCGGGTGTTGTGCTTCAGCCGACGTGGTGCCGGTAACTGCCGGGCGGTGACCCGTACTGGCGTTTGAAGGCATGGGTGAAGGTGTACTGCGAGCTGTAGCCGACCTGCTGGGCGATCGTGTTGACGGGGGCGTCGGAGGTGCGCAGGAGCCGGGCGGCGGTGGTCATCCGCCACCATGTCAGGTAGGTGAGCGGTGGCTGGCCGACCAGATGGGTGAACCGCCGGGCGAAGGCGGCGCGGGACAGGCGTGCCTGCGCGCCCAACTCCTCGACGGTCCATTGCCGGCCGGGGTCTCCGTGGATGGCGCGGAGGGCGGCGGCGACGGCGGGGTCGTGCAGGGCCGCGGCCCAGCCGGTGGCGGAGTGGCCGAAGACGCGCTGTTCTTCGAACCACGCGCGCAGGATGTAGAGCAGGAGAAGATCCAGCAGGGTGAGCAGGATGGTGTCGGAGCCTGGGCGGGCGTCGCTGTCCAGTTCCACGCCGAGGAGTTCGACCGCGGCGCGGAGTTCCCTGTGGTGCCCTACCCGCGTCGGTAGGTGGATGACCTCGGGCAGGTCGTTCAGGAGCGGATGCGGCCCGGATCCATCCAGGAGGTAGGCGCCGCAGAGCATGACCACCGTCGGCGGCCGGTCGGCTGAGGTCTCGTCGTTGCGGCCATCATGGACTCCGGTGAGCGTTGTGGGCGGCTCGCTTACCGGGGTGGACGGTTCGTCGGCCAGACCGTGTGCGGATCCGCGCGGCAGGAACGCCACATCGCCCGGCCCGAGCGCGATCGGCTCACCCTGCGACGGGAGAAGCCAGCACGTTCCCTGGAGAACGATGTGGAACCCGGCGGACGGCACCGGCGGAAACCGCTGGGCGAAGGGAGCGGACCTGGTCACCCGGCCCGAGTGGGGTCGACCGGTACGCGCCGCACTCACCACATCAGACAGAACATCCACGCAGCCAGCATAACCAAGACGACCCTGGCGAAGACGATGACGCAAACTCTAGAGCGGATCACGCATTCAACCGTCTTGTGTCGGCGCCTTACTGTGCTGGTGGGCTGAGCAACCGCGCAGCTCCCATCGTGAGGAGATGACATGAAGATCGCCGTATATGGCGCGAGTGGATACCAGGGAAAGCTCGTGCTCACCGAACTGGCACGACGCGACATCGACACGGTCTTGGCCGGACGCAATCTCGCGCGCCTGGAGGAGGCCGCCTCGGCGGTCGGCCTCCCCGACGCGGAACGACGCGTGGCCGACACCAGCGACCATGAGGCGCTTGTGAGCGCGTTCCGCGGCTGCGACGGCGTCATCAACTGCGCCGGACCATTCACCTCGTCAGGTGAGGCCGTGGTCCGCGCCGCGATCGCCGCCGGCTGTCACTACGTCGACACCTCAGGCGAGCAGCTCTACGTCAAGAAGATCTTCGACACCTTCACCACGGAGGCGGAGAACGCCGGGGTCACCGTCGTACCCGCCGCCAACGACGGCTGCGTCCCGGTAGACCTCATGGCCCACATCCTGGCCGACCGCCTTGAACCGGTCGAAGAGATCATCACCACCCACGTGGTCGTCGGGGGCGGCATGTCGCGCGGCTCGCTGCGCTCGTTGGTCGAAACGATCGACGCCATCAAGGCGGGAGGCATGGCCTACGACGACGGCGACTGGCACCCCGGCATGCCCGCCCGCCACACCGCGATCAGGCTGCCCGGACAGTCGGAGGCGACCCCGGTGATGGCCTTCCCTGTGTCGGAGGTGGTGACCATTCCCCGTCACATCCGCGTCCGGCATGTCGAGGGCCTGACCGAGGCGGCGTTGGGCGACCGGCTGAACACCCCGCTCACCCCGGAGATCATCGAAAGCCTGCCTGAAGGACCCGATGAGGACAGCCGCCGCACCCAGCACTTCACCTACGTGCTCGACGTCACCAGTACCGACGGCCGTCTCGCCCGCGGCATCGTCCAGGGCCCTGACACCTACGGCACGACCGCGGTGATCGCCGTCGAAAGCGCCCGCCGTCTCATCGCCGACCCTGCAAAGCCGGGAGTACTCGCACCCGCCCAGGCCTACCACCCGACCGCCTTCCTCGACTTTCTTGTCCCGCATGGGATCCAGTGGATCATCGAGGACGCGCCGGCAACCTGACAATGAGCCGTCTCCGGTAACGATCAGCCGCGGTGTGTGATCGTCTGGACGGCTCGCTGGATTGAGCGAAGATCTCAGACAGGTCCGCGGTCTGCTCTTCTTCGAGCAGCCGGGCCAGCACGAAGTCGGTTGGTGGCCGAGGTGGAGCCCCCGGCCGATGTGGCGGCGGCGCTGCGTGATGAGCGGGGTGCCGTGCTGCGGCATCGTCTGCTGGTGCATGACGGCGATCCGGTGGAATTGTCCTGGTCGTACTATCCGAGCAGCATCGCCGCGGGCACACCGTTGGCCGGGCGAGGCCGCATTCGAGGGGGCGTGCCACAGGTTCTGGCCGATCTCGGCCATCCACAGCGCCAGTTCACCGACCGCGTGTCCGTTCGGCCGCCCACGACGGAGGAAGCGGAAGGGCTGGGACTGCCGGAGGGTGTCCCCGTCTTCCGTCAGTTCCGCGTGATCTACTCCGACGACATGCGCCCGGTCGAGGTGTCCGTGCTCATCAAGGGCGGCCATCGGTACGAACTGGTGTATCACCAGGACGTCGCCGGGTAGCCGATCTCACGGTTCAGGCGTGTGTCAGCGGGGTTCGAGGTGGGTGCGGAGTTCTCGGGCGGTGGCCAGGACGTGTTCGATCTCGGTGGGGGTCGGCCAGGGGGCGTTGCCGGGGCGCAGCAGGGTGGAGCGGACCGAGCCCATGTGCTCGACCGCGGTGGCCGGCATCCCGCTCAGCTCGGCCAGCCAGCCCGCCGCGGCGGACTGGTCACGCAGCGGGCGGGTGACCATGTCCCAGGTGCCCAGGATCTCGACCAGGTGCCGCGCGTCCAGCGAGGAGCCGTCCCTGCGGCCCGTCGCCGAGGCGGCCAGCTCGGCCCGGGCCACCAGCTCGGGCTCCGCCGTCCGGTCGAACGTGGGCGGTGGCGGCTCGGCCAGCCATCGCTCGCCCTCCTCGGCGCGGCCGGTGATCGACAGCAGCGCGCCGAGTTCGAGCGCGGCCCGGTGGTGACCGCCCTGGGCCGCGCGCAGGAACCACTGCTGCCCGCCGCTCAGGTCGCCCTCCTCGGCGATCAGCAGCATGCCGAAGTTGAACGCCGCCTCCGGGTCACCGCTCGCCGCCGCCCGGCCGAACCAGTGCCCGGCGGCCACGGGGTCGTTCAGCTCGACGCAGACGAAGCCCGCCATCCGCTGGTCGTGGATCCGGCCCGCGTCCGCCGCCCGCTCGAACCAGGCGCGGGCCGTACGGAGGTCGCGGCGGGCGAGTGCGATGCCGCCGAGCTGTGAGGCGGCGGCCGGGTGCTCGCTTTTCGCGGCGAGCCTGAAGAACGCCTCGGCGCCTTCGGGGTCGCGGTTGGCCTGTAGGAACAGGCCCAGATGGTAGGCGGCGCCGGGGTGGCCGCCGCGGGCGGCGAGCTCCCACCAGCGCACCGTCTCGTTCTCCTGGCCGGAGGTGTAGGCGAGGAAGCCGAGGTCGTGGGCCGAGGCCAGGTCGCCGCCTGCCGCGGCCCGCTGGTGCCACTCCCTGGCCGGCTGGGCCTCGCCGGCCTCCTCGCAGATGAGCGCCAGCCGCCTGGCCGCCTCCCGGGAACCGCCGCGGGCGGCCCGCTCGAACCAGTGCCGCCCGCCCGCCGTGTCGCCGTGCTGCTCCACCAGCAGGGTCGCGAGGTTGACGGCCGCCTCCGTGTCACCCTGGTTCGCCGCCGTTTCGTACCAGGTCAGGGCGTCGTCGAGGCTGCCGTGCCGCTCGTGCCAGACGCCGAGGTTGTAGGCGCTGTCGACGTTGCCCGCGGCGGCGGCCCGCTCCCACCAGTGGCGGGCGCCCTGGCGGTCGCCGAGCTGGGCGTGCAGCCGGCCGAGCCGGTGGGCGGCGTCAGCGTCACCCTCCTGGGCGGCGGACAGCAGCTCGGTCTCGCCCGCCTCGCCGCCGCGCGGCGGCGGGACCGCCGGACCAGCGACGGTCGTCTCCACGTCCTCCTGCCACCACCTCATGCGCCCCTCCAGGCCACGCGTACGCGACGCACCTCAGGGTGACACGTAAGCGTACGATAGCGGAGGGTAATCTCCGATGACCGTCGTCTAGGTGAACTTGACGAAGCCGACGAACATCCCCATGGAGCAGGCGTAACGAAGCGTGCCCGGCCGTTGCGGAGGCAGCCGGACGGTGCCGGGAAGCGGTAGGTCACGGCCGTTGATCGTGACCGTGCGGGTACAGCCGGCCGTCTCCTGGGCGCGGAAGACGATCTCGGTGGGCACCCCCGACCTGGCCGTGACGCCGCCGGGGCGGTATCCGCGGTCCGTCGCCCAGACGGTGACCGTCTGGGTGCCGCCGCGGACCACGGCGGTGGCCGCCGCCGCGCCGCCGGCCTCGGGCAGCCAGCCGCCCAGGCGCAGCCCCGACGCCACCGTGAACAGCCCGGCCACCAGGGCGACGATCCCGCCGATCAGCGCCAGGCGGCCCGTCGCGACCCGGCGGACCACCAGGCCGAGCAGGGCCAGCGCGGGGGAGGACCCGGTGACGAAGCCGGCCATCACGGCCACGCCGCCGAGCACGGAACCCGTCGACACCGCGATGATCTCGGTGCCGATCGTGACGCCGCAGGGCACCAGGATCGTCAGCGCGCCGAGGAACGCCGCCCGTGCCAGGCCGGGCGCCGGTTCGTCGCCCTCCGGCGCGCAGCGCCGCCCGCGCCGGAGCAGGCCCGTGCCGAACACGATGACCAGGAGGCCGGCGAGCACGAGGAGCACGGCCCGTGCGGTCGGGCCCAGCCGTACGGCGGAGCCCAGCAGGCCGAGCAGGGCGCCGGCCGCCACGTGCGCGGCGAACCTGCCGCCGACGAAGACGGCGACGAGTACGGCGGTGCGGCCCCGGCCGCCGAGCCCGAGCAACAGCCCGCCCTGCATCGCCGTGCACGATGTGCTGCCCGCGATCAGTCCGCCGGCGAGCCCGGCGGCGAACAGCGCCGTCGGCTCCACCCTCAGCGCGCGAGTGCCAGCTGGTCGAGCGTTCCGGCCTTGGCCGCTTCGACGATCGAGCCGAACTGGTCGAGGCTCATCTCGACCCGCTGGCCGAAGTCGTCGGTGATCACCACCTGGCGGTCCGCGGCGGCTGTGGCGTCGACGAACAGCTCGGGACAACCACACGAGCAGTTGCCGCAGAATCGCGCGATCGATCTCATCCGGTCCTCAACCTTCGGCCGACGAACTTACCAAGGCAACGTAACGTGGCAAGTCGGACGCGGCCAGTTACATTTCCCTAGCCTCAGGTCCAGCCCGGTTTGACCAGGCCGGACTCGTAGGCGATCACGACGAGCTGGGCGCGGTCGCGGGCGTGCAGCTTCATCATGGTGCGGCTGACATGGGTCTTGGCGGTGGCGGGCGACATGAAGAGCCGCTGGGCGATCTCCTCGTTGGTCATGCCGGCGCCGACGAGGGTGAGGACCTCGCGTTCGCGTTCGGTGAGCCGGTCGAGCTGTCCCGCGGCCAGCGGTTCCTTGGCCCGGGAGGCGAACTCGGCGATCAGGCGGCGGGTCACGCTCGGCGACAGCAGCGCCTCCCCGGCGGCGACCACCCGGACCGCCTGGATCAGCTCGGCGGGCTCGGTGTCCTTGACCAGGAAGCCGCTCGCGCCCCCGCGCACCGCCTCGAAGACGTACTCGTCGAGCTCGAAGGTGGTCAGGATGATGATCTTGACTTCGGTGAGCGCGGGATCGGCGCCGATCTCTCTGGTGGCGGTGAGCCCGTCGGTGCCGGGCATCCGGATGTCCATCAGCACCACGTCGGGCCGGTGCTCCCGGGCCAGCTGTACGGCCTGCGCGCCGTCGGCGGCCTCCGCCACCACGGACATCCCGGGCTGGGCGGAGAGCAGCGCACGGAACCCGCCCCTGACCAGCGCCTGGTCGTCGGCGAGGACCAGCTTGATCATGTCTTCTCCTCGGGGATGGGCAGCCGGGCCTCGACCCGGAACCCGTGGTGGTAGGGCCCGGCGCTGAGCGTGCCCCCCAGTGCGGACGCGCGCTCCCGCATGCCGGGAATGCCGTTGCCGCTGCCGGCGTCGGTCAGCGATCCCGGTGCGGCGGAGCCCTCGTCGGTGACCTGGATGACGAGCGTGCCGGGGCCGTAGGTCAGCGTGACGGTGACGGCGGCGCCGGGGGCGTGCCGCGTGACGTTGGTGAGGCTCTCCTGGATGATCCGGTAGACGGCCCGCTCGACGCTCGGGGGCAGCGGCCTGATCTCGCCGTTCGTCTTCCGGGTGACCGGCAGGCCGGTGCGCTCGATGAGCTCCTCCAGCCGGTCGAGGCCGGCGGTGGGGGAGCGCGGGGCGCCGTCCCGCAGCACGTTGAGCACCGAGCGCATCTCGCCGAGCACGTCCTTGCTGGCCACCTTGATCGTCGCCAGCGCGGTCCTGGCCTGCTCGGGCTGGTCGTCGATCAGGTGCAGCGCGGTGGACGCCTGCACGTGGATCAGCGAGATGTTGTGCGCCAGCACGTCGTGCAACTCCTGCGCCATGGTCAGCCGCTCCTCGCTGGCCTGCCGCCGCCCCTCCTCCTCGGCCACCCGCCGGCGCTCCGCCTTCCGCTCGCGCTGAGCCCTGACGATCTCCGACACGGTGAGCACGACCAGGATCACCGCGGCGACCGAGAAGTCGTGCCACAGGCCGGCCGTGGGCACCGGAGCCACCCAGGTCGTGTAGGCCAGGATGAAGGCGAAGAACCCGCCGGCGGTCAGCCAGGCCGCCCGCCGGTGACCGGTCGTCACCGCTGTGTAGAGCAGGATGATCGGGGCGAGGAACGGCGGCCCGTAGGCGTAACCCGCCATGATGTAGACGATGGTGACGACTACCGAGGCCATCAGGGTGGCCACCGGCCACCGCCGCCGCGCGGCCAACATGATCGGCCCGGCCAGTAGCAGCAGGTAGCCCACCAGGTCGGTGGGCAGCCGATCCGGCTGCCCGTGGTAGGCGCCCCGGCCCACGCCCAGCTGCACCACGCCCACGACGAGGGCGACGATCAGGTCGGGCGGACGGATTCGAGGGCGCACACCAGAACCGTACGCCAACCGGCTGACCAGCGAATCGCCCCAGGGGAGCACCCCCGGATACCTCCGAGGGTGTAGGCGTTGAGCCTTCGGGCCGTTTGGGCGAAGATGGGACGATCTCCGATCGCAGGGAGCGTCACGAATGACCGCACGCCTTGCCGTACCCGCCCTGGGGGCCGTCCTCGTCGCGGGCCTGCTGGTCCCGCCGGCCCAGGCGGCCTCCCCTGATCAGGACAAGACGCCGGTCGCGGAGGGGTACGGCGGCGCGGTGGCGACCGTCGACCTCGACGCCAGCAAGGCGGCCATCTCGGTGTTGCGGAAGGGCGGCAACGCGATGGACGCGGCGGTCGCGGCGGCGGCGACCCTGGGCGTGACGGAGCCCTACTCGGCGGGCCTCGCCGGAGGCGGCTTCATCGTCTACTACGACGCCCGGCGGGAGAAGATCTTCACGATCGACGGCCGGGAGAAGGCCCCCGGCGCCATGACGGAGACCTCCCTGCAGGAGAACGGCCGGCCGATCCCGTTCGACGACGCCGTCACCAGCGGCCTGTCGGCGGGCGTGCCCGGCAGCGTGGCCCAGTGGGAGCTGGCGCTGCGCAGGTTCGGCACGATCGGCTTCGACCAGGCGCTCAAGCCCGCCGCCGAGGTCGCGGCCAGGGGCTTCGTGGTCGACCAGACCTTCCACGACCAGACGGCGGCCAACGCGGCCCGCTTCAAGGACATCGCCTCCACCGCCGCCCTGTACCTGCCCGGCGGCGCGCCGCCCCCGGTCGGCTCGACCTTCCGCAACCCCGACCTCGCGAAGACCTACCGGGAACTGGGCAGGCGCGGCCCGTCCTGGCTGTACGGCGGGCGGCTCGGCGAGGAGGTCGTGGCCACGGTCAAACGCCCGCCCGTCACCCCCGGATCCACCCGCACCGTGCGCCCCGGCCTGATGGAACTGTCCGACCTGCGCGCCTACCGCGCCGTCGAGCGCCGCCCCGCCCCGGTCACCTACCGGGGCATGGAGGTGTACGGCATGGCGCCGCCGTCCTCGGGCGGCTCCACGGTCGGCGAGGCGCTGAACATCCTGGAGGCGGTGCCCCAGGTCACCGAGCACGAGTATCTCGAAGCGTCCAGGCTGGCCTTCGCCGACCGGGGCAAGTACGTCGGCGACGCCGACTTCGTGGACGTGCCGCTGAAGGAGCTCCTCTCCAGCGGGTTCGCCGGGGAGCGGGCCTGCCTGGTGGGCGACCGGGCGATGCCGCACCCGGCGGCCCCGGGCACGCCCGACGGCGCCTACGAGCCGTGCCCGCCCGCAGACGTCGCCACCGAGCAGAAGCCCGGTCCTGAGGGGCCGGAGACCACCCACCTCGTGGTGTCCGACCGGTGGGGCAACGTGGTCGCCTACAACATCACGATCGAGTCGACGGGCGGGAACGGCATCGTGGTCCCCGGCCGGGGGTTCCTGCTGAACAACGAGCTGACCGACTTCACCTTCGGCCCCGCGCCCGGCGACCCCAACCTGCCCGCTCCCGGCAAGCGGCCGCGTTCCTCGATGGCCCCGACGATCGTCCTCGACGAGGGCCGCCCGGTGCTCGCCGTCGGCTCCCCCGGCGGCTCGACGATCATCACCACCGTGCTGCAGATCCTGGTCAACCGGTACGACCTGGGCATGTCACTGCCGCAGGCGCTGACCGCGCCCCGGGCCACCCAGCGCAACACCGCCACGACCCAGGCCGAGCCGGGATTCATCGCCGCCCACGGCCCGGCGCTCACCGCACGGGGACACGCGTTCACGCCGAACCCCGAGATCGGCGCGGCCACCGGGCTGGAGTTCCTGGGCAGGGGGAAGGTCCAGGCGGTCGCCGAGCCGGTCCGGCGAGGCGGCGGCAGCGCACTGGTGGTGAGCCCCCGGAGATGAGCGGTTTCGCGGGCGCGCCAAAAGCGCCGAAGCCTTTCGGCCATCGGCGCCACGGCGGTGTCGCCCGGTTCGTCGCCCGGTTCAGCTCAGGAGAAGGAAGGCTCCCACAGCGATGATGACGACCGCGACCACCGCGATGGTGATCGGGATCACGTAGGAGGTCCGCTGCTTGGCGGTCTCCTGCTCATTGTTCTGGGCGAAGGCGCGGAACTGCTGTGTGTTTCCCGCGGGATCGATCTGCGGATCAGACATGAGACGACTCTAACGACAGAGAGGTCGTCACCGACACCCGAATGTCCGACTTGGCGGGGATGGGTATCGGGGTGCCGCGGACGGGACCGACCTGCCGGGCGGATAGCGTGGAGCCATGCTCAAGACCGTGCTCTCGCCCAGTTTGGTGGGTCTGCACCTGGTGACGATCGCGGTTCTGGCCTCTTTCGTCCTGCTCGGCCGGTGGCAGCTCGGTGTGTTCGAGGATTCGGGAGCGCCGCGCGCGGCCAGGGATCCGGCCCCGGTGGGCGTCACGACGCTCTCCGAGCCGGGCAGGCATCTCACCGCCGACGCGGTGAGCCGCAGGGTGACGGCGGAGGGCACCTTCGACGCCGACCGGCAGGTCCTCGTCACCGGCCGCGACGGCGGCTTCTGGGTGCTCGCCCCGCTCGACCTGGCCGACGGCACGGCGCTGCCCGTCGTGCGCGGCTGGGTCGCCCAGGCCGGCGACCCGGCGACGGTCCCCGGCGGGAAGGTCGCGGTCGCCGGGCGGCTGCGCCCCTCGGAGCAGGTCGACAGCGTACGGCGGGACGTCAGGCGGCTCCCCGACGGCCAGTTGCTCAGCATCTCCACCGCCGAGCTGGTCAACGTGTGGCAGGGGAAGCGGCTGCGTGACGGTTACGTCGTGGCCAGCGCGCAGACCCCCGCCCCGGCGGTGCCCCTCAAAGCGGTCGCCGCCGAGGCGCCCCGCGAGGAGGGCCCCTTCAACTGGCGTAACCTGGCCTATGCCCTCAACTGGTGGCTGTTCGGGGCGTTCGCGGTCTTCATGTGGTTCCACTTCGTCCGGGACGCGGTGCGCAGCCGGAAGAATCCCCCGCCTGCCCCGCAACCCGTGCCCCTGTCCGAATCTGCAACGAGGTAGATGATCGTGGAATCCGCCCTCAAGCCCTTCAGGGTGCTCGCCTACATCGTCGGCTGCATGCTGCTGCTGCTGGTCGCCGGCATGGTGCTGAAGTACGGCTTCGACATTCCCGGCCCGGTGTCGATCATCTCGCCGATCCACGGCTTCCTCTACGCGGTCTACCTGCTCGCCGCGCTCAACCTCGGGCTCAAGGCGCGCTGGAACTGGCCGTACACGCTGGGTGTGCTGCTGGCGGGGACGGTCCCCCTCCTCTCGTTCGTGATCGAACGCAAGGTCACCCAGCGCGTGCACGAGCAGGTGGCCGCGACCGCGACCGCCTGATCAGCGGCCGATGCCCTTGCGGCGCACCCTCTTGAGGCGCTCACGCTGCGACGGGTCCAGCATGAAGTAGCCCACGACGGGGGCTCCCAGCACGCCCAGCACGATGATCCAGCTGATCAGTGACGGGATCGGGAGAAGAAGGGCGATCACCGACACCACGGCGGCGCCGATGTAATACTTTCCCAGTGGCGACATGGTCGGCCCTTTCATCTGATTCGTCTGACGAGGCGAGCGGAGACCCGCCCTGCCCATTGTGCGTCGCCTGGTGAACGAGTGAGCACCCGCCAAGGGTTCCTCATCCGGCGGCCAGTGATTCCAGCACCCACCGTGCGGTCTTGTGCGCCCCCGCGCGGCCGGTGTGCCGTGGATCCTTCCCGATCGCGCGCTCGTACTGCACGGCGACGATCACGTTCGCGACGCGGAGCACCACGGCCGAGTTGTAGGACAGGGTGTTGGTCGCCTCGAAGGTGTAGGCCGCGTGCCCCGTTCCCGGCAGGTCGCGGGGCGGGACGACCAGCGTGAGCGGCAGTCCCGCGGGCGACTTCTTCTGACCGAGGTCATTCTGGCGGAACCGCACCAGGTTCACCCGAGCGCGCTCCTCGGCGGTGTCGCCGAACTTGGGCGTGTAGTGCCGCACTTGGAGCCACAGGCTGTACCTGAGGTTGGAGGGGACCGAGTTGTGGTCGTCGGCGGGCCGCCACCGGCACTCGCCCTTCTCCGCCTCGGGCGCCGCCGCCAGGGACAGTTCGGCCGCCTGCTCCCGCGTGATCAGTTTGCAGGGGTCGGGGGCGGCGGCGAAGTGGGACGGCAGCGACACCGACGGGTCGGCCGACGTCGGGCCCGGTCCGGGGAGCCGGGCCGGGGGCGCGGGCCGTACGATCACCGCCGTGGTGGCGAAGGCCGCCGCGAGGAGCAGGGTCCCGGCGAGGGCCGCGAGCCTGGTGCGGGTGTGCCGCCGGCCGGGCGGGGCCACGCGTTGCAGGGTCAGCCGCACCGAGCGGGCGTCGGGGCGGTGCGCGGGGTCGTCGTCGAGCAGGCCGTACAGCAGGGGAGCGAGCGGGCCGGAGGGCATCCTGCTGGAGTGCGGGTCGCTCAGCGGGGTGCCGCCGAGCGAGATCGGCGTGGTGTTCCGGTCCGGCGCGTGACCCTCGACGGCGGTGAAGAGCAGTGCGCCCAGGGCGTGGAGATCGTCGGTGACGGTTCCGCTGACGAGTCCGAAGCCGATCACCGCCACGCCGTCGTCGCCGGTCAGGATGACGGTGTTCGGGGTGAGGCCGCCGTGCGGCATGCCCGCGGCGGTGAGGGCCGCCAGGACGCGCAGGCCGATCAGGGCCACCCGCCGGGCGGGCAACGGCCCGCTCGTGCGCAGCGCCTGCGCGAGGGTCGGCCCCTCGACGAGTTCCTGGACCACCCACAGCCGGTCGGTGGAGGACAACACGTCATGCGTCGTGACGATGTCGGGGTGCCGGAGCGCGGCCGTGGCCCGGATGCCCGCGACCAGCTCGTCCCGCTCCCGGCTCGGTGGCGGCAGCCGTACCTCCGTGATCGCGACGTCGCGATGGAGCAGCTCGTCGCGCGCCCGCCAGGCCCAGCCGAGCCGTTCCAGCAGCCGGTAGCGCCCCCCGAGCAGACCGGTGTCAGTCACGGCTGTTGAGCTCCTCTGCGACGGCGCGGGCGGTCTCCAGCGCGTTGCGGCGCAGGATCCGGGTCGGCTGTTCCGCCTTCTCGGAGAGCTGGACCTCGACCAGGAGGTTACTCGACCTGAAGTCGATCGTGCTGTAGGCGCGGGAGCCCAGCGAGACGGTGTCGTGGCGGAAGGAGTCCTTGCCCACGCCGGTCACGTCCTGGACGGGCCGCACACTGCCCCAGACGCCCGTGCCCGCGTCGGCCGTGATCTTGGTACGGCGGGCCAGCAGGAACTCCTGGGCCACGGCGGGTGCGTCCAGCCCCTGGGCCGGCCGGTGGAGGGTGAGCGAGACCCGCAGCCAGACGGGTTCGGTCGGCCCGCCCCAGTCGCAGAACCTCGCGTCGTCGCGATCCGGATCGGGGGTGGTCCCCGGCGCCACGGCCCTGCTCTGCCGGGCGGTGACCAGCTCGCACGGGTCGGGCAGCTCGGTGAAACGCCCGGCATCCGCCTCGGCGGCGCTCGGCGCGGGCCGCGGCGGCGGGCGGTCCTCCGCGCGGGTGAGCGCGAACGTCGTGCCGGCCGCCGCCACCACGACGACCCCGGCCAGCACGGCGATCAGCCGGATCCGTCCGCGCGGGCCGCGCCGCCGGGGCCCGCCGTCCGGCAACGCCGCGGGCAGCCCGCCCGCCACCTTGCGCAGCGCCTCTCGCAGTTCCGCGACCCCCGGCCGCAGCTGAGGATCCTTTTCGAGTACGGCGAGCAGCACGGGACCGAGGTGCCCGGCCCTTCCGGGTTCGGGGGTGGGCTGGGTGAGCACCGCGCCGAGGGTGGCTACCGGTATGGCCCGGTGGAAGGGCGCCTGGCCCTCGACGGCGGTGTAGAGGGTGGCGCCCAGCGACCACAGGTCCGCCGCCGCGCCGTCCTCGATGCCGCGCAGCCGCTCGGGCGCGATGTAGCCGGGCGAGCCGACCAGGTTGTCGGGCGAGGTGATCCCGGCGTCGCCCTCCAAGGTGGCGATGCCGAAGTCGGCCAGCAGCACGCTCCCGTCGTGCGCGATCATGATGTTGGCCGGTTTGACGTCCCGGTGCATGATCCCCTGGCTGTGGGCCAGCGCGAGCGCGTCGAGCACGGCCAGCCCGACCGCGGCGGCCGCGGCGGGCGGCAGCGGGCCGTCCTCCTTGACCACCTGGTCCAGCGACCTTCCCCTGACCAGGTCCATCACGATCCACGGCCGGCCGTCCTGCGAGATCACGTCGTGCACCGCCACGATGCCGGGATGCGCCAGCCTGGCCGCCGCACGCGCCTCACGGAGTGTGCGCTCGCTCAGCTCCCGCCGCTGGGCCGGGCCGAGGTACGGCGCCGGCTGTACCTCCTTGATGGCCACCTCGCGGTGCAGCATCTCGTCGACGGCCCGCCAGACGACGCCCATGCCGCCGGAGCCGAGGAGCTCCACCGCGCGGTAGCGCCCGGCGAGCACCGGGGGGACGCCGGGATCAGTCACGGTCGTTCAACGCTCCCACGACGGCGCGGGCCGCCTTCTCCGCTCCCGTGGCGAGCCTGCCGTCCTTGTCGCCCTTGGCGCCGCCGTGCTCGTACTCGATCTCGGCGATGACGTTGCTCACCCTGATGAGGAGGAGGCTCTTCGTCGAACCGCCGTACAGGTTGATCGAGCTGATCTCCGTGAAGGTCAGGGACTCGTCGCCGATGCCGTTCACGGGCTGTGGCGGGGAGGGCTTCGGGGTCGAGTACTTCACCTTGCCGGCCAGGTCGTCGCGCCTGCCGGTGAAGTGTTCCCGCGCCTTGGTCACCTCGTTGCCGTCGGGCTTGTAGAAGGTGATCCGCAGCCTCAGGTCGTACTTCGCGCCGTTCGGCAGCCGCCAGTCGCTCGCCAGCCAGTTGCACTCGCCGGGCGCGACCTCGGAGATCTTCAAGGTGGGCACCAGTTCCGCGGCCACGGCGTCGTCGAGCAGGCTGCACGCGCGGGGGGCGGCGGCGAACCTGCCCTTCTCCCCGTCGGCGGGGGCGGCGCTCGGGGTCTGCGAGGGCGAGGCGGCGGGTGCGTTCCCGCCCCCGAGCAGGGGGGCCGCCAGTACGCCGATGGACACCGCCATCGCCACGGCGAGCGCCCCCGCCAACGCGATCACCCACCGGGGGACCAGGACACCGTTACGCCTGGGCAGGTCGGCGAACGGGGGTTGGGTCGGCGCGGTGCCGGGGGGCAGGAACGCGGGCACGGACCCAGGGCCGTCGGCATGGCCCGAGCCCGGCCCGGGACCGGCGTCCGGGGCGGGGCCGAGTCCATGTCCGGTGTCCGAGCCGAGCCCTGAGGTGGGTCCGGGTCCCAGTCCATGTCCGGCGTTCGGGCCGGGTCCGGGGCCGGAGGTGGGTCCTGAGCCCAGCCCAGGTCCCGCGTCCCAGCCGGGTCCGGGGCCGGAGGTGGGTCCGGGATCAGGGTGAAGGCCGCCGGGCCCACGGTCTGAGCTGTACCCGGGGCCGTGTCCGGGCCAGGGCTCGGGTACGTGTCCTGGGCCGGCTTCGAGGCCGGGGTCAAGGCCGGGGTCGCGATCCGTGTCACGTCCCTGTCCCGAGTAAGGGTCAGGGCTGTGGGAGGGGAAGGGTTCAGGGCCCGGGTTCGGGTCGGGGGCGTGCCGCAGGGCGGGACCGGGAGCAGGGCCGGCGCCCACGTCGGGCCCGGGGGCGTGGCCTGGGTCGTGAGCGGTGCCGGGGGTGGCGGGCGGCCCGTGGTGGGGGTTGGCGGCGGGGAGGGGGTTCGTGGCGGGCGCGCGGGTGGGGCGGGGGGACGACGGAGTGGCGGGGGGCCGGTTGGCGGCGATGTCCTGGAGCTGGGCCCACAGGGTGGTGGCGTCGGGCCGCTGGGCGCTGTCGGGGGAGAGCATGCGGTGCAGGATGGGACCCAGCGGGCCGGCGTGCGTGGCGAACGAGCCGGCGGCGGGCGGCCGGCCCTCGATGGCCGTGTAGAGCGTCGCGCCCAGGGCCCACAGCGCCGAGGCCGGCCCGGCCATCCCCTCCGGCGGCGTGTATCCGGCGGGCGGCGGGTTCTGACCGGTGTCGTCGGCGAGGGACACCCGGCCGTCGGGGGCGAGCATGACCAGGTCCGGCCGTACGCTCCGGGTGCCGCCCGCGGCCGACAGTTCGGCGAGCAGGTTCAGGCCGATGCCGGCGACCCGTTGCGGCGGCATCGGACCGATCCGGCCGATCATCTGCTCAAGCGAGGTGTTGTCCATCGATCATCCCGTCCGCTGCAACGATTGGGCGATCCATCTCGCAGCCGTTCTCGCGCCCTCGCGGATGTCCTTCTCCTCACGCTTGCCGTCGATGACGGTGTAGCCGACTTCCACCACCAGATTGTCCACCCGCATCACGATGGAACTCTGCTCCAGCTTCAGATGCGACCGGTTGTCGTACTGGTGATAGGCGTAGGCCTCGTCTCCAATGCCGGAGACCGGTTCGGCCGCCGTCGCCCGCGCCGAGCGCAGCGCGACGCCCACCTCCGGCCAGGCCCAGCCGACCGTGCCCGAGGGGATGGTCAGGTTCCGCTGGCTGACGAACCGCTCGTGGGCCCGCTGCGGGCTGGAGCCCCACTGTTCCTCGAAGCCCACCGGCTCGGCGGACAGGCCCATCCCCTTCCCCAGCCACTCGCATCCCCCCTTGTTGTTCGGCGTGCCCTTCTTGTTCTTCAGCGAGTCGGTCACCAGACCGCCCACCTGCTCGGCGGTGAGCGTCTCGCAGAACTTCACCGGGATGCCGAACTTGCCGGGGCTCTCGCTCAGCCGGGTGGGCGAAGGGCTCGGCGCGGCCGCCTTCTCCGTGCCGGTGACCGCGTTCACGCCGAACGCCGTCCCCGCCGCGATCGCCGCGAGCGCGGCCACCGCCGCCGCCAGCACCAGTCCCGTACGGCGACGCCGTGGCGCGGGCGGTGCCGCCTGCCGTACGGCGGGCGTCGGCGGGGTGTCCGGCGGTTGCCGTCGCACCCCGGCGATGCCGCGCAGGATGTCGGCCGTCACGGCCGCCGGCGGGCGGTCCGCGGGCTCGGAGCCGAGCAGCCGCATCAGGATCGGCCCGAGCGGTCCCGCGCGCTCCGGGAGCCTGGGCGGTTCGGTGAGGACCATGGTCAGCACCCTGATCGGCGACTCGGAGTGATGCGGTGCGACCCCCTCCACCCCGAAGTAGAGCGTGGCGCCCAGTGACCACAGGTCGCCCGCGGGTCCGTCGGGCTCCCCGCGCAACCGCTCGGGGGCGATGAAGGCGGGCGCCCCGACCAGGTGCATGGTCCGGTTCGCCGACGGCTCGCCTTCGATGGCGGCCATCCCGAAGTCGGTGAGTACCGCGCGCCCGGTCCGGGTGAGGAAGACGTTGCTCGGTTTGACGTCCCGGTGCACCACTCCGGCGGCGTGCGCGACGGTCAGCGCCGACAACAGGTGCATCCCGGCCCTGGCGACCTGGTGCGGCGGCAGCGGCCCCTGCTGCCTGACGGTCTCCGCGAGCGACGTGCCGCTCAGCAGTTCCATGACCAGCCAGGGGCTGCCGTCCTCGATGAGTACGTCGTGCACGGTGACGATCGAGGGATGCTTCAGCCGCGCTGCGACGTTCGCCTCGCGCACCGCCGCTTCGCAGATCTCCCTGCGCCGTGACTCCTCCAGCCCCGGCGGGAGCCGTACCTCCTTGACCGCGACATCGCGGCCCAGCACATCGTCCGCCGCCAGCCAGACCGTTCCGAGAGCTCCCTCGCCCAGAGGGTTCAGCAGCCGGTACCGCCCGGCGAGCCGTCGAGCGCCGATCAATGGACTCTCCCGTCCGACGTCTGTGGCCCATAGCAAAATAGCCACTAACCACCATTCGAGCCACCTGGCAGCTTTGCCGCTCCATTACTGACAGCGGTGGATCATCTACTTTGCGTGACGTGAACGGCCTTGTTGTAGGATTATCTCTACATGGATCGGCATCCGAACAAGGAGATCCGTGCCGCGGTCGATGACATGATCGCAGCCGGGTGGACGGTCGAAAGATCAGGAGGGCATGCATGGGGACGAGCGCGTTGTCCTGGTGGACACGAGGGGTGCAGGCCCCCGACCTCGATCTGGTCGACTCCGAGATCTCCCGAGGGCCATGCGAGACGGCTCCGGCGCCTCGTCGAGCAGTGTCACCGTGATCCGGATGGCACGGGAGGAGAGTGATCGTATGCCGGTATACGCGTTCGAGCTGGGATTCATCGCACCCGCTGGTGACGATGTGATCGACGCCCTCTACGAGGCCGGATGGGATGACGCGACCGTCTCACTGGATCCCGGCACCGGCGGCCCCGGTATCGCCTCCTTCGATCGTGAGGCCGATACGGCGGTCCAGGCGGTGGCTTCGGCGATCGCCCAGGGGAGGACCGCCGGCGTGGAGGTGACCACGGTCAGCGAGGATCTGGTCACCCTCGCGGAGATCGCGGAGCGGGCGGGCAGGACGTTCGCCACCGCCGACCACTGGGCGGTGGGCCGCCGTGGGCCGGGGGGCTTTCCGGCGCCCAGGATCCGGCGGCCCCGGGTGAGTCTGTACTCCTGGGCCGAGGTCGTGCGGTGGCTGAACGAACACCGGCTGGCCGAGATGTCGTGCGCGGACGTCGAGATCGCCCGGGTGTGCGAGGTCGCGGACTCCCTTGTCCGGGCGAGCCGGCTCCAGCGGCAGCTCGCGGTTGAGGATCGGCGGCTGCTCGCGCGCGTGGTCGCATGACAACGGGCTGAGCGGCGGCGAAGGTGGAGGGATGTCCGTGCGCCGCCGGTTCCAGCCGTCCCTGCATGATCTCGTCAGCACCGTGATGGCCCCGACGACCGCGGTCGGCGGGCGTGACGGGCAGCTCAGGGCGGCGGGCGCGCACGGCCTCTTCCACGCCGACACGCGGGTGTTGTCGCAGGCCAGGCTGCTCGTCGACGGTAAGGAGCCGGAGGCGGTCGCCGAGGCCGCGACGGGGCCGGGCGTGACGCGTTTCGTGTCGATCCTGCGGTGGCTGGGAGACGACGGGCCGGATCCGACCGTCCGGGTGGAGCGGGTGCGGGAGGTGGTGGCCGGCGGGATGAGCGAGACGATCGAGATCGTCTCGGCCGCCGCCGCCCCGGTCACGGCTGCCGTCTCGATGGAGCTGGCCTGCGACTTCGCACCGATCGACCGGGTCAAGTCGGGTTTCGCGGGCTCTGCCGTACCGGTGGCGGGTTCGGGGGGCGGGCGGCTGGTCTGGGGGGAGGGGGACATTCGGGTGGCGGCCGTGGGGGAGGCGGCGCGGGCCGAGGGGAGCGCGCTGGTGTGGGAGGTCGTGGTCGCGCCCGGGGAACGGGCCGCGCTGCGGTGGGAGGTGGCGGTGACCGATCCGGGGGCCGTGGTGGCGGGGGCCCGGCGCGAGGTGGAATGGGGGTCGCCGGTCGTGACGGGTGCCGACCGGCGGGTGGCGCGGCTGCTCCAGCGGTCGCTCGACGACCTGCGCTCGCTCCGGATGTCGGACGCCGCGGGCGACACGTTCCTCGGGGCGGGCGTGCCCTGGTACCTCACGCTGTTCGGCAGGGACGCCATCTGGGCCGCCCGGATGATGCTCCCGCTGGGCACCGAACTCGCGGCGAGCACGCTGCGGGTGCTGGCCCGCCGCCAGGGCACCCGGTTCGACCCGCGGTCCGCCGAGGAGCCCGGCAAGATCATGCATGAACTGAGGCGCGGCGAGTTCGTCCTGACCGGCCGGAGCGGCACCCTCCGGCTGCCCGGCGTCTACTACGGGACCATCGACGCCACCCCGCTCTGGATCAGCCTGCTGCACGACGCCTGGCGGTGGGGGATGCCCACCGAGGAGGTCACCGCGCTGCTGCCGAACCTGGAGGCGGCGCTCGGCTGGCTCGGCCGCCACGACGGTTTCGTGGCGTATGTCGACCCGGCCGGGCTGGGACTGGCCAACCAGGGCTGGAAGGACTCCGGTGACGCCGTCAGGTTCCACGACGGGCGGCGGGCGAAGCCGCCGATCGCGCTGGCGGAGGTGCAGGGCTACGCCTACCAGGCGGCGCTGCACGGGGCGGCGCTGCTGGAGGCGTTCGGGCGGCGGGGGGCGGGCCGCTGGCGGGAGTACGCGGCGGCGCTGGCCGTCCGGTTCCGGGACCGGTTCTGGGTGCGGACGCCGCACGGACGGCATCCCGCGCTGGCGCTCGACGGCGACGAGCGCCCGGTCGACTCGCTGACCAGCAACATCGGCCACCTTCTCGGCACCGGGCTGCTGTCGCCCGGCGAATCGGACGAGGTCGCCGCGCGGCTGTCCGCGCCGGAGATGTCGGGCGGCTTCGGTCTGCGCACGATGTCGGCCGGAGACCGCGCGTTCAGCCCGATGTCCTATCACTGCGGCTCCGTCTGGACGCACGACACGGCCATCGTGCTCGCCGCGCTGGCCAGGGCGGGGTACGGCGAGCCCGCCGCGCGCCTCGCGGAGTCGTTGCTGGCCGCCGGGGAGGCGTTCGCCTACCGGCTGCCCGAGCTGTACTCGGGCGCCGACCGGGAGCCGCTCGGCAGACCCGTGCCCTACCCCGCGTCCTGCCGGCCCCAGGCGTGGTCGGCCGCCGCCGCGGTGGCGATCGTGCACACCGCCGTGGGTCTGCACCCTGACGTCCCGGCCGGCCGCGTCGCGCTGCGCCCGCTCCCGGGGGCGCCCCTGGGAGCGCTGTCCGTACGCGGTCTGCGGGTGGCGGGCGCCGAGGTCGAGGTGGCGGTGGACCGGGCGGGGCGGGCCGTCGTGAGCGGGCTGCCCGGCGGGATCGTCGTCGACTAGCTGCACCGCATCTTCACATACCGGTTAGGGCTATCTGCACAGGGGCGTTCTAGGCTGCCGAGCATGTCGAACCCGCAACCGCGCAGCATTCTGCTCATCGAGGATGATGAGACCATCGCGCACGCCGTACGCGACAGGCTGCTGGCCGAGGGGTTCGTGGTGCGGGTGGAGGGGGACGGTGAGCGGGCCCTGACGGCGTACGCGAAGATGGAGCCCGACGTGGTGGTGCTCGATCGGCTGCTTCCCGGGCTCGACGGGCTGGAGGTGTGCCGCAGGATGCAGGCGGCCAGGCCGGTGCCCGTGCTGATGCTGACGGCGCTCAGCGAGGAGACCGACCTGCTCGTCGGGCTCGGCGTCGGCGCCGACGACTACATGACCAAGCCGTTCAGCATGCGGGAGCTGGTCGCCCGGGTGCACGCGCTGCTGCGGCGGGTCGAGCGCGCGGTGCAGCTCGCCGCCGAGGACACGGTGATCAGGGTCGGTCAGGTCGAGATCGACACGGCCGAGCGCCGGGTGTTCGTGGGCGGGCGGGAGGCGCACCTCACCCGGACCGAGTTCGACCTGCTGCGCCGGCTGGCCGAACGTCCCGGCCAGGTCTACGAGCGGGAACGGCTGCTGGCCGACATCTGGGGCTTCTCCGAGGCCGCCGCCACCCGCACGGTCGACAGCCATGTCCGCGCGCTGCGCAGGAAACTCGGGCCGGACGTCGTGCGCACGGTGCACGGTGTCGGTTACGCCCTGGCCAAATCAGTTTGAACCACCTCGAATCCATGACAGTCCAAACCAGGCGATGCGTGATCCGATGAGACCTCTCGATTTTCTCGGCCGGATAAAGATCAAGCTCGGGCTGGTGATCCTGCTGGCCGTCGCCGCCGCGTTCCTCGTCAACGAGGTGGGCATCAACGCCGGCATCGACCGCAACGTCCGCGTCGCCGTCGCCGCGGTGCTGGCCCTGCTCATGGTCCAGCTCCTGGCCCGCGGCATGATCAGGCCGCTGCGCGAGATGGCCGCCGCCGCGCAGACCATCGCCAAGGGCAGGTACGGCCAGCGCGTGCGGGCCACCTCCAGGGACGAGGTCGGCGAGCTGGCCAGAGCCTTCAACGCGATGGCGACCGACCTGGGCGAGGTGGACCGGCAGCGCAGGGAACTCGTCGCCAACGTCTCCCACGAGCTGCGCACGCCCATCACGGCCCTGCGCGCCGTACTGGAGAACCTGGTGGACGGCGTCTCCACGCCCGACCCGCAGACCCTCGGCACCGCACTCGCCCAGACCGAACGCCTCGGCCGGCTCGTCGCCCAGCTCCTCGACCTGTCCAGGATCGACTCCGGCGCGCTGCTGCTCGAACCCGAGTCCGTCAGCGTCGAACCCCTGCTCGGCCAGGCCGTCCGCGAGGCCGGCCTGGCCCGCGACGACGTGACCCTGCGGTGCGAGGCCCCGGCCGCCCTCACCGTGCGAGCCGACCCGGCGCTGCTCGCCCGCGTGCTGGCCAACCTCCTCGACAACGCCGTGCGGCACAGCCCGCCCGGCGGGTTGATCGTCGTCTCCGCCGCCGAGGCCGGAGCCGGTGTGCGGATCGAGGTCGGGGACCAAGGGCCCGGGATCCCCGCCGGTGACCACGCGCGGGTCTTCGAGCGGTTCTCCCGTCTGGACGCCGCGAGAGCCGCGGACGCCGGGGGCGCGGGGCTCGGGCTCGCCATCGTCAAGGAGATCGTCGAACTGCACGGCGGTTCGATCCGGATCGCCGAACGTGCCGGCTGCCAGATGGTGGTCGATCTTCCAGGAAGGATCGTCATGACAACGCCGACACCTGCCCCCCAGAAGGAGGGCCCGGGTGAGGTTCATGCCGAGGGAATGTCTGATGGCGTCCCGGAGAGTGCCGCCGGTTCGCCTGGAGCCCAGGGGGTGGTGCTGACCGGAGAGCCGGACGCGCTCACGAGCGAAGGGCGCGATGGGAAGGACGAGGGGACGACCGGGCCGCAGGCGGGCACTCCTGGCACGCCGGTGGGGGTTCCTTCCCCGGGTGACTCCGCCGGCGACGCGCCGGAACACGCCTCCGGTGGCGGCCACGGGAGCCGGCCGCCGGGCGAGGCACCTGGGCGGCCGGCTCCGGTCCCGCCGTATCCGCCGTATCCGCCGGCGACCTCTTACCCGCGGAACTGGCCGGCGGCTTTCGGGATGGGGCTCGGGGGGGCCTTCCTCGGGCTGATCGCGGGGGCGGTGCTGGTATTCACCATGGCCTCCATGGGGAGTGGGCTGCTCGCGGCAGCGGGGGGACTGCTGTCGGTGGCCGCCGGTGCGTTCGTCGGCACCGTCTTCGGTGCCACCCGCGTGGCATGGCTCGTTCCGTCCCCCAGACCGCTCGTCCCCAGCTGGCCGGCGCCGGTTCGTCCCGCCTCCGCGGAGGACGCCGCATTCCGCGCTCGGACGGCCGGGCCGCTGGCGCATTCGCCTGCCTTGACGCCCGGATCGCACCCGCCCGCGTCGACGACGCGTGCGTCGGGGGTGGATGTGCCCGTGCTGGGGGTGTCCCCGTCCGCGTCGGCGGTGGGGCCGCGTGCGTCGGGGGTGTCCCGGGCCACCGGAGCCGGACAGGACGGTGGCGCCGGACCCCGTGGGCCCGGTGGCGCGCCCCGGCGTCCCAACGGGGGGTATGTGCCGCCGTCGGTGCTGCCGCGGCCGGAGGTGCCGACGGCGCCGTGGTGGGTGCTGCCGCTGGCGGCCGTCGTCGGGGTGGTGGCCGCGGTGGCGGTGCCGTACGGAGGGTTCGGGGTCGGGGTCGTCATCGCGGTGCTGGCGGTGGGACTGGCCGCGGTGCCAGCCGTGTGGAAGCGGCTGACCTGGTGGTCGGCGGGGCTGGGGCTGATCGGGTTCGGGCTGGTGTCCATCGCGATGGTGCTGGACGGGGACTGGCTGGTGGCGCCGCTGATGGTCGCCGGGTTCTGCGTGCTGGCGCTGGCGATCTCGGGAGCGGGGCAGGGGTTCCTCGGGGTGCTCGCCGGCGGGCTGTCGGTGGCGCTGGCGCTGATCCCGCTGCCGTGGTTCCTGGCCGGGCCGATGAAGGCGCTGACGCGGCGGCGGCCCAAGCGGCTGGCGCCCATCGCGGCGGGCCTGGGGCTGACGCTGGGGCTGGTGGTGGTGTTCGGGGCGCTGTTCGCCTCGGCGGACGCGGTGTTCTCCGGCTTCGTCAGCGATCTGCTCGTCGTGCCCGACTGGTTGGACTCGGTCCCGGTGCGCGTCTTCGTGTTCGCCCTGTTCGCGGTGCTCGTCGCTGCGGCGGTGCTCGCCGGGTTGCGGCCGGTGAACGAGCCCAAGGCGCCCAAGCTGGGGTTCCAGGTCAACCGCACCATGTGGGTGCTGCCGCTGGGCGCGCTCAACCTGCTCTTCGCCGCGTTCGTCGGGGTGCAGGTCGCCGTCCTGTTCGGCGGGGACCAGCGGGTGCTGACGACGGCCGGGCTCACCTATGCCGACTACGCCAGGCAGGGGTTCTTCCAGCTCGTCGTCGTCAGCGTGTTCGTGCTGGCGATCGTCGCCGTCGCGGCGGGCGTCATCTCGCTGAACGGCTGGGACCGCTGGCTGATGGCGGTGCTGCTCGGCGTGCTGTGCGCGCTGACCATGGTGATCCTGGTGTCGGCGCTGCAACGGCTCAGCCTCTACGTCGAGGTGTACGGGTTCACCAGGCTGCGGGCCTCGGTGGGCGCGACGATCATGTGGCTGGGCGCGGTGTTCGCGCTGGTCCTGGTGGCGGGCGCGGTACGGCTGGCCCGTCGCCGCGGCGGCGGCTGGCTGCCGAGGGCCCTGGTGGTGGTCACCGCGCTCGGCCTGATCTCCTTCGCCGTCTGGAACCCCGACCTGCGGGTGGCGGAGACGCAGGTCGCGATCCGGGGCGACCGGCTGGACAGTGACTATCTGGGCGATCTCGGCGCTGAGGCCGTCTCCGCGCTGGACAAGCTGCCCGAACCCGAACGGAGCTGCGTGCTCGCCGACGTCGTGGCCGCCAACGGGCTCGCCGAACCCGACCCCTGGAACGGCTGGAACCTCGCCAGGGAACGGGCCAGGGACCTGCTCGCCGTACGGCCGGTCATTCCGTCGGGCGTCTGCCCGGCGGCTGCCATCAGGTTCGGCGAGGGCGGATAGGGTTCCCTCAGCCGGACACACAGGGGGAGCCGTGGAGGCGAAGGGGATCATCGGCTCGGCGGCCGGGGAGTCGATCTTCGACGGGCCGTTCAGCTTTCCGCTCATGGTGCTTCGCCGCGCCGCCGTGGAGCACAACATCACCACGATGGCGGCCTTCGCGGCGGGGCACGGGATGGCGTTCGCCCCGCACGCCAAGACCACGATGGCGCCCGCGCTGCTCGCCGCGCAGCGGGCTGCGGGCGCCTGGGGCTTCACCGTGGCGACGCCGAGTCAGGCGCTGACGCTGCGCGGGTTCGGAGTGGGCCGGATCCTGCTGGCCAACCAGGTCGTCGATCCGGCCGGGCTGCGCGCCCTCGCGGCGGAGCTGGACGGGACACGGCAGGAGGAGTTCGACTTCCTGTGCTTCGCCGACTCGGTGGAGGGCGTGGAGATCCTGTCCGCGCACGCGGGCGGCCGCCCGTTCCGGGTGCTCGTGGAGCTGGGTCACGAGGGCGGGCGCGGCGGGAGCCGTACGCTGGAGGACCTGCTGAAGGTCGCGGACGCCGTGCGGGCGGCGCCGGGGGTCGAGCTGGCGGGCGTGGCGGGCTACGAGGGGGCGCTGGGCACGGCGGCCGAGGTGCGGGCCTACCTGGGCAGGCTGGAGGAGGCGCTGGAGCACCTGCGGGTGCGCGACCCGATCCTGTCCGTCGGGGGCAGCCAGTGGTTCGACGTGATCGGCAGGGAGCTGGTCACGTGCCACGCCAGGGTCGTGCTGCGCAGCGGGGCCTACGTCTCGCACGACGACGGTTACTACCGGGAACGCACGCCGTTCAACCGGATCGAGGGCGAGCTGTGGCCCGCGCTCGAACTGTGGGCGCACGTGCTGTCGGTCCCCGAGCCGGGCATGGCGATCGCCGGGTTCGGCAAACGCGACGCGCCGTTCGACGAGGGGCTGCCCGTCGTGAAGGGGATCAGGCGGGGCGGTACGACGGTCCCGCTGAGCGGCGTCACGGTCGCCAAGGTGCAGGACCAGCATGCCGTGCTCGTGGGCGACGCCGGCCTCCGGCCCGGTGACCTGCTGTCCTTCGGCATCTCCCATCCGTGCACGGCCTTCGACAAGTGGCGGGTGCTCCCGGTGGTGGACGACCGCCACGTCGTGGTTGAGTTGATCACCACGTATTTCTGAGCTTGAGGAGTGACAGCATGGCCAAGCAGGAGATTCGCACGTCTGAGGGCGCGCCGCCGGTGGGGGCCTACTCCCAGGCGCTCGTGGTGGGCGACTTCGTCTACACCTCGGGCGCGGGCCCGCTCGACCCGAAGACCGGCGAGATCGTCGGCGACGACGTGGCCACCCAGACCAGGCAGACGCTCGCCAACCTGGCGGCGCTGCTGGCCGAGCAGGGGCTGACGCTCGACGACGTGGTGAAGTCGACCGTCCACCTGCAGCACCTCAAGCGTGATTTCGCCGCCTACGACGCGGTTTACAAGGAGCATTTCGCGCGGCCCTACCCCGTGCGCACCACCGTCGGATCGGACCTGCTCGACATTCTGGTGGAGATCGACTTCGTGGCGTACAAAGGCCGGTGAACACATAAGGTCTTACAAGGTGTTGCGTGCGATGAAAGGCGACGGCTGAGGTGGACAGTTCGGTTTACGTCTTCGTCGAGGACATCCGCGGCGAGGGCCTGGACAAGGTGCTCGACCGCCTCGCCGGATACGGCGTGGCCGGGGTCACCGTCGGCGCCGCCTACCACCAGGCCCGCGACGTCACCCCGCACGGACACTCGCGGCTCACGCTGCGCCACGACGGGGTCCACTTCCCGCCGCCCGCCGAGCTGTTCGCCCCGTTGCGCCTGACGCCGCCGGTGCGCGAGGGCGCGGCCGAGGAGCCGCTGGCGGCCCTGCGGCAGGCGACCTCCCTGCGCGGCGTCAAGCTGCACGGCTGGACCGTCTTCCTGCACAACACGACCCTCGGCCTGGCCCACCCCGACGTGACCGTGCGCAACTGCTTCGGCGACCGTGGCTCGCCGGGCGACCTGTGCCCGGCCCATCCCGAGGTGCGGCTCTACGCCGAGGCGCTGGGCAGGGCGGTCGCCCGGCAGGGCGTCGACAGCGTGGTCGCCGAGGCGCTGCACTTCGCCGGGCTGGCCCACGGATACCACCACGAGACCTGCTTCGTCCCGCTCGGCCCGATGGACGCCTTCCTGTTCGGCCTGTGCTTCTGCGACTACTGCATGCGCAGGGCCGCCGACCTCGGGGTGAACGCCGAGGCGGCGCGCGAGGAGTGCGCCAGGATCGTCGGCGGCGTGCTCGACGGCGACCCGCCGGCCCAGGGCGAGGTGACCCGCGCGGCGCTCACCGCCTATGCCGGGCCCGAGGTCGTCGCCTACGCGCGGGCGAGGTCGGAGACGGTCACGTCGCTGGTCTCGATCGTGTCCGCGGCCGTCGCCGAGGAGGGCTCGCGGCTGGTCTACCTCGACGCCACGGGTTCGGCCAAGGGCCACGCCGACGGCCTGCCGTCACCGGGGCTGGCCGCCCACGACTCCTGGCAGCTCGGCATCGACCTCCTGGCGCTGGGCGATCTGGTCCCGTCGTTCGGCGTGCTCGCCTACGCCCGCGACGCGGCCAGGGTGGCCGACGACGTGGCCGCCTACCGGCGCTCGGTCGGCAAGGACCGCGAGGTCAGGGTGGTGCTACGGCCGGGCGTGCCGGACACCGACTCGGCCGGCCGCCTGGCAGCGAAGGTCCGCGCCGTGAAGGCCGCGGGGGCGCAGGCGGTCGACTTCTACGCCTACGGCCTGGTCCCGTACCCGGTGCTCGACCGCATCACCGAGGCGCTCACGCAGACCCCCTGACGGCCGGCGCCGGGCCGTATCGGGGCGTCCGCGGACCCCCTGACGGCTGGTGCCGGGCCGCATCGGGGCGTTCCCGCAGACCCCTTGCGGTCCGGTGCCCGGCCGCGCCGCGCGGATGCACTCACGCGGGCCTCTCGATGTCCGGTGCCCGGCCGCGCCGCGCGGATGCACTCACGCGGACGCCTCGATGTCCGGTGCTCGGTCGCGTCAGGGGAGTGCTCACGCGGACTCCCGGATGATCAGCTCGGTGGACAGTATGACCCGGTCGGTGTCGCGGTCGGCCGGTGCGGTGAGCAGCAGGTGGACCATCGCGGTCGCCTGCTCGATCACCGGGTGCCTGAGGGTCGTCAGCGGCGGCTCGGTGTAGCGGGCGGCCTCTATGTCGTCGAAGCCGATCATCGCCACGTCCCCGGGCACCCGCCGGCCGGCCTGCCGCAGCGCCTGCAGGGCGCCGATGGCCATCAGGTCGTTGGCCACGAACACCGCGTCGATCGCGGGGTCGTCGGCCAGCAGCTGCCGCATCGCGACCGCGCCCGACTCGCGGGTGAAGTCGCCCACGGCCACGATCGAGCGCCGGTCGGAGTCGCGCAGCGCGTTGCGGTAGCCCGTCAGGCGGTCCTGCCCGGCGATCATGTCGAGCGGCCCGGCGATGGTCGCGATGCGCCGGCAGCCGATGTCCAGCAGCCGCCGCACCGCGCTCTCCGCGCCGCCGATGTTGTCGTTGTCGACGAACGGCATGTCGACGGCGACCGCCGGCCTGCCGTACGAGACCACGGGGACGCCCATGCGGTTGATCGCGGCGGGCAGCGGGTCGGCGCCGTGCATGGAGATGAGCATGACGCCGTCGACGTGGCCGCCCGCGATGAAACGCTCCACCCGGGCGTGGCTCTTGGGGGTGCCCGCCAGCATCAGCACGACCTGCTTGTCGGCGGCCTCCAGTTCCCTGCTCGCCGTGCGGATCACCGTGGAGAACAGCGGGTCCTCCGAGAAGACCCTGGTCGGCGGCTCGGAGACCACCAGGGCGACCGAGTCGGTGCGTTGCGTCACCAGGCTGCGGGCGGCCGAGTTGGGCACGTAGCCCAGCTCGGTGACCGCACGCAGCACGGCGTCGCGAATCTCGGGGGTGACGGTCGACTGCCCGTTCACCACCCGGGAGACCGTGGCCCTCGATACCCCCGCGCGCGCCGCCACGGCCTCAAGCGTCGGTCGCTTCATCCGGTAGAACCCCGTCCCGTGATCGTTTCTTACAGTGTCAGCCCGTTACGCTGGATGACGTCTCGATACCACAGCGCACTGTCCTTGGGGATCCGCGCCTGGTTCTCGTAGTCGACGTAGACGAGGCCGAACCTGCGGCTGTAGCCCTCGGCCCATTCGAAATTATCCAGCAACGACCACGCGAGATAACCACGTACGTCGGCGCCCGCCTCGATGGCCGCGTGCACGGCGCGCAGGTGGCCCTCCAGGTAGGAGACCCGGTTGGTGTCGTGCACCTTGCCGTCGGTGACGACGTCGTCGAAGGCGGCCCCGTTCTCGGTGACGAACAGGCCGACCTCCGGGTAGTCGTGGGACAGCCGGAGCAGCAGCCGGGACAGGCCGGTGGGCACGATCGGCCACCCCATCGCGGTCGTCGGCGCGTCGGCGGGGCTGAAGCGGATGTCCTCGCTGCCCGGCCACGCCGCGTCCGCCGGCTCACCCAGCCGCGCCTCGACCACCGAGGGGTTGTAGTAGTTCAGCCCGACGAGCTCGATCGGCTGGTTGATGATCTCCAGGTCGCCGTCCCGGATGTGGCCGAGCCCGCCGTGCCGTTCCAGCGTCTCCAGCACCGCCGGCGGGTACTCCCCGCGGAGCGCGGGGTCGAGGAACTGCCGGGTGAGCAGCGCGTGGATGCGCTCCACCGCGGCGGCGTCGGCCTCGTTCGCCGGCGCGGCCGGCGCGTGGACCTGGGCGGGGGTCAGCACCGGGGAGGAGTTGATCACGAGCATGATCTCCTCCGCGCCGGCCGACCTGAGCGCCTGGGTGCTCAGCCCGTGGCCGAGCAGCAGGTGGTGGGCCGCGTGCAGGGCGGCGGCCGGGTCCTTCCTGCCGGGCGCGTGCACGCCGTTGCCGTATCCCAGGAAGGCCGCCACCCACGGCTCGTTCAGCGTGGTCCAGGAGCGGACCCGGTCGCCCAGCCGCGCGTGTACGGCCTGCGCGTAGTCGGCGAACCGGTAGGCGGTGTCCCGGGCGGTCCAGCCGCCGAGGTCTTCGAGCGCCTGCGGCAGGTCCCAGTGGTAGAGCGTGGCATAGGGGGTGATGTCGCTTTCGAGCAGTTCGTCGACCAGTCGGTCGTAGAACGCCAGCCCCAGGTCGTTGATCGGTCCGCTGCCGTCGGCCTGGATCCGGGGCCACGCCACCGAGAACCGGTACGCCTGCAGCCCGAGGTCGCACATGAGCCGCACGTCGTCGGCATAGCGGTGGTAGTGGTCGCAGGCGACCTCGCCGGTGTCGCCGCCGGCGACCTTCCCCGGCACGCTGGAGAAGGTGTCCCAGATCGACCGTCCGCGGCCGTCCTCCTTCGCCGCGCCCTCGATCTGGTAGGACGCGGTAGCGGCACCCCAGACGAAGCCGTCGCGGAAGGCCACCCGCCCCTCGGTCAGGTAAGAAGGGGCGGTCCCCCGAGTGGTGACAGTCACGGTCATCAAATCTCCTTGCTTGTGGAGACCCCGGCCGCACGGCCTGGGTGAGGAAGCGGGCACCCCGTTTCGCGAGGAGGGGTGCCCCCGGATCGTGCAGGTGGGGACGATGTCAACCCTTCACAGCTCCTTGCATGATTCCTCCGATGATCTGCTTGCCCAGCACCGCGAAGATGATGATCAGCGGTAGGGTCCCCACCGCCGTCCCCGCCAGGCCGAGCACGTAGTCGTTCACATAACCGCTGGCCAGGGTGGACAGCGCGACCTGCACCGTCGGGTTCTCCGGGGTGAGGACGACGAGCGGCCAGAAGTAGTCGTTCCAGGCCGACATGAAGGTGAGCATGCCGAGTACGGCGGCGGCCGGGCGGGCGACCGGGAGCACGACGTGCCAGAACAGGCCCCAGGTCGTGCAGCCGTCGACCCGGCCGGCTTCCAGCAGTTCGGTGGGCAGCGCGCGCGAGAGGTACTGCGTCATGAAGAACACGCCGAACGCGTTGACCAGCGCGGGCACGATCAGCGCGTACATCGAGCCGGTCCACTCGATCTTCACCATGAGCATGTAGAGCGGGATGATGCCGAGCTGCGCGGGCACCATCATGGTCCCGACCGTCATCAGCAGCAGCGCGTTCTTGCCCCGGAAACGGAGCTTGGCGAAGGCGAAGCCCGCCAGCGTGGAGAGGAACATCGTCGCCAGCGCGATCGAGCCCGCCACCAGGAAGGAGTTCATCAGCGCCAGCGCGAAGGGCACGGTGTCGAAGACGCGCGCCACGTTGGCGAAGAAGTTGCCGCCGGGCAGCAGCGGGGGCGGCACCTCGGCGAGCGCGGAGTTGTGCCGGGAGGCCACGACCACGCTGTAGTAGAGCGGGAAGGCGGAGAAGAAGCCGACCGCGAGCAGCGTCAGGTAGGTCAGTCTCCGCGCCGCGCTGTTCCTCCTCATCGGAGCCCTCCCGCGCTGCGCCGGGTGAACAGGTAGTTGATCCCGGCCACGAGCACCACGAACACGAACATCACCCAGGAGGCGGCCGAGGCGTAGCCGAAGTCGAAGTTGGTGAAGCCGTGCTCGTAGATGTAGAGCGCCAGCGTCTGGAACTGCCGGTCGGGACCGCCGGTGATCATGCCGCCGCTGCCGGTCGTGGCGCCGAACAGCAGCGGCTCGGCCAGGATCTGCATGGCGCCGATGGTGGAGACGATGACCGTGAACACGATCGTCGGCTTGATCATCGGAATGGTGATCTTCCGGAGTTGGGTGAAGCCGTTCGCGCCGTCGATGGTCGCGGCCTCGTACAGCTCACGCGGTACGGCCTGCATGGCGGCGAGATAGATCAGCGTGTTGTAGCCGGTCCACCGCCACATGATCATGACGGAGATGGCGACGTGCGAGGTGGCCGTGCCCGCCGCCCAGTCGACGCTGCCCGCGCCGAACCACGACAGCACCCAGTTGATCAGGCCGAAGTCGCGCCCGAAGAGCTGGCTGAAGATGACCACGACGGCCACCACGCTGGTCACGTTGGGCAGCAGCAGGGTGATCCGCAGGAAGGTCTGCGCCCGCAGCGGCCGGTTGAGCAGGTGGGCCAGCCAGATGGCCAGCATCAGCTGGGGGACGGTCGAGAGGATCCCGATGGACAGGGTGTTGAAGGTCGCGTTCCAGAAGTACTCGTCCTGGAACAGCGTGCTGAAGTTGCCGACGCCGATGAAGGTCTGGGTGTCGGACAGCAGGGTCCACTCGTGCAGGCTGACCCAGGCCGTGTAGGCCAGCGGGAACAGCCCGAACGCGCAGAACAGCAGGAAGAAGGGCGCGATGTAGGCGTACGGCGAGCCCTTGACGTCGAGCCGGTGCAGGAGCGGGCTTCGGACGCCACGACGCCGGTGCCGCATCGGGGCACTTGGGGGAGCCGCCGGGCGGCCCGGGGCGCGGGTTGGCACGGCAGATCCTTTCGGAGGTCGGTGGGAGGCGGCCGGCCCGCTCGGTGGGGGCCGGCCGTACCTCGCCTGCTACTTGATCTTTCCGACGTCCGTCAGGACCTGCGCCCAGGCTTCGTCGGGCGTCTGCTTGCCCTGCTCGACCCGGCCGAGCCCGTTGCCGATCGCCGTGCGGACCTCGGCCTCCTTCGGGCCGAGGTGCTGGGGCTTGAGCGCCTTGGCGGCGTCAGAGTAGATCTTGCCGATGGGCGCGTCACCGAAGAACGGCTTGGTGAAGCTCTGGATCTCCGGGTCGTCGTAGAGCGCGGGGATGGAGGGGAATGTGCCCTCCTCCTTGAACACCTTGGCCTGGTTCTCGGGCGAGGTGAGGAACGCGATCAGCTCGGCGGCCTCTTTGGCGTGCTTGCCCTGTTTGGGAAGCGTGAGGTGGGAGCCGCCGCTGTTACCGGCGCCGCCGGGTACCGCCGCGATGTCCCACTTGCCGGTGGCGTCCTTGGCCTGCTCCTGGATGAAGCCGGTCATCCAGGCGGGGCAGATGATGGTGGCGAAGGAGCCCTTGGCGAAGCCGGTGTTCCACGGCGGGGAGAAGGCCGCGAGCCGCGCCGTCAGCTTGTTCTGGCTGAGCTGGTTGGACAGGTCCCAGGCCTTCTTCACGTCGGCGTTGCTGGCGACGATGATGTTGTCCTGGTCGTCGTAGTAGCCGATGGGCGCCTGGTTCACCATCGCGCGGAAGATCTCGCCGGGGCTGTCGACGAAGGAGGAGCCCTTGACGCCGCCGGTGGCGAACTTCTTGCCGGTCTCGATGTACTGCTCCCAGGTGGGCCAGAGCGCGGAGACCTCGTCGCGGCCGTCGGGGAGCCCGGCCTTCTTGAACAGGTCCTTGCGGTAGCACATGGCCAGGCCGCCGACGTCGGTGCCCAGGCCGAGCAGCGCCGAGCCGTCCTTGGACACGCCCTGCTGCCACTTCCAGTCGAGGTAGTCGGCCTGCCGCTTCTCCAGCCCGAATTCCTTGAGGTTGTGGAACCGGGCGGGCGTGGCGGTGAAGGTGCTGATGTAGCCGACCTCGATGGCCTCGATGTCGGCCGCGCCGGCGTTCGTGGCCAGCCGCTTGATGAGGTTGTTGTGGTGGTCCTCGAACTGGCTGACCCGTTCGACGACCTCGACGTTCGGGTGGGTCTTCTTGTACTCCTCGTACAACGGTTTGTAGCCGAAGTCGCCGAAGAGTCCGATCGTCAGTTTGACCTTCTCGGCGGGCCCGGAGGCGGCGGTCTTCGCCCCGTCCGTGTTGCCGGCGTCGCCGCCGCAGGCGGCCACGCCCAAGGTCAGTACGGCCGTGGCGATTATCGATGTGAGGAACCGGGGGCGTAACGAGCCCATGGAACCCTCCCTGGGTTTCGGCATTAATTGATCTTCAGGAGAGCGCTCTCTCATGAGGGTGATATCCGCCGTGTGTCCTGTCAATGGATCTGCGGGTAACGATCGCCGTTACCTGACCCGCGCCGCACCGGCATGTGTGAGCAGCACGTTTCCGATCAGTTAAGTCAGGGCCCTTGACAGAGGTTCGTGCGGCAGAGCACTCTCAGGTCCTGAGAGCGCTCTCCTCACTCCCGTCGTCCTCGCACACGACGGGCACCCCTCAGCTCGGAGGAGACGCAGTGCATTCGTCTCGAAGCCCAGGTGTTCCCCTGCTGATCGCGGCTTTCACCGCACTCGCCACCATCGCCCTGCCCGCTGCCCCCGCACACGCGGCGACCGTGACCGTCGGCGCCGGAAGCTACACCACCGACCTGCCCGCCGGCACCACGGGACCGGCCAACAACGCGGGCGCCCCCGTCACCCCGAAGGTGACCGCCAACGCCGCCGGCAAGCCCGTCCCCACCAACGACTGGTGGTCCTCGCTGGCCTTCCAGAGATACGCCGGCAACCCCTACTCGGAGAACATGTACGGCCACCCCCTCGCCTACAAGGCGGTGGCGAGCGGCCTGGAGGTCAGCTACCCCAGCACCCCGCTGATCGGCGGAGACGGCCGGCAGTACGAGTTCCCGCACGCCAGGGACCTCACCCTCGGCGTCACCGGCCTGAACGCGCCCGACACCCGGGTGGACCGGTGGTCCGACTGGACGGTCACCCCCTCCTGGGCCGACGGCACACGCACGCTGAAGACCACCATCGGGCACGGCATGCCGTACGTGCAGGCCGAGACGAGCGGCGGGGACGCGCGGATCGCCTTCGTCGCCACACCGAGCGTGTGGGCAGACCGGGGCAACGTGCTCGGCGTGACCGTCAACGGCCACCACTACGCGCTCTTCTCGCCGGGCGGGACCGACTGGAACCTCGCCGGCACCGTGGCCACCGCCGCCCTCGGGGGAAGGAACTACTTCTCCGTCGCGGTCCTGCCCTCGACGGGCGCGCTCGACCTGTTCGCCAAGTACGCCTTCAGCTTCGTCACCGGCAGCACCGTGAACTGGGCGTACGACACCGCCGCCGGGCGGGTCACCACCACCTACGCCGCCACGACCACCGCCAGGGAGGGCAGCCAGACCGGCACCCTGCTGGCCCTCTACCGGCACCAGTGGCTCGCCACCACCGACGCGCTGACCAGCCACACCTACGCCTCCTCGCGAGGCACCATGAAACTCCGCGAAGGAGCCTCCTTCACCACCAGGCAGAGCTTCACCGGCGTGCTGCCCGCACTGCCCGACCTGGGCGCCTACGACCGGACCCGGCTGCGCGACCTGGTCAGGCAGGAGGCGAACGCGGCCGATCCATGGAAGGGCGCGGCCGACACCTACTGGACCGGCAAGGCCCTCGGACGGCTGGCCCAGCTGGTGCCGATCGCCGACCAGCTCGGTGACACCGCCACCAGGGACAAACTGCTCGGGCTGCTCAAGGGCGAGCTGCAGAGCTGGTTCACGGCCGGCGGCGAGCAGTTCCGCTACGACCCCGCGTGGAGCGCGTTGACCGGCTATCCCGCCTCCTACGGCAGCGACGGCGAGCTGAACGACCACCACTTCCACTACGGCTACTACCTGATGGCCGCGGCGACCGTGGCGCGCTACGACACCGCCTGGGCCGCCGACTCGCAGTGGGGCGGCATGGCGAAACTGCTGGCCAGGGATGCCAACAACTGGGTCAGGTCCGACATCCGGTTCCCCTTCCTGCGCAACTTCGACCCCTACGCGGGCAACGGCTGGGCGTCGGGACACCAGGGCTTCGCCGCCGGCAACAACGAGGAGTCGTCCTCCGAGGGGATGAACTTCGCCGCGGGCGCGATCCTGCTCGGCGAGGCCACCGGTGACACCGGCCTGCGCGACCTCGGCGTCTACCTCTACACGACCCAGTCGGCGACGATCGCGCAGTACTGGTACGACGCCGACAACGCGGTCTTCCCCAGCGGGTACCAGCACGACACCGTCGGGATGATCTGGAGCAACGGAGCCGCCTACTCGACCTGGTGGACCGCCAACCCCGAGGAGATCCACGGCATCAACATGCTGCCGATCACCGCCGGGTCCCTCTACCAGAGCGACGTCGCGCAGAACCTCGCCGAGCTGACCGCGAACAACGGCGGCCCCGCGGTGGAGTGGCGCGACATCATCTGGCAGTTCCAGGCGCTGGCCGACCCGGCGGGGGCCAAGGCAGCCTGGGACTCCGGCTGGAACTCCTACGAGCCGGAGTCGGGCGACTCCAAGGCCCACGCCTACCACTGGATCTACAACCTGGCCCGGACCGGCGTTCCGGTGAAGTCGGTCACCGCCGACTCGCCGACCGCCGCGGTCTTCGCCGCCGGGGGCACCCGCACCTACGTGGCCCACAACTTCGCCGCGGCGAGCCGTACGGTCACCTTCTCCGACGGGAAGACGCTCGCGGTGCCCGCCCGTTCGACCGCCACCAGCGCGGGGCCCGGGAATCCGGACCCCGATCCCGACCCGGATCCGGACCCGGGCAACGGGAACACGTTCTATCCGCGTGACGGGGCGGCGACCGGGGTCAACGGGCAGCTCACGGTCGCCTCGGGCACGGCGGCGGCCACCGACACGATCGCCTCGGCCGGCGGGACCAACCACGACGGCACGCCGTACCAGCCGCTGGTCTACGAGATCAGCGGGGTGAACGGCACGCACGACGCGAGCAGACCCACGGGCTTCGACCTCTACGTGGACGCGGGGACGACGGTCGCGCTCGGCGCCCAGGCCAGGATCTCCTACGACTTCACCGGCAACGGCAGCTTCGACCGGGTGGAGACCTTCCCCTACTTCGCGACCGACCCGGTCACCGGCTGGGAGAGGTACGCGGCGGGCGCTCCCTCCAGCGCGACCGGCACGTTCGGCAACCTCGTGGGCGGACGGGTCCGGCTGGAGGTGTGGCACGCCATCGGCAACGGCACGGCCCAGCTCCGGGTGGGCGCGAGCGAGACGCAGGGTTCCCGGTCCGTCGTACGCATCCCCTTCGAATAGCCGACAGGAGAGATCATGCGCAAGTGGAAACTCGCACTCTTCGCCGCCGCGGTGGCGGGGCTCGTGGCGACGGCCGTGGCCGCCGTGCCGCCCACGCCGTCGGGCTGGTCGCTGGTCTGGTCCGACGACTTCAACGGCAGCGCGGGCACCCTGCCGTCGTCGGCGAACTGGATCATCGACACCGGGCACGGCTACCCGGGCGGCCCCGGGAACTGGGGCACCGGTGAGGTCCAGAACTACACGTCGAACACGTCCAACCTGAGCCTCGACGGCGCGGGCAACCTGCGGATCACGCCGCTCAAGAGCGGCTCGGGGGAGTGGACCTCGGCCCGGATCGAGACCCGCCGCGCCGACTTCAAACCCGCCGCCGGGCGCGTCCTGCGTATCGAGGGCCGCATCCAGATGCCCAACGTGACCGGTTCGGCCGCGCTCGGCTACTGGCCGGCGTTCTGGGCGCTCGGCGCGCCGTACCGGGGCAACTACTGGAACTGGCCGGGCATCGGCGAGTTCGACATCATGGAGAACGTCAACGGGCTCAACTCGGTGTGGGCCGTGCTGCACTGCGGCGTCAACCCCGGCGGGCCGTGCAACGAGACCACCGGCCTCGGCGCCAGCCGCGCGTGCCCCGGCTCCTCCTGCCAGTCGGCGATGCACACCTACCGCTTCGAATGGGACCGGAGCACCTCGCCCAACCAGCTCAGGTGGTACGTCGACGGCCAGCTCTTCCACAGCGTCAACCAGAACCAGTTCGACGCCACCACCTGGAACAACATGACCGGCCACGGGGGCTACTTCCTGCTGCTCAACGTGGCCATGGGCGGCGCGTTCCCGGACGCGCTCGCCGGCCCGACCCCGACGGCCGCCACCGTCTCCGGCCGCCCGATGGTCGTCGACTACGTGGCCGTCTGGCAGAGCGGCACCACGACCCCGACCGACCCGCCCACCGACCCGCCCGGCGGCGGCGTCGACGCGCGCTCGACCATCCAGGCCGAGGCGTTCCAGGCCCAGTCGGGCACGATCACCGAGGCCACCACCGACACGGGCGGCGGCAGCAACATCGGCAGCATCTCCAACGGGGCGTGGCTCCGCTACGACAACGTCCGGTTCGGCAGCTCCGCCGCGACGCAGTTCAAGGCGCGGGTCGCCTCGGGCGCGGGCGGCGGGGTCAGCGGCCTGGTCCAGGTACGGCTGGGCAGCCCGACGGGCACGGTGATCGGCGACTTCGCGCTGGGCAACACGGGCGGCTGGCAGAGCTGGCGGACCGTCCCGGCCAACATCTCCGGCGTGACCGGCACGCACACCGTCTACCTCACCTTCGCCAGCGGCCAGCCCGCTGACTTCGTCAACGTCAACTGGTTCACCTTCGGCAACTGATAGGCAGGGGCGTCGTGGCTTTACGGAGTATCGGGGTCATATCAGTCCTGCTCGCGTCGCTCGTCGCGATCCCTGCCGGGGTCGCGCAGGCGGAGACGAACCTGGCGACGTACGGCGTCGCCACCGCCTCCTCCGCGGAGAGCGCCGCGCTCGGGGCCGACAAGGCGATCGACGGCGATCCGGCGACCCGCTGGTCCAGCTCGTTCACCGACCCGCAGACGATCACCGTGGACCTCGGCGCCCCCGCCCACGTCACCGGCGTCACGCTGCGCTGGGAACCCGCGTACGGCACGGCCTACACGATCGAGACCTCTCCCGACGGCGACGCGTGGGCCCCGGCCCACCAGACCACCGACGGCGACGGGGGAGTGGACGAGATCACCGGGCTGGACGCGGCGGCCCGTTACGTCCGCCTGACCGGCACGGCACGGGCCACCGAGTACGGCTACTCGCTGTTCGAGTTCGAGGTCCTCGGTGAGTTCACCGCCCAGGCGGTGAGCCTGCCCGTGCCCGCCGTACGGCTGCCCGAGGACGGCTCGGCCGAGGTGCCGGTCCGCCTCAACCGGAGCGCCGGGTCGCAGGTCACCGTGCGCTACGCCACCGCCGACGGCACCGCGTCGGCGGGGACCGACTACCAGGACGCGCAGGGCGTGCTGACCTTCGCGCCCGGCGTGACGGAACAGAAGATCAAGCTGACGGGAGTCGACGACGAGGTCAACGAGCGGGCGGAGACCTTCACCCTGAGGCTGGACGACGCCTCGGGCGCCGACATCTCGCCCCGCGCCGCGCTGACGGTCACGATCGCCGACGACGATCCGCCGCCCTTCGACGGCGAGACGAAGACCGTGGCCGACCTCGACACCGTTCCCGAGGGCCTCTTCGCCTGGGGGGACAGCGCCGCGAGCACGCCCGTGCTCACCGCCGTCGAGGACGGTGACCGGCACGTGATGCGGGCGGCCTACGACGTCGCGCAGTGGGGCGGCTGGTCGCACGAGTGGACCGTCGCCGAGGACTGGACCGGCTTCGACGGCTTCTCGTTCTGGGTCAACGGAACCGGCAGCGGTCAGCAGATCTACTTCGAGCTGAAGGACGGCGGCGCGGCGGCGGGCTCCGCCGAGCTGTTCGACGCCTCCTTCGTGGACGAGGCGGCGGGCTGGCGGAAGATCCAGGTGCCGTTCCGCGACTTCAAGCGCCGCGCCGACTACCAGCCCGGCGGCGCGCCCGACGACGGCCGCCTCGACCTGACGAGCATGTGGGGCTACGCGATCAGGTTCCCGGCGGTCTCGGGCGTGCTGCTCTTCGACCAGGTCGAGATCTACGAGCAGGTGCTGACCGTCGACCGGTACGACGGCGAGGTGCCCATCGTGAGCGGGCCGCCCGAGCCCGGCCTCTTCACCTTCGGCGGCGATGCCGACGACCATCCCGTCCTCTCCTTCGCCGACGCCGGTGACCGGGGCAAGGTGCTGCACGGCAGCTACGACATCAGCGCCTGGGGCGGCGTGGTGCACAACCTCGCCGAGCCGCAGGACTGGAGCGGCTTCGCCGGCCTCCGCTTCTGGTGGTACGGCCAGAACACCGCCCCGCTGCCGCCCGGCTCCGGCAGGCGGGTGTTCCTGGAGATCAAGGACGGCGGAGCGGGCGCCGAGGCCAGCGAACTGTGGAACACCTCCTTCACCGACGACTGGGAGGGATGGCACCTCGTCGAGCTGCCGTTCTCGCGGTTCGTGTTCCGTGGCGACTACCAGCCGGTGCCCGGTGGCCTGGACCACAAGCTGGGGCTGGACGAGATGTGGGGATACGCCGTCACTCTGCCGTCCGGTTCGCCGGGGGAGTTCCGGCTCGACGATCTGCAGGTGCACGGGGTGGCGGGGGCCGCGCCCAAGGCGACGGTCTCGCTGGACAGGCCGGTGTACGCGGTGCGGGAGGGCGATCCGGTCGAGGTGCGGGTCACGGTGACGAGCACGGGCGGGACGGCGCTCGACGAGCCGGTGACGGTCGCCTATTCGACGGGAACGGGTACGGCGGGCGCGGGCGACGACTACACGCCGGTCACCGGTTCGCTGACCTTCCCAGCAGGCACCACTTCCGGAGATTTCGGGATATTCACAGTTCTAGTGGCGGATGACGGGAACGCGGAGGTCGCCGAGACCATCCCGATCACGCTGACCGCCACCGGGGCGGCGGTGGGCGAGGAGTCGGTCATCGTGATCGACGCGCACGGCCTGCCGTACCTCGACTCGGCCAGGCCCGATGAGGAGCGGGTCGCGGACCTGCTGGGCCGGATGACCACGGCGGAGAAGATCGGGCAGATGACCCAGGCGGAGCGCGGAGCGCTGCGCGCACAGGACGACATCGCCTCCTTCGCGCTCGGCTCGCTGCTGTCCGGCGGCGGCTCCGTCCCCACCCCGAACACGCCGGTCGCCTGGGCCGACATGATCGACGGCTATCAGCTCCGCGCCAGGCAGACCCGCCTGCAGATCCCGTTGATCTACGGCGTCGACGCCGTGCACGGCCACAACAACGTGGTCGGCGCGACGATCTTCCCGCACAACGTGGGCCTGGGCGCCACCCGTGACCCGTCGCTGGTCCAGGAGACCGGCAAGATCACCGCGAGGGAGGTCAGGGCGACCGGGGTCCCCTGGGACTTCGCGCCGTGCCTGTGCGTCAGCAGGGACGAGCGCTGGGGCCGCACGTACGAGTCCTTCGGCGAGGATCCCGCCCTGGTGTCCAGGATGGCGACGATCATCGACGGCCTCCAGGACGAGGGCGTGCTCGCCACCGCCAAGCACTACGTCGGCGACGGCGGCACCGCCTACGGCTCCTCCACCACCGGCGACTACACGATCGACCAGGGTGTCACCAAGCTGCAACGCGCCGAGCTCGAAGCCCTGCACCTCGCCCCCTTCCGCGAAGCCGTCGCCCGGAAGGCCGGCTCCGTCATGCCGTCCTACTCCAGCGTCGACCTCGGCGACGGGCCCCTGAAGATGCACGCCCACCGCGAACTGATCACCGACGTCCTCAAGGGGGAACTCGGCTTCGAGGGCTTCGTGATCAGCGACTGGCAGGCCATCGACCAGATCCCCGGCGACTACCCGAGCGACGTGCGGACCTCCGTCAACGCCGGGCTCGACATGATCATGGTCCCGACCCGCTATGAGGACTTCGTGACCGCCCTGACCGCCGAGGTGGCCGCCGGACGCGTCCCGATGAGCCGGATCGACGACGCCGTCACCCGGATCCTGACCCAGAAGTTCCGCCTCGGCCTCTTCGAGACCTACTACGCCGACCGTGACCATCTGGCCGACGTCGGCTCCGCCGCGCACCGGAAGGTGGCCCGGACCGCCGCCGCCCGATCACAGGTCCTGCTCAAGAACGCCGGCGGGCTGCTGCCGCTCTCGCCCGACGCCAAGGTCTACGTCGCCGGGGCCAACGCCGACGACCTGGGGAACCAGGCCGGCGGCTGGACCATCAGCTGGCAGGGCTCCTCCGGGCCCACCACCGAGGGGACCACGATCCTGTCCGGCATCCGCGCCGCCGTCGCGGCCCCCTCCGAGGTGACCTTCTCGGCGGACGCCTCCGCCCCGCTGACCGGGCACGACGTGGGTGTCGTGGTCGTCGGTGAGAAGCCGTACGCCGAGGGCGTCGGAGACGTCGGCGTCGGCGGGCGCACCCTGGAACTCGCCGCGGCGGACCGGGCGGCCATCGACAAGGTGTGCGGCGCGATGAAGTGCGCCGTGCTCGTCGTCTCCGGCCGGCCACTCCTGCTCGGGTCCGCGGCGGACAAGGCCACCGCCCTGGTCGCCTCGTGGCTGCCCGGCAGCGAGGGCGCCGGCGTCGCCGACACCCTCTTCGGCGCCGTCCCCTTCACCGCCCGGCTGCCCTTCAGCTGGCCGCGCTCCGCCGTACCGATCAACGTGGGCGACACGGCCTACGACCCCCTGTTCCCGTACGGCTGGGGCCTGCGCACCGACCCCGCCCGCCCGCGGCTGAAGACGGTACGCGACCAACTCGCCAAGATCCGCGGCGACGCCCGCAGCACCGCCGCGGCCGCCGCCCTCACCCTCGCCCTCCACGAGGGGAACTGGACCCGCGACGGCGCGGTCCGCAACCCCGGCCTGGTGCTCCTCTCCCTGGGCGCCGCGGCGGCCCTGCTGGAGAAGACCACCAAGGACACCTTCGCCCAGAACGACGCCCTGATCTCCATCGCCAGAGACCTCGCCCAATCCCGCCCCCTCACCCCCCAGACCGCCTCCCTCCAGGCCCGCGCCGACCAGGAGGCCATGTCCGGCAACCTGACGGCAGCCCTCCGCCTCCTCACCACCTCCCTCACCGCCCCCCGCTGACCCCACTCCCCACCGACCCTCCTCGCGCTACGACCCCCGCCTCTTTCTCCCGTCGGCCTCACCCCACCGCCTTTCCGCGCGTTACGACCCCCGCTTCTTTCTCTCGGCCTCACCCCCACCGCCTCTCCTCGCGTTACGACTCCCGCCACGGACACGCCCGTGGCGGGGCGCGGCCCGGTTCCGTCGCATCGGACGGGTAGTGGGGTCGTCGTCCTTAGTGCGGCGGTGGTGGGGGCGGGCCGGCATTGGACGAGGGCGCGGTCGCCGCCGTGACGCGCGCCCCACCGCCGGTCGTCCCGCGCGCACCGGGCCGGCGTCGGTTCTGAGCCTTCTTCGCGGCGTGTCGCACAGGTTGTCCCGCGCACACAGGGCAGGCGTGCCCTTGTAGCGTGTAGCCGACATCCGGCAACGCTTGGAGCCCCCCGTATGCGCTGGCAGGTCAACTCCGAAAAGCCCCTCTATGTTGACCAGTGGATCGATGTGCGGTTGGCGGATGTGGAGCTACCCGACGGCAGTCATCTGGCGCACCGGCTGATCCGCATCGCGCCCGGCGCGGGAGCCCTCGTCACCGACGAGCGGAACCGGGTGCTGATGATCTGGCGGCACCGCTTCATCACCGACACGTGGGGCTGGGAGATCCCGATGGGCAGGGTCGAGGCGGGCGAGACCCCGATCATGACGGCGGCGCGCGAGGTCGAGGAGGAGACCGGTTGGCGACCCGGGCCGCTGCACCCGCTGCTGTGCCTCCAGCCGACCAACGGCATCTCCGACTCCGTCCACCACATCTTCCGCGCCACCCAGGCCACCCACATCGGCCAGCCCACCGACGCCTGGGAGGCGGAGCGCGTCGACTGGATACCCCTCGCCGACACCTACCGCATGATCGGCGAAGGCAACATCGTCAGCGGCACCAGCATGGCCGCTCTCCTCTACATGCTCAGCACGGCGTAGGGCCGGCACGCGCGGCGGGTTTCCGGGCGCGGGGGCGGTCGAGGTTGCGGGGGCTGGTCCTCGCGCAGGGAACAGGGGCTCGTGCGGCGATCCGGGAAGGGCGGGCCTGGTCCAGGGAAACCGAAGGGCATGGTCGACGTGCGAGTTGTCACGGTGCTCGGCCACAGCCGCTGGAGTGCCATGAACCCACGGACCCGTGCCACCTACGGCGGGTGGCGCGGGCGGGGCCTGCCGTACGGTCGGGTGGTTCGGGTGGCGCGGGTGGCGCGGGCGGGGCCTGCCGTACGGTCAGGTGGTTCGGGTGCCGCTCAACGCGGTGGCGACGCCGAGGCTCAGGTAGACGATGCCGCTGAGGTTCCTGAGCAGCTTGGCCCTGGCGCGGAGCCGTGCGCCGAGCGCGCTCGCGCCGAGCGCGTAGACGATGTCGGAGATCAGGCCGAGCAGGAGCAGAGTGAGGCCGAGCACGACGATCTGCAGCGCGGGGGAGCCCGCCTCCTGATCGACGAACTGGGGGAGGAGGGCCAGGAAGAACAGGATGACCTTCGGGTTCAGCACGTTGACCAGGACGCCTTCGAGGAAGACCCGGCGTAGCGGCTGGGGGGCGACGCGCTCGCCGTCCACGTCGTCCTTGCCGGTCAGCGTGCGGATGCCGAGGTAGATCAAATAGCCGACTCCGGCCCACTTGACCAGGGTGAAGAGGGTGGCCGACTGGGCGATCAGGTAGGAGAGCCCGGCGGCGGCGGCCGCGATGTGGATCAGGGTGCCGGCCTCCACGCCGAGGGCGGACGCCAGGCCCGCCGACCGGCCCTGGGCGACGCCTCTGGCGATGATGTAGAGGTGGTTCGGCCCGGGGGAGACGACCAGGATGAGCGATGTGGCGATGAAGAACGCCAGAGTGGACCACGAAATCACGAAATAAGACCATATGGCCGGGTTGGTGCTCTGATGAGGGCCATTTCGGGTTCGAGTACGTGGTCCAATCGGGTTGTCGGCGGTGCGTGGAATACTCGGTCACGTGACATGGCGAGCGGCTGAGAGCGTGCTGGTCGGACGATCAGCGGAGCTGGATCGCCTGGTCGGTGTCGCACGCGCGGCCGCCGGCGGATCCGCCGGGGTGGCCCTGATCGGGGGAGACGCGGGCATCGGCAAGACGCGGCTGGTGAGCGAGCTGGCGCAGCGGGCCGCCGACGAGGGGTTCACCGTGCTCATCGGGCAGTGCGCCGAGCTCGGCGACACCATGCCCTACCTCCCGCTGGCCGACGCGCTGCGCGACGCCCCGCCCGAGCTGGTCGCGGCCTGGCCGGTGCTGCTGCGCCTGCTGCCCGGCAGACGGGGCGAACCCGACGACGAGGCGGCCGGCGGGCTCACCCAGCAGCGGCTGTTCGGCTCCACGCTGGCCATGCTCGCCGAGCTGTCGGCCCAGCGGCCCGTGCTGCTGGTCTTCGAAGACCTGCACTGGGCCGACCGCTCGACCCGTGACCTGCTGGTCTTCCTCACCCGCATGCTGCAGACCGAACGCGTCTGCCTGGCCGGCACCTACCGAACCGACGATCTGCACCGGCGGCACCCGTTGCGCCCGCTGCTCGCCGAGATGCGCCGGCTGCCCGCGGTGACCGCCGTGGAGCTGGGTCCGCTCAGTCCCGACGAGATGGCCGACCATCTGGCCACGCTCGACGGAGGAGATCCGGCGGCCATCGACGCGGTGATCCGGCGTGCCGAGGGCAACCCGTTCTACGCGGAGGAGTTGCTCGCCGCCTACGACGGCACCCTCCCCGAGGGCCTCGCCGACCTCCTGCTGGCCAGGGTGGAACGGCTGTCGGAGCCCGCCCTCGGGGTGCTGCGCTCGGCGGCCGTCGCCGGGAGCAGGGCCGACCACGATCTCCTGAGCGAGGTGTCCGCCCTCGACGACGCGCCCTTCGACGAGGGGGTGCGCGAGATCCTCTCCAGAGGGTTGCTGCTGCGCGACGGGCATGGATACGTCTTCCGGCACGCGTTGCTCAGGGAGGCGGTCTACATCGATCTGCTTCCGGGCGAGCGCACCCGGCTGCACACGGAGTTCGCCAAGGTGCTCGCCCGGCGCAACGGCCCGGTCGCCGAGTTGGCGCACCACTACCTGGCCAGCCACGACCTGCCCGGCGCCCTCACCACCTCGGTCGAGGCGGGCCGCAGGGCCGCCCGCGTGGGAGCGCCCGCCGAGGCCCACCGCCACTTCGACCAGGCGCTCGGGCTGTGGGAGCGGGTGCCCGACCCCGAGCGGCTCGCCGGCGTCGGCCGCGACGCCCTCGGACTGTGGAGCGCCGTCGCCGCCGCCGACAGCGGCGACAACCACCGCGCGATCGCCCAGCTCAGGGAGTTGCCGGCGACGGCGGAGACCTACGAGCGGCTTGCCTACTACCTGATCGAGATCGAAGACGAAGCCGGCTCCGTGGCGGCGGCGAAGGCCGCGGTCGCCGCGGCCCCCGAGGGCCCGCTGCTCGCCCGCGCCCTCGCCACCTACGCCCGCACCCTCGCCGGGGGCTCCCGGCACGCCGAGGTCAGGGAACTGGCCGCCCGCGCGCTCGACGTCGCCGAGTCGAGCGGCGCCGTCGACGCGGAGAACAGCGCGCTCATCGCGCTCGCCGCCTGCGCCGAGTTCGAAGGGGAGACGGCCGAGGCGGAGCGTCTGCTCGGCCGCGCCATCGCCCGGCGCTCGTCCGACCTGTCCATCGACCTGCGTGCGGTGTTCACTCTGGCCCGGATCCGGTTCGAACGGGGCGCGCTGGCCGCTGCCGCGCCGACCGTCGACCACGGCCTGCGGATGGCCGTGGAGACCGGCCTGACCTGGAGCACGTACGGCACCGACCTGCGTTTCCTGCGCCTCCTCATCCACTACGTGTCCGGCGAATGGGACCAGGCGCAGGAGGTCGCCGCCGGGTTCGGCGTCAGGGTCGGCACCCCCGCCGAGGCGACACTCTCCTCCTTCGCGCTCTTCGTCGAGGTGGCCAGGGGCCTTCCCATCGTCGAAGAACGCCTCGACTGGGTCCGCGGCTTCTGGGACGTCGTCCTCGTCGCCTACATGTCCAGGGGCCTCGCGGCCGAGCACGCCCTGTGGAACGGCGATCCCGAGGGCGCGCTCGTCCACGTCACGGCCGTGGTCAGCGCTCTGGAGCCGAACGACGCCGCCCTGATCCGCATCGCCGCCACCGGTCTCGGCGCGCTCGCCGAACTCCGCCGCACCGAGGGCGCCGACGAACTGCTCGCCCGCGCCAGGCACGCCGCCACCTGGAGCTCCGTCCAGGTCGAGGGCAGGGCCTGGCTGGTCCGCGCCGAAGCCGAATGGCATCGGGTGTATGGCACGGCCACCCCGGCCATCATGGCGGACGTCGTCACGGCCTTCGACTTCGGCTTCACCTACGAGGTCGCCCGGTCACGCTGGCGGCTCGCCGAGACCCTCCTCGCCACGGGCGACAGGGAGGCCGCCCTGGTCGAATGGCGCTCAGCGGTCGCCACCGCCACGGCCCTCGGCGCCGCCCCGCTCTCCCGAGCCCTCGCCGCCCTCGGCCGCCGCGCCCGTTTCACCGGCAAGCCCACCACGGCGGTCGCCGGCCTCACCGAGCGCGAACGCGAAGTCCTCGCCCTGATCGCCGAGGGCCTCACCAACCGCGAAATCGCCGAACGCCTCTTCATCGCGCAGAAGACCGTCAGCGTCCATGTCTCCAACATCCTCGGCAAACTGGGCGTCTCCTCCCGCACCCAGGCCGCCGCCCTCGTCCTCAACCGCACTTCCTGAAGGCCGCTCCATGCTGATCAGAGATGCCACACCCGACGACTGGCCCGCCATCTGGTCCTTCATGCGCCCCATCGTCGCCCAGGGAGACACCTTCACCTGGCCGCCCGACGCCTCCGAACAGTGGGCCCGCTCAAGCTGGCTGCACCCCTCGCCGGCCCGTACGGCCGCGCCCAGCCGTACCCTCGTCGCCACCGCGCCCGACGGCACCATCCTGGGTACCGCCGAGATCCACCCCAACCAGCCCGGTCCCGGCTCCCACGTCGCCAACGCCGGCTTCATGGTCAACCCCGCCCACGCGGGCCAGGGCGTCGGCCGGGCCCTCGGCGAGCGCGTCATCACGCGGGCCCGAGCCGACGGCTACCGCGCCATGCAGTTCAACGCGGTCGTGGAGACCAATGTCAACGCCGTGGCCCTGTGGCGCTCCCTGGGCTTCCAGGTGCTGACGACCATCCCCGAGGCCTTCCACCACCCCACCCAGGGCTACGTCGGCCTGCACGTGATGCACCGCCGCCTCTGACCATCTCACGCGTGCCTGGATCAGCCGACGCGTGCCTGGGTCAGTTGACGCGTGCCTGGGTCAGCCGACGCGCGCCGACATCGGCGCTGGGCAAGCTAACGCGTGTCGACATCCGCCCTGGGTCAGCTGACGTGTGACCGATGCCGACGCTGGATCAGCTCGTGCGTCCCGACGCCGACGCTGGATCAGCTCGTGCGTGCCAACACCGCGCTGGATCAGCTCAGCCCGCCCGGCGAGCCCGGCTAGGTCTGGATCAGCTCAACCGCGCCCGCCGACATCGAGAGATCCGGCTCAGTTCAGCCCGCGCGGGCCGACACCGCGAGATCTCTGACCACCTGGATCAACTCAGCCGGGTCGAACGGCTTCGTGAGATAGGCGTCGACCCCGATGCCCATCCCGCGCCGCCTGTCGTCCTCCTGCGCCCGCGCGGTGATCAGCACCACCTTGATGTGGCTGGTGTCATCGCCGGCGCGCAACCGCGACGCCGTCACCCACCCGTCCAGCCGAGGCATCATCACATCAAGTGTGATCACATCTGGCCTGATCTTCACCACCCGATCCAGGCAATCCTGCCCATCGGTCGCGGTCTCGACCTGGAAGCCCTCCAGGGTCAGATTGACCGCGATCAGCTGCCGGATGACCTCATCATCATCCACGACCAGTACCCGCCCCAGAACCTCACCCACGGCCGCGAGGCTAACCGGTCGGAGGGGGTGGCGGGAGGCTTTCCCGTGATGTGTGCCCGCACAGATACCAACGTGCCGAGCACCGGCCAGATACTGGTAGCCTTAGCAAGCGCTGAGCCCCCTTAGCTCAGGGGATAGAGCACCGGCCTCCGGAGCCGGGTGCGCAGGTTCGAATCCTGCAGGGGGCACCGAAAACAAGGGAACGTTCGTTGATCGCCGATCCTCTCGGAGGGTCGGCGATTTCGTTTGTGACGGCCTGTATGGCAGGCAGTGCGCCCTCCTTGATCGTGACGCGGATGAGCACGTCGTGGGTGGCGTAGCGGTAGCGGATCTCCAGGTGGAAGGCTTCGAATAGCTTCCGCTGCAACTCCTCGGGGATCGAGGAGAGGTCGGTGAGCCGGGGAAGCCGGTCGAGTAGCTCCGGACTGTCTTGAGGCTCAACGGGGTGCCCTGCGGCGAGCGCCTGCAGCTCCTCGGTCGCGGCCTTGCGCTTGCGGGCGAGCTCGCCGTACCGGCGCTGGAGGCGTTCGCGGAAGTCGCGGTCGATCTCCTCGTCGCCGCTCGGCTCGTGCTCCTCGATTTGGGTGAGGAGGTTGTCCTGCCGTTTGGCCAGATCGGCGATTTCGGTTTTGTACCGATCGATAGCGGGGTTCTCGGCGGGCACCGCCTGGAGCGTGGTCCGTAGCGCGGTCTGACGAAGCGGGCCGAAGACGTGCTCGGCGAAGAAGGACATGACCAAGGTGAGAAGCTCGTCCTCGCGGATCCACATGCTCTTGGGATGGCTGTCGAACCACTCGCGGCGGTCGCGATGGTGACGCATGTCGGCATCGCAGGCGTAGTAGGCGGTGGTGCGCCGGGTCTTGCCGTGCATGCGACGGTCGCACAGATCGCAGACCACGTAGGAGCGGAGCGGGTAACTGCGATGGGTCTGAGGGTGGCTGTTGAGGCCGGGGCCGGTACGCGAGCCACGTCTGGTGCGGCCGATCGGGGCGACGGACTGGAAGAGTTCCTTGGTGACCAGGGGCTCGTGGGTCGGCCGGGGCGACCAGACCCACTCACTGAGCGGGTTGAGCTTGCCGCCCTTCTTGGTGGCTCGCCGGTTCCACACCATGTATCCCGTGTACTTGGGGTTGCTCAGGATCTCCCGTACGGCGGAGCCGCTCCATCGGCCCAGGGCCCGCCGGGGATCGACGGGCATGGGCGGCGGATACTTGTCCGGTTCGAGGTTGAGCCGGTCGGCGATGCCGTCGTAGCCGAGCCGGTGGACGGTCCTCAGCATGAAGATGTGCGTGACGGTCGGTCCCTCGACCGGATGGGGGACCAGACGGCTCTTGGTGCGGCCCTCGGCCCGCTTGGCAGCGACCGGGTGGGGGATCTTCTGAGCGCGGTAGCCGTAGCAGGGCTTCCCGACGTTCCAGCCCTGCTCGGTGTGCTCGCAGAAGCCGTCCCACGACAGCTCCAGGAGTTGGAGGACGTACCACTCGGCGACCGCCTGCTTTACCCGGCGGGTAAGGACAGGAGTGGCGCGCTTGCGTGACCGGCCTCCATTGGACGGTTCGAGCTGCGGCATCGGCTCGTCGGCGGCCAGCAACATGACCCTGGCCTGCTCCAGCTCGTACTCGACCTTGGTGCCGAAGTAGGTGCGTCTCGCCACTCGCTCGACGGACTCGCAGATCACGGCGGCGAACCGGCGGTCCGGACGCTTGGCCTCCGCGAGCATGTCCTGGATGCCGCCGTCACGAGAGATGGGGATATCGAAGGCTTGGTGTGCGTTGCCGCGTCCGCGTGCCTCCAGATCCATTCGTCCCGACTCGACGTCGTAGAAGTGTGCGACGATCACGCACCCACTCGGCAGGGCATCGCGGGAGTTGCGTAGTTGGCGGGGGAGGGACAGCGTTGGGTCCTGCTGGTCGTCGGTGGAGGTTCGGCCGAGCCAGGCCACCGGGAGGGTGATGTTGAGGGCCTGTCTAGTGGCCGTCGACGGGCCGGTGTCGTCCCAGGGGAAGTTCACGGCGTTCTCCGTTCGTGCAGCCATCGCAGAATCTCCAGGATCACCAGGCACTGGCGTGCTTCCAGTTCGTCGCCCTCGGGACCGTCGATGGCGACGAACTCCGCCTCCGCGTTCAGGGCGCCTCGACGTGCGGGTTGGGGCCCTGCAGCGTACAGCTCCGGTTCTGGTTCAGGAGGCTCTGAGCAGGCCTTTTCTATCGGTTCGGTCACCCTCGACCGCCGACTTGGTCGCCAAGCTCTTGGCCGCTGAGGATGATCAGGTGGACGCGGCTCGGCCCGACGGACCGATTGTCTGCACGGGACAGTCTTGCCGGAGCCTCAACACCGGAGCAGCTCTCCGGATGCTTCGGCTCTTTGGCACGGGCGGGTGCCGACGCGACGCCGGCAGATTCGGTGTTGAGCGGTACGGGCATCGTCAGTTGGGGCGGGCCTCAGATCCGTGGTGCTCCCGCGAACGGGAACATGATCCCTACTCCAGCACCCACCTCTGGCGAGACGTTGGCGAGGCTCTGGCGCTCTTGGGCCGGGTGGTTTTGGCGGCGGCCTTTGGCAGGGCGCGATGGTGCTTGGCGTGGTGGGGGTCCGTCATCTGAGCTCGCTGGGGAACGGCGCTCCCAGCGCCATGGCTGTATCGCTCGACCAAGACTTCGCGATGTCAGCCGTATCTCGTTTTCGCTATTGCCACCTCGATCTTGTGGGGATGGGGTTATGTGCGACTTTGTCGATGCCGGTCTGCTCCGGGACGACGATCAATCTATGAGGAATCGAATTCCTCTATACGAGTCGGGGCATGGCGCGGGCATCGTACAGCTCCATGACCTGAGAGATGAGCACTGAAGTCCCCTCCCGATTAGTTGGGAGGGATAATCGAACAGGCAACGGGAGGGGTATCGGGAAGGCTAATGGCGGTTCCAGCTCATCGAGCTTGGCCACGCAGGAGGAGCGCCCAGAGCTGTGCGGCGCGAGCGGTCACCAGCCAGTCTGTCTCACGTATGAGCATGCGTCCCTGAAAAGCCTTAAAGCGTCTGATGAAGGCCAGCCCTCCTGCTTCACACAACTCGTACTGCGTGCTTCTGCAGATACAGGTGTGTTCGCGTATCCGGATCCGATTGGCCCGGGGGAGCGGCGGCAGCCAACGAATCCGCTCATGGGTCGTAGCGACCGGGGCCACATGGATTCCATGAAATCCCGGGGAAAATGTCATGCCCGCCTCCTTGCGAGCCGTACAGTCGCGACGCGCCTCAGCCGTGCCGTACGGAGTCTGCGTGCCCGTGGCGGCGTATACGGATTGGCACGCCGCACGCATGGGTCACGCCACGATGTGGATCAACGGGTGGGACGGCCGACTTCGGCGAGGATCCGGTCAACACGATCACCGTCGGCCTTGGCGTAGCTCGTCAGGACGCGAGCTGTTCCTGTGGGCGGCCGTGCCGATCGCCATCGGCCGGTGCCTGGGCATTCGCCAGATCGGCCCACACGATGCGGTGACCGGTTCCGATGAGCTTGGTCCCGTGACGGATCGACAGTTCCGTGACGAGGCCAAGACCGCGACCTGATTGCACCATGGGCTCCGTCCCCAAGGGTGTGAAGAGCGGCTCGGGGTTGGACGTGCCCGGGTCGATCACTTCCAGCCGGACGAAATCCACCCCGAAACCGATCCTCACCTCGACCCAGTCGCGGTGCACCCCCGCCGGCACATGCTGGATGACATTCGTCACCAGCTCAGAGACGACCAGCGCGACGTTGAACCGCAGCTCCGGGGTGCTATCGGTGAGCCATAGTCTGATCGCCTGGCGCGCCTGCCAGGGAGCCTGGGTACTGCGCGGCAGCGTCGTGCTTATCCGTCCAGATACGTTCGGCGTTCTGGTGGATGCGGTTTCCATGGGCACAGGTATCACCGACCTCTAGGGACGCTTCGCCATATGTCCACAAGATCGAAAGTCATTGTGAACCCCGGCTCGGCTGCTTCTCGGAAGACTCTCCCCAGACTGACCTGCGCAAGCTACTTTTAGTAGTTGACGAGTAACACAACCGCTCCACACATCTTGTTCACTGATGTGTGTGAACCTGTGAACATGCGGGATGGTGTCGATGACCGCGAGCGAACTGGACCCCGGAGCCAGCCCTCTTGCCCTCTTCGGGGCCGAACTGAGGAGGTTGCGGGAGGACAAAGGCTTGACCCAAGAGGACATAGCGGACCACACTCACGTCAGCAAAAGCCTCGTCAGCCAGATCGAGAACGCCAAACGCACCCCACAGTGGAACTTCACCGAACAGGTGGAAACGCTCCTTAACCTCAACGGCGAACTGCTCCGCCTCCTGCCCTTGGTGATCAAAACAGGACCAACGTGGTTCCGCCAATGGCCCAAGATCGAGGCAGATGCTCACAACCTGCGAACCTGGCAACCGCTGGTGATTCCGGGGCTCCTACAGACACGCGATTACGCTCGCGCGATCCTGCGCGGGCAACCGGGCATCACCGAGGAACGCGTCAATGAGGCGACGGAGGCACGCCTTGCCAGGCAGACCGTGTTCGACCGCCCAGAACCACCGATGTATGCCGCGATGATCGACGAGATAGTCCTCAGCCGTCCCATCGGCGGAGCACAGGTGATGCGCGAACAGCTCGAACACCTCCTCAAGGTCGTGGACCACCCCTGCATCACATTGCAGATCGTCCCTATGGATGCAGTGCCCACGATCGGCCTGCTGGGCGGATTCGTCATCGCCCAGCAGCCTCAGGGACCCGACACGGTGTATCTGGACTCCGCCGCAGATGGCGAAGTAACAGATCGCGAGGACCGCGTGCGCACCGTTAGTGTCAGATTCGACGCCATCCGGTCATACGCCCGGCCGGTCAACGAAACCCCAGACGTGATACGCGAGAAGATGGTGGTGTATGAACGTGCCTGACGAACTGGCCGCAGAGCTCGAAACCGCGCAGTGGCGCAAGGCCTCCGCCAGCGGCGCCAACGGCGGAGACTGCATCGAGATAGCCCCTCTGACCGGGGACCGTGTTGGCATCCGCGACACCGAACGGCCCGACCTGGTGCCGTGGGTGGTACGCGGCGGTGTTTTTCGCGCCTTCGTCGCCGGCGCCAAGCAAGGCGAATTCGACTTCTAGCGGAAAAGCCTCCGCAGGCGCGGTGCCGAATGGGCGAAGTGACCCGCAGCTAGAGCACTGCGGCCGCCTTTGTTGTCTCTGCTATGTCTGACCGGAGGAGCCCTGTCGATGTCCTTGATTGGAAAGTGAACGTGCCAATGGATCGCACTCTTATGCGCCGCATGGATCTGTCAAGTGCCATTGCCCTTGAGTTGTCGTCACGCAACCGGCTGTTACCGCGGCGTTGGGACTACATGGCCCTGGCGTCGGAGCCCGCCTCGGTGGAGACTTGGCTGCTCCCACAGTTGCGACGTGTTCCCTCGGGAAAAAGTGCCGCCATCGTATTGGCGGACAAGGAATGGCGTGGAGCGCGGCCGCTGCACGTCATGACTCTTGAGGACAGGGTGCTGTACAGGGCACTCGTAGGACTCATCAGCCAGGCGCTACCACAACGGTTGCGCAGTCGAGTACCGATTGACGAGTTCCGGAGTGCGCCACTCGACGTCCCAGGCGCAGAGTACATTAGCAAGACGGATGTGACCTCCTACTATGAGTTCGTTGACCATGACCTGCTGGGCGCTGAACTGATTGCCCAGACTGGTGAAGAGCTTGCCGTCGATGCGCTGGGAAATTTGCTTGCTTCGGTTCTTGGGCGTCGTGTCGGGCTGCCACAAGTGCATTCTGCCAGCGATGTTCTGGGTGATGCTTACATCGATCCAGTACGTAGGCGTCTGCTGCGCCGAGGTCATGCCGTGTTCACTTATTCTGATGATTTCCGCATTGCTTCCCCCGCTCTCGGCACTGCACGCGCTGCGCTCGAGGCGTGTGCAATGGAAGTACGTTCCCTCGGCTTGGTACTCAACGAGCGAAAGACATACACCTATGGCGCGCAGAACTACCGCAGTTCTCTGACATCGTTCGCTGACGCGGAGCAGCGCCTATTCGCTGGCGAGGAGCCGACCGAACCGTTCGACGGCCTAAGGTTCCTGCGCGCCGCCTACAGCGATGCGGACGGCGATGCCGCGACACCGATAACGCTGAGTGGCAGTGTCGATGAGGACGAGACATTTGCCACGGACAACGGTGAAGCTAGCGAAAACATCGACCCGCAGCGTCTGAAGGCTGCGCAGCGGGCATGGCAGCTATGGGAACTTGAGGATGAGTCCGAGGAGAAGCAAGCATCCCAGGACGCCGCGATCACGCACTCTCTGCTCGGCCTCGCGTTGCCGCTACTTGGCGCGGCTGGAGATTCCAGCCCGCTGGAATGGCTGATAGGGCTACTCCGCTTCGAGCCGGCGCTAACTCCGCAAGTTGCTGTCTATCTGGACATGTACGGCCGCAACGGCCAGCGTGCGCGTGCCGAACTCCGCGCGGCGCTCGACGAGGTCACCAGCAGTGACATTCTCAGCGATTGGCAGGCCATGTGGCTCGCGCAAGCTGCGGGTGGCGTAGGGCGTTCGCAGCGTAAGCACAGTTACGAAGATTGGCTCGCCCGAAGCGCTGTCAGCGGCCACGATGGTCTCGCCGCTACCGCCGCGGCCGCCCTGGGGCGGATCGGACGAGGGGATTCCGACCTTGTGGCAGCGGCTGTAGATCGAGTGGGCCCCGAGTGGAGACGGCTAGCGTTTTGGGGCTTGATCGGTATTGACCGCGCCAGGGCAGAAGACACAGCCGACGATGAATTGGACCGGCTTCTTCTCGCTGCGACTATGCCGTGACCGCGCGAGTCCCGCAAGTCCCCTCGGCCGGGGCCGAAATAGCTACAGCGCTGCTGTTTCGCACTCTGGGAGCCCACCGCGCTGCGGTCGCGGCAGTGAAACCACATTCGGCGACGCGACTCCGAGCCATGCCAGATACTGATCCTGCTCAGGACATGTGTCAGGCAACTCTCGTCAGGCTGCTGTCAATTACCGAAGCGTTTGCCTCGGACCTGCTTTCACGCGAAGTCGAACATGCGGTCGTGAGCGCACAAAATTCCATCGCCTCCACCTTGGCTGACGAGGCCGTCATCCGTGCCACTAGCAGTTGGCAAGAGCAGAAGAAGGCATACAAGGACTGGCTCGGTATCAGCGAGGACTGGAAATCGGTCGAACGGCTCGCCGAAGCACGGAATGCCGTCGCGCACGGTCTTGGCAAGCTCACCAAGCGTCAGATGCGTAATGAACAAAGCGTCAGGTCCAAGCTTGAAGCCGCAGGCATCATCGTTGATGGCAACACAGTCGTGCTCTCCGATGAGAGCCTCGCTGAGGCCGCTTCAGCATGTTGCGCCTTCATAGAAAAACTTGATTTGGCGGTTCAAGCCAGACTCTGACCTCAGGCGAACTCCCGAGTTCCTCAGGAGAGCCACGCGGCTCTGCTTCAGCCACAGCCAAGGCTCTCGGACAGGCGAGATGCTTTTCCCGGGAACGGTGGGTGCGGGTTCGGTGCAACGCGGCGGTGGCTTGATTCGGTTTGACGAACATCCGAGAAGCTCAGCGGTGGGTGAGACACGAGGCTGAGGGAGTGCCCAACAGACCTCAAGAACCACTTGGCGGGCGAGGCGGGTGTCGGCGGAGTGGGAGGCAAGCGCCAAGTCATAGCTTGGGGAGCGTCGTTCCCTTGCTGAGGGTTCCTCGTAGGTGGCACGCGATCTTGACCAGCGGAAACCAGCCGCTGACCTGCGGTTAGACCACCGAAACGGGCGGCCCCCAGTCTCACGGAGTCCCGCCCGTTCTCGTTGACGCTCGCGGGTTGTGGGCCAGTTGTGGGCCACGATGGAGCTTCCATCCAAGCCTCGCACGGCGAAGCGGCCCCATGTCACCTGTGCTTCCTCTGATGCGATTGAGATCGGCGCGGGTCAGCAGATCCTCCGTAGCACTGGGGTTGTTCCGCTTTGGCGGACACGATCACTATGAGATCGCCTGTGTTGCGCTCGATGGTGATGAACTCGTGGAAGTCGGCATGGACTCCGCCCCGGTCGTGGAAGGCTGCGTCCGAAGTCCTTGAGCCAGTAGCGCCTGCTCGCCTGGCGGTCGCACCGGAAGACCTCGCGCTCCAGAGCGGCCTGCAACTGTTCGGGAACGTCGCCGTGCTGACGGGCCCAGCCACTCAACACGGCGCGTTTGGCCTCCAAGAAGGAAAGCTCCCTCTGACAGCTGTAGCGCCTCGATCGTCGGCGTTCGGGAGAACGGGAGCGGTCCACCCCTGCTGCTCTCGACTCCCTCACGTTGGAGATTTGTGCAGATATAGGAATTAAAGTCCTATCTGACTGTCGTCTGTATCGCCTTAAGATGGCTCGACAGTAGCTCCGCTGATGTTTCGGGCAAGAATGCACGGATTTATGGAAGCCCGAAAACTGTTTCCAGGTAACGACAGCCAATGATGCGCAACTGTGTTGAATTGTTGTCCTCAGACGGGCAAAGTTGCGGTTTAAGCTATCCCATGTGGCGCCACCGTATTGAGGCTCGTCGATGAGCGCCAAAGGGCTGTGGACCGACCGCTCTGCGGGTCGTGTTTTATCTGATTAGGCAGTCAGGGGAGCAAGCGTGGGGTCATCTGACGTGCACGATCCGGCCTGGCTTCGTGCCGACGCACTTGTTCGATTTCCCGGCCACATCGCCCCCGTCACCTTGGTGCAAGTCAAGCCCGGTCCGTTTTGGGACTTCGTGTACCGCGACGTTGAGGGCATTCTCGGCGAGATCACCATCGCCGAGGATGAGCTTCATGACGTCCAACTGATGGACACTGGGGATGCTCGTTCGTTCGATGCAGATCCCAACAGCTTCCGCCTTGGAGTCGAAGCCCGCCGTATCAGGATCGGGTTCCAACACGACATGGCGGCTCTCGCAGTCTCGAACATCACGCCGCTTCCGCATCAATTGGAGGCGGTCTATGGTCACTTCCTTGAGCAGCCCCGTCTTCGATTCCTGCTCGCCGATGATCCGGGCGCCGGTAAAACGATCATGACTGGGCTCTACATCAAGGAGCTCCAGCTTCGCCGCGCGGCAGATCGTGTCCTTATCGTCACTCCCGCCAACCTGCGTCCTCAGTGGCAGCGCGAGCTGGCGGAACGGTTCCAGATCGATGCGGTCCTCTTCGACAGGGCGGTGTTCGATTCCGCCCCGACACAGAACCCGTGGGACGTTCACGATTTCGTCATCGTCTCGCGGGATTTCATGCGCTCCGAGGAAGTCTTGGCGGCTTTCGTTGCAACCGAGAAGGACTGGGATCTCGCTGTCATTGACGAGGCCCACGGGTTCACCCTGCAGGTGGACGCTAAAGGGTTGATCTCGAAGAAGTCAGAGCGATATAAGGCTGCCGAGCAGATCGCCGACCGGGCGCACAGACTCGTCCTGTTGACAGCCACCCCCCACTCTGGTCGCAACGAATCGCTGTGGGGACTTCTTCGTCTACTTGACTCCGATGCATATGGAAACCGGTGCCCCAAACGCATCGAGTTCAGCCCTCGCCACTATTCGAAGACCTCCAAGGAGCAGATGGTCGACCTACGAGGCGAGCGTCTCTTCAAGCCGCGCCACCCGCATACCGTCGCGTACGACCTTGAAGGTGCGGAGTGGGACCTCTATCGCGCGGTCACCAACTTTGTCTCCAGGGAACTTGCCGAAATTAGGGGGGAAGGCAGCGGCAGCTCCGCCGCCGGATTCGCCCTCACGACAATGCAGCGACGGTTGGCGTCATCGGTGCGCGCCATCAGTCGAACTCTGCAGCGCCGTATGGACCGCCTGGAGAAAGCGCTGGAGGACCCGGAGCAGTACCTGCGTGGACGCCGCGAATTCCGTGATTCCGTTCTTGCCAACGGAGACGATGAGTCCAAGGACCTCACCGAGGATGAGCGGTGGGCCCTTGAGGAGCGAGCTCTGGAGGAGTGGCTTCCGCAGACGGAGACCGAGTTGCGGATGGAGCTTGAAGCCCTGGAGCCGTTGGTGGTCCAAGCGCAACAAACCGAGGCAAGTGGAGTGGAGCGCAAGCTCAACGAACTTCTTGATGTAGTCGCCGAGCAGGGTCTGCGCGACGACCCGTCCAAGAAGCTACTGATCTTCACTGAGCACAAGGACACGCTCGACTATCTCGTCGAGAAGCTCTCGGGAGATTTCGACGTGGCGGTCATCCACGGCCGTCTCAAGCTTCCCGAACGGATCGAGGCCGAGCGTCGTTTCCGCGAGCGCGCACAGATAATGATCGCTACCGAGGCGGCAGGCGAAGGCATCAACCTCCAGTTCTGCCACTTGATGGTCAACTACGACATCCCGTGGAACCCGAACCGGCTCGAACAACGCATGGGCCGCATCCACCGGATCGGCCAGACGCAGGATGTTCACATCTTCAACTTAGTCGCGAGCAACACGCGGGAAGGCGCAGTCCTCGCCACGCTGCTGCGCAAGCTGGAGCGCATGGGCCAATCGCTAGGCGACCCGGTGTTCGATGTGATTGGGGAAATCTTCGACGGATACCGCCTTCGCGATCTTCTGGAAGACGTCATCGCCGGAACTGTCTCCACAGCCGACGCTGTCAACGCCTTCGGATCCGATCCTGATGAGTTCGATCCAGCCACAGTCGCCCGCGCTCGAGAACTCCTGGACCGCGCGCTGGCCACCGAGCACATCGACTGGCAGGCAGAACGCGATCGGGCGAACCGCGCTGAAGAGCGTCGTCTACCCCCTCACTACCTGGAGCGCTTCTTCCGCGACGCGAGCACCTACGCCGGCGGACAGGTCGCGGATCGGCTGGATCCCGGAACGCTGCGTGTGACCCGCACGCCGGACGTGCTAGTCGCCCGCTCCCGAGTCGGAAACGCCACCCGACGCGTGGCCCCCGAGTACGCGCGACTCACTTTTGAGAAGTCCGTCGCCATGCGCCCCCCAGGCGCGGACGGAGATCAGGGCGCCCCACAAGCTGAGCTGTGCGGGCCCGGGCACCCACTCTTCGATGCGCTCCTTGACTTCGTTATCGAGCGAACCGAACGCGATCTCAACCGCGGCTGTGTCTTCCAAGATCCCGACGCGGGTGAGGCAACGTTGCTACATGTCGTCACCGGTGACGCGGTTGATGGCAACGGTGAGCTTGTCCACAGGGCGTTGGCGACGATTACTGAGACAGCGTCTGGCTATGAGGCTGCCCGGCAGTTTCTCTACGATCTTGTTCCAGCCAAAAGGACAGCGCTCACAGGGAATGAGCCCACTCCCGAAGGAACTGACGATCTTGTGGCCTGGGCGCGCAGGAACGTTTTCGAGCGCCGTTACCAGCAGGCGAAGGTGGAGCGCGACGAGGTCGCAGCCGTGCAGGACGATTTTCTGACGAGGTCATTTCTGGCGGTTCTGGCACGACAGGACCAGGAGATCCTCAGTGTTGAGGAGGACATCGAAAGCGGCGTGATCGGGGCCGAAGGCAGACTCCGGAAGGCTGAGATCGCCAAGGCCCAGACCCAGGAGCGGCGTGATCGCCGCCTTGCCGAGGCGCTCCGAGGACGCACCGTGCGCCGTGGACCTGTCCGCGTACTCGCCACATGCCTTATCACTCCTCACCTTTCACGAACAGGTGAAGGTGGGCCTTCGACTGCGCCAGACCGCGGCACAAGCAATGAGGAAGTTGAACAGATCGCGGTCCAGATCACGATGGCGCACGAGCATGCGAACGGTGCGGTCCTGGTCAAGTCCGTGGAGGCCGACAACGTCGGCTTCGATGTGCTCTCCGTGCGCGGGATCCAGCGTCGCTGCATTGAGGTCAAGGGGCGCGGCGGCGTCGGGGACGTCGTACTCACGTGGTCGGAGTATGCCAAGGCGGTTGAGCTTGGTGACGACTACTGGCTCTACGTCGTCCTTGACTGCGCAAGCGAGAACCCGCGGCTTTACCGCGTGCAGAACCCTGCCAAGGCCCTTATCGGAAGCATCAAGCCTCATCTTGACGTGCGCTTCGGTGTAGCCCCCCAACCTGTGATCGACGCATCGGAGAGCGAATGAAGCACACACTCATTGAAGAGAAGCTTCCTCTCATCGAGGTTAACGCGCAGTCCGGACGAGAGAAGCATCTCCGGCACGGCAACATCTCGACGATGCATCTGTGGTGGGCACGCCGTCCGCTCGCGATGGCCCGCGCGGTGGTCTTCGCCAGCCTCGTCCCTGACCCCGGCAACGAGACGGAGCGCAAGGATCTCCTCAATGCCATCGCGATCACGTCTTCGTTCGAAGTAGCGAGCCAAGACCGCAGGCGCATGCAGCCGCTCCGTGAGGTGCTCAACAAGGCGTGGCCGGCTGGGCGTCCCAAGGTCCTGGATTGCTTCGCTGGGGGCGGTGCTATCCCGCTTGAGGCCTCTCGGCTCGGGTGTGATGTCACCGCGAGTGACATTAATCCTGTGGCACATCTGATTCAGCGTTGCGTCCTTGAGTACCCGGCTCTGTATGGTGACATTGATGAGCAGGGCGCTCGCCCCTTTGCCGACGACCTCACTCAGTGGGCCGAGTGGGTGAAGGAAAAGTCGGATCAACGACTCGCCGATGTTTTCCCTCGCGTGGGTAGCGATGACGCGCGTGTAGCAGCTTACTTTTGGGCGCGTACCATCCCATGCCCAGACTCAAGCTGTGGGCGGATTATCCCTATCATCTCGTCCCGGAAGTTAGCTGCTACATCACGTCGCAAGGTTCGCGTAGACTACGATGTCTTACCCGACCGTGTTGAGCTGCGGTTGGCTAATGGAGCACCAGACGACGGCACCGACTGGTCCAAGGGGACGAAGACGAGTCGCGGCTCCACCGTCACCGTGTCATGCCCCGTCTGCCCGGCGTCGTGGCCCGACAAAGAACTGCGAAGTTACGCCCGGGAGAACGGCTTCGGACATTATCTCTACGCCGTCATGGAGATCCGTAACGGAGATCGTTCTTATCGCGAGCCAACTAAAGAGGAGGTCGATGCTGCCGATAAGGCCGCTCCTCTCCTTGAGGAACTTGAGGATTATCCCGAAGGCACATCCGCCGTCCCTGATGAGCTCGTGGTCAAGTCGCAATACAGGACTCTTCGGCCACTGACCTATGGCATCAACACCTGGGCAGCCATGTTCACACCCAGACAGCGTTTGACATTAGCGGTCCTGGCGCAGACCGTTCGGGCTGCACATCACGAGATGCTCAGTGAGGGGATGGCTGTCGATCGCGCTAAGGCGCTTACAACGTACCTCGCCTTAGCCATCGATCGTATCGCTGACTATGATTCTTCGTTTGCGGGATGGCTGCCCAGCCACGAAAAGGTAACGCACACTTTTCCTCAGCAGTCGATCCGCATGGCCTGGGATTTCGTAGAAATCGATCCCTTGGTTCAAAAGGTGTCCGGAAATTGGAACGGAGCTATAGACTGGATTCGCAAAGCATTTATTCATTGCGCAAATGCAAGTCATGGAAACCCGTCGCGTGTTCTACGAGCCAATGCTCAGCAATTACCCTTTTCTGATGGCGAGTTCGACGCGGTTATCATCGACCCGCCCTACTATGACGCCTTTCAATACGGTGACCTGTCTGACTTCTTTTACGTCTGGCTGAAACGGAGCGTCGGACACCTCTATCCAGATCTATTCCTGACCCCCCTGACGCCTAAGCAGGCCGAAGTCATTGAGAATCGGGCGGACAAGAAGTCACCCGAATATATCTCACATGAAGAGTTTGAACGGCGTCTCCGGAACGCCCTCAACGAGGTCGCACGGGTCGTGAAGGACGATGGCATCGTGTCTGTTGTTTTCGCGCACACCGATGTCAAAGCATGGGAGCGGCTCCTCAAGGCGCTCCGTGGGGCAGGACTTGCCGTGACGACGTCGTGGCCAATGCAGTCTGAACGGGAAGGGCGGACGACAGCCAACGTTGGATCTGTCCTTGGCTCATCCGTCGTACTCGTATGCCGTAAGGCCGCCGCCCACCGGGAGGGGTTCTATGACGACGTTGTCCGAGAGCTCGAAGCTCGCTTGGAACAGCGGCTGGCGACCTTCGAGGAGATGCAACTCTCCGGGGCGGACTACTTCGTCTCGGCGGTCGGTCCGGCTTTCGAGGTGTTCGCTGGATATTCCCGCGTGGTTCGGCTCTCTGGCGAAGAGGTCGAGGTTGATCAGCTCATGGTCCTTGCACGTCAAGCGGTGGCTCGGCATGCCATGCGGCGGCTTCTTGGTGGGGAGTCGCTCGTAGCGCTTGACAGCCGCTCGCTGTTTTACCTCACCTGGCGCTGGGCCTACGACGGCATCGCCATTCCAGCTGACGAGGCGTACATGCTCTGCCGCGCCTTCGAGATCGACCTCGAAGAGCTCACCCGTCCCAATGGTCTCGTCCAAAAGCAGGGTGCTGGTAAGGACGTCAGCTACTGCCTGGCAGGCCCGGACGAGCGTAAGAAGATTGTTCTTGGCCCATCCCCAGCACTGGTAGATGTGCTTCACCTGGCTGCCCAACTTCATGACCAGGGGCGTCGCAATGAACTCGTTGAGCTCTTAAGTGCTACCGGTGCCGGCAACGAACCCAGCTTTTGGGCGATGATCTCGGCGATCACGGAGGCCCTCCCGGAAGGCGATCGGGAACGTACCTTATTACTCGGATTGGGGGGCAATCGCGAAGGTTTGTCGGAAGCGGCGGCCAAGCATGTCGGTCCGTCGGACAACCGGCTGTTCTGAACGGAGATCATTATGGCAAACCTGAAGAACTGGCTGAACGTTGCAGTACCTCATGGGGACATCGCTGACGGATCGTTCGACGAATCCCTGTTCGCGGCGGACCTTGGGCTTGTTGCGCGAGGCAAGGGCCCTGTCGACTACCTTGATCCGGCGCTATTCGCGGCCAAGACGTTCCTCACTGCAAATCTGCGGGCGGCGCTAGTCGAGGTCGGCAACCGCCTCGGTGGCGACTCCTCGGCGGCGGCGGTTCATCGGATGCAGACGGAGTTCGGCGGCGGAAAGACGCACACGCTGCTCGCGGCCTATCACCTGTTCCACTCGCCCGACAAGGTTGCGCACACCAAGCTCGCCCGTGGTCTCGCCGCCTTGCTCAAAGCGGGGACACTGCCGAAGGCCCGGACAGTGGTCCTTGATGGCTCCGCGATGCTTGTTGATCCTGAGACTATGCCCGATGGCACTGTTGTCCACTCGTTCCTTGGGCATTTGGTTTGGCAGCTTGGCGGCGCTGATGGGTTTGCGCTTGTTAAGGCTCAGGATGAGGGACTTCGCGGTACGTCCACCGCGCAGATGGTCGAAATTCTTGAGCGCTACTCGCCGTGTTTGATCCTGATGGACGAGACGCTGGAGTACCTTAACAAGGCGCTTGAAGCTCGCAGCCACGAAGGGTCGCTCGCGGCTACTACCCTGACAGTCATCAAGGAGCTCGCTACCGCGGCGTCCAACGTCAAGGGTGCCTGCCTCTTGGCGACGCTGACCTCGTCCCGTATGGAGGATTACGCAACCGTTGCCGGCCAGGAAATGCAGGAGCGTCTGTCCAAGGTCGTGGGCCGTACCGAAAGCATCGTCACCCCCGTCGAGGGAGACGACATCTTCCCGATCCTGCACACGCGGCTGTTCGACACCGTTGGTGACCCCAAGGACCGCCGTGCAGTGGCCGATGCCTACGGCGCCTATTATGATCATCTCGGCGATGTGCTTCCCTCGAGCTTCCGAGACGCGGAATATCGGGATCGGATCGAAGCTGCTTACCCGTTCCATCCTGAATTGATCGATATCCTCACCAATCGCTGGGGGTCGCTCTCCGGTTTCCAGCGCACACGGGGTGCCTTGCGCTCCCTCGCTCACACCGTCAAGGCGCTCGCGCAGGCCAAGCACAAGGCCCCAATCATCCATCCCGGCGATGTCCCGCTGCGCGACGCTGGGGTTCGCGCCGAGGTGATTCGTTTCGCTGGTGAGTCCTACAAGGCTGCCTTGAACGCTGACCTCATCCGGGATGACTCGCGGGCCGTCCAGGAAGACAAGCGACGTGGTGGCGAGGTCGCCGTAAACCGCGTTGCCGTGGGACTGGCCACCACTGCTTTCCTCAACTCGTTCGGTGCTGACCGAGTTGCTGGTGCGTCCGCACCCCAAATGCTCCTCGGAGTCGGACGGCCTGGCCTGTCGCGCGGTGTAATCGAGGACGTCCGCGACGCCTTCAAGAACGCCGCGTGGTATATGCGCTACGAGGGGGGCCGATACCGGTTCACGACTGATCCCAATCTCAACAAGGTCATCGTCGAACGGGAAGGATCGGTCGGTGAAGAGCCGATCATCGACCTCCTCAACGTTGCCTTGTCAAGAGTGGCCCCTAGCCAGACCCCCTGGCGAGTGGAGCTCCATGTCGATGAGAGCTCTGACCTACCCGATGAAGGGCGCCTCTTTCTCGGTATCCTCGACTACGAGCACACCATCGGCATCGGCATCACCGAAACGACTAAGGCACACGCGCAAACGGTCCTGACCCAGCGCGGCCCGGCAGGTCGCACTAACAAAAACGTCAGCGTACTCGTGGCTGCCGACGGCAATGCCCTATCCAAGGCGCGTGCAACAGCACGCACATTGGCGGCGATGATAGACCTGCGTGAGGACAAGCACCGACTCAAGAGGTTTAACGAGGAACAGCGCGAGGATCTGTTATCGCGCATCAAGAAGTACGAGGACCGTCTCCCGGCACAGTTGGTGATGGCCTACCGACACGTATTAGTACTCGGTGCAGATACCAACGGAAGCGGAGGAGTGGTCGTCGACCACATTGACCTCGGCCCGGCCAAGGTCAATGACACGATCCCAGCCAGGGCAACCGAGCACTTCAAAGCCACCGATAGACTTCTCGACAGGCTAGCACCCGCCGCCCTACTCTCGGAACGCTTCGCGCTCCTACCTGCAGACCAAGAGATGGTCGAGATCTCAAAGCTTCTTGATGCCTTTCACAGGTACCCGCGCCTTCCCAAAATCGCTTCGCCAGAGGTTCTGCGGACCTGTCTCATCAACGGTGTCCAGCAGAAAGTCTTCGCCTTAGCGTCAGGATCGGCATGGGACGCCGACGATTCGATCATTAAGTTTGGCACCCACGTAGATCCCACTGAGATCCAGTTCCAGCCAGGAACCTGGCTCGTCCGAGCCACCATGGCCAAGACCCTCCTCGAACAGCGAGATCCCGAGCCGCCAGTATCGTCTCCCCCAGCCCCACCTACCGTGAATGATCCTCCAGTAGAGGGCGACTCTGCCCTTAGTGGCCCAGGTCCGGCCCCGGGGCTGGCTCCTTCGCCTCCGCCAGCCTCTGCTGATCCCACGCGGTTGACCATCCAGGTGAACCGCGTGCCAGCAGACAAAGTGCGAGACGTGCTCAAGGTCGCTGTTCTGCCACTCGCGGCTCAAGGGGCGACTCTTGAGATCAACTTCACCATCACTGCCGATGCGTCTGGAGGGATCTCGCGTCAGACTCTCGACCTCGTGGTTAACGAAGGACTGCGCCAACTAGGCGTTGATCACAATGTATCCGTGGAGTCGTGACAAGCAATTGTGCGCGTCGACAAGATCGATAGAGGCCGATACGCCGCTGCGAGCGGCTTCGCCATCGAGGTGAGCGATCCGCGCTATCTCGACCACTTCCCCGAGTGCCAGTCCCGGTATTTCAAATGACCTAATCGGCAACGGGTGTAGCAGCAGGGCCGCTCTGAGTGGCGGGGCTGCCGGCTCGGGTGATCGTTGACATGGGCCTGGCCGGGGTTGGATCGAGGTTGAACACCGTCCATCCCACCGGCGAGGTGGTGGTCAGCATGCGCCCGCCGATCGTGTTCGCCGACGGGTCCGCCCTCGGTACGGACCTGGCGGTCAGCCTGATGTTTCTCTCGAACCCACCGGATTCTGTGCCCTGGTGCCGCCGCGAGTCTGCGGTAGCGGGTGACACGTCTCCAGTATCGCCTGACGATCACTGCCCGAGTGGGCAATGCTGCGGAGAATGCCCAGGTCGCCATGTAGAGGATTTCGTTCCCTTGCTACGGGTTCCTCGCAGGGGGCACGCGAGCGCAACCAGCGGAAACCAGCCGCTGACCTGCGGATAGACCACCGAAACGGGCGGGCCTCCAGTCTCACGGAGTCCCGCCCGTCCTCGTTGACGCTCGCTGGTTGTGGACCAGGTGTGGACCAGCTTCAAGCCTCCAGCGCGGCGTCTATCTGACGGTTGTTCTGCTCCTGGCGGACGTCGAGGCACGCCCTCAGCGCCCGGCCTTATCTCCTCGGCCCGCTCCGTGAGGGACTCGACCGGATGCTCGACCTTCGTCCACGGCGGCGTGAGGTCGGTGGGCTCCGAAACGGGCCCACGCGTGGAGGTGGAAACGGAAGACGCGTCGCCAGGCCGCCTCGCCGCTGGCGGGATCGCGCGACATACCGAAGGCATACCGGCGGTCTCTAGCGTGGCTGGAGCTGTCACCGACCTGGTCGGCTGCCGGCGACAGTCCAGAAGTCGATCACATTGAGGATCCATCGCGTGAAGTTCAAGAGTCTGCCCAAGGCGTTCGGCACGGCCGCGGTCGGTGCGCTGATCGCGGCCACCTGCGTCGTCGCCAACCCTAGCGCGGCGGCCGCTGATATCGGTGGGCCCATTAACTACTTCGCGCCCACCAAGGCCACCGACGTGCGCACATTCAAGGAGTACGTGGCACCCAGCGGCGCGCGGCTCCAGCTCCGCATGGGCAAGTACAAGGGACACTGGTACCGGTGGGCCCGCGTATCCAAGCCGACCAGCAGCCTCAACAAGGACTATGACCTGCATCTCAACCGGGTACCCACGGACAGCAGCGAAGGGTGCGGTGGTTTCAGCGCATCTTCGGTAGACATCGACGGTACCTCGTACACGGGCGCGCTGAGGGTCACGTATGCCTCCATCCCCTACTGCAAGTACAAGGCCTTCTGGCGGCTCAAGGACGGCTCGGCGGGCCTCAAAATAACGAAGATCCTATGGCTCGGGAGATGACCTGATGTAGCTGAGAGCCATCTCATGATCACCGGCTGATCGTGAGATGACTCCCTCGTCGGGCGGGTAGACGGGGGTGGTGTCCCCGTCTTAGGGGCGCTGAACCTAGATCACGTACCAGGGGCGGTCAATCGTCACTCTTGCTATGCGTTTCCGCAGGTAAAGGCGGGTTCTGCCGCTGGCCTCCGGAGCCGGGTGCGCAGGTTCGAATCCTGCAGGGGGCACGCGATCGCAAGCAGCAGGAAACAGCAGCTGACCTGCGGATAGACCACCGAAACGGGCGGGCCTCCAGTCTCACGGAGTCCCGCCCGTTCTCGTTGACGCTCATGGGTTGTGGGCCAGGTATGGGCCATGATCGAGCTTCGGACGGCGAGACGCCCCATGTCTTCTGTGCGCCTTGAACATGAGCCGCTTCCAGCGTTGAGCGGTAGATCCGCCGAATCCGTTTAACAGCGGATCAATAGCCGCCATCACGACCCATATGGGCTGCCAGCGGTGTACCGGATCACGATGAACGGCAGTCGTTGTGGATCTGTCCAGTCGTTCGAGGCCGGCTGACCGAGGCTCCTAAGGGTGCGGGCTGCTTATGGCAGTGCTTGCTCCTTCCAGGGAAGTGATCGTCCAGGCCGCGACCGACCTGCTGGACGAAGGCGGCGAGAGCGCGCTGACGCTGCGTGCGCTCACCATCCGCCTGAGCACCGGCTACGGGGCGATCTACCACCACGTCGCCGACAAGAACGACCTGCTCGCGGCCGCCGCCGACGACGTGATCGCCCGCGTGCTGACCGGCGCGGTCGTCGACGCCGACCCGCGGGAAGCGCTGCGCGGCGTCGCGCTGGGCCTGTTCGACGCGATCGACGCCCACCCGTGGGTCGGCGCCGAGCTGTCCCGGCAACCGTGGCGGCCCGCGCTGCTCGACTTCTACGAGAGCGTCGGCAGGCTGCTGCACGCGCTCGCCGTCCCCGAGCGAGCGCGCTTCGACGCGGCCGGCGCCCTGGTGAACTACGTCCTCGGCGTCGCCGCACAGAACGCCGCACGCAGAGGCCGGGGGCGAGACCAGGAGACGGGCCGGGCGGACTTCCTGGCCGGCGTCGCCGAGCAGTGGTCAGAGCTGGACCCCGGCCGGTACCCGTTCGTGCACGAGGCGGCGACGCGGCTGCGCGAGCACGACGACCGCGACCAGTTCCTCACCGGCGTCGACATCTTCCTGGCCGGCATCGCCACCCTGCGCCGGACGTGAGATGAACGGACCGTCGTCGTTCCGGCACCACCGCGGCCGACACCGCTCTGCCGCCCGCCGAGGCTCACCGAGCGTCTCACCATTCGAACGCAGGTTGATCACCAGGCAGATCCTCCCTAGGGTTCGGGGCCAACCAGGCCGTCTCTTGCTGGAGGACTGTTGAAGACCCGTATTCTGAGCGCCGCGCTGGCCATCGCAACATTGAGTGGACTGCTGGTGGCAAGCCCGGCGCAGGCGAGGGACGGAGTGTCTTCCGGCCGCACGAACCGCCCGAGCGGCGGCGACGGGTACGCCCAGGTAACCGTCGACTTCGTCAGCCGGACGAAGGTCGTCTTTCGGAAATTCAAGGTGCGCGACCTCTGTCCCGGTGACAACCTTCCGGTGAAGGCCCGGATCGTATACAAACACACCACCGGAACCTGGCGCACACTCCCCTGGAAGAAGGACACCAACGGCTGCGCCGACAAGGGCACCAACTTCGGAAACTTCACCCTCTCCCGTTCCCAGTCCATATCGGCGGTCACCCTGGAGCTGTGCGTCTACAACGAAAAGGAAGACTTTTACTGCGTCAACACCACGAAGCGCTACAACCAGTACGTACACCCGGGCCGCTGACGCTCAGGCAGGTCACAGCATGTTCCCGATCGGCCCGGGCATCTCAAGGAGTACAAGGCACCCAACGGCGCGCGGCGCCAGCCCGAATCTCGAATCAAACGGCCAGATCCGCCGCTTCAAGGTCACCGACATCGCCTGGAAGATCGACTAAACAGACCCGAAACCAGGGGACACAACGGCACGGTGCGGTGGGTTCAGGTCGGCAAGAAAACCGGCAGGTGCCCGATCAGCGGTGATTCAGGCGCGCCGGTCTCAGCCGGCTGAACCACCCTTCAATGGGTCGATCGACACGGTCGAGGTGGAAGGACGGGCCCTCATCCTGCACGCGTTCAGCATGAACCTCGCGGAATGTCTCAAGGCCGACGAAGCCGAAGCTTCCGAGTTCGAGACGAGCGTGCGGGTCCGGGTGTTGCTTCGCAACGTCTGCCCGAAACGTGAGCGCACGCTGCTGGAGAAGTTACGGGACGAGTTGTGGCCGCGTTTTTACATCGGTGGTCGCGGCGGGGTCGTTTTGTGCCTGTCACGCTCGATCGGCCCTTGGGGCGTAGGAAGGTCGTCGACGAAGCGGGCCGCGAGATCCGGGTCTGCCTGATCACGGGCTCACGATTGAAGACCATGAAACAGTGCCTGAAGTAGGGTGTGGGAGCCGAATACCCTGTCACGTCATGTGACCTGCTGGTATTCATGGATGAGTCCGCCGACTCGTCGCGCCGGAAAATGCTGTACAAGATGGCGGTCGCGATTTCTCGCAGGTCGTGCACACACGCTGCCGTACCCAGGCCCGCGCCGGGCCGCTCGCCAGGCCGTCAAGGTCGGTTCGATCGCAGGCCCTCTGGGCGTCGGACAAGTCGCCGCGGTAGGCGCGCCGGGAAGCCATTTTGATGATCAACGACCGACCTGTCCCCCCGATACGGACGGATCATTCTGCAACAAGATCAGATGCCCTCTTTGGAAGGCCCGCCACTGCCGGGGCGCGTCCGGGTTCTGGAGGCAGAAGAGACGGTTATGGAACTCGCATGCGATGGCCTCGTCTTCGCTGAGGTCATAGCAACGGGTGGGTTCCGGTTTCACGGAGCCCGCCTGTTCTCGTTGACGCCCATTGGCTGTTGATCAGTCCTCGGCGGGCTCCGAGGAGGCGCTCTTGGGTTTTGGCTTGCGTTGAGGTTCTTGACGTCCTGCGGCGAGTGGCTACGACCCTGCCAGGCGCGCTCTTGGGCCAGATGGCCGAGAAATCAGTCTACTGGCCACATAAATCGGAAATCCGGACAAAGACTGCCTTTTCCGTCGATTTAAAATTGAGCCCTTGCCGCCGTACTCCGCTCGTCTAGTCTGTAGTCGCCGTCGTGAACACCATCCGGAGCCCCGATGCCCGATCAGCCCCCAAGAAACTTCCATCCAAGACGCGATAAGTGGCATTCCAAGCCAGGCTGGATGGGCTGGACTGGAATTGTGACGATCATCGGGGTCCTCGTTGCTTCCCTCACATGGCTGTTCCCTCGTACAGGAGAGACGGTCACGCCATCATCCGCGCCTGCGCCTGCGCCTTCGCCGAGTGCGACGCCGACGGTCAAAGTCACTCTTTCAGCTCCGCCCACGCCCGCACCGGCCCACACTCCGTCTTCGAGTCCCAGTTCGTCCTATCAGTTCGTCTTCAGCCGTAAACCACTACGCGTTTCGTGGCCCGCCTGCTACACATGGGTCGATCTCGATGTTCCACGCATCACAGATGATAACGATGTAGACGATTTGGAATACGCCAATTGCGGCTACGGCGGAGATCTCAACGGCGGAGGCGAGCAGTTCGGCGAAGGGCCGAAGGCCGAGCCAAAGGCCGCGGAAGAATGCGTTGACTCAGCTCAATCTCTGGGAATCGAACGCGTACTCGTCAAGGACCTGCGCCTCTCTCAGACTTTCTGCTCGGTCACGTCCGAGGGTAACGTGGCGTGGCTGCGTTTGGTCAGAATTACCGGTGACCGCGACCGCCCTGACCTCCGCTTCGAGATGACCTTCTGGAGACAGGGCGGATAGCCGATCCTACTGCCGGCCGAGGAAGCCCTGAGGCTCCGGCGGCGCTCCCCGATCAAGCTCGAAGAGCCGATACGAAGTGAACCCGTCGCGATTTCCTCCCGTTTCCGCTCATCATTCTGATCCCTGCGCGGGAATGCCGAGCCGGCCGCGGTACGGATGAGGTTCCTGCCAAGTCTCTTCCCAGAAGTACAGGTACGCGAGATGCTCGGGGAGGTCCGGGAGAAGATGACGGGGGAAGTCGGGATCGTCAGGCTTTCGCAGCAGCACCGTCCAGTACTCCTCGGCCGCGCGCTGGACATCGTCAAGGCTGTATTCGGCCGTTTCCTCCAAGAAGTTGTGCTCGACGAGAACCGTTTCGCCGACGAAGGTAGCGGTGTAGATGTCTCCCGGGTACTCCTGCGCCTTCTCTCCCGCAGTCGCCTTGGACACGCTGTCGAGGACGTCTAGACAGCGTCCGAAGTTGTTTCCAACGTCGGAGGAGAGCCAGACGGCGAGGGGAATGAGCCGGTCATCGGAGCGTCGGTACTCGACGCTTCCGCCGCGCAAATAGAATTCCAGACCATTCACGGTTGCCTTCTCTAGAGTTTGGGCCGGCCGTAGCCGACGTCCCCGGTCGATCGGTCGTACCAACCCTCGATCCGGATGTCACCGTACATTCCCTCCCAGGTGCCGTCTTCTTTCTTATGGGCGTTCTTGAATGCATCGGAAGTCACTTTGTCGATTCCCACGCCTGCATGTCGTCGGGCCAGAAGGTGCTCCATCCTTGATTGCCGTGCCTGGCAATCCAGGGCGGTGGCGGTGAGTGGTTCTTGAATTCGATGTAGCCCTCGTACACGCCGGTCTTGGGATCCTTTCACTCATCAACGTAGCGCGTCGATCGGGGTGGTCCAGATCGCCTGGGCGGCGGTGGTATCCGGGCTCGTGGTACACATCCTTGCGACCTGCGGAAAGGTGACCCATCGCCTAGTTCTGCGGTTTGCGGATTCTGCGAGCTAGCGCCGCGACCGGTATCGCTCGCGTTGTGTGACGGTTTTCGGCCGAGTAGCCGAGGGGCAGATCGCCGAGTCGGTCGTCGCGTCCTGCCCGTCGCGCACCGGGGTCCTCTATCGACACCTTGGTATGGTGCCCAGGTTGCACCGCTTGGAGAATACGGCAGCGTTCAAGGGAGAGGGCCAGGCGACGATGCAGGCGTCAGAGGTTCCGCGTGCGGTGGCTGCGGCCATGTCGACCGCCTCATCACTTGACCTGACAGTCGACGACGCGATCGTTCTTCATGACTCGAACAAGCTCACTCTGCGTCTGCTGCCTTGCGACGTCCTGGCCCGGGTGGCACCCGTAGCGGATCAGGTCGCACGGTTCGAGGTCGAGCTTGCTCAGCGGCTCGCCGAATCCGGGTGCCCTGTGGCTGCTCTTGAGCCTCGAGTGGAGCCACGCGTCTATGAGCGTGATGGCTTCGTGGTCACGCTGTGGACCTACTACGAACCCATGACACGTGGAGAGGTCTCACCAGCCGACTACGCCAATGCGCTCGAGCGGTTGCATGCCGGCATGCGCAAGCTCGATGTCCCGACGCCGCACTTCACGGATCGAGTCGAGCAGGCCCAACAACTCGTGGCGAACCGCGACCATACTCCGGCGCTCGCCGACGCGGACCGGGAGCTGCTCGGCGACACGTTACGAAGTCTGAGACGAGTGATCGGCGAGCGCGGCGGCGCCGAGCAGCTGCTGCACGGCGAGCCGCACCCGGGCAACGTGCTCACCACGAAGAACGGGCTGCTGTTCATAGACCTCGAGACATGTTGCCGTGGGCCTGTCGAATTCGACCTCGCCCATGCGCCTGATGAAGTCAGCGAGCACTATTCGGGCGTCAATCAAGACTTGCTGCGCGAGTGCCGGATCCTCGTGCTGGCGATGATCACAACGTGGCGCTGGGATCGAGGCGACCAACTCCCAAACGGGCGCAAGCTGGGCACAGAGTGGCTCAGCCAGATCCGAGCAGCGCTCGATCGCAAAGGGCTGGAGACCCATGGCTGATGCCCCCGTCTTAAGCGGTATTCCAGTAGTTCTGCATGTAGCCAGGGAGTCAGAGGCTGGTTCAGATCGCATCGCCCGGAGGGTGTCAGTCGTGACCATTGTGCTCCACACATGACCTTCATCTACGACGTTGTCGCCGGCCGCCGCAGTGGCACCACTGTCACCGGCCTCGTGCATTGCCGCGATACCGACAACTACGGGTACCCTCGGAGCCCGGAGTTCGGGCTTAAGATCATTGTGGGCGCGTGGAGGGAGTTCAGCCGGGTCGGTACCGCGTCTGCGACGGAAGCCGAGCTCAAGGAGCTCTATGAGCTCGTTCTCAGGCGTGCCGAGTTCGCACGCCGCGCTGCGGAGATTATCGTTTCGTTCGACCTGGATGAGGGCGAAGAGGGCCGACGAAGGTTCCCCGGCTTCACCATCGAGGTGAGCGATCCGCGCTATCTCGACCACTTCCCCGAGGACCAGTCCCGGTATTTTCAAATGACCTAATAGGCAACGGGTGTAGCGGCAGGGTCGGCGAATGTCCTTGATCGCGTACCACCCATGTGCCGATCATGAACCGCTCTCAGCAGTAGTGACGCGGATGATGAGGGCACGGGGTTGATCGTCATGGCGCGCAATGTCCGACACTTCGTGGTCGGCGTGGAAAATGGCCTCGACACAGCAGAACTGGCCGACGAGACTCCACGCTGCTGCCGCGACCTCGTGATTCCGTTTCAAGCAATGGAATTCGTGGCCCGTGCTGTCGATCTCTGTGACCCGATGGACGATTGTAGGTATTGTTATCCGTTGGCCGATTCAGCTTCCAGCTCGCCATTCATCTCCGAAGGCAAGACGAGATGATCAGCACGATGCAATTCACTGACCGCAACGACCTGTAGATGAGTAAGCACATTAACCGGATCTGCGACAGAGTGCGGGTTCCGTCGCAGATAGTCGATCTCCGCAGGCGACAGATCCTTGACCGTGAGCATGTCGTTCGTCTTCACGAGCAGCAGGGCTCCGGAATGGATAACAGCTGTGGGAACGGCTTCGACGGCGGCGATCAGCTTGGCGACAGCCTCGGCTTTCGCACCATCGACCTTGGCTTGCTCGGCGTCCACTGCTCGGAGCTGGAGAGCCCTTTTAACTTCGACGGTGATCTCCTTGCCGAGATCGGAACCAGCCGCTTTCTGCAGGTCTCGCCTTCGAGCTCGAAACCAGTAGGCGAGCGACCCATGGATCGGGCCGCGCTGTTCCTCAATTTCGAGATCGAACGCGCCTACGAGTTGGCCGACAGCTTCGACCAGCCCGGAGGATGTCTCAGGGGCGGTACGGCCCCCACCCAAATAAATGAACATTGACAAGCGCTGCGGGACGTCATCGACCGCGTCCTGAAGTGCCTGCTCGATCATGGCTACAACGGCAGCGGAAGATTCCTCCTTGTCGTCATTTTCGACTTCGATTGGCAATCGAACGCCTCCGGAGGTATTCATCTCAGCATGCTCAATGTTGATCCGAGGTTCACCGCCATCGCGTTTCCACGCTAACCGCACCGTCATGTGCGCCGATCTCTCCTGCGTCAGGATCGCGTTACCGCTCGCCGTGAACTTGACACCGAATTCAAGCTGGACTTCGTCCGGAGCGACGTCATGGAACGCATCCAGGGCTTCCCGCGCTGCATCCCGGAAGGGCTCCAACGCCCCACGTATTGCAACCAGTTCCGTCTTTGTTCCTCGAGCCATGGTGCTCTTCACCTCTCTCTTGTGACAGTACGGATGTGTCTAGGATGACAGAAGCAATGCCATATGCACCTGGATACTGGCCAAAACCACTCCGCTGTGGAGCCTAATTTTGTCCGGTTTCCTCACGTTCTGAGGCTCGGGATTGAGGTGGCAACCGAACTCTAGAAGTCCAACCTCGACGAGAAAGCCGATGACGACCACGGGATCGCTTTCGGGCTCTTCCAGCAGCACCCCAAAATGGCTGGGGGACCCGCGCATGGGTCACGAACTGCTCTCAGCAGCAAAGACGCGGGGGCCCCCCATCGGCGGGGCCCCCGCCAAGTGGATCCGGGGTGCACCCCAGGTTCCCTACGTGATCGCAGCAGCACCGCCGGGGGGCCAGCCGTACGGCGGCCACCGCGCAATGTCTAGAGGTGGTCCACGACTGGTTGACACAACCGGTCCGCTCCCGTTCGCGGCTTGGCGGCGTCTCGGCCCTGTCGCTACCTCTCGGACCTGACCGACGCGCAGTGGAAGCCGATCGAGCATCTGCTGCCGGAGCTCAGCACGGGCGGACGCCCGGAGAGCATCCACGCCGTGAGATCGTCAACGAGATCGTGCACGTGGTGCGCTCCAGCTGTCCCTGGAGCTACCTGCCCGCCCGACTTGCCGCCCTGGCAGGCCTTGTACTGGTACTTCCATTAGTGGGAACAAGCCGGTCATACCCTGTCGTCGGCTGGCTCGTGATTACGGACGCCACCCCGCATCTCCGAAGCGATCATCCGCCGGGCAGCACCAGACTCACCCGCTCGCGGGCGGCGGGGTCGCGCCCTGCCTGCCAGCGCGCTCGCTTCGCCCGGAGACTCGAGCGTAACGGGCCAACGAGGCAACCGAAGAGTGCCTGGAGTACGCCAGCAGTGTGGAGGTGCAGGGCGAGGACGAGCTGGGAGGGGTTCCTGGACACGCTCGGTGTGTTCCTCAGCCCTTGTCGTTGTACCACTCCGTGCACTTGTGCTTGCGCGTCTTGGACCAGGGGCGGACCTTGATGTCCAGACAGGCCCGCATCCACGCGCCCCGATTGGACAGCATGTTGGACCAGCTTCGCGAAAACGGACCGCACTGGGTCCAGGTCTTTTTGCCGTTGGTCGAGCGGTCGACCCAGACGCGGTCACCCGGGATGGTGAAGCCGACGATGTGGGCGTACGACCAATCGGCGTACGGCAGGCGGTTTGGAATTCTCAGGTTTCTCAGCCAGAGCACGCGGCCCTTGAAATTGATCTTGCGGACTGGGTACCCGACGTTGAGGACGTCGATCGGTTTGGGGGTCTCGGGCGCAATGTAGCGGCCGCAGTCGGTGGTGCCCGTGTGCGTGATGGAGGCGCTTGTCGAGAGCTTCCCGTCGGCGGATTTCGAGGCTTTCGGAGTGTTCGCAGAGGCTGGCCCTGTGGCGGTTCCCACTGCGAGCGTGCCCGCGATTGTCGCGGCAAGCGCTACTCGCCGAAATGTTGGCATGTGATCTCCCTGTGGGTGAGTGCGTATTCGCTGGGCGCTGCCTGCCAGGCTGCGTCCTTCAGCAAGGCTCACCGGTTGCTCTGCGGCACGACAAGAAGTGAGCCGACATTGGGACGCCTGGGATGCCACGGGCATGCTGACCTGCCAGGGAAGGCATGGTTTGGGATGGCCCAGGAGGAAACGAGGCCATGCGGTTGCTGTCGCGCGCTTGTGGGGGTTTTGGGAAGGAAGGGCCATCACGTAAGCCGCAACCTGCGAATATTGGACCGGCATGGGTCGGCATGGGATGATCGGCGCGAATTTCATAGAACCAACGAGGACGCACTGTGGGGACGCCACGTACGGGGTCGGCTCTCGCGCAACTCCTGCAAAGCTTGAAGGAACGTAGCGGGCAGAGCTATGCCGACCTCGCCCGAAGGACCTATATCAGCAGTTCGACGCTACACCGCTACTGCACGGGCAAGGCCAGACCGCCGGACGTCGGCGTCGTGACACGGATCGCGCGAGTGTGCGGCGCCACCGAGCCGGAACTCCGGGACCTCGCACGGGCGTGGGCCTTCGACGAGGGAATTCGCGCCGCCGGCCCTCTGCCCGCCAGCCCCACCGCACCCTTGCCTGCACTCGTGATCCCTAATACGGACCCTGCCGAAACGGCGACAGCCGTACCAGGGGTGGGGTCGGCGCGGTCAAAGCGAAGAACCCTCACCGGTGTGCTGATCGCGTCGTTGATCATCTCGTTCGGCACGGTGTCATCACAAGGGCCGTTCGGGACGGCGCCCAGACCGGCGTCGCCGCAATGGGTCAGCGGCCCGAGCTGGGTCGTGGCACCCCGGCCGGTGCAGCCGGCCAGGTTCGGCGTGACGATGAACACGAACACCGGAGAGATGCCGAGCTTCCGGGTGGGGTCCGTCCGGTTTTGGGACAGCCAGACCCGATGGGCCAACCTGGAGCCGCGCCGGGGTGAATACGACTGGTCCGTTCTAGATCGCCTGGTGAATGGCGCCCAGCGTGCTGGGCTGCCGGCCCTGTTCGTCATCGGCGGCACGCCCGCCTGGGCCGCACTCAAGGCCCCGCGAATGGCCTATCCCGAAGGTGCCCGGGCGGCACCGCCGGATGACTTGGCGAATTGGCGGCGGTTCGTCCGCGCTCTCGCCGGGCGATACAGGGGCCGGATGGAAGCTTATGAGCTATGGCCGGTCGCGAATGATTCCCGATTCTATAACGGCGACACGGCGACCCTGGTGGAGATGACACGGCAGGCTAACCAGATCATCAAGCAGGCCGATCCCGGTGCGATAGTAGTGTGCCCGGGGGTAGGTCGACTATGGAACTCAGAAGGGCAGGGCTTTCTGCGCCAGTTCGCCGAGGCTGGAGGTTACGGGCACTGTGACGTCGCCAGTGTGAAGCTTCACCAGCGCTCCGCCTCCGATCCTCCGGAGACCATGCTGGCGATCCTGGACGCGGCTTACCGGACGATGCACCAAGCCGGCGTGCATCCTCCCATATGGAGCACCGGGACGACTCACGACATTGTCCTGCAACGACCACTCGACGAGGAACGCGCGATCGACCATGCGACCCGCTTCTATCTGACCGGATTGTACGGCAGCGTCAACGTGAATCTCAGCCGTACCTATTTCTACGCCTGGGGCGCCAGGACTCTTCCGCTGACCCTGCAGGTCCCCGGAGCTGCGCCGACCAGGGCCGCGCTGGCGGTGGAGCAGTTGCAGCGGTGGCTAACCCGATCTCGGATTCGCGCATGTGGGCAGGGTACCGCCATTCAGCTACCGGCCAATGTATGGCAGTGCGAATTCTCCATACCCGACGTCGACGGCCGGTATCGACCCGCCGTACTACGTTGGACTCACGCCGGTACCGCATCCACATCCGTCCCGCCCCACACCACGCGGCTCCTGAGATTGGACGGTACCGCCACACCGGTCAGGCCGGGCGACTTCGCCGAGATCAGCACCCGCCCTATTCTCCTGACGGCCGATTGAGAAAACGGTGGTGACGACATGCAGGAAGGGTGTGATCGATACTTCCTCGCCGTCTACCGGCGTCTCCGACTTCGCATGGCCAGCGGTCACTGGTAAGAAGGCACTCAGGGTCTCGGCCTGGCCATATCAACTAGCGGCCAGGCCGAGACCACGCGGAGCTAGAGCGCCTTGATGCACCCGTGAACGGCCCTGATCGCTGCCTCCGTTTTATTTGTCACCAGGAGTATGGTATCTCCCTTCGACCACCGGTAGATGGACCAGGAAGCCCCGCCGGCACAAATATTCGCCTTGTACCAGGCCCACTTTCCGGAAGCCTTGGCGGCTTTTGAGATTCGGGGCCAGTTTTTCTTGACGAATTCTATGAATGGCTTGATCCTGCTGGCTGCGCTGGCTTTCTCGATTGCGGCCTCTGGGGATATCCCGGAGTCGGTCCTGTAGTCGTGGGCGGCTGTCTTCCAAAGCGCAGGGGTTTCGGCGGCCCATACAGCCGGGGTTTTGTAGGCGGGAATGGGCGCCGGCGACTCGGCCGCACTGGCTGGTGCGGCCGCCAGCATGACACTCGCCATTGCACCCACCGCCAGCATGCCGACGATCCTTCGAGTTGGCTTCATTGATTCCTCCCCGTGAATAGCGCGGTTCTTTCGCCGATAACTCTTCGCATGCTGGGGCCCGACCACAACGGACCTGTGCCGGGCGGGGATGGGCGGGACATCACCTTAGGCGTGACCTGCGGAGCCTCGGCCAGGGTGGGACGGCGTGGGACGATTTCGAGTGGTGTGGACCCATAGGTGGGTGGGAGGGCCGGTGCCGGCGCCCCCACACTCGGTTCGTCGGTCGGGAGGCGATGATCGTGGCCCTGCGGCTTCGCCTGATCTGATGGCGCCCTCGATGTAGCCGTACCACCCCGTCAGAAGACGATCACGGTCCGTTTTAGCCGCCAGATGTTATCCCCAGCTAGAGGCCGCCGGTTGTGAAGACAGCTGTGGCCGAGCCGTTCGTGCTCGTGCAGGACTCCCGTAGGGTGCCGTGGCATGAAACCCGCCTCGTTACCCCAGACCGACCGCCTGCTCCGGCTCTGGCCGAAGGACCCCGACCCGGACGCCTTCGCCGAGCACCGGCTCGCCCCCGCCTTCGAGGCGGAGGGGCGTACGGAGTTGACGGTGCGCAGGCGTGACAGGCTCAAAGGCCTGCGGCACCTGACAATGTTGCGGACCCTGCGTCTCGACCACTGCAAGGCACTGACGGATCTGTCCGAACTGGCCGCCCTGACCGGCCTGGTGGAGTTGGAACTGGACGGCTGCGCGGCCGTTACCGACCTGACCCCGCTGGCCGGCCTCTCCGACCTGGAGACGCTGCGGCTGACGGCCTGCCGCGGGGTCGCCGACATCTCGCCGCTGTTCGGCCTGCGGAACCTGCGAAGGCTCGACCTGCGCAGCAGCGGGGTGCGGAGCGTCGAAGGCGTCGCGGAGGCCTTCGACCAGCTCGAAATCCTCAGCCTCAACAACTGCCGGTTCATCGAGGACATCCGGCCGCTGTCGGGGCTAGGCAATCTGACTGAGCTGGACGTGAGCCTTACTAAGATCACGACCCTGGAGGGGCTGTACGGCCTCGCCGCCGTCACCGAGCTGCACATGCACTGCGCGCGGCTGAAGAGCCTCGACGGCATCGCCGCCATGCCCGCACTGGAGATCCTGTACCTAGGCGGCTGCACGAACCTGAAGAGCCTGGACGGCCTGGGCCACCACCCCCACCTGGAGAGACTCGGCCTGCCTTACGCGAAACTGCCCGACCTGCGCCCCCTGTCCCGGCTGCCCGCGCTGACCGGGGTGCACATTGACAACACCCAGGGGCTCACCACGCTGGACGGGCTCGAAGGCCACCCGTCGATGGAGGAGGTCAGCCTGGCCTACGCCGAGGACCTGACGGACTTCTCCGCGCTCGCCCGGATGCCCGCCCTGCGCCAGCTGACCGTCCAGGGCCTGGACCTGACGGATCTCGCCCCGATCTCCGGGCTGCTCCATCTGGAGAGGCTGGACGTGGCGGACTGTCCCTCGCTGGCGGACCTGTACCCGCTCGTCGACCTGCCCTCGCTCAAGGAGGTGCACGTGTGGAAGTGCCCCGCGCTGCCACAGTACGTGCTCGACGACCTGCGCGCCCGCGGCCTGCTCGTGCAGTGAACGGCCCGCAGGCGCCGGGATCCGCGGGGGAAAGGCTCGGTGCGGGGCTCTTACTGAAAGGCGTTTACCGGGGCGGCAGGGCCACGAAACGCAAGGCCGGAGGGGGTCGATGCGGCGCGGCGGAAACGGGTGGGCCTCCGGTCTAATGGTGTATCAGCTAGAAGAACGGCAAGCTGGGTCGATGATCCGCCACACGATCGTAGATGGCACGCAACCACGGCTCACGGGTTGCCGGGAGCCGCGCCAGCGTGCTGAGAAACACCTCTGAATCAGGGCTGAATGAGCTGTAAGGCAGCAGCGGCAGGGGATCGTCGCGGTGGACGTCGTCGGGCATCCCGGCCGCCGCTGGACCAAGCCGCCGATCGTCGTTGAAGGCCATGTACATCCACACGTCAGCGGCCAGCGGAACCACCGCTTCCGCGCCGCACGGCCACACCTCGCCGGTCTGCGGATGCCGCGGCACCAAGGCGATGTCCGTGATCACGTCGGGCAGGCCGGGCCCGGCCAGGACGAGGTGCCGCTCGGGCGGTCCTGGAGGGAGCAGCGCGTCGAGCGCTCTGCGAAAGACCTCGGCGGCAAATCCATCAGAAGCGACCACCCGCATACCGCCCGACACCGCCAGCAGGTGGGCCAGCGCCACCGAGACCGCGGCAGCCCACACCGGGCTCCAGAATCCGAGCTGATCAACGGGCGGCGTGTCCGGATACGCCTTCCGCAGCATCTCCCAGCCGACCACCTGATGAGCGGGGCCGTCTACGGCGACAGGACACACGGCGCGCGGGTCCAACCACACCACCTGCCAGATCCCGCAGTCGTCAATCCGGGTAGCCACCGCACGCCCGCACTCTGCGCACGCCAGGTTGGGGCCGTTCCGGCTGTCCCAGCCACAGCAGAGGCCATCGCACCGCTCCGGAATGAGGACGGTTCCGCGGACATCGCCCGGCGCGACCCCGACCTGTCCCGAGGGCCCGTACGGCAGGGAGTACACCGGCGCGTACACGCCACGGGCTTCCGCCTCCTCGGCGCCGACCTCGTCCCACAGCCGCCACGGTGGTCCGGAAGGCGCAGGGTTCACCGCGTACGTCCCAGGCTCCAGAAACCCGGGGAGCAGGTCATGGCCGTACGTTTGGTCGGCATGGTCGGGCAGCGCCACCCGCGATAGTCGCGCGGTCACCACAGCACCGCACCCCACACAGGCGAAAACGACCAAGCGCCCTCCCCTATCTCAATGATTCGATCATGCTGCCACAAATGCCCGGGGCGGTCCCGGATTGCGGCTACCGGGGGCCTGGCCTCGGTAGCTCATCGAACTCCCGCCCTGGCCTCGCATCTGGCCATGGGAGGCGCTGAGGACGGTGCGGTCACGGTGGGTGGTGCTTACGGAGTGCTTCGATCGCGCGCCGGCTCGCGGACCGCATCGTGGCGCTGGCCGGCACCTACCAGGAGCGGGTCACCGGAATTGGCGGCGGCCCGGCTCGCGACCGCTATGTGAGCCGGCGGAGCAGGTAGGTGTCCATGATCCAGCCCTTGTGGTCCCGCGCCTCGGCCCGGAGTTCGCGGATCCGGTCGCCGACCTCGCTCACCGGCCCCTGTACGAGGATCTCGTCGTCGGTCCCCAGGTAGGCGCCCCAGTAGATGTAGAAGTCGTCCATCCCGGCGAAGGCGCAGCGGGCGTCGAGCATGACGACCATGTCGTCCGCTGTGGCGCCCTCCTCGGCCAGGCGGCGGCCGGTGGTGATGTGCACGGGCCGGGCGACCTGGGTGAGGGAGGTGCGATGCCGTGCGGTCAGCGCGGACACGGCGCTGATCCCGGGGACCACCTCGAACGGGAACGGCAGCCGCTCCAGGATCGCCAGGGTGCTGTCGTAGAGGCCGGGATCTCCCCAGACCAGGAACGCGCCGGTCTCGCCGTCGGCGAGCGCGTCGTCGATCATCCGCTCGTACAGCTCCGCCCGCCGGAGCCGCCAGCCCTCGACGGCCTCGGCGTAGGCGGTCGCGGTCCGGTCCCGCTCGGGGTCGCGGCCTTCGACGATCCGGTACGGCAGGCGGCCGTGCTCCTCGACGAGGCGTCTGCGCAGCCGTACCAGGTCGTCCTTCTCCTCGCCCTTGCCGATGACGAAGAACACATCGGTGGCGGCGATGGCCTTCGCTCCCTGGAGGGTGAGATGGTCGGGATCGCCCGCGCCGATGCCGATGATCAATAGCCGCTTCACCCGTCACAGTGTGCCATGTGGCGACTTGTACGATATTTCCTGCTATCAGGCTTTAAGGAGATATGTGAAGCGAGCCGCCCGCCCGCTGGGCAACGCGTGATCACAGTCGTGGGCATCGGCGCGGACGGCTGGGACGGGCTGGTTCCCGCCTCGCGCCGCGCGGTGGAGACCACCGACGTCGTGGTCGGCAGCGCCCGTCAGCTGGCCCTGGTGCCGGACACGGGCGCGGAGCGCGTCCCGCTGCCGTCGCCGCTGCTGCCGAACCTGCCCGGCCTGCTGGACTCGCTGGCCGGCCGCGCGGTGTGCGTGCTGGCCAGCGGAGACCCGATGTTCCACGGGATCGGCGGCACGCTCGTGCGGCTGCTCGGGGCCGGGGAGGTCCGGGTGCTGCCGCACGTGTCGTCGGTGTCGCTCGCCTGTGCCCGCCTGGGCTGGCCCGTGGAGAACGTCGAGGTCGTCAACCTGGTCGGCCGCCCGCCCGCCGCCCTGCGCGCCGCGCTGCAGCCCCGCCGCCGAATCCTGGTGCTCGGCGGCTCGGCCGAGGTCGTCACCGGCATGCTGGACCCGGCCGGGTACGGCCCGAGCCGCGTCACCGTCCTGTCCGACCTGGGCGCGCCGACGGAGTCGACGGGCGTCGAGAGCGGTCTGCAGGTGATCGCCGTCGACTGCGTCGCCGCCCCGGACGCCCAGCCCCTCGCCCGGGTGCCCGGCCTGCCCGACGACGCCTTCGAACACGACGGCCAGCTGACCAAGCGCGAGGTCCGCGCGGCGAGCCTGTCGCGGCTCGCACCGCTCCCCGGCGACCTGCTGTGGGACGTGGGCGCCGGCGCGGGAAGCATCGCGATCGAGTGGATGCGCACCCACCCGGCCTGCCGGGCCGTGGCCGTGGAGAGTCACCCCGACCGGGCCGCCCGCGTCCGGCGCAACGCCGACACGCTCGGCGTGCCCGCCCTGCGCGTCGCCGAAGGCAGGGCGCCCGCCGCGCTGGACGGGTTGCCCGTGCCGGACGCGGTCTTCGTCGGCGGCGGCCTCACCGCCCCCGGCCAGGTCGAGGCCTGCTGGGCGGCGTTGCGGCCGGGCGGCCGGCTGGTGGCCAACGCCGTCACGCTGGAGTCCGAGGCGGTCGTCGCGGGCTGGTACGGCCGGCTCGGCGGCGAGCTGGTGCGGCTTGCCGTACAGCGGGCCGCCCCCGTCGGCGGCTTCACCGGCTGGCGTCCCGCGATGCCCGTCACCATCTGGTCTGTCAGGAAGGAAAACACATGACCGTGTACTTCATCGGCGCCGGCCCCGGCGCGGCCGACCTGATCACCGTGCGAGGGCTGCGGGTCCTGGAGTCCGCCCCGGTGTGCGTCTACGCGGGCTCGCTGGTGCCGCGTGAGCTGCTCGACGCCTGCCCGCCGGGCGCCCGGCTGATCGACAGCGCCGACCTGAACCTCGACCAGATCGTCGAGGAACTCGCCTGTGGCCTGGACGTGGCGCGGTTGCACTCCGGCGACCCGTCGATCTTCAGCGCGATGGCCGAGCAGATGCGCCGGCTCGACGAGCTCGGCGTGCCGTACGAGATCGTTCCCGGTGTCCCGGCCTTCGCCGCGGCGGCCGCCACGCTCCGTCGCGAGCTGACCGTGCCGGGGGTCGCGCAGACGGTCATCCTCACCCGCACCTCGGCCAGAGCCACTCCGATGCCCCCGGGCGAGGATCTGGCGACGCTGGGCGCCAGCCGCGCCACGATGGTGCTGCACCTGGCCGTCCAGCGGGTCGACGCGGTGGTGGCGGAACTGCTGCCCGGCTACGGCGAGGACTGCCCGGTCGCCGTGGTCGCCTACGCCAGCCGCGACGACGAGGTCATCCTGCGGGGCACGCTGTCGGACATCGCGGCGCAGGTGAAGGAGGCGGGGATCAGACGTACCGCGGTCATCGTCGTGGGCCGGGCGCTGACGGCGAGCGGATTCCCCGGCAGCCACCTCTACAGCGCCGAGCGGGACCGGGCGTGCGGCGCGTCCTGATCCTGGGCGGCACCGCGGAGGCTCGCGCCCTGGCCGCCGAGCTGGCCGGGCGGGGCGTGCGCGTGGTGTCGTCGCTGGCGGGCCGGGTGACCAACCCGCGCCTGCCCGTCGGCGAGGTCCGCGAGGGCGGGTTCGGCGGCGCGGACGGCCTGGCCGCCTGGTTGCGCGCCGAAGGCGTCGACGCGGTCGTGGACGCCACCCACCCCTTCGCGGCCCGGATGAGCGCCTCCGCCGCCGAGGCCGCCGAGCGCACGGGCGTGCCCCTGCTGATCTTGCGCAGGCCGGGCTGGCGGGAGGAGCCGGGCGACTCGTGGCGCCGGGTGCCCGACCTCGTGCGGGCCGCGGAACTGCTCGGCCCGCACGACCGGGTGTTCCTCACCACCGGCCGCCGCAGCCTGCCGGTGTTCGCGGGAGTTCCCGGCGCCTGGTTCCTGGCCAGATCCGTCGACCCGCCCGAGCCGCCGGTCCCGGCCGGCGTCCAGGTGATCCTCAGCCGCGGGCCGTACACCGTCGAGGGCGAGCTGGCCCTCATCCGTGAGCACCGGCTGGACGTGCTGGTCACCAAGGACAGCGGCGGTTCGATGACCGCCGCCAAGCTGGTCGCCGCGCGGCGGTCCGGCGTCCGGGTGATCATGGTCGACCGGCCGGCGCCGCCGCCCGGCGTGCGGTGCGTCGAGGGCGTGCCGGCGGCGGCCGACTGGGCTCAGGGGTAGCGGCGCGGGGTGTACACCACGCCCCTATCGGTGACGCGCGTGGTGGACGAGCCGACGATGAGCAGACAGCGCATGTCCACCGCCGCCGGATCCAGTTCGCCGAGAGTGGTGACCGTGACGCTCTCGTCCGGACCGCCGACGGCCCGCCCGATCACCACCGGTGTCCGCGGGTCCCGGTGCTCCAGCAGCAGGTCGCGGGCGGCGGGCAGCTGCCAGGTACGGCTGCGCGAGGCCGGATTGTAGATCGCCAGCACCAGATCGGCCCGGGCGGCGGCGGCCAGGCGCTCGGCGACCACCTCCCACGGCTTGAGGATGTCCGACAGGGAGATCACGCAGTAGTCGTGCCCGAGCGGCGCCCCGGCCTTCGCCGCGACCGCCTGAGCCGCCGTCAGCCCGGGCACCACCCGCACCGGCACGCCGGGGAAGTCGGCCGCGGCTTCGAGGATGGCGCTGGCCATGGCGAACACGCCCGGATCTCCCGAGGAGACCACGGCCACCCGCCTGCCCTGCCCGGCCAGTTCCAGCGCGTGCCTGGCGCGCTCGGCCTCGACCCTGTTGTCCGTGCGGTGCCGCCGCTGCCGCGGGTTCGGCTCGACGCGGTCCACGTAGGGGCCGTAGCCGACCAGGTCGGTGGCGGTCGCGAGGGCGTCCTGCGCCTCCGGCGTCAGCCAGGACCGTCCGGCCGGGCCCAGCCCGACGACCGCGACCTCGCCGGTACCGACGCCCTGCGCCGGCTCCGGCACGAAGGTCTGCTCGGCGGGGCCGGCCAGCAGCGCGAGCGAGAAGTACGGCACGCCGTCCGGATCCACGTCCTTCAGCGGCGCGACCCGCTCGCCGCCCATCGTGGCCCGCTCGACGTACCACGCGTCGTCGAGCCGCCCCGCCTCGGCGAAGGCCTCGCGCACCTTGGTGAAGGTGCGCCCCAGCTTCATGACGACCGCGGAGTCCGTTCCGCGCAGCCGCTCGGCCAGTACCTCGCCGGGCAGGGTGCCCGGCAGTACGGTCAGCGTCTCGTCCCGCTCGACCAGCGGCCGGCCGAGCACGGCGGCCGCCGCGCTGACCGAGGTCACGCCCGGCACCACCTCGGTCGGATAACGGTGGGCCAGCCGCTTGTGCATGTGCATGTAGGAGCCGTAGAAGAGCGGGTCGCCCTCGCAGAGCACCACGACGGTCCGCCCCGCGTCGAGGTGCGCGGCCAGCCGAACCGCGCACTCGGCGTAGAAGTCGTCGAGCGCCCCCTGGTAGCCGCCGGGGTGGTCGGTGGTCTCGGTGGTGAGCGGGTACCGCAGCAGCTCCTCGACCTGTCCCTCCCTCAGGTACGGCAGGGCGATGGACCGGGCGATGCTGCGCCCGTGCCGCGCGGCGTGGTAGGCGATCACGTCCGCCTCGCCGATCAGCCGGGCGGTCTTGACCGTGACCAGCTCGGGGTCACCGGGGCCGAGGCCGACGCCGTACAGGCGTCCCGACATGTGGCTCACTCCACTTCGTTCGCGATGGCGTTGACCGCCGCCGCCGTCATGGCACTGCCGCCGCGGCGGCCGTGCACCACCAGGTGTTCGAGGTCGCTGTCCGCGAGCGCCTGCTTGGACTCGGCGGCGCCGACGAAGCCGACCGGGATGCCGAGTACGGCGGCGGGCCGGCCGGCCCCCTCGGCGACCAGCTCCAGCAGGCGGAACAGCGCGGTGGGCGCGTTGCCGATCGCGACCACGGAGCCGTCCAGGCGGTCGCGCCACAGCTCCAGGGCGGCGGCGCTGCGCGTCGTGCCCAGACACTCGGCCAGTTCCGGCACGCGCGGGTCGCCGAGCGTGCAGAGGATCTCGTTGCCCGCCGGGAGGCGGCTCCGGGTCACGCCGGAGGCGACCATCATGGCGTCGCAGAGCACCGGGGCGCCCGCGCGCAGTGCCCGCCTGGCCCGGGTGACGACCTCGGGCGACCAGGCCAGGTCGGGCACCAGGTCGGTCATCCCGCAGGCGTGGATCATCCGGACCGCCACCTGGGCGACCTCGGGTGGCAGGCCGCTCAGGTCGCTCTCCGCGCGGATCGTGGCGAACGACTGCCGGTAGATCTCGGCGCCGTCACGTACGTAGTCGGTCACTGATGCCTTTCCTCGTATCCGTCGGCGGTGGCCACCATCCGCACCACCCGGCCGCTGGGCAGCCCGCACTGCCGCTCGCAGCCCGCCCAGTGCACCGGGAGGTCGGTGTGCCGCCGCGGCACCCAGCGCGCGGCGTCGGCCTGGACGTCGGCGAGGGCGCCGGCGCATCCGGGCCGGCCCGCGCAGGCGGTCACCCCCGCCCAGGCGGAGTCGGGGTCCGTGATGAGCCCGGCCGCGTCGAGCAGGGCGCCGATGCCGGGCCGGTCCGCCACGAGAACGCTACGGCGGGGCGACAGCCGTACCTCGGGCGCCTGGGCCTGCTCGGCGAGGTCGGCGAGAGCCGTGGCCTGCTCGACGGTGAGGCGGCCCAACGGCACCAGCGCCTCCACCAGCCCGGCCGGCCGTTCCGGCGGGCTGAGCGGTCGCCGCGGGCCCAGCTCGCCGCCGAGCGCCGAGGCGATCCTGGCCGGACCGTCCGCCAGCTCGGCGACCCGCCACTCGTCCGTGCGCAGCCGCAGGAAGGCGGCCGCCGCCGCCAGCATGGCCGCCGGAGTTCCCGGCAGGCCGATCATCTCGTGCCCCGCCACCAGCAGCCGCCCGTCCGCCGCGGTCACGTCAGCCGTCAGGCCGGTGCCGCCCAGGGCGAACAGGAACCGGCCGGGGAGTCCGGCGAGTTCGGGGCGGGCGCACAGGGCCCGGTCCAGCTCGGCGATGAGCGCCACCGCCACGGTCGGCGCGGCGGCGATGTTGCGCACCCGCTCGTGCGTGACCGACGGCAGCAGCCCGGCCGCCGCGATCCGCTCGGCGAAGGCGGCAGGATCGCGCAGGCCACGGACCTGGACGTTGGCGCGGGAGGTCAGCTCGATCACGCCGGAGCCCAGCCGGTCCGCGCACGTCGCCAGCTCGCGGAGCTGCGACGGGGTGAGGACACCGCCCGGCGTGCGCACCCGGGCCAGCGGCCCGTCGGCGGCTTGGTGCACCTGGAGCGCCCCAGGACAGGCATCAGGCCGCATCCGCCCGGTAAAGCCGACTTTCGACACGTTGAGGATGGTAACCCCAGTTCCTCCTGCCATAGGCTTGCCCCAGGCGAAGGCTTGGAGGAAGCCGGTGTGAATCCGGCGCGGTCCCGCCACTGTCACCGGGGAGCGAACCCCACCGCAGGCCACCGTCACAGGGAAGGCCGGGGTGAGCGTCGATCCGGAAGCCAGGAGACTCCAGCCGTCGTGACACCCGCGACCGGGGCGAGGACCCCGAGTGAGGACTTCTCCGTGCCCACAGTCCTGCTGCTGTCGACCTCCGACACCGACCTGCTGAGCGCCAGAGCCAGCGGTGCCGGCTACCGCCTCGGCAACCCGGCCAGACTCCTGGCCGACGACCTCCCCGACCTGCTGAACGGCGCCGACCTCGTCGTGGTGCGCCTGCTGGGCGGGCGCCGCGCCTGGGAGGAGGGCCTCGACGCCCTGCTGGCCGGCCCCCGACCGGTCGTCGTCCTGGGCGGCGAGCAGGCGCCCGACGCCGAGCTGATGGAGCTGTCCACCGTGAGCGGCGGCGTCTGCGCGCAGACGCACGCCTACCTGGCGCACGGCGGGCCGGCCAACCTCACCGAACTGCACGCCTTCCTGACCGACACCGTGCTGCTGACCGGCCGGGGCTTCGCGCCGCCGCAGCCGGCGCCCACGTGGGGCCGGCTGGACCGCGAACCCGCGACCGCGGCCGGACCGGTGATCGGGGTGCTCTACTACCGCGCCCACCACATGGCGGGCAACACCGCCTTCGTCGAGACGCTCTGCCGGGCGATCGAGGACGCGGGCGGCCGGGCGCTCCCGGTCTTCTGCTCCTCCCTGCGCACGGCGGAGCCCGAGCTGCTCGACACGCTGCGCGAGGCCGACGCGCTGGTCGTCACCGTTCTGGCGGCCGGCGGCTCCCGCCCGGCCACGGCCGGCGCGGGCGGCGACGACGAGGCGTGGGACGTCGGCGCGCTCGCCCAGCTCGACGTGCCGATCCTGCAGGGCCTGTGCCTCACCAGCAGCAGGCAGGCGTGGCAGGACAACGACGACGGCCTCTCGCCGCTCGACGCGGCCTCGCAGGTGGCGATCCCGGAATTCGACGGGCGCATCATCACCGTGCCGTTCTCGTTCAAGGAGATCGACCCCGACGGGCTGACCGTCTACGTCGCCGACCCCGAGCGGGCCGCCCGGGTGGCCGGCATCGCCGTACGGCACGGCCTGCTGCGGCACACCCCGCCCGCCGAGCGCCGCCTGGTGGTCATGCTGTCGGCCTACCCGACCAAGCACTCGCGGATCGGCAACGCCGTCGGACTCGACACCCCGGCGAGCACCGTGCGGCTGCTGGCCAGGCTCGCGGAGGCGGGCTACGACCTGGGGGAGGGGTTCCCCGACGAGGGTGACGCGCTCATCCACGCGCTGATCGCCGCGGGAGGGCAGGACCCCGACTGGCTGAGCGAGGAGCAGCTCGCCGGCAACCCGGTGCGCATCGCCGCCGCCGACTACGAACGCTGGTACCGCACGCTCCCCGCGGACCTGCGCGAGAGGATGGAGCGCCACTGGGGCCCGCCGCCCGGCGAGCTGTTCGTGCACGAGGGTGACATCGTGCTGGCCGCGCTCCGGGCCGGGAACGTCGTCGTGATGGTGCAGCCGCCGCGCGGCTTCGGGGAGAACCCGATCGCGATCTACCACGACCCCGATCTGCCGCCGAGCCACCACTACCTGGCCGCCTACCGGTGGCTGTCGTCGGCCTTCGGCGCGCACGCGATGATCCACGTGGGCAAGCACGGCAACCTGGAGTGGCTGCCGGGCAAGTCCGCCGGCATGTCGGCCTCCTGCGGCACCGACGCGGCGCTCGGCGACCTGCCGCTCGTCTACCCGTTCCTGGTCAACGACCCCGGCGAGGGCACGCAGGCCAAGCGGCGGGCGCACGCCGTCCTGGTCGACCACCTGGTGCCGCCCATGGCCAGGGCGGAGAGCTACGGCGACATCGCCCGGCTGGAGCAGCTGCTCGACGAGCACGCCTCCATCGCGGCCATGGACCCGGCCAAGCTGCCCGCGATCCGGGCGCAGATCTGGACGCTGATCCAGGCGGCCAGGCTCGACCATGACCTGGGCTTGGCCGACCGGCCGCACGACGCGGAGTTCGACGACTTCCTGCTGCACGTGGACGGCTGGCTGTGCGAGGTCAAGGACGTGCAGATCCGCGACGGCCTGCACGTCCTCGGTCAGGCGCCGGCCGGGCAGGCACGGGTCGACCTGGTGCTGGCGATGCTGCGGGCCAGGCAGATGTGGGCGGGCGCGCAGGCGCTGCCGGGGTTGCGCGAGGCGCTCGGGCTCGCCGAGGACGGCAGCGCCGCCCTGGGCGAGGTGGACCGCGTGGAGTCGGTCGCCAGAGCACTGGTCGAGGCCATGGAGGAGCGCGGCTGGGACCCGGCCGCGGCTGCCGAGGTGGCCGGCGACCATGGGCAACTCGTCACCCGTGTCCTGGACTTCGCGGCCACCGAGGTCGTGCCCCGGCTGCGCCGTACCACCGACGAGCTCGACCACGTGCTGCACGCCCTCGACGGGGGCTACGTGCCCGCCGGGCCCAGCGGTTCCCCGCTGCGCGGCCTGATCAACGTGCTGCCGACCGGTCGTAACTTCTACTCCGTCGACCCGCGCGCCGTGCCCAGCAGGCTCGCCTGGGAGACCGGGCAGGCGATGGCCGACTCGCTCCTCGCGCGCTACCACGGCGACCACGGCGAGTGGCCGCGCTCGGTGGGCCTGTCGGTGTGGGGGACCAGCGCCATGCGGACGGCCGGCGACGACGTGGCCGAGGTCCTGGCGCTGCTCGGCGTCCGCCCGCGCTGGGACGAGGCGTCCAGGCGGGTCACCAGCCTGGAACCGGTCCCGCTCGATGAGCTCGGCCGGCCCCGGATCGACGTCACGGTCCGCATCAGCGGCTTCTTCCGCGACGCCTTCCCACACGTGGTCGCCCTGCTCGACGACGCCGTCCAACTGGTCGCCGGGCTGGTGGAGCCAGATGAGGACAACTACGTGCGCGCCCACGTGCGCTCGGCGGGCCACGGCGACCAGCGCCGCGCGACGATGCGCATCTTCGGCTCCGCACCCGGTGCGTACGGCGCCGGGCTGCTGCCGCTGATCGACAGCCGCAACTGGCGCGACGACGCCGACCTGGCCGAGGTCTACGCCGTGTGGGGCGGCTTCGCCTACGGCCGCGACCTGGACGGCGTGCCCGCCCGCTCCGACATGGAGAGCGCCTACCGCCGCATCGCGGTCGCCGCCAAGAACGTCGACACCAGCGAGCACGACATCGCCGACTCCGACGACTACTTCCAGTACCACGGCGGCATGATCGCCACCGTGCGGGCGCTGACCGGCCGCGCTCCCGCCGCCTACGTGGGCGACAGCACCCGGCCGGACGCCGTCCGCACCAGGACGCTCTCGGAGGAGACCTCGCGGATCTTCCGCGCGCGGGTGGTCAACCCCCGGTGGCTGGCCGCGATGCGCCGCCACGGCTACAAGGGCGCCTTCGAGCTGGCCGCGACCGTCGACTACCTGTTCGGCTACGACGCCACCACCGGGGTCATGGCCGACTGGATGTACGACAAGCTCACCGAGACCTACGTCCTCGACCCGGAGAACCAGGCGTTCATGGCCGCCTCGAACCCGTGGGCGCTGCACGGCATCGCCGAGCGCCTGCTGGAGGCGGCCGACCGCGGCATGTGGGAGCATCCGGACCCGGAGCTGCTGCGTGGCCTGCAAGAGGTCTACCTCAAGACCGAGGGAGACCTGGAGGACGACACCAGCCGTTGAGCCAGCTCCGGCGCTCCCGCCCAGTGCAGGTGCAGGTAGGACGCGGTCAGGAGGGCGTCGCCGTAGCCGTCGGCGCCGCCCTCCCAGCGGAAGAGCGGCTCTCGTGGCAGGTCCATGGTGGTGCGGTGGAACTCGTGGCCGTGGTAGCGCTCGCCCGGCCGGGTCAGCAGGGACGGCCCGGCGACGGCCGCCCGGTAGCCCAGGGTCAGCGTGGCCGTCATGCGGGCGGTCGCGGGGACGCGCCCGCACATGCGCCGGCCGTCGAGTTCCTCGCACAGGTAGAGCAACCCGGCGCACTCGGCGGCGATCGGACCGCGGAAGCCCGCCACCTCGCGGCGCAGCGCTTCGTTGGCCGCCAGCTCGGCCGCATAGACCTCGGGGAAGCCGCCGCCGATCACCAGGGCGCCCGCCCCCTCCGGCAGGCGTTCGTCACGGAGCGGGTCGAACACGGCCACCCGCGCACCGGCGGCGCGCAGCAATTCGACGTGCTCGGCATAGCCGAAGGTGAAGGCCGCCCCTCCGGCGACCGCGACCACCGGCCCGTCCCCGGTCCGTGCCTGAACCGGTGGCGTCCACGGCCGCGCGCGCAGGGGAGGGGCCGTCCGTGCCAGCCGTACCAGTGCGTCCAGGTCGCAGGAGCGGGCCACCAGTTCGCCGAGCCGGGACACGGCGGACAGCGCGTCGGACTCGCGCTCGGCGGCCGGGATCAGCCCGAGATGCCGCGAGGGGGTGGCCACCGCGTCGTCGCGGCGGATCGCCCCCAGCACCGGGTATCCGGCGAGGGCGGTACGGCAGAGCGCCTCGTGCCGGTCGGAGCCCACCCGGTTGAGGATGACCCCGGCCAGGTGCACCCGCGGGTCGAAGGTGGCGAAGCCGTGCACCACCGCCGCGACCGACCGGCTCTGCCGGGCGGCGTCCACGACCAGCACGACCGGCGCGTCCAGCAGCCGGGCGACGTGTGCGGTGGAGGCGAAGTCGCCGTCCCCCTTGCCGTCGAACAGCCCCATGACCCCCTCGACGACGGCCACGTCACTGTCCTGGGCGCCGTGCAGGAACAGGGGCGCGATCCGCTCCTCGCCCACCAGCCACGGGTCCAGGTTGCGTCCCGGCACACCGGCGGCCAGAGCGTGGTAACCGGGGTCGATGTAGTCGGGACCGACCTTGTGCGGCGAGACCCGGAACCCGCGCCGGCGCAGGGCCGCCATCAGGCCGGTGGCCACGGTGGTCTTGCCGCTGCCCGAGGCGGGCGCGGCCACGACCAGCCGGGGCACTACCACTCGATGCCCTTCTGACCCTTCTGCCCTGAGTCCATGGGATGGCGGACCTTGCCCATCTCGGTCACCAGGTCGGCGACGTCGAGCAGCCGGTCGGGAGCGTCCCTCCCGGTGAGCACGACGTGCTGGGCGCCGGGCCGGCCGGTGAGCGTCTCCACGACGTCGTCGAGGTCCAGCCAGCCCCATTTGAGCGGGTAAGTGAACTCGTCCAGCACGTAGAAGCGGTAGGTCTCGGCGGCCAGATCCCGCTTGATCTGCGCCCACCCCTCGCGGGCGTCGTCGGAATGATCCGCGCCGGGACGCTGGATCCACGACCAGCCCTCGCCCATCTTGTGCCAGGTCACCGTGCCGCCCTCGCCGCTGTCGCCGAGCACCCGGAGCGCGCGTTCCTCGCCCACCCGCCACCTGGCCGACTTCACGAACTGGAACACGCCGACCGGCCAGCCCTGGTTCCAGGCGCGCAGGGCCATCCCGAAGGCGGCCGTGGACTTGCCCTTGCCCGGCCCGGTGTGCACCATCAGCAGCGGCCGGTTACGCCGCTGCCGGGTGGTCAGACCGTCGTCGGGTACCGCTTCCGGCTTGCCCTGAGGCATGTCACACCGCTTTCCGGTGCTCGCGCACCACTGATCCCAGTTCCTCCAGCGGTACGGCCGGCGCGCCCAGCAGCACGGCCAGCCGCCGCGCCAGGCCCAGCCGTACCGGGCCGCTCTCGCAGTCGACGACCACGCTCGCCGTACCCAGCAGTAGTCCGGCCGCCCGCGACACCTCTCCGCCCGCTGTCGCCCGGCCGTCCGTGACCAGGACGAGCAGCGGGCGCCGCGACGGGTCGCGAAGCCTCTCCAGGCGCAGCACCTCCGCCGCCTTCACCAGCCCCGCGGCCAGCGGGGTCCGGCCACCGGTCGGCAGCGTCCGCAGCCGGGCCGCCCCCGCCTCGACCGAGGACGTCGGAGGCAGCGCAAGGCTGGCCGAGTCGCCGCGGAAGGTGACCAGGCCGACCTTGTCCCGGCGCTGGTAGGCGTCCAGCAGGAGGCTCAGCACGGCGGTCTTCACCGCGGTCATCCGCTTTCTGGCGGCCATCGACCCGCTCGCGTCCACCACGAACAGGACGAGGTTGCCCTCCCTGCCCTCCCTGACCTTCTCCCTCAGATCGTCCGCCCGCAGGATCAGCCCCGGAGCCCGCCGCCCACGCCGCGCCTGGTGCGGGGCCGCGGCCAGCAGGGTGGCGGATACGTGCAGGTCGCGGGCCTTGCCCCGGGGGAGGCGGGCGCCGGTGCTGCGGCCCAGCCTGGTCCGCGCCCGGGAGCGCCGACCGGCCGCTCCCTCACCGACACCCGGCACGGCGAACAGCCGCACCCGGTACGGCGCGGCGACCTGGCCGCCCTCGGCCGCGTCGGCGTTCCGCGTTCCGCTGTCGTTGCGGACGGCACCTTCATCAGCACGTCCCTCACCCGCGTCGGTCGCGCCGCCGCGCTGGTCTGCTGGTCCGTCGCCTGCGTCGGTCGCGCCGCGGCCTTGGCCGGCCGGCCCGCCATCTCCATCGGCCGGTCCGTCGCCAAGGTCGGCCGGTCCGTCGCCTACGTCGGCCGGTCCGTCGTTCTGGCCGGCCGGACCGTCGTCCTGGTCGGCCGGTCCGCCGCCGGGAGGTGGCTCGTCGTCCTCCTGCGACGTCTGTTCCAGCAGCTTCTCCAGCAGCGCCTCATCCAGTCCGGGGGCGTCGAAGGGATCACGCCGCCGCCGGTGCGGCAGGGACAGCCGGGCCGCGGCCCGGACGTCCGCCACCTCCACGACGTCACGTCCGTGCCAGGCGGCGTGCGCGATCGCCGCGTGCGCGGTGACCAGGTCCGCGCGCAACCCGTCCACCTCGAACCCGGCGCACACCGTCGCGATCTGCCGCAGCCGGGCGTCGGGCAGGCGCACGTCGCCCACCCGCAGCCTGGCCCGCGCGATGCGCTCGGCCAGCAGCGTCTCCTGCTCGGCCCACCGGCCGGTGAACTCCGCGGGCGAGGATTCGAAGGCCAGCCGGCGCCGGACGACCTCGGCGCGCTCGTCCGGATCGCGCGACGCCTTCACCTCGACCGTCAGGCCGAACCGGTCCAGCAGCTGCGGCCGCAGCTCGCCCTCTTCCGGATTCATCGTCCCGACCAGCAGGAAGCGCGCCGCGTGCCGTACCGACACCGACTCCCGCTCGACGTAGCAGGTCCCCAGCGCCGCCGCGTCGAGCAACAGGTCGACGAGATGATCGTGCAGCAGGTTGACCTCGTCGACGTAGAGCACGCCGCGGTGCGCCGACGCCAGCAGCCCCGGTTCGAACGCCTTCACGCCCTCGGTGAGCGCCCGTTCGATGTCGAGCGAGCCGACCAGCCGGTCCTCCGACGCTCCGACCGGCAGCTCCACCAGCGACGCCGCACGCCGTACCCGCTGCTCGCCCGGCTCGTGCGGCCCGTCCGGGCAGGTGGGGTCGGGCGTGGCCGGGTCGCACGCGAAGCGGCATCCGCGCACCACCTCGACTGTGGGCAACTGCGCGGCCAGGGCGCGCACGATCGTCGACTTGGCGGTGCCCTTCTCGCCGCGCACGAGCACGCCGCCGACGCGGGCGGACACGGCGTTGAGTATCAGGGCCAGCTTGAGGTCGTCGAGCCCGACGACGGCGCTGAAGGGATAGGTGGCGATCAAGTGATGGCCTTCCGGTTGATGTGGGCGACCCGCCAGCCTCCGCGTGAGTGGACGAGCTCGGTGGTGGACAGCGGCGCGAGATCGAAGCGCGCGGTCTGCACGGGGCCGAGCCCGAGCGCATGGCCCAGCGCCGCCCTGACGACGCCGACGTCGCAGACCACGACGCATCCGGGGGCGACCGCGTCGAGCCAACCGGCCACCCGGTTCGCGAGCCCGGCCTGGCTCTCGCCGCCGTGTGGCGCCGCGTCCGGGTCGGCGAGCCAGGTGGCCAGCGCGTCCGGCTCGGTCTGCGCGATCTGGGCGTACGGCCGGCCGCGCCAGCGGCCGGGATCGGCTTCGGCCAGCTCTGGCGCCTCGATCGGTGCCCAGCCGAAGGCGGCGGCGGTCTGCCGTGCCGCGGTGACCGGCGCGACCCAGACGGCGGGCGGCCGGCCGCCGTCGATGGGCCACGGCGGTCTGGCGGCCGCGGCCCGTGTCAGGCTCGCCGGGTCGGCGGGCTCGTCCGCCGGGAAGCGGGCCGCCCGCATGGCCGGGGTGCTGGCCTGCCGGACGAACAGCACCCGCTCAGCGATGTGACGCGGCCGGCGCGAGCGGGGATCGCCGCGCCACCCGATCGCTGAGCCAGCCGAACAGCACGCCGAACGCCGTCCAGAAGACGAACTGGGTGCCGATCGAGGCCAGCCGGAACTCCCACAGCAGGGAGGCGGGGAAGCCCTCGGGCACCTCGTCGACCGTCGGCAGCAGCGCCCAGGCCGCCACGACCGGCACCAGGAACACGGCTCCGGCCACCGCCCAGCGCTGCCAGGGATCCGCCGTCATACGCCTGGCCGTCGCGACGGCGGCGGCCACGGCGGCCAGGCCGACCACGATCATCACCAGGTAGAGCAGCGTGCGGTCGTTGATGGTCTCCGGGTCGCCGACCGCCGGTGGATTAGCTGGATATTTCAGGAAGGGCAGGAGGATGACCGCGATGAAGGCCGTTCCCGCCGCCGCCAGCGCCAGCGCGCCGTCACGACGAGGACCGACCCGGCCGCGCAACCCGGCGTAGACGAGCGCGAACACGCCGCCCACCGCCAGGCCGTACAGTCCGGTGGCCAGGAACAGCCCGGCCTTCTGCGCCGGTCGGCTGACGGCCGCCTCCTCGCCGTGCTGATGCCCGGCCTCCTCTTCGGCGTGTGCGTGTGCGGGTTCGGCCGCGGCGGCGGCCTCCTCCAGCGCGATCGCGGCGTCGACGCGCGGTTCGCCGAAGAAGAAGGCGAATCCGCCCGCGACGAGTCCGGCCAGGAGCCCTACGAGCAGGCCCCTGACCACCAGGGTGCGTACCATGTCCGTCCCTAGTGACACGGCACGCCGAGCAGGTGACGCCCGTCGTGCATGAGTTCGTGAAGGAAAGTGCCCGTCTGCGAAACCGCCCCGTTGTCCATGAGGACCAGGTAGGCGATCAACAGCAGCACTGGTACGGCCAGCAGCCAGGGGCGCAGGCGGGGCAGGGGGATAGTGGAAGGAGCGGAGATGTCGCTCATAGAGCCTCCTCAGGGATGACGCGTCCCGATCGATGAGGTCACGATCGCCCGAGCGACCTGGCTCCCGGGATCTGGGTCCCGGATACAGTGGCGCGTCCGCACCGGCTTCTCACCGGATTTCTCCCGGACAACCGTGAAATCTCCCGGAACGTATCCCTTTCACCCGCTTTCGTCAACACATGCGGCCTGGGCCCGGGGAGACGAACGCCTCCCCGGGCACGAGCCCACCTGGTCGAACGCAGAGAAGATCGACGGCGGTGGTCAGCCGCGCTCCGGGACGGGGGTGGCGGCCTCGACGCCCCGGTCCAGCGGCAGGTGGCGGGTCTCCTTGAAGGACACCAGGACCACGACGGTCGACACCGCCGCGACGGCCACCAGGTAGAACGCGGGCGCGATCGCGCTGCCCGTCACCGACACCAGCCCGGTGGCCACGAACGGCGCGGTCCCGCCGAACAGGACATAGGCCGCCGTGTAGCCGATGGCGGAGCCGCTGGCACGGATCTTCGCGGGGAACATCTCCACCAGCGCGGGCACGTTCGAGGTGCCGATCACCGCGACCAGCATGGCCAGCAGCGACGTGCCGACCATCGCCCCCGCCAGACTGCCTCCCATCAGCCAGAACGCCGGCAAGGGGACGAGGATGAAGCCCACACAGGCCACGATGAGCATCGGCCGCCGTCCGAACCGGTCGCTGGCCGAGGCCGCGAACAGACAGGCGACGCTGTAGGCGAGCATCGACACGACGTTGGCGAGTTGTGCCTGGCTCTTGGTGTAGCCGAGCTCCTCCGACATGTAGGAGATCATGTAACTGCTCATCAGGTAGTACCCGACGGCGTTGGTGATGCTGTAGCCGAACAGCGTGGCGATCTGCCGGCCGGACCGTCGTACGGCTTCGCGCAGCGGCGCCTGTGCGACCTCGTCGTGCTTCTCCAGCGCCCGGAAGACGGGCGTGTCCTCGACCTTGGAGCGCAGGTAGAGGCCGATCAGCCCGAGCGGCGCGGCGAGCAGGAACGGGATGCGCCAGCCCCAGCTCTGCAACGCCTCCGTGGTCACGGTGGAGGTGATCAGGAACCCGACGCCGGAACCGGCCACGCTGGCCAGGCCCACGGTCACCGGTACGGCGGCGGCGAACCGGGCCCGCCGCCCCTCGGGGGCGTACTCCACGATGAAGGCCGACGCGCCCGTGTACTCACCGCCGGTGGAGAAGCCCTGCGCGCAGCGGAGCAGGAAGAGGAGCACCGGCGCGGCCACGCCCCACGAGGCGTAGGTGGGCAGGATGCCGATGAGGAAGGTGGCCCCGCTCATGGTCAGAATGGTCAGCGCCAGCATCTTGTTGCGGCCGAGACGGTCGCCGTACCTGCCGAAGAAGGCGGCCCCGAGCGGGCGGGCGATGAAGCCGCCCGCGAAGATCGCCCAGGTGGCGAGCAGCGCGGCGGCCTTGTCGTACTCGGGGAAGAACAGCGCGGCGATCGTCGCGGACATGACGGCGTAGGCCGCGGAGTCGAACCACTCGACGAAGTTGCCGATCGCGGAGGCCAGGGTGACCTTGCGCCGGATGGCCGCCTGAGCGGCTTGGGGGGTGGTGTCGGCCATGGTTGCTCCTTATTTCGTGTCACGCAGGCGGAGTTGCGCGCGCTGGATCTTCCCGGACGCCGATCGGGGCAGTTCGTCGACGAACTCGATCGAGCGCGGGTAGGCGAACCGCGAGTGGGTGTTCTTGGCGAACTCGCGGATCTCCTGTGCCAGCTCCTCGCTCGGCCGGTAACCGGGAGTGGGCCGCACCCAGGCCTTGACCGCCTGGCCGCGCACCGGGTCGGGCACGCCGGCCACGCCCACCTCGGCGACGGCCGGATGGGCGCGGAGCGCCTCCTCGATCTCGTCCGGGCCCACCCGGTAACCGGAGGTCTTGATCACGTCGTCGACGCGGCCGAGGAACCAGTAGTAGCCGTCCTCGTCGACCCGCGCGTGGTCCTTGGTGTGGAACCAGTCGCCGCCGAACGCCTCGGCCGACGCCTCGGGTCGGTTCCAGTAGCCCAGCGGGAACTGCGGGTTGCTCCGCGTCCGCAGGCAGATCTCGCCGACCTGCCCCGCCGGGACCGGCTGCTCGGACTCGTCCAGCAGCGCCACCTCCCAGCCGGGCAACGGCCGTCCCAGGGAGCCTTCCTTGACGGGCTCACCGGGGAAGTTCCCGATCAGCGGGTACGACTCGGTGGAGCCGTAGTAGTCGAGCAGGGTGACGCCGAACTGGTCGCGGAACCAGCCGATCAGGTCGGCGGTGAGCGGCTCGTTGGCGCAGCACACCGTGCGCAGGCGCTGCGGGAAGCGCCGCCCGGCGTCGGGCAGCAGCTCCCGCGTCTTACGCAGGAACGTGGGGTTGACCAGCCCGGTCGTCACCCCGTTCCGCGCCATCCCGGCCAGCAGCCCCGCCGGGTCGAACCCGCCCGCCGGGCGGTACACGTAGTGCGTCGCCCCGGCTCGCAGCGGGCCCATGAGCTTGGCCATCGACCAGGCCCACTCGCCCGCTCCGTAGAAGACGTCGCCGGGGCGCAGGTCGTGGCAGTGCCTGAACTCGTTGTGGCCGAGCAGCGTGCGATGCGCGTGCACGATGCCCTTGGCCGGGCCCGTCGTGCCGGAGGTGTAGAAGATCAGCGCCGGGTCGTCGGCGGCCGTGTCGGCGTCGTCGAACTCCGGCGTCACCAGGCCGATCGCCGGGTCGTCCACGTCGACGACGGTCCCGGCGTAATCGCCCGCCCGCCGTACGGCGTCGGCCTCGGTGATCAGGACGGACGCGCCGGAGTCCGCGAGCCGGTAGGCGATCTGGTCGTCGGCCCACAGCGCGGACATGGTCACCAGCACGGCGCCGGTGCGCAGCGTGCCGAGGTAGGTCGCCGGCGTGTCGGTCCGCTGCGGCAGCATGACCGCGACCCGGTCTCCGGGACGGACGCCTAGGTTGTGCAGGTAGGCGGCCACCTGGCGGGAGCGGTCCTGAACCTCGCCCCAGCGGACCTCCGCGCGGAACCCGGTGTGGTCCTCGAAGATCAGCGCGAGGTTCTCCCGGGGGTGGCGGTCGGCCACGTCCACGGCCATGTTGTAGCGCTCGGGCACGCGCCATTCGCTCATCGGGCACGCTCCCGCAGGAAGCGGGCCATCTCGCGCTGCGGCTCACCGGTGGCGTAGGCGCCGGCGTGCACCTGCTTGGCCGCCGTCACGGCGTCGGCCAGGGCGTCCCGCTCCAGCTCCCGGAGGCGTCCCTTGGTCAGGGCCACCGCGCCCGGCGGCAGCGCGGCCAACTCCTTCGCCTGGGCCACCGCCGCGGAGAGCACCTGCTCCTGCGGCACCAGCCTGGTCAGCAGGCCGAGCCTTTCGGCCTCGTCACCGTCGACCAGCCGTCCGGTGAGCGCGAACTCGGTGGTCTTGGCGCGGCCGAGAACGTTCCACATGGCCCAGATCCCGGTGATGCTCGGGATGCCGGAAAGCACCTCCGGCTGACCCATGCGGGTGCCGGCGTGGCCGATGCGCAGGTCGGCGAGGAGCGCGTACTGGAATCCCGACCCGGCGGCCACGCCGTTCAGCGCGGCCACGGTGGGCTTGTCGAGATCGAGCACCGCCCGGTAGAGCCGGTCGAAACCGTCGATCCAGGCATCCGACGCGGCGTGGTCGTCGGGGTCGATCGTGGCCGTCTCGCTCAGGTCCTGGCCGGCGCAGAAGGCACGCCCGGCGCCGGTGAGCACGACCGCGCGCACCTGCGGGTCCGCGCCGGCCTCGTGCAGCAGGCCGATCAGCCGCTCCCGCATCTCGGCGGTCCAGGCGTTGAGCTTCTCCGGCCGGTTCAAGGTGATCACCGCGACGGGTCCGTCACGGTCCAGCAATACGGTCATAAGGGTCTCTTCCCAGGTCAACAAGCTTTCCGGGGATACAATCAGCTGCTCCGGGGGTCTGGCCAACATCAATGTGGACTCTTGGCGATACCAGAGCGATATGGTCGAGCTGATGGAGCTACGCCACCTGCGTTATTTCGTGGCGGTCGCTGAGGAATTGCACTTCGGCCGGGCCGCCGAGCGGTTGCACATGGCCCAGCCGCCGCTCTCGCAGCGCATCCGCGACCTGGAGCGAGAGCTGGGCGTCCGGCTGTTCGACCGGAACCCGCACCGCGTCTTGCTCACCGAGGCGGGCGCCCTGCTGCTCGAACACGCCCGCGGGGTCCTGGATCGTGCCGACACCGCCCGCGAGGCCATGCGCCGGATCCGCCCCGGCGCGTCGGGAGTGCTGCGGGTAGGCGTCCCGCCCGACACGACGCCGATGGCGCTCAGGACGCTGGTCGCGGACTTCACCGCGCGCGTCCCCGACGTCCTGCTCGAACTCCACGAGCTGACCACGCACGTCCAGCTCGCCCGGCTGCGCGCCGAGGAACTGGACGCGGGCCTGGTCAGACACCCCTGCGACACGGTCGGCCTGGAGTCGAGCCCGGTCGTCCACCGCAGGCTCGGCGTGGTGCTCCCGGCCGATCATCGCGCGGCCCAGCAGACGGAGGTACGGCTGCGCACGCTGGACGGGTCGCCGCTGGTCATCTTCCCGAGGGACATGGCCCCTCAGTTGTACGACCACATGCTGGAGGCGTGCCGCGACAACGGGTTCCTGCCCAGCGCGATCAGGCACGCGCGCAACCCGCACTTCGTGCACGGGCTGGTCATGGCGGGCCGGGGCGCGCACCTGAACGAGGAGCCCTACGACGGGCTGCCGGCCGGCCTGGTCTGGCGACCGATCGACGAACCCCGGCTGACCTGGTCCACCTCGGCCGTGTGGCTGCCCGTACAGGGCGGGGAGGTGGTCACCGCGTTCGCGGAGGCCGCGCTGGCCGGGCTGCGCGAGGTCGGCCACGCCTAGACCTGGTCGGCCATCCGGGGCGCGGGCTTGAGCCGGCGCAGGGTGTAGCCGTTGCCCGCCGGGTCCAGAGACTTCGTGGCCTGCTTGAAGAGGTATTCGGCCCGCTCGTAGGAGAGGCGGCGGCGGCCTGTCTCCGGACACAGGTCGGCCGGCGCCGGCGTCCGGCCCGGTCCGGGTCGCCGGTCGGCGAGGAACAGCGGGCCCCGGGTCCGCCCGGCCACCAGCCGGGGGAGGAGCCGTGCGGTCTCGGCACGCCAGTTCACCCAGGTGCCGCCGCCCGCGCGGGCCCGGCGGTCGTCCAGGTCCAGGTGCTCGACGTTCAGCGAGAGAACGGCCGTCACCCCGGCGGCCGACTCGTGCAGGAGCCGCCACAGAGTTCGTTCGCGCAGCGGGAGGTCGGGGCGGTTCCAGAGCACCGCGAGGTGCGCCGGGCCGATGGGCTCCGTCCGGGGGCGGGTCTCGGCACGCCGGTCGAGACCCGCCGCGAGGTCGTCCACGGACGCCCAGGCGCCGAACGACCGTACGGCCGACCGATGCCGGTTCCACGTCTTGGCCGCCGCCGTACCCCAGGACGTGGCGAACACCCGCGCCACCTGGTCGGCGGTCAGGGAGGTCAGCGGCAGCTGGTCGCCCAGGCTGAGACACAGCCGGCGCAGGGTCTGCCCGTAGGAGCGGATCGTCTCGGCGTCCAGATCGTCGCGTCGCAGGAAGTCCTGAGCGGCCTTCGCGAGGGTGATCCCCGGTGCGCCGGTGACGGCGAGCTCGTCCGCGCGACCGTTCAGGAAGGCGCGCTCGGCGATGTTCCCGGTGAGGGACGCGGCCCGCTGGAACTCCAGCCTGGCCTCTTCGTGCCGTCCCAGCCGGGCCAGGAGATCGCCCCGGACGCTGGGCAGAAGGTGGTAGGACTGCAACGCGGGCTCGGTGGTCAAGGAGTCGGCCAGGGTGAGCCCTGCCTGCGGCCCGTGTGCCATCCCGACCGCCACCGCCCGGTTGAGCTGCACGATCGACGTCGGCAGCAGCCGGGCCAGCGCCTCGTACAGGGCCGCGATCTGCGCCCAGTCGGTGTCCTCGGCGGTTCGTGCCTGGGCGTGGCACACGGCGATCGCCGCCTGGAGCACGTAGGGGCCGGGCCCGCCGCCGAGCTCCCGGGCCCGCAGCATGGCGGTGAAGCCACGGCGGATGAGCAACTGGTCCCAGCGTCCCCGGTTCTGCTCGTGCAACTGGACGGGTTCACCCGATGGCCCGGTCCGCGCGGGCGAGCGGGACACCTGGATCTCCATCAGCGCGACCAGCCCGTGGACCTCGGCCTCCTGCCGCGCCAGCTCGGCCAGCAGCCGGCCCAGCCGGAGCGCCTCGTGGCAGAGCCTGGGCCGCATCAGATCGTCGCCGGACGTCGCGGAGTATCCCTCGTTGAAGATCAGGTAGACGACCTCCAGCACCGAGGACAGGCGCTCGGCCAGCTCTGAGGCGGCCGGCAGTTCGAACGGCACCTGCTCCTCGGCCAGGGTCCGCTTCGCCCCCGCGATGCGTTGCGCGATCCGCTGCTCGCTGACGAGGAACGCCCGCGCGATCTCCTTGGCCGTCAGGCCGCCGAGCAGCCGGAGTGTCAGCGCGACCCGTTCCTCCGTCGGAAGCACCGGATGGCAGGAGATGAACATCAGCCGCAGCACGTCGTCCTGCGCTGAGTCCTGCGCTGAGCCCTGCGCTGAATCCGGGGGGTGTTCCAGCTCGTGGGCGAGCTCTTCGTGCTTGCGTTCGAGACGCTGGGACCGCCGGATGTGATCGATGGCGCGGCGTTTGGCGATGGCCATCAGCCAGGCGCCTGGATTGTCCGGGACGCCCGACTCGGGCCACTGTTCGAGTGCGGCGACGAGGGCGTCCTGGGCCAGTTCCTCGGCGAGGCCGACGTCGTGCACCAGCCGCGTGAGCCCAGCGATGATCTTTGCCGACTCGAGTTTCCAGACCGCATCGATGGTGCGATGGGCATCCGTCACAGGCATGATGACAGCACCGCCCCGGCTCGCTCGCAAACCGGGGCGGCGCCTGGGCGGCTCAAGGGCCGAAGACCTGCTGGACCACGCTCTCACCGTCACCGACGATCTTGCGGAACCGGCGGGCCAGCTCGATCGCCTCCTCCTTGGACCGGACCTCGATCAGCGCGAAGCCGGCCACGGCCTCCTTGGCCTCGGCGAACGGGCCGTCCGTCACCGTGATCTCCGCACCGGCCGACGTGATCCTGACCCCGCCCGGCTCAAGGCCGCCGGTGGCCAGCAGGACGCCCGCCGCGGTCAGCTCCTCGACGAACTTGCCCATCTCGATGTACAGGTTCTCGTCGGCGACGGCGTCGGACGGCTTGGTCGTCATCAGATAGCGCATGTGCTTTCTCCTTCTCGTCGGTCTCTCTGCCCAGGCGTCGAACAAACATATGTGACAGGGAATGAGTGCGTTCCCTGTCACATCGACGGTTCGACGTGTGAGCGAGAAGACGAACCTGAGAAAGGCACCGGCCATGACCGCCACCCAGATCCCCGCCACCACCACCTCGGCCACGACCCGCTCCCTGCTCACCTGCGCGGCCCTCGCGGGGCCGTTGTGGGCGGTCGTCTCGCTGGCCCAGGCCGCCACCCGCGACGGCTTCGACCTGACCCGCCACCCGCTGAGCGCGCTGAGCAACGGCTCCCTCGGCTGGCTGCAGATCACCACCTTCCTGCTCGCCGGCGCGCTGGCCGTCGCCGGGGCGTCCGGCCTGCGCCGGGTCATGCACGGCACCCCCGGAGGCACCTGGGCGCCCCGGCTGGTCCGGATCTACGGCATCGGCCTGATGGCCGGGGGCGTCCTCGTCGTGGACCCGGGAGACGGTTTCCCCACCGGCACCCCCTTCGGGGCGCCCGAGACGATGACCTGGCACGGCTACGGCCACCTGGCCGCCGGTTCGGTCGCCTTCACCGCGCTGATCGCCGCCTGCTACGTCCTGGGCCGCCACTTCAGCCGCGCCGGGAACCGCGGCCACGCCATCGCCTCCCGCGTCGCGGGCACCGCCCTCCTGATCGGCAACGGCTGGGCGATGAGCGGCGGCACGGCCGGCTCCCTGACCCTGGCCGTCGGTGCCATCACCGCGATGCTCTGGGTCTCCGCGGTCGCCGCCCGCCGCCGCCGCGGAATCTGAACCTGTGCTGCCGGCGCCCCTCACCTGTGACAGCCGGTCGCAGGTCCGTCGGGGTAGGACCGCTGACCGACGTCCCCCGGTCCGATGCGCCTCTCCTTGATCCAGACCGTGGTCCGATGTGCGGGCGCGGAAGTTCGGGAAGCGTTGGCCGCATGCTCAAAGAGATAGTTCTCGCGCTGGCCCTCGCCGGGTCCGCCGTCGCCGCGACGCAGCCGGACCAGGCCGGGGCGCTGGATTGGAGCGCCTGCGCCGACGACCAGATCGGGATGGAGTGCGCCGAGTTGAAGGTCCCGGTGGACTGGCAGAAGCCCGCCGGCCGTACGATCACGCTGGCACTCGGGCGGCTGCCCGCCACCGGCGACCCCGAGGGTTCCGTCCTGGTGGCGTACGGCGGGCCGGGTGGTCCCGGGATCGCGCTCACCAAGCAGATCGCGCCGCAGTGGGCCGCGCTGCGGAAGCGGATGGACATCGTCACCTGGGACACCCGCGGCTACGGAGCGCAGTTCGGCGGGAAGAGCACCGGGTTGCCGTGCGCGTGGACCCGGACCCCGCTGGCCGAGTTTCCTGCTGACGAGCCGGATTTCGGGCGGCTCTCCGACACCAACCGCGGCTACGCCGAAGCGTGCCGCCTCCAGGACCCGGAATTCTTCGCCAACATGAGCTCCGCGGACAACGCCAGAGACATGGAGGCGATCAGGAAGGCGCTCGGCGAGTCCAAGCTGAACTTCTACGGCGCGTCGTACGCCGGTCTGTACGCCCAGGCGTACGCCCGGCTGTTCCCCGGTCAGGTGCGCACGATGGTGCTCGACGGCACCGTCAGCCACAGCCTGACCGACTGGAACCGGGAGTTGGACGACGCGGCCCGGCGCAACGAGGCGAGCTTCGGCCGGTTCCTCACCTGGTGCGGCAAGGACGACTCGTGCGAGGTGACCTCCCGGTCCTGGCGGAAACTGGTCGCGGACGCCGACCGTTCACCGATCCCGGCCAAGCGGGCAGGCGTCCACTACGACGGTCGTGACCTGCAGAGCTTCGCGCTCGGCCTGGCCAGGCGGGGAGAGCCGGGATGGCCCGCCCTGGCCCGGACGATCCAGGAAGCCGGTCGCGGTGACGCCTCGGGGTTCGCCCCCGAGCGCGGTCTGCGATATCCGGACCAGTCGACCGGTGTCACCGAATGCCTCGACTGGCCGCGAGCCAAGGACCGCGCCGAACTGACGGCGGCGGTCTCCCGGCTGCGCCGCCTCGCGCCGAACACGGGAACCGCGGGAACCCTCGTGGCGGCGACGCTGACCTGCGTGGGCTGGCCGGTACCGGTCACCAACCCGCCGAGTTCGCTCCCCGACGATCTCCCGCCCCTGCTAGGCGCGGGCGCCTGGAACGAGTCCGATTCCGTCCAGCAAGTCCTGGACCAGGTTCCCGGCAGCGGCTCCGTGCGTCACGAAGGCCCCGGCCACACCCTGTACCTGGGCAACGCCTGCGCCCGCGAGCACATCGACCGCTACTTCACCGAGCAGGTGATCCCGCCGAACGGCACCACGTGCTAGCCGTACCGACCACAGAGGGTGGACGTCCGTATTCGACCTGAAAAGAGGATGGCCCGCCTGGTTGACCTTGCCCTTGGGGCAAGAAGGAGAGTCGGGTGACCGGGCAGGGAGCCCGGGATGAGGAGGGGGTCGTGGCCAGACTGAGTATCGGCGAGTTCGCGCAGGCGTCGGGCCTGACGGCCAAGGCGTTGCGGTTGTACGACGAGCTCGGGTTGTTGCCTCCGGTCCACGTCGATCCGCGTTCGGGTTACCGGTCCTACGATCCGGCGCAGCTGGAGAGGGCGCAGCTGGTCGCGTGGTTGCGCGGGCTCGGGATGCCGCTGGCGCGAATTCGTGTGGTGTGCGACCTTCCGCCGCTCGCGGCGGCGACCGAGGTCACCTCGTACTGGCGTCAGGTGGAGGCCGACACCGCGGCACGCAAGGAGCTGGCCACCTTCCTCATCACCCATCTGTCCAGGAAGGACATCGAAATGGCTGGTACGCACATGGAACTGGATCTCCGTTACGCCGCCCGCACGGATCGCGGACTCGTGCGATCGGCGAACGAAGACGCGGTGTACGCGGGGTCGCGGCTGTTCGCCGTCGCCGACGGGTTCGGCGCGCAGGGCGTGGAACTGCCGGCGAGCGTCGCCGCGATCGAAGCACTCAAACCACTCGACGCGGACGTGCCCGCTCGGAACCTGCTGAAGTCCCTGGGAACGGCCGCGAACGGCGCGCGTACGGCGGTGCACGACTTCATCGCGTCCGACCCCGCGCGCGGAGGCGCCGGCACGACCCTGACGGCGATGCTGTGGTCGGGCAACCAGTTCGCGCTCCTGCATGTCGGCGACTCGCGCGCGTACCTCCTGCGGGGTGGCGAGCTGACCCAGATCACCCACGATCACACGCTCGTCCAGTCGCTGGTCGACGAGGGCAAGCTGACCCTGGAGGAAGCCGCCTCCCATCCCGAACGAGCCACGTTGCAGCGGGCCCTGGACAGCGGTGACACCACCGAACCCGACCTGCACCTACGCGAGGCGCACCCCGGGGACCGCTACCTGCTGTCCTCGGACGGCCTGCACGCGGTGCTCCCCGAACAGAGCCTGCGCCACGTGCTCGAAACCGCCGCCACCCCTCAGGAGGCGGTCGATCGGCTCAGCGCCCTGGCCCACGACCACGGCGCACCGGACAACATCTCATGCGTCGTCGCCGACGTACCGGCCCGCTCGTGAACGGGGTGGCGGCAGGGGGTGACGACGGCCATCGCGGGCGGGTCACCGGGCACTCCCGGTGGCGCCCAGGTGAGGGGCGTGGCAGCTGAATCGAAGCCGACGGCAAGGTCGCGCGATGCCGGGTCGGCGAGGGGAGTAGACGCGAAAGGTCAATTACATGGTTCGAGGTGGGAGCCAGCGTTGGATCACCTCGGGTGAAATATCTGCGTCCACGTGCCAAAGCTGACGGTTTCCATCCCAAGACGCCCTTTTGCCGGCGGCGCGGATGACACGTTTAGCCTCGTCCTTCTCGTTGAAGGGGACGGCAAGGTAAAGGCGCCCGTCGAGGACCGTGCCGGGGCTGACCGCGTCAACGGGCGAGGCCGGGGGTGTCTGCTTCCAGACGCGTGCGGGGCGTTCTCGCCGGGCGCGGTCCACGATGTGGCGCACACGGAGACAGGAGGACGGGTCGGTGATCCGCATCATCAGGTCAGTAGGGCCGACGTTGGCCAGGAGGTTGAGCGAACCGTGCCACAGCACAGTGTCGTCGACCATCAGCACCTTCTCGTGCATACGTTCCCGGACGGAGATCTGACACCCGGCCGACTTGAGTTCCCCTACAAGATCGTGTTTGCGCGGGTCGTCGGTCTGATCGCGGGTATGGATGGTGACCTGCACTCCATCGCTTATGCGAGGAGCGAGGTGCCGCAGCCACTTGCGGACAGGGTTCGGATCGAGGAAGGCACAATAGATCTCAATGGAGCGCCGGGCTCGGGCGAGGTCCCATTCGATGGCCCGGGGTACCTCATCGGCGGGGAAGAAGGCCGGTCGGGACAACTCGTCTTCACCAAGACCGGCGAGGTCGGCCGCAGAGCGGAATGGGACGAGATCGTCGACCGAGAGCATCCGGGCGTGACGCTCCAGATGGGCGAGCATCCGGGCGGCTTCACTGTTCGGGTGAAGTTTGCGGTGGAGGAATTCGGTGTCGGCGACGACAACCAGGTGATCTTGAGCCCGGCTGAGGGCCACGTTGAGCAACCGGCAGGTGGACGACGAAAGGCCGATGCCCTCGTAGAAGTAGCCGAGCGTGTCGCCGGCTCCGGCCACGGTATCGATCACCACAAGGGGGCGTTGACTGCCCTGGAACCGGTGGACGGTGTCCACCAGCCCTTCGTAGCCTTCGCCGAAACGATAGGTCAAGCTGTCCCGAAGTGACTTGACCTGGTCTCTGTAGGGAGTGATCACTGCCAGTTGGTCGGTGGGCCGAACCAGGCCGGTCGCCTTCCGAGAGGGAAGGACCTCGTCGTACTGCAGGCCGCGTATGAGTTCGTGGATAACGGCTTCATGGACCGCGTTGGTCTTGTGCCCGCCGTACCGTCCTTTGGGATTGGGCAGACGTCGCGGAGCGGTGTCGATGAGGATGAGCGGGCCGTCGGTCAGTGGTGATTCGGGTAGCCTGCTGCGGTCGGGACGGCCGGTGAGAAGCGGGGCTTCCGGATAGGCGATGCTGTTGACCACATCACAGATCGCCGGCCGCATGCGGTACTGCGTGTCGAGGCAGACCATTCGATGATCTTGGCGGGCCGAACCCGCCGGATCCACCAGTCCGGCCGTGGAGAAGGCGTCACGGTTCATCCAGAGCGTCGCATGTGCAACGTCTTGTGAGGAGGCCTGGCGGTCACCAGTGGCTTTGGTCACGGCCGGCAACTGACGGAAATCGCCGGCGACGACGACGCGCTGGTCGGCGAGCCCTGCCACGCACCAGGCCGAGGGGGTGTTCACCATGCCCGCCTCGTCGATGACCACCACATCGATGGAGTCGAGCAGCTTGCGAGACTGCACCGCCTTGGCAACCGTGGTACCCATGACCCGGCAGTTGCCGCGGACCACATCGGTGATCTTCCGTTGCTCCTGCTCCAGCGCGGCGAGTCGCTGCTGCAAGCCTTCTGCGGCACTCCGAAGAGCGTTCGGCGAAGGTGCCGCCCCAAGTTGACCGCGCAGGACGGCCAGTTTCGGCTCCAGTGCGGCGATCTGCGCGCCGCACTGGCGCTGAGATGTCAGGGCGGCTCCCATCTGCTCGTCGAGTGCGGCGACGGCGTTCCGGGCCTCCCAGTGAGCACGCTTGAGGTCGTCGAGTTTCGCCTGCTTTCTCTTGGCGAAAAGCCCGGAAGGCGTACCGATGTCGAGGATCTGCTGCTCGATCTCCCCGATGGTCGCCCGGCGGGCCTGGGCTTGCTGGCCCATGACGGTCGTGTGCCGTTCCGCGTCGTCCCGCCGAGTGCTGAGGTCTAGCAATTCCGCTGCCGCGCGGTCAGCGTCGGCATGAATGGCTAGGGTCTGACGTACGGTGTCCAGTTGCTGGCGTGTTTCGTCGATTCGGGTGGTCACCGCGGTGGCGAGTCGTGCGCAGACCAGTTCGGCATTGATCTGTTCGCCGAATTTTGCGGCCAGAGAGGGAAGTTCGACGTCTCCGGCACGCTGAACGAGGCCCGCGTCGAATCCCTCCTCGTTCGACAGCAGCTCACAAATCCGCTCCAGGGCCTGGTCCACGGCCACTTTGGTGGGTGCGACGAAGAGCACCCGCAATCCCTGCCGGTGGCAGCCCTCGGTGATATAGGCGACGACGTCGGTCTTGCCGGTTCCTGGTGGCCCCCAGATGAAGGTGAGTTCGCTGCCGAGAGCCTGCTCGATCGCCTGCCGCTGCCGGGAGTTGAGCCGGCGTTCCCGATATCCCCGAATGAAGCGCTCCGGGGTGGGGCAGCGTTCGACCCGCGGCCGCCCCTGGCCGACCAGCCAGCCCGCCGTCGCGAGGTTGACCAAGCCGTCGCTCCCGCCGGCCGACTCCAGCCGCTCGGCGATCGCCTCCAGGCCGGCTGAATCGTCCTTGCGTAGTTGGGTGTTGCCCGGTTGCCTTCCCAGGTCGGCGGTGGTGCGAACCCGTACCCTACCGTCGGGCATCCGCGTGGCCTCGGCGCTCACCCACGGATCACGGCGAGAGTTCGACAGCCGGATGAGCAGCTTTTCGCCGGCGAACGCGGCCTTCCAGCCCTTACAGGAGAACAAGTACTCTCGCATCTCTCCGTTGCCGCCGGTTAGCCGCCCAGCGGTCAGAGAGACCTTCTCACCGTCGCCGTCACTGCGGAACTCGGCGGCTATCTCCAGGCGTACGGCCCGCAATAGCTCCTCGACGGGATAGGGCTTATGCCGCAGGGCTGTCATAACGCTCCGTGGGGAGAAGGGGGTCAGAGAGTCGACGCAGATCGAAACTACCCGTGTCGGGCACTTCCTATAGCGTTCCGCTGGTACCCCCGGCCCTCACGCCCTTGCTGGCGACCGCGCTCGCACACCACGCCTCGCGATTACGGACAGCATTATTTAGACCTTTCATAGCGTTTCGGCCACGGGGCTCCAATCTCTTCGGTTCATGTAGCGATCATGGATGCAGATTGCGTCAGCTTTACAACGAACGATCTATGTAACGTTCCATTTGCCATTGGCAGATGATTTAGTGTGTTGGGCCCTGGCCAGGATGAGAGACATCGCCAAATTTGTGCGGAAAGAGAGCTGTGTGGACGTCTTCGAGGTGCACAACCGGCTTGTCGCCGACTACGACGAGTTCACTACCTCCCTGGTAAGTGTCCGCGACGAGCGGATCGCCGCCCACCTCGACGACGAGAAACAAGCGCGGGCCCGCTGGCCGTACCCGTGGGTGTCGCTCAACCCGAGCTTCGCCGGTGGTGGCACCATCCCGGAACTGGTCGCCCAAGGCGTGCTCCACCCTGGTTGCGAGCAGTTCTTCAGGTTCAAGGACAGTAAGGATGATCCGGGATCGCGGGTCATCACGCTTCACCGGCACCAGCAGGAGGCCGTCGAAGCAGCCAGGGACGGGCGCAGCTATGTGCTGACCACCGGAACCGGCTCGGGAAAGAGCCTGGCCTACATGGTGCCCATCGTCGACTCCATTCTCCGGAACCCGGATCCTGGCCGGGTCAAGGCGATCGTCGTTTACCCGATGAACGCGCTCGCCAACAGCCAGATGGAAGAGTTGACCCGTTACCTGCTTTGGGGGCTGCCCAAGAGCGCTCAGCGAGTCTCCTTCGCCCGCTACACCGGACAGGAGAGCGAGGAGGAACGCGACCGTATCCTCGCCCGCAAACCCGACATCCTGCTTACCAACTACGTGATGCTCGAATACCTGCTTACCAGGACGGCTGAGCGCAAAAGCCTGATCGGAGCGGCCCAGGGACTGCGATTCCTCGTCCTGGACGAGCTGCACACCTATCGTGGTCGTCAGGGAGCAGACGTCGCGCTGCTCGTACGGCGCCTGCGCGACGCCTGCTCGGCCCCGAATCTGCAGTGTGTCGGAACGTCGGCGACCATGGCCACGACCGAGACCTTCGCCCAGGCGCAGGAGGTCGTAGCCGACGTCGCGACCAGGCTTTTCGGCACCAGGGTGATCCCCAGTCGCATCATCGGGGAGACCCTGGTCCGGGCGACCCTCGATCAGCGGCCGTCCGGCGTCGAGCTGGTGGCCGCCATGGGAGCAGAGGCAGGCCGAGGCTACGCCGAGCTGGCGGCAGATCCGCTGTCGAGCTGGATCGAGTCAGAGTTCGGCCTGGCCAGGGAGGCGGGGAGCGATCGGCTCATCCGGCGCAGACCCACGAAGGTAACCGTCGCGTCGGAGGCTCTGGCCGAGGCGACCGGCCGCCCCGTGCACGACTGCGTCGACGCCATCGAGCGCGCCCTTCAGGAGGGCGCCCGCGCGAAACACCCCGAAACCCAAAGGCCACTGTTCGCTTTCCGGCTCCATCAGTTCCTGTCCAAGGGTGACACCGCCTACGTCAACCTCGACCCCGAGGACAAGCGGTACATCACCAGCCAGTACCAGGTCAGTGTCCCTGGCCACCGCGAGAAGATCCTTCTGCCGTTGGCCTTCTGCCGCGACTGCGGTCAGGAGTATCTGGTCGTCTCCAGAAGGAAGGACGGAAGCTACGGCGCGCGGCAGGAGGCCGATGTCGCCGGCGGTGATGCCGCCAACGGATACCTCTATGTCAGTTCTGATCGTCCCTGGCCGTCCGACCCGGTGGCAGGGGGCAGGCTTCCGGATTCGTGGCTGGAGCCGGCCCTCGACGGCAACACTCAGGTCAAAGCCTCGCTACACGACAAACTTCCTCGGGAAGTCTGGCTCGGCCCTGGCGGGAACGAAGGCTCCGCGGGAGAAGGGCTGCGGGCCTGGTACTTCCAGGAGCCCTTCAGGTTCTGCCTGCACTGCCGGGTTTCCTATGAGCAGGTCAGGGGCCGGGACTTCGCCAAGCTGGCGACTTTCGCCTCAGAGGGCCGCAGTTCCGCGATGTCGGTCATCAGCGCCAGCATCGTCCGCAGTCTGCGCCGCCAGGAAGAACTCAGTGAGGAGGCCCGCAAGCTGCTGACCTTCGTCGACAACCGGCAGGATGCCAGCCTCCAGGCCGGTCACCTCAACGATTTCGTTCAGGTCACCCAGGTGCGCGGCGCGCTCTACCGGGCTGCCGAGGCGGCAGGGGAGGACGGCCTGCGGCATGACGACGTCGCGCAGAGAGTCGCCAACGCGCTGAATCTGCCGATGGCCACCTTCGCACGGAACCCGGACGTGAAGTTCGGCCAGCGTGAGCACGTGCTCAAGGCGTTGCGCGGGGCGCTTTCCTACCTGATCTACGTAGACCTGGCCCGGGGCTGGCGCGTCACGATGCCCAACCTGGAGCAGACGCGCCTGCTGCGGTTCGACTACGTGGCGTTGGACGAGATCGCGGCGGACACCGAGCACTGGGCGGGCACACACCCGGCGCTGCGCGACGATGATCCGCGTCATCGCGCCGAACTGGCCCGTCTCGTGCTGGACGAGATGCGCCGCGCCCTCGCCGTCGATGTCGATGTGCTCCTCGAAGAGGGGTACGAGCGGATCTGGAACCAGTCGGAGCAGCAGCTCAAGGGCGTCTGGGCGTTGGGCGATCCGGACGGCCGGGTCCGAGCCACGACGGTGTTCGGCCAGCCTGGCAGACCAGGGGAGACCCGAGAACGGGTCAACTTCACCGGTCGCTCCGCCCTTGGCCGTTACCTGCGCCGCACCGGCACATTCCCCCGTTACCCTGGCAAGCTCTCGGTCGACGAAGCACAGGCGATCATTAACGACCTGTTGGGCGCACTGGCGAAGTACGGCCTGCTGATCGAGGTGGGCCGGGCCCGTGACGGGGCCAGAGGCTATCGGATCAAGTCCTCGGAGTTGATCTGGCGGGTCGGCGATGGCAAGACCGTCGCGCCGGACCTCCGCAAGACTCCTGGTTCGGAGGACGGCACCCGGATCAGTGAGTTCTTCAGGGATCTGTACGCCAACGTGGCTGCGGAACTGGTCGGGATCCACGCGGCGGAGCACACCGCGCAGGTGCAGTCGGAGATCAGGCAGGAACGCGAGCAGCATTTCCGTGAAGGTGGGCTACCCCTGTTGTACTGCTCGCCCACGATGGAGCTGGGCGTCGACATCGCCACCCTCACCTCCGTCGGCATGCGCAACGTACCGCCCACCCCGGCCAACTACGCTCAGCGTTCCGGCCGTGCGGGGCGGAGCGGCCAGCCCGCCCTGATCACCACGTACTGTTCCACCGGCAGCCCGCACGACCAGTACTACTTCCGGCGTTCGGAGCAGATGGTCGCCGGCAGGGTCCAGCCACCCCGGCTGGATCTCACCAACGAGGATCTCGTCCGCTCGCACGTGCACGCCATCTGGCTGGCCGAGACCGGCGCCTCCCTGTACTCCCGGATGACCGAGGTGATCGACGTCTCCCGCGAGCCCGAGCTGCCGATTCATGATCTCCTCAGGACGCAGCTTGAGGACCAGCACGCGGTACGGCGGGCCGTCCCCAGGGTGAAGGAGATGCTCGCGGACATCCGGGACGGCCTGGCGGCGAGCAGTTGGTGGAGCGACGGCTGGATCGAGGACACCCTCAAGAACGCGGCGGCGCGGTTCAACATCGACTGTGACCGCTGGCGCGACCTGTTCCGCGCGGCCGTCGTGGAGCAGCGCGAGCAGAACCATCGGGTCATGGATCATGCGTCCACCCCGGATGACAAGCGTAAGGCGCAACGGCGGCGGCAGCAGGCCGAAAACCAGCTCCGGCTGCTGAAGAATGAGGAGACCGACCGGCAGTTCAGCGATTTCTACACCTACCGCTACTTCGCCTCGGAAGGGTTCCTGCCCGGATACTCCTTCCCCCGTCTCCCGCTCGCCGCGTACATCCCCGGTGAGCGGCAGACCGCGAACTACATTCAGCGCCCCAGGTTCATCGCGATCGGAGAATTCGGCCCAGGCGCGCTGATTTATCACGAGGGCCGCCGCTACGAGGTCGCCAAGATCCAGGTGCCGCCTGGTGAAGCCGGTGAGGTGGCGACCGCCGAGGCCCGCATCTGTGACGACTGCGGTTACTGGCACGACCGGCAGGCCGGTACGGACGTGTGCGACGAGTGCGGAGCCGAGCTGCGGGGCATGCTGGCAGGGCTGATGCACCTGCAGACGGTGGAGACGATCCGGCGTCAGCGGATCTCCTCCGACGAGGAGGAGCGGCGCAAGGCCGGGTTCGACGTGCTGACGACCTACCGGTTCAGCACCCATGGCACCCGTTCCGGCCGCCTCGACGCGGCGATCCGCAGGGACGGTGAGCCGCTGGCCGAGCTGGCGTACGGCGACGCCGCGACCGTCCGCAAGATCAATCAAGGCCGGCGAGGGCGGAAGAACCCCAAGGACATCGGATTCTGGCTCGATCCCGTGCGAGGCAGATGGGCCAAGGATCCGGACGCCTCGAACCAGTCGCCCGAGGACGCCGGGCTCATCTCGCTGGAGAAGGCTCAGCGGGTCGTGAAAGTCGTCCCCTTCGTGCAGGACAACAAGAACATCGTGGTCTTCCGATGCGCGGAGCCTGTCTCGCAGAGCACGGCGACCACGCTGCGGTACGCACTCGAACGCGGCATCGAGGCGGAATTCCAGTTGGAGGACGCCGAGCTGACCAGCGAGCCGCTGCCAGATCCGCGGGAACGCGGGCGAATGCTGTTCATCGAGAGCGCGGAGGGCGGCGCGGGCGTCCTGCGCAGGTTGCACGACGAGCGTGATGCCCTGCGCCGGGTCGCCGTCAAGGCGCTGGAGATCATCCACTTCGAGCCGGAGACGGGGAAGGACCTCGACCACGCGCCCGAAGCCAGGGAACGGTGTGAGCGCGGCTGCTACGACTGCCTGCTCTCCTACACCAACCAGTTCTGGCACGAGGAGATCGACCGGCACAGCGTGGTGTCGATCCTGCGTGACCTGGCCGCGTCCGACACCGAACCCTCGGGCGGCCACCGCACCGCCGAGGAGCACGTCGGCGCGTTACGGGAGTCGTCCGACAGCGAGTTGGAGCGGACCTTCGTCGACTTCCTGCGAGAGCGCGACTACCGCCTGCCCACCGGAGCCCAGGAACTGATCGCGAATGCCCGCGCACGACCTGACTTCGTCTATCGCACCAAAGCAGGAAACATCGCGATCTTTGTTGATGGACCACATCACGATGCCGCCAACGTGATCGAACGTGACATGCAAGCCGAAGATCGACTGATGGATCTCGCCTGGCTGGTGATCCGCTTTAGATACGACGAGGAGTGGGACGAGATCGTGCGCAGTTATCCCGGTGTCTTCGGAACCGGTCGGAGGGCCCGTTGAGCTACTCCGCGGGATCTCTCGTCGCGGCCCGTGGCCGCGAGTGGGTCGTCCAGCCCGGCAGCGCCGCCGACTTCCTCGTCGTCCGCCCGCTCAACGGCGACACCGACTTCGAAGCCTGCCTGTTCGCCGACGAGGTCAGCGAAGCCACCTTCCCGCCACCCACCCCCGGCGAGGTCGGTGACAGCGTCGCCGCGACCATGCTCCGTACGGCACTGCGCATCGGCTTCACCTCCGGGGCCGGTCCGTTCCGCTCGCTGGCGTCCATCGCCGTGGATCCCCGCCAGTATCAGCTGGTCCCGCTCCTGCTGGCCATGCGAATGGAAACCGTACGCCTCCTCATTGGTGACGACGTCGGGATCGGCAAGACCATCGAGTCCGGCCTGATCGCGAAGGAGCTCCTGGAGCGCGGCGAGGCGACCGGTCTCACCGTGCTGTGCTCGCCCGCGCTGGCCGAGCAGTGGGCGGCGGAGTTACGCGACAAGTTCGCCATCAAGGCGACATTGGTGCTCCCCTCCACCGCCACCCGGCTGGAACGCGACCTTCGGCTGGACGAGTCCATCTTCGACCGGCACCCGGTCACCGTCGTCTCCACCGACTTCATCAAGTCCGACCGCCGCTACCAGCAGTTCGTACGGACCTGCCCCGACCTGGTGATCGTGGACGAGGCCCATACCTGCGTGTCGGCCGGATCGTCGAGCAAGCAGAGCCAGCTCCGCTACCGGCTCCTGCAGGAGCTCGCGAACGATCCGCGACGGCACATGCTCCTGGTCACCGCCACACCGCACAGCGGCAAGGAGGACGCCTTCCGTGACCTCATCGGACTGCTGGACCCCGCCCTGGCCAACGTGGACCTGGACAGCGTCAAGGACCGCGAACGACTCGCCGGGCACTTCGTGCAGCGCCGCCGCCGCGACATCCGCCGCTACCTGGACGAGGAGACCCCCTTCCCGAAAGACCGCCAGGTCCGAGACGTCTCCTACGCCCTCTCCGGTGAGTACGGCAAGCTCGCGCGACAGGTCCTCGCCTATGCCCGCGAGACCGTGCGCAAGCCCGGCACCGGCCTGCGGCAGCGCGTCTCCTGGTGGTCGGCGCTGGCGCTGCTGCGCTCGGTGGCCTCCTCACCCCGGGCCGCCGCCGCCACCCTGGAGACCCGCTCGGCCACCGTCCCGGCGGAGACCGAGCGGGAAGCCGACGAGCTGGGCCGTTCCAGCGTGCTCGACTTCGGCGAGGACGAGACGCTGGAAGGCATCGACGCGGCGGCCGGCGGCCGTACCGGAGACGAGGACGACACCCGGCGGCTGAAGCGCCTGGCCGGTGCCTTCAAGGGAATCGAGGGCCCGAAGGACGACGCGAAGCTCGCCGCGCTGATCGCCGAGGTCAAGACGCTGCTGGCGGACGGCTACGACCCCATCGTGTTCTGCCGGTTCATCCCGACCGCCGAATACGTGGCCGAGCACCTGGCCAAGGCCCTCGGCAGGAAGACCAACGTCCGTCACGTCACCGGTCGGCTGCATCCGGAGGCCCGCCAGGAGGCCATCCGCGACCTGACCGGTGAGCCCGGACGGCACGTGCTCGTCGCGACCGACTGTCTCTCCGAAGGCGTCAACCTGCAGGAGAGCTTCCAGGCCGTCGTTCACTACGACCTGGCCTGGAACCCGACCCGCCACGAGCAGCGCGAGGGCCGGGTGGACCGGTTCGGCCAGCGCAGCCCGCTGGTGCGGGCCGTCACCCTCTACGGCTTGGACAACGGCATCGACGGCGTCGTTCTCGACGTGCTCATCCGCAAGCACCGCATGATCGCCCGCCAGACCGGCGTCGCCGTGCCCGTGCCGACCGGCGGAGACGACATCGTCAAGGCCCTCGTCGAGGGCCTGCTCATGCGTGACGACGACGAGCAGGAACAGCTCGACCTCGACTTCGGCGTCACCAGGACCCGCGACCAGGTGCACCGTGCCTGGGAGAGCGCCGCCGACCGCGAGTCGAAGGCCCTCACCAAGTACGCCCACTCCGGGATCAAGCTGGAGGACGTCGAACGCGAGGTCGCCGAGATCCGCGCCGCCCTCGGCAGCCCCGCCGACGTGTCGCGCTTCACCCACGACTCGCTCTCGGGCTTCGGCGCCATCATCGACGCCCGGCCGGACTCCTTCCACGCCGACACGCGCCAGCTCCCGGTCTCTGTACGGCATGCCCTCGGTCTCGGGTTCAACGGCAAGACCGAGACCCTGAGATTCCATCCCGACATCCCCGCCCCACCGGGGAGCCATGCCCTGGTCCGCACCGATCCCATGATCCGGGACCTCGCTCGGACCGTGCTGGACAGCGCGCTCGACGCGGACGGCCCCGCCCGGCGTTGTGGTGTCATCCGCACCGACGCGGTGTCGCTGCGTACCGTCCTGCTGCTGGTCCGCTACCGCTTCCACGTGACGCTGCCCGGCCGTACCGGAACCCGCACGCTCATCGCTGAAGACGCGCAGGTGATCGGCTACCGGTCCACCCCCGACGGCCGGGAGTGGCTCGGTGAGGACGAGGTCATCGGGGTGCTGACCGCCAAGCCGGTGAACACCCTCTTTGAGCTGGTAAGGCGTACGGCTGAACGGGTCATCGCCGAGCTGGTCACCGAGACGAATGGGAAGCGGCGTGAGCTGTCCGCCGATTTCGCCGCCGAGCTGGACACCCGCGGCGACGCGCTCGCCGTACGGCTGGCCGAAGCTCACCAGCGGGTGCGCGGTGCGATCGGTGCCGGAACGAGAGGACTGAAGGTGACCGCGAACCGTCCCGCCGACGTGCTCGGCGTCTACGTCTACCTGCCCGCCGGGGGCGCTCGATGAGAAGCGCCTACCTGGCCGTCGACGTCGCCGGCGGCCTGCTTCCGCAGGACGTGCTCGCCCGGATCGCCGCCGCGGACCGGGAACTGCCCGGCATGCGGCCCGAAGACTACAACCTGGCGGCCGCCGAGCGTCTCGGCGACGCCGCCAGCCGACGCTGGGAGTATCTGCTCGGCGCCTACCGGGCCTACCGTGATCGGCTGGCGACACTTCCGGCGGGGGAGTCGGACACCTCGCTCACCCGGGACCGCTGGCTGCTCGTCCTCCTGCAGGAGTTCGGCTTCGGCAGCCGGGTTCCGTTCAACCGCGGTGGCCTCACGGCGGGGGAGAAGGACTTCCCCATCTCCCACCTGTGGCACTGCGTGCCCATGCACCTGCTCGGCTGGGCGACGCCGCTGGACAAGAACGTGCCCGGCGTGTCCAAGCGTGCCCCGCAGTCGATGCTCCAGGAGTTCCTCAACCTCTCCGACGATCATTTATGGGGGGTGCTCTCCAACGGCCGCCGGTTACGCATCCTGCGCGACTCCACCGCGCTCGTCGGCTCCGCCTACATCGAGTTCGACCTCGAAGCCATCTTCGACGGCGAGCTGTACTCCGAGTTCGTCCTCCTCTACACGCTGCTGCACGCGTCCCGTTTCGAGCTGATCGCAGGCGACGCGACCCCCACCTGCGCCGACTGCTGGTTGGAGAAGTGGCGCGCGTTCGCGGCCGAGACCGGCCTGCGCGCCCGCGAACAGCTCCGCGACGGAGTGAAGGATGCCCTGGAAGCGCTCGGCACCGGCTTCCTCGTCGCCAACCCCAAGCTTCGCGAGCAACTCGCCGCCGGCAAGCTCACCGGCCCCGACTTTCACCATGAGCTGCTCCGCCTCGTCTACCAGCTCATCTTCGTCTTCGTCGCCGAAGACCGGGGCGCCCTGTTCGCGCCCGACGCGCCGCAGGCCGCCAGGGACCGCTACGACGCCTGGTTCTCCAGCCGCCGCCTCCGCCGCCTGGCCGCCCGCCGGGCCGGCGACCGCCACACCGACCTGTGGAGGACCACCGCCAAGGTCGTCGCCGCCCTCGGCGCCGACGACGGTCTCCCCGCGCTCGGCCTCCCCGGCCTCGGCGGCCTGTTCTTCCGTACGGCAGGCGAGGGCCGTGGTCTCACCGGCGAGCCGCAGCCGGACCAGCTCCTCTGGTGCGACCTGCCCAACGAGGCGCTGCTGACCGCGATCAGGAGGATGTCCACCGTCCGCGCCAAGGACGGCCGCCCCCGCGACGTCGACTTTCAGCATCTCGGGGCCGAAGAGCTGGGCAGCGTCTACGAGTCGCTGCTGGAGCTGGTTCCCTATGCGGCGACCAACGGCATGGGGACGAGGTTCGAGCTGAAGGAGAAGATCTCCGGCAACGAGCGCAAGACCACCGGCTCGTACTACACGCCGAGCTTGCTGATCGAGTCGCTGCTCGACACCGCTCTCGACCCGGTGATCGACGAGCACGCGGCATCCGGCGTCGCCGACGACCTGTTGAAGATCACCGTTTGCGATCCGGCCTGCGGCTCCGGCCACTTCCTGGTCGCCGCCGCCCGCCGCATCGCCAAGCGACACGCGGCCATGGTCACGGGGGAACCCGAACCGGTGCCGTCGGCGATACGCGAGTCGATGCGCCTGATCGTCAACAGGTGTATCTACGGCGTCGACATCAATCCGCTCGCCGCCGAACTCGCCAGAGTCTCCCTGTGGATCGAGTCCCTGGAGCCCGGCAAGCCGCTCGCCTTCCTCGACGCCCACATCAAGGTCGGCAACGCCCTCCTCGGCACCACTCCGGCGCTCCTCGCCAAGGGCGTCCCCGACGCCGCGTTCAAGGCCATCGAGGGCGACGACAAGAAGGTCGCCAACTCCCTCAAGAAGCAGAACGCCAAGGAGTTGGCTGGCCAGGAGACTCTTTTCGACGACAGCGGCAAGCGAACTGGGAACAAGGACCTGGCCGAGCAGGTTCTCGCCGTGGCCGCGATCCCGGTCACTCGCGTCGCCGACGTACGGGAGCAGGAACGCCGCTTCCGCGCCTTCGACACCTCCGACGCTCTCAACCGGAAACGCCGTGCGGCTGATGCCTGGTGCGCCGCCTTCGTTTGGCGCAAGCACGCCGACGCCCCGACTGCGATTACCACCGCCACCGTCCGACGCCTGCAGAACGGCGGCAATCTGACCGAAGCACAAAAGAAGGAACTGGACAAGCTCGCCGAGTGGTACCGGTTCTTTCACTGGCATCTAGAATTTCCCGATATCTTCCGCACCAACGGCTCCAGCCCCGACTTCACTCCTTCCGCTGGCTGGACCGGTGGATTTTCTTGCGTTCTTGGCAACCCACCCTGGGAGAAGGTGAAGCTGTCAGAGAAGGAGTTTTTCGCCGTCCATAATGAGGCGATCGCGACCGCTGGCAACAAGGCTGCCCGAGACAGGCTTATCAAGGCATTGGCGAAATCGGAAGACGGCCGTGTGCTGCATCAGGAGTTTGTCAATGCTAAGCGCCGAGCGGAAGGTGAGAGCCACTTTCTGCGCGCGTCAGCCCGGTATCCGTTGACTGCGCGGGGGGACGTTAACACCTATGCGATTTTCGCTGAGAACAATCGGGATGTGCTGCATCCTCTGGGGCGGATGGGCGTCATTGTTCCCACGGGTGTCGCCACCGACGCCACCACTCAGTATTATTTCAAAGACCTACTGGTTAAGCGATCATTGGTTTCGCTCTATGATTTCGAAAACGCGAAGGGGATTTTCGCCCAAGTGCACCGCAGCTATAAGTTTAGTTTGCTTACACTTGCGGGACAAAAGAGTCAAGTCGGCCAGGCCGATTTCGCATTTTTCCTCCACGATGCAGCCCAACTGGGCGATGAGGGCAAGCGGTTCAAACTGACCCCTGACGAGATCACGCTGCTGAACCCAAACACCGGTACATGCCCGGTTTTCCGCACGCGCCGCGATGCTGAGATAACTCTTGGCATCTACCGCCGTATTCCAATCCTCCTCAAGGAGGGCAACAAGAATGGAAACCCGTGGGGCATAAAATTCGTGACGATGTTTCATATGTCGAACGACTCAGGAAGATTCCGCCCCAGCGAGGCTGACGACGAAACCCTGGAGGGCATGCTCGCGGACGGCTGGAAGCTCGATGATAACGTCCTCGTCAAGGGTGACGAACACCTGCTCCCGCTGTACGAGGCCAAGATGCTCCACCACTACGACCACCGCTGGGCAACCTACGAACCCAACGGCTCCATTAATGCTCTCACCCTCGCCCAGAAGCAAATTCCCGATGCCGTCGCGCTGCCACGCTACTGGGTAGAAAAGTCGGTCGTTGAGGAGACGCTCAGCAACAAGGGCTGGGACCACGATTGGCTCATGGGATGGCGCGACATTGCACGGGCAACGGATGAACGCACGACGATTCTTTCGGTATTCCCAAAGGCAGGTGTCGGTAATCAGCTCCCATTGATGTTGATTTCTGGCCAACCCGTGAGACAGCTTGCTGCCATTCAGGCATGTCTATCATCGCTCATCTTGGACTTCGCGGCCCGATCTAAAGTAGGCGGAACTCATCTAAACTTCTTCATCTATCAGCAACTCCCGGTGCTCGCCCCATTAATTGTTAGCCGCAATGTACTTTGGGAGTCCGAAAGTACGGTCGCTGACTGGGTTCGAGAACGAGTGGTAGAGCTTTCCTATACCACGTACGACATGGAACCGTTTGCGCGGGATCTGAAAGACGAAGGGGCGCCGTTCATCTGGGAGGTTGAGCGACGAGCATTGATCCGGGCGGAACTCGACTCGGCGTTCTTTCACCTGTACGGGATCGCCCGGGATGACGTAGCCTACGTTATGGATACTTTTCCTATTATTAAACGCAAGGATGAAGCCACGTATGGCGAATACCGCACAAAGCGGTTGATTTTGGGGCTTTACGACGCCATGCAGGACGCTATCGACGGGCGCAAGCCGTACCAAACCCCCCTGGACCCACCGCCCGGCTATGGTCCCCGCCATCCCGAACGCACGGCATGACAATTGCTGCGTTGTCGATACACGTCAGCCGAACTCGCCGGCCTTGACGCCGTCGATGAAGGCCGACCACTCGCCGGGAGTGAACATCAAGGCAGCGCCGTCGGGGTTCTTCGAGTCACGCACCGCGACAATGTCGGCTATGTTTTGAGCTACCTCCACGCAGTTGTTGCCATCAGGTGTGCTGTGGGTGCTCTTTCGCCATTCGGCGCGGGACAGGTCCATCGGTGCCTCACAACCGGTCGATCAGATTGGACAGATACGCGATCGACGCGTCGACGCTGAGCGCCGAAGCACACACGTGCTTGAACAACAGCCTATAGCGGGCGAGTTGATCGGTCTCCTCCAAATACAGGCTGTCGGTCGCGGTCTCCAGGTAGACCACGCTCCGGTCGGTGACGTCCGGAAAGTCCAAGATCAGGAACGGGCCCGCCATGCCCGCGTGCGGGCCTGCTGTCAGAGGCAGAATCTGGATCTTGATGTGATCCGTTGGACTGGTGTCGATGAGCCTGCGAAGCTGCTGCTCGTGGACGCCAGGGGCTTTCATCTGGCGTAGCAGTGCGGCCTCGTCGATGACCGCCCAGAGTTGCGGTGGATCATCGCGGTCGAGGATCTTCTGACGCTCCATCCGGGCTGCTACACGACGCTCTATCTCATGTGCCTGTCTACGCGTGGCGGTCGCTTGAATGATCTCCGTGGCGTAGTCGGCGGTTTGCAGCAAGCCAGGGATGAGCCCGAGTTCGTAGGTGCTGATAGCGGAGGCCTCAGCTTCGAGTCCGACGTACGTGCCGGTGAAGACATCCTCGTACTTGGTCCACCAACCGCGTTGCCGGGCCTCTCTGGCCAAGGAGACCAATCCATCGATCAGGGCGCCTTCCTGCACGCTGTACGTGGCGCACAGAGCGCGGACGTGATGGACGTCGGGGCGTTTGGTGAGGCCGTTCTCCAGGCGGGAGATCTTCGCGGTGGACCATTCCAGCTGAGTGGCGGTCTCATGGATTGTCATGCCCGCAGCCTCGCGCAGGCGGCGCAGTTCGTGGCCAAGCCTGCGTAGGCGAATGGTGGGGCTGTGGTCACTCTGGGGCATTAGAGACATCTCTTCCGCGTCTCGTAAGAACATGGCGGACAAATGACGCACGTTTCAATGTGTATGTTGCAAGTTCGATGCTACGGGTTGAAGATAACAAAGAGTTTATGACTTCACACCGCCTGTGATGGAGCGGTCTGAAGGACCCGCATCATCCGAGGTTTCACGCTGCCGGAAACGTTGTGGTGAAGACGTGGCCGCTGGAGACCGCTACTCGCGCATTGGCCATGCGTTCCGCCATGTGAGCGCCAGCCTTGCTGGAGGAAGTATGAACACATCCCGAGAGGTGTGCTGGGATTTGCCCAGTCATCCGCAGGCGGTCGGTAAGGCGCGGCAGATCGTCGGTGAGGTGCTCGACGCGTGGAGTATGTCGGCCCTGGCCGATGAGGTGATCATGGTCGTTTCCGAGCTGGTCACCAACGCGGTCGTCCACGCGCGAGCGCCGATCGTGCTCACGTTGTACCGGTGCGGCGGGATCGTTCGCGGGGAGGTGGCCGACGACAGCCCGATGTGGCCGATTCTGCTCCCGGCCGATCCGGACGGGGAGCACGGCCGAGGGCTGGCGATCGTCGACGCCTACGCCGACCGATGGGGTGTCGAACCGGCGGCCGGCGGCAAGACCGTCTGGTTCGTCTGCGCGGGCGGCGGACGGCGATCCCGGTGAGCGGCCCGCTGTTCGGCCAGGCTCCGCCGGACGCCGCGCGAACCTGCTTGCGCTGCGGGATGCCCATCGTCACGCTGGGCACCGCCGTATCGATGATCTGGGCCGACGTGATGGACGCCGCCGCCCCGGCCGAGGTCATCGAGGAGATCACCGGATCGGTCGCCGATGTCTGGGTCGACGCGTTGTGCAACCCGTCCTGCCCGCCGGGTGGCCACGTCGCCCACGGGTGTTCCGGTGCCGCCACTCATTACCGTCCGGGAGCAGGCCGTACCGGGTCGGCTCGGCTGGATGCGTCGGCTACGAGACCGGGTCACAGGACCTCGAAGCCGGTGGGGTCGGGACGCATCTCCAGACGCTTCTGGTGGGGGATGAGCTGTCCGGTGATCCGCAGCCTGCGCTTCTGGGTCTCCGCGTGGAACGCGCGCTGGTAGTCGGCGAGACTCAGGACCACCCAGACGGAGCGGCGGAAGATGTTCGAGCCGGTTTGAAGCTCCCCTTTGATTTTGACCCGAGGTTCCTCGCCCTGCCCGGGGCGTAACAGGTCGACCTCGCCGACGATGGTGGCGCGTCCGGACTTGGCGAGCTTCTCCAGGTCGCTGCTGGCGGTCGCGAGTGCGCTGACCATGGGGCCGGTGAAGGCGAGTGAAGCGGTGCCGAGAGTGGTGGGCTCCGCTCGGGCCCAGGCGAAGCTGACGTCGAACGGGCGGTTCCTGTCGACACCGCCGAGATTGCCGAGGGCCGTGCACAGGTTCGCCGAGACACCCTCTTCGACGTAGTCGTCGAAGACCCCGAAGTTGCCTTGATTCTCGATCACGTTGCGGGAGGCGGTGTGGGCCGCGGTGAGTGCCTTGTGCAGGGTGCCCAAGACCTCCCGGCCCGCCAGCTCGTCATTCCAGGAGACGGCTTTCGACTCCGACGGCGGTGGATGGACGGGAACGCGCGCGTCGAAGACGTAGCTCCCCGGTCGCGTCGTGCCGAGCCGTACACGCGAGAGGAAGCTGTCGACGTAGCGGGAGCGCTTGCCGACGAAGAGCAGGCGAGGGCCGCTCTCGACCGTCTGGGCCGCGACCTTCAGCACATCATGGATTCCCTGCACCGCCTTCAACGCGGCCGGCAGGGGGATCGTGCCGGAGGAGGTCTCAGGCTGGAGCCGGAAGGAGGGCACATCCGTCTCCGGCTCGGTGATGTCGAGCAGGACGTAGCGTTCGGACCGGCCTTCGATCCGGGCCAGGTTGCGAACCACTGCTCGGAGCAACTCGTCGTCGTCCGCGTACTCGCGCCGAGCGGGAACGAGCACCCGGCCGGTGTCACGCTCCCACACCATCGCCCCGCGCCAGGTCCCTTCGTGATGCCAGCCTCTGCTGGCGAGATAACCGACGAGGTCATCAGGGTCGACACCGGCGCGCGGCTCGTTCATGGCGCCTCCACCGCCCGGAGTGGATCGAAGAGATCCAGTAGCGATTTCACGGTGAGCAGACCGGATTCCGGCACGCGCACCTGGACGCGCTTCTTGCAGTCGGGGCCGTCGATCCGCTGTCGGTCGGCCAGCGAAACCCAGTATGCGGCGTGACTGAGCTGAAGTGCGTCCTTATCCGCTTGGGCGAATTGCTCTACATTCGGCGGAACGATGACGACGAAGAGGTAACGCGGCATCCGGCGCTCCCCGGCAAGCGCGTTGAAGCGTTTCTCCGAAAGGCCACCGTACTGCCAGTAGCCGTCCTTAATCTTGGGAGTTGACCAGGTCTTGACCTGGACCTCCATGCGAGGGAAGTCGCCGTCAACCTCGCGAGGCAGGCAGAGATAGAAGTCGACGCCGGTGCAGTCGGGCATCAGCGGGGTCGCCTGCAGGCCGGCGGCTGCGGCCAGAACCTGAACGAAGCACTCGCCATACCAGCCCTGGTGATTGTTCTTGTCCAGGCACCACTCGCAGTTCAGGGCAGGCCTCCGCATCCAGGTGGCCGCCCCGACTCGGCCGCTTCAAGATCTGGATTTCACGATACCGGTCTTTGGCATTCACGGTAAGGCCTTTGTGATGACCTGCGAATGGCCGGGACGGGAATGGCGTCCCTCCTGGTAGCGGGGATCATTGGCATGCAAAGTACCCCGTGAAGGCATATATCGGGGTATTTGGGTTGGTCACGGTCGGGTTAGGGCGAGTCATGGTCGGCGCCATGGCCGTGGTGTATCCCGGAGCAGGTCGCTCAGGTTTCTGCGTCTGGGAGGGCCGGCAGCGGTGAAGGACCTGTCGACCTCGGTGGTGAAGAAGTCTTCGCCCGCGTCCCCATGAGTGACCTCTACTCGAACGGCGCGGACCTTCTGCCAGAACCTGTACATGTCACGACTGTCCATCAAGTGGCGGAGTGCTCCGCGCAACTCTTCGACCAGCGGTCGAGTGTCTTCTCGTCGGCGTCGTACAACAGGATCACGGGTACGGCGAGCACTGCCGTCACCAATGCGATGCCGAGTAAGGGAGCAAGAAAGATGATGGCTGCCCTCAGTCGATATCCCATGATCGAAACGTATCCGCGGAGGAGCCTGTCGTCCACACTCGCTTCACACGCTCGCCAGGAACTCCTGAAGTGGTACGGCCTTCCGGCGCAACTCGATCGCCTTCCTTTCCAAGGAGGCTATGACGTCGGCATCATGTGTGATCCATCCACCTGTTTGGAGACCTATATCGCCATAATCGTGGATCAGGGCCGTGTGCCGGTCGAAGAGGAGGAAATCGAAGTGCTCGTCGTCGGGGAGCCGCATGTTCGAATCGCAGTGCACGATCTCGATGTTCTCCCCCATCTTCGCGCGGATCCGGTAGGCGATCAGCTCGTAGTCGAGGTAAGAGGTCAGCGGCTCTTTGATCAGACGGATCCTGGCATAGTCGATCTCCCGGGCCTCGACGTCCTCGTAGAGCGGCCGCTCCGTCTCCGATTCGAGCGTCAGCAGCCTCTGGGCCTCGCGTAGGTCGCCCAGTTCATACGCCGCCTGTGACCTGTTGATCTCGCGTTCCCGGTAGCTCTGCCAGCACTCGAGCTTGAGGAACCGCGACCGCACGCGGGACCAGGCCGTCGAGAACCGCGCTCCGAAGTCGTCGAGACCGACCCGTTGGCCCGAACTGACTGCCCATTGCGGGGGACGCATCTACTGCTCCGGAATGTCGCTCTTCGCCGAGATCAGCGTTGCGCGCGAGATGCGCACGATTCGCTCTCCTGTAGCGCAATGTGCGTCAAGAAGCGGATAAACGCCGATTTGGTCGGTGATATCGGTTCCGATGACGGCGAAGCTGCCGTCATCCAGCGCGAGGATATCCGGTGAACCCGTTGCCGCCGTGGTGTCGCCACGCTCTTTCGGAGTCTTTCCCAGTCGCCGAATCGCCTTCATCATGGCCCTCGCTCGTGATTGAAAGCAGTGAATCTTCTGTATCACCGCTCATCGGGAGGTGCAAGGACAAAAGGGTTTCGGCACGAATTGTGGTCTGTCCCATTGCCGTCGCCGTCAAAAAGGGCGGGGCTATCTGACGCCGGCGGAGATCGGGTTGATGGCCGGCGGGCCGGCTCGCCGTACGGGCTCGCGGGAGGGTTCGGCGCCGGACTGGCGTTCGCGGATGGCGGCCAGTTGTTCGCGCAGCGACCAGCCCGCTCGCGGGTCGATCCGTTCGGCCAGTTCCCGGACCCTGGCCAGTGACGACGTCGCCGCCGCGTCCTCGCCCACTTCTTGCAGCGCCTGGCTCAGCATCAGCAGGGTGTCGGCCTCCAGCAGCGGGATCTTCATCTGGCGGAACAGCGAGACCGCCTCGATGAGATAGGCGGTCGCGTCACCCGGTTCCCCGATGGCGACGGTCAGTTCGCCCAGGCCGGCGAGCACGTGCGCCTCGGCCAGCCGGTGCCGTGAGCTCTGGGCCACGCTCAACGCCTCGCGGAGCAGTTTGGTCGACTCCTCCATCTTTCCCTGGCGCAGCCGCGCAACGCCGAGGCCGTGCAGCGCGAACGCCTCGCCGATGGTGTCCCCGATCCCTTTGACGACGGTCAGCGCCTCCTCGAAGGCTCCGGCCGACAGGGCGAACTCGCGGGCGTGCAGGTGCGCCTCGCCCATCCGGTGCAGCACCTGCGCGGTCACCCGCCGGTTGCCGCCGCCCTTGCTCCGCACCAGCGCCTCGGTGAGCAGCATCTTGGCGCCGTCGATGTCGTCGCAGTCCATCCGGATCTGGGCAAGGTTGTGCAGGGTGTGGGCGGCGGCGATCTGGTCGCCGATGGTGGAGAAGATGTCGAGGGCCTGGTCGAGGTGCTCCATCGCGGCCTCGAGCTGGCCGTTCATTCGCTCCAGGAACGCGATGTTGCGGATCGACAGGGCCATCTGGAGCTCGTGGCCCACCTCGGTGAACAGGGTCAGGGCCGCCTCGAAGTCGCGGCGGGCGTCGTCGAATCGCTGCTCGGTGAGCGACAGCGAGCCCATGGCGTACAGCATCTCGGCCTGGCCGTGCTTGTCGCCGCCGCTGCGGGCGGCTTCGAGGGCGATCTGGTGGGTCTCGCGCCAGTCGTCGAGGTAGACGCGGGACTCGAAGAACTCCTCCACGTTCATGGCGAGTTGCCAGCACAGCTCCACGAAACCGGCCTGGGCCGCCTGGCGGACGCCGATGAGCAGGATGTGGCGCTCGGCCTCGAACCAGACGAGTGGCTCGGCGACGAGACGTTCGACGAGTTCGTCCGGCAGGATGGAGCGGGTCGGCGGAACGTTGGAGATCGGCGTGCCGTACCCCCGGCTGCGGGCGGCCCTGGCCAGGCTGAGCAGCGCGCTCAGCACCCGGGAGAGGGCGGCGGTGCGGTCGGCGGGCGACTCCTCGGCGGCGAGGCGTTCGCGGGCGTAGACGCGGATGAGATCGTGGAAGCGATACTGGGTGCTGACGTGGCGGCCGTTGCCGATGACGTCGATGAGCTGGGCGTCGGCGAGGTCGTCGAGCAGGTCCTGGCTGTCGGCGAGCGGCTGGTCGAGCAGGGCGGCGCTGGTCCAGGCGGAGAAGACGTGCGAGTCGAGGATGGCCAGGCGGCGGAAGAGACGGCGGGCCTGCGGGCTGATGCCGTCGTAGGTGAGGGAGAGGCTGGCCCGGATGCCCATCTCGCCGTGCATGAGCTCGTCGAGCCTGCGGGCTTCGTCTCTGAGCCGGTCGACGAGCTGTTCGACGCTCCAGTGGGGACGGGCGGCGAGGCGGGCGCCGGCGATGCGCAGGGCCAGAGGGAGATGGCCGCACAGCTCGGCGAGGGCGGCGGCCGACTCGGGCTCGGCGCGCATCCGTTCCGTGCCGGCGATCTGGGCGAGCAGGTCCGTCGACTGGTCGAGGTCGAACAGGCCGACGTCGACCTGGGTCGCGCCGGCCAGTCCCGCGAGCCTGCTGCGGCTGGTGACGATGACGGCCGAGGTGGGATTGCCGGGCAGCAGGGGCAGGACCTGGCTCTCGGTGGCCGCGTCGTCGAGCACGATCAGCATTCTGCGGTCGGCCAGCAGCATGCGATATGTCTCCGCCCGCTCCTCCACCAGGTCGGGGAGCGTGCCCCCCGGCACGCCGAGCGCGCGCAGGAAGCGTTCGAGCACCTGCATCGGGCTCACCGGACGGGACACGCCTCCGTGCAGGTCGGCGTAGAGCTGCCCGTCCGGGTACTGCTCGGCGACGCTGTGCGCGACGTGGACCGCGATGGTGGTCTTGCCGATCCCGGCCCGGCCGGCGATCGCGACTATGGGTACGGCGTAGCGTGCGGCGCCGCCCGCGGCGACGGTCAGGCGTTGCCTGATGTCCTCGACCTGCCGCCCCCGGCCGATGAAGTCGGCGATGCCGGTGGGGAGCATGCCGGGCACGGCCGGCAGGGAGGACCGTTGTTCCGCCTTGGACTGCGCCTGTGGCGGCGGGGGAGGCGGGGGCTCCAGACTGTCGTCGGAGGTGAGGATGGCCGACTCCAGCTGCTGTAACCGCTCGTTGGGCTCGATGCCCAGCTCGTCGATCATCGTACGGCGGGCGTCCCGGTAGACCTGCAGCGACTCGGCCTGGCGGCCCGAGCGATAGAGCGCGGTCATGAGCTGGCCGAGCAGCCCTTCGCGGAGCGGGAACTCCTCGACGAGCCTGGTGAGTTCGCCGACGAGCTCGTGGTGGCGGCCGAGGTCGAGTTCGAGCTGGATGCAGTCTTCGTTCGCGGTGATCCGCTGTTCGACGAGCCTGGCCGCGTGCGACTGCACCAGCCGGCTGTCGATGCCTTCGAGCGCGGGGCCGCGCCACAGCGCGAGGGCGTCTCGGTAGTGCTTGATGGCCTGGTCGAAGTCGCGCTCGTCGCGGCTCGTCCGCGCCTTGGCCAGCAGATTCTGGAAGCGGAGCGCGTCGATCGCGTCGCTGTCGACGCGGAGGGCGTAGCCCTGGGGCCTGGTCACGATGACGTCGGTGTCGGAGTGGTCCCCGAATAACCGTCTCAGTGTGGAAACGCAGATCTGCACCTGTGCGCGGGAGGTGGCCGGCGGGTCGTCGTCGTAGATCGCCTCCATCAGGCGCGCGGTGGTGACCGGGCGGTCAGCGTTGAGCAGCAGGACGGCCAGGACGATCTGTTGCCGGGAACCTCCGAGATTCAGGCGGCGTCCTCCCACCACCACTTCGAGAGCCCCCAGAACTCGAAACTCCACGTGCATCTCCTTGATGAAACCACGACTCGTGCATTGACGGTTGTCGCTCCTATGGTTGCGAGAGGTGCAAGACGTGAATTTCGGAAGGCCCCGCCCCGTGGATCACTACTAGCTTAGGATAGTGTGGCGCACGCCAAGATCATGCGCCTGATGTCTGTTTTGTCTATGGATCGTACATCGTATGATGATGAGTGGCCAGACGGCACGTATTCTACGTCGTGCATCATTATAAGTGATCAAAGGCAAAGCGGCCGGAGACTTAGCGTGTCCGGCCGCTCGTGTGACGCATAGGCTATGAGCTGGTGATCTAGCCCCAGGGGTTACCGTCCGTGGTCGCGGTCGGAGTGACCACCACGACGGGGCCGGCGGCGTCAGCAGCGGAGGTTCCGGCGGTGAGGGCGACCATGCCCGTCACGCCGATGAGGCCGGCGACGATCGAGACGCTGAGCCGTGCGATGCTCCGGTTGCTGTTGGCGCCCATGTCCTACCTCCAGGTTGTTGCGGCGCCACCCTGCTGGGCCGGCCGCTCTGCTGAACGACACTTACGCTCACAGCCCCCGCCATCCGCCTGATATCGGCACGCTTCCGAGTCGTCATTGGCGCAGCTCAGGGGCGTTAAAGAGGCGATTGGCCCGCCCTTTCCAGAAATCGCGCTCCGCCGCGCGATAATCGGCGGGATAGAGGGCCATGGCCGGCCGATAACGCGCCGAAGGCGCGGCGATAGACCGATAGCCGAAACTGAACGCGAACCCGGGTGACCCGACGCGCGTGGCGGAGTCGCCCGGGTGACCACGCAACGGAATGATCCCTGGACAGGTGACGCGGAGATGGGTATTGCTGTGCAGGCGCTCGATGGTGTGTACGGGCGCCCGGCCGCCAGCGTGCATGTGCGCCTCGAGCATGCGGACAACGGTCAGTGGCTCACCGTGGCCAAGGCCGAGACCGACCGCGAGGGCCGGGTCAGGGAGTGGCGTGGCAACAGGTTCGACCGGGGGTTGTACCGCGTTGGCTTTGAGAGTGATCGCTACTTCGTCGGACTTGGGCTCAGCGCCGCCTATCCCGAAATAGTGGTTATGTTCCGTATTCAGGACGAGGTTGTCTCTTACCAAATCCAAGTCCTGCTTTCGACGTTCTCCTATTCAGCCTATTTTGGTTCGCTCAGTTGAGCGTCGGTGGATAAGCGATAAGGGATCCGAGCATGAAGATCAGCCGATACGTGCCATTCAACGGGGTTCTGCTCGACGGCCGCATGTGGCCGAACGCTGTGATCGCCGCCGCGCCGCGGTGGCTCTCGACGGACCTGCGGGACGGGAACCAGGCGCTGTCCGCGCCGATGACCCCCGAGCGCAAACTGGTGATGTACAGCCTGCTGGTCGATATGGGCTACAAGGAAATCGAGGTCGGATTTCCCGCCGCGAGTCAGGACGACTACGACTTCGTCCGAATGCTCATCGAGCAGGACCGCATTCCCGATGATGTGCACATATCGGTGCTGGTTCAGGCCAGGGACGAGCTGATCGAGCGCACGGTGGACAGCCTGCGCGGTGCGCGGCGCGCCACGATTCACCTCTACAACGCCACCTCGCCGCAGTTCAGGCAGATGGTGTTCGGGATGGACCGCGGCGAATGCAAGGACATGGCCGTTCACGGCACCCGGATGATACTGAAGCACGCAGAGCTGGCCCTGCCCGGCGTCGACCTCGGGTTCGAATACTCCCCTGAGCACTTCGCCGACACCGAGCAGGCCTTCTCGCTGGAGGTCTGCGAGGCCGTCATGGACGTCTGGCAGCCGGAGCGGGACCGCCCGATCATCCTGAACTTCCCCACCACGGTCGAGCGCGCCACCCCCAACGTCTTCGCCGACCAGATCGAGTGGCTGGACCGCAACCTGACACGGCGCGAACACGTGTGCCTGTCGGTGCACCCGCACAACGACAGGGGCACCGGGGTCGCCTCGGCCGAGCTGGCCGTGCTGGCGGGAGCCGAGCGCGTCGAGGGCTGCCTGTTCGGCAACGGGGAGCGGGCCGGCAACGTCTGCCTGGTCACGCTGGGCCTGAACCTGCTCACGCAGGGAATCGACCCGCGCATCGACTTCTCCGACCTCGACCACGTCCGCAGGACGGTCGAACACTGCAACGGCATCCCCGTCCACCCGCGTCATCCGTACGGCGGGGACCTCGTCTACACCGCGTTCTCCGGCTCGCACCAGGACGCGATCAAGAAGGGGTTCGACGCGATGGAGCGGGAGGCGGCGCACACCGGGATCGCGGCGTCGGAGCTGCGGTGGGCCGTGCCGTACCTTCCGCTCGATCCGCTCGACGTGGGGCGCACCTACGAGGCGCTGGTGCGGATCAACAGCCAGTCGGGCAAGGGCGGCCTCGCCTACCTGATGAGCGCGGCGTTCGGGCTGAACCTGCCGCGTGCCCTGCAGATCGAGTTCGCCCAGGTGGTGCAGGCGCTGGCGGACGCGGGAGGCGGGGAGATCGCCCCCGACGTGGTCAAGGTCGCCTTCGACAAGGAGTACGTCCGCGCGCCCGAGACGGCGTTCGACGTTCCCGGCGCGGCCACCACGCTGCACATCGACGGCGAGGGGTTCGACCTCGGCCCGAGCCGGACGGAGGCCGTCGCGGCCCTGCGTTCGGCGCTCGGGCGGAGAGGGATCCAGGTGCGCGGAGTCCACCACATCGACGAGATTCGCCGCGATCAGGAGCAGGTGGCCGTCTACGCCCAGTATGAAGCGTTCTGGGGAGTGGGGATCGAACGGGACCTGGTGAGCGCCGCGCTCGCGGCCGTGGGATCCGCCGTCACCAGGGCACGGCTCAGCCGGCAGGCCACCGTGCCGGACGAGCGGGCGGCCCCTGGCACCCGGGTCCCCGCGGTGCCCGAACAGGAGCGGCGTCACTCGCATCACCCCGGCACCAGGGCACGACAGGTGATAGCCGGACGATAACGGACGGATGCCCTCACGGCCTAGCGTTGTACTTGAAGCGCGCTGGACACCAGAGGTGAGGATCGGGAGACAGCCTTCGGCGCCTGATCGGCCCGCCGTACGACGTCTGGCCGGGTCGTCCCGCGCTGATGCCGAAGGTATGACGGCGGGAGACGGTCATGGGCCTGATCGAGCGAGAGGAGGAGTTCGCCTCACTTGAGGCGCTCCTCACCAACGCGGTCATGAACCGGGGCAGGATCGCCCTGGTCAGCGGGGCCGTGGCGACCGGGAAGAGCAGCCTGCTCCGCGCGATCGCGGAGCACGCGATCGAGCTGGGCGCGCTCGCCGTCACGGCGACCGGGTCGTACATGGAGCGCGACCTGCCGCTGGGCGTGTTACGCCAGCTCATCGAGGACGCGCCGCTGGTCCCGGCCGAGCGCGACCGGGCGATGGGGCTCCTGGAGGAGGGCGCGCTCGCCGCGTCGGCGGCGGGCACGGACGCCGAGCACCGCATCGACGCCCAGGTCGTGCACACCCTCTGCACCGTCTTGCTGGATCTCTCCGAGCGCTATCCGCTGGTGATAGTCGTCGATGACGTGCACCACGCCGACCGCGCCTCCCTGCTCTGCCTGGCCTACCTGGCGCGGCGGGTCAGGAGCGCCAGAATCCTGGCGGTGTTCGCCCAGAGCGACCGGGTCCGCTACACGCACACGTACTTCCAGACCGACCTGCTGCGTCAGCCGAACTGCCGCCGCCTGCGCCTCGCACCGCTCTCGCGGGCCGGGGTGACCGCCCTGGTGGCCGCGAGGGTCGGGGTGGAGCCGGCCGAGCGGTTCGCCGGCCAGTGGTACGCGCTCAGCGGTGGCAACCCGCTGCTCGCCGGCGCGCTCGCCGACGACTACACGGAGTTCGTGCGCACCGCGGGCGAGCCGTCCGCCATGGTCGTCGTCGGCGACCACTTCGCCCAGGCCGTGCTCTCCTGCCTGCAGAGCGGCCAGCCCCGGACCATGCGGGTGGCGCGCGGCCTCGCCGTACTGGGGGAGCCCGACGGTCTGGACCGGCTTCTCGACCTGCCCGCGATGGAGGTCAGCAGGGAGCTGTTCTCCCTCAGCGCCTCAGGGCTGCTCAAGGAGGGCACGTTCCGGCACGAGGCGGTCAAGGACGCCGTGCTCGCCGGGGTGGAGTCCCGGGAGCTGATGGAGCTGCACCGCCGTGCGGCGGAGCTGGCCCACGACATGGGCACCTCGCCGTGCGTGGTCGCCGACCACCTGCTCCAGGCGGGCAAGGTGGAGGCCGCCTGGGTGGTGCCGACGCTGGAGGAGGCCGCGCGGAGCGCGCTGCGTGACGGGCTGGTCGAGTCCGCGGTCGCCTATCTGCGGCTGGCCTGGCGCGAGTGCGCCGACGAGGCCCACCGGTCCAAGCTCATGACGATGCTCGTGCGGGCGGAATGGCGGATCAATCCCGCCGCGCCGGAGGGCCACCTCTCGGAGCTGGCCGAGGCCATGAATCGGGGCAGCCTGCGCGGCAGCGACGCCGTGGTGCTGGCCCGCGCCCTGCTGTGGCACGGCCGTTTCGACGACGCGGGCGACGTGCTGGAACAGCTCAACGCGTCCGCCGACCCCGCCGACCACGAGACGGTGGCCGAGCTGGTCGTCGCCCAGCTCTGGTTGCGGGCCACCTGCCCGCCCCTGCTCACCCACCTGCGGCACACCCCGGGGGAGAGGCGGCTGGCGAACATGGTCTCCGTCGCCGTCAGCCAGCGGCTGGAGTCGACGCTCGCGCTGGCGGAGGTCCTCACCCGGGGGCCGCGCGAGGCGAGCATGGTCACCGTCGAGGGCATCCTGGAGGAGTCGCGCCTCGACGAGATGACCATGGACACCGTCGAGAACTCCCTGCTCGCGCTCACCTACGCGGGGCGCTGCGACCAGGTGGCCCCCCGGTGCGACATGTTCAGCGTCGAGGCGTCGTCGCGCAGGGCGCCGAGCAGGCAGGCCAGGCTCGCGGCCATCAGGGCCGAGGTCGCGATCCGCCAGGGCGACATGCCGGCGGCCGAGCACCACGCGCGCCTCGCGCTCGACTCCATCCCGATGAACGCGTGGGGCGTGGCCATCGGCTGGCCGCTGGGCAGCCTGATCCTCGCGCTGACCGCGATGGGCAAGTACGACGCGGTGCGCGAGCACCTCGGCAGGCCGGTGCCCGAGGCCATGTTCCAGACCAGGTACGGCCTGCACTACCTGCACGCGCGCGGCAGGCACAGCATGGCGACGGACTACCACGCGCTCGCGTTGCGCGACTTCCAGCGCTGCGGCGAACTGATGCTCGCGTGGAACCTCGACACGCCCGGCCTGATCGCCTGGCGGAACGAGGCGGGCGAGGCGTGCCTGCGGATGGGGCAGACGGAGGAGGCGGAGCAGCTCATCCAGGCGCAGCTCAACGCCTGCGGCCCCGAGGCTCGCAGGGCGAAGGGCGTCGCGCTGCGGCTGCTCGCCGCCACCACCGAACCCGCCCGCCGTCCCGCCCTGCTCCGCCAGGCGACGGAGTACCTCCAGATGGCCGGCGACAAGTACGAGCTGGCCAAGGCGCTGCTCGACCTCGTCGAGGTCTACGACGACCTCGGCGAGTACCGCCGCGCGAGGACGATCGCGGCCCGGGCGCAGGCCCTGGCCAGGGAGTGCAGAGCGGTCCCCATCCTCAGGACGCTGAACACCGCGGAACACGCGGGGGTCGCGACCGCCGCGTCGTCGACGCCGCCGCCGCGCGAGCTGATCAGCGCGCTGAGCGAGGCGGAGCGCAAGGTCGCGGCGCTGGCCGCGGCGGGATACAGCAACCGCGAGATCGCCGGCAAGCTGTTCATCACGATCAGCACCGTCGAGCAGCACCTGACCCGCACCTACCGGAAGCTGAGCATCGGCCGGCGGGACGACCTGCCGCTGGTGCTGGAGTTCGGCGACCAGGCCGCGATCTGACCCACGATCCAGACCTGCTTCTGAGAGCTGAGCGGTCTGAGAGCTGAGCGGTCTGAGAGCTGAGCGGTCTGAGGGCTGGGGGCCTGAGCGGTCTGGAGCCGAGCAGTCTGGGAGGGCTGGGCGGTCTGGGGGCTGAGCAGTCTGAGGGCTGAGCCGTCTGGGGATCGGCCGGAATTGGTCGGATGAGCGCAGCCAGGGAGTTGCGGGCGCTCCGACAGTGCTGTGACCGTCGTGGCATGGAGCGTATCGAGTCACTGACCGTCTTACGGGGGAACCCGACCTCCGAGGAGGTCGCGGCGGTCATCGCGGCGGTGAACGCGCTGGCCGAGGCCGCTGAGGAACGGGGGAACGCCTGGTCGGAGCGGTCCCTGGCGATTCGGGGACCGCTCCGGGGCGAGTGGAGGCTGAGCGCGTGGGGCCCCTGAGCCCGTATACCGGCGGAGTGCGCTGTTCGTGCTCGTTTGGTTAATCCCGCATTCTGCAAAAAGCGGGCATCTGCCGCCGAGCGCATCCTGAACTGGATTACTCGCCGTAATTCTGGAGGTCAGGTTGAGCAGCGACTTGCTGGCAAGTGACGATGCGACGACGGCTCTGCCCCGGCGGCGCGGTCTGATCATCCTGCTCAGCAGCCTGGCCGGTTTCCTGCTGACGGTGGTGTGGTCGGCGGAGTTCGTCGACAGCACGATCGGCGGAAGCATCCTGGACACGGTGCTGGGCGACAACGCGGCCGAACGGCCGATCGCCGGAGTGGTGGCCGGCGTCACGTTCGCCTTCGTGAGCGGCCTGGCGGGCACCTTCACGGCCTGCAACATCGCCGCCTTCGGCGCGGTCGCACCGCTGATCGGCGCCTCGGGCGGCCGGTTACGCCGGTTGACGCGGACGCTCAAACCGCTCGGGTGGCTGTCGGTCGGCATGATCGTGGTCTCGGCGGTGTACGGCGCGCTGGTCGGGGCCGTCGGCACGTCGATGCCGCAGTTCTCGACGGCGCAGAACGTCGCCGGCGTGCTGTCGCCGCGAAGCATCCAGTCGATGGTGGTCTTCGGTTTCGTCGGGCTGGCGATGCTCTATCTGGGTCTGGCGGCGCTCGGCGTGGTGCCCGACCCGTTCACGCGGATCGAACGGCGCTTCCCCAACGCGCGGATGGTCTTCATGGGCGCGCTGATCGGCGGTTTCCTGATCGGCCGGCCGTTCCCGCTGTTCAGGCAGATGTTCCGGGACGCGGCGGAGAGCGGCAATCCCTTGTACGGCGCGGCCGCCTTCGTCCTTCAGTCGGTCGGGAACATCGTCATCATGGCCGTGCTGTTCCTGATCCTGGCCACGTTCGGCGGCGGGCGACTGCGGAACTGGCTGGCCGCGAAGCCGGGGCGGGCGGTCGCCCTGACAGCGATCGCGTTGATCGTCGCGGGCGTGTTCACCTTCCTTTACTGGGACGTCCGGATACTCGCACGCCGAGAGATCATCCCCTGGTATCCGACGGCGCCGTGGTCTTGACCTTGACTTTGTCGTTGATGAGGAGAGCGCTATGTCGACGTTGATCGGTTCAATTCGCAGGCTCGTGCTGGCGCCCTCACTCGCGGAGGTGACCTTCGGCGCGCGGGGGTTCCCCGTCACGCCCACGCCCGCCACACGGCGCATGGAGGCGATTCCGCAGTCGGTCGTGTGCGGCTTCGAGTGGGGGATCGACACGCGTGACCAGTGGGAGATCGAGCGCAGGCTGAGCATGGTCGACGAGGCGTTGCGCGGATTCGCCTACGAGGGCGCGACCATGGCCTTCACGGTGCTCGACGCGATGGCCGGCGGGCGCGGGCGCCGTACCCGTGACCTGCTGCTCGGGCCTGGGCAGCCGCACATCTTCCTCGCCTACATCGGCATCGGGTTCGCCATGGCCAGGCTGCCGAGGGTGTTGTGGAAGAAGGTGCTCCCCGACCTGGACGGCACGCCGTACCACCCGACGATGAGCTGGCTCGCGGTCGACGGATACGGCTTCGACCTGGCCTACTTCCACACCGCGAAGTACGTCACCCAGCAGGTGGTGCCGCCGGCGTATCCGTGGCAGGGCTCGGCCGACTACTTCCCCCGCGCCGTCGACCAGGGCATCGGCCGGGCGCTGTGGTTCATCAACGGCGGGCAGGTGCCGGACGTCGCCGAGGCGGTGCGGCGGTTCGCCCCCCATCGGCACGCCGACCTGTGGAGCGGTGTCGGCCTGGCCGCCACGTTCGCCGGCGGCAGCGAGACGCCGGGCGCGCTGCGGGACGAGGCGGGGGAGCACCGGCCCCACCTGGCCCAGGGCGCGGTGTTCGCCATCAAGGCCAGGCACTACTCGGGGCACGTGCCGCCGCACAGCGAGGACACGGGGAGCGCGCTCACCGGCCTGTCGGTGGCTTCGATGGTCGAGGTCGCGGACGGCACCGCCGTCGAACCCGGTGGCACGGGTCCCGTACCCGGCTACGAATTGTGGCGGCAGCGCATTCAGCAACATTTCGCCATGGACGTGGAAAAGACCACCCGTTAATAACCGGCCGGGGCGACAGGTGATCTTCCGGCATGCCCGCGGAACGCCCGATTCGCTCAGCACATCGGAAGTTGCCCGGTTCTTCCGCAACATGTGTCAATGATATGAGATCCCAATTTGTCGAGGACCGGAGGGGTTGAATTGACCAGCGCTTTCAGGTCGTTAAGGCGCCGAGTAATGACTCCAAATATTATGGAGACAAAGCTGGCGACACGTGGCTTTCATGTAAAGAACGAAGCGGCAAAAGAATTGCTGGAAACGGTTGGCGAGTCATTTCTCGCCGGTTTCGCTTACGCCGCCGAGGCGCGTTCGGCGACTGAGGCGGAGGACCGTCTGGAACAGATTCCGGTCCGTTTCCGCGGTTTCGCCTACGAGGGTGCCGGCATGGCCTTCGCCATCCTGGACGCGATGTCGCCCGGCAGCGGACGCAGGATGAGCGAGTCGCTCGCCGGTCGTGGTGACGCGCACATTTACATGATCTACGTCGGGATCGGCTGGGGGATGGCGCGGCTGCCGCGGTTCCTGTGGCCGAAGAGCGACACGCTCGACCCGCTGCTGTTGTGGCTCGTGCACGACGGTTACGGGTTCCACCAGGCCTATTTCCACACGCAGAAGTATGTGCACGAGCAGTTCCAGGACCCCCGCTTCCCGTGGCCGGGAGGCGGCACGCACGCCTATTCCGCCCGGGCCATCGACCAGGGCATCGGCAGGGCTCTGTGGTTCGTCGGCGGGACCGACGTCGACCGGGTCACCTCGCTGATCGGGAAGTTCCCCGAGCGGCGCCGCGCCGATCTGTACGCGGGCGTCGGGCTGGCCGCCACCTACGCGGGCGGCGCCCCCGAGGACGAGTTGGTGGAGTTGCGCGAGCGGGCCGACGCGTACCGCCCGCAGCTCGCGCAGGGAAGCGCTTTCGCGGCCGAGGCCCGTGTCAGGGCCGGGCTGCTGGTTCCGCACAACGCGGTCGCGACTCGGGTCATCTGCGGCACGACGCCGGAAAAGGCGGCCGCGACATGTCAGGAGACCCGCCCAGCCGGGCCGGTGTCAGGCGAACTGCCCGCCTTCGAGCTGTGGCGGCAGCGAATCGCCGATGAGTTCGTCTTTCTCGGAGGTGTTACCCCATGACCACCGTAACCGGCTGGCTCCGAAAGCAATCGCCGGGAATCGTTGCGCTCGCACTGATGACCACCGCCTATTTCGTGGGAAATCCTGCTTTCCCGACGGCGCAGGCGAAGGCGGAAATCGGCCAGGCGTACGCGTTCACCCCGCTGAGCGTCGAGATCCCGAGCGGATACCAGGAACAGACGATCCGCAAGGTCAACAAGGACTACAAGGACATCGACGCCTGGATCTCTTCGGTCGGCGCCGCCATCGCCATGGCGGACGTCGACGGCGACTCGCTGTCCAACGACCTGTGCGTCGTGGACACCCGGATCGACCAGGTGGTGATCACACCCACGCCGGGCCCGGCGGGCGAGCGCTACCAGCCGTTCGCGCTGGGTTCCGGCTCGCTGCCCATGAACAAGGCCATCGCGCCCATGGGATGCGTCGCCGGCGACTTCAACGAGGACGGCAGGACCGACCTGCTGACGTACTACTGGGGGCGGACCCCGATCGTCCACCTGCAGCAGGCGGGCGCGACCGGCCTCTCGGCCCAGACGTTCAAGCCGGTCGAGCTGGTGCCCAACGCCGGCGGCGCCACCTACAAGGGCGAGCAGTGGAACTCCAACACCGCCACCGTCGCCGACTTCGACGGTGACGGGCACGACGACATCTTCATCGGCAACTACTTCCCGCACGGCCCCGTGCTCGACGACACGGTCAGCGGCGGCGTCGAGATGAACGACTCGCTGTCGATGGGGCTCAACGGCGGGCCCAACTACTTCTTCTGCTGGAAGGAAGCCACCGCCGACTCGGTGGGCTTCATGAAGGTGGACGACATCCTGCCGAAGGAAGTCTCCAAGGGCTGGGAGCTCGGCGCGACCACCGTCGACCTCGACGCCGACCAGCGGCCCGAGCTGTTCCTCAACAACGACTTCGGCCCGGACCGGCTGCTGCACAACACCTCGAAGCCCGGCAAGATCTCCTTCTCGGTGGTAGACGGCGTGGAGCGCGGGCCCTGGGTGCCGAAGTCGAAGTCGATCGGCCACGACTCGTTCAAGGGCATGGGCTCGGACGCGGGTGACTTCAACGGCGACGGACTCTACGACTTCTTCGTCAGCAACATCACCACGCCGTACGGCATCCAGGAGAGCAACCACCACTTCATCTCCACCGCGAAGAACGTCACCGACCTGCGGAACAAGCTCAACGAGGGTCTGGCCCCGTTCGACGACCGCAGCACCGATCTGGGCACCGCCTGGACGGGCTGGGCGTGGGACGTCAAGGCCGAGGACTTCAACAACAGCGGAGAGCTGGCCATCGCCCAGGCCAATGGTTTCGTCAAGGGCGACGTGAACAAGTGGCCGCAGCTCCAGGAGCTGGCGACCGCCAACGACCTCGTCACCAGGTTCGAGCAGTGGTGGCCGAACGTCACCGAGGGCGCCGACCTCGCGGGACACCAGCCGATCGCCTTCTTCGTCAAGGGCAAGGACGGCAAGTACGCGAACCTGTCGGAGACCCTCGGCCTCGACGTGCAGATCCCGACCCGCGGCATCGCCACCGGCGACGCCAACGGCGACGGTCTGGTCGACCTCGCGGTCGCCCGGCAGTTCGGCCCGCCGGCCTTCTACCAGAACCAGAGCCCCTCACCCGGCGCCTACCTCGGGCTCAGGCTGATCCACGAGGGTACGGCGAGCACCACCGGCCAGGCGGCCGGCTCCCCGGTGATCGGCGCACAGGCGAAGGTCACCACGGCCGACGGGCGCACGATCCTCGGGCGGGTCGACGGCGGCAGCGGCCACTCGGGCAAGCGCAGCCACGAGGTGCACCTCGGACTCGGCCAGAACGTGACCGGGCCGGTGAAGGTCCACCTGAGCTGGCGCGACCGCTCCGGCGTGCCGCACGAGCAGGACATCCAGCTCGCGCCCGGCAGGCACACCATCCAGCTCGGCACGCAGGCGAAGGAGAAGTGACGACATGGCCGAGAAAACGATCAGCCCTCCGCGGCACGACCCGAAGGTCGTCACTGCCCTTCGCAGGTTCGCCCTGTCGATCTCGATCTTCAACATCCTCGGATACACGCTCTTCGGCTTCGAGCAGGGCTACCTGTGGCCGTTCGTCGCGATGGCGACCGCCTACACCACCGAGATCGCGCTGGAGTACATCGCGGCCAGGAACGAGGGGCGCACCCCGAGGTTCCGCGGCAACGGCGTACGCGGCATGGTGGAGTTCCTCTACCCGGCGCACATCACCGCCATCGCGCTGAACATGCTGATCTACGTCAACGACCAGATCCTGGTCATGATGTTCGGCGTCATCGTCGCGGTCGGCACGAAGTGGGTGCTCAGGGCGCCGGTGCGGGGCAAGCTCCGGCACTTCATGAACCCCTCCAACTTCGGCATCGCGGTGATCCTGGTCCTGCTGCCCTGGGCCAGCATCGCGCCGCCGTACCACTTCAGTGAGAACGTCACCAACCCGGTCGACTGGCTGATCCCGGCCGTCATCCTGTTCTTCGGCACCATGCTCAACGCCAAGCTGACGAACCGGATGTGGCTGATCGGCTCCTGGGTGAGCGTGTTCGCCCTGCAGGCGATCGTACGTGGGCTGATCATCGACGACACCTCGATCGTCGGCGGCCTGAGCATGATGACCGGCATCGCGTTCATCCTCTTCACCAACTACATGATCACCGACCCGGGCACGAGCCCGTCGAAGCCGCTCTCCCAGGTCGCCTTCGGCGGCGGCGTGGCCCTGGTGTACGGCCTGCTCATGGGCATGAACATCCCCTACGGCATCTTCTTCGCCACCGCCATCGTCTGCCTGATCCGCGGCGGATTCCTGTGGGCGCTGCACATCTCCGTCAAGACCCGTGAGGCGGAGGCCGCCCAGGCCCGCGCCGCCGCGGTCGAGGCGCTCGCTCCGGTCGAGAAAGAGGTCGCGAAAGTATGACAAGGATCGCGATCGTCGGCATGGCGTGCCGTTACCCGGACGCCACCTCACCGCGCGAGCTGTGGGAGAACGCCATCGCCGGTCGCCGTGCCTTCCGCCGTCTGCCCGACGTGCGCATGCGGCTGGAAGACTACTGGGACCCCGATCCGGCGGCACCTGATCGCTTCTACTCGCGCACCGCCGCCGTCATCGAAGGCTACGAGTTCGACCGGGTGGCCCACCGGATCGCCGGCAGCACCTACCGTTCCACCGACCTCAGCCACTGGCTCGCGCTCGACATGGCGGGCCAGGCGCTGGCCGACGCCGGCTTCCCCCAGGCCGACGGGCTGCCGAGGGAGCGTACCGGCGTCGTCGTCGGCAACACCCTCACCGGCGAGTTCACCAGGGCCAACGTCCTGCGCCTGCGCTGGCCGTACGTCAAGCGCACGCTGGCGGCGGCGCTCAAGGCGCAGGGCTGGGAGGACGATCAGCTGGCGGAGTTCCTGACCGAGTACGAGGCCGCCTACAAGAGCCCGTTCCCCGGCATCGACGAGGACACCCTCGCCGGCGGGCTGGCCAACACGATCGCCGGGCGGATCTGCAACCACTACGACCTCAACGGCGGCGGGTACATCGTCGACGGAGCCTGCTCGTCGTCACTGCTTTCGGTGGTGACGGCGGGCAAGGCGCTCACCGACCGGGACATCGACGTCGCCATCGCCGGCGGCGTCGACCTGTCCATCGACCCGTTCGAACTGATCGGCTTCGCCAAGACGGGAGCGCTGGCCAAGAGCGACTTCCGGCTCTACGACCGGCACTCCAACGGGTTCTGGCCCGGCGAGGGCTGCGGCATGGTCGTGCTGATGCGGGAGGAGGACGCGGTCGCCGCCGGGCACCGCGTCTACGCCACCATCGCCGGCTGGGGGATCTCCTCCGACGGCAAGGGCGGCATGACCAGGCCGGAGGTCAGCGGATACCGGCTCGCCCTGCGGCGCGCCTACGAGCGGGCCGGGTTCGGGATCGAGACCGTGGCGATGTTCGAGGGCCACGGCACCGGCACCGCGCTCGGCGACGCGACCGAGCTGACGGCGCTGTCCGGCGAGAGGTCGGACGCCGACCCCTCGGCGGACGCGGCCGCCGTCGGCTCCATCAAGGGGATGATCGGGCACGCCAAGGCGGCGGCGGGCGTGGCCGGTCTGATCAAGGCGGCGCTGGCGGTGCACGAGCAGGTGCTGCCGCCGACGCTCGGCTGCTTCGACCCGCACGAGGTGCTCACCCAGCAGCCCGCGGCGCTGCGGGTGCTGCGCAAGGCCGAGCCGTGGCCGGGTGACGCACCGCTGCGCGCGGGCGTCACCGCCATGGGGTTCGGCGGCATCAACACCCACGTGGTGCTGGAGAACACCGCCCCGCGGCGTCGCCTGACGACGAGCCGTACCAGGGCGCTGGCGACCTCGCTGCAGGACGGCGAGCTGCTGCTCCTGGACGCCGGTTCGCCGCAGGCGTTGCGCGAGCAGGTCACCCGGGTACGCGACTTCGTGACACAGGTGTCGTACGCCCAGCTCGCGGACCTGGCCGCCACGCTCCAGCGGGAACTGCGCGACCTGCCGTACCGCGCGGCCGTCGTCGTCACCTCGCCGGAGGACGCGGAGCGGCAGCTCCAGCGGGTGCTGACGGCGCTGGAGTCGGGGGAGAGCAGGCTGTTCACCCCCGACCGCAGGGCCTTCCTCGGGCACGTCACCGGGCAGGGCAGAGTCGGTTACCTCTTCCCCGGCCAGGGGTCGGGGCGCGGCACCAGCGGCGGCGCGCTGAGCCGCCGCTTCGCCGACGTCGAGGAGGTCTACACCAGGGCGGCGCTGCCCTCGTCGGGCGACATGGTGGCGACCGCGGTGGCGCAGCCCCGCATCGTCACCGGTTCCATGGCGGGGCTGCGGGCGCTGGCGCTGCTCGGCATCGAGGCCGACCTCGCCGTCGGCCACAGCCTCGGCGAGCTGTCGGCGCTGCACTGGGCCGGTGTCATGGACGAGGAGGAACTGCTGCGGGTGGCGACCAAGCGCGGCAGGGCCATGACCGAGAACAGCGAGTCGGGCACCATGGCCGGGCTGCGGGCGACGCCGGACGCGGTGCTGGAGCTGATCGGCGAGCTGCCGGTGGTGATCGCCGGGTACAACGGCCCGAGTCAGACCGTCGTCGCGGGTCCGGTGGAGGCCGTCGAGGCCGCCGGACGGCTCGCCGCCGCCGCCGGGCTGACCTGGACCAGGCTGGCGGTCTCGCACGCCTTCCACTCACCGCTCGTGGAGCCCGCCGCACGGGCGCTCGCCGGTTATCTGGAGGGCGAGACGTTCGGGCGGGTGACACGCAGGGTCGTCTCCACGGTCAAGGGGGCGGTGCTGTCGCCGGACACCGACATCGCGGAGCTGCTGCGCGCGCAGATCGTCGATCCGGTGCGTTTCACCCAGGCGGTCGAGATCGCCGCCGCCGACCTCGATCTGCTGATCGAGGTCGGTCCCGGCCAGGTGCTGAGCGGGCTGGCGGCGGAGGTGACGGACGTCCCCGCGGTCGCGCTCGACACCGACGACGAGTCGCTGGCCGGGCTGCTGCGGGTGGCGGGCGCCGCCTACGTCACCGGGGTGCCCCTCGCGCACGACGAGCTGTTCCACGGCCGGTTGATCAGGCCGCTGGAGGTCGGCGCGGAGTTCAGCTTCTTCGCCAGCCCCGCCGAGCAGGCACCGCAGGTACGGGTGCCCGTCAGCGTGGCCCGGCGACCCGGATCGGTCAAGGAGGAGCGTCCCGAGCAGGCCGTCACCCAGGGACAGGACGGCGAGTCGACCGTCGACCTGCTGCGCCGCCTCGCGGCCGAGCGGGCCGAACTGCCGCTGGAGATGGTGACGGAGGAGAGCAGGCCGCTGGACGAGCTGCACCTCAGCTCGGTCACCGTCATGCACATCATCGACCAGGCCACTCAGCGGCTGGGCGTGCCCGCCGGTCAGGCCCCGACCAACCTGGCCACGGCGAACCTGCGTGAGCTGGGCGAGGCGCTGGACAGCCTGGCCACCGAGCCCAAGAACCAGACCCAGGGGGTGACCGGAGCCGCCGGGTGGGCGAGGCCGTTCGTCGTCGATCTCGACGAGGTGCCGCTGCCCGCACGGGGCGCTCCCGCCCAGGAGAGCGGGGCCTGGCAGGTTTACGCGCACCCGGACTCGCCGATCGCCGAGCCGCTGCGTGCGGCTCTGGAACGTGGAAAGGTCGGTTCAGGTGTCCTCGTGTGTCTACCGGCGGACTGCGCGCAGGAGCATCTGGAGTCGGCGCTGCTCGGCGCCCAGGCCGCCATGTCCGCGCCGAAGGGCACCAGATTCGTCCTGGTCCAGTACGGCAGAGGCGCCGCCGGTCTGGCCAAGACCCTCCACCTGGAGGCTCCCCACCTGCGCACTACCATCGTGCACGTACCACCGGCGCGGGAGGCGGTCGGCTGGGTAGCCGCCGAGGTGGCGGCCACCGACGACTACGCCGAGGTGCACTACGACTCGGCCGGCGTACGGCGGGTGCCCACCATGCGCGCCCTGCCGGTCAGTCCCGCCCGGCCTGACCTGCCGCTCGGCGCGGGCGACGTGCTGCTCGTCACCGGCGGCGGCAAGGGCATCACGGCCGAGTGCGCCATGGCGGTGGCCACCGACACCGGAGCCGGTCTGGCCGTGCTCGGCCGGTCCGATCCGGCCGACGACCAGGAGCTCGCCGGCAACCTGCGGCGGATGGCCGACGCCGGCATCCCCGTGCACTACGCGCGGGCCGACGTCACCGACCCGGTGAACGTGCGCGGCGCCGTCGCCGAGGCCGAGCGGGCGCTCGGGCCGGTGACGGCGGTGCTGCACGGCGCGGGGCGCAACGAGCCCGCGGGGCTGGCCACACTCGACATGGCCGCGTTCCGCAGCACCTTCGCCCCCAAGGTCGACGGCCTGCGCAACGTGCTCGACGCGCTGGACCCCGGCAGGCTCAAGCTGCTGGTGACCTTCGGCAGCATCATCGGCCGGGCCGGCCTGCACGGCGAGGCGCACTACGCGACCGCGAACGAGTGGCTGGCCGAGCTCACCCGTGAGACCGCCGAGCGGAACCCCGGCTGCCGGACCATCTGCATGGAGTGGTCCGTGTGGTCGGAGGTCGGCATGGGCGAGCGGCTGTCGGTCATCGACCGGCTGGTCAGCCAGGGCATCACACCCATCACCACTGAGGACGGCGTGCGGATCATGCGCCGTCTGGTCGCCGACCCCGACGCCCCGGCGGTCGTGGTGATCAGCGGGCGCACCGAGGGCATCGACACGGTCAGGTACGACCTGCCGCCGCTGCCCCTGCTGCGCTTCGTCGGCAAGCCGCTGATCCGCTACCACGGTGTGGAACTCGTCTCCGAGGTCGAGGTGAACGCCGGCACCGACCTCTACCTCGCCGACCACTTCCTCGACGGCAACCTGCTGTTCCCGGCGGTGTTCGGCATGGAGGCCATGGCCCAGGTGGCCTTCGCGGCCACCGGACGGGACACGGTGCCGGTCATCGAGCAGGCGGAGTTCCTGCGCCCGATCATCGTGCCGCCCGACGGCAGCACCACGCTCCGGATCGCCGTGGTCGTCACCGAGGACGACCTGCTGGAGGTGACCATCCGGAGCGCGGAGACCGGCTTCGACGTGGACCACTTCCGGGCCCGGCTGCTGCTCACCGGTCAGGAGGCCCCCGACGGGCCGCCCGGCCAGATCGCCGACGGGCTGCCTCCGGTCACGCTGGACCCGGCGACCGAGATGTACGGCGAGGTGCTGTTCCAGGGTGAGCGGTTCCAGCGGCTCCGCCGCTACCACCGGGCCGCGGCCCGGCACGTCGACGCGGACGTGGCCGCCGTGAAGGCCGGAGACTGGTTCGCCAGGTTCCTGCCGGGCGACCTGCTCCTCGGTGACCCGGGCATGCGCGACGCGCTGATGCACGGCAACCAGGTCTGCGTGCCGGACGCCACCCTGCTGCCCACCGCGATCGAGCGGGTGCACGCCGGGGGCGACGCACTCGCCGAGGCGGGGGAGCTGCGGTACTGCGCCACCGAGCGCAGCCGTGACGGCGACACCTACGTCTACGACATCGCCGTGCGCACGCCGTACGGGGAGGTCGTGGAGAGGTGGGACGGGCTGCGGTTGCAGGCCGTGCGGAAGAAGGACGGGCGTGGTCCGTGGGCGGCGCCGCTCCTCGGTTCCTACCTGGAGCGGACGGTGGAGGATCTGGTCGGCGGGCGGGTCGCGGTCGCGGTCGAGCCCCATCAGCCGGACGGGCCGCAGGACGACGAGGCACGCAGGGCCGTCGCGGAGGTGGGCGTGGGTCGGACCCTCGGCCGTCCGGTCGAGGTCGCCTACGATGCCTCGGGCGTCCCGCGGATCGACGGCGGGCCGGCGATCTCGGTCGCCCACGCGCCGGGCGTGACGTTGTGCGTCACGGCTCCCGGAACGGTGGGCTGCGCGGTCGAGTGCGTGCCTTCCAGGCCGGCTGCCGAGTGGCGGGGGCTGCTCGGCTCGCGCGCGGCGCTGGCCGAACTGGTCGCGGCCGAGACGGGTGAGGGCGCCGACGCCGCGAGCGCACGGGTCCTGGCCGCCGTCGATTGCCTGCGGCGGGCCGGCCTCCAGGAAGACGCCCCGCTCACCCCGGTCCCGGCCGGGCGCGACGCGTGGGCCGTCTTCGCCTCGGCGGACCTGCGGGTCGCGACGCTCGTCACGACCGTGCGGGGCGTCGCCGATCCCATCGTCGTCGCGGTTCTCACCGAAGGGCGGTCATAGCCATGAGCAAGTACTTCGAGTACCCCCACACGGTCGGATTCGAAGAGACCAACCTCGTCGGCAACGTCTACTACGTCAACTACCTGCGGTGGCAGGGCCGCTGCAGGGAGATGTTCCTGAAGGAGCGGGCGCCCGAGGTGCTCGCCGACCTCCGGGACGATCTCAAGCTCTTCACGCTCAAGGTGGACTGCGAGTTCTTCGCCGAGATAACGGCGTTCGACGACCTGTCCATCCGGATGCGTCTCAGCGAACTGACGCAGACCCAGGTCGAGTTCAGCTTCGACTACGTCCGGCTCGACCCGGACGGCAGCGAGACGCTCATCGCCCGCGGCAGGCAGCGAGTCGCCTGCATGCGCGGCCCGAACACCCGCACAGCACCCGCCAGGGTCCCCGAATCGCTGGTCAGGGCGCTCGAACCGTACGCGTCCTAGGCGCAGATCCAGGAGGTCAGCGTGCAACTCCACCTATCAACCGCATCTGTCGACATGACAGACACCAAGGCGCTACGGCATGCGTTCGGGACCTTTGCCACCGGCGTCACCGTGGTGACGACGGGCGGTCAAGTGCCGCACGCTATGACCGCCAACTCCTTCACCTCAGTCTCGCTGGACCCACCGCTCCTGCTGGTCTGCATCGGCAGGGGCGCGGTGATGCACCACTGCCTCAGCATGGCGGGTTCGTTCGGCGTGTCGGTGCTGGCGGCCCACCAGGAGGATGAGGCCCGGCACTTCGCCAACCGGTACCGGGCCCTGGGCGCGGCGCAGTTCGAGGAGGTCGACTGGGCGGAGGGCGAGGTCACGGGGGTGCCACTGATCGCCGGCGCCGTCGCCCAGTTCGAATGCCACGTGTGGCGCTGCTACGACGGCGGCGACCACACGATCTTCATCGGCAAAGTCGTCTCCGTGAACCAGCAGTCGGACAGCGACGGTCTGCTCGTCTACCGGGGCCAGTTCAAGGAGACCGGCGTCAAGTTGCGCGAGGTCACGGCATGAGCCTCACAGGAACCCGCGGACCGGCGCTAGCGCCCCCGTCCGCGATACCGCCCGGCCCGCCCCTGCGGGCGACGCCGGTGCTGTTCAAGCGGCTGGTGACGGACCGGATCGGCCTCCTCACCTCGGCCACCGCCAAGTACGGCGACGCGGTCCGGCTGGCGATCGGGCCGAAGACCATCTACCTGTTCAACCATCCCGACCACGCCAAGCACGTGCTGGCCGACAACAGCGCGGCCTACCACAAGGGGATCGGCCTCGCCCAGGCCCGGCGCGTCATCGGCGACGGGCTGCTGACCAGCGAGGGCGAGGTGTGGCGGCGGCAGCGGCGGATGATCCAGCCGATGTTCCAGAACAAGCGGATCGCCCAGCAGGACACCGTCATCGCCGAGGAGGCGGGGCGGCTGGTGGACCGGCTGCGGGGACACGTCGGCGGCGGGCCCGTCGACGTGGCGAGGGAGATGACCGGGCTGGCCCTCGGTGTGATCGGCCGGACCCTGCTCGACTCCGACCTGGGACCGTACGCCTCGATCGGGCACTCCTTCGAGGGCGTCCAGGACCAGGCGATGTTCGAGATGGTGACGCTGAGCATGGTCCCGCTGTGGCTGCCGCTGCCGCTGCACCTGAGGTTCCGGCGGTCCCGCAGGGAGCTGTACCGGGTCGTGGACCAGTTCGTGGCCGACCGTCTGGCCCGGCCGGGAGACGGCGAGGACCTGCTGTCCCGGCTGATCGTCTCCGCCCGGCAGGAGGAGGACCAGGTGGCCGCCCGGCAGCGGCTGCGCGAGGAACTCGTCACCATTCTGCTCGCCGGGCACGAGACGACGGCGAGCACGCTGTCGTGGGCCTTCCATCTCATCGACGGGCATCCGGAGGTGCGGGAACGGCTGCACGCGGAGGCCGTCGCCGTACTGGGCGACCGGCCGCCCGTCTACGAGGACCTGCACCGGCTCAAGTACACGGCCATGGTCCTGGAGGAGGTCATGCGCCTCTACCCGCCGGTGTGGGCGCTGACCAGGGTGGCCCAGCAGCGGGACAACGTCGGCGGCTACGACGTGCCGGCCGGTGCGGACGTGATGATCAGTCCCTACACGTTGCAGCGGCATCCGGACTTCTGGGACGCTCCCGACAGGTTCGACCCGGAGCGGTTCGACCCCGCCCGCCCGTCCAACCGGCCCAGGTACGCCTACATCCCGTTCGGCGCGGGCCCCCGGTTCTGCGTCGGCAACCACCTGGGGATGATGGAGGCCACCTTCGTCCTCGCCATGGTGGCCCGCGATCTGCGCCTGACCGGCCTGCCCGGCCGTACGGCGTTCCCCGAGGCGATGCTGTCGCTCCGGATCCGCGGCGGGCTGCCGATGACCGTGCACCCGGCCTGACCCTGCCACCAACGATCCGCGGGCGGTGATCTGATCACCGCCCGCGGATCGTTGTCTGCTCAGTGAGCGACCCCGGGCGCCAGCAGGTCGCGCAGTGCCAGCAGCACCGGAGGGTCGAACGGCCGCATCGGCTTGAGCTGGACGTTGGCGCGCTGCGGCCCGCCGTCCCGGCCGATGACGATCGGCCCGTGCCGGGCGATGCACAGCGCCTCGTCGTCGCCGGGCGGGTAGTGGATGGCATCCTCGCGGCCCGGAGCCATCGACTGCGCGATCAGGTGCCACCGGCCCTCGGGAACGTTCTCGATGACGTAGGGGCCGGGACGGCTGAGCACCGTGTAGCCGACTGGGCGGCCTTCGAGGATCTGGTCGGGGAACAGGCCGGCGAAGATCGGCTGATCTCCCAGTGGAGAGGTGATCTCTCCGTGCATGGACACCGCCGGGACGTCCGCAGGACGTTCTCGCACCGTGAGGATCTGCGTCGTGATGCTCATGTGCTGGCGGTACTTGCTGGGTGGCAGGCCAACGCTGTGCGCGAAGCGGGAGCTGAACGTCCCGACGCTGGAGTAGCCCACCTGGTGGCTGATGTTCGTGACGCTCAGCGAGGTCGAGGCGAGCAGTCTCTTGGCTTCGCGCAGCCGCACCGCCGAGAGATACCGCCCCGGAGACAGCCCGGTGACCCGCTGGAAGACGCGCGAGAAGTGGAACTTGCTGAACATCGCGGTGCGAGCCATGTCGTCGATGGTGATCTGCTCACCGAGATTTTCGTGCATACTGTCGATCACTCGTAGAACGGCTCGTTCAATTACGTCGTCCATTAGTCCTCCCGGGTTTTGGAGGAGCGTTTAAAGCAATCCTGAACAAATTTCACCGGGTTCCGGTTGAATTTCTCCTGGATTGCCATGTTCCTCGTTCACCCTGGTCGGCGCGCATTATCGATACTCGCGGTAATGCCTTTCGGTCGCCTACCTTTACACGCGGTCGACCGTGTCAAGTGCTGCACGGTTGGGCTGACTTTCTTGACTACCCCTTTGTGTGATTGACCGCTCACATGATGTGGTCGTATTGCTGGCAGTAAAATTAGAATGCGCCGGCCCGCGCGCATTCCGGGGAGCCGGTCGGCTCGGTGGGTGTGGCTCTACACGTCTCCCGCGGCGGGCAGGAGCTGCCTGAGCAGTGATCCCGTCCGGTGCTGACGGCGCCACTCGCGTGGGTAACCGAGGGACACCTCCTCGAACCGCACCCCGTCGTGCCAAGTGGTTCGGGGAATATGCAGATGGCCGTAGACGACCACGGCCGCCCGGTAACGCAGGTGCCAGTCCGCCGTGTGCTCCGTGCCGCACCATTGGGCGAACACCTGGTGACGCAGGATCCGGGTGGTCTCGCGCAGCAGCGGGAAGTGGTTGACCAGGACCGTCGGGATGTTCGGGTCACGGGCGTCCAGCCGGAGTTCCGTCTCACGTACCCGGGCCTCGCACCACGCCTCGCGGCTCGGGTAGGGCTGCGGGTGCAGCAGAAGCTCGTCCCTGCACACCACACCCTGGTCGTACGCCTGGTCGAGCGCCTCGGCCCGGGTGGTCCCCGGCGGCCTGAAGCTGTAGTCGTACAGGACGAACAGCGGGACGACGGTGACCGGTCCGCCGGGTCCCGTCCAGACGGGGTAGGGATCCTCGGGCGTCAGCACGCCGAGGCGGCGGCAGACCTGGATCAGCCGCTGGTAGCGTTCCTCGCCGCGGAGTTGGTCGGGGTCCTGCGGCGAGGTCCACAACTCGTGGTTGCCCGGTGCCCAGACCACCGTGGCGAAGCGTTCCTTGAGCAGGCCGAGCGCCCATTCGACGTCGGCGATCCGCTCACCCACATCCCCCGCCACCAGCAGCCAGTCGTCATCCGACTGGGGACGCAGGCTCTCGACCGCCGTTCGGTTCTCCGGGTACGCGACGTGGAGGTCGCTGATCGCCAGCAGTCTCCCCGTGGTGGTCTTCGAGCTCACTACGCGAGCGTACGTACGGGCTCTCGCCGGGGTAATCCAAGACGGCGTAATGAGGGGGCGGTACCCCCTTGATAAGGGCGGTGAGCTGGCGCGTAGGGGTTGTGATGGCGGTCATCGCCCGCCAATTCTGAGGAGGCTGACAATACACACCGACTAAGAGTCGTTGCTTCGGGGTCGATCCCCAGCGGGGGGAAGGGATCTCCGATCAGTGTCCGGGGGTGAGCAATGGCTGAGACGCGCGACGAGGACTTCGCGCTCTTCGTCCGAGAGACGAGGCCGGCGTTGCGGCGCACCGCCTTCCGGCTTTCCGACGACTGGTACGAGGCCGACGACCTCGTACAACGCACTCTGATGGCGCTCCACCGGCACTGGGATCGTCTCGACCGGCGGGACCGGATAGGAGCGTACGCACGCACGATCATGCTCCGGCTGCTCATCAGCGACCGCAGGTCGCTCAGGTGGTCGCGAGAGGTCCTCATCGAACTGCTGCCCGAGCCCGCCCCGATCTCCGATCCGTACGCCCTGGTGGGTGAGCGGTTGCAGCTGATGGACGCGCTCTCCGTACTCGGGCCGCGGCAGCGGGCCACCGTGGTCCTCCGCTACTGGGAGGACCGCAGTGTGGAGGAGACCGCCCAGGTCATGGGCAGTGAATCCTCGACCGTGCGCAGCCAGACCGTACGCGCGCTGAAGGCCCTCCGTTCGGCGCTCAGGGCCGAGGACGACGGCAACGCGGAAGATGCACCGGACGAGCAGATGTCCGGACCATGTGGGGGACCCAGGCTCAACAGGTAGGGGAACGCTCATGCGGCCACAGACCTCAGACGACCCTCAGACCAGGACGATGACCCTTGAGGCGTTCGCGGACACGATCATTCCCGGTGAGAAGAGATCGTCCGACGACAGGGCCATCGCGGGAGCGGCCCCCGGCGGCGGCGCCGTGGCGGCCGGCGCACTCGAACTGCTGGAATGGGACGCGACCGGCGTCTCCGGCGGGCTGGACGACTTCGCCCGCGCGCTGAACACGCACGCCCAGGCCCACACGGCCGAGTTCGGGCTGCCGACCGACGACACCGTACCGCCGTTCGTGGCACTCAGCTACGAGGAGCGCAGCGCCGTGGTGAAGCGGCTGACCGCGCCCGGCCACCCGGAGAAGGCGCTCTGGGTCAGCCTCGCCCTCTTCTGCAACATGTCCTACGACTCGGCGGCCCATATGAGCACCGCGGACGCCATCGCCGCAGGCCACCCGGGGCTGACCTCGATGGGCGTCACCACCCCGGACGCCGACGGCCTGTGGCGGTTCCCCAACTTCTCCTACGGCCGCCCGCTCGCCGCCCTCCACCCGGACACGACTGCATCAGGGAGCCCCGCATGACCAGCGTAGAGCGCACCGACGTGCTCATTGTGGGCACCGGCTTCGGCGGGGCGATCGCCGCCTACCACCTCGCGGCGGGCGGCGCCAAGGTCGTGATGCTCGAACGCGGGCCCTGGCTCGGGACCGACGACTTCGAGCACGACTACAAGCTCGGATCGTCCTACACGCGGATCTTCGACTTCGTCGTGGGCGACGGGATGAGCACGCTCGGCGGCAACTGCGTGGGCGGCGGCAGCGTCGTCTACTTCGCCGCGATGCCCCGCGCGCCGCGCTTCGTCTTCGACCGCAAGGGCAGCATCGCCCGGCGCATGTGGCCGTCCGCGATCACCCGCGACACCCTGGACCCCTGGTACGACCGGGTGGCCGAGTCGATCCCGATCACCCAGCAGGGCTGGGAGGACGCGTCGTACTCCGGTGGCCTGTGGGCCGCGGCCTGCAACCACGCCGGCCGTACCGCCAACCCGGTGCCGGCCGCCGTCGACACCACCAAGTGCACGAACTGCAACTGGATGATGGCGGGCTGCCGCTTCGAGGCCAAGCAGTCGCTGCTGTTCAACTACCTCCCGGCCGCCCTCGCGCACGGAGCCGAGATCAAGCCGCTGCACGAGGTGCAGAAGATCTCCAAGAACGAGGACGGCGACTACCGCGTCCACTACCTCCGCGTCGACGACGAGGACTACCGGGAGACGACCGGGAGCGGCACGATCGACGCCAAGATCGTCGTGATCGCGGCCGGCGCCGCCGCCACCCCCGTCATCCTGCAGCGGAGCGAGGCGACGCTCGGCCCGATGCCGCACGCCGTGGGCCGCTACTTCTCCGGCAACGGCGAGCGGCTCAACACCGCCGTCCTCAACGAGGACCGGGTCCGCGACGTGCTCGGCCTGGACCGCGGCGACGGCCTGGCCTACGCCGCCAACCAGATCGGCAAGGGCCCGACCGTCGCCAACTGGGACAGGCTCGACGGGTCGCTGCCCGAGTACAGCCGCTACTCGCTGGAGCAGCTCTACTTCCCGCCCGGACTCGGCACCATCCTCGCCCTCACCGGCGGGGCCGATCCGAGCTGGTTCGGGCCGGACAAGAAGGAGATGCTCGCCCGCTGGCGCTCCTGGCTGATCATCTTCCAGATGATCGAGGACGACAACGAGGGGGTCTTCGGCCCGCCGCCCGAACGGGGCAACGCGGACCGGCTCTCGCAGCAGATGCTCGGCATCGGCAGGCTCAGCTACAAGCCGACCCTCAACACGAGCGCCGCCTGGGCGATGGCCGACGCCGACGTGAAGGACATCCTCGAACGTGACGGCCTCGCCACGGTGACGCCCTGGACCAACGACCTGGTCGGCGCGTACACCGTGCACCCGCTCGCCTCCTGCCGGATCGGCGACGACCCGCACACCTCCGCCCTCGACGACGGGCACGAACTGCGCGGTCACCCCGGGATCTTCGTCACGGACGGCTCCGCCGTACCGGGGGCGCTGACCGTCAACCCCGCGATGACCATCTCCGCCCTCGCCGAGCGCGCCATCCCCGGCATCGTCAGGGCCGCGCAGGAGCGCGGCGTCGCCGTCACGTACGGCGCGCCCGCGCCCAGCGGCGCCACCAACGGCCGGGCAGGGGTGCAACCCCTGATCCCGGCCCTGCTGCGTAAGTAAAGGAGAGACGGTCATGGGCCGGATCCTCGCCGCGGTGTCGGTGCCACTCTCGTTCCCCTCGATCCGCCACGTCTCCCCGGTACGGCGGGGCCGCGCGCGGGGGCTCGTCGCCGACGTCTACCAGCAGGTCGAGCGGGACTTCGGGATGCTCGCCCCGCCGGTGATCCTGCACTCGCCCGCGCCGGAGGTCCTCGCGGCGTCCTGGCTGATCCTGCGGGAGTCGCTGCTCGCCGCGGGAACGGTCAACCGGGCGGTCAAGGAGGTGGTCGCCACCGAGGTCTCGGCGGCCAACACCTGCCCGTACTGCGTCGACGTGCACAAGTCGACGCTGCGCGGCCTGGAGCGCAGGGACTACGAGACCGAACTGTCGCATCCCGGCATCCGCCGGGCGGCCGTGTGGGCGCGGGCGAGCGGCTCGCGGGACACGGCCGTGCAGCAGGACCTGCCGCTGCCGCCCGAGCACATCAGGGAGCTGCTGGCGGTCGCGGTGACGTTCCACTACTTCAACCGCATGGTGAACGTGTTCCTGGGCGACTCCCCGCTGCCGCCCGAGATGCCGGCCGGCGCGCGGGGCCCGGCGCTGCGGGTGTTCGGGTGGCTGATGCGGCCCGCGGCGCGGAAGGTCATGCCGCCCGGAGACGCGCTCGGCCTGCTGCCCGCCGCGCCGCTGCCCGACGACCTGTCGTGGGCGGCTGGCACCCCCTCGCTGGCCGCGGCCTTCGCCGGGGCGACCGCCGCGATCGAGGAGGCGGGCCGCCGCTCGGTGCCCGACGCGGTCCGCGAGCTGGTCACCGCCGAGCTGACCGGATGGGACGGCCGCCCGGCTGGTCTCAGCCGCGCCTGGGCCGCCGACGCGGTCGCCCCGCTGCCTGCCGCCCAGCGTCCCGCCGGCCGCCTCGCCCTGCTCACGGCGCTGGCCTCGTACCAGGTCGACCAGGCGGCCGTGGCGGAGTTCCGGCAGACCGAACCCGACGAGCGGGCGCTCGTCGAACTCACCGCGTGGGCGAGCCTGTCCGCGGCGCGCCGGGTGGGGAGCTGGCTGCCCATCCAGCCCAGCCGTGCCTGAAAGCCGATCGAAGATCTCGCAGACGACCGATCAACAACTGAAGGAGTTTCGATGACCGAGCTGGAGGTCGTTCTCAACGACCTGACCGCGGACGGCGACCAGATCGACCAGCTGGTGGCCGGCCTCGACGCGGAGCAGTGGAAGCTGCCCACGCCCGCCACCGGATGGACCATCGCCGACCAGATCGCCCACCTCACCTTCGTCTTCCGGCTGGCCACCACGGCGGCGACCGACGCGGAGGCGTTCGCCGTCATGACCGCCGGGGCGCAGGAGAACTTCGACGGCGCGGTCAACGCCGCGCTCAAGGACTTCAAGAACGACACGCCCGAGGTGCTGCTCGCCAAGTGGCGGGCCGTACGGCGGGAAGTGGTCGACGGGCTCGCCGCCGTTCCGGCCGGGCAGATCGTGCCGTGGCTGGTCAACCCGCTGCCGCCGATCGTGCTGGCGTGTGCGGGGATCATGGAGCAGTTCGCGCACGGGCAGGACATCGCCGACGCCCTCGGCGTACGGCTGGAGCGGACCGACCGGCTCGGTCACCTGGTGCTCTTCGCGGTCCTCACCCGTGACTTCGGGTACCAGTCGCACGGGCTGACCCCGCCGTCCACCGAGTTCCGCTTCGAGATCACCGGGCCCTCCGGGGTGCTGTGGGCCTACGGGCCCGAGGACGGCGGGCAGCGGATCAGCGGTCCCGCGGAGGACTTCTGCCTCCTGGTGACCCGGCGCAGGCACCGCGCCGACGTGGCGATCACGGCCGTCGGCGACGAGGCCGACCACTGGCTGGACATCGCGCAGGCGTACCGCGGCCCGGCGGGGGAGGGCCGCACTCCCGGGCAGTTCGCACCCGCCCTGCGGTAGGCGGCCACGGCCACCGAACGCCCTGCCCGGTTCACCGCGGGGCCAGGGCGTTCGCGCCGGTCGGTGTATGCGCGGTCCGGGTCACCGCGGGGGCGCCGGTCGGTGTGTTGGCGGCCCGGTTCACCGTGGGGTCAGGGCGTTCGCGCCGGTCGGTGTGTTCGCGGTCCGGGTCACCGTGGGGTCAGGGCGTTCGCGCCGGTCGGTGTGTTCGCGGTCCGGATCACCGCAGGGCCAGGGCGTTCGCGCTGGTCAGGGCGTTCGCGCCGGTGAGCGTGGTGATCTCGGTGCCGAGGGCGTCCACGGCGGACGCGAGCTGGGCGTCGGACAGGTAGGGGGCGGGGCCGATCCGCAGGTGGTCGCCCCGGCTGTCGGTCAGGACGCCCCGCTCGGCCAGGGCGGCGCGCAGGTGCGAGGCGTGCGGTGAGCGCAGCGCCAGGAAGCCGCCGAACGCCGAAGGGGGAGCGTCCCGGTCCCGGGCGATCACGCTCTCCGGGAGGTCCAGCGCGTCGAAGTGGCCGGTCAGCAGGGCGCGCTGGCGGAGCGACACCTGGCGGAGGAACTCCGGGGTGAGCGCGTGCTCGGCGAAGAAGTCGAAGACGCGGGCGGCCCGGTAGTGGCTCGTCGGGTCGTAGGTGGCTCCGGCGAACCGGTCCGCGCCCACCGGGTAGCCGACGATGCCCTCGACCCGGTCTCCGGCCAGTTCCGCGAACTCCGCGTACCAGCCGGTGATCACCGGCCGGAACAGCGCGGCGTGCGGGGGGATCCGCAGGAAGCAGTTGCCCTCGCCGAGCTGGAGGTACTTGTACCCGCCGCCGACGACCCACGCCGAGGCGACCTCGGCCGCCGAGAACGGTACGACGCCCAGGGCGTGGTAGGCGTCCACGAGGAGCTGGACGCCGCGCCGCTCGCAGGCTTCGGCGAGCATGCCGAGCCCGGGGACGATCTTCGCGGTCTCGAACAGCACCGCCGACACCAGCACCGCCGCCGTACGGTCGTCGGCCGCCGTGGCCAGCCGTACGGCCAGCGTGTCGGCGGGCTCGGCGGGTACCCGGACCACCTCGACGCCCTCCTCGGCCAGGCGGTCGAGCTGCCGGCGCAGCGTGTGGAACTCCCCGTCGGAGGTCACCAGCCGGGGGCGGGACCCGAGGTCGAGCGCGGACAGGAAGCGCAGCACCAGCTCGTGCGTGCTGCCGCCGAGGGCCAGTTCGGCGGACGGGTCGCCGAGGAACCGGCGGTACCCGGCCCGGACCTGGCCGGCCTTCTCCATGGCCCGGCCCCACTTGGCGTCCACGTCGAGGGCGGCGTCCTGGAACGCCTCGATCTGGCCCTCCAGCGCCACGTCGGGCCACGCCTGGTGGGAGTGGCCGGTGAGCAGGAGCCGCTGTGCCACCTGGAACATCGAGTAGTGGGGCGCGAGCCGCGCCGACTGGTCGCTCACAGTTCACTCCGGACGGCCCACAGGTCGGGGAAGGTGGGGACGGACATGGTCGTGCGCAGGTACGACGCGCCGGTGGTGCCGCCGGTGCCCCGTTTGTCGCCGAGGATGCGCTGGACCATCCGCCCGTGGCGGGTGCGCCATTCCTGCAGGCACTCGTCCAGGGCCAGCAGCCCCTCGACGATCTGGGCGGCCTCGCGCCCGTCGCGGTGCGCCCGGCGCACCACGCTCTGCACCCCCGGCGACGGCTGCAGCGGCAACGACACGTTCCGATAGAGGACGTCACCCGGCACCGCGTACCCCTTGCGAGATAGATAACGGAGGAAACAGTCGAAGACGGTCGGCCGGTCCATCGCGGACTCGATCCGGAGGCGCTCCGCGCCGCCCTCGCGGTACTGGTCGAGCACCTTGCGGTCACGCCGGCCCAGCACCGTCTCCAATTCCCTGAACTGCGCCGACTGGGCGCCGCTCGCGGTGCCCAGGCAACCGCGGAAGGCGGCGAACTGGACCGGCGTCAAAGTGTCCATCACGTCCATCTGGGAGACCACGACCGCGAGGATCGCCCGCGACCTGTCCAGCGTCTCCAACGCCCGCCGCGCCTCCCCGGCGGAGAGCCATAGTTGCAGGTTGGCGAGTTCGTGCAGCAGCACCTTGAACCAGAGTTCGTGCACCTGGTGGATGACGATGAACATCATCTCGTCGTGCGCGTCGGAATGCGGCCGCTGGGCCGTCAGGATCTGTTCGAGCGCCAGATAGGAGGAGTAGGTCACCCCTGCCGACGGGGCGGCGTTCCCCTTCTCGTCAACGGCCACGGGGCAGACGGCCGTGCTTTTCAATCCGGCGACATCGGTGCTGTCAAATGGTTGAGCGATGGCGTTCTTCATGTTCACGACCTCGTGTCCTGAGCAGGGAGGCTGTCGTCGTTATCCGTACTCACACCACCAACTGTGCGTTCCGCGCGAGCGCGGCGACAGGTGTCAGCCGGGCAGCAAGTTGCGGTGGGCCACCCGCTTCCTGCCATGGCTCCAGCGCGCGGCGATCCACCTTCCCGGAGGCGGTGTGCGGCAGCCGGTCGACGAATCTGACCTCCCGCGGATACTTCTGCGGCGCCAGGTTGGCCCGGACGTAGTCCTGGAGTTCGGCGGCGGTCACCTCGGCCTTGGGCACGACGTAGGCGCGGGGGCGGACCAGGCCGTCCACCTGGTAGCCGGCGACCGCGCACTCGGCCACGGCCGGATGCGTCAGCAGGCAGTTCTCGATCTCGACGGGGGCCACCCAGACGCCGCCGACCTTCAGCATGTCGTCGGCCCTGCCGCGGTAGTGGAAGTAACCGTCGGCGTCTCTGGTGAACAGGTCGCCGGACCGGACGGTGTGCTCGGCGACGAACGTCTCGCGCGACTTCTCGGGCTCCTGCCAGTACTCCAGGGCCGCGGTCTCGCCGGTGATCTCCAGCCTGCCGGTCTCGCCGTCCGCGAGGGGCAGGCCGTCGGCGTCGACCACGCGCGCCCGGTATCCGGGCACCACCTCGCCGAGACTGCCGGGGCGGACCCGGCCGGGGCGGTTCGACAGGTAGATGTGGTAGACCTCGGAGGAGCCGATGCCGTCCAGCACCTCCACCCCGAAGGTGTCGGTCCAGCGGCGGTGCAGCTCGGGCGGCAGCGGCTCGCCCGCCGACGTGCAGATCCGCAGCGAGCTGAGGTCCTGCTTGGCGGCGTCCGGGTGGGCGATCATCGCGCTCATCATGGTGGGCACGTTGACCAGGATCGTCGGCCGGTGCTCCGCGATCAGCTCGAACAGCTTGTCGGCCCTGCTGCGCTCGGGGAAGACGATGCCGGCCGCGCCCACGCCGAACGGGAACAGCGCGGTCAGGTCGCGGGAGTAGCCGAAGAACAGCTTCGGCACCGGCAGCACGAGGTCGTCGGGGCGGATGTCCAGGACACCGCGGGCGTACCACTCGAAGCTCAGGTGCGGGCTCCTGGCGGGCAGCACGCAGGCCCTCGGCGCGCCGGTGCTGCCGGTGGTGAACTTCCAGAGCGCCACGTCGTCGGACGCCACCGGTACGGCGGGCAGCTCGTCGGGCTGGGCCGCCATCAGCGTGTCGAAGTGCCGCTCGCCGTCGAGCAGGTCACGGCGGGGCACCCCGGCCACCACCAGGTTGCGCGCCCCGGCCGTGCGCAGCTTGCCCAGCGCCGCCGAGTCCGTGACGATGACGTCCGGCCGGGCGTAGTCGATGAAGTAGCGGTAGTCCTTGGCCTGGAGGTAGGTGTAGACCTCGGCGGTGACCGCGCCGATCTTCTGCGCGCCGTACCAGGTGGCGACGAACTCGGGGCCGTCGCCGAGGGCGAGGAGGACGCGGTCGCCCTGGCGTACGCCCAAGGCGCGCAGGGCGTTGCCGGCGCGGTTGGCCAGGGCTTGCAGCTCAGCGTAGGTGACCGGGCCCGCGTTGGTGATCAGGGCGGTGCGGTCGCCGTCGTTGCGGTCGAGGAATCGCTCGGCGATGTTGAATCCCGCGTCCCCGCGGATCTCAGCCTCGGCCGGCATGGTGGCGGGAGTTTCCATGAGTAGACCTTCTCCATCGTGGTTGTCCGCTCTCCTGGTACCAAGAGTGCGGTACTCGGGCATACGGGACGAGGGATCGCGGGGGCAGCAAGATGGACCCGCTGGCAGCTTCCTGCCAGCGCGAAGACGCCCTTCTCAGGGATTGCTGGATGGTGTCCCGCGTGTTGACCGCCCCCGAGACCCCCGTGCTGTACTGGTCAGGTGTCGGCATCTGAGTGGTCTTGAGGGGTTCATCGGGTGCTCGGCAGCGGGGAAGCTCGGCCCGCGGTCTGCCGATGGCGCCGATCCCTTCGCGGCGAACAGGGGGCCGCGGTGCCGATGATCTTCACGCCTGGCCCGCTCGGGCCGGGTCGAATGCTGAGGAGGGACCGATGGCGCCCACGCCTGCAGACTCCTGGTCGGTGATGGACACCCCGGGAGCGGTGGGGGAGGTGGCCGGCTGTCTCGACGACACCGTGCACCTCGCGTACGCGCAGTCGCCGACCTCTGGACTCACCGCCATCACCGCCGGCTTCTCCGCCTACGAGGCGCAGACGAGCGCCGAGGCGCGGGTCGCCGCCCTGGACCACCTGCACGGATTACCGAACGATCTGCCCGCTCGGTCCGGCGACGCCCGTGGCCGGACGTTATGCCTGGCCGACTTCGTGCCGGGACTCCAGGACGAGACACTGCTCCGCGTCCCCGGTATCGGTCTGCTGAGCGGCCGGCCGTACGAGCTGCCCGCCGAGGTGGTGTGGCTGGGCGACCGTGAGGGCCGGATCGAGCCCACCACCAGCGGCATCGCCGACCACGGCGTGTCCGGTGGGATCGTCGACATCCTCGCCCACGACGTGGTCTCCCGCTGGTGGGCCGACCCCGGGGAACCGCTGCTGCGGGTCTCCGCCCATCTCGACCGCCTGCTCCCCGCCGGGGTCATGGCGGCGGCCTCCGGGCTCGGGCTGCGGGTGTCGGCGTTCGTGCTGTCCGCCCCTGACGTGCGGATCGCGCTGGTGATCGTCGGCGGGGACGGGGCCACGCTGGCCGCGGCGGCGGGCCGTACGGTCAAGGCGGCGGTCGGGGAGGCGTTCCTGCAGGCGATGGAGACGAAGGCGCAGCCGTGGGAGGGGCTCCCGCTGGGCGAGTCCCTGCGCCGTATCGCGGTCTGGCACCACGAGGCCGACTACACCGCCTACCTGGAACGGTCGGCGGCCGACGCGGACCCCAGGCTCATCGACGAGCTGGGCGGCCTGCGGCCGTCGAGCTGGCCGGAGATCGCCGGCCGCCGGTTCGGGCACGAGCCGATCGCGGTCGTGGCGGGCACTTCAGGCGAGATCGTCAAGGTCGTGTGCCCTGGCGCCGCCTGTTACCGGGCCGTTCCGGCGGCCACCGCACTGCCGTGCCCCGTGCCCTGAGCGGCTGGATCCGGGGGGCGGCGGAGAACCGGCACCCATCAACTTCCTGCTTGCTCAGTTGGTCCGGTTGAGGTGGTCACCGCACGATACGAGCGTGCGCCGAGTGCCCCCGATACCGATAATTGAGGGTGCGGGCCTATGGCCGAACGGCGGTCCGCAGGTCCCTCATGAGCGAGGTGCGGGGCCAGGAGGTGAGCTGTGGACCTGTCAGTCATCGGTATCTCGCCTGAGGCGGCGGATATTTATCGTTACTTCCTCCGGCACAAAGGGGAGGGCATAGGTTCCGTGCCGGAGGCCCTGGGCATCGACCCCGACACGGTCGAGGTCGCCGTCGAGTCACTGGGCAGACTGTCCATGATCGACCTCAGCGATCGGCACCGGGTCGTGGCCACCGAGCCGAGGATCGCGATCGAGCGGCTCGTGGAGAAGCATCTCGACGCGCTCAACGCGGAGATCCGCCGGGTCTTCGCGGCCCGTGACGCCATCTCGGCCTTCGTGGAGGACATGCGCGAGGGTGATCGGGTGGAGACGGTGCTCGACATCGAGCGGGTGGAGAGCGGGGTGCGGGTCCGCCAGCGTCTCGACGACCTCGCCTTCTTCTCCTACAAGGAGATGCTCACCCTGCATCCCGGCGGGCCGTTCACCCAGGAGATGATCGAAGGGGCGCTGCCGCTGGACACCCGCTCGCTGCGTCGCGGGCTCTCGATCAGGGAGGTCTACCACCCCAAGGCGCTCGAGGACCCCAACATGGTGTCCTACCTGCGCGAGCTGGTCGGTCTCGGGGCTGCGGTACGGATCACCGACCAGCCGATGGACCGCATGCTGATCTACGACCGCAGCGTCGCCGTGGTGCCGATCGACCCGAAGGAGAACTCCAGGGGAGCGCTGGTCGTGCGTGAGGCGGGACTGGTCTCCCAGCTGGTGATCTACTTCGAGGGCGTCTGGAAGGCCGCCGTCGACCTCCGCGAGTACATCGATCCGCCCGCGGACGCCTCGCCGTTGTCGGAGATGGAGCAGCGGGTGCTGGAGGTGATGGCCACGGCCGACAAGGACGAGATCGCGGCCCGCGAACTCGACGTCTCGGTCCGGACCTACCGCCGTTACGTGGCCGATCTCATGGCCAAGCTCGGTGCCGTCAACCGCTTCCAGGCCGCGCTGCGCGCCAAAGAGGAGAACTGGATCTGACGTTCGGCCCGTGACCCCCACGCCTTCGTAGGACGTGGGGGTCACGGGCTTTTCTCCTTCCGGACATCGCGGATGCGCGCCTGTGGACGGCTGGGGGGTGTGCCTGGGGGAAGGAGGCAGGCGCCGGATGGGCTTTTGCCTCGAAGCCGCTTCTGGGGAAGGCCCGCTCGGAATTTCACATCGAGCGACAGGGCGTCATCGCGGCGAGTTCGTCGATTTCTCGGATGGTGGGTTTCTGCCGGTCGGACGTTTATACAATAACGTTTCCTTTCTGTCGGAACGTTCAATCCTGGTTAGTTGCGGTGCGTCAGGCGGTGCTGGTTCTCAGGCGTTGCCGCCGGGGCCCGGAGCGACGGGCCAGGTGGTGCCGGTGGGGGTCACAGGCGCGACGGGCCAGGTGGTGCCGGTGGGGGTGACCGGCGGCGCCGGCCAGGTGGTGCCGTCGGGGTCGGCCGGCGTCTCGCCGTCAGCCAGCACCGCCGAGTGCCGCACACCGTCCGCATAACCGGCCGTCAAGTCGAGGGCGCCGACTCCGAAGCTCCACACCACCGCACCGGAAACAATGGCGACCGCACACTTCACAAATCTGCTGGAAATCGCGGGAGAAAAAATGTGGTTCGTCATCTCAGCGCCTCTTCCTCACGTTTTGCCTCTGCTGTGCGAGTTTTCCTCGCACTTCCAACTTTGCGGTCTGGGAAGGGCTCGAACCAGACTTTCGCGAGTCAGCATGCTGCACGCCCTTGCCGTTTCCTGCCACACCCCGCGCTATAGCGGATCTCGGGGCCGCGATGGCAGCAGGTTGCCATCGCCGCCGGACCGCATTTTCCCTGGTCAAGCACACAAGGAGGTGACAGATAACAGCATTCGGCCATTGACTGGAGGAAACTGGAAAGGATGATCCGATGCTCGTAAGCGTGACCGTCGGCTTATGCCACGGTGCGACACCGAGGGAGGAACGTCGATGAGTATCTCGGAACTCGACATCGCGCCGCCGGCCAGGGAGGGCGTCGACGAGGACGGTCCGTCCGTCCAGCCCCGGTCCATGGGCCTGCTGCGCGAGGAACAGGAGCGGCTGCGCCAGGAGATCGTCGCCGGTCGCAGTCAGGCGGTGGCCCGCCAGCACTCGCTGGGCAAACGCACCGCGCGTGAACGGCTGGACCTGCTGCTCGACGAGGGCTCGTTCATCGAGATGGCCATCTACCGGCGGCACCAGGCGCACGGGCTCGGCCTGGACCGGCAGCGCCCGCACACCGACGGCGTGATCACCGGTTCCGGCACGATCGACGGCCGCCGCGTGTTCGTCTACGCCCAGGACTTCACCGTGTTCGGCGGGTCGCTCGGCGAGGCGCACGCGTTGAAGATCCAGAAGGTGATGGACCTGGCGATGTCCACCGGGTCGCCCTTCATCGGGCTGAACGACAGCGGTGGCGCCCGGATCCAGGAGGGGGTGATGTCGCTCAACGGCTACGGCGGCATCTTTCAGCGCAACGTCCAGGCGTCGGGCGTGATCCCGCAGATCAGCGTCGTGCTCGGGCCCAGCGCCGGCGGGGCGGCCTACACCACCGCCCTGGCCGACTTCACCTTCATGGTGCAGGACACCGCCCAGCTCTACCTGACCGGGCCGGACGTCGTGGAGGCGGTCACCGGCGAACGGGTGACCCACAGCCAGCTCGGCGGCGCAGAGGTGCACGGCACCCTGTCCGGGGTGGCCGCGTTCGTCTACGACGACGAGGAGAGCTGCCTGGCGGAGGTGCGCTATCTCGTCTCGATGCTGCCGAGCAACAACCTCGGCCGCGCGCCCGCCCTGCCCGCGCGCGGCGCGGCCACGGACACCCGGCCCCGGCTGGCAGAGATCGTCCCCGTCGAGTCGAACAAGCCGTATGACATGCGCCTGGTGATCGCCGAACTGGTGGACGACGGTGACTTCCTTGAGCTGCACAGGGGCTGGGCGCCCAACGTGATCTGCGCGCTCGCCAGGATCGACGGCGAGGTGGTCGGCATCGTCGGGAACCAGCCGATGGTGCTGGCAGGGGTGCTCGATGTGGCGGCCTCCCAGAAGGCCGCGCGTTTTGTCAGATTCTGTGATGCTTTCAGCATCCCGCTGGTGACCCTCGTCGACGTCCCGGGCTTCCTGCCGGGCACCGACCAGGAGTACGCGGGCATCATCCGGCACGGGGCCAAGCTGCTCTACGCCTACTGCGAGGCGACCGTCCCCCGCATCCAGGTCATCCTGCGCAAGGCGTACGGCGGCGCGTACATCGTGATGGACTCCCGGTCGATCGGCGCGGACCTGTCGCTGGCGTGGCCGACGAACGAGATCGCCGTGATGGGCGCGGAAGGGGCGGTGAACGTCATCTACCGGAGGGAACTGGCCGTCGCCGCGGATCCCGTGGCGTTGCGGGCGGAGCTCGTCGGCGACTACACCAAGGAGCTCGTCCATCCCAACTACGCCGCGGAGCGGGGGCTGGTCGACGACGTGATCGATCCTGTGGAGACCCGGTCGGCCGTCGCCCGGGGGCTGGCGATGCTCCGCGACAAGCGTCAGCAGGCGGCCCCGCGCAAGCACGGAAACGTCCCCTTGTAACGCGCCAGCCCACCTCCTGGGCCCCGTAGCCAGGCCCTCCGGACTCCCGTTCAGGGATACGGACGGCGCGCTGCGGGGCCTTTCGCATGCCTGCCCACCGGCCTGTCACCGGCCTGCCCTGCTGACCGCGCGGCTGACCGCTCGCCGGTGGACCGCTGACAGCATGTGGCTGCCCGCCTGCATCTTCCTGCCTCGCGGAGCCCTGGTTCCCGGCGGGAGACGGTCGCACAGTGGGAAGTGCGAAAGACGCAGTGCAAACCACTCCAGGAGGTGGTACGTGAACAGCCTGGTTGCTTCCCCGCTCGCCGCCGGACCGGCCCGCAGGCCGCTGTGGGCGCCAGCCGGGAGAAAGGCGAGGACCACAGAGCCATGTTGATCCAGTTGACCATGCGCCGGATCGACGGGCTGCCGATACCGAACTCCCCGGTCGACGGGATCCGGATCCTCGCGCTACTGCCGAGCAGATGGCACAAGGACGTCAGCCAGGCCACCGGGGACATCGTCATCCGGGTGCGCACCGACGAGGACACGACGAGCGCGCAGGTCCGAGCCGAGGTGACCGAGATCCTCACTGCCCCCGAAGTGGACCACTGGGAGCTGGTGACCTGCCAACCCCTGCCCATGAGTAGAACCCTCGCCAAGGAGGAGAACCGATGATCGCTCCACTCTTAGCCTCCGACGAATGCCATGTGTGGTGGGCGGATCCACGGCACCGGACGATCGAGAGCCTGTCCGCGGTGCTCAGCGAGCCCGAGCTGGAACGGGCCGCCCGGTTTCGCCGCGAGCCTGACCGCCGCCGCTTCCTGACCGGTTCCTGGCTGCTGCGCACGGTGGCCGGCGCCCAGCTCGGCATCCCGCCCGAGGACGTGACGGTCATCAGGAAGTGCCCGGACTGCACCCGGCATCACGGCAAGCCGTACATCGGCGCCGAGGGCAGCCCGCTGCACGTCTCGGTCTCGCATTCCGGTGACCGGGTGGCCGTGGCGCTGACGGCGGAGGGCCCGGTGGGGGTCGACGTCGAGCTGGTCCCGTCGGTTCCGGTCGACGATCTGGCGCGGTGCGCGCTGACGCAGGACGAACGGCTGGCGCTGGAGGCATTGCCGGAGGAAAGGAGATATGAGGCGTTTGCCGGGGTATGGGTCCGCAAGGAGGCGGCACTCAAGGCCACCGGTCATGGGTTGCGCATCTCGCCTGACCGGGTGGAGGTCACCGGGCCCGACGAGAGCCCGCAACTGCTCCGGTGGCCGCTTGACATCCCGCCCGGCGACGTGCGGTTCCACATGCTCCACCCCGGTGACGGATACGTCGGTGTGTTCGCGGTTCTCACCCGGAATCCGCGTCTCCAGGTCGTCGAGTCGCATGTGACGGACCAGGAGCTGATCACCACCGCACCCGTGCTCGTCGCCGCTTGAAAGACGTTGACGAGGCCCGGTCGCGAATCGATAAGGCACCAGCCGGGTCTTCGCCATCGAGAGGGAAAGGAGGCTGACCTTCGTGAAGAGACAGTTCATTCTGATCCCGGGCCCCTGGATGGGGGCCTGGGTCTGGGGGCCGGTGGTCGAACACCTCGGCAGGTACGGGCACACCGCCCGTGCCATCACGCTACGTGGCCTGGCCACCGCCGACACGGACGTCTCCGACGTCGGCCTGGAGACCCATGTGGACGACGTGCTGCACATCCTGGAGGCGGAGGACCTGCACGACGTCGTCGTCGTGGGCCACAGCTACTCCGGTCTGGTGGCCGGTCTGGTGGCCGACCGCGCGGACGATCGCGTGGCGCACACGGTCTTCGTCGAGGGATTCCTGCCGCACGACGGAAAGTCCATGTTGCACGCCTTTCCCGAGCGCCAGCGTGCCGAGGAACTGCGGCTCATCGTCGACAACAAGGGCCGCTGGCCGGCCCCCGACGCCACCGTGGTGGCCGACGGCCAAGGGCTCACCGCGAAGCAGGCGCACTGGCTCGCCAGGAGGTTCGTCGGCCATCCCGGGCGAACCGTGGCCGAGCCCGCCGTGCTGACCCATCCGCTGACCCAGCAGCGAGCCACCTACGTCGTGTGCTCGAAGGAGCACTTCGCCGGCCAGATCGCCGCCGACGTGTCCGCCATGCGATCCGCGCCGAACTGGGACTTCCAGGCGCTGGAGACGGGGCACTGGCCCATGGTCTCCGCGCCGGACGAACTGGCCGCCCTGCTGGCCCGCGTAGCGAACAGGACGTCACCGGACCGCCGGTGCGCCCCGGCGGAGGGCACGCCGTAGCGGCCTGCCGTACGCGGCGACCAGGATCGCGACCGCGGCCAGGATCAGGACCGCGGTGAACACCCACTCGTTCGAGCCGCCGGGGCCGTAGACCCGGCTGCGGTGCCCGATGTCCACGGCCGGGGCCGGCTGCCCGGCGCGATGTGTATAACGGTCGCTGCCGTACATCTCGATGCCCGTCCGCTGGACCGTGCCGTCGCCGGTGGCGAACTCGCCGGTCCAGACGCAGGACTCGTGCCCCGGATGCTGGACGCAGTCGAGCCGCTGCCCGGTGAACGTGCCCGCGACCCCGTCCGCCCGCGCCGCCCGCACGGCCGTGCCGATGCTCGGCACGGCCAGGAAGAGCAGGAAGGCGGCCAGCAACGTCAGCGCAACCATGAAGAAAGGAGACCGGTTGCGTACGGCCGGCCGCTCGTCCGTCGGCGTATCCGTCGTCATATCTGTTGTCATGCGTGGGCGACGGCGCAGTTGCACCGCATGAGGGAACGCTCGGCGGCGGTGGCGCGCATGTGCAGGACCATCGCGACCACCATCGGCACGAAGACGATCGCATTGTAGAACAGGTGCAGTTCCATCCGCGGCACCAGGAGCTGGATGATGCTGGTCGGGGCCGGGCGGCCCATCAGGTTGCTGCCCGCCAGCGCCTGGATGAGCAGGAGCAGGTGCTCGATGTGGTGCCAGACCTGGATGCCGAGCGAGATGGTCCACCAGGTGCGCGACCTGCCGACGAAACCGGGACGCAGCATGATCAGCCCGATCAGCATCAGCAGGGCGTAGCCGTAGTGCATCCACTCGGAGGTGACCAGCCAGGGGAAGGGCAGCCCCAGGACCCCGCGGGCCTGAGGCAGCGGCCAGCCCAGCACGTAGACCTGGACGGCCTGCGCGAGGTGCTCCGCCCAGTGGGCCACGACAATGAAGAGATATACCCCGAGCGCCGCCTTGTGATGCCGTGTGTTGAGCGCCGACAGGAAGCCGCCGGTCTGGCCTGTCGTAACGGTTTCGGTCGCCATGTGAACCTCGATCCCTGGGATCATGAATGTGCCGCCCGCTCATTTTGAGCGCGATTCAGCTAAAGAGCAATTGGCTCCGGGATAATTTTCTCCGGCTGCCTCGGAGAGGGCTTTATTCTAGAATGCTTACTTGCGGGAACGCCGTTTCAGGGCGCGGCGCTCACCGTCACGGGGACTCCGTTGAACACCGCGTTCCCCGACAGCACGTCGATCACCGACTCGTCGGTGAGGGCGTTCGCGTTGACGCCGGCGTTCTCGGTCGCGACAGGCTGCCCGTCGCCGCTGTGTCCCCATCCGTGGGGGAGGCTCACCACGCCCGGCATGATCGCGTCGGTGGGCTCCACCGCGACCACCAGCTCACCCGCGGCCGAGCGCACCAGCGCCCGCTCGCCGAGCCCGAGCCGGGCCACGTCGCCGGGGTTGACGTGCAGTGTGCACCGGTTGCTCCCGCCGACCAGCACCGGCACGTTGTGCAGCCAGCTGTTGTTGGAGCGAAGCTGACGGCGGCCGATCAGCAGGATCTCCGGTGCGGGCGCCGCCAGCCGCTCGCGCAGCCGTCCGACGTCACCGGCGAGCAGGGCCGGAGCCAGCTCGACCCGGCCGGAGGCGGTGCGCACCAGCTCGGGCAGCCGCGGCTCCAGCGGGCCGAGGTCGATGCCGTGCGGCTTGGCCAGCAGGTCGGCCAGGGACAGGCCGTACGCGCCGAGCTGGAGCAGGGCGTCCAGCATGAGTTCCGGACCGCTGTCGCCCTGCAGGCCGGCCCGCAGGTCGGCCACGGTCCTGCCCGCGAACGGCGAGCCGGGGGCCTCGACCGCGCCACCGAGCACCTGCCCGACGATCATCTCGTCGAGCATGGCCGGATCGGCGTCGGCGCCCTGTCCCGCGGCGATCAGCGACAGCCGGGCCAGGATCTCGGCCTCCGAGACCTGTCCCGCCTCCAGCGGCAGGATCTGCGGGGAGAACCGGGCGTAGTTCCGGACCGTCACGGTCAGCAGCAGGAAGTCGTAGTGCGGCATCTGCAGCATGCGCGGCGGCGGCAGGATGACGTTCGCGTGCTTGGTGGTCTCGTTGAGATACGGGTCCACGCACACCATGAAGTCCAGGTCGGCGAAGGCCCGGTCCAGCCGGGGCCCGTTCGGCGCCGACAGCACCAGGTTGCCGGCCACGGTCACGAGCGCCCGCACCTGCCCCTGCCCCGGCGTCTCGATCTCGTCGGCGAGCGTGGCCACCGGCAGCTCGCCCATCGCCTCGGGCAGCTCCTTGACCCGGCTCCGCCACTGGCCCAGGGCGAACGGCTCGCGCGGCCGGAAGATCTCCGCGATGGCGGGCCGGGTGAACATGACCCCGCCGGGCCGGTCGAAGTTGCCGGTGAGGATGTTGACCGTGTCGACGAGCCACTGGGTGAGCGTGCCGAACTCGGCGGTGCAGGTGCCGATACGGGTGTAGACGGCGGCCGTGGGGGCCGCGGCCAGCTCGCGGGCGAGCCGGGCGATGTCCTCGGCGGGCACGCCGCACTCCCGCGCCGCGGCCTGCGGGGTGAAGTCCGCCGCCAGCCGGCGCAGCTCGTCGAGGCCGTTCACCTCGATGTCGATCGAGGTCAGGTTCTCGGCGAGGAGCGTGTGCACGATGCCCAGCAGCAGGTAGGCGTCGGTGCCCGGCCGTACGAAGTGGTGTTCGTCGGCGACGGCGGCGGTGCGGGTGCGGCGCGGGTCCACGACCACGAGCTTGCCGCCGCGCTCGCGCAGCGCCTTCAGGCGGCGCGGGAAGTCGGGGGCGGCGCACAGCGAGCCGTTCGACTCCACCGGGTTGGCGCCGATGACCATCAGGTAGTCGGTGCGGTCGAGGTCGGGCACCGCGATGGCGAACGGGTCGCCGAGCATCAGCCCGCAGGCGACCTGCTTGGGGGCCTGGTCGATGGTGCTGGCCGAGTAGACGTTGCGGGTGCCGAGCGACTGGGTCAGCGGCATCCGGTACATGAAACCGGCCATGGTGTGGAAGGTCGGGTTGCCGAAGTAGACGGCCAGCGCGTCACGGCCGTGCGCGTCGATGACCCCCTGCAGGCCGCGCTCGACCGTCTGGAACGCCTCGTCCCAGCTCACCTCCACCCATTCGCCGTCCTTGCGGACCATCGGGTTGCGCAGGCGGTGCGGGTCCTCGTCGAGGGTGCCGAGGCTGGCGCCCTTGGGGCAGATGAACCCCTTGGAGAACGGGTCGTCCTGATCGCCCTTGACGGACGCCACGCGGTTGTCGCCGCCGAGCTCCAGTCGCAGGCCGCAGACGGCGTCGCAGATGGGGCAGGTCCTGAGCGCGCTTCTCATCGGTACTCCTGCGTTCGTGGGGCTACAAGATGTCGAAATCGACCGTCACGCGGTCGGTGAGGGGCACGGACTGGCAGGTGAGGACATAGCCGGCGGCCAGCTCCTCCTCGGTCAGCGCCCAGTTGCGGGCCATCTCGACACGTCCGTCCACGACCCGGGCCCGGCAGGTCGCGCACACGCCGTTCCTGCACGAGTACGGCAGGTCGGGCCGGGCAGTCAGGACCGCGTCGAGGATCGAGCGGTCCTGTTCGGTGCGCACGGTCGTGGTGCGCCCGTCCAGCAGAATCGTCAACTCCCTGACCTGCCCCCCGGGCAGGGGAGCAGCCGCCTGGCCGCCGACCGGCGACTTCGGCTCGTCCGGATGGAAGATCTCGGTGTGTACGGCGGAGCCCTGCACACCGTGCTCCGCCAGCGCCGCCCGCGCGTCGCGCACCAGACCGGCCGGACCGCACAGGAACCACTCCCGCACCGAGTCCGGCGGCAGCACCCGCGCGAAGATCTCCGCCAGCAGCGCCTGGTCGAGCCGCCCGCCGGGCAGGCCCAGCCTCGGGTCCTCTCTGGAGAAGGCGTGCACCAGGTGCAGCCGGTGCCGATGCCGGTTCTTGAGGTCGGCCAGCTCCTCGGCGAACATCATCGAGTCGACGGCGCGGTTGCCGTACAACACGGTGAAGGTGCTGGCCGGCTCGATGGCCAGCGCGGCGCTCACCAGGGACAGCACCGGAGTGATCCCGGAGCCGGCGGCGATGGCCGCGTAGTGCCGTGCGCGGGCCGGGTCGAAGGCGGTGCCGAAGGTGCCGACCGGCGGCAGCAGGTCCATCGTGTCCCCGGCGGCGAGCGTCTCGGTGGCGCCGGTGGAGAAGGCGCCCCCCGGTACGGCGCGCACCCCGATCCGCAGCGTGCCGTACCGCTCCAGCTCCTGAGGTGTGGAGCACAGCGAGTAGGCGCGGCGGATCTCGGTCCCGGCGACCGTCGCCCGCACGGTGACGTGCTGGCCGGGGACGAAGGCGAACGTCGCCCGCAGTTCGTCGGGCACCCGGCAGGTGACGGCCACCGCGCTGGCGTCGGCGGCGGCCTGCTCGACGGCGGCGACGGTCACCCGGTGGAACCGGAGCCGGGAGGGGGCCGCCATCAGTGCGCCTTCACATGCTCGAACGGCTCGCGGCAGGCCCGGCAGCGCAGCAGCGCCTTGCAGGCCGTGGAGCCGGTGCGGGCGATCTCCTCGGTGTCGGGGGAGCCGCAGCGGGGGCACCGCGCGGCGGTTCTGACCAGCGGCAGCAGCCGGGCGGACGGCGGGAGCGGAAGCTCCGGCACGGGCGGGGCGATGCCCGCGGCGCTGAGCTTCGCCCGTGCGGCTTCGCTCAGCCAGTCGGTGCTCCACGGCGGTGACAGGGAGGTGATGATCTCTACCTCGGTGACGCCGGCGCCGTGCGCCGCGGCGATGATGTCGTCGCGGATCGCGTCCAGGGCGGGGCAGCCCAGGTAGGTGGGAGTGATCGTGACCACCGCCTCACCGCCCGGGCCGACCCGCACGTCTCGCAGGATGCCGAGTTCCTCGATGGACAGCACCCGGATCTCCGGGTCGCGGACCGCCGCGACCGCCGCCCGCACCCGCCCGCTCACCAGCTCGCTCCGGCGTGCGCCCGGTGCACCGACTGCATCTCGGCGAGCAGCAGGCTGAGATGCTCGGTGTGGATGCCGCGGCGGCCGCCCGTCGGCGCCCAGCCGTCCTGCGGGCGGCGCAGCGTCGCCTCCGCGAGGACCGGCTCGACCAGGGCCAGCCAGGGCTCCCGCAGGGCGCCCGGCTCGACCGGCGCGGACCAGTTCGACTCCGCCGCGCGGGCCGGGTGCGGCTCGAACAGCTCGTGGGTGAACGGCCAGACCTCGTCCACGGCGGCCTGCATCCGCCGGTGCGACTCGGCGGTGCCGTCTCCCAGCCGCAGGGTCCAGGTCACGGCGTGATCGATGTGGTAGGCGGTCTCCTTCGCGGCCTTGGCGGCGACCCCGGCCAGCGTGGTGTCCGCCGCGGTGGCCAGCCTGGCGTAGAGCAGGTGCTGGTACGCGCCGAAGAAGAGCAGCTTGGCGATGGTCACGGCGAAGTCCCCGTTAGGCAGCTCGACCAGCTGGACGTTGCGGAACTCGTGCTCCTCGCGCAGGTAGGCCAGCGCGTCCTCGTCCCTGCCGAGCCCCTCCACCTCGCCCGCGTACGTCAGCAGCTCCCTGGCCTGGCCGAGCAGGTCCAGCGCGATGTTCGCCAGGGCCGCGTCCTCCTCGATCTGCGGAGCCCTCGCGCACCACTCCGACATCCGCTGGGCGGCGATCAGGGCGTCGTCGCCCAGCTGGAGCGCGTAGGCGGACAGGTCCTTCACAGGTGCTCGACCCCCTCGGGCAGCTCGAAGAAGGAGGGATGGCGATAGACCTTGTCGGCGGCCGGGTCGAAGAAGGCGTCCTTCTCGTCCGGGCTGGAGGCGGTGATCGTGACCGCGGGCACCACCCAGAGGGAGACGCCCTCGCTCCTGCGGGTGTAGAGGTCGCGGGCGTTCCGCAGCGCCATCGCGGCGTCCGCGGCGCGCAGGCTGCCCGCGTGCGTGTGGCTGAACCCGCGGCGCGGCCGGACGAACACCTCCCACAGGCGCTCGCCCTCCGGCGGCGATTCCTGCTCCGTCGCGTGCTCCGCCGTGTGCCCCGCCGTGTGCTCCGTCACCTGCCCGCCGTCGCGGGCCTCGTGCTTGGCGGCGTACGCGGCGGCGGCCTCGCGCACCCAGGCGCCCTCCTCGTGCACGCGCCGCCGGTGCGCCAGCCGTTGCCGGTTGCAGGGGCCGTTCCCCGCGACCACCCGCATCAGCTCGTCGTAGTCGGGCGGGGTGAAGTCGTAGTGCCCGCGCTCGGCGTTCCAGCGCAGGGCGGGGTCGGGCAGGGTCACCTTCAGGGCCTCGGCCTGGGGCACGCACATGTCGACGAACCGCTGCCGCAGCTCGTCGTTGGTGGCCCGTTTGATCCGCCAGGCCAGCGACCGGTCGGAGTGGGTGGATCGGTCGTGCGGCGGGCCGAACATCGCGATGGCCGGCTGCCACCAGCGGTCCACCGCGTCCTGGAGCATCCTGCGCTGCGCCGCCGTACCACGGGACAGGGCGTAGAGGACGTCGAAGCCCTGGCGGTGGTGGAAGGACTCCTCCCGGCAGATGCGCACCAGCGCGCGGGCGTAGGGCCCGTAGGAGGTGCGGCACAGGGAGACCTGGTTGATCACGGCCGCGCCGTCCGTCAGCCAGGCGAGCGCCCCGACGTCGGCCCAGGTGAGCGTCGGGTAGTTGATGAACGACAGATACTTCTGGCGGCCTTCGTGCAGCGCGTCGAGCAACGACTCCCGGTCGGTGCCCAGGGTCTCGGCGGTGGAGTAGAGGTAGAGCCCGTGCCCCGCCTCGTCCTGCACCTTCGCGATCAGGATGGCCTTGCGTTTGAGGCTGGGGGCCCGGCTGATCCAGTTGGCCTCCGGCTGCATGCCCATGATCTCGGAGTGCGCGTGCTGCGCGATCTGCCGGATCAGGCCCGCACGGTAGGCGTCGGGCATCCAGTCTCTCGGCTCGATCCGCTGGTCCGCCTCGATCAGCGCCTCGAACAGGGCCGCGGACGACGCCGCGGGTGACGGCGCGCTCGCGCCGCCGTCAAATGACCCGTCGGATGATCGGGGGTCGGCTGCGAGTTCCAGCTCCGCCGCGTCCACCTCCGCGAGCAACTGCGCGGTTCCGAGCGGCTTCCCCCGGATCTCCACTTCGACCTCCCGCTCTCGTCCCCCGGTGATCGGCCTCATCAGGCTCTCCCGGGAGCGGGCATGCCGCATCTCCTGTATTGCGGCCTAATCGTCCTTGCGCGCCATAAGAAAGGCATTTCTGAAGATGCGATATGGAAACACCTCGCCGGATGATGAGGCACTGATCTGACGTTTTCGAGGGGGAATCGTGCAGGATGCCGTGACCGCCGCTCGTCCCGCGCCACTCGCCCAGAGCAACGGCGCGAGACTGCTGACCTACGGGGACCTTCCGCGCGAGTTCAACATCGCCACCCACTTCCTCGACCGCAACGACGGCGACCGCACCGCCCTGATCACCAACGCGGGCCCGGTCACCTACGCGGAACTGCAAGCCCTGGCCAACCGCGCCGGCAACGCCCTGCGCGCCCTGGGCGTACGCCAGGGCGACCGCGTCCTGCTCGCCCTCGGCGACGGCCCCGAGTTCGTCGCCACCTGGTACGGCACGCAGAAGATCGGCGCGGTCACCGCCGAGGCCTACACCTACCTCCAGCCCAAGGACTACCGGTTCTACGCCGACTACGCGGAGCCCGCCGTCGTCGTGGCGGACGCGCTGACCCTGGATCGGCTGCGGGCCGCCGAGATCCCCAACCTCCTGGTCGTGGGCGTGCCGCCGGACCGGCTGCGCGCGGGCGAGCACCACTTCGAGACCCTGGTGGCCGCCCAGCCCGCCGAGCTGACGGCGGCGGCGACGACCCCCGACGACGTCGCGATGTGGCGGTTCACCACCGGCAGCACCGGAACGCCCAAGGCGTGCGTGCTGGCCGCCCGCAGCGCCGCGCTGAGCTTCGAGTGGTTCGCCAAGGGCATCCTGGACCTCGGCCCCGACGACGTGGTGCTGCCGGTGCCCAAACTGTTCTTCGGCTACGCGAACAACATGACGGCGCTGTTCCCGCCCGGCGTGGGCGCGGCCGGGATCGTGTTCCCCGAACGGAGCACCCCCGAGCGGATCTTCGAGCTGATCGCGGAGCACCGGCCGACGATCCTGGTCAACGTGCCCACCATGATGAGCGCGATGATCGCCCACCCGGACGCCGCCAAGCAGGACTTCAGCTCGCTGCGGATCTGCATCTCGGCCGGTGAGGCATTACCCGTCGAGCTGCACCGCCGGTGGCTGAGCACCTTCGGCACCGAGGTGATGGACGGCATCGGCTCGTCGGAGATGTTCCACGGGTACGTCTGCAACCGGCTCGGCCAGGGCCGGATGGGGAGCCTCGGCCAGGTGGTGCCGGGGTACGACGTGCGGGTGGTCGACGAGGCCGGCGAGTCCCTGCCCGCCGGCGAGGTCGGCCTGCTGGAGATCACCGGCGAGACCGCCGCCCTGGAGTACTGGCGGTCGCCGGAGAAGTCGGCCAGGACGTTCGTCGCCGAGCACACCGTGCGCTCCGGCGACCTGTTCGCCAGGGACGCCGAGGGGTTCTTCCACTACAAGGGCCGGGTCGACGACCTGCTGAGGGTCGGCGGCCGCTGGGTCGCGCCCGCCGAGATCGAGAACTGCCTGCTGGGGCACCCGGCCGTGGTCGAGTGCGCGGTGGTGGGCTACGAGGTGGACGGCCTGGCCCTGCCGCGCGCGTTCGTGGTGGCGCGCGGCGAGGTGACCGGCCAGGAACTCCGGGACTTCGTCCGGGCGAGGCTGGCGCCGCACAAGTATCCGAGGGATGTCCGGTTCGTCGACACACTGCCGGAGACCGCCTCGGGCAAGGTGAACCGCCGCGCCCTCCAGGACGAGTGACGCCGCGTTCCTTCCGAAGACGAGTGCCCCGTACCGGAAACGGTACGGGGCCGGCTTCTTTTCGGACGAGTATGCCTTTGTGATACGAGTACGGCGGGCGAGGCCGTGCCGTACACATGCCTTTTGTGGGAGGGGTACGGGTCTTCGCGGGTGGTGGTCAGGCGTGGACCTTGGGGCCCGTCGGCAGTTCGTCGAGTTCCAGTCCGAACCAGGTGCGGTAGGCCGCGCGGAGTTCGTCGTCGTCCTCGATCACCTGCTTCAGCCGCCGGTCCGGCTCCCGGAGGCTCAGCGTGTTGCCGCTGAGGGTGACCCGGCCGGTGGGCGTCGGGAGGGTGCAGTAGAGGTGCGTGATGTGCGGGGACTCGTCGGAGTGGCGGTACCACCACCACATGTGCAGGAAGTCGTCGATGGTGCGCGGCCGGGTCTCCAGGCGGTACTGCCGGATCCCGTCGCGCATCAGGTCCAGGTCCCCGAACGGGCCCTCGACGAGCTGGAACGTGCCGTGCGGGTCCTCCTGCGGCTCGCGCGAGTCGAAGCGCAGCGGATGCCGGGCGCCGCGGCCGAAACCGACGTCCACCAGCCACGGCTCGGCTGAGTCCGCGGCGACGACGCGCAGCAGCATGTGGCCGATCACCGGGCCCAGCTCGCCGTTCTCGGAGACGCGCCCGGCGAGCACGGTGGCGTCGAAGCCCAGCGCGCGCAGCAGTTCGAAGAAGGCGCCGTTCAGCTCGTAGCACGTGCCGCCGCGCCGCCTGTCGACGATCTTGCCGATGGCGGCGGCGCCGATGTAGATCGGCTTGCGGAGATGGAAGTCGATGTTCTCGAACGGCACCGTCATGACGTGCAGCCGGTGGAGTTCGCGCAACGCCTCGACGGTCGCCAGGGGCGGCCGCGTGGCCCCGATGCGCCGGAGGTAGCCCTCGACGGTCGCGTCGTCCAGTAGCGGTCCGTGCACAGGCGTCATCTCCAAGCCGCGTCCCCGTCATTCACCGAATCCCGTCCTATGACCCTGCCACCGTTAAAGGGTTCGCACATCTTCCACAGTGCGAAGTCGGCGGACGTGTCGCCATTGTTCATCGCAATTCTGGAGATGCATTAAGGTCCGACCTGCCGAGACGATATGACAGTGGTCACCGCTGTGCCATTAAGAATTGAATTGGAAATACCTCTGAACCGGAGGCCCGCCAGATGGCAAATGCCAGGCTCGATATAGCCACGATCGGTGCGCCGGTCGTCGATTTTGGAGGCAGAATTGACTGAGTCGAGCCTTGCAATTCGTGGCGCTTTCGCGGCCGTTCCCGCGAGCGTCGGGTGGTGGGCGCAGGTTCAGCCCAACCAGCCGGCTGTCGTCCACGCGGGCACCGTGTTGACCTATGCCGAACTCTATGAACGTTCGTGCCGGCTGGCGGCGGTGCTGCGCGCCCACGGCGTCACCCGTGGCACCCCCGTGGTCCTCGCCCTCGAACGCTCGCCCGAACTGGTCGTCGCGGCCCTTGGAGTGCTGCTGGCCGGCGGGGCGTACGTCGGGACGGACGTGGACGAGCCCGACGCCCGGCTGGCCGCGATCCTCGCCGACTGCCGCGCTCCGGTCGTCATCACCCGTGAGGCCAGGGCGGAGCGCTACACCGGCGGTGAGGCGCAGGTGCTCTCGGTGGAGCGGATGCTGGAGGAGGAGGGCGTCGCCGGAGAGACCTCTGAGACGCTGCCCGGCGACCTCTTCTACCTCGTCTACACCTCCGGCTCGACCGGCGCCCCGAAGGGCGTGCTGGTGCCGCACGAGGGAGTGGCGAACCTGGTCGGCTGGTACCAGCAGACCTTCGACGTGCGGCCGGGGGACCGGATCACCCAGCTGTCCCGGCCGTCGTTCGACGCCTGGGCGCTGGAGGTGTGGCCGTGCCTGGCCAACGGCGCGACCCTCTGCCTCGTCGAGGGCCGGCTGCCCGACTCGCCCGCGGACCTGGCCCGCTGGATCGCCGCGGAACACGTCACGGTCTGCTTCATGACCACCGCGCTCGCCGTGGAGATGCTCGACCAGCCCTGGGCGGAGTACGGCGGAGCGCTCCGGGTGATGCTGACCGGCGGTGAGAAGCTGCACCGTCACCCACCGGCCGATCTGCCGTTCCGGCTGTTCAACCTGTACGGGCCGACGGAGACGAGCGTGGTGGCCACGTACGCGGAGGTGCCGTGGGACGCGGCGCCGCAGGAGACGCCGCCGATCGGGCGGGCCCTGCCCAACATGCGGACCTACGTCCTGGACGCGCAGCGCAACCCGGTGCCGGCCGGCACCACCGGCGAGTTGTACATCGGCGGGACCGGCGTGGCGCTGGGCTATCTCAACCAGCCCGAGCTGACCTCCCAGCGGTTCCTCGCGGACCCGTTCACACCCGACGTGAACGGCCGCATGTACGCCACCGGCGACCTGGTCCGCGAGTTGCCCGACGGCTCCCTGAGCTTCCTGGGCAGGGCCGACGACCAGGTGAAACTGCGTGGTTTCCGGATCGAGCTGGGCGAGGTCGAGACGGCGCTGCACCGGCTGCCCGGCGTGCGCGAGGCCGTCGTCGTCAAGCACGAGCTGGGCGACCGGCTCGTCGGCTACGTGGTGCCCGCCGATCCCCGCGAACCGTTCGACCCGGCGGAGCTGCGCCGGAACCTGGCCCTGCTGCTGCCCGACTACATGGTGCCCCAGACGGTGACCCCGCTGGACACACTGCCGCTGACCCCGCACGGCAAGGCCGACCGCAAGGCGCTGGCCGTACGTCCGCTGGCGGAGGCCCCGGCCGCGACCGGCGGCGACTTCCACACCGACACCGAGCGTCTGCTGTCGGAGCTGTGGTGCGAGGTGCTCCAGATCGGCGCGGCCGGGCGTGAGGACAGTTTCTTCGATCTCGGTGGCGACTCACTGCAGGCCATGCGCCTGGCGAAGCTGGCCAGGGAACGCGGGCTCAGGATCGCCGCCGACGACGTCTTCGAGTACGACCTGCTCTACGAACTGGCCGCCTCGATCACCGTGGCGGCGGAGACGAAGAGGTGACGGGGATGAAAGCCTGCCTGGTCGAATTGTCGGTCTACCCCAACACTTTGCCGCTGGCCTCCGGCTATCTGCAGACCTACGCACAGCAGGACCCGGAGGTGGCGAGCACCTACGACTTCACCATCTACGCGCCCGAGGTCAACACGTCGGTGCGCGACCTGGTGGACCAGCTGCTGGCCATCGAGGCCGACGTCTACGGGCTGAGCTGCTACCTGTGGAACATGCGCCGGATCATGGACGTGATGAAGGAGCTGGTCAGGCTCCGGCCCGACGCCTACTTCATCCTGGGCGGCCCGCAGGTGATGAACCACACCACCGAGTACGTGCCGCCGTCGTGGGAGCACGTGCTGGTGTGCAACAGCGAGGGCGAGAAGCCCTTCACCGCCTTCCTGCTGGAGGTGGCCGCCGGCTACGACACGGCTCCCGACTTCAGCCGGGTGCCCGGGGTGAGCTACTGGTCCGCCGGCGAGCTGGTGACCACCGACAAGCCGGACCGCATCAAGGACCTCGACGAGATCCCCTCGCCGTTCGCCGCCGGGGTCTTCGACGGGGGCGAGTACACCTTCGCCGTCGTGGAGACCAACCGCGGCTGCCCCTTCAGCTGCTCGTACTGCTACTGGGGCGCGGCCACCAACGACAAGGTGCACCGCTGGGAGCTGGACCGGGTCAAGTCGGATATGACGTGGATCAGCGAGCACGGCATCGAGAGCATCTTCCTGGCCGACGCCAACTGGGGCGCGTTGCCCCGTGACGTGGAGCTGACCCGGCACATGGTGGCCTGCAAGGAACGCAACGGCTACCCGTCGATGGTCGCCATCCAGGCGGCCAAGAACCGGCCCGACCGGGTCACCGAGATCACCGAGATCCTGGTCGACGGCGGCATGCTGACCAGCCAGCCGGTCTCGCTGCAGACGACGAGCCCGCAGGCGCTCGAACTCGTGCAGCGCTCGAACATCAAGGACTCCACCTACGCGGCGCTGCAGGGCAAGCTGCGCGAGAAGCAGATCAGCTCCTACACCGAGCTCATCTGGCCGCTGCCGGGCGAGACCCTGAAGTCCTTCCAGGAGGGCATCGGCAAGCTGTGCGGCACCGGCACCGACGCGGTGGTCGCCTACCCGCAGCTCCTGCTGCACAACACGCCCATGTACGAGCGCCGCGAGATGCTGGGCGTCATCACCATCCGGGTGGACGACCCGGTGGCCGAGGCCGACGTGGTGGTGGGCACGAACTGGGTGACCCCGGAGGAGTTCCAGGAGGGCGTCTGGTTCTACTACGCGGTGATCAGCCTCTACAACGCCCGTTCGGGGTTCTACGTCGCGCAGCGGCTCGAACGCGAGGGCGTCTGCACCTACACCGACTTCCTGCGCCGGGCCGCCGACTACTACAAGACCCGCACCGACACGGCGACCTGCCGGTTCTTCGCCGAGTCGGTGGCCACCCTCGGCAACTACGACATCAACAACATCGGCAAGGTGCTGCACTACGTGCTGCACTCGCACCGCGACGAGATGGACGCCCTGCTGGAGGGCTTCCTGGAGGCGCAGGGGTGGCTGGCCGACCCCGGCATCCGGATGGCCTTCGAACTCGACCTGATCGCCCGGCCGTACGTCTACCGGGAGGCGGTCGTGGCGCCCACCGTGGAACTGCGGCACGCGCGGGTGATCTCCAAGGACCGGTTCCAGCTCGTGGTGGAGCTGCCGCGGGGAGCGGTGGAGCTGCTGTCGACGTTCGAGACCGTCGCGGGCCTGCCGGACGACGGGCCGGTGCGCCTGCGGGTCGACCACGTGGGCCGGCGCAAGATGCCCTACCCCCGGCACCGCAGCCTGGACCACAACGCCGCCTACTGCCAGGCGATGATGAACCGGCTGCGCGACATCCTCCCCGCGTGGACGGCCGTGGTGCCGGACGCCGTGGCCGGAGCGCTCGATGCGCCGTGACATCTTCACCGAGGAGCACGACGCCTTCCGCGACCTCGTCAGGGCTTTCACCGACAAGGAGATCCTGCCGCACTACCGGCGGTGGGAGGAGGAAGGCGTCGCCGACCGGGCCGTCTGGCGCAAGGCCGGCGAGCACGGCCTGCTGGGCATGGACGTCGACACCGTGTACGGCGGCGGCGGCGACCCCGACTACCGGCACCACGCGATCCTGGGGGAGGAGTTGGCGCGTGCCGGGGTGTACGCCCCGACGCTCTCCCTGCACAACGAGATCGCGGGCCTCTACCTGCGCACCCTGACCACCGAGGAGCAGCGGCTGCGCTGGCTGCCCGGCTTCTGCTCCGGGGAACTGGTGACGGCCATCGCGATCACCGAGCCGGACGCGGGCAGCGACGTGCAGCGGCTGCGCACCAGGGCCGTCCGCCACGGCGACCGGTATGTGATCGACGGCCAGAAGACGTTCATCACCAACGGGGCCGTCGCGGACCTCGTCCTGGTGGCCGCCCGCACGGGTGACGGGCCGGCCGGCTCCGCCGTCAGCGTGTTCGCGGTGGAGAGCGACCGGCCGGGATTCGGGCGCGGACGCCGGCTGGACAAGATCGGCATGCGCGCGATGGACACGGTCGAGCTGTTCTTCGACGGGGTGGAGGTGCCGGCCGCGAACCTGCTCGGCAAGGAGGGACGCGCCCTGGCGTACATGATGCGCACGCTGCGGCAGGAGCGGATGATGATCGCCGTGGCGGCGCTCGCCACGGCGGAGCGGGTCTTCGAGGACACGCTGGAGTACTGCCGGACGCGGGAGGTCTTCGGGCAGCCCGTCGGGCGGCACCAGCACAACCGCTTCGTGCTCGCGGAGCTGGCCACGGCGCTGACCGTGGCCAGGTCGTTCACCGACCGGTGCATCGTCGAGCACGGCGCCGGGCGGCTCGACGCCGAAGAGGCGGCGATGGCCAAGTGGTGGAACACCGAGCTGTGCCAGAAGGTGGTGGACCGCTGTCTCCAGCTGTTCGGCGGCTACGGCGTCGTCCGCGACTTCCCGGTGGCCAGGGCGTTCGTCGACACCCGCGCGCAGACCATCTACGGCGGCACGACCGAGATCATGAAAGAGCTGATCGGCCACTCGCTGATCTGACGGCTGAGGAGCCGATGTGACGGTGATGACGCGGTCTTCGTGGTATCTGTCGTTCGACCCCCGGCCCGCGGCCCGGGTGCACCTGTACGGCCTGCCGTTCGCGGGCGGCGGCCCGTCGATGTTCCGGCCGTGGTCGGCGCATCTGCCGCCCTGGATGGAACTGCGGGCCCTCCGGCTGCCGGGCCGTCAGGGCAGGCACCATCAGCCGGCGTTCACCGACTGCGAGGAGGCGGCGGCGGTGCTGGCCGGGTCGCTCGCCCGCGAGTCGGCGGCCACGGGCGTGCCGTACGCGCTGTTCGGGCACAGCATGGGGGCGCTGCTGAGCTATCGCCTGACCCGGGCGCTGCTGCGCGCGGGGGAGCCGGCGCCGGTGTTGCTGGCCCTGGCGGCGTGGCCGGTGCGCGGGGCGACGCGGGCCTGCATGCCCGATCCGGCGGCCGCCGACGACCAGTTCGTCGCGGCCCTGAGCGAGCTGGGCGGGCTGCCGCCCGAACTGGCCGAGGATCCGGCGGTCCTCGCCATGACGCTGCCCGTCGCCAGGGCCGACTTCGTGCTGTGCCGCTCCTACGCCTACCGGGCCGAGCCGCCGCTGCCGGTGCCGGTCCTGGCCCTCGGCGGGACCGGCGACCTGGCGGCGCCGCCGGCGGGCATGGCGGAGTGGCACGACCACACGGAGGATTTCCGGGGACTGCGGCTCTACGACGGCGGTCACTTCTTCGTGCGTGACCATCTTCCGGATCTGGCGGCGGCCATAGCGGGGGAAGTAGGCCGAATTGTCGGAATCGGGGCGGCTGGGCTGGAAGATGTCGCAATACGGAAGATGCACCCCTAATCCGCTGGGACGAAGCTTGTAGGGTCGTTTATCTCCTCAAGGAGCGGCCATGGCAACACATATCGACAGCGGGCCAGGCAAGGGCGCGCCGAACAACGAGCCCCCACAGACTGGCGCCACGAAGCGTCAGTACTTCCCAGAACTCCAGGGAATTCGTGCCATTGCCGTGCTGGCGGTAATAACGATCCATTCGGCGTTCACCGCCGGGCAGATCGGGTTCATGGACTACCAGCCGGAGAACGGCGTCCTGGCCGTGATCATCGAAAGGTTCACCCGAGAGTCCCTGCCGATTCTCTTCGCCCTGTCCGGTTTCCTGATCTATCGCCCGTTCGCACTGGCGACGATCGCCGGCACCCCGAAACCGGCCCTCGGCCCCTATGCCTGGCGGCGCGTGCTGCGCATCTTCCCGGCCTTCTGGCTGGTGTCCATCGTGGTGATGTTCACCCTGGGCCGGGAACAGGTCACCGACGTCCTGTATGCGCTGCGGGTGCTGTCGATGCAGCACGTCTACCAGGCCGGGGCCATTCCCGCCGGTCTTGAGTCGACGTGGAGCATGGCGACGGAGAGCATGTTCTACCTGCTCCTTCCGTTGTTCGCGTGGTTGTTCGACCGGCTTGCCCGCCGGGCGTCCGATCCCGCCGCGAAGGCCCGCAGGATCCTGGTGCCGATCGTCGCCATCATCGCGATCGGTTACGCGTTCAGCGCCTGGAGCCACTCTGCGGCGCTCGGCCCGTACCCGGTCCAGGGCAACTGGCCGCCCGGATGGTTCGGCTACCTCGCGGTCGGCATGGCGCTGGCCGTCCTGTCGGCGGCCGCCGAGACGTCGCCGAAGGCGGTGATCGGGCCGTACCGTCTGATCTCGAAGTATCCCGGCAGGACCTGGGGCTTGGCGCTGATCGTCATCATCCTGTTCAGCTTCTCGCCCATGGGCAACCAGGGCACGTCGAACTACCCGGACACCGCGACCATCATGTTCGACCAGCCGATCGACCTGACGATCGTCTTCCTGCTCCTGGCGCCGCTGACGCTGCCGGGCGTGCGGTCGAAGATCCTCACGACGGTGCTGAGCGTCCGGCCGCTGCAGTTCGTCGGGAAGGTCTCCTACGGGATGTTCCTCTGGCACATCCCGGTCATCCTCTGGTACACCAACGGCACCATGTCATCCGAGAACTTCCCGCTGACCTGGCTGATCGTCCAGGCCGGCGCCTTCGTCCTCGGCGTCGTCAGCTACTACGTCGTCGAGAAGCCGGCGCTGACGCTGCGCAACCGGTTCGGCAAGAAGCCGGTCGAGCCGAGCACTCCCGTTCTCGCACGCTGACCACTCTCCCGGGGAGTCCGCGTTCGCGGGAGCGTGGCGACCCCCGCACCACGACCGGGTCCGGTGGAGGACATGCCACCGGACCCGGTCCTCGCGTGCCTATTCGAGACCGGCCGTGGGGGACGGTCTCGACGTTCCACCAGAACCTGAAAGGGAAATACAGATATGCAGCAAGTCGAAAGAAGCGCGTGGTCGCCGAAGTTGAGGCGAGGACGCGTCGTCGTCACCGTGTTAGCCGCGTTCGTGCTGGCGATGCTCACCACGACGGCCAGCGCGTCCTCCACGACGGGGGTCCCCTCGGGCTTCACGGAGGGTAACGTCGCCGTCGCCGGCGGCAAGATCCACTACGTCCGGGGCGGGTCGGGCCCGGCCATCGTGCTCCTGCACGGCTGGCCCCAGACCTGGAAGATATGGCGCAGCGTGATGCCGGCGCTGGCCGCCGAGCACACCGTCATCGCGATGGACCTCCCCGGTCTGGGCACGTCCACCATCCCCACCGGTGGCTACGACAAGGTGACCACCGCGCACCGGATCCGGGAAGCGGTCAACAAGCTGGGCTTCACCCAGGTGGAGATCATCGGCCACGACCTCGGCGTCCTGGTCGCCTATCCCTACGCGCGCGACTTCCCCAACGAGGTGACCCGCCTCGCGGTGATCGAGTCGCCGCTGCCCGGCTTCGGCCTCGAGGACCTGTCCCGCCTCAGCTGGCACCTTCGCTTCAACGCCAGCCCCGCGCCGATCCCCGAGACCATCATGGACGACGGGGACGTCAGCACCTACCTCGGCATGATCTTCGACTTCAGCTTCAACAAGCCCTCCATCGACCGCGCGACGTTCTACCAGGCGTACGCGAGCCCGGCCAGGCGGACCGCGGGGTATGAGTACTACCGGGCGTTCGTGGCGGACGCGGCGAACAACCAGGCGAACGCGGGCAACCGGCTGGCCATGCCGGTCCTCGCGATCGGCGGGCAGTACTCCTTCGGAACGGGCGTCGCCGCCTCGTTCGAGCAGGTGGCCGACGACGTGCGCACGGTGGTGGCACCGAACGCCGGCCACTTCGTCCCCGAGGAGAACTCTCCCTTCACGATCGCCTGCGCGAACCTCTTCTTCGGCGTCCAGGGCCCCGCTCCGGGCCCGGAACTCGCCGGGTGCGCTCCGTAGTGCCACGCGCCTTCGTATAAACCACGTGTCTTTCGTGTGACCACGTGTCAGGGCCCTCTTCCCGTAGTCGGGGAAGGGGGCCCTTTTGTTGTGGAATGCTCATTTCTCATAAAGCCGATCCTGTCCTTTCAGGAGCCTTTCAACAAGCCCAATGAAAGGCAGCAAGTTGTCCGCGATCGGGCGCTTGTTGTCACGAAACGGGGACGCAGCACGTCAGAAGATGCTGTAAGAGAGGCCGGGGCGTGACGATGACGTGGTGAGGACCGCCCAGAAGTTCCAGCCGCCTAAAGGTGAGGGGGATGGGAGTGACTGAGGCACCGAATGGACGTCTCGAGTCCGGACCGAGAAAAGCCGCGACTTCGTGGATGCAGGACCAGGCGTGGTTTCTGCAGAAACTGGTCCCGGATTCACCCGCGTACAACGTGCACCGCGCCTATCGGATAACCGGTGAACTAGACGTGGCCGACCTGCGCAGCGCGTGGCGGTCGGTCGTCCGCAGGCACGAGGTCCTGCGGACCACCCTGGTGGAGATCGACGGCCTGCCCGTGCAGGAGATCGCGGCCGACTACGACATGCGGACGTTCGCGAACCTGCGGGCCCCGTCGCGCCAGGCGGCCGAGCGGCTCTGCGCCGAACTCGCCGCGACCCCCTTCGACCTCGACGACGGCCCGCTCGCCCGCCTGTTCGTCATCAGAACGGGCGCCGGGCAGAACATCGTCCTGCTGCTGCTGCACGAGGCCGTCGCCGACGACGGGTCGGTCTCGATCCTGGTGAACGAGCTCTCCGAGTGCTACACGGCCCTGGCCGACGGCCGGGCCCTGGACGAGGCGCTGCCGGCCCTCCCGGCCCAGTACGCCGACTACGCCCGGTGGCAGCGCGACCAGACCTCCACCCTGGAGTTCCACCGCCTGCTCGACTGGTGGGTCTCGGCGCTGAAGCCGCCGCCCTCGTCGCCCGCCCTGCCGACGGATCGGACGCGTCCCGCCGGGCCGTCCTTCGACGGCGGCCGCGTGCCGTTCGACTGGGGCGACGACCTGGGACGTTCGGTGGCCGGGCTGGCCAGGGCCGAGGGGACGACGCCCGCCACGGTGCTGCTCGCCGCCTTCCAGTGCCTGCTGCGCCGGCACTCCGGGGAGAACCGCGTGGTGGTCGGGAGCCGGGTCGGCGTACGGCCGAGCCCCGCCTTCACCGGCCTCATCGGTCCCTTCAGCAACCAGCTCGTCCTCTGCGCCGACCTCCCGGCGGGAGCCACCTTCAGGGAGGTCGTCCACCAGGTGGCGCGGGTCACCGGTGAGGCGTACGACCATCGGGAGCTGCCCTTCGACCGGCTGGTGCACGCGCTGAAGATCGACAGGGATCCGCGCAGGATCCCGATGTGCGATGTGATGTTCACCTACCGCGACGAACCGGAACCCGTCCTCGGGCTCGGCGGGACGATGGTCAGAGCGCAGCCGGTGGAGACCGGCGTGGTCAAGACCGACCTCACCCTCGCGGTGGACGGCACCGGGTCCACGCTCGCCGGATCGCTCGCCTACCGGAGCCGCCTGTTCGAGGAGAGGTCGGCCCGGCTCCTGCTGGAGCAGCTGCACACCCTGCTGCTCGTCGCGGTGCGGGCGCCCGACCTGCCGGTGGACACGATCCCGCTGGAGGACCCGGCGCGGATGGGCGAGATGGTGCGCGCGGCGGACCGTACGACGGAGATCGATCCGGAGCTGCGCGCGGTCAACGAACTGGTGCATCGGGTCGCCCGGCGCGACCCCCGCGCGGCGGCCCTGGCCTGGGACGGCGAGGCCGTCTCCTACCGGGAGCTGGAGGCGCTGGCCGCCGGCGTCACGGGCGGCCTGCGGGCGCTCGGCGGGGTCGAGGGCGCGTCCGTGGTGGTCCGGATGCCGCCGGGGCCGCGCCAGGTCGCCACCCTGCTCGGCATCCTCGACGCGGGCGGGTACGTGACCTGCCTGGGGACCGGCGACGTGGGCGAGCGCGGCCAGACGATGCTCGCCGAGCTACGGCCGGCGTGCGTGGTGCTGGACGGCGGCGCGGCCGAGGACGACCTGATCCGCTGGTACGCGTCGGAACTGAACGGCCGGGTCCTCGACCTGGCCGGCCTGCCCGGCGGCGCGGTGCCGAAGCCCCGGGCGGCCGGGGGAGCACTGGACCGGCGGGCCTACGTCGCCTACACCTCGGGTTCCACGGGCAAGCCCAAGGGGATCGCCCAGTCGCACGGCACCCTGGCGCAGTTCGCCACCTGGATGGCGGCGGAGTTCCGGATGCGGCCGGGCGCCCGGGTCGCCCAGTGGGCCGCGCCCGGGTACGACGCCGCGCTCTGCGAGACCTTCGCGGCCCTCGTCGGCGGCGCGACCCTGTGCCCGGTCCCGGACCGGATCAGGGCGAACCCGGAGAAGGTGATCGACTGGCTCGTCGCCGAACGGATCACCCTGCTGCAGACCGTCCCCAGCTTCGCCCGCAAGCTCCTCGACGTGGTCAGGACCGAGGGCTCGGCCGACCGGCTCGGCGCACTCGACCACCTGCTGCTGGCGGGGGAGCCGTTCCCGGCGGAACTGGCCGGCGACCTGCGCGAGAGCCTGCCGGCCGTACGGCTGGTCAATCTCTACGGCGCCACGGAGACGATTCTGGCGACCTGGCACGAGGTCACCGGTCCGGTGTCCGGCATGGTGCCGATCGGCGGGCCCATCCCCGGGCGGCACGTGATGGTGCTGGACGAGTGGGACCGGCCCTGCCCCACGGGTGTCACCGGGCAGATCGTGGTGCGCAGTCCCTACGTCACGCTGGGATACGTCGGCGTGGAGGAGAGCACGCGGGCCTTCGAGCCCGTGCGGCACCTGGAGGCGTCGGGGCGGGGGACCGGCCGGTTCTACCGTACGGGCGATCTGGGGCGCAGGCGGTGGGACGGCCTGCTGGAGTTCCGCGGCCGGGCGGACGCGCAGATCAAGTTCCACGGCACCCGCGTGGAGCTGGCCGAGGTCGAGGCGGCGCTGGCCCTGCACGACTCGGTCGGGGAGTGCGCCCTCGTCGCGACCACCGGGTCCGACGGATGGGTGACCCGGCTGGTGGCGTACATCGTGCCGAGCCGTACCGAGGCGGGCGAGGCGGTCGTGTCGGCGAGCGCCCTGCGCGCCACCCTGCGCCGACGCTTCGGCAAAGCCACGCTTCCCGTGTCGGTGAAGACCGTGGAGGTCCTGCCGCGCAACGTGGGCGGCAAGATCGATCGCGGTCGGCTGGCCACCGCCACCGCCGGCGCCGCGTCCGCCCGCTCCGCCCGCACACCGGAGACACCGGTGGAGGTGGAGCTGGCCGCCATCTGGACTGAACTACTGGGCGTCGCGCCGGAGAACGCGGACGACACCTTCTTCGTGGCGGGCGGGCACTCGTTGCTCGTTCCCCGCCTGCTCGATCGCATCCGCGAGAGGTTCGGCGTCGAGGTGCCGTTGTGGGAGTTCTTCGCCAATCCCACGTTGACCGGCCTGGTCGCACAGGTCCGGGCCCATGTTGTGTCCACTGAAGCCGTTACCCAACCCATGACGGGGTGAGAGATTTGACTCTGGTCGAGACCGTGACGTCGGTTGATTTCGATGGCGAGACCCTGGATGTCGCGGCTGTACGCATGGTCGCGGAGAACCAGGCCACATGCAGCGTCGCAGCGTCGGCGCTGGCCAAGGCCGGAGCCAACCGGCAGATCTTCGAGGACATCATCGAGCAGGGCATTCCCGTGTACGGCGTGACCACCGGTTACGGCGAGATGATCTACATGCTGGTGGACACCTCCAACGAGGTGCAGTTGCAGACCAACCTGGTCCGCAGCCACTGCGCGGGTGTCGGGCCGTACTTCGCGGAGGACGAGGCGCGCGCGATCGTCGCGGCCCGGCTCAACGCCCTGTCCAAGGGCTACTCCGCGGTGCGGCCGGTACTCCTCGAGCGGCTGGCGCTGTACCTCAACCTGGGGATCATCCCCGCCATCCCCGAGATCGGCTCGCTCGGCGCCAGCGGCGACCTGGCGCCCCTCGCGCACGTGGCCGCCACCCTCATCGGCGAAGGCTACGTCCTGCGCGACGGGCGTCGTGTCGAGACCGGCACGGTGCTGCGGGAGCTGGGCATCGAGCCGCTGCAGCTGAAGTTCAAGGAGGGGCTGGCCATGATCAACGGCACCTCCGCCATGACCGGCCTCGGTTGCCTGCTGGTGACCCGGGCCCTGGACCAGGTCCGCCAGGCCGAGATCGTCACCGCCCTGATCTGCGAGGTCATGCAGAGCTCGACGAGCCCGTTCGCGGCCGAGGGACATGACATCGCCCGCCCGCACCAGGGCCAGATGGACGTCGCCGCGAACATGCGGGCCCTGCTGCAGGGCAGCGAGCTGGCCGTGGACCACACCGAGCTGCGGCAGGCGCTCAGCGCCGACCCGAGCCGGCTGGCCGCGCTGAAGGACCGGGAGCCGTCCCGGCCGCGCAGGCGCGATCAGGACGAGGAGGCGGGCGGCGTCCACCGGACCGAGGTCTACCTGCAGAAGGCGTACACGCTGAGGGCCATCCCGCAGGTCGTGGGCGCGGTCAGGGACACCGTCTACCAGGCGAGGGCCACCCTGGCGATCGAGCTCAACTCCTCCAACGACAACCCCCTGGTCTTCGAGGGCAAGGAGGTGTTCCACGGCGCGAACTTCCACGGCCAGCCGGTCGCGTTCGCGATGGACTTCCTCACCATCGCCCTCACCCAGCTGGGCGTCTTCTCCGAGCGGCGGACCAACCGGCTGCTCAACCGGCACCTCAGCAACGGCCTCCCCGAGTTCCTGGTCATGGACGACCCGGGTCTCAACAGCGGGTTCGCCGGCGCGCAGTACCCGGCCACGGCGCTCGTCGCGGAGAACCGGACCATCGGCCCGGCCAGCATCCAGAGCGTCCCCTCGAACGGCGACAACCAGGACGTCGTCAGCATGGGCCTGATCGCGGCCCGCAACGCGCGCAGGGTGATGCAGAACAACACCAGGATCCTCGCGGTGGAGTTCCTCGCCGCGGCGCAGGCGGTGGACCTGTCGGGCAGGTACGACCGGCTGAGCCCGGCCGGCAAGGCGACCTACGACATGGTGCGCTCGCTGGTGCCGACCCTGGAGCGGGACCGCTACATGGCGGACGACATCGAGTTGGTGGCCGCGGCGCTGTCCCGGGGCGAGTTCCTGAGCGCCGTCACGCGCGGTGACACCGAGCTGCTCTGACGAGCACGAGATTATCGGGAGAAAGGTGATTGACGATGGCGGGCCTGATCAGGGTTAAGCCGGACGCCGATCTGGACGGGGTCATCGAGATCCTGGAACGGGACGGGGCGGTGATCGTCGAGGACTTCATCGACGCGGAGACTCTCGCGGGACTGTGGGAGGACTTCGGCCCGGTCCTGGACTCGAACTCCTACAGCGACAACTGGTACGACGGCCTGCGGACGCGCCGGGTGTCCTCGCTGTTCGCCCGTACCGCGAAGCTGACGCCGGTGGTCACCCAGCGGCTCTTCCTCGGGTCGGCCAGGGCCATCATGCAGAAGCCCATCCCGATGTGGATCGGGCGGTCGCGGCAGGAGATCACCCCCAGCATCCAGATCAGCGCCACCCAGCTGGTCCAGATCCACAAGGGCCAGGGCAAGCAGCCCCTGCACCGCGACGACGCGTTGTACCAGCGCAGTCACCCGGGCGCGACCAGCCGCGTGATGGTCATGCTCGCGCTGAGCAAGTTCACCGCGGAGAACGGCGGCACGCAGGTCATCCCGGGCAGCCACCACTGGGACGACGAACGCCCCCCGCACGCGGAGGAGGCGATCCCCACCGTGATGCCCCCCGGGTCCGGCCTCATCTGGCTCGGCGGGGTCTACCACGGCGGTGGCCGCAACGTCACCGACGAGCCGCGCACCGGCATGACCCTCGCGCTGGACCTGGGCAACCTGCGGCAGGAGGAGAACCAGTACCTCGCCGTGCCCAGGGAGAAGGTGCTGGAGTATCCCGAGGAGGTCAGGCGGCTGCTCGGCTACGACCGCTGCCCGCCGGGCCTGGGCTGGTACGAGATGCAGGACCCCTACATCGTGCTGGAGTCGGAGGAGGCCCGCCGCGCGGCGGGCCTGGGCGAGCTGGCGGACAGCCGGTCCGCCTGACCCCCTTCCGCGACCCGGGGCCCCACAGGAAACTGTGGGGCCCCGTCGCATGCCAGGCACGCAGCAGCACGGCAGGCGTCAGTACGGCACGCAAAAGTAACGGCACGCAAAAGTACGGCAGGCATTAGTACGGCAGGCATTAGTACGGCAGGCATTAGTACGGCACGCAGAATACGGCGCCGCCGGCGGAGTGCCGGCGGCGCCGTACCGTGTGGTCAGAAGTCGAACATGTCCTTCTTGACCTGCTTCAGGCTCTCGAACGAGGAGAGGTCGGGGACCGTCCACCCGTCGAGGTCGTACTCGCTGAGGCACTCGTCGACGAACGCCTTGTACCCGTCGACCTGGCCGTTGGCGAGCTGTGCGTTCAGCAGTTCGACCCGCGTGTTCTCGTGGTTGCCGGCGTAGTTGCGCTCGTACAGCTCGTGCCGGCCGCCGAACTCGGTGCCCACGGCGTCCCAGAGGAGCTTCATGACCTTGACCCGCTCGACGGACTCGATGCCGTCCGAGCCGCGGAGGTACTTGTCCAGGTACGGCCGGACGTCGGGGTTCTTGAAGTCGTCGGCGCTGGAGTTGATGTAGATCAGCCCGCTGGCGATGTCCTGGTGGATGATCTCCTTGACCCGCGGGTAGCCGATCTGCATGAACCAGCGGTAGGCCAGGCCGTACTGGGGATTGGGGAGCACCGCGCCGTTGGTCCACTTGATCGGGTTGCGGGCGGCGGCGTCGGACAGGCCCCAGAAGAGGTTGCGCCAGGCGAGCACCTCGCCGATGCGGCTCTGCACGCCGCGGAAGTCCTTGGTGCCGGTGATCTCCACCGCCTTGGCCAGCAGGCCGGCGATGAACTCCAGCTTCACGGCCAGGCGCGTGCACCCGTGGAAGGTGAAGCGCTCGGGGAAGCCGGAGCGGCCGGTGAACAGCTGGACCTTGCCGATGTGGCCGTAGATGAAGACGTTCTCCCAGGGGATGAGCACCTTGTCCATGACGAGGATGGTGTCGTTCTCGTCCAGGCGCGAGGAGAGCGGGTAGTCGAACGGGCTGCCCATGACGGCGGCCGTGGCGGAGTAGGAGGGGCGGCAGATCAGCTTCAGCCCGGGTGCGCCCATCGGCACGGTCGCCACCAGGGCGAACTTCTTGTCCTTGATCGGCAGGCCGTAGTGCGCGATGAAGTTGTAGTGGGTGAGCGCGGAGCCGGTCGCGACCACCTTGGCGCCGCTCACGATGAGGCCGGCGTCGGTCTCCTTCTCCACGTGGACGAAGACGTCCGCGACCTCGTCCGGCGGCCGGTTGCGGTCGACGGGCGGGTGCACGATCGCGTGGTTCCAGAAGAGGACCTTCTCCTGCGACTCCTTGTACCAGCGCCGGGCGTTGTCGGCGAACGGCTCGTAGAAGTCGGCGTTGGCGCCGAGCGTGCCGAGGAACGCGCCCTTGTAGTCGGGGCTGCGGCCCATCCACCCGTAGCTCATCCTGGCCCACGCCGCGATCGCCCGCTGGTTCTTGACCAGGTCCTCGGCGCTGTGCGGGGTGGTGAAGAAGCTGTGCGTGAAGCCGTCGCTGCCGGTGTCGGTCGGCACGATCAGGTCGCCCTGCTTGGCCGGGTCGTGCAGCGCGTCGTAGAGGCGGGCCGTCATCCTGACCGGGTTGTGGAACGCCGGATGCGTGGTGACGTCCTTGACGCGGTCGCCGTAAAGGAAGATCGCACGGTCGTCGCGCAGGCTCTCGACGTATTCGTCGCCCGTCATGGGGCGTGTCTTCGGCCGTGCGTCTTCCGTGGGGAGAGCGATGTCCTGGAGGTCCGTCATCGGACTCTCCCTTCTCTACTCGTGGCCGAACCGGGCCTGGGCAAGCTCGCGCTTCGCGATCGTCGCGAGGAAGGTCGATACACCGGCGTGCGTGACGAACGTCGACATGTCACGCCAGACACGTTCGATGCGTTCGCCGCGCTTCACCGCACTGGAGCCCGCGGTCGGGAACAGGTAGCTCTCCACCGCGCGCCAGCTGAGGGCGACCACCTCGCTGCAGATCCCGGCGAGTTTCAGCTCCTCCTCGTGGGTGACCGCGGCCGGGCCACGGGCGCAGGTCTCCTTCCAGCGGCGGATCATCTCCAGCGTGGCGGCCTCGGCCGTGGCGATCATGCCGGCGGCCTTGCCGTACCTGAGCTGGAAGTCGGGGTCCTCCGAGCGGCCCACGATGGGCGGGAACGGGGTGGTCCGGGTGCGCATGAGGACCTCGTAGGCGTCGAGCGCCCCCTGGGCCATGCCCACCGCGAGCACCGCGTCCTCCATCACCATGAAGCTGAGCTGGCCGCCGCCGTACTCGGGGTTGCCGTGCAGCGCGAGCCCCGGAGTGCCCTCCGTGACGCTGATCTGGCTCATGTGCGTCTTGATGGTGAAATGGTCGGGAATGCGGCCGTTCTCGACGCGGATACTGTGCGACCCGCTGCCCTTCAGCCCCAGCGCCTGCCCCCAGTCGTCCAGCCGCGTCCACTCACTGCGCGGGGCGATGAACATCATCGGCGCGGGCGGGCCGCCGTCCTCGGGGGTGACCATCGTGTGACCGACGAAGTGCGTGGCGTACGGCGAGCCCGAGCAGTAGCCCCAGGTGCCGTTGATCAACCAGCCGCCGTCGGCGGTCCGCTCGGCCGTTCCGCTGGGCATGACCGTCGCCGGGCAGATGAAGTCGCCGTCGGTGAAGATCTCGTCCTGCGCCCGCTCGTCGAACAGGCTGGCCACCGCGAGCGCGTGCGCCGCGCCGAGGCAGTACATCCAGCCGGTCGACGGGCAGCCGCGGGTGAGCGCCATCGTCACCCGCATGAACGTGTCGATCCCGAATTCGTAGCCGCCGTACCGGCGGGGAACCAGGATCCGGTAGAAACCGGCTCTCGAGAACTCCTCGTGGATGTCCTCGCCGTAGAAGGTGCGCTCCTCGACCTCTGCCTGGCGTTCGACCAGAGCGGGCGCTATGGCCTCGGCCCTCGCGACCATCTCCTGCGGAGTGAGGCCGGGTTCGGGCGGAGAAGGATAGCGGTGCTCGGGAATACTGGTGGCGACTCCCATTGCTACGCGGTTCCTCACATACTCGACGTCGAATTCGGCATGTTACGAGCGTCACATTCGTGATCGGCCCCATGCATCTCTGGGGTTGCTTCGTTTGTGCCTTTCAACACCGCTCGGGAACGACACCGCACGCTTGCATAAGACTCACCTGCGGTCGGCCGCGAGAATTTTCGTGCACTCATCCATCTTCGAAAGTCCAGGAAAGGCCCTGACTATGACGGTAAGCACGAGCGGCAGGATCGAGATCACCCGGACCATTGACGCGCCGCGCGACCTGGTCTTCTCCGCGTGGATCACGCCGGAGCACTTCACCCACTGGTTCGGCGCCCCGCTGGACACGATCACCATGGACGTGCGGCCGGGCGGCGAGTGGCGCGCGACCATCGTGGTGGACGAGGAGACCCAGGTCCCGTTCACCGGCGTCTACCGCGAGATCGTGCCGAGCGAGCGACTGGTCCTCACCCTTGAGGACCTGAGCGGCAAGGAGGCGGCCCCCGGGCAGGCGGGCGTCGAAGTGGTGACCGTCACCTTCAACGAGGTCGGCGGCCAGACCGAGATGCGCTTCGCCCAGGTCGGCACCCTCCCCGACGAGGAGCTCCCGCGCGCCGAGGAGGGCTGGGGCCACTTCTTCGACGCCCTGGAGACGCACCTCGCGACCGTCAAGTAGGGCGTCCGCCGGACGCCGGCCCGTCGCAGCCGCGGAAGCGGATCAGGCATGGCAGGGGGTGCCGACGGGTCGCGCGACAGCACGTTGCTCACCCTCCGCGGTCCGCCGCCCGAGTTCAGGCGGCCGCCGGGGATGAGCGGACGGCGGGCGCCGGGGGGTGACCTCCGGCGCATCGATGATCCGGTCGGCAACATGTGTGCCGGCCGGATCATCTGTGTGCGGGCAGGCCGCGGGCGATCCTTCGCGTGTCGGCCGGCCTCGGCGTACGGCCCCGGGGTGCGGCCTTGGCGTACGGCCTTGGCGTGCGGCTTCGGCGTGCGGCCTTGGCGTGCGGCTTTGGCGTGCGGCGAGCTGATCCTGGCGGGCAGATGGTTCCTGGGTGGGCGTGCCCTTGGTGGCGGGCGGGGTGAGAGGCCCGCCCCGCGCACGAAGGTCCGCCGACGCCGGTGGCGTCCGCGGACCTTTCCGGTGGCGGGTCAGCGGTTGAGCCGCACGACCGCCTCCATGTCGGCCGCCGAGTAGTCGCGGCCGGCCCGTGCCTCGCTGAAGGCCTCCACGCTGAGGCTGTTGATGGGGCTGTTCTCCGGGTCGCGGAACCCGGAGGTGAGCGCGTACTCGTTGTAGGCGTCCAGCAGCTGCTGCGCCTCGACGCTGGCGAAGGTGAACCGCTCCAGCGGGTCGGCGCCGCGCGCCAGCACGTCGCCGATCGCGCGGGTCATCACGTCCTGGTTGCCGGCGAAGTCGCCGAACAGCGCGCCCTCCGACAGCGGAGTCCGCCCCGCCAGCTCCGGCCGCTGCTCGACGATCCGCTTGGGGAACCGGGTGACGTGGTCGTAGGCCAGCCGGTGGTGGGGGTACCTGTCGAACCAGCCCTCCTCCTCCAGCAGGGCCTGCGCGGAGTAGGTGAGGGGGAGGAAGCTGTTGGCCTTGTGCCGCTCGGCGGCGTTGCGCGGGCTGTGCAGGTACATCAGGAAGGCGAGCGCGCCCTCCTGGGTCGCCTCGTCCAGGCCGTTGGCCATCCAGAGCGAGGTCCCCGCGATCGCGTTGCCGGCGTACGGCAGGCGGTGGTTGTAGGGGAAGACGCCCACGCCGATGCCGAACCCGTTGTCCTCGGCGGCCCTGAACATGTAGTTCACGTCGTTGGACGACGAGATCCGGATCGCCACGTCCTGGTCGGCGTAGGCGCGCAGGGTGCCGGCCCAGTCAGGGATCTTGCCGGTGTAGAGGAGGTGGCCGTCCCGGTGCAGCTTGCGGCACCACTCGGCCCAGATGATCATCTCCTTGGAGGCGAGGTCGACGCTGGTGGCCCGGCCCTGCCTGCCGTTGTGCTTGTTGACGATCAGGCCGCCCAGCGACGCCAGCGCCTGCTGGATGAAGGTGCCGTGGTTGGACCAGGTGATGGCGTGGCCGGGCCCGTCCTTCATCGCGGCCACCGCCGCGCAGGCCGCCTCGACGTCCTCCCAGGTCTCGGGCGTCTCCGACACCCCCGCCCGCCGGAGGAGGTCCGTGTTCGTGTAGAGCAGGCTCGTGGTGCCCACCGTCGGCATCGAGGTGAGGTCGCCGTCGAGGGTGTAGTAGTCGCGGATCGCCGGGATGATGTCGTCGATCACGACGGGCTCGCCGAGGATCTCCGAGCGGCCGCCGATGGCCTTCTCCACCGAGGTGAACAGCGGGCTCTCGTCCTGCGCCTGCGAGTCGCGGGCCGCCTGGGTCATGTAGAAGTAGTACTCCGACAGCGCCGGCGTGTTCCCCTCGGCCGCCGCCTCGGCGACCTGCCTCGGGAACCGCCAGAAGTCCTTGCCGTGCACGTTGATCTTGTATTCCGGGTGCAGTTTCTCGAATTCCGCACCCTGCCTGTACCACCGGTCCATCCAACCCGGGAAAGTCAGATCCGGAACCCAGACTTCGATCGGAATCTTGCCTTTCATGTGACCTCTTTCTAACTGTCGTGGCACCAGGTCGTCATCCGTGCGTCGACGAAAAGGGGCGCCCTCCGAGCCGGCCGCAGAACAGGCACGCCCACCGTCCATGATTTGCAGCGCGCGGTCCCACCGCATCTCCGCGATTGCGCTGCGGTCACGTCGTGCGGCCCGGCTCGGGGGATCGCATCCAGGGAGATGCCCGGCGCGCGGCGTGAATGTGATGCTGAGGGGCGTCCGCCGCCGCCACATCTCCCCGCAGCATTTCTGAATGGGATTTCCGGAGGGACCCGCAGATGAGTGTTGACACCGTGCCCGTGACCGTAGACCGGCTGGTGAAGGAATTCATCGGTGCACCCCGAGAACTGCTCGACGAGGCGTACCAGCGGCTTGCCGCCGCTCTGTGGGAGCCCGGAACGGTGGCCGACCTCACCCTGTGGGAGGGCGGCGCCGTCACCGACCTGGCCCTGCCGGCCGTACCCGAGCTCATCGCCCACCTCGACAACGGCGAGCGGACCGGCTACCTGCTCGTGCTGCTCGGGCTGCTCGTCGAGGCCGAGGACGCCGTGCCCGACGGCCCGGTGCGCGCGGCCGTACGGCAGGGCATGGATCACTATCTGGAGCTGGCGAACCGCGCCGCCCCCGGCGGGCCGCAGGCGCAGGCGCTGCTCTACCTGCTCTCGCACTTCCCCGAGGAGCGGGACCGCGTCCTCGCCGTGACCGAGCGCCTCGACCTGGACGCCGACGACCTGTCGCGGCTCGACCGGGCCCTGCGGACGCTGAACCCGGCCGACCCGGAGCCCCCGAGCCTGGGACGGGTCTGGCCCGCTCCGTCGGTGTGGCGGCTCACCGACGAGGAGCGCGCCTTCGACCGGGCCTGGATCGGCGCGCTGAGCCCCGAGCAGGTCGCCGTCAACTGGCGCAACGACACGCGGACCGTCTGGGGATACATCGGCCTGAAGGCATACTGGGCGGTGCGGAACGGGATGCCGGTGGCCATCGGCGGAGCCGAGCCGCCGCCCGGCGACGGCACCGAGGGCCCGGAGCCCGGCGTCGCGATCTTCCGCCCGCACGCCGCCGCGTTCCGGTGCCCGGCCTGCCAGGGCGCGCTGGACTTCGGCGACGAGACGGTCCGGTGCGACAGCTGCGCGGTGAGCTACCCGGTCACCAAGGGCATCCTCGATCTCACCGAAGGCGTGAGCGACGCGGCCGGAGCCGCCGACGAGGCCACCGCGAACCTGCTGCAGCGGCTGGCGGAGATGCCCAGCATGGGCCTGTACTACGAGTCGCTGCTCCGCCCGCAGTACCTCCGGATGGCCGGCGGCAACTGGGGCGGCGCCGTCACCCTGCCCGACGAGGACGCCTACATCGCCGCGAGCATCCGCCCGGTCGACGGGCCGGTGCTCGACCTCGCGGCGGGGGCCGGCCGGTGGACCAGCGTGATCGCCCAGACGGTGGGCCCCGAGCGGATCGTCGCGCTCGACTTCGGCCTGCCGATGCTGAACGTGCTGCGCCGCAGGCTGCCCGAGGTCCCCGCGGTCCGCTCCAGCGCGCTCGCGCTGCCCTTCGAGGACGCCAGCTTCGGCGCGGTGATCTGCTGGAACGCCCTGCAGGCGTTCCCCGACGACGCGGCCACGGCCATCGCCGAGGTCGGCCGTTGCCTGCGGCCGGGCGGCACCTTCACGATGATGACCTTCCTGTGGGACGCGGACCCCGTCTGCCGGCACTTCCAGGCGGCCCACTACTTCCCCAGCCGCCCGGCGGGCACGCTGTTCTTCGAACTGGACGAGATCAAGGGCTGGCTGGCCGACGCGAAGCTGGTCATCCGGGAGCAGTCGGGTCCCGGCTCGTTCATCTTCATCACCGCCGAGCGCGAGGGCTGACGCATGACTCTCCTCGAAGAGGGCGATTCGCCCGCCGGCGCGGAGAACGCCATCGCCCGCCAGGGAGATCCGGGCTACGAGGCGGCGACCAGCGTGTTCAACCTGGCCGTCCAGCACACACCGGTCGCCGCGGTCACCGCGCGGACGGTCGACGACATCCGCGGCGCGATCCGGTTCGCCGACCGTGAAGGGCTCGCGCTGCGCGTCCACACCACCGGGCACGCCTCCACCGCCGCCCGGCCGATGGACGACGCGCTGCTGGTCCGGACGGAGCTGTCCGGCGAGGTGGAGATCGACCCGCTACGCCGGATCGCCCGCATCCCGGCCGGTACCCGCTGGGGCGCCGTCGCCGAGGCGGCCGCCGAGCACGGCCTGGCCGTCGCCCACGGCTCGTCGCCGACCGTCGGCGTCGTCGGCTATCTGCTCGGCGGCGGACTGAGCTTCTACGGCCGCAGAACAGGGCTGGCCTCGAACACCGTGACGGCGATCGAACTGGTCACCGCCGACGGAGAACTGCGCAGGGTGGACGCGTCCGCCGACCCGGAGCTCTTCCGGGCGCTGCGCGGCGGGGGCGGCGGGTTCGGCATCGTGACCGCCGTCGAGATCGGCCTCTTCCCCGCGGCCCACGTGGTCACCGGTACGGCCTGCTGGCCCGCCGTCCACGCTCCCCGGCTGTTGCGCGTCTGGCGGGACTGGACCGTGAACGCCCCCGAGGAGGCGTCGACCTCGGTACGGGTGATGAACCTGCCCGCGCTGCCGGACGTGCCGCCCGCCCTCTCCGCCGGGCCCGTCCTGTGCGTGGACGGCGCGGTGCTCGCCGAGACCGCCGACGACCTGCCCGCCGCCCAGCGCCACGCCGAGGACCTGCTCGGCCCGCTGCGCGCGATCGCCGAACCGGTGCTCTACACCTGGCAGCCGACCGCGCCGATCCACCTGCTCGACACGCACATGGACCCCTCCGACCCGGTCGCCGTGCACGGCGACCACCTGCTGCTCGGCGAGCTGGACGACGACGCCGTCGACGAGCTGCTCCGCGTGGTCGGCGAGGGATCCGGATCGCCGCTGATCGTGGCCGGGCTGCGTCAGCTCGGCGGCGCGTACGCGCGATCCCACCCCCAGGGCGGCGTGCTGGACAACCTCGACGCCCGCTTCGTCTACTCGGGAGCCGGCGTGCCGGGCCTGACGGGCACCCCCGAGGAGATCGCGCGGCACATCGGCGTCGTCCGGGCGGCGCTCGCCCGCTGGGACACCGGCTGGACGGCCCCCACGTTCGTGGAGACCTTCGCCCAGCCGCAGCGGCATCTCACCGCCGACGGGGTGGCCGCCGTGGACCGCGTCCGCGAGCGGGTGGACCCGCGGGGCAGGTTCCGGGGCGACATCATGCCGTCCGCCACCGCCTTGTCCTGACCGCCCAGGCCGTACACCGGATCGCCCAGGCCGTACTGGCACCCAGTACGGCCTGGCCGCATGCTCCCCGGTGTCCCGCATGTTTCCTCGGCGTTCCGCATGTTCCCCGGCGTCCCGCATGTTCCCCGGCGTCCGGGATGGTCTTCTCGGCGGCCGGTGGCGAAGTGCCGACATGGTTCGACGGCGAGCCCGCGTGCAGCGGGCTCGCCGTGGGGGGTGGCGGGGACGGGTCAGAGCGGCACGGAGGTGGTGAGACCGCCGTCGACCCTGATCTCCTGGCCGGTGATGTAGGCGGACCGGGGCGACAGGAGGAACAGCGCCGTGTCGGCGATGTCCTGAGCGGTGCCCAGCCGGCCGAGCGCCACCTGGGCGCGGCAGGCCTCCTGGGCCTCCGGGGTGTTGGAGATGGCCTCGAACATGTCCGTCACGATGTATCCGGGGCTGATGGTGTTGACCCGGATGCCCTTGACGGCCAGGTCGGGGGCGAGCGTGCGGACGAGGTTGATGACCGCGGCCTTGGACGCCGCGTACACCGAGGTGAAGGCCAGGCCCCGGTGCGCCAGCCAGGAGCCGTTGATCACCACCGAGCCGCCTTCCGAGAGCAGCGGGACGGTCTTCTGGATGGTGAAGAACACGCCCTTGAAGTTGACGCCGACGACGTTGTCGAAGGCGTCTTCCGTGACGCCCTCACTGAGGCCGAAGTCGGCGGTCCCGGCGTTGGCGAACACGCCGTCGAGCCGGCCGTAGCTCTGCTCGATCCGCGAGGCCAGCGCGTCGAGCGCGTCGACGCTGGACACGTCCGTGGGCACGGCGAGGACCCGGTCGCCCGCGTCGAGCTCCTTGACCGCCTTCTCCAGGCGGTCCTCGTTGCGCCCGGCGAGCACGACCCGTGCCCCGGCGCCCACGAGCTGCTGCGCTGTGGCCAGCCCCATACCGCTGCCGCCACCAGTGATGAGAACTGTCTTGTTCGCAAACTCCGTCATGGGGTCAGGATCTCCCGCGCGCGTATTCCCGCCATCCTCCGGATTGCGGTGTTCTAATTGCGATCTGTACGGCAGGCAGCATTCCAGAAGATGCTCCTATTAATTCCCGGTGTGACGCTGTAATCGACGGAAATAGCAAGCCGGAGGCGTCCAATGGGTGATGGGGCAAAAACCTGTGCGGTGGTTCTCGGTGGGAGCCTCGCTGGACTGTTCGCAGCCAGGGTGCTCGCCGACGTGTATGACGAGGTACTCGTCGTAGACCGCGATGTGATCACCGGAGTAGAGGGTCCGCGGCGAGGGTGCCCGCAGAGCCGCCATATCAATGGTCTACTGGCCCGGGGCCAGCTGGCCATGGAGGAGATGTATCCCGGAATCACCGAGGAGTTGTTCGCCGACGGTGTGCCGACCGGAGATCTCGCCGGCAATGTGCGCTGGTATTTCAACGGAAAGCCGATCAAGCAGAAGCACGCGGGACTCGTCTGCGTGGCCGCCAGCAGGCCGAAGCTGGAATTCCACATCCGGGAGCGCACGAGCGCGCTGCCGAACGTCACCTTCGCCGAGCGGCACGACATCCTCGGCCTGGAGACGACAGTGGACAACAGCCGGGTCACCGGCGTGCGGGTGCAGCCGCTCGGGGACGAGGACGGCGGCGCCGTCGGCGCCGAGCAGGTCATCAACGCCGACCTGGTGGTCGACGCCACCGGCCGGGGCTCGCGTACCCCCATCTGGCTGGAGGCCCTGGGCTACCCCCGGGTCGAGGAGACGCGGACGAAGATCGGCCTGGGGTACGTCACCCAGCACTACAAGCTGACCGCCGATCCCTATGACGGCGACCTGTCGATCAACCCCGTCGCGTCGCCCGACCTGCCACGTGGCGCGATCTTCACCAAGACCGACGGCGGCCGGGTCGAGCTGACCACCTACGGCATCCTCGGCGACCACCCGCCCACCGACCAGGAGGGCCTGTACGAGTGGGTCAAGAGCCTGGCGGTTCCGGACATCTATGACGCGCTCCAGCACGCCGAACCGCTGGACGAGCCGGTGGCCTTCCGCTTCCCGACGACCCTGCGCCGCCGCTACGAGAAGATGACCCGGTTCCCCGACGGCCTGCTGGTGACCGGGGACGCGGTGTGCTGCTTCAACCCCGTCTACGCGCAGGGGATGACCGTCGCGGCGCTCGGCGCGCTCACCATCCGCGACCACCTGCACACGGGCGCGGTTCCCGACCCGTTCCAGTACTTCGCCGACCTGGCCGGCAAGGTGATCGACCCGCCGTGGGAGATGACCCACACCGTCGACCTCAGCTTCCCGGGCGTCGAGGGCGACCGTACGCCTCAGGTCAAGATGGCCCAGGCGTTCCTTCGCCTGGTGCAGATCGCGGCCACCCGTGACGGCACGGTCGCCGCCGCCTACATGCGCGGCGCCGGCCTCATCGACGGCCCCGAGGCGCTCATGCGGCCGCCGATGCTCGCGCGCATCCTGTGGAACGCGATGCCGTGGAACAAGGCGGCGGAGGCACAGTCGCGTCGCCGCCAGTCCGCGCCGGTCGGAAAGGACAAGACGCCCGTCTCGTGACCCGCTCCCGAGTCACACCGCGGGTCCGTACGGCGGGCAGGCCCGTCCAATCGCATCGAACTGGGTTGAGGAGTCAGGAGTCATGAGCGTTTCCGAAGTGCCGAGCCTGCGCAGCGATCTCGATCGCGTTCCGCTCTCGTGGAACTTGGCGTTCCTGCGCGGGTTCGACAAGGGTGATGAGGAAGGGCCGTTCGGTCCCCGCTACACCATCGTCTGCGGCTGGCGGCTGTCCGGCCCCCTCGACGCCGCCCTGCTTCAGGAGGCGCTGGACGACGTGGTGGTCCGCCACGAGGCCCTGCGCACCGAGATCGTCCGTGAGGACGGCGGCGGCGGCCACCAGCGGGTGGTCCCGCCGTCCCCGGCCCTGCTGACCGTCCGCGACCTGTCTGCGGTCCCCGGGGACGACCGTGACCGGAGCGCGGAGGAACTGCTCAACGAGGTCGAGGCCGAGCCGTTCCCGCTGAGCGAACTGCCGCTGGTGCGTGCGGTGGTGGGCCGATTCGACGAGCGCGACGCGGTGCTCGTGCTGATCGCCCACCACATCGGCGCCGACGAGTGGTCGATGAGGCTGATCATGCGTGACCTGGCGCACGCCTACGCGGTGCGCGCCGGCCACGACGTGCCCGCGCCGCCCAAGGCGCGTCAGTACCGGCAGTACGTGGAATGGGAGCAGACGGCCCTGACCTCGCCGGTCACCGCCCGGTCGCAGGAGTACTGGCGGAACACCCTGGCCGGCGCGCGGGTGCTGGGGATCAAGACCGACCACCCGCGATCGGAGGGACTGCCCAAGGCCACGGCCTGGCAGCGGTTCCGCCTGCCCGCCGACCTGACCCTGGCGGTCCAGCGGATCGGCAAGGAGACGCGCTCCTCGCCGTTCATGGTGCTGCTCGCCGCGTACGCGGTGTATCTCGGGCAGCGGGCGAAGACGACCGACATCGTCATCCCGACGTTCTCCTCCGGCCGGGGCGACGCCAGGTTCCACGACACGGTCGGGTCGTTCTTCAACTTCATGCCGCTGCGGATCGACGCGGCGGAGTGCGGCACATTCCGCGACGTCGTCACCCGGACCCGGGGCACCTGCGTCTCGGCGTACGCTCACGACCTGCCGTTCGCCCAGGTGCTGGGGGAGGCGCCGGAGCTGATGCTGCCCGCCATGGAGGACGACATCGCGCTGGTCGTGTTCCAGGTCTTCCGTTCCCCGCTCGCGGGCGAGCCCGAGACGGCGGGGGACCTGAACTACTCGGTGATCCGCAGAAGCCTGCTCTCCCAGCCGGTGGGCGGGGACGTCCCCGACGGCGCGATGTGGCACCTGGAGATCGACAACACCGGGGAACTCGTCGGGTCGATGGCCTTCAACAGCAATCTCTTCGACGAGGAAACGATCAGTGACATGGTGGCGGGCTTCAGCCGGACGCTGCGCCTTGTGATCACCGATCCCGATGCGCCGCTGGAGATCGTGTAGTTTCTCCGGTTTCGCGAGCGAGCCAAAGGGCTCCTTCTTCCGCCTGGACCACTGGTCCGAGCGGGGGAAGGAGTCTTTCGCATGGGCTGGGCCGCCCCCATTCGCCAGGGGTATTCAGGAACCGCCGTGGACGTCCTTTGTGAGCGAGTCGTCCGCTTCCGTGCGGCCGGCCTGAACCGGGCGCGTACGGGAGCCTGAACCGGGCGCGTACGGGAGCCTGAACTGGGCGCGTACAGGACTGAATCGGGCGAGTGCGGGGAGCCTGAACCGGGCGTGTACGGGACTGAATCGGGCGTTCCCTCGTACCGGAGTGGGCCATGAATCGCCCAGAATGGCACGTCGCGCGGGGCCCGACGCCCATGCTGTCCCTTTGGCCGGACTTCGTGCCGTTCGCCGCGACCGGAGGGCCCTCCCAACGAGAGACGCCCGCCCCCGGCGTACCGGGTGGCGGGCGTCTCCGTGACGTCGGTCAGAAGATCTCGAAGGCGGACGGGGTCTTGTGCCAGCCGAAGGCGGGGGCCGCCGCGGCCAGCGCGCCGGGCCGCAGCTCCCGGACCAGCCCGGCGCCGGCCAGCGCCGACAGGGACGTGCCGCCCATGTAGACCGCGCCGAGGGCCCGGATGTCGAAGGCCAGGTCGGCGTCGTCGGTGGTGGCCGAGCAGGAGGCCGACTCGGCCGAGCCGGTCAGGCGCCACTTGCCCGAGTTCACCGGCAGGAAGTCGTCGGTGACCTCGATCACGACGTCGAGCGGGGTGGCGTAGCGGCGTGCCGCGAGCGCCTTGGGCACGTCGACGACCCGGACCCAGAGCGCGTCGCACAGGTGCGCGGACAGCTGGCGCGGCTCGCCGACCCAGTAGAACAGCGGCTCGTCGACCGAGGACGCCCACGTCGAGGCGGAGCGGGTGAGCTCCACGGAGAGCAGGAAGCCCCACAGCGCCTGGTAGGCCTCGGGGGTGGTGGACACCTGCTCGACCACGACGACCTCGCCGGCCGGACCGGTGGCGGCCCAGTTGCCGCGGACGCGCCACAGGGCGTAGCCGTCGACGCCGCCCTCGCCCTCGTGGATGATGATCCGCAGCGCCGAGGCGCCGGCCCGCTGCCCCATGAGGTCGGCGAGGCGGTAGTCCCAGTGGGCGGCGGTGCGCTCGGACCAGCCGGGCTGGTCGGCGTAGACCTGGTCGTACAGCTTGACGAGCGACTCGCGCAGCTCGGCGGCGGTGCCCTCGACGATCCTGCCGGAGCGGGGGGCCTGCGGCACGGTGGCCTCACGCGAGTTCACGTTGAGCCCGATCCTGCGGACCGACACGCCGTAGCCGAAGCGGTGGTAGATGCGTCCCTCGCTGGCCCAGCACAGGGCGATGGGCTCACCGTGGGCCCTGGCGTCCTCGAAGTGCCGGCGCATCAGCCGGGTGAGGATGCCCTGGCGCCGCACGGTGGCGGACACGGCGCCGCGGCAGCCGTGCGCCGCCGAGATCACCCCGCCGGGAACGGCGATCTGCCGGGTGTTGCCCCCCAGCGTGCCGACGACCTGGTCCCCGCGCCGGACGATCAGCGAGCGCTCCGGTTCGAAGAGTTCGCGCTCGGCCTCCAGGCTCTGCGGGTCGCCGTCGATGTTGATTCCAGCGGAGAACGTCGCATAGATGTCGTCCCAGTCGTCGACGGTCGGAACCTCGATGGTGACGTCGTCGACCGCGGCTTTCCCAAGGTCGTTGCTCTTCATTCCGTGCCCTCCGGACTTGCCACATGACTTGACCGATTGTTGGTAAAGGCGGGTGCTCTCGTAATCGTCACCCGTACGGCGCGCCGATTCACCTCCTGAATTGCGTCATCGGCGCTTTAACGACCCGTGACGGTGCGAAAACGAAACAACCGATCGGCGATCGCCGATCGGTTGCCGGGAGTGCGAGCGGGCATGGGTCAGGAGCCGACCGGAGTGTTCTGGTAAGAAGTGATCAGCCACTCCCCGTCCTGCTTCGCCAGCACCCAGGTGGCCCGTACGGCACGCTCGGGCGAGACCTCGGTCTCGTCGCCGGTCAGGACACCGCCCTGGGTGACCAGCACGGCGGCCTCCGCGCCGAGGAACTTCGCGGAGACGGGCTTGCCCGCGACCCTGGTCCCCTTGAGCGGGCCGGAGTAGGCCATGCCCATGAACGCGCGGATGCCCTCGCGGCTGGTGGCGAAGACCCCGTCTGGGAGGATCATGATGGCGTCCTCCGTGAAGGCCTTGGCGAAGGCATCGCCGTCGTTCTTGGCCCACGCGGCGATGATGCGCTGCGGCACCTCGCGGATGGCCGTCGTGTCGTCGGTGATGGTCGATGAAGTACTCATGCTTCGTTCCTTCACTCAGCGGCTGGAAGAGGAGAGGATGCGAACCGGCGGGGCCGTGTCGCCGGCCCTCACCTTCGCATCGTGATCTCCGGGTCGCTCATGGTGCATCTCCCGGCTTGCGGTGTGGGTAAGGCGGGATGCCGTTCTTAAATAGGGGGCCCAAAAGCACGCTGGAAGAAGACGGAGGAGGGTCCCTTACGGCAAGCTGTTTCAAGCTGTGCCGGGGCTTGTAATTCGGGTCGGATATCACGACCGCCCGCGTCCGGGGGTACGGACACACTGTCGATGGCTACCAGAGAGAGATGAAAATGGATGTAACATCAGCAGACGGCACCACCATCGTGTTCGATCAGTCGGGTACGGGTCCGGCGGTCATCCTCGTAACGGGCGGGTTCAGCGACCGGTCTCACCCCATCTGGGCGGGGATAGCCGCAGCGCTGGCCCCGAACTTCACCGTCTTCAACTACGACCGTCGCGGGCGCGGCGACAGCGGCGACACGCTGCCGTACGCGATGGAGCGTGAGATCGAAGACCTGGCCGCGGTTCTCGAGGCCGCCGGCTCCGACGCCGCCGTGTTCGGTGGCTCCTCCGGTGGGGCGCTGGCCCTGCAGGCGGCGGCCAGCGGGCTGGCCATGGGCAAGCTCGCCGTGTTCGAGCCGCCGTACATCGTCGGCGACGCCCGTTCGCCGATCGCGCCGAACTTCGAGGCCGAACTGGCCGACCTGATCGCCGAGGACCGTCGCGGCGACGTGGTGGCGCGGTTCATGGTCGAGGCGGCCGAGGTCCCCGAGAGCATGCTGGGCGAGATGCGCGAGTCGCCGTTCTGGGCGGGGATGGAAGCCGTCGCCCACACGCTCGTCTACGAGGCGGCGGTCGTCGGCCCGAGCAGCGCGCTGCCGGCCGACCGGCTGGCCTCGATCAAGGTGCCGACCCTGGTCCTGGCCGGCGGCAACAGCGCCCCCTGGATGCAGAAGGCCGGCGAGGCGGTGGCCGAAGTGGTCCCCAACGCCGAGTACCAGGTCATTGAGGGCCAGGCGCACGACGCGTCTCCCGAGATTCTGGCGGCTCCGCTGGCGAAGTTCTTCGCCAAGTGACACCCAGGCGTCCCCCGCCGGTCTGCTCTCCGGCGGGGGACGCTGCGCGTGCGCGGCCAGCCAGGCACTCCGGGAGATGCGTCGCGGTGATCTCCGGCCCGACGATGAATGGACGCCCGTTTTCTCAGGCGACCAGTCGTCGGGTGGAGGCCCATGATGCGGAACAACAGGATCCTCATGGTCATGCCGTATCGGCAGCATGTGCGCAAAGCCGTGGCCGAGGGGCTGGAGATCTACTCGATCTGGGATCCCACGCAGCAGAGCGGTGACCACCTGGAGGACGTGGCCCGGCTGTCGGAGGAGCTGACGCTCACCGGCTCCGGCGACGTGGCCGTGCTGCGGAGGCTGGTCTACGAGACGGCCGTGCGCAAGGATGTGGCGCACATCTTCCACCTGGGCCGTCCCGCCACGCAGCTCGCCGTCTGCGAGGAGGCGCGGGCCCTGGGGCTCTCGCCGCATCCGGCCGGGTCCCTGCGCCGGATCAACGACACGATCGAGATGCGGCGGCTGCTCGCCGAGGTGGGCCTTCCCTGCGTGAGGTCGGTCGAGGAGTTCCTGCGCGGGCCCGCCTACAGCGTGGAGACCCTCACCGTCGAGGGACGGCACCACGTGGCCGGCATCTGGGGGAAGACGGCCCCGCTCGACCTGGCCGAGAACCTGCGCTCGCTGCCCGGTCCCGGCCGCGCCGCGATCACCGATCTGGTGACCGCCTTCCTGGACGCCACCGGTTACCGCTTCGGGCCTGCGCACACCGAGGTGATCCTGACCGGCGACGGGCCGCTGATGGTCGAGTCGCAGGCCCGGCTGGGCGACGCCAGGGTCCTCGCGACCATCGAGTCGGTGACCGGCCTCGACATGGAGGCCGCCCTCTTCCGGACGATGGCGGGCAGGCCGCTGGACTTCCCGGCCGTCGAACGGCTTCCGCTGCTCACCTGAGCGGCCATGCCGGGAGCCCGCGCCGGCTCACTGCCGCGCGGGCTTGGCCTGCACCAGGACGGCGCTGAGGAACGCGTCCAGAGCGGGATCCTTGAACAACTCGCCGGGCTCGACCCTGATGCCGAGGCTGTCGTGGATCCTGGCGACGATCCGCACCGCCGAGATGGCCCGCCCGCCGAGTTCGCAGAACGTCGCGCCGTCCTCACCCTCGGCCACTTCCAGCACGCTGTTCCAGATTTCCGTGACCTGCTCCTCGACATTCGAGGACCATGCGTTTCGCATTCGCTCCCCCTCGCCTGCACATCGTGCGCCGACCTTAATACTGCGGGTGTGATCGCCCTTCTTCCGGTATGCCGAATCGCCCGACCCTGTTCGCCGGATCCATCTCGCAATCTCGGAGATGTGCCTGGCCCCGCCAATTGTGACGATGTATCAGCAGGGACCGGCGTCAGGTTTTCAGCCGTGACCGGCAAACAATCAGCGACATTTATCTGGCAAGGGAGGACACCAGGTGAATGACAATCTTCCCAGTGAGCTCAGTTTCTCCCTGATCGAGGAGAAGGTCGGCGAGATCTGGCGGCGCGTGCTCGACGTGCCCGAGGACCTGGCCGACGCCACGTTCTTCGATCTGGAAGGTGAATCGATCTCCGCGGTCCGTCTCGTATCCCGGATCGAGGAGGAGCTCGGCATCGCGATCGAGGTGGGGGACATCTTCGAGGAGGACCCGAACCTCGAGTCACTGATCCTCAGGGTAGCGGCGGCGGCGAAGATCTCGTCCGCGGCCTGAACGATCCGGATACGCCGCTCGCCAGCTGGACGCCGGTCGTGTGGCTCAGCGTCTCGTCCGATGATGTATTAGGAGAAAATGGTGTTGAGGACCGAGGTTCCGACGCGGGAAGAGCTGGTGCGGCGGGCATCCGAGCTTGGGCCGACGCTACAGAAGAACGCGAAATGGGCGGAGGAGAACCGGCGCATCCACGATGAGTCGATCGAGGCTCTGGCCGATGCCGGCATCTTCAAGATGCGGGTTCCCGCCCGTTACGGCGGCTATGAGTGTGACACGCGCACCCTGGTCGAGGTGGGTGCCGAACTGGGCCAGGCCGACGGTTCCACCTCGTGGACGGCGTCCGTCTACTGGATCCCCTCGTGGATGACCTGCCTGTTCCCGGACGCGGTCCAGGACGAGGTGTTCTCCACCCCGAACGTGCGCGTTTGCGGCACCCTGAGCCCCACCGCCATGGCCACCCCCGTCGCCGGCGGCGCCGTGCTGAACGGTCAGTGGGGATTCGTCAGCGGCGCCTGGCACAGTCAGTGGCAGGAGATCGTGGCGATCCAGGCCGGGCCGGACCACGAGCCCATGCCGATCATGGCGCTGGTGCCGATGTCCGACCTGCAGATCTTCGACGACTGGGACACGTCGGGCCTGCGCGGCACGGGAAGCGTCAGCACCATCGCGCAGAACGTGTTCGTCCCGGCGGAGCGCATCCTGCCGCTGCCCGCGATCCTGCAGGAGCAGTACGCCTCGCAGCTGAACGCCGGCACCCCCATCTACCGGGCCCCCCTGCTCCCCGTGGCGTCCGCCTCATCGGTGGGCACCGTGCTGGGTCTGGCCAAGGCCGCCAAGACGGCGTTCCTCCAGCGGCTGCCCGGACGTAAGATCACCTACACCGCCTATGACAGCCAGAGCGAGGCGCCCCTCACGCACCTGCAGGTCGCCGAGGCGTCGCTGAAGATCGACCAGGCCCAGTTCCACGCCGAGCGCCTGGCCGACACGGTCGACAGCAAGAGCGAGCAGGGAACGCAGTGGTCGCTGGAGGAGCGTGCCAGGGTCCGCGCCGACATGGGCGCGGTCTGCAAGCTCGCCAAGGAGGCCGTCGACATCTTCGCCACGGCCAGCGGCGGCTCCTCGATCTACAGCGACGTGGCCATCCAGCGGATCTCCCGCGACGTCCAGGCCGTCAACCTGCACGCCCTCATGCACCCGAACACCAACAACGAGCTGTACGGCAGGATCCTCTGCGGCCTTCCCCCCAACACGCTGTACATCTAACCCCGCTGCCGCACCTCGTCGCCGGATGAGCCGTGCGCAGCCCCCACGCTCCGCGGTCCGTACAACGGGCCGCGGAGCGTTGCGCTTTCCCGCCGGAGAGCCGCACTGGGCGCTGTCGGCCGGGTGCGGCGGGCAGTACCGGGCGTCGGGGGTAGCCGGTCGTGATCAGCCGGACGGCCAAGCCCTGCATCACCAGCCGGGTCGGCCCCGCCTAGAGTCATGATCGGCCGTTTACCAGGTCGTGTGCGGCCTCGGTGAAGGCACGGACGCGGGCGGTGGCCCCGTCCGCACGCCAGAGTAGGCCCCATTGCAGCGGCGGTGCGTCGCTGAAGGGGATGTAGGTGACGTCGGGGCGGGCGTAGTAGCGCCTGCTATGCGCGCCGACGGGGAAGACCCCTTGGCCGGCGCCGATGAGCGTGAGCATCTCGTTGAACGTCGCGGCCGCGGGGCCGTGCTCGATCGGCCGTCCGGCAGGTGTGGTGTGGGGTGTGCGGTCATCGCGTAGAGAGTCCGGCACGGTGTCGGGCAACTGCAGCACCTTCACTCTGGCCAGGTCCTCCAAGGAGACCGACGTCCGGCGGGCGAAGGGGTGCTGGGAGGGGACGGCGAGCATGCGCGTCTCGCTCACCAGGACCGGCCCGGAGACGATGCCGGGTTGGTGTACGGGGAAGTTGGCCAGCCCGATGTCGATCTCGCCGTCACGCAGCCAGGGAAAGACATCGGTCATCTGCGCTTCGCGTAGCTGAACGTCGCAGCCGGGCTCACGGGCTCGGAACAGCTCGGTCGCGCCGAGCAGCAGCTGCCCGCCCGCCGCGCCGACGAAGGCGACGCGTAGCGTGCCGCTGAGGCCGCGGCCGGTGTCGATCGCCCGCTCGAACGCGGTGGCGATCTGTGACCAGGCGGGCCGGACCTCCTCATACAGCTGCCGGCCCACCGCGGACAGCTCCACCCGACGGCTGGTGCGGTTGAACAGCGGCACCCCGACACGGCGCTCCAGCTTGGCGATGGTCTGGCTGACCCGGGCGGTGGAGACGCGCAGACGTTCGCCGGTGCGGCCGAAATGCAGTTCCTCGGCCAGGGTGAGGAATGCCTCCAGTTCGTGCCGTTCCAGCATGGCTTCCTCCCCACATCGTTAATCCAGACTTCACGACCCTTGCACGGGCTCCCATTGATACGGCTTCCCCCCAAGCCGAGAGTAGAGGAACTCAAACACCCCACCTGACATGGGAGTACGCGATGTACGTCACCGACGAGCATGCCCTGTCCGCTCCGGCCACCGACTCCGAAGCGGTCGTCCGAGAGCTGCGGGACCGCTCAGAGATCATCGACGCGCTGTACCGGTTCGGTCTGGGCCAGGATCTGAAGGACGAGGAGCTGTTCGCCTCCTCCTTCGCCGTAGACGCCGAGCTGGACTTCCGTCCGGCGGCCGCCAAGTGGGGAGGCAAGCCGCCGCTGCTGGCCGGGCGGGACACGATCGTCACCACCATCTTGGGCATGTTCACCGGCCGGGTGGACACCACCCACCAGGTCACCAACCCGCGCATCGCCGTCGACGGGGACACCGCGCGCCTCACCGCGCTGGTGGAGGCCCAGCACCTGCTCACCATCGATCACGGCACCTCCGCCCTGCTGAAGAACCCGTACGACGTCGACCTGATCCGCGACGGGGAACGCTGGGTCCTCCGCCACATCCGCATTGACAACGCCTGGTACACCGGCGACCCCGCCGCCATCTTCGCCGGTTGACGCGCCCCGGCGCCGCCGGGCGAGTTCGCGTGTGCGGATGTGATCCACCACATTGTCCCGAGGTTCGACGGAGGTATCTCCATGCCCATCATCGAAGAGACCCGGACCGGGTTTCGTCGCCCGGGGCTGGTCCTGGCCCTGCTGGCATTCGCCCAGCTGATCATTTCCATTGACTACAACATCGTGTACGTCGCCCTGCCGGAGATCGGTGACGGCCTGGGCTTCTCGGCGCAGAGCCTGCAGTGGGTGATCAGCGCGTACGCGGTGGCGTTCGGCGGATTCCTGCTGCTGGGCGGCCGCGCCGTCGACCTGTTCGGCCCGCGCCGGATGTTCGTTCTCGGGCTGACGCTCTACGCGGTCGCGTCGCTGGCGGGCGGACTGGCCGACGCTCCCTGGCTGCTGGTGGCGGCGCGGGCGGTGCAGGGTCTGGGCGGGGCGTTGCTGTTCCCCGCGACGTTGACCCTGGTCAGCACGGGCTTCGCGGAGGGCCGCGAACGCAATCGCGCGTTCGCGGTGTGGGGCACCGCCGGCGGCAGCGGCATGATCCTCGGCTCGCTGCTGGGCGGCGTGCTCACCCAGGCGTTCGGCTGGACCGCGGTCTTCTATGTCAACGTGCCCCTGGCCGCGGCGGCGGCACTGGCCGCGCTGCCGCTGATCACGTCGAGTGCGCTGCCCCGTGCGGCGAGCCGCCGCTTCGATCTGGGCGGGGCGCTGACCGCCACCACCGGAACCACGCTGGTGGTGTTCGCCCTGGTGCAAGGCCCGGAGTCCGGCTGGACCGCAGGGCCGGTGCTCGCCGCCGCCGCGGCCGGCGCCGGCCTGCTCGCCGTGTTCATCGCAATCCAGGCACGTGGCAAGGATCCGCTGCTGCCCCTGGGGCTCCTGCGGGGCCGGGACCTGAGCGCCGGGGCGCTGGTCACCTTCCTGTACATGGCCACCTTCGGGACCCTGCTGTACTTCCTGACCGTCTACTTCCAGCTGGTGCAGGGCTACGGCGCGTTGCGCACCGGGGTGGCGTTCCTGGTGCCGATGGCCGCGATCGTCGCCGGGTCCCAGCTCGCGGGCCGGCTGGCGACCGCCCGCGGCGTCCGCGCCACCATGATCGCCAGCCTGCTCGTCGGCCTGCTCGGTACGCTCATCGTCGCGGCGAGCCTGGCCGTCGACGCCTCGTATCTCGCGTTGGTCCCCGGGCTGGTGGTCCTCGGCCTGGGACAGGGCGCGGGCTACACGCTGATGTTCGGCGCGGCGACCGCCGGCACGTCCGCTGCCCAGCAGGGCATCGCCTCCGGGGTCGCCTCCACCGCGCAACAGATCGGCGGCGCCGTCGGCCTCGCCATCTTGGTGGCCATCGCCAATTCCCCCGGCATCGGGCTGACGGGTGAGGCGCTGCGGGCCGCCACCACCGACGGGCTGCGTACGGCGATGTATATCGCGGCCGCAGGAATCGGCCTGACCGCTCTGGCGGCGCTCGGCTTCACCCCCGCCCGCCACGGCTCCGCCGACGCGCCGACGACCACGAAAATCGCTGCCTGACATCGCAAGGAGACCAAAGATGAACAACTTGAACGAACTGCGCGCCCTGGTGCGAGGACGGGTTCTGCTGCCCGGGGACGACGGCTTCGACCAGGCCCGCCGACCCTGGAACCTGGCCGTCGAACAGGCCGTGCCCGCGGTGGTCGAGGCAGCGGACGCCGCCGACGTCGCAACCCTGGTCCGCTACGCCCGCGCCCGAGACCTGAGAGTGTCGGCCCAGCCCAGCGGCCATGGTGCCACCGGCGACCTGGACGGCGCGATCCTGCTGCGCACCGGCCTCCTGGACGAGGTGTCCGTGGATCCCATCGCCCGCACCGCGCGCATCGGCGCAGGCGTGCGCTGGGGCCAGATCCAGCAGGCTGCGGCCGAGCACGGCCTGACCGGGCTTCCCGGCAGCTCTCCCGCGGTGAGCGTGACCGGGTACACCCTGGGCGGCGGACTCAGCTGGTTCTCCCGCGCCTACGGTTGGGCGGCCGACAGCGTCACCGCGTTCGAGGTCGTCGGCGCCGACGGCGCCCAGGCCCGGGTGACCGCCGGCTCCGACCCTGACCTGTTCTGGGCCCTGCGCGGCGGAGGAGGCGACTTCGCCCTGGTCACCGCGCTGGAATTCGACCTGCACCCCGCCCCTGCCCTCTACGGCGGGCGGATGCTGTGGTCCGCCGACCGGGCGGCCGACGTCCTGGACGCCTACCGGCAGATCACCGCTGCGGCCCCCGACAGCCTCACCGTCTGGTTCGATCTGCTGAACTTCCCCGCAAGCACGCCGATGGTCGCCGTGGATGCCACCTATCTGGGCGACCCGGCCGAGGGCCGCGCCCTCCTACGGCCACTGGAGCACCTCGGCGCGGCGTTGTCCGACAGCCGCGGCGCCATGCCGGTCGCCGACCTTGGCTCCATCACCGCCGAACCCACCACACCAGGCCCCGGCATGTCGCACGGCGACCTGCTCACCACACTGGACGACGTCACGGCCAAGGCCCTTCTGGCCACACCAATCGACCCGCTGCTCAGCGTGCAGATCCGGCACCTCGGCGGCGCCTTGGCCGACCCCTCCGACAGCCCGCACGGACCCCTCACCGAACCGTACGCCCTCTACCTGTTCGGAGTGCCGACCACCCCAGATGCCGGCGTGGCCATCCAGGCCAGGCAGCGGCAGCTCCTCCAGGACCTCACACCCGCGATCAGCGGACGCAAGCCGTACACCTTCCTCAAGCCGGAGGAGTCCGTGGCCAAGGCCTTCGCCCCCGACGTCCTGGCCCGTCTGCGCGACATCAAGCGTCGCCGCGACCCGAACGACACGATCCGCAGCAATTTCCCCGTCGCCACCTGACCACCCCACACAGCCCGGGGAACCAACCGGTCGACTGCCAACGCCGACCCACGTCCAGTGGGAGATAAACGCATGGTTGACTGGCACAACCGTTCGCCCGCAAGGAGTGCCGCATGGCTGAAGTGCTGCTGTTCCATCACGCCCACGGTTTGACCACGGGAGTCCTGGCCTTCGCCGACGAACTCCGCCAGGCCGGGCACACCGTGCACACTCCCGACCTGTACGACGGGCATACCTTCGACACCCTCGATGACGGCTCGGCCTACGCCCAGAAGATCGGCTTCGACAATCTGCTCGAACAGGGGCAGAGGGCGGCTGACGGCCTGCCCGACGCGATGGTGTACGCCGGATTCTCCCTGGGTGGCATGCCTGCGCAGAAGCTCGCCCAGACGCGAGCGGGTGCCCGCGGCGCGCTGCTGTTCCACTCGGCGATCACGATGTCCGAGTTCGGATCGGTATGGCCGCAGGGCGTTCCGGTGCAGATCCACGCGATGGGCGCCGATCCGTTCTTCATCGGCGAGGGAGACATCGAGGCCGCCCGGGCTCTGGTCGAGGTCGCCGACAAGGCTGATCTGTTCCTCTACCCCGGCGATCAGCACCTGTTCGCCGACAGCAGCCTGCCCGCCTACGACAAGGAAGCGGCCACGCTGTTGCTGCGGCGGGTACTCGACTTCCTCTCGCAGCGATGAGGACGGCGTGACCACCGGTCTGGAGGGTGGCGGACAGGGTCATCAGCTCGGCGGCGTTGCGGGCCAGGCGTTTTCATCTCGTGCACGGTGTGCTTTCTTCGCGGCCCATCAGTCATTTCTTGATCAGGCTTGAAGGGCCGCGAAGATTCGGTTCTCTGCCGGTCGGACGGTCTTTTCTCTGCTGGCTGAACGTCCTTTCTCCGCAGGCGTGACGTTGATTTGTTCGTGGCCCCGTGGTCGTTGTCCCGCCGGGCCGTGGCGCGTCGCCGGGTCGCCGGCTCAGGCCGCGATCCTCCCTCCTCGCGCCGCACCCGCCGGGTGCGCGCCGACGATCAGGCCGCGGCCCTCGTTGCCCCGGACGAGCAACTCGGTCACCTTCTCCACCGGCCCGGACACCCGGAGCGCCGTGGCGATCCCGGCGATGTCACGCGCCACCGCGTCCAGCAGTTCGGCCACCGGCTCGGCGTTCTGGTGGAGAATGTCGCACCACAGGTCCGGCGACCCTCCCGCGACCCGGGTCACGTCCCACAGGCCCTTGCCCACCAGGGACAGGGTGGCCGGGTCGGCTCCCGCGAAGGTGGCCGCGAGCGCCGCCGCCACCACGTGCGGCGCGTGGGAGACCGCGGCCGCGATCCGGTCGTGGGCATCCGCCGCGAGCAGCGCGACCTCCCCGCCGCACGCCGTGACCAGTCCGGCCACCGTCCGCATGGCCTGCGGTGACATGGCCGGATGCGGGCACAGCGGCCACTGCCGCCCGGCGAACAGGTCCGCGTGCGCGGCCCCGGGCCCCGAGAGCTCGCGGCCGGCCATCGGATGCCCCGGAACGTAACTCGTGAGGTCGCATCCGATCGACTCGGCCTCGGTGAGAATGCGCGCCTTCGTGCTGGCGACGTCGGTGTAGACCTGACCCAGCTCGCGGGCCTGGGCCGCGTGGAGCACCCCGGCGACCGTGGAGGGCGGGGTCGCGATGACCACCACGTCCGCGGGCGGCCCGCCGGAGGACAGCGCGAGGCCCGCCCCCATGCGCACGGCCCCCAGCAACGAACGCGGATCGTCGTCGGTCAGCTCCACGCGGATCCCCACGCGCCGGAGCGCGAGCGCGACCGAGGTGCCGATCAGGCCGCACCCGATCACCGTGACACGGCGGATCGTCGCAGGAGCCGTTGGTGGCCCCTGGAGCTCCCCTGGATCGGTCATCGGCACTCCCGGGATATTCCCCGGATGACGCAGGTGGCCATGTCCGCTGCTTTCTCTCGACCGGACCTTGGAGGATGGCTGGCCGTACGGTCCGCCATCCTTTCTCTTTCATGAGCAATGCTGCACTTTATGCGGCCCGGAAAGCGGAGAGATCGCTGTCTGCAACATGCCGCCCGGCCGCAGTTTCCTGCCAGCCGGACGGCGGCTTATCGCAGTTCAGGAATTATACGATCGCGCCATGTCCTATCATGAGCTGCTTTCCCGGCCGGTGTCGCCGCCTGATCGCGTCATTCGGTATGGAGAACATCCGGATCAGATAATCGACGTCCGCGACGGGACGGGCGGGCCGGACGCGCCCGTCGTCGTCCTGCTGCACGGAGGGTTCTGGCGTGCGGAGTACGACCGGCTGCACACCCGTCCCATGGCGGACGGCCTCGCCGCACAGGGCTACACCGTGTGCTCTCCCGAGTATCGGCGGATCGGCACGGAGGGCGGCGGCTACCCCGGCACCTTCGACGACGCGGTTGCCGCGATCGACGCCATCCTGGCCGCCCCGCCCACCACGGGCGGGGTCGTCCTCGTCGGACACTCGGCGGGCGGCCATCTCGCCCTCTGGACCGCGCTGCGCCACCGGCTTCCCCCCACGTCCCCCTGGTACGGCAGGCCCGGCATCCGCGGGGTGGTGGGGCTGGCCGCGGTGTCCGACGTGGGCACGACCATCGACGAAGGACTCGGCGACGGCGCCGGCACCGCCCTGCTCGGCGGCCGGTTCGACCTGCTCGGCCAGACCGATCCGCTGCGCATGGTGACCCCCGACGATCTGCGCCTCGTCCTCGTGCACGGGGTCAAGGACCGGGTCATCCCCGTCTCGATGAGCCGGACCTTCGCCGGGCGGGCGACCTCGGCCGAACTGGTGGAACTGGAGGACGTCGGGCACTTCAAGCTGGTCGACCCGCTTTCACGGGCCTGGCAGCCCGTCCTCGACGCCATCAGCTCCGTCGTCGGCTCGGGTACGGACGTCGGCTCGGATACGGTCGTTCGCTCCAGCTCCAGCTCGGACTCAAGCGATGGCCAAGGCGAAGGCGACGGCTCAGACCCGGATGTGCGGGCCGGCGTGGGCTCGGGCGCGGCAGTGGTTCGACAGTGGGCTCAGCAGTGGGTTCGACAGTAGGCCGGGCGTGGCCGGTGGTGGCAGGCTCGGTTACGGTTTCGGGCGTGTGCCCGGCGGTAGGGCCCACCGCCGGGGTCCGGTGTGGGCCGGTCCCGTGACCGACCAGCGTTGAAGAGGCCATTCGACTTATGCGTCGCCAGGGTGCTACCGCCCGGCACGCGAAGTCGATGTCAGTCGGTTGGTGCCACTTCCGTACGGCAATGCGGTGCCGCCACCGTCTGGTCATGAAGATGCCTGTGTCGGTTTCTTGAAGATCTCGAACACGGCCAGGTAGTTCTTGCCGCTGTAGCCCTCGGCGATCGCCCGCTCGGCGATCTCCTTCATGAGCCGCGGTTGGTCGGAGTGGACTGCCTGCTCCACGCTCGTGCGGGTGATGTGCTCAAGCGCGTTCAGGTTCATCTCCATGGTGCCGAAATCACCGGGGTAGTAGCTCTTGTCCAGATTGGACGCCTGCTCGACGAGGGTCGAGTCGACCACTGTGGGCATGAACCAGTTGATGGCAAGATCAGCGAATTTGACCGCCGGAACATCCGCCGAGGCGACCAGGGCGGTGGCGTGCAGGAATCCGTTCATGGTCGCGTACATCATGTCGAGCAATGCCGTGTTGTACAGCACCGCCAGGCTCGGGTCGGAGCCAAGGTAGCGGGGGTCGCCCAAACTCGCCAGCATCGCCCGATGCCGATCGAAGACGTCCTGCGAACCGCTGTAGAGGAAGACTGAATCGGGCTGTCCGACGAGCGGCGGCGGCACCATGATCGCGCCGTCGAGGTAATCGGCGCCGCGCTCGGCCGCCCAGCCGGCCGCCGCGTGGGCCTCCGCCGGCGTACCGGAGTTGAGGTTCACCAGTACGCGGCCCTTCAGGATGTCACCCATAGAGTCAAAGATCCCGTACATGGTCTCGTAGTCCTTGAGACACATGATCGTGATAGGACTCGCGGACACCGCCTCGGCGACGGTCGCCGCACGGTGGGCACCCTTGGTGACGAGGTTGTCGCCCTTCTCGGCGGTGCGGTTCCAGATCGTCACGGGATGGCCATGGCCCAGGAACGACTCGGCCAGCGCCACCCCCATCGGGCCTAGGCCGATGATGGTGACGGGTGGGCGGTCCTGACCGGATGAATGCTGATATGTCATGAGGGATAGGTTGGACCCTCACATTGGCGTGAGAGTCAACTCGACGTGACGGTGATCACATGCGGATAGGTGAATTGTCCCGGCGAACTGGGGCCAGCGTGCGCTCGCTGCGTTACTACGAAGAGCAGGGCTTGCTGAAGCCGCTACGGCTGGCCAGCGGCTACCGCGAGTATGGCGAAGGGGATGCCGGCACGGTGCGAGGCATCCGCCTCATGCTCGCGGCCGGGCTGAACACCGCCACGATCGCCGAGTTGCTGCCCTGCATGACCGATGACGGCCAGGGGCTGAGTCCGGCCTGCTCCGGCATGCTGCCCGATCTGCACCGGGAACGTGAACGGCTCAGCGGCGCGGTGGCCGAACTCATCGCCGCGCGCGACGCGTTGGACACCATCATCGAGGCCACCGCGCCGCTCGAGCCCGCCGATCCACTGGCGTGCCAGGCCATAGCCTTGACCCCCGCCCTGCGGAAGTCGTAGTCGATGCGGCATACGGCCTCGGCGGCCTGGTCGTCGTGCCGAATGGACTTCGGTGAGCGGCTGTCCAGCGCCCTGCCGTAGAGCATGGTCTCCTGGGTGCCACTGAGGGTGACCTTCTGGGCTCCATGGCCCCCAGCTCCTCGGGGATGCCGGCGGTTGTCGCCCAAAGTTACGCCGCCGGGCGGCTGGCCACGTCGGCGGGCGAATACGAGCATCGTTCTCCAGACAGGAGCGGGCTTCGCCGCCGGGTCGTCGGCCAACGGCCCGCTACCCTCCGGTCGCCGGCTTGTGGTCCGCCGGCTTGTGGTCCGCCGGCTTGTGGTCCGCCGGCTTGTGGTCCGCCGGCTTGTGGTCCGCCGGCTTGTGGTCCGCCGGCTTGTGGTCCGCCGGCTTGTGGTCCGCCGGCTTGTGGGGTGACGCGTTGGCGAGGAGGAGGCGGGCCAGGTCGCGGGCGTGGGTGACGGGGTCGGGGTAGATCTTCAGGCCGTGCGCGACCAGCGCCCCTTCGTGCAGGGTCATGAGGGTCCGGCCCAGGTCGGTGGCGTGGTCGGGGGCGATTTCGCGGGCGAGGTCGGTGAACACGGTGAGCGTCCACCGCTTCTGCTCGATGATGATCGGATACGCCGGGTGCGCCGGGTCGCTGATCTCGGCGTGCGCGTTGACCATGCAGCATCCCTTGGGGCTGCTGACCTCGATCCACTCGCGCAGCGCGTCGAAGATCGCCAGAATGCGCTCCGCCGGCGGCAGGTGAGTGACGTGGAGGCGCTCGGCGAGCAAGGCCCGCCAGCGCTCGTCGCGGTCGGCCAGGTAGGCGACGACGATCTGTTCCTTGGACCCAAACCGGTCATAGAGGGTCTTCTTCGTGACTCCCGCCTCGGCCGCGATCAGATCGACCCCGACGGCGTGGATGCCGCGGTCGTAGAAGAGCCGTTCGGCCGCTTCCAGCACGCGGGTGGCGCCGGGCGTCATGGCGGCCCGTCTGGACCTCGGTTCGGTGCTCACACTCCAAGAGTACACCGATCTGTATACTCGTCGTCATGGATATACAGATCGGTATAGTACGGCGATGGGGGATGACCGTCCTGCTGCCGGTCGCGTTCGTGCTCTGCTGGAGTTCCGGGTTCATCGGGACGAAGATGGGCGTGGCGACCGGCGACTCCCTGACCCTCCTGATGTGGCGGTTCCTGCCGCTGGCCGTCGTGCTGATCGCCGTCGCCGTGATCCGCGCGGCACCGTCCTGGCGCGAGCTCACCACACGGGACCTGGGCCGGGAGGTCGTGATCGGCGCGCTCTCGCAGAGCGGCTACCTCCTCACCGTCTTCTACGCCATCCAGCTCGGGGTCTCCAGCGGGACGACGGCGCTGATCGACGGCACCCAGCCCCTCGTCGCGGGCGTCCTCGCGGGGCCGCTGCTGCGCGAACACGTCTCGGCCAAGCAGTGGCTCGGACTGTGCCTCGGGGTCACCGGAGTCCTCATCGTCACCGCGGCCGACGCCGTGGCGGCCGGCGGAGTCGTGTGGTGGGCCTATCTCGTGCCGTTCCTCGGCATGCTCTCGCTGGTCGCGGCGACGCTCCTGGAGAGACGCTCACGCGTCCGGGCCGCGCCCATGGTGTCCCTGACGATCCACTGCGTCACCAGCGCCATCGTGTTCACCGGCCTCGCCCTCGCCTTCGGCGCCGCCACTCCGCCGGCGCAGGCGTCGTTCTGGGGCGCGATCGCCTGGCTCGTGATCCTGCCCACCTTCGGCGGCTACGGGCTGTACTGGTTCCTGCTGCGCCGTTCCGGAATCACTCGGGTCAACACGCTCATGTTCCTGATGGCGCCGGTGACGGCGATCTGGGGCGCGCTCATGTTCGGCGAGCCGTTCGGCGTCCAGACCGTCGTCGGGCTGGCCGTCGGCCTCGCCGCGGTGGTCGTCGTCCACCGCGGCGACCCGGGGAACGCACGCCCTCGCCGTACGGCGTCGCAGGAGAGGCAGGCCGCGGCCCCGGTGCGGTGAGCGCATGTCGGGACGGACCGGTCACGGCGGCGTGTCCTCGGTACTGGACATCGCCTGGACGAGGTCGCGGGGGTAGGGGGTCGCGGGCCAGGAGGCGTGGCTGAGCTGGTCGTAGATGCTCGTGAACGAGTTCCGCGAGCGGGCGGCGCGGACGATCCAGGTCTCGGCCGTCTGGAACTCGCCCCGCCGGTAGTAGATCATCGCGAGCCGATGGGCGGCGTCCGCGTGGTCGCAGTCGGCCGCCAGCTCGTAGAAGTACATCGCCAGGCGGATCCGGTCGGGACCGGCCTCCTCATAGACGAGGGCGTAACGGTAGGCGAGGTCCGCCGCCTCCCGTTTCGGAGACGGGTGGTTGAACAGGGAGGTGGCGTCGGTGTGGCCGACGTCGTTGGCGCGGCGCAGCCACTTGCGCGCCTCCTCGGTGTGGTCGCGCAGGTAGGAGATGACCGCCAGGCGGAAGCACGCCTCGGGATCGCCCCTCTCGGCCTCCCGCAGCAGCCGGGCCCCGGTTCTGCCGTAGTCCTGAAGGTACTGGCGGGTGGTCGCGGACACCGGCGGCGGGGTGATCTCCACCGGAGCGGGAGCCGGAGTGATGGTCGGCGCTGGAGCCTGCGTCGGGGTTGGAGGCGGGACTGGGGCCGGGACTGGGGCTGGGGTCGGAGTCGGGGCTGGGGTCGGGGTGGGAGCCGAGGCCGGAGCCGGAGCCGGAGCTGAGGTGGGGGCTGGAGCAGGAGTTCGGGCTGGGGCTGAGGCCAGGGTCGGTGGCGTGCCGGCAGGCGGGTCGTCGGACTCGGGTGGGGGAGGGTGCCGGGCGGCCTGCCAGCGGGCGTGCCAGTCGTGGGCGCTGCCGAGGGAGGCGGCATCCAGGTCGGTGTCCGCGGCAGCCGTACGGCAGGCTGTCCAGAAGGAGTGGACCCAGGCCCAGTCGGGTACCCGTTTGCGTTTGCCGGTCAGGATGTCGTTCGTGGTGCTCTCGGCCAGTTCCCGGCGCTGTTTGCTGCCCTGGGCGGTGCGCAGCGACAGCCTTCGCAGTTCGGCCAGCGTCGGAGTGCCGGCCAGGCCGTACAGCTCGTTGAGCTGGTCGACGAAGGCCCGGAGCGCCGCTTCGCGAGGTGGTTCTGCCATCGCCCCCGCCAGGGATGAGTGATCGACGATCTACCGGATGTAGCGAGACATTTTGTCACCGATAGTTGGGCAAGCCGGGCGAGATCGCACATCCTGCCTCATCCGGAATGGTTGCCGCATTTCCGTAAGGAAGCGCCGGACGATAGCGGATGGCTCCGGATATTTCCGGATGACACCGGATGGCATCGGACAACACCGGATGGCCCCGGATCAGACGCGGGCCGAATCGGGTTGCGGTCCCGTTCCGGTCCCAGCCCTCGCCGCGCACGCCGATCGGGCCGTCGGAGGTCACCATGGCGCCTGACCTCGTCCGGCCTCGTCCGGACACGTGCGAACCGGTGGCACCCCTGCCGAACACCTCGGCATCGTTGGCCTCCCACCCCTCATCGGTTCGACTCTGGAGGCGAACGGCCATGGCGGCTGCCTTACTCGGTGCCCGCGGCGCGGGCCTGCCCGGCCGTTCCACGAGGCGCTGGATCGACGACGACGAGCAGTTGCTGATCCTGCTGGTGACGACCTGGGCACTGCAGTCCGGGCGAATCCCGCCCAGCCGTCCGCCCGACCAACTCGGCGCGGCGGAACTGATCGCGTTCTGGGCCGATGAGCGGACCGCCACCGGCAACCCGCCGGCGGCAGCGAAGGAGTGAGATCGATGTTCTCGTTGCACGTGCTCCTGGTCCTCACCGTCGCCGCGCTGGTGGCGACGGTGACCTGTGCGCTCGCGCTGGCCGCCGGAGCCCCCTGGCCCACCGCGCTCCTCAGCTGCGGTGCGGCCGGCGGGGCGACACTGGGCGTCCTTCCCCGCCTGCTGGACCAACGCCGTGACGGTGAATGACCGCGGCCGAGACGTCAGGGGCTCTCCTGGAGGACCCAGCCGCGACGATGTCGATCACTGGCGCAGGTCGTCGTCGAGCGTCACCGAGGCGAGAACCGTCGGCTTCGGTGGCGAGCGCCGCCAGGTCCTGAGGGGTCTGGCGGCGGGCTGCTGCGCGTCTAAGCCGTGCCCGGGCGGATCGACGGCGCGAGTGCGCTGCCCGAGCAGGGCGAGCTCCCGCATGAGCGGCGTCACAAGAACGAGTTGCTGCCGGATCCGTGTACGAAGACGAAGGGCGGCAGCCCTCTCATGCGGGAAGCTTCCTGGCGCGTTGGTCAGCCATGACATCCTCGAATCCCGTTAGACAGCGCACACATCGACTATCCAGGACGACGAGGGCCGGAGCGGGCCGAGGCGAAGATCGTCCCGACCTTGATCATAGGCACGGTAACGAGCCACGCCGGCGGGTGCTCCGGCACAAGGAGGCACCGCTACGGCACTGGACGGCGTGCCCGTCGAATCACGGATGAACCGTCGGGGATCACGTCACTACGCGGGCCTCCTGGACATCGGGTCAGGAACGAACTCAGAGCCGGGTCAACTTGTTGAACGGCGTGGTGATTCGTTCCTGAAGAGGATTGAAGTCGACGAGCACGGCGATGTCGTCCTCGACGCCGATGACGACGCCGAGCCCGTACTTGTCGTGGCTCACCCGATCGTTAAGGGCGTACTGCTCCACGGGCGGGGGCGCGACGGCCGTGCGGTTGAAGGGACTACTTGGCAGGTAGCGCCGGGTGGTGGCGCGGGCTGGTTTCATTGCTACCAGTATGCGCCCATCGGGACCCTTCCTCACAGCCAATCCACATCGCGGGTCAGATCGACCTGCCAAAAAAGCTCTTTTTCGGTAGTCGCCGGCCGCCGCGTACGCAGCGGCCCGGCGCCCGCAGGGCCGTCCGATTCGCACGATTCCGCGGCTCGTACGGCGAAGCCGGGTTTCGCAGACGCGCCTGCCGGCGTCATTCGCGTAGGCGCGCGAGGAGACCGGTTGCCTGGGGCGTGAACGACGGATCGTCCGTGGCGATCACCGTTTCCATCAGGTCCATCGCCTTGGGCAGGTCACCGGCCGCCGCGGTCAGCTCGCCGAGCCGGAACGCGGCCTCGGCGATCAGTTCGGCCTCCTCGGTGCGGTCCAGCACTCGCTGGTAGAGCGTGTGGGCCTGGTCCTCGTGGTCGAGCCAGTAGTGCAGCTCGGCCAGGTGCGCGGTGGCCCATATCGCCTCCCTGGGCGTGCCGTGTTCGATGATCTGGTGGTACCACGACTCGGCCTCGGGCACGTCGCGCTGGTCCTTGGCGAGATGACCAAGCCGTTCCGTGGCGGCGGCCCAGGCCTTCCGGCGGTCCTCGGGCATGTCCGTGGAAACGGGCCCGCACTGCCGTACCACGCGCTGGAGCAGTTGCCTGGCGACATCGGTCTCGCCGAGCTTGGCCTGGACCTCGCCGAGTCCGATGTAGGTCCAGCGCGCCGACCAGGGCTGCCCCTCACTCTTGTTCTTCCGCTGTCCCGTTCGGATGGCCTCCTCGTAGGCGGCTCTCGCCTGCGCCCAGTCGCCGCGCAGCCGGAGCATGTCACCCAGGTGCGTCGCGGTCCTGACTCTCCGCTCCCGCGACTGGCCTTCGGCGACGCATCGGCGGTGCGCCTCGCGGGCGGCCGCGATGGCGCCGTCCCGGTCGTTCAGCTTCGCCCTCATCGCGGCCAGGTTGAACGCGGCGGTCGTGGCGTTCCATCCGTCGGAGAGCTCCAGCGCGTGCTCGTACGCCTCGGCGGCCTCGGCGGGGCGGCCCTGCTTGCGATGGATGTCACCGATGCAGTGGGCGACCCGCTCGGTCATCTCGGCCTCGGCGGCCGACGAGTACGCGTGGAGGGCTTCCTCAAGGCGGTCATCGAGGAAGAGTTCGTCCGCGAGTTCGGTGATGAGCCGGCCGTCACGGTCGTGAAGGTCGATCGTGCCGCCCGTGGCCGCGAGTCCGTTCATGGCCCAGGCCGCGTACGGGCGGATCGCGGTGGCGGCGGCCTCCGTCCACATGTCCCTGGCCTCGTCGTACGCGCCCTTCCGGAAACTCACCCTCCCCCGCAGCCACAGCGCGTTCGCCGCCGACTCGGGAGCGCCGTCCAGCCCGGTGAGCAACTCGAGGAGGGGGTGTTCGAGCGGCCGGGTGCTGTCCACGAGTACGCGGCTTCCCAGGCGGCCGGCCAGGCGGCAGGCGCGCGGGTAGTCCTCGCCGCCTACGGCCTTGAGCCGTTCGAGGACGGGCGCGAGAGCGTGCGGATTGCCGGTGACCGAGTAGAGGCCGATCTCGGCGAGCGGGGGAGCGCTGGTGTCGAGCGGCTGCGCGGCCTCGAACGCCTGGCGGATCTCCTCCAGGCCGGCGTCCTGGTCGGCGAGCCGTTCGGCCCGGTGGAGCTCGGGCGTGTCGGCGGGGGCCTCGTCCGGCGGGTCGATGTGCGGCCAGTCCTCCGGCGACTCCGGCCACACCGGATACCACGACGACGTCCAGGTCACGCCCGGCCTCAGGTGCTCGAACCAGCGCGGGTCGGTGACCCGGACGAGGTAGTCCGCCTGGACGAGGCGGTCCTCGCCCGGCCAGCCGCCGCCGTCGGGGTCCGGATGGTCGTGCAGGCGTTGGAGGTCCGCGCCGGTCGGAGTGCGTCCGGTGACCGGGGTGAGCTGCCGGACGTCCTCGATGAACGCGGCGGTCCCGGCGTCGAGCCAGATCCCGTCGTAGAGCTGCTCCATGGTGACCTGGGTCGCGAGCGGGCCGTCCACCTCCATGGCGAAGTCCCAGAGGTGCCGGAGGAACTCACAGTGCTCCCCGTTCAGCGTGACCTCTTCGTGCGGGTCGGAGACGTAGTGGAGGACGAAGATCCGCAGACGGGCGGTCAGCCCGTCGGGGGACATCGCGAGCACACGCGCGCCGAACAACGGAGTGACGGACATCGGGGGGCCTCCAGGTTGGGGACCAACATGATCACATGCGGCCTCGGCCGCAGGGCCCCGGACGATGGCTCAGTCGCGATTCACCCCCTACTGGACCAGATCCTCTAGAGAGGCTCCACCCTGCGCAGGAACCCGCGCGCGTCCAGGTAGTCGGCGAGGGACTGGCGATGATCCTCGCAGGCCGTCCAGACCTTCTCCCGCTCCGGCGAATGGATTTTCGGGTTGTTCCACACCACGGCGTACGCCGCGGTGGCGCGGCAGCCCTTCGCCGAGCAGATCACCGGCTCGCTCATCGCTGTCCTGCCTGGCCTGTGCCGCCGGGAACCGTCGATCTCATGGTGTCAGCCTGTCATGCCGGTTCGGGAAGGCCGTCGGCGCCTGCGACGCCGCTCGCCGGGTTATCTTGGGAATGGTGGAAGAGAATCGGGCACGGCGGGTCGTCGACGCGTTGCGCGAGCGCGGCATCAACGGCCAACTGGCAAGGGTCGGCGTCTACCAGTTCGGGGTCCGGGTGCGGCTCCCCGACGGCCGCGAGGCGGACTGGGACACCGACGGTACGGCGGGCCTGGAGGCGCAGGTCATGCGAAACGGCATGCTCGTCGGCTTCGTGCCGGTGATCGACGGCTCGGAGGACTTCGACGAGCATCAGGTCGTCGACGCCATCGCACGGACCGACTACGACCAGCCGATCGCCCGGCAGCGGCGGGAGGCGCCGCCGCCCGAGCCCGCTCTGCCCCGCGAAGGCGGCCTGTTCCGCCGCTTCCTCGACGGCTTCCGGTACCGCTGACACTCGCCGTCGGCGATCATCAGCGCGCGTGGCCGGAGTCACGGGGAGCCCGCGCGACCGGAGTCACGGCGGGAGGCGGCGTGGCCGGGGGCAGAGCGGGAGCTCGTCCGCGCGGGGTCACCGCATCAGCCCGCGCGACCGGAGTCACAGCGGGAGGCGGCGTGGCCGGGGTCTGAGCGGGAGTCCGTCAGAGCGGGAGCCCGTCCGCGCGGGGTCACTGCGGGAGTCCGCGTGGACGGGCACAGCGAGAGGTGGCGTGGCCGGCGACCGGCCCCGCCACCCCGCCGCCGTCACGCCTCCGCGGCCTCCTCCGACGCCGCCTTCGGGAGCGGGCGGTAGGTGAGGATGATGATCCCCGAGCTGAGCAGCGTGGTCTTCGTCAGCTCCAGCTTCGCCTCGGCGCCGCCCCTGAACATGGGCTCGCCCTTGCCGATCAGCACCGGGTGGATCCAGACGTGATACTCGTCGAGCAGTCCGTTCTCCAGCAGTTCGTCGGTGAGCCGGCCGAAGCCCCAGATGAGGATGTCCTGACCGGGCTCCTCCTTGATCTTCGTCACGGCCGGCACCAGGTCGTCACCCTTGATGATGGTCGTGTTGTTCCACTCGGCCTTCTCCAGCGTCGAGGAGACCACGTACTTGCGGACGCTGTTCGCCTTGTCGGCGAACGGATCGCCGGACATGGACGGCCACGCCTGCGCCATGTTGTCGTAGGTGACCCGGCCCATCAGCATCGTGTCGCTGCCGAAGAGCAGTTCGGCGGAGTATCGGGCGGCCTCGGCGGTGAAGTATTCGCCGGACCAGATCTGCGGGTCGTTCTGGAAGCCGTCGACCGTCGCGAAGGTCGTGGCAATGATCTTCCTCATGGTGTCCTCCGTGGGGGTGTTCAGGTGACTCAGGTCGTGTAGGGCCGCTTGGAGCGGCCCTCGCGCAGCGTGTGGGCCCACCAGGACAACTGGTCCAGCGTGGTCCCGATGACGTGGTTGCACGGCGCGGTCGGTTTGGGCCAGCTGCCGTCGGCGGCGAACTGGTCCCAGTAGCAGGGCAGGCTGATGGCTTCTCGGATCGGGATGGCGTGCAGTTCGGTGAAGACCTGACGCAGCTGGGCGGTCGCGTGCACGCCGCCCGACTCCCTGCCGTAGGAGACGAAGGTGACGGGCTTGGCCTTCCACTCCTCGAAGTACCAGTCGATGGCGGTCTTGAGCGGAGCGGGGAAGCTCCGGTTGTACTCAGGGGTCACCACCACGAACGCGTCCGCCGCGGCCAGCCGGGGAGCCAGCGCCCGCACCGGTGGCGGGACGGCTTCGTCCGGCTCGGTGAGGGTCTCCGGCAGCCCGGCCTCGGCCAGGTCGATCAGGTCGACGTCCAGGTCCGCGCGCTTGCGCGCCCTGTTCGCGAACCAGCCGGCCACCGTCGGGCCGAACCGGCCGTGGCGGGTGCTGCCGATGATGACCGCCACCAGCAGCCTGTCGTTCTCCGACATCTCCCGCCTCCTCGCCTTGCGGCCCCTTGCTCGCCCTGCGTTCCGCTCGATGACTTCACTATGGCCGAGGGGTCTTACGGTTTGTTTCCCGCCGGTTTACGGGTCCCTGCCGAGGGCTTTCCGGCCGCTGCGACCACCCGCTTGGTACGGCCTGACCTGGGATGACGTCAAAGACAATCTCCGCGCGCCACAGGTTCGCCACCAGTGGCCAGGGCACGCAGACCAAAGGGGGCGGAACCGCCGCGCAGCCGCAGGGGAGTCATGTGATGGCGAAGGCAGTCGGCATCGATCTGGGCACGACGAACTCGGTGATCGCCGCGATGGTGGATGGTCAGCCGACGGTGTTGCCGAACGCGGAGGGGGCGCGGACGACGCCGTCGGTGGTGGCGTTCACCGATCAGGGGGAGCGGCTGGTCGGGCAGTTGGCGCGGCGTCAGGCGATCTTGAATCCGAAGGGGACGGTGTACTCGGCCAAGCGGTTCGTGGGCAGGCGGTTCGAGGAGGTGCCGAGCGAGCAGCACGCGGTGTCCTTCGATGTGGTGGAGGGGCCGGAGGGGGCGGTTCGTTTCCAGGTGGGGTCCAAGCAGTACGCGCCGGAGGAGGTGTCGGCGCTGGTGCTGCGGAAGCTGGTGGCCGACGCGGCGAAGTATCTGGGGGAGAAGATCACCGAGGCGGTGATCACGGTTCCGGCGTATTTCAACGACGCGCAGCGGCAGGCGACGAAGGACGCGGGGCGGATCGCGGGCCTGGAGGTGTTGCGGATCATCAACGAGCCGACCGCGGCGGCGTTGGCCTATGGGCTGGACAAGAAGGCGAACGAGACGGTGCTGGTGTTCGATCTGGGGGGCGGCACCTTCGACGTGAGTGTGCTGGACATCGGTGAGGGGGTCATCGAGGTCCGGGCCACCTCCGGGGACGGTCATCTGGGCGGGGACGATTTCGACCGGCGGGTGGTGGATCATCTGGCGGATGAGTTCCAGCGCCAGGAGGGGATCGACCTACGGCGTGATCCGCAGGCGTTGCAGCGGTTGTTCGAGGCGGCGGAGAAGGCGAAGGTGGAGCTGTCGTCGGTGACGCAGACGACGATCAGCCTGCCGTTCGTGACGGCGGACGCCACCGGGCCCAAGCATTTGAACACCACGTTGATGCGGTCCACGTTCGACCAGATCACGGCGGATCTGGTGGAGCGGTGTGTGCGTCCGGTGGAGCAGGCGATGGCCGATGCCCGGCTGACGGCCGATGACCTGGATGAGGTGATCCTGGTCGGCGGGTCGACGCGGATTCCGGCGGTGCAGGCTCTGGTGCGGCGGCTGACCGGGGGCAAGGACCCGAACATGACGGTCAACCCCGACGAGGTGGTGGCGATCGGGGCGGCGGTGCAGGCGGCGATCATCAAGGGTGAGGTCCAGGATGTCGTGCTGCTGGACGTGACGCCGTTGTCGCTCGGGGTGGAGACGCTGGGCGGGGTGATGACGAAGGTCATCGAGCGGAACACCACGATTCCGGCGCGCCGTACGCAGACGTTCAGCACGGCTGAGGACGAGCAGAGCGCGGTGGACGTGGTGGTGTTGCAGGGGGAGCGGGAGCGGGCGGCCGACAACCGGGTGCTGGGGCGGTTCCGGTTGGAGAACATCCGGCCGGCCGCGCGCGGGGTGCCGCAGGTCGAGGTGACCTTCGACATCGACGCGAACGGGATCTTGAACGTCTCGGCGCGGGACAAGGACACCGAGGCGGAGCAGCGGATCACGATCAGCGAGAGCTCGAATCTGGACAAGGCCGACATCGAGCAGATGATCGCGGACGCTGAGCGGCATCGCACGCAGGACGCGCGGTTGCGGGAGACGATCGACGCGCGGAACGAGCTGGACGCGGTGGCGTATCAGGTGGAGCGGCGACTGGGTGAGCTGGGCGAGCAGGTGGCGGTGCATGAGAAGGCCCGGGCCGAGCAGCTGGTGGGCGAGGCGCGGCAGGCGGTGGGTGAGGAGGAGACGCCGCTTGATCGGTTGCGGTCGTTGACGGCGGAGCTGCAGCAGGTCTTTCACGGGCTCGCCGCGGCGGCGCGGCCGGGGGAGACCGGTGTGCCGTCGCAGGGCCGGACGGAGGCCCCCGCAGGGGCCCCCTCAGGGGGTTCTGCGGGCGAGGAGGATGTGATCGACGCCGAGTTCACCACCTCGGACTCCGAGTCGCGTGAGGGCAAATGAGCGGCCGTCCGGATGTGCCCGGGAGCGCCGGCGAGGGGGCCGGAGCCGAGCCGCAGACCGCGCAGGGCGATGCGGGGGAGTCCACGGACGCGAAGCTCGCGGAGCTGGAGGATCGCTGGCTGCGGACCGCCGCCGAACTGGAGAACGTCCGCAAACGGATCGTGAAGGACACCGAACGCTCACGGGCGGAGGAACGGGGCAGGGTGACGGCCGCGTGGCTGCCCGTGCTGGACAACCTGGAGCTGGCGTTGCAGCACGCGGGCGATGACTCCGGCGCGGTCATCGCGGGGGTGCGGGCCGTACGGGATCAGGCGGTGGACGTGCTGGCCCGGCTCGGTTACACCCGCCACGCGGAGAGCGGGGTGCCGTTCGACCCGGCGCGGCATGAGGCGGTGGCGACCGTCGAACGGGACGACGTCGCGCCGGGGACGGTGGTGGAGGTGCTCCGTCCCGGATATGGCGAGGATTCCGCGCAGTTGCGGCCCGCGGTGGTGGTGGTCGCGAAAGAGGCGGAGTGATGGCCGCCCGGCGGGACTTCTACGAGGTCCTCGGGGTGGACCGGACGGCCGGTCAGGACGAGATCCAGCGGGCCTACCGCAAACTGGTGCGCAGCTACCATCCCGACGTCAACAAGGATCCCGCCGCCGAGGACCGGTTCAAGGAGATCTCCGAGGCGTACGCGGTGCTGTCCGATCCTGAGACGCGCCGCAGGTACGACGCGTTCGGGCCCGACTTCCGCCAGGTCGCGCCCGACGTCGACCCCGAGACCTACGCCCGCGCCCGCGCCCGAGCCGGGGCCCGAGCCGGCGCGGGGGCCGGCGTGGGAGACACGGGGTTCGGGACGGGCGGCTGGCGTACGGCGGGCGGCGAGGGGGGCGAGATCGACCTGGAGGACCTCCTCGGCGGCATGTTCCGCGGGCGCGGCTGGGGGCCGGTGCCGGGGGCGGACCAGGAGGCCGAGATCACGCTCACGGTCGAGGACGCCTACCGGGGCGGACGCCGCTCGATCACCCTCCCCGGTCCGGGCGGCCCGCGCACCTTGGAGGTCACCATCCCGGCGGGCGTCACGGAGGGGCAGCGCATCCGGCTCGCCGGCCAGGGCGGCCGCGGCGGCGAGGGGGCGAGGCCGGGCGACCTGTACCTGGTGGTGCGGATCGCCGGGCATCCCCGCTACCGCGTCGAGGGCCGGAACCTCCGCGTCGACCTGCCGATCAGTCCCTGGGAGGCGGCGCTGGGAGCGTCCGTGGCGGTGGACACGCCGGGCGGGGAGACCAAGCTGAAGGTGCCCGCGGGCACGTCGTCCGGGCGGCGGCTGCGGCTGCGCGGGCGCGGACTGCCCAACCCGCGCGGTACGGCGGGCGACCTGTACGCCGAGGTCAAGATCATGGTGCCCGAGCGGCTGAGTGACGAGGAACGGCGCCTGTTCGAACAACTCGCCGGCGTCTCCCGCTTCGACCCCAGGAGCCGACGGTGACCCGTGTCCTGTTCGCGTGCGTCCCTGGGAGGCGGTCGTGACGTATGCGCTCGTTCCGGTCCGGCTGCTCGATCTCGACTCCTTCGCCCACGCCACCGGGTTGCATCCCGAGGTGGTCCGGCGGCTGGTGGCGTTGGGGGTGCTGGAAGCGGTCAGGGACAGCAGGGGCGAGTGGTGCCTCCCCCTCTCGCAGGTGGCCGTGGCGGCGCGGGTGCGGCGGCTGCGTGCGGGTCTGTCGCTGAACTACGCCTCGCTGGGGCTGGTGATCGATCTGCTGGATCGGATCGCCGAGCTGGAGTCGGCGTTGCGTGCCGTCCACGAGGCTGGAGGAGAGCGGAAGTGGATCCGAACCGGTTGACGCAGAAATCGCAGGAGGCCCTGCACGACGCGCAGACCAAAGCGCTTCGTTTCGGGCATACCGAGGTCGATGGCGAGCATCTGCTGCTGGCCCTGCTGGAACAGCCGGAGGGACTGACGCCGCGTCTGGTCACCCAGGCGGGAGGCGACGCCGAGCGGTTGCGCGCGGATCTGACGCAGGAGCTGTCACGGCGGCCCACGGTCAGCGGGCCCGGCGCCACGCCGGGTCAGGTCCTCGTGACCCAGCGGTTGTCGCGGGTGCTGGAGGCCGCCGATCGGGAAGCCGGGCGGCTCAAGGACGAGTACGTCTCGGTGGAGCATCTGCTGATGGCTCTGCTGGAGGAGGGCGAGCAGACCGGCGCGGGGCGGTTGCTGCACGCGGAAGGGCTGACCAGGGACCGGTTCCTGGAGGCGCTGACCTCGGTACGGGGTAACCAGCGGGTCACCTCCGCGATGCCGGAGGCCGCCTACGAGGCGCTGGAGAAGTACGGGCGTGATCTGGTCGCCGAGGCGGCGGCGGACCGGCTGGAGCCGGTGATCGGGCGAGACGCGGAGATCCGCAGGGTCATCCAGATCCTGTCGCGGAAGACGAAGAACAACCCGGTCCTGATCGGCGACCCGGGTGTGGGCAAGACCGCCATCGTCGAAGGGCTCGCCCAGCGGATCGACCGGGGCGACGTGCCGGAAGGGCTGCGGAACAAGACGGTCTTCAGTTTGGACATGGGATCGCTGGTGGCGGGCGCGAAGTATCGCGGTGAGTTCGAGGAGCGGCTCAAGGCGGTGCTGAACGAGGTGCGGGCCGCGGAGGGGCGGATCCTGCTGTTCGTCGACGAACTGCACACCGTGGTGGGCGCCGGGGCGGCCGAGGGCGCGATGGACGCGGGCAACATGCTCAAGCCGATGCTGGCCCGCGGGGAACTGCACATGATCGGCGCGACGACGGTCCAGGAGTACCGCAAGCACATCGAGAAGGACGCCGCGCTGGAGCGGCGGTTCCAGCCGGTGCTGATCGATGAGCCGTCGGTGGAGGACGCGGTGTCGATCCTGCGTGGACTGCGGGAGCGTCTGGAGATCTTCCACGGGGTGGCGATCCAGGACGGGGCGATCGTCGCGGCGGTGGTGCTGAGCCATCGGTACATCACTGACCGGTTCCTGCCGGACAAGGCGATCGACCTGGTGGACGAGGCGTGCGCGATGATCCGCACGGAGATCGACTCGATGCCGGCGGAGCTGGATGAGCTGACCCGGCGGGTGATGCGGCTGGAGATCGAGGAGGCGGCGCTGGCCAAGGAGGACGACGCCGCGAGCCGGGCGCGGCTGGCCGAACTGCGCGGGGAACTGACCGGTCTGCGGGGGCAGGCGGAGGCGATGCGGGCGCAGTGGGAGGCCGAGCGGTCGGCGTTGCGCAAGGTGTCGACGTTGCGGCAGGAGATGGAGACGGTCCGGCGGGAGGCCGAGCAGGCCGAACGTGACTATGACCTGAACCGGGCGGCGGAGTTGCGTCATGGCAGGCTGCCGGACCTGGAGCGGCGGCTGACGGCGGAGGAGGAGCGGCTGGAGAGCCGGCAGGGCGGTCACCGGCTGCTGCGTGAGGTGGTGACCGAGGAGGAGATCGCGGACATCGTGTCGCGGTGGACGGGCATCCCGGTGACGCGGTTGAAGGAGGGGGAACGGGACAAGCTGCTGCGGCTGGACGCGGTCCTGCGCGAGCGGGTGGTGGGTCAGGATGAGGCGGTGCGGCTGGTGGCCGACGCGGTGATCCGGGCCCGTTCGGGGATCAAGGATCCGCGGCGGCCGATCGGCTCCTTCATCTTCCTGGGGCCGACGGGGGTGGGGAAGACCGAGCTGGCGCGGGCGTTGGCGGCGGCGTTGTTCGACACCGAGGACAACATGATCCGGATCGACATGAGCGAGTACCAGGAGCGGCACACGGTGAGCCGGCTGGTGGGGGCTCCGCCGGGTTACGTGGGGTACGAGGAGGGCGGGCAGCTGACCGAGGCGGTGCGGCGCAAGCCGTACTCGGTGGTGTTGTTCGATGAGGTGGAGAAGGCGCACGCGGATGTGTTCAACACGTTGTTGCAGGTGCTCGATGACGGTCGGCTGACCGACGCGCAGGGCCGGACCGTCGACTTCCGCAACACGGTGATCATCATGACGTCCAACATCGGGTCCCAGTATCTGCTGGAGGGGGTGACGTCGCAGGGGGAGATCACGGCGGAGAGCCGGGAACGGGTGATGGCGGAGCTGCGGCGGCATTTCCGGCCCGAGTTCCTCAACCGGGTCGACGACATCGTGTTGTTCAAGCCGTTGACCGAGGCGGAGATCGAACAGATCGTGGAGTTGATGTTCACCGACATCCGGGCCCGGCTCGCCGATCGCCGGCTGGGGTTGGAGGTCACGCCCGAGGCATGCCGGCTGATCGCGTCGCAGGGATATGACCCGGTGTACGGGGCGCGGCCGTTGCGTCGTTTCATCGCCCGGGAGGTCGAGACCGCGATCGGCCGGGCGATGCTCGCGGGTGACGTCCCGGACGGGTCGGTGATCACCGTGGACGCCGTCCAGGGCGAACTGAGCGTCACCTTCCGGGAGCCGGAGTTGAGTGGGTCGCCGCGCGGGTGACGCGGGCGCCGAGCCTCCGGAGGTGGTCGATGAGCTCCGGCGGCTCGTGCACCTCGAATTCGCAGCCGAGCATCACCAGCCGGAACGCCAGCCATTCCAGGGTGTCGGTGTGGCTGTGCAGCCGGCAGCTTCGCTCGTCGATCGGCTGCACGTCGCCGGGGGCGTCGCCCACCCGGCCCGCGACCTCCTCGGCCGGGGCGCGCAGGGTGGCCACCGCGCGGTAGGTGGGCGCCAGGCTGTAGAGCTTGCTGGTGACGTACTCGGCCGCGTCCTCGGCGGGCAGTTCGCGCGGTGCGGTCCTGACGCCCGTCGGCTGCGGCGCGGTGACACGGTCGGCGCGGAAGATCCGCCAGTCGTCCCTGTCGTTGTCGTAGGCGAGGAGATACCAGCGGCGGCCGGTGGCGACGAGCCGGTTCGGCTCGACCAGGCGTCCGCTCTCGGCGCCGTCGCCCGCGCGGTAGCGGAAGCGGAGGCGCTCGTGGTTGGCGATGGCGCCGGCCAGCACGGTCAGGATCTCGGGATCGACGGGATCGGTCGAGGTGGTGGAGGCCATCTGGACCGTGGCGGCGGTCAGGTTGCCGACCCGGCGTCGCAGCCGTCCGGGGAGCACCTGCTCCAGCTTCGCCAGTGCGCGCACCGAGGCGTCCTCGATGCCCTCGACCGGATGTCCCGCCGCCGCGCGCAGACCGACCGCGATGGCGACCGCCTCCTCGTCGTCCAGCAGCAGCGGTGGCATCGCCGTGCCCGCGATCAGCCGGTATCCGCCGATCGCGCCCATCGTCGCCTGCACCGGGTAGCCCAGGTCGCGGAGCCGCTCGATGTCGCGTCTGATGGTGCGCGGGCTGACCCCCAGCCGTCCGGCCAGCTCACTCCCCGGCCACTCGCGCGGCGTCTGGAGCAGGGAGAGCAGATTCAGCAGCCGGACCGGGGTGTCGCTCATGAGGTACAGGATGCCAGCCATCTGGGTCAGGAACCGACCTACATGCCGCGTGCCCGGTGGGCGAGACATATGCCGTGCCCAGTGGGTGAGGCGGTCGGTGTTCAGGCCGGGGCGGCCTGCGCCTGCCGTACGGTGGCGGAAATGCTGAGGGCCGGCGGATTGCTCCGCCGGCCCTCAGTTGATTCGGCTACCACCACCAGAAACGCCTACGCCTACGCCAGCCGCATCCGAAGCGGCGCCGACGGCGGCAGCGCCACCCACAGCGATCCGCGCTGGTCGGGAACAGGTTGATATTCATCGAACCCCCCTAATCGCCCTTTCACGGACAAATAGGACGCTAGCACCTTAAGTCACATAGGACCCTAAAAGGGCGATCAATCAAAGCTCGATGTGGTTTGCCGGATGTTAGGGAATCCTTTCGATGACAAACTGCGCAGAAAGCGCGGTCACGAATTGCCTTGGCGAACGGCTTCACCGTAAAGAGGGGACTTGTCGAGCGTCACGGGACCACACGACGATCCGGCCCCGCGTCGCCCGCTTCCTGCCGCCCTCCGCCCGCGCGTCGCTCAGTTGTCCGGGCCGGCCAGTCCGTGTAGCACCAGGCTGGTGAGGGTGTCGACGATCTCGGTGTCGGTGAGTTCCGGGCCGTGCTCGCCCGCGGTGAGGAGCGAGTAGCCGAGCATCGAGAGCATCGCCCCCATGGCGGCGGCAACGAGCGTCGGATCGCCCGGCAGGGGGTGGCCGCGCTCCTGGAGCCACTCCAGGTGATCGCGGAAGGTCGCGGTGTCCTCGGTCAGCCGCCGCCACGCGCGGCCGGAGCCGGGGTCGTCGGTCATCGCCGACTGGAACAGGGCCACCACCACGGGGAGGTGGTCGCGGAAGACCGACCACGTGATGGCGATGTGCTCGCGCAGTTGGACGGGGTCGCTCAGGTCGTGGTCGCGCGGGTGGTCGCTCGCGGCGACCTCGGTGTCGGCCTGGTCGTGCATGTCGGCGAGCAGTGCCTGGAGCAGTGCCTCCTTGCTGGTGAAGTGGTCGTAGAAGGACCCGGTCGCGCGCCCGGCGGCGGCCGTGATGTCGCCGATCTTCGTGTTCTGGTAGCCGCGTGTGACGAACAGGCGGCGGGCCGCGTCCTTGAGGGCCGCCTCCGTCTCGGCCGCCTTCGCCTTGCGCACACCCATCGGGCTCCTCCCTTGACGCCGATCTCCCGTCTCATCATACTGAGCGCAGATTCGCTGAATGTTGATTCGGTGAAATGAGATTCAGGGAGGCTCTGATGGACGTTGTGGTGGCCGGCGGAGGCGTGGCCGGGGCCGCGTGCGCGATCGCGTTGCGGCGGATCGGCGCGCGGGTCACGGTGTACGAGGCGTACGAGGACCCGGTGGGCCAGGTCGGTTCGTTCGTCAGCCTGGCCGGCAACGGCCTGCGCGGGCTGGAGAGGCTCGGCTGCCTTGAGGCGGTCCAGCGAGCCGGGTTCCCGGTCGCCAGACAGCGGATGTGGGCGAGCTCCGGCAAACTGCTGGGAGACGTGCCCCGGGGGCGTCGCTCGGCCGACGACCTGCACGGCATGACGCTGATGCGTGGCGAACTGGTGCGGACCCTCCGGGCGGCGGCGTCGCGTGGCGGCGCCCGGGTGGTCACCGGTGAGCGGGTGACGGGCTCGGTGGCGCGCGGCGACGGGGTCCGGGTCACGCTCGAAGGAGGGCGTGAGATCGGCGCCGACCTTCTCGTCGGCGCCGACGGCCTCTGGTCGCCGACCCGGAAGATCCTCGACCCCGCCGCGCCCGCGCCCGTCTACGCGGGCATCTGCAACGTCTCCGGCGTCGCCCGAGGTCTCGACCTGGAGCCGGGCGTCTTCAACCTCGTGTTCGCCGGGGCCGGCGCCTTCCTCCACGTCGTGGCGCCCGGCGGCGCGGTGTGGTGGAGCGCGCAGGTGAACTGCGCCGAGGAGCCCGATCCCACCGCCGTCGCCGACCTCGCCCGGCTCGCCGAGTGCTACCGGACCGAGCGCGTGCCGTCGTCGATCCTGCGTGCCGCCACCGAGGTGCACCGCCCGACGCTCAGCCACGTGCTGGCTCCCGCGCGGGTCTGGCGCGACGATCGGATCGCCCTCGTCGGCGACGCCGCACATCCGGTGGGAGCCGGTCAGGGCGCCTCGATGGCGATCGAGGACGCGGTGGTGCTGGCCAGGTCGCTGGCGGCCGCGAGCACGGTTCCCGACGCGCTGGCCGCCTACGAGCGGGCGCGCCGCCCACGCGTCGCCAAGGTGGCCAGGATGGCGGAGGACAACCGGGACGCCAAGGTCGCCGGGCCGGTGAAGCGGTCCCTGAACGATTTGTTCATGCCCTTCTTCATCCGCCACTTCTACGAGCGGGCCACCGGCTGGCTCTATGCCTACCAGCCCTGAACACGCCCATCCATCAGGCGTGTCGGACGAATCTGGGCATGACAAAGCCGGTCGCGGCATGGCCGCCGCCGGTCTACAGGGCCGCGAGTGCACCCTCCACGACGTCCAGCAGGGTGTTCCGGTCGCCCGTCACCTTCGCGAGCGCGCGCAGGCCGTAATAGGTTGAGCCGCTTCCGATGCGCCATTTGATCGAATGTGTGTTCGTGTAGGGTTGGAGTATGACGGGTTCTTTTCAGGGCTCGCTGCTCGACTGGTGTGCGGAGGTCGGTCCCGGCCCTCTCGGTTCGTCGGTGCGGCGCACGGTCCTCGCGCACGGTGCCTGGATCGACGTCCGGCCTGGCTGGATGGCGGGCGCCGACGAGCTCTTCGACCGGCTCGTCGCGGCTGTGCCGTGGCACGGTGAGCGACGGCACATGTACGACCGGGTGGTCGACGTGCCCCGGTTGCTCAAGTTCTACGCGGAGGGTGAGCCCCTGCCCGATCCGGCGCTCGTCGAGGCCCGGCGTGTCCTCGACGAGCACTACGTGGAGGAGCTGGGCGAGCCGTTCCGCACCGCCGGGCTGTGCTTCTACCGTGACGGCCGCGACAGCGTCGCCTGGCACGGCGACACCACCGGGCGCGGCAGGACCGAGGACACCATGGTCGCGATCGTCTCGGTGGGCGCTCCCCGCTCCCTGCTGCTCCGCCCGCGCGGCGGCGGCCCCGCCCTGCGCCACGATCTCGGCCACGGCGACCTCATCGTGATGGGCGGGAGTTGCCAGCGCACCTGGGAGCACGCCATCCCCAAGTCCGCTCGGGCGACCGGCCCCCGGATCAGCGTCCAGTTCCGCCCACGCGGCGTCCGCTGACCGGCGGGCGTGCCGCGGGCCCCCGTACGGGGTGGGCCTGCGCCGGTGGCGTTGCCCGTCCACCGTGTGGTTGCGGGCGGTGTACGGCGAGCGGTCCGCTCGGCGGCGGGGATGGGTCTCAGGTGGCCGGCGAGTGGCGGTGGGAGAGGCCGGCGAGGATGATGTCGACCGCGATCTCGAAGGTGCGGTCGACGTCCTCCGTGCCGGCGCGGAACCCGATGGTCTGGTTGTTCTCGGCGGTGACGAAGCCGGAGACGAAGGCGAAGAGCGCCTCGCAGGTGGCGTCCAGTTCGGTGGCGGGCACGCCCGCTGCCAGCAGGTTGCGGGTGAGCACCTGCCACACGCCGGACTCCTTGTGGAGCGACTCCGGATGGGAACTGATGTAGCTCCACAGGGCCGGGTGGAGTTTGGCGAGGCGGCGCTCGGCATGGCCGAGGGCGCGCAACTGGTCCTGCCAGGGGGTGCCGTCGTCGGGTGGGAGTTCGAGGCGGTTCGCGGCCATGGCGCAGAGCTGGCTGATCAGAGCGGTCTTGCTGTCCACATGGTGATAGAGCGACATGGGGTTGACGTCGAGCTCGGCGGCCAGCTTGCGCATCGACAGCCCGTCGACACCGCCCTCGTCGACCAGCCGGAGGGCGGTCAGGTAGATCTCCTCGGTGGAAAGGGCCCGGCCTCTTCGCGCACTAACTGCCATACGGCGTATGCTAGCGTCGATATACAGCGTATGGCTAGAGGAGGTCCGTATGACAGTGACCGAGATTCCGGCTCCCCCAGGGCTCCCCATCGTGGGAAACGCCTTCCAGATCCCGGCCCACGCCCCCACCGGCTACCTCGATGAGCTGGCCGCGCGCCACCCCGAGGGCCTCTACCAGCTCGACCTGCTCGGTCAACGGGTCCTGTTCGTCTACGACCCCGGCATGGTCGCCGAGGTGTGCGACGAGAGCCGGTTCCGCAAGAAGATCCAGCCCCCGCTGTCGATCGTCCGCGACTTCGCCGGCGACGGCCTGTTCACCGCCGGCCCCGAGGAACCGGTCTGGGGGCACGCGCACCGCATCCTGATGCCGGCGTTCAGCCAGCGCTCGATGAAGGCGTACTTCCCGCAGATGCTGGAGGTCGCCGACCAGCTCGTCGCCTCCTGGCGGCGCAGGCAGGGCGAGGATCTGAACGTGCCGGACGACATGACCAGGCTCACCCTGGACACGATCTCGCTGACCGGGTTCGACTACCGTTTCGACTCCTTCGAGTCCGCCGAGCTGCACCCCTTCCTGCAGGCCATGGGGCGCACGCTGACCGAGGCGATGCTGCGCGACCGGCAACTCCCCTTGGTCACCAAGCTGAAGCGCAGGCAGGAGAAGGCGTACCGGGCCGACATCCAGCTGATGCGCGACCTGGTCGACGACGTCATCAGGCAGCGCAGGGACGCCGGCGACCGGAGCACCCGCGACCTGCTGGGCCTGATGCTGGGCGCGTCGGACCCGCGCAGCGGCGAGCGCCTGTCGGACGAGAACATCCGGAACCAGGTGATCACCTTCCTGATCGCCGGCCACGAGACCACCAGCGGGCTGCTCTCCTTCGCCCTGTACAACCTGCTGCGCAACCCGCACGTGCTCGCCCAGGCGTACGCCGAGGTGGACCGGCTGCTGCCGGGGGACGCCGCGCCCAGCTACGAGACGATCGCCAAACTGGACGTCATCCCGCGGATCCTGGAGGAGACGCTGCGGGTCTGGTCGCCCATTCCCGCGTTCTCGGTGACGCCCTTCGAGGACACCACGATCGGCGGCTACGCCGTGCCCGCCGAACAGCCGGTCGTCGTGTTGCTGTCTCCGTTGCACCGTCATGCGAAGGCCTGGGAGCGGCCGGACGAGTTCGACATCGACCGTTGGCTCCCCGAGAACAAGGCCGCCCACCACCCGGCCGCCTACAAGCCGTTCGGCAACGGCGAGCGGGCCTGCATCGGCCGCCAGTTCGCCCTCACCGAGGCCCGGCTCGCGCTCGCGCTCATCCTTCGCGACTTCGCGATCTCCGATCCGGACGCCTACCGGATCCGGGTGAAGGAGACGCTCACCATCAAGCCCGACGGGTTCACCGTACGCGTGCGGGAACGCAAGCCGCAGGAGCGGGCCATGCCGCAGGCGTCGCCGGAGGAGGAGACCGAGCAGGTCGAGGTCCAGGTGACCGGGGTGAGTCTGGCCGTCGCCTACGGGTCCAACCTCGGCGCCTCGGCCGACCTCGCGGAGCGGCTGGCGGAGCGGGCCGGGCGGTCGGGCTTCGCGACCACGCTGATGACGCTGGACGAGCTGGCCGAGTCCCCGCCCGCCGACGGCCTCCTCGTGGTGGTCGCCTCCACCTACAACGGCAAGGCCCCCGACAACGCGCAGCTCTTCGACGCCGCCGAGTTGTCCGGCCTCGAAGGGGTACGGCTGGCGCTGCTCGGCTGCGGCAACACCCAGTGGCCCACCTACCAGGACTTCCCGCGCCGCGCCTTCGACAAGCTCACCGGGGCGGGCGCCGTGCCGCTGGTGGAGCGCGGCGAGGCCGACGCCGACGGTGACTTCGACGGCGACGTCTCGACGTGGACGGCGGCGCTGTGGGCGGCCCTCGCACAGGAGTACGGCACCGCCGCGCAGGACCTCGGGCCGCGCTACGAGATGGACGTGATGACCGAGGCCGACGTACGGCCGGCTGTCGTGTCCCCCCAGGCGTTCGGGCTGACGGTCCTCTCGAACGAGGAGCTGACCGGCGACCCCACAGGGCTGTGGGACTTCTCCGTGGAGGCCCCCAGGCCGGGGGTGCGCTCGATCGTGGCCGCGCTGCCCGAGGGGGTCACCTACACGGCGGGCGACCATCTGGCCACCTTCGCCAAGAACGACCCGGCGCTCGTCGACTGGGCGTTGCGGTGCCTGCGCGTACCCCGCGACCAGGTCGTACGGCTGCGCGCGCGGGGCGCGACCCATCTGCCGGTGGACACGCCGGTGACCGCCGGGCTGCTGCTCACCGAGTTCGCCGAGCTCCAGGAGGTGGCCACCCGGGCGGATCTCGCGACGCTGGCCGAGCACACCGGGTGCCCGTGGACGCGTGGCGAGCTGGCCGCGCTGGCGGAGGACTACCCGGAAGGGATCCGGGCGAAGCGGGTCTCGGCGCTCGCGCTGCTGGAACGGTTCCCCGCGATCACCCTGCCGCTGCCCGTCTTCCTGGAGATGGCCGGGCCGATCAGGCCGCGCTACTACTCGATCTCCTCCTCGCCGCTGGCCGACCCGGGCCTGATCCGGATCACCGTCGGCCTGGTCGAAGGGCCCGCCTGGTCCGGCGCCGGCGAGTACCGCGGCATGTGCTCCGCCTACCTGGCGGGACTGGAGGAGGGTGACGTCTTCTACGGCTACATCCGGGTTCCCGCCCCCCCGTTCCGTCTGCCCGCCGACCCGGCGACCCCGGTGATCCTCGTCGGCCCCGGCACCGGCTTCGCCCCGCTGCGCGGCTTCCTCGAGGAGCGCGCCCTGACCGGCGCGACCGCTCCGGCCAAGGTGTTCTACGGCTGCCGCCACCCTGATCACGACTGGCTCTATCGGGCGGAGATGACCGCGCTCGACGACGTTCACCTGGCGTTCTCAGCAGTGCCGGGGCATCCGCACCGTTTCGTCCAGGACGCGGTGACCGCCGACGCCGACGGTGTGTGGGCGCTGCTGGAGCGGGGCGCGCACGTCTACGTCTGCGGCGACGGCCTCCGGATGGCGCCCGCCGTACGGCAGGCGCTGGCCGGAATCTACCGGGACAGGACCGGCGGCGACGGCGAGGAGTGGCTGCGGCGCCTGGAGGAGGAGGGCCGCTACCAGCAGGACGTCTTCGCCTGACCGGCAGGAGATGGCGTAGGCTGAGACGGCGTTTCAGGGCGCACCCGGTCCGCGGGAAGGGCACAGCCCACCTGATCACGTGATGCGCGGTATGCCGATCCACCTCCTTTTCGGCCCGGTCATGCGGACGGCGGGCAGCAACGAAAGGGAGGCCACCGTGCCGCTCCGTCTTCCCGGCGACCCGAGCCTGGAACACCTGAAGAACCAGGCGAAACGCCTCAAGCGTCAGGTCCACGCCGCAGATCCCGCCGCCCTCGACCTGGTCCGCGATCTGCATCCCGGCACCCGTCCCGCCGGCCCGTTCACGCTCGCCGACGCGCAGCTCGTCACCGCCCGCCTGTACGGCTTCGCGTCCTGGCCCCGGCTGCGGCGGCACCTCGACCTCGTCACCGAGCTCGCGCGGGCGCCGCACCGGGTGGCGGAGTCCGCGGATCCCGTCGCCGAGCTTCTGCGGCTGGGCTGCCTCACCTACGGCGATCCCGACCTGACCCGGCCCGGGAGGGCCGTCGCCCTGCTGGCGGCCGATCCACGGCTGGCGACCGCCGACGTGTTCACGATGGCGGCCTGCGGCCGTTCGGCGGAGCTGGCCGAACTGCTCGCCGCCGATCCCGCGCAGGCCCGCCGTCAGGGCGGGCCGTACCGGTGGGAGCCGCTGCTCTACCTCGCGTACTCGCGGATCGGCGCCGGTGACCCGCCGGAGACCGCCCGGCTGCTGCTCGCGCACGGCGCCGATCCGAACGCGGGTTATCTGTGGGAGGGGCTGACTCCGCCGTTCACCGCTCTGACGGGCGTCTTCGGCAGGGGAGAGCGTGCCGAGCCCGAGCACCCGCGCGGGATGGAGCTGGCCAGGCTGCTGCTCGGGGCGGGCGCCGATCCCAACGACAGCCAGACCCTCTACAACAGGGGGCTCGCCCTCGACGACACGGAACACCTGGAGTTGCTCTTCGAGTTCGGCCTGGGCACGGGTGACGGCGGCCCGTGGCGCGAGCGTCTCGGCCCCGCCCAGCCCTCCCCGTCGCAGCTGCTTCAGGACGAGGTCCTCGCGGCGGCGCTGTACGGCCGGCCGCGACGGCTGCGGCTGCTGATCGAGCACGGCGCGGTCCTCGACGGGCACGGCACCGGCCACCCGATCTTCGAGGGGCGCACCGCCTACGAGCTGGCCGTGCTCCGGGGGCACACCGAGATCGCGGACCTGCTCACCGCCGCGGGGGCGGGCGGCTCGCTGGACCGGGTGGACCTCTTCCTGGCCGCGTGCATGCGCGGCGAACGGCCCGCAGACCTGGACGTCGCCGACGCCGCCATCGCGCGCATGCCGTACATGATCTCGATCGCCGCGGCGGCGGGGAAGGCCGGCGCGGTGCGCGTGCTGGCCTCGCTCGGCTTCGACGTCTCCCATGTCAGGAGGGCGTCCGCGCTGCACGAGGCCGCTCTCTCCGGCGACCTCGCGATGGTGCGCCTCCTGGTCGGGCTGGGCGCCGATCCGGAGGTCAGGGACACCGAGTACGAGGCGACCCCGCAGGGCTGGGCCGAGCACAACGGGCACGACGAGACCGCCGCCTACCTCGCCGGACTGACCGCACATGGCACCATGGAACGGGGGTAATTATGCGCACAGTGATCGCGGGTGGCCACGGCAAGATCGCAATGCGGGTGGAGCGGATGCTCGCGGCCCGGGGCGACGAGGTGTGCGGCCTGATCCGAAACCCGTCCCACGAGGACGACGTACGGCAGGCCGGCGCCTGGCCCATCCTGTGCGACCTGGAGCGGGCGGGGGTGGAGGAGGTCGCCGCCCATCTGGTCGACGTCGACGCCGTGATCTTCGCCGCCGGGGCCGGGCCGGGCAGCGGCGCGGCCAGGAAGGACACCGTCGACCGGGCCGCCTCCAGCCTGCTCGCCGACGCCGCCGTCAGCGCCGGGGTCCGCCGGTTCGTCCAGATCTCCTCGATGGGCGCGGGACGGCCGCCACGGCCGGGCACGGACGAGGTGTGGGCGGCCTACATCGAGGCGAAGACCCGCGCCGAGGACGAGCTGCGCGCCCACGACCTCGACTGGCTGATCCTCCGCCCCGGCAGCCTGACCGACGAACCCGGCACCGGCCGCGTCGCCCTCTCCGAAACGGCCCTGCCCAGCGGCCAGATCTCCCGCGACGACGTCACCGCCGTGATCGCCGTCCTCCTCGACACCCCGGCCGTCCGCCACCTGACCCTGGAACTCACCTCGGGCGACACCCCCATCCCGGCCGCGGTCGAGTCCTTCGGCTGACACCTTCATCCCCACGCCTGACAGCCGGCTCCGTCCGCGCGATCCCAGGCTGCGAAACATTTCGAAACATGTAGTGACGCCGCTAAACCTCGCGCGTACTGTCAGTGGTGGTTCGCATCCAGACGGTTACGAGGTGGTGCAGATGGCGACGTCCACGGCACGTGCGGCACAACTCAAAGAGGCGAGGGGGGTCCTCGCCTCCCGGCTGAAGGCGCTTCGAACCGATGCCGATCTCACCGGCCGCGCACTGGCTGCCGCGACCGGTATGCACTTCGTCAAGGTCAGCAAGATCGAGAACGCCGTGCAACTGCCCTCGGCCGCCGACATCAGAGCGTGGTGCAAGGCGTGCGAAGCCGATGAGCAGATGATCGTCGACCTGATCGCCGCCGCGCAGAACGTGGAGGCGATGTACACCCAGTGGCGGCGCCTGGAGGAAACCGGCCTCGGGCACGTGCAGCGCTCGTTCCAGCCGTTGTACGAGCGCACCCGCCGATTCCGCGTCTGGCAGCACTCCGCGGTGCCCGGCCTGGTTCAGACGCGGGATTACGCGAGGGCGCATCTGCGTGCCGTCATCGACTTCCGTGGCATTCCCGACGACCTCGATGCGGCTCTCGCAGCTCGCGTGCAGCAGCAGGAAGTGTTGAACAACGGCGACACACGGTTCGCGATCGTCATCGGCGAGCAAGCCCTGCGGACCCGCCTCGTCGGTGCCACCGACATGGCCGCCCAGCTCAGACGGCTGATGGAGCTGACGTCCGGGGTGGCCAACATGAGTTTCGGAATTCTGCCTTCGGCCGAGCGGCCTCCGATCTGGCCGCCGGAGAACTTCTGGATCTACGACGGCGACCGGGTCCGTGTGGACACCGTGCCTGGCCAGGTCCAGCACAGGGAGCCGAGTGACGTCGCGGTTTATGAAAAGGCCTTCGAGCACCTCGCCGGGGCCGCACTGTACGGCGAGCGAGCGCGTGACCTGTTGCAGCGCGCAGTAGACGACCTCCCGGAAACATAGCGAAACTGTGTTGAGGCGGGCACGCACTGTTACCTAGCGTCGGTGCGTGCCCATCCTCATCTCTTCCATGAGCCCCGATGAGGCTTCACCGCTCGGCCAGGCCGCGCGCTTCGCCGACGACGTCGCAAAGATCCTCACTGCTTTACACATCGAGGTCGACGTTCACCGGATCGCACCCGATCGCGTGGCGATCTCGGTCGACACAGGACTTCGTGCGTGGACCGACGGTCAGGTCATCTGGTGGCACGTCCCTCGCGTGAACCCACGGCGGCCGCTGCTCATCTACGTGTTCACTCCGGTGACGGCGGCATGCCGTCTGGCCGAGTGCCATCACAGCCTGCGATCAGGGCTTTCCGCCGGTCCGGCAGCGGAGCGCATGCCATGACGCGCGTCGCCGACCCGGGTCGATCTCAGGAGCAGTCGTGACCATGCTTCCGGCCGAAGAGAGGCCGACGGCCCGGTCACCTTTTCGTCTGCCGATCGACCTGGTATCGGACGAAATCCTGCTGCCGGCCGTACCGGCCGCAGTGGGCCGCGCCCGCGAGTTCGCGCGCGTTCAGCTATGTCACTGGCGGTTGGATGAGCCGACAGGCGACGACCTGCTCGGCACGGTCGTTCTGATCGTCAGCGAACTCGTCACCAATGGCGTCGAGGCTTCCGCCGGTATGGAGATGGCTCACCCCGGCAGTACGTTTCCGAGACCGGCCTTCATCGTCATGCGGCTTGGTCTGGTCCGCCGCCGCAGTCTGTGCGTGGAGGTCTGGGACATCGCCCCCGCTGTGCCCGTTCGCGTGGACGCGGATGATCTCGATGCTGGCGGACGAGGGTTGACGCTGGTCACAGCTCTGGCCAAGGCGTGGAACCACTACCCGTCGAGCGCTCCTGCCGGTGGCAAGGTCGTTTGGGCCGAGGTCGCCGTTTCGCCGAACCGCGTCCCTGGATGGTCGGAGCGGATCACGACCGGCGAGCCTCATCACGAGGCTGGGGATGGGTGCGGCCCGGTCTGCGGCCGTCACTCGTGGCCCGGCGCGACCATCGCCGCCGGGCGGGCCGACGCGGCGTGGCCATGGGGGCACACGGGGGCCGTGGTGAAATGGTTCGCTTTCGGCGGTGGGGGAGGATAAATCGCTTCACTTGGAAAGGCGGCGTCCATATCATCCGAGAAGAGGGGTGATACGCAATGGCCGTACGCAGGAGAACTCACATCATTCTCGCCGTGTTGGCCGGGCTTGTGCTCGTCGTCGGCGGATATGGAATCGTCCGGGCCGTCGTCGATGGCTCCTCCACCGCCTCCTCCGAGGATTCGGTCACCGGCGACGGACCGGATTCTTCGGATCTCAGTGGATCATCGGAATCCGGCGCGCCTTCGGAAACGTCCAGGTCTTCGCAGCCGACCGAGGGTGAGGATACCAGGGGGTCCGGCACCGTCCAGATTTCCGGTCCGACCGTAGACAACGTTTATCCGCTGGAAAGAGACGACGAAGATAGATACCCGGCGACGGGTGGCTGCATGGTGATGGTCAATACCGATGCCGACATTTCTGTGACAATCAGATCAATTGGGGTGCAGGGTGCCGGACAGATACGGATTTCTGGTGAACCGTGCGACACTCCTGCGGAAGGTGCCGTCTGGAACGACCTCGGCGTGACGGACCCGGTGAACGCCTGCTCGCCCGGAATGGTGCTGGAGCCCGCGTCGGTATCGCCCCGGCATGCGTGCAACATCCGACTCGACAGGGCGTCCGGTTCCGGCGCGGGGACGGCGACCCTCGGCGTGGTGGTGGCGGCGCGATGCACTTCGCGTGACCCCCGCCCCTGCTCTTCGCTCGGCCGAAGCCGCTCGCCGTCCGCTGAGCGACCCGTCACGATGATCATCACCACGACGATCACCGCGCTCTTCCGAGGGGACGAGGTTGAGGAAACCTTGCCTCCGGAGAGCCCGGCCCCGGAGGAGTCCCCTGAGACGGGGGAGCCGCAGCCTTCACCCACTGAAGTCGTTCCCACGGAGGAGGGCACTCCTCCGGAGGAGATCCCCGTTGACAGCGAAGCTCCCACCGAGGGCGGGACGTGACGCAAGACCCCGGATCCGAACCGGCGGCGTCGTTGTGGGGAAGCCAGGGCCAGGAACGTCTGTGGGCGGTGGCCAACGTCATCGCGCCCACCACCGCGGTGACCACCCTGCTGTTCTACTTCGGCTATGTGGCGACGACCGCGCGCTTCCGTTACTTCGGCGTCTACCTGGACATGGTCGATCTCTCCTTGCAGGAGATGTTGCTCTACGGCGTCGAGGTCGTCTTCCCGCCGCTCATCGTGCTCGCGGTCGTCAGTCTCCTGGTCATCGCGTTGCACACCGCGGTCCGATATCTGCAGTCGTCGCCCGACCGTGACGTCAGCACCGGCTGGACGGGTCTCTTCGCGGTCGTCGCCGGCCTGCTGGCGTTCACGAGAGGCGTCGTCGGCGTCCTGGTCCCGCATGTGGCGCGCAACGAGACGATCGCCACGACACCGGTCTCCCTCGCCGGTGGCGCCGTCGCGATGGCCTACGGGTTGTCGCTGCTGCGCACCATCGGCATCCGCTGGGCCCACCGGCGCTCCAGCCCCCACCCCCCGCCTGCCACGCCGCCCACCACCGCGTCCGCCGTCCCGGTCGGTGAGGCGGCCGTGGCTCGGGCCGGGGAGGCTGCGGCCGTTCCGGTCGGTGAGCAGGCCGTGGCTCGGGCCAGGGAGGGTGAGGCCGCGGTGGCTCGGGCCGTGGAGGCGACCGTTCCGATCGGTGAGCCTGCGGTGGCTCGGGTCGGGGAATCAACGGTTGTCCCTGTCGGTGAGCAGGCCGGGGAGGTGCCGGGTCCGGTTGGTGAGCAGGCCGGGGAGGTGCCGGGTCCGGTTGGTGAGCGCGCGGTGGCTCGGGCCGGAGAGCCGGCGGCCACCCCCGCTGAGGTGCCCGGCGCGGGCCGGGAAGGAGAGCCCGTGGCCGTGCCGGCCGGCGAGGCCGCGCCCGTCGGGCGCGACGGCCACCTGGCCGTGTGGCTGGAGTCTCCCGCCGTCACCCGGCTCAGCAGGTACGCGCGGGCCTGGGTCGCCGTGATCGTGGTGGCCGCGTCCTTCTGGACCGCCAACAGCTTCGCCGCCGACTACGGCAGGGGCAGAGCCCTCGACGACGTCCAGTCGCTGCGATTCCGGCCGGAACTCGTCCTGTACGCCAAGGAGCCCCTGCGTGACGTCCCCGCCGGAGTCGTGGAGACGGTGCTGACCGTCGCCGAGAAGGAGCCCTACCGTTTCCGCTACCGGGGATTACGTCTCCTCGTCGAATCGAATGCCCGGCTGTTCCTCGTACCCGCCGTGTGGGTCGCGGGGAGCAGCCGGACCATCGTCGTCCCCTATGACAAGAACGTCCGGATCCACCTCATCGCGGGATGACGGGGAATGGCGAGGTGCTACGGCGTCTCGGTGTCTTCGCGGAGCTGATCGTTCATCAGATCCCAGAAGGAGCGGAAGCGCTGAGCTCCGGCCAGCCAAGGAGCCATGTACCACGCCTCCCATTCGCCGTCGGCAGTCTTGACGCGGGGGTTGAGGAGAAGGACGCCGTCGTCGTACTCGCCGATCCGCAGGGTGTCCGGTACGTACTCCGGCCGGAGATGGACAGGGTCCTGGTCGGCTCCATAGACGAAGTACTCCTCATCTGGCACGTGTGGCAGGGAGTACCGAGGATCCTGGTCCGACCACATGGTGGCGAGATGCGGGTCGAGATCGCGAAGCCAGCCGATCTTCGCCAGAGGCGCCAGATGAACAGGGGGGTCCTCCATGACATCCCAGCCGTTGGTGACTCGGAGGAACTGTCGATAACTCGGCGGCAGGCCGACCCCCAGCCGCTCCTGGTGCTGCGTGATCTCGGCCTCACTCGCTCCCGTCATGCCCGACCTCAGCCGTTCACGGGCGGCCTCGGCTGCGGGATCGAGCGCATCGTCACCGACGGACTCCAGGAACTTCGCGTCCGCGGTCTGGATGAGGTCAAGCCAGGGATGGCGGGGGGTGTCGGTCGCACTCATGGCGGGACCCTAGCGGCCACATCTGACATTTCACCCGATGTACGGCGGAGCCGTACCGCCTGGGTACCGCTCGATCCGCAGCCGAGCCGCTGCCCTTCGCTCGGCTGCACGACCTCCGCCACCTGCACGTCACCACGTTGCTCTCGGCGGGCGTCAAGGCACGGTCGTCAGTGAACTCATCGCCGACGGCGTCGAAGTCTCCACCGGTGTGGAGATGACCTACGTGAACGGCGCGATCACGTCTCTTCGGAGGGTCAGAGGCGGATGCGGTAGATGACCGGGGGGCGGCCGCTGCGGCCCTCGTTGCGGCTGCCGATCTGTTCGGCGAGGCCGGCGCGTTCGAGGCGTTTGAGGAGGCGGCGGGCCGAGCCCTCTTCGATGCCGAGGCCGGTGGAGACGGTGCGGGCGGTGAGTTCGCCGGTGGCCTCGGCTTCGGCGAGGCCGCGGAGGCGCTGGAGGGTCTCCTTGCGGAGGCCGACGCGGCGGGAGACCACGGTGAGGCTCGCGGGGGTGGCGGGGGTGACGGAGTCGGCGGGGGCGGCGGAGAGGATGACCTCGGTGCCCTCGTCGAGGGCGGCGACCGCGCTCTTCGGGCCGAGCTTGCCGGCCCGGGTGAGGGCCCGGCGGGCGCGGGCCTCGGCCTGCGCCGCCGTACCGCCGAGGCCGAGGCCGATGCGGGCGCCCGCGCCGAGGGTGTCGAGCAGGGGCAGGCGGGTGAAGTCGTGGGTGAGCTCGCGCAGCGGGCCGCGGGTGGTGATGAGGAGGTAGGTGTCGCCGTCGACGCGGGCGAGGCTGCCGCCGAGCGCGGTCAGTTCGCGGACGTCCACCCGGCCGCCGGGGTCGAGTTCGATGAGGCCGATGGCGATCTGCGCGTCGGTGCTGCGCGCGTCGCGGACCCGGAGCACGAGGGTGCCGAGGGCGTCGCGGATGGAGTGCCGGGAGGGCAGCAGGCGCAGCGCGGGCAGGTCGTGCTCGACCACCTCGTACGTCGAGCGCAGGCAGGTGATCGCGACCGTGGCGCCGCGCTCACGGGCGAGCCGGTGGAAGGCGACGAAGTCCTCGCTGGTCAGGCCGGGACGATAACCGAGGATCTGGAGTTTCGCGGTGGGCAGGTGCGCCTCCCGCATGGTCTCCTCGACCTGTCCGGGAGGCAGGATGTCGATGCTCGCCCCGGACACGTCGTGTCCCAGCCGCAGCAGCTCGACGAGCCCGCGCAGCAGCGTCGCCCCGTTGTAGGAGACGTAAGCCGCGGGCCGGTCGAGCAGCCGGGCCTCCTGCGCCATCGTCCACGGCACCACACCGGTGAACAGCAACGCGTCGGCCTCGTCGTGGGCCGCCCGCACGAGGTCCACGGTCTCGTCCTCGTGCCCGTACGGCAGCGCGATCGGGCGCACGTCGGGATACTCGGCGCAGACGGCCTCGACGCGGGAGACGAGGTCACCGGGGCCGATCAACGCGACGCCGACGGGCAGGCCATTACTCATCGGATCCCCTTGTGCGTGGGGACCCGAGGCCCTGGGCAGGAGGTCAATCCACCTCGTTTCCGGACAGCAGGGTTCGCAGAGCCTGCGGGTCGCGCAGGTGCGGGTAGTCGTGCCAAACCCTACCTATCTCATCGGCCTGGCCGGGGCTGAGTTCCTCGCCGGGATCGAGGCACCAGCGGCCGGCGAGCATGCCCTCGCGGATCAGCACCTCGTGGATGCCGGGGATGCAGCCGCGGAAGCCGTTGGCCGCGTCGAAGACGGCGGCGTTGGCGTCGGTCAGGTCGGCCCCGACGCCGAGCAGTTCGGCGGGGACCTTGCCGCCCGACGCGACCACGGCCTGGCAGTGGCGGACCAGCTCGACGGCGGCGGCGGTCCACACGGCGAACTGGCCGAGCAGCCCGCCGACGATCCGCACCGAGACCGTCTCGCCGCCGTGCCGGATCCGGAACGGGGTCACCAGGTCGGCCACGATGTTGTCGTCGTTGCCCGTGTAGAGCACGACGTCGTCGTGGCGACCCGACTCCACCAAAGCGCGCACGACGTCGATCGTCTTGTACCGGTCGAACGGCGCGATCTTCACCGCCCGGACGGCCGGGATCTCGAAGAACCGCCGCCAGAACCCGCGCGAGAACACCCGGCCTCCGACGGCGGGCTGGAGATAGAAGCCGAAGACGGGCAGCACCTCGCCCACCGCGGCGACCCCCGCGAGGATCTCCTGTTCGCTCGCGTCGCCCCAGGCGGCCATGGACACCAGCCCGTAGTGGTAGCCGAGCTTGACGGCGGTCTCCGCCTCGCGGACCGCGCGGTCGGTAGGGCCGAGGATGCCGGCGACCCTGACCAGGTCGGTGCCTTCGAGTTCTTCGGCCGCGAGCTGGAGCACCGGCTCGAAGAGGCCGACCTCGGGGTCGTGGATCGGAAACTGGGTGGTGTGCACGCCGACCGCGAGGCCGCCTGCTCCGGCGTCGACGTAGTAGCGGGTCAGGGCGCGCTGGCGCGCCTCGTCCAGCCGCCGTCTCCCGTCGAGGGCGAGCGGGTGGGCCGGGATCACCAGGCCCGAGCGGATGTCCATCGGTCGTCTCCTAGAACGCGCCGGCGCGCTGCTCGAAGTGGGTGGGCTTGCCGATGCTCGGGCCGCCCTCGGCGATCCAGGTGGCCGTCCAGTCGATCATCTGGAGCAACGGGACGGACGGGTAGCCGAAGCGGGCCGTACAGCGGGCGGCGTTGCTGAGCAGGGCGGTCGGGGCCTCGGTGCCGGTGATGCGCGGCTCGACGCCGAACCGGCGGGCGAACTCCCCGGCCAGCCAGCGGGTCGAGACCGTCTCCGGCCCCGTGAGGTTGAGGATGTCGGCGGGGCTCGCGCAGTGCGCCAGGGAGCGGAGGGTGACGGCGTTGGCGTCGCCCTGCCAGATCACGTTGGCGCTGCCCATCGTCACGTCCACCTCGTCACCGGCCCAGACCTTGGTGGCGATGTCGTGGAGCACGCCGTACCGCAGGTCGATGGCGTAGTTCAGGCGCAGGATGGAGATCGGTGTGCCGTTGGCGACGGAGAAGTGCTGGAGGATCCGCTCGCGGCCGAGGCACGACTGGGCGTACTCGCCGACGGGGGCGGGCTCGGTGTCCTCGGTGGCGCCGCCGGAGGAGGGCGCGGTCAGCGGGTAGACGTTGCCGGTGGAGAAGGCGACGATCCGGGAGCCGGCGTACCGCTCCGCGACGCGGCCGGGCAGGTAGGTGTTGAGCTGCCAGGTCGTCCAGGGGTCGCCGGTGGTGCCGAACTTGCGGCCCACCAGGTAGACGACGTTGGCGGCGTCGGGGAGGGCGGCCAGCTCCGCCTCGCGGCTGAGGTCGGCGGCGACGACCTCGATGCCGGCCGCCTCGAACTCCGCGCGGCGGCCGGCCTCGGAGAACCGGGAGACCGCGATCACCCGGCGGGACCGTCCGCGTTCGGCCGCCAGCACGGCCATCCGGGACAGGCTGAAGCCCAGCTTGCCCGCGGCCCCGAGCAGGATCAGGTCGCCGGGAAGCTCGGCCAGGTCGGCGACGACGGATTCCGGTGGGTCATAGAGGTGGCGGTCGATCTCCGCCAGCGCGTTACTTTCGAGCACGTACGAAACCTAGCAAACCTCAGCCGGGATCGCAGCTAGCGTCTCTTGACCGGTTTTGTCGATGGCCTAAACCTTTCCTCCTCTAGTTTCGCACCTGACTGAAAATGAGGAGTAGTGATACCCATCCGACACGTCCACGGCGGTGGCCCTGCGGGTGATCGGGCGCCGTGCTCGGTCCCGAGACTGGTGACGTGGGCATGAACCAGTCGTTCCTGGCGTGCGAAGCTGGTGCCACTGCACTCATCTTGGAGGAGACGTGGCGGACGACTTCGACGTGATCGTGATCGGCGCGGGCCCGGCGGGGGAGAACGTCGCGGCCCGTGCCGTACGAGGCGGGCTGACGGCGGCCGTGGTGGAGGACGTCCTGGCGGGCGGCGAGTGCGCCTACTGGGCGTGCGTCCCGAGCAAGGCGCTGCTGCGGCCGGTCGAGCTGACCGCCGAGGTCGGCCGGGTGCCCGGCCTGGAGCCGGGCCCGATCGACAGCGCGGCGGTGCTCGCCCGCCGCGACGAGGTGGTGTCCCACTTCGATGACTCCGGCCAGGTGGGCTGGATCGAAGGGCTGCCCGCCGAGTTCGTGCGCGGCAGGGGGCGGCTGGCCGGTCCCAGGAGGGTCGAGGTGACCGCCCGCGACGGCTCGGTCCGGCTGCTGACCGCCCGGCAGGCGGTGGTCCTGGCCACCGGGAGCACCGCGGTGATCCCGCCCGTCCCCGGCCTGGCCGAGGCCGCGCCGTGGACCAGCCACGAGGTGACGGCGGCGACCGGCGTCCCCGCGCGGCTGGTCGTGCTGGGCGGCGGGGTGGTCGCGTGTGAGATGGCGCAGGCCATGCACGGGCTCGGCAGCCGGGAGACGACGCTGCTGGTCCGCGGCTCGGGGCTGCTCGGCAAGATCGAGCCGTTCGCGGGCGAACTGCTGGCCCGGTCCTTCGTGGAGTCGGGGATCGGAGTGCGCTTCGGCGCCCAGGTGAGGAGGGTCGAACGGCCGGAGCCCGGCGGCAAGGTGACCGTTCATCTGGCGCAGGGGCCGCCCGTCGAGGCCGATGAGCTGCTGGTGGCCACCGGACGCCGCGCCGCCACCGCCGGCCTCGGCCTCGGCACGATCGGGCTGCCCGAGGACGAGCCGGTGACCGTGGACGACACCCTGCGGGCGACCGGCGTCGCCGACGGCTGGCTGTACGCGGTCGGCGACGTCAACGGCCGGGTGCTGCTCACCCACATGGGCAAATACCAGGCGCGGGCGTGCGGTGACGTCATCGTCGCGCGGGCCCGCGGCGAGCGCGACGACCTGCCGTCGTACCGCGACCTCGCCGGCGGGTACGGCGCGCCGCAGGTGGTCTTCACCGACCCGCAGGTCTGCGCCGTCGGCCGCACCGAGGAGCAGGCCAGGCAGGAGGGGTTCGCCGTCCGCGTGGTGGAGTACGACCTGGGCGCGGTGGCCGGGGCGTTCCTGCTCGGCGACGGATACCGGGGACGGGCCAAGGCCGTCGTGGACGAGGACCGCGGGGTGCTGCTCGGCGTGACCTTCGCCGGGCCGGGCACCGCCGAGCTGCTGCACTCCGCCACGATCGCGGTGACCGCCGAGGTGCCGCTCGACCGGCTCTGGCACGCCGTGCCCTCCTTCCCGACGGTCAGCGAGGTGTGGCTGCGGCTCCTGGAGGCGTACGGGCTGTGAAAGGTGTGTCCCAGGCCGGACAACCCCCTTGATGGGTTCACCGATCGCGGCGACACTCCGCACATGGGGAGATGGAGAGCCTTCGCCGTAGCCATCCTGATGATCGTGACCCTCGGGGCGGCGCAGGCGCCCAAAGCGTCGTTCGAGGTGTGGCTGCTCGACCAGTCCGACACCAACGGGCTCGCCTACGGCGGAACCGTGCACATCTTCAGAGGCCACAGCTCCGGGGAGCGCAGCGCGGCGGGCACGATCGACCTGGCCACGGCGACCGCCTCGATGTGCGCTGCGAGCACCGGCAGGAACCCGGTCCGGCCGCACATGATCGTGTTCAACAAGACCGGCTCGCACGCCGCGATCTCCTTCGTGGCCAGCGGCCATGTGGTGATCTTCAACGCCGGCACCCGGCAACCGCTGGCCTGCTTCGCCGCCGAGACGGGGACCGGGGGCGCCCGGCAGGCGCACGCCCTGTGGCCGACCGAGGACGACCGTTACCTCGTCATCGCCAACCAGAACGGCAAGAAACTCGAACGGATCCGCACCGACTACGTGAACGGGACCTTCGCCCAGGAGCCCGCCGCGACGCTCGACCTGGCCGGGTGCACCACGCCGAACGGCGCTCCCTGCGAGTCCGCGGAGCTGCGGCCGGACAACGCGCCGATCTGCCCGTTCATCGCCTCCGACAACGGGCCGGTGTTCGTCAGCCTGCGGGGCGGCGGGCTGCTCATGGTCGACTGGCGCACGACGCCGATGTCGATCGTCGCTGAGTACGACAAGGAGCACATTCCGGCCAACGGATGCGGGTTCGCCGAGGCCAAGGGCACGGTGTTCGGCGACGGAGGCGGCGGGACGGCGCACAACCTCGACCAGTTCAGCGTGTTCCGGATGCCGATGAAGGGCTACTCGGCCGCCAACCCGCCCAACGTCCCCGCCGTGCAGCGGCTCTTCGACGACGACGCGCACGACCGTGACGCCCACGGCACCGCGGTCACGAAGAACGAGCGCTTCGTCTGGGTCGGCGACCGCGACGGGAACGTCATCGAGGTGTTCGACGGCCGGACGGGGGCACGGGTCGGCACGATCGACCTGGTCTCGCCGTTCAGCGCCGACCCGACGGTGGACCTGTTCGCCGTGTCGCCCGACCGCAAGTGGATCTTCGCTTCGACCCGCGGCCCCACCCCGCTCTCCGGCGACCCGCACTCCTCCCACGGCACCGACCCCGGCCTGCTGATCATCAAGGTCACCCAGGGCGGCCGGTCGGGGGAGGTGGCCGGCCTGCTCCCGATCACCAACCTCGACGCCACGGGCATCGAACGCGCCGACAGCCACGGCATCCGCCTGCGCCCTCTCGCATAGCGATCCCGTACGGCAGGCCACCCCGGCGCCACCCGCCGCAGGTGGCAGGGCTCCGTGGGTCCACGGTGCTCAGGCGCGCGTGCCTGAGCACCGTGACGACCCGGCCGCGTACGTGGCTTCTCCGGTCAACCCCGCGCTGAATCCGCGTTTGCCGTACCTGACGCGCCACCCACCGCTCTCGGACGACGGGCCCGGCGACCCTGCCGAGCCGAAGGCTGAGGAGGGCAGGGATCGCCAGGTGGGCGGGGACCGCTACGTGGTCAGGGGGGAGAACGTCAGGGACAGGGTGGCGGGGCGGGCGTGCAGGCGGTGCTGGGGCAGGACGTCCGGGCCGCACGCGGCGGTGCCCAGGCCGTCCTGGGCGACGTCGAGGTTGACGTGCACGGCGTCGCCGGGGGTGAGGTCGGTCAGATGGCGGGCGGCGTCGAGGTCCTCGCTGGTCCAGCGGCGGGCGGTGAGGTCGAAGAAGGGCGTTCCGGTGACGCGCACGCCCCGGCCGTCGGCACCGGCGAGGGTGGCCCAGCGGACGGCGGCCCGGTTGCCGTTCTCCTGGGGATAGACGTAGGGGGTCTGCAGGTCGTCCACGGTCATGGCGTGCCTGCCGACCCTGGCCGCCCGGTCGCTGTCGGCGTACGACTCGCCGGGGCCCCGGCCGTACCACTCGGCGCGGCTGATCCACCCGGGCAGGGCCAGGCGGAGGCCGAGGCGGGGGATCGGGAAGTCCCAGTCGCCCTGGGGCTCGACGGTCAGGGTGAGGTGGAGCCGGTCGTCGTCGCCGGTCCACCGGTAGGTCGCGAGCATCGAACGGTCATGGGCCGCGGCGGCCACCCGGGTCCTGACGACGAGCGCGCCGTCGTCCATCCCGGCCTCGGCGACCCGGTGCCGCAGGCGGTGCAGCCCCGCCCGCCGCCACACGTCGGCGATCGGCTCGTGGCCGCCCGAGTCGTTGTCGGTGGGCGCCCGCCACAGGTCCAGCCGCAGCCCCGCCACGGGAACGTCGCCGATCCGCCGCAGCGCCCCGGTGACCGGGTCGAACGTGCCGGAGGCCACCGTGAGCGCCCGCGGAGTGGCCACCGCCACCGGCGGCGTGACGGCGCACTGCGCCCAGGCGACCTCGTGGCCCGCGGAGGCCCAGGGCTGGTCGTCGGTGAGTACGGCGCGCACGGTGAGGAAGGTCTCCTCGGTGGTCGCCGGCAGCGCGGGGAGAGGCGACTCGGCGCTGGTCCCCGCGGGCACGGCGGGGAGGCCGAGGACGCCGTGGGCGATCGGCCGGCCGTGCTCTTCGAGGGTCCACAGGAAGGTCAGGTGCGACAGGTCGCGGAAGTCGTGCAGGTTGGCGACCGTCACGGAGTCGCCGACCGTGATGCGGACGGGCTCGATCACCTTCTTGTACTCGTCGAGCCCGGGGGACGGCGTGCGGTCGGGGAAGACCAGCCCGTCGGTGACGAAGTTGCCGTCGTGCAGTTCCTCCCCGAAGTCTCCGCCATAGGCGTAGCCGTACTCCGGGTGGCGGAGGCCGTGGTCGAGCCACTCCCAGACGAAGCCTCCCTGGCAACGGGGATACCTCTCGAACAGCTCCTGGTACTCCGCCAGCCCGCCCGGCCCGTTCCCCATCGCGTGGGCGTACTCGCACAGGATGAACGGCAGGCCGCGCCGGTGCTCGTCGGCCGCGGGATCGTCGAGCGGCTTCTCGGCCCGCCGGCCGATCAGCTCGACCTCGTCGACCGGGGGATACATCCTGCTGTAGACGTCGACGTACTCGCTGTCCCAGTCGTGCTCGTAGTGGATCGGCCTGCCCGGGTCGCGGTCGCGGGTCCACTCGGCCATCGCCCGCAGGTTGTCGCCGACGCCGGACTCGTTGCCGAGCGACCACATGATGACGCTCGGGCGGTTCTTGTCGCGTTCCACGGTCCGGCGCATCCGGTCCAGGTACGACTCGCGCCAGCGGGGGTCGGCGCTGGGGTTGTCCCGCCAGCCGACGAAGGTGAAGCCGTGCGTCTCCAGGTCGCACTCGGCGATCACCCACAGGCCCAGTTCGTCGCAGAGCTCCATGAAACGGGGGTGCGGCGGGTAGTGGCTGGTCCGCACGGCGTTGACGTTGTGGCGCTTCATCAGCAGGATGTCGGCGCGCATGGTCTCCTCGTCGAGCACGCGCCCGTGCTCGGGGTGCCATTCGTGCCGGTTCACGCCGCGGAACAGGATGCGCCTGCCGTTCACCTTGAGCAGGCCGTCCTCGACCACGACGGTCCTGAAGCCGATCCGCAGCGGTACCCGCTCGCCGTCGGCGACCAGTTCGGCGTGGTAGAGCCGGGGAAGCTCCGCCGTCCAGGGCTCGACCGAGTCGATCACTTGGACCTCGCCCGCGGGGACCCCGGCCAGTCCGAGCTCGCCAGCCGTGAGCGTCGCCGGGACGGAGGTCTCGATCCGCAGCGTGCCCCTCCCGGTCGTGTGGTCGTAGTCGGCGTGGACGAAGAAGTCGTCCAGGGCCCCGGCAGGCCGCTGAATCACCGAAACATCCCGAAATATCCCAGAAAGCCACCACATATCCTGGTCTTCCAGGTAACTCGCCGCCGACCACTGATGCACCCGTACGGCCAGCACGTTCCTGCCCGGCGACAGCGTCTCGGTCACATCGAACTCGGACGGCAACCGGCTCCCCGTCGAGAACCCGAGCTCGTGCCCGTTGAGCCACACCTTGAAGGTCGAATCGACCCCCTCGAACCGCAACACCGCGCCCTGCCCCGCCCAGTCCGCCGGAACGTCGAACTCCCGCCGGTAGTCACCCGTCGGGTTCTCGTCCGGCACGTACGGCGGGTCGAGCGGAAAGGGATAGTTCACGTTCGTGTAAGCGGGAGAGCCGTGCCCGTGCAACTGCCAGTGCGCCGGAACGGGCAACTCCCCCCAGCCGGAGTCGTCGAAGTCCGTCTCACCCACGCCATCGGGAGCGCCCGCGACCGTTGGGGACAGATGGAACCGCCACAGCCCGTTGAGATCGAGGCGAGGCGCGTCCGAGTCGAACGCCGCACGCGGTTGACGGCGACCGGAACCAGGGGCGAAATCACTGTAATACGTCACGCGTATCACCTTGGCTGCTGAAAGTTCCTGGCGGAAGGGCTCTCGACAGAGGATCATCGCCGGGTTAACGTCCGTGCGTAAACGCATTTGACGCTTCTGTGTAGTGCGGGGGAGTTCGTCGTGGATGGCCGCCCTGAGATGTGGCAGGTTCCCGGTTATACGGAGATGCGTGAGCTCGGCCACGGCGGTGGCGGCCGGGTGATGCTGGCCCGTCGCGACGCCGACCGTTCGTACGTCGCGATCAAATATCTCTCCGAGAAACTCCGCGACGACGGCGAGTTCGTCGAGCGGTTCCGGATCGAGGCGCGGCTGCTCGCCGTACTCGACGATCCGCACACCGTGAAGCTGCACGACTACGTCGAGAGCGAGCACGGCGCGGCGATCGTGATGGAACTCGTGGACGGCGTGACCCTGCGGCGCCTGATCGCCCGCGAGGGTCCCACCGGCCCGGAGGCCGCGCTCGTGGTGCTCAAGGGATCACTGCTCGGCCTCGCGGCGGCGCACACGGTGGGAGTGGTGCACCGGGACTTCAAGCCGGAGAACGTCATCGTCACGGCAGCGGGCGACAGCAAGCTGGTCGACTTCGGCGTCGCCGTCCACTCCGGCGAGGCCGGCCATCCGGCGGGCACGCCGCCCTACATGGCCCCCGAGCAGTGGGAGGACGCCCCGGCCAGCCCCGCCACCGACGTCTACGCGGCCACGGTGGTGTTCTTCGAGTGCCTGACCGGCAACCGCCCCTTCCAGGCGGAGAACCTCGCCGCGCTCGCCTACCAGCACCGGACCATGCCGCCTCCCGTCGAGAACGTGGACGATCCGTTACGCGGGCTGGTCGAGCACGGGATGGCCAAGAGCCCCGAAGACCGGCCGCGCACCGTCAAGGCGTTCCTCGCCGAGTTGGAGGCGTCGGCCGTCGCCGCCTACGGCGCCGGCTGGGAGGAGCGCGGCAGGCTCGGGCTGGGCGGTCTCACCGCGTCCCACGTGGGCTTCTTCCCGCTCGCCCCGGCGAACGCCCCGGCGACCTCGTCCCTGGCGCACACCGTGCTCACGCCCGTGGCCAAGCTGGCCGTCACCGGCGTCCTCACCGTGGTCACGGCGGCGGCGATCGTCACCACGTTCGCCGTCCTGCGGGACGACGAGCCACCGGAGATCACCGGCGCCCGGCCTCCCGCCTCCACGGCCCCGCCCGCCCGCACCCCGGGCCCCGCCGCACCGGACGAGACCGCGCCGCCCAGCGACGAGACCACCACGGCGCCCACCCGGCGCCCGCCCTCCCAGGTTCCCGAGGCGCGTCCCACCCCGGCGGACCCGAACCCCACCGCCTCGGAGCCGACCGCCCCGACCGCCGAACCCGCCCCGACGGGATCCGCCGACCCCACCGAGGCCGCCCCCGAGCCGCCCGAGCCCTCGGAGCCCGCACCCGAGCCCGAGCCCTCCGATCCGGCCCCTGAACCCCGGCCCTCCGACTTCGACCCGCCCGAGCCCGAGCCGGAACCCGAGCCGGAACCCGAACCCGAACCCGAACCCGAACCCGAACCCGAACCCGAACCCGAGCCCGAGCCGGAACCTGAGCCCGAGCCAAAGCCGGAACCAAAGCCGAAACCTGAGGCCCCTCGCCGCCATCTGCTCAAGGTCGAGCTCTTCGCCGACGTGGACCTCCCGGTCCTCAAGGGCGAGCGTGATCTCCTCGACGCCGATCTCCGCATCGATCTGGACACCCCACTCCTCGACCTGGGAGCCGGAATCCTCGGCGTCGGCTTCGTCCCGGCCTCTCTCTTCTGGGGGCGTACGTGGTCAAAACGCCGCACCGGCTACGCGCTCCCCAAGGTGAAGCGCCGCCGCGATGACAACTCAGGGTGAGATTCTGTGCGCTGAAAGTGATTCTTCCCCGCCTTCCTCCGGGAATGGCGGGGCTTTTTATTGCCCTGAAGCCAACTTCCGGCAAGCGTTCTTGATCTATTCGCTCAATGATCAAGGCGTGGCAGACCCGTACGCCTATATGCGGCCTTTACCCCCTTTGCGGGATCATCCTGGGGGAAGGGAGGAGGCCCGTGCATCGAGCGGCGGTTGTCGGCGTGGTCGCGGTGGGGGTGGCGGTCACGGTGATCGTGGCGCTGGACCTGCGATACGTCGCGGTGGTCAACCCGTTGAGGCGGACCATCAGTGAGCACGGTCTCGGCCCCAGCGGCTGGCTCTTCGGGCTCGCGGTCGGCCTGGTCGGCATCGGCTCGGTGGCGATCGCGGTGTCGCTCGCCCGCAGGCGGCTGGCCCCCGCCCTCTCGCCGGGGATGCTGGCGCTGGCTGCGTGGAGCGTGGGAATGCTGGTGACCGCCGCGTTTCCCAAGCATGACTGGTCCGTGGGCCCGAGCCTGAACGGGAGCATCCACCGGGTGGGCAGCATCGTCGCCTTCCTCAGCCTCCCGATCGCCGCGCTACTGATCAGCAGGCCGTGGCGGCGGCACCTGGCGGCGCGCGTGGTGACCTGGCTGGGGCTGGGCTCGTTGCTGTGGGTGGCCGGGATCACGGCAGCGATCGGCTTCGCCCTCTGGAACGACATGCCGTGGTGGCGGGTCATGCCGCTCGGCGTGGTCGAGCGGGGCCTGGCGATCACCGAGGTCGCGACGTTGTTCGCGCTGGGCGTGTGGGCGGCGGGCCGGACGCCGGAGGTCGGGGCCGCACCCCGCCCGGTTGAACGTGCCCGGCCGGTCTCCTGATCAGGGGAGGAGGCGCGCGTCGACGACGGTGGGGGACAGGACGTGGTCGATCACGGAGACCGCCCCGCCGATCACCCCCGCCCGGTGGCCGAGGCGGCTGGTGGCGATCTCCAGGCCATGGGTGGTGTACGGCAGGGAGCGGCGGTAGACCGTCTCCCGGATGCCGGTCAGATAGTGCTCCTGGGTCTCGGCCATGTCGCCGGCCAGCACGAGCACGCCCGGATTGAGCAGGCTCACGGCGGTGGCCAGCACGATGCCCAGGGTACGGCCGGCCTCCTGGGTGCGGGCGATGGCGGCGGGGTCGCCCATCTGGACCAGGCGGACCACGTCGCGGCTGGTGAGATCGGCGCCCAGGTCGCGGGCGATGGCCTGGCCGCTGGCGAGGGAGGCCACGCAGCCGCGTGAGCCGCAGGAGCAGACCCGGTCGTCCTGCTCGCGGAGGCGGACGTGGCCGATGCTTCCCGCGGCCTCCTGGGCGCCGCGGTAGATGCGGCCGTCGAGCACGATGCCCGCGCCGATCCCGGTCGCGACCTTGACGAGCAGCAGCGAGGGGACGGAACGCCAGGAGGACCACCATTCGCCGACGGCCATGGCGGTGGCGTCGTTCTCGACCAGGATGGGCACGTCGAAGGAGCGGCGCATGACCTCGGCGACGGGATGGTCGTCCCAGCCGGGCATCAGGAACGAGCGGTTGACCCGGCCGGCCGCGTGGTCGACGGAGCCGGGGACGTCGATGCCGATGCCGCACACGTCGGTCAGGGCCCGGCCGGTTTCCGCGAGGAGCCGGTGGAACGCCTCGCACACCCAGGCGAGGACCTCCTCCGGGCCGCGCTCGATGCGCATCTCGGTGAACTCCTCCGCCAGCGGCGTGGCGGTCAGGTCGGTGAGCGCGACCCCGGCGTGACCGGCCCCGAGGTCGGCGACGAGGAGCAGGCGGGAGGACGGGTCCACCTCCAGGACCGTGGGCGGCCGGCCGCCGCTGGAGACGGCCACCCCTGACTCCCGCACGTAGCGGGCCTCCATGAGACGGTCGACCCGGTCGGTGATGGTCGACCGGGACAGGCCGGTGTGCTCGATCAGCTCCTTGCGGGTTCGGCACCTGCCCTCGCGGATGAGCTGGAGGATCTGTCCGGGTGTCAGGGTGGTCACCCCTTCTCTGCGCCCGCGGTCAGTCCCTCGGTGAGAAGTCGCTCACCGGCGAAGAAGATGACCACGATGGGGAGGGTCAGGACCACTGATCCTGCCATGAGTACGGTCGTCGGGATCTCGATGCCGCCCGCGAGCTGGGACAGGCCGAGCGACACGGTCCAGCTCTCGCGGCGTTCCACCAGGAAGAGCAGGGCGAACAGGAACTCGTTCCAGGCGATCATGAAGATGTAGAGGCTGGTCGCCATCAGGGCGGGCTTCGACAGCGGGAGGGTGACCCGCCAGATGGTCTCCATCCGGCCGCACCCGTCGATGGCCGCCGCCTCCTCCACACCGGCCGGCACCGTCTCGAAGTAGTTGCGCAGCATGTAGACGGTGACGGGGACCGTCTGCGAGATGTAGACGAGCACCAGCCCGGCGAGCGACCCGCGCAGCCCGAGCATGGTGAAGAGGACGAACAGCGGGATGGCCAGCACGATCGCCGGGAACAGGTAGACGGCCAGGAAGAGGAAGTGCACCTGGCGTCGGCCGAAGAAGCGCAGCCTGGCCACCGCGTAGGCGCCGGGGACGGCGATGGCCAGGGTGAGCAGCACGGCGGCGACGGCGATGACCGCGCTGTTGCGGATGAAGACCAGGAAGCCCTGCCCGCCGCCGGACTCGGAGGTCAGTACCTCGCGGTAGGTGTCCAGGGTGATCGTCGAGGGCCAGAGCGCGGCCGGGTCGAGGATCAGTTCCTGGATGTCCCTGACCGACAACATGATCATGTAATAGAAGGGGAACGCCGTGGCCACCACGAGCGCCGCGATGACCACCCAGCGCAGCACGCCGAAGACCGCCCGCTCGACCCGGTCGCGGCTCATCGCTCCGCCCCGGCGAAGAACCTGAGATAGACCGTGAGGAAGACCACCAGCACGGCGGCGAGCACCAGCGCCTGGGCCGCCGACGCGCCGATGTCGCCGCGCGCGGTGAGCAGGTTGAACACCCGCACGCTGACCACCTCGGTGCCCGCGCCGCCCCCGGTGAGCAGGTAGACGTCGTCGAACTTGTTGAAGGTGAACACGAAACGCAGCACCGACAGCAGCGCGATGACCCGCCACAACTGCGGCAGCGTCACGTGCCGGAACCGCTGCGACGGCGTGGCCCCGTCGACCAGCGCCGCCTCGTCCAGATACGCGGGCATGGCCTGTAACCGGGCCAGGATGAACAGGAAGGCGAACGGGAAGTATCTCCACACCTCGAAGGCGATCACGGTGAGCAGCGCCACCGGGACCCGGACGCCGAGGAACTCGCCCTGCGCCTGGCTGAGGAAGGCGATCGGATCGTCCCAGCCGAGGAACCGGGTGCCGAGCACGTTCGCGACGCCGTACTGCGGGTTGAGCATGATCTCCCAGACGAACGCGGCGGCGACGACGGGCGCGACGTAGGGCAGCAGGATCGAGGCGCGGACCAGCGTGCGCCCGCGGAACCGGCCGCGCAGCGCCAGCGCCGCCGCCAGCCCCGTGACGATGGACAGGAACGTGCCCGCGACCGTGTAGACGAGGGTGGTGACCAGCGCGCTCCAGAATCCCGGTTCGGCCAGGACGTAGCCGAAGTTCTCCAGGGTGTAGCCGCCGAAGATCCCGGTGTAGCGGATGTTGATCAGCCGGGCGTCCTGGAAGGCGAGCATGACGGCCCAGGCCATCGGCAGCAGCACCACGACGAGGGTGATGACCAGCGTGGGTGAGATGAGGACGAGTCCGGCTCTGGCCTCCTGCTCGCGGAGGGTACGGCCGCGCGTGGCCGTCATTGGCGCAGGCCGCGTTTGATGGCCTCGACGTCGCGTCTGGCCTGGTCGGCGGCTTGGGGCGGGGTGAGCGTACCGTCGACGACGGCGCTCAGCGCCTTGGGCACCGGCAGTTCGCCCATCGCCGCGCCGACCAGTTCGCCCTGGCCCTGAGGGATGCCCCAGCGGGCGAAGGTCTCGGGGCTGGTGCGCAGGGCGTCGAGCACGGGTGCGGGGTAGACGTCGGCGAGTGGCCGCCTGTCGTCCACCCCCGCGGGCAGCTTCTCCCAGATGTCCGCGAAGCCGGTGCGCACCGGGAACTTGCCCTCCGGCGCCATGCCGAGCCACCGCTGGTAGCCGTCGCTCATCATGTAGGAGACGAACGACTGTGCGGCGTCCCTGTTCGCGTCCCGGGTCACGGCCCAGGAGACGATCTCGCCGTACTGCGCGGGAGCCGTGCCGTCCGGGCCCTTCAGCGCGGTGACGACCCCGGTGTTCTCGGCGAGGAACTCGGGGTCGTCGCGGCACTCGGCGCAGCTGGGCGGCGCGTCCTTCCGGAGTCCGGCCAGCTCGTCGAGGATGAACGAGGACCAGATGGTCATCGCCGCCCGGCCGGCGAAGTACGTCGCGCGGGTGCTGTCCACGTCCTGTTCGCCGGGCACGGAGTGGTTCCTGGCCAGGTCGGCGTAGAACTGGAAGGCCCTGACGCACTGCGGGCCGGCCAGCCCGACGCCGCCCCCTCGGTCGATCATCTGGCAGCCGTTGGCGAGCGCGACGTGCTCGAAGCTCTGCGCGGTGAAGGAGTCGCGGGCCGAGACGGCGAGCGTGATCCCGGCGAGGTCGCCGTCGTCGAGCTTCGCCGCGGCCCGCTCCAGCCGCTCGAAGGTGTCGGGCGGTTCCAGGCCCGCCTCGGCGAAGAGGTCCTTGCGGTAGAGGATCAGCTGGGCCCACGCGTCACTGGGTACGGCGAGCAGCCTGCCCTGCGCGGTGTTCAGGTCCAGGGCCCGTCGGGTGAAGCCCTCCCTGCCGAGCGCGTCGACGATCCGGCCGGGCGTCTCGGTGTCCAGCAGGTCGGCGGCCTCCAGTTCGCGCACCCCGGCCAGCGGCAGCGCGCCCACCACGTCGGGCAGCTTCCCGGCGGCCGCGGCGGCGGTCACCACCTGGCTGAACTGGTCTTCCGCGACTCCGACGAGATTGACCTCGATCCCGGTCCGCTGGGTGAAGCCGGCGGCGATGGATTTCTGCACGGCCATCCGGTCGGGGAGGTTCTCCTCGGTCCACACGGTGAGGGCGCCGTCGCCGGACCCTCCGTCGCCGCCGCAGGCCGCCAGGGCTCCGGCCAGGAGCACAGAGCTGAGAGCGGCGGCGATCGCCTTCGCCGGCATGGTCGCTCCTCACGTCGGTGGGTCCCCGAACTGAGATGGTGCGTCCTCTACCCGTGGTCCGACGTGTCATCCCACGATTCTTCGGCGTCCTCGCGTAGACTTATGCATTCTTCAAGAGGAGGTATGGTGTTAGTAGCAATTGAAACTCCTCCACTTTTGATTGATCAGAAGGCATAAGTTAGTTGAACACCGTCGTCGCCATCCAGGGGCCCGGCAGTGTCGAGGTTCTCGGAGAGCAGCCAGGGGAACTGGCGCCCGGCTGCGTGCGGGTCCGCACCGTCTATTCGGGGATCTCCGCCGGCACCGAGCTCACCGCTTACCGAGGCACCAACCCCTATCTCACCCGTCGCTGGGACACGGACAGCAGGCTGTTCGTCGACGGCCACACCCACGACTACCCCCTCGTGGGCTGGGGCTACCAAGAGGTCGGCGAGGTGGTGGAGGTGGCGTCCGACGTCATCGACCCGCCTCTCGGCTCCATCGTCTGGGGCATCTGGGGCCACCGCGCCGAGGCCGTCGTGCCCGCCGTCAAGCTGGCCGGACACGTCCTGCCACCCGGAGCCGACCCGCTGACCGGCGTCTTCGCCAGGGTCGGCGCGATCGCCCTGAACGCCGTCCACACGGCCGACATCCACCTCGGCGACGCGCTCGCCGTCTTCGGGCAGGGCGTCATCGGCCTGCTCGCGACCCGCCTGGCCGTGCTCAACGGCGCGCGCGTGCTGGCCGCCGACGCGATCCCCGCCCGGCTCGCCCTCGCCAAGACGTACGGCGCGGCCGACACCTACGACGTGAGCGACGGATCGTGCGCGGAGTTCGTCCGGAAACTCACCGGGGGCGTCGGCGCGGACACCGCGATCGAGCTCAGCGGCAACCACGCGGGCCTGCACGAGGCGATCAGGGCCGTGCGCCGGGGCGGCCGGGTCGTGGCCGCGGGCTTCTACCAGGGCGGCGGGCTCGACCTGCGCCTCGGTGAGGAGTTCCACCACAACCAGGTGCAACTGGTGGCCTCCCAGATCTCCGGCGTGGCCTCCTGGCTCGCCCACCGCTGGGACGTGGAGCGGCTCCAGCGCACCTTCATGGACCTGGCCATCAGCGGTCAGGTCGACACCGGCGAGCTGGTCAGCCATGTCGTCGACGTGGCGGACGCGGCCGACGCCTACGACCTGATCGACCGGAGCCCGCACGAGGTGCTCCAGGTCGTCTTCAAGTTCGCATCGGAGAATGCCCCGTCATGAGAGTTTCCTGCCAGGAACAGCTTCTGCCCGGCCGTACGCTGCAGGAGAAGTTCGCGTTCGCCGTCGACGCGGGCTTCGACGCGATCGAGCTGCGGGGGAAGGGCGAGCGGCACTTCGAGTCGCGCCTGCCCGAGCTGGAGCGCGCCAGGGCCGACGGAGTGGTGATGCCGACGGTCTGCGTGGACATGGCCCACTTCATCGGCGACTTCGACGCCGGTCGCCGGCGTGACGCGATCGACAACCTGGCCTCGCAGCTCTCGGTCATCGCCCAGCTGGGCGGGACCGGGGTGATGACGCCCGCCTCCTGGGGGCAGTTCTCCCGCCGCCTGCCGCCGTTCGAGCCGCCCCGCACCCCGGAGGACGACCGGAAGGTGCTGCTCGAAGCCCTCACCGAGCTGGGCGAGCACGCCGCGGGGCTGGGGGTGCTGATCATGATCGAGCCGCTCAACCGGTACGAGAACCACATGGTCAACTCGCTCGCCCAGGCCGTCGAGCTGTGCGAGGCCACCGGGCTGGCCTCCGTACGGGTCGCCGGTGACACGTACCACATGAACATCGAGGAGGACGATCCCTGCGCCTCCCTGGCGGCCGCCGCACCGTGGCTCGCGCACATGCAGGTGAGCGAGTCCAACCGGAACCAGCCCGGCACCGGCCACCTCGACTGGCCCGCCCATCTCGCCACCCTCGACGCGATCGGCTACCAGGGCGACCTGGCCCTGGAGTGCAGGCTGCGCGGCGAGCCCGAGCTGGCGCTGCCGCAGACCGCCGCTTTCCTGCGGAAGTTCCTGTGACACGTCCGATCGCCGCGCCGGAGGCCGTGCCAGGGGCCGGGGAGCTGCGCCGCGCCGCCGTACGGGTCCTGGTCGCCAACTGGGAGGGCACCTACACCGTGCCCTCCCGCACCCTCTACCCGCACCAGTGGAGCTGGGACTCCGCCTTCGTCGCGATCGGTAACGCCTGCTGGTCGCCCCGCCGGGCCCGTACCGAGCTGCTGACCCTCTTCGGCGCCCAGTGGCGTGACGGCCGGGTGCCGCACATCGTCTTCAACCCGGCGGTGCCGGAGGGCGCGTACTTCCCCGGCCGGGACTTCTGGGCGGCGCACGCTCCCTCCGGCGTCGCGACCTCCGGGATCGTCCAGCCCCCCGTGCACGCCCTCGCCGCCTGGCGGGTCCACCTCGCCGAGCCCGACCGGGCCTTCCTGCGCCGGATCTACCCCCGCCTCGCCGCCCAGCACCGCTACCTGCGCGCCGCGCGGCGGTCGTCGGCCGACGAGCTGGTGACGATCGTCCATCCGTGGGAGTCGGGGATGGACAACAGCCCCGCCTGGGACGGGCCGCTCGCCGCCGTGCCCGCCGCGCCGATGACCGAACGCCGCCGCGACCTCGCCCACGTGGCCGCGGACGAGCGCCCGACCGACCGCGACTACCGCCGCTACACCGCGCTGGCCGCCGCGTACCGCGACACCGGCTACCACGAGGCCACCGGCTTCCTCATCGAGGACCCGCTGTTCAACGCGTTGTACGGCGCGGCGGAGGTCGCCCTCGCCAAGATCGCGGCCGTCTGCGGCGTCGATCCCACGCCCCATCTCCGGCAGGCTGAGGAGATCACCCGCTCGCTGCTGGAACGCCTCTGGGACGAGGAGCGCGGCATCTTCACCGCCCGCGACGTGCGGACCGGCGAGCGGCCGGCGGCCGACAGCGTCGCCGGGCTGGTCCCGCTGATCCTGCCGGGGCTGCCGATGGACGTCGCCGACCGTCTCATCGGGACCGCCGTCGAGCGGTTCGGCCTGGAGCGCGGCCTGCTGCCGAGCTACCCGCCGGAGGCCGCCGGGTTCGAGCCGTCGCGTTACTGGCGCGGGCCGAGCTGGATGAACACGAGCTGGCTGGTGCTCGAAGGGCTCAGGGACCGCGACGCCGATCTCGCCCGGACCCTCGCCGCCGGCATGGTGCGTGCCGCCGCGGGCGCCGGGTTCCGCGAGTACTTCCACCCGTTCACCGGCGACGGCCACGGCTGCCACGACTTCAGCTGGTCCGCCGCCCTCATCCTCGACGTGCTCGGCGAGCCGCTATGGGCAGAGCACGGCCTGGACGCAGTGCCGCCGGCGTTCGGCGAGTTCGAGAAGCAGCCCGGGGGCCTCCTCGAACGGCAGGACGTCGGTGACGAGGTGCTCGCGTAGCGTCGCCCCGCGCGAGCGGATCAGCCGGATGGTCTCCTGCGACAGGCGTTCCCTGTCCCACAGGTGCGTCAGGCCCCTCGGCACGCGCCCGATCTGGGCGCAGCGGATGCCGAGCCCGTTGTGGTGGAACTCCTCGCCGAGCCTGACCGGATCGGCCCCGCCGGTGTAGAAGGCGAGGTCGATGACGGTTCCCTGGGGGCGCAGCAGGCGTAGCGCCAGGGCCAGCGTCGCCGCCTGCCCCCGGCACTGGAACACCACGTCCGCGCCCCGGTCACCGGGCCCGTGCCGCCAGCGCTGTTTCACCGCCGCGGCCGGATCGGTGCTGTCCGGGTCGAGCGCCCGAGCGCCGAGCGCCTCGGCGATCGACAGCCTGGCCGGCGTCCGGTCGACGACGATCACCTCCGCCGCGCCGTACTCGACCGCGAACGCGGTGACCAGCAGGCCGACGACGCCGGCGCCGGTGACCACCACGCGCCGTCCGCGGACCCCGTCTCCCAGGTCCCGCACGTCGGGGCCACACAGGTCGTGGGCGGCGTGCAGCAGGCCGTTCGCGCAGATCGGGCCCATGTGCGCGACGTAGACGCCGAGCAGCGGGTCCAGGTCGCCGGGCAGCTCCACGAACCGCTCCGCCAGCGGGTCGGCCACATGAACCGTCCGGTGCCCGTACGCCATGGCGACCAGTGCGCCCTCCGCGACCGCCGGGGTACGGCTGACGGTCACCCGTCCCACCTGCATGTATCCGGTGTTCCGCACCGGGTAGGCGGTCGACGGCTCACCGGGGGCGAACAGGCCGAGCGCGGTGTCCCAGGTGGCGTGGAGGTAGGGGTTGGTGCCCTTGACGAAGGTCAGCTCGGTGCCGGACGAGATCCCGCTGTAGATCGTCTCGACCCGGAACCGGTCCTCGCCCACGTCGGGAACCGCCTCGCTGACGACCGCCACCCTGCCCGGCCCCTCGATGCTCAGCACTCGCGCCTCACCCATCGCGCCCTCCTCATCGGCCGCGTCCCGTCCACCGCCTCGGTTGGGCGTGGTCACACATCGGTGTGCTCCACGGCGACGGGGAGCCCGGTGGCGGCCGAGGTGGCGAGGGCGCAGGCGAGCCGGTGGGTGCGCAGCGCCTCGGCGTACGGCACGCGCACGTCGTCGCCGGTGCCGCGGAGCGCGTCGACGAACGCCCGGTCCACCCGGCGCCGCGCCTCGCCCGAATCCCGTTCGACGGACCGTCCCCGCGCGGTGTGCACCACCAGCTCGTTCTCCGCCAGGTCGAGGGAGATCCCGTCGGCCTGCACCTCCAGGCCGATCCGGTGCCGCCAGCCGAGCAGGCAGCTCGCGGCGAGCAGTCCCGCCGCCCCGTCCCTGAAGCGCAGCACCGCCCCCGTGGCCCGGTCGATGTCCCCGTCGGTGTCCCCGCCCGCTCCCGCTCCGCGCGCCGCCGGTACGGCGTGCACCTCGGCCACCTCGCCGACCAGCGCCCTGGCCAGGTCGAGGACGTGGATCGCCTGTTCGAGAATCTGGCCGCCCGACCGGTCGCGCCGGAGCCACCAGTCGACGGGCGGCACCTTGTCCAGCCAGTGCCCGAGCGCCAGCCGTATGGGCCGGCCGCCGAGCAGGTCGCGGGCGCGGGCCAGCACGTCGAGGTAGCGCCAGTGGTGGCCGACGGCGGTCGGGACCCCGCGCCTGGCGACCTCGGCGGCGATCTTCTCGGCGGTGGCGGCGTCGAGGGCGAGCGGCTTCTCCACGAAGACGGGCAGGCCGAGGGAGAGCGCGTCCAGTTCGGCCGGGCCGTGTGCGAACGGCGGGACGCAGATGTAGACGGCGTCCAGTCCGCCCGCTTCGAGCAGCGACTCGTGGCCGGTGTGGCCGGGCACGCCGTGTTCCGCCGCCAGCGCGTGGGCCTTGGCGGGCACGGTGTCGGCGATGCCGGCGAGCTCGACGTCGGGAAAGCCGGACAGCACCGCCGCGTGGCGGGCGGCGACGTTTCCCGCGCCGATGATGCCTATGCGCGTTGGAGTCACGAGGACTGTTTGCCACCAGCAATACCGGTCAAACCGCTTTATATATGTTCATTTCCCCCATTACGGGGCACAGCACCCGATCAAGGGGTTTTCCTCTCGATCGGGGAAGGCGATGGATGATGAGTTCTCGGTCTATCCGCAGGTAACGGATACCGACACGCTTGTCAGAGTGCGCCGTTGGATGCGGCGCCGTACGAGCAGGGCAGAGGACTGGCCGCACGACCGGCTTCTCGCGGCCAAGGGCTCGACCTCCATCAGCGTCATCCTGCCCGCGAAGGACGAAGAGGAGACAGTCGGCGGAATCGTCGCCGTCATCAGAACCGAACTCGCCGCGCTGGTGGACGAGATCCTGGTCGTGGACTCCCGGTCCGACGACGCCACCGCGCGGCTGGCCTCCGAGGCGGGCGCCAGGGTGGTCCACCAGGACGAGGTGCACCCCGAGCTGCCCGCGCTCTCCGGCAAGGGCGACGCGCTGTGGAAGGGGCTCGCGGTCACGCAGGGAGACCTGGTGGTCTACATCGACTCCGACCTCCGCAACTTCGGCCCGCACTTCGTCACCGGCCTGCTCGGCCCGCTGCTCGCCGACCGGGGCGTCTCCTTCGTCAAGGCCGCCTACCAGCGCCCGCACATCACCCCGGACGGCGTCGTGCACCCGGGGGAGGGCGGCAGGGTGACCGAACTGGTCGCCCGGCCGCTGCTCAACCTCTACTGGCCGGAACTGGCCGGGTTCGTCCAACCGCTCGGCGGCGAGTACGCGGGCCGCCGCGAGGTGCTGCGCCGCGTCCCGTACGTCACCGAGTACGGCGTCGAACTGGGCCTGCTCATCGACCTGCTCGGGCTCGTCGGGCTGGACGCGATGTGCCAGGTGGACCTGGGCGAGCGGGTGCACGCCCACCAGTCCACCGCCGCGCTCGGCCGGATGGCCGCGCAGATCATGCTGACCGCCTGGTCACGGCTGGAACGGCAGGGCCGGGTGGTCTCCCCGGAGCCGCCGGCCTCGCTGCTGCTGCAGTACGAGCACGGCGTGCCGGGGGTGAGCGACGTGAGCGTCGCCGAACGCCCGCCGCTGGCCTCGCTCACCAGGGAGCGGGCCCGGTAGACGAGTGATCAGGAGGTGAGATCCCGATGGACCTGACCGTGCTGATGAACGCCGGGCCATGGCTGCCGGTCCCGCCCGCCGGCTACGGCGGCATCGAGAACGTGGTGGCCACCCTGGTACCCGAGCTCCGCCGCCACGGGGTCCGCGTCGTGCTGGCGAGCGTCCACGGCAGCGCGCTGGAGACCGACGAACGGGTGAGCGTCTTTCCCGAAGGCCAGTTCGCCCAGTTGCAGAAGCCGTACAACCAGGTCATGGGGATCGCCCACGCGCACCTCGCTCGGGTCGCCGACGAGCTGCGCCGCCGCCGCGACATCGACCTGGTGCACGACCACGTCGAGGTCGTCGGGCCCGCCGTACTCGCGGCGCTGGGCGCGGAGGGCCCGCCCGTCCTGCACACGCTGCACTGGGACCTGGCCAAGCACCCGCACTTCTACGGCGCGTTCCCCGGAACCTGGATCCGCACCAACGGGGTCTCCCGCTCCCAGCTCGACCGCGCGCCGGCCGCGCTGCGCGACTCCGCGCTCGGCTGGGTCCACCTGGCAACGCCCCTCGCGGACACGCGCATCGAGGCCGCCAAAGGAGAACACGTCGTCGTCATGGGCAGGATCTGCCACCTCAAGGGCCAGCACGTCGCCGCCCGGATCTGCCAGAAACTGGGCATCCCGCTGGTCCTCGCCGGGCCGGTCGCCGCCTGCCATCACCCCGCCGACCTGGCGGCCATCCTGGAGGACCCCGACGATCCCGGGCACGGCAACCCCGACGTCCGCTACTACACCGGCAGCGTGTCCCGATACGTGGACGGCGACATGGTGCGCTGGATCGGCTCGGTGTGCGGCGCGGAACGCGACCGGCTCTACGCCTCCGCCCGCGCCGCGCTGTTCCCGCTGCAGTGGGACGAGCCGGGAGGCACGGCCGTCGTCGAGGCGCTCGCGCTCGGCGTGCCCGTGGTGGGTCTGCGCCGGGGCGTGCTGCCCGAAGTCGTGGAGCACGGCCGGACGGGACTGCTGGCCGACACCGAGGAGGAACTCGCCGAACTGCTCGGCCGGGTGGACGAGATCGACCCCGAGGAATGCCGCGCCGCGGCCCGCGCCCGCTACACCCCCGCCGTGATGGCGGAGCGTTACCTGGAACTCTATGAGAAGGCCGTCGCCGCACGTCGGCCGTCTGGACGTTAGGGTTCGGCTGGTACCAGATTTGAACCTATATCGGGGGCAACCGGTGGGGGACCGGGACGAAAAGCGTACGACAGCGAGAGTCGTGCGACGCAGACTCGGCATCGGCGGCACGGTCGTCGCGGTCGGGTTCTTCTGCGCGTCGTTGTCGCCTTCGCTGCTGCCACGCTCGTGGATCCTGCAGGGGATCGTCGGCGGGGTCGCCGCCGGCGGCGGTTACGCCCTGGGGAGCATCCTCAGCGCGCTGCTCCGGCGGGGCTTCGGCCTGACGCCGAGCCCGCGGGCCCGTGCCGTCGCCTGGCGGCTGCTGGTCGGCGGCGGCACGGTGATCTGCCTGTCGGTGCTCTGGTTCAGCTCCGACTGGCAGCGCGAGGTCAGGCGGACGATGGGGATGGACACCGACATCGCCTGGTTCCAGCCGCTCATCGCCGTGCTCGCCGTGGTCACCTTCGTGCTGCTGCTCGCCCTCGGGCGGTCGGTCAGGCTGGCGACCCGCAAGCTCATCAGCCTGCTCGGCCGCTTCATCCCCGCGACGGTGGCCAAGGTCGTCGGCCTGGCGCTCGCCGTGTTCCTGGTCATGGTGTTCGCCAACGACGTGCTGTTCGGCAACTTCATCGAGGTGATGAACAACACCTCCTCGCTGGCCAACCGGGGCACCAGCCCGGGGGTGAGCGCTCCCGTGTCGAGCAGCCTGTCCGGCAGCCCGGGGTCGCTCGTCAGCTGGGACTCTCTCGGGCGGATGGGCCGTGACTTCACCGGCAAGGCCACCCGCAAGGAGGACCTGGAGAAGTTCGCCGGCGGACCGGCCGCCGATCCCATCAGGGTCTACGTGGGGCTCGACTCCGCGCCGTCCTTCAAGGAACAGGTCCGGCTCGCCGTACGGGAGCTGAAGCGGACCGGGGCGTTCGAGCGTGACGTGCTCGTCGTGATGGGCAGCACCGGCACCGGCTGGGTCGACTCCAAGGTGGCCGACGCCATCGAGTACATGTACGCCGGCGACACCGCGCTCGTCTCCATGCAGTACTCCCAGCTTCCGAGCTGGCTGTCGTTCATCGTCGACAGGGACAAGGCCGCGGAGGCCGGGTCGGACCTGATCGAGGGCGTGCGGGCCGAATGGGCCAGGTTACCCATGACGGCCCGGCCGAAGCTGCTGGTCTTCGGCGAGAGCCTGGGGTCCTACGGCATCGAGGAGGCCTTCGAGGACTTCGACGACCTGATCGCGCGGACCGACGGAGCGCTGCTGGTCGGCCCGCCCAACCTCAATCCCATCTGGCGTTCCCTGATCGCCGGCCGCGATCCCGGCAGCCCGATGTGGCGGCCCGTCTACCAGGGCGGCCTCCAGGTGCGCTTCGGTCAGTTCCCGCAGGACCTGCGCGAACCTGGCCACCCTGACGTGGTCTACCTGCAGAACGCCTCCGACCCGGTGATCTGGTGGAGCCCCGACCTGCTCTGGGACAAGCCCGGCTGGATGGTCGACCCGCGCGGGCCCGACGTGGCCCCCGCCATGCGGTGGTATCCCGTCGTCACCTTCTGGCAGGTCGTGGTCGACCTGGTGTTCGCCAACCACGTCCCGCCCGGTCACGGTCACCAGTACGGCCCGAACGTGGTGGACGGTTGGGCCGCCGTCGCGCCGCCCGACGACTGGGACGAGGGTGACACGGCCCGGCTGAAGCTGATCGTCCAATCGCGACGGTAGTGACTTTGGTCTAGCGTCGTAGACACCTGTGATTGGAGTTGCCGGTGACCACTGCCAAGGCGTTGCCCACCGCGGCCAGGATCGTCATCATCGGCGGCGGAGTGGGCGGCGCCAGCATCGCCTACCACCTCGCCGAGCTGGGCGAGCGCGACGTGGTCCTGCTCGACCGCGCCGAGCTGACCAGCGGCTCGACCTTCCACTCGGCGGGCCTGGTCGGCCAGCTCAGGGCCGACCCGACGCTGACCAGGATGAACCAGTACTCAGTCGAGCTGTACCGCCGCCTCCAGCAGGGCGACCATCCACCCGGCTGGGTGGAGTGCGGCGGCATCAAGCTGGCCGGCACCCCGGAGCGGATGGAGGAGATCCGCCGCCAGATCGGCTGGGCGCGCACCTTCGGGCTGCCCCTGGAGGAGATCACGGCCGCCGAGGCCGCGGCGATGTTCCCGCTGATCGACACCGACGGCGTCGTCGGAGCCGCCTACCTGGCCAGTGACGGCCAGGTCGATCCCTCCCAGCTCTGTCACTCGCTGGCCGCGGGCGCCCGAGCGGGCGGCGTGCGGATCCACACCCACACGCGGGTGCTGGACATCGACACCGAGCACGGCCGGGTCAGCCGGGTGCGCACCGACAAGGGCGACATCGACTGCGAGATCGTGGTCGACTGCGGCGGCATGTTCGCCGCCGAGATCGGCCGGATGGCCGGGGTACGCGTCCCGATCGTCCCCATGTCCCACCAGTACGTCGTCACCGAGCCGTTCCTGGACCGCCCCGCCCGCCCGCTGCCGACCCTGCGCGACCCCGACCTGCTCGTCTACTACCGCCAGGAGGTCGACGGCCTCGTCATGGGCGGGTACGAGCGCACCTCCGGCCCGTGGACCGCCACCGAGGCCGCCTACGACGCCGTGCCCGCCGACTTCAACGGCCGCCTCCTCGCCGAAGACTGGGACCGGTTCATCGAGATCGGCGACAACGCCAGGATCCGCGTCCCCGCCCTGGCCGACGTGGGCATCCGCAAGCTGATCAACGGCCCCGAGGCGTTCACCCCCGACAACGAGTTCTGCCTCGGCGAGACCGAGGTCGGCGGGTTCTTCGTGGCCGCCGGCTTCTGCGCCCACGGCATCGCCGGAGCCGGCGGCATCGGCAAGGTGATGGCCGAATGGATCGTCACGGGCGACCCCGGCCTCGACCTCTGGCACATGGACATCCGCCGCTTCGGCCGGCACTACCGCTCGCCCTCCTACACGCTCAAACGCACGGTCGAGAACTACGAGTCCTACTACGACATCCGCTACCCCGGCCACGAACGCTCCGCCGGCCGCCCGCTGCGCGTCTCGCCCGCGTACGGCTGGCACCAGGCCAGAGGGGCGTCCTTCGGCGAGAAGTCCGGCTGGGAACGCGTCAACTACTACGAGTCCAACGCCGCCCCCGCCCTCGCCGGCCTGCGCCCGCGCGGCTGGGCGGGCCGCCACTGGTCCACCGCGGTCGGCGCGGAACACCTGGCCACCCGCGAGACCGCCGGGCTGTTCGACGAGTCGTCCTTCGCCAAGATCGAGGTCACCGGCCCCGACGCGGCGTCCTTCCTGGAGTGGGTCTGCGACAACGAGGTCGCCCGCGCGGTCGGGTCGGTGACCTACACCCAGGCGCTCAACAGCCGCGGCGGCATCGAGTGTGACTTCACCGTGACCAGACGGGCCGACGACGACTTCCTGATCGTCACGGGCACCGCCTTCGGCTCCCACGACCTCGGCTGGCTGCGCCGGCAGGCCGCCGAACGCGGCGCCGCCGTACGGCTGGCCGACGTCACCGGCCAGTACGCCTGCTTCGGCCTGTGGGGACCGCGCGCCCGCGACATCCTCGCCCGGCTCACTCCGGACGACCTGACCTTCCCCTTCATGACGATGCGCGAGATCACCGTCGGCGACGTGCCGGTGACGGCCCTGCGGGTGACGTTCGTCGGCGAGCTGGGCTGGGAGCTCTACTGCTCCAGCGAGTACGGCGCGGCGCTGTGGCGGACGGTGTGGGCGGCGGGCCGGGGGGACGGGCTGGTGGCGGGCGGTTACCGGGCCATCGACAGCCTGCGGCTGGAGAAGGGCTACCGGGTGTGGGGGGCCGACATCGGGCCGGAGACGGATCCCTGGGAGGCCGGGCTCGGGTTCTGCGTGAAGCTCGGCAAGCCGTTCCTCGGCAGGGAGGCGCTGGTCGCCGCCCGTGAACGGGGTCTCGCGCGCCGGCTGCGCTGCCTCACCCTCGAAGATCCGCGTTCGGTCGCGCTGGGCAACGAGCCGGTCCGGGTGGGGGACGCGATCGTCGGGCGGGTCACGTCCGGGGGATACGGGTACAGCGTGGGGTCCTCCATCGCCTACGCCTATCTGCCGGTCGAGCACGCAGAGCCGGGCACGAAGGTGGCGGTGGAGATCTTCGGTGAGTGGGTGAACGGGGTGGTGGCCCGCGAACCGCTGTTCGACCCGAAGGGGGAACGGGTCAGGGCGTGACGGGCCTGGCTCCCGCTGACCGAGTCCACTCGGCCCCCGGCCGGTCGCGACCACCCCGCGAGGCCGTCGCCTTCATTCCGGGGGACGACGGGAACACCCTCCGAAGCCGACCCGTGTGCCCCGCCGAGAGGGGGGGCACACGAGCTTGCCGTCCGGCGGGCCGTGGCTAGTGGTCGAACCGCCCCGCCTTCACGTCCGTGATGAAGGACTCCCATTCGTCGAGCCCGAAGGCCAGCACGGGGCCCTCGTCACCCTTTTTGCCGTCGCGTACGGCCACCAGATCCTTGCTGAATGCCACTTCGACGCAATGACCGCCGTTGCACGCCCCGGAGGAACGCCAATTGGCGCCCCAGAACGCGTGTCGGTCCTCCATGCGCTTCCTCCAGGTATAGATCGACTGGATGCATCTTGCGATGTTTGCGCCGAGGACGATTGTAATTCACTTGCAACGTGTAAGCCATCTGTGCGTGTCGGTGTCAACGTTTGTGGTGCGTGTGTCCCAAGTGGTTGTACTAGAGTTGGCCGTGACGCGTCCCTTCCTCAAAATCGTCGCAGGAGCGGGCGTTGGGGATCGGCTCCCTGGTAGCGCCGGGGGGCCGTCCCGGTTTCGGTTAGAAACTCGGCGCCCGGTCAAACTCTCCGGTCTTTATATCGGCTATCCACATTCGCCACTCGCTGGTGGTGAACTCGATGGTCGGCCCAAATTTCGCCTTGCTGTCGCGAATCGCCATTCCGCCATGCGGAAGTTCGGCGACCTCCACGCAATTGGCACCGTTACAACGACTGGCGGCCCTCCATGCCAATTCGAGGTGCGGCGCAGGATGTTCCGCTGCCATCATCATCTCCTTGTGATCTCTCGGAACGATTGGACCGGCGCCGGCTCAGCCGACGAACGATCCCCTGATTTCCGCGATGCGGGCGACCGATGTCGCAGGGTCGAGACCAGCAGCGCGGAGGCTTTCGAGGGCTTCGTTGTAGATTTCAATATGGCTTGGTTTCTCAAGATAGAGCTGCCCCATGAGCCCTTCTACGAACACCGTGTCGGCGACCGCGGGGTCGGACAGCTGAAGAAAGGTGAACGCATTGTCGAGGCCCATGTGCGCACCGACCGTGAAGGGGATGACCTGCACCACGACGTGCGGAAGCTCCGACAACTCCAGGATGCGGCCGAGTTGGTCGCGCATGACCTCACGCCCGCCGACGTGACGATGCAGAACCGATTCGTCCATGAGTGCCCAATAGCGTGGCGGTGTTTCCTGAAAGAGTAGTTGCTGTCGTTTGATGCGTGCCTCGACGCGCACGTTCAGCACGTCGGGGCTCATTCGCGGAAGCAGCCCGCGAATGATGGAGCGCGCGTACTCCTCGGTTTGGAAAAGGCCGGGGACTATGCAGGTCTCATAAATGGTCATCGACGTGGCGGCTTCTTCGAGGCCAAGGAGGCTGCGAAAGTCCGGGTCGTCGTACTGCTGCCACCAGCCGGGCTTCTTGGCCTCGTCGGCCATTGTCATGAGGGCCCGGACCTCGGCGGCCCCCGTGACGAGATATATCTGCGCGAGGTCGCGGACGTCACGTAGGCTCGCCCCGCGTTGCGCGGTCTCTATGCGACTTATCTTCGCGGGGGAGCAGAGCAGCTTCTGCGCGACGTCATCGATGCTGAGGCCGGCCTCTTTGCGCAACTCGCGCAGGCGGGCGGCCAACTGGCGACGTCGAAGGGTCGGGTTGACTCCAGCCATCGACGTTCACCTCTTCGCGATGCTGCGGACGATGGCCGCGGGTGGTTCGCTACAGTCACCGATCTTCCCTTGGCCGGTCGGCGGTAACCACCAACGGCAGGTTCGATCGGCAATTGCATACGTATAATGCCGCGCGATGTGGGCCGCGTAGTGGCGAGGATGCTCTTCTGTTACAAGATTTTCTGGCATGGCCGCCGACCCTCAGGTGTTTTGTAGTGCTTTATTGCTTTCTATGCTGTTTTGTCGGGCTGATTCGATCTGTTTCGTGGACCTGTCTCGACGCGAGGGTCCCGCTGCGGGCGTCGGGGAGGAGGCGGGCCCTCGACCGTGGCACCCAGGCCGCCTGCGGCGGGGGTCCGAAGCCGACGGTGGCCGGGCTGAACCAAGGCTAGCCACGCATGACAATTCCGATAGGTAACCGCCAGGGGTACATTCGTGTGGCAATTGCCATAGGCACGTCGTAATCGGTAAGGAACCAGCGTAGAAGGTAAGGGAGTCCCTCGACTGCCCGAAGGGAGCCGGAACATGCCCATGGGGGGAGTTCGAGGAGCGCGACGGGGCGCTCCGGAACTCAGCTGATCCAGGGGGGCGATGAGGTGGTCCCGGCTGACGCGATCATCTGTAGTCAGAGCAGAGAGACAATCTTCATGCACGTTGACGACATCGGGCTTGGCACAAGCCCTTGGAGCCTTGCGCGCAGGTGGTTCTTCATCTGTGTGCACGGCCTGGATGACGAGCTGTTCGCCGAGATCGACTCATTCGCGTTGGTCGTCGGCTGGGAGACCCGGCGACCGGGACCCTTCAAGAGGCTCTACCGGTATTCACGTTTCGACGCCTTCACCGAGTGCACGGTGTGCGAGGGCAGCGGGGACGCGGCGGTGACGAAGCCGGGTGAGTGCGCGCAGGGTGAGTGCGCGCCGGGTCGGTGCGGCGGGTGCGCGGGGTACGGGCGGGTGGAGAAGGTCGGCACGCGGGGAGGCCGGCGCTGACGTCCGTCTGAGCGACCCCCCACGCGGTGACTTTCGCGCCCCGGCAGACAGGGGCGGGCTGTCACGCATGGCCGTACGCACATGTGGGAATGACCTCTCACCGCTGGAGGGCGGTGTGAATGACGGATATCTGGCCGGGTGATCCCTACCCGCTCGGTGCCACATACGACGGCGCGGGCACCAACTTCGCGCTGTACTCCGAGGCGGCCGAGGGTGTGGAGCTGTGTCTCTTCGACGAAGACGGCCACGAGGCGAGGGTCTCGCTCACCGAGGTCGAGGGCTTCGTCTGGCACGGCTACCTGCCGGGAATCGGTCCCGGGCAGCGATACGGCTACCGCGTGCGCGGCCCCTACGACCCCCGGACCGGCCGGCGGTGCAACCCGGCCAACCTGCTGCTCGACCCGTACGCCAAGGCGATCGAGGGCGAGGTCGACTGGAACGAGGCGGTGTACGGCTACCGTTTCGGGCAGCCCGACAGCCGTAACGACGCGGATTCGGCCCCCTACGTGCCCCGGTCCATCGTGATCAACCCGTTCTTCGGCTGGGGCCACGACCGTCCGCCCGCCCGGCCGTACCACGACACGGTGATCTACGAGGCGCACGTGCGCGGGCTGACGATCGGGCATCCCAAGATCCCCGCGCGCATTCGCGGCACCTACGCCGCGCTCGGCCACCCGGAGATCATCGACCATCTGACGGGGCTCGGCGTGACGGCGCTGGAGCTGATGCCGGTGCACCAGTTCGTCACCGACCAGGGGCTGGCCGAGCGCGGGCTGACCAACTACTGGGGCTACAACACGATCGGGTTCTTCGCCCCGCACAACGCCTACTCCTCCACCGGCCAGCGCGGCGGGCAGGTGCTGGAGTTCAAGGCGATGGTGAAGGCGCTGCACGAGGCCGAGATCGAGGTCATCCTCGACGTCGTCTACAACCACACGGCGGAGGGCAGCCACCTCGGTCCGACGCTGAGCATGCGGGGCATCGACAACGTCGACTACTACCGGCTGGTCGAGGACGATCCGCGCTACTACCTCGACACCACCGGCACCGGAAACAGCCTGCTCATGCGGTCGCCGCACGTGCTTCAGATGATCATGGATTCGCTCCGCTACTGGGTCATCGAGATGCACGTCGACGGGTTCCGGTTCGACCTCGCCGCCACTCTCGCCAGGGAACTGCACGAGGTCGACCGGCTGAGCGCGTTCTTCGACCTGGTCCAGCAGGACCCGGTGCTCTCGCAGGTCAAACTGATCGCCGAGCCGTGGGACGTCGGACCGGGCGGCTACCAGGTGGGCAACTTCCCGGCCCGGTGGACCGAGTGGAACGGCCGGTACCGCGACACGATCCGCGACCTGTGGCGGGGACAGCCGGCGGCGCTGCCCGAGTTCGCCTCGCGGCTGACCGGCTCCAGCGACCTGTACCAGCTCGACAGCAGACGTCCGGCCGCCTCGATCAACTTCGTCACCTGCCACGACGGCTTCACCCTGCGCGACCTGGTCTCCTACAACACCAAGCACAACGAGGCCAACGGTGAGGGCGGGCGCGACGGCACCGACGACAACCGGTCCTGGAACTGCGGGGCGGAGGGGCCCGCGACGCTCGCCATCGAGTCGCTGCGCGAGCAGCAGAAGCGAAACTTCCTCACCACCCTGTTCCTGTCGCAGGGCGTGCCGATGCTCTCCCACGGCGACGAGCTGGGCCGCACCCAGAAGGGCAACAACAACGCCTACTGCCAGGACAACGAGATCAGCTGGGTCGACTGGTCCGACGTGCGGGAGAACTGGCTGCTCCTGGAGTTCACCAAACGCCTGGCCAAGCTCAGGCGGGAACATCCGGTCTTCCGCCGCAGGCGCTTCTTCTACGGCCGGCCGGTGCGCGGCTCGGAGGACGGGCTGAGCGACATCGTCTGGCTGACCCCGCCGGGAGAGAAGATGACCGACGCCGACTGGAAGGTCGGTTACGCCAGGTCGCTCGCGGTCTTCCTGAACGGCGACGCCATCACCGAGCCCGACCGCCGGGGCCGCCGCATCAAGGACGACTCCTTCCTGCTCATGTTCAACGCCCACCATGACGTCATCCGGTTCACGATCCCGAAGGACTACGGCGAGATGTGGCTGACCGAGATCGACACGGCGATGCCGATCACACTGGACGCCCGGGCGTGCCGGGCCGGAGAGGGCGTGGCCGTGGCCGGTCGCTCGGTCCGGGTGCTGCGGCGTGTCTAGGCCGTCCCGGGGCGCGGCCCCCACCTCGACCTACCGCCTCCAGCTCACCCCCGACTTCGGGTTCGCCGACGTGGCCGAGCTCGCGCCCTACCTGGCCGACCTCGGCGTCGGCCACGTCTACCTGTCGCCGATCCTGCAGTCCGTGCCCGCCTCCCGGCACGGCTACGACGTGACCGACCACTCGCGGATCAGGGAGGAGTTCGGCGGGGCGAAGGGGCTGCGCGCGATGGCCGAGCGGCTCGACGCCCACGGGCTGGGCGTCGTGGTCGACATCGTGCCCAACCACATGACGGTCCCGGTGCCGGAGTCGGGCAACGCGCAGCTCTGGTCGGTGCTCAAGGACGGGCCCGGCTCGCCGTACGCCTCGTGGTTCGACATCGACTGGGGGTCGGGGCGGGTGGACCTGCCGGTGCTCGGCGACGACCGCGAGCCGTACCCCGACGGTGACGTGCTGAGATACCACGACCACGAGTTTCCGCTGCCCGGCGACCACTATCGGCTGGTCTCCTTCCGCAAGGGGCCGGGCTACCGGCGGTTCTTCGACGTGTCCTCGCTGATCGGGCTGCGCGTGGAGGACCCCGGGGTGTTCGAGGGGACGCACCGGGTGGTGCTCGCCCTGGTCGAGGAAGGGCTGGTGGACGGGCTGCGGGTCGACCACCCCGACGGGCTGGCCGACCCGCGCGGCTACTTCGACCGGCTGCGGGAGCGGTCGGGCGGTGTGTGGACGATCGCGGAGAAGATCCTGATCCGCGAGGAACGGCTGCCGGACGACTGGGCCTGCGCGGGCACCACCGGCTACGACGTGCTCAACCGGATCACCGGGCTGTTCGTCGATCCGGCCGGGCGCGAGCCGCTGGTCGAGCTGTTCACCCGGCTGACCGGCGGACCGGCCGACTACACCACGGTGGTCCGCGAGTCGAAACGGCACGTGCTCGACCTGTTCTTCGGCGCCGAGATCGATCGGCTGACCGCCGTCGTCGGCGGGGCCAGGCTACGCGCCGCCGTCGTCGAACTGCTGGCCGCGATGCCCGTCTACCGGGCGTACGCCGTGCCGGGCGAGCCGCCGCCGCCGGAGTCCGTCGAGATCGTGGAGACCGCCGCCCGGCTGGCCGCCGACCGCCTCGGCGACGAGTCCGCCGTCCGCGAGGTGGTCGAGGCGGTGCTGTACGGCACGCCGGAGGCGATCGTGCGGTTCCAGCAGACCTGCGGTCCCGTGATGGCCAAGGGCGTGGAGGACACCGCCCTCTACCGGTGGTACCCCCTGGCCTGCCTCAACGAGGTCGGCGGCGAACCCGGCGACTTCGGGATGACGCCCGCCGAGTTCCACGACTACTGCCGCACGCTGCCGCCGGAGAACATGACCACGCTGTCCACCCACGACACCAAGCGCTCCGAGGACGTCCGTGCCCGGCTCGCCGTACTGTCGGAACTGCCGGCGGAGTGGGCGGCGGCCGTGGATGGCTGGGCGGCACAGGTGTCCTTCGACCCCGCGCTCGACTACCTCGGCTGGCAGAACCTCATGGCCGCCTGGCCGATCAGCGCCGAGAGGTTCACCGACTACCTGCTGAAGGCCGCGCGGGAGGCCAAGACCTCCGTCTCCTGGATCGACTCCGACCCCGGCTACGAGCGTGACCTGCGCGGCTTCGCCGAGCGCGCGATCAGCGAGTGCGGACCCTCCGTCGCCGCCTTCGCCGCGAAGATCGAGCCGCACGCCATGGCCAACTCGCTGGGCCAGAAGATCGTCCAGCTGATGATGCCCGGCGTTCCTGACGTCTACCAGGGCAATGAGATCACTGACTTCTCCCTGGTCGATCCCGACAACCGGCGGCCGGTCGCCTTCCCGTGCGTGCCCGTCTCCGCCTGGGACTCCGCCAAGCTGCTGCTCACCAGGACCGCGCTGAACCTCCGCCGCCGGCTCGACCCCGGCCTGCCGCAGGAGCCGCTGGCCGCGCAGGGGGACGCGGCGGCGCACGCGATCGCCTTCGCCCGCGGCACGCGGGCCGTCGCGGTGGCCACCCGGCTGCCCGTACGGCTGGCCGCGCGCGGCGGCTGGGGGAACACCTGGATCACGCTGCCCCACGGCCACTGGCACGATCTGCTCACCGGCCGCCCGCACACCGGGCGCGTGCCCCTGGCGCACCTGCTGTCCCAGTACCCGGTCGCACTACTGGAGAGGGATGACGCCGACGATGTTTAAGGTCTGGGCGCCGGACGCCACCACGGTCGAGGTCGAGGTCGCCGAGGTCCGTCACCCGATGTGGGCGGGCCCTGCGGGGTGGTGGTACGCCGAGGTGGCGGGAGCCGATCACGGCACCGACTACTCCTTCAGGGTCGACGGCGGCGGGCCGTACCCCGACCCGATGACCCGCAGGCAGCCCGGCGGCGTGTTCGGGCCCAGCCGTGTCTACGACCACGACCGGTTCACCTGGAGCGACCACGACTGGCGCGGGCGCGTGCTGCGCGGCGCGGTCATCTACGAGCTGCACGTCGGCACCTTCACCGCCGCGGGCACCTTCACCGAGGCCGCCGAGATGCTCGACCACCTGGTCGACCTGGGGGTCGACTTCGTGGAGCTGCTGCCGGTGCCCCCGGTGCCCGGCAAGCACAACTGGGGCTACGACGGCGTCGACCTGTGGGCCGTCACCGAGAACTACGGCGGGCCCGACGGGCTGAAGATGCTGGTGGACGCCTGTCACCAGGCGGGGATCGGCGTCATCCTCGACGTGGTCTACAACCACCTGGGCCCGTCCGGCAACTTCCTGCACCCCTTCGGTCCCTATTTCAACAGCGCGCTCGGCAGCTTCTGGGGGGAGGCCGTCAACCTCGACGGTCCCGGCTCCGACGAGGTGCGCCGCTACCTGATCGGGAACGCGTTGCAGTGGCTGCGCGACTTCCACATCGACGGCCTGCGGCTCGACGCGGTCCACGCGCTGCACGACAAGCGGGCCGTGCACCTGCTGGAGGAACTCGCCGTCGAAGTGGACCTGCTGGCCAGCTCGCTGGGCCGGCCGCTGACGCTGATCGCCGAGTCCGACCTGAACGATCCCCGGCTGGTCACCCCGCGCGAGGCCGGCGGCTACGGTCTCGACGCGGTCTGGGACGACGACGTCCACCACGCGCTGCACGCCGCGCTCACCGGCGAGCGGCACGGCTACTACTGCGACTTCGGCCCGCTCGCGGTGCTGGCCAAGACGCTGACCTCCGCCTACCTGCACGACGGCACCTTCTCCACCTTCCGCGGACGCTCCCACGGACGCCCCGCCGCCCATGTGCCCGGCTACCGTTTCGTCTGCGCGCTGCAGAACCACGACCAGATCGGCAACCGGGCGACCGGCGACCGGCTGTCCGCCGAGTCGCTTCGGGTCGGCGCGGGGCTGCTGCTGACCTCGCCGTTCACCCCGATGCTGTTCATGGGCGAGGAGTGGGGCACCCGTACGCCGTTCCTGTTCTTCACCGATCACGAGGACCCCGAGCTGGCCTCCACCGAGGCCGACCGGCGCCGCCGCGAGTTCGTCGGCCACGGCTACGACGACTGGGCCGACAAGGCCCCCGACCCGCAGAACGAGAGCACGTTCCTGCGCTCCAAACTCGACTGGTGCGAGCTGAAGCTCGACGGCCACCGCGCCCTGCTCAACTGGTACCGCGACCTGATCGCGCTGCGCAAGGCGCTCCCCGAGCTGACCGACCCCCGCCTGGACCAGATCAAGGTCGACTATGACGAGGACGACCGGTGGCTCGTCATGCATCGCGGCTCGCTGAGGGTCGCCGCCAACCTGGGCCCGGCGGTGGTCAGGCTGCAGCTGCCGCGCGCGCGGATCCTGCTCGCCTCCGACGAGGACATCGTCCTCGACGAGGATCTCGTGCTCCCCGGCCACTCGCTGGCCATTCTCCGTACCATCTGACCTGACCTGGGCAGACTCCCTGGTGTGGAGACCGTCATCGTGCTGTTCACCAGGGACCTGCGTGTGCACGACCACCCGGCGCTGGCCGAGGCGTGCGAGCGGGCCCGCCGGGTCGTGCCGTTGTTCGTGCTCGACCCGGCCGTGCCCGCCGGCCACCGTGCGCCCTTCCTGCGGGGCTGCCTCGCCGATCTGCGCCACTCGCTCAGATCCCGCGGCGGCGAGCTGTTCGTACGGCGCGGCGACGTGGTCGCGCAGACCCTGAGACTGGCCGCGGAGGTGTCGGCGGAGGCCGTCTGGACCACCGCCGACGTCAGCTCCTACGCCAGGCGCAGGGAACGACGGCTGGCCGACGAATGCGCCCGGGCCCGCCTGGGCTTCCGCTGCTTCCCTGGCGTGACGGTGGTTCCGCCGGGCGAGCTGCTGCCCGCCGGCGGGGGAGACCACTACCGGGTCTTCACGCCCTACTGGCGCGCCTGGTCCACCACCACCCGCCGCCCCGTACGGCCCGCGCCGCGCCGGCTGCAGGTCCCCTCGTCGCCGGCCGCCGGGCGCATCCCCGCCGGCGCGACCGAGGGTTTCGCACCGCCGGGGGAGACGGCGGCGCGTGCCCGGATGGAGCACTGGCTACGGCACGGCCTGGCCGGGTACGGCGAGGGCCACGATGACCTGGCGGGTGACCGCACGTCCAGGTTGAGCCCCTATCTCCGGTTCGGTTGCCTGTCGCCGCTGGAACTCGCCGAGCGGGCGGGAGCGGGGAGCTTCGTCAGGCAGCTCTGCTGGCGCGACTTCCATCACCAGGTGACATACGCGTTCCCGCAGATCAACCGGCTCGACTACCGGCCGGGACGCAGGCGGTGGCGGGACGACGAGGACGCCCTCGCGGCGTGGCGCGCGGGGATGACCGGGGTGCCCATCGTGGACGCGGGCATGCGTCAGCTCGCCGCGGAGGGCTGGATGCACAACCGGGCCCGGTTGATCACGGCCGCCTACCTGGTGAAACAGGTGCGGATCGACTGGCGGGCGGGTGCGGGCCACTTCTTCGCGTTGCTGCTCGACGGTGACGTGGCCGACAACAGCGGCAACTGGCAGTGGGTCGCCGGCACGGGCAACGACACCCGTCCCAACCGGAGCTTCAACCTGATCAGGCAGGCCAGGCGCTTCGACCCGGCGGGCGACTACGTCAGGTCGCACGTCCCCGAACTGGCCGCCGTTCCAGGTCGGTCCGTCCATGAGCCCTGGCTGCTTCCCACCCCGGTGCCGGGATACCCCGCCCCTATCGGGATATGAGGTTGTGGAAAGCCCGTCGCCTGTCCACAGAGCGGCGTTCGGGGAGCCGAGGCGGCAGGAGCCGCGCGGATGCTGGGGGCCTCGCTCGATGAGGAGGCCAGATGAAGATCACATTGGAGCTACCGGGAGAGACGAGCTCGGCCTTCGTGGTCGTCGCCGGCCGGCTGCCCGCCGCGCTCGGCCCGGGGTTCGTCGACAGCGTGGTGCCCTGGCGCATGCGGCGGCCGTTCCGCCGGATCGCGGCGGACACGCTCGGGTCGCCGCGGCTGACCGTCTCGATCCGGCGGGCGCGCAGGTCGCCCTGGCTGGCGGCGGTCGCCGAGTCGGGGGAGCAGGGGTGGGGGCGGGCCCGGCATCACGTCGTGGTGTCCAGCGTCGCGCCCGTGTCGGTCCAGCCCGAGGCGGCGCAGACCGCCAGGGCGGCGGCCCGTGCGCTCGCGGCCGAGTGCGACGGGGTGATCCACGATGTCACCACGGGCGCGGCCGTCTTCCACTGCGGCGGCTGCCCGGGGGAGCGGACGGAGTTCGCCCTGGCCGACGACTGGCTTGGCGGCCGGATCGCTCCCGCGCTGGTGGCGAGCCGAGGGCTGCGACGGTTCGGGTTACCCGAGATCCTGCTCGACCGGGCGGCCTGCGGCCACGACCTGTGCACGGGAAGCCTGCTGCGTGCCGTCGCCGAGCGGTTGCTCGCGGAGCACCTGGCCTTCCTGGCGGCTCATCCGGCCGCCGTCCGCCGGACCATCGACGACCGGCTCCGGATCGACGGGGGCGACGTCGCCCTCTCCTGGGCCGGCGCGCCGGGGCAGACCCTGCAGGCCACCCCCTGTCCGGCCGCCGATGCCCTCTCCTGCGCCAAGGTAGCCGCCACCCGCAGGCGCGACACGCGTCTCCGGCGTCCGCCCTACTCCGAGCGCCTGACCGGGTAGAAGGCCGGGTAGAAGGCCAGGTGGAAGGCCGCTCCCGCCGCCAGACGCGACGCGCGTTCAGGGCGTCCGCCTTACTCCGAGCATTTGTCCAGATAGGACGTATGACGTGTTAAAAGTCCGGTGTGCACGGGTCTGCCTGCGCTACGATCAGCGCGCGGGCGGGGCCGCGGCATCACTCAGGCTTCGCCCATCGCGTTGTCGACGGGTGAGGAGCGATAGTGAACGAGCGCATCCCTCAAGGCATCGATGTCACCACGCCGAACGTCGCCCGCATCTACGACTACATGCTCGGCGGCAAGGACAATTTCGCCGCCGACCGTGAGGCGGCCGAGCAGATCGTCAAGGCCTTCCCCGAGTCGCGTGACGGTGTCCGGCACAACCGGGAGTTCCTCGGCAACGCCGTCACCCACCTCGCCCGGGAGATGGGCATCCGGCAGTTCATCGACATCGGCGCCGGTCTCCCCACCCAGCAGAACGTCCACCAGGTCGCCCAGGCCGTGTCCCCCGACGCCCACATCGTCTACGTCGACATCGATCCCGTGGTGTGCGTGCACGGCCGCGCGTTGCTGGCCGCCAGCCCCGGCGTCGCGATGGTGCAGGGCGACCTGCACCATCCCGCCGAGATCTTCAAACAGGCCGTCGAGACCGGTCTGATCGACGGCGACCAGCCGGTGGCCGTCCTCATGGTCGCGGTGCTCCACTTCCTGGAGGACCCCTACGACCAGGTGGCCCAGCTCCGCGAGCTGATGGCGCCCGGCAGCCACCTGGTGATCAGCCACCTCACCATGGGCGACACCCGCGGCGACGACACCGCCGCGGTGCGCGACGTCTACTCCCGGGCCAGCTCAGGCGTCTTCCCCCGGACCGTCGAAGAGATCAAACGCTTCTTCGGCGACTTCGAGCTCCTCGACTCCGACCGTTTCATCTCCCCATCCCTGCTCCGCAGGTTCGCCATCCTCGGCTGGGGCGGCGCGGCCCGCAAACCCTGACCCGTGGTGTGGTCTTCCGCCTCGTCGGTCCCGGTCTGACTCCGGGCGGGCGTGCGGAACCGGTGCCGCCGTGGGTCTAGCGTTCGACCGGGGTGGCGAGGATGCCGGTGAGGAGGACGTGCAGGAACCAGGTCGCCCGCTGTTCGCCGCTGCCGGCCAGCAGCGGCTCCCTTAGCGCGGTGATCATGGGAAATCGGTCGGGGGGCAGCGCCGCGAAGTGGTCGCCGACCTCCTGCAGGTAGGCGGCCTCCGAGCCGCCGTCGACCGTCTGGTCGTGGTGGGCGCTCTGTTCGGCGGCCACCGCGGTCAGATGGAGGCCGAGGAGGTCGACGGCCCACGCGGCGGTGTCGTCGGTCAGCCCGCCCTCCTTCAGCAGGGCCAGCATGCGCTCGGTGATCAGGAGGGCGTTCGGGCCGGCGGGAATGGTCCCGAGCGCGACGAGCGCCAGCCCCCGATGACGGGCGAGGGCCTCGATGTAGGCGTTGACCAGGTTCGTCAGGCGCGTGCGCCACGACCCCCCGCGGTCGGCGGGCAGCGGGACCTCGCCCAGCGCCTCGTCGCACATCAGGGTCAGCAACTCGTCGCGGTTCCTGACGTACACGTAGAGCGAGGCGGCGCCGGTGTCCAGTTCGGTGCCGACCCTGCGCATGGTGAGCGCGTCCATGCCGTCACGGTCGAGGATCCGCAGGCCCGCGCGGACGATGACGTCACGGCTCAGCGGAGCCTTGGCGGGCCGGGCCCTGCGGCTCACCGGCGCTGGGGATGTCATGCCCGCCAGCATAGGCAGAACGAACACCGTTTGACACGAACGTCGTTCGTTCCCTAGCGTTCGGCAAGAACGCTGTTCGTTACGAACGTCGTTCCGGAGGTATTTCACTGTGAATCAGGAGATCTGAAATGACCATTCTCGTCACCGGTGGCCGCGGCGCGGTCGCCAAATCGCTGCTCGCCCTGCTTGACCGTGCTGGGCAGACCGTCCGGGTCGGCTCCAGAAGGCCGGAGGAGGTGCGCGGTGCCGTCCGGTGTGATCTGGGGGACCCGGACACCTTTCCTGAGGCGCTCAGGGGTGTCGAGTCGGTCTTCCTCTATGCGGAGGCGAGCACCGTCGAGGCGTTCGCCGAGCAGGCCGCCGTCGCCGGGGTCGAACACGTCGTCCTGCTGTCATCATCGATGGCGGCCGACCCGGCGGATCCCCATCATGTCGTCGAACGGGCACTCCACCCGCACCCCTTCGAGGTGACCGTCCTGCGCCCCGGCACGTTCGCCGGCAACGCCCGGCAGTGGTCGTGGCCCATCAGAACGGCGAGCGCCGTGAGCCTGCCGTACCCGAACGCGTACACCGACCCGCTGCACGAGGCGGACCTGGCCGAAGTCGCGTACGAAGTCCTCAGGGACCCGGGTCTGCATGGCGGGATCTACACCGTCACCGGGCCCGAGTCGCTGACGTTCGCCGAGCAGATCGGGCGGATCGCCGACGTCACCGGCAAACCGATCGCGGTCCACGAGGTGAGCCGTGCGGCGTGGAAGGCCGAGATGGCCGACCATCTGCCGGGTGCGTTCGCCGACAAACTGCTCGACTGGTGGCACTCCGCGGACGGCGTGCCGGCCGTCCTCACGGACACCGTCAAGCGGGTCACCGGCCACCCCGCCCGGCCCTTCGCCACCTGGGCCGGGGACAACGTCGCCGACTTCACGGCTTGACGCGCTCTTCGGCATGAATGCCGAAGACTCTGCCTGTACCGCACCTGCGGCACTTCTGCGGCTTCACGCTTCACCGACCCGAGCCACCGAGATGGTCTTACCGGGTCTCCACAGGCTTTCGAGCCTTCCGGCCCGTTCCCGCCCGTCCGGCGGTACCTGATGCCGAGCCAGGGGCCGCTCGAACCTGGGGGAGGGTTCGAGGACACCGCGCTAGCGGGTGGTGGAGCCGAGGTGGTGTTCGAGGGAGGTGATTTTGGAGGTCATCGCGTCGGTGACGCCGGGGCGGAGGTCGGCCTTGAGGACGAGGCTCACCCGGGGGGCCACCTCGGCGACCGCGTCGACGGCTCGTTTGAGGACCGCCATGACCTCGTCCCACTCGCCCTCGACGGTGGTGAACATGGCGTCGGTGTGGTTGGGGAGGCCGCTGTCGCGCACCACCTGGACGGCCCGGGCCACGGGCTCGGCGACGCCCTCGCCGACTCCGAGCGGTGTGACGGAAAAAGCGACGATCACCTGAGTCCTCCTGTCAGCGCCTGCCGTGGCCGGGAAGTCTGTGATGTTCCTGAAGGGGGGACGCTCGGGCATCGCCGGCCGCCCGCTGGGCGACCGCGTCGAGAGGCCGGAACACGTGCGACCGAATCAGTTGCCGTTGTGCTCGTGTTCGTGCTCGTCTTCCTCGGGGGCCTCGGCGGGCTCGACGCCGAGGACGGCCTCGCGGGGCTCGACCTCGGCGATGTGGTCGATGAGGTGCAGCACGTGGTCGGGCTCGATGAGCCACTGCAACGCGGTGGCGCCGGTCTCGTCGTCGGTGACCAGCCCCGCCTGCTCGGCACGCTCGTTGTCGTCGAGGTCGGCCTCGGGGTGCCGGATCTCGGCGAGCGCCGCAGCCTGGAGGGCGTCGACGTCGAGCACCTCCACGGTCAGCTCAACGGTGATCCGGAGATAGCGCTCGGTGTCTGGCTCATCGCTCATGGTCGAATCCTAGTGGGATCAGGGCAGCTTCCACTCCACGGGAGTGGCGCCCTGCTGCTCGAGGAGCTGGTTGGCGCGGCTGAACGGGCGGGAGCCGAAGAAGCCGTTGCGGGCCGACAACGGGCTGGGGTGGGCCGACTCGACGCACGGCACGTCGCCGAGCATCGGGCGCAGGTTGCGCGCGTCACGCCCCCACAGGATGGCGACCAGCGGCTTCTGCCGGGCCACGAGGCCGTGGATGGCCTGCTCGGTGACCTGCTCCCAGCCCTTGCCCCGGTGTGAGGCGGGCTTGCCCGGCATCACGGTCAGGACCCTGTTGAGCAGCAGCACGCCCTGCTCGGTCCACGGGGTGAGGTCGCCGTTGGTGGGAGCGGGGTGGCCGAGGTCGGCCATGTACTCCTTGTAGATGTTGACCAGGCTGCCCGGCAACGGCCTGACGTCGGGCGCGACCGAGAAGCTCAGGCCGACGGGGTGGCTGGGCGTCGGGTAGGGATCCTGCCCGACGATCAGCACCTTGATCTCGTCGAACGGCTGCTGGAAGGCGCGGAGCACGTTGGCGCCGGCCGGGAGGTACTGCCTGCCGGCGGCGATCTCCTCGCGAAGGAACTCGCCCAGTTCGGAGATCTTCTCTCCGACGGGATCGAGGGCCTTGGCCCAGCCTGCTTCTACGACTTCGTGCAACGGACGTCCAGCCATGGATGAAAACCATAGTGGCCGTCAGCCCGTCATGTGACCTTCCCCAGAAAAATGATCAAACCCGGGCGGAGGCCCGCCTGTCGTAGAGCCAGGCGAGCCTCCGGATGGGTCACTTGACGGAGCCGGCCATCATGCCCTGGACGAAGTAGCGCTGGAAGGCGAAGAACAGCACCAGGGGGATGATCAGTGACAGGAAGGCACCGGGGGCAAGGATGTCCACGTTGGTGCCGAACTGCCGCATCTGTGATTGCAGGGCCTTGGTCATCGGCTGATTGTCGGTGTCAGCGAAGACCAGGGCCACCAGGAGGTCGTTCCACACCCACAGGAACTGGAAGATGCCCAGGGACGCGATCGCCGGCTTGGCCAGCGGGAAGACCACCGTGGCGAAGATCTTCCACTCTCCCGCGCCGTCCATGCGCGCGGCTTCCAGCAGTTCCTTGGGAATGCCGGCGAAGAAGTTGCGCAACAGGAAGATGGCGAACGGGAGCCCGAAGGCGACGTGGAAGAGGACCACACCGGGGATCGAGCCGAAGATGTTCAGCGAGCCGTACAGCTTGGCGATGGGGATCAGCGCGATCTGGATGGGGACCACCAGCAGCGCCACCACCACCAGGAACACCGCGTCCCTGCCGGGGAACTCGATCCAGGCGAAGGCGTAGCCGGCCATCGCGGCGATGCCGATGACCAGCAGCGTCGCGGGGACCGTGATCGCGATGGTGTTCCAGAACGAGCTGGTGAAGCCCGTCGCCAGCAGGTCGCTGTAGTTCGCCAGGGTGAGCTGGGCGGGCTGGGTGAACGCCGTCCACCAGCCGGAGGAGTTGTTGAACGTCTCGCCGCGGATGGAGACGATCAGCAGCCCGAGGGTGGGCATCAGCCAGAAGAGGGCGACCACGATGAGCAGGGCCTGCAGGAACCCGCCGCCGAGTCGGTCGATGACGCGGCCGAGTACGCCGCGCTTGGGGGCGCCCGCCGAATTCGCGACGGTACGTTCGACGGTCGCGGTGGCCATCATCACTGCTGCTCCCTTCTGAACCGCCGGATATTTATGATCATGAATGGCAGGACCAGCACCAGCAGGAAGATCGACAATGCTGAGCCGAGTCCCTGGTTGCCTCCGCCGCCGAAGGAGACCCGCCACATCTCCAGCGCGATCACGTTGGCCTGTGGCTGGACCGACCCGGGGGCGATGACGAAGACCAGGTCGAATACCTTTAACGTGTTGATGATCATCGTCACGAACACCACCACCAATACCGGCGAGAGCAGCGGTACGGTGATTTTCCGGAAGACCTGCCACTCGGTGGCCCCGTCGATGCGGGCGGCCTCCAGGGCGTCCCGCGGGATGGCTGCGAGCCCCGCCGCGATCAGCACCATCGCGAAGCCGGCCCACACCCAGATGAACGCGCCGATGATGGCCGGGGTGATCAGCGTCGGGCCGAGCCAGCTCACCCCGCCGAAGGACGCGGTGAAGTTGCTCTGCGGCAGTCGCATCACGTAGTCGCCGGCGGGCAGTCCGGCGAAGGTGAAGCTTCCGTCGGCCGCCGTCGTGGTGGTGCCCTTGACCGCGCCCTGTTGCACGGCCTCGACGGTCACCCCCGGCATGCCCTTCTCGTTGTCGTCGATCTTGCCGACGGCACCGCCTCCGCCGGGTGCGAAGTCGAGCCAGACCGTGCCGCCCACCCCGGGGCCGGTGACCGCCTTCGCGGTGACCGCGTCGGCGGGCAGGAGGTCGGGCTTGAGCCCGACGAGCGGCAGCAGAGCGGGCTGCCCCGCCTGGATGGGCTGCCGGGTGACGACTGCGCCGTTCTCAAGGGCGGGCGCGGCGTCGTTCTCCCTGGGCCGGGCGCCCGGGTAGCCCTGGCTGGAGTCGAAGACGTCGCCTACGGAGGTGATCACCGCGTTGGCGACGCCCTTGTCCGGGTCCTGCTCGTAGACCAGCCGGAAGATGACGCCGGAGGCCATCAGGGAGACGGCCATCGGCATGAACACGATCAGCTTGAACGCGGTCGCCCACTTGATGCGCTCGGTGAGCACCGCGAAGATCAGGCCGATCGTGGTCACCAGGATGGGGGCGATCACGACCCAGATCAGGTTGTTCCTGATCGTGGTGAGCATCGAGGCGTCGGTGAAGATCGCGGTGTAGTTGTCGGCGCCGACGAAGGTGTCGCCGGCGGAGTCGAAGAAACTGCGGAAGATGGAGAAGATGATCGGATAGATCACCATGGCGCCCAGCAGGATGAGCGCCGGCAGGAGGAACCAGAGCGCCATTCTCGGCGTTGGTCCCTGTGCGCCCTTCGCTGGGGGTGTGGTTGGCTGCGGCTCGGGGGAGGCCCCGCGGGCGGCGGACTTGCCGTCGCCGCGCGTGGCCTGCGGGCCGTCTGACCGGTCGGTCACGGCCTGATCCTCCTACTTCTTCCAGGCCTTGGTGGCCTCGGACTCCAGCTTCTCCTGGATGCCCTTGATGTCGGACGGGTCGCGCAGGAAGTCCTGGAGGTACTTCCATTCGCCCTTGCCGTCGGTGCCGCCGAACGCGCTGGGCGCGAGGTCGGACATGTCATACCGGACGGACTCCCCCGCGTCGATGATCGTCTGAGCGAGCTGCTGGGTCACCGGGCTCGGGTAGGTCGTGGCGGGGACGTTGCGGTTGGGCGAGAGGTAGCCGGGAAGCTTGGCCCAGACGGCGCCGCCCTCAGCCGAGGCGAGGTACTGCAGCAGCGCCATCGCGCCCTTAGACTCCTTCAGCGCCACCGCGATGTCGCCACCGAGCACCACGGGCTCGGTCTCCCCGGCCTTCGGGAACGGGAAGAACTTGGCGTCCTCGCCGACCTTCGCGCCGGACTCGGACGCCGAGGCGGCCACGAAGTCGGCCTCGATGATCATCGCGGCCTTCTTCTCGCCGTAGACCTTGGTCACGCAGGCCGGGAATTCGGTCTGCAGGGCCGTGGAGCTGCCGCCGAGCACGAACTCCTTCTTCCCGGTGATCTCCGCCATCTTCTCCAGCGCGGTGGTCACGGACGCGTCGGTCCACGGGATCTCGTGCTTGGAGAGCTTGTCGTAGTTCTCCGGGCCGGCGGTCGAGAGGTAGACGTTCTCGAACAGGTCGGTGAGCGTCCAGCCGGACGCGCCGCAGAACGAGAACGGCGGGGTGCCGGAGTCGGCGACGGTCTGCGCGGCGGTGAGGAGCGTCGCCCAGTCGGTCGGCGGCTGCACGCCGGCCTCCTCGAACGCCGGAGCGCGGTACCAGATCAGCGACTTGTGGGCCGCCTTCACCAGCACGCCGTAGACCTGGCCGTCGGCCGAGCCGAGTTCCTTCCAGTAGGGCGTGTAGTTCTTGTCGATCTCGGCCTGGACCTCCGACGCGAGCGGCTTGAGGGCCTTCTGCTCGGCGTACTGCTGGACGAGTCCCGGCTGCGGCAGGATCGCGATGTCCGGCGGGTTGCCGCCCTGGATCCGCGGGCCGAGGTAGGCGCCGGTGTCCTCGCCGGTGGAGGCGTAGGTCACCTTGGCGCCGGTCTTGTCCTGGAAGGCCTTCAGCACGGCCTCGAAGTTGGTCTGCTCCTCGCCGGTCCACTTCGCGGCGACCTCGAGGGTGACACCTTCGAGGGTCTTGGCGGCGGGGGCGCTGCTGGCGCCGTTGGCGGCCGGTGCCGGTTCGGCGGGGTCGGCGCCGCCGCACGCGGCGGTGACGATCGACAGCCCTGCGACGACCGCCAGGGCCTTGGCTTTACGCATAGTGCGTTCCTCCTGCGTTTCTAAGCCCCGAATGTGAGTTTTTTGGTGCAACGAACTGAGATGGGGATGACGGTCCGCCGCCGGAGAGGGATCGCCTCTCGCTAACGGGCCCGAATGATCTCGTTTAGTTCGGTTTTCAGGGAGGCGGCTATGTCGCCGCTCGACTCCTCGAAAGGGGGGGTGAGTGCCCGGGAGACCGCGCTGGCGATCGCCAGGCTCACCTGGTTGTAGTTTGCGGCCACCGGCCGGGGCTGGGCGTTGAGAATGCTCTGCTTCAGCACCGGCAGGTAGGGAAAACGTTTGATGAGGGCGGGATCGTCGTACAACTCCGCCCACACCGGCGGGAAGGAGCCGTCCGTCAGCACGCGGCGCTGGTTCTCCAGCCCGGTGAAGTAGCGGATGAAGGCCAGGGCCGACTTCTGCTTCTTGGAGTAGGCGCTGATCGCCAGGTTGTAACCGCCCAGCGAACTTGATCCCGGCCCGTCGATGCCCGGCAACCCGGTCACCGCGAACTTCCCCGCCATCGCCGACTGCGTGGCCGGGCCGTACGCGTGTGGCCAGTTGCGTGAGAACAGCAGCCGTCCCTCCTGGAAGGCCAGCCGCGACTCCTCCTCCTTGAAGGTGAGCGACTCGCGGGGGATCCAGCCCTCGCGGAGTCCGCGCACCAGGAAGTCGAGCCCGGCCTCGGCCTTGCCGACGTCCATCGTGACCTTGGCCCCGTCGGAGCTGATGATCTCTTTGCCGCCGGCCGACTGCACGGCCTCGGCGAAGTTGACGGTCAGTCCCTCGTAGGCGAGGTATTGACCGGCGTATCCGCCGACGTCGTATTTCGCGCTCAGTCTCTTCGCCTGCTCCCGCATCTCCGCCCAGGTCTTGGGCGGTTTGAGACCCTCCCTGCGGAGGAGGTCCTTGCGGTAGTAGAGCAGACCGGCGTTGCTGCTGTACGGCACCGCCCACAGCTTGCCCTGATAGACGGCCGTGTCCACGACGGGAGGCAGGAAGCGGTCGAGTGGGAACATCGCTCGCTCCAGCGGGATGATCCATCCCGCGTCGGCGAACTCGGCCGTCCGGATCACGTCGAGGGCGAGCACGTCGTAACGTTCGCTCTTCGCCTGGAGGTTGGCGACCATCTGGGCGCGCTGTTCGTCGGCGGCCTCGGGGAGTTCCAGCAGGGTGACCGGCTCTCCGGGGTGCGCCGCGTTCCAGCGGTCCAGCAGAGGCCGCAGGTAGGACGTGGTGTCCCGCCCGATGACGAGGGTGATCGGGCCGGTTCCGCCCGTTCCGACCTCTGGTGCGGCCTCTTCGCCCGGTCCCGTGCAGCCGGCCAGCAGCATGACTGCCAGCGTGACGGAGACAAGGCGATGCACGTTGATTCCTCCAGGTTCCAAGGTGGTTACATGCGTGTTAGGTAGATGCATTCATGTTATGCACAGCGGTAATGTGAGCGTCAACAGATGTTCCCGTAACGCATCCATAACGGGCTGTCGAGGAGGTGGGGCGTGCGGCTGTCGTTGCTGGCACTCCTCGCGAAGGAACCTGCACATGGCTACGAGCTCAAACAGGCACTTGAGCTGACCTTCGGCGATGCATACCCATCCCCGAACATCGGCCAGATCTACGTCACGCTCGGCAGGCTGGAGAAGGACGGCCTGGTCCGCGCGGTCGACGTGGAGCAGTCGAACCGGCCGAACAAGAAGGTCTACTACCTGACCGCGCTGGGCAGAGAGAAGCTCGAAGCCTGGGTCGACGAGCCGACGGAGGGCCCCAGGGTCCGTGACGACTTTTTCATGAAGCTCGTGCTCGCGCCGATGACCGGTATCGCCGACCGGATGGCGCTGATCAACCGCCAGCGGCGGCACTATCTTTCACTGATGCGAAGCCTCAACGAGCTGGCCGACGGCACGGACCAGGCCAACCGCGTGGCGCATCTGCTGATCGAAGGTGCCATGCTGCATCTTCAGGCAGATCTCGACTGGCTCGAACGCTGCCAGGAGGAGCTTCCGTGACCCCTAAGCAGCTGAGCACAGTGATCAAGACGGTCAACCTGGGCAAGATCTATCAGCAAGGCGCCGTGCCCGTGCCCGCCGTACGAGGGGTGGACCTGGAGATCGGGGCCGGGGAGTTCGTGGCCGTCACGGGGCCTTCCGGCTCCGGCAAGTCGACCCTGGTGCACATGCTCGGCGGGCTCGACAAGCCCTCCTCCGGCGAGATCTGGCTCGACGGCAGGCGGGTCGACACCCTGCGGGAGAGCGCCTGGGCGCTGCTGCGCAGGAAGAAAATCGGCTTCGTCTTCCAGTTCTTCAACCTGGTCGCGAACATGACCGTGGCCGACAACGTGGAACTTCCCGCGCTGCTGGCCGGGTCCAGTCCGAAGGAGGCCCGCGCGCGCAGGGAGTATCTCCTGGACGCGCTCGGGCTGACCGAGCGGTCCGACGCGCCGCCCTCGCAGCTCTCCGGCGGTGAGCAGCAGCGCGTGGCGCTCGCCCGCGCCCTGTCCAACCGGCCGAGCCTGCTGCTCGCCGACGAGCCGACGGGCAACCTCGACAGCCGCAACACCCGTGACGTGCTCCGCCTGCTGGGCGAGGTACACCGCGACGGTCAGACGATCGTGCTCGTCACCCACGAGGCGAGAGTGGCCAGCCTGGCCGACCGGGTGGTGTCGCTGCTCGACGGTCAGGTCATCGACGACGGCACGATCGCCGTCCCCCGCCGCCGCTCAAGGGGCGGGGCGGGAGACGTGGTCGAGCTGCGATGAGCACGGTGCGCGCCTCCGCCAGGTGGATCAAGGCCGATCTGCGGGCGCGGCGGGGACAGGCGTTGCTGGCCGTCCTCGCGGTCGCCGGCATCGTCACCGCGCTGATCACCTCGGCCACGCTTCTCGAAGACAGCACCAACCCGTGGCGCGGCCTGTTCACCCAGACCGACGGCGCCCACGTGTGGATCCACGCCAAGCAGAGCCCCGACCCTGCCGGGCTGGCCGCGCTGCCCGGCGTGACGGGCGTGGCCGGGCCGTACCGCAGCGCGCCCGTCACGCTCGCCCAGGACGGCAGGAAGGCGCCGGTGGCGCTCAGGGCGCTGCCGGTGGACCCGCCCGAGATCGCGCACCCCGTGGTGCGCGAGGGGCGCTGGCTCGACCGCGCCGACCTCGACGGCGTGGTGGTCGAGCGGTCCTTCGCGCGGGCGTCCGGGCTCCGGCTGGGCAGCCCGTTCACGGTGACCGCGCTGAACGGCACCCGCCACGTGCTGGCCGTCGCCGGCATCGCCGAGACCGCGGAGCAGGGCTTCTATCCCGAGTGGACCCCCGGCCTGGCCTGGGCGCTGCCCGAGACTCTCGACCGGGTGGAGCCCGCGGTCGGGCTCAGCGAGTCGGTCATCGGCCTGCGGCTGGATGATCCGGAGGCCACCCGCCTGGTCGTGCAGGGCGCGGTCACCCTGCTCGACGAACGGATCCAGCGCATCTCGACGTGGCGCGAGGTACGCGCCTCCATGGAGCTCGACAACCGGCTGCTCGGCCTGCTCCTGGCGCTGTTCGGAGTCGTCGGCCTGATCGCCGCGGCGCTCGCCATCGCCAACGTGGTCGGCGGCCGGGTGCTCACCCAGTCGCGCGACTTCGCCACGCTGAAGTCGCTCGGCCTCACCCGGGGCCAGGTCATGGGCATGCTGCTGGTCGAGCACGGATCGCTGGGCCTGGCCGGCGTCGGGGCGGGGCTGGTCTGCGGCCAGTTCGTGACCATGCTCGCGCTGGACGGCGGCGCGGGGCTGCCGCTGTCCCCGATGCCCACGGCGGCGATCGCGGTCGGCACGGCGGCCGTGGTGCTGGTCGCGGTGGCGCTGCCCGCCTGGCGCGGCGGCCGGACCCCGCCGATCCCCGCCGCCCCCGCCATGCCGCCGCGCGGCCACCTGTCCCGGATGGCCAGGCTGGCCCTGCTCGTACGGCTGCCGCCCGCGCTGGTGCTGGGCGCCCGTGACGCGTTCACCCGCAGGCTGCCCGCGTTCCTGACGACGTTCGGCGTCGCGGTGCCGATGATGATGATCACGATCGGGCTGGGCTGCTGGGCCACGCTGGACAACTTCCTCAGCCATCCCGAGCAGGTCGGCCAGGCGGCGGCGCTGACCGTGAAGCCCGGCAGGCTGCCCGCCAGCGACGCGGAGAGGCTGATCAGGGCCGACCCCGGGGTGACGGCGTTCTACCCGGGCACCGAGGTGGACGCCCTCGAACCGGAGCAGACCAGGACCGTGCCGGCGCGGGCGATCGGCACCTCGGCCGAGCCGTACCCGTTCGTGGTCGTGGACGGGCGCGGTTACGCGGAACGAGGTGAGGCGGTCGCCGGGCAGGGGCTGCTCGACCTGCTGGAGGTGGAGATCGGCGACCGGGTGCGGGTCACCGTCGGCGGCACCCCGCTGATCCTGCGCATCGTGGGCCGGGTCGTGGAGCCGGACAAGGACGGCGAGGTGCTGTCCTTCGGGATCGACAGCCTCTCCGCCAAGGACGCCCTGCCGCCGGAGTTCTACAGCCTCGTGGTGAAGCCGGGAGTCGACGCCGAGGAGGTCAGGACCAGGCTGCTGGCCGCCTCCGGGCAGAACCTGGAGGTCGCGCGGGTGGTCAACCCGGCCGAGCGGCTGGCCGTGATCCGGGTGGTGATCGTCGCGCTGGTCGTGGTGCTCGCGCTGATCGGGCTGGCCAACCTGCTCACCGCGAGCGCGCTGGGCCTGCGCGACCACGCGCTCGACCTCGCCGTGCTCAAGGCGATGGGGCTGACCCCGAGGCAGGTGGCCGCGACGCTGGTGACGGGCACCGGGGTGCTCGTGGTGATCGGCGTGGTCACGGGCGTCCTGGCCGGGGCCTCGCTCTCCAACGGCATCATCAACCTGCAGGGGCACACCAGCGGGGTGGGCGCGGGCATCGCGCGCGCCCCGTCGGCGGTGACCCTGCTGGTGGCGGTGCTGGTCGCGGTGGGCGCGGCCCTGCTGGTCGCGCTGATCCCGGCGCGACGGGCGGCTCGTGCCCGGGTGCCCGTCGCGATCAGGTGACCGCGATCAGGTGGCGTGATCAGGTGACCGCGGCCGGGGGCCGCGATCTGGTGGCGTGATCAGATGACCGCGGTCGGGGGACCGCGGTCATCTGGGGGCGGAGGTCTAGCGGATGGAGAACCAGAAGAAGCCGTGGCCCGGCAGGGTGAGCATGTAGGGCAGCTCACCGATCACCGGGAACGGCACCCCGCCGCGGCACTCCACGGGGGTTCTGCCGACGAAGCGCCGCAGGTCGAGTTCGACCGGCTGGGGATACTTCGACAGGTTGTTGACGCACAGCATCCGGTCCTCGCCGTCCTCGCGGACGAAGGTCAGCACGGCCGGGTTCGACGACCACAGCTCGCTGTAGACGCCGGTGCCGAAGACGGGGTGCTGGCGGCGGATCTCCAGCATCTTCCTGGTGAAGTGCAGCAGTGAGGCCGGGTTCTTCTGCTGCGCCTCGACGTTGACCGCCTGGAACCCGTAGATCGGGTCCATCACGGTCGGCAGGTAGAGCCGGCCCGGGTCGGCGAGGGAGAATCCGGCGTTCCGGTCGGGGCTCCACTGCATCGGGGTGCGGACCGAGTCGCGGTCCTCCAGCCAGATGTTGTCGCCCATCCCGATCTCGTCGCCGTAGTACATGACGGGGGAGCCGGGCAGTGACAGCAGCAGGGCGGTGAACAGCTCGATCTGGTCCCTGTCGTTCTCCAGCAGCGGGGCCAGCCGCCGCCTGATGCCGAGGTAGGCGCGCATCCGCGGGTCCTTGGCGTACTCCGCGTGCATGTAGTCGCGTTCCTCGTCGGTGACCGTCTCCAGGGTCAGCTCGTCGTGGTTGCGGAGGAAGATGCCCCACTGGGCCTTCTCGGGGAGCTTGGGGGTGCGCGACATGATCTCGGAGATCGGCTCGCGGGTGCCGCGCCGTACGGCCATGAAGATGCGGGGCATGAGCGGGAAGTGGAAGGCCATGTGGCATTCGTCACCTCCCGTGGTGGGGTCGCCGAAGTACTCGACGACGTCCTCGGGCCAGCCGTTGGCCTCGGCGAGCAGCACCCGGTCGGGGTAGAGCCTGTCGATCTCGGCCCGCACCTTGCGCAGGTAGGCGTGGGTCTCGGGCAGGCCGCTGCAGGAGGTGCCCTCACGCTCGAAGAGGTACGGCACGGCGTCCAGGCGGAAGCCGTCGATGCCGAGGTCCAGCCAGAAGCGGAGCACTTCCAGCATCGCGTCCTGGACGGCGGGGTTGTCGTAGTTGAGATCGGGCTGGTGGTGGAAGAAACGGTGCCAGTAGTACTGCTTTCGCACCGGGTCATAGGTCCAGTTCGACTCTTCGGCCCCGACGAAGATGATCGGCGCGTCGGGGAAGCCCTCGGGGTGGTCGGACCACACGTAGAAGTCGCCGAAAGGGCCTTCCGGATCATGACGGGACGCCTGGAACCAGGGATGCCGATCACTTGTGTGATTCATCACGAGATCGGTGATGATGCGAAGCCCACGCTCGTGGGCGGACTCGATCAGCTGGACGAAGTCCCCAAGATCCCCAAAATCCGGAAGAATCTTCATATAGTCCGCGATGTCATACCCGCCGTCGCGCAGCGGCGAGTCGTAGAGCGGCAGCAGCCACAGGCAGTCGACGCCGAGCCACTGCAGGTAGTCCAGCTTCTCGATGAGACCAGGCAGGTCTCCCGTGCCGTCTCCGTTGGAGTCCTTGAACCCACGGACGAGCACCTCGTAGAACACCGCACGCTTGTACCACTGCGGATCGGCAGAGACAAAGTCCTCTGAAACCGGTTCCGAGCAGGGGGATGTCGTCATCGTCTCTCGCTCACAGTGAAGGAAAAGGGCAAAACGAAGTCACCGGACTCGGCCGGCTGCTGATGTTGGGTGAGCACGCCGCCCGGAGTCGTCATCCCCACGAACTCCATGCCCTCGGGACCGAATTTGTGATTCAGGCCCGTCCTTTAGCGTGCTTTCGTCCGAACACTACCAGCGGATCGCGGCTTCCGAAGCACGATAATCAGGGTGCATCGACGGAACCGGAGATCATTCGCGGGTTGGGCCCGTAATTGGCCTGTTACCTTCAGCACACGTGACCGAAACCTGGAGGTCAGCCGCCTGATCGCCAGGGCGGAGTGAGGTCGCCGAGGGCGCCCTCGTGGTCCGTCAGCCAGCCGCCGAACAGCACCAGCCCGCGCAGCCAGAAGCGGTCGTTCCACCCGTTGAAACGGGCGAGCGCGTCCGGCCCCTGCGCCACGACCGCGTGCAGTTCGTCCGAGAGCAGACTCGGCACCTCCCGGGCCACCCGCGTCAGCAGACGATGGCCGTGCTCCCTGGCGGGCGCGGCGGTCGAGCGCAGCGGCACCCGCTGGAGCGGCTGCTTGATCACATTGGTCGACGGCAGCGCGGCCACCCGCGGATTGGCCGTGTGCAACACCTCACGGTAGAAACGGCCCTTGTCCTTACGGGCCACCCCGACGGACAGCGCCGCGTCGAAGAAGTCGGGGTGGATGAACGGCGCCGCGAAGGACGCCTCGGGGCCGACCAGGTTGACCGGGGAGCGGGCGATGCCCCGCACGGTCCTGGTGTGCAGCACCGACAGGGGCAGCTCGGCGCGGTGACCGTGCAGCATCGAGGTCGACTGGGCGAACCCGGACCGGACGGTGTCGCCGATCCAGGCCGCCGCCTCCTCGGAGAGGAACGGCGTGGAGGGGGCGCCGAGGGAGAGCGACCTGAGCACGGCCGCCTGGCGCTCGGCCGCGGAGGCGGCGTGCAGGGCGTCCCCGCTGACCATGAAGTTCTTCAGCAGCGGGCCGCCGGCCAGGCCGTCCACCAGCGTCCGCCCGGCCCGCTGCACCTGGCGCGCGAACGGGGCGTACCACGCGTGGTGCGGCGTGAGGTACTCCAGCCTGCGGGCCACCGCGTCGGCGTCGTCGGGATAGGCCGCCGCGTCCTGGGCGATCACGCGGTGCCGTACGCCCAGTTCCCTGGTGATCGCGCGGGCGAAGGCGATGTCGGTGTCGGTGCCGTCGTCGGGGCTGGTCGTCCACGACTCCACGTCGGCGCCCCTGGCCACGGCCACCGAGCACAGCAGCCGCGAGTCGTAGCCGCCGCTGACCGGCACGAGCAGCGGCCGGTCGTCGAACTCCTTGTAGACCTCGTGCAGGATCGCCAGGATCTCCCCGGCGCTCCGCCCCGCCTCGTACGGCTCCTCGCGCACCCAGCGCGGCAGCCGCCGGTCGGTGGCGACCCGCCCCGTGGCGCGGTCGTAGACCAGCGCGCTCGCCCCCGCCAGCCGCTTGACCCCGGCGTACGGCGTGTCGTCCCGCAGCGGGAAGGTGACCTGCACGATCGACGCCCACGCCGCCCAGTCGATCTCGTACGGCCCGCGGACCAGGGCGAGCAGCGGTCGCAGCAGCGAGGAGAAGTAGACCGCCTCGGGCGTCGTCACGTAGTAGACGTCGACCAGGCCGAGCCCGCCCGCGTGCAGGGTGACCCGCTCGCCGTCGTCGATCAGCCCGGGAGTCTCGTACGTCTCCGCGACGGAGATCCAGCTCGCGGTCACCTGCGGTCTGCGCTCCCCCCAGGCGAAGGCGTAGTCGCGGTCACGCCGGTGGTAGGGGGGCAGCGGGCCGGTGCTGAACAGCGCCGCGCCGGGCACTTCCAGTGCCGCCCGGACCCTCGGCCCGGCGGTTCTCAGCTCCTCCAGCCGAACCCGGTCGAAGTCGCCGATCGCGCCGCACACGTACGGCCGCACGGTGAAGGCCGGCCACTCGCCGTTGCGCACGGTCAAACTCCTCTATGTCGCGTATATGCAGAGGGTATCCTTTTGCACCGCCGACAAATCGGAGGACGACGTGGCGGGCGAGCAACTCGAGGGAACCCGGCGGGCATTGCGGGACGCCATCGCGCAGGCGGAGCGGGCCGCGGAACTCGCGCGGCTCCTGGACGCCGCCCAGGCCAAAGTGGCCGAGGCCGAACACGCGACGGCGGATCTGCGGGAAGCGGAGAAACGGCTGCACGCCTGCGAGCGCGAGCTCCAGGACGCCCGTGCCGGCGAGGACAAACTCCGTCGCGACCTGGCGGAACAGCGTTACCAGACCGAGGTCGCGCGGTGGAAGCTCTCCTCCATGGAGGTGGCCCGCTGGTCCCGCCTCGGCGACGCGCTCAAGACGGGCAAGAGCAACCCGGTACGGCTGGCCCGCGGCCTCCGCGGCGCGGCCAGGTCCGCCAAGCGGCCCGTCGCGCCCAAGCGCCAGCCGGTGCCGTCCGCCGCGCCGGAGAAACAGCAGGCCCCCGGAGCCGCTTTCCAGGCGCGCTCCTCGGTCCGGACCATCGAGGGCGCCTCGTTCAAGCTCAAGCCCTTCCGGGTGCCGACCGGGCCCAACACCCGGCCGCATCTGACCGTCGCCGCCGTCGTCGACCCGCACGCCGAGGCGCTGCTCCGCTACGAGTGGCGGCAGACGGTCGGCTTCACACCGCGCGACTTCGCCCGGGTGCTCCCGCAGGAGACGCCTCACCTGCTCCTGGTGGAGTCGGTCACCGAGGGGCCGTGGGCCCAGGAGGTGACCGGTGAGCCGGGGGAGGGGCTGCGCGATCTGCTCGCCTGGTGCGCCGAGCGCGGCATCCGCACCCTCTTCTGGCACACCTCGGGCGAGGTCGCCGACTACCAGGCGACCGCCGCGCTGTTCGAGCACGTCGTGACCGCCTCCCATGAGGCGCTGCACGTCTGGCGTTCGGTCCACCCGCGCGCCGGGCTGCTGCCGCTGGCCGTCCAGCCGCGCGTCCACAACCCCATCCCGCTGGCCGGGGACCGCTTCGACCGGATCCTCAGCCTCGACGAGCTGCTCCCGGCCCACCTGTCGTATCCGGACGTGCTGACCTCCTACCGCTGGCCCAAGGGGGTCACCTGCCCGCCGAGCACCGCGACCTGGCGGCTGGCCGAGATCGCCGCGTGCGGCACGCCGATCGGCAGCCTGCCCGACGACCGTCGGGCGCACGCCGGGGTCCGCAACGCCTACGCCGGCGGCACGATGACCGAACGGGTCGACGACCTGCTGGAACTGATCGGCCTGCCCGCCGCCAGGGCGACGCTGAACATCTCGGTGGTCATCCCCATGGGCGGCGGCGACGTCGACCGGATGCTCGCCCAGGTGGCCAGGCAGTCGGGGGTCGGCCAGGTCGTGCTGGTGGCGCCGGAGCCGGAGATCGCGGGCAAACGGGCGCGCGACCTGCTCGCCGCCGACGTGGTGGCCCGCGCCGCCGACCCCGGCCTGAGCACCGGCGGCATGCTCGACCGCGCCCTCGACCTGTGCGAGGGCGACCTGGTCGCGGTGATGGACCCGCGAGACGTGTACGGCGAGCACTACCTGGCCGACCTCAGCAGGGCGTTCCTCTTCGCCACCGCCGACATCGTCGGCAAGGCGTCCTACTACGCCTACCTGCGGGACGCCGGCGCGACGGTCCTCCGCCAGCCCGGCGCGGACTACTCCTACCTGCCGGAGGTCGCCGGTGGCACGCTGCTCGCCCGCCGCGGGGTGCTGCGCGGGCTGGGCATCGCCGACCTGTCCGACGGGTGGGACGAGGTCCTCATGCGGCAGTGCCGCGCCGACAAGATCAAGGTCTTCTCCGCCGACCGGTTCGGCTACGTGCGGGTGCGCGACGAGGACGCGGACCTGCTCGGCTCGGCTCGCCTCGTCGGCTACGGCGAGGCGGAACCGCACGCGATGGCGTGAACGGCGGCTCGCCGGAGCGGCCCCCGGCCGTCACACCGGGACGGGACGGGCGCGGCGGCTCGTCGGGGGCGCGGCCTGCCGTGCCGCTCCGGCGACTCGCCGCCAGGCGGGGGTACGGCTCGCGGTGGATCGCCGTGGTGCGGCGTTCCTGGACGTATCGTTCCCGGGGTGACGCCTGCACAGCTTGCCGAGATCCTCGGCGAACCGCCCGAACCCGTGGGGTCGTGGGAGCGCGAGGCGGTCTACCGTTCGGCCGCCGCGCTGCGGGCGCGGGAGCCCGGCGCCCGCCTCGCGGCCCTGGTGCGCCCGTTGCCGGGGATCTCGGAGGTCAGGGTCGTGGCGGGCGGGTTCCTGGAGATCGTGGTGGCCGAGCCGGGAACGCTAGTCGAGGAGATCACCGGGGCCGAGATCACCGGCGGCCCGGCGGCGGGGTGGCCCGACCTGCCGCGCACCTGGGACAACCCCGGGTTCGTGGTCCGTTACGGTCTCGCCAGGGCCGTGGCCGTCCGGCGCTGGGCGCGCGACCTCGGCGTGCCGTCCGGACCCTTCGAGCCCGCGTCGCTCACCGACCCTCGCGACCGGGCGGTGCTCAGGGTGCTGGCCGAACTGCCGGGGCGGCGTTCGAGCAGGGACGCGGGATGGCCGGGTTACCTCGTCCGGCTGGCCCTGGCGTACCACGACGCGCACGAGCGGGCGCCTGCCGTGCCACGGGGGGACGAGGCGGTCGGGACCGTGCACATCGCGCGGGTACGGCTGGCGGGTGCGGTGCGGCTGGTGCTGGCCGGAGGGCTGCCCGCCGTTGGACAGACAACGTCCGAAAGAGTGTGATAAACACCCCCGGATACCTGAACAGGGGAGAGTGAGCGGTGGCAGACGGCCCACGGGACTGGCGGCCACGCGAACCACGAGGCCGCGGATTGCTCAGGCGACTGCTGCCGATCGCCGCCGCCTTCGCGCTCATCGCCGGCGGGGTCGTCGTACTCTCTCCCGACCTGCGCGAGTTACTCGGCACGGCGGCCGGTTCGCCGCGTTCGGGGGCGGCGACCCACGAGCTCTACTCGACGGGCAAGGTGACCAGCCGCTGCGAGGTGCCCCGGATGAGGGACGAGATCTCCGAGGAGGACCTGGTCAAGGCGTTACGGTCGCTGGCGCCCTGCCTGGACCGGTCGTGGGCGGAGGTGCTGGGCAGCGCGGGCTACGACTACGAGCCGCCCGGTGAGGTCAATCTGGTCCGGAGCCCGGAGGAGGCCGCCTGCGGCAAGGACGATGACGACTGGTCGGGGATCTACTGCCCGGAGTCGAATTCGGTCAACGTGCTGATCGACGACAACGGGTGGGCGTTCTACACGATGTTCACCCTCGCCCACGAGTACGCCCACCATGTCCAGGAGATCAGCGGGATCGCCGACCAGCGCGGGCCCGAGGTCTTCGACGAGGCGTGGTCCCGGCGGCTGGAGTTGCAGGCCGACTGCCTGGCCGCCGTCTCGTTGCGTGGCATCGAGCCCGAGCCGGTCGACCAGATGGGGGACGCCGACGGGGCGCAGGCCGATGACCAGGACCTGGAGTGGGCCAAGCACCGCGAGTCGCACGGATCGGCGAGCAGCAGCGCGGCGTGGATCAGGCTGGGCATGCGGGAGGGAACCATCGGCGCGTGCAACACGTGGGCGGCGCCCGAGGAGCGAGTGTCGTAGCGACCGCCTTGGCGGAAGATATACGGAAATTTGGCGATAAATAGCGATAAATTACCGTGGCTGGCGTCTCGAAGTTCGGGCACGCGTCCCAGGCGGATCAGCCGGTCCGATAGCCTCGTTCGGGTGAGTCGATACGTCCATCCCGCAGGCGACAGGCATGCCGAGATGCTGCCTCAGGAGCGCCCGCCCCGCCCTCCCGCAGACCTGAACACGCTGAACCACGCGATCTGGCCGCGAACGTCCGGCCGTACGGGTGGCGCGGTCACGGTCGGCGGTCTCGACGTACGCGATCTCGCCACCGAGTACGGCACGCCGCTCTACGTGCTCGACGAGGACGACGTGCGTTCCCGCTGCCGCGACTTCAAGTCCGCCTTCGCCGACAGCGAGGTCCACTACGCGGGCAAGGCCTTCCTGTGCAGGGAGGTCGCCCGCTGGATCGACCAGGAGGGTCTCGGCCTCGACGTCTGCAGCGGCGGCGAGCTGGCCGTGGCGCTCAGCGTCGGCTTCCCGCCCGAGCGGATCACCCTGCACGGCAACAACAAGTCCGCCGCCGAGCTGGAGCGTGCGATCGAGGCCGGAGTCGGCCACATCGTCGCCGACTCCTACGAGGAGATCGCCCGCCTGGGCTTCTTCGCCGAGCGGCACAAGGTGCGGCCGAGGGTCCTGGTCCGGGTGACCACCGGGGTGGAGGCGCACACCCACGAGTTCATCGCCACCGCGCACGACGACCAGAAGTTCGGGTTCTCGCTCAACACCGGCGCCGCCGCCGAGGCGGTGCGCCGCGTCCTGGCCCTGCCGCAGCTCGAACTCGTCGGCCTGCACTCCCACATCGGGTCGCAGATCATCGACACCGCCGGGTTCCAGGTGGCCGCCCAGCGGCTGGCCGCGCTGCTGGTGCAGATCAAGCACGAGCACGGCGTGGTGTTGCCCGAGCTCGACCTCGGCGGCGGTTACGGCATCGCCTACACCGACACCGACGAGGCGCCCGACATCAAGGTGATCGCCGACAGCCTCCGCGAGATCGTCGCCACCGTCTGCACGTCCGCGGGGCTGCCCGTGCCGCGTCTCACCGTCGAGCCGGGCCGTACGATCATCGGTACCGGCGGCGTGACGCTCTACCAGGTCGGCACCGTCAAGGACGTCGAAGGGCTGCGCACCTACGTCAGCGTCGACGGCGGCATGAGCGACAACGTGCGCACCGCCCTCTACGGCGCCGACTACACCTGCGTGGTCGCCTCGCGCGAGAGCGACGCCGAGCCCATGCTCTCCCGGGTCGTCGGCAAGCACTGCGAGAGCGGCGACATCGTGGTCCGCGACACCTACCTGCCCGCCGACCTGACGCCCGGCGACCTGCTCGCCGTCGCGGCGACGGGCGCCTACTGCCGATCGCTGGCGAACAACTACAACTACCAGCCCAAGCCCGGCGTCGTCGCGGTCAGGGACGGCGTGGCCAGGGTCATCGTCCCCGGCGAGACCGAGGACGACCTGCTGAGGGGACAACTGTGAAACCGCTGAAAGTCGCCCTGCTGGGCTGTGGCGTGGTGGGATCCCAGGTGGTACGGCTGCTCGACGAGCAGGCCGCCGACCTCGCCGCCAGGATCGGGGCCCCGGTCGAGCTCGCGGGCGTCGCCGTACGACGGCTGGGGCGCAAGCGTGACACCGAGGTGCCGCCCGAGCTGCTGACCACCGACGCCGAGGCGCTCGTGGTCCGCGACGACATCGACATCGTGATCGAGGTCATCGGCGGTATCGAGCCCGCCAGGTCGCTGATCACCGCCGCGCTCACCGCCGGGAAGTCGGTGGTCACCGCCAACAAGGCGCTGCTCGCCGAGGACGGCGCGACCGTGCACGCCGCGGCCAGGGCAGGCCGTTCCGACCTCTACTTCGAGGCCAGCGTCGCGGGCGCCATCCCGCTGCTCCGCCCGCTCCGCGAGTCGCTCAACGGCGACCACGTGCACCGGGTGATGGGCATCGTCAACGGCACCACCAACTACATCCTGGACAAGATGGACTCAAACGGGGCGTCGTTCACCGACGCGCTCGAAGAGGCCCAGGCGCTGGGTTACGCCGAGGCAGACCCGACCGCCGACGTCGAGGGCTTCGACGCCGCCGCGAAGGCCGCCATCCTCGCCGGCCTCGCCTTCCACAGCAGGGTCACCGCCGCCGACGTCCACCGCGAGGGCATCACCGAGGTCACCGCGACCGACGTGGCCAGCGCCAAGGCGATGGGCTACGTCATCAAGCTGCTGGCCATCTGCTCCCGCTCCGACGACGGCCGTTCGGTCGGCGTCCGGGTCCATCCCGCGATGATCCCCAGGTCACACCCCCTGGCCGGGGTCCGCGAGGCGTACAACGCGGTCTTCGTCGAGGCCGAGTCGGCGGGGGAGCTGATGTTCTACGGCAAGGGCGCGGGCGGCGCCCCCACCGCCTCGGCCGTCCTGGGCGACCTGGTGGCGGTCGGCCGCAACCGCCTCTCGAACGCCCGCGGCCCCGAGGAGTCCACGTACGCCGACCTCGTCGTCCACCCCATGGGCGAGACGGTCACCCGCTACCACGTCGCGCTCGACGTGGCCGACAAGCCCGGCGTCCTGGCCCGCGTCGCCGACATGTTCGCCAAGCACGACGTCTCCATCCAGACGGTCCGCCAGGAGGGCCACGGCGACGACGCCCAGCTCGTCCTCGTCACCCACCGCGCCACCGACGCCGCCCTCTCCGGCACCATCGAGAGCCTGCGCGAACTCGACATCGTCCGCGCGGTGGCCAGCGTGATGCGCGTAGAGGGCGACGAAACGACCTGACCCGGGCGGATGTCGTACGGCGAGCCCACCTGGCGCCCCGCGCCGCCCGTGGCTCTGCCCGTGGGGTCCACGCTCCTCCAGCGCTCCCGGCGGGCCGCCGTAACGCCTGGCCCGCTGGAGGAGTTCGCTGGTCGAAGCCCGCGCGTGGATCGGGTGCAGGGGGAGCCACCTGGTTTCCGGTGCACCCACACGTGAGGCAGATCGTCGAGCCTGCCTCAGCCGCCTCGTTGCCGGTCCCACTGGTCGAGGAGCTTTGGGACCTCGCGGCCCATGAAGGCGTACATGTCGCGCATCAGCTCCAACCGGGCTCTGCCCTTGGGGTTGTCGCCGACGGCGCTCAGCCCTTGCTCGGCGAGTTCGGTGAACGCCGTGAACTCGGACATCTTCGCCCGACGACGAGGGCTCACCCTCGGCAGGCTAGGGGTGCAGGGTCTGCTCGGAGACGTCCCAGAGGCGGGCGGCGGCCTCGGGGTCGAGGGCGTGGGCGGCAACGCCTGCGAGGGTGCCCGGCTGGTTCGGGCCGGCCTCCTGGCAGTCCTCGAAGTAGCGGCCGCCGACGCCGTTGAGCAGGGGTGAGGTCGCGACCAGCAGGGACGTGGCCGCGCCCTGTTCGGGTGTCTTCCACCGTGCGCCGGTCGTGGCGCCGCGCTCGGCGATCAGCCGGTCGAGCTCCTCCTGGCTGACGTGTCGCTGCAGGTTGGTGCGGATTCCGCCGGGCATCAGCGCGTTGACGGTGATGCCGGCGTCGGCCCAGCGCCTGCTCGCCTCGACGGCGAACAGCACGTTGGCCGTCTTGGACTGGCCGTAGGCCGCCCACGAGTCGTAGGCGCGCTCCCGGAAGTGGATGTCCTCGAAGACCACCGGCGACAGCAGGTGCGCGCTGGAGCTGACCGACACGACCCGGGCGCCGTCCGCTCCGATGAGCGCGTCGAGCAGCCCGGTCGTCAACGCGAAGTGGCCGAGGTGGTTCGTGGCGAACTGCAGCTCCCAGCCCTCGGGGGTGCGCGTCTCGGGCGAGGCCATCACGCCGGCGTTGTTGACCAGGATGTGCAGCGGTCCGTCCCAGCTCGCGGTGAACGCGGCGACGGACGCCTGGTCGGCGAGGTCCAGCGGCGCGACGAGCAGGTGCTTGTTGCCGGTGGTGGCGGTGATGTCGTCGGCGGTGCGCTCGCCCGCCGCGCGGTCGCGGACCGCCAGGGTCACCTCGGCGCCCGCCCCGGCCAGCGCCCTGGCGGTCTCGACGCCGATGCCGGACGCGCCGCCGGTGACGATGGCGCGGCGGCCGGTGAGGTCGATGCCGGCCACGACCTCGGCGGCGGTGGACTCGGCGCTGAAGGGTGTGGTGATGCGAGTGGGCATGTGCCTGTTCCTCGGCTGTGCAGGGTGCGATGATAAACGGAGGGACCTCCGAATGTATGGAGTTTAAGCGGAGGGCCCTCCGATTGGCAAGTGGCGCAGGGTCGCCGCATATTGGGCTACGACATTCACGACCGAGGAGGAACCGTGCCGGCGACCACCCCCCGCCCGCTCCGCGCCGACGCGCGGCGTAACCGCGAGCTGCTGCTGGAAACCGCCGTGCGGGCGTTCACCCAGCACGGGCTGGAGGTGACGCTGGAGGCGATCGCCAAGGAGGCGGGCGTCGGCATCGGCACGCTCTACCGGCACTTCCCCACTCGTGAGGCGCTCGTCGAGGCCGTCTACCGCAACGAACTGGCCCGGCTGTGCGACGCGGCCCCCGAGCTGCTCCGCGCGCTGCCGCCCGACGAGGCCACCCGCGCCTGGATGGACCGCTTCGTCGACTACATGACGACCAAACGCGGCCTGGCCGATGCTCTGCGCGCCGTATTCGCGTCCGGCGCCAACCCGTATGAGGAGAGCCGCGACCGCATGGTCGCCGCGATCACCGCCCTGCTGCGGGCGGGCGGCGAGGCCGGGACCGTCCGAAAGGACGTCGAGCCCCAGGACGTGCTGGTCGGTCTGAGTGGAATGTCACTGGCGGCCGGCGAACCGGAGCAGCGCGACCAGGTCCGCCGGCTTCTCGACCTGCTGATGGACGGCCTCCGCTACCGGCCGGAGTAGCCGAGCGCGTGGTTCGCGCCGATCGATCGGACCAGGTCGGCCCGGTTGTGGGCGGTCTCTTGCCGGCCGGAGTAGTCAGGCGCGCGGTCCGCGCCGATCGATCGGACCAGGTACGCCTGGCTGTGGGCGGGCTCTCGCCAGGGTGGTGCCGGCGATCAGCGCGGCGCGCGCGTTTGAGGTGGCGGGCCGGGGAATCGGCGACGATGGTTTCGGCTCACACGCCTGTGGTGGAGCCGGGGCGGACAATCATGAGGACCACGACGATCGCCCAGAGGAGGTTGAAGGCGCCGGTGAGAGCCATCAGCCTGGTCGCCATCGGTTGCGGATCCTCGGGGGCGGCCGAGTCACCGGTCGACGCGAGCAGGCGTCGCTGGCCGGGCAGGATGGCCAGCGCGAGGATGGCGGCCGCGATCGCGGTCAGGATGATCGACGCGATCAGCCAGGCATCAGTGAGAACGCCGAGCTGGGCGCCGGTGGCGAGTCCGAAGACCGGGACGGCGATCCCGGCGACGGTGTAGCCGCGGCAGATCCGGTGCAGCAACGCGGGGACACCGGAGGCTCGGCCCCCCGGATCGCCGCCTCCCGCGGCCGCCTGTCGTGCGTAGCGGGGGAACAGCGAGGCGGCCACGGTGATCGGCCCGATCGCCAGGATCGCCGCGAGGACATGCACGGACAGCAGCACCTTGGTCACTGCGAGGGCCTCTCTTCTCAATGTGTTGGCTGCCAATAGATACCATGCCTACGCTTATGTGAGTAGGCTGCCAACCTATGAGGGCAGACGCAGTGCGAGGGCACCTGGACGGGCTGTTGCTGGCCGTACTCGAATCCGGCCCGCTGCACGGCTACGCGATCATCGCCGCCGTGCAGCAGCGCAGCGGGGGCACGCTGGAAATGCGTACGGGCACGATCTATCCCGCCCTGAACCGGCTGGAACGCCTCGGGCTGCTGCACGGCAGCTGGCAGTCCGTCGGCGAACGGCGGCGGCGCTGCTACCAGCTCACCGACGCCGGACGGCGCACCCTGGCAACCGAGCGGACGGCGTGGCAGGAGTTCACGACGGCGATCGGCTCCGTCCTGAACCCCGTCGCGTCGCCCCGGCCCACCACGTGACCGCCGCCGGCCGGGAAGCCGACCCCATCGAAGAGCGCATCGAGGACCGCATCGAGGACCCGATCGAGGATTACGTCGCGGCTCTGGCGGTGGCGCTGCACGGCCCGGCCCGGATCAAGGCCCGGATGGTGGCGGAGATCCGCGACGGCCTCGCCGACGCGGCGGCGGCGCACACCGGCGACGGAGTGCCCTACCACCGTGCCGCCGGCCAGGCGGTACGGGAGTTCGGGGCCGTCGGCGAACTCGTGCCGAGTTGCCAGCGGGAGCTCACCATCGCCCAGACTCGGCACACCGCCCGCGCCGTCGCCCTGACCATCCCCTTCCTGATCGCCTGCTGGTGCCTGATCTGGATCGCCGGCCACGACTGGCGGCTGCCGGACCCGGCTCAGTCGCCGGCCGCACAGCTGAGCGGGGTCACGGCCGTCGCCGTACTGCTGGCCGCGATGTTCGCCGCCACCGGCGCCCTCGTGCGCCGGCTGTCCACGCCGCGGCGGTTGCCCCTGGCGGTCGCCTGGTCCGGCACCACCACCGGCGTCGCCATGGGGGTCTCCACGCTCGCGCTCGTCACCGTGTCGGCCCTGACCACGAACTGGCCGCTGACGGCGTGCGTCGGCGTGCTCGCGGCGGTGTCGCACGCGATCATGGCGGCCTCGGCCCGCGCCTGCCGCCGATGCTCGCGCCTGCCGATCATGTAACCGTCGTGCAAGGCAGCCCCGGGCGGCCGAGGTGGCGTTCGTGGCGCTTGTGCTCTGTTGACCCGTGCTTACCTTGCCTGGCTTGAGTCCAGCCACGAGGGCTAGACAACCGCACGGCACCACTCGCCGAGTTGACCCGTGCTTACCTTGCCTGGCTTGAGTCCAGCGGTCGATGCCGGGATGGATGCCGGGGTGGATGGTCAGGACGACTTGATCGCGATCGGGCTGCTGTAGGACACATTCTCGCCTCCCACGAACGGCAGTAGGCGCTCCGTCTCCTGCTCCAAGGCCGCCCGATCGATCGCGGACAGCGGGCGGAACGGAGTGAGGAGCAGGGTGTCGCCTTCGAGGGACCAGCTTCCGTGCACGCGGCCGTCCACGAGGAAGGTGGGCCGTACCTGTGCCTGGCCGGGCATCACGCGCTTTCGGTCCTCGTGGCTGATGATGCGGGTCCGGTCGGCGTGGCCGAGCAGGGCGTTGTCGAAGGCGGGCAGCAGTCGCACGGGCGCGGGCGTGTCGGGATCGGGCGGTTCCGCGTCGGCCAGGTCGATCAGTTCCCTGCCGTCGGGGTCGTGGTAGTGGCGCAGTTCGGCGCGCATGTCGGAGACGATCTCGCCGAGGCGGGTCAGCCCGGACCAGGCCTGTACGTCCATGGTCCCGGCTGGGCCGAACGCCGCCAGATAGCGGCGGATCAGGTCCTTGGCGGTGACCGGGGACATGGGCCGGCCGAGCCAGGTCTCGGCGGGCGTGACGGAGACGGCCGACCGGGTGCCCCAGGAGCCCCATGTGCCGGTGGCCGGGCTGTGGATGAGGGGGGCTCTGAGCTCGACCTCTCCGGCGAGGATGCGCCCGTCGCGGCCTGGGTGGCGTTCGGCCAGCCGTCGGGCCAGCTCCTTTCGCGGTGTCGTTCCGCCCGCCAGCAGCTCAAGCCCGGTGACGACCAGCGAGGCGGGGTCCAGGCCCGCGCTGTTGCGGGCGAAGTACGCCGAGCGGGCGGTGCGGTCGAGCACGGGCTGCAGCAGCGGCCGCAGCCGGCGGAAGTCGTCGGCCGCGGTGAGGTGCTGGGTGCTGCGGATCAGGCCGGAGCGGACCACCTTCCGATCCTGCAGCAGTGTGGTGAGCTGGGAGTGGGTGAAGCCATGGATCCTGCTCCACAGCCCGACGTAGGGCCAGTTGGGCTCTTGCGCCTGCAGCGCGACCAGGCGCCCGATCACCTCCAGCGGGGTGTGATCGGTGCGTGCCAGCAGGAACTGACGGCCCAGCAGGGCCCGGTTCAGGGCCCTGCTCGAGAGGGTCGTCACGACAGCCGCACCGAGACATCGCCCCGGTAGGACCCCTGGAGCAGGGACAGGAACGCCTGCGGCACGTCCTCGATCCCGCCCTTGACGACCGTCTGCGGGTAGACGAAGCGGCCCTCGCCCAGCCAGGTGCGGAAGTGTTCCCGCCAGGCGGCGATTGCGCCGGCGATCTGCGCGGCCAGCTGGATCTCACGGGTGATCATTTCTTGGTCCTTAGGTCTGTACGGCCTTCGAGATCGACACTAAAGAAGCTTCCGGTCACTTTTTGACCGGAAGTCGGGCGAGGATGGCGCTATGGCGAACACCAGCTCACGGACCCTCAGGCTGCTCTCGCTGCTGCAGACCCACCGCCACTGGCCCGGCCTGGAATTGGCCGAGCGGCTCGGGGTCTCCGAGCGGACGCTGCGCCGTGACGTTGACCGGCTGCGCGAGCTCGGCTACCCGGTCGGCGCGGCCCGGGGTACGGACGGCGGCTACCAGCTCGCGCCCGGTGCCGTCCTGCCGCCGCTGCTGCTGGATGACGAGGAGGCGGTGGCCCTCGCGGTGGGCATCGGCGACGCGGCGCAGAGCGGGATCGCCGGGATGCAGGAGGCGTCGCTGCGCGCGCTCACCAAGGTGGTGCGGGTGCTGCCGCCCCGGCTGCGGGCCAGGGTGGATGCCCTGCGGGCGATGACCTTCTCCGTCGCCGCGTCCGGGCCGGTCGTCGCGGCGGGGGTGCTCACCACGGCCGCCCAGGCTTGCCGGGACCAGGAACGACTGCGGTTCGGCTACACGGCCAGAGGCTCCGCACCCACCGACCGCGAGGTCGAGCCGCACCGCGTCGTCGCACTCGGCGGACGCTGGTACCTGGTCGCCTACGACCTGACCCGGCACGACTGGCGGAGCTTCCGCCTCGACAGGGTGATCGAGCCGGCCGCGACCGGCACGCGCTTCCGGCCGCGTCCGCTCCCGGCCGAGGACGCCGCGGCCTTCGTCCAGGCGGCGAGCGCCGCCCCGGCCCCGTACCAGGTCGAGGCGCTCGTCCACGCCCCCGCGACCCGGGTACGGCAGGCGGTCGGTCAGTGGGGCACCATCGAACCGCTCGACCACGACACCTGCCGGCTCACCATGACTTCGACCTCCCTCGATTGGCCGACCCAGGCGCTGGGCAACGTGGGCGCCGAGTTCGAGGTGCTGGGGCCGCCGGAGTTCGCCGCGCATGTCCAGGAGTGGGGCGCCCGCTTCCTCCGGGCCACTGGATCTGGCGCGCCCGAGAGACCGTCCCCGCCGTAGCCTGAATCGCGACGATGGCGCGGCATCCGTGGCAGCCGGCCGAGGCGACGGAAGACGTTCTGCCAGGGGAGCCTGCGTCTATCTGCGCGACCCCTTATGGGGTGGATTGTGGAGGTCGCCCCCTGTGACGTCGTTGGGCGCTAGTCTTCTTGACTTGGGCCCTGACTTGCGCCCTTTGCCCTGCTTAGACCCATGGATTCGATCGACGTGATGTATGAATGCCAACGCAGCGATGCCGTCCGATGGACCATTGACCGAGCCCGCCGACCCATCTGCCGACCTGCCCGCTGAGCCGCCTGGTGTGGCCACGCCCAGGGGCTACCTGCGTACTCCTGCCGAGGCGCCCGGAGTGCTGCGGTGGGCCGCGAACGGGTGGCAGGCGGCGGGGGAGGCCCTTCCCGGGCAGGTGACGGCCGATGACGTGGCCCGGTTGCGGCCGTTCGCGGGGCTGCGGGTCGAGTGGCTCGCGGCCGGAGAGCACGAGACGGTGCTCGACCTCGCGGCGGCGGGAGTCCCGTTGTACGCCTCCGAGGTGCCCGGCTGGGTGCGGGAGGCCGATCCGGAGCTCGCCGAACTGCTGACCGCCTGGGAGCCCGACGCCGGTGAGCCGGCCGGGAGTCCGGGAACGGAGACGCCGGACGAGAAGCGCGCGGCGGTCCCGGGACGTGCACGGGCGGACGGGACTCCCGGGCCGCTCGTCGGGTCGGTGGCGGATCTCCGGCGCGAGGAGCACAGCGTGCGGCTGCGGCGGCACGGGTTGCGGTCGCGGGCCGGCCGTACCTCGGAGGCGGGCCGTACCGGGGAGGACGGCGGGCCGCTCGTCAGCGTGGTCATGTCGAGTATGCGGCCGCACCTGCTGGGCGCGGCGCTCGAACAGATCGCGCGGCAGCGCCACGTGCGGGTCGAGGTGCTGGTGGGGCTGCACGGGGCGACGGCCGATGACGAGCGGGTACGGCGGGCGGTGCAGGGGTATCCGTTGCCGTTGACCGTGGTGGAGGCCGACGCGGCGACGCCGTTCGGGGAGGTGCTGAACCGGGCGGCGGCCACGGCGGGCGGCGACTATCTCGCCAAGTGGGACGATGACGACTGGTATGGGCCCGAGCACCTGGCCGACCTGTTGCTGGCGAAGGAGTACGCGACGGCGGACGTGGTGGGCACCGCGGCCGAGTTCTTCTACCTGGAGCCGTTGCGGGCCACGATCCGGCGGACCGACTACACCAGTGAGGTGGGGAACGAGCACGTCGCAGGAGGCACGATTCTCCTCGATATAGCGAAATTTCGGGAAATAGGCGGATTCAGCCCTCTCCCCGGAGGTGTGGACGCCGACCTCCTCAAGCGCATCCACGCCGAGAACGGCAGAATCTACCGGACCCACGGGCTCGGCTACGTCCTGCGGCGATCCCTCGAAGACCAGCACACCTGGCAGCTTCCCCTCGCCCATTTCCTGCGGGTCGCCACGAACCAGTGGCGCGGTTTCCGTCCCAGCCTGATCATGGAGACGCCGTCATCCGGGCAACCGAGAGGGACCCAACCGTGAGCGCCCGTGTCAAGGGAAACGACTACACCACGCTGCGCCCTCCCCGGCTCGGCTCGTGGACCCCCTCGCTCACCGTGAGCGTCGTCGTGCCCGCCTACAACGGGCAGCGGAAACTCGACCTGACGCTCGCCGGGCTGGCCGCCCAGACGTACCCGCAGGAGCTGCTCGAGGTCATCGTGGTCGACAACGGCAGCGCGCCCGCGCTCACCCTCGGGGAGACCCGGCCCGAGCTGGCCCGACTGATCGTCTGCGACACGCCGGGACGGGCCGACGCGCGCAACGCGGGGCTGGCCGCGTCCACCGGCGACGTGATCCACTGGCTCGACTCCGACGTGGTCCTGGAACGTGACGCGCTCGAAGCCCACATGCGCTGGCACCACCTCGCGCCCTACCTGGTGGTCGCGACTCACCTGAGGTTCACCTCGGCGGAACCGCCCAGCCCCGAGGTGGTCGCCGCCGCCGACGACCTGGCCAAGCTGTTCGAACCCGCCGAGCCGCACCAGTGGCTCATCGACCTGCTGGAACGCACCGGCGGCCTGGTCGACGACCCGCACCGCGCCTTCAGCCTGCACGTCGGCGGCGCCACCTCGGTCAACGCCCGCCTCCTGCACCGCGCCGGGCCGATGGACGTCGACCTCGTCCTCGGCCAGGACACCGAGCTGGGCTACCGGCTCGCCCAGGCGGGCGCGGTGTTCGTGCCCGACCCCGAGGCGCGCGGCTACCACCTCGGCCCCTCGATGCGGATGCGCGACAAGGCCCCGATCGACCGGGTCAGCCACGCCTACGTCGCCGACCGCATCCCGTCCTACCGCTGGCTGCGCTCGCACCCCACCCGGCGCTGGAAGGTCCCGTACGTGCAGGTCGTGGTCGAGGCCGGCGGCTACGACGAGGTGCGCGCCACGGTGGACGCCGTCCTCGCGGGCACCGTGCCCGACGTATCCGTCGAGCTGGTCGGCCCATGGGACTCCCTGACCCCCGAGCGCCGCGCCCCCCTCACCGACCCCGATCTCGACCTGGTCCTGATCCGCGGCCACTACGCCCACGAGGCCCGGGTACGGCTCGCCACCGCCGACCCGCCCGCGGCCCTGTTCGGCACCGACACCCCGGCCGGGCCGTACCGGCTACGGCTCCCCGCGGGCTGGGTCCCCGGCGAGGACTCCCTGGCACGGCTGCTCGACCTCGCCAGGGAACAGGGGTACGGCCTGCTGAACGTGCTGCTGGACGAGAGCGCCGACGGGATCGTCGCCGCCCGTCTGGAACGTACCGCCGCCTTCTCCAGAGCGGCGATCGTGGCCGGACCCGACGAGGACCTCGACGACGCCGTGCACGACACCTTCGGGGTGCTCTGGGTCGACGGCAAGAGCTTCGGCTTCACACCGGAGGCCACCGCCATCCAGGGACGCCGCAGCGCCTATCGGGCCCGTGCGGAGGCCGCGGCCGAGGTCGCGAAGCTCAAGAAGGAGGCCGAGCGGCTCCGCGGCCAGATCGACAAGTGGCGCGAGGAGGCGGGCCGCTGGCGCAAGAGCGCCGTGGAGTTCCGCCGGGAGGTCGGCTCGCTGCGCCGCGAACTGGCCGCCGCCAAGAAGGCACAGCCGGCGGCGCAGCCCACCGGCCTGGCCACCTCACTCAGACGCGTCCTGCGCCGCCGCCGCTGACCCGCCCACCGGCAGGCCGCCTGGGGCGGGAGGGTGTCCACCGGCCTGCCCGGCTCACTCGGCGGGTGCTGCGCCGCCGGCCCGCCCCGAGGTATCCGCCGTCGTCCCCGTCGTCTCCGCGTGCCGGTCGCGGAGGCGCTCCTTGATCTCGTCGGGGGAGTAGGCGCGCCTGCGCCGCTCCGCCCGCACGATCACCGCGCCGGTCGCCGCCACGCCCGCGAATCCGGCCAGACCGAGAATCTTCCACCACCGCATGCCCACAGCGTACGAGCTGATCCCCGGCGGCGTGGTCAGGCCCCGTCCAGCCGACCGCTTTCGGCCACGGGTAGCCGAATCGACCGGCGGAGACGTGATCTCGGCGATACGCCGTCGCATGCCGTACCGGGCGGGGCCGCGTCCTCGCCGGTACGGCACGTCCCGCGGGGTCACGATCGCGGGTTCGGAGCGACACCTTCCCCGATCGCCACCCGCACCGCTCGGGGAGCCACGCCTCGCCTGAGACGTCCGAATCACTCAGAAAGACGGGAAATCAGCGACACTAGCGGGATGTCTGGCACGCGTATCAGCCTCAACGAGGCACTCGATCACACCCGGACCGGAGACGTGTGGCTGTTTCGCGGGCGCGCGGCGCCCGACAGGGCGATCCAGATGACCACCAACAGCCCGGTCAACCACGTCGGCATGTCGGTCGTCATCGAAGACCTCCCGCCGCTGATGTGGCACGCCGAACTCGGCCGCTCGCTGCCGGACCTGTGGTCGGGCACCCATCAGCGCGGGGTCCAGCTCCACGACCTGCGCTCCGCCGTCGAGGTCTGGGCCACCCGGTACGGCCAGCGGGCGTGGCTCCGCCAGCTCGACCCGCCCGCCGGCCGCGAGATGGAGGACGCCGTCCTGCGCACGATCGCCCGTCTCGACGGCACGCCGTTCCCCTCCACGGCCAGGCTCGCCGGACGCTGGGTGCGCGGTCGCCTGCCCCGGTTGCGGCGCGGAAAGCCCGACAGCACGCTGGAGAGCGCCTACTGCGCGGAGGTCGTGGCCGTCACCTACGAGGCGATGGGGCTGCTGCCCGGCGGGCGCCGGCCCAATTGGTTCGACCCCGGCCGTTTCTGGAGCGGTGACGACCTCGATCTGGTCGGTGGGGCCAGGCTGGGCGGCGAGATCGCGGTGAAGGTGGACCCGAAATCCGGATGAGGGCGGACCCGGCACCGGTTAGCGTGCCCACATGGTGATGATGAGCGCGCGGCTGCGGGCCGTTCTGGGTGAACCGGCCGAGGTGGAGAGTGTGCAGAGCAGTCCGCGCTCCGAGGTGTGGATGGCCACCTTCGGCGGCACGGAGACCGTGGTGAAACGCGTGGTGGGCGGGTCCGACGCGACGGAGCGCTGCGCTCGCGAGATCATCGCGCTCGGTTTCGCCGCCCGAGCCGAGCCGCCCGTCGCCGCCAGGTTGATCACCACGGACCCCGGGGCGGCGACACTGGTCCTTGAGCGACTCGCCGAGCAGCCCGCGGGCGACGACTGGCCGGTGCGCTACGCCGAGTCCCTGGCCAGGCTGCACGCGGTGACCGGTCCCGCCGACGAGGGCGCGCTGCCCCGCTGGCAGCCGCCCACGGCCGCCGACGCCGACGCGTTCCTCGCCTTCGCGCGCGCCCTTGAGGTGCCGGTCCCCGCGGGCGTCCCCGGCGAGCTGGCGGCGCTGCTGGCCCGGCTCGACGCTCCCGGCCACCACGCGATGCTGCACGGCGACCCCTGTCCCGACAACTCGCTGCTCACGCCCGGCGGGGTGCGTTTCATCGACCTGGAACAGGCGGCCCTGGGCAACGGACTGATGGAGCTGGCCTACCTCCGGGTCGGCTTCCCGACGTGCTGGTGCTCCCTGGCCATCCCGGGAGGAGTGCTGGCCGAGGCCGAGGAGCGCTACCGGGCGGTGTGGAAGGCGGCCAAGGGCGACGACGTCTCCGGCAGCCTGGCCGACGCCTGCGCCGGCTGGCTCCTGCGCGGCGACGCCCTGGTCGAGCGTGCCCGCCGCGGCACCGTGGACCACCTCGCCGTGGTCCCCGGCGACGACTGGACCTGGGGCACCGCCACCGCCCGCCAGCGACTCGTCCACCGCCTGGACGTCGTCGCCGGCACGCACGAACTCGGCGACCTGTCCCCCCTCGCCGCCGCCCTCCGCGACCGCATGCTCACCCGCTGGCCCACCCTCACCCCGCTGCCCGCACGGCCATAGCGCGGCCCCTGCCGCGACCTCGCGACGCGCCTCCACCTCTCGCCATGCCGTACGACCGGCCTGGCCTGCCACGAGGTCGCGGTGTGGCCCGCGGTTGGGTGCGGTACGGCCGGCCTGGTACGAGACGGCTGTGACCGGTGGTCGCGATGCCGTACGGCTGGGCGTGACGTCCTACCGCTTCCGGTTTGGCATGGGGCGTGGTCGGTCTGTCGGGGGAGAAGGCGGAGGTCAGCCGGAGTTCAGAGCGATCTGGGGTGGAACCCGGTCGTTCACGCCCTGCTCACCCGGTGGGAGGAAACGACAGCGCGGGAGGGCCGCCAAGACCCGAGCGGTGCAGTGGCCGGTAAGCGATCGAGTAGGCCATCGAGCGGCTCAGCCCGGGTGTTTCTGGTTCTCGATGTACTCCTCGATGATCGATAGGGGTGCGCCGCCGCAGGAGGCGGCGAAGTACGACGGTGACCAGAAGTGCCCGCCCCCCGAATACTTGCCGATATGTGCCGGATACTCCTTGCGGAGCAGCCGCGCGGACACGCCCTTGAGGCTGTTCACCAGCGTCGAGAGGGCGACTTTGGGTGGGTAGTGCACGAGCAGCTGCACATGACCGTCCTCGCCGGTGAACTCGACCAGCTCGGCCCCGAAGCTGTCGCACACCTCGATCATGATGTCTTCGCAGCGACGCAGGATCTCGTCGGTGAACACACCCCGCCGATACTTTGGCATGAAGACCAAATGCGCGTGAAGCGCGCATACGACGCTTCTGCCCCTTCTAACATCGGGGTTCGGTTCCCATCGCGGTGACATGGACCCAACGATAGAATATTCGATGAAAACTGGTGGTGCAGGTCAAGCTCCTGCCGACGCCTGAGCAGGCGACCCTGCGCGCGGCGGGTACGGCTCCGCAAGCCCAGCGGGTCACGCTGCATTCATGGAGCTTCCACCAGCTCCGCCGGTTCATCGCCTACAAAGTCGAAGCCACCGACGGCGAGGAGCTGCGAGCTCAGTCCTTCAAGGCTGAGAAGCTGACGGCGTTGCGGAGCTTGCCGAGGAGGCCGGGGCGCGCGGGCGGCGGTTCGGGTGCCGGGGCCTTCGGGGGTGGTGGTTTCGGGGCGGGGTTCGAGCCGGTGGGCGGGGCGGGGTTCGAGCCGGGTGCCGACGCGGGTTTCGGGGCGGGTTTCGGGGCGGGCCAGTAGTCGGCGGGGTCGCCGTGCCGTACGCCGTGGGTGGCGTCGAGGAGTTCGGTTCTGCGCGCGTCGGTGAGGGCGCGGTCGGCGCCGGGCCTGATCAGGTCGGCGAGGGCGGCGTCGGGGGTGGCGAGGAGCAGGGCGCGGCTGAGGGCCTCGGTGCGCTCCAGGCGGGCCGTGTGGTCGCCGGGAAGGGTGACGACGAGCATGCCGTCCCGGTTCTGCTGGACTGTGTCGATCATGAGTTTGAGCGTGTCGGCGGCGAGCGGGACCTCGACCGGGCCGGTGTACCGGAACGGGATGGGCGCGGGCGTGGGGACGATCTCGTCGGCGAGCCGTACCCGTACGTCGTGCGCGAAGTGCTCGCTCAGCAGCCGCAGGTCGAGCTGGGGGTCGGCGAGCACCTGACGCCGTTCGCCGGTCAGCTTCGACCACGGCGCGACGAGCGTGACCACCACGTCGCGCACCGACCCCTCAAGCGCCGCCCCCACCGCGCCGCGCACGGCCTCCGCACCGGCGTCCCCGATCTCCAGGACCACTTCGACGTACGGCACGAGCCACTGCCGCCCCTGGTCCTTACGCAGGTCACGGCGGAGCGGGACGCGATGCGCGAGGTACGGCGAGACCACCCGGACCGCGCGGTCACGTTCGAGACGCTGGGCGGGCAGCCCGAGGTGGACCGCCTGCGCGGCCGGGTCGGGGACGAACACGACGCCGCTGGATGCGAGCCGGTAGGCGAACTCGGTGTCCTCGCCGCGCGGGACGGCCGGGTCGATGCCGCCGACCGCCAGGAACAGCTCGCGGTGCAGGCACAGCGTGGGGCCGGTGCACACGTGGTAGGGATTGCGGCTGGCACGCAGCCCGTCGAGGCGGGCGATGGTCTGCTCGGTCGAGCTGGGCACCGCCGCGTCCAGGTCGAACAGGTCGGCGAGGCCGCCGCCGAGCACCCCCTCGTGCACCTGTTCCGGGGTCAGCTCCGGCTCGTCGAGAAACCTCTTGTAGCCGATGGCGACCGCGTAGTCGGTCAGGTGGTGCCAGCGGGCGAGCGCCTCGATGTGCTCCTTACAAGTGATCATGTCGGCGTCGAGCCGCTGGATCAGGACACCCTCGGCGGCGGCGGCGCCCGTGTTGAACGCGTGGCCGATGCCCCAGCCGGACGGGTCGGCGGTAACGATCCGGGTGTCGATCGGCGCGATCTCGGGCAGCCGCAGGGGAGGCTCGCTGCCGTCGTCGACGACGATGACCTCCAGCAGGTGGACCGGATAGGTCTGGGCCGCCAGGGCCGCCAGGGTCAGGTCGAGACGATGCTGCCCGCCGTGGGCGGGGATGACGACGCTCACCGGCAGTGACGGCTGCCACCCGCCGAGCGGCGGCGGCTCCAGCGGAGAGTGGTCGTTGTGTCTGATCAGGGGCCGGGCGGCGCCCGCTCCACCCGTCATGGCGAATGCTCCTCGTGCGTCTGCCGGGGGGAAAGCATCTGCCGACCCTATCGGTGATGTCCGCCGGTGGGACATCCTGTGTCGGCAGGTCAGGCCAGTGCCCGTAAACTCGGACACCTACACAGCATGCAGCCGTAGGAGCAGAATCATGACCAGCGCATGGCGTGGCCTCATCGAGGAGTATCGCGACCGGCTTCCGGTGACCACGGCGACGCCGGTGATCACCCTGCTGGAGGGCGGCACGCCGCTCGTGCCGGCCCGGCGCGTCTCCGCGCTCACCGGCTGCGACGTCTACCTCAAGGTCGAGGGGCTCAACCCGACCGGCAGTTTCAAGGACCGTGGCATGACCATGGCCATCAGCAAGGCGGTGGAGTCGGGCGCGAAGGCGGTCATCTGCGCCTCCACCGGAAACACCAGCGCCTCCGCCGCCGCGTACGCGGTGCGCGCCGGGCTGACCTGTGCGGTCCTGGTGCCCCGCGGCAAGATCGCAATGGGCAAGCTGGCGCAGGCACTCGTGCACGGCGCCAAGCTCCTCCAGGTCGACGGGTCCTTCGACGACTGCCTGGAGATGACCAGGAAGCTGTCGGAGAGCTACCCGATCGCGCTGGTCAACTCGGTCAACCCGTACCGGCTGCAGGGGCAGAAGACCGCGGCGTTCGAGATCGTCGACGTGCTCGGCGACGCGCCCGACGTGCACTGCCTCCCGGTCGGCAACGCCGGCAACATCTCCGCGTACTGGATGGGCTACAAGGAGTACGCCGCGGACGGCCCCGCCACCGGCACGCCCCGCATGCTGGGGTTCCAGGCGAGCGGTTCCGCCCCGATCGTGAACGGCGCGCCGGTGACCCACCCGCACACGATCGCCACCGCCATCCGGATCGGCAACCCCGCGTCGTGGCAGCTCGCCGAGGCGGCGCGTGACGAGTCGGGCGGCGACATCCAGGCCGTCACCGACCGGCAGATCGCCGCCGCCTACAAGCTGCTCGCGCAGGAGGAGGGCGTGTTCGTCGAGCTGGCCTCGGCCGCGAGCGTCGCCGGCCTGCTCCAGGCGCACCAGCAGGGGCTGGTCCGCGCCGGTGAGCGGGTGGTGTGTACCGTCACCGGCAACGGTTTGAAGGACCCCGACTGGGCGATCTCCGGGGCTCCCGCGCCGGTCACGATCTCGATCGACGCCCACGCTGCCGCGATGGCGCTGGAGCTCGCCTGACATCTCGAAGGTGACGCATGTCCGATAGCACGACCGTCGTCGTCCGCGTGCCCGCGACCTCGGCGAACCTGGGCCCGGGATACGACACGCTGGGGCTGGCCCTCCGCCTCCACGACGAGATCGAGGCCACGCTCACGGGTACGGGAATCGACATCGAGGTCACCGGCGAGGGGGCCGGTGAGCTCGATCCGGGCGAGGGCCATCTGGTCGTACAGGCGATGCGGCGGGCATTCTCCCGGATGGGCGCGCCGCAGCCGTCAGGCATCCGTCTGCGATGTCACAACCGCATCCCGCACGCCAGGGGCCTCGGCTCCTCCTCCGCGGCCATCTGCGCGGGCATTCTCGCCGCCAGGGCGCTCGGCGGCGGCCTGCCCGACGGCCTCTCCGACGAGGACGTCTACGCGCTGGCCACCGAGATGGAGGGGCATCCGGACAACGTCGCGCCGTGTCTCGCGGGCGGATTGACGATCGCGTGGAGCGAGCGATCCGGAGTTCCGCGTATGGTGAAGCTGCGCCCGCATGCCGAGATCCGGCCTGTGGTCGTCATCCCCGGGCACCGGTTGTCCACCGAAGTGGCGCGGGGATACCTGCCGAAAGACGTGCCCCACACCGACGCCTCCGCCAACGCGGGGCGGGCGGCACTCCTTGTCGCGGCGGTGACACTTCAACCGGAGACCCCGGTGCTGCTCGCCGCCACAGAAGATCGGCTGCACCAGGACTACCGCGCGCCTGCCATGCCACAGACCGCGGATCTGGTAAAACGTCTCCGCGCGGTCGGAGTTCCCGCAGTCGTGTCCGGGGCGGGGCCCACAGTTCTTGCGTTTTCGTCAGCGGATACGCAGGATTTGATCGCGTCAGAAGTGGGTACTGACTGGCACATCCAGCCTTTGGACGTCGACATCGATGGTGCGACCGTCCAGTTTCCCGAGACACGCTGATGCCTCTTCGACCTTCAGGGAATAGCCGTGTGCGCTGGTGATGTTAGGCTTATAGCCGCACCAGATGCCCCCATGATGGGTGCGTGCTTGTCAGCCACACATCGCTGCATCATGCTCCACCTCATCAGATGTGGGCAGCACACTGTTCCTGAATCCGTCGTCTCCGGTTGGTCCACATCCGGTAGACGCGTCGAGGGGCGGAGTGTGCGGGGATACGCGGGCTCCAACCATCTCGACATCTGGTTGGCAATAACAATCCGGGGGGTGACCTCCAGGCACCCATCGCCGGCACGTCCCGGCGCTGACGGCTTGGACGGACCTGTCCCCGACAGTGGCAGCCGTCCTTCGGGGCGGCCAAGGATCGCAACGTGCACCCCGACCCGGTCTGTCCCGCCGGATCGATCGCACCTCCGGGACGATTGGCTTATCGCGGCCGACGCCCGACCCCTGGGAAGGACCCTTAGTGAGCGACACCACCGAACTCCTCTCCGACACCGGCTCTGGGAAGCCGGCGGCCGGCGACACCCCCACGCGCGCCCCGGCCAAGCCGCGACGTCGCTCCGGCACCGGCCTGTCCGCCATGGTGCTGCCTGAGCTCCAGCAGCTCGCGTCGAGCCTGGGTATCAGCGGGACCGGGCGGATGCGCAAGAGCCAGCTCATCGCGGCCATCCAGGAGAAGCAGGGCGTTTCCGCTGATGGCGGCCAGACGCCCGCCGCCGGAGACACCGCCCCCGCCGCGCCCGCCGCGTCGAAGGCGGCGGCCGCCGCGCCGCCGGCCGAGCAGCCCGCCGAGCGCCCTGCGCGTGCCCGGAGGGAACGTTCCCGCGCCGTCGCGCCGGAGCCGGTAGCCGAGCAGCCGGCCGCGCCCGAGCCGATCGCCGCGCAGGCGGCACCCGTGACGCAGGCCGAGCCGGTCGTCGCCGCGGCACCCGCCGTCGTCGAGCAGCCCGAGAGCGCGCAGTCCGACGGCCGGTCCGAGCGTGGCGAGAGCCGCCGCGAGCGGGGCGACCGCCGTGGCCGCGGTGAGCGTGCCGACCGCGGTGACCGTGCTGAGCGTGCTGACCGCGGTGAGCGTGCCGACCGCGGCGACCGTGCCGATCGTGACCGTGGTGACCGCGCGGAGCGTGGCGACCGGCGCGAGCGTGGCGACAGCCGTACCGACCAGCGGGCAGCGGACGCCGGTCAGGGTCGCGGAGACCGTGACCGTGACCAGGGCCGCGACCAGGGCCGCGAGCAGGGCCGCGAGCAGGGCCGCGAGCAGGGCCGTGACCGTGACCGTGACCGTGAGCAGGGCCGCGACCGCGACCGTGACCAGGGCCGTGAGCAGGGCCGTGACCGTGAGCAGGGCCGTGACCGTGACCGCGATCGCGACCAGGGCCGTGACCAGGGGCGTGGCGGTGACCCGCGAGGCGGCGACCCGCGGGGCGCCGACCAGGACGACGACGGCAGCCGTCGCGGCCGTCGTGGCCGGTTCAGGGAGCGGAACCGTCGTGGACGTGACCGCTTCGACAGCAACGAGCCGGTCGTCGGCGACGACGATGTCCTGATCCCGATCGCCGGAATCCTGGACATCCTCGACAACTACGCGTTCGTGCGCACCAGCGGTTATCTGCCGGGTGCTAACGACGTCTACGTCTCGCTGGCCCAGATCCGCCGTAACGGCCTGCGCAAGGGCGACGTCATCACCGGCGCCGTGCGCCAGCCGCGTGAGGGCGAGCGGCGCGAGAAGTTCAACGCGCTGGTCCGTCTCGACACCGTCAACGGCATGGACCCGGACCAGGGCCGGAACCGTCCCGACTTCAACAAGCTCACGCCTCTCTACCCGCAGGAGCGCCTGCGGCTGGAGACCGAGCCCAACGTGCTGACGACCCGGATCATCGACATGGTGACCCCGATCGGCAAGGGCCAGCGCGCCCTGATCGTCTCGCCGCCCAAGGCGGGCAAGACGATGGTGCTCCAGGCGATCGCCAACGCGATCACCAGGAACAGCCCCGAGTGCCACCTGATGGTCGTGCTGGTCGACGAGCGTCCGGAAGAGGTCACCGACATGCAGCGGTCGGTGAAGGGCGAGGTCATCCACTCGACCTTCGACCGTCCCGCCGAAGACCACACCACGGTCGCCGAGCTCGCCATCGAGCGGGCCAAGCGGCTGGTCGAGCTGGGCCACGACGTCGTCGTGCTGCTCGACTCGATCACCCGGCTCGGCCGCGCCTACAACCTCGCGGCGCCGGCCAGCGGCCGGATCCTGTCCGGTGGTGTCGACTCCACGGCGCTCTACCCGCCGAAGCGGTTCTTCGGCGCGGCCAGGAACATCGAGAACGGCGGTTCGCTGACGATCCTCGCCACGGCGCTGGTCGAGACCGGCTCCAAGATGGACGAGGTCATCTTCGAGGAGTTCAAGGGCACCGGCAACGCCGAGCTCAAGCTCAACCGCTCGCTGGCAGACAAGCGGATCTTCCCCGCGGTGGACGTCGACGCGTCCAGCACCCGTAAGGAAGAGATCCTGATGTCGAAGGACGAGCTGCAGATCACCTGGAAGCTGCGGCGGGTGCTGCACGCTCTCGACATGCAGCAGGCTCTGGAGCTGCTCCTGGAGAAGATGAAGGAGACCAGCTCCAACGCCGAGTTCCTGCTCCAGGTCCAGAAGACGACCGTGAGCAACGAGCGCGACTAGCGTCACCGAGGGAGACGGCGGGCCGCCACGGCCCGCCGTTTCCGCGCACGGGAATTACCCACGGCCTGGGATGGTTGCAGGATCTGGCACACTGGTAGCCGAACCGCAGCAGGTACCGGTTCCCGCCCGCGCGCACCCGTCCGGTGTGCTCAGCGCGCAGAGTCACGGCGACCCGGCGACCGCACCTTGCGAGAGGAAAGAACATGAAGCCCGACATCCACCCGGAGTACGTCGTCACGCAGGTCACCTGCACGTGCGGCAACTCCTTCACCACCCGTAGCACCGCGAAGAACGGCTCGATCCACGCCGACGTGTGCTCGGCGTGTCACCCGTTCTACACGGGCAAGCAGAAGATCCTCGACACCGGCGGCCGGGTGGCTCGCTTCGAGAAGCGCTTCGGGAAGAAGACCACGGGCAACTAGCTCAGATCACCGCCGACTCGGAATCATCCCTCGTCAGAAGGATGTGACCGGGTCGGCGTTCTTCATGGTCAGGCTTTTGCTCTTCGAAGGGACGACGCACGGTGAATCTGGACGAGCTGCTCAAGGAATACTCCGAGCTGGAGACCACGCTCTCCGACGCCGCCGTGCACGCCGACCAGAACAGGGCGCGCACGCTCGGCAAGCGTTACGCCGAGCTCACCCCGATCGTGACCACCTACCGGGAGCTCGACGGGGTCCGTGAGGACCTCGCCGCCGCCAGGGAGCTGGCCACGGAGGACGCGTCCTTCGCCGCGGAGGCCGAGGAGCTCCAGGCGCGGATCGGCCCCTTGGAGGACCGGCTCAAGCACCTGCTCATCCCGCGCGACCCCAACGACTCGAAGGACATCCTGATGGAGATCAAGGCGGGTGAGGGCGGCGAGGAGTCGGCCCTGTTCGCCGGTGACCTCCTGCGGATGTATCTCCGCTACGCGGAGCGGGTCGGCTGGCGGGCCGAGATCATCGACGCCCAGCACTCCGACCTCGGCGGCTACAAGGACGTCACCGTCGCCATCAAGGCGAAGGGCCACGACGGCGTGTGGTCGCAGCTGAAGTTCGAGGGCGGCGTTCACCGGGTGCAGCGGGTTCCGGCGACCGAGTCGCAGGGGCGCATCCACACCAGTGCGGCCGGCGTGCTCGTCTACCCGGAGGTCGAGGAGGTCGACATCCAGATCGACCCCAACGACCTGCGCATCGACGTGTTCCGCTCGGGCGGCCCCGGCGGCCAGAGCGTCAACACCACCGACTCGGCCGTCCGCATCACCCACGTGCCCACCGGCGTCGTCGTCTCCTGCCAGAACGAGAAGAGCCAGCTCCAGAACAAGGATTCGGCGATGCGCGTGCTGCGCGCCCGCCTCCAGGCGATGGCCGAGGAGGAGGCCGCGGCCTCCGCCGCCGCCGAGCGCAAGTCACAGGTGCGCACGGTCGACCGTTCCGAGCGCATTCGCACCTACAACTTTCCGGAGAACCGCATCTCCGACCACCGGGTCGGCTTCAAGGCGTATAACCTTGATCAAGTCCTGGACGGCGAGTTGACCGCGGTGATCCAGGCTTTGACCGACGCCGAGACGGCGGAGAAGCTCGCCGCCCATTCCTGAACCCCATGACATGACCTTCCTCCTGGACGAGATCGCCCTTGCCACCGCCCGGCTGGCCGAAGCCGGAGTGCCTTCTCCGCGTACCGACGCCGAGGAGATCGCGGCCTTCGTTCACGGCGTGCGCAGAAGTGAGTTGCTCACGGTCAAGGACGCCGATTTCGACGCGCTGTTCTGGGAGGGCGTCGCCCGGCGCGCGGCCCGCGAACCCCTGCAGCACATCACCGGCCGCGCCTACTTCCGTTACCTGTCACTGGAGGTCGGCCCCGGCGTCTTCGTGCCGCGCCCCGAGACCGAGGTGGTCGCGGGCTGGGCGATCGACCGGCTCCGCGAGATGGACGTCGCCTCGCCCGTCGTCGTGGACCTCGGCACCGGCTCCGGCGCCATCGCCCTGTCGATCGCCCAGGAGGTGGCGCTCGCGCAGGTGCACGCCGTCGAGGTCGACCCGCGCGCGTACGGCTGGGCCAAGCGCAACATCTCCGAGCTCGGACAGGGCCGGGTGACCCTGCACCCCGAGGACCTGGCCGAGTGCCTGCACGAGCTCGACGGCCGGGTCGACCTGGTCATCTCCAACCCGCCCTACATCCCGCCCGGCGCGATCCCCCGCGATCCCGAGGTGCGCGAGTACGATCCGGCCCGCGCCCTGTACGGCTCGGGCGCCGACGGCCTCGACGAGGTCCGCGCCGTGGAACGTACGGCCCGCAGGCTGCTGCGCCCCGGCGGATTCGTGGCCGTGGAGCACGCCGACGCGCAGGGATCCGCCGTCTATCTCACGTTCACCGAGGACAACGGCTGGCGCGACGTGCGAAGCCGTCAGGACCTCACTCGCAGGGACCGCTTCGTCACCGCCCGCTTCGGCCAGGAGTGAACCGGGCCCTGTCCAGCACCTGACCATGTGCACCTGGAAGGATTGTCTACCGTGACCCGACGTTATGACTGTGCGGATGCGGAGCAGCGGGCCGCGGGACTGACCGACGCGGCCTCCGCCGTACGCCGCGGCGAGCTCGTGGTGCTGCCCACCGACACCGTGTACGGCGTGGGCGCCGACGCCTTCACCCCCTCGGCGGTCACCGCGCTCCTTGAGGCCAAGGGACGCGGCCGTGACATGCCCGTCCCCGTGCTGGTGGGCACCGTCCGCGCGGCCAACGCGCTGGTGGAGAGCCTCGGCCCGTACGGGCAGGACCTCGTCGACTCCTTCTGGCCGGGTCCCCTCACCCTGATCTGCCAGGCCAACCGGTCGCTCTCCTGGGACCTGGGCGAGACCAAGGGCACGGTGGCGATCCGGATGCCGCTGCACTCGGTCGCGCTCGACCTGCTCAAGGACACCGGGCCGATGGCGGTCAGCAGCGCCAACCGCGCGGGCGCCCCGCCGGCCGTCACCGCCGCCGAGGCGGAGGACCAGCTCGCCGAGACGGTGGCCGTCTATCTCGACGGCGGAGCCTGCGTGGACAGGACCCCCTCCACCATCCTCGATCTGACCACGGCGGTCCCTCGCCTGCTCCGTAAAGGTGCGATCAGCCAGGAGAAACTACGGGGCGTGGTGGGTTACGTCGCCACGGACGGAGATTCCGACATCCCGGGCTGAGCACGACAAGATCCATGCTGTCTGATTATCTTCGGGACGAATGACCGTAACCCAGGTACCGTGAGGTGGGCTGATACCTCCCTGGGAGTCGCGCATGGGCAAGTTCGATGGAATGGACCCCAAGCTCGTTCGTCAATTGCTGGCTGAGGTCAAACGCGCGGCCACCGAGATGCGGACCACAGAAGGACGCGTGGCCAGGCTGGTCAGCGCGGCGGGCGTGCCGTCCGGGACGGCTCATCGTCCCGTTCAGGTGGCCGATGCCGCCGACGACATGGTGCGTGACGTGACCTCGCGGCTCACCCTTCTGGAGAAGAAGGAGAAGGACCAGACCGCGACGGAGCCCGCGCGGAACGGCCAGACTCCCCGCGACGCCGACGAATCGGTCGTGCAGACGAAGGACCCCGAGGACAAGGGCACCCGTTCCGACCGCGATGGCAACCCTCGCACGGACATGCCCTCAGAAGGCGCTGACAAGGACGACAAGGGCACCAAGGACGAGACGCCTGCCCCCAAGCAGGACACGCCTGCACCGAAGGACGAGACGCCTCCGCCGAAGCAGGACACGCCTCCGCCAAGGGATGAGACGCCGCCGCCCAGAGAAGACACTCCTCCGCCGAAGGAGGACACGCCTCCACCGAGGGACGAGACGCCGCCGCCCAAGGAGGACACGCCCCCACCGCAGCAGGATGATCCCACTCCGAAGGAGGAGGACAGGGATCCCAAGGGCGATCGGGAAGACAATCCGCGTGACGATCGGGGTGGTAACACCGATCCCACCGATCCTGAGGGCGGTAACACCGACCCCTCCGATCCTGAGGGCGGTAACACCGACCCCTCCGATCCTGAGGGTGGTAACACCGACCCCTCCGATCCTGAGGGTGGTAACACCGACCCCTCCGATCCTGAGGGTGGTAACACCGACCCCACCGGCCCCGAGGGCGGTAACACCGATCCCGATTCCCAGGATCGGCCGGACACTCCGGAGAAGGATCATCCCAATGACTCCGATGGTCCGGGGGGTTCGCGGAGGGAGCTCGAGGTCGACGGGGTGCGGATTATCGAGCAGCAGTTCGAGCGGCCCACGATGGAGGAACTCCGCTACATCATCGACAACATGGAGAATGCCAAGCCCTTGGACATTCCGTCGGTGGAGTACGGGGAGAGTTGGGAGGGTCCGGGCAGTCCGACTCCGGATGGCCCGCCCGGCCAGGTGGAGCCCAGTCTGCCGAGTTCGGAGGACAAGTCCGACGGGCCGGTCCCGGAGCAGAACGGCCCCGCTACGGACCAGGCCGTTCAGACCGTCCAGACCGCCAATGGCACCGTGTCCCAGCCCGATACGCTGCGTGCCGCCGAGGTCGGGACGCCCTACGGGTCGGAGGCGCGGATCGGGACCGACCTGCCGCCCGCGGCCGGCGGGATCGAGTACGGCGCGGAGCCGTCGCCCGCGGACGAGACGCCGCCGCCCAAGGAGGACACGCCTCCACCGCAGCAGGATGATGCCGCTCCGAAGGAGGAGGACAGGGACGATTCCCAGGATCGGCCGGACACTCCGGAGAAGGATCATCCCAATGACTCCGATGGTCCCGGGGGTTCGCGGAGGGAGCTCGAGGTCGACGGGGTGCGGATTATCGAGCAGCAGTTCGAGCGGCCCACGATGGAGGAACTCCGCTACATCATCGACAACATGGAGAATGCCAAGCCCTTGGACATTCCGTCGGTGGAGTACGGGGAGAGTTGGGAGGGTCCGGGCAGTCCGACTCCGGATGGCCCGCCCGGCCAGGTGGAGCCCAGTCTGCCGAGTTCGGAGGACAAGTCCG
>NZ_JAKNTW010000009.1 GCF_022213955.1 Dolomitihabitans soli | reverse complement strand
ACCAGTGGAGCCGTGCTGATCAGAGCCCGCGGCGAGCGTCGGCGCCACGCCGAGGCGCTCGCGCTACTCGGACGACACGACGGACGACTCGGCGCACTCGTGGTCGACTACGAGGAGCGGATGGCCTACTGCCTGCCCGGGAGAAACGGCCAAACCGTCATCACAACAGGCGCGCTGCGCTCGCTGGCCGCCGAGCAGGTCGCCGCGGTGCTCGCCCACGAACGGGCACACCTACGCGGACGGCATCACCTCGTCCTCGCCGGCGCGGAGACCCTGACCCGCGCATTCCCCCGGGTACCGCTGTTCGAACGCGCGCGCACGGAGATCGCCCGGCTGATCGAATTGCTGGCCGACGACGTCGCGGCCCGCCGCCATCCGCGGATCCACCTCGCAGCCGCCCTGGTCAGCCTCGCCACCGGACGCGTTCCAGCGTTCGCCCTGGGCGCGGGCGGCGCCACGGCCCTCACCCGTGTACGGCGCATGCTCAATCCCGGCGCCCCACTCGCTCGCAGGGAACGCCTCGCGGGCCTGCTCGCCGTCGGCGTACTGCTGGCCGGACCTGCCACAGTGGCTGCCGCGCCAGGCATCAGCGCCTTCCTCGCCCACCACTGCCACTCCCTCTTCACCTTCTGACGCGGGCAGCCAAATCGCCCCGCCGTGTTGCTAGGCCAGGCCCGAGGGCCTGGCCTAGCAACACGGTCAGGCGGGGACGGCCCGGTGCCGCTCGACCGACTTGCAGGCGTTGACTCCCTTAGCGACCAGGGTGGCGCAGAGCAGGAGCGTTAGCAGCGCGGCCGGTAGTGCACCGTCATGAATCGCTGGAGTCATGCTGGACCGCGCGTCGGGTGACGCCGCTGTGACGCTGGCGACAGTCTTCTGGTCAGCCGGCGAGAGATCGAACATGGCCGCAGATTTCACCGGAGTCTCTGTGTCACCACCGAAGGCGGCGGCTGCGGTGCCCTCTGACTCCTGGGCCAGGCTTCCGTCCTTGTTCTCCTGCACCTTCCTGGGCAGCCCGTAGCCGACGACATTGCTTTGGTCGCGTTCTTTGCGCTTCAACCAGATCGCGTCGACGTTGGCCTCGATCGTGGAGATGTTCTGTCCTTCCGCCTTCTCCACGATCCCCACATGGTCGATGCCTTCGACACTGTCGGAGCCGGCCCAGTCGTAGAACACCAGAGCTCCGGGCTCCGGCGTGTCGCTCCACGCGCCCTGCTCCATGAACCACTTCGCGTGGTCGACGGTGTAGGCGAACTCGCCGACGTACTGCTCCACGCCGGCCTCGTTGGCGGCCCAGGCGATGAACATGTCACACCAGGGCGCGGTCTTGAAGTAGGAGTCGCTCTGGTCGACATTGGCGTAGTACCAGTCGCCGAACTTGGTGTAGCCGTTGCTCTGTTCCCGGTAGCCGAGATCCTTTTGGGCAGCCCTGAGCAGCCCGTCAGCGATGGATGTCATGGGTTGGGGGAATGACCCTTTCTCCTTGACCGCCTACCGGGTTAGCTGACGGGTTCGGGCCAGGAGTCGCCCTACCACCGCGTGTGCGGCGGATTCACCCCGGGCGCGGATCGCTCCGCGCCAAGTGGGTCCCCGGTTCCCGCGACGGGCGTGCCTGTCGACGGTGGGATTCGGCGGCCGGCCGAGCCGCCTTCGGGGGTGAAGGCAAGTCACCTGGCCAGTACTATGCAATGTAGTAGATAGATGGAGAGCGTTGACTGAACCCGGACATAAAGGTCTAAAGATCTACCCTCAGCTCACATCTCTAGGGTGCGGATGGACCTCGTAAAGCGAGGGACGTCGATGAGATACGGAAAATGATCCTTCGATTGGTAGATCTCGCTCCGCGCCTGCGGCATGAGGGTCTTCAGCAACTCATCGTGTCCCGACCCGGGCGAACGGCTGAATACGGCGAGGTAGGGCACGCGGACCTCCCGTGCCGCCGACTCGACCTCCAACTGGAACACGTCCCTGGTCTTCCTCCAGTGGCGTTGCCAGCCGAGCAGCCGGTCACCCGCCCATGGCGGCCCAGTCTGCGGGCCGGCTGGATCAGCGCAGGGGGATGTCGGTGTGGTCACCGGTGGGTCGGGGACCGTGGATGCGTCGTTGGTCCGCGGTGATGGTGACGTCGTTGATGCTGGCCTCTCGGCGGCTCATGTAGCCGTGGGCGTCGAACTCCCACTGTTCGTTGCCGTAGCTGCGCCACCATTGGCCGGTCGCGTCGTGCCATTCGTATTGGAACCGGACAGCGATGCGGTTGTCGCTGAATGTCCAGAGCTGCTTACGCAGGGCGTAGTCGAGCTCACGCTGCCACTTGTCGGTGAGGAACGCCTCGATCTGTTCGCGGCCGGTGAGGAAGGTCGACCGGTTGCGCCAGGTGCTGTCGGGTGTGTAGGCGGAGGCGACGCGTCGGGGGTCGCGGCTGTTCCAGGCGTCTTCGGCGGCCTGCACCTTGATTGCAGCGGTGTGGGCGGTGAAGGGCGGCAGCGGATGGCGTAGGGGTTCAGCGTCGCGGTGGTCGGTGCTCATGTCGGGCTCCCTGTGGTGTCGGTCGGACCTTCTGGTCAGGATCTGCGCTCGTGTAGCTGCTGGCGAAGACCTGCGTTTTCAGCGCGAAGCCGGGTGAGTTCGTCGTGTACGGGTTCAAGGGCGTGGGCGAGTTCGTGTTCGGCCCAGCGGGGGGTGATGTGTTGGGAGCAGTTCCAGTCGTAGCTGTGCACGTCGACGGTGATGACTCGTTCCACCGTGCCCGGCTGCTCGGGCACGATCATGCCTTCGAGCAGGTCGGCCGGTGTGCCGTCGCGGACGTCGACGACGTGGGCGGTGCCGAGGATCTTGAGGCGTTGCCGGTGGGCGTAGTCCATGAGGAACAGCGACACCTGTGCCGAGGAGGCGAGGTTGCCAACGGACAGGTACTGGCGGTTGCCGCGCAGATCGGCCCAGCCGAGCACGCTGTGCCCGTCGACGGGCTCGAGTACGTGCAAGAAGCCAGGCGGGCCGCCGCGGTGCTGGAGGTAGGGCCAGCCACTCTGCCCGACGGTGGCGAGGTAGAAGCCGTCGCGGGCGGTGACGTAGGCGGCCTCGTCGGCGCCGAGCAGCGCGTCCGTGTTCCAGCCGGCGACCATCCGCTGGATTGCGGTGTGGCTGCCGTAACGCTGTTGCGCGGCGGCGACCGAAGCTGTGGTCAACTCTTGCAGGTACCGGTGTGGCATCAGGATTCCCCTCCATCGTCGCAGGGTTGAGTCGCGCGACGGGTCGCCCGGGGCGGCCGTGCGGGCTGAGTGAGTCAGTGCAGGGTGCGGCCGAGGAAGTCGCGGATCAGTCCGGCGATCTCGTCGCCGTGCGTCTCCAGGGCGAAGTGACCGGCGTCGAGCAGGTGGAGCTCCGCGTCGGGCAGGTCGCGGGCAAACGCGCGGGCGCCGTCAGCGCCGAAGATCTCGTCGTGCTCGCCCCAGGTGATCAGGGTGGGCGGCCGATGAGTGCGGAAGTACTCCTGGAAGACGGGGTAGGCGTCCAGGTTGAACTGGTAGTCGAAGAACAACTGCAGCTGAACTTCTTTGTTGCCGGGCCGGTCCAGCAGGGCCTGGTCAAGAGTCCAGGTGTCGGGGGTGAGCCGGTCGAGCCGGTCGGCGGGAACGCCGTGGGTGTACTGCCACCGGGTCGCATCGGGCTCCAGCAGCTTGCGGACGGCCGGCTCGTTCGCGGCGCGGTCCTTGGCGTGGGCAAACAACACATCCCAGAACGGGGTGAAGCCTTCGGTGTAGGCGTTACCCGACTGCACGATGATCGCGGTGACCCGCTGCGGGTGACGGGAGGCGATCCGCAACCCGATCGGGGCGCCGTAGTCCTGGATGTAGAGCGCGAAGCGATCCAGGCCGAGCTGGTCGAGCAGGCCCAGGGTGATGGTGGTGAGGTTGTCGAAGGAGTAGTCGAATTCGGTGACGGCCGGGGCGTCGGAGTAGCCGAAGCCGATGTGGTCGGGCGCGATGAGGTGGTACCGGTCGGCGAGGTCGACGATCAGGCGGCGGAACATGTGCGAGGACGTGGGGAATCCGTGCAGCAGTACCAGCGTCGGCGCCGCGGGATCACCGGCTTCCCGGTAGAACACGGTGCGACCGTCAACGGTGGCGGTGCGGTGATACACGGCACGCTCGCCGACGGCGGATCCGGGTACGGCGTTGCTCATGACGTTCTCCTTCTCGGAAGCGGTGGACAGCGGCCGGTTGACCGTTGCCGAGGATCAGGCGATGACAGGCGAGGTCGGAGTCGGTGCGGTGGGTGTGGCTGGTGGCAGCGGGTCTCGGAGGCCGGCGAGGCGCCAGAGGAGCAGGCTGCTCACCGCCATGACGGCCGCGGCGACGACGAAGTACGGCCGGTACGTGCCGGTCAGTGAGCGGGTCAGGCCGCCGGCGAGGATTCCGACGCCGGCGCAGATTTGGTGCAGCAGCCACACGTGGCCCATCAGCCGGCCCAGCGAGGCCGGTACCTGGCCGGCGGACAGCACCGCGACGGTCAGCGGGATGACCGGGAGCGATGAGAGTCCGAACAGCACGGCGAAGCCGAACAGTTGGTTGGCGCCGGTGCAGAACGCCGCGAGCAGCAGTGCGGCCCCGCGGACCACGTGCAGCGCCAGCAGCAATCTGCTCCGGCCGAACCGGTCGACCAGTCGGCCGGTGGCGGCCATCATCACGGCGCTGACCGCCGCCGCCGAGCTCGGTGGCGTATCGGGGCAGGTACAGCACCACGAAGTTCAGACCGAACGCCGCCGTCATCACCAGCATCGTCACCGCCACGATCCGCGGACCGGCGAACCGGCGAGCCGAAGACGGCGTGCGCGACATCCCGAACTCCTCTAACCACCGTGACAACTATGAACGGTAAGAAACTATGGTTCCAATGTCTCACCTGTCAAACTCTGGACGGGGGTAAGATTGGTGGATGATGCAGCGGCCACTGGTCGGCGAACCCCTCGCCCTCGACCTCGTGAACACGCAATGGGTGGACCGCGGCCGCAGCTTCGACCTGTTCGACGAACCCGGCGGCGTGCACGCCTGGCTGGCCGAGCACCAGCTCCCCGGCACGGTAGAGCTGACCGAGACTCCCCTGCGGCATGTACGCGCGGCGCTACGCAGCGTTCTTGAACGCCTCGGTCAGCGATCGGAGGAGGAACTCAATGCCGTCCTCGCCCGCGGCGCGGTGCATCAAACCCTGCGCCACGGTGTGCCGCGCGAAGAAGTCCACGTCGACGACGGATGGCTACCGGCCTGGCGGGCGGCCAACGACTACCTCGAACTGCTACGTCGGCAACCGTCACGAATCCGTCGCTGCGCCAACCCCGCCTGCGTCCTGTACTTCTACGACACCTCGCGCAACGGCACCCGACGCTGGTGCTCCATGAACGGCTGCGGCAGCCGCACCAAAGCCGCCCGCCACTACCAACGCAACCGGACGGCCACACCGTAGTTGATCTCCACGACCGACCAGCAGGCCTTCGACGTCACAGCGCGGGCCTGCGGCCTGCTGGGCCTGGCGGTATGCGGTGTGGGGGCGGGTGGATGGCGTCGTGGTCGTCAACCAGAAGTGGCTGGCCGGCTACCGGCAAGAGACATCATGTGCTACGCCCGCCCAGGCGGTAAGTGTTCATGGACCCCCGTGACAGGTCCGCCCTTACCTGACCTGTGACCACCCACAGCGCGATCATGTACCAGAGCCGAAGGCTCGAATCACTGTTCGCACCACCTCGGTTACGGCTTGAGACGCAGGTCGTAGCACGTTCCGGTGCACCCACTTGGCGGGCCGGACGATCGCCTCCCGCCAAGCCCACGCGATTGCGAGCCCCGTCCCGACCAGGACGGGCCTGACTGCGGTGCGCCACAGCCACCGCACCGGCCGTACAACTATGTGAAACAACACACGGCCGATGAACCGTACGACGACGGTGGCCACGCCCCAGGCATACGTCAGCGCGTCGGCGAGCACGCGGCCGAGAACGACCAGCACCGGCTTGATCCATCGATAGAACGCACGAAGGCCTTTGCCGATCATTTCAAACGCGTACACGAACGGGGTGATGACGATCAACAGCAGCCAGCCGAGCGCCCAGCCCACCGCCCGCCCGACCGGCGTGATCACGTACGTCCAGAGCCACCGGCCGACCGGAGTCAGCACCGCCCGCCACAACCAACTCAGCGGGATCTCCACGAGTACGGTGAACAGCCAACGCAGTGGACGCACAAGCACGTAATCAAGCAGCACGAGGATCGGCCTGATCACCCAGGCGTCCAGAGCCCGTCCGATCGCCGCGACCGCCTCCCACAACAGCCGCAGCGGCACGACGATAAGCACGGCGATCACCCGGGCCGGCCAGGTGAGGCAGCCGGACGGCTGGCTCTTCACGTTCACGCCTGTATGACGTCAGAACAGCACAAATCGTTCACGGCAAGATCGGAGCGGGCGAACTCCGTCTTCTTCTCGCCGAACAGCTCGGACTGGCGGGTCCTCTGGGCATCGAGGTCGGATTACAGCTGTGGGGCGATCCGTCGAACGCCACGACCATCTCTCATCTCATCGGTGAGCTCGCGTTCAGAGCCGGCGACGAGAGGGGGCGCCGATCATCTCGTCGGGACTGGGGGAAGCACTGGGACCAGGCGGAACATGCCTGTCATGAGTTCCGGCGGCTCCCGCCGCTCGGGGATCTCGCCCGCTACGGCGCGCAGCATGTCGGTGGCGGTCACCATCCCCACCAGCCTCGCCGACTCTCCCAGAACCGGGATCGCGTCGACCCCGGCGGCGAGCATCGCGGTGGCGACGTCGGCCAATCGTGCCTCCAGGGTGGTATGAGGACAGCGGTGTTCGCTGACCAGCGTGTGGACGTGGACGTGTGACTGCTCGATCGGGCCGCCAGACCAGTGGGCGGTGAGATCCTCGCGGGTGATCACACCCTGCAGCCTGCCGCCCGCATCCACGACCGGCAGGTGGTGGACGTCCGCGCGGCGCATGATCTCCCAGGCCAGCAGCGGTGACTCCTCCGGGGTGACGGCCACCAGGATACGGCTCATCACCTGCGCCACGGTCAGGTCGCGTACGTCGGTCATGTCTGCCCCCTGGGGCGTGCCACGGCGACGGGGCAGTGGGCGTGGTGCAGCACGCCATGGCTGGCCGAGCCCAGCGCGGGCGAGCCGAGGCCGTCCACGCCCACCACTACATGCGCCGTCATCTCTCCTCCTCGGTTCTTCCTTCCATCCGACCGTTTCCCCACGTCTTCCACAGCGGCCGAAAGACCTGTCCGTCAGGGACTTCCGGCCCTCGTCGTCGCCCCTTTGCGGTGGTGCGTTCGCGGCCGCTTAGCGGGGGAGCTATCTGGCCGCGAACGTCACAGTGAGTGAACGGTCCATTGAAGCCCGGGGCGTTGTCTCTGCGTACTGGCGAGGGGAATGATTGCGGTCGTGGCCTTGTCGACGGTGTTTACGAAGTTGTTCGGTGTGGAGCACCCAATCGCGTTGGCGCCGATGGGGGGATCGGCAGGCGGTGCCTTGGCGTCGGCTGTCTCTCGCGGCGGCGGACTCGGGTTGCTGGGCGCCGCGTACGGAGATCGGGATTGGATGGCCCGCGAGCTGCCGATTGTGGCGGGTGCCGGGAAACCGTGGGGTGTGGGGTTTCTGAGCTGGGCGATCGATGTCGGCGCGGTTGACCTGGCGCTGGAGCACGGCCCCAGGGCGGTGATGTTGTCCTTTGGAGATCCGAGCCCGTTCGTTGAACGCATCCGTGAGGCTGGTGCGGCGGTGATCATTCAGGTAACCGATCTCGAGGAAGCTCGGCAGGCGGTGGACCTGGGCGCCGATGTCATCGTGGCGCAGGGCACCGAGAGCGGTGGGCATGGTGCCCGGCACGGGCGATCCACGCTGCCGTTCGTGCCGGTCGTGGTGGATCTGGCTGCACCAGTGCCCGTTTTGGCAGCCGGCGGGATCGCCGACGGCCGCGGCGTGGCCGCTGCTCTGGCTCTGGGCGCTGCTGGGGCACTGATCGGCACCCGCTTCCAGGCCACGGCCGAGGCCCTGGTCGACCCCTCGATCACCAAGGCGATCGTCGAGGGGCGCGGGCAGGACACGGAGCGCAGCAGTGTCTCCGATATCGCCCGTGGAGCCCGGTGGCCGTCGTCGAAATACACGGCTCGCACCCTCGGCCACCCCTCCCTTGAACCCTGGCGAGGCCGGGAGGCGGAACTCGCGGTGACACCCGAAGCCCAGCTGGCCTATCAGGCCGCCGTGGCACGAGGCGACGCACCACCTTTGCCGGTGTGGGCGAGCGAAGCCATCGACCTCATCACCGACCTGCCCCCAGCGGCCGACCTTGTCGCCGCCCTCGCCACTCAGGCTGACACCGCGCTTGCCCGCGCGGGAAGAGACTGACGGGGGACGCCGCTCCGCGAACTGCTCGGCACCGAACCACTGGCCCCAGGCGACCTGCTGATCGTCACCGCGCTGTCCATCCTCGGCTACGCCGCCGTCCGCCTCGACCGGATCCTGCACCTGTCCCGCCCACACCGTCCACTCTGCGTCGGACAGGTCGGACACCGCAGCGCTTCGCCCAACGGAGACCCCGACCGCCTGCGCCGCGGGCCGGTTCACAGGCCGTGGATGCGGCGGCCGGAGAGCTGGTGCGGGGCGAAGCGGATGCACAGATGCCGCGCACCGCCTTCCGGCGGTGGTCGGCGGACCATCAACGGCGGTTCAGAACCACTTTGAGTGCGCCGGTCCCGGCGGGGTTGGCGAAGACGTCGTAGGCCTCGATGAAGTCGTCCAGCCCAAAGCGGTGCGTGATCATTTGGCTGACGTCAAGCTGGCCGGTGTTCAGCATGCCGAGCAGGACCGGGGTGGAGAACGTGTCGACCAGGCCCGTGGTGATGGTGACGTTCTTGATCCAGAGGTCTTCCAGGTGCAGGGTCGCGGGACTGCCGTGGACGCCGATGTTGGCGACCCGGCCTCCCGGACGGATCAGCCCGGTGCACATCTCGAAGGTGCCGGGGATGCCGACAGCCTCGATCGCCACGTCGGCACCCAGCCCCTCGGTCACCGAGTAGATCACTTCCAGCGGGTCGTCGCCGGGTTTGACGGCGATGTCCGCCCCGAACTGCTTGGCGGCCTGGAGACGGCTCTCGGCCATGTCGATCGCGATGATGTGCGCCGGCGAGAAGAGCCGGGCCGTGAGGATCGCGGCGAGCCCTATCGGTCCGACGCCGACCACCACCACGGTGTCGCCCGGACTGACGCGGCCGTTGAGCACTCCCACTTCGTAGGAGGTGGGCAGGATGTCGGCCAGCAGGACTGCTGCCTCGTCGGTTGTTCTGTGTGACAGTTTGTGGGCCGAGAGGTCGGCGAAGGGAAGCCGGGCGTACTGTGCCTGGACGCCGTCGATGTGGTGTCCGAGCATCCAGCCGCCGCCGTTGAGGCACTGTCCGTAGCTGCTCCGCCGGCAGTACCGGCACAGGCCGCACGCGGAGATGCAGGATGCCAGCACACGGTCGCCGGGTATGAGCTCCCGGACCCCGCTGCCCACGTCGACGACGGTCCCGACCGCCTCGTGGCCCAGGACGCGGCCGGCTTCCACTTCGGGTACGTCACCCCCGAGGATGTGCAGGTCGGTACCGCAGATCGTGACGGTGTCGACCTGGATGACCGCGTCACCGGGATCGATGATCGAGGGATCGGGCACCTCGGTCCAGGACTTCTCACCTGGCCCGCCGTACACCAGAGCCTTCATGGCTGCCTCCTCGTGTGGCGTCGCCTCTGTTTCCAGGGTGGGCTGACCTACGGCGTGCTGAGGAGAGCGCAAGGACCTGCGGACATGGGACCAAAGCCCCCATATGGTCCCGTAAGTCCTGAGGCCGGGTGACCTACGCCACCTGCTCGGGAGCCGTCACTGCGATATCGCAACAGTTCGTCGGCCCGGAGCCCGCGAACTCGTGGCACCTCTATCTCTCGTGCTGACGGCGCACCATCTCGGCGATCCAGACGGGCGCGAACGGAGACGTGCAGTTCGGGGGCGTCGGGTAATCCTTGAGCACTTCCAGGCGCTCGCCGATGTCGATCGCGCGGGCGCGGTGCTCGGCGTGCTGAATCCCGATCTGAGCCAGGCAGTGGTTCATCGCCCACTGCAGACGATCCGGGGCGTCCTTCATCTCCGCCTCGATGACATCGAGCAGTCCCGCCAGGTCGAGGCCCTCGGGCTTCTTCGCCACCCGCTCGGCGGTCAGCGCCCAGCCGGCACTCGCGACCACTGGATCCGGATCCGTGCCCCAGGCGAGGCGCAGCTCCTCGGAGTACGCGTTCTTCTTCACCACGTAGTTCACGAGCCAGTCGTGCACCTTGGGGGCGCGCGTCTCGCGCAGCATGGTGTCCAGCTCGTCGCGCTCGAATGCCTTCGGACGGCAGATCAGGATCGCCAGGAGCCTCGCCGCGGTGTCATCCGTCTCCCAGAGCTCGCGCGCGAGATCCTGCTGCGTCTTGAGCTGCTTCGCGAGCGCGCGTAGCTTGCCGAGGTTCACACCGTGATCGTCACCGTGCTTCTCATTCACCCTGCGCATCTTCGGGTCCTCAAGCACGGCCAACTCAGCCATGACCTGCGCCACCGTCGTTTCGGTCACCTCAGCCTCCTGTTTGTCGCGCATGAAATTTAGCCCACGGCTGATGGTGACTGATACGCCTTGGCGACCCGAGGTCGGATCGTCACTCCCCCTTCGCCAGGGGTTCTGGCAGGCTCGCGGCCATGGTCGACAAGCTGTTCTCTGATTCCCGGCTCGCCGCGCTGTACGACCTCTACTCGGCGTCGGCCTCACGCTCAACCTCATCGGGACACCTCCCGAAGAGCGCGATCCGGCCCTCCCCGACCGTCTGCGCGAGGCCGTGATCGCGTCGATCACCACGGCGGCCCCGACCGGCATCCCCCCGAGCGCGGCCCAGCGCGCCGTGGCCCTGAAGGCCGTACTCGGCGAGGTGCCCGACCTGTACAGCCTGGGCGAGCGGGCCTTGCTGAACGAACTCCTCGACCGCGCCGCGGACCACACCCCCGCCCGCTGACCCGGCCGACCGCCCAGCCGGGGCCGGCAGGGGGACATCGGCTCCGGGCGTCCGTCCTTCTGCCGGCGCGTACGGTGATCAGAGCAGCTTGTCCTGGGTGAAGGGGACCTCTCGAAGGCGGCGGCCGATGGCGTGGTAGATCGCGTTGCCGATGGCCGCGGGCACGCCCGTCCCCGGCGTCTCGCCGAAGCCGCGGGCGTTGAGTGCGGTGCTGTCAGGGTCCGGCCGGTCCACGAACAGGGCCTCCACCGACGGTGTGTCCGCGCAGACCGGGACCAGATAGGTGGACAGGTTCGGGTTGACGACCCGCGCCGTGTTCGGGTCCACCATCGTGTGCTCCATCACCGCGAAGCCGATCCCCCAGGTCACACCGCCGATGACCTGCCCGCGCGCGGTCCGGTGGTTGAGCACCCGTCCCAGGTCGTGCGCGGTCACGACCCTGGACACGCGCAACCTGCCCAGCCTGGGCTGGATCCGGACCTCCACGAAAACCGCGCCGAACGAGTGCCCGGGCGTGTTGGCCCCGCTTCCGCGGACCTCGACGAGGCGGCCGTGGCGGGCCATGAGGTCGCGGTAGCTGTCCCTGCGGCCGCGGTCGCCGCGGGCGAACAGGCGGCCGGCCTCGATCACGACGTCCTCGGCGGGCACGCCGTACAGCGGGGAGCGCGGGTCGGCGACGGCGAGCGCGATCACGGCGTCCCGCGCACTCCGCGCCGCCTGGGACGCCGGCCCGACCACGCTGGGCATCGTGGACGACCCCGCCGACAGGGACGCGGGCGGGTACGTGGTGTCGCCGAGCAGCGTCGTGACGTGGTCGAGCGGCATGCCGAGCCCGTCCGCGGCGACCTGGGTGAGCACGGTGTAGGTGCCGGTACCGATCTCCTGGGTGGCGGCCCGCAGGGTCGCCCGCCCGTCCAGCCCGATGGTGAGGCCGACCTCGGACTCGATCCAGCCGTAGGTATGGGTCTCGGTGGCCATGCCCCAGCCGACGTACTCGTCGCCGTCCCTGGTCGTCCCCGGCCCGGGTTTGCGACGGGCCCAGCCGAACGCCTCGGCCGCGGCCCGATAGCACTCCAGCAGGTACTTGCCGGCGTAGGGGTCGCCGGTCCGCGGGTTGACCCCGTTGTGGTTGCGTACCCGCAGCTCCACCGGGTCGATGCCGAGCTCGTAGCTCAGCTCGTCCATGGCGGTCTCCAGGCCGAGGTGCGCCGTCGTCTCCGGTGAGCGCATGTAGCTGGAGGTGGGCAGGTCCAGCCGTACGCCCAGCTGCCGCACGTGAACGTTCGGGCAGGCGTACAGGTGGAGCGTGGAGTCGCTGCCGTTGTAGACGTTCTCGTCGATGCGGGTCACCTGTGCCGTCGAGGTGTCGGCGATCGCGGTCAGGACGCCCTGCCGGGTGGCGCCGAGCCGGATGTGGTGGCGGTACTCGGCGCGGTGGCCGTTGGAGGTGTACATCTGCGCGCGCGACAGCACCAGCTTCACCGGCCGCCCGGCGAGCTGCGCCGCCGCCGCGGTGAGCAGCGTGTGCGGGTAGGTGGGGCCCTTGGCGCCGAAACCACCGCCCAGGTAGGGCGAGATGATCCTGACCTGGTCCGGTCTCATCCGGAACGCGTCCGACACGGCTTTACGGGCCAAGATCACGCCCTGTGTGCTCTCGTAAAGGATCAGCGTGCCGCCCTCCCAGACGGCGGTGGTGGTGTGCGGTTCGATCGGGTTGTGGTGCTGCATCGGGCTGCCGTAGGTCTGGTCGATGCGCACCTCGGCCTGTTCGAGCGCCGCGGCGGCGTCGCCGCGGGCGGTCTCGTTGGGTCTGTTGCGGAACTTGATCGGCAGGAACGCCTCGTCGAGCGCGTCCGCCAGCCGCGTGACGGCATCCTCCGCCCGGTAGCGGATCTTCACCAGGTTGGCGGCCTCCTGCGCCTGCTCCAGGGTCTGGGCCAGGACGTAGGCCACCGGCTGCCCGTTGTGGTGCACCCGCGTGTCCTGCATGGGAATGAAGGGCCTGTTGTAGGGGAAGTTCGGCAGAGTCAGCTTCGGCATGTCGGTGTGGGTGTAGACCGCGACGACCCCGGGATGTGCCAGCGCCGCCCTGGTGTCGATCTCCACGACCTCGCCGCGGGCGATCGTGCTCATCACCAGGAAACCGTGCAGCACACCGGTCACCTCGTTGTCCGCGGCGTAGCGGGCCGCACCGGTGACCTTCGCCCGGCCGTCCACCCGCGCCACGCCCTGCCCCACCAGCCCGCTCATCGAAGCCCTCCCAGATCGCTGAGGATGCTCACCAGCGCCCGCTGGACGAGCTCGACCTTGAACCTGTTCTCTTCGTACGGCTCGGCGTCCCTGACCAGGAGCCGGCCCGCCTCGGCGATCGCCTGCCCGGTGAGCGGCAGGCCCCGCAGCGCCGCCTCGACGCGGGTGTCCCGCCACGGGCGGGTGCCCACGCCGCCGAACGCCAGCCGTACGTCCTGCACCACGCGCCCCCTCGTCCGCAGCGCCGCCGCCACCGACACCACCGCGAACTCGAAGGTGGCCCGGTCACGCAGCTTCAGGTAGCGCGACTGCCCGGCGAGGGCGGTGCGCGGCACGTCCACCCAGGTGATCAGCTCGTCCGGGCGCATCGCGGTCTCCCGGTCCGGGGTGGACCCGGGAAGGAGGTAGAAGTCGGCGATGGGGACGGCGCGCGCGCCGCCGGGGCCGATCAGGTGCACGGTCGCGTCCAACGCGGTCAGCGCCACCGCCAGGTCCGACGGCTGCGTGGCGATGCAGTGGTCGCTGCCGCCGAGGATCGCGTGCCCCCGGTTGTGCCCGGTGATCGCCGGGCAACCGCTGCCCGGGACCCGCTTGTTGCAGGGCGAGGCCGAGTCGCGGAAGTACCCGCACCGCGTGCGCTGCAACAGGTTCCCGCCGATCGAGGCCATGTTGCGGACCTGCGGGGACGCCGAGGCCAGCAGCGCCTCCGACAACACCGGGAACTCCCGCCGTACCCCCGGATGCTCAGCGACGTGGCGCATCCGGGCCAGCGCGCCGACGCGCAGCCGCCTGCGGTCGACGGCGACCTCGCCGATGTCGAGCTGGTTGACGTCGATGAGGTGGTCGTGGGTCTCCGCGCCGTCTCGCATCAGGTTCAGCAGATCGGTGCCGCCCGCGACGAACGTCGAGTTCGCTGTCCTGGCGGCGATCCGTACCGCTTCGACCGGGCTGCCGGCGACCGTGTATCCGAAGGCTCTCATCGCTGTACCTCCTTCGCGGCGTCGGCGACGGCGGCGACGATGTTCCGGTACGCCGCGCAGCGGCACAGGTTGCCGCTCATCCACTCGCGGATCTCCGCCTCAGAACTCGTATGTCCCTCGTTGATACAGGCCACGGCGGATATGATCTGACCGGGAGTGCAGGCGCCGCACTGGAACGCGTCGTGCCGGATGAACGCCTCCTGCACCGGGTGCAGCTCCTCGCCCCGCGCCAGCCCCTCCACCGTGGTGACCTCGGCCCCCTGCCGCATCACCGCCAGAGTCAGGCAGGACTTGACCCGCTCACCGTCGACCAGCACCGTGCACGCACCGCACTCGCCTCGGTCACAGCCCTTCTTGGTGCCGGTCAGGCTCAGTCGCTCGCGCAACGCGTCCAGCAGCGTCACCCTGGGCTCCAGGACGACCTTGCGCAGCTGCTCGTTGACCGTCATGGTGACCTCCACCGACGCCCCGGCGGCGACCGCCTGAGCGGCGGCGGTATGGGGGGCCGCGGCGGCGGGAGCGGCGGCGATGCCCGTCCCGGCCGCGGCCGTTCCCGCCGCGGTCACCGCGATGGCCTTGAGCACGGTACGGCGGGTGTGCACGGGCCTCTCAGGTGGGGGATCGTGCTCCACTGGCGGCTCCAGGAGGCGTTGACGCAATTCGGCGATCTTCGCGGCCGTCTCCGGATCCGGGTCGTCGGTCAGAGCGAAGGAGACGACGTCCTCGACCAGCGGCAGTGCGATCTGGTCGGCGCGGCGGCGCGCGGGATGCGTCAGATATTCGCGGTAGCCGTCCAGGCCGTCGATCACGAAGATGGCGCCCCACTCGTGCTCACCGCTCCCGTCACGACCGACGGCGAAGAATCTCACCGACGGGATGACCCTGCCCTGTTCGCGAAGGCTTTCGAGAGCCTCCGTCCGCTTTCGCGGCGTTATATCCGGTTTGAAGGTGAACCGGCTGCCGTGATAGATCATCTCGCTCCCTTCTTCGTACGGATCGGTCTGGCGACATGCGACAGCCCAGGTCGGTCAGGGCATCGCGAGGCCGGTCGGTGTGTCGTCATCGGTCCTGCGTCTCGGCCTGTGGTGTAGATCAGCCGGGTTCGTGTGCCTTCTCGGGCGAGCGGCCGGTGCGTGCGCGGAGTCAGGAAGGGCCTCGATTACCTAGGAACCCGGCACCCTCAGGCGCCTGCACGGTGAGGTTGCCGATACCCGCTATCTGCGCCGGCGATCAGGACGACCGCCATGGTGGTGCTCCTTTTCGATTGATGTCCTGCCGGAGACCGATGACCGGCCCGGCGACCGACCTGCGCCGACGCCACCGCCCAGGTGTTGCGCCCTGGGCGCTATCGCTGATAGCAGTATTGCGTTATCGACTGTTACATGTCAACCGCCGCTAACGAAGACGTGTTAGCGCCATCACGCATGGCTGGCCTGCACCATCGTGACCGGCCACCTCGCTCCCACCCGGCAACTTCCCTGGCGGATCATGAATTTCCTCGATGATGCCCACCGGCTAGGACTCATTGCACTTGTGGAGGCCGGGTCCGCGGGCGAGCACACGGTGACCGGGGAGCGGGTGCTGGCCGCGCTGCCGCCCGCCGTGGCGGCCCGGCTGCTCGGCGAGGCCACCGAGACCGGCTGGACCAGCGTGACCGGCGAGCCCGCCGAGGGCATCGCACACTTCTGCTGCCTCTGGGGTGTTCGTGCTACTTGAGGCCCCAGTACGTCATGCCTAAACGCTTCCGTATTCTCAGAAACGAGCGATTCCGAATTCATGTGCGCACGGCCAACCCGATCGAATCGTGGCCACCGTATGTAACCGCACCAAGGTCACCAAGGCGTGCGACTCTCGGGCGGTGGGCCGGCAACCAATGAGAGTCCACTTAAGAATCTTGACCACAGATCTTGACAGTGGCTCATCGGCTCGGCAACATCACCAATGCGGATAATTAAAACAACCATGGTTTCGGACACGACAGGGAGAATTACTGCATGTCGGAATTCATCAACGTCCTCATCGCCATCGACGCGGAAACCATTCTCGGCAGGTTCGGTAAGAACACCGATCCGAACAGTCCGACGTCGATCCCCGACAGCAGCAATCTGATCTACATGACCACCCGGCAGAACCAGCTCGGGGGCGCTCCGGGCAGCGAGTTAACGATCAACGCCTCGCCCATGGACATCATCAGGTGGCGCGAGACGACACTATCCCTGAACGCCGAGTACACCGGCATTCTCTACCGGTTCAACGCCCTTTCCGGACAGAATCTAATCAGCGACCCCGTGCCGAGGTCGGTGGCTCTCAGCGAACCGCTGCCGAACAGTCAGGACCCGTTGAATCCCACCACCCAGAAAATCAACAGCTACTACTGGGAGTCCGAGGTCCTGGACACGGGGACGGTCACCTACAACTTCAGTTTCATGATTCTCAACCACAAGGGCGATAAGCAAGGCTACTACTACTGGGATCCCTTCATCAATATTCAGAACTGACGGAGTTAAATCTCCGTGGGCGAGTAGTCGGGTCCCGGATTCACGCCCACGCGCAGAAGCCCGTTCCCGGTGGTGGAACGGGCTTCTTCGCATGTCACCCAATCAATTGCAGACGTTGCTGCATCTGTCCGTTCCAGGTGGTCCTGTCGGTAGCGACGCCCGCTGAGCTGCCGGTCCGACAAGTACGTGTGCACGCTGGCGGTCCCAGTCGTTCACCTCAACCTGGCGGATTCCAGGCCCTGCGCAGGCCGTGGCGCTCAAGAAGCCGGGCGGCCCGGGGCATTGTCGTTGCCGACCGGGCCGCCCATGATCGAACTCCTCGGGTCAGCGGTAGTCGTTCTCCTTCAGTTCGATGACCCAGGCACGACGCTCGGCGATCTTGCCGTCGCGCATGACGAACACCTCTGCCATGGACATGCGCATCTCACCGCCTGCGACTCGCTTCACCGTCCCGGTGAGTTCCGCCATGACGACATCGCCCTGCTCGACCATGCGCACGACTTCCAGGTGGGGAGGGTCGATGAGTTCGGGCGGGCCGTCAATGGCCCCGTCATAGGCGTCTTTGCCGGTCAGGCGGAAGGCGCCGAAGACGGTCCACTGGATGTCGTCAGTCAGGCAGGACAGGATCCGCTCGTGATCGTTCTTACGGAAACCGTCCAAGTAGGTGTTGACGGTCTCGATGTTCCGTGACATGCGTACTCCATCGAATCGGATGCTTTCCATGGGGTACCGCCGTGCGAACCGGCGGTTCCCTTCGCAGGAAGGTCGGAGCGGCCACGGCGTTCTTGACATCACTCCGACAACTGACCCTGAACACCCGGCGCCCACGCCGACAGAAAGCGGTTGAACCCCGACGTCACCGCCGTCCGCGCCGAAACGACGCGCCGGCTGGACCTGCCCCCGGACCGGCGCGAGATCTCAGCTGCGTGTGCGGATCAGCATGACCAGTCCGGTGATGAACGACCCGAGCATGAACGGCGACAGGACCGCGAGGCCGCCCCACACGATGAGGCCGAGATAGCCGAGCGCGGACGAACTGTACGTCGAGTCGGCGTCAGCGGCCGCGAACAGCCCCAGGCCGAGGACGACACCGGCCACCGTGAGCGCGATCGGCGTCCACAGGAGCACGTGGGCCCACATCCGATACCTCCGACTGTAGACACGCCGGGCCGACGGCACGTTCGGCTGTGGGTGATACCCGACGAAGTCGCTCATGCCCCATTTGTACCAGCTCGCGTAGGCTCCGCTCGGGTCGGTGTCATAGACCGTAGTGCGCCACGAGGCGCTGATTTATCCGAATGGACGTGGGGGGAACAGTAGGAGGCGAACATCCGGCCAGCCGTACGGCCCGGCTCACCGCCAACGCACCCATGCCAAGCGGTCATGGTCACGGCTCGTCTCGCGACGGCTCTTCATCGCAGGGTCAGGGCGGTGGTCGCTCGATCTCCGTTCGAGTGGTGCGCGGTCACCCGTGACCCTGCACGCCCGCACCTTCCGAGGATGCCGGGCAGTACTGCCAGACGAATTCCAGCCACGGCGGGGCCACCGCTGAGAAGTGCCCCCAACTGCCCGGTTCCGCACCAGGGTAGTCGCTTCGGACTTCAGACAAGAGCGTCAGCAGGAAGCCTTCCTGGATCAGGCTGTTGACGATCCGGCTGAGTGTCTGCCTGTATTCCCTGGGTTCGCGGATGCGGTGGCCGGCCGACTCCCGGTCGTAGACCCAGTCTTGGTCGGGATAGCAGGTCGCGGCCTCGTCGGTGTAGGGCTGCTTCAGCGTGTAGCCCTCCCCGTTCCACGAGTCGTGGGTGAGCCCGGAGAAGAACGGGTTGGCGCACATCAGGTAGTAATAGCCGCCTCGTTCGACGACTCGCGCGACCTCGCGGAAAACGACCCGGGAGTCCGGGACGAAGGTCAGCGAGTATGGATGCCAGACCAGATCGAACGAGGAGTCGCCGAGGGCCGACAGGTCCCGCATGTCTCCTTGGATCGTGCGGATGCCGACGCCGTAGTGCTCAGCGGCCAAGCGGTCCCGCTCCAACTGCCCGGACGAGATGTCGAGAACCGTCACGTCGGCTCCGAGCAGTGCGAAGGCCGCGGACTGCTGCCCGCCTCCTCCTGCCAGGCAGAGCACCTTTCGGCCCGCCAGGTCGCCGGAGATGCCCAGCCTGTCCAGGCCCAGATAAGCCTGGGCCTTCTCCGCGTCCAGGTCGAGCATGGGGCGGGAGAACAACGCGTCCGCCTCCACAAGGGCTTCCCAGCGTTCCTCGTTGTAGTGGTAGACCTCATCCCGCACAGCGGACACGCTATCTGTCGTTCAACGGCCGGGGCGAACGATTTGGTCGGGCCTTGCTCGTCCGCCGAACGACTCGGCCGCGGCGTTGTCCAGGGCGCAGCCGACCCGGCCCATGGACTACACCACGCCCCAGTGCCGGCAGGCGGCCGGGAATCGAGCATCAAGCTCTCGGACGCGACGTACAGCTGATGATCGCGGTGTCGTACACCAGAGTCATCAACTTCTCGGATAGCCCGGCGGTCTGAGGCCTCGGCGTGAAGGTGCGGATTTCCCGTGGTGTGCGCCCGACGCCGCCGCAGAGCTTGTCAGGCACCCGTAAGAACCTGCGCAGCTGAGGGCTGTGCCATCGGATCACCTGTCAGATGGCGCGTACGCCCGTACGGAGGAGCCTGTCGGACAGGCTGACAACACCGATCTTCTTGCGGACACGTAAGCAATCCGAAACGTTGATTTCCGCCGCACAGGAATCGCCCCCCCAGTGCCTGAATCAGGAGTAATGATGAAGCTGCCCTCACGCGCCGCCATCCTCATGGCGGCCGCCCTGCTCGCTTCGCTGGCCGAAGCGCCCGGGACGTCGGCGGCAGATACGGCCGACGTCAGGGCCCTTCCGAGCGTGAACATGGAAGCCACTGTCAAGGCGGCCCAGATCGACCCGCGGCGGCCTGACGACACGCTGACCCCGGGCGCCAAGGCCAGCGTGCTCCTCGTTGAGCGGGCGCTACGCGACCGGCGGCTCCTCGACGCGAAGTGGGTCGACGGTTACTTCGGCACCACAACGGTCGCCGCCTACGCCGACTACCAGAAGTCTCTCGGCCTCACCGGTCTCGACGCCAACGGCCTGCCGGGCAAGATGTCGCTCTCCAAGCTCGGATCCGGCCGCTTCAAGGTCACCAACATCATCGATCCGGGCGCCCGGGTGTCCACCGGCGGTTTCGTCATCAACACCCGAACGCGAAACATGCTGGCCAAGGCGAAGCGGCTGCTCGGCCGCGACCTCAAGCTGGATCAGGGTTCGTACAACCCCGGGGGCGACCCCACGTCCGCCGGCACCCACGACGGCGGCGGCGTCGTCGACATCTCGGTAGAGGGGATGAAGCCCGCCACCCGGACCGCGGTCGTCCGCGCGTTGCGCCTTGTCGGCTTCGCGGCATGGGTGCGTAACCCCCGGCAAGACGACTGGCCGTGGCACATCCACGCCACTGCCATCAGCGACACCGGCCTCTCCAGCCAGGCCCAGCATCAGATCGGCGACTACTACCTCGGCCTGAACGGGCTCGCCGGCCGTGGCCCGGACGACGGCCCGAAGGTGACCATCCGCACCTGGGAGGAGTACCGGCGCCGCTGACTCCACCCGCTCAGCTGACCATCCGAAACTCAGGCTCCGCAGACAGAAGGAGAACAGCATGACAACGCTCACCAGGATCCTCACCGCGGCGACCGCCGCGATGGCGCTCGGCGGGACCGTACTCGCCACCGCATCACCCGCCTCGGCCGCGAACCGCGACGGCATCTGCCAGCCCGGCGAGTTCTGCTACTACTTCAACAGCAACACCCAAGGATCGGTCTCCGACTTCACCGGATCGATCGGCGACTACTCCACCACGCAGCCCTCCTGCTACGACTTCAAGGGACCCGGCGCCGGCAAGGGCAAGTGCATCAAGAACGCCGCCGCCTCCGCCTGGAACCGCAGCAGCCAGACCGTCCGCGTCTACTTCAACAGCGGTCACACCGGCGCCTACCAGGACTTCGCCCCAGGCGCCAAAGGCAACCTGACACCCACCCTCAAGAACCAGAACGCCTCGCACAAGTTCAGCCCGTCATCATCAGCGCGCGGCAACATGTCGTTCTCGCTGTACACGGCCAGCGGCAAGATCACCTGCGGCTTCGACGGTTACAGATCCACCCCCGGCCGGCACGAAGGCATCGACATCGCCCGCGGCGTGGGCGCGAATGTTCACGCCCTGGTGGCAGGCCAGGTCATCAACCTCGCACGCGGGCGCACCGGCAGGGCGGGACTTTCCACGATCGCCATCTACAACGCCTCATTAAAGAAGACGGTGATCTACCTGCACTCCGCTCCGCTGTCCTCCTTGCGCGTGGGCCAGCAGGTCAGCCGAGGCCAGATCATCGCCAAGGAGTCGTGGCATGGGGTGTCGAGCAAGTCATCCGCACACACCCACGTCGAGATGCGCCCCGGACGGCACGCGCGTGCGGCCAAGAGCGTCGGCGACCCGCACCTGGAGAACCCGAACCCGACCTCGTTCTGGAACTCCCAGGGCTACAGCGTCCGATAACGCACCGCGGCCTCCAACAAGAGGAAGACAACTGTGCCTTTACGAACTGTACGGATGATCTCGCGGCTCGCCGCGGCGACCACCGCGATGGTGCTCGGCGGGACCGTACTCGCCACCGCAGCACCCGCCTCGGCCGCGAACCGTGACGGTATCTGCCAGCCCGGCGAGTTCTGCTACTACTTCAACAGCAACACCCAAGGATCGGTCTCCGACTTCACCGGATCGATCGGCGACTACTCCACTACGCAGCCCTCCTGCTTCGATTTCAAGGGACCCGGCGCCGGCAAGGGCAAGTGCATCAAGAACTCCGCCGCCTCCGCCTGGAACCGCAGCAGCAAGACCGTCCGCGTCTACTTCAACAGCGGCTACACCGGCACCTTCCAGGACTTCGCCCCTGGCGCCAAAGGCAACCTGAAACCCGCCCTCAAGAACCAGAACGCCTCGCACAAGCTCCTGAGTTCCGCACCGCCGACCGGGTGCAAGACCGACGGCACGGACACCAAGCTGCCCACGACGATCCTCGTGTACCGGAAGTCCCTCAATCGCGTGGAGCGGGTGGAGTTCAAGACCTACGTCAAGAACGTCCTGCCCAACGAGTGGGTGTCGAGCTGGCCTGCGGAGTCCCTCAAGGCCGGGGCGATGGCCGTCAAGAACTTCGGCTGGTACTGGGCGCTGCGCTCGAACCGCAAGACGCCGAGCGGCCAGTGCTTCGACGTCTACGACCACACGTCGAGCCAGGTGTACAAGCCCGGCTCCGCGAAGGCGGTGACGAGCGCCGCGGTGGACGCGACGTGGGGCACCCGGCTGACCCGCAACGGGAAGATCTTCCGGGCCCAGTACTGCTCAACGACGACGGCGTGCGGCAACTGGGTCAACGGGGACTGGATGTCGCAGTACGGCTCTCGCGATAAGGCCAGAGCGGGCTGGAGTTACTCCAGGATCCTCCGGAACTACTACACGGGAATCGTTCTCAGCTCCTGAACCCCCTGAGACCGTCGGACTCTGGTTCCCCGCCGTGTCATGCGCGGCGGGGAACTAGAGTCCGTCGACGATGATCTGGAAGTTGACCGGCCGGCTTCCGGGGAACACGACCGTTCCCGAGGCGTCCACCATCTTGAATCGCACGTAGCACAAGCCCGGCTTCCTCGGCGTGGTGATGTCAGTCCGGATGTCGACTGTCTCGCCGGGTTGCGTGTCCTTGATCGGCACGTCGGGAATGGTCTGGCATTGATCAGCTTGTTGCGTGAGGTCGAGGCGCCGCAGCGAATATCCCTTCCACGGCACGGTTCCGGCGTTCTTGAGCCGCCATACCTTGGTCATGGTCGTGTCGGCGCCGACGCGTGTGCAGTCGGGGAGCGTGACGTCCGCGATGAACACGGCCGCATCGCCCTTGAATAACGGCGGGGCCGGAGGCGGGTTGGTCGAACGCACCGGGCACCCTGGGGACAGCGCAATCGATGGGCTGCCGGACGGGTTCGGGCTGGGTTCGTCGGGCGTGGAGTCGCGATTGACGGTGACCACGATGAGGATCACTGCCCCCATGGTGACGGCCGCTGTTGCGAACGCGGCCGGGCGGGTCAGCCGTAATCGCCCTCTGCTCCCCCGCGCAGGAAGCAGAGGCTGGACGTCGCCCGCGATCTCGTCGGGCGGCGTAGGCACGGATGCCGAGGTCTCGTCAGCCGACCAGGGCGCTTGCGACCCGATGGCGAGGTGCGCGGTACGAGGTTCCGCGGCACCTGTGGCGGGGTCTGCGAGTCCACCAGGCGGACGGTCCACCGAGATGTCCGCGCGGATTGCAGGATCCTCGGCGCTCACCGATCTGACCGCCCGGTTCGCTCTCTCCCAGCGTTCGCGATACGCGGCCGGGTCCGCGCCGCACGCCTTGACGAACTCGACGGTGGTCTCCCAACTCGGGAGCCGGTTACCCTTCGTGGCTTCGTGCAACGTCGTGTGGGAAATCGCCCCCGACCGGCCGGACATCTCCCGGAAAGGTGGATTGCCGACCGAGTCGCGCAGTCCCCGCAGGGTCGCCGCGAAGCCCTCGATCGCCTCCGCCCGTGCACGCCTGTCGCCCACCGTGCGAAGCTAACAGCACCCACGGTCTTCACTCAACCCGAACCGGTATCGGCGCGAAGCCCGCCCGGCTCATCCCCGCCGGCGACTGGAAGCGACTGAGCACCCGGCGTCTGCGCCTGTTGACCGCCGGCCGAGCTCAGCGAACTGGGTCTGGTGAGCCCGTGGCGCGCATGCTCCGGCCCTACTTCCCCGCCCTATCCCCGGCGACCGACGGGGGCTGGAGTTGGTGTGGAATGCCTGGCCGGCTCGGCCCCATCAGCCCGCGGCCCACCCGCCGCAGAACACCTCATTGAGGAGCTTCCCCAGCGCCTTCGGGAACACCTGCGCTTGGTCGATCGCGGCGTCCCCGGTGGCAATCGAGGCGGTCAGGGTCTTGCCGTCGGACGTGCTGTACATCAGCGCCCCGTAGCCATTGACGCTGCCTCGCGGTCCGGGCCAACGTCCTGCACGTACAGCCCGAGGCCGTAGCGGGGCCGTCCGATCATGGAATCTCCACGCCTCCGCAGCCGCCACCGCCGTGACGGCGGACCCTGCCCTAAATCAGGTGCGTTACGGTGCTTGAGCGTTGAACCTCGTTCAGCACACCAGCACCACGGGGTATGGCACGGCCGGTCACGAGCGTAAGAGGGGGCCTTTCATGCCCGAGCTGGAACTCTCGGCGGGAACCATCGACTACCAGGACACCGGCGGCGACGGCCCGGTGGTCGTCCTGCTGCACGGCGTCGCGATGGACGGGTCGCTCTGGCGCCACGTCGTCGCCGGGCTCCGGGACGACTACCGCTGCGTCGTCCCCACCCTCCCGCTCGGCGGCCACCGCCGCCCGATGCGCCCGGACGCCGACCTGTCGATCCTCGGCGTCGCCCGGCTGGTGGACGAGTTCCTCGAACGGCTTGATCTGAGCGATGTCACGCTGGTGCTCAATGACTGGGGCGGCGCACAGAGCCTTGTCGCCGACGGCCGCGCGGCCCGCATCGGCCGGCTCGTCATCACCTCCTGCGAGGCCTTCGACAACTACCCGCCCGGCCTGCCCGGCAGCAACCTGGTCACCTCCGCCAGGCTGCCCGGCGGCCTGGCCCTGGCCTTCAACCTGCTCCGTCTGAAGCCGATGCGCCGACTCCCGGTGACCTGGGGCTGGATGACCAAGCGGCCTGTGCCGCCCGAGATCATGGACGCTTGGTTCCACCCCGTACTCAGCTCCGCCGACGTCCGCCGCGACCTGCGCAAGTACGTCCTCAGCACCCCGCCGAAGGCCGAACTGCTCGCCTGGTCCGAGGCGCTTCGCATCTTCGACCGCCCCGCCCTCATCGCCTGGGCCGGCGAGGACCGCGTGATGCCCCCGTCCCACGGCCGCCGCCTGGCCGAGCTGCTTCCGCACGCCAAGCTCGTCGAGATCGCCGACAGCTACACCCTCATCCCCGAAGACCAGCCCGCCGTCCTAACCGCCCACCTCCGGGACTTCCTCGAGGGCCAGCCGTGAAAGCACCGGGAGCCTCTTCGGGCCTACGGAGGGTTTGGCCGTACGGAAGATCATGAACGGTGGCCGTTGTCCATGGGAGTAGCCAAGGAATCCGCAACCTCGCCCCACCGGCCGCCATCCCGGCACCCGTCTCGATCTTGAATCCCGTGTCCTGTTCGCGCTGATTAAGATCGTGCCATGTCGATTCGGAAGCAGGTCACACTCCCAAGACCGCTCACGGTCGGCGACGTGGTGGCCGCCCATTCGGTGGATCTTGGGGAGTGGACGGCCGCGCAGGTTGTTCGCCTCGATGCCGATTCACAGACGGCGGCGGTGCTCGAGTTGGACTGGTCCGGTTCCGAGCCATCGTCCGTGGCCGACCTCGGCGACGTCGCCCCTCTCCTGCTCACCCACCACTCATGGAACGGGACGCTGTCCTTCTGCAACCACGGATGGGGCCTCCCTCGCAGTCATAAGGTTGTCGGAGCGATGCGCCTGCTCCATGACGGACAGGCGAACAGCTGGGCTTCCGAATGGAATCTCGGCGACCAACTCGCTCGACAGCGACGGTGGGACCGCGGCGTCCACGAGGACCCGGTCGCGCCGTGGAAGGCGGAGTACACCGGCGAGACGGTCAACGAATTCCTTGGCCGACCAGCAGCGCCACGATCAGAGGTCACGCATCTGACGATCAGGGACATCGACTCCCTCGACTGTGCCCAGCTGGTCCAGCGTTTCCCTGCGTTGACTCGGCTTCACCTGCACGGACGTCTCGGCCTGCTCTCCGCCGCGAACGATCTGAACCAGCTCACCCGTCTTCGGCGGATCCGCATCGTTGACCTGTTCGGGATGACCGAGGAAGAGCGCCTCAGGCCGACTCGAGTGCCAGAGCTGGAATCGGTGGACCTCTACGGCATCCCGGCCGACTACGCATCGGCGATGCGCAGGACCTGGCGGCCCGAGGTCCCCGCAGGCACCTCTGTGTCCATCTACCGGGCACGCAAGCCCGAATGGGTTGAGGAGAACCGGAACAATCCGTTGCGCGACTGGGATGGCCGCGAACAGATCAGCGCCACCATGTACAAGAAGGCCGTCGCCCAATACAAGACGACGCGGAAGGCGGTCCTGGAGGCGTTCGCTGAAGAGCCCGTCGACGCCCGATCGACACGGATGGAAGAGATCGGGTACGCCTACGGAGAGGCATTCAACCGCCTTGACCAGCGATCGGGCTTCATCGAGACCGTCGAACGCGAAGAGCTCTTTGGCGCCCTCGACCACATCATGAACGAAGCCGAAGCGCTCCACGGCCCGAGCCTTGAAGACGCCCGCGACAGCCTCGTCTCCGGAGTGGAATCCGTCCGAGACTGGTAGTAGGCACGCCATCGGGCTTGGCCGCTTCAACACGACGGCGTACCCCGGTTCCCCGGCATCGTCGCGTCAATTTCTGCGGTGGCGGCGCGCTCGGGGAGCGCGGACATGGCATGGGCGCCCTGCTGGGCCGGTACTCACCGACACCGCTGCGGATGACAGAGAACTCAGGCCAGGGCCTCGGCGATCGCCGCCTGGTCCTGGTACTCGCGCCAGTGCACGATGCGCCCGCCCGTGGCACGCAGAACCACCACGAACGCGGCCTGCGCTCGCGTGCCACTCCCCGGCATCGTGGCCACCATCTGATACTCGGCGATGATCACCTCCGGGTCGGCAGTCTCGTGGATCATCACGTCCCGGAATTCCTCGAACGCGATGGGGAGGGCCTCACGGCCCGCCCGCGTCATGGCCACGACCTTCTCGCGGCCCTCGATCCTGCGGTGCCCGACGCGAGCGAATGGCTGCTCCACAACGATGTTGTCGGCCAGCATCTCCTCGTCCAGGCCGGCCTCTCCGGCGAGGGCGTTGCGCTGGAAGCGGGCGAAGAGGTCTCGCGGGGTGTGCTCGGACATGGGTTCCCTTCGGAGTGGACTAAGATGAGTTGAAGACTCATGTTGAAAATATGAGTCTCGGACTCATCTTGTCAACGAGTGGACGAATGACACCGAGCAAGCCCATGCGCGCCGACGCCCGGCGCAACCGCGCCCGCATCCTCGCCGCCGCCGAAGAGGTGTTCGCCGAACGAGGCGCCTCCGCGTCCACCGAGGAGGTCGCCGCCCGCGCCGGTGTCGCCATCGGGACGATATTCCGCCACTTCCCCACCAAACGCGACCTCCTCGCCGCGATCATGAAGGATCTGCGGCGGCGCCTCATCGACAAAGCGGAAGCCCTCGTCGCCGACGGTGACCCCGGAACCGCGTTCTTCGACTACTTCACATTCCTCGTCGGAAGCTCGGCCAGGGTAGGCGCCGTTGTGAGCCTCCTTGCCGAGGAGGGCACGTCCATTGAGCCAGGCGAGCAGATCATGGCGCTCGACCACACCTTCGGCACGCTATTGGACGCCGCGCAAGAGGCCGGGACCGTCCGCCCCGACGTCCATCTCGACGAGGTCATGGCTCTCCTCGCCGCCGCTACCCACGGCGCACTGGCTACCGCCTGGTCCGACGACCTCCGGCACCGAACGGTGACCTTGCTCCTGGACGCCTTCCGCCCCCGCTGAGGGCCGCTCGCCCACGCCTCGAACTCCGGCCCGGCTGCGTGTACACGTGCGGACTTGATCCCCCTCTGAGGCTCTTCATCCCTCCTGATACGTTGTTCATAGGTGCGCCGGGAAGTCTGGTCGGCAAGTAAACGACCCGACCCCTGCCTCGAAGCGGAGCCTCATGCCCGGCACCACCCCTCACCGCACGCCTGGCCTGCTCAGCAAGGGCACCTGGCCAGAAGCACGGCGGATCGCCGACATCCTGCGCAAGGAGACCGTCGGCGGGATACTCCTGCTGGCCGGCGCGGTCGCGGCGCTGGCGTGGGCGAACTCGCCGTGGGCGCAGGCCTATGCGGATCTGCGGGCGATCCGGATCGGGCCGGCCGCGCTGCACCTGGATCTCGACCTCGCTACTTGGGCCGCCGACGGGCTGCTGGCCATCTTCTTCTTCGTCGCCGGCCTGGAACTCAAACGCGAGTTCGTCGCCGGCGACCTGCGTGATGTGCGGCGAGCGGCGGTGCCGGTGGCCGCCGCGCTCGGCGGGGTCATCGTGCCCGCGCTGCTGTATCTGGCGGTCGCGGGCGGAGCCGGCGCGGCGCGGGGGTGGGCGATTCCCACCGCCACCGACATCGCCTTCGCACTGGCCGTGCTGGCGGTGATCGGCCGGTTCCTGCCGACGGCATTGCGGACGTTCCTGCTGACGCTGGCGGTGGTGGATGACCTGATCGCCATCGTCATCATCGCCGTCTTTTACACCGCACAGTTGTCGGTGCTGCCGCTGCTGGGCGCCCTGGTGCCGCTGGCCGCCTTCGCCGTACTGGTCCAGCGGCGGGTGCGCTCGTGGTGGCTGCTGCTGCCGCTCGCCTTCGCCACCTGGGCGCTGGTACACGCCTCGGGCGTGCACGCCACCGTGGCCGGGGTGGCGCTGGCTCTGACCGTGCCGGTGTTGCGCGGCAAGCGGGCGGGCGGGGGCGGCCCCGAGGCCGGGCCGGGGCTGGCCGAGCACTTCGAGCACCGGTTCCGGCCGATCTCCGCCGGCGTCGCCGTACCCGTTTTCGCCTTCTTCGCCGCCGGGGTGGGCATCGGTGGGCTGGACGGCCTGGCGGAGGCCCTGACCGACCCGGTCGCGCTGGGCATCGTGATCGGCTTGCTGGCCGGCAAACCGATCGGCATCCTGACCGCGACCTGGCTGGTGTCCCGCTTTACCCGCGCCTCTCTGGATGAGGGCCTGGCCTGGATCGACGTGGCCGGGCTGTCGATCCTGGCCGGGATCGGGTTCACCGTCTCACTGCTGATCGGGGAACTGGCCTTCGGCGCCGGCAGCGACACCGACGTCCGGGTCAAGATCGCCGTCCTGGCCGGTTCCCTGGCCGCCGCCGTGGTGGCCACGGTGATCCTGCGGCTGCGTGCACGGGTCTACCTGCGCATCCACCAGGCAGAGACCCTCGACCTGGACCACGACGACATTCCTGATCTGTACCAGGCCACCTAGGCCCTGCACGGAGTTGAGATCACGAAGTCTCAGACCGTGATGGGGATCTTGGCCTTCTCCATCGCCGAGGTGAGGACGAACACCACCAAGCTCGCGAACGGGCGGCAGGCGGAGATGCGTGTCTCCACCTCGTTCCAGGCGATCGGCTGGACCGACGAACGCCCAGAACTGCCCACGCATCGGTACTGAGTCGCTCACCAATCCGCGCGCGAGGGCCGGCCGAAAGGTCAGCGGCGCTGAGGGTACGGCGACACCGGGGGTGGCGTGAGGCCGGCTGCCGGGGGGTGATTATGATCACGGTCGTGGCGGAGACGATCTACCTTTCCGCCGCGGTAGTTGACCCCCCGAAGGGATGCTTCATGTCCACCAAGCTCACCCGCGCCGCCGCGACCTCGTTCGCGGCGATCGCCCTGGCGACGGCGGGTTCCGCGCTGGCCGCGCCCGCCAGTGCCACGACCGCCCCCGCCGCGTCTGTCACCTCGGTCGCCCCCGCCTCCACCTGGGTCAAGTACGGCGACTACTCGTCCCAGGCGAAGTGCGTAGCCAAGGGCAAGGCGCTGAAGGCGAGCGGCACCTACCTGTCGTACTACTGCGAGTACACCGGTTTCTTCACGCTGATGGTGCTGACCAGGTAACCGCCTGACCATCTGCGGCCCGGAGGCATCCCTCCGGGCCGTTTGTCGTGTCCGGGGGCCGATGCGTGCGCCGCCGGTGTCAAGGGGCACTTCTCTTCCCCGTGCGGTAGTTGATGCCGATGATTCGGCACGCCTCTCGGCTGCTGAACCCTTGATCCATAAGGCGGAAGTATTCCTCCCGCTCACGGGTCAGCTTCCGCCGCCCCTGAGGGGCCCGGATCTTGCGGATCTGGAACTCCATCGCAGTCCCCAAGCTGGGGTGTTGCGACGACCGCTAGAACGGAAGGGGAGGGGCGCTCTCTGCGTTCCGCGCCTACATCCGCCGAGAGACCAAATCCCGCTTTCTCGCAACAAATACCTTTCGCACTCCATTCACCCTTCGACGAACGCTTGGATTGTTTAAGTGCTCTCCAATAGAGCCATACTTCATCGGAAAGAGCCACCACTCGCAAATCCGAAAGGATTAACATGGATATTCCGGATACTCCGACGAAATCCCCCGCCCCGCGCCCCGCCGGCACCACTCGATGGTGGCGCCGGATCTCGCGCAGCGCCGCCCTGATCGCCGCGCTGACCGGTCTAGGCGTCATCACGGCCACCCCCGCCGGCGCCGCCGTCCAGGTCCCCGACGGCAGCTTCGAGTTTCCGCAGGTCCCCCTGAACACCTTCCGCATCTTCACCACCGGCCAGTCCATCGGAGCGTGGACGGTGCGAGGCACCGTCGACCTCAAACACGAGGGGTTCTGGGAGGCGGCCGACGGAGTGCAGTCGGTCGACTTGAATGGCTCCGGAACGCACAATTTCCAAGGCGCCGTCTACCAGACCGTCTCCACCCCTAGATTCCTCCTCCGCAGATACATGGTGACCTACCAGCTTGCCGGAAACCCGGAGAGCGGCCCGAGGGTGAAGACCGGTGAGGCGCGCATCAACGGAGAGGTCGCACAACGCTTCTCCTTCGACACCGCCGGAAAAACCACGACCGACATGGGCTATGTGACAAAAAGGTTCTATTTCAAACCTTCCAGCTCATCCACCACACTGGAATTCGCCAGCACGACCGATCCCGCATCCGCGTACGGCCCGGTGATCGATGACGTCAGGGTCTGGGATTGTCTGGTGTTCCTCTGCCGCTGAGTCGACTGTTTCCAGGGTGGGATGCAGGGTCACCCATCAGGTCCCGGCGGCGCAACCGTTGCCCGCCGGGACCGGCGACCATGACGGACTGCGATCCTTCGAGCGACACGCGGCGGATCTGGAGCGAATCGTCGCGGCCGCCCGAGCACAACCCCGCCCAGGACGCTAGAGGCTGACCACGCGATGCACCGACGACAAGACCTGAACGACTGCACTCTGTGCAGGGCTTCCGGATCTTTCGCGGTTTCCGAGACGGGTCCAGTCGGGTGCGGTGAATCCGCGTCTCCGGTGCCGCTGAGTGGAGCCCGAGATCAGTACCTTCACGAAAAGGGCTTCCGCCACGACGATCAGAGATTGAGACGAACTCATCCGGCGAAGGAGGCGTGATGTCGCATCTCTGGCGCGGCTGGTGTTTACTCCGCCCTGGCCTCCTGCTGTACGGCGGAACCATCGGTACGAACCAGCTGCACGCGCACCATGCGGTCCACCTGATCGTGTCCGCAGAGCCCTTCACCATGGCCGACGCCCATGGCCGGCGGTTGACCACCCGGACCGCGGTCATTCCCCCCGACATCGGCCACGCCGTACTCACGGGAGCTCGCGGGGCCCTGCTGGCTCAACTCGAACCCGGCAGCTCGCCAGGCCGTTCCCTTCTCGCCCATTCAGGTGCGGGGGCCAACGCCTCGACCTGGGGTCCGCCCTTCCCCCACCTCACACACGCCGGCCCGAGCCCGAGACACCGCCGGGTGGCAGCGCCGCTCATGTTCACGAAACCCTCGAACGGCCATGAACACTCCGCCGAGGCCGCGGCCGCCCTGAAGATCGTCGAGGACTGGACGGGCCAACGTAGTGCCGAAGTAATCCCGATTCACCCGGCGGTGGAGATGGCGATAGCCGTGATCCCCACTCTCCTGATCGAGGGGCCGGTGCGTCTGGGCGTGGTTGCGGACGCGGTGCACCTGTCGCCAAGCCGGTTGGCGCATCTGTTCAGCGCACACGTTGGGATTCCACTGCGACCCTATGTGCGCTGGCAGCGCATGCAGCATGCGATCAGGCTGGTGGCCGCAGGAGAGTCGTTGACGATGGCCGCCCACGGCGCCGGATTCACCGACGGGTCACATTTCACCCGGGCCTTCAGGCACAACTTCGGGACCGCGCCCTCCACGATGGCCGCCGCCATCGACTGGCTGCCCTGAATCGACACGTTCGTACAAGCCCTGACCGCATCGGCGCCGCATCCTTGTGACGTACGAACGTCCCCTGAGACGCAGCCGGGGCAGGTAGTCGAACCGCCGAGAAAGGGTCGCGATGCTCAATCTGTCGATCATTCTGGATGACAGCGCCCGCAATGCTCCAGACCGCACCGCTCTGGTCTTCGGCGACCTGCGCCTGCCGTACTCCATGGTGAACTCCGTTGCGAACCAGGTGGCCAACCTCCTGGTGGCCCGGGGGATCGGCAAGGGCGACAAGGTCGCGCTGCTCTGCCCGAACCTGCCCTATTTCCCCTTCGTCTACTTCGGCATCCTCAAGGCCGGGGCGACCGTGGTCCCGCTCAACGTGCTGCTGCAGCCGCGCGAGATCGTCTACCACCTGACCGACAGCGACGCCAAGGCGTTCTTCTGCTTCGAGGGCTCCCCCGAACTGCCCATGGGCGCACGCGGGCGGGAGGCCTTCGACGCCGCCGAGGGCTGCGAGCTCTTCTTCGTCCTGCCCGCCACGCCGCTGGCCGCCGAGTCGGAGCACGGCGAATCGTTCTGGGCGGCGCTGGGCGGCATGTCCGGGGAGTTCGAGACGGTGCAGACCGCGCCGGACGACACCGCGGCCATCCTCTACACCTCCGGCACCACCGGTCAGCCCAAGGGCGCCGAGCTGACCCACATGAACATACTGACCAACACCATCGTCAGCGACGAGATGTTCCCCACCGACCCCGACGGCGACGTCACACTCACCGTGCTGCCGCTCTTCCACTCCTTCGGCCAGATCGCGGTCATGAACGTGAGCGTGCGCCGCCGCGCCACCCTCGTACTCCAGCCGCGCTTCGAGCCCGGCGAGGCGCTGGAGCTCATGCGCAGGGAGAAGGTGACCATGTTCGCCGGGGTGCCGACGATGTTCTGGGCGATGCTGTCGAAGATCCACGCCGACGGGGCCGAGGCGCCCTCGACGCTGCGGGTGGCGGTGGCGGGCGGGGCCTCCTCTCCGGTCGAGGTGCTCAAGGACTTCGAGGGCACCTTCGGCATCCCGATCCTGGAGGGCTACGGCCTGTCGGAGACCTCCCCGGTGGCCAGCTTCAACCAGCCGGGGCGGCCCACCAAGCCGGGCAGCATCGGCTTCCCCATCTGGGGCGTGCAGATGCGGCTGGTGGACGATGGCTGGAACACCATCGAGGGCGGGGGCCCCGGTGAGATCGCCATCCGCGGGCACAACGTCATGAAGGGCTACTACGGGCGGCCCGAGGCCACCGAGGAGGTCATGCGGGACGGCTGGTTCCGCACCGGCGACATCGCCACCCGCGACGAGGACGGCTACTACGCCGTCATCGACCGCACGAAGGACATGATCATCCGGGGCGGCTTCAACATCTACCCGCGCGAGCTCGAGGAGGTGCTGATGACGCACCCGGCGGTCTCGCTGGTGGCGGTGGTCGGCGTGCCCCACGACTCGCACGGCGAGGAGGTCAAGGCCTACGTCATCCCGGCGCCCGGCGCGACGGTGGGCGAGGACGAGCTCATCGCCTGGTGCAAGGAGAACATGGCGGCCTACAAGTACCCGCGGACCATCGAGTTCCGCGAGAGCCTGCCGATGACGGCGACCGGCAAGATCCTCAAGCGCGAGCTGCGCTAGGGGTACTCAGCGATCAGGTCTCAGCAGTACCGAGGGCTCGGAGTGGACGTTCAGGGGCGGTGCGGTGAGGTGAGGTGGCGGCGAGGGAGCCGAGGAGGTTGAGGGCCTCGCTGCCGGCCGAGCCCGGCTCCGCGTGGTAGACGACGAGTTCCTGGCCGGGGCTGGAGCGGACGTCGAAGGTCTGCATGGACAGTGTCAGCGGTCCGACGTGGCGGTGGTGGAAGCGTTTGCTTTCCAGCGCTTTGCCGCGGGCGTCGTGCCGGGCCCAGAGCCGGGCGAACTCGGGACTCGATTCGAGTAGTTCGGTGAGCACCCGCCGTACCCGCGGGTCGTCGGGAGCCTCGCCGTAGCCGAGCCGGAAGCCGGCCACCGAGTTGCGCGCGACGTCGTGCCAGTCGCGGTAGAAGGTTCGGGCGGCGGGTTCGGTGAACACCACGTGCATGAGGTTGCGCGAGTGCGACCAGTCGTGGAAGAGCGCGTCGGCGATCGCGTTGGAGGCGAGCACGTCGTAGGCGCGGTTGTAGACGATGGCCGGGTTGTTCGGCCAGGCGGACATCAACTGCAGGAGGCTGGGGTCGACGTGATCGTTGACAATGGCGGTCCGCTCGCGCGCGCTGAGCCCGGCTATGCGGAACAGGTGCCGGCGGCCGTCCTCCGGCAGGTGCAGGGCCGCGGCCAAGGCCTCGACCACCTGCGCTGATGGGCTCCGTTCACGGCCTTGCTCCAGCCGGACGTAGTAGTCGACGCTGACTGCGGTGAGCGCCGCGACTTCCTCGCGCCGCAGGCCGGGGACCCTGCGGTGCCCGGTGCTGGGAAGTCCGGCCAACTCCGGGGTGACCTGCGCCCGCCGGGCCCTGAGGTAATCGCCGAGTGCGGAGGATGTCATGCGACCATGCTAGGTCGCAGGTCAGCGCGTGTGGGTGGGTGCGTCACTCCCAGGGAGAACGGCGCCCTTCCAGCCGTCGGCCGACTCGGCCAAGGTCGAAGTCATGCCAACTAACCGATCAGAAGTCGACATCCCGGCCGACCGCAAGGTGGTCCTGGTCACCGGGGCCAGCAGCGGCATCGGCGAGGCCATCGCCGCCCGGCTGGTGCGCGAAGGACACCACGTGGTCGCGGGTGCGCGGCGGACCGATCGCCTGCGGGCGCTCGCCGAACGCACCGCACAGGAGGCCGCCCGCTCCGGCGGCGGCCTGCACCCGGCGCGGCTGGACGTGACCGACCGCGCCGACGTCGGCGCCTTCATCGCGGGGGCGCGCGACCGCTTCGGACGGGTCGACGCCCTGGTGAGCAACGCCGGGGTCATGCCGCTGTCGCGGCTGGACCGTCTGCTGGTCGAGGAATGGGACCGGATGATCGACGTGAACGTCCGCGGACTGCTGTACGGGATCGCCGCGGCCCTGCCGGTGTTCACCGCGCAGGGCGGCGGCCACTTCGTCACGATCGCGAGCATCGGCGCCCACCAGGTCGTGCCCACCAGCGCCGTCTACTGCGCCACCAAGTACGCCGCCTGGGCGATCACCGAGGGCCTGCGGCAGGAGTCCGATCCCTCGATCCGGGTCACGACCATCTCCCCGGGGGTGGTCGCCTCCGAACTCGCCGATTCCATCACCGACCCCGGCGCCGCGCAGGGCATGCGCGCCTACCGCGCGCACGCGATCGAGCCGGACGCCATCGCCGGAGCCCTCTCCTATGCCCTCGCGCAGCCGCCCGACGTCGACGTCAACGAGATCGTCGTACGGCCCGTCCGCCAACGCTGACCGGCGCGCTCGTCACCTGCCCTCGCGCAGCCACCCGACGTCGACGTCAACGAGATCGTCGTACGGCCCGTCCGCCAACGCTGACCGGCGCGCTCGTCACCGTCGACGGCGGATGGACCGCCCAGTGAGCGGGCCTGTCTTCGTCGTCGGCACGGGCCCTCGGTGGCGGTGCCCCCGTGGCCCGCCGTCCCGCCGGACTGGTCGCCGCACGGTTCTGAGGGGCCCCGGTGCAGCAATGCACCGGGGGCTACCCGGCGCCTACGCGTCGCCGGGCGGTCCCGCGAGCTGGGACTCCACGCGCTCCTTGGTCACTCCCAGGCGTGCGAACTCGGCGGCCGGGCCCTCGCCGAGGGACAGGACGCCGAGCAACACGTGCTCGGCGCCGATGTGGTCGTGGCCGAGCCGCTGGGCCTCGCCGTGGGTGAGCTCCAGAACCTTCCTGCCCTGCTCGGAGAAGGCGATGTGGGTGGCCGGGGCGGTCTCGCCCGGGGGCCCGATCAGGCCGGCGATCGACTCCCGGAGGGCGTCCGGCGAGACCCCGAGGGCAGTCAGGGCCCTGCCCGAGGGCGCCTCGGGCAGCCGGAGGAGCGCGAGGACGATGTGCTCGGCGCCGATGTGGTCGTGCCGCGCCCGGCGGGCCTCCTCCTGGGCCTGCACCACCACGGTGCGCGCCTCGGCGGTGTAGCGGGCGAAGGTCCGCAGGTCGGCCTCCGCCGTCTCGGTAGGCGTCTTGGGCACGAACCGCTTCTGCGCGGCCTGCTTGGTGACGCCCAGGCTCTGCCCGATCTCGGCCCATGACGCGCCCTGCATCCGGGCCAGGGCCACGAAATGGCCGACCAGGTGATCGGCCATTTCGCCGAGATGCTCGGCGACGACCACGGCGTCGGTGAGGAAGTCCAGGGCGTGGCCGTCGGCATGGCGGTTCTTGACCGCGTCGATGAGGTCGTCCAGTTGAGGGGTGTCCATTCGTCAACCCTAGGTTGACGAACAGGCGTCGTCAACTCCAGGTTGACGGAAGGGATCGCACCGCGCGGGACGGGGGTTGCCGACGGCACACGCGCGAACGGAACGGTCTTCAAGCCGCCTGATCGAGGAGGCTCGCCGTCTCGTGCAAACGATCATGAGGTGAACGCCGGGCCGGCCTACGGCTTCCCGCGCGTCGCTTCGCCGTACTGACCTGCCGTTGTTCGTCCCGCGGAGGAGTCCTTCTGCCATTGCTCGGCCGCCTGGATCATGGCGTGGCCGACGTGCCAGAAGAACTGACCCATGTCCTGCAGCCGGGAGCCGGCGGGTGTGACGGCGCCGAGGACCTCAGCTCCTTCACGGGCGAAATCCGCCATCATGGCGTTATGGCGGGCGCTGGTCATCCAGCCGCGGACCCAGACGTCGGCGTCGATGACGTATCGGTCGCGCCGCCGGCGGGGGTCGCGTTCCCGCCTGATCAGTTGCTGCTGTTCGAGCTCGCCGACGGCCTTGGAGATGGACGCCGGGCTGACCTGGAGGCGCCGGACCAGCTCGGCGGCCGTCAGGCTGCCACTGTCGTTGAGGTACAGGCAGGTCAGCACCCGAGCGCTCATCCGCGGCAGCCCCGTATTGATCATCAGCGCTATGAACCTCTCCACCAGATCGCGGACCGCTTCGGGGTTTCGCCCGTGCGCGGGAGTGGTGGCCGGTGACATCGGGGCCGGGGTCGGCCTGCGTCGTCGAGCACGTTGTGCGGTCGCCTGATGCGCCTGGTCGGCCTGGTAGCCGCCGGGGCCGCCGTTGCGGATCACCTCTCTGGTGATGGTGGAGATCGGTCGTTCCAAGCGGCCGGCGATCTCGGTGTAGGTGAGCCCTTCGACCAGTCCTTCGGCGATCTGCCTTCGGTCCAGCTGGGTCAACCTGCCTCCAGGCATCGGTGTTGCCTCCTGATTGCTCGGACTCGTTGGCCAACTCGTCTACGGGTTGATGGACAGTATTGCGTTCGCAGACATCTCATTGCAAATTTGTCGGGGGCGTTCTTGCATTCGCTTTCATTCTCATTGCAAGATATCGTGAAAACCCTAGTCAGAACCGTCGAATCCCGCACTTTGTGTTGACTGATTCGTAAATGCAAGTTAGCTTTTGCTCTAACGCAAACGAGTACTGTCGCGACTGAAGCCCTCATGACGTCCTCCCAGCTGAGCGCGCTCAGATCTCCACCCACCGTCCCCTGTGAAAGGAACGACATGACCACCTCCCCCTCCGCCAAGGCTGGACTGCTCCTCACCGCGGCGGCCATGGCGGCGACCGCCTTGACGGCCCCCACGGCATCCGCGTCGGCAGCGGATGCCCCTGACCATGCCGCGGTCCAGAAAGTGCTCGATCAGGCCGTGGCCGAAGGCCGTTTTCCGGGCATGGTCGCCGAGGTCCGCGACCGCGACGGCAGGTGGTACGGCTCGGCGGGCGTGGCCGATACCAAGACTGGCCGCAAGCGCCAGCCCCACGAACGGTTCCGCATCGGGAGCGCCACCAAGGCGTTCACGGCCACCGTCGTTCTGCAGCTGGAGGCCGAGGGCGAGCTGAGCCTTGACGACACCGTGGACAAGTGGCTGCCCGGCGTGGTCCAGGGCAACGGCAACGACGGCAGCACGATCACCATCAGGCACCTGCTCAACCACACCAGCGGGATCTTCAACTACGGCAACGACCCGGAGGCGGCCGCCGAGTTGTCCGGCCTCGCGTTCTTCGAGCACCGCTACGACAAGTACACACCCGAGCAGCTCGTGAAGCTCGGCCTGCGCAATCCGCGCTACTTCCCGGAACCGGGTCAGGGCTTCGTGTACACCAACACCGGCTACATCCTCGCCGGGATGATCATTGAGAAGGTGACCGGCGGGACGCTCGCCGACGAGATCTCGCGGCGGATCGTCCGCCCGCTGGGCCTGACCGGGACCTACCTGCCGGGCGAGGAGACGAAGATACGCGGCCCGCACCCGCGGCACTACTCGACGTTGTTCTCGGCCGAATCCGACGCCGAGATCTACGACGTGACCGAGATGAGTGCCACCACCGCCTGGGCAGCGGGCGGCGTGGTCTCCACCGTCGGCGATCTCCACCGATTCACCGGCGCGCTGCTGCGCGGCCGGCTTCTCCAGCCCGCTCAGCAGCGGGAGATGTTCACCATGCTCGAGACCGGGGTCAAGATGCCGGACGGCACCTGGAAGGACACGTGGATCCCCGACACCACCTACGGCCTCGGCGTCTTTTCGTGGAAGCTGTCGTGCGGCGCGACGGTCTGGGGCGTCGGCGGCGCCATCACCGGCGGGTTCTCCTTCTCGATGGGCACCCGCGACGCCACGCGCATGATCGCCACCAACACGAACATCGACCGGTATGGCCGCTACAACTCGCTCGACACGATCAAGAATGTGCTTCAGGCCGAGTTCTGCCCGTCCGGTTCCCAGACGCGCAAGCAGTGATGATCAGCGGTACCGGCATGTGCGTACTGCCCGCTCCAGCCTTGCCCGGATCTCTCATCGTCGTTCGCCGAGGGTGAAGCCGACGATCGCGCCACCGCCGGGCCGGTTGGCGGCGAAGGGGGTGCCGCCGTGGCGGAGTGCGACGTCGTTGACGATGGCGAGGCCCAGGCCGGATCCGGGGAGTGCGCGGGTGGCCACGGCGCGGTAGAAGCGGTCGAAGACGCGCCGCAGGTCGGCCTCGTCGATGCCGGGCCCGCGGTCGCGGACTTCGATCCTGCTGCGGTCCGCGATCAGTTCGATGGGCTGGGTGCCGTCAGGGTCGAATTTCGCGGCGTTGTCCAAGAGGTTGACGAGGGCGCGCTGCAGCGCGGCGCGCCGTACGGTGACGACGGCAGGGGTGGCACGCACCAGGATGTCCCGCCCGGTGCGCCGGCGGCCGGTGGCGGCGGCGTGCTCCGCGAGTTCGGCGAGCTGGAGGGCGACCGGCTCCTCGTCGTCGAGTTCGTCGGCCGCCAGTTGCACCAGTTCGTTGACCAGATGGGTCAGCTCGCGCGCTTCCTGGCCCAGGTCGTGCAGGAGGTCGGCTTGGGCGTCGGGCGGAAGTTCGCCGAAGCGCCGCAGGATCGCGATGTTGGTGCGCAGGCTTGTCAGCGGGGTGCGCAGCTCGTGCCCGGCGTCGTGGACGAGACGCCGCTGGTCCTGTTTGGCGCGGGCGAGCCGACCGAGCATGTCGTGGAAGGAATGGCCGAGCCGGCCGATCTCGTCGTCTCCGGTGACGGGCACGACGAGATCCAGTCTGCCGGTGGCGGCGACTTCCGCGGTGACGGCGGCCAGCCGCGTCAGGCGGCGGGTGATCCGGCGTGCCAGCCACCATCCCGCGCCTGCCGCGATGACGATGACGGCTCCGGCCAGCAGCATGATGGACTGCCGGAGCTGCGACAGGAGGGTTTCCGTGTCGCTGAGCCGCTGGGCGATCCGGATCGCGCCGCGGCCGTCGCCGAGCGCCACCGTGGCGGTGCGATAGCGGGACCCGCTGAGGGCGATCTCGCGCTGGTTGCCCGCTCCGGCGCGCTGAGCTGGGGCGAGGGCGCGGTCGAGTCTGTCGAACGGGAGCGGGACGGGGCGTTCCTTACCGACCGGGGTTCCCTGGGGCCCGATGACCTGCACGGTGATCCGCGTGGCGTTCAACAGCTTGGGCAGGACGTTCTGGCGGGGGTCGCCGGTGGTGAAGTCCTCGGCCGTGAACCGGCCCTGCCGTACCTGAACCCGCAGATCATTGACGATCCCGGCGAAGACGGATTCCTCGTCGGCGCGCACCATGCCGGCGGCGGTCTCGTAGCTGAGCCCGCCGACCACCGCCGTGGCCAGCGCGACCAGGCAGGCGAAGGCCAGGGCCACGGTGGTGCGCAGGCTGCGCCGCGTCATGGCCGCCTCAGCGTGTAGCCGACCCCGCGCACGGTGTGGATCAGCGGCGGATGCCCGAGCGGATCGAGCTTGCGGCGCAGGTAGCCGATGTAGACGGTGAGGTTCTTCGACCCCGGGCCGAAGTCGTAACCCCAGATGCGCTCGTAGACGGTGGAGTGTCCGAGAACGATGCCCTCGTTGCGGGCCAGCAGTTCCAGCAGGTCGAACTCGGTGCGCGACAGGGCGAGCTCCCGCGCGCCGCGCCAGGCGCGCCTGGCGTCGGGATCCACGCGCAGGTCGGCGATCTGAAGCACGCCGTTGTGTCCCCCACCGGGACCTGTACGGCGCAGCAGCGCGCGCAGGCGGGCGAACAACTCCTCGATCTCGAACGGTTTGGCCATGTAGTCGTCCGCCCCGGCGTCCAGGCCGGCGACCCGGTCGGAGGTCTCGACCCGGGCGGTGAGCATCAGAATCGGCGTACGGTCGCCCTCGGCGCGCAGCACCCGGCACACGCCCAGTCCATCGACGCCGGGCATCATCACATCCAGCACCAGCACGTCAGGGCGCTCGCGGTGCGCGGCGGCCAATGTCTGCACCCCGTCAGGTACGGCGATCACCCGGTACCCCTCCAGATGGAGGGCACGTCCCAGAGACTTCCGGATGGGCCCGTCGTCCTCAGCGAGCAGCACGGTGTACGTCACCTGCGAATCGTGCCAGTATCGCCGCTTTCGTCGCGGCCGGCAGTGACCTTTCTTACCGTCCTCTTCCCCGGCTCACACTGGGCTCTCGCCCTGGCGGGCCACGCTGGCCAGCCATGACTGCAGACACCATCACGCAAGAGCCCGTCGTGCGGGTCGACGGCCTGCGCAAGAAGTACGGCGACGCTGCGGCGCTGAACGGCGTATCACTGCGGATCCACCCCGGGGAGTCGGTCGCGGTGATGGGCCCCTCGGGTTGCGGCAAGTCGACCCTGCTCAACATGGTCGCCGGCCTGGACCGTCCGACCTCGGGGAGCATCGTGGTCCAGGGTGAGGACCTGGGCGCCATGAACGAGACCGGGCTGGCCCTGTTCCGGCGCCGGAACATCGGCATGATCTTCCAGTTCTTCAACCTCATCGACGACCTTCCCGCCTTGGACAACGTCGCCCTGGCCGCACAACTGGCAGGGACCTCCGGCCGGCAGGCGCGCAAGCGTGCCCACGAACTTCTCGAGGAGCTCGGCGTGGCCCACCGCGCGGACAGCTATCCGGCGACGCTGAGCGGTGGCGAGCGGCAACGCGTCGCCGTGGCCAGAGCCCTGATGAACCGCCCGCCCCTGCTGCTGGCCGACGAACCGACCGGCGCCTTGGACAGCCACTCGGGCGAACAGGTGACGAACCTGCTGAACGACCTCAACAGGCTCGGCCACACCCTGCTGATCGTCACCCACGACCCACGCCTGGCCGCCCGCTGCGCCACCCGCCTGATCGAGTTCGCCGACGGCCAGGTGGTGCGCGAGAGCACGCTGGAGCCGACCCCGTGAGCGCGGTGTGGCGAGCCGCTCGCGCGGCGGCATGGCGGCGCAGGCTCCAGACGGCCGTGATCGGGCTGGTCGTGCTCTGCTCGGCCACCACGGCCATGCTCGCGCTGGGGCTGCTCGACGCCGCCGCCTCCCCCTTCGACGAGGCATTCGGCGAGCAGAACGGCGCCCACGTGGTCGCCTCCTTCGACTCCTCGAAGGTCACGCGCGCGCAACTGGAGGAGACCGCGCGCCTGCCGGGCGTCGAAGCCGCGGCAGGCCCGTTCGACCAGATGGTGATCGCCGTCCCCAAGGGCGCGCGAGCCGTCCCCGCGGGCCCGCTCACGGTGGTGGGCAGGGCCGATCCCGGGGGCGCGGTGGACCGCGTCGAGATCGTGCACGGGCGCTGGCCCACCGCCCCCGGCGAGATCGCGATCAACCAGCGTTTCAACGTCCCGCCCAAGCCCGGAGCCCTGGGCTCGAAGCTCGAACTCCCCGGGGGCGGGTCGCTCACCGTCGTCGGCTTCGCCACCAGCATGAGCCAGTCCGCGGGGGCCTGGGTCGTGCCCGAGCGACTGGCCAAGGTCAAGCCGCCGGCCGGCCAGATGCTCTACCGGTTCTCCTCCGCCGCGACAGAGGAGCGGGTGCGTGCGAGCCTGGCCGGCGTTACCGCGAAGCTGCCCCAGGGATCACTGGACGCCTCCCGCTCCTATCTGTCCATCAAGGCGGCCTTCTCCGGGCCGAGCGACGACTACCTGCCTTTCATGACGGTCTTCGGCGTTCTCGGGCTGATCGTCTCCGTCCTGATCGTCGGCAACGTGATCAGCGGCGCGGTCATCTCGGGCTTCCGGCACATCGGCGTGCTCAAGGCCCTGGGCTTCACGCCCAACCAGGTGGTCGCGGTCTACCTGGTGTTGGTCTGCCTGCCCGCCGTAACGGGCGGCGTCCTGGGCACCGCGCTCGGCGGCCTGCTCACGGTGCCCGTGCTCGAGACCGCCTTCGCGGGGATCGAGACCGGCACCGCCACCATCGCCGTCGGTGCCTGGGTGCCGGTCGTCTGCCTCCTCGGCATGCCTGCCCTCGCCGTACTCGCCGCGCTGCTCCCCGCCCTTCGGGCGCACCGGCTGCCCGCCGCGCCGGCGATCAGCGCGGGCAGCGCGCCACGCGCCACGCGCGGCCTGCGGATGCAGCGCCTGCTCAGTGCGACCCGGCTGCCACGTTCGGTCAGCCTCGGCCTGGCGCAGCCGTTCGCCCGCCCCGGACGTTCGCTCATGACCATGGGCGCCATCGTGCTCGGAGTGACCACGGTGACCCTCTCCACCGGCCTGACCAGCACGATCCTCGCCTTCAGCGAGGCCGGCGGCGGCAGCGGGAAGGCCACCGAGTTCTTCGTACGCGCCGGCAGACCGGGGATGGGGCCCATGCGTACGCTGAACGATCCGCAGGCCGAGGCGATGCTTCGCTCCCTTCCCGGCACCCTCACGGTCACTCCCGGCGTCTTCCTGGGCGTGCATCTGACCGGACAGCGGCAGGCGCTCGATGTGCACTTCCTGCGGGGTGACACCCCGAGCATGGCCGCCCAGATCGTCAGCGGGCGCTGGCTGGAAGGGCCGGGCGAAGTCGTCGTCCCGCCCGCCTTCCTGTCTCAGCGTGGGCTGAAGGTCGGCGACCAGATCACCCTGGAGTCGAAGGGCGAACAGGCGCGGGCGAGCATCGTCGGCGAGGTCATGGAGGGTGGCCCTCGCTTCATCTGGTCCTTGTGGGAGACGCTGGAGACGCTCGCTCCGCAGATCCCGGCCGACCTCTATCAGGTCCGGCTCAAGGCCGGCATCGACGCCGAGGCCTACGCCCAAGCGGTCAAGGCCGCCGATCCCGGCCTGCGCGCGGAGATCGACGCGGACGAGGGCGAGTCCATCGATACCGTCACGGTGGTCGGCTTCGCCTCGGTGTTCACCGTGCTGCTCACGCTCGTGGCGGCGCTGGGCGTCTTCAACACCGTCGTGCTGAACATCAGGGAGCGCCGCCGCGACCTGGGCATGCTCAAATCGATCGGCATGACGCCGTGGCAGGTCACGGCGATGACGACGACCTCCATGGCGTTGCTGGGCGCGGCCTCCGGGCTGCTGGGCATCCCCCTCGGGATGGCCGGGCACCGCGCCCTGGTGGACAACGTCGGCTCTGTCGTCTTCCCCGACTTCATGAAGGACGTCTGGCACGTGCCGCAACTCGTCCTCCTGGCGTTCGCGGGCGTCACGATCGCCGTCCTCGGCGCGCTACTCCCGGCGTGGTCGGCGGCCCGCCTGACGAGCGCCAAGGCGTTGCACAGCGAGTAGACCCCCGTCACCACCGCTTTCTGGCCGGCTCGTGGACCGGCCACCCCCTGCCGCCGGTGCCCGGCACTCGCCGGGTAAAGGCGGTTCGACAACACTCTCTGAGCTTTCTTACCCGGTGCTGCACGGACGTGCGCGCGTTCGCCTTGTTCCCGATGAGTTTCTGGAGGAGGGGCAAGGTGAGTCTCACGTAGCGGTATCGGGGCTCTACCTCCGGCGAGCTTCGAGCGCATCCAGAATCAGGTCCAGGCCGTAGCCGAACTCGCTCATGTGGTCATAGCCCGGCTGCAGGGCATGGTCGACGATCATCTCTGTGAGGTACGGCAACCCGTCCACCGGCAGATGCTCGAGGATGCCGCCGGCCACTTCCTCGACGTCGTCCGGCGTCGTCACCGGCAGGTTCGCCTCCTGGAGGACGAACCCGCCGATGTAGCTGTCGATGAGCGAGACAGCGTGCGCGGCCATCGGGAGCGTGAACCCCGCCTCCCGGAGGACACCGAGGACGGCGTCGTGGTGACGTAGGGTCGCCGGCCCCGGGTTGCGACGGGAGTCCATGAGGCCGAGAGCCCAGCTGTGCTGCGACAGGACCGCACGCGCGGAGGAGGCGCGCGCACGGATCGCGTCGCGCCAATCGTCGCACTCGGCACTGGGTAGCTTGATCGCCGCGAACACCATGTCGACCACGCCGTCGAGGATCGCGTCCTTGTTCGGTACGTGGTGGTAGAGCGACATCGCCTCCACGCCCAGTTCCTGCGCCACCCGTCGCATCGTGATCGCCTCCACACCGCCGCGATCCGCGACCCGGATCGCGGCTTCCAGCACGAGACCTCTGCTGAGCGGTTGCGGTGGTGGCGACACGACGGCTCCGGGGTATGGGTGGGTTGACAACCTTACAAGCGTAAGTCAGCCTTACATACGTAAGCCACCTTACAGATGTAAGTCCTCCCGGGCCGGGCATTAGACGGGAGAACGTCTGACCTACGACGCGCCCCGCCGGCGCGAGAGAAGGAGATTCCCGATGCCGATGCCGAAATGGTGGGGGCACGTGAACAAGCGGGTGTTCAACCCTCGCGCGATCGCGGGCGGGAAGTGGCCGGTGCTGACTCACGTCGGTCGCATCTCTGGCGTGACGTACCGCACGCCGCTCGATGCGCATCCTGTCGACGGCGGCTACCTGTTCGTTCTGGTGTATGGATCGCGCTCGGACTGGGTGCAGAACGTCCTGGCAGCCGACGGCGCGCGGCTCCGGGTCGGCGGGAGAGAGATGGAACTCGCCGCCCCACGCCTCGTCGGGGAAGACGAGGCGTTCCAGGCCCTCTCCGATGAGGTGACACGCCCACCGAAGGTGCTCCGCATCACCGAGTTCCTCCGTATGGACCTGGTCGCAGGCTGACGATCGACGTCCAGCGCGGAGCCTCGACCATCCTGTCCGTTGCCGGAGGAGGCGGTGGACGCGCCGCAACCCGCGAGCGTGACCCCGACCGCGACAGCCACGGCCAGGATCACTCCGGCACGACGGCGGCCAGTGGACATAGGGGAAACGGGGAGCCAGGAGAGAGGTTCGTCGATTGCGTGACCATCAGGCAAGCAAACGAATCCACAGATCAACCGCGTTGTCATCGTTTCATCACATGATGGGAGACCGGCCGTCACGTATGACTTCACCCGACCGGCGGGGGGCTGCGGCAGCTGCGTTACCCAGCCGCAGCCCTGCCGATTGGCTTCCAGGAGCGGGTTCTACGGGGCCGTGCAAGTGCTCCCACAAGGCGTGGGAGTTTGTGAGTGGTTTGCGCGGGATATGTGAAGGCCGCTGCGCAGGCTGTCCTTCATGAACTACGCGTTTCAAGCAGAGGGCCTGGTCAAACGGTTCGGGAAAGCCACAGTGCCGTCTGCGGTACGACCGGGCGCGTCGCACACGGCACGCCGTCCGAGCGCAAGCAGATCCTCGGCGGCCAGACCATCGCCGTCCGGCCCGAGGACCCGGCCGGCCTCACCCGGGTGGCTCCTCGTCGTCGCCCCGCTCGCGCTCATGGCCGACGGGCGGCACTCATGAACATCATCTCCGCGCAGTCCTTGGACCCGATGGCGTCTCTGGACGACCTGGAACCCCTGCGGAAGCTGGTCGCGGATGCGCGGGTGGTCGCGATCGGGGAGAGCGCCCATCTCGTCCGCGAGTTCTACCTGGTACGGCATCGCCTGCTGCGGTTCCTGGTCGAGCAGTGCGGTTTCACGGTCTTGGCGTTCGAGGCGCCGTTCACCGAGGCGCAGGCCATCGACGCGTGGGTCCAGGGCGGACCCGGGACCGTCCAGGAGGCTGCTGCCCGCGGCATGGACCACGGCATGGGCGACTGCCGGGAAATGCACGACCTGCTGACCTGGATGCGGGAGCACAAGGTTCGCTTCGCCGGAGGGCTCGGCGGCTCCTCTCGCACCGCGCTCGGAGAGGTCCTGACCTATCTGCGTGCTGCGGATCCGGACGCGCTGCCCCTGGCCGAGGCCGCCTTCCGGCTGCTCGGTGGCGAGCGTGACGTGCCCAGCATGAAGGCCGCCATGGACTACGCGAGGCGGGCGCCGGCCGTACAGGACGAGGTGACCGCCATCATCAGCCGACTGATGGTCCGCATGGAGACCATGACCGGATATCAGCGCGGCCAGGGCCGCGCGACCGCGCACGCCGCCGCACTCCGGCACCTGCGTAGCGCCTGGTATCTGGATCACGGGTATCGCGACCTCGCCGGGCGCGGCCTGGCCGTGGGTACGGCATGCCTGGACGCCTTCGCGGCCGAATCCGTGCTGCGCCTGGTCGAGGAGGGCCATCGGGTCGTGGTGGCGACCCACAACACCCACATCCGCAAGACGGTCATCGAGCACGAGGGCGATTTCGGACTGTTCCCGCAGGGCCACCACCTGGCTCGGGCGCTTGGCGACGGCTACGTGTCCATCGCGGCCACCAGCAGCCGCGGCCGCACCGCGAGCGGCCAGGTCGCGCCCGATCATCCTCTCGGGATCGAGTCGCGGGACGTGCCGCTGCCGCCGCTCACCCCCGACTGCATCGAAACGGTCTTCGACGCCCAGACGCCGTTGGCGGTCGCCGACCTTCGCACTGCGGACCAGCCGGAGGCCTTCCAGCGCATCCGCATGCTGGACTACTTCATGGACCTGCCGATCTGCGACGCCTACGACGCCGTCGCCCACGTCCCGGAAACCCACTGCGTCGACTCCGTCGGGGAGATATCACCCTGGTGAGATCGATAGCGGTCGCTTTCGACGCCGGCGGCCACCTGCACCCGAACGAAGGCGATGGACGACGCCGTGTAACGATCAACCCGCCTGCACGGCGGCTCGGGCCAGGGCGAGCGCCACCCCGCGATCGAGGCGGCGACCCCGGTCGTAGGCGTCACGGTAGCGTTCACCCAGGTGGGCATGCAGGTCGTGCGCCAGCCGTACGACATCGGGGTGGCGGGTGTCGGCGCCGCCGCGCAGCGCGTGCGCGGCGCCGAGCAGTTTCGTGGCGGCGCCGGGCGCGGCGCGGCGCAGCCCTGCCACCCCGACGACGACCAGCGCCACCAGCGGCATGTCCCTGCTCTGCTCGGCGAGGGCCAGCGCCTGTGCCAGTCGCCGCCGCGCCGACTCGAGGTCGCCCCTGGCCGTCTCCAGCTGCGCGGTCGCCAGCTGGAGCAGGACGGGGAGGGACGGGTCGCGTGAGGCCGTACGGTGGCGGGCCGCGTCGTCGAGGTACCGCGCGGCCGTGTCGAGGTCACCGTCGTATCGGGCCAGGTTGGCCAGGAGGACGCGGGACACGCCGAGCTGGTGGGCGGGCAGGTTGCTGGTGACCATGTCGAGCAGCTCGGTGCGCGCGTTGCCGACGTCTCCTGTGTGAATGCGGATCATCGACAGCCAGACCTGCCGGACCTCGTCGGCGCCGAGGTCGCGGGTCAGCGCGATCGACTCCGCCAACGAGGCGACGCTCTCATCGAAGTCACCCAGCGTGGACTGCGCGAACGCCAGATGGCTCAGCGACATGGCCAGCCCCCACCGCTCACCGGCCTCCCGGAACGCCGCCGTCGCGGCCAGGAGGTCGCGGCGCATGGCCGCCATGTCGCCGAGGGTGCCGTCCAGGAAGGAGCGGACGAACCACGACATCGCCCGCGACCGCGGGTAGGAGTCGGAGGGTGGTTCATCGATCGCGGCCAGCCCCGCGGTGGCATCGCCGCAGATCAACGCGACCATGGCCTCGATCAAGACCGTGGACGCCGGGTCGGCGCCTTCGGCGCGGGCCAGCGCCAGGAACCTTCCGGCGTCGGCTTTCGCCTGCGCGAGTTCGCCGGACAGGACGGTGTTGAGGAGGTAGACGACCGCCACCTCGGCATCGTCCGCAACGGCGAGCACGGCGCGCAACCGGCCGGCGACCTCGGCGTGATCCTCGCTGATCGTCCAGAAATAGCCGAGCGCCGCGGCCAGCCGCACCGCGGTATCGGCGTCGGCGGTATCGCAGGCGAAATACACGGCGGCGCGGAGACTGTCCCGCTCCGCCATCAGCGCCGGAGGTTCGGCGCGTTCGGCGAGGTCGAGAAAGTATGCGGCGTGTGCAGCCCTGGCCCTGGTGATCTCGCCCGTCTCGGCGAGCCGTTCCAGACCGTACTCCCGGATCGTCTCCAGCATCCGGTACCGCGGTTCGGCGCCGCCGACGAACTGGAGCAGCGACTTGTCCGCCAGCGCGTCCACCGCTTCGTGACCGCACACCCGAGTCGCCGCCTGCGGCGTGAACGAGCCGGGGAACACCGCCAGCCGTTCCGCCGTCCGGCGCTCGTCGTCGGGGAGCAGGTCCCAGCTCCAGGCCACGACGGCGCGAAGGGTCCGATGTCGCGGCAGCGCCGTACGGCTGCCTCCGGTGAGCATCTGGAACCGGTTGGCCAGCCCTGCCGCCAACTGTTCGACGGTCAGGTACCGCAGCCGGGCCGCGGCCAGCTCGATCGCCAGCGGCAGCCCGTCCAAACGGTCGCAGATCTCGGCCAGGTCTGCGGCGTTGGCGTCAGTGACCGCGAACTCGGCCCGTACGGCTTTCGCGCGGTCGGCCAGCAGCCGGACCCCCTCTCCGGGTCGAAGCGGCGCAACCGGGCACAGGGCCTCGCCGAGGATGCCGAGAGGTTCGCGGCTGGTGGCCAGCACACGGAGCTGGGGACAACTCCCGAGCAGGTCTTCCACCAACCGCGCCGCCGCGTCGATCAGGTGCTCGCAGTTGTCCAGCACCACCACGATGTCGGCGGCGGGAAGCGTGTCGGCCAGCCGGCCGGCCTGGGTCAACCCCAGCGCGCCGGCGAGAGTCTGGGGAAGGTCAGCCGGATCGGCTACCGGCGCCAACTCCACCAGCCACACTCCGCCGGGCACGTCGGCGGCCAGATCGCGGGCGATCTGGGTCGCGAGCCGGCTCTTGCCGACGCCGCCGGGGCCCACGAGGGTGACCAACCGGTCTTCTCGTAGCCGTGCGGCGATCCTTGCCCGCTCGTCGGCGCGCCCGACGAAACTGGTCAGCGGCGTACGCAGATTGCCGCGTGGCCTGCCGCCCGGCGCCGCCCGTTCGCCGCGAAGGACCGCGAGATGGATCTCCTGCAGCTCCCGTCCCGGGTCGGCCCCCAGTTCCTCGGCGAGGAGAACGCGAAAGTGCTCATAAGCGGCCAGCGCCTCGGCCTGCCTGCCCAGCGCGTGGAGCGCCTTGATCAGCAGGCCACGCAGCCGTTCCCGCAGAGGATGGGCGGCCACCAGCTCTTCCAGCTCCGCCACCACGGCCGAAAGATCCGTTGAAAGCTGGAATTCAGCCGTCACCCGATCTTCGATCGCGGCTAGCCGCAGCTCGTGCAGCCGTGCCGCGACCGGCATCAGGGCGACCTCGGACAGAGCCGCATCCCGCCACAACCCCAACGCTTCGCGCAGTCGCCGTACGGCCGTGCCCGGATCTCCCTCGCGCAGCGCCAGGCGGCCCTCTCGCGCCAGACGCTCGAACCGCATGACATCCACCGCATCCTGTGGAAGATCCAGGCAGTAGCCGCCCGGCCCCTGCCGCAACGAGCCCTCCGGAAACAACCGTCGAAGCCGCGACGCCAACGCCTGCAACGCGTGCACCCGATCGGCGGGACCCTCCTCCGGCCAGAGCGCCCGCGCGAGCGACGCCGATGAGACGAAGCGCCCCGCGTCCAGCGCCAGCCGGATGAGCAGGGCACGCAGCCGAGCGCCTCCGACCCGCACGGATTCACCGTCGGCGGTCACCTCCAACGTGCCCAGAACCCCCACACGCACCTCATGCCGGTCTGGCGTGGTCCGACGCGTCTCGGTCATGGTGGCGGCTCGACCGTCAGGCCATGCGGGAGGGCGGTCAACCCGGCGAGTCCGTCGCGGTCAAGGACAGCCGGCGCGGCACCGGCGATAGCGGCGGGAGTGAAGGGTCGCGGTCGAGGCATCGTCGTCAGTTTACGATGTACGCCTACCGGTGAGTACCACGTACCAGTTATCGATGACGCAGCGTGGCCTGGACGGCCGCCTCGCCGTCTTCTGCTTCGGCGAGCACGGTGATCTCGCCCCCGAGCGGGAGCAACGAGGCCGGCGCTATGCGGAGGAGTGCCTCGTCGTCGGCCATCGGTCGCCCTTCCATGTTCTAGAGGGCAGTCTTGGAGCGCAGGTGCGGGAATGCCGCCGCCGTGAGGAACCGCCCGTCCTTCTGCTCCACCGTCAGTTCGCCTCCGTCGCCCGCCACGCGTTCCCTGAGGGTGGCGAGTCCGCTGAGTTCGGGAAGCAGGTCCTCTCGCGCGCCGTCGTTGACGATGGTGATGCCGGACTCCGAGAGAGTGATCCGCACCTGCTCGGCTTGGGCATGCCGCAGGATGTTGGTCGTCGTCTCCCGGAGGACCTGGCCGAGCAGCTCGCCTGCGCGGGTGTCGGCCTCGGCCTTCCGGTCGACGCGCACGTCGATGCCGGCGGCTTCGAGGAGGTTCTTGGCGTTCTCCAGCTCCGCGGACAGGTTGAGCCGCCGCTGTGCGTAGGCGAGCTCCTTGGTCTGCGTGATGGTGTCGCCGACCAGGGCGTGAATCTCCCGGAGCTCCTCCTCCGCTCTTCCGGCGTCGGTGCGTACCAGTTTCTGGGCCAGCGCGGTCTTCAGCTTCACCACATGCAGTGTGTGGCCCTGGATATCGTGCAGGTCGCTGGCGAAACGTATGCGTTCCCGGGCGACGGCCAGTTCCGCTTCGCGTTCTCGTGCCTTCTCCAGCTCCGCGACGAGGCTGGAGACCCGCTGGTTGAGGGACGTGAGGACGACCCCCACCACGGCGACGCCCGTGGAGACGAGGACGTACTCGAGCAGAATGCCGAGAACGTCCCCGTGTGAGACCAGCAGCCTCGCCGCGAGCCCTGCGGCGACGAAGGCGATCAGTCCCAGGGCTGCCGCGCCTCGGTGGCGCGGCAGCTGGTGGATGACCATGGTGCCCACGATGGAGATGCCATAGGACGCCGTTGCGCTGTCCACCACCAGCACTCCGAGCAGCCACACGGCCGCGGTGACGATCAGACAGGGAAGTGCGACGCGAGAGATGCTGCCCGCTATCCATCGCGCGACGGCCACCTGGGCCGCTATCAAGCCCAGACCCAGGACGGCGGCCTGCCACCAGGTCTGGGCATCGATCGCCACCAGGAGTGCCCCTACGGCGGAGAGCGACGCGGACACTATGTTGAGATTGAGTGTGCGCAGCTGTCCCTGCGTCGCCTCGGTCTGCTCGGACGTCATGTGAGCTCCTTCCTGGTCGGCCTCACCGGTCATCAGCCAACTGCTGTGTGATCAGGCCGAGCAGCGGAACCGCCAGAGCACTCACCACGGTCAGAGCCGCGGCCGTCCACATTAGCCACTGGTCGTTCGCGGACCAGGACTCCATGCCGTCGGGGGGAAAGACCGACGCCGAGGTGATGGAGGAAGAACGCCGCGCAGACCAGCAGGAAGACGGCCGTGTCGACCGTCAGCACAATGCGCAGGGGTCGGGTGTCCACGTGCGGCTCTCCGGGATCGAACAGCAGAGTTCCGCCCCAGTCTTCTTCCTGCTCCGTGGCGCCGACAGTGACACTGCGTCATGACCTCAGCTGAAGAAAACGCCCTGGCGAAGTGATGACGCAGTGTCACTGGCTGGTCCCCGGACTCCGCCACCGGCGCGCCGGCCGGGTCGGCGCCACCACTACGCTTCCCCAATGATCGGTCTACGGCGGGTTCCCGACCTGTGGCACCGGTTCGACGTCACGGTCCGGGATCTCCCGCTCGGGCTGCTGCTCTTCACCGCGTCGTTCCTGCCTGCGTTCCAGAATCACGGAACGCAGGTCGGCGGCCTGCCGCACCGCCCCTTCGATGTGCTGGCCGTCGCGGCGGTCGCGCTCGAATGCCTCCCGCTCGCCGTACGCCGGCGGTGGCCGGCCGGCTGTCTCGCCCTGGTGTCCCTCGGCTTCGCCGTCGACCAGCTCCGCGGCTACCACTCGCTCGCGGGCACCGGGCTGGCCATCGCGGTGCTGAGCATGGGGGCCCATCTGGAACGGCGCCGACGCGCCAACCTGATCCTCTTCTCCGCGGCGTACGTGCCGCTTGCGGTCGCGCTCTTCCAGCTCGGTTCGGGCGAACCTGTGGGCGAGTTCGTGACGTTCTACCTGGCGCTGGCCTTCGTATGGGGCATCGGGGCGTGGCTGCGCTCCACCCGGGCCGCGGAGGCCGAACGCCGCCGCCGCGTCGCCGAGGACACCCGCGCCGCCGAACGCACCCGCATCGCGCGCGAACTCCACGACGTCGTGACCCACCACGTGACGGCGATGGTGGTGCAGGCCGAGGCGGCGCGGTATCTGACCGCGGCGCCCGATCGCCTCGACCAGGCCCTGACCGCGGTCACCGACACCGGCCGGCGGGCCATCACCGACCTGCGGCACCTGCTCGATCTGCTCAACCCCGACCACGGCACCGAGGCCAGGACGCCACCCGTCGGTAGACTTCTCACGCTCGTGGAGCAGACCCGCCGGGCCGGGCAACCGGTGGAGTTCACCGAAGAGGGCGCACCGGCGGAGTCCACCGGCAGCGCCGACCTCGTGGCCTACCGGGTCGTGCAGGAAGCCCTGACGAACGCCCTCAAGTACGCCAACGGCAGCCGCACCTCGGTCCGGGTGCACCACCGCGAAAGGGAGATCACCGTGGAGGTCAGCACGGACGGCTCCGGCTCGCAGGCCGGGTTCCCCGACGGGAGCGGGCGGGGGCTCGCCGGCCTCCGCGAACGGGTCGACGTCTTGGGCGGCGACTTCAGCGCGGGCCGGCGGACGGGCGGCGGCTTCGTCGTGCAGGCACGTATACCTGCGGGGAACCCGTCGTGACCGCGCCGATCCGGGTCCTGGTCTGCGACGACCAGGTGCTGGTCCGCACCGGGCTGGTGACGATCATCGACGCCCAACCCGACCTTGAAGTGGCGGGCGAGTGCGGTGACGGGCAGGCCGCGGTCGACCTCGCCGGTCGGCTGCGCCCGGACGTCGTGGTGATGGACATACGCATGCCGGTGCTCGACGGCATCGAGGCCACCCGTCTGCTGGCCGGTGCCGGGGTGCCGAATCCCGTCAAGGTGCTCGTGGTGACGACGTTCAACCTGGACGAGTACGTCTACGAGGCGCTGCGCGCGGGGGCGAGCGGGTTCCTGCTCAAGGACGCACCGCCGGCCCAGCTGCTGCACGGGATCCGGACCGTGACCACGGGCGCGGCACTGCTGGACCCCGAAGTGACCCGCCAGCTCGTCGGCAGGTACGCCGCCCGGATCCGGCCCGCCGAGGGCACCCCGCAGGACATCCCGCTGACCCCTCGCGAACTGGAGGTCCTTCGCCTCATCGCGGACGGCCTCTCCAACAGAGAAATCGCCGGGGTCCTCGTGCTGAGCCAGGAGACCGTCAAGACCTTCGTGTCGCGCATCCTCACCAAGCTCTCGCTCCGCGACCGCGTCCAAGCGGTCGTCTACGCCTACCGCCAAGGCCTGGTGGCCTGACGGACCGCGCGGGCAGTGGGCGTGTGGCGTTCGAGCGGATGACCGGACCGAGACGCCCTCCGGCTCCACAAGTTCGTGGTGTCTGTGACGTATGTTTCCAATGTGAATGATCTTCCGCATCGACAGAGGCGAGGACGCCGCCTGGTGACGGCCGTACTCGCCCTCGCGGTCGGCGCTTTATCGGGCGCGCTGGGAGCGCCCCTGCCCGTTGCCGCCGCGCCCGACCCCGTGCACGATCACAGCAAGCTGAAGGGAATCGCGCCCGGCACGTACGGCCCGCTTCCCGCCGGATTCTCCACGACCGAACTGTCGGTGAAGTTCCGCGAGGAGCGGGCCGTACGCCTGCGCGGACGGAGTGTGGTGGCGGCGGACGCCGACGAGGCTGCCACGATCCGGACGGTGCTGGCGAAGTACCCGGGCGCGTCGATCAGGCCGCTCTCGTCCCTCCCCGAGGAGCGGGTGGCGCGGGAGGGCACGCGGCTTGAGGAACGTGCCAGTCGCGACCTGCCGGATCTGAACTCGTGGTTCCGCGTCACGCTGTCCGATGGGATCGAGGGACTGCTGCGCGACCTGAACGCGCTCTCGTCGGTGGAGATCGCCCAGGCCGAGCCGATCCCGGTGGAGCCTGTCGAGCCGCTTCAGGTACACCAGCGGTATCGCAACCCGGTGGGCTCCGCCCAGGGGACGGGGGTCGACGCCGACTACGCCAACGCGCAGCCGGGCGGCATGGGCGACGGCATCAAGGTCACCGACATCGAGGCGCAGCCCAGCGTGCTGGCGGGGAACAGCTCAGTGGGCGCGTTCTCGGCCGGCGCCGACCACTCGCTCATGGTGGCCGCCTCGAACCCGTCATCCGGGGCGGTGTGGGCCTGGGGCGGCAACAGCCAGGGGCAACTCGGCAACGGCGCCACCACCGGCAGCCCGGTCCCGCTGGCGGTCCCCGGGCTGACCGCCGTCCGATACGTCTCCGCCGGCGACGCCTACTCGGTCGTCGTGAAAACCGACGGCACGGTGTGGGCCTGGGGCGACAACAGCCAGGGCCAGCTCGGCAACGGCACCACCACCGACAGCCCGGTCCCCGTACAGGTCCCCGGGATCACCGGCGCACAATGGGTGAGCGCGGGCGACGACGGCCACGTGCTCGCCGTACTCTCCGACGGGACGGTTCGGGCCTGGGGCGACAACAGCCAAGGCCAGCTCGGCAACGGCACCACCACCGACTCGCCCAGCCCCGTCACCGTGCCGGGACTCACCGGCGTTTCCGTCACCGCGGGTACGGCAGCGGCCGGCTCGGGGCACTCGGTGGTCGTGCTCGCCGACGGCACCGTGCGCGCGTGGGGCGACAACGGTCAGGGCCAGCTCGGCGACGGCAGCACCACGAGCAGCCCGTCCCCGGTCACCGTCCCCGGCCTGAGCGGGGTCAGGGAGGTCAGCGGCCGAGGTGATCACGTTCTGGCGCTGCTCACCGATCAGACGGTGCGGGCCTGGGGCGACAACGACCACGGCCAGCTCGGCAACGGCAGCACCACCGACAGCGGTAGCCCGATTCAGGTCCCCGGCCTGACCTCGGTGTCCGGCATCGCAGGGGGGACCAGGCACAGCGTCGCCACGTCGACGGGGAGCGGCGGAACCGTCCGGGCCTGGGGCGGCAACGACCAGGGGCAACTCGGCGACGGCACCACGACGGGCCGTACCAGCCCGGTATCGAGCACCGCGGCCGTCCTCGCCGCGGTAGCAGCCGGTCAGGCGCACACGATCGGCGTCTCCGGCGCGCGCCTGCACGTGTGGGGCGGCAACGGCCAGGGTCGGCTCGGCGACGGCAGCACCACCGGCCGGGTGAGCCCGGTCCCGCTGAGCATGGCGCTCAATCAGTGGAACCTCTGCCACATGGACCTCGCCGGCCGCCAGGGCGTCGGCGAGCCGCCCGTCCAGACACCGAGTCTGTTCGGGGACCCGTGCGCCTCTGACGACGAGGTCTCCCACGGCACCGCGGTGGCCGGGGTGATCAGCGCCGAGGAGGACAACGGGGCCGGCCTCGCCGGGATCGCGCCGAACGCCGCGCTGCACCTGACCGGCACCGCCGTACCCGACACGATCACCTATGCCGCCACGCGTTCCCAGCCGGGGGACGTGATCCTGGTCGAAGCCGCGCTCGCGCCCGCCAGCGCGAACGGCAAGTGGTACCCCTATGAGTACAACAGCGCCGTCTACGACCAGATCGTGCTGGCCACGGCAGCGGGAATCACCGTCATCGAGGCGGCGGGCAACGGCGGGAACGATCTCGACGACCCGAACGACATCTATGCCTCCACCATCATGAGCCGTCCGGACTCCGGCGCGATCATTGTGGGCGCGGGCTCGCCGCCCAGCCCGGGCGGAAGCAACTGCCAGGGCACCTCGCCACCGGCCGAGCTGACCCCGACGTCGACCACGACGTACGGCTCGCGAGTCGACATTCAGGCGTACGGCAGGTGCGTGGCGACCCTGGGCATCCCGGGCCTGCAGCACCTGACCCCGTCCGAGACCGACCCCGACAAGATGTACTACGACCGCTTCAACGGCACCTCCAGCGCGAGCGCGATCATCGCCGGCGTGGTGGCCGCCTTCCAGGGGGTGGCCACGCAGGCGGATGCCCCGCGGACGCCTGCGGAGGTGCGCCAGATCCTCAAGCAGACCGGCACCCCGCAGCCCACCGGGGACCCCCGGCACATCGGCCCCCAACCGAACCTGCAGACGGCGATCAACCACCTTCTGAACACCTGAACCAGCAGGGCAGGCATGATCCGCCCTGTTATCCGACACACCCGCTCGCGCCGGACGACTGAGCTCTGATGTCCACCGATCTGTACGGCGTGCGCGGCCTCGACCTCGACCGTCGGCGGGTGCGCTTCCGGATTTCGTCGTCTGCCGATGAGCGGTGGCCGAGCGGCTGACTATGCTCCTGTCATGAGCGAATCGACTCCCCAGCCTTTCCCGTCTGCGGCCCTCTCTGAGGAGGAGTCCCTGCTCTCAGTTCTCCAGCGCAACCGGCGGACCTTCGCTTGGAAGACGTCGGGGCTCGACGAGAAGGGTCTGCGTGCGACTACGGCCGCCACTGCGATGACGCTCGGTGGTCTCGTCAAGCATGTGGCTTTGGTCGAGGCGGACTGGCTGGCTGTGAAGCTGGCCGGCCGCGAGTACGGAGCCCCTTGGGACGCTGTGGACTTCGACGCCGACCCTGACTGGGAGTGGCGCACCGGGGCGCTGGACTCCCCGGAAGATGTCTACGCAGTGTGGCGAGACGCCGTCGAGCGGTCGCGCGAGATCGTGGCTGAGGTCATCAAGGAGCGCGGGCTCGACGGACCGGCGTCCTTCACCTGGCCGGACGGTCGCACACCCACTGTCCGCGCCATGCTCTTGGACATGATTGAGGAATACGCACGGCACACGGGCCACGCGGACATTCTTCGTGAGGCAGTGGATGGCCGCGTTGGTGAAGGTGCGCCCGAGGACTTCGCCTTCTAGCACGTCCCCGACTACTTCACGCGTGCTGGTGCCGGCGCGCCCGTGATCTTCCCTACGGATCCGCTGCGCGCCCTGACGGCGAACCGCACGTGAAAGGCGACGCTGAGGCCGCTGAGGCTCTGGACGACGGCACCATCTACGTGTGCCAGGACGGCCCCCGCGACGCCCCCGCGCTCCTCCTCATCCACGGGTCCGCCTCCTCGACCCGCTCGTGGGACCCACTGGTTCCGAACGATCGTGCTGACGGTCAGACCACGGCAGTGAGGCTGATCCGGCCCGGGTGACTGGTCGGTGAGGGCCGGGCGCGGGGCCGGGGGGTCAGAAGCCGATCGTGGTCTCGAAGGTGTCGCGAGCCTGGGCGAGCCGGTACCAGCGCTCAGCGATGGCGTCGGGGTCGCCTTCACCTCCACCGGGGACAATCGCGACGCCCACGCACACGTGCCCGACGTAGACGCCTTCGCCGGCCAGGTCGCCCTGGATGGAATTCGCCCACTGCCGCAGGCCCGCCTGGGCGATCCCGGCATTGCCGAGCAGCGGGATCGGAATGATCGCCGAAGCGCCCGTGGTGAACAACAGCGCCCCGTCGCCTTCCTTCCGCATCCCGGGCAGGACCGCCGCCACGGCGGTCAGCGCGCCTCCGACGATCAGGTCGACCTGGGAGCGGGCCGATTCCGGCGTGGTCTCCAACGCCGTGGTGATTCCCATCGCCGCGATGTCGGGCACCGGGCCGGCGCTGTGGTCCCAGGCCGGCGCCGGGCTGTAGGACAGCACCCCGATCCGGCCGAGGTCGGCGGCGGCGGCCGCCAGCGTGGCGGTCAGCCCCGCGCTGTCGGTGACATCGGCCGGGTAGACCCCGGCGGTGATCCCCTCCGCGGCCAGGGAGTCGGCGATCGGCTGCAGCTTGGCCCGGCTGCGGGAGATCAGCGCGACCGGGTGCCCGGCGGCACCGAACCGGCGGGCGATCGCCCGGCCCAGACCCGGCCCGGCACCGACGACGGCGATGGTGGTGGTGGTGGTGGAAGGCATGCAGCTACCCCACATTCGTTACGATTTGTAAGTAGCTCCACGATAGGAAACCCTTCCGACCCGTACAAAAGGCACATTGATGTTCGCAAGCCAAGATCCAGACCCGCGCATGGCGGCGGCCCGGACCCCACCGCATCCCTGCGCGAGCTGGCCCGACAACGGCCAAGGCATCCGCGACACCCTCGACCGCGTCGGCGACAAATGGTCCATGCTCGTCATCGGCGTCCTCGCCGCCGGGCCCCTTCGCTTCGGCGCCCTGTACGACCAGATCCCCGGCATCTCCCAGCGGATGCTCACCCTCACCCTCCGGCACCTGGAGCGCGACGGCCTGCTCACCCGCACCTCCTACCCCGAGATGCCGCCCCGCGTCGAATACCGGCTCACCCCGCTGGGCGAGAAGATGCGCGAGACCGCCTACGCCTTCGTCCAGTGGGCCACCGACCACAACGACGAGATCGAAGCCGCCCGCCACCGCTACGACAACCGCTGAGGCCTGCCGCGCCGCGAGCCGCAAGCAGGCGGATCAGCTCTTGATCGTGGTGGTGCTCCGTAGGGGATCCTCCACCGGAACGACCTTCCAGGGCACCCCGACCTGCACAGATCCTCAACCGAGACGCATCCGAACGAAAGTCACGCGAAGCCACCGACTCGGGCTCCGCCAACGGGACTTCGTTCCGATGCTCGTCGCCCCCTCCCCTGGCACCCCGTTCTTGTGGCAGCTCATGAATTATTCCGGTTGCTGGAAAATTCTTGTATACGTATATTTGGGTCATGCAGGAGTCGCGGCGTGAGCGGAAGAAGCGTGAGACCCGACAGCGGATCGTCATGACGGCTGTCCGGCTGTTCGAGGAGCAGGGGTATGAGCAGACCACGATGGCGCAGATCGCCGCGGCGGCCGATGTCGACCCCAAGACGTTCTCCAACTACTTCCGCAGCAAGGACGAGGTGCTGTGGGTCGGCACGGAGCGGGACTTCGACGTGCTGTTCCGGGCGATCGCGGAACGCCGGCCAGAAGAGAGCCCAGGCGAGGTGCTGGTGAGGATGGTCCAGGAGTACGCCGCCCACCGCCGCCCCAAGGTTCCTCCCAAGGAGCCCGAGGAGCTGTCGGCGACGGCCCGGCTGGTGCTGACCACGCCGGCGCTTCAGGCGAAGGGGCTGTACCTGCTGTTGGACCTGCAGCAGCGGATCGCCGGCGAGTTGCAGAAGGCGTTCCCCGACCAACTGGATCCGATCACCGCGGCGGCGATGACCGGATCCCTGCTGGGCGCCATCCAGCAGGCGAGCCTGGCCAGTGTCCAGCTCGGCCGTACACAGGAGGAGCTGTGGGAGGCGTCCCGGCGTGGCGTCGAGGTCGCCATGCACGGCCTGCTTTCGGTGCGGCAGCCCACCGAAAGCTCCTGACGAGGGCGCGACTCGGCTCAAGCACCATCGACGCCTCCGGGAAATGCACCTGTCGCCGGGCCCGATGGCCTGCCCACCGGCTGAGGACGACGGCATCGAAGGAGAGAGGACCAGCTCATCATGGGGAAAGAAGAAAGCGTCCGACGGCTCGCCCGTGACGCGCGACGCGCCATGCGGGAAGGCCCCGCAGCGCTCGCGCAGCGGCAGCGCGCCCGCCTCGCCGAGATGGTGGCCTACGCTCGCGCTCACTCGCCCTACTACCGCGAGCTGTACCGGGATCTGCCGGAGCAGGTCGACGACCCGGCGCTGCTTCCGGTCACCGACAAGAAGATGCTGACGGCCCGCTTCGACGACTGGGCCACCGACCGCCAGGTGACGCGCGAGGGGATCGAGGCATTCGTGGCCGACCCGAGCCTCGTGGGGCACCGGTTCTGTGGCCGGTACCTGGTGGTCACCACCACCGGCACCAGCGGTGTGCGCGGCCTCTTCGTACTGGACGACCTGACCATGGCCGTGCAAACGGGCCTCGGGTTTCGCGGCGGCAGCGGGCTGGCGGCCCGCGATGTCATCCGGACCCTCGCCCGCGCCGGCCGGACCGCCATCGTCACCGCACCCGGCGGCCATTTCGCCACCGTCGCGGCGCCGGCCCGGTTGGCCCTGGACAGGCCATGGCTCGGCCGGATGATGCGGGTCTTCTCGATCAACCAGCCGATGGCGGAGTTGGTGGATGAGCTCAACCGGTTCAATCCGGCCGCTGTCGCCGGCTTCGTGGGCATGCTCACGCTGCTGGCCGGCGAGCAGGAAGCGGGCCGTCTGCGTATCCACCCGGCGGTCGTCATTCCCGGCGGCGAGACGCTGACCCCGGACGCCCGGGAGCGGATCGCCACCGCGTTCCAGGCCAAGGTCCGCCCCGCTTACGCCTGCGGCGAGTGCGGCTTCCTCAGCGCCGGCTGCGCGCATGGCTGGTACCACGTCAACAGCGACTGGGCTGTCCTGGAACCGGTCGACGCCGACCATCGGCCTGTCCCGCCAGGTCAGCTCTCGCACACCGTACTGATGAGCAACCTCGCCAACCGGGTCCAGCCGATCCTGCGCTACGACCTCGGCGACAGCGTCCTGGTCCGGCCCGACCCCTGCCCGTGCGGCAGCCCGCTCCCCGCTGTCCAGGTGCAGGGCCGCGTCGCCGAGCTGCTCACCTTTCCCACCGATCGCGGGGAGCACGTCAGCATCTCGCCCATGGCCTTCGGTGCCGCGCTGGACATCCCCGGCATGGAGCTGTTCCAGCTCGTCCAGACCGCGCCCACCACGCTGCGCGTACGCCTACGGCTCGCAGACGGCGCGGACGCCGACCGCGTATGGCAGACCGTGCGCGACAAGGTCACCCACCTGCTCACCGAGCACAAGGTCGGCGAGGTCACGCTCGAGCGCGCGGACGAACCACCGCAGCAGTCACCCGGCGGCAAATTCCGCAGGATCATCCCACTGGCCATGCCGTGACTGCGTCACCACGCCCGCCCGCTTCGGGGGTGTTCTCCCAAGCGTGACCCCAGCCCCGGTTCTTCGAGCTCGCACGACTGACCATTTCATTCTTGAACGCCGACGGTGCTCGCGATGCCCCCGGGCGGGTGGCCCGGCCAAGCGGCCGGGCCACCCGCTTACGGATAACTCAGGTGAAGAACGGTCAGACGGTGGATCGCCAGTTGTTCAGGAACCACCACTTGGTGTCGAGGCCGATTAGTTCGTACACTCTTCCCGACTGGTCGAAGATAATACGTTCATTGCCCTTGTAGAAGCTCCACTTCACCGTGCCCTCGGCCTGGAGTGAAACGTCGTCGAGGTCGCGCTTGAAGCGTTCGGGCAGGAACCAGAGATCCGCCAACGGCCGTGTCGGAATCTGGTAGTTGCCACCCCGGAAGATCACGTAGCTTTCTCCGCGAACCGCCATCTGGGTAACCGACCCGTCGATGTAGACGCTGATACCGTCGTATGGGGACGGAATCGTCGTCGGTCCGGAGACGACACCGCCGTCCTCAAAAACGATTGCCTGGTTGCCCTTGGTCCAGACGTGCTGCCAGCGATAGCCCGAGCCGCTGATGTAGATGCCCGCCGAGTCGACGTCGTGGGTGAACTGCTCGGGCAGGAACGGCCATTTCGCTTGGATACTGGCAGGTCCTTCGATGATCCCCTTGTCGTTGAAGATCACGTACTGGCTGCCGATCAGCGCCATGTGCTTCCACACGGTCCCCTCATTGACCGTGGTGACCGCGTCGAAGTTGCGTAGGGCCGCTGTCGAGGCGCTCAGGACAGAGGCTCCCGGGACAGAGGCGCTCGCAGGCAACACTCCCGTCCCGAACACGGCGACCGTGCCGATCAGCAGAGCGATCAGCTGCCACCACCGAGAATGCCTTCCCTTGGACCTTTGATGCACGAGCTACTCCGTTCACTCAGGCCGAATTTTCGGCTCGTGGACACCATTCGGAGCAACCAGCCGAGTGGATAGCCCGCGCCAGGATTTCGATGAAATTACTTTCCGCTGAAACGCTCTCACGAATTGTGCGGCTAAAAAGACTCGCCGTAATTCCCCTGACGGCCTGGAGCTCCTATCGCCACGGCAAGAAGAAAGTTGGCATTGGCCTGGAGAAATGGCCTGATCAACCCGTGGTCGGCATCGTCGTTGCGGTGGCCGCCATCGTGCTCGCGCAGCGTCGCCGACCGAATTCACCTGGGAATGACCGTATCCCCGCCGTATTGACCGGGCTCGGAACTGGCTGAATGGCTACTTCGCCATAGGCTCAGCAGCATGTCCGTACAAAGCTCACAGCTCACGTACAAGCCGCGTATCTCGTATGACGCCGGCAGAATCACGAGCTTGGCGAAGACAGCGGATGAGCTGTACGCCGAGTCCTACGGAATGTGGCGCGTCGACCCACACGCTCTGGGGAGCCACAGCGGGGACCTGCTGTCGTACTTCGAGGCGGGCAAATACCGCAACACCGAATAGCGTCCCTCAGCTCGGATCTGGATCGGGTGGTTCGGCGGTCAGCCGATCCCTTGCAGTGCGGACAGCAGGAGCGTCTGGTGCCGGTGGATGAGTTCGCGATCGGCTGTGGCCCAGGCGATGGCTGCTTCGGCATGGCGGCGGCGAACGCGGAACCGGCGTCGCGCGTACGGCGTACCGTATCGCCGGCCCGCACCACGTGCAGGGCGTTGTTTCCGCCAGTGAGAGGCTCCTCGGTCACAACAACCATGGTGCGTCATGCGTCTCCAGGAACGCGCCCTCGGCCGTGATCTCGGCGAGCGTCTTCCGGCCGGCGCCGCATGCGCACTTCTCACCCCGCGACCGCGCCTGCCTCGTCGGCGTTACCGGCGATCCCAGATGGTCGCTTCCACGATCAGCTCGGAAGTGCCCGGCATGCTCGTCACCGTGAAGTAGCCCAAACGGCCGCTCATGGTTTTGAGACAGGCCATGGACCCCTCCTGGACGGCCAGCGCCCGCCGCGCCAACAGGCCGCTCATCTCGAAGCATTGCCGATAGTCCGGCGGCTCCGAACCATCCCACGCCGCAATGGCGGGAGCGACGACTTCGCCGGGGTGACAGTCGCACTCGAGGCCGAGATCACCGATCACTGCCCGGGTCGGCGGCACATTGTCCAGCCACCATCCCGTGGGAGCCCCATTGCTGTAGATGAGCAATTGGCCATGCCAGCGCACTCTCACGGTCGGCGCCCTGGGCTTGGGCTGCGTGGGCGGGGCCGAACTGGGCTCGGGTGGCGGCGAATCCTTCGGAGACGAAGGCGTCTCCGGTGCCGAACTGGGCTCGGGTGGCGGCGAATCCTTCGGGTCCGAAGTCGTATCCGGGGCTGAGCTGGGCGTGGTCGACACGTTGGGAGAAACAGGCGGTTCATCGGCGTTGGAAGGCTGCGGCGGGTCCGCCGTAGGACTGCCGGATGAGCCGTCAGCCTGGCCCGAACCTCCCGCTTCCGCCAGAGTCGGCACGTAGAGAAGCAGCCCCAGCAGGAGCGCGAACACCCCGATGGCCCCCACGGCCTTTCGAACCCTCGACGAGGTGAGCGCGGGAAGCTCTACCCCACCCAGATTCACGGACTGTCCGATCACCGCCCCGGCGAGAAGCACCACGCCAACGACCCACAGCGTCCCAACGAAAGCGAGCAAGCCAGCCCCCCACGCAGGCGCGATCAATTCACTGAACCGGAGCGTAACCACCGCGTCTCAACCCGAGCAACAGCCAAGACCCGTGGATCAAGGTCTTTTGGACGGCGAGCCTGTCCCTTGAACTGACCCCTGAGGACCGGGTCGATCCTGTGGGATGCCGGACCGGTGAAGCCGGTTGTGCTCCGCTTTCTCGCGACTCCGGGCCCTCTGCCGAAGAAACCCGCTCTGCAACTGACCGCTCCTATGCCGGCAGTCCTGCCTTGCGGTCACTGATCCCCCGTTGAGCGACCAGGAGCCGATCAACGGGGGTCAGCTCGGCGGCAGGGCGCTGTCGAGCTCGTCGACCACGACGACGTCGCGGTCCGTGACGTCCGCGTCGAGGGCATCCCCCACTGACAGTGGCCGGCCGCGCATCGATTCACCAGTCACCGCTTAGGGAAGCTTCCACCTGCGCTCCCCCGGACGACGCTGCCGGTCAGTGCCCGGATCTGATCGGCAGGCACCGCAACGCCCGGCGTCTCCAGGAACCAGCGGTAGGCTTCCTCCCCGCCGAGCCCTTCGGGCGGCCGCACCGGAAAGTACGGCCGCACGTAGACCGGCGTTTCGGGCTCGCTGCGCCAACTGTCGGCCAGCGTGCCGATGTCGACCGCGTCGTAGCCGAGAGTGTCCAGCAACGCGGCCACCTCGGCCTTGGCGGCCGGGTCGTCGCCGGCGATGGGCAGGGCGCTGCGGTCGGGCGCGCCCGCGGGGCGGGCGTTGGTGAGCAGGCGGTGGAAGTCGATGTTGTTGAACGCCTTGACGACGCGAGCACCGGCCAGGTGCCGCTGGACCAGGGCGCTGGAGGTCAGCTCACCCGCGTCCAACTCGGCGATGCGGCCGTCGCGCTCAGGGTAGTAGTTCATCGTGTCGATCACGGTCCTGCCCGCCAGGGCGTCGGCGGGCAGCCTGTCGTAGGCGTGCAGCGGGACGGTGGCCACCACCAGGTCTCCGGCTTCAGCGGCCTCGGACGGTGTGGCCGCGCGGGCATGCGCACCGAGCTCGGTCACAAGGTCGGCGAGGGTCTCGGGGCCGCGGGAATTGCTGAGGACGACGTCCATGCCGGCGGCGACGGCGAGGCGGGCCAGCACGCCGCCGATCATGCCGGTGCCGATCAGTCCGAGGGTCTTCGTCATGCTGCCAGGCCTCCAGGTTCGCTTACATCTGCAAGTTATCCTCCACATGCAAGAATACCTACAGATGTGCAGGAACGATAAGGTGGCAGACATGGTCACGGTCGGAGGCAGCAGCACCCCGAAGGTCGACCGACGCGTGCGGCGGACCCAGGAGGCCCTGCAACGCGCCCTGATCCGGCTCGTCGGGGAGCGAGATCTGTCCCAGATCAGCATCGCCGACGTCGCCGAACAGGCCGAGGTCAGCCGGTCCGCCTTCTACGACCACTACCGCGACGTGCACGAGCTGGCCGAGGCCGCGTGCACCGCCGTGATCGACGACCTGATAGCGTCCCTGCCCGCCCTCGACCCGGTGAACACCGACGAGGATCCGACCCGGTCGCTTCAGGCCTTCTTCGCCAACCTCGCCGAGCACGCCGGCCTCCACCGCGGCCTGCTGGGGCCGCAGGGCAGCGCCCGCGTCATCGACCACGTGCGCCGCCGCATCACCGAGGCCGTCCACACCGCCGCGCGCCGGACCGCGGCCGGTGACGGCGCACCCGAGTCCGCTGCTTCGGCGGCCGACCTGCCGCTGGACGTGCCGGCCGCCTTCACCGCCGGCGCGCTCGTCGGCGTGGCCGCCGAATGGCTCCGACGCGGATGCCCGCACTCACCCGCCGAGATGGCCGCCTCGACGTGGCCTCTCCTGGCGGCCCTCCACCACCTCGACGTCGGCACCCCACCCTGCCGGCAACTGCCCTGAGCCGAGCACCACGGTGGCGTGGGAGTTCAGGGGAGGTGCAGACGCGGCGGCCATCAATACTCGAAGCGACGGGCGCGTACCCCCAGGGTCACCTACATCAGCCAGCCGTACTGAGGTCGGATATCGGCCCGGCTTGATGGCCTGGAAGGCTGGCGGGCGTGACGGTTGATGCGGTCGAGGAGTTCGAGCGGCACCGCTCGAAGCTGTTCGGGTTGGCGTATCGGATGCTGGGTTCGGCTGAGGAGGCCGAGGACGTGGTCCAGGACGCCTTCCTTCGCTGGCACCACGCGTCGGCTGTCGAGTCGCCGTGGGCGTGGCTGGCCAAGGTGGCCACCAACCTGTGTGTGAACCGGTTGACGTCGGCGCGTGCTCTTCGGGAGAGCTATGTCGGTTCGTGGTTGCCTGAGCCGGTGCTGACCGCGGACAACGCTCTGGGGCCGCTGGACACCGCCGAGCGGCGAGACCTCGTCTCGCTGGCCTTCCTGGTGTTGCTGGAACGGCTCAACCCCGTGGAGCGTGCGGTGTTCGTGCTCCGTGAGGCCTTCGGCTACAGCCATCGACAGGTGGCCGAGGTCATCGATTCCTCCGAAGCGAACTCCCGGCAGCTGTACCGGCGTGCTCGCCGGCGGCTCGCCGACGATCCCGGGAGCGCCGAACGCCGGGTGGACCACGCCTACCGCCACGACCTGGTGGCGGGTTTCCTGGCGGCTGCGCAGGAGGGGGATCTGCCAGGGCTGGAAAAGCTGCTGGCCGAGGACGTGACCGTGTGGGTGGACGGCGGCGGCAGGGTCGGCGCTGCCAGGCGGCCTGTCTCCGGCGCCGACAAGGTGGCGCGCTACCTGGTAGGTGCGCTGAACACCACCGGTCAGCGGGTGCAGTTGTCGATCGCGGAACTGAACGGCGCTCCTGGCCTGCTGGCCCTGGCCGGTGAGGAGCTGATCGGCGTGCTGGTGCCGGAGATCGCGGGCGGCCTGATCAGCGAGATTCGCATCATCGCCAATCCCGACAAGCTTCGGTTGTCACATTCGGCTGGTCAGTCCGGTTCTTATAGGTGACCTGACAACCGCGCGAGGCCGAAGCACACTCGGCCTCGCGCTCTCCGTGGGGGTTGCCACCCATGACGAACCCGATCCTGGTGACGGGCGGTACCGGCCGACTCGGCCGTGCGCTCGTTCCACGACTTCTGTCCGCCGGCCATGCCGTACGCGTGCTGAGCCGCAAACCGTCTTCCGACGAGAGGACGTGCCGCGGTGACCTGATCACCGGCGAGGGTCTGGAGGCGGCGGTCGGCGGTGCCGGCACGATCATCCACTGCGCGACCGGTAACGGCCGTGCGGACGAAGACGCTACCCGCAACCTCGTCCGGGCGGCGAGGCGAACCGGCCGGCCTCACCTGATCTACGTGTCCATCGTCGGCGTCGATCAAGTGGATATTTCCTACTATCGGGCGAAGCTGGGGTGTGAGCGGCTTCTGGAGGAGTCCGGGCTGCCGTTGACCATCCAGCGCACGACTCAGTTCCACGAGCTCATCGTCTGGATGTGCACGGTCCAGCGGTGGCTGCCGGTGATCGTGATGCCTGCCGGGGTCAGCTTCCAGCCCGTCGACGCCGGCGAGGTGGCCGCCCGCCTGGCCGACCTGGCCGGTGCGGCACCGGCGGGCCGGGCGCCTGACATGGGCGGGCCCGAGGTGCGTGCCGCGGCCGATCTGGCCCGCGCCTATGCCCGCGCGCGCTCCAACCGCCGGCCGGTGGTGTCAGTGCCGCTGCCTGGCGCCGGTATCCGCGGCTATCGAGCAGGGGGCCACCTGGCCCCCGGCCACGCCGTCGGACAGATCACCTTCGAACAGTTCCTCGCCGGATGAGCGCGCGTACGTGGCTCCGCGGAGGTCTGGCCTTCCTCGCCGCGGCACAGTTCGTCGTGGGTTGCTGGGCGCTGTTGCTTCCCCGCTCGTTCTTCGACATCCCGTGGGTGGGGATGCGCATGCCGTACAACGCGCATCTGATGATGGATTACGGCGCGATGAGCCTGGCCACGTCGGTGGCACTGGGCGTGAGCGTCTTCATCGTACGGCGGAGCATGGTCCGTACGGCGCTTGCCGTGTACCTGGTGTTCGCCGTTCCGCACCTGGTGATCCACCTGCGGCTGCTGCACCATCTGACGCCCGGAGAGCGCGTGCCGTTGCTGATGGCGCTTTCGGTGGCGACCGTGATCCCGCTGGTGCTGTGGCCGCTCACCACCAGCCTCAAAGAGGCATAAATCCCGTATTTCTGAAGAGAGGGCTGTAATGCCCGAAAACAAGGAGGAAACTATGCAGATCGCAGGCGCCACGGCGGAGCGCTCCCCCGCCGCGCGCGCCCGGGCCGGGTGCGTCTTCTGCGCCATCGTGGCCGGGCAGGCCCCGTCCACAATGATCCGTGAATGGCCTGAGGTCATCGCCATCGCGCCCCGCTCCGGGGGCGTCACCCCCGGACACGTCCTGGTGATCCCGCGCGAGCACGTCGCCGACGTCGGCACCGACCCGGCCGTCTCCGCCCTCACGATGGCCGCCGCCGCGCAGCTCGCCGGAGAGCTGCCCGCCGCGAACGTCATCACCTCCAAAGGCAGCGCGGCCACCCAGACCGTCTACCACCTGCATCTGCACGTCGTCCCCCGGGTGGCCGGCGATGATCTGCCGCTCCCCTGGACACCGCAGCACGCCGCCCGCGCCGCCGGGCAGAACGGAGACTCCCGATGACCACCACGACCCTGGTCATGGCACGCGAGCCGATCCCCGGCGGGGCGTCGGTGTTCCTGGCCGGCCCCACCCCACGCCTTGGCGGCGCGGTGGAGTCCTGGCGCCCGGCCGCCGCCGCCGAGCTGGCCGGGCAGTGGTCCGGGCCAGGAACGCTGAGCGTGCTCTCCCCCGAGTCCCGCGGCGGAAACCGCGCCGCCCACTACGACGACCAGGTCGACTGGGAGACCGCCGCCCGCGCCGCCGCCGGCGCGATCCTGTTCTGGATCCCCCGCGACCTGAACGTGCTGCCCGGCTTCACCACCAACGTGGAGTTCGGCCTGGACGTGACCACCGGCCGGGCCGTACTCGGATGCCCGCCCGACTGCCCGAACCCCGAACGCAACCGGTACCTGATCCACGTCGCCCACCGCCACGGCGTACCGGTGTGTGACACGCTCGCCGGCACCGTGAGCGCCGCCCTGGCCATCCTCACCAGACACCCGGACGCCGCCGGCGAGCTGCCCTGATCCCGTTCCGTGTGGTCGACGGCCGTCCGGCATCCGGCACGGCCGCAACGCCTCTCAGACCCCTGCAGATCATCGTCAGCCGAAGTCCGGCACGGCCGCCCGCTCGATGATCACGATCGGGATCTGCCGTGATGTCTCCCGCTGATAGCCGGTGTAGCGCGGCCATATCCCGGTCATCGTCTCCCAGAGGCGGAGCCGTTCGTCCTCGGCCGCCAGGCGGGCCACCGCGTCGAACACCTCGGCCCCGACCTGCACCTTGACCTGTGGCTGAGCGAGCAGGTTGTGGAACCAGAGCGGATGGTCGGCGGCGCCGCCGTTGGAGGCGACCACGAGGTAGCGGTCGCCGTCGCGGCCGTAGATGAGGGCGGTGCGGCGAGGGAGCCCTGAGCGGCGGCCGATCGTGGTGATCAGCAGGGTGGGCGCGCCGTGGAAGTGGTGGCCGCGAGTGCCGCCGGACTCGGCGTAGCTCTTGACGTGCCTGGCCACCCACCCGGTCGGGCTGTCGATCGGCTCTTGGCTCATCGGGCCGCTCCGCCCACGCGACGGTCGGCCCACTCGCGTGCCTGCACGAACCAGTGGGGCGCGGTGCGGTGGCCATTGAGCACGTGCCCGACGCCGGGGACCAGGACGGTCTCCAGCTTGGCGCGGACACTGTAGAAGGGGGCCTCCTGGGCGTGCAGCGCGGCGGAGGAGGATCGGGCTCCGGCCAGCAGCTTGTCGTGCTCGCCGTTGACGATCAGTACGGGGGCCTGGATGCTCTTGTTGATCGAGGGCGGGGTGTAGGAGTCGCCGGGCGGGAAGACGTCTGTCGTCTTGGTGGCCTCGTCGGCGGCGATGACCTTGGAGTCGGCGTTGGGCCGGTGGTAGAACCAGGTGGCCCGCAGGCCGGGCCGGGTGGTGAGGTAACCGTCGTCGAGCCCGCGCCCGGCGAAGCGGGGGTCGTCGGCGGCGCGGTAGATCCCCGCGCCCAACTGCTCGAAGGCGGCCTCGTTCGGCACGCTCGACTCGCCGGTCAGGATGACCCCGTCCACCTCGGCTGGATGTGCGGCGGCCACCGTGCGGGCAAGGGTCGAGCCCAGCGAGTGGCCGACCAGAACGACCTTGGCGAACCGGCCGCCGCCCAAGCGGCCCTCGCGCAGTTGCCGGATGAGCCGGCGGATGACGATCTGATGGGTGTCCTGCCCGAAGCGGGCGCTCGGCGGGTAGGAGCTCGCCCCGGTACCGAGACGGTCGATGGCCAGCGTGGCGTACCCGGCGGCGGTCATCGTCTCCACGTAGGAGGGGCGCTGCCGGTCGCCGCGCATCCGCCAGTAGGCCTGGCCGTAGAAGCCGCCGGGAATGAGCAGCTGAACGGTGGCGGTACGGCCGCGCGGCAGGCACAGAGTGCCGACGACGCGCTGGTCGGCGGGCCCGCTGGAGGTCATCGCCACCTTGGCGCTGACTGTCCGGCAGACGGGGGCGGCGTTCGCCGTCGCGGGGATCGCCGTCGCGGGGATCGCCGTCGCGGGGATCGCCGTCGCGGGGATCGCCGTCGCGGGGATCGAGACGAGCGCCAGAAGTACCGCTGTCGTGATGCGCATGGAGCTCCTTCGATGTAACCAAATTTGGGTAACCAAATTTGGGTATCGAACTATGACTCATCCACCTCTCCGCCGTCAAACTGCTTTCCGGCCGATCAGGCCGGTTCCTCACCGCGTTCCAGCCGCCCGATCAGGTCACGGGTCCACGCCGCCTCACCCGCCGCCTGCGCCGCGCGCAGGGCGAACAGCTCTGCCACGTTCCTTGGACGCTTTCCCTCCTGGGCCGTGGCCACGATCCGCGCCCGCTCGTCCTCCAGGGCGCGCACCCGCTCCTTGAGCAGCGCGATCACCTCCCCCTCGGGCAGCGCGGGGAGCAGCACGAGGGCTGCGTTGAGCGGCTCCGGACGCCGATCGGGCACGCTCAGGGCGCTTCTGAGCAGCCCGAGGAACTCCGCCTCGCCCTTCTCATTGATGGCGTAATCGACGCGGCCCGGCCATTCGTGCACCTCGCTGGTGTCCAGCAGACCTTCCTTGGCCAGCTGACGCAGCGCGTGATAGATCGAGCCCGACCTGAGCCCTGCCCATTGCCCGGCCTCCCACGACTCCAGTTCGGAGCCCACCAGGTAGCCGTGCGCCTGACCGTGCAGCCGCACCACACCGAGGACCAGCAGTCGCGTCGCCGACATCGTCTCCCTCACTCGCCGGGGCCCGGCACCCGTCAAGCAATCGCCCTGCCGACCAGGCTAGCGGCCGGTTCGCAGGTGGCCGTTCCGACCCGAGTGGCGGATCATGAGGGCAGGAGGCGGGCCAGCGCGCGGCGGGCGCGGGTGGCGGCCAGCGGGTCGTGGTGCAGTTGTACGGCCTGCGCGGTGGCCAGGGCGACGCCGTTGAGCTCGAAGGCGAGCTGGTCGAGGTCGGTGTCGCGGGGGAACTCACCGGAGTCGACGGCGGCGCCGAGCTCGTCCAGGATGTAGGCCGACCATTGGGACAGGGCGGCGATGACGGCGTCCCTGACCGGGCCGGGGCGGTCGTCGAACTCGGTGGCGACCGAGGTGAGGAAGCAGCCTCTGTGGTCGTCGGCCATGTAGTCGAACCACTCGCCGAACGCGCCCGCCAGCCGTTCGGCGCCCGGCCGCGCGCCCACCACCCGCGCGGGCACCCGCCGGATGAACCTGTCGACGGCGGCGTCGAGGACGGCCAGTTGCAGGGCCTCCTTGGTACCGAAGTGGCCGATCACTCCGGCCTTGCTCATGCCCAGCTCGCCGGCCAGGCGGCCGATCGTGACACCTTCCAGGCCGTCGGCCGACGCCGAGGCCAGGGCGCACTCGATGATGCGGGTGCGGGTGGCGGCCGTTTCGATGACGGACTTGCGCGGGCTCATGGTCCGAGCATAACCTACCGATCGTTCGCCAAAAACATACGAACGTTCGTAATATAAAGGAGTTTGCCGTCATGCGAACCCACCACCTCAACTGCGGATCGGTGCGAGAGATCGAGGCCACCTACGACGGACCGGCGCCCGCACACGCGGTCAACCACTGCCTGCTGATCGAGACCGACACCGACGGCCTGGTGCTGGCCGAGACCGGTCTCGGCCTGGACGACGTGCGCGACCCCGCAGGCACCCTGGGCGCCGACTGGGTCGAGATGGCCCAGCCCGTACTCGACGAGCAGGAGACCGCCGTCCGGCAGATCGAACGCCTGGGCTACTCCCCCGCCGACGTGCGGCACATCATCGTCACTCACCTGGACGTGGACCACTGCGGCGGCCTGCCCGACTTCCCCCACGCCCGAGTCCACGTCATGGCCGCCGAACTCGACGCCGCGCTGGCCGAGGCGCCCAGCTTCCGCTACCGCCCGGCGCACTGGGCGCACGGCCCGCACTGGGTCACCTACACCGTCACCCGGCCCGCCGAGCAGTGGTTCGGGTTCGACGCCCTGCCCGCGCAGGGGCTCTCGGACATCCTGCTGGTCCCGCTCGGCGGCCACACCCACGGCCACACCGGGGTGGCGGTCCGGGACGGCGACCGCTGGCTGCTGCACGCGGGCGACGCCTACTACTACCACCGCGAAATCCAGCCCAACCCGCACCCGCACCCGCTGCTCGACTTCGTCCAGACCACCTCGGAGGTGCACCACGACCTGCGCCTGGGCACCCACGCCCGGCTGCGGGAACTGGTGCGCGACCACGGCGACCAGGTCAGCGTCTTCAGCGCCCACGACCCGTGGGAACTGGCCCGCTTCGCCGCCTGACTCCGGCCAATCGATCACCCGCCCCCGATCCACACGGGAACATCCCAGCGGCTTTTCAGGGGCGGGCATCCGTCACTCGGAGCGAGTCAGCCGGACATATCCGTACGGGTTGGAAACCGTGCTACCCACGGCGGCCCGTACGGCCGAAAACCGTTTGCCGGGCGCGGTGGGTTAAGGGAACGTGGTGTCCATGACGTTCTGACGGACAGCATTCCCGTTACTCCGAGGCCACGGTGCCGACTCGCGCCGTCACGCCGTCCGCCCATGCCCGTTCAGCGAAGAGAGCGTCGTTGTCTCAGCAATACTCCCTGCCAGAGTCCACCCCGGCCAGGGGTTCGGCCACCGTCACCGTGTTCGCCTCCCCCACGAGCTGGATCGAGTCCGATGCCCTCGCGCAGTGCCACCAGGTGGCCGCCCTCGACGGCATGATCCACGTCGCCGGCATGCCGGACCTGCACCCCGGCAAGGGCGCCCCTGTCGGCGCGGCCATGGCGTCGAGCGTGTTGTACCCGTTCCTGGTGGGCTCCGACATCGGGTGCGGCATCGCCGTGTTCCCCATCGCACTCAGGCGCGCCGTACCAGAGAAGCTCGCTGCCCGGTTCCCCGACCTCGACCGCGCGCTGGACCCCGAGCAGGATGCCGACGACCCGGCCTGGGCCGTTGTGGAGGGCGATATCCCCGCCGGTCACACCGAGGGTCTCGGGACGGTCGGCCGGGGTAACCACTTCGTCGAGCTGGCGCGGATCGAGACCGTCTTCGAGCCGGACCACGCGAGCCGTCTCGGGATCGCCGCCGACGATCTCGTTCTCGTCGTCCACAGTGGTTCCCGGGGGCTGGGCGAGCGGATCCTGCGGGGGCACACCGCGGTCCACGGCGCGGGCCCCACCCCTGACCCCGGCTCCTACCTGGCGATGCATGACGACGCCGTACGTTGGGGATCGCTCAACCGGCGGCTGATGGCCGCCCGGGTCGCCCATGCCCTGGGGGCCGAGCCCACCGAGCCGATCGTCGACCTGTGCCACAACCTGGTCGAGATCCGCGACGGGCACTACCTGCATCGCAAGGGGGCGGCACCGGGTGACGGCCGCGACGTGCTCATCGCCGGTACGCGAGGCACCCCTTCCTACCTCGTGGCCGCCCACGCCGGGCCGGATGCCGGCCATTCCGTGGCGCACGGCGCGGGCCGCAAGATGTCACGCGCCGACGCCCTGCGCCGGGGCCGGGCCAAGCACACGGTCGAGGAACTGCGCCGTACACCGGTGGGGTCGCTGGTGGTGTGCGGCGACCGCCAACTGCTCTTCGAGGAGGCGCCGACGGCGTACAAGCGCATCGAGCAAGTGATCGCCGACCTCGTCGACCACGACCTGGCCACGCCCGTGGCCACCACGGTCCCCCTGGTCACCTACAAGACGCCCACCCTCGGGTCCACGCCCCAGCAGGATCGCCGGGACAACCGCCGCAGGCAGGGCCGGCGGTGAGCGTCCACCTGCTCCTGTCGGCCGGGCGTGGACCGCAGGAGTGTGCCTGGGCGCTGGCCCGGCTGCTGCGCCGCCTGGAAGCCGACGCCGCCCGGCAGAATCTGGAGACCCATCGGGCCCAGAGCGTTCCCGGTGCACGACCCGACACCTACCGATCGGTCGTGGTCCAGATTGCGGGGGCCGGCGCCGAGGCGTTCGCCGCCTCGTGGACCGGAACTCTGTGCTGGCAGGCCCCCAGCCCCTACCGGCCCACCACCGGCCGCAAGAACTGGTACGTCATCGCCCAACCGTGCCAGGTCGACACCCCGCGCACGACGTTCTCGGAAGCGGACGTCGACATCGTCGCCTGCCGCACCGGCGGCCCCGGCGGTCAACACCGAGACAAGGCCAGCACGGCGGCACGGGCAACCCACCGCCCCTCGGGAATCGTGGTCGTGGTCGACACCGAGCGGCAGTTCGACCTCAACCGCCGCATCGCCATACGACTGCTACGCCAGCGCATCGAACAGGGCGACGAAGCGGCGGCGCGCACCGTCACCACCGCCCGCTGGCACATCCACGATGAACTCGTACGCGGCAACCCCACCCGCGTCGAACGTCCGGAGACCTCGGAACAGGACCTGGCCCCGCAGGAGCGGGCGCGCCGGCGACGGCGGTAGTCCGTACGGCCGCGCCCGCCGCGGTAACCGGATCGCACCCGCGCCGAGAGTGGGCGCGAGCCTGCGTCGCCTTCGTCCTCAACCTGTGGCAGTCGAGCTAGGCGCGATGGTTCTCGATCGTACGGTCGCCGGTCCGGACGTCGTCCGGCGACGCCTTGACGAACTTGCGCATCCGGACCAGCGGAACGGGTGTGCCGCCGGCAGGGTCCTCGATGTGCTCGATCGGCACGTACCCGGCGGCCTCGTACAGCGCCAGACCCGACAAAGTCGACATGAGCTCAAGCGAGGCGAACCCCTCGGCAGCGGCGGCGGCCTCACACAAGGAAAGGATCAGCCGGCCGACTCCCTGACGGGTGAAGCCGGGATGGGTGTACATCGCCCGGACCTTGGCCGGGTCCCGGGCGGGATCCAGCAGCGCCGGGTCCCGGCCCTGGGAGTGATCGCCGCCGTAGAGCGTCGCCCGGCGACTCCAGCCGCCGCAGCCGGCCACCTGCCCGTCCAGCTCGACCACGAAATAGGTGCCATCGTCGATGAGCTGCGTATCGATGCCCATGATCGACCGACTCGCTTCGATCTGCGCGTCGTCGAGGAACCCCTTCTGCAACTCGCCTATGGCGGCCGCGATCAAGGGCAGGAGCGTTGGGATGTCCTCGCGGCTAGCGAGACGGTTGGTCAAAGCCATGGTTCCCCAGTGTGCGACCCCGTCAAGCCGTGATCAACCATCGCTGCCTTCAGGTCCGGGCGACCGGTGCATTGCACCGTTCGCCGCGCCAAAGACAAGCGAGCGCCGACGACGGCTTGCCACCCGTCACATTCGAGCGTCACATAAGCGAGAAGAAGACAGCCGCACCGGCCCTGCGGAGAGCCGGTGCGGCAGATTTCAGAAGATCGCCAAGGGACTGCAGCGTCTCACCCACCGCCGTCGCACCGGCCTCAATGAGCGTGTCCCTCGTGCTCGCCGACGTTGTCCGCCCGGGCCGGTAGGAGCAGGGCGGTGACGACCACGGCCACGGACAGCACCGCGCCGATGACGAAGGCCAGCCGCATGCCGTCGAGGCTGGCAACTGCGTCGGCGACTCCCGCGGACTTCAGGGCATCGGCTCGCGTGCTCATCACGGTGATCACGAGCGCGGTGCCGATGGCCGCGGCGACCTGCTGCAGCGTGCTGAGGATCGAGCTGCCGTGGGAGTAGAGGTGCGGGGGAACCGCTCCGAGCCCGAGGGTGAACACCGGGGTGAAGGTCGCGGCCAGACTCACCATCAGCAGCGCGTGCAGACCGAGGAGCTGCCAGTACGGCATGGTCATCGTGATCTGGGTGAAGCCGGCGAGGGAGAGCATGATCCCGATCGCGCCGGGGATGACCAGAACCCGGCCGCCGAACCGGTCGAACAGGCGGCCGACGGTCGGACCGAGCAGTCCCATCGCCAGGCCGCCCGGCATCACGAGGAGTCCGGTCTGCAGGGCGCTGAGTTCGCGGATGTTCTGCAGGTACAGGGGCAGCAACATCATCGAGCCGAGCATCGCCATGAAGGAAACCGACATGAGGATCAGTGCGACCGTGTAGGTGCGGTGGCGCAGGGTACGCAGGTCCATCAGGGGCACGCCGCGCTTCTGCAACGACAGCTGACGGACGACGAAGACGGCGATAGCGATCAGGCCGGCCGCCACGATGCCGAGGGCGACGCGGACGTCACCGCTCTCGAACCGGCTGAGCCCGTAGACCAGGCCGCCGAAGCCGGCCGCGGCGGTCACCACGCTGAACCAGTCGACGGTGCCGGACCTGGGCTCGCCGATGTTCTTCAGCTGCTTCAGGCCGCGCCAAGCGATCACGGCGGCGATGGGGAACACCACGGCGAACAGCAGGCGCCAGGACCCGAATTGCAGGATCACGCCGGAGACCGCCGGGCCCATCGCGGGCGCGACCGAGATGGCCAGCGTGACGTTGCCCATCACCCGGCCCCGGTCTGACCCGGGCACCACCTGCATCAGTGTGGTCATCAGCAGCGGCATCATCACGGCCGTGCCGGACGCCTGGATGATTCGGGCACCCAGCAGCACCTCGAACGACGGCGCGATGGTGGCCAACGCCGTACCGAGCAGGAACATGCTCATCGCGGTGGCGTACGCGTGGCGGGTGGACACCCGTTGCAGGAACCACCCGGTGACCGGGATGACCGCGGCCATGGTCAGCATGAAGGCGGTCGAGAGCCACTGCGCGGTCGACTCGGTGATTTGCAGCGCGGCCATCAACTGCGGCATCGCGTTGATCATGATCGTCTCATTGAGGATGACCACGAAGGTGGCGAGCACCAGCAGCCGGATCACGGCCGGGGTGCGACCTGAGACGGTGGCTGCTGATTTGGCAGGTGAGTCGAGCAGTGGGCTGGACACGGTACCTCGATCGGGGTTATCGGACATGGATCATGGCTGGCGTTCCAGCCTTGGGGTCGCACAAACGGTGTGGTCATGCAAAGACTGACCTACGCCACCGACAAAACTCATCGACCGCGCCCAATATTCGGGCAAATGGTGTTAAATGTCACCTGGTTTTCACCTGCGGACGACGATCTTCAGATCGCGCGCACGAAGGACGCCTGCCTCGGCCCCTGCCTGAAGTGACCCCCGGCTGAGATCCTCCATGGTCGATACCAGAGGGACCGGTGCCCTCACCGTAGAGCGGGCGTCTCTCAGCCGGGCTCGGACACCCGTCGGCTACCGACGATGACGAGAGCGACGATGGCGGCCACCACACTGTCCATAACTGAACTATTGAGTACAGTAATATCTGTCCTGTACAGTTCAGTTCAGTTCGCGAACTTCAGCGAAGGGGGCAGACGTGAACGAGATTTGGGCCGTGGTCCACGCCGAACGCGAGGCACTGATCCGAGACCTGGAGACCCTCCCGACCGAGCGGTGGGCCACACCCTCGCTGTGTCCTGGCTGGGACGTTCACGACGTCGTGGCCCATCTCGCCGATGACGCCAAGACCACCCGCCTGGGCTTCCTACTGCGTCTTGCCGCTGCCCGCTTTGACTTCGACCGCATCAACAACGCGGGAGTCGCCCGGGAGCGTGCCGGCGAACCACAACTCACGCTCGCCTCGTTCCGTACGGCGAGCGGCAGGACCACCAGTGCCCCGGCGCCGAAGGCCACCCGGCTGGTCGAAGCGTTCGTGCACGGAGAAGACATCCGGCGCCCGCTCGGCCTCAGCCGGGACTATCCGGTCGCGCACGTCGCCGCCGCGCTACGTTACCAACTCGGCACCGGCGTGGCGCTCGGCGGAGGCAGAGAACGAGCACATGGACTGCGCTTGATGGCGACCGACGCAAGTATCGACGTCGGCGAAGGTCCGGAGGTGCGCGGCACCGCCCTGGCGCTTCTGCTGGCCGTGTCCGGGAGGGCCGTCGGTTCAGCTGAGCTGACGGGCCCAGGCCTCCCCGTGCTCACCCGAGACGGAGGACTTCACCATGGTTGACACCGGGAGAACGACGCGCGAAACAGCCGCGAGACTGGCTTCTGGCGAGGCCTCAGATTTATTCTGCAGGAGATATCGGTTCCATCCCATGAGACGCTCCTGTTCGTCTTCAGGTCTGCATGGATGCCGGCCTTCATTCATAAGCGCAGGCAGGATTTCCGTGAGCGCAGCGTGACCATCGACTGGTGAGACGATACGCCTCCCAGGCTGAGGGCGTTATCCACGCGCTGTCTGCGTGCAGGCCTGTATCAGGCTCCCCGCAGATGGCTCGCACTACACGGACACGTTTGCCATGGCGGCTCCCCCCTGCCTCGCCAGGGCGGGGGCGCGGGCGATGGCACTCGGATCCATAAACGGCGCCGCCCCTTCACGGGTCGCCTGCGACCGATGCCCATGGAGAAGGTTGACCGACTGGCGAGCGGGATCGTCGACAACTCCACGAGTCGCGTTCTGAACGCAAGAGCCGTGACGCCCACCAGCGACGATCGCAATGTGCTCAGCGCCAGGCTAACGCCGGCCAAGCAAAGAGCGAAGTGCCATGTATAAATACCGATAAACCACCTTTTCGGAGGGGAAAGTATATACCTATTCATATATGGGTATCAATAAAAACTTGTTCCGACTGCTTGGTGGTGGTCGGCCGGCAGGCGGAGCCGTAGGCGGTGACCGCGTCCGCATAGGCCTGGCCGCCGATGTACCGGGTGGCCGAGATCGGCCGCCCCGTGGCGAGGTGTCGTAGATCCACTCGGTTCCGACCATTGGACGGTGCGGCGCCCCAGGTCATCGTAGATGTGGGAGATTTTGGCGTTGTCGTCGTCCATGGACCACAGCAGTCGGCCGGCGGCATCGCAGCCGGGGGAGGATGACCTGCGCGCCTCGATCGCGAGAATGCAAGAGACCCGCACCCTTCGCAGGTGCGGGTCCCCGGCAGAAGTATTCCTAGTGGGCCGCGTCGTACTTCTCCGCGATGTCGGAGGCGATCCGGCCACGCTCACTGACGGGAAGACCGTGTTCCTTCGCCCACTTCCTCATCGCCTTGGACTTTTCGCGGTCGAGTGAGCGACCTGCGCCGCCCCTGCGCCCACGTCCCAGGCGTTCACGTCGAACGGGACGGGCAACGTTGATGTACGGCGCGAGAGCCTTGCGCAGCTTCGCTTCGTTCTTGTCGGACAGATCGATCTCATACTCGCGACCGTCCAACCCGAACCGCGTGGTTCCAGTCGCCTCCTTGCCATCGAGGTCATCTGTATAAGTTTCAACAATCTTCTTGGCCATACGCGTTCTCCAAAGCTCTTACGGGTTCCGGTGACTGTAGCGCTTCGTCGAACCGCGACCCGCCCTTCTTCTCCCGCATGTCTTCTTCTAAACCATACTTATCCCGTACGTGATCATCGCCGCTGGGTACGGCCACACTACGGAGAACAAAAATTCCCCGCAGGCGAAGTGGAATGAGCTGATGACCGTTGTGTCGCTGGGGGTAGATGGGTGGACCGCCGGCTGTCCAGGCCGGGCTCCTCGCTCGCGCGCGTAGCCGCCTTGCGAAAGTCCCGTGTTCCTGATCACTCTTGACTTTCTCGTTACGTCACCTTCTACAGTCGTGAATGAGCCCGCCGGGCGGGGCTGTACGCCGGGAGGCGGCTTCCGGAGAATGGGATCTCCGCCGCAGTCCGAAAAGCGCAGGAAGAGCAGGATGACCTACGACATCGCCGAACCCTACGGGCCGCTCATCACGACGACGTTCCGGCTCATCACCTGGAACGTCTGGGGCAGGTTCGGCCCGTGGGAACGACGCGAGACCGCGATCCGCACCACCCTGGAACGGCACGACCCCGACGTGGTGGGGCTGGTGGAGGCGTGGGACGGGCAGGGCGTACGGCTCGGCCTGCCGTACCACGTGTTCGAGGGCGACTCCGAGGTCGACGGCGTGCGCTCCGGCCTGGCCGTCCTGTCGCGCTGGCCGATCGGCGCGCACGAGTCGCGCAAGCTGTCGGGCGAGGGAGACTCCGGCGGCCGGGTGCTGTACGCCCGCATCGACGGCCCGCGCGGCGCCATCCAGGTCTACGTGGCGGCGCTGACCTGGCGGCTGGAGCACAGCGGCGAGCGCCAGCGGCAGGTGCGCGAGGTGGCCGCCTTCATCGCCGAGACGCAGCGGCGCCGGCACCCGACAGTGCTGTGCGGCGACTTCAACGCCGACCCCGACAGCGACGAGCTGCGCATGCTGACCGGCAAGTCCGTCCCGGCCGTGCCCGGCCTGGTGTTCTATGACGCCTGGACCACCGCCGGAAACGGGCGAGACGAGGGGCACACCTGGGCCGGGGCCAACCCGTGGGCGGCGCCGGCGCTGTGGCCGGACCGCAGGATCGACCACGTCCTGTCCGCCTGGCCGCGCCGGGGCGGCGCGGGCCATCCGGTGCGCTGCGAGGTGATCGGCGATGACCCCGTCGGCGACGTGCTGCCGTCCGACCACTACGGCGTTCTGGCGGACCTGCGCTACTGAGGCGGACGCCGTGCCGTGTCGTCGTGCACCCTGTCCACAGGCTGTGCCCGGTCCGGCGAGATGGAGCGCCGTCTCCGGTTGGGTCTGTGCTGCTGCTAGCGTTGGCGACCTCAGATCCGCACCCTTCTCTCGGTGACCTTGAGAGCCAGGCTGAAGCTCATGCTCCGGTCGCGGGGGAAGGCGCAAGATCTCCGTTGACAGTTGGAGAGTCTTGCCATGGGTGAAATCAAGCGGATCAAGAGCGCGCCGGAATCCGGAGCACTGCGGCTGCTGACCGCGGTCAGTGCGAGCAAGGACGCCGGCAGCAGCCCGACCGGGATCGTCGGACGGAGCCTGGCACGGCAGTTGCTCGCCGCCGGCGATCGCGTGCGCGTGATCGCCGAGTCCGACCAGTTGGCCGGCTGGCCTGACGCGGTCGAACTCGTCGAGGGGTCCATCACCCGGCCGGCGGAGTGCGCCGAGGCCTTCAATGGCGTTGACGGCATCTTCCTCGCCGGTGCCCAGCCGTCGACGGTGCAGGATGCCCTGGCCCTCGCGCTGGCCGCCGGTGTCCGGCGCATCGTGGTGCTGTCCTCGCACGGGCCGGAGTACGAGGAGTCGTATCCGCCGGAGACGTGGTTCTGGCTGGCCATCGAAAAGGCCGTCGAGCGTTCCGGGATCGAATGGACGCACATCCGCCCATCGGCTGTGATGGGATCCATCGTCGAAGGCACCTATCCCGCCACGGGATCCGACTGGCCGGACACCATCAGGGCCGGTCTAGGCGTCCAGGAGGCCTTTCTGGACGAAGGCCACTATCCGTTCATCCACGAAGACGACCTCGCTGCCGTCGCCGTGTCGGCACTGCGCGACGACGAGTACGTCGGAGTCATCCTTGAGGCAGTCGGCATGCCGCTCAGCACACGTTCTCGCGTGCGGAGCATCGCCGAGGCCATCGGCCGCGACATCGCCGCCGCCGAGCTGACGCCCTCCGCCAGCCGTACGAACTGGCGTCGTCGTGGCTGGCCCGACAGCGGCATCGACGTGACCCTGTACGCCCTTGAGGAGTACGGCGCGCAACTGGCCGAACTCACCCGATGGACGCTCGATCAACGGCCTTCCGTGCAGGAGATCATCGGCCGTCCACTCCGCACCTACGACGACTGGGCGATCGAGAACGCAGACCGGTTCCGCTGACTCCTGGCCTACGCCGGCCGTACTGCGAGCAGCGGTCCTGGAGGTCGTTGTGGGTGGTCCCTGCCGCGGTGCGGTAGGGGAGACGCACGTCACATTCGTTCATGTCACATCTTGCCGGGCTGTCCCGTCTGAAAGGTGTAGTCATCGACAACGGCAAGGAGCGCATCATGGATGCTCGCTTGAACCTCTTCGGCAACCCGGTCGCCGCCAAGTTCATGAAGCACATCGTGGCGGCGAGCAAGGTGGTCTCGGACTCGACGCTGCCGGCCGCGACGCAGGAGCTGGTGAAGATCCGCGCCAGTCAGATCAACGGCTGCGGCTTCTGCCTCGACATGCACACCAAGGAAGCCGCGCACGCCGGGGAGACCTCGGTGCGTCTCCACCTGGTCGCGGCCTGGCGGGAGGCCAAGGTGTTCAGCGATGCCGAGCGCGCCGCCCTGGAGCTGACGGAGCAGGGCACCCGCCTCGCCGACGCGGCCGGTGGTGTCACGGACGAGGCCTGGGCGAACGCCGCCAAGCACTACGACGAGGAGCAGCTCGCCGCCTTGGTGGGGCTCATCGCCCTCATCAACGCCTTCAACCGCGCGAACGTCATCGTCCAGCAGCCCGCCGGCGACTACCAGCCCGGCCAGTTCGGGTAATGAGGAACACCTGGCCGTGGCCTCCGGTGCCGTCTCGCGTTTCCACCACGAGTGGGACGGCACCGGCCGACGATCAGATGTAATCCATATCGCCTCGGTACTATATAGATGAAAAACTATATAGTACCGAGGCGATATAGTGTCCAGCGTGGAGATCGAGGTCCTGAGGGCGCTGGCCCATCCCGTACGGCTCGGCATCGTGCGCAGGCTCGCGCGAGAGCCCGACATCTGCGCGTGCGACTTCACCGACGAGTTCGAGGTCAGCCAGCCGACGATCTCCGCACATCTGAAGGTGCTGCGCGAGGCCGGCCTGGTGACCACCCGCCGCGAGGGCACCACGATCTGCTACTCACTCGTTCCGCAAACCCTCGCCGAACTCGCCGCCGGCCTCGACGATCTCACCGGACACACGCTCGTCACCCAGGGCAAGTCGTTCTTGCCGCAGTAGCGTGCGGCCGGCCACCACCACCTCGGGGTTGACGCCGCCTTAGACCGTGACGTAGAGGTTCATTCCGGCGTAGTCGAAGGTGATCGCGCGAGACCTGAGAAACTCGTGGGTGAAGTTGCCGACCGTGTCGAACCCGAACAGGTCGAGCCATGGCCAGGGGCCCACAACGCCCGGGACGTTCCGGCCGACCGCCCGTCCCAGGTTGATCCGGGCCGGCGTGATCGGGTAGGCGGGCATCCCCCCGGGGTTCTGTGGATTGTCGTAGTCGATCTCGACGCCGGCCCGTTCGGCGTTCTCCTCGGTCATCATGATGCCCAGGCCCATGCCGCCGGTGTCGACCGAGGCCACGCGCGGCCCGTAGTCGTTGACGCTGCCCAGGGTGCAGGGCACGTGGTCGGCCGCCACCCACAGCGGCAGGCGGTCCGCGCCCCTGCGCGCGGCCTCGGCCCGGACCCGGCGCGCCTGCGCGGCGGTCTTGCGCCGCAGGACGAGCTCCTGGCGGGCGTAGTCCATGGTGGCGATGAAGTGGTAGAGCAGCGTGGTGCCGATGACGCCGGCCGGTTGGGTGCCGTCCGGCAGGGTGGGCATGCGCAGGTTGTACCAGACCACAGGGACGGTACCCAGCGTGATGTCGTCCAGCCCGAACGACCGCATGACGCCGTGGTAGGTGGTGAGGGTCTGTCCGGCGGGATGGGTGACGCTGGTGGACACCGCGCGCAGACCGGCCTGCTCGGCCGTCGCGGTGGACAGGGCCAGGGTGGCACCGGTGTCGATCAGGAACGTCTGGGGTTCAGCGCCGTTCACCGAGGCCCGGACGCAGGGCAGGGGATCGACGCTGACGAAGGGGAGCCGAGCCTCTTGCGCGCCCTGAAGCCGGTACGGGGCGCCGGTCACGCTCGCGTACTGGTCGGCGAACGCGGCGTCGGTCTGCTTTCCGGTGGCCCGCAGCAGCGGGACCGCGGGTGGCAGGTCGTCTTGGCGGATGTGGCAATCGGCGAGTTGCTGCTTTGCGAAGGCGTCCCCGGGGGCCAGCCGGACGGCCTCGGTCAGGAAGCGTTCAGCCTGCTCGAACCGGTTGGACAGCAACGCGATGCGCCCGCGCTGCGCCAGCGAGTGCGCGTCGGCCGGGTTCTGGCGCAACAGCCGCGCGTATGCCTGGTCGGCCTTGGCGAATCGGCCTGCCTTGAAGAGCTGGTCGGGGTCGCCACCGGGGGACGAGACGGCCATCGCGGATTCGTTCGGCAACAGCGCGAGCATCGTGGCACCGGCCGTCAGGCCCGCCCACGCCAGGAAATTCCGTCGATCTATGGTCACAGCAGCCCATTGAAACTCGGACCCTGTTTCCGCTGCGTTTCCGCTCCGGGTTACGTCCCCCTTGAACGGCGAGTCGCCTGCGACGGCAGAGCGCCATCGCGTGAGGTACGGCGGGCCGCAGAGCAAGAGCCGCCGCGATATGAACCTTCGTAGCCGTCAGACCGACCGAAGTCTTCATCATGCTGAGCCAATTGTGCAATCGCTTGCAGGTTCGCTGTTTTCACCAGAACCGATATTTCCGCCGAAGCAGTCCGAATTTCTTTCTTGCAAAGAAACTGCACATCGAGCGCATTGACTCATCTAACAATCGGTTGCATAAAGGTGTGAAGCTCGCGAGTTCCTTCACTACGCCACCTCCGGTGAGGGACCCGTTCACGCGGGTTCGCGACTCTCCACGATCACAGCGGACAGGTCCGTGCACCGTCCGACGGACAGGTGCGGAGACGGCCGGTCGCCACCAGAAACCGGGAGGCTCCACAGTGCCAAGAAGGAAAGCACTCAGGACCAGCTCGATGCTCGCCGCGCTCGCGGCGGCCATCGCCACCGCGATGTTCGGGGCACTGGTGCTGCTGGGGGTGCCCAGCGCGTCCGCCGCGACGCTGTTCAGCGACGACTTCGAGGACGGCAACGCCACGGGCTGGTCGAGGTCCGGGGGGAGCTGGTCGGTGGTGACCGACGGCTCACGGGCCTACCGGCAGTCCGGCACGAGCGCGGACGCCAGGGCGGTGGCCGGCACCGCGTGGTCGGGACAGTCGGTGCAGGCACGGGTGAAACCGATCGCGTTCAACGGCGGCGGCCGGCATGTCGCGGTCCTGGCCAGAGCCCAGAGCACCAGCAGCTACTACTTCCTCGGGCTGAGCAACGCGGGGTCGGTCGTGCTGGGCAAACAGGCCGGAGGCACGGCGACGACGCTGGCCTCGGCCGCAGCCACGATAACCACGGGCACGTGGTACAGGCTCCGGCTGGAGGCGTTCGGGACGTCGTTACGGGGTTTCGTCAACGACGTGGAGGTCGTCTCGGCCACGGATGCCACCTTCGCCACCGGACGGGCGGGGCTGGCCGGTTACTACGCGAGTGCGTCGTTCGACGACGTGCTGGTGACGGACGTGACCGGGCCGACCCAGCCGCCGACCGACCCCCCGACGACTCCGCCGCCCCCCGGCACCTGCCCCACCTCGGGGTCGCCCACCGGGTTCGCCTCGGTGAACGCCTGGGGGCAGAACGGGACCACGGGAGGCGCGGGCGGGCCCACCGTCGAGGTGGACACGGCCGGTGAGCTGATCGCGGCGATCGGGCAGAACGGGCCGCTGAACATCTGCGTGCGCGGGGTGATCACGGTTCCGGCGGGGATGCACAACGTGACCTCGGACAAGACGGTGGTGGGCATCGGGTCCGGCGCCGGCATCAGCGGCGGCGGTCTCAACATCGGCCTGCCCGCCGACGACGCGATCACCTCTCCCCCGGCCGGCGCCGTGCACAACGTCATCATCCGCAACCTGGCCTTCCGGGGCGCCACCGACGACTCGATCAACGTGCAGATGTTCTCCCACCACGTCTGGCTCGACCACAACGACCTGTGCTGCGGGTACGACGGGCTGATCGACATCAAGCGTGGATCGTCGTACGTCACCGTCTCCTGGAACCACGTGCACAAGCACACCAAGACCATGTTGCTCGGCCACGACGACGGGAACGGCGCGCAGGACACCGGCCGGCTGAAGGTCACCTACCACCACAACTGGTTCGACCAGACGCCGCAGCGCAACCCGCGCGTGCGGTTCGGGGAGCCGGTGCACGTGTTCAACAACTACTACGTCTACAACACCGACACCGGGGTGGCCTGCCAGGCGGGCGGCGGATGCCTGGTCGAGGGCAACTACTTCGAACGGGTCGAGGAGCCGGTGACCAACACGTACGCCGGTCCGGCGGGCAGGTGCGTCGCGCGGGGCAACGTGTTCGTGGACTCCGGCACGCCCGAGTGCAGCGGCAGCGTGCAGGAGGCCGGCACCTACTACAGCTACACGCTGGACGATCCGAACAACGTGAAGGCCATCGTCACCGCGGGCGCCGGGGTCGGGAAGATCGGCACCTGACCTGAGGGGCCCATGGTCACGGACGAACCTGGACACCCGAGGCGGCACATTCGGTAGGCGGGGGACAATCTCCGCCTACCCCCTCAAACCGACGCCTGTGCCATGAAACTTTCCCGCTGGCGCCCGACTGTCAGATGGAAACGACCAGGTCACAGACATGGCTTCAGCCAGTACGGCTGAGCGAGTTGCTCGTCAGAAATTTTCGCCATCAGTATCGAAATGTTTCGAGCGAGCGGAGGAATCTCTGATGGTGCGAGTTCGTCTGGCGGGAGCCCTGATCACCGCGGTGGCGCTTGTCGTCCTGGGGCTGGTTCTGGCCGCGCCGGCCTCGTCGGCGCAACTGACCGAGGTCACCGGTTTCGGTACCAATCCGACCAACCTGCGCATGCACCTGTACGTCCCGGACGGCGTGGGGGCGCGCCCGCCGGTGGTGGTGGCCGTGCACTACTGCACCGGCTCCGGTCCGGCCTTCTACTCCGGCACCGAGTTCGCCTCCCTGGCCGACCGGTACAAGTTCATCGTCATCTATCCCTCCGCCACCAGGAGCGGCTCCTGCTATGACGTGTCCTCGCCGCAGGCGCTGCGGCGCGACGGCGGCAGCGACCCGGTGGGCATCATGTCCATGGTCAGATACGTCCAGCAGCGTCACGGCGGTGATCCCGATCGCACCTACGTCACCGGGGCGTCCTCCGGCGGGATGATGACGAACGTGCTGCTCGGCGACTACCCCGACGTGTTCAAGGCCGGGGCGGCGTTCATGGGGGTGCCGTTCGCCTGCTTCGCCACGACCGACGGGTCGAGCTGGAACAGCGCGTGCGCGAACGGGCAGATCAGCAGGACGCCGCAGCAGTGGGGCGACCTGGTACGCGCGGCGTACCCCGGTTACAGCGGCACGCGGCCCAGGATGCAGATCTGGCACGGCACCGAGGACGCCACCCTGCGGTACCCGAACTTCCAGGAGCAGATCAAGCAGTGGACGAACGTCCACGGCCTCAGCCAGACGCCCAGCCTCACCGACCAGCCCCAGGCCGGCTACACCCGCACTCGTTACGGAGCCACGGGCGGCATGGCGCCGGTCGAGGCGATCAGCCTCCAGGGCGTGGGCCACGATCTGCCCAGGGGCGGGATGGCCGCCGAGGTGATCCGGTTCTTCGGCCTGAACCAGGGCCCCACCGTCAGCCCCACCGTCACTCCCACCGTCACCCCCACCGTGACGCCCACCGTGACCCCGACGGCATCGGGCCCGTGCCGCGTCACCTACACGATGAACACCTGGAACACCGGTTTCACCTCCGCCGTCACGATCAGCAACACGGGCTCGACCTCGATCGCGAGTTGGGCGCTGGGCTTCGCGCTGCCCTCCGGCCAAACGATCACCTCTGCCTGGAACGCCACGGTCTCGCCGGGAAGCGGCCAGGTCACCGCCAGGAACGTCGCCTACAACGCCACCATCGCACCCGGCGCCTCGGTCTCCTTCGGATTCCAGGCCACCCACACGGGCAACACCGCCAAGCCCGCCGCCTTCTCCCTCAACGGCACCGCCTGCTCGGCCGGCTGAACCGCTCGCCCGGCTCCCGTCGCCGAGCGAAGAGCGACCGGGGTGGCGTGCGTACGCCACCCCGGCACGGCTTCGGAACCGAGCATCAAGTGGCTCTTGTGCTGCTGACGACCTCGCCCAGCAGGGCGTGGTCCGGCGGGTGCACGGCGGCGCGATGGCGGCGCGCGTGCCACCTCCGAGGTTCCCAGGGGAGGCGGGGCTAGGCTGAAAGTGTGAGTGTCACCGCTGGTAGCTACAGGTTGGGTCCCGAGTACGGCAGGCTCCTGATCGATACCACCCGGACCGGACTCGGTGCGAAGGCCGGCCACGATCTCACCATCGAGGTCACCCGCTGGCACGGCGACGCCACGATCGACCCCGCGAACCCGGCCGGCTCCTCGGTGACCGTCGAGGTCGACGCCGAATCGCTGGAAGTCCGGGAAGGAACCGGCGGCGTCAAACCGCTCACGAGCTCCGATCGCGCGGAGATCGAGAAGACCCTGCGAGAGAAGATCCTGCACACCGGGCGGCACCCTACGATCACCTTCCGGTCGACCCGGGTCAGCGGCGGCGCGGAGTCGTTCAGCGTCGAGGGCGACCTCACCATCGTCGGCGTCACACAGCCCGCCACGGTCCAGGGCCGGCTGACCGAGGGCCGCGCACAAGGCTCGGCGACCATCGCGCAGACTCGCTGGGGGATCCGCCCGTACTCGGCGTTGTTCGGCACCCTCAAACTCGGCGACGAAGTCGGAGTGCGGTTCGACGTCGGCCTCCCGCCGACGTGATACCTGCTCGGTCCGGCTCCTGGATCTGGTCGTATGTCAAAACGAATCGTTTCGTCTCGCCAAGGCGCTAAGCTGGCCGTATGCCCAGCGCCAGGAAACCGGACAGCTCCCGGCGCAGTGAACGCTCGCGGCAGGCGATCCTCGCGACCACCCGCGCGCTGATCTCCGAGGTGGGGTACGGGAAGGTCTCGATCGAGGCCATCGCCGCGCGAGCGGGCGTCGGCAAGCAAACGATCTACCGGTGGTGGCCGTCCAAGGGCGGCCTGATCTTCGACTCCATCCTGGCACTCAGCGAGGACGCCGAAGGGCAGAGTGTGACGCTGCCCGACAGCGGCGACATCGAGGCCGACCTGAAGCTCGTGATGCGCGCAACGGTCGCCGAGTTCGCCGATCCCGACTTCGAGAAGCCGATCCGGGCACTCACCACCGAGATCATCAACGATCCCGGCCTCGCCGGCGAGTACCACGAGAAGCTGGCCCGTCCCATGGACGACGCCAAGAAGGCGCGCCTGCGCACAGCACAGCAGGCGGGCCAGCTCGCCGCGGACGCCGACCTCGACCTGGTCCTCGAAGTGCTCTACGCCCCCCTCTTCCAACGATGGCTGCACCGTTCGGGCCCGCTCACCACCGAGTACGCCGACTCCCTCGTCGACATCACGCTCAGAGCCTTCCGCCCCTGACCTCTTGCCGGCCGTCACGGCCCCGGACCCTAGCTCTCAGGATGGCACTCCGTAGTAGGTGGCGATCGCGGCGGCGCGGTTGCGCAGGGAGTTGCGCAACCACTGCGGGGCCAGGGCCTCCGCGCTCGTGGCGAGCTGCCACAGCGCCCATTCGGCGTGTCTCGAATCTTGGAAGGTCACCTCCAGCCGCAGCCAGCCGTCTGCGTCGGCTTCTTCGGCGCGGACGGCCACCGCGGTGCCCACCAGGCCCTCCCGCCGCGCCGGGTGCACCCGTACCAGCACGGTGACCTGGTCGCCGCCGGCCCGAAACTGCGTGCTGCGTTCCTGCCAGGCCCGGTCCAGATCGACCCGGTCTGGTCGCTGTGCCGGTTCGGCGAGTTCCTCGGCGGCCAAGACCCGGGACAGCCGGTAGGTGCGGTCCGCGCCAGACCTCGTGGCCAGCAAATAGCCCTGGTCGCGTACGGTGACCAGGCCGATCGGGTCCACCGTGCGCCACTTCGGGGCCTGGTCCACCGCCGCGTAGCGGATGCGCAGCTTGTGTCCGGAGAACACCGCGCGCCGGACCTCGGTCACTATGGTGTCGGGCAGCTCCTCAGCGACCAGCCGGCGCGAGAGGAGGTCGGTCTCCGGGTCGATGAGCAATCGCTGAGCCGCGCCGGCCGCGGTGGCCCGATAGCTTTCGGGTAGCGCGTCGACCACCTTGAGCATGGCCGAAGCGAGCGCCGAGCCGAGGCCGAATACCTGCGCGCCGCGCCGCGATCCGGCGACCAGCAGGGCAAGTGCCTCGTCGTGGTTCAGTCCGGTGAGCTCGGTCTGGAAACCGGGCAGCAATGCGAAACCGCCGTGCCGGCCGCGTTCGGCGTAGACCGGGACGCCGGCTGCGGACAGCGCCTCGATGTCGCGCAGCACGGTGCGGGTGGACACCTCCAGCTCGCGGGCCAGCGTGGCCGCGGACAGCCGACCGCGCTGGCGCAGCAGCAGCACCAGCGATACCAACCGGTCGGCGCGCATACGAAAACTCTACAGAAATACGCGACACAGGATGTCGTGTATTCACTGGGAGGCTTACCCGCATCACAAAGACCCATCGCACCGAGAGGTGATCCACATGGCACACGCCATTGTCAATCCGGACGGTTTGCACGACCCGGTCCCGTTCGGCTACAGCCATACCGCCACCGTCCCCGCAGGTACGGAACTAGTGCTTATCGCGGGTCAGTACGGATCCGGCCCAGACGGCGCGGTTGTCTCGACCGACTTCACCGAGCAAGTGAAGCAGACGTTCCGCAACATCGGCGTCGCTCTTGCCGCCCATGGGCTCGACCTCAGCCACGTCGTCCAGCTCAGGACGTATGTGGTGAACCATGACGTCAGCAAGCTTGGGCCAATCGCCGGGGCCATGCAGGAGGGCTGGGGTACGAAACCGCCCACGCAATCCCTCATCGGGGTCGCGAGCCTGGCTACGCCTGACGTGCTGTTCGAGGTCGAGGCCCTCGCCGCCCGGCCCTGACTCGCCGCCGCCCGCATCCGGCTGTTCATCACGGAGTGGCGTAGCAATGTGGAGGGGCGCCATCGGACATGAAGGTCCGGGCAACACGTCGCTCCGGTGAGGGTCCGCCTCGTAGGCGAGCGCACGCGGCTCACCTACGAGGCGTTGTCGGGCAGGCGGCCGAGCGGGCGCCCCCAGACCCGGCGGGTGCAGGCCCGGAACACGGCTCCCCGGTGGCGTATCCTCGGGCCCAGTCCGTGCCCTCCAGGGAAAGCTGCGTGATCCGTGTCAAATTCCTCACCACGGGACATGCGGTTGCGCCGGTACTGGGACCGACAGGCCGACTCCTACGACCGGCAGATGGCGTTCGCCGAGCGCCGCTTCTTCGCCGACACCCGTCCGTGGCTGTGCGGGCAGGCGGTCGGCGACGCGTTGGAGGTGGCCATCGGCACCGGCCTGAACCTTGCCCACTACCCCGACGGCGTCCGGCTCACCGGCGTGGAGTGGAGCGCCCCGATGCTGGCGGTGGCGCGACGCCGGGCCGACGACCTCGGTCGGCAAGTCGATCTGCAGCAGGGTGACGCGCGGGCGCTGCGCTTCGCCGACGGGCGCTTCGACACGGTCGTGTGCACGTTCGCGCTGTGCGGGATCTCCGACGAGCGGATCGCTCTCGCCGAGCTGGCACGGGTCCTGCGGCCTGGCGGTCTGCTGCTCCTGGCCGATCACGTGGCCTCGTCGTCCTGGCCGGTCCGGGTGCTGCAAGGGCTGGTGGACGCGGTCACCGTACCGCTGTCCGGGGAACATTACCGCCGTCGGCCACTGCGCCGGGTACGGGCGATGGGGTTCACCGTGGAGCGTCACGAGCGCTTCAGACTCGGCATCATCGAACGGCTCGCAGCCCGGAAACCCGACCTCACCGGCCCCTGACCACGAGGTCGCCGTCCACCAGCCCCTGATGACGCGTTCGTCAGGTCTGGGCGGATCTCCAGGACTCCACGGTCGCTTCAGCGATGATCTCGATGTGGCGTCCGTATGCCGGATGCCCGTCGGACACGAAGCTGCCGTCCCTGAACGGCAACCCGCAGAACGTGGCGCGGAAGTGCCCGGGAGCTCCGCCCGGCGGAAGCGGCGCGTACGGCGCGAGCGGCGCCATGTCGTAGCCCGACTGTGCCCTGTGACTGTTCCGCGCCACCTGATGGGCTGCCACGCGAAGCAGTGCGTCAAGGCCCTTGTCCAGGTAGAGCTGCAGCAGGCGAAACTGGTCGTCGAGGTACTTCTGGGGGGCTCCGGAAGGATGCTGCAGGAGATACGCGCAGACCACAGGCGCGTGCCAGCTGTACATCTGGGGATCGGCCTGTTCTTCAGCCAGGATCTGGTGGTAGTAGTCCACGCACACGCCCAGCGGGCCGGCGGTCGCGCCGCAGTCGCACTGACCCACGCTGGGGTTGTCTGTCATGGTCCGCAAACATAGGCGGCCGGCAACGGCCTTGTCATCCTGGTGCGCAGACGGAGACAACCGCCGGAAACCGTCCTGGACCTGGGGTCATCCGCCGATCTGGGTGGAAGCCACGCCGAGGTGGGGAACGAGCTGGGCCGGATGGGTGAGCTGCGGATAGTGCCCGGCCCCGGCGATCTCGGTCACCGGGTGGTCGACGCCCACGAACAGCGGGTCGGCCGAGCCCACGATGATCTCGATCGGGACGCTCACCCGGTCCAGCAACGCCCGCGTACGCGCACGCTCGGCGTAAGACGTACGCAGGGCGGTGACCACTCGGCGGGCCACCCCGGAACGGCGCAGGTCGGCGGCGGCGCTGGCCACCTCAGGGCTCTCCGGGAGGTCCAGCACCCCGGCCAGGCGGGCGGCGGACATGCGGCGCAGCATGGGTGCGGCCAGGACGGAGCGGGTGAGTCGCGGGCCCGGAGCCTGCAGGAACGCAGGGGCGATGAGGACGAGTCCGCTGATGCGTTCCGGATGCTCGACGGCGAAGCGGAGCGCGGGCCCGCAGGCCAGCGAGTGCGCGACCAGCACGGGGCGGGTCTGTACCGGGGCCATCAGGTCGGCGAGCCACGCGTCGATCGGCTGGGCGGTGGGGGCCGAGCGCCCCAGGCCGGGCAGGTCGGGGGCCAGGATCGGGCCGGGCAGGTGGGCGGCGAGGGGCGCCCAGAGGTCGGCGTTCATCGGCAGCCCGTGCAGCAGGACGTGGGCGGGCCGGTGCGCGTCGCCCATCGTCCAGGTGCGGCCGCGGAAGCCGTACGGGCGCAGCCACGGTGACGCGGCGCCGAAGCGGGTGGCCACCAGGTCATCGGCCCATGCCCGCAAAGCGTCGGCGGCCGGGGGCATCTCCAGGCCGGCCGCACCGGCGAAGGCGCGGGCGGAGGCCGTCGGGTAGCGGTCGGCCGACAGGAACGACAGCGTCTCGGGGTCGGCACCGGTGATCTTGCGCGGCAGGCGGCGGACGAGGCCGACGGGGATGGTACGGCGCGGCGCCCGCACGCCCATGTGGTCGGCGACCGTGCTGACCAGTTCGGGCAGAACAGGAGTGGTGTCGTCGAGCACCCAGTAGTCCTCACCCGCGGGCGAGGCGGGGATCTCCGCCAGGAAGCGCGCGAAGTAGTCGATCGTGACGATCGGCAGGAAGACGTCGGGGCCGCCGGGGAGCGCGGGGAGCCGCCCGTTCCACAGGTCCTCGACGAGTGCGGCCAGGCCGATGACCTGGCCGGGACCGATCACCGTGCTGGGGTTGGCGATGGTCAGCGGGACCTCCAGTTCGCGGGCCCGGGCGCGCACCGCGAGGTCGGCCTCGGCCTTCGACGCCTCATAGGCGCCCAGCCTGGCGTAGTCGGGTCGGGCGTCGCTCACCCGGTACCCGCTGATGTGCACGAGCCGCCGCAGTCCTGGCAGCGTGGCGGCCCATTCGAGAACGTTGAGCGCCCCGGTCACGTTGGCCGCCCGCGCTTCCGCCACGCCGAGGCCGAACGCGAAACGCGCGGCGGTGTTGTAGACGTCGCGCACCTGGGGCAGCCCCGTGAGCGGTCGGGTGATGTCGGCGGTGACGACGGTCAGCCCGCTGGTGTCGACGTCGTGGGAGTTCAGCCAGGGAGTGAGGGTGTCGTTCCGTACGGCTGCCGCCACCCGCTGTCCTCTGCCGAGCAGTTCGGCGACCAGGGAGCGGCCGATGAAACCGGTCGCGCCGAAGACGATCGCGTCCATGAGACTCCTTAATAGATCGGTCTACATATTTTGAAGGCCGCAAAAGAGCCCGCCGGTCGCGGCGGGCCCGTGTCAGCGCAGCAGGGTGGTGATCTGGCGGGCGACCCGATGCAGCGGGTCCTTGCTGCGGTGCGCCCTGGCCAGCAGGAGTGCCCCCTCGACCAGGGCCAGGATCGTGACCGAGAGGTCGTCGGCGTCCGGCCGGCCGTCCAGCCGCGTACGCAGGGCCGCGGCCCATGAGGTGTAGACCTCCGAGCAGGCCTCCTGCAGCGGGTCGCTGGTGGCGGCCATTTCGAGCGCCACGGTGGCCACCGGACACCCCTTGCGCCAGCCTGACTCCTCCAGCCGGTCGCCCAGGTGCCGCAGCACCGCTTCGACGAACTCGGCCGTGGACGGGGTGGAATCGGCCAAATCCTCCATGGCGTCGCCGAGCGCCTGGCCGGCTCGCCGTATGGACTCGCCGACCAGCTGGTCCTTGCCGTCGGGGAAGTGGAAGTAGAGCGAGCCGCGGGGCGCGCCACTGGCCGCGATCACCTGGTTGAGCCCGGCGCCGGAGTATCCCCCGGTCTCGATCAGCTCCTGCGTCGCCTGCAGCAGCCGGTCCCGTGTCTCGGCGCCCTTCCGTCCCATGGCAACAAAATAGACCGGCCTACATATTATTTCAAGTCGCCTGGTCATCCCCGCGAAGCCATTGCCGCTGCCGCCTGACCACAACCGATCCACAGGCACTGAGCCGCGCCCGTCAGGGTGACACGACCTCCATGCTTCCGGAGTCGCTGGACAGCTCGATCGCATGCTGCGCCGAGGGGGCGCTCGCGGCCTTGATGTCCTTTTCGCCGGACTCCGTCTTGGCCACGATGTTGTACGGCCCCTGTGGGACATGGATGACGGTATTACCCGAATCCGTGGAGGTCGTGACCTTGTCGGGCCGCCCGGCGAAGGCCAGGTTCATATCGCCGGAGTCGGTCTTCGTGACGACCTGCTTGCCCGTCAGCCCGCTGGCCTCGACCGTCCCGGAGTCGGTGGTGGCTTCCACCTCGCCCGACAGGTTCTTCAGCGTCAGGACCCCCGAGTCGGAACTCACCTTGACACGGAGGCCCTTGGGCACCTCGACCTGGTAGCTCACGTCGCAGGTCACGCCCAGGGCGCCCCACCCCCACGTGGTGGGACAGGTGAACGTCAACCCCAGCGTGTCACCCTGCACCTTGTGGCTGGTCTCCGGCTTGTTCCTGCTCCAGCTCAGCCGCTCCGTCACGCGGATGCCCTGACGATCCGACTCGACCACGTCGACGGTCCCCGAGTCGGCTTCGACGTACAGCGCCGCCACCTTGTCGGTGACGTCGTACGACACAACGTCCTCAGCCGGCGTGCCGCACCCGGTCACCACCGCCGCGAGCCCGAGAAGGCCCGCGACCATCGCCGTTCTCCGCATCTTCATGGTGCTCAATTCTGAGTGACGGCCATACCGGCCTCGGTTGATTCCTGGAATCGCCCCTGAGGACATCGCTGAGACCCGACGGACTAAGCCCGGCTCCCCGTGAAGCCGGCGACCACCTGCGGCAGCACCTTGCGGACGGTCTGGTTGGCTTCGGCGGGAAACGCGACCGCGAGGCGGCCCAAGGCCAGCGCTCCAGACGCCATTACGCGAGAAGTAGCCATGTCCGGAACTCTAGATTTCCCCACAACGAACAGCATTGCTGCCGCCACCCGAACCTCTGGTAGTGCCAGCCTTACCTGCGCCCGATCCGGTGATGGTCTGGAAGTGACATCACCGGATCGGGCTCCATACGAGTGCCGGCCGCGCCGTCCAGGGGCCTCAATCCACGCGGAAGCCGGTGATGACATGCCGCGGAGGGGCCTGTCACCGGTAGGAGTCGATGAGCCGTGCGAGGTGCCTGCCGGCGATCTCCAGGGGTGCTTCGCTCTGTGACACCTGGGCGGACATCTCCGCCCCCTCCAGCGTGTTGATCACCGTGTGGGCCAGATCGTGCGCGACGTCCTCGGGGAAGCCGGATCGGCGGAGCTTGTCGTGGACCAGGGCTCGCCAGTTCTGGAAGGCCTGCTCGGCGGCGCGCTGGATGTCCGGCACGCGCCCGGCGCTCTCCAGCGCGGTGGTGGTGATGGGGCAGCCGTCGAGCCAGCCGGACTCGCGCAGGCCCGCGGCCAGGTCGCGGGCGCATCCGGCGATCGCCGCGGCCGGGTCGTCCACGCGCTCCAGCACGTCGCGCAGGAGCTCGGCGAACTCACGGTCCCCGTGCCGGATGGCCTCGACCGCCAGTTCGGTCTTGCCGCCGGGGAAGAAGTGGTAGACCGAGCCGAGAGTGGCCTGGGCCTCCCGGGAGATCTGTTTGAGGCCGGTCGCCGCGAATCCCTGCTGCTGCATCAACCGGGATGTGGCCCGGACGATCCGTTCCCGCGTGCCGTACTCCTGCGTGGTGCTCATGACGACAGCATAGTGAATAGAGCGTTCGTTCTAGGGATGTGTTACGGTCTCACGTCTAGATAGAGCGTTCGTTTTAGAGCTGTCGAAGGAGACACCATGACCGCCACACCTTCCGTGACGATGATCGGCCTGGGCCCGATGGGTCAGGCGATGGCCGCCGCTTATCTGGAGCGCGGCTACGAGGTCACCGTGTGGAACCGCACTCCGGGCAAAGCCGACCACTTGGTGGCGCGCGGCGCGCACCGCGCACCTACCGTCGAGGCCGCCCTGACGGCCAACGACCTGGTCGTACTGAGCCTGACCGACTACGACGCGGTGTACGCCATCCTGGAGCAGGCCCCCAGCGCCTTGGCCGGCCGTACCGTGGCCAACCTCACCTCCGACACTCCCGAGAAGGGCCGGCAGGCGGCGGAGTGGCTGGCGCGGCACGGCGCCGTGCAGATCACCGGTGGCGTGCAGGTGCCGCCGCCGGGCATCGGCACTCCTGGAGCCATGACGTACTACAGCGGTCCCAAGGACGCGGTCGAGGCCCACCGGGCGGCCCTGGAGGTGCTGACCGGCATCGACTACCTGGGCGAGGACCCGGGTCTGGCGGCGCTGTACTACCAGATCGGGATGGACATGTTCTGGACGTCCCTGGTGGGCTACCTGCACGGCCAGGCGGTGGCAGCGGCCAACGGCATCACGGCGGAGGAGTTCCTGCCGCACGCCGTGAAGACCGTTGACCTCCGATACTTCCTGGAGTTCTACGCTCCCCGCATCGACGCCGGCAACCATGAAGGCGACGTGGACACCCTGACCATGGGCGCGGCCAGCCTGGAACACGTCCTGCACACCGCGCGTACGTCCGGCGTGGACGGCTCCCTGCCGGCCGCCGTCCTGGACGTCTTCCGCCGCGGCATCGCCGCCGGCCACGGCAAGGACAGCCTCACCAGCCTGATCCAGGTGCTGAAGCAGTAGTCGAGTACGGCCCGCCCGGCCGGCGGATGGCTCGGCGGCAGCTACCCGACCGGCACCGTATTTGAGCCGCTGCCACCCCCATGGCAACCTCCCGCCCGGCTGCCTGATCGAATGCACGCAGATTCCACGGGCGTGGGAACGGGACGCAGGCCGTCCGGTTCAGGTGCGGCCGGTGTACGCGGGCGCGAAGAACACCAGCAGGGCCAGGTCCTCGACGATGTCGACGAACCGGTGGGCCTCCCCGGCCGGCACGAAGATGAGATCGCCGGGCCCGACCGCGGCCGCACCGGAGTCGGTGACCACCCGGGCCCTGCCTGCGGTGACCAGGTAGATCTCGTCTTCTCGGTGGGGCGTCTGATCATCGACTCCGCCGGCGGGGATCAGGTAGGTGCCGGCCGAGAGCCGGTCGCTGCGGATGTGTTCGACGTAGTCGCCGGGTGCCGCGCCGGGGGCGGCGTACGTCCCGGAGTTCTTGATCAGCTGCATGGAGGCAGCCTAACCACCAGCATGGACAGCGCCTCGCCGGTGGTCATCACCGTGGCGGGGCGATGAGTTGACGTTCTCGTCGCAGGGCTTCTCATGCGGGTCTGGCCAGCCGGGCGAAGGAGAGCACCACAACCGTCGAGAGCAGCCAGCCCAGCAGGCTGGCCACGTTCAGCAGCGCGGAGGCCAGCGCCCCCACGGGAGTGCGTGTCTCGGGATACCACGTCGCGCGCTGACCCAGCGTGAGGAGCGGGACGACGGTGTCCACCGTGTAGAACAGCGGGTCGAAGCAGCGCACCTGCCCGTCCCCGCACGGCCCGGGACTGGCGGCGCGGCTCGCGGTGGTCGCGGTGCCGTCCCCTGGAGCCACGACGTCATCCACGGTGACCAGCCTGCCGTCCATCGCGTAGACGTTCCCGCGCGGGTCCGTCGCCCGCAAGGTCTCCTGGACCGCGGGACTCAGCACCAGGGCACCCACCAGCGCGAGTAACGCCCCCAGCAGCCACAGCACCCGGCCGGGCCGGTAACCGTAACCGACGGTGAGCCCGTAGACCACGTCGACGGCGTTCCTGACCAGCCGGCGCGGTGAGCGGCCATCTGCCGACGGCACCCTCCTGGCCTGCCGGCGTTGCTCGATGAGCAGCGACTCGGCCTCCACCGGGTGTCCATGCTGGCGGAACACCCGGGCCGCCTGCTCGTAGGGACCGGCGTCGAAGGGCGCCATCCCGCGCAGCCAGTCACGACGAGCACGCCAGTCCCACTCGCCCTCGAACCGGTCGTAGACGAAGCCCGCGATCGCCGAGTCGCGTGGCCATCTGGCCGGGTCGTCGGCGAGCACCGTGGTGGACGCGCCGGTCAGATCCACCGACGGCGGGACCTCGGCCCAGCGCAGGCGCATGCCACCGCGTGCCATGGCCGACCCCGCCTCGATCCCGCCGGCGAAGGTACCGCCCTCGCAGTCGAGCCGTCCCTCGACCGCGCACCGGTTCAGCCGCACCCGGCCCTCGGCAGCGAATCCTCCGGAGAGCAGTATCGACCCCCGTACCACCGCCCGGTGCAGCGAGAACGCCTCACCGCCCGGGTTGCGCAGCCGGGCGCGGTGAGCGTCCAGGATGCCGCCGATCGTCGCGGACCGAAACCGGAAGCCGCCACCGGTGGCCTCGACATCCCGCAGGTTCACCCCGCTGTCGACGATCACGCCCTGTGCGTCGATGAGCGAGTCTCTCTCCGGCTGGCTCCATCGGGTTCCCTGGAGGGTGAGGTCGCCTTTGATGTGGGTCCCTGTCAGCCGCAGCGTGCCCTGGACCTCCACGTCGTCCTCCACCAGGAGGCTGGAGCGCAGTTCGGCGTTGGTCAGATCGAGGGCTCGCCCGCCGCCGACCGTGAACGCACATCCCTTGTGGATGCGGACGGTGCTGAACGACCCCATGGAAAGATCCACGCCGCCACCGATCCGGCACTCGCCGTCGACGGTGAGGTCTCCCCCGACGAAGAGCCCCGGCGCGCTGACCGCGGTCCCGGCGCTGTGCCTGCTGGAGTACCCGACGCCGCTGACCGCCTCGGTGGGCTCGAATGTGGCATTACGGATCAGGAACTTGCCGGAGATCCGGGCGTTGCCCAGGTCGACGCGGCCACGGATCAAAGGGCGGCGGCCCGACTGGTCCTCGATGAGGAAGACGCTGCCGCCGATCTGTGCGTCGCCCAGGTCCAGGGCCTGCCCGCGGTCGGGGCGGGTCAGCTGGGCGCCGGTCAGGTCCAGCGAACCCGCCACCTGAACGCCCAGCAGCCGCATCCCCCCGCGGGCCTCGAACCCGTGCAGCAGCCGGATGGTGCCGCCGACCCGCATCCGGTCGGCCTGAACCGCACGCATCGCGGAGTCGATGACCGTATCCAGGCAGAGCAGGCGCCCGCCGATCTCCGACTCGCACAGCCAGACAGCCGCGCTGCAGGAGGTGCTGGCCGAGGTCCACAGATCACCGGTGATACGCGACCGGGACAGATCCAGGTCGCGGCGGACCCGCAGCCCGTTGGCCAGGACACCGGGAATCTCGCAGCCGTCCAACACGAGCAGATGCAGGTCCGCGCCGTCCAGGTTGACGGGCTGCTCGAACACGCAGCCGTAGAAACGGAGGGGAAAGGGGATCTCCATCCCGCTCAGGTCGAGGTCGCCCACGATTCTGGCGCCCTCGATCGCCGGCCCGCGCGGGTCGATCTCCTCGCGCCCCCGCCGACACAGCGCTCGCACCAGGCTCGCCTCGACGACGAGTTCCGCACCGTCCTGCGGCCGCAGGACCTGGCCCGCCGCGTAGGCCTGCAGCATGGCCGCCTCATCGAGCATGGTCACGCGCACCGTTTCCCATCAGTCCACGAGAACCAGGGCACGGCCCCGCTCATCAGCTCGCCAGGCACATCCACCGTCCACCGCCTGCACCTGATCACCTTCGGAGCGTAGCGCCAAACACACAGCACGGGTCATCTCCGCGAAGCCGGCCGGCCAGAGCAGCTCGCCGTACGGGCGCACCACCTGCCTTGCAGACCTGCGGACCGAGATGGTTCCTCGGTACGAGCTACTGCCCGGCCGTACGGGAGCCGTCGCCGAGGATCGGGGCAGGTGGCCGGGGTGCGTCGGACCGCCGGGGTACGGCGCGGCCGAGGTGCAGGAAACGTGCCTTGCCGTGACCGTCGTCGCCGACGAAGGTCTGCGTGCGGTGGATGCCCTGGTTCGGCTGGGCGGTGACCAGGGTGTCGCCCTGGTAGGGCAGGAGCTGGAAACGTTGCGGTGGGGCGAAACCGGCGAACTCCCCGATGGGGACGTGTTCGGCCCAGATGGCGCCGCTGTCGTCTTGGCTGATGGTGATGTCCGCGGTCGAGTCGCCGTAGCTGCCGAGGTAGCGGCTCGCGTCGATGGGGCCGGGGCTCGGGGCAGGCAGCTCGGGCAGTTCGATGCCGGCGAGTTCGCGCAGCACGTGGCGGAGGAGTTCGTGGTGCAGGGGTACGCCCTGGCCGCCGTTGGTGAGCAGCGCGACCGCGATGTCCTGTTCGGGGATGAGTCGCAGGAACGCGGATTGGCCGATGGTGTCGCCGTTGTGGCCATAGATGGTGTGCCCGCCGACGTGGAAGATCTCCCAGCCGAGTGCCCACGCGTCGCCGTGGCCGGTGAAGGGGAAGGGGATTCGCACGTTCTCGGTCCGCATGGCGTGGACGGCCTCGGCGCCGAGCACGCCACCACCGTCCCCGCCGTCCCCGCCGCCGGGCAGCTGGCTGCGGGCGAAGGTGAGCAGGTCGCGTGCGCTCATCGTCAGTGCGGAGCCTGCGGGCGCGAGGGAACGGGGCAGTGCCCAGACTCCGGCCGGTTGGGGCGGAGCTTCGGTTCCTGACGGGAAGTGGCCGACCGCGGCCCGATGCAGGATGGCTTCCGCCGCGTCGGTGGCGGTGTGCGCGAGTTCCAGCGGCTGGATGAGGTGTTCGCGCAGGCACTGGATGTACGGCTTGCCGCGCAGGATTTCGACGATCCGGCCGATCACGACGAATCCGGCGTTGTTGTAGGAGAACAGTTCGCCCGGTTCGAAGAGCTGGGATGCCTTGTCGAGCAGCTCGACGTACCGGGCGATGGCGTCGTCGCCGCGACCGGTGTCGGTGACCGTGTCTCCCTCGAACCCCGCGGTGTGGCACAGCAGGTGGCGGGTGGTGATCAGCGCGGCCGCGGACTCGTCCGCCAGCCGGAATTCCGGCAGGTAGGCGCGGACGGGCAGGTCGAGGTCGAGTTTCCCGTCCTCGACCAGTTGCAGTGCCAAGGTGGCCGTCCAGACCTTGGTGATGGAACCGATCTGGAACAGCGAATCGGTGGTCACCGGAACACCGGTGCGGGTATTGAGCACGCCTGCCGCGCGTTCCAGGTGTTCCCCGTTCGCGTACACGCCGATGACCGCCCCTGGCACGCGGTGCTCGGCGATCAGTTCGGGGAGTCGTTCGCCGAGCCAGTCCGCCAGTGTGTCGAGTTTCGTCATTGTTGTCCTTCTCTGGGCAATTGATCAGCTTCGACTGCGCTACTGAGGCGGGAGCAAGGATGAGCCGAACGCCGCCTCGACGATCTGGTCGCAGACGGGGTACCAGTTCCAGTCACCGTTGAGATGCATGGCGACGATGAGCCCGCTGTCGGGAGTGCCCAGGGCCACGCTGACGGTGCCTCCCTCCACTCCAGCCACGACGTGGAGCATGCGGCCGTCGGCCAGCGCCCATTGGGCCACCCCGGTGCCGTACCGGGCGTTGGGGATCCAGTCCCTGGTGGGGACGGTGCTCCACATCGTGCGATGCTGCGCGGGCGGCAGCAGGGAGCCGGTGATCAGCGCGCGCAGGAGCCGGAGCAGGTCGCTGGTGGTCGAAACGACGCCACCGGCGGCCCACGTGGGAATGGTCCTGTCCGTGACGTCGACCGGATCGTCTTCGGGGCCCGCCAGGAGCGACAGGTAGTTGTCGGGCGTGAGGCTCTCCGGGTCGACGCCGTCCCTGATGTACATCTTCGAGTAGGCCTTGGTGTGCGGCCCCCGGTACCGCCGCTCGGCGAAGGTCCGCGCATAGGAGGTGGTCAGCCCGAGCGGCTGGATGACCGTCCGGTCGATTTCGTCCTCATAGCTCCGGCCGGTCACCTTCTCAATGATCGCTCCGGCGATGTGGTAGCCGCCGTTGGCGTAGGCGAAGTCCTCACCCGGCGCGTACATCGGCGGAATGGCCATCTGGAGCTTCAGCAGCTCGTCGACGGTCCGGACGTCGTAGCGGTGCTCGGCGAACCCGGCCCGGGTGTGATACTGGCGCACCACCTCGACGCTGAGGCCGGTGATCCCCAGGCCGCTGGTGTGGGTGAGCAGCTGCCTGATGGTGATCTTGCTGCCGTCGTTGCCGTTGCCGCCGACCACGCCGGGCAGCCAGGTGTCCACCGTGTCGTCGAGGCTCAGCCTGCCCTCGGCCTCCAGCGTCAGCATCGCGGCGGCGGTGAACGCCTTGCCGATGCTGCCGGCGTGGAATTGCTCCCCGGGTTCGCGGCGGCGGCCGGTCTCGAGGTCGGCCACCCCGGCCGAGCCGAACCAGGTGCCGTTCTCGTCCTGGACCTCGGCGACGACGCCGGGAGCGCTCTGCTCGGCCACCGCCCGGTCCAGCACCTCCTGCACTCGCACGTGCCTGGCGTTCGCGGAACTGGTCATTGGTGCACTCCTGGTGGATGAGAACCGCCCAGACTCCAGACCGAGCGGTTCGCCCGTCGCTCCTGCGACGACGGCGAGCTCGGCAAGGGCCGGGATTTCGCCTCCCACGCTGGGGCGCGGCGCTGACAAGCGGGTGACAGCACGGTGATAGACCGCGTCTACCAGCGGTGATTACTCCCCGGACCGGGAGGCGCGCCGAACCCGCTCGGCCGTACGAGGGAGGCACCGCCTCACAGCGACGCCATTTCGGTCAGCCGGTCGATGACGTCCTGCCGGGGCACTTGCGCGCCCCGTTGATATGCCCTGTCGTATTCAGCCGATCCGAGCCGTTCGGCCAAGGAGGCGGCGAGCTCGCGAAGCTCAGGATCACCGTGGTCGAAGGTGCCACGGACCGCCTGGCTCATGCCGAGCGCGGTGGCGGCGCCGCCCGGTTCGCCCTCGAGATAGAGCAACCTGGCCAGCTGCTGAGCTTCGAGGGCCAGGTCACGCTGCGCGGCCGCTGTTCGGACGATGTCGGGAAGGAGGTCGCGGGCCCGTTTCGCATCTCCGGCCGTCAGCAGGTTCGCCATCCGGACACGGAGCACGAAGCCATTGATCGCGTTGAGTGGGAGAAGAAGGCTCTCGTGGGCGACTCGCCGGGCCCGATCGAGTTCTTGATCGGCCCGTCCCACCTCGCCGGCGCGGCGGTACAACTCCACCCGAGCGGCCATGACCTCAAGCTGCTGCGGTTGCCGCCCACTCTCCCAGGCCGCCCGTTCGGCGATCTCGATGTCCCGCCGGGCACCGGCCGGATCTCCCGCCCGCATCCGTTCCACGGCGAGCCCGATCCGATGGGTGATCTCATGCTGGGGGGTCAGCGCGACGCTGCGCTCGTAGGCGGCGATCGCTCCGTCGTGGTCGCCGCGAAAGGAGCGAGACTGCGCCACCATGGTCAGTACCAGCGCCGTGCACAGCCCGTCGCCGGTCGCCTCGAACGAGTGGAACGCCCTCTCCAACGCCGTCGCGGCCGCTTCCCAGTCGCCGCGCTCGTTACCGATGAGCACCTCCACGAAGAAGGTGCAGGCGATGGCCCAGGAGTCGGAACGGCTCCGCACCCGGGCCATCTCGCGTTCGACCAACCCGTCCAGGCCGGCGGCGTACCCCATGATGAGCGTCGTCATCAACAGGGTGGGGTGGCGTTCCAGGGCGCCGGTACGCGCGCACTCCTCGATGAGGGCCCTCACTCGGTCGCACGTGACGGCCGGCTCATCGTCCCCCGATACGTGCAGGACCTCGAAGGCGGCTCGGGCGTCGGGGGGAAGCTCTTCGCCGAATTCCAGCACCCTGGCCACGAACGCCTCGCCCCGCGGTTCGTAGCGCGCCATCCGCCAGTACCAGTGCAGCGTGGCGAGGATCCGGGCGGCGGTCGTGGCGTCGTGATCGTCGATGGCCGTGCGCAGTGCGTAGACGAGGTTGTCGTATTCGGCGTCGAACAGCCGCAGCGACTTTTCCTGCTCATGGGAGCGCATCAGCGGTTCGTGTTCCTCGGCGAGGTCGGCGAAGTGACGCGTGAACCGATCCCGCGTCGTCTCCCGTTCGCCGGCGAGGTCGAGTTTTCCGGCGGCGTAGGCCCGGATGGTCTCCAGCATCCGGTAGCCGCCCGCGGTCCGCTCCACGATGGACTTGTCGACCAGGGAGTCGAGCACGTAGGCGATGTCCCCCGGCGGTAGCGTCCGGTCGGAACAGATCGCTTCGATGGCGGCGGCGCCGGTACGAGCGGGGAACACCGAGATACGGCGGGCCAGGGTCCTTTCCTCGTCGGCGAGGAGATCCCAGCTCCAGTCGATGACGGCGTGCAGGGTTTGCTGGCGGGGCTGGGCGCTCCGATTGCCCGAGGCCAGGAGGCGGAATCGGTCGTCCAGCCGCTGCGCGAGCTGATCGGCGTCCATGGTGCGGAGCCGGGCGGCGGCCAGTTCCAGGGCGAGCGGGAGCCCGTCGAGACGCCGCACGATGTCGATGACGGGCTCATCGTCAAGCGTGATGCCGGGGCGTACGGCCGTCGCCCGGTCGGTGAAGAGCCGGATGGCGGCCGGTTGAGGGAGCGGGCCGAGCCGGCAGATCGCCTCGCCGACGATGTTGAGGGGTTCTCTGCTGGTGGCCAGGATCGTCAGGTACGGCTGGCGCTCCAGCAGTCGGCCGGCGAACTCGGCCGCCGCCGCCACGAGATGCTCGCAGTTGTCCAGCACCAGCACGGCTTCGGCGCCGCCGAGCAGCTCGGCCACCCGATCCACCGGCTCTGCCGACCCGCCGCCGAACGGCCGCGTGCCCGGGGAGCTCAGCGCGCCCAGCACGGCCTCGGTCACGACGTCGGTTCCGGCCAGCGAAACGAGCCAGACGCGACCGCGGCGGTGGGTGCGGTGGCGGGACGCGGCTTCGAGAGCGAGCCTGGTCTTGCCGGCACCGCCAGGGCCGACGACGGTGACCAGGCGGAAGGTCTCCACCAGTCCGCTGAGCAATCCGAGTTCGTCGTCGCGGCCGATGAAGCTGGTCAGCGAGGCGGGTAGCCGACCGGGCTCCGGCTCCGTCCGTGCCCGCGGCACCTCTCGCTCACCGCGCAGCACCGCCAGATGGACGGCCCGCAGCTCTTCGGAGGGGTCGATGCCGAGCTGGTCGGCGAGGGTGCTGCGAACCTGTCCGAACACCCTCAGGGCATCGGATTGGCGACCCGCGGCGTGCAGGGCACGCATGCGCAGGGCGGCGAGCCGTTCGCGCAGGGGGTGCTCGGCGGCGACCGCCTCCAGGTCGGCGAGGATGTCGGCATGGTGGCCCAACCGCAGTCCGGCGTCGAACCGGTCCTCCGCCGCCGCGATGCGCAGTTCCTCCAGCCGGGCGGCAGCCGTACCGGAGAACGGGGCGTCGAGCGCGTCCGCCAGCGCAGGACCCCGCCAAAGCGCGAGCGCTTCGCCGAGATGTGCGGCGGCCCGGTCGGGACGGTCGGCGGCGAGTTCTCGATGACCGCGGGCGGCGAGATCCTCGAACCGGTTGGCGTCCACCTCCTCGGCCCGCACCCGCAGCCGATAGCCCGTGGCCACGGACTCGATCGCCCCGCTGCCCAGAGCCCTGCGCAGCCGGTATACCAGGGCGTGCAGCGCCTTGGCGGCCCCTGCGGGCGGGTGCTCCCCCCACAGGGCATCGACCAGCGACTCCGCCTGCACGACCTGGCCCACCGAAAGGGCAAGCCGCGCGAGTAGTGCCCGGAGCCTGGCGCCGCCGATATCGATCGGGGTCCCGTCATCGGCGTGCACCTGGATCGGCCCGAGCACCGCTACCCGCACGGCTGCCCCCTTCCCAAAACCCGTCTCAGACTAGGGGGCGCGGGAATCGACGGGTCACAGGATGAGGAAGACGAAGATGACGCAGACGACGATGTTGATCAGCCAGCCGTGGGATCCCATCCAGTCCCGGACCTTGGGCATCACGACCGTGGCCCGCCGCCGGAACAGCAGGTAGCTCAGCAGCGGCAGGGCGGCGATCAGCAGGGTCGCCAGGAGGAACGGTATCGCCGCGCTCAGCGGGGAACCGCTCTGCGCCAGGTTCACGCCGACGGTCAGCATCGCCATGATGTCGGTGGGCATCAGCAGCACCAGCAACAGACCGGTGATGAAGGCCTTGCCCGTGCCCGCCTCCAGCAGCGTGCCGAGCCATTTGGGCGGCTCGGAGGTCTCCCGCCCCAGATAGTTCTTGATCGCCACGACCACCAGCAGACCGACCAGAACGAACTGGATGATCTTACCGAGAGACCCCTTGTCGTGGGGATCGCCCAGCGAGACGGCGCCGGCGAACCCGTGCGCCAGCGCCGTTCCGGTGACCGCGGCGACCGCTACGCCTGCCAGATAGGCGAGTGAGACCCGCACCGCGTACCGGTGGGTGACGAGGATGATCGCCGACATGATCTGCGGACCCGCCATCATGGTGACGGCCAGTGGCAGCACCTGCAGACTCATCGGTACCTTCCCGCCATAACCGTCGAGGCGGAGAACCAGGCTCTCCGCCTCGCATCCGGCGCAACCGCGACGCCTACCGGGCGCCGCTTCTGCCGAACGTGCTCATCTCCCTGCCGTGTACGGCCAGCGCGTAGATCACGAGCACATCGACGGCGATGATGATGATCGACCAGAGCGGGTAGGCGGGCAACCAGGCGAAGTTCACGAGTGCCTGGATGGCGGCGAGAACGATACCCACCACGCGCCCCCACGTCCTGCCCGCCAGGACGGCGGCACCCGCGAGGGCGACGACCACACCCATGATCAGATGCGCCCATCCCCAGGCCGTGTAGTTGACCGGGATCGCCAGGTCATTGGCGGTGACGAGGTAGAAGTCGGTGTTGAAGACGCCTACCAGGCCCATCAATGCCTGGAAGCATCCCAGGACCAGCATCGTGATACCGGCGAAGATCACCCAGCCTATCCAGCCCGTGGGCCGGGGCTCCTCAGCCTGCGTCGGCTGCGCCGGCTGTGCCGGTTCCATCCCTTGACGCGCCTGGGGCACCGTCGCCGAGGTCTGATCCCGGGGCCCTTGCTGTGTCCGCCCGTAGCGTGGGTCTGTCATGGTCGGTTCCCCTCCGCACGGTCCGGCGCTCCCGAGGTCGTCCGTGTCCGCGGTCTCATCTCCATCGACCGTCCGCGCGTTGTCCGGGATTCGGCGGTTCCCCCGCCCTTCCCTCTCCCTTACCCGAGCCCCTCCACATCCTTCGCATATATCCCCAAAGATGCACAAATAGGTCGTTACCCCTATTTGAAGCATCCGCAGACCGGTGTTCCGCACCGAACGCAACGCTCCCGCGCCTCGGATGCCCGGGTGATACCGAGACAGCGATCCTTATGATCCTTTAACATCTGTGACTCTAAAGTGCTAGCAGGCTAGATAAATGGAGCAGCCGGTGATCGAGTTCCATCTGGACGGCAGGTCGGGCGTGTCGCCGTACCTCCAGCTGGTCCAGCAGGTCCGACACGCGCTGCGGCTCGGCATGCTCCGCGAAGGCGACCAGCTGCCGACCGTGAAGGAGGTGGTGGCGCGGTTGGCGATCAACCCCAACACGGTGCTCAAGGCCTACCGGGAGCTCGAGCACGAGGGCCTGGCTTCCGCCCGGCCGGGCGTCGGGACGTTCGTGACGAAGACACTGACCGACGCCTCGCTGGCCGCGCACGGCCCGCTGCGGCTGGACCTGCAGCGCTGGCTGGCCAAGGCCCGCCGGGCCGGCCTCGACGACGAAAGCATCGAGGCCCTCTTCATGACCACCTTTCGGACCACCGCTCAGGAGGACATAGCGTGAACGCTGTCCTGCAGGCCCAGGGACTGGGCAAGAAGTACGGCAAACGCTGGACGCCACGCGAGTGCACCATCGACATCCCGGCAGGGCACGTCGTCGGGCTGGTGGGTCCCAACGGAGCCGGCAAGACCACGCTGCTGAAGCCGGCCAAGGTCGGCTTCGTCGCCCAGGACCTAGCCCTGGCCTACATGGACAAGCACACCGCCGACCGGCGAGTCGCCCTGGAGGTGCAGCGATGATCTGGCTGACCTGGCGCCAGTTCCGCGGCTCGGCGGCGATGATGGCTGCCCTGCTCGTCCTCCTCGCCGTCGCCCTGGCCCTGACCGGCCCCGGCTTGGCCGCCGACTACTCCGCCGGGATCGCCGCCTGTACCCAGGACAACACCTGCGACCGCTTCTACGACCAATTCTTCGACGAGTACCAGACCCCCTTCATGGCCGTCAGCCTCGTCGTGCTGCTCCTGCCCGCTCTTGTCGGGCTCTTCTGGGGAGCACCGTTGATCACCCGCGAGCTGGAGGCGGGCACGCACCTGATGGTGTGGAACCAGAGCGTCACCCGCGGCCGCTGGCTGGCGGTCAAGCTCGGACTCACCGGCTTGACGGCCATGGCCTTCGCCGGCCTGTGCGGCCTCATGGTGACCTGGTGGTCCGACCCCCTGGACAAGTCGGCCGCTGAAAGCCTCGCCCTGATGGCTCCCCTGGTGTTCGGCGCGCGCGGCATCGCCCCGATGGGATATGCGGCCTTCGCCTTCGTCCTGGGCATCACCGTGGGCATGCTGGTGCGCCGCACGCTGCCCGCCATGGCCCTCACCCTGGCCGCCTTCGCCGCGATCCAGCTCGCCATGCCGCTGCTGGTCCGGCCCCACCTGATGCCCCCGATCACCGCAACCTTCGAGCTCAGCCAGGCGAACGTGGACGGGTTCTACGTGTCACGGGACGAAGGCGGAACTGCGAGCATCGTGCTGGAGTCGGCCGTTCCCGACCACGCTGGCGCCTGGGTCCTGTCCAGCAACCTGCTCGACCCGTCCGGGCGCACGATCGCCGGCAGCGGCGAACCCGGCACCGTCCAGGTCTCCACCACGTCGGGACCCTGCGCACCGATGGGACCGCGGGGCATGGGCGGATGCACGGTCGAGATCAACCGGCTCGGCTATCGGCAGCAGGCGACCTACCAGCCCCTTGAACGCTTCTGGCCGTTCCAGTGGATGGAGACCGGGATCTACGCCCTGTTCACCCTCGGCCTCACGCTCCTGTCCTTCTGGTGGATCCGGAGACGCCTGTCATGACCGCCCTCAGAACCGCGACCGCCGGGCTCGCCGTCCTCATGCTCGGCGGCCTCGGATTCGCACCCTGGCAGTCCAGAAGTGGACATCGTTGGCGGATGCGGCTTAGCGCTGGGTAAGTAGTGAATTCTCATCCCTTCACGCGATAGGGCCACGCATGACCCCCTCGGCCAAACGCCTCGCCCTCGCCGTCGTCACCGTCGCCGCGCTGGCCGGGGCACTGCTGCCCGCCACGGCCGCGCACGCCGGCACCTATACCTGCGCCGGCGGGTCCCGGCTCCTCATGTCCGATCTGGTGGGCTACATCATCATCGGCAACGGCTGCACGGGGGCGGGATCGGGAGCCGGGTCGGTCACGATCACCTCGGGCGGGTACGCCGGCACGTATGGCTGCGATCAGGTCACCCTGACCCCGAGCATCGGCCTGCTGAGCGGTCTCGGCTGCTGACGTAACCCTTGCGCCGCGTTATCCCTACCCGGCGTTAACCCTGCGCCGCATTCGTTGGCCAGGTCGGCGAGGGCCGGCCGTACCGCTCAGGTCGTGCTCCGGGGTTCGGCCGCTTGCGCTCTCTCCATGGGTACGGCTGCGCCGTGGGACTCCCAGTCGTGGCCGGGGTCTGTCCAGGGACACGGCCGGGTGGTGTGCGTGGCTGGTCGCCGTTACGGCCGAACGGGAACATACCGCGAATATACCGTACCTCCCTATATTTGCCCTTTGTTCGCAACCGAATCATCCTCGACACGAGAGGGCACAGTGCAAATGGCAAGCATCCTGCGGAAGGCCGCGATCTTCGGAGCTCTGGGGCTGGCGTTGTCGATCATCCCGGCGGCCACCGTCTCGGCCTCGGCAACCAGTGGGCAGCGGGAGCTCAACGACAGCAAGTGCGCAGACGACGACACCGACTACGAGTACTACGGGGTCCTCAGGGTTTTCTACACGCCGGACAGCAACTCTAAAGTTGACCATGTCGACAAGATCGACTACTTCCTGGGCACCGAGAACGGCCGGAAGCTCGGAAAGAAGAGCAATGTCAGATTGAGGATTCGCGAGTCCCTGCCCGATCGGGCCGACAAGACGCTGTGGGAGTGGAACTCCGGAGACGACATCAAGCCAGGCTGGCACTCCAAGAAGCCCTACAGGAACGTGGCCTACAAGAAGAGGTGGCACGTCGACGCCAAGTTCACCTTCGACGTTTCCGGCATCGACCCGCGGAGTGTCTGCACCACCAACAAGGCCTGACGCCACGTGACGGGGGTGCCGCGGCACCCTCACTCGCCTAGGAGAGGCATCTGTGATGTCCCGAGCCGTGCTCGCCCTGCTGGTGTTCCTGACCGGCTGCAGCACCGCGACCGCTCAGCCGGAGCCCGACGCGCGACCGCCGGCGATCGTGGCCGTGTCCGCGGAGGGCGCCGTGGTGGCCGACAACCGGGGCGAGGCGTTCTACGGGCTGGACCGGGCGGGCAGGGAGGTCTGGCGGGACACAGCGGCCTACTCCGAGGGTGCCGACGTGGTCTGCCAGGCGCGCTGCCCCGACCCCGTGTTCTCCGGTGCGGCAGAGGGCCCCGATCCTGAGCCGCGTTCCCTCTCCGGCGCGTTCGCGAAGTCCGATGCCCCGATCAAGCGGGTGTTGACGGCACGTGATGCCTCCGACGCGGTGATCGTCGAGAGCGACGGCTCGGAAAAGGGCAGGCTGCGGCTGATCCGGCCAAAGGGCAAGGAGAAGCGCATCCCGGTGGACAGCGGCTTCTCCTGGGCGGAGGACGCGTCCAGGACGATCGCGGTCGCGTCCACCGGGAAGCAGGTGCTGTGGTTCCGGCACGATCGGCGGGGCTGGCGCGAGACCTCCCGCAACACGATCGGTGAACCGGCCAGGGCGATCTGTACGTCGGGCACCACTGCGGTGGTCACGGGGGAACGCGCCTACCTGCTGACCCCCTCGGGCAAGCCAGTGCCGATCACCACCAGCCTCGAAGCCGTCGCCGGATGCGCCGCCGGGACGAAGGGCCTGGTCGTGTACGCCCACTGGAAGGACGGCAAGGACAGGCGGTTCACCGGCATCCGAGGTGTCGACCCCCTCGGCAAGCAGACGTGGACACGCGAGATCGCCGACGAGGCGCAGATCCGCGCCCATCCCTCCGGCGCAACCTTCGTGATCACCTACGGCGGGACGGCCGAGGTGGTCGACGGATCCGGCCGCTCGGTGGCCACGCACCCGGGCACCGCCTCTGCCGCCTACACCGCCGACGGCGCGCTGGCACTCCTGACCACCGCAGGAAAACTGCGCTGGGTACACGCCTCTTGACGACTTCTGTCATGCAGTTCTAATGCCATCGTCACATTCCGCCTGGTCGGCCGGGGACGGCGCGACCTACGCTGAGAGACATGGAGGAGGCTCTCGCCCGCCGGAGGTTCGCCGGGGCCCGGGTCGCCAGGCTGGCGACGGCCGGCGGGAACGGCGTGCCGCATCTGGTGCCGGTGACGTTCGCGCTCGACGGGGACCGGATCCTGCTCGCCGTCGACCACAAGCCCAAGACGACGACCGACCTGCGCCGGATCCGCGACATCCGGGAGAACCCCAGGGTCTGCGCCCTGGTCGACCACTACGACGACGACTGGGCCACGCTGTGGTGGGTCAGGGCGGACGGCGAGGCGACCGTCACCGAGGGCCCCGCCGGACCGGCCGTGGCACTGCTCGCCGCGAAATATCCGCAGTACGGCGAGCGCCCACCGGCCGGGCCGATGATCACCATCGAGATCACCCGCTGGTCCAGCTGGTCGTACTCGGGCGACTGAGAGCCCCAGACCCCGCCACGGGCCCCGCCACCCCACCGACCGGGCCGTGACCGCGTCACAGACCGCTTAACGCCACAAACCACGCCACCGCCACGCACAGACCACGCCACGCCACGCCACGCCCCCGACCGCGCCACAGACCGCGCCACAGACCGCGCCACAGACCGCGCCGCAGTCGGTGTCACAGGCCGCCGAACCAGCCGGGCATGTCGAGCCGGAAGGCGTCGGTCGGGGTCATCGTGCGCAGGTCCTCCTCCATCGCGCGCAGGCGGTCCTCTCCCAGCGTCCGCGCCCAGCGGGCCCGCAGGTCCTCGAAGATGTGCGCCGACCGCGTCAGGGAGTCGATCCCCCGCTCGGTCAGCCGCACGATCTTCTTCCGGGTGTCGTGCGGATCTCGTGCCCGTTCGACGTAGCCGAGGCGTTCGAGGGTCTCGATCGTCTTGCCCGCCGCCTGCTTGGACACGCCCAGCCGGCGGCCCAGGTCGACGGCGGTGGTGCCGTGGGCGCCGATGGCCTGCATGGCGAAGCCGTACATCGGCCGGACGTGGGGGTGTCCCTGTCGGGCGAGCTCTTCGTGCAGCTCGTCGATGATGACGCGGAAACCGAGGAACAGCCGGAGCGGGAGCTCGAAGCCGGGGATGTCACTTGACACGATAGACAACCTGGTTAACTATATAGACAACAACGTTGACCAAGTCTAGGAGATCATCGACATGTCCGTCACCCATTCCACCGAGGCGCGCCGGACCGAGACGCCCAACGGCGTGATGACCACCCTCGCCTCTCCCACCCAGGGCGGCGCGTCCCAGTCCCTGTGGCGCGTGGATTTCGCGCCCGGCAGGGAGGGTCCGCTGCACGCCTGCGACAGCGAGCAGGTGTGGACCCTGCTGACCGGCAGCGCGGTCGTCGAGCTGGGCGGCGACCGGTTCACGCTCACCACGGGCGACACCGTCGTGATGCCCGCCGACGTCCCCCGCCAGATGTTCTCCGACCCGCTGACCGGTTTCTCCGCCATCGTCACCGGCCCCGGGACCAGCGAGGTCTACAACCCGGGCGGCGTCTCGGCCGCCGACGCGGGCGAGCTCGCCCCCAAGGACGCCGCGCGCATCGTGCCGCCCTGGGTGGCCTGACCACGACAGGGGCCCATCCGGACAGTACGGCTCGCAGCGGGCGAACCCAACGAGCACCACCCTGGAAAGCTAAATAAGCCCCAATAACCTGACATGTCACACTATGGTCGGTGACCTTCGACCACACCCGGCGTGCCTGTTACACCGGGCTCGTCACCCAGGCCATCGTCAACAACCTGGCCCCCCTCCTGTTCATCGTTTTCCAGACCCGCTTCGACGTGCCACTGGAGATGCTCGGCCGGCTGGTGCTGCTGAACTTCGCCACCCAGCTGATCACCGACATCGTGGCGGTCAGGTTCGCCGACCGGATCGGCTACCGCGTCCCGCTGGTGGTCGCGCACGTCCTCTCGGTGACCGGGCTGGTGCTCCTGGCGGTGGCGCCTGCCGTACTGCCCTCGCCGTACGTCGGCCTGTGTGTGGCGATCATCGTCTACGCGGTCGGCGGCGGGCTGCTCGAAGTGCTGGTCAGCCCGGTCGTGGACGCGCTGCCCAGCCCGCAGGAGGGCAAGGCCGCGGCGATGAGCCTGCTGCACTCCTTCTACTGCTGGGGGCAGGTCGCCGTGGTCGCGGGCAGCACGGTGCTGCTGGCGGGGATCGGCCAGGACGCCTGGTGGATTCTGCCGCTGACCTGGGCGATCGTGCCCCTGGTCAACGTGTTCGCGTTCCTGCGGGTGCCGCTGCCGCCGACCGTCCCCGACGAGCACCGCACGTCGCTGCGGAACCTGTTCGGCGTTCCCGCCTTCGCCATGGCCCTCGTGTTGATGCTGGCCGCGGGAGCCGCCGAGCTGACCATGTCGCAGTGGTCCTCGCTGTTCGCCGAGGAAGGGCTGGGCGTCTCCAAGGTGTGGGGGGATCTGGCCGGGCCGTGCCTGTTCGCGGTGCTCATGGGCATCGGCAGGATCGTCTACGGCCTGTGGGGGGAGCGGATTCCCCTGGTGCCCGCGATGGTGTTCTGCGGCACCCTGGCGACGGTCTGTTACCTGGTCGCCAGCCTGTCGACCGAGCCGCTGGTCAGCCTCGTCGGGTGCGCGCTGTGCGGCCTGGCCGTCAGCCTGCTGTGGCCGGGCACCTTCAGCCTGGCCGCCGGGCGTTTCCCGTTCGGCGGCGCGGCCATGTTCGGCGTGCTGGCCGTCTTCGGCGACGCGGGCGGCGCGATCGGCCCCTGGGTGGCGGGAGCAGTCGCCGACACCGCCGACGTCATCGGCCTGGCCGCCGTGCTGCCCGGCGACGGCGGTTCGGGGCTACGCGCCGGCATCCTCGTCGCCACGGTCTTCCCGCTCGCCGTCGTGATCGGCACCCTCCTCTACCGGGCGACCGCCCGGCGGACGACCGAACTGGATCTGAAGGAGGCCCGGTGACGGTTCGGCGCCCAGAGCCAGTGATCAGTCCTGAGCGCGACGTCACCTGAGCAGCGCGACGTCACCTAATGCGGTGTCCACAAACCTTCGCCGGGGTCCAAGCGGCTCCGGCCTCGGCGATCACGGCTCCTGGAGCCGGTGAACGTTACTGGACACCGCACTAAGCAGCGCGACGCCGCCTAGACCTTGAAGGCGAGCTGGACCAGGCGCTCGGCCAGGTCGTCGTCCAGCGGTCCGCCGGTCATGAGCCTGCGGTACATGATGGTGCCCGCCCACAGGTCCTGGATCAGGTCAGTGTCGAGGGTGGCGGGCAGGTCGCCGCGGTCGACGCCGCGGTGCAGCGCGGCGGCGATGTTGCCGCGCTTGCGCCACAGGAACACCTCGCGGAACCGGGCCAGCAGTTCGGGGTGCCGGGCCAGGTCGGCGGCCAGCGCGGGCAGCGCGATGGCCAGGCCGGCGTCGGCGTAGTTGTCCATGGTCATGTCCACGGCCCGGCGCAGTTCGGCTCGGGTGTCGCCGAGGTCGGGAATCTCCTCGCCCTTGAACACCTCGGCCAGCGCGTCGGCCAGCAGTGCCTCCTTGTTCGGCCACCACCGGTAGATGGTCGACTTGCCCACGCCCGCGGCGGCCGCGACCGCCTCCATGGTGAGCGCGGAATAACCGCGCCCGGCCAGGACCTCGCGGGCGGCCTGGTGGATGCGGGCGGCTCCGCGCGGGCCCGGGGTCTCGTCGCTCATGAAACGAAACGATACGACCCGTTTCATTTCTCGGCAACCTGCGCTACGCTCGAAACGAAACGAAACGTATCGTCCCATTCGGAGCCAATCATGCTGCACGGCTACACCCTGCCCCTGTCCCCGCGCGGCGAGGCCGGCCTGGCCCCCGCGCCCCCCTGGCACTACGCCGGCGACGTGATCGGGGTGGAGTTCTGGACCACTCCCGAGGCCGCGACCGCCACCCTGCCGCCGGGCCTGAGCCCGGATCCGTCCGCGCCCGGCCACGGCACCGCCATGTTCATCGACTGGCAGTTCTCCGCCGCTGACGAGGGCTACCTCGACCCGGTACGCAGCCAGTACCGCGAATTCATGGTCCTCATCGACGCGCTGTGGCAGGACACACCCGTCTCCTGGTGCCCGTACATCTACGTCGACAACGACTCGGCGCTGGCCCGCGGATGGATCCAGGGCTTTCCCAAGAAGCTCGGAGCCGTGCACCAGACCAGGGCCTTCGCCACGTCAGGACCGGCCACGCCGCAGGTCGGCCCCGGCGGCCGGTTCGCCGCCACCGCCTCGACCGCCGGGCAACACATCGCCGAGGCCCTCGTCACCCTGGACCAGCCCGTTCCCGACGCGGCATCCCTGATGACCCGCCCCACGGTCAACCTGCGCCACTTCCCCCGCCTCAGCGCCGGCCTGCACGACAAGCCCGCCGTACACGAGTTGGTGATGGCCGTGTTCGACGACCTGCGCGTCGACAACGCCTGGGTCGGGGCCGGCGAGCTGACCTTCCTTCCCGCCCGCGGTGAGGAACTCGCCGACCTGGCTCCCGTACGCACCGGCATGGGCTTTCGCGCCTCGCTGTCCTACACGGTCAACGACCTGCACATCCTCGACCACTGATCGCCGTCCGCCCGGCCTCATGGGCCGGTACGCAGGAGTCGTGCACCGAAAGGGTCCGCATGACCGACCCTTCCGGTGCACGACTGGATCCACCGGCTGGTGGTGAATCGTCAGGTCTGGGCGGTAACGGGCTGGTCGAACTGGGTGCGGTAAAGCTCCTCGTACCGGCCGCCCGCCGCGATCAGCTCGGTGTGGGTGCCGCGCTCGACGACCCGGCCGTCCTCGATCACCAGGATGAGGTCGGCCGCCCTGACGGTGGACAGCCGGTGCGCGATCACCACGGCGGTACGGCCGGCCAGGGCCTCCCCCAGCGCCTCCTGCACGGCGGCCTCGGAGGTGGAGTCGAGGTGCGCGGTGGCCTCGTCGAGGATCACCACTCGCGGCTGGGCCAGCAGCAGCCGCGCGATCGTCAGCCGCTGGCGTTCGCCGCCGGAGAGCCGGTAGCCGCGCTCGCCGACGACGGTGTCGAGGCCGTCGGGCAGCGACGCGATGAGCGTGTCGAGCCTCGCCCGGCGCAACACCTCCCAGAGGGCCTCCTCGTCCGCCTCCGGCCGGGCGAGCAGCAGGTTGTCGCGGATGGACTCGTGGAACAGATGGCCGTCCTGGGTCACCATGCCGAGCGTCTCGCGCACCGAGTCGGCGGACAGGTCGCGCACGTCCACCCCCGCCAGCCGTACGGCGCCGGCCTCGACGTCGTAGAGCCTGGGGACGAGCTGGGCGATCGTCGACTTGCCCGCGCCCGACGAGCCGACCAGCGCCACCATCTGGCCGGGTTCGGCGGTGAAGGACACCTCGTGCAGCACCTCGACGCCGCCGCGGCTGTCGAGTTGCGCCACCTCCTCCAGCGACGCGAGTGACACCTTGTCCGCCGACGGGTAGCCGAACCTGACTCCGTCGAGCTCCACCGACACCGGGCCGTCCGGCACCCGCTTCGCGTCCTCCTTCTCGGTGATCAGCGGCTTCAGGTCGAGGATCTCGAAGACCCGCTCGAAGCTCACCAGCGCGCTCATGACCTCCACCCGGGCGCTGGCCAGCGAGGTCAGCGGCGCGTAGAGGCGGGTGAGCAGGAACGCCAGCGTCACCACGGCCCCGGGGTCGAGCTGCCCGCGCAGCGCGTAGAAGCCGCCGAGGCCGTAGACGAGGGCGAGGGCCAGCGCCGAGACGAGCGTGAGCGCGGTGATGAACACCGACTGCACCATCGCCGTGCGCACGCCGATGTCACGCACCCGGCGCGCCCGCGCGGCGAACTCCGCCGACTCCCGCTTCGGACGGCCGAACAGCTTCACCAGGGTCGCCCCCGGCGCGGAGAACCGCTCGGTCATCTGGGTGCTCATCGTGGCGTTGTGGTTGGCGGCCTCCCGCTCCAGCCGGGCCAGCCTGGTGCCCATCCGCCGGGCGGGGAACACGAAGATCGGCAGCAGGACGAGCGCGAGCAGGGTGATCTGCCAGGAGATCTGCACCATCACGACCAGGGTGAGGCCGAGCATCACGATGTTGCTCACCACCCCGGACAGGGTGTCGCTGAAGGCCCGCTGCGCGCCGATCACGTCGTTGTTCAACCGGCTGACCAGCGCGCCGGTCCGCGTCCTGGTGAAGAACGCGATCGGCATCCGCTGCACGTGGTCGAACACCGCCGTGCGCAGGTCGAGGATCAGCCCCTCGCCGAGGCTCGCGGACAGCCAGCGGGTCAGCAGCCCGAGCCCGGCCTCCGCCAGCGCGATGACCGCGATGATCCCCGCGAGTCCCGCCACGACGTCGAACGCGGCCCCGGCGACGATCGCGTCGACCACCCGGCCGGCCAACACGGGCGTCGCCACGGCCAGGACCGCCATCACCACGCTGAGCAGCAGGAACTTCCACAGCATCGCGCGGTGCGGCCGGGCGAACCGGGCTATCCGCAGCAGGGTGGCCTTACTGAAGGGCCGCCGGTCCTGTTGCGCGTGCATCGCGTGGTACAGCGAGTTCCACGCAGTCACTTCCATGTCCATCTCACACCTCGTCATCGGGTCGGCGGCTCGGCCACACGAGGTGACGATACGACCTCAAGTCATGTTGAGGTCAACTGTTTAAACGCCTGGTGAGCTGGTGGGAGAGTTCTTTCGCCAAACTACGCCCTTGACAAGTCGAAGAGAAGGTGAGTGGTTCGGGGCGGCCAGGGGTTCTTCGGAGAGCCGCCCAACGAAAGCAGAAACCCGGGCCGATTTGCCTTCTCATTGATGCATGAAACCCTCGACAAAGGGGAACCGATGGCGAACGCACAGTGAACGGCGGGCTCTCCAAAGCACCGCGAGCACAAACCTTCTTCGGATTTCTCCCGTCCCCAGCCACCGGCCACCACCCCGCCCCCGCACACCACCACAAGGCCCCGCATGCCGTACGGCGGAGCGACGGGTATCCCCGCGACGCCACCCTCCGGCGCGCGGGATTCGCGCCCGGAGGCGACCCGGCGGGGGATTCGCGCCTCGCCCGCGCCGGATCCGACCCCCGGCGCCAGGCTGCGGAGGAGGACCGTCGAGACAAGATGATCTTGAAATGGAAGGTTTCGGATAGACCATATAGCGACAGATATATACCCAGAACAGTCTCAGGATTCACTGCCTTCCCAACAGATAATCAGCAGTCTAATATCAGGTTTTATGTCTGGGTACGCGGCGGATTTACCGGGCACGCCTCTATGGCTGCCCGCTCCCTGGGAGGCCGTACCCGAGCATTCCTCTGACCGCTCCTCTACTCCGCTCCCGGCACCCCGGCGAAGACCCCGACCTGACCCGCCGCCGGACTGGGAACCGAAGAGGTTCGTGGCATTCAATCGACGGCGGCGGATACGGTCCGGGACCGGTTCGGTGGCTGTCACCCCATCGGTCGGCGCGCCTTTCGGAAAGCGGCTCCACCTTCCTGAGGAGGCACGGTCATGTTGAAGCCCTCACGCGCCACGGTGATCACCGGGGCTGTGGCGGTCGGCGTCTTCGGGGTCGGGGCCGGGGTGGGCGGTCTCGTCGCCGGCGGGTCCGACGAACCGGTGCGGAACGAGACGATGCGCCTGGCCGCGGGAACGTACCAGGTGGACACTCCGGACACCGTGCCCGCCACCGGCGACAAGATCACGATCTGCATGGTGACCACCGGGGACGGACGGGCCATCGCGTCGCAGGGCGGCGACTGCACCCCCCTGCCGGTGCTGGGAGCGGGCGCCGCCCAGGAGACTCCCACGGAGCCGGCCCCGGACCCCGGCGCACCGGACGACATCCCCCCGTCCGGCGAGGTCAACCCCCCGGTCCCCCTGCCGGAGCCCCAGCCGGACGAGACCCTGCCACCGGACGAGACCTGGCCGCCCGATGAGACGCCTCCCGATGAGACGCCGCCCGATCAAGCACCGCCCGACCAGGAGCCCGGCGCGACCCCGTCGCCCGATGACACCCTGCCGCCCGACCAGCAGCCGCCCGACCAGGAGCCGCTGCCCGAGCCCGGTGACCCTGATCCCGGCGAGCCGGTCGATCCGGCCCCGACATCCTCGGCCGGCCCGCCGGGATGCGTGCGCGCGCCGTCGGGCGCGCTGGTCGGCCCCGCCCTCCGCCCCTCCGGCCCCGAGGCGACCGGCCCCTCCTGCCCGGCGCCCACCACGACCGTGACCGCCACGCCGTACCCCTCCGGCAGGCAGACGCTCACCCCCGTCCCCACCCTGACCGGGTCCAGAACCGCCACCCCGACGAGGACGACGACCCGGCCGCCGACCGACGATCTGCCGGTCTTCCGCGACCCCGAACTCCTGCGGCGGGCGTACCAAGCGCTGGGCATGGACGGCACGACGCGGTACCTCGACAAGAACGGCGTCTGGGACCTGACCGTCGCCCCGCCCGGCACTCCCAAGTGCAAGAACTACACGGCCGCCGACCTGCGACAGCTCAGGTCGCCGGACAGCCGGCCGAGCACCCGGGCGCCCCTCCCCACCGGCGTCATCCCGCGCGACTCGTGCCTGTGGCCGGCCTTCATCCGCTGGCTGCTCGCCGACCCCGCCCAGGGCCAGCCCAGCAACTGGACGAAGTTCACCGGGCTGCCCGACCAGGAGGTGGAGGTCGAGGTACGCGATCCCGGGCAGATCGAACCGCGACCCGACGGGATCACCGGCACATGAGCGCGCCGACCGGATCCGGGAACCTGGTTCTCGGCCCTGGCCGGGGAGCGGAGTGGGTGAGCGCGCACGGCGCGCACCTGATGGACTACGCACGTCACCATCTGGACCCCGGGCAGGCGGTGACCTCGGTCGGCTCGGCCCTGGTCACCTGCCTGACGCGGGATGTCCAGGTGGAGACGGTCACCCCCCGCGCGCGGCTGCTCGCCGTACTGCGGAACGACTGTCTCGGGCGGCACGGGCCCGACTACGAGCCGGGCGCGGGGCCGGGCATGCCGGACGCGCGGTTGCTGGGGCGGGCGTGGCGGCTCGCGGACCCGCTGGGCACGGAGGCGCTGCGGCTGATGTACCGGCACGAACTGGGCGCCGACGATCTCGCCCATGTGCTGGCGCTGCCCGTGCAGGAGGCGAGCAGGCTCACCACCAGGACCCAGGACCTGATCGAGACGCTGGTCAGCGGTTTGGACTCGCTCACACACGGCCGTCCCACCTGCCCGGCGCTGTCGCCGCTCGCCCACCCGGTGTTCCTGGGCCCGCAGGCGCCCGAGCGGTTCGGCGAGGACCGGATGGCCCTGCTGACGCACATGGCCGAGTGCCACGACTGCCGCCGTCCGATCAACATCCGCTTCACCGTGCCGCAGATGATCTCCCACCCGCCGATCGAGCCGCTCCCCGCCGAGACCCGGCGACGCCTGCTCGACGTGCTTCCCGAACCGGCCGACCCCGCCTCGATCCCGACGGCGGGGATCACCCTCCCCGGCCGCACCCAGGACACCCCCCTCTACGACGCGCTGCGCTCCCAGGCGCGGGCCCGCGCCGAGCCCGCGCCCCTCCTCGGCGCCCCCGTCACCCACCTCGTCGAGCCGGAAGCCCGTCCGGAGGAGTTCACCCAACCCCAGCGCGTACGGCACGCGGAGCCGCGCACCCGGCGCCTGGACGCGGTCAGGCAGGTACGGCCGGCCACCGTCAAACTCGCGATCGTCGTGGTCGCCGGACTGTTCGGCCTGCTCGCCGGGGTGAACTTCCTCGGGCCCGCCACCATCGAGGAGGCGGCCCCGCAAGCCGCCGATCCCGACACCCTGACCGGGCGGCTGTCGATCCCGCAGGCCGTGTCCCTCGACGAATTCGGGCAGGGCACCATCACCCTCTCCATCTCGGGCGCCCCGCTGGAATGGCGGATCACAGCGCCCGGCCTGGAGGTGACCCCGGCCGGCGGAACGCTCGAACAGGGGACCACCCGGGTGATCACCGTGCGCGCCCTGCGGGTCCGCCAGTGGTGCGGCGCCCCGGCTCCGACGTCCGCGCCGCTGACGCTGCACGGACCCCACGACTCGATCACCACGACGGTGCGCTGGAGCACCTGTTGACTTTCGAAAGGACCTCTGGCCCATGACTGACACGTCTTCCCATATCCAGACCCCCGCGGAGGAGTACACCGACGGCGTCCCGCTGACCGCGGAACACCTGCTCACCAACCGGCGTCCCGAACCGGCGAACGGCTGGCGGCGGGTCGTCTGGCGGCTGTCAGGGCGCAGGTTCATCCCGGCGGAGTCGGCGGCGGAACTGGAGCGCCGCACCCTGATCGCCCAGGCCCAGATCCCGGTGGCCACCGGTCACCACCGGATCGCGGTGATGAGCCTCAAGGGCGGCGTCGGCAAGACCACCACGACCGCCGCGCTCGGCAACACGCTCGCCTCCCTGCGCGGCGACCGGGTGATCGCCGTGGACGCCAACCCCGACCGCGGCACCCTCGGCATCAAGGTCAAGTCGGAGACGGCCGCGACCATCCGCACCCTGCTCGCCGAGGCCGACCACATCGCCCGCTACGCCGACGCGCGGGCCTTCACCTCGCAGTCGCCCGCGCGGCTGGAGGTGCTCGCCTCCGACACCGACCCGGCCGTGAGCGACGCCTTCAACGCGGACGACTACCGGACCGTCGCCAGCCTCATCGAGCGCTACTACTCGATCTGCATCACCGACTGCGGCACCGGCCTGCTGCACGGCGCGATGGGCGCCACCCTGGAGCTGTCCGACCAGATCGTGCTGGTCAGCCTGGTCGCCGTGGACGGCGCCAGCTCCGCCGCCGCGACACTCGACTGGCTCACCGCGCACGGGCACGCCGACCTGGTCAAGAACGCCATCGTGGTGCTCAACGCCGTGGAACCCCGCTCCGACGTGGACGTCGACCTGCTGGAGCGGCACTTCGGGCACCGCTGCCGGACGGTGATCAGGGTCCCGTTCGACCCGCACCTGAAGGAGGGCGCGGAGGTCGACCTGGTACGGCTCAGGCCCGCCACCCGGGCCGCCTACCTGCGGCTGGCCGCCGCCGCGGGACAGGCGTTCAGTCAGCGGCCGAACCGGGGTCACTAGTGGGGTCGGTCACGGAGGATCCGGTATTCGACTGGGGTATCGGCAGGTCACGGCATGCCGTACGCCGGACGATCCTGATCGTCGTGGCTGTGGTCGTCGTGGCCGGCGGCCTCTGGCTCTTCCTGCGGCCGGCTTCCGGCGAGGGCGAGGGCGCGGGCGTGGGCGTGGGCGAACCCGGCGCGAGTGCGCCCGCCGCGGCTCCGGCCACCGTGACCCTCGCCCAGCCCTCCGGCCACCACGGCGAGGCGGGGTACCCGATCGGGTTTCCGCACACCGAACTCGGCGCGGCCTCGGCCGCCGCCGCCACGCTGGAGGCCGTGTGGACCCTCGATCCGGTGGCCGCCGAGCAGGCCGCCGCCCTCTACGCCCCGCCCGACCAGCGCGAGGCCGCCCAGGCGGGCGCAAAGGAGATCGCCCGCGGCTGGCGCGAGACCTTCGGCCTGCCCAAGGACGGGGCGCTTCCCGCCGGGGCGGCCATGCGCACGACCACGATCGGCGTCCAGTGGCGGGCCAAGACCGCCGACCAGATCCAGGTCTCCATCCTGGTCGAGGTGAAGGCCGCCAAGGGCACGGACGACACCGGCCCCGCGTACGCCAGCCCTTACGCCATGAACCTGCTGATGACCTGGAATCCCGACATTCGCGGCGGCGACTGGGTCAACATCCCCGACCCGCAGCCCGCGTCCATCCCCGCGGTGGCCAAGCCCGGCACCCCCGAATTCCGTACGGCCGGCTGGAAGCCGATCACCGGTCCCACTTCGTAGCAGCGTAGGAGACGTCCACTTGAAACCACGTAGCCACACCCGGCGCGTCACCCTGGTCTCCGGCCTTCTCCTGACGGGCATCTCCGCGGCGACCGGCGCGATCATCGCCCAGCCCTGGTCCGCGCACGCCGACCCCGTCCCCGGCGGCCTCGTCGAGCCGTTGCCGCCGCCCGAAGTGGTGCCCAGCTTTCCCCGGACCACCTTGGAACCCACCAGCGAACCGACCAAGGAACCGACCCGGGAGCCCACCCGCGAACCCACCCAGGAGCCGACCGAGAAGCCCTCCGAATCGGAACCCGCTCCGAGCAAGCAAGAGGTGACCGAACCGGAGGTCGCCAGCTCCCCCGTCCAGAGCGCCACTCCCACCGCCAAACCAGCCCAGAAACCGACCCCGGAACCCACCCCGCCGCCGGAGCCGACTCCCGAGCCCGAGTCCACGCCCAGCCACCCGAGCGTCACGGCGGCTCCCAAGCCGAACCCGACGCGGGAGAGGCCCACCAAACCGAAGACGCGCCCGACGAAGAAGCCCCCCACGTCCCCGAAGCAGAAGACCCCGAAGCCGACCGAGGATGCGAAGCCCAAGGCATCCCCGAAGCCCACCGCGGACGAGAAGCCCAGGACTCCTCCGAAGCCGCGTGAGGACACCAGGCCCAAGGCTCCACCGAAGCCCGAGGACACCAAGCCCCCGGCCACTCCCAAGCCCGCCAAGCCTGGGCGGACCGACCCGGAGCAGCCCGAGCAGGGGCAGCCGCGACCGGAGAAGGCCCAGCCCGCGCCCCCCGCCGAGACCGGGACCAAGACTGGGACCGTCTCCCCGACGGCCCCGCCCACCACACCGCCGACACCGGGACCGGCCCCCAGCGAAATCGTGCCGCCGAAGACCGCTCCGACCTCTCTGCCTCAGCAGCAGCAGCCGTCGGCGCCGGCGACCTCGGCCCCGCGCATCCTGGCGCAGGAGGCGCCCGCCGTCCGCCGGGTCGTCCCCGTGCCGCCGCTGGCCCGTCCGCCGGCCGCCGCGGCCTGCCTGCCGTACGACGCGGCGACCTGCTGGAGCCTCGCGCCCTGGCGTAGCCGTACCACCCCGTCCTTCGTGGCCCCCGTCCCGAAGCGGCAGGCCGTACCGCCGGCCAGCCCCAACTGGATCTTCGCGCCTCCCGTGGTGGCCACGGCCGTCCCCACGGCGACCCCGTCCGCGACCCCGGCGAGGACGGCCGCCCCGGCCGGCTGCTGGACCTTCAGCCCGTCCGCGCTCTGCGCCCGGTCCCAGGAGCGGCGGCCATGATCCCCCGCGCGCTCGCGCGCACCGCCGTGGCCGGCGCGGTCGCGACGCTCACCTGGACCACTCCCACCGTCGCCGAGGCCCGGACGACCGCCGGCACCTGTCCCGCCAACGCCAAGGGAGGGACCTGGGGCGCGCCCGTCTGGTGCGAGGAGTTCACGGACTATCTGAAGCCGGCCGACTGGACGGTCTACGACTCTCGCGGCCACGCGGGCAACGGCCGGCGCAGTCCCCGCCAGGCGCTGCTCGGCGGCGGCGCCCTCTGGCTGCACGGCAAGGCCGACGGCACGACGGCCGGGATCGCCACCAAACGCGCCCAGGTCTACGGGCGCTGGGAGGCCAGGATCCGCCTGTGGCCGGGGGCCGGCTCCTACCATCCGGTGGCCCTGCTGTGGCCGCAGCAGGGCGGCAGCGGCGTTCAGAGCAAGACCAGCGAGGAGATCGACTTCCTCGAAGTGATCAACGACCCGAAACGACGACGGCCGAACTTCTTCCTGCACACCGCCGACGGCCAGGAGCAGGCCCACGCGAACGTGGACATGACCAAGTGGCACACGTACGCGGTGGAGAACACTCCTGACGGTGTCGCCGGTTACATCGACGGGCAGGAGTGGTTCCGCTCGGCGAAATCGACCCGAAGTCCGATGTCGGCCTGTCTTCAGCTCGACTGGTTCCCCGGCGACGGCACACCGGGCGAGGCCTGGATGGAGGTGGACTGGCTGCGGATCTACGGCGCCCCCCGCTGAGGCGGGACGGCGGGCTTGATGTTGTGGTTGAGCCGGAACACGTTGCCGGGGTCGTAGCGGGCCTTCACTTCGGCCAGGCGCGTGTAGTTCTCCCGGCCGAGCCCGGCCACGACCCGTTCCTGTCCTTCGTCCCCGATGAAGTTGAGGTAGACGGCACCGCTCGCCCACGGCTTCAGGTCGGTGCGTACGGCGCTCGCCCATCGCCTGGCTTGCACGTCGTCGGCCGGCTTCTCCCACAGGCCCAGCGGGTGCACGACCCATTCCGCCTGCCGCCAGGGGATCGGGTAGCCGGACGGCCCGCGCCCGACCGCGCCGCCCATCGGGAGCAGCACCTGCTGCGACGGGGAGGGCACGATCATGTGCCCCGCGAGGTCGCAGAACGCGTCCACGGCGTTGTCGGGGAAGGCGTCGAGATGCTCGGCGGACCAGTAGTTGCGGTAGCCGGGCGGGTCGTCGAGCATGCACTGCAGGTCGGCATAGGGCAGCTCGGCGAGCATCTCGCCATCGTGGCCGAGCCGGCACAGCGGCTCGAGCACGCCGCGCGCCTCCTGCTCACCGCCCGTGTAGGTCACGATCACCGCGCAGACCAGACGGCCCACGAGATGCTCGGGGACGAACTCCTCCGGCGGTCCGGTGATGTAGAAGACCCCTCCGCCGACCTCGTCCGGAGCGGTCTCCATGAAGTCGCGGTAGGCGCGCACGACCTCGGGCCCCGCCTCCGGCCGCCACAGGAGCATGGCGATGGTCATCGCGGGCAGCGGGTGCAGCCTGAACGTGAACGAGGTCGCCACACCGAAGTTGCCGCCGCCCCCGTGCAAGGCCCAGAACAGGTCTGCGTTCTCGTCGTCGCTCGCCCGCACGACTTCACCGTCGGCGGTCACCACCTCGACGGCCAGCAGGTTGTCACAGGCCAGCCCGAACTTGCGCTCGATCCAGCCTGACCCGCCGCCCAGCGTGAAGCCGCCCACGCCCGTCGTCGACACCCGTCCGCCGGTCGTGGCCAGATTGTACGGCTGGGTCGCCCGGTCGAGCCGGCTCATCGGGGCGCCCCCGCCGACGTTCGCCGTACGGGCCGCCGGATCGACGGTCACCGTGTCCATCCGGCGCAGGTCGATGACGAGCCCGCCCTCGGTGACCGCCCGGCCGGCGACTCCGTGCCCGCCGCTGCGGACCGCGATCTCCAGGCCCAGGTCACGGGCGGCGCGAATCGCGAGGATGACGTCGTTCGGGTTCGCGCACCGGGCGATGATCGCCGGATGCCGGTCGATCATGCCATTGAAGATCGCCCTGGACTCGTCGTAGGACGGGTCGCCCGGCAGGACGAAGTCGCCCGCGAGGCGGCCACGGAACTCGGCGAGTGCCGGACTGCGGATGATGTCGGAGGTCATATCGGGTCCCCTCTTCACGAATGCGACCACAGGCCCGCGATGTGGACCCGTCTACCCTCCTGACAACGCAAGGGGACCTGTCGGCCGCGCTCATCGCCCACTCGTCGGATCAACCGGATGCGATCCCTATCTGGACGATCTGTGAAAGACGGGGAGGCTATTGGCACCGGCCGGCGGTCGCGACCGGCCTCCCCATCTCTTCACCGTACCCCTCGTCCCGGCGGCACACCCGAGCGGCCGCAAGGCTCCTGACCTGCTCTATTCGACGGTGAACGGCACACCCCGGAAGAGAGACCACATGCCTGACAGCAGGCTCATAGTGCTGGGCGAATGCGACGAACCCACCCAACCCAACGTTGCCCGTACGGCAAGCCACCCCCAAGCCACCCGCCGACCCCGGTGCCGGCCCGTGGGGCCAACGCTCCTCAGGCGCGCATGGCCACTCGCCGTTACGCCGCCCCACCACCCATCCCCTTCGGTTCACACCCACTCCCCTTCGGTTCACACCCACCGAGCCTGCTGACCACGGGTCTGGAACCGGAGAAGACGGCCGGCGGGCCAGGCGTAACGGTGCTCTGCCACCCTCGCCTGAGGAGCGTTGACCCCATAGGGCGGCACCAGCGGCGGCGGTTGGCGGCGAGGTGGCTTGCCGTACGGGCTCCACGTGTGGTCGGTGCGGGCTCCACGTGTGGCCGAATGGTCGGGCGGCGGGCGGCGGGCGGCGGGCGGCGGGCGGCGGGCGGCGGGCGGCGGGCGGAGCTTCCTGCAGGTGGGTGTGGCTGGTATAGGAGTAACTGGACGGTTCACGACCAAGGAGGCGGCGATGTCGGTGTTGAAGAGCCTGATCGACGGGATCAGGGGTGGCGCGGTGGAGGTGGTCGACCTGACCTCGCCGTTGACCCCGCAGACGCCGGTGCTCCAGCTTCCTGAGCCGTTCGGCAACACCATCCCGTTCCGGCTGGAGGAGATCAGCCGCTACGACGACCGGGGTCCGGCCTGGTACTGGAACGACATCCACACCGGCGAGCACACCGGCACTCACTTCGACGCCCCGGTCCACTGGGTCACCGCCAGGGACGGGCTCGACGTCTCCCAGGTCCCGGCGACCAGCCTTCTCGCGCCCGCCGTGGTGCTCGACTTCGCCGGGCGGGCCGCCGCCGATCCCGACTTCCTGCTGGAGATCGACCACGTCAGGGCATGGGAGAAGGAGCACGGGCCGCTGCCCGAGGGCGGCTGGCTGCTGTACCGCACCGGGTGGGACACCCGCTCAGACGACCAGGCCGACTTCCTCAACGCCGACGAGAACGGCCCGCACACGCCGGGCATCTCCGCCGAGTGCGCCCGGTGGCTGGCCGATCAGACGCCCATCCTCGGGCTGGGCGTGGAGACCGTGGGCACCGACGCGGGCGCCGCGCACTCCTTCGACCCGCCCTTCCCCTGCCACAGCTTCCTGCTCGGCGCGGGCAAGTACGGCCTCACCCAGCTCCGCAACCTCGACCGCCTGCCGGTGACCGGCGCCGTGGTGATCGCCCCGCCGTTGCCCATCGTGGGCGGCTCCGGCAGCCCGGTCCGCGTCCTGGCACTGGTCGAGCGATGATCGTCGCCGAGGCCGTCGGGCGCGCCCTCGCCGGGCTCGGCATCGACACCGTGTTCGGCGTGGTGGGCAGCGGCAACTTCCACGTCACCAACGCCCTCGTGGCGGCGGGCGCCAGATATGTCGCCGCCCGGCACGAGGGCGGGGCGGCCACCATGGCCGACGCCTACGCGCGCACCAGCGGCGGCGTCGGCGTGCTCTCCGTCCACCAGGGACCCGGCCTCACCAACGCGATGACCGGCATCGCCGAGGCCGCCAAGAGCCGCACCCCGCTGCTCATCCTGGCGGGTGAGGCCGGTGAGCCCACCTCCAACTTCCATGTCGACCAGGAGTCCCTGGTCACCGCCGTCGGCGCGATCTCCCTGCGGGTCCGCTCGGCCGCCACCGCCGTGCAGGACACCGAGCACGCCTACCGCGTCGCCCGCCACGACCGCCGCACGGTCCTGCTGAACCTCCCACTGAACATCCAGGGGCAGACGGTGGAGGAGCCCGACGACATGCGTCCACCGCCACCGGGCTCACCGGGCTCACCGGTGCCAGGCGGTGAGGGGGCCGTGGCTGACGCGACCACGACCGAGCGGACCGACGCGGAACCGACTGCGGCCGAGACCGTGGCGGAGCCGAGGCTGACGGAAGAAGCCGCGGCTGACGCGACCACAGCCGAGCGGACCAACGCGGAACCGACTACGGCCGAGACCGTGGCGGAGCCGAGGCCGACGGAAGAAACCGGGGCTGACGCGACCACGACCGAGCGGACCGACGCGGAGCCGACTGCGGCGGCGGAGGAGGCCGTGGCGGCGTTGGCCGGGTTGTTGTCGGAGGCGCGGCGGCCGGTGTTCGTGGCGGGGCGGGGGGCGCGGCAGGCGCGGGACGCTCTGCTGGAGCTGGCCGATGAGGCGGGGGCGCTGGTGGCGACCTCCGCCGTGGCCAGAGGGCTGTTCAAGGGCAGCCCGTGGGATCTCGACGTGAGCGGCGGGTTCGCCTCGCCGACGGCCGCCGAGTTGATCGCCGGCGCCGACCTGATCGTCGCCTGGGGCTGCGCGCTCAACATGTGGACGACCCGGCACGGCGCGTTGATCGGCCCGGACACCAGGGTCGTCCAGGTCGACCTGGACGCCGACGCGATCGGCAGGCACCGGCCGGTCCACCTCGGCGTGCCGGGCGACGTCCGGCAGGTCGCCACCCAGGTCACCCGCCACCTGGCCGCCACCGCCCCGGCCCGGCCGGAAGGGGAACGCGGCTACCGTACGGCGGAGCTGGCCACGCGGATCGCCACGGAGGTCCGCTGGCGCGACGTGCCGTACGAGGACGCGAGCACGCCGGGCCGGATCGACCCGCGGACCCTGTCCATCGAGTTGGACGACCTGCTCCCCGAGGACCGGGTCGTCGCCGTCGATTCCGGAAATTTCATGGGATACCCGTCGATGTTGCTGTCCGTCCCTGACGAGCGCGGGTTCTGCTTCACCCAGGCGTTCCAGTCGATCGGGCTCGGCCTGGCCACCGCGATCGGGGCCGCCCTCGCCCAGCCGCACCGGCTCCCGGTGGCGGCGCTGGGCGACGGCGGCGCGCTGATGGGCGTCGCCGAACTGGAGACGGTCGTACGTCTCGGCCTGCCGATGGTGATCGTGGTCTACGACGACGAGGCGTACGGCGCGGAGGTGCACCATTTCGGGCCCGGCGGCCATCCACTCGACACGGTGACCTTCCCGCCCGTGGACATCGCCGCCATCGCGCGCGGCTTCGGCTGCGAAGGGGTGACCATCCGCGAACGGGCCGACCTCGCGGCGGTGGCCGCCTGGGTGCGCGGCCCACGGACACGTCCCCTGCTGCTCGACGCCAAGGTGACCGCCGACCGACCCGCCTGGTGGCTGGAGGAGGCGTTCAGAGGCCACTGAACGAACAGGTCCCCACGGGCTCAAGTACGTGCCGGGCAAACATCCGCACCGGTGGGAGACTCGACGCGGAAGCCATGCGCTGCGAGCCGGTCAGCAGCACCCGCCACCGATGCGATCACGGGTCTGAACCAGCGAACACGTCAAACGAGCCAGGCGAAACGGCGCTCGGCCACCCACGCCTGAGGAGCGTTGACCCCGCAGGGCGTCACCAGCGACGGCGGGAGGTGCCTCGGTGGCATGCCGTACGAACTAGCGCAGGGTCCTGCAGCCGTCAGCGCTCGAGCATCGCCACGGCGACCTCGCCGGCCGCTGTGTCCGGGATGTCAGTCCCCATCTCGTCGAGCACGAGCAGACGTGCACCGGGGATCGCCGTGGCAAGCGCCTCGCCGTTGCCCACGGGGAAGAACGGGTCGTTGCGCCCATGCACGACGAGTGTCGGCAGCGCGAGATCGCCCAGGCGCTCGCGCCACCGCGGCGCGCAGTCGAGCCGGGCGAACACCATCCCGAGCTGATTCGCCTGCTGCACCGCCGGTTCGGTCGACGGCGTGCGGTCCCAGATCCGGGCCGCGGTCGCGCGTGCCTGCTCCGGGTCGTTGCCGAGCAACTGCGCGCCGTCAGCGGCGAACGCTGCGACCGCTGTCCGGTCGGTCCAGTCAGGCATGGGGTGGGAGAACATCGCCTCCATCGTCGCCGCGTCGTGGTCCGGCAGATCGTCGTCGACGGGGCCGGGCGCGACCGGCCGCGTGCCCACCAGGGTCAGCGCCGAGAACACATCCGGATGGTCGAGCGCGGCGACCTGAGCGACCATCCCGCCGACGCCGACGCCGCCGAGGTGGGCCGTCGCGGCGCCGAGAGCACCGACGAGCGCCGCCGCGTCGGCGGCGAGATCGCGCAGGCTGTATGCCGGCGCCTCCGGGTCCAGGGTTGTCGACGCTCCGCAGTCGCGCAGGTCGTAGCGGACCACCCGTCGCCCGCCCGCCGCGAGCCGCTCGCACACCGCATCCGGCCAGGAGAGCATGGTGGTTCCGCCGGCCAGCAGCACGAGCGGATCGGTATCGCGACCGAAGGTCTCGATACCGAGTTCGACGCCGTTCGCCCGCTGTGAGGTCATACGTCACCGTACCAACGCACGCGCCTGCGGGGTGGTCGTACGACGCCTCGCCCCGCTCCCGGGGGCACGCGTCCCCTGCTGGTCGACGCCAAGGTGACCGCCGACCGACCCGCCTGGTGGCTGGAGGAGGCGTTCAGGGGGCACGGAACGAGCAAAGTCCCCAAGGCGGCTCGGTCACCGCCATGGGCGGTGGACGATCTTCTTCACGGAACGGCCGGGGTAGACGACGATCAGGTGCTCCTCGCCGGGCGCGTAGGAGTCGTCCTCGTCCTCCTCGAACGTGCGGGCGTAGACGCGCATCCGGTAGCGGCCGGGGCCGTCGACGGCCAGGTTGGGCAGCGGCTCGAGCGTCCCGCTGTCACCGCCCTCGGGGTACGGCGGCACGACCAGGCGGCCGCTGCGGCTGACGACGCCCACCTCGACCACCTGGTCCCAGCCCTTTAGCCGGAGCGGCGGGGCGGCGCGGAACGCCTTGACCGTGAGGCACATCGGCTCGTTCTCGCCGTAGGTCGTGATGGCGGCGCTGCTGCCGGCGGCGTCGATGAACCCGTCGTCGATGGCCTTGAAGATGTCGCCGCCCGCGCCATCGGTGTCGTCGCGGTCGTCGAGGACGGCGTAGCCGCCCCCTTCGAAGAGCAGGTACGCGGCCGTGCCCTGCCGCCTGGCTCGCAGCTTCGGCCAAGGGTCGGCGCATCGGGCGTTCATCTCGGCCATCTCGGCCTCCCACCTGGCTACGCTGCGCGCCTCGTCCACCCGCTGCTGGGCGGCGACGCCGGGGCACAGGAACTCCAGGGCGCCGCTGAGCTCACCCGCCTCCGCCGACCCGCCGGCCCGCCGGAGCAACTCCTGCCGCTCCTCGACGCCGGGCACCGCGCACAGTTCCTCGCCGTACGCCATGACGCGCTGGTCCGGCAGGTCCTCCGGGAACATCGCCATCCCCGCATGGGTGTAGTCCCTGGCGAGGCAGAGGAACGCCTGCCGCCGGTCTTCCGGCCGGGTGTCGGCGTAGGACCGGATCCGTTCGCGGCAGCCCTCGTCCGCGCTGGTGAAGCTGAACCGGGCGTCTTCCTCGGCTCCGACCATGAGGAGCGGCAGCACCAGCGCGACGGCGACGAACAGCCGCGGCCTGCGGCCGGTGGCGGGCCGAACGGCGGTTTCAACGGCGGACAGGCCGACGGGCCTGGCGAGCTCGTGCGCGGTGCGCGCCAGCCACGCCGTGGTGAACACGTCGAGCGCGCTCACCACGAGCCCCGGGCCGCCGAACAGCCACGCGTTCTGGAAGGCGAGGCTGAGCACGGGGACGGCCAGCGGGGCGACGAGCGCGATCAGCCCGATGCCAATCGTGGCGCTGCTCCACCGCCCGTCGCGGCGCTGTCCGATGAGGATCATCACTCTCCAGCCGAGGCTCGCCAGTCCCAGCAGGCTGATCACCTGGGGGCCGGGGCCGTCGGGGAAGAACAGCAGCACTGGAGTCAGCACGCTGATCAGGCCGAGCGCGAGGGCGATCGCCCGGAACCGGGCCGAGACCCCGGAGACGACCCGCACCAGCAGGATCACCGTGGCGGCCCACACGACCAGGCTCGCGGCGTACTCCACGGTGTCGGACAGCTCTTCGACGAGTTCCCAGAGCAGCAGGTCGCCGGCTATGCCCGCATAAAGCAGGCGCCGCAGCCAGACAACGCTGCGCGGCAACCCTCCGGCGCGCGGCAGCGCGGGGCCGCGCAGCACCTGCCACAGCATCCACGCGTTGAGTCCGCAGATCCCGGTGAGCAGGGGCCCCACCCAGTCTCCCTGCGCGGAGAGGCCCCACATCGAGGCCGTCGCGGCCACCGACAGCGCCGACAGGTCGCCGGACACCGCGGCGAACACCGCGGCAGCGGCCACGGCAGCCAGATAGAGCGCGACGACGACGACGGTTACGCGCCCGAAGCGGTAGCGGCCGGTGGCGGCCCATAATCGAGTAACGATGCTGATGATCTTAGCTGCGTGTCCCCTACGCCCGTTCCGTCATGTTGGCCATGCACGCCGCGCGAATTCTTGAGAAGGTCCACTCCGTCGCCGCTGGAGCTTGCTCTCAGTCGCGAGCGCCGCTGCCTTGTTCAGTGACGCCAGACGCCAGGGAAGGTGGCTTCCGCTGGGACCTGAACCGGAGCACATGGCCGGCGGGCCTGCCGAAACGGCGCTCAGCCACCCTCGCTGGAGGAGCGTTGACCCCACGGGGCTGCACCGGCGACGGCGAGAGGGGTCAAGGTGGCTTGCCGTACGGGCTCCGACGGGGACGGCACCGGCGGGGGGGGTCGGTCAGGCGGTGGGTTCGTCGAGGTGCGATGGGCAGGAACACGCGGTCCATCCGTCCGGCATTGTGCCGAGGTCGTCGTCGTGCCCGGCCCGGATCCGCGACCACTGGGCGGTCGGGCGGCCGTCCAGCCGAAACTGGCCGCCTTGGGAACCCCAACGCTGTGGCCAGCCCTCCGGCGAGTCCTCCCAGAACTCCTGCCGGCCGTAGGCGGTCAGATCCAGCAGTCCGTACGACGGTGCCATCAGTTCGTTGCCGCGGCCGGTGGTCCAGTAGGTCTCGTAGACTTTGTCATCGTTTCGGAGATAACTGACCAGGATGCCGAAGTGCCGATCTGCGATCAACCGGTCCACGGCGTCCTGCGGCACCGAGTACCAGGGAACCGTCCAGCCCATGAAGTCGCGATACCGCGAGCTCTCCTCGTACGGCCCCTGACAGAAGGTCGCGTAGCTCACGTCCCGCGAGTGCAGATAGGACAGCTCGTTGATGTGGGTCGTGGAGAAGGTGCAGCCCTCGCACTGCTCCGCGGCGGGCCTGCCGGTGTGCCACATCTGGAAGTAGGCGATCAACTGGGACCGACCGTCGAAGATGTCGATCAACGGAACCGTCCCGTCCGCTCCGATCAGCGGAGTCTGCGGATCGACTTCGACCATCGGGAGGCGGCGTCGGGCGGCGGCGATCGCATCGCCCTCGCGGGTGTGGGCCTTTTCTCGGCCCCGAAGCCGGTCCAGTTCGGTCTGAAACGCGGCCCGGTCGGTGACCGGGGGCCTGGCCGCGTCGCGGATCGCTGAAACGTCGGGTTCGGTGGGCTGGTTGGTCATGACGAAATCCCTTCTTGTAATACCGGTGCAGGAACATCGCAAGACTGCCGCTCCACCGTACAAACGTTGTTGTCTCCGACAGCCTCGATCCCAGAGAAGGGCACCTGCCTTGTACGTGCGAGAAACCGGTAATGCCGCTGGTCCTGTCCTGCTGCTCATCCACGGCGGCGGCGTCGCCGGCTGGATGTGGGATGCGCAGATCGACCACTTTGGACCGCGCTATCGCGTTCTTGTGCCTGATCTTCCCGGTCACGGCCACAGCCATGATGTGGCCTTCACGACGAGCGCGGCGGTTGTCGCCGAGCTCGCCGCTTACCTCGGGCGGTTCCCTGCCGGCACGGACGTCACTGTGGCAGGCTTTTCGCTCGGCGCACAGCTTGCGCTCGAACTGGCCGCTTCCCATCCCGAGGTGGTCACACGCGTGGTCATCACCAGCGCGCTGACTCAGGGCATACCGTTGCCGAGCCTGAGCCACTGGCTCGTCGGGCTCACCGCACCGCTCGCCCGGCAGACATGGTTCGCCAAGCTCCAAGCGAAGTCGCTCTACATCCCGGACGATCTCCTCGACGACTACATCCGCACCTCGAAGACCCTGCCCAGGGAGAGCCTGATCGCGCTGACCCGGGCGAATGCCGAGTTCCGCACGTCATCGGCTTGGCGCCGGTTCCCCGGAGCTGTCCTGCTTCTGGCCGGAGCGAAGGAACCACGAGCGCTCCGAGAGGGGATGCGGCAGCTCGACCATGACCACTCGAAGAGCGAGCTGATCATTCACGAGCACGCAGGCCACGGGCTGCCGCTGCAATACCCCGAGTGGTTCAATGCACGCGTCGAACGCTGGATTCGCGCCAATCTCGCATGAACCGCCGAGATCATCGTGCAGCGCCCCTGCGAACACCAGGTCATCGTGACGCACGGTGGCTCGCTGACATTCGTGGTGGCGTCCTGGATCAAGATGCCGATCAAGGCGGTCGGCCATGCCTATTTCCGGGTGCCATCCGGCAGCATCACCACGCTGCGCGAAGCCGATGAGCCGTCCCTCGCTTAAAAGTCAACGACGTTGCAAAGCGAGCAGCTCTGAGACCGTGACGAATCGGTATCCCTGATCACGGAGGCCCATGACCAGGCCTTTGATGGCCTCGCGAGTGTTCCGGCCGCTGGCGTACCACGGGTGGAGCAAGATGATTGATCCTGGCCTCGTCTCCTCGCGCACCGCCGTGACGATCTCGGCGGCGGTGGGGGTGGTACCGGAGTCCGGCTCCACGTCCCACATGACCGTGTGCCTCTGGTTGCCGGCCAGATACAGCGGTAGGACAAGCAATTTCTTGCCCGTCGGCGGACGGAACAGGATCTCGCCGCGCTGCCCCGCCGTTCGGATGGCCGCATCAGTGCGCTCAACCTCGCTCGCCACGGTGGATGGGGAGACGAACACCATCCGCCGATGGGTGTAGGTGTGGTTGGCGAGCTCATGCCCCTTGCCGACCAGCGCCTGCGCGTCCTGCGGCCGGGCCTCGACCTGGGAGCCGACGACGAAGAACGTCGCGCGGACGCGCTGCTCGGCAAGGATGTCGATGATCTCGGGGGTGTGCTCGTCAGGGCCGTCGTCGAAGGTCAGGGCGACGACCTTCTCGTCGGTCGCCACGCGGTCGGTCAGCTCTCCTGCCAGTTGTAAGGTCCGCGCGTTCATCAGCTGATACAGGCCCACCGCTCCCAGGAGGAGGATGGCGAGAAGGGCCGCAAGAAGCTTGAGCCATCTTCTCCGCACGGTCGTTGCTGCTGCATTCATGAGTGATCATGGAACCACATGCCCGGGAACCCTGTAGCCGCGTCCACACAACCAAGGGCGGGAGCCGGCCACGCAGTCAAGTCCCGTGGTCCCGTGTCTGGGCCGCTGCGGGTCAAGCCGTGGCCGCGGTGACTACGATCTTGCCGAACTGGGTGTTGGATTCCATGTGCTGGTGTGCCTGCACGATCTTCTCCAGCGGGAACACGCGATCTACCACCGGGCGGAACACTCCGCTGCTTAGGCCCGAGGCGACGAACGCGGCGGCGCGGCGCAGCCGTTGCGGGTTCCTGGCAATCTCGAGCATCGTGTAGGTGCGCATGTTCAGCGCGGGCATGCCCAGGTCAAACCCGGGATACGGGGTCGGCTGCCCGCTGAGCGCACCCCACAGGAACAGGGTCCCGTCGGCCGCCACAGCGCGGGCCAGGTCCACGACTCCGGGACCGGCGACGGCGTCGAAGACATACTCGGCGCCTTTGCCGCCGGTCAGCTCCAGCACGCGCTTGGCCACGTCCTCCTCGTCCGAGACGATGACCTCTGCCGCGCCCTCGTCGATCAGCTGCTGCTTCTTGGCGCGGGTGCGGGTGATGGCGACTGGGGTGGCGCCCACCCGGGTGGCGGTGTGGATCGCGGCCAGGCCGACGCTGCTGGAGGCCGCGTTCACCACCGCCACATCACCCGCCCGCATGCGGCCGACTTCCACCATCGCGCCGTAGGCCGTGAGGTAGGGCATCCACACTGCCGCGCCGGACACCGCGTCCACGTTGTCGGGGCGGTGCAGTAGTGCGGTGGCCGGCACGATCGACTGCTCGGCGTACACGCCGTAGTCATTCTGCGAGAAGTTCGGCACGACGCTGATCGCCTGCCCCTTCTCGAAACCGGTCACCTCGGGGCCGACCGCCTCGATCACGCCGGCGGCCTCGGAGCCGAGCCTGGCGGGCAGTTGCTTGACCGACTCGATGTACTGGCCGCTCCGGAACAGTGCCTCGGCCCTGTTGACACCGATCGCGTCTACCCGGATCCGCACTTCGCCCGGTCCCGGCTCACCTGGCTCCAGGTCCTCCAGCCGCATCACCTCGGGTCCGCCGATCTCGTGGAACCGCACAGTCCTTGCCATGCCACCGTCCTTCACTCGCTGGGAACTGGGCCTACGGTGACACAGAAGTACGACCGCCGTCAAACTTTGATGGCTGTCGTACTATGAGGCCATGGACCGTACGCCGTCGCACCCTGAGGTGTCGAAGTTCAACCTCCAGCAGGTGCTGGAGGCTCTCGTCGATCCGGTACGCCGGAGCATCGTCATCCAGCTCGACACCGCCTGCGAGGACATCACCTGCGGCGCTTTCGACATCTCTGTCAGCAAGTCCACCGCCACCCACCACTTCAAGGTGCTGCGCGAGGCGGGCCTGATCCGGCAGTACTACGTCGGAACCTCGCGGATGAACGCCCTGCGCCGCGCCGAGATGGACCAGGCGTTCCCCGGCCTGCTCGACGCCCTGGCCACGCCCCAGGCGCAAGGGGTGTCGACTTAGGGGTGGGCGACTCCTGCGTCTTAGTGATCAGGTCGCGCCGCATGCTCGTCAACCCCCTACGCCCATCCGAGTAGGGGGTTACTCATGCCCGGAATGTTCCCGAGGGGCAGCCTTCAAGGGTCGGCAAGGACGTCGTAGGGAGCGTGTCGTGCGCAATGACTTGAATCATCGATGGAGTGGTCGCCGTGGGCTGCTGACCGTGGTCATGCTCCTGTCTCTCGCCGTGCCCGTGTGGTCGCCGGCTCCGCCGGCCGCCGGCGCCGTGGCGAGGAGTGGGCAGACGGCGGATACCTGGTCGTACCTGTTCGAGATCCACCGGCGTTTCCCGGCGCCGGAAACGTGCGTGGATGTCGACAACGCCTACACCCACGACGGCGCGAACGTGAAGCAGTGGGCCTGCGTCAACGTGCCCCAGCAGCGTTGGCAGTACCTACGGGTGACGCCCGGCAGCGAGTGGTTCTTCATCCGCGCCCAGCACAGCGGCAAGTGCCTGGACGTCGATCGTGCGCTGACCCACGACGGCGCCAACGTCCAGCAGTGGACCTGCGTCAACGTTCCACAGCAGATGTGGCGCTGGAAGTACGCCTACACCGACGCGTGGTGGAACACCTTCTACTTCCTGGAGAACAGGAACAGCGGCAAGTGCCTGGACGTCGACCATGGCTGGACCCACAACGGCGCCAACATCCAGCAGTGGACCTGCAACGAGTACGCCGGCCAGCAGTTGTGGTACTTCCTGGCCGTGTAACCCGCGGTGCGCGAGCGGCACCGGCCGCAATGGACCCGGCCGGTGCCGCAGTCACGCTGGGACTCCGACGGGGGCGGCAACGGCGGGAGGCGCCGTGGCGTGCCGTACGGGCTCCGGTCAGTCGGTCAGTCGGCCAGGTCGCGGCTGAGTTCGTCGGTGATGAGGAGGTCCTCGCGGACCTTGCCGGCGCGGTAGGCGGCGCGGCCGACCATGTGGGCGGCGACCGGGGCCGTCATGATCTGAAATATGGCGATCAGGGCGAGGATGCCGTAGTCGAGAGCCGCGCCCGTGCTCACCCCGATCGCCACCAGCGTCGCCACCAGCCCGATGAGCTGCGGTTTGGCCCCGGTGTGCAGGCGCGAGAGCAGGTCGGGGAAGCGCAGCAGGCCGATCCCGGCGGTGAGCGAGAACACGCCTCCGACCATCAGCAGCGTCCCGACGACGACGTCACTCACTGTTCCTCCGCGCCGCGAACCGCGCCACGGCCACCGAGCCGACGAACCCGATGATCGATACGACCATCAGGATCGGCAGCGTGGCGGTGTGCCGGTTGTAGGCCGCCTCCATCCCGATCCCCACCACGGTGATGGCGATGAGCACGTCGAACGCCACGGCCCTGTCCAGGCGGGACGGCCCGGCGATCAGCCGGATCAGCGTCAGGGTCGCCGCCACGCCGAGCATTGCGCCGGCGATGAGCACGACGACGGTCACGTGAGCCTCCCTCTCTCCTCGCCGCGCCCGATCACGTGAGCCTCCCTCTCTCCTCACCGCTCCCGATCGCACGGATCACGCGGGCCTCCAGAGCCAGCACGCCCAGGCGGGTGTGCTCCAGGTCGTGCTCGCGGTCCACCCCGAGTACGTGCAGGTAGAGGATGCCCGCCGACCTCCTGACCTCCACCACGAGGCTGCCGGGCACCGCGGAGAGGGTCAGCGCCGTGACCGTCATGGTGAGGTCGCTACGGCTCCGCAGGGTCACCGCGATCACCGCGCAGACGGGCGGCGGGCCGGGCCGTACGGCCTGCCAGGCGACGCGCGAACTGGAGATCACCATGTCGGCCAGGAACCATCCCAGCAGCCGCACGCACCCCCACGGCGCGATCCGCGCGTCGCCGCCGACCCTCGGCAGCCGGGTCAGCCAGGTGATGAGCACGGCGACCAGCACCCCGGACAGCACGTTGGCGACGGACAGGTTGCCCCACATCAGCACCCAGATCGCCGCCAGACCGATGATCGGCGCGGGCCTCACGGCAGCACCGCCGTCACTCCGCACGGCGCACCGGCGACCCCTGACGCCAGGCCGGTGGACTGCCCGGCCATCATGGCGACACCACCGCCCGCCCGGCGGCCCGCTGACCCGTCCGGCCGATGAACTGCCGGCGCTCTCACGGCAGCACCGCCGTCACGTAGGGGGTGCGTTCGAGGAGTTCGGCGGCGGCCCGGTCGGTGTAGGTCACCAGTGGTCCGGCGACCACGGTGAAGGCGGTGGCGAACCCGACCAGCGCCAGGGTGGTGCCCGCCATCGATCCCGGGTAGGCGGCGGCCACGATGGCCGTCCCGCCGAGCCCTTCGCGCGTCCGGATGATCTGACCGGGTTCGGGCACCTTGCTCCGGTCGCCCCAGAAGGCGCGGTTCCACACCCAGCAGACGGCGTACAGGGTCAGCAGGCTGGTCAGCACCGACACCCCGACCAGCGTGTACGCCAGCGGGGTGCCCGCCTCGACCCCGGCGCGCAGCAGGCCGAGCTTGCCCAGGAACCCGGACAGCGGCGGTATCCCCGCCAGGTTCATCGCCGGGATGAAGAACAGCACCGCCAGCAGCGGCGACAACCGGGCCAGCCCGCCCAGCCGTTCGATCGAGGTGCTGCCGCCACGCCGTTCCACCAGGCCGGTGACCAGGAAGAGCGTGGTCTGCACGGTGATGTGGTGGGCGACGTAGAAGATCGCCCCGGCCAGCCCGGCCCGCGAGGCGAGGCCGATGCCGAAGACCATGAAGCCGATGTGACTGACCAGCGTGAACGACAGCAGCCGCTTGATGTCGGTCTGCGCGACCGCGCCGAGTATCCCGACGAGCATGGTGAGGGCCGCCGCGACCAGCAGCAACGTGGTCAGGTTCGAGCCGGGGAAGAGCAGCGTCTGGGTACGGATCATCGCGTAGACGCCGACCTTGGTCAGCAGCCCCGCGAAGAGCGCGGTGATCGGCGCGGGCGTGGTCGGATAACTGTCGGGCAGCCACGCCGACAACGGGAAGACGGCCGCCTTGATGCCGAACCCGACGAGCAGCGCCAGCTGGAGCACCAGGCGAACATCGTCGGGCAACGCGTCGAGCCGTACGGCGAGCTGGGCCATGGTGAGGGTGCCGGTCGCGGCGTAGCAGAGCCCGATGGCCAGCAGGAAGACCACCGAGGAGAGCAGGCTGACCACGATGTAGGTCATCCCCGCGCGCACCCGCGCGCCCGTGCCCCCGATGGTGATCAGGACGTAGCTCGCGGTCAGCAGGATCTCGAAGCCGACATAGAGGTTGAACAGGTCGCCCGCCATGAAGGTGTCGGCGACTCCGGCGACCAGGATGAGATAGGCCGGGTGGAAGATCGCCAGCGGGGTGACCTCGTCGTTGTCGGCGGCTCCCTGCCCGATGGCGTAGACGATCACAGCGAGGACGATCACGCTCGACACCAGCAGGATCAGCGCCGACAGACGGTCGACGACCAGCATGACGCCGATCGGGGCGGGCCAGCCGCCCGGGTCCATGGTCTGCGGGCCGTACCTGTCGGTCTGGTAGACGAGCACGGCGGCGATGACCACGATCGACAGCAGGACAGCGACGGAGATGCCACGCTGGACCCGGGTGATCCGGGGCCCGAGGGCGAGCCGTACCCCGGCCGCGAGCAACGGCAGCACGACGGGCAACGGCACGAGGACGTTGTTCACCGCACGCCCCCGCCCATCGCCGTGTCGATCGCCCGGCCGCCGCCCACACCCTCGCCCGTCCTCATGCAGACCTCTCGGCCGCCGCGCACCACACCGCGCCGCCCACGAACGGCGTCGACCCCCCGGACGTCGTTCACTGCACGTCCTCGCCCATCGTGGTGTCCATCGCCCGTTCCGGGTCGTCGGCGGCCATCTGGCGTTCCCATTCCTCGCGCATCCGGCGGCGGAAGTCCCTGCGCTCGCCGCGTGCCGTGCTGCGCAGCCCGCGCCACGCCCGCCAGCCCGCGCGGCGGCCCTCCTCGGCCTGGATCCTGCGGACCCGCTCGGCCTGCTCGCGCAGGCGATCCCTGGCCAGTTCGCGCTCGACCCTGGCGATGACCCTGCGGTCCTCCTCGTCGTCGCGTACCTCGTCGTCGCCGGTGAGCTGCCGGCTGCGATGGGCCAGGGCCAGCAGGAACGCGACGAGCGCCAGGGTGATCACGATCGCGGTGAGGATCATGATCTGGGGCAGCGGGTCACTGATCGCGGACACGGACGAGAACCCGAGGAGGGGCGGCCTCCCCGTCGGGCCCCCGGCGGCCAGGATGAACAGGTTCACCCCGTTGCCGAGCAGGATCACGCCCACGATGATCCTGGTGAGGCTGCGTTCCAGCATCAGGAACACCCCGGTCGCCACCAGCACGGTCACCGTGGCCAACAGGATCACGTTGGGCCCGGTCACGCGGTGATCACCTCCTCGCCCTCCTCCTCGACCTGCCGGTCCAGCTCGCCGCCCATCGCGCGCAGGAAGTCGAGGACGACGCCGATGACCACCAGGTAGACGCCGATGTCGAAGATCGTCGAGGTGGGGAAGTGGATCTCGCCGAGCACCGGCAGGCGCCAGTCGAGCACCGTCTCCCTGAACACCTCGCCGGAGATCAGCAGCCCGGTCAGCCCGGTGACCGTGATGACCGTCAGCCCGGCGCCCTGGCACACTCCCGGCCCGAGCGGCAGCGCGTCCGCCAGTTCGTAGCGGCCCCCGGCCAGGTAGCGCATGGTCAGCGCGAGCCCCGCGACCAGTCCCGCCGCGAATCCGCCGCCCGGCGTGCCGTGCCCGCTGAACAGCAGGAACAGCGAGAGGACCAGCATCGGATGGAAGACCGTCCAGGCGGTCACCTCGAAGACGATCGACCGCCGTTCGGCGGACAGCGTCTCGCTGCCCCGCAGCCAGGTCGCGGCCGGGCGGGCGGCCTCCGGCTCCTCGAAGGAGGGGACGCCCGGCCGCGCCCACACCTCGCCCGAGCTCTCCCCCGCGCGCGGCATGGTCGGCGTGCGCCGCAGGTAGATCAGGCCGATCACCCCGGCCGCCGCGATGAGCAGCACCGAGCTCTCTCCCATGGTGTCCCAGGCGCGCAGGTCCACCAGGCCGATGTTGACGATGTTGTGGCCGCCGGCCTCGATGGCGGCCTCCGGGTAGCCTGCGGAGGCGGGCGGTGCCGTACGGGCGTTGACGGCGACGTAGGCCATGCCCGCCACCAGCAGGCCCACGGCGGCGGCGAACACCGCGTTGAGCCGGCGGATGCCCTCGACCTGCCGTTCGACGAACTTCGGCGGCAGCCTGCGCAGCACCAGGACGAAGGCCACCAGGGTCACCGTCTCGGTGAGGAACTGGGTCAGCCCCAGGTCGGGGGCCCCGTGCAGGACGAACATGGTGGCCGTGCCCACCCCGGTCACGCCCGCGCACATGACCGCGGCGAGCCGCCACGTCTGGTTCACGGTGGCGAGGGCGGCGACGCAGATCAGGCCCGCGACCACGGCCTCGGCCGGCACGTCCCACAGCCGTACGGCACCGCCCCAGGGCAGCCCGGCCAGCAGCGCGCTGCCGGGCATCATGAGCAGCGCGAACAGGATGAAGCGCAGGTAGACGGGCAGCGAGCCGCGCTGGGTGAAGCGGGTGGCCTGGTCGGCGGCGCGATCCAGGCCGTGCATGATCAGCCGGTAGGTCCGTTCGGCGTCGAGGTGCGGGTGCAGGACCGCCTGGACCCGCGAGACCGCGCCCCGGGCGACGAAGAGCGCCGCGCCCGCCAGGAGGACCAGCGCCGACAGTCCCAGCGGCAGGGTGAAGCCGTGCCACAGGGCGAGGTGCTCGTCGTCGGGGCCCGGCGGATAGGCGTTCGCGTATCTGGCCACGATCGGGTCGAACACCGGCGCCGCCAGGCCGAGCAGCACCGTCGCCACCGTCAGCACGACCACCGGCGCCGACAGGGACACCCCCGGCCCGTGCATCACCGTCGGCTCCCTGCCCGGTTTGACGGCGAACGCCCCCCACACGAAGCGGGCGCTGTAGGCGACGGTGAGGATCGACCCCAGCACCAGTACGGCGAGCACGACCGGATCGTCGGTGAAGGCCGCGAAGTCGGCCTCCTTGCTGACGAATCCGCCGAGTGGCGGCAGCCCCGCCATCGACGCGGCGGCGATCACCCCGCACACACAGGTGACCGGCGCGGCCGACCGCAGCCCGCTCAGTTTGCGCAGGTCGCGGGTGCCGGTGCCGTGGTCGATGATGCCCACGACCATGAACGACGCGGCCTTGAAGGCGGCGTGCGTGAGCAGCGTGTAGACGCCGGCCAGCGCGGCGGCCCAGGTGCCCACGCCGACCATGACGACGAGGAAACCGAGCTGGCTGACGGTGCCGAAGGCGAGCAGCAGCTTCAGGTCGTACTGCCGCATGGCCCGCCAGCCCCCGATGATCATGGTGGCCAGCCCGAACACCACGGTGATCGTCCGCCAGGGGGAGACGTCGGCGAAAGCCGGCGAGAGCCTGGCCACCAGGTAGACGCCGGCCTTCACCATCGCCGCCGCGTGCAGATAGGCGCTGACCGGGGTGGGAGCCGCCATCGCACCCGGCAGCCAGAAGTGGAAGGGGATCAGCGCCGACTTCGACAACGCGCCCACCAGCACGAGCACCAGCCCGGCGGTCACCGTGGCGCCCGAGGGCGGCCTCGCGATGATCTCGGAGATCCGGAAGGTGCCGGCGGCCAGCCCGATCATGATCAGTCCGACCAGCATGGCCAGCCCGCCGAAGGTGGTGACCACGATCGCGGTCATCGCCGCGCGCCTGCTGTTGCGCTCCTCCGCGTGAAAGCCGATCAGCAGGTAGGAGAAGACGGTGGTCAGTTCCCAGAAGACGTAGAGCAGGACGAGGTCGTCGGCCAGGACCAGGCCGAGCATCGCCCCCGCGAACGCGACGAACATCCCGGCGAAACCCGGTAGTCCGACGTCGCCGGAGTTGAAGTAGCCGCCGCAGTAGACGAGGACCAGCGCGCCCACGCCCGCGACCACGACCACCATCAGCAGCGCGAGCGCGTCCATCCGGAAGGCCAGGTCGAGCTGGTAGCCGGGAACCCAGGAGAACACCTCGGTCCGCGACCCGCGGGTCACCACCGCCCACCCGGTCACGGCCGCGGGGACCGCCGCGATCAGCCAGAACGCCCGTGCTCCCAGCCGCCGCACCGCGACCGGCGCGACCACGGCCGCCACGAAGTGCGCGAGCACGGCAACAAGCACCCTGAGATCACCACGCTCCCCCAGCGCACGACCCGAACCACAAGATCCTAAGCACGGTCCCGGCGCCGCCTCCGCCAGGCTCGCCGAAACTTGGGACTGGCGGGACTCCTGAATCGGATGTTGAATGCGTGATGTGATCGATCTCCTCGATATCGCATATGTCCGTTCGGGGGCCGGTGACTTACCCGCCGCTGTGCGGTTCGCTGTCGACATCGTCGGCATGGAACCGGCCGGGGAGGAGGAGGGCGTCGCCTATCTGCGCGCCGACGACCGCCACCACTGCCTGGCCTTCGTCGAAGGCTGCTCGGGCGTGCTGTCCTCCGCCTTCGTCCTCGCTGACGAACACGCACTCGAACGCGCCGAGAACGAGCTGGAGCTCTCCGGCGTCAAGGTCGCCCGGGGCACCCCGGAGCAGGCCAGGTCGCGCAGGGTCCGCGACTTCATCGCCTTCGACGATCCCTTCGGCAACCGCATCGACCTGGTGATCGACCAGGTCAAGGTGCGACGTCCGATGCGGCACGGCCGGCCGTCGGGCATCACCGAGTTCGGCCATCTCTGCCTCGACGCCGCCGACGTGCGCGAGGCCCACCGGTTCTGGTCCACCATGTTCAACGCCAGGGCCTCCGACTGGATCGGCGACTGGGCGTGCCTGATGCGCATCGACCCCGTCCACCACAAGCTGGCCTTCTTCAAGGGCAGCTCACCGGGCCTGTGCCACATCAACTTCCAGGTCGACTCGATCGACGACGTCATGCGCAACTGGCATTTCCTGCAGGAGCAGGGCGTCGAGATCGAGATGGGCCCCGGCAGGCACCCCCAGTCGACCGCGATCTTCCTCTATTTCAAGGGACCGGAGGGCCTCACCTACGAATACTCCTACGGCGTGCGGCTGATCACCGACGAGGCGGCGTGGCAACCGCGCTACTGGGACCCGGCGGAGCCCGACGCGATCGACATGTGGCGCGGGCCGACCCGGCGGGTCAACACCCAGCCGCAGATCATGCGGGCACTAGGCGACGAGTAAGCCGCAACAACTCCTCGACGTCACCGCCCGGATCGTCGCGTACGACGGCCACGTCCAGGCCCGCCTCGGCGAGCCGGGACAACGAACGGGCGGCGTCGCCGGACGTGCCGGCGACGGTGAACAGGTCCACCAGGTCGTCGTCGACGAGGTCCACCCGCGGGCTGCCCGCCAGCCAGCCCTCCCGGAAGGCGGCGCACAACTCCGCGGCCAGCCCGGCCGTACGGGTGATCTCGTGTTCGCCGTGCACGCCGAGATAGGTCGCCACCATGGGCCGCACCCGGTCTCGCGCGAGGGACACGTCCGGGTCGACCGACAGCGCGACGTACGCCGCGAGCTCCATCGCCGGACCGACCCGCTCACGCACCGAGGCGACGTACGGCGGCGACGACAGGATCGACAGCAGCAGGCCGTCGGCGCGACCGGCGGCCATGGCCACCGCACGCGGGCCCTTGACGCCGAGCACGATCGGCGGCCTGGTGCGCGGCGGGGTGAACGCTAGCCCGGCGGCGATCTGGAAGTGCTCGCCGTCGAAGCGCACCTCCTCGCCGGTCAGGAACGCGCGGACCACGTCGACCGCCTCGGTCAGCCGCCCGATCGGCTTCTCGAAGGGGATGCCGAGCCGGTCGGTCATCCACCGGGGGTTGCTCGCGCCCAGCCCGAGGACGGCCCGTCCCTCGCTGATCTCCTCCAGGGCGGCCAGTTCCATCGCGATCAGCGCCGGATGCCTCGTCCACGGGTTGACCACGCCGATCCCGACGCGCACCCGTTCGGTGGCCGCCGCGATCGCCCCGGCGAGCGCGAACGCCCCCCGCTCGCAGTAGTCCTCCGTCACCCAGACGGTGTCGTACCCCGCCTCCTCCGCCTGCCTCGCCACCCGTACGGCGGAGCCCGCGTGCCGTTGGCCGGAGATCGAGAACGCGAGCTTCACGCCTGCAACGCCCGATCCAGCGCGGCGGGCGTCGGCTCCACGACCGGGACCGGCCGGAGCGTGCCCGCGGTGGCGCCGACGTCCTTCAGACCGGTGGAGGAGCCGATCAGGACCGTGGTCGCGCCGGGCGGCACGGCGCCCTCGGCGACGAGTTCTTCGAGCGCGAGCAGTGTGGTCACCGACGAGGCCTCCAGATAGAGTCCCGCCTCCCGGCCGAGGCGGCGCTGGGCGTCGAGGATGCGGTCGTCGTCGGGCACGCCCACGGCGCGTCCGCCGGTGGCGCGCAGCGCGGCCAGCCCCTGGTAGGTGCCGAACGGCGAGGCGATGGAGAAGGCGACCGACGGGGTGATCGGCACCGGCCCCGCCACCTCCGCGCCCGCGGCGAGCGCGCCCGCGAGCGGCCCGAACGGCTCGGCGGCCACCAGCTTGGGCATCCGGTCGGCGACGCCGAGCGCGACCAGGTCGGCGAAGCCGCGCCAGATCCCGGCGAGGCCGTCGGCGTAGGCGACGGGGACCACCACGAAGTCGGGCACCCGGCCGAGTTCCGCGACGATCTCGTAGGAGATCGTCTTGTAGCCGTCGACGCCGTAGCCGATGGAACCCACCGGCGGGGCGGCGTGCCCCGACATCGGCAGCCAGCCGCGCTCCTCCACGAGCTGCCGCATCAGCCGCCAGCGGTCGGGGGGCTGCTTGAGCGCCACCACGTCGGCGCCGTAGACCTGCATCAACGTCTTCATCGTGTCGGGCACGGAGGCGACCGTGAGCACCACGCAGCGCACCCCCGCACGGGCCGCGTACGCGGCGACCGCCGCACCGTGGTTGCCGGTGCTCGCCACGACCACGGCGGGAGCGCCCAGCTCGACGGCCTTCGTCAGGGCCACCGAAGCCAGCCGGTCCTTGTACGACCAGGTCGGGTTGCGGGTCTCGTCCTTGACGTGGACGGCCGCCAGCCCCAGGCGCTCCGCCGTACGCGGGAGGGACACCAGCGGCGTGTCGCCTTCGCCGAGGCTGACCGCGGGGGTGGCGGGGTCCAGCGGCAGCAGCGACCGGTGGCGGAAGAGCCCCGGCTCGCCCTGCGACACGGGCAGCACGCCGGTGGCGGGAATGGCGTACTCGGGCAGGACGTTGGCGGGCACGCCGTCGCGTTCGCACGCCGGGCAGCCGCGGCCGAGCAGCTCCACGCTCGGGTCCGCGTACGCGGCGGCGCAGCGCAGGCAGGCCAGGCGGCCGAGGTAGTGACTCATGCGGGCACCACCGGCAGGGCGCGCGGGGAGTGGGTGAACAAATCGACGCCGTCGGCGGTCACCACCAGGGTGTCCTCGACCATCATCCCGCCCCATCCGATCTCGTAGTACGGCGTCTCGAAGCAGAATGTCATGCCCTCTTCGAGCGCCGTCGCGGTCCCCGGCGCGATGATCGGCTGCTCGTAGATGGACAGCCCGATGCCGTGCCCGCAGTGCTGCCGCCGGTAGGGGGCGATCCCGCCCCGCCGCACGGTCTCCATCGCGATCTCGAACAGCTCCTCGGCGGTGACCCCCGGCTTGGCCAGCGCGATCTGCTCGTCCAGACCGTCGAGGATCGCGGCGTACCGGCTGGTCTGCCGGTGGTCGGGCCCGCCCAGTACGGCGGTGCGGCCGATGTCGGAGTAGTAGCCGCCGTAGAGGCATCCCACGTCGAACCTGGCCAGTTCGCCGGGCTGCCACGTCCTGCCTGTCGGGTGGGCGTCGGCGAGCGCCGACCGCGGGCCGGTCGTGGCCACCACGAACCGCGGCTCCCCACCTTCGGCGACCATGGTCGCGGCGACGACGCCGGCCAGTTCCTGCTCGGTGATCCCCGGTCCGGCGGCGTCGAGCGCGGCGTTCACGCCCGCCTCGGCGAGCCGGGCCGCGTGCCTGAGCAGCGCCACCTCACCGGGCAGCTTCGGACCGCGCAACGCGGTCATCCACTGCGTCGCGTCCACGGCCGCACCGGCCGAGCCCTCGGCGGACGTACGGCCCGGCGAGCCCGCGGACGAGCCCGCAGCCGTGCCGAGAAGCGGATCGGCCGCGAGTCCTTCGATGCCGTAGCGCAGCCCTCGCCCGGCGAATCCGACGGCGGTCGCCAGCGCGGCCGGGAGGTCCGGGTGCCGGTCGGACATGTCGGTGAGCGGGGAGCCCAGGGCCGACTCGAAGTAGAACCGGCCGAAGGGCACCAGCCGGTCCTCCGGCATCCCGGCGTCGGCGGCCGGGGCCGTGTCGGCGGCGGGGCAGACGAGCCAGCAGTCGTCCCCGGTCACCAGCGCGGCCATCCGGTGCGCGCGGAACAACGGCCCGGCCACGGAACGGTACCCCGTGGCGTAGAGGATGCTCTCCGGCGTGGTGAGGATCACGGCGTCGAAGGGCGCCCCGGCCAACGCCTCGCGCAGCCGTCCCAGCCGTTGCCCGGCGAGTTCCCGCAGATCCACGGTCATCCGATCGTCTCCCCGTCGCTGATCGTCTCGCCGCCCAGCCGCCACCCGGCCGGACCCCGCAGACCCGCTGTCATCCGATCGTCTCCCTGCCAATGATCGTCTCGCTGAACTCGGCCATCGCGTCGACCGTCTCCTCCACCGTGTTGGCCGCGAACAGCAGCCCGGCCATGGTGTCGACGCCGGCCGCCCGGTAGGCCGCCACCTGTTCGGCCACGCTCTCCGGGGTGCCGATGAGGTTGCGGCGGGCCAGATCCTCCACACCCTGGTCCTTCAGCGTCGAGCCGGACAGCGAGACGAGGTGGTTGTGGATCTGCGAGGCCCGGAACCTGCGCCACGCCTCTTCCATGGTGGGCGCGACGCACACGGCCACCTGCAAAGCAACCTCGAATCCCGGGGGCAGGCCGCCGCGCGCGGCGGTGGCCCGGTCGCCGATCGCGGCGATGCCGTCGGCCACCTCCCCGGGGGTGAGGCAGGCGGGCAGCCAGCCGTCCGCGTACAGCGCGGCCCGGGTGCGCGACCCCGGCGCGTTGCCGCCCGACAGGATCGGCAACGTCGGCTGCATCGGCTTGGGGTACGACTCCACGTCGTGGAAGTCGACCCAGCGTCCGTGGAAACTCGCGCGCCGCCGGGTGAAGAGCGCCTGCAACGCCTGGATGGCCTCCGCCGCGTGCTCGCCCCGGTGCAGCGGACGCCCGGGGTTCATCGCCTCGTACTCCTCGCGGTAGGCGCCGATGCCCACCCCGAGCACGGCCCGGCCGCCGGAGAGCTGGTCGAGCGTGGCGGCCTGCTTGGCGGCCACCACCGGGTTGCGGAACGGCAGCACCATGATCGCCGTGGCCAGCCGGATCCTGCTGGTGATCGCCGCGACATAGCTGAGATAACCGAACGGGTCGTAGAAGCGCGGCGGAGTCTCGAACTCCTCCCGCACGTACGCCTGGGTCGACACGTGATCGTTGGCCCACACCGAGTCGAAGCCCAGCCGCTCCGCCTCGACCGCCAGCCGTACGGCCTGGCCGATGTCGGCGTAGGGGACCGGGTACATCAATCCTTCGGTCCCCGTCGGCACTCCAAGGCCGAATCTCATGACTCATCCCTTTCCGGTACGGCCGGCTCCGGCGCGCCCATCGGTTTGATCCTCTTCAGCACCCAGCCGAGCAGCGCGTAGCACACGAAGCCGTACACCAGTCCCTCGATCGCGTCGGTCAGCAGCACGTCGGTCACCTTCGAGAGCACCGCCGCCAGCGCCCACGCGACCAGGGCCTCGACCCGTACGGCAGGCGCGGAGCGGAGGAGTTCCGTGCCCGAGCTGTGGCGGGCCAGCACCCAGAAGTGCGCGATGAGGACGCCGGCGAACGGCGGTGCGACGAGCGCGACGATGTTCAGGAAGACGAGGAAGGAGTCTGCCAGCCCGGCGAAGGCCACGAGCACGGCGATCACGATGGAGACGATCGTCCACACCGGCTTGCCGATCCGCGCGCCCAGTGTGTTGGAGGCGTTGGTGAAGGCCAGCGACGCGGAGTAGAGGTTGTTGTCCGCGGTGTTCCACAGTGCGAGGACCAGCATCACCGCGGCCGGGGCGAGCAGCCCGAGTCCCTGCATGACCAGCACGAAGTTGCTGTTGGCGACCTTCATCGCGGAGACCATGGAGATGGTCTCGAAGACGCCCGCGCCGGCGACGAAGCCGCAGAAGCTGGAGATGATCACATCGCGCGGGCGGCTGGCGTATCTGGTCACGTCGCCGACCAGCGCCGCTCCGGTGACCCAGGTCGCGATCACCGCTCCGACGGCGGCGCCGAACCCGATCGGCACGGCGGGGGTGTGTGCGATGACTTCGGCGAAGCCGCCCTCCATACCGCCGATCTTGAAGAGGGCGACCAGCGCGATGCCGATCTCGATGGGCACGGCGATCGCGGAGAACCTGGCGAGCCCCTTGATTCCGAAGATCGCCGTGGAGGTGATGGCCAGGGCGAAGGCCAGCACGAACACCCACGAGGGGATCGCCGGGAGCAGCTTGTTCACCGCACCGCCCCAGGTGTCCATCAGTACCCCGATGAACCCCATGGCGAGCAGGCCGAGCAGCAGCGAGACGACGACCGCGCCGTGCCGCCCGAAGACCGCCCGGGCGGCCAGATAACTCGACAGCCCGGTCCGGTAGCCCACCAGCCCGACCAAGGTCGAGACCACGACCAGCACCAGGTTGCCGACGAGGATGGCGGCGATGCCCGCCCCGAAGGAACTGCCGCCGCCCACCACGCCGCCGACCAGGAAGCTGCTGACGCTGATGTTCCAGCCGATCTGCACAATGATCATCTGGAGCAGCGACTTGCGGCGGTTCGTCGGGACCGGTTCGAGGGCGTGATCGTCAAGGTCGGTGGCGAGCGTGTCCCGTTCCGCCGGGGGCGCGACCTGTGAACTCATGAGGGTCCTCTCCTCATCTGACCTGTGATATTCCATAGTCAGTCAGCACTTCTCGATCCCTCTACGTGGACCGACTGGAATATGAGGGGAGGTTCTTTGTGGATCTGCCACAAAGGGTAGGTCTCCTGCTCCCCCAGGTCGACGACCTCGCCACCAGCCTGGTCGCCGCCGTCTGGCAGAACCTGCCCGGCTACGACCACGCCCGGATGGACGTGATGGACCTCGCCGGCGTGGTCGCGCCCAACCTGCGCGTCCTGCTCGCCTCCGTCGCCGAACGCCGCGGTCCGCGCGGGTCGGAGCTCGACCCGGCGGCGGCGCTGGGCCAGCGGCGGGCCATCCAGGGGGTGCCCGTCGAGGCGGTGGTCGCCTCCTGGCACGCGGCCGAACGACTGCTCCTGGAGCGGCTCGCCACCGTCGGCCCGCCCCTTCCGACCAAGACCCTCATCGAGCTGTCGCACCGCCTGGCCACGAGCACGGACGTGCTGATCGAGGCGTCCACCGACGCCTACCGGCAGACCCGCTCCGAGGCGGCCGGGCACCTCGACCAGATCGCCACCGACCTCGTCTCCCGGCTGGCCGGCGGCGAACCCCTCGACCCGGGAGACGTCGAGGAACGCGCCCGGCTGGTCGGCGTCCGCGCCCAGGTCCCGCACCGCGCCGCCGCCATCGGGATGCCCGAGGAGACCAGCCCGCTGGCCCTCACCCGCACCCAGGGGATGCTCCTCGAAGCCGTCAGGCCGCGTCTTCCCTCCCGGCTGCTGGTCGGCGGCAAGGGCTCGACCCTGCTGCTCGTGTTCGCCGACGCGCCCGGCATCGGCGAAGCGTTCACCCGTGCCGCCCGCAGGCCCGGCATGCCCGCCCGGCTCATCGTCGGCCTCGGCGAGCCCCGGCCCCGGCTCGGCGAGGCGGGCGCCTCATGCAAGGAGGCGCTCTCCGCCCTCGAAGCCGGCCTGCGGATGAGGGCCGACCGGGTGGTGGTGCCGTTCGAGAACGTCATCCCCGAGGTGCTCCTCATCGGCAACCCGCTCGACGCGCGTCGGCTCACCGACTCCATCCTCACCCCGCTGCGCGGCAGCCCCGCCCTGGTGGAAACGCTACGGGTGTTCCTGACCAGCGGCCTCTCCACCCGCACCACCGCCCGCCTGCTGGCCGTCCACGAGAACACGGTCACCTACCGGGTCCGCCGCATCACCCGCCTCCTCAACGCAGAAACCCCCGCCGACCTGGTCCGCGCCGACGTCCTCCTGGCCCTCCGCGCCGACGAACTGAACCCCACCTGACACCCGTTCAGTCGATGATCGCGGTGGCCTCGACCTCAACCAGATGGCCGGGTACGTCCAGTGCCGCAACACCCAGCAGCGTGCCCGGCGGGACCGGGGTGACGCCTAGCTTCGCGGCCGCCCGAGTGACCCCCTCCAGGAACAGGGGCATCTTGTCGGGGGTCCAGTCGACGACGTAGACGGTTAGTTTCGCCACGTCGTCGAAGGAGCCGCCGACCCCGGCCAGGGCAGTGCCGATGTTGAGGTAGCACTGCTCGACCTGAGCGGCGAGGTCACCTTCGCCGACCGTGACCCCCTTGGCATCCCAGGCGACCTGCCCGGCGATGAAGACCAGCTTCGACCCGGTCGCGATGGACACCTGCCGGTACGCATCGATTTCCGGCAGTCCACTGGGGTTCACCAGAGTGATGGCCATGCTGCCCGCCTCCTTCGTCATGAGCCCGTGGGCTACTTATGCTCTCTTGTGGTTACTCAGGAACCATAGGAGAGTGGCCGCTGACGTGGAAGAACGCACTTTCCAGTGACTGGAGAACCTTATGGTGACCAAGCAGTTCAAGGGCTCGCCCGAGGACGCGGACCTCACGCGCGCGGACTCTCTGGCGCGGGAGATCTTCTCGGACGTCGCCAACAAGTGGGCGTTTCTGATCATCGAGTTCCTCGGTGAACGCACCCTGCGCTTCACCGAGTTGCGGAATGAGGTCGAGGGCATCAGCCACAAGATGCTCACCCAGAATCTGCGCATGCTGGAGCGCAACGGCCTGGTCGAGCGGACCGTGCACCCCACCGTGCCGCCGCGGGTCGACTACACCCTCACCGAGCCGGGCCAGGCCCTGCGAGCGACGGTCAATGGAATGTGCGACTGGACCAGCCGGTACCTCGTCGACATCGAAGCCTCCCGCCGCCGCTTCGACGCCTGATGGGTGGATCACCCGCACGCGAAGCCGTCGGCCGGACGGTTCGGTGAGCCGTCGTCGAGTGCGGGAGCGCGCCGCCGTACGTCGGGAGGCTGAGGACCTAGGTCCTAGAGGGATGAGACCATCCCCCGATGTGCTCGGCGGTGGCCGTCAATAGCGTCGTGAGCATGACGGAGAAGAGTCTGACGAACAAGGGGCTGACTGCGGGGCTGATCGCGATGATCTCGCTGGTCGCCCTGGAGTACATGGCCGTGGCGATCGCGATGCCGGTCGTGGCCAAGGAGTTGGGGGGCCTCGAACTGTACGGCCTCGCGTTCAGCGGGGCGATGGCCGCGGCGGTCATCGGCACGGTGCTGGGCGGGCGGTGGTCCGACCTGCGCGGGCCGTCCGCGCCGCTGTGGGTCGGTGTGGCGAGCTTCGTCGTCGGGCTGTTGCTGGCGGGAAGTGCGACCAGCATGGAGATGCTCATCGCCGGCCGCCTGGTGCAGGGGTTCGGCGGTGCGCTGGTGCAGGTGGCGCTGTACGTGGTGGTGGCCCGGGTGTACGCCGAGGAGCTGCATCCGAAGATCTTCTCGTTGTTCGCCACCGCCTGGGTGGTGCCCTCGATGGCCGGTCCGGCGCTGGTCGGAGCCGTTGTCGACACGATCGGCTGGCGCTGGGTCTTCCTCGGCGTCCCGCTGCTGACCGTGCCCGCCGCGCTGGTGATGTGGCGCGGCCTGGCGGGCAAGCCGATCCGGGGCGGACAGGCGGCGCCCGCGCCGGGGCTGGGCGTCAAGGTCGTGTGGGCGGCGGTGACCGCCGTCGGCGCCGGTCTGATGCAGTACGGCAGCGACGGCCGGCTTCCCCTGCTGCTCATCGGCTTCGTGATCCTCGTCGTGGCGCTGCCCCGCCTGCTGCCGGCCGGCACCCTCCGCGCGGCCCGCGGACTGCCGGCCGTGGTGGCCCTGCGCGGCCTGGCGACGGGCGCGTTCTTCGCGAGCGAGATCCTGGTCCCGCTCATGCTCATCAACGAGCGCGGCATGTCGTCGATCACGGCCGGGCTGGCGCTCACCGGCGGGGCGCTGACCTGGTCACTGGCCTCCTGGCTGCAGGGGCGCGAGGTGTTCAGCCGGATGGTGAACGTCCGCGGCGGCATGGCGCTGCTCGCCCTGGGGTTCGTGCTGATGGGCGCCGTGACGTTCGACGCGGTGCCGATGGCGCTGGCCTATCCGGCGTGGATCGTGAGCGGCTTCGGCATGGGCCTGATCTATCCGACCCTGTCGGTGCTCACCCTTGAGCTGTCGGGTCCCGGCGAACAGGGGGTCAACAGCTCGGCGTTGCAGGTCGGCGAGTCGGTGTTCTCCGTGGTGGCGGTGGCCGTCACCGGCGCACTGTTCACCGCGATCGGCTCAGGTTACTGGGCGGCCTTCCTGTTCGCCCTGGTCATGGGCTTGCTGGGGGTGCTGATCGCGCCGCGCTTCGTCACCTCCGCCCGCACCGGCCAGGCGGCCTCACCGGTTCCGGTGGACGCGTAGTCTGCGGCGCCGTCGGCCTCGACCTTGCCGCCGACGGCGCTGTGCCTGGTCCGCCGATCGCCCGTAGGAGCCGGTCAGGCACCGGGGTAACGTGAGGAGGGGGCGATGTGATGGGGACGAAAGAAACCTCCGCTGCCGCCTCGGAAGAGGAACGGCTTCGCATACTCGCGGTCGCGTGCGCCGGGCTCAGCGACATTGAGGTCCTGCAGTACGCGCTGGACCAGGCGCTCGCCGATGTGCACGCGCTGAGCGGGATGGTGCATTGGCGCGGTCCCACCGGCAGCTGTGAGCTGCGCCTGGTGGTCGCCTCCGGACTGCCCCCGGCGGAGCTGCATACCGGCGGCGACGTCCGCGAGGTGATCTCCCACGCGCTGGACGCCAGGGCACTTACCTGCCGCCCCGTCCCGCTCGCCGCCGGCCCGTCCCGCACGGTGATGCTGACGGCCGTCCCGCTCGACGGCTCCGACGCGTCCCTTGGCGTCATGTCCGTCCTGACCGACGGGCCCGCCGAACTATCGGGCGACCGGCAGGCCTTCCTCCGGTCATTGGCCTTCTGGCTTTCCGAACGACTCGAGACCACCACCCCGGAGCCGGGCGGCACGCCCCGCCTCTGGCAGGCCGACTCCCATCTCCAGCAGGCGTTGAAAGCGGTCAAAGTCGGATCCTGGGACTGGAACATCCGGACCGGCGACCTGCAATGGGACGAACCCGCTCTGACCATGATGGGTATCGACCCCGGCACCGCCCCCTACACCATCGACACTTGGGTGAACATCGTCCACCCGCAGGACCTGCCCAGGGTGATGGCCGCGACCGAGGAGGCCATTCGCGCCAAGAGCCTCTATGAGGTCGAGTACCGCGCCCGCCGCCCCGACGGCACCACGGGCTGGATGCACGCGCGGGGCTGCCTCATCCTGGACGCGGACGGTGAGCCGGTACGCATGGTCGGCACGGTCTGGGACACCACCGAGAGCCGTCTTGCAAGGGAGTCGGCCGGCCGGGCGCTGCAGTACATGAGCGACGCCTTTCTCGCGGTGGACCGCGACTGGCAGATCATCTTCGTCAATCTCGGCGCCGAACGCCTCCTGGGATCCAGCGACCTGCACGGCCGGGTGCTGTGGGACCTGCCCGCGGGCGATGTGCCCGACCTGCGGTCACGGTGCTTTCGAGCCGCCGCCGAGCGGGCGCCCGCCAGCTTCGACGTGCGGTGGCCGACCGACCAGCGGTGGTACCACGTGCGCCTGGTGCCGGTGCCGGACGGCCTGACCCTCTACCTCGCGGACTTCACCGAGAAGCGAATCCGCGACGCGGAGCGCATCGCCGCTGAGCACGCCGCCGCGGAACGGGCCGCCTGGATTCAAGAGCTGACCTCCACCCTCAGCGAGGCGGTGACCGCCGAAGACATGGTGCGGGTCATCACCAAGCGGGTTCTGCCGCTCTTCGCCGCCGCCGGCCTGGTGATCGTCACTGTTGAGCACGACCGCCTGCACGTCGTGGGAGCCGTAGGCTACCCGCCCGACGTTCTCGGCCGCATCGAGCAATGCAGGGCCACCGACCATTCCATCCTCACCGACGTGCTCCAGACTGGCCTGCCCGCCTTCATCGAAGACCATGCGCGATGCCCGGACACCGACACCCTCATGGCCGACTCGGGCATGAACGCCTGGGTACTGCTCCCGCTGGTGGTCCCCGGACACCCCAGGGGCTGTTGCGTGATCTCCTTCGACCTTCCGCGCCGGTTCACCGGCGAAGAGCGCACGCTGCTCACGGCGTTCAGCGGCCTGATCGCGCAGGCCCTGGCGCGGGCCCGCATGTACGACGCGGAACACATGCGCGCCCAGGAGCTGCAACGCCTGCTCCTGCCCCGCGACCTGCCGTCCCTGCCCAGCATCACCGCAGCCGCCCGCTACCTGCCGGCCCGCGGCACCGAACTTGGCGGAGACTGGTACGACATCATCCCGCTCTCCGCGGAGCGGGTTGCCCTGGTCATCGGCGACGTCATGGGCCACGGCCTGTCCCAGGCCGCCACCATGGGCCGCCTGCGCACGGCCGTGCGCGCCCTCGCGGACCTCGAACTGCCGCCCGACGAACTCCTCGCTCACCTCAACGACCTGGTCAACGGCCTCGGCGAGGACACCTACGTCACCTGCCTGTACGCCGTGTACGACCCCACCACCGGCGAGTGCGCCTTCGTCAGCGCCGGACACCCCCCACCCGCCATCGTCCACCCCGACGGCACGGTACGAGTCCCGCGAACGACTCCCGACCCGCCGCTGGGCGCCGCCGAGCCGCCTTTCACCACGGCCGAGCTCCACCTGCCGGACCGAGCCCTCTTCGTGCTCTACACCGACGGCCTGGTCGAGTCGCCCACCCGTGACTTGGACGACGGCATGGCCGAGCTGACTCGGCTCCTCTCCGATCATCACAGGAGTGAGCTGGATCACCTGTGTGACGCCGTGACCGGCGCCATGCTGCCCGGCGCGCACCAACCGATAGCCGACGACGCCGCGCTGCTCATCACCCGTGCGCACCGGCTGGCCGCCGAGAACATCGCTTCCTGGTCGCTGCCCGACGACCCCATCGCCGCCGGTGAGGCCCGCGGGCATGTACGCGAGCAACTCGCCCACTGGCACCTGGAAGACCTGGTGATGACCACCGAACTGGTGGCCAGTGAGCTGGTCGGCAACGTCGTCCGCCACGCCAAGGGCCCGCTCCGGCTCCGGTTGCTGCGCAGCCGCACCCTCGTGTGCGAGGTCTCCGACGGCAGCCAGACCACGCCCAGGATCCGCCGCGCCGCGGAAACCGACGAAGGCGGCCGCGGCCTCCAGCTCGTCGCCGCCCTCTCACAGCGCTGGGGCACCCGCTTCACTGCCGACGGCAAATGCATCTGGACCGAACAGCCCCTGCCCGCCCTGTCCAGTTGAGTCGCCCGCCGGCACTCGCGGGATCGAGAAAGTAGGGGTACAGCAGAACGGAATGATTTGTTCTGATGTAGCGTGGATCACGTGACAGCATCAATGAGCGGGCGGCAGGCTCAGGCGGCCCGCAACGACGAGGTGATCCTCGCATCCGCCCGGGCGGTGTTCGTCGCCGATCCCGGTGCTCCCATCGCGGCGGTCGCCGAGCACGCCGGAGTCGGCATCAGCGCGCTCTACCGGCGCTACGCCAGCAAGGAGGAACTGCTCAGGAAGCTCTGCCTGGACGGCCTGCACGACTACATCGCCGAACTGGAGACCGCGCTGGCCGACGAGGGTGAGCCGTGGTCCGCCTTCGCCGGCTTCATGCGAGGGGTGACCGACGCCGACACCCACTCGCTGACCCAGCGGCTGGCGGGCACCTTCACCCCGACCGAGGAGCTGACCCGCGAGTCCGAGAGGGCCGCGGAGCTGACCGTGCGGCTCTTCGAACGCACCATGGCCGCCGGCGTCATCCGCCCCGACCTGGAGGTGGCCGACCTGTCCATGCTCTTCGAGCAGCTCACCGCCATCCGGGTCGAGGACCCCGAGCGAATCGTCCAGCTCCGCCACCGCTACCTCGCCCTGATCCTCGACTCCCTGCGCGTCACCCCGACGGACTCGTTACCGGGCCCGCCACCGACATCTGCGGAACTCGGCGAACGCTGGGTCCCCAAGAAGGCCGAGCCGGCCAAACCCGCGCGCGCACGCCGCTAGCGCGGTGTCCAGCAACGTTTCACCGGCTCCAGGAGCCGAGGTCGGAGCCGCTTGGACCCCGGCGAAGTGGACACCGCACTGGCCGGGCGAGGATCATGTCCCGCCCGGCGGGACGATCTGCCCTCCGTGACGCCGAGGTCGGGCGTTGGCGCGCGGCGCTGGATGAGGTTCGCGCCGGCGGCTCGCCTTCCCGCCCGCCCCTCGCCGGGCGGGAGGGTCATCGTCGCCAGACGATGTACGCGAGGGTCAGCTCTTCTCCGTCCCGCTCGGCGGCCTTGACGAACTGCCCCGCGCCGATGTTCTTCTGGGCCGTCTCCACGCAGAACCAGCCGCCCTGTTCGACGGACACGCTCCCGTAGTGCCGCGAGCGCAGCCGATCCTCGCATTGGGCCATGCTGGGCTCGCCGGAGAACGGGGTGATCCACAGCGCCCCACCGCCCTTGGTCCATATCTCCTTGTAAGGAGCGTTGTAGGTGATGTCGGCGGCGTCGTTCACCTCGCTGATCACGCCGCCTTCCAGATCCAGGTAGTCGAGGTCCACGAGCACGGCCCTGCCCTGGTTGACGACCGCTCCGCGGGCGGGCGCAGGCGTCCCCTTCGCCCCGTCGTCGGGAGCGACCGAGGCGGACGGCGACGGGCTGGGGAGCGCGGCACTCGACGGGCCCGTACTCCCGGTGTCACCGGCAACGGGCTCGGAGGCGACCGGTCCCGAGGGCCCGGGGGCGAGGGTACGGCTCTGCGAGGCCGGACCGAGCGCGGCCTGATCGCTCAGGAGCCGCTCGGCGGACACTCCCGCCGTGCCCGCCCCGATGGCGATGAGGGCCGCCATGACGAGGGCGCCGGGGCCGATCGGCTCGCCGAACCGCCGGATCAGCCCGCCGATGCCCGACAGCGCCGCCAGCACCCCCGCGACGAGGATGCCCATCTGCGGGCCGCTGACCAGGAGCTGGGCGAGCGCCGCCACGTCCGCGACCACGCCCAGCGCCGTTAGCGCGGCGGTCTGGCGTGCGGCCGAGGGGGATTGGGTCGTTCCGGCAGAGGTCACATGAGTTCCTGTCAGGGCGTCCGGGCCGGCGGGTGGAGGTCACGCGGGGACGCGCCCCGCCCGGGTGTCGTGGGGCACCGGCTCAGGGCGAGGCGGGGGCGACGACAGGCCGGCACACCTGTACGTCGTCGACAGACCACGAATAGTTACAGGCCAGGAGCGCCCGGAAGGCCGGAAAGGCCCGGATGTCGTGTCCGGACTTGTACGGATGATTCGCGATTCGTTGTCCGGCATCGCAGCGCTGCCCCACCGTCGACCTGACATCGGCCAGACCTGCGACTCATTCGAAAGAGGGAGCCGAATTGCGATCAGCGACCGACGAAGATCACAGCGGGCCCACGCGCGGCCCCGGACCGCGGAGCCGTACCCGCGGCCGGCGGCTGCCCGCGCTGATGGCCCTCGTCCTCCTGGCGGCACTCACGGTGGCGGGGGTGTCGGCCGTTCCGGCCGGTCCCGCGCGGGCCGCCGCCGGCGAGGTGTGCCGGGTGACGTTCACCGTCACCACCGGCGACGACGGCCTGCACGACACGTCCACCGAGAGGATCACCTTCGGCGGCGGAACCCTCCTCTTCGAGGACGGGGACGGCGACGGCACACCCGACGCCACGCCCCAGCCCTTCCACCGGGGAGGCACGGGCGACACCCGGAACGCCACCTTCACCTGGGACACCCACCTGACGCCGTGCGTGCCGGCGAGGCACCTGCTCGACGGCTTCACATTCACCCACGAGACGACCAAGCCCGATATCTCGGCGGACAACTGGAACCTGCAGGCGCTGCGCGTCACCGACCGTGACACCGGAGCCGTGTACTACGACCGAGCCTCCCCGGACCCCGCCGAACCGCTGCACCGCTTCTACAAGAACACCGACCAGTCGTGGAACACCAACGAGGGCCGGCCGGATCCCGACACCGACGGGGACGGCCTGACCGACCGGGTGGAACTCTTCGGCATCCGGCGGGCGGACGGCACGCTCGACACCTGGCTCCCCGACCGGGCCGCGGACCCGTGCCGGAAGACGACGGCCGTCGAGATCGACTGGCTCGACGACGGGACCGCGTCCGACCGGCCGTCGGCGACCGCGATGGACGAGGCGCGCCACATGTTCGACAACGCGCCGGTCAACGCGGCGGCACAGTGCCCGTACGGCCCCAGGCCCGAGCCCGGCATCCAACTGCTGGTCGACCTCTCGGACGCCATCCCGGTCACCCCCGCCGAGCGCCGGCGGCCACTGCGCGAGCAGGGGGAGGACGGGCGGACCGGCTTCGACCGGCACCGGGCGGCCCACTTCCCGCCGCACCGGCAGAACCTGTTCTTCTACAACCTCTGGGGATACAAGCACGACGAGTCCACCAGCAGCGGCTACGCCCCCGTGGACGGCTACGCGATCGACTTCATCGTGTCCCTGGGAGCCTGGGACGAGATCACCGACCGAACGCAGAGCGGCACCTTCGTCCACGAACTGGGACACGCGCTCGGTCTCCTGCACGGCGGCGGCGACAACACCAACTACAAGCCGAACTACTTGTCCGTCCTGAGCTACCAGTACCAGCTCACCGGCCTGCCCGACTACAGCGCCTGGCTGGCCGCCCTGCGCGACATGCCCGGCGACACCGCCGAGGACTCCTGGGTGGAGACGGCGGAGGCGGTGAGCGCCATCGACTACTCGCGCGAGAAACTGGACGATCTCCAGATGACGCGGCTCGTGGAGAGTGCGGGCATCGGGGCGAGTACCGGCCTGACGGCGGCGTGGCGGGACCCGGCTCGCGTCCTGCGCGTCGGCGACGCCAGGCGCGGCCTCGACTGGAACTGGAGTTCCGCCGGCGTCCCGGATCCCGATCCCACCCGCGAGGTCTCCGTCAACCTGCTGGGCGGCACCGAGCCTGACAGCACGCCGTTGACCGGCTCGGACGACTGGGAGAACATCACCTTCCGGGTCGGCGTCTCCCCCGACGCCGGCAGCCCGCCGCCGAGCGCCCCGGAGCCGGGACTCACCGAGGAGCAGGGCAAGCGCGTCGTCGCGGAGCTGATCGACGCCATGGTGGCGGCGGCCGCGCCCACCGCGTCGGCCACTCCCCGCTGGGGTTTCGCCTACATGGACAAGGCGACCGCCCCGCTGGGCGCCGAGACCGCGCTGGACGCCACCTTCCAGTGGACCACCGGACGGCGTGACCCCGCCAACGCCGCACACCGGGCGACGGTGACCCATACGGGCACCGGCGAGTACACCGTCCGGCTGCCCGACATCGCCTCCGCGACCGGAGTGGCGCACGTGACGGCGTATCGCACGACCTATCGGGGGCGGACGTGCGCGGTGGCCGGTCAGGAGCCCGCCGTACCGGACGAGGTGATCCGCGTGCGGTGCTTCGACCACACCGGGGCACCGATCGACTGGTGGTTCACCGTGTTCTTCGCCGCGCCGGCCGCCCCGGGCGACACGCCGTACGCCACGGTCCGCTACAACCCGCCCGGCGGAACCGGCAGCCTCACCCCCGTGCGCAACGACGGCACCTACAACTCCGCCGGCCAGGTCAACCACGTCCGCCACGAGGGTCCGGGCCGTTACAAGGTCGTCCTCAAAGGCGCCGCGTTCACCGAGGACAGCGGCTACCCGCAGGTCACGCCGTACGGCTCGGGCGGGCCGGCCCGCTGTCACCCGGAGGGCACGACCGTCGCCGGTGACACCCTGGAGGTGGCCGTCGGCTGTTACGCCGTGAGCGGGGAATCCACGGCGCGGCGCGTCGACTCCCCCTGGGTGCTCTCCTACGTGCAGGGCCGGGGACTTCACCGCGACCCGTCGGCGCCCGCCGCCTACGTCACGACCACCGGCGACCCGGCCGGCCCGGTGATCGACCAACGCCGCTCCTACAGCAGCGACGGCGGATCCCCGACAGTCACCCGGCTGGCGAAGGGGTGGTACCGGGTCGTCCACACCGGCATCGGCAAGCCGATCGACAGCGCCCAGGTCACCACCAACACCCCCGGCCAGTACTGCCACCTGGGCGTTTTCAACTCCTACAGCGCCCCACCGCAGCTGACCGTGGACGTCTACTGCCACTCCCCGGAGGGCACCCCCGCCGACTCCGCCTTCGGCGTGGCCTACCTCCGAGCCCCGTAACCGCCCCCTGAGCCCCGTGACCGCCCCCTGACGTTCCCCGACACCATCACCGGCCGCCACCGAACACCCCGGCCGGGCCGACACCACCGGCCCGGCCGGGGCCCACACCACACCCCGGCCCCGGACACCCGACCCCTCGTGGCGGCAGGTTCAAGCCCTTCGGACGTACCGAAGAACCCACGTCAAGGCACGCCGTGACGGCGGCTCGCCACCGCTGCTGGAGCGGCGTGACCCGACGGACCGCACCACGGGCGGCGCGGGGCGCCGGGGTGGCTTGCCGTACGGGCAGGTACGGCACGCAACAAGCGGCGGGTATGGCAAGCCGCCCGAGCGCGGGCGTGGTCAGGGGGTCAGTTTCGCGACGAGGGTGAGGACGTCGTACTTCGCGACCGAGGAGCCGTCCTGCTTGGTGACGTCGGTGTCCCAGCGGACCTCTCCGTACGGCGCGCCCTCGCGCGGGTCGATGTGCTTGGCGGTGAGCGTGACGGTCAGTTCGTCGCCCGGGTAGACGGGGGTGAGGAAGCGGAGGTTCTCCAGGCCGTAGTTGGCCAGCACGGGGCCGGGGTCGGGGTCCACGAACATGCCCGCCGCCAGTGACACCACCAGGTAGCCGTGCGCCACCCGCCCGTCGAAGAACGGGTTGGCCCTGGCCGCCTCCTCGTCCATGTGGGCGTAGAAGGTGTCGCCGGTGAAGTCGGCGAAGTGGTCGATGTCGGCCAGGGTGACCGGCCGGGGACCGGCGATGACCGTGTCGCCCGGCCGCAGTTCCTCCAGGTGCATGCGGAACGGGTGCGTCACGGTGACCGCGCGGGGCGCACCCGGCACCCACCGCCCGGTCACCGACGCGAGCATCGCCGGACTCCCCTGTACGGCGGTGCGCCGCATGTGGTGCAGGACCCCGCGGATCCCGCCGAGTTCCTCGCCGCCGCCGGCCCGGCCGGGGCCACCGTGCACCAGCGCGGGGAGCGGCGAACCGTGCCCGGTCGACTCGGCCGCCGCCTCGGCGTCGAGCACCAGCAGCCGCCCGTGCCACGGCGCGACGCCCAGCACCACCTCGCGGGCGAACTTCGGGTCGCCGGTCACCACCGAGCCCACCAGACTGCCCTGCCCGCGCGCCGCCAGCGCGATCGCCTGCTCCGCCGTGTCGTACGGGATCAGTGTGCTGACCGGCCCGAACGCCTCCACCTCGTGCGGTTCGACGCGGCCCGGGTCATCGACGCGGAGCAGCACGGGAGAGATGAACGCGCCGCGCACGGGGTCGGCTCCGGTCACCTCGACCCGGTCGGGGTCGCCGTACACGACGCCGCCGGCGCGGCGCAGCGCGGCGACGGAGCGGCGGACCTCCTCGCGCTGGGCGAGGCTGGCGAGCGCGCCCATCCGGACGTCGGGGTCGGCGGGGTCGCCGATCGTCACCTTGGCGAGCCGGTCGGCCACGGCCAGGGCCACGTCGTCGAGCAGGGCGGCGGGGACCAGCGCGCGCCTGATCGCGGTGCACTTCTGGCCCGCCTTGACGGTCATCTCCGTCACGAGCTGCTTGACGTAGAGCTCGAACTCGGGGCTGCCGGCCAGGGCGTCCGGGCCGAGGATCGAGCAGTTCAGCGAGTCGGCCTCGGCGTTGAACCGGACCGAGCGGGCCACCACGGCGGGGTGGGCGCGCAGCCTGGCCGCGGTCGCCGCGGAACCGGTGAAGGAGACGAGGTCCTGCTCGGTCAGATGGTCGAGGAGGTCTCCCGGACCGGTGCACACGAGTTGCAGGGCCCCTTCGGGGAGCAGCCCGCTGTCCACGATCAGCTCCACCAGCCGGGCGGTGAGATAGGCGGTCTGGCGGGCCGGTTTGACCAGCGAGGGCACCCCGGCGAGGAACGCGGGCGCGAACTTCTCCAGCGGCCCCCAGACGGGGAAGTTGAAGGCGTTGATCTGCACGGCGACGCCCCGCAGCGGCGTGCACAGGTGCTGGGCGACGAAGGAACCGCCCTTGCCGAGCCGCTCCACCTCGCCGTCGAGGAGGACGGTGTCGTTCGGCAGTTCGCGGCGGCCTTTGCTCGCGTAGGAGAACAGCACGCCGAGGCCGCCGTCGACGTCGAACCGGGCGTCGCCGAGGGTCGCCCCGGTGCGCAGCGAGAGTTGGTAGAGCTCCTCGCGGTGCTCGCGAAGGTGCGAGGCCAGCGCCTTCAGCAGGGCGGCCCGCTGGTGGAAGGTGAGCTCGCGCAGTGCGGGCCCGCCGGTCCTGCGGCCGTGGTCGAGCGCGGCGGCGAAGTCGACGCCGCCGGTGGAGATCCGCGCGACCTCCTCGCCGGTGACCGCGTCGAGCAGCGATTCGCCGCCGTCCGCGGGAGTGTGCCAGGAGCCAGAGACATAGCTTCGCAACGGCGCCATCGCCGGGCCTCCTCGTCATCGAGTCATCTCGTTCCTACCCCGGCACGGCTATGATCGCGAGTGCACGTGCGCACCTGAGGAGGCGGCTGTGGCCGACATGCCCGACCTGGTCCTCCGCGGTGGCCGGGCACTCGACCCCGAGACCGGCCTCGACGCCGTCGCGGACGTCGGGATCAGCGCGGGAGTCATCACCGCTGTCTCCGCCGAGCCGCTGGCCGGACGCCGCGTCCTCGACGTCACCGGTCTCGCCGTCGCTCCCGGCTGGATCGACCTGCACAGCCACTCCGACACCGTGGCCGGGCACCGCCTCCAGGCGCTCGACGGCGTCACCACCGTGCTGGAGCTGGAGGCCGGCGTCATCCCGGTGGCCAAGGCGTACGGCAGGGCCGCGGCCGAGGGCAGGCCGCTCAACTACGGCTTCTCCGCCTCCTGGACCCAGGCGCGGATGTCCGCCGTGGCGGGCATCGCCCCCGGCGGCGGCTTCACGGGGGCGCTCGGCCACATCTCGGCCCGCGCCTGGCAGGCCCCGGCGAGCGCCCGCGAGCTGGACGCCCTGCTCGCCCTGCTGCGCGCCGAACTGGCCGACGGCGCGCTGGGCATCGGCGTCCTGATGGGCTACGCCCCCGAGGTCGACCCGGCCGAGTACCTCGCGGTGGCCGCGCTCGCCGCCGCGGCGGGGGTGCCGACCTACACCCATGCCCGCCCGCTGGTCGAGGGGGTGCCGGGGGTGCCGATCGACGGGGCGCAGGAGTTGGTGCGCGCCGCCGCGGAGACCGGCGCCCACATGCACTATTGCCACATCAACAGCACCTCGGTCCGTCAGGTCGACCGGGTCCTCTCGCTCGTCGACCGGGTCCGCGCCGAGGGCGGCCGGGTCACCACGGAGGCGTACCCCTACGGCGCGGGCATGACCGGCATCGGGGCCCATTTCCTGGCCGCCGACCGGCTGCACGCCCTGGGCATCGGGCCGAGCGCGCTCGTCTACGCGCGCACCGGCGAGCGGCCGGCCGACGCCGCACGGCTGGAGGAGATCAGGGCGGCCGACCCGGGCGGCCTCGTCTTCATCCACACCCTCGACGAGGAGTCACCCGCCGACCTGGCCTTCCTCGACCGCGCCCTGCTCGCGGAGAGCACGGTGATCGGTTCCGACGCCATGCCGCTGACCTGGACGGCCGGCGAGCCCGACGAGACGGCCTGGCCGCTGCCCGCCACGGCCGTCACCCATCCCCGTACGGCGGGCACGTTCTCCAAGGTCCTGCGCCGCTATGTCAGGGAGACCGAGGCGTTGACCCTGCTCGACGCCGTCGCCCGGTGCGGGCTGCTGGCGGCCCGGGTGCTGGAGCCGTCGGTGCCCGCGATGCGCCGTAAGGGCAGACTGCAGGCCGGATGCGACGCCGACCTGGTCGTCTTCGACCCGGGTGCGGTCGGCGACCGGGCGACGTACGAGGCGAGCACGCTGCCCTCCACGGGGTATGCCCACGTGTTCGTCGGGGGCGAGCCGGTCGTCCGCGACGGTGAGCTGGTGTTGTCGGCGATGCCCGGCCGTCCGATCAGACGCGGGTAGGGGCGTCGGCCCGTCATATCGGCGGCGAAGGGGCGGCGGGTGCCTGACCAGGTCGGGTTTACTGCGATCTTCGGGCGGCTTGAGTATGCGTAATAGCTCACCAAGTCATTGAATGTCGTGCTTTATCCCGCTATATTTCGCGATCAACTACTAGCTCTGGCCTTGGGGGGCCACGGCCGGGCGGTAGCGGGGAGGACGACGTATTTCGATGGGGGAGTTTCTCGACGCCACGCTCGAGTTCCCGACCGTTCTGTTTAGCTTTCTCCTGCTGGTCGTCATCGGCTACTGGGTGCTGGTGCTCGCAGGCGGACTGGGACTGGACGCGCTCGATCCCGACGACGGGCCCTCGGGGCTCCTGACCGGGCTCGGAATCGGTGGGATGCCGGTCACCGTCGTGCTGTCGCTGATGGTCGCGCTGGCCTGGTTCACCAGCCTCGCGGGCGGCGCGTTCACCGACGGCACCCCGGCGCGGCTCGCCGTGCTCGCCGTCGCCCTGCTGGTCGCCTGGCTGGGCACCCGTCTCCTGGTGCTCCCGGTGCGCCGCCTGCTCCCCGAGGAACAGCCGCCCTCCCGCAACGACTTCATCGGCCGGATGTGCGTCATCAGGACGCGCAGCGTCAGCGCCGACTTCGGCCAGGCCGAGGTCACCGCCGCGGACGGCTCCTCCGCCGTGATCCAGGTCCGCCAGAACGGCACGGACCCGCTGAGTGCCGGCAGCAGCGCCCTGATCTTCGATTACCACGCCGACGGCGAGTACTTCTGGGTCATGCCGTACGACGCCGCGCTCGATCCTCACCGACCTTCCACCTAAGGACCTCTGATGGACGTCATCTCCACCGGGTTCGGCATTCTGCTCGCCGTCGTCCTCATCATCGTCATCGGCCTGCTGTTCGTGATCAGCCGCCTGTTCCGCAAAGTCGAACAAGGTAAGGCGCTGATCGTCTCGAAGGTCAACAAGGTGGACGTGACGTTCACCGGGAAGATCGTGTTGCCGGTGGTGCACCGGGCCGAGATCATGGACATCTCGGTCAAGACAATCGAGATCAACCGGTCCGGCCACGAGGGACTGATCTGCAAGGACAACATCAGGGCCGACATCCGCATCACCTTCTTCGTCCGGGTCAACAAGACCGTGGAGGACGTGATCAAGGTGGCCCAGGCCATCGGCACCGCCAGGGCCAGCGACGAGTCGACGCTGCAGGAGCTGTTCAACGCGAAGTTCTCCGAGGCGCTGAAGACCGTCGGCAAGCAGCTCGACTTCGTCGACCTCTACACCCAGCGCGACGAGTTCCGCGACCAGATCATCCGGGTCATCGGCACCGACCTCAACGGCTACAGCCTTGAGGACGCGGCGATCGACTTCCTCGAGCAGACCCCGATGTCACAGCTCGACCCCGCCAACATCCTCGACGCGCAGGGCATCCGCAAGATCACCGAACTCACCGCGAGCGAGAACGTCCGCACCAACGAGTTCCGCCGCCACGAGGAGAAGGAGATCACCCGCCAGAACGTCGACGCGAGGGAGGCCATCCTGGAGCTGGAACGGCGGCAGGCCGACGCCGAGACCAAGCAGAAGCGCGAGATCGAGACCATGCGGGCCCGCGAGGAGGCCGAGACCGCCAAGGTCAGGGCCGAGGAGCGGCTCAAGGCGCGCGCGGCCGACCTCCGCACCGACGAGCAGCTCGGCATCCAGCAGGAGAACCAGGCCAGGGAGATCGCCGTCGCGGAGAAGAACCGCGAGCGGGTCATCGCGATCGAGACCGAGCGGATCGAAAAGGACCGGATGCTGGAGGTCATCTCCAGGGAACGCGAGACCGAGCTGTCCCGGATCTCCAAGGACAAGGAGCTCGAAGGGGAGAAGCGGTCGATCGCCGAGGTGATCCGCGAGCGGATCGCCGTGGAGAAGACGGTCGCCGAGCAGGAGGAGAACATCAAGCGCCTGCGGGTCGTCGAGGAGGCCGAGCGCACCCGCCAGGCCATCGTGATCCAGGCCGAGGCCGAGGCGCAGGAGGGCCTGGTCAAGGACATCAAGGCGGCCGAGGCCGCGGAGACGTCGGCCAAGCACAAGGCGCGTGAGGCACTGGTCCTCGCCGAGGCCCGCCAGCAGGCCGCCGAGCTGGACACCCGCGCGAAGATCAGGCTCGCCGAGGGCGCCCAGGCGGAGGCCGCGGCGACCGGCCTGGCCGAGGTGCAGGTCCGCGAGCGCGACGCGGTGGCCATCGAGCGGGTCGGCAGGGCCGAGGCCGTCGTCGAGCGGGAGAAGGCACTGGTCGCCGCCGCCGCGATCGGCGAGAAGCTCAAGGCGGAGGCCGAGGGCCTCACCGAGAAGGCCGCCGCGATGGCCGCGCTCGACGACGCCACCCGCACCCACGAGGAGTACCGCCTCCGGCTGGACGCGGAGAAGGAGATCAGGCTCGCCGAGGTCAACGTACGGCGGGACGTGGCCCAGGCGCAGGCCACCGTGCTGGCCACCGGGCTGGAGAAGGCCAAGATCGACATCGTCGGCGGGGACGGCATCTTCTTCGACCGGCTGGTGAACTCCATCTCCGCCGGGAAGAGCGTCGACGGCTTCATCCAGCACTCCGACGTCGCCGGCGCCCTGGCCAAGCCGTACCTCAACGGGGACGCGCACCTGGGCGCGGACCTGGCCCAGCTGCTGCGGTCGGTGGACTCCGCCGGGGTGCGCGACCTGACGCTGTCCGCGCTGCTGGTCAAGCTGATCAAGGCGGGCGGGCCCGACGAGGACAAGATGCGGCAGCTTCTGGAGACCGCACAGCATCTCGGCGTCGCCGAGTCGCCCGTCGCCGCGCTGACCGCCGCGAAGCAGTGACGGCCGCACCCGACGCCGGGCTCGACGCCGGCACCTACGAGGTGCTCCGGGCCCGGCTGGCCGAGCAGGCCACGGAGCTGTCCGAGCGGGCCGAGGCGCTCAACGCCCGCAGGCTCGACGTCTTCGGCGGCGCCGAGCTGCGGCTGGTCGGCACCGAGCGGATCCGCACCGAGCACAACTGCGTGCCCCGCGACATCGTCTCCGTCGGCGGGCTCATGCTGTTCGGCTACAACGTGTTCATCGGGCTGAAGCCGGAGACGACGACCGACGACGTCTTCTCGCTGCACCGGTTCACCCGGGACGGCGACGCCTTCAGCTTCGACGGCGACGGCGACCTGCCCGGACTGCTGCACGACCCGCAGTTCGAGCGCGACTTCTCCGAGCTGTACCGCTACTACCGGGAGACCCGGCTGTTGCAGCTGCGCCGGCTCGACGGCCTGCTGCTGGCGATCTTCCAGACCGGCCCGAAGGACATCCGGGTGCTGCGCTGGCGGGTCGCCACCGACGGCTCGGTCTCCTACGTCGACAACCGCGGCGAACGCGACCACGTCTTCCCGCCCACACACGACTTCGAGTGGACCGAGACCACCCGCGACGACCACGTGCTCGGCCGCCACCCGCACATCTCCATCGCCGGCGAGCTGTTCGTGGAGACCGTCGGCGGCGACCTCACCATCAAGATCGAGAACAACACGGAGACCGGCGAGGGCGTCTACCGCGAGCCGGTCGCCGAACCGCTGCAGAGCCTCGCCGACGCCGACGTGCACCACGCGAGGGTCGGCCCGCTGATCCTGCTGCGGATCCGCCCCTACAACGAGACCGAATGGCGCCACCTGGTCTTCAACACCAGGACCAAGGCCGTCGTACGGCTGGACGGCATCGGGCAGGCGTGCCAGCGGCTCCCCGAGGACCAGGGGATCATCTTCCCGGACGGCTACTACCTGTCCACCGGCGTCGCCAAGACCTTCGACACCGACGTGGCCAGCCTGGAGTTCGAGCGGGTCATCCGGTCCGCCAACGGCGAGGACGTGCTCTACGTCTTCCACGCCAGGGCCGAGGGGCGCACGCTGCTGCTGCCGTACAACGTGATCCGCAAGGAGGTCGCCACGCCGATCCCGTGCCACGGCTACTCGCTGTTCGACGACGGCACGCTGGTCGTCTTCCGGGCGGTCTCCGAGGAGCCGACCCGGGTCCATCCCATGCAGGTCTGGCAGACGCCGTACCTCTCCGACGTCTACGCCGCCGCCCAGCCCGTCGGCACCGGCCCGCTGGAACGCGTCGGCAACGCCGAGTTGGTGCGCGGCATCTCCGAGTGCCTGTCGGTGGCCAGGATGGTCGGCGAGATGGCGCCGTCCGTGCCGGTGTTCGAGGCGCTGATCGCGGCCTGCGCCCGGGTGTCCGACTCCTACCACTGGCTGGCGGAGCACGAGCTGCGCGATCCGCTCGCCGCGGTGCGGGCGACCGCCGAGCAGGTCCTCGACGAGTTCGAGAAGGTCCAGTCGCTCACCGCCCAGGCCGCCGCCGCCCTGGAGGAGGCCGCCGCGCAGGTCACCTCCCTGGTGCGGCAGGCGCGCGGCGAGACACCGCGCTCGGCGGACGCCTGGGTGCGCAGGCTCGCCGAACTGCGCCGGGCCCAGGGCCGCCTGGTGACCCTCCGCGAGCTGCGCTACGTCGACCTGGCCGCGATCGACGCGCTCGCCTCCTCGCTGGCGGACGAGGTGACGTCCACCGGGCAGCGGGCGGTCGCGTTCCTGCAGGGCGAGGACGCCTTCACCGGCTACCACACCGAGGTCGACGGGCTGCTCGCCCAGGCTGAGGCCATCGTCAACGTCGCCGGGGCCGGGCCCGTGCGGGAGCGGCTCGCCGAGCAGGCCGAGGGCCTGGAGATCGTCACCGAGGTCGTCGGCACCCTGGACATCGCCGACGCCACCGTGCGCACAGCCATCCTCGAACGCGTCGGCGAGGTCCTCGGCGGCGTGAACCGCGCCAGGGCCACCGTGGACGCCCGCCGCAGAGAACTGCTGGCCGTCGAGGGCCGCGCCGGGTTCGCCGCCGAGTTCGCGCTGATCGGCCAGGCCGTGACCGGCGCCCTCGCCGTCGCCGACACCCCCGACCGCTGCGACGACCAGCTCGGCCGGCTGCTCCTGCAACTGGAGAACCTGGAGTCCCGGTTCACCGAGTTCGACGAGTTCCTCGCCGAGCTGACCACCAAGCGGGAGGACGTCTACGAGGCGTTCTCCTCCCGCAAGCAGGCGTTGCTCGACGATCGGGCCCGCCGTGCGGACCGCCTCGCCGACTCCGCCGACCGCATCCTGGGCAGCGTGCGGCGCAGGATCGCCACCCTGGGGTCGCTCGACGACGTCAACACCTACTTCGCGGCCGACCCGATGGTGGCCAAGCTCCACTCGGTCGCCGCGGAACTGCGCGAGCTGGGCGACCAGGTCCGCGCCGAGGAGCTCGAAGGCCGCGTCAAGGCCGCCCGCCAGGAGGCGGGCCGTACCCTCCGGGACCGCCTCGACCTGTACGGCGCGGGCGGCGAGACCATCCGGCTCGGCCGGCACCACTTCGCGGTCAACACCCAGTCGATCGACCTGACCCTGGTCCCCCACGACGGCACGATGGTCTACGCGATCACCGGCACCGACTACCGCGCCCCGGTCCGCGACGCGACCTTCGAGGAGACCCGTCCCTTCTGGGATCAGCTCCTCGTCTCGGAGACCGCCGCCGTCTACCGCGCCGAACACCTCGCCGCCGCGATCCTCGCCGAGGCCGAATCCGGCGCGGGGTCAGGAGCCGGGTCCGGCGCAGGGACAGGCGCGGGGACAGGAGCCGGGCTCGGCCTCGACGCGCTGCACGAGGCGGCGGTGACCGAGAACGGGCTGCTGGAGATCGTGCGAGCCGCCGCCGGGAGCCGGTACGACGAGGGCTACGAACGTGGCGTCCACGACCACGACGCCGCCGCGATCCTCGACGCGCTGCTCCGCCTGCACGCCACCGCCGGCCTGCTGCGTTACCCGCCGTCGGCCCGCGCCGCCGCCCAGCTCTTCTGGGCGCACGGCACAGACGAGGCCCGCCGTACGGCATGGGCCACCCGGGCCGCCTCGCTCGCCCGCGCCCGCGCCACGTTCGGCCCCACCTCCGCCCTGGCCGCCCTGCACGCCGAGTTGGCCGCGGCCGTCACCGGCTTCCTCCGGGTGGAGACCCCGCTGGCGGGCGAGTATCTGGCGGAGGAGCTGGCCACCCCGGGCGGCTTCGTCACCAGCGCGGCGGCCAGGGATCTGCTGGAGCGGTTCCGGAAGTCCCTCGGCGCCGGCCGGATCGAGGAGTACGAGGACGACCTGCGGGCGCTCGGCGACGATCTCGGCGCGCGCCGTCAGCTCGCGGAGGCGTGGCTCGGCTCGTTCGACGCGGGATCCGCGGAACTGCCCGAAGCGGTCGCCCTGCAGCTGTGCGGCGACCTTCCCCGCCACGACTCCGCGGCGACCCTGGAGACGACCGTCGAAGGGCTCCTCGGCGCGCATCCCCGGATCAACGAACGCGCCCTGGACCTCCGCCTGGACGAGACCCTCGCCAGAACCCGCGTCTTCCGGACGGAACGGATCCCCGCCTACCGCGGCTACCAGCGGCGGCGCACCGCCCTGGTGAACGCGGAGCGACAACGGCTCCGGCTGCCCGAGTACCAGCCGAAGGTGATGAGCGCCTTCGTCCGCAACCGCCTCCTCGACGAGGTCTACCTCCCGCTGATCGGCGACAACCTGGCCAAACAGCTCGGCGCGGCGGGTGACGCCAAGCGGACGGACCAGATGGGCCTGCTGCTGCTCATCTCACCCCCGGGATACGGCAAGACCACGCTCATGGAGTACGTCGCCAACCGTCTCGGCCTGGTGTTCGTCAAGATCAACGGCCCCGCCCTCGGCCACGACGTCACCTCCGTCGATCCCGCGGACGCCCCCAACGCGACCGCACGCCAGGAGATCGAGAAGATCTCCTTCGCCCTGGAGATGGGCAACAACGTGCTGCTCTACCTCGACGACATCCAGCACACCTCCCCCGAGTTGCTGCAGAAGTTCATCTCCCTCTGCGACGCCCAGCGCCGGATGGAGGGCGTGTGGGACGGCGGCACCCGCACCTACGACCTGCGCGGCAAGCGCTTCGCCGTCTGCATGGCGGGCAACCCCTACACCGAGGCCGGCCGGCGCTTCCAGATCCCCGACATGCTCGCCAACCGCGCCGACGTCTGGAACCTCGGCGACGTGCTCTCCGGCCGGGACGACGTCTTCGCCCTCAGCTACGTGGAGAACGCCCTCACCTCCAACCCGGTCCTGGCCCCCCTCTCGACCCGGGACCGAGGCGACATCGACCGCCTCGTACGGCTCGCCGCGGGCGACGACTCGGTGCGCCCCGACCAGCTCGCCCACCCCTACTCCACGGTCGAGCTGGAGCAGGTCCTGTCCGTCCTGCGCAAGGTCCTCCGGGTGCAGCGGGTCGTGCTCGCCAACAACCGCGCCTACATCGCCTCGGCCGCCCAGGCCGACTCCGCCAGGATGGAGCCCCGCTTCCAGCTCCAGGGCTCCTACCGCAACATGAACAAGCTGGCCGAGCGGATCGTCCCCGTGATGAACGACGCCGAACTCGAAGCCCTGATCGACGATCACTATCTGGGCGAGGCCCAGACCCTGACCACGGGCGCCGAGGCCAACCTCCTCAAACTCGCCGAACTCCGCGGCGCCCTCACCCCCGCCCAGGCCGCCCGATGGGCCGAGGTCAAGGCCGGCCACCTCCGCGCCCAGGCCCTGGGCGGCGCCGAGGACGACCCGATGACCCGGGCCGTCGGCGCCCTCGGCCTGGTGGCCGACCGGGTGGCCGCCGTGGAGACCGCCATCACCCGAGCCGCCTCGAACCACCCCGCCCACGGCGAGTGATCGCCTCCGGCGTCCGTTCGTATTGATCGGCCGGTAAAGCGACTCGACGTTGTCGAATCAGTGGAGCGCCTATTCGTCGAATACTCCCCGTTCGGGGTGTCGGGCCGCATTTATTTATATAAGCCGGGCCACTGAATTCAGGCCGATGGCTCTTACAGAGAATTCTCCACTCGGGACAACTTTAAGTAGTAGCTTGATTACTTAAAGTGTCCGCCAGAAGGAGGGGCTCCATGCTCGCAGTCAGCCTGTTCGCCCGTCGCGCCGCCGCCGTCACCGCCGCCGCACTGGCCCTCACCGCGTTAGCCTCAGCCGCCCCGGCGCAGGCCCAGACGGCGGCGAGCCGGCTGGAGCTCACGGTGGTGGGATTGTCCGGGGATTACAACCACTGGACCCTGACCTGCGGCCCGGACGACGGCAGCCACCCGAACCCCTGGGCGGCGTGCGCCGATCTGTACGCCGTCGACGGCTATCTCGAAGAGCGCGAGCCCGACCCGAACCCGTGCCCCCGGATCTACGACCCGGTCGAGGCCACCATGGAGGGCTACTGGTTCGGCCGTCCGGTCTTCTACCGGCAGCAGTTCTCCAACCAGTGCCTCATGACGGCCGCCACCGGCGCGGTCTTCCCGCCCCTCCAGTAGCCTCCGCCATCGATCCCATCGCCCCGGGCCGCATCTCCCGGGGCCGCATGACGACCCGCGCCACCCGGCTCCCGGCCGGGCCCGGGACGGCTCCGCCGGACGCCCTCGGCATCCGGCGGGGTCGGCGACGTACGGCTCAGCGGCTCAGCTGAAGATCACGTCGCTGCAGAAGTAGAACGACTGGTCCATGTGCGAGGCCTGCCAGATCGTATAGACGATGTGGCGTCCGCTGCGTCCCGGGGCACTGGCGGCGATCGAGATGTTCTGGGTGGGGGCATATCTGCCGGTCTCGCGGACCAGCTCCAGGTTGTTCCAGCCCAGCGACTGGGTGGCGGGGTTGAAGCCCTGCCGGGTGACGTAGACGCGGAAGTAGTCGGCGCCGTGGAGGGCCTGGTCCCACAGGTTCACGGAGAAGTTGGTGCCGATGTTCGTCGTCTTCCACAGGCCCACGGTGTCCAGGGAGTTGTAGCGACCGCCTTCGGTCCGGCCGGCGCTGCACAGCTGGCCGTTCGGGATCGCCGCCTGATGGTTGCCGCCGACGTTGTTGCGGTAGAGCCCGTTCCAGTTCCACATGGCGTTCGGGTTGTCCTGCCATGCCTGCCAGCACATCGGGTCCTGCTGCGCCATGGTGGGGTTCTGGAAGTCGCTGCCCCAGCGGTTCCAGCAACCGTAGTTGCGGGACGCCGGGTTGATGATCGAGCCGTGCGCGGTGGCGGTGTCGGCCAGGGGAATCAGGACGAGCATGGCCGCCGACAGCAGGGCCAGGGCACGCAGCGCCCAACGGGGGGTGTTTCTGACGTGATGATGGTGCATCGTGCGGTCTCCATCTTTCCGGGTGGGGGATTACCGGACAGTGGGAGCGCTCCCATGATTTGCTGGCAAGTTTACCTGACGGAAATGAGTTGGACTACCTGACGAGGAAAAGTTGAAAGTTTCATCCCGGGCAGCACAGCCTGCCACCCCCACGATCGGCGGAGAACCGACCCTGACTCAGAACCCGGTGGAGGAGGTCAGGATCTGCCTTCGCGGGGTGGGAGGTGGGTGTCGAGCCAGTTGAGCTCGGCGAGGAGGCGGTCGGGGGGACCGGCGAGGGAGGGGTCGCCGAGGGAGAGGTCGAGGGCGTCGCGGGCGGCCTGGTAGCGGGTGGCCGCGAGGAGCCGGGTACGGGTGACCGGGTCGTTGGCCGCACCGGCCGCCATGACGGTGGCGCGGGCGGCGGCGGCCAGGTCGGCGGCGATGATGTGGGTGCGGCGGAACTGGCGGCGCCGCATGGGAGAGAGGATCCACGACGCGTCGCGCAGGACCCCGGAGAAGTTGCGGCCGGACACGGTACCGCGCGCGACGGCGAACACGACGTGCGGCAGCGACGCGAGGGAGGCCCGGCGGAGGCACTCGACCTCCAGCGCGGCGAGGCGGTCGACGCGGGCGCGCAGGCGGACGAGGAGCAGCCGGGAGTACATCTCCACGACTTCCTGCTTACGGCTGACGAACCGGGGCTCCCAGGATGTGCCCCGTTCCAGCAGAGTGGCCTCGGGCCGGCGTCCGAACACCATCTCGTGGGCGTGGACACTGCAGGCGTAAGTAAGGGCGAGCGTTACATCTCGGCCTCGGGTGGCGGCGTGATCCTTCATGGTCTGCGCAGGCTGCTTCGGTGACGGGCGTTGTACATGGCCCTCCTGAGGGACGCGGCTGCGTGGATGGCCGTAGTGACCCGGAGGCCACTACCTGCAGTATCTCAGGTGTTGGGCTTCCACGCAGGTGCCACCCACCCAAATAGGCACAAATCACAGCGGCGAGGGGGCGTCCGACATGCTGACCGGTGGAGGCGCCCAGACGGTGATCACGTGGTGCGGCGACCTGCCGGCGGATGCCTGATCATCGAAGCCGGGCATCGGCAGGAGACGGTTCCAGCGGCCCGTACTACCCGATCCTGACCAGAGCCGTTCGACGATCTTCGTCAGGGACGGCGCGCGTTCACGGGATCTTCCGGGCTTGGCGGCTCGGGCGTGGCACCGATGCCGGGGGGAGCCGTCACGCGTTCACGAACTTGGGCTAATGGCCTTCTTCAGGGGGTATTCGTCCTGCGAGGGGGTGGGGACGTTGCGCGCACTGACGGTGAGACCCGGTGAGCAGGGTTCGTTGCGGGTCGAGGAGGTGCCCGATCCGGTCCCGCGCGAGGGCGAGCTGCTCGTCGACGGCCTGGCCCTGGGCATCTGCGGGACCGACAGGGAGATCGCCGCGGCGGAGTACGGCTGGGCGCCCCCGGGCGAGGATCGGCTGATCCTCGGACACGAGTCACTCGGCCGGGTGGCCCAGGCTCCCGAAGGGTCGGCGTTCGCGCCGGGTGACCTCGTCGTCGGGGTGGTGCGCAGGCCGGACCCGGTCCCGTGCCCGGCGTGCGCGCGGGGCGAGTTCGACATGTGCCGCAACGGCCGCTACACCGAGCGCGGGATCAAGGCGATCCAGGGCTACGGCAGCGAGCGGTGGACCGTGGAGCCCGCCTACGCGGTGAAGCTCGACCCGGGCCTGGAGCGGGTGGGGGTGCTGATGGAGCCGGCGACCGTACTCGCCAAGGCGTGGGACCACATCGAGCGGATCGGCTCGCGGGCGTGGTTCCAGCCCGAACGGGTGCTGGTGACCGGGGCCGGCCCGATCGGGCTGCTGGCCGCGCTGATGGGCAGGCAGCGCGGGCTTGAGGTGCACGTCCTCGACCGCGTCAGCGGCGGCATCAAGCCGGATCTCGTCCGCGAGCTGGGCGGCGTCTACCACAAGGGGTCGGTCCCCGAGGCGGTCGGAGACACCAAACCGGACATCATCATCGAGGCCACCGGGGTCGGCCCGATCGTGTTCGACGCCGTGGAGAACACCGCCTCGGCGGGCATCGTCTGCCTGACCGGGGTCTCCGCGCCGGGACGCCGCCTCCAGGTGGACGCGGGAGCGATCAACCGCGAGATCGTACTGGAGAACGACGTGGTCTTCGGTTCGGTCAACGCCAACCTCCGGCACTACGAGCTGGCCGCGCAGGCGCTGGCGGCGGCCGACCGATCCTGGCTGGAACACCTGATCACACGCCGGATCCCGCTGGCCCGGGCACACGAGGCGTTCGAGCCCGATCCCGGCGACGTCAAGGTGGTCCTGGACCTGGCAGCGGGCTGAGCCGTGCCCGCCCGCCACGCCGTATCACCATAAGCGAGAGGATTGAAGTCCAGACGGCGTGCGGATGGAGCAGATCATGACGGATAAGGCAGTCATCGGGGTCACCGGCCTGGCGGTCATGGGCCGCAACCTGGCCAGGAACTTCGCCAGGCACGGTCACACGGTGGCGGTGCACAACCGGACCACGGCCAAGACCAAGGCCCTGGTCGAGGAGTTCGGACACGAGGGCACGTTCGTGGCGGCCGAGACCGCCGAGGAGTTCGTGGCCTCGCTGGAACGGCCGCGCAGACTGGTCATCATGGTCAAGGCGGGGGCGCCGACCGACGCGGTGATCGAGGAGTTCGCGCCGCTGCTCGAACCCGGCGACATGATCGTCGACGGCGGCAACGCGCACTTCGCCGACACCCGCAGGCGGGAGGCGGCGCTGCGCGAGCGTGGCCTGCACTTCGTCGGCACCGGGATCTCGGGCGGCGAGGAGGGCGCGCTGAACGGCCCGAGCATCATGCCGGGCGGCTCGGTGGAGTCCTACCAGGCGCTCGGGCCGCTGCTGGAGAGCATCTCGGCGAAGGTGGACGGCACGCCGTGCTGCACCCACGTCGGCCCGGACGGCGCCGGCCACTTCGTCAAGATGGTGCACAACGGCATCGAGTACGCCGACATGCAGCTCATCGCGGAGGCGTATGACCTGCTCAGGCATGGCGCGGGGCTGACTCCCGCCGAGATCGCCGACGTCTTCACCGACTGGAACTCCGGCCGGCTCGGCTCCTATCTCATCGAGATCACCGCCGAGGTGCTCGCACACACCGACGCCAAGACGGGCAAGCCGTTCGTCGACGTCATCCTGGACCAGGCGGAGCAGAAGGGCACCGGCCGCTGGACCGTGCAGATCGCGCTCGACCTCGGGGTGCCGGTCAGCGGGATCGCCGAGGCCGTCTTCGCCCGTTCGGTGTCGGGGCACGCCGACCTCCGCCGCGCCGGCCGCGGCCTGCCCGGCCCGGCCCGCACGGGTACGGCGGGCAGCCCGGTCTCACCCGACGACGTGGAGAAGGCGCTCTACGCCTCGAAGATCATCGCGTACGCCCAGGGGTTCAACCAGATCCAGGCCGGCAGCAAGGAGTACGGCTGGGACATCGACGCCGGGGCGATGGCGACGATCTGGCGGGGCGGCTGCATCATCAGGGCGAAGTTCCTCGACCGGATCCGGGGCGCGTACGAGGCCGATCCCTCGACGCCGACGCTGCTGACCGACGACCACTTCACCGAGGCGCTCGCCGACGGGCAGGACGCCTGGCGCGAGGTCGTGGCGACCTCCGCCCGGCTCGGCATCCCCGCGCCGGGGTTCAGCTCGGCGCTCGCCTACTACGACGCGCTGCGCGCCGAGCGGCTCCCGGCGGCGCTCACCCAGGCCCAGCGCGACTTCTTCGGCGCGCACACTTACCGGCGGGTCGACGAGGACGGCTCCTTCCACACCCACTGGGAGGCCGGCAACACCGAGGCTCGGGCCTGACCTGGCCGTGCCGTCCCTTGGCAAGTAGGTTGCAACTCGTGTTCATTACATTGCGCGGGTAATAGGACCTACTAGCTGGGGGTTGGATGAAGGCCCGCATTTCGGGCGTCGCTACGTTTCTGCCTGGCCGTACGCTCAGCAGTGCGCAGGTGGAGAAGGGGATCCGGGGATACGTTCCGCCTGCGGGAATCGTCGAGCGGATGACCGGGATCCAGTGGCGACACGTGGCGGACGACGATCAGCAGGCCTCCGACCTGGCCGTCTCGGCGGCCAGGAAACTGGACCTCGACGGGATCGACCTGCTGATCTTCGCCTCGGCCTCGCAGGACATGGTCGAGCCCGCGACCGCGCACATCGTGTCGGCCAAGCTCGGGCTGTCGTGCCCGGTGTTCGACGTGAAGAACGCGTGCAACAGCGTGCTCAACGGCATTCAGGTGGCCGAGGCGCTGATCCGCACCGGGGGGCACCGCCGGGTGCTGGTGTGCTCGGGCGAGATGCCCTCCCGTGCGGTCCGCTGGCAGGTCAGCGACCGGGCGCAGTTCGTCGAATCGTTCGCGGGCTACACGTTGTCGGACGCGGGGGCGGCGGTGCTGCTGACGGCGGACGCCCGCCGCGGAGTGTTTTACCGCGATTTTTCGGCAGATAGTACGGCGTGGGGCGTCGGCACCCTCCCCGGCGGCGGCTCCGCCCACCCCCGCGACCCCGAGTACTCCTACTTCAAGGGCGACGGCCGCCGGATGAAGGCCGCCTTCGAACTCGTCGGCCCCGACCTGTTCCTCAACGCCCTCAAACACACCGGCCTGGGCTGGGACGACTTCGCCGTCGTCGCCGTCCACCAGGTGGCCATGCCGTACCTGCGCTTCCTGACCGGAGTGCTCGACCTCCCCGACGACCGGCTCGTGGTCACCCTGCCCGACCACGGGAACTGCGCCTCGGCCACACTGCCCCTGCAACTCTCGCTCGGCGGCTGGTCGCCCGGCGACCGGGTCGCGATGCTCGGGCTCGGCGGCGGGATCAGCATGGGCGTCATGCTGGCGGAGATGTGATGGACCTCTGGGTGATCGTCCCCGCCTACAACGAGGCGGCCGGGATCGAGGGCACGCTGCGCGCACTCGCCGCACAGGATGACCAGGACTTCACGCTGCTGGTGGTGGACAACGACAGCACCGACGGCACGGCGGACATCGCCCGGCGGCACGGCGTCCGGGTGGTCGGGGAGCCGCGCAAGGGCACCGGCGCGGCTGCCGACACCGGCATGCGGCACGCCATCGCGGCCGGGGCCACCCACCTGGCCAGGACCGACGCCGACTGCCTGCCGCGCCACGACTGGGTGCGCAACCTCCGGCGGGGGTTCGCCGACGGGCTGGAGATGGTCGGCGGGCAACTGCGGCCCCGGACCGACGAGTTCCCGCTGAAGTTCTGGGAGCGGCGGCTGATCCCCTTCGTCGTGGAGGTGGCCGCGCTGTTCGGCCGGTTCCGGCCGGGCAACCGCGATCCCGCCTATCGCGGGCCGTACGTCATGATGCCCGGTGCGACCATGGCGATCACCACCTCCCTGTACGAGCGCGCGGGCGGCTTTCCCCGGACCGCGATCGAGGAGCTGCACGAGGACCGCGCGCTGGTCAACGCCGTCCGCCGGCTCACCCCCGCCTACGCCACCCGGCGGGACGTCGTCGTCTTCGGCTCCGTGCGCCGGCTGCGCGCCTATGGCCTGGTCGGCACCCTCGCGTGGTACGCCGACCACCACTACCGCCCCGACGTCATCGACGTGCGATGATCGCGAACCACGAGACACAGCCGCACCCGATCACGTACCCGGCCATACGGCTACCGGCCCGGCCCAGGGCGGCGGTTGCAATGGTCGCGGACCACGAGACACAGCCGCACCCGGCCACGTACCCGGCCGTACGGCTGCCGCCCCGGCCCAGGGCGGTGCGATGATCGCGGACCACGAGGCACAGCCGTACCCGGCCGAGCGGCTGCCGCCCTGGCCCGGGGCGGCGGTGCGATGATCTCCAACCACGAGACACGGCTGTACCTGGCCGCGCACCCGGTCGCGTACCCGCTGGTGCGGCTGCTGGCCCGGCTGGGGCCGGTGGTGCGGGTGCCGGGCCTCGGCGTGGTGGTCAACGACGCCGCCGTGGCGCGGGCGGTGCTGACGGACGACCGGTTCCGCAAGGACGGCCCCGGCTCGCCTGGTGACCTCTGGACGCCCGTCCTCGGCCCCTCCGTGTTGCTCAACATGGAAGGCGAGGCCCACCTCGCGCTGCGGCGCAAGCTCGCCCCGCTCTTCGCCCCCGCCTCCGTTGATCCGCTGGTCCGCGATGTTCTGAACGAGCCGCTCGCCGACCTCTCACGACGGCTGGCCGATGGCGAGACGGTCGATCTGGTGGACTCGATGCGGCTGATGGCAGGGGCGGTGATCGGCCGGCTGATCGGGCTGGAGGAGGTCGGGGAGAAGGCGGCCAGGGAGCTGTTCGCCGATGGTGAGCGGGTGGTGTCGATGGTGTCGCTGCGTTCGCGGCGGCTCGCAGACCGGCAGGTCGCCGTCGCCCGCGCGGTCCTCGACCGCATCGGCGACATCGCGTCCGCCGCGTACCACCGGGGCGGCGAGACCACCGTGATGGGCCGGATGCGCTCCCTCGGCCTGTCCGAAGCCGAGGCCCGGGGAGCCGCCGGAGCCTTCTTCCTCACCGGCACGGAGACCGTCGCCACCTTCGTCCCCCGCCTGGTCGCGCTCCTGCACGACCACGGGACGAGCGAATTCGACCTGGACACGGCCATCGACGAGGCGATGCGGTTCACCACGCCGACGCCGGTGATGCTGCGCTCGGTCGCCGCACCCGGCCGGGTGGGGCGGGTGCAGGTCCGGCCGGGCGATCGGGTGGTGATCGTCACGCACAACTGCGCCCGCGCCTACGGTCCCTTCGACCCTGCCCGGAAGCATCCTGCCGAGGTGCGCCACCTGTGGTTCGGGGCCGGGCCGCACTTCTGCATCGGCTACCCGCTCGCTCAGGCCGAGATCCGGGCGGTGGCGGAGGTCGTCCTGCGGCACCGGCCCCGGATCGTCGCCCGGCGGGCCGCTCGCCGGGTCCTCATTCCCACGTACGCACAGCTGTGGATAGCCCATGCACGATGATTCACGTGAAACATTTGACCTCGTCGAGGGGGTACTCGCGGCTGCTCGCCGTACTCCGGAGGCGGTCGCGGTCATCGACGGGCGCGGGCGGGAGCTGACCTACCGGGAGTTGGGCCGGCGGGTCCTGGCCGTGCGGGACGCGCTCGGCGGGATATCCGCCGGGGACGCCGTGTTGTTCGCGGTGCGACCGGGGCCGGACGCGGTGGTGCTCGCGCTGGGGGCGGTGGCTGCGGGCGGGATGCTCATGCTGGCCGATCCGGGGCTGGCCCCCGAGGTCTTCGCCGGGCGTCTCGCGGCGGCCCGGCCTCGCTGGGTGATCACCGAATCACCGGCGTACCTGTTGAGCGGCCCCCTTCGCCGCCTCGCCCGCCGCAGGGGCCTGGTCCTCCCCCGGCTCGCCGCCATCTCCGCCCGTCATCTCTACACCGGCCCCTGGCTCCCCGGTGTGCCCCGACACGCCACCCGGCTCACCGCTCTTCCCCGTTCCGGCGTCGGGGATCGGGCGGTTGTCGGAGGCTCGGCCGATGACCCGGCGGTGGTGGTGTTCACCTCGGGGACCACGGGGGCGCCCAAAGGGGTGGTGCACACGCGGGGGTCGCTGGCTCGGGGAGCGCAGCTGTTCGGGGAGGCGTTTCCGCTGGGAGCCGGGGATGTGGTGCACACCGACCAGCTCATGCTGGGTCTGCCGGCGTTGACGGCGGGCGCGACGTGGTCGTTGCCCGGGGCGGCCGAACGGTTCACGGCCGAACTGGGCGAGCGGCGGGCGACGCACACCTTCTGCGTGCCGGTCCGGCTGGACGCCCTGCTGAGGAAGACCCCCGAACTGCCCGGCACGTTGCGCTACCTGCTGCTGGGCGCGGCTCCCGCACCGCCCGCCGTGCTGCGCAGGGCGATCACGGCGGGCCCGCACGTGCGGGTGCTCTCGGTCTACGCGATGACGGAGGCGCTGCCGATCGCGATCGCGGACGCGGAGGACAAACTGGCCAACCCGGAGGGCGACCTGCTGGGCACACCGCTGCCGGACGTGGGAGTACGGCTGGCCGGCGACGGCGAGCTGTTCGTCTCCGGGCCGCACCTCGCCCGTGGCTACCTGGGCGAACCGCCGCACGACGAGGTCGCGACCGGGGATCTGGTGCGGATCGACGACAAGGGCCGGCTGGTGCTGCTCGGCCGGAAGAAGGACATGATCCTGCGGGACGGGGTCAACATCTATCCCGGGCTGTACGAGCCCGCCATCGCCGCGCTCCCCGGGGTCGCGGAGGCGGCGATCATCGGCCTCGCCGACGAGGCGACCGGCGACGAGGAGGTCGTGCTGGCGCTGGTCCCCGAGGCGGGATTCGAGGAGTCTCTCGTTCGCAAGGCCCTTCCCGAGCTCGTCGACACCGGCGCCCTTCCCGACCGCATCGCCGTACTCGACGCCTTCCCACGCGCCGGCCGCGCCGACAAACTCGACCGCGCCGCCCTCCGCGCGACGGTGACACGATGACCGCCACCGACCGCCACCGCGCCCTCCCCGAACTCACCCTCCAGGCTGAGGCGACCACCGTCACCGACCCTGAACGCACCACCCTCCAAAACACGACGACCACCCCCGGACGCACAACCCTCCACACCAGGGCAACCACCGTCACCGACCCCGGACGCACCACCCTCCAGGGCAGGGCGACCACCGACCCCGGACGCTCCACCCTCCCAAGCGCGGTATCGCGCCTCCCAAGCGCGGTGTCGCCGTGATCGTGGCGGTCACGGGGGCCTCGGGGTTCGTGGGCGGGGCGGTGTGCCGGGCGGCGGTGGCCGCGGGGTGGGACGTGCGCGCGTACGGCAGGCGGGCGCAGGTGGCGGCCGGGCACGTGGCGGGGGCGCCATATCGGGCATGGGACATCACGCGGGCGGCGCCGTACCGGCTGCCCGAGGTGGCGGCGGTGATCCACTGTGCGGGCAGCGTCACCGACTGGGGGCCGCCGCGCGGGATCTGGGCGGCGAACGTGACCGGTACGCGTAATGTGGCCGCCGGGTTCCCTGGGGCGCGGTTCGTGCAGGTGAGCACGGCCAGCGTCTATGACCCGTTCCGGCCCACGGTCCGGGCGCGGGAGGAGGAGGCGCCGGTCAGGAGATACGTCAACGCCTACGGGGCGTCGAAGGCGGCGGCGGAGCGGGTCGTGGCGGGGCGGGCGGTGGTGCTGCGGCCGCACGCGGTCTACGGCAAGGGCGACACCACGCTGCTTCCCCGGGTGCTGGGCGCGGTGCGCGGGCGCAGGCTGCTCGCGGTGGGCGACGGCCGCCAGCGGATCAGCCTGACCTCGGTGGACAACCTGGTGCGCGCCTGCCTGCTGGCCGCCTCGGGCCCGGTCGATCGCGGGGTGTTCAACGTGGCCGACGCCGAGCCGGTCGTGCTGGACGACGCCCTGCGCGCGATCCTGGCGGAACGGAACGTGCCCGCCGAGCCGTACTATCTGCCCGCCGGCCTGGTCCACCCCGTCGCAGCCATGGCCGAGACCGTTCACCGGCTGCTCGGCGTGAGCCGCCCGCCGCGCCTGACCCGCTACGCGGCCGGTCACCTGGCGGTCGAGCGCACGCTGGACATCTCCGCGGCGATGAGCACGCTGCGTTATCACCCGACTGGCACCTCCTTCACCGGGGCCGCCACCTGGTGACCCAGTTCAGGGGGGTTGCCGCGCGTCGCCACCGGATGGATGCAAACGTAACTAACCTGTGGTGAGTGACGGAGAGTGGTGGCCGGTTCGGCTTGGGGGCGAGCGCGGCGCTCACGTTCGGATCGGCGGTGATCTGGGGGCTCGCCCATCTCGTCACGGGACGCCGGCTGACCGGTCTGCTGCTGCTCGCGGTCGAGGCGACGCTGGTGGGCGCCGGCGTCGTCATGCTCTCCGGCCACCGCGCCCGTCTGCTCGGGCTCGCCGTACGCCCGGGATGGCTGGCGGGGCTCGCCGTGGGCCTGGTCGTGCTGGGCCTGGCCTGGGCCGCCGTGATCATCTGTTCCTACCGCCTGGTACGGCCCGCCGCCGTCACCCGTCTGCTGACGGCCGCGCTCTGCCTGCTCGTCATCGTCCCTGCGGTCCACGCGGCCAGGGTGGCCTACCTCTCGGGCGACCTCATCACCGGCATGTTCGGCCGCGCGCACGACCCGTGGAGCGGCAAGGACAGGGTGAACATCCTGCTGCTGGGCGCCGACGCCGCCACCGGCCGCGAAGGGATCCGCACCGACAGCGTGACCCTCGCCTCCATCGAGGTCCGCACCGGCAGAGCCGTACTGCTCGGACTCCCCCGCAACCTGGAACGGGTCCCGATGCCCGACGGCCCCGCCAGGAGACGCTTCCCGTACGGCTTCGCGGGCGACCCTCCCCTGACCCCCGGCATCCTCAACGAGATCTTCCAGTACGCCGAGGACCACCCCGAGATGGTCCCGCACACCCCCACCGGCAAACGCGGCCCGAAACTACTCAAGGACACCGTCTCGGGCATCCTCGGCCTGCCCGTCCACTACTACGCGATGGTCGACATGAAGGGATTCGCCGACATCATCGACGCCATGGGCGGCGTGACGGTGAAGGTCAGGGAACCCATCGTGTACGGCTCGCGTCGCGAAGGGCTGATCCCGGCGGGCACCCGGAGGCTGTCCGGCGAGGCTGCCCTCTGGTACGGCAGGTCACGCACCGACAGCAGCGACTACGTCCGGATGGCCCGTCAGAAGTGCCTGCTCAACGCGGTCGCGAGGCAGGCCGGACCGGCGACCCTGCTCAGCGGCTTCGACCGGCTGGCCCGCGCCGCCAGGCAGGCGGTGTCCACCGACATCCCACAGAGCCTGCTGCCCGGCCTGATCGAGTTGTCGCAGCGGGTCCGCGACTCGGAGATCAAGAGCCTCCAGTTCGTCCCCCCGCTGATCGACCCGGCCACCCCCGACTATGCGTTGATCAGGCGCAAGACGGCCGAGTCGCTCCACGGGACCGCCCCCCGGCCGGCCGCCACACCTAGCCCGGCCAGGAGCACCCCCGTCTCCCTCGACGAAACCTGCTAAGCCCTGACGGCTGGGACGAGCGCTCCGCGTCAGTGGTAGATCTTCAGTCCCACCACACCGGCCACCACGAGCAGCAGGCAGGCGATCCTCGGCAGGGAGGCCGACTCGCCGAGCCAGGCCATGCCGACGACTGCCGTGCCGATGGCGCCGATGCCCACCCAGATCGCGTACGCCGTACCGACCGGAATGTCGCGAAGCGCCCAGCCGAGACCGATCATGCTCAGGATCAGCGCCACCACGAAGACCGTCGTGGCCAGCGGTTTGGAGAACGCCTCGGATTTGTCCAGGGCCACGGCCCAGACGGTCTCCAGGATTCCCGACACGAAGAGCACCAACCAGGCCATCTTGTTCCCCCCGATCGCTCATACCCCGGCGGAACGCCTCGCGACCGTGGCATGATGAGCCCTCCAGGGTTGCAATGGTTTTCATAATCAGATTGGATCGAGGCGTGAGGGTAGCGTTCGTCGGCAAGGGCGGCAGCGGCAAAACGACTCTGTCCGCGTTGTTCGCGAGATACGTGGCCAGCCAGGGCGGGCCCGTCGTCGCGATCGACGCCGACATCAACCAGCATCTCGGCATGATCCTCGGCGTTGAGGACACGGAGCTGCCCCCGCCGATGGGCGCCCACCTCACGGAGATCAAGGAATATCTGCGAGGCGACAATCCGCGCATCACCTCCGCCGCGGCCATGGTCAAGACGACCCCGCCCGGCCGCGGCTCCAACCTGCTCGACCTCGGCGAGCGCGACGACCCGATCCACGACCGGTTCGCCACCACCACGCCGGAGGGGGCCTGGCTGATGGTCACCGGGCCGTTCAACGAGGACGACCTCGGTGTGGCCTGCTATCACTCCAAGGTCGGCGCGGTCGAGCTCTACCTCAACCACCTGCTCGACGGTCCCGACGAATACGTCGTGGTCGACATGACCGCGGGGGCCGACTCCTTCGCCTCCGGGCTGTTCACCCGCTTCGACCTGACCTACCTGGTCGCCGAGCCGACCCGCCAGGGCGTCGGCGTCTACCGGCAGTACCGTGACTACGCCGCCGAGCACGGCGTGCCGGTCGCGGTCGTCGGCAACAAGGTGCACGGTCCCGACGATCTCGCCTTCCTCCGCCGGCACGTCGGCGACGACCTGGTCACCTGGTTCGAGCACAGCCCGGCGGTGCGGGCGCTGGAGCAGGGCAGGCCGTTCGCCCTCGACGACCTGGAGCCGGCCAACGCCGACTCCCTGGCCATGCTGCTCAAGATCCTCGACAACCGGCCCAAGAACTGGGCGCGCTTCGGCGACCAGGCCGTGGAGTTCCACCTGCGCAACGCCGACGCGTGGGCCAACCGGGCCACCGGCCAGGATCTCGCCGCGCAGATCGATCCCGACTTCGTCTACGGCCCCGCACACACGACTGTCGCTTCGTAGCCATATGGAGTGTTCCCCTACCCCCACCTAGCGTCAATGTGATCCCCTTTGAGAGGAGACAGCAGCATGTCGCTGACCGTTCCCAATGATCTTCTTGACCAGGCCAGAACGGGTGAGGTCGACGATGCGGCGTTCATCGCCTGCATCCGGAACTCCCTGCCCTACGCCTGGTCGGTGATCAGCGAGCTGGTCGAACAGCGCGACAGGACCGGCTCCGCCTTCGCGGACAACCAGACCCCGCCCCCCGACGAGGCCGCGCGCGGCCAGCTCCTGCGTTGCCTGGCGAGCGACGCCATGCGCAACGCGCTGGAGCGTCACTTCGGGATGCGGCTGGCTTTCCAGAACTGCCACCGCGTAGCCGTGTTCGACCCGACCGCCACCGAGGCCCTGCGCGACTTCGTCACCCCGAGGTCGCAGATCCTCAATCAGGAGCCCGAGCTCGTCGACTGCTGACGTAACGCGGGCAGCACTTCGGCACCGAGTCTGGTGATGTTCTCCAGGGTGCGGGCGTGATCGCCCGCACCCTCCACCATGAGGATCAGGTGCCGCACCCCCGTCCGCCGAGCGGTCCTGGCGATCGTCCGCACGCAGTGCTCGGGCGAGCCGACGGGGTGGATACGACAGAGCATCTCGACATAGGCCGAAATATCGCGCTTCGGCCGTGCTCTCCCGTCTACCGGCACGTAACCCGCCAATCCCGGCTCAAGCCACGCCGGCATCGCCCCCGCCAGCTCCCGCACGGCCTCCGCCGTCGTATCCCCCACGAACCCGACCCCCGCCGCGACATGCCGCGTCTCCCGCAGACCGGTCCCCTGGGCCTGCCGGGCATAGTCGGCGATCATGGCGGCCTTCTCCTCATCGCCGACGTGCATCCCCAGCAACATCGGCAGCCCCCGCTCCGCCGCCAGCGCCACACTGCTCTCCGACGTGCACGCCACGACCGGCCGCAGTCCCGTCCCCGCCGCCCCCGGCACCATCGCCACCTCGCGGAACCGGAAGAACCTCCCGTCCGCGGACACCGCCCGTTCGGACAACGCCGCGCAGAGCAGGTCGAGCGACTCCCGCCAGCCGTACTCGAACCGCTCGATCCCGGTCCCGAACACCTCCAGGTCCAGCCACGGCCCGCCCCTGCCGACCCCCAGCCTGAACCGCCCGCCGGACGCGTGGTGCAGCACCGCCGCCTGCTCCGCCAGCGCCACCGGATGCTGCGTCGACAGCACGCTCACCGCCGTCCCCACCTCGATCCGGCTGGTACGGCCCAGCGCCACGCCGGCCAACGCCACCGCCGACGGGCACACGCCGTACGACATGAAGTGATGCTCGGCGATCCACGCGTCGTCGAACCCGGCCGCCTCCGCCGCCACCACGGCGTCCACCGTGTTCGCGATCACCTCTCCCGCCGCCATCCCCGGAAACCGAGCCGCCAGCAGAAACACCCCGACCCGCATCCCCGGATTCCCATGCTCGTGCACCACCACGGCTCCTCCCGGCCCGCGCGGACGCACGCCGAGGGACGAGCGCTCGCAGATCGGTCACTACGCGAGATTCCGGCAAGTTGCGACCTTCATTGCTGAAGATCGCATACTCCAGCGGCCAAGGCATGATGTCCACCGACGAGATCATGCGGCTGTTCCGCGGCGACGACTGGAGCGGGTGACGTCTCCAAGCTCCTCCGCCGCACCGTACGAATCTTCCAGAGGTTACAGGTCGAGGAGATCGAGCTGTCCCTCGCCCGCCATCGGATCGCGATGCCGCTTGAGATGCCGCCATCGAGGCAGGTCGTCGAGGTAGGACCAGGAGAGCCGGTGGTGCTCGGTCGGCCCGTGCTCCGCGAGCGCCGCCTGATGGATCGGCGAGGGATAACCGGCGTTGTCCGCGAAGCCGTACTCGTCGAAGCCCAGTGTCGCCATGTGGGCGTCACGCCGTACCTTCGCCAGCACCGACGCGGCCGCGACCGACACGCACGACAGGTCGCCCTTGATCTCGCAGCGGACCGGCCAGGGTGCGCCGAGGTAGTCGTGCTTGCCGTCGAGGATGACGGCGTCCGGGCGGACGGGGAGGGCCTCGAGGGCACGTCTGGCCGCCCTGCGCAGGGCCTCGGTCATGCCCAGCTCGTCGATCTCGGCCGCGCTCGCCTCGCCGTGGCCGATCCCCGCCGCCCAGGCGTCCACCAGGGGTGCCAGCGCCGTACGGCGGGCGGGGGTGAGGAGCTTGGAGTCGGTGAGCCCGGCGGGCGGATCGGAGAGATCGGTCACCACCGCGCAGACCGAGACCGGCCCCGCCCACGCCCCCCGGCCCACCTCGTCGACCCCCGCCACCAGCTTGGCCCGGCCGCCGGAGGTGAGCAGACGCTCGATCGCATATGTGGGACTCACGGCGGAAACGTTAGCGGTCGGCGAGGACCGGCGGCGCAGATCGCGCATCTGTCCGGCACCCACCGCGGAAATGCAGCCAGATCGACGGCGGACAGCGCACATCTACGCGACACGATCGTCAACGGGCCGCGAGGGTCAGCGGGGACAGGTCGGCGGCCAGGACCCGGGCGGCCACGTGCATCGCGCGCAGGGTGACCGACACCGAGGGGCGGTCGATGCTGGAGACCCGGGCGACGGCGTGGATCTCGCGGCCGAAGGGCTCGCCGGGGAACTCGCGGACGACGATGCCGCGCACCCCGGAGGCGAGCGCGAGGGCGGGCACGGCGGCGATGCCGATCCCCTTGGCGACCAGGCCGAGGATCGTGCCGAGCCCTTCGAACTCCCACGGGACGGGAAGCGCGCCGCCGACGTCGGCGAGCAGGCGGTCGACGGCGAGCCGGGAGGGTTCGCCGTCGGGTGTGGCCATCCACGGCTCGTCGCGGAGGGTGCGCAGATCGACCGGGACGGCGGGATCGGCCATCGGGTGCTTGCGCGGCACCACCAGGACCAGCGGGTCGTACAGCAGGGGGAAGACGCGCAGGGTGCCGGAGCCGCGTTCGAGCACCCGGCCGTACCAGTCGTCGACCAGGGCGATGTCCACCTCGCCCGACTCGACCTCGCGCATCCCCCGCCCGGACCGCCCCTGGCGCATGCGGAGGGTCAGGGAGGTGTGGCGGCGGAGTGAGCGGGCGAGGGCGGGTGCGAAGGCCACCGCGGCGGTGGGGAAGGCGGTGATCACGACCCGGCCCGACGGGGTCGCCGCGTGCGCGGACAGGTCGCTCTCCGCGGCCTCCACCATGGACAGGATCCGTTCGGCGTGTTCGACGAGCCGCCGCCCGGCGTCGGTGAGTTCCGCGCTGCGGGCCGTACGGTCGAGCAGTGCCGTGCCGGCCTCCCGTTCCAGCGCCACGAGCTGCTGGGAGACGGCGGACGGACTGTAGCCGAGAGCGGTGGCGGTCGCGGCGATACTGCCACGGCGAGCGAACTCGCAGATCAACGTTAAACGCCGCAAATCGAGCATCAGACTTCCTTACGCCTACCCACGAAAAGCCTCGCTTGCCGTGATGCCTGATCCCCTTCACGCTGGGAACGTTCCGAGCATAAGCAGGAGGCACCACCATGAACGTAACCCTGTCCGCCACTTTGGCGGCGAACGAGGAGATCGAACGAAGACGCCGCGCCGGGGAGAGGGTGCTCAACCTGGCCTTCGGCGAGGCCGGGCTACCCGTCCACCCGGCCCTGCGCAGGCAACTGATCGCGGCGTCGGAGCGCAACGGCTACGGACCGGTCGCGGGCTCGGCCGACCTGCGAACCGCGGCAGCCGGCTACTGGAGCCGTCGCGGCCTGCCCACCGACCCCGACCTGGTGGTTTGCGGACCGGGCAGCAAGCCGCTGCTGTACGGCCTGCTGCTGGCGATCGGCGGCGACATCGTGCTCCCGATGCCGAGCTGGGTGAGCTACGCCGCGCAGGCGGACCTCGTCGGCGCCCGACCCATCCTGGTCCCCGCGCCCCCCGGCGAGGGAGGGGCGCCGGATCCCGGCCAGGTCAGGTCGGCGGTGTTGCGCGCCCGGGCGCGGGGCCGCACGGTCGGCTCGCTGCTCGTCACCCTTCCGGACAACCCGTCGGGCACCCTGGCCTCGCCGGAGACGATCCGCAGCCTGGTGGAGATCGCCAGGGAACTCGATCTCACGATCATCTCCGACGAGATCTACCGCGACCTGGTGCACGACCAGACGACCCCTTTTCTCAGCCCGGCCGACCTGGCGCCCGAACGCACTGTGATCACCACGGGACTGAGCAAGAGCCTGGCGCTCGGCGGCTGGCGGATCGGGGTGGCCCGGCTGCCCGACGGCGAGTACGGCCTGCGCGCGCGGATGCTCGCGGTGGCCAGCGAGATCTGGTCGAGCCCGGCGGCGCCGGTCCAGGAGGCGGCGGCCTACGCCTTCACCGAGCCGATCGAGCTCATCGAGCGGGTGGCGATGAGCCGGCGCCTGCACGGCACCGTGGTGCGCGCCGCGCACGCCCGGTTCACGGCTGCGGGGGCCGAGGTCGCGGAGCCCAAGGGGGGCTTCTACATCTATCCCGACCTCGGGCGTCTGCGGGAACGGCTGCGCGTGACGACCTCGGCGGAACTGGCCGCGATGATGCTCGAACGGCACGGGGTCGGCGTGCTGCCCGGGCACGCGTTCGGTGACGACCCGGCCGAGCTGCGGATCAGGGTGGCCACCAGCCTGCTCTACGGTGAGACCGCCGAGCAGCGCCTGGCGGCTCTGCGGTCCGGCGATCCACTGGCGTTGCCGTGGATCTCGGCGTCGCTCGACCATCTCAGCGAGGCACTGGCCGCGATGAGCTCGACGCGTTCCACCTCGCTCGTCGCCAGCTGACACGTCGAACGGCCCGCCCGGGATCTCCCGGGCGGGCCGTCGGCGTGTGTGGCCACGATCCTGGTGGACGTGGTCCCCCGGCTGCTACGACTCGTCGGCCTCGTAGATGTAGTCCCACCGGCCGCAGTACTTCTTGGAGTCGGTCCGCTCGTTCCAGTAGCAGACCCGGACCTGGACGTTCTCCACGTGACGCTCGGAGAAGCGGAAGGAGCGGTAACCGTCGGAGCCGCACTTCTTGGCGGCGCGGGTCTCCTCCTCGCCGTCCTCGTCCTCGAACTTCACCTGGACGTAGCCGCAGAGCCACCACGGCGAGTTCTTGTCGTACACCCGGCCCTCAACGTGGACCCGGCTGCCGCTGGTCGACACCTCGCCCCTGGCCCGGGCGCGGGCGTCGTTGTAACGCTTGGAGTAGTACGAGCCCCAGAAGTCCTCGAAGTCGGCCCGCACGCCGGTGCCGACGGTCGTGGCGGACGGGCCGCCCGTGCCGATCGTGGCGGACGGACCGCCGGCGCTGACGGTCGACGCGCTGGCGGCCGAGGCGGGCAGGGCGAGGGCAAGGGCGGTGGCGCTGACGGCCGCGAGGCCGAGCAGGGTGCGAGTGGTGCGGCGCATCGTGGTTCTCCTTCGGAAACTCCCCCAGTGCCGGGGCGATGGCTCATTGATAGGCCCTGCCGCCTGCACACCGCTTACACACTGTTGACGGCAGCCTGCAGCCCGCTATAAACGTGCTGTACGGCACGCGACAAGGGGCCCGCATCGGTTGATGCGAGCCCCCGGAATATCAGGGAGGCATGGCCGCCCCCGTTTGGCTCGGGGCCACGCCTTTCATGTGTCTCAGCATGTCCCCCCATGTTCAACGGAGGATCAACAGCCGATCAACGTTCGGCCTCCTACCTTTGGCGTAAGCGTTCAAGGACCTATCATCTGGTCATAAAACTTTCCTCGGAGTCGGAGAACCCCGGAATGGCTGTTCGGGACAGCGAAGACGGCCTGCGCTTCGCCGTGCTGGGGCCTGTTCAGGCGTGGCGGGACGGCAGGGAACTCGATCTGGGCACTCCTCTGCAACGTTCCATCCTGGCGATGTTGCTGCTCCGCGAGGGCAGGGCGGTCACCCCGACGGAGATGATCGACGCGATCTGGGGCGAGGAGGCGCCGCCGCGGGCGCTGGGTGCGCTGCGCACCTACGTCTCCCGGCTGCGGGCCGTACTGGAGCCGGGCCGTTCGCCGCGGTCCCGGCCGGAGCTGCTCACCTCGGTCGGCAAGGGCTACGCGCTGCGGCTGCCCGAGGACGCGGTCGACCTGACGCTGTTCGAGCGGGACATCGCGCGGGCGGAGACCGCCAGGCGCGCCGAACGGTTGTACGACGCGGCCCGGCTGCTGCGTGACGCGCTGGCGCTGTGCGGCGGCGAACCGCTGGCCGGAGCCGTCGGGCCGTACGCCGAGCACCAGCGTGACCGGCTCGCCGAGCGCCGGATGAACGTCGTCGAGTCGCTGATGGACCTCGACCTGCGGCTCGGCAGGCACAACGAGATCGTCTCCGAGCTGATCGCGCTCACCGCCGACCACCCCCTGCGCGAGCGCCTGCGCGCCCAGCTCATGCTCGCCTACTACCGGTGCGGACGGCAGGCCGACGCCCTCGCCGTCTTCGCCGACACCCGTCAGGCGCTGGTCGAGGAGCTGGGCATCGACCCGGGGACCGAGCTGACCACCCTGCACCGGCGCATCCTGGCCGCCGACCCCGCCCTCGCCGCGACCCCGGTCCCCGCCGAGCCGGTACGGCAGGAGCCCGAACCCGAGCAGGAGGAGGAGCTTCCCCGGCCGGCCCAGCTCCCCGCGGCGGTGGGCGACTTCACCGGCCGCCGCCAGGTCGTCGACCGGCTGCGGACGATCCTGGGAGGCGAGGGAGTGCCGGTCGCGGCCATCTGCGGGATCGGCGGCGTCGGCAAGACCACGCTCGCCGTGCACGTGGCGCACGCCGCCGGCGATCTCTACCCCGACGGGCAGCTCTACGCCGACCTGCGCGGCCACGGCGACGAGCGGACCGATCCCGGCTCCACCCTCGGCGCCTTCCTGCGCGCTCTCGGCATCCCGCCCGACGTCATCCCCGAAGGCGTGGCCGAACGGTCGGCGTTGTACCGTTCCATGCTCGCCGAGCGCCGCATGCTGGTGCTGCTCGACAACGCCTTCGACGCGGCGCAGGTGATCCCGTTGCTGCCGGGCGCGCCCGGCAGCGCGGCGATCGTGACCAGCCGCACGAAGCTGGCCGACCTCCCCTCCGGCCGGCTGATCGACCTGGACGTGATGGAACCGGACGAGGCGTTGTCGCTGTTCGCCGCCGTCGCCGGGCCCGAGCGGGTGTCGGCCGAGCGCGCCCCGGCGATGGACGTGGTCGCCGCCTGCGGATTCCTGCCGCTGGCCGTACGCATCGTGGCGGCGCGGCTGGCCGCGCGGCCCGCGTGGACCGTCGCCTCGCTGGTGCCCCGGCTGGCCGACGAGCGGCGGCGGCTGGACGAGCTGAAGGTGGGCACGCTCGCGGTGGACGCCACCTTCGCGCTCGGCTACAACCAGCTCGATCCCGCCCAGGCGCGGGCGTTCCGGCTGTTGTCGCTGCCCAGCGGGCCCGGCATCTCGTTGTCCGCGGCCTCGGCCGTGCTCGCCAGGAGCACGATGGAGTCGGAGGACATCCTGGAGTCGCTGGTCGACGCGAGCCTGCTGGAGGCGCCCACGCCGGGGCGCTACCGCTTCCACGACCTGCTCCGGCTGTTCGCCAGGCGGGAGGCGGAGCACGCCGAGCATCCCGAGGTCAGGGCGCAGGCGCTGGCCAGGCTGCTCGACTTCTACCTCGCCTCGGCGAAGGAGGCGCACCGGCTGGCCTACGAGGGCAGCCTGATCGCCGACCGCCTGGCCGTGAACGGCACCGGACGCGTCTTCGCCACCGCCGACGAGGCCGTCGCGTGGCTGGACGTGGAGGCCGACGCGCTGTTCGCGGCGATCGGCCAGGCGGCGGAGCGGGTGACCGGCCCGCTGCTGCCCGCCGCCGACCTGCTGCTGGCGATGGAGCCGCTGCTGGAGTCGGGCACGCACATGCGCGAGTTCGACCGGCGCACCGCCGAGCTGCTGGCCGCCGCGCAGCGGATCGGCGACATCCCGAGCGAGATCCGCAGCAGATACGTCCTGGGCCGGGTGCTGTTCGGCGCCGACGACCTCCTCGCCGCGGAGACGGAGTTCCGCGCGTCGCTCGATCTCGCGGGGGCCACCGGCGAGCGCATCGTGTCCGGCGAGACCATGAACGCGCTGGCCGTCGTCGCCGGCCGCCGGCGGCGCCACCACGAGGCGCTGGCCTGGTTCGACGCGGCGTCGAAGGTCTACCGGGAGATGGGCGCCCGGGCGGGTGAGGCGCTGGTGCTCAGCTACTCGGTGCGCGACCACCTGGGCCTCGGGCACGCCGACGACGCCATCGCCGCCGCCGAGCAGGGACTGGCGATCTTCACGGAGATCGGCAGCGGCGCGGGCACCGCCCGGGCCCGCTACCACCTGGGCATCGTGCTCTCCCGGGTGGGCCGCCTGAGCGAGGCCGTCCACCACCACGCCGAGTGCCTGGCCTTCTTCCGCGCCAGCAACCAGCGGGTCTGGGAGCAACGGGTGTGCTGCCGCCTGGCGCAGACGTTCATCGCCGCGGGCCGCTTCGAGGACGCGATCCGCCACGCCGAACAGGCGCTCACCGTGAGCCGCGAGATCGGCCACCCCTATGGCGAGGCCCTGTCACTCTCGGTCCTCGGCCACGCGCTCGCCGGCCTCGGCAGCACGGACAGGAGCAACGACTGTCTCCGGCGCGCCCACGACCTCTTCTCCCGGCTCGGCGCCCCCGAGGCCGAGGACCTCCGCGCCCTGCTGAACCTCGACCAGGTCCAACGCTGACACCCGCCCTTCGTCCACCCCCCGGACCTCGCCCAAGCCGGACCCCGGCCCACCCTCCAGCACCTCGGCCGCACCGGAATCCGACGCTCGCACCTCAACCAGCTCGAAACCCCGCATCCCGGCCGAGCCAGACACCAACCCACCCTCCCGCACCCCGGCCGGCCCGGAATCCGACGCTCGCACCTCAATTCGCTCGATACCCCCCACGTCCTCCCACGCCTCGGCCGAGCCAGACGCCGACCCGTGCTGCCGGACCTCGGCCGGCCCGGAATCCGACGCTCGCACCTCAACCCGCCCGATACCCCCCATGTCCTCCCACGCCTCGGCCGAGCCAGACGCCGACCCGTGCTGCCGGACCTCGGCCAGGCCGGGAGCCGACGCGTCCTGCCGGACCTCAGCCGGCCCGGGAACTGACGCATCCTCCTGGGCCTCGGCCAGGTGGGGAGCCGACACGTCGAGCCCGGCGAACAGGTCGTCATCGAGGCGTGTCATGCGCACGTGATTGATCAACCTGGACCGTCCTACGCGTTCGAGTGGTAGCCCGGCCGGCCGCCTGACCATCACGTTCCGCTAGGGGGCCCGGTTAAGGGGTGCGGCTCGCGACGGCTAGCCGCCTCACATCGACGGCCGGCCGGACTGGGCACGACCGCGAACCCCCCGGGGCCGCACCCATGGTCAGAGCCTTCCGCTCCCGGTTCAACGTCCGATCAACGCCGGATCAAAGCGCTAGAAACCCCTCCGCGACCAGGGCCCGGATCGACTCCGGAGGCGTGCCGTACGGCTCCTCGCCGGTCAGTTCGGCGATCGCGGCGAGCAACGGCCGCAGCGGCAGCCCGCCGTCGCAGACCCCCGCCAGCGCCGCCTCAACGGTCCCGACCGATGTCGTACGGCGGAGCCCGCGGATCTGGCGGAGCACGATCTGGCCCGGGTCGTCGGCTCCCGGCGGCCCGATCCGCTCCTCCAGCACCCCGTCGGGAACGCTCAGGCAGGCGGCCATCAGCTCCTCGTCGCTCACCCGGTGGGCCGCCGCGATCGCGGCGAGCACGTCGTCGACGTATCCGCCGACGGGGAGTTCGACCTTCTGGGTGAGCTCCTCGACGCGGATCACGGGGTCGAGCGCGCCCGAATCGTGCAGGGTGATCCAGCCGAAGCCGATCCCGGTCACGTCCATCGACTCCAGCCAGCCGAGCCACTCGTCGTAGCGCTCCCGGTAGGCGGGGGTGCCCTGCTCGGCGGCGTCTCTCAGCCACAGCTCGACGTACTCGGCGGGGTCCTGCGCCTCGCGCTGGACGGCCCAGCCGTCGCAGCCGGATCCGGCCAGCCAGCCGCCGACGCGGTCGCGCCAGTCCTCCCCCTTGACGTGCAGCCAGCTCGCGAGCACCTGGCACCGGCCGCCGGGGGCGAGGTACCGGGGCGCGAGCCGCAGCAGGTCGCGGCAGAACCCGTCGGCCTCGAATCCGGATTCCCGATAGGTCAGCCGCTCACGTGGGGAGATCACGAACGGCGGGTTGGACACCACCAGGTCGAACCGCTCCCCCTCGACCGGCTCGAACATCGATCCCGCACGGGCGTCGACGTCGCCGACGCCGGACAGCCGCCAGCTCAGCCCGGCCAGTTCGACGGCGCGCGGGTTCACGTCGGTCGCGACGATCCGCTCCGCCCGGCCGGCGAGGTGGAGGACCTGGACGCCGCACCCGGTGCCGAGGTCGAGGGCGCGTTCGACGGGCCGCCGGGAGACGAGCTGCGCCAGGTTGGCGGAGGCCCCGCCCGCGCCGACGACGTGGTCGTGCCTGAGCGCGGGGTCGCCCGGCCGTACCTTCCGGTCGGAGACGACGTAGCCGCCGGTCTCCCACGGCTGGAGGTGGACGGTGGCGCGGACCCCGTCGGCCTCGGCGACGAGCAGGCCCGTCTCGACCAGCCTCGCGACGTCGAGCGGCACGTCGGCGGCGGGCACCGGGACGCCCAGCCACCACAACCGGATCAGGACGCCGAGCGCGTCACGGTCGCGGGTGGCGCGCAGGGCGGGCACCAGTTCCTCGCGGGCGAGCGCGGTCGCGGCGACGTCGCCGAGTCGCTCGCGCACGCCGTCGATGGAGTAGTCGCTCTCGACGAGCCGGTCACGCAGGCGGTCGAGGAGGTCGGCAGGCACGTTCACCGGTCCATTCTGCACCGGACGCGTTGCGTCACAGGACGATTACATAACGGCCGTGGCGCCCTGCAAGTAGCAATCAAGCGAGAAGGGATAATTTGCCATGATCGCAGTCGTTACTACTTAGCGTTCGGATTGATAAATGTTGATTCCCTGCCTGGCCTGCGATTCGCGCTTCATCCCCGATGAGTACTTCCGTGCCTGCCACGACTACAACCGGGGGCGCGACCTCGTCGCCTGGACCTGCCCCCGCTGCGGAAACCGCGACGACCTGCGGGTCCTTCCCGGGGAACTGGGCTTCGGGTGTCCTGGCCGGCGGCGTTTCGACGTGCACGACCGGTTCCGGGTGCCAGGGCTCCGCCGTAAGCGCCAGATCCTGCGGCTGGACATCTCACTCGACGAGAAGACGTGGCGGGTGCCCACCCGGCTTTCGCCGACCGGCGTCCCCGACCACCGCTTCACCTGCGCGGAGACTCGGCTTCCCGCACCCCTGATCCGCGGCCGGTACGCGGGTGACTCCTAGCGCTCCTGCGCGTCGGGCTGGCGGAGGCTCTGCCAGGCGGCCTCGCCGAGACCGACGATCTCCTCGGGGGTCGGCTGGTGGGCGCTGGCGAACCAGAGGCGGCACATCTCCTGGGCGGGGCCGAGCCACAGCACGTAGCACATGGTCGGGTGGACCGGCTGGAGGACGCCGTCCTTCATGTGCGGGCGCCACCAGTCGGAGACCTGGCGGAAGAACGCGCGGCGGGCGTCGTGGACCTCGGTGCCGCCGGGCTCCTCACGCCGGGGCGGGCGTTCGCTGATCAGCAGGCGGGCACGCTCGGGATGCCGGCCGCACCAGGACATGTGCAGGGCGACGATCGCCTCGATGCCGTCGCGGGCGTTCTCGTGGCGGCGGATCTCTTCGAGGAACGCCTCGTGGTACATCGCCAGGGTCTCGGCGTACAGGACGCCGTACACGTGCTCCTTGCTGGCGAAGTGATGGTAGAAACTGCCGACGCTGACGCCGCTCTCCTCGCGGAGGCTGGCCAGGGTGGTGGCAGACACGCCGTCCTGGGCGAACCTGCGCAGCGCTCCCTCGATGATCCGGGTTCGGCCGTCGCGTCCGCTCTTGACACTCTTCACGAAAGCCATGGTGAGGGTGTAGAACCTTGTTCCGCAAATACCAGAGATGGTTCTAGAAACTGGTCTCAATTTCGACGGTTCCCGAGGCCACACGTGTGGTCGCCTGCGGCCATCTTCTGCGGATCATCGCCAGCACCCGGCGATTGTCGCCCAGCACGTCCATCCCGACGGTCCGCGCCCCCCGCGCCGCCGCCCGGCCGAGCAGCGTGCCGACGAGGCGGGAGCCGTACCCCAGGCCCTGCCACTCGTCCGCCACCACGACCGCGATCTCCACCGGCGAACCGGGGGCGGCGTGGAAGCTCATCGCGTGACCGATCACCGTGTCGGTGCCGGGGAGTACGGCGAGCAGGACGTCTCGCCGGGCGTCGAGGAGGAGCAGGGAACGCAGCACGCTCGGGCTCGGACGGGTCATCCCGGCGAAGAAGCGCGAGGTCGCGGTGGCGAGTGACAGCCCGCACAGGAACGAGCGGACCCTCTCCTCGTCGCCGGGCCCGGCGAGCCGGATCTCGACCACGTCGGCGGGTCGCACCTGAGTTCCAAGCATGGACTCAGGGTGACGTCTCCACCTGAGTATGTCAACTAGACTCAGATGCATATTGGACGGGAGAAGGCGACGACCTACTATTCGAGCATGACCGTGCCCTTCCGAGTGGACAACTGCTCGATCGGCGCCACCCTGGAGATCGTCGGGGAGAAGTGGACGTTCCTCGTGCTCCGCGAGGCGTTCACCGGCGTGCGCAGGTTCGCCGACATGCAGGCGGCGACCGGCGCCCCACGCCAGGTGCTCAGCGCCAGGCTCGCCCGGCTCGTCGAGGAGGATCTGCTGCGCAAGGTCCCCTACCGCGAACCCGGCCAGCGCCAGCGCGATGAGTACCGTCTGACTCAGAAGGGGCTCGACCTCTATCCGATCATGGTCGCGCTGATGCACTGGGGAGACCACTACGTCAACGAGTGCGCTCCCGTGGTGCTCACCCACCGCGGTTGCGGCGCCCCGATCGCACAGCACCTGCGCTGCGAGAACGGTCACGAGGTCCCCTCCCCGCGCGAGGTCACCCCGCGTCCCGGCTGAACCGTGAGCCGGAGACGGGAGCGGTAGGGGCGGTGCCTACCCTGGGGTGGTGTACCGGTTCCTGCTCACTCCTCGATGGCTGGGCTTCCACGTGTTGGTCCTGCTGATCATCCCCGCGTTCGTCCTGCTGGGTCAGTGGCAGTTCGGGCGCTACGAGGAGCGCTCATCCGCGACCACCAGGATCTCCGCGAACATGGCCGCCACCGCCACACCGGTGGCCGGCCTGACCACACCGGGCGGCGTGGTCCGCGAGGCCGACGGCTACCGCACGGTCACCGCGTCGGGCACCTACGACGCCGCCCACGAGCTGCTGGTCCGCCGCCGTCCGCAGAACGGCCAGACCGGCTTCTACGTCCTCACCCCGCTCGTCACCGGCCAGGGAACGGCCGTGCTCGTCAACCGGGGCTGGGTCCAGGCCGGGGCCACCGCCGACGCGCGCCCCGAGGTGCCGCCGCCGAGCACCGGGCACGTGACGGTCACCGGGCGGCTTCGACCCGCCGAGAGCGAGGCGTCCTCCGGCATCCGCAACCGGCCCGGCCTGCCGCCGGGACAGATCCTGCTCATCGACACCCCCGCCATCCGGGCCGGCCTGCCGTACGAGCTGCTGGGCGGATATGTCGAGCTGACCGCGCAGAGTCCCGCGGCGAAACCGGCTCCCGCGCCGGTCCCCGAGCCCGACATCGGCGGGGGCGGCGGGCTCAACCTGGCGTACGGCGTGCAGTGGTGGGTGTTCATCGTCATCGCGATCGGCGGCTGGTACTTCCTGATCCGGCGCGAGGCCGCCGACCGCAGAGCCGCCGCCTCAGCCCACGAGGACCGCGCTGACCAGGCGCCCGAGGGCGAGGACGGCCCGGAGCGTGCGGCCCAGGACGACCTGGGGCATGAAAGATCCGGAACGCTCGGGCCGTGACGGTCTAGGGGCAACTCAGGGCATGACGACCGGGATGGTCCCTGTCCGGAGATGACCGGCCGTACACCTGGTTAGCGGGCCGAGTCGCGCCTGTGGAGCCGTTCTGATTGAGCGTTCCTGCCCAACGGATACCAACAGGAGACCTCCCAGCTTGTTCTGTGTGATGCCCGCGTCATACGGTTTATCTGTGACTTCGCCGCTGCTTCCCGAACCCGAGCCGAGGCGGCGCGACTACGTGATCGTCTCGGCCGACGATCATCTCATCGAGCCGCCCGACATGTTCGAGGACCGGCTCCCCGAGAAATACGCCGACCACGCGCCGAAGGTCGTCGAGACCGAGGCGGGCCACCAGGTCTGGCGGTACGGCGGGGCCACCTACCCGTGTGCCGGGCTCGACGTGGGCGCCGGCCTGCCGCGAGAGCAGTGGACCCTCGATCCGGTCCGCTTCGAGAACATGCGGCCCGGCTGCCACGACATCGAGGCCCGCGTCGACGACATGGACCTCGCGGGCATCTGGGCCGCGCTCTGCTTTCCCGGCATGCTCGCCGGGCAGGCGGGCTCGGTCTTCTCCAAGACCCGCGACCAGGACCTCGGCCTCGCCGTGCTGCGGGCCTGGAACGACTGGCACGTGGAGGTCTGGGCCGGCACCTACCCCGAGCGCATGATCGCGTTGCAGCTGCCGTGGCTGTCGGAGCCCGAGATCGCCGCCAAGGAGATCCGCGACAACGCCGCCCGCGGCTTCAAGGCGGTCATCTTCCCGGAGTTCCCGACCCGGCTGCGGCTGCCGTCGATCCACAGTGGCCACTGGGACCCGCTGTTCGCCGCCTGCGAGGAGACGGGCACCGTCGTGTGCCTGCACACCGGCGCGGCCTCCTGGGCGCCTGTGCCGTCTCCTGACACCCCCATCGAGGCCATCACCACGCTGATCCCGGCCAGCGCGATGTTCGCCTGCGCCGACTGGCTCTGGTCGGGCGTCCCGCTGCGCTACCCCAACCTGCGCATCCTCATCGTCGAGGGCGGCGTGGGCTGGCTGCCGATGCTCGCCGAGCGCGCCGACTACGCCCTGGACCATCCGGTGGCGGGCGAGGCCAAGTGGGAGGGCGGACTCAAGCCCAGCGAGGTGCTGCGCCGCAACTTCTACTTCGGCACGCTCAACGACGCGGCCCTGTCGGGGGTACGGCTCGCCGTCGGCCTCGACCACGTGCTGCTGGAGAGCGGCTACCCGCACTCCGACTCCACCTGGCCGGACACCCAGCGGACGGTGGCCCGCAACCTCGGCTCGCTGCCTCCCCCCGACATCGCCAGGGTCGCGTACGGCAACGCCGCACGCCTCTTCGGTCACCCGCTGCCCTCGCGGGCCTGGCTCAGGTCGGAGGAGTTCTAGCGCGCTCCCAGTCGACGTAGCGGCCGCTCTCGCCCAGCAGCGAGGTCATCAGCCACAGGAAGACCCCGAAGTCGTCGGCGACGCCCACCAGGAGCAGGAAGTCGGGGATGACGTCGACGGGCGACAGGATGTAGACGACTCCCATGCCCATCATGACGAGCTTGCTCTTCGCCATCCCGGGATAGCGGCCGCGAAGCACTCCGCCGATCATGCGGGGCACGGCTCGCAACCGGGCCGTCACACCCGGCGTGCCCGGTCGGCTCACCTCGCGGTACGCCCGTAAGGCCGCCGCGGTACGCGCTGGTTTCGCCATCGTGCCTCCCTGAAGTCAACCCACGGCCTACCCCGGCCGCTCGGGTGGTTAACGTCCGGGGGGTATCAGCGCGTTCCTGGCGCGAGGTCCCGGACCGCCTGGGGGATGGGAACTTCACCGCCGGGGATGGGCGCGAGCACGGGGGTCGTCAGGCCGTTGGCGACGTACTCCTCGATCCTGGCCCGGCAGGTGGCCGCGTCGCCGTGCACGATCAGCGCGTCGACGACCTCGTCGGGGATCGCCTTGAGCGCGTCCTGCCGCTGCCCCGCCGCCCACGCCTCGTGCAGCGGGCGCAGCACCTCGCCCCGGCCCAGCCAGTCGTGGAAGGCCGCGTAGACGGGCACGGTCAGGTAGGCCGCCAGCATCCGTCTGCCCAGCGCCCGCACCTTCTCGGCGTCCTCGCTGACGCACACGAACAGCCGGGCGATCAGCTCGGTCTCGGCGCCGATCTCCGCCCTGATCTTCCCGACGTCCTCGGGCGCGAGCCAGTTGGTGATCGCCCCGTCGGCCTCGGACGCGGCCAACTGGAGCATCCGGGGCCGGAGCGCGGCCAGCACGATCTTCGGCGGCGTCTTGGGCGCCCGCTCCAACCGGAACCCCTTGACCTCGAAGGTCTCGTAGCGCTCGGTGACCTTCTCCCCCGCCAGCGCCTTGCGCAGGAACCGGAGCGTGTCCCGGGTCCGGGAGTACGGCTTGCTGAACTCGCCGGCGTTCCACCGCTCCACGATCGCCGGGGAGGAGGAGCCGATGCCGAGCACGAAACGCTCGGGGGCGAGGTCGGCGAGGGTCGCGGCGGACATGGCCAGCAGGGCCGGGCCACGGGTCGAGGCCGGCACGATGGCGGTGCCCAGCCGCAGGCCCGGCGCCCACTCACCGGCCAGCGCGAGCGGCACGAAGCCGTCGGTGCCGCCCACCTCGGCGGACCAGACGTCGGTGTAGCCCAGTGCGGGCAGTTCGGCGATCAGCTCCTTGGACTCCGCCAGCGTGCGGTCGAAGAAGGGGACCGTCATCCCCCAGCGCTTGGCCATGTTCGCCCTCCGTCCAGAATGTCATTCTGGAGTAGCGTACCAACCGACCGGTATGTCGCTCCGGTCAAGCGCGGAGTTCCTGGACGGTCTCGATGAAATCCCTGGCCACGCCCCGCATACCGGGCAGGTGCGACAGCCTGACCAGCCGGCCGACGAGGGGAACCGTGCGGTCGATCAGGTGGAAGGTGCGGGTGCAGTCGGGCGAGGTGTCGTGCACCCAGAACAGGACCACGCCCATCTGCATGAGCCACAGCAGCTCGGGCAACTCCTCGCGCAGCTCGGCGTCCATCCGGTCGGTCGAGCCCTGCACGACCTGCCGATAGATCTCGATCGACGACTCCCGCGCGGGCGTCGACTCCGCGCTGAACGGGCTCAGCGGGTTGGTCGGCTCGGCCGCGTGCTTGAAGAACTTGACCGCGAACTCGTGGTACGGCTCCGAGACGCGCACCCACTCGCGCAGCACCCCGCCCAGCCGCGCCTCCAGGGACCGCTCGGTGGCGAGCAACTCCCGGCAGGCGGCCTCGTGCTCCATCTGGGCACGGTCGTAGTACGCCTGGACCAGCGCCTCCTTGGAGGCAAAGTAATAGTAGGCGTTTCCCACAGAAACGCCCGCCTCAGCAGCGATCGCCCGCATCGTGGTGGCCTCGTAGCCCCGAGCGCGGAAAAGGCGCAGGGCTGTCTCCACGATCAGCTCACGGGTCGTCTCCGATCCTCGCCCTCGTTGGGCCGGTTCCACCACATTCGTCACTGTACGTCTCACCCTCCTGCTAGGTCATGAACCTTGACGGTGATCTCCAGTTCACCGCAAAGACTCGCTGACACGAGGGATCATCGCCCGGGAAACGTGGGATTGATCCAGCTGGCGGAAGGGCAATCCGCGAAAAGGGATCAACATGGGGATCAGTCCGTGCAAACGGGGGCCCAATTGGCTCGCCGGGTGCGTGTTGCTTGCCGTACAGACTTCCATCATCGCGCTGGTCTCGACAGGAGCCCAGACCGCCCACGCGCACGCCGCCGGGTATCCACCCACCGGCCCGACCATCACGCGAACGTACGTGACGATGCTGTCCGCCGCCCGGCAATCTCTTCAAGGAGCCGCCGACGTCGTGCCGCGCCCCCGCCCGAAGCAGGCCATGAGAGCACGGCTGGGCCATGGCCAGGCCATGCGGCGGCTGCGGAGCGCCGGCCTGCGGTGGCGGTCGTCGGGCGACTGCACCAACCGGAAGCTGCGCTGGTGCACCTCGCTCACGGCCGTCCGCAGGGGCACCGTCGCCTCGATCATCGAACTGAAGCGGCGCAGCGGGTGCCCGATCGTGGTCACCGGCGGCACCGAGGCGGGCCACTCGCCCGGCGTGTACAGCCACGCGGCCGGCTACAAACTGGACATCACGCTCAACGCCTGCGTCGACCGGTTCATCACCGGCCACTATCCCCTCTACGAGGTGCGGGGGGACGGCGCGCGGATGTACAGATCGCCTGACGGCGACCTGTACGCCCGCGAGCACGATCACTGGGACATCCTGTTCCGCTGAGACCCGCCTCGGCCGCGGAACTCAGAACTCGGCCGCGACCAGCTCGGCGATCTCCGCCGTGTTGAGGGCCGCGCCCTTACGCAGGTTGTCGCCGCAGAGGAAGAGGTCGAGCGTGTCCGGGAAGTCGAGAGCCTGACGGATCCGGCCCACATAGGTGGGGTCGGAGCCGACCACGTCAGCCGGCGTGGGGAAGACGCCGGCCGCGGGGTCGTCGAGCACGACCACGGTCGGCGCGTCCTCCAGGATCGCCCGGGCGCCGTCGGCCGTCACCGGCCCGGCGAAGGTCGCGTGCACCGCCAGCGAGTGGGTGGTGATCACCGGGACCCGCACACAGGTCGCGGAGACCCGGAGATCCGGGATGCCGAGGATCTTGCGCGACTCGTTGCGGACCTTCAACTCCTCGGAGGACCAGCCGTCGTCCTTGGCCGAGCCCGCCCACGGGACCACGTTGAACGCGATCGGCGCGGGAAACGGCGAGTCCGCCAGGTCGGGCACGGCCTTGCGGACGTCGCCCGCGACCGTGCCGATGCTCCGGTCGCCCGCCACGGCCGCGATCTCGTCGTAGAGCCGCTCGGACCCCGCCGCCCCCGCACCGGAGACCGCCTGGTAGGAGGCCACGACCAGGGCACGCAGGCCGTACGCCCGGTGCAGCGCGCCCATCGCGGCCATCATCGACAACGTGGTGCAGTTGGGGTTGGCGATGATCCCCTTGGGCCGGTCGCGGACCGCCTCCGGGTTGCACTCCGGAACCACCAGCGGCACGTCGGGGTCCATCCGGAAGGCGCCGGAGTTGTCGACGGCCACGGCGCCACGCGCGGCGGCGATCGGCGCCCACTCGGCGGAGACCTCGTCGGGCACGTCGAACATCGCCACGTCGACGCCGTCGAACGCCTCCGGAGAGAGCGCCTGGACCACAACCTCCTCGCCCCGGACCCGCAGCACCTTGCCCGCGCTCCGCGGCGAGGCGAGCAGCCGGATCTCGCCCCACACGTCGGGGCGGGTGGAAAGGATGTCGAGCATGACGGTGCCGACGGCACCGGTCGCGCCCACGACAGCCAGAGTCGGCCTGCTCATCGTCCGCTACCTCCGTACACCACTGCTTCTACCTGGTCCGCGTCGAGGTCGAACGCGCGGTGCGCGGCGCTGACCGCGGAATCCACCTCGTCCTGCCCGACGATCACCGAGATGCGGATCTCCGAGGTGGAGATCATCTCGATGTTGACGCCCGCGTCCGCGAGGGCGGCGAAGAACTTCGCGGTGACGCCGGGGTGCGAGCGCATGCCCGCCCCGATCAGCGACACCTTGCCGATCTGGTCGTCGAACAACAGCGACTCGAAGCCGATCCGGTCCTGGATCTTCTTCAGCGCGGTGAGCGCCGTCGTGCCGTCGGTCGCCGGGAGCGTGAAGGAGATGTCGGTACGGCCCGTGGCCGCGGCCGAGACGTTCTGCACGATCATGTCGATGTTGATCTCGGCGCCGGCCAGCGTCTTGAAGATCGCGGCAGCCTCTCCGACCTTGTCGGGCACCCCGACAACCGTGATCTTGGCCTCACTCCGGTCGTGTGCCACGCCGGAGATGATCGGCTGCTCCATCTCGCTTCCTTCACTGTCACTGGGGGTGGGCCGCGCGGCGACGACCCACGTGCCTTCCCGCTGGCTGAACGAGCTCCTGACGTGGATCGGCAGGTCGAACCTGCGCGCGTACTCCACACAGCGCAGATGCAGGACCTTGGCCCCGCAGGCCGCCATCTCCATCATCTCCTCATAGGAGATGCGCGGAATCTGCCGCGCCGCCCGGACGATGCGCGGGTCGGCCGTGAAGATGCCGTCGACATCGGTGTAGATCTCGCAGACGTCGCCGTCGAGCGCCGCCGCCAGTGCTACCGCCGTCGTGTCGGACCCGCCCCGGCCGAGCGTGGTGATGTCCTTCTTGTCCTGGGAGACGCCCTGAAAACCCGCCACGATGGCGATCTGGCCACCGTCGAGCGCCTCCCTGATCCGGCCGGGCGTGACATCGATGATCCGCGCCTTCCCGTGCGTGGAATCGGTGATCACCCCGGCCTGGGACCCGGTGAACGACCGGGCCTCGTGACCCAGGTTGGCGATCGCCATCGCCAGCAGCGCCATCGAGATGCGCTCTCCCGAGGTCAGCAACATGTCGAGCTCACGGCCCGGCGGCAACGGCGAGACCTGCTGTGCGAGGTCCAGCAGCTCGTCGGTGGTGTCACCCATCGCGGAGACCACCACGACGACGTCGTTGCCGGCTTTTTTCGTCGCCACGATCCGCTGCGCGACCCGCTTGATACTGGACGCGTCCACGACGGACGAACCACCGTACTTCTGAACGACGAGCGCCACGAGATCTCCGAAGCGTTGTAAGGCTGTGGAGGTCACAGTTTACGACGTCGTGCCAAAACGTCTTTACACGGTGGTGCGCTCGTCGACGACGTCGAGCCGCGTGTGCGCCACCAGGGCCTGCAGCGCACGCATCGCCGCGCCCGCGTGGTTGCCCCAGGTGTTGAAGTAGGAGTACTGCCACCACCAGAGCGCTTCGAGCGGCCGGCCGGCGCGGTAATGCCCCAGACCGTGCACCAGATCCGCGGCCACCGCCGTCAGATCGTCGGAGAGCCGGTACGCGGTGACGCCGGTGTCCTTGTAGGGATCGAACACCTCGGCGTAGTCGTCCACCTCGTTCAGCCGATCGGCCAGGGCCTGCCTGATCTCGTCGAGATCGGGGTCCTCGCTCAGCGGCGGCTCCCAGTTGCCCGACAGGATCACGTCCTGGCTGGCGCCGAGTTGCGCGCCGGCCAGGCTCATCTGCGCGACCTCCATCAGCAGCAGCGAAAGCGTCGCGTCGCCACCCTCGCCGCGCGCCAGCCGGGTCAGGCCGTCGACGTAGTTCTCAGCGTGCCCCGCGACCGTTTCCGCGAGTGCGCTCCACTCATCAGACATCCAGCAGCCTCCTTCCTTCGAACGCGCGGCCCAAAGTGACCTCGTCGGCATACTCGAGGTCACCGCCTACCGGCAGACCGCTGGCCAGTCGTGTCACTTTCACGCCCATGGGCTTCACCAGGCGGGCGAGATAGGTCGCCGTCGCCTCCCCCTCCAGGTTGGGGTCGGTGGCGAGGATCAACTCGGTCACCTGACCGTCGGCCAGGCGGGTCATGAGCTCGCGGATCCGCAGGTCGTCGGGGCCGATGCCGTCGATCGGGCTGATCGCGCCGCCCAGGACGTGGTAGCGACCGCGGAACTCGCGGGTCCGCTCGATCGCCACGACGTCCTTCGACTCCTCCACGACGCAGATCACGTGCAGGTCGCGGCGGGCGTCACGGCAGATCCGGCAGTCGTCCTCCGCCGCGACGTTCCCGCACACCCGGCAGAACCGGACCTTCTCCTTGACTTCGAGCAGCGCGTGCGCGAGCCGCTTCACATCCGTCGGATCGGCCGACAGCAGGTGAAAGGCGATCCGCTGGGCGCTCTTGGGACCGACACCGGGAAGCAGCCCCAGCTCGTCGATCAGGTTCTGGACGACCCCCTCGTACATCGCCTAGAACCCTGGCAACTGTCCGAGGCCGCCGCCGAGGCCCTGCGCCAGCGGGCCGAGCTTCTCCTGCTGCAACTCGGCCGCGGCGCGCACGGCGTCGCGGACGGCCGCGATGACCAGATCGGCGATCGTGTCGGCCGTGTCCTGCGGGTCGGCGGAGTCGATGACCTCCGGCTTGATCTTCAGCTCCTGGAGCTCGCCCGAGCCGTTGACCGTGGCCACCACGAGTCCACCGCCGGCCGAGCCCTCGACCAGCGACTCGCTCAATTCCTGCTGGGCGCTGACGAGCTGCTGCTGCATGAGCTGAGCCTGCTCCATCAGCTGCTGCAGGTTGACATCCCCTGGGTTCACCGTCGTGCGCTCCTCAGCCCTCGTGACGTTCGTCGCCACGAGCCTACGGTGTTTGGGCCGAACGTTGCACTGGCGGCGGCCCGTGTTCCCCAGCTTCCCCAGTAATCCCACCGGCCGGGTCCCAGCCCCCCTCCAGACGCCCGGGACCCGGCCTCCAACGCCCGCCGGAGCGGCCGCGCCTCAGCGGGTGGAATCCGAAGGTAACCGGGACGAGGTTGCACACAGGTTGCGATTGCCCACTCACCCTCTGCACATCGGATTGGTCGAATGGCTTGCATGGACAGCCCGAAACCCGGATGCTTCGCCCAGGGCGCGACTACTGGGGGTTGCACATGGGTAACAGACGTCTCCCCCCGAAGGACGAACGCCGCCGCCTTCGCAAGTGGCACGAGGCGGCGATGGCCGGGGAACGCCCGCCCGAGACCCAGCGGCGCCTGATCTCCGCGTCCTGGCGGCGCTCCCTGCGCGCCGGAGTCGACCCCGAAACGCCGTCGGCCCCCGCCGTCTACAACCAAACGGACATCCGAGACGTACGGCAGGCGCATCCGCTCAACCCGCTGCTCCCCGTCCTCGCCGACACCGTGCTCCCCGCCACCGACGAGACCGGCGCCTTGATGGTCGTCACCGACGCGGACGGCCTGGTGCTGTGGCGTGACGGCGACCGCCAGGCGATGCGGCACGGCGACCGGATCGGACTCGCGGACGGCTTCGACTGGAACGAGGAATCGGTCGGCACCAACGGCATCGGCACCTCCCTGGTCGCCGGCCGGCCCGTTCACGTCTACGCCGCCGAGCACCTGATGAAGGTCCTGCACACGTGGTCCTGCTCCGCCGCGCCGATCACCGATCCCGACAGCGGCCTGGTGCTCGGCTGCGTCGACATCAGCGGTGTCGTCAACGACCTGCATCCGTCCACGGTCGCCCTGGTCGGAGCGGCGGCGAAACTCGCCGAGAGCCGGCTCGCGCTGCGGATGCGCGAACTCGACGACCAGCTCAGGGCGCGCTACGAGGCACGGCCGCGCAGCTCTGATCCCGGTGTGCTGCTCGCCCCCAGCGGGCGCGTCATCGCGGGCGACCCCTACGGGAAGTGGGGGGCCAGAATCCCCGTCCCCGACGCCGGCCCGGGCGACGTCGTCCTGCCCGGCGGCGTCCTGGGCACGCTCGAACCCATCGGCGACGGCTACCTGCTGCGCCCCGGCAGCCGGCTAGTCCTCTCGGTGCTGAGACTCTCCTGCCTCGGCACCGACCACCCGACCGCACGCCTCGACGGCACCACCGTCCAGCTCTCCCAGCGCCACGCCGAGATCCTCACCCTGCTCGCGCTCAACCCGCACGGCATGACCGCCGAACAACTGACCTGCCGGCTCTATGGCGACTTCGGCAACCCGGTGACCATCAGGGCCGAGATCCACCGGCTCCGCGCCCTGCTCGGCACCGCGATCGCGGCCAAGCCGTACCGCCTGACCTGCCAGATCGAAGCCGACTTCCTCGACCTCAAACGGCTGCTCACCGTCCAGGACCCCACCGCCGTCGCGCACGCCTACCCCGGCCCGCTCCTCCCCCGCTCCGAGGCGCCCGCTATCCGCAGCGAACGCGACGAGCTCGAAGGGCAGGTCCGCGCGCGCATCCTCCTCAACGGCTCCCCGTCAGACCTGTGGATCTACGCCCAGACCGACTCCGGCCGCGACGACCCGCAGATCCTCCAGCGCCTCTCCACCCTCCTGCCGGCCACCGACCACCGCGCCATGATCGCCCGCCTCCGCCTGTCCACCGACCCCTGACCAGGCGACACAGATCAGGTGTGGTCGATCTCGCCGATGACCTGGCCGCCGAGCTCCCGCTGGATCAGCGCCATCCCGGTGAGCCCGCCGGCGTCGGCACCGGCGTCGGCGTCGTTCTCCAGATCCACCTCTTCGGAGTCTTTCGACCGGGTCTGCCGGGCGGGAACCGCCTCCGGCCACCCGTTGTTCTGCTTCGGCCGGGACTGCGACTGAGCCGCCGACTGAGCCGCGGACCGCGCCGCGACCAGCCCCACGCTGGGCGGCGGCGGTGAGCCCACATCCTCAGGGGGCGGCGCGTCAGGCCACGACTCATCGGTAGCCGCCGGAGCCCCCGAGGCCCGTACGGCAGGCGCCTGCTGAACGGCAGACGAAGCCGCACCCCCGGCCCGTACGGCGGCGCCCCCGTTCACGGAGTTCGCGGCCCCGTCACCCTGGCTGCCGTTACCGGTCGAAGAACGCGCGGACCCGCCTCCCGGCCCGGCACCGCCACCCGGCCGCTCCGGCGCGCCACCACCACTCGGCCGGACCGGTGCGCCGCCGCCACCGGGCCGCACCGGCGCACCACCGGCGCTGCCGGGCGCCGGGCCGCCACCGGAACCGACGACCGCCTCGACCCGCCACTGGCCCCCGAGCACATCGCCCAGAGCGGCGGCGACCACCGCGTCCTTACCTCCGCCGACGAAGTTCTTCATCGCGCCGACCTGGGCGAAGCCGAGCGTGACGATGTTGCCCTCGACGCCCACGACCTGGGCGTTGGTGTTGACGTTCGCCCACACCACGATGCTGCGCTGCTTCAACGCGCCGAGCACCGCCGGCCACGCCTGCTGCAACCCGCCGGGCCCGGAACCGGTCTGCACCGGCTGGGGAGCGTCCGCCACGGGCTCCGCGGAGACCGCCGGAGGCGTCGCCCCCGGCCGAGCCGCCGCCGGCCAGTCGTCCGCCCCGGCATCCCTGACGCTCGCCGTACCCTCCTCCGCCGGAGCGGCGGAAGCCGGCATCCCTGCCGGTGGGCCCGCTTCCCCCGGCGTGGGCTCGGGAGTGGTCTCCCTCCGCCCGGCCTGAGCGGCCGCCCGGGGCACCGCGATCTCCCGGGGCACCGCGCTCTCCCGGGACGCCGGGCTCTCCCGGGGCGCGCTCGGGGCGGCCTCGCGTGGCGCCGGGGCCTGGGCGATCGGCCCACTCCGCTCCAGCCGCTCCAGGCGGGCGAGCAGGGCGGCCTCCCCCTGCTCGGCGGCGGGGAGCAGAATCCTGGCGCACATCAATTCGAGCAGCAGGCGCGGAGAGGTGGCTCCGCGCATCTCGGTCAGGCCGGCGTTGAAGACCTCGGCGGCCCTCGTCAGCTCGGCGGGCCCCATGGACTGCGCCTGTGCCTGCAACCGCTCCAGCTCATCGGCCGGACGATCGAGCAACCCGCTCCCGGCCGCCTCCGGCACGTTGGCCAGGATCACCAGGTCGCGGAACCGCTCCAGCAGGTCCATGGCGAACCGCCGCGGATCGTGCCCGCCCTCGACCACCCGGTTGACCGCCTGGAACACCGCCGATCCCGTCCGGGCGGCGAACGCGTCGATCACCTCGTCGAGCAGGTCGGCGTCGGTGTAACCGAGCAGCGACACCGCCTTGGCATAGGTGATGCCCGCGTCGTCGGCCCCCGCGAGCAACTGGTCCAGAATCGACAGCGAGTCACGCGCGGACCCGGCCCCCGCCCTGATCACCAGGGGCAACGCGGCCGGCTCGTACGGCACGCTCTCCGAGAGGAGGATCTCCTCCAGCAGCGCGCGGAGCGCGGCGGGCGGCATGAGCCGGAACGGATAGTGGTGGGTACGCGACTTGATGGTCCCGATGACCTTCTCGGGCTCGGTGGTCGCGAAGACGAACTTCAGGTGCGGCGGCGGCTCCTCGACGAGCTTCAACAGCGCGTTGAAGCCCTCGCGGGTCACCATGTGCGCCTCGTCGATGATGTAGATCTTGAACCGCGCGGACACCGGCGCGAAGAAGGCCCGCTCGCGCAGGTCACGCGCGTCGTCCACACCTCCGTGCGAGGCGGCGTCGATCTCGATCACATCGAGGTGCCCCGGTCCGGTCGCGGCCAGCGCCACACACGAATCGCACTTGCCACACGGATCCGGGGTGGGTCCCTGCTCGCAGTTGAGGGACCGGGCGAGGATTCGGGCACTGGAGGTCTTGCCACACCCGCGAGGCCCGCTGAACAGGTACGCGTGGTTGATCCGGCCGGACCGCAACGCCTGCCGCAGCGGCTCGGTCACATGATCCTGGCCCTTGACCTCAGCAAACGTCCCGGGCCGGTACTTGCGGTACAGCGCGAGGCTCATGTGGGGTCCCCTCCAACGAAGAGAACCCCCCGCACACCCGCCAGAGCCCGCTTATCCTTGCTGCCTTCCGGCCCTGGGGAGGTTCACAGGATGACGCCGCGCGAGGGGTCCAGAGACAGTGTAGCCCGGTCCGCGAGTGCTCCGGCGCAGAAAACAGGGTCACTCCATGCCCGGGAATCCGGTAAGCTTCTCGACGGAGGATTCGCCTAGTTGGCCTAGGGCGCACGCTTGGAAAGCGTGTTGGGGGCAACCCCTCAGGAGTTCGAATCTCCTATCCTCCGCGCCTGGTTGAGGCAGAAACGCAGAGGGGCCGGTCCCATCCAGACCGGCCCCTCTTGCTGTGCCGGGTCTCAGTTGCACCCAGCGCCCACACGTGGCAGCACTCACCACCCTCGCCCGACCCCTCCGTGGACGCGAACCGACTCGGCCCGGAACTCCTAAAGCTCCGGCGAGCCGCCACCTTGTTGATCAGTGGGTAAGGCGGCGGGGGGCCAGGACCTCTGTGACCTTGGCGATGGCCTCAGCGCCGGGTTTGACGGTCCACGCGCTGATCAGCTCATCCTGTTCCCAGACGGTACGCACGTCGGAGTTCCTCCCCCAGGCCGATGCCATCAACGGGCCCGATCACCATCGAGAAGCCCGAGGGGGTTACCGGAAGGCATGCGCCACCTGAGACAACTACGTACTGAAATCGATGGCTAACTCTTCGCATATCGCCCAAGCGGCCTCCGGGCCGGGGTGGCGGCTCGCCGTAGCTATAGGAGGTCCAGGCCGTATCGCTTGGCCAGCCTGTGGCGCAGATCCTGGTCGAAGGTGTTCGTCTCGATGACGACCCGGTTGGCCTCCTCGTCGATCCCCGCCCCAAGGGAGCCGGGCTCGTCAAGCAGCCCGGGCCCGCCATCGAACGCCCAGCTCAGTGCCGCCTGACTGTTCGCGACCCGCCGCACCTCCGGCACGATGTCGAACCTGACCCGACGCGCGCTGGCCGCTCCGGTGCTCTCGTTACACTCTGCGCGCATGCAGCGGGCCCAGGCGCAGACCGCGAGATTTTGTCATCCGAACTAGCTGGGCAGACGCTTGAAGGTCGTTAAGCCACGTTAGGCAAGCAGTCTGGCCGCGCGGCTAGCCCGCCCTCCCCCAGCGCCTCCAGCGCGGCCCTCACCTAGTCGTCCGCGTTCAACTGCCCCGCCGGCCCGGCCTTTCACGCGCCGACCACTTTCCCGTGGGGAAAATAGATGCTACTTTCCTCAAAGGAAAGTAGTAGTCGACTTCGGGGGGATGGTCCCATGAACCAGCACGACGCCCAGACTTCGCTCGACGACATCCACCGCCTCCAGGACAGGACCCGAGAGCAGATCGTCCGCCAGAGCTTCGCGCTTCCGCGCGTGGTCATCTCCGCGCTCGGCCTCTTCATCGCCCTCGCGGCCATCGACCTCCCGCGCCCCTGGAACTTCGTCGTCCTGGCGCTCGGGATGGTCCTGTACGCGGGCGTGGGGATCGTCTACGAGCACCGGGCCTCGGTCTGCCGGAAGGCCACCCGCCAGGAGGCCCTTTTCCACGGCGGGCTGCTGGCCTGCATCATGGTGGCCTTCAGCATCGGCCGGATCGCCGCCTTCGCGCTGTTCGACCTGCCGCCTCAGGGGCTGCTGTCACAGGCCGCCGCGGGCGCGATCGTGGCGGCCGTGGCGTACGTCGCGGCCACGCCCGTGAACCGCTCCATCATGAAGTCGATCGTCCAGCAGGGCGGCGGGGCCGCCTGATGGATCCGCTCTTCGACGAGTTCCTGCACGTCCCGGCGCGTCTGTCGGTCGTGGCGCTGCTGGCGCCGGCCGAGTGGGTGGACTTCGGCTTTCTCAGAGACTCGGTCGGCACCAGCGACTCGGCGCTGTCCAAGCAGGTCTCCGCGCTGGCCGCCGCCGGATACGTCATCGTCCGCAAGGACCAGGACAAGCGGGCGCGGCGGACGTACGTGCAGCTCACCCCGCAGGGACGGCTGGCCTTCCAACGGCATGCGGCGGCTCTGGAGCGGATCGTCGCCCTCGCCCGCGATTCCGCCGGTCAGCCCACCACCGACTAGAAGTGCACTGAGGATGTTGGGTGCTGGGTCCGCTTACGGGGTGTTCCTGCTCCGGTCCACGACTCGAAGGCTGTCCTGGTCAACCCGCCGCCGGCTCGGCGAGCCGGGCCTCCAGACCGGCATCGGCTCGTCCACCAGCTCAGCGCATCATCGCCATTCAGCTGCGCCAAGCTCGGGCTCGACCCGCCGCGCAGATAGTCCTGAGGTCAGCGCGGACGCGGACCGGCTCTGAACAGCTTCGCGTTCTCCCCCGCCCACCGGTCGAACGTCACCGGCTCCCGGCCCAGAATCTCCCGCACGTCATCCGTCCCCGGATGCGGCTGCGACGCCCATGAGGTCAGCAGTTCCACGTCCGCTTCGCCGAGCCCGGCCTGCCGCAACCGCTCGCGCGCCTGCGCGTCGCTGATCTCCACGAACTGCAGCCGTCTGCCCGTCGCCTCGGCGATCGCGGCCAGCCGCTGTCGCGGCGTGATCCCCTCAGGACCGGTCAGCGCGTACGAGCGGCCCGCGTGCCCGCCCAGCACCAGTACGGCCGCCACCACCGCGCCCACGTCCGCCTCGTGCACGAACGCGCTCGGCACATCACCGTACGGTTCCCGCACTTCGCCCGTCTCCCTGAGCTCCTCGGCCCACGTGCCGGTGTTTCCCATGAAGTCGAGCGCCTCCAGCCGGGTCCACTCCACCCCGCTGTCCTCGAAGGCCCGCTCCACCGGCCCGACCGCGCCATTCCACAACAACGTCACCCGCCGCACGCCGGCCTTCCGCACCACGTCGGCGATCTCCGGATCCGTCGGCGTGCCACCGGCGGCGGCCAGCAGATGCGCGCCGACGACGCCCTCCAGGGCGGCGGCGAGGGCGTGAGGGTCGCCGACGTCCCCCTTCACCACCTCTACACCCTGCGGAAACACCGCGGCGCCGGGGTTCCGAGTCACCGCGCGCACCCGCTGCCCGGCCTTGAGCAACTCATCGACGACATGCCATCCGGCCTTGCCGGTGGCTCCGATCACCAGGTATGTCATGCCTCCCGACGCTAGACGGGCCGTACAGCCTCCCACTATCGGACTTTTGGCCTAGGCCACGGCGCCTGGTGCTGTGGGATGGTGGTCACGTGACGTTGGAGGACCTCGTCCGGCTGCGCCGGGCCCGTGACCTGATGGACCGTGACTACGCGAAGCCGCTGGACGTTCCGGCGATAGCACGTGTCGCTCTCATGTCGCCGGGCCATTTCTCCCGCAGCTTTCGCGCTGCCTTCGGGGAGACGCCGTACGGCTACCTGATGACGCGCCGGATCGAGCGGGCCAAGGCGCTGCTGCGGCGGGGTGACGTGACGGTGACGGATGTCTGCTTCGCGGTCGGCTGCACATCGCTGGGGTCGTTCAGCTCGCGGTTCACCGAGCTGGTCGGCGAGAGCCCGAGCTCGTACCGGGCCCGCCGTCATGACGAGGGGGCCGCCATCCCGGCCTGCGTCGCAAAGATCTACACACGACCGGTCAGGAATAGAGAAGCGAAAGCTGCCCTCCGCCCGTAGCGTGAAATGCATGGACATCAAGCTTTCAACGTGCTTCATCGCCGTCGACGACCACGACAAGGCGCTCACCTTCTACCGCGACGTTCTCGGCCTGGAGGTGCGCAACGACGTCGGCTTCGAGGGGATGCGCTGGGTGACCGTCGGCGCGCCGTCACAGCCCGATGTGGACATCGTCCTCGAGCCGCCCCTCGCGGACCCGAACGCCTCGCCCGCCGACAGGGAGGCCATGGCGGAACTGCTGGCGAAGGGCCTGCTGCGCTCTGTCATCTTCAGCACCGACGACTGCGACGCCGCCTTCGAGCGCATCCGCGCCGCGGGTGGCGAGGTGTTGCAGGAGCCGATCGACCAGCCGTACGGCGTCCGCGACTGCGCCTTCCGCGATCCCTCCGGCAACATGCTGCGCTTCACCCAGTCTCGCAAGCAGTGAGCTCTGGTCCCGCGAACCGGACGCTACCGGCCTACGAAACGCCCTGAAGTTACAGCGCTTCCCCACTTACGTAGGAGGCCACTCGCTGCCGCAAGGTGTTCGCCCGCGGCGCGTAGTCCTAATCTTCACGCTCGGTGGCGTCGCCGCCCTGAACGTGGTCGGAATCGCCCCCGCTGTCACCCAGCCGCTGCGATGGCCCTCCTATGGATTCTTTGGTTCGACAGTCGGTAAAATGTTGTGCGAGTAAAGCAACTCTTATTGATGTCCGGCCGAAGATGAGGATTCACATATGTCGACCGGCTCCGATGATCATTCAATGCGGCGATCGGATCTCGCTGCAGCCGTGGTAGGCGCTGAGGACTATTTGAAGTCGCCGGTGCACCTTGGCCGCGCGCTGTCCGGGTCCATCGTGAATACGGTCCACGAGATCCGGGTCGACGGAAAGCGCATGATCCTCAAGTTTGGCGAGGAAAGCGGAATCAAGCGAGAGTACGCCGTTCTGCTTGAACTCAAAGGACGGCGCCTTCCAGTGCCGCGCGCGGAGCTCGTGAAGGCATCTGCCGGCGGTCCCGGTGTTGTGCTGCTGATGGATGCGTGGGATGGGGCTGCGGCCGAGGAGGACAGCCCTGCGTTGGTCGGTGCCGGAAGGGCTCTGCGACACCTGCACAGCTTGGAGAAGAACGGATTCGGGCCCGTCGATCCCAGTGCATCTGAAGTTCGAGGCTCTTACTCCAGCTGGTCTGCCTATGTCGACCACCTGTTGGAGCGAGCTTGGAGTCGAATCCCGGAGGCCGTACTGGATGCGGAACTGCGCGGCTTGATACTGACCGTGGTACAGGAAAGCGCGGACTCGCTATCCCATCCCGGCAACGGCGTTCTGTTGCACGGCGACCTCGCTCCTAGGCACGTCTGGTGCCATGACGAACGATTTGTTGGACTTATCGATTGGGGTGATGCGATGGTGGGTGATCCGGTGTTCGACATCGCTCGGGCGTCGCTGGCAGGGCCGACAGCACTGAAGTTGCTGATGAGCGGGTATGGCCAGGAAGTAGAATTAGACGCCCGATTGCTTTCCCTTTATCGCTTGCTGTGGTCCCTTTCGGCGTTGACGGGCGAGTGCGAGGCAGGTGGCGATTGGCTGGAGAGCTACCTGAATATCATCATCAAAGAAGCCGCTGCTGGGTAAAGCGGCCATTTTCCGGCAGCGGTATGTACAACCACGCTGGTTGAGCGCTCAGCCAGGTGAGGCGAAGCTCCGTGTTCAGGCCCGGGAGTTGAGGGTTGGCCGAGTCCAGAGGCTGAGGTCACTGCTGGTGGCGACTGCGAGGGTGCGGCCTGAGGGCGAGAATCCGGCGGCGCGGAATGTGGAGTAGTTGGCGTGGAAGATGTGCCACCAGCGCTCTCCCGGTGGGTCCTTGTATATGTCGCCGCCTGCCGAGAGCAGGACGCGGTCGTTGGGCCATTCGGGGCTGACGACATTGAGGGCCCAGCCGTCCGGGGTGGTGCTGTGGAGGCCGCCGCCGAAGAGGCCGGCGATGTGCACCCGGGTGCCTGCGATTGGCCCGAGACCGGGACAGGTGAGATCTGGGGAGACGTCGGGTGTGTCGGGGTCGGGATCACGATCCCGCGCGATCTTCTCGCCGGTGACCGCGTCGAAGAGCCCGTGGCCGTCGCTGGAAACGACCATGACCAGATCGCGGCTGCTCTCCGGATGGACGGCGAAGCCGATGCCCAACAGGCCGCCGATGGGCGTTCTGTTGTCCAGCACCGGATGCCAGGGCGCCGGGGCCTGGAGGACGGGAGCAGCCAGAAGGTGCTCGCGCAGCCGTTGCTGATAGTCCGAGATCAACACATCTCCCTGTGAGGCCGCGACCCGTCATCAGGCACGAATCCGCCAACTGAAGTTGGGGAGAGGCTACGGGTTCCGCTCGCAGATCCGCTCGGGCCAACTACCCCCGGCCTGCTGACCAGTGAGGCCCCAGCGACGATGCATGCACGTGCAGGACTGGGGCCTTGGAGTCGCGCCTGAGGGCGGCTCCCAACTGATCGACGTGGCACCGGAGGCGCAATCGCTCGCCTTGACGGGAAGCACGTGGCCGCTGAATACTCGGTTCCGAGTGATAGGAGGCGATCTCTTGGTTTCGAGTAATCGGCGTGTCGGGTCCAATCCGTTGGGGCTGGCGGTGCTGGGGCTGCTTATCGAGTCCCCGATGCATCCCCATGCCCTCGCCACGACACTGCGGGAACGCGGCTTGGACCGGGTGTTCAAGGTGACCACCGGGTCCCTGTACGACGTGGTCCGGGCACTGGAACGGACCGGCTGGATCGAGGTGCGGGAGACGGTTCGCGTCGGCGCCCGGCCGGAGCGGACCGTCTACCAACTCACCACGCTGGGGGGTGAGGAGTTCGTGCGCTGGGTGGACGACTTGATCCGCGTTCCAGCTGATGAGTATCCGAAGTTCATGTCCGCGGTCAGCTATCTCGGCGCGCTCGGACCGGACGGCGCGGTGGCGGCGTTGCGCGAGCGGGCCGGCCGAGTGCGCACGTCGCTGGAGGAGCTCCGGCAGGGGCACCGCGAGGTGCTGGAGGCCGGCGAGGTGCCGCGGTTGTTCGTCGTGGAGGCCGAATACGCGGTGCGGATGCAGGAGGCCGAGCTCGGCTGGATCGAGGAGACCATCAACGAGATCGAGACGGGCCGGCTGCCCTGGCCCGAGCCGAAGACCGGCGAGGGGGCTCAGTGAAGCCACGAGGAGCTGACGGTTCGATGACGGTCATGGTGGCCGGGGCGGGGCCGGGCGGGTTGATGCTGGCGGCGGAACTCGCGCTCGCCGGGGTCGAGGTGACAGTGGTCGACCGGTTGCCGCGACGCTCGCCGTACTGCCGTGGTTTCACCCTCAATGCCCGTAGCCTGGAACTGCTGGATCGGCGCGGTGTCGTCGACCGTTTTCTGGGCGAAGGCCCGGCGGTGCCGTACGGCATGTTCGCCGATCCGAGCCGGCCGCTGGATCTGACCGCGATGGACACCGATCACGCGTATGTGCTCGGCATCGCGCAGACGCGGGTGGAAGAACTCCTGGAGCAGTGGCTGGCCGAGCTGGGCGTGCCGGTGCGCTGGGGGCACGAGGTCGTCGGCTTCGACCAGGACGGCGACGGGGTCGATGTGACCGTCCGGGTCGGCGGCGAGCACGAGGCCAGGCGGGTCGGCTACCTCGCCGGTTGCGACGGCAGCCGCAGCATCGTACGCAAACTCGCCGGGATCGGCTTTCCCGGCACACCGGCGACCGCGTTCGGCCTGCTCGCGGACGTGAACCTGGCCGACCCCGCCGACCTGCCGTACGGAGTGACGGAAGGCGAGCGTGGCACGGTGTTCGTGATCCCCCGGCCCGGCTATGTGCGGATCGTGCTCGACGAGCCGGCGCCGCCCGCCGATCGTGACCAGCCGGTCGAACCGGCCTACTTCCAGCAGGTGCTCGACGAGACGCTCGGCCGCCCGGTGGGGCTTGCCGATCCGCGCTGGCTGACCAGGTTCTCCAATGCGGCCAGGCAGGCGGATCGCTATGTCGCGGACCGCGTCGTACTGGCCGGGGACGCCGCGCACATCCACCCGCCGGCGGGGGCGGTGGGCGTGAACGTGGCGTTGGCGGACGCGGTCAATCTCGGCTGGAAGCTGGCGGCCACCACGCTCGGGCACGCCCCGGACGGCCTGCTCGACAGCTATCACCAGGAGCGGCACGAGGCCGGGGCGCGCGTACTGCGGACCACGCGCGCACAGGCGATCCTCGGGCGGCGCGATCCCGAACTCGATCCGCTGCGGGACCTGTTCGGCGAACTCACGGACCTGCCACCGGTCGGCAGATACCTCGCCGAACTGGCGACCGGGGTGAGCACCCGCTACGACCCGAGGATCCCCGGCGACAATCCGATGCTGGGCAGGCTCGCCCCGAATCTGAAGCTGATCCTCGGCGACGAGGACACCACCGTCGCCGAACTCCTCCGGCCTGCCAATCCGGTGCTGATCCAGTTCGGCGACCGCGCGCTGCCGGCAGACGCGGCCGGCAGGGTGGACGTCTTCCGCGCCCGCTGCCCCGAGCAGCCCGACCTCGAAGGGCTGCTGATCCGCCCCGACGGGCACACCGCCTGGATCTCGACCACGACCGATCCGCAACCCGCCGACACCCTCGCCACCGCCTTGACCACCTGGTTCGGCGTCCGAACGCCCCCATCCGGTGCGTGGCGGACCCGCCGTTCGCCAAAAGGCGCCGGCTCTGCGTGAGTGATCGAGCTCAGGGCGAGGCACGGTTGCGTGTACTCGCCCTGAGCCTGTACGGCGTTACTTGCTGTAGTTCTTCCCGAGGGCCTTGCCAGGGATCGGCTTGGCGATGAGAGCGACGGGGATGAAGAAGCAGATCTGGCCGATCGCCAGGGTGAGCGTCCAGAGCGCCTTGTCGTCGTAGTGGGCGGATGCCTTGGCGTACAGCTCGTCGGGGACTCGCTCCCCGAACGGGTTCGCGGTGAGGACCGCCTCCACGAGCTCCAGAGCGACCCGTTCGGCGTCGGTGAAGTAGGGGGCGTCCTGCCATGACGCCACGGCGGTGATGCGCTCCTCTGTTTCCCCTGCTTTGCGGAGCTCGCCGGTTTGCCGGACGGCGTGGTAGGTGCTGCCGACGATCTGCCCGGCGCGGAGCTGCACCAGGTTGACGGTGGTCTGCGGAATCGAACCGTTCCGGGTGGCCTTGGTCATGGCTCCGGCGATTGTCGCCACCTCGGGAAAGAACTGGACGGGGTCGGGCAGACGTGACTGAAAGTTGTCCTGCTCGGCCGTCGTGGGTGTGGACATCACGAGGTCTTCCTTTCTCGATTCCAGCGGTTCTGAGGCTTGCGACCTGGTGGGTGCGGGGACGATCACACGTTCCGACGCGGGTTCTCGACGGCGATCCGCTTCCCGGCCGGGGTCGCTGAGCCTTCCTCCGTGTTGGAGGGTGTCTCAGCAGTCCGACGACACAACCCCGCGAAAGGTGAGGCGACCCGCCAACCTGCTACGAACCGATGCGATCCCCGAGCCGATGCCACAGACCGGGCAGCCGTCCCGAGCCGTGAGAGCTGCCGCCGCCCCCGGCCGCCGGCCGAAGGGGCAGCACGAGGGCCAGCGCGCCCGCGGTCAGCAGGCCGCCGGCGAGGAAGGCGCTGCGCACCCCCAAGAGGGGCAGGATGACCCCACCGGCGAGGGCGCCCGCGGCCACGCCCACGTTGAAGGCGGCCGAGTTCGCGGCGAGGGCGATCTCCGTACGGCCCGGCGCCACCCGCAGGACCTGGTTCTGGGTGGCCATGAAGACCGGCCCCACCGAGGCCCCGAGCAGCGCCAGCATGGCGACCGACACGACCCGCAGGTCACCGGCGGCGGACAGCGCGAGCAGCGCCACCGCCTGCCCGGCCACCGGAACCGCCAGCGTTGCGAGGGGGAACCGGTCGAGCAGCGGCCCGGTCAGGATGACCGCGGTGATCCCTGCGACGCCGAACACGAGCAGGAGTGCGCTGACCGAGTCGCCGGTGAAACCGCTCGCTTCTCTGAGGAACGTCACGACATAGGTGAACGCCACGAACGCTCCGGTCGCCGACAGGACCGTGGTCGCCAGCACGATCGCGAACCGGCGGGGGTCCGGGGTGACACCGCGGGCTGCGTGCCCCTCCTCGGGCCGCGAGGTCGGCAGCAGGACGGCGACGATGACGAGCGAGACGAGGGCGAGCCCGCCCAGCACCAGGAAAGGGCCCTGCCAGCCGGCGTGCCGTCCCAGCCAGGTACCGGCCGGGACGCCGAGCACCGAGGCCAGCGAACCACCGAGGGACAGCACGCCGATGATCCGGCCGCGCATCCGCGGCGCGAACAGTCCCACCGCCACCGGTCCCATCACGGCCCAGAAGAGCGCCTGGGCGGACGCGGTCGCCACCCGGGCTGCGAGTAGCGCCCCGTAGGAGGACGCCAGCGTCGGCACCAGGCTCGCGAGGACGAGTACGGCCAGCAGGCCGACGAGCAGATACCGGCGAGCGATCCGGTGGGTGAGCCGCGCGACGGGCAGGGACAGGACCGCCACCGTCAGGCCGTACCAGGTCACCAGGTGGCCGACGGCTGACGGTGACACGCGCAGGTCTGCGGAGACGAGTTCGAGCAGCCCGATCGGCAGGTTCTCGGTGGTGTTGAAGGTGAAGGCACCCAGCATGAGCGCCGCGACCACGGCGACCGCGCGCCAGGAGACGACAGAGGTGCAGGAGGATGGGGGCACCCGGCAAGAGTGCCGAACCGGCGACGCCCCTTCTACTCTTTCGGATACGGACGAATCACCGCTAACTGACCGGGAGGGCCGGGTGCCGCTGCGGATGCGTCTCGGCGTCGAGGATGTGCTGCGATGCCGGTTCGCGGTCTCACCGCTCTGCCAGACGCATGAGGCGCTGCGAATGCTGCGGCGGCCGGAGCGGCACGGCTACCACCGTGCGTGGCTGCGGCGCATGCAGGCCGCTGTGGCGGGACTCGACCTGGCCCGCATGTGGCTGTTCATGCCGCCGCGTGGCGGGTACACGCCGGACTTCCTCGGAGCACCGCCCGAGGTGCCGTCCGCCTCGTTCGCCGACGAACTGGCCCGTATGCGGTCCACCGACCCCGCCATGGCACATACGGAGATGGCCCGCTCGCTGGCGTGCACACCGGGCGCCACCGAATCTCCGGAAGGCAGGCGGGCGCTCGCCGACCCCGCGCGAGCGGTACGGGAGCTGGCCGATCTCACCGAGCGTGCCTGGCATGCGCTGCTGGCACCGCACTGGTCCGGGGTGCGGGCCCTGCTGGAGGCGGACATCGCCTACCGGTCAGGACGGCTGGCGGCAGGCGGGTGGGAGGCGCTCTTCGCCGACCTGCATCCGGATCTGGCCTGGACGGATCACACCCTCGTCCACCACACCCCGCACGACTACCCGGCGGCACAGCAGGCGGACGGCCGGGGCGTGTTGATGGTGCCCAGCGTCTTCGTCTGGCCAGACGTGGTGAGCGGCTTCGCCGCGCCGTGGCAACCCACGGTGATCTACCCGGCCAGGGGCGTGGGCACGCTGTGGCAGGACCCCGCCGCGGGGGTGACGAGCGCGCTCGTCCGGCTCGTCGGCCGGACCCGGGCCGCCATCCTCGCCGACCTGGACGGACCCGCCTCGACGACGGCGCTCGCCGCTCGCCACTCCATGGCGCCGTCCTCCGTGTCGGCCCACCTGTCGGTGCTGCGCGACGCCGGGCTGCTGACCTCACGCCGGCACGGCCACCAGGTGCTGTACGAGCGCTTGCCGCTCGCCGTGGCACTGCTGGCGGCCGGACCGGCGGCTCAGGGCTGAGCCTGCGATGGTGCGAGAGCGTGATGGTGCGGGAGGGGTGTCAGCGGTGGCCCAGCACGTTGACCACTCGGCCGTTGGGGTCGCGGACGAAGAACCGGCGCACTCCCCACTCCTCGTCCTGCAAGGGATGCACGATCTCCGCCCCGCTCTCCCGCATGACCGCATAGGCCGCGTCGACATCGTCCACCTCGACGCTCAGGTCGGGGGTGACCGATGCGGTCTTGTCGCCGGCAATGAAGCTGACCTGCGCTGTCGGGCTGGACGGGGAAGCGAGCGTGACGATCCAGCCGAGGTTCATGACCTCTTCGAAGCCCAGCAGCCCATAGAACTCCCGGCTCTCCGGCACAGCCTCTGACCGGACGTTGGGCACGACACGGCGAACGGCCATCGACGACTCCAAACGATGAGACTCCCTACGTGAACATGCCCTAGCAGCCGGGATAGGTACCGAAGCTCCAGAGGTTGCCCTCCAGGTCGCGCACGGTGAAAATACGGTTCCCGTAGTCCTCGTCCTTGATCTCCCGTACGACCTTCGCTCCGGACGCGGTCGCGCGGGCGTAGACGGCGTCCGGGTCGTCGGTCACGACGTAGATCGAGCCGCCGCCGGACGGCTGGGCGCACTCGTCGGCCGCGTCGACCGCGCCGATCATGATCCCGCCGGCACCGGATGGCCAGCCGATCTCCACATGCAGGGTGTCGTCGTCGCTACGGCGGGTCCGCTCCACGAATCCGAACGCGTCGACGAGGAAGCCGATCGCAGCGTCCGCGTCGCGGAAGGACAGGCAGGGCCACACTGAGGGACGGTCAGTACTGCTGGTCTGCGTCATGCGGCCCATCGTCGCCCAGGGCCGCGTCCACGTCTTGTACGGATGGGAACTCCGCGAGCCATTGCGTCGCGGTGAGGTCGCCCAGGGCGCGGAAGTCCCGCGCCAGGTGGGCCTGATCGACGTAGCCGCACTGGACCGCGGTGTCGGCCAGCGACAGCCGGGGCGGGGAGCGCAGCAGGCGCCGGGCGCGTTCGAACCGGATCACCCGGGCCGCCGCCTTCGGTGGCAGGCCGATCTCACGCTGGAACCGGTTGTTGAGGTGTCGGCGACTCCAGCCCACCTCCCGGGCAAGCGCGCCGATCCGCAGGTTCCCGGAGGTCTCGGTCAGCCGCCGCCACGCCTGCACCACCTCGGCCGGCGGCTCGCCGCGGCCGTCGTCGACCAGCCCGGACAGCGTGGTGTCCAGCAGCCGGAACCGGTGCCGCCACGTCGGCGCGGCGGCCAGCCGTTCGACCAGCTCACCGGCCCGATCGCCGAGCAGATCCGGCAGACCGACCACGTCACCGGCCAACTCGCCGGCCGGCAGTCCCAGCAAGGTCCGGGCGCCTCGCCAGGTCACATCCAGTTGTAGGCCGTGCTGCCGGCCGTCGTGCGACATCACGACCGGATCGTCGTGCAACCCGCCGGCCACGGACACGAAGGACGCGGGCCGACGTCCGACGAAGTCGAGCGTGCCGGACAGGCAGATGATGAGCGTCAGATGCGTGGACGGCAGCCCATGATGCAGCCCCGGCGCACCGGACCAGCGATACCCCGAGTACCCGGACACCAGCCCGCGTAGCACCGGCGCCGCCCGCCTCCACACATACTCCGACATGTGCCCAGGCTAGGACAGCACGGATCGTCGCTGCCGCGACCAAGCAGGACGATCTCCGGTCGCGTCTGCCCGACCCCATCCGGCTCATCCCCGAGCCGGCGGGTAACGCCCAACAGGCCCCGTGCCTCATCCCGAGCCCGTTCCAGGTCGATGCGCAGCCGGCCAAGCTCAGCGGTGGCACCAGGGCAAGGGCCAGAGGCGGTCGGCCAGCCCCAGGGTCGCGTGATGGCAGGCGCGCGGGATCATGGAGAGCCCGAGTCCGGGCCCGTCGTCCGCGAGGGCCGTTCGGCAGGCCCCGGCGATGACCCCGTCGTAGTCATCGCAGATCGTCTCAAGCCGGAGCGACGTGTCCACGGACCGCCCGCGCGCGGGACCGGCGGGACCGACGGCGGGCGGGCGCCGGGCCGGGAGAGGTCGTCCGCGGGGGATCATCACCCGGCGCGCCGACATCTTCTCCCTGACGGCCCTGGGCATGGGTTCGGCCACCGCCGGCGGGATGGTCACCGGCGACGCCATCCGCCCGCCATGAGGAGGGGGCTTGGGGGAGGAGACGGCCGCCGCCGCAGGTGGTTGTTCGCGGTGCAGCAGCACGCCGAGCCACACGTTGGCCCCCGCCGACAGAGCCAGCAGGAGGGGCGTGAGCAACGGCCCCCGCCGCCGGCCCGCCCGAGGCCAGACCGGCACGCCTCGTCCCACCGGAGGTTCGGGACCGCTGCGAACGTAGTAGCCGGGTGGATAGTCGTCTCCGTCCGGCAATACCGCCACCTCCTCCTGGCCTCCTGCCGGACCCACGGTAGCCGGACGATCACTCTCAGAGGCGATGCCTCGCCGATCGCAGGAGCCGACACCGAACCCGTGACCCGTACGCGATTCCGTGACGACTCGGGGCAACTGGTTCAGCGTGCCCCGGCAACGCCGGGCCCCTTGACGTACGGAACCGCGTAACTCCTGGCGTTCAGGGAAGTTACCCTGGGTAGTCGTAAGGCGACAGTGAGGGACGTCGGAGGATGGCTCTGGATGACACCCCCGGGAGCGGGACCCGGCCGCGCGGGCTGAGGGGCGAGGCGGTGACGAGGGCGGGGCAGGTGCTCGCCCTCGCGCTCGGGGTCGTCATGCTCGCCTTCCTCGGCCTCGACCCCGGCCCAGCCCCCGAGGAGGAACAGCCACCGCAGCCGGCTCGGTTGAGCGGCGCCCAGGCCGGCCAGTGCCTGACCGACGACTGCCGGATCATGCGCATCGTCGACAACGTCCAGGCGTACTGGACCAGGGACTTCGACGAGCCCGGCGACCAGTCGTACCGGCCCGCGCAGCCCGTCCTGTTCACCGAGACGATCGACACGCCGTGCGGGCGCACCACGTCGACCGGCGGCCCGTTCTACTGTCCCGCCAACCGCCGGGTCTATCTCTACCGGCCCTTCTTCGAGGCCCTCCAGCGCGACCACGGCGTCAGGGGCGGCCCGCTCGCGGAGGCGTACATCGTCGCCCACGAGTTCGGGCATCACGTGCAGGGCCAGCTCGGCATGCCGCAGGGCGACTCCCTGAGGATGGAACTGCAGGCCGACTGTTTCGCGGGGACCTGGGCGAAGAATGCCGTCCAGTCCGGTTTCTACGTCGAACCGTTCTCGTCCAACGACATCCGGCAGGCGTTCCAGGCGGCCAAGGCCGTCGGCGCGGCCATGTTCGGCAGGCCGTCCGGCCCGCCGCGCGACCCCGACTGGTTCGTGCGCGGCGCCTTCGACCAGCGCGTGAAGTGGTTCACCCTCGGCTACCAGAGCGGTGATCCGATGCGCTGCGACACCTTCTCCGGCGACATCTGAGCATGCCTCCCCCTGACCAGGGCAGTTTCCTCGCAGGAGGAGCCATGGACTTCAGGGACGACGCCAAACTCGACAGTTCACAGGTGGAGGACGCCGGCGGACGCGGCGGATTCCGCAGGGGCGGACTGGCCATCGGCGGCGGCCTCACCGGGATCATCGCGCTGATCGCGGCCCTGCTCCTCGGCCTCGACCCGGGTGACCTCACGGGCGGGGAGCCGGCCGGGCTGGAACCCACGTCCAACCTGAACACCGAGTGCAGAACCGGCCAGGACGCCGACCAGTCGGAGAAGTGCCGGGTCGTCGGGGTCGTCAACAGCATCCAGGCGTACTGGGCCGGCGCCTTCGCACAAGGCTCTTACCAACCGGCCAAAACCGTCCTGTTCTCCGGCAACGTGCAGACCGGCTGCGGCGCGGCCGACTCCTCCGTCGGCCCGTTCTACTGCCCCCGCGACCGGCGCGTCTACCTCGACCTGACCTTCTTCGACCAGCTCCAGAGCCGCTTCGGCGCGAAGGGCGGCCCGTTCGCCCAGGCGTACGTGATCGGCCACGAGTACGGTCACCACGTGCAGAACCTGGTGGGCACCCCGAGGGAGGACTCCGTACGGCTGGAGCTCCAGGCCGACTGCTACGCGGGTGTCTGGGCCGACAACGCGGTGCAGACCGGGTTCTACACGAGGAGGTTCACCGACGCGGACATCGAGGAGGCGCTGAGCGCCGCCGCGGCGGTCGGCGACGACCGGATCCAGGAACGCACGCAGGGCCGGATCGACCCGGAGGCGTTCACCCACGGCAGTTCCGAGCAACGCGTGAAATGGTTCAAGACGGGCTACCAGAGCGGCGATCCCGCCGCCTGCGACACCTTCTCCCAGCCGATCTGACCTGCCGAAAGACCCCCGGAGAAGCGGAGCATGCGGATCTTCTCATAAACTTCATAGCGTGATCTTCAAGCTGGTCGGCGACGGACGGCCTTATCCCGAACACGGACTCTCGCATCGCGAGTGGGCCCAGATACCTCCACGACAGGTCCGGCTCGACTCCCTGATCACCACGAAGGCGGTGCTCGACCTCCACTCACTCCTCGCCAAGGACTCCACGTTCTACGGGGATCTCTTTCCGCACGTGGTCTTCTGGCAGGACGAGTACTACCTGGAGGACGGCCTGCACCGCGCCCTCCGCGCCGCCCTCCACCAGCGCTCCGTCCTGCACGCCCGCGTCCTGGAGCTCCCCCCTGCCCCGTGATCCGCAGCGTCCTCACGCCGGCCCTGGAAGAAAGGTCAGTGACCACCCGATTCCGCGGTCTCCCGCGGCAAGCATCGGGCAGCGTAACCGATGACTTCCGCGGGCAAGGCAGGCGGCGGGGCTGCACCGTTCGCGTCCAGTCAGTCTGACGGGACGACCTTGCTTCGTGCGGTTGACGGCCTGGTCCTTCGTAACCGGGACCACAGCAAGGCACCGGGACCCGGACGCGAAGAAGCCCGCTCCCATGGGGAACGGGCTTCGGTGTCACTACGGGTGAGCGTGGCGGTGGAGGTGGGATTTGAACCCACGGAAGGTTGCCCTTCACACGCTTTCGAGGCGTGCGCCCTCGGCCACTAGGCGACTCCACCGTCGAGAAGCCTACCGGAAAACGAGGGGTGGTCGTTACCTGCGTCTGGCGAAGAAATCCCTGAGGACGGCGGCGCACTCGTCGGCGAGGACACCGGGGATGACCTCCGGGCGGTGGTTGAGCCTGCGGTCGCGCACGACGTCCCACAGGGAACCGACCGCGCCGGCCTTCTCGTCGATCGCGCCGTACACGATTCGGTCGACACGGGACAGTACGGCGGCGCCGGCGCACATGGTGCAGGGTTCCAGGGTGACGACGAGGGTGCAGCCGGTGAGCCGCCAGTCGCCACGGGCGCGCGCCGCCGTACGGAGGGCGAGGATCTCTGCGTGCGCGGTCGGGTCGGCGGCGGCCTCACGGTCGTTGCCGGCGGTGGCGAGCACGGTCCCGTCGGTGTCGAGCACGACAGCGCCCACGGGGACCTCGCCGAGTGCGGCCGACCGCCCGGCCTGGGCGAGGGCGAGCCGCATCGGCCCCTCGAAGGACGTCACCCCAGGTCCCCGGCGAGCGACCCGGCCACGGAGCACCGCCGGTCGCGAACCTCCTGGACGCCACCCCGAAGAACACCACGCAGACGGACGCCGCGTACACGGACATCACGCAGGCCGACACCGCGCATCTTGGCACCGCGCATCTTGACGGCGTGGCACGGACCGACAACGTGGCGCGGACCAACAACGTGGCGCGGACCGACGGCATGGCGCGGACCAACAACCTGGCGCGGACCGACGGCGTGGCGGGGACCAACAACCTGGCGCGGGCCGACGGCGTGGCGCGATGCGGGGGGCATCAGCGCAGGCGGTCGAGTTCGTCGGCGAAGGAGAGGCGTTCGGCGATGACGGAGAGGGTGTCGGCGGGCAGGACGCCCTCCTCCATGCTGAGCTCCAGCAGCTCCTCGGAGCTCAGCCCCAGGTCGCTGAGCAGCTCGAAGTCGCCGGCCGGGCGTACGCCGAGGTCGGCGGCCTCCTTGTCGGGGGCGACGCCGGCGAGCTCGGTGAACAGGGCGCCGAGGGAGTCGGTGAGGCCGGCCTGGGCGTCGGAGACGAAGACGCGGGGCTCCGCGTCGCCCTGGTAGCGGGCGATCGCGAACCATTCGTCCTCGACCTCGACGCAGAGAAGGGACAGCTCGTCGCCGTCGAGCCCGAGATGCTCCTGCACGGCGTCGCTCAGGTCATCGGCGAGCTCGGCGTCGCCGAGGTCGACTTCCGCGCCGCTCCATCCCGCCTCGGTTCTGACGAACGCGGCGGAGAACAGGCTGTGGCCGGAGGGTCTGGAGGGCATGACTAGCTCCCGAGGTCAGCCGAACACCGAGTCGAGGGCGCGTTCGAACGGCTCGGAGAATCCCAGCCGCGCGGCGATGCTGGAGAGCATCTCGTCGGGCAGCAGCTCGACGTCGCCGGAGAGGGCGCCGAGCTCCATCTCGTCGAGCCCGAGGTCGGCGAAGATCGACAGGTCACCCGCGGGCAGGGCGATGTCCTCGTCCTGGGTGATCGCGTCGAGCTCCTCCTCGTCGGGCACCGGCACGTCGAGGTGGTCGAGGGCCTGCTGAGCCAGCGGCCACTCCCACGACGCGGCGATGTCGGAGAGAAAGAGACTCACCCGCTCGCCGAAGACCCTTAACGCCACGAAGAACTCATCCCCAACGGCGACCAGCCCAATCGTGCCGCTCATGCTCGGCTGCTGTCGCAACGCGTGGATGAGCCCGTGGAGATCGGAGGTGAGTGCGATGGGAAGCATCGCGGCTTCCCACTGCTCATCCTCGCGATAGACCACGATGGCGAAGTCGAGTGCATCTTCGTCTGTCATCGTCACCCCACCGACGTGGTCCCTTTCGGTTTTCAATCGTCCCAGAAGCCTCTCACGACCGTAGGCTCCTCCGACCAAATTGTGATCAAAACCGGGTGTGCCACCGTGCCCGTACCGTCCAGGCACCTCACCGGCTACCGTGGAGGCCCATGAAGACCCTCGTCGTCGACCACCCGCTCGTGGCCCACAAGCTGACCGTGCTGCGAGACGTGCGCACCGATTCGCCGACGTTCCGGCGGCTCGCCGACGAGTTGGTCACCTTGCTGGCCTACGAGGCCACCCGTGACGTGCGCATCACCGACGTGACCGTGCAGACGCCGCTCGCCCCCGCCCACGGCGTACGGCTGGACCGTCCGGCGCCGCTGGTGGTACCGATCCTGCGGGCGGGGCTCGGCATGCTCGACGGGATGACCAGGCTGCTGCCGACCGCCGAGGTCGGCTTTCTCGGCATGGTCCGCGACGAGGGCACGCTGACCGCGCAGACCTACGCCACCCGGCTGCCCGAGGACCTGTCGGGCCGGCAGTGTTACGTGCTCGATCCGATGCTGGCCACCGGCGGCACGCTGGCGGCGGCCATCCAGCTGCTCCTCGACCGTGGCGCCGAGGATGTCACCGCGCTGTGCCTGCTGGCCGCGCCGGAGGGGCTCGCCCACCTGGACGAAGCCCTGGCGTCGTCGGGGCGGCCGGTGCGGGTGGTGACCGCCGCGCTGGACGAGCGGCTCAACGAGCAGGGCTACATCGTGCCGGGTCTCGGCGACGCCGGCGACCGCCTGTACGGCGTCGTCTGAGCGGGTCGCCGGCCCGCCCATCTGTGTGGCCCATCTTTCTGCGCAATTTGATGGGAATAAGCATCGCCCACCCCTCTTCTCGTTACATACTGTTGCGGTGTGGGTACTAAGCGTAAGGAACACATCTCTTCAGCGGCCTGGTCGGCCCGACAGGCGCGCACCGGGGAGAACCATGAGCGAGCGAACCGGCGGAGGCTCAGGATGAGGCGTCCCGAGGACGTCGAGCCGGATTCCTATTCGGAGGTCGAGGCCACGCTGCGGGACGAGTTCGCCGGGGTTCATCCGCCGGCGACGGTCACCCGATGCGTGGAAGCGGCCCACTACGGCGCGCTGGAAGTGACGGGCGGTGCACAGCGGGGGCTGGTGGAGCGCATCGCGCGCCGCCACCTCGAGGTCCTCGCCATGGTCGCGACCGAGCGCGGATGAGGGGCGGCCTGGAGACCGGGGTCAAGGTCAGACGCGGTCACGATCAGTTCTCGGCATCGCCCGAGACTCTCGTGGTCTGAGCGCTTTACCCAAGGTAAAGCGCGGGTAATGTATACAGCGGGTGCAGTGGGTGAGTGGTATCGGGAGGCGACCGTGCAGGTCAAGAAGGTTCTTTCGTACGCAGGCATCGGGTTTGTAGCGTTTTTCTTGCTGTCTCGACCTGGTGACGCCGCCGGCGTCGTCAGAGGCGCCATGCAGTCGGTTTTCAACGCCGCCGACTCGCTGGCCCAGTTTGTGGCGCACCTGTCATGAGACTTGTGACCCACGGGGACTCTGCGCCATCGTCGGTCAACCGCTACCTACTCCCCCATGAACAACAAGTCATCATGGTCCGGCGCCACCCTGCCATCCTGCTCCGGCCGGTGGCCGAGGTCTTCGGCGGCCTGATCATCGCCGGCCTGCTCAGCAGATGGCTGAGCAGTACGGCAGGCGGCGAGGCTCTGGTCATCGTCTGGTGGGCGTGGCTGCTGTTGCTTATTCGCTTCGTATGGAAAGTCGCGGAGTGGTCAGTCGACTACTTTGTGGTCACTTCCAAACGGATGCTACTCACCACCGGACTAATCACGCGCAAGGTCGCGATGATGCCGCTCGGCAAGGTCACCGACATGAGCTTCCAGCGTTCCCTGCTGGGGCGCATGCTCGGTTACGGGGAGTTCGTCCTGGAGTCGGCAGGCCAAGATCAGGCGCTCACGAACATCAACTATCTCCCCTACCCCGAGACTCTCTACCTTGAGGTCTGCTCGATGCTCTTCCCTGGCAGCGATGCTTCGGATGATTAATGCCTGATTGTCGGGAATCCCGAGTTGTGATCAAACCTTCACCCTCGGGATTCTTCACCTGGGGTTACCCGATTCCTCGCCTTTATGCAATCATGACGAGAACATTGACCATTACCCCGCCCTGAGAGATCAGATGCCGAGTCAGGGAACCATTGGTGACCGCGTCCGCGGATTGCGGCTGAGCAGGCGGATGTCCCAGGCCCAACTGGCCGGGCCCGACCTCTCCGACAGTTACGTCTCACTGATCGAGTCAGGCAAGCGCACACCGACGCCAGTCGTCGCGCGACTCCTGGCCGAAAGACTCGGCTGCACAACCGAGTTCCTGTTGCACGGCATCGAGCCGCGTCAGCGCATCGACACCGAGCTTGGCCTGCGTCACGCCGAGCTCGAACTCAACCACGGTGACCCGTCGGTGGCAGCCGACCGGTTCGGAGAGATCATCAAGGCCGCGGGCGAGGAGAACGCCATGCTCGCGGCGCACGCACGGCTTGGCCGGGCGCGCTCACTTGAGGCTCAGGGCAAGCTCAGTCCCGCTGTGGAGGCCTTCGAGCGCCTCCGCAGGGAGGCCGCCGCGCACCCCGAGCGTCTCGCCGATCTTCCCCTCACCGTCGCGCTGTGCCGTTGCTACCAGCGAGCGGGCGACACGCTGCGTGCCCGCGACCTGGGAGGCCATGCACTCCGTCAAGTTGCCCGGCTCGGTCTCACCCATGGTGAGGTCGCCGTCGAACTGGCGTCCGCGCTGGTCGAGGCCGGCCCGATCCCCACGCAGCAGAACGGAAACCTGTCCTACGTACGGCAGGTGCTCGCCGACAACGGGGTCCCACCGGCGGTCGACCGCGAGCAGGAGATCCACGCCCTCTGGCAGGCCAGCGTCACTGCCGCCCAAGGCGAAGACTCCGCCCTGGCCGTACGGCTCGCCGACGACGCGATCGCGACCGGGCGGCCCGCCCGGATGGCCGTGCGCCTGGCGCGGATCGCGATGGAGTGGTCCAGGCTCGCGATCGGCGTGACCACCGACGACCACCTCAACGAGGCGAACGACTACGCGACGGCCGCGACGGAGATCTTTTCTGTTTTCTCTGGCACGGTCCACGAACACGCGGCGAGCAAGATCGTGCTCGCCCGGGTGCGCCTCGCGATGGACGATGCCGACACCGCGGAGACTCTGGCGATCTCCGCGCTCGAACTGCTGACCACCACCGACGCGGCCACCGCCGCCGGCGCCCATCTGGTGCTGGCTCAGGTGGCGCTCGGCAGATCTCAGGGTGACGCACTGGGTGCCCTGGGCGACGCCAAGCGGGTGTTGGCGGAGGCGGCGCAACCCGACAGACAGACAGCTCGCGCCTGGCGTGAACTGGGGGACCTTTACGGAAGGGTGGGTGCGGGCGACGATCAGGCCGCCGCATACAACAAGGCGCTCGAAGCCGTGGGCGTACGCTCGTCGCTGACGGGCGTGACGGTCGACTCAGCGCTCGTTCGCTGAAACGGGACCCCTCCTCCGGGCTTGCCCCGCGGGTCTGGAATAATAGGGTTCTACCAGTCATTGACTCATAGGATGATTGGTTACCCCGGAGGAGGCGGACTGTGAGTCTGCGTACGGCTCAGCGGGCTTCCCTCGTCGACCAGGTGATCGACCAGATCAAGGAGCAGATCACATCGGGATCGTGGCAGTTGCACGCCAAGATACCGACGGAGACCGTGCTCGCCGAACAACTGGGAGTCGGGCGTAACACCGTGCGGGAAGCCGTTCGAGCACTGACCCATGCCGGCCTGCTCGACTGCCGCCAGGGAGATGGCACCTACGTGCGGGCCACCAACGAGTTGTCCGGCGCCATGCTGCGACGACTGCGGCAGGCCGAGCACCTTGAGATCCTTGAAGTGCGTCGCGCCCTTGAGGTCGAGGCCGCCCGGCTGGCCGCCACCCGGCGGACCGAGAGCGACGTCAAGCTGATCGAGGACGCGCTGGCCCACCGGGAGCGCGCCTGGGAGGCCGGCGAGCCCAACGCGTTCGTCGAGGCCGACCTCGCCTTCCACATGGCCGTCGTGCACGCCACCCACAACCGGGTGCTGCTGGATCTCTACGAAGACTTCTCCGAGGCGCTCCGCGCCAGCATCACCGCCGCGGGCACCTCGCTGAACAGCACCTACATCCCGCACGACGCCATCGCCAGAGCGATCGCGGCCGGCGACGCCACCGCCGCCGAACGCGCGGGCCACGCGTGCATGGAGCACATCCTCATCGCACTGACCGAGGCATGACGGTCAGCCGCGCATGAACCCCTGATCGTGAACGGACGGTTCCCGCCGGTAGCCGCGTGCGATCTCGTTGAGCGAACTCGCGCACGGCCGCCCGTTCCCCCTCCGCCGGGCGCAACCGCGCCTCTCTCCAGGGCCTCCGCCGCGTCGAGCAGGCTGTCACGCGCTTCCGCGGCGAGATCGCGCTTCGATCCCCGCGGACCTCTCTCAGCCTGCGGTGCAGGCGGCCAACGTAGTCGTCGATAACGCTCGTGCCGGCCACGGTCCTGCCGGCCGTGGCCGTTCCTGACGTCACCTCGTCCCCAGCCGGAGCCCGAGGAGTTCGAACCCGGCGTAGACGTCCCCGCTCGTCACGTTGACGAGGCGTCCGTGGTCCGGCTCCGTCACCGTGACGCCGGTGATGTGCAGCTGCTGTCCATCACCGACTTCCACGGCTAGGCTGCGGGTCGAGCGATCCCTGCGTCTCCTTGAGCAGCCCGAGCATCCGGCGCAGCTGCCCCATGGCGTCCCTGCCGCTGGCGGCGATCGCGTCGAACGCCGCCTCTCCTCCTCTCGGCATGCCGGGCTCCGATCCGCTTGAGAGCTGGGGTCGCGCTCGGACGCGCTCCGCCCCGGACCGCGTCAGCCGAGGCGGAGCGACATCACCAGGTAGCGGAACTCGGGGGCCGCGTCTCCGGGAACCTCGCTGATCAGCGCGGGCCTGGTCGGCGACTCCATGTTGATGCGGGCCAGCTCCGTGGTGACCCCGCCCAGGCCGTCGAGCAGGAACTGCGACTGGAACGCGATCTGCATGTCGTCGCCGGTGAGCTCGGCGTCGAGCACCTCCGCACCCCGGCCGATGTCACCGCCGCCGGCCTGGATCAGCACCTGACCGGAGCTGAAGGACAACCTGATGGCGGTGTTGCGCTCGGCCACCAGGGCGACCCGCCTGATCGCCTCGATGAACGGCGCGACCCGCACGTCGGCCCGGACCGACCAGTCGTTGGTCAGCCGCTTGCGATAGTCGATGAACTGCTCGTCGAGAAGACGGGCCGTGGTGCTCCTGCCGACGCTCTCGAACCCGGCGATGTTGTCGCCCAGGCCCAGCACCACCTCGCCCTCCCGCAGCGACCGGGCCACCTCGACCATCACCCGGGCGGGGATCATGGCGGCCGCGGTCACCTCCGGCCGCTCCGGCCGCCACGCGAAGTCACGGGCCGCGATGCGGTAGCGGTCGGTGGCGGCGAGGGCCACGCTGTCGCCGTCGATGTCGATCCGGATGCCGGTGAGCATGGGCAGGGTCTCGTCACGGCTCGCGGCGGGCGCCACCTGCCCCACCGCGGTGGCGAAGACGCCGCCGCCGACCGCACCGATCCGCTCGGGCATCGTCGGCAGGGCCGGGAAGTCCTCGACCGGCATCGTCAACAGCGCGAACTCGGCGCTTCCACAGCTGAGCAGCGCCTCGGCCCCCGTCGTGGAGATCTCCACCGGCTCGCCGGGCAGGCTCTTGCTGATCTCGGCGAGCAGCTTGCCCGGGATGAGGACCCGGCCCGGCTCGGCAACGTCGGCCTCGATCGAGGCGCGCGCCGACACCTCGTAGTCGAACCCGGACAGCGTCAGATCGTCGCCCGCCTCAAGGAGCAACCCGGACAGCACCGGCGTGACAGGGCGCGCGGGCAGCACCCGGGCGGTCCACGCCACGGCGTCGGCCAGGACATCGCGGTTCACCCGGAACTTCACTTGATCCACCCCTCGTCTCGGACAACCTCTCCGAAGGTAGCGGCTCGCTCCGACATTCAGCCTGCTTGCGCGGCATTCAGATAGGCCAGCACGGCGAGGACCCTCCGGTTGTCGTCGTCGGACGGGGCGAGGGCGAGCTTGCCGAAGATGCTCGCCGTGTGCTTGCCGACCGCGCTCTCGCTGAGGAAGAGCCGCTGGGAGATGGCCGCGTTGGACCGCCCTTCGGCCATCAGCTCCAGGACCTCGCGTTCGCGGGGGGTCAGGCTGCCGAGCGGCTCGTTGCGCGCCTTGCTGGCCAGCAGCTTGGCGATCACTTCCGGGTCCATCGCGGTGCCGCCGTCGGCGACCCTGCGAACGGCGTCGACGAACTGATGGGCGTTGAGGACGCGATCCTTGAGCAGGTAGCCGACCGCCCCGGAGCCGTCGGCGAGCAGTTCGCGGGCATAGAGCTGCTCGACATGCTGGGAGAGCACGAGGACGGGCAGGCCGGGCACCCGCCGTCTGGCCTCCAGCGCCGCCTGGAGCCCTTCGTCGGTGAAGGTGGGCGGCAGCCGTACGTCGACGATGGCGACCTCGGGGCGCTCCTCCGTGAGCGCCTTGAGCAGCTCGGGGCCGCTTTCGACTGCGGCCACGACCTCGAACCCGTGGGCCCGCAACAGATGCACGAGTCCCTCGCGGAGCAGGTGGAGATCTTCGGCGATGACGACTCTCACTCGGCCGGCTCCAGCTTCCGTAGCCTGGTGTTCTGCACGCTCAGCACAGTAGCGGTGGCGAGCAGCGCGAGTCCCAGCACGATCATCGCGGTGATCGTCACCCACCCCAGCGGCCCGGCCGGCCCGAGCCACCCCGCCCAGCGGTCGTACGGCGCGGCGGTGAGCTTGAAGATCGCGGCGACGATGCCGAGCGGGAAGAGCGGCAGTGCGAACGACCCGTAGCAGAAGCACATCAGCACCTTCTTCCACCTGGGCAGGCCGGTCGCGACCGGGGCCGGGGCACTGATCGCCTCGGGCACTTCGAGGGTGACGGCCGTCGGGCCGCCCGGCGGGCTGTGCAGCAGCAGGGTGCCGTCGAAGGACGCCATCCTGCGCTCGATGCCCCGCAGGCCGCTGCCCCGCTCGGGGTCGGCGCCGCCGCACCCGTCGTCGGTGACGGTCACCACGAGCGCCCTGCCGCTCAGGGCGGCCTCGACGGTGACCTGGTGCGCGTCGCCGTGCCGGGTGGCGTTGGTGAGCAGTTCGCTGACCGCGAAGTAGACGGCCGCTTCGACGGGGGCGTCGCACCGGTCCGGCAGGTCGGCGCGTACGGTCACCTTCAGCGGGCTGTCCAGAGCGAGGGCGCGCAGGGCCTCGGCGAGCCCGCGATCGGCCAGGACGGGCGGCTGGATCCCGCGGACGAGCCGGCGCAACTCGGCGAGCGCCAGGGCCGACGCCTCACGGGACTTGGCGATCAGCGCCTCCGCCGCCGCCGGATCGGTGTCGACCAGTTCCTCCGCCGCGCTCAGCGTCATGCCCACCGCCACCAGCCGGGCCTGGGCCCCGTCGTGCAGGTCGCGCTCGATCCGGCGGAGCTGCGCGGCCTGCGACCCGACCGTCTCCGTACGGGTCTCGGCAAGGTGGCGCACCTGGCCGGCCAGGCGGGACTTCTCCGTGGGGCCGAGCAGCCCTCTGAGCCACAGACCGTGCACGCGCAGGATCAGCGGCGCGGCGAGGAACCCCAGCACCGCGAGCGCCGCTCCCGTGGCGACCATGAGCGGCTCTCCGGTGAGCGCGAGCGCCGCGCCGTACACCGGCAGGGCGGCAGGCAGCAGCGGGAGCAGCGGGCCGCCGAAGCAGTAGGAGAACAGCCAGGCGAAGTCGCGCCAGGTCGCGGGGTCCTTGAAGGTCCAGTCGATGCGGAGGGAGAGCTTGGGCAGGCTGGGCGACTTGTAGAGGCTGCGGCCCGATCGGTACCAGCCGTCGGGCTGGCGGACCGGGGGCGGCGGCTTCGGCCGGTACGGCGAGGCGATGGCGACGCCGCACCAGCGCCCGGCCAGCCGTCTGGCGAGACCCGTCCACGCCCGGGTCAGCCAGACGGCGGGAAAGAAGAGGAAGACCATGCCCAGACCGACCGTGCACAGCAGCGCCCCCAGGACGACGACGGCGACCACGACCTGGACCACGCCGATCGCGGCCAGCACGACGCCTCGGACCACAGCGGTCGCGGACCTTCTCAGGAGTGTCATGGCGTCACCGCTCCAGCCACAGGCGATGGGGGGTGGCCTCGGCCAGCCAGCGTTCCCGCGAATGGCGGAGCGGGATGGTCGCGGCCATGCCGATCATGACCGCTCCCAGACAGATCATGAAGACGATGACCGGCCACTGGAACGGCTCGGGAACGTGCAGCGCGAGGAACCAGGCGCGCTCCTCGGTTCCGGAGAGTTTGAACACCATCGACACCAGCCCTTGGGGGAAGAGCGGCAACCAGCCGAGCGACCAGCCGAACACCACCAGGAAGACCTTCCACCCGGGCATCTTCGGCGCCTTGTCGGTGATGGTGTGGGTCAGCGCGTACGGCAGGTCGAGGGTCAGCGTGGTCGGGCTGCCGGGCACACCGGAGACGGCGAGCACCCCGTCGAAGGACGCCAGCCGCCGTTCGACGCCGTGCCGTACCTCCTCGGACGGCTCGGCGTCTCCGTCGCCGGTGATCGTGACACGCAGGGCGGCGCCCTGATGGCTGATGTCGATCAGCACCCGCTCGGCGCCGGGTTGCCCGGCGGCGTCGGTGAGCAACTCGCTGACCGCGAAGAAGGCCGCGGACTCCACCGGCGGCTCGGGCCGTACCGGCAGGTCGACCTCCACCGTCACCTGGATCGGGCTGTCCAGCGCCAGTGCGCGGACCGCGTCGCCGAGCCCGCGCTCGGCGAGCACCGGCGGGTGGATGCCGCGCACCACCCGCCTGAGTTCGCCGAGCGCGGTGGCCGACGCCTCGCGCGCCCTGGCGAGCAGGACCTTGGCGGCGGCCGGATCGTCGCGGACCAGCCCTTCCGCCGCGCCGAGGGTCATGCCCATCGCGATCAGCCGGGCCTGGGCCCCGTCGTGCAGTTCGCGCTCGATCCGCTGCAGCTCGGCCGACTGGGAGTCGATGGCCTCGGTCCTGGTCCTGGCCAGGTGGCGCATCGTCCCGGCGAGCAGGGTACGCGCGGTCGGGGCGAGCAGCAGGACGGTCCACCGGGCATGGGCCTGTAGCAGCCGGGGAGCCGCCAGCACACCTGCCGCCGCGACAGCCAGGCCGAGCGGGGCGGCGAACGGGTGCCAGAGGAACGGCGTCGCCACACCGCAGCCGATCAGGAGGAGGGGGAGCAGGCCGAGGACGCCGGACACGAAGGGGTCGAGTGCCAGCCACAGCATGTCGCGCCAGGTGGCGGGATCGGCGAACATCCACTTCCAGCGCATGTTCCACGCCGGGACGGTGGGCGTCTTGTAGAGGGTGCGCTCCGACCGGTACCAGCCGTCGGGCTGGAGGACGGGCGGGGGCGGGGGCGGGTCGTACGGCTCGGGGACGCGGATGCCCGACCAGGCCCACGCCCTGCTGCGGGCCAGCCCGGTGAGGACCCGGTGCATCCGCACGACGGGCGTCAGGAGGAAGACCATGCCGAGCCCGTAGACGAGGATCAGGGACATCGCCCCGGCGACGGTGGCCACGGCCTCCGCCAGCGCCGCGAGAACCAGCGCCATCGTGCGGAGGAGGGCTTGTGCGTGTCTCCTCATGGTTCCCCAGTCTCGGTGATCCCGCGGGGTGCCGGTAGTGGCCCTGAATACCTTTCCAGGTGGAGCTAGCCCCACCCCCACCGGGCGTCAAACCGGATTCCGTACGGCTCGCCGCGTTCCTACCGTCGTGGTCATGGCAGTCATCGAAGTGAACGAACTACGCAAGAGGTACCGCGACATGGTCGCGGTGGACGGTGTGTCCTTCACCGTCGAGGAAGGCGAGATCTTCGGCGTGCTCGGGCCGAACGGCGCGGGCAAGACGACGACGGTGGAGTGCCTGGCCGGGCTGCGCACCCCCGACAGCGGCACGATCTCCGTGCTGGGCCTGGACCCCCGGCGGGACGCCGCCGAGCTGAAGCAGATCCTCGGCATCCAACTGCAGAGCTCAGGGCTCGCCGAGAAGCTGAAGGTGTGGGAGGCGCTCGACCTCTACGCCTCCTTCTACCGCGCGCCCAGAGACTGGGACGCGCTGCTCGACCAGGTCGGCCTCGCCGACAAGCGGGACGCCGCCTACGGCAAGCTGTCCGGCGGCCAGAAACAACGGCTCTCCATCGCCCTGGCGCTGGTCGGCAACCCCCGGGTGGCGATCCTCGACGAGCTCACCACCGGCCTGGACCCGCAGGCCCGCCGGGACACCTGGGGCCTGATCGAGGAGGTCAGGGCGAGTGGGGTGACGATCGTGCTGGTCACGCACTTCATGGAGGAGGCGGAGCGGCTCTGCGACCGGCTCGCCGTGATCGACTCCGGCCGGGTGGTCGCGGTCGACAGCCCGGCGGGGCTCGTCGGCCGGGTCGACGGAGAGCAGCGAGTGACCTTCCGGACCTCGACGCCGGTGGCGGACCCGGTGCTCAAGGCCCTTCCCGAGGTGCTGAACGTGACCAGCTCACGCGGCCAGATCACCGTGACGGGCACCGGGAACCTGCTGACGGCGATCACTCTCGCCCTGGCCGAGCACGACATCGTGCCCATCGACCTGCGTGTCGAGCGGGCCAGTCTCGACGACGCCTTCGTCGCCCTCACGGGCAAGAAGATCGACTTCTAGGGAGAACGCCGAAATGATGAAGACACTCACGGTGGAGACCAAGCTCTTCCTGCGCGACCCGGCCTCGTTGTTCTTCGCCGTGCTGCTGCCCACCGTGCTGCTCCTGGGCCTGAGCAGCATCCCCAGCATGCGCGACCCCATTCCCGAGTTGGGCGGCCAGGCGGTGATCGACACCCACATGCCAGCGATGATGACCGTGCTCGCGGTCGTCATGCTGGCCTTCACGGTGCTGCCCGCGGCCATGGCGATGAGCAGGGAGAGCGGTCAGCTCCGCCGGATGTCGACCACGCCGGTCTCCCCGAGCCGGCTGATCATCGCTCAGGTCCTGATCAACGTCGGCGTCGCGATCATCGCCACCGGGCTGATGATCGTGCTCGTCAACCTCGTGCACGGCGTCGCCATGCCGCGGCAGCCGCTCGGATTCCTGCTGGTCTTCCTCCTCGGCAGCGCCTCGGTCTTCGCCGTCGGGCTGCTCATCGGCGCGCTGGCGCCGACTGCCAAGTCCGCGCCGGGGATCGGGTCGCTGCTGATGTTCCCGCTGCTCTTCGTCAGCGGGATGTGGATGCCCCGCGAGGCGATGGCCGACCTGCTGCGCCAGGTCGGCGACTTCCTGCCGGTGGTCCCGTTCGGCCAGGCGCTGCGCGACACCTGGGGCGGCGCCGCCCCCGCACCGCTGAACCTGGTCGTCATGACGGCCACCCTGCTGCTGGCGGGCGGTGCGGCGGTGCGGTTCTTCAAGTGGGAGTAATTTTGACCGATCGTTCTCGAATGGTTTAGAGTCGGGGCCATGGCAAGGACGAAGGAGTTCGATCCGGATACCGCCCTGCAGGCGGCTCTGGAGCTGTTCTGGGCGCGGGGATACGAGGCGACGTCGATGGCCGACCTGGTGGCGCGCCTCGGGATCGGCCGGGCGAGCCTCTACGCCACCTTCGGCAGCAAACACGAGCTCTACGTGCTGGCCCTGCGGCGGTATGTGGAGAAGCGCGATCCCTCACCGATCGAACTGCTGTCACAGCCGGGGCCCGCGCTGCCTGCCGTACGGGCGCTGGTCGAGCTCTACACCGAGCAGTCGGTGGCCGACCAGCGCGGATGCATGATCGTGAACGCGGCCGCCGAGTTGCTGCCCGGCGATCTGCCGGTGACCCGTTTCGTCGAGGGCAACTGGGGTTCGCTGGAGACGGCTCTGACGTCGGCGTTCATCCGGGCTCGTGCGCAGGGTGAGCTGCCCGCCGACCGGGATCCGCAGGCACTGGGGCGTTTCATTCTCGTCTTCCTGCAGGGCCTGCGGCTCATGGCCAAGGGCTCCCCCGATCCCGCCAGGCTCCGGGATGCCGCCGCCCAGGCCCTTGCCGTACTTGCGTGAACCGGCTTTTTTGTGCCGTAATTCTAGAACGACTGGTCAAGATAGAGGATCGAACATGAAATTTGCGGATAAGACGGTGCTCGTCACCGGCGCGGGTTCCGGCATCGGGCGCGCGGTCGCGCTGGGCTTCGCCCGCCAGGGGGCGACGGTCGTGGTGGCCGCCAGGACCCGCGACCCGCTGGAGGAGACCGTCAGGCAGATCGAGTCCGCAGGCGGCCGGGCCACGGCGACCACCGTCGACGTCACCGACTCCGCGAGCGTGGCCGCCCTCGTCGGCGAGATCGTCGAGAGGTACGGCCGGCTGGACATCGCGATCAACAACGCGGGCGTCTTCACCATGGGCAGCGTCACCGACCTCCCCGAGTCCGAGTGGACCCGCGTGCTGGAGATCAACGCCACCGGCGTCTTCCTGGCGATGAAGCACCAGGTGGCCGCCATGCGTACGGCGGGCAAGGGCGTCATCGTCAACGTGAGCAGCAACCTCGGCGCCCACATGCACGTCCCCGGCCTCAGCGCCTACGCCGCCTCGAAGGCCGCGGTCACCGCGCTCAGCCGTACGGCCGCGCTCGAACACATCGGTGAGGGCATCCGGATCAACGTGGTGAGCCCGGGTCCCCACGACACCGAGATGTCCATGCGTCCCGGCGAGACCGAGGCCGAACGCGAGACGCGCATGAAGGAGCAGGTGCCGATCGGGCGGGTCGGCTCGCTCGACGAGATCACCGGGACCGTCCTGTGGCTGGCCTCCGACGACGCCGGCTTCGCCGTGGGCAACGATCTCGTCGTGGACGGGGGCACCTCCCTCTGAGCCGGACGCCTCACCGGCGGTCGATCAGGCGGGGCGCTCCGTTGACGGTGAGCATGATGGAGTAGACGGAGGTGGTCGCGGTCACGAAGAGGCGGTTGCCCTTCGGGCCGCCGAAGACCAGGTTGGACACGGTCTCCGGGAAATGGATCTTGCCGATCAGGGTGCCGTCCGGGTCGAAGCAGTGCACGCCGTCGCCGGCCGCCGCCCAGATCCGGCCCGCGTCGTCGAGCCGGATCCCGTCGAAGACGCCCTTCGAGCACTCGGCGAGGACGTCGCCACCCGTGAGCGTGCCCTGCGGGGTCACCTCGAAGGCGCGGATGTGGTTGACGCGGGTGTCGACGATGTAGAGCAGCCGCTCGTCGAGGGAGAACGCCAGGCCGTTGGGGCGGACGAAGTCGTCGGCGACGATCCGCACCTCGCCGGTGGCCGGATCGGCGCGGTAGACGTGGCAGCCACCGATCTCGCTCTCGGCCCGGTGGCCCTCGTAGTCGCTGTCGATCCCGTACGACGGGTCGGTGAACCAGATGGAGCCGTCCGACCTGACGACGGCGTCGTTCGGGCTGTTGAACCGCTTGCCCTGGTGGCGGTCGGCGATGACGGTGATCGAGCCGTCGTGCTCGGTGCGGGTGACCCGGCGGTTGCCGTGCTCGCAGGAGACGAGCCGGCCCTCGGCGTCGAGGGTGTTGCCGTTGGTGTAGCCCGCAGGCTGCCTGAACGGGCCGACTCCGCCGGTCGCCTCATCCCAGCGGAGCATCCGGTCGTTGGGGATGTCGCTCCACACCAGGGAGCGGTGTGCGGGAAAGTAGACCGGGCCCTCCGCCCAGCGGCACCCCTGATAGAGCCGCTCGACCTGGTCGTCGCCTCGGCAATCCTTGAATCTCGGGTCCAACATCTCAATCATGACTTAACCCTATCTCGCTATATTGGGATACGACCGAACTCTATATGGCGAGGACAGGGTTTCTATGGATGAGATTGACCGTAAGCTCATCGAGCTCCTCCAGCACGACGCGGCCAGGCCGTACTCCGCGCTCGGCGAGGCGGTCGGGTTGTCGAGCGGCGCGGCCCATGAACGGGTGCGCAAGCTGAGGGAGCGCGGGATCATCCGCCGCACGACCATCGACGTCGATCCGGTCGCGCTCGGCCGGGGAGTGCTGGCCTTCGTGATGATCGACTCCAACGCCTGGATGGGCGACCCGCCCACCGCCGAGGCCCTGCTCGCCGTGCCCGTGGTCGAGGAGGCGCATGTGATCGCGGGCTCGTCGTCGCTGCTGGTGAAGGTGCGTACGGGCAGCACCGACGAACTCCAGGCGGTCCTGCGCCGGCTGTTCCAGATCGACGGGGTCACCGGCACCCAGGCGATCGTGGTGCTGCAGACCTTCTTCGAACGGCCCACGAGTAGCCTGTCGGCATGCTGAGAATCGCGCACATCAGCGACATCCACATCGGCGGCTCCCCGCAGAGCGTAGAACGCGCCGAACGGGTGATGCGCTATCTCGCCGCGCTGCCCGGCCCGATCGACGCGCTGATCGTCACCGGCGATCTGGCCGACCACGGAACGGTCGAGGAGTACGAAATCGTCCGTGACCTGCTGCGGCGGTCGCCCTACCCGACAGTCATCTGCCCGGGAAACCACGACTCCAGGCCGGAGTTCCGCAAGGTGCTCCTCGGCGAGCAGGGAGACGGCCCACCCAACGGGCCGGTCAACCAGGTGCTGCATCTGGCGGCGGCGACGATCGCGTTGTGCGACTCCAGCATCCCCGGCCGTCCTGACGGTCTCCTCGCGGACGAGACCCTGGCGTGGCTCGACGACGTGCTGGCCGCCAGCCGGGTGCCCGTCTTCGTCGGCATGCACCACCCGCCCATTCCGCTCGGCCTGCCGTACGTGGACGAGATCCGGCTGGGCGAGGCGCACCGGCTGGCCGAGGTGCTGGGCCGCCACCCTTCGGCGGCGGCGCTCCTGGTCGGGCACGCGCACACCGCCGCCAGCGGCACCTTCGCCGGGCTCCCGCTACGGGTGGCGCCCGGCGTGGTCTCCACGCTGCTGCTCCCGGTGGAGTCGGCGGAACGGGCGCCGATCGACTACGACCTGCCGCCCGCCGTCGATCTGCACCTCTACGACGACGGCAGCCTCGTCACGCACACCCGTGTGATCACTTAGCGCGCAGTCCCGCCCCGACCTCGTGCATGTGGCCCAGCGCCTGGCGGTAGGAGTCGACCAGGCCGCACTCATGGTAGGGAACGCCGATCTCCGCGCAGAACTCGCTCACGATGGGCTTGGCCTTGCGCAGGTTGACCGACGGCATGCTCGGGAACAGGTGGTGCTCGATCTGGTGGTTGAGCCCGCCCAGCGCGACGTCGATGACCCGGCCGCCCGTGACGTTCCGGGAGGTCAGCACCTGCTTGCGGAGGAAGTCGAGCTTCTCGTCGTCGCCGCAGAGCATCTGCATGCCCTTGTGGTTGGGGGCGAACGTCATGCCGAGGTAGACGCCGAAGACGGCCTGGTTCACGACCACGAACGCCAGCGCCATGCCGAACGGCAGCAGCGTGAAGATCACCGCAAGGTAGATCACGACGTGCGCGACGAGCAGCGCCCCCTCGATGGGGCGGTTCTTCATGGTCGACTTGAACAACGAGCGGAAGCTGGCGACGTGCAGGTTCATGCCTTCCAGCGTCAGCAGCGGGAAGAAGAGATACGCCTGCCAGCGGCCGATGAGCTTGGGCAGCCCGCGGCTCACCTTGGCCTGCCGCTCCGACCAGAGCAGCACGTCGGGCGAGACGTCGGGGTCGTGGTCCTCGTGGTTGGGGTTGGCGTGGTGCCGGGTGTGCTTGTCGGTCCACCACCCGTAGCCCATGCCGATGAGCAGGTTGCCGACCAGCCAGCCGGAGACCTCGGTGATGCGCTTGGTGCGGAACACCTGCCGGTGCGCGAGATCATGCGCGACGAGCGCGGCCTGCGAGAACGCCACCGCCAGCAGCGCCGCGACCACCAACTGCAGCCACGACTCCCCGACCAGCACGACCGCGGCCCAGCTGCCCACGTAGAGGCAGGCGACGATGGTGAACCGCGCGGCGTAGTAGCCGGGCCGTCGCTCCATCAGACCCGCCTTGGCGATCCTTCGGGACAGCCGTGCGAAGTCACTGCCTCTGGCGTCCTCTGACCGACCGGTGGGTTCGATCGCGATTGAGCTGGTCACGGGTCTCCTCACGTGGTTCCTTGACGATGGCCTCAGCCGTACCGGTTGCGGGTCTCTCTAGTCTCGGAACCACCCCGGCCTGCGGGAATCCCGTCGCCACCCCGGCTCTTGGTAGTGCTGACCCCACCATGACTCACGCCTGATTCGGCCGCGTGCGGGCGACCATGGGGGTATCGGCGACGAGCCAGTCCTTCGAAGCGGTGTAGACGATCACGTGTTACGACTCCCGCGTGGGATCTGTCTGGTCCGTGACCGCAAAGAGTAGCGGACGCGGGAGGTTTCGTCCCCATTGTCCGACCAGATGATGCTGACCTGCGAAAACTCAGTGTGCAGCCATGTCGACGAAACGGCTGTAGTGGCCCTGAAAAGCGACCGTAACGGTGGCTGTTGGGCCGTTACGATGCTTGGCCACGATCAGGTCTGCCTCACCGGCTCTCGGCGATTCCCGCTCATATGCGTCCTCGCGGTGCAGAAGGATGACCATGTCGGCATCCTGCTCGATCGAGTTGTGGACATTGATGCCGTTCGCCACGAAGTTATGAGTGCCGGGGACCGTGGCGTCGTAAACGGGTTGCATTCCCAGACTCTGAACCGAGGCTACCTCGTCCCAGAACACATCGTTGGTCGCGAGCATCTCCAACTCGGCGTCGTCCAGGATCGCCGCCACCTCGCCGAGGCTCTGCCGGGCGTGCCTCACCGTCGAGGACGGGTGATGCGCGAGGGCGCCACCGACCCGATCCCAGACCGCACCGGGTACGGCGTCGCGGTCGGCGCCGCCCCTCGCCGCGCGCAGTCCGGCCGTGCACCGGGCGGCTTCGGCCGATCGTTCGCCGACGCCGTCGAGGAAGCGCAACTGGTTCTCGGCGTCGTCGATCGACAACCGGTGCCGGCGGTCGCCGCTCCCGGACTCCCCGACCCGGGCCAGCACGTTGAAACGCAGCAGGAGACGGGCGACGTCGTCGGCCTGCCGGCGACCGGCCGACGCGTAGTGGACCTGGGCCTGTCCCGTCGTCTCGTCCCACCGGATCCGGCCGTCGGCCGCCCACAGGTGGCGCAGGAAGCGGGCGATCCGGTGCTTGGGCAGGGCGAAGACGCCCGGGGGCACGCCTGCCGGGTCGCCGGTCATCTCCTCCGGCGACCACACTTCTCCGGTCTCCAGGGGCGCGGGCACGTGGCGGGCGACCGCCAGTCGCGTGCCGGCCTGGACCTCTCCCAGCGGACGCCAGCCGTCGTAGGTCAGGAACGGATGGTTGGCCGTCGCCTCGATCTCCCGCCCGGAGGCGAGCCGCAGCCGGAAGACCTCCTTGACCCCGCTGGAGAAGGCATGCGTCAGGGTGCGGGGGACCAGCCGGAGCCCTTCGTCGAGCGACCAGACCGGGACGTCACGCTCACCGCTCGCCAGCAGGTCGCCGATCGACACCTCCGCGCCGGTGTCGGCGCGGAGGATCCGGGTCGCCGCCGTGAGACAGCCGGACTCACGCAGGTCGCTGACCATGGGCCGCTTGTCGGTCCGCTGCTCGGGGCCACGGTTGAGCTGCGAGATCGCGATGACCGGGACCTCAAGCTCCTTGGCGAGCAGCTTCATGGCCCGGGAGATCTCGGAGACCTCCTGCTGGCGGCTCTCCGTCTTCTTCGGCGAGCTCATCAGCTGGAGGTAGTCGACGATCACGAAGCGCAGGTCGTTGCGTTGTTTGAGCCGGCGGCACTTGGCCCGGATCTCCATCATCGACATGTTGGGCGAGTCGTCGATGAACAGCGGCGCCTCGGCGACCTCGCTCATCCGGCGCGCCAGCCTGGTCCAGTCGTCGTCGTTCATCAGACCGGACCGCATCGACTGCAGTGACACCCGCGCCTCCGCGGACAACAGGCGCATCGTGATCTCATTTCGCGACATTTCCAGCGAAAACACGACGGTGGTCATTCCGTGCTTAATAGCGGCAGATCTCGCGAAATCCAAGCCCAGGGTGCTGTTGTGCGTCGGTATACAGGCCCTGCTCGCCAGGTACATGTGATCGGCGTTGTCGACCTCGACGCATCGCACCGGCGTCGAGGGCACGGCCCGGACGTCGACGATGTACCGGACCAGGCTCGCGGGGCGCGCCGTGGCCGCCTGCCGGACGGCCTTGCGCGTAAGACGGAACACCGTCTCCGCCGCCGTAAAATCGATCATGTGACAGACCGAGGAGCCGGCGGCCCGGCCCTCGACCGCCCTGGTCCGCATGGTCGCCCGGTAGCCGAGGCTCAGGACGAGCTCCAGGGCGTCGTTGGCGAGCCGCTCGTTCGTCACGGCGAACTGGATGCGGCCGGCACGGCTCACGTAGCCGTCGGTGTCCAGCAGCCCGGCCAGCAGGGCCCTCCGCTGCTCCTCGGAGGCACGCAGGTATCGCCGCGGAATGTGCTTGTCACCGAGAACCCCCAAGGACCGCAGGGTCGCCCGCACGGTGTCAGGCCGGTCCCCGCAGTCGGCGCAGGCGGGCGACGGAACGGGATCACCCGACCGGGGAGCGACCATCGCCTCGCAGACCGCACAGCCACGCGACACCGGACCCTCCGGACCGGGGAACCCGATGGAGTGGGTGACGCCGTCGCCGGCACGGGTGACCCACAGACCCTCCGCTTCGACATTGGCGACGATCTCCGGGTCGACGGTCGTGAACCTCGCGTCCTCGCGATGACCTTCGCCGAGCCATATCCCGAGGACGTACGGCGGCAGAGGTAGGTCTTGCTCGTCCAGATCGAACGGCATCGCGACCCCGACCGCGTGGTTCGGCCGGGCGTCGGCCGGGGAGCGGCGCAGGGTGGCGGCGATCTCCTCGGTGGTCACGATCTCGCCGTGCATCGCCGTCGTGGCGGTGTTCTCCGGCCGGAGAACCGGTGCTTCGAGGAGCCGCCGGGAACCGTCGGGCCGGCCAGGGCCGGCCAGGGCGGAGGACATCGGCCCGATCCCCGTCTCCACGGTGCGGAGAACAGGACGGAACTCCCTCGCGATCGAGAGACGCACCCCGCTGCTCGACGCCACGGAGGCCTGCGTGACGCGGGCGGCCGACTCGGCGGGCCAGGAACGGGACGGCTGCCGGCGGCTCACGCGCGCGCTGGTCCGCCACTGGTGCCGGGCATCGGCGACGATCACCGTGCCGTCGCTGAACTCGACCTCGTAGCAGGGCCGCCCGCGCATCGCCTCGGTCGCCGCGACGACCCGGGTGGGCTTCCCGTCGGCGCCGATCAGATGATCACCGACCGCGACCTCGCCCATGGTCGTCCAGCCGGTGGGGGTAGGCAGCGGCGTGTCTAGCGCGAGGGCCTTCCCGATCGCCGGCCGGGCCGCCACGACGATCATCTGGCCGGGGTGCAGGCCGTTGGTGAGCGAGTCGAGGTCCTGGAAGCCGGTGGGGACGCCGACCATCTGGCCGGATCGGCTGCCGATGGCCTCGATCTCGTCGAGGGCGCCGGGCATGATGTCGGCGAGCGGGAGATAGTCCTCCGAGGTGCGGCGCTCGGTGACCTTGTAGATCTCGGCCTGGGCGCGGTCGACCAGCTCGTCGACCTCTTCGTTCTGCCCGCCGTAGCCGTAGGAGACGATGCGGGTGCCGGCCTCGATGAGCCTGCGCAGGATCGCCTGCTCCCTGACGATCTTCGCGTAGTAGCCGGCGTTGGCCGCCGTGGGGACGACGGCGGTGAGGGTGTGGATGTAGGCGCCGCCGCCGACCCGGCCGAACTCGCCGCGTTTCTGCAGCTCGTCCATGACGGTGATGGCGTCGGCGGGCTCGCCTCTGCCGTACAGGTCGGTGACGATGTCGTAGATGATCTGGTGGGCCGGGCGGTAGAAGTCGTCGGAGCGCAGTGCCTCCACGACGTCGGCGATGGCGTCCTTGGACAGCAGCATGCCGCCCAGCACCGACTGTTCCGCCTCGATGCTGTGCGGCGGGGTGCGTTCGAAACCTGCCGCGAAACCCGGCGACTCTCCGTCCACCGCGCACCCCCTTGCTCTCGCGGCCGGCCCACTTCCCCACATGTAGTCGACCAGTGAGACAGTTTCGCGGCTTGATGAGCATGGTCGCAACGCGGCCTGTGGATGAGCCTGTGGCTAACGTGTGTACTACTCCCCGAAGAGTGGGGAGAGCCTGGGGACGAGACTGTGGATAACTCTTCCACAGATCACGAGAACCCCGCCCTGTCAGCAAAAACGTTATCCACCGCCTGTGGATGAAAGAAAGTCGCAGTTATCTGGGGGGCCGCGTGTCGTTCGGCCCGACGTAATAGGCAGAATACCCATATGCCCCTTACCTCCCGCGCGGGCCGTCAACACGACCGCGAGATCTTCCGCCTGGCCGTCCCCGCGTTCGGCGCGCTGGTCGCCGAACCGCTCTTCCTGCTCACCGACTACGCCATCGTGGGGCGGCTGGGCACCACCGCGCTGGGCGCGCTCGGCATCGCCGGGGCGGCGATGACCGCGCTGGTGAACTTCTGTGTGTTCCTGGCGTACGGCACCACGGCGGCCGTCGCCAGGCAGATCGGCGCGGGCGACACCCGGCGGGGGATCAAGCTGGGGGTCGACGGGCTCTGGCTGGCCACCGGGATCGGCGTGGCGGTCATCGCGGTGGCCTGGCCGCTGGCCCCCGCGATCGTGACCATGTTCGGCGCCTCCCCCGAAGTCGCCGCCCAGGCGGTGACCTATCTGCGGATCAGCCTGATCGGCACCCCCGCGCTACTGGTCATCCTGGCCGGCACCGGCGTGCTGCGCGGTCTCCAGGACACCGTCACCCCGCTCGCCGTCTCGATCGGCTCCTTCGCGCTCAACGCGCTGCTGAACGCCTGGTTCGTGCTCGTACTGGATTTCGGCATCGCCGGGTCCGCCTGGGGCACCGTGCTCGCCCAGGCGCTCGGCGCGGCCGTCTACGTCGTGGTCGTCGTCAGGGGCGCGCGCCGGCACGGGGCTCCGCTGCGGCCGGACCTGTCCGGCATCAAGACGGCGGGCACGGCCGGCATCGCCCTGCTGATCCGGACCTTCTGCCTGCGCATCGTCATCATCATCGCCACCGTGGTGGCCACCCGGATGGGCGACGCGCAGATCGCCGCGCACGCCATCGCCATCCAGATCTGGACCCTGCTCGCCTTCGCCCTCGACGCCATCGCCATCGCCGGTCAGGCCATCACCGGCCGCGCGCTCGGCGCCGGCGACGTGGCGGCCGCCCGTGCCGCGACCCGGCGCATGATCGGGTGGGGCGTCGTCTGCGGCGTGCTGTTCGGACTCGCCGTACTCCTGTTGCGCCCGGTCACACCCGGCCTGTTCGACGCCGAGCCCGCGGTCGCCGCCGAGTTGCTGGCCGTACTGTGGCCGGTCGCGCTCTTCCAGCCGATCGCCGGGGTGGTGTTCGTGCTCGACGGTGTCCTGATCGGCGCAGGCGACCGTTCCTACCTGGCCTGGGCGGGGGTGTGGACGACGCTCGCCTATCTGCCCGCCGCGCTGCTGGTGGTGGCTCTGGGCGGCGGGCTGGTGGCGTTGTGGCTGGCCTTCGGGGTGTGGATGGTCGCGCGCCTGCTCACGCTGGGTTGGCGGGCGTACGGCACAGCGTGGTTGATCACGGGGGCGTGACCTGCTCTTGTCCATCATTTGACGACGCCGTGACCTTCGCGGCCCTTGTCGAGCCGAACCCTTCGGGGGATGGTGGGCGTCCGGCCTCCCGGGGCAAGGCCGCCAAATCTGGTCATCCCTCAGGAATGGTTCACTGTGTCCGCAGACCGCTCCACGTCGATCGGGCGCCGGCTACCCGCCACCGCCGCGACGGGCTTACGCACCGGAGCCCGCCGCCGGCTCCCTCTCGTGTACCGGCCACGCGACCTCGTCGTGCTCGGACTCGGCGTCATGATCGGCGCCGGAATCTTCAGCATCGCGGGCAGGCAGGCCGCGGCCGTCGCCGGGCCCGGCGTGGTCCTGTCCTTCATGATCGCCGGCATCGCCAGCCTGCTCGCCGCGCTCTGTTACGCCGAACTGTCGTCCACCATGCCGACCTCCGGGAGCGCCTACACCTATACATACGTGATCTTCGGCGAGGTATGGGCCTGGGTCATCGGCTGGGCGTTGATCCTTGAGATGGAACTGGCCGCCGCCGTCGTCTCCCGCGCCTGGTCCCTCTACGCCGCGCAGACGCTGAGCGACTTCGGCGTACGCGTCCCCGAGCCGCTGGCCGGGATGATCGGCCAGACCTCGGGGTTCGACCTGTTCACGCTGGTCATCCTGGTCACGCTGACCGCCGTCGTGGCGCTCGGCGCTCGGGTCGGGCTGCGCGCGCTGTGGATCTTCGTGGCGGCCAAGCTGCTGGCCATCGGCGCGGTGATCGTCGTCGGGGCCCTCCACTTCGACCCGGCCAACCTGGAGGGCAAGGTGCCCGCGCCCAGCGGCCCGGCGCCGGTGGAGACCGACTTCCTGCACACGACCGTGCTGGGCGCGGCCTTCGGCGAACCGCACACGTTCGGCTGGTTCGGCGTGTTCGCCGCGGCCCCGGCGATCGCCTTCGCCTACATCGGCTGGGACATCGTGGCCACCGCCTCCGAGGAGGCCGAGGACGCGTCTCGCACCATCCCCAGGGGGATGATCCGCAGCCTGGTGTTCGCCACCGTCCTCTACATCGCGGTCGCCCTGGTGATGGTGGGCATGATCCCCTACGAACGGATCGATCCGGCCGCGCCGCTGTCCGCCGCCTTCCGCCACGTCGGCGAGGGCTTCATGGTGCACGTCATCAACATCGGCGCGGTGCTCGGCCTGACCACGGTCGTGCTGGTGCTCCTGGTGGGCCAGACCCGCGTGCTGTTCTCCATGGCCAGGGACGGCCTGCTGCCGCGCGGCCTGGCCACCCTGAGCCGCCGCTACCACACGCCCTCGCGCGCCACCCTGGTGATCGGCGCGGTCGCCGTGCTCCTCGCCCAGACCGTGCCGGTGCTCACCCTGGAGCAGATGGTCGTCATCGGCACCCTCTTCACCTTCATGTTCGTGGCCGCCGGCGTGATCATGATGCGCCAGACGATGCCCGACCTGGACCGCGGCTTCCGGGTGCCGCTCTCCCCCGCCGTCCCGATGCTCTCCGTGGCCGCGTCGCTCTGGCTGATGATGAACCTCCAGCTCATCACCTGGGTCTACTTCACCGGCTGGATGATCTTCGGCCTGGTCGTCTACCTCCTGTACGGCAGAAGCCACAGTGTCCTGGCCATCGGCGCCGGACCCGACAGAACCGAGCCGGGACGGCACCGACGCTGACTACAGGCGGCGGCTCTCCAGAACGCTGCGCAGGAACTCCTGGGTGCGCGGCTCGCGCGGCGCGGTGAAGATCTGCTCGGGAGAGCCGCGTTCGAGCAGGACGCCACCGTCGAGGAAGCAGACGGTGTCGGCGATCTCCTTGGCGAAGCCCATCTCGTGGGTGGCCAGGATCATCGTCATGCCGCCCTCCTTGAGCTCTCTGATCACGCCTAGCACCTCGGTGACCAGCGCGGGGTCGAGCGCCGAGGTGACCTCGTCGAGCAGCAGCAGCCGCGGCCCGGTGGCCAGCGCGCGGATGATCGCCACCCGCTGCTGCTGGCCGCCCGAGAGGCGGTCGGGGTAGGCGGTCGCCTTGTCCGCCAGGCCGAACCTGGCGAGCAGGTCGCGGGCCTGCCGCTCGGCCTCCGCGCGGCCGGTCCCGTGGACCTTGCGGGGCGCGAGGCAGATGTTCTCCAGCACCGTCATGTGCGGGAAGAGGTTGTACGCCTGGAAGACCATGCCCAGCCGCTTGCGCACGTCGTCGGGATCGGTGCGGACCGCGGTGATCTCCTCCCCGTCCAGGTAGATCGCGCCGTCGTCCACGGTCTCCAGCAGGTTGACGCAGCGCAGCAGGGTCGACTTGCCCGAGCCCGAGGCCCCGATCAGGCAGACGACCTCGTGCGGCCGCACGGTGAGGTCCACCCCGCGCAGCACGCTGTGCCCGTGGTAGTGCTTCCAGACATTCTCGATCGTCAGCATCGTCACGCGCCTCGCCGCCGCTGCGAACGGGCCGCCAGATGGTCGGTGAGGCGGGCCATCGGGATGGTGAGCAGGATGAACAACAGGGCCGCCACCAGATAAGGGGTGTAGTTGAACGTACCGCTGGCGTAGATCTGCGCCTGCCGCAGCGCCTCGACGACGCCGATGGTCGACACCAGCGCCGTGTCCTTCTGCAGCGACACGAAGTCGTTGAGCAACGGCGGGATGACCCGGCGCACCGCCTGGGGCAACACCACGTAGCGCATGGTCTGACCGTGCCCGAGCCCCAGCGAACGCGCGGCGGCCCGCTGGCTCGGGTGCACCGTGGCGATCCCCGCCCGGAAGACCTCGGCGACATAGGCGCTGTACGACAGGGTGAGCGCGACGACGCCGAGCGTGACCTCGTCCTTGGGCACGCCCTGCAGTTCGAGCGCGGGCAGTCCGAAGCCGACGAGCAGGATCACCAGCAGGGTCGGGACCCCTCTGAAGACGTCCACATACGCCACGGCCAGCGCGCGCAGCGGGAAGAACACCGGCGCCTTCAACTCCCTGACCAGCGCGATGAGCAGGCCGACGATGAGGATCAGCGGCTCGGCGATCAGGAAGATCTGGATGTTCGTCCAGAAGCCGGACAACACGTCGGGCAGGGCCTCGGTGAACGCCTCGACGTTGAAGAAGGTCTCCCGCACCCGGGCCCAGCCGGGGGCGTTGGTGACCAGTGCCGCCAACGCCACCAGGCAGACCAGGGTCGAGGCGGAGGCCACGGACCCCGAGCGGAACGCCCGTCTGCCGCGCTGCCGCTCCCGCTCGACCTGCCGCTCGCTCTTGACCCAGCCGTCGACCTGCTGGGTCACTTCAGCTCCGGCGCGCCCGCGGCCGAACCCAGCCACTCGGTCTCGATCTTCGCCAGGTCGCCGGAGGAGGCCACCTTCCCGATCGCCTCGTCGACGCAGGAGACCAGGCGGTTGCCCTTCTCGAAGACCATCCCGAACTCCTCGGCCGCGCCCGGCGCGCCGAACTGACCGACGATCTTGGACTTCTCCACCTGGGCGGCCGTCACGTAGAAGCCGGTGGGCAGGTCCACCACGATGGCGTCGACCTGCTTGTTCTTCAGCGCGTTCACCGCGTCGACCTGCTGGCTGTAGACCTTGGGCTGGGTGGCCGGCTGGATGACGTCCGTGACCGCCTGCAGCGAGGTGGTGCCGACCTGGACGCCGATGACGGCGTCCTTGAGGCCCGCCAGGTCGGTGGCGGAGGCGAACTTCGACCCCTCGACCGCCACCACGGCCTGCTTGGCCTTGTAGTAGCCCTTGCTGAAGTCGACGACCTTGGCCCGGTCAGGGGTGATGGAGACCTGGTTGAGGTCGAAGTCGAACTTCTTCGCGCCCGGGGCGAAGGCGGTGTCGAACGCCACGGTGATCCACTCGACCTCGTCACGGGTGAAGCCGAGCTCGCCGGCGACGGCGTAGGCGACGGCGCTCTCGAAGCCCTTGCCGTTCGCGGGGTCGTCGTCGGCGAACCACGGCTCGTAGGCGGGCTTGTCGGTGGCGATGGTCAGCTTGCCCGGGGTCTTCAGGGGGAGCTGGTCCTTGGCGCAGGAGGCCGGGGCGGACGGGCTCGCCGTGCCGGCCGTACCGGTGTCGCTCACCGGGGCACAGGCGACCGCCGCCGTCACGAGCGCGCCCAGCGCGAGCAGCATCGAGGGACGGACCATGACAGCCTCCAGCGGGGACGTCCAACCTGGTGAACGTGAAGATTGTATGCGTATCCCATTATTTCCCGATCACTTGACCAGGACTTATCAACGCGTCAGGCCCTCCCCCGGAAACCGGGGAAGGGCCTGATCGCGAAGGGAACGCCGAGCCGGTGTGGCTCAGCCCGCGACGACCTCGACTTCGAGGGCGGCGGAGACCTCCGGGTGCAGCTTGACCGAGACCCGGTGCGCGCCGAGGCTCTTGATCGCGTTGTTGATCTCAATGCGACGACGGTCGAGCTGCGGGCCGCCGGCGGCCTTGACCGCGTCGGCGATGTCGCCCGTGGTGATCGAGCCGAACAGCCGGCCGGTGTCGCCGGCGCGGGTCTTCAGCGTCACCTTGAGCGACTTGAGCTGGCCCGCGACTTCCTTGGCGGTGCCGAGGTCGCGGATCTGACGCGCGTCGCGCGCCTTCTTGATCGAGGCGATCTGCTTCTCGCCGCCACGGCTCCACAGCATCGCGAAACCGCGCGGGAGCAGGTAGTTACGGCCGTAGCCGTTCTTCACCTCGACGATGTCGCCGGGGGCGCCGAGGCCGGAGACCTCGCTGGTGAGAATGAGCTTCATCGGTCCTGACCTCCTAGCGAGCGGTGCTCGTGTATGGCAGCAGGGCCATCTCACGAGCATTCTTGATCGCGGTCGCCACGTCACGCTGGTGCTGGGTGCAGTTGCCCGTCACCCGGCGGGCACGGATCTTGCCGCGGTCGGAGATGAACTTCCGCAGCAGCGCCGTGTCCTTGTAGTCGACGTAGGAGATCTTGTCGTGGCAGAACAGGCAAACCTTCTTCTTCGGCTTGCGCAGTGCCGGCTTGGCCATCGTGGTGCTCCTTTCAGAGCCCCGCCGAAGGGGCGGGAATGGTCAGTTCGGATATTGGACAGTGATGGAACGTGATCAGAAGGGAGGCTCGTCGCTGAAGTCTCCGCCGCCGCCGCCTTGCTGCTGGCCGCCGCCGAAACCACCGCCACCGCCACCGCCGCCGTAGCTACCGCCGCCGCCGCCACCGGAGGGGGCGGGAGAGGCGGACGCCCACGGGTCGTCGGCGGGACCGCCGCCGAAGCCACCGCCACCGCCGCCACCCTGGCGGGTGGTGCGGTTGACCTTGGCGGTGGCGTTGCGCAGAGACGGGCCGACCTCGTCGACCTCGACCTCGTAGACGGTGCGCTTCTCGCCTTCCTTGGTCTCATACGACCGCTGGCGGAGCCGCCCCTGGAGGATGACGCGCATCCCCCGCTGGAGGCTCTCTGCGACGTTCTCCGCTGCCTGCCGCCAGATGTTGCAGGTCAGGAAGAGCGCCTCGCCGTCTTTCCACTCGTTGGTCTGCTTGTCCATGAACCGCGGAGTGGACGCGATGCGGAATCGGGCCACGGCCGTCCCCGTCGGGGTGAAGCGCAGCTCCGGGTCGTCGACGAGATTGCCGACGATTGTGATCTGGGTGTCGCCTGCTGCCATGGCTCCCGTTTGCCTTCCTGCACGGTTTCGCGTTGGTTACGGCTCAGAGTACGGCTGCCGCCCGACAAAAAAGCGGGTTGCCCCTCTAGTGCGCGTCCGGGCGCAGGACCTTGGTCCGCAGGATGCCCTCGTTGAGGTTCATCTGACGGTCGAGTTCCTTCACCGTGGCGGGCTCCGCCGTCAGGTCGATCACCGCGTAGATGCCCTCGGGCTTCTTGATGATCTCGTAAGACAGCCGGCGGCGGCCCCAGACGTCGACCTTCTCCACGGTGCCACCGTCATTGCGGACGACGGCCAGGAACTGGTCGAGCGAGGGAGCCACGGTGCGCTCATCGAGCGACGGGTCGAGAATGACCATCATTTCGTATCGACGCATGCGGACTTCCAACCTCCTCTGGACTCTTGCGGTCACGACACCGTGCCGTGACAGGAGGACGCTGACGTCTTCGCGGGAACGCCTCTGAGCGGCGGTTCTCCACGATGAGGGTGACAAGGCACCCATCACAACGCAGCCGGTCCAGGCTATCAGGGCGGCCCGAGTGCCCGGCGCAGGATTGCGACGCCTCCAACCAGGGAAATCCTTTAGCACACGCATCCTTGAGGGGGTGGCGCCGATGCCACACGTGTTCGGCCCCGTGGAGACCCAGCCGTTCCGCCTGTCCTGGGGCGGTGACGGCCGCTCACATCCCATCGAGAACCTCCTGAGCGTCGCCACGCTGGTGTGCGGCCTGGTGGCGATCGTCGCGGGCTTCATCACCGACGCCCACGTGATCGCCAGCTGGGCCGGCATGCTCGGCTTCGTCGGAGGGTTGTGGTCGCAGTACGTCTCGGCCACGACCGCGGAGAGGTCGCTCAACGTCATCGGGATCGTCGCCTCGTTCGTCGGCGCGACCCTCGGCATCTACCACGGCGGTTTCATGCCGTAGTGGGACGACTCCTCCACAGGGCCGCCAAGCCCTGTGGAGTTGCCGCACGCTCAGCCGCCGATGTGCAGGTCCACCCCGAGCAGGACCAGGAACCAGAGCAGGACCGCGAGCAGCGCCTCGGCGACGTCCTTGAGCAGGGCGGGGGTGATGTAGTCGTAGACCCAGGCCACGTACAACCCGACCAGGATGTAGATCAGGCCGATCAGGCTGATCCCTCGGCGGTAGTAGGCCACGTCCGTCTCCTTGGGGCTGGGGGGTTTCGCGCCCCACGACTGCCCACGGGCGTACTTTCGAAACGCCACGACCCGCGTCGGCTACCCTCGAACCCATGGTGCGCATCGGAGCTCACGTCGACCAGGACGACCCGCGGGCCCACGCGACGGCTATCGACGCCGACGTGGTCCAGTTCTTCCTCGGCGACCCCCAGGGGTGGAAAGGGCCGAAGGTCCCGGACAAGGCGGCCGACCTCGAAGGCTCCGGCATCGACGTCTACATCCACGCCCCCTACGTGATCAACGTCGCGACGGCGAACAACCGGATCCGCATCCCCAGCCGCAAGCTGCTCACCCAGCACCTCCAGGCCGCGGCCGGCATCGGCGCCAAGGGCCTGATCGTGCACGGCGGCCACGTCAACGCGGGCGACGATCCGCAGGGCGGGTTCGACAACTGGCGCAAGGTGTTCGAGCGGATGGAGAGCCCCATCCCCGTGCTCATCGAGAACACCGCGGGCGGCGGCAACGCGATGGCGCGCAGGCTCGACCGCATCGCCCGGCTCTGGGACGCGCTCGACGGCTTCGACGTGGGTTTCTGCCTCGACACCTGTCACGCGCACGCCGGCGGCGAGGAGCTGGTCGACCTGGTCAGCAGGGTCAAGGCCATCACCGGGCGGATCGACCTCGTGCACTGCAACGACTCGCGCGACACGTTCGACTCGGGGGCCGACCGGCACGCCAACCTGGGCACCGGGCAGATCGACCCCGAGCTCATCCTCAGCGTGTGCCGCGAGGCGGGCGCGCCGGTCGTGGTGGAGACGCCCGGCGCGGGTCACGCCGACGACATCGCGTTCCTGCGCAAGAATCTCTGACCGCCGAGGCCCGGCCTCCTCCAACAGGCGACCGACCTCAGCCGTCCGGCTGCCCGGGGTGGTCGCCTCCGGCAGGCGACCCGCTCCGGCCGCCTTGGGCGCTCACCCGGCCCAGCCGCCTTTCAGGAAGGTCAGCACGTTGACGACCATCAACGGGCCGATCACCAGTCCGTAGACCGGCACCACGGCCGGCCGTACCAGCGCCCGCCGGCCCTGCTCGTCCGGCCGGGGCGTGCCCGCTCTGGCCAGCGCCAGCCAGAGCGGCCACCACAGCAGGGCCGAGCGCGGGATCGACAGGTAGTAGGCCGAGCAGAGCAGCGCGCCGACCTGGAGCCCCACGTAGACCAGCTCGCTCCACCGGCCCATGGCCAGCAGCCACAGCGCCAGCAGCAGTCCGACCAGCGCCCCGGCGATCTCCAGCCGGAACGCCCACGCGAACTGCCCGTCGCCCGACGCCGACTGCCAGGTCGTGGCGAGCGACTCCCACGGCCACACCAGGCTGCGTCCCCAGCCGGCCTCCTGCGCGTGGTTCCAGGCCAGCCAGTCGCCGGTCCTGGCGTACTGGAAGGCCGAATAGAGCGCGAGCGGCACGAACGGCACGAGCAACCAGCCCGGGTGCGTCCGGTAACGGTCACGCTCCCCCTCCGCCGTACGCCAGGGGCCGGTGAAATACTCCACGATGAGCGCCAGCGCCAGGAACAGGCCGGTGATACGCACGCAGGCCGCCCCGGCGCCGAGCAGCCCGGCCGCCGTCCAGTTGCCCTGGCGGGCGGCCAGCCACGCGGGTATGGCGAAGGCCAGGAAGAGCGCCTCGCTGTAGCCCGCGAACAGGAAGACCGCCGTGGGGCACAACAGCAGCAGGAGTACGGCCCGCCTGCCGGTGCCCACCGGCCCTTCGAAGTCGCCGAGCCGGGCCAGCGCCACCATCGCGACCCCGCCGGCGACCAGCGAGATCAGCAGCCCGCTCGCCGTCCAGTCAGGGATGACCATGTGGACCACGCGCAGCAGAGCCGGCATGCCGGGGAAGAAGGCGGGCAGCCCGGCGTCGGGCTTGCCCGCGGGATCGCCGCCGTAACCGTGTTCGGCGATGACGATGAGGAGGTTGGCGTCCCAGTTGCGCCAGCGTTCGAGGAGCGGCTTGGCGTTCTCCTCCAGGAAGACTCCAGCGCCCACGACCGAGAGGATCACGATTCCGAGGCGGGAACCGATCCACAGGGCGAGTGTCTGGTAAGTGGTCTGCCGGGTTGAGAGAGACACAAAACTAGAGAATAAGGGCCAGACGATCAGCGAGTCGCGGCGGGCAGGAGGCGAAATTTGTCGGGTGCGCCGTCGAGGACCCCGCCGGCCTGGTCATCCGTTCCCGCCTGCCGTACGAGATCGTGTTCGGGACGGAGGATGTCGCGGACGACGAGGGCCATCATGAGCACGATGGTGAGGGCACGGCCCCAGACGGCGGTGAAGTAGGTGGTGTCGGTGATCCCCAGCTGCTCATTGCCGGGCTGGAGACCGACCAGGTAGAGCCAGATGGCGAAGAAGTACCAGATCTCGGCGAGCTGCCACAGGGCCAGCGGCTTCCAGTTGGGCCGGGCGAGCACGGCGAAGGGCACCAGCCAGAGCACGAACTGCGGCGACCACACCTTGTTGGTCAGCATGAACGAGGCCAGCGCGAGGAAGCAGAGCTGCATCAGACGCGGACGGGTCGGGGCCATCAGGGTGAGCACCGCGATACCGAGACAGAGCAGGGCCAGCGAGGCGATGCCCAGGATGCTCAGGCTGTCGGGGTCGCCCAGGACCGGCCACTGCCGCTGCTGGAAGTAGAACCAGAGCGAACCCCAGTCGGCGCCGCGCTCCTGGCTGAAGACGTAGAACCGCTTCCAGCCGTCGAACGCGAAGATCATGATCGGTACGTTCACGACCAGCCAGGCGCCCGCGGTCGCGGCCATGGTCCGCAGGAACGGGAGCCACACGCCGCTTCTCAGGGTGAGCAGGAAGAGCGCGCCGATGAACATCAGCGGATAGAACTTGGTGGCGATCGCCAGCCCGAGCAGGATGCCCGCCAGCCACTGCCGCTGCTTCGACCACGCGAGCATCGCACCGAGGGAGAGGGCGCCGGCGGCGAGGTCCCAGTTGATGTAGCCCGCCAGGATCACGCCCGGGGCCAGGGCGTACCACAACGCGTCCCACCGGCGCTCCGGCCCGGCGAGCACGGCCATCAGCACCACGCCGACCACCAGGCAGACCGCCATGAGCAGCACGGTCACGTCATAGAACCGCTCGCCCCGCGCCGCCGCCTCCGTCACGGTGCCGACGAACCGGGAGACCGCCTCCATCACCCCGCCGAGCACGACGGGATACTCCACCGCCTTCTCGAACGGCACGTCGGCGAAGTAGGGGATCTTCCCCTCCGCCAAGCCCCGGTCGTAGTAGAGCGGGTAGATGTCGGTGTAGCAGAAGTTCGTGAACTGCAGAGTGCCGTCGTTCCAGGCCCCGCCGAACCGGCAGGGCCACTTCCACAGGTAGGCGAGCAGCGCCCCCATCACCGCGAACAGCCCGAGCGGGACGTACGGCAGGGCGCGCGCGCTCAGGGTGGCGGGCACGGAACGGGTGTCGGTCATCCGTCCGCCGGGTCACGTCCGCTCGGCACGGTGTTCGGCTTCGCTTTGCCGCCGAACCCGTTGCCGTTGCCGTTTCCGTTGCCGTTCATGTCGTCCGGCGTGCCACAGGAGAGGTCCCCTTCTTCGCAGGTCTCCGCCTCGTCGCCTTCGTCCTGCGGGTCGTCGGGGAACGGGTTCTCGTCCTCCGGCGGCCAGCCTTCGTCGTCGATCGGCACGTCGGGTTCCACGGTCTCGGACGGCTTGGGGGTCGGAGTCGGCTTGGGAGCCATGTTCTCCGGGGTGCCCGCGTTCACCCGCTCGGGGAACTGCTCGATCTCGGCGCGCTCCAGGGCCTTGGCCATGAAGTCGTGCCAGATCTGGGTGGGCACGCCGCCACCGCCGATCTCGCCCGGCAGCGCCTCCTCCTTGAAGAAGTACTTGTCGGGGTTGATCGGCTTGCCGGTCTTGCCGTTGATCGCCTTGCCCGTCTTGGGGTTGACCTTGAGCTTCGCGCCGGACTTCAGGCTGACCGGCACCTCCTGGTACATCCCCACAGCGGTGGAGAGCTGCGGCGTGAAACCGACGAACCAGGCGTCCTTGGAGTCGTTGTTGGTGCCCGTCTTGCCCGCCACCGGGCGGGTGCCCAGGTTGGCCGCGGTGCCGGTGCCGGCCTTGACCACCTGGGTCAGCGCGTAGGTCGCGTCGGCCGCGGCTTCCGGCGAGATCACCTGCCGGTCGGCCTGGACCTCCTTGACCACCGTGAGCTGCGTGCCCGTCGCCCGGTCCTTCTTCTTGGCCCACAGCACGGTGTGCCAGTGGGTGTGCTTGCCGGCGTTGGCGAAGATGGAGTAGCCGGCCGCCTGCTCGACGGCGGTCACCGAGGCGCTGCCGATGGTCGTCTGGTAGCGCTGGCTCGCCACCGCCACGTCGACGGCGTTCTTCCCCTTCTGCGATCCCCGCTCGCCGAGACCCGCGGCCTTCGCGATCTCCGCGACCGCGTCGAGCCCGAGCTTCTCGCCCATCTGGACGAAGACCGTGTTGACCGAGCTGGCGGTGGCCTTCACCAGGTTGATGGAACCGAAGGACTGGTTGCCCGAGTTCCCGATGGGCGTGGTGCCTTCCGCCTTGTAAGGGGATTTGCCGCTGATGTAGCTGTCCAGGCTGAAACCGGCGTCCAGCCAGGCGGCCAGCACGTAGGGCTTGAAGGCGGAGGCCGCCTGCTTGGCCGCGTCGAAGGCCCGGTTGTTGAAGTCGGTGAGGTAGTCCCGGCCGCTGTAGAAGCCGAGCACCCGGCCGTTCTTCGGATGCACGGCGGCGAGGCTGGCGTGCACGGTCTTCGGGTAGACCTTCGTGCGCGCCTCGACCGCCTCCTTGGCCGCCGTCATCGTGGCCTTGTCGAAGGTCGTGCGGATGGTGTACCCGCCGGACTTCAGCATGTCCTTGCTGATGCCACGCTGGCCGAGCTCGCGCTCGACGATGTTGAGCATGTAGCCGCGCATGCCCTTGTAGTCCTGGGAAGTGCGCTGCGGCTTGGGCTTGGGGAACTTCGCGCCCTGGATCTTCGCGGTGTACTCGGGGTTGACCACGGGCAGGCCCTTGAGCGCGTAGGTGAAGCGCTCCGTGGTCTTGGCGTAGTCGCCGTTCGCCTCCAGCTTGTCGAAGTCACCCGGAGACTGGATGCGCCCGGCCAGGTAGGCGCCCTCGGCGATGGTGAGCTTCGCGGCGGGCTTGCGGAAGAACTCCTGCGCCGCCGCCTCGATGCCGTAGGTGTCGCGGCCGAAGGAGATCGTGTTCAGGTAGAACTCGAGGACCTTCTTCTTGTCCCACTCGCGGTCGAGCCGGACCGCGACGAAGATCTCCTTGACCTTTCTGGTGATCGCGCGTTCGGTGCTGAGGCCCTCGAAGTAGTTACGGGCCATCTGCTGCGTGATCGTCGAACCGCCCTGCGTCTGCTGGCCGGTCGCGGTCATCCACACCGACCGGGCGAGGCTCGGCAGGTCGATGCCGTTGTCCTGGAAGAAGCTGCGGTTCTCCGCCGCGATCACGGCGTCCTGCACGTGCTGGGGGACCTGGTTGATCTTGATGGAGGTGCGTTTGGTGCCGACCCGGGCGAAGGTCGTGCCGTCGCGGTACTGGAACACGCTGCCCTGGGCGATGGCCTGTGCCTGGGCGTCGTTCTCGCTGGGGAGCACGGTGTTGGAGTAGGCGACGGCGATCATGCCGAACACGCCCGCGGCGACCACCACGATGCCCGCCATGACGAGCTTCCAGTTCGGCAGGAACCGCTTCCAGTCGCCCTTGTCGTGCTTGTCGCTCTTGGCGCGGCGGCGTCCGGGGCCGTCGTCGCCGGGTCCACCGGGTCCACCAGGGCCACCAGGGCCGCCAGGGCCGCCAGGTCCACCTGGGCCGCCGGGACCACTAGGGCCGCCGGGGCCGCGTCTGCCGGGGCCCTGCGGGCCGTCGGCCTCCATGCCGCTGCGCGCCGTACGGGAGGAGCGAGTCCTGCCGCCGCCGGCGCCGCTCTGGGTGGCCTCGGGACCACGCGGGCCGCGCGGGTCCTGGAGTTCACGCGGGCGCTGGGCCCGCCTGCCGCCCTCGGCTCGCGGGGTGTCGCCGTTGCGTGAGCCGCCGGCCGCCGCGGCCATCATCGCCTGGGTGTCCTCGAACTCCGCCTCGGCCCTGCGATCGCCCGCGGGTTCGGCCCTGCGACCGCCCGCGGGATCGGGCCGGCGGGCCGGCTGCCGCCCGTCGGCGGGTTCGCGCGCCGGGCGACTCGCGGGCGGCGCGCCTCTGTTCGCCTCGCCACGCGGGGGCGGCTGCGGTGCGGAGGGTTGCCGGCTGGAGACAGTACGGGGGGCGCTTGCCGGGTTAGAGCGACGGCGACGCCCCTGCCGCGCCGAAGAGCCCTCACGGGCGGAACCTCCGGTCGGCTCCGGGTCATTGCTGCTGTAACTCACGCGTCCTCGTTCAGTCATCGGCGATGGGAAGTGTCGACGGCCGGCCCGGTGAGTGAGATCCCACCCGGCTTCCGGCCTCAGGTCTCCGTCGGGGGATCTCCATTCCCGAGGACAAACGAGACCGTCAGGTGGTTCCAAGCACAACCTTGACAGACCTCGACCACGTAGACGCGGAATTCGCGGTATTCGTGTGCCATCTCGACAAGGTCTGACGACGCTTTTACCCTGCCCACGGAGCGGCCGAGCTCGTCTCCGTAGACGTAGGTAACGTTGGTCACATTCTGCCGTTCGCACACCGGGCAGAGGCGCTCGGTCGCCTCACCGTGATACCGAGCGGCGCGCAGCAGATCGGGGTGCGCGTCGCAGATGTCATGCGTCGTCGCCCGGCCCGCGCGGAGCGAACCGACCGTCGCCCGCTTCGCGAGGCCGTAATCGACGACCGCCCGCTGTGACCACATACGCGCCAGACTACGGCTTTTTACGGATTCGACCCAACCTCTTGAGGAAGTCATGACCCTCACCCCACGTTGCAGGGTATGCCGAGCCGACGTATCCTTCAGATGTATCGAGTCGATACATCGGCGCGAGAGGGGGTGATTTCCAGTGGCTGTCGGGAAGGGCAACGTGCTGGAGCTCGCCGTCCTCGGATCGCTGCACGAGACCCCGCTGCACGGCTACGAGCTGCGCAAACGGCTCAACGCGCTGTTGGGCATGTTCCGGGCCTTCTCCTACGGCTCGCTCTACCCGTGCCTGCGCTCGTTGCTCAACGACGGGCTCATCATGGAGGAGCCGCCCACTCCCGCGGAGAGCGTCACGGCGCTCACGGGCCGCCGGTCGAAGATCGTCTACAAGCTGACCGCGGAGGGCAAGGAACGGCTCCAGGAGCTCCTCACCCAGTCGGGCCCGTCCGCCTGGGAGGACGAAAGCTTCGGAGTCCACTTCGCCTTCTTCCGCCACACCGAGGCCGAGGTGCGCCTGCGCATTCTCGAAGGGCGACGCAGCCGGCTCGAGGAGCGGCTGGAGGGAGTCCGCACGGCACTCGCGCGCACGCGCGAACGCCTGGACAGCTACACGCTGGAGCTCCAGCGGCACGGCCTGGAATCGGTCGAGCGCGAGGTGCGCTGGCTCAACGAGCTCATCGCCACCGAGCGAAGCGGAGCGCGGGCCGTACCAGAAGAAATCATCGAAACCGGGGACGGCATAGGCATTCGGCCCCCGGATGAAGGTCCGCAGAGGACCGCTGAATAACGATACGTAAGGGAGCGAGTGCCATGGGTTCGGTGCGCGTAGCAATTGTCGGAGTCGGCAACTGCGCCTCGTCGCTGGTGCAGGGCGTGCATTACTACAGGGACGCCGACCCGGCGAGCCGAGTGCCAGGCCTGATGCACGTCGAGTTCGGCGAGTATCACGTGCGCGACATCGAGTTCGTCGCGGCGTTCGACGTCGACGCCAAGAAGGTCGGGCGCGACCTCTCCGAGGCCATCGTCGCCTCGGAGAACAACACCATCAAGATCTGTGACGTGCCGCCGACCGGGCTCACCGTCCAGCGCGGGCACACCTACGACGGTCTCGGCGAGTACTACAGCGAGATCATCGAGGAGTCCGACGACAAGCCGGTCGACGTCGTCCAGGTCCTCCGCGAGTCGCAGGTCGACGTGCTCGTCTCCTACCTGCCCGTGGGCTCGGAGGAGGCCGACCGCTTCTACGCCCAGTGCGCCATCGACGCGGGCGTGGCCTTCGTCAACGCCCTGCCGGTGTTCATCGCCTCCGACCCCGTGTGGGCGGCGAAGTTCACCGAGGCGGGCGTGCCGATCGTGGGCGACGACATCAAGTCGCAGGTCGGCGCCACGATCACGCACCGCGTGATGGCCAAGCTGTTCGAGGACCGCGGGGTGGAGCTGCTGCGCACCTACCAGCTCAACGTCGGCGGCAACATGGACTTCATGAACATGCTGGAGCGCAAGCGCCTCCAGTCCAAGAAGATCTCCAAGACCCAGGCGGTCACGTCGCAGATCCCGCACGAGATGGGCAAGGCCGACGTGCACATCGGCCCGTCCGACCACGTCCCGTGGCTCAACGACCGCAAGCTGGCCTACGTCCGCCTGGAGGGCCGCTCCTTCGGCGACACCCCGCTCAACCTGGAGTACAAGCTGGAAGTCTGGGACTCCCCCAACTCCGCGGGCATCATCATCGACGCCGTGCGCGCCGCGAAGATCGCCAAGGATCGCGGCATCGGCGGCCCGATCCTGTCGGCCTCGTCCTACTTCATGAAGTCGCCGCCGGAGCAGTACTCCGACGACGAGGCTCGCGACTACGTCGAGAAGTTCATCCGCGGCGAGGTCGACCGCTGAGTCCGCCCGATGCGGGAGCCCTCGCCCGAGGGCTCCTTCAGGCCAGGCGCGCGGCGGGCGGCAGCGTGGCGAGATCGGCGGGCCGCCAGCTGAGCGGATCGGCGCCCAGTTCGGCCAGCAGCGGGACCTGTTCCCTGCACCAGGGAGAGATCGCGAGCAGCTCGCTCTGCACGCCCTCGGCGAACTCCTTCCACGGCAGCCAGCGCACCGCCCCCACCTCCTCCGGGTTGGGCAGGGCCTCGGCGGCGACGACCACCCGATAGACCGGGCAGATCTCGTTCTCCACGATGCCGTTGTCCATCACGGCGCGGTAGGCGAAACCGGGCAGCAACAGGTCGATCCGCTCGGTGCCGAGGCCCAGCTCGTAGGCCAGCCGGCGCTCGACGGCACGCTCCATCGGCTCGCCGGGCAGCGGGTGGCCGCAGCAGCTGTTGGTCCACACGCCGGGCCAGGTGGTCTTGTGGGCGGCCCGCCTGGTGAGCAGCACCCGCCCGGCCTCGTCGAAGACATAACTTGAGAAGGCAAGGTGCAGAGGGGTCTCGGAACCGTGCACCGACGCCTTGGAGGAGACCCCGGTCGCATTGCCCGCAGTGTCGACCAGCACCACTAGCTCGTCACCTGTCACGTGCCTGAGGATACGAGACCATGGTGCGTCACACCGACTATCGGTATCTCAATGTGGTCACGCCATCGCTCACCGTAGGCCGAAGCGAGACGACCGGGGGAAGTCTCGGGGTTGCTCCGGATGGCCCGCACCCCCGCCGCCCCTTAGGCTGACCGGGTGTCCTTCGTCTCCGATCTCCGTGCCGTCCTCGAAGAGCGTGACTTCAGACGTCTGTTCGGTACCCGTCTGGTCTCGCAGTTCTCCGACGGGATCTTCCAGTTCGCGGTAATCGGCTTCGCCTTCTTCAACCCCGAGCAGAAGACCACCGCGGCCGAGATCGCCGCCGGGCTGGCCGTCCTGCTCCTGCCGTACTCCATCCTCGGGCCCTTCGTGGGCGTCTTCATCGACCGGTGGTCCAGGCGTCAGATCCTGGTCGTCGTGCCGATCGTCAGAGGGGTGTTGCTGCTGGTCGCGGCGGCGCTGGTGGCGGGCGGCGCGTCCGACACGTGGTTCTACGGGGCCGCGCTGGGCGCGCTGGCGGTGAACCGGTTCTTCCTCGCCGCGCTGGGCGCGTCGCTGCCGCACGTGGTCTCCCGCGACAAGCTGATGATGGCCAACGCGGTCACGCCCACCTCCGGCACGATGCTCACGTTCGTCGGTGTGGGCGCCGGCTATCTGCTGCGGTTCGTCTTCGGCTCCGAGGCCGGCGGCACGGCACTGCTGCTGGTCACCTCCGGCCTGGTGCTCATGCTGACCTCGCTGGTCGCCGGCACGATGGAGCGCTCGCTGCTCGGCCCCGCCCACGATCCGGACCGCCCGCAGACCCGCGAGGCCGTACGCAACGTGGTGCGCGGCCTCGCCGACGGCGTGCGGCACGTGATCCACCACCGCGCGGCGGCCGCGGCGCTCGGCGCGATGGCCACCCACCGGTTCATGTACGGCATGTGCACCGCCATGCTGATCATGCTCTACCGCTACTACTTCACCGACGACGCCGAAGCCGCCCTGTCCGGCGCGGCCGTGGTCGTGGCCGTCTCGGGAGTCGGGTTCTTCGGCGCCGCCCTCATCACCCCGTGGGCCACCGAGCGGTTCGGGCTGACCAACTGGGTGCCGGCGATGCTGGTCACCTCGGGCGTGCTGACGCTGGTGCTGTGCTTCTCGTTCCAGGAGTGGGGTTTCATCGCCGGCGGCTTCGTGCTGGGCATCGCCGGGCAGAGCGTGAAGATCTGCGCGGACGCCACGGTGCAGCGCGACATCAAGGACGCCTACCTGGGCCGGGTGTTCTCGATCTACGACATGCTCTTCAACGGGATGTACGTCCTGGCCGCGGCGCTGGCCGCCACCCTGCTGCCGCCCGACGGCAAGTCGTTCCTGGTGCTCGGCCTCATCTCAGGCGGCTACATCGGCGGCGCGATCCTCTACCGGATCATCACGCCGACGCGGCAGGTGCCTCAGAGCGCCTGAGCGGCGGCGACCATCGCGCCGGTGACGGCGGCCAGGTCGCCAGGCGTGATCGAGTAGGGCGGCATGGCGTAGATCAGCCGGTTGAAGGGGCGGAGCCAGACGCCGCGGGCCATCGCGACGTCCTGCACCCGCCGCACGTCGACCGGCTCGCGGGTCTCGATCACGCCGATCGCGCCGAGCACCCTGACCTCCTTGACCGCCGCGAGCCCCGCGGCCTCGGCCAGCCCTTCGGTCAGCCCGGCCTCGATCCCCCGGACCTCCTCGCGCCACGGCCGCGCCGCCAGCAGATCCAGCGACGCCTGCGCGACGGCGGTCGCCAGCGGGTTGCCCATGAACGTCGGCCCGTGCATCAGGACCCCGATGCCCTCGGCCACCCGCTCGGTGCACAGCGTCGCCGCGAGGCTCAGATAGCCGCCGGTCAGCGCCTTGCCCAGGCACATGATGTCGGGCCTGATCCCCGCGTGGTCGCACCCGAGCAGCTCACCGGTACGGCCGAAGCCGGTGGCGATCTCATCGGCGATGAGCAGAATGTCGTGCTCGTCGGCCAGCTCCCTGAGCCTGCGCAGGTAGGCCGGATGGTAGAAACGCATCCCACCGGCCCCCTGGACCACCGGCTCCACGATGATCGCGGCCAGTTCGCGGGCGTGCGCCCCGACCGTCACGGTCAGCTCGTCGAGGTAGGCGTCGCTCAGCTCACGCGGCGGCAGGGAGGCGAAGACGTGCACGGGCAGCGCCCCGGTGAACAGGTGGTGCATGCCGTTGACCGGGTCGCACACGGCCATCGCGCCGAAGGTGTCACCGTGGTAGCCGCCCTTGACCGTCATCAGCCTCCTGCGGCCCCGCGGCCTGCCGTACTGGAGGGCCATCTTGATGGCCACCTCGACGGAGACCGAGCCGGAGTCGGCGAAGAAGACCTTGGGCAGGCCCGTCAGGTCGGCGAGGGTGCGGGCCAGGCGGGCGGCGGGCTCGTGGGTGAGCCCGCCGAACATGACGTGCGCCATGGTGCCTACCTGGTCGGTCAGCGCCTGGTTGAGCAGCGGGTGGTTGTAGCCGTGGATGGCGGCCCACCACGACGACATCCCGTCGATCAGCTCGCGGCCGTCCTGCAGGGTGATCCGCACGTCCTTGGCGCCGGTGACCACGTGCACGTCGGCCGGCGTCGCGGCGTACGGGTGCCAGACGTGCTCGCGGTCCCATGACGCCACGTCGGTCATGACAGGTTCTCCTCGGCCCAGACGCGCAGCGCCTCGGTGGCGGCGTCCTTGCCGATCATGCCCTTGTCGAGGCGCATCTCCAGCAGGAACTTGTACGCCTTGCCGACGACCGGCCCCGGGGCGACGCCGAGGACCTGCTGGATCTCGTTGCCGTCGAGCTCGGGACGGATCTTCGCGAGCTCCTCCTCGTCGGCGAGCCGGGCGATGCGCTGCTCAAGGTTGTCGTAGGTGCGTGAGAGCGCCTGGGCCTTGCGCTTGTTCCTGGTCGTGCAGTCGGCCCTGGTGAGCTTGTGCAGGCGGTCCAGGAGATGGCCCGCGTCCCGCACGTAGCGGCGCACCGCGCTGTCGGTCCACTCGCCCGTGCCGTACCCGTGGAAGCGCAGGTGCAGCTCGACCAGCCGCGACACGTCGGACACGACGTCCTTCGGGAACTTCAGCTCGACCAGCCGCTTCTTCGTCATCTGGGCGCCGACCACCTCGTGGTGGTGGAAGGAGACCCGGCCGGCCGACTCGTGCCTGCGGGTCTTCGGCTTGCCGATGTCGTGCAGCAGGGCGGCCCAGCGCAGCACCCGGTCGGGGCCGTTCTCCTCCAGCGCGATGGCCTGCTCGAGGACGATCAGCGTGTGCTCGTAGACGTCCTTGTGCCGGTGGTGCTCGTCGATCTCCAGGCGGAGTTTGGGCAGCTCCGGCAGCACGTGCGCGGCCAGGCCGGAGTCGACGAGGAGGGTGAACCCCTCCCTGGGACGCGCGCCGCAGATCAGCTTGTCCAGCTCGCCCTGGATCCGCTCGGCGGACACGATCTCGATGCGTTCCGCCATGTCGGTCAGCGCGGCGAGCGTCGCCTGCTCCACGGTGAACCCGAGCTGGGAGACGAACCGCGCGGCGCGGAGCATCCTGAGCGGATCGTCGTCGAACGACCGCTCGGGCGGCCCCGGGGTGCGCAGCACCTTGGCCGACAGGTCGCCCAGGCCGCCGTGCGGGTCGACGAACTCGTGGCCGGGCAGCCGCACCGCCATCGCGTTGACCGCGAAGTCACGCCTGGCGAGGTCGTCTTCGAGGTTGTCGCCGTACACCACCTCGGGCTTGCGCGACTTGGGGTCGTAGGACTCGCTGCGGTAGGTGGTGATCTCCAGCACCCACCCGCCCTTGCGCACGCCCACCGTGCCGAAGTCGATGCCGATCGTCCACACGGAGTCGGCCCAGTCGCGGACGATCTCCAGCACCCGCGCGGGGTGGGCGTCGGTCGTCAGATCGAGATCGTTGCCGATCCGGCCGAGGAACACGTCGCGCACCGACCCGCCGACCAGGGCGAGCTCATGGCCGCGATCGGCGAAGAGCGCGCCGAGCTCGTTCGCCACCGGGGCGATGCGGCGGAAGAGAGCCAGCACGCCGCGCTGTTGGCTGTCGGTCAGATTTGAATCGGACAAGCTGGGTAGGTCCTTTGGTTACGGAGGATGTTTTTCCCCCGGGCCATACCTGGTGTAACCCTGCGGGAGCTACACCGTCAGCGATCACCAGGTTACGGTCGAACAGAGGACCATCGGGGGCCGTGCGACGAGGCAAGGAGCGCATACATGAAGGATGCCCTCGCAATCCACCGCTGGCTCCTCGCACACCAGGTCCATCATGAGATCGTACGCCTTCCACGCGTGTTGACGTGCGCCGCCGAGCTTCCCGAGGTCATCCGAGCCGCGCCGGCCGACTGCCTGGAGGTGTCGGTCTACGAGGTCGACACCCGGATCGGCATCGAACCCGTGGCGGTCGTCGCCTCCGTCGCCGCGCCGCCGGCGCTCGGCCTCCTCGGCGGCCTGCTGGGCGCCAGGAAGGTACGGCCGGCCTCGGCGTTCCTGGTCAACGCCGCCACCGAGTACGCCGCGGGCCTGGTGTGCCCGTTGCTGCTCCCCGAGAACCTCACGCTGCTGATCGACGAGCGACTTTTCGATGACATGTCGGCCGATCGCCTCCTGCACACCCCGACCGGAGAGCGCCGGACCGCCCTTTCCCTGCGCGCCCCCGACCTGCTCGCGCTGGTCCCCGGCAAGCGCCTTGACCTGGCCCCACGGTCACGCCTGCCGATCTCGCACACCTCCCCTCACACACGCCCGCTGACGCGCTGAGCCCGTCGCGGCCATGGGGAGGCCTTAGCATTGCCGCGTGCGCCGTACTCCAGCCCGGGCCGGCACGTGATCAGAAAAACCGCGCTGCTCACGGTCCTCACTGCCATGTTGCTCGCCCCGATGGGCGTGGCCGCAGGAGATTCGGCTGCCGCGACCACGGCGGCGGCCCGCCAGACTCCCTCGCTCGTGGTGTCCTCGATCACGCCCGACGCCCCGCGCGAGCGGTCCACCGAGATCAAGCTCTCCGGCACCTACGTCAACACCGGCAGCACCCCGCTGAGCAGCCTGCGTCTCCGTCTCCGCTACAGCAACAGGGCCCTGACCTCCCGGGCCGAGATGGAGGCGTACCAGGCCGGGCAGGACCCGTGGCGCGACCGGGCATCCCTGTCGCAGTCGCTGGACATCCCCGCCCTCGCGCCCGGCGCGAAGCAGGCGTGGAGCTTCACCGTGACGCCCGCCGCGATGGACCTGTGGGGGTTCGGCGTCTACCCGCTGGCCGTCGAGGTGGTCGACGCCACCAACCAGACCCTGGCCCGGCAACGCACCTTCCTGCCCTTCGCCCCCAAGAACACCAAGGTCAAGCGGACCAAGATGGCGGTCGTCCTGCCGCTGCTCGACCAGCAGCCGCGCAGGAGCGACGACCGGACCTTCCTCGACGACGGCCTGCGCGGCGCGCTGACCGGTGACGGCCGGCTGGCCGACATGCTCGCCCTGGTCAAGCAGTCCGCGAACGCCAAGGGCGTCACCTGGCTCGTCGATCCGGCGCTGCTCGACGACGTGCGGGCGATGACCAAGCCGTACGTCGTCGGCACGGGCGGCGACCGGAAGGAGCGCCCGGCCGAGGCCGCCGCGACGCCGTGGCTGGACGGCATGCGAGCCGCCCTCGGATCAGCGTCCGTCGCCGCCACGCCGTACGCGGACCCCGATGTGGCCGCGCTGGCGCACCAGGGCCTCGACGGGATGACGGCGATGGCGCTCACCGCCTCGGCGGAGGCCGCCAAGGCGAACCTGGGCAGAGACGTGCCGACCACCCTCAACTGGCCGGTCACCGGGCTGCTCGACCACGACGCGCTCGACGAGCTGGCCGTCGGCGGGGTGAAGACCGTGGTGCTGAGCCACCAGAACCTGCCACCCGCCCAGACGCCCCTCGGCACCCCCGACGCGGCCGCCTCCCTCACCAGCGTCTCCGGCGACGTCGACGCGATGGTGGCCGACGAAGGGCTCAGCGAGCTCGTCGGCAGCGACGTCAGCGTGCCCGGCTCCGCCGTACTGGCCAGGCAGCGGTTCATCGCCGAGACGGCGATGATCAGCGGGGAGCGGCCCGACACGGCGAAGAACGTGGTGGTCGCGCCGTTCCGGCGGTGGAGTCCCGATCCCGCGTTCGTCTCCGGGCTGCTGAAGAGCGCCGCCGGGCTGCCCTGGCTCGCGCCGACGCCGATCACCTCGCTCAAGCGGCCGGCCGCGCCCGAGCCCCGCGCCGGCCTCACCTACACCGAGCAGAACCGCCGCGACGAGCTGGGCAAGGGCTACCTCGCGACGGTCAAGCGGGCCGTCGCCCAGGCCAAACTGACCGCCGACATCACCGAGGCCGACGACCGGCACGGCTTCGAGCGGTCGCTGCTGCGCCTGTCCTCCGCCGCCTGGCGGGGCAAGACGGGTACGGCCCGCGCCGCCGTCGAGCATGTGGCGGCCTCCGTCGCCGACCGCGTCGGCCAGGTCGCGATCACCGGCACCGACCAGCCGCGCACGCTCGCCGGCAGCGACGGGGTGATCCCGATCAGCGTGCACAACGCCCTCGACAAGACCATCACGCTCAAGGTGGAGGTGAAGTCGACCAGCCCCAAACTGCTCCAGATCGGCGCGTTCGATCCGCCGCCGCCGATCCTCAGGGGCCAGAACCAGACCGTCAACGTGCCGCTCACCGCGAGCACCGACGGCGAGACGATGGTCACCGTCCAGCTCAGGACCGCCGACGGGAAGAAGTACGGCCCGCCGGTGAAGCTGGTGGTCCGCACGACCGGATACACCGGCATCGCACTGGTGATCGTGGGCGCCGCGCTGTCGGTGATGCTGGCGGCCGTGGTGCTGCGGGTGGTACGCAGGCGGACCCGCCGCTCGGGCAAGGCGCGTAGCGAGGCGCGAGCCGTACAACAGCCCGAAGCGAAGGCAGGGAAACAGCATGAGTAGGGTGCTCCGCGCGGGCGCGATCATGGCCGCGGGCACGATGGTCTCACGCGTGACGGGTTTCCTGCGTACGGCGGTGCTCGCGGCGGCGATCGGCACCGCGGCGCTCGGCGACGCCTACAACGTGGCGTACACCATCCCGTTCATCCTGTTCGACCTGCTGATCGGCGGAGTGCTGAGCAGCGTGGTGGTGCCGATGATCGTGCGCGCGCAGCAGCGGGATCCGGACGGCGGGAAGGCGTACGAGCAGCGGCTCATGACGCTGGCGAGCCTGTTGCTCATCGTGGTCGCGGCGGTCGCGGTGCTGCTCGCCCCACAGATCATCGACCTCTACACCGACGACTGGACGGGAGAGCAGCGCGAGGCGGCCATCGTGCTGGCCCGTTACATCCTGCCGCAGATCGCCTTCTTCGGCGTGGGCGCGCTGGCCGGCGCGATCCTCAACACGCGCGACCGGTTCGCGGCGCCGATGTGGGCGCCGGTGCTGAACAACCTCGTGGTGATCCTCGTCGGGCTGCTCTATCTGTCGATGAGCGACGCGGGAGCCGACGTCGAGGCGGCGACCGGCTCCGACCTCCTCCTGCTCGGGATCGGCACGACCGCGGGCATCGTCGTCCAGTGCATCGCCCTCGTCATCTCGCTGCACCGGGCCGGGTTCCGCTTTCGACCGAGGTTCGACGTGCGGGGCGTCGGCCTGGGCGAGATGGGCCGCACCGCGAGCTGGACCATCGCCTACGTGGTCATCAGCCAGATCGGCTACTGGGTCATCACCAAGCTGGCCACCGGCGCGGGCGAGGAGGTGCAGGGCGCGGGCAACGCCGCCTACTCCTACGCGTTCCAGCTCTTCCAGCTTCCGTACGGCATCATCGCGGTCTCGGTGATCACGGCGATGCTGCCGCGGATGAGCCGGTCGGTCGCCGACGGCGCGTTCGACACCGTCAGGGAGGAGTTCTCCTCCGGCGTACGGCTGGTCAGCTCGCTGATCGTGCCCGCCGGGCTGCTGCTGATGGTGCTCGGCCCCGCGGTGACCGTGCTGATCTTCGGGCACGGCAACATGACGATCTCCGACGCCATCTACATCGGCAACGTGTTGCAGGTCTTCGGCCTCGCGCTGGTGCCGTTCTCGATCTTCCAGCTGCTGCTGCGGGTGTTCTACAGCTTCGGCGACACGCGCACGCCCGCCTTCATCGCCGCCGGGAACGTGCTGGTCACCTCGGCGATCAGCCTTCTCGTCCACTTCACCCTGCCGCCCGAGTACGTCGTGATGGGGCTGGCCTTCGCCTTCACCCTCACCTACATCGTCGGGGCGGGGGTCACCTGGATCATGGCCAGCCGCAGGGTGGGCGGCCTCGACGGGCGGCGGGTCGCCGCGGCGCTCACCCGGATGCATCTCGCCGCGATCCCGTCGGCGGTGTTCGCGCTGGGGGTGTTGTGGGTGGTGGAGCGGTTCGCGGGGCTTACCGTTCTCAGCTCGCTGATCATGCTCGCGGCCGGTGGCGGACTCGGCCTTCTGCTGTATCTCGCGATCGCCCACCGGGCACGGATACCCGAGGTCAGCTCGATCGTTGGACTCGTGGCAGGGCGGGTAAGAAGCCGCTAAACGACGATTGGGAACACGGGAGGAACCGGCTCGGCACTACCATGGTGCCCTACACGCGGCGGAATGGAAGCAGGAGGGGCGTGGGCGGATCCACCCGGCATCTCGCGATGCATGGCATGGTGCTGTGCCCGCGTGGCTCGCTATCTAGGCATGGACTGGTGATCGCCGCATGAGCGCCCCCGCAGTGGAGCCCGGCACCAAGCTGGCTGACCGGTTCCGTCTGGAGGACCGCGTCACCGAGCAGGGTGGCGCGACATTGTGGAAGGCGATCGACGAGGTGCTTGCCCGTCCGGTCGCCGTGCACACCTTCACCCCGGAGTTCCCGCGGGTCAGCGAGGTGGTGACCGCCGCCAGGACGGCGAGCCGGCTGTCCGACCCGCGGCTGACGCAGGTGTTCGACGCCGCGGAGGAAGACGGGCGTTCCTACGTCGTCAGCGAGTGGGTGACCGGCGAGACGCTGGCCGACCTGCTGTCGGCGGGCCCGCTCGACCCCGAGAGGGCCGCCGGCTTCGTCGCCGAAGCGGCCGAGGCGCTCGTCCACGCCCACGAGGCCGGGCTGGCGCATCTCTGCCTCACTCCCGACCGGCTCATCTGGACCTCGGGCAGCACCGTCAAGGTGCTCGGCCTGGGCGTCGACGCCGCGCTGGCCGGCCTGGAGAGCGACGACCCCGCCCGCACCGACGCGGAGGGCCTCGGCAGGCTGCTCTACGCCGGGCTCACAGGTCACTGGCCGGGCGGCGACGAGAGCGGCCTGCCCGCCGCTCCGATGACCGACAGTCACGTCTGCACGCCGCGCCAGGTCACCGCCGGCGTGCCCGGCTACCTCGACACGATCACCTGCCGGGCGGTCATTCCCGAGGCGCGGCGGGGGCTGACGCCGCTGGCGAACCCGGCCGAGGTCGCGGACGCGCTCGGCGGGGTGCCCCGCCCCACGCCGGTGGCGGTCTCCGCGGTGCCCCCCTCGGTCCCGATCGCCGCCGACGAGGACGTCCGGTTCGAGATGACCCGGCCGCGCCCCGAGTTCACGGGCATGATCCCCGCGCCGCGACCGCCGCACAAGCAGGGCGGGATGGTCAACCGGGTGCTGATGGCGGCCGTGGTGCTGCTGGTGATGGCCGCCGTCGGCCTCGGCGCGTGGACTCTCGGGCGCAACATCGGCTCACCCGGCGACACCCAGGCCGAATCGACCCCGACCCCCTCCGTGGCCGTCGAGCCGAAGATCGTCAAGGCGGAGAGCGCGTCCGGCTTCGACCCGCTGGGCGACGACAGGGAGGAGCATCCCGAGCTCGCCCGCTTCGCGATCGACGGCAAGCCCGACACCGAATGGCACACGACCAACTACAACAGCGCCGACCTCGGTCGGTTGAAGGACGGCGTGGGCCTGCTGCTCGACATGGGCAAGCCGGTCAAGGTCGCCGACGTGATCGCCACGCTGTCCAAGGCGTCGGGCGCGACCGTCGAGCTCAAGGTCGGCGACTCGCGGGAACTGAGTTCCCTCAAGACCGTCGCCCGGCAACGGAACGTCTCGGGCAAGGTCACTCTGACGCCGGAGACCGCCGCAAGCGGTCAGTACGTTTTGATCTGGTTTACCCGACTTCCGATGGATCAAGGGAAGTTTCGTGGCACCATCTATGACGTAGTGGTCTCCTCTACCGGAACGGCATAGCAGGACTCTCCTTGTGAATTCCCCATCCGAGACCCCGCCCACGGCGGATCAGACGGCGCGGGCCACGATGCCCGACGCCGAACTGCTGACGCGCCATACCAGCGGGGACCCGCACGCGTTCAGCGAGATCGTCAAACGTCATCGAGACCGCATGTGGGCGGTCGCCCTGCGCACGCTCGGCGATCCCGACGAGGCGGCCGACGCGGTGCAGGACGCCTTCGTCTCGGCCTATCGCAAGGCGGAGAGCTTCCGCGGCGAGGCGGCCGTCACGACGTGGCTGCACCGGATCGTGGTCAACGCCTGTCTCGACCGCATGCGCCGGAAATCGGTACGACCGGTCGCCGACGACGAGCTCATCGAAGCCGCCGAACGCGAAACCCCGATGCCTGATCAGACCGGCGAGCGCGAGGTCTCCATGGAGGTCTCCGCCGCCCTCAAATTACTGCCCACCGACCAGCGCGCGGCGCTCGTACTGGTGGACATGATGGGCTACTCCGTCGAGGACGCCGCCCATGTCCTTCAGGTTCCCAGCGGCACCGTGAAGAGCCGCTGTGCGCGAGGCCGCGCGAAACTTGCCCCGATTCTTTCCCATCTGCGGAACCGATCCGATCTCAGTCGCGTCTCATCCGCGAAGGGAGCAGAACTTCGTGACGGGTGACACGCACTACGATTTGGAGATCCTGGCCGAATTGGCCGAGGGACTCCTCGACGCCGCCTCGGCTCAGCCGGTACGCGAGCATCTCGCGGTATGCGTCCCATGCGGGGAGCATCTGGCTGATCTTGCGGCGGTACGTGAAGTGCTCGCGGCGACTCCGACACCGGCCATGCCGATGGGAGTCGCGCTGCGAATCGACCAGGCAATCGCCGCCGAGGCAGCGAGAAGCGGTTCCAGGACCGCCGTCGCGCTCGCCGAGGCCCCCGACTGGGACCGGCTGATGGCCGACGCTCCATGGGAGACCTCCCCGCAGGAGGAGCCCGCGGAGCCGGAGCCGGTGCGCCTGGGCGTGGTCGCCGACGACGGCAGCGTCGTCCGGGCGAGACGGTCCAGGTCGAGCAGGCGACGTCGGTTGGTCATGCCACTGACGGCAGCCGCGGCAGCGGCTGTGGTCATCGGCTCGGCGGCGGTGGCGACGACCATGATCGCTGCTTCGGGCGGCTCCTCGGGGCCCTCGGTGCCGGCAGTCGCATCTAAGGAGTCCAAGACTTACGCCAGCGCGCTGGCCTACAAGGTCACAGATACGAACTACAACTTCACCAACCGCGCACTGAGCGGCTCGCTGAGCGACTACCTCGCGCCGGCTCCGATCTTCCAGGGGCCGGAATCAAGCAAGACCGAGCTGACGAAGTGCATCGGCAAGGTCGCGGGGAAGGTCAAGACGAACCCCTTCCACGTCGATCAGGCCATGTACAACGGCCAGGAAGCAACGATCATGTTGTTCTGGAAGGACAAGGCGGCCAACTCGGTCCAGGTCCGCGTGGTCGACCCGGAGTGCAGGAGCCTCAGGAAGCCTGCCCTGGCGAAGTGGTAGCACCGTAGTGCGAAGAGCCCGCTTCGGCGGGCTCTTTCGCGTTCCACCACAGGCCGGGAATCACCTGCGCCTAGGATCTGTTGTCGCCACTGGCAACAGCAGACGGGAAAGGCGTAGAGCGTGAGCGACGTCCGTAATGTGATCATCATCGGGTCGGGCCCGGCAGGCTACACCGCCGCCGTCTACTCCGCCCGCGCCGACCTGAGGCCGCTGGTCTTCGAGGGCTCGGTGACCGCTGGCGGCGCCCTCATGAACACCACAGACGTGGAGAACTTCCCGGGCTTCCCTGACGGGATCATGGGTCCCGACCTCATGGACAACCTGCGCAAGCAGGCGGAGCGGTTCGGCGCCGAGCTGGTCACCGACGACGTCGTCGAGGTCGACCTGAACGTCGAGCCCAAGGTGGTCAAGACCACCACCGACACCTACTACGCCAAGACCGTCATCCTGGCCACCGGGTCGCGCTACCGCGAGCTGGGCCTGCCGAACGAGAAGCGCCTGTCCGGCCACGGCGTCTCCTGGTGTGCCACCTGTGACGGGTTCTTCTTCCGCGACCAGGACATCGTGGTCGTGGGCGGCGGCGACTCGGCGATGGAGGAGGCCACCTTCCTCACCCGCTTCGCCCGCTCGGTCACGGTGATCCACCGCCGTTCCGAACTGCGCGCCAGCAAGATCATGCAGGACCGCGCCTTCGCCAACGACAAGATCCGCTTCGTCTGGGACAGCGAGGTGACCGACGTCCTCGGGGACGACCGCGTCTCCGGCGTACGACTGCGCAACCTCGTGACCGGCGAGGAGAGCGAGCTGGAGGTGACCGGCCTGTTCGTCGCCATCGGTCACGACCCGCGCAACGAGCTGGTCAAGGGCCAGCTGGACCTCGACGACGAGGGATACATCCAGGTCAAGTCCCCTGGTACGGGGACCGCGATCAGCGGTGTGTTCGCCTGCGGAGACGTCGTCGACCACATCTACCGTCAGGCGATCACCGCCGCGGGCACCGGCTGCCAGGCGTCTCTCGACGCCGAGCGCTGGCTGTCCCACCAGGAAAGCTAAGGAGAACCGAACCGTGGGCACCATCAACAGCGTCACCGACGCCAGCTTCGCGACCGACGTCCTGAAGAGTGACAAGCCGGTGCTGGTCGACTTCTGGGCCGAGTGGTGCGGTCCCTGCCGTCAGGTCGCGCCCATCCTTGAAGAAATCGCCAAGGAGCAGTCCGACAAGCTGACCGTGGTCAAGCTCAACATCGACGAGAATCCTCAGGTTCCTCGCGACTACGGCGTACTCCAGATTCCGACCCTGAACGTCTATAAGGGTGGAGAGGTCGTCAAGCAGATCATCGGCGCCAAGCCGAAGGCCATGCTGCTTCGCGAGCTCGAGGGCATCATCTAGAGCTCGTCCCCACGGAGCTCCGGGTGGCCCCCTGCGGCACGGCACCCCGGGGCCGGCCGTACCACCGCTCCCTGAGCGGCACCCACCCAACACAAGCGGCCCCTTCGCCCTATTGCCGGGCGAAGGGGCCGCTTGTTGTTGAAGCTCTCAGATGCCCTCAGACGGGGCGCAGAGCCCTCTCAGGGCTCATGGACCCCAGGAGCCTCTCCAGGGCCACCTCGACGTCCTCACGCCACGAGATGGCCGTCTTGAGCTCAAGGCGGAGACGGGGGTAACGGAGATGGGGGCGAACCGTCTTGAATCCCACCGCAAGCAGATGATCGGCGGGAAGCACGCATCCGGGCTGCTCCCACTTCAGATCGCCGAACGCCTCGATCGCCTTGACACTCCGCCGAGTGAGATCCTTGGCCGCTCCCTGGATGAGCATCCGGCCCAGGCCGCCCCCGGTGAACTCGGGAATGACATGGGCCGTCATCAGCAGCACGGCGTCGGCGCTCACCGGCGAGGTGGGGAAGGCCACCGAACGCGGCACGTAGAGTGGCGGAGCGTAGAGCACGAATCCCGCCGGCACGCCGTCGACGTAGACGATCTTTCCGCAGCTACCCCATTCGAGGAGCGTGGCCGAGATCCACGCTTCCTTCTCCAGCCCCGGCTCGCCCACCTCGGCCGCACGCTCGCCGTTGACGGGATCGAGCTCCCAGAAGACACACCGCCGGCACCGACGCGGAAGATCGTCAAGGTTGTCCAGAGTGATGTTGGCGAGGCGACGCGACAACAGCTGGCCCCATTCCTGACGTGGCTCTTAGTGGAAAACCCCGCGAACACGACGTCTCCAGGTGGCATCGTAGCTCAGGTGGGGTAACGCCAGGTGGCTGAAATGTGCAGGGTCGGCCAAATGACTTCCCCGGAGATGTCTGTCACAGATGGTGACGTATTCTGATGTATCCGACTGCTTTTTGCAGGCTATCGAGCGAGGAGGTGGACCGTGACTGAGGAGACGATGGATCACGGTCAGACTGCGGCGACCCAAGGGTCCCGCATCGACGCCTATGTCGATCGGTACGCCGCGCGAGCTACCGGGATGGTCGCCTCCGAGATCCGAGCTCTGTTCGCCGTCGCGTCGAGGCCCGAGGTGGTCTCACTCGCCGGCGGCATGCCGTACGTCACGGCCCTTCCCCTCGACGTCGTCGGCGAGCTCGTCGCCGACCTGGTGGCGCGGCGCGGACCCGTCGCCCTCCAGTACGGCTCGGGCCAGGGTGACCCGCACCTGCGCGAGCAGATCTGCGAGGTCATGCGGCTGGAGGGCATCGACGCCGGCTCCGACGACGTCGTCGTGACCGTGGGTTCCCAGCAGGCCCTCGACCTGATCACCCGGATCTTCATCGACCCCGGCGACGTGGTGCTCGCCGAAGGCCCCTCCTACGTGGGCGCGCTCGGCACCTTCGCCGCCTACCAGGCGTCCGTCGTGCACATCGCGATGGACGACCAGGGGCTGGTGCCCGCCGACCTGGCCGAGACCATCGCCAGGCTGGAGCGGGCAGGGCGACGCCTGAAGTTCCTCTACACGATTCCGAGCTTCCAGAACCCCGCCGGAGTGACGCTGAACCTGGCGCGCCGCCGCGAGGTCCTGGAGATCTGCCAGCGCGCGGGCCTGCTCGTCGTCGAGGACAACCCGTACGGCCTGCTCGGCTTCGACGGCGAGCCGATGCGCGCGCTCCGGGCCGACGACCCCGAGGGCGTCGTCTACCTCGGCTCCTTCTCCAAGACGCTGGCCCCCGGATTCCGGGTCGGCTGGGCGCTCGCCCCGCACGCGGTGCGTGACAAACTCGTGCTGGCCATGGAGTCGGCCGTGCTGTCCCACTCCTCGTTCTCCCAACTCGCCGTGGGTCAGTATCTCGCCACCCAGCCGTGGCGCGAGCAGATCAAAACCTTCCGCGAGCTGTACCGTGAGCGCAGGGACGCCATGCTCACCTCGCTGGAGGCGCTCATGCCGCCCGGCTGCACGTGGACCCGCCCGGCAGGCGGCTTCTTCGTCTGGATGACCCTGCCCGAGGGCCTCGACTCCAAGGCGATCCTGCCGCGGGCCGTCGCCGAACGCGTCGCCTTCGTGCCCGGCACAGGTTTCTATGCCGACGCGCAAGGTGCCGGGAACATGCGGCTGTCCTACTGTTATCCCCAGCCCGATCGCATCCGCGAAGGCGTCCGTCGCCTGTCGGGAGTGATCGAGCAGGAGATACGGCTACGCGACACCTTCGGAACCGGCTCAGCCCCCGATCACATCGGGGTCGACACCCCCGGTCCCGACCTCGCCTGAGTTTTCCGTACGGCCGGCGCCCTTCGCTGGGGTGCCGGCCGTACACGAACGTGAGAGAAGAGGGACCTTCCCGATGAGCGATCTCGGCCATGTGCTGGTTCTGGCCGGCGGACTGTCATATGAGCGGGAGGTGTCCCTGCGATCGGGGCGCCGGGTGAGCGAGGTGCTCCGCGCCGCCGGTATCGACGTCGAGACGCGCGACACCGACTCCTCCCTCATCCCCTCCGTGCTCGCCGACCCGCCTGACGCGGTGTTCGTGACGCTGCACGGTGGCGCCGGAGAGGACGGGGCGATCCGCTCGGTCCTCGAACTGCTCGGCGTTCCCTATGTGGGCGCGGGTCCCGACGCCTGCCGGGTGGCCTTCGACAAGCCCAGTGCCAAGGCGGTCGTCCGCTCCGTCGGCCTGCGTACGCCCGACTCGGTGACGCTTCCCAAGGAGACCTTCCACGACCTCGGCGCCTCGGCGATGCTGACACGCATCGTGGAGCGCCTCGGACTGCCTCTCTTCGTCAAGCCCGCCCGCGGCGGGTCCGCCCTGGGCGCCTCCATCGTCCGCACCGCCGAAGAACTGCCCGCCGCGATGGTCGGCTGCTTCGCCTACGGCGACACCGCGCTGATCGAACGCTACGTCGAGGGGATCGAGGTGGCGGTCTCCGTCCTCGACCTCGGTGACGGGCCGGTGGCCCTGCCCGCGGTGGAGATCGTGCCCGACGAGGGCGTTTACGATTACGCCGCTCGCTACACCGCCGGGCACACCGAGTTCTTCGCCCCCGCCCGCCTCTCCTCCGAAGCCGCCGCCGCCTGCGCCGAGATGGCCGTGACCGCCCACACCGCGCTGGGCCTCCGCGACATCTCCCGTACCGACCTCATCGTCGACTCCTCCCGCCTGCCCCATTTCCTCGAAGTCAACGTGGCACCCGGCATGACGGAGACCTCCCTCCTCCCGATGTCCGTCGAAGCCGCCGGTCAGGATCTGGGCACCGTCTGCCGCTTCCTCCTGGAATCCGCCGCCGTCCGCTGACCGCCGACATTGCGACACGGGTGCGGTCTGCCGGTGTGCGCCTTCCTTAGCCGGGTGGTTCCGGAACGCCGGGTGGTTCCGAGGAGCACCCGGCGGCCTCTGCCCACCCTTGCCGGAGCCCACCACCGCAAGTCCGCCGCCTCAAGTCCGCCGCCTCAAGTCCGCCGCCGGCCATGAGGCACCCCCTCCGTGGCCACGATGCCGTTCTTACGGTTAACCGCCACTGCACGTCCACCACCGGGCTCGGCACCACCGGCACGAATCAGACCTTCACTTCCTGCCGCAACATGACACCAGATGCAACACGGGGACGGCCTGCCGCCGGTGTGCGCTTCCCTTGGCCGGGTGGTTCCGGGGGGATCGCCCGGCGGCATCCGCCCGCCACTTCGCCGGAGCCCGCCACCGGGCACCGGGCACCGGGCACCGGGCACCGGGCAGGATTCCGGACCCTCATGCCCGCCGGGACAGGTCATCGGCCGGCATCTCACTGGGCGGGGAATGGCTGGGCACGGCCTTCTGCGTATCCGCTGCGGGGGCATCCTCTGGTTCTCCATGTTCATGGCTGGGGAGGATGCCGGTCCCGTAACACCGCCATCGTCGGCGATGATTCGAGCGGTCAGGGTCTCGGTGTCTTCATCTCACATCGCTGAATCCGCCGACGGGCCGCTCGCTGCGTGTCGTACTCGCCTACAGTCGGCGCACCGCTGGATGTGGGCCCTCCTTGCGCACACCTTCGCAGAAGAACTCGGTGTCCCTGTTGGATTCCGTCACTACTTCCACGTGTTTCACGTGAAACCGTACTGATCCTCTGTGTCGTACGCTCCGCCCTGAGGAGCAATTGTCAACGCCTGTGGATTGGTGGTGAGCGTTATTACCCCTCGAGGTCTTGGTGGCCCTTTGGAGTGAGTAGCTGACGGAGTCGTTTGATTTCGGCGATCAGCCGAGGGATATCTTGGCGGGCGTTCGCGATGAACTGGGCGTTCTCATCCCAGCGTTCGTCGGCGACGTCGACGTAGCGAGGGTGCTGGATGAGGGTTGCGGCCACGATCTCGTGATGATCGAAGTCCGGCCACCGTTCACCGTGGCCGGTGTCGGGAACGGTGCTGATGGCCACGAGGCTCATGGCCACCTCGTCGTCGAGGTGCCGGATGAACCACGGCCCTGGAGTTGCCGCCTCAGCGAGTTCTTCGATTGCGGCCAGTTCCTCATCGGTCAGCGGCTCGGGAGTTGTCATTAGGCTGCCCGCTCCTCACGTTCGACCAGTCGTCCTTTCTCAAAGCGGGCTCCGGCACGGACCAGGGCGACGAGGTGGGGTGCGTTGACCGCCCGCCAGCGGGCCTGGGCGGACTCGATCAGTTTGAAGGCCATGGCCAGCCCGGCAGCGCGTGAGCCCGGCCCCTTGGTCACCTTGGTCCGATGCCGGACCGTGGCGAAGGTGCTCTCGATGGGGTGGATCGTGCGCAGATGCACCCAGTGCTCGGCCGGGAAGTCGTAGAAGGCGAGCAGTTCGTCCAGGTCGTCGGGCGGCGAGCATCTTGCGGGCGCCCTCGCGCACCAGTTGGTCGATCAGCGAGACCGACGAGGGGCCAGCCGAGCCGTCGCCGCCGTCAGCGGGCAGCTCGGGAACTCTGGTGAGCATTCCGGGTGTGCCTTCCCGACCGATGCGCCAACATCGGCCTACTTGAGAACCTCATCTCAGATCCGGGAAGGTACACCCCTTCCCGGCAGATCCACAGGTTTCAAGCATTGCTCCGCTCTGAGTGGGTCGGCGCCCTCTGCGCCAGCGGGTAAGCGTGGTCCCAGACCAACGGCAGGGTCGAACGCTTCAACCTCACTCTGGCCGACGGCTGGGCACTGGAACGCTTCTGCAACTCAGAACAAGCACCCCGCAACCCACTACCCGCCTGGCTCCATCGCTACAAGCACCACCCACCCCACACCGCTACCGACGGCAAGTCACCTATCACCAGGTTGGCCAACGTCTCTGGGCAGTACAGCTAGTGCGATGCCCAGAGACGTTCTCCGGCTCCAGGAGTCGTGATCACCGAGATTGGGAGCCGGCTTGGACCTCGGCGAAGGTTCGTGGAGACCGCTTTAGCCGGAGCGTCCAAGCGCCGAAGAGAGTCGCCACGGGGTGATCCCCAGTGACATGGCGGCCTGCCATGCCCGTTCTGCTTACTCCCCGGGCAGTCTCCGACGGAGGGTGGCGAGTCGGGCGCTCGGGACGGCGGCGTAATGTGGCGGCGTGCTGATCGAATCCTCATATCCCAAGAGTTTCGCCAGTGACAACCACGCTGGAGTGCATCCTGCCGTGCTCGCCGCCATGGCCGCAGCCAACGACGGCGACGCGCCCGCGTACGGCGACGACCGCTGGACCCACGTCTTCGAGGAGCAGATCAAGGAGATATTCGGGCACGAGGCGACCGGTTTCGCCGTGCTCAACGGTGCGGGAGCCAACATGGTGGGGCTCGCCGCGATGCTGGGACGCTACGACGCGATCATCTGCCCGGACACCGCACATATCGCGACCCATGAGGCCGGCGCCGCGGAACGTCTGTTGGGCGTCAAACTGCTCACCGCCCCTACCGCCTCAGGCAAGCTCAGCCCCAACGATGTCACCGACCAACTGCACGCCATCGGTGATGTCATGGTGTCCCAGCCGCGCGTCGTCTCCATCTCCCAGGTGACGGAACTGGGAACCTGTTACACGGCCAACGAGGTCGCCCGGTTGGTGGAGGTCGCACATGCCGGGGGGCTGCTCGTTCACATGGATGGTGCGAGGCTTGCCAATGCGGCCGCCTTCCTCGGCTGCTCGCTCCGTGAGTTCACGACCGACGCCGGGGTCGATGTGCTGAGTTTCGGGGGAACCAAGAACGGCGCACTCGCCGCTGAGGCCGTCATCGCGCTGCGCCCCTCCGTCGTGCCCCAGTTGCCTTTTCTGCGCAGACAATCCCTGCAGTTGGCGTCGAAGATGCGGTTCGTCTCCGCCCAGTTGTCCGCCCTTCTCACCGATGACCTCTGGCTCGCCAACGCCGCCCACGCCAACGGGATGGCTCGTCGACTGTGTGCCGGAGTGGCTGACCTTCCGGGTGTCTCGATCGAGTACCCGGTCGAGTCGAATGCCGTCTTCGCCGCCCTACCACCGCAGGCGATTCCCACACTCCAGGAGAAGTTCTCCTTCCACGTGTGGGACGAGTCCAGTGGCGTCGTCCGCTGGATGACGGCCTTCGACACCTCCCCCCACCACGTGGACGACTTCATCACCCACATCCACAAAACCCTCAGCCCCGAAACCCACTAAGACGGGCGTCAGATCACCCCGGCACCCGTTTCCCTATCTTCCGCTCGGCGGTGCCGACAGGGAGACCCGCCACGTCGGCGGCCACGTGCGGGGCCCGGACTCCCGCCACTCCCGCCACTCCCCCGCTCCCCGCGTGGCCAGTGGCCACGTCGAACGCGGCCTGGCCACTCCGCTCGCGCACACGGAGACACCGAGCCCGTCGCCGCAGAGGGCAGCCATCGCGATCCTGAACCCTCGCCGCGCTCGCCGACCAGCGCCTCGGGCGGCAGCCGCAGGCCGTCGAACCTGACCTGGGCCGGCGCGAAACCACGACACCTACGGCTTGGGCAGAACCGCGCGGCAGGTGCGGGAGGCGGTCGCGAAGCTTCGCCGCGTGCACAACGAGAACCCCAAGAGGAGCCAGGCGGATAGGGCTTTGCGGCGTGCTTGTTCTGAGTTGTAGAAGCGTCCCAGTGCCCAGCCGTCGGCCAGGGGTGCGGTGGAGCGTTCGACTTTGCCGTTGGTCTGGGGGCGGTAGTGGTCGGGTCTTCTTGGGCCGGATGCCGAGTTCGGCGCAAGCATGGCGCCAGGCATGGGATCTCGCCCTGTGTGGGCCGGGGGCCATGTAACTCATCCCGGTCGGCGTGGCGGCGAACTGCCCGGGACATCAGCGGACAGCGGCTGCCTCCCGCTGCCACGGTCGGGAACGATCGGGGAGGAGAACCAGCAGTGTCGAAGGACGCGGTGTTGTAGGTGTCGACGGCGGTGGGGTAGGCGCTCCACCTACCGGCAACCGTGCACCCGGCTCTCGAAGGAACTGGATCTGGCGTCGGATCGACAGAGACCGGATGGAGCTGGACGCCTCCGGGTCTAGCCAACTCCCGGAGAACCCCGGCAAGCGTCGGCGTCCGCGTCGACGTTTCACGTGAAACAGCTGACCGGTAGCGCGCAAATGCAGCGATGCGTGGCGCTGAGGGGGCATCGCACCGCCCAGCGGAAGCCGGCTCGCCCGGCGAGCCAGAACGGCAGCGCTACCGGAACGGAGAAGAAGCGAACAATCGGTCCCCGATCTGACCAACGTCGCCATGTCGGCTTCGGCGAACCAGCGGGCCAGGCCGCCAGAGGCGATCAGGCGCTCGACGGCGTCCATCCTGCGATGGCCCACCCCAGAACCGGGAGCCCGAAGGTCACAGACTCGGCACCAGGCCCCCTTGAGAGAGAGGACCAGATGCGCAGCGGCGCCTCGCCCGTGACCGGGATCCGCCGGCCAGGCGCTCAGCCGGATGTAGGCCGGTTGGCCGAGCGTAGGCCGGCTGGCCGCGCCAGGCCGCCTGCTCGTACACGAAGTCCAGGTCCTGAAGCCCGGCAGTTGGAACCGCCGCTCCCACGCGGGGCGCGTGCGCGCCAGAGATCTCACGTGGTCCGTCAACCTACGAGCGGAGGGCCCACCCCTGACGCGTGGCGAGTGCGAGTCGTGTGTGGCACCGCGATGGCCGGCACAGCCACCCAGGAACGCCGATCCCCACCAACAGCGCTCCGGCAGCAGCAGCCCGCTCACGTCCGGACCCACGGTATTCGCCGTGGCCGGACCGGGGCGCCATGGACCACGTTCGTATGCGCTCCCTCAGAAGCGGCGGGAAGATGCGGTCGAGATCGACGTCACCTCGCTCGGAGGTGTGGACGACACGCGCGACCCTGCGCGAGCGGACCTTCGTCGCGCCGATGTCCACGCGGCTCAATCCGCGTCATCGTCGAGGTGCACACGGCGACCCGTGAGGACTTCAACATGCTGCAGGCCGTACGCAGCGCAGCCCGGTGTGTCCACGCCTGCCCCATCGCCATCGTCACGTTTCACGTGAAACAAGCGCCCCGACGCCCATCTCAATCAGCGTCACTCACTGGAACCACACGGCATCCTGTCGTGCGAAGACGCTGAACCCCTCTCGCCATCCTCGAACGCCATGACTCAATCCGCCGCCTTCGTCGCCGACCCCCCACCCCGCACCTACCTCACGGTCGGACCATCCGCATCGATGCCCCCGAGCAGATGCCTTCCAGAGCCAGGGGAACAACGCCTCGCATACAAGCACGCGGTGCACGACTGTCGGCCCGGCCGGCCCGCTGCTGTGTTCGGCGACCGGACCCCGCCCAGCGCAACCGCGGCAGGGCGTGAGGGCGAAGTGTCCACCACAATCCCCCCACCCGGGGGGCTTGAGCCTTTGTGGCACAGGCCAGAGGCTCACGTCACGCTGGCGTCTAGGTCTCCACCCGCGACTGCACTCCTTTTGGGCGGATCGCCGGTTCGCCCCACACCCTCCTCAGCGCCTCCTCCAGCACCTCGGCGAGCTCCTTGAATGCGACCGAGGTACCGCTGGGGGTCGCCGAGGCACTCAACCGCCGGCGTGTGCGTGGCTCAGACCTTCTGATCGATGGGCGGTGAGCGACGCAAAGAGGGCGCGATGAGAGAACGCGATGAGAGAGCGATGAGCTCAGTAGCCTTCAGGGCTGATAGGAGTGGCGGCTTCGGGGGCCATGGTGCCGATGATGCGTTCGAGGTCGTCGATGGTGGCGAACTCTACGACGATGCGGCCCTTCCGACGGCCCAGGTCGACTTTGACCTTGGTCTCGAAGTGGTCGGAGAGGCGGTCGGCGAGGTGGCGGAGCGCTGGGGCGACGGGCTTCTTGGCCGCCCGTTCGCGGGGAGCGCCCCCGGCCTTCGCGTCGCCGACGGCGACGATCTCTTCGACTGTGCGGACGGAGAGCCCTTCGGCGACGATGCGGCGGGCGAGCTGCTCCTGGGCGGCGGAATCGTCGAGAGAGAGGAGAGCCCGGGCGTGGCCGGCGCTGAGCAGCCCTGCGGCAACCCGCTTCTGAACGTCGGGCGGAAGGTTGAGCAGACGCAGGGTGTTGCTGATGTGCGGGCGGGAGCGGCCGATGCGCTGGGCGAGTTGCTCGTGCGTGGCGCCGAAGTCATCGAGGAGCTGCTGATAAGCGGCTCCTTCTTCGAGGGGGTTGAGCTGCTCGCGCTGGAGGTTCTCGATGAGGGCGTCGCGGAGGAGCTCGTCGTCCTGGGTGCTGCGGACGATCGCCGGAATCTCGGTCAGGCCCGCCATCTGGGAGGCACGCCAGCGCCGCTCCCCCATGATGAGCTCGAACCGGCCTTCGTGGGCGGGGCGCACCACGATCGGCTGGAGGAGGCCGACCTCACGGATGGACGCCGCGAGCTCGTCCAGGGCGATGTCGTCAAAGATCGTGCGAGGCTGGCGAGGGTTCGGATCGATCCTGGAGATCGGAATCTCCTGGAAGTAGGCCCCTACCACCGGCGAGGGCCCCAGATTCTGCTCCCCCACAGCCAGCGCGGTGTCCATGGCCGGGACGATGATCCCCGGACCGTCGACGATCGGGCCGGTCGGGATGAGCGCCCCGAGTCCTTTGCCCAGTCCACGCCCGCGCCGTTGCTGACTCACAAAATCTCCCTCATCCGCACGGCCACCTCCGGCCACTCCTGCTGAGGTTACCGTCGCGGAAGCTCGTCCCACGCCGGGGACGCGCAGCCTGTGGATTACTGTCCCACAGCGGCACCGCGGTAGGCGATCTCCCTCGCAGCATCCATGTAGGCCATCGCGCCACTGGATCCCGGGTCGTACGTCATGACCGACTGGCCGTAGCTGGGGGCCTCTGAAACACGAACACTTCTCGGGATCAGGGACTTCAGAACCGTCGCGCCGAAGTGCGAACGCACCTCGTCGGCGACCTGGGACGCCAGACGAGTCCTGCCGTCGTACATGGTCAGCAGGATCGTGGACAGGTTGAGCGTGGGATTCAGGTGAATTCGGACCAGGTCGACGTTGCGGAGCAGCTGGCCCAGCCCTTCGAGCGCGTAATACTCGCACTGGATCGGGATCAGCAACTCGTCGGCTGCCACCAGAGCGTTGACCGTGAGCAGGCCCAGCGACGGCGGGCAGTCGATGAGAATGTAATCGAGCTCCAGCGAGTTGAACGCGGCAAGCGCCCGGCGGAGCCGCGTCTCACGGGCGACCAGCGAAACCAGCTCGATCTCCGCGCCGGCCAGATCGATCGTGGCGGGAGCGCAATAGAGTCCGGGCATATCCGGTACCTCTTTGACGATCTCCGCAAGCGGAAGATCGTCAACCAGCACCTGATACACATCGGGGACGTCACCACGGTGCTCGGTGGCGAGCGCGGTCGACGCGTTCCCCTGCGGATCCAGGTCCACGACCAGCACACGCTGACCATGCATCGACAGGGCGGCGGCCAGGTTGACGGAGGTGGTCGTCTTGCCTACCCCGCCCTTCTGGTTGGCCACGGTGATGACACGGCACTTGGGCGGGCGCGGCCACCCCCCGTCCCTCGGAGTAGATCCCGCAGAAGGCGCGGCCGTCGTCGGGGAAGCGATTGTTTCACGTGAAACCACTGAGCTGAGTGCCTCTCGTACCAGCGGCGAATCGCCGGGGTTAAGGGGGGTCTGGGTCACGGTCGTCGTCCTTTCAACCGGCCTGGCAACGGCAGCGGGCTCCGGCACCGAGGACCATCCCTCCGAGGAAACCGGCCAGCCCAAGCCAGAGGGGCGTGCCACTTCCGCGACGGCCGTGGTCTTCGGCCAGCCCAAACCGCGAGCCGTACCAGGCAAGACCGTCACCTCTTCCGTCTGCGCCGCGAGGCCTGCCGACCTTGCTCGGGCGCGCGACCGGCGACCACACGAACGAGAGTTGCAGGCGGCTCGACCTTACCGTGCCCGACCGATACAAGCTCGGCCTGCTGCGCGCCACTCGCCCGCAACTGTGCCTGAGCGCCGGCAAGTTCCTCGGCGGCTCGCTCACCCTTCATCGCCAGCAACTCGCCTCCTTCGCGTAGCAGTGGCATGGACCAGGCCAGCAGCCGCTCCAAGGGGGCGACGGCACGGGCACTCGCCACATCGAACTGCCGTCTGCCCGCCAACTCCTCCGCGCGACCACGCACGACCTCGACGTTGTCGAGATTCAGCGCGTCGACACACTCCTCAAGGAAAATCGTCCTTCGGAGAAGTGGTTCAAGCAGGGTCACGGAGATGTCGGGCCGGACGATCGCCAGCACGATCCCGGGAAGCCCCGCTCCGGAGCCGATGTCCACCAGGCTCACAACCGGCGGGATCGCCTCGGCCACCACCGCGCAGTTGAGCAGATGGCGATCCCAGATCCTTGGCACCTCACGTGGACCAAGCAACCCGCGCACGACAGCGGGGCCGGCCAGCAGCTCCGCGAACGCCTCAGCCTGCGGCCACGATTTGTCATCGAAGACCTTGCGGGCCATGGCAGGTGGCTCCGGCATGCCGTCGCCAAAGCGGTCGCCATCCGCAGGCACATCGTCGCCGCGCCCATCGGCCCACTCGTCGCTCACTTCGGTCGATCTCCCCTACGCTTCGCGGACGGCCTCGTCTCGGCCACCCTCTCCGCGCCTCGCGCCGGGGTGCGCTCTGTTGTCATCGCCGTCTCTCACTCGCTTTGACGACCCTATCCAGCACTGCGGGCCCGTCCCGCCGGTACAGCCTCATGCGAGCAGGCTAACGCCCCTCCCCTTCCCAGCACGCTAGGCACAACGCCCGGCCCTCATCCCGTACGGCCGGCACCGCCCAGATTCCTCTCGCGACCGTCACCAGCCGAGGCGCTGGATGGATATCGGCGCTCTACGCGATGGAGGTGCTGTCAACGGTGCCGGTATGTGCCCAGTTCAGTGAGGGCAGAGACCTCTGTACGGCCGATTGCTGCCGTGGCGTCCGACGCCCAGGGCCGGGAGGTCTAACAGGGAGTCGCCACAGAATCGGATGCCGACCCGGCTGACGTGCGCCCCGTGATGATCCGGATGTGGCACCGGCGGAAACACTCGATCGAAGCCAGATCGAGAGTCCAGAGAGAATCGCGCATGGTCTCGCTCGGGTAGCCGCTGCACGCAGGCCGTACCCGCCGCTTCTCAGTCGATCGACCGCGCACCCACCGGGATACAGGTCGCCTCTGAATTCACAGCCTGTGGATAACCTCCCGGGAGCCTGCCGTCTCACAAGACCCGCCGACCCACTGCCGATGGCCGGTCTGACCTGCGCAGACCCGGGTTTCAGCCGCCGATCCGCGAGGCGCGCACGAGGCCCACGTTATGCCACAGAGATATACACAGGCTGTGGATAACGCACGCTCTCCGGTGACTGCGCCACACGTGATTCGCGGCCGCCCGCACGTGCCGGACGACACGAGTATCCGTGCTCAATGAAGTACGTTCGCTCAGCCCGCGTCAACGAACGTGCGGCTCTGCGCCGACACCACCATTCCCGTGTCACCGCCAAGTCCAACCGCGGACGAACCTGCTCGGCCGTACGGCTGGACAGATCGTCGCGGCGGTCACGGCAGTGGCGACGCGCGTGGTGATGCGGGGCGGTCACAGCAGGCGACGGCGCCGGTGGTGCTGGGGGTGGTCGCGGTGGCGGGCGTGGAAAGGCCGCCGGGGCAGGAGGCGTCCGGCGGCCGATCTTGCGATGAGGTTCAGGCGGGAAGGACCACCACGAAACGGTTGGGCTCCTCGCCCTCCGATTCGCTGCGGAGACCCGCCGCGGCCACCGCGTCGTGCACGATCTTGCGTTCGAACGGGGTCATCGGCTGGAGCGGCTTGGGCTCGCCGCTGCGCTTGACCTCGTCGGCCACCTCGCCGCCGATCTTGCTCAGCTCCGCGCGCCGGCGCTCACGGAAGCCGCCGACGTCGAGCATCAGGCGCGACCGCTCCCCCGTCTGGCGGTGCACGGCGAGACGCGTGAGCTCCTGGAGCGCTTCGAGGATCTCGCCGTTCCTGCCGACGAGGTCGCCGCCCTTGACGTCGACGACGGACACGACCGCACGGTCCCCCTCGACGTCCATGTCGATGTCGCCGTCCATGTCGGCGATGTCCAGAAGGCCCTCGACATAGTCCGCCGCGATCTCGCCTTCCTGCTCAAGCGCCGCGAGATCGGGGGCGGCTTTCGCCACCGTCTCCTGCTCGGCCTCGGTCACGTCCGGCCTCTCCTTCATGGTGTCGGGTCGGAGGTCCGACCCGGCCTGCTACGACTTCTTGCTGCCCGTGCGCTTACTACGAGGCTGCCTCGTCGGCTGCTGACGGGCGACCTTCGGCGGAGGGGGAGGCGGCTCAGGAGTGTCCTGCTCCTCCTCGGCCTTGGTGCTGCGGATCTTGCTCATCAGCGTCCGCCTGGGCTCGGGATCCACCACGTTGCCCTTGGCATCGAACTGCGGCATCGGATTCCGGCTGTAGAACCAGTGCTGCTGGGAGAGCGTCCACACGTTCGTCGTCACCCAGTACAGGATCAGCCCCAGGGGGAAGTTGAGGCTGAAGATGGCGAACAGCGGCGAGATGTACATCAGGATCTTCTGCTGCTGCGCCATCGGGTTGTCAGGCATCTGCGCCATCGACCGGGTCACGCTCTGCCGCACCGTCAGGAACGTGGTCAGTGAGCTGACCGCGACGAAGATCGCCAGAACGATCTTCGTCATCACCGGGTCGGCGCCCAGCTTCACGATGTCGTCGGCGCTGGTGAAGAAGGTCGCGGGGATCGGGGCGCCGAAGATGTGCGCCGCACGGGCGCTGTCGACCATCTCCTGCGTCATGCCGAACTTCGGCTGGCCGTTCGCCATCGCCTGCAGCACGGTGAACATCGAGATGAAGATCGGGAACTGCGCGACGATCGGCAGGCAACCGCCGAGCGGGTTGGCGCCCGCTTCCTGGTAGGTGCGCATGACCTCTTGGTTCATGCGCTGCTTGTCGTTCTTGTACTTCTTGCGCAGCTCCGCAACCTTGGGAGCGAGTGCCTGCATCTTCCGCGACGAGCCCATTTGCTTCATGAACAGCGGGAAGATCAGCAATCGCATCAGCACGGTCAGCGTGATGATGGTCAACGCCCAGTTGAGCCCGCTGTCCTTCGCGAGGAAGGTGCTGTAGCCCTGGTGAATCCAGGTGATGACTTGCGCGACGGCCGTGTAGAGCCAATTCAGCCAGGACAGCTCCACCGAGCTAGCTCCCTTGCTTTTCGTGGGGTCGGATCGGGCGTGGAGGCACCGGGTCGTGTCCTCCTGGATGGAAGGGGTGGCAACGCCCGATTCGCCGGATCGTCAACCATGAACCGCGCAGCGCGCCGTGGACAGTGATCGCTTCGAGCCCGTAGGCGCTGCACGAGGGATGGAAACGGCACTGGGGGCCCAGCATCGGTCCTATGAACGCACGGTAGAACCGGATGGGGAGCAGCAGGATCCGAGCGGCTGAACTCGGCTCGGCGCTTGGTAGCGCCGTGCTCGCCTGCACTCGGTCCGTCATCGATGTCCATCCGTCCGGGCCTGTGTGTCAGACCCCCGCCGCCTGAGTAAACGATCGAGCGCGACGTCGAGTTCGGCGGCAAGGCGCTCGATTCGCGCGGACGCGGCCAATGGATTGGCGCGTACCACCAGCAGGCTACCCTCCGGAAGCCGATGCAGACGGTCCCGGACCAGGTGTCGCAACCGACGCTTCACCAGATTTCGTACTACCGCCCCCCCAACAGCTCGGCTCACGACGAATCCCACCAACGGCGGCACGTCGGTGTTTGGGCGCATGCTCAAGTGCGCGACCAGCGTGGGGCGGCCTGCGCGGCTCCCCTGCCGTATCGCGGCGGCGAATTCCTCGCCGCGCCGCATGCGGGATCCGGGCGGCAACACGAATAGACCTCAGGTAACGGCTTGTCGCCCGCCGGCACGTGGCACGGCGGGCGACGAAGCACAGGGACGACCGTCAGGCCGACAGGCTCTCGCGCCCCTTACGGCGGCGGGCGGCCAGGATTGCGCGACCCGCCCGGGTGCGCATGCGCAGCCGAAAGCCGTGGGTCTTCGCGCGGCGGCGGTTGTTCGGCTGGAAAGTACGCTTGCTCACGAGTGGGCTCCAGGCTTCAGAAACGTCCCGGGGGACGCTTATACACAGGACTGGCTTGCCGGCTCGAGCAAGGGCATGCGAAATAGCCGTCGCGTGGCAAGCCGACCGTCGTACGTTACGGGGCAGCTGTGCCCCAGGTCAAACCGAACCAGGTTATCCACTAATCCACATGTGGGTTTTCCACCGCCGTCCCTTTGTCCACAGGATGTGCACCCAGCCTCCCTCGCACTGCCAGTAGGCTGTGGACAACGTCTTGAACACGGATGTGCACACGGCTACTGTCGGCCCTCCGGACCTGAGCTCCCTCGCCTGGCCGCACGTGAAAGTGATCCATCACAGGCTGTGTACACAGTTGTGGATTTCCTGTGGATCATCGGTGGACAACGTGCGGGCCACAGGGTGGGGACGCGGGGGCTCCGCTGCCGCAGGTGTGGATAACGATCGCGGGGGCCGCGGCAGAAGGGAGGGGATCACAACCATGGACGGTGTCGACCTCGACGCGGTATGGAATCGGGCGCTGGACAACTTTCTCGACGGCAGCGTCCCGGCGCAGCACCGCGCCTGGCTGTCCATGACACGTCCCCTCGGCCTCGTCAACGACACCGTCGTCCTCGCCGCCCCGAACGAGTTCGCCAAGGACGTGCTGGAGAGCAAGCTGCGGCCGCTGATCGCGCACACGCTCTCGCAGGAGTTCGGCCATCCCATGCGGGTCGCCGTCATGGTGGACCCGATGGCCGCGGACCCCGACGGCGGAACGCCACGCCAGGAGAGCTATCCCCAGGCCCCGCCGCAAAGTTATCCCCAGGACGCCGGTCCCCAGCAGGGTTATGGACAACCCGCGCAACCGCAGCACAGGCAAGGGCTTGAGCCCCATCGCCCGTACCCTCCCGCGCCTGGTCATCCACAGTTGTCCACAGACTTTCCACAGGCTCAGCCACAGGTTCGGCCGGCCCAGTTCCCCTACTCCTATGGTGTGGAGGAGCCCGCCCAGCCGTACAACCAGAGCGACCCGCCGCAGGCGGAGCGTCGCGGCCAGCCGTACGCCGACCAGGAGCCGGTGCAGAAGCAGGAGCGCCAGGAGCCGCAGAACCGGTGGGACAGCAGAGGCGCGCGTCCAGGTGAGCCCGCACGGCTGAACCCGAAGTACACCTTTGAGACATTTGTCATCGGGTCGAGCAACAGGTTCGCGCACGCGGCGGCAGTCGCGGTGGCCGAGGCGCCGGCGAAGGCGTACAACCCGCTCTTCATCTACGGCGACTCCGGACTGGGCAAGACGCACCTTCTGCACGCCATCGGCCACTACGCGCAGAGCCTGTACGACGGGGCCCGGGTGAGATACGTGAGCTCCGAGGAGTTCACCAACGACTTCATCAACTCCATCCGCGACCACAAGGCCGACGGCTTCCGCAGCCGCTACCGGGCGGTCGACATCCTGCTGGTGGACGACATCCAGTTCCTGGAGGGCAAGGAGCAGACGCAGGAGGAGTTCTTCCACACCTTCAACACGCTCCACAACGCCAACAAGCAGATCGTGATCTCCAGCGACCGCGCGCCGAAGCAGCTGGTGACGCTGGAGGATCGGCTGCGCAACCGGTTCGAGTGGGGCCTGATCACCGACGTCCAGCCGCCCGAGCTGGAGACCCGCATCGCGATCCTGCGTAAGAAGGCCATCCAGGAGGGCCTGGCCGCGCCGCCCGAGGTGCTGGAGTACATCGCCTCCCGGATCTCCACCAACATCCGGGAGCTGGAGGGCGCGCTCATCCGGGTCACCGCCTTCGCCAGCCTCAACCGGCAGTCGGTCGACCTGCAGCTCACCGAGGTCGTGCTCAAGGACCTGATCACCGAGGACTCCAGCTCCGAGATCACGGTGGCCACGATCATGGCGCAGACCGCCGCCTACTTCGGGATCTCCATCGACGACCTGTGCGGCGGCTCGCGCTCACGGGTGCTGGTGACCGCCCGGCAGATCGCCATGTATCTCTGCCGCGAGCTCACCGCCATGTCGCTGCCCAAGATCGGCCAGCAGTTCGGCGGCCGCGACCACACCACGGTGATGCACGCCGATCGGAAGATCCGCTCGCTGATGGCGGAACGGCGCTCGATCTACAACCAGGTCAACGAGCTGACCGGCCGGATCAAGCAGCAGTCGCGCAACGCCTGACGACTTGTGCACAGCCTGTGGATAACGCTGTGGATCACTGTGGACGGCCCGCATTCCCGCGAAAACGGCCCTCCCCGGCTAGAACGATCTTCAACGCCCTGGGGATAAGGCTGGGGACATCCTGGGGACATCTTGGGGATAACTCGTGGATAACCTGTGGATGCCCTGTGTAGTCGTTATAAACCGAGGGACAAACTGGACCCATACCCAGTGGATAACCTGGGGAAACCTTGTGGAAAACCAGTGGACAGAGACCCCCTCTTCTGGGGACGGCCTGTGGGTACAGCGAGGTTGTCCCCAACCGAACGAGTTTCCCCCAGGCTCCGTGCACAGCCCCGGTGGACAAAATTACGCCACATGACCTGCGGAAACGATGGTTCTCCACAGTATCCACAGCCCCTATTAAGATGACCTCTCATCTCTCTTCCTAAGAACTCAAGAGCCATAGAAGGGTTCCCGCCCGGCCCGAGCGCGGGACAGGGAACAATCAACGAGAGCCAGACACCCACAGGAGGCGGATTCACGTGATGTTCCGGGTCGACCGAGACGTGCTCGCAGAGGCGGTCGCGTGGACGGCACGCAGCCTTCCGGCGCGTCCCTCCGTGCCAGTGCTCGCCGGCATGCGTCTGGAGGTCACCGACCAGCAGCAGTTGAAGCTGTCCGGCTTCGACTACGAGGTCTCCGCCGAGGTGACCCTCGAACTCCAGACGGGCGAGGCCGGAGTGGTCCTCGTGTCGGGCAGGCTGCTCGCCGAGATCACCAGAGCGCTCCCCGCACAGCCTGTGGATTTCGTCGTCGACGGGGCCAAGGCGGTCGTGACGTGCGGCAGCGCCAGATTCACGCTGCTGACCATGCCGGTGGAGGACTACCCGTCCCTGCCCGCGATGCCCCCGGCGGCCGGACACGTCGGGAGTGACATCTTCGCCTCGGCCGTGAGCCAGGTCGCCGTCGCCGCGGGCAAGGACGACACGCTCCCGATGCTCACCGGCGTGCGCATGGAGATCGAGGCCGACACGGTGGTCCTCGCCGCCACCGACCGCTACCGCCTCGCCGTACGAGAGCTCAAGTGGCAGCCCGGCCAGCCCGACTTCTCGGCGATCGCGATGATCCCCGGCAAGACCCTCGCCGACACCGCCAAGTCGCTGACCACCGGCGCCCAGGTCGAGATCGCGCTCAGCTCGGCGGGCGGCACCGGGGAGGGCATGATCGGGTTCTCCAGCGGCGGCCGCCGTACCACGACCCGCCTGCTCGACCCCGAGTTCCCGAAGTACCGCTCGCTGCTGCCGACGGAGTTCTCGGCGCGGGCCGACATGACCACCTCGGCGTTCGTGGAGGCGGTCAAGCGCGTGGCGCTGGTCGCCGAGCGCAACACGCCGGTACGGCTGGCGTTCCGCGGCGACGAGGTCGTGCTCGAGGCCGGCAGCGGCGACGAGGCGCAGGCGGTCGAGGTGCTGCCCGCCGACTTCGACGGCGACGAGATCAACATCGCCTTCAACCACCAGTTCCTGCTGGAGGGGCTCGGTGCGATCGACTCCGACGTGGCACGCCTGCAGTTCACCACGTCGACCAAGCCCGCCATCCTCACCGGGGGCAAGCCTGTGGATGACGAGGTGGCTCCCGACTACCGTTACCTGATCATGCCTATCCGGCTCTCCGGGTGACGTAAGATCCCTGGGGGCCGACGGCCGGTTCGACTCGCCGCGCCTGGGAAAGCGTGATGGAATCCCGAGGGGGGTGCTCAGATGCAGATCGGCATGGTCGGGCTCGGCAAGATGGGCGGCAACATGGCCGAGCGCCTTCGGCGTGGCGGCCACGAGGTGGTCGGCTACGACCGCGATCCGGCGCTCAGCGACGTCGAGCACCTGGCGGATCTCGTCGACCGGCTCCAGGCGCCCCGCGCGGTGTGGGTGATGGTGCCGGCGGGCAAGCCGACCCAGTCGACCGTCGATCAGCTGAGCGAGCTGCTCTCCCCCGGTGACGTCGTCGTCGACGGCGGCAACTCGCACTATGTGGACGATCAGAAGCACGGCGGCGAGCTGGGCGCCAAGGGCATCGGCTTCGTCGATGTGGGCGTCAGCGGCGGCGTGTGGGGGCTGGAGAACGGCTACGCCCTGATGGCCGGGGGCGACAGCGCGCACATCGAGCAGCTGTCGCCGATCTTCGAGACGCTCAAGCCCGAGGGCAGCGACGGGTTCGTGCACGCGGGCGACGTCGGAGCCGGGCACTTCGCGAAGATGGTCCACAACGGCATCGAGTACGGCATGATGCAGGCCTTCGCGGAGGGCTGGGAGCTGCTGGAAGCGGCCGATGTGGTCACCGACGTGCCGGGGGCGTTCAGAAGCTGGCGGCACGGCACCGTGATCCGCTCCTGGCTGCTCGATCTGATGGTCCGGGCCCTGGACGAGGACCCCGACCTCTCCGACCTCCGTGGTTACGCTCAGGACTCCGGAGAGGGCCGCTGGACCGTGCAGGCCGCCGTCGAACACGGCGTCCCCCTGCCGGTGATCACCGCGGCGCTCTACGCGCGCTTCGCCTCCCGGCAGGACGACTCGCCGGCGATGAAGGTCGTCGCCGCCCTGCGGAACCAGTTCGGCGGTCACGCGGTCGCCTCGGCCGAGGGCGGGCGGGAGAAGGGCGCCGACGCGCCGGGCGCCGACGTCGAGCCTCCCGCCGATATCGCATGATCGCGACATACCGGACGACTCGGGTGTGACCACGGTGAGCCCTGTGGCCCAGTAGCCTTCCTGGGTGCACGTTGCCCACCTGTCGCTGACCGACTTCCGGTCGTACGAGTCCGTGGAGCTCGGCCTGGAGCCGGGCGTCACGGCGTTCGTGGGCCCCAACGGGCAGGGCAAGACCAACCTGGTCGAGGCCCTCGGTTACGTGGCCACGCTGGCCAGTCACCGGGTCTCCACCGACGCGCCGCTGGTGCGGCACGGGGCGGCCAGGGCGATCGTGCGAACCGCCGTCCACAGGGACGACCGCAGGGCGCTCGTCGAGCTGGAGATCAACCCGGGACGCGCCAACCGCGCCAGGCTGAACCGCTCCCCCGTCTCGCGGCCGCGTGAGGTGCTCGGGCTGCTGCGCACGGTGCTGTTCGCCCCCGAGGACCTCGCCCTGGTCAAGGGAGACCCCGCCGAGCGCCGCCGGTTCCTCGACGATCTGCTCGTCGCCAGGACGCCCAGGTTCGCCGGTGTGCGGGCCGACTACGATCGCGTGCTCAAGCAGCGGGGAGCCCTGCTGCGGACGGCGTCCATGGCCAGGCGCGGTCGCAGATCGGCCGGCGGCGACGCCCCCGGCTCCCACGGCGACGTGCTGAGCACCCTGGAGGTCTGGGACGCCCATCTCGCCCGGCACGGGGCGGAGCTCCTGGGCGCGAGGCTGGAGCTGGTGGAGGCGCTGCGGCCGCTGTGCGAGCAGGCGTACGCCGCGCTCGCCCCGGGATCGGGCGCCGCCACGCTCGCGTACCGGAGCACGTTGTCGTCGGAGTTGTCCTCAGAGTTTTCCACAGGGCTGGGGATAACTTCCGACCGCGCCGCCCTGACCGAGCAGTTGCTGGCCCGCCTGCTGGAGGTGCGCAGCTCCGAGATAGAGCGCGGCGTGACGCTGGTCGGCCCGCATCGCGACGACCTGATCCTCGGGCTCGGGGAGTTGCCCGCGCGCGGCTACGCGAGCCACGGCGAGTCGTGGTCGTTCGCCCTTGCCCTCCGGTTGGCCGCATATGACCTGCTCCGCGCCGATGGCGGCGATCCCGTGCTGATCCTCGACGACGTCTTCGCCGAGCTCGACTCGCAGCGCCGTCGCCGTCTGGCGGAGACCGTCGCCCCCGCCGAGCAGGTTCTGATCACCGCCGCCGTGCCGGAAGACGTGCCGTCCGAGCTCGCCGGCGTCAGGTTCGACGTCGCAGAAGGGGGCGTGGCCCGTGCCGGCTGACCCCGTCCGCCCTGTGGATAACATCACGGCCAGAGGAGCCGCGATGGCCAGGGAGAAACTCGCCCAGGCCAAGGCCGACGCCGCGAAACGCGGGCAGCTCCCCCGCCGCGAGCCCCGGCGGAAGGCGGCCGGACCGCGCCGGGACGCGAGCGATCCCCAGCTTTTCGGTCGTGCCATTCGCGATCTCCTGGCCGACCGCGGCTGGGAGCAGGACGTCGCGGTCGGCGGCGTCTTCGGCCGGTGGAAGGAGATCGTCGGCCCCGATCTCGCCGCCCACACCCGGCCGGAGACCTTCGCCGAGGGCGAAGTCATCGTCTCCGCCGACTCCACCGCCTGGGCCACCCAGGTCCGCCTGCTCGCTCCGACGCTGGTCAGAAGGCTGAACGAGGAGCTGGGCGACAACACGGTGCAACGTGTGAAGGTCCGCGGACCGCAGCGGGGCCCGGCCCAGACCAGAGGGCTGCGGGTAACCGGCAGCCGCGGGCCGGGCGACACCTACGGCTGAGCCGCCCAGATTCGCGCCGCCGTACGGCATGCGGGGGACGAAAAATCGCGGATAGGTGGGTCAGCGTGGCGTGTGCGGCGGCGACCCCCTTGCCCGTGGGGGGATGCTTGAGTGAGGGCTGAACGTGCGACAGGCCATCACAGCGGCCGTCAATGCCACATTGGGCGCTCAGGACCGGTAGAATGAAACTGGATTCCGGACACGTCCGCTTGCGAGTCACCCCGGCATGCAAAGCCGACTCCCCTGGGTGAACGCATCGGGGCATTCACGACGGTGACGGGCACGGCAGGGAAGCTCTGTACATGGCTTCCGCGCCGCGTGTCCGCGGCAGGAGGATTTCGCACTTGTCCTACGACGCTAGCTCAATCACCGTACTCGAGGGGCTCGAGGCGGTTCGTAAGCGCCCAGGCATGTATATCGGCTCGACCGGTGAGCGTGGTCTTCACCACCTCGTCCAAGAAGTTGTGGACAACTCGGTCGACGAGGCACTGGCGGGTCACTGCGACACGATCGAGGTCACGCTGCTGGCGGACAACGGCGTCAGGGTCGTCGACAACGGCCGTGGCATCCCCGTCGGCATCGTCGAGGCCGAGGGCAGGCCGGCTGTCGAGGTCGTCCTCACCGTGCTGCACGCGGGCGGGAAGTTCGACAGCAAGTCCTACGCCGTCTCGGGCGGGCTGCACGGCGTGGGCGTCTCCGTCGTCAACGCCCTGGCGACCAGGCTCGACGTCGAGATCCGCACCGAGGGCCACTACTGGCGGCAGCGCTACGAGCAGTCGCGCCCCACCGCGCCGCTGGCCAAGGGCGAGCCGACCGACGAGACCGGCACGTCGATCACCTTCTGGGCCGATGACACGATCTTCGAGACCACGACGTGGAACTTCGAGACGCTCGCGCGCAGGTTCCAGGAGATGGCCTTCCTCAACAAGGGCCTGACGATCGCGCTGCGTGACGAGCGGCCGGACCACATCAACGGTGAGCCGCACCTCGTGACTTACTTCTACGAGGGCGGAATTTCCGACTTCGTAGCGCACATCAACTCGAAGAAGGAGCCGGTCCACAACTCGGTCATCGACTTCGAGTCGCACGGCGACGGGATCTCCGTAGAGATCGCCATGCAGTGGAACGCTTCCTACAGCGAGTCGGTCTACACCTTCGCCAACACGATCAACACCGCCGAGGGCGGCACCCACGAGGAGGGCTTTCGCGCGGCGACGACGTCGATCGTCAACCGTTACGCGCGCGAGCAGAAGTTCCTCAAGGAGGGCAGGGACGACAACCTCACGGGTGAGGACATCCGCGAGGGGCTCACCGCGATCATCTCGGTGAAGCTGGCCGATCCCCAGTTCGAGGGGCAGACCAAGACCAAGCTGGGCAACACCGAGGCGAAGTCGTTCGTCCAGAAGGCGTGCAACGACCATCTGCGCGACTGGTTCGAGCGCAACCCCGGCGAGGCCAAGGAGATCATCAACAAGTCGCTCCAGGCGTCCCGCGCCCGGCTCGCCGCCCGCCAGGCGCGCGACCTGACCCGGCGCAAGTCACTGCTCGAATCGGGCTCCGGCCTGCCGGGCAAGCTGGCCGACTGCCAGTGGAGCGAGCCGGACAAGTGCGAGCTGTTCATCGTCGAGGGCGACTCGGCGGGCGGCTCGGCCAAGGGCGGACGCGACTCCAAGTTCCAGGCGATCCTGCCCATCCGCGGCAAGATCCTCAACGTGGAGAAGGCGCGGATCGACAAGGTCCTGCAGAACAACGAGGTCCAGGCCCTCATCACCGCGCTCGGCACCGGCGTGCACGACGAGTTCGACATCGCCAAGCTCCGCTATCACAAGATCATTCTGATGGCCGACGCCGACGTGGACGGCCAGCACATCAACACGCTGCTGCTCACGTTGCTCTTCAGGTTCATGCGCCCGCTGATCGAGGCGGGGCACGTCTATCTCTCCCAGCCCCCGCTCTACAAGATCAAGTGGGACCGCAGGGGCGACGACGCGTCCTACGCCTACTCCGACAGGGAACGTGACGCGATCATCGAAGCCGGCATCGCCTCCGGCAAGCAGGACCCGCGGCCGCGCGACAACGTGCAGCGCTTCAAGGGTCTCGGCGAGATGAACGCGGCGCAGCTCTGGGACACCACCATGAACCCCGACACCCGGCTGCTGCTCCAGGTGACCCTCGACGACGCCGCCCAGGCCGACGAGCTGTTCAGCGTGCTGATGGGGGAAGACGTCGAAGCCCGGCGTGACTTCATCATCCGTAACGCCCGTGACGTTCGCTTCCTCGACGTCTAGGCAGAGAAAAGGATCCTGAACCCGTGACGGAAGTGAACACCACTCCTCCGGCTGACCGCATCGAACCGGTGGACATCCAGTCCGAGATGCAGCGCAGCTATATGGACTACGCGATGTCGGTCATCGTCTCGCGTGCGCTGCCGGACGTCCGCGACGGCCTCAAGCCGGTCCACCGCCGAGTGCTCTACGCCATGTACGACGGCGGCTACCGGCCCGACCGCGGCTACTTCAAGTGCTCCCGTGTCGTCGGTGACGTCATGGGCTCCTACCACCCGCACGGCGACACCTCGATCTACGACGCGCTGGTACGGCTGGCACAGCCCTGGTCGCTGCGTTACCCGCTGGTCGACGGTCAGGGCAACTTCGGCTCCCCGGGCAACGACCCGGCCGCGGCCATGCGATACACCGAGGCCAAGCTCGCGGCGATCGCCATGGAGATGCTCCGCGACATCGACAAGGAGACCGTCGACTTCCAGTCCAACTACGACGGGCGCTCCCAGGAGCCCGCCGTACTTCCGTCGCGGTTCCCCAACCTGCTGGTCAACGGCTCGGGCGGGATCGCGGTCGGGATGGCCACCAACATCCCGCCGCACAACCTGCGCGAGGTGGCCGAGGCCGTCAAGTGGTGCCTGGAGAACCCGGCCGCGACCGACGAGGAGTTGCTCGACGCGTCCCTGGCCAGGGTCAAGGGCCCCGACTTCCCCACCGGCGCGCTGATCGTCGGCCGCCGGGGCATCGAGGACGCCTACCGCACCGGCCGCGGCTCGGTCACCATGCGGGCCGTCGTCGAGGTCGAGGAGGACGCCAAGGGCCGCCAGTGCCTTGTCGTCACCGAGCTCCCCTACCAGGTCAACCCGGACAACCTCGCGCTGAAGATCGCCCAGCTCGTGCGCGAGGGCAAGGTCACCGGGATCGCCGACGTCCGTGACGAGAGCTCGGCGCGCGTCGGCCGGCGACTGGTGATCGTCCTGAAGCGTGACGCGGTCGCCAAGGTGGTGCTGAACAACCTCTACAAGCACACCCAGCTGCAGGACACCTTCGGCGCCAACATGCTCGCCCTGGTGGACGGCGTGCCGCGGACGCTCCCCCTCGACCAGTTCGTGCGGCACTACGTCGCGCACCAGATCGAGGTCATCGTCCGCAGGACCCGTTACCTGCTGCGCAAGGCGGAGGAGCGGGCGCACATCCTGCGCGGCCTGCTCAAGGCCCTTGACCGGCTCGACGACGTCATCGCCCTGATCCGGGCGTCCGACTCGGCCGCCGCCGCCCAGCAGGGGCTCATGGGGCTGCTGGCGATCGACGAGGTTCAGGCCCAGGCCATCCTCGACATGCAGCTCCGCAAGCTCGCCGCCCTGGAACGCCAGCAGATCCAGGACGAGTACGACAATCTGATGACGCACATCGCCGACTACAACGACATCCTGTCGTCGGAGTCGAGGCAGCGGCAGATCGTCGGCGACGAGCTCTCGGAGGTCGTGTCCAAGTTCGGCGACGACCGCAAGACCGAGATCATCGCCTACGACGGCGACATGTCGATCGAGGACCTCATCGCCGAAGAGGACATGGTCGTCACGATCACCCGCGGCGGCTACGCCAAGCGGACCCGCACCGACCTCTACCGCGCCCAGAAGCGCGGCGGCAAGGGCGTGCGCGGAGCCCAGCTCCGCCAGGACGACATCGTCGACCACTTCTTCGTCACCACGACGCACCACTGGCTGTTGTTCTTCACGAACAAGGGCCGCGTCTACCGCGTCAAAGCCTACGAGTTGCCCGACGCCGGACGCGACGCGCGCGGGCAGCACCTGGCCAACCTGCTGGCCATGCAGCCCGACGAGGTGGTGATGGAGGTGCTCTACCTGCGCGACTACAACGTCACGCCGTACCTCGTCCTCGCCACCCGCAGCGGCCTGGTGAAGAAGACCCGCCTGTCGGAGTACGACTCCCCGCGCTCCGGCGGTCTGATCGCCATCAACATCCGCGAGGACGACGAGGTGATCGGCGCCCGGCTGGTCTGCGAGGACGACGACCTGCTGCTCGTCTCCCGCAACGCCCAGTCGATCCGCTTCACCGCCTCCGACGAGGCGCTGCGTCCGATGGGCCGCGCCACGAGCGGTGTCATCGGCATGCGGTTCCTCGAGGGAGACGAACTTCTCGCCATGAACGTCATCGGTGAAGGTCATGACGTGTTAATCGCCACCGAGGGCGGGTATGCGAAGCGCACGCCGGCTGATCAGTATCCGGTGCAAGGACGCGGTGGCAAGGGCGTGCTGACGGCGAAAATCGTCAGCGCACGTGGCAAGCTGGTCGGAGCACTAATGGTCAGCCCGGAGGACGAGGTCTTCGCGATCACGTCCGTCGGCGGGGTGATCAGGACGAGCGCCGGGGAGATCAAGCAGTCTGGCCGCCAGACCATGGGAGTGCGCCTGATGAACCTCGCACAGGGGGACACGGTGGTGGCCCTCGCCCGGAACGCGGAGTCGTTGGAGACTGTGGAAGAAGCGGAAGCGGGGGAAGAGTAGGCCATGAGCGCCCAGGCGCAATCCGGTGGTGGAAAGGGCTCGGGTGGCAAGCCTCAGCGGAAACCTCCCGCTGCCTCCTCATCCACACGGAATCACGTGACGGAGAAAATGGACACATCGACCGATAACGAGATCGTCGAGGTGGTGAACAACGGCCCCGGCGCAGCTCCGCCGAGTCCTCCGAGTCCTCCGAAGGAGGACAACCCCGCCCTCCGGATCCGTCCGGCCGGCGGCGGCCCGGCCGACTCGGTCATGCCGAGGCAGCCGCCGCCTCCCAGCGGCGGCTCCGCGCGCAACCCGCGCAAGGCACACCTCGTGCTCCGCCGCATCGAGCCGTGGTCCGCCATGAAGTTCAGCTTCGTGGTGTCCCTGGTCTGCTTCGTGGTGCTGTTCGTCGCCGTCGCCGTCCTGTACGGCGTGCTGAGCGCGGTAGGCGTCTTCGACTCCGTCGTCGAAACCGTCAACTCGCTCACCAACCCGGACGGCAAGGCCACCAACGCCATCGACGCGTCCGCCTGGTTCGACCCGGTCCGCATCCTGGGCTTCACCGCCCTCATCGGCGCGATCAACGTCGTCCTCATCACCGCCCTGGCCACCCTGGGCTCGGTCATCTACAACCTCGCCTCCGACGTGGTCGGCGGCGTCGAGGTGACCTTCAGCGAAGCCGAGTAAGCGCACCCCGGTCCCCCGCCGTCCAGGGGGACCGGGACAAGCAACTCCTGAGACACGGTAGGCTTTTCCTCGTCGGTTAACGGGTTCGCCCCAGACATCTGGATGCGATACCGTTGAGCCGCCACCTAGCAGCGGGGCTATAGCTCAGACGGTTAGAGCGCTTCCCTGATAAGGAAGAGGTCCCAGGTTCAAGTCCTGGTAGCCCCACCCAGCTCAGAGGCCATTTCCCAGACGCGGAAATGGCCTTTTTGATCTTCTGAGTGACTATGTTTTCTCGGTGTCCTGGGCGAAGATCCGGTCCATTGCTTCGGCCCCTTCGAGTAACACGGGGCGAAGCTGCTTCCGATAGATCTTCTCTGTGACCACGGTCCCCCTTGTGGCCGACCAGTCGGGCGATGTCTTCCACCGCCACTCCCGCGTCAGACATCAGCGAGACGAAGCTGTGGCGCAGTTCCCGAGGTGTCCACTCCTGTGGATCCAGGTCGGTCTTCTTGAGGATCACCCGCAGCGCACGGCGGACGTTGCCCGCGTCAAGGCGGCAGCGCTTCGCGCCGCCGCTCGGCGGGGCACGCCCGCCCGCTCCGCTCGGCCAGCGAGCCGGGCATGCGGCCTGGGGGCCGGTCCCGGCCCGCGCCGCCCGGCCCGGCGCGTGGACCCCGCCGCCCGCCGTACCAGCGCCGCGCCGTACCCAACCGAACGCGCCGCGCGTGAACCGCACTGCCGCCCGCTCCGCAGCAGGCCCCCACCGCTACGCGGCCCCTCCGGGGTGCTTCGCATGGACGCCGGCAGCTCCGCTCCGATTCATGGTCTCCGGGTTGATGCCCGTACCTCCCCCGCCCCCGCTACCGGATTGTTCGTGTCCCTCGGTCGGTGTCAACTCCGTCTGTGCCGGTTGGGAAGGTAACCGGCGGGACACGCGAAGACGGAGTTGACACCTCGGTCGGGGCGGAGGAGGAATGGGCCAGGAGCGCAGCCCCAGCCGTTCAAACGGCGCGACGACACAGGGGATGTGGATCAACCCAAGGGGGACGGGTGATCACTGTGCCGCCGCGCCCGATCATGGAGAACCAGGCAGCGCGAGAGGTTCCTGCCAATCAGACATCGGCAGGAAGATCAGTCACGCCGCCGTGTCGGCCTTCGATGCGCCGCCACTCCTCATCGGACAACGGTGGCATTCCCAGACTGACGGCCCGCCGCATCCAGGCTCGTACGGGTGAGATCCCAGCGACGTATCACCTCCACCGCCTCAGAGTCGGCATCACGCGCCACCATCACAGCCAGCGCGGCCCGCAGCCGAGCCACCATCTCCCGCGTGGCCCGTAGCTGCTCCCCGGCCTGCGCCGGGACGTCCACCGGTTCGAGCGGTACGGTCCACATCAGCGGGTCCTCGTCATCAGCTCAGACAGCGGATGCGTCCGGCGAAGTGAGTCGTACCGGTCAGCGACACAGCGAGCGACGGTGGCCGGGTTGTCCACGCCGTAGGCCACGTACAGGCGACGGCCGGTGTTCCTGAAGGTCTGGCCGGCCCACCACCGGTAGACGAACCCATCACACCAGACCAGGAGATCGGCACAGATCGAGACGAGGGCGATGCCGTACCCCTCCTGTACATCAGCGAGGACGCCGCAGCGTTCGAGGCTGTCCCGCAGTCGCGTGGCGTGCACGGTCGCCGGGCGACGTCGAGCGGACGGCGCTGTCCGTGTCGCCGTCACGACTCCAGCCCTTCCTGTAGCCGTAGCTGCTGGGCCAGGCTGGGCACGTCGTCCGCGTCCAGCGTTTGGTAGAGCCCGCTGGATAGGTCTTCTTCCGTGAGGCGTCTCCCATTCCGGGTCGCCCACAAACGACCTTCAGAACTCCGCCATATGCACCAGCCGGGAAAGGCGGATTGGAGGTCTTCCAGAATCACCGGGGTTGACATACACGTGAGCATCGTTCGATTGGTGTGACGTACCCACCGCGTTTTAGAGACGTCCAGGACGTTTCAAAGTTAGAGTCAGAAACGTCCCTGACGTCCTCTGCCTCCAGAGGTGTACCGTGGCCAACATCTCCCTGCGCCGCGCCATGCACGACGCGAAGCTGACTGATCAGAGTCTTGCTGAGCACTGTGGGGTGGACGTGAAGACGGTCGCGCGCTGGTTGCAGGATGAGACGCGGATACCGCACCAACGGCACCAGTGGGCCGCCGCCGAGGCGCTAGGAGTTGATTCGGCCGTGTTGTGGCCAGAGGCGATTCGTAACACTGTGAAGACCGGGCCGGATCGAGAAGTTCTGACCGTTTATCCGTATCGGTCAGCATGCCCTAAGGCGATATGGCGGAATCTGATCGGTTCGGCCCGCAACGAGATCGTATTTGCGGGATACACCAACTACTTCTTGTGGCTGGAACACCCCAACCTCGCCAAGGCGCTCAAGCGCAAGGCCGAGCAGGGATGCAAGATCCGTTTCCTCATCGGTGACCCCGACAGCGAGGTCACCCGCCACCGTGAAGAGGTGGAGAACGTACCGCTGACCGTGTCCACCCGCATCCGGATCACGCTCGCCGAGGTCGAGCAGCTCCGGAACATCCCAGGAGTCGAGGCGAGGTTCGGAGACGAGCACATCGCCATGAGCGTCTTCCGGTTCGATTCCGAGATGCTGGTGACACCGCACCTGGCCAAGCTGGTCGGCCACGACTCGCCGATGCTGCATCTACGCCGCTACCAGGACGACGGCCTGTTCGACCGATTCGGCTACCACGCCTCGGAGCTGTGGAGCAGCGGCCGTGACGTCTGGGCGGAAGGCCCCCGAGAGCACCGCGAGCCGCCAATGCCGAGTGACTAACTGAGTGACAATGACCGCAGACGAGCCCGGACGAGGGTGGATCATCACGGACCGCCTGCGCAGGTGGGGACGGGTGTCGGCCATGATCCCGCCCCCTCCTGCTTTGCCTGACAAGGAAGAGGTCCCAGGTTCAAGTCCTGGTAGCCCCACCCAGCTCAGAGGCCATTTCCCAGACGCGGAAGTGGCCTTTTGATCTTCTGAGTGACCATGCTCCCTCGGTGTCCTAGGCGAAGACCCGGTCCACCCGGTCCATTGCTTCGCTCCTTCGAGTAAAGGGGCGATCGGTGCGGCTTATCGCTGATGGCACTGTGTGTGATCAAGGCCAAAGGGTGTGCTTCCAACAGTGGCATGCTGGGGGCCGTGCATATCTCGACGGTCGACCAGCCCAGGCCGCTGGCAGCGTGCTGGCTTTGTTGGATCGCGATACCGACTGGAGATCAGCCGGGGGTGATGGCAATGCTGGGACTCACTCAACCTAGTCCCGTGACGTTCGCCGTAGCCGAAGAGGTGATCGATTCGAGCAGCCATGGGAACTCGGACCAGGATCACGATGGACTTGCTCAGGTCTACGTGAGCCCCGAACTCGAGGGTTGGACCCTGGTCATCGGTCGCTGGTGCGATCCCTGCGATAGCGAGCGCAGCGATGATGTACTCCGTATGTGCTTGAGACTCAGCCAGCGCTATGGGCAGGCACAGGCCTACTACTACGGTGCGCAAGGCGACGGCTCGGCCTGGCTGATCGCTGAGGAAGGCTCCGTGGTACGCCGATACTGCGAGACCGGTGAGGGCGGGGATGCCCTTCTCACCCTTGGTGAGCCCCTTCTGATTGAGAAGACACGGCGCGAGCAGCTTGGGCTACCGCCAGTGTGGGACGCGACGGGTGAAACACAAGAAGCCGAAGAGGAGTGGAGAGTGGCGGCGTTCGACATGGCACCCGAAATTGCCGCAGCCCTCGGCACCAGTCCGCTGGCCCTTACTCCGGAGACCCAGGTACGCGGCGTCGGGGTTCTTGCTCTCACACCATCTCCGGTGCCGCTCACTCCCTCTTGAGATGCGGAATGCCTCCGGCGGAGGGGGTCATGCCGGGGACGGCGCGGCCGTGCTGTCCCCGGCATCGCTGAAACACCGGCTACCTGGTCGACCGCCCGTCCAAGTGCGCTTCGCCGTGGAACACGGCCTGCCACTGGCGGCCACGGCGCGTTCGCCGCTCACGATGGCGGGGTGCTGATGCTGCTCACGTCCCTGGATGAGGGCGAGGTCCGCGATGATCGCCGGGTCGAGGTCGGCGGCGGCGCGGTGTGGGGCCAAGTCGCCAGTGCGCTGCGCGCGCATAGGTTGGCGTTGAGTTCGGGGGACACCAGTACCGGCGGTGTCGGCGGGCTCACACTCACCGTCGGCTGGCTGGTGCGCTGGCACGGGTTGACCCTGACAACCGCCGTCCGAGGTTCACCTGATCAGCACGATGCTGTTCACCTTGCTGATCGCGTCCTGGCGGCTTTCCTCGCTCATCGACCACCTTCGCTACGCGCCGGCCCATGCCGCCCTTGTCACGGGCCCATCAAGCATATTACGGTCAAGGCCGTTATGTAGCCCTCTGGGGAGGTCGTACATGCGCTTCATCATGGTTGCGCTCCTTGTCGCCTTAGCGCTCTCAACTCCGGCCCAGGCCGAAACCGCAGCGGCCCCACCTACCGGGTGCGGCTTCCACAACCTCGGCAGGCTCCCGCTGACCGCCACCACCACCGCCGGCACCGCACTGGACGCCGACTACCCGCAGGGCCCGCGCGTCTACTCCGTCACCTCCCACGCCTCCGGCCCGGCGATGCTCGGGATCAGGGACGTCCGCGACGGCCGCCTGATCGGCGAGCGGCCGCTTCCGCTCGCGCTCGGCTCCTGGGCCGTCACCATCGCACCCGATCATTCGGTGTACGTCGGCAGTTACAACGGCACCGCCGGAGCGATGGGCCGCCTCTTCCGCTACAACCCGTCCACCGACCAGGTGAGCGAGCTCGGCATCCCCATCTCGACCGAGACGTTCGTCTGGTCCGTCGCCGCCAGCCCCGACGGCTCGGCCATCTACGGCGGCACCTCGCCCACGGGCAAGCTCTTCCGCTACGACACCGCGACCGGCGGGTTCACCGATCTGGGCAGCCCGGTCCCGGGCGACCAGTTGGTCAGGGACCTGGCCGTGGGCAAGGACGGCACCGTGTACGCCGGCGTCGGCGCGAGCAGCATGAAGGTCGCGGTGCTCTCCCCCGGCGGCACGCTCCAGCGGGTGATCGACCCGCCCATCGAGGGCACCGGCTTCGCCTACGACGTGGACGTGGACGGCCGCTACCTGCTGGTCCGCTTCCTCACTTCCACCGGCGCCAACCCCATGGGCGTGTACGACCTGGACAAGCGCGAGTGGAAGGACGTGGTGGAGGACGTCGACAGCCTCACCGTCGGCGGCGGCAGGGACGGCCACGACCTCTACCTGTTCCAGCACGACGAGCTCGTCAAATATGACCTCAAGACCCGAAAGATCACCCGACTGGGCTTCACCGAGTACGGCGAAGGCGCCGCCCGCCCGCTCGGCTGGCTCGGCCACACACTCGTCGGCACCAGCTCCACCGGCCGCATCTGGCACTTCGACCGCAAGACCGGACAGGGTCGGCTGCTCGACGGCACGCTGACCCCCCTGCCCGTCAGCATCCGCTCGCTCGGCACGGGCCCCGACGGCCGCGTCTACGCGGGCGGCTTCTTCACCGGCGGCCTGGCCGCCTATGACCCCGCCACAGGCGAGGCCGAGTACTGGCCGAACGTCGGCCAGAGCGAGGGCATGGTCACCCACAAGGGCAAGCTCTATCTCGGCGTCTACCCCGGCGCCCGGATCTACGAGTTCGACGGGACCGCGCCCAAGCTCCTCCTCGACCTCGGCGACCAGGAACAGGACCGGCCCTTCGCAATGACCTCCGCGGGCGACTGGCTGGCCTTCGGCACGGTACCCAAGTCCGGCACCCACGGCGGCGCGCTCGGCCTGCTCGACCCCGCCACCGGGCGTACGGTGATCAAGCGGGACATCATCCCCGGCCACAGCATCATCGCACTGACCTACCGGGACGGGGTCGTCTACGGCGCCACCTCGGCGTTCGGCGGCACCAGCACGCCACGGGGCGAGGCCGTGGCGTTCGCTTACGACATCGCCACGGATTCGCTCAAATGGCAGACCACTCCCGTCCCCGGTGACCTTGCGCTCGGCTCGATCACCTTCGACGACAGCGGGCGGTTGTGGGGGCTGACCCCGGACGCCCTGTTCGAGCTGGACCCGGCCACCGGGCGGACCGTCAGGACCGTCAAGCACCAGAGCTACGCCTGGTCCAGCGCCACGCAGGTCTGGCTGGACACCTACCTTGTCTTCCACAAGGGCTCCCTGTGGGGCAAGGTGCAGGGCAAGGCGTACCGGATCGATCCGGCGACGATGACACTCGCGCTCATCGTCCGCCCGGTCTCGAACATGGTCCTCGGTGCCGACGGCCACCTCTACCTGTCGCGCTTCGAGAACTTCTACACTTACCGCGTCTGCTGACAGGTCAGCCGGAAGACCCTTCGGCGAAATAGACGTCCCAAGACCCGTGCACCGCGAGCTGGTGCACGGGTCTCCGCCGTAGCGCCGCCACGCCGTACCCACCGAACCCGCCGCCCCAGCGCCGCACCGCCCGCCGCACCGCCCGCCGCACCACCCGCCGCACAAGGCTGCTCCGCCATCGGGCCGCACAAAGGGACCCACACCAGGCCCCCCGGGACACCGTCTCAGCTGAAACTCAATGGCGACGAACTTGTGGTCACGCCATGATGTCCCGATGCGCAAGGCGACCGCTTACCATGACGCACTCGGCGATTACTTCGCCAAGCATGCGGAGACGAGCCCCTACAACGCCTACACCGACAGACCCGCGATGCTTCAACTCGCGGGCGATGTCTCCGGGACCAGAATCCTGGATGTCGGCTGTGGAGCAGGCCACTATGCGTCCGAGCTTTCGGCCCGGGGCGCCCAGGTGGTCGGAATCGAAGGCAGCGCCACACTGCTGCGCCACGCACGAGCACGCGTGAACGGCCATGCAGAACTACTTCTCCGTGATCTGGAAGAGCCACTCGATTTCGCCGCTGACGCATCGTTCGACGGCGTGGTCTGCGCCCTCGTCTACGAGCACGTCAGGAATCGTGTGCAACTGTTGGGCGAACTACGCCGCGTCCTGCGACCAGATGGATGGCTCCTGATATCGACCACCCATCCCACAGCCGACTGGCGACACTTCGGAGGCTCGTACTTCAGCCACGACTGGAGAGACCTGCCTCTCGGAGACGGCACGCTCTCGATCCACTACCAGCGCATGCCATTGGAGACCTTCCTGGGCGAGCTGTTGGCCGCAGGGTTCGTGCTGGAGCAGCTGATCGAACCGCGCCCCACTGCCGACCTCCGAGAGATCGACGAAGCCGCCTACAACAAGCTTCACCAAGCGCCGTCCTTCCTCGCGGTAAAGCTGAAACGTCCTTGATAGCCATCTACGAACTCCACCCCACCTCATAGAACCAATCGGCTCCTCCAGGTGGGCGGGGACAACGGCGACCATGTGGTCCAGGGTGACGGGTTGCATGAGGTAGACAACGGGACCGGTGCGGCCGCTGCCCGTGGCGCCAAGCTGCGCTCCATCGCAGCCGTGGTCGGCGGCTCGATCACCAGAGCCCTGCTGCTCGGAGCCCGGATTTTGCGGCCCTACGTACGACGTGGGCCGGCCAAGGCAGGACCTTGGAACGACAGTTGACCTTGCACCATAATCAACCTCATGCAGAAACTGCCCAGTCTCGCGAAGTTAACGATTCTAGTTACTCTCTTACCCTTTATCTTCAAGGCACTCAAAATCACGCTTGGAGAGCCATACAACGTTCGTGATCCGTTTGACTGGGCATTGATGGTCAGCGCAGGACTCGCAGGAGTCTCTATCTTGGGCGTGGCGACCTGGTGCATCGTGAAGCCCCGCCAGCCCTCAGAACCCACTCCTCCTACGCTCGCCAGGCCATTCAACCAACGCACGTTCGGCATAATAATCTTACCTATAGCGCTGATCGAATTCAGCGTGACCACAGGCACACTGAGTGCCACCGATGGCGGAGACTCATTCGTGAGCAGCCCTCTGAACTGGGTTACATATACCCTCTGGGGCGTTGCGCTCGTCGCCCTTGTAGGGATCGGGTTCTGGGTCGACTTTGTCGGGCGCAGGGGTCGGGATATGCCGAGGTAGGCAGCATCGTAGTGCGGCAACCCCATCGACCAGCAGCGACCATTCGGGATCTTCATAGGCAGTCTGACGACCGTGACGACCTCTATGCCCACGAGGTGAAGCAGCGAGGTGCCCAGCAGATTCCAGATCGTCGGCTCCTTAAGCTGACAGAGGCCGAGAGCAGGATCTCTCAGATGCGCGCGAGGCCCACCTGTTCAGCTAGCTGAGGTCAGCCCGCGATCGGGTCGTCCCAGCCGCCGCCGAAGGGCGTCTTGATCGTTTCTGTCCCGCCCGTCCGCGTGTCGAGGAAGCTCACCGCGCCGAACTGGCCGAGCACGATCCTGGCGCCGCTATAGGCCAGCCTGACGCCCGACACGGGGATGCGACGCTCGCCGCCTGCCGCCAGGACCTGCAACGTGGCGGGCTGCGGGTTCGGTGTCGTCCACAGCACCGCGACCTGCTCGCCTGTGGCGGCCAGCCGGGGCGTCTGGCCGGTGTAGGGCCCGAGCGGGTGAGCCAGGGTCCGCAGCGGCTTCAGGTCGGGGCCGTACACCTGGACCAGGCCGCAGTTCGATGCCCCGACCGCGAGCCCCGCCTCCCGCGACCAGGCCAGGCTCCGGCCGACGTTCGTGCACCCGCCTTCGGGCGCCGGTAGCCGCGCCGCGGTCAGTTTCTGGGCAGTGATGTCGCGGATGACCGTCACGGCGCCGGTCACGGGGTGCCCACGGCCGCGGTCTTGCCGCCCGGGCCCGTCGTCGGCTTCGTAGGGCGCGCCGACCGCGAGCCCGCCCGGGCCGAACGCGAGGGTCAGGCCGAAGGAGTCCGCCCACTCGTCGTTGCCGGGGACGCCCGGGGTGTCCTGGGTGATCCGCCGGAGAGTTCCCTTGCTGAGGACGTAGACGGCGCCGCCCTTCTCCTCGGACGGCGCGCCGATGGTGATCGTGTCGCCCGAAGCCGCCACCGCGACCCCGAAATTTCCGTCGGTCTGAGGCTTCGGAGCGACGATGCGCTCGGTGCCGCGAGCAGTGATGACATAGACGGCGCCCGCGCCCTCCTTCCCCGCCACCTTCGCCTCCGGGGCGCCCACCACCACGTCGACGCACCGGTCGCCGTCCACGTCGGCCCGGGCGAGGGCGGTGCCGAAGCTCCCGCCGGCCGGTCCGGGCAGACGGGTGAACCGGCCGGCCGACAGGAGGTACACGCCTCCGTGTGGCTCCAGGAAGCTGATGGCGACGTCGTCGCGGGCGCCGCACCCGGGCGCCGCACCGGTCATGACGGGAGACGTCTGCGACAGCAGGAGGGCGGCCAGCGTGAGGAGCCTCATCCGGCCACCGCCCTGCCGAAGGACTGGCCCTGGCTCTGCCGTACCTGCTGGGTTGGGCCGGTGGCGGGATCGACGAGAGAGACCCATCCATCCGGGTAAGCCGATGGGTGGCTCACGGCAAGACGGCTGCCGGTCCAGGTCACCGGGCCGTCCATGGCTCCGGTGCCCGGCACCTGACGGTCACCGGAGGAGTCGGTGAGCGAGAAGATCAACGTGGGCCTGCCCGCCCAGTGCGCGGCCACCCGGCCGTCGGCGGCGACGTCCAGCGCCCCGTCGGCCGCCCCGCCCTTGCCTCCGCCGAGAAAGCGCAACTGCCGGATCGGCTTGCGCGCCGGGTCGAAGAGCCGCAGGTCACCGGTCATCGAGCTGGCGGCGAAGCCGATCCCGTCGACGACGGCGAGGCCGCGGCCGAACTGCCGGCCGTCGGCGGCGCCCGGCAGGGTCGAGCCGGTCAGCGTCGCAGCTTCCGCGTCGGGCAGCACGGTGACCATGCCCGGATCCGTGGTGGTGGAGGCGGCCTGTTCGCCGGGCGCGCCCACCAGCAGTCCCACGCGCCCGCCGGAGAGCGTCCCCAGGGCCACGGCCGAGCCGAAGCGGTCGCCCTCCTCGCTGACGTCCGGCACCCCCGGACTGTCCTGGGTGATGGCGCGCAGGACCGCTCCGCCCCGCGCGAGGTAGGCGGCACCCGCATACGCAACCGCGCTGACCTGCTCGTACGGCGCGCCGATCGCGATCAGGTCGCCGTGCAGGGCCAGCGCGGAGCCGAACCTCGAGCCAGTCTGCGGCGTCGGCGCGAGCAGTTTCGCGGGCGGCGCCACCCCGCGGCCGTAGAGGACATAGACGGCGCCAGTCTCGCGGAGCTGATCGTCGGCGTCCGCCGTCGGCGCGCCGATGATCGCATCCGCGCAGCCGTCGCCGTTGACCTTGGCCAGCTTCAGCGCCGCGCCGAAACCGTCCTGACCGCGCCCCGGCCGCGGGAGCGGCACGAGTTTGCCCGCCGTCAGCAGATAGACCGCGTCCTCCCAGTCCTGGTCGAAGCGGGAGGCGCTGATGAGCACGTCGTCGCGCCCGTCGCCGTCGAAGTCACTGGCACCCGCCTTCGCGCAGGGATCGACCGGTGTCGGGCGGGCATCGCAGGCCGCGAGGGAGCATATGAGCATCAGCGCGGCAATCATCCGCATCGGTCCATTATGAGATCAATCCGCGATGGACGCCTCGAAATCAGCGCCAATGCCAGGCCTGAAACCTCTCCCTGGGCGTCGCTGCGCTCGAACCGAAACCGTGCCGTACGGCAGGCCGTCCACGGCGCCGACGACCAGGGAAACCCTTATCGAGGCGGGGTGCCGCTCGCAATGGTGCCCCCCGCGGACTGCATTCACATTCCGTGCATCACCTGAAAGCCCCTGTGGGGCAGGTACTGCACGCCGTTGAAGTCGATGTTCGATGCCGCTGCCATCGCCTCGTGGCCAGGCTCGCCGGCCTTCGTCGGCCCTGTCGACCCGATCAGGCCAGTCAGCCGACTACCACGATCTTCGTGACGAAAGTCTCGGTGCGGAAGCCGATCAGGCCCCGCGCCGGGACCACGAACTCCATCCGGATCCAGCCGGTGCCGTGGTTGGTCGGCGGGACATCCGCTGCGGTTCGGCTACCTGCTGAGACAGGACAGCCTTGTGGTCTGTAATAGCTCTATGACAAGCGCATGCGCTGCGATCGCGGTGCCGCGTTGTCACAGATCGGAATGCTGCCCTGTCTTCATACGGACTGGACTTTGCGGAGCGACAGGAGCAAGACCTTGCCACCAGCCATCCCCACCATCCGGACCCGGGTCCGGATGAGCGCTCGTGCCATCGATGAGCCGCACCGCGTTTCGAGCCAGCTCGAGCTGCTGTTCGACCTGACCTTCGTGGTCGCGGTCGCGACCGTCACCGCCCAGCTCGCGCACAGCGTCGCCGACGGTCATGGCCTCGCCGGGCTGGTCCCGTTCCTCCAGGTGTTCTTCGCGATCTGGTGGGCGTGGATGAACTTCACGTGGTTCGCTTCGTCCTACGACACCGACGATGTCGCCTATCGGCTGCTGACCATGGTGCAGATGGGCGGCGTGCTGGTGCTCGCCGCCGGTGTGCCGGCCGCGTTCAGTCACTCCGACTACGGGGTCGTCACGCTGGGCTACCTCATCATGAGGATGGCGCTCGTCGCCCAATGGCTGCGGGCCGGTCTCGAGGACCCGGACAGCCGCCGCACCGCGCTGCGCTACGCCACCGGCATCAGCCTCGTGCAGATGGGCTGGTTGCTTCGCTTCTTCCTCGCGGCGACGGGAGCCCTGCCCTCATCGTTCCAACTGCCGTCCTTCGTCTGTCTGGTCGTGCTGGAACTCGCGGTGCCACGGTGGGCGGAGCGGGCCAGGGCCACCAACTGGCACCCGCACCACATCGCCGAACGCTATGGCCTGTTCACCATCATTCTGCTCGGTGAAAGTGTCCTCGCCGCGAGCAGGGGAGTCGAAGGCGCGCTTGAAACGGGCGAGATCAGCGGTCCCCTCATCCTCATCGCTGTCTCCGGCCTCGTCCTGCTGTTCGCTCTTTGGTGGCTCTACTTCCTGGTAGAGGCCGGTGAGGGCCTCAGCGACCGCCGTCATCGGTCCTACCTGTGGGGATACGGTCACTACGGCATCTTCGCGGCCCTTGCCGCCCTCGGCGCCGGGCTCGAGGTCGCGGTCGAGCAGAGCGGGCACGAGGTGGCGGCGGCACCGCTGGCACTCGGCTACGCCGTCGCCATCCCGGTCAGTGTGTATCTCATCCTCCTGTGGGCGGTACACGCACTCGTCAGCACAGAGCCCGTCATTCACCCTGCCGCGGTTCTGGGCGGCGTCACCGCCATCTTGCTGCTGCCGCTCATGGCGTCCCAGATCGGCGTGGCCGCCGTGGTCGCGGCGATCGCGGGCATCTGCGCCCTGCTGGTCGCTGTCACGATCCTGGCCAATTCGCGCGCTACCGGTGGCTGACCGGCGGCACCGCGCGATCCGCCTGTCCCGAGCGGACCATCGCCCAAATGCCTGGAACTCGGTCGTGGACATCACGCCACGACCAGTTTTCGGGCGATCTCCTTCGGATTCGGTCTCGTCGCAGGTCAGTGGGTACGTCTAGCGCAGACACCGAAAGAATTTCACGGCGGTTGTCACAAGCCCGGAGGCTGCTCTGTCTTAGCTGGCGATCGGCTGGCGATCGGCCGGCGATGGGCCGGCAACAGTGGTGCCCCGGCGGAACAGGAAGGCTTGTCATGAAGATCGTAGTAATCGGCGGGACCGGGATGATCGGGTCGAAGCTGGTGGCCAAGCTGGGTGAGCACGGGCATGAGGCGGTGGCGGCCTCGCCGAACACCGGCGTGAACACGCTCACGGGGGAAGGGCTGGCCGAGGCGCTGGAGGGCGCGCAGGTGGTGATCGATGTGTCGAACTCGCCGTCCTTCGAGGACGCCGCGGTGCTGGAGTTCTTCCAGACCTCCACCCGCAACCTGCTCGCCGCTGAGGCGGCGGCCGGCGTCGGTCACCACGTGGCGCTGTCGGTGGTGGGGACCGAGCGGTTGCCCGAGAGCGGCTACTTCCGGGCGAAGATCGCGCAGGAGCAGCTGATCGAGAAGTCGAAAATCCCGTTCTCGCTCGTGCACGCCACCCAGTTCTTCGAGTTCACCCGGAGCATCGCGGACGGAGCCACGAACGACGGCGAGGTCCGGGTGGCGCCCGTGCTCTTCCAGCCCATCGCGGGCGATGACGTCGCTCAGGCGGTCGGCCGGGTCGCGGTGGGATCGCCGGTGAACGGAAGAGTCGAGGTGGCCGGGCCTGAGCAGTTCAGGATGGACGATTTCTTCCGCGACGCCCTGGCCGCCTGGGACGACCCGCGCGAGGTGGTCACCGACCCGCACGCGCGCTACTTCGGATCCGAGCTGAGCGAGCGATCCCTGGTGCCGGGCGACGGCGCGATCCTCGGCCAGATCCGCTACCGCGACTGGCCCGGCCGGACCGCGCCCAAGAAGTAGGGCGTCTCGCCCAGGCTCCATCATCCTTAGGTCACGAAAGGTAATCCCATGTCCGATATCGACCCGGCGGCCGCCGCACCCAAGCCGAGATCGACCGCGTGGCAGACGGCGCTCACCGTGGTGCAGGAGGCCGAACCGCCCTTCATCCCGGCGGGAGCGCACGCGATGACCGTGGTCATCGCGTATCCGCCCGGCGATCCCGGCACGCCGCCGCACCGGCACTTCGGGCCGGCGTTCGGCTACGTGCTGGAAGGCGAGATGCTGCTGGAGCTGGAAGGCGAGCCGGAGCGGGTCGTCCGCGCGGGAGAGGCGTTCTGGGAGGCGGGCGGCGACGTCATCCACTACCAGGACGGAAACAACCGCGACGACATCCCGCTCCGCTTCACCGTCACCATGCTGTGCGAACCCGGCAAGCCGATGCTCGTCCTGGTGGACGAGGAAGAACTCGCCCAGCGCAAGGACCGCCGCGCCCCGCGCCCGTCCTGAGCGCGATGTTCGCACCATGACGACAGGCGGCCCGCGGGCGAGGCGAGCGCCCTCGACCGGACAGGAGTACTCGTCGGCTTGCGGACGGCCGGGCCGCCGCGGTTCTCTCCGCAGGACCCGGTTGCCGTACTCGATTCGGTCCTCGCCTTGTAACTGGGAGAGGGTTGCGAGGCGGTTGCCTGGTGATGCGATGGGTCGGTCTTCGCCGCAGCGGTGATCTCGTCATGCAACGGACGGTCTGCGCGGGTGGGGGCGGGTATCACGCCTGGTCCCAGGTGATCGGGAGCTGGTGCACGCCGTAGATGTCCAGTCCGGTGCGCATCGGGACGTCTTCGGCCGGGACGGCCAGGCGGAGGGTGGGGAATCGGGTGACCAGCGCGGGGATGGCGACCCGCATCTCGACGCGGGCCAGTTGCTGGCCGAGGCACTGGTGGATGCCGTGGCCGAAGGCCAGATGCCCGGTGGCGTGCCGGTGCAAGTCGAGGGTGTCGGGGTCGGCGTACTTGTCCGGGTCGCGGTTGGCGGCCTGAATCGCCAGGGCGACCGTCTCGCCTGCCTTGATCAGGTGTCCGTCCAGGTCGACGTCTTCCAGCGCCGCCCGTGCCCCGGTGTGGGCGATGCTCAAGTAGCGCAGCAGTTCTTCGACGGCCTTGTCGGCGAGGTCCGGGTCGGCGCGCAAGGCGGTGAGCTGGCCGGGGTGGCTCAACAGGGCGAAGGTGCCCAGCGCGATCATGTTGGTGGTGGTGTCGAGCCCCGCGCCCAGCAGGAAGCTGCCGATGCCGGCCAGCTCGGAATCGGGGAGGCCGCTGGTGGTCAGGTCGCTGAGCAGGTCGTCGGTGGGGTCGGCGCGCTTGGCCGACACCAGCTCGTGCACATACTCCTGGAGCGCGCCGAAGGCGGCGTACTGCTCCTCCGCGGTGACGTCCAACCCGCTCAACGTCGCCGCATGCCGCTGGAAGGACTCGCGGTCGGCGTACGGCACGCCGAGCAACTCGCAGATCATCAACGCGGGGACGGGCTGGGCGAACGCCTGGACCAGGTCCACCGGCCCGCCGTGCCGTTCCATGGCGTCCAGGTGCTCGGCGGTGATCGCCTCCATCCGGGCGGTGAGCTCGCGCATCCGGCGAACGGTGAACTTGCCGGCGAGCAGCTTGCGGTAGCGGGTGTGCTCGGGCGCATCCATCCCGGTGAGGTCTCCGACCGGCGCCGGCGGCATCTCGTCGATGGCCGCCAAGGGGTAGTGCATGAGTTCGTACCTTGAGCTGAAGCGGGGGTCGGCCAGCACCGTGCGGGCGAGGGCGTGACCGGTCACCAGCCAGCCCATGTGTCCGTCAGGGAAGCGCATCGGGCTGATCGGCCGGTGTTCGCGCAGCCGCGCCAGGTCTTCCGGGGGGTCGAAGGGGCAGCCCGCGGGACGGGTGGCGGGCAGTTCGACCGGGATGGGCAGGGACATGTCGACTCCTTCTGGCGGGGGCGGTCGGCGCCGTCATGGCGCTTTCCTCGTACGGGGAAGTGCTGTTTACGCGTCGGTGGTTTCCAGTTGGCGCTCCTCCGCCGGAGCGGGTGCGGGCTTGCGGTCGCGGATGACGATCAGGGCGAGTACGGCTGCCGCCAGCACGCCGAAGGCGCTGATGGCGAAGGCGTCGGACATGGCGGCGGTGAAGGCGTCGCGAGCGGTCTGGGCGATGGTGGGGTCGCCGAGGGCGAGCGCGTCGCCGATGGACCGCTTGGCCTGGTCGGGCGCGGTGGCGGGGATGGCGCCGGTGTAGGTGCTGGACAGGATGCTGCCCAGTACGGCGATGCCGAGCGCCGCGCCTGCCTGCTGGATCGTGTCGTTCAGCGCGGAGCCGACGCCTGCCTGCTCGGGCGGGACGGTGCCCATCAGGGCCGCGATGGCGGTGGGCATGGCGATCCCGCCACCGGCGCCCAGCACGAACAGCGCGACGGCGGTCATCACGAAGCCGGCGCCTGCGGACAGGGTGGCCAGCAGGCCGAACCCGGCGGCCATCACGACCAGCCCGGTGACGATCATCGGACGATTGCCGATCTTGGCGCCGAGGGTGGCGCCGAGCCCGTTGAAGAGCAGCGAGGCGAGGGCCATCGGGATGAAGGCCAGGCCGGCTTCGGTGGGCGTGTAGCCGAGCACGTACTGCAGAAACTGGGTGAGCACCAGCAGCAGGCCGCCGTTGCCGATCTGGACCAGGGTGAGGGAGAAACTGGCGCCGCTGAAGGTGCGGTTGCGGAACAGGCTGAGCGGGACCATCGGGTACGGCGTGCGCAGTTCCCAGATCACGAAGGCGGCGAGGGCGACGACCGTCACGACCAGTGCGGGAACGGACAGGCCGTGCGGAAGCTCGATGATCGTCCAAACCAGCGCGATCATGCCGACCGCCGACAGCACGGCACCGAGCGGATCCGGCTTGCTCCACGGCCCCTTGGTCTCGGGCATCAGCACCAGGGCGGCGATGATGGCCAGCGCCGCGATCGGCACGTTGATCAGGAAGATGGCACCCCACCAGAACCAGGCGATCAGCACGCCGCCCAGCACCGGGCCGGCGATCAGGCCGACCATCGCCACCGCGCTCCAGGCCGCCATCGCCTTGCGCCGTTCGTCATCGTCGAACACCGTGATCAGGATGGACAGCGTGCTGGGCATGATCAGCGCGCCGCCGACGCCCATCACCGCACGGGCGGCGATCAGCAGTTCCGGGGTGGTGGCGTAGGTGGCGGCCAGCGAGGCGACGCCGAACATCGCCAACCCGATGATCATGACTCTCCGGCGGCCGAACCGATCGGACAGGCTGCCCGCGGTGAGCAGCAGTCCGGCGAAGACCAGGATGTAGGAGTCCAGGATCCACTGGATCTCCTGGGCGTCGGCGCCCAGGTCGGCGGCCAGCGGCGGGATCGCCACGGTGAGCACCATGTTGTCGATGACCAGCACCAACGTGCTCAGGCACAACACGACCAGGATCAGCCAACGACGCGGATGGCTTTGCTGCGTCACTTCCATCGGAGTTCCTTTCACGGGACTGCGAGTACGGCGTGCTCTCTAAGCGAACACTGTACGCATGGAGATGGTTGTACGCAAGAGCGCACGATGTGCTCAAGGGGATGTGCCGCGGGTCAGGCCCCGGCGGTTCGACAAGCTGGACCACAATGGGCCATGCACTGTACGCATGATGCGCACGCCGTACGCTATCCTGGGTTCAGGAAGAAGGAGGCCCGCATGCCAGCCGACAAGCAGCCCATCCCCTCGGTATGGGCCCGCCCGCGTGCAAAGCGAGAGCAGCCGGCGCTGAGCCGCGATCGGATCGTGTCCGAGGCCATCCAGCTCCTGGATGCCGAGGGCATCGAGGCTCTGAGCATGCGCAGCCTCGGTACCCGGCTGGGCGCCGGGGCCACCTCCCTCTACCGGCACGTGGCCAACAAGGACGAGCTGATCGAACTGGTCGTGGACGAGATCTACGGCGAGATGCGGGTGCCCGCCGACGCCGACCCGGCGGGCTGGCGGGCGGCCATCGCCGGCTGTGCCCACAGTCTGCGGGCGATGGTTCTGCGGCATCCCTGGGTCGTCTCCGTGCTCGGCCAGGTCGGGCTCGCCTATCTCGGGCCGAACCTCATCCGGCAGTCGGACCGCATGCTCGCCCTGTTCCAGGCGGCGGGCTTCAGCCCCGGCGAGGCCGATCAAGCCATGAAAACCCTCATCGCCTACGTCATCGGGATGACCACCAGCGAGGCGGCCTACCTGTCGATGCTCGCCCGCAGTGGCCAGAGCGAGCAGGACTTGCTGGAGAGCCTGCGACCGGCCGCCGAACAGGCCGTGCAGGACCACCCGCTCCTGCGCGACGGATACGCCGCGCAACAAGGCAGAGAGCCGGAGCAGCTCCGCGAGGAGACCTTCGTCTACGGCGTCGAGCGCGTGCTGGACGGACTGGAGACCAGGCTCGGCCCGACGGCCGCCTCCGCCCGATGAGACCCGTGCACGTGAATCCGCACCCCGAAAGGAGCGCCGCCGGTCGGCGCTGAGCCGATAGAGCACCTGGCCGCCATGGCCGGCGGGGTGCCGCAGCGGAAGGCGATGGGGTGGTCACCAGATGCCCGCGCGGCCTCGGGGATCGAACCGCCCTTCTCCTCGGCGGCCCCGGTACGGCACAGCCGGCGAAGAAGCATCGCTGACACCTGTCGTGCCGGGACTTCAGCGACTGGGCCGACTGAGTCGCCGCCCGTTTACCTGCGCCGCGGTAAATCGCCTTCCCTGCCGTTCGCAATTCTAGAGAGCGCTCTCTTGACACGATGGCTGATATTGCCGCAATGTTTCGGTAAAGCTACATCCGTGAATCGGTGAGGTAATCCGTATGGTCCGCACCCCCCGTTCCAGAACGCTGCTCGCCATCGGTACCGCTCTTGCCGCCGTCATCGCGATGCTCATCCCGATGACCGGCACCGCCAACGCCGCTCCCGCCCCCGGTCCGCTGGTCTGGTCCGACGAGTTCAACGGATCCGCCGGCGGCGCCGTCGACCAGTCGAAGTGGCGCTTCGACACGGGCGGCGGCGGCTGGGGCAACAACGAACAGCAGTACTACACCAACAGCACCCGCAATGCCGCCATGGACGGCGCCGGCAACCTGGTGATCACCGCCCGCCGGGAGAACCCGTCCAACTACCAGTGCCACTACGGCACCTGTCAGTACACTTCCGCCCGGCTGCTCACCGCCGCCACCTTCACGCGGGCCTACGGACGGTTCGAGGCGCGCCTGAAACTGCCCCGCGGCCAGGGCATCTGGCCCGCCTTCTGGATGCTCGGCAACGACATCGGCTCGGTCGGCTGGCCGAACAGCGGCGAGATCGACATCATGGAGAACATCGGCCGCGAACCCAGCACCGTTCACGGCACCCTCCACGGCCCCGGATACTCCGGCGCCGGAGGCATCGGCGCCGGTTACTCGATCAACGGCGCGTTCGCGGACGCCTTCCACACCTTCGCCGTCGACTGGTCCCCGAACCTGATCATCTGGTACGTCGACGGCAACGAGTACCAGCGCCGGACGCCGGCCAGTCTCGGCGGCAACCGATGGGTCTTCGACCACCCGTTCTTCATGATCATGAACCTGGCGGTCGGCGGACACTGGCCCGGCTACCCTGACGGCTCCACCACCTTCCCGCAGACCCTGTCCGTCGACTACGTCCGCGTCTACGCTCCGCCCACCGGCGGGACCGGTGGCCAGATCACCGGCGTCGGCGGCAAGTGCGTCGACGTGGCGGGCGCCAGCACCGCCAACGGCGCGGCCGTCCAGCTCTGGGACTGCAACTCCACCGCCGCCCAGAGTTGGACGTGGAACGGCGACGGCTCGGTGCGGGCGCTCGGCAAGTGCATGGACGTCACCGCCGGCTCCACGGCCAACGGCGCCCAGGTGCAGCTGTACGACTGCAACGGCAGCGGCGCCCAACGATGGACCTACAATTCCGGCACCGGCCAGATAGTCAATCCTCAGGCCAACAAGTGCCTCGACGCGACCGGCGCAAGCTCGGCCAACGGCACCCGGCTGCAGCTCTGGGACTGCGCGGGCAGCGCCAACCAACGGTGGACCCGCGCCTGACCCCCCGCACCCAGTCTGCCTTCGGTGGCCGTCTGCTGCGAAAGGCGGCCACCGAAGGCCTCGATATCGTTGGTCACGGATAGCGAGAACGCGCTCTCCCGAGCGTCAAAAGCAATTTCTTTCGAGTGCGGCTCCGTTTGGCGGAGACAACTGTTTTGCCGCAGGCTCCTTTATTGCGTCTCACCGCGGGCGAGTGGACCCGGTGAACCCAGGGGGTCAGCCGATTCTGCTCGAAGTGAGACGATCGCCCGTAGAATTCCGCCAGGGGTGAGCGATGAGGCGGCCAGGGATCAGCATCGCGGTGCTCGCTTCCTTGGCGGTGGCCGTCTGGCTGCTCGTGATCGGGTTGCCGGAGACGCGCCGCGACCCTTCATGGGGGGTCGGCGCGATTCTGGGGGCATCGTTCCTCTTCGCGGGCGTCGTGGCCTGGCGGCTGCATCCCCGCAACCGGGTCGGCCTGCTCATGGTCGCCATCGGGATCGCGTGGATCCCGCAGCAGTTGTCGGCCTCTTCCGAGGTGCCGCCGCGGTTGGTGTGGCTGGCCCTCTGCGGTCTTTGGGCGGCGCTGGCCTGCCACCTGTTCCTCGCCTTTCCCACCGGACGGCTCGGTGGCCGCGCGTCCAGGATCGTCGTCGGCGTCGCCTACGCCGAGGCGGTGATCTTCCCGGTGGCGGTCATGCTCACCCGCACGAAGCCAGCCGAGCCGTTGAGATCAATCATGGAGTTCGTCGACGACTCCTCCTGGCAGGTGCTCCTCGTCACGGGGGCGGCGGTTCTGGGGCTGGCGATGACGCGATGGCGTGAGGGCAGCGTGGCCCAGCGGCGTGCAGTGACGCCGGTCGTGGCCGCCTCGATGATCGCCACGGTCGCGTTCGTGGCGGAACGACTGGTGATCTCGTGGGGGCCTGAAGACCTCGAACGGCCGATCGTCTACGTCACGTTCGTCGCGTTCATCACGATTCCGCTCGCCTACCTCGGCAGCCTGATCCGGCACCGGATCGACCGCGCCCGGGTGGCCGACCTCGTCGTGACACTCAGGGACAGGAAACAGCCCGACGGTTTGGAGCGCGCCCTGGCGACGACGCTCCATGATCCGACGCTGCGCGTCGGCTACTGGATGGCCGACCAGGCCCGCTATGTCGATGCCGAGGGACATCCGGTCACCCTGCCGCCGAAGGAACACGGCAGGGTGACGACCCGCGTCGACCAGGGGCGGTCGCGGCTTGCCGTACTCCTGCATGATGAGGCTCTGCTGGAGCAGCCGCTGCTTGTCGAGGCGGCGTGCGCGGCCGCCGCGCTGGCGTTGGAGAACGAGCGGCTCACCGCCGATCTGCGGGCACGGCTGCGGCAGCTCGCGGCGTCGCGGGCGCGGATGCTCCAGTGGGGCGAGGCGGAACGCCGCAAGATCGAACGTGACCTGCACGACGGTGTTCAGCAGCGGCTGCTGTCGGTGGCGATGACGCTCGGGCTCGCCGAGGCCACCACCGATCCCGCCACGGCCGGTGCGCTGATGGGGGAGGCGAAGGCGGCCGTGCTCGCCTCGCTCGACGACCTGCGTGCCGTCAGCCACGGGATCCATCCGCCGGTCCTGACCGAGCGAGGGCTGCCGGGCGCGGTGAAGGAGCTCGCCGCCGTCACGCCCGTCGCCGTCGAGTGCGTGATCGATATGGTGGAGCCGTTGCCCCCGGCGGTCGAGAGCGCGGCCTACTACATCGTGAACGAGTCGCTGGCCAACGTGACCAAGCACGCGAGGGCGGGCCGGGCGTGGGTACGGCTGACGCGCGGCGACGGGCGCCTGATGGTGGAGGTCGGCGATGACGGCTGCGGGGGTGCCGACCCGGCCCGGGGCTCCGGGCTCGAAGGACTGATTCACCGCGCGGAGGCCAACGGCGGCCGGCTGCACATCGACAGCCAGGAGGGCAGGGGCACCGTGCTGAGGGTGATGCTGCCATGCGAGTAGCGATCTGCGAGGACTCCACGCTCTTCCGGGAGGGCCTGGCGCGGCTGCTCGCCGAGGCGGGGTTCGAGGTGGTGGCGGCCGTGGACGACGCGGACAAGCTGCTGGCCCGGATCGGTGCGGACCCGCCCGACGTCGCCATCCTGGACATCCGGCTGCCGCCCACGCACACCGATGAGGGGCTGCGGGCGGCGCTCACCCTGCGGCGGCGCCACCCGGCGGTCGGGGTGCTCGTGCTGTCGCAGTACGTGCGGGTCAGCTATGCGGTCGAACTGCTCGACGGACGCGTCGAGGGCATCGGCTACCTGCTCAAGGACCGCGTCTCGGACCTGGTGGAGTTCGCGGCGGCGATCCGCAGGGTGGGCGCGGGCGGGTCCGCGCTGGACCCCGTGGTGGTCGAGCAACTGGTGAGCCGGCACCGCCAGCCCGACGACCCGCTGATCCAGCTCACCGCGCGCGAACGGGACGTGCTCCGGCTGATGGCCGAGGGCCGGACCAACCTGGCCATCGCCGAACGGCTGGCCATCGCGGAACGCACGGTGGAAAAGCACGGTACGAGCATTTTCGGCAAGCTCGGTCTGGAGGCCGGCCCGCATGACCACCGGCGCGTCCTGGCCGTCCTGCGCTACCTCAACGCGTAGGTGCGGCTAACGCGTAGGTGCGGCTAACCGCACCCGCGGCGGTGGGGCTGCCCGGCTTCCCCGCTCTCCGTCCCGATGGAAGCATCCGACGGGACGGAAGGGAGCCGCACAGTGGCTATGGCAAACGTCGCCGTACGGCGATTGCTCGCGGACTCGGGCGAGGCACGAGGGTGGGTCTCGCTCCGAACCGACCTGGTCACGGCGCTGCTGGGCGTCTGGTTCGGCATCGGGCTGATGATCGACGCGTGGGCGCACAGCAATCTGACCGAGCTGGAGACGTTCTTCACCCCCTGGCATGCGGCGTTCTACTCGGGATTCGCCGCGGTCTCCGGCTGGATCATCTGGCAGGCGTGGCGCAACGTCCGAACCGGCCGCCAAGGGCTGGCGGCGGTGCCGATGGGCTATCTGGCCGGGCTCGTGGCGATCCCCGGGTTCGCCGCCTTCGGGTTCGTCGACATGATGTGGCACACCTTTCTCGGCGTCGAGACGACCATCGACATCCTGTTCAGCCCATCGCATCTGGGACTGATCGTGACGATGATGATCATCGTCACCACGCCGCTCCGCTCCGCCTGGAACGCCGCCGACCTGGGTGCGCGACCGTCGCTCGGCCGTCTGCTCCCGGCGCTGCTCGGCCTGGCGCTGGCGACCACGCTGGTGTCGCTGTTCGTGTCGTACGGCAACGCCATGCAGTTCGGCGCGGCCGGCGTCGTCGAGGCGTTCTCCGTGCTGGACGGTCCGGAGGCCGGCACGCTCGGCGCGGCGATGATCATCACTGGCGTGGTTCTGCTCGCCCCCGTGCTGCTGCTCGTCCGCCGGTGGCACCTGCCGTTCGGCAGCGTCACCCTCATCTACACGGTGGGCGTGCTGATGCCGGGAGCCCAGACGGCGTTCAGCAACCTGCCGATCCTGTTCACCTTCGTCGCCGCCGGTGCCGCGAGTGACCTGCTGATCCAATGGCTGCGCCCGTCGGCCGGCCGGCGGGGCGCCTACTGGGCGTTCGCCGGGCTGTCGGCCTTCGTCACGTGGTCGCTGTACATCGTGGTCGCGTCGGTGGCGGCCGGGGGGTTGCCCGCCGTACCCGAGCTCTGGACCGGTGCGCCGATCGTGGGCGGGCTGATCGGGCTGGCGCTCGGGGTGCTGTTCCTGCCGAATGCCGACACCGGCCGGGCATGATCCGAGTTCTCTGCCTCGTCGCCCTCCTGGTTCTGGCGAGCGCCACTCCGGCCGCGGCTCACGTGGTCACGGCAGGGGCGGATCTGCGGATCGCGCAGACGATCGCGGGCACGGAGCTCACTGTGGTGATCAAGGGGACGGCGCGGGTGCCGGGGCCGTTGCGGGTCGGTGTCATCGCCTTCCAGCCGGTCGCCGATCTCCAGGTCGGCCTGGAAATCCGCTCGGTCATCGACGGCCGCGCGCAGGCGGGGGCGGCGCGGGCGGCGAAGGAACCTCGGTATGTCCAGCTCCGGGTGGAGCGGACCGGCCCACACGAGCTCCGGCTGCGGGTGGGCGACGAGGTCGCCGTGGTGCCGTTCCGGGTCCTGGTGGATCGCGGGTCGGCATGGGAGTTCCTGATTTATGGCGGTCTGTTCGCGGCCGGGCTGCTGCTGACAGGCGGCCTTCTGACGGGGGCGCTGTCCCGGCGAAACCCGGCGATGGCGCTGGTCGGCGGCGCCGCGGTCGGGCTGACACTGGCAGCCATGGTCGTCGTGCTCGAACCGTACCTGCCCGCGAGTCCGCCGGACGGCGCCGCGCCCACGGCGGAGACACCGGCGGTCGGGCGCCCGTTCGCGCAGGCGCTGATGGAGACGGTGCCGGCCCGTCCGACCTCGGGAGCGGAGTTCACCTTGCGGATCGATCTCGTCGACGGGTCCACCGGCCGGCCCGTGGACGATCTCACCGTTCATCATGAGGCGCTCGCTCACCTGGTCGTCACCAGCGAGGACGGGCGGTACTTCCGCCATCTGCATCCGCTGCGGACGGCACCCGGGCGGCTGGAGGTGCGGATGCGGGCGGATCGGCCCGGCCGGTATCTGGCGCACGCCGAGCTGGAGCGGGAGGACTCCGGCCAGCAGCTCATCACCGGACGGTTCAGCGTCGACGGCGAGCCCGCGGCGTCCGAACCACTCGCCGAGCCCGCCTCGCCGTACCTGCGACCCGCCGTTCCCGTGGCCGGACGGCCCACCACGATCGAACTCGGCACCACCGGCGGCGTTCGCCCCTGGCTTGGCATGGCCGGTCATCTGATCGTGCGCGGCGGCGACGGAGCCTTCCTCGGACACGTCCACGAGATGGGGTCGCCCGGACCCCGGCTGCGCTTCACCTTCACCTTCCCTCGCGCCGGCCGGTATCTCGCCTGGGCGCAGTACGCCACGGACGACCGGATCGTGACCATGCCGTTCACCGTCGACGTCACAGCACCGGGGGTCCCGTGAAGAGGCGGGCCCCGGCTGTCGCAGCCCTCGCGGCGGTCACGGTGACGATCTTCGTCCTGGGATGGAACGCGGCGGCCGAACCACGCCGCCTGAGCGCCGTGGGAACGCACTACGCCGTCACCGTGCTGATCGACGAACCGGGGACGGAGGTGCTGCTCGACTCAGGTGACGCGGACACCGTCACCCTCTCGGCGGTGATGCCCGACATGGGCCACGCCCTGCCCGAGGTCGTCACCCGGGAGCCGGACCCCGGCCGCTTCCTCGCCGAGGGCGACCTGTTCCCCATGAACGGTGTGTGGGAGCTGTCGATCCGCCTGACCGGACCCGCGGGTGAAGAAGTGCTGACGGTCAACACCCTGGTCACCGGGTAACCCCGCCGTCGCACGTGGGGGGGTATTCCCTACGTCGGTTGGGGTGGCCGCAGGCATGATCTGCTCCAGCCCGGCGGTGGAGACTCTTGGGGTATCGCTCACCATTTGCCGCCGAGAGGTTCCCATGTCCACGCAACTCCTGGTCGACTCGACCGCTGTCCCCGCCTCCGTCAGGACGGCATCGTTGCTCTGGTTCACCGCCGTGGGCGCCGGCGCGTTCGAGGCCACCTTGGCCGCCGTCGGCATGCTCGCCGGCGGGGCGGCCTCCTTCGCCGACCTGGCCGGCGGTCTGGGTCTCCGGTTGGCGGTCTTCGCCGTGGCGATCTACCTGGCGATGCGCCTGCGTCAGGGGCGCAACTGGGCACGCATCGCGCTCGCCCTGTCGCTTGGGATCTTCGGCACCTTGTCCTTGGTCATCGAGCCGGTCCAGTGGCTGATGGACGGCAATTCGATCGGTGAGTTCTTCGCCAACGCCGACGCCATGACACTGACGTTCACCGTCAGCAGGGTCGTGCACCTGGCGGCGGTTCTGGGGGCCATGGTGCTCATGTTCGGTCCCGCGGCCAACGCCTACTTCCGCGGTGTCCGCCGCCGTGCTCTGCACCGATGACGACGGGTGACCGTTCAGCGTGCCCGCGGCTTCTCAGAGGGCCCGTCCCACCGAGGGGCGCTCGGTGGGACGGGGGTGCTTCAGCTGCCGGGCACGAGGGGTGCTGTCAGTCGCGTTCTCTGGCCGCGCGTCGTGCCGCGTCGATGGCCTCGGCCGGTGCCGATCGGGCGGGCCGGGTGAGGATGCGCCGGACGGTTTCGGCCGGCACCTTGGGCGCGCGGTCCTCGGTCAGCAGGCCGTTGCTCTCCTGTTCGGTGTCCGTCAGCTGGGTCCAGCAGAAACCGGCGAGTTCGGGGCTGTCGAGCACCGCGTCCACGAACTGCCGCAGCTGCTCGGCCAGTTCCTCCGCGGAGTCGACGGTGGCGTACCCGTGCCAGGGCTCGTCCGGCCGGGGGCGCAGGCTGGTCCCGCCGATCTCCGACAGCACCACCGGCTGGCCGCGTTCCGCGGGGGAGCCGAGCAACGCGACGCGTCGTGCGGGCGGGCGGTCCTTGAAGACGCGCGCCACCGCTTCCGGGTCGGCGTAGCGCTGCCGGATCGACTCGCCGGTCGGCGCGTAGTCGTGCAGCCCCCAGATGTCGCTCTCGGTGTGCTCCCACCCGTCGTTGGAGATCACCGGCCGGGTGCCGTCGAGTGACTTGGTGAGGTGGTAGAGCGCGGTGGCGGCGTGGCGCTGCTCCGGGACGTCCGCCGCATGCCAGATGCCCCAGCTCTCGTTGAACGGGACCCAGGTCACCACGCACGGATGGCTGCGATCACGGGCGACGACCTCCATCCACTCGCGGGTCAGCCGTTCGACGGTCCGGGGCGCGTACTCGTAGGCGCTGGGCATCTCGTCCCACACGAGCATGCCGAGCCGGTCGCACCAGGCCAGGAATCGTGGATCCTCGACCTTCTGGTGGATCCGGACGCCGTTGAACCCGAGCTCCTTGGCCAGTTCGACTTCGCGGCGCAGCGCGCCGGCGTCGGGCGCGGCGAGGTGGGAACGGGGCCAGTAGTTCTGCGCCAGGACGAGCCGCAGGAAACGCGGCTGGCCGTTGAGGAGGAACCTGCCGTCCCGGACGCCGACGCTGCGCAGGCCGGCATAGGAGGTCACCGTGTCGACCGGGTGGCCGTCGTGGCGGATTTCGACCCGGGCGTCCAGCAGGGTCGGCGTCTCCGGCGTCCACAGCAGCCTGGCCTGTTCCATCTGGTGCCGGGCGGCCGGGATGGCGATCACCCACCGGCCGTCCTTGCGGTCGGTACGGCAGGTCTGCTCCGCCAGCACCTCCTCGCCCAGGGTGAGGACGACATGGACGTCGACGGGCTCCGCCGGCCGCCGGGAGAGTTCGACTTCGAGGGTCACCGCCGCGCCGGGGACGTCCGGAGTCCAGTGCAGCCGCCTGACGTGCAGCGCCGGCACCACCTCCGCCCAGACCGGTTGCCAGATCCCGGTGGTCCGGTGGTACCAGATTCCGTGGGGTTCGTCGCGCCAGTCCTGCTTACCGCGTGGCTGGGTGGTGTCGTCGCACTCGTCCTCCACCCGGACCACGATGACCTGCTCGTCCCCCGGTACGAGGGCGTCGGTGACGTCGAAGGAGAAGGGCGTGTGCCCGCCTTCGTGCTCGCCGACGCGCACCCCGTTGAACCAGACCTGCGCCCGGTAGTCCACCGCCCCGAAGTGCAGCAGGAGCCGCTCACCCGGGCCCGGCGTCTGGTACGGCCGGAGCGTGCGGCGATACCACACGATCGGGTGGGCCGCCGGATCGTGCACGCCGGACAGCTCGCTCTCCGGCGGGTACGGCACGGCGATCGTGCGCGTGAAGGCGGCGGCGTCGCTGTGCCAGCCGAGGGCCCTGCCCTGGTCTTCGTCGTCTGCCGCGAATCCCCACGGGCCGCACAGGTCCTGCCAGTGCGGCCGCACCAGCAGCGGACGGGGATGGTCGAGGTGGTCGGTCACGATCCTCCTGCTCTCGGAAAGGTCGGTCGGTTCACCGCTCACCGACGGGCCCGCCGCCGGCGCGGGTCAGTCACCGGTCGCGGTCGGCGAGGGTCAGGACGGTCACCGAGTGCGGCGGGATGGCCCACGCGCCGCCGTCCGCCTCGACCTCTCCGAGGTCCCGTACCGCCACCGTGTCCGGCGCGCCGAGGTCGTTGACCGCGTGCAGGCCGGGGACGTCGGCTCCGAGGGTCCGGACCCGCGCGCGGCCGGGGGTGTTCTCGGCGGCGCCGTCGAGGACGACCCGGAGCAGCACGGTCTCGTCGCGGTGCCGGTTGACGACGGCGATCCGAATCGAGCCGTCGTCGGCGCGGGTGGTGGACACGTCGAGGTGCGGAACGGTCATGGGCGCGGTGAGCAGCTGTCCGTCCGGGCCCCGGTTGTCGCCGAGCCTGACCATCGTGGATCGCGCCGGGCCGTCCACCTCGCACGGCAGCACGGTACGGCCGGTGTGGTGCCGGTACAGGTGCCAGACGTGGTAGATGGCGGACCGCAGGGCGCCGCCGGGACGGGCGACCACCAGGCCGTTGGCGTTCACCAGGTTCACCGGGTTGGCCATGGTCACGGGTGCGGGCAGGCCGGTGGTCCGGTGGATGGCGTGGAAGACGCCGGCGCAGAAGACGGCGTCGCCGACCGTCCGCGGGCTCCACCGGTTCACTCGCACGTGGTCCGGCGACCCGTCGACGTCGGCGGTCTCGCGCGGGGCGATTCCCCCGTCGTCGCCCGGCAGGGGCTCCGGCCAGGCGGCGGGTTCGAGGTGGCGCATCGTCCACTCGTCGAGCGCCAGCGCGGGCGGACGCTCCAGGCCGACCTCCGCGGCGATCGCGGTGACCAGCCGGGAGTAGGTGTGGATCTCCTGCTCGAAGAACAGGGACTGCGCGGCGATGGCGTCGTAGTCGTCGCCGGTCCACAGGTGTGTGCTCGCGCCGTACAGGTGGAGTGACAGATAGTCGAGCCACTTGCCCGCCTGCGCCAGGACCGGGCGCGTCCATTCTTCCTGCTGCCACGGGATGCCGACCCCCACCAGGCGGATCGCAGGGTCGACCAGGCGCATGAACCGGGCGTGCTCGCGGGCCGCCGCGGCGTACTCCCCGGCTGACCGGTGGCCCATCTGCCACGGGCCGTAGACCTCGTTGCCGACGCCCCAGTAGCGGACGCGCCACGGCTCGGTCCTGCCGTTCTTCGCGCGGCGGCCGGTGAGCGCGGTCTCCTGGGCGGCGTTGGTGTACTCGATCCAGCGAACCGCCTCGTCGACGTCGCGTGCGGAGTGCACGAGGTACGGCTCTGCGCCCACGGCCTCACACCAGGCGAGGAACTCGTCGGTGCCGAAACGGTTCGACTCCATGCCTTCCCAGGCGAGCTCCAACCGGGTCGGGCGTGCGTCCCGTGGGCCGACGCCGTCCTGCCAGTGGTAGGCCGACGTGAAGTTGCCGCCGGGCCAGCGGATGGGACCGGGCCCGAGTTCCCGGCACAGTTCGAGGACGTCGGTGCGCATGCCCTGCAACAGGCCGGGGTCGGTGATGGAGAGCGGTGATCCCTCGTCGAACACCCCGCCCTCGATGTTGCCGAAGAAGGCGGACTCCAGGAAGTGTCCGTAGACGTCGTCGTCGATCCGGCCCACCGGGCGGTGGGTGTCGACCGTCACGAGTGCCTCACGGCGGGGGACGGACATATCAGGGGTTCTCCGTTCGAGTCATTGCTTCACCGCTCCCGCGATGCTGTCGACGAACTTCCGCTGCAGCACGATGAAGACGGCGATCACCGGGATCAGCGAGATCACGGCGGCCGCGGCCATCCCCGACCAGTCCGTGCCCCGTTCGCCGATGAAGACGGTCATGCCCACGGCCAGCGTCCGCAGGTCGGGCTCGCTGAGGGTGAACACCAGGGGCAGCAGGTAGACGTTCCAGGCGAAGAGGTACGTGAGGATGACCACCGTGGCGGTGATCGGCCAGGCGAGGGGGAGCATCACGCGGAAGAAGACGGTGAAATGTCCGGCGCCGTCCAGGCGCGCGGACTCCTCCAACTCCTTCGGCAGCCGCCGGAAGTAGCCCGCGTAGAGCAGGGTCGAAGCGATCTGCCCGCCGGCGCCCAGCCCGAGGATCACGCCGGCGTGCGTGTTGAGCAGGCCGAGCTGGTCGGTCAGCTGGGCGATCGGGATGATCGTGTACCCCTCCGGAAGGAAGAAGGTGATCAGGAAGAGGGCGATGAGGGGCTTCTTGCCGATGAAGTCGTATCGGCCGAGCACGTAGCCCGCGAGGGCGCTGCGGACGACGACGAGGAGCACCGTCCCGATGGTGACGATCAAGGTGTTGACGAAGTACGTCGCGAAGCCGACTTCGGTCCAGGCGCGGGTGTAGTTCTCCCAGACCGGTGCTTCGGGCAGCAGGTTGAGCCCTCGGCCGAAGATCTCGGGAGAGGTCTTCAGCGACGCCGAGACCAGCCAGATGAACGGGTAGATCCACATGCCGCCGAGCACCGCCAGCCCGACGACGGTCACCACCTGCCCGGGACTGGGGCGACGGAAACGACGGGCGAGCGGTGGCGTCACGCCGGGGCCTGTCTTCGCGCGGGCCGTCATGCCGAGCCGATCCGGCTCCGGGCCCAGCGGAAGCCCAGCGCCTGGGCGACCGCGAGGGCCATGGTCAGCAACCCGAACAGCACCGCCGCGGCCGACGCGTAGCCGAGCTGGGGGACGGTGGCTTGGAATGCCGTACGGAAGATGTAGATCTCGATCACCTCGGATGAGAAGGACGGGCCGCCGCCGGTGAGGGTCTGCATCAGGTCGAAGACGTTGAGCGCCGCCACGGTGTCGATCAGCGTGATGATCACGAGGAAGGGGACGAGCAGCGGCATCGTCACGCGACGGAACTCCGCCCAGGCGCCCGCGCCGTCGATCATCGCGGCCTCGTGCACTCCCTGCGGGATCGTCTGCAACGCGGCGAGCCAGTAGATCAGGGTGATGCCCAGCCACTTCCACACCCAGACGGCGATCCCGGCGTAGAGCGAGGTGCCCGCGTCGGCCGCGAAGTTCGCGGGTGAGTCGAGCAGCCCCGACGCGACCATGGACAGGCTCACCGGGCCGCCGGCGTCGAGCAGCAGGGTGAAGACGACGCCGACGATCGCACCAGTGGTGACGACGGGGAGGAAGAAGAGCGTCCGGAAGAAGCCCTTGAACGGCGTCTTCTTCCGGTTGAGCAGGATCGCCAGCGCGAGAGCCAGCCCGACCCGCAGGGGGACGGCGACCACGAGGAACACGATCGAGTTCCAGAAGGCGTTCCAGAAGAGGTCGTCCTCCAGCAGCCGCTCGAAGTTCTCGATGCCGATGAACGTCCCGGAGGTCGCGAACCCCGGCCAGTCGAGGAACGCGAACCACCACGAAGCCAGCAGGGGATAGATGGTGTAGGTGCCGTACCCGATGATGGTCGGGAGCAGGAAGACGTAGATCCACCAGTCTTTCCGCAGGCGTTGCGGCCATTCCCACCGACGGCGTCGTGCCGCCACCGTGGCGGGGGGGTTCCGCTCCTGAGTCGTTGTCATCGCGCTCCTGTTCGGCCGACATCGCGGGGCCCCTCAGCGGTCGTCGCCACTTCGGGGCCGCGAACTCAGCGCCCGGCGTAGGCCTGCTGGTCGTAGTCCGCCTTCGGGTCCCAGTTGGCGAAGATCCAGGCGTTGAGGTCGACCTTCGCCCCCTTCTCCTCGCGAACGACCTTGATGGCACGTTCCCGCTCGGCGCTGATCGCGTCGTTGAAGCGTTTGAGCTCGCCGGCTATGTCGGAGGTGGAGCCGGTCAGCACCGACTGGACGATGTCGCCGAGGTTCGGATGGATGTCGCGCATCTCGGCGAGCACCTGCCAGACACCGGGATTCCCCACCTCGGGCGACGGGCTGATCCGGACGTCGTCCTGGAAGTAGTCGACGCAACGCTTGTAGGCCGGGTGCACATCCGCCTCCGCCACGACTTCGGCCAGCGCGGGCGGCTGGTCCATGGCGGCGGCCAGCTTGAGCTGGAACTCCTTGGTCGTCATCCGCAGCATGATCTCGGCGGCGGTCTTGGCCTGCTTCGACTGGCTCGACACCCAGAGCATCCCCGGCTGCGGCGGGTTGTAGACGAAGTTCCGGGTCGTCTCCGGGCAGGGAATGTGCCACACGCCGACTCCGCGCTCCACCGCCTCCGGCTCGTCCACGCGCAGTCCGCCGATGAACCACGCCCCCCATGGATAGATGGCCGCCTGCCCAGCCGCCCAGCGGGCGCGGGCGTCGCGGGCGCCCATCGACGCGGACGCGGGGTGCACGATCTTGTCGGTCTGCAGCGAGACCAGGAACTCGATCGCGTCGATGTACGGCTGGGAGTCGAACACGTACTTCCCGGTGGCCCAGTCGATGGCGCCGGGCGCACCGGCGGTCATGGCGAGCCGGTGCACCAGGAACTGCAGGTACTCCGTGTCCTTGCTCGGCACCACGATTCCGTAGACGTCACCGGCGGTCTTCTGGGTGATACGGCGGGCGACCTCACGGAGCTTGTCCCAAGTGGCTGGACTCTCCTCCGGATCGACCCCGGCCTCTTTGATGAGCGCGGTGTTGAACCACGGCACCGCGTCGTGCCAGCGGGCCGAGAACGGGGGAACGGTGTAGATCTCACCGTCGAACCGGTGGATGCCGTCGTAGAGGAGATCGCTGACCGGGCTCCCCTCGAAGTCCGCGAGTTTCCCGATCGGCTGGAACCATTTCTCGCTCACCAGGGCGGCCGGCGAGATTCCCCCCAGACCCGCGATCGAGTGCACGTCCGGCATCTGGTTGCTCCGCCGGGCGACCTGCAGCGCCTGCCCCAGGTCCGGCGTGTCCATCTGCCGCCGCGTGATGGTGACGCCCGGATGCTCTTTCTTGTACGGAGCGAAGAGGTCGTTCTCCAGCATCTTCGTCAACGGCCGGAACTGGTCCCACCACTGGAGGGCTCCACCCGGCCCGGCGGCGTTCTGGCTCTCCCGGGCCAGTTGCCCGCCTCCGGTGCAGCCGGCGAGTGCCGCTGCCAGGAGACCGGCGCCCGTTCCGCCGACGAACTGCCGTCGGCTGATGCCGTGCCGCCCGACGCTCGCCGCGTCGGGACGGGCTCCAAGGATTCGGCGATGCGGCCCCATGGGGACTCCTCTTCGTCGGCTAGGTCACCGACCCACTCCGTCCGGTCCCAATTCAGGGGGTCACGGTCAAGCGGATCTATGTTTGCGCTAACTTATGACCGTTGCCTATCAGCGTCAAGAGTGCGGTGGTGAGGTCCTTGCGCCAGCCCGGAGGTCGTGGAACAGCCTCGATCCGCGCCCGGCAGGACACGCGAATGCGTGCGGAGACAGACATGGAGGCCCCGTGAACCGATCTACCAACATGCTGTTCGTGATGACGGACCAGCATCGCGTGGACACCCTCGGGTGCTACGGCAACCCGCACGTGTCCACTCCGCACCTGGACGCTCTCGCCGCTTCGGGAACCCGCTTCGACTCCTGCTTCACCCCGTCGGCCATCTGCACTCCCGCGCGGGCCAGCCTGCTCACCGGCGTCCTGCCGTACCGGCACGGGCTGCTCGCGAACTACGAGCGCAACGTGGGGTACTCCGAGGAACTGTCGGATGAGTTCGTCCCCTTCTCCCGGCGGCTGCGTGAGCTCGGCTACAACGTCGGGATCGAGGGCAAGTGGCACGTCGGGCGCCGCCGCGGGCCGGGCGAGTTCGGCTTCGACGGAGCCCACTACCCGGGCTGGCACAATCCGGTCGGACATCCGGACTACCTGGCCTGGCTGGAGCGGAAGAACCTGCCCGCGCCGGTGGTGGACGAGGAGGTGCGCGGGTTCTTCCCCAACGGCGAGCCCGGCAACCTGCTCGCGGGCGTCCTGGACCAGCCGGCTGAGGCCACCTTCGAGTACTACCTGGCCGACAAGGCGATCGACCGCCTCGAAGAGTACGCCCGCGACGTCCACCGGGACGGCCGGCCGTTCTACATGGCCGTCCATTTCTACGGCCCGCACCTGCCGTACCTGCTACCGCGGGACTACCTGGAGATGTACTCGCCGGACCTCGTCGAGCTGCCTCCGTCGTTCGGGGAGACGTTCGAGAACAAGCCGCCCGTCCAGCGGCGGTACTCCGAGCACTGGACGCACGACACGTTGAGCGAGGACACCTGGCGCCGGCTCGTCGCCGCCTACTGGGGCTACGTCACGCTCATCGACGAGCAGGTCGGCCGGCTCAACGACGCCCTGCGGCGCCTCGACCTGCTGGACAGTACGGCGGTGGCGTTCACCGCGGACCACGGCGAGTTCACCGGCGCCCACCGCCTGCACGACAAGGGGCCCGCGATGTACGACGACATCTACCGGATCCCCGGCCTGCTGCGCGTCCCCGACACGGCGGGCGGGACGTCGACACCGGCCTTCGTGAGCCTGGTGGACTTCACCGCGACGATCCTCGACCTCGCCGGGGCGGAACCGGAGCCGGGCGCGGACGGCCGCAGCCTGGTGCCGTTCGCGCGGGGTGCGGAACCCGCCGACTGGCGTGCCGACATCACCGCCGAGTTCCACGGCCACCACTTCCCCTATCCGCAGCGGATGCTGCGCACGTCCCGCTTCAAGCTGGTGGTCAACCCGGAGAGCGTGAACGAGCTCTATGATCTCCAGAGTGACCCGTACGAGCTGACCAACCGGTACGACGACCACATGCTGGCCGACGTCCGAGCCGATCTCATGCAGCGGCTCTACCAGCGGCTCCGGGACTCGGGAGACAACTTCCACCACTGGATGACGTCGATGTACTCTGTCGGCGGCAAAGACTACGACACGTCCCTGAGCGACTTCGAAGGGGCCAGCCACCAGGGCCTGGCCTGATCGGGACGACCGTACGGGCGACACGAGATCCCGCGGGAGATCGTGCGCCTCCGCAGACAGGCGCCGAGAGGAGACAACCCGGCGTGGCTCGACCACCAGGGACGGGGGCGTCCGGCGGGGCGTCCATGGCAGACGTCGCCAAGCTCGCCGGAGTGTCGGGTCAGACCGTGTCCCGGGTGGTGAACGGGAACGACCGCGTGACCGACGCCACCCGCACCAAGGTCGAAGCGGCCATGAAGCAGCTCGGCTACCGCGCCAACATCGCCGCGCGAGCGCTGGCCACGGGCCGGTTCGGCACGATCGGCGTCGTCATGTTCAACCTCAGCGCCGTCGGCAACGTCCGCATCGTCGAAGCGGTCGTGGCCGGCGCCCAGGCGCGCGGCTACTCGGTGAGTCTCGCGGTGGTCGACGCCCCCACCGAGCAGGAGGTGCGCGCCGCCGTGCGCGGCCTCACCGATCGGGCGGTCGACGGCGTGATCGTGATCGAGGCCCGGGTGCTCGACACCGCGCACCTGCGGTTGCCGGAAGAGGTGCCCGTCGTCATCGCCGACAGCAGGGCGGCGCACAAGCACCCCACGTTCGGCATGGACGAGGCCGCCGGCGCCCGCGCCGCCGTGGATCACCTGCTGGAACTGGGGCATGCCACGGTTCACCACGTGGCCGGGCCGGCCGGCTCCAACCCGGCGCAGCGCCGCCGGGCCGCGTGGCAACGGCTGCTGAAGCGGTCGGGGCGAATCATCCCGCCGCCGGTCGTCGGCGACTGGTCGCCGCGGTCGGGGTACGACGCCGCCCACCGCCTGCTGGCCGACGACAGCGTGACCGCCGTCTTCGCGGCCAACGACCAGATGGCCGTCGGCGTCCTGCGGGCGGCGGCCGAGCTGGGACGCCGGGTACCTGACGATCTGAGCGTCGTCGGCTTCGACGACCTCGACCTCGCGCCGTACCTCACCCCGCCGCTGACGACGGTCCGCCAGGATCTCGCCCAGGTGGGCCGACGCTGCCTGGACCACCTGATCGCGCAGATCGAGGCGCCGCCGGGGAGCCCGGCCGCCCCTGTCGCCGGCCGGTTCGTTCATCCCGAACTGGTGATCCGCGCGTCCACGGCCCCGCCCGGCGGCTGACGCGCCCGGCACCAAGGCGTCGGACGGCCATTGACGGGAATATCAAGTTAGCGCAAACATGATAGCCAAGCGCGTCGGCGACGACGTGACCACCTTGGGAGCATCAGGAGCCATCCACATGCTGCGCCAATTGTCGATCATCGCTCTGTCCGCCGTTCTGGCCGCCTCGACCGTCGCTCACCCCGCCGCCGCGAAGGCGGGCAAACCCGTGAACGAGGACGAGCCACGCGGCGCCCTGGGAGCGAACTTCAACCAGAACCTCGACGCGGTGAACTACCGGGAACTGCGGGAGACCGGCACCGAGTGGGTCCGCGGATTCTTCCCGATGCCCGCGACGGACCAGGGCGATCCCGCCGAACACTTCGCGATCCGCACCATCGTCCAGACCGCCGGTCGCGGGTACGACACCATCCTGAGCCTGAAGTTCCCGTACAACCAGGCATCGTTCCCCGAGCCCGGCAGCGCCGCGATGGCCGCCGAACTGGCCCGTCTGGACCGGGTGCTGCCGAACCTGCTGGACAAGGTCGACATCATCACGATCGGCAACGAGCCGTTCATCGAGAGCCTGCCCGCCGAGCGCGACCAGCGCCTCAACGAGTTCTACGAGACCGTCGCCCGGCACGTGATCGACTACCGACGCGAGCACTGCGGCGCGGACTGCCGCACCACGCTCTACATGGGCGCGCTGAACCGGCTCGACCTGCCGGACCGCCGCACGCCGGCGGCGGAGCGCTGGATGACCTTCGTCCGTGAGACGCCGGAGATCGCCGGCGTCGACATCCACCCCCACGTGCCCGCACCGGAGAACGCGCAGGCGTTTCTCGACTACATCCTGCCGAGGATGCGCGACGACCAGACGTTCCTCGTCACCGAGTTCTCCCTCGTGTGGTACTGGAAACAGCACCTGGAAGACCCCATCTCGGCCGAGTTCGCGAAGCGGTACGGCTTCGCCCCGGACACCCGGGTCTGGCAAGTGATCAAGGCTGCCATCGACGAACCCGTCAGCCGGCGGCAGTGGCACGACTTCCTGACGAGCAGCCCGTGGTTCATGCGCCAGTCCGGCTTCCTGCGCGACCAGATGCGGCTGTACCGCGACACCGGCCGGCTGGCGGTCGCCACGTACGGCCTCAAACAGGACGATCTGATGGTTGCGAACTTCGGGCCGAAGAAGGACCCGTGGCTCCTCAACAGCGTGTTCGCCACGTTCACCGTCAAACCTCGCGCCTCGGGCCTGTCCGCCCCGGGCTACTGGCTCGACGACTTCAAGGCGCTCCAGGCGGACTGACGCACGGCTCCAGACGATGCGGTCCGCACCCCTCGCCTGCAGACCGGGCACTCCGACTCGCTGCTCCTGCGGGCCGGCGGCTCGGGCGGGCGGCAGGATGGCGTCCGGGCGTCCATGAGCTGAGGGGTGGTGTCACGCGGGCGGGGCGAAGGGGCATGCGATCGCCGGCGGCCGAGGGAACCGCCGGCCGATCGCACCGGTCAGCGCAACTCGCCCGCGAGGAGACTCATGAGGATCATGTCGTGCCACCTGCCGTCGCGCCGGAACGCCTCGCGCATCCGGCCCTCCTCGACGAATCCCACCTTCGCGTAGACCCGGCGTGCCGCGGCGTTCTCGGCGACCACGGTCAGGGAGATCCGGTGCAGCCGCATCTTCTCGAAGCCGTAGCGGCACGTCAGCCGCATCGCGTCGGTGGCGTATCCCTGACCCCAGACGTCCTTCTCGCCGAGGTAGAGGTCCAGTTCGCTGGCGCCGGTCTCGGGCTCGGCCCCCCTCAGCGCGACGATCCCGATCGCCCTGCCCTCGACCGTCTCGACGACCAGGGTCAGCTTCTCGAAGGAGTCGGGGGCGCGCTCGGTCAGCCGCTTGGTGAGGTGAGCCAGCGACGGCGGGTAGCCATCGCTCATCCACCGCATCACCTCGGGGTCGCTGTGCCAGCGCCACATCGTCTCGGCGTCCGACGGTTCGATGGCGCGCAGCCGTACGCGGTCTCCTGTAAGCACACCCAGGTTCCTAGCAGAAGGCGTGACAAACGTGATAATCGAGCGGTCAGGCGCGCTCGGGTTATCAAAGGGTGCGCCGCCGGAAGTCACGTGGACGAGCACCGGGTGATCGGCAGGGCCCGCGGCTGCCGGTTTCTCCCCCTGCGGAGGGAGGCGGTTCGCGCGGCTGGGGGAGTCGGCCGTGGTGGGCGGATTGCGAGCATCGAGGGGTGAAACGACAAGCAGCGCTGGTCGCGTGTGGTGGAGCCCTGGCGTACACGGTTTCGAAGGTGACGCTGGCGCTCCGGCAGGAGCTCGGTATTCACGGCTTCCCCGCGCCACCGGAGTCCTACGTGCCGTGGCAGTCGGCCGACATCGCCGCCGCGCAGTTCGGCAACGCGGGGGTCGGGCTGGTGGCCGCGCTGCTGGCGTTGCTGCTCGCCCGGTCCGCCGGGTACGGCCGGCTGCGCGTCGTCGTGCTCGCCGTCTCCTGGATCGGGGTCGTCGCGATCGGCGCGGGGGTGGCGGGGTTCGCGTTGCGCGCCTTCGGCGTGGCCCCCTCCCTTGGACCGCCGGCGGCGGACTGGACCACCTACGCGGCGCTCGCCGTCGGGTTCGGGTGGGTCGGCGCGTGGGCGATGGCCACGATCGAGGCGCACCGCACCTGGTCACGTGCCCGCGTGGGCCGCCGGTAGCCGGCCTGGTGGACAGGTAAGCGTCGGCACATGGCCCGAAACGTCTGCGCGGGGTCGGCCGGTGGGCATGTCCGAAGGTATCCGGCGGGGGGCCGACACGTTCGGGTGAGTATGCCGGGGTGCGGCGTTGGCGGGTGGGCCTTGCCACGTCCGTGTGCGACCGGCCCGGTGGAGACGTTGTGTGGCGTCCGTGGGTGTCAGGTGGCCGGCCGGGTCAGTGGTCGGTGTCCGGGGAGTGCTGGTCCGGCTCCGGGTGGCCGGCTCCGACGGTGGTCAGGCCGAAGGTGCCGACCGGGTCGCTGGACGCGGTCGACGGGTTGGCCGAGGCGGTCAGACAGAGCACGTCGGGGCGGAAGACGAGGCGTCCGGTCGCCACGGCGTGCGGGCCGGAGGCGTACAGCTGGCAGTCGATGACCAGCAGCGGGAAGCCCACCGCCACGTCGAGATCGGCGGCGAGCGACTCGGTGGCCGCCTCGGCGGTGATGGTGTGGTCGCTGCGCGTGAGCTGGATGTTCTCCGTCTCGCGCAGCCAGGTGGTGATGCCGTCGGTGAGTGCGTCTATGCGAACCGGCTGTCCTGCGAAGGTGCCGGGCAGCCGGTGTTCCAGTCGGGCCGCGGCGCGTCCTTCGACCTCGTACAGCCTGGTCGCCCGGTAGACGGGGGCGCCGGGGGCCACACCCAGCAGGGCCGCGTCGTCGTCGTCGGCGTTCTCCCTGGTGATGTTGACCGTACGGACGGCGTAGGACGCGTGGGCCTGCGCGAGGAAGTCGGACAGCGACAGGATCAGGTCGACGGGGTAGGCGAGCGAACCGGCGTGCACCGCGCGTGCCGGGGCGGCGGTGATGAGGGTGCCCACCCGCCGCCGGCGGACGATCTCGCCACCCGACTCCAGACGGCTGAGCGCGTCGCGGAGTGTGCTGCGTGAGGTGCCGATCAGCTCGACCAGCCGGCTCTCCGGCGGCAGCCGGGTGACCCCGGCGCGCTGGTATTCGGCGATCAGGGAGCGCAACGCCGCCTCGGTCTCGTCCACACGGCTGCGACGCCGGACGGGAGCCGCCTCGTTGACCATGCTTCCCCCTCGCTGATTGGTCATACCTTAAGGGCGGCTCGGATGCCGTGCAACTGCGGCAGTTGTGCTGGGAAGGGCAGTCCAAGGGTGAAATCTCCCCGTAACGAATGCTTGACAGGGCAATTCATTGGTCATAACTTACCGGCTAATTGATCGGACTTAAGGTGTTCGACCTGGCAGAGCAGGGTGAGGCGGATGGCCGAGGTCGTATTGGGGGTCGACATCGGCACCTCCAGTGCCAAGGCGGTGGTGGCCCGGCCGGACGGGACCGTCCTCCGCACCGCCGTACGACCGCTGGAGCCGGCGTTCCCCCGGCCCGGGTGGGTCGAGCACGATGCCGAGCGTGACTGGTGGCAGCCCTTGGCCTCGTTGTGCCGGGAACTGCTCACCGGGGACGCGGCGCGACCGGCGGCCGTCTGCGTCAGCGGGATCGGGCCCTGCGTGTTGCCGGCCGACGACGCCTACCGGCCGCTGCGCCCGGCGATTCTCTACGGCATCGACACGCGAGCCACCGCGGAGGCCGCGGAGCTGACCGGCCGCCTGGGGGAGTCCGCCCTGGTCGCCAGGAGCGGTTCGATCCTGACCAGCCAGGCCGCCGGTCCGAAGCTGCTGTGGTTGCGGCGGCACGAGCCCGAGGTGTGGGCGCGGACCAGGCGCTTCCTGATGGCCGGCTCGTTCGCGGTCGCCCGCCTGACCGGCGAGTACGTGCTCGACCACCACTCCGCCAGCCAGTGCCAGCCCATGTACGACCTGCACGGCCAGCGCTGGGACGCGGAGTGGAGCGAACTGGTCGCCCCGGGCCTCCCGCTGCCACGCCTGGCCTGGCCGGGAGAGATCGTGGGCGTCACCTCCCCGGAGACGGCCGGCGAAACGGGCATCCCGGCGGGCACCCCGGTCGCCGCGGGCACCGTCGACGCCTGGGCCGAGGCGCTCAGCGCCGGGGTGCAGGAGCCGGGCGACACCATGCTGATGTACGGCACGACCATGTTCCTGGTCCAGGTGCTCGACCGGCCGAAGACCGACCGGCGGCTGTGGGCGACCCGCGGGGTGACGCCGGGCAGCGCCACCCTGGCCGGCGGCATGGCCTCCTCGGGCGCCGTCACCGACTGGCTGCGCCGGATCACCGGCGAGGAGGAGTACGGCACGCTGGTGGCGGAGGCGGCCGAGGTGCCGGCGGGCGCCGACGGCCTGGTCATGCTGCCCTACTTCGCGGGCGAGCGCACACCCCTGTTCGACCCCGGCGCGCGGGGCACGGTGCTCGGCCTCACCCTGCGGCACTCGCGAGCACACCTCTACCGGGCGGCCCTCGAGGCCACGGGCTACGCCGTACGCCATCACCTCGACGTGCTGGCCGAGGCGGGCGCGGAGCCGCGGCGGCTGGTCGCGGTCGGCGGCGGTACCCGGGGCGGGCTGTGGACGCGGATCGTCTCGGACATCACCGGACGGCCGCAGGAGATCCCCGCGCAGACCATCGGCGCGTCCTACGGCGACGCGCTGCTCGCGGCGCGCGCCGTCGGCCTCGCCGGGCCCGACGAAACCTGGGCGCGGCCGGGCCAGGTGGTGTCACCACAGCCGGGCGGCACCCCCTACGACGAGCTCTACCAGATCTACCGCGCTGCCTACCCGGCCACCCGTGACCTGTCGCACCGGCTCGCGGCGCTCCAGCAATCCAGCTCTTGACCAGGAGAGAACATGGCCGAAATCGATCTCGCCCCGGCGCGGAGGGTCGGCGTCCCCGATCCGCCGTCCCGGGACACGGCAAGGCGCGTCCTCGCGCGGCTGCGGAACGGCCTGCTGGGGCTGGCGGGCTTCGCCGTGCTGGTGGTGCTCTGGCAGATCATGGCGGTCAGCCGGATCGTCGGAGACGGACTGCTGCCCCGGCCCGACGAGGTCTTCGGGGTGATCTGGTCCGGGCTGGGCACCGGGTTGGCGAACGATGTGCTGATCAGCAGCCGCCGGGTGGTCGTCTGGGTGTCGATCGGCATCGTCGCCGCGGTGCCGGTGGGCTTCCTGCTCGGCTGGTTCCCGCTGGTCAGGGCGATGCTCAATCCGCTGGTCAATTTCTTCAGGGCGTTGCCGCCGATCGCACTGGTGCCGCTGGTGATCGTCTATTTCGGGATCGGTGAGCCGGCCAGGGGCATCATCTTGATGTACGCGGCCTTCTTCGCCACCGTCGTCATCGTCTTCGAGGGCATCGCCGGTATCGAGGACAAGTACGTGCGGGCGGCGCAGACGCTGGGGGCCGGACGGGCCGAGGTGCTGACGAAGATCGTGCTGCCGTTCTCGGTGCCGCACATCCTGACGGCCGCGCGGGTGTCGCTGGGCATCGGCTGGGCCTCACTGGTCGCCGCCGAGCTGGTCGCCGCCCAGGACGGCCTGGGCGCGGTCATCCAGAACGCCGGCAACTTCCTGGACATCCCGCGGGTCTACGCCGGGATCATTCTGATCGGTTTCTGCGCGCTGGTGATGGACGCCCTGATCCGGCTCCTCTCGGCGCGCCTGGTGCGGTGGCAGGACAGGGGGAGCCGATGACGACGTCGGTCAGTCGTGGCGGCCTGGCGGTCGCCGGCGTCAGCAAGCGGTACGGGTCGATGACCATCCTCGACGAGGTGGACTTCCACGTCGCGGAGGGGGAGTTCGTCGCCGTCGTGGGGCCCAGCGGATCCGGCAAGACCACGCTGCTCAACACCGTGGCCGGGTTCGTGGATCCGGACGAGGGCGAGATCCTCGTCAACGGTGCGGCGGTGACCGGCCCGGGGCCGTCCCGGTGCGTGGTCTTCCAGGAGTACGCGATCTTCCCGTGGCTCACCGTGCGCCGCAACATCGAGTTCGGCATGCGGCTGAAGGCGCGGCGCAGGCCCGCGGCGCAGCGGGACGAGGTGGTGGACCGCTACCTGGAGCTGATGGGGCTGACCGCGTTCGCCGACGCCCTGCCGAAGACGCTGTCCGGCGGGATGCGGCAGCGGGTCGCGCTGGCCCGCGCCTACGCGGTGGACCCCGAGATCCTGCTGATGGACGAGCCGTTCGCGGCGCTGGACGCGCAGACGCGGGAGACCATGCAGGAAACCCTTCTGGAGATCAACCAGAAGGAGAAGCGGACGGTCCTGTTCGTCACCCACCAGGTGGAGGAAGCGATCTTCCTCGCCGAGCGGGTGGTGGTGATGTCCGCACGACCGGCCCGGGTGCGGGAGGTCGTGCCGGTCCCGTGGCAGGGCCGCCGGACCCATGAGCTGAAGACCACCGTGGAGTTCATCGAGCTGCGCCGGGAGATCGAGACGATGCTCCGCGGCTCCGCCTGATCGAGGAGAGGCACCATGCTACGACGAGCTGTCGCGGTGGCGGTGGGGCTCGCGCTCGCACTGACCGCCGCCGGATGCGGGAGCGAGGACTCCGCGGGGTCCTCGCAGAAAGTGCGGATCGGTTACATCGCCGGTCCGGCGCCGGGCATGCACCTGCTGCTCGGCATCGAGAAGGGCTACTTCGCCGAGGCGGGCCTGGATGTCACGGCCGTGCCGTTCCAGACGGGCATCTCCCTGTCCAACGCGCTGACCGGTGGCAGCGTCGACATCGGGGTGATGGGCGCGGTCGTCGCCAACTTCCCCGCCCGTGGCCAGGGCAAGATCTTCCTGCTCAACAACCTTGAGGCGAACATCCAACAGATCTGGGCGGCACCCGGCTCCGGCATCACCTCGATCGCCGGCCTGCGCGGGAAGAAGGTCGCCACCACCACCGGGACCGCCGCGCACCTGCTGCTCCACGTGGCGCTGGCGGAGAACGGCATGTCCACCGAGGACGTCCAGATGGTCAACCTCGACATGCCCGCCGCCGCCAACACCTTCGTCACCGGAGGGGTGCCCGCCGCCGCCCTGTGGGCGCCCTTCGACAGCCAGATCAAGCAGCGCACGCCCGACGCGAAACTGCTCGCCACGGCGAAGGACTTCTACCCGAAGTCGGCGATCGCCGGCGGCTGGGTGGCCAACAACGACTTCCACGCCGAGCACCGGGACGCCCTGGTGAAGGTCGCCAAGGCGTGGGTGAGATCCAACGACGACATCATCGCCGACCCGGCGGGCGCGCTGGCCGCCGGCTGTCCCGGGCTGCGGAAGTTCATGACCGCAGAGGTGTGCGCCCAGATCTACAAGCAGGCCGAGAGCTACCCCACCGACAAGTGGAAGACCTACTACGCGGACGGCACCGCGACGGACTGGATCGGCCGGATGGAGCGGCTCTTCGTCGACATCGGCGCGTTGCCGAAGTACGTCGAGCCGAAGACGTTCTTCGATCCCTCGGTGTTCCGCGAGGCCGCCGGCACATGAGCCACGTCACGACGGGGGACGGCTTGACCACTCCAGGCCGCCGGCCCAACATCCTGCTTCTCATGGCCGACCAGCTCAGTGCGTTCGGCACCGGGCCGTACGGAAACGACGATGTTCTCACCCCGCACCTGAACACCCTCGCCACGCGTGGGACCGTGATGGACAACGCCTACTGCAACGCGCCGCTGTGCGTGCCGTCCAGGGCGGCGATGCTCACCGGCAGGCTGCCGAGCCGGGTGCCCTCCAACGACAACGCCGAGGAGTTCCCCGCCTCGGTGCCCACGTTCGCCCACTCGCTGCGCCGCGGCGGCTACCGCACGATCCTGTCCGGCAAGATGCACTTCGTCGGGCCCGACCAGTTGCACGGGTTCGAGGAGCGGCTGACCACCGACATCTTCCCGCCGGACCTGACCTGGACCCGCCCGTGGGAGGAGCAGGGCGACCCGCCGCGGCTCACCGGGGAGCAGCAGAACGGCGGCCGGGAGTACATCGACATCCTGCGCGCCTCTGGAACGCTCCCGTGGACCTACCAGATGCACTACGACGAGGAGGTCCGGTTCGCCGCGCTGCAACGCCTGCGCGAACTCGCCCTCGACAGCGGGGACCGGGCCGCCGAACCGTGGCTGATGGTCGCCTCGTTCACCCAGCCGCACGACCCCTACGTCGCCCCGCCCGAATACTGGGACCGCTACGAGGGAAGACCCATCGCCCTGCCCGAACCCGTGCCGGACGACGTGCCCGCGCACCCGCTCGACGGCTGGACCAACTCCTTCCACGGCGTACGGCCCGGCCAGATCAGCGACGACCTCACCTACCTGGTACGGCGCGGCTACTACGCCATGACCAGCTACATCGACGACGTGGTGGGCTCCTTCACGGCGGAGCTGGAACGGTTCGGCCTGCTCGACGACACCGTGATCGTCTTCACCAGCGACCACGGCGACCAGCTCGGCGAGCACGGCATGTACTTCAAGCGGACCATGCGCGACTGGTCGGTGCGGGTGCCGTTGATCATGGCGGGACCGGGTGTGCCGGCCGGTCACCGGGTCGAGACCCCGGTGTCGCTGACCGACCTGCACCCGACGTTCGCCGACCTCGCCGACGCCCGGCCGCCGGAGACGGTGACCGGCCACTTCGCCGGTCGCAGCCTCCTCGGGCTGCTGCGCGGCGAGGCCGGAGACCATCCCGACGTGATCATCGAGAACCTGGCCGAGGGCACCATCCGCCCGGTGCGCGCGGTGGTCAGCGGCCGGTACAAGCTGGTGTACGTGCACGGCCTCCCCGACCAGCTCTACGACCTGGTGAAAGACCCCCGGGAACTGGACAATCTCGCCGGCGACCCCCGGCATGCCGAGGTTCTGCGGCGGCTGCGCGAGCGGGTCCTCGACGACTGGGATCCGCTGCTCGCCGAAGAGGAGATCGTGGCGAGCCAGCGGGTGCGCAGATTCCTCGGCGAGGCGATGGCCCATGGGGACGCCGCTTCCTGGGCGTACCAGCCCGTCGCCGACGCGGCCCACCGCTGGATTCGCAGCACCGACGACGACCCGTGGGACCCGCTCTGCGGCTTCTGACCCGTCTCGCTGTCCGGGATTGGGGCTTGGGCTGGTCTCGTGGGGGATGTGCGCGTTCAATATCGATGGGGGTGGTAGGCGATCCGCCGGCCGTCCGGCTGCGAAGGACCTGTGTCGGCGTCGGTGCGATGAACGGGAGAGCATGTGGAGCCGAGGCAACGAAGGGCGGGGTCGGACGAGGGTCGCCTCGGGTCCGTCGCTCCCCATGACGGTCACGCGGGCGACGAGAGCCTGGCCGGTCTGCTCCAGAGGGTGGCGCGGGGTGACCGCGCGGCCTTCGAGCGGGTGTACGAGCAGGTGGCCGGGCCGGTCTTCGGGCTGGTGCTGCGTGTGCTCCGCGATCGGGCGCAGAGCGAGGAGGTGGCCCAGGAGGTGCTGGTGGACGTGTGGCGCAGCGCCGCCCGCTACCAGTCGTCCCGGGGTACGGCGATGGGCTGGGTGATGACGATCGCGCACCGCCGGGCGGTGGACCGGGTGCGCTCGGCCCAGGCGGCGGTGGACCGGGAGGATCGGCTGGCGCGGCTGGAGGTGCACCGGCCCTTCGACGAGGTCGCCGAGTCGGTGGAGACCCGGCTGGAACGCGAGCGGATACGCCGCTGCCTGGATCGGCTGACGGAGTTACAACGCGAATCGGTGACCTCCGCCTATTACGACGGATACTCCTATCGTGAGGTCGCCGAGTTGTTACAGGTGCCGCTGGCGACGGTGAAGAGCCGGATGCGTGACGGGTTGATCAGGATGCGCGACTGCCTGGGGGTGGAAACGTGAGCACCGTCAGCGATCCCGAGCCGCACACCCTGGCGGGCGTGTACGCGCTGGACGCCCTCGACGACGACTTGGAGCGGCGTCGCTTCGAAGACCATCTGAGCCGGTGCGCCGACTGCGCCGAGGAGGTCCGCGGCCTGACCGAGACGGCCGCCCGGCTGGGACGGGCCGCGACCGTCTCGCCTCCGCCAGGACTGCGGGACAGGGTCATGGCCGAGATCGGTCAGGTCCGCCAGTCGCCTCCGGGGGTCGCCCCGGATCGGGCCGCCAGGGCGGCGGGCCGGTCGCGCTGGTGGCCGCGGCTGGCCACCGGGTTCGCCGCCGTCGGTGTGGCCGCCGCGCTGGCGATGGGAGCCCTCACCCTGCGCGCCCAGGAGCGGGTGGCGGAGATCGAGACGGTCAACCGCGAGATCGCCGCCGTGCTGGCGGCGCCGGACGCCCGGACCGTCACCGGTACGGCGGAGCAGGGGGTCAGCGGGACCGTGGTCGTCTCCCGCGCGCAGCGCAGAATGGTGTTCGCGTCCTCCGGGCTGGCCGCGCTGCCGCCGGAGCGGACCTACCAGCTGTGGCAGATCAGGCCGGGCCGGATCCGTTCGGCGGGGTTGGTGCGCCCGGACGACAGGGGCCAGGTCCCGCCGGTGGTCGTCGGCATGGTCGGCGGCGGTCAGGTGGGCGTGACGGTCGAGCCCGCGGGCGGGTCGGAGCAGCCCACCACCGAGCCGTTGCTGCTGCTGAAGCTGCCGGGCGCCTCGTAGCGGGGGCGGCGCGCACGCCGCCCGACGCGTGCCGTGGATCGTGGGCGGTCGGGCCAGGGGCGTGGGGCCGGGATCGAGGCCCGCCCGCGTGACGCCGCCCGCGTACGGCAGGCCGCGGTGCGCGGAACGGGAAGTGGCCCGCCGGAGAACCGGCGGGCCACGGGAGGAGCTTCAGGAGTGATGGATCACCCGACGCGGAGGGTGAGACCGTACACGCCCAGGATCTCGTTGACCGGCTGGTGGTAGGTGGTGCCGCCGACGGAGCAGTTGCCCGAGCCGCCCGAGGTCACACCCTGGGCCTGGCTGCCGGAGATGAACGAACCGCCGGAGTCGCCGGGCTGTGCGCACGCGCTCGTCCGGGTCAGGCCGCCGACCGTGCCCTGCGGGTAGGTCACGCTGGCGTTGTGCTGCTGGATGGTGCCGCAACGCCATCCCGTGGTCGAGCCGGAGCGGCAGATCGACGAGCCGACGCTGGCCTGGGTGGAGCCGCGGACGATGACGTTGGCGCCGCCCGAACCGCGTACCCAGGGCTGCGGGGTGTGGCCGGGGGTGGCGACCCACGCGTAGTCGTTGCCGGGGAAGGAGGAGCCCTGGAAGGTGCCCGACGGGTTGGTCGTGGTGTTGCCGGCCCTGCCGCAGTGTCCGGCGGTCACGAATCCCGGGGTGCTTCCACGGGTGACGGAGAAGCCGATGCTGCACCGGCTGCCACCGATGTAGAAGGCGGCGCCGCCGATGAGGTTGATGAAGGGCTGCGGGCGCTCGGCCGACGGCGACACGCGCACCACGTTCTTGTCCACGCCCGCCGCGGTCGCCAGTGCCTCGCCGGCCGCCTGGTCGGGGGCCAGGATGACGACGCTGTTGGTGGTCACGTCGACGTACCACAGCGAGGCGCCGGCCTTGGCCTGCTCGGGCGCCCGGTCGAGCTGGTCCTTGACGGCGGTGAGCTGGGCCAGGGTACGGCCGACGACCACCGGCTGCGCACCCTGTGCCTTGATCGTCGCCGCGCCGGCGGGATCGGTGGTGGCGACCATGAACTGGGAGGCGTCGGCGTTGACCCAGGCGCCGGCGTAGGAGGCGCCGAGCGCCGCGGTCAGTGTGGGCTCCGTCTTCGCGGCGCGTTGTTCGGTGGCCAGCCGTGCGAGGACTTGCTGCTCGGTGAGGTTGAGGTCGCGCTCAAGGGCGTCGATCACGGCGGGGGGTGCCGGCTCAGGGGAGAGGGGGGCGAGTTCGGCGAAGGCCGGGGCCATGGGGGCCATGCAGAGGGCCACGATGGCGGTGCCGACGAGGGCCGAGCGCTTACTTAACATATGCACTCCTCTGGGGTGAGTGCTGTCAAGTTAACGGCTCGGAGGAATCGAGGGATGTGCCAAATCTCCCATACCGTGGTGTTATGGGGGGTTATGCGCCCGGGTGGCTCAGTCGACGATCAGAACGGTCTTGCCGCGTCCGTGACCGGTCGCGACCAGGCGATGGGCGTCGGCGGCCCGGCTCAGCGGAAAGGTCGCGCGCACGTGGACGCGTAGCCGCCCCTCCTCGTAAAGACGGGCGACCTCGGCCAGGCGGGCCGCGGATCGTTTGCGAGGGGTCGTGCGGACGCCGAGGTCGGCCGCCCGCTCGTGCTCGACCAGCGTGATGATGCGGTGGGGGTCCTTGACGAGTTCCAGCGAGGCGGTCAGCGCGTCGCCGCCGGCTCCGTCGAGGGCGGCGTCCACGCCGTCGGGCGCGACGGCTCGAACCCGTTCCACCAGGCCCTCGCCGTACGTGACGGGGAGCGCGCCGATCGAGCGGAGGTAGTCGTGGTTGGCCTCGCTCGCGGTGCCGACGACGGTCGCGCCCCAGGCGCGGGCCAGTTGCACCGCGACGCTGCCGACCCCTCCGGCGGCGGCGTGGATCAGCACCGTGTCGCCCGCGCCGACGCCCATCTCCTCAAGGGCGATGTGGGGCGTCATCACGGACGCGGGGAAGCCGCCGGCCACCTCCCACGGCATGCTCGCCGGCTTGGCGGTGATCTGGTCCGCGGGCACCACGGCGTACTCGGCGTAAGCGGTGAGCTGGGTGAATCCCAGCACGTTGGCCCCGAGCGAGACACCGGTGACCCCCTCGCCGACCTGGTCGACCACGCCCGCGAACTCGTTGCCCGGAATCCTGGGGAACCCGGTGGCGATCTCCGGCGGGGTCCAGCCCTCCCGGATCGCCAGGTCGTACGGTTGCACCCCGGCCGCTCTGACGCGGACCCGGACCTCACCGGGGCCCGCGTACGGGGTCGGCAGTTCCATCAGTTCCAGCACGTCCGGCCCGCCGGGGGTGGAGAACGCCACAGCCTTCATGATCAGTCCCTTCGCCGGACGTCGTCCGGCTGATCGACAACCGGCCATCAGGATGCAACCTCAAGCATGGTTGGGGTCAATCCGGCGGTCGCTGGGACGGGACTCGACGAGCGGATCAGGGCCGCTGGGGGCCGCGGTAGGGCAGGGTGTGGCTGTAGACGAGGTTGGTGGTGGTGCCGCCGAACTGGGCCAGCTCGTTGATCAGCTGTTCGAGGTGGGCCATCGAGGTCGCGGCCACCTTCAGCGTGTAGCAGTCGTCGCCGGTCGTCCGCAGGCACTCCAGGATCTCCGAGCGCTCGCCGAGCAGCCGGTGCAGCGGCTCGTGCCTGCTCCCCGGATACTTCAGGCGCACCACGGCGAGCACCAGGAAGCCGACCTTCGTCAGGTCGACGTCGGCCCGGTAGCCGGTGATGACGCCCGCCGCCTCCAGCCGCTTGACCCGTTCGGTGGCGGCGGAGGCGCTGAGGCTCACCCGCCGTCCCAGCTCGGTGAGAGGGAGGCGGCCGTCTCGCTGGAGTTCGGCCAGGATCGACCAGTCCGTCGCGTCGAGACTCTCGGTCATTCGGCAAAGATACCGGCAGATTCCCGGCTGTAGAGCCCGTCCGCGGGGAAGTCTCCCTTCCAGCCGGGCTGACCCGCTCGATAGCCTTAATGGGTGCAAATAGGTGTAAATATCCATAATTTTGGGCCTGGAGCCGATCCCGGGACCCTGCGCAGCTGGGCGCAGACGGTGGAAGGGCTGGGCTTCGATCTGCTGCTGGTCTCCGACCACATCGCGGTGACGCCCGACGTCGCCGAGCAGTATCCGGTGCCGTTCTACGAGCCCTTCACCACCCTCTCCTGGCTGGCCGGGATCACCAGCCGGGTCAGGCTCGGGACCACCGTGCTCATCGTGCCGTACCGCCATCCGCTGCTCGTCGCCCGGATGGCCGCCAACCTGAACGCGCTCAGCGGGGGACGGCTGGTCCTCGGTGTGGGCGTCGGCTGGGCGCGGGAGGAGTTCGACGCGCTCGGCGTCCCGTTCGAGCGGCGGGGGGCGCTGACCGACGAGTACCTCCAGGTGATGCGCACCGCCTGGCAGAACACCGACGACTACCCCGGCGGCGACATACCGATCTGGATCGGCGGCAACAGCGACGCCGGCCTGCGGCGGGCCGTACGGCTGGGGGAGGCGTGGCATCCGCTGCGGTTCACGCTGCCCTGGCTGCGGGAGGCGCTGGACCGGATGAAGGCCATCGCGGACGAGCGGGGGCGGCCGACGCCGGGCCTGAATCCCCGTATCGTCCTGCGGCTCACCGAGTCGCCGATCACCGGTCCCGAACGCCTCGCCGGCGAGGGCACCATCGACCAGATCGTCGACGATCTCGATCAACTGCGCCTCCTCGGGGCCGAGACGGTCGTGCTCGACCCGTTCAACGGCGACCCGAGCGAGACATCTCATCCCCAGGTGGCGTGGCAGGCACTCGCGACCGTGGCCGCTTACCGGACGGAGCACTGATGACGAACGACGAAACCCTGCTGCTGCACAGGGCCATCGAACTGGCGGGCGAGGCGCAGGCGAGCGGAAATCCGCCCTTCGGATCGCTGCTGGCGGACTCGGACGGCGGTGTGCTCGCGGAGGAGCGCAACACGAGCGTCAGCGACGCCGACATCACCGCCCACCCCGAGCTGAAGCTGGCCAGATGGGCGGCCCGCGAACTCGACCCCGCCACGGCGGCCGCCACCACCATGTTCACCAGCTGCGAGCCGTGCGGCATGTGCACGGGCGCCATCGAGCGGTCCGGCCTCGGCCGCGTCGTGTTCGCGCTCTCCACCGAGCAGCTCACCGGCCTCAAGCCGGCCGCCACGGGCGCGGGCGCACGCTACGAGGGACCGGCGCTCTTCGACGAGGCGCGCGCCGCGGTCGAGGGCTATTACCAGTGATCCACTTTGCACCACATGCACCACTGTTGATGGGGTAGGTTCCTGGATCACGGATCGGCCGTTCGCGTGGACGCCGCCGTATTTCGGTGGGGTCGCGAGCCGTTTCTGGCTGGAGGTCGAGGGTCGTGAACGCGGACAGAACCGCGTGGGAACAGCGCAGCACCGTGCGGGTCGTGTCGCCCGTCAAGCCCCGCAAACTGGCGAAGGTCCCCTTCGTCGAGCTGGCGGACGGGCGGCTGCAGGGCGTCGTGTCGAGCGGTTCGGACATCAACCGGGTCTACGTCTCGTCGATCTCCGCCGCAACCCACGCCCTGAACTGCAGCACCAACAACAACCGCCCGTGCGGCGGCCTGTACGGCTCGTCGCCGTGCAAGCACCTGCAGTCACTCGTCGCGGAGGCCGCGCTGCAGTACGGCGTGGACCGGGTCGCCCGGTACCTGCGCATCGAGATCGACGACAGCGTGTCGTCCGGCTCCGGCCTGGTGAGCCGCCTCAACGGTCATCACGAGTCCGCGCCCGCGGCGATGGTCTTCAGCCGGTTCCTGAGCCACCTGGCGTACCTGGAGCTGCCCGACAGCACCACGCCCATCACCGAGCTGCACTGGTTCCCGGCGATGGGGGCGATCCGCTGATGCTCGGCGTCCAACTCGGTGAACTGCTCGACGGCACCCCGCCGGGCATCGAGGAAGCCCTCGACCTGGTGACCGGCTTCGACGACGGCCTCGTGCACGGGCTCGGCCGGCTCGGCGAGGAGCGGGCCGCCGCGCTCGCCGCCCTGGCGGGCGCGCTGGCGGCCACGCCGCTCGGCGAACGGGCCGGCGAGGCGGCCGAGAAGATCGCGGCGGGCTCCGTCGCCGACGAGCACCTGGTGGCCCTGGCCGGCGGGCGGACCGCGCTGTTCGGCGCGGTCCACGACGCCCTGCTCACCCACCTCGACACCGCGCTGGGCCGGACCCGCGCCCCGGAGTGGGAACCGGCGCCCCCGGCCGAGCCCCTCTCGGACAACCTGCTCGCCGGTTGCCGCTCCTGGCTCAACGAACTGGCCATCACCGGCTGGCGGGGAGTCGACCACGACCTCGTCTCCGCCTCCGGCCAGCCGATCGAGGCCCTGCTGGCCGTACCGGGGCTGCGCGGGCTGGCGGTGCTGCTCGACGGGCTGGCCGCGGAACTGCGGGCGTCGTGCCCGGTCGCGACGCTGGATCGGCTGCCCACCCGGCGATGGTCCGACCTGTGGACACGCGCCCTGCTGCTGTCGCAGCCCGGCGGACGTACGGCCGGGCGCGCCGAACCGGTGTCGGGCCGGCTGCTGATCCTCGGCGTGGACATGCACGAGCACGGCACCGCGGTACAGGTTCAGGTGCACGGGATTCTGGAACCCAAGGGCGGCGGGCCGTCCCGGCTGGTGCGCACGAGCGTCGCCGTCGCCAAGGTGGACACGATCGTCGGCCCGGCCGTGTGGCAGCTCCTGCACCGGTATCCCGTGCTGCTCGCCGCGCTGGCCGGGCGCCGCAGCCTGGACGTCACGGACGTGCCCCTGCTCGACAGCGGTGACCTGGTGTGGCACGACGACCGGGCGAGTGCGGGAGAGCCCGCCGACCCGTTCGCCACCGCCCGGGTCCAGCTCGCCGGCGCCCTCGCCCCGGCGGTGCCACCCCTGGACCGTCATCCCGTCAGGATCGCCGAACCCGTGCTGGTGGAAGGCTACAAGGCGAAGGCCGCCGACGGCGGGGTCACGCTGGCGCTGGACGGGCACACGCTCACCGTCGACGTCGACCGCCTGCCGGCCTCCGGTCCGCTCACCGCCAAGCTGGTGGCCGCCTCCTCGGCGTGCATCGGCCTGGTCCGCTGGGACGGCGGCCGATGGCTGCTGCAACCCCTCGCGGTCCAGACGGTGGTCAAGGGCACGACGACCGAGGCGCACAACGGCGACTGGGCGCTCGGCCCCACGGATCCCAAGGTCGTGAAGGCCGAGGCCAAGGCCGGTGACGTGGTGGCCGTACTGCGCGAGCGGGCGGGGCGGTTGCTGAGACGTTGACCTCGTCTCCTCCCTGAAGGTCTCCTCCCTGAAGGTCTCCTCCCTGAAGGTCCCCTCCCCGCGGCCGAAGGGAGGGATTCCCGCGGTCACCTGTCCCACCGCCCGCCGCCCGCCCGGAAAGGATCTTGCTTGAGGTCTTACCCCAGCTCCACAGGCGTTCCACCGCGCCGCCGCCCCGGCAAGGGCGACGGCTCGGTCATCGCGTGCGGGCTCAAGGAGCTTCGATGACCGACTCCGCGGACGGCACACCGGGCAACGCGCACGAGACCCGGCGGCAGCTGCTCTACTGGCGCCTCCTGGCGCGGGTGTTCGACAACGACGAGCAGCCCTCGCTGGAGGCCGCCGGCATGGCCGTCGTCGACGACCTCGGACTGCCGGCCGCCGTGCTCGATCCGGGGGTGTCGGTCGACACCCTCGTGCAGCGTTTCCCCGAGCTGGGCCCCGAACTGCGCGGCCTGATGGCGCAGGAGTACGACGACGAGCACCCGCCGGGGCCGGCCGAGGTACGGCGGGCGGCCCTGGTGTCGAAGCTGCTGCTCAACGTGTTCGCGACCGGAAGCGGCGACGTCAGCGCCACCCAGCTGGCCGGCTGGCAGCAGGACGCCGGCTGGTTGGAGCAGGCGCTCGGGGCCGAGCCGGGCCAGCTGCGCTCCCAGCCCGGCGGGAGCGAGATGGCCGGCGTCCTCGCCGGGCTGGAAGGCGACCTCGTCCGCCGGATGCGGCTGCGCGAGGTGCTGGCCGACCCGAAGCTGGCCGGCCGGCTCACGCCGAGCATGTCGCTGATCGAGCAGCTGCTGCGGGACAAGGCCAATCTGTCGGGGGTCGCGCTGGCCAACGCCAAGGCGCTGATCCGCAGGTTCGTCGACGAGGTCGCCCAGGTGCTGCGCACACAGGTGCAGCAGACGAGCGTGGGCAAGATCGACAGGTCGGTTCCGCCGAAGCGGGTGTACCGCAACCTCGACGTCAACCGTACGATCTGGAAGAACCTGACCAACTGGTCGCCGGAGGACCAGCGGCTGTACGTCGACCGGCTCTACTACCGGCAGACCGCCAGGAAGACCACGCCCTCGCGGCTGATCGTGGTCGTCGACCAGTCGGGCTCGATGGTCGACGCGATGGTCAACTGCACCATCCTGGCGTCGATCTTCGCCGGGCTGCCCAAGGTCGACGTGCACCTGATCGCCTACGACACCCGTGCGCTCGACCTGACGCCGTGGGTGCACGACCCGTTCGAGGTGCTGCTGCGTACCCAGCTGGGCGGTGGCACCGACGGCACGGTGGCGTTGACCCTGGCCCAGCCGAAGATCGCCGACCCGCAGAACACCGTGGTGGTGTGGATCTCGGACTTCTACGAGTGGCAGTCGGAGCAGGTGTTCCGCGGCATGGAGGCGATGCACCGGTCCGGCGTCCGGCTCATCCCGGTGGGCTCGGTGAACAGCGGCGGCCAGCAGAGTGTGAACCCGTGGTTCCGTCAGCGGTTCAAGGACATGGGCACGCCGGTCCTCTCGGGCCACATCCGCAAACTCGTGTTCGAGCTCAAGAACTTCCTCACCTAGGAGAACCCGCGAATGTCCGACGAGATGCTGCGTGCCCCCGCCGAGGTCAAGTACGCCGAGGAGCTCGACTGGCTGGAGTCCGTCGACGACGGCCCGAAGCCGTTCTCCTGGCGGCTCAGCCCTCGGATGGTGCGGCTGTTCGTGCTCGGGTCCGAGCGCGCCGACGGGCTCGACCGGGAGATCTCCCAGAAGTGGTTCGGCGACCGCAGCTTCGTCGAACGCAGCATCGTGACCCTGGCGTCGGACCGCGGCCTGTTGCTGATCGGCGACCCCGGCACCGGCAAGAGCTGGCTCGCCGAACTGCTCGCCGCGGCCATCTCCCGCAACTCGACCCTGGTCGTCCAGGGCACCGCCGGCACCACCGAGGACCACATCAAGTACTCGTGGAACGTCTCCATGGTGATCGCCAAGGGGCAGTCCCGCGAGTCGATGATCCCCTCGCCGATCATGACGGCGATGGAGGAGGGCGTGATCGGGCGCTTCGAGGAGCTGACCCGGTCGACCAGTGACGTGCAGGACGCCCTGATCTCCATCCTCTCCGAGAAGTACGTGTCCGTCCCCGAACTCGACGACGACGGCATCGTGTTCGCCCAGCCCGGGTTCTCGATCATCGCCACGGCCAACAGCCGGGACCGGGGCGTGAACGACCTCTCCTCGGCCCTGAAGCGGCGGTTCAACTTCATCCGGATCCCGATGGTGACGAACAAGCGCAGCGAGGAGGAGATCGTCCGGTTCCGTACCGTGGAGCTGCTGCGACGGCACCAGATCGAACTGGACGTGCCGCCCACGCTGCTGGACATCCTGCTGCAGAGCTTCGCCGACCTGCGAGCCGCCGCGGCGGCGGCCACCAGCGACGACGAGCGGCTGGAGTCGGCGCTGTCCACGGCCGAGCAGATCGGCGTGCTGGAGGACGCCATCCTGCACAGCCACTTCTTCGGCGACCGCACCCTGCGGGCGGGCACCCTCGCCGGCTCGCTGGTGGGCTCGCTGGTCCGGCGCAGCCCGGAGGACCTGGCCATTCTGAACAAGTACTGGCACGGCGTCGTCGAGCCCCGCAGTAAGAAGGACGGCGGGGAGTGGCAGGACTTCCTGGAAGGCGGTCGCCAGGCGATCGCCACACTCTCATGAGCCAGGGCCCCTTCGGAGCCCTCCGCGGGCAACTGCTCGACGCCGCCGGCGCGTTCGCCGAGGCTCCCGACGCCGTGGCCGGCATCCTGACGGGGATGGTCGACGACGTCGACCGGGCGCTCAGCGAGGAGCTGGAGATCTTCCCGGTGTGCCATCACTCGCCGGCCTCCGCGCTGGCCATGGCACGACGCCTGCGGGAGAAGCAGCCCAAGGTCGTCTACCTGGAGCTGTGCGAGGATCTGCAGCCGCTGCTCGGCGAGCTGCGCAACTGCCGCCTCCCGGTGGCGTTGCAGGCGTTCGCGACCGAGCTCGACGGTTTCCCGAAGGACTGGGGCCCGCTCAGCGTCATCGCGCCGATCACCGAGGCGTCGGCCGAGTACCAGGTCATCGCCTACGCCCTGGACTCGCCGGACGTCGAGCTGGTGCTGGTGGACCGCTCCGCCGACCACGTGTTCCAGTGGCTGCCGCGGGAGAAGGAGTCGGCCGAAGGCGACGCCGCCGATACCACCGACGCCGCCGAGCCCGGCGAGGAGGCGGCCCTGCACGGCGACGCCGTGGGGGTCGAGATCGGCGACCTGCGGCCCCGCTTCGCCGAACTCGAAGAGCACCTGCTCCACCACGGCAAGGTCCGGCACTGGTCGGAGTGGTGGGACCAGTACGTGGAGCAGCCCCTGGTCGGCGCGGACTACGACACCTACCGCCAGGTCATGGTGCTGATCGGCAGCCTGTTCCGCCGTCTGGCCCCCGACGCCGACGCCCGGACGGCCCGCGACGAGGACCGCGAGCGCTACATGTGGACCCGGATGCGCGAGCACCTCGCCACCTCGGCCGCCGACCCGTCGCAGTGCCTGTACGTGTGCGGCGCGGCCCACGCGGCCAGCCGGGTCGAGCAGTTCGGCCTGGCCTCGGCGGCGCCCTTCGACATCAGTCCCCGTACGGCCTCGCGCTGGCTCTACGGGCTCATCCCCTCCAGCCACTCCGCCATCGAGGCCCAGTTCGGGCTCGCCGCCGGCTCCGTCTCCATCGCCGCGGCCACCTGGACCAAGGCGGTCACCGCCGGCCAGGCCGCGCCGTACCAGCTGGAAGGGCAGAAGGGGGCGACCAAGCGCAAGGGGCGCGTGCGGCCGCAGGCTCCGGCCCCGCCCGAGGCCGTCACCGACCGGCTGTCCGGCTTCCTGTCGAGCCCGCCCGCGCTGGACGCGCTGGAGGAGGCCGAGCTGCTCGGCTGGTCCGTCGACATCGTACGGCTGGCCCGGCGCAACGGTTACCTGGCCAGTACGGCGGACGCCATCGCCGTGTTCGAGACGTCGATCCTGCTCGCCGGCCTCCGCAACCGGGGGCGGCCCACGCCGTACGACTTCCAGGACGCCGCGGTCACGTGCATCGAGAAGGACGTGGTGCCGGGCCGTCGTGACGTGCGCCGGCTGTGCGAGATCCTGCTGGGCGGCGACCGGATCGGCGAGGTCGGCTACGAGGCGCTGCCGCCGCTGGCCCGCGATGTGTACGACCGGCTGGCCCCGCTGGGGCTCGACCTGGAGAAGCGCACGATCCAGCGGGCGCTGATCGACCTGGACGCGCATCCGGAGCTGGTGCCCTGCTCGCACCTGCTGTGGATGCTGCGCTACCTGCTGCCCGACGACGCCGTCCGGCCCATCATGGGGCGTCGGCAACTGGGCGAACGCTCGATCCAGGAGAGCTGGGACCTGGCGATCGGCCGCCACCAGCGATCGATCATCGAGCTCGGCTACGAGGGCGTCACCGTCGAGCAGGTGCTGGAGCAGCGGCTGCGCCGTTCCGTGTGGGCGCCGCAGGCCACCGCCGCGGTCGCGCTCGGCGCGGTGGAGGACGCCATCCTGTTCCTGGGCAGCCGGCGGTTCGCCGACGAGCTCGGGGCGCGGGCCGTGGAACTGCTGGCCGCCGAGCGGACCGTGGACGACGCGCCCGAGGTGCTGCGCAGGATCCGCCGGTTGCTGGCCCACTACCGCAGCACCGAGCCGACGCTGCCCGCGTGGTGCGAGGCGTTCGTCACCGCCGGGTACGCGCACTACTGCACGCTGTTGCCGACCGCGTTCGTCGACGAGGCCGTCGGCGTCCGCCAGGTGGCGGCCATGCTCGGGTTCCTGTTCTCCATGGAGAGCTTCGCGCTGGCCCTGGGCTGCGACCGCGCCCAGCTCGAACTCGCCGTGCGGCAGTCGCATCCGGAGGCTCCCGCCAAGGTCGCGCTGTCGTGGGCCGCCGGCTCCCAGCTCGGCCTGCTGACGCCGGCCGAACTGCGTTCGCGGTGTGACGAGCTGCTGGCCAACCCGCTCGTCGTCCCGGCGTTCCCGCAGTACATGAGCGGGTTCGTGCAGGCGCTCGAGCCGGTGCCGGTGCTGGCGCCGTTCTTGGTCGAGCTGATGTCCAAGGCGTTCGGCCGGCTGCCCGACTCCGTGCTGCTGCCCTGGCTGCCCCTGCTGATCACGACCCTGCGGGACCAGGCGAAGGAGCTGGTCCCGGTGCTCGTGCGCGAGGCCGGCCGTACGTTTCCCGGGTCCCTGCCCGCCCTCGACGCGTGGGTGCCGCCGTGGGTGGCGCGGGCCGTGCCCAAGGCGGGACCGGCGCCGGCGATCTCGGGGCCGGTCGCCGACCTGCTGGCCGGTCACCCGGCGGCGTGCGACGCCGTGGCCGAGCTGCTCGGCTGCGCGGGCGGCTGGCAGCAGGCCGTAACCGTCGCCGGTGGACACCCCGAGGTGGGGGAGCTGCTGGCCCGTCATCCCCGGTCCGCCGACGCCGTCGCGACCCTGCTGTCCCATGGCGTGGCCGGGCCCGGATGACGCTCGGCTCACGCGGTATCGGGTGCGGTATCGGGCCTGGTGAGGTGCCGATTTAAAAGATCTTGAAAAGTTTTCCGGCGAGGTGTCGAAACGGCGTGACCCTGTTCGAAGCGTAGTCAGAGGGCCGAGAGAAACCCGGTCCCGGACACGTGAGGAGAGGGCCATGACCCAGCAGCTGACGAGGACCGCGACGGCGACCTGCGACCCGGGGACCAGCGCCACCAAGTCACTCCTGGGCTACGGCGTCATCGCCGGCCCGGTGTACGTCGTGGTCTCCCTCGCCCAGGCGCTGACCCGCGAGGGCTTCGACCTCACCCGCCACCAGTGGAGCCTGCTCGCCAACGGCGACCTCGGCTGGATCCAGATCGCCAACTTCGTGCTCGCCGCGCTGACCACGCTCGCCGGCGCGGCGGGCCTGCGCCGGGCACTCGCCCCGGGCCGCGGCGCGACCTGGGCCCCCCGCCTGGTCGCCGGGTACGGCATCAGCCTGATCGGCGCGGCGGCCTTCCGGGCGGATCCGGCGCTGGGCTTCCCGGTGGGCACCCCGGAGGGGATGGGGGTGATCAGCCTGGCCGGCATCCTCCACCTCGCCTCCGGCGCGGTCGGCTTCACCTGCCTGGCCGCGGCCTGCTTCGTCATCGCCCGCCGGTTCGCCGCCGAGGGGCGCAGGGCATGGGCTGTGTACTCCCGGGGCACCGGCGTCGTGTTCCTCGCGTCCTTCGTCGCGGTGGCGATGGGCGCGGGCGCGGTCTGGGCCAACCTGACCTTCGTCAGCGGTGTCCTGATCGTGTGGGCCTGGCTCTCGGCCCTGTCCCTCCACCTCTACCGGACCACCGCGGTCCGGCACGCCTGACCTGAGACTTCACCCGCAGCACCTTAAGCTCACCACTCAAAAGGAGATTCCGCGATGCGATACATGGTCATGCTCAGGGCGACCGCGCTGCCCGCCACCCCGCCGCCCGCCGAACTGATGGAGGCCATCGCCAAGCTCGGCGAGGAGGCCACCAGGGCCGGGGCCCTGCTCGACAACGCCGGGCTGGCCCCCAGCGCCGAAGGGGCGAGGGTCGCGCTCACCGGAGGCAGGCTGAGCGTCACCGACGGGCCGTTCGCCGAGGCGAAGGAGCTGATCAGCTACGCCCTCTACCAGGTCAGGTCGAAGGAGGAGGCCGTCGAGTGGACCTCCCGCTTCCTGAAGATCCACCGTGATCACTGGGCGGGCTGGGAGGGCGAGGCCGACGTCCTGCGCGTCTTCGGCCCCGAAGACTTCGCCGCCCCCGAATGACCCCCGCGCCGGGACCGGCGCGTTCGAAGGGTCGTCACGAGTGATCAGCGGACGCTCGGCCGGGTTTCCCGGCCGAGCGTTTTCGTCATGTCCACCGGCGCCGACAGGGCGTGGCGGGCAGGTCTGCGCGGGCAGGTCTGCCCGAGCACCGGCATCCGGCCGGAAGTGCTTGAATCTGGGGCATGACGGTTGCTGATCCCCGCCGGTCGGTCGAGGCGGTCTGGCGGATGGAGTCCGCGCGGGTGATCGCCGGGCTGGCCCGGATGGTGCACGATGTCGGGCTGGCCGAGGAGTTGGCACAGGACGCCCTGGTCCTCGCGCTTGAACAATGGCCGAAGTCGGGCGTGCCGGACAATCCAGGCGCTTGGCTCATGCTCACCGCCAAGCACCGGGCGATCGACCAGCTGCGCCGCCGTACCCGATACGAGCAGAAACTCGAAGAGGTCGGCAGGGACATGGAGCGCCGCCAGGAGTCGGCCGAGGCCGAACTGGACGACGTCCTCGACGACCACATCGGCGACGACCTGCTGCGCCTCCTCTTCACGGCCTGCCACCCGGTGCTTCCCACCGAGGGGCGGCTGGCCCTCACGCTTCGCCTGCTCGGCGGCCTGACGACGGAGGAGATCGCCAGGGCCTTCCTGGTGCCCGAGCCGACCGTCGGCCAGCGAATCTTCCGCGCCAAGCGCACTCTCTCCGACAAACAGGTACGGATCGAGATGCCCGCTCCCGGCGAGCTGGCCGACCGGCTCTCCTCGGTTCTGGAGGTCATCTATCTGATCTTCAACGAGGGCTACTCGGCGACCGGCGGCGACGACTGGATGCGCCCGTCGCTGTGTGAGGAGGCCCTGCGCCTGGGCCGGATCCTGGCCGAACTCATGCCGCAGGAGGCGGAGGCGCACGGGCTCGTCGCCCTCATGGAGATCCAGGCGTCCAGAACCGGCGCCAGGACCGGCCCGAACGGCGAACCGGTCCTGCTCCTCGACCAGGACCGGGGCCAGTGGGACCGGCTGCTCATCCGCCGCGGACTGGCCGCGCTCGCCCGTGCCGAGTCCCTGGGCACCCTCGGCCCGTACGGCTTGCAGGCCGCGATCGCCGCCTGTCACGCCCGCGCGCTGGCGGCCGAGGACACGGACTGGGAAAGGATGGCCGCCCTCTACCTGGTCCTCGCCCACCTGGCGCCCTCCCCGGTCGTGGAGTTGAACCGGGCGGTCGCGGTGGCCATGGCGGAGGGCCCGGCGCGCGGACTGGAGATCGTGGACGGCCTGGTGACCGAGCGCCTGCTCAGGGAGTATCCGCAGTTGCCCGCCGTACGAGGGGATCTGCTCGCGAGGCTGGGCCGATCCGCCGAGGCACGCGAGGAGTTCCTGCGCGCCGCAGCCTTGACCCGCAACGAACGCGAACGCGCCCTCTTCCTCGCCCGCGCGGGCGCCGCCGCCGTCTAGGTTCGCCGGCGCTTCGCGCGGTCATCGATGTGGCGCCGCGAGGTCAGGGGCGCTTGTACTCCTGTAGTTTGCCGCAGTAGCCGATGCCGGGCGAAGAAGAGGTCTGCCGGCAGACGGATACGGTGACTCTGTCGATCCCTCCGACACCTGAGAGCGTGAAGGCGAGGTCGATGCGGCCGTTGTCCACCTTGTGCTGCTCGCTGTCGACCAGGATGCCGCCGGCGTAGGCCGAGTAGGTGGCGAGGGAGAACAGGCGGTCGAGGGCGCAGGGGCTGAATTCGCCCTCATCCCGCAGGTGGCCGCGCACCCGCACCGTCGGACGGATGACCGGGCCGTCCACCCAGGTGAGGACGCCCTCGGTGGAGCCGCGCCGGCAGGAGTCACCCGAGTCGGCGGCGAACGGGACATCGGTGTCGAGCGACTGGGCGGCGGCGGGTTGTGCGGTTAGCAGGCCGATGGCGAGTGCCAGGAGAAGAGGGCGGACGGTGAGTCGCATGGGGGGACGCCTCTCTGGTCGAGCCACAGAATCGGCCTCACAGTAACAATTCATCCGATGAAATGTCCGAAAATTGACCGCATCCGGACACTAATCGTCAGGTCCCCGGTCGTCTGGTCGCGGCGCAGCGGCGCTGATGTTTGTCGATGAGGAACCGGGTGGCCGCGGGCGGGGGCAGCCGGTCGGGCGAAGGGCGGATGCCGGCCAGGAGCAGGGCCAGGTAGCGGCGGTGGTCGGCGCCCTCGGCGTCCTTCGGATGCGCGGTCGCCAGGGCCATCACCACGATCGCCGCCAGGTCGCGGACCAGCAGGTCGGCCCGGACCTGCCCGCGCTCCCCGGCGGCGGCCAGCACTTCGCCGAGCGGCCCCATGAACCGCTCGGCGAGATCGACGGTGAACGCGCCCGACTCCTTGGCGGCGGCGAGCAGGACCTGGTGGGCGGCGAGCGAGTCCACCGCGGCGGCGAGCGCGTCGGCCAGCGCCTCGCCAGGGTCGCCGGCCTGTCGAGCCGCCAGCGCCAGCGGTTCGACCTCCTCCGCGAAATAGGTCTGGAAGGCGGCCCGGATCAGCCCGTCGCGGTCGCCGAACCGGCGGAACACCGTCGCGATCCCGACCCCGGCCCGCCGGGCGATCTCTTCCAGCGGGACGCTCGGGCCGGACTCTTCCAGAGCCGTGATGGCGGCTCGCACGATCCTGTCGGAGTTGCGCAGTGCATCCGCCCGATTTCGATGCTCTTGCACACGCCGAACGCTAGCAGCCACCTGCGGCCGGTCCTACTCGTCACGCAGGGTCAACGCCCCCGACGGGCAGTTGCGTACGGCTTGCCGTACGGCGGTGGCGTACTCGGCGGGGGGCGTCGGCAGGAGCAGCAGCACGATGCCGTCGTCGTCCTGGTCGAAGACCTCTTCGCACGTCATGACGCACATTCCCGCGCCGATGCAGACGTTTCGATCGGCCCGGACCTGCAGCGGCTCGCTCACCACGCCACCTCGAACGAGCTCAGCCCGTAGACGACATGGAAGGAGCGGAACGCGGCCTCGTCGGAGACGGCCCGCAGCCCGGGGAAGCGTCGCAGCAGGGCGGGGAACGCGATCCGCATCTCCATGCGGGCCAGCGGCGCGCCCAGGCAGTGATGCAGGCCGTGGCCGAAGGCGACGTGCCCGACGCCGTGCCGGGTGATGTCAAGTTTGTCGGGGTTGTCGAGCAGTTCGGGGTCGCGGTTGGCGGTCGGCAGGGCGAGCATCACCAGCTCACCGGCCGGGATGTGCTGACCCGCGATCTCCACGTCCGTCGTGGTCACCTTCGCGGTGCCGGAGTGGACGACGCTGAGCCAGCGCATCAGCTCCTCCACGGCGTCGTCGATCCGCTCCGGCTCCTTCTTGAGCAGCTCGAACTGGTCGGGGTTGCGCAGCAGGGCCAGCGTGCCGATCGACAGCATGTTGGACGTGGTCTCGTGGCCGGCCACCAGCAACAGATTGCCGATTCCGATGAGCTCCTCGGCGGTCACGGCGTCGCCGTGCTCACGGACCAGCATGCCCAGCAGTTCCTCGCCGGGATCGGCCTGCGTTCTGGCGACCAGCTCGGCCATGTAGGCGCGCGACTCCAGCTGGAGCTCCATCCGCTGTTCGAGCGGCACCGACACGTCCAGCAGCCGGCTCGTCCTGTCCTGGAAGACGGCCCTCTCCTCGTACGGCACGCCGAGCAGCTCGCAGATCACCAGCGACGGGACCGGCAGCGCGAAGGAGGAGACCAGGTCGGCGGGCGAGCCGTTCCGCTCCATCACGTCGAGGTGTTCCTCGACGATCTCCTGGATCCGCGGCTCCATCCTGCGCATCCTGCGGACCGTGAACTCGGGCGTCAGAATGCGGCGCAACCGGGTGTGCTCGGGCGGATTGAGGGCGAGAAGGTTGCCCGCCTGCCGTCTGACGAGTTCCTCATCGCTGATGTCCGGCATGGAGGCCGACTGGAACGGGAGTCGCGCAGGCTGCTTGAACCGCTCCACGTCACTCAGCACCGCGCGAACGTCGGCGAACCGGGTGACCAGCCAGGCGTCCACGCCGAACTGCGTGGGAATCCGCCGCACTCCCTCGCCGTCACGCAGCTCGGAAAGCTCGGGCGCGGGGTCGAAACCGGCGCGGCGCATGTGGATCGGCACCGTTGAGATCTCACTCATGCAACCTCCTATGTGACCTGCGGTCGGACATTGCTCCGACAGAAACGATAGTAAGCTATCGATTAGGTCCGTGTGCGGGGAGGCGTTTACGTCCTACCCGGAATAACGATCGGCCCCCGTCGGTTCCTTCCATCGTGACCGGTGTGCCCAATGTCCCCGGGCCTCACCTATCGCCTTCGCGGAATACCGTCCGGCTGGAGCCGCGTTGAGCAACTCGCCGAGAGGCGACATGCACACCGGTACGCAAGCGCGGCGGCGCCCGTTCTCCCTTGTGGAGAGCGGGCGCTTCCGCGTTTCCAGGGTCCACCGCCGCCTCAGTCCGGTGCTCACCGCAGGCCGTCGAGCAGCGCGCCGACACCTTCGGACAACACGCTCTCCCCCACCTCGGGGCTGTCGAGGAACCAGCCGGGCAGCGGGCTGCGCAGCGCGTGGGTGAGCTCGATGCTGACGATGCCGTGGATGACGGTCCACACCAGGTAGGAGGTGCGGATCGGGTCGGACGAGGTGACCAGCCGGGCGCGTACGGCGGCGCGGAGGGCGTCGACGAGCAGCTCGAAGGTCATGCCGAGGGCCTGACGGCGCAACTCGGGCGACGGGTCGAAGTCGGGGATGGGGCGCTCGAACATCAGGGCGTATCGGGCGGGATCGGCCAGGGCGAAGCGGCGGTAGGCGAACGCCACCGCGCGGATCCGCTCGATCGGATCGCCGTCCACGTCCCCGGCGAGCGCGTCGCGAAGGGCCTCGAAGCCGCGTAGATAGATCGCCTCCAGCAGGCCGGCCCGGCCGCCGAAGCTCGTGTAGATCCCCATCGTGGACGATCCCGCGGCCTCCGCCACGCGGCGCAGCGTGAACTCGGCGGTCCCGTGCTCACGAAGCACCCGGACCCCGGCGTCCACGAGTTCTTTCGAGGTGCTTACATCCCTGGCCACGGTCTCCACCATAGATCCGATAACGAGCATGATAACAAGCGTTATCCTCCCTCCGTGGAAAGGAAGACGCATGTCGATCCTCCGTGTCACCGGCGCCGCCGGATTCGGCTGCGCGGTCCTGCTCGTCGTCAACGTCGCCCGGCGGGGCGACCTGTTACCCGAGACCGCGTTCACCCACGCGATCGCCCCATTCGCCCCGCTCACCGGCCTATTCGCGATCACCGGCATCTACCTGCTGCTCCGCCACACGGCGGGCACGCTCGGGCTGGTCGGCTACGTGCTCAACTCGGCAGGCCTGGCGGGCGCGTTCGCCATCGAGTACACGCTGCACTTCGTCTTCCCGAACCTGCCGGGCGACGTCGTCGCCGGGCTGGTGGCGGGCGGCACCGGCAGGGCGTTCCTGGTCACCTCGGTCGTGCTGCTGGCCGGTGTGCTGACCTTCGGCCTGGCGGCCGTGCGCGCCAAGGCGATGCCGGTGGTGGCCGTCGCGCTCTACGTCGTGGGGATGATCCCCGGCTCGCTGCGCAACCTGGTGCCGCTGCCCGTCTACCTGGTCGGCCTGGTCTTCGCGGCGGCCGGGATCGCCTGGATGGCCGCCAGGCTGTGGACGACGGCCGAGGAGAAGGAAGCCGGACAGGCCGGGGCCGCCCTCCGCACCACCTGAGAGTCGCGGCGCCGTTGAGAGCCGCGGGGCCGGACAGGCCGTGCCGGACGACGTGGGGATCGCAGGCCGTACGGCTCGCTGGGCCCGGTCTTCGAGCCGGCCGCCTTCGTGGAGCAGCCGTGGTCGGTGGCGGCTGCTCCGTCGGAGCCCCTCGGTTATACGAAATCCGTGAGCTTCGGCACGGGGATGGAGAACGAGGGCAGCGGCTCGAAGATCGAGGGCGCCGGCAGTGAGGAGTCGTTGAACGTGGCCGCGCAGAGTCCGGCGACCAAATCGATGATCTTGTCGGCGTCGCCCCCCGAACTGATCTCGCCGACCTTCTCCCACGCCTGTTCCAAGACCGCGTGCTCGGCGTCCGTGAGCTTCTGCGGCGGCGGGTCGGTACGCGGATGGCCCTCCCTCAGCAGCCTGAGCAACTCACTCGTGACGTTGATCTGACACGTGGTGGCCGCCAGAGACGTCCCGGTCGGTGCCGGGCTCGGCGTCGGGGCGGGCGTCGCGACAGGCGAGGGACTGGCCGGCGCCGGAGCGGGGGTGCTGATCACCGCCTCCAGCGGAGCCGAACACCCGACCAGGAGGAGGCCGAGAGCGAGCACCGGCAGCGACAGCTTCGCGCGGCGAAGGACAGTCATGATCACCCCGAGTGACTTAAGTATGCCCAGCCGGAGAAACACCGTCGTTTCCGACAGTGAACCATGAACGCCATTCACCGGAAAGCGCCCGGCGAGCCCCTTTGGCGGCGCATTGTCGGCACAGGGGCCCGGCCTGGGATCTCCCTCGGGCCCAGGGCCTCCCGGCATCACCGGATGGTTCGACGCCACCGCGCCCGGCGGAAAACGGGACGAGGGGCCCGGTCGGAAACCGGGCCCCTCGTGTTCAGCTGGTCGCGCTCTAGCGGAGCGAGCCGGTCCACAGGTTGGCCGCGTACTTGTAGATGGCGGCGGTCTCACCGTCGAAGTACGGGGAGGAGATGCGGTCGTACCTCTGGTTGTCGTCGGTGTCGAGAGCCAGGCTCACCACGCCGTTGAGGTAGCCGACGCGCTTGGAGCTGCTGTACTGCAGCAGCCAGGGGCCGCCGCTGGAGCCCGGGGTGAAGGTGCACTTGATGGCGATGTGCTCTTCGACCTTGTACTGGGGCACGGCCGGGCCCTCGTAGGTCTTGTTGTAGCAGTACTTCATGGTCTCGCCGGTGAAGGCCTTGTCACCGTCGGGGTGCGGACCGGTCGGGTAGCCGAAGACGAAGACGTTCTTGCCGGGGCTCTGGTTCCAGGCGAAGCCCTGGGCGCCGACGTTGTCGCTCAGGGGGCCGACGTCGACCCACTTCCTGCCATCACGCTTGATGCCGTTGTAGACGTTGACGAAGGCGTAGTCCTTGTCGTAGTCCTCGAAGACGTCGAAGTCGTAGTGCGTGTGCATCTTGGCGCCGACGTAGATGCCCCACGGAGCCTTGGCCTCGTGGTAACCCGGGATGAACACGAACCCGTCGACCGGCTTGTTCTTGTCGGTGTCGTAGACGCAGTGGCCCGCGGTGGCGACCAGGTTCTTGAACTTCGACTGGATGGCCGAAGCCGAGCAGTAGTACGGCCGGCCGTCGACGAAGAAGAACACCCGTCCGACGGTGGTCGGCAGGTTGACGTTCTTGGAGCGCCCCGCCGAGCGGTTGTTGTTGGTGGGGGCGACCAGGCCGGCGCTGCCGTCCGCGGACGCCTTCTTGGAGTTCTTGAACTTGCCTGACGCGCCCGAGCCCTCCGTGTAGTTCGTGGCGGCGCTGAGCTTGCTGGCAGTCCAGGAGCCGGCGACGGCCTTGACGCTCTTCGCCGAGGCGAGCGAGCGCGACTTCCGGTCAGGTGCAGCCTCGGCCGAGGTGGCGAGCGACGCGCCCACCAGGGTCGTGGCGAGCAGGGCGCCTCCGAGGGGGAGGACCAGGCGCTTGGCTCGGGTGTTCAATCGTGCTCCTTCTTGATCGTCGTCCGGCCGGGCGTCAGGTGGGTGCCGCGCCGCGCAGCCGGGCGAACAATGGTCAAGGCATGTAAAAGAGAAGTCCATAGCCCCGTAAAGAGATCAATGGAGACGGTAGCCACCTGATCATGGTCTAAGGCAGCTTAAAGAGGACATAAGGCCAGACCGTTATCAGTTCGTTGCTATCCAAAGGGTGCAAATTGATGATCACCTGCTCGTGTTGACGGCGTGACCTGGAGTGATGACGAGATGTCGGCCAATAGCGGCTTAAGGTCACCTTGGGTAGCGATCACGCGCTCATGAGCAGGGCTCATGTCGGCCGCGGAGTGAGCGCCCGCCCCGCGCCGGTCCTACGAGCGCGACGGCTCCCCGCGATCCACGGGCCGGCGGCGACGGGCCGGCGACTCGTCCGCGTCCGGCTGCGGATCGGACAGAGCCTCGAAGGTGGCCGGTGAGCTCGACGCCGTCCTTCCGGATGCGCACCGGGTCTCGGACGCCCGAAGACCCTGACTTATCTCAGCATTTCGGCCATCCTTACGATTGATCACCGTACCTGTCCCACCCGGGGGGTTGACCACTTGCCAGGCCGCGAACGTGTGCGCTCGTTCCTCGAAAGCCGACGCTTCGAGCGGGTCTTCGTGGTCATCATCCTGATCAACGCCATCACGATCGGCTGTGAGACCTCCTCGTTCATCATGGAGAACGTCGGCGGGGTGCTCCATGTGGTCGACCGGATCGTGGTGACCGTCTTCGTCCTGGAACTCGCCGCCCGTCTCCACGCCTACCGGGGCGCGTTCTTCAGGGACCCGTGGAACTGGTTCGACACGGTGGTCGTGGCCGTCGCGCTGGTGCCGGCCTCCGGTCCCGCCTCGGTGCTGCGCGTGCTGCGGATCCTCCGTGCGCTGCGCCTGATCTCGTCGGTCTCCAGCATGCGCAAGGTCGTCGCCGCGCTGCTCGCGGCGATCCCCGGGATGGCGTCGACCATCGGCCTGCTTGCACTGATCATGTACGTCTCGGCGGTGCTGGCCACCGAGCTGTTCGGCGAGATCGCCCCGGAGCACTTCGGCGAGTTGCCGGCCTCGCTGTTCACCCTGTTCCAGGTGATGACGGGCGAGGCCTGGCCGGAGATCGCGGCGGACGTGATGGCCGTCGCCCCGTGGGCCTGGATCTTCTTCGTGGTCTACATCCTGATCGCCACGTTCGTGGTGCTGAACCTCTTCATCGCCGTCGTGGTCAACGCCATGGACGATCAGAACACCTCGGCCGAGGAGCAGCGGACGGAAGATCAGCTCGGCGCGGTCGTCGACGAGCTGGCCCGGCTGCACGCCAAGATCGACGCCCTGCAGGGTACGCCGCGGGCCGACGAGGAGGCCCGGCTGAACTGATCGATTCGGCGGCGACCGTTTGCCGAGGGCCACGATCGCGCGCCAAGGGCCGGGTTCCGCCGACTGCGCCCACTATCGAACAGATTAGCGATATCCTTGCCGATGCCGCCGGTCAGGCTCCCTCCCGTCGTGGCCGCTCCACCGAGCCGGTGAGAGCGAGACGGCACAGAGCGGCGAACCCGGCGATCACCGCACCCGCCGGCGGCTGTCCACCCCATCAGCAAGAGGAGATCTTCTTGAGTTTCAGCGGTCCTGCCGTGGGCGGCGACGACAGCATCCGGATCGTCGGCGCGCGTGAGCACAATCTCAAGGACGTGTCCCTCACCATCCCGAAGAACCGGATCACGGTCTTCACCGGGGTGTCGGGCTCGGGCAAGTCGTCGATCGTCTTCGACACGGTCGCCGTCGAGGCGCAACGCCAGCTACACGGCACCTTCTCCTGGTTCATCCGCAACCAGCTCCCCAAGTACGAGCGCCCCCAGGCCGACGCGATCGAGAACCTCACCACCCCGGTGATCGTGGACCAGAAGCCGGTGGGCGGCAACGCCCGCTCCACGGTCGGCACCATGACCGACATCTACTCCATGATCCGTGCCCTGTTCGCCCGGTACGGCTCGCCGACCGACGGCCGGGTGTCCACCTACTCCTTCAACGACCCGCAGGGCATGTGCCCCGAGTGCGACGGGCTGGGAAAGACCGTGCGGGCCGACGTCGACAAGATGCTCGACCACACGAAGTCGCTCGACGAGGGCGCGATCCTGCTGCCGGGCTACACGGTGGGCGGCACCGAGTGGCAGCTGTACGCCAACCACGAGGGGGTCGACCCGGCCAAGCGGCTGAGCGACTACACCGAGGACGAGTGGCACACGCTGCTGCACGGCACCGGCGGCAAGGTGGAGCTGACGGTCAAGAGCGGCACCTACAAGGTCAACTACGAGGGCCTGGTCGTCCGGTTCACCCGGCTCGGCGTCAAGCGTGACCTGAGCGCCGTCAGCGACCGGACCCGCGAGTCGCTCCAGCGGTTCATCACCGAGGGCACCTGCCCGGCCTGCGACGGCGACCGGCTGAACCCCACGGCGCTGGCCACCCTGATCGACGGCCGCACCATCGCCGACTGGTCGCGGATGCAGGTCACCGACCTGATCGAGGTGCTCGGCGGCATCGACGACCCGGTGGCCACCCCGATCGCCGAAGCCGCCCGCACCGCCCTCGCGCGGGTCGCCGCGATCGGGCTCGGCTACCTCAGCATGGACCGGGCCACCATGACGCTGTCCGGGGGCGAGGGACAGCGGCTGAAGATGGTCAGGCACCTGGGCAGCAGCCTGACCGGGATGACCTACATCTTCGACGAGCCCAGCGTCGGCCTGCACCCGCGCGACGTGGGCCGGCTCAACGATCTGCTGCGCGCCCTGCGCGACCAGGGCAACACGGTCCTCGTCGTGGAGCACGACCCCGACGTCATCGAGATCGCCGACCACGTCGTGGACGTCGGCCCGCGGGCCGGGGTGCACGGCGGCGAGATCGTCTTCACCGGCACCGTCGAGCGGCTCCGCGAAGCGGACACTCTCACCGCTCGCGGCCTGCGCGGCGGCGGCGCCGTCAAGGACACGTTCAGGCAGGCCCGGGGCGCGCTGTCGATCGCGGACGCCGACCTGCACAACCTGAAGAAGGTGTCGGTCGACATCCCGGTGGGCGTGCTCACCGCGGTCACCGGCGTCGCCGGATCGGGCAAGAGCACCCTCATCGGCGACGTCTTCATGGCCGCCTACCCCGACACCATCTTCGTCGACCAGACGGCCATCGCCGCCTCCTCCCGGTCCACCCCCGCCACCTATCTCGGCCTGATGGACCAGGTGCGCAAGCTCTTCGCCACGGCCAGCGGCGTCGCCCCCGGGCTGTTCAGCTTCAACTCCACCGGCGCCTGCGAGGAGTGCCAGGGCCGGGGCGTGATCATCACCGAGCTGGCGTACATGGACCCGGTCACCACGCACTGCGACACCTGCGACGGACGCCGCTTCAAGGAGTCGGTCCTCTCCCACACGCTGCGCGGCAAGTCCATCGCCGACGTGCTGGAGATGCCGGCCGAGGAGGCCGCCGAGTTCTTCACCGAGCGCGCCCTGCGCGCCAAGCTGCACACGCTGATCGAGGTCGGCCTCGGCTACCTCAGCCTCGGCCAGTCGCTGAGCACCCTGTCCGGCGGCGAGCGGCAGCGCATCAAGCTCGCCACCCAGCTCCACCGCACCGGCGGCGTCTACGTCCTGGACGAGCCCACCACCGGCCTGCACATGTCGGATGTGGACACCCTGCTCACCCTGATGAACGGACTGGTCGACAAGGGCAACACCGTCATCGTCATCGAGCACAACCTCGACGTCATCCAGCAGGCCGACTGGATCATCGACCTCGGCCCCGACGGCGGCAAGAACGGCGGCGAGATCGTCTTCACCGGCACTCCCCGCGACCTCCTGGCCGCCGAGCACTCCCTGACCGGCGAACACCTCCGCCGCTACCGGCTGGAGAACGCCGCGACATGACCCGCGGCACGAAGGGCTGGGCCGCCGATCCCGGCATACTCCGGGATCGGCCGCCCCGCCCTGCTGCTCCCGATCCGGACGGTCTCCGTCGCCATCTTGGTGGATCAGCGGTGCGCCATACGTCCGCCCGTCGGCCGGAAGGCCGACCGGCTCGTCAGGCGAGAGGCCACCCGCTCCGGCCGGATCGGCACGTCGCGCACGGTGGGCTGTTGACCTCAACCGAGGTTCAAGTTGCAGGCTGGTCACATCGACGACGAAGGAGATCGATCATGATTTTGGTGACCGGTGCGACCGGCAAGGTCGGCGGCCAGGTACTCGCCCAACTGCTCGAACGTGGAGAGCCGGTGCGTGCGCTGGCTCGCGACCCGGAGTCGGCCCGCCTGCCCGCGGGCGTCGAGGTGGTGCGCGGCGACCTGGCCCAGCCGGACAGCCTGCACGAGGCGCTGACGGGGGTCGACTCCGTCTTCCTGGTCTGGCCCACTGTGACGGCCGACCACGCCGCGTCCGCCTCGCTGGCGGTGATCGCCCAGCACGCCCGCAGGATCGTCTACCTGTCCGCACACGGTGTTCCTGACGACCCCGAGGAGCAGGCCGAGTCGATCATCGGCTCGCATGCCATGATCGAGCGCCTGATCCAGGCGTCCGGGATGGTGTGGACCTTCCTGCGTCCCGGCGGCTTCGCGACCAACACGCTGATGTGGGCGCCGGAGATCCAGGCCGGCGACGTCGTGCGGGGGATTTACGGAGAGGCCGGCAGAACGCTGATCCACGAAGCAGACATCGCCGCCGTCGGGGTCGCCGCGCTCACCGGAGCGGGGCACGAGGGGGCGAAATACGTGATGACCGGGCCTGAGGTCGTCACCACGGCCGAACAGGTGCGGATCATCGGGGAGGCGATCGGGCGTCCGCTGCGTTTCGAGGAGGTCCCGGCGGAGGTAGCCAAGGAGCAGATGACCCGCGAAGGCATGCCGGCGGAGATGGCCGCCGCGATCATCGACGCCCACGCCCAGATGGTGACGAACCCCGAGTTCGTCGTCGAGGGGGTGGAGAAGATCACCGGTGCGCCCGCGCGCACCTTCCGCGCCTGGGCCGCCGACCACGCCGATGATTTCCGGTAAAGCCATGGTCAGATGCCGGATCGAGGGCGGTGGGCAGGGAACGAACGGGACATGAGGATCCTGGCTCGCGCGCATCAGCTTCCGGCCCGCTGGGTCGCCGGGGCGCTAATTCTGAACTCCGGGCTCAGCAAGGTCACCGCGGACGAGGAGACCGCCCGGGGGGTGCACGGGATGGCCGCCGGGACGTACCCGTTCCTCAAGGACGTCGACCCGGTGGCCTTCACTCGCCTGCTCTCCAAGGCCGAGATCGCGCTGGGGACCGCGCTGCTGCTGCCCGTCGTGCCCTCCCTGTTCGCGGGCGCGGGCCTCACCGCCTTCGCCGGCGGCCTGCTCGGCCTCTACATCCGGACCCCGGGGATGCGCAAGGCCGGCAGCCTGTTCCCGACTCAGCAGGGCATTCCGCTGGCGAAGGACGCGTGGTTGCTCGGCATCGGCATCGGCCTGATCGCCGAGGAACTCCTCACCGACTGACGTGAACCGACTGACGTGAACCGGGTTTCCGGCTGAGCGGTCAGCCCGCCTCGTCGGATCCTCGTCCGGAGGTGCGGACGGCCCTGATGATGGCGATCACCGTGCCGACCGCGGCGACGGCCATGGCGACGGTCAGCAGGGGGATCCCGGCGAGCAGTCCGAGGGCGCCGAAGCAGACCGCGAAGAACACCACGAACGCGCCGATGAGCACGTAGGCGACATCACGCGGTGTCGCGGAGGCGGCGGGCAGTCGGCTTGCCGGACGCGGCTCAGGTGGGGTGGCCGAACGCATCTCGGGGGGAGGGGTCTCCTCCGGGCGTTCTTTTGCGCTCATAAATGCGGAAATACCCGGACCTGATGGTCACTATCGTCAGCTTCCCCCATTTGGCCGTCTCTTGACCATGGTCACAGTGCGTCACCAGCCTCCCCCGGGTACGTCACCGCGAGCACGCACAGCAAGGGGGAGCGCAATGACGCGAGTCGAGCCCACCCAGAGCGGGCAGACGCCGCTGCCGGCCAGAAGGCCCACCGGCAGCATGCTCGCCTCCTGGCTGTCCACCACCGATCACAAGGTGATCGGCTATCTCTACCTCATCACGTCGTTCTGCTTCTTCCTCGCCGCCGGTGTGATGGCGATGGTGATCCGGGTGGAGTTGATGCAGCCGGAGATGCAGTTCGTCTCCCACGAGCAGTACAACCAACTCTTCACCATGCACGGCGCGATCATGCTGCTGTTGTTCGCGACCCCGCTGTTCGCCGGGTTCGCGAACGCGATCATGCCGCTGCAGATCGGCGCGCCCGACGTGGCGTTCCCGAGGCTCAACATGGCCAGCTACTGGCTGTTCCTGTTCGGCGGCCTGATCGCGTTCAGCGGCTTCTTCACCGCCGGCGGGGCGGCCTCCTTCGGCTGGTTCGCCTACACGCCGCTGTCGACCTTCACCTACACCTCGACCATCGGCGGCGATCTCTGGATCATGGGCCTGGTGCTCGCCGGCCTGGGCACGATCCTCGGCGCGGTCAACTTCATCACCACGATCATCTGCATGCGGGCGCCCGGCATGACCTCGTTCCGGATGCCGATCTTCACCTGGAACGTGCTGCTCACCTCGATCCTGGTGCTGCTCGCCTTCCCCGTGCTGGCCGCCGCGCTGCTGGCGCTGGAGGCCGAACGCAAGCTGGGCGCGCGCATCTACGACGCCGAGACCGGCGGCGCGCTGCTCTGGCAGCATCTCTTCTGGTTCTTCGGCCATCCAGAGGTCTACATCATCGCGCTGCCGTTCTTCGGCATCATCACCGAGGTGCTCCCGGTCTTCAGCCGGAAGCCGCTCTTCGGGTACATCGGCCTGGTCGGCGCCACTCTGGCGATCTCCGGCCTGTCGATGACCGTGTGGGCGCACCACATGTTCCCCACCGGGCACGTGCTGCTGCCGTTCTTCTCGTTGATGACGTTCCTGATCGCGGTGCCCACGGGGGTGAAGTTCTTCAACTGGGTCGGCACGATGTGGCGTGGGCACCTGAGTTTCGAGTCGCCGATGCTGTTCGCGATCGGCTTCCTGGTGACCTTCCTGCTGGGCGGGCTGACCGGGGTCATCCTGGCCTCGCCGCCGCTCGACTTCCACATCAGCGACACCTACTTCGTCGTCGCCCACTTCCACTACGTGGTCTTCGGCACCGTGGTCTTCGCGATGTTCGCCGGGTTCTACTTCTGGTGGCCGAAGTTCACCGGGAAGATGCTCAACGAGCCCCTCGGCAAGCTGCACTTCTGGACGCTGTTCATCGGCTTCCACACCACCTTCCTCGTGCAGCACTGGCTCGGTGTGATCGGTTTTCCGCGCCGCTACGCCGACTACAGCGTCGCCGACGGGTTCACCACGCTCAACCTGATCTCCTCGCTCGGCTCCTTCCTGCTCGGCGCGTCCACGTTGTTCTTCCTGATCAACCTCTGGTACACGGCCCGCTCGGGGGAGCGGGTGACCGTCGACGACCCGTGGGGCTTCGGGAACTCGCTGGAGTGGGCCACCTCCTGCCCGCCGCCCCGGCACAACTTCACCTCGCTGCCCCCGATCAGGTCCGAGCGCCCGGCGTTTGACCAGCACTATCCCCGGACCTGAAGAATCCGCGTGGCCCTGGCGACCGAACGCCTCAGCGCCGCCGCCGTGATCCACAGCCTTCCCGCCTTGCGGGACAGGGGGTCCTTGGGCCGCCGAGGGACCCGCTATGTGGTCATTAAGGGCGTTACGTAAGACTTGCCGGAATGTCGGGGATTTTGGTGGCTTTTGCCACGTTGGTGTCGGTTGCTGTGTTGGGCTACCTGGTCGGGCGTGCCGGCGTGCTGCGCGCGCAGGACGAGATGGTGCTCTCGCGGCTGGCGTTCTTCGTGGCCACCCCGGCGTTGCTGTTCACGACCGTGGCGACCGCCGATCTGCAGTCGATCTTCTCGCCGGTGCTGCTGACCAACGTCGCCGGGCTGCTCGTCGTGCAGGTCGCCTATCTCATCGTGGCGGGGCTGATCTGGCGGCGGAAGAAGGGCGAGCTGACCATCGGCGTGCTCGCCTCCTCCTACGTCAACGCGGGCAACCTGGGCATCCCCGTCGGTGTCTACGTGCTCGGCGACGGCGCGCTCATCGCTCCCGTCCTGCTGTTCCAGCTGCTGGTGATGGCCCCCATCGCGTTCCTGATCCTCGACAACGGGCCCGCCGGCAAGCGCGCCGCCCTGCTCCTGCCGCTGCGCAACCCGCTGACGGTCGCCTCCCTGCTCGGCCTGGCCGTCGCCCTGTCGGGGATCGACCTGCCCGAACAGTTCATGCGCCCGTTCGATCTGGTGGGCGGCGCCGCGGTGCCCGTCGCTCTCATCGCGTACGGTCTGAGCCTGAGCTCCGCCGGCCAGTCCGCCGTCAACGGTCACCGCCGGGACGTCGTGCTGGCCGTACTGCTCAAGGCCTTCGTCCAGCCCGCCGTGGCCTACCTCATCGCGAAGTACGCCCTCCGGCTGGACGGCACGATGCTGCTGGCCTGCACACTCTTCGCGGCCCTGCCGACGGCCCAGAACATCTACGTCTACTCCGTGCACTACGACGTGGGCAGAAGACTGGCCCGCAGCGCGGTGTTCACGAGCACGCTGCTCTCCATCCCCGTCATGGCCGCACTCAGCGCGCTGATCGGCTGACCCATCCCTGCGCGCCCGCTCGGGGGGCGCTGAATTTACGGCAAGCCCACCCGGCGCCACTCGCCGTAGGTGGTCTCGGTCCGTGACTCCATGGCACTCCAGCGGCTGTGGCCAGGCGCCGTGACAACTCGGACGAGTGACGTGTGCCCATTTGGACCATGGCGAAGCCGGTGCCTGCCGGCCTTTCGGCACTGCCTGGCTCTGCTGGGAACGGAAACGCACCGGATCGTGGGAGAAGCGGGGTAGGCCAGGCGGCGATTCAGGGGGATCGGTAGGAGGATGCGCCGGACGGTTTCGGCCGGCACCTTGGGCTCGCGGTCCTCGGTCAGCAGGCCGTTGGTGTCGTCCGTGTTTCGCCCCATTGGCGTTCTGTCATGGGTAAGCCATGTCCGGGCAAGTCAGCGCGGTAGGACGCCTCTCCGGGTGTCGGCTTAGCACCGCCATAGACTTGGAGAGCTGGGGGACCCGGGGATCGGACCCGGGACCGGGGAATCGCTACCCCAGGAGGAAGCCATGCGGCAGACGAAACTGGCTGACGAATCAGCGGAGTACCTCGCCGCCCGCAAGGAACTGCGCCTAGCCGAGATCGACCTCATGCGCCACCGCGAGAAGGTCGCGGCCCAACGGCGGGCGCTCCCGCAGGGGCCGCCCGTCGACGACTACGTCTTCATCGAGGGCCCCGCCGATCTCGACGCGGGCGACGCGCCGATCCGCGAGGTCTACCTCAGCGGGCTCTTCACCGCGCCGGACCGCCCGCTGATCGTCTACCACCTCATGTACGGCAAGCTGCAGACCGACCCGTGCCCCATGTGCACCCTGTGGATCGACGGCTTCAACGGCATCGCCCACCACATCGCCCAGAACGCCGACTTCGCCATCGCCGCGGCCGCCGACCCGCCCGCCCTGCGGCAGCACGCCCGCGACCGCGGCTGGCACCGGCTGAGGCTGCTGAGCTGCGGCGACAGCACCTTCAAGTACGACCTCGGCAGCGAGGACAAGGACGGCGAACAGGACTCCACCATCTCTGTCTTCACCCGCGACAGCGACGGCGCGGTCCGCCACTTCTACTCCACCCACCCTCGCATGGCCGAGGACATCGACGAGCGCGGCATCGACCTCCTCGCCCCCGTCTGGCATCTCCTCGACCTCACCCCTAACGGCCGGGGCGAGTGGTTCCCGAGACTCGACTACTGACCTTCGACCGCCGACCGCGCGGGTCGGTATCACCTCGTACGGCACCCTGAAGGAGGGGAGTCCACTACGTGGCCATTTCCTCCTCCACCAGCCCCGGTGCTCTCCCATCGGGCGTGCGCCCGGTTTGGCTGTGGCAAGTGGCCATGCCGGTTCTCCCCTGCGATCGCCGTGACTTGCGCGGCACCGGCCCTCATCGCCGGCTGCGCGAGCAGCCCCGTACCGGTTCCCGCGTCGAGCATCGCTCCCGTACCTTTCTCGGCCGCCTGGTCACGCCAACGACCGGAGATGGCTGCGGGATCGGGTAGGGATTGAGGATGCGTGCGGCCCGGTTGATCTCTCTGGTGTTGATGTTGCAGGCGAAGGGCTCGATGACGGGCGCGGAGCTGGCCAGGGAGCTGGAGGTGTCGGAGCGGACCGTCGCGCGGGACATCGTGGCGCTCTCGGCGGCCGGCGTGCCGGTGTACGCGGACCGGGGCAGGGCCGGTGGATATCGCCTGATCGGGGGATACCGCACCCGGCTGACCGGGTTGACCAGGCAGGAAGCGGAGGCGTTGTTCCTGTCGGGGCTGCCGGGGCCGATGGCCGACATGGGGTTGGCCGACGCGGTGGCGGCGGCCAGGCTGAAGGTGCTCGCCGCCCTCCCGCCGGTCATGCGGGACGCGTCGCAGCGGGCCGGGCAGCGTTTCCACCTGGACGCGCCCGGCTGGTTCGCCGACGCCGAGCCGCCGCCGCTGCTCGCCGACCTGGCCGCCGCCGTCTGGCGGGATCAGGAGATCGAGCTGCGTTACCGGCGCGACCGCGAGGTGACCCGTACGGCCCGGCCGTACGGGCTGGTGCTCAAGAACAGCGTCTGGTACCTGGTGGCCCAGGTGGGTGACGGCCACCGCACCTACCGGGTGGACCGGATGGTGGCCGTCACGCCCACCGGGGAGACGTTCGCCCGCGAGGAGGGGTTCGACCTGCCCGGGTTCTGGGGGGACAGGTCGGCCGGGTTCGTGGAGTCGCTGCTGGCCGGCCGGGTCACCGTACGGCTGAGCCCGGCGGGGATGAGCGCGCTGCGCCACGCCACCGAGCCGCCGGCCGTACGGCGGGCGAAGGAGGCGGCGGGGGAGCCCGACGAGGAGGGCTGGGTGCGCACCGTCCTGCCCGTGGAGTCGCTGGACGTCGCCTACGGGGTGCTACTCCGCCTCGGGCCGGAGGTGGAGGTGCTCGATCCGCCGGAGCTGCGCGCGAAGATGGTCGCGGCGGCGCGGCGGATGGACATGCTCTATCGGTGAGCTCGGTGACGCGAGGTGCTGTGTGTCACCGGTAGCCGGTCGTGTCGGCGACCTTGCTCGTCTGGTCGACCTCGACGAGGTAGCGCCACGCGTCTGGTCGGCTGCCGTCGACGTCGGTGTAGCCGTAGACCTTCGCGAGGCCGCCGCTGGAGAGGGACTGCCCGGTCCAGCGGTGCACGTCGGGGTCGGCGGCGAGTGCGGCGACCGCTCGGCCGGTGAACGCGGGGGTCTCGGAGATGGCGAAGTGCGGCTGGTCGGTCAGGGCGTCGCGCCAGTTCTCCTCGGTGACCCCGTAGTGGTTCAGCATGCCCTCCGAGCGGATCCAGCCGGGAGTGAGGCACACCGCCGTCCCGCCGTACTCCTCGAGTTCCTTGGCAAGCCCGAACGCCATTCTGAGGGGGGCGGCCTTGGCCAGGTCGTAGAAGGCGGACAACCGGTAGTTGGCGGCGTTGTACTCCGCGGTGCCGTCGGTGACCTCGACCACCAGGCCGCCCCGGTTCCTGATCAGCAGGGGGAGGGCGTGGTGGCTGGTGACGAGGTGGGTTTCGACGCCCAGCCTGAGCAGCCGCAGGCCCTTGTCGAGGTCGTGCTCCCAGATCTTGACGTCCCATTCGGTGAGGTGATCGCCACCCCAGATGTCGTTGACCAGGATGTCGAGCCTGCCCTGTTCGCGGTCGATCCGTGCCACCAAATCCTTGACCGCCGCCGAGTCGAGGTGGTCCACCGCGACGGCGATGCCGCTGCCGCCCGCCGCCGTCACCAACTCGGCGGTCTCCTCGATCGTCTCCGGCCGATCTATCTCCGAACGGTTCCCTCGCGTGGAGCGTCCGGTCACGTAGACGGTGGCCCCCGCTGCGCCGAGTTCCACCGCGATGCCGCGTCCGGTGCCACGCGTCGCCCCCGCGACCAGTGCGATCTTTCCTGCTAGTTCCATGACGTCGATGGTTCCAGTGATATACGACAACCAGTGTCCGGTTTTAAATCGTGTCGCGCAGCAGCCTGTCTCAGTCGGTCAGGAACCGGTCCACTCCGTAGCGGGTCGCACCATCGCGGGACCGGCGTTGTAGGGAACGTCGATCACGAGCGTGCCGTCACGGTCGAAGAGGACGGCGCAGGCTTGGCGTGAGTCAGCACGCGCTCCGGCTAGAGCCGCTGCACACGGTGACCATTTGCCCTATTGCGCAGGTATTCAGAGATCGGCGGTTTGAGAGGCGCTTCTCTCGGTAGCGGTCAGTCCCGGTGTCGAGCATCGGGGGAGCTCTGTGAGGAGAGCACATGCTGGGAAACATTCTGATCACCGGCGGGGCGTCCGGCCTCGGCCGGGCCGCCGCCAATGCAGAGGGGCGGCCGCTGGTCATCGACGTGAACGGCCTCGCCGGCGACGGGGACCACGTGGACAACGTGATCGTCGACCTGTCCGACCGGGCCGCCGAGGGGGACCGCGCCGAGCGGTACAAGCCGGGACCCGACGCCCGCCTCAACCAGCCGGAGGACGCCGCCGCCGTCCTCGCCCTCGGCCAGCCCCCGGGCTGCGAGCTGCGCGAACTCGTGATCCGCCCCTCCACAGAAACCTCATGGCCATGAGCGCCCCCGGTCCTGACCTGCGCCCTTCGTCCGTGTGGTCGTCCTCCGTGCGGTCGGCCCCCGCCTGGTCCTCCTCGGTGCGGTCGTCGCCCGTGCGCCCCCATCCCGCGTCGTCGTCTCCCACCGGAGCGCCGTCGGCGAGTCACGCGCGGACGTCGTCAGCGTTCGGGGCGGAGCCGGTGGTGCTGGTGTTGCGCGGGCTGGGCGTGGGGAACCTGCCGGCCGTGGTTCCGGCGCTGCGGCGGGCGTTTCCCGGGTACCGGGTGGTGCTGGCGACGCCGGCCGGGCTGCGGCCGCTGGTGTCGCTCATCGGCGGGGTGGACGAGGTGCTCGACGTGCGCGGCCCGGGGCCGGTGTCCTGCGACCGGCCGGAGGCGGCCGTCAACCTGCACGGGCGCGGGCCGCAGAGCACGGAGCCACGGTGGACCTGAGCCTGCACTTCGCGTCGGCCGGTGCTCAGGGACTTATCAGGATCTTGATGGCTCCCTCGCGCTTCTTCTGGAAGGTGTCGTACGCCTGCGGCACCTGGTCGAGGGAAACCTTGTGGGTCGCCAGATCCCGTACGGCGAGCGGATCGGAGTCGTCGCAGACCAGCGGCATCAGGTCGTCGATCCACCGCTTGACGTGCGTCTGTCCCATCCGCAGGCTGATCCCCTTGTCGAACATCGACAGCATCGGCAGAGGATCGGCCATGCCCGCGTAGACGCCGACGACGGAGATCGTGCCGCCTCGCCGTACCGTCTCGATGGCCTGGTTGAGCGCGGCCAGCCGGTCGATGCCCGCCGTGGGCAGCACGGACGCGGCGATCCGGTCGGGGAGCAGGCCGGCCATGGTCTGGGCGAGCTTGGCGGCCGGTGACCCGTGGGCCTCCATGCCGACCGCGTCGATCACCGAGTCGGTGCCCCGGCCCTCGGTCAGTTCCCGCACGGCGGCCGGCACGTCCCGGGTGGCCGAGGCGTCGATCACCTCGATGTCGTGCCGCTCGGCCATCCGCAGTCGCTCCTGCACTCCGTCGACGCCGATCACCCGGTGGCCGCGGCGCTTGGCGATCCTGGCGCTCATCTGGCCGATCGGACCCAGGCCGAAGATCGTGACGCTGCCGCCCTCGGGGATCTCCGCGTACTCCACCGCCTGCCACGCGGTGGGCAGCACGTCGGAGAGGTAGAGGAACTGCTCGTCGGGAGGGCCCTCCGGCACCTTGATCGGGCCGAACTGGGCCTGCGGCACGCGGAGATACTCGGCCTGGCCGCCGGGCACCTGCCCGTACAGCCTGGTGTAGCCGAACAGCGCGGCCCCCATGCCCTGGTCGCGCACCTGGGTGGTCTCGCACTGGGCGAAGAGCCGCCGCGCGCACATGGCGCAGTGCCCGCAGGAGATGGTGAACGGGATGACCACCCGGTCGCCGGGCCGGATCTGGGTGACCTGGGAGCCGGTCTCCTGCACGACGCCCATGGGTTCGTGGCCGAGGATGTCGCCCTCGTTCATGAACGGGCCGAGCACTTCGTACAGGTGCAGGTCGGAGCCGCAGATGCCGCTGGAGGTCACCTTGATGACCGCGTCGGTGGGCTCCTCGATCACGGGATCGGGCACCTCCTCGACGCGGACGTCGCGTTTTCCGTGCCAGGTGACGGCTTTCATCGTCTTGTCCCCTCCCTGTTCGGACGTTCCCGTCCCTCCCCACCCGAGATAGAGGTATGCCGATGAATCACGAGGTCACGACCCTAAACGCCCATACATATGTGCCCCACATCGGGGCATAGGAACCGGACGGGAGGAAGCGTGATGACACGTACGTGCGGGTTGGGGCTGGAGGTGTTCGATCCGGCCCCGGTGGGGGTAGCCGTCACCAGCGGGGCCGACCATCGGCTCGTCTACACCAACTCTGCGTATCGGGTCATGTTCGGCCAGCGACCTCTGGGCGTGTCCATGCGTGAGGCGTTCAGCGACATCGAGGGGACCGAGTGGCTGGAGCAGTTCGACCGGGTTCTGGCCACCGGCGAGCCGGAGCACGTCGAGGAGGTGTCGGTGCGCCTGGCTTATCCCGACGTGCCGAGGTACGAGCGGTTCTTCAGGTTCAGTCTGTCGCGTGTCGCGCTGGGGGAGGGAGAGTTCGGGGTGCTGGCGGTGGCCCTGAACATCACCGAACAGGTCACCGCGACCCAGCGGATCGAGGAGATAGCCGAGGAGCGGCGGCGGGTTCTGCAGCGCTACGAGAGTCTGGTGCGGGTCGGGCCCACGATGGTGCTGCTGACCGACCCGGAGGGCAACGCGCTTGAGGCGAGCCCGGAGTGGGAGGCGACGACCGGGCAGACCGTGACGGGGTTCAGGGGATCGGGCTGGGAGGAAGTCGTCCATCCCGACGACCTCGCCGCGACGCGCGAGTCCTGGTACTCGGCGGTGCGGGAGCAAACCTCGTTGTGGGAGCACATACTGCGCCTGCGTATGCGGGACGGCAGCTACCGGCACCACGAGGTTCGCGCGGTGCCCGTGCGCGAGAACGACGAGCTCATCGAGTGGGTGGCCACCTGCTCCGACATCGAGGAGAAGTGGCGGGAGGACCGCCGCAGGGACCTGCTCGACCGCGCCGCCGCCGCGACGGCGGGCATCGTGCGACTGGAGGAGATGCTCTCCGCCCTGACCCGCGTGATCGTGCCCACGGTCGCCGACGCGTGCGGCATCTACCTTTTCCCCGACGCGCCCGACCGGCCGGAGAACGCGCCGCTCATCCTGGACCGCGCCGCCTCCGCCGTACGGGAGGGGCTGCCCAGCCTGCCGACGCACCACGCGGAGCACTTCGCGCCCGAGAGCGGGCTCGCCAGGGCGGTGCGCAGGCGGCGTGCCGTACGCAGCACGTTCAAGTTGGGGTCGCCGCCGCGGGGAGTGGTGCACGCGGGCACGGAGTCCTGGATGCAGGCCGCGGAGGCGAACTCCGTGGTGCTGCTGCCCGTCATCGTGGACGGCACCGTGGCCGCGGTGGTGGCCGCCGCCTCGTGCGGGGACCGTCCGCCCATCAGCATGTCCGACGTGGCGCTGATGGGCCAGATGTTCGACCACGCGCACAGCCCGCTCAGCAACGCCCTGCGCTTTCAACGCACCCAGCGCATCTCCCTCTCGCTGCAACGCAGTCTGCTGGCCCATCTGCCGCACATCCCCGACCTGGAGATCGTCGCCAGATACCGCGCGAGCCCGTCGGACGCCGAGGTGGGCGGCGACTGGTACGACGCCTTCGTGCTGCCGGACGGGGCCATCATGCTGACCATCGGCGACGTGGCCGGGCACGACCTCCCGGCGGCGGTGAACATGGGCCAGCTCCGCAACATGCTCAGGGGGCTGGCCGTGGACCGTCAGGAGCCGCCGGGCGACATCCTCCGGCGGCTGGACGTCGCCATGGACGCCCTGCGCAGCGAGCGGACCGCCACCTGTGTGCTCGCCCGCATCGAGGAGCTGGAGGACGGCGGCCGGCAGGCCTACTACTCGGTGGCCGGGCATCCGCCGCCGTTGCTCATCACCGCCGACGGCAAGAGTCGTTTCATGGAGGACGCGCCCAATCCGCTGCTCGGCATGATGCCGGGCAGTCCCCGGGTCAGCGCCATCGAGTCGCTGCCCGCGGGCGCCACGCTGCTGCTCTACACCGACGGCCTCGTCGAGCATCCCGGCGAGCACCTCGACGACGGCCTGGCCCGGTTGCGCCGCCAGGCCGAGTATCTCGTCGGCGAGTCTCTCGACGCCTTCTGCGAGAACCTGGTGACCAACATGGCGACCACCGGCAAGGACGACATCGCGCTGATCGCGCTCCGGGTGCCCGGTTAGCCCTTCCCGCTGATCGCGCCGGTGGCGGCGACCTGGATCGCGGTGGCGCGGCGGAGGTAGTCGAGGATCACCGCCAGTTCCTCCTCGGTGTAGGTGGCGTAGAGCGCGTCGAGGCCGTTCATCAGCTCGTCGAAGACCGGGGCGAATCCGGTGAGCCGGTGGTGATCGAGCCGGACGATGACCCGGCGACGGTCGGCGGGGTCCTTCTCACGGGTGACGAAACCCTTGGCCACCAGCCGGTCGATCAGGCCGCTGACGGAGGCCGGAGCCAGTCCGGTGTGCTGGACGATCTCGCCGGCGGTCAGCGGGCCCAGACGCTGGAGCAGGTCGACGGTCTTCTCCTCGGTGAGTCCCAGTCCCATCCGCTCCGCCACCACGCTGTGGAACATCACTGCGGCGTTGCTGTTCTGCCGGCCGATCATCCGGAGCTCCGTCAGCAAATTATTTCGATTATCCGAAATATCTCTTGACACCCAGGCTCCCCTTCGGCGTATATTTCGTTCGGACGAACTAAATACATCTGAAGAAGAGGCTAGCACGATGAAGGCTTTGATCATCGGATGCGGGATCGGCGGGCCGGTGACCGCCATGGCGCTCCAGCGGGCGGGCATCGACGCCGAGATCTACGAGGCGTACACCGGGACCGCCGACACGATCGGCTCGTTCCTCAACATCGCCTCCAACGGGCTCGACGCGCTGCGTACCCTCGGCGCCCACCGCGAGGTCATGGCCGCCGGCATCCCCACCTCCGACATGGTGATGTGGAGCGGCACGGGCAAACGCCTGGGCCAGGTCGCCAACGGCATGCCCCTGGCCGACGGCACGGTCAGCCACACCATCATGCGCGCCGACCTCTACCGGACCCTCTGCGACCAGGCCACCGCGCGGAAGATCCCGATCGTGTACGGCAAACGCCTGGTCGACGTCGTGGAGACGGCCGGGGCGGTGGTGGCGCGCTTCGCGGACGGCACCGAGGCGACCGGCGACGTGCTGATCGCCGCGGACGGCATCAGGTCGCGCACCCGCCGGATCGTCGACCCCGCCGCGCCCGGTCCCCGCTACTCCGGCCTGATCAGCTTCGGCGGCGTCGTGCGCGACCCCGCGTTCACCGGCACGCCCGGCGTCTACAACCTGGTCTTCGGCAAGAAGGCGTTCTTCGGCTACACCGTGGCCGCCTCCGGTGAGACCTGGTGGTTCGCCAACCTGCCGATGGCGCGGGAGCCGAGCCGCGAGACGCTCGAAACGACCGACTGGAAGCCGATCCTGATCGACGCGTTCCGGGGCGACGGCAACTTCTCCGCCGACGTCGTCCGCGCCGGCGACATCGGCCGGCCGTACCCCGTCCACGACCTGCCGCCCCTCCCGAACTGGCACGCGGGACGGGTGGTGCTGATCGGCGACGCCGCGCACGCCACCTCGCCCAGCTCCGGCCAGGGCGCCTCGCTCGCCATCGAGGACGGGCTGATCCTCGCCAAGTGCCTGCGCGACCTGCCCGGTCACGCGGCGGCCTTCCGGGAGTTCGAGCGGCTGCGGCGGGAACGGGCCGAGCGCGTGGTCGACTACTCCCGCAAGATCAGCAACAGCAAGGCCGCGGGACCCGTCGCCAGGGTCTTCCGCGACCTGATGATGCCGCTCTTCCTGAAGAAGACGGCCTCGTCCGACAATCTCACCTGGATGTACCGCTACCACATCGACTGGGACTCCCCGATGGCCGCCGCCTGACCCGTTTCGGCCCGCTCCGTGTCCCCGCCCGGCGGGGTATGGAGGCTCAGCCGGGGTCGTGCCGGGCCAGCAGGCCGATCTTGAGTCCGGCCTGGCGGACCCGCTCGACCAGTGCGTAGTCGGACCCGGCAGGACCCGAGGCCAGTACGGCGTAGCCGATGCGACGGGCGGCGGCGATCACGCCCACGTCGGTCCTGACGCCCGAGTCGGTGCCCGTCTTGTTCGCCACCCAGAACGTCTCCCGGGGCACGGAGGGCGGCTCCCGCTCCTCGGTGTCATGGTCGAGCAGGGCGGGAACCAGGCTTCTGTCGGTGTTCTGCGCCATCCAGCCGAGCATGATCCGTGTCCATTCGGCCCGCCCGTCGAGCCCGGCCGCGAACCGGGCCAGCTCGCCGGCCGTACCCACCGCGAAGTACGGCGGATCGGCCGGCGACCGGGGTTCGCGGATCCGGTCCATGAGCCTCGTCCTGGTGAACCCCAGCGTGGCCGACTCCTGGGCCACCCGGTCGAGCCCGACGTGCCGCAGCAGCGCGTTCGTCGCGGTGTTGTCGCTCACCGACGCCGTGAGCAGGGCGAGGTCCGCGACCGGCCAGGCCCGCCGGGAGAGGGTCCGCAGGATCCCGGAGCCACCGACGTACTCGTCGTCCCGGGGTGTCACGGGCCGGGCCGGATCCAGGTCGCCGGCGGCGATGCCCCTGGCCGTGGCGGCGAGCAGCAGCAGCTTGCCGACACTGGCCAGCGGCCGCTCGACGTCCTCGGCGACCGAGATCTCACCGGGCACGCACACGGAAACGGAGACGCTCATGTCCCCGGTCCAGGCTCCGGTCATCCGTGGAAGTCCGGCTCCGCGTGTGGGCGTCCCTTGAGCTCGTGGAATCCACGGACGCCGGCCACCAGCAGCGACCCGTCCCACAGCCGGCCGGCCTCCTCGCCGCGCGGGATCCGTGAGACGACGGGGCCGAAGAACGCGATCCGCCCGCCGTCCGCCCCGTCGGTGGCGATCACCGGCGTGCCCACGTGCTCGCCGACCAGCCCGATGCCCGCCGCGTGCGAGGCGCGCAGCGCGTCGTCGTACTCCGTCGTGTGGCCGGCTTCGATCAGCTCCGCGGGCAGCCCGGCGTCGGCCAGCGCGACCATGAGGCCGTCCATCCGGCCCTGCTCGATCACCCGGGCGCCGATCGCGGTGTACAGCCTGGCGAGCGCCTGCGCGCCGTACTGCTGCTCAGCCGCCACGCAGACCCGTACCGGAAACCACAGAAAGCCCTCGGGGTCGTTCTCCGGGTCGTCGTCGCGGTGCTCGTTGAGCACGGACAGGCTCATGATGTGCCACCGGACCTCGACCGGACGGACCCGCTCCACCTCCCGCATCCACTGGGAGGTGATCCAGGTGTACGGACACATGGGATCGAACCAGAAGTCCACCATCTTCTCGCCCGGCATCGTTCCTCGTCTCCCTTGATCGGCTCGTCGGCCCCAACGTTACGAGGGATCTCGGGTGGTCGCGTTCCGGTCAGGGCAGCGAGGCGGGCAGCCCGAAGGGTGACCGGACGCGGGGGAGGTTTCGGCGGGGTGGTGGGGGCAGGTGACGGGTCTGGTGAGGGGAGGGGAGATGCGGAACGACCGGACGGGGACCGAGCCGGCCAACGCGCGTAGCCCCCTGCGGACCAGGGCGGTGCTGTCCGGGGTGGTGCTGCCGCTCGCCGTACTGGCCGTCGTCTACTTCGTGCTCAAGGCGGTGCGCACCGGCGAGGCCGTGTGGACGGCCGAGGCGGTGATCGCCGGGGCGGTGGCCCTGGTCGCGGCCGTGGACCTGGCGGTGATCCGGCGCAGGCTGCGGGGACGGTGACCGGCCACGGGGCTGGCGGGGGCTAGATGGTGGTGTTGTGCTCCTCGACGAGTCGCTGGGCGGCCGGGCGGTCGCGGTCGGCGATGGCCTGGACGAGGTCCGCGTGCAGGCGGTGGCGTTGGGAGAGGTGGGCCAGGGCGGACGCGCCGGTCGGCAGCACGGCGAGGGTGTGCGACTCGATGAGGTCGAGCAGGCCGGTATAGATCGAGCGCAGCATCTCACTCGGGCTGACCGCGGCGATCCGGGCGTGCAGCCGCCAGTTGGCCCGGGTGAACGCCGTGCTGTCGAGGGCGTCGACCGCGAGGGCCATCTCGCCGATCAGGTCGCGCATCTGGGCGATGTCCGCCGGTGACGCGTGCCATAACGCGTCCTCGACCAGGAGCGCTTCGAGCGCGTTCCGGATGCGTACGGCGTCGGCCACCGAGGTTTGGTCGGCGTCGATGGCGAGCACGGAGTGACCGAGACGCACCATGGGCGATTGCTCGGCGGCGAACAGCCCGCCGCCCGGGCCCGGCCGTACCGAGACCAGGCCGCGGGCCTGGACCAGGCGCAGCGCCTCGTTGAAGGTGCCGACCGACACCCCGCAGGTGGCGCGCAGTTCCTCCTTGGTGCCCAGCCTGGCACCCGGCTCGGCCGCGCGGGCGAGCACGGCGATACGCTCGGCGGCCATCTCCGGCCGAGTCAGCGGGTCTCCATTCATCATGATGATTATGCCCTTGACAGGGCTCGCGTGGCATGACCACAATCTCCATATTCATAATGGTGAATAAGGAGGAGTTCTCGTGCGTATCGCGAATCTCGCCGGTCGGCTCGTGCTGCTCGCCGGCGACGGCGCCGTGGATGTCGAGCGGGCGAGCGGCGGGGCGTTCGCCGCCGACCCCCAGGCCGTGTTCGAGCGCTGGGAGGAGTTCACCGCGTGGGCGCGCGAGGCGGACACGGGCGGGGCCCAGCCGTACGAGGTGAGCGACCTGCTCGCGCCGGTGCCGGTGCCGCGTCAGGTGTTCGCGATCGGGCTCAACTACCGCGACCACGCCGCCGAGTCGGGGTTCGCCGCCCCTGAGCACCCGGTGGTCTTCACCAAGTACGTGTCCTCCATCACCGGGCCGACCGGGGAGATCGCGCTGCCCGAGGGCAACGTCGACTGGGAGGTCGAACTGGTCGCGGTGATCGGCCGCAAGGCCTACCAGGTGGCCGAGGCCGACGCCTGGGGACACGTCGCCGGGCTCACCGTGGGCCAGGACATCTCCGAGCGGCTGACCCAGTTCATCGCCCCGCCGCCGCAGTTCAGCATGGCCAAGTCGTTCCCCGGCTTCGGTCCGATGGGGCCCGCGCTGGTCACCCCGGAGGAGTTCGCCGACCGCGACGACATCGAGCTCGGCTGCGTGCTGAACGGCGAGAGCGTGCAGAAGGGCCGCACCAACGACATGATCTTCAGCATCCCGTCGCTGATCGCCCAGCTCTCCGCCGTGCTCACGCTGCTCCCCGGCGACGTGATCTTCACCGGCACCCCGGCGGGCGTCGGGCAGGGCATGACCCCGCCGAAGTTCCTCGCCGCGGGCGACGAACTCGTCACCTACGTCAAGGGCATCGGCGAGATGCGGCACACCTTCGCCTAGGCCGCCTGGGCGAACCTCTTGGCCACCCGGCGGCCCATCCGCTGCATCGGCACCTCCACCAGCCGGTAGGTCGCCCAGCTCGCGGCCAGGATCACCGCGACGATCAGCACGGCCGCGGTGAGCTGAACCCACCAGGACGACTGGCGCAGGTCACCAGTGATCTTCACGATGACCCTGAGCATCGGGTGGTGCAGCAGATAGACCGAATAGCTGATCAAGCCGAGCCAGGCCAGGAAGGCGGGAACGCGGCGGCGTCTGAGCGCCATCCCAAGGGCGAAGGTCGCCGCCGCCAGCACGATCGTGGTGATCCACGGTTGCGGCTGCACCCACCACCAGCCCGCCTGGCGCGCCCACACGGGGCTCAGCGCGATCAGCGCCCCCGCCACGAAGGCGGGCCAGAGCGGGCCGGCGCCGCGCTCCCAGCGGTGGATCACCGTGCCGGTGAACATCGCCGCCAGGATCGCGGCGCCCAGCCAGGGGACATAGCTGCCCAGGAACAGCAGCAGCACGGCCATCAGCCCGAGCACGCAGGCGGCCGTCCTGCGGAAACGCCCGGTGACGACGCAGATCATGCCGACCACGAACACGGCACCCGACACGTAGGCGGGCCCGGGGCCCTCCACCAGCGGTGCGCCGATCAGCAGGCCCGCGCCGATGGCCGCCAGCCCGAACAGCACCGCGAAGACCCCGCTCCGCCGATGGACCTTCACCACGAACAGCGCGGCGACCAGCAGGTAGAAGACCATCTCGTACGACAGGGTCCACATCGTGTCCGCCACGCCCGCCACATGGACCACGTCGAGCAGCATGGTCAGGTGCGCGGAAACGGCTGACATGTCGCGCGGCACGTGCGGGCGCACCGGTATCCACAGGCCCAGCAGCAGCGTGAGGCCGATCACGAGCAGGTAGAGCGGGTAGAGGCGGAACATCCGGCCGATCCAGAACGCCCGGACGTCGCCCCGGTGCTCCAGCGACGCGGGGATGATGTACCCGCTCACCGCGAAGAACACCAGCACGCCGTACATGCCGAGGTTGAACCAGTAGGGGCGCAGGGCCGGCATGACCCACGGCAGCATGTGCTCGGCCACCACCGCGAGGGCGGCGACGCCCCGCAACGCGTCGAGCCACGCCAGGCGGGCGGATCCAGGCGTGCGGGCAGGCGTGGTGTGCGGGAGGGCCGTAACCATTCCGTACAACTTACCTACTCGATCGTCGGCAATCCCGCAGACCTCAGATGATCTCGAAGTCGGCCATCATCGCCATGTCCTCGTGCTCCAGATTGTGACAGTGCACCATGTAGCGCCCCCGGTACCCCTCGAACCGGACCAGCACCTCCACCACCTCGTACGGCCGGACGTCAACGGTGTCCTTCCACCCGGCGTCCGCGGGCGACGGCGCTCTGCCGTTGCGCGAAAGGACCTGGAAGTGCGCCAGATGCACATGGACCGGGTGGTGGAAATCACTTGTGAAACGCCACACCTCGGTGGTGCCGAGCCGCGGCCGGGCCAGCGGACGGCCCGGCGTGAACGGGACGCCGTTGATCGTCCAGGCCGTGTCCGGGCCCTGTCCGGTACGCCGGAAGTCGAACAGCCGGGTGGCGACCGCGCCCGCCCGGTCGGCGGGCTCGATCCGCGACAGCCGCCGGGGGACCGCGCTGTCGTCTTCGACCGCGCGCGCCACCCGGAACCGCATGACGTTTCGCGCGGCGCCCTCGCCCAGGGTGTTGACCAGGGTCACCTCCGACCCCACCGGGTAACGGGCGAAGTCGACGACCACGTCGTACCGTTCGGCCGGCGCGATCGGCAGCGACTCGTGCGGCACCGGCGCGGCCAGCAGCCCGAGATCGCTGCCCACCTGCACGAGGGTCCCGCCAGGCCGCAACGCGAGCCGGTACCTGCGCGCGTTGGAGGCGTTGAGCAGCCGGAACCGGTACCTCGCCGCGTCCACTTCGAGCACCGGCCACGGCGCGCCGTTGACCAGGATCACATCTCCCTCGACGCCCTCCATGTAGGCGTCCCGCACCCCTGGGCGCACCAGCAGGCTGGGATCCAGCGACGGATAGCGGAAGGAGCCGTCCTCCTCGAAGGCCCGGTCGCAGATCATCAACGGGACGTCCCGCTCGCCCTTCGGCAACGGCAGCGCGTCGTCCTCGTCATCGCGGACCAGCGCGAACCCGGCGAGCCCCCGCCAGACCTGCGGCGCGGTGAAGTCCATCCGGTGATCGTGGTACCACAGCGTGGCGGCCCGCTGGTCGAGCGGGTAGACGTAGTCTCTGGCCCCGGAGTGGTAGCTCCACTGCGCCGGATCGTGCCGCGCGTGCGCCATCTGCGGCGGCCTGAACCCGCGCCCCGCCGCGACCACCAGATCGGTGGGATAGCCGTCGGAGTCGGCCGGCGTCACCCCGCCGTGCAGATGGGTGGAGGTCGGCACCCGCAACTCGTTGCGTACCCGGATGGTCGTACGGCTGCCGCGCCGCAGGTCGAAGGTGGGCCCGGGGAAGGTGCCGTCATACCCCCACACCTCGGTCCTGATCCCCGGGATGATCTCCACCTGGGCCGCCCGCTGCGTCACCTCGTAATGGCCCGGTCGTAGCGGTACGGCGGTCCGGGGGATCGGCAGCGGCACGGTGAACGGGCCCGGCAGCGGCAGCGCGCTCGCCAGGCCCTGGCCTGAGGTCTCCGAGGTCAGCACGCCGCAGCCCGCGGCGGCCAGCCCGGCGCCCGCCAGGGTCCCGATGAAACCTCTACGCGAGATCATGACCGGGTCCCCTCGCGCGAAGCCTTCCGCCGGGTCTCCGCGCGCGAAGCCGTCTGCGGGTTCTCCTCGCGTGGGGCCGTCTTCTGGTCGTCTTCGTGCGGGGCTGTCTGCGGGTCGTCTTCGCGTGGGGTCCTGCGCAGGCCCCACCAGGTCCAGGCGGTGAGCGCGGCCGAGACACCGAAGACGACCACGCCGAGCGGGATGTGCAGGGCGAGCATCCGCACGTACCCGAGGCCCGCTTGCATCTCCTCCACGACAAGGAGCAGGCCGCTCAGCCAGGCCGGCCAGACAGGGCCGCGTCCGGGGCGGCGGACCAGGACCGCAGCGACGATCTGGAGGAGCAGCAGGCCCCTGACGTTGATCGAGTTGACCTCGTGCCAGTGGAGCAGGTTCGCGTCTCCGGTGACGAAGAGCCCGGCGAGCGCCGCCTGCCCCAGCACGCCGGCCAGATGCGCGGTGCTGGCCAGCCGGATCGACCAGATGATCCAGCGGCGCTTCGTCGGGGCGGGTGGGGAGTTCATGGCTCCATGCTCCGGTCGCGGCGCTCTCGGATCGTCGGCTCGGAGGACGGTCTTGGCCCTACATCCCCTGGGTTATCCACAGGCCGCGGGGCCCTCGCCTACGACCGGGGATGTACGCGCGAGGTCATCCACAGGCAGGGCGGCGAGCTGCCGGCGATGGCTTAGCGTGACAGGCGTGAACGAGCGTAGAGCCGACGCGTTGATCGCGGTCGCCGTGCTGGCGGGCGTGGTCGGCGGCAGCTATGCGGGGTTGTCCCGGTCCGGCGGGCTGGAGCGCGACCTCGACCCGGCGGGGTTGACGCCGCTCGCCGTGGCGGCCCTCGCGCTCGTCTTCAGGAGGAGCGCCCCGCTGCCCGCGGGCGTGGTCGCCGTGGTGGCCGGCTTCACCTACTACGGCCTGCGCTATCCGGGTGTCTTCGCCGCCGCGCCCGCCCTGATCGCCATCTACACCCTCGCCACCCTGGGGCGCAGGCGCGCGGCGATCGTGCTGGCCGGTGCCCTGGCCTTCGGCGTCTACCTCCTCATCGCCCTGTCACACACCGATCCCAGCCCCGGCGACGGCTTCCAGTGGATCAGCGGCTGGCTGGTGGCGATCGTGGTCGTCGGGGAGGTGGTCCGCAGCCGCCGGGCCTACCTGCTGGAGGTCGAGCGGCGGCTGGCCGAGGCCGAGCACACCAAGGAGGAGGCGGCGCTGCGGCGGGCGGGCGACGAGCGGCTGTGGATCGCCCAGGAGTTGCACGACACGCTCACCCACAGCATCTCGGTGATCAACGTGCAGGTCGGCGTCGCCATGCACCTCATCGACCGCGACCCGGAGCAGACCCGCGAGGCGCTCGCCGCGATCAAGGAGTCGGGCCACGACGCGATGCGCGAGCTGCGGGCCACGCTGGGCGTGCTACGGCAGGCGGACGAAGGTCCCGAAGCGGGCCTGGCCCTGCTGCCCCGCCTGGTGACCAGGGCCGAGGCCGTCGGCCTGCCGGTGACGCTGGTGCGGAACGGCGAGCCGCGGCGGCTGCCGGAACAGGTCGACCGGGCGGCCTACCGAATCCTGCAGGAGTCGTTCACCAATGTGCTCAGGCACGCGGGGGCGGCGCGGGTGACCGTGACCACGGAATACCGGCCAGACATGATCGTTCTGTGTGTCGAGGACGACGGAGCCTCGGCGGCGGTCGCCGAGGGTGACGGAATGGGAGTGATCGGAATGCGCGAGCGTGCGGTCGCCGTGGGCGGCTCGCTCACGGCCGGTCGGCGGCCGGAAGGCGGGTTCGCCGTCAGGGCCGAGCTGCCCCTGCCCGGGCGCGACCGGTGATCCGGGTCCTGCTGGCCGACGACCAACCGCTGATCCGGGCGGGTTTCCGCGCCCTGCTCGACTCCGAGGCCGACATCACGGTCGTGGGCGAGGTGGGCAACGGCTCCGAGGCCGTCGACCGGGCCAGGGCGCTGAAACCCGACGTGGCCCTGCTCGACGTCAAGATGCCGCTGCTCGACGGTATCCAGGCCACTCGCCGGATCGGCGCCGACCCCGAGCTCGACGAGGTGCGAGTGGTGATCCTCACCAACTACGCCCTCGACGAATACGTCTTCGCCGCGCTGCGGGCGGGGGCCAGCGGGTTCCTGCTCAAGGACATCGAGCCGGTCGAGCTGATCCAGTCGGTGCGGGTCGCCGCCCGTGGCGACGCCCTGCTGTCGCCCGCGGTGACCCGCCGGCTCATCGAGGAGTACGTCGCGACCCCGCCGCGACCGGTCGCCTCGCCCGGCCTGGAGCGGCTGACCGAGCGGGAGCGTGAGGTGATGGCGCTCGTCGCGGCCGGCATGTCCAACGAGGAGATCGCGACCCACCTCGTCATCAGCTACGCCACCGTCAAGACCCACGTGAGCCGGGCCATGACGAAGCTGGGCGCCCGTGATCGCGCCCAGCTCGTCGTCTACGCCTACGAGACGGGTCTCGTCACTCCGGGCGGCTTCTGACGCCCGGTCAGTCCTCCTCGCCCTCTTCCTCCTCCTCTTCGAAGATCTCCTCGATCGCCTCGGCGGCCACGAGTCCGCCGACCACGCCCACCGCGCCTGCCGCCACCACGGTTCCCATCCCGGGGCCGCCGTGGTGCCCGTGGTGCCCATCGTGGTGGTCGTGCCGCTCGTGGTGGTCGTGCCCGTAGTGGGTCTCGTAGCCGCCGCCGGTCTGGTGGCCGAGCCACCCGGTGATCTCCGACTCCCAGTCCCGTCCGGCGGCCTCCTCGTGGGTGACGTGGAAGCGGCCGACGGCGTCGGCGCCGTGCCGGCTGTCGGCCTTGAGGATGACCTCCAGCCCGTGCTCGGACGCGACGAAGGCCAGCTCGATCTCGCTGATCCCGCCGGCGTACTGCGGCGGCGGGTAGAACTCGATCTCCTGGTGGAACGGCAGGTCCCGCCGCACGCCGTACAGGTGGCCGGTCTCCAGTTCGGTGCCGCCGAACTGGAAGCCGAGGCGGATGAGCGCGTGCAGGACCGCGTCCTGCGCTGGGAGGGGGTTGACCCGCACCAGGTCGAGGTCGCCCTTGTCCACGGCCTTGGCGATGGACAACTCGGTGCGGACGCCGATCGCCACCCCGCGCAGCGGCTGACCGTCGATCTCCGAGAGGGGCGTCTCCCACGGGATCGGCATCTCGAAGGGCAGGGTCCGCTCCTCGCCGACCGCCAGGGTGAACGGCCCGGACACCTCGGCGCGGAAGAACTCCCTGGTGTCCGCGCCGTCCTCCGAGCTGTCCTGGACGACGAGTCCGAGGGTGACGTGCTCGATGGACGCCTCGAAGTCGCCGCCCTTGATCCGGACCTCACCGGCGAGGGCCTGCCCCGGCCGTACGTTGGGTGCGGCCAGGACGGTGTCCACCGAGGGCGCTCCGACACCGAAAGCGCCCAACATCCGCTTGAAAACCATTGATCCCTCTCCCTGCTCGCTGATGATCACAGGGCAAACGCCCGGACCTGCCCGCTGGTTCCCTGGTGCAGGACTCAACGGACTTCTGGCACGAATCGCAGCCCCGTCAGGAGGGCCACCAGCCACTGCGGGTCGGCGCGGTGTCCCAGGGGGCGTGACGCCCGGCGTGGTGCGCGCGGGGCGTCCAGCGACCGGTTCACCGGGTTGACGGCGGCGACGTTCCGCATCCGCCACGGCATCGGCTCCGGCGCCATGAAGGGTCAGCGGCGATAGGAGATATGACGCGTCTGCGATGTCTCTCCTTTGCGCGCGGATTCCGCACAACCGCGTAAGGTGGCAAACCGGGCTCCCGCCCGATCCTTGCTAGGCTGCAGGGAACCGTTGGAACCGGGCGTCGTCTCACCCCGGCAGGTGAGACCGTCGAGAAGTGGGGTCACACCGTGAAGAAGCTGCTCGTTCTGGCGCTGGTCGCTCTTGGGGGGCTGCTGATCTGGCGCAAGGTGCAGGCTGACCGCGCCGAGCTGGATCTGTGGACTGAGGCGACCGGCAGCGAGAACTGACCACCACGGCTGCCGATGCGGGTGCGTCAACGGTCCATGAGCGCAGCGGAGGTGTAGGCGTGCCAATCGCCGCATCCATCAAGCTCGCGTGTCTGGACCTCGCGGGCACCACGATCGGTGACATCGCCACGGTGGAACGTGCGTTCGCCGAGGCGATCGCCACGCAGGGCATCGTCCCCGGGACCGGCGCTTACGCGCGTGCCATGGTGCACGTGCACCGGTCCCGGGGATATCCCAAGGTCGAGGTGTTCAGGGGGATCTTCCCCGGCAACGAGGCGCAGGCCCAGGCCGCCAACCTCACGTTCGAGCGTTCCTATGAGGGGGCGATCGAGCGAGCCGGGCTGCTGCCCAAGCCGGGCATCATGGAGGCGCTCGACAAGCTCCGCGGCTCCGGCGTCAAGACCGCACTGATCACCGGCTTCAGCCGGCTCACTCTCAGCCGCGCGCTGTCCGCGCTCGGCTGGGTCGACAAGGTCGATCTCGCCCTCTCCCCGGAAGACGCGGGACGCGGCCGGCCCTGGCCCGACATGGTGCTCACCGCCGTCCTGCGGCTCGGCATCGACGACGTCCGCCAGGTCGCGGTCGCCGGCGACGCCGAGAGCGACATGCTCTGCGGCAGCCGCGCGGGCGCCTCGGCCGTCGTCGGCGTCCTCACCGGAGTGCACAGCAAGGAGCGGCTCCTCAGGGGCGGCGCCACGCACATCGTCGACTCCATCGCCGACTTCCCCGGTCTCATCCTGGGCGGCGGCGTGCCGAGCACGTGCAGGACCCAGGGCTGACCCCAGGGTTCCCTCGGCCTCCCGGCACCTGCGACGACCCGCTTTCGCCCGGCAGCGCTCCCAGGTTCAGTGCACAGAGATGCTTCCTTGAGGTGCTGCGGCGTCTACCGCCGGGTGGTGGCCCTGCCGGTCCCGGCGTCGCCGTCCCCGAGCCCCTGCCGCCGGGCGCAACCCAGGTGATCGTTTGCTGGCGGCAGCCAGCATTGCGAGGTGGCCACCGCTGGGCTTCCTTCCGAGGGCGGCCAGTCCGTCCGGGAAGGAAGCCCGCCATGTCTGGTCAGGGAATCACTGGTCCGGCCTGAGAACCTGAGGTGGGATGGTGCGACGACCACTAGAAACGGAAGCAGTCCCCGGGCGGGCCTGACCTGGGGCGCTTACCGTCACCCTCCGGCGTCCGCCATGAGCCGTGCCCCGGCGGAGTCGACAACCGACGTAGCCCCGGCGCGCATCCTTACGTCACAACGTGTATCCGACGGTGATCTGAAGGCTGACGACACGAGAACCACGGTGTTCGTAAAGTCGCCTCGTCGTCAGAATCGTCTTTCCGCCGGGGGGATGCACGTGCGAAAGCAGAAAATTGGCCTTGCCGTTTCCATGGCGTACGCCTGGATCGCGATCATCGGATTCGGCGGCATTCTCGCCGAGACGATCGTCATTTATCCGAACGTCTTCCACGACGCCCCCGCCTCCCTCGCGGAGTCGATGGAATTCTTCGTGGTCACCGGTCCCGCCGACTTCTTCCCGCCGATGGGCGCGTTGACGGTGCTCGCCTCCCTCGCCACGCTGGTGCTGCTCTGGCCTGCTCGCCGGGCGCGGCCATGGATCGGAGCGAGCCTCGGTTCACTGGTGGCCGGTGAATTCCTGTTCTCCATGCTGTTCTTCTGGCCGCGAAACGACATCATGTTCGAGGAGGGGGCGGCGAAGCATTCCGTGGAATTCCTCCAGCAGACGGCCATGGAATTCGAGACCGGCCACTGGGCGCGACTCGCCATGAGCGGCGTCACGGCGGCATTGGCCTTCACCGGCTTCCTGCGCTTCCACCGCGCCTCCTCCTCCTCCTCCTCCTCGGCTGCCGCCGCCGATGGGACGATCTGACATGGAGGCCGTCGGTCGCCGGCTGGGCCTGTCGATCACCGTCGTCTGCGGGCTGGCCGCGCTGGGGGTGCCCCGGGTTGTCGCGCACGACCTCAAGCTCGTCGGCCCGTTCGTCAATTCGCTGCTGGTCTTCGTGCCGATCGCCGTCTGGCTGGCCGTCGTGCTGTGGAAGCGGGTGCCGAACCCGTTCCTGACGCTGCTCGTCGTGGGGACGATTTACGGTGTCCTCCTCGGTGTGACCCACCAACTACTGTGGACGGAGTCGTTCGACGGCGATCCCCCAAGCCTGGGCGGTAGCCTCGCGGGCGCACTCCCGCCGGCAGCCGAAGCCGCGCTGTTGCGGATCTTCGCGTTCTTCAGCAGCCTGGTCACCGGTACGGGCGTCGGCCTGGTCACCGGCCTGGCGGGCTGGGTGATCTCCCGGATGGTCCCGGGATTCCGCCCCCGCGACCACTGAACGGCCTGCTGCGGGCAGGGAGGCGCAAGGAGGGCTGACCCATCGAGGAATCCGGCGACCAGCGGCGGCAACGGGCGGTCGACACCGGACTCGCCATGCTGGTGCTGGTCGTGGTCGGCACCGCCATTACCGCGAACGTGGGCGGCGAGACGGCCGCCCCCGGCCCCGCCGCCTACGCCTTCGGCGCCCTCCTCGGCGCGCTGATGCTGGTCCGCCGCCGCTGGCCAGTCGCGGCGCTCATCGTCACGGCCGGGGCCCTGCTCGTCTACTACATGCTGTCCTACCCGCCGGTCGGGCTGGCCGTACCGGTCGCCGCCGCTCTCTACTCGGCGGCTGAGCAGGGGAAACTCCGCTGGTCCGTCGGTACGGCGGTGGCGTTGCTAGCGATATCGACCTTCGTGCGCAGCAGACAGGGCGACGACCTGGCGTTCCTCCTGGGGATTGAGCTGACCACCTCGGCCGGCCTCATGGCCACCGTCATCGCCCTGGGCGACAGCGTCCGGTCGCGTCGGGGCTGGCGTGCCGAGCTGGCGAAACAGGCGCGCGCCGCGGTGGTGGAACGGGAACAGGAAGCCGCCAGGCGGGTCGAGCAGGAGCGCCTGCGAATCGCACGGGACCTGCACGACCTGCTCGGCCACACCGTGTCGGTGATCTCACTGCACGCCGACGTGGCCCGCGAGGCGCTGCGCGACGACCCCGGGGCCGCCGAGCGCTCGCTGGCCGCCGTCCGCGCCGCGTGCAGCGAGGTCGTCCGGGAGCTTCGGGTCAGCCTGCGGGTGCTGCGCACCTCCGGCGACCCGGAGGCCGAGAACGCCCCCGTCCCCGGCCTCGCCCAACTGGACGACCTGCTGAGATCCGCCACCGAAGCCGGACTCGACGCCCGGCTCCAGACCACCGGCCCGGCCACGTCCCTGCCCGCCGTCGCCGACGTCACCGTCTACCGGGTCGTCCAGGAGTCGCTGAACAACGTGCTGCGGCACGCGAACGCGCGGACGGTGGTGGTCGAGCTGAGCTACGACGACGACACGCTGCTGGTGTGCGTACGCGACGACGGCCGGGGCGGGGGCGCCGATTCCGGTGGGCGGGCCGGTTGGGGCATCATCGGTATGCGGGAGCGTCTGGAACTGCTCGGCGGCAGCCTGCGGACGACGTCAGGACGAGGTGGAGGGTTCGTGGTCGAGGCGCGTGTGCCGCTCAGGGACCAGGCATGATCCGGGTGGCACTGGTCGACGACCAGCACCTGGTCCGGGAAGGGCTGCGCGCCCTCCTGGAACGGGCCGACGACCTCGCCGTGATCGGCGACGCGGAGAACGGCGACGCCGGGGTCGAACTCGCCGCCAGAGAACGTCCCGATGTGGTGCTGATGGACATCCGGATGCCGGGCGGCGACGGCCTCGACGCCACCCGGCGCATCGTCGCCGACCCGGCGCTCACGCACGTCCAGGTGATCATGCTCACCACCTTCGACACCGACGAGCACGTCCTCGACGCGGTCCGTGCCGGTGCGGCCGGCTTCCTGCTCAAGGACAGCAGCCCAGAAGAACTACGCGAAGCCGTACGTATCGTCGCGCGGGGTGACGCGCTGCTCTCCCCGGCGGTGACCCGCCGCGTCATGCGGGCCGCCGCGGGCAGCCCTCGCCCCCCGTCGACCGACCGCCTCGCCGTACTCACCGAGCGCGAACGAGAGGTGCTCGCCAAGGTCGGCGAGGGCTGCTCCAACACCGAGATCGCCGAAACCCTCTTCATCAGCGCGGCCACCGCCCGGACCCACGTCAGCCGCCTCCTCGCCAAGCTCGGCGCCCGCGACCGCTCCCAACTCGTCGTCCTCGCCTACGAGACAGGGCTCGTCGCGCCGGGGAACCGCCGGGAGTGAGGGTCAGCAGGAGCCGAGCATCGAGGTCAGCGCGGTCTTCTCGGCACTGTTCACGCTGAGGCCCCAGTAGTACTTCGCCTGGATCCACGCTCGGGCGTACGTGCACCAGAACGAGGTCAGCGACGGCTTCCACAAGGCCGGATCCTTGTCGCCCTTGGCCTGGTTGACGTTGTCAGTGACGGCCCAGAGCTCGGGCCCGCCGAGGTCGTTGGCGTACGACTGCCGCTTGGCCGTGGTCCACGCCCACGCCCCCGACCGCCACGCCTCGGCGAGCGGCACCATGTGATCGATGTCCACATCGGAGGCCGCCGTCCAGGTCGCCCCGTCGTAAGGGCTGTACCAACTGCCCGACGTGGCGGCACAACTGGAGTTGGTCACCACGTTGGTACCGTCGCGCTTGAGCACGGTCTCCCGGGTGTTACACGCCCCCGAGATGGTGATCCAATGAGGGAAGAGGTCCCGGTCGTAGCTGGACTCGTTGCTCTCGGCCGCGACGGTCAACGCCGCGAGCCTGGTCGCGGCCGTCGCCGCGGAGGGAATGTTGGGCGGTACGGCATGCGCGGCGCCGCTGGTCAGCACCAGGGTGACGAGAACCGCCACCACGGCCGTCAGGACTCGTCTCACGAGTCACTCCTTCTGCCCGCGGCCACGCCAGGGCGGGGGATGCCTGGTCGGGTCGAGGCCGCAGGTTCCAGAAGGACCGTCGCAACTAACAGCTCGCGTTGAAATGTCAGGATTTGCTGTCGGAAAGAGGTCGAATTGGTGACACTCCACCACCGATGCCCCGGCCCACCCCGTGAGCTGCCGAGACACCCACCCCAAGATCGCCCCGCTCAACTCCCTTCATCGGCCCCCCTCCACCCCGGGAGCGCCCCCTCCACCCCAGGAGCGCTCCCTTTACCACGGCCCGTCCCGCCTTCACCACGGCCCGTCCCGCTTCGACCACGGCCCGTCCCGCTTCGACCACGGCCTGTCCCGCCTCGACCGCGCTCGTCTCGCCTGCACCGCGTGGGCGATTCCACCCCCGAATCGTGGGCCTGCCCACCTCTGCCCCACGAGCCGCCTACGTCCGATCTGCCCACCAACCGCTCACCGGACGGGCCTCGTGATCGCAATCCAAGTGGCGGAGACACCCAGGCTGTTGCTACCGTGTCCCTTCGTAGGGAGTCACGCCGGGGAACACCCGCAGGTCACCGACTCCCTGTCTCAGGGGCCTTAGCTCAGCTGGCAGAGCGCCTGCTTTGCAAGCAGGAAGTCAGGGGTTCGAATCCCCTAGGCTCCACACACGAAAAAACCCAGGTCAGAGGCTATGTCGCCGACCTGGGTTTCTTGCTTTATTCGGTCTCTTTTCGCTTCCGTGCCCGTTGCGTGCCCGATGCCTTCTTAAGCGCCCCACGAGCGAGGCCGTCGAGCTTCTCAGCCACTTCACGTTGCCGCTCGTCCGTTCCGTGCTGGTAGATCATCGCCGCACGCGTGGAGGAGTGGCCCATCCGGTCCATCAGCTCACGGATCGACGCTCCGGCGTTCGCGGCGAGGGTGTTTCCGGTGTGCCGCAGGTCGTGAAAGTGGATCTTCGGAAGGCCGGCGACTTGGAGCGCTTGCGGCCAGATCCGGCGATTGAAGTTCGTGTTGCGAAGGGGGCCGTCATCCGGTCCCGCGAAGATGAGCCCGTGTTCGCCGTCCTGGGTGAAGTCCTTCACGTGCGCCCGTAGCTCGTCGATGATCAAGCCGGGAATGACCACCGTCCGCTTGCCAGCGGATGACTTCGGGTCGGTGTAGACGAGCCCTTGCCCTGTGAGCTGGATCAACTGGCGTTCCACCCGTACGGTTCCGGCGTCCAGGTCGAGGTCACGGCGTTGGAGTCCGGCCAGTTCGCCCCATCGCAGGCTCGCGAAGGGTCGCCAGCAGGACCAGGCCCGGTATCGCGGTTCGATTGCATCGGCGAGCTGATACACCTGCGCCACCGTGAGCACCGGCCGTTCTGGTGACTTCTCCTGTCCGGCCCCCTTGATCCGGCACGGATTGCGCCTGATGAGCTGGTCATCAACGGCCGTCGTGAGTACGGCCTTGAGCAGCCGATACGAGAATAGCGACCAGCAGCCCTGGAGGTAATCCGATGGATCACGACAACAGGCACTCGGTCAGCGTGGCAGGCGTGATCATCGACGACCACGGGCGAGCCCTACTGACACAGCGCCGGGACAACGGCCACTGGGAAGCACCTGGGGGAGTCCTGGAACGCGACGAGGACATCACCACTGGCTTGCTTCGTGAGATCTACGAGGAGACCGGTCTCAACGTCGAACCGGTGGCCCTGACCGGCGTCTATAAGAACATGACGCGGAGCATCGTCGCCTTGGTCTTCCGCTGCAAGGTCGTCGGAGGCCGTCTCACCGAAACCGACGAGACGCGGGCGTTCCGGTGGGTTACCGCGGATGAGGTCCGTGCGCTCTCATCCGAAGCGTTCGCCATCCGTGTTCTCGACGCCATGCTGTACGACCAGACGCCAGCCGTACGCCACCACGA
>NZ_JAKNTW010000008.1 GCF_022213955.1 Dolomitihabitans soli | reverse complement strand
GCCGAACGGCAACAACTTCTACTCTTGAATGGTGGTTACGTGATTTAGGTAAGTGTCACACGTATTACTTTTCGACCAGCTGGAATGCTGCCAGTCCATCCAGATGTCCGTTTGCCAGTCGCAGTCCCAGACTCCGCGGGACCTGTTGTCGCCCGCACCCATAGTGCATGATGCATTAGCTTTTCGGTCGGTAGGAGTTACCCGGTACCAGCCGCACGACCACAGGAGTTGCGGGTCATCGGTAGCGGTGATGGCCGTAGGGGCCTGCATCGAGATGCTCGCCGCCATGCTGCTGGGAGCCCCGGTGACCAGGGCCATCGTGAGTACGGCGGCGGCCGATGCGGCCAGGCTCACCTTGTGTAATCCGTTGATCTTGCTCACCTTGTACTCTACTCCTTACATCGAGAGATGTCTGCCGCGGGCGGGGGTTCTTTCCGAGACTCCGTCCGCGGCCTTCAGAATAGCTGTGAATTTCTCTTGTTTCGAATTGCGTGAGCGATAACGTATCTGCGTGCGCCGAACGGCAACAACTTCTACTCTTGAATGGTGGTTACGTGATTTAGGTAAGTGTCACACGTATTACTTTTCGACCAGCTGGAATGCTGCCAGTCCATCCAGATGTCCGTTTGCCAGTCGCAGTCCCAGACTCCGCGGGACCTGTTGTCGCCCGCACCCATAGTGCATGATGCATTAGCTTTTCGGTCGGTAGGAGTTACCCGGTACCAGCCGCACGACCACAGGAGTTGCGGGTCATCGGTAGCGGTGATGGCCGTAGGGGCCTGCATCGAGATGCTCGCCGCCATGCTGCTGGGAGCCCCGGTGACCAGGGCCATCGTGAGTACGGCGGCGGCCGATGCGGCCAGGCTCACCTTGTGTATTCCGTTGAACTTTCCCACCTTGTACTGCTCCTTACATCGAGAGATGTCTGCTGCGGCCGGGGTTCTTTCCGGGACTCCGTCCGCGCCTTTAGGAATAGCCGTGAGTTCTCTCTTTGTTGAAGTGGCGTGAGCAATAACTTATCCGCGTGTCACAACTTTGGTCAAGAGTTTAGGGTCTTTGATTTATCCGCGTCCGAAGGTATGCAAAAGGTTTCCAGATGAAGCGCTGATCGCGTTGCATGCTTGGCGTGAGCAGTTAGGTGCGGGGTCCCCAGCGCATTCAGGTGAGCGGAACTGAGTCGCTATGGCGCGTGCTCATCGTGTATTTCCCCCTTAATGTTCAGATGTAAGCACAGACATCTGCCCACTAGAAGCCGCCAACGCGTTGTCCCCCAGATCTGCACCCTACTTACGCGGCCGTATCTCTATCCAAACGATCACCCGTCCCCCTAGGTTAAGTTGAGTCATGGAATCTGACAACCGATCTTGTTGACCGTGACTTCTTCGTGATAATTCTAATTTAGACAATGTGATACGCGAAATAGGGAGTGACCGAAAATGTGTCTTCGGGGGAGGCGTGCCGACGGCCTGCGGCAGATTGGCGCACGAATTGTTCCATGATCGTCACGGAGGGCAATATTTCCCTATTGCAGCTCACGGTAAATCAACTAGGAAGTTGGCTGGGTGCGTGCTGGTGATAAGCAATCACTGAGAGTATTTCGTGCGCTCAGCAGAGCAGGGGGTGAAGCCGTGATGTAGTGGTGGCAGGGCCCCAGCAAAGTCGATCGAGCTGCTGTTGATCACGTGAGTCCGAGGATGGCCAGGGGTCGGGTGGCGTCGCGGGAGAGGTGCCGGATGGCTTGGGCGAGGTTGGTCGCGTCGGTCAGGCGGAGGGCGCCGATGGCGAGGTTGCGCAGGGCGGCCATGTTGCGGGGCGCGTTGCCGGTACGGGCTTGGGAGTGGTCTTCGCCGTAGGTGACGTCGCGGACGTAGTGGAGCTTGTTCTCGATGCTCCAGTGGCCGCGGATCCAGGTGGCCAGGTCGGCGGGACCAGCCTGCCAGGTGGGCAGGCTGGTGATGGCGTAGACGGTCACGGTCCGCCACTTTCCCTTGTTCAGGCCTCTGACCTTCCGTTTGATCTGGATGGCCTGGACCGCGTGCTGGAAGAGCAGGCCCGCTTTGACGGTCAGCATCTTCAGCGTGCGGCGCTCCTCGCGGCCGTGTCCGCGATCGCGCCGGCGGTCGGCGATGGGGACCTGTTTCCACAGCAGCCGCTTGAGTTGGGTGTGCAGGGTGGGCTGGTTCTGCTTGACGATCAGTATGTAGTGGGGGTTCTTCTCGGTCACCAGGAAGGTGGCGTGGTCGCGCTGGGTGTGCAGGGCGTCGGCGGTAATGACGCATCCGTCCAGGTCAAGGCCGTCCAGCAGGGGCCGGAACCGGGTGATCTCGTTCGTTTTGCCGTCCACGTCGGTCTGGGCCAGGCCCACGCCGGAGGTGTGGTCGAAGGCGGCCAGCAGGTGCACGGTGCTGTGTTCGGCCAGGCGAGCGCCGCGTAGCGCCTTGCCATCCACTGCTATCGCCCGGCGTCGCCGCCCACGTCGGGGTGCGGAGGCGGCCTCGGTTTGCATCCGCGCTCGAGCGGTCAGCCACCCGGCGAGGATCGCGTCGAAGACGTCGGCGTCGATGACCTCCAACACCCGGCGAATCGTTGCCTCGTGCGGTGGCTGATGCATTCCGATCAAGACGTCGTGTCTGACCTCCAGCGCGGCCTGGACCTGGGCAGGGGCGTCAGTGATCCATTCGCCGATCGCGGTGAAGGACCGCGCCCCGGCCAGTACCGCCGCCGCGGCGACCGCCAGCACCGAAGCGAGCGCGTGCCGGATCCCGCGGCGATCGCGTGGATCGGGAACCTGCCGTAATTGCTCCAGCAGGCTGGCGAACTCGGCGACCACTACGGGCGAGGAGCCGCAGGTCACCTCGGCCAAGCGGTCCAGGGCAGGGTTGATCGGCAATGATGAGGGGGCAGGCACGGTCTTCTGATCATTTGGCGTCGAGAACCTCATGATCTCCAAGGCCGTGTCTGTTCGCTTACTCCGACCGCTGCCCCGCCGCTTCGGCTATGCCGTACTCGACCTCAAGCCCTGAACTGGACACCACGGCCGTCCGCACCACTTTGCCGGGGCCCTGGGCCTGGTCCCCCTCGATCCAGTGCACCCGGACAACCGGCGCGTCCATTCCACCACCGAATGGAAGCTCCATAGGGATCGTCCATGGTTGGCCAGTATGAATGACGGTCGGTCCCTCGGGGGCATCAGGAACAGGCCGGAGTTGCCCACCGCTTCGAGAGTCACTCTCCCGGCGTCGCTCGTCCTGCGGCTGGTTACCTCTAGCCACCTTCGTGCATCGACGGACACCGCTTCACGTGCTTCGTCACCGGCACCGGGCAGCTCGCCGATCTTGAACTACGCCACCGCCACCGGGCCCAGAGCCGAATCTGGCTGGAGATCGTCGCCCTGGCCTGCGACCTCACCGCCTGGATGCAACTGCTCGCCCTGGACAGCACCGACGCCGGCCCCTACGAACCAAACGACTGCGGCTACGCCTGTTCACCGTCGCCGGACAGCTGGTAGGCGGAGGCCGCAGACGACGCCTGCGCATCCCGCACTGATGGCCCCTGGGCCTAGCTGCTCATCTCCGCGCTGACCCGGCTCCAGGCTCTACCGGCACCGACCTGACCGAGGCTGAGTTGACCGTTTGCCGCGTCAGCCGATGTAATCCGGGTTTGGGATCATCGATCGGTGTAGATAGGTGATATCGATCTTGCAGTGTGCCGCCATTTTCTTCTGCAGGGTCTTATTTTCGGCGGGTACGAGCTCGCCGTCGCGGGTCGCCACGACGATGGTAGGCGCCTGGCGGCTGGTTACGGCGACAGTGAGGGTGGCGTATACGAGGTCCTTGAACTGCGCGTCTCTGCCCCAGCACACGTAGCGCTCGACACTCCCATCCGTTGCCCAACAGTGATTGGGTTTCACGTCGACTGTGCCGGGCGCCATGGTCCATCCTGAGCCGAGCGCGGCCTTGATGACTTCATCGGGCCCTCGGAAACGGGTGGGAATATACCGTACGTAGTGTCCGATCCCTTCCTGGGATCTTGCGTACTCCTTCATGGGGACGTCCTTGAGCCACACCCGGATGTCCTTCTCGCTGAGGTGCTCCCGAAGCGCGCCGCCAATCTGCGGATCCTCGATCCACTTCCTGTAGTAAGCGGTCTTCTGGGGGTTGGTAAGGAACTCCCAGTCGAGTTGGTCCGCTTGGCGGTACACCTCAAGGAGAAGACGCTCACGAAGGTCAGGCGGAAGGTTAAGGCGAGGCATTGCTGCTCCTGAGAGTGGTGAACACGGTCACGCGAGCATGATCTATTGCCGAGTTGGACCCTCATCAGAATAGGTGAAGGGTCCGACATTTCCGCACGGATGACTCAAGCAGACCGGGCGTCCATGCGCTTTCCGAGGCCATCAACTGACGGGGATAGTGGGGAATTGGAGGCGGTACTCGTCATACGCGGTCTCCAGGCTGGCCGCGTCCTTGATCCACTCTTCCATGAGGGTGGCGACACGTTGGTCGCTGAAGTCGATGCGGGAAGGACTGACCTTGTTCAGCGTCTCGATCTCGCCGGCTCCTTCGAGTGATCGCTTGAGGTTGAGGGCGGCGGCGATGCGGCGTAGGTCGCTCACGAAGTCGAGGACTACGACGCGATCCTTCCCCTCGCGTAGTCGCAGTCCACGTCCCAACTGCTGCACGAAGATTCGTCGCGAGTGAGTGACCCGGGCGAAGCAGAGAATGTTCACGTCTGGGACGTCAACGCCTTCGTTGAGGATGTCTACCGCCGTCAGGATTGGCACCTCGCCGGATCGGAACGCAAGGAGCCGATTCTGACGTTCCCGCTTCGCTAGGCCAGCGTGCAGCGCCAGCGATCCAGACCAAAGCGGCGTTCGGCGCAACACGTCCGCGAGTCTTTCCGCGTGTTCGATGGTCCGGCAGAAGACGATGGCCCGTGGTCTTACTGTGGCAGCCCAGACGGCTGCGATCTGATCGCGGATAGATTCGTCGCGTTGCGGGAGGAAGAGGCGAGCGTTGAGTTCGGCCAGGCCGTACGAGTGGGCGCTCGCCTGCTTGACCGTGTCCCAATTGATGTCATCCACGAACAGTTTGTAGTCGACCTGGGCAAGGTATCCATGCCGCATCCCCTCCTCGATTCCGAGAGTGAAGCTCGGAGGGCCAAGCTGATCCGTGATGTCATGTGCGTCGCCTCTCCACGGCGTGGCAGTCACACCGAACTGACGCGAGCGCTCAAGGAGGGCTAGCAACTCGTCGTATTGGCCGTTCGCACCAAGGTGGTGGGCCTCATCGATCATCACGAGCCCTGGCCGATACCCGAAGCGGGCAGCTGACAAGGCCGAGGTGACCGTGGCGCAGGTCAAACCCGATAGATTGTCTGGCCTGGTGTCCCCGGTCAAAAGGCGCGTTGGCACTTCCTTGGGGAGGTGCCGCCACAGTGCTCGTTCTAGCTGGGCGACTAGGTCTTTCGCGTGTGCCACCACAAGGACCTGATCACTGGGATGTCTCAGGAGATGCTCCCGTATAACCTCCCCGCCAACGACGGTCTTGCCAAGGCCCGTTGCCAAGACCAGCAAGGCGCGGCCCGTGTCATGGAGGTCGTGGTTCAACGATTGAAGCGCCTCTGCTTGATACGACCGGCGAGTGACTCCGCCAAAGTGGACAGGGATGCGATCGAAGCTTGCGACGAGATCGCCACCGGTCCACAGGAGGATGGGCGGTCCGAGGCGAGCCAGGTTAGCGGCACGCCGCTGCGCATCAGGGCCGAAGCGAGTGTTCGTGACGACAACGGCGCGGTGAGCACGGTAACTGTCCCGGGCTCGTGCGACCTCATCGACTGCTTCCGGTCCGACTGCACCTCTCTTCTTCCACTTGCACTGGATCACCCAGTCCTCACCTTTTAGGCGCGCGAGGATGTCCCCTCCCTCGTCGCCTGGTCCGTCGATGTTGCTGATCGATGTGAATCCCAGGTGCCAGAGGAGTCGCTCGACCTGGCGAGGGAACTGGAGTGGGCCGGCGTCTAGCAGCGCGGGAGGAGAGAGGAAATTTGGCACCTCTCCACCTAGCTGTTATCCGCTAGTTCACGGACCACGAGTCGGCAGCTGGAACGAGTTCGCGTGAGCTCCTCTAGATCGAGCCGCGGGCGATGCTGTTCCAGGAGGGCCAGATCGCTAAGAGGGTTGATCAGGCGCTCCACCACCAACTCTCTCGCTGTGACGTCGGTAAGTGCCTCGTACGAGCGCTTGAAGACCTTCCCATCGAGGAAAGTGTTAGGGCTGGCGGCGATCAAACGCACGATAGCGTTCGCGGGAACGTAACGAACGAAGTCGCCGCTCGCGATCATGTCATCCCACGTGGTCGCGTTGGAGGCTTCGATCGCGAACCGCCGCTCGGAACTCGCCCGCTCAGCCTCGGTCAGCAGTTCCCAATGAACCGCCGGGCTCTGCGCGACCTGCGACACCATGGCCGATCGCACCTGATCCATGATCCTTTCAGCCTCGTCCGCGAGGGCCGTCGGCGTGAGCTTGACCGACGCGCTTCTGGCCTTAAGGAGGGAGACGATCTCAGTTAGGGGTCTGTTGACCTTGTTCGCCCGCACGCGCATGTACTCGGCGACTTCCACCAGTGCCAGATCGCGGATGTCCGTCCCCTGCTCCTGAAAGAGCGAAGCTCCGACATCCACGAAGACTTCAAGCAGGGGGGCACGAAGCATGATCGCTACCACAGGGGCAGGCACCTTGTCTTTGGTCATCAGCTGCTGACCATGGGCTACCCAGACCGCGAGCTCGATGGCGCCCAAGTCAGGTAGGGCGTATTCACCCGCGAGGTCGACAAGAGGCTCCCCGCTATCCCTGTATCGCTTGAGACGTTGCTCCAGCGTCTCCTCAACCTCTACTGGTTGTGGCTCCATCGTTACGGGAGTTGAGGTTCCTGTGGCCGAGGACTGGTCCGCGTAACCCGCGTCGGGGTTGAGTAGGTTGGCGTCAAGTCCTGGCAGGATCTCCCCACCTTGTGGGTCGGGGTCGGGAACCGCCGGATGATCGTGTTGGTAGGCGGACTGGTACCAGATGTCGTCAGTCCGGTATGCCTCCTCTCCCTTACGGAAGCGGACGGCCCATTCGAGGGCCTTGTTGTGCAACGCGGAGTGACCGTCGCCGGGAATGAGGTAGTTGAGTCCGGGATCCTGCCGCCGGTACCCCTTGAAAAGCAGGGCGAGTGGGCTGTCATTCTCCGGCAGGCCAAGTTGCTTGGCCTTGTTTGGGCGGATTGGGCTAATTCCACGGATGGTCCGAATGGCCTGACGCCATTCAGGGGTGTCAAACTCGAACGCTGTCTTTTGATAGTTCGGGGCAACGTGGTCGCAGTGTATCTCTCCGACTATACGACCAGTCGGAACCTTGGTGTCGATGGGATATTCAAGGTCTGGTTCGGAGAGTTCATCCTCATCCTGCCAGTAGAAAACGCGCTTGTCTTTGGGTAGAATCTTCCGGCCGTTGCGGAGGAAGTCCAGGCCATAGTCAGACCTATGGACATACCTCTGGATACCGATCCAGCCCCAAATCCGTCGTGATCGCAGTTCCAGTCGCTCCGATCCGCACTCCTCGCACAGTTCGGCGTCTGCCCGGCTCCAGTAGCCGCAGTCCATGCAAGCCTTCTTGTCCTTGAGCGGCAGATCGATGTGCTGAATGGCATGGATCTGCACGCCCAGCCGTGTGACATATCGGCTCTCGTCCCAGACGCACGGCAGTCGCGGCTGCACCTTCTTGTTGTTGATCGTCAGGAGGAAGCCGCGTTCCCGTAGAAGGTAGCTGTAGATATCGCCGAGCTTCTCCCGGATGACGGTTTGTGTTTTAGGCCGCTTCAGGACCTCGAACTGCTCAGACTTGAGATCGCTGACCGTCACTGTGGTGCCGTGCTCCGCCGAGTTCGCCTTGGGGACGAGACGATATGGAGCCTGGTACTGAGGCGACTCGGCGATCTTCGGGAGGTCGAGAACGACCTCTACCCAATGAGGGTCGCCGACGCGACTGGTGCGAATAGTCGTGTGTCGACCGAGACGCGCCGTACTGATGTTGAAGCCCATGCCGAATAGGCCGAGCGAGCCATGCCTGCTGTTGCTCGTCCAACCAGCGCTGATGGCATTAGTGACAGCCTCTAGGCTCATGCCCCGACCGTTGTCCTTGACCACGATCGCGGCTGTCGACCGGGTAGCTGTGGCGGTGGGCAGCGTGATCGAGACGGAGGGACGTTCTTCCATCTCGCCCGCAGCTTGGAACTCGTCGAAGGAGTTGTCGACGAGCTCCGCGAGGCACTGCCAGTGGGAGAACTCGATGTCCCCCAACACCCCGAGGATTCGTGGGTGAGGGGTGACGTTGATGAATTGGTTCTCGCTCACAGTTTGCTCGCTCCCGATCCCAGGACTCTGTTCGTCATCAGCTACCAAGGATGAGTAACCGCAGGTCAGAAAACCGAGGGAGCTCATCTCAACGCCAGCCCTCAGGATAGTGCTTGAACTGAGTTTCGGGGCGGGTGATCCACACTTGCTCCAGGCTCTGGGAGGCATTGGCCTGAGCCCGCTGACCTGCCTTCTGTTACGTGCGGACTCCGGCGCGCTAGCCGGGCCTAAGAGGGAGTTTTGTGAGGGATTGCCCATGCGTGAGCTGTTGTGTGAGTGAGGATGTCGTTACAGAGGGTTGACGTCCGGTGTGGGTGGGCTGGACTGGCAGCATGGGCAAGCGAGAGCTGTATCCCAGCGACCTTTCCGACGGGCGATGGGCGCTGATCGAGCCGGTGATCACCGCGTGGAAGCAGCGGCATCGCTCGGTCAGCGGGCATCAAGGCCGATACGCGATGCGAGAGATCGTCAACGCGATCCTCTACCAAGCGCGGACCGGCTGCCAGTGGCGGTACCTGCCCCATGACTTCCCTCCGCACACCGCGGTGTACTACTACTTCGCCCGGTGGCGCGACGACGGCACCGACCAGACCATCCATGACCTGCTGCGCTGCCAGGTCCGGGAGCGGGCCGGCCGCCGCGAGGACCCCAGCGCGGTGATCCTGGACACCCAGACCGTGCGCGCCTCGGTCAGCGCACCGGCGGCCACGACCGGGCTGGATCCAGGGAAGAAGGACCGGGGCCGTAAGCGCGGCCTGGCCGTCGATGTGCTGGGACTGGTGATCGCGGTGATGGTGACCGCCGCCGGTGTGCACGACAACGCGATCGGCATCGCGTTGCTGGACAAGGTCGCGATCGACAACCCTTCGGTCAGCAAGGCGTGGGTGGACGCGGGGTTCAAGAACGCCGTCGCCGCGCGTGGGGCCGCACTGGGCATCCAGGTGGAGACCGTCCACCGCGATCCGCAGCTCAAGGGGTTCACGCCGTTGCCCAAACGGTGGGTGGTCGAGCAGGTTTACGGCACGCTGATGCTGCACCGCCGCCTGGTGCGGGACTACGAGACCCGGCCCGCCAGCGCGGAGTCGATGGTCTACTGGTCGATGACCGACAACATGGCCCGTCGATTGACCGGCACAGCCACTCCGTCCTGGCGGCCGGCGTCGCTGCTGGGCCTGGCGGCGTGAACCGCCCGGTCGTGCCCGATGAGCTGTTACGGCACCTGGGCGGACGTGAGCACGACGCCCGCGCCCAGGTCGACCGGCTGCGCACCGAGATCGCCGAGCTGTCTGACCGGTTGGAAGACGCTCAGCAACTGGTGTCCCGCCTCCAGCTCACCCGGCAGACACTGCTGGAGATCGCCGGGCGACAGCACGAGCAGAACCAGTCCGGCACCGAAGAACCACTTCCGCCCGCTTACCAGGAGGTTCTTGCCGTCTTCACCCGCACCGACGGAGGCCTGCGCGCCAAGGACCTGTGCCGCGCTTTGAACATCGGAGATCAGCCCCGCCACATCGAGAGCATGCGCGCCAAACTCAAACGCCTGGTCGGCCGCGACATCCTCACCGAACCAGAACCCGGCCTATTCGCCATGAACCGGAACGAGAGCTAGCAAAACTCCCTCTAAGAGGTCCCAATAGGGCAGTCGCACATCGTGAGGGAGGCCCGCTTGTCCGGCTGTACGTACAAGCGAACAAGATCACAAAAGCGGGCACCGCTGCGATCATCGAGGTGTGTATGGACTCGATAAGAACGGTGGCCGCGTTGGCCAGGCTAGAGCAGATCGACGCGGGCTGGTTGAGGACTGGACTCGATGACGCGTTCGCCCTGGTCGCGGGGCGGTTCAAACGCCGAGAGGTACGGCTGCGTGCCCGGGCGTGCCTGCATGGCCTGCTGTCAGGGCTGGAACGCAAGAACGGCTGGACCCTTGCCGAGTACTCCGGAGATCGCACGCCTGATGGGGTGCAACGGCTGTTCTCGACCGCGAGATGGGACGTCGACGGGGTTCGCGACGATGTACGGGACTACGTGCTGACGCACCTGGGCGATGCCCGCGGCGTGCTGACCGGCGACGACACCGGATTCCAGAAACGCGGCGCCGGCTCGGCGGGCGTGCAACGGCAGTACACCGGCACCGCAGGAAAGATCACCAACTGCCAGATCGGGGTCTTCCTGGCCTACGCCGGCCCGCGCGGCCGTGCGCTGATCGACCGGGAGCGGTATCTGCCCGCGTCCTGGCTGAACGACCCCGGCAGGTGCGCTGTGGCGAAGGCCCCCGAACCGGCACGGTTCGCGACCAAGCCACAACTGCTGCAGGCGATGATCGAGCGGGCTGTTGCCGCCGGGGTGACGTTCGCCTGGGTGAGCGCCGATGAAGCCCACGGCGGTAACGGGCCGCTGCGCCGGTTCATGGAAAGCCGCCGGATCGGCTACGTGCTGGCCGTCTCCTGCGACCATCAGATCACCACCGGGCTGGGAAAGGTCCGCGCCGACCGGGTGGCCGCCTGGCTTCCGGCCGGTGCATGGCAGCGGATGTCGTGCGGGGACGGCTCCAAGGGCCGCCGCTGGTATGACTGGGCGCTGGTGGCCACCACCAGCCCTGCGCATCGGCTGCTGATCCGCCGCTCGGCCTGCAACCCGGCCGAACTGGCGTTCTTCTTGTCCTACAGTCCCAGCCCGGCCCCGCTGGCCGAGTTGGTCGCCGTCTCCGGCAGCAGGTGAGCCAAGGCAACTCGCTGGTGCTGCCACCAGGATCAGTGCTACCTGCCGTCTGCAGGCCTTGGGGAATTGGGTGAGTGCGAGGCGGGTGGCGTCGATGAGCGCCGCCCCGAAGTCGAATCGTTATCAACGGTGGTTCCTGACTGACATGACGGTTGACTCGGCGATGACCTGGGGCGATGTGTCTCATTCGCACCAGTTCGTCTGGGTATCGTCACCCTTCGTTGTCGTTGCATCGCGATGATCGTATTGACCTGTCGGCCGTCGTCGATCGATAGTCCAGGTGATCGTCTTTATATCGATCTTAAGTGGATGAGCGACGGCCACGCGTTGCGTCGCGGGTTTCTTGTATGGAGGCTGCGGCGTGGACGTTTGGCGTGTCCGAATTTGGCTGATCTGTGCTCTGGTGCTGGTAGTGGCGATGGCCGGCGTGGGCGTGGTGAGCGACATCCTGCAACCCGATTTATCCGGCTCGGCCGCCCAAGAGCGGTCGGTTGACGGGCAGGAAATCGAAAAGGTCGCCTCCACGACCGGCGCGGAGGACGCGCCGCTGACGGAGCGGGAGCCGGCTGCGCCGGTGTGGCCGAAAGCCTCCTCCGCGGACGTGACCCTGGGAGCCGCGGCGGTGCGGGTGGCGAACTCGCCGGTGACCCTCGCCGCCGCCGGGCCGGACACACCCGCCAAGACGCGGGTGGAGACCTACGGCGCGGATGTGGCCAAGCGGCTGGGCGGCATGGGGCTGGCGGTCCGGCTGGCCCGCAGCGACGGCGACAGCAAGACGGGCAAGGTCACACTCGGGGTGGACTACGCCGCATTCCGCAGCGGCCTCCCCGGGGACGCAGCCTCACGGTTGACGTTGATCCGGATGCCGGCGTGTGTGCTGGGGGAGCAGCCGGACGCGGCGTGTGCGAAGGCCGCGAGGTCGGCGGCGGCGATCCCGGTCCGTAACGACGCCAAGAACGGCCGGATCGTGGCGGTGGCCGAGGCCGGTACCGGCGTGGCGGAGTCGGTGTACGTGCTCGCGGTAGCGGCCGCCGCGGAGGACCCTGGGTCGGGGACCACCAACTTCGCCGCGACCGACCTGAAGCCGGCGGGCACCTGGCAGGTCGGGTTGTCCGGCGGCGGGTTCTCCTACTCCTACCCGATCGCGGTCCCGCCGTCGGTCAACGGGCCCGGCCCCGACCTTGCGGTCTCGTATTCCTCCTCCGGGGTGGACAGCCTCACCAACTACACCAACAACCAGGCCTCAGTCGCCGGGATGGGCTGGGACGCCGGGGTCGGGTTCATCGAGCAGAAGTTCCGGCCGTGCGCCGACGACGTCTTCGAGACCAGGAAGAACTCCGGGCAGCGGGACTGGAAGCACCTGTGCTGGGAGTCCCCCGATGAGAACGACGGCGACGCGGCGACCACCGACTACACCACCTCCGACCTGGTGCTGTCTTTGGAGGGCAAGTCCTCGGCGATCGTGAAGGACAAGGCGACGGGCGGATACAAGACGGCGGAGGACTACGGCTGGAAGATCGAACGTCTCACCTCCGGCGTTACCCAGCAGCCGTTCTGGCTGGTCACGACCGCGGACGGCACCGCCTTCCGGTTCGGGTACCGGCGGGACGCGATGTGGCAGACCCCGTTCATCGGCGACGACGCGGGGGAGCCGTGCCGGGAGAAGTACAGCAGCAGCGAACTGCCTGGATTCTGCTTCGCGCCGTGGCGGTGGAACCTGGACCAGGAACTCGACACCAACGGCAACCTGGTCGACTACCGCTACCAGCGGGAGGAGAACTGGTACTGCATGATCCACGGGGCGTTGTGCGAGCCCGGCTTCCCGTGGGACCCGATGGACGCCCGGCTGGCCTATGACCGGGGCGGCTACCTGCAGCAGGCCGAGTACGGCCACAACAAGCAGATCACCGGCACCACCCCGATCGCGAAGGTCACCTACAACGCGGTGGATCGCGGCACCCCGCCCAGCTCCGGCGTCCCCTGGGACAACGACACCCCTGATGAGCTGGACTGCCCCTCCGGGACGCCCGGCGAGGTGGCGACGTGCTCGGGGCTGGGGCCGACGTTCTTCATCACCAAACGGCTGAACACCATCGTCACCTCCACCGCCAACACCACCGGCGGCTGGGATGAGGTGACCCGCCTGGAGTTCGGCTACAAGTGGGTGTACACCCAGATCCTGGACCCGCTGCCGCCGGCCGGTCCGGTGCTGTGGCTGGACACCATCCGCCCGGTCGGCCTGGCCGGCACCGGCCCCGACATCGCGTTGCCGCCGGTCGACTTCGAGGCGACCCTGCTGGACAACCGCGCCGACTACAACGACGCCCAGGGCAAGGCCCGGGTGCGTTTCCCGCGGATGTCGGCCGTCTACAACGGGCTGGGCGGCCGTACCGACATCTCCTACGGCCAGGCCAAACCCTGCCCCTTCCCCTCCGGGTATCCCACCTCCGGCTGGGACGCCAACGCCCGTGACTGCTACCTGGCCACCCTGGGCACGTACTACGACGAGGGCGGCATCGCCCGCACCGCCCGCGCGGTGTACCTGAAGTGGCTGACCACCCAGGTCGTCGACAAGGACCTGGTCGGCGGATCCCCCGACGTGGTGACGCGGTATGAGTATGTGGGCACCCCGGCGTGGGCCCGCCCGTTCGCCTACCTCCAGGCGGAGACTCAGAACGGGATCGTCTGCGGACGCCCCACCAACGAGTACTGCAAGGTACTGGTCGAGGACTGGGACGACTTCCGCGGCTATGAGACGGTCCGCACCATCACCGGCAGCGGCCCCGCACCCGAGGACTTCAGCGTCACCAGCGCCACCTTCTACCGCGGTATGTACGACGACCCCCGCGCGGACGGCACTCCCAAACACACCCAGGTCACCGACTTCGACGGCAACGCCTACAACGACCTCCGCGTCCTGGCCGGCCGTACCCTGCAGGAACAGACCTGGCGCGCCACCACCGTGACCAACCCCGCCACCGTCGCAGCCCCCGCACCCGCGTCTCAGGCTCCACCCGCCGCCGAACCCGAGCCCGCCGCCGGAAGACCCATCACACGAGCGGCTAGCGCCCCCAGCGGTGGCCGACCGGCGGCCCGCATGCTGGCCTGCACGCACCCCGAATGGCTCAACCTCTTCGTCTATGCCAAGGGCCAGCGGGTCACCTGGAAGAACCACCACTGGGAAGCCACCGCGTCCACCCTCTCCGAACCCGGCGCCGACGCCACCTGGAAAGACCTCGGCCTCTGCTCAGGCGGCAGCACTCCCACCCCCACCCCGACACCTACCCCCACGCCGACCACACCCCCGACCACCCCACCCGGCCCGGGACCCGGCGGCTACGCCGAGGTCTCCTCCAATCGGTACGAGTACGTCAGCACCTCCACCGGCACCGGCCCCGGCATCTACGACCCGCTGAGGATCAGCACGAGTCGTGAGGTGGCTCGCGAGGCCGTCACGACGGGGTGGCGATACACCGAACAACGCATCACCTACGACTCCTACGGCCTGCCGGCCACCTCCAACGACTACGGCGAGACCGGAAACGCCGCCGACAACACGTGCATCACCACCACCTACGCCCGCAACACCAGCAAGTGGATGCTCAACCTCCCCGCGGGAGTGGAACGTCGCGCCGGAGACAACTGCACCACTGGAGCCCTGCTGGGCAAGTCGGTCATCCTGTACGACGGAGCGACGAGTCCATCCGCCAACTCCCCCACCCTCGGAAACGCGACCGAGAACTGGGTCTACGACCGAGCCTCCCACTACAACACGACCAAAGCCGCCTTCGACGGGTATGGCCGGCCGACCTCCGCGACCGACCCGCTAGAGAAGATCACCACCACCGCCTACAGCCCGACCACCGGCTGGCCACACAACGGCATCACCACCACCAACCCGCTCGGCCACACCACCACCGTCAAACCCTCCGCCCTGCACGGTCTCCCCATCTCGACGACCGATCCGAACAACCACACCACCGAGATTGACTACGACGCGCTCACCCGTACCTCGGCACTGTGGGGCCCCGCGGAACCACGAAGCGGCAGCACACCCACGGCGAGCTTCGCCTACCACATCCCCTCTACCGGCAATCTGGGGCAGCCGACCGCAGCGGCCAAGACCACCATCAGGCGACTGCTGTCCGGCAGCGGCACAAGTGCGAAATACCTCACCGCGCACTCCTATGACGACGGCCTGGGCAGAACCCGCGAGACGCAGACGCTCTCACCCACAGGCGGCCGCATCGTCAACGTGACCGGCTACGACGCCCGCGGACAGGCCCATGCCAAGTCCAACCCGGTGCACAACCCGGACGAACCGGGAAGCGGCCTGCTGAATCCCGCCCTGACGGACCTGCCGCAGTGGAACAAAACGGTCTACGACGGCCTTCAACGGCCCATCGCGATCATCGCCTTCCACCTGGCCTCTGAACTGCGCCGCACCACGATGGCCTATCCCGGCCTGGAGCGCACCGAGGTCACCCCGCCGATCGGCGGCAAGACCGTCACCGTCACCGACACCAAGGACCGGACGGTCAAGACCGAGGAGTGGAAGGACGCCACCGTCCACCACGACACCACCTACGTCCACGACCACTCCGGCAACCTGACCAAGCTCACCGACGCCAGCGGCAACGTTCGCACCTTCACCTACGATTGGCTCGGCCGTCGCACCGCCGGAACCGACCCCGACGCCGGCTCATCCTCCTCCGGCTACGATGCCGCCGGCCGGTTGCTGTGGTCCATCGACGGCAACAACGCCAAAATCTCCCACACCTACGATGATCTGGGGCGCCGCACCGCCCAATGGTCGGGAGAGGCCGGCAGCGGAACCAAGCTGACCGAGTGGATCTACGACACCCTCGCCAAGGGGCAGCTGACCTCGTCCACCCGGTACACCGGCGGCCAGGCCTACGTGGACGCGATCACCGCCTACGACTCCGCCTACCGGCCGACCGCCACCAAGCTGACGATCCCCTCCTCTGAGGGACCGCTGGCCGGTGAGTATGACTTCACCGCACGCTACGACCGAGCCGGCAACCAGGTCGAGTACGGCATGCCCGGCAAGGGCGATCTCCTCGCGGAAAAGCTCACCCTCTCCTACACCGACCTGGGGATGGCCCAGGGGCTGACCTCCGACTACGGCAGCGGCGCCACCTACGTCAAGGACACCGCCTACACCGCCACCGCCCGGCTGGCCGAACGCTCCTACGGTGCGACCGCTCAGATCAAGCGCGCCTACACCTGGAACGAGCAGACCGGATGGCTGGACCGGCTGACCACCACCGCCAAAGCCGACACCACCACCCCACAGATCGCTCAAGACGACCGCCTGTCCTACGACAAAGCCGGCAGCATCAGCCGCATTCTGGATGCCGCCTCGGCCGTCCCGGGCACCACACCGGGCCAGTCGGAATGCTTCGGCTACGACGGACTCAGCCGGCTCACCACCGCGTTCACCACCACCGGCTCGACCTGCACGGCCGGCCCCGACACTCAGGGCATCGACCCCTACAACCAGACCTTCGCCTATGACGCGGTCGGCAACATCACCACGCTGACCGACGGCAGCGGCACGTCCACCTACGCCTACCCCCCCGCCGGCCCTTCGGCGGTGCGACCCAACACGGTCACCGCCATCAACCGGCCCGGTCGCAGCGACACCTACGCCTACGACAACGCGGGCCAGCTCAGCGGACGCACCGTGGACGGCAAGCAAGGCACCTTCACCTGGAACGCATTCGGCCAGCTCGACAAGGCCACGATCGACGGCCAGGACACATCCATGGTCTACGACGCCGGCGGTGAGCGGCTGATCCGCCGCAACCCCGATGGCGCCGCCACGCTCTACCTCGGCTCCATGGAAGTGACCGCCTCCGGCGGCCTGGTCAATACCACCCGGTACTACACCGGCCCAGACGGCACGGTCGTGGCCCTGCGCAACAACACCGGCGTCACCTGGCTGGCCTCCGGCCTGCACGGCTCCGCGCAACTGGCCATCGAGGACTCAACCGGCCAGATCCGCCGGGAACGCTACCTGCCTTACGGCCAGCGCCGCGGCGCCGATGACCTGCCCTTCACCGACCGCGGTTTCCTCGGCAAGACCGAGGACGACTCCACCGGCCTGACCTATCTGTCCGCCCGCTACTACGACCCGTCCATCGCCCGCTTCATCTCCACCGACCCGCTGCTCAACACTGACAAGCCGCAGTGGCTCAACCCCTACAGCTACGCCGGCGACGACCCGATCGGCCTGGCCGACCCTGAAGGCCTCAAACCCGACCCTGGATGCAGCGGCGGCGACCGGTTCACCGCCCCATGCATTGAGGCCAGATGCAAGGGATCGAAAACCGACGAATGCAAGCAATGGCGGGCCGAAATAGCCGAAGGAAAAAGACGAGCCCAGATCATCGTGGACAACATGATGTTTCTGGAGCTGTATAAGGCTAATTGCCAGGGCGCTCCGCCCTCGGGTGTGGACATGGACTACCACCTGGGGAACTGTGCAATGTTCGCTCAAAATGCTGGACTTGTTCTCGACGGCCCTGGCTACCAGGGCGATGTTTGGGAAGAGCAACACGGGATTGTCAAATTCTTCCTTGAGGACGCCAAAGCATGCCTCGACGACAGCAATATCGGCTCATGCGCAATGCTGGCATCCGGAGGCGTGGGAAGAGGAGTCAAGTTCGGGCTTAAACAGGGAATAGAAGGTATCAAGGGAGCATTCAAGAAAGCAGGCGACCTATTAAAGAAGTGTAATAGCTTTGTCCCGGGCACCTTGGTCCTCATGGCGGACGGCACGCGCAAACCCATCGAGGAGGTAGAGGTCGGCGACGAAGTACTCGCCACCGATCCAGATACAGGCGAGACTAAACCTCGTCCCGTTATCGATCTCATCGCTGGCGTCGGCACGAAAACCCTCGTTCAGATCACCGTCGATACGGATGGACTCGATGGCGACGCTACCGGCGTCGTGATAGCAACCGATGAACATCCCTTCTGGAGGGTCGACACCCGCACCTGGATTGCCGCCGCCCAACTAAGCGCCGGAGCCTGGCTGCGAACTGATTCGGGTGCTCAGGTTCAGGTTGCCGCCACTAGAAAGTGGACGTTATATCATCAGAAAGTTCATAACTTTACTGTGGCCCAACTCCACACCTATTATGTGGGTGCCGGGGCCGCTGACATCCTGGTTCATAACGCGAGTCTTGATTGGCGATGCATCAAATTCACCGGGGCGGAGCGTCAGGAGTTTAGCAAGTGGGCTAATGTCAGCTTCAATGCTGACGAGGGTGGAAAAACTGCCGCCATTCAATATCATTTGGGGGAGCACGGCAAAGGGCGCAACCTGGTGGAGTACACGAATAGGGCGGTTGATCTCTGGGACGCCTATGGCCATGAGAAGAAGCCAGTAAAACTAAGAAATGGTAAGATGGGCTGGAAGATCAAGATCGGCAAGCGGTTTGGCATCTATACTCAAAATGGGAAGATTGTAACCTATGCCGACTAGCGCAAGTGCGCGTGAACAGCTACGTGAGGCATTCGACAGCTTTTTGCTACTTCCCTTTCCTCAAATACCTACAGTGGAGATTTTGGACGACTACATTATTGAGCTGGCTTCACTTAGCCCGCATATCGCTGCAAAAGTTATGCGAACCTTAAATGGTAATATGTCAAAGGGAGACTTTTCTGTACTAAGGGAAGCAATTGTAGACACTCAGGCGCTAATTGATGGGCTGGCCAATGTGAAACGCTCCGGGTGTAATGAGCTCGACATTGTGGATGGCATGATGGAGTATGCCACTGCTCTCCGTCATTTAGCTGAAAAATCCCTTAGTTTCGAAGTTTGCTAGTCCAACAAATAGGTCAGCGGGTGAGGCGTCGCCAGATGATGGCGGCGCCGAGGGTCATGAAGGCTTCGTGGATGTCGTCGCGGATCTCCCAGCGGATGCGCAGTCGGCAGAACCAGTGGAGCAGGGCGGATGGGTCGGCCGAGCGGCGAGGTGTCAGCCGGGGTTGGTCCTTTACCGCTCGGCCTCCCGCCGAACCGGACTTGATGGTTTCCCGATCATCCGGCTCTCCAGTGACTGCTGCGTTAGCGGTGGAGCAGGTTGCCCGTGGATTGGTCGTGGCAGGCGGTGCAGACCACGAGGGGTGTGACCAGTGGCTGCCTGCCAGGGCGTTCAAGGCATGCCTCGAAGCAGGTGCGCGGCCCATGTGGTGTGGAGATCAACAGAGCGCCTCGCGGCGCACAGGTTCGTTCGATGGCCCATCGGTGGATGCCCAGGCCGGAGCCGTGCGGGGTGCCGCGGCGGGCGATGATGGGTTTGATGCCGGTGCGCCAGACCAGGCGGCGGTACTTGTCGTGGTCATAGCCGCGGTCGGCGTATAGTCGGTCCGGCCTGCTGCGGGGACGCCTGTGCTGGCCGCGTACCGGCGGGATCGCCTTGATGAGGGGGATCAGCTGGGGTGGCGTCTCGGGGGAGAGGTGTCGCATGGCCTGGGCAAGGTTGGTCGCACCATCGGTCACCCGACCATCCTGCCCCGTCATGGCGGCCTGGTCGGCGAGGGTCATCGTCACTGTCTCGATCGTCCCGTCTCGCCCTGCTTCGCATCAAAAGGGCTCACTGGTGCACCATCCTCTTGTCGGTAGTCGTGAGACTGCTGATGCACCCGAGGTGCCGCCGGGTCACCGCCCTGCTCGCTCGATCAAGTGAGGTCCAGCATGAGTTCTGCGAGATCCGGCGGTTACCCGGGGCGTGCTGACCGTCGACAGGGCTGAGCGCCACCGAGCGCCGAACAGTGAGCTGACTGGCTGCCGCGTCCCGGGACCGACAAAAGGGTGCCTCCCCACTGGGCTTAGCAGCGAGGAGGCTGTCATGCAGGATGCCCCCCACACGTCCCTGCCCGCAACCGCACCGGGCGGCGTCACCGCCGGACTCGACTGGGCCAGCGCCGATCACGTCGCATGCGTGGTCGACACGGCCGGGAAGGTGGTCACCCGGTTCACCATCGAGCACACCGGTCCAGGCCTGAACGATCTGGTCCGCCGTCTGAAGAAGGCCGGAGCCGGTGAGGTCGCCATCGAGCGCGGCGACGGCCCGGTCGTCGAGTCCTTGCTGGCCGGCGGGCTGACCGTCGTGGTGATCAGCCCGAACCAGGTCAAGAACCTGCGCTCGCGCTACGGCTCGGCCGGTAACAAGGACGACCGGTTTGACGCGTTCGTACTGGCCGACACCTTGCGCACCGACCGCGCCCGGCTGCGCCCGCTGATCCCCGACAGCCCGGTCACCGCCACCCTGCGCGCCACCGTACGGGCCCGCCGGGACCTGGTGGCCCACCGTGTCGCGTTGTGCAACCAGCTGCGCGCGCACCTGGCCGGTGCCTTCCCCGCCGCGGTCGGTCTGTTCGCCGACTTGGACAGCCAGATCAGCCTGGCCTTCCTGTCCCGCTTCGACTGCCAAGACCGGGCCGACCGGCTGAGCGAGCGGCGCCTGGCCGCCTGGCTCAAGAGCGTGGGCTACTGCGGCCGCCAGAGCGCCGCCGCACTGCTGGTCCGCCTCAAGAGCGCACCACGCGGCGCCGGCGGCGACGACGGTACGGCGCGGGCGCACGCCACCCGGGCGATGCTCGCCGTCCTGACCACACTGGTCGAGCAGATCAAGACGCTGGAGGCGCAGATCGGCGAGCAACTCGCGTTGCATGCCGACGCGCACGTCTTCACCTCGCTGCCCCGCTCGGGCACCGTCCGAGCCGCCCGGCTGCTGGCAGAGATCGGCGACTGCCGCGACCGCTTTCCCGACCCGTCCTCCCTGGCCTGCCTGGCCGGGGTGGCACCCTCGACCCGCCAGTCCGGCAAGCACAAGAGCGTCGGCTTCCGCTGGGCGGTCAACAAACAGCTGCGCGACGCTGTCTGCGACTTCGCCGCCGACTCCCGCCGGGCCAACCCCTGGGCGGCCAAGCTGTATGCCGACGCCATCGCCCGCGGCAAGGACCACCCGCACGCCACCCGCATCCTCGCACGGGCCTGGCTGTATGTGATCTGGCGCTGCTGGCAGGACGGCCATGCCTACGATCCCGCCAAGCACGGAGCCCTCCAGACCCTGCTCAGACAAGATCAACAGGCGGCGGCTTGACACAGGGCTACTCATGCGTCCCATATGTCACAGCGGTCTGACAGAGAGGGAGCTGATAGCCGCCGGCTGTCGCTGAGAGCGCCCGGATGCTGGCCAGGGGGTCATTGGTGCCGGGCTCAGACCTTGGAGGGCGACGGCGAGCTGATCATTGAGGGCCTTGGTGATGCTGAGCTTGAACTCGCAGCGTGCCGCCCACCATCTGGTCTGCCCTTCTCCTGAAGTCGCCTCAGTGCACTCTAGATCACGCCGCTAAGTGGGATGCGAAATCCGTTCGAAACTATGTGAAGATCACCTTTTCCGCGGTATGGTTTTCTCATGTCTGAACAGCGGGAAGAAGCCATTAAGGATCGCACGGCTGTTGAGCTTTTCGCTGGAGGAGGCGGCTTGGCCATGGCGGTCCAGAACGCGGGCTTCCGACCGCTGTTGTTCAACGAGTTCGCCAAGCGAGCCTGTGAGACTCTCGCGGCGAAAGCTGATCGCGTCCCCGAGGGGGGGCGACCCTGGATTCCCGAGCCGGGTCAGCGTCCACCTTTGGTGGGGGGCGACGTCCAGAACCTTGACATGAGCTACTTGGGCGAGGCGGGCGTGGATGTCCTGGCGGGGGGGCCTCCGTGTCAGCCGTTCAGTCTCGGGGGCATCGCTAAGGGTGATGAAGACAAACGGAACATGTTCCCGCAGATGTTCAGAGCCATTCGGCAGATCCAACCCAAGGCCGTTATCTGTGAGAACGTCCGTGGACTGCTGCGTCAGTCCTTCGCCCCGTACTTCGAGTACATCCTGAGGGAATTGGAGCTTCCCTTCGAGGAACGCGAACCCCGGTCGACCTGGCAAGAGCACGACGCGACGCTTCGAGAACGCATCGGACAGGCCGATGCCGATCCTAAGAAGCGCTACGTGGTGAGATCGATTCCAGTGAACGCTGCGGATTACGGTGTGCCCCAGGTCCGCCATCGGGTGATCATTGTGGCTTTCAGGTCCGACCTGGCGGTTGACATCGACGCGTTCGAAGACTCGGTGAAGAGGACGGAATACTCCGAGTCGGCCCTGATCCGCTCCATGCTGGGTCTTGGTGAGGATGACTACTGGGCACGTCACCCAGGCGTTCCTGATCACGTCAAGCAGAGGGTGCTGGCCCGCTTGCCGAAGACGCCGCCGATGGATGACGGTAAGAAGCCATGGCGAACGCTTCGAGACGCCATCGTCGGCGCATGCGCCGGAGGCGAAGCCCTTCCCGCGATCACCGATGACCTTCTGGATCGAACCGAGCACGGACTCGGGGGGTATACCGATCACATTGGCTGGCCCGATGCAAGGATCTATGACGGCCATACTCCGAATGAACTCGATCGTCCTGCCAAGACGGTGAAGGCCGGCGTCCACGGTGTCCCGGGTGGCGAGTCGGTGGTGTTGCTCGATGAGCGCGTGCCCGACAAATCCGCACCTGACGGCTGGACGTACAAGCATCGCTATATGACCGTGCGCGAGACCGCCCGTGTGATGACCTTCCCTGACAACTGGAAACTGAAGGGACCGCGCGGTGAACAGATGCGCCAGCTTGGCAATGCTGTTCCCGTCTTGCTGGGCGAGGTGTTCGCAAGGTCGGTGGCGGCTGCCCTGGACAAGGCGGAGGGCGCTAAGTGACTAGGACGCCACAGAGCTCGCAGGGGTGGAGGGATAGGCATCCTCCCGATAGGGCATGGAGGGGGCGGCCAGGTAGAAGCAAGGCCGCCGTGGCGGCTGAACAGGATCGAGCTGCGGGCGGTCGGCATCGGCGCGTCGTGAGCTTGGTAGATGGTCGGTTCGCTCGCGCGTCGGTGGAACTGAAGGTCCTCCCCAGTACCCGCCGGATCCGGGCTTACCTGCGGTGGTCGGATCAGGGGAAGTCGCCCGCCAGGTACCTCGGCCAAGTTGACCATGACAGCAGAACTGCCAACCTAGCTGAGGCATGGGAGCGAGCGTGGGCGAAGGGCCTCCTATTTGAGGAGCCGCAGGACGGGTCCTGGGCCTCGTCTCGCGCAGTTCGAGCTGTGATGAAGGGCAACCGTAGCAAGGACACCAGACCTGAGATCAGGTTGCGGACCCTGCTCCATAAGGAAGGGCTTCGCTATCGAGTGGCGACGCGGCCGCTGCCGAGCCTTCGGCGGACCGCGGACATCGTCTTCCCCAAGGCGCATGTCGCGGTATTCGTCGATGGGTGCTATTGGCATGGATGTCCGGAACATCACCGATCGGCGACGATCAACGCAAAGTTCTGGCGCGATAAGATCGAGAAGAATCGAGCACGAGACGCAGAGACTGGCAGGCTTCTCGCGGAGGTGGGATGGACCGTGATCCGTGTCTGGGAGCATGAGGATCCGGCAGAGGCGGCCAGGAGGGTCTCGGCTGCAGTGCGGGGAGTCGGCAGCCGCGCGACTTCGGTTACTCCCGTGTGAAAGTGTGGCGAGGCATTCGGATCACCTTTCCCTGATTCCGGCTTCACGCGAGACGTTTGTCCGCGATGATCGTATCTGATGTGACATCGCGGATGCCGAGGAGTGGGTTGTGCTTACGGGTGAGGAGCCCCCTGGCTCCCCTGAGCGCGGGTTGATCGACGGTTTCGAGGGGTACCTCTCACCCTCCGACGAGGACTTCCGTTCTGTGCTCACTTCCGGCCTCGTTGTCCTCGATACGAATGTGCTGATGAACCTCTACCGCTATGACCCTCGGACGCGAGCGGACCTGTTCAAGGTGCTTGAGAGGTTGGCGGAGAGTCTCTGGATTCCACACCAGGTTAAAGACGAATATTGGCGTGGCAGAGAGCTGACGGTCATTAATCGCCGAAACAGCGCGAACGAGGCTATTTCAGCACTGGAGAAGCCAACCCGACAGGCGGAGGAGATCATCGCTACGTGGGCGCGCAGCGTGGGCCTTCCTGAAGAGCGTCACGCCGAACTCCGCCAGCTCATCGCGAGTGCCTTCGATGATCTGAGAGCGGCCATCAGGGGGCCTGGGGGCAGGGACCCTCTCGCTGACGCGAGGGATACCAACAGGGATCTGGTGTTCGCTGCGCTCGAGCCCTTGCTGGCGGGTCGGGTTGGCATGCCGCTGCCCCCGGACGATCTGACGAAGGTTCTGGCCGAAGCTGATCGACGCGCTAGTGAAGAGATCCCCCCTGGCTATAAGGACCGCGACAAAGCGGATCATCGCGGAGCGGGCGATTACCTGGTCTGGGAGCAGACGCTTCGGGAGGCGGAGCGACGCCATGTCGATGTCTTGTTTGTTACCAGCGACGCCAAGGAGGACTGGTGGCGAAAGATGCGGGGACGGCCATGTGGTCCTCGCCTTGAACTCGTCGCGGAGCTGCGGAAACGAGCGGGGACTCGCCTCTTCATGCTTCAACCACAAGACCTGCTGGGGATCGTCGGACGGCTTCTCCAGGTTACCGTGCAGCCAGAGTCTGAGGCGGAGATCGCCCGCACGGCTCAGGGCTCTGTGGGTGAAGGGGACGGTAGCCGGGATCGCATACGCCTCTACCTTGCCACGGCACTCACGGAGGCGCTTGCGGGGGATGTTCTCTCTGGGGATATCAAGGTCTGTCTCGGGGGTTCGGCTGGAGGATCGCCCTGGGACGTGCTCGTGGAAGCCCACGGTGCCGCACAGGCTGGCGTCTGGATCTATGACCCAGTCAAGCCATTCAACGACCTGGCGACAGACTCGGTGCGGTCGACGGCCATGGTGATGGCGCAGAACCTCCGCGGGGACCATCCTGGCCTTCGCGGCCCATGGATGGCCTGTCTCGTTGATCTCACAAGCCTCACTCGCGGGCTGAGCCAGGAATCCGACCACTGGCAGCGTGGTCGACATGTTGAGAGCCGGTTTCCGGCTCTGGCCGAGGCGACCTTCGCTCCATGTGTTGACCAGGTTATAGCAGCTGGGTTCAGTAGCGTAGTGATGCTGCCTGGCGTCGACCACGCGACCGAGACGGACCTTGGATCCTTCTCCCGGATAGATCAGATCGTTGATCTGATTAGGGAGCATTTCACCAACGCTCGAACAAGCGAAAACTGACGGGGCACGGCAGCTGGCCAGCGCTAGTGTGAGTGGTCTCCACGCAGGAGAGGACGGTAGCGGACACGCCGTTCTGGCTCTAGTACAGAAATTGGAGATCGCGCCAGGGTCGTTTCAGTTGAGCGCGGTCAAACATGGGTGGGGTCGCCTGGAGGGAGTTTCTCTAATCCCGCGCCGCGTAGCTTTCCGGGGATATGACGACGTTCCTCATGAGGGAAACGCCACTCGGCCCTGTCGCTCCGGGCCAATTCTGCCCGCGTCCAAACCAGTGCTATAGACGCATATACGGTCGCTGCGGGCCGCTGACCAGCGGCTATCACGTTCTGCATCTAGATTCTCCTGACTCAGTGTATTACAGTGACTACTCCACGCGTTCATCCCTCCTAGAACTGCGAGAGCGAGTCATGTGGCGACGGTGCGCCCTTGCCGGTTCCCTCGGGACCGTGATGATTGTCGGCCTCGCGGCATGCCAGTCGTCCGACGTGAGCCAGGAGTCCCGCGCCAAATCGGTCGAAGCCCCGCGCTCCACCGGCCCGCTCGATCCCCAGTCCTCAACGAGGCAGGCCGTACTTGCCACCTACCACGGCATGTGGCAGGACTTCCGGCATGCAGGCCGTACCGCCGATTGGGATCATCCCGACCTCGACGACCACGCCACCGGCGACGCCGAGGTGGTCCTCCGGCACGGCCTCTACCTGGCCCACACGAAGGACCAGGTGCTCAAGGGGGAACCCAGGCTTCAGCCGAGCGTCAGTGAGCTCAAGGCCAAGAGCGCGACCATAGTCGACTGCGTCGACGACACCGCGTTCCTGATCTATGGCGGGAACGGCAAGCCAGTGAAGGGTGGCGACCCGACGGGCCGTCACCGCACCACAGCTGGCCTCGTCTTCCACGACGACTCCTGGTACGTCACCACCTTCGTCTTCCGGGAGGCGGGCACGTGCTGATTCAGCTCGTCCTCGCCGGCGCGCTCGCCTGTGCGGCTTACGCCGATCCGGAAGGCGGTGACGGGGGCGGGACGCTCATCCGGTGTGGTCCGGGTGGTGGGCCCGGGTGCGTCACGGAAGCCCGGCGCTGGTGGAAGGACCTGCCGCAAAACGAGGGCGGCGCACCGGAGGCCCGTCCCGCCAGTGGGCCACGGTGCACAGTGGTGCCCGCAGCCCCTCCGGGAGGTGCGTTCGACAGCGGGAGATGGTCCATGATCACCTGCCCCGGGCAACCCGGTTTGCTGGTCAGGGACGGCGGCCCGCGAGAGAACGCTGATGATCCACGGATAACACCCGTGATGGTCGCCATGATGGCTCGCGATCGGCTCAGGCTTCCTCGGCCGGGGATCAACACCTCGCCGAAACAGGAGGATCCGCAACTGGTCCGGCTTCCCGTGTGGCTGGCGGTGTCCAACGGAGTCTGGCATTCATACACGTCATCCGCCACGACTGGCGGGATCACCGCCACGGCGACAGCGACGCCCGCCACTGTCACCTGGACCATGGGCGACGGCAGGTCCGTGACCTGCCACGGCCCTGGCACGAGATTCAAGCCAGGCAGACATGACCCTCGCGAAGCCTCGCCGACCTGCGGTCACACCTACCTGGAATCGAGCGCGACCGCCGCAGGCGGTAGATACCGGGTGACCGCGACGATCAGCTGGGGGATCTCGTGGACCGGAGAGGGGCAGAGCGGCACGCTCCCGCCACTGGCCACCACGTCAAGTGCGAGCTTCCGCGTCGCCGAGAGCCAAGCGATCGTCACTACCTGAACGATCTGAATGACCCGGAACGGGGGAACCGGTGGTCAGGACAGAGATCAGACAAGCGCGCCCGAAGACGGTCGTGCCGAACAAGCGGCGTTCTGTTGGGAGGGTGCTGCTCGGTGGGCTCGTCGTCATGGGCTGCTCGTTCGCGACGACCACAATCACCTTACGATCCCAGGTGCCTGATTCCGCACTGGCTGTACAGACCCACCTACCATCCGGGCACACCCTCGCCAAGAAGGATCTACGTGTGGTCAAGGCGGTCGTAGGACCGGACGTGACCTTCATCCCGGCCGATCGCGCAGAGGAGATCGTCGGCCGGCAACTCACGGTCCCGCTGGTATCCGGCGCTGTGCTGACCGAGGCCAACCTGGGGAAGGCAACCTTTCCACAGCCGGGCCAGGCGCTGATCGGCGTGGCCGTCAAGCCCGGCCAGTACCCGCCAGATGTGGCCCCAGGCGATCGGGTGGCCCTTTCCACCATCCCCGGCAGCGCCGTCGCTGCCGACAGCAGGACCAAGCTCGTGTCCACAGTCGCGGTGGTGACCAAGGTCGACCGGCCCGAGCAACCGCAGGATCCGGCCGTCGTCACGCTGCTGCTCCCGCAGACCGACGCGCAGCTCGTCAGCGGTCCGGCCGCGCAAGGTCTCGTGACCCTGATGCAGGTCTCGCCGGTGGCGCCATGACAGCAATAGGTGTCGCCTCGATAAGTGGATCGCCGGGCGTGACTACATTCGCGTTCGCGCTCGCCGCCGCCTGGCCCGACCCGTCCAAGGTGATCCTGGCCGAGTTGGACGCCTCCGGCGGCGACCTGACCGGTCACTTCCGACTTCAACCCGACCCCGGAACTGCCTCCCTGGCGACGGAACTCCGCCGGGAACGCGATCCTGACGTCCTCGCACGGCACGCCCAGATCCTGCCCAGCGGCCTCAAGGTGATCGCCGCGCCGGCCCGACCCGACCGGGCGCAGGCCGCCCTGGCAGTGCTCGCCACCACATTGCCCGAGGTGTTCAAGAACCTCCCCCAGGAGTCCGCGGTCATCGCCGATCTGGGACGACTCACCGGGCCGAGCGAATTCACCACCTCGGTGGACAGGGTTCTCGTTCTGGTTCGTCCCAGGCTGGCGGATCTGGCCCACCTCGAAGGGCTGGCGGACGCCGTGCCGCATGCCGAGCTGGTCCTCATCGGCCGAGGACCGTATCCACCTGGGGAGGTGGAGGGCACGCTCGGCATGCGGGTTCGTGCCCACGTCCGTCACGATCCGGCGGCGCAGGCGTTTCTGGAGGGGCGGCGGCGCCGTACCCGCCTAGCCAGGGCCGCCAGAGAGATCGCCTCGACCATCATGAAGGTGACCGGATGAACGATCTGATCAGAGTGATCCGCACCGAGGTCGCCGACCGGATCGCCGCTCGCAGCCAGGCCGACGAGGAGAGCGGTCGCCCGCCGATGCCGCCACAGGAGCGGCGTTTGTTCGGCCAGGAGCTGATCACCGAGGCGCTCGACACCTATATTCGCCAGGCGCTCGACAGCGGGCGTCCGCTTCTGGATCTCGGGACCGAGGCGCAGGTCGCCAAGACCGTCGACAACGCGCTGTTCGGTCTCGGCGGCTTCCAGCAGTACCTGGACGATCCAGAGATCGAAAATATCAACGCGAACGCGTTCGACGACGTGCACGTGACCTACGCCGATGGCACGGAACGCGAGGTCGGCCCGGTGGCGGAGTCCGACGAGGACTTGGCGGAAATCGTCCGTACGGCTGCCGCCCTGCTCGGCGTCGGCGAACGGCGCTTCGATCCGGGCTCGCCGATGCTGGAGATGGAGTTGCCGGACGGCTCCCGGCTGGTGGCCACGATGGCGGTCTCCCGGCATCCCGCCGTATCCATCCGCCGGCACCGCTTCCCCACGGCGACCCTGGACGAGTTGCGCAGGATCGGGACCTTGGACAGGCCGACGCAGGGTTTCCTGACCGCGGCCATGCTGGCTCGGAAGAACATCGTGATCGTCGGGGCGACGGGTGGCGGGAAGACCACGCTCGCCAGGGCGATGGCGTCCGCATTGCCACGCGATGAGCGCATCGTCACGGTCGAGGAGCAGTTCGAGCTCGGGCTCGACCGGGACAGGGCCGCGCATTCCAACGTGCTCGCCCTGCAGGTACGCAAGGCCAACATCGAGGGCCTGGGCGCGGTCACCCTCTCCGACCTCGTACGCACGGCGCTCGGCATGTCTCCCAGCAGGGTCGTCGTCGGAGAGGTCAAGGGCGATGAGTGCATCCCCATGCTTAACGCGATGACTCAGGGAAACGACGGCTCGCTGTGCACGCTGCACGCCAGCTCCAGCCAGGGCGCGTTCTCCCGGCTGGCCTCCTTCGCCGCGCAGGCTCCCGAGCGCCTGCCAGCCGAAGCGAGTGCCCTGTTGATCTCAGAAGCCCTGCACTTCGTCGTCTACTTGGCCCTCGCCAAGGACGGCACGCGGGTGATCTCCAGCATTCGCGAGGTCGCCGGGTGCGACGGCATCACCGTGATCTCCAACGAGGTTTACGCGCCAGGGCCGGATCGACGTGCCATACGAGCGCACCCCCTCCGCACCGAGACGCTGGACGACCTGGAAGCCGCCGGGTTGGACGTCGAAGGATGGCTCGCATCGTGATGAGCGAGTTCGGGTTACTGTCCGCGCTGACGGGTGCTGGGCTTGGCCTGGGAATCCTGCTGATCGCCAATGGACTCAGAGCGCGCCTGGTGGAGAAATCCCCGACGCGCAGGTTCGACCCGAAGGCCCTCGTCAGGATCGCTGCCTGCATCGGCGTCGCCGTACTCGTTGGAGCGCTCACGCGCTGGCCTGTCGGGGCAGTGCTGGCGGGCGTAGCGGCCTGGTTCCTGCCAAGGGCGCTCGGTCCGGATCGGGACCACACCAGGCGGGTTCAGAAGATCGAGGCAGTGGCGACCTGGGCGGAGATGCTGCGGGACACCCTCGCCGCCTCGGCCGGCCTGCACCAGGCGGTCATCGCCACCGCTCCGATAGTGCCCGAGCCGATCAGGTCCGAGATCGCGGTGGCGGCCGCCCGCGTGGACCGGGGCGAGCGGCTGCCGCACGCTCTCAAGTTGCTGGCCGATGATCTCGCCGACCCGACCGCGGATCTGGTCTGTTCCGCGCTGATCCTGGCGTCCAGCAGGCAGGCCGGGCAGTTGGGCGAACTACTCGGCCGTCTCGCGGAGGTGGCTCGGGCACACGCCGTCATGCGGTTGCGAGTGGCGGCGGCCCGCGCAAGGACCCGCTCGTCGGTCCGGACGGTCATCGCGGTCACCGTGTCCATGGCGGGCGGGCTGATGCTGTTCAACCGCGGCTTCCTCGCGCCGTACGACACCGCGACAGGGCAGGTAGTGCTTCTTCTGGTGGGGCTGCTGTTCGCCGGCTCGTTCCTGCTCATCTACAGGCTCGGCCAGATCGGCGAGCCTTCGCGCATCCTCACCGGCCTGGAGAGCTGATGGCCCTGTCATTACTGCTCGGCGCGGGGATCGGCGTGGGGCTGGCGTTGATCCTCTCCGGGCTCTGGCCCGCGAGGCTCAGCCTGGCGCAGGAGCTCGTACGGCTACGCCACGGCACCCCGGCTGGCGAAGTCTCCGGGTCCGGATGGACCGTGTGGCTTGGCCGCTCGGTGGCCCATCCGCTCGCTCAGCGTGGCCTGCCAGGCGCCGCCGTACGGCTAGACCTGGCCATATGCGACAAGACCGTGGAGCGGTACTTCGGAGAGAAGGCCATGTCCACGCTGGTGTTCGCGCTGCTTGGGCCGTCCGTGTACGCCGTCCTCGTCATGGCCGGCCTGGCGGTGGCCTGGCAGGTTCCCGTCTGGAGCATGCTGCTGCTCGGTGCGCTGGGCTTCTTCGTGCCCGACCTGTCCCTCAGGTCGGAGGCGGGGAGGCGGCGGACCGAGTTCCGGCACGCACTGTCGGCGTTCCTCGATCTCGTCGTGGTCTCCCTGGCAGGAGGCCGTGGCGTCGACGGTGCTCTGGCCGACGCCTGCCAGGGCGGCAGCGGCTGGGCGCTGGTACGCATCCGGAGCACGCTCGTCGCGGCCACTTCTGCCCGCCGCACGCCCTGGTCGGCGCTCGGGCAGATGGGCGAGGAGTACGGCATTCGCGAGCTGTCGGAGCTTGCCGCCTCCATCGCCCTGGCCGGCGCCGAGGGAGCCAGAGTGCGCGCGTCGCTGGTGGCCAAAGCGACCTCAATGCGTGCCCACCAGTTGGCCGAGATCGAGACGGCAGCCCAGTCGGCCACGGAGCGGATGAGCGTCGTCACCGTCGGCCTGCTCGTCGGCTTCCTGATTTTCACGGGTTACCCGGCCATTTCCGCGGTGCTGACCGGGTTCTGAGTTACAAGGGGGAACCGCATGCCAAATCTGATGATCTTTCTCGTAAGGAGGATGCGCCAGTGCTGGGGCATCGCCAGGCAGCGTCCCGATGGTGGTTACACCACCGAAACCGTGATCGTCGTAGCGATCCTGGTTGCCATCGCGGTCGCCGTCGGCGCGATCCTGATGGCGAAGGTGCTGGCAAAGGCCAACTCGCTCGATCTGGGATGAGTGAGCGCGGTTCGGCGACCGCCGAGTTGGTCGTGGCCTTTCCGTTCGTGATGGTGCTGATCCTGCTCGTGGTGCAGTTCGGCGTCTGGCAGCACGCCGTACATGTCGCCGAGGTGGCCGCAGCGGAGTCCCTCGCCGCGGCCCGTGTGCACGGGGGAAGCGCCGGAGCGGGACAGGCCAAGGCATCCTCGCTGCTGTCCCAGCTCGGGCGTTCTGTGCTGCGCTCGCCGCGCGTCTCGGTTTCCCGTACGGCGGAGGCGGCCCGCGTGGAGATCACTGGCGTGGCCCAGAGCGTCGTCCCGTTCCTGAGGCTTCCGGTGAACTCGATCGCCTCCGGGCCGGTGGAGCGGTTCCGAGGCGATCGTTAGTGGGCGGACCTTGGGTGATGCATCGCACCGGTCAGGCAGGTCGCGGTGAAAGGGGATCGGCGACGGCGGAACTGGTGCTGCTTACGCTGCTGCTGATCCTGCTGGCGCTGTTCTCGGTGGCGGTGGGCAGGCTGGTGACGGCGCGGCTGGAGGTCAACAACGCGGCCCACCAGGCGGCGCGGGCGGCGTCGATCGCTCGTACTCCTGCCGCCGCCGGTTCCGCCGCCCGAGTGGCTGCTACTACTGCGCTCGCCGCCAAGCGGGTCACGTGCGCGCGCAGGAGCGTGAACGTCGGGCTCGGGTCCTTCGAACCCGGAGGGAACGTGAGTGTGACGGTCACCTGCCGCGTGATGTTGTCGGACGTCGCGATGGTCCGTATTCCGGGGAGTACGTCGCTGACCGCGACCTTTGCCGTTCCCATCGACTACTGGAGGTCGCGGTGACGGGCTTCGTCGTGGCGATCATTGGAGCACTGTTCCTCGTCTCTGGGCTCGTCGTGGACGGTGGGCTGGCCCTGGGCGCTCGGGTGCGGGCGGTCAACGAGGCTCAGGAGGCGGCCAGGGCCGGGGCCCAGCAACTGGATCTGGCCGTCTACCGGCGGAACGCCACGGTACGGCTGGACGCGCGCCGTGCCCGCGCTGCCGCACTGGCCTACATCGCCGCGACGCCGGACACGGCGACCGTGCAGGTTTCGGACGGCCGGGTGACGGTGATCGTGCACGCCGAACAGCGAACGCAGATCCTCGGGCTGGCGGGCTTGGGTTCCATCGGGGTATCCGGCCGGGCGACCGCAGTGGCGCAGAGGGGTGTAACAGGGGTGATCCGGTGATCAGGATCTTCACCGTGGCCGGCCGGGCGATCCGGGTTCTCGTCGTCTCCGCTGTGCTGGTGGCGGTCGAGGTCGGCATCCCGGTGATGCTCGGCCGCTTCGCCGGGTGGCCGCTTCCTCGCGAGATCCCCACGTTGCCGGTTCTGCAGCGGGTTCTGCTGAGTCCGATCCCGGATGACGTGCTGCTCAAGGTGCTGGCCTGCCCGTTGTGGTTGTTGTGGGCGGCTTTCACCGCCGCGCTGCTTGTCGAGATCACCGCCACGATACGCGGTGTGGAGATCCACGTTCCGCTGCTCGGGCCGTTTCAGAATGTTGCCGCCGGCCTGGTCGGCTTGCTGGCCATCGCCGTACTCCCCATCGATCTGAGAGCGGCCGCAGTGCCGGCCCCGCACCTCATGCCTGTGGCCGCGACGGCTGTTCAGGAGACCAAGAGTGCGACCCCGATCCGTTCTGACCGCCTGACCGTCGGGGGCCGGCCGGATCGGGTTCACGTGGTCAAGAGCGGTGACAGCCTGTGGAAGATCGCAAAGCACAAGCTTGGAAGTGCGCGTCAGTGGCGGAAGATCTGGAAGCTCAACGCGCATCGTTCTCAGCGGGATGGGCAAATCTTCGCCGATCCCGACCTCATCCAGCCGGGATGGCGGCTTCGCTTGCCTGTCGCGTTCTGGCATCGACCGGCCGTAAGCCAGGTGGAGCCGGTGACATCCGCTCCGAAGGCTCGGCCTACCGCCAGTCCGGAGCAGACGGTACAGCCCTCAGAGAGGGTCCAGCAGGACGTTGCCGATACTTCTGTGATCATCTCGATCGACGTGCCGTCCGGCGGTGCGGTGGCGCTGTCGGCCGCCGCGGGACTGTGCGCCGCCTACGCGCTGTCGCGGTTTCAGCGCCGCCGTCGCCGTATCCCGCCTCCCGCGTCCGAGGGAGTCACGATCAGACCCGAGCCGGAGCCGGCGCCGGTCGTGCGCGCGGCACGCCGGGGATATCTCCAGACCTTTCGCGACCGGGGCGAGGAAGTGCCCTCTGACGCCGATCTGATCCGGGCGGCGTCCGCGATCGATGTTCCGGACTCGATCGTGATAGGTAGCCGCGAGGACGGCTCGGTGGCGACGATCCCGTTGGCCGGACTGAGCCTCGGGCTGACCGGTCCTGGAGCCCGCGACGTTGTTCGCGCCCTGGTGCTCGACCTGTTGCAGCGGGCGGGGAACTTCCGGTTGGAGGTCCTTGCCGGTATGGCCGATGCCGCCGAGCTCACCGGCATGGACCACGACGAGTTGCACGCGCTGGCTTCGGCCGTACCAGGGCTGACGATCCTGGAGACGCCCGATGCCGCGCTCGAACGGTTCGAGCAGACCGGATTCACTCGGCGGCGCGTCCTTATCGAGCGGGATGCCTGTGACGTTGATGAGCTACGCGGGCGTGATCCCGGGGAACTGCTGCCGACCGTAATCTTCGTCGCCACAGTCGAGGGCGACATGCTGGCGCGCCTTGGTGCGTCATCGCTGTCGGGGACGGGATGCGGTATCGGCACCCTGGTGCTCGGTGACTGGCCTGCTGGGACAACATGCAAGGTGGGAGCCGACCACAGCGTGTCCACGGCGGACGGTCCGCTTGCGGGGCGGCTCGCGGGAGCGAGCTTCGTCCATCTCGCCGGACCAGACCTCGCTGATGCCCTGCGGCAGTGCGGCGATGCACAGCCTGTGGATAAGGTGCACGACGACACGGCATCTCCCAGTGAGACAGGCAGTACGTGGGAGCATCCGCCGCCTGTTTGGGTGCAGGTCCTCGGCAAGCCCGCCGTACGGGTAAAAGGTCAAGATCGTCCGCTGCGGATCCGCGGGTTGAAGCTGTCGTTGCTCGCCTACCTTGCCTTGCACGAGGACGGTGCGACGAAGGAGGCCATTGGCGAGGCGCTGTGGCCTGGCAAGCTCCTCGGCCACGAGTTCCACAGCCTTCTGCGGCATCTGCGCGACGCACTGGAGGCCGCTACCGGACTGACCGGCGAGCTGTTTATCCAGGCCATGGACGATGAGACGTATCGGATCGACCCCTCGCGTATCGGATTCGACCTGTGGGCCTTCCAAACTGCGGTTAAGGAGGTTCGCGCTGCTCGGGAGCCCTCCACTCGCCTTGTCGCCCTGGCGAGGGCGGCGGCTCTGTGTGGTGGCGAATTCGGGACGGGGATCAGCGATGACTGGGTCTTTGAGGAGCGGTACCCGTTGACGCTTGCCCAGGTTGACGTTCTCACTCAGCTGGCGGAACTGTGCGAGCAGGACGAGCCGGAGCAGGCTCTGGAGGCGCTCGAACAGGCCCGGCACCTCGACCCCGACGCAGAGGAGACATGGTGCCGGACTATCCGGCTGCAACAGCGTCTCGGGCGCCTCGATCAGGCTCGTCACACCGGGCAGCTTCTCCGCGCCCACCTGCGCAGCCTCGAGGTCGAACCGATGCCGGACACCGACGAACTGCTGGCTTCGCTCGCTGACCGGAGCACCTCACGACGAACGCCGAGGTGACTCCGTAGTGCTGCGACACTGCACTGGTTCAACCTGGCCCCAAAATATGATGGCCAGCCCTCCGAGTACCGGAGCTCGCATCAAGGAAACCTTGACATGCATCCGTTCGCGGGTTTCCCTCAACGCATGAGTGATACCCCTCAGGTTTCCCCTCGGCCCAGGAGTCTCGAAGCAGCGGCGAGCGATCGAGTGGGTACCGATCGGCGGCGTACTCTCAGGTCAGCCTCGCGCGCATGGGCATATCGGAGCTGGCCCGCGATCTAGCCGATGCCGCCCGTAGCCTGGTGCCCACCACATCCGATGCCCACGCCGGCGACGGCGAGTTCGTCAAGGATGGCGCTCACCTGGTTGAGACGGCCCGCCGCCTGCTGGAATCCGCGGTGTTCTACGAGCGCATCAAGGGCACCAGTTGGGAACACATCGGTACAGCCTTGGGCAAGGTCAGCCGCCAGGCTGTCCACGAGCGCTATGCCCACGCCAAGAGGGAGTTTCAGCTGCGGATTCTGCACGCCTGGCTGCGGCCGGAGCACGCTGGCGAGCTGTTCACCGCCGCTGACGACCTCGCCAGGTTCGTCGCGGACCTGAGCGCCTGGGTGGCCGCCCACCGGGAACTCGACGAAATCGATCATGGGGACCAGCCGATCACTGCTGGCCTGGCGCCGATGGGCACCGCTGAGCGCTCCGCCCTGATTACCCGGGCCGACTCTCTGCTCCAAGCCACGGCCATCGACGCTCGGCAGCGCCGCGAACTGGAAATCGGCCTATGCCGCCGCACGATCGAGCTGTATGAGGATCTGGCCGCCCAGACTCCCGGCGACGCCGATATGCTCGCCGCCCTGGCGGATGCCCGCGCCCGTCTGGCCGAACTTCAGGCCGATGAGCTGGGCGGGTCATGACGGACCATCGACGGGGCCTGCGCCTTGTGAAGGTGTGGATGTCTCTTCGATGCTCGTAGGTATGCGAACGCGCCAGCGCACGCCCCGTCGCCTGTTGAACGGGAAGGCCCTGTGGGCGTATATCCCCAGGTGGAGGTCCCTTTAGGTCTCCCGTTGGGAACCCCGACTCGTAGGAGGAGGGAGCCTCACTCTTAAAAGTGCGCCAGGACGCTGCGCTCCATCCTGATAGTTACTGATTAACGTCGATCTATTAAATCTCATTGATGGCGTTTCTTTATTCCGTATCACTTAGTCTATTCCGTTCGCTCTATAAGCACTTCATGGGTGCTCCGATAAGCGTTTGCACCCACTCTGGCCTGCATAAACTCTTTAAAATACAGGCGCTTCTGATTGCTTTGATCTCCATTGTGCGATTCAATTGAATTGACGGAAGAAAGGGGCGACGTGCGGGGCGCGTCGCGGGAGATCGGGGCCAGAATGACGAAAGAAGTTCTCGGCAAGTGCGTACCGGCAAACCTTCCGGGTGCGAGCCTGGAGCCGGAGGACATGGCGCGCGTTACGCCGGATGACTGGGCGGAGATTCAGAAGCTGGCACGCGGCTACTGCCGTACGGTCGACGGTACGCGGTCGCGAAAGCGAATGGATGGAAGCGCGACTATCGTCAAGAGCGGATACGCCCCGTACGGCACGGATGACGTGTCGGATGACGTTACGCAGGATGCTGCTCTCATGTTCGCTCAGCGTCTGCGGGACATTCTCGCGAAGTGTCAGACAGCACCCGAGAGTGAACCGGGCGAGCAAGCGTGGATCTACGTACGCCGCGACGGCGGGCAGGTGGTCATCACTCGGACCACGCTCAAGCGGTGGGCGGTCCGGGATGCTGCTGCGCGGAACGGCTACCGGATCGACGTACCGGCGGAAGAGCTCGACCAGGTGCCGGGTGCTCAGCTCATGCGCCGGTTGCCGCATGCCGAGAATGTCACCCACGCGGCCGTCGCCTTCTGCGTGGCCCAGAACAGCGCGGCCATCTTCAGGACGGGATTCGGCGACGGCGGGGAGTTCCCGATCCTCACGCAGACCTACAACCTGGCCTCCCAGGCTGAAGATCTCGGGCGCGCGGGTGTGCTCGCGTCGGTCGCTCAGAGCGTGCACGGAGGCGCGTACGGCTCGCGCCGGAACGTGATCCGGGTTCGTGACGCCGGTAGGGCGGAGTGGCGTGAACTCTCGGCGCGCCTTGACGACGCCAGAGACGCGATGGTCTACGGCGGTGCCGAAACAACCAGCGGCTGATAAGCAGCCACCGAAGGGCCTCAGAGCGGCGCTCTGAGGCCCTTCGGTTTTGCCAGGAAGAATCGTTGACTCGCTTGCTCAAATCTGAATGTAGTGGACGGTCGGGCCGTCGCTCCCACCGTATTTAAGTGAGAGCGAGATTCGCCGAACCGATCGGCGCAGCATGCTCTCATGCGTTGCTCCACGGCTCGCACCGATGCTGTCAACAGGGCAGCGGAATTGCCTATCGACTTACCTCTCAACACGCGAACAAAATAGAGTCGCGCTGGACGGTCGGGCGGCTTCGGACGCCGTATTTAAGTGAGGGCAAGTTACGAAGTGACGCGCCTGAACAATGGCCTGTCTGGCCGAGTAGATCAGCGGATAAAACGTCCAGTTCTTCGTGTACGGATGCGATTCGGGGCGTGAGCGACATATCCGGCGATTGTCGTCCTCGTGCATGCCGGATCGCGCTGACGGGGCTGGCCAGGTGGCGCGCCGTACGGCTCCATCTCCCGGCCGTACGGCGCGCTCCCTGACCAGCTGCCCCTGAAAGGAGACGATCACAAATGCGCTGGTATGGGCTCTGGCACGGCGGTAACGGCTACAGCCCGCCCGACCCTGGTGATCTGGAGGAGTTCTCCTCGCTGGCCGATGCCCGGACCAAACTGCTCGACAGGTACTCGCACGGCTACTGGCATCGCTCGCACTTCGCGTTCGTGGAGCGTGAGCCGGTGACAGTGCTCACGCCGTGCGTGAGTGCCGACTGCGAGATCGTCCTGTACGGCTCCTACGCCGTGCTCGACCAGCCTGCCCGGCGGATCTTCCTCGGCTCGCGTGGCGGAGCCCGAGCCGAGCACTGCTGAAGCCCACCCGCCCTCGGTGACCCGCCGGGGGCTTTCTCATGCCTGGAGGTTGACCATGACCGCTGTTCCTCAGCCCACCGTACGGCTCTCCGACCCGGCGGACTTCATCGCGATCGTGCCCTACATGCTTGGCTTCCACCCGACGCTGAGCATCGTCGCGATGGTGTTCGACATGGAGGCCGGTTCGCTGCACGGTGTGCTCCGCTTCGACCTGCCAGAGCGTTCGGCGGACGTGTCAGAGACCCTAGATCAGTTCACCGGCATCCTGACCCGCGACGGTGCCCGGCACGCCCTCCTGATCGGGTATGGCCCGGGGGACCGCGTCACGCCCGTGGTGGACGCCATGAGCGCGAGCATGTCCACCGCCGGGATCCAGATCACCGACATGCTGCGGTGCGACAATGGCCGGTATTGGTCATACACGTGCGTCGATCCCGCATGCTGTCCGCCGGACGGCACGCCGTACGACCTGCTGGACAGCAGGACCGCCGCTGAGGCCGTGCTCGCCGGGCTGGTCGCCCTGCCCGACCGGGACGCACTCCGCGCCACCCTCGCGCCGGTCGACGGCCCGGTTCGGGAACAGATGCGCGAGGCGACGCGCGTCGCTCGGTGCCGCGCCAAGACACTGATCGGTACGGCGGGCGGCCACCCCTGGTACCAGGAAGGGCGGGACCGGATCGCCACCGCGCTCGACCGGACCCAGGCCGGCGAGGAACTCGCCCCTGACGAGATCGCTTGGCTCGGCGTACTACTCACCGCGATCTTCGTCCGGGACACGGCGATGACCTTCATCGGTGAGTACTCCGATCACGTCCACTTTCGACTGTGGACCGAGATCACCCGCAAGGTGGAGCCCGGCTACGCCGCCGCTCCGGCCGCCCTCCTGGCCTTCGTCGCGCTACGTACCGGAGATGGGCCACTCGCCCGGATCGCGGTCGATCGGGCGCTTGCCGACGATCCCGGGTACCGGCTCGCCGGAATGATCGGCTTCGCGCTGGATCAAGGGCTCCCGCCGTCCGTGGCCGCCGGGATGGACTGCCCGGCCATGGCCGAGGAGGTCGCCGAACGGGCCGAGCAGAACCCACACGGCGCCCGTCCCGTCCTTCCCGAAGGACGGTGATCGTCATGGTCTACGCCGCCACCCGGTCGGCCGCCGTGGTCGGTATCACCGGTCACCTGCTGGACATCGAAGCGGACATCGCGCCCGGTCTGCCCGGGTTCCAACTCATCGGCCTGCCCGAACCATCGATCTGGCCCACACGCGACCGCGTCCGCGCGGCGATTTTGAACAGCCGACTGAATTGGCCCGACTGCCGGATCACGGTGAACGTGCGGCCGGAGGGCATGTATCCGTACGGCGCGGCACTTGATCTCGCCGTGGCCGTGTCCATCCTCGCCGCCGCCGGGCATATCCCGGCCGAGCGCATCGCGCATGTCCTCTTCCTGGGAGAACTCGGGCTGGACGGCAGAATCCGCCCGGTTCGTGGGGTGTTGCCCGCCGTGGCCGCCGCCGCGCGAGCTGGTGTCGAGACCGTAGTGGTCCCGTCCGACTGTGCTGCGGAAGCCGCTCAGACGCCTCGCGCAACGGTGATTCCCGCCGAGAGACTCGCTGATCTGGTCGACTGGTTGCGCGACGGGACCCTGCGTGATCACGCCTACCTGGCCCCGGTGCCGCCCGTACCCGGAGCGCCCGCCTTGGACCTGGCCGACGTCGCTGGTAACCATGCCGCCCGCCACGCCCTGGAGGTGTGCGCGGCGGGAGGGCATCACCTGCTCCTGCTCGGCGAGGGACCGGCCACGATGCTCGCCGAACGGCTGCAGGGGATCCTTCCTCCGCTGGATCTTCAGGCGGCCCGGGAGGTCACCGAGGTCCATTCGGTCGCCGGGCTGCTCGATCAGATCACACCGGGCGTACCGCCGATGTACGCGCCCCATCACACCTCGACTCCTGCGGCGATGTTCGGCGGAGGAACTGGCACGCCCCGTCCCGGCGCGATCTCGCTCGCTCACCGCGGTGTGCTTTACCTGGATGATGCGCCCGAGTTCTCCCGGCAGGTCCTGGACGGGCTACGCGGCCCCATGGAGACGAGCGAGGTGATCATTGCCGGGAGGGGCCGCGCCGTACGGTTCCCCGCTCGGTTCATGCTCGCTATGGCCGCACGCGACTGCCCGTGCCCGGTGAGGCGCGCGTGCGGGTGCACGCCTCTAATCAGGCGCCGGTACCTGGACCGGCTCGTCCCGCTGCTCGACCGAGTGACAGTCCGCGCCCGTCTCCAGCCGATGCCATGGCCCGCCGTACCCGGTGAACCGAGTGCAGTCGTCGCCGCACGGGTACGCGCCGCGAGGGAACGAGCGACGGCCCGGCTGGCCGGGACACCGTGGCGGACCAATGCCGAGGTGCCCGCCCTGGACCTGCGCACGACATTCCGGGCCGAACTCGAAGCGATCGACCTGCTCAGGTCCCGCGTCGACGCGGGCGCGCTCACGCCCGCGACCTTTACCCGCGTGCTGCGCCTGGCCTGGACTCTGGCCGACCTGCGCGGCGCCGGCCGCCCTGCCGCAACGGACGCGGCGACGGCCCTGGACCTGTGGAGCGGCGAGAGCGGCCATGAGGATCGGTGACCAAGTGCGGGTCCGTCCGTTTCTACCGAGAGTTACCCAGGGGGCAGACGTTCCCTGATCCCGTTCAAGTCCTTCCAGAACTGTGGCCCATCAATGATGAGGCCTATTGGCCAAGACCCTTACCCACTTGGTCCCCACTTCGAAAAGGTCGAGCACGAACTTTCGACCCGCCTTCGAGAAGGGCAAACACACGAGTGCTGGAGCCATCAAAAGAATGAACAGTATAAGCGGAATTACGAGTAGAACGCAGATGGCGACACGCTGCCATGCGGCGGATACGACGATCATCCCAGGCCCTTCGTCTCAGCACATAAAACTCCCCAGGGCGCTGCTCTCCAGGTAGTTCAGGAAGCAGCTATCCCAAATTCATGTGCGATGTCCGAAGAACCGGCCGAAGGTATCCGTCCAATCGATCGTCAGGGCCGAAGCGCGGCCCACCTGGTGCGTGGCGGAGCCCCGAGGACTCCTAAAGGGGAGCATACATCGCTTTCACCGCCAGCCTCATCTGCTCCCGACAATCACAGGCTGCGACAGACGTTGGTGGTGTTGATGCGGTCATAAGATGCCGATCCATCGCCATGGTCGAGGGCCGGAACGGACCTGCTCACGGTGCGGACGCCTTCGGCCTTGCCAGCGGATTGGACAAGCCCGTCATGACCTACTGGCCGATTGGGACGGTCTGCCAGAGCTGTTACACCGCTATCGTCCGGTCCCCGGCCGAATGCGCCTGCTGCCACGAACTGCACCCGCTCATCGCCCGTGACGAGGACGGCAGCGGACTCTGCGTTCCTGCGCCGGCACGACGTCGACTACAGCTGCCGCCAGTGCGGCCGTTCCGGCAGCAGTACGCACACGTCTCCCCCAAGGTCACGCTCAATTGCGCAGGCGAAGGCGACACCTCGTGGATGGACGATCTCGCCGTGGAGAAGCTTGAAATGCTGCTCGAGCAGAATGACGACGACCACACCCTCGCGGAGGACGGTGAGCACATCAGCGGCCCGTCCGCGACTGAGTACCGGAGCCGGCTGGGCAGGGTGCGAAGTTCTCCGGACGCGTGGTGCGCACCATCCGCAGTGTCGAGCGGCTGCTGAACCAGGCAGACCCGGACATCCATCACAGCGAGGGCATGACGTGCGTGTACCGTGCGGAGACCGCCGAGTGACGCAAGGAGAAGATCATGCTGGGGCTTCCCGCCAGCAGCGGTCCGGATGAGTCCTTTGCCAGACCTCGTGTATCAATCTGGCCTATACCGACCGCGACATCGTGTACGTTCGCCAGCAGCTCGCGGACTACGAAGCGACGGCATCCGACCTGCTGGTGCCCCGCCCGCGTCGCGACCGCGCAGTCGCCCAGGCCGCAGCGGCACGTAAGGTTATCGACCGGCACGAGGCGACCCGGCCATCCCACATCGAGGAGGCGGAAGCCGTATGACGCGCAGGGCCAGGGACCTGGATGCCGAACGCGCGACAAGCCAGGACGCCGCCGCGCGGCTCTTGGCTGGGACCCGCTGAGGTCACAGACCGGGAAACTCACTGGTACCGAGCTGATCGTCGAATGCGGGCTGCGGCGGGACATCGTCTACGGCGACCACAAGGCCCTGGTGGAGGAGTTCCAGGCCCGCGCCAGGAGCCAGTCCGCCACCGCGTACGCAAGACCGTCGAGCAGAACGCCGTGCTGAAGGAAGAGTTGGCGGCGCTCAAGACGGAACCGGCTACCGAACGCGAGCGAAACAAGGCCCTGGCCCGCGTCGCCGTCGAGCTGTCTCTGGAGCTGCAACAGGTACGCGAGGAACTCGACTCCCTGCAGGAGGTGACCCAACTACCCGGGCTCGTGCCCCGCAGCCCCAGCCCCGCCCCCGAAAGCACCGGTAGCAGTCGCGGCCGTGCCGGTCGCCCGTTGTTCTCACCCAAGAACCCCGGCGGGCGATCAGGTATGCCAAGCTCGGCGCGTGGACACCACGGCCAAGATCCTCAAGACAGTCTGCGGCCAGCTCGGAATCGACTCGCCGGCCCCCGAAGTGATCCGGCAGGGCGAGAACGCGCTCTACCGGCTTCCGGGGGCCGTCGTCGTACGCATCGCCCGAGTCGGCCAACAAGAGGTCGCAGCACGGGAGATCCGCGTCGCACGATGGCTCGCCGCGAACGGAATACCGGCGGTCGAGGCACTCCCCGTCGACCAGCCCTTGCTGCTCGAGAGCCGACCGGTCACCTTCTGGAAAGAGCTGCCGCCACACCGCCCGGGCACCCCCGTCGAGACCGCCACCATCCTGCGCCAGCTCCACCGCCTTCCCGTCCCCGACGACCAAGGCTTCGGGCACCTCGCACCCTTCGTACGACTCCGGAAACGACTTCACACAGCAACAGTTCTGAGGCCCGACGACCGGGAATGGCTGCTGAACCAGCTTGCGAGCCTCGAAGACCAGTGGGAGCAGGGGCTGCCGAACGGTCTGAGCGAAACAGCCGTCCATGGCGATCTATGGAGCGGCAATCTCGCAGTATCCGACGATGGCGTGGTACGCCTACTCGACCTCGAGCGGTTCTCCGTCGGCCGCCCCGAGTGGGACCTAGTCTCCACCGCCATCAAGTACACCTCCTTCAACGTGATCAGCCAGACCGACTACCGCGCCTTCGCCGAGACTTACGGCGTCGACGTCACCGAGTGGCCCGGTTACCCGCTTCTCCGCGACATCCGGGAACTGCGGATGATGTGCTATCTCGCCCAACTCGCCACGGAGCAGCCCCGATACGCATCTGAGGCCCAGCTGCGCGTCGATTGCCTGCGCGGCCGCAGCGGTCCACGACCCTGGACCTGGACCGCGTCCCCGTGACCACTCCGGACCAAGCGGCCGCCGCAGCACAGGCCCTTGAGCGGCCGTCCCGTGGCCAGAAGTGCACGGAACAAGTGCATACCGATGACTGATGATCGAGAGACTTACACCCCGCCAACTCGCTGGGCGCCGACACATCTATAGCGGGTCAGCGAAACCGCCGTTCAGCGGGGCGATTGATGTCTCACCGTCACCGACCGGCGCGACGAGCACCGTCGATTGCGCAACATCCCCCGACACCGCCGCTGCTCGCTGGGCCCGGATTCCGACGTTTCTGCTGGAGCCAGTGCGCACGCAGTCGCGGATCCTACATACAGCGCAGTCTGTGTCACACGGCCACACCGTCTGCGCGCTAGTTGCCGCCGCGTCCAGCGTGACTTGATGCATCCAAGGGTGCCTGTCAATGGCCAAGTGCGTGTCGCCGGAAGTGTGGAGGGCGCCGGAAGACGGCACCGGCCCCCTCCGGGTGATGTGACGCTTGGTAGTCATCGGTTGCCGAAAGCTCATGCCTTTTCGGTGCGGCGTAGACGATGCTCTGGCCAGCATGCTTGGTCGCCGCATGTTCCCTGATACTGGAAGAGTCCAGCTCACGTGTTGAGCCCGGTGATTTGAGGATGTTCCCCCGGAGGGCGGGATCATGGGATTCGAGTCGTTTTCGGCCAAGCGAGAGTTCGAGCAGCTTAAATCGATCATGCGGGACTTCTGCGCCTCTCGCCCGCTGGCCTCGCGACAGATCCTTCACGACCATCCGGAACTGCTGACCGACCGCGTCGACGAGCTGTTTGAGAGCTTGATCAAGTACTTCCGGTCAGAGGGAGGCAGTGACGGGGCGATCGCGATGTTCGAACGTGGTCGCGCCACATTGCGGGTCGCCAGGGAGCAGGGCATCGATGCAGCGTTCGCCCCACTTCTGACAGCGGAGGGTATGGATCACTCCTCAGAGGAGGACATCCACGACCTGTGCACCTACCCGACCTCCCGCGATCTGGCACTCCTACTGGAGGAGCGGCCCTGGATGCTCACAGCAGGCTTCGAGGACCACTTGACTCGCTGGACCGCCGAGTTGCGGGAAGTAGGCGCCGACGAGCAGGCCGTCATCATGGATAACCGCAGGTACCTGGTCCATCGTTGCCGTCTGGCAGGTATCGCGATGGGCTTGGCGCAGGCTCACCTTGTTCAGCTCATCCGCGGTGAACCCAAGTTGCGGGCGCAGTTCCGTCTGAGCGCTGAGGAGCTCGTGGAGCTGATGGACGTCGTGGCCCAGCTGTGCACTGAGGGCCTGCCGCTCAGCGAGCGTCGCGCGCTGATTGCCTTCCGCCCGGAGCTGCTCGGCGAGGAGGCCGAACAACTCATGAAGGCGCTCCTCGGCTACGGCCTGCCGGACACCGCTCATTCAGCTCTCTCCATGGCTATGTATCTGGCCATGCGAGCGCGTCAGGACGGAATCGACGAGGCGTGCCGGATAACCGCTCTGGTCGATGCGTATGGCACCGAAGTCGACGACGAGACAGCGGTCGCATGCTTCGACGAGTATCTCAACCTCGCTGGAGAGGAAGCCTCCGCCGCCATAGCGCCGCATGACGTCGAGGAATTCGAGGTTGACTGGCCCACCATCAGACGCCGGCAAAGCCTGTTGGAGGCGATCAGGGCGACGCGGCCGCAGCGGGCTTGGGTCGCCATCGACCACTTCTGTAGGGCTTACACACCGGACCAGACCAGGCATCTGCTCCAGACAGCTCCCATCCTTCTTTCCGAGGTCGCCGAGCAGGCGCTGATCAGGTACCGCTATGCGGTAGCCGATGATTCTGACGCAGTCACGCTCTTCCTGCTAGACGATCGAATCCGAACGCTGCGGCGCGCCCGGGAGGCCGATATCGATACTGCTCTCGCGGAGAGCATGCACCGGCACGTGGAGCGCGCCTTTGCAGGCGGGGAAGTGACTCAGGAGCATGTCATGCAACTACGCGAGGGGGTTCGGGCGGACGTCGCTAATGGGTCAGCGTCCGTGATGCTCGACGCTGTCGACGCAGCCAGCCCAGCACTGACGTACGCGGCGTTGCTTGGTAAGCAGCCGTGGGCGGTCCTGCACGTCATCGAACAGACGATTTCCCGGACACCCGAAGGTTCACGTGAGCGGGCAGGGCTGCTGCTGTTCAAGGACGGTCTTCTGCAGGACGCGACTGAGCATTCACCCGTTCTCGGCGACATTGACGACGCCATCGAATCGCTCGAGGAAGCTGGCCGGTGTGAGTGCTCGGACAGCGACAGGACCGTGATCACCGGGGAACTCGGAATCATGTGGCGCAAGCGATTCGGCCTGACACGTCGCCCGACCGACCTGGGGCGGGCACTTGCACTGCTGAAGGATGCCGTGCGGAGAACTCCCAGGCCGCCCTCCACCCCTGTGCAGGCCGACTTGCTCGCCAGGAGGCTGACCAACCTGGGCATCGCGCAGTTCTCTTCAAGGAGCCACCCGCTCGGCGGAGGCGACATCAATGCCGCAGTGGTGAACCTGAGGGAGGCCGTCGACGTGACCCCGGACTCGTGCCCGCTGCTTGTACAGGCGAAGCGGCGGTCCGCCCTGGCGTCGGCGCTCACGACCCGCGGCGGTGAAGTGGATTACGAGGACGCCCTTCGACTGTACTACGAAGCACGTGACCTGGCGGAGGCTGCGCCCGGCGGCCATGCACTGTTGCCCGGTTTGCTGTACAACCTCAGCAGTGCCCTGAGGGACTCGGCGCAGAAGAACCACGATCGGGAGAAGTCGGTCGAGGCGCTTGCCTTGTTGGAGCGCGCTTGCCAGCTCGCCTCCGATCGGCAACCAGGGTTCACGCTCCACGCTGGATCGTCCTGGGGCAGTGCAGCCAGCCGCGTAGAAGACTGGGACAGCGCCACCCGGGGATACCGGTACATGCTTGCAGCCCTGCGCCGTCTGACCGCCTCCCAGGTGACACACGTCCACAAGGAAGCGGTCCTGCTTCAAGCGGCAGACGATGCATCGGCGGCCGCCTACGCCATTGGCCGGGCTGGCCATCACACCGAAGCTGTCGAGGCACTCGAGGGTGCACGGGCTGTAGTGGTCTCCGAGCTGCTGGAACGTGATCGGACGGACCTCGACGCTCTCATCGCCGAAGGCCACGCGCGACTCGCCGAGCAGTTCGACGCGGCCGCCTCCCGGCTGCGGGCCATGAGCGGGTTGGCTGGCCCGGATATCGCTCCAATGAGCGGCAGCGGAAGGCTCCAGCAGATGACGGACGAACTCGCGCAGATCACCGCAGAGATTCGCGCCCTGCCGGGCCAAGCCGAGTTCCGCGGGGCGCCCTCAATCCGTGCCATAGCCCAGCAATCACCGATCGCGTACCTGGCCGCTTGCGAATTCGGTGGAGTTGCCTTTGTCGTGCGAGACGAGACGTCGGTGACCCCTCTCTGGCTGGAGGAGTTGAACTTGGGCCGCGTCGCGGAGTGGGCTGACCGCCTGCTGGAGGCTCCGTCCGGTACAAACATCTTCCTCCAGGTACTCGAAGACCTGACCCAGTGGCTGTGGGATGCCGCGATGGCCCCGCTGCTAGCCGAAGTGTACGAACTGAGCGCCCTCACTCTCGTCCCTTGCGGGCTGCTTGGGCTGCTTCCGCTGCACGCCGCGTGGACACCAGACACGTCCGCGCCAACCGGCCGTAGATATGCCCTGGACGAGTTGCTCGTGACGTACACCGTGAACGCCAGGGCATGTGCGGCGGCGCGTATCCTCGCCACGCACGCACGTACGACGGGGGTTCTGGCCGTGGACGACCCTCGCCCAGTCGACGCAGGGCCGCTGCCCTACTCCCGGATTGAGGCGAAGGCAGCTCTCAGATGGGGCGGTCCCAGCGGTACGTGGCTACGCCACGAGCAGGCAACCAGGTCCGCCGTACTCGACGCTCTGAGGGAAAGCGCGGTAGCGCATCTGTCCTGCCACGGCGAGGCCGACCTCGCGGATCCACTTGAGAGTGCGCTGCTGCTGGCCGACGACCGACTCACTCTCCGCGACGTCACGGATCTGAGCGGAACAAGGCTTGCCGTGCTTTCTGCTTGTGAGACGGGACGGATCGGCGGGAGGCTCCCCGATGAGGTCATTGGCTTCCCGGCAGCTCTCCTAGCGTCTGGTGTGCCCGCTGTCGTCGGATCGCTTTGGGCTGTACCGAGTGCGGCCACGGCAGAGGTTATGGCCCGGTTCTACACGTGCTGCCGGGAAGGCAGCGCGAGTCCCTCGGAAGCTCTGCGACGAGCGCAACAAGCCGTTCGTGACAGCACGGTCGCCGAGAAACGCGCATTCTTCGAGGAACACCTTCCCGACGAAAGCGTCCCAACCTCGTACGCACCCGCAGACAGCCGTCCACATGCTCGGCCCTATCACTGGGCCGCCTTTACGTGCTACGGGGTGTGATAGTGCCCAGTTAGCCGACGTCCAATTCTGTCACCTCGGGCTCGGACGGGACAACGCCGTCCCGACAGCGGTACCGGACCACCTGTCCGCCCGACCCTTCCAAGGCACCCCGACGCTGAAGGTCGGCAACTAGTCCTGCCACCGCGGCGTCGTCGAAGCTGCGGTCGGCGGCAAAGGCTCTTCCCAAATCCAGCTCGACTTCGACCAGAAGCGGGTCCTGCGCGTACAACGTGGCAAAGACGATCCGGACACGTCGCGGTTCCTCAGGGAACGATTGGCTTTGGGCCTCAGACGTAGCGAGTCTTTCCCGAACAGATTGCACGAGGCCCTCCACCTCGTGCCGCAACCTTCCCCATACTGCGTCACAGACCTTGCCAACCACCCACGACGCAACTCCCGTACCAACAAATACGCTCGCCGCAATGAGTAGCTCCTGAATCTCAAGGCCCGGAACCTTTCGGCCCTCGACGGAGCCAGCAACGAGGTGGCCAGCGGCACCAAAGGGTTCAAGATCACGATCGAACGGATCAGCGGTTGTCTCGAACCCCGCATCGGCTGCAACCCGATAGAACTCAGCCGCGAAATCCTGGCCGACAGCGTCGAATACAGCGTTGCCAAGGCCGCCTGCCACGCGGACAGCCGACGGGATACCTTCAGTGGACAGCTCTCGCAATTTGGCCTCCGGGCTGTGTGACTGCACTGTAGCCGCCACGGGAGCACACAGACGCATCCAACTCGCCCTCTCGCCCCAAAGGCCGAACCCGGCCCGCCCCCTCTGGCCCGGCGGATCCTAGAGACTGGTGGTCGGGTAGCGGGGCGCAGCATTGCGTCCCCGCTACCCGACCAACTGGAGGCGCATCGGCAGGCTCGACACCTCCTTCTCCGACAACCTGCTTGCCTGGTGAACGGGCCAGGCGTCACCGTGGATCACGCAACTAGACAGGTCCGGGGACATGTCCGCCCAGGCCAGCTCAAGGTCGGAGAGACGTCCGCGTAGCCACTTCCGGTCTTCCGGTGGAAGGAACTCCGCCGCGTCGATGCGCTCGGCGACGCGGACGAAAGGGTCCAGGCGGCCCATAGGGAAGGCCGGAGCCGGGAGGCTGTGGAGCCGCCGGAGAATACGGGCCACGTCCAAGACGGTCCCCTGGGTGTGCGGAGGCAGCTCCTCCCAGAAGGTGACAGGACGCCCGGAGACGTCAACTGGCTGTTCGACGTCATCAAGCGGATGTACGGCGGGGCCTGGTTGTCCGCCAGCCAGCGCGCGACGGCCACCTCTCGGACGGCTGACGTCCATTGGCCCTCCCGGGCGATACGGGCGATCACCGCGTTCGGAAGCCGCCACACCGCGTTCTCCGCCAGCCTCACCGGCTCGGCCCCCTCAACATCGAGGCCGGCGACCGCGCAGGCCCGGACGAGGATCGGAAGCGTGTCGGCCACCGTCAAGCCCCTAGCGTGAACGCGATCCGCTCGCGCAAGGCAACGGCTTCGGGCTTCTGCGACCGGGAGGCGGTTAGCCGGGCCAACTCCCGCACGTCATCGGCCACTCGCCGCGAGTGCAGACGCCCGACCTCGTCAAGGGCGGCGTGGCCCAGGACAAGGGCTTGGTCGGGATCGCCGGTCATCATGGTCAGCGACGCGAGCTTGGTCCGGGAGATCGCCCGGGATCGCATGTACTGGTCGGTGTGGCCGTTGATCGCGGTCAGCAGCCGGTCGCCGGCGGGCGCCGGGTCCTCTCCCAGGGCCGCGAGGTCATAGAGCGCGTGCCCGGTGTCGCCGTGGTGCTGAGCCTCGTCGTAGTAGCCCATCCACGGCGGATCATTCTGAGGGCTGGCCTGCGCAAAGGCATCGTCGGCGTCGCCGATCGCCGAAAGCGTCCGTTGGACGTCGCCCATCTTGGCCAGGGCGCGTGCTCGTGCGGTGTGCAACATGGCGCGTTCGGTGGCGGTGAGCCGGTCCGCGCGGGCAAGTCCAAGCTCGGCGTAGGTCAGCCCGGAGTCGGAGTTACCCACCCAGATCTCCTGACGAGCGCGGAAAGAATAGATCTTGGCGCGGAGATGCCACTCTCCTGCCTCCTCGGCGCACACCGCGGCGAAGGCGAACGCCTGCCGCGCGTCCGTGTGCCCGCACGCGTCGAAAGCCGTCGCGCCGACGACCATTCCGAGCCGCGCCGCCGCCGCGAACAGCTGGGGACGCAGCCTCTCCGAGCAGTGCACCTGGAGTAGGCCGGTGGTCCACTGCAGCTGCGCCATGGCGGTCTCGCGAACGATCCCGGCGCCTCCGTAGTGGTTGTCCCATCGGGACAGGAGACTCGCGGCGTCCATTATCTGCTGGATCTCGTCCGGGCTGACGGTTCGGGGCAGTGACGCGCGATCGAGAGGTCTGACGAGACCGGGCAACGCCGCTGGCAGCAGGGCGGCGAAGCCACTGACGGCGAGGAAGGATCGACGGTCCACAGGATCGGGACTCCCGTCCGGTTGTGAGGAATCATCCACTGCCAGCATGCGGCCGCCTGCGGGGTGATCCGAACCTGGAGGGGCGCCCAGCTGGTGTTTGTCCGCTTCAGATGGCGATCTGTCCGCTTCGGCGTCCACGAGGAGCAACGCGCGGGAGAAGAGGCCGCCGGTACCCAGGGCGGTGTCCAGCCGTCGCGCGAGATCCTCGGTGCACCTGCGGTCGGCGGTCTCGATCTTCCTGATCAGATCAGCGCTGACGTGAACCAACGCGGCCAGCTCGCGCTGCTTCCAGGCGCGTCCGATGCGTCGGCTCCTCAGCTCGGCGCCGAACCAGTGACGTGCGGATCTCCCCGGTTCCAGACGCTTCGGGGGCTGTGGCATCCCGCCTCCATGGGCGGCCAAGCGGACAGGGGAGCTGTCCGCATCCAGTCGTAGGCACGCGCTCTTCTCGCGCTCTTAATAGTGACTGACTGTTAGCAGTCAGTACACACCATACGAGGAATCGCTTCCGAGGTGATCACAGCCGCGACCGCTCAACACGGTGTGGTGGCCATCCGGTGAAAGGAATTCTCCGTGAATTGCATGACGTACCCCCCGGAGAGCCACCTCACGATGCAGCTGCATGTGGCACCGGAACAGATGGAGCACATCCGCCGCATCGTACGTTCGCAGCTGGCCGTGTGGAAACGAAGCCATCTGGCCGACGATGCCGCGCTCGGCGTCAACGAGCTGCTGGCGAACGTTCACAAACACGCCTCATCGAACGACTGCACGCTTCTCCTGCGGCCCTACCTGGACGGGGTCCACATCCGGGTGAGCGACACCGACCGGCGAAAGCCGGAGATGAGACAGCCCAGCTGGGACAGCCAGGACGGTCACGGCCTCCATTTGGTGGCCGCCATGTCCCGCAACTGGGGCTGCGAGGTCACGAATAGCGGGAAGGACGTCTGGTTCTCGCTCATGGCGGAGGGCGGAGCGTCATGAACGGTCGGATCCCGCTCACTGAGCCAACCCTGTCGCCCGCGTTCTTCGACAACCTTCTCAACCGGCTTCCGTACGTGAGCGGCCAGGCGATCTCCATCGTGGTCGCCCACATGCTCCCCGGCCAGCCGGCCTTCGTCGAAGCGCTGGGCAGGGTCTCCGCTGTCGCCGCCGTGCTGCCCAAACCGAAGTCGATCGACAGCCAGGCCCTGGTGCAGGTCCAAAGCGTCAGCCGGTGCGACCAACTGCACCGTCAGCGATTCGCCGATCCCCACTTCCTCCTTGGGTACCTGGAAGCGCGGGCAGCGGGCCAGCCACTCACGCTGATCGACGTGGGCGGCTACTTCGCCCCTGCCCTGGCCGAAGTGTGCGACGGGTTCTCCGGCCAGATTCTCGGCGTCGTGGAGGACACAGAGAACGGGCTGCGCCGCTATCTGAAGCATGAGAAGCTGCCCTGCCCGGTCTACAGCGTTGCCCGCAGCCCGCTCAAGGAGCCGGAGGACTCGCTCGTCGGCGAAGCGATCGTGTTCTCGGCCGAGGCGCTCATCCGCAGCAGGAGCGATGTCCTCCACGGGCGTGCGGCGTGCGTCCTCGGCTTCGGCAAGATCGGCGCGGGCATCGCCAGGGCACTGCAGGCCCGGCACGTCGAGGTGACGGTCGTGGACACCGACCCGGTACGGCTGGCGCAGGCACTCGCGCTCGGCCACCGGGGATCCGCATACCCAAAGGACTGGCTGCCGGGGGCTGACCTGGTCTTCTGCGCCACGGGCAACCGGGCGCTACGCGGTATGGACTTCACCCATCTGCGTGATGGCGCTTACGTCGCCAGCGCGACGTCACACGACGACGAGCTGGACCTGGAGACGGCCGACACACTGTTCGACCGCATCCCGGTCGCACCCCACGTCACTCGCTACTCGCACGCGGGGAGGTCCTTCTACCTGCTCAACGGCGGGAACGCGGTGAACTTCCTGCACGGTTCCGCAGTCGGTCCGTCTATCCACCTCGTTCAGGCGGAGATCCTCGCAGCTCTCGGTCAGCTGACCCTTGTTCCTCACGACCCCGGCCTCTACGAGGTGGCGCCTGCGACGCGCGCCCTCGTCGCCGCCATCTGGATCGATTCCTTCTACCGCAGGGGTGCCCCCCATGAACACGGATGATGCCAGCCGTACCTTCGCCGGGCGGAAGGTCGTGGTGACCGGAGCCGCAGGGTTCATCGGATCCCATCTCTGCGAGCGCCTGGTGCAGGCGGGTGCTCACGTCGTCGGCATCGACAATCTGAGTTCCGGCTGCCTGGACAACGTCTCCTGCCTGAAGGACGTCGCGGCGTTCGAGCTGATCGAGCACGACATCACCACGCCGATCGAGCTATCAGGATCCGTGGATCACGTTCTGCATCTGGCCTCTCCGGCGTCGCCCCTGGACTACGCGCTGCATCCGCTGGCCACGCTCAAGTCGGGAGCGATCGGGACCCTCAACGCGCTGGAGCTGGCCAGCGCCAAGCGGGCCCGCTTTCTCCTCGCGTCGACCTCCGAGGTCTACGGCGACCCTCTAGAACACCCGCAGGCTGAGCCGTACCGGGGCAATGTCAATCCGGTCGGCCCACGCAGCGTGTACGACGAGGCGAAACGCTACGCGGAGGCCCTCACCGCTTCATTCCGCCGGGAGTGCCTGGCAGACACGGCCATCGTACGGATCTTCAACACGTACGGCCCGCGGATGCGCCCGGACGACGGGCGGGCGGTTCCCGCCTTCCTCCAGCAGGCGAGGACCGGGCGACCGCTCACCGTCGCCGGTGACGGGAGCCAGACCCGCTCGCTGTGCTACATCTCCGACACGGTCTCAGGGCTCCTGGCCATGGCGGCGAGCGGGCATCAGGGGCCGGTGAATATCGGTAACCCCGAGGAGATCACCATTCTCCAGCTGGCCGAGGAGATCAGGCGGTTGTGCGGCTCCTCGTCTGCTGTGGAGTTCGTGCCCCTGCCCGTCGACGACCCCCGGCGTCGGTGTCCGGATATCGCTTTGGCGCGGGCGGTATTGGGATGGGCGCCGAGAGTGGGCTTACTGGACGGGCTGGCGCTGACTCTCGCCGAGATGGACGGGGGTGCCCGATGACCCGGTTGCCGCCGATCGTGTGCGGTGTGGACGACGGCTACGTGCTGCCGCTTCGCGTGATGATGGAGTCGCTGGCAGTCGCCCACGATGACTGCCTCGACGAGTTGCGTCTGTTCGTGCTCCACAGCGGGCTCGACGACGGGTTGGCCCGGCTGATTCGGGCTGATGCCCGCCGCCTGGGCCTGTGGCTTGAGCTCCGTACCGTGCTGGCTGGGCGGATCCGGCACCCTGTGTCCGGCTGGGTAAGCGAAGCGGTCTATCTACGGCTCGCCATCGGCGAAGCTCTCAGAGAAGAGACCGCTGTGCTGTACCTGGACGCCGACGTCTTGGTGCTCGGGGACCTTTGTCCCCTGCTGGCCCGCGAGCTTGGCGGCGTGCCGGTGGCGGCGGTCCGCGACCCGCAGAACCCGATCATCGGCCAGGGCATCGCGTTGCCGGGTTGGCGAGAACTTGGGCTACCTGCCGGTCGCGAGTACTTCAACAGCGGCGTGATGCTGCTCGACCTGGCGCAGTGCGAGCGGCTGCGTCTCTTCGAACAGGCTCGGCACTTCCTCACCGAGCACCCCGAAAGCGTCACGTTCTGGGATCAGGATGCGCTGAACTGGGCTGTCGATGACGACTGGATACGACTGGAACGGCGATGGAACACCTTTGCCCTGTCCTCGCTGTCCAAGCGGGAAGGGTTCGTGCACTACGCCGAGCCGGTGTCTCCGCTGGAGACGTTGCTCGCGGACGAGGGCAACGCGGCGGTGCTGCACTTCGCCGGCCCGGCCAAGCCGTGGCTCCCCGGCTATCCGGCAGGTGTCGTACATGACCTCTACCTGGGGTTCCTTCATGCGGTGAAGGAGGCCGGGACTGATGGCCTCACGCGCTGAGACGTCGCTGTGTCGCAGGCTCGACTGGTGGATAGTGGTGGCGGTCGCGGCGCGGCACGCCGTTGGCCTCTGGCAGCTCAGGCGCGCCCTGGCGACGATCGACCGTCCCAACTGCCCGGAGCCTTCCGCCGACGATCTCGTGCTGCACATCGTGATCCCGGTGCTGCGTGAGCAGCAGCACATCCGCGCAGCCGTCGAATGGTTCGCTGACCTGCTCCGTCATCTGCCACGCTCGACGGTCACCTTTGTCACGACCGAGCGCGAGAGACGCGAACGCGAAGCGCACCGGCCGCGGACTCACCCCTTCCACCTCTCGAACGAGGAAGTGAGCGTAGGAAGGGTGTCGCGCGGGGGGCCTCCGCTGACCGGGCAGGTGCTGGCCCGGGAACTCGATCAACCCGCCGTCCGTGATCTGCCTATTCGGCACATCCACTACTCAGGCGATGGTCGCAAGGCAGCCCAGGTCAACCACGCCGTCGAGCACCTGCCCCGAGACGGTGGTACGGCCTACGTCGCCGTCTACGACATCGACTCCCGGCCGGACCTGGCTCTGCTCCGCCGTACCGCGGCGTTCATCCGGCAGCGGGCTCAGGCCGACGGCGAGCCTCCTGCAGTGATCCAGCAATCGGCCCGTTTCGCCGCCCCCGACACCGATTCGCGAGCGTGGGAACCGGCCCTGTGCCAGGGAGCCGCTCGCCTCCAGACTCTGTGGACGCTGCGCAGGGAGGTCCCGTCGTTTCACCGTTACGCCAGGGCGGTTCGGAGACCGAGCGGCTTCGAGTGGGCGGACGCACTGGCGCGAGGGCTGGCGCAGACAGTGGGGCACGGGCTTCTGGTACGGCTCGACGTCTTCCGCCGCGTCGGCGGGCTGCCGACCTTCACCGCCCTGGACGATCTCCCCTTCGGATACCGGCTGACGGTGGAACAGATTCCGGTGGATTCGCTCCCATTCACCACCCAGGCCGATGCGCCCGGCACCCTTCGCGAGCTGCTCTCTCAGGGAGAGCGGTGGTTCCACAACTACCTCGACTATCCCCGCTGCGCCGCCCAATCCCGCGCAGCCGATCACGGCTCCGCTGCCGGACGGGCCCTCGCGCTCGGCACCGGCGCCTACCGGGGTGCGAGCTGGTTGCTGCGCAGCCCGTCCACACTGGCCTGTCTCGTGATCGCGGCTCGTCGAGCGTCGCCCTGGCCGGTACGGCTGGCCGCGCTCGGCGGGCTGTGGCTGGGTCAGATCGCCCCGGTGAGCGCCCTCGCCAAGGCCGAAGACAGGCGGCTCACGATGAGGCAGCACGGACGCGAGTCCCTGGAACTACTCGCGGCCTACCTGATCAGCAGCATCGGCCCGGCTGCCGCCATCGCGCGCAGGGCCGCAGGCGCGGGCGGCCCTATCGCGCCGAAGAGCAACCGGCCTGCGACGGCGGAGGAGGAGCACTGATGATCATTGGAATCGAAGGCGTCAGCTGCACGGGCAAGACGACGCTCGCGAACGCGATCGCGTCCCAGCTAGCCAACCCGCTCGTAGTGCCCTGTTACTACCACGTCGCCCCGGATCCGAAGACTCTGCCTCGCCCGGTGGCCGAGAGCGCGGCCGAGCAGTTGGAGAGCCTCGCCATACTCCTGCGCTTGGAGGAGATGCGCAGAGCCAGCGCGCTCGAAGCCTGCGCGGATGGCCGGGACGTCATCCTGGACAGGACTGCCGACACCCTCCTCGCCCACGCTCATGCGATCGGCAAGCTGAGGTCGTTCGACTGCGACAGTGCCGCTCGGGTGCTGGTCCGGGATGGGCCGGTGGTCATGCCGGATCTGACACTCCTGCTCCAAGCGCCCGCCGAGGTACTGGCGGAGCGTGCCGTACATCGTCCGGGGATGCCGCGGATCTTCTACGATCCTGGCTTCGCGATCCACTTCAACACCTACTTCCGTTTGCCGCTGGTCTCCGCCTGTGTCGTCCTCGACGCGGCGGTTTCGCCAGAGGAGACGCTCACCATGGCCATGGAAGCGATGCGCCAAGCCGGCCATCTTGGGCACCGGAGGGTCGCATGAAGATCGCGATCGTCGGGTGCGGCGGCATCTCCTCACGTTGGGTACGCGTGCTCGCCGCCGACCCGCGCATCGAGATCGCGGTGCTCGTCGACCCCGACGCTGTAGCGGTTGCCCGGCTACGCGACCGCTACAAGCTCCACGTCGGCCAGGCGGTCTCGCTCGACGAGGCCCTGAGGACCCGTGACCTCGATGCCGTCGTCAACCTGACCCCCGTCGTGGCCCACGTTCCGGTCATCCGCACCGCTCTGGACGCCGGGCTGCACGTTCTGTCAGAGAAGCCCTTGGCGACCAGGCTTGGGGATGCGGCCGCGCTGGTCGATCTCGCTGAGCGCGCGGACCGGCGGCTGATGGTGATGCGCAATCGCGTGTCCGATCCGCTCTTCCACATCTTCCGCGATCTCGTTCGCGATCGCGGTGCCTCGCCGTACGCGGTGACCGTGGAGACGATCGTGGCCCTGCACGACGCTGGCTTCCGCTCCGGGCAGCCGCTGCCGGTGATCAGCGATCTCGCGATCCACGCGTTCGACCAGATCCGGGAACTGATCGTCGCCCGGCCGACAGACGTGAGCTGCACAGAGATCCCGCTGAACTTCCTCGACACCCATTGCGCGTTGGCCAACATCATGATCAATTTTGCCGACGGTTCGGCGTTCTCCTTCCAAGGCGGCTACCTGCCGCAGGCAGGCTTCCGCACCAGCGCCAACGGGCGATGGCACGTCGTGGGCGAGGGCTTCGCCGCGTTCTGGGACGGCAAGGACGACATGGCTTGCCATACCGCAGGAGAGGACAGGGAGGCTGTCCTCCTCCCACAGGCTCTCCCCGGCTACCAGGTCTGCATCACCGCCATGGTCGACACCCTCTGCGGCATGCCACGCCAAGGGTGCCTCGGTGCCGACAGCCTCGGCTCGGTCGCGCTCCTGGACGCCGCTCTGACCTCCGCTGCCAGCGGACGGCCCGTGCTCGTCCCGGTAGTCCAGGAGCGCGACCATGTCCCCGTCTGACTTCCACACGAGGCGCCTGGTCGCCGCAGGAATCATCAGCCGGGACGCGATCCTGACGGAACTCGCGGGCGGAATCGACAACCGGATCTACGCCGTGGACAGCGGGAACCTCATCGTGCGGATCCGACGCGGCGACCGCCCGGCACGCTTCGCCAGCGCGGCGTGGGCCGCTGGTGAGATGGCCGCGATCGGCATGCCGGTACCCACCGTCATCTGGTACGACGAGGATCTCTGCATCGAGACCCGATGTCCGGGATCTCCCTTGTGGTGTGCGGGCGTCTCTCCGGATGGACTCGCGGCGGCGGTCGAAGCCGGAAAGCTGCTCCGGCGCGTGCACACCATCACGGTCCGGGGCTTCGGTCGCCTGGACCGTACGGGAACAGGACCGCATCCGTCTGCGCGTGCATGGCTCGTCGCACTCCCGCCCGATCCGGTTGCCGACCTCTCGCGGCTGCTCGCTCGTGCGCGCCAGGCACTCGCGGCCGGAGCCGTACTGCTTCCCGATGGACCTTCCCGGCTGCTGCACGGTGACCTGACCGCCAGGCACGTCATCGTCGATGGCGGGGAGGTGACCGGGCTCGTCGACCTGGAAAGCGTGCGAGGCGGGGACCCGCTCGCCGAGATCGCCGGCTGGTCCCTGCAGGAACCACCACCGCTGACCGACGCGCTGCTCAGCGGGTACTTCACGACGTCTCCCGACCAAGCCGCCGTGACCACGCTGGCTCTCTACCGGATCCGGATCGCCGGCTCCCTGCTGTGCCACCACATCACGCGCGGCGACAACGCTTCCGCGCTTCTTCGCACCGCCCAGATCGAGGCCGACCTGGCGGATCTCGGCCGGGGCGACCCGCAGCTCGTCCCCAGGATCCAGCCATCCCTTCCAAATCTGAGGAGAACATCGTGACGATCATCCATGGTGCGGTCAGAGAGCGCCTTACCCCGGAGAACAGTCCCCCTGACTGCCCTGCCTCGTCGGCCGGCATGTTCGTCATTCGCGCCGACGGTACGGCCCGCTTCGATCGGCACCACCACGACATCGGCGAATTCTGGTTCGTCGCCAGGGGCATCGGTACCGTTCACGTCGGCGGCACCGATCACCTGGTCGGCCCAGGCGACATCGTCTACACCCCAGCGGGCGCCGAGCACGATGTCGTCGATGTTGCCGAGGAACTCCACGTCTTCTGGCTCTCCGCGCCGCTCACCCCCGGCACGTACGGCGCGCACCTGCACCGTGACCCGGCCGCCGCCAGGCACCTGGTACCTGTCGTTGCGAGGCGGCCGTGACCTCCGTCACTCTGCCGTTCCCTCGCACCGCGAAGTACGGCCAGCCGGAACGGGACGCGGTGCTGAGGCTGCTGGACAGCGGTCACCTGTCGGAGACCGGGCGAGGGCCCACCACCGCATCCCTTGAGAACGCCTTCGCCGAGCTGACCGAGTCGCGCCACGCGCTGTCGTTCAACTCCGGCACCGCCTCCATCCACGCCGCCCTGCACGCCGTCGGAATTCGTGACGGCGAAACGGTGGCACTGTCCCCGATGACCTGGATCTCCGCCGTCACGGCCGTTTTCCAGGCGGGCGGCGTCCCGCACTTCTGCGACATCGAACCGGACACGCCTAACCTGGACCCGGCGGCTCTCGTCGGCCTAGACAACAGCTGCTCCGCCGTACTGGTGACGCACGCCTGGGGCGTCCCCGCCCGCATGGATTTGATCGTCGAAGCGACCGGCATGCCGGTTGTGGAGGACTGCTCTCACGCGCACGGAGCGCGATACCGCGGGCGTCCTGTCGGTTCCTGGGGTACGGCCGGCTGTTTCAGCCTTCAGGAGTCCAAGGCCGTCTCGGGTGGGGAAGGCGGAGTGCTGGTCACCTCCGATCGCCGCGTCTACGAGAGCGCGCTGACTCTCGGCCACCATCCCAGCCGCCTCGCCGCCGAACTGACCCACGCTGATCTGCTGCCCCTGGTGCAGACGGGAGCCGCCTACAAGTTCCGCATGCCTGCCCTGTCCGCGGGCATCGCTCGCGAGCAGCTGCGAGGGCTGGCCGCACGTTCGGAGGCGGCTGAACAGAACCTCGCCATCCTGGCCCAGGTCCTGCGCCACCATGACGCACCTGTCTCGTTCCCGGCTCTGGATGAGTGCTCGTCACGGGGCTGGTACGGCACGCCACTGATCATCGTCGGACCTGTCGGCGATTCGGCTGCGTTGTTCGACCTCGCCGTCGCCCGGGGGCTGCCTCTGCGGCGGATGTATCCCGACTGGCTGCGCACCCCACTTCTCCAGGAACGTGACCTGCTCCAGCGCTTCTGGCCCCATGCCCGCGCGTACAGCCCGCCTTCGCCCAGCGAGTTCCCGAACTACTACCAGGCCCGGCGGCAGACGTTCCTGTTGAAGGTTCCCCATGTCCCTGCCGCCGACTACATGGAGCAGGTCGGGACCGTGATGGCGCGTCTCCTGGACGAAGTCACCCATCTCTCCTGAAGGAGTCACTCCCATGCAGCGTCGTTGCCGCGCCGCCGTACTTCACCGTGCCAAGGAGCCCCTGCGTGTCCAAGAGATCGAACTCGCCGATCCGCTGCCCGGAGAGGTGCTGGTCCGCACCGCCAGCGCGGGCATCTGCGGGACTGACCTGCACTTCGCCGCTGGGCTCTTTCCGTACCCCGTGCCCACGGTCCTGGGACACGAGGCGAGCGGTGTCGTCGAGATGGTGGGGGAAGGGGTTGACGACTTCGCGCCGGGCGACCGTGTGATCGTCTGCGACCAGACCTTCTGCGGACGCTGCGCTGCCTGCCTGAGCGGCAGCATGGTCTACTGCACCGACTCCTCGGCGAAGGAGCGACAGCGGCGACGGCTTTCCATCGGTGGCCAACCGATTCGTCAGTACCTTGGTGTCTCGGCCTTCAGCGAGCTCATGCTGGTCGCCGCGCACAGCTTGGTTCCGATGCCGCCCGAGCTGTCCTTCGAGGCCGGCGCGCTCCTGTCCTGCTGCCTCACCACCGGGCTGGCCTCGGTGTTCAACGTCGCCAAGCCCGCGCCGGGGGCCCAAGTCGCGATCTTTGGGTGTGGTGGTGTCGGCCTCGGCGCGGTGCAGGCGGCCCGGATCGCCGGCTGCGGTCAGATCATCGCGATCGATCTGGAGCGGCATCGGCTGGAGCTGGCCTTGGAGCTTGGTGCTACCGAGGTTGTGGATGCCACGTGCGGGGACGTGGTCGAGGAGGTGACCAGATGCGCTGGAGGGGGTGTGGAGCACGCGGTTGAGGCGGTGGGCCTGATCGAGACGGCCGTCCAGGCCTTCTCTGTTCTGCGCCCGGAAGGGCAGGCCACGGTCCTCGGCATGCTCCCCGTTGGCACCGATGTTCCGGTGCCAGCGAGATTGCTCCGGCAGGGGCGCAGCCTTGTCGGGTCGGTCATGGGCTCCGTACGAACCCGGATGGACATTCCTCGATACGCGGATCTCGCCGTGCGGGGCCTTTTGCGCACCGATCCCCTGGTCACCTCCAGCCGTGGGCTGGATCAGGTGAACTGTGCTCTTGAGGACGCTCGTGGGCGGAAGGGCGTCCGGCAGATGGTGAGGTTCTAGCCAGCGGTGAAGGCGGCTTTCACCTCGTCACGTCGGCTGGTCCACCATTCGAGGCACCGCGAGGAGGAGAGGAACAGGTGGTCACAGGAGTGGTCGCCGCGGTCGTAGTGGAACTCCAGCTGCCAGTAGTCGCACATCCGCTTCCACCAAAGCCGGTGCACCGCGTCCTCCAGATCTTCCCGGCTGAGGGGGATCACACTGCGGTACCCGTTGACGAAGGCGGAGACACGGTCCAGATCCAGGTCGCCCTCGTCACTGCCGAAGAGCAAGGTGGCCGACCGCGCCACCTCCTCACCGAACGGGCGGACGCGGATCCGGTCCCAGTCGACGACCCCTGCGATCGCTTCTTCACGCCAGATCACGTTCAGGTGCTGGAAGTCTCCGTGTGTCCAGCCGAACGGTCCCCGAGGCTCATCCCCTTTGGGCTGCAGGTGGGAGTACTTCTCCAGCAGCACCTCGCGCCGCTCAAGGTAGTTCGTGACCTGGGCATCGAACGCGGTGGGCGCGTCGAGCGAGGAGACGGTCTTCATGAACCGGTCGGCCTCTTCCAGCGCGGTGATGGGGTTCGGAACCGGGGCACGAACGCTCGCGGGCTTGTCTGGGAGGTCTGTCTGGGGACGGTTCAGGCTTCGATGAATCCGTCCCAGCATGGCCCCCAGAATGCCCACCTGAGCGAGGGTGAGATCGTAGCCCCGAGGATGATCGCCCTCTACCCACGGGCACAGGCAGTAGCCACGCTCCTCGACCTTGACGACCGGCTCACCGCTGGTCGTTGTCACGGGCGGGCATGCCGGCACTCCATCGTTCGCCAGAGCTGTCAGGACGGAGAGGTTGCGTCGGGCGAGGGGCAGCGGCACGTCGATGATCCGCTTCAGCACGAACGTGCCGTGCTCGGTGATGACCTTCCAATTGCGGTTCATCAGCCCTTCGGTGAGATACCGCATCTCGTGGACGTTCCCCAACCCGAAGGCCTCGAGGATGATGGGAAGGTCGCTGGAGAGCTCGCCTAGGGCAACGGACTCAGGAAGCTGCTTGGCCACCGCCGGAGGGTATCGGACCATGGGGTGCCGACATGCGGAATCGGGCGCCGCCATGTTGCCTGGTACAAGAGGAAATCCGAAGACCAGGACTACGAGAGCGGTGGCAGATGAACCAGGAGACGGCTGACCTGCTCTTCGACGTGGTCGAGCGGTTGGAGAAGAGCATCGTGGCCCGCGACTGCCCGGTGATCGTCGCGGTCGACGGGAGGCGCAAGCTCGTGCTGAGCGACTACGACTACCTCCGCGACACCGAGACGGCCGCAGCGTTCGAGCTGAAGGCCGCCGCGAAGGCACGCGAGGTCGGCGCTGCCCGCTGGGTACTGGCCGTACCTCAGGTCTGGGCCTTCACCCCGCCCAGCACGGTGTCGACCCGAGCCGCCTCGAACCATCCCTTGCGCGAGGGCGAGCAGGAAGCCATCACCTGGATGAGCTTCGACCAGGAGGCGGGCGTGGACTACGGGCGCGTCGCATACGCGCGCCGACCGAGCGGGGAACCGATCTTCGAGGAGCCGGAAATCTTCCAGATCGGTATCCGACCAACCGAAGCCTCGCCCGGATACACCCTGCTCCAAGCATTTCTGCACGAGGATATAGAGTCGGCCCCCGGAGAAGCCGACTCCTGACCTAAGCTTGTGATCGCCGAGAGATAGATGAGTGATTATCCAGGCCGTGGCATGTTGATCCCCTGCCGCTGTTCCAATAGCGACACCACTCGACCGGCGCGCCGCTGGCTGTTTTCGGCGTCTCGCAGGATGAATTCTGGCTGCGTGTTGGCCGGGGCGCGGGTCGTTACTGCCCGCGACGAAAGCTGGTCGGTGTGCGGCGCCGAAGGCTCTTTCTTCGTCGGTGAGACCCGCGACGACGAGTTATCCCGATCCAGAGGAGTACATGCATGGCCGGATCTTGTGCCTTTTGTGGGTTCATCGGCACGCTGACCGGCGAGCACGTCTTCGGAGACTGGCTTACGCGGATCGGGCTTGACCTGGAGCCGGTGCTGCACGGTGCCGGTCCGCTGAATCGGATCGGGCGGGAGTTGGGTGTGCGCCCGCCGTTCCGGCAGACGGTGCGTGACGTATGTGGGATGTGTAACCACGGCTGGATGAGCCGCCTCGAGGTTGTTGCGCAGCGGGTACTGACGCCGTTCATCCTGGGGGAGGCTGGCACGATCGAGCTGGAGGATCAGGGCCTGGTCGCGGCATGGGTGCAGAAGACGGCGCTGGTGGCCATGCTCGTCTCTCCGGAGGCAGACCGAAGAAGCGGCTACGGACTCCCGGCTTCCGAGTACTCCGAGTTCTTCGCCCAGCGGGATGAGGCGCAACCCCTACCGGCGAGTCAGTTCTGGATTGGACGGTACGACGGGATACGACGTTGGTCGGTGCGGGTCACGCCGCTCGCGGTGACCATCGAGGGGCTATCAGAACCCGACCGGCCACAGGGCTACGCCATGACTATCGTGCTCGGGCAGTTGGTGCTCCATGGGGTGCGGTTCACAACGCCAAGCCTCCAGGTCAAGGTGTCTACTCGGAAGAAGTTGCCGCAGCTGTGGCCAGTGACCAACCCCGTGCAGTGGCCGTCCGGCATCACGGTGGACGACACAACCTTCCTCAGTTTTACCGCCGGAAAGGAACTTCGCTCAATGGAGCAGCACATCGGACTCCGGCCGTGGAAGCCGGCCACCGACCTTCCGGACAGCCGGGCTCTCGGCGGCATGGTCGAGCTGCCGACGATCTGCGGTGAGCACGTGGCGTACTACCCAGCTGGCTTGGTCCATGAGGCGATGCGCGGCCGGTTCTACGCGTTCAAGATCTCATGCGAATGCGGCACCGCCTACCTTGTTCACACTGAAGTTGACGGGGCGCACTGCAAGGCTGCGGACCAGGCGGAAGTCATCGATGGGCTGTACGAAGTCCTGCCTGGTGAGGAGTATCTGATCGAGTACGAGCAAGGCAACTTCTCGTGTAAGCGGTTGCCGGAGCCACCAGGATCAGTTCGACTGGGGTGATGTAGGTGCGTCGCAACCGTCCGCCAAGGTTGCGAGCATCGGGGTGACCCAGCCCCAGCTTGCCATCGAGGAAAGCTCGACTCGATCTTCCGCGAACAGTGCTTCTGGGTGCCTGAAGCCCCCACGTAGCGGATGAGAGTGCCCTGGCTGCCCTTCGAGAAGCTGCCGAGGGCGGCCCAGACGTGCTGCGCATCCGCGAGCTGCAACTGGTGTCGCACTGGTTGGAGTTGGACAAAGTCACTTAGATGGGCGCACCGCACCGGTGTATGTCGACCTTTGGATCGGTTCGAGGCGGACGACGGCCCCTGTGTGCGGGGCGTTTACCATATGCGTGCTGGAGGCGACGATTCCGACGTGGTCAGGCCCAGGGCGAGATGGGTCGGTCTCGTAGAAAACCAGGTCGCCTGGCTGGACCTGGGTTCTGGGAACAGAAGGTCCCGCGCGCCACTGCTCGTATGTTGTCGTACCGATGTGGGATCCGGCGCGAAACCAGGCGTACTCGGCTAGGCCGGAGCAGTCGAAGCCTTTGGTGCCTGCTCCGCGGCCGATGCCGTAGGTGGGGCCGGTTGGGCCGCCGCCGCCCCAGGAGTAAGGGGTGCCGAGCATGGTGAAGGCTGCTCGTACGGCTTCCGCCCCGCGCTGGGATGCTGAGGAGAGGTCCAACGCAACGTTGCCGGGCAGCTCGCCAAGGTAAGAGAGATCGTGGCACAGCTCCGTTGTGAGTATGGCCACGATCTGTTCCGCCTGCTGACGACTGCCGCCGGAGGAGCCCTTCCTCCCGGTGGAAAGGGATGCGACCAGGTCAGTGATCATTGCCTGACGAGAGATTCCGAGTGATGCGCCGATTTTGATGCTTGTCATCATCTCGCCGCGTTTGTCGTCGGTCAGTCCGAGCGTCTCGCGGTGCGGAGTTTTGCGCGGGCTCGCCGTACTCGCTGGTCTCGGCGAATTGAGTACGTGCACGATCTTTTGGGCTCGATCGGTGTGGCGGGTGTAGGCGTTCGGATGGGCGGAGCGTTGCACAGCTTGTGCTGCAGTGGTTAGGGGCTTGCGGTCCCAGCCCTTCACCTTGGTCAGGCGGGAGAAGAACTGGCGGGCGGCGAAGCGGGGATTGGTGACTTGCGTGCGGGTGCCCCAGCCGTGTTCGGGGTGCTGCTGGAAGAGCCCGAAGGCGGTTCCGTGGTCGCCGATGGCTTTCTCGTCGAGGTTGGATTCCTGGAGTGCGGTGGCGACGCCGATCACGGCTGCTTGCTCAGGAAGCCCGAATGACCTCGCGACGTCGATGATGGTTTTGGCGTTGGTGGCCTGAGCCCGGGAGAGATCGAGGCGCGGCGCGTTGCGCCGTACGGTGTCCGGTACGTAGGAGCAGACCGCTGCGGCCAGCCGGCTGGGATCGGATGAGACTGCCGCGTGCTGGGCGCCGCCGGTCATCCCTGCCAGCAGTGCCACACCTGAGATGAGTGCGGCTCCCGCCGCGATGACCTTGGCAAGCCCGATTTCCGCGATCAACCTGCGTCCTCTTCTGCAGGGGTGCGCTGGCCGAGGTGGGGCCAGTGTTGCGCGAGCCTGGCGAGGCGGAGTCGAGGGCTGGTTGTACCGAGGGGCAGCCAGCGTTCTCCGGCGGGGCCGTCGGCGGTGTATGCCACGAGGTCGGAGCGGGAGGTGGTGGCGATAGGGATGATGTCTGTTGTTGCGCAGGCCTGTAGGCGGGTTCGGAGGTTGGCTTCGCGGCGGTCGCTGTGGACGGAGAACAGCAGCGGGGTGATGATCGTGCTGGCCTGGGCGAGGAGGGTGTAGCCGTCGAGTTTGGCGGCCACCCGGTCGAGGGGTTCGGTGCCGGTGTCGTATTCGAGGAAGAAGTCCAGGCTGTGGCCGTCTTCGGTCCAGCGGCCGTAGCCGTCGGGGCGGGTGGTCTCACCCCACAGGGCGGCGCAGCGTTGCTCGGTCCACCAGGTGGTGAGCACGGCGTTGTCCCGGCGGCGGGCGAAGGCGGATAGGGAGGTGTAGAAACCGTTAACGCCGATGGTGTGGGTGAGGCGTTGGTTGTGGGCGATGCCGAGGGCGCGGTCGCGGCGGTAGCCGAGGGCGGCGAACTCGATGCCGTCCTCGGAGGCGAGTACGGCGGCGCCGGCCGCGCCGAGGACGTAGTGGTACGGCGCTGCTCCGGTGCCGATGGGCTGGTTGGGTCGGAAGCGTTCCAGTACGCCCATGTGGTGCAGGATCAATAGCCGCTTGCGGGTTGCGGTGTCGGTGTCGAAGAACAGCTGGGTGATCTGTGGCGAGGTGAGCACGCGGTGTTCCCACACGGCGCGCAGGATGGCGCGGTCGCGGGGCGTGAGCCGTACAGCCAGCGAGGCGAGGACGGCTGGGGTGAAACGGGGCTGAGTCATGACGGGTTCTCCTAGTCAGAGTGGAGCCGGGGGTCTCCCGGCTTTGGGGCGCTGGCGGCGGCCGGGCGGCCGTGGGCCTTGGCGGCGGCATCGCGGATGTGCAGGGCGGCGTCACGGGAGGGTTCGCGCAGTGGGCGGGTGCGCAGAGTGAAGGGCGGGGCTTCGGCGGAGCGGACGACCAGGCGCGCGGCGGCTTGGAAGGCGTCGAGGTTGGCGAGGTCGTGGGCTTTGAGGTACGGGGTGAAGTGGTGTTCGACCTCGCGGGCATCCTCGGGCGACAGGGAGAAGTAGATCTTGTTGCGGGCATCGGAGGAGACCGCCTGGCGCAGGTCGCGCGGGAACTGGGCGAGGTGCTGGTGGGCCAGGACCAGCGACATTCGGTAGGCGCGGGCCTCGGCGAGCATGTCGCTCAGGGCGTGCGGCAGGGTGAGGAAGTTGTGCGCCTCGTCGCAGTAGAGCGCGGCGTGGTTGCGGGCGTGACCGAGCTTGGCGCGTCTGGCGGCGGCCTGCCAGACCTGGGCGAGGATCACGGAGCCGAGTAGCCGGGCGGTGTCGTCGCCGAGCACTCCTTTGGGAAGCCGCACGAGCAGGATCCCGCCGTCCAGGACGTCGTTCAGGTCGAATGTGGAGGTCGCCGACCCGAGCACGTCCCGGACGAAGGGGCGGAGCAGGAACGCGCGCAGCTTGTTCATAATCGGCGCGGTGACGTTGGCCTGAGCCTGTTCGGAGAGACTGTCGTACCAGGACCAGAAGCCGCGCAAGATCGGGTCTTTCAAGGTTGCGGTGAGGCGTTGCCGCCGGATCGAGTCGGTGAGCAGCGCGGGGATGTCGGTGAGGGTGCCGCCGGTTCTAGCGAGGGTGAGGGCGCAGCCGCGCAGGATGTCGTCGGTGCGTGGGCCCCAGTAGTCGGCGTAAATCTTGTGGAAGATTCCGACGAGGTTGTCCACGGCCATGTCCACATCGGTCCCTCCGAGCGCGTTGAGCGATGGGGAGGGGTGGTGGTCGTCCGGGTCGATGAGTACGACCTTGCTCGCCACCTCCGGTGGCATGAGTCCGAGGATGTCGAGGACAAGGTCGCCTTTGGCCTCGATGACGACGACTCCGCGTCCCGCTTCGATGTCGGAGAGGATCATCTGGGCCAGGAGGGTGGACTTGCCGGTGCCGTTGGGGCCCAGGACGTGGACGTGGTGGCAGGAGTCTGCGACGCGCAGGGCGACGGGGCGTTGGTGGCCGGTGTCGGAGAAGCCCAGTGTCTTGCCGGTCCGGGAGATCGCCGGCGAGGGCGGTACGGAGGTGGCTCCGGCGCGGGTGAGTCCCGGCACCGCGGTGTCGAGCGGAAGGTGGGCGAGTGTAGCCAGCTCGGGGACGGAGAGGAGGAAGCCCTTGTCGAGCCGGCGTCCGGCGAGGCACATGGCGGGCTTGAGAAGCCGATGGCGTTCCAGCCGGTTGTGTCCGGAGTAGACGGCGAAGGCGGAGGCGAGCGCGTGGGCGCGTCCCTTGTCGGCGTTCCGGCGGATGGCCCTGATCTTCTTATCCGTGGACGCCGGTTCGTCGGCTTGTACGGCATAGCGGATGGCGACGACGTATCGAGGGTGTTGGGCCTTGTCGCGGATCGCCCGAGCTTCGGCCGACTCCTCCAGCTTGGCGACGCGATCGTGGTTCCTGAAGTGGGTGGGATGCAGCGGCCCTGGAGTGAGGAGATCCAGTACGGCTCGCGCCAGCCGTACCGTACCGGTCGTGGTGGAGAGCCTGTGGCCGGTGACCGGCCGGGCGAGGATCTGAACTGCGGCGTGCTGCCAGTGCGGCATGCCGACGGCGGCTCCGATGAGTGCCCGCAGCGGGTCGGCGCGGTGGTCGTGCTTGATCGGTAGCCGTTCGCTGCGGGCCGGTGCGAACTGGCCCCCGATGGCCTGACCCGTCAGGGGGACAAGTGGTACGGCGTCCGTCGCCACGGTCCGGGCGGATGGCCAGGCGGCCTCGATCGCGTGCTCCACCAGGTGTTGGGGGATCACACCTGGTACCCACAGGCGGATGTGGACGCCGTCGACACCGAAGATGTACTCGAAGGCGAGGTGGGGCTGGCCGAGCATGAGCCGCTTCCATGCGGGGTGCAGCAGCCCGATCAGGTTGGCCCACAGAGCTTCGGCACCCGGCATGTCTGCTGCGGGTGGGGCGAGGATGTCGATGCACCGGGCGCCGCGCGTCCATCGCCGGTGACGTAGCCGCAGGAGCCCGAAGTAGATCAGGGCGATTCCGAGTTCAGCGATCACCACCACGGCGGCTACTTGCCACCGATGGTCCAGGAGCCATCCCAGGGCCCGGTCGAGGATCGCGTTGGGGTCAATGAGCAGGTCGTGGATCACGTGAGGTCCTTCGCTGCGGGCGATTCCGAATCCGACATGTCATGAGCCGCGGACGCCGAGGGTGATGTACCAGTCGCCCGCGACGCTGGCTTTGGTGCGGGTTGTGGTGGGAGGGATGGTGGCCAGGAACCAGCTGGCGGCGGTGATGACAGCGCGGCGGGTGAAGATGCGGCCGCGGCTCAGCAGGGCGGTGCTCGGCTTGCTGAAGTTGATCGGTGCCGCCGATCGGATGGCACGGGTGTAGGTCTGGGTCTGGCGCACGCCGTACCAGGTGAGCGCGCCACCGTCTTGAGTGCGGAGGGTGTAGAGCGTCGGCAGGTCACGGGCGCTGATTCGCAGGGCCCACCGGCCTTGTGCCGCCGCGTACTCCGATCGCATGGACTGAGCTGCCTCGCTGGTGTAGGTGCCAGGGGCCAACAGGGCGAGTGCCTGAGGATGGGAGTTCAGGGTGGACAGGGAGATGGCGTGGGCGTGCGCGACCTGACGTGGCGAGCCGATCAACCCGCCGGTGTGTTCGTCCAGCGCGGTGGCCAGCCCGTCACGGTCGAGGGCGGGTTGCGGAAGTCTCTGTGTGGCGGGGGTGGAGGAGCCGGCGGCGAGTCGCCAGCCGTTGGCTGCTTCGGCGAAGATCAGCTGAACGCGGGTGGTGTATCCGGCGCGGGTGAAGGACACCAGGAACCAGTGGGGCTGCCCCGGTAGAGGGCGCGGGATGGTGAATCGGGCATCGGTGATGGCGGCTGGCTTGGTCGGCTGTTGCCTTCTCAAGGTGGCCAGGTGGGATTCGCCCTTGCTGATCTTTAGTGCCAGGCCGGTCGCGGCTCGGTGCAGGCTGTCGTCTTTGGTGTGTGCGGCCTTTGTGGCCAGTCGCTGGTAGCGGGCGTGGATCCGGCGGGCCTTGTCCTGGGTCAACGGCAGTGGCTGCTTCGACAGTGTCGAGGGCGCGGTCGCCGAGACGGGAGCGCTATGCCGGGGTGCGGGTGCAGGCATCGTCCCGCAGGACAGGGTCAGTTGGGTGGCGATGACGGCGGTGTAGAGGGCGTGCGTGATCAAAGGTCCTCCTCGGAGTCGAGTTCGTTGAGTTCTTGGGGGTTGCTGGTGACGGTGGCGTGTTCCCAGGGGCTGCTGATCACTTGGAAGGCGACCCGTTGGCGGCCGGCGGCGAGCAGCCCCATCCCGCGTTCGGCTGAGAGCAGGAGCTGGCGTTCGCCGTCGGATAGGCGGAAGGCGTCGGTGACCTTGTCGATGGCCTGGGGTGCCTGGCGGAGCAGGATCTGGGTGGTGGAGTTGGCGATCACTGCCTGGCCTGCGTCGGAGCCGAGCAGGTCCGCGGTGTCCTGGGTGATCACGGATAGCCCGGCCCAGTGCTTGCGGGAGGCTTTGGACATCCGCAGCAGGAACTTGGCGCCTTCGGGGTCACGCATGAGCAGCCACGCCTCGTCCACCACGACGAGGCGGGGACGTCGGTTGCCGGGATCGGAGACGCGCCGCCATACGGCGTCCAGGGTGAGCAGAGTGCCAACCGCCTTGAGTTCCTCCGGAAGGTCTCGGAGCGAGAAGACGATCAGGTGGGAGTCAGGGCGGGTGGTGGTCGGCCCGTCGAATAGCCGCCTGTGACTGCCGGTGACGTACCGCGCGAGCCCGGCGGCCAGTTCCGCGGCGGTGGGATCGGAATCCTTGGTCAGGGCGGTGGCCAGGTCGTGCATGAGCGGCGGGCGGCGCTTCCAGGTCTGGGGTTCGGTGGTGATCCCGGTGCTTCGATAGGCGGCGAGGATGGCGCGATCGAGTGCTGCTTTGCTCGCGCTGGAGAGTGTTTCGCCGAGCATCACCGCGATCAGCGTGTGCAGGAACAGGGCGCGGCGGGTGAGCGGATCGTGGCCGGGTTTGCTTTGGGGCGGAAGGTCAAAGGGGTTGAGCCTGACCTTCGGCGCCCCCAGGTGGAGGTATGCGCCGCCGACTGCGCTTGCCAGTCGCGCGTACTCGTCCTCGGGGTCGATGACGGCGACCTCGACTCCGGCGTACAGGGAGCGGAGGGCGTCCAGTTTGGCCAGGTAGCTCTTCCCGCTGCCTGAGGTGGCCAGGGTCACGGAGTTGTGGTTGTCCTGGGCGAAGCGGTCCCAGGCGACCAGTGAGGCGCTGGAGAGGTTCGCGCCGTACAGGACGGCGGTGGGACCGAGGTCGGCGGTCAGGTCGGGGCTGGTGAAGGGGAAGGCGGCGGCGAGTGCGGGGGTGTCGAAGGTGCGGCGGAGGGCGAGGTTGTCGTACGCCAGGGGGAGGGAGGAGATCCATCCTTGGAGTTGGCGGAAGGTGACTTGGCGGGCGTCCAGCAGCAGTGAGGCCGCGAGGGCGCGGACCTGGGCGCAGGCGTCGTCCAGTTCGTCGGGGGTGGTGGCGTGGATGGTGAGGTAGATCGAGGCGCGGAACAGTTTGGCTTGGCCGCGGGCGATTCGGGAGGACAGGTCGTGGGCGTCCTGTGCGGCGGCTTCGGTGCCGGGATCGAGCAGTCGGCCGTGTTCGTGGTCGGTGCGGAGCCCGGATTCGAGGCGGGCGAGTTGTTTGCGGAGCCGGTCGGAGGCGACGAGCGAGGGCACCGGTTCGATGTGGAGCGACACGTCGAGGCGGCCGGGGTAGGTGAGCAGGGGCTCCAGCCAGCCGGGTGTCACCTCGCGCGGGTAGCCGCTGATCGTGAGCGTGGCGCAATACCCCTCCCCGACGCGCATGCGGCGGGGCTGGATCTCCACCGCGTCAGGGCCGAAGCCGCCCGGCGGGGTGGGTGTGCGGCGGAATGGGAGTTTCACCAGCGGCCTCCGATCACGTCGCCGGGCAGGGCGAGGTCGGCGTCCGGCGGGGGTGGGGTCGTCGGGTCGAAGCAGGCGAGCAGCAGGCCGGTGGTGGCGGCGGGGTCCAGGAGCTTGAGGGTCAGGCCGCACGCGCCCAGCACCCGGGATGCCTCCTCCAACCGGCGCGCCGCTCGGGAGGCGGCGGCCGTATGGCCGCGTGAGCCGGTGGCTGGCTCGCGGATGATCAGCAGGACCTGGCGGCGGAGCAGGTCGTGCCGGGCGGATAGGTCGGCGAGGAATGCGGCGTGTTCGCGGGCGGCGTGGGCGAGCGCGGGGTGCGGGAGGTGCGGCACGTTGTGGTGCAGGTCGGCGATGGTGTCCGACAGGTTGACCCGTTCGGCGCGTACCAGGATCTGGATGGGGCCGGACAGTGAGTTGAGCCAGCGGCCGAACACCGCGACTAGGGCGTCCTGTTCGTCGGGGGTGCGCAGGGCGAAGCTGACGGTGGAGACCTCGGCGACGGCCGCGACTCCGTCGGGGCCGAGGTCGATCAGGCCGTCGTGGCCGATTCCCTGTGCGGGCAGCCGGAGCGGGGCGGGTAGCCGGCCGGGGTCGGCAGCGATCCACGCCGGTGCGGCCGGGATGCCTTCGGGGGCCGTGACCAGCTGTTTGGGGTTGTGCTGGTGGTGGAGGGCGGCCAGCAGGTACCGGTCCAGGCTGACGCCGTCGTGCCGCACGACCGCCAGGAGGATCCCGGCGACCGCGACGGGCAGGGCGACGGCTGCGAAGGCCAGGAGCGGGATCCGTTCCCCGAAGGCCAGGTAGGCGCCGTAGATGAGGGCGCCGGTACCGCCGAGGATGATGACCTGGCGTGCGGTGAACGAACCGATGATCTTGTCGGGGGCTTCGACGTCGGCGGGGATACGAACCGTGTCGGTCCAGGTCATCGCTGCTCACCCCCTCGCGAGCCGCGGGTAGGGCGGGGCGGGGTTGGTGGTGGGGTGCGGCGGGGCGTGCCCGGGTTCTCCGGCCATTCGGGAGTGCCGGGGATGGGCGCGTTCGGCGCGATGAGCGGCCGTACCGGGCGGTTGGAGATCGGCGGCGGTTCGATGGCCCCGCGCGGCGCCCGGGGCGAGGTCATGTCCTGGCCACGCAGCCACTGCATCTGGCCCAGCCCGGCCGGACCGGCGGCATAGAAGATCTCGCGCGGGTAGCCGTACACCGGGGTGGAGGGCGGGATCGGCTGCTGCGGCCGTGGCGTGGACCGGTAGCGGGCCTGGAGCGCCGGACCGGAGGGCGCGTGCACGACCGGCGCCGGTCCCCAGCCCGCCGAGTGGGCCGGGCGGCGCGCGAAGGTCGGAGCGTGAATCGTCGGCCCAGTACCGCTACGCGCTGCCGTAGCGGCAGTGGCGACACCCGACCGAGCTGCCGTTGCCGCGGTGGCAACACCTGCGGCAGCCGTACCGGCAGGTCCTGCCGCCAGCGCCAGCGCCCTGCTTGCCGCAGCTCTGGTGGCGGCAGACCCCCTGCCACCGCCGCGCCCGAGGTGAAGGGCGTTCAGGCCCGGGGCGGTGAGCTTGTAGACGACGGCGTACTTGACGATCCTGCCGATCGCCGAGCCGCGACCTCGCTGCATGAAGATGGCGCGGGAGACCCAGCCCGGGATGCGCACCAGGATGATCAGCAAGCAGAGGGCGAGCAGCAGGTTGTAGAGCTGGCCCGTGCCGAACAGCCCGGCGGCCTCACGCCCGTCTTGGTTGAAGAAGATCCGCACGGCCGTGACCAGAGTCAGGGACTGGGCGACCTGGATCAGCAGCAGGCCGGAGAAGGCCCGCCACCACAGCATCGCCAGGCCGTTGGTCTGCGGCAGCGCGAGACAGGCGAGGGCGAGCGGCGCGGCGATCACGAGCAGAGCGGTCATGGCGACCCGGAACACGAACGTGATCAGCAGAAGCACCAGCAGGATGACCGCGACGAGCGCGAGCAGGATGTAGAAGATCTCGGAGTTGGCCGGCGGGACGATCAGGAACCGGATCGCGTTCGCGGCCCGTCTGGCGTCGAATCCCTGGCCGAGCAGCGCCCTGGAAATGGCGTTGCTCAGGTCGATCGCCTGCGAGACGAGGAAGAAGCTGAAGTTGGCGGCCATGAACGCCACCACCAGACGCGGCGCGACCTCCTTGAACGCGTACCGGGTCTGGACGGTCTCGTACCCCATCACCAGTACCCCGGCGGCGACCACCAGGATGGCGAAGGCGCCGTTGGCCAGGGCGGCGGTGACCTGCCACAGGTCCTGGATCCGGGCCTGGCCGGCCACGCTGGGGGTGGCCAGCAGGGTGGCGGCGACCACGTCCAGCAACGGCTTGATCGCCCGTGCGACCAGCTCGGCGAACCAGCTGTTGATCTGGTCCGTGATCCACCCGCCCAGGCCGATATCGAAACCGCTGTCGGGCGGTGACAGCTCTTCCGCCGGAGAAGGACTGGGTGTCGGCACGGGTTCTGCGGCAGCGGCAGGGGCGGTCCCGGTTGCCGCAGCGGCAACGATGAGCGTGCCGGTTGCTGTAACTGAGAGGCGTCTCATCGCCGTCACCCGCCGACCACACGCTTGAGCACGTTGACGAACAGCGGGGCCAGCACCGCGAGCGCGTAGCCGAACGCGGCCGCCTTGAGCGCGGACTTGGCCTTCTGGACCTCACCCGGATCGCCACCGGCGACCAGGTACCGCACGCCACCGATGGTGAGCATCAGCGTCGCCAGCGTGGCAAGCAGCCCGATGAGCCAATTCCGGAGGTTGTCGAAGACCTTGCCGAGCTGGTCCGCGTCTGTAGGCGGTGCCGCCCACGCTCCGCTCTCGCCGAACGCGCCGGTTGCCACAGCGGCAGTGACAGCCACGACGAATGCCGCGACCCCCACGATGACCGACACACGCACTGCCGCACGGCAGGGCAAGACCGGTAGCAGCCGCTGCCGTTGAACGCCACTTGCCATACGGCACGGCGTAGTCGGCAGTGGCGCGTCACGCGTCAGCCCTTCGACCGCCGGTGCGTCCTGCGGTCGTCGCGATGGCGTTGCCCTACTGGTTGCCGTTGAGATCCGCGCGGAGCCAGGGGTAGTGCCCCGGCCTCCCTTCGGCTGGTGGAGCTCGGATGGGATATCTGAGGAATCCCGGCTCCGCGCGGAAGCTTCCGCCCCTGCATCTCCGACACAGGGCGAGGTGATCGTTTGGGACAGGCAGTCGGGGACGCCCCCGGTCTCCGGATGGCTCGATGGGTGTGCCGGTGGCACCGACACATTGATCGGCAGCCGGTGGCAGGTGCCGGACTCGGCGAGTCTGCGGAGCCGTTCCCCGGCGAGGCGGGCCTCGTCGTACAACCGGGGACGGATGCTGGGCTGGTCCACCTCGATGCTGCGGACCGCCTTGATAAAGCTGCTCAGCACCTCATGGTCGATGTCAGCCGCGTCCCCCGCGACGTACCCGGAGGTGATCCGCCCGGCGATGGCACGCAACCCGGGCAACGCCACCCCGACAGCGCCGACCACCCACATCGCCCCCAGCACCCGAGCGCGAGTGACCAGCTCCCGCCACACCAGATCACGCGTGGCGTTGCTCATCAGCGGGTGGGTCAGCAGCCGGCGCAGCTCCTCCAGTGCGACGCGGCGCTGGGGCAGATCAGGTGCCAGGGTGCCGTTGACGGCCAGGCCGTACGGCTCGCACGCCACGAGTTGGAACAGGTGCTCAGCGGCATCCATGGGCGAACGGTCGTGCATTTCGGATTCCATCGGGTCACTCCACGGCGCGAGGAAATTCGCTTCTCGCAACTTGGTTTAGAGACCCGTTTAGGCAAACCTCTGGCAGAACCTGTGGCGCCTTCCGGAAATTAATTCCGACTATTTCTTACCCGACCTGCTGATGGTGTTGCCAGTTGAGTTACCGCAGGTCACAGCGAGGTGCCAGCGGTCTGCCAGTGCCGGGCGCTGAACTGACGACCATCTGAGGAAACGCCCCAACGAACCATGACAGCGCTGTTCAGCGTCCAACCATCACTCCACGCCCAGAATGCCGACAAAAAATACGCAAGGAAGATCGATCAACGGGAATTGGTCATCGCACCGATCACCCTGAGGACCGCCCGGGCATTCGTCGCCTGGTCCCACCGGTACCTGCTCTCACCCCAGGGTGGCAACTACGCCATCGGCGTCAACACCACCGACGGCACCCTCGTCGGCGTTGTCATCGCCGACCGCCCCATCATCCGAGCCTTCGACGACGGCCACACGATCGAGATCACCCGCCTGTCCACCGACGGCACCCCGAACGCCTGCTCCGCCCTCCTATCCGCAGCCTGGCGCGCCGCCAAGGCCATGGGCTACCGGCGACTGATCACCTACGCCCTCGCCAGCGAACCAGGTACCAGCCTCCGCGCCGCCGGCCTCCGCCGCGTGGCCATTCGCCCCACCCACACCGAGCGGGACGCCCTTGCCCGGCGCAGGCAGTCGCACGGCACTGACGGGGTGACACGTGTCCTCTGGGAGATCACCAGGACGTCACGGACGGGTGAGCGGCAATCATGAATGACTCGCTCAGCGCGTTCGCTGCCCGCCTACGACGTCAGCAGAAGTTCGATGGCGTCTGTCACCTCGGAGATGATGTGGTCGGGCTGCTGGAGTTCGCCAGGCCAAGGACGACCACGGTCGATCCACACGGTTCGCAGGCCGATGATCTGCCCGCCCCCGATGTCGGCCGAGGCGCTGTCCCCGATCATCCATCCGCCGTCGGACAAGGTCATCCCACAGCGCCGCGCGGCGATCGCGAACAGCCTGGCATCGGGCTTACGAACTCTCTCCGCACCGGAGATTGCCCAACCGTCCACGACATCGCCCACACCGCTACAGACGAGCGTGGACATTTGGACATCCGCGAAACCGTTGGTGACCACTCCTGTCCTCCAGCCGGCATCCCTCAGTCGGCCAAGTCCGTCGAGGGCACCGGGGAAGGGCGGGATCAGCCGTGGATGGCGGGAACGATACCGCGCCCACAGGTCCTCCACCGAGTCCTGGAGCTCGAACCGCTCCCGAACACGGGTGAAGAAGGCCTCCTTCGGGACAAACCCGTCCCCGTCCGCCTCGATCATCCACTCAACGTCACCGATATCCAGACGCCGCTCGGCGACGAACTCCTCCGCCCACCGTCGAAGCCCTTCCGCGCGGTCGACGAGCGTGTTGTCAAGGTCGAAGAGCGCGAGCCGTTGCACGGACAGTCACTCTATCGAGCGCCGATCTCAAGCCCGTGGATCGGCTCTATGTGCACAGGTTACGGAGGGCTCGACCTGGCGGTCATGGAGTCCTACGGTGCCCGCCTGGCCTGGTGCGCTGACAACGACTCGCACGTGGCCAAGATCCTTGAGACCCGTTTCCCCGTCGCGCCCAACTTCGGCGATCTCACCGCCGTCGACTGGGCTGCGGTCCCGCGCGTGGACATCGTCACCGCTGGATTCCCCTGCCAGGACATCAGCTACGCCGGCCGTGGTGCCGGAATGACCAAGGAGACACGTAGTGGACTCTGGTTCGCCATCGCCAAGGCCCTTCGCGTTCTACGACCCGGCCTCGTCATCCTGGAGAACGTCGCCGCCCTCCGCAGCCGAGGACTCGACCGTGTTCTCGGGGACTTGGCCGCGCTCGGGTACGACACGGCGTGGACATGCGTACGAGCCTCCGACGTCGGCGCCCCCCACCGCAGGGAAAGGCTCTTCCTCCTTGCTACCCACCCCGACAGCTCGCGACCACTGCGGCGCGGCGGACGCTGTGGCACGGAGAGCCGACGGCCATGCTCTGAACCTTCCAGACGTGGCGTGCGCGTATCTTCTGCCGACTCCGGCCGCCTGCAACCCGAACGATGGGGAAACGGCGGAGTCCTGGCTCAACCGCCGAAACCGTCAGCAACCTCGCCGAGCACTCCCGTTGGCCATCGCGATCAAGCTCATCCCTTCAGCGGCATCGGAAGCGGCGAAGGTTCAAAGGCCGATGGACTGCGTTGGCGGCACTGGACCACCGACACCTACCGCCGCGCCGCCGAACTCGGCCCCGCCGGCCGCCAACCCGACTGGGGCCCCTACGGCGCTGCCGTCCGCCGATGGGAAGCAGCCTCCGACAGGCCCGCGCCCGACCCCACCGAACTTGGAACCAGAGGCCAGCCTCGGCTCTCCGCCCGCTTCGTCGAATGGATGATGGGGTTGTCCGACGGCTGGGTCACCAACATAGACCTGCCCCGCACAGCCCACATGCACGCTCTCGGCAACGGCGTCGTCCCCCAGCAGGCGACCCACGCGCTCGCGTTGCTTGATGCGATATCCGGCGGCCGTTCGAGAGCAGGGAATGGATGAGCATGGCCACAGAGGCTCAGAGAGCCCGTGCCGCAGAGCCACCCAGGCGTGACAGGCTTCGAGTGGTATTGCCCGAGGTGACGCCTTATGTCACTCCTGGTGCGGCACGCGTTCTCCTGCGGATACTGCTCGATGCCTACGGGCGCTGCGATGTGGGCACAGACGAAGCCAGTACTTGCGAACGATGATCGATATGCGTGCTGTCGCCTCAAGGCTGTGTGCTGTCTGCTGATCAGATCCGCCACACCGGCTGGGCGACTCGGCTTCGGGTAGCACGGCCTGAGCGGCGATCAGGCAAGTCGGCACGTGCAACGGTGGGTGCAGGGTGATGAGGGCGCGGTGATGGCACCCACTCTGCTCAGGGGCCTAAGTCGGCGGGGAATGGCGTCAAGGCATGCCTCCGGTAAGCCCCTCTGCGGCAGGGCCCGCTTGTTTCGTGTAGCACCGCGGGCAGGTCACGACCGTTACGGCGCCCGGCACCGTCCAGGAATAGCGGCACAAGAACCTACGACGGCACTGCACGGTGGTGTCGTTGGTCAGCAACTCTCCTACCTCCAAGGGACCTGCCCGGCCACAGGCCGGGCAGGTCCACTCCGGGGGAGTTCGATAGCCGTCGACGGGTTTCCCCCGTGTCAGCGTGAAAGTAGCGGAGGTCAGCAGCGGGGCTTCCAGGTTGGAGGCGGTGGTACCGCAGCGGGCGCATCTGACGTACTCCAGATCACCCATCAGATTTCGGTTGAGCAGGATGGACAGCAACATCGAGATCACGGCCGTGCCCTCCTCCGCAGTTGGCGTCTCCTCACGGGTGTCTCACAGGTTGCGGTGCTCGTCGAGTGATGGATGTGGCCAGGTTGACCTCCTCTGCGGTGACAGTTTCCCTCCTGGGGCCTCCCATACAGGTCCGGCCTCCATATCGTCGCAGGTCATGGCAGTCCAGAAGAGGAGTAGAGGTGATCTCGTTCGCTTTCTGGGGTCGGGTGTCCACGGAGGACAACCAGGACCCTGCTTCGTCCCGGAACTGGCAGTTGGCGCGATCCAGGGCCTTGATCGAGTCGAGGGGCGGGGTCGTGGTCGCCGAGTTCTTCGACGTCGACAAGTCGCGCTCGATCCCGCCCCAGCGGCGGCCTGAGGCCGCCGTCCTCCTGGCCGAACTGCGTAATCCGAACCGGGGGTTCGAGGCGGTGGTGGTCGGTGAACCTCAGCGGGCCTTCTACGGCAACCAGTTCGGCAACACTTTCGAGCTTTTCAACCACTACGGCGTGGGGTTGTGGGTTCCGGAGATCGGCGGGCCGATCGACCCGACCAACGAGGCTCACGAGCTGATCATGTTGATGTTCGGCGGGATCAGTAAGGGTGAGCGCAACCGCATCAGGATGCGAGTCCGCACGACCATGGAGGCCCAGGCGAAGATCGAAGGACGCTTCCTGGGCGGACGCCCGCCGTACGGCTACCGCCTCATGGACGTCGGCCCCCACCCCAATCCGAGCAAGGCGGCCGACGGTAAGCGAGTCCATCGCCTGGAGCCCGATCCGCTCACCGCCCCCATAGTGGCGAGAATCTTTGTGGAGTTCGTCCACGGCCAGGGCCTCTATCTGATCGCCGAAGGGCTGACCCGGGAGAACATCCCCTGCCCTTCGGCCTATGACAAGGCCCGCAACAGGCATCGAAGCGGCGTCGCCTGGTCCAAGTCAGCCGTCCGTGCAATCCTGCTCAACCCCCGCTACACCGGCCGACAGGTGTGGAACCGACAGCATAAGCAGGAAGAACTCCTGGACGTCAACGACGTCACCCAGGGGCACGTGACCAAGCTGAAGTGGAATCCCGAGGACAAGTGGGTTTGGTCGGATGCGGTCGTCCACGAGCCCATCATCGACGTCGAGTCCTTCGAGCGGGTACAGACGCTGCTGTCGGCCAACGGTCGCCCGGCGACCGAGCGGAAGCCGCGCAGCACTCCACGCCCCTATGCCCTACGTGGCCTGCTGTACTGCGGTGCGTGCACCCGCCGAATGGAAGGCTCCTGGAACAACGGTCGGTCTCACTATCGATGCAAGTTCCCCGCCGAGTATGCCCTCGCCAACAAGATCGAACACCCCCGCACGGTCTACGTCCGGGAGGACTACATCGTCGCCGAGCTGGATCCCTGGATCTGTCAGATCTTCACTCCCGCCAATCTCGGGCGGACCATCGAGGCCCTTCTGGACGCCCAGAACAGCGAGACCGACCGCGTTGTCACCGAGGCGGCCAGGAAGACGATCGAGGACTGCGACCGGCGGATGAGCCGTTACCGCTCGACCTTGGACGCTGGCGGCGATCCGCAGGAGGTCGGCAGGTGGATGGCCGAAACCCGGGCTGAGCGGCTGCAGGCCGAGGGGCGGATGCGGGCGATCACCAGGAAGCGTGAGATCACAGAGAAGGAGATGAAGGAAATGATCCCGAAGATGACTGAGGTGACCAGAATTCTCGAGAAAGCCGACACAGCCGACAAGAACGAGCTGTACATGCAAATGGGCCTAAACCTTGTCTACGACCCCTCGGAGAGGGTTGTCGTAGTCGAGGCTAGGCCCAGCATGTACCAGAGTGCGTGTCCGAGGGGGGACTTGAACCCCCATGTCCATCACTGGACACTAGCACCTCAAGCTAGCGCGTCTGCCTATTCCGCCACCCGGACAGTGGTGCCTGGCACGCGAGAGGCTCTCCCGCGTCGGCGGACTTAGGTTAGCAAACTCTGGGGTGTGCGTCATACCGCGAGTGGACAGGAGCCTCGGTGTGCCTCATGGAGGAGGGCGAGGGCAGGATGGGCTGTAAGACATAACAGAGGTGGAGGAGCCGGTATGACGGGACTCAACGGTGAGGATGACGTCGTCGAGCTGTGCCGCGACCTGATCCGGATCGACTCGACCAACGCCGGTGACAACGCCGGGCCCGGTGAGCGGGTGGCGGCGGAGTATGTGGCGGAGAAGCTGGCCGAGGTCGGGCTGGAGTCGCGGATTCTGGAGAGCGACACCCGGCGGGCGAACGTGATCGCCCGGATCGAGGGCGCCGACCCGACCAGGGAGGCGTTGCTGTTGCACGGCCATCTGGACGTCGTGCCGTTCAACGCGGACGACTGGCAGCACCATCCGATGAGCGGTGAGATCGCCGACGGATGCGTCTGGGGCCGGGGCGCCGTGGACATGAAGAACATGGACGCGATGATCCTGGCCGTCGTACGGCAGCGCCTGAGGGAGGGGCGCAAGCCCCCGCGCGACGTCGTGCTGGCGTTCACGGCCGACGAGGAGGCCGGCGGCGAGTACGGCGCGCAGTGGCTGGCACAGAAGCACCCCGGCCTGTTCGAGGGGTGCACCGAGGCGATCGGCGAGGTCGGCGGGTTCAGCGTGTCGATCGACGAGGCGCGCAGGCTCTACCTGATCGAGGCGGCGGAGAAGGGTGTCGCCTGGATGCGGCTCACCACCAAGGGCCGGGCCGGTCACGGGTCGATGCTGAACTCCGACAACGCCGTCACCGAGCTCGCGGAGGCGGTGGCGCGGGTGGGGCGCCACGAGTGGCCGGTACGGCTGACGCCGACCGTGCGGATGTTCCTGGAGCAGACGTCGGCCGCGCTGGACATCGAGTTCGATCCCGACAACGCCGAGGCGAACGTGGCCAAGCTGGGCCCGCTGGCCCGGATGATCGGCGCGGTGCTCCGCAACACGGCCAACCCGACCATGCTGAGCAGCGGCTACAAGGCCAACGTCATCCCGCAGACGGCGACCGCGCACGTGGACGGGCGGTTCCTGCCGGGGTACGAGGAGGAGTTCTTCGAAACGCTCGACGAACTGCTCGGGCCCAATGTGACGAGGGAGTTCGTCTACCACGACATCGCCATGGAGACGGCGTTCGAGGGGCCGCTGGTGCGGGCGATGGCCGACGCGCTGGTGGCCGAGGACCCGGGTGCCCTGGCTGTGCCGTACACGTTGTCGGGGGGGACGGACCTCAAGGCGTTCAGCAGTCTGGGGATGCGCGGGTTCGGGTTCGCGCCGCTCAGGTTGCCGGCTGACCTGGACTTCTCCGGGATGTTCCATGGGGTGGACGAGAGGGTCCCCGTCGATTCGCTCAAGTTCGGGGTGCGGGTGCTTGACCGCTTCCTGGACCACTCCTGAGGGGATCGTTGAAAAAGCATTGCACTGACTCCCAGTAGTGCTAACGTAACCCTCCGTTGGAGGGGTTGAGCCGTCTTGCAGGGGCGGCTCGACGAAACTCGGGAGGTCACGTGGCACGCATGCCTGTTCGGTGGCGCAGGGCGCATGCCCCCGCCGCCGCGCGGCACGTGCCCGTGACTCCTTCCGGTGAAGGCGGGATGACCTCTCGGGCTGCCCGGATGGCGCGGTTCGCGGCCGGCGCCCGGCAGGCCATCGTGCGCGCGCTGACGGTCGGCGGCCTGATCGCCGCCGGTTGGTTGCTCGCGGTCCTTTTCGGACTTCTCTGGGCTTCCCCGGCGGCTGCGGATTCCACTGCGGCGACAGGGGCGTCCCAATCGCAGGAGACCGGCGATCTCGCCACGGCGACGGACAATGCCGAGGCGATGGCCGGACGCGGTGTCGATGGGCTGACCAGCCAGTCGAAGCCGACCCTTCCCGCAGACTCCACCGCTGATCACAGCTCGGGTGCCCATGGTGTCGTGCCCCAGAGTGGCGGTGGCTCCGGCCAGTTCGGGCCGGGTGTGGGGGATGTCTCAAGGTCGGTGTTCGACCCGCGACTTCTGCTGCTGCCCGCGCCGCTGGCGCTGGTGCTTCCTCCGGCCGTCCGCACAGCGGCGGACGAGCCCTCCTTCTCCCCTGACTAGTCCCGCTTCCTGAGCCGGCCGCGCAGCGGACCGGCGGCGGAGTGTGGCGTGCCGACGGCCGCCGTCCCCGCATGCGGGCAACTCGTCATTTCCAACTCGTGGCACTCCGTTGAGCGGGGGCGACCCCGTATGTCACGAGCTGCACGTCATCCCCCCGAGAACGACAACAGGAGTCTCATCATGCGTACGTGGGCTAAGAGTTCTGCCCCGGCTGCACTTCTCGCCGTCGCCGTCATGACTCTGGGCAGCGGCACCGCCTTCGCGGACACCGACGGGGATCACTCCGTCGGTGGCGGCAACCAGCTCAACCTGCCCGTCTCCGTGCCGATCGACATCAGTGGCAACGCCCCGAGTGTGGGCGGCAACTCCACCGCCTCCTCGCAGGGCGGTACCTCGGTGGACAACTCCACCGCCCGTGGTTCCGGCAACCAGACCTCGGGCCGCCACAGTGTGCTCGGCGGCAACCAGATCGACGCGCCGGTCAGCGCACCGATCAACGCTTGCGGAAACGCGATCTCCGTGGTCGGCAACTCCGACGCGGGCTGCAAGGGCGGCGCCTCGGTCAAGAACACCGGCCGGGGCGGCAACCGCACCGACGGCCTCGGTAGCGTGCTCGGCGGCAACCAGGTCACCGCGCCCATCTCGGCGCCGATCAACGCCTGCGGCAACGCGGCCTCGGTCTTCGGCAACTCCAACGCCGGCTGCGTGGGCGGCACCACGGTCAGGAACAGCGGCGCGGGAACCGGCGGGAACCGTACCGAGGGCCGGCACAGCGTCCTCGGTGGCAACCAGGTGATCGCCCCGATCTCGGCGCCGATCAACATCTGCGGCAACTCCGCGGCCGTCTGGGGCAACGCCTTCTCCAACTGCAAGGGCGGCGCGAGCGTCGACGACGGCCGCAACGGCCGCCGTTACCAGCAGGCCGCCACGCCCGGATCGCGGGGCAACGACACCAACGGCCGGTTCGGCGTGGCCAGCGGCAACCAGGTGATCGCCCCGATCTCGGCGCCGGCCAACGTCTGCGGCAACGCGGTCGCGGCCGTGGGCAACGCGTTCGGGTCCTGCCGCGGCGGCGCCACCGTGTCGAACGACGGCCGTGGCACCAGCGGTAACAGGACCTCGGGCGTCGGCAGCGTGCTCGGCGGCAACCAGGTCACCGCGCCGGTCTCGGCGCCGATCACCGTCTGCGGCAACTCGGTCGCCGCCCTGGGCGACGCCGCCGCCGGGTGCCTCGGCGGTTCCCGCGTCGGCGGTGCGGACGCCAACCGTGGCCCGCAGCGCCAGTCCGGCCAGGTCAAGAAGCCGGTCGCCGCCAAGGGGCTGATGCCCGAGCTGCCCCCGGTGCCCGCGGTCGGCGGCATCGGTGACGTCTCCAACGTGACCCACCAGGTGGAGGGCGCCGGCCTGCCGCTCGTCGGCGACGCGGGTCTGTCCGCGGTGCCGGACGCGCCGGGTCTGCCCGCCACCCCGGTCACGCCCGCGAAGACCGCGAAGGCTCCCAAGGCTCCCAAGGCTCCCAAGGCTCCGAAGTCCGCCAAGACCCCCAAGTGGACCAAGGGCGAGGCCGGCAAGGCCGCGGAGAAGGCTCCCAACCCGATCAACGAGCTGACCAGGGGCACCCCCCTGGGCGGGGCGACCGCCAGCCTGCCCGCGGGTCTTCCTGTCGGGCTGATGAGCGCCGAGCAGCCGGCAGGTGTCAAGGGGATGAACTCCGGCGCGCTGGTGGCGCTGATGCTGGGTGCGATCTTCGCCGCCTCGGCGACGCTCTTCGCCACCACCCGCCGGCTCCGTTTCGGCCGTAAGTAACGGATAACGCTCCGCCTCCTGACGAGGTTTCGGCGGCGCGAAACTGCTTTGCCCGTTCCGGGTGCGCGACTCGGGACGGGCAAAGCCATGTCCGGAAGGTAGGGGAGACGAGTCGGAAAAGTGGCGTAACTCATACCGATAGGTCACATCGTGCGAGCCACACGTATGATCTTGCGGCGCAGTCGTACATGGCGGGTACCGTCGGGATACAGTCGCAGTCGGTCGAGTTCCCAGTCTCCGTGCTCGGCGTGTTCGGTCAGGATTTGCCGGGCGGCCTCCCTTGAGGTGTCGCGCGGGATGTACATATCCAAGTAGGAGTAGTCGAGCACAGCGATTAGTCTCCGAGGGTGGGCTAGGCGACGGCGGCACTCACTGACCCTTATTCTGCGTCCTTGTGGGTGGACCGGGAAGGGATCGGGTAGCCCGTGGGGATGGGAAGCCTGTGCGACGGGTTACCGTCAGGGGGACCGTAGAGAACAGCGAGGTAGGAAGCAGCGTGCCAGCAAACAACGGCAACGCCGGCGGAACCCGCCTGGTGATCGTCGAATCGCCCGCGAAGGCGAAGACCATCGCTGGGTACCTGGGGCGCGGCTACATCGTGGAGTCCAGCATCGGCCATATCCGGGATCTTCCGGAGCGGGCCGACGACATCCCCGAGAAGTTCAAAGGCCAGCCCTGGGCGAGGCTCGGCGTCAACGTCGACCACGAGTTCGAGCCGCTTTATGTCGTCAACCAGGACAAGAAGTCCCAGGTCTCAAAGCTCAAGCAACTGCTCAAGGACGCCGACGAGCTCTTTCTCGCGACGGACGAGGACCGCGAGGGCGAGGCGATCGCCTGGCACCTGCAGGAGGTGCTGAAGCCCAAGGTGCCGGTGCACCGCATGGTGTTCCACGAGATCACCGCGCAGGCGATCAGAGACGCGGTGTCCAACCCGCGTGAGCTGAACCTCCGTCTCGTCGACGCGCAGGAGACCCGGCGCATCCTCGACCGGCTCTACGGCTACGAGGTCAGCCCGGTGCTGTGGCGCAAGGTCAAGCCGCGCCTGTCGGCCGGCCGCGTGCAGTCGGTGGCGACCCGCCTGGTGGTGGAGCGCGAGCGTGACCGGATGGCGTTCACGGTCGCCAACTACTGGGACCTGTCGGCCCTGTTCGACACGGGCAAGCGTGACGAGGACCAGCGCAAATTCACCGCGACGCTGACCGGCGTGAACGGCAGGCGGGTGGCCCAGGGCCGCGACTTCGCCGCCACGGGACAGCTCAAGAACGCCGACGTCCTGCACCTCGACCAGGCGGCGGCCGGGGCTCTGGCGACCCGTCTCGGGAAGTCGTCCTACCAGGTCAAGTCCGTCGAGCGGAAGCCGTACACCCGCAAGCCGTACGCGCCCTTCCGGACCACGACCCTGCAGCAGGAGGCCAGCCGGAAGCTGGGCTTCTCCGCGAAGTCCACCATGCAGGTCGCGCAGCGGCTGTATGAGAACGGCTTCATCACCTACATGCGTACCGACAGCACCACGCTGTCGGAGACCGCGGTGGCCGCCGCGCGCAGCCAGGCGATCAAGCTGTACGGCGCGGCGTACGTGCCGGACAAGCCGCGCGTCTACACCAGCAAGGTGAAGAACGCCCAGGAGGCGCACGAGGCCATCAGGCCGTCGGGCGAGGAGTTCCGCACGCCGGGCGAGACCGGGCTGAGCGGCGACATGTTCCGGCTGTACGAGCTGATCTGGCAGCGGACCGTCGCCTCGCAGATGAAGGACGCCGTCGGCGAGTCGGTCACGGTGAAGGTCGAGGGCGCCTCCAGCGAGGGCGAGCGGGTCGAGTTCAGCGCGTCGGGCCGGACGATCACCTTCCACGGGTTCCTCAAGGCGTACGTCGAAGGCGCCGACGACCCGTCCACCGATCGTGACGACTCGGAGAAGCGGCTGCCCAACCTGGCCGAGGGCGACCCGCTGACCGCGAGCGAGCTCAACGTGCTGGCGCACGCGACCAAGCCGCCCGCCCGGTACACCGAGGCTTCGCTGATCAAGGAGTTGGAAGACCGGGAGATCGGCCGTCCGTCGACCTACTCCAGCATCATCGGCACCATCCTCGACCGGGGATACGTGTTCAAGAAGGGCACCGCGCTGGTGCCGTCCTTCCTGGCGTTCGCCGTGGTCAACCTGCTGGAGCAGCACTTCGGCAACCTGGTCGACTACGACTTCACCGCCGACATGGAGAAGGTCCTCGACGACATCGCCAACGACCGGGCGGAGCGGGTGCCCGAGCTGCGCCGGTTCTACTTCGGTGAAGAGGGCGACGAGGGTCTGAAGGAGATGGTGGCCGACCTCGACGAGATCGACGCCAAGGAGATCAGCTCCTTCGCGATCAGGGGCACCGACATCATGATCAGGGTCGGCCGGTACGGGCCCTACCTCGATCGCGACGGCGCCAAGGTCAACGTGCCCGAGGACCTGCCGCCCGACGAGCTGACCGCCGAACGGGCGGAGGAGCTGTTCTCGCAGCCGAGCGGCGACCGGGAACTGGGCAAGGACCCGAACTCCGGAAACCTGATCGTGGCCAAGTCCGGGCGGTTCGGGCCCTATGTGACGGAGATCCTGCCGGAGGAGCCGGCCGAGGGCGCGAAGAAGACGAAGAAGAAGGACGCGGTCAAGCCGCGCACCGGTTCGCTCTTCAAGACCATGGACCTCGACACGGTCACCCTGGAAGACGCGCTCAACCTGCTGTCGCTGCCTCGGGTCCTCGGTGAGCTCGACGGCCAGGAGGTCACCGCGCAGAACGGCCGTTTCGGTCCCTACGTGAAGAAGGGCACCGACTCGCGGTCGCTGGGCGCGGAGGAGGATCTCTTCACGGTCACGCTGGAGCAGGCCAAGGAGCTGTTCGCGCAGCCCAAGCAGCGGGGCAGGGGCCGCGCCGCGGCCGCGCCGCCGCTGCGCGAGCTGGGCGACGATCCCGTCTCCAAGAAGCCGGTGGTGGTGAAGGAGGGCAGGTTCGGGCCCTACGTCACCGACGGTGAGACGAACGCCTCGCTGCGCAAGGACGACTCGGTCGAGGAGATCACGATCGAGCGGGCAGGCGAACTGCTGGCCGAGCGCCGCGCCCGTGGCCCGGCGACGAAGAAGCCCCGTGCGAAGGCGGGCGCCAGCAAGAGCTGAGAGCGGTCTCAGCTCGGCGTGCGCGCTCGCCGGGCCCGGCTCGTAGCATGACGACGCAGCCGGGGAGAGAGGTTCGTGGTGAACATCGGGTTCGTCGTGGTTCTCGTCGTTCTGATGACCGGCGTTCACTACTACCTGTGGCGTCGGCTCGTCCGTGACGTGACCAGGCGGGGCCGTACCCGCCAGGTGCTGACCGGGCTGGTGGTCGTGCTGGGGCTGCTGACGCCGGTGGCGGTGCTGGGCTCGCGCATCCCCTGGGCGCACACGCTGGCCTGGCCGGGGTTCTTCTGGATCGCGCTCATGTTCTACCTCGTGATCTTCCTGGCCGTGCTGGAGATCCCGAGGGCGGTGGCCGCGCGGATGATCAGAAGCTCGCCGCGTCCCGCGGTGGCGGCCAGCGACAAACCGCCCGCGCCTGTGCCCGTGCCGGTGGCGGCGAGCGACAAACCGCCCGCACCTGTGCCCGTGCCGCTCCCGTCGGGCCCGCCGCCACCCGCTCCCGTCGGGCCCGCCTCGGATCTGACGGCAGCCGGACCGGGGCCCGACCTGATCGGGCGACGACTGTTCCTCGGGCGTACGGCTGCCGCGGTCGCGGGGGTCGGCGCGCTCGGCACCGTCGGGCTGGGGATCCGCACCGCGCTCGGCGATCCGGTGATCGAACGGGTCTCGATCGCCGTCCCGAAGCTCGATCCCCGGATGAACGGCCTGCGGTTCGCGGTGGTGAGCGACATCCACCTCGGGCCGCTGACCGGGCGGGCGCACACCGAGCGCATCGTCCGCATGATCAACTCGCTGGAGGCCGACGTCGTGGCGATCGTCGGCGACCTGGTGGACGGTACGGTGGCCCAGCTCGGATCGCTTGCCAAGCCGCTCAGGTCGCTCGAATCCCGCTACGGCTCCTATTTCGTCACCGGCAACCACGAGTACTACGCGCCGAACGGGCCGCAGGAGTGGGTCGAGGAGCTGCGTGATCTCGGTGTCCGCCCGCTGCGGAACGAGCGGGTGGAGATCTCCCACGGGGGAGGGGTGCTCGATCTCGCCGGGGTGAACGACCTGACGGGGGTCGCCGACGGCGATGGCCCCGACTTGGGCAAGGCGTTCGCCGGCCGGGATGCCTCGCGCGCGGCCGTACTGCTCGCGCACCAGCCCGAGCAGGTTCACGAGGCCGCGCGCAATGGCGTTGACCTGCAGCTGTCCGGCCACACGCACGGCGGTCAGATGGCGCCGTTCAACATGATCGTCAAGGTTCAGCAGCCGGTGGTGGCGGGGCTGGCGACCGTCGACGGCACCCAGGTCTACGTGACGCGGGGGGCCGGGTTCTGGGGGCCGCCGGTCCGGGTCGGGGCTCCGCCCGAAATCTCACTCTTGCGATTGCATGCCTGATCGGTTACGAGGGGGCCTATTCGGTGAATCAGCCCTGCGGGGGACACCAAGGTCGTATTACCCTCATGCGACGAGCGGACCGGCTGTTCCGGCCTGCTCGATGTTCATGCCCAGCCCAGCGAGCACCCTGGATACGCTGACACTATGACCACCCCTGGCCGGTCCACACCACGGCGCAAACCCCCCCACGTGCTGGCCAATGCCTCGTTCCGCAGGCTGTGGACTGCCATGTCGCTGTGCAGCCTCGGCGACTGGCTGAACATCATCGCCCTGACCGCGCTCGCCGGAAACCTCACCGCGGGCAGCGGCTACCAGGCGCAGAGCCTGGCCATCGGCGGTGTCTTCGTCGCCAAGATGCTGCCCGCCATCCTGCTCGGGCCGCTGGCCGGGGCGGTGGCCGACCGGTTCGACCGCCGGTTGACGATGTTCTTCGCCGACCTGTCGCGGTTCGCGCTGGTGCTGTCGATCCCGATTTTCGCCAACTACCAGTGGATCATCGTCGCGACGTTCCTCGTCGAGTGCGTGAACCTCTTCTGGGTCCCCGCCAAGGACGCCACGGTGCCCAACCTGGTGCCCAAGGAGCGCCTGGAGGAGGCCAACCAGCTCAACCTCCTGGTCACGTACGGCACGGCCCCGATCGCCGCGGTCCTGTTCGCGGTCCTCGCACTGCCGGCCGACCTGCTCGGCAACCTGCTGCCGATCGTGGACGGCGAGCCGACCCGCCTGGCGCTGTTCATCAACGCGCTGGTCTACCTGGTCTCCGCGTTCCTGATCTTCACGCTGCGCGACATCCCGAAGAACCACACCGAGATCTCCACCCCGTCGGTGCTCCGGCAGATCGGCGAGGGCTGGCGCTTCGTCGGCGGCAACCGGCTGATCCGCGGCCTGGTCATCGGCATGCTGGGCGCCTTCGCCGCGGGCGGTGCGGTGGTCGGCGTCGCCAAGATCTACGTCGAGGCGCTGCAGGGCGGTGACGCCGCGTACGGCACGGTCTTCGGCGCCGTCTTCGTCGGCATGGCCTTCGGCATGTTCTTCGGTCCCCGGCTGCTTCGCGAGCTGTCCCGCCCCCGGCTGTTCGGCCTGTCGATCCTGGCGGCCGGCATCGTGCTCGCCGCCATCGCGCTGATCCACAATCTGGTGATCGTCGTCATGCTCACCGTGGTGCTCGGCGCCTGCGCGGGCATCGCCTGGATCATCGGCTACACCCTGATCGGCCTGGAGGTGGAGGACGCGCTGCGCGGCCGTACGTTCTCGTTCCTGCAGTCCACGGCGCGCGTGACGCTACTGCTGGTCGTCGCGGTGGCCCCGACCCTCGCCGGCCTGTACGGCAGGCATCCGATCAGGTTCGGCCCGGAGATCGTCTACAGCTTCGACGGCACCAACCTGGTGATGCTCGTCGGCGCGGTGCTCGCGATGACCGTCGGGGTGCTCGCGCTGCGGCACATGGACGACCGCAAGGGGATCCCGATCCTGGTCGACCTCATCGCGGCGGTGCGCGGGCAGCGGTTCGTGCCGGGAGGGCCGGAGCAGGAGCAGGCGCGCGGGCTGTTCATCGCCTTCGAGGGCGGCGAGGGCTCGGGCAAGACCACCCAGTCGCGGTTGCTCGCCATCTGGCTGCGCGACCAGGGCTTCGACGTCGTCCAGACCCGGGAGCCGGGCTCGACCAAGGTCGGCATGCGGCTGCGCGCGATCCTGCTCGACGCCGCGCACCAGGGGCTGTCCGCGCGCTCCGAGGCGCTGCTCTACGCCGCCGACCGCGCCGAGCACGTGGAGAAGGTCATCCGGCCGGGGCTGTACCGCGGCGCCATGGTGGTCACCGACCGCTACGTCGACTCCTCCCTGGCGTACCAGGGCGCGGGCCGCTCCCTCGAGGCGGACGACGTGGCCAAGGTGAACGCCTGGGCCACCGGCGGGCTCGTCCCCGACCTCACCGTGCTCATCGACGTGCCGCCGTCGATCGGCCTGGCCCGCTTCGCCTCGCCGGCCGACCGGATCGAGGCGGAGCCGCTGGAGTTCCACGAGCGGGTCCGCCGGGAGTTCCGCGCACTGGCCGCCGCCGATCCCGACCGTTACGTGGTCATCGACGGCACCAAGCCGCAGGACGAGATCTCCCGTCTCATCCAGGACCGGGTCCGCGATGTCCTGCCCGACCCCGTTCCGCAGGAGTCGGAGGACGCGACCGGCACGATGCCCGCGATCCGCGACTAACCTTGCACCGTGGGAGTCTTCGACGATCTCGTCGGGCAGGAACCGGCCGCCGCCCTGCTCGCACGTGCGGCCGCGGCCGGCGCCGATTTCCTGGCGGGCGGGCGCGGTGCAGGGATGACGCACGCCTGGCTGTTCACCGGCCCGCCCGGATCCGGGCGCGGAGCCGCCGCCAAGGCCTTCGCCGCCGCGCTGCTCTGCCCGGACGGGGGCTGCGGTCACTGTGACGTGTGCCACCAGGTGGCCATCGGCTCGCATCCCGACCTGGAGGCCGTGCGCCCCCAGGGCCTGTCCTACGGTGTCAAGCAGACCCGCGAGCTGATCCTGCGGGCGGCCGGCGCGCCCACCCTCGGCCGCTGGCACGTCGTCCTCTTCGAAGACGCCGACCGCGCCACGGAGGCCGCCGCCAACGCGCTGCTCAAGGCCATCGAGGAGCCCCCGCCGAAGACGGTCTGGCTGCTGTGCTCGCCCTCGCCCGACGACATGGTCACCACCATCCGCTCCCGCTGCCGTCTCATCACCCTGCGCACCCCCCCGACCGCCGCCGTCGCCCACGAACTGGCCACCCGCGACGCCGTACCACCCGACGTCGCCGAGTTCGCCGCGCGGGCCGCTCAGGGCCACCTCGGCCGGGCCCGCAGGCTGGCGCTCGACGAGGAGGTACGGCGCCGCCGCGACGCCGTCCTGTCGATCCCCATGTCACTGTCGGGGGTTGGCGAGTGCATCACCGCCGCCGAACGGCTGGTGAAGACGGCGGAGGAGGAGGCCGCCTCGGCGACCGCCGCGTTGAACGAGACGGAGACCACCGAGCTGCGCAAGGCGTACGGCGAGGGCTCCTCGGGCAAAGGGCTCAACAAGGGGCTGGTCCGTGGCGGCGCGGGCGCGCTGAAGGAGCTGGAGGATCGGCAGAAGTCCAGGGCGACCCGGGTCAAGCGCGACTCGCTCGACGGCGCCCTCCTCGACCTGGCCGCCTTCTACCGTGACGTGCTCGCCGTACAGTTCGGGGCGGGGGTCGAGCTCGCCAACGAGGACCGTCGCGCCGACCTCGACCGGCTGGCGGGAGCCACCAGCACGGAGGCGACGCTCGTCAGGATCAACGCGATCATGAAGTGCCGTGAGCGGCTCGCCGCCAACGTCAACCCCCAGATCGCCGTGGAGGCCATGACCCTGGCCCTGAGGGCGGGTTGAATCCAGGCGTAAGGTGGCGTGAAGCGGGGGCCTACGCGAGGGAGGCGAGCACGACTCCATGGGCATGATCATGGCCGTGAGCTTCACCCGATACGGACGTCTCTACTACCTGGATCCGGGCGGCCACACTCCGAAGGTCGGCGACAAGGTGCTGGTGCCGACGGAGTCGGCGTTCGAGGTCGCCGAGTGCGTCTGGGCGCCGCAGTGGGTCAGCGAGGAGATCGACGGCCTGCCTGTCTGCGGGGGAGTCGCCGGCGAGGAGCACCTCACCCGGGACGACTCCAACCGGCGTCACCGAGCCGAGGCCCGCAGCGTCTCCAAACGGCTGATCAAACGGCATGACCTGCCGATGAAGGTCGTCGGCGTCGACTATCTCGACGGTGACAACGTCTACACCGTCTACTTCTCCGCCCCGCACCGCGTCGACTTCCGCGCCCTCGTCCGCGACCTAGCGCGCAACCTCCGGGCACGCGTCGAACTGCGCCAGATCGGCCCGCGCGACGAGGCCCGCCTCCAGGGCGGCATCGGCCCCTGCGGGCGCGACCTGTGCTGCGCCACCTTCCTGAAGGACTTCGAGCCGGTATCAGTCCGGATGGCCAAGGACCAGGACCTTCCGGTCAACCCGCTGCGCATCGCGGGCGCCTGCGGCCGTCTCATGTGCTGCCTGAAGTACGAGCACCCGCTGTACGTCAAGGCGCACGACAAGATGCCCTCTCTCGGTGCGAAGGTGGGCACACCCGACGGCGACGGCACGGTCGTGTCCCGCAACGTCCCCTCCGACTCGGTCGTGGTCCGGCTCGACGACGGCGGCCGCCGTTGCGCCTGTCCCTCGGCCTCCGTGTGCTCCCCGCGCAAACAGCACGACGCGATGTACACGGGTGGCGGGGACTAGACGCCTGCTCTTCGCGAGGCGGAGTGATATGGAGGATCCGACAATCACCCAGATGAGGACACCGGGCTCACCCGCACGCCCCGGCACCGACGCTCCGCCGTACCGCCGGTTCTTGCGGGCCGGCGGGGGAGCGACGTATGAGGGTGCGCGCCACCCGCTCAGGCGGCTCGCGGTGGCGGTCCTGACGGTCGCCCTGACCGGTACGGCGTGCGTCGCGCAGGACGGCAAAGCTCCCCAGACCCCATCGAAGCCATCGGCGGTCGCGCCAGACGTCACCCGCCCGCCCACCCCCGGCCTGGCCGCCTACTACTCGCAGAAACCGGCCTGGACCGACTGCAAAGACGGCTTCCAGTGCGCCAAAATCGACGTCCCCCTCGACTACGCCAAGCCCGAGGGCGAACGCATCCAGATCAGCACGATCCGCCTCCCCGCCTCCGGCGACCGTGCCGGCTCCATCCTGATCAACCCCGGCGGCCCCGGCGGCTCAGGCATCGCGTACGGCAGAGCCGCCAGATCGGTGCTCACCGCCGGCGTACGCGCCCGCTACGACGTGGTCGGGTTCGACCCACGCGGAGTCGGCGAGTCCTCCCCCGTCCGCTGCCTGTCCACCAGCAGGCTCGACGCCTACCTCTCCCTGGACTCCACTCCCGACTCCCAGGCCGAGATCACCGCCCTGGAGGAGGGCTCCCGCCGGTTCGCCTCGGGCTGCCAGGGTCAGTCGGCCAGGCTCCTCCCGCACGTCGGCACCGAGAACGCCGCCCGCGACGTCGACATCCTGCGCGCCGCCCTCGGCGACCCCGGCCTCACCTACCTCGGCAAGTCGTACGGCACCTTCCTCGGCGCCGTCTACGCGCAGCTGTTCCCCGACCGGGTCCGCGCCCTCGTCCTGGACGGAGCGGTAGACCCCTCCCTCTCGCCCGTCGAGCTCAACCAGACCCAGGCGGAAGGCTTCGAGGTCGCCATGCGCGCCTTCCTCGAAGACTGCTTCACCGACGAGACCTGCCCCTTCCAGAGCCGCGACGTCGACTCCGCCCTCGCCGAGCTGACCGCCCTGCTCGACCGTACCGACCAGGAACCCCTGCGCAACTCCTCCGGCGACGGCCGGGCCGTCACCGAGTCGTGGGCCGCCCTCGGCGTCATCACCCCGCTCTACGACAAACGCTCCTGGCCGGCGCTCCGCGAGGCCCTGACCGCTGCCTTCAAGGGCGACGGCTCCACCCTCCTGCTCCTCGCCGACCTGCTGCTCGACCGCCGCCGCGACGGTACCTACTCCAACCAGACCGAAGTCAACATGGCCATCAACTGCATCGACAACCATTTCCCCCGTACCGTCGCCGCCTACGCCACCGCCGCGGAACGCGCCGCCATTGCCTCCCCCCGCTTCGGAGCCAGCGTCATGTGGAGCTCCCTCCCCTGCGCCTTCTGGCCCACCGACGCCACCCCGCCGCCCGACCGCCTCACCGCCAAGGGCGCCCCGCCCATCCTCGTCGTCGGCACCGAACGCGACCCCGCCACGCCGTACGAGTGGTCCGAGGCCCTGGCCGGAGAACTGTCCTCCGGGGTGCTGCTCGGATTCGACGGCGACGGCCACACCGCCTACCTGACCGGCTCCGGGTGCGTGGACAAGATCGTGGACGCGTACCTGCTGGAGTTGAAGGTGCCGGAGGACGGGAAGCGGTGCCCGAGGATCGCTTGAGCCGCGGGGGCGCGGGGACGGTCCGGATACCTGTAGACTTTGCAAGCCATGTGCCACCGGCATGGCCCGCCGCCTTAGCTCAGTCGGCCAGAGCGACGCACTCGTAATGCGTAGGTCAAGGGTTCGATTCCCTTAGGCGGCTCCATCAATGAACAGGGCGTACTCCATTCGGAGCACGCCCTGTGATCGTTTGCCGTTGCATTTCCCGTTGCAGTTATCCCCAAAGGGCGCGGCCCATCTGTTTGGCGGCGTCGCGGGCCATCGGGGTGGCCACGTGGGTGTACCGCTGAGTCACCCGGATGTCGGAGTGACCGAGGACCTCCATCACCGTGCGGACGTGAACGCCCATGTCGACGAGCAGTGTCCCCGCGGTGTGGCGTCCGTCGTGGACCCGTACGTCACGGACGCCCGCGTCCTGTAGGAGCTGCTTCCACTCCTCCCAGTCGTGGCGGGGGTCGATGGGCCGACCGTCAGGACGAGGGAACACGAGGTCGTGATCCTGCCAGCCCTCGTCGCCGGCCTCTTGCTCGACGACTTCCCGTTGTGCCTTGAGGAGGGGGATCAACTCGGCGGGCAGCGGGATCGATCGCTTGGACTTGCTCTTGGGCCGCCGGAAGCCCAGGCCGCCGCCCTTCCGCTCCGGACAGGTGCTCGCGTGGCGGACGCAGTTCTTCGGGCACGGGTTCTTGATCTCGCGGCAGACATGGCCCCGCTTGGCGCAGCCCGGTAGGCACTTGTCGCGGTGGTGATGCTTCTCGCAGTTCTTCGGGCACGGGTGAATGTGCTTGTCCTTCGTGCACGCCACCGGATCCCCGCAGCCGTGTTCCCACTTCGTCCGTTGGATCTGCCACCAGATCTTGACTTCTTGCTCGTCGAGGTCGACATACTTCCAGCGGAGCCCGAGCGCTTCCCCTTGGCGGAGCCCGAGGGTCAGGCCGATGATCCAGCGCACCCCGTTCCGCCGCCCTTCAACGGCTTTGAGAATCTTGTGAACGTCGGTACGGCTCAGCGGCTCGATCTCGACGTCTCCACTGCCGGGCGAGTCGACCAGCTTCGCGACGTTCCGGCCGATCTGATCGCGACGCATGGCGATCTCAAGAGCTCTGGAGACGATCCGGTGAACCTTGAGGATGTGCGATTCCGCTTTGCCAGCGCTGGCCATGGCGCTATACAGCTTGTCGAGGTGCTCAGGCAGCAGCCGGTCAAGGCGGTGCTTGCCGAGGTGCGGAATGATCCAGTTCCGGCTCTTGCTCCGGTAGTCGTCGAGCGTCCGGGGAGCCATCTTGCCGGTGGACACCAGGCGGGCACAGATCGTGTCCAGGTAGGTCGTCATCCACTGTTCGACCGTGGGTCGGCGCCCTGGCTTGCTCGTCTTCCCGGCATCCCGGAGCTTCTCCAGCTCGCGGACCTTTCGTGTGACCTCCGTTTCGGTCGCGGCTTCACGGTGGCGACGGTCGGGAGCGCCGTTGTCCTTGACGCCCATGACGACCCAGCCGTGCCAGTTGCCGTTCTTGCCGAGGTAGATGGACGACCGCCCGTTTGGCTTTCGTGATCGGGATGCCATGTCAGTTCTCCAGCTCGGATACGAAGGCCAGCAGGGCGGCGAGGCTGACGCGGTGGCATCCGTCGATGTGGACGGAGCGCACGCGACCGGAGTTGATCAGCTCATAGAGCTTGGTCTTGCCGAGCCCGAGCTTGCGAGCGGCATCGCGCACGGTGAAGAGGAGTGGGTCCTCGGCGTCCAGGAGAGGAGTCACAAGGAACCTCCTGGCGGTGCGACTGCCATGGGAGTTCCGGTCAACGCGGCGGCGAGGAGGGCGTCACCGGCGGACCAGCCTTTGCCTGCGTACTGCCAGGTGGCGATCTCGACGGCGGTGTCCTCGTCGAAGAGGGGTAGTCGACCCGTGGTGATCTCTTCGGTGCGGGTGAATGCGCGTCGGGCGGCGCGGAGGAGGCCGATGGTGGTGGCGTAGTGGCGCGATCGGGTGGAGAAGTGGCCGCCGAAGCCGAGCATGTGGGCCCAGTGTGCGAGGCGGAGGTGGGCCAGGTCGGCGAGTGCGCCGAGGCGGAGGCATTCGGTGATGAGCCGCCGGGGGTGGTCTCGGAGGTTGAAGGCGGTCAGGTCGTCGAGGGGGTTGATTCGGCGGTCGAGGGTGCCGACGCATTCGGCCGCTTTGGTGGCGTACTTGGCGACGTAGCCGGCTACGGCTACGTCGGAGAGGTCGCCGTCTGTGGTGATCTCGCGGATGTCGAGCTGTGTCCCCCAGCGCATGAGCCGTGACGGCTCGTCGGCAGCGGCGGGGACGATCACGGTTACGGCTTTGACAGCGTGCCGGATGGCTTCGGTGAGGAGCTCGGCGGTGGCCCAGGCCGGAGGTGGCGAGGTCGGCCCGGTGGGGCCGTCGAGGCGGATGACGGCGTGCAGGTGGACGACGCCGCGGCGTTGGTATTCGGCGACTTTGGCGAAGGAGATGGTCAGGTGTTGGCGGAGTTCGCGCAGGGTGTGGCCGGTGAGTTTGGCGACGCGGCGGCGTAGGGCGTCGGTGAAGCGTTGCCAGAGTTTCGGGGTGGTGGCGTTGAACAGGACCGAGCCGGTGTAGTCGTAGCAGTCGGGGCACAGGGGTTCGCCGAGGCATTTCTCATTGGCGTCGTGCCGGGCCGTACAGGACATGACCTGTCCGTGTGGGCAGGTGGGCGCGTTGCGGCGGGGGTGGCAGGGCAGGACCTTGCCGTTCTTCTCCCGTCGCGTGTGGACGGTTCCGAAGGACGGGGCGGTGAGGGTGGCGAACACGCAGGGGTGGGCGGTGACGGTGGGCGGGACGCCCTTTCCGCCGATCAGGCCGGCGCGGATGAGCTGGTAGGTGTCGGCGCGGTAGACCTCGGCGCAGGCGGGGCAGCGGGTGGCGCGGCGGGTCTTGCATGGAAGACGGAGGACGCCGTCAGGTTCGGTGGCGGTGGAGTAGCTGTGCAGGAGCTGACCGGTGGCGGGGTCGATGTGCTGGACGCGGCCGCGGAGGTGGATTGGCTGGCGGCATCCTCCGGTGGCGCGGAGTTGGGCGGTCCAGCGGGTGTACTTGGCATCGTTGAGTCGGGTGATCATGCCCGCGATGGCGTGCGGATTGGTGTGTGTTGTGGGCAAGATAGGGGCCTCCTTTCACTCGTTGGGTGGAGGGATGGCCCCCGACCTGGCAGGCGTCTTGGCGGATGTACGGCCAGGCCGGGGGCGCCGGTCTCAGCAGAAGCCGAGGCCGTGGCAGTGCGGGCAGGTGTCGCCGTAGCTGTCGACTCCGGTGCCGCCGCAGTGGCAGCACTGCCAGCGCTTGGGCTCGATCTGTGCCGGAGTCACCTGTTCGTCGTCGTCGGTGTTCATCTGGGCGTCTCGGTTGTGAGACCGCGGGTGGTGGTGAGGACCGCGGTGGCCTCGAAGTGGATCGGGCCGAAGCGCTGGACGGTGGTGTAGTGCCCGAGTGGCAGCAGGCGCGGGTCGATCGTTGTGCCGCACAGCGTGGCGATCCGGTCGATCTCGGCGCGGAAGCCGCTGTCGGTCTTCTGGCTGGGGAAATAGGTGATGATCGTGGGGTCGGCCGGGGCGGGGACCTCGGGGTTGGCCTCCATGAAGGCGGCCAGTTCGCGCAGGCCGGAGATGAAGGCGGTACGGCGTTCGGTGTGGATGGACATGGGTGGTTCTCCTTATCTCTGGGCTTCCGGGGCTGTGCTCAGGTGGCACAGCAGGTCGGAGGCCAGTTGGGTGGATACGCCCAGACGGGCGCGCAGGGTGTCGCGGCTGATCGGCCTGCTCTGCGCGGTCTGGTATTCCTCGGCGACGCGTCGGGCGTAGTCGAGGAGTTCGGTGGACGGCCCGTCCTCTCGGTCTGGGATGGGCTGTACGGGGAGCGGGGCCGGGACGGTCTCCGGGGCGAAGGACGGTTCGGGACGGGGTGCCGAGGCGCGGCGTTCGAGCATGGAGATCGCGATCAGGAACGCGCCCGCGGGTGTTGCGGCGGTGATCCAGCCCCAGGCGGACGGGTCGGCTTGGTTGAGGTTGGCGGCCAGAGACAGGACGACCCCGGCGGCCAGAACAAGGGTCGGCCAGGAGACTGGACCGTTCCAAGAACGGGCGGTCTTCCTGTCGCGCTGACGCTCGCGGGCGGCCATGACACAGGTGAGATCGACGCAGACCGCGATGGCCCAGGCCATCCAGCCGGTCTGGCCGTGTTCGGCGGCGGTGTCGCGGATGTGGGTGAACGATCCGGCACCCGCGATGGCGGCCAGGACCAAGACCGGTCCCGAATCGAGCAGCCAGCAGGCGAGGCGTCGCATCGTGTCCCCCTTTCAGGCGTTGAGTAGTTCGTTCAGGTCGGCGGTGTTCATCTCGGTTGTGCAGGCGGTCTCGGTGATCTGCGCCCAGGACGGGGTGCGGTCCGCGTACATCCGGGCCACGTGTTCGGCGGTCTGCTCGGCGACGTAGTAGGAGCGGGCCCGGTACCACTGGCCGTCTTGGCCGGCGACGATGGCCACGCCGGGTGTCTCGGCGGCGATGGCGCGGGCGGAGACCAGGGCGGCCGGGTCGAGGTCGCCGAGGGTCATGGTCGCGGTCTCCGGATCGTTGACCCGGTGGCAGATCCGCCCCGAGCACTGGGCGCGCAGGGCGGTGACGCCGGGTCCGAGATCGGCGCCGATCCGCTGGCCGCAGCAGAACAGGTAGATCCCGAACGCTCTCCCGAGTTGGGCCACGCGTAGGAGGGCGGTGGAGGTTTTGGCGATCTCGTCTTTTTCGCTCTTGTCTGCCATCAGGTACAGCTCGGCCAGCTCGTCGACCAGGACCACGACCGGGACGGGCCGGATCGCCGGTGCGAGTTGCCAGATGTTGCGTGCGCCTGCCGTACGGCATAGGCCCATCCGGTCGACCATGAGCGCGACCAGGTCATCGAGCAGGCCGACCGACTCGGCGCGGCTGGTGGCCAGGGCCGACAGCCGTGGGCCGTACGGGGTGAGTTCGACGCCGCCCTTGAGGTCGAAGCCGACCAGGGCGACCGGTTGCGGGGCGAGCCCGACGAGCAGGGCGTTGGCGAGGTTGGACTTGCCGGACTGGGTCGCTCCGGCGTTGAGCCAGTGCGGGACGGTTCGGAAGTCGATCACCCAGGGTTTGCCGGTCTCCAGGCGACCGACGGTGACCTTGAGGAGTTCCCCGGATGGTGGGAGCTGATCGATCCGGACGAGGGGGTCGTGCATGGTCGCGGCCAGGACGACCCGTCCGGGACGAGGGGAGGCGACGCGGACGGCGTGCACGCGCCAGGAGTGCGCGAGGCGTTCGGCGACGTCGGAGTAGTCGGCGGGCACCTGTCCTTCGAGCAGGTGGACGGTGACCCGCCAGCCGTGCCGGGTCGGGACCGGGAGCCACATCCAGGGTTTGGTGTCGACGGCGACCCGGCGGAAGCGTCGCCGTACCTTCACGGTGCCGGTGGAGACGATGGAGCCGGGGGTGAGGGTGAACCACCAGCGCGCCCGCTTCTTGGTCAGGCCGCAGCCGAGGGCGACTTTGCGCCAGGCCGCGCGGACGGCGAGCGCGGTGAGTGGGTAGCCGGCGACGAGCCAGAAGGAGGGGTAGTGGATGCGTCGCCAGGTGTAGAGGCCGGTGGCTATGCAGCTCAGGGTGATGAGGAGCAGGCCGAGGGAGTTGGCGTCAGGCACTCTTGCCTCCGGCCGGGTTGCCGGAGACGGGAACGATGGAGGCGGCCTTGTAGGAGATGCCCCATCGGTTGGAGCCGTTGCTGGGGATCTCCCAGACGTAGCCGACCATGGCGGTCGGGATGACGTCCTGACCGGGTGCGATGGGTGGTTCTCCGGAGGTTCCGACCTTGACCAGTTCGATCCGGCCGAACTCGTCCTCGGCGAGCAGGACGGTCTCGAAGACCTTGTTGCCGTCCTTGTCAGTCTTGATCTTCCCGGTGTCCTGGTCGATGACGCGGGGACGGGCGGCCTTGACGCAGGTGAATCGCAGACGGTGGGCGTCGACGGGGATGGGGATGGTGCGCATGAGTGGTCCTCCTTCTGTCGTCCTGTGCAACATAGTTAACCTAGTTGGCTTGGTTGTCAATGTTCTCGTGGTTGGCTTGGTCGTGTCTTTGTGTTGAACTAGAGGCCACTCGCGAGGGAGAGGGGCGGATGGTCAAGAACACGGGGCGACCCGGCTACTTGCAGATCGCCGATGACCTGCGCGAGAAGATCCGGGGCGGGTCTCTCGCGCCTGGTGATCCGTTGCCCTCCACGGCCCGGCTGGCGGAGGAGTACGACGCCTCGCTGAGCGTGGTGAAACTGGCGGTCGGAGTCCTGCGGACCGAAGGCTTGGTCATCGGGCAGCAGGGCAAGGGCGTCTTCGTGCGGGACGCCGGCGAGCCGGCCTCTCCCGATGAGCTCACCGAGATCCGTGCCACACTGCGTGATCTGTCCGAGCGGCTCGCGCGGGTGGAGTCGACGCTGTCTGAGCGCGGGTAGAGCCGCCGCCCCGCACGTGGCAGCCGGTGACCCGGCGGGCCAGGCCCGCCGCGTGACTGGGGGGCGGCTCGGCCAGGCACATCCGCCGGTCGTCCTGGCGCATCCCGATCATGACGATCACGTAGCCGATGAGTACGGCGGTGGCCAGGATGAGGCCGATGATCAGCGGGATCGTGGTCATGTCCAGGTCACCCCCGCCTGGGCGAGGCCGTTCGAGCGGGTGCCGGGGCGACGGGTCTCTGCGCTGCGTCTGCCGTTCCTGCGCCCGGCGGTGCGACGCCTCATCCAGCGGTCACGGGCGCGGCACTTGCGGCAGAGGCCCTGTCCCTCCTCCAGCGCCGCACCGCATCCACAGGCAGGGGTTTCGTCGATCGCCGGGATTCGGATGATCATGTGAGTTCTCCTCTCGGTCGCTGTACGTGTTGCCTTGCGATACCGAGAGTGCGCCGAAGAGGCAGGACGAGATCACTACAGGACGGGACATGTTCAAGACGTCCGGTCTACGATTGCCAGGTCCTCAGACGTCCCCGGCAACAGGGCAGGTGGAATGGCCAACGAGCGGCTACGGGTGGCCCTTCTCGAACACGGCACCACCGTCGACGCGCTGGCCGAGGCCGTCCAGGTCGACGCCAAGACGGTGGAACGGTGGATCACCCAGGGCCGCATACCGTACCGAAAGCATCGATTCGCGGTCGCCCGGCTGCTCGGCGTGGACGAGGCGTACCTGTGGCCCGACGCGCTGACCCCGCAGCAGACGGCGGCGGTGTCGGAGAGTGAGATCGTCACCGTCTACCCGCACCGCTGGGCCGTACCCCGGGACGCATGGGGACGACTCTTCTCCCAGGCTCAGCAGGAGATCGGCGTGCTGGTCTACAGCGGCGTCTTCGTCGCCCAGGACACCGGCTTGCTCCGCCTGTTCGCCGAGAAGGCCGGGACGGGTACGCGGGTACGCATCCTGCTCGGCGATCCGGACTGCCGCGAGGTCGCCCAGCGAGGCGAGGACGAAGGCGTCGGCGACGGGCTGGCCGCACAGATCAGGACCGCGCTGCGGTACTACCAGGCGCTCCGGCAGGTGGACGGGGTGGAGATCCGGTTGCATGACACGATCCTGTACAACTCCATCTACCGCGGCGACGATCACCTTCTGGTCAACACCCACATCTACGGCAAGTTCGCCGCGGACGCCCCGGTCATGCACCTGCGCAGGGTCACCGGAGGCGGCATGGTCTCCGCCTACACCGACAGCTTCGATTCCGTGTGGGACCGGGCCGTCCCGGTAGGGCCGTGACCGTGGGCCGCCGGCTGGACTTCTACGACGACCCCGAGGCTCCCACCCCCAACAGCCTCGTCCCCTCGGTGAACGTGGCGGTGACCAACGACGCGGGAGATCTGCTGATGATCCACCGCACCGACAACGACAACTGGGCGCTCCCCGGCGGGGCGGTCGACCTGGGAGAGTCGCTGCCCCAGGCGGCGGTGCGGGAGACGGTGGAGGAGACCGGGATCAGGTGTGAGATCACCGGCATCGTCGGCACCTACACCGACCCCCGGCACGTCATCCTCTACACCTCCAACGGCGAGGCCCGCCAGGAGTTCTCCATCGTGCTGAGCGGCCGTCCCGTCGGCGGCGAGCCGACGCCGAGCGAGGAGTCCCGCGAGGTGCGGTGGGTGCCCCGCGATCGGGTCGGCACGCTGCCGATGGACCGGTCGATGCGGCTGCGAATCGAGCACGTCCTAGCCGGCGGCGGGCCGTACATCGGGTAGACGCCCCTCCTGCCGCTATGAGAGGAGTCGGCCGAGTTTGACGGCGATCTCGTCCATTTGATCGGCCGGGACGCTGTCGGTAGCGGTACGTCCCATGAGCCCGAACACATCAGGTCCACGAAGTTCACGCGGCAGGTCCGGCATGCGCGGCACGATGTGAAAGTGCACGTGGCTGAAGCCTTCCAACTCGGCGAACTGCACCACGTACGTCTTCACGCAGCCGGTCACCTTGTGGAGCGCCCGCGACAGCCGGACCTGCCAGAGACCGAGCGCGGACGCCTCGGCATAGGTCAGGTCCGCGACGGTCGTGACATGGCGCCGGGGGAGCAGCACCAGCCATCCTGGCAACGCCGTGTTGATCGCATGGGCCACCCGCCAGCAATCGTCCGCCGCGATCCTCTCCCGTGGCGGGAGTGCGTCGAACTGCGCTTCCTGATCACAGGTGTAGCAACCTGGGGAGGCCGTCATGCCGTCCGATGCTACGAGCTCGGCGCCTGCCCTGACCAGGTCTCAGCGTCGCCCCAATGCGGACTGTACGGCGTGCACGGCCGAGGTGATGCACGGGGTGGCGTTGCTGATCGACCGGCTGACCAGGTGCTCGGGGCCGTACCGGGAATGGATCTCCGCCAGCCGGTCACCGACCTCCAGGGGCAGGCCGTCCGGGCTGGTGGTCATGTCGGCGTAGGTCAGCGCCGTGACCAGTTCCGGGCGCTCCTGGTCGAACTCGGCGTTCAACGCGTCGATCAGGCCGCGCTCGGTCGCCTCATAAACCGCGCACGAGTGATGGGCGACGAGCCGGGTCAGCTTGTCGTCGGCCTGGTGGACGTCACGCAGATAGCGGGCACCATCGAGTGAGTGAAGGCCGGTGACGACGAGCGCGGGCGAGTAGCCGATGTCGTGCAACCACGCCGAGGCGGTCAGCAGATCAGCCTCCTCGCCGAGAATCGGCGCCAGCGACTCGGCGCGCGCCGCTACTCCTTGCGTGTGCGCCCAGCGGCGCGGCAACGGGCCTTCCAGCAGGTTCCGGGCCAGGTCACGAGCCCATTCAGCTTGTCCCATGCGGGTCACGATAGACGCCGCCCCTGGGGCGGAATCCAGGTCTGGGGGTGAGACGTCTCAGGACGTCTCACCCGGTAGCGGGGCAAACGAACCGGCCCTTCCCCTGCTCGCTAACGATCAGTCCTTCCCGCTCCAGCGCGCTGAGCGCGTGGCGGACCGTGGTGCGGGAGGCCGAGTGCCGCTGTCGCAGGCTGGCCTCACTGGGCAGCATGGCTCCGGCGGTCAGCTCACCGCGGTGGATCTGCGCTCGCAGGTCATCCGCGATCACCTCATGTCGGTACGCCAAGGTCTCGATACCGCCCTTCACCACGTGGCCCTTGGACCGGATCGTCACGATCAGCCCTTCGTCCCGCAGAACCGCCAGCGCCCGCCGCACCGTAGTCCGGGCGACCCGGAACTGCCCGGACAGCGCCAACTCCGACGGCAGAGCACCACCCGCCGGAAAGTGCCCCGAGGCGATCTGTTCGCGAAGGACGTCGGCGATTTGGGCGTAGACGCGCCATCCGGTCAGCGGTCTACCGTTCTGCGGCTCCATCAGGAGGAGCGATACGTCTGGATGATCTTGCTGATGTCGATGCCGAGTTCTCCCTGCTCGCCCTCACGCCAGCCCAGCCGGGCGGCCTCGGCGACCGCCTCGACCGCGGCGAACGGCCGCAAGCACGAGACCCGCTCATCGAGCTGGTCACCCCAGTAGAACCACTGGAACGAGGTGTGGACGTAGACCCGGCGGCTACGGGACGCGACGTCGGTGACGTCCAGGCAGGGCCGCTCTTTGTGGTCCACTAGCAGGACCGCGACGATCTCCTTGGGCCGGAGTCCCTCTCTGAGCGTGGTCAGCAGATGGTTCTGATAGGCCAGCTGGTTCTCTCGCACGGCGCCCATACGGCACGGCTCCCATCGGTGTGGAGGTCGGAGCGGCTTGTGCTCGCTCCGTGCCGTTGAGCCTCCTCCCGGGGCGGGAATCTCTACACCGCGACTTGGGACGTCTGGGGACGTCTCGTGTTAACGTCGCAGGCAACGACGGTGCCGCGAGAGGTAGAGCCGTGAACGACAACCTTCGCCACGCCCTGACCAGAGCACGCCTTCACCCCGTCGACATCGCCGCCCAACTGGCCGTCGACCCCAAGACCGTGAACCGCTGGATCAACGGCCGCATCCCCTACCCCCGCCACCGCTGGGCCATCGCCGACCTCCTCGGAGTCGACGAGGCGGAACTGTGGCCCGACGTCGCCCCGCACCAGCCGGCCATGCCCGCCGAGATCCGTACTGTTCACCCGCATCGCTGGGCCGTACCGCCTGACACCTGGCGACGGCTCTTCCAGTCCGCGACCCGCGACATCGGCATCCTGACCTACAGCGGACTGTTCATCACCGAGGATGCAGGGCTTCTGCATGTACTGACTGACCGAGCCCAAACTGGAGTCCACGTCCGCATCCTGCTCGGCGACCCCGACAGCTCAGCCGTGGCGACCCGCGGCGAGGAGGAGACCATAGGCGGCGCGGTGATGGCGGCCAGGACCAGGAACGCCATCGCCCTATGCCAGCCTCTCCATGAAGTCGAGGGCATCGAAATTCGCCTACACGACACCGTGCTCTACAACTCCATCTACCGTGCCGACGACGAACTCCTCATCAACACCCACGTCTACGGCATGCGCGCCGCCGAGGCCCCCGTCATCCACCTCCATGACACCGCAGGCGCCGGCACCGCGGCAACCTACCTGGACAGCTTCGAACGCGTCTGGAACGGCGCCCGACCAGCTCCCCAGATGCCCTGACACCGAGCTGCTACCAAGATCGAAAGAAACTTATCTGTACGCTTTCAAGGCGCGTGCCGCCTGCGGCGTCCCGCGCGTGTGGGCGGTCGCTGGCCGCGCTGCGGCTCTTCGGCCGGTCGCGGCCAGCGCCACCCACACGACCGAATTCAGGCGTACGCCGGAGGCTCCCAGAAGGGTGTACTGACATCCAGCCTTGCGCGCCCATGGCAGAAGGTCTCGACAGAACGGCCATAAAGCGCACTAGTTAATAATATGGACAAGTACCATATTGTCATACGTGGCAACATATGCCTCTCACGCCATACCCGCAACACGACTGAAGCCTCCGCGCCTATATGAAAATCCCCATCCAGATTGTACACTAACGCATCCTGTATTAACCTTCTCAGGGGTGCGGTTTGGGTACAACAGACGGTGGGCGTATAGCCGCTCGCGGCTTTCAATTTCAGTACATTCGAACGCTAGAGGCTTTGCTCTCAAGTATTAACAGGCTCGATATACACGCGTGCCGCATTGAAGGACCTGCGGGTATCGCGTCCTTAGACAATGTCGATTCCGTTGATTTCGATCTAATCGATCGTTCCGAAAATGTCATATTAGCTGCGCAGGTGAAGAGCGCCCAATACAATCGGAAGGTATCTGCGCCAGAAGCTTTTGCAGTACTTGTTAAACTAGTCACGGCATGTGACGCTGAGAGCTACGAGCTGATTACGGGTGCGGTTCCTGACAATAATTGCGACCGACTTGCACGCATCCTTATGAATCGTGATCTCTCTTCGAGTAACCGCGTTGACCTACTTCGAGCGCTGTTCAAGAACTCACCTAAGAGTCGGACGCTGCTAGATTCTCTTTCAGATCCAAAGTTAGAGCAGTTAGGACGTGCACGTATAGCGTTTGACCGTAGGTCTTCAGAGGAGATCCGCCAACGACTCCGAGATGAATTGCTTGCAGTTCGCAGCCACCGACATCCACGACTCGGCGAACGGTCGTCAGGATTGGTCTTAGGCTACCTGCTATCAGAAGTGCTTCGTAGGGCTGCGGACCCTGATAGCGCTGAATGGGAACTGTCCAATTTTCGTGAGCAGGTGCTTGTGGATGATGAGCATCTAACTCGGTCTCTGGGATACCAAGAGTGGAGTGTGATCTATGGGCCGGTATCGCCAGTTCCTGAAATCCAGCGCAACGATATCCTTCAGGAAATATTGGACTCACTCTCAAAGACTGACATCTCGCCGACCAAGCCGAAATACTGCATCTTGGCGGGGCTATCCGGTATAGGAAAATCAAGCATCGCCTCTTCGTTCGTAGCTAAGTATGCGGACCAATATCAGGTTGTCTTCTGGATCGACGCCTCGAGCGTGGATACAATTTATACGGGATACCTGCATATCCGCAATAGACTCTCCGGTTCCACGAGAGCTGCCGGAGTCGACGACGGCGTCGATTCAATCCGGCAGCAGGTTCACGACGCCCTCCGACAAATACCTGATTCCTGGCTGATCGTTTTCGACGATGCAACGTTAAGTACTGCGCGCGAGTGGCTGCCCCGGGCAGGCAAGGGCCAAGTGCTTGTCACCTCTACAGACAGCGCTGGCTGGCGCCCGATAGGCAACACAGTATCGGTACCTTTGATGACGGAAGGAGAAGCAGTCGAATTGGCATTTCGACGGCTTTCCGTGGATGAGACGCAGCAGCCGTTTTATGCGAATGACATCAAAGACCTTGTCAAGACTCTCGAAAACTGGCCTCTAGCAATTGAGTTGGCCTGTGGCTATATCGAAAGCTGCGAAATTAGCCTCACCCAGATAAGTGATTATCTAGCTCTTGTGAAGGAGCGGGCTCTTGACGATACCGTTTCTATCCCACTCGGATACCCTCGAACGCTTGTTGCAGCAATAATGCTCGGACTTCAGCGGATTCATGAGCTATTAGCACATAACCAACCGTTCTATAGCATTACTATTGAAATGCTGCGCGCCGCATGCTATTTTTCTCCTAACCAAATCCCTCTGCATCTGCTTGCAGTCTCAGCCTTTGCTCCAGTCCAGTCCATTGCAGATAATGGTCGCGGGGCAGTAGTGGTCGATGAGGCGGAAATTCCAATAAGGGAGATCGTACGAGTATGCACCTACGTGTCATTTGTTCGCTACTCAAAGCCGCTATCTCAGGCGATAGATAAGACCCTTTCAGGCGCGACGCTAACCATAACGATGAACACAGTGCTCCAGGATGTTCTAAGATCACGATTTGAGCCCATCACTGAGATTGAGCGGACGCTTCCTCAAGCTTGCTATCACGTTGAGCGGTGGCTTACCGTTGCGATGGAGACTGGGAGAAGTGATCTTTCCTGGGAAATTGCCCAACATGCATCCACGCTTATCAGCCATGCGCAACGGCTGGAAGTTAAGGTAAATGAAACAGCGCATCTGATTGGAAACCTGGGCGGGTTTCACCATTCCCATGGACAGCACGATATGGCCCGTACTCTGCTGGAACTAGAAATTGCATGGCTTGAAGAAATAGCTGAGCCAAATGAGTTTCTAGCAGTACAGGCTAGGATTCTACTCGCCTCGACTCTTAGATCCATCGGGGCGGCCTCAGATGAACAGATTATCCAGCACTTGGAACGGGTTCTGGACTTTGTTGAAGAGCTCCCTCACAGCGCCGATAATGGGGCGTCTGCAGCAACATACCTCGGAACACAGGTTGTCATCTTCCTGGAACATCTAGAACCGGCTACTAGTGTGCAGGGGCAGGTTCTCAGGCTTCTCAATTCATTCCGTGCGATTATTTCTAGCCTACCGACCACTCCAGCTTCTGAATTCTTGGTAGGAATGTCTGAGGTGGGTCGCCTAATATCTTCAGATGCGTGCGCGCAGGCCGAATCTCGATCGCGAGAGCTTCTTGCAATGGGTGTCGCGCCGCTTTCCCAAGAAGTGGAGCTGCGACGTCTGTTAATTGAGTCTTTGTGTCGTCAATCCAAATGGCAACTGGCCTCTGCGGAACTTGAGGAGATTCGCCCATACGTTGGTGGACGGTCTCTGTTTAGGTTCTCTGTCGAAGTCCTCACACATAATGTTGGTCTTAATGCTGCTATCGCATGGCTGGTCGCCGATGACGAAGAGGCATCGGACCTGCTTCTTAAATTGGTTGAACTCGTCGATATTGCTGAGCTCATGAGAACTGTCTCGCCTCATGACCACGCGCGCTTTGCCCTGCTTGATGCCGTTGCCGCAGCCAAACGCATGGATGCCCCGTCCTTCTCGTCCGCGCTCAAGCGAATCGACTACTCAGAACTCAAGAGGAATCGCTCACAATCGAATGCAGTCTGGATTAGTCTACTGGATGGAATTCAGAATAAGCTTTCACGAGATTTTATGTTACAAGAATCGAACCTTCAACGCGAATCCTCGCTCTTGGAAAGGCCAACATTCGGCGTTCCTCTCGAATCAGCGGACAGCCTACTCAGATCACAGCCTTCACCTGAAGAAATTCGGGAAATGTATGAACAGACGGATGTGGCTGCCGCGTTCTTTCTTACGTCAGATCCTGAATTCTCGAGAACTAGTTTCTCGCGCATCGGTGATGGTGCCGCTAGACTTAAGATGGAGCGTCCTTCAACGTATCCCGTAGCCTTCCTCGAGCCTAGGTACTTTATCGGTCTTACGCGTACAACCGATGGCGGTTCTATTGAAGGGCAAATAGAAGCCATTGGTCGCACGGGATTCTTTATCCTTTCTTCCGAATTCCTGTTCATTCGCATGGCGCACGAATGGGGACTGGGAGAAGAGTCTGGGAAACTGGTACTCCGTGATTCAGGTGGCGGTATTTGGGCGGAGACCGATGCGTTGCCTTCGGCGCAGTGGCGGAGGATGGCAAGAACGAGGGGGCGCGTAATCGTCCTTTATGGTTTCGGGTTCGAGTTGCACAATAGGCCAGAGAGCAGTCGTCGCTTTTCGCCTGAGGACTTCTCCCACCGATTTGCCGATGCCGCAAGCAAGGGCTTCATTGCAGCAGCAAGTATCGAGTGGCGTGAGGCTCCGCCTCACTCTTTTCCTAGATTGTCAATGGACATAAAGCCTCAAGCCCATCGGAGCCGGAAGAAGCGCCGCCGCAAGCGTTGAACTCGTCATCGGTCAAGGCCGTGACGATCACCTACTTCGGGGGCTATCGGGCTGGGCGCTCAGTTCATTGGCTGGGCTCCGCGGTCTTGCTATGCGGATGCTAACAACGTCCTCAACAACCGAGGACGAGGGCGGACGTGTATGCTGCGGGGCACTCGATCGGCACTGGAAGACCCCATGCTGACCCTGTTGGGATACCCGTTATGAAGTGCTGCCGCACCGCGTCCGGTGCTCGGGCCGGAAGTTCCGCGCTCCGGGTCGGCTTGCCATCGGATGACATGTGACCTTGGTCAGCAGCTCCTGCGGGACATGCGTGGGATGCTAGCCGTACGAGATCATCACCGTGTTTCGGCAGGGCAGGCTATAGGATGAGCCTTTCTCCGCCCGCTCTCTCCTAATGCGGGTGTCTCCGGGCGGATGGCTCTCGTAGGGTGGGCAACGTGCGCCTTGCACGTTTCGATCTTGATAATACGGTTGTGAATCTTGATGAGGCTTTCCGCGGGTGGGTAGGCGAGTTCGTTGAGGCGCACGTTTTGGACGACCACGCGGCGGGTTGGTTGCTTGCTCTCGACGCTGCCGGCTACCCGCACCGTGAGGTGTTCTTTGACATGGTGCGGGAGCGGTTCGGGTTGCGGGAGCCGGTAGAGGAACTGTGGCAGGCGTACCGGCGGCGTATGTCGGATCTTGTTCGGTGTCGCCCTGAGGCGATGGCTGGGCTGGCTAGGTTGTGGTCGGCAGGGTGGAGGGTCGGGATCGTCACCAACGGAACGGCGGACAACCAGCTCGGGACGACCAGCGGACAGCCATGGCGATCCTGCACGCCGAGGGATGACGGGGAAGCATGCTGTCCGAGGCCGGGGGAGTTTTACCCTCTGCCGCGCGGCTTCCGTTTCTCGGGCCTGGCGGCCCTGCGATACGGGTCCACTTGCCCTCGAATGATTCTGGTGACGGCTCCTGCCCCGTTGCAGTTCCCGTTGCATTCCGCCTGCGATCACTCGTGTCCGCGGCTGTCCATGACGGTGTCTGACCTGGACTTACGGGCACCTGCGAACGCATGCGGACGCCTCGGAGTAGGCGGTTCGAGGACTCGTAATGCGTAGGTCAAGGGTTCGATTCCCTTAGGCGGCTCCCAGCTCAAAGGCCCCTCGCGATAATCGCAGAGGGGCCTTTTGCTAACACCCGTGCTAACGGCTGTCGTCGTCGATCGCCTGGGCGAAGATATCGGCGACGGCCGACTCTGCGGAGCGGATCACGTGGGCGTAGACGCGGAGGGTGATCGCGGGGTCGGCATGGCCCAGGCGCGCGGCTACGACGTGGACCGAGACGCCGGCGAGGAGAAGCGTGGTCGCGTGGATGTGGCGGAGATCGTGCAGGCGCGCGAGGGGTAGTGGCTCGTCTGGTGGGTCGCCTTGCTTCGGGTTGTTGCGGGCGTTGATGAAGTCCCGCATCAGGCCGGTCACTGTGTCCGGGTAGATCGGCTCGCCCCAACCGGTGACGAAGACGTAATCGTCGTTGCCGCGCCAATCGTCGCCGAGGAGCGCACGTTCCGCTTCCTGGCGCTTCTTGTGGTCGCGGAGGATGTCGACCGTGTTGGGGTCGATGGGAACGATGCGGGATCGACCGCTCTTGGTTGTTCCTTCCACCCGTTCGCCGTCGATCACCGCCGTTGATCCTGCTATGTGGACGTGGGCGTTGTCGAGGTCGATATGGGTCCACCGAAGGTTGAGCAGTTCGCCGCGCCGCGCCCCGGAGTAGGCGGCCAGGCGGAAGAAGGCGAAGAGGCGATGTCCCTCAGCGGCCTTGAGGAAGGTCCGGAGTTGAGCTGTGGTCCAGATGGTTCCCGGTTCGCCGTGCTCGGTACGGGGGCGCTTGGCGCGTTCGACGGGGTTGGAGTCGAGGATTTGATCGGTCTCCACGGCATCGCGGAAGGCTTTGCGGAGAATGGCGTGTAAGTGGGTCACGGTCTTGGGAGCCAAGCCCCTTGCCGGTTCGCCCGCCGGTGGTCAGGAGATCACGGTAGAGCTTTGTGATCATGCTTGGCCGTACAGCCTGGAGGCGCACGGAGCCGAGCCGGGGCTTGACGTAGAGGCGGATGCAACTGCGGTAGTCGCTCAGGGTGCGCGGCTTGATCTCCATGGCGTGACCCTCGATCCAGTCATCCAGGTATTCGCCCACGGTGATCGTGTTCCGGTCGACGTACTCCCCGCGGCGAGCTTTCACGCGAGCCTCGTCGCACGCCGCTTTGGCGTCGTCCTCGGTGGCGAAGCCGCCCACCCATCTGGGCTTGCTCTCGCCGGTCTCGGTGTCCTTGACGCGGATTACGTAGGACCAGGTCTTACCGCGCTTCACGACGCCGTCACGGACTTTGGGGGTCTTGCGCGCCTTCTTGCCGTCGTCCGCCGGGCCGGGGGAGGCGACGAGGGTCCTGGTCACGCTGCCTCCTTCGCGGCTAGGTGGGTGATGTGGTCGGTGAGGGCGGAGACGGGGATGCGGCGGGAGCCGTCGATGCGGATGGAGACGACCGAGCCGGAGGCGATCAGTTGGTAGAGCTTGCTCCGGGAGATCGCCAGGGCGTCGGCGGCTTCAGGCACAGTGAGCAGGAGACGGGACATGCGCCACCTCCCTTCGGTCCAGGGATGTACCGGTGAGGGCGGCGGCGAGGAGTGCGTCGCCGGCGGACCAGCCCTTGCCTGCGTACTGCCAGGTGGCGATCTCGACGGCGGTGTCTTCGTCGAAGAGGGGTAGTCGGCCGGTGGTGATCTCTTCGGTGCGGGTGAAGGCGCGTCGGGCGGCGCGGAGGAGGGTCAAGGTGGTGGAGTAGTGGCGGGAGCGGGCGGAGAAGTGGCCACCGTGATCACAATGGGTGGCGGCACGCAGCGCGGGTGAGGCGCTCATCACCCGGCCTGCTGTATCGGCCAGGATCTGGACCCGTCGCCATCAGCTGCGTCGTTCGACAGGTTGGAAGTGGATAACGTCGTCCAGGCATGCTACTGCGCGTTTTCGTGTCTGCTGACGACAACCCTGACGGCAATGTCGCCATTCGATTTTTAGCGGTCCACCGCCTAAGATCCGAGCGTGTCTGAGTACACGTGGCCTGACGAGGGGCCTGCATTCGGGAAACGGGTGCGCGATGCCTGGGCCGCGACGTGCCGAGCCGTTCCGATCGGGACGAGGGTGACCGGGACAGTCATTGGCCGGCAGCCCTTCGGCATCCTTCTACGCATCGCTGGTGTTCCCAACGCGATAGGACTCGCAGAGATCATCGGGATGCCCCTTGACTGCAAGCTCCCCGAACTCGGTGCCGTGGTTGCAGGAGAAGTCATTTCGCATGCCGAGCACAACCATCAAGTGAGGATCAGAATGGTCGCGCGAAGACGTTCCGGAGTGATGACCCGGGACGTCAGGACGACACGTGTGCGCTACCTCAGGGCATCACCGATGCTTGCCGAGAATCATCCAGAGAGGTGTTGAGGGTCACGGTGATTCCGGACAGCCGTTTTATGGGCGTTGCGCTTATGCAGCTGTTTTGGGCGAGAGGGACTAACATTACAGATCACAAAGCCTGGCTGTAGTACGTAGTGCATACGAGGACGGTCAAGGCGTGTTTGTCGAGTCGACTCGTAGGGGCTTATCTTGATGATCACGACGCGTTTGGCGATCACGGTGCTTGTGGCCATATACGTAGGAGTAGGCGCTGTTCTAGTCACTCCAATCGCTTTCCTGTTGCTGACCTATGGTTGTACCGCCGAGGATGACCAGTTCGCCGCTGCTCTGGCCACGCTCAGCATCCTCGAGTCTCATCCGGCGGATGCGACGCCTCAAAGGGATCGCGGCTCCACTTGCGACAACGACGATCGGATAGTGAGTGTCTGGCAGTCCTATCGATCTTCAGGATCGAGGGCTGATGCGCTGTCCTTCTACCGGGACGCCGCGATCATGGATGGCTGGAAGCCCGTGCTGGAGGAGGGTGGCGAAGAGACGGGGTGCTTTATTAAGTCCTTCGGCAGGAGCGAGGTTCACCTCTCAGTGTCGATGGGCGAGGCGGTGTACGGCGATGGCTACGACGTGAAGGTGAGCTCTTCATTAGATGGTGGAGGCTGGTGTTGACGCCGTAGGTTCTCAAACGCTGACGCGCGGCTTTCCGGGTCTCGGGCCTGGCGGACCTGCGATACGGTCCGCCTGCCACCGGTGCAGCCGTGGTGACCGTGGATCTTGCTAACGCAATTGCTAACAATGCTCCTGGACGACCATGGACTGCGGGGGGGCGGAGAGTTCGCCATGGTGGTCCTGACCAGGGGCGCAAGGAAGCTGTGGACGTCCGTGGCCATCCCCGTTACTCCCCGTAATGCGTAGGTCAAGGGTTCGATTCCCTTAGGCGGCTCCACTAATGACCAGGGCGTTCTCTACTCGGAGAGCGCCCTGTGTGCTTGTCCTTCGTGCACGTGGCCGGGGCACCGCAGCCGTGTTCCCACTTCGTCCGCGAGCGCAGGCGCCCTAAGCGGCCTGGCCGAGGTTCGCTTCGGTACGGCCGTGCCCGATAGAGGCGCCGGGATCAGCGGCGCACTTCGCCGCGCCCGCTTGGCGCCGTAACCCGAAAAAGCAGTGGCCGCGCGGGCTCGGGGCCACATACGTTCGCCTCCATGGTTGACGCAGCTTTCGGGCATCCGCGCCTCGCCGCCATCTACGACCCACTCGATCCGGACCGCAGCGATCTCGACGCGTATCTCGCGATGGCGGAGGAGTTCGGCGCGCGGTCCGTGCTGGACATCGGGTGCGGCACGGGCGTGTTCGCGCTGCTGCTCGCCGAGCGCGGGATTACGGTCACCGGGATCGATCCCGCGCGGGCGTCCGTCGACGTCGCGCGTGGCAAGCCGGGCGCGGAGCGGGTGCGCTGGCTCGACGGCGACGCGGGGGACCTGCCGCCCATGCAGATCGACCTGGTGACGATGACCGGGAACGTCGCCCAGGCGATCGCCGATCCGCAGGCATGGCGTACGACGCTGCGCGGCGCGTACGAGGTGCTGCGGCCCGGCGGGCGGCTTGTCTTCGAGACGCGCGATCCGGCGCAGCGCGTGTGGCAGGAGTGGGCGGAGTGGACGCGCGAGACCACATACCGCATGACGGACATCCCGGGCGTCGGCCACATCGAGACCTGGGCCGAGCTGACGGACGTGAGCCTGCCGCTGGTGAGCTTCCGGGGTACGCACGTGTTCGCTGCGGACGGGGACGTACTGACCTCGGAATCGACACTTCGCTTCCGCGAACGTACGGAGATCGAGCGGGACTTGCACGAGCACGGCTTCGTCGTCGAGGACGTACGCGACGCACCCGACCGGCCGGGCAGGGAGTTCGTGTTCGTGGCGCGGCGCGATACCGCGGAGCCCGTCCCTCCCGGAATGCCCTAGGGAGCGTGCGCACCACACAGCGCCGGGCAGACGGGACTTTGAAGACACTCCCTGGCACTACAGCGTGCTGAATCCGGCGGCGCCCCAGGAGAACGCGGTCACAGCCATGCTGGACCAGGTGGTCGCCTGGGGCGAGGCCCTGCAGCTACTTCGTCGGTAGTCGTTGTCGTGTGCCGCACCGGCACCGCCCGTGGGCAGGCCGTGCCGACCACCCGTGTGCCGCCCGTCAGGGCAGAGCCGGCACCGTCGGCTGGGAATTGGTCCAGCCGACCTCGATCAGCGTCTTGTTGTAGGTCTCGGGACGGGGCGTCTTGCCGCCGAAGGCGCTCGGCCGTTGTGTGATCGTCTGGTCCTGTGACAGCAGCACCATCCTGGCGGTGTCGACGATCAGCCGCTGCTTGACCGAGTTCACGTTCTTCCCTGTCCCGATCGAGTAGTGGATCACGACGGCGGCGCCGGGTCTGCCCAGGTTGTCCTTTGCGTTGCCGTCGGCGCGGACGCCCGGGAGTGCCAGCAGGGCCTGGTAGGCGGCGGTGCGGACCTCCTGCGGAGCGGGAATGCTGTGCAGCAGCCCAGACAGGGTGCCCGTGAGCCAGCTGGCCATGGAGCTTTCCGGAGTTCGGCTGACCTGGGCCGCCTTCGTGAGCCAGTCCTTCAGACGGCTCGGGTCGGCGGGCAGGCGCTGGACCTCGTCGTAGGTCAGCCACTGCTCGTCGAGCTGGAACTCGTTCCGTTCCGGCAGTGCAGGGGCCAGATGGCCGTTGGCGGGCTTGGCGGACAGCTTCACCGTCTTGCCGTCGATCGATTGGCTCCACTTGGCAGGGGAGCCGTCGCGCTGCCAGGCCTTCTTGTCCGCCGCGCTCTTCGGCAGCGTCCCCAGTTCTCGCATGCCGGTCCAGGTCCGGCCGTTGGCGAGACTCCACGATTCCAGGATCTCTCGCTGGACCAGCGAGTAGGGGTCCGACGTGGTGCCGAACCGCCAGGGATGAGTTGATGTCCCCAGCACCCTGGTGTGCCAGTAGGCACCCTGCGGGGGAGCGGCCGCGGTGGCCGTAGGCGCGCCCAGGACGGTGGCGCCCATGGCCAGGCCGACGCCGAGAGCGATCAGTGGCCGAGCCGGTGCGCTCGCGAACTTCATAGGTTTCCTCCATGGATGCGAAGCCAGAGTGTCGCAGGACGCGAAGTCACGACTGTCTATACGCCTGAGCTCCCTGGAACGGTTGCCCGCGACATGTTTGGCGCGAGTGGGCAACGGTTTGCGCGGCGCCGAGCGTATTAGGAGGCGTGAAACTGGACAGACAGCTGTGAGCGGCGGTGAACATGACTTCGGCGCTTTCGTGGCCGCGCGGGGCACCAGCCTGCTGCGCATGGCCTATCTCGCCTGTGGCGACCAGGCGGAGGCCGAGGACGTGCTGCAGACAGCGCTGGAGCGTACCTACCGGAACCTGCACCGGGTCCGCCACGACGACGGCCTTGAGCCCTACGTGCGCCGCGTCATCATCAACACTGCCATCAGCCGCGCCCGCCGCCGGGCGATCATCCGCATCGTCCCGATGCACAGTCCACCGGAGACGTCGGCCCGCACGAGCGACGCCGACCTGCGGCATGTGCTCATGGAGGCGCTGCGTACCCTGCCGTCCCGGCAGCGGGCGGTGATCGTCCTGCGGTACTGGGAGGACCTCAGCGAGACGCAGACCGCCGAGGTGCTCGGATGCGCGGTCGGCACAGTCAAGAGCCAGGCGTCGAAGGCCACGGCCAAACTCCGCTCGGTGCTCGGCCGGGACACAGTGGAAGGAGTGATCAGGAATGCCCACATTTGATGAGGAGATCCGCCGGCTCATGGCGGACGAGACCGCGAGGCTGCAGGCCGCGCCCGACCTGCTGGAGCGGGTGATGCGCTCCTCCAGAAGCAATCGGAGAAGGGCTTGGACCGCGGCGGTGGCCGCGTCCGTGGCCGTCATCGTCGCCGCCCCGGTCGCCTACCTGAGCATCGGTTCGGTGACCACGAACGGCGAGCAGGCCACCCTGTCCACGCAGCCCACACTCTCCGCGGCGGTGCCGGAGCCACCTCCCATCGACGACATCTCGCCCTTGCCATCCGACCCGCCGAACCTCGGGGACCTGGGCGATGGGAAAGAGTTTGGGCACGTCAAGGCGGGATACCTACCCGAGGGGCTGCGGTGGTCCCACCGGTCAGAGGACTCTGGTGAGAGCTACTCGACCTCATACAACTACCAGGGCGACAAGAACGGCTTCTACTGCGTCCAGATCCGTGTGTACGAGGATACGGCCGTCCAGCAGGTCGACGACTGGATACAGGAGTACCGTGAGAAGGCGGACGGCGAGCAGGTGGACATCGGCGACCGGACCGGCTACCTGGTCGTGCAGAACGTCGGCGAGGACGGCATGGACGGCGACCCGACGCTCTTCCTCAAAATGGGCGACAGGCAATGGGCCGAGATCAAGTTCAGCCCGATCTACGCCAAAGAGTTCCCCGCCGCCGAGGCCGTCAACTCCGAACTGAAGAAGATCGGGCAAGGCCTCACCTCCACCATCTGACCCTGGCGGCCGTGGTGAACGAGGCGCTCACCGCCCAGGCCGCCACCGGCTACCTGCTCAGCCTGGGCGTCGGGGTGCGATGCTTGAAGCGCGCCGACGAATCGCACTCCAGGAGCCCTCGGGCATCGCAAACCCTGGCTAACAGCAGTTCTGGACACCTGTGGACGACGGCGGAGCGGTCAGCATCCGGAAGACGTCTTGACCAGCTCATAGAGACTGTTACGGACGGGTGTGGACGACCTAGTTCTCAATCGTAATGAAGGGTATCGCAACTCCACAGGCACCGGATTGCGGTGAAGGCTTGCGATGATCGGGATTTTTGTGTGAACCTGTTGAGCGGATCTAGCAGAAATTTCGGCCATAGGGTGGGAAATGCCCGATTCTCCAGATGGGGCGGAACAACCGGAATCGTCAAAACGCCCTTGGTGGCGCAGACCGGCTGTCATCACTGCGGTCTCGACGGGACTGGTCGCGGTTCTGGCGGGCTGGATTCAGGCGGGCGGACTCAGTCTTTTCGCCGAACTGGGCGAAAGTCGCGAACCGCAGGTGGTGGTTGATATTAAGAAGCAGTCGTTGGATGGTGGTTGCTCGCCGTACTATCTTGCAGATGTGTCGCCTGAGGACGCGCTTGATGTGGTTCGGAAAAAGCTCCAGAAGCTGCCGTCCGACACATCGATTGCCAAGAGATACGCCTCTGCGGAGCAGGCGTTGATCGAGTCCGGTGCCAAGTTGGAGACTGACCGCGAGGGCATCGGGTTGACCGTCACAGGTAAGGATGCAAATGCCGTAGTGCTGCATGAACTCAAACCCATTGTCAAGATGAATAAGTCTGATCTTGGCGGCGGGTCCGTCATTGAGTTACGTGACGAGGATCCCGAGGGCTGTGGTGCGGAAATTCCGCAGCGGTACTTTCAATTCAATCCGGATAATCCGGTGGCGACGCCAGTGCCGGACGCGTCCGGCAAGGTCACTCCGTTTCCCTACAAGGTGAACAACGAAGAGCTGGAAGTGATCGTTCTGCACGGCGACAGTTCGGACGGCTCGATGGTAATAGCCTGGGAAGCGATGCTCCGCTGGACCGGAGGTGACGAGTCGGGAGATATCAAGATTGACAATAAAGGCGAACCTTTCTATGCCATCGGAGCCACGGTGCCGACCTACTACATTGATGTCCAAACGCTGAAGTTGACCCCGGCCAACTTCTGAGTGCTGGACGATGCGGGGCAGTCCGCCGTATGGAGGAGAAGTTCAACCTCTGTCTCGCGTTTAGGGGTCCACCTCATAGCGGTGCCAACGCCGCGGATCCCCGTCTTCGTGCAGCCACAGCGTCCCGTCTCTGCCGATCTTCCCGCGTGCCCAGCCGGTCGGGTGTCGGTCGTCTGGTAGCAGTAGGTGCTCGCGGTCCGTCTCGGTGACCGCTCCGCCCTGTCGGCGGGCCCTGCGGATCTCCCAGCGGAAGCCGCCGCCTGCTCGGTGTTGATCGAGGAAGGCGAGCTCAGAACCGGAGACGGCCAAGCCCTTGCACCGTGTGACGGGGTTCGGTGTGACGCCTCGGACGCCGTCAGCGTCGATCTCGATCAGCGGAAAGTCGGTGTAGGGGCAGGCGTGGACCACGTCACGGCCGACATTCAGCGCGTAGCAGTCGCACCAGACGACGCCTGGAGTATGGGATGGCGCCATCCAGGGCGGGCCGCCGTCGCTGTCCCAGCGCGCCAGGCCGATCATGAAACCGTAGGAACGGGTGCCGTCCGGGTTGGTGGACCAGTAGCTCGACTCGTCGAAGTAGCTGGTCCAGATGTGGCCCTGGGCATCCGTCATGAGCTGCTTGATGCCGTCACCAGCGTAGAAGGCGGACCGCGTCTGCCCGTCTCCGTCGATCACCCGGACGTTGTCGGTGAGGTGCAGCTCCCCCTCGGGAACCGGCTCCCGGTAGCGCTCGACGTCGATGCCCACGGGCTCACAGCGAGCAGCGGCCAGCACGATGCCATCGCCGAGGGTGTCGATGCGGGTGAACCATAGGCCGAGATCTGTCAGCGGGATCTCGCGGATCTCGCCTCCGTCGCAGATGACGGCGGTCGCGTCGTAGCGCGGGGGCGGCCGGAGCTCGGAGAAGTGGGGGATGGGGGTGAAGCCCTGGGCGGGGTCGGCAACCAAGGCGGCGAGCCGGCCGCGGTGGTCGATGGTCGAGGCCAGGACCTCATGACGGGCGTAGCGGTCGGGAAGCGTCGCGTGCAGCGCGAGCCGGCGGTCAGCGACCATGGCCCTTTCTCGTTGTCATCCATCGATGGTGGCAGACGGGGTAGCGCCGAGTCGACGAGCTGTGGGGAGGCGGTCCGATTATCAGAATGTGATGGGCAATTCTCGTGCGGTTGCTCGGCGTCCGCTCAGCTATTGGTGGAAGGCGTGGTTCTTGTTTTCTGGTCGAGGTCGAGCGGGAGATCTCGGATTAACGAGCTTCCTCAGAGGCGGCGCCTGTCACGGCGCTGACGGCGGTCACGGAGCTTGCGGATCACGTCGAGTCCGTCGCCGTCGAGCAGGCCCGGGTCGACGAGGACAACATCGGATCGGGCGGCACGCGCGGCCTTCGCGGCGGTGGCGGTGCGGTGTGGACGACGAAGCGCGCAGGACGCTGTCAAACCAGGGGAGCAGCCGCGCCGGGCCGGGGCGCCAGGGCCAGGACGGTGATCACACCTTGCGCCGCGCCATCGTCATCCTTGATGATGGTGATCCGCATACCGGCCCGGATCAACGCTCGTGTTAGCCCTTCAGCTCTTGGGATTCCTCTGACATCCGGCGCATTCCTGTGGGATTCCCCCGACACCATTCGCGTCCTTGCCAGCCGAGACTGAGGCCGCGCACTCCCGACGAAATGCGCATGCGCTGACGAGGAGGCCGCTATATGAAAACGACCAGCAGGTACCGGTCCGCCGCGCGGATGATCGCCGCGATCGGCGTCGTTTCGCTCGTCGCCGCCTGTTCCGGCAACGGAGGCGCCACTGGAGGCGCCACCGGCGGAGACGCTTCCGGTGGCTACCCGGACCAGAACATCACGTTCGTCGTGCCGTTCAGCGCGGGCGGCCCGACGGACACCGTCACCCGCATGATCGCCGAGCCGATGGCCGCCAAGCTCGGCGCCAAGGTCGTCGTCCAGAACGTCGAGGGCGCGGGCGGCACGGTCGGCGCCGGCGAGGTCGCGCGGGCCGAGCCCGACGGCTACACCGTGCTCATGCACCACATCGGCATGTCAACGGCGCCCGCCCTGTACCAGAATCTGGGCTACAAGCCGCTCGAGAACTTCGAGATGGTCGGGCTCGTCACCGAGGTGCCGATGACGGTCGTCGCCCGCAAGGACTTCGCGCCCGCGACCCTCCAGGACCTCGTGACCTACGTGAAGGCGAACGCCGACAAGGTCACGCTGGCCAACGCCGGCATCGGCGCCGCATCCCACCTGTGCGGCCTGCTGTTCCAGACCGCCACCGGTGTCAAGCTCCAGGAGGTTCCGTACGAAGGCACCGGCCCGGCACTGACCGACCTCGTCGGCGGCCAGGTCGACTTCATGTGCGACCAGACGACCAACACCAGCGGCCAGATCTCCGCGAACGAGGTGAAGGCGTACGCGGTCACCACGCCGGAGCGGGTGAAGAGCCTGCCCAACCTGCCCACCACGACCGAGGCCGGGTTGCCCCAGCTCCAGGTCAGCGTGTGGCACGGTCTCTATGTCCCGAAGGGCACGCCGCAGCCGGTCGTCCAGAAGCTGTCCGAGGCGCTGAAGGTGGCACTGGCCGACCAAAAGGTCATCGACCAGATGGCCAAGCTCGGCACCGCGCCGGTCCCGGCCGAGGACGCGACCCCGCAGGTGCACCGGGCCAAGCTCGAAGAGCAGCTCGGCACCTGGGCGAAGGTCATCGCCGACGCCGGGCTCAAGGCCTCCTGAGGTGGAGCGCCGCCGGTCCTTCCCGGACGTCCTCGCCGGGGGAGTCTTCGTCCTGATCGGTGGCGCATTCGCGGTGGGGTCGCTCGGCTACGAGCTGGGCAGCCCACTGCGGATGGGTCCCGGCGCCTTCCCGCTGCTGGTCGGCGCGATCGTGGCCGCCCTGGGCCTGGCGATCGTCATCAAGGGACTCATCGCCGGCGAGGTGATCTCGTTCGGGCCGATCCCCTGGCGTGCGGTCGCCGCCATCGTGCTCGCGGTCCTGTTCTTCGGATTCACCGTCCGGGGCCTCGGATTCGTCCCGACGTCGGCGGTGACCGCCCTGCTCACCACACTGGCCAGCTCGCGCGTACGGCCGCTCATGGCCGTGGCCGTGGCCGCCGGGCTGACCGTGGCCGGCACGCTCATCTTCGTCGTCGGACTTCAGCTGCGGATCCCGCTATGGGGCCCGTGGCTGGGGTTCTGACGCGGCATCCGGATTGAGGCATGGAACTTCTCGACAACCTCGCGCTGGGTTTCTCGACCGCCCTACTGGTCCAGAACGTCCTCTACTGCTTCGTGGGAGTGCTGCTGGGGACGGCGGTCGGCGTGCTGCCCGGCATCGGGCCGACGGCGACGGTGGCGATGCTGCTGCCGATCACGTTCAGCTTCGAGCCGGTGACGGCGCTGATCATGCTGGCCGGCATCTATTACGGCGCGCAGTACGGCGGCTCGACGACCGCCATCCTGATCAACCTGCCCGGTGAGTCGTCGGCGGCGGTCACCGCGCTGGACGGACACGAGATGGCCCGGCAGGGCAGGGCCGGCCCGGCGCTGGCCGCCGCTGCGATCGGGTCCTTCATCGCGGGTACGGTGGCCACCGTCGCGCTGGCCGTCGCGGCCCCACCGCTGGCCCGCGTCGCGTTGCAGTTCGGCCCGGCCGAGTACTTCTCGCTGGTGCTGCTCGGCCTGATCGTGTCGATCGCGCTGGCGCGTGGCTCGACGCTCAAGGCACTGGCGATGATCGCGCTCGGCGTCCTGCTCGGCACGGTCGGCCAGGACATCTACACCGGCACGCCCCGGTTCGTGTTCGACCAGCGCGAGCTGTACGGCGGCATCGACTTCGTGTCGGTCGCCGTCGGCATGTTCGGGGTGGCCGAGATTCTGCGCAACCTGGAGAACGAGCAGACCCGCACGGCGGTCATCACCAAGGTGAAGAACCTCTGGCCGACCCGCGAGGACCGGCGCCGGATCATCGGCCCGATCCTGCGGGGTACCGGTCTCGGCGCCGCGCTCGGCGTCCTGCCCGGCGGTGGCCACGTGCTGGCCTCGTTCACCTCGTACGCCGTCGAGAAGCGGATCTCGAAGCGGCGGCAGGAGTTCGGGCGCGGCGCGATCGAGGGCGTCGCCGGCCCCGAGTCGGCGAACAACGCCGCCGCACAGACGTCGTTCATCCCGCTGCTCACCCTGGGTCTGCCCGCCCACCCGGTGATGGCACTGATGGTCGGCGCGTTCATCGTCCACGGCATAACCCCCGGCCCGAACGTCATCACCGAGGAGCCGGAGCTGTTCTGGGGCCTGATCGCGTCGATGTGGATCGGCAACGTGCTGCTCGTACTGCTGAACCTGCCGCTGATCGGCTTGTGGGTGCGCATGCTGCGCATCCCGTACCAGGTGCTGTTCCCGATGATCATCCTGTTCGCCGCGATCGGCACGTACTCCCTGGGGTTCAACGCGTACGACGTCTACGCGATCGTGTTCTTCGGCGTCCTGGGCTACATCCTGATCAAGTGCGGCTGCGAGCCGGCGCCCCTGCTGCTCGGTTTCGTCCTCGGACCCTTGGTCGAGGAGAACCTGCGGCGGGCGCTCATCATCTCCCGCGGCGACGCGTCGGTCTTCGTGACCCGACCGATCTCCGCGGTGCTCCTGGCCCTGGCCGTGGCAGCGCTCGCCGTCGCCGTCCTCCCGGCGATTCGCAGGCGCCGCGAGGTCGTGTTCACCGAGGAGGAGTAGGAAGTGATGCGTAGATCAAGGGTTCCTTGAGCGGCGGTCAGCCGAAGTCATACTGACACTTGGGCAGACCATACTTGCTCGGGTTGGCGTCGAAGCCGTTCGAGGTGAAGACGTAGCCGGCGGCCACCCAACCCCAGCGCCCGTTGCGGTCGCCCTGGGTCTTGTACCACGTGGTGTTGTCGCCCTTGTGGTACTGGCCCTCAGACCAGCACGTGAACCAGCTGTACGTGGTCCACAGATTGTCGACGACCTTGCTCGGCGGGAGGGTCGTGGACGGCTTGCTGCGGAGTTCGGCGTTGCCCTCGTTGCCGCACCGCAGCACGCCGTTGCTGACTCCGCACCCGGCCTGGGCCTGCGCCGCGCTCGCGGGTGTGAGCACGCCGGCCACCACTGCCGCCCCTGCCATCAGGACTTTCCATCGAGTATCCATACTCGTATTCCAGCGGGAGACCGTCGAACCGGCTACCTCTAAGGTTCCAGTGCACGGAAGCGCCGGCCCTTCCTGGGAAGAGCTCCGCGTCCCGTTCAAACGACCCGCTGACGGCACTAGCGGCGATGGCTGGTTTCCAGCGTTGGAATAGAGCCTTGGGGAGATTTTCCAACTGCCCCCCTTGTGTCCGAGGATTGAAGACTCGGACACAAGGCGGGTCCCATTTGTCGCTATATGGATAGTTTGTCGAGGATGGCGGCAACCTCTGCCGCTCTGAACAGGAACCCCACATGGGTGGTGTCGAGGGTGTGAACGTCGTACGGATTGTCAGGGGTCAGGGCGTCCGCTTCGGCGATCAGCCTGTCCTGCATGGCCACCGGGAGGGACCGGTCGCCGGTGAGACGAATGTAGGAGCGGGCGATCGTGCCCCAGGTGTCGGCGTGGACACGGGCGTCGGACATCATCACCGCGATCGACTCGTCCGGCTGCAGGATGTTGAGGAAGGCCCGGAACTGTTCGTCGGTGACATCGGCCATGAGCGCCGCCTTGAGGCCGGCGAGCAACGTGGGGTCGGCGGTGCGGTAGTTGGCCCGGCCGACGCCGAGTTGAGCAGGGTCTCCGACGTTCAGTACGGCCAGCGGGGCCAGCAGGTTGGCGCCGAACTCGGGCTCCGGCATGTATTCGATGGGGTTCGCCCGTTCCACGCATGACCACGCGGAGATGTAGACGAGCCGATCCACCAGTTCGGGGATCGTGTTGCCGACCCCGGTGATCGTCGCCCCACCGAGGCTGGCGCCCACGAGCACCACCGGCCCGTGCGCCGCCACGCGACGGACGACGTCGACGACCATGTCGACGTTGTCCTGCAGAGTGACGCCGGCCAGCGACGACGGCTCGGTCGCCCAGGCATCGAGATCCTGCGGGGCCTGGTAGGCGACCGGGTATTGCGCGTCGAGGCCATGCCCCGGCAGATCGACGGCGAAGCTACGGTGGCCGAGCAACGCGAGTTCGCGCTGGATGGGGGCCCACATGAACGAACTGGAGCCGGAACCGTGGACCAGCACGAAGGTAGGAGCAGCGTTCGACGGGTTATTTTGAGGTCGATGACATGTAAATCTGTCCGATCGGATTAAGGCCCGGAAAACACGCCTGATGCCGAAAGTCGGCGTGTTAAGCCGCGGATGATGAGAATGGCGAAGCATGCCACCAGTCGAGTAACGCACAGGTTCGGCGATTACACAGACAATCGGCGACCCGATGGCGGCGCTGTCCAGCCCAAGGCGGCTATCAAGGACAGAGCCAACGATGGCGGTGAGAGAGTGACGGGTCGGGGTCGAGCGAAACCCCGTGCGGTGTTCTGGACCGCAGGACCTACTGGCGGGATTTCCTCAACTGCCGCTGGTCGCCGAGCAACCAGCGGAGCACACCGTCTCAGACAGTCCGAAGCCGGACGAACATGTAGACCATGCTGGAAACCTATCAGGTCATCGGCAGCATGCCGGAAGGACTCGGGTTCACCTGTGCGGACATTCAACGCCACCAGCCGTACTCGCGTGGGCCGTGGTGGAGCGGAAGGCATCGGCGGCGGACTTGTCGATAATCGTCAGCTGGGTGTGGATCTGGTCGGCGGTAGAGGGGTCGAGGTCGCCGAGGTGGGAGTATGCGTGCCGCCAGTGCTCGTGGGCGGCCGCTTGGTCGCCGGCCAGGTGGTGGCAGGCGCCGAGGTGGGCGAGGGTGCTGGCCTCGGCGTACGGGTCGCCGAGTTCCTGGAACAGGTCGAGGGCCCGGCGGTAGCAGGAGACGGCACCGGCGGGGTCGTCCAGCTGGAGGTAGATGTCGGCGAGGCAGGACCACGTGTGGGCCTCGTGCGGGCGGTTGCCGAGCTTCTTGTGCAGGATCAGGGCCTGCTCGCACAGGTCGATGGCCTGGCCGTGGTTTCCCCCGCGGCCGAGGTACCAGCCGAGGTCGGTGAGTGCGATGGCCCGGCCGACCTGGTCGCCCAGCTGGTCGAAGAGGTCGTGGGCGCGGCGGGCGGCGTCGAGCGCGTCGGCCTCCCGGCCCTGGAGGCCGTATACGAGGTTCCGGTAGTAGTGCGTCCACGCCTGACCGGCGGGGGAGTCAGGTGATGCTTCCAGGGCGGTGTCGAGGTTCCGGTGGGCGTCGTCGAAGCGGCCCAGGTCGGCCAGTGCCCAGGCCAGGTTGCGATGCGCGCGGTTCTCTTCCGCCGGGTCGCCCAGCCGCCGGGCGGCGGCCACGGCGGCCTGCTGGGTCTCGGCCCGGTCGTGCCAGCGGCCCTGTCGGTGCAGGAAGACGAACAACGTCTGCGCCAGATGGCAGACGTGCCGGTCAAGGCCCAGGTCGGCGGCGAGTTTCAGGGCGGCGAGCAGAGCGGGGCGCTCGGCCGTGAACCAGGCCATCGCCTCGTCGGGTTCGGCGAAGTCGGTTACGGACACGCCCGGGCGGGGCGCGGCGGGGGCGGTGGTCTCGAAGTGCCCGTGGAGATGCAGCGCGGCGGCGTACGCGGTATGGAGATAGTGGTCCACGATGCGTTGTCGCGCGGCGTCCCGGTCCGCGTCGCGGGATTCGCAGAGTTCGGAGGCGTAGGCGCGCAGCAGGTCGTGGCATGAGTAGCGGCCCGGAACGTGCTCGGTGAGCAGGTTGGCGCTGGTCAGCTCGGCCATCGGCGCACGTACCCGCGAGACCGGGACGCCCGCCAGGCTGGCGGCGGCGATCGTGCTGACGGGACCGGGGCACAGACCGGCGACCAGCCGGAACAGCCGCGCCGCCGCCTCGTCGCCGAGCGTCTCGTACGACCACGAGAAGATCGCCCGTACGTCGACGGCACGGTTCAGCGCGCTGAGGGCGTCCCGGAGATCGCCGGCGAGCGCACCGAGCGGATGCGTGGGATGGATCGCGGCGCGGGCGGCGACGATCGCCAGCGCCAGCGGCAGCCCGGCGCAGCGCCGGATGATCTCTTCGGCGGCGACGGGCTCGGCGGCGATCCGGTCCCGGCCGAGCCGGCGGGCCAGCAACCGCCTGGCCTCGTCCGGCGGCAGGATGTCGAGGGTGACCGGATGCGCGCCGTACGTCATGACCAGCCCGGCGAGGTGATCCCGGCTGGTGACCACCACCAGGCAACCGGGGGCCCCGGGCAGCAGCGGGGCGACCTGGTCGGTGTCGCGGGCGTTGTCCAGCAGCACCAGCATCCGCCGCCCGGCCAGCAGGCTGCGGTAGAGCCCGGCCTGCGCGGCCGGGCCGTCCGGAATCCGGTGCGGCGGCACCCGCAGCGCGTCGAGGAACTCGCGGATGGCGGTCGCCGGCCGTACTGCCTCCCCTGACGGATCGTATCCGCGCAGGTTGACGTAGAGCTGGCCGTCCGGGAAGCGTTCGGCGACCCGGTGCGCCCAGTGCGCGGCGAGCGTGGTCTTCCCGACGCCGGCCGTGCCGGCGATCACCGCGATCAACGACGACCGGGACCTCGTCTCGCCCGGCGGGCCGAGCAGCGCGTCCAGCGCCGCCAACTCGGCCTCCCGCCCGGCGAATCCGTCGACCGCGGCGGGCAACTGCCTGGGCGCCGCGTGCCCGCCGGGCGAAGCGCCGCCGGCGAGCAGGTCGGCGTGAACCTTCCGCAGCTCAAGGCTGGGATCGGCGCCGAGCTCCGCGGCGAGCCGGCGCCGGATCATCTCGTACCGCTCCAGCGCCTCGGCGGGACGGCCGGCCGATTCCAGGGCCCGGAGCAGCCGAACCCAGAGCGATTCCCGCAGTGGATGCCGCTCGGCCGGCTCGGCCAGCTCGGCCGGGTCGGGATTCGATCCTCTCGCGAGGTCCAGGTCGACCCGCCGCTCCAGCGCGGTCAGGTACCGCTCCTGCAGCGCCGAGGTCACGGTCTGCTCCAGCCAGTCCGATCGGATCCCGTCGAACGGGGTGCCGCGCCACAGCGACAGCGCGGCGGCCAGCCGGGACCGCTCGGCCGGCAGGTCCGGTGCCGCCGCGGCCTCATCGAGCAGGCGACCGAAGCGGAGCGCGTCCACGTGGTCCGGCTCGGTCGCGAGCAGGTAGCCGCCTGGCCGGGCCGCGATCAGCTCCCCCTCGGCGGTCTCCAGGGTGCGGCGCAGTCGCTTGACGTTCGTACGGACGTTGGCTCGCTGGTCGCCACGCTGATCCGCACCCCACACCGCGGTCGCCAGCCTGTCCGCCGAGACGGTACGGCCCGCCGACATCGCCAGCACGGCCAGCAACGCGCGCAGCCGCCCGGCCGGCAGCTCGACCGGCCGCCCGGCCACCGAAACGCGCAGTGGGCCGAGCAGCTCGACGGTCAGCACGCAGATCGCCTTCCTTCCCTGGCCGGCGGTGAGTTTCGCCGGATTGCCACAACTCTGCACCCATGGTCCGCCAAGCTGGTGATCATCCCGCACGAGTGTGGCGTTGAGGTCGGCTATGCGTACGTGGCTGCGGCGCTCCAGGCCGTTCGACTTAATTCGTAGGCAGGGTTTCACGAGGACGGCGGGCCGCGGCGTGTTCGGCGGGGGCCTCAGGGGAAGCGGATGAACCCCGGCGGGACGTGTTCCGCCAGCCATACGTCGTTGGCGCTGACGTGGAAGACGTGACCGGCTTCGTGCATGCCGGCCGCGTTCACGGCCAGCACCACCGCTCGCCCGCGCCGCATGCCGACCCGGGTGGCGGTCTCGCGGTCGGGCGAGAGGTGGACATGGTGGCGGTTCATCGGGCGCAGCCCTTCGGCGCGGATCGCGGCCAGGTTCCGGTCCACCGTCCCGTGATAGAGGTGGGCGGGCGGTGTCACCACGGGCAGATCGAGGTCGACGACCACGGAATGCCCCTGGCTGGCGCGGATGCGGCCGTCGGCGATCACGTATCGCCGCTTGTCGTTGGCCGTGACGACCAGGTCCAGCTCGTCACGGCCGATCGGGAAGCCGTGCGCGGCGGAGGCGGCGAGCAGCGTCTCCACGTCCACCCAGCCGTGCTCGTCGAGGTCGATTCCGATCCGCCCAGGCTCGTGGCGCAGGTGTTTGGCGAGATATTTCGAGATCCGGACCAGCCGTCGATCGTCCATCATGTTCCTTCGAGTCGGGTTTCCTGAGGGCCGACGCGTGAATAGGTCGGCCAGATGTTCCAGTTGGCCGGGGACTCGTCGTTGGTGACCAGGACGCGGCCCAGGGTGCCGTCGGTTCCGACGATCCTTACCTGGCCGACGCCTTGTCGATCCCTTTCCCAGTGGTAGCCGATGATGTGGGAGGCGTCGTACCAGCCCATGAACCAGAGTTCGGTCGGCAGGTCTCGGACGAACGCGCGCGTCCCGGCGTCGAAGACCGTCACCTGGTCCTTGCCCTTGTCCCCCTCCGAGCCTGCGAATCTGGTCTGGGTGGCGATCAGCTTGCCGTCCGGAGAGAACGGGTAGCCCACATTCTGGCCGAGACCCGGGTACGACTTGATCAGCTTCCCGTCGGGGGCGTAGACCCACAGGGTGCTGTCGGCCCAGGACCCTTCGAGTGAGGCGGCCACCAGGGTGGTGCCGTCGTGGCTCCACGCGAAGGTCCCGGGGTGGAGCGGCCAGCCCAGAGCCCCCAGGTGGATCCGATCCATCTTGACGATCTTGGGAGTGTAGTCGTCGGGGGACACGATGGCGTAACCCACGCCCTTCGCCGTTTCGGCGCCGTCCAGGAGGGTGACGACCAGCTGGTTTCGCGTCGGCGACCAGCGGGGTGCCATGAACGGCTGGTTCAGCTTGACGGGATGCTTCTGGCCGGTGGACCGGTCCTCGATGGTGAGCTGCCTGGCGGCTCCCAGATCTTTGATCGGTTCCGAGACCCCGGCCACATAGCGCCGGTCGAAGGAGACCCCGGCGCCGCGGTACGCGGTCGCGTCGAACTGGCCGGTCTCGCTGTTGAGGACGTACGCGTTGGCGAGCTTGCCGCTGACGATCGCCGTGTACGAGGTCATGATCACCGATGCCGACGCGTCAGGCTGGAGCGACCCGCGCAGGCCGGGCAACGCCCCTGGGGTGGGCCGCGCCAGTGTGGTCGGCTCGGCGGCCAGCGTGCCGCGCAGGGCGACAGCCGTACCGGCCAGTAGTGCCGCGGCGCCGGTCAGCGCGGCCAGGACCCGGCGGCGGCTCAGCCGTGGTGTTTCGGTCACCGCGAGAGGTGGCGGCACGATGGTCTGCTCGCCCACTGGTCCGCGCGCGGCGAGGTCGGCCCCGGTCGGGAGCACCTGGGCTTCCGGGGAGGAGGAGTCCAGCAGTTCGAGGAGCACCTCCCGGGCGCTGGGCCGGTTGGCGGGGAGTTTCTCCAGGCAGGCTTCGATCATGGGGCGCAGCGGGCCGTCGAGGGTGCCCAGCTCGGGGGGCGCGTGCAGAATCCTGTTCATGATCAAAGGCAGTGCGTCATGGCCGAACGGGCTCTGCCCGGTCGCCGCGTACACCATCGTGCATCCCCACGCGAAGACGTCGAGCCTCGACGTCAGGCGCTCGCCGCTCAGCTGCTCGGGGGCCATGTAGGAGGGCGTCCCGATCAACTCGGCCGAGATGGTCGTGGTGAGATCAAGGATCTTGGCGATCCCGAAGTCGATCACCCGGGGTCCGTCGGAGCCGAGCAGTACGTTGCTCGGTTTGAAATCGCGATGGATCACCTCTGCCTGGTGGATCGCGGTGAGCGCGGTCGCCGTGCCGATGGCGAGGCGGATGAGCGCCGAGGCGTCCCGCGGACCCGCTGCGGAGACGACCTGGTGCAGGGACGGCCCGTCCACGTACTCGCTCACGATGTACGGCTGGTCGCCCTCGACGTCGGCTGCCAACACCCGGGCGGTGCAGAACGCGGCCACCTTCCGCATCGCCTCCACCTCGGCGACCAGGTACTTCTTCGCCTTCGTGTCGGCGATGAGGTGCGCGTGCACCAGTTTGACGGCGACCTTGCCGCCCTCGGCCGTCTCACCGAGGTAAACGACGCCCTGCCCGCCTCCACCCAACCGGCCGAGCAGCCGCCACTCCCCGATGCGCCGGGGATCACCGGCTCGCAGGGATTCGATCACCGCCATGTCAGCCTCCGCGACTCAGACCATGATTGTCGCGGAAGAGCGCCTGCCGAGGCCACGGGAACCTTACAGGAGGGCCCGGCGGCCGGCCGGTGGGAGCAACGCCAGGTGCTCCTGGGTGACGACGTCGAACCGCAGGGCGGTGTTGACCAGCGCCGCCCGCTGCCAGTCGGCCTTATCGGGGGAGAGGCCGCGGACCCGGAGTTTCTGCGTTGCCAGGTAGGTGATGTGGTGATTAATCGCGAAACGGGTTAACTCAGGGTCCGAGAGCCGTTTGAGGATCTGCGGGACGGTCGGAATCACCGCCGTCGACGGATCAAGCAGCCGTGGCTCGCACAGCGCCACGAGCACGAGGAAGTACTTCTTGTGTGGATCCAGGTTGAAAACGGTCTTCGTGTCCCTGCGCGCGGGCCGTGCCGTACTGGCGACGATGTCACGCGGCGCCCAGACGAGGAAGCTCGCCGTGCCGCCGAGGGCGGGGACCACGACCCGGGCGAAGCCGTACCCGATCGGCACGCCCGCCTCGCCCGGCGCGATCTTGACGAACTCGCCGCCGCCCTCCGGATTCTCCACGACGTAGGTCGAGCCGGAGCTGGTGTTGGAGATCATCCAGTGGTCGCCGGCGGCTCTGATCGTGCCGCCCTCCCGGGACAGGCCGCGATCGTCGCTGAGGGGGATGTCCACCCGGGAGCCCGGGACGCTTCGCCCGAAGGTCACCGATCGGCCCTCAGCGATCTCGACAATGGGAAAACTGATCGAGGTCTTCTCGTCGGGCTGGATGATGACCATATTCAGGATTGTGCAGCACGTCGCGATAGGGGAGAACACGCCTCCGGTATCGGGTCCGGGTAGGGGCGGCGCTCGATTGTCGAAAGGCGTGTTTCTTCATGACCGCGGGGCGACCGGGTGCCGGACGCCGATCGCGTGACTTCGGCCGACGCTGTGGACAGCCCTTGTCCCTAGTTGTACTGGTACAGCCGGTCGCCGACCCGATTGTTGTGATCGAACACCGAGGCGCGGTACTTGCTGATGGAAAGACCGCCGTGCTCGGCCTTCCCGCAGCTGTTGGGCCCGGCCAGCTGGTGGATCTCGAAACGCGCCGACGGGTCGCCTCCCACGAAGTACTCCGCCCGGGCCTGATGCCTGTCGGCACTCGTGTCACACGCGAAGACGAACGTCTTCCGCTCGGCGAAGCACAGGCTCGCGGCGCCTCTCGTCGAGGTGCAGATCTCGGCCCGCGCCCGCGCGGTGAACGGTGTGACACGCGTTTCCCGCTTGACGGGATGCTTGGTGACGTTGCGAACCGTCATCCATGCGCTGACCTTGATCCGGTGATTGCCCTGGAATATCGCGGCTCGGAACGTCACGGTCTTGCCGATCGCGCGAGTTCCCCTGACTTCGCCCTCACGTGCCAGATTATGGATGACGTACTTCGTGCCCAGGTAGCCGTTCAGGTAGTACTCGACCGCGGGATGGAGCCTGTCGGTCTCGGTGTCCTCGATCGTGATCCCCGGCCGGTCGGCGTCGTCCGGGCCCACGCACGCCGCCGCGCCCCTGAGGCGGACGCAGGCGTCCTCCGCTTTGCCGGCGGTGGTGGGCGCAGCGGCGACACCGGGCACGTCGACGGTGGTGGCGGGCGCCTGTGCGTCGCTGTTCGCCGTGGCCCCTCCGGCGTTGAACGCGGTGGTCGCCATCACCACCACCGCTAAGAATGTGCGACCCATCACCACGTGGACCCCTCCAGGCTCATGCGTCACAGAGTATTGCCATATGACGTGCGGAACACCTCATTCGGTTCCGATCGGATGAGTATCAACCGGTCAGATCAAATGGCTTTATATCACGTGATAGGCCACAATTCGTGACAAAACATTCTGTCGGGCGGCAGCGCATAACCGTACTCCTGCGGGAACCTGACGAGTGACGGAAGCCCGCCATGATCTCCTGATGGCCCGCACGCCGCCGACCGGCCCGGCTCTGCCGTACGGCTATCGCGGGGGCATCGCGAGCCGGTGGACGTAATAGGAGGTCGGAGCGGCCAGGGCGCCCGAACTGCGTGGCGCGACGAAGGTGGTGCCGCCTGCTCCGGCGGCTGCCGCGCACGCGATGATTCGAGTGCCATGTTCGAAGTGAGAAGGAGTTGACCGACGATGAACCCGCCGCCTCGTACGCAGGAACAACGCAAGCAGGACACGCTGCATCGGCTTGAGCACGACGTGGACGCCTGGGTGGCCACCGCCGACGGGCAGAGCGGCCTGCCCTATCTGGTGCCGTTGTCCTTTCTGTGGGACGGCAGCGCCTTGTTGATATCCACGCCCGCCGCCAGCACGACCAGCCGTAACCTACAGGCCACCGGAAAGGTCCGGATCGGCATCGGCCCGACCCGCGACGTCCTGCTCATCGAGGGAACCGTCCAGGTTCTGACGGCTGCCGAGATCACCGACGAGGTCGGCGACGCCTTCGCCGCCAAGACCGGCTTCGACCCCCGCCGGCTCAGCAGCCCGTACCTCTATTTCCGCATTCACCCGCAGCGGCTGCAGGCTTGGCGCGAAGTCAACGAGCTCAAGGGCCGCGAACTCCTGACCGACGGACACTGGCTGACCACCTGACGAGGAACGCCATATTTGCCGTTAATCCATATCAAATCAACATAGATGGCAACTCTTGGGGTAACTGGGGCGTCATGTCCCTAGGGAGGCCAGATGGAAGTTCTGGATGGCGTCGAGGAAGACCTTCTCCTTGAGTTGCTTCTCATAGACGCCCTTCACCACGAGGCGGACCGGCTCACGGCCGGCGCGTAGGCCGTGTATCCCGCTGCTCCGGCGAGGGGAGCAGCGGGACCTGGGGCCGGCCGTCGCCGGCTAGACGAACTCGCTCTTGTAGAGACGCTGGACTGGCGCACGCCACCGGTATTGGCGTGGAATCCGAAGGCCAGGCGCGGACCCGCACCCGCCAGCCAGATCGTTTTAACTCACAGCAAGTCTCACCAGTTTGTACGGCTCGGCACACGTAGCCGGATAGCGTGCGGACTGGTGACGTTTCCTCTGATCAGGTCAAACGATGGGCTCGCGTGCGCTCCGCATGCCGTACTGACGAAGGAGACCGATCATGGCACCCGCCTGTGGCTGACGACTGGCCGGCCGGGTTGGAGGCCGTTCACGGCGGCGTCGTACGGCCCGCGGGCGGACAGGCCCGCGGACCGTAGCCCGTTGATCGACGGCCGAGGTGATGTCATGCCGTACGGCGTGCACCGGGGACGGCGGCCCCGGCTCGTCAGGAGAAGACGACCGAGCGCAGCTTCAGACGGTCCGAGGCCGCGCCGCCGAGGGGCCGGAGGCTGTAGTGGTTGCCTGCGCAGCCGAACTCGGTGAAGACCACGGCGGTCGAACGGGTCCAGTTGCGCGGGGCGGAAGCGGATTCCACGACCGCCTCAGGGATGTCGAAGCACTCGCCGCTCACCGGGTGCACGAGCGTGCCGTCGAGCGGCTGGCCGTACTCGTCGTAGTAGGTGTAATAGAACGTTCCGTCAGCCGCGCCGGCGGTGCCCGGCAGGGACAGGACGAGCGCGGCAGCGGCGCCGAGGGCGGTCGCGATGGTACGAAGACGCATGGTGAATGCTCTCCCGTGGACTGGTGATCCGATACGACGAGGTCACCATATGCCACCGACTCACCACGCTGTGTAATGTTCGCCCGATCGCCGTGGAGCACGCAGGACGACCCTGGAACTCACGGCCGTAACCCTGATGCTTCGCCGTGCTTACCGGCGTCCTCGCCGAATTGACATACTTCTCGGACGTGCATATTTCCGTTACGGATTCTCCTGACCATCGCCGTGCCGAAGGGGAAGCGGATCGTGAATGACGAGCCGATCGTGGATCCCGCCATTCCAGACGCGTATCGATGGCGGATCCTGGCGACACCAGCGGAATTGCGGGCGGACGCCGGGCCTTCGACCTGGGAGAGACGTCTCTGCACGGTCGGCGGATTCGTCGCGGCGTTGCTCGGGGCCTTTCTGCTCGGGATGGCCGTGGAGACCGACGCCCGGTTCGTCGCGCTGTGGACCGTCCCGCTCTTCGTTCTCGCCGCAATGCTGATCCACGCGGGACGCACCCGCCTGGGCACGCGGCTCAAGCGACTGTATGGCGACTGCTACGTGCTGCCGGCGGATCTCGACCTCGACGCCCGCGAGCTGGTCGGCCGGGTACGGGACGCGATCGAGCAGGTGTCCCGGTCTCAGGTGAAACGTCTCGGGATGCTCGACGGCATCGCCGACGACGTCGTGTTGCCGCACCGGCTGTGGGACATCGCCCGGTTGCTCCGCATCCAGGTGGCGCTGCGGGCCGAGCAGGCCGCGGCGCTGACCGGGGTGGTGACCCCCGAACTGGCCGAGGTGCTCGCGCCGCAGCGGGAGGCGCTGAACCGCTCGGTGGAGACGGTCGTCGGCCAGGTCCGCGAGATCGAGGCGTACGCGCAGCGGGTGGCGGCGGCGGACGCGGCGTTGCGGGCCCGGGACCTGATGAAGAGCAATGACAAGTACCGGGACCTCCTGGCGCGGACCCACGACACCGAGGGCCTACGCGACCTCGCCGACCAGGTGCGCGACCTCGAAAGCAGGCTTGCCGGGAGTTTGCGGGATGTGGTCGCGGCCGGTCGGACGCTGGCGGTGCCCGAAGACGCCGCGTGACGGTGGTGGTTTTCCGTAGAAGACGTGGCGGGATCTCGCAATGGTGCCGGGCGGGATGGCGCAAATAGCTTCGACGGATGCTCAGAATCACTCTTGCCGCGATCTGCCTCGCGGCGTTTCCAGCGGCCGGCGGAATGCCTTCCGGTGACATCAGCCCCGAGGCCGTCGACGCGTTCGTCGCGGACTACCGGGAGGCGACCGGGCTGCCCGGTGTGACGGTGGCGATCACCAAGGGGACGGAGGTGGTCCATGCCGCGGGGTACGGCGAGACCGCTTCGGGCGTCCCGGTGACGGCGGACACGCCGATGGCCGTCGCGTCGGTCAGCAAGTCCTTCACCTCCCTCGCCGTCATGCAACTGGTGGAGCGGGGCACGATCGACCTCGACAGGCCGGTGCGCGGCTATCTGCCTGAGTTCCAGATGGCGGACTCCCGGGCAGCGAAGATCACCGTGCGTCAACTGCTCGACCAGACGTCGGGCATGGCGGACTCGGTCTTCCACGAGAAGAGCCTGCCCCAGCCCGACTCGCTCGAAGGCGCGGTGCGGCGCCTCAGGGAGGCGACCCTGGCCGCGGAGCCGGGAACCACCTTCAGCTACCACAACACGAACTACCAGGTCGCGGCCCGGCTCGTCGAGGTGGTGAGCGGCGAGCCGTTCGGGGGCTACCTCAAGTCGCACGTGTTCGCACCGCTCGGCATGCGCCACAGCAACACGATCAACACCGAGCGGGACCTGCCGGACACCGCCCGCGGCCATCTCTACCTGCTCAGCCGCCCGGTCGCCCTGCCCGAGCCGCCCGGGTTCGGCAACGGCTCCGGCGGCGTGATCAGCACCGCGAACGACATGGCCCGATGGCTGATCGCGCAGAACAACGGCATCCTCTCCGCCGCGAGCGTCAAGGAGATGCGCACCCCCTCCAAGCAGAGCGACGGATACGCCCTCGGCTGGTCGATCGGCAAGACCGAGCACGGCACCCCCGTCGTACGGCACGGCGGCGACCTGTTCACCTCCACGGCCGAGCAGCTGCTGATGCCGGAGTCCGGGTACGGCGTCGCGGTCATGGCGAACACCGGCATGGCCTTCGACGACAGCGGCGCCCTGATGGACGCCCTGGTCGCCATGATCGAGGGGGAGACGCCGACGATCCCTTCCTCGCCCTTCCTGATCACCGACATCCTGTTCGCGCTGCTGACGCTCGCGACGATCGGGCTGGCGGTCCGCGGGGTGGCCCGCTCACGGCGGTGGGCGGCCCGCCGTACGGGCTGGCGGCGGTGGTGGTCGCTGCTCCATCTGGCGCCGCTCGCGTTGTGCGCGATGGCCGCGCCGGTCTTCCGGGTGCTCGCCCGGGGGAGCGACATCATGTGGATCCAGGTGGTCTATCTCTATCCGACGTTCATGATCTGGCTGGTGACGGCCGCGGTCGCGGGCACGACGCTGGTGGCCGCGCGGCTCATCCCCTGGGGCGGCACGGGGCGGCCTGCGCGGTGAGAACGCGCGGGGGATCAGGCGGTGGTTCACGCGGGGGGCGGTACGGGCGGCTGCGGGTGTTTAGCGTGCGCGGGTCGTTCGTATGTCGGGCGGCTCGTATGTTGGGCAGGGCGTGTGTCGAGCGGGACGGCTCTGTGCCGGGTGGGGCATGTGTTGAGCAGGGTCACTCATGTGTCTGGTGGGCCATGTGTTGGCGCGGGGCGGGCTCGTGTGTCGGGTGGGGCGTGTGCTGGGCGGGGCGGCTTGTGTGTTGCGGGTGGCTCACGGGTTGAGGTAGCGCAGGATGGCCAGGACCCGGCGGCTGTAGCCCGGCGTGCGGGCGAGGCCGAGCTTGTCGAAGATGCTGTTGACGTGCTTCTCCACCGTGCTCTGCGACACGTGGAGGCGTTCGGCGATCGAGGTGTTGACCATGCCCTCGGCCAGGTGCGCGAGGACGTCCCGCTCGCGGGGGGTCAGCGTGCTCAGCGGGGTGTGGGCGAGCAGCCGCCTGACCACGTCAGGGTCGAACACCGTGCCGCCGGAGCCGACCCTGCCGAGGGAGTCCAGGAACTCGGCCACCTCCGACACCCGGTCCTTGAGCAGGTAGCCGAGCCCTTCCGGCGGGCCGGCGAGCAGCTTGGCGGCGTACGTCCGCTCGACGTACTGCGACAGCACCAGCACGCCGACGCCCGGCCACCGTTCGCGGATCTCCAGCGCGGCCCGCAGCCCTTCGTCGGTGTGCGACGGCGGCATGCGCACATCGATGATCGCGACATCCGGTCGCCCCGCGGCCACGGCGGTCAGCAGCTCGCCCGCGTCGCCGACCGCCGCCGTCACCTCGTGCCCGGCGTCCTGCAGCAGCCGCGCCAACCCTTCGCGCAGCAGGACGGAGTCGTCAGCGATCATCACCCGCACGGCAGCCTCGCGGTCACCTTCGTCGGGCCGCCGGGCGGGCTGTCCACGTCGAACGTCCCGTCCAGCGCCCGCACCCGCCGAGCGAGCCCGGACAGCCCGCCACCGTCCTCGGCCGCACCGCCACGGCCGTCATCCGAGATCGTCACGGTCGCCTCCCCCTGCTCCAGCCGGAGATCGACCACGATCGTCCCCGCGCCGGCATGCTTGTTCGCGTTGGTGATGGCCTCCCTGGCCACGAAGTAGACGGCGGTCTCGATCTCGGACGCGAGCCGTACGGCGGGCCCGTACTCGATGGTCACCGGTACGGCGGAGCGGTCCGCCACCTCCGCCAGCGCGGCGTGGAGGCCCAGCGAGTCGAGCGCGGTGGGGTAGACCTGCCACGCCACGTCGCGCAGTTCGTCGAGGAGCAGCCGGCATTCGGTGTACGCCTGGTCGAGCAGGACGGGATCCGCCCGGTGCCGGGCGCGTCCCAGCAGCATCGCCAGCGCCACTCCCCGTTGCTGGACCCCGTCGTGCAGGTCGCGCTCGATCCGCCGGCGCTCGTCGTCGACGGCGCGCACGATGCCGGAGCGGGACGCGGTCAGCTCGGCGATCCGGCGTGCCATGGCCTCGCTCCGGTCGGGACCCGCGAAACGGTCGGCCAGGTGGCGTTCCATGGCGATCAGCCTGGTGCTCCACCAGATGGACGCCGCCAGCGCGACCAGCCCGAGGACGAGGCCGTACGCCCAGCTGCTGCCCGTCAGGTGCACGCCGGGGAACCGCAGCGGGATGAGGTCGGAGTCGCCGGAGACGAGTTCTCTGGCTCCGCCGTACAGGAAGAGGACGCCCACGAACAGGCCCGTGATGGTGAGGTAGCCGCCCAGCGTGCCGAGCAGGCCCCGCAGGGCGAGGTAGGCGCGACCGCCTCGGCCACCGCCGACGGGGTGGTCGTACCAGGTGGCGAGGCGGGTGCGCTCCAGTCTGACGAGCGCGGCCGTCACCCTTCTCGCGCGCGCGGGGCCGACCGCCGGGGCGAGGCAGATCCATCCGATCCCGGCCAGACCGGTCGGCATCCCCGCGAGCAGGCCGACGGCACGCCGGAGGGGCACGTTCGTCGCTGGGCGCATGGCCGGAGTCTAAGGTGCCGGACGGAACACGCCGAGCGCGCCGCCGGGCGGTACGAAGACCTGCCTGGTCGCCGGCCAGGTCTCCGCCTTCGCCGGAAGGGACGCGCGACACGGTTCCAGCCGGACGGCCGCCGGGCACTACGGCGACCGGAGGTCGCCCGCCGCCCGCCGCCCGCCGTGACTAGGACTCCCGGGCCTCAGCTGAGCGAGACCGCCGTGACGACGACCAGGATCAGCAGGAGTGCCAACGCTCCGAGCAGGACCGCCAGTATGGCGATCATGCAGCCCTTCCCGTTCCAGGGCTGGGGGGCGGAGCCGAGGGCGCCTCGGGAGTAGGTCCACAAGGGGGCGCGATATTCGAGTTCGAGTGCCCTCCCGGGGTGGAGCCAGATCGTCAGGTCCGCAGGCCCGATCTGTGCGGGGAAGATAAAGGGCAGATGGACGTGGAGATGGTACTGACCTGGAGGAAGCGGAATCGCGTTGTGGCCCCAACGGACCAGCATCTGGTGGCCGTTGAGGAAGATCTTCGGCGTGATCATGGCCAGCGTGAAGCTGAACCAGTGCCGCTTCACATCGAGGACGAGATGCGCCTGCGCCGTGGGGGGAACTGGTGGGGGCGGCCGGTTCCATGGGGTGTGCGGCGCGGGGGGATGCATGGCGCACATGTTACTGGCACCCCGATCCTCTTGATCTCACTTCAAATCGTCTGGAAATGAGTGGCCGGGGTGGCTCGGATACGCCCTCTGAGCTGCGTTCGGCAGGGATCTGGACATGGTGATGTGCTCAGCCGCAAGGGTTGCCATCTCTCGCCCACGAGAAACTCGTCGTGGGTCACGTACCCAGGTCGTCCGCAGGGCTCGTTGACGCTTCAGGGATGGCTCCGGCCTCGGGGGCGCGGCTCCCGCTCAGTCCGATCGCGGGCAGGATGGCCTGGTCGACGATGGCTGCCAGGTCGGCGTGGGTGGGTGCTCCGCTGTCGAGCAGTCGTTTGATGACGAGGGCTTCGCCGATGTCGAGCACGACCGGAGTGAGCAGGTCGGCGGGGAAGTGGCCGCGTTCGGCGTAGTGCCGCAGCACGGTGCTGGTGAATGTGCCACCGCGGTTGGCGAAGACCCTTTCGAACAGTGCCTCGGAAACCTGTGGAGCGGCTTTGGGATCGGTGAGGATGGCCGCGACCGCACGGCCCGCGGGGCTGAGCGTCCACGTGGCCATGAGCTGAAGGGATCGGATCAGGTCGCCGCGCAGGTCGTCCGCTCCGGGGGTCGGTTCTTCCACCGGATGCAGGTGATAGAGCGCGTCGAGGAGCACCTCGATGGGGTCGGACCAGCGGCGGTACAGCGTGGTCCGGGCGGTCGCGGCTCGCTTGCCGATCCCGTCCATGGTCATCCGTCCGACGCCGACCTCCGCCACCTCTTCCAGCGCCGCGGTGTGGATCGCGTTGATCAGCTCCTCGCCGCGCCGCCGGGACCGCCCGCTGAGGTCGCCCATGGTCGCCCCTTGCTTAGGTACACGGCTGTAGTTTACCGTAAAACATAAGCTACAGTCGTGTACCTAATCGCTGGGAGTTCCCATGTCCATCGCCCCACCGGCCCCGGTTCAGCGGGCCGTACCGCTCGTTCAGCGGTCCTTAGCCCCCGATCTCGCGCGAGGTCTCATGCTGCTGCTCATCGCCGTGGCGCACGCGCACATGTACCTGTCCGGTCACCAGGCCGGCTTCCGCGGCTACGCCCTCGACGGAGGTCCTGTCGACCGGCTGGTGGCCGGGGTCCAGATCGTGCTGGTGGACGGCCGAGCGCTCCCGATGTTCGCCGCCCTGTTCGGCTACGGGCTGGTACAGCTCGCGAACCGGCAGTCCGCCGCGGGCAGGAGCTGGGCACAGACCCGGCGGCTGCTCCGGGCCCGGAGCCTGTGGCTGCTGGCGTTCGGGTTCTGCCACGCGCTGCTGCTGTTCTTCGGCGACATCCTGGGCGCGTACGGCCTGGTCGGGCTGGTCCTCGTCGGGTTCATCCGGCGTAGTGACCGGGCCGTGCTGTGGGCCGCCGGCGTCGGGCTCATCATGCACGTCGTCGTGCTCGTCCTGTTCGGGCTGCTCACCGTGTCCGCCGGGAAGGGCGACACGCCCGCCGCGATGGCCGACCCGCTCCAGGCGCTCGTGACGAGGTTGGTCGGCTGGATCGCGATGACGCCCACCTACTTCGCCGCAAGCGTCGTATCGGCCTTTCTCCTCGGGATCTGGGCGGCACGCCGCCGTCTGCTGGACGAGCCGGGCCCGCACCGGGCGCTGCTCTCCCGGATCGCCACCGTCGGTGTGAGCATCGCGATCGTCGGCGGGCTTCCGCTGATGCTGGTCGACACGCGGCTCTGGACGCCCACGGCCGCGGTCTCCGTTGCCGCGTATGCGATCCACAGCCTGACCGGCATCGCCGGTGGCCTCGGGTACGCGGCGCTGATCGGACTGGTCGTGGACCGGATGCAGCGTCGTCGGCATGCCAGGCCCACCGGGTGGGTGACCACTGCCCTCGTCGCGTGCGGCCAGTGGTCACTCACCTGCTACCTGCTCCAGTCGGTGATATTCGTCACGGTGTTCGCACCGTACGCAGGTGGTCTGGGTACCCAGGTCGGCGACGCCGCCGCGTCAGGCATCGCCGTCGTCACCTGGTCGGGCACCGTGCTGCTCGCCGCGCTGCTCGCCCCGGCAGGGCGAAGGGGGCCGGCTGAGACCGCGTTGCGATGGCTGACGTACGGTCGCGCCCGGTGATGGACCGGCGCGCGCGGATCCATGCCAAGAAGGCCGGTTACGGGTCGCCGTGGGTCACGTACCCATGGTCGGCCCCTCCAGGCGCCGCGTCGCGCCGCAGTTGAGAAATCGGGATGCTCGACCGATGAGCCGGTGGATAGCCTGCGCGAGGAGCTTTGGAGGCGAATCGTCGTGGGGCACGTTGAGGTCGGGCAGCCCACATGCAAGTCATGACCCCCATCCGGCGAACCGGATCTCAGGGGTTAGTACGGGCTCATCTGGTCTAGTGCTTTGGCGGCGAGTGCCAGGAACTGCTCGGCTTTCGCCATGTCCTGAGTGACGTCATCGGATGTGATTCCCGGAGTGTCCGGTCGGGGGTATTCGGCGCTGTTGCGCCGGCGGCGCATTCGGTCGAACGAGCGGAGCGACTGTCCGAGTGGCGGGTCCAGCTGGGCTGTGACCGCGTCCAGCACAGCGAGGTGCCCGCCTCTACTCGTGGCTCGACGTCACGGGGGGTGGTCCGGCCTGGTTGGCATATCTCGCGGCCCAGGAGCCATAGATGTATGCCTCGTCGATACCGGAGATCGATTCGAGAAGGGGGGCAGGATGGCAGCTGGGCCGAAGGTCACCGCCAGCAGGTCGGTGAGTGGCTTCGCGACGATCGTGTCTGTGTCGGCGCGGATGAGGCGCAGATTGCCATGCCGTCTTTCGACGGTCAGTCCGGCGTCGAAGAACCGGTCCGCCTCGCGGCTCACTGTCGACTGCGACGCACCCACGCGCGCGGCGAGATCGGTTGTCGAGTATTCGCCCTCCGGATGAAGGTACAGCCAGGCGAGCAACTCGCCAACGGCGTTGGAGCGAAGCAGGGGCAGCAGCAAAGGTGGGGTTGCCCTCATAGATGCATAATTTCATGCAGGAATAGCAAGTTCGCTACTGATGGTGCCTGATCTATCGCGCTCAGTGTTGTAAAGAGTGGAGCCGGTGTTCATGCTCGGCGTAGATCACGGCGTTGAAGTGCGGTGACTCGCCCAGTTTCGTGGAGGCGGGGGCGACAGCGAGTAGACGACGTGCGGCGCGGTCCGCGAGCGCGGTCGCAACCTGTTGCGCCCCACGCCGAAGGACCCCGGACGCTGCCGGGGTCCTTCTTTTCGTTCGTTCAGTCGACGGTGCCGGGCTGCGCGGACAGGAGCGTCTGGCCCCAGCCGCTGGCGTCGACTGCGGCCTGCCCGCCGAGATCATTGCCGCGGCCGTCGTAAGGATCCTGGTCGAAGTACCTGGCCAGGGAACCGTTGGGATTGTGGCCGTAATACACGCCACCACCGGGCGACAGCAGATGATCGAACGCCTGCCAGGTCGCGTCACGAAGCTGATACCGCTTTGACGAGCCCGCGCCGTTGATGCGGTAGGAGATCAGCCTGCCATTGGCGGTCGTACCCAGAATCCAGTCCGGGCCCGTCGCCGTCAGAGTCTTGAGCGTGAACCCATCACCGATGACGACATTCCCACTGATGTCGCCGATCGCAGGCTTGGCCGCACCGATGGTGTAGCGGCGCAACGTCCCATCGGTGATACCGAACAGATGACCACTGCCGTCGTAGGCGAGAAGATCATGCGTGTAACCCCTACCAAGATAGACCGGCGGCTTGAAGACCAGACTGGCGCCGTTCGTCCGCACATCGACCCGATAAAGCCTGCCCCCAGGCCCCTTCTCGGTCACCAGAATGGTGTTGAAGTTCAACGTCGCCATCGCCTTCGGCGTGAACCCCAACGTCGCCGTCGACACCACCGCACCATGCGTACGCCGCCCCGACGCCGCATCGATGGCGGTATAGGTCAACCGCCCGTTAGGCAGCACCCCGTATACCGAGGCGACGCCCTTGGGGGAGGGTGCCGAGCAGTTGCGGCTTTTTACGTTGCGCCAGGTCCGGCCGTTGCTCTGGCCGTAGGTGACGCCGTTGAAGGTCGGCCTGATCCGTTCGGAGTCGCTGGACCCCCAGGAGGCGTGCCCGTCGCCGTTGGAGTCGTGGGCGAGCTCGAAGTGCAAGTGCGGGCGTTCGTTGGACTTCTTCCCCGTCGCGCCGACCCTGCCGATCACCGTGCCCCGCCGCACCCTGTCACCGGGCGAGACGGAGGCACGGGACTTCAGGTGGATGTAGGTGGTGAAGTAACCGCCGCCGTGATCGATCTGCAGGACATTGCCGCCGTTCACGTGGTAGAACACCCTGTCCACGGTCCCGGCCGCCGGCGCGACCAGGGTGGCGCCGTTGGTGCCGTGCTGGTTCGGCTCCTTCACCATGTCCAGCGCGGGAGCGTGCGCCCAGGTGTCCAGCCGCCACTTCTGGCCGCAGGGGAAGGGCAGTTGCAGATCGGGGGCGGCGGCCATCGCGGGACTCGCCGTGCCGAACACGCCGGCGGCCGCGATGAGCGTCGCGGTGATACCGGCCCGTAAGAAAGTGGATGGGGACATGAGATTCCTCCAGGGACATGCCGAAATGAAGCCGCCCTGGCGATGTCTCCATCCCGGGCATTCACTTTCATATGTGTTTTCGTCATTACCTATAAGGCGGAGTTCGCGATTTCATGCGGTTATGCCTCCGTTCGATCCGTGGCGCCTACCTGCGGGATCGACCATAAGCGGCGACGGTATATCGGTGGTATGCCGCGGCGGTGGCCGGAAGTCGCGAGCTTTCCGCACGGTGAAACACATGCTCCGTCCAGGTCCGGTGCGTCGAATTCGACTCGGCGCGCACACGGGTGTCGGATAACACAACAACACTTCGTTAGCCTCGATCTTTCTCGGCTTTGGCGTGGTCGGCTGAGGGGTTCGGCCACGGCCCCGGTGAAGTGGCGTTGACAGCCTGACTGTCCGTTTTCGGTGGCAGCAGGGGCGGAGGAGCAAAGCAGGCACGGCCTTCGCGATCACGAGTCGCACACCGAGACCGTCTACGCCATCACCGGCCTGCTCGCCTGGCAAGCCAGCCCTGCCGACCTCGCCACCTGGATCCGCGGCCACTGGACGATCGAAACCGGCTCCACTACGTCCGCGACGTCACCTACGGCGAAGACCATTCCCGGGTACGCACCGGCAACGCACCCCGGGCTATGGCCACCCTGCGCAACCTCGCCATCGGCGCCCTCCGCCTGACCAGCGCCAGCAACATCGCCCAGGCCACCCGCCACATCTCCCGCGACGCCACCCGCAGCCTGACCGTCTTCAGCCTCACGTGATCAGAACCGGACCCATGGTCGGCCCCTCCAGGCGCCGCGTCGCCCCCCAGCTGAGAAATCGGGATGCTCGACCGATGAGCCGGTGGATAGCCTGCGCGAGGAGCTTTGGAGGCGAATCGTCGTGGGGCACGTTGAGGTCGGGCATCTGACGTATGTGTTGCCGGATGGGCGGCCGTTGCTCAATGACGTGTCGTTCCGGATCGGTGAAGGGGTCAAGGCGGCGCTGGTCGGGCCGAACGGGGCGGGTAAGACGACGCTGATGCGGCTGGTCGCGCAGGATCTGGAGCCCGTCGAGGGGAGTGTCGCGAGTTCCGGCGGGCTCGGGGTGATGCGGCAGTTCATCGGGAGCATCCGCGACGGCCGTACGGTGCACGACCTGTTGCTGAGCGTCGCGCCGGGGCGGGTCAGGGAGGCGGCCGGGCGGCTGGAGGCGGCCGAGCTGGTGATGATGGAGCGCGAGGACGAGAAGGCCCAGATGCGCTACGCCCAGGCGATCACCGACTACACGGACGCCGGGGGATACGACATCGAGGTGCTCTGGGACACGTGCACGGTGGCGGCGCTCGGTGTGCCTTACGATCGCGTGAAATATCGGGAAGTCAATACGCTGTCCGGTGGTGAGCAGAAGCGGCTGGTGCTTGAGGCGTTGCTCAGAGGGCCGGACCAGACGTTGTTGCTGGACGAACCGGACAACTACCTCGACGTGCCGGGCAAGCTGTGGCTGGAGCAGGCGCTCAGGGAGACACCGAAGACGGTTCTGCTTGTCAGCCACGACCGTCAACTGCTGGCGAACGCGGCAGACCGAATCGTCACCGTCGAGTCCGGAAACATCTGGATCCATGGTGGTGGGTTCGCCGACTACGCCCAGGCGCGGCGCGAACGCAACGAGCGGCTCGACGAGCTGCGCAGGCGCTGGGACGAGGAACACGCCAAGCTGAAACGCCTGGTCATCATGCTCAAGCAGAAGGCGACCTACAACGACGGCATGGCCCCCGCCTACCATGCCGCGCAGACCCGGCTCCGGAAGTTCGAGGAGGCCGGCCCGCCGGAGGTGCCGCCCAGGGACCAGCTGATCAACATGCGGCTCCGCGGCGGGCGCACCGGCAAACGCGCGATCATCTGCGAGGAGTTCGAGCTCACCGGGTTGATGCGCCCCTTCGACCTGGAGATCTGGTACGGCGAGCGGGTGGCCGTGCTGGGGTCCAACGGTTCGGGAAAGTCACACTTTCTCCGGTTGCTGGCCGGGGACGAGGTCAGGCACACCGGTACGGCGAAGCTGGGCGCCCGAGTGGTCCCCGGCCACTTCGCACAGACCCATTCGCGGCCTGAGCTGCTGAAGCGCACCCCCTGCGAGATCGTGATGACCGAGCACGCCCGGCTCAAGAACGAGGCCATGAAGGCCCTGTCCAGATACGAGCTGGCCGGACCGGTGGCCGAGCAGCGGTTCGAGACGTTGTCCGGGGGACAGCAGGCGCGGTTGCAGATCCTGTTGCTGGAGCTGTCCGGGGCCACGTTGCTGTTGCTGGACGAGCCGACCGACAACCTCGACCTGGCCAGCGCGGAGGCGTTGCAGGAGGGTCTGGACGCGTTCGCGGGCACCGTCGTGGCGGTCACCCACGATCGATGGTTCGCGGCCGACTTCGACCGGTACCTGATCTTCGGGGCTGACGGGCGGGTCTACGAGGCGCCCGAGCCCGTCTGGGACGAGGGCCGGGTCGTCAGGGAGCGTTGAGGGGGTGGCCGTCGTGTTGAGGGGTTGACCGAAGGGGCCACTCCGGCGGTCCTGCCGTCGCGGCGACCAGCCGTGCGCGCCCGAGTGCCGTGGGGCCGCGGGCCGTCACCGGCTGCGGCGGGTGGCGTCAAGGTGGCGTGCCGTACGAACTTTGTCCGGTGGTTGGGGGGTTAAAGAGTTCATTGGGTGGGTGTGTCGTGCCGGTGGGGGGTCTCGGGGGCGGGTTATGACGGCAGGGTGATGCAGCGTAGGTGGGTTGTGGGTGTCGTTGTCGTCGGGGTGGCGGTTCTCGGGGGGTGTGCCGGTGAGGAGGTCAAGCCGGTGCCGCTTCAGCCGCTCTCCGTGCGGGAGCAGTCGTCGTCGATCGTCAAGGGACGCGACGGATATCTGGTGAGCTGGGCGGCGGTGCTCGGGAACCGGAATCCGTGGCACTTCGGCGAGCAGGTGGTCGCGACCGTGGTGGCGTCGAGTGCCAAGGGGAAAGAAGTGGTCCGGATGGAGCAGCCGCTGGACGCGGTGCCTCCGGCGGGAACCCTGGCGTTCAGCGGGCAGGCGATGGCGGTGCAGCGGCCGACGCAGGTGAACATCACCTACAAGCCGGCGCAGTGGAAGCAGGCGGCCAGGGTGACCTCGGCGTTCAAGCCGTTCCCGGTCAGCGACGTCATCACCAGGCGGCAGAAGAACGGCGCCTACCTGGTCACCGGCCGGGTCGGCAACCCGTACCGGCTCGCGGCCGGCAGCCTGGCCGTGACGGCGTTGCTCAGGGACGACAGGGGCAGGCTGATCGGCGGCGCGAGCACCTTCGTGGACGATGTGCGGGCCGACAACCAGCCGAGGTTCATCCTGACCGTGGACGGGATGCCGCGCGGGGTGGCCAAGACCGAGGTGGTGGCGCGCACCTGGGGAACGACGAGCCGGCCGTACGAGGAACTGGCGCTGGGCGGGGCGATCTCCAAGCACACGGTCAAGCCGAAGACGGCTCCGTTCGCCAAGGACCGCGGCGGCCAGGTGCTGGCGGGGACCGGGCCGCAGTAACGGACTTATCAGTATGAATTCCAGGCGGTCGTCGTCGTCGCGGCAGAGATAACCGATAGCGACGTCTCAGAATCGGTAGAACTAGCAGTTACCGAACGTTTACCATCCGTCACATGAACGATAGCGTCCTGGTCGAGGCCCTGCGTGCCCGCGACCCGGGTGCCCTCGCTGCGCTCTATGACTCGTACGCCGAGAGCATCTACCGATTCTGCCTGTCCTCGCTGGGAGGACTCGACAGCGCGCAGGTGGCGCTCCGCGACACGTTGATCGCGGCCGAAGCGCACATTCACGCGCTCACCGATCCCGCCCGCCTGCGCCCGTGGCTCTACGCGCTCGCGCGGCTCGAATGCGTGCGCCGCGGGGGGAGACCGGTCGCCGGCCCGTCACCCGCGTTCGAGGACGCGGGTGACGCCGATCTGCGGCTCATCTCGTGGAACGCGACGATGAGCCTGCCCGAGGCCGACCGCGAGATCCTCGACCTAGCCACCACGCACAACCTGTCCGTCCCCGACATCGCGCTGGTCGTGGGCCTGCCCGAGCGCCGGGCGCAGGAGGCGCACGACACGGCCCGCGACGTCCTGCACGACGCGGTGTCCGCGGAACTGATCGTCAGGAAGGGGCCGTACGACTGCCCGGAGCGCGCCCGGATCCTCAGCGGCTTCGCGGGCGACCTCACGCGGACCCTGCGCGAACGGGTGATCAGGCACCTTCAGGGGTGCCAGACCTGCGCGCCGCACCGCCGGCGGCAGGTCTCGGCCGCCAAGGTGTTCAACCTGCTGCCCGCCGCCACCGTTCCCGAGACGCTCCGCGTCAGGGTGATGAGCTGCTTCGTCGACCCGGAACTGGTCCCCTACCGCAGATACGTGGCGAGACGGGTGGGTCCGCTGGACGCCGCCGGGTTTCCCGTGGGGGGCGCGCAAAGGGATCATCGTGGCCGTCATGCGCTGGTCGGGGTGGTTGCGGCGGTGGCCGCGGTGATCGCGGGGGTCCTGGTGTCCGGCCATCTCGGGCAGACGCCCCAGGACGCCATTGCGAGCATCGCCTCCGGCGCCTTCCCGCCCACCGGGGAGCCGCCCGGTATCCGCCTTCCCTGGCAGCCGAAGCCGGAATGGGTCCCGGTGGAGCTGGAGCCCATGCCCCAGGGCTTCTCCGTGCGCCCCCAGGTCTACCGCTCCGTCAGCCCGAGCCCCACGTGGCGGACCTCCGCCCCGACGGACACGCCCGCCCCCGGGCCCAGGGGGAAGAGGAGCGCGCGCCCCCCTGCGCCCCCTTCACGCGCGCCCGAACGCTCCCCGCTCCGGCCCGAGGAACGACCGTCTCCCAGGGAGCACCACAACCGCCCGCGTCCCCGCCCCGCTCCCTCGCCGAAACCCACCAGCCCGCCGGCGCAGCCCCCGACCCCGACCCCGACCCCCGCCCCCACCAAACCGCCGACACAGTCTCCGACACAGCCTCAGACGCCGACCCCCACGCCGACCGTGAGCAGCACGCCGGAACCCACTCCCACCAGCGAGCCATCACAATAGGTGTGCGCACGGTGACGGATGGGAATCGTGTGCATAGCGTGACGATAGGAACGCAAGTGGAGAGGGGGACACGATGTACTCCACTGGTGCACGACGAAGAACGGCATCCCTCATCGGGCTGGCCTGCCTGATGATCACAACCAATATCGCCGCCGCCGATCCCAGGCCCTCGGCCGACCAGGTCGCCGAGGCTCGCCAGACCGTCCGCGACCGTTCCCAACGGCTCGGCGCGGCGACGGCGGACCTCGCCACGGCCCGCACCCGGCTCCAGGACCTGCGCTCGAACGTCGAACGGCTCGTCGAGGCCTACAACGGCGAGATGGTACGGCTGCGCGACGCCGAAGCCGCCTACCAGGGCGCGACCGAGCGGTTGCGGGTGGCGGACGGCAGGGTGGCCGAGACCAGGGCGACGGTGGCGATGCTGGCCGCGCAGAGCTACGGCGGCGTCGACCTGACCCGCCCGATGATCGGCATGGTCGCCGACGACGGTGGCGGATCCGCCGGCTTCCTGCATCAGGCGAGCGTCCTGGAGTACATGAGCGGGGCGCAGGCCGAGCTGCTCAAGCGGGTGCGCGAGGCCCAGCAGGTCTCCGCCATCCTGCGCGGCCAGGCGCAGGACGCTTTCGAGGAGCGGAGGGTGGCGGCCGAGCGGGTGAAAGCCGCCCGGGCGGCGGCCCATGCCGCGGTGAGCCGCCAGCGGGGCGCCACGCGCGCGCTGAGGGGGGAGAAGAAGTCCATCGCGAAACGCCTCACCGCCGCCAGGACCAGGGCGCAGCGCCTGGCCTACCGGCGGGCCGCGGCCGTGGACCGTTCCATCCCCCAGGGGGTTCCCGGCTGGATGGCCGGAGGCAGCACCGCGGGCGACATCGCGGTCACCTGGGCGCTCGGCCAGCTCGGCAAGCCGTACGTCTGGGCGGCGGCGGGGCCGGACACCTACGACTGCTCGGGGTTGACCATGCGCGCGTGGGAGCAGGTCGGCGTCCGGCTCGACCACTGGACGGGCACCCAGTGGACCTCCGGGCCGCACATTCCCACCGACGCGCTCGCACGTGGTGACTTGGTCTTCTTCGGTCAGATCACCGACAATCCCGGAGACATCCACCATGTCGGCATCTACGTCGGGAAGGGGATGATGGTGCACGCTCCGCAGACCGGCGACGTGGTGCGGATCGCCTCGATCTGGCGGAGCGACCTGGTCGGCGCGACCCGCCCCGGGTGACCGGGGTGAGGAGGGTGAACCGGGCCGCGCCCGCCGCGGTCGTCAGTGCAGGCCGTCCTGGTCCTGGGCCCGCTTGATCGAGTTCACGATCTCGGCCTCCGCCTCGACCCTGCCGACCCAGTTGGCGCCTTCGACCGACTTGCCCGGCTCAAGCTCCTTGTAGACCTCGAAGAAATGCTGTATCTCCAGCCGGTCGAACTCGGGCACGTGGTGGATGTCGCGGATGTGCTCCATCCGGGGGTCGGTCGACGGCACGCACAGCACCTTGTCGTCGCCGCCCTTCTCGTCGGTCATGCGGAACATGCCGACGGCCCTGCAACTGATCAGGCAGCCGGGGAAGGTCGGCTCCTGGAGCAGGACGAGCGCGTCGAGCGGGTCGCCGTCCTCACCGAGCGTGTGCTCGATGAAACCGTAGTCGGCGGGATACTGGGTGGAGGTGAACAGCAGCCGGTCCAGGCGGATGCGACCAGTCTTGTGATCGACCTCATATTTGTTCCGTTGCCCCTTGGGAATCTCAACGACAACGTCGAAGTCCACCGCGGTTCCTCCGCTCAAGCCCCCGGGCACCCCGGTTGGGCATTAATGTCTCGTAGGCGTAATACCCGTAATAAGAGAGGTTGGCGACGTGGTCCGGCGCGAGCGATGGGTGGCCCTGGTCACTCTCGTCTTGCTGCAGGCCTTCGTGGTCGTCGCGGGCGTTTACGTGATCACCAACGACATCAGCCTGAGCGCGTTGAGCGAGCGGGCACCACGTCCGAGCGTTTCGGCCAAGCCGCCGCCCGTTCCCGTCGTGACCGCGGGACCAGTGCTGGCTGCGGGTGGAAACGGACCTCTCCCGACCAAGAGTACTTTGGCGAGCAGGCTCAAGAACGCGCTGGGTGACCCGGCGCTGGGAGACCGAGTCGGCGCGGCGGTGATCGACGTCGGCACCGGCGAGGTGCTGTACGGCGCCGATTCCGGGACCGTCATCACGCCCGCCTCGACGACCAAGATCGTCACTTCCATCGCCTCGCTCGCCTCCCTCGGCCCCGACACCCGCCTGACGACCCGGGCTGTACGCGGTCCGGTGAAGAACTCCGTCATCCTCGTCGGCGGCGGCGACCCCACCCTGCTCGGCCCCAAGGCGCCCGCCCGCCCCGCTTATCCCAAACAGGCGTCTCTCGCCCAGCTCGCCCAGCGCACGGCCATGGCCCTCAAGGCCCAAGGAGTGACAAAGGTCACCCTCTCCTACGACGACACCCTCTTCAGCGGCTCGCGAATCGGCCCCGGCTGGAAACCCAACTACGTCCCCGAGGGCAGCGTGGCGCCGGTGAGCGCGCTGGCGATCGACGTGGGCCGCGTCCACCCCGACAGCTCCCAACGGGTCGCAGACCCCTCACGCACGGCCGCCACCGCCTTCGCGACCCTGCTCAGGAAGTACGGCGTGACGACCGGCAAGACGATCAAGGAGTCCAAGGCGGCCGCCGGCGCCGAGGAGCTCGCCAAGGTCGTGTCGGCCCCCGTCTACGCCCTGGTCGAGCGGACCCTGACGCTCAGCGACAACGATCTGGCGGAGGCGCTCGCCCGGCATCTGACGATCAAGGAGGGCATGGCCGCCACCTTCGCGAACGTCGCCCCCGCCGTCCAGGGCGTCCTCAAGCGGCTCGGCGCCGACCAGGGCATCCGGGTCGTCGACGGCAGCGGCCTCTCCACCCGCAACCGGATCAGCGCCGCCGGCCTCGCCCGCCTGCTCGCCGTCGCCCTGTCGCCCAGCCACCCGCACCTGCACGCCGTCGTCAGCGGCATGCCCGTCGCGGGCTTCTCCGGCACCCTCGGCAGCCGCTTCACCAGGAACGACGCCAAACCCGGGCTCGGCCTGGTCCGGGCCAAGACGGGCACCCTCAACCACGTGAACACCCTCGCCGGGATCGCCACCACCACCGACGGCCGCCTCCTCACCTTCGCCTTCATGGCCGACCGAGTCCCCCTCGCCTGGGGAAAAGCCGAAGCCGCCCTAGACCGCCTAGCCACAGTCGTCGCGTTGAGCTAACAAGCCACCCAAGTTTTGACGAAGCGAGCCAGGGGTTCTCGTTCGGGCGCGCCGCCGCAGCCAATGCTGAGGAAGGGTTTCCCCGAGCGAGCCAGGGTTGTCGTTCGGGCGCGCCGGTGGCTGGACTGAGGAGAGAAGGAGCGACGTAGGAGCGGATGAACGACGAGGGAAGCCGCCGGGTGTGAGCGCCCGAACCGCGACGCGCAGCGTCGCAATCAAACAGGGCGCGCCGGTGGCTGGACTGAGGAGAGAAGGAGCGACGAAGGAGCGGATGAACGACGAGGGAAGCCGCCGGGTGTGAGCGCCCGAACCGCGACGCGCAGCGTCGCATCAGGCAGGCGCGCAGCGTCGCCATAAACAACGTACGGTGGACGGTATGCAGGTGATCGACTGGGAACTCGCCGTGTCCACGGGAACGCGCCTGGTGCGCCCCGGCCCTCAGGTGAGCCGGGAGGAGGCCAGGCAGGCCGTCGCCGAGTTGCGCACGCTCTCCCGTGAAGCGGAGAGCCATGTGCGCGAGTTCACCAGGATCGACGCCGCGACCGCGCCACAGGCGGCGACCGTCGTCGACCGGCCGGGGTGGATCCGCGCGAACGTCGAGGGCTTCCGGGTCGTGCTGGAGCCGCTGACGCAGCGCATGGCGGCCAACCGCGGGCAGGCTCCGGCCATCGTCTCGGCGGTCGGCTCGCGCATCACGGGCGTCGAGGTCGGCGCGGTGCTGGCGTTCATGGCGTCCCGCGTGCTGGGGCAGTACGAGCTGTTCCTGCCGCCCGATCCTTCGGGGCAGGCGCCGATCGGCCGGTTGACCCTGGTCGCGCCCAACATCGTCCACGCCGAGCGTGAGCTGGGCGTGCACTCGCGCGACTTCCGGCTGTGGGTCTGCCTGCACGAGGAGACCCACCGGGTGCAGTTCACCGGCGTGCCGTGGCTGCGTGAGTACGTGCGCGGCCAGATGACCGAGTTCCTGCTCGCCTCCGACCTCGACCTGCCGACGCTGCTCGAACGGCTCCGCTCGGCCGCCGACGCGGTGGCCGACGCGGTGCGCGGTGGCGAGGGCAACCTGATCGACGCCATCCAGACGCCTGAGCAGAAGGAGATCCTCAGCCGGCTGACCGCTGTGATGACCCTGGTGGAGGGCCATGGCGACTTCGTCATGGACGCGGTGGGGCCGTCCGTGGTCCCGTCGGTCGCCGACATCCGCGAGAAGTTCCAGCACCGGCGGGAGAGCGGCTCCCGGCTCGACCGCACGATTCGCCGCCTGCTCGGCGTCGATCTCAAGATGAAGCAGTACGCCGAGGGTTCCGCCTTCGTGAAGACGGTGGTCGACCAGGTCGGGATGGACGGGTTCAACAAGGTCTGGACCTCGCCGGAGACCTTGCCCGACCAGGGGGAGATCGCCGATCCCGCCCGCTGGATCGCCCGTGTCGTCACCACCGCCGCCATCGCCAACGGCGCCGCCCCGGCGCCGCCCGCCGACCCGGGTTCTGTCGACGGCGACGCGCCGCCCGCGGTCGGCTAACCTCCCGTGGGCCCGCATCCGGCCGTCGCCGACGTCCGCCGTGCCCTGCGGGAGGCGCTGGCCGACCTGGGGCCGGGCGCGCTCGTCCTGGTGGCCTGCAGCGGCGGCGCCGACTCGTTGGCGCTGGCCGCCGCGCTGGGTTTCGTCGCGCCGCGCGCGGGCCTGCGTGGGGGACTGGTGACCGTCGACCACGGGTTGCAGGAGGGCTCGGCCGTGCAGGCGGCCGAGGTGCTGCGGCTGGCGTCCGGGCTCGGCCTGGAGCCGGCCGAGACGCTCCACGCCGTGGTGGGCGGGGAGGGCGGGCCTGAGGCCGCCGCCCGGCAGGCCCGCTACGCCGCGCTGGAGGAGGCCGCAGACCGCCTGGGGGCCGCTGCGGTGCTGCTCGGCCACACGAGGGACGACCAGGCGGAGACGGTGCTGCTGCGCCTCGCGCGCGGCAGCGGCACGCGTTCGCTGTCGGGGATGGCGGCGGTGGCGGGACGATATCGCCGCCCGTTCCTCCAGTTGTCCCGGGAGACGACCACGGCGGCCTGCGCCGCGCTCGGCCTCGCTCCGTGGGACGACCCGCACAATCTCGACCCGCGCTTCACCCGGGTGCGGGTGCGGAGGCGGTTGCTGCCGGTTCTGGAGGAGGAGCTCGGCCCGGGCGTCGCGGAGGCGCTGGCCCGTACGGCGCGGCTGTGTCGCGAGGATGCGGATGCCCTGGACGAATGGGCAGAATCCGCCTATGTAGCAGCGAGCGTCGATTTCGCTCTTAGCGATATTCCGCTGGAGCCGGGAGCGGTCGCGCTGGCCGTACCGGTGCTGGAAGGTCTGCCGGACGCGGTGCGGCGGCGGGTGGTGCGGCGCGCGGCGGTCGCGGCGGGAGCCCCTTCGGGGTCGGTCTCGGCGGCGCACGTCCTGGCGGCGGACCGGCTCGTGACCGCGTGGCGGGGGCAGCGCGGCGTGGACCTGCCCGGGGGGGTGGTCGCCGTACGCAGGTGTGGCACCCTGGTTCTCGCCAGAGCGTCCGGTTGATTCCGGACGTGCGCAGCCACACCTTTTGACGCGAAGGAAACACCCCAGGTGGACGCAGCCGACATGGGCCGGGACCTGGAGCGGGTCCTCATCTCCGAGGACGAGCTCCAGGCGAAGATCAAAGAACTAGCCGGAAAGATCGATGCGGACTACGCGGGCAAGGACCTGCTGATCGTCGGTGTGCTCAAGGGTGCCGTGATGGTCATGGCCGACCTGGCCAGGGCGTTGAGCGTGCCGCTTGAGATGGATTGGATGGCCGTCTCGTCGTACGGCGCGGGCACCAGGTCCTCCGGGGTGGTGCGGGTGCTGAAGGACCTCGACACCGATATCGCCGGACGGCACGTGCTGGTCGTGGAGGACATAATCGACTCCGGGCTGACGCTGTCGTGGCTGGTGCACAACCTCAAGTCGCGTGATCCCGCCTCGGTCGAGGTCTGCGCCGCGCTGCGCAAGCCTGACGCGAACAAGGTGCCGATCGAGGTGAAATACATCGGGTTCGACATCCCGAACGAGTTCGTCATCGGTTATGGCCTCGACTACGCGGAGCGTTACCGGAACCTTCCGTTCATCGGGACGCTGGCGCCGCACGTATACGGCGGAACGGAATAGGAAATACGCCCTGGGCGAAGCGGATGCGCACAGAGGCTGACATTGGCCGCACCCGCCGGGAACACCGCCACGGCTGACGTACGTTGGTAGGGCAAGAACCGGTGGTGCCCGGGCAGTTACCGAGCCCGGCACGCCGGTGTACCTTCGGACTCCGAAGGAGGTGACGTGTTGTCGCCTCCGGGTAGTCCGTTGGAGCGGTTAGGGATGCCGCGACCCGGGAGGGCGAGGAAGCGGAGCCGGACACGGCGCCGATCGTGAGAGCGATCGGGCGTCATGCGAGGCGAGGCGGAATCGACCGGTGTAGTACCCGGGTGCCAGGCCATGGTCAGGAAGGGACGGGCCCGTCGGGGTTCCGCATCGGATGGATCTCAAGAGATTTACACGTGGGCCACTCCTGTGGATCCTGGGCATCGTCGTGTTGCTCCTGCTCGTCACCACCATGTGGAGCAGCGACGGCAACTTCGAGCGGACCGACACCTCACAGGTCGTGACCTGGATCGACGAGGGCAAGGTTTCGAGCTCCAAGATCATCGACAAGGACCAGCGCATCGAGGTCACACTGACCGACGGTAAGCGCTACTACTCCTCGTGGGTGTCCGGCCAGGGAGTCCAGCTCGCTCAGCAGTTGCAGGCCGCAAAGTCCGCCAACAAGTTGCCCAAGGGTTACACCGTAGACGTGCCGAAGGAGAATTTCCTCCTCGGTCTGCTGGTGAGCTTCCTGCCCTTCGTCATCATCGTGCTGATCTTCCTGTTCATCATGAACCAGATGCAGGGCGGCGGCTCCCGGGTGATGAACTTCGGGAAGTCGAAGGCGAAGCTCATCACCAAGGACACGCCGAAGACGACATTCGCCGACGTGGCGGGCGCGGACGAGGCCATCGAGGAGCTCCAGGAGATCAAGGAGTTCCTCCAGGCCCCGGCCAAGTTCCAGGCGATCGGCGCGAAGATCCCCAAGGGCGTTCTGCTGTACGGCCCGCCCGGCACCGGCAAGACCCTGCTCGCCAGGGCCGTCGCCGGCGAGGCCGGAGTGCCGTTCTACTCGATCTCGGGTTCCGACTTCGTGGAGATGTTCGTCGGTGTCGGCGCCTCCCGAGTCCGTGACCTGTTCGAGCAGGCCAAGGCGAACGCTCCGGCGATCATCTTCATCGACGAGATCGACGCGGTCGGCCGCCATCGCGGCGCCGGTCTCGGCGGCGGTCACGACGAGCGCGAGCAGACGCTGAACCAGCTCCTCGTCGAGATGGACGGCTTCGACGTCAAGGGCGGCGTGATCCTGATCGCCGCGACGAACCGGCCCGACATCCTCGACCCGGCGCTGCTGCGGCCCGGCCGGTTCGACCGGCAGGTCACCGTGGACCGGCCCGACCTGGAAGGCCGCAAGGGCATCCTGCGCGTGCACGGCCGGGGCAAGCCGTTCGCGGAGGACGTCGACCTCGACGTCATCGCCCGCAGGACCCCCGGTTTCACCGGCGCCGACCTGGCCAACGTGATCAACGAGGCGGCGCTGCTCACCGCGCGCGCCGACCAGAAGCTGATCACGATGGAGCTGCTGGAGGAGGCCATCGACCGCGTGATGGCCGGCCCCGAGCGCAAGTCCAGGGTCATGTCGGACCAGGAGAAGAAGATCATCGCGTATCACGAGGGCGGTCACGCCCTGGTGGCACACGCGTTGCCCAACTCCGACCCGGTCCACAAGATCACGATCCTGTCCCGCGGCCGCGCCCTCGGTTACACGATGACGCTGCCGATGGAGGACAAGTTCCTGGCGACGCGCTCGGAGATGAACGACCAGCTCGCGATGTTGATGGGCGGACGCACGGCGGAGGAGCTCGTCTTCCACGAGCCCACCACGGGCGCCTCCAACGACATCGAGAAGGCCACCACCATCGCCCGCCGCATGGTCACCGAGTACGGCATGAGCGAGCAGCTCGGCGCCCGTAAGTTCGGCAGCGGCAACGGCGAGGTCTTCCTCGGCCGTGAGATGGGTCACGAGCGCGACTACTCCGAGAAGATCGCATCGTCGATCGACGAAGAGGTCCGCAGGCTCATCGAGTCGGCGCACGATCAGGCGTGGGACATCCTGGTCGAGTACCGCGACGTGCTCGACAACCTGGTGCTGGAGCTCATGGAGAAGGAGACCCTCTCCCGCGACATGGTGCTCCAGGTCTTCGCCCCCGTCGTCGTCAAGGAGCACCGCCCCTCCTATGCGGGATACGGCAAGCGGCTCCCGTCGGACCGCCCGCCCGTGCTCTCCCGTAAGGAGCAGACCGGCAACGGCGCGCTCCCGGCGGGGACCGGTGCGGAGCCCCGTGACGTGGTTCCGCGAGACGGGGCCTGAGTGGGTCAGAAGCCACTGAAGGTCGACTCGGCCCGGATCGAGAAGGCCGTTCGCGAGATCCTGATCGCGATCGGTGAAGATCCGGACCGGGACGGCCTTCTGGACACCCCGGCCCGCGTCGCCCGCGCCTACGCGGAGCAGTTCGCCGGGCTCGGGCAGACCCCCGAAGACGTGCTGACCACCGTCTTCGAGGTCGAGCACGACGAGATGGTGCTGGTCAAGGACATCGAGGTCTACTCCAACTGCGAGCACCACCTGGTCCCGTTCCACGGGGTCGCCCACGTCGGCTACATCCCCAACGCCAAGGGCCAGGTGACCGGCCTGTCCAAGCTGGCCAGGCTGGTCGACGTCTACGCCAGGCGCCCCCAGGTCCAGGAGCGGATGACCTCCCAGATCGCCGACGCGCTGATGCACGTGCTGGAGCCGCGAGGAGTCATCGTGGTCATCGAGTGCGAGCACCTCTGCATGACCATGCGGGGGGTGCGCAAGCCGGGGGCGAAAACCATCACCTCGGCCGTGCGCGGCGATTTCCGTGACAGCGACAAGACCCGTGCCGAGGCGATGTCGCTGATCCTGGGCACGTGACCCTGCGCTCGATCCCCGATCCCCTAACCGCCCGTCGACCGGACAACCCGGTCGACGGGCCGTTTCGTTATCCGGAAGGCGGACCCGTGGCTCCGATCGGAGATGCGGAAGACCTAGGCTTGTCGGCATGACCACGTGGAGTGTGCCCGGAATGCCCGCCGAGGAGCGGTGCCTGGTCATGGGCGTGGTCAATGTCACGCCTGATTCCTTCTCCGACGGCGGCCAGTGGTTCGACGAGGACGCGGCGATCCGGCACGGCCTGGAGCTGGTCCGTCAGGGCGCCGACATCGTCGACGTCGGCGGCGAGTCCACCAGGCCGGGCGCGGCCCGGGTGTCCCTGGAGGAGGAGCTGGCCAGGGTGGTCCCGGTGATCCGGGCGCTGGACCGGGAGGGCGTCCCGGTCAGCGTCGACACCATGCGGGCCGAGGTGGCGCAGGCGGCCGTCGAGGCGGGCGCCAAACTCGTCAACGACGTCAGCGGCGGACTCGCCGATCACGGCATGGCCAGGGTCGTCGCCGCCGCCGGCGTGCCGTACGTGGTGATGCACTGGCGGGGGCACAGCCACGACATGGAGAGCCGCGCGGTGTACGCCGACGTGGTGACCGAGGTGCGCGAGGAGCTGGCCAAGCGGGTCGATCTGGTGCTGGCGGAAGGCGTGCCGGAGAATCAGATCGTGCTCGATCCCGGGCTCGGCTTCGCCAAGCATCCGGAACACAACTGGTCCCTGCTCGCGGGCATGGACAGGCTGGCCGAACTGGGCTACCCGCTGCTCATCGGCGCGTCGCGGAAGCGGTTCCTCGGCCGCCTGCTGCCGGGGCCCGACGGAACCCCCCGCCCGTTCAGCCGCAGTGACGACGCGACCGCCGCGGTGACGGCCCTCGCCGCGCGGGCGGGAGCCTGGTGTGTCAGGGTGCACCGGGTGGGGCCCAACGCCGATGCCGTCCGGGTGGCGGCCGCATGGACCCGTGGAGGGAGCAGATGAGCGTCGACACGGTGGCCGTCGAGACGGCCAATCAGACGTTCTACACAGCCATCGAGGAGGCCGACCTCGACGCGATGACCGACGTCTGGGCCGCCGACTCAGAAGGGCTGCAGGTGGGGTGCGTGCATCCCGGCTGGCCGCTGCTGACGGGCCGCTCCGAGGTGCTGAGGTCGTGGGCGCTGATCATGGCGAACACGCCGTACATCCAGTTCGTGCTGACGGACGTCAACGTCACCGTCTTCGGCGACGTCGCCGTGCTCACCTGCGCGGAGAACATCCTGACCGCCGGCGACGAGGGCGATTCGAGTTTCGCCGCCGGGAAGGTCGTGGCGAGCAACACCTTCGTCAGGACCACCGAGGGCTGGCGGTTGTGGATGCACCATGGTTCGCCCGTCCTGCAGGGCGATGACGACGACGAGGAGGAGGAACCGGCGTGACGGTGCCGGGCACAGACACGATCACACTGTCGGGGCTACGGGCACGGGGGTTTCACGGCTGTCTGCCGGCCGAGCGCGCGCTCGGTCAGGAGTTCGTCGTCGACGTCACGCTGTTCCTCGACACCGCACCCGCCGCCGCCGGCGACGACCTGGCGAAGACGGTCGACTACGGAGACCTGGCCGTACGGCTGGCCAGGGTCGTCGAGGGCGAGGCGGTGGCCCTGATCGAGACGCTCGCCCAGCGGCTGGCCGACGTGTGCCTGGCCGACGCGCTGGTCGACGCGGCCGAGGTCCGGGTGCACAAACCGGCCGCCCCCATCCCCCTGCCCTTCGACGACGTGATCGTCACGATCACCAGGAGGCGAACATGAAGGTCGTCCTCTCCCTCGGCAGCAATCTGGGCCGCCGGTTCGACACCCTCCAGGGCGCGATCGACGCGATTTTCGACGCGCCCGGCCTGGCATTCGTCGCCGTGTCCCCCGTCTACGAGACCGATCCGGTCGGCGGCCCCGAGCAGGGGCCCTACCTCAACGCCGTGGTCATCGCCGAGACCATGCTGGAGCCCCGGGCCCTGCTCGAACGCGCCCAGAGCGTGGAAGACTCCTTCGGCCGCGCCCGCGGCGAGCGCTGGGGCCCGCGCACGCTCGACGTGGACCTGATCGTCGTCGGCGACCAGTCCTGCGACGACGGCGAGCTCACCCTGCCGCACCCCCGCGCGCACGAGCGCGCCTTCGTGCTGGTCCCGTGGGCCGAGGCCGACCCGACCGCGGTCCTGCCCGGACACGGCCCGGTGGCCGAACTGGCCGCCTCCGTGGGCACGGCGGGCGTGCGCCTGCGGGCCGACCGCACGTTGCAGGTGCCGATGTGAGGCCGACCCGGCCGATGGCGCTCGTCGCCATCATCGTGGCGCTCGCCGCGATCACCTGGCTGATCCTCCAGCGGATGTACGGCACGCTGCCCACGGTCCCGTGGAGCGCCATCCCGTCCATGCTGCTGCTCGCGATCGGCGAGGCGTACAGCGGGTGGATGACCAGGGCTCGGCTGGAGGGCAGGCACGAGACCAAGCCGGTCGAGCCGATGGTCGTGGCCCGGCTGGCGGCGCTGGCCAAGGCGTCGGCCTACGCCGGGGCGGTCTTCGGCGGCGTCTTCGCCGGGTTCGTGTTGCACGTCATAGAACTGCTGGGCCAGGACACCCCGCGGCGCGACTTCTTCGTCGCGGGCGGCTCGTTCCTCTCCTGCGTGGTGCTGATCTGCGCGGCCCTCTACCTGGAGTACTGCTGCCGGATCCCCAAGGACGACGAGGAAGCGGACACCCGGCCCTGAGGCGTCACTTGTCGATGTCGCCGACCACGAAGAACATCGAGCCCAGGATGGCCACCATGTCGGCGACCAGATGGCCGGGCAGCATCTCGCGCAGCACCTGGATGTTGTTGAAGGACGCGGAACGGAGCTTGAGCCGCCACGGCGTCTTCTCGCCGCGGGAGACCAGGTAGTAGCCGTTGATGCCGAGCGGGCTCTCGGTCCAGGCGTAGGTGTGCCCCTCCGGCACCTTGAGCACCTTGGGCAGCCGCTGGTTGATCGGCCCCGGCGGCAGCTCGCGGAGCCGGTCGAGGCACGCGTCGGCGAGATCCAGGGACACCTTGACCTGCTCCAGCAGCACGAGGAACCGGGCGTGGCAGTCACCGGCCGACTGGGTGATCACTTTCACCGGCAGCTCGCCGTACGCCAGGTAGGGCTCGTCGCGGCGGAGGTCGAAGTCGACGCCCGAGGCTCTGGCGATGGGGCCGCTCACGCCGTACTGCATGATCGTGTCGCGGTCGAGGACGCCGACGCCGACGGTCCTGGCGCGGAAGATGTCGTTGCCGAGGAGCAGGTTCTCGATGTCGGGCAGGCGTCGCCGTACGTCCGCGACGGCGCGGGAGGTGCGGTCGAGCCAGCCCTCGGGAAGGTCGTCCTTCAGGCCGCCGACCCGGTTGAACATGTAGTGCATCCGGCCGCCGGAGATCTCCTCCATGACGGCCTGGATGGTCTCGCGCTCCCTGAAGGCGTAGAAGACGGGGGTGATGGCGCCGAGCTCCAGGGGATAGGAGCCGAGGAACATCAGGTGGTTGAGCACCCGGTTGAGCTCGGCGAGCAGGGTGCGCGCCCACACGGCCCGGACCGGCACCTCCATGCCGAGCATGCGCTCGACCGCGAGCACCACGCCCAGCTCGTTGGCGAACGCCGACAGCCAGTCGTGCCGGTTGGCCAGCACCAGGATCTGCCGGTAGTCGCGCACCTCGAACAGCTTCTCCGCGCCCCGGTGCATGTAGCCGATCACCGGCTCGGCGGCGCTGATCCGCTCGCCGTCGAGGGTGAGCCGTAGCCGCAGCACACCGTGGGTGGACGGGTGCTGCGGGCCGATGTTGAGGATCATGTCCTCGGTGGCCAGCTCTTTGGCGCCCGCGCCGATGCCCACCATGCGTTCGGTCATAGGCTCATGCTGCCACGTCAGCGCCGGGTGACAAGATCCCGCAGGGCGGCGATCAGCCGGTCCACGTGCTCGGTGGCGGTGCCCAGGCCGATCGAGGCCCGTACCGCGCTCGCCGTACCGTCGTGGCAGCCCTCGTCGGAGGCGCCCAGCAGGTGCCGGACGAACGGGTGCGCGCAGAACTTCCCGTCACGCACCCCGATGCCGTGCTCGGCCGACAGCGCCTCGGCGACCTCCCGCGCGGTCCAGCCCTCGACCACGAACGACACGATGCCCAGCCGCGGATGCTCGGGACCCCACAGCGCCAGCTCGCGCACCCCTTCGATCTCCGCGAGCCCGGCCCGCAGGCGGGTGAGCAGCCGCTCCTCCTCGCGCACCAGCGCGGTCCAGCCGGTGGCCGACAGGGCGTCGCAGGCGGCGGCCAGCGCGATCGCGCCCAGCACGTTCGGGGTGCCCGCCTCGTGCCGCTGCTCGGCGTCCTCGCTCCAGACGGTCTCCTCGGCGACGGCCGTGGTGGCGCCGCCACCCCGCAGGTACGGCTCGGCGTCGGCGAGCCAGTCACGACGGCCGATCAGCGCGCCCGCGCCGAAGGGGGCGTACAGCTTGTGCCCGGAGAACACCACGTAGTCGAGGTCGAGCGCGGTCAGGTTGAGCCGCCGGTGCGGGACGAGCTGCGCCGCGTCCACCAGGATGCGGGCGCCGTGCCGGTGCGCGATGTGGGCCAGGGCCGCGATCGGCCACAGCTCCCCGGTGACGTTGGAGGCGGCGGTGACCACCAGCAGCGCGGGGCCGTCGATGCCGGCCAGGGCGTCGTCGACCGCGCGGACGGCCTCGCCGGGAAAGGCGGGCGGGGCCAGCCGTACGGCGTCCGGCCAGGGGAGTAGTGAGGCGTGGTGCTCGGTGTCGAAGACCACCACGGTCGTGCCCTCGGGCAGGCAGCGGGCCAGCAGGTTGGTGGCGTCGGTGGTGTTGCGGGTGAAGACCACCGCGTCGTCGGCGCGGGCTCCGGCGAAGGCCCGCACGGTGTGCCTGGCCTGCTCGTAGCGGGCGGTGGTGAGCTGCGAGGCGTAGCCGGCGCCGCGGTGCACGCTGGAGTAGGCCGGCAGCGCGGCGGCGACGGCCGCGTTCACCGGCTCCAGACAGGGGGCGCTCGCCGCGTAGTCGAGGTTCGCGTACGGCACCAGCCTGCCGCCCTTGACCGGGACCTCCAGGTCGGCGCCGAGCACCCGGGGTAGGCCGCGCTCGGTGGTGTCCCGTGCCGGGGTGCGGGCGGGGGCGGGACCGAGAATGGTGAGAACGGACATGGCCAGGCTCCTTGGGTCATCGGACCCCTGCCCTGGTGTCGGAAGGCGGCCCGCGCTTGCCCGACGCACCTCGCGCCGGACCAGGTCCTCACCCGGGGCACCCCGCCGCGGACGCGAGGGTTGCCGGCCAGCGAGCCGGGGCTTGACGCTGGCACTCATGACCTACGCCGGAACTATAACCGACAACCGGTACCTGATCGCAACCCCGCGATCTAGCATTGCGGTGTGCGTTTTGACCCGTGGAATCCTGAATTCGTCGCTCATCCCTACGACGTCTACGCGGAACTGCGCGCCTCGGCGCCGGTGAGCTACTTCGAACCCACCGGACAGTGGCTCGTCGCCGGGCACGCCGACGTCAACGCACTGCTGAGGGACCGCCGGCTGGGCCGCTCCTACCTGCACGCCGCCACCCACGAGGAGTTCGGCAGGGAGCCGGAGCCCGACTTCCAGGAGCCGTTCTGGCGGGTGACCAGGACCGGCATGCTCGACGTCGAGCCGCCCGTGCACACGCGCCTGCGGCGGCTGGTGTCCAAGGCGTTCACGCCCCGGATGGTCGAGGCGCTTCGTCCCCGGGTGCGCGCGTTCGCCACCGAACTGGTGGCCGGACTGGTCGAACGCGGCGGCGGCGACCTGCTGGCCGAGGTCGCCGAGCCGTTGCCGGTCACCGTGATCGCCGAGATGCTCGGCGTGCCGGAGGCCGACCGCCACCTGTTGCGGCCCTGGTCGGCCGACATCTGCGGGATGTACGAGCTCAACCCCTCCAGCCAGGCGCAGCACACCGCGGTGCGCGCCGCCGAGGAGTTCTCCGCCTACCTGCGCGACCTGTCCCGGGCCCGGCGCGACGCCCCCGGCGACGACCTCATCAGCGCCCTCGCCCAGGTGGCCGACGAAGGTGACGTCCTCACCGAGGACGAGCTGATCGGCACCTGCGTGCTGCTCCTCAACGCGGGCCACGAGGCCACCGTCAACGTGACCGGCAACGGCTGGTGGTCGCTCTTCCGCAATCCCGGCGAACTGGCCCGGCTCAGGGCCGACCACACGCTTCTGCCGACCGCCGTGGAGGAGCTGATGCGGTGGGACACGCCGTTGCAGCTGTTCGAGCGCTGGGTGCTGGAGGACATCACCGTCGGGGGCGTCGACATCCCGCGCGGGGCCGAGGTCGCTCTCCTCTTCGGCTCCGCGAACCGTGACGAGACGGTGTTCGACGACCCCGGACGGCTCGACCTGGCCCGCGCCGACAATCCGCACATCTCCTTCGGCGCCGGCATCCACTTCTGCCTCGGCGCCCCGCTGGCCCGCATCGAACTGGCCGAGTCCTTCGCCGCCGTCCTCCGCGCCGCCCCCGGACTGGAACTCACCGAGGAACCCACCTGGAAGCCCGGCTACGTGATCCGCGGCCTGACCTCCCTGAAGGTCGCCGTCCGCTAAGACGACGGCTGTCAGGCGCGTTTGGCGATCGAGGTGATGAGGGGCTGCATGAGGCGGGCGGCGAGAGGGCCGAAGGCGGCGAGGATGAGCACGTAGGTAGCCGCGAGCGGGCCGAGGTCGGGGTGGACTCCGGCGCCGACGGCGAGCCCGGCGATCACGATGTTGAACTCGCCCCTGGGGATCAGGGCGATGCCGGCTCGGGCCCGGCCGGCCTTGCCGATGCCGGCCCGGCGCGCGGCGTACGCCCCGGTGAGCAGCTTGGTGATCATGCTGATCAGGGCGAGGCCGGCGGCGAGCGCGGCGACCGGCGGGATGGCGCCGGGGTCGGTCTGCAGGCCGAAGAAGACGAAGAAGACCGCCGCGAACAGGTCGCGGAGCGGGCTCAGCAGGGCGCGGGCGTCCTCGGCCAGTTCGCCTGACAGGGCGATGCCGACCAGGAACGCGCCGACCGCGGCGGAGACCTGGAGCTGCTGCGCCAGGCCCGCCACCAGCAGCGCCAGGCCGACGACCTTGAGCAGCAGCACCTCGGAGTTCGGGCTGGCCACGAACGCCTCGATGAACCGGCCGAAACGCAGCGCCACGAGCAGCACGACGCTGACGGTGGCCAGCGCGATCGCGACCGTGACGGCGCCGCTGAGCAGGGTCAGCCCGGCCAGCAGCGCGGTCAGGATCGGCAGGTAGAGCGCCATCGTGAGGTCTTCGAAGACCAGCAGCGACAGCACGACCGGGGTCTCCCTGTTGCCGATCCAGCCGAGGTCCGACAACACCTTCGCGGTGATGCCCGAGGAGGTGGCATAGGTGACGCCGGCCATCGCCACGGCGGCCACCGGGCCCCAGCCGAGCAGCAGCGCGGCGATGGCGCCCGGCGCGGCGTTCAGCACCAGGTCGACGATTCCGCCCCTGGCGTTGCTGCGCAGGCTGCTGACCAGCTCGTCGGCGTTGTACTCCAGGCCGAGCGTTAACAACAGCAGGATGACGCCGAGTTCCGCGCCGACCGCGATGAACTCCTCGCTGGTGGCCAGCGGCAGGATCCCGCCCTGTCCGAAGGCCAGACCGGCCAGCAGGTAGAGGGGAATGGGGGAGATGCCCACCCGGAGCGCGAGCGCGCCGAGAACGCCTAGACCGAGAAGGACACCACCGAGTTCGAGAAACAGGATCGCTGTGTGCACCGGCTACCCGTGAGCCAGGATCTCGGCGACGGCGGACGTGCTCTCGGGGCTGCCCACGACGACCACCACGTCGTCGCCGGCCAGGGTGAAGTCGGGCGTCGGGCTCGCGATCACCTGAGCGCCGCGCACGATCGCCACGATGGAGGCGCCGGTGCGGGTGCGGACCCGCGCGTCCCCCATCGGCCGTCCCGCGTACGGCGAGCCGTCCGCGATGGCGAGCTGGAGGCTGACCAGCCCCTCGACCTCGCGGTGCAGGTCGTTGAGGCGCTGCACGATGCGCGGCGCGCCGAGCAGCTCCACGAGGGCGTCGGCCTCCTCGTCGTTCAGCTTGACGCTCTCGCAGGCCCGGTCGGGGTCGGAGACGTCGTATATGATCAAGTCGCGTCGGCCGGTCCGGTGGCTGATCACGCCCACTCTGCGGCCCGATCGGGTGGTGAACTCGTGTTTCAGCCCGATTCCTGGCAGCGCCGTCTGCTCGATCTCCACCGAGTCGTCTCCCCACCTGGTTCTGCGTGATTCGCCCGACTAGGTTAGCGCGGTCACCCAATGTGCTGACATAGCCATCCGAACCCACCCAAACCTGACGAATCAATCAGCTCGCCCTCCTCCGAGGCGCGGGCGAGCGCGCGGAGGTAGCCGCGGGGGTCGGTGTGGGCGCGGGCCGGCGCGGGCCGGGCGCCGGTGACGCCGAGCGCGCGCAGGGCCTCGCGCTGGGTGGTCAGCGTCGTGGACGTCAGGGCCGGGCCCTGGAAGGCCGCCGCGCAGGAGTCGAGGGCGACGTGCGCGGTGATGTCGCAGGAGCCGTCGGGCACCGGGATGACGAGGGCGCCGTCGCGGTAGCCGGTGAGCGTGCCGCAGGCGGGCCGGTCGGCCGCGGAGTGCGCGTAGTCGACGGCGATCGCCGTGCCGCGCGCCAGTCGCCGGAGGACCGAGGACCAGGCCTCGTCGCGGGCCCGCCCGATCTCCGCGCGCTGGCCGATGTGACGCAGCGGCCACCAGCGGGCCAGCCAGGCCAGGTCGGCCCCGTCCGGCGGCGGGCCGAGGCGCTCCTCCCCGGTCTCGGGGTTCACCAGCACGAGGCGAGGGCCGTCGGTGCTCTGCTCGACGATGTCCAGCGGCACGTTGTCGAGCCACTCGTTGCAGATCACCAGCCCGGTGATCGAGCCGGGCGGCGAGGACCGCCAGGCGATTCGCTCCGGCAGGCCCGGCGGGCGCTCGGCGAGGTCGACCCCGGTGACCCGCAGGCGGCTCACGAGGCCGGGCTCCGCGAGGTCGAGGATCGTGCCCACCAGCGTGCCCTCGCCGGCTCCGATGTCGACGAGGTCGAGCAGCGGTGGCCGGGCCAGCCGTTCGTCGACCTGGATCAGGGCCCGCAGGATGGCCTCGGCGAAGGCGGGGGAGGCGCCGACGGAGGTCCGGAAGTGCATGGAGGGGCGCTCTCGCAGGTAGAAGCCCTCTTCGCCGTAGAGGGCCCGTTCCATCGCCGCGCGCCAGGTGAGCCACACACCTGGAGACGTTATCTTCCCGCCGCTGGGCGGGGGATCACCTTTGACTCGCTCAGCCATGGTGTCACCGTGACACGCGGAGTGATTGGATGACTACTCAGTGCCGTCGCTTTGCGCTATCGTTGCCTTCATCAGGGAGCGGCACCGTCCCGACCCGGCCCCCACCGGGTGCGGTCCGGCTTGCCGCCCTGTGGGGAGTGTGTGATGTTCACGCGCGAACGCCGGGCCCATTGATCGGGCTCGGCGTTCGCTTCTAGAGGCACCTATACGGTGACTCATCCCCTTTTCTTCCTTGGTGGGGCGCCCTGACAGGGGCGTCCAGATATGTCTTCCCCATCACGATTGTCCGAATCTCAAAGTGTGGTAAAACCCCTGGCAGCGTGCCGTGCGGAGCGTTCGAAGTGCTCCCGTTACCCTGGCAACGGAGCGGGGCGTCAGAAGCGTGGACGCCCGGCCGTGGCCGACAGGGACGTGACGACATGGACGCAGGTGATCGCCCGGCACGGCTCGCCGTGGGTGTGCTCGGCGCCGGCCGGGTCGGGTCGGTGCTCGGCGCCGCGCTCGCGGTCGCCGGCCATCGGGTGACGGCGGTCAGCGGGGTGTCCGACGCCTCGCACCGCCGGGCGGCCGAACGGCTGGGCACCACGCCGGTCGCCCCGGAAGAGGTCGTGAGCGCGGCGGAGCTCGTGCTGCTGACCGTTCCCGACGACGTGCTGCCGGGCCTGGTCTCCGGCCTGGCCACGACCGGCGTCGACCTCAAGGGCAAGCTGCTGGTGCACACCAGCGGCGCCTACGGGCTGAACGTGCTCGAACCGGCGGCCAGAGTGGGCGCGCTCCCCCTCGCGCTGCATCCGGTCATGACCTTCACCGGCAGGGACGACGACCTGCGCCGCCTCGTCGGCTGCTCGTTCGGCGTCACCGCGCCCGCCGCGTTGCGTCCCGTGGCCGAGGCGCTGGTCATCGAGATGGGCGGCGAGCCGGTCTGGATCGAGGACGCCGACCGCGCCCTCTATCACGCGGCCCTCGCCCAGGCCGCCAACCACATGGTCACGCTCATCGCGGAGTCGCAGGAACTGCTGGAGAAGATCGGGGTGGAGCATCCGGGGCGGATGCTCGGCCCGCTGCTCGGCGCGGCCCTCGACAACGTGCTCCGCCTGGGCATCGCCGGGCTCACCGGCCCGGTCGTGCGCGGCGACGCGGGCACGGTCCGCAAACACGTCGACGCCCTGATCGTCGCCGCACCCGAGGCCGCCGACGCCTACGTCGCCCTGGCGCGGCTCACGGCCGACCGGGCGCTGGCGGCCGGTCTGTTGAAGCCCGAGGCCGCCGAGCGCCTCCTGGACGCCCTGGGGGGCAACATATGGACGTGATCGTCGCCGGTGACCGGGCGGAGCTGGACGTCGCCAGGACCGAGCTGGGCGTCGGCCGGCTCGCGCTGGTGCCGACGATGGGGGCGTTGCACGAGGGGCACCGGTCGCTGATCAGGCTCGCCGGCGAGCACGCCGACCAGGTGGCCGTGAGCATCTTCGTCAACCCCCTCCAGTTCGCACCAAACGAGGATTTTTCGCGCTATCCCCGGACATTTATGGATGACCTGGAGGTCTGCCAGGAAGAGGGGGTGCGGCTCGTCTTCGCCCCCTCGGCCGACTACATGTACCGTCCCGACCGGCAGGTGTCGGTCAGCGCGGGCGAGATGGGCGCGATCGTCGAGGGCGCGTTCCGCCCGGGGCATTTCGACGGGGTACTCACCGTGGTCCTCAAGCTCTTCAACCTCGTGCGGCCCGACGTCGCCGTCTTCGGCCGCAAGGACGCCCAGCAGCTCGCGCTGATCCGCCGGATGGCCGCCGACCTCGACCTGCCCGTCGAGATCCTCGGCGCCCCGACCGTCCGCGAGCCCGACGGCCTGGCCCTCTCCAGCCGCAACCGTTACCTCTCCGCCGCCGACCGGGCCACCGCCCTGTCCCTCTCCACAGCCCTCAACGAGGGATCCTCCCGCGCCACGCCCCCGGAGGTCCGGCAGGCCGCCCGCGAGGTCCTCGACGCCGCCGCCCACGCGGACCCCCCGCTCCTCCTCGACTACCTCGCCCTGGTCGAGCCCGCCACGTTCACCGAGATCCCCGACGGGCACGTGGGCGACGCCGTACTAGCCGTGGCCGCCCGGGTCGGGACCACCCGGCTCATCGACAACGTCGTCGTCACCTTCGGCTGACGGGGCCGGCACCGAGCGCCGGGCGACTGATGGGACCCCGAAGGCGGATGGCGTGCGGGCGGGGGTTATCGTCATGCTGACGAAATAACGATCCCGGTGCTCGGCACCGGACGGGGAGGTGGCCCGTGAGTGCCCCAGCCATCCCGATGCGGTTGTCCGCGCCGGCGCCCGGGTGGACGGTCTCTGCCGATGTGGTCGTCGTGGGGTCCGGCATAGCCGGGCTGACCGTCGCGCTCGGGTACGCCGAACTCGACCCGGGCGCGCGCATCCTGGTCGTCACGAAGGACGTGCTGTCGGCCGGCTCGACGCGCTGGGCCCAGGGCGGGATCGCCGCCGTGCTCGACCCGGACGACTCGCCGGCCGAGCATCGGAGCGACACGCTGATCGCCGGCGTGGGGCTGTGCGACGAGCCCGCCGTACAGGTGCTGGTCACCGAGGGGCCGGCCGCGCTGCGGCGGCTGATGGCGCACGGCGCCGAGTTCGACCGCGACGCGCGGGGGGAACTGGAGCTGACGCGGGAGGGCGGTCACCGGCGGCGCAGGATCGTGCACGCGGGGGGCGACGCCACGGGGGCGGAGGTGCAGCGGGCGCTGGTGGCGGCGGTGCGCGCGGCGGACGGGATCGAGGTGATCGAGCACGCGCTGGTTCTCGACCTCCAGAAGGACGCTGACGGCCGGGTGTGCGGGATCACCCTGCACGTGATGGGCGAGGGCGCCAGGGACGGCGTGGGGGCCGTCAGGGCGCGGGCCGTGGTGCTGGCGACCGGGGGAATGGGGCAGATCTACGCGGCCACCACCAATCCGGTCGTGTCCACGGGCGACGGGGTGGCGCTGGCGCTCCGGGCGGGGGCGGTGGTGCGGGATGTGGAGTTCGTCCAGTTCCATCCGACGGTGCTCTGGCTGGGGCCCGACTCCACCGGGCAACAGCCGCTGGTCTCGGAGGCCGTACGGGGCGAGGGCGCGTTCCTGGTCGACGCCGAGGGGACCAGGTTCATGCGCGACGTGCACGAACTGGCCGATCTCGCGCCGCGCGACGTGGTGGCCAAGGCGATCATGCGGCGGATGCGGGAGTCCGGCGCCGACCACGTCTACCTCGACGGGCGGCACTTCGGCGAGAAGATGTGGCGCACCCGTTTCCCCACCATCCACGCGGTCTGCCTGGAACACGGCATCGACCCGGTGACGGAGCCGATCCCGGTCGCGCCCGCCGCCCACTACGCCAGCGGCGGGGTCCGCACGGATCTGCGCGGCCGTACGTCCGTCCCCGGCCTCTACGCGTGCGGCGAGGTCGCCTGCACCGGTGTGCACGGTGCGAACCGGCTCGCCTCCAACTCGCTGCTCGAAGGGCTGGTGTTCGCCGAGCGGATCGCGGCGGACGTGCACGCCCACGACCGCGCGCCGGGGCCGCCGGCGGCGGAGGGGCGTCCCGAGGGCCTGGTCGATCCGCGCGCGCGGGCCCGGATCCAGGGGCACATGAGCCTGGGCGCGGGCGTGCTGCGCAGCGGCGACAGCCTCGGCCGGGTGGCCCATGCGCTGGTCGACGCCCGGTGGACGCCCGTCCAGGTGCCGCCGTGCACCGAGTCGTGGGAGGCGACCAACCTGCTGACCGTGGCCTCCGTGCTGGTCGCGGCGGCGATGCGGCGGGCGGAGACCCGCGGCTCGCACTGGCGTGAAGATCATCCGGATCGTGAGGACGCCTGGTGGCTCGGACATCTCGACGCCACCCTGTCAGAGGAGGGACTCGCCATGACCTACCGCCCGCACACGACCGCGCTGCCGCCGCGGATCGAGACCGACCTGACGGAGGCCGGTCTGGACCCGGCGGCTGTCGTCACCGTCTACGAGAGCGCGCTGGCCGAGGACCTGTCGGCCGCGGGAGACGTCACGAGCGTGGCGACGATCCCGGCGGGCGGGCAGGCCGTCGCGGACGTCGTGGCTCGCGCGGCGGGCGTGGTGTCCGGCCTGGCGGTCGCCGAAGGGCTGTTCGCGCACGCCTCCGACGGCAGGCTCACGACCGAGCGGCACGTGAAGGACGGCGAGCGGGTACGGCGGGGCGACGTCCTGCTGACCGTCACCGGCCCGGCCCGCGACCTTCTCACGGCCGAGCGGACCGCCCTCAACCTGCTGACCCACCTGTCCGGAATCGCCACCACGACCGCCCGGTGGGTCGAGGCCGTGGCGGGTACGGCGGCGCGGATCAGGGACAGCCGAAAAACCCTCCCCGGGCTTCGCGCGCTGGAGAAGTACGCCGTGCGGTGCGGCGGCGGAGTCAATCATCGGATGTCCCTGTCGGACGCGGCCCTGATCAAGGACAATCACGTGGTGGCCGCCGGCGGGGTGGCCGCGGCCTTCCGTGCCGTCCGGCAGGCATACCCTGACCTGCCGATCGAGGTGGAGGTGGATCGCATCGACCAGATCGAGCCGGTGCTCGCCGAGGGGGCCGAGGAGATCCTGCTGGACAACTTCTCGGTGGAAATGCTGCTGGAAGCCGTACATTTGGTGAAAAATCGGGCGCGATTGGAAGCCAGTGGGGGATTGACCTTGGAATCCGCCCGGGATGTGGCCGAAACTGGCGTTGATTACCTCGCGGTAGGAGCGCTCACCCACTCGGCGCCCGCACTCGATATCGCGTTGGACCTCCGGGGGACTTGATGCTGCTAACGATCGACGTCGGCAACACCCACACCGTCCTCGGCCTGTTCGAGGGCGAGGAAGTGATCGAGCACTGGCGGATCGCCACCGACGCCCGCCGTACCGCCGACGAGATCGCCGTGGTGCTCCAGGGGCTGCTCGCCCAGTCCCCGCTGCTCAAGAACGCCGACGTCGGGGGGATCGCGATCTGCTCCACGGTCCCCTCCGTGCTGAACGAGATGCGTGAGATGTGCCGCCGCTACTACGGCGACGTCACGGCCGTCATCGTCGAGCCGGGCGTGCGCACCGGCGTGCCCGTCAGGATGGACAACCCCAAAGAGGTCGGCAGCGACCGCATCGTCAACTCCCTCGCCGCCATCAGCCTGTACGGCGGGCCGTGCATCATCGTCGACTTCGGCACCGCGACCTCCTTCGACGCGGTCTCCGCCAAGGGGGAGTACGTCGGGGCCGTCACCGCGCCCGGCATCGAGATCTCCGTCGACGCGCTCGCCGCCGCCGGCGCCCAGCTGCACAAGGTCGAGCTGATCAGGCCCCGATCGGTGATCGCGAAGAACACCGTCGAGGCCCTCCAGTCGGGCATCATCTACGGCTTCGCCGGGCAGGTCGACGGGATCGTCGAGCGGATGGCCGCCGAACTGGCCGAGGATCCCGACGACGTGACCGTGGTCGCGACCGGGGGGCACGCGCCGCTGGTCGCGGGCGAGGCCAGGTCCATCGACGTGCACGAGCCATGGCTGACGTTGATCGGGTTGCGCCTGATCTATCACCGCAACACCGCCTAGCCGTACGAAACGGGGTTGAAGACCTCGGTAACCTGTGCCTGTGACCGATGACACGACCCCGACCCAGGATCTTCCCGAGCAGATGCGCATCCGCCGGGACAAGCTCGACCGCCTCCGCAGCGAGGGCGTCGACCCCTACCCGGTGACCTTCCCGCGCACGGCGACCGCCGCCGAGCTCCGGGAGAAATACCAGGGACTGGAGCCGGACACCGCGACGGGCGACAAGGTCGGCGTCGTGGGCCGCGTCATGCTGTCACGGACCGGTGGCAAGCTCTGCTTCGCCACGATCCGCGACGGCTCGGGCGACCTCCAGATCATGATCTCGCTCGACAAGGTGGGCGAGGAGCCGCTCGCCGCCTGGAAGCGCGACGTCGACCTCGGCGATCACGTGGGCATCGAGGGCGAGGTCATCACCTCCAGGCGCGGCGAGCTGTCGGTCCTCGCCGACCGCTGGCAGATCACCTCCAAGTGCCTGCGCCCGCTGCCGGAGAAGCACGCCGGGCTCACCGACCCCGAGGCGCGGGTCCGGCAGCGTTACGTCGATCTCATCGTCAACGACGAGGCCCGCCGGATGGCCCACGTGCGCAGCGACACCGTGCGGGCCGTACGCGACTTCTGGCACGAGGAGGGTTATCTGGAGGTCGAGACGCCGATGCTGCAGCCGATCCACGGCGGCGCGACGGCCCGGCCCTTCAAGACCCACATCAACGCCTACAACATGGACCTCTACCTGCGCATCGCGATCGAGCTGTACCTCAAGCGGCTCGTGGTCGGCGGCATCGAGAAGGTCTTCGAGATCAACCGCAACTTCCGCAACGAGGGCGCGGACGGCACGCACAACCCCGAGTTCACCATGCTCGAGGCGTACGGCACCTATCTCGACTACAACGACATGGCCGACCTCACCCAGCGGATGTACCAGAAGGCGGTGATGGCCGCCCTGGGCACGACCGTCGTGGTGAACGACGGCAGGGAGGTCGACCTCGGCGGTGACCGGTGGCCGAGGATCACGCTCTACGGCTCGGTCTCCGAGGCGCTGGGCGAGGAGGTCACCACCGAGACGCCGGTCGAGCAGCTCAGGAGGTGGGCCGAGAAGCGCGAGATCCACTGGGACGCCAAGTGGGGACAGGGCAAGCTGGTCCAGGAGATCTTCGAGGCGCTCGTCGAGCACACGCTGATCCAGCCCACCTTCGTGATGGACTACCCGATCGAGACCTCGCCGCTCACCCGCCAGCACCGCGAGAACCCGCTGCTCACCGAGAAGTGGGATCTCATCGGCTTCGGCACCGAGCTGGGCACCGCCTACTCCGAGCTGGTCGACCCGATCGAGCAGCGGCGCCGGCTCACCGAGCAGTCGCTGCTCGCCGCCGGCGGCGACCTGGAGGCCATGCAGCTTGACGAGGACTTCCTGACCGCACTGGAATACGCGATGCCGCCCACCGGTGGCATGGGAGCGGGAATCGACCGGATGGTGATGGCCTTCACCGGCAAGAACATCCGCGAGACCATCCTGTTCCCGCTGGTCAAGCCGACTTCCTGACCGCCAGCCAGGCCAGGCCGCGCAACACCAGATTCTCCTTGTACGGCGGCGCCGGGTCGGTGAGAACCAGCCCGGGCGCCGCCCCGGCCAGCGCGGTCAGGGCGATCTCGGCCTCCATCCTGGCCAGCGGCGCGCCCAGGCAGAAGTGCACGCCCAGCCCGAAGGCCAGATGGCGGCCCGACGGCCGGGCTGCTCCGTTTCGGGCGGTAGCGAACCGGCCGAGATCCAGCCGGTCGGGGTCCGCGAAGGCCACCGGGTCGCGGTTGGCCGAGCCGAGCAGGGCCAGGACCGTCTCGCCCTTCCGCACGAGGGTGCCGCACAGTTCGGCGTCGGTGTTCGCGACCCGCGTGGTGAGCTGGACCGGCGGGTCGTAGCGCAGCAGTTCCTCGACCACCGCGGGCGCGTGGTCCGGATGGTCGGCGAGGTGGCCGGCCTGGCCGGCACGGGTCAGCGCGAGCACGCCGTTGCCGATCAGGTTGACCGTCGTCTCGTGCCCGGCCACGATCAGCAGGATGCACGCGGACAACAGCTCGTCCTCGGTCATCTCGTCCTGCCGCAGGAGTTCGCTGAGCAGATCGTCGCCCGGCTCGGCGCGCAGCCTGACGAACAGGTCGGCGAAGTACGCACGGAAGTCCATCCGGGCCTGCTCGCGGGCGTCCAGCACGTCGGGCGGGAGCAGGAAACCGGGGTCCAGGCCGCGGGCGAGGGCCAGGCTCCAGCTCTGGAACCGTTCATGGTCGCGCGGCGGCACGCCGAGCATCTCGCTGATCACCCGGACCGGCAGCGGATAGGCCAGCTGGGAGATCACCTCGGCGTCGGCCTCCAGACCGGCGATCAGCTCGTCCGTGATGGCGACGATCCTCGGTCGCAGCCGCTCGATCATCCGGGGGGTGAACGCCCGGCTGACGAGCCCGCGCAGCCTGGTGTGCTCGGGCGGGTCCATCGTGAGGAAGGACCGGGCGGGCCGGACCACGCCTCCGTGCCCGAACCGGGTGTCGCGCAGCACCGCCGTACAGGGGGCGTGGCCGGTCGCCACCCACATGCCCGCCTCGGTGCGCACCAGCGGCCCGCGCTCGCGCAGCCGCCGGTAGTGCTCGTACGGGTCGCGCAGGAAGCCGGGGTCGAACGGGTCGAAACCGAGCACGGACACCGGGTCGATCACGAGGTCGCCTGCGCGAGCAGGCGGCGCAGCGCGCCGGCGAACACGACGGGGGGGACGGAGGCGGGATTGACGCGGCGTTGCATGAGGAGCCCTTCGAACAACGCGATGATCGCCGTGGCCGTGATCTGGGCGTCCGCCCATGACGGGGCGCGCCTGGAGATCAGCCGCGCGATGGCGTCACGTGCCGACTCCCGTCGTTCGGTGACCTTGGCGAGCAGCTCGGCACGGGTCAGGGCGTAGCGGAGAAACTCCGATTCCAGGCCGGACCACCCGGACCGGCTGTCGGCCACCGTGGTCAGATAGTCACCGAATGCGGCGAACGCGGCGTCGTCGTCGACCCCACAATGCTCGACGATTTCCTCGATGGCACGAAGATGGCCGGCCACCCGATCGTCGAACAGCGTTAGGAAAAGTTCATCCTTTCCGGAGAAATGTGAGTAGAGCGCGCCGATGGTGTAACCCGCCCGTGCGGCGATCTCGTCGACGGAGCCGCCGGCATAGCCCTGCTCTGCGAAGACCTGAGCTGCGGAGGCCAGCAGGAGCTCCCGCGTGCGTGCCTTGGCCGCTGCTCTGGTCAACCGTAAAGGAGGTGACATATCGTGAGTAATTCACATAGTGACCGCTATGTCAATACTGCGCGCAGCGTAAATACCGGGCGTGGCTTGACGACCTTTCTCAATGCCGTTTACCGTTCACGACGACGACAGAGGTGGACCGCACTCACGCTTGCATCGTTGAGTTCCGTGGTTGGACGAAGGGGCGCTCCGGTGGCTTATCCAAGGGTTGACACCCTTCGCGACGACGGCGCCTTCGACGCGCGCCTGATCGGGCTCAACGACGACGATCTGGTCCTGCTCGCCGAGCTGGCCAAGGGCGTCACGGTCGACCGGGTGGGCCGCCGCCTCGATGTGAGCGGGCGCACCGTGCGGCGCAGGTTGCGCGGCATCTGCGACCGGATAGGCGTGGCGACCGCCATCGAGGCGGTCGCCTGGGCAGCCCGTCGAAGACTCATCTGACGATCGCCTCAGTCGGCGATCCGCACCGCCCCGGCGAACGGACGGTTGCCGATCGGGGCGATGTGGATGACGTCACCCGTCTGGGGCGCGTGCACCATCATGCCGCCGCCGACGTATATCCCCACGTGGTGCAGGTCGTTGTAGAAGAACACCAGGTCACCCGGGCGCATCTCCTCACGGGGGATGTGCGTGCCCGCGGTCCACTGGTCGCCGGTGTAGTGCGGCAGGCTGATGCCGACCTGCTGGTAGGCCCACATGACCAGCCCGGAGCAGTCGAAGCCGTTCGGCCCCTCGGCGCCCCAGACGTACGGCTTGAGCTGCTGGGTGAGCGCGTGGCGGGCGGCTTCGGCCGCCTTGCCCTTGCCGATGACGGGTAGCGCGATCTTGACCCGGCGGCCCGAGGAGCCGCCCGTGCTCTGCATCGCCTTGCGGAAGAGGCTGCTCTCCGCCCTGGACACCAGCTTGCGGATCCTGTCGCGCTTGGACTCGATCTGCGAGACGAGCTTCGAGACCTCTTCGGCCCGCGACTTGGCGCTCGACTTGGCGCGCTCCGCGGCCTTCATGGCCCGGGTGACCTGGGCCACCTGTTCGCCCTGCTGCTGCTCGATGGCGTAGCCGGTGGCGGCCCTGTCGAGGTAGGCGTCGGGATCGGCGGCGGCGTTGAACGGGAGGGCGGAACCGAGGCCGCCCATCATGTAGGCGTTCTGGGCCAGCATGCTCGCCTTGTAGCGCTTGGACTCCAGGTCGGACTCGCTCGTCGTCAGGGTCTTCTGGGCCAGCGTGGCGGCCCGCTTGGCCTGGTCGAGCTTGACCCGCTCGCCGTTGTACTGCTCGGTCAGCGTGCCGATCTGCTCGTGCAGCTTCTCGACCTGGGCGGACAGCTCCTTGAGCGTCGGCTCGGGATCCGCGGTCGCCGATACCAGTGGTGTGCCGAAGGTCAGGGCGGCCAGACCCACCGCCACCACCGCGATCCTCCGGACAAGGGTCCGTTCTCGGGGGCGGGCATGCCTGCCCGCAGACGTCTCCGCATCAACGCGCGAGCGCGTCACCGACCAGCTCCTCTCATCGACGCCTACCGGGTTAGCTGACGGGTTCGGGCCGGAGCAGCCCTACCGAGCGGTTCGGCTCGGATTCACCCCAGGTTGTTTGGGTCCCCGGTTCCCCAATCGCTTGAGGATTCGGCGTTCAGCTCACGGCTGACATCGACGTCGGACACTAGTGCACCCTGGGTTCGTGCTCAACCAGAACTGCCAACTCTGTTGAGGTTCGACAACTGTGAGATCACGGGAGGATTACGCAGATCCGGCGCTATTACTGCACTTGCGCTGGGATTTTCGCTGGTCGTGGGCGGACCCGCGGGCGCGGCGGAACTGTATGAATCTTGAAAAAGGCGGCTTGTTCGGATGGTGACTGGGCTGTCGCACAAGGTCACGCGTGGACAGAGTGGCCTTCGTTACGGGTGAGCCGTAAATGGAGGAAGGCGAGCACGTACGCTGGACGTCCATGGAGCAGCTCGCGGAGCCCACGGAGCCCATAGCCCGGAACACCGAGATCGTCGTCCGCCGTGCCCGGACGCCGGACGTCCGAGCGATTCGGAGCCTGGTCGACACCTACGCCGGAGCCGGTTCGCGGCTGCTGAAGAAGGCCACGGTGACCCTGTACGAGGACGTACAGGAGTTCTGGGTGGTCGAGGTCGACGGTAGGGTTGCCGGCTGCGGAGCGTTGCACGTGCTCTGGGAGGACCTCGCGGAGATCAGAACCGTGGCGGTCGATCCGGATTTCCGAGGGCTGGGGCTCGGCAACCGGATCGTCTCGGCGCTCATCGGCACGGCCCGGGATCTGGGTCTGGAGCGAGTATTCTGCCTGACCTTCGAAGTCTCGTTCTTTCGCAGGCACGGTTTCCGTAGGATCCGGGGCACTCCGGTCGCCCCGGAGGTCTACGCCGAACTTCTGGCCTCGTACGACGAGGGCGTCGCGGAATTTCTGGATCTTGAACATGTCAAGCCCAACACGTTGGGCAACACCCGGATGATCCTTCATCTTGACGCGGACTCGAAGGGCTGATGGAGCGGAAAGATGACTGTTGATACCTATATCGATACGTTGTGCAGCAGCAAAGCATGTGAGCCTGACATACGCCGCATGCGCAGTCGAAGCGAGGTGACACGGTGAGCACCGGACAGCCGCCGTATCCACAGGACGACCCGGAGCGCAACCAAGCGGCGCGATCGTCGGGATCTCCTGAATACGGACAACAGAACCCCGGTCAGCCCGACCCCGACGTAACCGTCGTGGGTTATCGGACCGACACGGGGCCAAACCAGGCCCAGCCCGGCTACGGGCAACAGCAGGGCTATGGGCAGCAGCAACCCGGTTACGACCAGGGCTACGGCCAGCAGCAACAGCAGTACGGCCAGCAGCCCTCTTATGACCAGGGCTACGGCCAGCAGTCGCAGCCCGGCTACGGCCAGCCGCAGCAGCAGCAGCAGGGCTATGGGCAGCAGCCTGGTTACGACCAGGGCTATGGCCAGCAGTCGCAGCCCGGCTACGGCCAGCCGCCGCAGCAGCAGCAGGGGTACGGCCAGCAGCCCGGTTACGACCAGCAACCTGGTTACGACCAGGGCTATGGCCAGCAGTCCCAGCCCGGCTACGGCCAGCCGCAGCAGCAGCAGCAGGGGTACGGCCAGCAGCCCGGTTACGACCAGCAACCTGGTTACGACCAGGGTTACGGCCAGCAGTCCCAGCCCGGCTACGGCCAGCCGCAGCAGCAACAGCAGGGGTACGGCCAGCAGCAGGGCTACGGCCAGCAACAGCCGTACGGCCAGCAACAGCAGCAGCAGTACGGTCAGCCCGGCTACGAGCAGCAGCAGGGCTACGGCCAGCAGGGGTACGGGCAGCAGGGCTATGGCCAGCAGCAGCCCGCCTACGGCCAGTACGGCCAGCAGCAGCCGTACGGTCAGGGCTACGGCGCGGCGGCGGGTGTGCAGCCCCCAGGGGCCCCTGCGCCGCTCGCGGAGTGGTGGCAGCGCCTGGTGTCCAGGATCGTCGACGGCGTCATCCTGGGCATCATCTACGGCGTCGTGAGCTTCATCCTGGGCGCCATCCTGATCACTGCCCCGAAGTACGACCTGGACACGGGCACCTTCACCGAGGGCGGCGGGCTCTTCCTGTACAGCCTGCTCACCGCGTTGATCGGCGCGGTCATCTACATCGTCTACGAGTTCTTCATGCTCCGCATGGGAGGCCAGACCGTCGGCAAGATGGTCATGGGCATCCGCGTGGTGCCCGTAGGCGGCACGATGGCTCCCGGCGGGCTGGCGACCGACGTGGCCCTGAAGCGGGCCGGTGTCCTCTGGGGCCCCGTCGCCCTGAACTGGATCCCGATCGTGGGGGCGCTCGTCACGGGCGCGTTCATGCTAGTGAACGTTCTTTGGCAATTCTGGGACAAGCCTTTGCATCAGTGCCTGCACGACAAGGTCGCGGCGACGGTCGTCGTCAAGACCAAGTAGGTTTCCCCAGAGAAATCGGGGCCGGTGGGCGACCACCGGCCCCTTTTTCGTGCCTGGCGGAGGTGGTCTGGATGCCCGGTAATTGGGCAGAAACCTGGGACGGCCCCGTGGGCGGCGCGTCGCACGCGACAGGGCACTAGCAAACAGGCGCGAGCTCATTCGCGGCCCGGACAGGTGACGTTATGACTCTGGATCCGTCTCACATCGACGGCGACGCCACCGCTTCTCAGGGGACGGCGACCCGGGCCGTTCCCGCCGATTGGCGGGAGCGCCTGATCGCCCGTGTCATCGACGGCGCGCTCTTCGTGGTCCTCTATTACATTCTCTTCGCCGTGTTCTGGGCTGTCTCCGGGGCGGAGGACCCGATGGCGGCGAAGATCGGGGGAGGCGGTGAGCATACGCTTCTGCCCGAGCTCTTCGCCTGGTTGATCGCTGGTGTGGCGTTTGCCGTCTATGACGTCGCCTCGCATTCCCGTCATGGCCGCACACTGGGCAAGCGGCTGTTGCGGATCGAGCTGGCTCCAGTGGCCGGCGGTGTTCTGACAACGGTGTCTCTAGCGAAACGCGCGGCCCTGCTGCCTGGTCCGATGACCGCGATGGGGATTCCGGCACTCAATCTGCTGGCGGGTGTGTTCCTCTTCACGATCGGCCTGTTCATCCTGATCGACAAGCCCCTCCAGCAGGGGTTGCACGACAAGGTGGCGGGAACCTGGGTGGTCAAGAGGGGCCGGTGAGCGGGGCTTTCCAGGGTGCTGTGATCTTCAGCGGGGGAGGACGTGCTCTTTTCACAGCTGATTTACAGACTGCATCCGGTAAGCGGGCTGGAGAGACAGCCATTAAGCTGTTGTTCGCCGGCGAGGTGCAGATGGGTCCCTGGGACACGTGATGGCCTGCGATGGCGCTATGGTCATCCGAGGGCCACGCCCAGGGCGCCGGTAGGGCCCGTCACCAGGTAGACCCGACTGGCCTGTGAGAAAAACTGCAGCCTCGGAAACACGTCCGACCTCCGGAGCGAGGACGAATGATGGAAGTATTGTCCGCGTTGTTACCTCCCGCCATCGTCGGCGGGGCGTTCATCTACGGCGTCGTGAAGCTCGTGCGTTCCGAAGCCGCCGGAAGACGTGCAAACCAGCACGATGAGGTCCGGAAGCCTAACTGATCCTCCCACGCCGGACCTGTTCAGGAAACCCTGTAACCGAGTCGAATTGTGTCGGCGTTCTGTGGGGTATATGTTTGGCAGCGAATGAAACAATACCTCTCGAAAGGATTGCGTAGATGGCCAAGCAGATCCAGGAGATTCTCATCGACGACCTCGACGGGGGCGAGGCCAATGAGACTGTCGCCTTCGCGGTTGACGGCACCTCCTATGAGATAGACCTGAGTGACGTGAACGCCAAGAAGCTGCGGGACGCGCTGTCGCCTTTCGTGCAGAGTGCTCGCCGGTCCAACGTCGTCTCCGCGCGCAGGCGCGGTGGACGCGGTGGTGCGCGGGCGATGACACGGGAGAAGAGCTCGGAGATCCGTGCGTGGGCCAAGGCCCACGGACTTCCGGTCAGCGAGCGTGGCCGGATCGCATCTTCTGTGGTGGAGCAGTACGAAGCTGCTCACTAGAGATCGGTTGTCGGAGGCGGCCCTCGTCGTCTCGACGAACCAGCCGATCTTTCGGTCGGAGCATGCGCTTATGACGGCCGCCAAAGGACCCCGGCGGCCGCCATAAGTGCATGATCGCCTTATCCGCTCCAAACGGTCGTTCGCTTCGGGCGTAGCGGGAACATCAGGGCCCCGAACAGTAGTTGGATGAGGGTGAACGCCCTGCTCTCGGGGAACGTCTTCTCCATAGGGCACGTCTTCAGCAGAGGGCGAGGTTCGCCGAGCCAGGGCTACCATGCGGAATGACGGGCCGGAAGTCCCGGGCCTGCCTGACCGCTCTGTGAGGAGCGACGAGATGTTCGAGAGGTTCACCGACCGCGCGAGGCGGGTTGTCGTGCTGGCCCAAGAAGAGGCCAGGATGCTCAACCACAACTACATCGGCACGGAGCACATTCTTCTTGGTTTGATCCATGAGGGCGAGGGCGTTGCCGCAAAGGCGCTTGAGAGCCTCGGCATCAGTCTTGAAGGTGTGCGCCAGCAGGTCGAGGAGATCATCGGCCAGGGGCAGTCGGCGCCGTCGGGGCACATCCCGTTCACCCCGCGCGCCAAGAAGGTCCTTGAGCTGTCGCTCCGTGAAGCCCTGCAGCTAGGCCACAACTACATCGGCACCGAGCACATCCTGCTCGGCCTCATTCGTGAGGGCGAGGGCGTGGCCGCCCAGGTGCTGGTGAAGTTGGGCGCCGATCTCAACCGCGTGCGGCAGCAGGTCATCCAGCTGCTGCACGGCTACCAGGGCAAGGAGCCCGCGGCGGCCGGCGGCCCCCAGGAGGCCGCGCCGTCGACGTCCCTTGTGCTGGACCAGTTCGGCCGTAACCTGACCCAGGCCGCCCGTGAGGGCAAGCTCGACCCGGTCATCGGCCGTGAGAAGGAAATAGAGCGGGTCATGCAGGTCCTGTCCCGCAGGACCAAGAACAACCCGGTCCTGGTGGGCGAGCCCGGCGTCGGTAAGACCGCCGTGGTGGAGGGCCTGTCGCAGAAGATCGTCAAGGGTGAGGTGCCCGAGACGCTCAAGGACAAGCAGCTCTACACGCTCGACCTGGGCGCTCTGGTGGCCGGCTCCCGATACCGCGGCGACTTCGAGGAGCGCCTGAAGAAGGTGCTCAAGGAGATCCGCACCCGGGGCGACATCATCCTGTTCATCGACGAGCTGCACACGCTCGTCGGGGCGGGCGCCGCCGAGGGCGCGATCGACGCCGCCAGCATCCTGAAGCCCATGCTGGCCCGTGGCGAGCTGCAGACCATCGGCGCGACCACGCTCGACGAGTACCGCAAGCACCTGGAGAAGGACGCCGCGCTGGAGCGCCGTTTCCAGCCGATCCAGGTGGCCGAGCCCAGCCTCAGCCACACGATCGAGATCCTCAAGGGGCTGCGCGACCGTTACGAGGCGCACCACCGGGTGTCGATCACCGACAGCGCCCTGGTGGCCGCCGCTCAGCTCGCCGACCGCTACATCAGCGACCGGTTCCTGCCTGACAAGGCGATCGACCTGATCGACGAGGCCGGTTCGCGGATGCGCATCCGCCGGATGACCGCTCCGCCGGACCTGCGCGAGTACGACGAGAAGATCGCCAACGTCCGTCGCGACAAGGAGTCCGCGATCGACGCGCAGGACTTCGAGAAGGCCGCGGCGCTGCGCGACCAGGAGAAGCAGCTCCAGCTCAAGCGCGAGAGGCGCGAGAAGGAGTGGAAGGCCGGCGACATGGACGTCGTGGCCGAGGTCACCGAGGAGCTCATCGCCGAGGTGCTCGCCACCGCGACCGGCATCCCGGTGTTCAAGCTGACCGAGGAGGAGTCGCAGCGGCTGCTCCGGATGGAAGACGAGCTGCACCGGCGGATCATCGGCCAGGACGACGCGATCAAGGGCCTGTCCCGTTCGATCCGGCGTACGCGTGCGGGTCTGAAGGACCCGCGGCGTCCGGGTGGCTCGTTCATCTTCGCCGGTCCGTCCGGTGTCGGTAAGACGGAGCTGTCCAAGGCGCTGGCAGAGTTCCTGTTCGGCGACGAAGACGCGCTGATCATGCTGGACATGTCCGAGTTCATGGAGAAGCACACCGTCTCGCGGCTGTTCGGGTCTCCTCCCGGCTATGTCGGGTACGAAGAGGGCGGCCAGCTGACGGAGAAGGTGCGGCGCAAGCCGTTCTCGGTGGTGCTGTTCGACGAGATCGAGAAGGCCCACCCGGACATCTTCAACTCGTTGCTCCAGATTCTGGAGGACGGCCGGCTGACCGACGCGCAGGGCCGGGTCGTCGACTTCAAGAACACGGTCATCATCATGACGACCAACCTGGGCACCCGTGACATCTCCAAGGGCATCGGGGTCGGGTTCGCGAAGAACAACGACGCGGACAGCAACTACGACCGGATGAAGTCCAAGGTGCAGGAGGAGCTCAAGCAGCACTTCCGGCCTGAGTTCCTGAACCGGGTGGACGACACCGTGGTGTTCCACCAGCTGACGCCGAAGGAGATCATCAAGATCGTCGATCTGATGCTCGCCCAGGTGGGCGAACGGCTCAAGGACCGGGACATGACCCTGGATCTCACCACCGAGGCCAAGAACCTGCTCGCCGAGCGTGGTTACGACCCGGTGATGGGCGCCCGTCCGCTGCGCCGTACGATCCAGCGCGAGCTGGAGGACTCGCTGTCGGAGAAGATCCTGTACGGCGAGCTCCGCCCCGGCCAGGTCATCAAGATCGCTGTCGAGGGCGAAGGCGACAACGCCGTCTTCACCTTCGTCGGTGAGGACGCGCCGGCACCGAGGGTGCCCGACTCGGCGGCTGCGATCGCCGAGCCGATCCAGCGGTAGGCCCAAGGCCGACGAGGCCCCGTGTGAGCATCACTGCTCACACGGGGCCTTCCGTTTTGTTAGCCGTTCGGGTGCCTCGCCACCGAATGTAGTACTACACTGTGTAGAGCGAAGTCGGCCAAATCTCGTCCAAGCGGCTCACCGAAGGGCTGCCGTGCGGTGAGATCGGCTCCAGGTCAACCCTGCGGTGTAGTGCTGAATCACCTACAGGGCTGACGCGGACCACGGCGCACGCCGGGCATGCTCAGGCGGGCCGGGCCGAGTTCCCGGCAGGGGAGGGATCCCCGTTCCGTACAGCCGATGGCGTGCGGGCGAGGGACCAATCGAGAAGTACGCCTGGAGGCACCGGATGCGTCTGCGCCACGACGACGGCACGCTCGTTCACCTGGCCTACAACGCTGGTGTTCACCCCGCGGAGGACCTGGAGAACCTCATCGCCCACCTCACCCGCTACGCGGTGCCGGTGCGCAAGAAGCTCGGGGTCGAACGCATGGGGGTGGTGCTCTGGCTGTCCCCGAGCGTGGCCGACCACCTCAGCGCCGACCGGATCGAACTGGTCCGGCTGCGCCGGTCCCTGGAGGAGCGCGGCCTGGAGGTCGTCAGCCTGAACGGCACCGGTGGCCGCCACCAGGAGGCCCCCGGCCCCGACTGGGCCAAGCCCGAGCGCTACCGCTACACCATGGCCCTGGCCAAGATTCTGGCCTTCCTGCTGCCGGACGACGTCCGCTTCGGCAGCATCTCCACCATCCCGATCGGCTGGCGCCGCGACTGGCCCGCCGACCTGCACTCCATCGCGTCCCGCCGGCTCGAACGACTCTCCCGGGAGCTCCGCGGACTCTACAGCGTGACCGGCAAGACCATCCGCGTCGGGTTCGAGCCGTGGCCCGGTTGCGTCCTGGAGACCACCGAGCAGGCCCTGGAGCGCGTCTGCGGCATCGACTCCGAGCACCTCGGGGTCTGCCTCGACGCCTGCCACCTCGCGGGCGGCACGGAGGGGCCCGGCGCGGCCCTGCGCGGTCTCGCCCGGGCCGGCGCACCCGTCGTCAAGCTCGGCCACGTCCACAACCACGCCGGCCAGGTCCGCGGCCACCTCCCCACCACCGGCTCGGTCCTTGAGGACACCCTCACCGCGATGCTCTCCGGCGCCGTCAACGGCACCGCCCACATCGAGGTCGAAACGCACGACCTCGCCGTCCCGCTCCGCACCCGCGGCCCCGGCGCCCTCGTCTCCGTCCTCGCCGACGAACTCGACTGGGCCCGCCGGAACCTCACCTCCCTGGGCCTCCAACTCGCCGCCTAGTGCGGTGTCCACAAACCTTCGCCGGGGGTCCAAGCGGCCCCGACCTCGGCGATCACGGCTCTTGGAGCCGGTGAACGTTACTGGACACCGCACTAACCGCCCCTGGCCCGCTCGACATCCGTACGGCAAGCCACATGCGTACGGCAAGCCCATCGCGGCTCAGATCCCCGCAGCGATCTTGAGGAGGACGACGCCGCCGATGATCGCGGCGAACGAGCCGAGCTTGGCGGGGGTGATCTTCTCTTTGTAGATGAGGGCGCCGAGGATGACCGTACCGATGGAGCCGACGCCGGTCCAGATGGTGTAGCCGACGCCGACGTCCAGCGTTTTGAGCGCCAGGCTCAGGGTGAAGATGCCGCCGGCGGCCGACAACAGCGTGAAGACCGACGGCCAGAGCCGGGTGAAGCCCTTGGTTGCGTTGGTGCCGAGGGCGAAGCCGATCTCGAAGACGATCGCGATGGAGAGGTAGATCCAGGCCATGATGATGTTTCCTTCGGGCGCGAAGTGACAAAGCAGGGTGTTCAGGCCGCGGACGGCTTCTCGGCGGTCAGGCGGTCGGAGAGCTTGAGGCCCAGGACGCCGCCGATGATCAGGACGAAGGCCAGCACCTTCCAGATGGTGAACTCCTCACCGAAGATCACAGCGCCGAGCACGACTGTGCCGACCGAGCCGATGCCGGTCCAGATGGTGTAGCCGACGCCGACGTCAAGCGTCTTGAGCGCCAGGCTCAGGAAGAAGATCCCGACGGCCGCCGCTGCGGCTGTGAGCAAGGACGGCCACAGTTGGGTGAAGCCCTCGGTGGCGTTGGTGGCGAGGGCGAAGACGACTTCGAAGACGGCCGCTATGAGCAGGTAGATCCAGGCCATGAGGGTTGCTCCTATTTGTATGTACTTGCAAGTTTCTGACAGGACAGAATGTTGCATGTACATGTATGCTTCTGTCAAGCCGGTCTCAGGAAAGATCGGGAAGGCCGTAAGAACGAAGAGGTCTCATGATTCCCGCAGCCCCCGCCCCGGTTGCCGCGCCGCCCGTCTCGGACCTCGCCGCGACCTGGCAGCACATCCTCCTCCTGCACGCCCGCGTGGAGAACAAACTCGCCGCCGTGCTGCAGCGAAGGCACGGCATCGGCCTGTCGGAGTTCCGTGCGCTGGGCCATCTCGCCGCCTCCCCCACCTCCGAACTGCGCATGCAGGAGTTGGCCGACAAGGTCGGGCTCAACCAAAGTTCGGTGACCCGCCTGGTGGCGCGACTGAGCACGGCGGACTTCGCCGTCCGGGATCTGTGCCCGGACGACAAGCGGGGGGTCTACACGGTCATCACCGAGACGGGCCGGACGAGATACACCGAGGCGAGCCGCACCTATGAGGAGACGCTGAACGCCGCCCTGGAGGAAGCCAAGCAGGCGGACCCGCAACTCGCCGCCGCCCTCACGGTGTTGGGCGCCGCGCGCTGAGTGCCGACGCCCACGGCCCCGTTTCTGGGGCGTGGGTGGCTGAACGCCGTCACGGCCTGGTCGTCGGAGTGGGGTCTTCGGTCCGGGCCCCAGACCGTTCCCGTCGGTCAAGGTCGACCGTGGTTTCTGCGTGCCACGGGCGGGAGGGAGCCGGGGCCTGCCCCGACTCCCGGGGGTTCACGTGGTCAGAAGTATCTCGGTGCGAGGTCGGTCGTGGGCCAGGTCTTCACGGTGCCGATCGCCTTGCCGAGGATGGGGTCGATCGAGTCGAAGTCGAGGGAGCCCTCCTCTTCCCTGCGGTTGAAGATGGCGCAGTAGCTGACGCCGTTCTGAACCCTGGCCAGGAAGCTGAAGGTGCCGGGCATCGAGCCGTTGTGCCAGGTGTTGAGCTTGCCGAGGTTGTTCGTGCGGGCCTGCCAGCCGAAGCCGTACCAGGAACCGCCCGAGGTGACTCCCGTCTCGGGCTTGGCGAACACCCGTGAGATGGACGTCGCGTTGAGGACCGGCCCGGCGCGGTCGAAGACGAAGCCCCACTTGACCAGGTCGACGGCCGAGGCCAGCCAGCCGCCGTTGGCGTCCTGGTTGGGCATGCTGAAGCCGCCGTAGGGGTACGGCACGGTCGCGCCGGAGTCGTCGACGACCGTCTTCCGGGTGTACTTCGAGGAGTAGGTGACCTCGGTCGAGGCCGCCTGTGACGGAAGGCTGCGGCCGAGCCGGAGGCGCGAGATGCCGGCGGGCGCGAGGATCCGCTGCCTGACGTACGACTCGTAGCTCATGCCGGAGACCTTCTCGATGATCCGGCCGAGCAGCATGTAGCCGTAGTTGCTGTAGGCGTAGCGCGAGCCGGGTGCGAAGTCGAGCGGCCTGGCCGTCGTGTACTCGATGATGTCCTCGTGGCTGATCGGCAGCGGCGCGTCGAGCCCGGCGGAGATCGCATAGTCGGACCAGAGCGGGTCGCTGGTCACGGCCCTGTCCCAGCCGGCGGTGTGCTGGAGGAGCCGCCACACGGTCACCTTCGACAGCCGGGCGTCGCCCTTGGTGGACAGCCCGAGCAGCGAGGTCACCGAAGCGCCCAGACTCAGCTTGCCGTCCTGGGCCAGCCGCGCGATGGCGGCCCCCGTGATGCTCTTGCTGAGGCTGGCGATCCGGAACAGCGAGGTCGGCTGCACCTTCACGGCGCTTCCGGCCCTGGAGTAGGTCCCGTAGCCTCTGGCCAGCAGGATCTTTCCGCTCTTCGCGACCGCGAGCTGGGCGCAGGTGATGCCGCGCTCCTGGATGTAGGTCTTCATCGCCTGGTCGAAACCGGCCAGCGCCGCCGGCACGACGCCGGTGGTCACCAGCGCGGCGGACTCGGCCTGGGCGGGTCGAACACCGAGGGCGACGGCGGGCACGGCGCCGGCCCCCACCTGGAGAATCCGCCGCCGACTGAGCATGGTCACATCTACCTCCGCAGCATCAAATCCCTCGTTAGTACCATAAGTTGGCCTAAAACGACGAACCGAGCGCGTGATCATTGCGACACGCAGGGCAACCCGCTCCTCCCGCGAACACGGATTGAATCGCGGGGTCGCTATCCGATGGGCCGGTGGTGGCGCGCAGGCGTATGCCGCGCATTACGTGTCCGTTGTGGCGTACGGCTTTGTCAGTGGGGAACCGTGCCAGAGCCTGTCACCACTGGTATCGGGTGGCGGGGAACCGTGCCAGAGCGGTCTGTCACCACCGGTACCGGTCCGGCAGGGGTCAGTGAGGCAGTCGGTAGGTGCCGTCCGGCAGGGATCAGTGAGGCAGTCGGTAGGTGCCGTCCGGCAGGACTTCGGCCAGGCCGTCCGTGACGAGCCCGTCGAGTGCCCGTTCACGCTGGACGGGGTCGTCCCACACGACGTCGAGAGCGTCCTTGGGCACGGCCCCGTGAGCCTCGCGGAGTACGGCGAGCAGCCGGCCGCGGCACTGCCGGTCGGTGCCCGCGTACGTCTGGCCCTTCCTGGCGGGCCCGTCATGCGGCGGCCGGCCCGCCAGCCGCCACCGGCACTGCGACGCCACCGGGCAGTCGGCGCACCGCGGCGAGCGCGCCGTGCACACCAGCGCACCCAGCTCCATCACCGCCACTCCCCACACCGGCGCGCCGGCCACGGGCAGCAGCGCCTCGGCCGTGGCCCGCTCCACCGCGGTGGTCGCCTTCGGCGGGTACTCCTCGCCCCGCACGGCACGTCCGAGAACCCGGCGGACGTTGGTGTCGAGCACGGCATGCCGTCCGCCGAACGCGAAACTGGCCACGGCGGCGGAGGTGTACTCGCCGATGCCGGGCAGCGAACGAAGGGTTGCGTGGTCGGCGGGCACCCTGCCGTCGTGCTCGGCCATGATCGCCCGCGCGCAGGCGTGCAGGTTGAGGGCCCGCCTGGGATAGCCGAGGCGTCCCCAGTGCCGCACCGCCTCGCCCGGCGGCTCGGCGGCCAGGTCGGCGGGGGCCGGCCAGCGCGCCATCCATTCCTCCCAGACCGGCAGCACGCGCGCGACGGGAGTCTGCTGCAACATGATCTCGCTGACCAGGATTCCCCACGGCGTGGCCTCCGGCCGCCGCCACGGCAGATCACGCGCGTTCTCGGCATACCAGTCGAGAATCGGGCCCTGGAGAAGGTTCGGCACGGGCACCTTCAGACCTTAACCGAGACCCGGTCCAACCGAGACCCGGTCCAACCGAGACCCGGTCCAACCGAGACCCGGTCCAACCGAGACCCGGTCCAACCGAGACCCGGTCCAACCGAGACCCGGTCCAACCGAGACCCGGTCCAACCGAGACCTGGCCCACCCGAGACCTGGCCCACCCGAGACCCGCCACAACCGAGACCCGCCACAACCGAGACCCACTGCCCGCACGGCCATCGCGCCGACAGCGAGGGTTGTGCCTGGGTTGTTGAAGAAACGCCTGGATGAGCGGGTCATTGCGGGGAGACGGTGGGGACTCCTCATACTGACTGCATGGATCCGGACACGTTCCGTGGCGATCTTGGAGGAGTGGCCACCGATATCTACTGGCGCCGGCGGATGGCCCTGCTGGTCGGCGTGCTGGTGGTGGTCGCCGTGGTCGCATGGGCCTGCACCAGCACCTCGGGGCCCAAGCGTTCGTCGAACTCCGCCGCGCCCGCTCCTACCAGCCCCGAACCGATCCTGGCGAGCCTCCAGGCCACACCGACTCCCGCACCCGCCCCGACGCTCACCTCGACGATCTCCCCGAAGCCGAGCAAGCCGAAACCGACCATCGAGCCCCGCCGGGCGGGTGACACCTGCGATCCCGGCGACCTGGTGCTGAGCCTTCAGGGAACCCAGGAGGTCTACCTGGGGGACAGCCGCCCCAGGTTCATGATCACCCTGGTCAACACGGGACGGCTGATGTGCACGGCCGACGTCGGGCCACGGGCGATGGAGATCCGGATCACCTCCGGGTCGGACCGGATCTGGTCCTCCTCCGACTGCATCAGCGGCGAGGGCGTCCAGGTGCGACGCCTGGAACGAGGAATCCCGTACGTCCGGCCGGTCGAATGGGATCGCCATCGTTCGGCCCGCGACTGCGCGGCGAAGCGCTCCGACGCGCGGACGGGCACCTACGTGGCGGCGGTCCACTCAACAGACCTCAAAACCCCCAAGACCGTCTTCCACCTGCGTTGACCGCCCCCTTTCCGAGTGGGAACGGCGCGTTTGTGATCTGCGCACAGATCCACGCGCGGGTGTCGTGACCGAAGGGGATGGGTTGGGGGCGGCGCGTTGCGGCGCGTTGCCATGCGCGCTGGAGGAGCGTTGGCCCCGCGGAGCTTCGCCGCATGCGGCGCGAGGCTCTGGGGTGGCTCTGCCGTACGAGATTGGGTGTGGGGCGCAGGTCAGACGTAGCGTTCGAGGATTGAGGATTCGGCGAGGCGGGAGAGGCCCTCGCGGACGCTGCGGGCGCGGGACTCGCCGACGCCGCCGACGGCCTGGAGGTCGCCGATGCTGGCGGCGAGGAGCTTCTGGAGAGTGCCGAAGTGGTCGACGAGGCGGTCGACGACGGTGTGGGGGAGGCGGGGGACCTTGGCCAGCAGGCGGAAGCCGCGCGGGCTGACCGGGCCGTCGAGGGCGTCGGCGCCCGTGTAGCCGAGGACGTGGGCCACGGCGGAGAGGTCGAGGAGGTCGCTGCCGGAGAGCCGGTCGAGCTCGTGCAGGGCCTCCACGAAACGGCGGGGGCGGCGGCCGGAGATCGGGAGATAGTCGCGGACGATCAGCTCGCGGTCGGTCTCGACGCCGGCGACCAACTCGTCGAGCTGCAGGGTCAGCAGCCGGCCGTCGGTGCCGAGCTCCACGACGTAGCCCTCGATCTCGCCGGCGATGCGCCTGACCATCTCCAGCCGCTGGGCGACGACCGCGACGTCTCTGACGGTGACGAGGTCCTCGATCTCCAGGGCGGACAGGGTGCCGGAGACCTCGTCGAGCCGGTGCTTGTAGCGCTCAAGGGTGGCCAGCGCCTGGTTGGCCTTGGACAGGATGGCCGCCGACTCCTCCAGCACGTAGCGGATGCCGTCGAGGTAGAGGGCGATGATCCGCATGGACTTGCTGATGGAGATGACGGGATAGCCGGTCTGCTTGGCGACCCGCTGGGCGGTGCGGTGCCGGGTGCCGGACTCGTCGGTGGGGATGGAGGGGTCGGGGACCAGGTGCACGGCGGCCCGGACGATCTTGTGGTTGTCGTGCCGCAGCACGATCGCGCCGTCCATCTTGGCCAGCTCGCGAAGACGGGTCGCGGAGAACTCGACGTCGAGCGCGAACCCGCCGCTGCACAGCTCCTCGACCGTGCCGTCGCAGCCCAGCACGATCAGGCCACCGGTATGGCCCCGGAGGATGCGCTCCAAACCGTCACGCAGCTCGGTGCCCGGCGCGACCTCGGCAAGGGTGGCTCTTCGGCGGTCGTCGAGCCCCTTGATGTTCGTTGCCACATGACCCCCGGTGGTCGCTTATCACACTCAGCTTACCGGCGAGGTATCCCCCGAGTCCCGAGCCGGCGGGTGCAACATGTCAGGTGACATGCGTCAGCGCGTCCCAGACGTTCTCCGCCTCTGTAACGTCGAAACCCGGCAATAGGTTCGCGGTGCGGGCCCCGACGGGCACCAGAGACCCCTGCCCGCCGCTGTCCACGTCTAGTGAACCGGCGGGCACGAGAGCCCGGGTGAACCCCAGACGGGCGGCTTCGGACAGCCGTCTCCGCACGTCCCTGACCGGCCGCAGCTCGCCCGCCAGGCCGACCTCGCCCAGCACGACCAGCCCGGCGGGGAGCGCCTTGTCGCCGGCGGCGCTGGCCACCGCGAGCATCACCGCCAGATCGACGGCGGGGTCGCCGAGCCGGATGCCGCCCACGGTCGCGGTGAACACGTCGCAGCCGCTGAGCCGCGCGTTGAGGCGGCGCTCCAGCACGGCCAGCACCATCGTGACCCTGAACGGGTCGAGGCCGGAGGAGGTACGTCTGGGCTGCTGCGCCTCGGTCCTGGCGACCAGCGCCTGCACCTCGGCGGGCAGCGGCCGGGTGCCCTCGACGGTCACGGTGACGCAGGTGCCGGGGACCGGCTCGGTGCGGCGGGAGACGAACAGGCCGCTCGGGTCGGTCAGGCCCTCGATGCCGCGCTCGTGCAGGTCGAAACAGCCGACCTCGTCGATGGGGCCGAACCTGTTCTTGATCGCGCGGACCAGGCGGAGCCGGGAGTGCCGGTCGCCCTCGAAGTGCAGCACCACGTCGACCAGGTGCTCAAGGACCCGGGGGCCGGCGATCGAGCCGTCCTTGGTGACGTGGCCGACGAGCACGGTGGACATCGCCCGGTCCTTGGCCAGCCGTACGAGGTTGCCGGCGACCTCGCGGACCTGGGTGACGCCACCGGGGACGCCGGTGCCCTGGGCGGAGCCGATGGTCTGCACCGAGTCGACGATCAGCACGCTGGGCTGGACCTGCTCCACGTGGGCGACCAGCGCGCCCAGGTCGGTCTCCGCGGCGAGGTAGAGATCGTCCTGGACCGCGCCGATCCGGTCGGCGCGCAGCCGGACCTGGGCGGCCGACTCCTCGCCGGTGATGTAGAGGACCTTCTCCTGGCGGGCGATCCGCGCCGCGGCCTCCAGCAGCAGGGTCGACTTGCCGATGCCGGGCTCGCCGGCCAGCAGCACGACCGCACCGGGCACCAGGCCGCCGCCGAGCACCCGGTCGAGCTCGCTGACGCCGGTGCTGCGGGCGAGCGCGATCTCGGCCTTGACCTGGCCGATCGGCACGGCGGGCGCGGTGACCGCACCGGCGGCGGCGACCCGGACCCCCGCCCGCGCGCCCTCCTCGTCGACCGTGCCCCACGCCTGGCACTCGCCGCAGCGCCCGACCCACTTCGCTGTGCGCCACCCGCACTCGGCGCAGCGATAACCCGCGCGCTGGGCTGTCTTGCTCATGCAGGGCACGCTATCGTCCGCCGCCGACAATCCACACCGATCTCCGGAGTGCGATGTTTGGTCGTACGGCAAGCCACCCCGGCGCCCCGCGCCGTCGCCGGCGAAGGTCCGCGGGGTCCACGCCGCTCCAGCGCGTGGGGTTGCGCGCCATAACGCTTCGCCCGTGGACCATGCCCTCCGGTCAGGACGTGGACCATGCCCTTCGGTCAGGGCGTGGATCGTGCCCTTCGGTCAGGACGTGGATCGTGCCCTTCGGTCAGGGCGTGGGCCGTGCCCTCTGGCCAGCCTGGGACCAGGCTCTCCGGTCAGGACGAGCTGGCGGTGGCTGGTCGAGGAAACGGGAGGTCGGCAGATCCCGCCACGGGACCGAGGCCGGTCCGTGGTCGGGTCAGACTCCGGATGAAGGCGTTCGCCTGCATCGTCACTGTCAGAGGTGGTCCTCCAGGGCCGCCATGAGGAGGCGCTTGGGCTTGGCGCCCACGATCTGCTGGGTGACCTCGCCGTCGCGGAACAGCAGGAGGGTGGGGAAGCCCATGACGCCGTAGCGGGCGACGATCTCGGGGTGGGCGTCGCCGTCGAGCTTGCCGATCGTGAGGCGGTCGCCGTGCTCGGCCTCGATCTCCTGCAGGATCGGGGCGATCATCCGGCACGGGCCGCACCAGTCGGCCCAGAAGTCGATCAGGATGGGCTTGTCGCTCCGGAGCACCTGCTCGTCGAAGTTGTCGGTGGTCAGCGTGATCATGTCAGTCCTCGTCTGTCCAGCACGCAGTTCGGGCACGCTCCGGCCAGTTGCGCCGCGACGTCGGCGCGTCGTGCCGTGAGGGTCCCGATCTGCTTGTCGAGCTCGGCCAGCTTGCGCCGGTAGACCGCGACGGACTCGGGGCAGGCGTCGCCCGAGTGGTTGCCCATCCGCAGGCAGTCGACGAACGGCCGGGCGTCTTCCAGGGTGAAACCGGAGGCGAGCAGTGACCGGATCTCGGTGACGAGCGGCAGGTCGGCCTCGTCGTAGTCGCGGTATCCGTTGGCGCCGCGACGGGCGTCGATCAGCCCCTGCTGCTCGTAGTAGCGCAGTGCCCGGGTGCTCACACCCGCGCGCTTGGCCATCTCCCCGATCCGCATGCTTCCTCCTCCTGGCACGTTAAACGTTGACGCCGGTGACAAGGTCAAGCCCGTTAATAGAGCCGCCAGCGCAGCACGTTGGGGTAGGCGATCTCCAGGCCGGGAGCCTCCGCGATCGCCTCCTCCGCGACCGGTGGGCTGAACTCGATGCGCAGCACCGCCTCCAGGTCGGCCCGCCGTTCGAAGGCCATCCGCAGGTCGAGCTTCTGCCGCTGCCAGCCCTGCCGTACCCAGAAATTCTCCACCGCGGCGGTGGAGTAGCCGGGCACGGTCCTGCTGAACCAGCGGCCGAACGCGCCGCGTGAGGCGTCGAGGTCGATCACGAACGCGGCGCCGCCCCGCCGTAGCACCCGGGACAGCTCGCGCAGGCCGGGTTCGCAGCCGGGACCGAAGAAGTACGCCCAGCGGGCCACGGCGACGTCCACGGACGCGTCGGGGAGGGGGAGGGACTGCGCGGTGCCGGTGTGCACGGTGACGTTCGGCAGGGACGCGCAGCGGCGGGCGGCGAGCGCGGCGAGGTCGCCGTGCGGCTCCACGCCGATCACCCGCGCGGCCGTGGCGGCGAAGACGGGCAGGTGGTAACCGGTGCCGCAGCCGATGTCGAGCAGCGTCGCATCGCGCCACGGGCGGATGGCGGCCATCGCGGCGTCGGCCCGCCCCTCGGGGTCGACCGCGCGGTTCTCGACTTCGTAGACCCGGGGGGTGTGCCAGATGTTGGGGCTGGGGATGGCACCCTTGGCGATCTGTCCCATGACGTCCAAGCTAACCCGTGTCGGGGACACCAGGCCGCCACATCTCCGCCCGCCAGCTTAGGCTGGCAACGTCAGCGAGCGAACAAGATGAGGTCGCGAAGTGAGTGACGTGGTGCGGGTGCCGAGTGCGAAGATCGCGCTTTCTACTGCGTCGGTGTATCCGGAGCGCACACCCGACGCCTTCGAGTTGGCGGCGCGCCTGGGATACGACGGCGTGGAGATCATGGTGGGCGCCGATCCGGTGAGCCAGGACATCGACGTGCTGGAACGGCTGTCCGACCACTACCAGTTGCCGGTGCTCGCCATCCATGCGCCGTGCCTGCTCGTCACCCAGCGGGTGTGGGGGCGCGACCCGTGGGCGAAGCTGGTCAAGGCGCAGAAGGCGGCCGAACGGCTGGGCGCGCGGACGGTCGTGGTGCATCCGCCGTTCCGGTGGCAGCGCGACTACGCCCGCGACTTCGAGACGGGCCTGGCCAGGATGCGCTCCGAGACGGATGTGATCTTCGCGGTGGAGAACATGTTCCCGTTGCGGGCCCGGGGCAACGAGGTCGTGCCCTACTCCCCTGACTGGAACCCGGTGGAGCACGACTTCCCCCACGTCACGCTCGACCTGTCGCACACCGCCGTGTCCGGGTCCGACGCGATGGAGATGGCCGTCAAGCTCGGCGACCGTCTTGCCCACCTGCATCTGGCCGACGGCCTCGGGGTGACCAACAAGGACGAGCACCTGGTGCCGGGGCGGGGCAGCCAGCCGTGCGCGCCGATCCTGGAGCGGCTGGCCACCTCGGGGTACGGCGGGCTCGTCGTGCTGGAGATCAACACGCGCAAGGTGGCCAGCAGGACCGAGCGCATCGACGATCTCGCGGAGGCCCTCGCCTTCGCGAGGTTGTATCTCGCCGCGCCGTCGGCGGGCGCCTGATGACGGAGCCGGGCAGGCCAGGGACGGGCGGGGCAGGGTCGGGCAGGCCAGGGTCGGGCGGGGCAGGGTCGGGCAGGACGGAGTCGGGCAGGGCAGGGACGGGCGGGGCGGAGACGGGCAGGAGGCGTCCCGGGCGGCGGCCGGGTACGGCGGACACGCGTGGCGAGATCCTCGCGGCGGCCCGGCGGATCTTCGCGGAGAAGGGGTTCGACAAGGCCACCATCCGGGGCATCGCCCGGGAGGCGGCGGTCGACCCGGCGCTGGTGCACCACTACTTCGACAGCAAGGACGGGGTCTTCGTCGCGGCGATGCAACTGCCGATGGATCCGGCGGTCGTCATCCCGCGCGTCCTGGAAGGGCCGCGCGACGAGGTGGGGGAGCGTCTGGTCAGGATGATCCTGACGATCACCTCCGAGCCGGCGAACCGCGAGCCGATCCTGGCGTTGATGCGTACGGCGATGACGAACGAGCAGGCCGTGTCGATGATCCGCGAGTTCATCTCGCACGCGATCCTCGGCCGGGTGGTCGCGGCGCTCGGCGTGTCGCCGCTGCGCATGGAGGTGGCCTTCGCGCAGCTCTTCGGCGTGGTCATGATGCGTTACATCGTGGAGTTGCAGCCGCTCGCCTCGGTGGGCGTCGAGGAGCTCGTCGAGGTGCTCGCGCCGACGATCCAGCGTTACATCGACGGCTCCTGACCCCCCGGCCGCACGCCGTACAGAGCATTGTTCTAGCCTGGTACGTGCGGTGCGCTCTGGAGCGAGTAAGTTACTCACCGGTAGGCTTCGGGGCGGCCTCGTCGTCATCGTGGGTGACCGGCGGTCTACGCTGGCAGCCAACGTAGTCTGTGGGAGGATCTGTGCTCCTTGTAGCGATCATCGGGCTGGTGATGACCGTCGTGGCGGTCGCGCTGGCGGGGCGCCGCGTGCTGTGGCTCTACAAGCTCGCCACCAGCGGCCAGCCCGCTCCCGAGCGAGTGGAGTACGCCAGGGCCAACCTGGGAGCCGAGATCAAGGCCCAGCTGGTCGAGGTGTTCGGCCAGCGGAAACTGTTGAAGTGGACCGCCTCGGGCACCGCTCACTTCTTCGTCATGTGGGCCTTCTTCATCCTGATCACCGTCTACCTGGAGGCGTATGGCGTGCTGATCCAGGGCGGGATCACCGGCACGCCCGACTTCCACATTCCGCTGGTCGGCACCTGGGCGGTCCTCGGCTTCCTGCAGGACTTCATCGCGGTCGCCGCCCTGCTCGGCCTGATCGCGTTCGCGGTGATCCGGGTGAAGAACTCGCCGAAGAAGCTGGGCAGGAAGTCCAGGTTCTCCGGATCGCACCTCGGCGGCGCGTGGCTCGTCCTCTTCATGATCTTCAACGTGATCTGGACGATGTTCCTGTTCCGCGGCGCGGCGATCAACACCGGCAACTTCCCCTACCGGAGCGGCGCGTTCGCCTCCGAGGCGGCGGCCGCCGTGCTGCACCCGCTGGGCGAGGGCGTCAACGAGGTGCTGGAGCCGGTCGGCCTGCTGCTGCACATCGGCGTCATGCTGGTCTTCTCGGTCATCGTGGTCAACTCCAAGCACCTGCACATCTTCACCGCGCCGATGAACGTGGCGTTCTCCCGCCGCCCCGACGGCAACGGCCCCGCGCAGCCGATGCGCAGCGGCGGCAAGGTGCTCGACTTCGAGGAGGCCGACCCGGAGACCGACGTCTTCGGCCGCGGCAAGATCGAGGACACCACCTGGAAGGGCTTCCTCGACTTCTACACCTGCACCGAGTGCGGCCGGTGCCAGGACCAGTGTCCCGCCTGGAACACCGACAAGCCGCTCTCGCCCAAGATGCTCATCCTCGACCAGCGCGACCACGCCTTCAAGGTCGCGCCGTACCTCATGGCGGGTGAGCAGGAGCGCGCCGGGCTGCACGAGGACGTGCTGGCGTTGCTGGAGAAGCCGCTGGTCGGCGAGGACGGCGTCATCCACCCCGACGTGCTGTGGTCGTGCACCAACTGCGGCGCGTGCGTCGAGCAGTGCCCGGTCGACATCGAGCACATCGACCACATCCTGGACATGCGCCGCTACCAGGTGATGATCGAGTCCAGCTTCCCCTCCGAAGCCGGCGTGATGCTGAAGAACCTGGAGAACAAGGGCAACCCGTGGGGCATGCCCGAGTCGAAGCGGGCCGAATGGGTCGAGGAGCTCGACTTCGAGGTCGAGATCGTCGACGAGAAGATGCCCGAGGACGCGGAGTACCTCTTCTGGGTCGGCTGCGCCGGCGCGCTGGAGGACCGGGCCAAGAAGACCACCAAGGCCGTGGCCGAGCTGCTGCACATCGCGGGCGTCAAGTTCGCCGTGCTCGGGCCGATGGAGGCGTGCACCGGTGACCCGGCCCGCCGGCTGGGCATGGAGTTCCTGTTCAACATGCTCGCCCAGCAGAACATCGAGACCCTCAACGAGGCCGGGGTCAAGAAGATCGTGGCGACCTGCCCGCACTGCTTCAACACCCTCGCCAACGAGTATCCGCAGCTCGGCGGCACGTACGAGGTCGTGCACCACACGCAGCTGCTGGCGCATCTGGTCGACGAGGGCAAACTCACCCCGATCACCCCGATCGAGGAGAAGATCACCTATCACGACCCGTGCTTCCTCGGCCGCCACAACAAGGTCTACGCGCAGCCCCGCGACATCATGGCCAAGGTGCCCGGGGTGCAGACGCAGGAGATGCACCGGTGCAAGGAGCGGGGCTTCTGCTGCGGCGCCGGCGGCGCGCGGATGTGGATGGAGGAGCGCATCGGCAAGCGGATCAACACCGAGCGGGTGGACGAGGCGCTGACCACCGACCCGGACCGGGTCTCCACCGCCTGCCCGTTCTGCCTCGTCATGCTCGGTGACGCGATCAATGAGAAGAAGAACTCCGGCGAGGCCAAGGAGACGCTGGAGGTCGTGGACGTCGCCCAGCTCTTGATCAAGTCGGTGAAGGGCGAGCCGACTCCGGCGCCGTGACAATTCTTACAAATGACGTGGAATGCCAGGCGGTCCAGATTTTTGATCTTTGGAGCGATGCCATTCTCCACATAACGGGAAAATCACGGTAACCTCGACGGCGGGGCTCTATTCGACGGGGAGGGGGCTGGCGGTGCGCGTGGTCGTCACCGACGCCGAGGTCACTCTGGCCGACGTGCTCGCCCTGCGCCTCGCCGTCGACGAACCCCTCACCCAGGGTGCCGAACTGGTGTTACGCCACCGGGTGTCGAGCGTGGAGCGCCGGGTGGCGCTCGGCACGCCGGGCGCGGAGGTGCGCGACGCGGCGCTCGCGGTCTCCCTGGCCTCGCTCACGCTCGACCCGGGCCGATGGGACGCCTACCTCGCGCACGGCGGCGAGCGGATCCGTCTGAAGAGCGTGGACCCGGGGTTCTCCCTCGACCATCTCGACGCCTACGCCCTGGCCAAGCGCACCGTCGCGCACCGCGCCTACCGCACCCGGGGCGGCTACCTGGCGTTGAAGACCTCGCGGGCGCGGCCGGTCGCCGAGGTTCGCGCCGTGTGGTTCCGTGAGGGACGCTTCGAGGTGACCGGCCTGCTCGCCTACACCGGGTTCGACGACGACGACGCCCCGCGGGATGCCCGCCTGGCGTTGCACAGACACGCGCCGAAGGCAAAAGTCTCCACGGTCGCGACGGTCCAGGGCGTGCGCTTCCACGCCGCGCTCTCGCTGTGCGACGTGATCGACGCCGCCGCGGAGTCCACCGGTTCCTGGGAGCCCACGCTGGAGGTGGCGGGCGTGGCCACCCCGCTCAGCCTCGGCGCCAGGCTCGACGACATCGACGGCAAGCGCCGCCGCCTGCACTACCCCGCCGCCCGGATCGACGGTGTGCCGATCCGGCCGTCGTTCACCGCCGACGACGAACTACGGCTGGAGGTCGGTGGGTGAGGATCTGCCTGGTGGTCCCTTCCGTGTACGGCATGCGGGGTGACGTGCGGTCGGTCATCAACCTCGCCGCCGAACTGGCCGGCCGGCACGAAGTGGAGATCATCAGTTTGAAGCGCCACCGGGAGAAGCCCTTCTTCCCGGTGGACCCCCGGGTCGAGACGCGCTGGCTGGTGGACATGCGGCCCGGAGTGCGCCACCTGCTCCCGAGCGGCCAGGTGCGCACCGAGGTGGCCCTGTGGCGGCGGCTGCGGGCACTGAAGGCCGATGTCCTGATCACCACCAGGCCGGGGCTCGGCGTGCAGGCCGCCAGGCACGCGCCGCGCGAGATGGTCCGCATCGCCCGCGAGTGGGGCCGGCCGTCCGTGGCGGGCCCGATCAGGCGCTTCTATCCCCGGCTCGACGCGGTGGTGGCGGCCGCTCCGGCGGGCCGCGAGGAGTGGACCAGGCTGCTCGGCGAGGCGGGCCCGCACGTCCACCTGATCCCCGACGCGCTGCCCAGCACGCCGTGGCCGCGTTCGCGGATGGACAACCGGATCGTCGCGGCGGGCGGCCGGTGGGTGCCGGGCAAGGCGTACGACCGGCTGCTGCGGGCCTTCGCCATCGTGGCGGACAAGCGCCCCGACTGGCAGCTGCGGCTGTACGGCGGCGGCCCCGAGGAGAAGCGGCTGCGCGCCCTGGTGAGCGATCTCTACCTGCACAACCACGTCTACTTCATGGGCACCACGCCGGATCTCGCGGGCGAGTTCGCCAAGGCGTCGATCGTGGCGGTGACCTCCAGGGCCGAGGTGCTGGGGATGACCGTGATCGAGGCGCTGGGCTGCGGGGTGCCGGTGGTCGGCTTCGACAGCCCCCGCGGACCGGGGGAGTTCGTCACGGACGACGCGAACGGCGTGCTGGTGCCCGAGGGGGCGGGCGAGATCGAGGCGTACGCCGACGCGCTGCTGTCCCTGATCGACGACGAGCGGCGGCGGAAGTCCCTGGCGGCCGGAGCGCTGCGCGGTGCGGCGGCGCATGCCGCTCCCGCGGTGGCCGAGCAGTGGGAGCAGTTGGTCGCCGGGCTTCGCTGACCTGATACCGGTAGCCGGTACCGTTGACGGTATGCATGGGTACAGCGGCGACAAGCAGGCTTATCTGACACGGCTCAGGCGGATCGAAGGGCAGATCCGTGGCCTGCAGCGCATGGTCGAGGACGATGCCTACTGCATCGACGTCCTCACCCAGGTCTCCGCGGCGACCAGAGCGCTCCAGGCGGTGGCGCTCGGGTTGCTGGAGGACCACATAGGTCACTGTGTGGCCGACGCGATCAACACCGGCGGCCCAGAGGCGGAGGAGAAGGTCAAGGAGGCGTCGGCCGCGATCGCGCGGCTGGTGCGTTCCTGAGGGACTAGTCACCCGTGAGCGTGACGGGCTAGCCCGAAAAGCCATAGTCCCGGCCCCCTTGGGAGTCGGGACTAGGTCATTGTGATGGTCCTCAGCAACTCGCCGAAGTCCGCAATCCGAGCGCGTTGTCAAGCTCTGCCAAGGTCAGCCGCCGCTCAGTGATGGCCACTGCGCTGAGCACCTCGGCGTAAAGCGCGATCTCGTCCAACGCGACACGGTCGTGGACCCGAGAGTCCAGGTCGTCGTGCCCCACCGCGTCGTCCTTCCTTCCGCAGCCCACACCCACTTCGAGGTTACGACGGGCGTCCTTTCCGCGACATGGCCCATCGGGACCATTCCCTGCGGCCTCTCCGGGTGCTCCACAGAGGATCATTTCCCGAGGCTGAGATCACAATTCAGTGAATCTTGCGTAGGGCAAAGTATTAGCCGCCTATTGGCCAAGTAAGGGGAAAATGACTGCGTATTTGGTTTAACCGGATTCCATGCCGCTGATCCGGAACTAGTCGTCCCGGTGATGGGTGAGCCGGCGCACGGTCGCCGAGGCCGTGGCGAAGCCGTTGCTCGGCGTCTCGACCTCCAGCAGGCGGCTCCACGCGAGCCCGGTGGCGTAGGCCGCGCCCAGCAGGGCGGCAGCCGTACCCCTGTCTGGCGGGTGCAGCGCGGCCGGGAGGTCGCCGTCCACCGGCCAGAGGCGGCGCAGGGCGTGCGCGGGGTCGGTCAGGGTGGCGTGCAGCACGTGCCGGAGCTCGGGGTCGAGCCAGGGGTAGAGCCGCGCGGCGGACTCCGGCGCGACCGCCGAGACGTCCGCGGCGAGCAGCGACGCGGCCACCACGCGGGGGTCGGCCCGGCGCCTGCCGAGATAGCCGAGCGCCTCGATGAGGTCGTACATGGAGTGCCTGAAGTGCTCGCCGGGCGCCGTCTCGGACACGACCGCCCGGGACAGCTGCGGGGGGCAGCGGGCCAGCCAGGCCCGGCGCACCTCGGCGTCGCCCCTGCGGGCCGCGTCATGGTCGAGGCCGGGCGCGCGCAGGGCGGGTTCGAGCATCGCCAGCAGCGCCTCGGCCCGCGGCCGGAACCGGTCGTCCTCAAGTACGGCGTCGGCGGTGTTGGCCATCAGCGCGACCAGCCGTAACCCGGCCTTCGGCGTGTCGGCCCTGATCCGCTCGGCGTACAGCCCGGCCAGGTCGTCGAGGGAGACGGGATGCAGCCAGCGGACCCACTCGTCGCCCGGCAGCGCGCGGCGCAGGAACTCGCCGAACATCGACAGCAGCACCTCGTTGCCGTCGAACGCGGGCGCGTAGGCGCACCACATCAGCGTGCCCCACACGGCGGCGACCGTGCTGGACACGTCGCCGGCGAAGATCGCCGTGAACGGCTCGGTGGTGATCGGGAAGTCCTCCTTGCGCACCGGCCGCCGGGAGACGACCAGTGCGCGGACCCGCTCCGTGATGCCCACGGGCACGTCGGGGCCGACGAAACCCTGCGTGGAACCGCCCTCGAAGGAGAAATCGGGGCCGTCGGGCACCAGGTCGGGGCCGAGCATCGTGGTGTGCCGCACCACGTGCGCGGCCGACCTCAGCGTGTGGTCCAGCGGCGGTGCGGACAGGTGCCACCGGCCGTCGGCCGGGTCCAGGCGGTACCACCGCGCGTGCGCCCCGAACAGCCACCGGCCGCCGTCGGGCGTGACGAGCATCCGCGCGGCGACGGCCTGGAGCTTGGCCTGGGCGGGGAGTCCAGGCCAGCGCGGATCGGCGACCATCGCGCGCACGTCACCCTCGATGGTCGCAAAACCGTCCCACTGTCGCACGGCGGCCATGTTAGACGCCCCGCAGGCGCCCGCGTTCGCGCACCGCCCCTACTGAACGGGGCGTGCGCCGCGGTGCAGCGCCGCCTTGGCGATGTAGGTGTCGGGAGTGCCGGCGAAGGAGGCGCGGTCCTCGTCGGTGAGGTCCCGGAGGATCTTGGCGGGCATCCCGGCGGCCAGGACTCCGGCGGGGATCTTACGGCCGGGCGGGACCAGGGCTCCGGCGGCGACGAGCGAGCCGGCGCCGACCCGCGCCCCGCCGAGGACGATGGCGCCGATGCCGATCAGCGCGCCGGTCTCCACGTAGGCGCCGTGGACCATGGCCTTGTGGCCGAGGCTCACCCGTGGTTCGAGCACGGCGGGCTCGCCCGGATCGGCGTGCAGACAACACAGATCCTGGATGTTGCACTCCTCGCCGACCTCGATGGCTTCGTCTTCGCCCCGCAGCACGGAGCAGTACCATACGTTGGCGGCGCGGTCCAGCCGTACCTTGCCGACGACGACCGCGCCTGGCGCGACATAGGCTTCTGGGTGGATGTCAGGAAAGGTATCGGTGCCGAGGCTTGCGACGTAGGGGTGATCCTTCATGGGTTCATGCTATTGGGGCGTTCCGGTTGCGGACTTGGGCAGTAAGCAGGAAGGTCGTCTCCTGACGTGACGTTCCGGCCCCCCAACGACCGTTGATCTTCCTCCACCTCGTAGACCCCCAGGGCAGTGCCATGACAAACCAGCACGAAAGCTTTCCCGACCTGATGCATGACGACTCTTTCGAGGTCGTCATGCGCGGCTACAGCCGTCGTCAGGTCCACGACTACATGATTCGTACCCGGAACCAGATCAGGGACCTTGAGGAGCGGCTGGCACGGGCGATAGACCAGGCGGAGCAGGGCCGTATCGAGCTGGCGGAGGCCCGCAGGAGGATCGTCGAGGCACCGCAGAACTACGACGATCTGAGCCCGAGGCTCGCGCAGATCCTCCGGCTGGGCGAGGAGGAGGCCGCCCAGAAGAAGGATGACGCCGAATCCGAGGCCGCGAAGGTGCGCGAGGAAGCCGCGGTGGAGTCGGACCGGCTGATGACCTCGGCCCGCGAGCAGTCCGAGGCGCTGCTGTCCTCCGCGCAGGCGGAGGCCGAGCGCCGGGTGGGTGAGGCGACCGCGGCGGCCGAGCGGATGATGGCGCAGGCGGGGGCCGAGGCCGAGGAGACCAGGAATTCGGCGGGCCAGGAGTCCGAGGAGAGGCTGCACGCCGCGCGGAGCGAGGCCGAGCGGACCGTCGGCGCCGCCCGTCAGGAGGCCGAGCAGACCGTCAACGGCGCGCGTGCGGAGGCGGAGACCACGCTGGGGGCGGCCAGGGCGGAGGCCGAGGCCGCCGTCTCGGCCGCCCACGCCGAGGCGGAGGCCACGCTGACCGCCGCGCAGCAGCAGGCGACGACCCTGGAGGAGCACACGGGCCGGCGGGTGTCCTACCTGACCGACACGCACGGTGAGGTCATGCGCCGCCTGAACGAGATCGGCTCGGTGCTCGGCGACCTGCTCCACCAGGAGAGCGCGGCGGGTGCGCTGATGAGCGACGGCCCCGCGCTCGTCGACGGCCCCGGCCTCGTCGACGCCCCCGCGCCCGTCGATGCCCCCGAGCTCGTCGACCCCGTGCTCGTCGACGCCGTCGACGAGCCCCAGGACGCCCTGCAGGACGGCCCGGACGCCACCCAGGAGGTCCGCAAGCTGGTAGAGGAGAACGCGGACGAGGTCGACATCCGGGTGATCGTCAACGATGAGGACGACGACACCGACGTTCGCGAACCGTTCTCCCAGGCCCGCCAGTAAGGCCCGGCACTGAGGCCCGTCACGGAGGCTGGTCAGTGAGGGCTTGCTCGTCCCTGGAGAAGAGACCTGGTAAGTGGTTCGCGCGGGGCGGAGAGAGGTTCTCCGCCTCGCGCGAACTCACCAGGCGGAAACCCCCGCCCCCGATCGGGTCGGAGGCTTCCGCGCATTGGGGGCCCGGCGCCGGGACCGCTTGAGCCGCAAACCCCGGCACCGGGCGGCTGATGGGTCCCGTGGAACGCCCCCCTCACGGGCACGGTGCGTTCCACGGGACGTCTGTCACGGTTCGGAGCCGATGCCGTCGGCCCGTTGCCGCTGATCGGTGAGCTCGATGCGCAGGCCGTCAGGAGTGTCGGCGTCGATCGTCATGGCCAGCCCGGCCTCTCGCTCGACCGAGTTCAGCGGGTGGTGGCGGGTGGCCCACCACCGCCCCGCATCACTTCTCCAAATGGTCCACGCGGGATGCTCCCGGGCGATTTCGGCGAGATGCCGGTCGAAGGACATCTGTTCACCCTTTCCCAGGGGCCCGGTATGCGACCTTTCATCTACGAAGGTGAGGCACATCTCTAGAGATATCTATGATCTCAAGGGACAGGTCAACCTATCGCTTGACCTTTTCGCTTGACTCAGGCGTCGAAATCGTACTGGAGTACGTATGAAGCGGCGTCAAGGATCATGGTGTTGAGCTCGATGGGCGTGCCGCCCGCCGTGTAGGCCGTCCGCGCGACGACGATGACCGGCGTTCCCGCCGGCAGGCCGAGTAACGTGGCCTCCTCCGGGTGCGGCATCCTGGCTTGCACCTCCTCGCTGAAGTGGGCGGGGGCGTGCCCCAGGTCGCCGAGCCTGGCGTAGACGCCGCCAGGGCCCGTGTCGGGCAGCGTGATCGCGGTTCCCTCGACCAGTTCGGCGGGGAAACACGAGGTCGAGTACTGCACGGGCCGCCCGTCGACCGAGTAGCGGCGTCGCCGTACCCAGACCTCCGTGCTGTCCAGGATCCGTGCGGCGCTCTCGCCTGCGCGCTCCCTGACGATCTCCACCGCGTCGACCGTGTACGGCCTGCCGCGGGTGTCGGCCTCCCAGATCGCCCGGCCCTGTCCCCACTGGTCACGGGCGAGCCGGCGGGAACCGTGCCGCCTGATCGGTTTGAACCTCCGGACATAGACTCCCGAGCCGCGTTTGGGCACGGCCAGCCCCTCGTTGATCAGTACGGCAAGCGCCTGCCTCGCTGTCGCCCGCGCTATGCCGTACTCCGCCATAAGAGCGTTCTCGCCCGGCAATCGATCCCCATCTCGCAGTTCGCCGGACAGGATCGCGCTGCGAAGCCCGTCGGCGATGCGCCGATAGATCGGGGGCTCGTGGGATACCGGGGATTCCGACACTTTATGATCACCCTCTGTCACCAACCGGGTTTGGCGTCTCCAGAGAACTTGCCCCGTCTTGTCCACGATCGCACAGATACGGAGGTTGGTCCCGAGCTTCTTTTGAGTGGATCGTGCCCGTGTGGTGATCGTCAAGGGTTTTTACTGACCGTAACTATGGACCGATCCTGGCCGGTATTCGGGGTGCCCACCACGGACGGCTAACAGCGGCGGCGAGTGCCGCGCCCGCCGTGTTGAGCAGGAGGTCGTCCACCGAGGCGACCCGGCCGAGCCGGAGGCCGTACTGGAGGAGCTCCACCAGGAGTGATCCACCGGCCGCCGTCAGGGCGACGGGGGCCAGGCCGGCGAACCGGGCGGAGCGTGCGGGCAGCAGCGCGCCGAGCGCCGCGAAGACCAGAAGATTGCCCCCGACCTGTACGAACGCGGTCCGGGGCGCGACGCCGGCGAGCGCCGCGAGATCGTGGAACGGCAGCAGGCTCACGCCACCGGGGCCCGGCTGCGGGGTCAGGATCATCCAGAGCCAGGGCAGGGTGCCGGCCGGGATGAGGATGTCGGCGACGGCGGTCCGGATCGGCGCGGGGTGACCTCGGCGGGTCCGGTGACGCGCGAGGAGCCGGGTGAGGAGCGCGGCCACCGGCAACCCCAATGCAGCCGGGAGGATGACATGTCCCCACATATGCCAGACATGATCCATATAGAGGGTCTACCAGGGTACGAGAAGGTGGCGCTTCGGAAAGGTCGCTCTCCTGGCGTACGAATCACCACAGATGGCCCAGTGCTACACGGGTGGGCTGGAAGGGTGTGAGCGGCGCAGAGCAGGACAGGAGCGCCATCTCGCGATCTAGGGCCGGTCGAGCGCGGCGTTCCGCGTCACGTTGTTGCCCAACGCCGCGCCGTACCTCTATACCGATAGATATGGAGACGACGAGGGCCCACTTCATCGGCGGGTCACCGGTGGCCGAGGGCGAGCGCTTCCCGGTGCACGATCCGGTGACCGGCCGGGTGGTGGGCGAGGTCTGCGAGGCGGACCGCGAGATCGTGGACCGGGCGGTGACGGCGGCCAGAGAGGCGCTCCCGGCCTGGGCGGCGCTGCCGGTGGCCGAGCGGGCGGGCTGGACGCGCAGGCTCGCCGACGCGATCGAGGAGCGGTTCGAAGACCTGGTGACCGCCGAGGTCGCCGACACCGGGAAGCCGGTGGCCCAGGCCCGCGAGCTGGACATCCCGCGCGGCGCGGCGAACTTCCGCGCGTTCGCCGAGATCGCCGCGCAGCGCCCGGAGAGCGCGTTCCACCTCCCGGGCACCCTGAGCTACACCGTGCGCCGCCCGCTGGGCGTGGTGGCCGTCATCGTCCCGTGGAACCTGCCGTTCCTGCTGATGACCTGGAAACTCGGCCCGGCGCTGGTCGCGGGCAACACGGTGGTGGTCAAGCCGTCGGAGCACACGCCGGGCTCGGCGGCCGTACTGGCCGAGATCGCCGCCGGGATCGGCCTGCCGCCCGGGGTGCTCAACGTCGTCAACGGCTTCGGCGGCACCGGCCGGCTCCTGGCGGAGCATCCGGGCGTCGACGCGGTGACCTTCACCGGGTCCAGCCGCACCGGGTCGGCGATCATGAAGTCGGTGGCCGACCGGGTCAAGCCCATCTCCTTCGAACTGGGCGGCAAGAACGCCGGGCTGATCTTCTCCGACACCGACCTGGACGCCGCCGTCGAGGGCGCGGTCCGCTCGGTGTTCACCAACGGCGGCCAGGTGTGCCTGTGCACCGAACGGCTGTACGTCGAGCGCCGCGTCTTCGAACCCTTCGCCCTGCGCCTGGCCAAACGCGCGCAGGAGCTGGTGACCACCGGCCTGATGCCGATGATCTCGGCGGAGCACCGCGACAAGGTGCTCTCCAGCTACGTGGCCGCCGCGGAGGAGGGGGCCGAGATCCTGGCCGGCGGCGGCGTGCCGGGGTTCGGCGACGAGCGCGACGGCGGCTACTTCGTGGAGCCGACCGTCCTCACCGGTCTGCCGGAGGGCTCCCGGGTGAACCGCGAGGAGATCTTCGGGCCGGTGTGCCACATCGCGCCGTTCGACACCGAGGCCGAGGCGATCGCCCTGGCCAACGACAGCGAGTACGGCCTGGCCGCGACGGTGTGGACGCGTGACCTCTCCCGGGCGCACCGCGTGGCCCAGTCGATCGAGGCGGGCCTGGTGTGGGTGAACACCTGGTTCCTGCGCGATCTGCGCACGCCGTTCGGCGGGGTGAAGCTGTCGGGCGTGGGCAGGGAGGGAGGGGTGCACTCGCTCGACTTCTACTCCGAGCCCACCACGATCACGATGAAGCTGGAGCAAGACGATGGATGACGAGTGGTCCGAGGCCGTCGACCTGCTGGGCACGGCCGCCGACATGCTGCGCGAGGCCCAGCTGAGCGGCAAGCCGTGCCCGCCGATCCGGGACGTCGTCGGCGGGTCCGACGCCGCGACCGGCTACGCCGTACAGGAGATCAACACGCGTGGGGCGCTCGACGCGGGGCGCAGGCTGGTCGGCAGGAAGATCGGGGTCACGAACCCGCTGGTGCAGCAGCAGTTCGGGATCGATCAGCCCGATTTCGGCATGCTGTTTCAGGACATGGCGTTTCTGGATGGGCTGCCCATCGAGACCGGCCGGTTCCTCCAGCCGCGCGCCGAGGCCGAGGTCGCGCTGGTGCTCGACCGTGACCTGGCCGGCGGGCCGTACACCGTGGCCGACGTGATCAGGGCCGTCGGCTTCGTGCTGCCCGCGATCGAGATCGTGGACAGCCGGATCGCCGGCTGGGACATCACGCTCGTCGACACCGTCGCCGACAACGCCTCCAGCGGCGCGTTCGTGCTCGGCAACACGCCCAGGCCGCTGACCGGCCTCGATCTGGGGGCGGCGGTGATGACCATGACCAAGGGCGGCCTGGAGGTGTCCACCGGCACCGGCGCCGACTGTCTCGGCCACCCGCTGAACGCCGCCGTCTGGCTCGCGAACACCCTCCGCACGACCGGCCACCCGCTGCGCGCGGGCGACGTGGTGCTGACCGGCTCGCTCGGCCCCGTGGTCCCGGTCGAGGCCGGCGACGTCTTCGAGGCGCGGATCGACGGACTCGGCTCGGTGAGAGCGGTGTTCACGTGACGGCCGGGGTGACCCCGCGCGGCCGGTACCCCCATGTCAGACGGGCGGGCGACTTCGTCTACGTCTCCGGCACCAGCGCGCGGCGCCCCGACAACACGATCGCGGGGGCCGCCGCCGACGAACTCGGGACCACCAGCCTGGACATCCGCGAGCAGACCGCCGCGGTGATCGAGAACATCGGCCGGCTGCTCGCCGGCGTCGGAGCCGGCCTGGGCGACCTCGTGCAGATCACGACCTACCTGGTGAACATGAACGACTTCGGCGGGTACAACGAGGTCTACGGCGGCTACTTCGACGAGACCGGCCCGACTCGCACCACGGTGGCGGTCCACCAGCTGCCGCATCCGCACCTGCTCATCGAGATGCAGGCCGTCGCCTACCGGCCAGAGGAGCGATCATGATCCCACCCATCGACTTCACTCGATGGATCGACGAGCACGCGCACCTGCTCAAGCCGCCGGTGGGCAACAAGGTGATCTTCGAGGGTGCGAACGACCTGATCGTGATGGTCGTCGGCGGGCCGAACGCGCGGACCGACTTCCACGTCGATCCCTACGAGGAGCTCTTCTACCAGGTGCGCGGCAACATGCACGTCAACGTGATGACCTCCGAGGGACCGGACACCGTGCACATCCGCGAAGGGCAGATGTGGCTGCTGCCGCCGAACGTGCCGCACTCGCCGCAACGCCCGGAGGCCGGGTCGATCGGCTTCATCGTGGAGAAGATCCGGCCGGAGGGCACGCTGGAGCGGTTCCAGTGGTACTGCCCGTCGTGCGGCGCGCTCGTCCACGACGTGGCGCTCCAGGTCCGTGACATCGTCTCCGACCTGCCGCCCGTCTTCGAGGCGTTCTACGGCGACGAGAAGGCGCGCACCTGCGACGCGTGCGGCACCCTCCACCCCGGCAAGGGCTGAACTTGATCGTCGACGTTCACTCGCACCACGTCCCGCGCGGCTGGCCCGATCTCGGCTGGCCGCAGGCGCCCCGGCTCAGGATCGACTCCGAGCGGGAGGCGATGATCCTGCTCGGCGACCGGGAGTTCCGGCGGATCCAGGACGACTGCTGGAATCCCGCCCGGCGGTTGGACGACATGGACGCCGACGGGGTGGACGTCCAGGTCGTCTCACCCACGCCGGTGTTCTTCTCCTACGAGCGGCCCGCCGCGCAGGCCGTACGGGTCAGCCGGATCTTCAACGACCTGGCGCTGGAGATCTGCGCGTCCGAGCGGCTCGTCCCCTTCTGCCAGGTGCCGCTCCAGGACCCCGAACTGGCCTGCGCCGAGCTCGACCGGTGCCTCGCCGCCGGGCACGCCGGGGTCGAGATCGGCAACCACGTGGGCGACCGGGATCTCGACGACGCGGGGGTGGTCGAGTTCCTGGCGCACTGCGCCTCGGTGGGAGCGCCCGTGTTCGTGCACCCCTGGGACATGCCGGGCGGGGCGCGGCTGGAACGGTGGATGGCCCAGTGGCTGGTCGGCATGCCCGCCGAGACCCATCTGTCGGTGCTCGCGCTGATCCTCGGGGGCGTGTTCGACCGGGTGCCCGCGTCGTTGCGGCTGTGCTTCGCGCACGGCGGCGGGTCGTTCGCGTTCTGGCTGGGCCGGTTCGAGAACGCCTGGCACCGGCGGCCCGACGTGATCGGGGTCTCCGAGCATCCGCCCTCGCACTATCTCGACCGGTTCAGCGTCGACTCCGTCGTCTTCGACGAGCGGGCGTTGCGGCTGCTGGTCGACACCTTCGGCGAGGACCGCGTCCTGCTCGGCTCCGACTACCCCTATCCGCTCGGCGAGTCGCCCGTCGGGGGGCTCATCCGGGAGGCCGCGTTCCTGTCGGACCAGGCCCGCGCCAAACTCCTCGGCGGCAACGCCTTCCGCTTCCTGGACAACTTCTTGGAAGGTGAATCGTGACCCTCACCCGTGCCGACTGCGCGGCCCTCGACGAAGCCGACCCGCTGGCGGCGTTCAGGGACGAGTTCGTCCTGCCCGAAGGGGTGATCTACCTCGTCGGCAACTCCCTGGGAGCGATGCCCAGGGGAGCCGCCGCGCGGGTCGCGCGCACGGTAGAGGACGAATGGGGCCGCGAGCTGGTCGGCGGCTGGAACACCGCCGGCTGGTACGCCCAGCCCCTCACCACCGGCGACCGGCTGGCCCCGCTCATCGGCGCCGGCCCCGGTCAGGTCGTGGTCGGCAACAGCACCTCGATCGCCGTCTTCCAGGCCGTCGCCGCCGCTCTCCGGCTCCGCCCGGGACGTCGTGTCATCGTCTCCGACGTCGCCAACTTCCCCACGGACCGCTACGTCGTCGAGGGCCTGGCCACCCTGCTCGGCGGCTACGAGATCCGTCCCTTCGAGGCCCCTCTCACGGACGAGGTCGCCGCCGTACTCCTGTCCGAGGTCGACTATCGCACCGGCGCCCGCCACGACGTCGGCCAGGTGACCGCCCGGGTCCAGGCCGCCGGGGCGCTGATGATCTGGGACCTCTGTCACAGCGTCGGCGCCCTCCCCGTGGACGTCTCCCAGGCCGACTTCGCCCTCGGCTGCACCTACAAGTATCTCAACGGCGGCCCCGGAGCCCCCGCCTTCCTCTACGTCAACCCGCGCCACCAGGCCGCCGCCGAGAACGTCCTCACCGGCTGGTACGCCCACGCCGAACCGTTCGCCTTCGAACCCGGCTTCCGGCCCGCCGACGGCATCCGCCGCTTCGCCGTCAGCACCCCCCACGTCCTCTCCTTCGCCGGTCTCGAAGCCGCCCTCGACATCTGGGACCGCGTCGACATGCAGGCCGTCCGGGCCAAGAGCATCGCCCTGACCTCGCTCTTCATCGACCTCCTCGCGCCGATCGAGACCCTCCGCCTGGCCACGCCCAGGGATCCGGCTCGCCGTGGCAGCCAGGTCAGCTTCCACCACGCCGACGGCTACCCCGTCATGCGCGCCCTCATCGACCGGGGCGTCCACGGCGACTTCCGGGCCCCCGACATCCTCCGCTTCGGCTTCGCCCCCCTCTACCTCCGCCACGTCGACGTCTTCGACGCCGCCGCCACCCTCACCGACGTCCTCTCCAAGGACCTCTGGCGCGCCGAGAAGTACACCCACCGCCTGCCCGTAACCTGACCCACTGCGCTTCCGCCGACCACGTACGGCAAGCCAGGCCGGCCCCCGCGCCGCCCGTGGAACGGTCCGCAGGGTCCACGCTCGCCGCAGGAAAATGCATCAAGTGGGGCGGTGCGTACGGCGGAAATCCTCCTCAGGGCCTCGGAACGGATATTTGGTATTAATCGCGCTTTGAGCACTGCGGCTGATCAGGCCCCGAGTACTTCAGACCCTGCCGTCTGGCCGGTTTCCGGCCTCCTCCTGTGGGCGACGGTAGGGTCACCCTCGATGTGACACGACTCCATCTCACCTCTCGGCGTCGTGAAACGGTTCGTCGCGCCTGGGTTGCGACTCGCGCGATGAGCTGGTCACATCCCCACCCCTGGCCGCCGCGGAACCGCTGCGGGAGGTGCCCGGCCTTGCCGACTTCCCCATCCCCACCCCGCAGGCCGGCGCGGTCGGCATCCGGGTCGGAAGCCTCAGGGCATCCCGGCTGATGCCGGAGATCAGGAGGCGGTTCGGTCGTCTTTCGTCAGAGAGGGGAGAGCCGGGTGCGGAGGAGACAGAACTCGTTGCCCTCCGGGTCGGCGAGGGTGTGCCAGGACTCCTCGCCGGTCTGGCCGACGTCGACGGGGGTCGCTCCCGCGGCGAGTAGCCGTTCCAACTCGGCGGGCTGGTCGCGGTCGGTGGCGTTGACGTCGATGTGCAGCCGTAGTTTGCCGGTCTTGGGATCCTCCGAAGGGCTGAGGATCATCGTCGGCTGAGGGCCGCCGAAGCCCTCACGGGGACCGATCTCGATGCTGCCGTCGTCGCGATCCAGCTCCACGTAGTCGAGCACCTCGCACCAGAAGGCGGCAAGCCGGTCCGGGTCGTGGCAGTCGAGGACAAGCTCACTGATACGGCACGCCATGAGATCCCTTTCGAGAGCCGTTTCCGGTCTGCGCCATTATGCCAAGCCGTACGTCAGGGTGGCCGCGACCTCCGACACGCGAGGCCGGTTTGACCTCTACTTAAGTTGAGGTTGCATCGTCGAAGGGTCGAGTAGTCACGCCCACAGGGAGCGCCCAATGCACGCCGTGGTTCTGTACACCTTCGGTCCCGCCGAGAATCTGCGCTATGAGGTCGTCCCCGATCCGGTGCCCGGCCCCGGCCAGGTGCGCATCGCCGTGAAAGCGGCAGGCGTGCACCTGATCGAGACCGCGATGCGGGCCGGGCTGGCGATCGGGCCGCCGTTGCCGGAGCTTCCCGCGATCTTCGGTGGCGAGGTGGCGGGGACCGTCGAGTCCGTGGGCCCCGGTGTCGACGCCGACTGGATCGGCAGGGACGTGGTGACCTCGGCCGGCCGGCCAGGTGGGTACGCCGAACTGGCGGTCGCCGATGTCGCGGCCCTGCACCGGATGCCCGGCGGGCTGAGCCACGAGGCGGCCGTGGCCATGGTCGTCACCGGCAGAACCACCATCGGCGTGCTGGACATCGCCGGGCTCACCACCGATGACGTGGTCCTCGTCACGTCCGCGGCCGGTGGCATCGGACGCCTGATCGTCCAGCACGCCCGCCGGCTCGGCGCGAAGGTCGTCGCCGCGGCGGGCGGCCCCGCCAAGGTGGCAGCCGTCTGGGATCTCGGCGCCGACCACGCCGTCGACTACAACGAGCCGGGCTGGGCCGAAACCGTCCGCGAGTCGCTCGGCGGGCGCGAGGTCACCGTCGTCCTCGACGGCGTCAGCGGCGAGAAGGCGCGGGCGGCGTTCGACCTGCTGGCCGACGGCGGACGCATGATCACCTTCGGTGCCGCCTCCCGGCAGGAGTTCCACCCCGACCCCGAAGTGCTGAAGGCGCGCGACGTGACCATGATCGACGCCCTCGCGCTCCTGATCGGCAGCCCCGAGGTCATGCCGGCCGACGAGACCCGAGCGCTGGCGGCGGCGGCCGAGGGCGCGCTCGTGCCCGCCGTCCAGACGTTCCCCCTGGCCCAGGCGGCCACCGCCCACGCCGCCCTGGAGTCCCGGGCCACAACGGGCAAGGTCGTCCTCCTCCCCTAGCCCCACCCCGGCATGCGTACGGCACGCCAGGCCGGCGCCTCCCGCCGCCCGTGGCCCGGTCCGCGGGGCCAACGCTCCTCCAGCGTGCGTGCCGCTCGCCGCTACGCCCCGCCTGCCGGCCATGCCCGCTGGTCGAAACCCGCCCGTGAGTCGGCGCCGTGGCAGATCGCGCGGCGGCTCAGGGCCGGAAGCCGGGAGAAGTGGTCGACGTTCAGCCGGCCGCCCAGCCGGTGATCGGATCAAGCAGGACCAGTCGGCCGCGGACATGCCGGGCGTGCTGTGCGTTCAGCCGGTCACCCAGGTGGTCTGCTTTCTGCAGACCGGAGGAACGTCTACTCGTCCAGACGAGCGACGAGTTTCTTGGGGGCGACGGTCCGGTAGCTCTCCTCGACCCAGTCGATCAGCACTTCGGTCTCCGGCAGCGCCGTCTGGAACGGGAGGTGCACCCACCCGGCCTTCCCCAGCCCGTAGCCCGCGGGCGCGGCCCCCTGTACGGCGAGCGCGTGGCCGCCGGACTCGGGCAGCTTCACCGTGAAGCCGGGCGCCCACTTCTCGGTCGGCTCGTCGATGCCGAGGAAGACGAAGATCTTCTTGCCGACCTTGACCACGGTCTCGCCCCAGGGGTGGTCTTCCCATGCCTCCGGCAGGCTGAGCGCGTAGGTGCGCAGACTCTCCCGGACGTCGTGCCAATCGCTCATGCGAACCACTGTTTCACCGGCCCCCGACAAAACGCCGCACCGACCACTCACCTTCGGCATGACCGCCACCCCGCCCGGGGGTCATCGCACCCATCCCGAGCGGGCAGGTCTCGGGGCCCGTCCCAGGCCGCCGCATGGGGGCGCCCGCCCGAGGTCATAGCGCCCACCCCCGAGCGGGCGGTATCGAAGCCGTCCCAGGCCGGTGCCCCAGGTGGCGCCCGCCCGAGCGGGCGGTCTCCGAGCCGTCCCAGGCCGCCACTCAGGTGGCGCCCGCCCAAGTGGGCGGTCTCGAAGCTGCCCCAGGCGGGTGCCCGAGACCGCCAGCCCGAGCGGGCGGTCTCGGAGCCGTCCCAGGTCGTCGCCGGTGCCCGCGCCTAATCGTCGGAGAGAGGCAGCCGCAGGACGAACCGGGCGCCCTGGCCGACCGCGGGTTCCTCGATGGCGAGCCGGCCCCGGTGCGCGGCGGCGATCTCCCTGGCGAGCGCCAGCCCGAGCCCGGTTCCTCCCTCGTCCCGGCTGCGCGCGGTGTCCAGCCGGGTGAAGCGCTCGAACACCCGCTCGCGCTCCGCCGGCGGTATCCCGGTGCCGTCGTCGCTGACCTCCAGCACGGCCTCGCCCGCCACCCGGGTCACGACCACCGCGATGGAGCTCTCCGCGTGCCGTTCCGCGTTGGAGAGCAGGTCGCTGAGCAGCCGCGCGAGCTGCGTGCGATCTCCCGGTACGGCGAGGCCGGGCACGAGGTGGGTCGACACCGGCATCCGTACCGGCGTCTGGGCGACCACCGTGCGCGCCAGGTCGGCCAGGTCGACGCGGCCCACCTCGGGCAGGTCGCCGGCGTCCAGCCGGGAGAGCGCCAGCAGGTCGTCCATGACCGCCTGGAGCCGTTCCGAGCCCCTGAGCGCCTCGCGGAGCGCCTGCCAGGGGTCGCTTCCCGTGGGATCGGCCAGCGCGACCTCGATGCCGGTGCGCAGGCCGGTGAGCGGTGTCCGCAGTTCGTGGGACGCGTCGGAGGCGAATCGCCGCTCGCGTTCCATCGCCCGAGCCAGCCGTTCCGTCGTCTCGTCGAAGCCGTGCAGGGTCCGACCGGCCAGCCACCAGGCCAGCGCGCCGAGCAGGATCAGCAACGGCAGCGCCACGCCCAGCGTGACCAGCGGGTGCCGGCCGGCCATGACGAGGCCGACCACCAGGAACACGACCGCGATCGCCAATGCGGCGACGGCGACGGTGCCCCGGATCCGCAGCAGGTTGGTTCGCATGTGATCCCCCGGCATGCCTCCGGGCATGTCCGCCCGACATACCGATGGCACGCACTTATCCCGATAAATTCGGGTGACATCCTCTCTGTCGTTGCTTGATGGTGAATGCCAGTACCCATGGAGACATCCACCTGTTTCTTCATGTATAGGTCGTCACGCCTCATGAAACGGCAACCCTCGCCTCATGTGGAGGTGCCGATCCGGCAGGCGATCACACCAGGACCAGCTCGGCCAGGTTCACGAGTTTGGCCAGTTCCCGCACGTCCGGGCAGTAGCCGATGAAGGTGTGCAGGCCGTCGTGCCAGCGGGAGATGCGGAGGCATGGGCGGTTGTTCACTACCGTGACCGCGACTTCGAGTCCGTCGGGTGTACGCCAGATAGCCATGCGCACGACGTTACGAGGAGTCGTGTATGGGACGGGCAACCACAATCTAGACATTCGCCATGCGTTGCCGCGGCGATGCCAAGTCTGGCGAAACCCTTCGCACAGGTCTTGTCACCGCCGCCGTACGGCCCGGCCGGTGGCTGCGGCACTCCGCGACCAACGGCGGCGTGGCCCTGAGCGTCGCCGCCGACCTGCTCGGCCGTCCGGTGGATCTGGTGGACGAGTCGTTTCTCCCGGCGATGGGGGCTGCGGCGATGGCCGCCTAGACGTCGGATGGGACCATGGTGCCCGCCCCGCGGTCCCGCCGGATCGAGCCCCGGCCCGGATGGCAGGAGACCGTTGAGGCACGCTGGAAACTGTTCGCCGAGATGTGGAGCCGGGTGGTGGACCGGCCGTTTCCCAGGATGGAGCCGTAGTGACACACGTGTACGTGCCCAGGACGCTGACCGACGCGGCCATGACGGCGGTGCGTGACCTCGGCCATCCGGTCGTCGTCGGCGGCGAGGAGCCGCCGACCCGCGACGCGCTGCTGCGTGACGTGGCGGGGGCGGTCGCCGTCGTGTGCACGCTCACCGAGCGGATCGACGCGGAGTTCCTCGACGCGGCGGGCCCCGGCCTGAAGGTGGTCGCCAACACGGCGGTCGGTTACGACAACATCGACGTGCCGGCGGCGACCGCGCGGGGCGTCCGGGTCACGAACACCCCCGGCGTGCTCGACGGCGCGACCGCCGACCTCACCATGGCGCTGATCCTCGCCGCCGGCCGCCGGGTGCTCGAAGGCGACCGGCTGCTCCGTGAGCAGACCCCCTGGGTGTGGGGCCCGCGGATGCTGCTCGGCCTGGACCTGAGCGCCGGCGCGAGCCTCGGGGTGATCGGCTACGGCCGGATCGGCCGGGCCGTCGCCCGCCGCGCCAAGGCGTTCGACATGCGGATCCTCGCCACGCCCACCTCGTCCAGCCTGACCGAGGAGGACCGCCTGGGCGTGCGGTTCGTCGAGCTGCCCGAGCTGCTGGAACAGGCCGACGTGGTGACCGTGCACTGCCCGCTGACCCCCGCCACCCGGCACCTCATCGACGCCGACGCCCTGCGCCGGATGAAGTCCACCGCGATCCTCGTCAACACCGCGCGCGGCGGGATCGTCGACGAGCGGGCGCTGGTGGCGGCGTTGCGCGCGGGCGACATCGCGGGCGCCGGCCTCGACGTGTTCGACGGCGAGCCGAAGGTCGATCCCGAGCTGCTGACCCTGGAGAACGCCGTGCTGACCCCGCACATCGGCAGCGCGGGCACCGCCACCCGCGAGCGGATGTGCCGTCTGTCGGTCTCCAATGTGGCCGAGGTGCTGGCGGGCCGCGACCCTGTCACCCCGGTGAACTGAGCACTCTGGAGGGTGCAGCCGGCTCTTGTGACCGGACTCACCGGTGAACTGCGCGATTCGGGGTAGAGGTGAGATATGGCTACGTTGATGGACAAGGTGCGACGTTACATCCAGAGCCCTCAGGGGCGGCAGAACGTCGAGAAGGCCAAGCGGATGGCAAATGACCCGCGCAACAAGCAGAAGCTGCGCGGCCTGCTGGACAAGTTCCGCTCGCGCGGGCACCGCTAGACCGACCAGACCGACTAGACCAAGCCGACCATGAATCCCTCGTCCTGAACGCCCTGATAGACACTCGGGTGCAGCTGGCGCATGGCGTTGTCGATCACCGGGATGAATTTGGGCGATGACCCGAGGGGCAACCGGTAACCGTTTCGCACCCGATGGAACTCCCACAGGTGTTCCATCTCCGGGTGTCTGAGACGGAAACCGGGGTCCGCGGGGAAGAGGTCGAGCCGTACCATCACCTTGCGCATGATGTAGTCGGCGGGTTTCACCCGCCGCTGCTGGGTGCGTGAGATCCGCACGCCGGCCAGTTCGTGCCACTGGACCGCCCACGGCCGTCCCTCGGGGTCGTCCCACCGGACGCCGTCCGCCTCGAAGATCAGCTCGCGCGGTCGGGCGAGCTTCTGCCAGGCGAACACCGGGAGCAGGCCGATGGCCAGGAAGACGATTCCCAGCAAGGCGACGGTGATCCGCGTCCCGATGCCGCCGTTCACCGCGCCCACGACCGCGGAGAGGAGGGCGATCAGCCCGATCCCGCCGGCCACGCTGCCGCCGACGATCGACTTGACCTTGGCGTCGGCCCCGACATCGATGACGAACGGCTGCGGACCGGCCGGCTGCTGGTAGGTCTGCTGGTTCTGGTGCTGGGTTTGCCGGCCGTACCGGTGCTGCTGTGCGTGCGGCGCCTGGCCCTGGTACTGGTTTGGCTGGCTCTGGGGTTGGTAGCCCTGTGGGTACGGCCGGCTCTGGGGTTGCTGGTGGGCCGGCTGGCCGTGGGGGCCGGGCCGGCCCTGGTACGGCCGGCCGTCGGAGCCCGGCTGCCCTTGGTGCTGCTGATTCTGGTAGCCGGGCTGGTACGGCGGCGGCTGGTACGGCTGCTCTTCCCCGTGTCGGCGGGGTTGCTGCGGGTGTGGCGGGCCGTACGTCATGCAGGCGAGGCTAGTGCTTCACCAGCTTTGATACGTCCCATTTCATCCCAGTGTGAAGTGTTCAGTTGCCGTGATTGTGGGGCGGTACGGCGGGCCCTTCGCTGGCCTGGACCAAGACGAAACCCTGTCCCTGGAAGGCGAGCTGCATCGCCTCGCCGCTGCCCCGCCCGACCAGCGCGCCCAGCTTGGCCGTCCGGTTCACCCCCACCTGCAGCCCGGCGCTCCAGCACACGGCCGACTGCCCGTCGGCGAAGGTGGGCGCCTGCGCGGTGTCCAGCAGGACCGGCGTCCCGTGGGCCGTGATCGCCACCCACCCGGTGCCCTTGACCGTCGTGTTGAACAGGCCGCCCGAGGCGATTCCGGCACCCTGCACGCGCTGGATGTCCGTCGCGAGCTGCGGGCCGTACGCCAGGAGGTTCGCGCCGTTGACGGTCAGGGCCTCGTTCTCCAGGAAGAACAGGTGGATGTCGTCGGCGTCGTTGGCGAGGTAGAGCCGGCCCTGGCCGCGGACCCGCATCAGCGGGGTGCCCTCGCCGGTGACCATCTTCTTCAGCAGCTTGCCCATGCCCCCGGAGCCTTCGTAGCTGAAGTCCATCTGGCCCTGGAACGCGACCATGGCCCCCTGCTTGGCCAGCACCTCCCCGTTCAGTTCCACGCGTAGCATCTTGGAGTTCTGCAGGGCGAAATCTCCAGGGAGCTGAGCTTGGTCAAGGTTCCCGAAGAATGAGCTACGCACAGCGCGGGCCTTTCGATCTACGACGTTTGGTCGGACATAGCAGACCATAGTCGCCGATGTCGTTCTGTGGCGGCGGGATGAAGGTGGCGATCTGTCGGCTCTGCCACATCCCTCCCGGGCTCTGGGTGCCGGCTGTCCACCGAAGCCACCAAGCCCGCCAAGCCGCCCGGTTTACCGGAAGCGCAGGAAAAAGCGCTGGATATCCCCGACAAGCAGATCCGGTGCCTCCATTGCCGCGAAATGCCCCCCACGGTCGAACTCAGACCAATGCACGATCTCATGCTCCCGTTCCGCGATACTCCGAATACCGAGATCGCCGGGAAATACCGCGACACCACACGGAACAAGGGACCGTTCAGCAGGCTTGCCCCAGGAAGCGGCCTCCTCCCGATACAGCCGTGCCGACGACCCCGCGGTGCCCGTCAGCCAGTAAAGCGTCACATTGGTGAGGAGTCGGTCGCGGTCCACCGCGTCCTCGGGAAGGGCGGCGGCGGGATCGGTCCATTCCTTGAACTTCTCCACGATCCAGGCGAGCTGGCCGGTCGGGGAGTCGTGCAACCCGTAGGCGAGCGTCTGCGGACGGGTGGACTGGATCATCGCGTAGCCGACCCCGTCCTGGTTGGAGTAGCCCGCGACGCGAGCCTGCTCGGCCTCGGTGAGGCCCTCCAGTTCGGCGGGGTCGCCGGAGGGGAAGCCGAGAGCGCCGTTGACGTGCACGCCGATGACGTGTTCCGAGTCGATCCTGCCGAGGGTGTCGGAGACGACGGCACCGGTGTCGCCGCCGTGGGCGCCGTAGCGGTCGTAGCCGAGGCGGCGCATGAGCTCGGCCCAGGCGCGGGCCACCCGGTCGATGTTCCAGCCGGCTTCGCCGGTCGGGCCGGAGAGGCCGAAACCGGGGATCGAGGGGATCACCAGGTGGAAGGACTCGCTGAGCGGCCCGATGACGTCGAGGAACTCCACCACGGAGCCGGGCCAGCCGTGGGTCACGATCAGCGGGATGGCGCCGGGGTCCTGGGACCGCACGTGCAGGAAGTGGATGTTCTGCCCGTCGATCTGGGTGGTGAACTGCGGGAACTCGTTGATCCTCGCCTCCTGCGCACGCCAGTCGTAGCCGTTGCGCCAGTACGCGGCCAGTTCGCGCAGGTAGCCGACCGGAACGCCGTACGCCCAGCCGACGCCGGGGAGGTCGTCGGGCCAGCGGGTGCGGGCGAGCCGGTCGTGGAGGTCGTCGAGGTCGGACTGGGGGATGTCGAGGTGGAAAGGCGTGATTTCGTCCATGTCGGCAACGGTACGACCCACCTAGGACGGCTTCGGTCCTAGGTTGATGTCAGACTACGGACCATGTTGGAGACATCGGCACGACTGCTCCGGTTGCTCTCGTTGTTGCAGACGCATCGCGACTGGTCCGGCACCGAACTGGCCGAGCGGCTGGAGGTCACCGCGCGAACGGTCCGCCGTGACGTCGACCGGCTGCGCGAACTCGGCTACCCCGTGCACGCCAGCGCGGGCGTCGCGGGTTACCGGCTCGGCGCCGGCGCGGCCCTGCCGCCGTTGCTGCTCGACGACGAGGAGGCCGTGGCGGTCGCCGTCGGGCTCAGGACCGCGGCGGGGGGCACGGTGGCGGGCATCGAGGAGACCTCCGTCCGCGCGCTGGCGAAGCTGGAACAGGTGCTGCCCGCACGGTTGCGGCACCGGGTCAACGCGCTGCAGACGGTCATGGTCGGGATGTACGGCGGAGGCCCGACCGTCGATCCGGCGACGTTGACCACCATCGCCACCGCGTGCCGCGACCACCAGCGGCTCAGGTTCGACTACGTCGCCCATGACGGGACCGAAACCTTGCGCGTCTCCGAGCCGCATCGCCTGGTGCACTCGGCCCGCAGGTGGTACCTGATCGCCTGGGACACCGACCGGCAGGACTGGCGCACCTTCCGGGTGGACCGCCTGCGCCCCCGCCTGCCCACCGGTCCGAGGTTCACCCCGCGCGAGCCCCCCGAGCCCGATCTCGCGGGCTTCACCTCCCGGGCCGTCTCCACCGGCGCCTACCGCCACCAGGCCCGGATCACGTTGCACGCGCCGGCGGAGGCGGTCGCCGAACGGGTGGCGCCCACGGTCGGCAGGCTGGAGGCGATCGACGAGCGCACCTGTCTGCTGCACACCGGTTCGGACTCGCTCGACGAACTGGCCGTCTACGTCTCGCTGCTCGGCGTCGACTTCGACATCCACGAACCGCCCGAGCTGGCCGTACACGCCGCCGCGATGGCCGCCCGGCTCAGCCGCGCCGCCGAGGTCTCCGGCCGCCACGCCGGCGGGAGCCCCGCCGGCGGCCGCCACGCCGGCGGGAGCCCCGCCGCCGGGAACCCCGCTGGCGGAAGTGATGCCGCCGGGAGCCCCGCCGAGCCGGAGACTCGGCGGGCCCGGCGGGAGACCCCCGACAGTACGGCGGGCCCGGAGCACGCCTGAGCCGGTCCGGGCGTCCACGCGAGGGCTGGGCGCCGGCCAGGGAGCGCTTCGAAGACACCCGTGCCGCGCGGGCACCCGCGCAAGGCGCTGGCACGCATTCCGGCAGGAAAGCCCGCGACGGTCCGGCAGGAAAGCCCGCGACGGTCCGGTGGGAAGGTCAGGACGGAAGGTCGGGCTCCTCGTCGGTCCAGCCGATCTCCTCGTACGCGGTGAAGCTCTTGAGCTCGACCGCCCGGCCGCCCTCCGTCCGCCCCTGAGTGATCGTTTCACGGGCGAGCGTCAGGCCCGTCTTCGTATCGACGATCATCCGGTTCACGATCTCCTTTCCGCCCTCCGTGTGCCTGTAGAGAATGGCCTGGCCGGTACGGCCGAGCGGATCGGTGACCTCGCCCGCCGCCTCCATCATCGGCAGGGACGCCATGATCTTGTAGGCGGCGGCCCGGACTTCTGGAGAAACCGGCAGGAAGACGACGATCTCCATCAGACTTCCGTGGATCCGGTACTCCATCTCCTTCGGATCGTCGAGATCGACGGCGGGCATGTCGCCGTACATGCTGGTGATGCGGGATTCCAGGTAGGCGCGCAGTCCGGTGGGATCCGCCGGGATCTGCCGCAACTCTTTCACGGAGATCGGGTTCTTCCCCAGGTGCCCGGCTGAGCCGAGCCACTTGCCCTGCAGCCGGTGGGCCGTCCGCTCACCCGTCTCGGTGATGAAGCTCTCGCCCGGAACGAACTCCGGGTGGGGGCCGGAGAAGGTCCAGCGGTCCTTCGAACCGTCCTCCCGCCACGCCTTCTCGTCCTCGGCGGTCGCCGGTTTCGCCCCGAGGTTCTGGACGATGCGCCAGCCCTGCTTTCCGGAGGTCGGCGCCATCCACATCTCCTGGGAAGCGCTCTGCTGGAGGACGTAGCGACCGCCGGGCTCCAGGAAGACGGTGCCCGTCGAGTCTTTGATGACCCAGTAGGCGCCGTCTGCGGGAGCCTTCGCCGCCGACTCCGCCGCGGCCAGCAGGATCTGCCTGGCGGACGGCTGGGTGAGTGGCGTCTGGGAGATGGGCGCCCGGCCGGGGGAGTCCGCGCCGGTGCCCGGCATGATCACGATGGTCACCGCGGCGGCCACGCCGAGCAGGCCCGTCGCCAGCGCCGTCCACCTAGCCGCGCTGCGGCCGCGCCGTACCTGTTCGGTGCCGTCCGTGCCCATGGCGGTGCGGAGCCGGGCGCGGCCGGCGGCGACCACCTCCTCGGACGGCGGCGGGGACGCGAGCAGGTCCCGCACCGGGGTGAGGTCATCCATCTGTCTCTCCGAGCATCGGGTTGACGCCGCCCAAGACGGCGCGGAGCTTCTTGCGGACCCGGCTGAGCCTGGACCCGACGGTGCCGTACGGGATGTCGAGCGCCTGGGCGATCTCGTCGTAACTCAGCTCGGCGACGGCCACGAGCAGCAGCACGTCGCGATCGCCCGCGGGCAGGTCGCGCAGCGCCGACGCGAGCCGTTCCTGAACGCTCGCGGCGATGAGCCGTGCCGCGACCCGCTCCTCGTGCCCGTCCACCGTCCCGCTTTCCACCGGCGCCCGCCTGAACGCGGCCAGCCGGCGCGTCTCGCTCCTGCGGTGCCGCCACACGAGGTTGGTGGCGATCCCGAAGAGCCAGGGCCGTACGGCCCCGCGCGCGGGATCGAAGGTGTCGCGCTTGCGGAAGGCGACCAGGAACACCTCCGCGGCGAGGTCGTCGGCGATCTCACCGCCCAGGCGGCTCGCCAGGTAGCGGTGGATCTCCGTGAAGTGGCGGTCGTAGAGCACCGCGAACCGGTCGGGATCGCGGCGGGACCGCTCGATCAGCGCGACGTCGTCGACCCATGTCAGCGGATCATCCGTCACATCCGGTGGAGCCGTCATACGTGGGGGTCCCTTCTGTGGCTTCCACCCTGTACTTCACCGGAGCCCCGGTTCGCCTTCACGGTGCCTGGACGGGGACGTCACGGGCGCTGCGCGGGGCCTGCGCGGGGCCCTGCGCGGGGCCTGGAGGTGCCTGCATCGGTCGCCGGGAGGACACCAGCCTCATCAGACGGCAACTTGCTCCGAAATATCGCTACTCGTGGCGAAGATGCGTTTATAGCGGAAATGTCGTGCCCTAAAGAGAATATCCACACCCGCGCAATGCGAATAAAGTTTCAATTGACTTTCCGATTGGCCGCGAAGCATACTGGCCCGTGTCATGAAAGAGAAAAGTTCAACAACTTTTCGTCATCAAGAAAGACCGATCAACCTCGCTGCTCAGGGCGGACAGCACAGTCGGCGTGCGTTCGACCCTTCGCTCTGTGTTTCGAGTTTTCCTTCAGATCCGACGATGCAGAATGGTGGTGTTCGTTGTGACGGAGACGGTCGAGACAGGTGCTGAGGTTCATTCGCAACTGAGCCTGGGCACCGGTGCCGCGCGGAATCTGGCGACGACGACCAAGTCGGTCCCGCAGATGCAGGGGATCTCCTCGCGGTGGCTGCTGAAGGCGCTGCCGTGGGTGCAGGTCTCGGGTGGCGCCTATCGGGTCAACCGGCGGTTGAGTTACGCGGTGGGCGACGGGCGGGTGAGTTTCACCTCGACCGGCGCGGAGGTCCGGGTGATCCCGGCGGAGCTGGCCGAGCTGGCGCTGCTGCGCGGCTTCGGCGACATGGACGTCCTGGAGACGATGGCCGAGCGCTTCGTCCAGCGCGACTTCGAGGCCGGCGACGCGATCGTGAAGTCCGGTCAGCCGGCCGACCAGGTGGTGCTGCTCGCGCACGGCAAGGTCAGCCGGATCGGCGCGGGCGAGTACGGCGACCAGACGGTGCTCGGCACGCTGGCCGACGGCGACTACTTCGGCGACCAGGAGGTGATCGCCGAGCCCGACACCTGGGATTACACCATCAAGGCGGTGACCGGGTGCACGGTCCTGGCCCTGTCCAGGCAGGACTTCCACGACCTGGTCGAGCGGTCGGAGTCGCTGCGCACCCATCTCGAAGGCGCCCGCAGACCCCGGGGCCCGCAGAACCCTTACGGCGAGTCGGCGATCGAGGTGGCGTCCGGTCACGTGGGCGAGCCGGTGCTGCCGGGCACGTTCGTGGACTACGAGCTGTCGCCCCGGGAGTACGAGCTGAGTGTGGCGCAGACGGTGTTGCGGGTGCACACGCGGGTGGCCGATCTGTACAACCAGCCGATGGATCAGGTGGAGCAGCAGCTCAGGCTGACGATCGAGGCGTTGCGTGAGCGTCAGGAGGACGAGCTGGTCAACAATCGGGAGTTCGGGTTGTTGCACAACGCCGATCTGAAGCAGCGCATCCATACCCGGACCGGCCCGCCCACCCCCGACGACCTCGACGAACTGCTGGCCACCGTGTGGAAGGAGCCCACGACGTTCCTGGCCCACCCGCACGCGATCGCCGCGTTCGGCCGCGAGTGCAGCAGGCGGGGCGTCTACCCCGAGAGCGTCGACCTCGGCGGCAACAAGATCCCGGCCTGGCGCGGCGTGCCGATCCTGCCGTGCAACAAGATCCCGATCACCAAGACCCGGACCAGCTCCATCATGCTGATGCGCACCGGCGAGCAGAGTCAGGGCGTCGTCGGCCTGCACCAGGTCGGCCTCCCCGACGAGTACCAGCCGGGCCTGTCGGTCCGTTTCATGAACATCAACGAGCAGGCCATCATCTCCTACCTGGTCAGCGTCTACTACTCCGCCGCCGTCCTGGTCCCCGACGCCCTCGGAATCCTGGAGAACGTCGAGATCGGCCACTGACCGCCATGTGGTCCCTGGAGCCGCCCGGGTTCCATCCGCCGTAGCCGATCCGCCGGACCCGGACCCGGACCCGGCCTCGGCGGAGCCCCGAGACCGAGGACGGGGCCACCCCCGCTCCCAGCGGGGTGCGAGCGCCCGCCCGTGACCAGACCGCCGGGATCGTGCCCCCGGATCGTGCCCGTGTCCCCGGGCCGTGTCCGCCGGCCGGTCGGCCGGCGACCCCACCGGCGGCCTTGACGACAGGCCGCCACCGCATCATCCGACCGCGCACGCGCCGCGGTCACACCGAAATCGGCGACCCCCCGCCGCGAGATTGGGATGTGCTTCGTGACACAGACAGAAGTTGAAGGTACGCCGCTGAGCCTGGGCACCGGTGCCGCGCGGAATCTGGCGACGACGACCAAGTCGGTCCCGCAGATGCAGGGGATCTCCTCGCGGTGGCTGCTGAAGGCGCTGCCGTGGGTGCAGGTCTCGGGTGGCGCCTATCGGGTCAACCGGCGGTTGAGTTACGCGGTGGGCGACGGGCGGGTGAGTTTCACCTCGACCGGCGCGGAGGTCCGGGTGATCCCGGCGGAGCTGGCCGAGCTGGCGCTGCTACGGGGGTATGGCGACCAGCCGGTGCTGGAGGCGCTGGCCGACGGCTTCGAGCAACTGGAGTTCCAGGCGGGCGACGTCATCGTGGAGTCCGGGCAGCCCGCCGACGAGCTGTTCCTGATCGCGCACGGCAAGGTGAGCAAGGCGGGCGCCGGGCCGTACGGGGAGGAGGCGGTGCTCGGTGTGCTGGCCGACGGCGACTACTTCGGCGACGAGTCACTGACCGGGCAGGTGGAAACCTGGGACTACACCGTGCGCGCGGTGACCGGGTGCATCGTGCTCTCCCTCCAGCGTCAGGACTTCCAGGGGCTGGTGAGCCGCGCCGAGTCGCTGCGGGCCCACCTGGAGGGGGTCACCGGGCCGCGGCCTCCGCAGAACAAGCACGGCGAGGCGGCGATCGCGATGGCGGCGGGCCATGCGGGGGAGCCGGTGCTGCCGGGGACGTTCGTGGACTACGAGCTGTCGCCCCGGGAGTACGAGCTGAGTGTGGCGCAGACGGTGTTGCGGGTGCACACGCGGGTGGCCGATCTGTACAACCAGCCGATGGATCAGGTGGAGCAGCAGCTCAGGCTGACGATCGAGGCGTTGCGTGAGCGTCAGGAGGACGAGCTGGTCAACAACCGGGAGTTCGGGTTGTTGCACAACGCCGATCTGAAGCAGCGCATCCAGACCCGGACCGGCCCGCCCACTCCCGACGATCTCGACGAACTGATCAGTCGGCGCAGGAAGGCGCGTTACCTGCTGGCCCACCCGCAGACCATCGCCGCGTTCGGCCGTGAATGCACCAAGCGGGGCGTCTATCCCTCCGGCGTGGAGCTCGACGGCCACCGGCTGACCGCCTGGCGCGGCGTGCCGATCCTGCCGTGCGACAAGATCCCGATCACCAAGGCGCGGACCAGCTCCATCCTGGTCATGCGCACCGGCGAGGACGACCAGGGCGTGGTCGGCCTGCACCAGGTCGGTCTCCCCGACGAGTGCGAGCCGGGCCTGTCGGTCCGTTTCATGGGCATCAACGACCAGGCCGTTATCTCCTACCTGGTCAGCGCCTACTACTCCGCCGCCGTTCTGGTCCCCGACGCCCTCGGAGTCCTGGAGCACGTCGAGATCGGGCACTGAGGGATGGCCGAGGTCGAGGAGGTCGAGGAGAGGGCCGCGGGCCGTCCGGCGGCCGAACTGCTGGTGTGGAGTCGTGGCCTGCTCGATCCGGCGCTGCGGCTGGCGGTCGACTCGCTCCCGGGGTCCATGCGCCGCGTCGCCGGCTACCACTTCGGCTGGCTCGACGAGCACGGCCGTGACGCCGACACCGACGGCGGCAAGGCGATCCGCGCGGCGCTGGTCCTGCTGTCGGCCGAGGCCGCCGGGGAGGCCCCCGAACGCGCGGTGCCCGCCGCCGTCGCCGTCGAGCTGGCGCACAACTTCTCCCTGCTGCACGACGACGTGATGGACGGCGACGCCACCCGGCGGCACCGGCCGACGGCGTGGAGTGTGTTCGGGCTCAGCGCGGCGATCCTCGCGGGTGACGCGCTGCTGGCCCTGGCCTTCGACGTGCTCGCCGCCTCCGGGCATCCCGCGAACGGTGAGGCGACCCGGATGCTGAGCGCCGCCGTACTGGACCTGACGGAGGGGCAGAGCGCCGACGTGGCCTTCGAGCGGCGGGCCGACGTCGCGCTGGCCGAATGCGTGGCGATGGCCGAGGGCAAGACGGGCGCGCTGCTGGGGTGCGCCTGCGCGATCGGCGCCCTGTACGGCGGGGCGGCGCCCGAGCAGGTGCGGCATCTACGCGGGTTCGGGGAGCGGCTCGGGCTGTCGTTCCAGCTCGTCGACGATCTCCTGGGCATCTGGGGAGATCCGGCGGTCACCGGCAAGCCGGTCTACTCCGACCTGCGCAACCGCAAGAAGTCCCTGCCGGTGGTGGCCGCCCTCACCCTGGGCACTCCGGCGGGCGGCGAGCTGGCCGCGCTCTACCATCGCGAGTCGCCGCTGGCGGACGAGGAGCTGGGTCATGCCGCCGCGTTGATCGACGCGGCGGGGGGCCGGGACTGGAGCCAGATCCGGGCCGAGGAACTGCTGGCGGGGGCATTGCGCGAGCTGGTGGCCGCCGAGCCGGGCGTCGGCGCCGCGACGGAGCTGGCCACCCTCGCACGACTGGTCGCTCGCCGGGACCGCTGACAAGACCCCGACCGGCCACCTGATCTCCGGCTGGTCTTCCGATGTGACCGATGACGTTTCCAGAAGTGGAGGAGCCGTGCGAGAGGTCCTAGAGAGCCTGGAGCCGGGGGCGGTGCTGGTCGCCGACGAGCTGCTGGTTCCCGGCTCGTCCTCGATCGAGTGCAGGGCGGCCGGTCTGATGGCGGGGGAGGTGCGGCGGCGCGGCCTGACCACGGTTCGCGGTTCCCTCGAACTCGCGGGCCCGAGCACCTCGCTCGCGGCCGTGCTGCCCGGAGCCGTGGGGCTCGGCATCGGTGTCGCGGCCGATGACCACGCGGGCTGGTTGTCGGCCCGCGCCTCGCTGGCGGCGTGGCTGCGGGCGGCCGGGCCGCGCACGGTCCTGCTGGCCGCGCCGAGGTCGTTCTGCGCCGGGGTCGAGCGCGCGGTCGAGATCGTCGAGCGGGCCCTCGACCAGCGCGGCGGTCCCGTCTACGTGCGCAAGCAGATCGTGCACAACGCCCATGTGGTGGCCGGCCTGGAGACGTCCGGGGCGGTGTTCGTGGAGGAGCTCGACGACGTCCCGGACGGGGCGACCGTCGTGTTCTCCGCGCACGGTGTGTCCCCGGCCGTCCGGGTCGAGGCGGAGCGCCGCGGGCTGGACGTGATCGACGCGACCTGCCCGCTGGTCACCAAGGTGCACGCGGAGGCGCGCAGGTTCGCGGCGCGGGGCGACACCGTGGTGCTGATCGGTCACGCGGGGCACGAGGAGGTCGAGGGCACGCTGGGCGAGGCTCCCGACCGGACCGTGCTGGTGCAGGACACCGACGACGTCGACCGCCTGCTCGTGCTCGATCCCGCCAAGGTGTCCTACCTGACGCAGACCACGCTGGCCGTGGACGAGACGGCCGAGGTGGTCGACGCGCTGCGTGCCAGGTTCGCCGACCTGCGCGGCCCGGGTTCCGACGACATCTGCTACGCCACGACCAACCGGCAGAACGCGGTCAAGGTGATCGCCGAGGAGTCGGACCTGGTGCTGGTCATCGGTTCGGCGAACTCCTCCAACTCGGTGCGCCTGGTCGAGCTGGCGCACCGGCACGGCGCCCCCGCGCATCTGGTCGACGACGCCGGCGACATCCGCCCCGAATGGCTGACCGGCGCTCGGGTGGTCGGCCTCACCGCCGGCGCCTCCGCCCCGCCCCGGCTGGTCGAGGACGTGATCTCCGCGTTGTCCGGCCTGGGTCCGGTCACCGTGGCCGAACGCGAGGTGGCACGGGAGACCGTCCGCTTCACGCTGCCCTCGGCGGGTCAGTACGGCAAGGCGTAGGAGGCGAACTTCTTGGCCGTGAACGGCTCCTTGAACTTGGGGTAGGCCACGGTCCTGATGTTGCCGTCGGAGGTGTATCTCTCGTCGGGGTGGGCCTGGAGCCAGTCGAGCCAGGCCGTGGAGCAGAACTTGGCGCAGTCGCCCACCTTGTCGTGCGACCGGATGCGCGGGATGCCGAGCGGGTCGAAGTCCTTGGCGAAGGGGGAGGGAGCCGGAGTGTAGCCCGCGAGGAACACCCCGCCGTAGTCGTACCGCACGCCGGAGAGCGAGCCGCGCCGCGCCCACTCCTTGGTGCTCGGCTGGTTCCCGTACGGCAGCGCCAGCGTGACGGGGTCGCTCTTGACCATCGAGGTGATCAGCTTGTGGCCCGCCACGATCTCCTTGTTGACCTCCTGCTTGGAGCGCCCGCGCAGGTTGAGGTGGTCGTGGGTGTGGTTGCCGAGGTCGAACTTGTTGTTCTGCAGCCACGTCATCATCTGCGCCTTCTCCTCGGGGCGCGTCTTCCCGAACATGTCACGGGTCACGTAGAAGGTGGCGACCGGGCGGAACGACGGGTGGCGCCTGGCCACGTCGAGCATGATGGCGACCGCCGTGTTGGGCGCCGGCACGCCCAGGCCGTCCAGGGTGAGCTGTGACGGTGAGGAGTCGTCGAAGGTCAGCACGACGGGGTGCTTGCCCGCGGGGATGCCGATCCGCCCGGTGACGTACTCCGCGGCCGTGATCGGCACGTAGTTCTCCTTCACCAGGCGATCCAGCTCGGCGCGGAACTGCTTGGGAGTCCGGTCGTCCGGCCCCGCCGCCTTGTCGACGATCCGGTGGTACATGAGCACGGGTATCTGGCCCAGCTCGTTGGCCTTGGCCGTCGTCGCGGCGGCGATGTTCGCCTTGCGGACCATCTCCTGTGACGGTGCGGACGCCTTGACGGGTGCCACCTTGACCGTGTCGTCGCTCTCCCATGGCATGCATGCGGCGAGCGAGACCGCACTCAACACGACGGCCCCTACGGGACCAACCCTGAAGCGCATTACGAGCCCCCCGATCGGGCGAAGAAGATGCTCTTCTTCTACCCTTCTGACCTGCGGGTTCATGCTGACTGCTGAGCAAAGCTACTACGGTGAGAAGCTGACCGGACACGTTACGTTTCGAGGGCTTTCGCAGACCGGGAACATGCCGGGAGGCGATCAACGCGTGGTCAGCGGCGGCGCATGCTCACGGCGAGCCAGAGGCCGCCGGCGGCCATCAGCACGCCGTGGGCGATGCGCATCGCCGGCGTGCCGAAGAACTGCGGGATGAACAGGGCGAAGCCGAGGGCCAGCGGGACGCCGCTCCAGCGAGCCAGGACGCCGGACCGCCACACCGCGACGGCCGCGAGGACGGCTCCCACGGCCAGCAGCAGCAGTCCGCCCGCGAACATCGTGACCGCCGTCGTGCCGTACCTGAACGTATCGGCGAGTTCGAGCAGGGCCGGGTCGCCGTCCTTGACCACCTGGCCGGCGATGACGTTGAGGCCGAAGATCTCGGCGCCGTAGTAGGGGAGGGTGAGCCCGGCTCCGAGCAAGCTCGTCACGATCGCCCGGGAAGCAGTTCGGTCGCCGGAAAGGGCGGTGTGCAGTCCCAGCAGGGCCAGGATGAACAGGACGAACCCGCCGACGGCGAAGAGATGCGCGGCGATCCAGGCGGCGGAGGCCATCCCTTCGGCGCCCGCCATGGTGGTCTCGTCGGCCCACGGCCGGACCACGGGATAGAGGAGAAAGAGGACGCCGGCCGCGCCGAGGGCGAGGGATCCCGTGTGGGTGGAGACGATCGCACCTGACGAACGCTGGTTCATGGGCACATCCTGACTAGTGGTTACATTCGAGAGCACCGCTCTCGATGAATCACAGCATGGCCCACCCGACCACCAGGCGTCAAGAGCACTGCTCTCGTTAGTCTCCGATGCTCTCGATTGTTACCAGGCGACCGGCAGACGGTCGACGCCGTAGACGATGGAGATCCCCCGGAACGAGACCTCCTCGGCCGGTACGGCCAGCCGCAGCTCGGGGAAGCGGCGCAGCAGCGCGGGAAAGGCGATCTGCATCTCCATCCGGGCCAGGGGAGCGCCGATGCAGTGGTGGACGCCGTGGCCGAAGGCCAGGTGCGTGGCGACCTGGCGGTCGGGGAGCACCACGTCCATGTCCCTGCCGAGCGCCGGGTCGCGGTTGGCCGCCGACAGCGAACAGAGCACCATCTCGCCGGCCGCGATCCGCTGCCCGGCCAGCTCCATGTCCGCGCGGGCGAAGCGCGGGAACGCGACCTGCACGACCGAGAGGTAGCGCAGCAACTCCTCGACCACCGGGACGACGTGGGCCGCCTCGTCGCGCACCCGGGCCAGCTGCGCCGGGTTCTGCAGCAGCCACAGCGTGCCGAGCGAGAGCATGCTCGTGCTCGTGTCGTGCCCGCCGGTCAGCATCCCGTCGGCGAGACTGGCCAGCTCCCGGTCGGAGACCTCGTCGCCGTGGTCGCGGAGCAACATGCCGAGCAGCCCGTCGCCGGGGGTCTTCCGCTCCCGCGCGACCAGGTCGGTGAGGTAGGCCATGGAGTCGTTGACCGCCTGCAGGGACGCCTCGGGCCCGGCGGAGAAGTCGAAGCGGTCGGTGCTCAGCCGCAGGAAGTCGGACCGGTCGCCGTACGGCACGCCGAGCAGTTCGCAGACGACCAGCGACGGGATGGGCAGGGCGAAGTGCTCCACCAGGTCGGCCGGGGAACCGGCCTGCTCCATCGCGTCGAGGTGCTCGGCGACGATGGCCTCGATCCGCGGCACCAGGCGCCGCAGCCGCCGCGTGGTGAACTCGGGCGTGAGCAGCCGGCGCAGCCGGGTGTGCTCCGGCGGGTCGCGGAAGCCGAGACCGCCCGGGTCCTCCTGCTGGGTGGCGCCCAGCACGTTGTTGAAGTCGTTGCTGAAAGCGATGTGGTCGCTGAGCACGGCGCGCGCGTCCTCGTACCTGGTGACCAGCCAGACGGTGGAGCCGCCGGGGACCTTCATCGGGAAGACGGGGTGCTCCGCGCGGATGCGGCCGAGCTCGGCCACCGGGTCCAGTCCCTCGCGCGTGAACTGCAGGAGCGGGAAGTCTGTCTCGGACATCAGTCGATCCTCAAGGGGTTTCGGGGAGAACGCCGCGTGTTTCGCGCTCCAGGACCCGCGCCGGCAGTGTTCGCGCCTGGAGTCAGGGGGTGGCGGCGGTGGTGCGATATTACGCTCGCGAGCCGACATGTCAGCTGCGCTCTCAGCGGCGGCTCAGGTGTTCAGGTCCCGCTTGGATCCGTTGTCGGGCACGTGGTTTCCCGGCCTGCCGAGGCCGGTGGGCGGCACGTGGGGTGCGTGGACGTCTCCTGGGCCCGGTATCCGGAGAATTCGACGATCGCTGCTCCCCCCTGTGCGTGCCCGCTCAACCCTACGCGGAGGGGTGCGAGGTCCTTCGTCCCCCTGGCGGCCAGGTATCCGTTACGCACACGGCCCGATCTCTCGAACATCCGCTCCCCGGACCGCTCGCAGCGCCCGGACGCGGCGCGGGCCGCCGTACGCCCGCGTGCGCCTGGTTATGCTCGCCCATATGACGATCACGGTGCTGACCGGCGCGGGGATCTCCACCGAGTCGGGGATTCCCGACTACCGAGGCCCCGCCGGCGTCTGGCGCCGGGACCCTGACCACGAGAAGCTGGTCACCTACGACTACTACATGGCCGATCCCGAGATCCGCCGCCGCTCCTGGCTGTACCGCAGGGACAACCCGGCCTGGCAGGCGGAGCCCAACCCGGCCCACCGCGCCCTCGCCGCGCTGCCCGGCGCCTGGATCATCACGCAGAACGTCGACGGCCTGCACCAGCGAGCGGGATCGCCGCCCGAGCGGGTGCTGGAGCTGCACGGCAACATGTTCGGCGCGGTGTGCACGGTCTGCGACGCGCGCTCGACGACCCGCGAGGCGATCGACCGGGTGCTGGCCGGCGAGGCCGACCCCGCCTGCCGGGCGTGCGGCGGGATCCTGAAGACGACGACGGTGATGTTCGGCCAGTCCCTCGACCGGGACACGCTCGCCCACGCGATCGAGGCGGCTGAGGAGGCGGCCGTGTTCCTGGCCGTCGGCTCCTCGCTGCAGGTGCAGCCCGCCGCCTCCCTGGTGGGCATCGCGGCCCGCGCGGGAGCCCGTCTGATCATCGTCAACGGCGAGCCCACGCCGTACGACGAGGTGGCCGACGAGGTGATCCGCGACCCGATCGGGGTCGCGGTCCCGCGCCTCTGCGCGACGCTGGGTTAGACGGGTACGGCGGGCGCGCCGTACCCCGAAGCTTCATGGCCGTCGCGGTGGCTAAGGCGAATCTTGTTCGGTTATGTGTGGACACCTTGCCCGCGGGCCATTTTGTCGGGCCGAAACGCGGCTCAATGGAGCCAGAGGTGGTGGGGAAAATGGTAGTTTCGGACGCCGCTCTAAAAGGAACGCGACAAAACACTCCTGGTGAGAGCATGATCACCAGACGTGCTGGACATCGGGGAGGGCCGAAATGCCTAACCGGACGGTCAACAGTCGCCGACAACAGATACTCAATCGCCGCTTTCGTGGCTTGATGTTCGTTCTGCCCCGCGGGCATAGTGTGTCGAATCACACGCGTATCAGTCGTGGGGTGCGGTCTCGGGGGAGACAGCTGCCCCCGGCTACGCCCCGAACGCGCCGAATGGGACACGATGCATGAGATCAGCCCCGCCGATCCGGTCGAAGATCCTCAGAATCCTCCTGGTCCCGCTGATCTCCCTGATCGTCCTGTGGGCGTTCATGGCCTACACCACCGTCGGTGAGATCGTCGGCCTCTCCCAGGCCGCGAACCGCTGGCAGGCCATCGGAGAGCCCTCCCGTGCCGTGGTCCTGGAGATCCAGCGGGAGCGTCAGCTCTCGGCCCAGTTCGCCGGCCGTACCAACGCCAACGGGCCGCTGCAGGCCCAGCGGCGGCTCACCGACGGCAAGGTGGCGACGCTGCGCGAGGTGGCCAACTCCCTCGACCTGCAGGGCGCGTCCCAAACCGACCGCGACAACCTGCGGAGCCTGCTCTCGGCCCTGGACGGGCTGGCCGCGCTGCGTGCCAACGCCGACGCGGGACGGTCCTCCCCGCTGGAGGTGACCGAGGCGTTCAACGCGTTCGTCGTCGTCGCCAACCGGCAGTACGGCGGGTCGAACACGATCACCAGCGCGTCGTCCTACCGGGTGCTGCGCGGCCTGTCCGCCTACAGCACCATGACGGAGCACCTGGCCAGGGCGCACGCCGTGCTCACCCCCGCGTTGACGCGCGGTGCGATGACACGGGCGGAACACGCGGCCTTCATCACGGCGATGGCCAACCGCAGGACCTTCCTCGCCAGTGCCGAGCAGGACATGGGCCCCGAGCTGAAGGTGTTCCACAAGCCGGTCGCCGCGAGCCCCGGCTTCCAGCGGATCCCGGCGGCGGAGAACAAGATCTTCGCCTGGGATCTCGTCGGGAAGCCGCCGGTGGACGCGGCCGTGTGGAAACAGGACGCCGAGACCGCGGTGAAGAACCTCGAAGCCAACAGCCAGCAGGAACTGGCGCGTGCCAGTGCGAAGGGCGAAAGGCTCAAGATTGCGGCCCTGGTGCAGATCGGGCTGGTCGTGGGGCTCGGCCTGCTCGCCGTCATCCTGTCGATCCTCGCGTCCTACCGGTTCGGCCGCGCCCTGATCGACGAGTTGAAGCAGCTCCAGGCGTCCGCCGTGGAACTGGCGGAGGAGCGGCTGCCCCGGCTGGTCCAGCGGCTGCGCAAGGGGGACGACGTGGACCCCGTCGCCGAGGCCCCGGACCTGAAGCCGGCGAACACCGCGGAGGCGGACCGGGTCGTGCAGGCGTTCTCCGCCGTGTGGAGCACCGCCGTGGAGGCTGCGGTCGGCCAGGCGAAGCTGCGCAAGGGGGTCAGCCAGGTCTTCCTCAACCTCGCCCGGCGCAACCAGGCCCTGCTGCACCGCCAGCTCACCCTGCTGGACACGATGGAGCGCAAGGTCGAGGAGCCGGACACGCTGGAGGACCTGTTCAAGCTCGACCACCTGACCACCCGCATGCGCAGGCACGCGGAGAACCTGATCATCCTCTCGGACGCGGCGCCCGGCCGGCGATGGCGCGACCCGGTGCCCGTCTTCGACGTGCTGCGCAGCTCGGTCCTGGAGGTCGAGGACTACACCCGGGTCACGGTGCTCCCCGTCGCGCAGGCTCCGCTGCTGGTGGGCAGCGCGGTGACCGACGTCATCCACCTGGTCGCCGAGCTGGTGGAGAACGCCACCGTCTTCTCCCCGCCCAACACCGTCGTGCACGTGCGCGGGCTGGCCGCCGCGAACGGCTTCGGCGTGGAGATCGAGGACCGCGGACTCGGTCTGAACCAGGCCAGGATCGATGAGATCAACGCCCGGCTCGCCAGCCCGCCGGAGTTCGACCTGGCGGGCAGCGACCGGATGGGACTGTTCGTCGTGGCCAGGCTGGCGGCCAGGCACGGCATCAAGGTCATGCTCAGGCCCTCGCCGTACGACGGCACCACGGCGATCGTGATGCTGCCGCCGCACCTGCTCGCCGGGCCCGACACGCCGTACACGGGCACCCCGGCCGTCGACAGCGGCCTGCCGTACTCCGGCGTGCCGCGCACCGACAACCCGCTGCGCGGGCTGAGCGCGTCGCCGTTGCGGCCCTCCGCGATGCCGATGGGCGCGCCCACCGCCCAGCTCGTGGCGGACTCCAGCGATTCGGGGGCGGACTGGTTCGCGGCCCCGCTGGCGCCCGTCACCGAGCCGAACGACGACTTCGACGACGACCTGGACGACGACCTCGACGGCCTGCCCAGACGGGTACGGCAGGCCAACCTGGCGCCCCAGCTGCGGGGGCCGCAGCCGCGGGAGCGCCCAGAAGTGTCCACCCGCTCTCCCGAAGAGCTCTTCGACCTGATGTCCTCCATGCAGCTCGGCTGGCAACAGGGACGCAGCGAGGCAGACAAGCACCGCGACGTGTGGAACGGAAAGGAGGGTCACGCCGATGGCCGACCCTAGATCTGAGCTGAGCTGGCTGCTCGACGACCTGACCCAGCGAGTGGCCGGCATCAAGCACGCCATCGTGCTGTCGGCCGACGGCCTGGCGATGGGTGGCTCCCGAGAGCTGACCAGGGAGGACACCGAGCATCTGTCCGCCATCTCGGCGGGCAGCCACAGCCTCGCCCTCGGTGCGGGACGGCACTTCGGCCTCGGCGGAGTGCGGCAGACCATCATCGAGATGGAGGGCGGCTTCCTGTTCGTCACCGCCGCGGGGCAGGGGGCCCGGCTGGCCGTACTGGCGGCGGGCGACGCGGAGATCGGGATGGTCACCTACGAGATGGCACTCATGGTCAAGCGCGTCGGCGAGCACCTGTCCACCCAGCCGAGGGGAGTGGTCCCCGCGCCGGTTTGGAACGGTTCGACGCCGTGACAAGCGACGATCCCGGGCCGCTGGTCAGGCTCTACGGGCTCACCGGCGGCCGGGCGCGCGCACTCGGGGAGGCCTTCGACCTGGTGGCGATCGTCACCACCGTCAGCGTCCCCTTCGAACCGCTCGGCCTGGTGCCCGAACACCTCGCCGTGCTCACGATGTGCCGCAGACCCACGCCGGTGGCGGACATCGCGGCGCAGCTCAGGGTGCCCCTCAACATCACCCGCGTGCTCCTCAGCGACCTGCGGCGCGAAGGGCTCGTGACCATCGACCAACCGTCGGCAGACCAGACCATCGACGAACGTATCTACAGGGAAGTGCTGCATGGAATTCGCAGGCTCTGAACCGGGCGTGAGGGCGGTCGCCCCTCTGGCGACGGCCCTCAAGATCCTCGTCGCGGGCGGCTTCGGAGTCGGCAAGACGACCATGGTCGGCACGATCAGCGAGATCCGGCCTCTGCACACCGAGGAACTGCTGAGCGACCGGGGCATCGGCATCGACGACACGGCGGGCGTGGAAGCCAAGATCACTACCACCGTGGCGCTCGACTTCGGCCGCATCACCATCCGCGATGGGCTGTGGCTCTATCTGTTCGGCACGCCGGGCCAGGACAGGTTCTGGTTCATGTGGGACGAACTGGCGCTCGGCGCGCTCGGCGCGGTGGTGCTCGCCGACACCCGCCGGCTGCAGGACTCCTTCCCCGCCGTCGACTACTTCGAGCAGCGCGGGCTCCCGTTCGTGGTGGCGGTCAACTGCTTCGACGGCGCCCGCCGCCACGACCCCACCAAGGTACGGCGAGCGCTGGGGCTGACCGGATCGGCTCCTATCGTGCTGTGTGACGTGCGCGAACGCGACTCCGTCAAGGAGGTGCTCACCACCCTCGTCACCTACGCGATCAGCGGCGAGTTCTCTTGACGGGCCGTCGGCCGGCAGCGCCACCCGGTCACCTGTGTCGGGTGGCGTCGCGTGCCGGCTCACCACGACGCCGGGAATCGTGTCCGTGTGCTGGGTTGTTTCAGCTGGAACGACGTACGGTTCTCCTGCGCCGCGGGGTCGGCGAATCGATGGCGCAGGAGTAGAGTCGCTGACTCTCGGGTAGGCGCACGGCGGCCCTCCTGAGCCAGGATCGACACGACCGTACGAACGTAATGAATTGCAGAATTTTTCAAGTCGTGATGACGTAAGATAAGCTAAGGCCGTATCTATGGGAGGAGTGCAGGCGATGGGACGGGGTCGCGCCAAGGCGAAGCAGACGAAGGTGGCTCGCGAGCTGAAGTACTCCAGCCACAGCGTGGACTTTGACCGGCTTTACAGCGAGATCGGAGTCAACGAGGAGACTGAGCGCGACGAGGAGAGCGAACGACCTGGCGATGGTTCCGCCAAGGTCACGTGACTTTGCCCGACTCCGTGTCACGGAGCTCGGCGAGTAGCTCCTCCTGGCCGGCGATCATGTCGGTCAGGATGCGCCGGGCTGCTTTGAGCAGATCGGCCACATCCACGCTGATCAGCGCGTAGACGACGGTCGGCCCTTCACGGGTGGCCGTCACTATTCCCGCCCTGCGCAGCACCGCGAGCTGCTGTGACAGGCTGGACGCCTCGATGTCCATCTCGGCGAGCAGGTCGCGCACCGGACGGGGCCCGTCGCGCAGCAGTTCGAGCACACGGATGCGGACGGGATGCCCGAGCGTACGGAAGAACTCCGCCTTGGCCTGATAGAGCGGAACCGTCACGATCGACCTCCCATCATCAAGTAGTGAATTGAATAATTCTACAACTTCTTGAACCGCGCCAGGTCAAGCCGTACGGACGCACGTCCGGGGGTTCCCGGGGGGTAGGGCCAGCCCTACCCTGAGATGCCGGTGAGCCGGATCGATCGGCGGGCCGCCGGCTCGTAGCGTTTCCGGTATGAGAACCCTCCGGCACCGCATCGCCATCGACACCAGATACCTCCTGGCCGGCTTCCCGGCGGCGGTGGTGATGTTCTGCCTGATCGTCGCGGGGACCGCGGCCGGCCTGGGCAGCCTGGTCGCGTTCGTGGGGTTCCCGATCCTGGCCGGAACCCTGCTGATGGCCAGGAACTTCGCGGACATGGAACGCGAGGCGATCGCCGAAGTGCTCGACCGGCCGGTCACGCGGCCTCCCTACCGCCCGGCCCCGCACGGCGCGGGCTGGTTCCGCCGGCTGGTGAACCCGCTGACCAACGGGCAGTCGTGGCTCGACCTGATCTACGCCATCGTCGCCTTCCCGATCTCCATCATCACGTTCGTCGTCACGATCGTCTGGTGGTCCACGGCGATCGCGGGCCTCACCTTCCCGATCTACGGCTGGATCGTCGCCGCCATCCCCGGCGCCGGCGGCGGGCTCCCCGAACTCCTCGGTCTCGGCGACGGCATCGTGACGCAGGTGGCCTTTCACACGGCGCTCGGCGTACTGTTCGCCCTGACCCTCCCGGCGGTCGTGCACACCGCCGCGCTGATCAGGGCCGGCCTCGGCCGCACACTGCTGACCCGCCCCACCGAACTCCCCACGTACTCCTACCAGACCCCCGCGCTCGGCTGACGCCCTCGCCGACGGCTGACGTCCGGGTCAGCGGACGATCGACAGGATGCCGAGGGCCGCGCACGCCAGCGACCAGTCGCCCCGGATGCTCGCGGACCGCTCGGCGGCCTCCGGGGTGATGCCGCGCGAGGCCAGTCGCCACAGCGTGTCCGGGTCGAGCTCCAGGTCGGCGTCGGCCTCCACCGACGCGTCCTCGGCGAGGGTCCACCCGTCGGGCAACCGGGAGACCGTCCACTGACCGCCGGCCGGGCCGGGGACGTGCAGCCGCAGGGTCGTGCCGGTCGGTGCGGCGTGATCACGCAGGGTGTGCGGCAACGCCCTCGCGAAGGTGTCGAGCACCGGGCCGGCCAGTTCGGGCTCGGTGGCTCCCGGCCTGCCCACCGCGGCCCGGATCTGCTGCTGGTGCACCCAGAACTCGGTGTAGTCGCGGGCGACGTCCAGCCAGACGGGGGCGGGGACGTCCGGAGCGGCCCACGACACGTCCAGCGTGCCGATGGCCGTCAGGTCGCGGGCGGCCCACATCGCGTCCACCTGGGGCCCGAGGTGGGCCAGCAGGTCGATCAGCAACCGGGGGCTCAGGCCGCGCGCGATGGCCACGAACTCCTCGTTGGCCCGGTTCAGGAGCTCCGGGAGCGGCTCCCCGGTGGGAACCTGCGACGGCCGGTATCCGTCGCGGTCGGCCGAGAGGCGACGCATGTGGTCGTGCAGGATGTGGGCGGCCAGATCGTGCACGTCCCAGCCGGGCACGGTGGGCCGCCGCCATTCATCGGGCCCGAGCGCACCGAGCAGGTCGAGCAGGTAGGCGCGGTCCAGCGGATACAGCGGGCGGGTGTCGATGAGCGGGCCGAGGCGTGACCAATCCATCCGTTGATTATGGTCTGATCATCCCTGCCGTGCCGTCATGGCCGAAAACCACGGCGATTTCCCCATGACCCTACGAAGCGCCAGGTCGGCGGGCCTGCTCGCCAAGCCTGCTGGATCTGGGAAGGCGATTGGCCGGGTGTGCTCACCTCGACGGCCGGGAACCTGCAAGATAAGGCCGATGAACACCTCGTCCTCTCCGGCGGAGCTGGTCTCGGCGGCGCTGCACGCCCTCCAGCGCGCCGACGCGGTCACGTTCCGGCGCTGTGCGGCGCTGCTGGACGCCCCCGGGACCGCCGGCGGACGGCGGGCCGTCGAGCAGGTCCTGACGACCCGCCTGAACCAGGCCGTATCAGCCGCCTGGCGCGACGGCTGGCAGCCTGCGGACATCGTGCGAATGGTCCGGCGCCGGCTCGGAGCCCGCCACGTACGGCTGGCGGCCCGCGTCGTCGCCGCCGAAATGCGCGCTTACCCGCCGGAGAGCGTGGATGAGCGCTGGCGGGCCCAGCTGGCGGCGCTCGACGACCAGATCCGGTGGGACGGCGACGAGATCTACCTGCGCGAAGGAGACGTCTCCCGCGCCCTGCAGGTGCTCCACGTGCTGGGCACCCTGCCGCGAGTGGAGCGGCTGTGCCCGCTGCCGGGTACGGCGGGCCGTACCGCACAGGGGGTGGACCAGCGGACGCTCACCAGGGTCCGCGCGCTGCTCGCGAAGGCGGAGTCCACCTCGTTCCCGGCGGAGGCCGAGACGTTCACCTCGGCGGCGCAGTCGCTCATGGCCAGGCACAGCATCGACACGGTCGAGACGGACGGCGGGGAGGAGCCACAAGGCAGGCGGCTGGGGATCGACGCTCCCTACGAGGTGCAGAAGGCGGCCCTGCTGGACGCGGTGGCCTCGGCGAACCGGTGCCGGGCGGTGCGGACCAGGGGCCTCGGCCTGTGCACCGTGTTCGGCTACCCCGCCGATCTGGACGCGGTGGAGCTGCTGTTCGGCTCGTTGCTGATCCAGGCGACCGCCGCGCTGGCCCACGCGGGCCGTGACGGGAGGTCCAGGACCCGCTCGTTTCGCGGATCGTTCCTCGCCGCCTACGCGCAGCGCATCGGGGAGCGGCTGCGGGACGCCGCAGGCGACGCCGTACGGCACGCGGGGAAGAATCTGCTGCCGGTGCTCGCCGCCCGCGAGCAGGCCGTCGACGCGGCCGTCACCGCGATGTTCCCCGAACTGACCCGCCGCGCGACGACCACGGCAGGCGACTGGACGGGCTGGACGCTCGGCCTCACGGCGGCCGACCTCGCCCTGATCATCGGCGTCGACAGGCCGTCGATCAGCCATCCACCAGACGTCCACCCGCACCGGACATGATCGAGCCGCGTACGGGCCGCACCACGTACGGCGCGTCAGGGCCACACGGCGTACGGCGCGTCATCGCCACACCACGTACGGCGCGTCATCGCGCGTCAAGGCCGCACCACGTACGGCGCGTCAGGGCCGCACGGCGTCACCGGCGGCCCGTCGGGCGTCCGCGGGGGAGAGAAGAGCGCGAGAAACGACTGGAGGAACGTGATGGACGAGCGGCAACCGGCCCTGCACGAAGTGGCCGAAGGGGTTTTGGCCTGGGTGCAGCCCGATGGTTCCTGGTGGGTCAACAACGCGGGCGCGGTTTCCGGGGCGGACGGCACCATCGTGATCGACACGTGCGCCACCGAGGCGCGCACCCGGCGGTTCCTCGCGGCGGTCCGCGCGGCCACCGCCGACGCGCCGTTCCGCTTCGCCGTCAGCACCCACCTGCACGGCGACCACACGCACGGCAACAGCCTGCTGCCCGCCACCACGGTCGTGATCGCGCATGAGGAGACCCGGCGCGGCATCCTCGCCGACACCATCATCGACGACTGCCCGCCGGTCTGGTCGCCGCTGCCCGACTGGGGCGACGTCACCCGCCGTCCGGCCGACATCACGACCGCCGGCCTGACCGTGACCACCGGCGACCGGCGGGTCGAGGTGCGCCACCCCGGCTACACCGCGCACACCCCGGGAGACCTCGTCGCCTGGCTGCCGGCGGAGCGGGTGCTGTTCAGCGGCGATCTGATCTTCAACGGCCTGACACCGCTGGTGGCCATGGGATCGGTGGACGGCGCGCTGCGGGTCCTCGACTGGCTCGCCGCGTTCGAGGCCGAGGTGGTCGTGCCGGGACACGGCCCGCTCTGCGACGCGCGGTCCCTGCCCGGGGTGCTCGCCGCCCACGAGCGTTACTACCGGTTCGTGCAGGAGACGGCCGTCGCGGGCCGCCGTGACGGGCTGTCGCCGCTCGCCGCCGCCCAGGGGTGCGACCTGGGCGAGTTCGCCTCGTGGGCCGACTCCGAGCGCCTGGTGTTCAACCTGCACCGGGCCTACGCCGACGCGCTGGGCGAGCCGTTCGACCTCATCACGGCCGCCTTCGACGCGGTGACCTTCAACGGCGGCCCGATGCGCACCCTGGTCTGACGGCCGGGGTTCGGCCACCGGTGACCTTGGTCCGACGACACCCGGACCCCCCGCCGGGGCAGAGTGCTCGGCTTCGCTGACGGCGGGTCAGGCGTTGGGCGGTAGGTCGGTGCCCGCGCCACGGCGGCGCACCGTGACCAGGTCGGTGCGGGCGGCGGGCGGCACCGGGTCCGTGTCTGCCGTGTCACGCGTGTTGTTCGTGTCGCCGGGGTGCTCGGGGGAGCCGGTGGCGTTCGGCGGGTTCCGGTGTTCGGGCAGGGTGGTGGTGTCGGCTCCCTCCACCTCGAAGCCGGCGTCGGCGATCATGTCCAGGTCGGCCTTGCCCGCCTGTCCCTCGCTGGTCAGGTAGTCGCCCAGGAAGATCGAGTTGACCACGTGCAGGGCCAGCGGCTGCAGACTGCGCAGGTGGATCTCGCGGCCCCCGGCGAGGCGGACCTCCACGTCCGGGCAGACGAACCGGACCATCGCCAGGATCCGCAGGCAGCGTTGCGGGGTCAGCGCCCAGCGCTTCGCCAGCGGAGTCCCCTCGAAGGGGATCAGGAAGTTGACCGGCACCGAGTCGACATCCAGCTCGCGCAGCGCGAAGACCACGTCGACCAGGCCTTCGTCGCTCTCGCCCAGCCCGGCGATCAGGCCGGAGCAGGCCGACAGCCCCGCGTCCTTGGAGTGCCGGACGGTGTCGACCCGGTCGGCGAACTCGTGCGTGGTGCAGATGTCCTCGTACATCGCCTCGGAGGTGTTGAGGTTGTGGTTGTAGGCGTGGGCCCCGGCCTCGCGCAGCCGCGCCGCCTGCGCGTCGGACAGCAGGCCGAGGCAGGCGCAGATCTCCACGTCCCGGTTGCGCTCCTTGATCGCCGCCATGGTGTCGGCGACCCGTTCCACGTCCCGGTCGGTCGGGCCGCGCCCGCTCGCCACCAGGCACACGCGTTTGGCGCCGCCGGCCACCCCCGCCTCGGCGGCGGCGGCCGCCTCGTCCGGCTTCAGCCAGGTGTAGGTGAGGATCTCGGCCTTCGAGCCCAGCCGCTGCGAGCAGTACGAGCAGTCTTCAGGGCACAGCCCCGACTTCAGGTTGACCAGGTAGTTCAGCTTGACCCGGCGGCCGAACCACCGGCGTCGCACCTTGCCGGCGGCGGCCACCACGTCGAGGAGGTCGTCGTCGGAGGTCGCCAGCACCGCCAGAGCCTCCTCCCTGGTCGGCAGCTCGCCCCGGCAACCCTTGTCCACCAGCGTGCTCAGCAGTTCCATGCGATCGATCCTGCATGGGGACCGCCCCGCAGCCAATGATCGAAACGTACAAGCGACACCGAGCAAAGTTTGCGGATCATAGTCATATGCCCTGCCTCGCGCGTGAACTAGATTGGTCGCTCAACCCGGCCGCTCGGCGCTCGCCGTACTCGATCTTCACGATTCCCGGGCCCACCTCACGTCAGGGCGTCGTGGATTCAGCGCGTCGCTCATAGCGGGAGCGTGCGAGGTCATAGGCCGTACGCAGCAGCTCACGTGTGGCCGCTTCGGTACGCGAGCCCGGGTTCACCACTGCCAGCCAGCCGACGGTGCCGTAGACGGGGTGCGCGATCACGGTGTCGGCGGTGCTGGGATCGACCTCGGCGGCGGCTAGTTCGCGTGGCGTGTGACCGGTCCACCGGATGAATTCCTCCTTCCCGGGGGAGATGTTCACGCGGAAGGTGCCCGGCCGGTCCAGGCGCGAGGCCTCGTCGCCGGGGTAGTTCTTGGTCACGACCGTCGCGAAGGGCTGGGTCGTCGTCGGGGTGACGCCATCAGGCGCGTAGTAGAAGTACGTGTCGCCCCAGCTGATCTCCGGCGAGCCGTCGCCGGCTGCCGGCCTGAGGGTCAGGACGCCGTCGAGGCCGTCGATGAAGCTGATGATCTCGTCAATGGTCATGTGTTCTAGCGTTCCATTAAAGTGGTTATGGAGACTTTGGGGCAGACGATGAGGGGTTTCAGGGTGCCAGGTCTCAAATCGCGGGAGATGCGTACCGTCGATGTCGCGCGGTGCGCCGGATACTCCGTACAACAGGTGCGCAATCTGGAGCGCGACGGTGTGCTGCCGCCGGCGACGCGTACGGCCACGGGCTACCGGATCTATGGAGAGATACATCTGCAGTCCGCGTCGGCCTACCGAGCCCTCGCGGCGGGTGCGGGTCCGGTTGAGGCCAAGAAGATCGTTCGGGCCGCCCATCAGCTCCCTGTCTCGCAGGCGCTCGCCCTTCTCGACGCGGCGCACGCCCGGCTCGACGGGGAGCGCACGGAACTGAGGCAGGCCGAGGAGGCCGCCCGGGCGATCTCCAGCGAGCCGATCGACGATGTACGCGCAGCGGACTCGATGAGCGTTTCCGAACTCGCCGCCGCCCTCGGCGTACGCCCTTCGACGTTGCGGCACTGGGATAAGGAGGATCTTGTCGTCCCGGACCGCGACCCTGCGCGAGGAACGCGACGATACACACCCGACCAGGTGCGGGATGCACGGATCGTCCACCAGCTGCGCAAGGCCGGTTACCGCATCGCTCCCCTTCGCGCCCTCATGCCGGAGTTGCGGCGCGCACGCCGATCGGATGATGTCGCCGCCGCGCTGGCTGCTCGCGACGCCAGCATCGTGGCTCGCTCCAAAGCCCTCCTCGACGGTGCCGCCGCACTCAGTGCCGTGCTGTCGCTCGCCGCCTCGGCACCCCGCGACCCCGCCGCCGCGAAACCCGCGTAGGTCTCGACGCGCTTCAGGCGCGGCCGAGTCGGGCGGTGAAGCCCTGGGGTGTCGGAGATCGCCCGGTACTCGGCGAACCTGTCGGATTCGGCCCGGAGGATGTCGTGGCCGCTGAAGGCGATCACGCCGGAAGCGTGAACAACGTTAAATACAGCCGAAAGCGCGCCGAAAGCGGTGACTCCTAACTTTGTCATCAAGCACGAAGGCAGGGGCAAGGCAGTGAATCACACCGGATTCTCTGTGTTGCCGATGGCTTTCCTCGGTCGCGGTATGGGCCTCGGAACAGTGCTGTGGTGATTCGCAGATCGGATCCTTTGGGGGATTGTTCTGAGAATTGGTTGAGCGTTCGGTGGATATCGGCCGGAAGGCCGGGTGACTCGCCGGATTCGACGCCCGCCACCTGAAAGACCAGGAGTGACAAGGGGGGAGGTGTCAGATATGAGCATCGAGATTCGCGAGCTTGACCGTGTTGAGACCACGGGCGTGTGCGAGCACGACACTTACAACGGCTGACGGCCGTCAATAGTGAGACTCGCTGTGGATTCTGATTCAAGGAAATCAGTGGAAGGAGGTGAAAGACATGGCGATGATCGACATTCGTGAGCTGGACCGCATCGAGACGACCTGTGAAGAGGAGGGTTGTGAGGGTGCGGGTGGCTGACCCGGCGCGCAACAAAACGATTCAACATCTCTGAGCTGAGAAAGGGGCTTTCATGCAACGCCCACGTGTCAAGACCGCGCACCGGCCGCAGCGAGTCGGCGAGGACCGCGTCCGTATCGGCGGTCGCGTCTACGGCATCGCGGCCGAGATCAAGGATCCGCACGGCCGGGTCTGGGCGATGCTGAATGCCCTCGACGGCACGAGAACGGTGGACCAGGTGGTGTCCCATCTGGTCCACCGTTTCCCCGACCTGACCGAGGACGAGGTGCGCTCCGGCCTGGACCAGCTGATCGAAGCCGGGTACGTGACCGACGCCGTCGCCCCCGACCCTGAGGTGCTGACCGAACGGGAGACGGAGAGGTACAGCCGGAGCCGGGCGTTCTTCGAGTGGGTCGACCTCGTACCGCGGGAGAACGGCTGGCACGCTCAGCACCGGCTACGCGAGACCAAGGCGATCCTGGTCGGAGTAGGCGGAACCGGCGGTGCGGCCGCGCTCGCCCTGGCGGGCTCGGGAATCGGGTGGTTGCACTGCGTGGAGCCCGACGTCGTGGAACTCTCCAACCTGAACCGCCAGATCCTGTACACCGAGCGGGACATCGGACGGCCCAAGGTCGAAGCGGCGGTCGAGCGGCTCCAGGCTCTCAACTCGGATATCGCCGTCACCGGCGGCGACGCGAGAGTCACCGGCCCCGACATGCTCGCGGACCTGATCCGGAGGTTCGATCTGCTGATCCTCTGCGCCGACCAGCCGGCCGAGATCCGATCATGGGCGAATATCGCCTGCATGCGAACCGGCACCCCCTGGGTCTACGGCGGCTACCACGGGCCGCAGGTGACGGCCGGGATCTACCGCCCCGGGACCGGCCCGTGCTACGAGTGCATCCGCGTGGGCGCCGCCGAACGCCGCGAGCAAGGGCCGCCACTCACCGAGTACTCCGTAGCGGACGACGAGCCGCGCATCCATCCGGCCAACGCGGTCTCGGCCGGTGTCTCCGGCAACCTGGTGGCGCATCTGGCCATCTCGTCGATCACCGGCGCTCCCGGGGTGCCGCCGAATCGCGTCTTCGGCTTCAATCTCGCCCGGCCGGACCACAGTTTCGTGCTCGACGCGGGCGAACCCCACGAGAGATGTCCAGCGTGTGGAGTAACGCCATGACCACAGCCGACATCGAGCCCAGCGACCGGCTCTCCGCCCGATCCGTCCGCCTCCACGCCCTGAGCATGCGGGAGGAGGGCGCGGAGTGGATCGTCGGCCGCGTCGACACCGGGGTCTTCGTGGCCCTCCCCGAGGTGGGCGCCCGGGTCGTCAGGCTGCTGATGGACGGCATGGCCCCCGACGCGGTCAAGCGGACGATGGAGGCCGAACTGGCGGACGATCTCGACGTCGAGGCGTTCGTCCGGCAGCTCGTCCGCCTCGGATTCGTGGCAGAGCTGGACGACGCCCCGATCGCGGGCGCGCCGATTCCACGGTCCAGTCTCGCCCGGGTCCGGGCACACCATGTTCGATGGATGCTCAACCCGTTGCTGGGGATCGCGGCGGTCCTGATCGTGCTGGCCGGCCTGTGTCTCGCCGTGCTGAATCCGGGAATCGTCCCCGGGCCCGCGGACGCGTTGTGGACGTCCAGCGGGAGCCTGGTCATGCTCAGCATGCTGGTCACGACCTGGAGCGTGATCTTCCTGCACGAGCTCGGGCACCTGTTCACCGCGCGCGCCGCGGGGGTGCCCGGACGGATCACGCTGGGGACCCGGTTGCAGTTCCTCTGCGCGCAGACGGACGTCAGCGGGATCTGGGCCTCCCCACGGCGTACTCGCATGGCCGTCTATCTGGCAGGCATGGCGATCAACGCCGTCCTGGCCGCCGTCGCCCTCTTCCTGGTCTACTTCTCGCCCTCGGGCGGATGGCACACGGTCGGCTCGCTGCTGTACGTCGTGCAGATCCCCATGCTCGCCAACCAGTTCCTGTTCTTCATGCGGACCGACGTCTACTTCGTCGTTCAGGACGTGGCGCGCTGCAAGAATCTCTACGGCGACGCCTCCGTCTATTTCCGCTACCTCACCCGGAAGATCATGGGGAAGCCGGTCGGCGACAATCCGATCATCGACTTCCCCGCCCGCGAACGTCTGATCATCCGGTTGTACGCCGCCTTCTTCGTGCCGAGCACGATCGTGTGCGTCGCCATCTTCCTCGCGCTCTCGCTGCCCATCCTGCTCGGCCTCCTGACGGGGGCGGTCGCCGGTCTGGTGGCGATGGAGACGCCGGCGGCGGTGTTGGACGGGATAGTGGTGATCTCGGTCCTGGTCACGTTCAGAGTCGTCTGGGCGCGGGCCTGGTGGCGTCGCCACGGTCCTCGGGTGCGGTCGTGGGCGCGGAAAGTACGGGGCCTGTCGTAGCGGGATGGTCGTGGCGGCTACGCCAGTTCGGCGAGGAGATCCTGGGAGTAGGCGATCCGGCCGGTGAGGTCGCCGGGCGGCCGGTGGCAGAGGGCGAGGGCGGCGTCGGCCATCACGGAGGGCGGTTCGGCGTTGGGATCGTCGTCGGACGTGAGGTGGTGGAAGACGGTGCCGGGGGTGGGGACGACCCGGTTGGGCGACAGGGCGTTGACGGCGATGCCGTCGCCGTACACCTCGGCGGCGAGGCCGGTGGTGAACCTCTCCAGGGCCGCCTTGCACATGCCGTACACCGTGCCGCCGCGACCGGCGTGCGGGCCCGGCGGGAGGGCGGGGTGCCGGGCGGCGATGGAGGAGATGTTGAGGATCCAGCCCTCGCCACGTTCGCGCATGCCGGGCAGGACGAGTCGCGCGAGGTGGAAGGGCGCGTTGACCTGGACTTCGAACATCAGCGCGTAGCGTCGTTCGGTGAAGTCGGCGACGGGGGTGAAGTAGGTGACGGCGGCGTTGTTGACGAGCACGTCCACCCGGCCGAACCGGCTGGTCGCCGCCTCGACCAGCGCCTCCCGATCGGCGGCCAGCGCCAGGTCGGTGGCCTGCGCGACGGCCGTGCCGCCGGCGGCCTCGATCTGTGCGACGGTGTCGCCGATCGTGCCCGCCAGCCGGCTCTGACCCGCCTCGACGGTCCGCGCGGCGACCACGACCTTGGCCCCCTCCTCGGCCAGCCGTATCGCGATGGCGGCTCCGATGCCTCTGCTCGCGCCCGTGACGACCGCGACCTTGTCCTTCAGCACGCCCATGGCAGCCTCCTTCTGAAGCCAGATACTAGAACCTTATTCCAAAATGCTCCGTGATGGCGATGATGGCTGATCGTTACCTTTGGGTAAGCGAACCTTCCCAACCGGCAAGGGGCTTGCGGCTAACGTGAGTGGCCTCTCCCGCGGTCCGCCACCTTCCCCTCTGTTCCACCGGCACGACCGCGGGTCTCGATAGCGTTTCGTGCCACGCCCCCGCCCTTACCGGCGGGGGCGTCGTCGTTTCGGCGTCGTTTCAGGGGACGAGCGCGGCGATGACGTCGTGGTAGTCGATGCCCTTGTGGGCGAAGTGCCCGAGGGTGGCCAGTTCGGCGATGCCGTGGGCGGTGCAGAGCAGAGCCAGGAAGCCGGCCTTGGAGGCGGTCTGGTCGCCCGCGATCTGCAGGTCGAGCGCGTCCATCACCTCGTCGACGACCTTCTCCAAATCGGGATGGCTGCCGACCGTGAAGTCGGCGGAGAAGACGAGGCGGTACTCCTCGCGGTGGGCCATCGCGTAGGCGGTGTAGCTGGTGTAGAAGGCGCGCAGCCGATCATCGCGGCCGGTCCGGCTCCTGACGGCCTCGATGACGTCGCGGGTCAGGTCGGTGAGCACCTGGGCGGCGAGGCTGGCCAGCAGGGCCGTCTTGTCGGTGAAGTGCCGGTAGGCGGCCGAGCGGGAGAGGCCGCTGGCGTCGCCGACCGCGCGCAGGGTCACGGCCTCCAGCCCTTCGCTTCGCAACAGCGTGAGCGCGCTCTGAATGAGGCGGCTCCTGGTGTCGTCCCCCACGTCGTTGTTCCTTCCCGCGGCATCGCCCCCGGTGTTGACAACGTCAACGTACATGGTTGACACTGTCAACACGATGTTGACGGCGTCAACTGGAGAGCTATGAAGATCACCGTGAACGGGGTGCCCACCATGGTGGACACCGATCGGGACGATGCGGCCGTGGACGTCCTGCGTGACGGGCTCGGCCTCACGGGCGCGAAGGCCGCCTGCCGTACGGGGGTGTGCGGGGCGTGCACCGTCCTGGTGGACGGCGCGCCACGGGCGAGCTGCCTCACGCCCGCGGCGGCGCTGGAAGGGCGGGAGGTCACCACGGTCGAAGGGCTGGAGCACCCGGTCCAGCGGGCGTTCGCCGTGCACGACGGCATGCAGTGCGGCTACTGCACCCCCGGGTTCGTCGTGGAGGCGGCGGCGTTCGTCGACCGGTGGCGGGCGGAGCACGGCGACGTCACACCGTCGCGGGCGGAGATCGCCGGCGCGATGGCGGGACACCTGTGCCGCTGCGGGGCGTACGAGGGGATCCACGCGGCGATCGCGGCCGCCTGCCGGGGCGAGCACGACGGCGAGGCGGGGGAGCCCGCCCGGGTCGAGGCGATGCAGAAGGTCACCGGCCGGGCCGTGTACACCACCGACATCCGGCTGGACGGCCAGCTCGAAGGGGTGATCGTCCGCTCGTCGGTGGCGCACGGACGGGTCCGCTCGGTGCGCGGGGGCGCCGTGGACCTGCTGCCGCCCGACCGGACCGTCCGCTACGTCGGCCAGCCGATCGCGGCCGTGGCCGCCGCCTCACGCGGCGAGGCGCTGGCGGCCGCCGCCGCCGTGGAGATCGACTACGAGGTGCTGCCCGCGGCGCTGGACGACGGCTCCGGCACCCCGCCCGTGTGGGACGCGGCCGACCGGAAGCACGCGCCCACCTCCATGGAGGGCTTCGCGTTCCCCGGCGGCTGGGACGGCACGAACGTACGCGGCCCCTTCGGCCCCGGGAGCTGGCGCAGCCGTACGGCGGTCAACCGGATCAACGCCGCGAGCGGGCAGGGCGACCCCCGCCTGGTGACCGGCACCTACACCACGGCCGTGCAGGTCCACACGGCGATGGAGCCGCACGCCTGCGTGGCGGCCTGGGACGAGCGGGGCGAACTGCACCTGAACGTCTCGACCCAGGCCATCAGCATGGTCGTCGAGCAGGCCGCCAAACGGTGGAAGCTCCGCGAGGACCAGGTGCACGTCGTCGCCGAGCACGTCGGCGGCGGTTTCGGCTCGAAGGCGGGGGTGACCGTCGAGACCATCGCCGCCGTCGAACTCGCCAGGAAGCTCGGCAAGCCGGTCCGCGTGGTGCTGAGCAGGGCGGAGGAGCTGACCGACACCGGCAACCGGCCGGGAACCACCACGAGACTCGCCCTGCTCACCGACGACAAGGGCGACCTCACCGCCCTCAGCATGGACGTCCACGGCCGCGGCGGGGTGGCCATCGGCACCTCCTCCGCCCTCATGGCCCGCCTCATGTACGGCACCGCGCCACGCCGGCTGCGCGACTTCGACGTGCTCACCAACGAGCCCCCCGGCACGCCGTTCCGCGGCCCCGCCGCGCCGCCGATGCTCTGGGCGCTGGAGCAGGCCGTGGACGAGGTCGCGCACCGCCGCGACGAGGACCCCGTCGAGCTGCGCCGCCGCTGGGACGGCAACCCCAAACGGCACGCCCTCTACGACTGGGCCGCCGCGCTCCCCGCCTGGCGGGACCGGCCGGCGACCGGCTCGCAGACGGGCAGGTTCAGACGCGGGATCGGGGTGGCCATCGGCAACTGGCCCTACCAGCTGGATCCGGGCACCCAGGTGGAGCTGGTGGTCGAAGGTGAGGTGGTGGTCGCCCGCACCGAGGTCCAGGACATCGGGACCGGGGCGCGCAGCGTCATCGCGGACATCGTCCGCGCGGAGCTGGGCCTGCCCGCCGACCGGGTACGGGTGGAGATCGGCAGGTCGGGAGCCGTGCACGGCCCGGCGTCCGTCGGCAGTCGCACCACCGCCTCGATCGGGCCCGCCGCCCGCGACGCCGCCCGCCGTCTCCGGGAGCACGGCCTCAAGGACGGGACGCGCGTCGTCGGGAAGCGGCGCGGTGACCGTCGCGGCTACGTGACCCCGATCGCCATGGCCGGACTCGCCATCGGCAGGGGATTCGCCGGCTCGGTCCACATCACCGAGGTCGAGGTCGACACCCGGCTGGGCCGGATCAGGCCGCTGCGGGTCTGGGGCGGGCTCGCCGTCGGGCACATCTACAACGACCGGCTGGCGCGCAACCAGTGCGAGGGCGGCATCGTGCAGGGCATCGGCTACGCGCTCTACGAGGAGCGGCACGTCGATCCCAGCACGGGAACGGTGCTGACCACCAACCTGGAGGACTATCGCATCCCCGGCATCGGGGACAGCCCGGAGATCACCATCCACTTCCACCAGGACGGCTGGGACCACGTCAACGGCGGGGGCGTCGGCGTGGGCGAGATCTCCACGGTCGGCGTGGCCGCCTCGGTGGGCAACGCCGTCTTCAACGCGACCGGCTGGCGGGCCCACGACCTGCCGATCCGGCCCGACCGGCTTCTGAGAGGGATCAGCCGATGACTCTGCACGACGTGGCGACCGCCGCCGGGGTGTTCCGCGCCGGTGGCACCGACCTGATGTCCCGCGCGCCCGGCGGGCCGTACGTGGACCTGCACGGCGTGCCCGAGCTGGGCGGGATCACCTGGCGGCCCGACGGGTCGGCCGTGATCGGCGCGCTCACCACGGTCGCCGACCTGGCCAGGGACGTACGGCTGCGCGCCGCCTATCCGGCCTTGGCGCTCACGGCGGCGGGCCTCGCCACCCCGCAGATCAGGGAGGCGGGCACGCTCGGCGGGAACCTGCTCCAGCGCAACCGCTGCGCCTACTACCGCAGCCCGGCGTTCTCCTGCCACCAGGACGGCGGCGACTCCTGCCCGGCACGCGACGGGCTCACTCTCTACGCCACGGTGGTCGACTCCGGCCCATGCGTCGCGCCGCACCCGTCGTCGCTGGCCATGACGCTGCTCGGCTACGACGCCACGGCCGAGGTGTACGGCAGGGGCGAACTGGAAGTCGCCGGCCTCTACGACGACGATCCCACCAGGGACCACCGGCTCGCCCGGGGAGAGATCCTCGTCTCGGTGCGGATGCCGCCGCCCACGCCGGGCGAGCGGGCCGCCTACCACCGGGCCATCGCCAGGTCGGAGGCCGAATGGCCGCTGGTCGAGGCGGCGGCGCGGCTCGTGGTCGCCGACGACGCGATCGTGTTCGCCGCCGTGACGGTGGGCGGGGTCGCCCGGACGCCGTTGCGGCTGCCCGAGGTCGAGTCCGCGCTGCTCGCCGGCGAGTCCCTCGCCGAGGCGGCCGGCCGGGCCGAGGCGCGGTGTGCTCCGCAGGCCCAGACCGGTTACAAGGTCGCTCTGCTCACCGGCACGATCCTGCACGTCCTCGAAGCCGCCGTCGAGGGCGAGAAGGTCGCCGCCTGAGGGGTGGTTCTGCTTGTTTCGTCGGGCGGTCGTCGCCTGGGCGGTGGTTCTGCTCGTTCGTCGGGCGGTCGTCGCCTGGGCGGCGGTCCTGCTTGCCCGTCAGGCGGTCGTCGCCTCGGGGGCGGCGGTTGGGGTCGCCCTGCCGGCGTGATCCCGCACGTCGTCGAAGCCGCCCGTCAGGACGGGACGTTTGGGAAGGACTCCGTCGCCTGAGGAACGGCCGGTGAGGCGGCGGCGTACCCAGGGAGTGAGGTGCGCCGCAGCCCAGCGGAGATCGGCGAGCAGGGCGGGCCCGGGGCCGGGCGGCCCGGCGGGGGGTGGGGCGGCGGCCCGGCCGAGTACGGCCAGGACCTGGTCGGCGACCCTGCGGTGTCCCTGCGGGCCCAGGTGCAGGCGGTCCTCGCTCCACAGCGCGTGGTCGTCGAACGCCCGGTCGCCGAACAGATCGACCAGGTAGGCTCCATGCCGTTCGGCCACCTCGGTGACCAGGTCGTTCATCGCGACGATACGAGGGCGCAGCACGCGTGGCAGCGGCAGCCGTACGCTCATGTCGGGAAAGCGGAAGAGCAGCACGGCCGCACCCGACGCGCGCAGCCGCCCGGCCACCTCGTCGAAGCGGTCGCGCATGGTGGCCACGTCGAAGCCGCGCCGCAGCGCGTCATTGCCGCCCGCGGCGAAGCTGACGAGTGCCGGACCCGACGTGAGTGCCGGACCCGACGCGAGTGCCGGACCCGACGCGAGTGCCGGACCCAATGCGAGTGCCGGACCCAAGGCGAGTGCCGGACCCAAGGCGAGTGCCGCCTCGACCTGCTCCCCGGCGACGTCGTCGAACCGGCGGCCCCGTACGGCGAGGTTGGCGTAGCGGAAACCCGGCGAGGCGAGCCCCGCCGCCACGAGATCAGCCCAGCCGCGGAACGTGCCGTCCGGGAGCGGGTCGCCGACCCCTTCGGTGAAGCTGTCGCCGAGCGCCACGAAGCTCGCGACGGGGCTCGGCATGCCGGGTGCGTGAAGGGCATCGGCGGGGTGGCGCAGGTCGGGGTCGTTCCCCTGGCGAGCGCCCCGTCCTTGCCGCTCGGCGGCGGCGGGGGTGGTCAGGGGGTCCACTGCGGGTCACGTCCGAGGTGGGCGGCCAGCCGTTCGTAGACCGGGGCGTCGGCGGGGACCTCGACCTCGTGACCGAACGCCTGACCGTCGCCGCGGCTCAGCGGCATCCGGAGCACCATCGCAAGGGCCGCCTCCGCCAGATCGGGGGCCAGGTCGCCCGGCAGGCCGAGGGCACGGGCCACGTCCCAGCCGTGCACCACGCCGTCGACGAAGTGCATCGAGACGGCGAACGCGCCGGGGAAAATGCCGAACTCGCGCACCTCCACCTGCCGTTCGAGCATGCCCTCGGCGGCGAACGCCTCCGTCACGAGGGCGACGGACCGCTCGAACGCCTCGTGCGGATCGTCGCCGAGCACGCCGCCCTCCCACACCGAGCGGTCGGGGGGCGTGCCGGTGGCCGCGGCGGCGAAGCCCAGATTGTCGCCGATCTGGTGGCGGATCAGCCCGTGCAGGGTCCAGTCGGCGCACGGCGTGGGCCGCCGGAGGTCGTCAGGGGTGACCGAGGCGACGACCTTTCCCAGGGCGTCGCTCGCGCGCCGGTCGAGTTCGAGAATGTCCATGCGAGCAACCCTAGGAGTGGGCACCGGCCCTGCCCCAGGGCCAAATTCAGCCAATCCGATTGGGCCGCTCTAGGCTTGCCGGTGTGCTGCACGTGAGCTTGGAGGGACGCACCGACCTGGCCGGGCAGATCTACCAGCAGATCCGCGCCGCCGTGCTCGACGGGCGGTTGCGGCATGGTGAGCCGCTGCCGGCCACCCGCGAGCTGGCCCGGCGGCTCGCGGTCTCGCGGAACACCGTGAGCACCGCCTACGACCGGCTCGCCGCCGAGGGCTTCGTCGAGGGCCGGACCGGCGCCGGCACCTTCGTCCGCGCCGACGCCCTGCCCCTCGCGCGACCCCGGCCCGGTCACGGCAGGCTCCGGCCGCGAGCCGTCTGGCAGGGGATCTCCACGCCGCGCGGTCTGGACCGGCGGCCCGAGTACGACTTCCGCCCCGGCCTGCCCGACGTCCGGATGTTCCCCTATGAGGCGTGGCGCCGGCTGGTCTCCCGCGAGCTGCGCGGCTCGGCCGTGGGCACCGGCATGTACGGCGACCCGCTCGGCCATGCCGGGCTGCGCGCAGCCATCGCCAGGCACGTGGGCGTCGCGCGTGCCGTACGCGCCGATCCCGGGGCCGTCGTCGTCACCTCGGGCGCGCAGCAGGCGATCGACCTGATCGGCCGGGTGCTGCTCGAACCCGGTGACCGGGTGGCGGTCGAGGATCCCGGCTACCCGCCGCCGAGGTTGTTGTTCCAGTCGATGGGCCTGCGGGTCACGCCCGTCCCCGTCGACGGCGAGGGCCTGGTGGTGGACGCGCTGCCGGCCGACGCCCGCGCGGTCTACGTCACGCCCTCGCACCAGTTCCCGCTGGGCATGCCGATGTCGCTCGGCCGCCGGATGGCGCTGCTCGCCTGGGCCGAGGAGCGCGGGGCCGCCGTGATCGAGGACGACTACGACAGCGAGTTCAGGTACGGCGGGCGTCCCATCGAGCCGTTGCAGAACCTCGACAGGTCCGGCCGGGTGCTCTACGTCGGCTCCTTCTCCAAGGTCATGCTGCCGACGCTGCGACTCGGCTTCCTGGTCGCGCCGCCCGCGCTGCTGCCGGCCCTCGGCGCGGCCAAGTACGTCACCGACTGGCACACCCGGCTCCCCGGTCAGGCGGCGCTCGCCGGCTTCATCGACGAGGGGCTGCTGGCCCGGCACGTCCGCAGGATGCGCACCGAGTACGAGGCCCGGCACCGGCGCGTGGTCGAGCGCCTGGCCGGGCCGCTCGACCTGGTGGCCTCCGCCGCCGGGCTGCACACCAGTGGTTTCCTCCCGGAGGGCGGCCCTCCTGTCGCCCGCCGCGCCCGCGAGGCGGGGATCGGCCTGATGACCCTGTCCGACTTCGCCGTCCGCCCGGCCCGTCCCGGCCTGGTCATCGGGTACGGCGCCATCCCGCTCGACCGGATCGACGACGGGCTCACCCGGCTCCTGTCGATCATCGGGGCTCGGCCGTAGGCGGTCCGATACTCCGGGGCGGGCGCCTCGGCGCGGTCCCATTCGGACCGGTCGGTGGGGCGGGCCGTCGATCTGGGCCTCGATGACCTCCGGCCCGGCGTGCCCCCTCGCCGGGCACCCCGGGCCCGCCGCCCCCCTCGCCAGCCACCCCCGGGCCCGCCGCCCCCCTCGCCAGCCACCCCCGGGCCCGCCGCCCCCCTCGTCGGCCACCCCGGGCCCGCCGCCCCCCTCGTCGGCCACCCCGGGCCCGCCACCTCCATCATCGGGCGCCGAGGTGGAGTCTGTTTCGGCGCGTCAGTCGTGCAGCGCGTCGCGCAGCGCGTGGACGGCCAGTTCCATGGCGGTCTGGTTGGCGTTGGTGTCGCGCAGCAGGTCGACCATGGCGAAGTCGTGCACCATCCCGGCCAGCCGTACCGCGGTGACGTCGACGTCGGCCTCGCGCAGCCTGGCCGCGTAGGCCTCGCCCTCGTCGCGCAGCACGTCGGCCTCGCCGTTGAGGATCAGTGTGGGCGGCAGGCCGCGCAACTGGTCGATGGAGGCGCGCAGCGGCGAGGCGTAGATCTGGGCGCGCTGGTCCGGGTCGGTGGTGTACTGGTCCCAGAACCACATCATGCCGTCCCGGTTGAGGTAGTAGCCGGTGGCGAACTGCCGGTACGACTCGGTGTCGAAGTTGGCGTCGGTGACCGGGTAGAAGAGGATCTGGGCGACCAGCCGTACATCCCCCCGTTCCTTGGCCATCAGCGCCAGCACCGTGGACATGTTGCCGCCGACCGAGTCGCCGACCACCGCGATCCGGGAGGCGTCCAGGTCCTTCTCCGCGCCGTGCCGCATCACCCACTGGGCCACGACGTAGTTCTGCTCGATCTGGGTCGGGTACTTCGCCTCGGGCGCGCGGTCGTACTCGGGGAACACCACCGCGGCGTCGGAGTGTACGGCCAGCTCGCGCACCAGCCGGTCATGGGTGTGGGCGGAGCCGAACACCCAGCCCGCGCCGTGGATGTAGAGGATCACCGGCAGCTCGCCGGCCGCGTCCCTGGGCTTGACGATCCGCACCGGCACCATGCCGGTCGGGCCGCCCTGCACCTGGATCCACTCCTCCTCGATCTCCTCCTTGGGCACGGTGGGGTCCGACTGGAGCTTCTCCAGCACCTCACGGCCTTTCTCGGGCGGGAGCTCGTAGATGAACGGGCGCTTGGAGTTGGCGTCGGCGAACTTCTGCGCGGCCTTCTCCAGCACGACTTTCTTGTGGACGGTACTGGTCACGGTGCTTCTTCCTTCGGTGAGTGTGTTCCCGCCGCACGGGCGCAGGCGGGGTGGCGGGACGGTCAGGCGACGACGCCGTCGATGTCCCTGCCGTAGTGGCGGTGGACGGCGATCGCCTGGACGAACCGCTGCGCGAGCGTCTCGCCCGCCGTGTCCGACCCGATCACTCCCTCGGTGCTGGGCAGACCGGCGGCGTCGAGCAGCGTCCGGCCGTCCTTGACCGCGCAGATCGCCTTGCCGTGCTTGAACGCCTCCCGGACGAAGTGGACCGCGTGGGCGCTGGCGGCCAGCGCTCCGCCGTCCGCCAGCAGCACGGCGTCGTACAGCACGGAGGAGGCGGCGGTCAGCTGGCGGTCCGCGGTCAGCGTGCCGACCGTGCCCTCATGCGGGGCGAGCACCTCGCAGATCGCTCCCTGGCCCTCCAGCACCTCGCGGACCGGGGCCAGTTGGCCCGCCTCGGTGGCGTCCGACGCCAGGATCGCGATCTTGCGCGTGGCGATCGAGTCGCTCGGGGAGTTGGCCTGGCTCAGCGCGGGCGAGTACTTGCCGTGGTTGGCCACGCTCGCGGCCGGTACCCGCAGCCCGAGCCCTTCGGCGACCTGGGCGGCCAGCTCCCGATCGATCTGGACCAGGTGCGCGACGACCTTCTCCTTGATGGCCCGCCGCTCCACGTGCCCCAGCTCGAAACGGAAGGCCGCCACGATGTGCCGCTTCTCCCAGCTGGACATGCTGTTCCAGAACAGGGTGGCCTGGCTGTAGTGGTCGGCGAAACTGGGGCTGCGCTTGCGGATCTTCTTCCCGTCCACCCGCTCCTGGTAGTGCTGGAACACGCCGTCCCACTGGCCGCTCATGATCGCCGGCATCGGGCAGCCGCCGCTGATGGAGTTGGGGGAGTAGCTGGTGTGGCTCTGGTGGATCATGTGCTGGTGGTAGCCGTCACGCTGGTCGTTGTGCACCGGGGCGACGGGCCGGTTGATCGGGATCTGCGGGAAGTTGGGGCCGCCCAGCCGGATGAGCTGCGTGTCCAGGTAGGAGAAGTTACGGCCCTGCAGCAGCGGGTCGTTGGAGAAGTCGATGCCCGGCACGATGTTGGCGGTGCAGAAGGCGACCTGCTCGGTCTCGGCGAAGAAGTTCTCGGGGTTGCGGTCGAGGGTCAGTTTCCCGACCATCCGGAGCGGCACCTCCTCCTCCGGGATGAGCTTGGTGGCGTCGAGCAGGTCGAAGTCGAACTTGTGCTCGTCGGCCTCGGGCACCAGTTGCAGGCCGAGCTCCCATTCCGGATACGCGCCCCGCTCGATCGCCTCCCACAGGTCGCGCCGGTTGAAGTCGGGATCGTTGCCCTGGATGCGCAGCACCTCGTCCCACACCAGCGAGTGGGTGCCGAGCGTCGGCCGCCAGTGGAACTTCACGAACGTGCCCCGCCCCTGGGCGTTGACCAGCCGGAAGGTGTGCACACCGAAGCCCTGCATCATCCGGAAGCTGCGCGGGATCGCCCGGTCCGACATCAGCCACATCATCATGTGCAGGCTCTCGGGCTGGAGCTGCACGAAGTCCCAGAGCGTGTCGTGCGCCGACTGGGCCTGCGGGATCTCGTTGTGCGGCTCCGGCTTCACCGAGTGGACGAAGTCGGGGAACTTGACGGCGTCCTGGATGAAGAACACCGGCATGTTGTTGCCGACGAGGTCGTAGTTGCCCTGGCGGGTGTAGAACTTGGTGGCGAAGCCGCGCGCATCGCGCACCGTGTCGGCCGAGCCGCGCGAGCCGGCCACCGTGGAGAACCGGACGAACACCGGCGTGACCAGCGACGGGTCGCACAGGAAATCCGCCACGGTGTGCTCCGCCAGCGAACCGTCGTAGACCTGGAACCGCCCGTAGGCCCCGGCGCCGCGCGCGTGCACCACCCGCTCGGGGATGCGTTCGTGGTCGAACCGCATGATCTTCTCGCGGAAGTGGAAATCCTCCAGCAGCGTCGGGCCGCGTTCCCCGGCCCGCAGGGAGTTGTCGGTGTCGTCGACGCGGACGCCCTGGTCCGTGGTGAGCCGGGTGTTCTCCAGACTGATCCGGTACTGGTCGAGCTGTCGCTGCTTCTCGTCGCCTTCGTTGGCCACGGATCCCCCAGAACTGGCTGAAAACTGTCCATAACGGGGGTCACGGCAGTTCCTACCCAGCTCCGACCTGGCTGAAAGCCGGGATCAGGCGAGACAGCGCAGGGCGGATCTGATCCGCTGGTCGAGCGGATGCCCGTCGGGCAGCCGGCCGACCGTGGCCTCGACGAACTCCCGCGCGGGCAGGTCCGCGCCCACCCCGTTCACCTGCACCCGGATCCGCTCCGCGCCCGGCTCGACCCGCGCCTTGGAGCCCTGTTCCGCGAGCACGAACATGGCGACCTTCGCCCGCCAGTACGTCCGGTCGTCCGCCTCCTCCGCGCCGACCGGCGCCCCCACGTCGTCGGCGTGCGTGGCGTACTCCGAGTCGTAGTGGAAGGTCTGCAACCCCACCGGGTACGGCCCGGCCGCGGTCCGCAGGCTGGTGTCCCGCCCGAGGGCCCGCATCCGCCGCCGCGTCTCACCGTTCAGGGTCCGCCACTCCACCAGCACGTCCTCGTACGGCAGGCCGCGGCGCCGCAGTACGCACCACTCGTTGAAACTCTCGAAGCCGGTCACGCCCTCCTCGGTGAGGAGCGCGCTGAACCCTTCGATGTCGTCGTCGAGGCAGGCGTGGTTGTAGAGCTCCTCGCCGGCGAGGTGGGCGAGCACGTCACGGACCGACCAGCCGGCGCACCGGGAGGGGCGGTTCCAGGCCGTCTCGTCGAGGGCGGAGAAGAACCGGTCGAGCCTGGCCGCCTCCGTTTCGAAGATCCCGAACGGGTCGAGGTCCTCCAGCAGATCTTTCGCCTTGAGAGTCATACCCACGCCGTTACCCGCTCGGCCGCGACCTAATTCGATTGTCCGTGCTCTCATGCGCCGAACGGGAGGGCGGCCGTGGCGACCGCCCTCCCGCTCTCATCCGGCCTGACCGGGTCTGCCGTCGTCATGCCGGCGGCAGGCTCACCGGTCGCGGTCCTGGCGTGCAGCCGGATCGGCTAGAACCAGCGCTGGAAGTTCAGGTTGTTGCAGTGGAAGGAGCGCAGGCCCTCGCGGCTGTCGTCGACGCAGCGCTTCGTCTCGTGGTTCTGGAGCACGACGCCGTCACGGTACTTGGTGACGTTCCACTTCTGGAAGGTGAGGTTGTTGCAGGGGTAGGTGCGCAGGCCGGCTCCGCTGTCGTCGAGGCAGCGCTGGGTGTGCTTGTTCTTGATCTCCCGATGCTCGTTCTCGACCACGGTGACTTCCCACTTCTGGAAGTCCAGGTTGTTGCACCCGATGGAGCGCAGGCCCTCGCGGCTGTCGTCGAGGCAGCGATCGGTATTCCGGTTCCTGAAGGTGTTGATGACGGGCGGTGCGCTGAACGCCGCTGAGGCGAGGAGTCGCGCACCGGAGGCGGCGACGGGCGGTGCGCTGGACGCCTCGGAGACGGCGGGTGACAACGCGCCGAGCGACACGAACAGCATGATCGCCGCGGATCTGCTACGCGTGGAGAGGGACATTCTGTGGACTCCTGTCGGTGCGGGCCGGAGGTTCCGAACGCCTCCGGCCGTGGTGCGGTTCCGCCGGCGCGACGACCGTCAGGACGGGCATCGCGAGCGGCTGACTCGGTGAGCGTGGCGGCCGGCGCTGTCGTGCCGGTCACTCGCCGGTCACGCGCGCGAACGGGGTGAGCTCCGCCGTACGGGCCGGCTCCGCCGTACGGGCCGGCTCCGCCGTACGGGCCGGCTCCGCCGTACGGGCCGGCTCCGCCGTACGGGCCGGTGTCCCGTCGTGGTGGCCGGGGGTGGTCGCGAAGCGGATGATGTCCGGGATCCGGCGGCCCCGGTCGAAGGCGGTGGCGTACGCCTGCGCGCCGAGGGCTCGGCGCGTCACGTGCTCGGTCGCGAGGTGCATGTCGTGGAGCGGCCGCAGGGCGGCCAGGACCACGCCGACGACCTGCCGCAGGCGATCCGCGCCGCCCAGCAACTCGGCGGCGTGGTCGTGGTGACCGGCGGCGGCAGCGGCCCAGGCGAGTGCCTCCACAGCCCAGACGGGTCCCCAGCGATCGTCGATGTCGTGCTGGCGGCGCAGGGCCTCACGGAACAGGTCGGCGGATCGGCTCACGTCACCGTGACGGAGCTCGGTGAGCCCCAGGTTCCACAGCGCCCACGAGTACGCCCAGCCGGCCCCGCTCTCCTCGGCCTCCGTGAGATAGTCACCGGAGGCCGTGAGCGCGAGTTCCCGATCGCCCAGGAAGGCGCAGCCCATGGCCCACAACATGGTGGCCATGTGCGCGTCGCCGAACTTTCCCGCACGGTGGAACATCCGCCGTGCCCGTGCCAGCAGGGGGATGGCCCGGGTGTCCCCCTGCGTGAGCAGCGCGTGCGAGCCCTCGACGTACGCCGTGGCGGCCGGCATGTCGCCGCCGGGGTCACGGCACACGGCCAGGAACAGCTCGCTCACCGGCCGGTCGCCCTGGACCAGCGCGGTCCAGGCGATCAGGGCCGCGGCGGCCTCGCGGTGCGGGAGCGCGGGAGCGGTGTGGTAGGCCCGCTCCAGCCAGTGCCGGCCCTCTCCGATGGTGCTGCAGAAGAACCAGATGCGGGTCCGGGTGAGGTTGACGGCGATGTCCAGCCCGCCGGTGGCCTCACCGGGCTGGGTGAAGCAGAAGTCGAGCGCCGCCCGGAGGTTCGAGAGGTCCGCCCTGAGCCGGGACAGCCACTCGACCTCCTCAGCGCTGCACCAGCCGTCGGCGGCCTGGGCCGCCATCCGCTGGTAGTGGTCGCGGTGGCGTAGCTGGAGCGAGGTTCGCGCGCCGGAGTCGGCGAGCCGTTGCCGGCCGTACTGGCGGATGGTCTCCAGCAGCCGGTAGCGCGTACGGCGGCCACGGACGCTCGCCAGCAGGATCGACTTGTGGACCAGGCCCGCCAGCAGGTTCACGACGTCTGCCCTGGCGATGCCCGAGCCGGAGCACACGGCCTCGGCCGCCTCCAGGTCGAACCCGCCGGCGAAGACCGACAACCGCGCCCAGAGCAGGCGCTCGGGCTCGGTGCACAGCTCGTGGCTCCAGTCGATGACGTCGTGGAGGGTCTGGTGGTGCCGGGGCGTGACCTGGGCGTTGCCGCTGACCAGCAGCCGGAAGCGGTCATCGAGGCGCTCCAGGATCTCGGTGACGGAGAGCGTGCTCAGCCGTACGGCGGCCAGTTCGATCGCCAGCGGGATGCCGTCCAGACGCCGGCACAGTTGGGCGACGAGCTCCTGGTTGTCGCGGGTGATGCGGAAGTCGGGGGCGGAGACCGCGGTGCGGTCGGCCAGCAAGGCCACCCCGTCGTAGCCGGTCAGCGCCTGGGGGGCCGCATGCGGGGCGGCGGGGGCGCAGGGCGGCAGCGCGAGCGGGGGCACCAGCAGGAAGCGCTCGCACTGGAGGCCGAACCGGTGCCGGCTGGTGGCCAGCACGCGCAGGCCGTGCGAGGCCCTGAGCAGTACGTCGACCAGCCCCGCGACCGCCGACGCCACGTGTTCGCAGTTGTCGAGCACCAGCAGCAGCCTCTTGTCGCGCAGGAACTCGACCAGGATGTCGGCGGGGCGCCGCGCCGACTGGTCGCGTATCCCGAGAGCCTGGGCCACCATCTGGTCGAGCAGCTGGGGCTCCGCGAGCGCGGTGAGATCGGCCAGCCACACGCCGTCGGGGAACTCGCCGGCCAGCTCGGCTCCGGCCCGCAGCGCCAGCCGTGTCTTGCCCACACCGCCCACACCCGTCAACGTGACCAGCCGGTTGATCCTGAGCAGCCGTCCGATCTCGGCGAGTTGCCGCCCACGGCCGACGAAGGTCGTCACCTCGGCCGGCAGATTGCCACTCGCCTCGGGCCGCCGGGCGTACGTCAGCGCGGGATCGCCGGCGAGCAACCGCTGGTGCAGCTCGCGCAGCTCGGCGCCGGGATCGACGCCGAGCTCCTCGACCAGGATGGTCCTGACCGTCTGGTAGCAGCGCAGGCCCTCGCCCCGGAGCCCCGAACGGTACAGCGCGAGCATTCGCCGTGCCCAGAACCGCTCTCTCAGCGGGTGCGCGGCGGTCAGCTCGCGCAGTTCGGCGAGCAGGCTCTCGTGCCTGCCCAGCGCAAGATCGGCCTCGATGCGCAGCTCCAGTGCGTCGAGCCGGCGCTCGTTCAGCACCGGGACGATGTCGCGCCGGAGCACCTCCGACCGGACGCCGGACAGCGCCGCGCCGCGCCACAGCCCCAGAGCCTCCGCCAGCAGCGTGGCGGCCTGGGCCATCTCGTCGGCGGTGGCGGCCGTCCTGGCCCGGCGCACCAGGACCTCGAAACGATGCAGGTCGAACGCGTCGGGAGCGACCTCGATCGCGTATCCGTGGGGCCGCGTGACCAGCGGACTCCCCGCCCCTGCGGAGCCGAGCAGGCGGCGCAGCCGGAGGACGTAGTTCTGCAGGGTGTTGCGGGCGCCGGTGGGCGGGTCGTCCCCCCACAGCCGATCGATGAGCGTCTCGGCGGCGACGACGCTGTTGGCATCGAGGAGCAGCGCCGCGAGCAGAGTGCGGAGCTTGGCCGCCTGGATGGTGATGTGGGCACCGTTGCGCAGTGCTTGGACAGGCCCTAGGACTCTGAATTCGAAACCCAAACTTTGCACTACTTAATGTAATCATAGCATTACTCTCGGTGGCTCTGGGTCTCCGGCGGCGTCGGCCGTACGGACGCGGGCCCGGTGAGCGGGGCGCGTCCGTCACCCGCTCGTCGGCGACCTAATTCGATTGCCCGGCCGGATGGAGAACCGAGAAGATCTCCGGATGGACATCCGAGCGCCGGACGTGACGGAACTGCCCCGGCTGCAAGAGATCGAGCGGGCGGCCGGCCGGTGCTTCCGCGACGTGGGCATGCCGGAGATCGCCGACGACGAGCCGCTCACGCTGGCGGAGCTGGCCCGCTACCAGGGCGAGGGGATGGCCTGGGTGGCCGTGGAAGCCGGGCAGGTGCTGGCCTATCTGATCGCCGACGAGGTCGACGGCAACGGGCACGTCGAGCAGGTGTCGGTGCACCCCGACCACGCGGGTCAGGGCACCGGCCGGGCGCTCATCGACCACCTCGCCGCCCAGGGTTTCCCGGCGCTGACCCTGACGGCCTTCACCGAGGTGCCGTGGAACGGGCCCTACTACGAGCGGTGCGGCTTCCGTCCGCTGCAGGACTCCGAGCTGACCCCCGGCCTGCGCGTCATCCGGCGCCGCGAGGCCGAACACGGTCTCGACCGCTGGCCGCGGGCCTGCATGCGCAGAGATCTGTGAAGCCCGCCGCGAGGCCGAACACGGTCTCGACCGCGGGCCTGCATGCGCAGAGATCTGTGAAGCCCGCCGCGCACCGGCGTGTGCTCAGGGAGCCAGCGGCGGGGCTTTTCGCGCGGAGCCGCGGTAACGGTCGGGGTCGTAGCGGCGGCCGCTTTCGTCGAGTTTGGCGTGGGCCGCGCCGATGAGATCCTCGCCCAGCACGTCGGCGAGCCGTACCAGGTAGAGGGTCACGTCGGCGAGTTCGGAGCGGACCCGGGCCGTGGTCTCCGGGTCCAGGCCGGCGGACTCGCCGGGGGTCAGCCACTGGAACTCCGCCACCAGCTCACCCACCTCGCCCGCCAGCGCCATGGCCAGGTTCTTCGGCGTGTGGAACTGCTCCCAGTCGCGGGCCCGCGCGAACTCCCGCAGTCGTACGGCCAGCTCCGCCAGTTCATCGCTCACGCCTGGCGACCCTACTGGGTCACCCGGCGCCGGCTGAGCCGGGTGACCCCGCGACTACCGGGTCAGCAGCTCGACCGTGCCGCGCTCCCCGTCGACCCGGATCCGGTCGCCGTCGTGCAGGCGCATCGTGGCGTTGCCGGTGCCGACCACGGCGGGGATGCCCAGTTCGCGCGCGACGATCGAGGCGTGTGACAGCGGCGCGCCCATGTCCGTCACGACGGCGGCCGCGCGCGGGAACATCGGGGTCCAGCCGACGTTGGTGAGCGTGGTGACCAGGATCTCGCCGGGCTGGAGCCGGTCGCCGTCCTCGGGGGCGGCGATGACCCGGGCGATGCCCTCGACCACGCCGGGCGCGCCGGGGAAGCCGCTCACCGTGTCGCTCACCGGCGGGCCGCCGCCGCGCGCGTCGTAGAGGTCGCCGCGCCGGTCGGGGTCGGCGGCCCAGCGGACCGGGTCGAAGCGGCCGACGATCAGGGTGGGGTAGGACGGCAGCGCCGCGTACCGTTCGTAGGTCGCCCGGCGGATGGCGACCTGCGACAGCGCCGTGTCGTCCCCGCGCAGCACGTCGAGCACCTCGTGGATCGACAGGAAGAACAGGTCGTCGCCGTGCCCGGTGACCTCGCCCGCCCGCACGACGAAGGCGCGCACCGCCCAGAACGCCCGCACCACCTCCGAACGGGTCGTCTCCCGGTCGCGGAGCACGGCGTTGAAGACGGCGACCTTGCGCCGCATCGCCCGCTCCTTACGGGGATACCTCGACCTGAACCGCGCCCAGGCCGCCTCGCGGGCCTTCTCCTGGCGGGCCAGCAACGCGGCGGTGTCGTCGCGCAGGTCGTGGAAGCCGGCGAGCTGCCGGTCGATCCACTCCGGGTCCTCGCCGGGGCGCGGGAGGTAGACCTCGAACTCGTGCGGCCCCCGGTGCCCGTACGTGCGGGCGAAGGTCTCCCGGTCGATCTCGCCGCGCGCGAGCCTGCCCAGGCCGAGGATCGGGCCGAGACTGGCCAACTCGCCGTCGCTGTTCACGCCGGTGAGCATGGCCTCCGCGTCGCTCTCGCCGATCATCTTGTGCAGCGTCTGGCGCAGTGAGAGCATCGTCTGCCCGCCCTGCCGTCCCGCCGCCTGGAGCATCCGGCTCGCCTCGACGAGGAACGGCCCCAGTTCCCCCTCCCACATCCTGACCAGCTCGGCCGGGTTCGCGGCGGTCGCCGCCCTGGCCCGCATCGACTCCTCGCGCTCGATGGCGGTCGCCACGTAGGCGGGCAGCTGCTTGATGTTCGCCCGCACCCGCAGGGTCAGCGAGACGGCGACCGGGGCGACCTGTTTGATGATCTGCCACCGGGACAGGCCGAGCTCCGGCACGTCCAGGCCGGGCGGGAGCTTGCCGAAGACGTTCTCGATCGCCTCGACCCGCTTTCCCAGGCCGAGGGACTTGCCCATCGAGATGGGCACGCTGAGGTTCATGTAGAAGCGCCCGCCGATGTTGCCCACGATGTGCTGGCCGGGCATGGCCGAGGCCGACATCGCCTCGTCGATGAAGATCCGGACCAGCGACCAGGTGCAGGGCGTCATGACGTCCGGGATGGCCTCGCCGAGGTTGGCCGACGTCCAGAGGTAGTCGCCGACCAGGCTGTCGTTCCATTCCTCGACGGCCTGCGGCAGCCCGGTGATGGGCCGGGCCTGCACGATGCTGATCCGTCCGCCGCTCATCGCCCACTCGACGTCCATCGGCGTGCCGTACAGGTCCTGGATCCGGGTTCCGAGCCGCGCCAGCGCCTCGGCCTGGGCCCGGTCGAGTACGGCGCGGCCGCGCAGGTCGGCGGGGACGGGCTCGTCGCGGGTGCCGTCGGGCGTGCGGACCGTCATGACCGTCTTGTCGCCGACGCGTTCCTCGACGACCCGGTCGTCCTGGAGCACGATCGTGTCGGGGGTCACCTGGCCGCCGACGACGGCCTCGCCCAGGCCCCAGGCGGCGTTGACCACCGTGCGGTCGCGGGCGCCGGTGAGCGGGTCGGCGGTGAACAGGATGCCCGCCGCGTCGGCGTCGACCAGCACCTGGACGACGACCGCGAGGGCCACGTCGTGGTGCGGCACCCCGTTGCGCTCGCGGTAGGCGATGGCCCGCGCGGTCCACAGCGAGGCCCAGCAGCGCTTCACGGCGTCGAGCAGGGCGTCGCCGTGGATGTTGAGATAGGTGTCCTGCTGACCGGCGAAGGACATGTCCGGCAGATCCTCGGCGGTGGCCGAGGAGCGTACGGCGACCGCGACGTCGTCGCCGAGCCCCGCGTACGCCTGGAGGATCTCCTCGCCCGTCTCCTTCGGCAGGTCGCGCGCCGCGAACAGGGCCGCGATCCGGCCGGTCGCCTCCTCGGGATCGGCGTCGGCGACGGCCTGGAGGATGGCCTCGTGCAGGCCGCCGCGCGAGACGAAGTCGCGGTAGGCGTCGGTGGTGATGTGGAAGCCGCCGGGGACCGGCAGACCGGCGCGGGCGAGCCTGGCCAGGGAAGCGCCCTTGCCGCCGGTGACGGCCAGATCTTCGGCGGCCGCGTCGTCGAGAGGCAGAATCCGCACGTCACTTCTCCTTGGAGCCGAGGGGGTCGCCGAGGGGGTCGCCGAGGGAGGCGGCGAGCTTGCGCTGGGCGATCTCCAGGGCGTTGTCGACGTAGTCGAGGGTGACCCGTGCGATGGCGCGGGCGTTCTCGGGGGTGACCGGTGCGTCCGGTGCGTTCGGGGTGAGGGCCCGGCCGCCGGCGTCGCCGGTCAGCTCGGCCAGGCGCGCGTCCGGCAGCCGGTAACCCGCGGGCAGCAGCTGCGGCACGATCATGAACCCGTAGAGGATCGAGGCGAGGATGTGCGCGTGCTCGCGGGGCGTCAGGTCGGCTCGCAGCGCGCCGTACGTCATGAGTTCGCCCAGGTAGGTCTCCAGGTGGGTCTCAAGGGCGGTGGGGCTGTCGCTGTCGCGTTTGAGGCGGGTCAGCTTGCCCAGCACGCTGGAGTCGCCGAGCAGGCTGGCCTTCATGATGGGCCGCTCGACCAGCGCGCCGGCGAGCAGGGTGATCAGCTCGCCGGGCATGCCGGTGCCGTCCTCGGCGCGCCGCCGTACCTCGGTCAGCAGGATGACGCGCTCCCTGCGGAGCAGCGCGGAGAACAGCTCCTCGCGGGTCTTCCAGTGCAGGTAGATGGTGCCCTTGGCGACGCCGGCAGTGGTGGCGACGTCGTCGATGGTGGTCTTGTCGTAGCCCCAGCGCAGCACCAGCTCTCCTGCCGCGTCGAGGATGCGGTGCGCCCGCGCCAACTGGCGTGCGGGGTCCTGCGGCGGCCGTCCTGCCTTGCCGGTTCTCATCGTTCACCCAATGTTTGACTGGATGTGTGTATCTGGTCATTTAATTGATAGCACACTGCGGCGTCAAGAACGCGTATGGATTGGTGGCCCGCCTTGCTGCCAGATCAGGTGCGACGGTAGGAAGTGGCCAGTGTTCTCCCTATTGCGCGGGTTCCAGGGGTTTCGGCATCCCGGGCAACTCATCGTCTTCGGCTTTGCCGCCGCGGTCCTCATCGGCACCGCGTTACTGGCGACCCCGGCGGCCACCGAGTCGGGCCGCGCGGCGAGCCTGGTCGACGCGGTGTTCACCGCCACCTCGGCCATCTGCGTAACGGGCCTGGTGACCGTCGACACCGGCGCCCACTGGTCGGGCTTCGGCGAAGTGGTCATCGCCCTGCTGATCCAGGTCGGCGGCCTCGGCATCATGACCCTCGCCACACTCTTCGCCCTGCTGCTCTCCGGGCGGCTCGGCCTGCGGGCCCGGATGGTCGCCCAGGCCGAGACCAAGACCCTCAGCATGACCGACGTCCGCCGGATCATCCGCAACGTGGTGCTGTTCAGCCTCGTCGCCGAGGCCGTGACCGCCGTCATCCTGACGCTCCGCCTCATCCTCGGGTACGGCGAGCCGTACGGGCGCGCGATCTACATGGGCGTCTTCCACGCGATCTCCGCGTTCAACAACGCCGGCTTCGGGCTGCTGCCGGACAACCTCATGAGTTTCGCCGCCGACCCGTGGATCTGCCTGCCCATCGCGGCAGCCGTGATCGTCGGCGGGCTGGGCTTCCCCGTCGTCTTCGAACTGCTCCGCTCCTGGCGCCGCCCCCGGCGCTGGACCGCCCTTACCCGGGTGACCGTGGTGGCCACGCTGGCCCTGCTGGTCATCGGCGCAATCCTGATCACCGTCACCGAATGGTCCAACCCCCGCACCCTCGGCCCCCTCGACACCCCCGGCAAGCTCCTGGCCGGCTTCTTCACCGGAGCCATGCCCCGTACGGCCGGCTTCAACAGCCTCGACATCACCGCGATGTATCCCTCAAGCTGGCTGGCCACCGACGCGCTGATGTTCATCGGCGGCGGCAGCGCGGGCACCGCCGGCGGCATCAAGGTGACCACCTTCGCGGTGCTCGCCTTCGCCGTGTGGAGCGAACTGAGGGGCGAGACCTCGGTCAACATCGGCCACCGCCGCATCGCCAGCACCCTGCAGCGTCAGGCGCTCTCGATCACCCTGCTGAGCGTCGTGCTCATCGGCCTCGCCACCTACATCCTGCTCGTCCTCACCCCGCACAGCCTGAACCAGGTCCTCTTCGAGGCCGTCTCGGCCTTCGCCACCGTGGGCCTCAGCACCGGCATCACCGCGCACCTCACCGAACCGGGCCAGATCGTGATCGCCATCCTGATGTTCGCCGGCCGCGTCGGCCCCCTCACCCTCTTCTCCGCCCTCGCCCTCCGCGACCGAATCCGCCGCTACGAACTCCCCGAGGAACGCATCATCGTCGGCTGACCCGGTCGTGAGCTTTGACGGTTGCTGGGATGTTCAGGCGGGCCGTACGGAGGTCGTCGCGGGGGTTCTGAGACCGTCGAGGACGATGGTGCTTCGGTCCGTTCTGCACGGGCGCTGACGTCTGCCGCCTCCGCCCCCCTTGGCCTGCGCTTCATACCTGGGGAGTCGGAGGGCGCTGACGGCTGCCGTCCCCGCCCCCCATGCCCGCGCGACGTACCCGGAGAGGCGGAGCGCTGACGCCTGCCGTATTCGCTCCTTGTCAGCTGTGCTTCCATGGCGGAATGTCGCTGATCGAGACGCCCTGGGGTCCTTGGGAGCCGCTGTCGCCCGCCGAAGTGGTCGACGTGTTCGAGGGCTTGCCCGTCCCCTGGTGGCTGGCCGGCGGATACGCGATCGAGCTGGCCATCGGGGATGCCTACCGGCGACACGACGACATCGACATCGCCGTACTCCGCCGCGACCAGGCCACCGCACGCCGCCACCTCACCGGCTGGGACTGCTGGGCCGCCGACCCACCCGGCACCCTCCGCCCCTGGCCCGCAGACGAACTCCTCCCACCCGGCGTCCACGACATCTGGGTACGCGACGGCGGCCCCTGGCGCTTCCAGCTCATGCTCGAAGAGTCAGACGGCGACGACTGGCTCTACCGCCGCAACCCCCGAATCCGCCGCCCTCTGACCTCAACCCTGATCCCCGACGACGGCTTCTCCCGCCTGACCCCCGAGATCCAACTCCTCTACAAGTCCAAATCCCCCCGCCCCAAGGACCACACCGACTTCACCAAGGCCCTCCCTCACCTGACCGAAACCCAGCGCACCTGGCTGAACGAAGCCCTGACCACCGAGTACGGCGAGCACCCCTGGCTGAACGCCCTCTAACCCACTCCACCCAGTACGGCTCGCGCCTTACCCACTCCACCCAGTACGGCGAACCCCCTGCCTCGTTGACCAGGCAGGTGAAGCTTGGGGTGTCGTTACTCCACACGGGATGAAAGGCCCGGTAGAAAGCGATTGATCGCTCAGTCCGCGTCAGGTTCATCCCAGAACGGCGGGACGAATGCGCCGTCGCGACACGTCACGACCTTCCCGTCACGGACGCTGAGCAATTCCGGCTCATGGTCCTCATACCAGCGCTGGTAGCCGAAAAAGGATTCCTTCTTGTGGAGCCGGGCGGCCAACCAGTCGATCAACCCGGCCACCTCGGCATGCCCGTCGGGGTGGATCTCCCAGCGGCAGGTCAGTGCCCAACGTTCGTCGTCGTGGTCATCCGCGTGCACCAGGATCGAGCAGCCGGCACCAGGAATCTTCGAGGCCGCGTACGGCGAACCGTCGCCCCACGCCGGTTGCGGAAACTCCTTGATCACCCAGTCGCCGTCCTTATCCCGCACCGGCTTCTGCTCGTCGTCCAGCAGATCGAGAACCTCATTGACGATGATCGTCTCCTCGGCGATGTGCTCGGGCCGCGAGCCGAGGCCCAGGTGCCAGCGCAACTCGGCGAGTTCGGCCTCGGACAGGTCGCCACGCAGGTCCATCGCGACCATGAGCTCGTGAATGTCAGCCACGGCAGCACCGTATCGACACCGGCCGGCCGTACCGGCCGGACCAGCGTGGCGGTCACAGGCACCATCGTGATTGATCGCCGCTGTGGGCTTGAGGATCAACGAAATGCGAATGCTGGACCTCGCCGATGTCCGGTGGGAACTGCGCCGGTTCGGCAAACTCAACGTCCGCTCCACCCAGTACGGCGAGCACATCCGGCTGGGCACCCCTGACCTGCCCCGCCCACAATAGGATCATGGACCCAGAGACGACGCGGGCGTACTTCGACGAGCGAGCCGACCACTACGAGAACGCGGAGTGGCACGTCCGATACGCCAAGCGCCTGGTGGAACTCGCCGATATGGCACCCGGCTGGCACGTCCTGGACGCCGCGACCGGCACAGGCCTGGCCGCGAGAGCCGCCGCCACCGTGGTGGGACCGACGGGCCGGGTGATCGGAGCCGACATCTCACCCGGAATGCTCACCCAAGCCGTACGGCACGCCCCGGCCACGGTTTCCTACATCCAGTCGGACGTCACCGACCTGAACGAGTTCGACGCCGAGTTCGACGCGGTGATCTGCGCCTCCGGCATGCTCTATCTCCCAGTAGACCAGGCATTGAGGGAATGGCGCCGAGTCCTCAAGCCAGGCGGGCTCGTCGGATTCTCGACCATGCGAGAGGGAGAGCCATCTACCGCAAGGATCTTCCGCGCCTGCGCCGCCGACCTCGGCCTCTCCCTAACCGACCCCATGGCCGCCCTCGGAACGGAGGACCGCAGCGAGGCCGCCCTGACCCGCGCCGACTTCACCCCCACCCACACAATCGCCGACACCCTCACCCTCCCGGCCTCCGACCCCTCCCACGCCTGGCGCGTCCTCTCCACCAGCCCCCACTACCCCGAACTCCAAACCCTCTCCCCAACTGACCTCATCACCCTGGAGACCCACTTCAAAACGACCCTCCCGTCCACCGCCTCCATAACCACCCAGGTCATCTACGCCTACGGCCGCAAGCAGGAGTGACTACGACGGTGAATCTCGGACGAGGTCGTCGAAAATCGAATTCACTCGCCCATGAAATGTAATGAGAGATCTAGCGGTTTGATATCGCAACAAAGCTCTTGGCTGGCTTTAGTCAGGTGATCTCCTTAGTGCGGGAAAAGTGTTGGTTATGATCTGAAGAAGTTCTGCGGCGCGTTCTTGATCAAGCTGGATCGTCTGGCTGGTCTTCTTTCGGGACTGTCGACCGTCTGAACCGTAAGTGCTCAACTGTAGTAGAGCGCCATCAGCTGTGTGGATAACCTGATATCCGCACTCAACCTCTGTCGGATGTGGGGCTGAGTTAACGGTGACCATGAAGAATTCTGCGATCTTCGCCATGCTTCTATCTTGGCCTTGATGTCTGCGTGGGGGAAGAGGGCCTTGAGGCGGAATTAGCTGGGGCACAGTCCTTGTGGCAAGGCCCGGGTATATGCGTGAGGCGATCTCGATCCTCGACTAGCTCAGCTCTAGACCGAAAGCCGGTGGGGCACCGGTTAGGGCGACGTCTGCGGTGTAGCCAGCTCCAGAAGAGACGACGGGCACGCTTCGGTGCCACCCCATAGCGGACTGAAGCCCCGTGCCAACCTCGCGACTGGTCGGTTCCCCCGATCCAACAGAGTCTCGTTATCTCTTTGTTATCAAGCCAGCACCTTAAGCTCCAAATGAGCCTGTGACATGGATATATGTGCTCTTTTGTCCATATTTGTCATGGTTTTAATGGCGGTGCGCTTGCCTGGTCGATGGGACGAAGCCGGGTTGGGCGCTGTCATCCGGGCTTGCGGGAACCAACTTCTGGTTGTGCTCAGGTCAAGGAATCGTTAGTGTCCAGACATAGGCCTAATAGGTGTTGAGCCCGGACACCGCAGGGCGTACTCCGTCGAGAAATCGTCCTGAGAGGTCATCAGACATGAACCTCAAGTCGTGGAAGATCTGGGGCGCTCTGGCGACGGCCGGGACGGGTGTTGCCGTGAATTTCGCCACCGAGTGGAAGCACAACGTGCTGATTTGGGTTGTTGTGATCGCCCTGGTTGTACTGGGCGTATGGCTCAATTCTATGACTGACCAGGGTGGGCAGCGTGGAGCAATAGCTAGCCGTAGATGGTGGGAGCCTACACCAGTTCTACGCTGGGAAGAGCGGAATGGCGACGCCCATAGGACAGTGTCAACGACGAGCGAGACGGTTGCGACTGAGTTTCTCAAAAACGCTCCTCCTCCGCCGGGCTCGTCTCAAGAACGCCTTCAGTCGTAGCTCCAGCAAACCGTGATACGGAGGTGCCGCCCATGGCTAAGTCGCGTTTCCAGTACGTACTCCCGGACCACCGCGTTGAGTACGGCATCGAGGTCGAAATCGACTCACTGAAGGTCGACGAAGAGGCGCAGCGGGGGCTTAACCAAAAGCGAGCGAAGGGTATCGCTGACGGTCTGATTGTGGACGCTCTAGGCTCGATCGTGGTCTCTGAGCGTGCTGACGGTACCCGGTACATCGTTGATGGCATGCACCGCACTCAGGCCTGCAAGATCCAAGGTCTGCGGACGATCAAGGCGGAAATTCACTACGGCCTTAATCAGCAGCAGGAGGCGACTCTCTTTCTCATCAAGAACCGAGAGTCGGCGAAGGTCAGCACCCTGGACGAGTACAAGGTTGGTCTGACAGCCGGGGATGCTCTCTGTGTGAGCGTCGACCATGTGCTCAAGAGCCACGGTCTTGGTCTGGGCTCGAGCTCAACGAACAGTGTGGGTGCAGTATCGGCTGTGCTGCGCATTGCGAGGCAGCATGGTCAGGAGATCCTGGACCGAACTCTGAAGGTGGTTGAGGCGGCTTGGGGCAGGGACAAGGAGTCTTGGGACGGTGTCATCCTGGGCGGTGTAGCGATGTTCCTCGGTCGCCACGGTTCCAGCATTGATGACTCTGAGCTCGCGAATAAGATGCTCAAGCGGGGCTTGGCGGCGCGCTGGCGCTCCGAAGCTTTGACCCGAGCCTCGAACGGCGGTTACAACAACAGTGGCACCGGGTCGCGAGAGAGCCAGTGCTACCAGATGGTGGTTGAAAGCTGGAACAAGGGGCGAACCTCCGCCAACCGCGTCGGCTAGTTCGATAGATGCCGGCACAGCCGACTCGGATGAACGAACCTGAAACATTTGCACGATGGGAGTGATCTTGTGCTGGTGCAAGTAAATGCCGTAGCTGATTCGCGGTGGTTCATGGCATGTGAGGTGACCCAGAGGTGAATCCGTTGCTCCCAGACCTTTGATACGGGATGCGGCGGTGCGTGCGGTTCCTCGGCTGGCGGATCAGTAGAGCGGGGCCTGCCGTACTTTCTTCTACGAGGTCGCGGGCTTCCTGAACCCGGCGAAAGGCTGGGATTCGGCATTGCGATGTCTAAGGAAGCGTGAATTCTCCGAGGTGGACGCCGCCTGTGAAGGCTTGCCACTCGCCAGGGGTGAAGAACAGCACGGCGCCGTCGGGGTTCTTGCTGTCTCGGACGGCGACGTGTTGGCCGACGAAGGCGACCTCCACGCACTCGCCGTTGCCGCCGCTCAGGCTACTGGTGCGCCAGTCGGCATTTGACAGGTCAGGGTTCTCCATTCCCGTCCTCCTCGTTCTCATTCGTGGTACGCCCTCACAAGGCGTCGTCGATGAAGCATGCTCTCTGCGAGCTCAATGCATCGAAAGCTGCTCGCACACGCCGTAGGACGTACGGTCGGAGTAACTGAGCTGTTCCGTCCGGGTTCTGGAAACGGTACTGCCATAGTTCCTGGTCGCTGAGCTGGATGCTTGCGGCCTGGTCGGCTGGCAGGATGCCGCCGTCGAAGATGAACATGAGGGAGTCGTCCCAAGGGCCGTGTGGGGGAACCCAGTCGACGACGAGAAGGCGGCCGATCTCCAGGTCGAGGCCGAGTTCCTCCTTGATCTCCCGCCGGGCGGCGGCCAGTGGGGATTCGTTGGCCTCGGCCATTCCGCCGGGAAGGTCCCAGTCGGGCTTGTACTTCGGGTCCACCAGCAGGATGCGGCCCTGTTCGTCGCGGATCAGGACGTCGGCCCCGACGCGTTTCCTGGCCTGCTTGGCGTTGCCTTCGGCGAGGTGGGCGTGCCAGGCGGCGGGGTCGCGCTCATAGAGCGGGGCGTCCGGGTTCACGATCAGAAGCTCCCCACTGGTAGAGCCGATATCGCTCCGTCACCGCCTGGTGCAGCAGGATCAGGCATGCGGTGACGATCTCCTCTCCACGGTACGCCTTCAGGCGTCGGCCGATCTCTGCCAGTTCGCGGGCTACCACGAGGGAGCTCAGGGAGCGAGTGTCCTCCGCGACCCCTGTGACGAGTCGGCATGCCTCACCAACGCACCCTTCGGCCAGCATGACCTTCGCCAGGACGAGCTGGCCGAAGGCGCGGCTTCGTGCGCGATCTGGAGAGCGAAGGGCGATAGCTCGATCGGACTGACGACGGGCCTCATCGAGTTGTCCCAGTGTGAGCATGGAGCGGGCGGTGTCCAGAGCGAGGGAGCCTTCGTCGAAGGGTCCGATCCACGGTGAGGGCTCATCCTCTTGTGGGTGGTTGAGGGCACGCTCGGCCCGGTCGAGCAGCCTTGTGCACGCTGCGGGATCTCCCAGCGACGCGCGGCTCCGAGCCGCCATGGTCAGCAGTCGTGCTTGCATCGTCGGAGCTGAGGTGCGTGATCGGGTGAGCATGTCGGTGCCACGGCGTGCGAGCCGTACGGCATCGCCTGCGCACCCGCGGTGCAGGGCGAGGTGGCTCATGCTGCCCAGGATGTGGGCTTCGAGCTGACGGTCGCCGCCTACGGTGACGAGGTCGAGGGCTTGGGAGAAGTGCTGGTCGGCGGTGGTGTCCTGGCCGGCGTCGTGGGCCATCCAGCCGGCCATCTCGGTGAAGGCGGCGGCGGTGATGAAGGCTGCGGATCCATCCGGGCGGCCGAACAGCTGCGGGGCGATGTCCCGTCGCAGATAGCCGAGGACGCTTTCGTACAGGTGGCCTCCGCCCACGCGTCGATCGGCTCCGCGAAAGGCTGTCATAGCGCCCAGGTCGTGAAGCGGTGTTGATGGGTCGCCGGTAGTCGGAGAGACGCCGCCGAAGAGGTCGTCCTCGTCAAGTCCCATCGCCCCGCAGTAGAGCAACCGGTAGCGCTCGGTCAGGGCCGTGATCTTTCCTGATTCCCAGCGGCGGATCGAGCGGACGAGGGCTTCGTGGTCGGGCAACGGGTCGTTGCCTGCGGTTCTGCGGAGGTGGCGGGCCATGGTGTGGACGTCCCAGAGGCGGGCCTTGCGTTCGGTGCGAATCCGGGTCGCCCACTGTGGAGGATCTGTCATGTCCAACCCCTGCCCTCGCCGGTCACACGACGTGTCTCTTGGTGCACCTCATTGTCACCCTCCGCTGGCCAGGGTGCAGGTCCTCTACTGGAATCGACCATGATTCCGCCGGATGTGAGGGCCGTTGGATGGACGAGACGACTGCCAGACGTCACGTGCGGATGCTCGCCGTACGCCTGCCGTACTGGGTGGTGTGGTACGGCGAGCACACCGGGCGGTTCTGGGCGGTGCCGCGGGTTCGGCACCTGGGGGCGGTGACGCATCTTGAGTCACCGACCGCTGAGGACCTTGAGTGTCGAGCGCGGGAAGCCGAGCGGGCCTTGGGGGCGCGGTGATGGCCTGGCCGCCACGGGTGGTGACGTTGCCCGGGGTGGAGCGGTCGGTTTCGGTGGCTCGGGAGTGGGCGGGGGTGGTGTTGGAGGCGGTCGGGTGCGTGGGGGTGGATGACGCGTTGCTGGTGGTGAGCGAGTTGGTGGGGAACGCGGTGAAGCACACCGAGTCGGGCGGAGCGGGCGGTCTGGTGATGGTGGTGGTCTTCGATGCTGGTGCGGAGATGGTCCGGATCGAGGTGATCGACGATGGGGCGGCGACCGTGCCCCGGCAGCGGGAGCCGGATCTTGAGAGCCTCGATGGGCGAGGGCTGTGGCTGGTGGAACGGCTTTCGTGCCGGTGGGGTGTGCGAAGGGTCGGCGGCGGGCGTCAGTCGGTGTGGGCGCTGATGCCGATGGCGGAGCCGAAACCCGACAAGTACGAGTCGGCATCGGTCGGTCGCTGACGCGGTTCTTCATGACACCGGTGACGGAGCTACTGACGACGGTCGGTCGGGCAGTGATTGACCGTATTGTCCGACCTCCGGGCGTGCCTTTGTCGAGTTCCGGGCAGCGTCATCAGTATGAATGGTGGAAAACGGTCAAAGGCTATCATTGGCACCATCTTTGTCGGCTCGGCATTGCTTGCGGTTGCGGCCTGCGGGGGCGTCCAGACGCGGTCCAGTGTCATCAAGGCGGCACCCGTAGGAGGCCTCATGTCATCGTGGGGGCCGCCGGGCGGCCCCAGCCAGGAACCCGGCGGGATGGCGATCCTGGAGAAGGTGGCCACCGCAGCCATGAATGCCGTCGAGGGCTCCACTTTCCTCTCGGTCCAGTCGGAGAACGGCGGCGAGATCTGGGGGGTCCAACTGGCCGGACCCGACGGTACTGAGCGGTTGCTGGAAGTGGGCGCGTCAGGAAAGGTGCTCTCGGAACCCAGGGTCAAGGACACCGGCAAAGGGGAGAAGGCCAGGGTCATGGCAATAATCAAGGACGCCGAGCTGACCTTCAAGGATGCGGTGGAGAAGGTGTCCTCCTCGGTGCCGCAAGGCAAGATCACCCACATGAGCCTGGACAGGTACGACGGCGATCTCCTCGTCTGGGATGTCGACGCCGTCACCCCGGATGGCACCTGGCAGGGGATCAAGGTCGACGCCAAGACCGGCACCGTGACCAAGAATGGTTAGCTGAGCTGAGCGGCGATCGCGACGGGCTCGTTCCTGAGGCGTTGGCGCCATCCTGCGTCCCCGTATTTCAAGGGGCTCCCTAGGTGTGTTCGTCATGGCGTTGCTGGGCGGTGAGGATGTCGCCGGTGTGGGCGGCGATCCAGCCGACCAGGCCCTGGAGGTGTCCGGCCAGTTCGTGGCCCAGCGGGGTGAGGGCGTAGGTCACACTGGGCGGTGTCGCGGGCTGGACCTCGCGGTTGATCAGTCCGTCGCGGGCCAAGGTGCGGAGGTTCTGCGACAGCATCTTCTCGCTGATCCCGCCGATCCGGTCGCGCAGCAGATAGAAGCGCAGGGGGCCGTGGCCGAGGGCGGTGAGGATGAGCATGCCCCAGCGGTTGGTCACATGGTCGAGTACGGCGCGGCCGGGGCAGTCGCTGTTATATACGTCACTCCGAGGATCGCTAGGCCGGGACGTCACCTGGGGACCTACGTTCATGAGGGCAGCTTACTCGAAGGTACGTGCTTACTTTTAGATAGCCCAGAACCTAGGGTGAGCCTATGAGTGAGATCACGGTGGACATCTGGTCCGACCTCGTGTGTCCCTGGTGCTTCATCGGCAAGCGGCGGTTCGAGGCCGCGCTCGGGAAGTTCGAGCATCGCGACGCCGTACGGGTGCGGTGGCGTAGCTTCGAGCTCGATCCGGGCGCGCCTCGGGAGAGTGAGGAGGCCATTCCGCAGCGGATGCGACGCGACCTCGGGATGTCCGAGGCGCAGGCGAGGGACGGGCTGAGCCACATCACCTCGCTGGCCGCCGACGTGGGGCTGACGTATCGGCTGGAGAAGGCCCGGCCGGTGAACAGCTTCGACGCGCACCGGCTGATGCAGTACGCCGAGGATCACGGCCGGGGGGAGGCGGTGCGAGAGAGTCTGATGCGTGCCTACACCGCCGACGGGGCGCATCTCGGCGACCGGGAGACGTTGACGAGGTTGGCGGCCGAAGCGGGTCTCGACGGCGTCGCCGTACGAAAGGTGCTCGAGGGGGAGGACTACGGAGACGTGGTGCGGGCCGATGAGGAGCTCGCGCGTCGGTTCCGGGTCTCGGGGGTGCCCTCCTTCGTCTTCGCCGAGAAGTACAGCGTTTCCGGGGCCCAGCCGGTCGAGGTGTTCGCCGACCTGCTCAAGCAGGTGTGGGAGGACCGAGCGGTCTGATCGGGTCAGCGCGGCACGGGCAGCTCGAAGTGGCCGAAGATCCAGGTGCCGGGCTCGTCGGGGTCGTCGCCGGCCCAGAACTGGGTCCAGAGCCGGACGAACTCATCCTTGCCGAGATAGCCGTCGCCGTCGAGATCGAGCAGCGGGAAGATCGTGTCCGTGTCGGTGGCGCGGCCGTTCCACGTCTCGATGAGCTGGTTGAACTCGGCCGCGGAGATCCGCCCGTCGCCGCTCTGGTCGATGGCTTCGAACATCGCCAGGGCGGTCCGGATGACGGCGTCGGGGTGATCGGCCAGCTGGTCGACGATCAGCAGGACCTCTTCCAGGGTGACCGTGTCGCGGTCGGGGCTGGTCAGGAGGGTGGTCCACCAGCCCATCATGATCGAGGTCAGCCGGGCGTGGGCCGCCGAGCCCGCCGGCGAGCCCTGTAACGCGGCCCAGCGCATGGCGAGCGCCGCGAAGTCCGCTTCCTGCAGGAGGCCGTCGCCGTTGGCGTCCATCGCGTCGAACACCCGGGCCACCTTGGTTCGTTGGAACTCACTCGCCATGGGTTGGTCCTTCCAGCCGGTCTCGTGGGAGGTGCAGCCTCATGGTGGTGGAGCGGCGCTTGGGGCGACTATGGCCACTCAGGTTCACTGACTTCTCCGCACAGTAACCAAAGGGTCACCATCCGTACCGGACTTGCGCGAGCCGTCGATGATTCGCTGGTATGTGGCGGAGCGGCAAGTTGGCGTGCGTCGTCGGGGGCCACTGCCGCCGATTCCGCCGGATCCCTGCTGGTGGTGGCAGTTCATCTCACGCAATAAATGCATGTCAGCGAAATATGCGTCTCGTACTTTTGGCGGTTTATAGCGACATGAAACTCTCGTAGGATATTTACGTGCTCGCCCTTCTTCGCTCCGTGTGGGACGAGCCCAGTCCCCCCAACCCGCCAGTGCGGGTGTGGCGGGACTGGGCGCTTGTGGGGGTGCTCGTGCCGCTCGCGGTGCTCGAAGGAGTGCTGCGGCCGGAACTTCCGTGGCGGGTCATCGCGGTGATTGTCGCCGTCGGGCTGGTGCCCACATTGTTGTGGCGGCGGACCCGACCGCTGCTGATGGTCGCGATATGTTTCGTCGTCACGAGCCTGGCCCCACTGTTGATGGGCGAGCCCCCTTCGGAAATGTTCACGGTGGCGTATCTGCTGATCTTGCCGTACTCGTTGTTCCGGTGGGGATCCGGACGCGAGGCCGTGATCGGGTTGGCGATCATGATCGTCGCGGCCGGCCTCTCGATGGTGTCCGACCGCGCCGTCGTCGCCAACGTCGTCGGCGCCTTCGCCGTCATGTTCTCGGCCATCACCCTGGGCTGGGCCTTCCGGTATCGGGCCAGGGCGAGGATGCGCGAGCTCGATCAGGTCAAGCTGCTCGAACGTGAACAGCTGGCCCGCGACCTGCACGACACCGTCGCTCATCATGTCTCGGCGATGGCGATACGCGCCCAGGCGGGCATCGCCACATCGGCGTCGCGACCGAACGCCGCGACCGAGGCGCTCCACGTGATCGAGGCCGAGGCGGCGCGCGCGCTCGCCGAGATGCGCGCCATGGTCCACGTCCTCCGCCGGAACGAAACGGCGGACCTGACGCCCGGGCGGCGCATCACCGATCTCGAACAGCTCGCGGGCAGAGACCGCTCCGGTCCGTCCGTCGAGGTGGAGATCGTGGGCGACCTCGACGACCTCCCTCCATCGGTCGGGGCCGCGATCTACCGCCTGGCCCAGGAGTCGGTCACCAACGCCAGACGACATGCGCGGAACGCCACCCACATCACGGTCCGTGTCGCCGCCGACGTCAAGTCGGTGTACCTGCGCGTGAGCGACGACGGCGACAGCAGCCTCATGCGCCCGACGGCGCCGCCGGGATACGGGATCATCGGCATGATCGAACGCGCTGACCTGCTCGGCGGCACCTGCGTCGCCGGCCCGAATCCCACTCGAGGCTGGACCGTGACCGCCGAGTTGCCTCGAACGGGGCCGACGACATGAGCATCCGGGTGGTCGTCGCCGACGACCAAGAGATCGTCCGCACCGGCCTCACGATGATCCTCGACGCCCAGCCGGACATCGAGGTCATCGGCGAGGCACCCGATGGGCGACGCGCCGTCGAGCTCGCCCGCCGCCTACGCCCCGACGTGTGCCTGTTCGACATTCGCATGCCCGGCGTCGACGGCATCGAAGCCACCCGCTCCCTCGCCGGACCGACCGTCGAGGATCCCCTCGCCGTCGTCGTCATCACCACGTTCGACCTCGACGAGTACGTCTACGCCGCCCTGAGAGCCGGGGCCCGGGGTTTTCTGCTCAAGAACGCCGGCGCCGACCTGCTCTCCCAGGCCGTTCACGCCGCCGCCAACGGCGACGCGCTCATCGCCCCGAGCATCACCGCACGACTGCTCGGGGTCTTCGCCCGCGCCGGGCCCGCCTCGTCGCCGGCGCACCCCATCGAGGCGCTGACGTACCGGGAAGAGCAGATCCTGGCCACCGTGGCACGTGGGCGAACCAACAGCGAGATCGCCGACGAGCTCTACATCTCGCTCAGCACCGTCAAGTCCCACATCGCCAGCCTGATGGCCAAGCTCGGCGCCCGCAATCGCGTCGAGATCGCCATATGGGCCTATGAGACCAACCGCGTCAAGAGCTGAGCCGGACGCAGTGGCAAGTCCCGTTTCTCGACGGTCGGGGGACACGGCGTGTTCCTTCACCGGTCCGCACGACCGCCCACGGAAGCATCAGTAGCGCCCGGGTCGGTTGGCCGGCCGCCTGCGGATGATCCATTCGGCCACGGCGAGGTTGATCACCCAGCCGGCGCCCACGAGCAGCGCTCTGGGGATCTCGCCAGGTGTGCCGACGATCACCATCCAGGGCCCGAGGATCAGCGCCTGCGTGCCTGCGCCCAGGCCGATCGCGTAACCGCGGGTCATCCAGGCGCGGTGCCGGGCGATGTCCCGCCGCCGGATCGCGGCGAAGCCGAGAACGATGGCCAGGACCATGGCCGAGCCGAACACGAGCCGGAAGCCGGCAAGGAGATCACCGTCACCGACAGGGCGGGGATAGAACAGGGTCATCCACAGACCCGAAAGCGCTGCGACGAGTCCGCATGGGACCACGACCCGCCCGGCGACCCGGTGCCAGCCGGACTTCCGGCGGCGGAACCGGGGGGCGAATTGGAAGGCCCCCAGAATGCTGTACAGGGAGACGCCGACGATGTGCAGCACCACGGGAAGGGGCGCCGCGAAGAATCGTGCGTTGGCCGGCGTGATTTCCGCGCCGCCTGTCAGCTCGGTCAGGCGGACGGCTCCGGCGGCCATCGGAACGGCGCTGAGCACGATCAGCGCAGCGGGCACGAGCCAATTCGCCCTGGCGGAGGAGGTGTTCGTCGGCCGGCCACTTCGCGGCGACTGCGGGATCGGGCTCTCGTTGGTCATGACTCGATCGTGACGAATGAGGCGGTGGCGGCTCATCGGTGGAACGGCCTGATCTGAGTCGGCCGATCATCCACCAATCAGGCGTACTTTCGGCTGATGAGTCCTTTGCATTGGCCTTCTACCGTAATTTGCGTGGCTCAAGAAGCGCATCTGATTGGCGATGCCTCCTATCAATTCGGGCCACGACGTGTGGCGGTCCCCGATGGACTTTCGCCACGGCCGACACCCGCTGGATGAGGAGAATACGATGAAGGCGTTCGTTCTGCGCTCGTACGGTTCACCCGACGCATTAGATCTCACCGAAATCGGTAAGCCCGTGCCCGGCGATGACGAGGTGCTGGTCCGGGTGCGCGCCACCTCCGTCCAGCCCTATGACTGGCACCACATGAGAGGCGAGCCGTACATCGCGCGTCTGATGGGCGGCGGTCCCGGGCTGCGCAAGCCGAAGATCAACATCCTGGGCGCCGACATGGCGGGGCAGGTCGAGGCGGTCGGCAAGGACGTGACGGAGTTCCGCCCCGGCGACGAGGTGTTCGCGATGCTCAAGCAGGGCGGCTTCGCCGAGTACGTATGCGTCCGTGCGGGCGAACTGGCGCCGAAGCCGAAGAACCTGTCGTTCGAGGAGGCGGCGGCGGTGCCGATGGCGGCCAACACCGCCCTGCTGGGCCTGCGCGACATGGGACGAATTCAGCCGGGACAGAGAATTCTCGTCAACGGGGCTTCGGGAGGCGTGGGGACGTTCGCCGTGCAGATCGCCAAGGCGTTCGGCGCGGAGGTCACCGGCGTCTGCAGCACGCGGAATGTGGACCTGGTCCGATCGATCGGCGCGGACAAGGTCATCGACTACACCGCGGAGGATTTCACGCGGAATGGAGAGCGCTACGATCTTCTGCTGGACAACGCGGGAAGCCACTCGGGAAAGGCATACCGTCGGGTGTTGACGCCCAAGGGAACCTACGTCGGAGTCGGCGGGCGGAGCGGCCGATGGATACGACCCGTGGGCCGTATGTTCTCGACGCTCGCGATGTCGCCGCTCGTGTCTCAGAGAATGGTCATGGCGAACGTGGTTCAATGCACGGAGAACAAAAAGAACCTGATGACCCTGGCCGAGTTCATCGAGGACGGCAAGATAACGCCGGTCATCGACCGGCGTTATCCATTCGAGGAAATCCCTGCGGCCATCCGATACATGGAGGAGGGGCATGCTCCTGGGAAGGTCGTCATCGAGGTCTGAGATCTTCACCGGCTCGGCAGCGGGCGCACGATCGAGCTTGGCCCGCTGCCGGTAGTCGTATGTGTGTGGGGGCTTGCCGGTCACGCGGCGGCGGTGACTGCCAGGGCGAGGATCGAGGCGCCGAAGACCACGATGTGCCGGACCTTCCCCAGCGTCCACGTCCAGGTGGGGAAGCCGGCTTCGGCGGCCGCCAGGAGGGCGGGCACGTCGATCCGGGCCAGGTCCGGGTCGCCCTTGCGGGCGAAGGCGGCACGCACCGACTTCTCGGCGGTGAGCTGGCTGTAGAGGATGGCGCCGTTGGCGATCAGGACGAGCGTCTGCACGATCCAGGTGGCGGTGTGCGCCCAGGGGACGGTGAACAGGTTGAGCCCGGCCAGGCCGATCATGAGGGCGGCGATGCTCACCGGGGCCCAGGTCTCGTGGCCGCCGGCGTCGAACCGCATCCCGTTGTCGGCCAGGACGGTCGTCGGCACGTTCTGCCGGGTCAGCTCCGCGTGCGCCCGGGCCGTGGCGGTGGCCCCGTAGCGGTTCCGAACCAGCGGGATGCTCACGAAGGCCAGGGCGACGAGGATCTGCATCACGGCGATGACGATGTTCATGGGGGTCTCTTCTCTGTTGCGCCGAGGCTGGTGCCGGGCGGCCGGTTGAACTAAGTGCAAGAGCAACGTAACGCGGCACTTGAACTAAGTGCAAGCCCTGACTTGAACTTAGTGCAAGAGGGGTATGCCTGCTCTATCCTGAGGGCCATGCCACGCGACACGTTGACCCGGGACGAGATCGTCTCCACCGCCGTAGAACTGCTCGACGAGGAGGGCCTGGACGGCCTGAACATGCGCAGCCTCGGCAGGCGGCTCGGCGCGGCCGCCACAGCGGTCTACTGGCACGTCAAGAACAAGGACGACATCCTGCTGCTGGCAGGCGACCACGTCTGGGACGAGGTCGAGACGCCCGATTTGGCCGCCGTGGACTGGCGGACGGCGGCCACCAGGATGGCCGCCAGCCTGCACGCCATGTTCGTCAGGCACCCGTGGCTGGTGCAGGCTCTCGGCTCGTACCTCCTCTACGGCCCGCGCAAGGCCCGCCACGACGAACACAGCCTGGCCGTCTTCGAGGCGGCCGGCTTCCGCGACGCGGCGGCCGACCGGGCCGCGGCCGCCGTCTTCACCTACGTGCTCGGAAACGTGCTCGGCACATCCGCCCTGGATTCGCTCACCAAGCGGCTGAACCGCACCGGCAAGAACGCCGAGGAACTCATCGGGGAGGCCATGACCCAGGCTCGCGAGATCGCCATGGGCTTCCCGCGCCTGCGCATCCGCGTGGACGCGCCGTCGGCGGACTACAACATGTCGCCCGAGGACACCTTCGAATACGGTCTCCGGGCCCTCCTCGACGGCCTGGAGGCCGACCTCCGCCACGAAGGACGGCCGGTGTAGGGATATCTGATGAAAGACGGGGGTGCTTCCTGTCTTACGGCCATCTGAGAGTCGGCTTGTGCTACCGCGTCCGACCGGTCCGCACGCGGTCGGGCGCGGCACGCTGCATGCGCGTGTCGGCGATGATTCGCTGGTCCGTGGTGGTGAGGCGGAGCGGCGAGTCGGCGGGCAGCAGGTGTACGCCGTCCGGGACGGGTGTGGAGGCGTCGCACTCGACGGTGAAGACGAAGCGGCGTGCGGGGAGTCCGGTGGGGGAGATGTAGTCGTCCGCCCGGACGAAGACGGGGTCGCCGGGGACGATTCGGGCCGCCGCCGCCGTCAGGGATTCGCCGTGCCGTACGAGGGTGGTGGGGAGGTGGTCGGTTTCGGGGGTGGAGTGGATGAGGAGGGTGTCCTTGTGGTGGCCGAGTACTGTGACCGTCATTTCCTGGTATCCGGCGCGGGTGGCCTCCGCGGCGAGGTCGGTGGGGGCGGGGGTCGCCCAGCCGTGCAGGGAGAGAGGGAGTCCGGTCGCGCGGATTCCGGCGGCGGCGTAGGGGATGGTGCCGGGCGGGAGGTCGTCGAGGGGATGCCAGGCGAGTTCGGCGCACTTGTGTGGTTCAGCGTTGACCGGATTGCCGCGCCATTTGCGTGAAGTGAAGAAGATTCCGATCCGTGCGGTTCCGCCGGGGTTGCGGTGGTGCACCACGTTGGTGGGTTCGAGGTCGACGAGGTCGACGCCGAGCTCCTCGCGGGCCTCCCTGATGGCGGTGTCCACCACGGATTCACCCTCTTCGAGGTGTCCCGATGGCATGATCTGCCACTCCCCGTCGGCGTACCCGGTGTTCTCGCGCCTGCCGAGCAGCACCCGGCCGGCCGGGTCGAGAAGCAGCACGTGGACGTCCACGACCGGTCGATAACGCCCACCGCTGGTGAAGGTCTCCAGGAGTGCGGGGATGGTGTCGGTATTCATGCTGAGATAGTCGGCCAGCTCGATCGGCACCAGATGCACGCCGCGCAGCCCCTCGGGGGTGAACGGGACCCGCTGGATCTCGTGGGTGCCGTTGGCGGGATCGTCGAACTCGGGGCCGCTGCGCCGGGACAGGTCGAGAGAGTGCAGCCGGCAGGCGAAGACGCTGTACCTGGCGCCGGGAGCGTCCAGGGTGATCAGCGGGAGGGCGGGGCCGGTGGTGGCGCCGAGTTCCTCGTCCAGTTCGCGGCGGAGCGCGGCCTCCAGACCGTCGTCGCCGGACTCGACCTGGCCGCCGGGCGTGATCCAGTACGGCTCGCGGCCCGCCCGCACCCGGCGGAACAGCACGAGGTCGTCGCCGTCCAGCAGAACGGCGCGGACGCTGTGCCGTACCGGCAGATTCTGGAGCACGATCCCCTGGGTGAGGGCTCCACGTTCGGCCGACTTGGCTTCGCGGAGGAGTTCCAGACCGGCGGGGTCCAGGTCGTGGAGACGGGCGAGGGCGTGCAGGACTTCGAGGATGTCGGCGAGTTCGCCGGGATGCCGCGAGGTGAGGTACTCGTTGGTCTCCTCGGCGAGCTTGGCCCGTAGCAACCCGGCTCGCTCATCCGGCGCCGCCTGCCGGTAGGTGTTGCCGGGGTACACGTCGGGGATCTTGTCGCGGACCAGTTTCTCAGCCATGCTGAGCCATTCTGCATTTCCAGCTCGCAACTGGAGTTGAAGAACGCGGACGACAGCGCGACGGCGCCCCCGGTCTCCTGCAAGCTGACGGGATTGTCCTGGAAGGGGCGAGATCCGGCTCGTGAACCAGACCCTGACTAAAGACGGGGGTGGCGCCTGACCTACGTCAGTGTCGCCCGTACGGCCGGAATCCGTACGGTTCGATCATGTCCAGAATTGCTCGCGGCTTCCTGGCCGCTCTGCTCGCCGCCGCGCTTCCGATCGGTGCGGTGGCCGCGGCGGTGCCCGCAACCGCCGAGAGCTCCGCGCCCGTCTCTGAGCCCCGGCTCGTGCTGCCCCGCCCGACAGGTCCGAACGCGGTCGGCCGCGACACGCTGCATCTCGTCGACAAGGATCGCCCGGACCCGTGGGTGCCCAAGGCGGGGGCGCGGGAGCTGATGGTGTCGATGTTCTATCCCGCCCGCCGGGGATCGGGTGCAGTCGCTCCCTACATGGGAAAGGAGGAGGCCAGGCTGCTGCTTGAGTTCCAGAAACTGGACAAGGCGATCCCGGTCAAGACGGTGACCGCCACCCGGACGAACGCCCGCGCCGGCGCCCGTCCCGTCGCCGGCCGGTATCCGCTGGTCGTGTTGTCGCCCGGGTTCTCGCTGCCGCGCACCACTCTCACCCTGGTCGCCGAGGACCTCGCCAGCCGGGGATACGTCGTCGCGGCGGTCGACCACGCTTACGAGTCGTCGGGCACGGCGTTCCCCGGCGGGCGGATGACCACCTGCGTCGCCTGCGAGCTGGCCGAAGACCGTGGGATCAAGGTCGTCGCGGAGGGCCGCGCCAAGGACGTGTCCTTCGTGCTCGACGAGCTGACCGGGCGTCGTCCGGCCTGGAAGCACGCCGGGATGATCGACCGTGGCCGGATCGGCATGGCCGGGCACTCCATCGGCGGAAACAGCGCCGCGCGGACCATGGAGACCGACCGCCGGGTGCGGGCCGGGGTCAACATGGACGGCACGTTCTTCGCCCCGGTGCCCGCCGCCGGCCTCGACGGACGCCCCTTCATGATGCTCGGCACCGAATCCCTGCACCGTCCGGGTGGCAAGGATGAGTCCTGGGACCGGGACTGGGCTCGGCTGGACGGCTGGAAGCGCTGGCTGACCGTGGCCGGTTCGGGGCACTTCACCTTCATCGACCTGCCGGTGCTCGGCGGCCAGCTCGGCCTGTCCACGCCGGACGCGCCGCTGTCGGGGCGGCGTTCGGGGGAGATCACGCGTGACTACGTCGGCGCCTTCTTCGACCTGCACCTGCGCGGTATCCGGCAGCCGCTGCTCGACGGGCCTTCGACGGCCAACCCCGAGGTGAAGTTCCAGACCCCCTGACAGGAGCGAACCCAAGGCCAGGCCCGTCGGCCTGGCCTTTCCGCTTCGCGTCTGCCGCAGGGCGGCAAGGTGGAGCCGGAGCCCCGTGAATCAGCCGCCACCGGTCGACGGCGAGCCGTACGAGGGAAGGGTGTGGCCGGTCAGCCGACGTGACCGGCGATCGTCCGCGCGCACTCCATGGCCTCGGTGCTCGTCGTGTCCACTTCGAGGTCGTAGTGGACTCCCTGGTGGACCACCTGGGCCTGTGACCGGGCCATCCCGGAGATCCGGTCGCCACGGGCGACCTCGCGGCCCGCCGCGACCGCGCTGTCACAACGCACTCCGACCCAGAGCACCTGGAGACCGTGCAGCGCGGTCCGCCACCGGTCCTGCGAGTGCGTCCCGCCGAGGAACACGTCGTCCACGATGATCCGCGCCCCGGCGTGGGCCATCGCCGCGATGCCCCGGCACCAGGCGTTGTCCAGCGCGCGGAAGGCCGGGCCGACGGACACCGCCCCGTCCGGGCTGAACTCGATGCCCTCCCCCGACGCCCGCATGGCGGCGGGCATCGCCTCGACCAACGTGTCGACCCCGAGGGCCAGCCACGGCTCCGGCAGAACCGCCTGCAGACAGCGCGCGATGCCGGATTTGCCGGCGCTGGAACCGCCATTGAGCACAATCACCTGTATCGCCACGACGTCACCCTAGACGGCCGGGTCCGGTGCGGTGCGGTAGGGGTTCCCGGCTATGGCTGTGCGGGGGTTTCCTGCCTAATCTCGCCAGAGACGTATTTCGAAAATCAAGGAGAGCAGCATGGATCTTCCGCAGGTCGTGTCACGGGAGGAATGGCTGACCGCCAGAAAGGAGCTTCTCGCCAAGGAGAAGGAGCTCTCCCGCGTGCGGGATGCGATCAACGAGGAACGCCGCGGGCTGCCCATGGTGAAGGTCGACAAGGACTACGTCTTCGAGGGGCCGGAGGGGAGTTCGGGTCTGCTCGACCTGTTCGACGGCCGTCGGCAGCTCATCGTCTACCACTTCATGTGGTTATGGGACACCAACGAGGGCTGTTCCAGCTGCTCGATGCTGACCGACAACATCGGCCATCTGTCGCACCTGCACGCCGCCGACACCTCGCTGGCCCTCGTCTCGCGCGCGCCGTTCGCGGACATCCAGCGGTTCAGGGCGCGGATGGGCTGGACGGTGCCGTGGTACTCGTCGTACCGAAGCAACTTCAACTACGACTTCAACGCCACGATGGACGAAAGCGTCGCCCCCGTCGAGTACAACTACAAGGACAAGGCGACGCTGACCCTGGAAGGGCTCTCCTTCTTCATCAAGGGCGACGGGCACGGCGTGAGCGTCTTCCTGCGCGACGGCGACGAGGTCTTCCACACCTACTCGACCTATGGACGCGGCGCCGACCTGATGGTGGGCACCTTCAACTATCTCGACCTGACGGCCCTGGGCAGGCAACGGCACATCAGCCAGTTCCTCCACCACGACAGGTACGACACCTGACGACCTCGGGGGCGTCGATCGTCGTCCGCGGCGACGCGCTCCCTGGGCCCTCTTGAGAGGGCCCCAGGGATCCGGCGGGTCTACTGCGGGTGGTGCCAGGGCAGGAGGACGGGCTCGCTGGGGGCTCCTTCGGCCAGCAGCCGGTCCAGCAGTACGGCGATGCTGGGCGGGATGAGGTTCTCGCCGGTGCTCCGCAGGTCGGGAAGGGTCCACCAGCGGTGGGTGTCCAGCAGGGAGCGTTCGCGATCCTCCATGCCGGAGATGTCCACCTGGAACTCGGGCACCCGGAGGAAGAAGTAATAGTCCTCGGAGTGGAACAGCCGGCCATCGGCACTCGTCCAGTGGCCCGAGCTGGTCGCCACCACGGGACCGAAGGCTTCGGGGGTGGCCGAGCGGCCGGTCTCCTCCCGCAACTCCCGTGCCGCCGCCGCGGTCAGCGCCTCGCCCGGATTGACGCCGCCGCCCGGGGTGAACCACGCGTAGTCGGTTTTCTTGGTCATGCCCAGACCGCGGTACAGCAGCACACGCTCGCGGTCGTCGACGAGGAGGATACGGGCGGAGGGACGGGAGATCGCTTCAACCACGAGGGCGAGCATAGGCCGTCGGGGTCGGTGACGCGCGATCGTGGTGGGCCCAGGACGTCCGTTCGGTGACAGGCCCGCACGGCGGTTCCGCCGGGATCTTCCCCCGTACGGCATGCGAGATCGTCACGGCGTCGCCGTCGGGCGTCATGTCCCGAGCGGGCCCCGTCGCCTTCCTGCTCGGAAGGTGACGGGGCGGGCGGCGGGCGATCGTCTACGGCGTGGGGACCAGGACGTCGTCGATGTAGAGCTCGCCGAACTCGATGTCGGGGGTGGAACCGGCGAAGTTACGGTTGACCGCGGCTCGTTCCGCGCTGCTCGGGTTCGCGTTGGTGCAGCTCACGGGGGCGCTAGAGCCTGACATCAGGTCCGAGCAGAGGCCGGTGCGCCGGTCGGGGAGGCCGAGGATGTGGCCGATCTCGTGGGTGGCGATCCGCAGCGGGAAGTATCCCTGCTCAGTCGCCTGCCGGCCCATCCAGATGGTGCCCCGGCCCAGGCTGGTCACCTGGGCCCGGGGCCAGCCGTTGTCGGCCAGGACGATGAAGTCGGCGGGCGTGCCGGCGACGAGCTGGACGTTGGTCACGCTGGCGTTCCAGACCTGCGCCGCCTGGTTCACCACGGTGCGGAACTCCGCGGCCCGGCTGGCGTCGTACCTGAGCACCCGGACCGCGGCAGCCGATGGCACGTCGTCGGTCGCGGGCGCCGCCTGGGCGGGGGACATGCTGAAGAGGACGATCAGTCCGAGGACGAAGGCGATGGTGACACGTAAGAACCTCGACACAGGGGGCTCCTCGAGCGATGGGGGTGATCGGCTTACACGAGGTGGACGGGAAGCACCGCCGGTGAACACCGGGGTCAGACGGGATGGAATCCCCCCGGTAAGGGGATGCAGTCAAGGTATGCGCTGGGCCGTTCGCTGAATACGACTCAAAATCCCCCTATTTCCGTGTTATGGGGCAAATGGCAGCTCGCCCTCTCAAAGCGCGTCCGGTTCCGCGGGATGGGGCCTGCCCCTGCAGTATGAGATGCCCCGCCTTACGTCGTCACCAGGTCAGGCGGTGCTGAGGGCGCCCAGAGAACGGCGCAGGCCGATCTCGCGGCGGCGCTCCAGCACCGAGATGACCATGGTGTTGGGGTACGACCAGGCGGCGACCTTCAACGCTCGTCTGGAACGGTCATCTCGCGAACGTGAAGCCGCCGGGGCGGTCGTTGCGGTCGGCGATCAGGCCGGCGAGGGTGGCGACGGCGATTTCCGGTGGGGTCCGGGAGCCGATGTCGAGACCGATCGGGCGGTGCACCCGGGCGATCTCGGCGGCCGGTACGCCCAGGTCGGTGAGCGCCTGGACGTGGGGGCCCTGGTGGCGAGGGCTTCCGATGATGCCGATCCAGCGGACCGGGCGGCCGAGCACGTCACGCAGTATCGGGCCGATGCCGTCCCGGTGGTGGTCGGTGACCACGACGTCGGTGGAGTCGTCGAAATCCGCGGTCGGTTCGGTCACCCGCTTCACGCCGGGGAAATCGGCCGGGCGGTCCGCGTCGGGCTCCAGCAGGATCGTGCGATAGCCCAGGTCAGCCGCGTATCTCAGCAGGAATCCGGCCATGGGCGAAGCGAAGACCGCGACGAGTGTTCGCGGCTGCTCACCGGGAGCGGCCTCCCCGTGCGCCACGGCGCAGGACGCATCATGAACATGACTCATGCCAGAACCCTTACCCGAACCCTTCTCCCTTCACCATAGGACAGCCGAACGCGCACCCCCGGTCACAGAGCGGGCTTCATCTGCCGACGCGACTTCACAGCCACGGTGAGACGGCCCCGTGATTAAGAATGGTCGTTATGACCTGCCCGCTTTGAGCCATTTTCGGATATTTGACATGCCCGAATTAAGGGTAACCGTCAGCAAAAAGCAATATATATGATTATTGACCCTTCATTGGAGGGGTGAGAGACTTTGGCGACCCGATCGGATACGCTCTGGAGCGGCTTGTGGACGGAAAGTTCATCAAAGAATCCGAATTCCACCCTGATGGTGACAAACCCCCAAAAATAATCCCCGCCGGCACCCCCTTCACCTTCGCCGACGGTGCGCCGAACGCGGAAAATGGAACGGTCCGAATCAGGATCGGCAACGAGAACGGCACCGTGAAGGCGGCCGATGTGGTCTCGTCCACCGACGAGGCCGTGGTGACCGACCTGGTCGCCGCCGGATCCGTGTCGGAGATCCAGGACGTCACGAGTCCGGGGGTGTTCGCCACCCATTACGACAAGGCGGAGCTCGCCCTCACGGAGCTGACCGGCGAACGCGCCGGAAAGGAATACCTGCGCCAGCGCATCCAGGCCCACCTCGACCAGCTGAAGACCTGCCTGTGGTCGGTCAGGGCCACGCGGAAGGTGGCCGAGGACGCCGTCCTGTACTTCGCCTCCGAGCATCGTTCGGGCTATTGGCCGACGGTGCTGCGGCTGTGGGCCGAACGCCCGAAAGCGGAGAGGAAGAGCGGAATCGCCCATCTTCCCGCCCCGATCAATTCGGTGTTCGCCGACCTGGTCAAGACGTATGTGGACGGGTTCGATACAGACTCGGAAGCCGAAGACCAAGATCACGACGAGCTTTCCTGCAACTACCAGATCGCCATCGAGCAGTTCACGCTGATGGTCGGCGTCGCCCTGAACCAGGAGACGAAGGCGGTCTGCAAGCCGATCGTGCTCGAGACGCCGAACGTCTACTCGACCATGAACGGTGTCATAGTCAAGCTGCCGCGGCGCCAGGTGCCCCACCAACTGGTCGTCCACAATTTGGACACGGTGCTCGACCAGCCGACCGACATTCCCGACGCGCAGTTGCCGAACGTGGTGCTGCTCACGGCCGAGAACGGGCTGTGGCTGAACGGCGGTCCGAGCGCCGACGATGTGTGCCAGGGCGAACTCGGCGACTGCTACTTCCTGGCCCTGCTCGGCGCCATCGCCCACCACGACCCCGACCAGATCAAGCGGATCATCAGAAAGGGGGAGAACAAGTACGTGGTCACCTTCACCCGGACGATCAGCCACCAGAACCGGGAGTTCCGCGTGCCCCAGCCCGTCGAGCTGAAAATGATCTTCCCGCACAACGACCAGAATGTCCTGCTGGGTGCACGCCTCCGGGTGCGGTGCGGAGAACCCGTCCGTCGGCGGCGCAGGACGCTCGGCGGCGACGCCTACCTGGAGAAGGCCTACGAACTGGAGACCGCCCTCTGGGTGCCGATCATCGAGCGTGCGTTCGCCGCCCTGGCCGGCAAGTACGGCCAGTTTGCCAACATGATTCCCGCCGACGGCGCCCAGCCGGACGACGGTTACGCCAAGATCCGCGACGGCAGCCAGTCCGGCGAAATGATCTTCTCCTGCCTGTACGGCCATCGCCACCGGCGCACCCGCTCGGTCCGGGTGATGAACCTGTGCGACGCGGTCGCCAAACCGCCCGCGGAACTCGACCTGCCCAGCTCGGAACTGTTCAACCTGCTGCTCATGCTCAACGACCAGGCGGCAGGCCTGTCCCCCTGTCTGGCGATTCCCACCGCGTCCGTCAGCTGGCGTAGGGTCGGCCAGAAACTGATCGGCCTCGGCAAGCAGTACAAAGGCCCCCTTGCCCCGCAGTTCAGCGTCGTCGCCGAGCTGTTCGAGCCCGTTCTCAAGCTGGATGAGGACACGTTCGCCACCCTGGAGTCCCATCTGGGGTTCCAGAAGGCGTGTGCGGAGATCGTGGAAGCGCTGCTGCCGCTCGGGACGAAGGACCCCTTCGCCCGGCAGGTCGTCAAACTCATCGCGTCACTGGCTCCGCCGCTGTCCTCGAAGGGATCCCGGCCGTACATCTACGCCCGGCACGAGTACGCGGTCGGCGCCGTCCGCCTGGTGTTCAGCGCGCCCCCGCCCAGCCCCGATTACGCGACCAATCCCGCGCTCGGCAGTCCGCCGACGAACAGCGTGCTCCTGGTCAACGCGCTGCCCACGCTCGACACGTCTGCGTCGACCATCGCCCTGAGCAACCCGCACCACAAGAATTCCCCCAACCTGGACGGGACGCTCGCCGCCGAGGCGGACACCGGGGCGTTCGTCCTGTCCCTGGCGGAGTTCCTGGAATTCTTCACTGATGTCGGTTACACCGTCGTCAGCCGCCACGCGTAAAGGGCGTCACGCAGATAGTCACCCAGGAGATGCCGAAGGCCAGTTCCGAAAATCGGAACTGGCCTCTAGCTTCGGGAAAGCGAGTCGGGGTGACAGGATTTGAACCTGCGGCCTCTTCGTCCCGAACGAAGCGCGCTACCAAGCTGCGCCACACCCCGGTGCTTGTACTTGGGAAAGTCTAGCGGACTTCGGTCGTGCTTGCGTCACGGAGGCGGGGGACAAGGGTGAGGAGGGAGGCTTCGGGGAAGCACGCGAAGCGGGCGGGGGCGAAGGGGGAGGTGCCCAGACCGGCGGAGACGTGCAGGTAGGCGGACTCGTGGCGGTGCAGGCCCTTGACGCGGGCGCGGTCGATGCCGCAGTTGGTGACCAGAGCGCCGTAGAAGGGAATGCAGAGCTGGCCGCCATGGGTGTGGCCGGCGAGGAGCAGCTGGTAGCCGTCGGCGGCGAAGAGGGACATGTTGCGGGGCTCGGGGGAGTGCATGACGCCGAGCCGGAGGTCGGCGTCCCTGGGGGCGGGGCCGGCGATGAGGTCGTAGCGGTCGCGGTTGATGTGGGAGTCGTGGATGCCGCCGACCGCCACGTCGAGGTCGCCGACCTTGACGCGGGCCGTGGTGTTGTTCATGTCGAGCCAGCCTTCGGCGGCCATCCCGGCGCCGAGCTCCTCCCAGGGGAGGGAGGGGACGTGCTGCTGGTTGTCGCCCTTGGACGTGCGCCAGAGGTAGCGGGCCGGGTTCTTCGGCCGGGGGGCGTAGAGGTCGTTGGAGCCGTAGACGAAGAGGCCGGGGCGGGCCAGCAGCGGCTCGAGGGCGCGCAGGAGCGCGGGGACCGCCTCCGGATGGGCGATCGAGTCGCCGGTGTTGACGACCAGGTCGGGCTGGAGGTCGCTGAGCGAGCGCACCCAGTCGATCAGGCGGCGCCGGCCGGGGGTCAGGTGAAGGTCGGTGAGGTGGAGAATGCGCACGGGGCGTTGCCCACGGTCGAGCACGGGCACGTCGAACCGCCGTAGCCGGAACCAGTTGCGCTCCACGATCGTGGCGTAACCGATGCCGGCCATGCCGATCCCGAGCAGGGACAGGGGTATGGCTGCTGCTTTCCTCACACACTCATCATGCCCGACCAGGTGTGCCGAACGCCCGCGAAGACGAACAGAACGACGCCAGGGGATGGTAACTCGCAATACACCGATGCGGGGGAGACGGCAAGATGGTGCGCATGAGCGCTTTGAAAGACAGGTTGAAGACCGATCTCACGGTCTCCATGAAGGCCCGGGACGAGATCCGTACCCGGACGATCCGGATGGCCTTGGCCGCGATCAGCACCGAGGAGGTCTCCGGGAAGGCGGCACGGGAGCTGTCGGAGGAGGAGGTCGCCAAGGTGCTGATGAGGGAGGCCAAGAAGCGGCGCGAGGCGGCTGAGGCATTCGCGGACGCCGGCCGGGAGGTGCAGGCGAAGGCGGAGCTGGACGAGCACGCCGTGCTGGAGGAGTACCTGCCGGCGCAGCTCTCCGACGAGGAGCTCGGCAGGCTCGTCGAGGAGGCCGTCGCGGAGAGCGGGGCCGAGGGGCCGAGGGCCATGGGCCAGGTCATGAAGGTGCTCAACCCGAAGGTCGCGGGCCGGGCTGAGGGGGGCAGGGTGGCGCAGGCCGTACGTGCTCGTCTGGCGGGCTGAGCGACCGCTCCCGCGGGGGAGGGGCGGCGCGGCGGCGAAAGGTCGTCCACAGGCTGTGCGGGCCTGTGGATAACCTTTCGCGACGTCAGCCGATCGGGGTGATCGGCTGATTGCCGACCTCGTCCTGGTCGTTGTCCCAGAAGTCGTCCGGGATGTCGCCGGTGCCCGGATCGCTCTCGTCGTCACCGAAGTCGCCGTCGAAGTCGTCGAAGTCGCCGAAGTCGTCTCCCCGGTCGTCGTCGTCCCCGCGCGGGTTCTTCTCCTTCGGAGGCTTGGGCGCGCAGCCGGTGCTACAGCCGCCGAAGCGGGACATGTTGACCGAATGGAACGAGGTGGGCTCGGTCCCCTTCAGTGCGTTGATCATGGAGTATTTCCAGATCGGGCCGGCGATCGAGGCGCCGTACACGTACGAGTAGCCGACTCCGCCGATGGTGACGCCGATCAGGTCGTTGCCGAAGGCGCCGCGCGGGTCGCCGACGCTGACGGCGGAGGCGAGGTCGGGGGTGTAGCCGGCGAACCAGGCGGCGGTGTAGTTGTCGGTGGTGCCCGTCTTGCCGGCCGCGTCGCGCCCGATGCCGCCCACGCCTGACATGGTGCCCTTGGTGAAGACGCCGGACAGGATGTGGCTGGCCGCGTCGGCGACCTCCTCGTCGAGGACCTGCTTGCACTTGGGCTTGTGCTCGGTCGCCTTGCCGTTCCGGTCGCGGACCTCGGTGATCGCGATGGGCCGGCAGTGGTTGCCGCGGGCGGCGATGGTCGCGTAGGCGTTGGAGACGGTGACCGGGTCCATCTCGTTGATGCCGAGCGTGAAGGTCTCGAACTCCTTCAGGGTCCCGCCGTCGGCGCGCTTGATGCCGAGCTTCTTGGCCATCGTGACCGTCTCGCAGAGCCCGACCTTCTGCTCCAGGGCCATGAAGAAGGTGTTGACCGAGCCCCAGGTGCCGGTGGCCAGGCTCTTGAACCCGCCGCCGCCCTCGCTGGAGTTGCTGACCGTGTGGTCGGGCTCGCCGACCCGGTCGCCGTCGCAGTCACGGAAGGCACTGGGGCCGGACGCCTGGTAACCGCTCGGCGCGTTGAGGCCATCGTCGATCTTCATGCCCTGGTCGAGCGCGGTGAGCAGGGTGAAGACCTTGAAGGTCGAACCGGCCTGGAATCCCGCGCCGCCGCCGTGCAGGGAGTCGGCGGGCAGGTTGTAACTGATCTCGTTGTTGTCCTTCTTCTTCTTGGTGTTGCCGCCGAACTTCCTGCTCGCGGCCATCGCCCGGATCTCGCCGGTGCCCGGCACGACCATCGCCTGGGCCGCGACGGGCTTGTCGCCGACGTGCACGTAGTCCTTGATCGCCGACTCGGACGCCTTCTGCATCTTCGTGTCGAGCGTGGTCGTGATGGTCAGGCCGCCGTTCTGGAGCAGCTTCTCGCGCTCCTTCTCGGACTTGCCGAACGCCGAGTTGGTGAGGACCTCGTTCTGCACGTAGAGGCAGAAGTAGGGATAACGGCTCTCCTGGCAGCCGCCGGGGATCTCGACGGCCTTCCAGCCGAGCTTCTTCTTCTTGGCCGCCGCGGCCTGCTCGGTGCTGATCTTCTTGAGCTCGAGCATCCGGTCAAGGACGATGTTGCGCCGGTCGAGGAGCCGCTCACGGCTGGCCTTGCCCACGTCGGGGGCGGTGCGGGAGGGATTCTGTACGGCTCCCGCCAGCGTCGCCGCCTCGGAGAGGGTGAGGTCGGAGGCGGGCTTGTCGAAGAAGCGCTTGGAGGCGGCCTGGATGCCGTAGGCGCCGGCGCCGAAGTAGGAGATGTTGAGGTAGCGCTCAAGGATCTGGTTCTTGCTGTACTTCTCCTCGATCGCCATCGCGTGCCGCAGCTCGTTGAGCTTGCGGGAGATGGACGTCTCGATGGCGGCGGCCTGCTCCGCCTTGGTCTCGGCCTTGTTGAAGAGGACGAGCTTGACGTACTGCTGGGTGATGGACGAGCCACCCTGCGTGACGCCTCCGGTCGAAAGGTTCTTCATCAGGGCGCGGGCGGTGCCCTCGATGTCGATCGGGCCGTGTTCGTAGAAGCGGAAGTCCTCGATCGCGACGATGGCCTCGCGCATCACGGGGGCGACGTCGTCGAGCTTCACCACCTCGCGATTCTGGAAGTAGAACTGCGCGAACTGCTTGCCGCTCTTGTCGAGTAGGACCGTTTTTTCCGGGAGCGGCGGCTCGTCCAGCTCCTCGGGTGTCAACTGCAGCTCTTCGGTGGCGGCCCTGATGGTCATCCCCACTCCGCCCACCGCGGGCAGCGCCACGGCGGCGACGAGGACTCCGGTGGCTCCGGCGGCGACTAACAGCCGGAGGAGGTTTCCGCCCACCGATCTATGATCTATGCCTTGAGCTTGCACGAGACAAGACTACGTCGGAACGATGACTTAAACAGGCTTCAAAGTCCATTTTGCCTCGTCGTAGATCTACGCGAGAGGGTGACTAGTCATTCCCGGCCACATGGCCGTAGATGACCATGCAAGAAATTGACCCAGCCGGGGACTGTCGGCCCGAACGTCTGGTTGCGTACGTTCTCCTTCTGCGGCAACTGAATAAGGAGGCTCGACGCCCGCGCCCGTCGGCCGACAAGACGACTGACCACCTAAGGGGAGTGGGGTCGAAATGTGGATCACGGATTGGACTTCCCGTGCCGCCTGCCGGGGCGCGGATCCTGACGCACTGTTCGTTCAGGGTGCCGCCCAGAACCGGGCGAAGCTCATCTGTCGAGGATGCCCGGTCCGTACCGAGTGCCTGGCTGATGCGCTGGACAATCGCATCGAGTTCGGCGTCTGGGGCGGCATGACCGAGCGGGAGCGTCGCGCGTTACTGCGCCGGCGTCCAGAGGTGACCTCCTGGCGAGAGCTTCTGGAGACCGCCAAGGAAGAGTACGAACGGACCAATGAGCTGATCGCCGGCTAACCCGGGGGACGGCGTCAGGGGGCGGCCAGCAGGCCGCCGATCTCACGCAGACCTTCTAGATCATGGACGTCTACCGGCATCGCGGGCACCAGGGTGAGCGGGACCGTCGGGTGGGCGGAGGCGAAGTGCTCCCGCTCACGTCGCTCGCGAGCCGAGAGTTGCATCCGACCGGCGTGCAGCCGCAGCACGGCGGCGGTCAACTCGTGTTCGCCGCGGGCCTCCAGGTCTTCGGCGGCCGCTGTGCTGCGCGCGGCCGACAGAGCGTCGGCCGGTGACAGGTGCACCCGATTGACCACGAGGCCGGCGAGCGGCATCCGCTCTTCGGCGAGCCGTTCCACGAAGTAGGACGCCTCCCGCATCGCGTCGCGTTCGGGCGCGGCGACGACGACGAACGCGGTGCCGGGCGCCTGGAGCAGCCGATAGGTCTGGTCCGCGCGCTGCCGGAAACCGCCGAAGACGGCGTCGAGCGCGGAGACGAACGTCTGCAGGTCCTTGAGCACCTGCGCGCCGAGCACCTTGGTCAGCATGCCCGCGACGATGCCGAAGCCGGCGTTCAGCAGCTTGAAGGCGCTGCGCCCGCCCGCCTTGGCCGGGCCCATCAGCACCCGGATCAGCCGCCCGTCGAGGAACCTGCCCAGGCGCTCGGGCGCGTCGAGGAAGTCGAGCGCGGAGCGGGACGGCGGCGTGTCGACGATGATCAGATCCCATTCGCCGGACCGGCGGAGCTGGCCGAGCTTCTCCATGGCCATGTATTCCTGAGTCCCGGAGAAGCTGGACGACAGCGACTGATAAAAGGGATTTGTCAGGATCTGGCGGGCTCGTTCTGGGTCCGCATGCGCCTCGATGATCTCATCGAAGGTGCGCTTCATGTCGAGCATCATCGCGTGCAGCGTGCCCTCGCCCGTGGTGCCGTCCACCAGCCGCGGCGTGTTGTCCAGCTCGGTGAGCCCCATCGACTGGGCCAGGCGGCGCGCCGGGTCGACGGTCAGCACCACGGCGGCACGGCCGCGCTCGGCGGCGCGCAGCCCCAGCGCGGCGGCGGTGGTGGTCTTGCCGACGCCCCCGGAGCCGCAGCACACCACGATCCGGGTGCGGGAGTCGTCGAGGATCGCGTCGATCTCCAGGACCGGAACGTTCCTCGCCATCATGCGGCTCCCTGGTTGTTCATGGTCTCGGCCAGTTCGTACAGTCCCGCGAGGTCGACGCCGTCGGCGAGCAGCTGGAGCTCGTAGCGGTGCCGCCCGGCCTTCTCCAGGGTGCCCCGCTCCCGGGCCTCCAACTCGGTACGGCGGGCGTGCTCGGCGACCTCGGCGCCGAGGGCCTCGGCGACGGCGGTGGCGTCCGCGGGCCCGTCGGCCAGCCCGGCGGCCTTCAGCCCCAGGGCCAGCTCGCCCACGTCGAAGCGCCCCTGCCGGGCCGCCCGCAGGCAGGTCTCCGGCAGTAACGCGGGCCGCACCATGTTGATGAAGATCCCTCCCGGTGGGAGCCCCGCCGCGCGGAGCTCGGTGATCCCGTCGAGGGTCTCCTGCACGGGCATCTCCTCCAGCAGCGTCACGAAGTGGACCGCGGTCTCGGGGGACGCCATCACCCCGCGCACCAGATCGGCGTGGTTCTTGATCGGCCCGACCCTGGCCAGGCCCGCCACCTCGGAGGTCACGTTGAGGAACCGGGCGATCCGGCCCGTCGGGGGCGCGTCCAGGACGACCGCGTCATAGAGCCGCTTCCCGTTCTTGCCGCGTCGCCGTACGGCCTCGCTGGTCTTGCCCGTCACCAGCACGTCGCGGAAACCGGGGGCGATCGTGGTGACGAAGTCGAGCACGCCCATCTTGGTCAGCATCCGCCCCGCGCGGCGCATGCCGTAGAACATCTCCAGGTATTCGAGCATCGCCTCCTCGGGGTCGATGGCCAGCGCGTAGACGTCGCCGCCGCCGGGAGCGACCGCGATCTTGCGCTCTTCGTACGGCAGCGGCGGCAGGTCGAAGATCTGGGCGATGCCCTGGCGTCCCTCCACCTCGACGAGTAACACCTTGCGGCCCCCCGCGGCCAGGGCAAGGGCGAGGGAGGCGGCGACCGTGGTCTTGCCGGTCCCACCCTTGCCAGTGACGACGTGGAGGCGGACACCGTCCCAGTCCGAGTCGCGAGCGCTCACGTTTTGAGGCTACCGAACGGTTACTTGCAGGGGCCCGCCGACCGTCATGTGAGTTCGTTCACCTCGATAATGTGACTCCATGAAGAAATGGGAGTACGTCACGGTGCCGCTGCTCACCCACGCGACCAAGCAGATTCTCGACAACTGGGGCGAGGACGGCTACGAGCTCGTGCAGGTCGTTCCGGGCCCGAACCCCGAGCAGCTGGTGGCCTACATGAAGCGGGAGAAGTCGTGACTCCCGAGCAGCGGCTGGCCGAGCTCGGTCTGACGCTCCCCGAGGTCGTCGCCCCGCTGGCCGCCTACGTGCCGGCGGTGCGCACGGGTGATCACGTCTACACCTCCGGCCAGGTCCCGTTCGTCGACGGCAAGCTGGTGGCCACCGGCAAGGTGGGCGCCGAGATCGATGCCGAGCGGGCGAAGGAGCTGGCCGGCATCTGCGCGTTGAACGCGGTGGCCGCGCTGAAGTCCGTGGTGGGCGATCTGTCGACGGTGGTGCGGATCGTCAAGGTGGTGGGCTTCGTCGCGAGTGATCCCGCTTTCACCGGCCAGCCGCAGGTGATCAATGGCGCCAGCGAACTGCTCGCCGAGGTGTTCGGGGAGGCGGGCAGGCACGCCCGCAGCGCCGTCGGGGTGGCGGCGCTGCCGCTCGACGCGCCGGTGGAGGTCGAGCTGATCGCCGAGGTTCGTTGACGCATGAGCGGGGACCGGTCTCTGTCCCCGATGGCGGTGAGTGGTGGTCGAGCTGATCGCCGAGGTCCGTTGACGCAGGGGCGGGGACCGGTCTCTGTCCCCGATGGCGGTGAGTGGTGGTCGAGCTGATCGCCGAGGTCCGTTGACGCAGGGGCGGGGAACCCGGGCCCTGTCGTCGGCGGTGGGTGGTGGAGCTGATCGCCGAGGTCGGTTGCGGCTCGACCGTGGTGCCGGTGTTCGCCGAGGCCGGGCCGTACGCTAGAACTAGATTCTTGTTCTAGCGTGGACATGGAGGGTGAATGGCTGTGATCCCGCTGCCAGGCGAATTCGGCGAACGAGCGCGCGCGATCCTGGCAGGGCGGGCCCAGCCCGTCCCGCCGAGGGACGCGGCGACCGTGGTCATCCTCCGCGAGGGGCCCGAGGTCTACCTGATCCGCCGCAAGGCGAGCATGGCCTTCGCCGCGGGCGCCTACGTCTTCCCCGGCGGGGCGGTGGACCCGCGCGACACCGACCACGCGATCGGCTGGACCGGTCCCTCGCCCGCGGAGTGGGGGGAGGTCTTCCACGCGGCGGAGTCGACGGCGCGCGGGCTGGTGTGCGCGGCCGTACGGGAGACGTTCGAGGAGTCCGGGGTGCTGCTCGCGGGGCCCGGAGCGGACTCCGTGGTCGCCGACACCACCGGCGACGACTGGGAGGCCGACCGGCTGGCCCTGATCGACAAGAGCCTGTCGTTCGCCGACTTCCTCGACCGGCGCGGCCTGCTGCTCCGGTCGGACCTGCTGCGTCCGTGGGCGCACTGGATCACCCCTCGGATCGAGGCCAAGCGGTTCGACACCCGGTTCTTCGTCGCCGCGCTGCCTCCGGGCCAGCGCACCCGTGACGTGGGCGGCGAGGCGGACAAGGTCGAGTGGGTACGGCCGGCGTCCGCGCTCGCCCAGGCGGCGGCGCACGAGATCTTCCTGATGACGCCCACCCGCCACACCCTCACCGAACTGGCCGCCTACGACGGCGTCCCGTCGATCCTGGCGGCCGAACGCGAGATCGTCATGGTGATGCCGGAGGTCGTCGAGATCGACGGCGAGTTCCGCGTGGTCGCGGGAGAGCCCCGGTGAGCGGCCTGAGGATCCCGGTGCACGGCCCGGAGGGCGCGGGTACGGCACGCGCGGTCAACCTGCTCGCCCCCAACGCGTCGCCGATGACCCTGGACGGCACCAACACCTGGGTGCTGGCCGAGCCCGGGGCGCAGACCGTGCTCGTGGTCGACCCCGGCCCCGACGACGAGGGCCATCTGCGGCGCGTTGTGAGCCATCTGGACGGACGGCGGGTCGCGCAGGTCCTGCTCAGCCATGGGCACGCTGATCACAGTGGCGGGGCGAGGAGGTTCGCCGAACTGGTCGGCGCTCCGGTGCGGGCCCTGGATCCCCGGCACCGGCTCGGCGGCGAGGGCCTGTCCGACGGCGACGTGATCGACGTGGCCGGCCTGGAGGTGCGGGTCGTGGGCACGCCGGGGCACTCCTTCGACTCGCTGTGCTTCTGGTTGCCGCAGGATCGGGCGCTCCTCACCGGCGACACCGTCCTCGGCGGCGGCACCACGGTGATCGCCCCCGACGGCGATCTCGCCGACTACCTGCGCACGCTCGACCTGTTGCGGGCGATGGCCGAGGAGACCGGCGCGCTGGCGCTGCTGCCCGGCCACGGACAGGCGCTGGCCGACCCGATCGGCGTCCTCGACGGCTACGTCGCCCACCGCAGGCGGCGTCTGGACCAGATCCGCCGGGCCCGGGCCGCGGGGGCGCGGACGCCGAAGGAGATCGTGGAGATCGTCTACGCGGACGTGGACCGGTCGCTGTGGCCCGCCGCGGAGATGTCGGTACGGGCCCAGCTCGGCTACCTGGAGCGGTTGTAGAGCCGCTCCAGGTCCATGATGACGACGGCCTTGGCCTCGATGCGCAGCCATCCGCGCTGCGCGAAGTCAGCGAGGGCCTTGTTCACGGTCTCCCGCGAGGCGCCGACGAGCTGCGCCAGCTCCTCCTGGGTCAGGTCGTGATGCACCCGCATGCCGTCGTCGACCCGCTGCCCGAACCGTTCGGCCAGGTCGAGCAACTGCTTGGCGACCCGGCCGGGCACGTCGGTGAACACCAGGTCGGCCAGCACGTCGTTGGTACGGCGGAGCCGCTGGGCCAGCGCGCGCAGCAGGTGCAACGCCACCTCGGGACGCCCGGTGAGCCAGGGACGAAGGTCGTCGTGGCCGAGACCGGCCAGCCGTACGTCGGTGAGGGCCGTGGCGCTCGCCGTACGGGGGCGGGGGTCGAAGAGGGACAGTTCGCCGAACATCTCGCTCGGGCCGAGGACGCTCAGCAGGTTCTCGCGGCCGTCGGGGGAGGTGCGGGAAAGTTTGATCTTCCCTTCCAGCACCACGTAGAGCCGGTCGCCCACTTCGCCCTCGCTGAACAGGGTGCGGCCCTTGGTCAGCTCGATCTCCGTGATGCTCGTGCGCAGCGCGGCGGCGCCCTCGCGGTCGAGCGCGGCGAACAGGGGCGCCTTGCCCAGCACATCATCGGTGTTCACAGTGCCTCCATGAGTCTGCTCGCGCTCCCGCGATCCACGCAGCCATTGTGACGTACCCCACCCGGCGGGTCATGGGGGACTGCCCGCGTAGGCTGTCCGAGTGCCCCGCGAAGCAACCGAATCCCGTCTCGCCCTCGTGCGACGTGCACGGCGAATGAACCGGATTCTGGCCGAAACCTACCCCGACGCCCACTGCGAGCTCGACTTTTCCAACCCCCTCGAGCTCCTGGTCGCCACGATCCTCTCCGCGCAGTGTACGGACAAACGGGTCAATATGGTTACTCCGGTCGTTTTCGCGAAATATCGGACTGCGGCTGACTATGCGAGTGCCGATCGCGAGGAACTGGAGGGCATCATCCGCTCCACCGGCTTCTTCCGGGCCAAGACCAACAGCATCCTCGGTATGGCCCAGGCCCTCTGCGACCGCTACCACGGCGAGGTGCCCGGCCGGCTGAAGGACCTCGTCACGCTCCCCGGCGTGGGCAGGAAGACCGCCAACGTGGTGCTCGGCAACGCCTTCGACGTACCGGGCATCACCGTGGACACGCACTTCCAGCGGCTCACCCGCAGGTTCGGCTGGACCACCGAGACCGACCCCGTCAAGATCGAGCGCGTGGTCGGCGACCTGATCCCCAAACGCGACTGGACCATGATGTCCCACCGGCTGATCTGGCACGGCCGCCGCATCTGCCACGCCCGCACGCCCGCCTGCGGCGTCTGCCCGCTGGCCGCCCTGTGCCCCTCGCACGGCACGGGCCCGATCGACCAGGCGAAGGCGGCGAAACTCGTGCGGACAGGGCCGTTCTCATGACTCCCGACTGGCTCACCCACCTGGCGGCGCGGGCCGCCGACCAGCCCGTCCCGCGCGGCATGCGGCCACAGGAGGGCAGCGGGCGGCGCGCGGCCGTCCTGCTGCTGTTCGGCGAGGAGGCACACGGGCCGGACATCCTGCTCATCCAGCGCAGCTCCACCGGCCGCAGGCACGCGGGCCAGCCCGCGTTCCCCGGCGGCGGGATCGACCCCGAGGACGACGGGCCGGTGGGGGCCGCGCTGCGCGAGGCGCAGGAGGAGACCGGGCTCGACCCGTCCGGCGTGCGTGTGGTCGGCACCATGCGGGAGCTGTACCTCCGCCGCAGCGACAACCGGGTGACGCCCGTGCTGGGCTGGTGGCACACCCCCTGCGCGGTGCACGCCGCCGCGCCCGAGGAGGTGGAGTCCGTGGAGCGGGTCCCGGTGGCCGAGCTGGTGGATCCCGGCAACCGGCTCGTGCTGCGGCACCCCAGCGGCTATTCGGGGCCGGCGTTCCGGGTCAGGGGATTACTGGTCTGGGGGTTCACCGCGGGCGTGCTCGACGGCGTGCTCGGCGCCGCCGGCTTCGAGCGCCCGTGGGACACCGACAGGATCGAGGACCTACCCCCCGATGTCCTCGATCTTGCTGCCAGAGGTTAGCGCCAGCCCGAGCGTCGCCCAGTCGGCCACGTCGTCGTCGGTGTCGTGGACCAGCCGGCCGAGCGCCGCCAGACCCGCCTGGTCGGGCGGGTTGCCGAGCACGTTGGGCAGCGCGTACGCCGCGCCGTACCGCACCCGTGGGTCGGTGTGCTCGGCCAGGGCGATCACCGAGGGCAGCGTCCGGGAGTCCTTGAGATGGCCGAAGGCGATCAGCACGGAGTAGAGGACCATCGCGTCGGTCTCGCCCGCCGCGAGCCGGCGGAGCACCGGCAGGCTCTGGTCGGCGAACGACTTGCCCGGACGGCCCAGCTGGCCGAGGATGTCGACCCCGAGCACCCGCTCGTTGATCGTCTCCCCGTCGCACAGCCTGCGCGCCTCGATGAACGTCTCCTGGTCTCCGCGCTCCTGCAGCCGGGTGATGGCCTGCCAGCGGAGCGCGCCGTCCGGATCCGTGTCCGTCAGAGCGGTGTCGATCAGTTCACGCACCGCTCCCCCGATCGATGCCATGGAGTAACGATAGCCACGCGGGTGCCTTCGCGCCGGTGTTGTGAAGCGGTGTGTCAGAAGGAGTGCACGCATCGGGTCCGGGCTGGATACGGTTAAAGGGTGCGCGGCGACCTCCTAGACCTCATCCTCATAGGGCTTGTGGTGGCCTTCGGCATTTCCGGATACCGTCAGGGCTTCATCATCGGCGCGCTCAGCTTCGTCGGTTTCGTGGGCGGAGCCTTCCTCGGCGTCGCGATCGCGCCGCCGATCGCCAGGGCGGTGGTCGACGGCGAGACCGAGCGGGCGTTGCTCGCGATAGTGATCGTCTTCCTGGCGGCGACCATCGGCCAGTTCGCCTCCTCCACCCTCGGCGCGGTCGTGCGCAGCCATGTGACCTGGGAGCCCGCCAAGGTCGCCGACGCGGTCGGCGGCACCTTCGCAAGCGCGTTATCGGTGCTCGTGGTGGTCTGGCTGATCGGCGGCCTGCTCGCGCACGGCCCCTTCCCGCCGCTGAGCCAGCAGGTCAACAACTCGCTGCTGCTGGCCACCGTCGACCAGACGCTGCCCGAGCAGGCCAAGGAGTGGCGGCTCAGGTTCAAGAACTTCATCGACACCTCCGAGTTCCCGCAGGTGTTCGAGGCGATAGGCGGCGGCCAGTTCGTCGATGTGCCGCCGCCCGACAGGAGCGTGCTGAAGGGCCGGCAGCTCGCCCGTGCCCGGGAGGGCATCGTCAAGGTCCAGGGCACCGCGCCGTCGTGCCGCAAGCGCATCGAGGGCACCGGCTTCGTCTACGCCAACGACCGGATCATGACGAACGCCCACGTCGTCGCCGGGGTCACCCAGGAGTTGCGGGTCACCGACCACGAGGGCACCTCGCGCGCGGCCCGGGTGGTGCTCTACAACCCCGACCGCGACATCGCCGTGCTCTACGTGCCCGGCCTCAACCTCCCCGTGCTCCGCTTCGACGGCAAGGCGGAGAAGGGCGACGCGGCCATCATCGCCGGCTACCCGAGGGGCAAGGGCTTCACCGCCGAGGCCGCCCGCATCCGGGTCAAGCAGCACGCCGAGGGCTACGAGATCTACAACCGCAAGAAGGTCGTCCGCGAGGTCTACGCGATCCGCGGCCTGGTCGAGCCCGGCAACTCCGGCGGGCCGCTGCTGACCAGCGACGGCCGCGTCTTCGGGGTCGTCTTCGCGGCGGCCACCGACCAGGCGGAGACCGGCTACGTGCTCACCGCCAAAGAGATCACCCCCGACGCGGAGGAGGGCCAGGACTCGGTGAACCGCGTCGACACCCAAGACTGCGACTGACCCCGGCGCCCGGCCGGCGCGACCACCGGCTCGGCGCCTCCCGGCGTCCGTCGATCAGCGCATCGGACCGGCTTCGGGGACGGCCGTCAGGCCCCCGTCCCGCCGCCCAGCGTCTCCCTGATCAGCGCGACCGCCGCCGACGGCACCACGTCGCCCGAGCGCTCCGCCACCTCACGTGCCCGGCCGGCGGCCTCCGCGAGACGCATGCCGTACGGCGGGCGGCCGGTGTAGGGGGTGATCCGGTCGGCGCCGCGGTTCAGCAGGACGGCGGCGCCGCGGCGGTTGTCCCGCTGGAGATGGGTGAGCCCCACGCAGATCTGCGCCAGCCCCTGCCACAGCTCGCGCTCCTCCTCGGGCGCGCTCTTCCAGCGGGCCTCCAGCACCTCGTGCGCGTGGAACGGGCGCTCCTCGGAGAGGAGCCTGACCGCCTCAACGACCGCCTCCGGACCGCTGGGCGCGTACTCGTCGGGGATCCGGGGCACCCCCTCGGCGTCATGCGGCAGCGGCCGTCCGAAGGCGTCCCGGGGACGTGCGCTGCGGGGCCTGCCCTGCGGATCGCGGTCACGGCTCATCGGTCGGGCTCCGGATCCGCCAGCCAGGAGACCAGCTCGGTGTCGAACTGCTCGGGACGTTCCTCGTGCGGGTAGTGCCCGGCCCCCTCGAACAGCCGCCACCGGTACGGCGCGGCGACGTGGCGGCTGGAGCCCTGAGCGGTGCGCGGCAGGACGCACTGGTCGAGAGCGCCGTGCAGGTGCAGCGTCGGCGACTCGATCTGGGCGCGCATGGACTTGGCGTATCTCCTGCCGTCGGGGCGGAGCTGGGAGCGGGCGAACCACCGGTGGTACTCAAGGGCGCAGTGGGCCACGCCCGGAATGCGGAAGGCTTCGCGGTAGGTCCTGGCGACCTCCTGCTCGGGCCAGCCCGGCCCCGACCACCGGTCGAGCAGCCGCTCGACCATGACGGCGTCGCGGGAGGTCAGCCGCCGCTCGGGAATCAGCGGGAACTGGAAGCCGAACGCGTGACCACTGGCCTTGAGCTGCCCGAGCGGGTCGGTGAACAGGGCGGCGCGCAGCCGGAGCGGATGCGGGGCCGAGACCGGGACCAGCCGGTGCACGCTCTTGGGATCCAGCGCCGCCATGGTCCAGGCCAGCAGGCCGCCCCAGTCGTGCCCGACCACGATCGCCCCGGTCTCGCCGAGGGCCCTGATCAGCCCCGAGGCGTCCTGGGCGAGCGTGGGCAGGTCGTAGCCCCTGGGCGGCTTGTCGCTCGCGCCGTACCCGCGGAGATCGACCGCGACGGCGCGGAAACCCGCCTTGGGCAGGGAGACGAGCTGGTGCCGCCAGGTCCACCAGAACTGCGGGAACCCGTGCAGCAGCAGGACCATCGGCCCCTCCCCGGCCTCCACCACGTGGAAGCGGGTGCCGCCCGCGTGGACGCCACGATGGGTCCACGGCCCCTCGACCCGTGCCAGCGACTCATCGGGTGGCATCGGACACCGACTCCCGCCGGGCACCCACCTCACCGGCCGACGGCGGGACGGTGCCGGCCAGCTGGAACTCGTCGGCGGACCCGCCCTTCAGGCTCTTCAGAGTGCGGCCGGTGCGCTCCATCTTCGTCAGCCCCTTCAGGCGGCGATAGCCGAGGAAGGTCAGCAACCCCGCGGCCAGCAGGTAGAACACGGTCACGATGGTGAACGCGGCCCACTCGGGCAACCCGAAGGCGGCCAGCGCGTAGGCGATGGCGAAGGAGGCCAGGATCAGCACCAGATGGGCCATGAACGCGGCCGCGCCGAACAGGCCCACTGCCGTCCCGACCCGTTTGGCGTCGAACCTCAGCTCGGCCTTGGCCAGCTCGATCTCCGAGCGGACCAGCGTGGAGATCTGGTTGCTCGCCTGCGCGACAAGGTCGCCCAGGGATTCATCCTGCGGCTCCGCGGCCGGATTGTTCGGCATTACCGATCTCCTATCGTTAGCCGAGGGTGGTGTCAATCATCCTGGCTGTTCGTCCGCGAGCGCACGCGGATGTGCGTCAGGACGGTGGCCCGGCGGCGAAGGCCGCCGCGGGCACGCCGGTCGAGTGTTCCGGATCGTTCCCGCGGGCCGGCTTCCCGATCGGCGGCGAGACCGTGAACCCTATCCCGCTGAGCGGTGGCACGGCGGGAGCGTCTCGCCTGGCCCGCCGAGCACGGTTCTTCCATGGTCCGGCACTACCCGGTCAGCGGAGATCACGCCAGGGCCGGACGGCTGAGCCGTACCCCGCAGGCCCTGGGGGCGCTCGAAGTCGGGCGGGTCGTGACAGGGCGCGGACCCCGGGGTGGAGTCCGCGCCCTGTCCGTGCCGCTAGTCGTCGCTCTTGGCCGAGGGGAGCTGCTCGGAGATGAGGTTCATCACCGAGCTGTCGGTCAGCGTGGTGACGTCGCCGAGCGAACGGTTCTCCGCCACGTCACGCAGCAGACGCCGCATGATCTTGCCGGACCTGGTCTTGGGCAGCTCGGGCACCACCAGGATCTGGCGGGGCTTGGCGATGGGACCGAGCGCCTTGGCCACGTGCGCGCGCAGTTCGGCGGCGATGTCGTCGCCCTCCTCCGCGTTGCCGCGCAGGATCGTGAACGCCACGATGGCCTGGCCGGTGACCGGGTCGGTGGCCCCGACGACGGCCGCCTCCGCGACCTTCGGGTGGCTCACCAGGGCGCTCTCCACCTCGGTGGTCGAGATGTTGTGCCCGGACACCAGCATGACGTCGTCGACGCGGCCGAGCAGCCACAGGTCGCCGTCCTCGTCGCGCTTGGCGCCGTCGCCGGGGAAGTAGATGCCCTCCCAGCGCGACCAGTAGGTGTCGATGTAGCGCTGGTCGTCGCCCCAGATCGTGCGCAGCATCGCCGGCCACGGCTCGCGGATCGCGAGGAAGCCGCCGCCGCCGTCCGGCACGCTGTTGCCCTGGTCGTCGACCACGTCGGCGTCGATGCCCGGCAGCGGGCGCATCGCGGCGCCCGGTTTGCCCGCGGTGACGCCGGGCAGCGGGCTGATCATGATGGCGCCGGTCTCGGTCTGCCACCACGTGTCGACGACCGGGCAGCGGTCACCGCCGATGTGCTCGCGGTACCAGACGTACGCCTCGGGGTTGATCGGCTCGCCGACGCTGCCGAGGACGCGGAGCGAGGTCAGGTCGAACTTCGCGGGGATGTCGTCGCCCCACTTCATGAACGTCCTGATCGCGGTGGGCGCGGTGTACAGGATGGAGATCTTGTACTTCTGCACGATCTCCCAGAACCGGCCCCGGTGCGGGGTGTCCGGGGTGCCCTCGTAGATCACGCTCGTCGCGCCGTTGGCCAGCGGGCCGTACACGATGTAGGAGTGCCCGGTCACCCAGCCGATGTCGGCCGTGCACCAGTAGATGTCCTGCTCCGGCTTGAGGTCGAAGACCGCGTCGTGGGTCCAGGCCGTCTGGGTGAGATAGCCGCCGGAGGTGTGCAGGATGCCCTTGGGATTGCCCGTGGTGCCGCTGGTGTAGAGGATGAAGAGGGGATCCTCGGCGTCGTGCGGCTGGGGGTCGTGCTGGTCGCTCTGCCGTTCGACCAGATCGTGCCACCAGACGTCCTTGGCCGTCTGGGCCACCTCCTGGCCCGTGCGCCTCACCACCAGCACGTGCTCGACCTGCGGGCACGCGGCGACTGCCTCGTCGACCGTCGGCTTGAGGGCGGACGGCGCGCCCCGGCGGTAGCCGCCGTCGGCGGTGATCACGATCTTCGCGTCGGCGTCGTCGATGCGGTTCTGCAACGCGGACGCCGAGAAGCCGCCGAACACCACCGAGTGCACGGCTCCGATCCGCGCGCAGGCCAGCATGGCGATCGGCAACTCGGGGATCATCGGCATGTAGATCGCCACCCGGTCGCCCTTGGCGACGCCCAGCTCGATCAGCGCGTTGGCGGCCTTACTGACCTCCCGCTGCAGGTCACCGTAGGTAAGGGTACGGCTGTCGCCGTCCGGCTCGCCCTCCCAGTGGTAAGCGATCACATCGCCACGGCCCGCTTCGACGTGACGGTCCACGCAGTTGTAGGCGACGTTGAGCTTGCCGCCGATGAACCACTTGGCGAACGGGGGGTTCCACTCGAGTGTGGTGTCCCACCGCTGGGCCCAGGTCAGGCGGTCGGCGGCACGCTCCCAGAACGCCAGGCGGTCTTCCGCCGCCTCGGCATAGGTCTCCGCCGTCACGTTCGCAGCTGCCGCGAGTTCGGCTGGAGGTGCGAATCTGCGCTTCTCCTGCAGCAGATTCGACAGCGTCTCCTGGGTCTGGTTGCCAGGACCAGGGGTTTCCGGCGCCACTACGCACTCCTTCACAAGGCCTGATTCAGCTTCTTTCGCTCCCACTTCACCAGTCTCCGGGCGTCCACGACAAGAGGTCTAGACAGGTCTGTACCGATCGCTCACCGTGGAAATCTTGTGGAAGCGTTGTGATACTGGAATCTTAGGAATGGTGAGCCCGTCATAGTCGGCCGCCTGCGCCGGACGGTTAGAAGGCTTCGGCGAACGGTCGATAGGGTCGGGCGGTGTGAGTGACCCTCTGGCTGTGATCGCCGAACTTCCGGGAGTACCCGAGGCCGTCAAGGAGGCCAGGGAGGCGGTCGACCGTCTCTACCGGCACCGTGTCCTGCGTCGCCGCGGCCCCGAGGTGTCCGCGGAGTCCGCGTTGCGCGGTGCGCGTGCCTCGGCGGCCATCGAAGGCGCGGACATCCCCCTCGGCACCCTTCGTTCGGGCGAGCTGGACGATCCGGTGGTCCAGGGCGCCCTCCGCGTCTCCGCCGAGCTCGGCCGGTTGGGCTCGACCTGGCGTACCGCTCCCCGCCAGGCGCTGGCGCGCCTGCACACCGTCGCCGCCGCCGGTCTGGCTCCCGCGGAGCGGCTGGGCCGGCCCTGTGCCGAGTCTCCCGCCGGGGAGCCGGGCGTCGAGGAGACGGCGATCCGGGTCGACGGGCTGGTCAAGCTGCTGACCGGGACCACCTCGGCGCCGGCGCTGGTGCTCGCCGCCATCGTGCACGCCGAACTGGCCGTGCTTCGCCCCTTCGGTTCGGCGGACGGCCTGGTCGCCAGGGCGGCGGAACGCCTCACGCTGGTGGAGTTCGGCCTCGACCCGAAGTCGCTCGTGGCGGTGGAGGTGGGGCACCTCGAACTTCCCTACGACGAGGGCCTGGCGGGCTATCTCACCGGGACACCGGAGGGAGTGGCCCAGTGGGTGTGCCAGTGCGCCTCGGCCGTCACGCTCGGCGTCAGGGAGATCACCGCCGTCTGCGAAGCCCTGCAACGAGGGTGAGACCGGGGCGGTAGACATAGCGGACGGCGTCCCTGGACTGGGACGCCGTCGCCGACACGTCGCACCAGGTTACCAAGCGTGCACCTAAATCGTCGTAGTGGGTCAAGCCCATCTCGACGCGCCTCCCGCGGCTGGTCGCGCGTGGGTGCCTGGCTGGCGTGCCCCGGACAAGTGGTCCGTGACACCTTTCTACGTCGGATCCGGTCTGATGGGAACCCCCGGGGCCAAGACCTTTACTAACCCCCTGGACATATCACCATAATCTAGTCAAACTGTCACAAATCAGACCTTTTCGGAGGGCTGACGGTCACGGTCAGTGATAAGTCAATGGTTGGGGTCCAACCGGATTCGATGACTCTGTGTAGCCGTAACGTTACTTTTAAAAAAACTACCGGAAATCAGAGATTGCTCCTCGACGAAACTCAAGTTGATCGGGCAGCATACGGGGGTATCTCCCTAAACTGGAGTGACTGTGCACGGGGTGGGTTTGCAAGTCTCTTGCCATATCCCTGGCCGGTGTTGAAAGCTTTCTTCTGAAACGGGACCGGCTCTACCCCCCCGGAGCCGGACCGGTTGGCGACCCCCGCTCTCCCCCCCGGCGGGGGTCGCCTCTTTTACCCCTTCCCCCCGGTTCGCGGCGGCTCGTGATGGTGTCCGAGCCTCCTGAGCCTCCTGTGGACAGGCCGTGTCGTTGTCCACAGAACACGGTTCGGGTCCGTGCGGGGGACGGTGCCTCACGCAGGCTGGGCCTCCCCGAAGCACAGGGAGGCCCCATGACCCGCCCGCTGGTCATCACCGAAGACCACGACCTGCTCGACGACCTTCTCCGCATCTCCGCCGCCGCCGGCACGGAGCTCGACGTCGCACACACGCCCGCCCACGCCCGGCCCTACTGGAATCGGGCCTCGCTGGTGGTCGTCGGCGCCGACCTCGCCGACGCCGTAGCGGCCGTCGGGGCGCCGCCGCGTCCCCGGGTGCTGCTCGTCACCCGGGACACGGAGGATCCCGGCACCTGGCGAAGGTGCGTCTCCGTGGGCGCGCAGGCCGTCCTGGAGCTCCCCGAGGCCGAGCGCCGCCTGGCCGACGAGTTCGCCGACACCGCGGAGCCGAGCATCCGGAGCGGCCTGGTCGTGTGCGTCGTCGGCGGCCGAGGCGGTTCCGGCGCCAGCGTGCTGGCGGCCTCGCTGGCGCGCACCGGGGCCAGGCGACGGCTGCGCACGCTGCTGCTCGACGCCGATCCGCTGGGCGGAGGCATCGACGTCCTCCTCGGGAAGGAGGAAGCCGGCGGAGCCCGGTGGTCGGAGCTGGTCGCCAGGGAGGGCAGGGTCAATCCCAGCGCGCTCCAGGCGGTCCTGCCCACCTTCGGCGACCTCACCGTGCTGGCCTTCCATCGGGGGGCCGTCGAGGCGGTTCCCGCCGAGGCGATGCGGTCGGTGCTGGAGTCGGGCAGACGCGGCTTCGACATGGTGGTCGTCGACCTGCCCAGATACCTCGACGCCGCGGCGAAGGAGGCGCTGGTGAGGGCGACCGCCACGCTGCTCGTCGTCCCGGCCGACGTCCGGGGAGTGCTCGCCGCCGCCCAGGTCCTCTCCGGGCTGCAGGAGAGCACGGGCGAGATCCGTGCCGTCGTCCGCCCGGGGGTCCTCGAAGCTGAGGTGGTCGCCCACTCCCTCGGCCTGTCCTGCGCCGGGGTCCTGGCCGACCAACCCCGGCTCGCGAGCACCCTCAACCACGGCGAGGCGCCGCCGCTGAGCCCCAAGACCCCACTCGGCCGCTTCTGCGCCGTCGTCCTCGACGACCTCCTCTGCGAGCAGGCCGCCGCCCAGGGACACCACACGTGAAGCCGTCACTCCGGCGCATGACCATCCCGGTGGTGCTCTCGGCAGGGCCGGTCCTGCCGGTGCCTTCTTGCGGGTCGAGGGGCCGGTGGGTCTCCGCCACGCTCGGGGCGGCCGTGGCGAGGTGCGCGTCATGAGGGCGTCGCCGCAGTTGGTGGAGGCGGTCCGGTCGCGCCTGGCACGGGCGGGTGTGGAGCCGAGCGCGGCCCATGTGGCCGTCGCGTTGCGGGCGGAGAAGGCGGTGCTCGGCGATGCGGAGATCCTTTCGGTGGCCCGCGCGCTCTGCGCCGACCTGATCGGAGCCGGTCCGCTGGAGCCGCTGCTCGCCGAACCGGAGGTCACCGATGTGCTGGTGAACGGCCCCCGAGAGGTCTGGGTCGACGACGGCCAGGGCCTCCGGCGCACCTCGGTGTCCTTCCCTGACGAAGATTCCGTCCGCCGTCTGGCCCAGCGCCTGGCCGCCGCCGCCGGCAGACGCCTCGACGACGCCTCGCCGTACGTCGACGCCAGGCTGGCCGGGGGTGTGCGCCTGCACGCCCTGCTGCCGCCCCTGGCTCCCGGCGGCACCTGCGTCTCCCTGCGTCTCCCGCCTCGCCGCACCTTCGCGCTCGCCGACCTGGTCCCGCCCGACCTGGCCGGCATCCTCCGTGCGATCATCGGCGCCCGGCTCGCGTTCCTCGTCACCGGTGGCACCGGTACGGGAAAGACGACCCTGCTGAGCGCCCTGCTGTCGCTCGCCGATCCCGCGGAGCGTCTGCTGCTGGTCGAAGACTCCGCCGAACTGCGCCCGATCCACCCGCACGTCGTGCGACTCGAATCCCGCCCGCCCAACCTGGAGGGCGCGGGCGGCGTCACCCTCCGCGACCTCGTACGGCAGGCGCTTCGCATGCGGCCCGACCGTCTCGTCGTGGGCGAAGTGCGCGGACGGGAGGTGGCCGACCTCCTCGCGGCCCTGAACACCGGTCACGAAGGCGGTTGCGGGACCTTGCACGCCAACACGGCGGCCGATGTCCTGCCTCGCCTCGAAGCCCTCGCCTGCGCCGCCGGCCTGAGTCGCGACGCGGTCCACAGCCAGATAGCCGCCGCCCTCGACATCGTGATCCACCTCGTCCGTGACCCCGGCGGCGGTCGTCGCCGGGTGGCCGAGGTGTGCCTCCTCCACCGCACTCCTTCCGGCCACGTGACAGCCGAGCCCGCTCTGACGTTCCCGCCGGACGCGCCCCCGATCTCCGGCCCCGCCCTGTCCGAACTCGCCCGCCGAGCACCCGGTCTGCCTCTGCCGTATGGGGCCGTTGACCAGGGGGCCTTGCGGTGACCGCCTTGGCCGTCGCACTTGTGACGCTGTCGGTGTGGCTGTGGACGGCGCCCGACTCCGGCCCGTCCCGCCTGGCGAGGCTGCGCGGAGCACCGTCCGTCTCGCCCTCTCCGCCCGGCCGGGCCACGGGAGGTCCACGGGATCACCGGGGGCGGTTCGTGCGTGATCGTTCGACGCGTCCGCTTTTCTTGACGCGTCCGCGTTCCGAGCGTGGGCCAGGGCAGGCTTTGCCGCCTTCCGCTCTCGGGCCGGGGTGGCGGAGCGTGGATCCTGCTCGTCGAAGGGCCGGTCAGCGGGGTCCGGGTGCGGGGCCGCCCGGCCGTGGACCGGGCCGATGGAGGGCGTCGTTCACCCGGTCTGGGCTTGACCGGGTGCTCGTGCACCGGCGTGCGGCGTTCTCATGGTCCGAGCCCGACCGGGTGTTCGCGCGCCGGTTCACGACCTTCCTGCGGTCGCGGCGTGATCGTGGGCCGGAGCAGTGGCGCACGGCTTCGGTGGAGCTGTGCCATGGCCTCAGCGCGGAACTGGCCGCCGGACGCACACCGGCCGAGGCGTTGACCCGCGCGGCGCGGGAGGTGGACTTCCCCGATCCGCCGGCCATGCGAGCGGTTCTCGGCGCCGCGCGTGACGGCGGTGACGTCTCCGCCGCCATGATCGCGGCGGCCCCGGAGCGCGGGGGAGACGGGCTCCGCCGGCTGGCGGCCTGCTGGCAGGTGAGCATCAGGACAGGAGCCGCCCTGTCCGTGCTCGTCGACCGGGTCGGCGGCACCCTGCGCGCCGCCGAGTCCCACCGTCACGAAGTAGCCGCCCAGTTGGCGGGCCCTCGCGCGAGCGCCCGCCTGCTGGCCGCCCTCCCGCTGCTCGGCCTCCTCCTCGCCGCCGCGCTCGGCATGCGCCCTCTCCACTTCCTGTTCGGCAGCCCGGCCGGCCTGGCCTGCCTCCTCCTCGGCGTCTCCCTGGACGTCTGCGGCCTCTGGTGGACCAACCGCCTGATGACCAGGGCACAGGAAACATGACGGGGGCAGAGCCTCCCGCAGCCCGCACCGGTAGGCCCCGCAGGGGGATCTCCGGCCTGGAGGCTGGCAACGGCGACGCCGGTCCGCGCCGGTCCGCGCCGGTCTGCGGCGGGCCGTGTGGCTGGGTGCGGCGTGGTGTCCGCTGCGGTTCTCGCTGTCCCGGCTGCGGGAGGCGGACCTTGCCGGGGCCGGGGCATGCGGACCGGGCGCGATGTTGCCTGTCTGCGAGGCACGGAGCAGACCTTCTGCGGGTGGTTCGGAGCGAGACGCGCGGCTTGGTGTTGCCGGAATCAGACCAAGGCCCAGTCGGATCGCGGCCGTTGGAGATGGGGTTGGCTATGACGTTGTTCGTGGTCGTGCTGACATGGTGTTCGGTCTGGGCGTGGACAGGCTCGCGGGTGCCTGCCGCCCGGTTGAACGCGATCCGGGTCTCGGTCCGCCTCGGGCAGGAGAGGAAGGGCATCCATGGCCGCCGTGTGCTGCGTGAGACGGTGTCCGCGTCGGCGGCGGGTGGGCTCGCCTTCGTGATGGTGGGCGGACCTGCGGGGGTGCCGGCCGCTGTCATCGCGTTCGTGATCGTCTTCTGTGTGATGCGCGGGCGGCAACCCGTCGCCGCCCGCCGTGAGGCGACGCGCATGATCGCCGATCTGCCCTTCGCCGCCGATCTGATGGTCGCCTGCCTGCGAGCCGGTCAGCCGCTCAGCGGTGCCTTGGAGGTCACCGCCACCACGATCGGAGGGCCGGTCGGGAAACGCCTGCATCGGGTGAGCGCGCAACTGAGACTCGGCGCGGACCCTGCCGAAGCATGGTCGCCACTGGCCCGTGAACGCGCCCTGGCCCAACTCTCCACCACCATGATCCGTGCGGCGGCGACCGGCGCTCCCGTGGCCGACGCCCTCACCCGCCTGGCCGATGACGCCGCCGACACGGCGCGAGCGGCCTCCTCCGCCGCGGCCCGCCGGGTAGGGGTGCAGGCGGTCGCTCCCCTCGGACTCTGCTTTCTCCCCGCCTTCGTTCTCCTCGGAATCGTCCCCGTCGTGGCCGGCCTTGCCACGCAGGTTCTCCTGCCTTGATCGCCCGTGTCCTCCGTCCTCCGTCTTCGGAGGGCACGCGGACGAGGCGGTTGGATCAGTCAAAGCCAAGGCGGAGACCTGCGCCGATTTGGCAGCCGGGGCGAGTCAGGTGGTCATCCCCGTGTCGGTGGCATCTGCCAGATCTGTCGCTGTGTCGATGGCTTCGGTCACGAGGGTCGCCGGGCTGGAGCCGCCGGTCGTGTTCGTCGTTCGGTCGGTTGATCTCACTCCGATCGTTGTGAGGTCGGCAGCCTCGGGGGGATTCGCGGCGGGATCGGCCGATCCGGCTATTCCCGCCGCGGTGTTCTTGGGCAGTTCGCGGGCGAGCCGGGCCCACGTACCATCCTGATCCCAGCGAGCGAACCGGTCATAACAGGTTTTCCAGGGGCCGTAACGCCCGGGAACCTCGCGCCATGGCGCCCCTGTTCGCAGCCGCCACAGGATCCCATTGATCACCTGCCGATGATCCCGCCACGGACGTCCTCGCCGGTCGCCCTTGGGTAGCAGCGGCTCGATCCGTTGCCAGGCTTTGTCGGTCAGCTCACCACGTCTCACCACGACCGCTCATCCAACCCTACGAGTGGTGATCGTTTGTCGGACATTCTGTAATCGGCCACTTCAGCGGGGTCGCCTTCCCCTATTCGCCCCACTTCGGCATGTCATCCGTGTGCTCCCAGTCCTTCATCGAGGTCCTCCCAGTCCTTCATCGAGCGGCCTGGCACGGTTCCCCGGCACTGAGTTGTCCACAGGCTTCCGGCCTGTCCACAGAACCGCGTTCTGGCCATGTGCGTGAGCCCTGTCCCGAGGATTCTGAACAGGTCCTCGCCGGGTGAAGGACCCGGCACCAGGAACCAGGGAGGCACGATGCACCAGTGGATTTCCAAGGCGCCGAGACTTGCGGGAAGCCTGCTGATCGGGGCCCGGATGGGTGTCGTCTGGGTGCGAGCCCACTACGTGCGCAGAATCCAGCTGATCTCACGGCTCGGCCCGGATCGTGGGATGTCCACCGCCGAGTACGCGGTCGGCACGATCGCCGCCTGCGGTTTCGCGGCGCTGCTCTTCAAAGTGGTCACCAGCCCGGAGGTCCGCGAGCTTCTGGTCGGCCTCATCAACCGAGCCCTCAAGGTCGCGGGGTGAGCAGCCACGCACTGCTCGAAAGAGGTTCCCGGCGGGTCCAGACAGGGGCGGGCCCGGCGGAGTCCCACCGGTTCTCGCCGTCACCCGGTCGCGCCCGGCTCCGGGCCCTGAGACGGGCTTGGCGGTGCGGCCGAGCGCGGGGATCGGTCACGGCGGAGACGGCAGCGGTGCTTCCGGCGCTGATGGTTGTCCTGGGCGCCGCTCTGTGGGCGGTGGCGGTGGCCGGCGCACAACTCGGATGCGTCGATGCCGCCCGCGCGGGCGCCCGCGCCGCCTCCAGGGGCGAGCCCGTCGAGCGAGTCCGGCAGGCAGTCGCCGCCCTCGCGCCCGAAGGCGCACGGATCACTGTCGACCGTGCTGCCGAGACCACCACGGTCAAGGTGATCGCGAGCATCCGCCCCAGTTGGGGGGAGCGCCTCCCGGCAGTGGACGTGAGCGGGATGGCCGTCACGGCGACCGAACCAGGCGCCGCGACCGGCGCTCCCGAGGAGACGATGCGGCATTTCACGCGTTCTGCGGACTAGCCGCCTTGAGCCGGTCAGGAACGCGCCGGCCAGAGGCCGACTACTTCCGCGGCCGGTACTGACCGCCTTGCGATCGTTCCGAGGCTGCTTGAGCGGTGGGTTCGGAGCGGTGTCTGGGGTGAGGTTGAGGCTCCCCGGCGGCGGGAGTGCGCGGCAGTGGCCAGGGGCCAGGGCGACGGCGATGCGGAAGAGCAGCCGGGTCACGGGCACCTGAACGATCGGGCGGGCGAACGGGAGGCGAGTCGGTGTGGTGCGAGCAGGGGCGGGTCAGCGCGTGACCGAGTGGGGAGGCGGATGACGGCGTGGCTCGAGCAGGGGAGGAGGCCGCCGCGGGAGCGAGGATCGGCGACGGTGTGGGGGGTCGCTCTCATGGCGTTGCTGATGGGAATGGCAATCATGATCACCTACGTGGGTATGGCGCGGGTCGCACGCCATCGGGCGCAGAGCGCGGCGGACCTCAGCGCGCTCGCCGCGGCTCGGCAGTCCATGAGCGGTTCCGAATATGCCTGCGGGCAGGCGAAGTCGCTGGCGGCCTCGAACGGTGCGGTGCTGGAGCGATGTTCGATCGAAGGCGTCATCGCCGAAGTGCGCGTCTCGGTCAGCCTGACCCTGCCCGGGATCGGGGCACGGCAGGTGGTGTCCCGCGCACGCGCAGGTCCGGTCCGGTCACTTCCGCCGTCCAGGGGGAGGTGGCTGCGTTGAGGGAAGCCGACTCGCCCTGATCGGGCGCACCCTCGCCCTGATCGGGCGCACCCTCGGCCATCAAGCGCACCCTCGGCCATCGTGCGGGCGCTCGCCGTGAGGTTGGTGGGTGGTCGGGTTGTGAGGTTGGTGGCGTGTCGTGCTGAAGGTTGTCAGGGGGAGGTGGGTGTTCTGGGGCGCGAGGGTTGTGAGGGTGGGCCGTGTTGTGGGGGCGTGAGGTTGTGGTGCGTCGTGCTGAGGTCGTTAGGGGTGGGACTGAAGGTCGTTAGGGGGTGGTGGCTGATGGTCGTCAGGGGTGAGGAGGGTGTCCAGGAGGAGGAGGGCGCCGGCCTTGTCGAGGGGGTCGTTGCCGTTGCCACACTTGGGGGATTGGATGCAGGAAGGGCATCCGTGGTCGCATTCGCAGGATCCGATCGCCTCGCGGGTGGCGCGCAGCCATTCGGCGGCGCGGGCGTATCCGCGTTCGGCGAAGCCCGCGCCTCCTTCGTGGCCGTCGTAGACGAACACGGTCAGCAGTCCGGTGTCGGGATGGAGTTCGGTCGACACGCCCCCGATGTCCCAGCGGTCGCAGGTCGCGAAGAGGGGGAGCAGGCCGATGGAGGCGTGTTCCGCGGCGTGGGCCGCGCCGCCCACGTCGAAGCCGTTGTCGACCAGGGTGGCCACTGCGGGGGCGGGCATGGTCCACCAGACGGCTCGGGTCCGTAGCGTGCGGGCGGGCAGGTCGAGGGGCTCCTCGCCGAGCATCCGGCCGCTCTGATGGCGGCGTTTGAGGTAGGACACGACCTGACGGGTGACCTCGACCGTGCCGAAGTGCAGCTCTCCCGCGCCGAGTGGGTGCGAGCGGAGGTCGTCGAGGACGGCGATGTCGGTGACATCCCGAGCGAACGTGGTGTAGTCGGGAATCGCCGGAGACACCAGGGCTACGCCCTCGTCGAGGTCGAGCGTGTCGACCAGGAAGGTCTCACCCTGGTGGAGATAGACCGCGCCGGTGTGGACCGTCGAGTGCGCTGACGGCTCGTCCACCGTGCCGAGGAGTCTGCCCGTGGACGCCTCCACCACCTGAACCGGGGCGCCACCCGAGCCGCGGATGTCGGCGAGGTCGGTGGCGCGTTGCCGCCGGGTCCAGAACCAGCCGGAATCCCGTTCGCGCAGCATGCCCTGCCGTACGAGGTCGGCGAGGACGGCCGGCGCGGAGGGGCCGAAGATCGGGAGGTCGTCCTGGGTGAGGGGGATCTCGGCGGCGGCGGCGCACAGGTGCGGGCCCAGGACGTAGGGGTTGTCGGGGTCGAGGACGATGGCTTCGACCGGCTGGCCGAAGAGGGCCTCCGGATGGTGGACGAGGTAGGTGTCCAGGGGGTCGTCGCGTGCGATCAGGACGGCCAGCGCGTCCTGACCGTCGCGACCCGCCCGGCCGGCCTGTTGCCACAGGGACGCGCGGGTGCCGGGCCAGCCGGCGATGAGGACCGCGTCGAGGCCGGAGACGTCCACGCCGAGTTCGAGCGCGTTGGTGGTGGCCAGGCCGAGGATCTCGCCCGAGCGGAGCGCCTTCTCCAGGAGCCTTCTGTCCTCCGCCAGATATCCGGCCCGGTAGGCGGCGATCCTGTCCGGAAGGTCGGGAGGGAGCCCGGTGCCCGGCTGGTCCACGGGGCTTTCCTGGAGGGGCGAGCCCATTTGGGCCGTGTTCGCGTCCTGTGCGGCGTTCGGGCCTGGGAGTGTGTTCGCGTCCTGTGCGGCGTTCGCGTCCTGCGTGGTGTTCGCGTCCTGTGCGGCGTTCGCGTCCTGCGTGGTGTTCGCGTCCTGTGCGGCGTTCGGGTCCGGGGGTGTGTTCGCGTCCTGTCCGGTGCACGCGTCCTGGGTCGGGTTCGCGTCCTGGGGTGTGCTCGTCTCCAGTGCGGTGTTCGGGTTCGGGTCCCGGGCCGTGCTCGTCTCCGGTGCGGTGTTTGCGGCTTGGGCCGTGTTCGGGTTCGTGTTCGTGTTCGGGGGCTTGGGTGTGTTCGGGGGCTTGGGTGTGTTCGGGGGGTGGATGGTGTTCGGGTGCGGGGCGATCAGCTCCTGGAGCCTGGCGCGGGCGGCCAGGGAGACGGTTTCCGCGGCACGGCGGGAGCGGACGAAGGCGAGCGTTCGTACGTCGTTGAGCACGAGGTCGGCGAGGAGGTCGGCGGCCTCGGCGGCGGCGGTGCGGCGGACGGGGGCGCCGCCCTCACCCCGCAGATCCGTCAGGGGAGGCTCCCAGAGGGCGAAGGTGGTCGCACCTCGGGGTGAGGAGTCCGTCGTCACCTGGGCCGTCTCAAGGCCCGTGAGGCGTACGGCTGCCGCGGCGGGGTCGCTGGCGGTCGCGGAGGCGAGGAGGAAGACGGGCTGCGTGCCGTACCTGAGGCAGACGCGGCGCAGGCGGCGGAGGATCTGGGCGACGTGGGAGCCGAAGACGCCGCGGTAGCCGTGGCACTCGTCGATCACGACCATGCGCAGCCGACGCCAGAAGGAGGACCACTGGGCGTGTCTGGGCAGAAGGGTGCGATGCAGCATGTCCGGATTTGTCAGGACGTAGTTGGCGTGGCGGCGGACCCAGGCTCGTTCCTCGTACGGTGTGTCGCCGTCGTAGCAGGCCGCGCGGAGCTGGCCGAGGTGGAGGTCGCCCAGGGTCTGGAGCTGGTCGGCGGCCAGCGCCTTGGTGGGCGTGAGGTAGAGCACTGTGCCGCCCGCGAGGATCTCGGTGAGCGCCGGAACGAGGTAGGCCAGCGACTTGCCCGATGCCGTGCCCGTGGAAATGATCACGTTTTGGCCACGGTGGGCGTGCTCGGCCGTCTCTGACTGGTGCGGCCAGAGTCCGGTTACCCCCAGGTTCGCCAAGCGCGTAACCAGCTGATTCGGCGTCCACGCAGGCCAGTCGGCGTGACCAGCCTGACGTGCTGGAACGTGCTCCACGTGGGTGACACGCTCGCGGCGTGCGGAAACACCGAGCAGCTCGGAGAGGAGCGAGCCGGCTCGATCGGGAGACGAAGAAGAGGGAGTCACTGGTTTCCAGTTTGCCATCTGTGGGCAGAGTCGCCGGGACTCGTGATTTCGTATAGACACTGAGGCAGACCGTGGTTGAATGCCGCGCGTCGGGTCTTGCGTCCTGGAGTAGCACGCTCCAGAACGCCAGTCCTAGAACGGTACTTTCGCAGGCAAGGCGCTGGAGGATCTGTGGATCTGAAGTTGGACCACCGTACCGAGGACCGACTCACCATCGTCGAGGTCGAAGGTGAGATCGATGTCTACACCGCGCCGAGGTTGCGTGAGCTCCTGATAGACCTTGTGAACAAGGGGAACTTCCATCTTCTGGTCAACATGGAGAAGGTCGATTTCCTTGACTCGACCGGGCTCGGTGTGCTGGTCGGAGGATTGAAGCGGGTGCGGGCGCACGATGGCTCTCTGGAGCTCGTGTGCACTCAAGAGCGCATTCTGAAGATCTTCCGGATCACCGGGCTCACCAAGGTCTTCGGGATCTACGCCTCGGTGGATGAGGCCAAGGAAGCTCACGGCCGAGACAAATAGTCATGGCAACCGTCGAGCTGACGTTCAGCGCTCTCCCAGCCCATGTGCGTACGGCGCGCCTGGTCGCCACCGCGATCGCGCGTCGCACGGGGGTGGAGGAGTCGCTGCTGGACGAGGTACGGCTTGCCGTTGGAGAGGCGTGCTCCCGGGCGGTGGAGGCTCACCGCCTGCACTGCCCGGGGGAGCCGATCCGTATCGAATTGCGTGATGACTCTGGGCGATTCGAGGTCATTGTCACGGATGTGGCACCTAGTGATGACCTTGAGCAGGAGTTCCAAGCCGTGACGTCCGAGCCGTCGGGCATGCTGCCCGATCCGTTCGCGTCCGGGTTCGGAATCGCGGTGATCGCGGGGTTGGCCGATGATGTCGAGGTCTACCCCGGGCCCAAGGGCATGCGCATTCGGATGAGCTGGCCGGCCGCGGCGAATGGCCTGGCACCGGCGTAGGTTTTCGCGGGGGTCGGTTCGTTCTCGTCGCATGCCTTGTCCTTGTGGCATGAGTTCGTGTTGAGAGTTGGGCCCGTCGGCTGCGGCTTCTGGTGGGGGCGCGGGCGACGGGCCTGGCTTTTGCATGCGATTCGCCGGAGGGTTCGTGAGCGGTCTCGGATGCCGGTGCCGGTCGGTCGAAGTGCTCGGCCGGGCGGCGATGCCGGGCCGCCATGCGGGCCTGAGCCCGCGAGATCACGTATGTGGTCAGACGGTGAGCGGGCACGCCGGGCTGCACACTTGACCACGGCGTGCGAGGTTTCGAGCCGGAGCTCCGTGACACGCACGGTCCTGGCCGCACGTGCCCATGAAGTCGTCACGTGGGGGCGGGGTTCAACCAGCGGGCATGGTGGGCGGGCGGGGTGTTGCGGCGGTGCGCTGGGCCGCTGGAGTGCCGTGGGTCCACGGACATCAGCCACCTACGGCGCGATGCGCCGGCCTGGCTTGCCGTACGTTCTCCCGTCCCGGGAGACATTTCGGTCCTCTCAAACCTCAGGAAACAGGCTGACCGAAATCCGTCCGACATGTCCCGACAGCTACACTCGTTACAGTCAAAAGCGGTTGCTGGCCTGGTCAAGTTACGGTGAATAACCGCGGCATCGCTAATTGACCAACTGCAGAGCCTTCATATCCGCGGCGGGCGTGCGTAGACTCCCGGCACCGGCCAAGGTTTGTCCCGCGGGCAATTCGCCATCGCGGGGATGGTCTGCGGACTCAACCGGAAGCGGCACTGCCAACCGACCCGGATGTGCGCCGCCGCCCGCCGAACGATTATCGCTGCGCCGTCCGGGCAGGACGTACCCGTCTTGCCGAGGAGAACGGATGTCTGGCCCCTATCTCGCCGCTGTCGAAGATACAGCGGTTTCCCTCAGCGGTAGCCACCTCACGATCGTGATCGTGGTCGCCGCCGTAGCTTTGCTCGCCCTGGCCGTCGCAGGCGGCCTGGTACGCGAGGTGCTCAGCGCCGGACAAGGCACTGAGCGCATGCAGAACATCTCCAGAGCCGTCCAGGAAGGTGCCGCGGCGTATCTGAAGCGGCAGTTCCGAACGCTCGCCCTTTTCGTCGTCCTGATCCCGTTCGTGCTGCTCCTGCTACCGGCCGAGACGACCGGAGTGCAGATCGGCCGGTCGGTCTTCTTCGTGGTCGGTGCGGGTTTCTCCGCGCTGACCGGGTTCATGGGCATGTGGCTGGCGGTGCGGGGTAACGTCCGCGTCGCCGCCGCAGCGCGTGAGACCGGGGAGAAGGCGGCGATGCGGATCGCCTTCAGGACCGGTGGCGTTGCGGGCATGTTCACCGTCGGGCTCGGCCTGTTCGGCGCGGCCATGGTGGTCTTCATCTACCGGGGCGACGCCCCCGCCGTGCTCGAAGGGTTCGGTTTCGGAGCCGCGCTGCTCGCGATGTTCATGCGGGTCGGCGGCGGCATCTTCACCAAGGCGGCCGACGTGGGCGCCGACCTGGTCGGCAAGGTCGAGCAGGGAATCCCGGAAGACGACCCGCGCAACGCGGCGACCATCGCCGACAACGTGGGCGACAACGTCGGTGACTGTGCGGGCATGGCGGCCGACCTCTTCGAGTCGTACGCGGTCATGCTGGTGGCCAGCCTCATCCTGGGCAAGGTCGCCTTCGGCACCGAGGGTCTGGTGTTCCCGCTGATCGTGCCGATGATCGGTGTGATCACCGCGATCATCGGCATCTTCGTGACCTCGTACCGCGAGAGCGACCGCAACGGCATGGCGGCCATCAACCGCGGCTTCTTCATCTCGGCGGCCATCTCCGCCGTGCTGGTCTCGGTCGCGGCGTTCGCCTACCTGCCGAGCAGCTTCGCCGGTCTCACCGGGGTGAGCCCCGAGATCGCGGCCATCTCCTCCGACCCGCGGCTGATCGCCATCGGCGCGGTCCTCATCGGGCTCGTCCTGGCGAGCGCCATCCAGGTGCTCACGGGTTACTTCACCGAGACCAACCGCCGCCCGGTCAAGGAGATCGGCGAGAGTTCGCGCACCGGCCCGGCCACCGTCATCCTGGCCGGCATCAGCGTCGGCCTGGAGTCGGCCGTCTACTCGGCGCTGCTGATCGGCGGTGCGGTCTACGGCGCGTTCCTGCTCGGCTTCGGCAACGTGACGATCGCGCTGTTCGCGGTCGCCCTGGCCGGCACCGGCCTGCTGACCACGGTCGGTGTGATCGTGTCGATGGACACCTTCGGCCCGGTCTCCGACAACGCGCAGGGCATCGCGGAGATGTCCGGCGACGTCGAGGGCGAGGGCGCCCGGGTGCTCACCTCGCTCGACGCGGTGGGCAACACCACCAAGGCGATCACCAAGGGCATCGCGATCGCGACGGCCGTGCTGGCGGCGACCGCGTTGTTCGGCGCCTTCCGGACGGCGGTCGAGACCGAGCTGACCAAGGCGAGCGCCGGGGTGAAGGAGGCGCTGGGCACCTTCCAGAACTTCTCCCTCGGCGTCGACTCGCCGAACGTGCTGGTCGGCCTGATCATCGGTGCCGCCGTCGTGTTCATGTTCTCCGGCCTGGCGATCATGGCGGTCGGCCGGGCGGCGATGCGGGTCGTCTTCGAGGTGCGCGAGCAGTTCCGCAGCAAGCCCGGGATCATGGCCGGCACCGAACTGCCCGACTACGGCAGGGTCGTCGACATCTGCACCCGCGACTCGCTGCGCGAGCTGGCCACGCCCGGCCTGCTGGCGGTGCTGACCCCGATCGCGGTCGGGTTCGCGCTCGGGTACGCCCCGCTGGGCGCGTTCCTGGCCGGCGCCATCGCCGCGGGCACCCTGATGGCGGTGTTCCTGTCGAACTCCGGCGGCGCGTGGGACAACGCCAAGAAGCTCGTCGAGGACGGTCACCACGGCGGCAAGGGTTCGCAGGCGCACGAGGCCACCATCATCGGTGACACCGTGGGCGACCCGTTCAAGGACACCGCGGGTCCGGCCATCAACCCGCTGATCAAGGTGATGAACCTGGTCGCGCTGCTGATCGCCCCCGCGGTCGTGACCTACGCCGACAACCCGGCGGTGCGGATCGGCGTCAGCCTCGTCGCGCTGGTCATCGTGGTCGGTGCGGTCGTGGTCTCCAAGCGCCGCTCGGCGAGCGACACTCCCTCGGCCAGTAGCGAGGAGCGCAAGCCGGAGCCGGTCAAGAGCTGATCGAGTCCGGCGGCCCGCGGTCCCCACAGAGGGGACCGCGGGCCGTACCGTCTCCCGGGAATGGGAGACTTGGGGGAACCGAACGACGAAGGAGGGCCGGGCGGTGGTGGAACCCGATCGACCCTCGGGTGGCAGAACCCTGGCGTTGATCCTGCTGGCCATGCTGTTCGTGCTGGCCGTCATCGTGGCCGCCGCGGTCTGGGCGTCCAATGGCGGGTGACCAGGTGCGCACGCTGATCGTCCTGCGGCACGCCAAGGCGGCGCAGGTCCTCGGTCTGCCCGATCGTGAGCGTCCGCTGACCGGCAGAGGCGAGCGCGACGCCAAGAGCGTCGGCGAACGGTTGCAGGCCCTCGGCCTGCTGCCCGACCTCGTGCTGTGCTCGCCGTCCGTCCGCACCTCCCGTACGGCGGAGCTGGCGCTGGCGGAGCTGGCCCCCGACGCGCCCGTCGAGTTCGCCCGCGGCATCTACGAGGCGTACGCCGACGAACTGCTCGACCTGATTCACGAAACCGGGTCCGAAGTGGGCACGCTGCTCCTGGTCGGACACAATCCCGGGGTGCACGAGCTGGTGATGAACCTGACCTCCGGCGACGGCGACCCCGGTTTTCCACCGGGTGCGTTCGCCGTCATCGAGGCCGCGGGAGAATGGCGGCACCTTCGGTCGGGGACCGCTGTGACCAGGTGGAATCCCAAGTCCGCACGGTAGTTAGACGCCTCTGATCAGGGCAGGAACCCTTGCGTGGGGTGCAGGGGACGGTGCGTCGAGCACCACGCGGAAGGCCGGGACGGCCGGTGAACGAGTACGTCGGCTCCTTCCGCAGCGCGTTCACCCTGTCCGGCAGCCCTGCCTGGGGTTACGGGTTGCTCTGCGGCGGTGCGATCTGCGCGCCGCTCCTCGCCGGCACCTTCACCGGCCGCATCACCCAGGGGGCCGCCGCCGCCCTGGGCGCCTATCTCGTCGTCTTCGCCGACGATTTCATGCTGCCGTACGGCGCGCGGGCCAGGCGGCTGCTGCGCAGCACCGTGTTCGTCACGCTCGGGACGGGCCTCGGCGGGCTGGTCTCCCCGTACCCCTGGGCGGCGGCGGTGGTGATCGCCCTGGTCGCGGCGGTGGGCGCGCACTGGACGGTGATCGGTGTGCCGCCGACGCTCGCCGTGATCCTGAGCTACTTCCAGGGCCAGGCCGGGGTCGGCACCGGCGTGGTGGCCCACATGGTGCTCGCCGCCGCCGGCGGGCTGTGGATCACCGTCGTGGTGCTCCTGGCCTGGCCGGTGCGCCGCCTGGAACCACTGCGCGACGCGTTCACCGCCGCGGGGCTGGCCGTCGCCGCCCTGTTGGAGGCCGGTGCGTCCGCGTCGGACGACGACTGGGAGGAGTCGCGCCGGGAGGCGGAGGAGGCACTGGCGGCGGCCCGTACGGCGGTCGCCCACTTCAGGGCGGTGGAGCAGGAAGAAGAGGAGAGCGACGATCCGACCCCCGGCCGGTTGCTGAACGCGCTCACCCGGATCTTCCACGAGACGGTCGCGCTTCGCCTGCTGCGGGGCGCCATCGAAGAGATCACGGAGGACACCGACTGGAGCGCCGACCTGGACGCCGCCACGCAGGCGGCGGCGAGCGCGTTGCGGGAGGCGCTGGAGCGGAACAGCGCGCTGGCCGTGCCCGCGGCGCTGGCCGCCGGCGCCCGGTTCGCCGACCGGGCGAGCGCCATCCGCAGGGCCGCGCTGGCCAGGCACGAGCCGCTGGCCGCAGCCGCGCTGATCAGCCAGGTACGCCGGTGCGTCAACCGGATCGGCGTGGCCGTGCGGTCCGCCGCCTTGTTGTCGGTGGAGGGCGTGGCGGTGACGCCGAGGCTGCCGAGGCTGCCCCGGCCCGCCTGGCGCAGGCCGGGCCCCCGCGCGGCCGACCACCCCGCCCGCCTGGCGCTGGTCGCGTTCGGCGCGATGGCGCTGATGGTGCTCACCCGCGCGGAGTACGGGAAGTGGTTCGTGGCCACGGTGGTCGCCAACCTCCGCCCGACCTATGGCGACACCGTGGAGCGGGTGGTCTTTCCCGTCGTGGGCACCGCGGCCGGCGCGGTCGCCGGCGCGGTGGTGCTGGCCCTGGCGCCCGGCCATCTGACGCTCTCCCTGTTCGTCGGGGGCTGCGCCGTGCTCGGGTACGCGTTGCGCCCGCTCAGCTTTCCGTGGTGGATGTTGTTCGCCACGCCGCTGTCGCTGCTGCTCGCCGACTTCGCCCGGCCGCTCGGCTGGGACGCGGCGATGGTCCGGGTGGGGCTCACCGTGGCGGGCGGGGCCGTGGTGTTCCTGGCCGCGCGGTGGCTGTGGCCGCGAGGCGAGCGGGTCCGGTTGGCCGACCGGATCGCCGGCCTGCTGGAGGCGCACGCGGAGCTGGTGCGGGCGCTGGTCGAACAGCGGCCCGACGAGGTGCGGGAGCGGGTGAAGGACGCGGCCAGATCGGAGCAGAAGCTCACCGAGTCGCTGGACCGGCTGGAGAAGGAGCCGGGCGGCGGCGTGCCCGAGTCCATGCGCGAGGCCGTGATCCACGCGCAGCGGGTCAGGGACGACGCGCTGGCGCTGTTCGCGGTGCCGCGCCCCGACGACGAGTCGGGTCCCACGGCGGCCGTCCTCGACGCCGTGGCGGACCGCCTGGAGTCGGCCGCGACGTCCATCAGGTCCGGCAAACCGTTGAGCCCGCCCGACGATCTCGACGAGGCGCTCGACGCGATGGCCTCCCATGTCGAGACGCTGACCGAGCAGCGGCTGGACGAGGTGGCGGAGGGCGCCGCCGAGGAGTGGACCGCCATCAGATACGCCTACACCCACGCCGCCGCCGCGCACCCGGCCCTGGAGGCGCTGGTCGCCGACGTCGTACGGCTCTGCCGGGCGGTGTGTTAGTGGGCGGAGGTGAGCAGGCCGTCCTCGGCGTCGGCGGCTTCGACCTCCGCGCGGGGGATGCCGAGCAGGTAGAGGATGGAGTCGAGGTAGGGCACGGTGACGGCGGTGTCTGCGGCCTGCCGTACCAGGGGCTTGGCGTTGAAGGCGATGCCCAGGCCGGCGGCGGCGATCATGTCGAGGTCGTTGGCGCCGTCGCCGATGGCCACGGTCTGGCTGATCGGGATGCCCGCCTCGGCGGCGAAGCGCTCCAGGGCACGGGCCTTGCCGGGGCGGTCGACGATCTCGCCCACCACCCGGCCGGTGAGCTTGCCGTCCACGACCTCCAGGGTGTTGGCCGCGGAGTAGTCGATGCCGAGGTCGTCGACGAGCTTGTCGGTGATCTGGGTGAACCCGCCGCTGACGATGGCGAAGCGGTAGTCGAGCCGCTTGAGCGTGCGGACCATGGTGCGGGCGCCGGGGGTGAGCACGACCTCCTCGCGCACCCGCTGGAAGACTTCTTCCGGCAGGCCGGCGAGCAGCGCCACCCGCTCACGGAGCGAGGCGGCGAAGTCGATCTCGCCGCGCATGGCGGAGGTGGTGACCTTCTCGACCTCCTCCAGACAGCCGGCGTGGGCCGCGAGCAGCTCGATGACCTCGGCCTGGATGAGGGTGGAGTCGACGTCCATGACGACCAGGCGCTTGGCCCTGCGGTACAGCCCCGCGGGCTGGACGGCCACGTCGACCTGCTGGATCACGGCCTCGGCCGCCAGTTCGATCCGGAGCGCGGCCGGGTCGGCCCCGGACACGGACATCTCGATGCAGGTCACGGGGTAGTGGGCGAGCCGCTCGATCCTGTCGATGTTGGCACCGGCGGCGGCGACGCGCCCCGCGATGCCGGCCATCGCGGCGGGCTGGAGCGGAGCGCCGAGCACGGTCACGTGCAGTCGCCCGCGCTTGCGGTGTTCTTTGGCCTGGGAGCCGGTGGACAGCTCGATCTCCATGCCGAGGTCTTCCGCGACCCGTTCGAGGGCGGTCCACAGGGCGCCCAGGGTGCCACCGGTGCCGGTGGAGGGGCCGCCCGCGTAGGCGACGAGCACGCCGAGGGTGAGCCTGCCGCGGATCACGACCTGCTCCACGTCGGCGACGGTGACGGGGAATCCGGCCAGGACGGAGAACAGCCGGGAGGTGACACCCGGGCGGTCGGGTCCGGTCAGCGTGATCAGAAGCGTGCGCTGGTTCATCCCTCCCCACGGTACTTGGCCCGTGGAAGCGGCGTGAACGCGGTTCATCATACGGACGCTCGATGGCGTTCTCCGGGCCCAGTCGCGTCCATCTCGCCATGTGTACATGGGGGGAGTTCCGCGAACGGGAGGGCAGCCGCCGATGACGATCAGTCCCGAGCGTCGCCTGGACGGCGCGGTCATCGCCGACGAGCGGGGCCGCTACCGGGTGAGCCTGGCGCGTACGGCCGCCGACGTGCAGGAAGGGCAGCGGCTGCGCTACCGGGTGTTCGCCGGGGAACTGGGCGCCCGGCTCGACTCGCCGGTGACCGGAGTGGACGCCGACCGGTTCGACGCCTACTGCGATCACCTCCTGGTCAGGGAGGCCGCCACGGGGGAGGTCGTGGGCACCTACCGGCTGCTCGCCCCGGGTAGCTCGGACACGCTCTACAGCGAGACCGAGTTCGATCTCGGCCCGTTGCGCGCCATCAGGAAGGGGCTGGTCGAGGCCGGGCGGTCGTGTGTCCATCCCGACCACCGGGGCGGCACGGTGCTGGGCCTGATGTGGGCGGGTATCGCCAGATACATGGTGACGGGCGGGCACACCCACCTGGCGGGTTGTTACGCGGTGCCGCTGCGCGACGGGGGCGCGCGGGCGGCGGCGGTCCACGATCGGCTGGCCGGGCACCTCGCGCCGCGGGAGCACCGTGTCGTGCCGCACCGTCCCTGGCACGACGGCGGGGTCGGGCGGCCGAAGAGGTTCGCCATGCCCTCGCTGCTCCGCGGCTACCTGCGGCTCGGCGCGTGGGTGTGCGGCGCTCCCGCCCACGATCCCGACTTCGGCAGCGCCGACTTCTTCGTCCTGCTGCCCCTCGCGAACGTGGACGTCCGTTACCTCAGGAAGTTCCTGAACACCCCCGCTCGAACCGCCCTCGACCCGCCCGCCCGCTCCTCGCGTGAGGAGCGGGCTGCACGGTGACCGCGAGCTGTGCAGCTCGCGCGCGCGCCGTACGGCGCGCTCAGGAGGTGAGGATGAGGTGGGTGTCACCGAACTCGTGCCACAGGTACCCCGCGCGGAGGGCTTCTTCGTAGGAGCGGGAGACGAGGTCGTCGCCGCCGATCGCGGTCAGCATCATCAGGTGGCTGGAGAGCGGCTCGTGGAAGCCGGTGACCAGCCCCGTCACCGCCCGGACCCCGCCCGCCGGGGTGACCACGTGGGAGGTCCAGCCACTCCCCGGCGCGACCCGGCCGGTCCCGACGGCGGCCGTCTCCAGGGCGCGCACCACCGTGGTGCCCACCGCCACGACCCGCCCGCCGCCGGCCCTGGCCAGGTTGACCTGCCGCGCGGTGGCCGCGGGGACGGAGTAACGCTCGCGGTGCGGCGGCTCGTCCTTCTCCGGTGAGGCCACGCCCGTGTGCAGGGTGATCGGCGCGATGCCCACGCCACGGGCCACCAGCGCGGTGACCAGTTCGGTGCTGAACGGGCGGCCCGCGCTCGGCATCTCGGCGCTGCCCGGAACCGTGGAGAACACCGTCTGGTAGTCGTCGAGCGGCCAGTCCCGATCGACGTAGGAGTAGCGGATCGGCACGCCGTACCGCCGGAGGTACGGCACGACCTCCCGGTCGAGCCGGGCCCGCCACAGCCGGGGCGTCTCCCGCTCGTCCAGCCGCAGCGTCGCGCCTCCCGGTAACGGAAGCCACTCACCGGCCGCCCCTCCGTCGTACGGCACGGTCCCCGAGAGGGTACGGCGGCGCAGCTCGACCACCCAGTCGCCGTCCTCGTGCTCGGTGGAGAAGTGCACGGCGAGCCGGTCGAGCAGGACCGCGGCGGGCAGGGTCGCCGAGTTGTTCACCACCACCAGATCGCCGGGGTCGAGCAGACCGGGAAGGTCGGTGAACCGGCCGTGGACGATCTCACCGGACCCGGCCCGCGAGACCATCAGCCGTACGGCGTCGCGTGCCAGGCCGCGTGCCTCCGGCGGTTCGTGCGCCTCGTGCACCGGGGGGAGGGCGAAGTCGAGGCTCATCAGTGGACCAGCCTTCCACTCACGGGACGGTTGTCGAGCAGCCGCAGAATGGTCGGCACGACGGTCTCGGGATGAGGCGCGCCGCCCGCCTCCGCCGCGCCGATGGCTCCGGCCAGCATCCGGGTGTTCATCTCGCCCGGATCCAGCCACCAGACCGCGACCTCGGGCTCTTCGATGGCCAGCACGTTGGAGAGCTGATCGAGGGCCGCCTTGGTCGCGCCGTAACCGCCCCACCCCTCGTACGGCTCGACCGCCGCGTCGGAGGTGATGTTGACGATGGCCCCCTTCCGGGCGCGCAGCGCGGGGAGCGCCCCCTGGACGAGCGCGAGGGGGGCGAGCACGTTGGCTTCGAAGAGCCCGGCCAGCTCCGCCAGCGGATAGTCGGCGAGCGGTGGCAGCGGGGTCGCGCCGAGCCCGCTGGCATTGTTCACCAGCAGGTCGAGTTCCGGTACGGCCCGGATGAGGCGGTCGCGGTGCGCCGGGTCGGTCACGTCGCCCGGCAGCACGGTCGCGCCGAGCTCGTGGCCCACCCGGTTCAGGTCGTCGGCGCCGCGTGCGGTGAGGACGAGATTCCAGCCCCGCCCCGCCAGGGCACGGGCCAGGGCCAGGCCGAGTCCGCGGGAGGCGCCGGTGATGAGTGCGGTGCTAGTCATGGCACCGACGCTACGAACGCGGCGGCAGCCGTACATCGGGCCACGGGCCGGGGGCGTGTGGGTAAAACGGCCTAGGACCTAAGGTGAGGTTTGTGACGTTCGAGCCTGTTTCCGGCGCGGCGACCGAGCAGGAGAAGGTCCTGCACGCGGTCAGCTCGGCCGTGCTCGCGGTCACCAGGCATCTGTCGGTGCGCGAGGTGCTGCAGGTCATCGTACGTTCGGCGCAGCAACTGCTCGACGCGCGCTACGCGGCGCTCGGGGTGCCGGACGACGAGGGGGCCTTCGCCGAGTTCGTCGCGGAGGGCATCACCGACGAGGAGTGGGACGCCATCGGGCCGACCCCCCGCCAGCACGGCATGCTCGGCGCGCTGCTCAGGGATGGCAGCGCGGTACGACTGCCCGACATCCGCAGGGACCCCAGGTTCGAGTACTGGCCCCGGGCCCATCCCGTGCTCAAGGACTTCATCGGGGTGCCGATCCGCGACGGCGAGCAGGTGCTCGGCATCATCTTCCTGTCGAACAAGCGCACGCCCGGCGGTTTCACCCCGGCCGACGAGGAACTCCTCACGCTGTTCGCGGCGCACGCGGCGATCGCCCTCACCAACGCCAGGCTGTACGAGCGCGGGCGTGAGCTGGCCATGATCGAGGAGCGCACCCGGGTCGCCCGCGACCTGCACGACGCGGTCACCCAGAAGCTGTTCTCGCTTCGCCTCACCGCGCAGGCCGCCGCCGCGCTCCTCGGCCCCGACCCCGCCAGGGCCGCCGTCGAACTCGACCGCGTGCAGCGGCTCGCCGGGGAGGCGCTGTCCGAGCTGCGGGCCGTGATCGTGGAGCTGCGCCCCGCCGAGCTCGACCGGCACGGCCTGGCCGAGACCCTCCGCAAGCACGTGGACCTGCTCGACCGTCTGCATCCCGCCAAGGTCGGCTTCACCGGTTCGGCCCCCGAGGAGTTGGAGCCCGAGGTCGAGGTGGCGGTCCTCCGCGTCGCTCAGGAGGCGCTGCACAACGCGCTGCGCCACTCCGGCGGCCCTGCCGTCCAGGTGAGACTGGCGATGGAGGAGAGTGGGCTGGTGCTCGAAGTGACCGACGACGGCAGCGGCTTCGACCCGGCCGCCGTCTCCGGCCGGGGGCTCGGCCTTCCCTCGATGGAGGACCGGGCCGGATCCGTCGGCGGCGTCATCCAGGTGTCCTCACGTCCCGGCGAGGGGACCACCGTGCGTCTGGTGGTGCGCCCATGATCAGTGTCGTGATCGCCGACGACCACCCCGTCGTACGGCAGGGCCTGCGCACGTTCCTCGACCTCCAGGACGACGTCACCGTGGTCGGCGAGGCGGCGGACGGGGCCGAGGCGGTCGAACTGGTGGCCTCGCTCGCGCCCGACCTGTTGCTGCTCGACCTGAAGATGCCGGTTCTGGACGGGCGGGCCACGCTGGCCAGGCTGGCCGCGCGCGGGCTCGCCGTACGGGTGCTGGTCCTGACGTCCGTGAGCGACCGGGGGGATGTGGCTCCCGCGATGCGGGCCGGCGCGGTGGGGTTCCTCTACAAGGACATCGATCCCGGTGCGCTGGTCGCGGCGATCAGGGCCGTGGCGGACGGGCAGGTGCTGCTCGCGCCGGAGGCCGCGGAGGCGATGCTGGCCGTCCCGCTGCCCGTCGCGGGGCCGCTGACCGACCGGGAGCGCGAGGTGCTGAAGCTGATCGCCGCCGGGCGGTCCAACCGGGAGATCGCCAGGGATCTGTCGGTGGCGGAGAAGACGGTCAAGACGCACGTGTCCAACGTCCTGATGAAACTCGGTGTCCAGGACCGGACCCAGGCCGCGCTCTACGCGGTACGTCACGACCTGGCCTGACCCTTTCCGGCCGGGATCTGTCGCCGCTGTCATGATCGATGAGCACCCCGTAACGATCACTTCAGATCGTGATCGATCCGTCAGAATCGAGAGCCCGGAGACGACCTTCGTGGGATCCTGACCGGCGTATTGTGTGGACCCACCACAAGTACGTCGGGTCTCCGCTTTACCGTGAATACTCGCGATCCCGGCCCTGCCGGAGGAGGTGCGCATGCCGCTCGCCCCATCCACCGGGACGCGGGACCCCGATGCGCTCGGTGGCTATCACGTCTCCCGGCGTCTCGGAGCGGGACGCCAGGGTGTCATCTACGCGGCCGAGGCCCCGGACGGCTCCGCCGTGGCGGTCAAGCTGCTCCACCCGCGGTTCCGCCTCGCCGACGAAGGCCCCGAGCGCTTCCTCGCCGCCCTCGACGCGCTGCGCGGAGCCGAGCATCCGCGCATCGCCAACGTGCTCGACGCCGGAGCCCACGACGGCAGGCCGTACGTGGTCAGCACGTTCGCGGACGGTTTCCCGCTGTCCACCAACCTGTCGGGGAGGCGGCTGGCCTCGCTGGTCCGAGGTACGGCCCGCGCCCTCGCGTCCCTGCACGCCGACGGGGTGATCCACCGCGACCTCAAGCCGGGCAACATCGTGCTCGGCGTCGACGGGCCGTGGCTGCTCGACGCCGGGATCGCCGGGGCGCTGGAGGCCTCCGCGACGGTGTTCAGCGCGACGATCGGGACTCCCGAGTACATGTCGCCGGAGCAGATCGCCGGGGACCGGGTCGATGCCGCGACCGACGTCTTCAGCTGGGCCGCGACCATGGCGTTCGCGGCGACCGGCCGGGTGCCGTTCTCGGCGGGGTCCTCCGGGCGGGATCCGTTCGACGATTCGGTGCCGGCGGTATTGAGCCGCGTTTATGCGGATATGCCGGATTTATCGGATGTTCCGGCGGGGTTGCGGCGGTTGCTTGAGCGGTGCCTGGCCAAGTCGCCCGAGGATCGTCCCGGGTTCCCGGAGATCCTCTCGCTGCTTCCCTCGCGGCGGCCGCGGAAGAAGGTCGATCCGGCCGTCGCCGAGGCCCGGCGGGCGTCGCTGGTCGTCCTCGCCGACGATCCCCCGGCCGGCCCACGTCCCGACGACGCGTCTTCCTCCTCCTCCCCCGACAGCCCTCGGGGCGAAGCCCGTTCGGTGCCGCCTGTCGCCGCGGCGTCGGCCGAGGTGGGCTCGCTGGAGGATGGCGGAGCGGTTCGCGGGAGTGAAGCAGCAGGCCAGGAGTCTGCGGTTGCTTCGGAGGGCTCGAAGTCGGCGGGCGATTCGGCCGGTGAAGGGTCGGCGTCGTCGCAGGATTCGGCGATCCCCGTCGACTCGACGCCGTCGCACGACCCGGCCGACGACGAGGTGACGTCACACGACGCGGCACCCTCAGATACGCCGGTGCCTTCGGGTGGCGCGGTGTCCTTGGATGTGTCGGTGCCTTCGAGTGGCGCGGTGGCTTCGGGTGGCGCGGTGGCTTCGGATGGGCCGGTGCCTTCCGATGGGTCGGCGCCTTTGGATGCGTCGGTGTCTTCGAGCGACGCGGTGTCCTTGGATGTGTCGGTGTCTTCGAGTGGCGCGGTGCCTTCGGATGGGTCGGTGCCCTTGGATGCGCCGGTGTCTCCGAGCGACGTGGTGCGTTCGGGCGTGCCGGTGCCCCCGGGTGACGCGGTGTCCTCGGACGTGTCGGGGTCTTCGGATGCGTCAGTATCTCCAAGGGACGCGGTGCGTTCGGGTGCGGAGTCTTTGGGTGACGCGGTGTCCTTGGGGCGGTCGTCCTCGGACGGTCCGGTGCTGCCAGGGCCCTCGGACGTGCCGGTGCCCGCTGCGGACCGAGCGATCGATGATGACCAGGAGATCGACGGTGTGGCGGCCTCGCAGGACGGCTCGCCTTCCGCCACCGACCCGGCCGTGACCGCCGCGGCCTCAGTCGACAGGGATTCGACCGACAGGGGTTCGGTCGGCAGGGATTCGGTTGGGACGGCGTCCAAGGAGGCGGCTCTCACCGACGGCGGGCCGGCGGACGCGCGTACGACAGTCGGCGCCGCGGGGACGCTCACGACGGCCGAGGCTGCGGCTGCGGGAATGAGGGCCAGGACCGGAGGCACTGTGACCGCCGGGCCTGTGACCGCCGGGCCTGGAGACACCCCTGTGACCGTCGGGTCTGGGGATGCCGATAGGACCATCAGGGCTGAAGAGACCCAGGCGGATGGGCGGCCTAAGGACGCCGATGCGACCGCTGGGCCTGGGAAGGCCGATGCGACCGCTGGGCCCGAGAAGGCCGATGCGACCGCCGGGCCTGGAGGTACTGCGGCGGCCAGGGCTGGAGACGCGCGTGCGACCGCCAGGTCTGGGGAGGCGCGTGCGACCGCCCGGACTTCGGCGGATGCGGCCCCGGTCGCCAGGGCTCCCAGGACTGCCGGAGGTTCCGCCGGTAGGGCCAAGGTGCGGGCGGCGGGCTCGGGACTGATCGCCGCGGGCGCTCAAGGGGGTCGTACGGCCACGCCGGAGGTGCGAGGTCCGGCGGAAGAGGAGGAGTCGCTCGTCGGAGGGACCATCCGGCCGGTCGGCACCGTTCGGCGAGGGAAGGCCGGGCGGCGGGTTCTGGTGGGGATCGGGCTGGCGGCGGCGGTGGCGGCCCCGGCCTGGCTGGTGTTCGGGGGAGCGGACGGCGACGGCGCGCGTCCGGTCGCCACGGTGGGCATCGTCACCCAGGCCGGAGTCGACGAAGGGACGACGACCGGAGGGCCGGAGGCCGGGCCTCGGGTCACCCACGGGACCGGGAACGCGGACCCCGGCACGGAGAAGGATCGCGCCGCGTCCGGGGAGAACGGCGTGGCGACCTCGGAGACGAAGGCTCCGGTCGCCGGAGAGAACGGCTGGCTGGGCTACGGCTACCGGGTCCGCTCGGTGGGAGCCGGGGCCGAGGTCCGGGCCCTGGCGGTGGCCAAGGTCGGGAAGCGGCACATCGTGGTTTCAGGGGACAGGGGCGGAAGGGTACGACTGTGGGACCTGGCGACCGGGAAGGCGGTCGGCAGGCCGTTCAAGGGGCACAAGGGGGCCGTTGAGGCGGTCGGGACCACCACGCTCGGGAAGAAGAAGGTCGCGGTGACCGGGGGCAGGGACGGCACCGTACGAATCTGGGATCTGAAGACCCGGAAGGCGATCGGCAAGCCGTACAAGGCGCGGGGCGGCGCGGTCTCGGCGCTGGCGGTCGTCGGCCGGAACAGGGTCGCGGTGGCGACGGCGAACGAGAAGATCAGCTTCGTCGATCTCAAGAGACGGCGCGCCGTCGGACGTTCACTGCGCGGGCACAAGGCGGCCATCACCTGGCTGGCGGCGGGCAAGCGCGACGGCAAGACGTATCTGGCGTCCGGCAGCAGGGACGAGACCGCCCGGATCTGGGATCCCGTACGGCGGCGCGCGATCGGCAAGCCGTACCGCGCGCACACCCGGCCGGTGGAGACGCTGGTGACCGGCATCCTGGGCGGGCGGCTGGTCGTGGCGTCGGCCGGGCAGGAGAAGGCGATCCGGGTATGGGACGCCGGCACGCGCAAAGCCGCGCGGAAACCGATCGGCGGGCCGAAGGGCACGATCCACGCACTGGGCGTGATCGAGGTCGCGGGCCGGGAAACCCTGGTGGCGGGCGGCTCCGACGGCATGCTCCGGGCCTGGGACCTGGAGACGGGCAAGCTCAGAGGCAAGATCGATGACGCGCACCCAGGCTCGGCCACCGTGCTGCTGCCCCACGTCGACGCCGACGGCCGCCTGATGCTCATCTCCGCAGGCCCCGAAAAGACCCTCCGCATCTGGCGCTTCGGTGCACTGACCTGACCGCCCCGCTCCGCCCCGCCGACCTTCCTGACCCCGCTCCGCCCCCACCCGCCCAGGGCAGGGGCGTCACCGTTCACGAGTTGCTGCGCGAGGCCGGGGTCGACATCGAGGATGGCGTGGACCTCACCCCGGCGTCCTGCACCCCGCCGCGGGCGCGTGCGGGGCGGTTCAAGGATCCGCTGATCGACCGCTACTACGCCGAGCAGGCGCGGCGGGGCTCGTTTATCCGGGCGCGACCTGGGCGAGGATCGGCTGCGCGAGTACGCCGACGGCGAGCGCATCGCCAAGGAGTTGTGCCGCAGCGGCACGCAGAGGTTCTCGGTGCCCCTCGAAGGCCGTGGCGCCCTCTGTTCCAGAGCACCGCGAACGGACTGGACGACGTCATCCCCCATCTTCCCGAGCTTCTTGATCACCACGGAGGGTAGCGTCGCTGACCTACGCCGGAGCGGTCGATGCCGGGCCGGGCTGGCAGGGGGTACCGGTGTCCATGGATGCGGAGGCGCTGGCGATGACCGAGTCGAGCCTGTCTCGGGTGTGCGTGAGATCGACGATGTGCTGGTCGATGTGACCGCGCTCCACAGCCAGGCGGTCGAGGAGTTCGGGTGTGGCCTTGCCGTCGATGACGCATGGCGTGAGCTCGGCGATGGTCTTGCTCGACAGGCCAGCGGTGAACAGCTCTCGGACCAGGAGAATCCGGGCTACCGCGGTTTCGGGGTAGTGGCGCTGGCCGGTGTTGCTGCGCTCGGCCGTGAGAAGGTTCTGCTCCTCGTAGTACCGCAGGGCCCGGGTGCTGACGCCTGTGCGGCGGGCGAGTTCCCCAATGCGCATTCCGAGCTCCATGTGATCTACGCCACAACGACTTGCCTTTGACGTCGACGTCAAGTTTTAGCGTAGCTGACATGACCCCGGGGCTTTTCGCCCGATGCGTCATGGATCAACGCCGGACGCATCCTCAACCTCAAGATCACCTGACCCGCCACCCGCACCACATCGGAAAGAAGCACGCACGTGACCACCCACCAGGCGACCGGCCTCACCGGCCCCGCTCCCACCCCGACCGTGACGGTCAAGCCGATCGTGCTGCCCGCCCCCCAGCGCGGCCAGGACCTGCACGTACGCGTTTCCGCACCGCTCACTGGCACACGCCTGCCGATCGTGCTCTTCGCACACGGATTCGGGTCCGACCTGGACGGCTACGCGCCGCTGGTCGACCACTGGGCCTCTCATGGCTTCGTGGTGATCCAAGCCACGCATCTCGACTCCAAGCGGGTCGCCATCGCCGCGGACGACTCCCGCAGGCCCCACCTGTGGCGCTACCGCGTGCAGGACATGAAGCGCATCCTGGATGAGCTCAAGCCGCTGGAGGCATCCGTGCCCGGCCTGTCCGGCCGGGTCGACCACAGCCGCATCGTCGCAGCGGGCCACTCCTTCGGAGGCCAGACCGCGGGCATCCTGGTAGGTCTGCGCGTCACCGACCCCCAGACCGGCACCGCCGATGACCTGTCCGACTCCCGGGTCATGGCCGGCATCCAACTGGCCACGGCCGGCAAGGGCGGCGACGAACTGACCCCTTTCGCCCACGAGAACCTTCCCTGGCTCCGCGACCAGGACTTCTCTCACATCACCGCCCCCGGACTGGTGGTCGCCGGCGACAAGGACGATCTCCCGCTCACCACCCGAGGACCCGCCTGGACAAGCGACCCCTACACCCTCAGCCGCGGTAACAAGAGCCTGCTCACCGTCTACGGCGGCGAGCACTTCCTTGGCGGCATCTCCGGCTACCGGGCAGCAGAGACCACCGACGAGGACCCCAGCCGCGTCGCCCTCGTCCAGCAGGTCACCCTCGCCTACCTACGCCACATCACCGGCATCGACCACACCGACTGGCAGATGGCCCGGTCCGTCCTCGCCGAGGCCCACGCGCTGGGGCGGCTGGACAGCAAGTGACCGTCGGCGGTTGAAATATCACGCCTTCGTCCGCCCAGCGACCCCCCGTAGGATCAACGCGGGCCGGCACTAGGTCCTGCGGCTAAAGAGGTCGAACAAGCTCAGAGGAACTCACGGGATACCGCACACCAATTCCAGCGCTGCGATGGCGCTCAGTGCCAAGCGACGCGAGAACGGGCTCTGACTCACTCTCGATGATCTCGGCGACGCACTCGCAGCGGCCGGTGTCCCGCGGGACCTGCGCACCGCCGCTGACGACCTGCCGGGGGACACCGTCAGCGGTTGGTGCGTGACCGGTCAGCACCCCTGAGCAGCATTGCGGCCATGAACGAACTTTCCATCGTGGCCGGTGGCCGCGACGACTTCATGACCGTTCGGCACCTGGTCGTCCGGGGTGACCACACGTCGATCGGCGCGGTGCTGGCCGAGGAGGCCCGCGACGGCGCCGGATGGGTGCCCACCAAGATCGACCCCGTGATCAACCGGGCGCGCTGGACGTGGTTCGAGCGCAACTGGCCGCAGCAGTATGCGCGCATATCGGGGGCGGCCAGGGCGCTCGGGGTCGACCCGGATGACGACAGGCTCTGTCTCGACGGAATGCCCACACTGCCGTCGGGTTCCGGCTGCTCGGCGGTGTGGTGCCCGCCGGAGATGGCCGCCGACGGTCGTGGCCGGGTGGCCCGCAACTACGACCTCTTCACGCTCAGCGAGCAGGCCCTCGTGGCCATGGCCACAGGTGGCGACCCAGCGGCGGCCGGCGGGCTGCCCATGGCATCGCGTCCCTACGTGGTCACGATGTACCCCGACGACGGGCTCGCCTCGACGGCTCTCACGATGTCGGAGCTGGACGGGTGCACCGAGGGCATCAACGAGGCCGGGCTGTCTGTCGTCCTGCTGCTCGCGGAGGTCGCGGACAACGAACCGCCCACCATGCCGATCGGTCCTCAGGTCGGGCTCAACGTCACGCAGGTCCCCCGCTTCCTGCTCGACACGTGCGAGAACGTCGAACAGGCCAAGCAGGCACTGCTCGGCGCCAAGCACTACAACCAGGGCGTACCGTGCCACTATCTCGTCGCCGATGCCTCGGGCAAGGCGTTCGTGTGGGAGCGAGGCCGCGCCGACACCGAGCACATCCTGACTGCGGCCGGCGGCGCGCTGTGCGCCACCAACCACCTGCTGCACGCCTACCCCGATGTCGACGACCTGCCGCCGGACACCGAGCAGTCGTTCCACACCTACGCCCGCGCCCGCACACTCGCCAAGCACACCACCGGGCAACTGTCCGCCCACACGCTACGGGACACCCTTGACGCGGTGGCGATGCGGGCCGTGCCCGAGGAACCGTGGCGGACCATGTGGCGGAGCGTGTTCGACGTCGCCGACCGCACCATGACCACCCGCTTCTACTTGGGCGACGGCGAGTACGGCACGGCCCGCTACTCCGCCGAGGTCACCTTCGGGGCCACCAGGTGAGTGCTGCCGCCGGGCCGAGGCAGTGGCTGGGTCTCGCGATTCTGCTGCTGCCCGGCATGCTCGTGTCGATGGACATGTCGGTGCTGTTCTTCGCTCTGCCGTTCCTGGCCGCCGACCTCGAACCGACGAGCGCGCAGCAGCTGTGGATCGCCGATGTGTACGGGTTCCTGCTCGCCGGGCTGCTGATCACGATGGGTGCCCTGGGCGATCGGATCGGGCGCCGGCGGCTACTGCTCATAGGGGCGGCGGCGTTCGGGGTCGCCTCGATCGTCGCCGCCTACTCGACGAGCGCTCCGATGCTGATCGCGGCACGGGCGCTGCTGGGCGTCGGCGGCGCCACCCTCGCACCGTCGACCCTGGCGCGCTGGTTCTCGCGGCCGGCGGGCTCGCACTGATCACCGGGGTGCGCGTGGACGGGGGCCTGGCGATCCTGGTGATCGGCAGCCTGGCCATGGCCGCGGGTGTCGGCGCGGTTGTCGCGCTCGCCACGGACCTGGTGGTGGCCAGTGCGCCGGCGGAGCGGGCGGGCAGCGCCTCGGCGCTGTCAGAGACCGGCACCGAGTTCGGCGGTGCCCTGGGAATGGCGGTCCTCGGAAGCGTCGGTGTGGCGGTGTACCGGGCGGAACTCACCGACACCATGCCCGCCGGCCTGGCACCGGACACGGCCGACGCCGCCCGCGACACCCTCGGCGGCGCCGCGGCCGCGGCGGCCGACCTGCCGCAGGAGACCGGCGCGCGGCTGATCGAAGCAGCGAACGCGGCCTACGTATCCGGCGTGCACGTCACCGCGATGATCGGGGCGGCGGTGCTGCTGGTCGCCGCGATACTCGCGGCGAGGCTGCTGCGGCACGTTCCCCGCATCATCCCGGAGCGGGTGACCCGCCTTAACCAGGGTCCTCTCCCGAACGTGGCCCCAGCCCCAAGGTAGCTCTGAGGTAGATCACGATTGCGGTTCGTGATCTTCACGAGTCGTGAATACCGAAACTGAAGACGTAGTACTAAGGAATAACCCCGGAGTTCCTGCAGGAACTCCGGGGTTATTCCTTATAACGGCGCCGACCACCATCGCCTCCAGGCCGCCAGGGACTGAGAACCAGCGGAGACGGCCGGCGGGCGAGCCGAAACGGCGGCCGGCACCCACACCTGAGAAGCGTTGACCCCACCGGCCCTCGCCACTTACGGCGAGGGGGTCTGGAGCGGGCTTGCCGTACGACAGCCGCCTACGGCGGGGGTCTGGAGCGGGCTTGCCGTACGAACAGCTTCGATTATGGGCTGATGATCGCGTGGTGCGCGGCGACGCGGGCGCGGCGGACGGCGCGGTCGAGGTCGCGGAGGGCCTGGCTGCGGGCGGTGATCTGGGCGGAGGTCAGACCGCGGTCGTCGGTGAGGCGGAGTACGGAGGCGAGGCGGGCGGAGAGCACGGCCACGCGGTGGGCGCGGCCGGGGTAGCCGGGGGCGAGGGCGCCGTCGACGGTGGCGATCGCCGAGCCAGGGTGGGCGGGGCGGGGCCCGTCGATGGACATCAGGGCGTCGGTGGCGGAGCGCATCGCGGAGGTGAGCTCGTGTTCGGCCTCGGCGAGGGAGGGGAGGTCGGGGGTGGCCTCCGCGGTCCGCAGCGCCGTCCACCGGGTGCCGACGTAGGAGGAGCCACGCCGGTCGGGGGCAGGGATGAGGCCGATGCACCGGCCGGGAAGCACGGCTATCGCGGCCTCACCGGCGTCGATGGCGGCGGAGTTGAAGGAGGGCGGTCCGGTGAGCCCCAGCGGGTCGCCGGCCGTGGGCAGCGCAAGCCTGAGCGCCCGCAGACCTTCCACCCTCAGGTCGGCCAGGAACCGCCGCAGCGGCATCTCCTCCGTCACCCCGGAGCCGGCGTCCGCACCCAGCCCGAACCCGGAGCCGGACGAACCGGACCCGAGGCCGGCGCCCAGGTCGTGGCCCAGGTCGGGGCCCAGAGAGGAGCCCAGGTCGGAGCCCAGGCCGGTGTCGAGACCAGAAATGTCGAAACCAGAACCAGAACCAGACCCGGGACCAGCACCAGGACCAGCACCAGCACCAGGACCAGCACCAGACCCGGGACCAGACCCGGGACCAGACCCGGGACCGGGACCAGATCCGGGATCGGCGGCGCCGAGGTCCGAGCCCGAGGCGGGGCCCGAAAAGAGGTCGAGGGAGGGGGGAAGGGCGATGACGGCGGGGCCCGCCGTACGCTCGATGTGGTCGGCGGCCTCGTCGAGGCCGACATGGCCGGTGAGCCAGGCGTTGCCCCAGCAGACCAGCACCGTCGAGATCGGTGAATCAACGTGCACCGATCCACGATATGCGGTCAAGCTGCAATAGGTTTTAGCTGAGCAACATGTGAGGGGTGATCAGGGATGGGCGGTCAGGTGCTTCGCCTGGCGGATGTCGCGGTCCGCAGAGATGGTGCCGCCCTGTTGCGGGGCGTCGACTGGGCTGTCGGTGCGGACGAGCGCTGGGTGGTGATCGGCCCCAACGGCGCGGGAAAGACCACGTTGCTGCAGGTGGCGGGTGCGTTGCTGTATCCGACCGAGGGCGTGGCGGAGATCCTCGGGGAGCGGCTCGGGCAGACCGACGTCCTGGAGTTGCGCACCCGCATCGGGTTGGCCAGTACAGCGCTGGCGGAACGGGTGCCTCCTGAGGAGAAGGTCATCGATCTGGTGCTCACCGCGTCGTACGCCGTGCTGGGGCGGTGGACCGAGGAGTACGACTCGAGCGATGTCACCCGGGCGGTGGAGCTGATCGACCAGCTCGGCTGCGCGCACCTGATCCGGCGGCGCTTCAACACCCTGTCGGAGGGGGAGCGGAAGCGGGCGCAGATCGCCCGCGCGCTGATGCCCGACCCGGAGCTGCTGCTGCTCGACGAGCCGGCCGCAGGGCTCGACCTGGGCGGCAGGGAGGATCTGGTGCGTCGTCTGTCGGGGCTGGCGCACGATCCGAAGGCGCCGACGATGGTGCTGGTCACCCACCACGTGGAGGAGGTGCCGAGCGGCTTCACCCACGCGATGCTGCTGCGGCATGGTTCGGTGGTGGCGCAGGGGCCGATCGACTACGTGATGACGGCCGACAATCTTTCGACGACGTTCAACATCCCCCTCACCCTCGATCGCGGCAGTGACGGCCGCTGGTATGCCCGGACACACCAGTTGTAGGCGTGTCATCCGCCCCTAACGGGATAGTAAAGAGAAAACCACATAGCATTTCGGCCAGCTTCGACACATCAGGTCAAGGACATAGGGGCCGGAATGGCAATGGAGCAGCTGATCGCCGCCATCGTCGTGGTGGCGATCGCCGGGTTCGCGCTGGCCCGCACGATCAGGATCATCCCCCAGGCCACGGCGGGCATCGTGGAGCGGCTGGGCCGCTACCACCGCACGCTCGGCCCGGGTCTCAACCTGGTCGTGCCGTTCATCGATCGGATCAAGGACCTGACGGACCTGCGGGAGCGGGTCGTGTCGTTCCCGCCGCAGTCGGTGATCACCTCTGACAACCTCGTCGTCTCCATCGACACCATCCTCTACTTCCAGGTGACCGACCCCAAGGCGGCGACCTACGAGGTCGCCGGCGTCCTGGCCGGGGTGGAGCACCTCGTCGTCACGACCCTGCGAAACGTGGTGGGCGGCATGGACGTGGAGCGCACGCTCGCCTCCCGCGAGGAGATCAACGCCACCCTCCGCACGGACCTTGAGGAGGCCACCCGCAAGTGGGGCATCAGGGTGAACCGGGTGGAACTCAAGTCCATCGATCCGCCCGCCTCGATCCAGGAGTCGATGGAGAAGGAGATGCGGGCGGGACGTGACAAGCGGGCGGCGGTGCTTCAGGCGGAGGGGCTCAAGGAGGCCGCGATCCTCACCGCCGACGGTGAGAAGCAGGCGGCCCTGCTGAAGGCGCGCGGCGAGGCCGAGGCGGTGGTGCTGCGCGCCCAGGCGGAGGCCGAGGCGCACACCATGCGGGCCAAGGGCGAGGCCGACGCGATCTCGATCGTCTTCAAGGCCATCCATGACGGCAAGCCCGACCAGCGGCTGCTCGCCTACCAGTACCTCCGGACGCTGCCCGAGATCGCCAAGGGCGACGCGAACAAGGTGTGGATCGTCCCGTCGGAGATGGGCAGGGCGCTGACCAACCTCGGCGGACTCTTCACGCCACCCGAAGACGAGTCGTAGGCCACCCGAGGACGAGTCGCAGACGGCCGACCCCTACCATCAGGCGAAAGCCGTACAAGGGGTGGGGATTTGACGCCGTGGGAGGCGGTCGCGGTGTGCGCGGCCGGAGTCGGGGCCGGTGCGATCAATGCGGTTGTCGGGTCGGGATCGTTGATCACCTTTCCCACGTTGCTCGCCATGGGCTACCCGCCGATCGTCGCGAACGTGTCGAACAACGTGGGAATGGTGCCCGGTGGGATCACCGGTGTGCTCGGCTACCGTGCCGAGCTCAAGGGTCAGCGGGACAGGCTGATCCGGCTGGGGGCGGGCTCGGTCGCGGGCTCGCTGATCGGCGGGTTGCTGCTGCTCAACCTGCCGGAGTCCGCGTTCCAGTTCATCGTGCCGATCCTGATCGGGCTCGCCTGCGTGCTGGTGGTGGTGCAGCCGTGGCTCAACCGCAAACTGGCCGAGCGCAGGGAGTTCGCTCATCCGCACGGCGGGCCCTGGCTGTGGCTCGGGGTGCTGGGCGCGGGGATGTACGGGGGATACTTCGGGGCGGCGCAGGGGGTGGTGCTGATCGGGTTGCTCGGCAGCTTCCTCGACGACGACCTGCAGCAGGTCAACGCGGCCAAGAACGTGCTGTCCCTGCTGGTCAACGCGACGGCCGCGGTGCTGTTCGTGTTCGTCGCACCGCTCGACTGGCTGGCCGTGCTGATGGTCGCGCTCGGCACCATGGTGGGCGGTTACCTCGGCGCGCGGGTCGGGCGCAGGCTGCCCGCGCCGGCGCTGCGCGCGTTCATCGTCGTCATCGGCGTGCTGGCGATCATCAACCTGGTCTGGTGAGGCCGGGTGGTCCTCAGTCGATCTGGTGAGGCCGGGCGGTCGATCTGGTCCGTGCGGCCGGGGCGGTCCTCAGTCGGTCGAGGTGAACGGCAGGAGCACCCGGAACGTGGTGTGTCCCGGAAGCGATTCCACCCGGATGTCCCCGTGGTGCTTGTTGACCACGATGCGGTAGGAGATGTCCAGCCCGAGGCCGGTGCCCTCGCCGACGGGCTTGGTGGTGAAGAACGGTTCGAAGATCCGTGGCCGGACCGTCTCGGGGATCCCGGGGCCGGTGTCGCCCACCTCGACCACGAGGGTGTCGCCGTCGCGTGCGGTTCGCAGGGTGAGGGTGCCGCTCTCGCCCATCGCGCCGACGGCGTTGTCGATCAGGTTGGTCCACACCTGGTTGAGCTCGGCGGCGTAGGCCTGGATGGTGGGCAGCGAGCGGTCGTACTCCTTGACCGTGCGCACCCCCCGCGGGATCTTCGCCTGCATCATCTGCAGGGTGGCGTCGAGCAGGTCGTGCACGTTGACGGTCTGGAACGGGGTCCGGTCGAGCTGGGAGTACTGCTTGGCCGCCGAGACGAGCCCGGAGATCCTGGTGGCCGCGTCGTCGATCTCGCCCATCAGCAGCTCGGTGTCGATCGTGTAGGTGAGCCAGCGGATCGCCGACTCCAGGTTCTCCGCGCCGACAGCCGTGATCACCTTGTCCAGCCATCCGGTGTCGATCCCGCCCGCGACGAGCGTGGGGGCGAGATCCCAGCCGCCGGTCACGCCGTGCTCGTCGAGCCAGTCGGTCAGCACGTCCTCGGCGTCGGAGGTGGCCAGGGCCGACAGCTCGGGTGCCGAGGCGGCCAGCTTGACGGCCGCCTCCTGGAGTTCGACCAGGTCGTGCAGGCGGCTGCCGTCGAGCCGCCCGTCCGCGATCATGGCGAGTTTGTGGCGCATCCCCGCGACCCGGTCGCGCAGCACGGACGTGGCCCGTACGGCGGCGGCGGCCGGGTTGTTCAGCTCATGGGTCAGCCCGGCCGACAGGGAGCCGAGCGCGATCAGCCGTTCCCGCTCACTGACGATCGTCTGGGTGGCCCGCATGCCGAAGAACAACCCTTCGAGCAGGTGCATCGCCATCGGGAACCAGGTGCGCATCGAGGTCGCCATGACGTCGGCGGGCAGCAGGAACAACTCGCAGTCGGTGATCGCGTGCAGCGAGTTGGGGTAGATCTGGTCGACCTGGTCACCGAGGTACGCCTGGGTGGCGCCCGCGTAGACGCTGCGCTGCTCGGTGCGGTTGACCTCGATCTCTTCGCCGCGGATCAGCCGGGTGAGCGAGACGGTGCCGCTCACCAGCACGTAGAAACAGGTGGCCGGTTCGCCCTCGCGGTAGACGACGGTGCCGGCCTCCTGGCGTTCCACCCTGCCGTGCTCGGCGAACGTGGCGAGCTGGTCGTCGTCGAGCGACTCGAACAGGAACAGGGTGCGCAGCTCGTCGGGGGTCATTGCGCCTCCAGGTAGCGATGGATCAGCGAGACCGCCATCGCGCCCTCGCCGACCGCGGAGGCGACTCGTTTCACCGAGTCGGCCCGCACGTCGCCGGCGGCGAAGACACCGGGCATGCTGCACTCAAGGTGGTAGGGGTCGCGCGGCAGCGTCCACCCGCTGGGCCGGCGGCCGTCGGCCAGCAGGTCGGGGCCGGTGAGCACGAATCCGCGCCGGTCGCGGGCCACCACGTCGTCGAGCCAGTCGGTACGCGGCTCGGCCCCGATGAAGATGAACAGCCACGACGTCTCGATGGTCCGTTCCTCGCCCGACCGGGGGTCGCGCAGCACGAGCCGTTCCAGGTGGTCCCCGCCCTCGGCGGCGGTGACCTCGGTGTGCGGGTGCACCTCGATGGTGTCGATGTTCTCGATCTGCTCCACGAGGTACTGCGACATGGAACGGCGCAGGTCGTCTCCCCTGATGAGGAGGTGCACCCGCCTGGCGTACCGGGCGAAGTGGACGGCGGCCTGCCCGGCGGAGTTGGCGCCGCCGACGAGGTAGACCTCCTGGTCGGCGCAGCTCGGCGCCTCGGTCGAGGCCGAGCCGTAGAAGACGCCGCGGCCGGTCAGCGACTCCAGGCCGGGGGCCTCCAGCCGCCGGTAGGACACGCCGGTCGCCAGCACCACCGTGTGCGCGGCGATGGTGGTGCCGTCGCCGAAGCGGAGCAGCCGGGTGGAGCCGCCGGACTCCAGCCCGACGACCTCGCGGGTGGTCAGCAGTTCGGCGCCGAACCGGAGCGCCTGCCGTCTGGCCCGGTCGGTGAGCTGGGCACCGGAGACGCCGTCGGGGAAGCCCAGGTAGTTCTCGATCCTGCTGCTCTGGCCCGCCTGCCCGCCGGTGGCCCGTTGCTCGACGAGTACGGTCCGCAGCCCTTCCGACGCGCCGTACACCGCCGCTCCGAGGCCGGCGGGGCCCGCGCCGACGACGACGAGGTCGTAGAAGTCGGCCGCGGGGGTGGTGCTCAGGCCGATGTGCGCGGCGAGGTCGGCGGGGCTCGGCGCGGTCAGCGTCTTCCCGTCGGGAGTGATCACCACGGGCAGTTCGTCGGGGCCCAGCCCGGCGGCGGACAGCAGCCGGTCGCCTTCCGCCTCGTCCGCCAGCAGCCACCGGTAGGGCACCAGGTTGCGAGCCAGGAAGTCGCGCACCTTGAAGGACGGCGCGGACCAGCGATGCCCGATGACCCGGACCTCGTCGGCCGCCGCGTCGGGGCTGGAGAGCCAGGATTCGAGCAGGCCGTCGACCACCGGGTAGAGCTTCTCCTCCGGCGGGTTCCACGGCTTGAGCAGGTAGTGGTCCAGATCGACGAGGTTGATCGCGTTGATGGCCGCGTCGGTGTCGGCGTAGGCGGTCAGCAGCACCCGCCTCGCCATGGGGAAGAGGTCCATCGCCGCTTCGAGGAACTGGATGCCGTTCATCTGCGGCATCCGGTAGTCGGCGAGCAGGACGGCTACTTGCTCGCCTCTCAGTTTGATCTCCCGCAGCGCCTCGAGGGCGGCCTCGCCGGAGTCGGCGCGCACGACACGGTAACGCTCGCCGTATCTACGACGGACGTCACGGGCGACGGCCCTGGACACGGCCGGGTCGTCGTCGACGGTCAGGATCGCCGGGTTTGCCATAGAAATACTGTAATCACTGAATGCGATGTGCCGGCCGTACCTGGATGATGCCGTCGCGGCGCACGCGGGTCTCGAACGAGGGCTGGGGTGCGGTGGCCGGGCCGTGCACGACCGCGCCGTCGGCCAGGCGGAAGGTGCTGCCGTGCCACGGGCAGACCACGCAGGCCACGCCGTCCTCGCTGATCAGCCTGCCCTGGTGGAGCGGGCCGGCCAGGTGGGAGCAGCCGTCGGCGAGCACGGTCACGCCGTCGCCTGAGCGCAGCACGAGCAGGTCGATGTAGCCGAGCCGGCGGGTGACCGGGCGGCCGTGCGGCAGGTCCTTGAGGTCGCACAGGTTGTGCCAGCCGAGCGGTACCAGGTGGGTGACCGATTCGGCGTGGTTGGCGCCGGCGGCCTGCCGGTAGGCGAGATGGCCGCCGAGATAGCCGCCGAGGCCGGCGGCGCCGAGGCCGGCGAAGCCCAGCGCCCTGCCGCCCGCCTCGCGGCCGGTGAGCCGTAGCAGGAGCGAGCCCGTGTAGAAGGCGAGCGCGCTCATGTTGGCGATCGCGTGGACGAAGCCGACGCGTTGCTGTTCGATGTGCAGCGCCGACCAGTCGGTGATGCCGGCCGCGGCGGTCGGTGCGGCCGCGACGATGCCGGTCGCGAGCACGGTGCGCGCCGCGCGGGGATCGGAACGGGTCACGTCGAGTATGGCCGTCGCCATCCAGCAGCCGAGGCTGAAAGTGGCCAGGGGTGGATGGGCCGGTTTGCCGGTGGGCACGCCGTGCAGCAGATCGCGGAGCTTGCCGGGTTTGATGGTCTTACGGATGGCTTTGGCCAGGGCGCGGATCGGCCGATCCATTCCGGTAGAGCGCTCCAGCCGGTCGGTGAGGTCAGTGGTGGGCAGCATCTCCTTGAGTGAGCGCCGCCCCGTCTTTACTTGCTCCTCCACCATTCGCCCCCCTCTCACATATGGGCCCTACCCGGACGAATCGGATGGGAACACCCTTATGAGGATAGGTGGCCGCGGCCCACCGACAACTCGACGAGGCGGACGGCGTACTCACCGAGCGCGGGCGACCCCTCTTCGATGATCTTCACCTTCTCCAGCACCTGCCGGGCGGTGATCTTGTGCAACGGCCAGGTGCCGCCGTCGTTCCGGTGATTGGCGAGGATGGGCGCGAACCGGTCGAGCGCCTTGGCGAAGCGCGCCTCAGGCGTACGACGCTCCTCGAACTCGTCCCACAGCGCGCGCAGGCGGACGCCCTGGTCGGCGGGGAGCAGGCCGAAGATGCGGTCGGCGGCGGCGCGCTCCGCCTCGACCTGGGCGGCCACCGCCACCGGGTCGTAGATGAAGGTGTCGCCGGCGTCGATCTCGACGAGGTCGTGGACCAGCAGCATCGCCACCACCCGGTCGAGGTCGGTCCCCGGTGGAGCGTGCTCGCCCAGGACCATCGCGAGCATCCCGACATACCAGGAGTGCTCGGCGTCGTTCTCCCGGCGCGACCCGTCCATCAGGTTGTTGCGGCGGATCACGCGCTTGAGCTTGTCGATTTCCAGGGCGAACTCGATCTGGGCCGGCAGTCGCGGGTCAGTCACCCGAGCAAGCCTAGGTCACGTTGTCACGGGGTCCAGCGTGACCGGCACACCGTTGAACACCGCGTTGCCCGAGGGCACGTCGATGGCCGACTCGTCGGTCAGCGCGTTCACGTTGAACCCCGCGTGCCCGGCCGCGATGGTCTGCGTGCTGCCCGCGTGCCCCCAGCCGTGCGGCAGGCTCACCACGCCCGGCATGATCGTGTCGGTCGGTTCGAGCGGCACCGTGAGCTCGCCGGTCGCCGAGCGCACCACCGCGTGCCCGGCGAGCCCGTACCGGTCCACATCGGCCGGATTGATCTGCAACGTGCACCGGTTGGTACCGCCGACGAGCGGGCCCACGTTGTGCAGCCAGCTGTTGTTGGAGCGCAGGTGCCGCCGCCCGATGAGCATGATCTCGGGTACGGCGGAGCCCAGGCTGTCGCGCAGCCGTACCACGTCGGCGACGATCGCGGGCGGTGCCAGCTCGACCAGGCCGGAGGCCGTGCACAGGAGCTCGCCGAGGCGTGGTCGCAGCGCGCCGAGGTCCAGCCCGTGCGGGTGCTCGCTCAGCTTGGCGAGGGTCAGGCCGTCCTCCTCCACCACCCAGTCGCCGTAGGGGCCCAGCCTGAGCATCGCGTCCAGCCGCCGCTCCGCGCCGTTCGCCCCGGTCAGCATCGCCCGCAGCTCGGCCGGGTCCCGACCGTTGATCGGCGACCCCGGCGCGTCCGCCGCCTTGCGCAGCATCTGGTCCAGGATCAGCTCGTCCAGCGCCGCCGGGTCGGCCTCTGCCCCCTGCCCCGAGGCGATCAACGTCAGCCTGGCCAGGATCTCGGTCTCCGCCGGACGGCCCGGCTCCAGCGGCAGCGCGGGCGGCGAGTAACGCGTGTAGTCGCGTACGGCCAGCGCCAGCAGGGTGAAGTCATAGTGGCCCGACTGCAGCACCCTCGGCGGCGGCAGGATCACGTTCGCGTGCCGGGTCGTCTCGTTCAGGTAGGGGTCCACGCTCACCATGAAGTCGAGCCCGGCGAAGGCCCGGTCGAGCCGGGTGCCGTTCGGCGCGGAGAGCACCGGGTTGCCCGCCACCGTGATCAGCGCCCTGACCTGGCCGTCGCCCGGCGTCTCCAACTCGTCGGCGAGCGTGGCCACGGGCAGTTCGCCGTTCGCCTCCGGCAGCCCGCGCACCCGGCTGCGCCAGCGCCCCGTGGTGTACGGCTTGCGCCTGGCCCGGAACTCCGTGGCGGGCTTGGCGAACATGGCGCCGCCGGGGCGGTCGAGGTTCCCGGTCAGCACGTTGATCACATCGACGAGCCACTGGGCGAGCGTGCCGAACTCGGCCGTGCAGGTGCCGATCCGCCCGTAGACGGCGGCGGTCGGCGCGGCGGCCAGTTCGCGGGCCAGCCGTACGATTACCTCGGCCGGCACGCCGCAGCGGGCGGCGACCGTCTCCGGGGCGAAGTCCGCGGTCAGCGCGCGCACCTCGTCGAGGCCGTTGACCGGGACGTTCACCGAGGTCAGGCCCTCAGCGAACAGGGTGTGCACGATGCCGGCCAGGAGGAGCGCGTCGGTGCCCGGCCGGAGGAAGACGTGCTCGTCGGCCAGCGCGGCGGTGCGGGTGCGGCGGGGATCGACGACCACGAGCCGGCCGCCGCGGTTCCGGAGCGCCTTGAGGCGGCCGGGGAAGTCGGGGGCGGTGCAGAGCGAGCCGTTGGACTCCAGCGGGTTGGCGCCGAGCATCAGCAGGTAGCCGGTGCGGTCGAGGTCGGGCACCGGGATGGCCAGCGGATGGCCGAACATCAGGCCGCACGAGACGTGCTTGGGCATCTGGTCGGCGGTGCTCGCGGAGTAGATGTTGCGGCTGCCCAGCGCACGGACCAGCGGGGCGGCATAGAGCGCGCCCGCCATGGAGTGGGCGTTGGGGTTGCCGAGGTAGAGCGCGACCGACTGGCGGCCGTGCCGTTCGATCACCGGGGCGAGGCCCTGCTCGACCGCGGCGAAGGCCTCCGGCCAGCTCGCCTCCAGCCACTCGCCGTTCTTCCGGATCAGCGGTCCGGTGAGGCGGTCGGGATCTTCGTCGAGTTTGCCGAGGCTCGCGCCCTTGGGGCAGATGAATCCCTTGGAGAAGGGATCGTCGGGGTCGCCCTTGACAGAAGTGGTGTGCCCGGCTTCGTCGAGCGTGATCCGCAGGCCGCAGACGGCCTCACACAGGGGACAGGTCCGGTGCACGATGGTCATCGATCGGCTCCTGAGTTCGACAAGTGAACTCATAGTGGCCCGGATCGGGTTCATAGGGAAGCCCCCGGGGACGGGTCCCGGGGGCTTTGCGCCGGTCAGCCGGCCTGGGGGAGGAGCAGCGTGGTCCGGAGATCCGGCGGCTCCTCCAAGTCACGGGTCGAGGGCAGCGACACCCACCGGCTGGTGCCGTAGAGCCGGTCGAGCCCGGCGGGAGTGCCCGCCGCGGCATCGCGCCTGACGACCTCCACGGTCACCAGGCTGGCGTGCCGGCGATGCCGGGCCACGACCACACGGCGGGCGAGGCAGGCCGCCTCGATCTCGCCCGCGAAGGCCTCGAAGTCCTCGGCGCAGATGCCGGCCCGGGTGAGGATGAGCGCCTTCTCACCGGTCGGGGTCGGGGTGATCCACAACACCAGCGGGATGCGCCCGGCGCGGGTGTGCATGGGCGTCTCCAGGCACACGGTCTGGATCCGGTGCCGGGAGAACAGGCACCAGAAGTGGCCGGTGATCCAGCCGCGCCCGAACCGGGTCGCGGCCGGCGCGGACACCGCCCCGGCCAGCATCAGGAACGACCACCAGTTGCCACCGGCGGCCATGTTCACCGTCATCAGCACCAGCACGACGGCGAGCCCGAGGAGCACGATCTCGGAACGCCACCGCCAGAGCGTGACGACCGAGCTGGTACGGCCGGCGGACGGTGTCTCGGCGTATCGATGGTTGCGAGGGTTACGCAGCGACATTTCCGGACACCTCCTCCGGGTTCTGCGGTGCCGCGAGCCGGTCGAACCGCGGGTCGCGGTAGCGGCGGGACCCGAACCCGGACCTCGTCACGGTCCAGCCGATCCGGTGCGCGAACTCGTCCTCCTCCAGGCACATCTCCCTGTCCGCGGTGTCCAGAAGGGCGAGTAACCAGGACTTGATTCGAGCGATTCCCTTGGTACCTTGTGAGTACATAGGAGACTTCCTTCGTGGCTTTCGATGCGGAGCTCTTGTGACTTACCGGGTCGGTGGCCGCCGGCCCGGTTTTTTGCGCGCCTCTGGTGGACGCGTGTCGGCATGCGACTTGCTCTGCTTTCGCGATCTTTCCCCGTGGCTGCCTCCCTGTGGCCGGACGACGGAGAGGGGCGGCGTCGTTGCCTGGGCGACGCGTTGCGCGTCGTTTGGCCCTAGATTGATAGTGCGCCCGCACGTATCTGCTTGCAAGCCATGCCACAAGTCAAAAAGCAACAGATTTCACAATTGCTGGGTGTCTTGCCGTGCATGGTTTCGTGCAACTTGCACGGGCGTGTGACGAAGCGCGACTCCTGTGCACGTAGCCGAGCGGGGTTTATCCCGTTATGCGCTTCTTTGTCCGTCTCTTCCAGGTGTCCCGCGAAGGTCTATGGCAGCCTCTCGGGCGTCAGATCCCATGGAATCGACTTGGCAGAACCCGTGCACCATTCCGTGCAAGTTGCAGGTACGATATGTGGTCGAGCCTGGTAATGGGGGCAGGGCTCCTACCATCCTGTCTTGCGCGAGGGGGGCTTGGGCGGCTGTGGCCGAACGTGGCAGTCCGACTGTCCGGCGGCGAAGGCTCGGTCAGGAGCTCCGCCGGTTACGGGAGCGCGCCGGTCGAACCGGCGACCAGGTCGCCGACGAGCTGGGCTGGTCGGCATCCAAGATCAGCCGCATCGAGACGGCCAAGACCATGCCTCGTAAAGGGGATGTCCAAGCCCTCACCACGCTTTACCAGGTCGGCGAGGAAAAGCAGCGCGAGCTGTTCGACCTGCTCAAAGCCGCAGCCAGAAAAGGCTGGTGGGAGGAGTATCGCGACTCCCTCCCCCAGGAGTACGCGACATTGCTCGGGCTTGAAGAGGAGGCGGCGTTCGAACGCAGCTGGGAGCCCCAGGTCGTTCCTGGCCTCTTTCAGACGCCGGAATACGCGGAAGAGGTCATCCGGGCGACCCAAGTGATCAGCCGGATCCCGCCCGGCGACATTCGAACAAGGGTCGAAGCTCGAATGGCCCGCCAGCAGTTGCTGTTCGCGGACGTTCCGCTTACCACGTGGGTGGTCCTAGACGAATCCGCCATATTGCGGAGATTCGGCGGCGCCACCATGATGCGTGGGCAGATGGAGCGTCTGGTCGAGGTAAGCAGTCTTCCAAATGTGCGCCTGCAGATCCTTCCGCAGGAAGCGTTTCACCCCGTCAACACGGGATCATTCATACACCTGCAGTTTCCAGAGTTCCATGATCTCGTCTATCTTGAGCTGCTGCACAGCGCACGCTGGGTCGAAGATCAGGGTGAAGTGTTCGGATACAAACTTGCCTTCGACCATCTTCGGTCGGAGGCGCTTGGACCCGAGGCGTCCAGGGAATTCATGGAAAAGGCTATCGACCGCTGGAAGTAGAGTTCCAGCTTATTTCAAAGGAACCGTGATGTATTCGGTTGACCTTACAGACGCTCAGTGGAAGAAGAGCGTCCGGAGCGCAAGCAATGGGGCTTGCGTCGAGGTCGCCTACCTGGGCGGTGGGCGTGTCGGCGTACGGGATAGTAAGCACCAGGCCGGGCCCGTACTCGTCTTCACCCCGCAGGAGTGGGATGCTTTCGTCGGCGGTGTGAAGGACGGCGAATTCGACGTTTAGCGATGCCTTCGAGTCGGCTCCCGGCCCGTTGTCCGCAAAGGGGACGGGAGCCTTTCGCACATCACGGACGAGAGCCGTCAGAGCCGTCTGTTACGTATACGAGCCGATAAGACGGCGAGGCCTGTACCGACCGCCATTCCCACTGCGAAAGCAAGCATCTTTTCCGGAGCGCCGACATCTCGGGATTTGTCGCGGATGGCAACCGGTTTCGGTTCTTGGGCTTGATATCCCTCAAGTGCAGCCAGATGTTCTTCGTCGACAATTTGACAAAACTGCCTGTGTCGTCGGCCATGCCAATGAAGTGGCCATCCGCTGCCCGCATCCGTCCAAAAGGATCTAGCTGCATCGCCTTGAAAGAATTCGCGCAGGTAGAGGCGCAATCCGGCGGCCGGTAGATGGTCCAAATCGTACAGGGTGTGCCAGTAGGTGAGCCATAGATTGACAAGCTGCCGCTCTCGAAGCTTTGTCAGCTCGTCTTTACTGGCTTGCGGATTCAGGACGCCTATGGCTCGGAGGAGTTCGGGCTCGTCCATGGTCATGCGGACGAGATCGGAGTGCATCGATCGTACGGCTTGCTCCCGGCTGACCTTGGACTCGCGTACTTGTAAGATAAGCGACGCGATGACTCCGCCGAATGCGACCGCAGTCAAAATAGCCGCTGCGCCCCCATACGTTTGGCCTATCTCGCTCAGCCTTGTCCAGCTCGACCGGGTCAGCCCTTCCACCACGCCCAGAGCCAGCGGCGAGAGAATCACGGCCAGCAGGCACACGAGTGCGATGGCGGTCACCAGGAGAAGGCGACCGGTGCCTCGAAGACGGGCTTTGTTCGCAACAGATCCTCGCACGGAGGAATCCTGACCCAGCCACTTCGTCGAGGCAGCCCACCCCTTGACTTGTTATGAAGCTGCTATGTGAGTCGAGCAGGGCTTGCCCGGTGTGCCCGGCGCAAGCCCTGCTCATATCGTTCTGGTCAGGCGATGCCGAGGCCGTGGGCGCCGCCCTGGCCGAGGTCCTGGTGGATGTCGTGGGTCACGGGCGGTGTCGCCCGGCTCCGTGTAGTGGGACGGGAGCCTTTCACAATCTCGAGTCGGCGCCGTCAGAGTCGTCCAGGACGCGGATGGAATCCGGGCAGGTGCCGGTCGGGCTCAGTGGGCGTAGGTGTGGGCTGAAACGAGGTCGGCCGCTTCGACGCCTGCCCGACGTCCGAACACCGCACCCGCGGACAGGCCGCTACCGCCTGGGTAGTTGTGGAAGAACAGCCCGCCCGCCATCTCGCCGGCGGCGAACAACCCGGTGATCGCCTCATCGGCGTCATCGATGACCCGGCCTGCCGTATCGATCTTCAGGCCGCCGAAGGTGAAGGTGATTCCGCAGGTCACGGCGAATGCCAGATAGGGCGGCTCATCGAGCGGCTGGGCCCAGTTGCTCTTCGGCGGGTTGAGGCCGGCCGTACCTAGCCCGTCCTTGATGGATGGGTTGAAAGCGCCTGGCCGAGTGGCCGCGTTGTATTCGTTGACCGTGTCGACCAGGCCGGCTGGTTCGATGCCGGCGAGTTCGGCGAGTTCGGCGATCGAGTCGGCCTCGAAGCGGGAGACCCCGGGGGCCTCGTACTCGGCCTCGCGGAGCAGGGGCGCCGTCTTCGCGTCGAAGAGCTGGAAAGCCTGCGCACCCGGCTGACGCAGAATCTCCGCACCGTACTTGGCGTAGGTGTAGTTGCGGATTTCGGCGCCCTCGTCGATGAAGCGCTTGCCGGCCGTGTTGACGACGATGCTCAGCGGATACGACTGCTTGGTGTGGCGGTTGGTCAGTTCGAAGTCGCCGGTCTGCGGCGCGTTGGCGTCCCAGGCCACGGCGTGGCAGCCACTCCAGTGCCCGGCCGGCTGCGCTCCCGCGTCCAGCGCGGCCATGAGCACGCCGCCGGTGTTGTGCGGGGTGCCGCGCACCTTCGCGAGATCCCAGTTCGGGCCGAGATACTGCGCACGCAGAAGCTTGTTGGCCTGGAATCCGCCCGCCGCCAGAACCACGGCACCCGCCCGGAACTCGTCGGCACCCGCGCCGACACCGGTCACCCGTCCGTCGGAATCGCGTAGGACGCGGTCGACCGCCGTGTCGCAGCGGATCCGCACACCGGCGCGTCGCGCGGCGAGCAGATGCTGTGCCACCAGCCCCTTCCCGCCGTCGACCGTCGCCAGCGGCAGACCACCCCAGAACCGATGGCGGCCGTCGACCTCATACGCCTGCCGCTCGTACTGCAGGCGGAAGCGCACCCCGAGCCCGTGCAGCCAGCGCAACGTGTCGGCGATGCCGTGGACCATCGTGTCGGTCAGCGTGGGGTCGCAACGTCCGAGCGTGACGCGTCGCATGTCGGCCGCGAAATCGGCGGGCCCGTAGGGATCGATGTCGGTGTACGGCAGGCGCTCGTCGTCCCCGTCGACGAGGTCCGCCAGTTCGTCGATGCCGCGGTAGGTCGTACGGATCGCTCCGGCGGTGAAGTACGTGTTACCGCCTATCGCGCTCGTCGGGCCCTTTTCGAGCATCAGCACACGCGCACCGCGTTCCGCCGCCGCGTGTGCGGCGCAGAATCCCGCGTTGCCCGTGCCAACCACAATCACGTCCGCGTCGTGGTCCATTGAAATCGAAGCCTCCTGTTGGTCAGTTGCCCCTGCGTGCTTGGGCGCGTTTGGAGAGGATGCGCATGGCCGTCGCCTTGTGGAAGTGCTCCAGCGTGACGGCCTCCGCCACGTCGGCGTCGCGCGCGATGATCGCCGCGAGGATCGCGCGGTGTTCGCCGAGAGCCTGGCGCTGACGGGCCTCCGCGCTCAGGGTGGTCGAGTTCAGACGTTCGATCAGCGAGCGTGTCTGCATCAGGTTGCGTCTGAGGAAGGAATTGCGCGCCGCATCCCAGACCGCGTCGTGGAAGGCGTGGTTGAGTTCGACGATCTCGGACACGTCTCCGCCGATGGCGGCCTCGAACTGCTCGGTCAGCTCCTCCAGCAGCGCGATGTCGAGGTCGGTCCGCGCGGAGGCGGCGAGCCGGGCGGCGAGTGCCTCCAGCGAGTCGCGGACGGTGCACGCCTCGGACAGTTCGTCCGCGGAGAGTTCGTTCACGAGTAGCCCGTGCCGCGATGCGCGCAGCAGGGCGTCTGACTGGAGATGGCGCAGCGCCTGTCCCACGGGAGTGCGGCTCACGTTGGCGCGGGCCGCGATGTCTCCCTCGACCACACGCATGCCCGCGGGCAACTTGCCGTGCACGATCGCGTTCCGCAGGTACTCGTACAACTCGTCGGCGATGGGCTTCTTGCCGGGGAGTGTGATCGCCGACGAGTCGTCAGCGACTGCCGTGGGTTCATCCATGCCTCCAGAATACACTCGCACTCCGCAGTACTCTAACTGGCTCGCCGTACTCCCGAGCCAAGTGGTCGCTGAGGCTGTCTCTCAAGCATTAGGGCAGGTAGACGTGCTTCTCGATCGGTGGAGAGTGGTCCTTGTTCATCTGTATGCAGTGGAGTACAGTCGCATGCCATGCAAGATGGAACGGTTGTGGACGCCATGACGGCAGCGCTGCTGGCCGAGGGCACGGAGGTTGTCTTCGCGCTCATGGGCGACGGAAATCTTGACTTGCTCGCCAGGTTGTCAGCGAGAGAGGAGATCAAGGTCGTGCACGCCTGCCACGAGCAGGGCGCGGTCGCGATGGCCGACGGCTACGCGCGTTTCTCGGACCGGCCCGGGGTCGCGAGTGTGACCCACGGCCCGGGCCTGAGCAACACGGCCACCTCGCTCCTGACGGCGGTGGCCGCCCGCTCGCCCGTGGTCCTCCTGGCGCCGGACACTCCGACGGGGGATCTCGACCACCCGCAGCGTTTCGACCAGCAGGCGTTCATCCGCTCGACGGGCGCCCTGTTCCGTCCGCTGTACCGGCCCGAGACGGTGTACGCCGATGTCGGCGCGGTCTTCCGGCACGTCCGTTTCGGGAAGGGGCCGGCAGTGCTGAACGCACCGACCGACGTGCTGCTCGCCCCGTTGCCCGACGAGGTGGGGACCTACCTGCCGACGGCCGGGCCGCCCACCGGTCCGGTGCCGGATCCGGCGGCCGTCGAGGCCGCCGTGGCGGTGCTCGCCGCCGCGCGGCGGACGGTCATCCTCGTCGGCCGCGGTGTCGAGCCCGGCGCGGCCGCGGCGGTCGGTGAGCTCGCGGACCACCTCGGCGCGCCGATCACGACGTCGCTGAAGGCCAAGGGCCTGCTGGCCCGCCATCCCCGCCATCTCGGCGTGGCAGGCGGGCTGGGCGCCGGCCCCGCGTCCCGTGCGCTCGCCGCCGCCGACTGCGTCCTCGTGCTCGGTGCCACCGCGAACCAGTGGACGACCGACGGCGGCATGGTCCTGAACGGCAGCACGGTCATCCAGGTAGATCATGATGCCGATGCGATCGGCAGGCACACGGCCGCGACGGTCGCCGTCGTGGGGGACACCACCGCGACCGTCGCCATCCTGCGGGACCGTGTGCGCGCCGACATTCCCGGCGCCGACGCTTCTGGTGCGGTCACCCGCTGGGCGCCGCCCGCCGATGAGGCCGCCGCCGACACCGCTTCCTTCCCCGCGCATCCGCAAGCCGTCGTCGACGCCCTCGACGCGGCGCTGCCGGAGGATCGCCTGCTTGTCGTCGACGCCGGCCACTTCGGCTCGTTCGCGCAGCAGACCTTGCGAAGCTGGGATCCCCGCCGATACGCGTTCACCCACGATTTCGGCGCGATCGGACAGGCGCTGGGCGTGGGCATCGGTGCCGCGTTCGCCCGGGAGGGCGAGCGGGTCACGGTGGTGCTCGGGGACGGGTGCCTGATGATGAGCCTCAACGAACTCGCCACCGTGCGCCGCTACGGGCTGCCGATGACCTTGTTCGTCATGAACGACGGGGGCTACGGCCAGGAGCGCCACAGTCTCGAGGCGAAGGGGTATCCCATCGCGGAGTCCGAACACGCGTGGCCTGACATCGCGGGGATCGCCAGGGGGTTCGGCATTCCCGCGCACTCCATCGGATGCGACGCGGATCTCGCCATGCTCCCGGAAATCCTGACCGAGGCAGCAGGGCCTCTTCTGATAGATGTACATATTGACCCAAATGTCCGTAATCGAGCCTTCGCTGACATCGCCGCTCGGTTGCGTGGACCGTCCCTGAACCAGGCCCACGCCACATGAACGGCCGGACAGACCTGTCGCCCGGCCCTGACTCGCTCAGAGGTCTCAGGCGCGGGCGTGATCGTCGCCGAGGACCCTGCCCACTTCTGATCACGCATTCCCGGTCCGTCGAAGGAGCTGAAATCAATGCAGATGAGTGCCGGTGAGACTGATCTGAAGGTCGAACGTCCGTCCGCCGCGGAAGCCGCCCGAGTGGCCAAGGCGGCGTTCATCGGGACCGCGATCGAGTGGTACGACTTCTACATCTACGCGAGCACCGCGACACTCGTGTTCGGTACGCAGTTCTTCCCCGCGATGTCCCCGGTCGCGGCGACGCTGGCCTCCTTCGCGACCATCGCGGTGGCCTTCATCGCCCGGCCGATCGGCGGGCTGATCTTCGCCCACTACGGTGACCGTGTCGGGCGCAAGACGACGCTGGTCGCGTCGCTGCTGCTGATGGGCGTCAGCACGATGCTGGTGGGCGTGCTGCCGACCTACGAGACGGCCGGAGCCCTGGCACCCGTCCTGCTCGTCCTGCTCCGCTTCGTGCAGGGGGCCGCGGTGGGCGGCGAATGGGGTGGCGCGGTCCTGATGGCGACCGAGTTCGCGCCCCCCGACCGCAGAGCACGGCTGTCGAGCTGGCCGCAACAAGGCGTCACAGCAGGTCTGGCGTTGTCGACGACCGTACTGCTGGTCGTGACGCTGCTGGTTCCCCAGCAGACATATCTGGAATGGGGCTGGCGGATGCCCTTCCTGTCGAGCGCGGTGCTGATCGTGGTCGGGCTGGTGCTGCGCCTGCGTATCAACGAATCGCCGATATTCGAGGCCGGCAAGAAGGATGCCGCCGCCCCCGGTAAACGAGGGATGGCGGGTATGCCGATCGCGACCCTGCTCCGGCGCTCGGCGCGGACCACCGTGCTCGCGGCCCTGGCGTACGTGTCCGTGAGCACGACCTTCTACGTCGCCTTCGTCTTCCTGCTCTCCCACGCGACGGGGACGCTGAAGATCAGCCAGACCGCCGCGCTGACCGCGGTGTTGATCTCGGCCGGGTCCTACAGCATCGGTCTGCGCCTGGCCGCGGGACTGGCCGACCGGCGGGGCAGACGGACGGCGCTGCTGCTGGGGCTCGGCGGGGCGATCGTGACCGTCTTTCCGATGATCGCCCTCGTCGAGACCGGTTCGCCCGTGCTGTTCGCCGTCGGGATCGCGCTGTTCGCCTTCCCCGTGGGCTGCGCCTACGCCCCGGTGGGCGTGTACTTCGCCGAGCTGTTTCCCACCGCGACCCGGTACTCGGGAATCACAGCCGCCAACCAGGCGGGGTCGCTGCTCGGTGCGGCGGTGGCGCCGTTCATCGCCGTCGCGCTGTACACCGCGATCGGCATGTACGCCGTGGGTATCTACGTGGTGCTGGTCAGCCTGATCAGTGCCGCCGCCGTGTGGTCCCTCGGCGAAAGCCGGCACCTCATCCTCGAACGGTGACGATAATCGTGCACAGCATCGACACTGCGGTCCAGATGATGGAGAAGCTGGATCTGGCGCGGGTTCCCGCCCAGACGTTGTTCCGCGCTCAGCTCGTCATCGCGGACACCGTTGCCGTCGCCACGGCGGGCTTCCGGACCTCGGAGATCGCCGCCCTGGTGGCCATCGACGAGGCAGACGGTCTGGTGAGCTCGCCGAATGCGGCGGTGCCGGGCCACACCGCGACGGTTCTCGCGGCGCCCCGCCGCCGAGCCCATCCCGCGCATGCCGCGTTTCTCAACGCGACCGCGGGAACCACCCTCGAACTGGACGAAGGCATGCGTCCGACCGGCCACCCCGGCATCCACGTGGTCCCGGCGGCACTCGCGACCGCCGAACGCACCCACGCCTCGGGTGCGGACCTGCTGCGAGCGGTCCTGGCGGGTTATGAGATCGCCGGCCGGCTCTTCCGTACATACCGCCTGCGGCAGGGCGTTCACCCGCATGGACACGTCGGCGCGGTCGGCGCCGCGGTCGCCGTGGCACTGCTCGACGGCACGGATCCGGTGACAGCCGCCAGGATCGCCGCCACCAGCCCGTTGTTGCCGGTATGGCAGGCCTGTTACGAAGGCGCGACGGCTCGCAACACCTACACCGGCCACGCGGCGCAGGGCGGGGTACGGGCCACGGCGTTGGCCAGAGCCGGGTTCACCGGCTCGGTCGGTGCGCTGGATGTGGCGTTCGGCCAGGTGGCGGGTGAAATCGCCGACGAGTCGGCCCTCACCGAGGCGCTGCGCTACGACGAGCTCGGCATAGCGCGCAACTATTTCAAGGTCCACAGTGCCTGCGCCCTGTCTCACAGCGCCGTGGAGGCCGCGCTGGCCCTCGATCCCGTCCCCCCGGAGACGATCCGGCAGGTGCGGGTCGACACGGTGGCGGTCAACCTGAAGATCGATCGGCAACCGGCCGCGAACGACCTGTCCGGGCGCTTCTCGTTGCCGTACGCCGTGGCGACGGCGCTGCTCCTCGGCCGCAGCGACATCGAGGCGTTCCGCTACCGTCCCGAGGTCGCCGCCCTGGCGGGGCAGGTGCAGGTGCACGTGGCCCCCGAGTTCGAGGCGCGGTGGCCGGAATCCGCTCCAGCGCGCGTGACGGTGGTGACCGAGGACGGCTCTCGTTCCGCGACCGTGGACAACCCCCGGGGACACCACGAACGGCCTCTCACCGTGGACGAACACCGGGCGAAGTTCGGCACGCTCGTCGGCGACTCGCGGACGGCGGCGGTGTGGTGGCGGCGCCTGACGGCACTGCCCGAGGTCGCCGACTGCGCGGACCTGTTCGCGGCGGTGAGTGATGACTAGGAGCACGGTCAGCCTGCTGGCCATGGGCGGCACCATCGCGACGGCCCGTTCGGCGGGCGGTGCGACGCCCCAGCGCGGAGCCGCCGACCTGGCGGACATGCTGGGCGCGTCGCCGGTCGACATCCGGGCGAGCGACGTGCGTACCGTTTCCAGCCGATCCGTCACGCCTGGGGACATGTGGGCGCTCGCTGAGGCCGTGCGCCGTGAGATCGCGGACGGCGTCGACGGCGTCGTGATCACACACGGCACGGACACGCTGGAGGAGACGGCTTACGCGCTCGCCCTCCTCGTGGACACCGCCGTCCCGGTCGTGGTCACCGGTGCCATGCGTGCGCCGCACCTCCCCGGCGCCGATGGTCAGGCGAACCTCTCCGCCGCCGTGGCCGCGGCGCTGCACCTGCCTTTGGCGCGGTATGGCCCCGTCGTGGTGTTCCAGGATGAGATCCACGTGGCGCGGCTGGTGACCAAACACCACAGCACCCGGGTCGCGGCGTTCACCTCTCCGTCGGCGGGACCGGTCGGATTCGTGGCCGAGAACGAGGTCGAGCTGCTGCTCGGCCCGCCACCCGCAGCTGACCTGCTGTCCGCCACGGCTCCGCCGGACCGGCGGGTGGAGATCATCATGGCGGTCGCCGGTTCCGATGGGAGGCTGGTGGACGCGATCGCCGGCGACGTGGCCGCGCTCGTCGTCGCGGGCGTCGGCGCCGGGCATCTTCCCCCGGCGCTGGCGGAGGCGGTCGTACGCGTGGCGCGATCGAACCGGCCGGTCGTCCTGGCCAGCCGCTGCGAGGACGGCCCGATCCTGCGGCACACCTACAGCGGCCCCGGATCCGAAACGCATCTGCTCGGCGAGGGGCTGCTCGCATCGCGCACCCTGTCACCGGCGAAGGCGCGACTCCGGCTGATCTTCGGCCTGTCCGCCGGGCTGCCCGCCGAGCAGCTGTTCCGCGGTCGCACCGCAGCCCAGACCGCACTGAGGAGCCGGCTTTGACCCGATCGCACCTACGTGACTTCATCGGATACGGCGCGAATCCCCCCGACTTCACCTGGCCGAACGGCGCCAGGCTCGCGGTGAACTTCGTGATCAATTACGAGGAGGGCGCGGAGCGCAACGTCCTCGACGGCGACACCAGCCGGGAGAACCTGGTCGAGGCCAGATACGACGTTCCGGACGGCGAGCGCGAACTCTTCGCCGAGTCGACCTTCGAGTACGGCAGCCGCGTCGGCATCTGGCGGATCCTGGCGGCGATGGACGACCACGGAGTCGTCCCCACGGTCTTCGCCTCAGCCCTCGCGCTGGAACGCAACCCGCCGGTGACCGAGGCGATCGTACGGCGGGCGTGCGACATCGTCGGGCACGGCTACCGGTGGATCCCGCACACCGGCATGACCGTGGAGCAGCAGCGCCGCGACATCGAGGACTGCGTCGCCTCGCTGGAACGTCTCACCCACCGGTCCGTCAAGGGCTGGTTCACCCGGCCGCCGAACACCGTGCACACCCGCCCGTTGCTGGCACAGGCCGGACTCGTCTACGACGCCGGCTCGGTCAGCGACGACCTCCCGTACTACGACCAGGTCGACGGGCAGCCGTTCCTGATCGTCCCGTACTCCCTCGACGTCAACGACACCAAGTTCTACAAGGGCCAGTTCTTCACGGCGGACGACTTCGCGCGCTATGCCATCGACTGCTTCGAGGTCCTGCTGGCCGAGAGCAGGCGGCACCCGAGGATGATGTCGATCGGACTGCATCCCAGGATCATCGGGCGACCGGCCCGGCTGGCGGGACTCCTGCGCGTGCTCGACCGGATCTGCGCATCCGGCGACATCTGGATCGCGGGAAGGGACGAGATCGCGCACTTCTGGTCGACGCACTTCCCGCCGTCCGCCGCGCGGGGCCGTTCGGGTTGACCGGCCGCCCCCGTCCGGCGGGACGCAGCCGGATGCGGTGACCTCGCACAGGGCCTGCACCGGCGCAGGCCCTGTGCCCATCGCTCCGATCAGGAGATGCCGAGGCCGTGGGCGACGCCCTGGCCGAGGTCCTTGTGGATGTTGGTCCAGTAGTCCACGACCCGCCTGCGCGTCTCGGTGGTGACCTCCGGGGCGGACGCGTGGTCCACGATGTTGTTCACGAGGTGCGCGCGCTCGTTGTCGGACAGCACGTTCTCCCACAGCGCGCGCGGCTGGGTGTAGTCGTCGTCCTCCGCGTGCCTGGTGTAGGCGCTGCGGAGCACCTCGCCCGAGACGTGGTAGTTCTCGCCCTCGTAGAGGGCGGGGTCGGCGGTCGCGCCGCCCGCGGAGTTGGGCGCGTAGACCGGGTCCCCGCCGTTGCTGAAGCGCATCGCGCCGTCCTTGTTGTAGCTGTGGACGGGCGACTTCGGGGCGTTGATCGGCAACTGGAGGTAGTTGGGGCCGATGCGGTAGCGGTGGGCGTCGGGGTAGGAGAACAGCCGGCCCTGGAGCATCTTGTCCGGGGAGGGACCGATGCCGGGGACCAGGTTCGCCGGCTCGAAGCCGCCCTGCTCGACCTCCGCGAAGTAGTTCGCCGGGTTCCGGTTCAACACGAACCGGCCGATGGTGATCTCCGGATAGTCGGCGTGCGGCCAGACCTTGGTCAGGTCGAACGGGTTGAAGCGGTAGTCGGCCGCCGCCTCGAACGGCATGACCTGCACGTTGACGGTCCACGCCGGGTGGTCGCCCGCCGCGATGGCCGTGTGCAGGTCGCGGATGTGGAAGTCGGGGTCTTCGGCGGTCATCGCCTTGGCGTCGCCGGCCGTGAAGTTCTCGATGCCCTGTTCGGTCTTGAAGTGGTACTTCACCCAGAACTTCTCGCCGGCCGCGTTGTACCAGAGGAAGGTGTGGGAGCCGAAGCCGTGCATGTTGCGCCAGGTCTTCGGAGTGCCGCGGTCGGTCATCAGGAAGGTGACCTGGTGGGCCGACTCCGGGGAGAGGGTCCAGAAGTCCCACTGCATGTTGTTGTCGCGCAGGTGGTTGTCGGCGCGGCGCTTCTGCGAGTGGATGAAGTCGGAGAACTTCGACGGGTCCCGGATGAAGAAGATCGGCGTGTTGTTGCCGACGATGTCGTAGTTGCCCTCGTCGGTGTAGAACTTGATCGCGAACCCGCGTGGGTCACGGGCGGTGTCGGGGCTGCCCAGCTCGCCGGCCACCGTGGAGAAGCGCAGGAAGAGGTCGGTCTCCTTGCCCTTGGCGAACAGGCCGGCCTTGGTGTACTGGCTCACGTCCTCGGTGATCCGCAGGACACCGTGCGCACCGCCGCCCTTGGCGTGCACCACCCGCTCGGGCACCCGTTCCCGGTTGAAGTGCGCCATCTTCTGGATGACGTAGTGGTCCTGCATCAGCAGCGGGCCGTTCGGCCCGACGGAGAGCGAGAACTCGTCGCTCGGCGCCGGAATCCCCGCGTCCGTAGTGGTCATGGGCCGATCGCTCATTGCGCAGTCCTCCGAATCGTCAGTGATGGAGTACGGCTACCGCCTGAAACTCCGTTATGTGCCGGGGCGGCAGTCGGGGCAGATGCCCCAGAAGGTGATGTCTGCCTCGTCGATGAGATAACCGGCGGTGTGCACGGGATCGAGGCACGGAGCCTCTCCTGCCACACAGTCGACGTCGGTCACCGATCCGCACCGCCGGCACACGAGGTGGTGGTGGTTGTCGCCCACCCGGGCCTCGTAGCGAGCCGGGCTGCCCATGGGCTCGATCTTCCTGACCAGCCCCGCCTTGTGCAGTGCGGCCAGTGAGTCATAGACAGCCTGGAGGGAGACCCTGCCGATGCGATCGTGCACGCGCCGATGGACGGCGTCCACGTCAAGGTGGCCACCCTCCTGCACGGTCTGCATGATCGCCAGGCGGGCCGCGGTCACCCGCAACCCTGCCTCGTGGAGTCGGTCGACGTCCCCCATGTGATGGACGATACGCGCTAAACCGGAATCATTCAACTCTTGGAATAACTCCAGATGACTGTTGTCCGGTGTGCGGCTGATGTGCCCGGCGGCTGGAGATGGCATGCTCGGGTAGCGATGAACAGCCACTCTCCCCGCCCTGTCCGTCTCGCCGCCGTTCTCCTGGCGGGTTCGGCGATGCTGGCTTCGGCCTGCTCCGCCGCGCAGTCCGCCCAGGAACCGGAGCCGGAGCAGAAGAAGACCCCCGTCTCCACTCCCACCGCCAAACCGACGCCCGAGCGCCGGCCGTACACCATCGCCTTCGGTGGTGACACGCACTTCGAAGGCGTGTTGCTCAACCGGCTGCGGGCCAACCCCAAGACCGTGCTCGGGCCGATCGCCTCGGTGCTCAAGCGCGCCGATCTCGCCATGGTCAACCTGGAGACCGCGATCACCACCGGCGGGACCAGGGCGCCGGGCAAGGAGTTCGCCTTCCGCGCCCCGCCGTCGGCGCTGACCGCCCTCAAGGCGGCCGGGGTCGATGTGGCCTCGCTGGCCAACAACCACGGCATGGACTTCATGCAGAGCGGCCTGCGCGACACCCTGGCGGCGATCCGCAAGTCACGGTTCCCGGTCGTGGGCGTCGGCAAGAACGCGGCGGAGGCGTACAAGCCGTACCGCAGGACCGTCAACGGCAACCGGGTCGCGATCATCGGTGCGACCCAGGTGCTCGACGCAGAGTTCATCCAGGCGTGGACCGCGACGTCGGAGCAGGGCGGGCTGGCCTCGGCCAAGGAGGAGAAGCGCCTGATCCAGGCCGTGCGCGCCGCCAGGAAGAACTCCGACACCGTGATCGTCCACCTGCACTGGGGGACCGAGCTGCAGAAGTGCCCCAACCCCGCGCAGCGTGACCTGGCGCCCAAGCTGGTCGCCGCCGGCGCCGACGTGATCGTCGGCGGCCACGCCCACATCCTGCTCGGCAGCGGCTACCTCAAGAAGAGCTACGTCAACTACGGCATGGGCAACTTCGCCTTCTACAACTCGGGCCCCGAGACCGGCAGGACCGGCGTGCTCACGCTGACCATCAACGGCCGCAAGGTGCTCAAGGACCGGTGGACGCCCGCGCACATCCAGTCGGGCGTGCCGATCCCGCTCACCGGGTCCGCTCGCACCCAGGCCGTCAGCCAGTGGAAGTCCCTTCGCTCCTGCACCGGGCTGTCCGCGAAGCCCTGATCACCTGTCCTGAGATGAGAAATCCGGAGGTTAGCTGAACGGGACCGGTCCAAGCGGGCAAGATGGTGGCGTGTCCACCTTGCCTGTTGAAGACTCCGACGAAGGCATGGAGCCCACGCCACTCCGGCGCCGTCCCACGCAGCGCCGCAGCGCGCGCCGGGTCGAGCGGATGCTCGACGCCTGCGCCGATCTTCTCGACGAGATCGGCTACGAGGCGCTCTCGACCACCCGCATCGCCGAGCGGGCGGGGGTGGCCATCGGCTCGGTCTATCAGTTCTTTCCTGACAAACGGGCCATCACTCAAGAGGTGACCAGGCGAAACGTCGAGCTGTTCGCCGCCGGGGTGGGCCGCAGGTTCCTGGCGGACGACTACGAGGGCTGGTGGGACGCGGTCGACGCGATCATCGACGAGTACGTCGCCATGCACAGGTCCGTGCCCGGCTTCCGGTCGCTGAACTTCGGCGACGTCGTCGATCTCAACCTGCTCGACTCCGTCGCCGACAACAACACCGTGATCGCCGGGCGGCTGCGGGCGTTGCTGCTCGCGGAGTTCGGGCAGGCCGACAGCGCGGAGCTCGACCTGGCCACGATGGTCGCCGTCGAGGCGGGTGACGCGGTGCTCAAGCTGGCGTTCCGGCACGATCCCGAGGGCGCGCCCCAGATCGTGGCCGAGGCAAAGAAGCTGGTGCGCGACTATCTCGCCCGGCAGCTGACTCCTTACGCGCATTGACCGCGTCGTGTTTGACCGTGTCGTGGTCGAGGGGTCGCTTCGTGGTGGCCGGTGTCGTCAGTGGGGGAGGCGTGACCTCCGTTGATCGTTCCATTGCCCGGCCGGGCGGGGGCCTGCGCCGGGTTCGGGGTCATTCGTCTGGTGGGTTCAGGGTGGGCGGGTTCAGGGTGAAGGTGCCGGGCGCGAAGGCCGCGCGGCTTCGCGCCCGCTCCGCCCGCTCCGCCGCCTGCTCGGCCGCTCGCTTGGCCGCGCGTCGCTGGCGGGGTGACAGTTCGCATCGCGGGACCGACAGCGAGTCGATCCTGCCACCCCGCGATCGGATGTCGGCCTGTAGCTCACGCAGGTCGCGCTTGGCGATCTCGACGGCCTCCAGCCTTCCGGACAGATATCCGGCCGCTCCCGGAACGAACGCGGCGAGTAGCATCGCGCAGGCCAGGGTGAAGGTCGTCTGCCTGGACATGCCCATCGCAGCTCCCTCGAACAGCGCCCCCGCCGGTTGGTTCGCAACCAAGGCGTCGGGTATATGCCCGGCTGTCGCGACGAACACGCGGTCTGTAGCCAATCATGTGTGATTTGTGGTGAAAGTCGGGGATGCCCTAATGTCCAGGCAAAACGGGGCCGGTCTCGATAGTCTCGCCGTGTGGCGCATGTGACACGTGAGGATCTTGATCGGCTGCTTGAGCAGGCACTTCTAGCGGATGACCATGCTCCATTGGCGAGACGGCTCGACGGCCTCGCGGGCGCCTACGAAGGCGGTGACGTCTCCCGGGCCGCGATCTGGTCCCTCGCCGCCGAGGAATGGCGGCAGGCGGGGCAACCGGCTCGTGCGCTGGAGAGCCTCCAGCGGGCCGTCGAAGACGGCGGAGAGGTGAGCGTCGATCCCCGGGCCGGGATCGCCGACACCCTGTTCGAGCTCGATCGGCCCGACGAGGCGCGCGAGGTGATCAAGACGATCCACGGCGAGGGCGACGTAGCCCCCGCCACCTCGCTCACCATCGCCGAGACCCTGGTCGCCTACGGTGACCTGCGCGCCGCCCACGAATGGGCGACCCAGGGGGCGCTGGCGAGCGTGGCGGGCAGCGGCGAGCACACCGCCCTGCTACGCGCCCGCTACCGCATCCGCGTCGACCTCGGCTTCCCGGAAGACGAACTCGACGCCCTCCTCTCCTGACACGAAAGTCCTGACACGAAGTTCCTGACACGAAAGTTCCTGACACAAAAGTTCCGGACGCGGAAGTCCTGACACGGAAGAGGCCACGGTCATCGACCGTGGCCTCTCGCGTGCAACCGACGCGGCGTCCCCCTGGTTCCGCTGCGCCCGTCGCCCGGCCCTTCGCCGTCCGGCGTCGGGTGGCGGTGAAAGCGAACCTCCCGCCGCCGGTCCGATGGACGGCGTGGGTCAGTGCGGTCAGTGCAGGCCGAGGCCGGGGGCCAGCTCGCCCGGGAGCAGATCGTCCGTGGCGCCGAGGTCGGAGACCACGTCCTCGACCGTGTTCAGGGCGGGGACGGCGCTGTCCGGAGCCTTGGGCGCCGGGGCCTTGGGGGCCGCGGGTGCCGCGGGGCTCGTCAGGTTCACGTCGTTCGCGACGGGCAACGGCTGCTTGGGCAGGTCGCCGACGACGGGCAGCCCCGCCGCCGTACCCGAGAGGCCCGGGAGCGCGGAGGCGACCGTGCCCGCGGCCGTGCCGCCGCCGTCGGCGAGGCTCAGTACGCCGGAGGCCCCTTCGAGGCCCGGCAGGCCCGCCCTCCTGGCCAGCTCCCTGGCGGAGCCGAGCGTCCCGGCGGCGGGTGCGGGAGCCAGTCTGCCCGCGGTCCGGGCCAGTGAGTCGGTGTTGAGGTCGCAGATCGACGCGGGCCGGCTGATGGTCCCCTTCGCCACCCCGATCGATCCTGACTTCTCACACGTGACATCGGCCTCGGCCGCGCTCGTGGTCAGCCAGGTGACCCCGGCGGTGAGCACCCCCACCGCCAGGATCCCTCGTATTCTGCGTGCTGCGTCCGACATTGACGCCCCCCTGATGTGTGCGGTCATCGACGATCGCCGAAGCTATCGCGATCGGCGGACCGCCCAGGTGGGCTTGACCGAATGCTGGTCAAGCCCTTAGGGGGCGACCGGCAGCCGGGAGGGCGTCACGGTGAGGACGTCGCCCTCCTCGTCGAGGTCCACGGCCACCTCGTCGCCGTCGCGGATCTCCCCGGACAGCACCTTCTTGGCCAGCTTGTCGCCGATCGCCGACTGCACCAGCCGGCGCAGCGGACGCGCGCCGTACATGGGGTCGTAGCCGGTGAGGGCCAGCCAGTCACGTGCGGCCGGGGTGACGCTCAGGGTGAGCCTGCGGTCGGCGAGCCGTCGCGCCAGCCTGGCCACCTGCAGGTCGACGATCCTGGTCAGTTCCTCGGAGCCGAGGGCGTCGAACAGGATGACGTCGTCGAGCCGGTTCAGGAACTCCGGTTTGAAGGAGCTCCTGACCGCCCCCATCACGGCCTCGCGCTTGGCGTCGGCCTCCAGCTTCGGATCGACGAGGAACATCGAGCCGATGTTGGAGGTGAGGATCAGGATCGTGTTGCGGAAGTCGACCGTACGGCCCTGCCCGTCGGTGAGCCGCCCGTCGTCGAGCACCTGCAACAGGATGTCGAAGACCTCCGGATGCGCCTTCTCCACCTCGTCCAGCAGCACCACGGTGTACGGCCGGCGCCGGACGGCCTCGGTGAGCTGGCCGCCCTCCTCGTAACCGATGTACCCGGGAGGCGCCCCGACCAGCCTGGCCACGGCGTGCTTCTCGGAGTACTCGCTCATGTCGATGCGCGTCATGGCCCGTTCGTCGTCGAACAGGAAGTCGGCGAGCGCCTTGGCCAGCTCGGTCTTGCCCACGCCCGTCGGGCCCAGGAACAGGAACGAGCCGGTGGGCCGGTCGGGGTCGGAGATGCCGGCCCGGGCGCGCCGTACGGCGTCGGAGACCGCGACCACGGCGGGCACCTGGCCGATGAGTCGTTTGCCCAGCTCGTCCTCCATCCGGAGCAGCTTGGCGGTCTCGCCCTCCAGCAGCCGACCGGCCGGGATGCCGGTCCACGCCGAGATCACCTGGGCGATGTCGTCGGGACCGACCTCCTCCTTGACCATGGCGTCCTCGGGCTTGGCCTGGGCGCTGGCCTCTTCGAGCTCCTTCTCCAGCCGGGGCACGTCGGCGTACATCAGCCGGGAGGCGGCCTCGAAGTCGCCGTCGCGCTGGGCCCGTTCGGCGGCGCCCCTGGTCTCGTCGATCTGCTTCTTCAGGTCGCCGAGCCGGTTGAGCCCGGCCTTCTCCCGCTCCCAGCGGCCGACGAGCGCGTTGAGCTCCTCCTGCCGGTCGGCGAGGTCCTTGCGAAGCTTCTCGCGGCGGTGCCGGCTGGCCTCGTCGGTCTCCTTGGCGAGCGCCAGGTCCTCCATCTTCATCCGGTCGACCGTGCGCTGCCGTTCGTCGATCTCGACCGGCCGGGAGTCGATCTCCATGCGCAACCGGGAGGCGGCCTCGTCGACCAGGTCGATGGCCTTGTCGGGGAGGAAACGGGCGGTGATGTAGCGGTCGGAGAGGGCGGCGGCGGCGACGAGCGCGCTGTCGGCGATCTGCACCTGGTGGTGCGCCTCGTAGCGGCCCTTGAGCCCGCGCAGGATCGCGATGGTGTCCTCGACGGTCGGCTCGCCCACGAAGACCTGCTGGAACCTGCGCTCCAGCGCGGGGTCCTTCTCGATGCGCTCGCGGTACTCGTCGAGGGTGGTCGCGCCGATCATCCGCAGCTCGCCCCTGGCCAGCATCGGCTTGAGCATGTTGCCGGCGTCCATCGAGCCCTCGCTCGCGCCCGCGCCGACCACGGTGTGCAGCTCGTCGATGAAGGTGACGATCTCGCCGCCGCTCTCCTTGATCTCGCCGAGCACGGCCTTGAGGCGCTCCTCGAACTCGCCGCGGTACTTCGCGCCCGCCACCATGGCGCTCAGGTCGAGGGAGAGCAGCCGCTTGTTCTTCAGGCTCTCGGGCACGTCGCCCGCCACGATGCGCTGCGCCAGGCCCTCGGCGACGGCGGTCTTGCCGACGCCGGGCTCGCCGATGAGCACCGGGTTGTTCTTGGTGCGCCGGGACAGCACCTGGACGACCCTGCGGATCTCGGAGTCACGGCCGATCACCGGGTCGAGCTTCCCCGACCTGGCCCGCTCGGTGAGATCGATGCTGTACTTCTCCAGGGCCTGGTAGGTGGCCTCGGGGGTCTCGCTGGTGACCCTGGCGTGCCCGCGTACCTTCTCGAAGGCGTCGAGCAGCGTACTGGGGGTCGCCCCCTGGGCCTTGAGCAGGTCGGCGATCTGGCCGCCGTCGGTGGCGAGCCCGACGAGCAGGTGCTCGGTGGAGACGTACTCGTCTTCGAGCTGCTTGGCCCGCGCGGCGGCGGTGTTCAGCGCCACCAGGAGCTGGCGGGAGGTCGACGGCGCCCCCACCGTCGCGCCCTGGGCCTTGGGCAGGCTTTCGAGCTGCTGCTCCGCACGGGTGCGCAACTGCTTCCAGTCGGCGCCGACGGCTTCGAGCAGCGGCACCGCCGTACCGTCGGTCTGGACGAGCAGGGCGGTGAAGAGGTGAGCCGGCGCGACCTCCGGGTTGCCCTCGGTCGCGGCCCTGCGGATGGCGGAGGAGATCGCTTCCTGGCTCTTCTGGGTGAGTTTGTATTCCATACCTTGATCCCCCTGGTCAAGCCATGATCAAGCGGGTGGGAGTTCGTAGCGGATCAACGCACGGATCATGGAGATCTCGGCGCGGAGCCGGTCGACCTCGTCGCGCAGCCTGATGTTGTCGTTTTCGAGCAGCAGAATGCGCTTGATGCCCGCGAGGTTGATGCCCTCCTCCTGGGAGAGCCGCTGAACCTCGCGGAGCATCACGATGTCGCGGGTGGAGTAGAGCCGGCCGCGTCCCGCCGTACGACCCGGGCTGACCAGGCCGAGACGGTCGTACTGCCGGAGCGTCTGCGGATGGAGGCCGGACAACTGGGCGGCCACCGAGATCACATAGACAGGGGTCTCGTCGGACAGATCGAAGAAGTTGGCGTCCATCGGATCACTCGCTTCTGGCCTGCTGGATCAGCTCTGCCCGGGGGTCCGCCCCCGAGGTGACGTCGCGGTACTCGGAAAGCAGGGTGCGGGCCTTGTCGTCGAGTTGCTGCGGAACGGTGACCTCGACGGTGACGAGCAGGTCACCCTTGGTGCCGTCCTTGCGGGTGACGCCACGACCGCGCACCCGGAAGGTGCGGCCGTTGGGCGTGCCTTCGGGAATGCGCACCGTCACCGGCAGGCCCTTGAGAACCGGCACCCGGATCTCGGCCCCGAGCGCCGCCTCGGCGAAGGTCACCGGGACGGTGATCGTGAGGTTCTCGCCCGAACGGCCGAAGACCGAGTGCGCCTTGACGTGGATCTGCACGTAAAGGTCACCCGCGGGGCCGCCGTTCTCGCCCGGGGCGCCCTTGGCCTTGAGCCGGATCCGCTGGCCGTCGCCGACCCCGGCCGGGATGCGCGCCTGGATGGTGCGGGTGCTCTTGCCGCGGCCGCTGCCGTCGCACACCGGGCACGGGTCGTCGACGAGGAGCCCGCGGCCCTTGCAGTCGCGGCACGGCTCGGAGAAGGCGAAGTTGCCGAGGTTGCGGCTGGCGGCGCCGGTGCCCTCGCACGTCGGGCAGACGCGCGGGGTGGTGCCGGCCTTGGCCCCGGTGCCGGTGCACGCCGTACAGGCGGAGGAGGTGGTCAGCCGCAGGGACACCGTGGTGCCCTCGGCGGCCTCGGTGAAGGACAGCGAGACCTCCGACTCGATGTCCTGGCCGCGGCGGGGGCGGGTGGTGCTCGTCGTACGCTGCCCGCCGCCGCGGTTGAACAACCCTCCGAAGATGTCGCCGATCCGCTCACCGGTGCCGCCCGACTGGGCGCCGCCCCCGGTGCCGCCGAACAGGTCGCCGAAGTCGAACGGGAAACCGCCGCCGCGGGAGCCTCCCGAGCCCCCGGCGTAGCTGCCCACCCCCGAGCCGAACAGGGCGCGCGCCTCGTCGTACTCCTTGCGGCGCTTGGCGTCGCTGAGCACGTCGTAGGCTTCGGAGACCTCCTTGAACTTGGACTCGGTCTCCGTGCTGCCCTGGTTGGCGTCCGGGTGGTACTGCCTGGCGAGTTTCCGGTAGGCCTTCTTGATCTCTTCTGCGGTGGCGGTCTTCGGCACACCAAGGACGGCGTAGTAGTCCTTCTCCAAGTAGTCCTTGGTGCTCATCTATCTCGTCCTTCGTAGATAAAGAGGGGGTTTTGGGTTCAGTTGTCGGCGGGGTCGGGGACCTCTGCCGGGGGTTCCGGATCGGCCGGCTCGGCGACCGCGACCCTGGCCGGCCGGACGACGCGCTCGCCGATCCGGTAGCCGAGTTGCAGGATCTCGACACAGGTCGGCTCGGTGACCTCGGAGGAGTAGCTGTGCATCAGCGCCTCGTGCACCGTCGGGTCGAACAGGTCGCCCTTGGCACCGTAGGAGGTGAGGCCCAGCTTGCCCAGCGCCGTCTCCAAGGACTCGCTCACCTTGGCGAAACCGCCGGTGAGCTCGCCGTGGTCGCGGGCCCGGCCGATGTCGTCGAGCACCGGGAGCAGCTCGGTCAGCGCGCCCGCGACCGCCTGCTCCTTCACCACGACCCGGTCGCGTTCGACCCGCTTGCGGTAGTTGGCGTACTCCGCCTGGAGCCGCTGCAGGTCGAAGGTGCGCTCGGCGAGCTGGGCGGCGATGTCGCCACCGCCCGCGGCGGGGGGCGGCGGCGGGGTGACCGGCTTCTCCGCCGGCCCCTGGTCCGTCTCCCTGCTCTGGCCCGTCTCCCTGGCCTGGCCCGTCTCCGGATCGATCTTGCGATTGTCGCGGATCACCGGCTCCTGGTCGGGCCCGTTCTCACGCGTGTTCACAGATTGCTCCCCTCGCCTGAACGGCGTCACTTGTCGCGCTTCGGCTGCTGGTCGTCATCGACGATCTCGGCCTCGACGACGTCATCGTCGCCCTTCGCCTGGTCCTGCGGACCAGGGGCGTCGGTCGGGCCGGGCTGACCGTCGGGACTGCCCTGGGCGCCCTGCTGCTGGGCGTAGATCGCCGACCCCATCTTCTGGCTGACGGTCGCGAGCTTCTCGGCCGAGTTGCGGATCTCGGTCGAGTCGGTGCCCTCAAGGGCCTTCTTCAGCTCGCCGAGCGACTCGTTGACCTCCGACTTGACGTCGTCGGGCAGCTTGTCCTCGTTCTCGCGGAGGAACTTCTCGGTCTGGTACGCCAGCGCGTCGGCGTTGTTGCGGACCTCCGCCTCCTCGCGGCGGCTCTTGTCCTCCTCGGCGTACGACTCGGCCTCGCGCATCATGCGCTCGATGTCGTCCTTCGGCAGCGCGGAGCCGCCGGTGATGGTCATCGACTGCTCCTTGCCGGTGCCGAGGTCCTTGGCGGAGACGTTGACGATGCCGTTGGCGTCGATGTCGAAGGTGACCTCGATCTGCGGCAGCCCGCGCGGCGAGGGCGCGATGCCGGTCAGCTCGAAGGTGGCCAGCTTCTTGTTGTACGACGCGATCTCGCGCTCGCCCTGGTAGACCTGGATCTGGACCGACGGCTGGTTGTCCTCGGCGGTGGTGAAGACCTCGGACCGCTTGGTCGGGATCGTGGTGTTCCGCTCGATGATCTTGGTGAAGATGCCGCCCTTGGTCTCGATGCCCAGGCTCAGCGGGGTCACGTCGAGCAGCAGGACGTCCTTGACCTCGCCCTTGAGCACGCCGGCCTGCAGCGCGGCGCCGATCGCGACGACCTCGTCGGGGTTGACGCCCTTGTTGGGCTCCTTGCCGCCGGTGAGCTCCTTGACCAGCTCGGCGACCGCGGGCATCCGGGTCGAGCCGCCGACGAGCACCACGTGGGCGATGTCCGTGACCTTGATGCCGGCGTCCTTGATGACCTGGTGGAACGGGCCCTTGCACCGCTCGAGCAGGTCGGCGGTGGTCCGCTGGAACTCGGCGCGGGTGAGCTTCTCCTCCAGGTGCAGCGGACCCTCGGCGGAGGCGGTGATGTACGGCAGGTTGATGGAGGTCTCCGACTGGCTGGAGAGCTCGATCTTCGCCTTCTCCGCGGCCTCGCGCAGTCGCTGCAGGGCCATCTTGTCCTTGGACAGGTCGACGCCGTGCGCGTTCTTGAACCGGGTCACCAGCTCGTCGACGACGCGCTGGTCCCAGTCGTCGCCACCGAGGTGGTTGTCGCCGCTGGTCGCCTTGACCTCGACGAAGCCGTGACCGTCTTCCTGACCGACGTCGAGCAGGGACACGTCGAAGGTGCCGCCGCCGAGGTCGAAGACGAGGATGGTCTCGTCCTTCTCCTTGTCGAGGCCGTACGCGAGCGCCGCGGCGGTCGGCTCGTTGATGATGCGCAGGACGTTGAGGCCCGCGATGGTGCCGGCCTCCTGGGTCGCCTGCCGCTGGGCGTCGTTGAAGTACGCCGGGACGGTGACCACCGCGTCGGTGATCTTCTCGCCCAGGTACGCCTCCGCGTCCTGCTTCAGCTTCTGCAGGACGAAGGCGCTGATCTGCTGGGGAGAGAACTTCTTGCCGTCGATCTCGACGGACCAGCCGGTGCCCATCTCGCGCTTGACCGAGCGAATGGTCCGGTCCACGTTGGTGACGGCCTGCCGCTTGGCGACCTCACCGACCAGGACCTCGCCGTTCTTCGCGAAGGCGACCACGGACGGCGTGGTCCGCGAACCCTGCGCGTTGGCGATGACGGTGGGCTCACCGCCCTCGAGGATCGAGACGACGGAGTTGGTCGTCCCCAGGTCGATACCTACCGCACGTGCCATGAGTACGTCCTTGTAGTCAAAGTTGAGTCGGTCCGACTCATAGTGGAACTTCGTGTGTTGTTTGTCAAACGACTTGAGCCTAGTGGACTCAACCCGCGGGTGCGCAGGAGCATTCCCCACGCGAAAAGTCCCCGCCGCGCTGATCGCGCGACGGGGACCTCCGGCGGAACGGGACTACTGGGCACCGCCGAGGAAACCGGCTTCCTGCAGCCACTCCTCTGCGACCGTCTTCGGCTCCTGGCCCTCGACGTCCACGCGGGCGTTCATCTTCTGCATGGTGGCGTCGTCGAGCTTCGCGATCACCGGCTGGAGAACGGACTCCAGTGCCGGATGCTTCTTGAAGGTCTCGTCCTTGAGGGTGACCGCGGCGTTGTAGACCGGGAAGAACTTCTTGTCGTCCTCCAGCACCGTCAGGTCAAGCGCGGCGATCCGGCCGTCGGTGGTGAACACCTCGCCGAAGTTGCACGCCTGGCCCTTGTCGGTCTCGGTGTAGACGACGCCCGTGTCGAGCACCTTGACCTGGTCCTTGGGGATCGTCATGCCGTACTTCTTCGACAACCCCGGCAGACCGTCGTTACGGGTGGAGAACTCCGTCTCGATGCACAGCGTGGCCTCCTGCGGCTTGGTCTTGGCCAGCTCGGCGACGTCGGACAGCGTCTTGACGCCCAGTTCCTTCGCCTTCTCCGAGCGGATCGCCAGCGCGTAGGTGTTGTTCAGCGGCGTCGGCCCGAGCCACTTGAGCTTGTTCTTCTCCAGGTCCTCCTTCGCGGTGGCCGCGAACTGCTCGGCGGCGTCCGGGATGGGGTCGGGGTGTCTCAGGTGCTCGATCCAGCCGGAGCCCGAATACTCCCAGTAGAGGTCGATCGCGCCGGACTCCAGAGCCTTCCGGTTGGCGACCGTGCCGCCGAGGTTGGTCTTGTCCGTGACCTCGGCGCCGTTGGCCGCGAGCAGCTGGACGGCGATCTGGCCGAGCACGATGTTCTCGGTGAAGTCCTTGGAGCCGACCACGAGCTTGGCGCCCTTGAGCTTCTCGCTCACGCTGGCGGTCTCGGTGCCACCCGCGCCGCACCCGGCGACGGCGGTCATGGTCAGGGCGGCCGCGGTGAGCAGCACGGTGGGACGGCGAAGGGTCCGATGGAGCCGGAAACCCATGAAAAGAGCACCTCAGATCTCGATTGGCGTTCGTACTACGGAAAAAATCACATGCCACGGGGCTTGAGCAGGTCCTCGGCCAGACCCCCCAGCCAGTCGACGAGGAAGGCGATGGACGCGGTGAGCACGCCGCCGACGATCGTCACGGGCATCCGCTGCAGCTTCAGCCCGTTGATGATCAGCTCGCCGAAGCCGCCCGCGGCGACGAAGGCGCCCATCGTGGCCATGCCGACGGTGAGCACCAGCGAGGTGCGCAGCCCGGCCAGGATGGCGGGCACGGCCAGCTTGAGCTCCACCCGGCGCAGCACCTGGCCCTTGGTCATGCCCATCCCGCGCGCCGCCTCGATCAGCGCGGGATCCACCTGCTGGACGCCGACCATGGTGTTACGCAACACCGGCAGTACGGCATAGGCCACCAGCCCGACGAGGGCCGTCTGGAACCCCACCCCCATCACGAAGGTGCACAGCACCAGCAGGCCGATCGCCGGCACCGCCTGGCCCAGGTTGGCCGTCCCCAGGATGAACGGCGTGATCAGCCGGTTCTTGGCCCGGGACGCGACGACGCCGAGGGGGATCGCGATCACCACGACGAGGGCGGTGGCCACGACGGTCAGCCGCAGGTGTTCGATCGCCTTCTGGATGATCACCGCGCTGTTCAGGCTGCGCTGTTCGATGGAGTCGAGTTGCAGGGTGCCGACCCAGACGTAGAGCGCGGCGAGCACGATGGCGATCGCCACCGGCGTGATCAGCTTCCGCAGACCCTTGCCGTACCTGAGGTTCGTGGGCTGCGCGGCGGCGGCGCGAAGTGTCTCAGCGGTCACCGGCCGCTACTTCCTCCCTGCCGATAGACGCGCACAGCGCCGTGTAGCTGAGCACCCCCGCGGGGGAGCTGCAGCGGTCGGTGCCGTTGGCGACCATGAGGTCGAGCGCCTCGCGGAGGCTGGTGCCGGTCTCGACCTGCGGCAGCGCCGGGTCGGGCGGGCCCTCGGTGGGCACCTCGTCGACGGTCATCAGGGCGAGCCGCTTGAGCGTCGCGTCGGCCCCGATGAAGCTCGCGACGTAGTCGTCGGCGGGATTGGCGAGGATGTTGGCGGGCGTGTCGTACTGCGCGATGTGCGACTGGTTGCGGAGTACGGCGATGCGGTCGCCGAGTTTGATGGCCTCTTCGAAGTCGTGCGTCACGAAGATGATCGTCTTGCGCAGGTCCTTCTGCAGTTTGAGGAACTCGTTCTGCAGGTGCTCGCGGGTGATCGGGTCGGTGGCGCCGAACGGCTCGTCCATCAGCATGACGGGCGGGTCGGCGGCCAGCGCTCTGGCGACGCCCACCCGCTGCTGCTGGCCGCCGGAGAGCTGGCGCGGGTAGCGGTCGCGGTACTCGCCGGGTTCCAGGTTGACCAGCGCGAGGAGGTCCTCGGTGCGGGCCTCCGCCTTGGGGCGGTCCCAGCCGAGGAGTTTGGGCACCAGGCCCACGTTCTCCCCGATGGTCAGGTGCGGGAAGAGGCCGATCTGCTGGATCACGTAGCCGATGTGCCTGCGCAGTTCGTCGGGGGGCAGGGCGAGGACGTCCTCGCCGCCGATCCGGATCTCTCCCGACGTGGGCTCGACCAGACGGTTGATCATCTTCATGGTGGTCGTCTTGCCGCACCCCGATGGTCCGACGAAGGCGACGAGTTCTCCGGCGGGAATGTCGAGGTCGACGCTGTCGACCGCCGGTTCGGCCTGACCGGGAAACTGCTTGGTCAGTGCGCGGAGCTGGATCTGTGCGCCCCCGGTATCAGTTTCGAACACGAAGCCCCCTAGGGGTGGTCAGATGGCGAACGACTGAGAAGAAGAGATCGAAGAGCAGCGCGACGATCACGATGCCGAACGTCCCGGCGAGCGTCGCGTTGAGCGAGTTCACCGAGCCCAGGCGGGAGAGCCCTTCGAAGATCTGGGTGCCGAGTCCAGGCCCGTCCACGAAGGCGGCGATGGCCGCGATTCCGATGAGCATCTGGGTCGAGACGCGGATACCGGTCAGGATCAGCGGCCAGGCGAGCGGTAGCTGCACCTTCATCAGCACACGGACGCGGCTCATGCCCATCCCCCGCCCCGCCTCGACGGTGGCGCGGTCGACCCCGCGCAGCCCGACGACGGTGTTGCGGATGATCGGCAGGAGAGCGTACGCGGTGAGCGCCACGAGAGTGGAGGTCCAGCCGAGCCCGGTGATCGGGATCAGCAGGGTGAGCAGGGCGAGGGAAGGGATGGTCAGGATGCCTGCGGAGACCGCGAGCGAGGCGTTGCTGGCCCGTGGAACGCGGTGGGTGACGAGGCCGATCCCCACGCCGGCCAGCGTGGCGATGCCGATCGCGATCGCCACGACCAGAGCGTGCTCAGCGGCAGCAAGTGAGAGCGTGTCCCAGCGAGAGGCCACGTACTCGCTCAAGCTCATAGACGACCCTTCTTCGTTTACGCTGGCGTATCGAGTTATGTCAAGGTACGCATTTGTTGTTGGCAGCGCAAAACTAGTTGCACCCAGTGCAACGATTTCCTTATGGGTGGAGCGGGATGATCGAGAACCCGTCGGCGTCTTCTGTGGGGCTACGCCGGGACATGGAGATCCTCGAACTGCTCGCAGGTCACGGGGGTGGTCGTGACGTCGACGGGCTCGGGGTGAGCTGGATCGCGCAGCGGCTGGGCAGGGAGAAGAGTCAGGTGTCGCGGGCGCTGCGATCCCTGGAGTCCGAGGGCATGGTCGAGCGCGATCCGGTGACCCGCCGCTACCGTCTCGGGTGGCGGCTGTTCGCCTTGGCCGCACGGACCTCGCAGTCGCGGCTGGTGCAGGTCGCGGCGCCCTTTCTGCGACGACTGGCCATGATCATCGATGAGGACTCGCACCTGTGCGTGCTGCGCGGCGACAGCGTCCTCACCGTGCTGTCCGTGCCCTCCTCGCGCGCCTACCACCGGATCTGGGAGGGCGTCGCGATCCCCGTGATCATGGCGGCGGCCAGCAGATCGCTGCTGTCCGACTGGGACGACGACCAGATGAGGGCCATCCTGCGCGCCAAACTGCCCGGCGGGCTCTCCGCCGAACTGGGCGACGAGAAGCAGTGGCTGGCCGATGCCGCGCACGTTCGCGAGCACGGATACACCACCACGGACGTCGAGCTGGAGGACGGGGTGCTCGGCGTGTCCGCTCCGGTGCGCGACCACCGGGGGATGGTCGCGGCGGCGATCAGCGTGTCCGTCGCCAGGGTGCGCGACGAGGCCCGGTTGCACGAGATGGGGCGGCTGGTGGGCGAGACCGCGAGGCAGCTCTCGATCGCCCTCGGCCTGCCGCCCGGCAGCTCCTTCGATTATCCCGTGACGAGTGGCCCGTGATCAGCGCCTGATGATCAGCGCCTGGTGATGGGTGCCCGGTGACGACGGCCGGGTGACCTACTTGGCGCCGTCGACGACCTTGCGGTCGCCCAGCGGCGCCTTGAGCTTCACCGTGGTGGTCTTCTGCACGGCGATCTCGATGCAGGCGACGTTCTGCGCCTTCTCGGAGGCGCCCTCGTAGAGGGTCACCTTCACCTGCCCGGCCGTCTCCCGCACGGAGACGCGATCCAGGGTGTGGCACGGCTCGACGCCCGACCACCACACGAGGCGCAGGTTGCCGTCGTCGGCCTTCGCGCTGATCCACGGGATCGGCCGGGGGTCGACCGTGTGCCCCTTGGGACGCACCGGAGACGGCTTCGCCTTCGGCTTCGGCTTCAGGGTGCCGTCCGAGGAGGTCACCGGCTCGTCCGAGCCGACCGTCGTGGTGTCCGCCGAGTCAGGGCCGCGCGCGCCGGGATCGGCCTGCGTGGACCCGCAACCGACGGACAGAAGCAGACTTCCGGCCACAAGTGTCGCTGTTGTCAACCGCATATCCTTTTGACGGATCGAGCGCCCGCCGGGTTCAGATCGCTGGGCCTCTCCTCCCGCCTGGCGGACCATGCCACGACCCGGGATCGCACTCGGAACGGTTCGCACCGTGGGGCCTCCCACGCTCGCCGGGCGGATCCTCGTACCCTGGACGGAACTCGTGGTCAGGTCGAGCGGGGAGGTGGGGAACGTGCTGCGTCGGTTGCTGCAGGCGATCTCGGGCAGTGAGCGTGTCGAGGCCGTCGTGCGGACCTCGGGTCCGACCCGCGCCCTGGTGCGCCGTTACGTCGCCGGCGAGACCGCCGCCGACGCGGTCCGCGCGGCGGGCGAGCTGGCCCGCGCCGGTCTCCTGGTCACCCTCGACCACCTGGGCGAGGACGTGGTGGAGGCGGCTCAGGCCGAGGCGGAGGTGAGGGCCTGCCGCGACCTGCTCGACGCCCTGTCAGAGGCCGGTCTCGGCAAGGGCGCCGACATCTCGGTGAAGCTCTCCGCGTTCGGGCTGCGCCTGTCCGACCGCCTCGCGCTCGACAACGCCGCGCAGGTGTGCGCCGCCGCGGCCCGGGTGGGCGCCACGGTCACGCTCGACATGGAGGAGCACACGCTGGTCGAGCCGACGCTCGCCGCCCTCGGCACGCTCCGCAAGGAACACCCCGCGACGGGTGCGGCGATCCAGTCCTACCTGCGCGCCGCCGAGGAGCACTGCCGCTCCCTCGCCGGCGACGGAGCACGCGTACGGCTGTGCAAGGGCGCCTACGACGCCCCCGAATCCGTGGCGTACACCAGCAGGAAGGAGATCGACGCGTCCTTCGCGCGCTGCCTGAAGGTGCTGATGGCGGGCACCGGCTACCCGATGGTCGCCACCCACGACCAGCGGCTGATCGAGATCGCCGCGGCGCTGGCCGTACTCAACGAGCGTGAGCCCGGCAGCTTCGAATACCAGATGCTGTACGGCGTGCGCAGCGGCGAGCAGCGCCGGATGGCGGGTCTCGGCGCCCTGGTACGCGTCTACGTCCCCTATGGCGACGACTGGTACGCCTACCTCATGCGGCGGCTGGCCGAGCGTCCCGCCAACCTCGCCTTCGCGGCCCGTTCCCTCCTGTCACGCCCCTAGGTGTCTCACGCTGGGGTCTTTTGCCCCCAGGCGGCGATCGTCGCCATTCCCAGCTCGCGGAATCCCGGGTCGCGCAGCTTGGCGTCGGTCTCGTCGAGCATGGCGAGGGTGATTCCGTCGATGGCGCACAGCGCGGGCGCGAGCTGGTCGAGGGTCAGCCGCCAGAAACGGCTCATCGGCCGGTCCGCGCCGACGACCGAGTGGGCGATGTCCATGTCGACCTCGCCGAGCCCGGTCCGCTTCAGGTGGTCGTGCAGGCCGCGGGGCCACCGGCAGTCGGTGCCGATGCTCGCGGCCAGGGCGGTGAAGACGCCCATGCCGGTCTCCCGGTAGGCCCTGTCGGGAGCGGACTCGATGGGGAAGAGGGCGGGCTCCTCCAGGATCAGCCAGCCGCCGGGGGCCAGCCAGCTGACCACGCGTTCGAGGTCGTACTCGCGGCTGGGCAGGTGGCAGAACAGGTAGCGGGCGTGGATGAGGTCGAAGGACGCCGGCGGGAAGTCGTCGCGCGTCAGGTCATGGTGCAGCCAGGACAGGTTGGCCCGCTCCTCGTGCCGGGACTGGACGAGCTGCAGGTCGAGGTCGGTGGCGGTCACCCGGCCGTCGGGGCAGCGATCGGCGAGCCACCGGGCCACGGTGCCCGTTCCTGCGCCCAGTTCCAGGCAGCGCCAGCCGGATTCGAGGGGGAGGGATCCGAGACGTCTGAACGACGCCGGATCCAGCTCCTGCGCCAGCGCGCTCAGGCGCTCGTCTTCGGTCAGGGCGGCGTGGTTGAAGACGCGATCGCCGTAACGCTCGGCAAGTTGTGTCATCGGTGGCACCTTCCAGCGAGTTGCTTCCCGGCGGGACCGGGGAGTCGCTCCACGAGGGCTGACGGATGGGCATGACGGCACCGTCCGGCTTTGCGGGGCACTGGACCCGGGCGCCGCCTCGCCAAGAATCCCAAAGGGATACCACCCCGTCTACTTCCAAAAAGGGTTTCTCACGCCGGAGCCAGTATTGGCAACGTGATATCACCACCAGAATTCATGAATGGTGAGAAATAAGTGTTGTGTCATATTTTGGCAGAGCGCTATAGCAAATTAGACGACACGTGGTGATCGCAAGATGGAAGGTGATTCACAGGCCGGGAGGTGATGATGCTTGGAAGCGAACTCATCCCATACAGGCGGGAAGAATGATGATCAGTGCGATCTCTCTGGCCGGCCTTGACTGCCGATTCGAGGATGTGGCCGCCGAACGATCCGGCAAGGTGCTGGGCGTGGTCGAATACTCGAATCGGCCCGCCGGCCCCGTTCTGCGAGATGGTCATCCATCGATGTCCTTGTCCATGTGCGGTGCCGGTGAGCCGGAATTCGCGGAGGTGTGGCGAACCAGTGCCGAGGTGACGAACGGGGAGTACAAGGGCCTGACGTATGCGCACGACGGCGAGTATCTGTTCTGCTCCGGGCGGGCCGAGGAAGGCTCCGACTACGTCGCCTCCACCGAGAACGCCTACCTGGCGGCCCTCGAACTCATCGCGTTCCTCGGCTACCGGCACGTCGTGCGCGTCTGGAACATGGTGGCCCGGATCAACGACGTGGACGACGACGGCGGCAACACCTACATCCAGTTCTGCAGGGGCCGGGCGAACGCGTTCGAACGGCACAGCGTTTCGGCGAATCTCATGCCCGCCGCCACCTGCGTGGGAAGTCATGGCGGCGGGATAGCCTTCTACTTCATCGCCTGCCGTACGGCCAAGGCCACCAATATCGAGAATCCCCGACAGGTGCCGGCATACGAATATCCCCCGAAATATGGGCTCAAGGCGCCCAGTTTCGCGCGGGCGACCTGGCTCTCGACGGCAGAGGGCGACGGGTCCGACTACATGTTCATCTCCGGAACCGCCAGCATTCTCGGCAGCAAGACGGTCTATGAGGGTGATATCGAAGGGCAGTGCGTCACCACGCTCGACAACATCTCCGTACTCGTCGGCTCGGAGAATCTCGCACGTTACGGTATCGACGCGGACCTGACGCTCAAGGACCTCGACTGCGTGAAGGTGTACGTCAAACGCGGTGCGGACATGGCCGTGGTGAAGCGGATCTGTTCCCCCGCCTTCGCCGACCACGCGCAGGTGGCCTACGTGAACGTGGACATCTGCCGGGACGACCTCCTGGTGGAGATCGAGGGAATCGTCCCACCCGGTGCGGCCGGCCGGATGAGCTGAACGAACCGGGGTAGCCCGTGGCCGGGGATGTCGCGATCGGTGTGCGTCAGCCTGTCGGTAGGCTGACCACACGTCTACTGCGAGGTGGGAGCATGATCGCGATTCTCGGGGCCGGCAAGATGGGCGAGGCCCTGATGTCGGGACTGCTGCGTGCCGGGTTCAAGCCCGACCAGCTCATGGCCACCGTCCGCCGTGCCGAGCGCGGCGACGCGCTCACCCAGACGTACGGCGTGCGGGTCGTGTCGAACCCGGAGGCGGCGAAGGCCGCCGACACCCTGATCCTCGCGGTCAAGCCGCAGGACATGGCGGCCCTGCTCGCCGAGATCGCCCCCTACGTGCCCGCCGACCGGCTGGTGATCTCGGCTGCGGCGGGCATCACGACGTCGTTCGTGGAGGAGCGGCTCGGCGATGAGGTTCCCGTGGTCAGGGTCATGTCGAACACCCCCGTGCTGGTCGACGAGGCGATGAGCGTGATCTCCGCAGGGGGGCACGCGGGGGAGCACCACCTCAAGCTGACGGAGGACCTGCTCAAGCCGGTCGGCAAGGTGCTGCGCATCCCCGAGTCGCAGCAGGACGCCGCCACCGCGCTGTCCGGCAGCGGCCCCGCCTACTTCTTCTTCCTGGTCGAGGCCATGGTCGACGCGGGCATCCTGCTCGGGATGCCCCGCGCGGCCGCCCTCGAAATGGTCACCCAGTCGATCGTCGGCGCGGCCATCATGCTGCGCGACTCCGGCGAGCACCCGGTGATACTGCGCGAGGCGGTCACCTCGCCGGGCGGCACCACCATCGCGGCCATCGCCGAGCTCGAACGCCACAGCGTCCGCGCCGCCTTCCTGGCCGCCATCGAGGCCGCCCGCGACCGCGGCCGGGAGCTGGCCGGCGGCTGACGGACCCGGCACACGAACGTACGGCCCGCCACCCGTCCCGGCACGCGAATGTACGGCCCGCCACCCCGGAGCCACCCGCCGCAGGTGGCCGGTGTCCGTGGGCCCATGGCACTCCAGCGGCCGGGGCGGGTCGCCGTGACAACCCGCCCGCCGGCCATGTTCGCTGGTCGAACCCCCCGCCCGCCTCAGGCGTCGCGCCGGCGAAGGAAAATCGTCGCGATGATCATGATTACCGCGATCCACACGCAGTAGACGCCGAACCCCTCCCAGGGCCCGAGCGCGCCCTCGACGGGACGGGTGAACGTGATCTGCTGTCCCGCGGTCGTGGTGAAGTAGCGGCTGACGGCCGGCCCCCACTCGCCCGGAAGGCTCTGCACGAGCCCGGGCAGGACGACCATCAGGCAGATGGCGGCGATGATGGCGCCCGGCGTGTGCCTGATCAGTGCTCCGAGCGCCAAGCCGAACAGGCCGCTCGCCGTCAGGTAGAGCGCGCTCCCCACGAGGGCGCCCAGCACCCCGGGGGCGCCGAGTGTCGTGCCGAGATCTCCGAGCACCGCCTGGCTGGCGAAGAACGTGACGAGGATCGTGATCAGGGACGTGACCAGCGCCGCCACCGCGAACACCAGCACCTTGCCGCTCAGCATCCGGATCCGGCGGGGCACGGCGAGCAGCGTGGTCCGGATCATCCCGGTGCGGTATTCCCCGCTGATCACCAGCACACCGAGTGTGGCCATGAGGAGCACAGCGAGCTGTGTGCCGCCAAGGGTGAACTTGATGGGATCGGGAGACTTCGGAAGATCGTTGAGAACCGCCGTCACCGAGGCCATGACGGCGAGGCCGAGCATCGTCACCACGGTCGCGACCAGCATCCACATCGTCGACCGAACCGTATAGATCTTGGTCCATTCCGAGCGCAGCACCTCGGTCATGAGGTCACCGCCGCGAACTCCGTGCTCTCCTGGGTGAGTTCCATGTAGGCCGCCTCCAACGTCGGTTCGACGGTCCTCAGTTCGTGCAGCGGCAGGCCCCTGGCGGCGGCGGCCTCGCCGACCTCCGCGGCGGTCATCCCGAGCACCCGCAGGTGGTCGTCGTGCATGGCCACTTCGCCCCCGGCCAGCAGCGGCACGAGGTCCGGCAGCTTCGGCGAGCTCACCCGCACGTACCGCTGGGAGCTGCGCCCGATGAACTCCTGCACGCTGGTGTCCGCGATCAGCTTCCCCCGGCCGACGACGATGAGATGGTCGGCCGTCTGGGCCATCTCGCTCATCAGATGGCTGGAGACGAAGACCGTGCGCCCCTCGGCCGCCAGATCGCGCATGAGGGTGCGGATCCACAGGATGCCCTCGGGGTCCAGCCCGTTGACCGGTTCGTCGAACATCAGGATCTCCGGATCGCCCAGCATCGCCGCCGCGATCCCGAGCCGTTGCGACATGCCCAGCGAGAAGCCGCCGATCCGCCGCCGCGCCACCTCGCTGAGGCCGACCAGTTCGAGGACCTCGCCGACTCGGGAGGCCGGGATTCCGTTGCTCTGCGCCAGGCACAGCAGGTGGTTGCGCGCCGTACGGCCGCCGTGCACGGCCTTGGCGTCGAGCAGCGCGCCGACCTTGCGCAGCGGGTGTTCGTGCTGGGTGTACGGCTTGCCGTCGATCGTCACCGAACCGTGCGAGGGATGGTCCAGCCCGAGGAGCATCCGCATGGTCGTCGACTTTCCCGCGCCGTTCGGTCCGAGGAAGCCGGTCACCTGCCCGCTCTCCACGGTGAACGACAACCCGTCGACCGCGACGGTCGAGCCGTACCGCTTGGTGAGATTCTTCGCGGTAATCATGATCCAAGCGTCGCCGCCCAGGGCGCTCGAAACCTCGTCCGGCGGCATGGTTCCCGCCCTGGGAGCCAGGTACGGCGGGCGGCGGGGGATGGGACCGTGCTCCTACGCGCCGGGCCGTACCAGGCCGGTCTCGTAGGCGGTGATCACGGCCTGGGCCCGGTCGCGGGCGCCGATCTTGCCGAACAGGCTCGTCACGTGGTTCTTCACGGTGGAGGGGGAGACGCCGAGCTCGCCGGCGATCTCCGCGTTGGAGCGGCCGTACCCGATGAGCTGGAGCACCTCGCGTTCGCGGTCGGTGAGGACGTCGAGACGGGCGGGGGCGCGGGCCGGGCGGGAGGCGCGGACGAAGGTGCCGATCAGCCGGGTGAGCAGCCGCGGCGCGACGGCGGACTCGCCGCGGTGCACGGTCCTGACCCCCTCCACCAGTTCCTCGGGCGAGATGTCCTTCGGCAGGAACCCGGAGGCGCCGCCGCGCAGCATGGCCACGACGTACTCGTCCAGGTCGAAGGTGCTCAGCGCCAGCACGCGCACCCCGGGCAGCTCGGCGGCCAGCCGCTCGGTCGCGGCGATCCCGTTCGTGCCGGGCATGTGCACGTCCATCAGCACCACGTCGGGACCGAGATCGTGGCAGAGGGTGACGGCCTCCGCGCCTTCGCCGGCCTCGCCGACGACGGCCATGTCAGGCTGGGCGTTGACGATCATGCGCAGGCCGGTGCGCACCAGGGCCTGATCGTCGACGAGCAGCACCTTGATCACTGGTCCTCTTTCCGGAGCACGGGGAGCGGTATGCGGGCATGCACCCTGAATCCTCCCTCCGGCCGGGGCCCTGTCTGCAACTGCCCGCCGCACAGGGCCACTCGCTCGGCCATCCCGCCCAGCCCGAAACCGCCGCCGCTCCCCGTGGACTTGTGCCCCACGCCGTCGTCGAGGACCTCCACCTCGACCGCCTCCCGGTGGTAGGCGACCAGCACGCTGGCCCTGGCCCCGCCCGCGTGTTTGCGGGAGTTGGTGAGGGCCTCCTGGACGATCCGGTAGACCGCGTGGTCGACCGCCGAGGGCAGCGGGACCACGTCGCCGCGCACGTCGAGGCTGGCCGGCAGCCCGCCGCCGGCCGCCTTGGCGATCAGCGCGGGCAGCGTCGCCGCCCCGACCCCGGAGCTGTCCTCCGTCGCGTTGTCGTCCTCGGCGCGCAGGACGTGCAGGAGCTGCCGCATCTCCGTCATCGCCTCGCGCGCCGTACGCTCGGCCGTCACCAGCACGTCCTGGGCCTGCGCCGGATCCGTCGCCATGGTCGTGCGGCCCGCGCCGACCAGCACGTTGATCACGCTGATGTGGTGCGCCACCACGTCGTGCAACTCGCGGGCGATCCGCCGGCGCTCCTCGCGGACGGCGGTCTCGGCGGCGTGCTGCTCCCTGCGTTCCCTCAGTTCGTGCCTGAGCCGGAAGTACTGGCCCACCCCGATGGCCAGCAGTGCCGCCAGTCCGATCCCGATCTGGTTGCCGGGCTTGGCCAGGTAGACCGCGATCCCGTTGACGAGGCAGGCGACGGAGGCGAGGGCCCAGGCTCTGCCGCTCCGGGTGTAGCGGCCGACGCTGTAGAGGGCGATCGTGGTGGGGATGCTGCTGAAGCCGGCCTGGACGAGGAAGATGTTCAGGAGGTCGGCGGTGAGGACGGCCGCCATGACGGCGATCGGCCGGCTCCGGCGGAACAGCAGGAAGACCGAGCTCACCGACATCAACGCGGCGGACACCAGGATGTCGGTGGCCGCGCCGCTCAGCGCCCCGGCCACCGTGGAGATCAGGCCGAAGCCCACCAGCACCACCACGAGCGCCGTGTCCAGCACCCGCGGCCGCCTGATGGTCCGCCAGGCGGCGCGCACGGCCTGTCGCATGGCTAGACAGTACGGCACCGCCGGGCGATGTGAAGATCGCGCGCGAACCGTGCGGTAACGTCGATCAGATAGGGGCCGAGCCGAGGAGAGCGCGCATGAGCAGGTCGGTGCGGGTGGTCTGGGACGACGCGCTTGTCTCCTACGACTTCGGGCCCGGGCATCCGCTGGCCCCCGTGCGGGTCGAGCTGACCATGGCCCTGGCCCGCGAACTCGGCGTGCTGGAGAAGGTCGAGCTCACGGGGTGCGCCCCGGCGGGCGACGACGATCTGGCGCTGGTCCACAAGCGCGACTACATCGAGGCCGTCAAGCGGGTGTCGCGGACCGGCCGGCCCGACATGGCGGCCGGGCTGGGCACCAGCGACAACCCCGCCTTCGCCGGGGTCCACGAGGCGTCGGCGCTGATCGCGGGCGCGAGCCTGGCGGCGGCGAAGGCCGTCTGGAGCGGCGAGGCCGAGCACGCGGTGAACGTCGCGGGCGGGCTGCACCACGCGATGCCCAGCGTGGCCAGCGGTTTCTGCGTCTACAACGACCCGGCGGTCGCCATCGCCTGGATGCTGTCCCAGGGAGCCACCAAGATCGCCTACGTCGATGTGGACGTGCACCACGGCGACGGGGTGCAGGCGATGTTCTTCGATGACCCCCGGGTACTGACGATCAGCCTGCACGAGAGCCCGCGCACCCTCTTTCCCGGCACCGGGTTCCCCACCGAGTGCGGCGCCGGGAACACGGCGGTCAACGTGGCGCTGCCCGCCGGTTGCGGTGACAGCGGCTGGCTGCGCGCGTTCCAGGCCGTGGTGCCGCCGCTGCTCCGGGAGTTCGCCCCGGAGGTGCTCGTCACCCAGCACGGTTGCGACAGTCACGCCCTCGACCCGCTGGCCCATCTGATGCTGAGCGTCGACGGGCAGCGCACGGCCTACGAGATGCTGCACCGGCTCGCGCACGAGACGGCCGGCGGCAGGTGGGTGGTGACCGGCGGCGGCGGTTATGAGCTGGTGCAGGTCGTCCCGAGGGCGTGGACGCATCTGATCGCGGAGGTCTCCGGGCATCCCCTCGATCCCCGCACGCAGACCCCGCAGAACTGGCGGGATTTCGTCGCGGGACGAACGGGGGAGACGGCCCCGTTGACCATGACCGACGGCAGAAACCCGGAATTTCACGACTTCGCCGCTGGTTATGATCCGGCAGACCCTATCGACCGGGCCATCGTGGCGACCCGGAACGCCGTGTTCCCGTCACACGGCCTCGATCCCCTTCTGTGAGTGTCTGTGGATGAGCTAGCCGTCCCCACCCGGGCGCGACTCCGTGAGCACCTGGTGGAGACCAGGATCGCCGGCGACGTCGCCACCAGCCGCGAGAACAACCTCGATCACTACCGGTCGCTGGCCAACCGCGACCCCTACCATCTCTTCGGGCTCACCCTGTCCGACGGCTGGGCCTACCGCGACGTACTCGCCCTGATGGCCAAGTCGGCGGGAGTCGTCGCCGATCCCGGCCACCGCGAGGGCCAGGACACCATCGACCCCGACCGCACCATCGACGCCCTGGAGGCGATGGGCGAGCGGATCGGGACCGTCCTCGCCTCGGGAAACGCCCACCTGCTGTTCGCCACCGGCCACCCGACGGGCCTGCTGACGGTCCACCTCGCCCTGGCCCGCTTCGCCGTACGGCACGGCGCGACCCTGCTCTCCCCCGCTGAGGGCTGGACCTACACGGGCGGCGGCTTCGGGCGCACCCGGCGGCTCCGCTACCTCGACGGGGTGGCGATGCTCGACGACCGGGGCGGCTTCGTGCACACCCACGACCCCGCGCCGATGGAGGCGATGATCGCCCGGCTCGACGGGCGGCGGCCCGACCTCGTGATCGCCGATCACGGGTGGGCCGGCGCGGCCGGGGAGGCGGGACTGCCCACGGTCGGATTCGCCGACAGCAACGACCCCGCGCTGTTCGTCGGCGAGGCCGAGGGCAAGATCGGCGCGGTGGTCCCGCTCGATGACAATGTGCTGCCGAGATATTACGATCTGTTGACCGCCTATCTCGTCTCATGGGTCACGCGAGCCATGTGAGTCGCGTTCCGACCCAATTCGGTCACCCCTATACCAGTTTTTCGCGCCTGCATTCCGTCTGGCTCGGCCGCCCTTTGCCAACTTTTTGATGATCGTGGGCGACTCTTATTGGAGACAGTTGGTCCCGTTCCACCAGCACGGCGAGGGGCACGATCCGGCTGCTGGCCAGCGACTTTCCCGATTCCACTGACAGGCGACTCCAGAGACTGATGAACTAGGGGGTTTGCGTGCAGGGAGTCCCGACTTACGCTGACGGCAGTGCACGTGCGTGAGCAATGGCACCAGTGGGGATACTCCGGATACACGTGCGGAAGAGGCGTCCGATGGGTGCAGGCGAAAGACCTCTCAGTGAGGTGAAGTTCCTGACGGTGGCAGAAGTGGCCACCGTCATGCGGGTGTCCAAGATGACTGTGTACCGGCTCGTGCACTCGGGCGAGTTGCCGGCCATCCGGGTCGGCCGCTCATTCAGAGTGCCTGAGCAGGCCGTACACGATTATCTGAGGGATGCCTACATCGAGGCGGGTTGAAGCGCGCAGGGTGATCGGCCCGGTGCTTCATTGGGGTAGCGGCATGGCACGGCCACGCCGCGAGTGCAGTCACCCGGGATCCCCCCAGGGGCGATCTACCGTGGATCGCCGGTAGGGTGTTGAGTCGGTGTGCTTCTCGGTGCACTGGTTCTGCATCTACCAAGACCTGGGGGTCCCGTGGGCTCTGTCATCAAGAAGCGCCGTAAGCGCATGGCGAAGAAGAAGCACCGCAAGCTGCTGAAGAAGACCCGCATCCAGCGGCGAAACAAGAAGTAGACGCGGATCTGCGAGGCGCCGATGACCCACACCGTGCTCGTCACCGGTGTCGCACGCCATATCGGCGCCCGAGTGGCGAGCGTTCTCGCAGCCGACCCGGACATCACCCGGGTCATCGGAGTGGACACGGTGCCGCCGCCCTCGCTGACACGAGAAGGCGGCGTACCGCTGGGCCGTACCGAGTTCGTCCGGGTCGATCTGCGCAGCCCCGACATCGCACAGGTGATCGCGGCAGCGGATATCGACACCGTCGTGCATGTGAGCCTGGTGAGCGCCCCCTCGCGGAGCGCCGGGCGGGCTTACATGAAAGAGCACAACGTCATCGGCACCATGCAACTTCTCGGTGCGTGCCAGCGCTCGGCGATGGTGCGGCGCGTGGTGGTGCGGTCGACGACGGCCGTCTACGGTTCGTCGGCACACGATCCCGCGGTGTTCACGGAGGAGGCCGAGTCACACGAGGTCCCCAGCCACGGGTACGCCAAGGACGCGGTGGAGGTCGAGGGCTACGTCCGGGGTTTCGCCCGGCGCCGCCCCGACGTCGCCGTCTCCATGCTGCGGTTCGCCAACTTCATGGGGCCGGGCGTCGACTCGCCGCTCACCCGCTACTTCACCCAGCCGGTGTTGCCCACGGTCTTCGGCTTCGACCCCAGGTTGCAGTTCGTCCATGAGGACGACGGGGTCGAGGTCCTGCGGCGCATGGCCATGGAAGACCACCCCGGCACGTACAACGTCGCTGGCGAGGGCATCCTGCTCCTCTCCCAGTGCGCCAGGCGTGCCGGGTTGGCCTCCCTGCCCATCCCCTCCCCGGCCTTCAAGAAGCTCGGCGACCTCGCGCGCAGCGTCGGCCTCGTCGACTTCTCGCCCGAACAGCTCCGCCTGATGAGTCACGGCCGGGCGGTCGACGTCACCCGCCTCGCCGGCGAGCTGGGCTGGAAGCCGAAGTTCAGCACCGCCGCCGCCTTCGACGACTTCCTCCACTCCCGCCACGTCCCCATCACCATGATGAACTGGCTCTCCACGGTGGTCGGAGCGAGACGTTGACTTCCTCCCCACGCCTAATACAGGTGGGGGATTCCAACCTTCACAGGTTGGGTTTCCTGCTTCACCGGCGACTGCACCCGGGCGGGCCCGGGATGTCTGATGTCACCTCCACAGGCGGTCACGGCACGACCTGCCGCCAGGATGTTCTTCGCGGCGTTGACGTCCCGGTCATGCCGGGTGCCGCAGGACGGGCACTGCCACGTCCGGATGGAAAGCGGAAGCTTCGCGAGCAGATGCCCGCACCCGCTACAGGTCTTCGAGGAGGGGAACCAGCGGTCCACCACGATCAGATGCCGGCCGTACCTGGCGCTCTTGTATTCGAGCATCCGGCGGAAGGCGCCCCAGCCGCAGTCGGAGATGGCCTTGGCCAGCGAGCGGTTGCGGACCATGTTCTTCACGGCCAGGTCTTCGATCACGATCACATCGTGGTCGCGGACCAGCCCGGCCGAGGTGCGGTGCAGGAAATCCGTGCGGGACGCGCGGACCTTCCGATGCGCCCGGGCGACCTTCGTCTTCGTCTTCGCCTTCGCCCGGTTGTTCGATCCTTTGACTTTGCGGGCCATCCTGCGCTGGTAGCGGGCCAGGTTACGTTCCCGCGCGGCCAACGCCCGAGGGTTCGCGATCTTCTGCCCGCCGGAGGTGACCGCGAAGTCCTTGATGCCCAGGTCGATCCCGACCACCACACCGGTCGCGGGGGCCTGCCCGGGGTCGGCGACCTCGACGGCCAGCGAGACGTACCAGCGGCCGTCGGGGTCGCGGGAGACCGTCACCGTGGACGGGTCGACCGACGCCGGGTCCACCCCGGGCCAGGACCACACCAGCTCCAACGGCGCATCCATCTTCGCCAGCAACAGCCGCCCGTCGCGGTAGCGGAACCCGCTGCGGGTGTACTCCGCGCTCTGCCGGCCGTCCCGCGACTTGTAACGCGGGTACCCGGCCCGGCGGGCGAAGAAGTTCGCGAACGCCCCCTGCTGGATGCGCAGAACCTGCTGCAGCGGCACCGAGGACACCTCGTTCAACCAGGCGTACCCCTCGGTACGTTTCAGCTGTGTCAGGAACGCGCTGGCCTGCAACACGTTCGTGGACACCTGCTCGGCGTGCCAGCGGCGATGCCGCCAGGCGAGGGTCTGGTTCCACACCACGCGCACACACCCGAACGTGCGGTTCAGCACCGCCGCCTGTCCGGGAGTCGGGTAGGCCCGACACTTGTACGCCGTCCGCACACCAGGAACCTAACAGCGGCACCGCCCCTGGGTACGCCATTCCGCCACGACAGCGCACCGACGTCCTTTGTGCCGCTACGCGGCACGTTCGCTTTCCTCCCCAAGGCTAAAGCCCGGGATCTCCAGCGAAGGAACTCCCGATGAACGACCGGCCCGCGCGGGTTATCCCGATCACGTCGGCCCGCGGTCACGGCGCCCAGGAGGAGCCGCCGCCCGACGACCGCCTCGCCGCCGCGCTGGCGTTCCTCCGGCGGCGCATCACCGGCGAGTACGAGGTCGACGAGTTCGGCTTCGACGCCGAGCTGACCGACAAGGTGCTGCTCGAACTCCTGCGCCCGCTCTACCGGCACTGGTTCCGCGTCGACACCCTGGGCCTGCCCAACGTCCCGGCCGAGGGCGGCGCGCTCGTCGTCGCCAACCACTCGGGCACCGTCCCCGTCGACGCCCTCATGCTCCAGGTCGCCCTGCACGACGAGGCCAAGCGTCCCGTCCGGCTGCTCGGCGCCGACCTCGTCTACCAGCTTCCCCTGCTCGGTCACCTCTCCCGCAAGACGGGCCACACGCTGGCCTGCCGGGAAGACGCCGACCGCCTGCTCCGCAAGGGCGAGCTCGTGGGAGTCTTCCCCGAGGGTTTCAAGGGCGTGGGCAAGTCCTTCTCCGACCGCTACAAGCTGCAACGCTTCGGACGCGGCGGCTTCGTCGCCTCCGCCATCCGGGCCGGCGTCCCGATCCTGCCGTGCGCCATCGTCGGCGCCGAGGAGATCTATCCCAAGATCGGCGAGCTCCGCTCCCTGGCCCGCCTCTTCGGCCTGCCGTACCTCCCCGTCACGCCGCTCTTCCCGTTGCTCGGCCCGCTCGGCCTGATCCCGCTACCGTCCAAGTGGATCATCGAATTCGGCGAGCCCATCCGCACCGACGAGTTCGAGCCCGCGGCCGCCGACGACCCGATGACCGTCTTCAACCTCACCGACCAGATCCGCGAAACCATCCAGCACCAGCTCAGCGCCCTCCGCCTGCACCGCGGCCCCGCGTTCCCCCTCTTCTAGCCCCGGTGATCAGGCTTCCAGCCCCCACTACGGTGATCAGGCTTCCAGCCCCCACTACGGTGATCAGGATGTACGGCGCGCCACCCCGGCGCCCCTCGCCGTAGGTGGCCGGGCTCCGTGGGGTCCACGCCACTCCAGCGGCTCCAGCCGCCCGCCACAACGCCCCGCCCGCCGGCCATCCCCTCCGGTCGAACCCCGCGCATCCTCTGGTCCGCCTGTCCCGTGCGCCTGCGGGTCCACAGGTTCGGCACCGTTGACGAGTTCCTGGGTTCCTGCGGGTCCCGGTCCTGTACCAACACGGGTCGTCGCGTGCTCAGAAGCGCGGGTATGGCCCTGGGATTCGCCACTGTCCTGTTCACCGGCGCCGTGGCGCCGGCCGGACCGGCGTCGGCGGCCACCGTCACTCGTGTCGAGGGAGGAGGAGCGAGGTCGCCAGGAGGAGGAGACCGGCGATCGCGATCGCGGTGCGGGGACTGGTGAGGCCGGCCAGCAGGCCCCACACGCCGGTCATGGCCGCGATGGTGGCTTTACTGGTGATCGACCAGGCAGACAACGTGCGGACGACCCGGTCCGACGGGAGCTGTTCGAGCCGGTAGGTAGCGAATACCGGGTTGAACACGCCCATGCAGGTGATCAGCCCGAATTCCACGGCGATGACGAGGAAGAGCCCGGTGGGGCCGGGGCTGACGAACGCCAATCCGATTAGCCAGCACGCGCGCAGCGTCCCGGCGGTGAGCATGACCTTGTGCTGTCCGAACCGTGCGAGGAGCGGGCGGGCCAGCCGCGAGCCGATGAGGCCGCCGACGCAGGGGACGCCGAAGGCGAGGCCGTACTGCCAGGGTGCGAACCCGAGATCGCCGAGCATGAGGACGGCGAGCAACGGCGAGGCTGCCATGATCAAGCCGCTGACCAGGACGGTGTTGAAGAACAACGGGCGCAGAGCCGGGCTGGCGAGGATGTACCGCCATCCCTCCAGCAGGTCGCCGGCTCCAGGCCGGGGCGGTGCGGCGGTTCGCGCGGGACGTGGCTCCCGCCCGCCGATGGCGCGGATCCCCGCGGCCGAGAGGAGGAAACTGACCGCGTTGGCCGCCACGCTCGTCACCGGGCCCACCAGCCCGATCGCGGCGGTACCGAGCGGCGGTCCGAGCGCGGTGGCGGTCCAGGTCGTGGCCTCGAACCGCCCGTTCGCAACGAGCAGGTCCTCGGACCGGACGAGCGCCTTCAGACATGCTCCGCCGGCAGCGGTGAAGGCGATGTCGGCCGCGCCGACAACGACCGCCACAACCAGGAGTTGAGCGAAGCTCAGCCAGCCGAGCACGTAGGCGGGGGGAACGCTCATCAGCGCCGCGAACCGGATCAGGTCCATCGCGATCATCACCGGCCGTTTGCGCCGGAACTCCACCCACGGCCCGAGCGGCACCGCGACCACCGCCCCGACCGCGAGCCCCACGGCGGCCAGAACCGACACCTCGGCAGGCCCTGCGTCCAGAGCGAGAATCGCGATCAGGGCGAACGCGTCGAACGCGAGCCATGTGCCGAACGTGCTGACCGCATACGCGGCCCAGAACCACCTGAACCGCCGCCCGAGCGACCTTCCCAACGCGCACCCCGCCATCTCCAGGAAACAACCACCCATTGATCTGAGAGATCAAACGCGCAGCTAGTAGGCAGGTCAAACAACCATTCGACCGAAATCACACAACCGTGAGTTGTGTACTAAGGTCGGTCGGTGTGGATCTCGATGCTGTGCGCACGTTCGTCACCGTCGTGGACACCGGCCAGTTCCAGCACGCCGCCGCAGACCTGTCGATCACCCAGCAGGCCGTCTCCAAGCGCATCGCCGGGCTGGAGAAGGACCTCGCCGTGCGGCTGTTCACCCGCACTGCGCGCGGGGCCCGGCTCACCATCGACGGGCAGGCGTTCCTGCCCCACGCACGCGAACTGCTTCGCGTCGCCGAGCGCGCGGTCGCGTCCGTGCTCCCCGGCAGCCGTCCGCTGCGCGTCGACGTGATCGCCTCACGCAGCGCGGCCTCGGGCCTGATGCGCGGCTTCCACCGCACGCACCCCGAGATCGAGCTCGACGTGGTGATGCTGTTCGACGTCGAGACGGCCGTCGCCGCCATTCGGTCCGGTGCGATCGACGCGTCCTTCCGCGCCGTCGCCGTGCCCGGCCGGCCCCTTCCCGAGGACATCGAGTCCGTCCGGGTGCTCGCCGAGCCGCTCCAGCTCCTCACCGGGCCCGCCCACGCGTTGGCGGGCGCCCGGTCGGTGACCGTCGCTCAGCTCGCCGGGCACCGGATCTGGATGCCCGGCATCGTCCCCGGTACCGAGTGGGCCGCCTACTACGACGATCTCGTCGCCGAGTTCGGCCTCACCATCGAGGCGACGGGCCCCAACTTCGGCTCCGACGCGCTCCTCGACACCATCGCCGACACCCCGGCCTTGGCCACTTTCATGGGCGAGCAGACCCGCCTGGTCTGGCCCGCCGGCCACGGCCTGCGCCGCATCCCGGTGACCGACCCGACGCCCGTCTACCCGCACTCGCTCCTGTGGCACCGCGACAACCCCCACCCAGGGCTGGCCACCCTCCGCGCCCACCTCGCCGCCACAGCGACCAGCCACGACGCCGCCGGGACCTGGGCGCCGGGCTGGGTGATTCCGCGCTGAGCATCCTTCAGGAGAACCTGTTCGCGTACATGGGGCTGGTTGGCCGACCCGACTCGACGCATGGTGCGGACGTACGGCCCGCCACCCCGGCGCCTCTCGCCGCTGATGGCCGGGCTCCGTGGGGTCCACGCCACTCCAGCGGCTCCAGCCGCCCGCCACAACGCCCCGCCCGCCGGCCATCCCCTCCGGTGGAACCCCGCGCCTCCAGCGATCGCCGGGCTTCGCATTGCGAGGAGAAGCCGACCACGCTCGGCGCGGTCGGCTTACTGGCCCGTCTCGGCTGCTTCAGGAGTAGTAGCCCCAGTAGTACCCGTAGGGCGTCCAGTTACATTTTGCGTTGTATCCCGCGTCCCGCCACACCTCAGCCTTGGTGTTGCACACCGACTTGCTCACAGGACCGAACCAATGCCATGACGCTGCGTGTGCCGGAGCGGCAAGTGTCGCCACAAACGCCATCGAGACCATTGTCGTCCCGAGTAGCACGGCGATCTTCTTCTTCACAGATGGACCTCTCTTCTGGAGTCCTGTTCTCCCGCTCGTAAGGGGCTCGGCGGTGGCCATAGCTAAGCAGGGGCTGGTATATCGCGGGTATGGCCGCCAAAATCCGGTCTGATCCGTCCCGAAGGCGGTCACCTGGGCACTTTGACCTGTATCGGCGCCGCTTCTGCGGGGATGGCACCCGCCACGTCGTGGCGGGTCTGCGCACGCGCGCACATCTATCCCACCGCGAAGGAGGTCCCCTGTGGGCATGCCGCCACCCCGGCGCCCCTGCCGCCGATGGCCGGGCCCCGTGGGGTCCACGCCACTCCAGCGGCTCCAGCCGCCCGCCGTCACGCCCCGCTCGCCGACCATGCCCTCCGGTCGAAACCCGCGCACGGTCCGGTGGGGATGCATCGGTGGCCGAGCCGACTGCCCATCCCTGTATGCCCGTCCCCCGTGTGCCTTCCGGCGCGCTCTCGACACTTCCCCCCGTCGCTTGAGCGTAGTTCGTGGCGCAGCGGTCGAAGGGAGCGAGCCGGGCCAGGCGGAGGCCGATGACCCAGTGTCATCGAGCGTCGTCGGGCGGTTAGGGTACGGCCGGAAGCTTTACGGATGTGGGTATCGCCAAGGATCGAGTTGTGACGGCGATCGGCTGGAGCCGCTGGAGTGGCATGGGTCCGCGGAGCCCGGCCACCTGCGGCGAGGGGCGCCGGGGTGGCTTGCCGTACGGTCGGGTCGGAGTGAGCCGGGCGGGGTCAGTCGCGGGAGCGGTAGTGGCGGCGGAGAGCGATGGCGGCGGCGATGCCGCCGGCGAGTGCGCCCGCGCCGGCGGCGATGGGGAGGCCGATCATGGTGGCTCGGCGGCCGGTGCGGTAGTCGTTGATCTCCCAGCCGTTGGCCCTGGCGTGGTCGCGGAGTTCGGCGTCGGGGTTGATGGCGGCGGCATGGCCGACCAGGGAGAGCAGGGGGAGGTCGTTGGCGGAGTCGCTGTAGGCGGAGCAGCGGCTGAGGTCGAGGCCCTCCTTGCGGGCCAGGGCGCGGACCGCTTCGGCCTTGGCGGGGCCGTGCAGGAGGTCGCCGACCAGGCGGCCGGTGTAGACGCCGTGCTCGGTCTCGGCGACGGTGCCGAGGGCGCCGGTCAGGCCGAGACGCCGGGCGATCACGCTGGCCAGCTCGACGGGGGTGGCGGTGACGAGCCAGACTCGCTGGCCGGTGTCGAGGTGGCTCTGCGCCAGGGCGCGGGTGCCGGCCCAGATGCGGGCGGCCATCACCTCGTCGTAGATCTCCTCGCCGAGGCGGACCACTTCCTCGACCTTCAGGCCGGCCACGAACGCCAGGGCGGTCTCCTTGGCCTGGGTGATGTGCTCGGGATTCTCGTTGCCGCGAATCCGGAACAGCGTCTGGCCGACCGCGAACCTCATCAGGTCCTTGCTGGTGAACAGGCCCCGGGAGGCGAGCCCTCTGGCGAAGTGGTAGATCGAGGCGCCGCGCATCATGGTGTTGTCGACGTCGAAGAACGCGGCGGCGGCGGGGTCGGGTTCGGCCACGGGCATGCTTACCGCTGCGGCGGCCGCCACTTCGCCCGCCAGCTCCGGCTCCTGCCGTCGTCGTAGTACTAGCCGCCTCATAGCACCTCAGCTTAACCGCCGTGGAAACCGGGCGATCGTGACTTCAGCCCGGCTTCCTCGTGGCCGGTCCCCGATGTGACGGGCTGTGGTGGCGATGACGGTCGCGGGTTCGGGTCGTGGGCAGTGGCTGTGGTGGCGATGGTGGTTCTCGACGCGGTGGGCTGTGCGCTGCGGGATGTGGTGGCGATGACGGTCGCGGGGTCGGGCGCGCGTCGGGCTGCGGTGTGGGGGGCCGTGGCGGTCGTGGGGACGGCGCTCGGAGGGCGGACGGCCACGCTAAGGGGCTGCCAGGCCGTCGATGTAGTTGAGGTAGCCGTTCGCCTGGCGCTGCGTCTCCTCGTCCATTTTGGGGAGCATCGGTTCCACGGTGTTGTGCTGTTCCTCGGCGAACCGCTTCAGCTTGGTCGCCGAGCGCGCGTCGTCGCGCTTCACGCGAGTCAGGGTGCAGATGGCCGAGCGGGTGGTCATCTCCATCTCCCTGAGGGTCTTGTCGACGAGGTCGACACGGTCGACGTGGTCGGTGGAGCCGAGCAGCGTGGCGACCTCGGTGGCCCGTTCCTTGGCGGACGCGAGCTTGCGGTCGGCCCGGTCCATCTCGTCGGTGCTCATGCGCAGGAGTGTCGATTCGGCGGCGCGTTTGAGCGGGTAGAGCGTGTCACCGGGAATGGAGCGGTAGGCGACGAGCCCGGTGACGATCACCAGAAAGGTCACCCCGAGCATCGCGAGCTGGGGCAGGCGGCGTCCTCTCCGCCGGCGGCGCGGGGCGGCGAGGCGGAGGGCGGCGCCTGTCTCTTCGCGTTCGTCGGCGTAGACGGCGAGCAGGTCGTCGCGGAGCCGGGCACGGAAGCCGGGACGCGGTCCGCTGCCCTGGGCGGCGCCGATCTCGGCCAGGCGCTCGGCGACGCATGCCTCCTGCGAGCGCCGAGAGGTGGCCGGACGCCACCACTGGGGTCGCCACTTACGCATGAACGCTCCCTGCCGCCCCCGTGCGATGATCCATCGGTTTCACTTGCCTTAACGACGGCTCGCGCTGTCAGGTTACGTCTTGCCGGCTCTCAACCGAGCTCTGTTCGGAGCGCCCGGGCCAGCGCGCGGGTGGCACGGAACTGCAGCGCTTTGATCGCGCCGTTCCGCTTCCCCATGATGAGCGCGGTTTCGGCCAGGCTCATGCCGTGCAGGAAGCGCAGCACCACGCATTCCTGCTGTTCCGGATTGAGATCCCGGACGGCGCGCAGCATGCGGTCGTTGATCATCGCGGTGACGACGGCGTTCTCCGGGTTGTCGGGGCCGTCGAGGGGGACGTCGAGTACTTCGGCGGTGGTGACCTCCAGCCGATATCGACCCGATTTGTAGTGATCCGTGACGAGATTTCGGGCGATTGTCACGAGCCAAGCGCCGAAATCGCGGCCCTGCCAGGTGAAGTCGGCGATCCGGCGGAGGGCGCGCAGGAAGGTCTCGCTGGTCAGATCCTCAGCGAGCGGATGCGAGCCGACCCGGAAGTAGACGTAGCGATAGACCAGATCGAGATAGCGATCATAGAGCGTTCCGAAGGCGTCCGCGTCGCCGGTCTTGGCGCGCAGCACCAGCGTCCTGAGGTCACCGTCCTCGGGCGCGGCGACATCATGATGTGCCGCTGGCTCGCCCGTACGCGTGGCCTGTGCCACCCGAGGGGTGGCCGAGGGAAGAACTCCGGCGTGCGGCGACGTGTTCGGCATCCGGTATCCCTGGGGAGGAGGGGTGCGGCGTGCTCGCCCACAATAGAAATCATCCGTTAATTGCACAATCCAACTGGCAGATGGGAGCTAGGTGGTGACGTGTTGTAACCGGCGGATATTGTGTGGACCGATTAACCGGCAGCGGCAGTCCCGGCTTCCGCTACCGGTTGGGGGGTAATGTCCGGCAGCATGGAGGCACCATGGAAGTCCTCGTCGCTGTCATCGCGTTCGCCGGTGCTCTGCTCGCCGCCATCGCCACTGGTGCCCTCATCGGTCGGTTCCGTAGTGAGCCCAGTGGTTGGTTAGGAGCCTGGAGCGCCGTGACCGCGGCGTTGTGCGTGTCACTGGGCGTAGTCGCAACCGGTCATTTGGTGGGGTTCGGGCCGACCACATTCCGCCTTTACCAGCTGACCGGATCATTGATCGCCCCGTTCTGGCTGGCCATCGGGGTGATCCAGCTTCTGGCGCGGAAGACTCCGGCCAAGTTCGCCACGTGGTTGCTCGGCGGCGCCCTCACGTTCGTCGCGCTGGTCATCCTGATCCTCGACCCGACCAGTCACAACGACGGTTTCAGCCAGTCGCTCCCGCTGGGCGCCGAGCACTGGAGCACGATCCCGTCCACCCTGCTGGCCGGGACGCACGGGGTCACCGTGCTCGTTCTCATCGTCTCGCTGGTGATCGCGGTGTTGCGGTGGCGTGACGGCGACGACTACGACGCCGACAACATGCACGCCATCCTGGTTCTCGGCCCGATCGGCATCGCCCTCGTCGGCGCGGTCCGCTTCGCGGTGCCCGGGGTCTTCGCCGCCGCGTTGCTGACCGTCACCGCCGCCGGGGTCTGGTACACCCTGATCCGCCCGCTCGCCCCCTACGACGACGAGGAGGAAGAGGAGGAGCAGGAGGAGCCCCGCCCCGCGAGCCGCCGGGCGGCGCCCGAGCAGCCGCCCAGGCGCCAGGTGCCCGAACGGGTCGCGGAGCCGGCCGAGAACCGCATGCCGCCGGGGCCGCCGCAGCGCCCGTCCGGGCAGCGGCGTTCCGGGCTGGGCGACCTGGTGGCCGAATACCGTGCGGGCGAGCAGGACGTCGACTACGCCTCGCGCATGCAGCCGCGTCCCGACGACCCGTTCGAAGGCCGCCGCCCGCCCCTGACCGACGATCCCCGTCGTGCTCCTCTGACCGACGATCCCCGTCGTGCTCCTCTGACCGACGACCCTCGTCGTGCGCCGCAGCCCGACAACGCCGGGCGCGCGCCGCTGACCGACGATCCTTTCGAGGCGCAGGGCCGTCCGCCGACCGGCGAGCACCAGGCGTTCGGCATGCCGCCCAACGGCGCGCGCGGCCCACAGCACGGCCCCGGCAGGCGGTCCGAGGGCAGAAGGGCGGGCCGCCGCGAGCCGGACTTCGTCATGCCGGGCACGGGCACGGTCCATCCGGGCGCGGAGGGGGCGGGCCCCGGCGGCAGGCCCTCGCCCAGCATCTTCGGCCTGCTGACCGTCTTCACGCTGATGGACGGCGCGGGCGACGCGTTCGACCGGCTGGCGGAGGAGACCGTCGAGGGAGTGCGCCGCAACGAGCCCGACAGCCTCATCTACTCCTGCCACGCCGTGAAGTCGGCGCCGTTGCAGCGCATCATCTACGAGCTCTACCGTGACGAGGTCGCCTACACCGACCATCAGCGCCAGCCGCACGTGGCGCGTTTCGTCGCCGAGCGCCAGCCCCTCGTGCTCGCCACCAACGTCATCGAGTTGAACGTCAACGCGGCGAAGGTGGTGCCGCTGCCCACCGCCTTCCCGATCTAGCCGACCCGAATCGGGTGGTTCCGGCCGGCCGCTTCAAGGGCCGGCCGGTTTCCAGACCGGCCTTCGGTGTCCAGACCGGCCTTTGAGTTCGCCGGCCGGTCTTTGAGTTCGCCGGCCGGGCGAGGTGAGCCGGTCAGCCGGAGAGGGCGGCGCGGAGGCGGGTCTCGTCGACCCGCCAGAAGTCATGCTGAACGCCGTCGATCAGGGTGACCGGAATCATCTCCCAGTATTTCTCCTGGTCCTCGGCCGACTTGGTGATGTCTCTCTCTTCCCAGGAGACACCCAGTTCCCCCGCGACCCGTGCGATCACCGTGCGGGCGTCGTCGCAGAGGTGGCAGCCGGGTTTGCCGAGCAGTGTGATCCGAGCCGTCATCCCCGTCACGTTAGCCGAGCTGCCTCTCACTTTGTGCATTCGTTCACAAAGGGATTAACCTGGAAGGCGCTGTTCACTTCGATACCCGTCGGCACCCGGCCCGAGCCGGACGCCTGTCCCCTGGAGTTCCGGCACGTGATCCGCCGCCTGCCCCATGCTCGCGAACGTGGCATCCCCGATGCGACCGTCGCGCGGCTGCCCCTCTACCTGCGGGCGCTGACGGGCATGGCCGACCGGGGCGTGGCCACCGTGAGCTCGGAAGACCTGGCGCTCGCCGCCGGCGTCAACTCCGCCAAACTCCGCAAGGACCTCTCCCACCTGGGTTCGTACGGCACGCGCGGTGTCGGCTACGAGGTGGAATACCTGATCTACCAGATCTCCCGTGAGCTGGGCCTCACCCAGGACTGGGCGGTGGCCATCGTCGGGGTCGGCAACCTCGGCCGTGCGCTCGCCAACTACGGCGGATTCGTCTCCCGCGGCTTCCGGGTCGCGGCGCTCCTGGATGCCGACCCCGAAGTGGTGGGCGACCACATAGCCGGATTGAATGTCGAGCACATCGACGAGCTGGAAACCGTGATCGAGCGGCGAGGAGTGTCGATCGTGGTGATCGCGACACCGGCGACGGCCGCCCAGCAGGTGTGCGACCGGGTCATGGCCGCCGGTGTCACCAGCATCCTGAACTTCGCTCCCGTCGTGCTGTCAGTGCCAGATGGCGTCGATGTCCGTAAAGTCGACCTATCTATCGAACTGCAGATCCTGGCGTTTCACGAGCAACGCAAATCGGATCGCGAAAGTGGGGGGCCAGTGATGGCCGACGAGTGGCAGCAGGGAGAGACCGCATGAGCGTCCTTGCTGTGGGAGTGAGCCATCAGACGGCTCCGGTGGCCCTGCTGGAACGTGTCTCAGTCGCGGGTGACGCGCTGGTCAAGCTCTTGCGCGATGTCCACCACGACGAGTGCGTGGCCGAGGCCCTGGTGGTCTCGTCGTGCAACCGGGTGGAGGTCTACGCCGACGTCGACCGCTTCCACGGCGCGGTCACCGCCGTGACCGAGCTGCTCAGCGCCCACTCCGGGGTGCCCGTCGAGCGCCTCGCGCCGCACCTCTACGTCCACTACGAGGATCGCGCGGTCCAGCATCTGTTCTCCGTCGCGGGCGGCATGGAGTCGATGGTGGTCGGCGAGGGCCAGATCCTCGGCCAGGTGCGCCAGGCGCTCAGGCTCGCCCAGGAGCAGGGCACTCTGGGCTCGACCCTCAACGAGCTCTTCCAGCAGGCCCTGCGCGTCGGCAAGCGCGTGCACACCGACACCGACATCGACCGGGCGGGCGCCTCCCTGGTCGGCGTGGGTCTCACGCTGGCCGAACGGGTCCTCGGTCCGCTCGCGGGCAGGCGGGCCCTGGTCGTCGGGGCGGGCTCGATGAGCGCGCTGTCCGCCGCGACCCTGGCCCGCGCGGGCGTGAGCGACATCGTCGTGGCCAACCGCACCTTCGAGCGTGCCGTACGGCTGGCGGAGACCGTCGGCGGGCGGGCCGTCGAGTTCGACGCCCTCGGCACCGAGCTGGCCGGGGTCGACCTCGTCATCTCGTGCACCGGCGCGGGCACCGTGTTGATCACTCCTGAAATGCTGACTTCCGGCCGCCAGGTGTTCCTGCTCGACCTGGCGCTGCCGCACGACATCGATCCCGTGGTGCGGGCGCTGCCCGGGGTGACGCTGGTCGACCTGGAGGCCATACAGGAGTCGGGGCTCGGCGAGAGCGCCGCCCGGACCGAGGCGATCACCGACGCCAGGCGGATCGTGACCGACGAGGTGGCCGGTTACCTCGACGGCGCCCGCTCGGCCCGGGTGACGCCCACGGTGGTCGCGTTGCGCGCCAAGGCGGCCGAGGTGCTCGACGCGGAGCTCGGGCGGCTGATCTCCCGGGTTCCCGAGCTCGAAGGACGGGCACGTGACGAGGTGACGCAGACGTTGCGCCGGGTGGTCGACAAGTTGCTCCACGAGCCCACCGTGCGGGTCAAGCAACTCGCGGCCTCCGCGTCCGGAGACCATTACGCAGAGGCGCTGAGGGAGCTGTTCGACCTGGATCCGAAGGTTCCCGAGGCGGTCAGCCACACCCAGCCGATCGAGACGGAGGTGGAACGGTGAACGACACCGATCCGCTGCGCTTGGGCACCAGGCGCAGTCTCATGGCGACGACCCAGTCGCAGATGGTCGCCGACCGGCTCACCGAGCTGACCGGCCGCGCCGTCGAACTGGTCGGCGTGACGACCTTCGGTGACGTCACGAAGGCCCAGCTCACCCAGCTCGGCGGCACCGGGGTGTTCGTCAGCGCGCTCCGCGACAAGCTGATCGAGGGCGAGATCGACTTCGCCGTCCACTCGCTGAAGGACCTCCCGACCGCGCCCGACCCGAAGGTGACGCTGGTCGCGACCCCGACCAGGCATGACTACCGGGACGCGCTGGTGGGCGACGCGAAGCTCGCCGACCTGCCCGCGGGCGCGAAGGTGGGCACCGGCTCGCCGCGCCGCGTCGCCCAGCTCCGGATGCTCAGGCCTGACCTCGACTACGTGCCGATCCGCGGCAACGCCGACACCAGGATCGCTAAGGTCCAGGCCGGCGAGCTCGACGCGATCGTGCTGGCCGCCGCCGGTCTGGCCCGGATCGGCAGGACCTCCGAGATCTCCCAGCTGTTCGAGGTCGAGGAGATGCTGCCGGCTCCCGGCCAGGGGTCTCTGGCGGTGGAGTGCCGTGCCGGCCGGGCTGACCTGGCCGAACTGCTCGGCGTGCTCGACGACCCCGCGACCCGCGCGGCCGTGGCGGCCGAGCGGTCCGTGCTGGCCACCCTGGAAGCCGGGTGCGCGGCTCCGGTAGGTGCGTTCGCCGTCGTAGCTGGGCACACTCTGAACCTGACCGCCGTCGTCGTCGCACTTGACGGCAGGCGTGCGATCCGCAAGTCCGCCGCTGGACCGCCCTCGGGGGCCGTGGAGCTCGGTCGTGATCTCGCGACCGCCATGGTGGCCGAGGGGGCCGGCATGTTGATGGGGGAGTAGTTCCCTTGAGTTCCGCAAGTCCAGCCTTCCAGCATCCGAGCGGGTTCGTCGCCTTCGTCGGCGCCGGCCCAGGCGATGAGAACCTCCTGACGTTGCGAGGCGCTGATCTCCTCGCCCAGGCCGACATCGTCGTCCTTGACCGGGAGGCGTACGGCGCGCTGCTGCGGCACTGCCGTACGGGCGTCGAAATCGTCGACACCGCCGACGAGTCCACCGACTACGCCGCCGCCTCGCTGAGCGCGGTGAAGGCGGCCAAGGGCGGTCGCCGGGTCGTGCGGCTGTGCGCGGGCGACCCGATGTTCTTCTCCTCGGTCACCGAGGAGGTGGCGGCCTGCGCGAAGGCGGAGGTGGACTTCGAGATCGTGCCCGGTGTGCCGCCGGCGACCGCCGTCCTGACGTACGCGGGCATCCCGGCCGCGGCGTCCACGCCCGAGTTCAGGGTGGTCGACGCCGCGCAGGTGGACGACTGGTCCACGCACGCGGCGGCGGCCGGCACGCTGGTGATCTACAACGGCGTGGCCGACGCGGTCGCGATCGGCAAGGCGCTCGTCGCGGGTGGCCGGTCCGACTCGACGCCCGTGGCGGTGACCAGCGCGGGCACCACGACCGAGCAGTACACCGTGGTGTCCAGGCTCGGCAGGCTCGGCCCCGACCTCAAGCACGCGGGGATGACCGAGCCCGCGCTGATCGTCGTGGGCGAGGCGGTCGGCATGCGCGACCGCCTGTCGTGGTTCGAGACCAAGCCGCTGTTCGGCTGGCGGGTGCTGGTGCCGCGCACCAAGGAGCAGTCCGCCGCGTTGTCGGACCAGTTGCGGTCGTACGGCGCGGTGCCCGAGGAGGTCCCGACGATCTCCGTCGAGCCGCCGCGCACCCCGCAGCAGATGGATCGTGCCATCAAGGGTCTGGTCACCGGCCGTTACGAGTGGGTGGCGTTCACCAGCGCCAACGCGGTCAAGGCGGTGCGGGAGAAGTTCGAGGAGTACGGCCTGGACGCTCGGGCGTTCGCCGGGCTGAAGGTGTCCGCCGTGGGCGAGGCCACCGCGCGGGCGCTGGTCGAGTTCGGCGTCCGGCCGGATCTGGTGCCCTCGGGCGAGCAGTCCTCGGAAGGGCTGCTGGCGGAGTGGCCGCCGTACGACTCGATGCTCGACCCGATCAACCGGGTGCTGCTGCCGAGGGCCGACATCGCCACGGAGAGCCTGGTGGCCGGGCTGACCGAGCTGGGCTGGGAGTGCGACGACGTCACCGCCTACCGGACCGTGCGTGCCGCGCCCCCGCCGGCCCCGATCCGCGAGGCGATCAAGGGCGGCGGCTTCGACGCGGTCCTGTTCACGTCTTCTTCCACCGTGCGCAATCTGGTCGGCATCGCGGGCAAGCCGCACAACGTGACGGTCATCGCGGTCATCGGCCCGCAGACGGCCAAGACCGCCGAGGAGTTCGGCCTCAGGGTCGATGTGATGGCGGACAAACCTTCGGCTTCGGCTCTCGCGTCCGCTCTCGCGGAGTACGGTGCGAAGCAGCGGCAGGCGTCGGTCGCGGCCGGAGAGATGCCGCGCAGGCCCTCGCAGACGCGTAGGGGCGCGCGCCGCCGCACCAAGTGAGTGAGGAGACGAGATGACCGCTGAGTTCCCTGTCGCGCGTCCGATGAGGCTGCGCCGTACGGCGTCGATGCGGCGGTTGGTGGCCGGGACCAGGCTGCATCCGGCGGAGCTGGTCCTGCCGGCGTTCGTCAAGGAGGGCATCGCCGAGCCGCAGGCCGTCTCCTCGATGCCCGGCGTGTTCCAGCACACCCGTGACTCGCTGCGCAAGGCGGCCCACGAGGCGGCGGAGGCGGGTGTCGGCGGCCTGATCCTGTTCGGCATCCCCGCGGTGAAGGACGCGCGGGGCTCGGCGGGCGACGACCCCGAGGGCATCGTGCAGGTCGCGCTGGCCGATGTGACCTCTGAGGTGGGCGACGCGCTGGTGGTGATGGCCGACACCTGCCTCGACGAGTTCACCGACCACGGGCACTGCGGCGTGCTGACGCCCGGCGGCGAGGTGGACAACGACGCCACGCTGGAGCGGTACGCCTCGATCGCGGTGGCCCAGGCGCGCGCGGGCGCCCACGTCATCGCGCCGAGCGGGATGATGGACGGCCAGGTCGCCGCCATCCGTGCCGCCCTCGACGCCGCCGGGTTCGCGCACCTGCCGATCCTCGCCTACTCCGCGAAGTTCGCCTCGTCGTTCTACGGACCCTTCCGGGAGGCCGCGGAGTGCGCGCCGCAGTTCGGCGACCGCAGCTCCCACCAGCAGGACCCGGCGGGTCACGTCGGCGAGGCGCTGCGCGAGGTGCGCCTGGACCTCGCCGAGGGAGCCGACGCGGTCATGGTCAAGCCCGCTCTCGCCTACCTCGACATCCTGCGCCAGATCCGCGACACGGTGCAGGTGCCCGTCGCCGCCTACCAGGTGAGCGGGGAGTACGCCATGGTCGAGGCGGCGGCGGCGAACGGCTGGATCGACCGGGATCGGATGATTATGGAATCGCTGATCGCGATCCGGCGCGCCGGGGCCGACATGATCCTCACGTACTGGGCGACCGAGGTGGCTCGCAAGCTCTAACGGGGGGTTTCCGTCAGGCGTCTGGTGCGTGTGCGTTAGAGTGCGAAGACGAATATTGGTGTGTCCCAGGTGGCGTACACCCTGCTGTTTGGTGGCCCAACGTCCCTTGTGAGGCGGTTCTAACCCCCATAGGGCGTTCTCTGGGTCTTGCGGGAAGCCTATGGGCAGCCTCTGGCGCGCGGACGGAGGAAACTGATGGTGGGGGTACCACTCGCTCGGCGTACCAAACGACGAGCTCGTCATGTGTCCAGGTCCGCCGCCGTGCTGGAATACGCCGCCCTCGGCTGGGCGAGCTGTCCCGGCGCGCACGCGCTGCGCCAAGGCGGCCGGGCCTGTTCCTGCGACCGGGTCGGCTGTCCCGATCCCGGCACGCATCCGCTCTCCCGAGCGTGGCAGATGCAGGCCACGGTGGACACGGCCCAGCTCACGCGATGGTGGGAGCAGGCTCCGGAGGCCAACGTGATCCTGCCCACCGGGCGGGTGTTCGACGTGTTCGACGTACCGCTCACCGCCGGGCTCACCGCCCTGGCGAGGATGGACGCCTCAGGTTCCGACACGGGCCCGGTCGCCGCGAACGGTGACCGGGTCCTGTTCTATGTGGCGACCCGCAACAACCCGGAAGACGAGGACGAGTGGTGGTCCTGCACCCTCGACACCGGTCCCGAGACCATCGACAGCACGCCCGGTCTGCGCTGGCACTGCCGCGACAGCTATGTGCTGGCCCCGCCGTCCACGCTGCCGACCGGCCAGCCCGTCTCCTGGCTCCGCCGCCCCGACGGGCGTCCGCTGCCCGACCCGCTGCGGGTTCTCGACTGGCTCGCCGACGACTACGACCCATCGGCGGATCAGCAGTAGGTAGGGCTAGCCTTGGTGGCGTGAGCCGTACTCAGAAGTCAGCGGAGCTTTTCGACCGGGCCAGGGGAGTCGTTCCCGGTGGCGTCAACTCACCGGTGCGCGCGTTCGGCGCGGTCGGGGGCACGCCCAGGTTCATGGCCGCGGGCCAGGGGCCCTTCATCGTCGACGTCGACGGCAACCGTTACGCCGACCTCGTCTGCTCCTGGGGTCCGATGATCCTCGGGCACCGTCATCCCGCCGTGGTCGAGGCCCTGCACGAAGCCCTCGCCCACGGCACCTCGTACGGCACGGCCACCGCTGGCGAGGTCGAACTGGCGGAGGAGATCGTCTCCCGGGTGGGCCCGGTGGAGAAGGTCAGGCTGGTCAGCTCGGGCACCGAGGCCACCATGTCGGCGGTACGGCTGGCCAGGGGGTTCACCGGCAGGTCGAAGATCGTCAAGTTCGCGGGCTGCTACCACGGGCACGTCGACGCGCTGCTGGCGGCGGCCGGCTCCGGGGTCGCCACCTTCGGGCTGCCCGACACCCCGGGCGTGACCGGCGCGGCGGCGGCCGACACGATCGTGCTGCCCTACAACGACGTGGCGGCGGTGGCGGAGGCGTTCGCCGCCTTCGAGATCGCCTGTGTGATCACCGAGGCGTGCCCGGCCAACATGGGCGTGGTGCCGCCGCTTCCCGGGTTCAACGCCCGGCTGCGCGAGCTGTGCTCCGCGAACGGCGCACTGCTGATCATGGACGAGGTGCTGACGGGCTTCCGGGTCTCGCCCTCGGGCTGGTACGGGCTGGACCCGGTCGAGGCCGACCTGATGACGTTCGGCAAGGTGATGGGGGGCGGTCTGCCCGCCGCCGCGTTCGGCGGGCGGGCCGACGTGATGGCCCAGCTCGCTCCGGAGGGGCCGGTCTACCAGGCGGGCACCCTGTCCGGGAACCCGCTGGCCTGCGCCGCCGGTCTGGCGACCCTGCGCCTGTGCGACGAGGACGTCTACGACCGGGTGGACGCGGCGGCCCAGTTGGTCGGCCGGGCCGCGTCGGACGCGCTGACCGCCGCCGGAGTGCCGCACCGTCTCCAGCGCGCGGGGAGCCTGTTCTCGATCTTCTTCGCCGGGGACGAGGTCACCGACTTCGCCGGGGCCCAGCGGCAGAACACCGCGGCGTACCGCGCGTTCTTCCACGCCATGCTGGACCAGGGGGTCTATCTGCCGCCGTCGGCCTACGAGGCGTGGTTCCTGTCGGCGTCGCACGACGATGAGGCGCTGACCGTGGTGACCGAGGCCCTTCCCGCGGCGGCCAAGGCGGCCGCCCAGGTCTGAACGGGGGTCTTGTAGTCGCTCAGGGCCGCGTCTGACCCGGGCGGCTCAGTTGGCCGGGGCGGGCTGGGGCTTGCGGGTGGTGGTGCGGATCCGGCGCTCCCGGTCGGCGCGGGCGAGCTCCTCCAGGTACGAGATGGTCGGAACAGAATCGTTACGCGAAACCCGTTGTGTTCTCATGCATCTATTTTGCCCTGCATGCTCTCTTCAGCACAAGCGAGACATTCTTAGGGTTAGCGTTTAGAGTTGCTTACATGTTGGATCTCAACAGGTTGAAGGCCCTGCACGCCGTCGCCGTCTACGGATCGGTCGGCGCGGCGGCCGAAGCACTGATGGTGACCCCCTCCGCGATCTCCCAGCAGATCGCCAAGCTGGAACGGGAGACCGGCGCGCCCCTGCTGGAGCGCAGCGGCCGCGGGGTGCGGCTCACCGATGCCGCCGGCCTGCTCGCCGAGCACGCCGAGCGCATTCTCGCCCTGGTGGAGACCGCCGAGGCCGACTTCGAGGCGCTGCGCGGCGCGGTCGTGGGGAAGCTGTCCATGGCGGCGTTCCCGACGGCCGCGCGCGGGCTCATGCCGGCCGCCCTCACCCAGCTCCGCGAGCGCCACCCCGACCTGCAGCTCCAGTTCTTCGAGCGGGAGCCGGAGCGGCAGATCCGCGAGGTCTCCCGCGGCGAGATCGACCTCGCGGTGTCCCAGGACTGGCTGAACCGGCCGATGGCGCTCCCCGACGGGCTCTCCCACGCGACCCTGCTCGACGACATCGCCGATGTCATGGTTCCCGCCGACCACCCGCTCGCCGGGCGGGCCGAGATCGAGCTCGCCCAACTGCACGGCGAGAAGTGGATCAGTTCCTCGCCGGGCACGGTCTGCCACGACTGGCTGGTGTTCACCCTCCGCTCGGCCGAGGTCGAGCCCGACATCGCCTACACGGCCGACGAGTACCCCACCCAGCTCGCCCTGGTGGCGGCCGGGCACGGCTGCGCGATCATCCCGAGGCTGGGCCTCGATGTCCTGCCGGCCGGCGTCCGCGCGATCCCGATCCTGCCGAGGCCGACCCGGCGGATCGTCGCGTTGTGGCGCACCGACGCCGCGCGCCGCCCCGCGATCCGGGCCGCCGTCGAGGCGCTGCGCGTGGCGGCCGCCCCCCTCAGCGCCACGGCCCCCGTCGCCGGCTGAGGTTTCGCCCCGGCAGGTGCCACGCGTGTTACAGGTGAGTAGGCTGAGGCCACCATGGCTGAAACCACCGTCGTCCATCTGCTGCGCCACGGTGAGGTGCACAATCCCGGGGGAGTCCTGTACGGCAGGCTGCCCGGCTACCACCTGTCGGAGACCGGCAGGTCGATGGCGGAGACGGTCGCCAAGGCACTCGCCCATCGTGACGTCACCGTCCTGGTCAGCTCGCCGCTGGAGCGCGCGCGGGAGACCGCGGCCCCGATCGCCGAGGCGCTTGAGCTGGAGATCGGCATCGACGTCCGGCTGATCGAGGCGCTCAACGTGTTCGAAGGCGTGCCCCTCGGCCTGGGCGAGAGCGTGTTCCGCGACCCCCGCCACTACCGGCACTTCTGGAACCCGTTCCGGCCCTCCTGGGGCGAGCGCTACCTGCAGGTCGTCGCGCGGATGCGCGGGGCGATCAACGACGCCCGTACGGCGGCGCGCGGGCACGAGGCGGTGCTGGTCAGCCATCAGCTCCCCATCTGGACCATCCGGCTGGCCGCCGAAGGCCGCAGGCTGTGGCACGACCCACGCCGCCGCCAGTGCGGGCTGGCCAGCCTGACGACTCTGACCTTCGACGGCGACCGGCTCTCCAGCGTGGGATACAGCGAGCCCGCCGGCGCGCTGAACCGGCCCAGTGTGCCAGGCGCCTGATCCCGCGGATACAGTTGGTGCTCTACCGCTTGTAGTGCAGGGAGAGTTTCTCCGATGGCCGTCAGAATCCGTGTGCTCGCGCTTGCCCTGGTGCTGGCCGCCGGCGTGACCGCGTGTGCGGGCAACTCCCCGAGCGGCCAGCCCGCGATGGGCGACACGCGCTTCATCGCCGGAGACGGGAAGATGGTGCTGTTCCCCGCAGCGGAGCGGAAGGCGGCGCCCGCCGTACAGGGGCAGACGCTCGACGGGGCGGCGGTCTCACTCGCCGGGCACAAGGGCAAAGTGGTGGTGCTGAACTTCTGGGCCTCCTGGTGCCCGCCGTGCGTGGCGGAGGCGCCCACGCTCAAGGAGGTCGCCGCCAAGACCAAGGGCGACGGGGTCGAGTTCCTCGGCGTCGCGTTCAAGGACGACAAGGCGGCGGCCCTGGCCTTCGAGCGCAACCACACACCCGGCTACCCGAGCCTGCACGACCAGCCGGGCAGGATCGCGCTGGCCTTCCAGGGCACGGTCCCGCCCGCCGCCCTCCCGTCGACGCTGATCATCGACAGGCAGGGCCGGATCGCGGCCAGGGCGCTCGGCGCGATCAAGTACGCCGACCTGCTCGACGCGATCACGAAGGTGGGGGACGAGAAGCGATGAGAGATGTTCATCGATCTCGCTGACACCGTCGCGTCGGGATCTCTCGGGCTGGCCCTGCCGATCGCGGTGGCGGCCGGTTTCGTCTCGTTCCTGTCGCCGTGCGTGCTGCCGCTGGTCCCCGGTTACCTGTCGTACGTGACGGGGATGAGCGCCGATCCCCGACGCGGGCGGCTGGTGCTCGGCACGGTGCTGTTCGTGCTGGGCTTCGCCGTCGTCTTCGTGGTGGGCGGCGCGGTCGTCGGGACGGTGGGCGCGACGCTGCTCGGCAACGCCGAGGTGATCACCAGAGTGCTCGGCGGGCTGACGATCGTGCTCGGGCTGGCCTTCGTCGGCCTGATCCCCGGCCTCCAGCGGGACGTGCGCATCCACCGGCTGCCCAACGCGGGCCTGGCGGGCGCGCCGCTGCTCGGGGTGGTGTTCGGGCTCGGCTGGACCCCCTGCATCGGGCCGACCCTCGCGGTGGTGCTCACCCTCGGCCTGAACGAGGGCAGCGCCGGCCGTGGCGCGCTGCTCGCCTTCGCGTACGCTCTGGGGCTCGGCCTGCCGTTCGTGGCCGCCGGGCTGGCCTACACCAAGGCGCTGCAGGCCTTCAAGGCGCTGCGCCGCCACTCCCTGCTCATCATGCGCGTCGGCGGTGGCATGCTGGTCGCCGTCGGCATCCTGCTCGTCACCGGACTGTGGGGCGAGGTCGTCATGACGATGCAGGGATGGATCGGCGGATTCCAGCCAGTGATCTGATGACGGGTAATCGATGAAGGCAACCGACGACACCAAGGCGCGTCCCGCCGCGGACGCCGACACCCCGCGCCGGCGTCCCGCCGGTCTCGGCGTGCAGGCCTGGCTTCGCTGGTTCTGGCGCACGCTCACCTCGATGCGGACCGCGCTGATCCTGCTGCTGCTCTTCGCGCTCGGCTCCGTGCCCGGATCGATCTTCCCACAGCGCGGCGTCGAGCCCGGCAAGGTGGCGGAGATCTTCAAAAACGATCCGTCGTACGCCGCGTGGCTCGACAGGTTCTGGCTCTTCGACGTCTTCCAGGCGCCCTGGTTCGCGGCGATCTACCTGCTGCTGTTCCTGTCGCTGATCGGCTGCGTCATCCCGCGTACCGGCGTCTACCTGCGCGAGCTGCGCCGTAAGCCGCCCGCCGCGCCCCGCAACCTCGCCCGCCTGCCGCTGAACGCGTCCTTCGAGGACGACACCCCCGTCGAGGCCGTGTCCGCCAAGGTGGCCGCCAAGCTGCGCGCGCGGCGGTTCCGGGTCGCGACCGGGCCCGGCTGGGTGGCCGCGGAGAAGGGCTACCTCAAGGAGACCGGCAACCTGCTCTTCCACGTCTCGCTGCTGGCGTTGCTGGTCGCGGTGGGCGCGGGCGCCCTGCTGGGCTACCGGGGGAACGTGCTGGTCGTCGAGGGCAACGGGTTCGCCAACACGGTCGCCGCCTACGATCGCTACATCCCCGGCTTCCAGGTCTCCGCGGAGTCGCTCGAACCCTTCTCCTTCCAGCTGGAGGACCTCCAGGTCAGCTATGTGGCCACCGGCGGCAAGCGCGGCCAGGTCCTCGACTTCCTCGCCAAGCTCAAGGTGCACGACTCGCCGGAGGCCCCGGCCCGCGACTACCCGCTGAGGGTCAACGAGCCGCTTGAGGTCAACGGCACCCAGACCTACCTGATCGGCAACGGCTACGCGCCCACGTTCACCGTCGTCGACGGCAACGGCGACGTCGCCTTCGAGGGGCCGGTGACGTGCCTCCCCGAGACCGTCTCGACCTTCGCGTCCGAGTGCACCATCAAGGTGCCCGACGCCAAGCCGAAGCAGCTGGGCCTGTCCATCCGCTTCCTGCCCACCACCATGCGGCGGCAGGACGGCGTCCTCGTCTCCACCTTCCCCGGCGCGCTCCTGCCCACCGCCCAGGTCCGCGCCTTCGCCGGCGATCTCGGCCTGCGCTCGGGCATCCCGCAGTCGGTCTACCTGTTCGACCCCGAGAAGCTGAAGAAGATGGAGCCGCTGGTCATGGCGGCCGACCCGCTGGAGGTCGGCCAGAGCCTCGAACTGCCGGGCGGCAACGGGAAGGTCACCTTCACCGGCGTGAAGGAGTGGATCACCCTCCAGATCGCCTACGACCCCGCCCGGCTGCCCGCCCTGCTCGCCGCCGGCGGCGCCGTGATCGGGCTCGTGTTCGCCCTCACCATCCGGCGGCGCCGAGTATGGGTGCGGGTTGCGGAGGCGGCAGGCGGCGGGAGTACCGTCGTGGAGGTCGGCGGCCTGACCCGCACCGAAGGCGGGGACGCGGGGTTCGCCGAGGAGTTCGCCGACATCGTCAAGGCACTGGGTGCCACATCTGCAGGAGTCAACGATGCCCGTTGAGGTCGACACCGGTCTCGCCACGCTGAGCGACCAGCTCGTCCTGGCGACGGTGCTGCTCTACGTGTTCGCCATGGTCGGATACGCGCTGGAGCTCGGTTTCGGCCGGGCCGCCGCGTCCACGGCCGCGCCCGCCCGCGAGCTCGCGTCCGTCGGCGGTGGTACGGCAGTGGCGGACGCCCCGCCCCCCGGACCCGCGGCCGCCGCGCCGGGATGGCCCGACCGGGCGGGGACCGTGGCCCTCTGGCTGAGCTGGCTCGGCTGGGCGGCCAATCTCGGGTGCATCCTGACCCGCGGGCTGGCGGTCGGCAGGTGGCCGTGGGGCAACATGTATGAGTTCGTGGTGGCGATGGCCTTCGCCGCGATGACGGCCTTCCTGCTCATGCAGCTCCGCTACCCCGTGCGGTTCCTCGGCGCGTTCGTCTCCGTCGCCACCACGCTCGGCATGGGCTTCGCCGTACGCTATCTGCACGTCCAGGCCGGGCCCGTGGTGCCGGCGCTGAACTCCTACTGGGTCGGCATCCACGTCAGCGCGGCCATCATCGCCAGCGGGCTGTTCATCTTGGGCGGGGTGTCGGGCATTCTCTACCTGTTCCGCGGTGAACGTCCCGGCCGGCTGCCGTCCCGCGTCGAGCTGGAGCGCATCGCCCACCGGGCCACCGTGATCGGTTTCCCCATCTGGACCTTCGCCGTCATCGCCGGCGCGATGTGGGCCGACAAGGCGTGGGGCCGTTACTGGGGCTGGGACCCCAAGGAGGTCTGGGCGTTCATCACCTGGATCGCCTACGCCGCCTATCTGCACGCTCGCGCCACCGCGGGCTGGCGGGGCCGGGCCGCCGTCATCGTGCAGATCGTCGCCTTCGGCTGCCTGCTGTTCAACCTGATCGGCGTCAACATGTTCCTCGGCGGGCTGCACTCCTACGCCGACGTGCCGCCGGGTTAGCCATCACGTCCGTCACGCGTGCCGGCCGCTGCCGGCACGCGCCTGCCGCTCGCCTCAGTCTTCTTCCTTGAGGCGGCGGTCGAGGTCCTTGAGGAAGTCGGGGTCGTCGTCGGGGCCTCTGGGGGCTTGCTGGGCGCTGCCGTCACCGGGCGCTGGGGCGGGGGCTCTGGGGTCTCTGGGGCGGCCGAGGAGGAGCCAGAACAGGCCTCCGATGACGACCAGTAGCACCACGATGAGAACCCAAAGAATCTTGGGCAGGTTTCTGGTCTCCTGGTCGGGCGTCGTGATGACGTCGAACAGGCAGTAAAGCCAGAAGGCCAGCAAGGCCAGGCCGAGAACCAAGGGCATGCCCGCACTGTAAGCCATCGACGGGACCATCGCGTCCGCTGTTCAATGTCATCGGACATAACGGATGACGCGCGAAGACCGGCGTCGTACCGTGGAAGCCGGGAATCCACGCGGATGCAGAGGGGTTCGATGGCGCAGTCGGGCGATAAGGGCCGGCATCGGCGAGGAAGTCGCTGGTGGCAGCGCGGGCCGTACGCTTCGCCGCACCGGGGCGAGACCGTCAGGGAGCCGCCGCGTGAGGCAGAGCGGCGGATCGAGCGTGGGCCGGTGGTCGCGGCGTCGGTGGTGGATCGGCCGCAGTACACCTGGCAGGATTTCGAGCTCGACGACGAGCGGCCCAGGGCGCGGCCGAACTCGCCGGAGACGCCCGACATGGGAGACGGCCTGCGGCACTGCGGGGCCCTCGAAAAGGTCGTGCACCGCCAGTGGGACTCTCGCCTCGGACCGCCGCCGATCGAGTCCGTACGGGCGGTCGAGAGCCTCGCACGGTTACCGGAGCGGCTGAAGGCCAAGCTGGCCGACGGACTCGAAGGCATCTACGTCGGGCCCGGCGGAGTCCCCGATCTCGACGACATGGGCTATCTGCGCGGCGCGCCGCTGCCGTCCGGCCGGGCGACGTGGGACATCTGCGCGGGGGCGTACGGCGACCGCAAGATCGTCGTCGGTGACCGGCCGTCGCCCACGCCCGACGTGATGATGCACGAGGTCGGGCACGCCCTCGACGACGTCGACTCCCGGCCGGGGGAATGGGTCTCCGACCTGCCGGAGTTCGTCAGCCTCTACGAGCAGTGCGAGCCGCTCTTCGCGTCCGCCTTCCACCGCCAGCCGGGCGGGCTGGGACGCAAGGAGTTCTTCGCCGACGCCTTCGCCGCGATCGCCTCCCGCCAGCGGCCCGCCCTGGTGGACATGCTCGGCGGAGACACGCGGATGGCGCTCAACGTCATGTTGTTCTTCAATCGGCGCTACGGAATCTGAGACTTATCGGGAAGGTCAGACCATGAACGTCATCCGGCTCGCCGACGGGACCCTGCGCGTGCCGCAGAGCCTTGCCAGCGATGACGGGCGCCTGATCGGCAACGCGTATGTCGAGATCTCGCCGGGCGACCCGGAATACGATCGCTGGCTCGCCGAATCATTCACCGAGGAACAGCTGGCCGAACGGCGGCGGCGCTGGCGGGACGATAACGACGACCTCGAGCGGGAGTTCCTCGCCTTCAAGGCCGACCAGGAGACGTGAGCCGCGGGCCGGTCCTCGTGTCCTCGCCGTACGGGAGCGCCTTGGGGAGAGGCTGGTGCAGGAGAGTTCGTGCGGCGAGAGGCAGGTGAAAGAGATCGCGTCGCGGTGGTCTACGGTGACCCTGCGGCTTCCGGGTGGGCGCGCAGGATCACCGTGGTTGACGACTCGTCGTCAGACGCGCGGGGATTCGCCGGTTGGCCGGTCGGCCGTTAGGACATCCTCACCGCGTAGGAGGGCGTGAACTTCCGACTCGCGGAAGCGCCGGTGCCCTCCGGGGGTTCGAATGCTGCTGATGCGGCCGGCCGCCGCCCAGCGGGTAACCGTCTTCGGGTCGACCCGGAAGAGGGCGGCAACCTCACCGGGTGTCAGCAGACGCTCGCTGCTACTCTCCACAATCTCTCCCCCTCGCATCCCGCTTCCTGCCAGCGGGCGGACAGGTAACCAGTGTGCCGAGCGAAGCCTGTTTTATCCGTGGTTTTCAGCAAAGATCACGGGTTGTTATAGGCCAACTGCCCGATTGTTATATGATAGAGCCTCTTTGGGGCTCTCATGGGTGTTTCTTTACAAAAGGCGGTGTTGGGCACACTATCAGCGCCCGCAGCCGATGCGAAGAGCGACCGCTCCGCCGTGAGAGTGACGTAACCTCGACGCTGTGCGTCCCGTTCTCGTTTACACAGCGTCCCGGATCGGCCTGTTCGTCGTGGCCGTCGGCGTGATCTACCTGCTCGGCCTGCGGAACTGGCCGCTGGTCCTGATCGCGGCCTTCGTGCTCAGCGGCCTCGCGAGCTACGTCTTGCTGTCCAAGCAGCGTGATGCGATGAGTTCGCGCCTCACGAAAGCGGGAACATCCCGACCCGCGCATGATACTCCCGGCCCAGCCGAGTCGTATCGCTCCCAACCAGCAGACCGCCCCGGTGGGGAAGAAAGGCCTTGACGCCGATCCCGCGGTCACGGGTCGGGTTCCAGGACAGGGCCTTGCCGGTGCGTGGGTGGATGGCGCCGATGCCGGGCCGGGCGACCGCTCCCGGACCGGCGCTGTCGCTGCCTCCCGGGTTGTCGAGCCAGCGTTGGTGCCCGCCCACGTAGACCGCCGCTCCGGTCACGGCGACCGAGTACAGCGAGTCACCACCCGTGTGGTTTACCCAGGTTGGTTTGATCGTGTCACCTCGGGAGAAAGTCTCGAATCGCGCGGCGGTGTCGCATAGTTTCCGAGATCCGCCACGGCCGCCTGTCGTGACCACCACGAAGTAGTCTCCTGCGGGTGAGAAATCCACTCCCCTGACGTAGGTCGGAAACGCGTCCTTGCAATTCGTCGCGTACGCGTCCGTCCGCCAAGGGGCGACCTTCGCGGCCGGGCGGCTGATGTCGATCAGGCCCAGTTGTCCCCGCGGCAAGTCGTCGAGCGTGCCGAAGCTGCCGAGGACCGCCAGCCGGGTCGGACTGGCCGCGAGAGCGTAGACCTTGTACTGGCCGCGCCGCGGCTCATCCGGGGTGATGGTGAATCCGGGGTCGGCGGCTCCGGTCGCCGGATCCAGCGCGGCGATCGCCAGGCGGGGGAAGCGGCCCACCCGGTTGAAGTCGCCTCCGGCGTACAGCTTCCCGTTCTGCACGGCCAGGGTGAAGACGCTGCCGCCGGCCACTCGTGGCGCGAAGCCCGGCGCCGGGGCGCCGTCGGCGAGCCGCAGCCGGGTCAGCGCGCGGCTTCCGCCGTGGTCGATCGAGGCGAAGGCGCCGCCGACGTAGACGGTGTCGTCGGCGCCGGGGGCCAGCGCGTGCACGGGACCGTCGGCGCCGGGGGCGAAGTCGGGCAGGATCTGGCCGGTGACGAGATCGAAGGCGAAGAGGTTGTCGCGGTCGAGCGTGGGGCCGAGACGGGCGGCGCGCACCTGGCTGAAGTCGCCGCCGACCACCACGGTGCGGCCGACGAGCGCGATGGCGTTGACGATGCCGTCGAGGACGTGTGGCGTGTGGCCGACCGGGTCGGCCGAGACGACCTTGCTGTGCGCGACCTTGAGGGAGGTGGCGCCTGGCGGAGGGGCGGCGGCGGTCGCGATCCCGGACGGGATGACGGTCAGTGCCGCGGCCACGGCTGCTGTTCGGGCGAGCATTCCTGAATAGGTAGCAGACTCTGTGTAGCCGTGCCGACACTTTCCGTTTATATCTCCTCGTGCCCGCTTCGTTTTCCGTCGGACCTACGGCCTAGGCTGTCCCGCATGACCCGCGCATCGTTGGAGAAGCAGCCACACGAGGTCGCCGCGATGTTCGATCGGACCGCGCGACGATATGACCTGGTGAACGACGTGATCTCGCTCGGGCAGGTGCGGTTGTGGCGCAAGGCCACCGCGGCCGCCGTCGACGCGGGCCCCGGCGAGCTGGTCCTCGACCTCGGGGCGGGCACCGGCACCTCCACCGACGCCTTCACCACGCTGGGGGCGCGCGCGATCGCCTGTGACTTCTCGATCGGCATGCTGAGGACCGGCGTGCGCCGCCGCGGCTCCTCGGGGCTGAGCGGGGGAGGCGTGCGCGGGGTCAGCTTCGCCGCCGGTGACGCGTTGCGCCTGCCGTTCGCCGACGAGGTCTTCGACGCGGTCACCATCTCCGTCGCCCTGCGCAACGTCCACGACACCGTGCAGGCGCTGCGCGAGATGCTCCGGGTGGCCAAGCCGGGCGCCCGCCTGGTGATCTGTGAGTTCTCCCACCCGCCGGTCAAGTCCTTCGACCTCATCTACTCCCAGTACCTCATGCGTCTGCTGCCCAAGGTCGCCGGCGCGATCGGTTCCAACGACGACTCCTATGAGTACCTCGCCGAGTCGATCCGCGAATGGCACGACCAGGCCACCCTCGCCCGCATGATCCAGTCGGCCGGATGGGAGCGCGTCGCCTGGCGCAACCTCAGCCTCGGCGTCGTCGCGCTGCACCGCGCCCGCAAGCCCGGCGCGCCGTCCTCCTCCCAGGTGGCCTGACTCCCTGTTCGTCTGGATGGGCCTGCCTGAGTGTCCTGCCTGAGTGGCCGGTCGGCCGGCTCGATCGCGAGTACGGCGAGTCGTGACGTGGAGGGGCAATCCACTTGCTTCACGTGCTTTTGGGGTGGTTACTCACCGGTAAGGGTGCCGGGCTGTCAACCGATGTGCAAAAGGGGCTAGACTTCGGGCCGACAAGTTTGTGAAGAGGTTCACAAAGGAACGAAGGCCCCATATTTTTCCGAGGCCGTCGAGCGTGTAGGACAGGACAGGTCCCGTGACCGAGCCAGCCGCCGCACAGCGGAACGCCGCTGAGGCTGACGCCGACGTAATCGTCGTCGGCGCCGGGCCCGCCGGCTCAACCACCGCCTTCTATCTCGCCCAGGCAGGCCTGGACGTGTTGCTGTTGGAGAAGACGACCTTCCCCAGGGAGAAGGTCTGCGGTGACGGGCTCACCCCGCGAGCCGTCAAGCAGCTCATCTCGATGGGCATCGACATCGACGCTCCCGGCTGGGTCAGGAACAAGGGACTGCGCGTCGTCGGTGGCGGCATGCGGTTCGAACTCGACTGGCCGGAGCTGACCAACTTCCCCGACTTCGGCCTCGTCCGGGTGCGCAAGGACTTCGACGAGATCCTGGCGACGAACGCGGTCAGGGGCGGCGCGCGCCTGCTGCAGGGCGTCAACGTCACCGGCCCGGTGCTCGACGACCGGAGTGGGCACATCGTCGGCGTCACCGCGAAGAAGGACGGCGAGCCGGTCACCTACCGGGCGCGTCTGGTCGTGGCCGCCGACGGCAACTCCACCCGGCTGGCGCTGGGCATGGGCCTGCACAAGCGCGAGGACCGGCCGATCGGCGTCGCCGTGCGCACCTACTACGAGAGCCCGCGCCACGACGACGACTACCTTGAGACGTGGCTTGAGCTGTGGGACGACAAGACCCTGCTCCCCGGCTACGGATGGATCTTCGGCGTCGGCGACGGGACCAGCAACGTCGGTCTCGGGCTGCTGAACACCAGCGAGGCGTTCAAGAACATCGACTACCGTGACCTGCTGCGCCGCTGGGTGAAGAACATGCCCCCCGAGTGGGGCTACACCGAGGAGAACATGCGCGGTCCGATCAGGGGCGCCGCGCTGCCGATGGCCTTCAACCGGCAGCCGCACTACACGCGCGGCCTCGTCCTGGTGGGCGACTCGGGCGGCATGATCAACCCGTTCAACGGCGAGGGCATCGCCTACGCGATGGAGACCGGGCACATCGCGGCCGAGACGATCGTGCAGGCGTTGTCAAGAGTCACCCCGGCGCAACGAGAGCGTTTGCTGCGGGCCTACCCTGGAGTGTTGAAGGAAGCCTATGGTGGCTATTTCACTCTCGGCAGGATGTTCGTCGACGCGATCGGCAAACCGGGTGTGATGAGCTTCACGACCAGGCATGCGTTGCCACATCCCCGCCTGATGAGGTTCGCGTTGAAACTACTTGCTAATCTCACCGACCGGCGAGGCGACGCGTCAGACCGCATCATCAACGCTCTGTCGAAGGTCGCGCCACCGGCATGACACCCGCAGACCTCCGGCCCCTGGAACGAACGATGAGCGCCCTACCTGGACTTGCCCGACACACCAACACTGACCGCGCGCCCGCGCGCGTGGAGATGGGAGAGGACGCGTAGCGATGGAGCTTTATGTGCCCATCCTGGTGCTCGCCGTTCTCGCGGCGGGGTTTGCGGTCTTCTCGGTGGCGATCGCACCCATCACCGGTCCCAGGCGCTGGAACCGCGCCAAGCTCGACGCCTATGAGTGCGGCATCGAGCCGACACCCCAGCCGGTCGGCGGCGGCCGATTCCCGCTGAAATACATGATCACGGCGATGCTCTTCATCGTGTTCGACATCGAGATCATCTTCCTCTACCCCTGGGCGGTCGCGTTCGACCAGCTCGGGGTGTTCGGCCTGGTCGAGATGGTGTTGTTCATCGTCACGGTGCTGGTGGCCTACGCCTATGTCTGGCGCCGCAAGGGCCTGGATTGGGACTGAAGAAATGGGACTTGAAGAAAAACTCCCCAGCGGATTCCTCCTGGGCACGCTCGAACAGTTCGCCGGCTGGGCGCGGAAGAACTCCGTGTGGCCGGCCACGTTCGGCCTGGCCTGCTGTGCCATGGAGCTGATGGCCACCGGCGGTCCCAAGCACGACCTCGCGCGCTTCGGCATGGAGCGCGCTTCGGCGACTCCGCGCCAGGCCGACCTGATGATCGTGGCCGGCCGGGTGTCGCAGAAGATGGCGCCGGTGCTCCGCCAGATCTACGACCAGATGGCCGAGCCCAAGTGGGTCATCTCGATGGGCGTCTGCGCGTCGAGCGGCGGCATGTTCAACAACTACGCCATCGTGCAGGGTGTGGACCACATCGTGCCCGTCGACATCTACCTGCCGGGCTGCCCACCGCGCCCCGAGATGCTGATCGACGCGATCGTGAAGCTGCACGACAAGATCCAGAACACCAAGTTCGGCCCGCACCGCGCGAAGCAGATCGACGAGCTCGAACTGCAGGCGCTCCGCTCGCTGCCGCTCATCGACCAGGGGGCCAAGTGACTGAGAACCTCCCGGGCGTACCCGAAGAGCCGGTCGCCCGCACCGGCATGTTCGGCGCCGCGGACGGCGGCGACACCTCGGGCTACGGCGGCCTGGTCGTACGGCGCGCGCCGCAGCTCTCCTCACCGCGCCCCTACGGTGGCCCGGTGGGCGCCGCCGGGGCACCCGGCGACTTCGACGAGGTGGCCGACGGGCTGGAGCGCGTCCTCGGCGGCGACCTGTCCGACGCGGTCGAGCGCGTCGTCGTCGACCGTGGCGAACTCACCTTCCACGTGAAGCGCGAACGGCTGGTCGAGGTGCTCCAGCACCTGCGCGACGATCCCGCGCTCCGGTTCGAGCTGTCGCTCGGCGTCTCGGGCGTGCACTACCCGCACGAGACCGGCGCCGAACTGCGCGCGGTCATCCACCTGTGCTCGCTCACGCACAACCGCCGGCTCCGCGTCGAGGTCAGCGCACCCGACAGCGACCCGCATGTTCCCTCCACGATGTCGGTCTACCCGACCCACGACTGGCACGAACGGGAGACCTACGACTTCTTCGGGCTCATCTTCGACGGGCACCCCGCGCTGACCCGGATCGAGATGCCCGACGACTGGGACGGTCACCCGCAGCGGAAGGACTACCCGCTGGGCGGCATCCCGGTCGAGTACCGCGGCGCCGAGATCCCCGCGCCGGACGAGAGGAGGTCGTACGCATGAGCACCGCATATGACGAAGCCGCGGAAGGCAAGGTCTTCACGGTCTCGGGCAACGACTGGGACGAAGTGGTCGGCGCGGTCTCCGGCGCCGACGAGGAGCGGCTGGTCATCAACATGGGCCCGCAGCACCCGTCCACGCACGGTGTGCTCCGGCTGGTCCTGACGCTCGACGGTGAGACGGTCACCGAGGCCCGCACGGTCATCGGCTACCTGCACACCGGCATCGAGAAGAACATGGAATTCCGGACGTGGACCCAGGGGACCACGTTCGTCACCCGGATGGACTACCTCTCGCCGATCTTCAACGAGACGGCGTACTGCATGGGTGTCGAGAAGCTGCTCGGCATCACCGACCGGATCCCGGAGCGGGCGCAGGTCATCCGGGTGCTGATGATGGAGCTCAACCGGATCTCCTCGCACCTGATGGCGATCGCCACGTTCGGCATGGAGCTGGGCGCGACCACGCCCTTCCTGTTCGGCAACCGTGAGCGGGAGCTGGTGCTCGACCTGTTCGAGTACATCACCGGCCTGCGGATGAACATGGCCTACATCCGGCCGGGCGGCGTCTCGGTCGACCTGCCCGCCGGGGCGGTCGACAAGATCGGTGAGTTCCTCAAGATCATGCCGGGGCGCATCAAGGACATGCGCAAGATGCTGGACGAGAACCCGGCCTACACGCGCCGCACCAAGGACGTCGCCTACCTCGACCTCACCGGGTGCATGGCGCTCGGCGTGACGGGTCCGGTGCTGCGGGCCGCGGGCCTGCCGTGGGACCTGCGCAAGTCGCAGCCCTACTGCGGGTACGAGACCTACGAATTCGACGTCCCCATCGAGAAGACCTGCGACGTCTACGGCCGGTACCTGGTCAGGATGGCCGAGATGGAGCAGTCGCTCAAGATCATCAGCCAGGCGCTGGACCGCGTCTCCGGAGCCGAGCTCAAGGGCCAGCCGGTGATGATCGAGGACAAGAAGATCGGCTGGCCGGCCCAGCTCGCGCTCGGCCCCGACGGGTTCGGCAACTCGCCCGACCACATCGCGCACATCATGGGCACCTCGATGGAGGCCCTGATCCACCACTTCAAGCTGGTGACCGAGGGATTCCGGGTGCCCGCCGGGCAGGCGTACGCGGCGGTCGAGTCGCCGCGCGGCGAGATCGGGGCCCACGTGGTCAGCGACGGCGGCACGCGCCCGTACCGCGTGCACTTCCGCGACCCGTCCTTCACCAACCTGCAGGCCATCCCGGCGACCTGCGAGGGCGGCATGATCGCCGACGTGATCGCGGCGGTCGCCTCGCTGGACCCGGTCATGGGAGGTGTGGACCGTTGAGCGCCGAACCGATGAGGGAGGAGGGGAGCGCGACCATGAGCGGCGGCATGAATGCCGGCTACTCGCCGGAAGTCCGTGAGCGGCTCGAACGCGACGCCAAGGAGATCATCGGGCGTTACCCGAAGTCACGCTCGGCGCTGTTGCCCCTGCTGCACCTGGTGCAGTCGGAGGACGGCTACGTCTCCGACAACGGCCAGCAGTTCTGCGCCGAGATCCTCGGCCTGACCAAGGCCGAAGTCGTCGGCGTCGCCACGTTCTACACGATGTACAAGCGCAAGCCTGTCGGCGAGTATCACGTCGGGGTGTGCATCAACACGCTGTGCGCGGTGATGGGCGGCGACCAGATCTGGTCGGAGCTGACCGAGCACGCGGGCGTGGGCCACGAGGAGACCACTCCCGACGGCAAGGTCTCGCTGGAGCGGCTCGAATGCAACGCCGCCTGCGACTTCGCCCCCGTGATGATGGTCAACTGGGAGTTCTTCGACAACCAGACCCCGGCCTCGGCCAAGCAGCTCGTCGACGACCTGCGCGACGGCAAGGAGCCCTCGCCGACCCGCGGTCCGAAGAAGCTGTGCAGCTTCAAGGATGCGTCCCGGGTGCTCGCGGGCATGTCCGACGGCTTGGCCGGCGACGGACCCGCGGCGGCCGGCCCCTCCCTTGAGGGCCTCCGGATCGCCAAGGCCAACGGCTGGACCGCACCCTCCAGGGAGGACTCCGAATGACCACCCTGACTCCGGTCCTCACCGAGAACTGGGACCGGCCCGACGCCTTCACCCTGCAGGGCTACGGAGACTACGCGGCGGCCCGTACGGCGCTCGGCATGGAGCAGGACACCATCATCCAGGCCGTCAAGGACTCGGGCCTGCGCGGGCGCGGCGGCGCGGGCTTCCCCACCGGCATGAAGTGGGGCTTCATCCCGCAGGGCGACGGCAAACCGCACTACCTGGTCGTCAACGCGGACGAGTCGGAGCCGGGAACCTGCAAGGACATCCCGCTGATGATGGCCAACCCGCACGCGCTGATCGAGGGCGTGATCATCACCTCGTACGCGATCCGGGCCAACCACGCGTTCATCTACGTGCGCGGGGAGGTGGTGCACGTCGTCCGGCGGCTCCGCGCCGCCGTGGCCGAGGCGTACGAGAAGGGCTTCCTCGGCAGCGACGTCTTCGGCTCGGGGTACGACCTGGAGCTCGTGGTGCACACCGGCGCCGGCGCCTACATCTGCGGTGAGGAGACGGCGCTGCTCGACTCGCTGGAGGGATTCCGCGGCCAACCCCGGCTCAAGCCTCCCTTCCCGGCTGTCGCGGGGCTCTATGCCTGCCCCACTGTCATCAACAACGTCGAGTCGGTCGCCAGCGTTCCCAGCATCGTGTCCAACGGCGCCAACTGGTTCGCCTCGATGGGCACCGAGAAGTCCAAGGGCTTCGGCATCTTCTCGCTGAGCGGCCACGTGACCAGGCCGGGACAGTACGAGGCGCCGCTCGGCATCACGCTGCGCGAACTGCTCGACATGTCCGGCGGCATCCGCGAGGGCCACCAGCTGAAGTTCTGGACGCCGGGCGGGTCGTCGACTCCGATCTTCACGGACGAGCACCTCGACGTGCCGCTCGACTTCGAGTCGGTCGGCGCGAAGGGATCGATGCTCGGCACCCGGGCCCTGCAGATCTTCGACGAGACCACCTGCGTGGTCCGCGCCGTACTGCGGTGGACCGAGTTCTACGCCCACGAGTCCTGCGGCAAGTGCACCCCATGCCGTGAGGGCACCTACTGGCTCAAGCAGGTGCTCAGGCGGCTGGAGAAGGGCCAGGGCACCGAAGACGACATCGGTACGATCACCGACATCGCCGACAACATCCTCGGCCGGTCGTTCTGCGCGCTCGGCGACGGCGCGACGAGCCCGATCCACTCGTCGGTGAAGCACTTCCGCGACGAATATCTCAAGCACTTCGAGATCGGCGGCTGCCCGTTCGATCCCGCTGCGTCCACAGTGTGGGGGAACGCATGACAGTACAGACGACCTCCACGGGCCCCGTGGACCAGCCGGTCGATCTCGTCAGCCTCACGATCGACGGGTTCCAGGTCAGCGTCCCGAAGGGGACCCTGCTGATCAGGGCCGCGGAGCTGCTCGGGATCCAGATCCCGAGGTTCTGCGACCACCCGCTGCTCGACCCGGTCGGGGCCTGCCGGCAGTGTCTGGTCACCATCCAGGGCATGCCCAAGCCCGCCGCCTCGTGCACGATCGTGTGCACCGAGGGCATGGTGGTCCAGACGCAGCTCACCAGCCCGGTCGCGGAGAAGGCGCAGCGCGGGGTGATGGAGATGCTGCTCCTGAACCACCCGCTCGACTGCCCGGTCTGCGACAAGGGCGGCGAGTGCCCGCTGCAGAACCAGGCCATGTCCAACGGCCAGGGCGAGACCAGGTTCGAGGAGGAGAAGCGCACCTTCGACAAGCCGATCCCGCTGTCCACCGAGGTCCTGCTCGACCGTGAGCGCTGCATCCAGTGCGCCCGGTGCATCCGCTTCGCGGATGAGATCGCCGGCGACCCGCTGATCGAGTTCTTCGAGCGGGGCGCCAAGGAGCAGGTCAGGACCGCGGACGGCGAGCCGTTCGAGTCGTACTTCTCCGGCAACACCATCCAGATCTGCCCGGTCGGCGCGCTGACCAGCGCCGCCTACCGCTTCAAGGCCCGCCCGTTCGACCTGGTCTCCAGCCCCAGCGCGTGCGAGCACTGCGCCAGCGGCTGCTCGCTGCGCACCGACCACCGCAGGGGCAAGGTCACCCGGCGCCTGGCCGGCGACGACCCGCAGGTCAACGAGGAGTGGAACTGCGACAAGGGCCGCTTCGCGTTCGCCTACGCGAGCCAGGCCGACCGCCTGCGCAGCCCGCTGATCCGTGACGAGTCGGGCCAGCTGGTGCCGGCCTCCTGGCCCGAGGCGCTCGCCGCCGCGGCGGCCGGGCTCGCCAAGGCACGCGGCAGCGCCGGGGTGCTGGTCGGCGGCCGGGTCACCGTCGAGGACGCCTACGCCTACGCCAAGTTCGCCAGGATCGCGCTCGACACCAACGACATCGACTTCCGGGCCCGCGCCCACTCCGCCGAGGAGACCCAGTTCCTCGCCCACTCGGTGGCGGGCAAGGGCATCGAGGTCTCCTACCGCGACCTGGAGAAGGCGCCTGCCGTACTCCTGGCGGGCTTCGAGCCCGAAGAGGAGTCGCCGATCGTCTTCCTGCGGCTGCGCAAGGCGACGCGCAAGCGCGGCCTGAAGGTCTTCGGGATCGCCCCGTTCGCCTCCGCCGGGCTCGCCAAGATGCGCGGCACGCTGCTGCGCGCGCAGCCGGGCGCGGAGACCGAGGTCATCTCCGACCTGGTCTCCGGTGACGCCGCCGCCACCGAAGGGCTCAAGCAGCCGGGCGCGGTGATCCTGGCCGGCGAGCGCCTCGCGGGCGTTCCCGGCGCGCTCTCCGCGCTGCTGCGGCTGAGCGCCGCCACCGGGGCCCGGCTCGCCTGGGTGCCCCGCCGGGCCGGCGAGCGCGGCGCGATCGAGGCCGGCGCGCTGCCGAACCTGCTGCCGATCGGCCGCCCGGTCGACGACGAGGCGGCCAGGGCCGAGGTGGCCAGGGTCTGGAACGTCACGAGCCTGCCCAGCACCCCCGGCAGGGAGACCTCGGCCATCCTCGCCGCCGCGCTGAACGAGCAGCTCGACGCGCTGGTGATCGCCGGAGTCGACCCCTACGACCTGCCCGACCCCGACGCGGTCCTCGCCGCGCTGGAGAACACGCCGTTCATCGTAAGCCTCGAACAGCGGGTCAGCGCCGTGACCGACCGCGCCGACGTGGTGCTGCCGGTGGCGACCTCCACCGAGAAGGGCGGCACGTTCGTCGACTGGGAGGGCCGCGGGCGCACGTTCGAGGCGGCCGTCAAGGTCCCCGGCGTGCTGAGCGACCTGCAGGCCATCGCGGCCATCGCCGACCACATGGACGTGCACCTGGGTCTGCCCGACCCGGCCGCCGCCCGCCGTGAGCTGGGCGGGATGGGCCCCTGGCGCGGCGCCCGGCCGGCCGCACCCACCATGGGCGGCCGGACCGTCGCCGTGCCGCTGCCCGGCGAGGCCGTGCTGGCCACCTGGCACCTGCTGCTCGACGAGGGCCGCCTGCAGGACGGCGAGCCGTACCTCGCGGGGACCGCGCGGACCGGCGAGGCGTTGCTGTCGGAGGCCACCGCGGCGGAGATCGGGGTCGTGGACGGCGACAAGATCGGTGTGACCACGGTGCAGGGCTCGGTGAGCCTGCCGGTCCGGGTCGCCGACCTTCCCGACCGCGTGGTCTGGCTGCCGGCGAACTCCGCGGGCTGCTCGGTGACCCGGGATCTCCGGGCCGCGGCCGGCGACATCGTCAAGATCGGGAGCGCCTCATGAACCTCATGCTCGCCCCGGTGCCGGCCGGGCCAAGCCTGGCCGACTTCGGTAAGGATCCACTGTGGATCTCCATCATCAAGGCCGTGTTCATCTTCGTGTTCCTGCTGCTGAGCGTGATGTTCGGCGTCTGGATGGAACGGAAGCTGATCTCACGGATGCAGAACAGGTACGGCCCCAACCGGGCCGGTAAGTTCGGCCTGCTGCAGTCCGTGGCCGACGCCGTGAAGATGGGACTGAAGGAGGACCTGCTGCCGCGGACGGTGGACAAGGTCCTCTACACGGTGGCCCCGATCATCCTGGTGGTCCCGGCCTTCATGGCCTTCTCGATCATCCCGTTCGGGCCGATGGTCTCGATGTTCGGCGTCGAGACGCCGCTGCAGCTCACCGACCTGCCGGTCGCGGTGCTGTTCGTGCTGGCGATGGCCTCGATCGGCGTCTACGGCATCGTGCTCATGGGGTGGTCGTCCCGCTCGCCGTACGCGGTGCTCGGGGGGTTGCGGTCCAGTGCGCAGGTGGTCTCCTACGAGATCGCGATGGGGCTGTCGTTCGTCGGGGTGTTCCTGTTCGCGGGGACGCTGTCCACGTCCGAGATCGTCGCGGCGCAGGCCGACGGGGGGACCTGGGAGATCGCTGGGCTCAGCATCCCGCTCCCGTCCTGGTACGTCGTGCTGCTGATCCCGTCGTTCCTGATCTACGCGATCACCATGCTCGGTGAGACCAACCGGGTGCCCTTCGACCTGCCCGAGGGCGAGGGCGAACTGGTCGGCGGCTACCAGACGGAGTACTCCTCGTCGCTGAAGTTCGCGCTCATCCAGATGGGCGAGTACGTCAACGTCTTCACGGTCTCGGCCGTGTCGATCACGCTGTTCTTCGGCGGCTGGCGGGCGCCGTGGCCGATCTCGATGTGGGACGGGGCCAACGTCGGCTGGTGGCCGATGCTCTGGTTCTTCATCAAGCTGGTGCTCGTCTTCTCCTGCTTCATCTGGGTGCGCGCCTCGCTGCCGCGCATCAGGTACGACCAGCTGATGGCCTTCGGCTGGAAGGTCCTGATCCCGCTCAACCTGGCGTGGATCATGCTGGTCGCCACCGTGCGCGCCTTCCGGGTCGAGGACGCGAACCGGGGAGTGATCTTCACTCTGGCGGCGATCGTGCTCATCGGCTGCTTCGGGATCTGGTTCCGTTTCGATACTGTGCTCCAGCGTCGCCGCGAGAACAGGGCCGCCGAGGTCGAGGCGGAGTTCGAGCAACTGCGCGACGAGCCCGAGGCCGGTGGATTCCCGGTGCCGCCGCTGGACTTGCCGCACTATCACGGTGCGGATCGCAAGGAGGTTCCCAGTGGGAGCAACTGATTGGCTCAACCCCGTCAAGGGCTTCGGGGTGACCTTCCACCACATGTTCAAACGCCCGGTCACCGTGCAGTACCCCGAGGAGAAGCTGCCCACCGCGCCGCGTTTCCACGGTCGCCACCAGCTGAACCGGTGGCCCGACGGCCTGGAGAAGTGCATCGGCTGCGAGCTGTGCGCCTGGGCGTGTCCCGCCGACGCGATCTACGTCGAAGGCGCGGACAACACCGAGGAGGACCGGTTCTCCCCCGGCGAGCGGTACGGTCGCACCTACCAGATCAACTATCTGCGGTGCATCCTGTGCGGCCTGTGCATCGAGGCGTGCCCGACGCGCGCGCTCACCATGACCAACGAGTACGAACTCGCGGACTCGAGCCGGGAGAGCCTCATCTACACCAAGGAGATGCTGCTCGCCCCCCTCGGTCCCGGCATGGAGCCGCCGCCGCACGCGATGCGGCTGGGTGAGACCGAAGAGGACTACTACCGGCTTGGACGTAACAATGGGTGAGACCATCACGTTCTGGGTGCTCGCGGTCGTCTCCGTGTCGGCCGCGCTGGGGCTCGTCCTCAGCCGTCGGGCCGTCTACTGCGCGCTCATGCTCGGCGTGGTGATGCTCTCGCTGGCCGTGCTGTACGCCGTCCAGGACGCGCCCTTCCTCGCCGCGGTGCAGATCGTCGTCTACACCGGCGCGGTCATGATGCTGTTCCTGTTCGTGCTGATGCTCGTCGGCGTCGACTCCTCGGACTCGCTGGTGGAGACCATCAAGGGCCAGCGCTTCTGGGCGATCGTGGCCGGCGCCGGCTTCGCCGTACTGCTGGGGCTGGCGGTGGGCAACGCGGTCCTCAGCCCGCCGGCCGGGCTGCTGGGCGCGACCCAGACGGCGGGCGGGAACGTCCCCGCGCTCGCGCAGCTGATCTTCACCAGGCACGTGTTCGCCTTCGAGGTCGCCTCCGCGCTGCTGATCACCGCGGCGCTGGCCGCGATGGTGCTCACGCACCGCGAACGGCTCACCGAGAAGCCGACCCAGCGTGCCCTGGCCCGTGCCCGCTTCCTCACCGGCGGCTCCGTCGTGCTTCCCGGTCCCGGCGTCTACGCCAGGCACAACGCCAACGACATGCCGGCGCTGCTGCCGGACGGTTCCGTCTCGGAGCTGTCGGTCAACCGGGTCATCGCGCGGCACGACGTCGAGGACGAGCGCTTCCCCGACGACCCCAAGCTCGCCGAGGCCATCAAGCAGGCAGTTGAGGAGGAGAGCAAGTGACGACGCACTACCTGGTGCTGTCAGCGCTGCTGTTCGCCATCGGCGCCGTCGGCGTGCTGGTGCGGCGCAACGCGATCGTGGTCTTCATGTGCGTGGAGCTCATGCTCAACGCCTGCAACCTCGCGTTCGTCACCTTCGCCCGGCAGCACGGCAACCTGGACGGCCAGATCATCGCGTTCTTCGTGATGGTGGTGGCCGCTGCCGAGGTCGTGGTGGGCTTGGCCATCATCGTGACGATCTTCCGAACCCGCAGGTCCGCGTCCGTCGACGACGCCAACCTGCTGAAGTACTAAGAGGTGGCGAGTGGAACCCGCTGAGAAGATCATCCAGCATGCCGGAGGTGTGATCGGAGTCTCCTGGCTCATGATCGCGCTCCCGTTGCTGGGCGCCGCGATCCTGCTGCTGGGCGGACGCCGTACCGACCGCTGGGGTCACCTCCTCGGCGTGGCCATGTCGCTGGCGTCGTTCGTCGTGGCGGTGCTCGCCTTCGTCGAGCTGATCGGCCTGCCCGAGGCCCAGCGGCGCAGGGGGGTGGAACTGTTCCAGTTCATCCCCGGCATGGTCGACATGGGCGTGCTGATCGACCCGCTGTCGATCTCCTTCGCCCTGCTGATCACCGGTGTGGGATCGCTGATCCACATCTACTCGATCGGCTACATGTCGCACGACCCCGCTCGGCGCCGGTTCTTCGCCTACCTGAACCTGTTCGTCGCGGCGATGCTGCTGCTGGTGCTCGCCGACAACTACGTCGGCCTCTACGTCGGCTGGGAGGGCGTCGGCCTCGCGTCGTACCTGCTGATCGGGTTCTGGCAGCAGAAGCCGTCCGCGGCGACCGCCGCCCAGAAGGCGTTCATCGTCAACCGGGTCGGCGACTTCGGCCTCGCGATCGGCATCTTCGTCATCTGGACCACGTTCGGCTCGGTCGCCTACGGCCCGGTCTTCGGGGCCGCGGGCGGCGCCGACCAGGGCGTGCTCACCGTGATCGGCCTGCTGCTGCTCCTCGGCGCGTGCGGTAAGTCGGCGCAGGTCCCGCTCCAGTCGTGGCTGCTCGACGCGATGGAGGGCCCGACCCCGGTCTCCGCCCTGATCCACGCCGCGACGATGGTCACCGCCGGTGTCTACCTGGTGGTCCGGTCTGGCGCGATCTTCGAACTGGCGCCGACCGCCCAGCTCGTCGTCACCATCGTCGGTGTCGTCACGCTGCTCGCCGGTGCGATCATCGGAACCGCGAAGGACGACATCAAGAAGGGCCTCGCCGGCTCGACGATGTCGCAGATCGGCTACATGATGCTCGCCGCCGGCCTCGGCCCGGCGGGCTACGCCTTCGCCATCGCGCACCTGATCACGCACGGCTTCTTCAAGGCCAACCTGTTCCTCGGCGCCGGTTCGATCATGCACGCCATGAACGACGAGGTCGACATGCGGAAGTACGGCGGGCTGCGCAAGTTCCTGCCGGTCACCTTCGCCACCTTCTTCATCGGTTATCTGGCGATCATCGGGTTCCCGCTGCTGTCCGGTTACTTCACCAAGGACGGCATCATCGAGACCGCGATGCACCACAGCGCGATCCTCGGCTGGCTGGCCGTGGTGGGCGCGGGCATCACCGGCTTCTACATGTCGCGGATGGTCTTCATGACCTTCTTCGGCGAGAAGCGCTGGGCCGATGACGCGCACCCGCACGAGTCGCCGGCCGTGATGACCTGGCCGCTGATCATCCTGTCGGTCGGCTCGATCTTCCTGGGCGGTTACCTGATCCTGGGCAACACGTTCATGCAGTTCCTCGCACCCGCGGTGGGCCGTCCGGCGGAACTCCCCGTCTTCCACTTCTTCAGCGTCCCCGGCCTGGCCACCCTGGCGCTGGTCGCCGTGGGCGCCGCCTTCGCCTGGATGAAGTACGGCAGGGCTCAGGTGCCGGTGGTCGCCCCGCGCGGCTCCTTCCTCACCACCTTCGCCCGGCGTGACCTGTACGGCGACGCGATCAACGAGTCGCTGTTCATGCGGCCGGGCCAGTGGGCGACCCGCTTCGCCGTCTTCTTCGACAACCGCGGCATCGACGGCCTGGTCAACGGCCTCGCCGCGATGATCGGGGGGACCTCGGGTCGGCTCCGGCGCATCCAGACGGGCTTCGCGAGATCGTATGCGCTGTCCATCCTCTTCGGCGCTGCCGTGGTGGCCGGCGCTCTGCTCCTCGTAGGGAACCTCTGATGCCCTGGCTCTCCACACTGATCGCCGTGCCCGTGCTGGGCGCGGTGGGCGTGGCCCTCCTTCCGAAGGGCAACGACAAGCTCGCCAAGCAGCTCGCGCTGGTGGTGTCCCTTGTCGTGCTGGCCCTGACCCTGGTGATGGCGGTCCAGTTCTCGCCGCGCGGCACCCGGTTCCAGTTCGACGAGACCTACGAATGGATCCCGCGCTTCGGGGTCCACTTCGGTCTGGCGGTCGACGGCATCGCGCTGGTGCTGATCGTGCTGTCGGCGGTGCTGGTGCCGATCGTCGTGCTGGCCTCCTGGCACGACGCCGACGGGACGGGCGCGGACGCCCCGCCCAAGCGCTCGGTGAAGACCTACTTCGCGCTGCTGCTGGTCCTCGAAGCGATGATGATCGGCGTCTTCGCGGCGACCGACATCTTCCTGTTCTACGTGTTCTTCGAGGCCATGCTCATCCCGATGTACTTCATGATCGGGTCGTACGGCGGCGCCCAGCGGTCCTACGCCGCGGTGAAGTTCCTGCTGTACTCGCTGTTCGGCGGGCTCCTCATGCTGGTCGCGGTGATCGGGCTCTACGTGATCGCCGAGAAGAACACCTTCATGTTCCCCGAGCTGATCGGGGCCATCACCGACCCGACCACACAGAAGTGGCTGTTCGCCGGCTTCTTCATCGCCTTCGCGGTGAAGGCGCCGCTGTGGCCCTTCCACACCTGGCTGCCCGACGCCGCCGCCCAGGCCCCGGCCGGCGCGGCCGTGCTGCTGGTCGGCGTGCTGGACAAGGTCGGCACGTACGGCATGCTCCGCTTCTGCCTGGAGCTGTTCCCCGACGCCGCCAAGTTCTTCACCCCGCTGGTCCTGGTGCTCGCCGTGGTCGGCATCGTCTACGGCGCGATCGTGGCCATCGGCCAGACCGACATGAAGCGGCTCATCGCCTACACGTCGATCTCGCACTTCGGCTTCATCGCCCTCGGCGTCTTCGCGATGAGCCAGAACGCGGCCACCGGCGCCACGCTCTACATGGTCAACCACGGCTTCTCCACCGGGGCGCTGTTCCTGATCGCCGGGTTCCTGATCTACCGCAGGGGCTCGAACTACATCGCCGACTACGGAGGCGTCCAGAAGGTTGCCCCCATCCTCGCCGGCACCTTCCTCGTCGCCGGCCTCTCCGGGCTGGCGCTGCCGGGACTCTCCTCCTTCGTGAGCGAGTTCATGGTGCTGATCGGCTCGTTCCAGACCTACCCGGTCCCGGCGACCATCGCGACGGCCGGAGTCGTGCTCGCCGCGATCTACATCCTGTGGATGTACAAGCGGGTGGCCAACGGCCCGACGACCGAGGCGGTCGCCGGCATGAAGGATCTCAACGGCCGGGAGAAGTGGGTGATCGCACCGCTGATCGCCCTGATCATCGCGCTCGGTTTCTACCCCAAGCCGCTGCTTGACGTGATCAACCCCGCGGTGGACAAGACGCTGGCGAACGTCACCGTCACCGAGTTCACGCCGGCCGTACCCGTCGCTGACCAGAAGGGAGCCGGCGAGTGAACGGCATCCAACCGCCGACGATCGAGTACGGGCAGCTCATGCCGCTGCTGCTCGTGTTCGGCGCCGCCATCGTCGGGGTGCTGATCGAGGCGTTCGCCCCGCGCTACCTGCGCAAGGCCATCCACGTCCCGCTCACCATGCTCACGCTGCTCGGCGCGTTCGGGCTCGTCATCGTCCAGGTGCTCAGGGACGGCGTGCCGACCGCCGCGGTCGCCATGGGAGCCATCGCGGTCGACGGCCCGTCGCTGTTCATCTGGGGCGTCATCCTGGTGCTCTCGGTGGTCAGCGTGCTGCTGATCAACGACGACGACAACTTCGTGGCCTCCGCGGCAGCCGTACCGGGCTCGCCGGACGAGGAGGAGGCGATCGCGCGGGGCGGCGCGCACACCGAGGTCTACCCGCTGGCGCTGTTCGCCATCGGCGGCATGATGCTCTTCGCCGCGTCGAACGACCTGCTGATCATGTTCGTCGGCCTGGAGGTCATGTCCCTCCCGCTGTACCTGCTCTGCGGCCTGGCCCGCAGGCGCCGCCTGCTGTCGCAGGAATCCTCGGTCAAGTACTTCCTGCTGGGCGCGTTCTCCTCCGCCTTCTTCCTGTACGGCATGGCGATGATCTACGGCTACGCCGGGACCGTCGACCTGGGCGGCATCAACGACGCGCTGGGCCGGGTCGGCGGGCAGGACACGCTGCTGTACCTCGGTACGGCGCTGCTGGGCGTCGGTCTGTTCTTCAAGATCGGCGCTGCGCCCTTCCAGGCGTGGAAGCCCGACGTCTACCAGGGCGCGCCGACTCCGATCACCGCCCTGATGGCCTCCGGCACGCTCGTCGCCGCCTTCGGCGCGGTGCTGCGGGTCTTCTGGGTGGCGCTGGGCAACCTCGACTGGGACTGGCGGCCGGTCATGTGGGGGATCGCGATCCTCACCATGATCGTGGGCGCCATCCTGGCCATCACCCAGACCGACATCAAGCGGATGCTCGCCTACTCCTCGATCGCGCACGCGGGCTTCCTGCTCACCGGTGTGATCGCGACCGGTGAGGCCACCCAGAACGCGAACTCGCTCTCGGCCCTGTTGTTCTACCTGCTCGCCTACGGCATCACGACCGTCGGCGCGTTCGCCGTCGTGACGATGGTGCGCGACGCGGGCGGCGAGGCCGGGCACCTGTCCCGCTGGGCCGGCCTCGGCAAGCGCTCGCCCGCGCTGGCCGGCATCTTCGCCTTCTTCCTGCTGGCGTTCGCCGGGATTCCGCTGACGTCCGGCTTCTTCGGGAAGTACGCGGTCTTCGCGGCGGCCGTCGCCGGCGGGGCGCTCCCGCTCGTCGTCGTCGGCGTGGTGAGCTCCGCGATCGCGGCGTTCTTCTACGTCCGGGTCATCGTGCTGATGTTCTTCAGCGAGCCCGCGGCCGACGGTCCGACCATCGCGGTGCCCAGTGCGGGGACCGCGGCTGTGGTCGCCCTCGCGGCAGCGGCTACGGTAGTGCTCGGGGTGTACCCGCAGCCCGTGTTCGATCTCGCCGACGCGGCTGCCTCGAGTTTGTTCGTTCGTTAGGGGATCTGTATGGCTGCGCCACCCGTTGTTGACCTGCCATTCGTCGACGAACGGTTGGCGCAGGACATGGCTGCTGGACTGGCTTCGGTCGAGGAGCTGCTGCGCTCGTCCGTCGAGAGCGAGGACGCCTTCATCACGGAGGCGTCCAAGCATCTCATCGAGGCCGGTGGCAAGCGGTTCCGTGCGACGCTGGTGCTGCTCGCGGCGCAGTTCGGGGACTTCGACTCGCCCGGCGTGGTGCCGGGCGCCGTGGTGATAGAGCTGACCCATCTGGCGACGCTCTACCACGACGACGTGATGGACGAGGCTCCCGTGCGCCGGGGCTCGCCGTCGGCCAACGCCCGCTGGGACAACACGGTCGCCATCCTGACCGGCGACTACCTGTTCGCCCAGGCGTCGGAGATCCTCGCCGACCTCGGCAACGACCTGATCAGAAGCCAGGCGCGCACCTTCTCACGGCTGGTGCGCGGTCAGATCCGCGAGACCATGGGCCCGCGCCCCGGTGAGGACGCGGTGCAGCACTACATCGAGGTGCTCGCGGACAAGACCGGGTCGCTGATCGCCACCTCCGGCCGCTTCGGCGCGCTGCTCGCCGGCGCGCCCGGCGACGTCATCGAACGGCTCGCGAGCGCGTGCGAGGCCATCGGCGTCGCGTGGCAGCTCGGCGACGACCTGCTCGACGTCGCCTCGTCCTCGGTGGAGAGCGGCAAGACACCGGGCACCGACCTGCGGGAGGGCATCCGCACCCTCCCCGTCCTCTACGTGCTGGCCGCCGACTCGCCCGCCGACATGCGGCTGCGGAAGTTGTTGTCGGGGCCGGTGACGGAGGAGGACATCGCGGAGACGCTGGAGCTGCTGCGCGCGCACCCGGCGATGGACCGGGCCCGGGAGGAGTTGCACCGGTGGGCCGATCGGGCCAGGGCTGATCTGGCGGCGCTGCCCGACATTCCGGCCAAGACGGCGTTCATGGCGCTCTGCGATTACGTGGTGGCGCGTTCGGGCTGAGGCACCGGCGCGGCGGCCCGGCGCATGGTCCTGGCTCGGCGCAGGCTGTCCCAGGTGAAGACGGCCAGGGCGATCCACACGATGGTGAACCCGGCCCACCTGCTGGCCGGCATGGCCTCCCGCAGGATCAGCACGCCGCAGAGGAACTGCAGGACCGGGGCGATGTACTGGAGCAGGCCGATCACCGTCAGCGGGACCCGGATCGCGGCGGCGCTGAAGCACAGCAGCGGCACCGCCGTGATGATTCCGGAGAGCACCAGCAGCAGGACGTGCCCGGTGCCCGCCTGGCCGAAGGTGGCCGTTCCGTTCGACTGCAACACCCCGAGGTAGGCCAGGGCCGGGAGCAGCAGTGCCAGCGACTCGATGGTGAGGCTCTCCAGGGCGCCCACGTTCGCGAACTTCTTCACCAGGCCGTAGGTGCCGAAAGTCGTCGCCAGGACCAGCGAGATCCAGGGCAGCCGGCCGTAGTCGACGGTCAGCACGACCACCGCCAGGGCTCCGAGGCCGACCGCCGCCCACTGCAGACGGCGCAGCCGCTCACCCAGCAGGACCACCCCGAACAAGACGCTGACCAGCGGGTTGATGAAGTAGCCCAGGGCGCTCTCCACGACGTGCCCGGTGTTGACGGCGTAGATGTAGGTGCCCCAGTTGAGCGAGACGATCGCCGCGGCGAGCACCAGCAGGCCGATCTTCTTCGGCTGCCGGATCAGCGGGCCGAACCACGACCAGTGTCGCCGGATGGCCAGGATGCCGACGATCGCCACCAGGGTCCAGACCATCCGGTGCGCGAGGATCTCCACCGCGCTGGACGGCGCGAGCAGGGGCCAGTAGAGCGGGAACAGGCCCCACATGGCATACGCGGCCATGCCGTACAGGACTCCGCGGCGTTCATCAGGCATGTCACCCAGTTTCGCCGTTTATGCCGCTTCAGCACAAATAAGTAGTCCTTGAGGCATTATTTAGTGATGCTTACCGTTGGAACAATCCCTCCCTGCCGGTGGTTCGGTTAGGGGAGAGCTCCCTGTATGGAGGTGCCTGATGGGCTGGCTGTTCGGCAAGGACAAGACATCCATGGTCGCGGCGGGCGACGCGCTCCCCGGCCGCTCGACCCCGATGCCCGTGACGGAACGCCACGCGGTGCTCGGCACTTCGCTCGCGCCGCCGTACCCTCCGGGCTCGGAGATCGCCGACTTCGGACTCGGCTGCTTCTGGGGTGCCGAGCGCATCTTCTGGCAGACCCCCGGCGTGATCACCACCGCCGTCGGGTACCAGGGCGGGCAGACCCCCAACCCCACCTACGAGGAGGTCTGTTCCGGCCAAACCGGACACACCGAGGCCGTCCGCGTCGTCTTCGACCCCGCCAAGGTGAGCTACGAGGAGCTGCTCCGCGTCTTCTGGGAGGCCCACGATCCCACCCAGGGCATGCGCCAGGGCAACGACGTCGGCACGCAGTACCGCTCCGCCGCCTACTACCACTCACCTGCCCAGGAGAAGTCGGCCCTCGCCTCCCGCGACGCCTACCAGAAGGTCCTCACCGAGGCCGGCCACCCCGCCATCACCACCGAGATCGCCTCCGCCGGCCCCTTCTACTACGCGGAGACCTACCACCAGCAGTACCTCCACAAGGTCCCCAACGGCTACTGCGGAATCGGCGGCACGGGTGTGGCCTGCCCGGTCGGTCTGACCTCCGGCGAGGCGTAGATCTGCGGAGATAGAGAAAAGTTCGATCAGGGCGACTTGGCCGTTGCGCAGGAAAGCCGTGATGATGCCGTGTAGACCGAGCAAGAAGGAGGCGCCAGCGCAAGTCTGCGACGGCGACGATCACGTTGGTGATCGACCGGAACCGGACGAAGGCTCGCGATCGGCGAGGTGTGCAGCTTCGGGATGACTCCGGCGATATAGGGGAAACATACCGCCCTTCTCTACCCTCTGTATGTCTTTCCCCGACTCAACGGACAAGCTCCGACCCCGCCTCGGTGGTCGGAGAGTTGGGGCCGGGGCGCCCTTGGAGGAGAAACACACCATGCCCGGATCTCTATCGCGCCGCAGCCTGCTCAGGATCGGTGGCGGGGCCGTGGTCGTGGGGGCGGCCGCGTCCCTGACCCGTGACGTGCTGGCCCCCGACGCGGCGCAGGCGGCCACATGGCATTCCCGGCTTGTCTACCCGGGCGCCGATGGCCGACTTGTCTACAAGCCGGATTCACGAGGGAAGGTGATCCCGGACTTCAGCTGGGCCGGGTACCGCAATGGCCAGGCGCCGATCCCGTCCGTCCCAGTCGTCAAGGAGATCGGCCCTGTCAAGGGTGACAACACCGCGCACATTCAGGCCGCGCTCGACGAGGTGGGCACGATGCCGCTCGGCGCCAACGGGTTCAGAGGGGCGCTGCTCCTCAAGGCCGGTCACTACATCGTCGACGGCACGCTCCGGATGAAGCGCGACGGTGTCGTGTTGCGCGGGGTCGGCAAGGAAGCCGACACGTCGGTCAACACGGTCATCACCGGCACCGGCGACGGGAGCAGGAGCGCGGTCCTCTTCGTCGGTGGTACGTCCGGCGGCTGGGAATCAGAGGTGCCCGGCACCAAGACCGGCATCACCTCCAGCCTGGTCACGACCGGACAGCGCCGGATCACCCTGGCATCGACGGCCAACCTCAAGGTCGGCGACAACATCATCATCAATCACCCGCACACCCAGCAGTGGAACGAGGCGATCAACGGCGGGGGCATGGTGAACGAAGCTCCCTGGGCCCCCGGCGAGCTGCCCATCGTGTACAACAGGTACATCCGGAAGATCGTCGGCAACGACATCATCATCTGCGCCCCCGTCTTCAACGATCTACGACGGTCCCTGTCCCAGTCCTACGTATACGTCTGGGACCGGGCCGGGCTCGTCCGCAATGTCGGTGTGGAGAACCTCCGCATCGACATGGGCGATCCGTCGAGCACCAGCGAGGACCACCCGCAGAACTGCATCTTCGTCAGCAGGGTCGAGGACGCGTGGGTCATGAACGCCGCGCTCCTGCACTTCTCGGTCTCCGGCGTCTGGGTGCAGCGCAGCACGCGGGTCACCGTGCAGCGGGTTCGGGCCGTGCAACCTCGCTCCCAGATCATCGGAGGGAAGCGGTACAGCTTCTGCGCCGGTGGCATGGCCCAGCAGGTCCTCTTCACCGACCTGGTGGCGGCTCATGCGCGGCACGCCTTCATCGGCACGGGGACGAGCACCTGCTCTGGCAATGTGTGGCTGAACGGGTACAACAAGCTCGGCTACAACGAGACCGGCGGCCATCACCGGTGGAGCCAGGGGCTCCTGTACGACAACATCCAGGAACTGTCCAGCCAGAGCGAGAACGAATGGGTCCTGGCCCTGCACAATCGCGGAGACAGGGGGGAGGCGCATGGCTGGTCCTCGGTGAACAGCGTGGCGTGGAACTGCACCGTCGACAACGGCAAGAAGCTGTGCGTGCAGACTCCACCGACCGCCCAGAACTTCGCCATCGGCACCACCGGCATCGTCACCGGGCAGAACTGGTACACCAACCACCAGACCGGCTATGTGGAGGGGACCAACCGCTCGGGGCTGGCACCTCGCTCCCTCTACCTGGCGCAGCTCGCCGATCGGCTCCGTGGCTCGTAAGCGATGAGGATCTTGGGGCCAGAGCCTTGGCGACACCTTGAAGCTGAGCCTCGGTAGGGAGGCGGGTCAAGGTCCGGGGCCATCCGTGCCCTTGTTCCTGAGCCAGTTCCTTGGGCGCATTCGGTGGCGATGTACGGCGTTGCCAGAGGGTTCCCCCCCGGGCGATCTGTGATCTCATGCCCGTGACCCGGAACGTCTCTGCTTGAAGAGCCGGCCGGGGGATGTGGTCTGTGCGACGGTGATCTCTATGGTTTGGGCGACGACGTTCCGCTGGGTGCTGATCCTGGCCGCGGTGGTCGGCCTGATCTATACGTGGATGGCCCTGGCCAGTCCTCTGAACCCGCTCGTGCTCTTCACCGTGCAGAGCAATCTGATGCTCGCGGGATATTACTCCTGGCGAGTGGTGAGCAGACGGCGGCCTTCCGCCGAGGTCAAGGGCGCGGTGACGCTCTACATCGTGATAACCGGGCTGGTCTGGCATTTTGTGCGAATGGGTGGAGCCAACCCCTTCGAGCACCTCTCCCTCTCTGGTCTCGGCTTCGGTAACTTCCTCCTCCACTATGTGACACCGATCATGGCCGTGATCGACTGGCTGGTCTTCGACCGGACCGCCCTTCGGCCGAAATGGGCGGCTGCCCTTGTATGGCTGGCCTACCCGATGGCGTATCTGGTCTTCGCCCTGACGCGGGGCGCTCTGCTGCCTCAGGACGCATGGAAGCGATACCCCTATCCATTTCTGGATGTGGAAAGGTTCGGGTACGGCGCAGTCTCGCTCATGGCAGTGGCGTTGGCTGTCTGCTTCGTACTGCTTGGCTTTGGGTTGATCGCCCTGCACCGCGTCGTCAATCGCGCGAGCCGTACGGCCGTCGCCTCCGTACTCCCGCCTCCGGCCGAACCCGCGGACCCCTAGTCAGATCAGGCTTCTATCTGTTGCCTCAAGTGGACCGCTACACCAGGAGCATCGGGTCCCGATCTCGGCCCGATCCGTTTTGGCGTCAAGTCCCGTGGCCTCGTCTTCGCGAAGCGTGACATACCGGCGACATACCCGAGCTTCCTAGGGTGATCTGGGGACAGCACAAAACGGTTGAAAGGGGTTGTATGAAATGGGGATCAAGAAGACGCGGGCGGCCGCGGTGTTCGTCGGCACGGCGGTGGCCCTGGCCGGGTTCGCCCTCAGCGCCCCCGCCGCGTCGGCGGATGCCAAGCCCGCGAGCGTGACGAACTGCAAGAAGAGCGCGCTGACGTTCAAAGGCTCGGTCACCGGTGCCACCGTCGAGGGCGCCGTCAAGCGGAACTGCACCGTGAAGTACGGCGCGAAAACCTACTACAACCAGGACTTCATGAGCTTCGTCACCAGGGACACCAGGTGCGATAACTACGGTCCCTATATCTGGCTCAAGAGCCAGTGGAAGCAGAGCGGGCGCACCTACGGCAGTGACTGGTACGCCAAGAACAACAAGGGCTGTGAGAAGCAGAAGCAGTACGACCAGGGATGGACCGCTCACCAGAGCAAGGCGGGCTGGGCCTACAACCTCGACACCCGCAACAGTAAGAAGGTCTACAAGCAGGGTACGTGGCGCGCCATCGGCTGACGTGCGCGATCAGTCCGTCCCGGGTGAGACGCTCCCTGGTCTCGATCGCGAGTTGGCGACTGCCGGCATGCGGGCGATGACGCGGCCGGTCGGGATGGCGAGGGCGATTTCGTCGATGACGGTCGCCAGGTCGAGCACGCCTTCCATCTCGTGGCCATTGTGGCAACCTGCCCACGTGCCGGCACACGATCGCGTTGACCGCTCCGGACTCGATGGTTTCCGGCAGCCCAAGGGGGCGTGGCTGCCGGAGTGGACGCTGACGTGGTTGTCGGGGCAGACGTCGGCCATGGATACACGCTCGTAGGGACCGGGGTCGCCTGCCTGGTAGGAGCTTCGATGAGAGAGCACAAGCGCCCGCGAGAGCTCAGAGATCGCCGGATGGCCGAGCCGGGTACGGCGGAGGCCGCACGTCTTGCCTATGAACTGGGCAGAACGGCTAGGGCCATGCGTGAGAGGCGAGGCTGGAGCCAGAACGATCTGGCACGTGAGGCGGGCATGACCAAGTCGGAGGTGGTGCGCTTCGAGGCGGGCGGGACCATCCCCACCTTGCCGGTTCTGGAGCGCTTGGCACGTGCTTTGACGCAGACGTCGAGGTCCCCCGAGCCGGGCGGCGGTGTCGTCCAGATCCACGCGGACGATCCTACGATCACCGGCAACGCCACGGAAGAGTCTGACGCCCCGAGCCGCCGCCGCTTGAGCTGAGCCTGCACACAGCTGAAAGCCGGCCTCGATGCAACACGTCAGGCGAAATCGGCCGCGGTCATGCCGGCCGGATGGCCGGGTGGCCACTGCACGAGCTCGATCCGGTAGCCGTCGGGGTCGGTTAGCCATGATGTCCGGATCCCCGGCCCCGGCTCCGCCGGCGGCTCGGCCGTGACGCCCCTGGCCGCGAGATCGGCGATCGTGGCATCGAGATCGTTCACCTGGATGACGAGGTGGTTGACGGCGCCGATGTCCTCAACCGGTCTCGCGGGGTCGTGCACGAGCTCGAGGCTGACGAACGGATCGTCGGGCAGCTGGAGCATGGTCAGGCTGCCGAACGCCGTCTCGGGGACGCTGCCGAGCTCGGCGTACCCGAGCGTGGTGTAGAAGGCGAGCGAGCGTTCCAGATCGGTGACCCGCAGCCCGAGGTGCAGCATGCGCATGCTCGGCAGACTAGTGCCACCCGGACGAGGACACCACTCCCCACCGGCGGCCCCAATCGTCATCGGCGCCCGCCTGGTGGCCTCTCTGGCGTAGTTCGCGCGGACTCGCCACTCCGGGCGCCGCCCCGCTCATCGGGCGGGTGTGCGGTAGAGCTCGAGGTACTTGTCGATCATGGTGTCGGCGCGGAGGTGCTCGCGGGCCCAGGTTTGGGCGGCGTCGGCGAGGCGTTCGGCGTGTGGCCGGTCGGCGAGGAGGCGTTCGATCGCGTCGGCGAGGGCTTGGGGGTCGGCTGGGGGGACGAGGATGCCGTGGTCGCGCACGATTTCGGGGAGGCCATCGACGTTGGTGGTGATGAGAGGGGTGCGGGTGGCCATGGCTTCGGCGGCGGCGAGGCCGAAGGCCTCGGTGAGGGACGGCAGGACGGCGAGGTCGGCGCGGGCCAGCCAGGAGGTCACGTCCGAACGCGAGCCGAGGAAGCGGACATCGAGGTCGAGGCGGTCGGCGTGAGCCTGGAGCCTGTCGCGTTCGGGTCCGTCGCCGAGCAGGACGGTGGTGGTCTTGTTGCCGCGGTCCCGGAGCAGGGCCAGCGCATCCAACAGATGCCGATGCCCCTTCACCGGGGCCAGCCGGGCGACGCACACCACCAGCGGGTTCGGGGTGTCGAGCTGGGAGGGCCGGGCAGGGTGGAAGGCCTGGTCGGGGACGCCGTTGTGAATGACGGCGATCTTTGGTGCCGGTACGCGTAACCGATCACTCGCGTACTCGGCGACGGCGCGGCTGACCACGGTGACGGCGTCGGCCAGCCTCGTAGCGGCGCGGTCGAGGATCAGCAGGTGCCGCCCGGTCAGGTGGCGGCCCATGTTGTGCAGGCCCGCCAGAATTCGCGGCACCCCAGCGAGCTTGGCGGCCGGCAGGCAGACCGCATACGCGCGGAACAGGTGTGCGTGCAGGATGTCGGGGCGGGACCGGCGCAGCAGGCCGACAAGACGGACGAAGGCCAGCGCGTTGGTGGACAGGCATCGCCACCCTGCCTCGGCGCGCGTGGTGAAGCCGAGTTTGACGACAGGAATCCCGGCCTCGCGAAGCGCGTCCTCGTGGGCGCCACCGTGCAGGAGGGCGAGCACGCGCACGTCCATTCCCCGGCTCCGGAGGCCCCGCGCCAGGATCGAGAGTTGGTGTTCCACCCCACCGTGGCCCAACTCAGGGGTGACCAGATCGATTCGCAGTCGCTGCACGAGCCGCTCCTAAACGAATGGGTCCTAATGGCTGCGCGCCCACCACCAGCGCTGGGCGGCCAACGCACTATAACCGCCGCAACGTCAGACCGATTGCAAATCCATCCTGTCACGCTAGGTCGCCACTAATGGACTTACCGCAATATGCACAGGATGTGGAGAACATGTGTCTTCTTGTGTTGACATGGTCTTAAGCCCACCGCAATGAGTTGATTCCTCAACCCGGGAGCACACACAAAAGACCATCCAGGAAGGCAGATCAATCCGAGCTGATACATCACGCACTACAGGCCGCTCCCCGAACTGCTTCTAAAATGCGGCGACTGCCGAGGTAGTTGGTCCGGGCTAGTCAGTGGCCACTGCACAAGAGTTGCCGTCCTCTATTCATCGCTCTTTCCTCGTGGGACCACAAATCCTGAGGCCATGTCCTTATAAGGACGCCTGTCCTTCGAGACATGTTTGAGGGGGAACGATCAATGGAAGCTTCGCCCAGGGTACTCATTACTGGCAGTTCCGGAGTCCTCGGCCGCCATCTGGTCCGACGCCTCGCCGGCACGCCGTTCCACCGATACGCGATCTTGCCGCTTGATGTCCGGCCCGGTCAGGCGATCTCTGGGATACGCACGACGGTGGGCGACATCCGTGACACCAATCTGCTGGACCGCCTCATGCGTGATGTCGATGTCGTCGTCCATTGCGCGGCCGCCTTGCCCAGCCATCGTCGTGAAGAAGTCTGGTCCGTGGACGTCGAGGGGACTCGTCGCCTCCTCGTCGCGGCTCAAAACAACGGGGTCGAGAGATTCGTTCACATCTCGTCTACGGCAGTGTACGGATTGCCGGATGTACGGCCAACGCCCGAGGACCACCCCTTTGAGGGCATCGATCCATACAACCAAGCGAAGATCGCTGCTGAACGCGTCTGCATGGAATTCCGCGACAAGGGACTGTGCATCCCCGTGCTACGTCCCAAAACGTTCCTCGGTCCAGAGCGTCTGGGGATATTCGCCATGCTCTTCGAGTGGGCGAGCGAGGGCCGCGACTTTCCCTTGCTCGGCGGCGGAGACGTGCGGTCCCAGATGCTGGATGTCGACGATCTGTGCGACGTCATCCTGGAAGTCATCGAACGGCCTCGCGAGGTCGTCGATGACGTTTTCAATGTCGCCGCTGATCGTTTCAGCACTCTTCGTCAGGACTTTCAGGCGATCCTCGACGCCGCCGGCCATGGTCGTAGGGTTGTGGCGATACCGAGTCGTCCCGCCGTAGCAGCCCTCAGGCTCCTTGAGCTTATGCGTGTCTCTCCCGTATACAAGCGCCTGGCCCATAAGTTGACCGCGGATTCATATGTGTCGCTCGATAAAGCGAAGTCGCTACTGAACTTCGAGCCGAAATATTCCAACGCCGAGTCACTGCTTCGTACATATGACTGGTATCGCACGCATGTCGAGAAAAGTGCCGTGTCCCGCGCGGGTCAGACTCATGGTGATGCCTGGCGGCAGGGAGCTCTCCGAATGGCCAAGGCCTTATTTTAGCAAAGGTTGTTACTTGTGGCGGCTTCTCCATTGAGTATGCGCATAAGCAAGCCGGAACAGCGGAATCTATGGTCATCGCTCATCACTCTTCTGAGGCCGACGCAGTGGATAAAGAATCTTGTCGTTTTCGTCCTGCCGTTCCTCACTGGTGCGCTCTGGACATTCCCAAACTTCATCGCGGCGGCGTTCGGCGCGCTCCTCTTCACCCTCGTGGCCGCGGCGACGTACGTCATTAATGACGTACTCGATCGCGAACGCGATTCCGTCGACGCCGTCAAGTGCCATCGCCCGGTCGCCAGCGGCGCAGTCAGCGTAAAACAGGCCATCGCTCTGGCCGCCTTCCTGTACCTTCTCGCGGGAGCCGCGATTGTCATCCGTCCGCTGGATCTGGCGATCCCCGTGGCCTTGTATGCCACGCTGACCTTCTCGTACAACACGGTCCTCAAACACGTGGCCCTGCTGGACATTATTGTGCTTGCCGCGGGCTTCGTCCTGAGGGCGGCGTGTGGAGCATTGGCTGTCGGCATGGGAATGTCGCCATGGGCCACAGTCTGCATACTCTCTGTGTCGATGCTTCTGGCCCTTGGAAAACGGCGGCACGAAATGATGGGCGAGAATTCTGCTGTCGCTGTACGGCATCGCCCATCCCTTGTCGGATACTCAGACCAGCTGATAGCCGCTCTCATTTCAATGAGCGGAGCAATCACCTTGGTGAGCTATGTGGCCTTCCTCCGCGACACCGTGCCAAATGAAACCAAGGGATGGCTCATCATAGGTGCGTCCAGCATATTGGCGATGTTCGGTCTGGCCCGTTATCTCCAAGCCGTCTTCGTAGGCGGGAAGGGCGCTGATCCGACCAGACTGCTGGTCGGCGACCGCACTCTGCGTAGCGTGATCATCCTATGGGCACTGTGTTTCCTGATTCCCTAGCGTAATGATGGCCATCAAATGAGATGTCGTGGGAGAAATCATGCTTGACGGTGTTTCGGTGATAATACCTAATTACAATTACGCGAAGACTTTGCGGCTCTGTCTTGAGGCCATATATAGGCAAACGGCGCCTCCTCGTGAGGTGATCGTTGTCGACGACAACTCCACCGACAACAGTGTCGACATCGCTTCCGGGTTTCCATGCCGCATCATCAGGACAGAGAAGAACTCCGGAGTGGCTGCAGCCCGTAACGTCGGCGCGATCAGCGCGACGGGGGACATCCTCTTCTTCGTGGACTCGGATGTCGTTCTTCAGAGGGACGCCATCGCTGAAGCGGTCCGGCACCTGCGGGAAGACGACAGTATCGGGTCGGTGTGTGGAATCTATGCGAAGGCGCCGCTGATTCGCGATTCTCTTCTGGAAGAATATCGTTCATTCCAGGCCCATTACTGGCGTAAGAGTTCTGTGGGGCTGGTGAGCGTCGGGTTCTTCTCGCTCGGCGCAATACGACGTGATGCCTTCAATGAAATCGGGCTATTCAACGAAGAACTCTGGCAGACCGAGGAGGTTGATTACGGATACAGACTGAGCCGTCGCTACGGCCTGTTGCTGAGCGATCGAGTCGTAGGATCCCATGATGACGACGATAAGCTGATTCCGCTCATGCGGAAGCTGTTCCGTCGAGCGCGGCTTCGCGTACCCTTGTACCTGGGACGTCGACGATTCATGACTGGATTCGAAACTCGGGAGCGGGCTCTGGGGGTATTGGCCGCAGGCGTCGCCTGCGCCTTCGCACTGGCCTCTCTCTACGTCCCGCTCCTGTCCATGGTTGCCGTCTTGGCGCTGATTGGATTCATCATTTCGGACGCTGGGATGTATGGATTCGTATGGCGGGAGCGTGGAGTGGCGTTTCTCTGCTACTTTACCGTCATACATTATATTGTTGCTCTCGCGGTCGGTGCCGGAGTAGCCGCCGGGATCATTTCCTATTTCGCCAGTTCGAGATTCCGTGGGCTCTATGACAAGCCTGCTGCTGTGGAAGGCGGGCATGGCTGATGAAGGACCGGATGGGCAAGCGCGTTCAGCACAGCTTCGTGTACTGGCCCGTCTTCAGCCCTGACCGATGCCCTGTTTTCGCAGCTTTGAGAGCATAGAGAATGCCAGAGCCATCGCAGATTGAACGTCAGATCGAGAAGGCCGATCTTGGGTCCGCAGTGCCGGCTCGCAGTCGGTGGTGTCGGCTGGAACGGGTGCTGGTCGGTACGGCAACGGTTTGGCTGGTCGTCGTCCTCGTGACCCGGCTGTTCAGCGGGCGTTGGTGGTTGTTGATGCCACTGGATCTCTTACCACCGCTCGTCTACCTGGCCGTACCGCTGATCCTGCTGGTGGCTCTACCTCTTGTGGGTGTCATACGGACATCCATGCGGAAGTGGCCGCGTCGACTCAGCGTAGCTCTGGCACTCGCCGCCCTTGCCCTGGGCCTGCCGATCAGCGGATTCAGCCCGTCTGTCCTGGGGCGCGGCGAAAGTTTGGCGCTGACCGGTGGTATGCGCGTCTTCGCGTGGAACACCGAGTACTGGGATCAAGGCGGTGATCCGGAGCGGTTTCTGAATTTTCTGATCGCCCAACGTGCGGACATCTACCTGCTTCAAGAGTACATTTACTGGAACGCAGCGACTGAGCGTGCGAAACCTATCGACCGTCTGGCTGAATTGCGCCGTGCTTTTCCCGGATTTTCGATCGCCACCCGTGGGGAACTCATCACCCTGTCGCGGTTCCCCATAAAGGCACAGCCACGAGTTGGCCCCGATCGGGCACTTCATTCCGCAGCCGACTTTGTCACGACCTTCCAGGCCGCAAAGGTGCTCCGCACCGACCTGGAGGTAGGCGACAGCAGGCTTTCGGTCTATAACGTGCATCTCCCGGTCTATGAGGCGGTCTCCGCGCGAGGGTTGACCCTTGTCCGGGAACGCCATGCCAACTGGCAGGCGCAGCTGCACGGCTTGATGGGCGACATCGAACGGAACAACCTCCCAGTGCTCGTGGCCGGAGACTTCAACGCCGGCCCGGCAAACGCTGCAATGGGCGATCTGCGCGCTCGGCTGCGGGAGGCGGTGGTCTCTGCGGGATCGTCCCCGTATCCCACCAGCTGGCCGGCAGGCAGATGGTGGACATGGTGGCGCCTGGATTGGGTGTTCTACTCAGCCGCCGCGAAGCCCTATCGGTACGAGCTCGATGACCCCGCCGGCCTGTCCGACCATCGCACACAGGAGTTGCTGGTCTCCCTTGAGGAGTCTCAATGACATCGATCCCCACAAAGCAGTATTCGGTGTCCGGGCGGTCGATGCTGACTGTCGCGCCCTCGCCGGTGGCGGAGCCCGCCCAATCAATTACCGGTAACCCAACCACCCGCCAGTAAGAAGGAGACCACGATGCGTGTCATAGGTACGGGGTTCGGCCGAACGGGGACAACGACCCTTACGACGGCGTTGGAGCGACTCGGCTTCGGACCGTGCCTGCACTCTGAGGTCATATTTCGGCATCCTGAACTGATCCGGCCGTTGCTCTCAGCCGTCGAGGGCGGCACGGTGAAGTGGGATGATGTGCTCGCCGGATATGAATCATGTGTGGGCGGTCCGATGACTGTCCGTTGGCGGGAGCTCGCCGAGTATTACCCGGATGCGAAGTTCATTCACACGGTTCGCGACCCGGAGCGCTGGCTGGGCAGCATGCGGAGAACGCTGTTCAAGCGACGAGGCCGCCTCAGTTCGCTGCCGGGCCGGGCCGCCGTCCTGATGTCGTCGGTGCTTGGCACGGATTTCGCGCCAATGGTCAAGCTGATTCAGACCTCGCTTGAAACGCAGACCTTCAGATCGCCGGCCGAGCGGACACTAGAACGCGCCATCGAGCTGTTCAACGCGCACACGGACCAGGTGGTGGAGGCTATTCCTGCCGACCGGTTGCTGGTCTACGAGGTCAAATCGGGTTGGGAACCTCTCTGCGAATTCCTCGCCGTCCCGGTGCCGGCGGAGCCCTTCCCCCGAATGAACGACACATCGGTCTACACCAAGAGCGGCCTCAGTCAGGCAGTGCCGCTGCTGCTTCACCGGACGCGGTGATCGACGATGCGGCAAGGACGGCTGCATCCTCCATCGCTCCCGCTGCTCCTCCTGGCAGCCCTTGGCGATGTGGTGTCGCTCACCAGACGGAAAGGGAGTAGGCGCAGGTCTGGAGGGGTCGCGTGGTCAACACGGAGGCGGTAGCCCACGCCGCATCCAGGAAGGTTGACTGGCACCTCTATGTGGCGCTGTCCGGGTTGTTGCTCTGCATGCTGCTCGCGAATCTCGACAATCTGATCGTCGGCCCCGCGATGCCTCGGATCGTCGGCGAGCTCGACGGCATCGAGCACCTGTCGTGGGTTGCCACGGCGTATCTCCTGACCATGGCCGTGTCCGGTCCGTTCTACGGCAAGCTCGGAGACCTCTACGGGCGTAAGAAGCTCTTCATGTCTGCGATCGTCATCTTCATGGCGGGGTCCGCGCTGTCGGGTCTGTCGCAGAACATGGCGGAGCTGATCGGGTTCCGCGCACTGCAGGGCCTCGGCGCAGGCGGCCTGGTCGTCAGCGTGCTGGCGATACTCGGTGATCTCGTTCCGCCGCGTGAACGTGGCAAGCTCCTGGGCTATGGCGCGCCGGTCGTCGGCGTCGCCACGGTCGGCGGCCCATTGCTCGGCGGATTCCTCACCGACCACCTCTCCTGGCGCTGGGTCTTCTTCATCAATCTGCCGCTCGGGATCGTGGCGCTCGCCCTGGTCGCATGGACCTTGCACCTGCCTCGTCGCAAGGCCCAACACAAGATCGACTGGTTGGGTGCGGTCCTGCTGATCGTCGCTACCTGCGCCTTGATGCTCATGTGGAGTTGGGGTGGGGTGCGGTACGACTGGGGCTCCTGGCAGATCATCGCACTCGGTATCGTCGGCGCGGTATCGACCGTCCTGTTCTTACTCGTCGAGCGGCGAGCCGCCGAACCGATGCTGCCACTGCGACTGTTCCGGAACCGGAACTACAACGTGGCCGTGTTGCACGGCTTCCTCGTGGGGTTCGTGATGTTCGGCGCCGTGACGTTCCTGCCGCTGTACCAGCAGACCGTGCAGGGCGCTTCCGCCACGAGCAGCGGGATCCTGCTGCTGCCGATGATGCTGCCAATGCTCATCATCAGCCCGCTGGTCGGGCAGATCATTACCCGGACCGGTCGGTACAAGATCTTCCTGATCCTGGGCGGGGCGGTCCTGACCGTCGGCATGTACCTGCTCACCCGGCTCGACGTGGACACCACGAAGTTCATGTCCGGGGTGTACGTGGTGGTGCTGGGGGTCGGGGTGGCAGTGTCGATGCAGCTGACCATGCTCGTCGCCCAGAACAGCGCGCAGGAGCGTGACATGGGCGTGGCGAGCAGCACGTCGATCCTCTTCCGCTTGATCGGTGCTGGGGTCGGGGTGTCGCTGTTCGGCTCGATCTTCAACAATCGGCTGGACGCCGCGCTGTCCAGGATTCCGGGTGCCGGCGCGCTGCCGAGTGGGGGCGACGCCACCCTTGACCCGGATCTGGTCTCGAAGATCCCGCCCCAGGTGAAGGAGTCATTCCTCGCCGCTGTCGCCGACGCCATCCAAGGCGTCTTCTGGTGGGGCCTGCCGTTTGCCGCACTGGTGTTCGCGATCGGCTGGATCCTGAGGGAGGTTCCTCTGCGCACCTCGGTAGGGCGCACAGAAGAGCATCTTTCCGGCGGGGAACAAGGAACAGCGGCAGGCCCGAACACCGAGGTAAAGGGCCTCGAGATCGCCCGTGGGGAATGATCGCAGCCGCCCCCCGCCGGCGGCGCCCGGCCGATCCCGATGCGACCCCGCAAACCCCCTCACGAACGTAGATTCAGTCGTCGGAGGACTTCGTCGTTGCGAGTGAGCATGGCTGCGTGGATGCGTCGAAGCCCGGCCGAGGGATCCACGCCCAGCTCGCTCCGGAGTGCATGCACCGCCTTGCGGTACGCGTTGTCCGCGGCCCCATCCTGACCAAGCAGGTAGTACGCCCGGACGACCAGCCCCCATGCTCGCTCGCGAAGCGGGTCTTCGGCCACGACGGCGAGTGCTTCCCGGAGAGACTCCAGCAGGTCGCCGGCGAGCAGCATCACCTCCGAACGATCCACGCGTAGGTCCATGTAGAGACGGGAGAAGTCCTCGAGTCTCGACCGAAGAGCTTCCGATGCGCTGGTGTCAAGTCCCGCCGGGCCCCGCCACAGCGACACCGCCTGAGCAATGCTTCGCTCCGCCGCAGAGAGGTCCCCCCGATACAGCGCGGCTCTGCCACCCTCCACAAGCCTGCTGAATGAGTGAACATCCACCCGAGCCGACTCGATTGACAGTGAGTAACCTCCGCCTCCGCCCTGCAGCGTGCCGACCAGCCCATCCGCTCCGACCCTTCTCAGGTATCTGCGTAATAGAGCGACATAGGTGCTCAGGTTGCTTGACGCGGACGCGGGAGCGTCGTCCCAAAGCAGATCGCTGATCCTCGTGCGAGAGACGTACTGTCCTGCCTCCAGCGCAAGAATGGCCAAGACTCCGCGCACACGGGACGACGGCAGCCCCGTGGACATGCCATTGCGCGAGATCTCGACACCCCCAAGCAATCGAACCTCCATGCACACCCCTTGGGAAGACCCGGGCTAGCCGTTCAGGCTCGCGCGTACGTTCTAGAAATCTCGTCCTCGCGGCTGCAACGGTCGTCTATGCGGAGGAATACGCCTGTGCGCAGACGCATACGAGTGTCCCCTTTCGTGTCGCTCGCAAGATCGCGCCTACGTTAGGGGAGTCCGCTATCGACCGGCTTTATTTCGGCTGAAGGGCACTGCTCGCGGTGGGCGAGCACGTTGGGCTGCACCTGACCGAGCTGGCCCTCGACGTGCTGGGCTGACTGGCGCTGACCGCCGCTGGGCTGGTGACGGCCGCCGGCTCGGCCGAGGCGCCCAGGCCGTATCCGGTGGGCTGCTGGCGGCCGCCTGGCTTGCAGGCATGCTTCATGACGCCGGCAACCAGGGCGAGCTGCTCGCCGGCACGATCAGTGGTCACCGCCGCGGTGAACCCGTCGGTCGGCTGCCCGCGCAGCCAGGGGCCCCACCGGTGTCGGTCATACGGTGGCCGGCTCGGATGGATGATCGAAAGGGTCGGCCGTTACCCGCCGGGCCACGGTGCGGCTTGTCGGTCAGCGCTCGCCGTGCGATATCTCCACAGCCTGGAGCACGTCATCCCGTTGTACGGCTCGCCCTGCGGGGTGTGAGTCCTCATTATTCCAGTCCCGCCGGACTTTCATAGCCGCCATTGTTCCCCTTAGGGACTTACCGTATGGTTCGGCTATATGCCGCTGACAGCAAGGGAGAATTCATGCCCGATCTCGTGGCTCCTCAGCTTGTCGTCAATAGCCGGATGATTTACTTCGGCTGGGTGCCGGCGGATCCCGATGCGGTGGAGGCCTTGGTGCCCGATGGTCTGAAGCCAATGGCCAACCGGCAGGTCTTCATGAACCAGTACGTCGTGGACCGGCCGGAGCAGACCTCGGGCTTCGGCGCGTATTCGCTGACCTACATCGGGCCGGACCTGGAAGACGCCTACGCTCCTGACGGTGTGACCCCCGGCCGCTGGTGGACGCACTACTTCAACTCCAGTCCGGTGGTGCGCGAGTATGCGGGGGATCGAGGTGCGCCCGCCACCGTCGGCCGTACGACGATCGAGGTCAAAGGCCGGAACCTGGTCGCCACGACCGAGTCCGACGGCGTGCCGGTGATCCGTACGACCGCGCGGGTCGGGAAAACCGGCACGGCGGTCAACCGCGGCCAGTTGCGTTACATCACGAAGGTCGACGGGCAGAAGGTGAGCGGGATCTACCCGTTCGCCGCGGAACCGGTCGACCCGTTCGAAGTGGTGTCACTCGAGTTTCTGGAGCCGAGCCACTCTGTCCATGCCCTGCGCCCCGCCGACCCGCTGGAAATCGTGTGGGGGTTCTATTCGCCCCGGTCGTCCTTCGCCTATCCCGGCGGAGAATCGGTGATGGACTGAGCCGAGCCGGTGCGAACGAAGATCGTCAATATCGACGAGAAGACCGTTCACGCGTGGTCATGAAAGGGCAGCTCGCGCCAGGCAAGATTTGCCTGCAGCGTCGTTCTTTCCCGGCGGTCCCGTAGCGATCGAAGTGTTCAGCGCAGCGAGATCGCGATCTCCTCCAGGAGGTCCCACCCTGCCTGCATGCCGCTCTCCATGCCGGAGTCGATGATCGCGTCGCGCGTCTCCTTAATGGTGAGCTGGGTGAGGAGCGTGAGGGTCGTACGGCCGTGCCGTTCGGTGAACGTGTGCGTGCACACCGCCGGGTCTCCTTCGGGCGCGCCCTCGTAGACCTCGGTGGAGACGATGCGCTCGTTGGGGACGATCTCGAGGTACTCCCCGTGGAAGCCGACTTCGAATCCGGCGTTCGCCACCATCACGTAGCGCCAGGCGCCGCCGACCCGCAGGTCGACCTCGACGCTCGTGATCTGGCCCTTGCCCCCGCTCCACCAGCGCTTGATGAGCTCGGGCGTGGTCCACGCCCGGTAGACCAGGTGCTTGGGCGCGTCGAACTCCCGCGTGATCAGGATCTGCGTGTCCGTCGGGACCGTCACCACAGCGGTGCCCTTAGTTGCCGTTGCCATCGTCTCCACCTTCCGCTTCCTTGAGTTCCGCGAGGACGACGTCGAGCTGCTCGAAGCGCTGCGTCCACGACTGCTCGTAGTTCTTCACCCAGTCGTGGATGGACTTGAGCGGGTGACCGTTGAGCCGGTACATCCGCTGTCGTCCCTCGTCGCGTACTTCCACCAGCCCCACTTCCCTCAGCACCCGCAGGTGTTTGGACACCAGCGGTTGTGCGAGGCCGAGAAGCGCGACGAGGTCGTTCACGGGTCGTTCGCCGCCGGCCAGGATGTCGAGGATCTGCCGCCGCCGCGGCTCGGCCACCGCGTTGAACGCATCCGTTGTCGTCGCTGCTCGTGCCATACGGCAAACTATATACCCATATGGGGATATGTCGAGAGCGAGCTCGAATCCGCTTGCCGGGGAAGGAGCGAAGCCGCGGAACGGGACGGCCGGGCGGGGTGACCGCAGGCCGTGCAGGGGGGCCTGCATACTGGTTGTGGGGCGACCGCCCAAGCATCCCGACAGGAGTCAAGTCCCTTGTCCGATAACCGTGACCGCCCCGAACCTCTGCCCGGCAGGGGTCGCCTCGATCTGCGGGCGGACTGCATGCGCTGTTTCGCGCTGTGCTGCGTCGCCCCTGCGTTCTCGGCATCGGCGGACTTCGCGATCGACAAGAGGGCCGGGCAGCCGTGTCCCAACCTGAGCCCCGACTTCAGCTGCGGCATCCACCACGATCTCGGCCAGAAGGGCTTCCGGGGTTGCACCGTCTTCGACTGCTTCGGCGCGGGCCAGCAGGTCGCCCAGGTCACGTACGGCGGGCAGGACTGGCGGCAGGCCCCGCGAACCGCGAAGCAGATGTTCGACGTGTTCACGGTCATGCGGCCACTTCACGAGCTGCTCTGGTATCTGGCCGAGGCGCTGACCCTGCGTCCCGCCCGCCCGATGTACGGCGAGCTCGGCCGCGCGCTGGAGGAGACCGAACGTCTCACGCACGAAAGCCCCGAATTCCTCCTGAAGCTGGACCTGGAGGCACACCGGCGAGACGTCAACGCCCTGCTGCTGCGCGCGAGCGAACTGGCGCGAGCCGAGGTCAAGCGCAAGAAGCGTGATCACCGGGGCGCCGACCTGATCGGGGCCGACCTGCGGGGCGCCGATCTGAGAGGCGCGAGCCTGAGGGGGGCCTACCTGATCGGGGCCGACCTGCGGGGCGCGGACCTGAGGCAGGCCGACCTCATCGGCGCCGACCTCAGGGGCGCCGATCTCGGTGGCGCCGACCTCACCGGGAGCATCTACCTCATCCAGTCACAACTCGACGCGGCGAAGGGCGACGCCGGCACGAAGGTGCCGCCATCGCTCGCCCATCCGGCCCACTGGTAGATCAGTCTTACTCGTCCAAGCGGCTTCTGAGGCCCTGCCAAGTTTCTGCAGTTCCCGCTGTTCCTAAGGCTCTGGGGCGTTCCCGAAGTTCGGCCAGTAGCTCGACGGGCAGCGGATGTACGGCACAGCCCACCCGGCGCCCCGCGCCGCACCCGGCGGGCGTCCGTGGACCCATGCCACTCCAGCGGCTGCGGTCAGCCGCCGCGACAACGGGCCCGCCGGCCATCCCCGCTGGTTCACCCCGAGGCCGCCTCAGCTCGTTTTGGTGCGCCTCGGTCCTTCTCTCAGCGTGATAGCGCGTCAGCGCGCCGCAGCGGGTCTCAGTGCGACGATCTCAGCCGCTCCTGGGCGAACGAGCGGATCTCGGCGTTCTCCGCGGCGGCGGCATGCTCCAGCGGGTTCGTGTCGCCCCCGGCGAGGTTCGCCGCGGCTGCGGCGGCGAACAGGCGGGTGGTCAGGTCGTCGCCTTCGAGGCGTGCGATGACCTCGC
>NZ_JAKNTW010000082.1 GCF_022213955.1 Dolomitihabitans soli | reverse complement strand
CGCCGCGTCTCCAACTCCCCGGCAGATGATCGAGCGATGTCCACAGTGTTCATGCCCCTGTGCCCCCGCCCGCTCGGCATCTGCCGGGGCCGTCTGCTGCGTACGACTCGCCCCCGGTGGCGTACCTGTGTCGTCTGCTGTCGCACCGGTGTCCTCGGGTGTCGCCTGGTCGGCGTGGACAGGCAGGCGGACGCCAAGCTACGCTCCAACTTAGTAAAACAACCTGTCGGGTGTTGGACGGTCAAAATGTCGCTAGAGTCCGTACCGCCGAAGTATGCCCAGCTTGTGCATGCCCTTCAACGGCGAATCGAGTCGGGGGACTACTCTCCGGGCTCGCTCCTCCCCAGCGAGAACCAGCTCATACAAGAGTTCGGCGTGTCCCGCCCCACAGTGGTGGCCGCGCTGCGGGTCCTGCGCGAGCAAGGGTGGATCGAGTCCCAGCAGGGCAAAGGCCGGTTCGTGCGTGGCCGTCCCGCCCGCTCCACCGACCGTCCCCGTCCGGGTCAGGCGTATCTGACCACCCCGGAA
>NZ_JAKNTW010000007.1 GCF_022213955.1 Dolomitihabitans soli | reverse complement strand
TAGCGGTGGGGAAACACCCGGTTACATTCCGAACCCGGAAGTTAAGCCCTCCAGCGCCGATGGTACTGCACCGGGGACGGTGTGGGAGAGTAGGTCACCGCCGGACAAACATTTGATGTTTGTCGTTGTTGGAAGTTAGGCCTGTACGGTTTCCGTGCGGGCCTTCTTCTATTTCTGGGCATGTTTGGTAATGCCAATGGACGGCTCCGGCCGGCAGAAAAGGCGAAGCCGGTTGTATAGCCGGCTGCGACTGTAAGTAAAGGTATACGGCACTCGATCGAAGTGTCGGCGAAGCCCTGTGACCAGCCATGACCTCGTTGAAATGGTCTTTTGGCGGCACTGGTGCCGCCGTGTGGTCTTTTGGCGGCCAGCTGGGCCGTCCGTCGAGTCCCGTGCACCTTTGCCGCTTCGAGAGGCATCTATGTGACGCCTGGTCGACGAAGAGCGCGGGTGGTACGGGAGCGGTAGCGTTTCTGATGGGACAGAAGGGGTGGGCATGGAGCGGCGCTGGCGGGTTCGGCGGGAGATGGCGGTTATCAAGGGTGCCGGTTGCGGGGCGGCCCTCATCCTGGCGCTGCTGAATCTGGACGACAGGCGAGCGCTGATCCTCTGCCTGGTCGCAACTCTGGCGCTTGCCGTACTGCTGGCGCGTGACCTGCTGGTGCCCGTGCGGTTGGCGGCCGATGCGGATGGTCTCACCGTCGTTCGCGGGTTCGCGGGGCGGGATCGCATCGCATGGCCCGACGTCGAGCGGGTGACAGTGGACGTGAACCGACGGTATGGCAAACGCTGGGAGCACCTGGAGATCGACGTGGGTGACCGTATCTATGTGCTCGGCGGGAACGCGCTTGGAGCGTCGTGTACCGAGACTGCGGCCGAGCTGCGGTCCCTGAAATCGGCGTACGGCACGCCGGAGGGTGAACAAGCCTCTCGTTGAGCGCCCTGATCCTCAACGTAGTGGCCCGGGGGGTTTCGGCGGCTTGCTAGGCTGGAGTTGCCGGGCCACCCCACCACGGGTGGCCTTCTTCGCGTCAGACCACCTGGGCGGGGTAGCGACAGAGAACGGGGCGCGCACCCGCGGCCAGAGACCGCTCGTACAGCGAACCCGTGACGCACGGGCAGGCCGAACCCGCTGTGAGCCAACGAAATGGACAGAAGTGAACAGAGACAACGGACGTGATGGCGCGGGCCGACGCGAAGAAGGCGGCGGCAGCCAGCGGGCCGGGGGCGGCGGAGGCTACCGAGGTGATCGGGGCCGGCCGGGAGACGGCCCTCGCTACGGCGAGCGCCGCGATGGGCGTCAGCAGGATTCACGAGACCGTACCCCGCGCCCCGCCGACGAACGGGGAACGACCTCCGAGGGCGGCGAGCGGAAGTACGGTCAGAACCGCGAGGGTGACGACCGCCGTAGCGGGTTCCGCCGGGAGGGCAACCAGGGCGGAGGTGCCGCCGGCGGTTCACGCGGGCCGTCGGCCGGTCGCCCGAGCGACGATCGGGGTCCTCGTTCCTATGGGGACCGGGATGATCGCCGGGGGCAGTATCGGGGTCGTGACGAGTCACGTGGGCCTGGTGCCCGTGACGATCGGCCCTCTGGTGACCGTGGTGGGTACGGCGCGCGTCGGGATGACCGTGCAGGCGGGCCTTCTGGTGATCGTGGGGATCGTCCGTTCCGTCGCGATGATCGTGGGGGACGTCCGTCTTCTGGCGGGGGCGACAGGCCGTTCCGTCGTGACGATCGTGGAGAGCGGCCGTCTTATGGCGGACGTACGGATTCGCGTGATGATAGGGCGGGCTCTGCGGAGCGTCGGCCGTATCAGCGTGATGATCGGGCTGGGTCCGGGGAGCGCAAGCCGTACCAGCGTGACGATCGTGGTGGGTCCGGGGAGCGCAGGCCGTATCAGCGTGATGATCGGGCTGGGTCTGCGGAGCGCAGGCCGTATCAGCGTGATGACCGTGGTGGGTCTGGAGAGCGCAGGCCGTATCAGCGTGATGATCGGGCTGGGTCCGGGGAGCGCAGGCCGTATCAGCGTGATGATCGGGCTGGGTCTGCGGAGCGCAAGCCGTACCAGCGTGATGACCGTGGTGGGTCTGCGGAGCGCAAGCCGTACCAGCGTGATGACCGTGGTGGGTCTGCGGAGCGCAGGCCGTACCAGCGTGACGATCGGGCTGGGTCCGGGGAGCGCAAGCCCTACCAGCGCGATGCTCAGGGTCCTCGTTCCTATGGGGACCGGGATGATCGCCGGGGGCAGTATCGGGATCGTGACGAGTCACGTGGGCCTGGTGCCCGTGACGATCGGCCCTCTGGTGACCGTGGGTACGGTGCGAGTCGGGATGACCGTGGAGAGCGGCCGTCTTATGGCGGACGTACGGATTCACGTGACAGCCGGCCGTATCAGCGTGACGATCGGGCTGGGTCCGGGGAGCGCAAGCCCTATCAGCGTGACGATCGTGGTGGGTCTGGAGAGCGCAGGCCGTATCAGCGTGACGATCGGGCTGGGTCCGGGGAGCGCAAGCCCTATCAGCGTGACGATCGTGGTGGGTCTGGAGAGCGCAGGCCGTATCAGCGTGATGACCGGGCTGGGTCTGCGGAGCGCAGGCCGTATCAGCGTGACGATCGTGGTGGGTCTGGAGAGCGCAGGCCGTATCAGCGTGACGATCGGGCTGGGTCTGCGGAGCGCAGGCCGTATCAGCGTGATGACCGTGGTGGGTCTGGAGAGCGCAGGCCGTATCAGCGTGACGATCGGGCTGGGTCCGGGGAGCGCAGGCCGTATCAGCGTGATGACCGTGGTGGGTCTGGAGAGCGCAGGCCGTATCAGCGCGATGACCGGGGTGAGGGGCCGACGCGGGCCAGGTTCGGCAGGGCGGGTGAGGAGGCCGATTCGCGGCCCCGTGAGCCGGTTCCCGAACTGGCGCCCGACATCACCGCCGAGGAGCTGGACCAGGAGGTGCGTGACGAGCTTCGGTCGTTGCCCAACGACCTGGCCGACCTGATCTCTCGTCATCTGGTCGCTGCGGAGCGGGCACTGGGTGAGGACGAGCCTGAGCAGGCGTATGAGCACGCGAAGGTGGCGCGGCGGTTCGCGGCGCGGATCGGGGTCGTTCGTGAGGCGGCGGGTGTGACGGCCTATCGGGCCGGACAGTTCGCCGAGGCGCTGGGTGATCTCCGTGCTGCGCGCCGGATGACCGGTTCCGATGCCTATCTGCCGATCATGGCGGACTGCGAGCGCGGGCTCGGACGTCCGGAACGGGCACTTGACCTGGTCAAGTCGAAGGAAGCCGAGCGTTTGGATCGGTCGGGCCGTATCGAGCTCACCATCGTCGAGTCCGGGGCCCGGCGTGACCTCGGGCAGCAGGACGCCGCGGTGGTGGCGTTGCAGCGGTTGCCGGAACTGCGTGACACGCGTCCTCAGCCATGGTCTGCCCGTCTCGCCTATGCCTATGCCGACGCGCTGGCCGATGCGGGGCACGAAACCGCGGCGACCGACTGGTTCGGCCGTGCGATGGCGTTCGATGAGGAGGGCGAGACCGAGGCCGCCGAGCGGTACGCCGAGCTGACCGGCGAACTGATCGAGGACCTCGAAGAAGACTATGAGGAGACGGATGAGATCGACGATCTCGCCGCTCTCGATGCCCAGATCGAGGAAGAAGACGACCTCGATGAGGGAGATTACCTGTCTTCGTCGTCGCCTGAGCCGGTGCGGGCGGGTTCGGACGCTGCGCCCGCCTCCGATTCGGACGAGCAGGAGGACGTGCGCGGCGACAGGGCCACAGCCGAGGAGTCCGTCGATGAGGCGGAGGAGGTCACCTCCGCTCAGCCCGATGCCGTGCAGGAAGATGCGGAGACCGTCGCCGAGGACGGAAAGCCCTCGGCAGGACGATCTGCGGGCGGGTCAACGGTCGACGAGTCGATCGTGGAGGAGCCCGGTGTCGACGAGTCGGCGGCGGAGGAGCCGGACCCCGGCCAAAAGTCTGAAGCGGTGAAGTCCGATGCCGTGAAGTCTGAAGCGGTGAAGTCCGATGCCGTGAAGTCCGAAGCGGTGAAGTCTGAAGCGGTGAAGTCTGAAGCGGTGAAGTCCGCCGCCGACCAGGACGCGAAGCTGGCGGACGCGGGGACGGAGGACGTCAACGACGTCAAGGCGATCCCCATCGTCGAAGTGAAGATCATTCCTGGTGCGGCGCCCGCGTTCATCGAGCCTGATTTCGGGGATGTCGGCGAAGAAGAAGAAGAGGAATCCGGCAAGCAGGACGACTGATCCGGCACGCTTCAGGAGCGCCGCGGCTTTGTTGTCGCGGCGCTCTTTGCGTGCTCCTGGCTGAATGCTGCGGAACGCGCACCTGCATGCGGTACGTACGGCGAAGCCCACGCATGGCGTTTCACCGTCTGGTTCGAATCTTCGTGCCGGTCAAGGCGGGAGCGGAGCGTCCGTGACGGGAGAAATATGGCTGGTCAGGTACGGCCGGGCATGCCGTACGGCGGAGCGCATGCCGTTCGGGTGGGTATCAGGGCTGGACGCGGTCGAGCCAGTGGATGATCCCCGCGACGTTGGACGGGGCCCCGCTGAGCAGTTCGAACTGCTCGGTGGTCTCGGGGTCGGCGCGGAACGCGGCATAACGCTCGCGGGTGCGGTCCCTGACCATGGCCACGGCGTGATCGAGGTCCAGGCCCTCGGAGTGTGCCTGTTTGGTGAGATCGACCCAGACCCTGAGTTCTTCGGCTGAGCGTTCGAGCGTGGCGGTGACGTCGGTGACCGGGCCGTAATGGCTGAAAAGCAGCCGTTGCGGGCCGAGCGCGGTGAAAAGGTCGATGGAGTCCAAGGCGGTCCGCAGATCGAAGTCCGGCGGTGGGGTCGCGGGACGCAGGTCGCCTGTCTGGGGCAGATAGACGCCCGCGGCGTCGCCGACGTACAGGTCGCCGGTCGCCGAGTCGATCAGCCCGACGTGGTGCTTGGCGTGGCCGGGGGAGTAGTGGCTGCTCAGCGTGCGTCCGTTGCCGAGGTCGATGGCGCCGGTGTCGCCGAGCGCGCGGATTCGCGATGCCTCGGTGGGCGACAGAGCGCCGAACAGTGTGTCCAGGCGGTCGCCCCAGACCATTCTGGCGCTCGACATGAGACGAGAAGGGTCGGCCAGGTGCCGAGCGCCCTTCTCATGGACGACCACCTCTGCCGACGGGAAGAACGTGGCGATGTCGCCGACGCCGCCGGCGTGGTCCAGGTGGATGTGCGTCACGACGACCGTGGAGAGGTCTTCGGGTCCGACCCCCAGCGAGGCCAGCGCGTCACGCACGATGGGTGCCGAGGTGGAGGTGCCCGTCTCCACCAGGCACGGCCGATCGCCGAGGATCAGATATCCGGCGGTGATGCCGGCGTATCCGGCCATGCGTGTATCGATCTCGTACACGTCGCCGCCGAGGGCGGTGATGTTGTCCACAGGCCACCTCAATGCTCGAGCCATCGTCCCCAGAACGGCGTTCGAGCCGTTCCGGCACCGCTCACATCGTAAAGAGTGAATCCGCACGGGCGAGAAACCAGGAGGGGTCACGTGGAGCGCAATGAGGTCACCTTGGTCGGGCGGCTGTCAGGTGCCGCTGAGAACAAGCCCTTGCCGAGCGGCGGGGTCCTCACCATCTGGCGTGTGATCATCCGCCGGGAGAGACAGGCACGGGGGGCATATCAAGACACCATCAACTGCATGACGTTCGACCCTGAGATCAGCGCTGCCATCGCGGAGTGTCGCCCCGACGACGTGATCGAGGTGGTGGGAGCGCTACGACGGAGGTTCTACAAAATCAGGGAGGGTGCGGGCAGGGGGAACAATTGCGAGGTGGAGGCGCTGTCGGTCCGGCTGCTTGAGCGCAGGGTCACGGTGTCCTTCAGGGATGCGGTCCCGAGTCCGTCCGTTCCCGTGATCCCGCCGCAGCGCCCTTCTCGATCGCCGATGGCCGCGATCCCTCCTGGCGATCCGCCCACCGGCGAGCCCAGGTCGATGCGTCTCTCACCTCCCAAGGAGTGTTCGGCGTGCGGGCACGTGGACACGAAGGGCCGGCCTGACCAGGAGAGCTCCCTCTGCAGGTCGTGCGGCGTCGCCGAACACACCGACGTCAGCGGCGTCCGGACCATCGCCTCGCGCCGTGAGACGGACTGGGCGGCGAGTTACGCCGCCTGACGTGTATTCGACCGTTGGGTCCATCGACGGCGAGGGACTGTTCCGTCGGATGGCGAGGGACTGTTGGGTCCGTCGGATGGCGAGGGACTGTTGGGTCCGTCGGACGGCGAGGGACTGCTGGGACCATCGATGGCGAGGGGCCGCTACCCGGTCCATCGGTTTCAGGGCCCCAGCAGGCAACGCCGTGTCCGCTGAGTTCGGCAGCCCTGCCATCGTGCGTTCGGCCCAGGCTCGGACGGCCGTGTTCGTCGTGTCGTGGCCGGGGGCGGACGGTCAGTCGTCGGCGAAGGTGCGCATGAGCAGGCCGGTACGGGGTTTCGGTCCGAAGGAGGTGGACTTGCGGGGGACTCGTTCACCTTCGGCGGCCACGATGAGCACGTCCTCGACGGTGAGGGGGTTGAGGAGGACGGCCGTGCCGCCGGTACGGCGGGCGAGGCGGACCGCGGCTTCCGCGTCGTGGTGCACGATGCGCACGGTCTCCTCCTCGTCCTGTAGGCCCCAGACCTTCGGGAGCAGGAACTCCGCGAGGATGGAGGTGTTCAGCGAACGCCAGCGGGCCGACCTGTCGATCGGCATCGCGTGCTTGACCTGGATCGGGTCAGGGGTGGTGAGCAGATGGCAGGGGCCGTCGCCGGCCGGCGGGTCCTCTCCGGGAGCGGGGCCTCCCGACGGCGTCTCCGCACCGTGCGGCGGATTCCCCCCTGCCAGCAGGTAGGCGGGCTCAGCGGCTTCGGCAAGGGCGGCCATGCCTTCGGACAGCCCTTCGTATTCGTGCACCTGCCATGCCCCTTTGGACCTGGCGACCGCCTGGCTGAGGGGCAGACCGGGGATGACCCGGTGGATCGGCTTGAGGTCGGGCGGATAGGCGTCGGCGTCCACGAGCAGCGCGAGGCCGAAGTCCCATGGGCCGGCCCCGTCGCCCGCGACGTGGTGCTCGCGTTGGAGAGCACGATAGGTCGCGTACCGGTGATGGCCGTCCGCGATCAGGGCCTGCTTGTGACGCAGATCATCGTTGATCAGTGCGATCTCGGACACGCTCGTGACCGGCCAGATCCGGTGCCGCAGGCCGTCGGCGGTGCGGGCCTCCACCAGCGGCTCACGCGTGGTGGCCACCTGGTCCACGAGGCGGCTGGTCTCGCCGCCTCCGTCGTAGAGGAGGAAGATCGGCTCCAGGTTGGCCTGCGTGGTGCTCATCAGCGCCAGCCGATCGGCGACCGGGCCCGGCATGACGTCCTCGTGCGGCAGGATGATCCGCCGATCGGGATCCGCGAGGGCGACATCGCTGATCAGGCCGCGTTGCAGGACCTCGTCACCGGCGCGCTGCTCGTAGACGTAGACGGCGGGCTCCGCGTCGGCGGCCAGGATCCCCGAGTCGAGCCAGTCACGCAGGGTGTCGCGTGCCTGGCCGTACCGGTGCAGGTCGGTCCCGGGAAGGATCAGCCGGACGACGTTGTTGGGATGCGTGTCGAGCAAATCACGCACCGCGTCGTCGGAGATGAGGTCGTATGGCGGAGAGGTGACCTCGGCGATGTCCTCGACGGTGAAGCGCACACCGTGGAACGGGCGTAGCTCCAGCCCGTCGGGTACCGGCAGTTCAGGACTCGCCATATCGGGCATGCTCCCATAAAAGCCTGATTCGTCCAGAGGTTGCATTGATGATCTCGGCAACGCCCCGTCGGACAGGGATCGGTCGGTTGTTCCGTGCTCGGCCACGTCACACAGGGAAAGGTCTCACACATGATCCAAGGCCGCAGCGGCCCAGTTGATTCCCCAGACCAGGACCCGGGAACCCCCGGTGGAGACGTCTACGACTGGTTTCAGCGAGGCATGGCGCTGTTGAAGGATGGCAGTCCGGCGGCCGCGGCCGCGCTCCTTGAGCGCGCGGCGGAAGCGGAGCCGGAGTCCCGGAGCGTCCGCGAGGCACTGGCCCGCGCACAGTTCAACTCCCGCCGGTACGACCAGGCCGCGGACAGCTTCCGGCTGATCGTCGACGCCAACCCCACAGAGGACTACGCGTACTTCGGTCTGGGGCTCGCCCTGTGGCGGACCGGCGACATGGAAGCCGCCCAGGAGCCCCTAGCGATCGCCGTGGCCATGCGCCCCGATCATCGTGACTACGTCTCGGCGCTGAAGAGCGTCCGCGCGACCCTCCGCGCCCGCCGTTCCATGTGAGGTCCCGCTCGCGCCGGTGTGGCCGCAAACGGTGGGTTTCCGGGCGATATCGCCGGAATGGTCGCGCCCACCGGGTGGGCCGTGTGACGGTCGCGGACCCGGTCTCACGTAGGATCGCCAACCGGTGAACCGCGAGCTGAAGGGCCTTCGTGAGCGAGAGAACGCTGATCGAGAGGTATGACACGCTGCTCCTCGATCTGGACGGCGTCGTCTACCTGGGCCGGAATGCCGTGCCGGGCGCCGCGGAGGCGCTGGAGACCGCGCAGGCGGCGGGTGTTCGACTGGCATATGTGACCAACAACGCATCCCGGACGCCCAGTGCGATCGCCGAGCACCTGACCGCGCTGGGCGTCCCGGCGAAGGCGCAGGACGTGGTCACGTCGGCCCAGGCCGCCGCGAGGCTCATCGCCGAGCGCGTGCCGGCCGGGTCCCCGGTGCTGGTCGTCGGTGGCATGGGGCTCCGCCAGGCGGTGCGCGCCCATGGCCTGCGTCCGGTGACGGCGGCTGCGGAGGAGCCGGTCGCCGTGGTCCAGGGAATCGCGCCCGATCTCTCGTACGGCCTGCTGAGCGAGGGGGCGCTGGCCGTACGGCGGGGCGCCCTGTATGTGGCCGCCAACGGTGACGCCACGATGCCCACCGCCCGTGGTGAGATCCCCGGCAACGGTGCGATGGTCCGGGTGATCGTTGCCGCGACCGGTGTGGAGCCGGTGGTGGCGGGCAAACCGGAGCCGCCGCTGCACCGGGAGTCGATGTTGCGTACCGGGGCCCGTCACCCGCTCGTCGTCGGTGACCGGCTCGACACCGACGTCGAGGGCGCCACGAACGCCGGCGTGGACAGCCTTCTGGTGTTCACCGGCGTGGCCACCCCGATCGACGTGCTGACCGCCGCACCTCCGCACCGGCCCACGCACCTGGCGGCCGACCTCTCGGCGCTGCACCGCCCCCGCCCCGAGGTGCGGCAGGCCGGTGACACCTGGAGTTGCGGCGGCTGGACCGCTCGCTGGGACGGGGCCCGGGTGACCCTCAGCGGCGCCGGAGACCCTCTCGACGGGCTCCGCGCGGCCTGCCCGGCGGCCTGGCACGGCGACGCCGACGAGGACGCCGTCAAACCCGCACTCGCCGCACTGGGCCTGTGACAGCGCCGAGGGCGGATGCGCGCCCCGTCGGGAATCGCCCGCTCAGAACGCCCGTGACAGATTCGCCGGCCTGAATCACCGCGGCCTGAATCACCGCGGTGTGGAATCACCGCGGTGTGGGGTCAAAGGACGCCGAGGCCCGGGCAGGAGAGGTCACAAGGTCGCAGCCGGGCTCAGGGATCAGTTCAGAGGAGTTTGCGGAGGCGGAAGAGGTCGCCGATGCTCGCCTCGATCTTGACGCGGCCGCTGAAGAGGGCACGGGCCATGTCGAGTTCCCCGTCGACCAGGGAGACCAGGTCGTCGCTGCTGATGGTGAGCCGGATCTCGGCGGGCCGGCCGTCGCCGCGGGGGAGGTCGCCGAAGGGGTCGAGGCCGCCATGGTGGATACGGCCGAAGAAGGTGGTGTCGAGGTCGCTGATGCGGCAGCTGATCGTGCGCTCGACGACGTGCTTGGCCTTGGTCTCCTCGTCGACCTCGTCGAACTGTTCGGAGAGTTTGCGCAACGCCGCCCGGCACTCCTCGACGGTCGCCATGGTTCGCGTTTCCCTTCTTGTCAGGACCGGCCCGAAATCCCTGCACCTACGGACGGTAGCGTTCCACATGAGTACTACAGGAGGTTCGGCACGTGGGTGCACGGGAGAGGACAGGGGGCCCGCGACGGCGCCGATAGGCCGCGGAGCACGCGCGTAACCATGGATCTCACGGAGGGACAACGATCGGGGACCGTGCCTTGGTTCGCGATCTTCCAAGGAAAGGCGAACGGCTGTGCCGTGAATGTCGGGCATGATGTCCGAAATGGTGACGAGTTGGTGGTGGGAACGCGATCGATCACGCCGCGGCGCGACGTGTCGGGCGAATCCGCGACCGCGGGCCGTACGGGCATCGCGTCGGCTAGCGTCAGGACGGACACGACCCGTCGACAGGGCATGGGCGCCGGTGAGAGGCGCGTATGTCAGCGAAGGCGGCCGGTGTCCGCGAGGCACGAGGGCCGGCGAGAGACCTTGAGGCGTGCGCCGGCAAGGCGTTGACCACGGCGAAGGCCGGCGGGTGACAACGGCCACGCCGGTCGGTGTGGAAGACGATGACCATCGGAGGGGACGCATGACCGACCTGCCGCAGGAGACGGGTGACGAGCGGGTCGACCGGGCGCTGACAGGGCTCGACCGGCTCGGAGCGCTGCCGGTCGGCGAGCATGTCGCCGTGTTCGAGGAGATTCACGCGGGCCTGGAGCGGACCCTCGCAGTCCGGGGAGTGGAGGGTGAGGGTGAGCAGGCGGACGCGGCTCGACAGTGAACTCGTGCGCAGAGGGCTGGCGCGATCGCGGGAGCAGGCGGGGCAGCTCATCGAGGCCGGACGGGTGAGCGTGGGCGGTCAGGTGGCCGGGAAGGCGGCGACGCAGGTGGACACCGCGTCGGCGATCCTGGTGGCGGAGTCCGCAGACGGACCCGACTACGTCTCCCGGGGGGCGCACAAGCTGCTGGGCGCGCTGACGGCGTTCGGGCCGCGCGGGCTGACGCCTCAGGGACGGCGCTGCCTCGACGCGGGGGCCTCCACCGGCGGCTTCACCGACGTGCTGCTGCGCGGTGGCGCCGAGCACGTGCTCGCCGTGGACGTCGGGTACGGCCAGCTCGCCTGGTCGTTGCGGACCGATGAGCGGGTCACCGTGATGGAACGGGTCAACGTGCGCGATCTGACGCCTGAGGCCGTCGGGGAGCCGCCGACGCTCATCGTCGGCGACCTCTCCTTCATCTCGCTGCGCCTGGTACTGCCGGCGCTCTCCGCCTGCGCGGCGGCGGCGGCCGATCTGGTCATGCTGGTCAAACCGCAGTTCGAGGTGGGTAAGGACAAAGTGGGCGCCGGCGGCGTGGTGCGGGACCCCGGGCTGCGGGCCGGCGCGGTGCACGAGGTGGCGCGGGCGGCGCTCGCGCTGGGCCTCGTGGTGCGAGGGGTGACGGCGAGTCCATTGCCCGGTCCATCCGGGAATGTGGAGTACCTCCTGTGGCTTGGAAAGGGAGAGGGGAGCACGCCCGTCCCCGACCTGGCGGCGGAGATCGAGCGGGCAGTGGCGGAGGGTCCCCGGTAGTGACGACGAAACGCACCATCCTGATCACGACGCATACCGGTCGTGAGCGGGCCGTCGAGAGCGCCCGGCTGGTGATCAACCAGCTCGTGGCGGCCGGGCTCAACGTGCGGGTGCTCGACACCGAGGCGGTCGACGTGGCCTGCCCGGGCGTGGAGGTGGTGCCCGCCGGCCCGGCGGCCGCCGACGACGCCGAGATGATCATCGTGCTCGGCGGCGACGGCACCCTGCTACGCGCCGCCGAGATGGCCAGGCCGAGCGGCACGCCGCTGCTCGGGGTCAATCTCGGGCACGTCGGCTTCCTGGCGGAGGCGGAGGTCGACGACCTGACGAGCGCCGTGGACAGCGTCGTGCACTGCCGCTACGACGTGGAGGAGCGGCTCACCCTGAAGGTGATCGCCAGGCTCAACGGGCAGATCCTCGCCGAGACCTGGGCGCTGAACGAGGTCACCGTCGAGAAGTGCGACCGGATGCTGGAGGTCGTCGCCGAGGTCGACGGCCGGCCACTGTCCCGCTGGGGGTGCGACGGCGTGATCTGCGCGACCCCCACCGGCTCGACGGCCTACGCGTTCTCCGCCGGCGGCCCGGTCGTCTGGCCGGAGGTGGAGGCGCTGCTGCTGGTGCCGATCAGCGCCCACGCGCTGTTCGCACGGCCGATGGTCGTCTCGCCGCGCGCGACGCTCGCCTTCGAGATACTCCCCGACACGCCCGGCGGTGAGCTGTGGTGCGACGGCCGCCGCCGTTTCGATCTGCCCTCGGGGGCGCGCGTCGAGGTCCGGCGCGCCGACGTCCCCGTACGGCTCGCGCGTCTGCACGGGACACACGACACCGGAGCCCCCTTCACCGATCGGCTGGTCGCCAAGTTCGACCTGCCCGTTCAGGGATGGCGGGGAAGGGTGCGTCCCTGAGAGTCAGAGCCGATCCTGGCCGAAGCGCGTAGGATCGGGACCGCGCGCACCGCACAGGTGTTCGGGGCAGGCGAGGAAACCAGGAGACGATCACCCGCTCGGCCGGCGCGATCATGAACAGGTGACTGGGATGTGACGGGAGGGACCAGTGCGACCCAGGGTCGAGGAGGTCCGGATCCAGGGACTCGGTGTCATCGACGAGGCCGTCCTGGAGCTTTCGCCGGGATTCACCGTGGTCACGGGCGAGACCGGCGCGGGCAAGACGATGGTGGTCACCGGGCTGGGGCTGTTGTTCGGCGGTAGGGCCGACCCGGCACGCGTGCGCCCGGGGGTCGACAAGACCACCATCGAGGGCACGCTGGTCATCGAGGCGACGGGCAGGGTGGCCCAGCAGGTCGAGGACCTGGGCGGCACGGTCGAGGAGGGCGAGCTGATCATCTCGCGCACGGTCTCCGCCGAGGGGCGCAGCCGCGCCTGGCTCGGCGGCCGCGCGGTTCCGGTCGGCACGCTCACCTATCTGGCCGACGACCTGGTGGCCGTGCACGGCCAGATGGACCAGCAGCGGCTGCTCCAGCCCGCCAGGCAGCGTGCGGCGCTCGACAGATACGCGGGCGAGGAGCTGGTCAAGCCGTTGCGCGCCTATACCCAGGCCCACAAACGGCACAAGGAGGTCGGCGAGCGGCTCCTGGAGATCACCACGCGGGCCAGGGAGCGTGCGCAGGAGGCCGGCGTCCTGCGGTTCGGGCTGGAGGAGATCGAGAAGGTCGCCCCCAGGGCCGGTGAGGACGTGGAGCTGAAAGAGGAGGAGGCGCGGCTCTCCCACGCCGACGCCTTGCGCAACGCCGCGACGAACGCGCACACCGCGTTGCTGGGCGACCCGATGAGCGGCGGTGCCGAGACGGTGCAGGACGCGATCACCCTGCTCGGGCAGGCGCGCGCGGCTGTGGAGGCGGCGCGCGAGTTCGACCCGGCCCTCGGCGGGCTGGGCGACCGGCTCGCCGAGGCCGGATACCTGGTCACCGACGTGGCCACCGAACTCGCCGCCTACGCGGAGTCGGTCGAGGCCGACCCGAGAAGGATGGCCGCGGTCCAGGAGCGCAGGTCCCTGCTCGGCGGCCTGATCCGCAAGTACGGTGTGGACGCCGCGTCGGTGCTCGCCTGGGCCGAGCAGGCGGCGCTCCGGGTGGACGAGCTCGACGGCGACGACGACCGCATCGAGGAGCTGACCCGCGAGCACGACGAGCTGACCGAGCGGCTGACCGAGCTGGCCGCCGAGCTGACCAGGATCCGCACCGCGGCGGCGACCCGCTTCGGCCAGGCGGTCACCGACGAGCTGACCGCGCTCGCCATGCCGCACGCGCGTGTGGTGGTGCAGCTCACCCGGAGCCAGGACTTCGGCGTGCACGGCGTCGACGAGGTCGAGGTGCGCATGTCCGCCCACCCCGCCGCGCCGCCGCTGCCGCTCAACAAGGGCGCGTCCGGTGGCGAGCTCAGCCGGGTGATGCTCGCCATCGAGGTGGTCTTCGCGGGTGCCGACCCGGTGCCGACCTTCGTCTTCGACGAGGTCGACGCGGGTGTCGGCGGCAAGGCGGCGGTCGAGATCGGCCGCCGGCTCGCCATGCTGGCCCGAACCGCGCAGGTCATCGTGGTCACCCACCTTCCGCAGGTGGCCGCGTTCGCCGACCAGCACCTCGTGGTGGAGAAGGCGAGCGACGGCAGGGTCGTCCGCAGTGGCGTGGTCACCCTCGATCACGAGAGCCGGGTGCGGGAGCTGTCGCGGATGCTCGCCGGCCTGGAGGACTCCGAACTCGGCCGCGCGCACGCCGAGGAGCTCCTGGAGATCGCGGCGGCGACGAAAGTGTGAACTTGCCGCGTCGGGCAGCGGTCATTCGCCGTACCCGATCATCACGGTCCGTTACAAAACCGACACGCCGCGACTCGTGTGGGCCGAGGGGGTCGCTCACTCTGGCAGGATGGTCACGATGAAGGTTCCGGGCATGAGGGTTCCGGGCCTCCGCCGCTGGAAGGTCGACGACCTTCCCGGGGTGACGGCAGTGGCGAGAATCGATCGGCGGACCAAGAGGCTGACCAAGCGCCTCAGGCCCGGGGAGATCGCGATTATCGATCACGTTGACGTCGACCGGGTGAGCGCGGAGGCGCTTGTCGCATGCGGTGTCGCGGCGGTGGTCAACGTGGCGGCCGGCATCAGCGGGCGCTATCCGAACCTCGGCCCTCAGATCATCGTCGAAGCCGGGATCCCGTTCGTCGACAACGCCACTCCCGAGCTGTTCGAGCGGGTCAAGGACGGCGACGTCGTCCGGGTCCACGAGGGTGTCGTCTATCTGCTCGAAGAGATGGTCGGCAAGGGCGACCTGGAGACCGTGGAGTCGGTCGAGGCGGCGATGACCGAGGCCCGAGCCGGGCTCTCCGTCCAGATCGAGGCGTTCGCCGCCAACACCATGGAATACGTCCGGCGCGAGCGTGACCTGCTCATCGACGGGGTCGGCGTACCGGAGATCCGCACCTCGATGGAGGGCCGCCACGTCCTGATCGTGGTGCGCGGCTACCACTACAAGGAAGACCTCGCGACGCTGCGCCCCTACATCCGGGAGTACCGTCCGGTGCTGATCGGGGTGGACGGCGGCGCCGACGCGCTGCTGGAGGCCGGCTACCTGCCCGACATCATCGTCGGCGACTTCGACTCGGTCTCGACCAAGGCCCTCACCGGCGGCGCCGAGCTCGTGGTGCACGCCTACCGGGACGGCCGTGCGCCCGGCCTGGAACGGGTGCACCAGCTCGGCCGCGAGGCCGTGCTCTTCCCCGCCCTCGGCACCAGCGAGGACATCGCGATGCTGCTCGCCGATGACAAGGGCGCCGATCTGATGGTGGCCGTCGGCACGCACGCGACCCTGGTGGAGTTCCTCGACAAGGGTCGCTCCGGCATGGCGAGCACCTTCCTCACCCGCCTGCGGGTGGGCAGCAAGCTCATCGACGCGAAGGGCGTCAGCCGGCTCTACCGGAGCCGGATCTCCACACCGTCGCTCCTTTTGCTCGTGTTGACCACCCTGATCACCTTCGGTGTGGCACTCGCGGTGTCCCCCGTCGGCCAGATCTGGCTGAACGGTCTGCGCGACTTCTGGAACGGCTTCATCTTCTGGTTGGTCGGACTCTTCTCGTGATCGATTTCCGCTATCACCTCGTCTCGATCGTCGCGATCTTCCTCGCGTTGTCGGTCGGCATCGTGCTGGGCACCGTCTTCTTCCAGGAGCCGGCCATCGACCTCGCGAAACAGACGGTGGAACAGGTCAGGCAGCGCAACACCGACCTGCAGACGGAGATCGACACCCTGAAGCGCCGCGAGGGCGGCAACGACGAGTTCATCGGGACCCACGCCGCCCAGCTCGTCCAGGGCGCCCTGACCGGCGAGCGAGTGGTCATCGTGGAGCCGCCGGGCGTGACGGCCGCGCTGCGCGACGCCATGCAGCAGGCGCTCACCCAGGCGGGGGCGGCGGTGAGCGGGCGGGTCGCGATCACCGAGAAGTACCTCGATCCCAAGCAGACCGGGCTGGTCGACCAGCTCGCCATGGCGGCCAAGCCCGCCGAGATGACCTTCCCCGAAGACGCCACGCCGTACGACAAGGCCGCCGCCGTGCTCTCGGCGGCGGTCGTCACCGGCGACAGCGCGCAGGGGGGCCGGGAGAACCCCGCCGCGGCCGGGGCGCTCGACGCGTTCCAGAAGGGCTCGCTGATCACGATGAGCGGCGCTCCCTCTCAGCGGGCCACGCTGGCCGTCATGATGGCCCCCGCCGATCCCTACGAAGGCGACAACGCCGACGTGCAGAACGACGCGATCGTGGCGCTGGCCGCCGGGCTCGACGGCGCCGACGGCGGCACCCTCATCGTCGGCACCGAGGCCGCGGCGGGCGCCGGCGGTTTGATCACCGCGTTGCGCGACTCGGACGAGGCCGCCGACACCGTGTCCAGCGTGGACACCGCCGACCTCCCGATGGGCAGGGTCGTCGCGGTCTACGCGCTGCGGGAACAGCTCGCGGGCGACTCCGGTCACTACGGCGTGGGCCCCATGGCCTCCGCCGTCGAGCCCAGTCCTTCCCCCTCATCCACCCCCAGCTCATCCGGAGGCTGACCGATGGCCCGTGCCCTCATCGCCGCCCTGGCCGGAGCGGCGCTCGGCGCCGTGGCCGCGCGGGCCGCCTACACCGCCTTCCGCCGGCGGCCCCCGCTCGGCGACGAGAAGACCTGGACCCGCACCAACCATCGCGGCGAGCCGATCACGCTCCTCGAAGGCCCCGCGTTCGTCGCGGGCGCGGGCGTGGCCGCCGCGCTCACCCCGGGCCTGCCCGGCAGGGTCAAGGCCGCCGCACTGCTCGCCGGGGTCGGCAGCGGTGCGCTCGGCGCCTACGACGACCTGTACGGCGGAGCCTCCTCCAAGGGGTTCAAGGGACACCTCGGCGCCCTCGCCAAGGGTGAGGTCACCAGCGGCGCGGTGAAGATCCTCGGGATCGGCGCCACCGGTCTGGCGGCGGCCACGCTGGTGTCGCGGGGCCCGGTCGACACGCTGGTCAACGGGGCGGCCGTCGCGGGCAGCGCCAACCTCGCCAACCTGTTCGACCTGCGGCCGGGCCGGGCCATCAAGGTGGGCCTGCTCACCGGCGGCCCGCTGCTCGGCGTCTCGCTGCTGCGTGGCCGTCCGGTCGCGGCCGCACTCACCGCGATTCCGCTGGGCGCCGCCGTCGCGCTGCTGCCCGACGACCTCGGCGAGCGGGCCATGCTGGGCGACGCGGGCGCCAACGCGCTGGGCGCGCTCCTCGGCCTCGCCGCCGTCACCCGGCTGGGCCGTCCCGGCCGCCTGGCGCTGCTGGGCACCGTCGCGGCGCTGACCGCGGCCTCCGAGAAGATCAGCTTCACCAAGGTCATCGCGGGCAACCCGGTGCTGAACCGCGTCGACATGCTCGGCCGCCGCCCGGCGCCGCCCGCCGTCCCCGCTCCCGTCCCGGCCGGGGTCTGAAGCGAGCGGAAGTGTTCAAACGGCTCGGCACGGGGATCGCCGGGGCGGCGGTGCTCATCGGGGCCATCACGATCGCCGCCCGGGTGACCGGATTCGGCAAGCAGCTCGCTTTCGCCCGTACCGTCGGGACCGAGTGCCTGTCGACCGCCTACTACACCGCCAACCATGTGCCCAACCTCGTCTACGAGGTCGTCGTCGGCGGCGCGCTCGCGGGAATGGTCGTGCCGGTCCTGGCCGGGTCCGCCACGCTGGCGATCGCCGGCGACCATGAGGCGAGAGCCCGGGTCGGCCGCGTCACCTCGGCACTCCTCACCTGGGTGATCATCGTACTGGTCCCGCTCGGCGCGCTCACGGCGGTGTTCGCCGAGCCGATCATCCGCCTCTTCCTCGGCGCCGCCGTGGAAGGCTGCGACGACACCGCCGGCCTGGTGACCGTGGCGACCAGGATGCTCGTCGTCTTCGCCGCGCAGATCCCGATGTACGGCGTGGCCGTCGTCCTGTACGGCGTGCTCCAGGCGCATCGGCGGTTCGCCGGGCCCGCGGTGGCCCCGCTCCTCTCCAGCCTGGTGGTCATCGCCGCCTACCTGGCCTTCGTCCCGCTCAGCGGCGGCCATCACCCCGACCTCGCGGACGTTCCCTGGCCCGCCGAGCTGGCCCTGTCGGCGGGGACGACCCTCGGCGTTCTCGCGCTCGTGGTCGCCGTGATCGGCCCCGCCGCCCGGCTCCGGCTGCGCCTGCGGCCGACGTTGCGCTTCCCGGACGGTGTCGCCGTGCAGGTCAGAAGCCTGGCGGCGGCGGGGCTGGCCGCGCTGCTCGCCCAGCAGGCCGCGATGGCGCTGGTCGTCATCCTGGCCAATCGGAAGGTGGGGGTGGGGGGCATCGCCGCCTACAACTACGCCTGGGCGATCTACCAGGTGCCCTACGCGGTGCTCGCCGTACCGATCGCGACGAGTGCCTTTCCCGCGCTCGCCGCGCGGGCGGCGGACGCCGTGGGGTTCGCCGCGACCGCCGCGCGGACCAGCCGGGCGGTGGTGCTGGTGTCGGGGCTGGCGGCCGGGTTCCTGGGGGCGGTGGCGCTGCCGGTCGCGAAGGTGTTCGTGCAGGGCACCGACAGCGGGGTCGACGCGGGGGAGCTGGCCAGGGGGATCGCGCTGTTCGCGCCCGGGCTCGTCGGGTACGGGCTGGTGGCGCATCTCAGCAGGGTGCTGTACGCGGCGGGGCGGGGGCGGGCCGCGGCCGCGGGGATGGTCACGGGATGGGTCGCCGTGATGATCGCGCAGACGGTCTTCGTGTTCGTGCTGCCGCGTGACTGGCTGATCGGCGGTCTCGCGCTGGGGAGCGCCGTCGGGATGAGCGTCGGCGGCGGCCTGCTGGCGGTGGCCGTGGTGGGGGCGCGGGGAGCGGCGGCGCTCGCCGGGGTGGGGAGGGCGACGGCGGCGGCGGTGCTCGGCGGCGGTCTCGGCTGGCTCGCCGGCGCGGCCGTGGTGGCCTGGCTCGATCTGGACGGCGTGTGGGCGAACGTGTTCCTGGCCGCCCTCGCCGGTCTGGTGGCCCTCGCCGTGAGCGGGCTGGTGGCGGTTCTGGTCGACGGGCCCGACGCTCGTGCGGTGCTGGCGCGGGTCACGCGCCGGAGGGACGACGTGGGAGAGGAAGGCTGATGGGCGAGCTGCGGATCATGCTGGTGCTGGGAACGAGTTCCGGCGGGGTGGGGCGGCACGTACGGATGCTCGCCGGCGGGCTGGTGCGGCAGGGACACCAGGTCGTGGTGGCGGGGCCCGCCGGCACCGAGGATCGCTTCGGGTTCACCGCCGCGGGCGCCCGCTTCCAGCCCGTCCCGATCTCCGACCGGCCGCACCCGCTTCGTGATCTGCGTGCGGGGACGACGATCCGGGGGGTGGCCGCGGGCCCGCGTCCCGGCGTCCCGGGGGCGGGCGCGGACGTGGTGCACGCGCACGGGGTGCGGGCCGGGGCGCTGGCCGGGCTGGCGTTGACGGGGACCCGGGTGCCGCTGGTGGTGACGTTGCACAACGCGCTCACCGCGGGCGGGGCCGTGGGGGCGGTGTACGGGGTGCTGGAGCGGGTGGTGGCCCGGAGGGCGTCGGCGGTGCTCGCGGTGTCCCCCGATCTGGGCGAGCGGATGTCGGCGCTCGGGGCGAAGGACGTGGCGGACGCCGTGGTGCCCGCGCCCGCTCCGGCCGGGCCTCGCCGTACGCCGGAGGCGGTGCGTGCGGAGCTGGGCGCCGGTGACCGGCCCGTGCTGCTCACGATCGCGAGGCTGGCCCAGCAGAAAGGGCTGGAGACGCTCCTCGACGTCGCGGCGGGATTCCCGGGCGGGCCGCTCTTCGTCGTGGCGGGGGGCGGGCCGTTGCGGGCGGAGCTGGGGGAGCGGATCGATCGGGACGGGCTTCCCGTGCGGCTGCTGGGGGACCGGGACGACGTCCCCGACCTGCTCGCCGCGGCGCACGCCGTACTGGTGCCGAGCAGGTGGGAGGGGCAGCCGCTGAGCGTCCACGAGGCGTTGCGGGCCGGGCGGCCCGTCGTCGCGACCGCCGTGGGGGGGATCCCCGCGATGGTGGGGGACGCGGGGCTGCTGGTGCCGTACGGCGATGTGGCGGCGATGCGGACCGCGGTGGCGCGCGTGCTGGACGACCCCGGCCTGGCCCGGAGCCTCGCCGAGGCGGCGGTACGGCGGGCCGGCGAGTTGCCGGACGAGGAACAGGCGCTCTCGGCGGCCCTGGCCGTCTACCGCCGCTGTGCCGGCGGCCGTCCCCGGCCGGGGCGTGCCGACGAGACGGGACGCTGATCCGGCGCCTCCGGATCGGGATGGCCCGGCTTTCAGAGGGGTTTGATCAGCGCGTATCCCGGTCCGTGGGGGATGATTAGGTCAGGCTTAGCCGTTCACCTATACTGAGCCGATTAGGGGGGGAGTATCCCTTCGCGACAGTCTCGTCATCACGGTGCCGCCTCGCTCCACGAGGCCCCCGGGGCTGCCGGTCCGTCTTGTTCAAGGGCGGGAGAGACCTCCGGCAGACTTGTCGCGCGCGCCGGAGGGTCAATTAACTGTGGACGTTTCTGTATGGGCATGGGCCGCCGTGATCGGCGGCCTTCTTGTGGTGCTCGCCGTCGATCTGTGGATCGTCGACCGAGGTGAACCCCGCGAGTTCTCGATGCGGCAAGCCGGCTTCTGGGTCGGCTTCTACGTCAGTCTCGCGGTTCTCTTCGGCCTCGGCGTCTGGCTGTTCGACGGGCCGACCCACGCGGGCCAGTTCTTCGCGGGCTATCTCACCGAGTACAGCCTGAGCGTGGACAACCTGTTCGTCTTCTACATCATCATGACCCGCTTCGCGGTCCCCAAGGAGTACCAGCACAAGGTGCTGCTGGTGGGCATCGTGATCGCGCTCGTCATGCGCGGCATCTTCATCGCCCTGGGCGCCGCCGCCCTGGCCAACTTCAGCTGGCTGTTCTACGTCTTCGGCATCTTCCTGATCTACACCGCGGTCAACCTCGTCCGCCAGCACGGCAAGGAAGACGATCTCAACGAGAACGCCCTGCTGCGCTGGGCCAGGCGTGCGCTGCCGACCACCGACGACTACGTGGGCTCCAAGGTCACCGTCAGGGTCGACGGCCGGCGGATGGTCACTCCGATGCTGATCGTGATGATCGCGATCGGCACCACCGACCTGCTGTTCGCGATCGACTCGATTCCGGCCATCTTCGGGCTCACCCAGGACGCCTTCATCGTCTTCACCGCCAACGCGTTCGCCCTGATGGGCCTGCGCCAGCTCTACTTCCTGCTCGGCGGTCTGCTCCAGCGTCTCGTCTACCTCAGCTATGGTCTGGCGTTCATCCTCGGTTTCATCGGAGTTAAGCTGATTCTTGAGGCGCTGCACTCCGGTGGCGTCACGTGGGCTCCCGAGGTGCCGATCTGGATGTCGCTGTCCGTCATCGTGCTCAGCATGTTCGTCACGACGGTCGCCTCTCTGGTCAAGTCCCGGCGCGACGCGCGCGGGGAGATCTCGACCGCCGACAGTTCGACACAGGGCTAGCGGAACGGCGTTCGAGACGGTTTGCTTGTCTCATTACGCCGACTATGGGTTGTGGGATCGGTAACATTCTCCACAAAGGCGGCGCACATAGCCGAAAGTCATCACAAAAGGTTCCCCGTGTCCCACGATTCTGCAAGGTCCAAGTCCGGCCGGGTACGGCTGGCCCGCGGTGTCTCACCGTGGCTGGCACCGACCGCGGCGGCCGCGGCGGCCACCTCGCTCCTCGCCGGGCGAGACCGGCGCTGGGCGTTCGCCGCGGTCCCGCTGACCGCGCTCACCGGCGGCATGCTCTGGTTCTTCCGCGATCCCGAGCGTGCCCCAGGGCCCGCGCGGATCCTCTCGCCGGCCGACGGGGTGGTGCAGAGCATCGACCCGTGGCCGGACGGCCGGACCAGGGTGGCGATCTTCATGAGCCCGCTCGACGTACACGTCAACCGGGCGCCTCTTGCCGGGACCGTCACCTCGGTGGAGCATGTGACAGGTGGATTCGTTCCCGCCTTCAACAAGGACAGCGACCAGAACGAGCGCGTGGTATGGCATTTCGACACCGAACTCGGCGACATCGAACTGGTGCAGATCGCCGGCGCGGTCGCGCGCCGCATCGTGCCGTATCTGAGGGTGGGCGCCAAGGTGGCGCGCGCCGACCGGATCGGACTGATCCGGCTGGGCTCACGGGTGGACGTGTACCTCCCCGAGGGCATCGCCCCGGCGCTGACCGTCGGGCAGAGAACCGTTGCGGGGGTGACAGGCCTTGACCACGGCTGACGCTAGCTGGCCGGTGGAGGAACTGGACGACGTCGACGAACCCAAGGGTCCGGTCGGTAAGGCGTTCCGCCTGTCCGCCGCGGACTCCTTGTCACTGGGCAACGCGCTGTGCGGCTTCCTCGCCGTGTGCGTGCTCGCCTGGTCGGCGATCAGCCAGCTCCAGGCGGAGCAGAAGTTCGCTCCTGAGCCACGCTACTTCGCGACCGCGGTGGTGCTGCTGCTGATCGGCGCCACCTGCGACCTGTTCGACGGGCTCGTGGCACGCAGGTTCCGGGCCTCCGCGATGGGCGCGGAGCTCGACAACCTCGCCGACGTGATCAGTTTCGGCTTCGCGCCGGCCTTCATGGTGGTGATCTGGGCGGGCTTCACCTCGAAGCTCCCGCTCTGGCTGGTGCTGTGCGCCGCGGCCTCGGTGCTGATCGCCGGTGTCGTACGGCTGGCCAGGTTCGCCTGCGTGAAGACCAACAGCGGCGACTTCATGGGACTGCCCATTCCGATGGGCGCCATGACCGTCGTCTCGGTCGTCCTGCTCTTCCAGCCGACGTACCTGTCGCTGGGCGCGATCTTCGCGGTGGCCTGGCTGATGGTCAGCCGGATCGAGTATCCCAAGCCCAAGGGCCAGCTCGCCGCGGTGGTGCTCGCCTGGATCATGATCAACGTCGCCTGCCTGACCGTGTGGGCGGCCTGGCCCGAGGGCGGCGACACGCTGATCAAGGTCGGTGCGAGCATGCAGATCGCGCTGGTCACGGCGATCCCGTTGCGCGTGCTGATGTTCAAGCGGGAGCAGCGCAGGGAACGCCGCCCCGGCTGATCGTCCCTGAGCCGGATCCGACGGCGAAGACCCGTGCACCGGGTCTTCGCCGTTCCGCGTTCCGGGGGCTACCAGCCGCGGGCCTCCCACTCGGGGAGCGAGGCGCGCTCCGCCCCGAGCGTGGTGTCCCTGCCGTGACCCGGGTAGACCCAGACCTCGTCGGGCAGCCTGTCGAAGATGCGCTCCTTCACGTCTCCGAAGAGCTGGGCGAAGCGGGCCCGGTCGCCCTGGGTGTTGCCCACCCCGCCGGGGAAGAGCGAGTCGCCGGTGAACAGGTGGGCGTCCTGATGGAGCAGGGCGATCGAGCCGGGTGTGTGACCGCGCAGGTGGATGACGTCCAGGCTCACGACGCCCACGGTGATCCGGTCGCCGTGCTCGACCTCCAGGCCGACGGGCACCGGCAATTCGGGTGCGTCCAGGGTGTGGGCGACCACCGTGGCCCCGGTGGACCTGGCCAGTTCGGTCAGTCCCATCCAGTGGTCCTTGTGCCGGTGGGTGGTGACGATCTTGCTGATCGGCAGGTCGCCGATCAGCTCGCGCAGCCGGTCGGGCTCGGCCGCCGCGTCGATCAGCAGGCCGTCGCCGGTCTCGTTGCAGCGAAGCAGGTAGGCGTTGTTGCCGAAGTCGCCGACCTCGAGCTTGCTGATGGTCAGCTCGGTCAGCTCGCGGACGTCGGCGGGGCCGCCTTTGGAGACGTCGCCGGTGTAGGTCACAAATACTCCCTCGACAGTGTCGCGTTCGGGCCCGCCGCCATGCGGCCCCTAAGGGTCCTATCCTCCACTACGCGGGCATAACTCGGTCGCCTCCCGTTGTTCCACCAGGTGACCTGCGAGAAGGCAGCCGGGCCCCTAGTCTGAAGAGGGCCGGGCACCGGGCGCCGGAAATTGTCGTAGCCCCCCGCTACCCTGCCCGTGAAGCAGGTACTGACCTTTTCGACCTTCGACATCGGGACCGCCGTGGCTGACCGCCTCATCGTGCGTGGCGCACGTGAACACAACCTCAAAGACGTCTCCCTGGATCTGCCACGGGATTCTCTGATCGTCTTCACCGGGCTCTCCGGGTCCGGCAAGTCCAGCCTGGCCTTCGACACCATCTTCGCGGAGGGCCAGCGCCGCTACGTGGAGTCGCTGTCGTCCTACGCCAGGCAGTTCCTCGGCCAGATGGACAAGCCGGACGTCGACTTCATCGAGGGCCTCTCGCCCGCGGTCTCCATCGACCAGAAGTCGACCAGCCGCAACCCGCGTTCGACCGTGGGCACCATCACGGAGGTCTACGACTACCTGCGGTTGCTCTGGGCGCGCATCGGCAAGCCGCACTGCCCGCAGTGCGAACGGCCCATCGCCCGGCAGACCCCCCAGCAGATCGTCGACCGCGTCCTGGAGTTGCCCGAGGGCACGCGTTTCCAGGTCCTGGCGCCGGTGGTCCGCGGCCGCAAGGGCGAATACGCCGAGCTCTTCGGCCAGCTCCAGACCAAGGGCTTCGCCAGGGCCAGGGTCGACGGCACGGTGGTCCGGCTGGAGGAGCCGCCCACCCTGAAGAAGTACGAGACGCACGACATCGAGGTGATCGTCGACCGGCTCGCGGTGAAGGACACCGCGCGGCGGCGGCTCACCGACTCGGTGGAGACCGCGCTCCTGCTCTCCGGCGGCACCATCACGCTGGAGTTCGTCGACCTCCCCGACGACGACCCCGGCCGTGAGCGGTTCTACTCCGAGCACCTCTACTGCCCCTACGACGACCTGTCGTTCGAGGAGCTGGAGCCGAGGTCCTTCTCCTTCAACTCGCCGTTCGGCGCCTGTCCCGACTGCACCGGGCTCGGCACCCGGATGGAGGTCGACCCCGACCTGGTGGTGCCCGACCCGGAGAAGACGCTCGGCGACGGCGCCCTGTCACCGTGGGCCAGCGGCCACACCAGCGACTACTTCATCCGGCTCGTCGAGGCGCTGGGCAACATCATGGCCTTCACCCTCGACACTCCGTGGGAGCGGCTGAGCAAGAAGGCGCAGAAGGCCCTGCTGCACGGTCACGACGAGCAGGTCCACGTCCGCTACAGCAACCGCTACGGCCGGCAGCGCTCCTACTACACGACCTACGAGGGCGTCATCCCCTGGGTGCAGCGCCGGCACGTGGAGGCGGAGAGCGACTCCTCGCGCGAGCGGTTCGAAGGCTTCATGCGCGAGATCCCCTGCCCGACCTGCAAGGGCGCCAGGCTGAAGCCGGTCTCGCTCGCGGTGACGGTCGCCGACCGGTCGATCGCCGACATCTCGGGTATGTCGATCGGGGAGTGCGCGAAGTTCCTGGCCGCGCTGAAGCTCTCCGACCGTGACATGCAGATCGCCGAGCGGGTGGTCAAGGAGATCAACGCCCGGATGGGCTTCCTGCTCGACGTCGGCCTCGACTACCTGACCATGGACCGCGCGGCGGGCACCCTGGCCGGTGGCGAGGCGCAGCGGATCCGCCTGGCCACGCAGATCGGCTCCGGCCTCGTCGGCGTCCTCTACGTGCTCGACGAGCCCTCCATCGGCCTGCACCAGCGTGACAACCACCGGCTGCTGGAGACCCTGATCCGGCTCCGCGACATGGGCAACACGCTGATCGTCGTCGAACACGACGAGGACACGATCGCCGCGGCCGACTGGGTCGTCGACATCGGCCCCGGAGCCGGTGAGCACGGCGGCCAGGTGGTGGTCTCCGGCACCGTAGAGGACCTGCTCACCAGCGAGGAGTCGATGACCGGCGCCTACCTGAGCGGCCGGAAGTCGATCGGCGTCCCCGCGGAGCGCCGCAAACGGGACAAGAAGCGTCAGCTCACCGTCAAGGGCGCCCGCGAGCACAACCTCAAGGGCGTCGACGTGGAGTTCCCGCTCGGCGTGTTCACCGCCGTGACGGGCGTCTCGGGCTCGGGCAAGTCGACCCTGGTCAACGACATCCTCTACAACGCCCTCGCGAGAGACCTCAACGGCGCCCGTACCGTCCCCGGCCGGCACTCCCGGGTCAACGGCGTCGACCAGGTGGACAAGGTCGTGCACGTGGACCAGTCGCCGATCGGCCGCACCCCGCGGTCCAACCCGGCGACCTACACCGGCGTCTTCGACCACGTGCGCAAACTGTTCGCGGCCACCGGCGAGGCGAAGATCCGCGGCTACCTGCCCGGCAGGTTCAGCTTCAACGTCAAGGGCGGGCGCTGCGAGGCGTGCGCGGGCGACGGCACCATCAAGATCGAGATGAACTTCCTGCCCGACGTCTACGTCCCCTGCGAGATCTGCCACGGGGCCCGCTACAACCGGGAGACCCTGGAGGTCCACTACAAGGGCAAGACGATCTCCGAGGTGCTCGACATGCCGATCGAGGAGGGACTGGCCTTCTTCGAGGCCATCCCGGCGATCAAGCGGCACCTGAAGACGCTCAACGACGTGGGCCTCGGTTACGTGCGGCTCGGCCAGCCGGCCACCACGTTGTCCGGCGGCGAGGCCCAGCGGGTGAAGCTCGCCTCGGAGCTGCAGCGCCGCTCCACCGGGCGCACCGTCTACGTTCTCGACGAGCCGACCACCGGCCTGCACTTCGAGGACATCCGCCGGCTCCTCGGCGTGCTCGGCCGCCTGGTCGACGGCGGCAACACGGTGATCGTCATCGAGCACAACCTCGACGTCATCAAGACCGCCGACTGGGTCGTCGACATGGGCCCGGAGGGCGGGTCCCGCGGCGGCGGCCTGGTGGCAGCCGGTACGCCCGAGGACATCGCCCTGGTCGAGGCGAGCCACACGGGCAGGTTCCTGCGGAAGATCCTGGCCATCTGACTGGGCCTCCCACGCGGGAATGGGTGGCCCCTCCCCAGATCGGGGACCGGGGCCACCCGTCAATACGCTTGGGACAAGCCCGGTTTCGGGGGAGTTGCGAGGAGGGGCCGCAACACGATGTCCACGGAGACAGCTGAGTTCGTCATGCCGGAAAACGGGCCGACGCGGCGCCGGGTGCTGGGCGTCGCCGGTGTGGCCGCCTGCGGGGTCGCGCTGACCGCGTGCGGCGCCGGTGAGCCGGGCGTGCCCGCCGTACCGCCGGGGATCAAGGGGAAGGTCATCGCGAAGACGGCCGACGTCCCGGTCGGCGGCGGCACGGTGATCGACAAGTGGAAGGTCGTGATCACTCAGCCGTCGGCGGGGGTGTTCAAGGCGTTCACCGCGAACTGTCCGCACAAGGGCTGCGCGGTGGGGCGGGTCGAGGAGGGGATCATCCAGTGCCCGTGTCACGGCAGTGAGTTCGCGGCGGACTCCGGAAAGTGCCTGAAGGGGCCCGCGGAGGCGCCGCTGGCCGAGTTCCCGCTGCGTGTGGACGACGACGAGATCGTGCTGCTCTGACCCGCCGTACGGGTAAATATTCATAGTTCCCAGGGAAGACGTTCGCCAGGCTGAACCTGTGCCGGGTGCGAGCCGTACGTCTAGGAAAGAACCCTGGGAGGGTGACTGTGTGTACCTTGTCGCTTATCAGCCCGCGAGCCGGGTCCTGTCTGCCGGGAGGCCGCGATGAGTGAGCGGAGCGACATCGGCAGGGGAGCGCCGACGACCACGCGCCGGGCCATGGTGCTCGGCGCGGGCGGCGCGGGCCTGGCCGCCGTCCTGACGGCCTGTTCGGGGTACGGCGAGCCGAGCGGGGCCGTGGTCGACGACAAGGCCACCGGGGAGCCCCAGCCGTCGGCGCCGGAGGAGACCGCCGGCGACGACGGCTCCGCCGGATTCGCCAAGACGTCCGACATCCCCGAAGGGGGCGGTAAGATCTTCGAGAGCGAGAAGGTCGTCGTCACCCAGCCGAGCGCGGGCGAGTTCAAGGCGTTCAGCACCACGTGCACCCACCAGGGATGCCCGGTGAAGAGTGTCAGCAACGGCACGATCAACTGCCCGTGTCACGGCAGCAAGTTCAAGATCGCCGATGGCTCGGTCGACAACGGCCCCGCGACCGACCCGCTACCCGAAGTGAAGATCAGCGTGGACGGCGACGCCATCTCGCTCGCCTGATCCTCGCCGGGGGCGCCAAGACGCCGCCGTCGCCCGCCGGGCCGCTCAGAACGGCGGGCGACGGCGGCAACCCTCGTCTCATATTTCTCTCAGCCGGGTGCGGTTGGCTGCCGTCATGCGAGTCAACGACAACACCACACGGCGCACCCTCATCATGGGCGCCGGAGCGAGCGGCCTGGCGGTGACGCTCGCGGCGTGCGGCGGGTCCGCGGAGGAGCCCACCGCGGCCCAGCCCACCGAGGCGGAGCCCGCCGCGTCCGCGGAACAGCCGGCGCCCTCCGCGTCGGCGGAACAGTCGGGGAAGACCGGGGCGGCGCTCGCCGCGACGGCCGACATCCCGGTGGGCGGCGGCGCGGTCTTCAAGGACCAGAAGGTCGTGGTGGTCCAGCCGAGCGCGGGCGAGTTCAAGGCGTTCACGGCGGTCTGCACCCACCGCGGCTGCTCGGTCGAGGAGGTGAAGGACGGCTCGATCATCTGCCCGTGCCACATGAGCAAGTTCAGCACGAGCGACGGCTCCGTGCAGGGAGGACCGGCGAAGGCGCCGCTGGCCGAGGTGAAGATCTCGGTGTCGGGAGACCAGATCGCCCTGGCCTGAGCGCCGCCGGGCCCGTTCCTGTCGGCGCGGGCCGATAGGCTTTCGAGTGTGGCGAGATCCGCGAGCAGCCCCCTCAGCTTCCGGCCCGCAGCAGGGTCGATCCCCGAGTCGCCCGGCGTCTACCGATTCAGAGACGCCGGCGGCCGGGTCATCTACGTGGGCAAGGCCAAGAGCCTGAGGCAGCGGCTCAACTCCTACTTCGCCGACTTCGCCGGCCTGCACCCGCGCACCCAGACCATGCTGACCACCGCCGCCGACGTCGACTGGACCGTGGTCGGCACCGAGGTCGAGGCGCTCCAGCTCGAATACTCCTGGATCAAGGAGTTCGACCCGCGGTTCAACGTGAAGTACCGCGACGACAAGTCCTATCCCTACCTCGCGGTGACCATGGACGAGCGGTTCCCGAGAGTCCAGGTGCTGCGCGGCGCCAAACGCAAGGGCACCCGCTACTTCGGCCCCTACTCCCACGCCTGGGCGATCCGCGAGACCGTCGACCTGCTGCTGCGGGTCTTCCCGGTGCGCACCTGCTCGGCCGGGGTGTTCAAGCGCGCGAGCCAGATCGGGCGGCCCTGCCTGCTCGGCTACATCGACAAGTGCGCCGCGCCGTGCGTCGCACGGGTGACCGAGGAGGAGCACCGGGCGCTCGCCGAGGAGTTCTGCGACTTCATGGCCGGCAACACGGCCAGGTTCATCAAACGCCTGGAGCGCCGGATGCACGCCGCCGCCGCCGAGGAGGAGTTCGAACGGGCGGCCAGGCTGCGCGACGACGTCCAGGCGTTGCAGCGGGCGCTCGAGAAGCAGGCCGTCGTGCTCGGCGAGGGCACCGACTGCGATGTGGTCGCACTGGCCGAGGACCAGCTCGAAGCCTCCGTCCAGGTGTTCTACGTGCGCAACGGGCGGATCAGGGGCCAGCGGGGCTGGGTCGTGGACAAGGTCGAGGAGACCACCCAGGGCGAGCTCGTGGAGCACTTCCTGCTGCAGATGTACGGCGCGGCCGCCCCCGAGGCGCTGCCCCGCGAGGTGCTGGTGCCCACCATGCCGCCGGAGGCCGAGGCCGTCGTCGAGTTGCTCGGCGAGCAGCGCCGTGGCCGGGTCGACGTGCGGGTGCCCCGGCGTGGCGACAAGAAGACGCTGATGGAGACCGTCGAGCGCAACGCCAAGGAGTCGCTGGCCCAGCACAAGCTGCGCAGGGCCAGTGATCTCACGACCCGCAGCAAGGCGCTGCAGGAGATCACGGACGCGCTCGACCTGGAGCAGGTCCCGCTCCGCATCGAGTGCTACGACGTGTCCCACATGATGGGTGACGACGTGGTGGCCTCGATGGTGGTCTTCGAAGACGGGCTCGCCCGCAAGAGCGAGTACCGCCGCTTCGCCATCCGCAACCTGTCCGGGCAGGGCGACGTCGCCTCCATCCACGAGGTGATCTCACGGCGGTTCAAGAGATACCTGGAGGAGCGCAGCGCGACGGGGGAGCTCGGCGCGGAGCCGGCCGGCGACCCGATCGACCCGGAGACCGGCCGCCCGCGGAAGTTCGCCTACCCGCCCAACCTGGTGGTCGTCGACGGCGGCCCCGCGCAGGCGGCGGCCGCCCAGCGGGCGCTCGACGAACTGGGCGTCGACGACGTGGCGATCTGCGGGCTGGCCAAGCGGCTGGAAGAGGTGTGGCAGCCCGGCGACGACCAACCGGTGATCATGCCAAGGTCGAGCGAAGGTCTCTACCTGCTGCAACGCGTGCGTGACGAAGCGCATCGCTTCGCCATCACCTACCATCGAGCCAAGCGGTCCAAGAGTGTCAAGGAAAGCGCGCTGGACCAGGTTCCAGGGCTCGGCCCCGCTCGCAGGCAAGCCCTGCTGCGGCACTTCGGCTCGGTGAAGCGGCTGCGTGACGCCACCGCCGCCGAGATGTGCGAGGTGCAGGGGATCGGTCCCGCGCTGGCCGAAGTGATCGTGTCGGCGTTGAAGGGGGAGGGTTCATGAGCGCGAAGGGCACGGAACCGGCGTTCGTCATCGTCACCGGCATGTCCGGCGCGGGGCGGAGCACGGCGGCGAAGGCGCTGGAGGACCTCGGCTGGTTCGTGATCGACAACCTGCCGCCGGGGCTGCTGTTCTCCCTGGCGGAGGAGGCGGGGCGGGTCAAACTCGCGGCCGACAAGGTGGCCGCGGTGGTCGACGTGCGCAGCCTGGCATTCACCACCGACATGAACGCGGCGATCGAGGAGCTGGAAGGCCGCGGCGTCGCCGTACGCGTGGTCTTCCTGGAGGCCGGCGACGACGGGCTGGTCCGCAGGTTCGAGAACGTCCGCCGTCCGCACCCGCTGCAGGGTGAGGGCCGGCTGGTCGACGGCATCGCACGCGAGCGGGGCCTGTTGCGCGAGGTGCGGGCCAACGCCGACCTGGTGCTCGACACCTCCTCCCTCAACGTGCACGAGCTCCGGCGCAAGATCGTGGCCTTCTTCGGCGGCGACGACCGGCCGGGGCTGCGCGTCAACGTGGTCTCCTTCGGTTACAAGTACGGCCTGCCCGTGGACGCCGATCTCGTCGTCGACTGCAGGTTCCTGCCCAATCCGCACTGGGTCCCGGAGCTGCGCCCCATGAACGGTCTCGACGCCCCCGTCCGCGACTACGTGCTCAACCAGCCCGGCGCCAAGGAGTTCCTCGACGCCTACGAGGAGGTGCTCGGCGTGATCGCGGCCGGCTACACGCGCGAGGGCAAGAGCTACGTGACGCTGGCCGTGGGCTGCACCGGGGGCAAGCACCGCAGCGTCGCCGTGTCCGAGCAGATCGGTGGCCGATTGCGTGATCGCTCGATGGAGGTGCAGGTGAGCCACAGAGATGTGGGCCGGGAGTGAGCGCCCCCGACGAACCTCCTCTCCCCTATCCCGCCGCGGCCGTCACTGACGCCGGACCGAAGGTGGTGGCGCTCGGCGGCGGCCACGGGCTGTACGCGTCGCTGTCGGCGCTGCGCCGGGTCACCTCCGCGCTGACCGCGGTGGTCACGGTGGCCGATGACGGCGGGTCCAGCGGCAGGCTGCGCAAGGAACTGGGTGTGCTGCCGCCCGGCGACCTGCGGATGGCGCTGGCCGCGCTGTGCGGCGACGACGAGTGGGGACGCACCTGGAGCGAGGTGGTCCAGCACCGGTTCCGCAGCGAGGGCGACCTGCACGGGCACGCGGTGGGGAACCTGCTCATCGTGGCGCTGTGGGAGCTGCTCGACGATCCCGTCGCCGCGCTCGACTGGGTGGGCCGCCTGCTCGGCGCGCACGGCAGGGTGCTGCCGATGGCCTCGGTTCCGCTCGACATCGTGGCGGAGGTCGAGGTCGACGGCCTGATCACCACCGTGCGCGGCCAGGTCGCGTGCGCGCTGACCCCTGGCACGGTGCGGGCGATCTCCCTGGTCCCCACTGATCCGCCCGCCTCACCCGAAGCCATCCAGGCCGTGCTCGACGCCGACTGGGTGGTGTTCGGACCCGGATCCTGGTTCACCAGTGTGCTGCCGCACCTGAAGGTGCCTCGGCTGGCCGAGGCCCTGCACGCCACCAAGGCCAGGAGGCTGGTGGCGCTCAACCTCGCGCCGCAGGCCGGCGAGACCGACGGCTTCTCCCCCCAGGAGCACCTGGCGGTCCTGAGGCGGCACGCGCCCGCCCTCGGCCTCGACGTCGTACTCGCCGACACCGGGGTGGTGGACGACCCCGAGGAGTTGGAGAAGGCCGCCGTCGCGATGGGCGCGCGCCTCGTCACGGCCGGCGTCGCAGCGGCCGACGGGTCGCCCAGGCATGATGCACGACGTCTTGCCTCGGTCCTGGACGAGATTTTCCGTGAGAAGCGTTGATCCTGGTCAGCGCGGTCTGTGAGTGCGAGAGACTGCTGTGAGCCGGTCTGAATGGGGGAGGACTAACGCACATGGCGATGACAGGTGTGGTGAAGGACGAGCTGAGCCGCCTTTCGGTCCTGAAGCCTTGCTGCCGCAAGGCGGAGGTGTCGACGCTGCTCCGGTTCGCGAGCGGGCTGCACCTGGTGGGCGGGCGCATCGTGATCGAGGCCGAGCTCGACACCAACGTCACGGCGCGGCGGCTGATCAAGGACATCGGCGAGGTGTTCGGCCACAAGGCCGAGGTGCTCGTCCTGGCCCCTGCGGGACTGCGCAAGGGATCACGTTATGTGGTGCGGGTCTACCGCGACGGTGAGGCGCTGGCCCGGCAGACCGGGTTGATCGACAACCACGGCCGGCCGGTTCGCGGCCTGCCGCGTCAGGTGGTCGCGGGGGCGACCTGCGACGCGGAGGCGGCGTGGCGGGGGGCGTTCCTGGCGCACGGCTCGCTGACCGAGCCCGGCAGGTCGATGTCGCTGGAGGTGACGTGCCCGGGGCCCGAGGCGGCGCTGGCCCTGGTCGGATCCGCGCGGCGGTTGAAGATCCACGCGAAGGCCCGCGAGGTACGCGGCGTCGACCGCGTGGTGGTCCGCGACGGCGACGCCATCGGCGCGCTGCTGACCCGTCTCGGCGCCCACGACAGCGTGCTGGCCTGGGAGGAGCGCCGGATGCGGCGCGAGGTCCGTGCCACGGCCAACCGGCTGGCCAACTTCGACGACGCCAATCTGCGCAGGTCGGCCCGTGCGGCCGTGGCGGCCGGGGCCAGGGTGCAGCGCGCCCTGGAGATCCTCGGTGAGGAGGCGCCGGAGCATCTCGTGGTGGCCGGTCGCCTGCGCGTCGAGCACAAGCAGGCCTCGCTGGAGGAGCTCGGCCAGATCGCCGACCCGCCCCTGACCAAGGACGCGATCGCGGGGCGGATCCGCCGCCTGCTCGCCATGGCCGACAAGCGCGCCGTCGATCTCGGCATTCCGAACACTGAGGCCAATCTCACCATCGACATGCTCGCGCCCTGACGGTATGTGCTCGCATGACGGAGAGTGGTCTCACTTTCCGTCGTGCGGCGTCTGCGGGGGGCCGGGGAAGGGCCGGGCGGGAGGCAGCGGGAAGGCCGGGGCGTCGGCGACCGGTGTCTTGGCGGAGCCGGTGGCGGCCGCCTCGAACGGGCCGCGCGGCTGGGCTGCCGGCTGCTCCGAAGCCGACCGGGCCGCGACGGCGGCCTTGACGCGCCTGTTCACGAAGCCGAAGCCGGCGAAGGCGCTGATCGCCCAGAAGAGCAGCGTCATGGGATCCTCGCCGACGATTTCACCGAAGAGGTTGACGGTCTGGGTGAACGACCTGACGTAGTCGTCGTCGTTCGTGGCCTTCATGTAGAGGGCCGTCAGCCCGCCGATCTGCCCGAGCGCGCAGGCGATCAGGGCGAACAGGGCCGCCAGCGCGGGCAGCACCGGACTGGTGGGCTTGACGGCCGTCACCGCCAGGCCGACCACGACGCCGACGCCGACCGCGGCGATGCCGATCTGGGCTTCGGTGACGGCGATGAGGGTGCCGTAGGCGGCGGCGCCGACCAGGGCGGCGACGAGTCCGGCGACGATGCCGGGGATGAGTCCTGTCCTGGGTGGGGCGATCTCCTGTGACATGGGGCGATCCTTGGGTCTCGTGTGCTTACAGTGACAATTCGGGCACTTTACTGGAACGGGGCATAAGCCGTCTGGGGATCGACCATGCCGGGGGGGACCCGGACGTGGTCTAAACCAATTTGGGTCCGATAGTGTTCGTAGTTGAGGTTTCAGCCCGCCATGGCGTCGGCCTGGTCCGGCGCATTCCCACTTACAAGGAGATCGGTGCCGTGAGCATCCGCGTAGGCGTCAACGGCTTCGGCCGTATCGGCCGCAACTTCTGGCGTGCAGTTGCGGCAAGCGGCAAGGACATTGAGATCGTCGCGGTCAACGACCTGACCGACAATGCGACGCTTGCCCATCTGCTGAAGTACGACAGCATCCTCGGCCGCCTGCCGTACGAGGTGAAGGCCTCTGCGGACGAGATCGCCGTTGACGGCAAGGCCATCAAGGCGTTCGCCGAGCGTGACCCGGCCAAGCTGCCCTGGGGCGACCTCGGGGTCGACGTGGTGGTCGAGTCCACGGGCTTCTTCACCGACGCCAACAAGGCGAGGGCGCACGCCGACAACGGCGCGAAGAAGGTCATCATCTCGGCGCCCGCCAAGAACGAGGACGTCACGATCGTGATGGGCGTCAACCACGACACGTACGACGCGTCGACGCACACGATCATCTCCAACGCGTCCTGCACCACCAACTGCCTGGCTCCGATGGCCAAGGTCCTCAACGACACTCTCGGCATCGAGAAGGGTCTGATGACCACCATCCACGCCTACACGCAGGACCAGAACCTGCAGGACGGCCCGCACAGCGACCTGCGCCGCGCCCGCGCCGCCGCGCTGAACATCGTGCCGACCTCGACCGGCGCGGCCAAGGCCATCGGCCTGGTGCTGCCGGAGCTGAAGGGCAAGCTCGACGGGTTCGCGCTGCGCGTGCCGATCCCCACGGGGTCCGCCACCGACCTGACCGTCGACGTCGGCCGTGAGACCAGCGTCGAGGAGGTCAACGGCGCGATCAAGGCCGCCGCCGAGGGCTACCTGAAGGGCTACCTCACCTACACCGAGGACCCGATCGTCTCGTCCGACATCGTCACCGACCCGTCGTCCTGCATCCTCGACGCCGGCCTCACCAGGGTCATCGGCAACCAGGTCAAGGTCGTCGGGTGGTACGACAACGAGTGGGGCTACTCCAACCGCCTCGCCGACCTCATCGAGCTGGTGGGCGCGGACCTCTGATGCGCCGGATCGACGACCTCGACGTCCAGGGCAGGCGCGTGCTCGTGCGCGCCGACCTGAACGTCCCCCTGGACGGGGAGACGATCACCGACGACGGCCGGATCAGGGCTTCGGTCCCGACGATCCAGGCCCTCGCCGGGCGGGGTGCGCGCGTGATCGTGTGCGCGCACCTCGGGCGGCCCAAGGGCTCGCCCACCCCGAAGTTCTCGCTGCGCCCGGTGGCCGCCAGGCTGGGCGAGCTGCTCGGCACCGAGGTGGCCTTCGCCACCGACGTGGTGGGCGACTCGGCCGTGCGGACCGCTCAGGAGCTCCAGGACGGCCAGGTGGCGCTCCTGGAGAATCTCCGCTTCGAGCCGGGGGAGGAGTCCAAGGACGACGCCGCCCGCACGGCGTTCGCCGAGCGTCTGGCCGGCCTCGCCGAGCTGTACGTCGGCGACGGCTTCGGCGCGGTCCACCGCAAGCACGCCAGCGTCTACGATGTGCCGCGCCTGCTGCCGCACGCCGCGGGCGGTCTCGTGCTGGCCGAGGTCGAGGTGCTGAAGAAGCTCACCGAGGACCCCGCCAGGCCGTACGTCGTGGTTCTCGGCGGGGCGAAGGTCTCCGACAAGCTCGGTGTGATCTCCAATCTGCTCGCCAAGGTCGACAGGCTGCTCATCGGCGGCGGCATGGCCTACACCTTCCTCGCGGCACAGGGTCACGAGGTCGGCGGCTCGCTGCTGCAGGCCGACCAGCTGGAGCAGGTGCGCGGGTTCATCGACGAGGCGGCCAAGCGCGGGGTGGAGCTGATCCTCCCCGTGGACGTGCTGGCCGCCACCGGGTTCGCGCCGGACGCCGAGCACGAGGTGGTCCCGACCACCGCGATCCCGGCCGACAGGCAGGGGCTCGACATCGGACCGGCGACCCGTGAGCTGTTCGCCGGTAAGCTGGCCGACGCGCGCACGGTCTTCTGGAACGGGCCGATGGGCGTGTTCGAGTTCGAGGCGTTCTCCGGCGGAACCCGCGCGGTGGCCGAAGCGTTGATCGGGTCGGACGCCTTCACCGTCGTCGGTGGCGGCGACTCCGCCGCGGCCGTACGGCAGCTGGGGCTGCCGGAGGCCGGGTTCTCGCACATCTCCACCGGTGGCGGTGCGAGTCTTGAATATCTCGAGGGCAAGACCCTTCCCGGGCTCGCCGCGCTGGAGGACTGACCATCATGGGGCGCACGCCGCTCATCGCCGGCAACTGGAAGATGAACCTCAACCACCTTGAGGCCATCAACACCGTCCAGAAGCTGGCGTTCTCGCTCATCGACAAGGACTTCAACGCGGTCGAGGTGGCCGTGCTGCCGCCGTACACCGACCTGCGCAGCGTGCAGACCCTGGTCGACGGGGACAAGCTGCGGATCGTGTACGGCGCGCAGGACGTCTCCCCGCACGAGGGCGGCGCGTACACCGGGGAGATCTCCGGTGCGATGCTGGCCAAGTTGGGTTGCACCTTCGTCACGATCGGCCACTCCGAGCGGCGGCAGTATCACTCGGAGGACGACGACCTGGTCAACGCCAAGGTGCTGGCCGCCTACCGGCACTCGCTGACGCCGATCCTGTGCGTCGGTGAGGGCTTGGCGGTGCGTCAGGCGGGTGCTCAGGTGGCCCACAGCGTCGCGCAGCTCGACGGTGCGCTGCGTAAGGTCACCGCCGAGCAGGCGAAGTCGATCGTGGTCGCTTATGAGCCGGTCTGGGCGATCGGTACTGGTGAGGTGGCCACTCCGGAGGACGCGCAGGAGGTCTGTGCGGCCCTGCGGACGCGACTCGCCGAGCTGTACGACGCCGAGGTGGCCGCTGCGGTCCGTATCCTTTACGGAGGTTCGGTGAAGTCCGACAACATCGCTGGGATAATGGCGAAGCCGGACGTGGACGGCGCTCTCGTCGGTGGCGCGAGTCTCGATCCGAGCGAGTTTGTCAAGATTTGCCGGTTTGGCGAAATGTCGAGCTAACTCGGCAGTTCGAAGGGTGCGGCTTGACACTACGTCGTACCCTTCTAGAGCAGGTTTGAATCGTCACACCGACGACGTCGTGCAAGGGGTCGCGCCCGGACGCGGGTCAGCGCATACAGAAACAGGTCTACGGTGATTATCGGAATCTCCATCGCTCTCATCCTGGCGAGCATGCTCATGGTGCTGCTCGTCCTGCTCCACAAGGGCAAGGGTGGTGGCCTTTCTGACATGTTCGGCGGTGGATTCTCCACGTCGTTCGGCGGGTCGTCGGTGGTTGAGCGCAACCTCGACCGGCTCACGGTCATCACGGGTGTGGTCTGGTTCGTCTGCATCATCGCACTCGGCCTGCTTCTGAAGCCCTGACCGGAGAAGGCCCTTGACAGTGGCGATGTGTGACAGTGTTTCTCCCCCGCGTTCCGCGGGGCGAACGAGCGAGGAGTTCATCCGTGGGTAGTGGCAACGCGATCCGTGGCAGCCGTGTCGGCGCCGGCCCGATGGGGGAGGCCGAGCGGGGCGAGGCAGCTCCACGTGTCCGGGTCCCGTTCTGGTGCGCGAACATGCACGAGACGCGCCCCAGCTTCGCCAGTGACGCCGCCGTGCCGGAGCTGTGGGACTGCCCCCGGTGCGGCCTTCCGGCCGGCCAGGACGAGGCGAATCCGCCGGCTCCGCCGAGGAACGAGCCGTACAAGACGCACCTGGCCTACGTGAAGGAGCGCCGGAGCGACAAGGACGGCGCCGCCATACTCGCCGAAGCCCTGGAGCGCCTGCGCACGTCCTCACGGCCCATTTACTGAGCCGGCCGTGCGACCCGAGGCCCTCCGCGCGTCACCGCGCGGAGGGCCTCTCGCATGTCATCGGTAGACGCACTCGCCGTCGATGAAGGTCATCGCCACCCGGGTGGTCCAGATCTCCTCCGGCGGCAGGGCGAACGGGTCGCGGTCCAGGACGACCAGGTCGGCCGGGGCGCCCACGGCGATGGTCCCCGCGGGGGAACGGTTGATCCAGGCGGAGCCTGCCGTGTAGGCGGTCAGCGCGTCGCCGAGGCCGAGGGCCTGGCCTGGGAGGAACGGGGTCAGGGCCGTCGGGTAGGAGGCGTGCACCGAGCCGCCGGGCTCGGTGCGGTTGACGGCCACGTGTACGGCCTGCAGCGGATCGGGGCTGGAGACCGGCCAGTCGCTCCCCGCGCACAGCCGGGTGCCGCGGGCCAGCAGGTCGGCGAAGGGATACTGCCAGGCCGAGCGCTCCTCGCCGAGGAAGGGCAGGGTCAGCTCGTCCATCTGGGCGTGGTGGGTCGCCCACAGCGGTTGCAGGTTGGCGGTGACGCCCAGCGCGGCGAAGCGGGGCACGTCGGAGGGCTCGATGACCTGCAGGTGCGCGATGTGGTGGCGGTTGGCCGGATCGGTGCCCGTCAGGCTGTCCAGCGCCTCGCGCACGGCGCGCTCGCCGATCGCGTGGAAGTGCACCTGGAAGCCGTGCCGGTCCAGCTCGGCGACATAGCCGTTCAGTTTCGCCGGTTCGATGTAGGACAGTCCGGTGCCGCCGCACCGGCAGTAGGGCTCGATCACGGCCGCGGTGAAGTTCTCGGTGATCCCGTCCTGCATGATCTTGACTGAGGTCGCCCGGAAGCGGTCCAGCCCGTCGGCCAGGGCGCGGCGGCCGAGTAGTTCGCCGATCTGCTCGGCGCCACGGGCCCTGTCCCACCACAGCGCGCCGACGACCCGGGCCTTGAGCCGCCCGGATTCGGCCGCGGAGAGGTAGACGGGGAGCTGGTCCACCGATCCGGCGTAGGAGCCCACGATCGCGTCCTGCCAGCCGGTGACGCCGCACGCGAAGAGGTACTCCTGCGCGTCGAGCAGGGCCGCCGTGAGGTCGTCCGGGGTGGGCCGGGGGGTGAGGAGGCCGACGAGCTCCATCGCGCCCTCGTGCAGCACGCCGCTCGGGGTGCCGTCGGCGTCGCGCTCGATCCTGCCGTCGGCGGGGTCGGGGGTGTCCCGGGTGATCCCGGCGAGTTCCAGGGCCCGGTGGTTGACCCAGGCGGCGTGGTGGTCGCGCTGGATGAGATAGGCGGGCCGGTCGAGGAAGCCGAGTTGCGAGGCGTGCGGCAGCCCGCCGGGGAAGGCCGACATGTCCCAGCCGCCGCCGTCGATCCACTCCTTGCCCGGGTTCGCGGCGGCGTAGGCGTGGATCACCTCCAGGTAGCCGGCCAGGCCGTAGGTCTCCGACAGGTCGCACCTGGCCCGTTCGAGCCCCGCCTGGACGGGGTGGACGTGCGCGTCGGTGAAGCCGGGGAGGATCAGGCGGCCGTCGAGGTCGACGGTGTCGTGGCCCGGGCGGGCCTGCCGTACGACCTCGGGTTCCGGGCCGTGGGCGGCGATCACGCCGTCGCGGACCAGCACGGCTCCGGCGGGTGCGGGCGCGGGCGAGGCGGCGGTGAACACGGGGCCGCCACGGAAGAGGAGATCGGTCACGGTGGTCACCTGCCGGTGATGGCGTCGGCGATGCGGGCCAGCACGGACGTGCGGGGCTGCCCGGCGTTCTCACGCGCGTCGGCCATCCGGTAGAGCCGGTACATGGTGTGAACGCCGATCCAGCGTAGTGGCTCCACCTCCCAGCCGCGCACGTTGCGGCCCACCCAGGGCAGCGCGGTCAGCTCGGTGTCCTCGCGCAGGACGAGGTCGCGGAGGGTACGGCCGGCCAGGTTGGTGGTCGTGACGCCGTGCCCCGTGTAGCCGCCCGCCCAGCCGAGGCCCGTCCGGTGGTCCACGTGCGCGGTGGAGCACCAGTCGCGCGGCACCGCGAGCACGCCGGACCAGGCGTGCGCCACGCGGCTCTGCCGTACCGCCGGGAACATGCCGGTCAGCAGGTCCCACAGCGCGCTGACGGTCCAGTCGTGGGTGTGGCCGCGCCGATCGACCTGTGACCCGTAGAGATACGGTTTGCCGCGCCCGCCGAACGCGATCCGCCCGTCGGCGGTGCGCTGGGCGTACATGTAGTAGTGGGCGAGGTCGCCGAGCAGTTCGGCGCCGTCCCAGCCGATCGCCTCCCACATGGCGGGAGTAAGCGGCTCGGTGACGATCATGGAGCTGTTCATCGGCAGCCACGCCCGGTGGTACTGCTTGAGCTCGGCGGTGAAGCCCTCCGTCGCGCGTATGACGTACTCGGCGCTGACGGTCCCGTGCGGTGTCACGGCGCGGCGCGGCGCGATCTCCGTGACCGGCGTGTGCTCGTAGACCGTCACCCCGAGCTCCCGTACGGCCCGCAGCAGCCCGCGAACCAGCTTGGCGGGCTGGATCCTGGCGCAGTGCGGGCTCCACAGCGCGTTGGCGGCTCCCGCGACCCGCAGCCGGCCCTCGCGTTCGGCGGGATCGAGCAGTCGCAGGTCCTCCTCGGCCCAGCCCCACCGCCGGGCGTGCGCCAGCATCTCCGTCAGCCGCCGGTCCTGGGCCGCGTTGGTCGCCACGTGCAGGACGCCGCCCTTGACGATGTCGGCGTCGATGCCCTCCGCCCGCGCCACCGCGATGACCTCGTCGATGGCGGTGAACATCGTCCGCTGGAGCCGTCTGGCGGCGTCCGCGCCATGGGTCCTGGCGTACCGCTCGGGGCTGCCCGCCATGTCGCCGGTGAGCCAGCCGCCGTTCCTGCCGGAGGCGCCGTAGCCGGCGAACTCCCGTTCCAGCACGACCACCCGCAGGCCGGGACGCGCCTTCTTGAGGTAGTAGGCGGTCCACAGGCCCGTGTAGCCGGCGCCGACGATCGCCACGTCGGCGTCGAGGTCCCCGCCGAGCGGCGGGCCGGGCGCGGGCATTCCGAGGGAGCGGTACCAGAAGGAGACGTCTCCGTTGACGAAGTCTCCTGACAGGGGAACACGGGTGCTCATGGCCCTTTATCCTGCTATATCCGTGTGATCCTCCGCACCTTGCCACGGAATACGTACTTCGGGCAGATGAAACGGCCTGCACACCGCCGTGTATCAAGGACGTAACAGTCCTCCGGCAGGCTTGGTGCCGACGGAGGGAGCACGACGATGGGGTTCTGGCGGATTCGAACAACGGTTGACGAGCGTCCGGGCAGGCTGGCCTCGCTGGCGACGGCCCTCGCCGGTCTGGGCGGCAACGTCCTCGGCTTGAACGTGCATCCCGACACCGACGGCACGGTGGACGAGTTCATGGCCGACATCCCGGCCGCGCCCGACGCGGTCAGGAAGGCGCTGGAGGGCGCGGGCGGGCGTCGCGTCCAGGTCGTCCCGGCCACGGCCCACGAACTGACCGACGAGCCCACCCGGGCGCTGCTCCTCTCGGCGCGCTTGCGCGGAACGCCGTGGCGGCTCCCCGAACTGCTGGCCGAGCTCCTGCGCGCCGAGAGCGGCAGGTGGGTGTACGGTTCGGCGGTGACCGAAGGGGACGTGCCCGACCCGACGCTGCTGACCGTGCCGGTGGCACACCGGCGCGCCGTCCGGCTGCGCCGCCCCGAACTTCCGTTCACGCTCAGCGAGGCCGCCAGGGCCGCCGCCTTCATCCGGCTCGCCCAACCCCCGGCCCAGCCGGTCGCCGCCGAGCGTCCGGTACGGCTGGCGGACGGCGGCGAGGTCACGGTCGGGCAACTCGGCCCGATCTACCGCGAGGCCGTGCGCGACCTCCATGACCGCTGCTCCCCGGAGACCCGCAGGTTCCGCTACTTCACCGCGATGCCCACGCTGCCACCGCGCGTCTTCGACCGGCTGTGCGATCGGGGTCTCGGCCACTCGCTGATCGCCGGGCACGACGGCCAGGTCGTGGCGCTCGCCTCCCTGATGTTCACCCCGGATCCCGGCATCGCCGAGATGGCCTTCCTGGTCGAGGACACCTGGCAGGGGCGTGGCCTCGGCTCGCGGCTGGCCCGGATGGTGGTGCGCGAGGCGCGGGATCTCGGCTTCGCCGAGGTGCGGGCCACGCTGCTGTCCGACAACATGCGGATGCGGCGGCTGATGCTGGCGCTGGGCGCGACGCTCTCCTACACCGAGGACCCGGGCTTGATCGAGGGCAGGCTCCCCGTCGGCGTGATGGCGGCGTCTGCGAGCTGACCCGCCTAGATGCCCTGCAATGGGCTGATAAAGCGGACGAAAGCATCGTTCTTTCCGCCAGCCGACTCCCTCATCCCCAGCCGTACGGCGAGCCGTACCGAGGCCAGGTTGTCCGGGTCGGCCTCGGCGACCACCTCGCGCAGGCCGAGCGCACCGGCGTGCGCCAGCACCGCCCTCGCCGCCTCGGTGGCCAGCCCGCGCCCCCACAGGCCGGGATCAAGGCTGTACAGCAACTCGATCCGCCCGTCGTCGGCGGCTCGCAGTCCGCACACGCCGACGAACCCGTCTTCGCCGAGCATCGCCCACAGTCCGTAGCCGTGCCCGGCGAAGTCGGCCTCGCTGTCCCCGATGATCTCGCGGATCAGCTCGTGGGAGACGGTCTCGCCGTCGAAGAGGTAGCGCCGCACGCCGGGCTGGTCCCAGTGGGCGCGCAGGGCGTCGGCGTCCTGCGTCCCGATCGGCCGCAGCACCAAACGCGGCGTCCTCAGCATCACCGTTCCGGCCACACCTCCGAGGAAACCATGCCCGCCCCGGCATCGGGTAGACGCGCCGCGGGCCTCACGTCGTCACCGATCCGATCGCCTCTCTTGAGAAGGATGCCTGGCTGTCGGGCACGGTGCGCGCCGCCCGGCCTGCGGGGTGATCGCCCGTCGGGCCGGCGCCGGCCGTCCCGCGCGGTGGTACCGAGCGTTTCTTCGAACGTGCCCTGCCGAGTTGATCGCCGTGGAAACCTTGCGAGCGCCCGAATGCGGGTAGATCCCCGATGTGGACCTTGATGAGGCCGCCGACCGGCTCTACGCGCTAGCCCCCGCACAGTTCACCGCCGAGCGTGACGCCCTGGCGCGCGCGGCCAAGGACGCGGGCGACGGAGGGCTCTCCCGCGACATCGGCAAACTGCGCCGCCCGACCGTTTCCGCCTGGGCCGTCAACCAGGGCTCCCGTGCCCACGCCGCCGAGATCGGCGAACTGCTCGACCTCGGCGCGCGCCTCCGGGAGGCCTGGCAGGACCAGGACGCCGACACCCTCGCCGAGCTCACCCGAACCCGTGGCCCCCTCACGACCCGCCTGGCCCGCCTGATCCGCGACCTCGCCACCCAGGCGGGCCAGCCCTTGTCGGGATCCGCCCCCACCGAGATCGAACAGACCCTCGATGCGGCCACCGTCGACGTCGAGGCCGCCGACCTGGTACGGCAGGGCCGTCTCTCCCGCCCTCTCAACTACAGCGGTTTCACCCCGGCCCCGGCTCCGACCACCCCCAGGAAGCCTCGCGCGAGCGATGACCACGGGTCGTCGCAGGCGCGGGTCAAACGCGGTCGTTCCGAGGAGGAGGTGGCGAAGGAGCGGCGAGAACAGGAGGATCGTCGCCGCGAGCAGTTGGCGAAGACCGCGGCCGAGGCCGAGCGCGCCGCCTCCGATGCCGAACGCGACCACGCGGAATGGGCCGCCGAACTCGAATCGGCCACCCGGAGTCACGACCGCCTCGCCGCGAGAGTCGAGGACCTGACCCGCGAACTCGCCGCGGCACGCAAGGAACTGGCCGCCGCCGAGCACCGCCAGGAGATAGCCGGGCGGGACGAGCAACGCGCCCGGCGCACGGCCTCCTCCGCCCGCCAGAAAGCCAGGGACGCCGCCGCTCTCATCGCCGACCAGCCGTCGTCCTCCGCCACCTGACCGGCACAGCTGGCGACGCGATACTGACAATATTATGTCAGATAACACCTAATTGCCTATATATGTGGCCATACAGCTGCATAGGGTCATCGGCATGACGAACGAATTCATCGAAGCGCTGCCGAAGGTCGAGCTGCACGTGCACCTGGTCGGGTCCGCGTCCGTGCGCACCGTGCTGGAGCTGGCACGGCGGCATCCGGCGACACGGGTGCCGGTCGTGGAGGAGGAACTGCGGGCGTTCTACACCTTCCGTGACTTCCCCCACTTCTCCGAGGTCTACCAGCAGGTGAACGCCCTGGTGCGGGAGCCCGAGGACGTGGCGACCCTGGTGACAGGGCTGGCCAGGGATCTGGCGGCGCAACGGGGACGCTATGTGGAACTCCAGGTCACGCCGTACTCCCACCTTCAGGCCGGGCTGCCCGCGCGGGCGGTCACCGAGGCGCTCGACCTGGCCGCCCGGCAGGCCGCCGCCGACCACGGAGTGCGGGTGGCCTACATCTTCGACATCCCCGGCCAGCTCGGCGCGGAGGCGGCGCGGGTCACCCTGGACCACGCGCTGAACGAGCCGCCGGAGGCACTGATCGGCTTGGGGCTGGCCGGCATCGAACAGCGCCGCCCGCCCTATCGTGACGCGTTCAGGGACGCCTTCCGCGCGGCCCGTACGGCGGGCCTGCACAGCCTGCCGCACGGCGGGGAGATGACCGGGCCGGAGACGATCTGGGAGATCGTCGAAGGGCTCGGCGCGGAGCGGATCGGGCACGGGATCAACTGTCTGGAGGACCCGCGACTGGTCGCCCACCTCCGTGAGACGCAGTTGCCGCTGGAGGTCTGCCCGACGTCCAACGTGTGCACCGGCCAGGTGCCGGATATCGCCTCCCACCCGCTGCCACGGCTGCTGAAGGAGGGCCTGTTCGTCACGCTCAACAGTGACGACCCGCCGATGTTCGGCACCACGCTGACGGGGGAGTACCGGGTGGCCGCCGAGGTCTTCGGCCTCGACGACGCCGCGCTCGCCGGCCTGGCGCGCAACGCGGTGCACGCCTCCTTCCTCGATCCGGTCGGCAAGCAGGCGATCCTCACCGAGATCGACGACCTCGCCGGCTCCCACGCCTGACGGCCCGGCGTCCGCTGTTCTCCCGGGGCGTACGGCACCGGCGGGCGCGAGGCGCGGCCCTTCTCTCCGGCGAGTCTGATCTATGCCCCGGTCGCCGGGCACCCCGGCAAGTCCGTCGCTACCGGATTCCGAAGGCGATCCCCCTGTTCCCTGAGGAGAGGGGATCCGGTCAGGGGAAGCGGGCACCGCCGGAGTTCGGCGGTGCCCCGTTCACGCCGGTCAGGGTGAGGCGATCCGGCCGAGGCCCGGTGGGATCTTGCCGGCGGCCTGGCGGTCGAGCAGGAACAGGGTCCGCTGCCTGCCCCGGGCTCCGGCCGCGGGGATCTGCATGATGCCCGTCGCCGACAGGGCCAGCCGTACGGCCTGCGCCTTCTCCGGGCCGGCGGCGACCACCCACACCTCACGGGCGGCCTTGATCGTCGCCATGGTCAGCGAGATCCGGGTGGGCGGCGGCTTGGGGGCGCCGTGCACCGCGACCACGGGACGGTCGTCGTACAGGGCGGGCGTCTCGGGGAACAACGACGCCACGTGGCCGTCGGGGCCCATCCCCAGGAGCAGCACGTCGAAGGAGGGGACCGGGCCGTGGTCTTCGGGCCGTGAGGCGCGGCGCAGCTCCTCGGCGTAGCGTTCCGCCGACTCCTCCGCCGACGACGACTTGTCGGGACCGGCCATCACGTGCACCCGGGCCGGATCGAGGTCGACATGGTCGAGCAGCGCCGCGCGGGCGCCCGTCTCGTTGCGCTCGGGATCGCCGGTCGGCACGTAGCGCTCGTCGCCCCACCACACGTCGAGGCGCTGCCAGTCGACCGCGTCCCTGGCCGGCGTCACGGCCAGCTCGGCGAGCGAGGCGTGCCCGACGGTGCCGCCGGTGAGCACCAGCGACGCCGAGCCGGTGGCCGACTGCAGATCGACCAAACGAGTGATCAGGCGCGCCGCGACTGCCTTGGCGAGCACGTCAGCGTCCCGGTGGACGACAACGCTTGGGACGGTCACGGCGGTGCCTTTCGATTGCGGGTGAAGATCAGCGGGACGACGTGGCGGCGGTCCGGGACAGCCACCTGATGGCCGCCGCGTAGAGCTCGTCGGGGTCGAGACGGCGCAGCTCCTCGCTCAGCAGTTCGGAGGTGGGGCGCCTGGCGAGCGCGACCCTGCGGTCGGGCTGGCCGGGCCGGGAGAGAGTGGCGAGCCGGGCGTCCGACCTGGTCACGGCGATCTCGCCGTCGACCGTTTCGACCCGTACCGCCGTCAGCCCGGGGCCGGCCGAGGGGGAGACCTCCATCGGGGCGCCGATCCGCTCCGACAGCCAGGCCGCCAGCAGCGGCGCGCTCGCGTGGCCGCTCACCGCCTCGACGGAGCCACCGGTGACCTCGCCCACCCGCTGGTCGAAGGCGGCGGCCAGCAGCGTGCGCCACGGTGTGAGGCGGGTCCAGGCCAGGTCGGTGTCGCCGGGCACGTAACCGCGCGCCCGGCCGGTGATGGCCCGCACCGAGTCGGCCGCGGAACGGGCGTCGGTGATGCGTCGCTGGGCGAGCACCCCGATGGGGTCCTCGGCGGGGGAGTCGGGACAGTCGCCCGGCCACCAGGCGACGACCGGGGTGTCGGGCAGCAGCAGCGGGCTGACCACGGAGTCGGCGTGCGCGGTCAGCTCGCCGTACAGGCGGAGCAGGACGACCTCGCCGGGCGTGGACTCGCCGATGCGCAGCTCGGCGTCGAGCCGGATGCCCTCCTCGGGATCCCTTGAGATCACCACCAGGATCCGCGACGGGTGCTCGCGGGCGGCCTCGGTGGCGGCACGCACCGCGTCGTACTGGTTGCTCTCATCGCAGACCACCACCAGCGTCAGCACCATGCCGATCGCGGGTGCGCCCATCTGGTGGCGCAGGTGGGTCAGGTGCGATGAGATCTTGGAGGCGTTCGTTCCGCTCAGCATGAAGCTCGCCATCTCAGAGCCTCCTCCAGACTCGGCCGTCGCGGGCCATCATGGCATCGGCGGAGGCGGGACCCCAGGTGCCCGCCAGGTAACCCTCGGGCTGGCCCTGCGAGGCCCAGTACTCCTCGATCGGATCGAGGATCCGCCAGGACAACTCCACCTCGCGCTGGTGCGGGAACAACGGCGGATCGCCGATCAGCACGTCGATCAGCAGGCGCTCGTACGCCTCGGGGGAGGACTCCATGAACGACTCGCCGTAGGCGAAGTCCATGCTGACGTCCCTGACCTCCATCGCGGTGCCCGGCACCTTGGAGCCGAACCTGACCGTGATGCCCTCGTCGGGCTGGACCCGGATGACCAGCGCGTTCTGCCCGAGGATCTCGGTGTCGTCCTTGCTGAACGGCAGGTGCGGCGCACGCTGGAACACCACGGCCACCTCGGTCACCCGCCGCCCGAGCCGCTTGCCGGTGCGCAGGTAGAACGGCACGCCCGCCCACCTGCGGTTGGCGATCTCCAGCTTGACGGCGGCGTAGGTCTCCGTCGTGGAGGTCGCGGGGATGCCCTGCTCGTCGAGGTAGCCGACGACGGGCTCGCCGCCCTGCCAGCCCGCGGTGTAGGCGCCGCGCGCCGTGCCCAGGGACAGGTCCTGCGGGAGCCGTACGGCCTTGAGGACCTTCTCCTTCTCCCTGCGCAGCGAGTCGGCCTCGAAGGAGGTCGGGTCCTCCATCGCGACCAGCGCGAGGAGTTGGAGCAGGTGGTTCTGGATGACGTCGCGGGCCGCGCCGATGCCGTCGTAGTAACCCGCGCGGGCGCCGATGCCGATGTCCTCGGCCATGGTGATCTGCACGTGGTCGACGTAGCCGCGGTTCCAGATCGGCTCGAACAGGTTGTTGGCGAACCGCAGCGCCATGATGTTCTGGACGGTCTCCTTGCCGAGGTAGTGGTCGATCCTGAAGACCGAACTCTCGGGGAAGACCGCGCTGGTGATCGCGTTGAGGTCCGTGGCGCTCTTCAGGTCGTGCCCGAAGGGCTTCTCGATGACCACCCGCCGCCACGAGTCGTCGGGCGCGTTGGCCAGGCCGGTCCGTTTGAGCTGCTCGACCACCTGCGGGAAGAACTTCGGCGGGACCGACAGGTAGAAGGCGTAGTTGCCGCCCGTGCCCCTGGTCTCGTCGATCTCCTTGAGCGCCATCGCCAGCGCATCGAAGGCGCCGTCGTCGGAGAACTCGCCGGGGACGAAGTGGATGCCCTCGCGGAGCTGCTTCCACACCTCCTCGCGGAAGGGGGTGCGCGCGTGTTCCTTGATGGCGTCATGCGTGAGCTGGGCGAAGTCCTGGTTCGCCCAGTCACGCCTGGCGAAGCCCACCAGCGAGAAGCCCGGGGGCAGCAGCCCCCGGTTGCCCAGATCGTAGATGGCCGGCAGCAGCTTGCGTTTGGCCAGGTCGCCGGTCACGCCGAAGAGCACCAGCACGCACGGTCCGGCCACCCTCGGCAGCCGTTTGTCACGCGGGTCACGGAGCGGATTGGCGGCCATGATCTCCTCGGTCGTGCCCGCCACCGCCGCGGCCGCGGCGACGGTGGTCGCCTCGTCCGCGGCGGCCGCCGGCTCTACCGGCTCGTTGTTCATCTGGGCTTCTCCCGTGTTCATGCCTGGTTCATACCTGGCGAGCGGCGGCCAGCAGGTGCGGCACACCGGCCACGCGATCGGTGAGGTGCAGCCGGACCGCCGGCCGGCCGCGCTGGGTCAGCGCGCCGAAGTCGCCGAGCGCCTGCGCGTGCTGGAGCACGCCCAGCGTGTACGGCTTGCCGGGGACGGCGACGTCGTCGGTGACCGCGCCGGTGATCTGGAGGAACACGCCGTTCTGCGGGCCGCCCTTGTGGTACTGCCCGGTGGAGTGCAGGAACCTGGGGCCCCACCCGAAGGTGATCGGGCGGTCGGTCCTGACGGCCAGCAGGGCGCGCAGGGTGGCCGGGTCGGCCGCGGACCACGCCTCGGTGAGCTCGTCGAGCGAGGCGTCGTCCGGCTGCCGCACGTCGAAGGCCGCCCAGCGGTCCAGGTAGGCCATCACCGCGAGGTAGCCGTCGTCGGGCACCGCCCCCAGCAGCCAGGTCAGCACGTCGGAGAGGTCCTTCGCGCCCGCGGGCAGCTCGCCGTACACCTCCACGGGACCGTCGACCAGCGTCGGCTTCTCCTCGCCGGGACCGCTGTCGAGGATCGCCGAGGTGTTCTGCTTGGACTCCGCGACGTTCGGCTGGTTGAAGGGGTCGATGCCGAGCAGCCGCCCGGCGATGGCCGTGGCGTACTCCCAGATCAGGAATTGCGCCCCCAGCGGGCCCTGGATCTGGACCGTGCCCTCGGTGCCGATGTTGACCACGAACTCGTCGCCGACCCCGTTCGGCTCGGCGCCGACGACCGGCAGGATGCCCTTGCCGTCCTTGCCCGTGGACTCGGCGATGAGCTGCTCGATCCAGTCGGGCAGCCCGTTGATCTCCGAGAGGCTGTCCTCGAGCAGCAGCTTGTCGCGGCCGGCGAGAGCCGCGATGCCCAGGGCCGCGCCGAGCTCCAGGCCCGGGTTGCCCTCGTCGCGGACGAGCAGCTCGTGGGCCGCCGCCGCGTCGTCGAGCAGGGCGGTCACGTCGGCGCCGGCCAGCGCGCTCGGCACCAGTCCGAACGCGCTGAGCGCGCTGTAACGGCCGCCGACGTTCGGGTCGGCGAGTATCACCGGATAGCCCGCCTCGATGGCGATCTGCTCCAGCGGCGATCCCGGGTCGGTCACGACGACGATCCGGTCGGCCGGGTCGATCCCCGCCTCGCGGAAGGCGTCCTCGTAGATCCGGCGGTGGCTGTCGGTCTCGACGGTGCCGCCGCTCTTACTGGAGATCACCACGATCGTGCGGTCGAGCCGGTCGGACAGGGCACGGCGCACCTGCCCGGGATCGGTCGTGTCGAGCACGGTCAGCGGCACGTCGGCCGTGGCGCAGATGACCTCGGGGGCCAGCGAGGACCCGCCCATGCCGGCCAGGACCACGTGGTCCAGGCTCTCCGCGCGGGCGCGCTCCACCAGCTTGCCGATCTCCGGCAGCAGCTCCCTGCTGGTCAGCGGCAGGTTCAGCCAGCCGAGGCGGATCGTCGCCTCCGCCTGTGCCCCGGGCCCCCACAGCGTGGGGTCTCCCGAGGCGAGCGCCGCGGGCACGCCCTCGGCGATCAGCGTGCGGACGGTGGCGGCCACCTCGGACGCCACCGAGTCGTCACCGAACGTTACCGACATTTGCTCACGCCTTCTTCAGCTCGGCGGCCACGGTGTCGATCAGTTCCTGCCAGGACGCCTCGAACTTCTGCACGCCCTCCTCCTCCAGCACCCCGACCACGTCGTCGTAGTCGATGCCCACGTCCTTCAGGGCGGCCATGGTGTTCCACGCCTGCTCGTAGAAGGTGCGGACGGTGTCGCCGTTGATCCTGGCATGATCCGCGGTCGCGTCGAGGGTCTTTTCCGGCATTGTGTTGACCGTGCCGGAAGTGACCAGTTCGTCGACGTAGAGGGTGTCGGGGTAGTCGGGGTTCTTGGTGCCGGTCGAGGCCCAGAGCGGGCGCTGCGGGCGGGCGCCCGCGGCGAGCAGCGCCTGCCAGCGCGGCGACGAGGTCATCTCCTCGAACGCGGCGTAGGCGAGGCGGGCGTTGGCCACCGCGGCCTTGCCCTTCAGCGCCAGCGCCTGCTCGGTGCCGATCGCGTCGAGCCGCTTGTCGATCTCGGAGTCGACCCGGCTGACGAAGAAGGAGGCGACCGACTCGATCGTGGCCAGGTCGATCCCGTTGGCCTTGGCGCCCTCCAGGCCGGTCAGCCAGGCGTCCATGACCGCGCGGTAGCGCTCCAGCGAGAAGATCAGCGTGACGTTGATGCTGATGCCCTCGGACAGGCACGTGGTGATCGCGGGCAGTCCCTCGACCGTCGCGGGGATCTTCACGAACAGGTTGGGCCGGTCGACCAGCCAGGCCAGCGCGCGGGCCTCGGCGATGGTCCGCTCGGTCTCCCTGGCCAGCCGGGGGTCCACCTCGATCGAGACGCGGCCGTCGACGCCGCCGGTGGCGTCGAAGACGGGCCGCAGCACGTCGGCCGCCCAGCGGATGTCGTAGGTCGTCACCGCGCGCACGGCCTCGCCCACGTCGACCCCGCGCACCTTGAGATCGTGCAGCTGGGCGTCGTAGGCGTCGCCCTTGCTCAACGCGGACGCGAAGATCGTGGGATTGGACGTGACCCCCACCACGTACTTGTCCCTGACCAGTTCTGCCAGGCCGCCGGTGCGCAGGCGCTCACGGCTGATGTCGTCCAGCCAGACGGACACGCCCTGGCCGGAGAGTCTCTTGAGGATCTCACTCATGATCAGTTTCCCGTCGTCTCGCCCTTGTCGGCCCCGGTCCTGGCGAGGCTGGCCCTCGCGGCCGCCACCACCCGGTCGGCGGTGAGGCCGAACTGTTCGAACAGGGTCTTGTACGGCGCTGACGCACCGAAGTGCTCCAGGCTGAGTACTTCCCCGTCTTCACCTACGAACTCCCGCCAGCCCAGCGCGATTCCCGCTTCCACCGCGACGCGGGCCCGGACCGAGCGGGGCAGCACGGACTGCCGGTAGGCGGTGTCCTGCGCGGTGTACCACTCCACGCAGGGCATCGACACGACACGGGTGGGGACGCCCTCGGCCTCCAGCCGCTCGCGGGCCTCCACGGCGAGATGCACCTCGCTGCCGGTGCCGATGAGGATCACCTTCGGCTGCCCGTCGGAGGCGTCATGCAGGATGTAACCGCCCCTGGCGACCTTCGCGGCGTCGGCGGTGCCCTCGTAGACCGGCAGGTTCTGCCGGGTCAGGGCCAGCGCCGCCGGCCGGTCGGTGTGCTGGAGCACGATCTTCCACGCCGCGGCGGTCTCGTTGGCGTCGGCGGGGCGGACCACGTCGAGGCCGGGGATCGCACGCAGCGCCCACAGGTGCTCCACCGGCTGGTGGGTCGGGCCGTCCTCGCCCAGCCCGATGGAGTCGTGGGTCCAGACATAGGTGACGGGCAGCTTCATCAGCGCGGCCAGCCGTACGGCGGGGCGCATGTAGTCGCTGAACACCAGGAAGGTGCCGCCGTAGGGGCGGGTGCCGCCGTGCAGGGCGATGCCGTTGAGGATCGAGCCCATGCCGTGCTCGCGGATGCCGAAGTGCAGGGTCCTGCCGTACTTGTGCCCGGGGAACGCCTTGGTCTGGAACTCCTCGGGGATGAAGGACGGCTCGCCCTTCATCGTGGTGTTGTTGGACTCGGCCAGGTCGGCGGAGCCGCCCCACAGCTCGGGCAGGACCGGCGCGAGCGCGCTGAGCACCTCGCCGGACGCCTTGCGGGTGGCGATGGAGGCGCCGGTCTCGAAGGTCGGCAGCGCCCTGTCCCACCCGTCGGGGAGCCTGCGCGCGTCGATCCGGTCGAACTCCGCGGCGCGCTCGGGGTTGGCCGATCGCCAGCTCTGGTAGGACTTCTCCCACTCGGCGTGGGCCGCCCGGCCCCGGGCGACCACCTCACGGGAGTGGTCGAGCACGTCCTGCGGCACCTCGAAGCTCCTGGCCGGGTCGAGGCCGAGGACCTTCTTGGTGGCCGCGACCTCGTCGGCGCCGAGCGCGGCACCGTGGATCTTGCCGGTGTTCTGCTTGCCGGGAGAGGGCCAGCCGATGATGGTGCGCAGCTTGATCAGGGTCGGCTTGGTCGTCTCCTCGCGCGCGGCCTCCATGGCCTGGTGCAGCGCCTGGACGTCCTCCTCGTACTTGCCGCCGGCGGTCCAGTCGACGGAGACGACGTGCCAGCCGTACGCCTCGTAGCGCTTGGCCACGTCCTCCGACAGGGCGATCTGCGTGTCGTCCTCGATGGAGATGTGGTTGCTGTCGTACAGGACGGTGAGGTTGCCGAGCTGCTGGTGGCCGGCGAGCGCGCTGACCTCGTGGCTGAGGCCCTCCTCGATGTCACCGTCGGAGGCGAAGCACCAGATTCGGTGGTCGAAGGGGCTGGTGCCCGGCTCGGCGTCGGGGTCGAACAGGCCGCGCTCGCGGCGGGCCGCCATGGCCATGCCGACCGCGTTGCCGATGCCCTGGCCGAGCGGGCCGGTGGTGGTCTCGACGCCGACCGTGTGACCGTGCTCAGGGTGGCCGGGCGTGAGACTGTCCCACTGCCGCAGCATGCTGAGGTCCTCCACCGTCAGGCCGTAGCCGGAGAGGTAGAGCTGGATGTAGAGGGTCAGGCTCGAGTGGCCGCACGACAGGACGAACCTGTCCCGCCCCGCCCACATCGCGTCTGAGGGATCGTGCCGCATGGTGCGCTGGAAAAGCAGGTATGCGGCGGGAGCCAGGCTCATCGCGGTGCCGGGGTGTCCCGAGCCGGCTTTCTCGACCGCGTCCATCGCCAGGGCCCGTACGACGTCGACGGACCGCCGATCGAGGTCGCTCCATTCAAGGGCTGGCACTCGTTCGCTGCTCAACTGCTCGATCTCCGGATCTTGTTGTGATGATGGCGCCGGTTTGGCGTTTCCCGCCCACACCGGACCCTAACGGGTTGACCTTGCTACCGTTGCGTAGCCCACCCGGCGCGGCTCGCGCGGGAGGACCGGCGATCGGCACGGGGGAGATGCCCGGTGTGAGGCATCTCGCCACGCGAGCCCCGCCCCCCGAACGGGGACCGGCCATACCTGGGACTACAGTGAGTCTCCAAGCTGGCTGGTGCCCGCATTCCACGGATCCGCTCTAATCAGAGGTTACGCGTTGACCCCGCACGTGCTGGAAGCGCCTTGACGGTGCTGACGAATAAGCCCTCGACGGTCCCTGCGGGGACCGCCCCGGCGGCGCGTCCTCAGGAGACGCCCCGCTCTCTGGGCGCTCTGATCAAGGCTTACGTCGCGCTGACCAAGCCGCGGATCATCGAGCTTCTGCTGATCACCACCCTTCCGGTGATGTTCCTCGCGGCCCGTGGCCTGCCCGACCTGTGGGCGGCCGTCGCCACCCTGGTGTTCGGTACCCTGTCGGCGGGCAGCGCCAACGCGCTCAACTGCTACATCGACCGTGACATCGACGCCGCGATGCGCCGCACCAGGCGCCGGCCGCTGGCCCGGCACCAGGTGTCGCCCACCGGTGCGCTGATCTTCGGAATCGTGCTCGGCGCCCTGGCCACCGTGGGGCTCGGCCTGTCGGTGAACTGGCTGGCGGGTGGCCTCTCGCTCGCGGCGATCCTGTTCTACGTGTTCGTCTACTCCCTGCTCCTGAAGCGCCGCACCTCGCAGAACGTGGTGTGGGGTGGCATCGCGGGATGCATGCCGGTGCTGATCGGCTGGGCGGGGATCACCGGCGGCCTCGACTGGGCGCCGGTGGTGCTGTTCGGCGTGGTGTTCTTCTGGACGCCGCCGCACACCTGGACGCTGGCGATGCGCTACAAGGAGGACTACGCGGCGGCCGAGGTGCCGATGCTCCCCGTGGTGGCCACCGAGCGCCGCGTGGTCCTGGAGAGCATCGCCTACACCTGGGCGACCGTGCTCTGCTCGCTGCTGCTGTGGCCGGTCGCCGGCACCACGCTGTTGTATCCCATCGTGGCCGCCGTGCTCGGCGCGGCCTGCCTGTGGGAGGTCCACCGCCTGCTCGCCCGGGTCAACGCCGGCAAGACCGGTGTCGAGCTGCGGCCGATGCGCTTCTTCCACTGGTCCAACGCGTACCTCGCGTTGCTCTTCCTCGCCGTTGCGATCGACTCCCTGCTCGTCTGACCTCCTCGCCGGGGGCGGACAGGTGGTGGCTGATCAGTTACGCTCGCCACATGACGAGCCATGATCCTCGTTGGGTGCTGCGGGAGCGCCCGTCCGTCGGTCTGATCATCGGGCTCATCGTGGCGGGGCTCTGCGCGCTGGCGTCGTTCTCGTTCGACGTGCTCGACGGCGACCCGGTGCGGTTCGTCATCGCGTTGATCCTCGCCATCGCGCCGGTGCCGCTGCTGCTGGCGGCGGTGCTGGCGCTGGACCGGATGGAACCCGAGCCGCGCAGCAACCTGATCTTCGCCTTCGCCTGGGGCGCGGGCATCGCCGTGCTGGTCGCGGGCGTCATCAACTCCTTCGGGCTGCTCTACATCGAGCAGGCGGCCGACCTGCACTTCGACGACGCCAGGAGCATCGCGGCGACGTTCGGGGCGCCCGTCGTGGAGGAGACGATGAAGGGGCTGGTGCTGCTCGGCCTGCTGCGGTTCCGCAGGCAGGAGCTGGACGGGCCGACCGACGGCATCATCTACGCCAGCATGGTGGGCCTGGGGTTCGCCATGTCGGAGAACGTCAGTTACTACGTCGCCGCCCAGGACGGGCCGCTCGGCGTGCAGGGGCTCGCGGTCACGGTGGTCCTGCGCGGGGTGTTGTCGCCGTTCGCCCATCCGTTGTTCACCTCGATGATCGGGGTGGCCGTCGCGGTGGCCGCCAGGCGGCAGGGGCCGGGCCGGGTGGGCATCGTGGTGGCCGGGTGGATCGGCGCGATGCTGCTGCACGGCCTGTGGAACGGGCTCGCCTCCTACAGCGGTTTCGGCGGGCTCGCCCTGGCCTACCTGGTGCTGATGATCGTGCTGTTCGTGCTCATCGGCGTGGTGGTGCGGGACCGGCGGCGGATCGTCGCGCTGCTCCAGCGCTATCTGCCGCCCTACCAGCCCACCGGGCTGATCACGCCCGCCGACGTGAACATGCTCTCCTCGCTGCCCGCCAGGCGGCAGGCCCGGCAGTGGGCCAAGACCCACGGCAGACGGCCGGGGCTGCGCGCGATGAACGACTACCAGCTCGCCGCCACCGAGCTCGGCCTGCTGCACGAACGCGCCTCGCGCCGGGCGATCGGCGAGGAGACGTTCCGGCAGGAGCAGCAGGCGTTGCTGGAGTGCATGCGGGCGGCCAGGGAGCGGTTCCCCGCGCCCGCGGGCCGCTGGGGACACCGCCCCACGCCGTGAGCCCTCTCGCTCAGCGGGTCAGGGCGTGCTCCAGCGAGGTCTCCCGCGGCCCCGGGAAGCGAGGCTGCGAGCGCAGCACCACCGAGTCCAGGAACCCCTTGGCCGAGGCGACGAACTCCCTCATCGCGTAGACGTAGGTGGCGGACCACCGCCCGGCCGAGTCGTCGCCGACCCCGAACGTCTCGATGCCGGCCGTACGGCAGAGCGTCACGGCTCTGGGCAGGTGGAAGACCTGGGTGACCACGGTGAGGCGCCGGGCGCCGAACACCTGCCGGGCCCGGACGCAGGAGTCCCAGGTGTCGAAGCCGGCGTAGTCGAGGACCACCTGCTCGCCGGGCACGCCCTTGGCGAGGAGGTAGTCGCGCATCACGGTCGGCTCGTCGTAGCCCGCACGCCCGTTGTCGCCCGACAGCAGGATCGCGCGGACCTTGCCCGCGTGGTAGAGCGCGGCGGTGATGTCGAGACGCCTGGCCAGCATGGGGGTGGGCCGCTCGCCGCGGACTCCCGCGCCGAGGACCAGGGCGACCGGCGCGGCCGGCACCTCCTCGATCCAGCGCGGCGTCTCCTCGGCGATGACCCGGTGGCCGGAACTGGCGAGCCAGACCCAGGTGATCGGCGCGAGGACGAGCAGGCTGAGCAGTACGGCGCACTGGAAGAGGCGGCGCAGAACGGCGCGTGCGGGCAGTCGCATGTTCCTCAGACGGGCTCCTCGGACGGGTTCCGCACACGGGTCCCTCAGATGCGTCCCTCAGACGGGGACGGCGTCGAGCGGCTGCGTGGCCGGGGTCCCGAGCGGGCCACATGATCGCATCATATAGACCACCCGGAGGGTCGCGATCCACACCAGCGTCGCGCCGACCACGTGCATGGCGACGAGCGTCGCGGGGACGGCCGTGAAGTACTGGACGTAGCCGATGACGCCCTGGGCGAGCTCCACGCCGAACAGCAGCAGCGCCGCCCGCCGGACCCGGCCCGGGGCGTCGGTCACGTGCAGCCCGAGCAGCAGCGCGAACGTCATGCCGACCACGACGTACACGATGTCGGCGTGCAGCCGGGCGACGGTCTCGATGTCGAAGTCGAACCTGGAGGCCGCCACGTCACCGGAGTGCGGCCCGGTGCCGGTCACCACCACTCCCGCGACCAGCAGCACGGCCACGGCCGCGACCAGCGCGAACCCGAGGGTGCGGAGGTGACGGTGCACCAGCGCGACCGGCTTGGCGTCGCCCTCGACCGACCGCGCGTACAGGGCGTAGCAGGCGGCGATCAGGCCGATGGAGACCACGAAGTGCACGCTCACGGTCACCGGGTTGAGCAGGGAACGCACCACGATCCCGCCCCACATCGCCTGGAAGAGGACGCCGATGAGTTGCAGCCAGGCCAGGCGCACCAGGTCGCGGCGGCGCGCGGCCAGCCGCAGGGCGGCCACCACGCACGCGACGGCCGCCACCAGGACCACGAAGCTCAGCAGCCGGTTACCGAACTCGATCAACGTGTTCATCATCGAGTGCTCGGGGTGCGCGACCGGGGTGAAACTGTCGGGTGTGCAGCGAGGCCAGGTGGGGCAGCCGAGGCCGGAGCCGGTGACCCGCACCACGGCGCCGGTCACGGTGATCACGGTGTTGAACACGATCGCCGTCACCGCCCAGCGGCGCACCGTGTCGGCGGTGGGCGACCAGAACGAGTGGAAGAGGGTCCTCGCGCGGTCGCGTGGGACGTCGATGAGGCGGGTCACGGCACACATCGTAGGCGGCCGGGACCGCGGTCCCGCCGACGCCCCGTCTTCCCGGAGTGCCCGTTTCGCGCTAAGGTATGTGACATATTACTAGGAGGTGCGTGTGCCGGACGTCGTGGTGATCGGCGCGGGGGTCGTCGGAGCGGCCTGCGCCTACTACGCGGCGCGCGCCGGCCTGGAGGTCACCGTCGTCGAGCGCGGCTCGGTGGCGAGCGGCACCACCGGCGCGGGCGAGGGCAACGTGCTCGTCTCGGACAAGGAGCCGGGGCCCGAACTCGACCTGGCCCTGCTGTCCAACGTCCTGTGGCGGGAGCTGGCGGAGCTCGGCGGCTTCGAGTTCGAGGCCAAGGGCGGGCTGGTGGTCGCCGAGACCGGCGAGGTGCAGCGGGCGCTCACCGGGCTGGCGCGGGCGCAGGCGGTCGAGCACGAGGTGGTCGCCCCCGAGGACCTGCCCCGCTACGAGCCGCACCTGGCCACAGGGCTCGCCGGCGGCGTCTTCTATCCGCAGGACGCGCAGGTCCAGCCGATGCTGGCCGCCGCGCGGCTGCTGCGGCACGGCGCGCCGGAACTGCGCACAGGCGAGACCGTCACCGGGTTCCTCCGCTCCGGCGACCGGGTCACCGGGGTGCGCACCGACCGCGCCGAGATCCCCGCCGCGGCCGTGGTGAATGCCGCCGGCACCTGGGCCGGGGAGATCGCCGAACTCGCGGGGGCTCCGCTGCCGATCCTGCCCAGGCGCGGGTTCGTCCTCGTCACCGAGCCGCTGCCCGAGCCGCTGATCCGCCACAAGGTCTACACCGCCGCCTACGTGACGAACGTGGCCAGCGACTCGGCCGGCCTGGAGTCCAGCGCCGTGGTGGAGGGCACCCCGTCCGGAACCGTGCTGATCGGCGCGAGCAGGGAACGGGTCGGCTTCGACCGCACCCTGTCGATACCCGTGCTGCGCGCGCTGGCCCGCCAGGCGGTCGAGCTGTTCCCCGTGCTGGCCGACACCCGCCTCATCCGCGCCTACTGCGGATTCCGCCCCTACTGCCCCGACCACCTCCCCGTCATCGGCCCCGACCCGAGAGCGCCCGGCCTCTACCACGCCTGCGGCCACGAGGGCGCCGGCATCGGCCTCGCGCCCGCCACCGGCCACCTCGTCGCCCGCCTCCTCACCGGCGCCGAGACCGGCCTGGACCTGCGGCCCTTCCTGCCCGACCGGTTCGCCGGGGAGACCTCATGAAACACGAGACCGAATTCGAGATCAGCTTCGACGGCGGGCCGGTGCCCGCCCGGCAGGGGCAGACGATCGGCGCCGTTCTGCACGCGGCGGGCATCCGGTCCTGGCGCACCACCCGGTTCGGCGGGCGCCCGCGCGGGCTGTTCTGCGGCATCGGGGTGTGCTTCGACTGCCTGGTCACCGTCAACGGCACGCCCTCCCTGCGCGCCTGCCAGACCGAGGCCCTGCCGGGCGACGAGGTGACCTCCGGATGACGTATGACCTGGTGGTGATCGGTGGCGGACCGGCGGGCATGGCCGGAGCCGCCGCGGCCGCCCTGGCGGGCCTGCGGGTCGCGCTGGTCGACGGCGGACCCCGGCTCGGCGGGCAGTACTTCCGCCATCCGCACAGCGCCGAACCCCTGCGCGGCCGGTTCCCCCGGCTGCGCGCGGCGGTGGCCGGCCGGGCTACGGTCCTCGCCCGGCACCGGGTGTGGACCGTGCAGCGTGAGGACGACTTGCTGGCCGTACACTGCCTGGCCGGTGAGCGGGACGAGCGGCCCCGCACGGTGCGGGGGCGGCGCCTGCTGATCGCCACGGGCGCGCACGACCGGTCGCTGCCCTTCCCCGGCTGGGATCTGCCGGGGGTGCTGACGGCGGGGGGAGCGCAGGCGCTCCTCAAGGGGGACCGGGTGGTGGCGGGGCGGCGGATCGTGGTCGCGGGCACCGGGCCGTTCCTGCTGCCGGTGGCGAGCGGGCTGGCCGGGGCGGGGGCGGACGTGGCCGGGGTGTACGAGGCCAACCGGCTCACGGGCATCGCCCGCCGGGCCAGGCCCGCGCCCGCGAAGGTCGCGGAGGCGACCGGCTACGCGCTGGAGCTGCTGCGGCACCGGGTGCCCTTCCACGCGGGGCAGGCCGTGATCGCCGCGCACGGCGACACCGGGCTGACCCATGTGACCGTGGCGCGGCTCGACCGCGACTGGCGGCCGCTCGCCACGCGGACCGTCGAGTGCGACACGCTGGCCGTCGGCTACGGCTTCCTCCCGCAGCTCGATCTGCCCGTGCAGCTCGGCTGCGCCACCCGTCCCGGAGTGGACGGCTCCCCGGTGGTCGAGGTGGACGCCGGCCTGCGCACCTCGGTGCCCGGCGTCTACGCGGCGGGCGAGGCGACCGGTGTGGGCGGCGCGGATCTGGCCGAGGTCGAGGGCCTGCTCGCCGGCCGTACGGTCGCGATGGACCTCGGGCGTACGGCACGGCCCGCGCCCGCGCTGGCCCGGCGGCGGAGACGGCTGACCGCGTTCGCCGAGGCGTTGCTGCGGGCCTACCCGGTGCGCGACGGCTGGCGCGGCTGGCTGAGCCCCGGCACACTCGTGTGCCGCTGCGAGGAGGTGCCCTACGCGCGGGTGCTCGAGGCCCGTGACCTCGGCGCGCTCGACTCCCGCGCGATCAAGCTGCTGGCCAGGCCCGGCATGGGCTGGTGCCAGGGCCGTGTCTGCGGTTACGCCGTGGCCTGCCTCATGGGCGAGGCGCCGCAGCCTCCCCGCAGGCCCATCGCCCAGCCGATCCGGCTGGGCGATCTCGCCGATCAACCCGAGGAGACTCCATGACGGTCAGAGAGAAGCCCTGGCACGGTGTGCTCGTCGCCACCGCGCTGCCCCTGCACGACGACCTGTCGGTCGACTACGACGGCTACGCCGCGCACTGCCGGTGGCTGATGGAGAGCGGCTGCGACGGCGTGGTGCCGAACGGCTCGCTCGGGGAGTACCAGACCCTGACGGCGGAGGAGCGGGCCAGGGTGCTGACCACCGCCGTCGAGGCGGCCGGCGGTGACCGGGTGATGCCCGGCGTGGCGGCCTACGGCTCGGGGGAGGCGCGCCGGCTGGCCGAGGCCGCGGGGGAGGCGGGCTGCCAGGCCGTCATGCTGCTGCCCCCCAACGGCTACCGGGCCGACGAGCGGACCGTGGTCGAGCACTACCGCGAGGTGGCCAGGGCCGGACTGCCCGTCGTGGCCTACAACAACCCCTACGACACCAAGGTGGACCTGACGCCGGCGCTGCTCGCCCGGCTGCACGGCGAGGGCCTGATCGTCGGGGTCAAGGAGTTCTCCGGAGACGTACGGCGCGCCTACGAGCTGGCCGAGCTGGCTCCCGGCCTGGACCTGCTGGTCGGCTCCGACGACGTGCTGCTGGAGCTGGGGATCGCCGGGGTCGTAGGCTGGGTGGCGGGGTATCCCAACGCGCTTCCCGCCTCGAACGTGGCGCTCTACCGGGCCGCGCAGGCGGGCGACCTGGCGGTGGCGCTGCCGCTCTACCGGACGCTGCACCCGCTGCTCCGCTGGGATGCCAAGACCGAGTTCGTGCAGGCCATCAAGTTGTCGATGGACATCGCCGGCCGTAAGGGCGGGGCGTGCAGGCCGCCGAGGCTGCCGCTCACGCCCGAGCAGGCGGCGGTGGTGCGCGCCGCCACCGAGAAGGTCCTGGCCGAAGGGCTGAGATGAGGACACGTCACGTCTACCACGCCGTCGACTCGCACACCGAGGGCATGCCCACCAGGGTGATCACCGGCGGCGCCGGGGTGATCCCCGGCGAGACCATGGCCGAGCGGCGCGCGTACTTCCTGGCCAACCTGGATCACGTGCGGACCCTGCTGATGTACGAGCCGCGCGGCCACTCGGCCATGAGCGGCGCGATCCTGCAACCGCCGACCAGGAAGGACGCCGACTACGGCGTGCTCTACATCGAGGTGTCCGGCTGCCTGCCGATGTGCGGGCACGGGACCATCGGGGTGGCGACGGTACTGGTGGAGACGGGCATGGTGCCCGTCGTGGAGCCCGTCACCACCGTCCGCCTGGACACCCCGGCGGGGCTGGTGGTGGCCCGCGTCCAGGTGGAGGACGGCGCGGCGAGGGCCGTGACGATCGAGAACGTGGCCTCCTACAGCGCCGGTCTGGACCTGACGGTCAAGGTGCCGGGGCTGGGTGAGATCAACTACGACCTCGCCTACGGCGGCAACTTCTACGCCATCCTGCCCATCGAGTCGGTCGGCCTGCCCTTCGACCGGGCGCACAAGCAGCAGATCCTGGACGCGGGGCTGGCCGTCATGGCGGCGATCAACGAGCAGGACGAGCCGGTGCACCGGCTCGACTCCGGCATCCGGGGCTGCCATCACGTCCAGTTCGTCGCGCCCGGTTCCGACGAGCGGTTGTCCCGGCACGCGATGGCCATCCATCCCGGCTGGTTCGACCGCTCGCCCTGCGGCACCGGCACCAGCGCCAGGATGGCCCAGTTGCACGCCCGCGGCGCGTTGCCCGTGGGGCGGGAGTTCGTCAACGAGTCGTTCATCGGCACCAGGTTCACCGGCAGGCTGGTGGCGGAGACCGAGGTGGGCGGGCGGCCCGCCGTCCTGCCGGAGATCACCGGCCGGGCCTGGATCACCGGCACCGCGCAGTACTTCCTGGATCCCGGCGACCCGTTCCCGGCCGGCTTCCTGCTCTAGGGGTCACGCCCGGGCCCGCGCTCTGGGTTCACGCTCTGGGCTCATGTCCGGGCCCGCGCTCCGGGTTCACGAGCGACCGGTGGCCCTGCGCCTGCCGAGGCCGGCGATGACGGCGAGCACCGACACCGACATCATGCAGGCCAGGGCCCACTGGTAGCCGGTGACGAGCTGCCCGGTGGCGGTGGCGGAGACCTCGGAGAGCGTGCCGGCGAAGACGAGGTCGTGCAGGGCCGGCGGCAGCGGCAGGGTGATGATCGACAGCGCCAGGGCGGTGCCCACGACCATGCCCGTGTTCTGCAGCATGAGCCGCATGGCGTTGGCGATCCCCACCCGGTCGGACGGCATCCCGTCGAGGATCACGGTGGTGTTCGACGGCAAGAACATCCCCGATCCGATCCCGATGATCACCAGCGCGGTGGCGACCACGGGGTAGGGCACGGCCGGCGAGATCGTGACCAGCAGCAGGCCGAGACCGCAGGTCTTCATCGCGGTGCCGAGTACGGCGAGCGTGTGCGCCGGGATCAGCCGCTGGAGGAAGCCCGAGGTCGCGGAGAAGATCATCGCGGCGATCGCCATCGGCAGGATCTTGACTCCGGCGGTGACCGGGTCGTCGCCGTTGACCGCCTGGAAGAACAGCGCCAGCAGGAAGACCACGCCGACCCGCGAGGCGGAGTTCAGCAGGGAGGTCAGCGTCCCGAGCCCGAACGCGGGATCGCGGAACATCCGCAGGTCGACCACCGGCCGCCGGTGACGGAGCTCCTGCAGGACGAACAGCGGCAGCGTGATCGCGAACCCGGCGAGACCGGCCAGGATGAGCGGATCGCCCCAGCCGCGCCTGCTCACCTCCGACAGGGCCAGCAGCAGGCTGCCGAGGCAGATCAGCACCAGCAGGTTGCCGGGCAGGTCGAGGCCGCGCTCACGGGACGCGGGCCGCCCCTTGCGCAGCACGATCGCCCCCCAGATCAGGCCGATGACGCCGAGCGGGACGTTGTACCAGAACACCCAGCGCCAGCCGAGGCCGTCGGCCAGGAACCCGCCCATCGTGGGGCCGACGAGCTGGGCGATGGAGAACGAGGCGGTGTAGACGCCCATGCCCTCGCCGAGCCTGGCACGGGGGAAGGCGTCGGTGATGAGGGCGGCGCTGTTGGTCAGCAGCATCGCGGTGCCCACCGCCTGCAGCACGCGCAGTCCCACGATCACCCAGGGGTCGGGCGAGAATCCGGCGGCGAGGCTGGCCAGGGTGTAGGTGGCCAGGCCGGTCAGATACATCGTGCGCCTGCCGTACGTGTCGGCGAGGCGGCCGAAGGCGACCATCAGGACCGTGGTGGTGAGCTGGAAGGACAGCAGGATCCAGCTCGCGGCCGCGGCGCTCGCCCCGGTCTGCCTGGTGATCTCGGGCAGGGCGACGTTGAGCGCGCTGCCGCCGAGGGCGGTGAGGACGCTGGCCAGGCCGACGACGGACACCACGCGCCAGGCGTATCCGATCGGTTTGCCGTCCTCTTCGGCGGGCGGGGTGCCGGACCGTGCCGTCTCCGCTCTCCCAGCCACGTCGAGCGGCCCCCCGTCTCGGATTCTTAGATTGGAATACTAGAATCCGATTCAAAGCCTCCCGCGTCAAGTATTGACATATCAGGACACCTCCGTCAGTCTCGTTCTAGAACTACATTCTAATATTCGGAGATCGCATGAACGGAATCGTGGCCGGCCGCACCGTGATCGTGACCGGGGCGGCACGGGGGATCGGACGGGGGCACGCGCTGGAGTTCGCGCGCCAGGGCGCCAGGGTCGTGGTCAACGACCTCGGGGCGGAGGTGGACGGCAGCGGCTCCTCCTCGGGGCCGGCGGGCGAGGTCGTCGAGCAGATCCGTGCCATGGGCGGCGAGGCGATCGTCAACGGCGAGGACGTCTCCGACTCCGCAGGCGCCGCCCGGCTGATCCAGGCCGCGGTCGACCACTTCGGCGAGCTCCACATCCTGGTCAACAACGCCGGAATCCTGCGCGACCGGATGCTGGTCAACATGACCGAGGACGAGTGGGACGCCGTCATCCGCGTCCACCTGCGCGGCACCTTCGCACCCACCAGGCACGCCGCGGCCTACTGGCGCGAGCGGGCGAAGGCCGGCCACCCCGTCGACGCGAGGATCATCAACACCACCTCCTCCTCCGGCATCTACGGCAACCCCGGCCAGAGCAACTACGGCGCCGCGAAGGCCGGTATCGCGGCCTTCACCATCATCACCTCCCAGGAGCTCGCCCGCTACGGCGTGACCGTCAACGCCATCGCGCCGGCGGCCCTGACCCGGATGACCGAGAACCTGCGGCCCGACCGCCCCAAGCCGGCCGCGGACGAGTTCGACGCCGGCCATCCCGACAACGTTGCCCCGCTGGTCGTCTGGCTGGCCAGCGAGGAGGCCAAGGAGATCACCGGCCGGGTGTTCAACGTGCGGGGCGGCATGATCAGCGTGGCCGAGGGCTGGCACGCCGGCCCCGGCGTCGACAAGGGCGCGCGCTGGGATCCCGCCGAGCTGGGCGCGATCGTGCCCGGGCTGGTCGAGAAGTCGGCGCCCAACGCCCGGCAGAACGGGGTCATCCCCGGACGGGAGAGCTGACGATGCCCCTCGACCACGGTGTCGTCGGCGTGCCGAGCGCGCCGTACGAGCGCTCATGGACCTCCAAGGACAGCCTGCTCTACGCCGTGGGGGTCGGCGCGGGGCTCGGCGACCCGCTCCAGGAGCTGGCCTTCACGACCGAGAACTCCGCAGGCGTACGGCAGCGCGCCCTGCCCACCTTCGCCGTGCTGGCGGCCCAGGCGCCCACCGGCCGCAAACTGGGCGACTTCGACCCGGCCATGCTGGTCCACGCCGAACAGCACTTCGAACTGCACCGCGAACTGCCCGCCGCGGGGTCGGTCCGCACCACCTCCCGGGTCACCGGCATCTACGACAAGGGGTCGGGCGCGCTGGTGGCCACCGAGGCGCACGCGGTCGACGCGGCGTCCGGCGAGCCGATGATCACCTCGCGCAGCTCCGTCTTCATCCGCGGCGAGGGCGGGTTCGGCGGCGACCGTGGGCCGCGCGAGGAGTGGGCCGAACCCGGACGCGCCCCCGACCACGTGGTCACCTACGCCACCCGGCCCGAGCAGGCCCTGCTCTACCGCCTCTCCGGCGACCGCAACCCGCTGCACGCCGATCCCGTGTTCGCCGGGCGCGCCGGTTTCCCCCGCCCGATCCTGCACGGCCTGTGCACCTACGGCGTCACCGGCCGCGCCCTCCTGCACGCCCTCGCGGGTTCCGACCCCGCCCGTTTCACCTCGATGTCCGGCCGCTTCAGCAGCCCGGTACTGCCGGGCGAGTCGCTGACCGTGTCCATCTGGGTGGACGGCGCGACCGCGCTGTTCCGCACCGCCAAGGACGACGGCACGGTGGTGATCGACCGCGGCCGCGCCGCCTTCACCCCCTGACGCCCCGCCCCCAAGGCCGTACGGCACGCCAGGCTCGCACTACGCGCCGCCGGCAGCGGGGGCCGGTGGGGTCAACGCTCCTCGGGCGCGCAGGCCGGGCGCCGCCACGCCCCGGCCGCTGGAGCCGTTCTCCGGTTCAACCCAGGTCGTTTCCCGGGCGTAGCCATAGGAATGAGATTACTAGTACTGTAATTACTATGAGAAGATCGGAGGGCGGCCGGCGTTCGTCCCTGGGATTGATCGTGCTCGGGCTGCTGGCGGAGGAGCCGATGCACGCGTACCGGATGCAGAAGCTGATCCGGCAGCGCGGCAAGGATCGGGTGGTCAACGTGCGGGCGCGGCAGAGCCTGTACCAGACGATCGAGCGGCTGGTGCGGCTCGAGCTGGCGGAGGTGCGGGGGACGGTCCGGGGCGAGAGCCACCCCGACCGGATCGTCTACGCCATCACCGACGCCGGGCGCGCAGCCGCGGTGGACTGGCACCGCCAGATGCTGAGCCTGGGCCAGGACGAGTTCCCCGAGTTCGTCGCGGCCGTGTCGATGCTGGTGGCGCTGCCGCCCGACGACGCGCGGCAGCAGCTGGAGCGCCGGATGGAGCGGCTCGTGGCCGACCTGGCCGAGACGGAGGCGGTGCTCGGCAGCGTTCCCGATCTGCCGCGCCTGTTCCTGCTCGACGAGGAGTACCGGCGGGCGCTTCTCGCCGCGGAGCTGACGTGGGTCCGGTCGGTCGTGGCCGACCTGCGGGCCGGGCGCCTGGACTGGGACGAGTCGTGGCGGCGCGAGGTGGCCGAAAGGTTCGATCAGCCAGTTGATGAGGCCTCCCCGGCTGATGCTGAGAAGGAAGGACGGCCTGCTGATGAGCGACCTTGACGCCGGGGCCACCGGCGGCTTCCTCGACGTGCCGGGCGCGCGTCTCCGCTACCAGGTGGTGGGGTCGGGTCCCACGTTGCTGATGATCCCGGGCTCGCCCGCCGACTCCTATGACTTCGTGAGCATCGCCCCGCTACTCGCGGACCGGTACACGGTCGTCACCTACGACTGGCGCGGGTTCTCCGGCAGCCGGCTGGCGGGCCCGCCCGCCGACACCTCGATCCGGCTGCACGCCGACGACGCGCACCGGCTGCTGGCCGCGGTGGGCGGCGGGCCCGCGTACGTGTTCGCCAGCAGCGCGGGCGGCCTGGTCGGGCTCAACCTGATCGCCGACCATCCCGGCCAGGTGCGGGTCCTGGTCGCGCACGAGCCACCGGCCATCGAACTGCTGGCCGGCACGGATCACCGGTTCGGGGTCGGCCGCGAGGCGTACGAGATCTACCAGCAGCAGGGCGTCGTCCCCGCGATGCAGGCGTTCGCCGCCGGGCTGGGATTCGGCGGTCCGCCCCCGGCGACGTGGGACGAGCCGTCGCCCGCGATGCGGGAGACGATGGCGCGGATGCAGGAGAAGATCGCACGCCAGATGAAGAACGCCGACTTCTTCCTCGCCCATGTCGTGCGTTCGGTCTACCACGCGCTGCCGGACCTGGCCGTGCTGGCGGACGTCTCCTCCGGGGTGGTGGTCGCGGTCGGCGACGACTCGGGGGGACAGCTCGCCCACGACACCGGGCTTGCCCTGGCCGAACGCCTCGGCGTCGTCGCCGAGACGTTTCCCGGCGGTCATGCCGGGTTTCTGACACATCCCACCGCATTCGCCGACAAGCTGCACCAGATACTCCAGTGACAGACGGGAGAGCGGCCTGGATCATCCCAGCTCAGCCACCTGCAGGGCTCGCACCCCATCACCACCACCTGCGGTAGGCGAAACCAGGCTCCGCCGTACGTCAGGAGACCCCCGGTCAGGTGGCGTGGGGGATGGGGTCGAAGCGGGCGATGAGTTCGAGGGCGGCCTTGATCACCTCGCGCGCCTCGTCCTCGGTCTCGCTGGTGGCGACCTCGCGGCCGGCCTCGCCGATGACGCTGGTGAGGACCATGACGGTGAGGCGGCCCCCGGGATCGTCGCCGGCGCCGAGGAGGATGGCGTTCTGGCGGACCCACTCGCGGCTGCGGGTGCGGCGCATCAGTTCGAAGCCGGGTGGGCCGTCGCGGTCCATGAACAGGCGGGCCAGGTCGCGCCGTTCCCAGGAACCTTCCAGGAAGGCCCGCGCGCCGGCGATGAACAGCGCCATGGGGTCGCGGACGCCCTCGTGCTTGACGGCGGCGACGGTTCCGGCGGCGGCCTCCTCGTGGGCGGCCTGGTGCTCCTCCCACAGGGCCATGAACAACTCGGTCTTGCCGCCGAAGTGGTGGTAGAGGCTGCCGACGCTGGATCCCGCGCGGCCCACCACGTCGGCCACGCTGGCCTCGGCGAAGCCGTGCTCGCCGAAGACCTCCCGGGCGGCCTGAAGCATGCTCCTGCGGGTCTGGGCCGTGCGGCTCCACTCCCATGATGCGCCCTTGCCGGTACGTGCCATCGCAGCCTCTCGTGATCGCGTTCGCGCTACCCGTCCGTTCGCTCTGCCCAATGGTAGCCAGAGAATTCTAGAATCCGATTACAGCAACTTCACCTCTGGCCCTTGACACTGTGCGGACCTGGTCCCAGTCTGGAATCACTTCCTAGAGGCGTATTCTAGAAACAGCGTCGGCCCGGCGGCGGGCCGCACGTCCAGCCACGAAAGGACGCCGGCCATGGACTTCTCGCTGAGCCCCGAAGAGCGGCAGATCCGCGACACCGTTCGCTCCTTCATCGAGAGGGAGGTCATGCCACTGGAGCCGGACGTCCTGCGCAACGAGCGCGCGGGCGGCCCGGGAATCGACCCCGACCACCACCGAGAGCTGCGGCAGAAGGCCAGGCAGATGGGCTTCTGGGGGATCAACACCCCAGAGGAGTACGGCGGAGCCGCGCTCGGCCCGGTGATGTCGGCGATCATCGCCATGGAGATGGGCCGGACCTTCGTGCCCTTCACCTTCGGCGGCAACGCCGACAACATCCTCTACGCGGGCAACGCGGAACAGAAGAAGCGTTACCTGATCCCGACCATCGAGGGCGAGCGGCGCTCCTGCTTCGCGATCACCGAGCCGGGTGCGGGCTCCGACGCGCGCAACATCCGCACCAGGGCCGTCAAGGACGGCGCCGAATGGGTGATCAACGGCGAGAAGACGTTCATCACCGGCGGCAACGAGGCCGACTTCGTGATGGTGTTCGCGGTGACCGACCCGGAGAAGGGCGCGAACGGCGGGGTGACCTGCTTCCTGGTCGACCGGGACATGGGCTGGAAGTCGGAGCCGATCCCGACCATGGGCCAGTGGGGGCCGGCCGCGCTGGTCTTCGAGGACGTACGCGTGCCGGAGTCGAACATCCTGGGTGAGCTCGGCCTCGGGTTCAACCTGGCCATGCAGTGGATCGGGCAGGGCCGCTACATGATCCCGGCCCGTGCGATCGGGGCGTCGGAACGGCTGCTGAGCATGGCGATCGACTACGCCAAGATCCGCAAGTCGATGGGCCAGCCGATCTCGGAGTACCAGGCGATCCAGTGGATGATCGCCGACTCCGCGGTGGAGATCGAGTCCGCCAAGTGGCTCACGCTGCACGCCGCCTGGGAGGTCCAGCAGGGCCGCGACGCCCGGCACGCCTCCTCCATCGCCAAGCTGCACGGTGCGGTCATGGCCAACCAGGTGGTCGACCGGGTCATGCAGATCCACGGCGGCATGGGCTACACCAAGGAACTGCCGATCGAGCGGTGGTACCGCGAGCTGCGCCTGCTGCGCATCTTCGAGGGGACCGACGAGATCCAGCGCCGCACCATCGCCCGCAACCTGCTGCGCGGCCATGCCCGCCTCGGCACCATCGGGGAGTGAGATGACGGCCGGTTCCGAAACCGAGGCGCGGCCGGGCATGGACGTCCGCGCGCTGTTCAATCCCCGCTCGATCGCCCTCGTGGGCGCCACCGACAAGTCGGGCTGGTCGATCAGCACCCTGGTCAACCTGCGCACGCACGGCTTCCCCGGCCCCGTCCACCTGGTCAATCCGCGCGGCGGCGTGGTGCACGGCGAGCAGTCGTACGCCAGCCTGTCCGACCTTCCGGAGCCGGTGGACCTCGCCTACGTGATGGTGCCCACCGGCGCGGTGCTTCCCGTGCTCAAGGAGGGGACGGCGCTCGGCATCCGCTCCTACGTGGTGCTCACCGCGGGCTTCGGCGAAGTGGGGGAGGAGGGGGCCCGGCTGGAGGCGGAGATCACCGCCTTCGCCCGCGACAACGGGCTGGCCCTGCTCGGCCCCAACGGCAACGGCTTCATCAACGCCGCCGCCGGCATCACCCCCTACGGCCTGCCCATCGCCGCGCCGCTGCTGCGCGGCTCGGTCGGCGTGGTGTTGCAGAGCGGGGCGCTGGCCAGCTCGGTACTGGGCTTCGCCCAGGCCCGCAATGTGGGGGTGAGCCTGCTCACCTCGATGGGCAACGAGACGGCCATGACGGTCACCGACGTCCTCGACTACCTGGTCGACGACCCCTCGACCAAGGTCATCGCGCTGTTCCTGGAGTCGATCAGGAATCCCGCCGAGTTCACCCGGGCCGCCACCCGCGCGCTGCTCGCCGGCAAACCGATCGTCGCATTGAAGATCGGCCGCAGCAGGCTCGCCTCCAACACGGCGCAGGCGCACACCGGCGCGCTAGTCGGCGACGACAACGTCATCGACGCCGCGTTCCGGAAACTCGGCGTGATCCGGGTCCGGTCGCTGGAGGACCTGCTGATCACCGCGGGACTGCTCGCCGAGGTGGGCCCGCTGCCCGGACCGCGGATCGGCGTCGTCACCCCGTCGGGCGGCGCCTCGGAGATCATCGCCGACCGGGCCGAGGACGAGGGCCTCGAAATCCCGCCCTACGCCCCCGAGACGGTCGCCAGGCTCACCGAGATCGTGCCCGGGTTCGCGACCGTGCAGAACCCGCTCGACGTCACCGGCTACGTGCTGATCGACAGGACGTTGCTGGGCCGCGCGCTGGAGGCCGTCACCGAAGACCCCGGCATCGACATGGTGATGCTCCTGTCGGAGACGCCCAAGAAGGCGCCGCCGGATCCGGCGCCCACCTTCGCCCTCTACAAGGCGAACGCCGAGCGGATCGCGGCGGCCGCACGGCCGGTCGTGGTCGTGAGCAACGTGCTGGTCGACGTGACCGAGTTCGGCCGCGCCGTACAGCACGAGACAGGTTTCCCCTACGTCGCCGGCGGCATCGAGCACGGGATGCACGCCATCGGCGCCGCCGTCCGCTGGTCCGAGAGCTGGCGAGAGGCCACGCGCGGGGCGGCGGGCGGGGCGGCCGCGCGGAACGGAGCCCACCCGGCGACCACCACCCGGCCGGCGGCCGTGGCGGGGGCGACCGGGCTCTGGGCCGAGCACCGCGCGGCCGCCCTGCTGGCGGACGCCGGGATCCCCGTCGTGCCCTCCGAACTCGCCGGCGACGAGGAGGCGGCGGTCGCGGCGGCGACCCGGTTCGGTTACCCGGTGGTGCTCAAGGCCGCCGCCGAAGGGCTCGGCCACAAGAGCGACATCGGCGGGGTGCGCCTCGGGCTGAACAGCCCGCAGGACGTCAGGAAGGCGTTCGGCGAGATCGTCGGCGCGGTGCGCGCCGCGACGGGCGTGGCCGAGGTGGGCACGCTGGTCCAGCCGCAACGCGGCGGCGGAGTCGAGTTGCTGGTCGGGATCGTGCGCGACCCGGGCTGGGGGCTCACCCTGGCCGTCGGGCTCGGCGGCGTCTGGGTGGAGGTGCTGCGCGACACCGCGCTGCGCATCCTCCCGGTGGACGCGGCCGGGGTACGGCAGGCGCTGTCGGAACTGCGCGGCGTACGGCTGCTGCAGGGCGCGCGCGGCACCGAGCCCGCCGACCTGGACGCCGTCGCGGAGGTCGTGGCCCGGCTCGCCGCCTTCGCCGAGACCCTCGGTGACGATCTGGAGGCCCTGGAGATCAACCCGCTGCTGGTGAACGGTTCCCGTGTCGAGGCATTGGACGCCCTGGTGACGTGGCGTGGATGAATGCGGCGACGCCGCGCTGAAGACGGGGGGACGGCCGGGACGGGCCGTTCCCCCGCCGCCCGCCGAGGATGAGGCCGGGCGGCTTCGCTACGCGTGGCGGGCGGTCTCGGTCACCAGCCTCGGCATGCTCCTCACCGGGCTCAACAGCAGCACGCTCAACGTGGCGCTGCCCGAGGTCGTGCGGCACTTCGAGGCGGGTCCCTTCGCGGCGAGCTGGGTGCTGCTGGCCTACATGCTGGTGAGCTCGGTCGGGCTGGTCGTCTTCGGCCGGGTGGCCGACCTGTTCGGACGGCGGGGCACCTACCTGCTGGGATTCGTGGTCTTCAGCGTGGCGAGCCTGGCCGCGGGCTTCTCGCCGACGATCGAGGTGCTGCTCGCCCTGCGCGTCGCCCAGGCCTGCGGCTCGGCGATGATCCTCTCCAACAGCTCGGCCATCCTCACCGACGCCTTCCCGGCCGCCAGACTCGGTCAGGGCATGGCCGTGTACATGGCGGTGATCTCCGTCGGGCAGCTCGTCGGGCCGTCCTTCGGCGGGTTCCTCGCCGACGCGGCGGGCTGGCGCTGGGTGTTCTGGTTCAACGTGCCGGTCGGGCTGATCGCGATCGTGTGGGGCTTCATCACGTTGCGGCCGGTCGCGGCGGGGGCGCGCGAGCGGCTCGACGTCCCCGGGATCCTGCTGTTGTTCGTCTGGCTCGGCGGCCTGCTGCTGGCGCTCTCGCAGGGCGGCGCACTCGGCTGGAGCGATCCGTGGGTGATCGCCGGTGCCGCGGCGTTCCTGCTGGCGTTGCCGGCCTTCGTGCTGGTCGAACGCCGCGGCCGGGCGCCGCTGCTGGACCTGCGGCTCTTCGCCGACCGCAGTTTCACCCTGGCCAACGTGGCGGCCGTGCTCAACTCGCTCGGCCAGTTCTCCGTCGTGCTGCTGATGGCGCTGTTCCTGCAGACCGCGCGGGGTTTCAGCCCGGTGGAGGCGGGACTGGCGATCCTGCCCGTCCCCGCCGCCTCGATGCTCTCCTCGCTGGTGGCCGGACTCCTGGTCACCCGCCTGCACCCGCGCACGGTGGCCGTCGTGGGATCGATGCTGAGCGCGGCGGGCATGGGGGTGCTGCTGGCGGCCCTCGACCCCGCCGTGCCGTACGGCGTGGCGGCCACGGCGCTGGCGCTGGTCGGGATGGGGGCGGGGCTGTTCATCACCGCCAACACCACGGCCATCATGATGGACGCGCCGCAGAACCGGCTCGGCGTGGTCAACGGGATACGCCTGATGCTGGTCAACGTCTCCGGAGTGCTCGGCACCGCGATGTCGCTGGTCGTGGTGGCCTCGGCGATGGCGCCCGCCGACCGGCACCTGGTCTACGCGGCCGGGTCGGAAAGCCTGTCCGCGGCGGCAGCGGCCGGCCTGCTGGAGGGCTACCACCGCGCGGTCGCGGTGCTGCTGGTGCTCGGCCTCTTCGCGGCGGCGGCCTCCGTGCTCAGCCGCCGCCGCGCGCGGCGCTGAGCTCAGCCCCGATGGCCGGCCAGCACCAGCGTGGCGGCCGAGGCGAACATGCCGCCGTTGCCGAGCACCACGCTGATCTCCGCGCCGGGCACCTGGGCGGCGGCCTCGCCGCGGAGTTGGCGCACCGCCTCCTGGATGGCGAACATGCCGTACATCCCGGTGTGCGTGTACGACAGGCCGCCGCCGTTGGTGTTGAGCGGCAACCGGCCGCCGGGGGAGGTGTGCCCCTCGGCGATGAACGCGCCGGCCTCCCCGCGCTTGAGGAATCCCATGTCCTCAAGGCCGTAGATCGGGACGTGCGCGAACGCGTCGTAGATCATCACATGGTCGACGTCGTCGTGCGAGATCCCGGCCTCGGCGAAGGCGGCCGCACTGGACAGCCTGAAGCCCTTGGAGCTGGTGAAGTCCTCCATCTGGGAGATGATCGGCGCGTCGGCCGACTCCCCCGTGCCCAGCACGTGGACGAGCGGCTTCGCGGTGCCGAGCGCGCGGGCCCGGTCCTCGGAGGTGACGATCAGCGCGCCGCCCCCGTCGGTGACCAGGCAGCACTCCAGCAGGTGGAAGGGGTAGGCCACCATGCGGGAGGCGAAGACGTCGTCGACCGTGATCAGGTCGCGCATCGCCGCGCGGGGGTTGAGGTTCGCCCAGCGGCGCTGGGCGACGGCGACCTCGGCGAGCTGCTCGTGGGTGAGCCCGGTCTCCTTCATGTAGCGCAGCGCGGGGATGGTGAACGTCGTGGTCGGGCCGAGCACGCCGTACGGGAGCTCGAACTGGCCCAGGACCGAGTCGGGACCCATCGCCATGCGGGCCGCGCCCACCCGGGACCTGCCGGACTCGCCGTGCGTGATGAGCACGGTGTGGCACAGGCCGGCCCGGATCGCGGCGGTGGCGTGCCGCACGTGGAAGAGGAAGGAGGAGCCGCCGACGCCCGTGCCGTCGAGCCAGGCCGGGGTGATGCCGAGGGAGTGGGCGATCTGGATGGGGCTGCCGACGCAGGCGACCCCGTCGATGTCGTCCTTGGTCAGCCCGGCGTCGGCCATCGCGTTGCGCGCCGAGCCGAGCTGGAGCTGCAATGTGGACAGGTGGGGCAGCTTGCCGAGCTCGTCGCTCTCCGCCGCCCCTGCGATCACGACCGCGTCCTTCACAGGCCGGCTCCCGTCGGCTCGAAGAGGGGGAGGTGCATGTCGCCGCGCTTCTCGAAGACGACTTGGAGCGGCATGTCGAGTTCCAGGTTCTCGGGGGTGATCTCGACGCCCACGATGTTGGTCATCATCCGGACGCCCTCCTCCAGCTCGACCACGGCGATCGCGTACGGCCCGTCGTCCTCGAAGCCGGGCGCGGGGCGGTGGTTGATCACGTAGGAGTAGAGCGTGGCCCGGCCGCTGGCGGTGATCCACTCCAGCTCGCCCGAGCCGCAGGCGGGGCAGCTCGGCCGGGGGTAGAAGCAGTGCCGGGAGCAGGCGGCGCAGCGCTGCACGCGGAGTTCGCCGGCCGCGGTGCCGTCCCAGAACGGCTGGGTGTCCGGGGTCGGCTTGGGGACCGGCTTTCGGGATGCTGTCATCGTTCTCCTCGGCTGAACTGGTTCCTAGAGGTTCATTCTAGAACTCACCTCTAAGAATGGCGAGGGCGGTGGTATGAAATGTCACACTGTATGAATAGGAGGTGCGCACGTCGGCGGGCCCCAGGGAGCGGTGCGGGGCCGCGGGAACGCGCTGAGGCGAAGCTGAGACGAAGGAGAACGGATGACCGGGCTGCCCCACCTCGACGGGGAGACGCTGCGCGAACTGGTGCCCATGCCGCGTGCCGTACAGGTGCTGGAGGACGCTCTGCTGGCCGGGCTGGACCCCGAGGAGACGCCGAAGCGGCCCGTCGTGGAGGTGCCCGCGGGGCAGTTGCTGCTCATGCCGGCCGCCTGGGGGGCGTACGCCGGGGTGAAGATCGCGACCGTGGCGCCGGGCAACGCCACGCGCGGCCTGCCCCGGATCCAGGGCGCCTATCTGCTGTTCGACGGCCATACCCTGGCACCGCTCGCCACGTTGGACGGGATCGCGCTCACCTCGCTGCGCACTCCCGCCGTCTCCGCGCTCGCGGTCCGGCACCTCGCCGCCCCCGCCGCCGCCTCGATGGTCGTCTTCGGCGCGGGGCCGCAGGCACGCGGGCACGTGACGGCGATGCGCGCGGTCCGCCCGGTCGAACGGCTCACCGTGGTCGCCCGCGATGCCGCCAGGGCCGCCGCCCTCGCGGAAGGCTGCGAAGGACTCCGCGTGACGGCGGTGGCGGCGGATGATCCAGCCGTTCACGCGGCCGTCGCGGAAGCCGAACTGATCGTCTGCTGCACCACCGCCAGAACCCCCGTGTTCCCCGGTAAGCTCGCCGGGGACGGCTCCACCGTCGTCGCCGTCGGCTCGCACGAGCCCGAGGCCCGCGAGCTCGACGGCGAGCTCGTGGCCCGGGCCACGGTGGTCGTCGAGGCCAGGGCCGCCGCCCTCGCGGAAGCCGGCGATCTGATCATTCCGATGAGTGCAGGTATGATCACCGCCGGCCATCCAGCCGGAAATCTGGCGGAGCTGGTGAAGGGGGCCGTCGTGCCGGGAACCGGCCCGCGGGTGTTCAAGGGCGTCGGCATGGCCTGGGAGGACCTGGTCGTCGCCGCCGCCGCGTACGAAGCCTGGACGGCGCGGGACGCGTCGCGCGGACGAGGAAAGGGCATCCGATGACGCCTTCGGCGGACGGCCGGCTCGACCTGCCGGTGGTGGGGGAGCGGCAGAGCCTGCGGGAACAGGTGGCGCAGGCGTTGCGCATCGCCCTGATCACCGGGGAGATGCGTCCGGGCGTCGTCTACTCCGCGCCGGTGCTCGCCGCGCAGTTCGGCGTGTCGGCGACCCCGGTCCGCGAGGCGATGCTCGACCTGACCAAGGAAGGGCTGGTCGAGGCGGTGCGGAACAAGGGCTTCCGGGTCACCGAGCTCTCCGACCGCGACCTCGACGAGCTCACCCACATCAGGGAGCTCATCGAGGTGCCCACCGTGGCCCGGCTGGCCGACGCCGGGCGCGAGACGGAGTTCGAACGGCTGAGGCCGGTCGCCGAGGAGATCGTCTCGGCCGCCGAGCGCGGCGACCTGCTGGCCTACGTCGCCGCCGACCTGCGCTTCCATGTGGAACTGCTGGCGTTGTCCGGCAACTCCCACCTCGTCGGCGTGGTTCGCGATCTGCGCAACAGGGCCCGGTTGTACGGCCTCGACGCGTTGAAGAAGCGCGGGACCCTGGGCGACTCCGCCCGCGAGCACCTCCACCTCCTCGACGCCCTGTGCCGCGGCGACGAGTCCGCCGCGAGGTCGATCATGGCGCACCACATCGAGCACGTGCGCGGAATCTGGGCGCAGAAGGACTGACCGCCTCCCGGACCCGGCGGCGACCGGGCCGACCCGGTGCGGAAACCGGTGCACGCGACCTGGCGACGGGCGGGTGCGCGGACCGGACTCGGTACGTGACTCGACGTCGGCCGGGTGCCGCCAGTCACCGAACAGGCAGTTCGACGTGTGGTTCACGGCGGTCACGTCGATGATCGCGGGCCGGTCGGGTCGATCACCAAGGGCTGATCGGGCGCGACCGATCAAACCACGTGGCAACGCCCTCCGCCGGAAACGTCCGCTTTCTCCATCGAATAAAATTCGGGCACAGGCCAGAGTCGGCGACGCTACGCGCAGATCGTTCGTCTTGCCCGTGTGAGAGTGAAGGGACTGCGTATGGATGCCATCGATCAGGCGATCCTGCGTCGGCTGCAGCGCGACGGCCGGCAGACCAATCGCGAGTTGGCCGAGGCCGTGGGGGTGGCGCCGTCCACCGCGCTGGAACGCACCCGTGCCCTGCGGGCTCGCGGAGTGATCACCGGGTTCCACGCCGCGGTGGACACCGAGGCGCTGGGCCGTGGCGTACAGGCCCTGATCTCGATCAGGATCCGGCCGCAGTCGCGGGAGGCCATCGAGTCGACGCGCGACAGCATGGCCGCGCTGCCCGAGACGCTCGGCGTGTTCGTCGTGACGGGGAACGAGGACATCCTGGTGCATGTCGCCGTCCCCAGCACCCAGTACCTGCGTGACTTCGTTCTGGACCACCTGGCCAGGCGCAAGGAGTTCGTGGACGTCCGCACCACCGTGGTCTACGACTACGTACAGCCGGTGGAACAGACGGAATTTCCGGCGGCGGAAGGGCGTGAACGCCGAAGCCCCTACGGCTGATCCGGCTGATACCCGAGAGTCGCCGACGAAGCTGCGGCCTCTGGCGTCAGTATCGAACTATCTTCGGATGATCGGCTGATGTTCGACACGGACTTCTAGTGTTCCGGAAATGAACCAAAGGAACGATTTCTCAGGCGGTCTCCTGGTGCTCGGGGCTGGGCTGCTGTGGGGCACGGTCGGTCCTGCCCAAGTGCTGGCTCACTCACCTGCGGGGCCGGTGACGCTCGGCGGTGCCCGGATTCTGTTCGGCGGCGCGCTTCTGGTGGCCTTCGCCCTGCTCACCGACCGCGCCGCCTTCCGGTCCCTGACCGTGGCGACCTGGCCGTGGCTGGCAGCCGCGGCCGCAGCCACCGGGATCTTCCAGGCGGCGTTCCTGAGCTCGGTCTCCCGCACGGGAGCCGCCGTGGCCACCGCGGTGACGTTCGGCATCGTGCCCGTCTCCACCGGTCTTTGCCAGCGTCTGTTCCTGCGGACCGCGCTCAGCCGTACCTGGCTGGCCGGCACGGTCACCGCGGTCGCCGGCGTCACGCTCATCATGGTGCCGGCCGGCTCCGCACAGGTTGATCCGCTCGGCCTGGCGCTGGGGATAGTGGCCGGTGGGTGTTTCGGTGTCTACACCATGTCGGCCAAACGACTCCTCGACGACGGGGTGCCGATGCCGGCGGCGGTGTCGGTGACACTGCTGGCCGGTTCGGTGGCCCTGCTTCCCTGGCTGATCGCGGGGCTGCCCGCGCTCGCCGACGCGCGTTCGCTCGGTCTGGTCGCCTGGCTCGCGGGAGCCACCACCGCGCTGGCGTACATGTTCTTCGTGACCGGGCTGCGGCGCGTCACCGCGGCCACGGCCGGCACCCTCAGCCTGGTGGAACCGCTGGTGGCCACCCTGCTCGGCGTCCTGGTCCTCGGTGAACGCATGTCGGGGCCGGTGACCGCGGGCTCGCTCGTCCTGCTGGGCGGGCTCGTCGTCGTCGCCCGCCCAGCAAGATCTCCCAAGGCGAAGCCTCGTCCTGGTTCGCCGACCGCCGGAGAACCTGCCCGGCCGTGAGCCGGAGGCCGATCGTATCGACGTGTAACCCCGCGGCGGAGGTGAACGGTTCCGCCTCCGCGAATGGGTGACTGGGCGTAAGGACTGACCCGCCTCCTGGACCCGGCCGACCCGGTGCGGAAACCGGTGCACGCGACCTGGCGACGGGCGGGCGCGTGGACCGGACTCGGTACGTGACTCGACGTCGGCCGGGTGCGCGGACCGGACGCCCGCCGGGGGAGGGCCGGGTACACGCCCCCACGGCGAGCGGGTGTGCGCAGGTGGCGCTAACCGGCCATCGTCAGCTTGCCCGGTTCGACGGCCAGGACGCGCAGCGTGCGGGCGGGGGTGTCGGCGTCCTCCGGCCGGAGTGTGATCAGGCCGCCGTCCACCGTCCACCGGCCTCGTGCCTGGGGCGATCGGTCGTCGGCGCCGAGCCGATGGTCGACGTAGCCGCCGTCCGGGTGGAGTTCGAGCCGGTGCCGCCACCGCGAGGGCGGCAGCGGATGCCCCAGCGGCCGGTAGACCCTGGCGCCCTCGTGATCCTCCTCCCGGGAGTGCACCCAGTCGCCGGCGGGGTCGATCACGATCCGGCGAACGTCTCGGGCACGCCCTCCGCCATGGCGCCGAGCACCGTCCCGGGTACGAAGGACGAGCGCGGCCCCGCCGTACGGGCGTCCGATCGTTCCGCGGTGAACATGAGCGTCACCCGAACGACCCTAGGCCGATGTGACCTGTGCCGGCCAGTCTCCGAACGGGCAGGCCGCCGTGAGGTTCGCGGCGGTCGCACCGTTCCCTGCGGGGCGTGGGCGGGAGTTGCTCGACAACCCCCATTCCCTGCGGAGCGCGTGCGGGAGTCGCACACCTGCCGGATCACGGGTGGGCGTACAGGGCGGCGATCAGGGATCGGACCCGGGAGTCGCCGCCTTCCAGCAGTTCGGACCCGCGGTTGGGGACGTAGCCGAAGGCGAGCCCGCGGTCCGGGTCGGCGAAGGCGAACGAGCCGGTGGCGCCGTACTGCCCGAACAGCCCGGTGACGTGCTCGGGCGCGGGCCAGAACGGCCCGCCGGGCACGGTGAAGCCGATCCCCCAGGCGGTGTGGACCCGCAGAATCTGGTCGATTCCATTGGTCTGAGGGGTGCGCACCTGCTCGACCAGGCCGGGGCTGAGCAGCCGGATCCCGTCGACCTCACCGATCAGGGCGGCGAAGTAGCGCGCGAGGGAGTGGGCGGAGGCGACGCCGTCCATCGACGGGCTCTCCACCTGGTACGTGCGGGGGTCGTTGGCCGCGTCCCAGTCCACGACGACGCTGCCGTGGAGGGCGCGGAAGGACAGGGTCGCGGGGTCGGTGAACGCCCTGACGAAGTCGGCCAGCTCGGGCACCTCCATGCCGAGCCGTACGGTCTCGGCGTCGGGGACGACCATGCGGGCCAGCCGCGGCATCGCGCTGTCGGGTACGCGGACGTAGCAGTCCAGGCCGAGCGGCCGGGTGATCTCCTGCGCCAGGAACTCGCTCAGCGTCGATCCCGACACCCGTCGGACGATCTCTCCGGCCAGGTGGCCGATGCTGACCCCGTGGTAGCCGTGCGCCGTGCCCGGCGGCCATTCGGGGGCCGAGGCGGCGAGCGTCTCGGTGATCGGCGTCCAGTCACGCAGATCCTCCCAGGTGATGGGTCGCCTGTGCATGCTCGGCAGCCCGGCGCGATGGCCCAGCAGGGTCCGTACGGTGATCTCACCCTTGCCGTTCTGGGCGAACTCGGGCCAGTAGCGCGCCACCGGCGCCGCCAGGTCCACCTCGCCGCGTTCGACCAGCAGCAGCACCGCCCCCGTGGCGAACGTCTTGCAGGTGGAGGCGATGGCGGCGATGGTGTCGCGCCGCCACGGCCGCCGGGTCTCCGCGTCCGCGTACCCGCCCCACAGGTCCACCACGGGCTCCCCGTGCCGGTAGACGGTCACCCCGGCGCCCACCTCGCCGCCTTCGGCGAAGTTCCGCTCGAACGCCTCCCGCACCGCCTCGAATCCGGCCGCGGTCATGCCTTCGATGGCCATGTCCTCACACCCCTTCCTGAATCACCCGACCTACCGGTCGGTCGGGTGTCACGGTAGCCATCGACCGATCGGTAGTCAACCGACCGGTAGGTAGCCTGTTAGGGTGGGGCCCGATGAGAGGAGCGCCGTTGACACGCGCCGGGCAGGGCGACACCCGCTCGCGGATCATCGACACCGCGCGGGAGCTGTTCACCGCGCAGACCTACCGCGCCGCCTCCATGCGGGACATCGCCGAACGGGTCGGCATCACCAAACCCTCGCTGTACCACCATTTCCGGAGCAAGAGCGAGATCCTGGCGAGCCTGGTGGGGCCGCCGATCGACGAGCTGGAGGCCGCGGTCCAGGCCGCCGCGGCCCGTCCGACCCTCGACGAGGTGCGCGAACACCTCATCGGCGGCTGCCTGGACGTCATGCTCGCCCACCGGGAGACCATGATCCTGCTACTCCGCGACGCCTCCATCTACGGCGAGGAGACGACCGAGACCATGTCCCGGGTGCTCGCCCTCGTCGATCAGGCCATCGCACTCCTCGCAGGCCCCGACCCCGACTGGCGCCATCGCGTACGCGCCGCGCAGGCGTTCGCCGCCGCCACCGACCCGATCAGCCAGCTGCCCGACATCCCCGCGGCCGACCTCCGGGCCGAACTGCTCCGCGGTGCCAGGGCGATCCTCACGCCGGCCGCCGGGGACGCGGGAGCATCCGCAGCGGCCGGGCGCTGACCGGCTCAGGCCGGCGTCGGCTCCTGCGACACTCCCTCCCACATGCTGTCGAGCACCACCTTGGGGACGAACGACGAGCGCGGCCCCGCCAGGCAGGCGTCCATCCGCTCCGACTGCCCCTTGGTGAACATGAACATCGACCTGTCCTCGGTGTAGTCCATGTAGTTGACGAACATGTCGCCGTTGGGCGCGTTGCCACAGGTCACCGTGGGGAAACTGGGCGTGCCGAAGTTGGGACCGGCCTGGTTCGGCGTGTCGGTGACGAAGTCGTCGCCCGAGCAGGAGTCGCCGTCATCCCCCCAGATGTGGCGCAGGTTGAGCCAGTGGCCGATCTCGTGGGTGGCCGTCCGCCCCAGGTCGTACGGCGCGCGGGCGGTGCCGGTCGAGCCGAACGCGTGGTAGGCCACGACCACCCCGTCGGTCTCGGCGGGCCCGCCGGGGAACTGGGCGTAACCCAGCCACGGGACCAGGTTGCAGACCCAGATGTTGAGGTAGCGGTCGGCCGGCCAGGCGTCGGAGCCGCCCTTCGCGGCGAACTTCACCCCGTCGTCGTCGCCGAACTCCGCCTTGCGGGTCGACTGCCGCACCACGCCGGTGGTCGGCCCGCCACGCGGGTCGGTGGTCGCGAGCAGGAACTCGATCTTCGAGTCGGCGGCGAGCGGCTGCCAGACCGGGGGGATCGAGGCCGCGTCGGCGTTGGTGAGACGGAAGTCGTAATTCAGCACCGCGAGCTGGCTGTCGATCTGCTCCTGTGAGACGTTGTGCTCCTCCTCCCGGTAGACGACGTGGACCACCACGGGGATGGTCACGACCTCCTGGTGCCGGGGGGCTCGTACGGTCTTCCGCTGGAAGGTGGCGTTCTCGATCGCGGCTCGCGCGATGGTGTACTCGGGCCGGCTGGCGATCATCTGGTGGTGCACGGGCATCGTCGCGCACCAGTGATGCTGGCGCTGCCCGTCGTCGACTGACGACATCGGATCTCCTAGTGTTGCGGGCCCCCTGCGCGGGCCTCCGCCGCCCGCGCGCACCTGACCTCGATATCGTCACCCGGTGTCGCGGCTCGCGCACGAGTACCCGGCTACTCATTTCGCGAGGACCGGAGATGTCACCTGCCCGTCAGGTCGTCCGGGTCGCTCCCACGCTCGCGATCACCACGCAGCCGACCGCCGCCCACTCCCTCAGATGCAGGATTTCGCCGAGCACGACCAGCCCCACCAGAGCCGCCACCGCGGGCTCCAGGCTCATCAGGATGCCGAAGACGCGCTTCGGCATCCGTCGCAGCGCCTCCAGCTCGATCGAGTAGGGGATCACCGAGGAGAGCAGCCCGACGCCCAGGCCGATCAGCAGCAACTCGGGCCGCAGCAGCTCGGCCCCGCCCGCCGCGATGCCCACCGGCGCGACGAGCACCAGCGAGACGACCATCGCGAACGACAGCCCGCCCGCGCCCGGGAACCGCCGCCCGGTCGCGGCCGACAGCACGATGTACCCCGCCCAGAAGAGCGCCGCCAGCAGCGCGAAGCCGATCCCCGGCCAGCTCACCCGGGACGTCTCGCCCCACGGCGCGAGCAGCGCGATACCGGTCGCCGCCAGCGCCACCCACAACAGGTCGAGCCTGCGCCGGGACGCCGCGACCGCGACGCTCAGCGGACCGAGGAACTCGATCGCCACCGCGATCCCCATCGGCAGCCGGGCCAGCGCCTCGTAGAAGGAGAGGTTCATCAGCCCGAGGGTCAGCCCGAACGCCGCCCCGACGCCCAGGTCGCTCCTGCTCAGCCCGCGCAGCCGTGGCCTGGCGATCAGCCCGAGGACGAGCGTTCCGGTAGCGATGCGCAGGAACACGACCGCGCTCGGCGGCAGCTGGGCGAACAGGTCCTTGGCGAAGCCCGCGCCCACCTGCACCGAGAGGATCGCCAGCAGCACCAGGCCGGACGGCGGGATGGCGTCGACGGTGGCGCGCGCCAGCGCGTTCCTGCGCGGGAGGTCCGGCTGGTACGGCTCAGCGGTCACGTCACTCCCAGCGGAAGGTCCGGGCGGCCAGCAGCAGCGACACGGCGGCCCACCCGGCGAGGATCGCCACGCTGGACACGGGCAGGGCCGCCCCCGCGGTGAGGACCGCGCGCAGCCCGCCGGTCAGCGCCGCGATCGGCAGCAGCTCCAGCACCGGTTCGACCGCGGCGGGGAACACGGTCAGCGGGAAGATCACCCCGCCGCAGCCCAGCAGGACCAGGTAGACGAGGTTGGCGCCGGCGAGCGTGGCCTCGGCGCGCAGCGTGCCCGCCATGAGCAGCCCGAGGCCGCTGAACGCGGCGGTGCCGAGCAGGATGAGCACCAGGGCCGCCAGCGGGGAACCCTGCGGCCGCCAGCCGAGGGCGAGCCCGACGCCGGTGATGACGGCCACCTGGATGACCTCGACCACGATCACGGCCAGCGTCTTGGCCAGCAGCAGCCCGGTGCGCGAGAGCGGGGTCGCGCCCAGCCGTTTGAGCACGCCGTACCTGCGCTCGAAACCGGTCGCGATCGCCTGTCCGGTGAAGGCCGTCGACATGATCGCCAGGGCGAGCACGCCGGGGGCCAGGAAGTCGACCCTGCGGCCCGCGCCCAGGTCGAGCAGCGGCATGGCGGAGAAGCCGGCCAGCAGCAGAATCGGGATGATCATGGTGAGCAGGAGTTGCTCGCCGTTCCGCAGGGTCGCGCGCACCTCGGCGCCCGCCTGCGCGGTCACCATCCGGTGCAGCGGCGCCGCCTTCGGCGCGGGCGTGAAGTCGAGGCCGGTCAGCATGGTTCCCCGCAGGTGGTGCCGTGGTGCCGTGCGAATGGGCGGAGGGTCACCGCAACTCCCGGCCGGTCAGTTCGAGGAAGACGTCTTCGAGGGTGCGGCGTTCGATGCTCAGGTCGTCGGCGGTGACGCCTTCCGCGGCGCACCAGGCGGTGACGGTCGCGAGCAGTTCCGGGCCGACCTGCCCCTCGATGATGTAGTGGCCCGAGGGCGACTCCTTGGCGGCGCTCCCGGTGGGCAGCGCGCCGAGCAACTCGTCGAGGTCGAGCCCCGGCCTGGCCCGGAACCTGAGCTGGCGCTCGGCGCCGGTCAGCGTGGCGGGGCTGCCGCCCGCCACGACCCGCCCCCTGTCGATGATCACGACCTGGTCGGCCAGCCGCTCCGCCTCGTCCATGTGGTGGGTGGTGAGCACCACCGACACCCCGCAGGCCCGCAGCTCGCCGACGACGTCCCAGCACGCGTGCCTGGCCTGCGGGTCGAGGCCGGCCGTCGGCTCGTCGAGGAAGACGAGCTCGGGCCGCCCGACCACGGCCGCGGCCAGCGACAGGCGCTGCTGCTGCCCCCCGGACAGCCGGCGGTACGGCGTGCGGGCGTGTTCGGTGAGGCCGAGCCGGTCGAGCAGCGCGGCCGGGTCGAGCGGGTGCGCCGAGAACCGGCTGACCAGGCGCAGCCATTCGCCGGCCCGGGTCGCCGGGGGCACCCCGCCCGCCTGGAGCATCACGCCCACCCTGGCCCGCAGCTCCGGCCGGGAGGGAGCCAGGCCGAGCACGCGGACCGTGCCGCCGTCGGCGCGGCGGAAACCCTCGCAGATCTCGACGGTGGAGGTCTTTCCCGCGCCGTTCGGGCCCAGGATCGCGGTGACCGCACCGCGATCGGCCACGAGGGAGAGGCCGTCCACGGCGGTCGCGCGCCCATAGCGCTTCACCAGTCCGGAGACCTCGACGGCAGGGGAGTCCATGGGCATGAGTGTAGGGACTCCTCCGGGCGCTCCCGCTCGCGGCACGACTGATCCGGGCAGAGGTAAAACCTTGCGGCGAATCCTGTCAAGCACGGAATCGCCCCCACCTTTCCGTGTTCCGCCGCGTGCGAGCCTGCCATCGATGCGTCAGGCGTGAAGGAGGAGGATCGGCATGTCAGAGCGGACGGCATACCGGCCGGGAGTTCCCTGCTGGGTCGGCCTTTCCAGCCACGACATCACCGCGTCGGTCAGGTTCTACCGCGACGTCCTCGGCTGGGACGCGGCGTTCGACGCGCGTCCGGGGGCCGCGGGGGAGGGCCGGTTCACACTGAACGGCAGGGTCGTCGCCGGTGTCGGGCACGCGGCCGGGGACCTGCCCGCGGGCTGGCACACCCACATCGCGGTCGAGGACGCGTGGAAGACCGCCGAGCGGGTCGCCGCGGCGGGCGGGCACGTGGTCAGGGAGCCCTACGCGGTCATGGACGAGGGGCACGCGGCGGGGTTCCAGGATCCGGCCGGCGCGTTCTTCATGATCTGGCAGCCGGGGCGGAGAGCGGGCGCGGAGCTGGTCAACGAGCCCGGCACGTTCACCTGGAACGAACTGGCGACCCGCGACACGGCCACCGCCAGGTCCTTCTACCCGGCCGTGTTCGGCTGGGGGGCCGAGGAGGACGACATGGGCGGCATGGAGTACACCGTGTGGCAGGTGGAGGGCGAACCGGTCGGCGGGATGATGGCGATGGGCCCGCAGTTCCCCTCCGATGTGCCGCCGCACTGGCTGACCTATTTCGCCGTCACCGACTGCGAGGCCACGGTGGCGAGCGTGGAACGGCTGGGCGGCACGGTGTTCGTGCCGCCGATGGATCTTCCGGTCGGCCGGTTCGCCGTTATGGCGGATCCACAGGATGCGGCTTTTGCGGTGATTCAACCCTCAGAAGGCTGATTGCAGGCTTGAATGCCGTGTCATACTAAAAATCGTAAAATTTGGGAATGTGGCTGACCAGATCGTGGTTTGACCCCTTGGCCCGCGTGGGGCCCGTGTGGCCTGCGAGGGAAGGGACCAGCCATGACCGCGACCGTCGTCGCGCCCGACAATGTGACTCCTCCGGTGGTGCGGCGGCGGGGACTGCTGCTGCTCATCCTGGGAGCGCTGTCGGCGATCGGTCCGCTGTCGATCGACATGTACCTGCCGGCGCTCCCGGCGATCGCCGGTGAGATGCTCACCGGGCCGTCCCAGGTGCAGCTCACCCTGACCGCCTGCCTGATCGGCGTCTCGCTGGGACAGGTGGTGGCCGGACCGCTCAGCGACGTGCGCGGCCGGCGGACGCCGCTGCTGCTGGGCATCGCGGGCTACGCCGTGGCCTCCTTCCTGTGCGCCTTCGCCCCCTCGATCGGCGCCCTCATCGCGCTCCGCCTCTTCCAGGGCTTCACCGGCGGGGCCGCACTGGTGATCGTGCGAGCGGTCGTGCGCGACCTGTACGGCGGCGCCGACATCGCCCGGATCTTCGCCACGCTCATGCTGGTCAGCGGGCTGGCCCCGATCCTCGCGCCGATCGCCGGGGCGCAACTGCTGGAGTTCACCTCCTGGCGGGGCGTCTTCGTGGCGCTGGGCGTGGCCGGCGTCCTGCTGCTCGGCGCGGTGCTGCTGGGCGTGAAGGAGACCCTTCCGGCCGAGCGCAGGGAGGCGGGAGGGCTGCGGCACACCGTGGCCACGTTCTGGCTGCTGCTGCGCGACCGGTCGTTCATGGCCTGCGCGCTGGCGGGCAGCTTCGGCTTCGCCGGGATGTTCGCCTACATCTCCGCCTCGCCCTTCGTGCTCCAGGAGATCTACGGGATCTCGCCCACCACCTACTCGCTGATCTTCGGCGTCAACGCGCTCGGCCTGACCGTGCTGGCGCAGGTCGGCGGGCGGCTGGCGGGCCGCGTCAGGCCCGAGCGGCTCGTGCTGACCGGCCTGTTCGTGTCGATGGCCGGGGCGATCGCCCTGTGCGCCGCGGTGCTGACGGGGATCGGGCTGCCCCTTGTGGTGGCCGCGCTGTTCGTCCTGATGTGCGGCGCCGGCCTGACGCTGCCGGGAACCGGCGCGCTCGCCCTCGCGGGCCAGCCCCCGCAGGTCGCGGGAAGCGCCTCCGCGTTGCTCGGCGTGCTGCAGTTCGCGCTGGGCGCGGTGGCCGCCCCGCTCGTGGGCCTGGCGGGCGCCGGTACGGCGGTGCCGATGGCCGTGGTGATGGCGGTTCTCGCCGCCGGTGCCCTGGTCGTTTTCGTGGTTCTGAACCGGACGGCAAAAGTTAGGTAAGCCTTCCCTGCGTGAGCAATTCCATTATGCGCAGCTCGGTCAAGCATTTGTGTGACGGGAAGGAAATAGGTCACACTGATGTTGTGAAAAACATGGCCGGGATGATGAACACCGAGACGGGCGCCGAGCACAGCACTCGCGCGCGCGTGGCTCGGCTCATCCTGGAGCATGGGCCCATCGCCGCCGCCGCCCTTGGCGAGCGGCTGGGCCTGACACCGGCCGCGGTCCGCCGCCACCTGGACGCGTTGCTGGCCGACGGGATGATCGAACCCCGCGCGGCGAGAGCACGGGTCCAGCGCGGGCGCGGGCGGCCGGCCAAACTGTTCGCCATCACCGACGCGGGACGCAGTGCGTTCGAGCACGCCTACGATGACCTGGCGGGGAGCGCGCTGCGCTTCCTGGCCGAGCGCATGGGCGAGGAGGCGGTCGCCGACTTCGCGCGATCGCAGGTGGCGGCCCTGGTCGAGCGTCTCGCGCCGGCGATGCGCGAGGTGCCGGCCGACCAGCGGGTCCGGGTGCTGGCCGAGGCGCTGTCAGCCGACGGCTACGCGGCCTCGGCGAGCAAGGCCCAGCTCGGCGGTGAGCAGCTGTGCCAGCATCACTGCCCGGTCGCGCACGTCGCGGCTGACTTTCCGCAACTGTGCGAGGCCGAGACCGAGGCCTTCGCGGAGATCCTCGGCACTCCTGTCCAGAGGCTGGCGACCATCGCCCACGGCGACGGGGTCTGCACCACACACGTGAGTCCTCACGCGCTAAGTGAAGCCATACATAAGATCAAGAGCAAGGAGACCGGAAGGTGACTATCACCGACCGCCCGGAGCTGGAAGGCATCGGGAATTACAAGTTCGGCTGGGCCGACTCGGACGCGGCGGGAGCCACAGCTCGACGTGGCCTGTCCGAGGAGGTCGTCCGCAACATCTCCGCTCTCAAGAACGAGCCGGAGTGGATGCTCGACCTTCGTCTGAAGGGCCTGCGCCTGTTCGGCAAGAAGCCCATGCCCACCTGGGGATCCGACCTCACCGGCATCGACTTCGACAACATCAAGTACTTCGTCCGCTCCACCGAGAAGCAGGCGGCGTCCTGGGACGAGCTGCCCGAGGACATCAAGAACACCTACGACAGGCTCGGCATCCCCGAGGCCGAGAAGCAGCGCCTGATCGCCGGCGTCGCGGCCCAGTACGAGTCGGAGGTCGTCTACCACAAGATCCGTGAGGACCTTGAGGAGAAGGGCGTCATCTTCCTCGACACGGACACCGGCCTCAAGGAGCACCCCGAGCTCTTCAAGGAGTACTTCGGCTCGGTGATCCCGGTCGGCGACAACAAGTTCGCCGCGCTCAACTCCTCGGTCTGGTCCGGCGGCTCGTTCATCTACGTCCCGCCGAACATCGAGGTCGAGATCCCGCTGCAGGCCTACTTCCGGATCAACACCGAGAACATGGGCCAGTTCGAGCGGACCCTGATCATCGTGGACGAGAACTCCTACGTCCACTACGTCGAGGGCTGCACCGCGCCGATCTACTCGAGCGACTCGCTGCACTCGGCGGTCGTCGAGATCATCGTGAAGAAGGGCGCCCGCTGCCGTTACACGACCATCCAGAACTGGTCGAACAACGTCTACAACCTGGTCACCAAGCGCGCCGTGGCGTATGAGGGCGCGACCATGGAGTGGATCGACGGCAACATCGGCTCCAAGGTCACGATGAAGTACCCGGCCGTCTACCTCATGGGCGAGCACGCCAGGGGTGAGACCCTGTCCGTCGCCTTCGCCGGCGAGGGTCAGCACCAGGACGCCGGTTCGAAGATGGTCCACCTGGCGCCGCACACCAGCTCCAGCGTCATCTCCAAGTCGGTGGCGCGCGGCGGCGGCCGTACCTCCTACCGCGGTCTGGTCCAGATCGAGGAGGGCGCGCACGGCAGCGCCAGCACGGTCAAGTGCGACGCGCTGCTGGTCGACCAGATCAGCCGCTCCGACACCTACCCCTACGTCGACGTCCGCGAGGACGACGTCTCGATGGGCCACGAGGCCACCGTCTCGAAGGTCAGCGACGACCAGCTGTTCTACCTCATGAGCCGAGGGCTGGGGGAGGACGAGGCGATGGCGATGATCGTGCGCGGCTTCGTCGAGCCGATCGCGCGCGAGCTCCCGATGGAATACGCGTTGGAGCTCAACCGGCTGATCGAGCTGCAGATGGAAGGAGCGGTGGGCTGACGATGGGTCTCGAGACCAAGCCTCTCTCGACCCTGCACGAGAAGGCGTCGTACGACCTGGCCGACTTCGAGGTGCCCGGCGGCCGTGAGGAGGCGTGGCGGTTCACACCGCTGTCCCGCCTCAAGGGCCTGCAGAACGGCACCGCGGAGGTCACCGGCCAGGTGCTCACGCAGGCGTACACCCCGGCCGGGGTGACCGCGGAGTGGGTCGGCCGCGACGACGCCCGGATCGGCAAGGCCTACGTGCCCGCCGACAGGGTGAGCGCGCAGGCCTACAACACCTTCGAGAAGGCGCTGGTGGTGACCGTGCCGAAGGAGGCCGTGCCCGCCGAGCCGATCACCATCGAGATGCGGGGGAGCGGCGCCGAGGGCGCGTCCTACGGCCACATCGTGATCAAGGTCGAGCCGATGGCCGAAGCCGTGGTGATCATCGAACACCAGGGCAGCGCGACCTACGCCGACAACGTCGAGTTCGTGGTGGGCGACGGAGCCACGCTCAAGGTCGTCAGCCTGCAGGACTGGGCCGCCGACTCCGTGCACGTCTCCCACCACCACGCCCAGCTCGCCCGGGACGCCTCCTTCCGGAGCTTCGTGGTGACCCTGGGCGGCGACCTCGTACGGCTGTCGCCCAGCGTCTCCTACACCGGCCCCGGCGGCGACGCCGACCTGTCCGGCCTGTACTTCGCGGACGCGGGCCAGCACCTGGAGCACCGCCTCCTGGTCGACCACTCCCAGCCCAACTGCAAGAGCAACGTGGACTACCGCGGAGCCCTGCAGGGCGACGAGGCCCACACGGTCTGGATCGGCGACGTGATCATCAGGGTCGAGGCCGAGGGCACCGACACCTACGAGCTCAACCGCAACCTCATCCTCACCGACGGCGCCCGCGCCGACTCGGTGCCCAACCTGGAGATCCTCACCGGCGAGGTGACCGGGGCGGGCCACGCGTCCACCTCCGGCCGCCTCGACGACGAGCACATCTTCTACCTGCAGGCCCGCGGCATCCCCTTCCACGAGGCGCGGCGCCTGGTCATCCGCGGGTTCTTCGGCCAGCTGATCGAGAAGATCGGCGTTGAGGAGATCCGCGAGCGGGTCATGAGCGCGGTGGAAGCGGAGCTCGAGAAGTGAGCTTCGAGAAGGTGTGCAAGACGAGTGACGTCCCGGAAGGCGGCGTCATAGGGGTCGAGGTGGGCGAGACCCCGGTCGCTCTGGTCAACACCGGGGGCGAGATCTACGCCCTGCACGACGTGTGCTCGCACGCCGAGGTGAAGCTGAGCGAGGGAGACGTCTACGACGGCACCCTCGAGTGCTGGCTGCACGGCTCGTGCTTCGACATCCGCTCGGGCAAGCCCACCGGCCCGCCCGCCAACAAGCCCGTCCCCGTCTACAGAGTGAAGATCGACGGCGACGACGTCTACGTCTCGCTCTCGAAGGAGTCATAACCGTGTCCACGCTTGAGATCCGTGACCTGCATGTCGCCGTCGGCGACAAGACGATCCTTACGGGCGTCAACCTCACCGTGCGCGCGGGCGAGACCCACGCGATCATGGGCCCGAACGGCTCGGGCAAGTCGACGCTCGCCTACGCGGTCGCCGGTCACCCGAAGTACACCATCACCGGCGGCCAGGTGCTGCTCGACGGCGACGACGTGCTCGACATGACGGTCGACGAGCGCGCCCGCGCGGGACTGTTCCTGGCGATGCAGTACCCCGTCGAGGTTCCCGGCGTCTCGGTCTCCAACTTCCTGCGCAGCGCCGTGACGGCCGTGCGCGGCGAGGCGCCCAAGCTCCGCCAGTTCACCAAGGAACTGAAGAGCGGGATGGACGACCTGGCCATCGACGCCGTCTTCGCCCAGCGCAACCTGAACGAGGGCTTCTCCGGCGGCGAGAAGAAGCGCCACGAGATCCTCCAGCTCGAACTCCTCAAGCCGAAGATCGCCATCCTCGACGAGACCGACTCCGGCCTCGACGTCGACGCGCTGCGCGTGGTGTCCGAGGGCGTCAACCGGTTCCGCGAGGGCGGCGAGACCGGCGTGCTGCTGATCACCCACTACACGCGGATCCTGCGTTACGTGAAGCCGGACTTCGTGCACGTCTTCGCCGGCGGCAAGATCGTCGAAGAGGGCGGCCCCGAGCTCGCCGACCAGCTTGAGGCAGAGGGTTACGAGCGCTTCGCCAAGGCGTCGGCGTGAGCCTTCCCACCCTTGACGTGGAGAGGATCAGGAAGGACTTCCCGGTCCTCTCCCGCGAGCTGCCCGGAGACCGCCCGCTGATCTACCTCGACTCCGGAAACTCCTCGCAGAAGCCGCTGCAGGTCATCGAGACCATGCGCGACCACATGACCATGCACTACAGCAATGTGGGCAGGGCCATGCACGTGCTCGGCGCCGAGTCGACCGAGGCGTTCGAGGACGCCAGGGACAAGATCGCGGCGTTCATCGGCGCCCCGTCGAGGGACGAGGTGGTCTTCACCAAGAACGCCTCCGAGGCCCTCAACCTGGTCGCCTACGCCTTCGGCAACCCGGCGGGCGAGGACCCGCGTTTCCGGCTCGGCCCCGGCGACGAGATCGTCATCTCCGAGATGGAGCACCACTCCAACATCGTGCCGTGGCAGCTGCTCGCGCAGCGGACCGGCGCGACCCTGCGCTGGTTCCCCGTCACCGACGAGGGCCGCCTGGACCTGTCGGGCATCGACGACCTCGTCACCGAACGCACGAAGATCGTGTCGATCGCGCACCAGTCGAACGTGCTCGGCACGGTCAACCCCGTGGCCGAGGTCCTCGCGCGGGCCCGTCAGGCCGGCGCGCTGCTGATGCTCGACGCCTCCCAGTCCGTGCCGCACCACCCGGTCGACGTGGCCGCGCTGGGCGTCGACTTCGTGGCCTTCACCGGCCACAAGATGGCCGGTCCGTCCGGCATCGGCGTGCTGTGGGCCCGGGGTGAGCTGCTGGCGGCGATGCCGCCGTTCCTCGGCGGCGGCGAGATGATCGAGGCGGTCTGGATGGATCGCTCGACCTACGCGCCGGCGCCCCACAAGTTCGAGGCGGGCACGCCGCCGATCGTCGAGGCCATCGGTCTCGGCGCCGCCGTCGACTACCTGACAGCCGTCGGCATGGACGCGATCGAGGCGCACGAGCGCGAGCTGACCGCCTACGCTCTCGGCGCGCTCGCGGAGCTCCCGTCGCTGCGCCTCATCGGCCCCGGCACGCTTGACCAGCGCGGCGCGACGGTCTCCTTCACCCTGGAGGGGATCCATCCGCACGACGTCGGGCAGATCCTCGACGATGTGTTCGGCGTCGCGGTACGGGTAGGTCACCACTGCGCGCGCCCGCTCCACCTCCGGTTCGGAATACCCGCGACCACCCGGGCGTCGTTCTACCTGTACAACACCACGGGCGAAATCGACGCCTTGGTGCGCGGCCTCCACCACGTTCAGAAGGTGTTCGCCTAGTCATGATCGCCGAGTCGATGTACCAGGAACTCATCCTCGAGCACTACAAGCACCCGCAGGGCCGGGGGCTGCGTGAGCCGTACGATGCCGAGGTCCACCACGTGAACCCGACGTGCGGTGACGAGATCACCCTGCGGGTGAAGCTCGGTGACGGGGGCAAGGTCGAGGACGTCTCCTACGACGGCCAGGGCTGCTCCATCAGCCAGGCGGCGGCCTCGGTGCTGCACGAGCTCACCAGCGGCTCGACCGCCGAGGAGACCCTGGTGGTGGTCGACGAGTTCACCCGGCTCCTGCAGGGCAGGGGAAAGATCGAGCCGGACGAGGATCTGCTCGGTGACGCGGTGGCGTTCGCCGGGGTGGCCAAGTTCCCCGCCCGGGTGAAGTGCGCGCTGCTGGCTTGGATGGCCTACAAGGACGCTTTGGTGAGGAGTTCCGCATGAGCAAGCCCGTTGAGACCCCGACCGCGGCCTACGAGGGCGAGACGAGTCTGGAGGAGGTCATGGAGGCCCTCAGGGACGTCGTCGACCCCGAACTCGGCATCAACGTCGTCGACCTGGGCCTCATCTACGGCGTCAACCTCGACGCCGCCGAGGGCGCGGCCGCTCCCGTGGCCACCATCGACATGACGCTCACGAGCGCGGCCTGCCCGCTCACCGACGTGATCGAGGACCAGGCCCATTCGGCTCTGGACGGCATGGTCTCCGACGTCAAGATCAACTGGGTGTGGCTGCCGCCGTGGGGCCCGGACAAGATCACCGATGACGGGCGTGAGCAGCTCCGCATGCTCGGCTTCAACGTCTGACCGGCTTCCGGAGAGTGCCGCCGCCTACGTGTGCGTGCGGCACTTGAGGGCGTCCCCGCGGCGGGCGTCTACGGTGGCGAAGTGTCCCGGCTCGAAGAAATTTTGGAGAGCTGGGAACAAAGTGGGTAGTGGGATGGTTATACCTACTTGTGGCTCCCAAGAGGGCCGTTGATGCGTTCGTGTAGCCCGGCGCTGCGAAGGTCGGGTATGTTTGATCGTGGTCTGACTCTGAGCGGGTAGACTGGCGTCGCCCGCCCTGTGCGGTGCCTGAATGTCGCTGCTCGACATGCATCGCACAGCACCCGGCACCCAAGGGTGCCCGATCGGGCGCGGTCCATACGACCGCGCGTTCCAGGCTCGTCCTTTCGCAGAAGTGACGTGCCGCGTACTTCTACGGAAAGGCACGAAACTTCGTGACCATGCTCGACGCTGCCCTGCCCGAAACCACTGACGCCCAGGTGACCCCCGCTCCGTCGGAGTTCGCCCTGCTCGGCCTCCCCAGGCCGCTGGTGTCGGCTCTCGTGAGGCAGGGCATCACTGCCCCCTTTGAAATTCAGCGGGCTACCATTCCCGACATTCTCGCCGGAAACGACGTGCTCGGCCGTGGCCAGACGGGCTCCGGCAAGACCCTCGCGTTCGGCCTCCCGGCCATGACGCGCATCTCCGGCGTCAAGGCCCGGCCCGGCCGCCCGCTGGCCGTCATCCTGGTGCCGACCCGCGAGCTCGCCCTGCAGGTGCACGACGCCCTTGAGCCGCTGGGCCGCGGCCTGTCGCTGCGCATGAAGACCGTCGTCGGCGGAATGTCCATGGGCAAGCAGATCGAGGCGCTGCGGCGCGGCGTCGAAGTCGTCGTCGCCACCCCCGGCCGCCTCACCGACCTCGTCCAGCAGGGCGAGTGCTCGCTCGAAGAGGTCCAGGTGACCGTGCTCGACGAGGCCGACCACATGTGCGACCTCGGCTTCTTCCCCGTCGTCACCGCGCTGCTCGACCAGACCCCCGCGGACGGCCAGCGCCTGCTGTTCTCCGCCACCCTCGACGGCGACGTCGACAAGCTGGTCAGGCGCTTCCTGCACAACCCGGTGACGCACTCGATCGCGCCGGCGACCTCGCCGGTGGACACCATGGAGCACCACGTGCTCCAGGTGACCCGCGACGACAAGTTCCCGATCACCGCCGAGATCGCCAACCGAGAGGGCAGGTCCATCCTGTTCGTGCGCACCCAGCACGGCGTGGACCGGCTCGTCAAGCAGCTCGCCCGGGTGGGCGTGAAGGCCGGCGGCCTGCACGGCGGCAAGCGGCAGAACCAGCGCACCCGGATCCTGGCGGAGTTCCGCGAGGGCACGATCATGGTGCTGGTCTGCACGGACGTCGCGGCCCGCGGCATCCACGTCGACGACGTGAGCCTGGTGCTGCACGTCGACCCGCCGCAGGACTCCAAGAGCTACCTGCACCGTGGCGGCCGTACGGCCCGCGCCGGTGAGCGTGGCACCGTCATGACCCTGGTGCTGCCGAACGAGCGCCGCTCGACCGACCAGCTGACCCGCCAGGCGGGCATCAAGCCGTTCAGGCTCAGGGTGACCCCCGGGCACCCGAGGCTCGAAGAGGTCGTCGGCGCCAAGCAGCCGAGCGGCGAGGAGATCCCGGTCTGGGAGCCCGCCGCGCCGGTGAGCGCCCGCCGTCAGCGTCGTGACGGCGGTGGCGGCCACTCCGACCGCCGCCCGCGCCGCTTCCGCGACCGTCAGGGGTACGGCTCCGCCGGCTCCGACAACCGTGGGCGCTTCGCCGACCGGGCTCCGGCCGGGGAGGCGGGCACCCGCTCCGACACCCGCGCGCCGTACCGCACGGACGACAACCGCGGTGACGCGCGGCCGTTCCGCACCGACCGGCCCGAGCGCAGGGGAGCGCCGGCTCGCGATGGCGCTGCCGGCGGCGGATACCGCGGCCCCCGCGAGGGGGCGGCGGGCGGCGTGCGCGCGCCGCGCGAGGCTGGCTCGACCGGCGGGTTCCGCGGGTCGCGCGACGGCTACCGGGGCGAGCGCCGTGAGGGCGCCCGTGCCGAGAGCACCGACCGTGGCGGCGCGACCTCCGGTGACCGCCGTGAGGGCTTCCGCTCCGACTTCCGGTCGGACCGCGGCGGTTCCTTCCAGGACAACCGTTCCGGCGGACACCGCTACGGCAGCTGACCGGCACGGGACTCTGCTCGACTGAAGAAGGTCGGCTGAAGAAGGTCGACTGAAGGGCGGGGACGGCTTGACGCCGTTCCCGCCCTTCGTCGTTCCCGGGGTCAGCCCTTGACGCCGCTGAGGACGATGCCCCGGGTGAAGTAGCGCTGGAACACCAGGAAGAAGATCACCGTGGGCAGCGAGGCGAGGAATCCGGCGGCCATGATGGTGCCGTAGTGCTGGGCGCCGCCGAAATAGGAGCTGAGACGGGCCAGGGCCACCGGGACGTTGGCCATCTCGTCGCTCTGCACGATGATCAACGGCCAGAGGAAGTTGTTCCACTCGGCGAGCACGATGAAGATCGACATGGCGGCGAGGGCGGGCCGGAGCAGGGGCAGCACGATCTGCCACCAGATCCGCCACTCCCCGGCGCCGTCCACCCGCGCCGCCTGGATGAGCTCGTTCGGGATCGACTGCAGGAACTGCACCAGGAAGAACAACACGAACGCCTTGGCGAGCGCCGGGACGATGTAGCCCGCGTAGGAGTCGAGCCAGCCGAGGTTCCGCATGATCACGTAGTTGGGGATCAGGGTGGTCTGCCAGGGGATCATCATCGAGGCGATGATCATGATGAAGATCACCCGGCGGCCCTTGATCTCGTGCTTGGCGATCACGTAGGCGGCCAGTGACGCGATGAGCAGCGAGCCCACGGTGATGGCGATCGTGATGATCAGGCTGTTGAACATGAAGCGGCCGAAGCCGAAGTCGACCTGGAACCGCTGGAAGACGCCCTGCAGGTGGCCGGGGTTGATCTGGGTGGCCGACCAGTCGGGGTCGTAGAAGTTGTTCAGGGTCGGACTGCCGGGCACGAAGGACGGCGGGTGCCGGTTCAGCTCCGTGGGCGTCTTGAAGACGCTGATCAGCATCCAGTAGAACGGGGCGATCATGGTCAGCGCGAGCAGGTAGAACGGCAGGCGGAGCAGGTGGCCGCGCCGCTTCCGGCGGCGCTCGTCCCGCTCCGGCTCTCCTGCGTCGAAGCTCGCACGAGGGCGGGTCGGGGCCGGGGCGGTGGTCATCACAGCTCCTTCATGGCGCGGCCGAGACGAAGATTGATCATGCTGATCACAAAGATGATCGCGAAGAGCACCCAGGCGATCGCGGAGGCGTAGCCGAGCTGGAAGTGCGTGAACCCCTGGTCGTAGAGATAGGGAACGATCATGAGGCCGGAGTCGAGCACGCCGCCCACGCTGTTGGTGCCGCGGAAGACGATGTAGACCGCCTCGAAGATCTGGAACGCGCCGATCAGGCCCGTGACCACGACATAGGTGGTCACCGGGCGGAGCAGCGGCAGGGTGATCGAACGGAACTGCTGCCAGGCGGTGGCCCCGTCGATGCGGGCCGCCTCGTAGTACTCGCCGGGAATGGTGTTGAGCCCGGCGACGTAGAGGACCATGCCGTATCCCATGCCGCCCCACACGGACATGAGCACCAGGATGGGGATGGTCAGCGACGGGGTGGCCAGCCACTGCACGGTGCTTCCCCCGAGCCAGCCGACCACGGTGTTGGCCAGGCCGACGTCGCTCGGGAAGAAGATCCACTTCCACATCAGCATGAGCGCGATCGACGAGGTCACCGAGGGCAGGAAGAAGATCGTGCGCATGATCCGGTGCGGCCAGCTCGAACCGCTGAACGCCAGCGCGAGCCCCAGGGAGAGCAGGGTGCCGATGACGACCGAGGCGAGCACGTAGATGAAGGTGTTGCCGAGGGCGTGCCGGAACCGGTCGTCCTCGAAGAGCAGGTTGCCGAAGTTCTCCAGGCCGGTGAGCCGCGCCGGGGTGATCCCGTCGAAGTCGGTGAAACTGAGGAAGAGCGAGTTGGCCAGCGGCCAGACCAGGAACGCCAGGAACAGTGCCAGGAAGGGCAGCAGCATGGCGTAGGAGGTGGCGTAGCGTCGCAGTCTCGCACGCTGGGGCTGGGCGGTATGGGTTCCCACGGTGTGTCTCCTTCGCGCCAGGCGGCGGGCGGGCCGCCGGGCCCGCCCGCCCTGATCCGTCAGCCCGCGTTCTTCTCCATGATCTTGGCGGCCTCGGTCAGCGCGGTCTTCGCGTCCGCCTTGCCGAGAATCACCGACTGCAGCTGCTTGCTGACGTCGGGGGCGCTCTCGTCCCAGCCGGGGCAGCCGGGCGCCGCGACGCCCGACCTGATCGACGCCTCGAACACGGCGGACTGCTCGGGCGTGAAGGTCGACTGGCCGATCTTGTCGGCGCGCGCCGAGATGAACGGCAGGTTGCGGCCCGAGGCCTCCTTCACCATCACCTGGACGGCCTGGTCGGTGTAGAGGAACTTGACGAACTCCGCCGACTGGGCCACGTACTTGCTGAACGCGGTGACGCCGATCGCGCGGCCGCCGACGAAGGTCTTCGCTCCCGCCGGGCCCGCGGGGAGCGGGACCATCGCCCACTTGTCCTTCAGCTTGGGTCGGTCGATGTCCAGGCCCTTGGCGATCCAGCTGCCCGCGGAGACCATCGCGGTGCCGGTGTCGAGCGCGTCGCCCCCCTCGACGGTCGCGGTGGGCGCGCCGTGCTGGCGGTAGAGGTCCACCCAGAACTTCAGGGCCTGCTCCGCCTGCGGGGTGTCCAGCGACGGCTTGCAGTCGTCGGTGTAGAAGCTGCCGCCGGCCTGGTACAGGTAGTTGAAGTAGCCGATCCAGTCGAGGTTGCCCCAGTCCTGGCTGAACGCCTTCTTCACGCCCGCCTTCTTGAGCGCCTCGATGGTGCCGGTCAGCTCCTCCCAGGTGGTCGGCGGGGACTTGATGCCGGCCTTCTCGAACAGGTCGGTGCGGTAATAGAGGGCGTGCGTGGACATGTCGAGCGGCACGCCGTACACGGTGCCGTCGGGGGCGATCGCCGACTCCCACTGCGCGGGCAGGGCCTGGGCCTTGAGCGTGTCGATGCCGTGCTTGCGCAGGTCGACCATGGCGCCGCGGATGCCGAACTGGATGGTCCAGGTCATCCCGCCGGAGATGACGTCGGGGCCGCTGCGGCTGGTGGCCGCCGCCAGGAGCTTGGCGTAGGCGTCGTCCCAGGCGAGCGTCTGCACCTTGACGGTGACGTTCGGGTGCGACTGCTTGTAGAGGTCGGCCGCCTTCTGGAAGATCGCCGTCTCGTCGTCGCCGCCGGTCGACCAGAAGCTGATGGTCGCGGGGGCGCTGGTGTCGGCCTGCTTCGTCTCGGTCTGGCCGCCGGTGGCGCAGCCCGTACCGAGGGTGAGCACGCCTGCACAGAAGACTGCCATTGTCCGTCGCATGCGGGTCTCCGATCTGACAGGGGCCGTGAGGTCAGGTCACGGTGAGGGAGATCTCAGCACTTAAACGGGTAAGTTTCCATAGCGCGAAGTGGAGACCTTAGGTTCAGCGCCCCGGAGAACTGCTGTTGAGCTGGGCTATCGCTGTCTTAATCTCAATGAAACGGTTCAGTAACGCTCGACGTCCGGCGCTGTGCGGTGAGCTTGTCAAGGCCGACACGCCGGACGGCTCCGTCGCGTTCGGGAGCGCTCCCACCGCCGGCGCGGGTCCCTGCCGCCCTGCCTGATCCCCGGTGCGCCGACGGCCGCTCAGGCAGGGGGCGCGGTGCTGCCGCGCGGGACCAGCCGGGCCCCCTCGTCCTCGAACCCGGTGACCTCCTCGCCCGCGATCAGTGCGAGCAGCCGCCGGGCGGCGTGCGCGCCGTACGCGGGGATGTCGCGGGTCAGCGCGGTGAGCGCGGGCCGGACGACCTGGGACAGCGGCGAGTCGTCCCAGGCGACGACCGACAGGTCGGTGGGCACGCCGAGGCGCATCTCCTGGGCGACGGAGAGCCCGGCGACGGCCATTATGTCGTTGTCGTAGGCGATCGCGGTCGGCCGCCGGGGTGAGCTGAGCAGCCGCCGGGTGGCCCTGGCGCCCTCTTCGCCGGTGTAGTCGGTGTGCACGGTGACGTGCTCGGTCACGCCGAGCTCCACGCACACCTCGGCGAAGGCGCGGTCGCGGATCGCCGTGTGCGCGAGCCGGGGCAGCCCCGCGACGCGCGCGATGCGCCGGTGGCCGAGCGCCACGAGGTATTCCACGGTCTCCCGTACGGCGGCGCCCTCCTCGGACCACACCGGCACCAGCGAGCCCGACGCCGACGGGTGCCCGAGGACCACCACCGGCATGCCGAGGGCCTCGATCTCGGGCACCCGGGGGTCGGCGACGTGCAGATCGACCATGATCGCCCCGTCGATGCGCCCCTCGCCCCACCAGCGGTGGTAGACCGCCATCTCCGCCTCGTGGTCGGTGACGACCTGGAGCATCAGCGCGGAGGAGCGGGCGGCCAGCTCGGACTCGATGCCGCTGATCAGCTCCATGAAGAACGGTTCGACGCCGAGGATCCTGGCCGGTCGGCACAGGGCGAGGCCGATGGCGTCGGCGCGGGCGCCGTTGAGCGCGCGGGCCGCCCGGTTGGGACGCCAGCCGATCTCCTCGGCGATCGCCCGGATTCGGGTCCGGGTGGCTTCGGAGACCCCCGGCTGGCCGTTCAGCGCGTAGGAGACGGCCCCTTTGGAAACGCCGGCGCGCTTGGCGATGTCCGCGATCGTCGGTCTGTTCAACATGTCCCTTGCAGCGTGAGGACTGAATCGGTCCAGTCAAGGTCTCATTGATATCACACCCCCTCCTAACTCTATTGACACTGATGACACGTCGAATTTACGGTCGCGGTACTTTCCCGGTTCAGGAATGGATCCCGAAAGATTGGGAGCGCTCCCATTGGGAAGCGAGGTTGATTGCGAGTTCCGGTGCTCCGGAGCCTCCGGGGGGCACGGCCTGCCAGATGTTCGAGCTGGACCTCAGCGAGGGTGCAGAGCCCCGCGAGGACGAAGGAGAACTCCGATGCGAAACCGCTCACGGTTTCTGATCATGTGCTTCGCGGCCTCCCTGACGGTGGCGGGTTGCACGAGTGGCGGCCCGGCACCGGCCGCGAGCGCCCCGCCCACAGGCAGCGCCGCCGCTCCGGCCCCCGCCGCGAACGGCGCGTTCCCCCGTAACCAGACTCTCTACACCAGCGGCACCCAGTACGGCCCGCCCGCCAACTGGAACCCGATCCGCGAATGGGACTCCGCGACCGGCACCAAGGGCCTGGTCTACGAGACCCTGTTCCTGTTCGACCCGCAGAAGGGCGACTTCACCCCGTGGCTCGCCGAGAGCGGCAGCTGGACCGGCGACAACGAGTACACCCTGAAGCTGCGGCCCGGCGTCACCTGGTCCGACGGCAAGCCGCTGACCGCCGAGGACGTCGTCTTCACCTTCGAGCTCGGCAAGATGGAGACGATCCCCTACCACCCGCTGTGGACCTTCCTGAAGAGCGCGGAGGCGGTCGACGCGACCACCGCGAAGTTCACCTTCACCAAGCCCAACTACCAGCAGTGGGCCAACCACCTCTACAGCAGGGCGATCGTGCCCAAGCACCTCTGGGAGGGGCGCGACGAGAAGGAGGTGCTCGACGGGGTCAACGAGAAGCCCGTCGGCACCGGCCCGTACGCCTACCAGAGCCACGACCAGGACCGCATGGCCTGGGTCAAACGTGACGGCTGGTGGGCCACCAAGGCGCTCAACCTCGACGTCAAGCCCAAGTACATCGTGGACATCGTCAACGGCAGCAACGAGGTGGCGCTGGGCCTGCTGCTGCAGAACGGCCTCGACCTCAGCAACAACTTCCTGCCCGGCATCGCCAACCTGGTCCAGGGCAAGTTCGGGGTGCAGACCTACTACCCCGAACCGCCCTACATGCTCTCGGCCAACACGGCCTGGCTGGTGCTCAACACCGAGAAGAAGCCGATGGACGACCCCGCCTTCCGCAAGGCGATGGCGAGCTCCATCGACATGAAGACGATCGTGGAGAAGGTCTACGGCAACCTGGTGCTCCCGGCGAGCCCGACCGGCCTGCTTCCCCAGTGGGACAAGTACATCGACAAGGACGTGGTCGCGAAGAGCGGCTTCTCCTACGACGAGGCCAAGGCCAAGAAGCTGCTGGCCGACGCGGGATACAAGGACGCCGACGGCGACGGGTTCGTGGAGAACAAGGACGGCTCCAAGATCCAGCTGGAACTCATCGTGCCGAACGGCTGGACCGACTGGATGGAGGCCATCCGGGTCATCAGCGGCAGCGCGAAGAAGGCCGGGATCAACGTCGAGCCCGCCTTCCCCGAGTATCCCAAGCTGGTGGCCGACCGGGGCACCGGCAAGTTCGACATGCTGCTGAACAATGAGCGCCAGCTCAGCAACACGCCCTGGATGTACTACGACTACATCTTCCGGCTGCCCATCCAGAAGCAGCAGAACACCACCAACTTCGGCAGGTACGAGAACAAGAAGGCCTGGGACCTGGTCCGCGACCTCGACAACCGCCCGACCGACGACGCCGAGGGCATGGCGAAGATCACCTCCGAGCTGCAGCAGATCCAGCTCGACGACATGCCGGTGATCCCGCTTTGGTACAACGGCCTGTGGGCCCAGAGCACCTCGACGGTCTGGAAGAACTGGCCGTCCGCCGCGCCGGGCGCGCCGAAGAACGCGCCGACCCTGTGGCGTAACTGGATCGAACTCGGCGGCATCTACACCCTCACCGAACTCCAGCCGGTCGCCGGAGGCTGATCCTCTGTCCGAGCCCCCTCCCTTCTCGCCGGGAGGGGGCGTCGATCGCAGCCCTCACAGGAGGATCCGCTTGCGACAGTACTTCGGCAGGAAGGCGCTGATCTACGCCCTGACGTTCTTCGTGGCCGTGACGATCAACTGGATGATCCCGCGCTTCATGCCCGGCGACCCCATCCAGGGCCTGGTAGCCAGGGCCCAGGTGGCCGACCCGGCTTCGGTCGACGCCATGCGGGCGCACTACACCAACCTGTTCGGGCTCGACGTGCCGTGGTGGCAGCAGTACGTCAACTTCTGGGCCGCGCTGCTCCGGGGGGACATGGGGATCAGCATCTGGGCCTTCCCCACGCCGGTCACCGACCTCATCATCCGGGCCGTGCCGTACACGCTGGGGTTGCTGATTCCGGCGATCCTGCTGAGCTGGTGGGCGGGGAACAGGTTCGGCGCGTTCGCCGCGCGCAGGAAGTGGCTGGACAACACGGTCCTGCCGATCGGCTACCTGCTGACGGCCACGCCGTACATGTGGCTGGCGCTGTTGCTGGCCTGGACGCTGGCGATCCTCGCGGGGATCTTCCCCGTGTCGCACGCCTACAGCTTCGCGGTGCAGCCCTCCTGGTCGTGGGAGTTCCTCGGCAGCCTGGCGGTGCACTGGGTGCTGCCGTTCTCCTCGCTGTTCCTGGTGATGTTCGGCGGCTGGGCCATCGGGATGCGCAACCTGATCATCTACGAGCTGGAGTCCGACTACGCCAACTACCTTCAGGCGCTGGGCGCGCGGAGCCGGCTGGTCCGGGGGTACGCCTTCAGGAACGCGGTGCTGCCGCAGATCACCGGGCTGGCCCTGCAACTGGGCACGATCGTCGCCGGCGCGCTGGTGACCGAGATCGTCTTCTCCTATCCCGGCATCGGCCACCTGATCCTGCAGGCCATCAACAACCAGGATTTCTTCCTGCTGCAGGGGGCCTTCCTGTTCATCGTGCTGGGGGTGCTGGTCGCCAACTTCATCATCGACGTCGTCTACACCCTGGTCGATCCGCGGACCCGGATCCGGATGCAAGGGAACGCCGTATGACCCAGACCGACCAGATCGTCCTCCCGGCGAAGCGGCGGGGAGGCGAGACCCTCCATTTCGCGCTGCGGAACAAGAAGCTCCTCGTCGGGGCGTTCGTCGTGCTGGCCGCCCTGGTGCTCGCGATCGCCGGGCCGATCCTGCACGACGTGTCCCCGACGGAGTACATCGGCGTGCCCGGGCAGGCTCCGGGCGGCGACCATCTGCTCGGCACCACGATGTTCGGGCAGGACGTCTACAGCCAGTTCGTGCACGGCCTGCGCTCCACCTTCCTGGTCGGCCTGCTGGGCGGGGGCCTGGCCGCCGTGGTGGGGATGGTCGTCGGCTTCGTGGCCGGCTACCGGGGCGGCTGGGTGGACGAGATCCTCAACATGGTCACCAACATCCTGCTGGTCATCCCCACGCTGGCCGTGCTCATCATCATCGCGGCCTACCTGAAGGTGCGCGGGGTCATGGTCGAGGCGTTGTTCATCGGGTTCACGTCCTGGCCCTGGGCGGCACGGGCGGTCCGGGCGCAGACCCTCACCCTGGCGTCCAGGGACTTCGTGGACCTGGCCAGGCTGAGCGGGGTGCGCACCTGGAAGATCATCACGCGTGAGATCGCGCCCAACATGAGCTCCTACCTGTTCATGACCTTCATCCTGCTGTTCGGCGGCGCGGTGCTCGCCGCGGCCACCCTCGACTTCATCGGCCTGGGCCCGACCGACGGCATGTCGCTCGGCCTGATGATGAACAACGCGGTCAAGTGGAGCGCGCTGCAACTCGGTCTGTGGTGGTGGTTCGTGCCGCCCGGCATCGGCATCACGGCGGTGGTGGGCGCGCTCTACGTGATGAACGTGGGGCTCGACGAGGTGTTCAACCCGCGGCTGAGGGAGACCTGATGGGACTGCGGGTGAACGACCTGAAGGTCTACTACCAGACGCTCAGGGGCGAGGTGAAGGCCCTCGACGGCGTCACCTTCGCCGTCGGGGACGGTGAGATCCTCGGGCTCGCGGGGGAGTCGGGCTGCGGCAAGACGACCCTGGGCAAGAGCCTGATCCGGATGGACGGGCGGATGCGGCACACCGGCGGGACCGTCGAGCTCGACGGGGCCGAACTGCCGATCGGCGACGACCGGCGGATGAACCGCTTCAGGTTCAGCGAGGTGTCCATCATTCCGCAGTACGCCATGAGCGCGATGAATCCGACCCGCAAGATCGGCAAGATGGTCGCCGACCTGCTGGAGTCGCGCGGCCTGCGCTACCGGAACCTGGCCGGGGAACTGGAACGCCGCCTGGACCTGGTGGAGCTGCCCCGCGAGGTGCTCGGCAGCTACCCGCTGGAGCTCTCCGGCGGCATGAAGCAGCGCATGGTGATGGTCATCTCGACCCTGCTCGACCCCTCGCTGCTGATCGCCGACGAGATCACCTCCGCGCTGGACGTCTCCACCCAGAAGGCCGTGGCCAGGACCCTCGTCGGGTTCCGCGACCGGGGCTTCGTGCGCAGCGTGATCTTCATCACCCACGACATCTCGCTGACCTACCAGATCGCCGACACGATCATGGTGATGTACGCGGGCAAGGTCGCGGAGAAGGCCCGCGCCGACGTGATCGTCAACGCGCCGCGGCATCCTTACACCAAGCTCCTGATCTCCTCCCTGCCCGAGGTGGGCGTCCGCTACGCCGACCGCAAGCTCGCGGGCATCCCCGGCAGCCCGCCCTCGCTGCTGGACCCCCCGACCGGCTGCCGGTTCCGCGACCGCTGCCCCCTCGCCCACGACAAGTGCGCGGAGGAACCGCCGGCGGTCGAGGTCGAGCCGGACCACTTCGTCGCGTGCTGGAAGGCCTGATGCTGAAGCTCGACGCAGTCGCCAAGATCTACAAGGTGGGCGCCTTCGGCGGCCGCACCCTGACCGCCGTCGACGACGTCGGCTTCGAGATCCGCTCCGGCGAGGTGGTCTCGCTGATCGGCGAGAGCGGCAGCGGCAAGAGCACCGTCGGCAGGATGGTGCTCGGGCTGACCGCGGTCACCCGCGGATCGATCACCTACGACGGCGCCGACATCGCGACCCTGCCGCGCAAGGCCTACTACCGCAGCGTGCAGGGCGTCTTCCAGGACCCCTTCAGCTGCTACAACCCCGTCTTCAAGGCCGATCGCGTGTTCCGGATGATCAAGGAGGAGTACTTCCCCCGCGTCGCCGCCCCCGAGTGGGACGCCAAGATCGAGGAATCCCTCGACGACGTGCGGCTCAACCCGGCTCAGGTGCTCGGCAAGTACCCCCACCAGCTCAGCGGCGGCCAGCTCCAGCGCCTGCTGATCGCCAGGGCGCTGCTGCTCGACATCAAGTTCCTGGTCGCCGACGAGATCACCAGCATGCTGGACGCCTCCACCCGGATCGACGTGCTCAACCTGCTCGCCGACCTCAAGTCGCGCGGCCTGGGCGTGCTGTTCGTCACCCACGACCTCTCGCTGGGCAACTACGTCAGCGAGCGCACCGTGGTCATGCACCGCGGCCACGTCGTGGAGATGGGCCTCACCGACAAGGTGTTCACCGACCCGCGCCACCCCTACACCGCCAAGCTGCTGTCATCGGTACCGCAGCTCACCACCAAATGGGACGACACACCCGCCGTGCCACTCGACATCCTCGATTACGGCGCCGCCGCCCTGGTCGAGGTCGAACCTGGTCACCTGGTACGGCAGGAGCAGAGCCTGAGGAGCGTCAATTGAGGAACCTGCACGACGGCTGGACCCTGTCCAGCACGTCGGGTGAGATCCGTGTGCCCGCGAACGTCCCCGGATGCGTGCACACCGATCTGCTCGCCGCCGGCCGGATCGAGGATCCCTACCTGGCCGACAACGAGACCGCGCTCGGCTGGATCGGACGCTCCGAATGGGTCTACGAGACGTCCTTCGCCTGGCGTCCCGACGGCCACGACCGCGCCGACCTCGTCTGCGAGGGCCTCGACACGGTGGCCACCGTGCTGCTCAACGGCGTCGAGGTGGGCGGCACGGCCAACCAGCATCGCTCCTACCGCTTCGCCGTACGGGATCTGCTCCGGGAGGGGGGCAACACGCTCACGGTGCGCTTCGGCTCGCCGTACGAGTACGCGGAGCGGCAGCGGGCGGCGCTCGGCGACCGGCCGGGCGCCTACGCCGAGCCGTACCAGTTCATCCGCAAGATGGCCTGCAACTTCGGCTGGGACTGGGGGCCCACCCTGGTCACCTCCGGCATCTGGCGGCCCATCGGCCTGTCCGCGTGGAGCGGCGCGCGGCTCGCCGCCGTACGTCCCCTGGTCACCATGGACGGCCGCGACGGGCGGGTGGCCGTGCACGTCACCGTCGAACGCGCCGGCGACCTTCCCCTGACGGTGACCGCCGAGGTCGCGGGCGTCACCGGCGAGGTACGGCTGGCCCCGGGCGAGACCTCGGGGGTCATCACCCTGCAGGTGCCGGAACCCGGCCTGTGGTGGCCGAGAGGGTACGGCGAGCAGACCCGCTACCCGCTCACCGTCTCGCTGGGGGAGCCTGGTTCGCCGGGAGAGCCGGGAGAGCCGGGCGGACAGGGCGAGCCGGGGGAGCAGGTGTGGCGGCGGGAGATCGGATTCCGGTCGGTCCGGCTGGACCAGACCGGCGGCGCGTTCACCCTGCACGTCAACGACGAGCCCGTCTTCGTGCGCGGCGTGAACTGGATCCCCGACGACTGCTTCCCGGATCGGGTGACCCGCGCCCGGCTGGCCGAGCGCTTCGAGCAGGCCACCGCCGCCAACGTCAACCTGCTCCGGGTGTGGGGCGGCGGCCTCTACGAGAGCGAGGACTTCTACGACCTCGCCGACGAGATGGGCCTGCTGGTCTGGCAGGACTTCCCCTTCGCCTGCGCCGCCTACCCCGAGGAGGAGCCGTTCGCCACCGAGGTGGCGGCCGAGGCCAGGGAGAACGTCACCCGCCTGGCGTGGCGGCCGTCCCTGGTGCTGTGGTGCGGCAACAACGAGAACCTGGAAGGCCACGCCGACTGGGGCTGGCAGGCCGACCTGGCGGGCCGTACCTGGGGCGAGGGCTTCTACCACGACCTGCTGCCCCGCGTCGTCGCCGAACTCGACCCCACCCGCCCCTACTGGCCGGGCAGCCCCTACTCCGGAGCCCCCGGCCTGCCGCCCAACGACCCCGCGCGCGGCACCGTGCACATCTGGGACGTGTGGAACGCCCGCGACTACACCCACTACGCCTCCTACCGGCCCAGGTTCGTCGCCGAGTTCGGCTTCCAGGGGCCGCCCGCGTACGCCACCCTGCGCCGCGCCGCCCCCGGTGGGCCGCTCACCCCCGCCTCCTCCCACCAGAAGGCCGACGACGGCGCCGCCAAGCTCCTCCGCGGCCTCGGCGACCACCTTCCCCAGCCGGCGACCTTCGACGACTGGCACTACTACACCCAGCTCAACCAGGCCCGCGCGATGTCCTTCGGCATCGAGCGGTTCCGCGCCCTGGCCCCGCACTGCGCGGGCACCATCGTGTGGCAGCTCAACGACTGCTGGCCGGTCACCTCCTGGTCCGCCGTCGACGGAGACGGCCGCCGCAAACCCCTGTGGTACGCCCTGCGCCGCGTCTACGCCGACCGCCTCGTCACGATCCAGGACGACACCGCCGTGGTCGTCAACGACGGCCCCGCGCCCTGGTCGGGCGACCTGACCGTCATCCGCCGGAACCTCGCGGGCGAACCACTGGCCAAGGAGTCCTTCCCGGTACGGCTGCCGCCGCGCGGCCGGGTGGCGATCGACCTGCCCGCCGCCGTGACGGAACCGGGCGACCCGGCGCGCGAGGTCCTGACCGCCGGGCTCGGCGACGTCACGGCCGTGCGGTTCTACGTGGAGGACACCGAGGCGGACTTCCCGCCCGCCGGGTTCGACGCGGTCGTCGAGCCCGTCGAGGGCGGCGTTCGGGTACGCGTCACCGCCAGGACCATCCTGCGCGACCTCGCCCTCTTCCCCGACCGGCTCGACCCGGACGCGAGCGTGGACACCATGCTCCTGACCCTGCTGCCGGGGGAGACCGCCGTCTTCCACGTGACCACCACCGCGGACCTCGACCCCGCGGCCCTGACGAGCCACCCCGTGCTGCGGTGCGTGAACGACGCGGGGAGGTGACACGTGCCCGAGACGCCACGAGTCATCGGCGTCCAGTGAGGTGACGCACGTTCGGTGTCCGGGCGGCGTTAGGCTGGACGTACACGCCACCGATCGCCGAGAGAGATCATGAAGACCTTCGAAGAGCTGTTCGCCGAGCTGTCTGACAAGGCGCTAACCCGGCCCCCCGGCTCGGGGACCGTCGCCGCGCTCGACGCCGGCGTCCATGCCATCGGCAAGAAGGTCGTCGAGGAGGCCGCGGAGAGCTGGATGGCGGCCGAACACGAGTCGGACGAACGTGCGGCCGAGGAGATCTCCCAGCTCCTCTACCACGTGCAGGTCCTCATGCTGGCGCGCGGAATCGGGCTGGAGCAGGTCTACAAGCATCTGTAGGCCGCCCGGCCCGCCCCGCCGCCCACTCCCAGCCATCTGAGGAATCCGTCATGCTCCGTCTCGCCGTACCCAACAAGGGCGCGCTCACCGAAGCCGCCCAGTTGATCCTGAAGGAAGCCGGTTACCGCCAGCGCAAGGACAACAAGGAGCTCGTGGTCGTCGACCCGGAGAACTCCTGCGAGCTGTTCTTCCTGCGGCCCCGCGACATCGCCGTCTACGTCGGCGAGGGCACTCTCGACGGCGGCATCACCGGCCGCGACATGCTCTACGACTCCGGCGCCCCCGCCGAGGAGATCCTTCCTCTCGGCTTCGGCCGCTCCACCTTCCGCTTCGCCGCCGGCCCCGGCGACTTCACCTCCGTCGCCGACCTCGCCGGGCTGCGCGTCGCCACCTCCTACACCGGGCTGCTGGAGAAGCACCTGGCCGAGGCCGGCGTCGAGGCCCGCGTCCTCAAGCTGGACGGCGCGGTCGAGACCGCGCTCAGGCTCGGCGTGGCCGACGCCGTGGCCGACGTCGTGGAGACCGGCACCACCCTGCGCAACGTCGGCCTCGAAGTCTTCGGCGAGCCGATCATGAAGTCAGAGGGAATCCTGATCAAGCAGGCCGGGGCCGCCACCGCCCCGGCCCTCGACCAGCTCATCCGCCGCCTCCAGGGCGTCCTCGTCGCCCGCGACTACGTCATGATCGACTACGACATCCGGGCCGAGCAGATCGACAAGGCCATCGCGATCACTCCCGGCATGGAGGGCCCCACCGTCTCCCCACTGCACCGCGAGGGCTGGGTCGCCGTCCGCGCCATGGTTCCCCGCAAGGGCCACCAGCAGGTGATGGACCAACTCTGGGACATCGGCGCCCGAGCCATCCTGGTAACCGACATCTACGCCGCGCGCCTCTGACGCGCCCTGCCATCCGCCGCACGATCGAGCGTTCGCGGTCGGGCCTGGCTGCGGGCGTGCGGCCAGGCCGATCGACACGGTGACCGCCTGCTCACCCTGCCGGCACCGGACCCGGTCCGACATCTGGATGCCCGCTCATGACTGATCGGCCACGGTCGTCGACGAAGGCGCCGGCTCGGGCTGCGGTGAGCGCCACGGTGACGGCCCGCGCGGCGGCATGGGAGTCGATCGGCTCCCGGCTGACGACCGCGCGGTAGTACAGCGGCGCGGAGATGGCCCGGATGACGTCGGCGGAGTCGGTGCCGGCGGGAAGTTCTCCTCGGTGAACGGCGAGGTCGACACGGTGCGTCCACTCGCCGATGCGCCGTGCGTAGAACGCGTGGAGCGCCGTGGCAGCGGCGTCGTCGCAGGTCGCTGCCGCGATCATCGCCTGGAGCGTTGCCCCGAGCCGCGGGTCGGTGAGTGCGTCGAGCACGCTGGTGGCGTTCTCGAGCAGATCGGCCTCCAGGTCGCCGGTGTCCGCATGGGCCACCGACCGATCGGCCAGATCTGCCATGAGATCGGTGATCAGCCCGATCGGCCCGCCCCAGCGCCGGTACACGGTGGTCTTGCCGACACCGGCCCGGTCGGCGATCTGATCCATGTTGAGGCCGTGGAATCCGTGCTCTCCGAGCGCGTCCTGGGTGGCCTCGAGCACGGCTTCGCGGACCCTTGCGGTACGGCCGCCAGGCCGGAGGGTTCCGGGTGACACATCCACAGTGACGCTCCTGACTCGGTTCTCTGGCAGCTTAACGAATCTCGAATCCCATTAGCGCAGGCTTGAGGATCAGATCGTGGACCGCGGAAGAACCGCCGCGGCTTTCGGCGAACTCGCGGGAGCCGGAAGATCGGAAACGCCGCCTTGATCATGCTCCGGCAATGGCGAGGTCCGTCAGTACGAGGCGTCCGCGCTACGGGGTCTCCAACTGGCGGGCGCTGTCGCGAAGCTGCGCCACCGCGCGGGCGATGAGGTCGCCGCGGCGCCGATCCCGGCGGGCGTGGACGACGATGCGCCGCAGGACGGCGGGGCGAACCACGGGCCTGGCAACGAGTCCGTCGGGGAGCTCCGCGACGGCCAGGCGCGGGAGGACGGTGACTCCGATGCCCGTCGCCACCAGTCGCAGCGCCGCCCGATGATCGTCCAAGCGAGCGGCGTAGCGCGGTGTGAATCCGGCGGCCCTGCATGCGCTCAGCACGATCTGCCCGATCGGGCTGTCGTAGATGTCGTGATCTACCCAGGGCTCACCTTCGAGGTCCCGGAGGGCGAGTTCGGGAGCATCGGCGAGCGGGTGCGTACCGGGGAGCACGGCGACGAGCTCCTCGACGGTGAGTTCATGACGTTGGTAGCCGTCCAGGTGCACTTCGGCTCCGTCGGCGGGCTCGGTGCGGATGTCGAGGTCGGGTCGCCGGCGGCCGCGCCCATCGAAGGGTTCGTTGAGGCTGATCTCGACGGTGAGGTTCGGTTGGTGCCGACGAACGGTCCGCACGACCTCTGGTATCCAGCACTCGGCCGCAGAAGCGAAGCAGGCGATCGCCAGATGCTGCGCCTGACCGCTCCGGAGGTCCGCGACGACTCGGTCAAGGCGTCCGAAGTCGGCGAGGAGCGACTGAGCTTGATCTGCCAGGTGCCGTGCGGCATCGGTGGGGCCGATGCCGCGTCCTTGCTTCTCGAACAGGATCAGCCCGGTTTCCTTCGCCAGGGTGGTCATGTGCTGGCTGATCGTCGCAGGCGAGTAGCTGAGGTTCCGTGCCGCTTTGTTGATCGACCCAGCCGCCAAGACCGCGCGCAGGATCGCGAGACGTCGCGGGTTGAGCATGGCACCACAGTAAGGCAATACCGAATGATAAGTCGTATTTGTTTGCTTGTTACGACTGTTGTCGCCGCCCGAAGATGGCATCTGGCACATTCGGCGTCGTCTCGGGCGCGGTCAGAGAGGGTTGGCGATGGACACCACGTTTTGGGATGAGGCGGACCGCCTCCTGATCCGCTACGGCGCCGGCTTCACCCCGCGGGTCATCGAGCGTGCCTCGGGCGCGCATGTCTTCGATCGCCAGGGCAGGCCGATTCTCGACTTCACCTCAGGGCAGATGAGTGCCATCCTCGGCCATGCGCACCCCGATATCGTGGCGACGGTCTCGTCCGCGGTCGCGTCGCTGGACCACCTCTACAGCGGCATGCTCAGCACTCCGGTGGTGAAGCTCGCCGACCGGCTCACCGCGACCCTGCCCGCCACCCTGGGCAAGATGCTGCTGCTCACCACAGGTGCCGAGGCGAACGAGGCCGCGATCAAGATGGCCAAGCTCTCCACCGGCCGCTATGAGATCGTCTCCTTCGACCGCTCGTGGCACGGCATGACCCAAGGGGCGGCCTCCGCGACCTTCTCGGCCGGGCGGCGCGGCTACGGTCCGCCGACACCGGGGAACCTCGCGCTGCCCGCACCGTATGCCTACCGGTCGCCGTTTCGATCCTCCGACGGGTCACACGACTGGGAGGCTGAGCTCGCCTACGGCTTCGCTCTGGTCGACCAGCAGTCCGCCGGGAGTCTCGCCGCCTGCCTCATCGAGCCCATCCTGTCCTCGGGCGGGATCATCGACCTGCCGCCCGGGTATCTTCGTCGCCTCAAAGAGATGTGTGACGAGCGCGGGATGCTGCTCATCCTCGACGAGGCGCAGACCGGTCTCGGCCGCACCGGGGCGATGTACGCGTTCGAGCGCGACGGGGTCACCCCCGACATCCTGACGTTGTCGAAGACCCTCGGAGCCGGGTTGCCCGTGGCGGCCGTCGTCACGTCTGCCGAGATCGAGCAGGTCTGCCACGACCGGGGGTTCCTCTTCTTCACCACGCACGTCTCCGACCCGTTGGCGGCTGCCGTCGCGCTGACGGTCCTTGACGTCATCGACCGCGAGAAGCTCGTCGCGCGTGCCGCGGAGCTGGGCGAGCAGCTCACCGGCCGGCTGCTGGCGCTTCGCCACAGCTACGAAGTCGTCGGTGACATCCGCGGCCGAGGCCTGCTCCAAGGTGTCGAGCTCGTGCGGGACAAGAAGAGCAAGGCGCCTGCCGACGCGCTGGGCAACGCGGTCACCTCGGCCTGTCTCGAACGAGGCCTGCACCTGAACATCGTCCAGCTCCCTGGAATGGGCGGCATCTTCCGCATCGCCCCGCCTCTCACGATCAGCGACGACGAACTGCACACCGGCGTGGACATCCTCGAGGCGTCTCTCAAGGCCGTGCTCGACGACGCCGCCGGGTGAGGTGATCCCGCCGTCGGCGTCAACAGATCCTCAAGGCTGGTAACCGGTTACTAGGCGACGCCTCGACGCCGGGGAAAGTTTCATTCTGGCGTCAGGAGCCGCCCGGGGCGCTGGTGGCGACGGTTGACGGCCGGTTGGGCTGGTGGGTGGTTTTTCTGCCGCAGGTGGCGGAGGTTAGAGCATGACATGTCAAGAAATGTGGCAGTAATCGTTTCTTGACGCGGTCTGATCTCCGCGTTTAGCGTCCGGATCAAACGTCTAGTAACCGGTTACCCCGGCATCGGCACCGATCAGTCCCCCACATGAGAGGTGACCCCGATGGACAGACCCAGCTGGAGCGGCATCAAGGGCTGACCAGTCGAGGATCCTCCCAGAGAGGAGTCTTCCCATGCGCCGCTCCCGAATCGCGACCTTCCTGGCCGCGCTGTGCCTCGCCGTGACCGGCACGCTGCCACCCGCCGCACCCGCGCAGGCCGTACCCGCGCAGGCCGCGCCCGTCACCGTGCCGGTCGGCGCCCAGTTCACCGACACCGGCGGCAACCCCCTGCACGCCCACGGCGGCGGGGTGCTGAAGGTCGGCGCCTATTACTACCTGTTCGGGGAGAACCGCAACGCCAACGGCACCTTCCGCTACGTCTCGGCATACCGGTCGACCGACCTGCGGAACTGGGAGTTCCGCAACAACGTGCTCACCCAGTCGAGCGCGGCCGAGCTGCAGGTCGCCAACATCGAACGGCCCAAGGTCATCTACAACGCGAGCACCGGCCGGTTCGTCATGTGGATGCACAAGGAGAACGGCAGCGACTACGGCGAGGCACGGGCGGCCGTGGCGGTGTCCTCCACCGTGGACGGGAACTACACCTACCTGCGTAGCTTCCGCCCGCTCGGCCACATGTCAAGAGATATCACCGCATTCGTGGACACTGACGGGGCCGGCTACATGATCTCCGCCGCCGACGAGAACTACGACCTGCACGTCTACCGGCTCACCCCGGACTACACCGACATCGCGGCGCTGGTGCGCGTGTGGGACGGCGACCACCGGGAGGCGCCGGCCATGTTCAAACGCAACGGCGTCTACTTCCTGATGACCTCGGGCGCGACGGGCTGGCAGCCCAACCAGGCGAAGTACGCCACCGCGACCAGTATCGGCGGCACCTGGAGCGCCTGGCAGAACGTCGGCGACTCACTCACGTACGGCTCGCAGTCCACGTTCGTGCTGCCGATCCAGGGCACCCAGACCACCTCCTACCTGTACCTGGGTGACCGCTGGGCCGGCGCCTGGGGCGGTCCCGTCAACGACTCCCGGTACGTGTGGCTGCCGGTGCAGTTCTCCGGCAACACGACGATGAGCCTGTCCAACGCCCGGCAGTTGACCATCGACGCCGCGACCGGCACGATCGCCGCCACCGGATCGGGCTACGACCGGCTCACGGTGCGCCACTCCGGCAGATGCGCGGACGTCAGGTCCCATTCCACCGCCAACAACGCCGCCGTCGTGCAGTACGCCTGCGGCACCGGGACCAACCAGCAGTGGCGCATCCAGTCGATCAGCGGCGGCTACGTGCAGATCGTCGCCCGCCACTCCGGGAAGTGCCTGGACGTGAACGGGGTGAGCACCGCCGACTACGCCACGGTCCAGCAGTACACCTGCGGCAACGGCGCCAACCAGCAGTGGACGCTGCAGGACTACGGCGGCAACCTGCGGCTGGTCGCCCGCCACTCGGGCAAGTGCCTGGACCTGCCGAGCAGTTCGCAGAACGACAACGTGCAGTTCCAGCAGTACTCCTGCGGCGGCGGCGCCAACCAGCAGTTCACCCGCACCCCGCTCTGACCGTCCCGCCGGCAGGACGAGAGGCAGGACGAGAGGCAGGACGAGAGGCAGGACGAGAGATGGGCCGGGTGAGCCACCCGGCCCGCCCGCCGGGCAGGACAGACGTCGTCGCGAGCGCGTGCTCGATCCCGCCGCGCATGCCACCGCATCGAGGCCGCCGCCGCGCCCGCCCGCCCGCAGGACTGTCTTTGATCTACATCGTAAAGGCGGTCACCTGGCGACCTCCCGGATCAGATCGCCGACCCGCAGGATGCCCAGGCAACGTCCGACCTCGTCGGTGACCACCAGATCGTCGTAGATCCGCGTCGCGTCCCTGCCCGCCACCTGCATCGCGGCGATGGCCGGGGTGGTCTTCGGCACCGTGCGGGGCGGATCGGCCAGCCGCGCGGCGGGCTTGCTCCCGTGCAGGGCGTACCCGTACCGCCCGGCGATGGACAGCATGAACCGGCTGCGGTCCAGGCTCCCGCGCGGCCGCTGGTACTCGTCCACCAGGATCACGCTCGTGATCGACGGCTCGCTGCCGAACGTCTCCGCCGCCTGCTCGGCGGTCGCCTCGGCGGGAAGGGTGACGGCCGGCAGGAGGAACTCCTGCACCCTCGGGCCGAGCGCCCGCCCCGCCGGCTCCTGCGGAACCGGCAGCGGCACGGTCACCCGTCCGGACGGTCCGGGCGCCAGCAGCGGCCCGTGCGCCAGCCGTACGCCCCAGCCGCGCACCGCGGCGAGCTGCGCCTCGTCGGTCACGCCGGGGGCCAGCATGTGCGCGCCGATGCCCCGGGCGAGCACCGTCAGCGACTCCCCGACCGCCGCCCGCCGCGGATCCCGCGGGATCCGCGCGATCAGGTCGGGGGAGAGCATCATGAGGTACGGCATGGCGTCGCTCAGCAGGTCGAGCGGGACGTGGGCGGTGCCCAGATCGCCGATCGCGACCAGGTAGCCGATCGCGCGCAGCCCGTCGAGGCCGACGAGCAGCGCCCGCCGGTCCTCGTGGGCGATCTCGCCCTCGACGGCCAGGATCACCTCGCGCGGCCGCCGCCCCGACACCCGCAGGACCTCGTGCAGCGGCGCGAGACTCCCCGACCCGCCGATCACGGCCCGTGCGGGGAGACCGAGCACGATAGGGAGAAGGGCCTCGCGCCGGGCGGCGTCGAGGGAGGCACGCGCCATGGAGGCCGCGTCACCGAACCGCCGACCGGTGATCGCCCGCAGCGCGATCACACCCCCCGTGTCGAGGTCGACTATCGGTGTGATGAGCGCGTTGCCCGCCTCTGCGGGCGGCGGGGCGGAGAGTTTGCTCGACACGTACAGATGATGTCGCGCCACCCATGGTCACATATAGACACGTGCAGCGATGTTCACCGATATTTCGCCGGGTGTTGGAGGCATCGGCAAGCCCCTGACCTCGATGTTTGACAAGAAGCGACGGATCATGGTTCGGGCGGTGCCGCGGTCGCCGGGCGGCGGCGGTGAGGGTAGCCTCACGGCGTGAGCGGACGGCCGGCGCGCGGGGGAGGGCACTGGGTCTCGGTGTCCCCCGAGCGGTTCGAGGGGTGGGCGGGAAGATTCGGCGAGCGGCACGGCCCGCCGGCGGTGTCCGCCGACGACCGGATCGTACGGCTCGCGGCCCCGGACGGCGCGCTCGCCGAATGTCACGTGCCCTTCCCCCCGCTGGCCGGAACGGGCGATCCGGTGGCGGCGCTGGCCGGGCACGCGAGGCGCGACCGGCTCGTCGGGGTGGTGCTGGTGCGGCTGGGCGGTTACGCGGCGGGGATCTTCGCGGGGAGCGTGCTGGTGACCTCCAAGGTGGGATCGCGGCTCGTGCAGGGGCGTACGGCCGCGGGCGGGTGGTCGCAGCACCGGTTCGCGCGCCGCAGGGAGAAGCAGGCCGGGCAGGCGCAGGGCGCCGCGGCGGACGTCGCCGCCCGGGTGCTGGCACCGCGCCTGGCCGAATTGGACGCGGTGGTGTTCGGCGGCGACCGGCGTTCGGTGGACGCGCTGCGGGGCGACCGCCGGCTCGCGGCCGTCTTCGCCCTGGAGGCCGAGCCGTTCCTGACCGTGCCCGACCCGCGGCTGGTGGTCCTCCAGGACACTCCCAAGACCTTCCGGGCCGTGCGTGTCCGCGTCGTCGAACCCGGTTCCGAGGCGCGCTGAGAGCCGGCGGTGACGAGAAGTCACGCCATGGTGGGGCCCTGGTCAACGTACACTGATCGGTATGCGCACTCCCGACTGATGGCCCTCCACGCCACAGCTGTCCCTTCCCGACCCCGGCCTGGGAGTGTTACTCCAACTATGATCATTGCCTCTGATATCGAACTGCGCGCAGGATCGCGGCTGCTCATCGAGAGCGCGTCCTTCCGGGTGAACCCGGGCGACAAGATCGGCCTGGTGGGCCGCAACGGCGCGGGCAAGACCACACTCACCCGCGTGCTCGCCGGCGAGGGCATCCCCTCGGGGGGCACCGTGACCGCCACCGGCGACGTCGGCTATCTGCCGCAGGACCCGCGCACCGGTAACCTGCAGGAACTCGCGCGCGACCGGATCCTGTCGGCGCGCGGGCTCGACGAGGTGCTGCGCGACCTGCGCGCGGCCGAGTCCGGCATGGCCGCCACTGACGAGCGGGTCAGGGACAAGGCCGTGCGCGCCTACGGGCGGCTCGAAGATCGGCTGCACGTCCTGGGCGGCTACTCGGCGGAGGCGGAGGCCGCGTCGATCGCGTCCAGCCTCGGCCTGCCCGACCGGGTGCTCGGCCAGCCTCTGCAAACGCTTTCCGGTGGACAGCGACGGCGTGTCGAACTTGCGCGAATCTTGTTCAGCGGCGCGGAGACTCTCCTTCTTGACGAGCCGACAAACCACCTCGATGCAGACTCGATCGGGTGGCTTCGTGATTTTTTGCGCTCCCATCAGGGCGGCTTGATCATCATCAGCCACGATGTCGGCCTTCTTGAAGCGACGGTAAACAAGGTTCTGCACCTCGACGCCAATCGTTGTGTGATCGATACGTACAACGTCGGCTGGAAGACCTACCTGGCCCAGCGGGAGACCGACGAGCGGCGCCGGAAGCGGGAGCGGGCCAACGCGGAGAAGCAGGCGTCGGTCCTCATGTCACAGGCCGATCGGATGCGCGCGAAGGCCACCAAGGCCAAGGCGGCGCAGGACATGGAGCGCCGCGCCAAGCGCCTGCTGGCCGGCATCTCCGAGGAGCGCAGGTCCGACAAGGTGGCGAAGCTGCGGTTCCCCAGCCCCGCCTCCTGCGGGCGCACCCCGCTGACCGCGGTGGGCCTGTCGAAGGCGTACGGCTCGCTCGAGGTCTTCACGGACGTCGACGTCGCCGTCGACCGGGGGACCCGGGTGGTGATCCTCGGCCTGAACGGCGCCGGCAAGACCACTCTGCTGCGTCTGCTGGGCGGCATCGAGACGCCCGACACCGGTGAACTGCGCCCGGGGCACGGGCTGAAGATGGGCTACTACGCCCAGGAACACGAGACTCTCGACGCGGGCCGTACCGTCCTGGAGAACATGCGATCGGCCGGTCCGGACGTCGCCGACGTCGATCTGCGCAAGGTTCTCGGGTCCTTCCTCTTCTCCGGCGACGACGTGGACAAGCCCGCCGGAGTGCTGTCGGGAGGGGAGAAGACGCGGCTGGCGCTGGCGACCCTGGTGCTGTCCGCGGCGAACGTCCTCCTGCTCGACGAGCCTACGAACAACCTGGATCCAGCCAGCCGCGATCAGGTACTTTCGGCACTTAGGTCCTATTCTGGGGCGATCGTCCTCGTCACGCACGATGAGGGCGCCGTGGAGGCACTACGACCGGATAGGGTGATCTTGCTGCCAGACGGAGTCGAGGACGCTTGGAGCGACGAATTTTCCGATCTTGTGGCACTTGCCTGATCTTAATTTGAGCGGGTACGGATCTTTTCCCGTGGAGTAGGTAGCCGATCCGGCTGAAATGACTGATCATGGCGTGAGTAACGCTGCGGAAGTCTGGCACTACAGGAGGTACTCGTGGCCGAGACTCTGAAGAAGGGCACCCGGGTGACCGGGGCCGATCGCGAAAAACTGGCCGCCGATCTCAAGAAGCGCTATGCCGCGGGTGAAAGCATCCGCGCTCTGGCGGCTTCCACCGGCAGGTCATACGGGTTCATCCACCGCATCCTCAGCGAGTCCGGTGTGACTCTGCGGGGGCGCGGCGGGGCGACCCGAGGCAAGTCCAAGCGCTAAACGGCCGCCTCGGAACGCGCGACCGCAGCCGCTCGTCCCCGTCAGTCGCAGCCGCCGCGCCCGAGCCAGTAGAACCATATTCTATGGGAATCGATAGGCTCGGGCGCGACGGATCCAGACAGGCGGAGAGAGCGATGGCGGAAGTGGCTGTTGGGGGGAGAGCGGGAGCGATCGAGGCGAGCGAGCTCGCCGAGATCGGACTGCGCTTCGAGGTGGACGGCGAAATCGCGACGATCACCCTGGACCGGCCGGACAAGCGGAACGCGCAGACGTTCGCGACTTGGTCGGCGCTGGCCAGAATCGGTGAGAGCCTGCCCGAGCAGGTGCGGGTCGTCGTGGTGGAAGGTGAGGGGCCGTCCTTCTCGGCAGGCATCGACCTGCGGATATTCACCCCGGAAGGGGTTCCGGGGCAGACGTTCTTCGCCGCGAACGCGGCGCGCGACGACGAGACTCTCGAACGGGGAATCGCGGAGGCGCAACAGGGTTTCCTGTGGTTGCGCCGCCCGGAGATCGTCTCCATCGCGGCGGTCCAGGGCCACGCGATCGGTGCCGGCTTCCAGCTGGCTCTGGCGTGTGACCTGCGGATCCTCGCGGAGGACGCGAAGCTGTGCATGAAGGAGCCCGCGCTGGGCCTGGTGCCCGATCTGACCGGCACCAAGCCACTCGTCGACATCGTCGGCCTGCCCAGGGCCATCGAGATGTGCCTGACGGCACGGACGGTGGACGCGCGGGAGGCGCTCGCCCTCGGCCTGGGCGAGTTGATGGTTCCGGGGGAGGAGCTCAAGCAAGCCGTACGGGATCTCGCGGCCGCCGTGCTCGCCACGGATCGGGGGGCCGCCACGGCGACCAAGCGGCTGCTCCAGGGCGCTCGGGGGCGCTCGCTGGAGGAGCAGTGCGCCGCCGAGCGCCGTGAGCAGGCCGTACGGCTCAAGACGATGTTCGCCCGGAGCTGATCGGGGAATCGAGCGCTCTCTCCCGGTGCTGCGCATGAGTGACTCGACCGGGAGAGGTGTCCGACCCGGGGGTGACAGGGCCGGGAAGGGCGTGCGCGAATGACGATGATGGGCGGGGGTTACGGACCCCAGATGCGTTCGCTGCGCCGTGACGAGTCGGTGACCAAGGAGCGGCTCTCGCCGGGCACCGTGAAGCGGATCGCTCGCTACGGCCGCCCCTACGCACGCCAGATCGCCGCCTTCCTGGCGCTGGTGGTGCTCGGCGCCGTGGTGGTCGTCGCCAACCCGCTGCTGATGAAGGCGATCATCGACGACGGCATCGAGAGCAAGCAGGCCGGGGTCGTCGTCGGGCTGGCCGCCGCCATCGCCGGTCTCGCCGTGCTCGACGCGGTGCTCGTGTTCGCCCAGCGGTGGTTCTCCGCCCGCATCGGCGAGGGCCTGATCTACAACCTGCGCACCGAGGTCTTCGACCACGTCCAGCGGATGCCGGTCGCCTTCTTCATGCGGGCCCAGACCGGCGCGCTGGTCTCCCGGCTCAACACCGACGTGATCGGCGCCCAGCGCGCGCTGACCACCACCCTGTCCTCCGTCCTGTCCAACGTGATCAGTCTGGTGCTCGTGCTGGGCGCCATGCTGGTGCTCTCCTGGCAGATCACCCTCGTCGCGCTGGTCCTGCTGCCGATCTTCCTGCTGCCCGCCCGCTGGGTGGGGCGGCGGATGTCGAAGCTGACACGTGAGCAGATGGAGCTCGACGCGGAGATGAGCTCGGTGATGACCGAGCGGTTCAACGTCGCGGGCGCGATGGTCGCCAAGCTGTACGGCAGGCCCGACGAGGAGGCCGTCCACTTCGCCGGGCGGGCCGGCCGGGTCCGCGACGTGGGCGTGACCGTGGCGATGTACGGCACCGTGTTCAGGGTCGCGCTCGGCCTGGTCGCCGCCCTCGCGACGGCCCTGGTGTACGGCGCGGGCGGCGTGCTCGCCGTCGGCGGCGCCTTCGAGATCGGCACCCTGGTCGCCCTGGCGGCGCTGCTGATGCGCCTGTACGGCCCGCTGACCAGCCTGTCGAACGTGCACGTCGACGTGATGACGGCGCTGGTGAGCTTCGACCGGGTCTTCGAGGTGCTCGATCTCAAGCCGATGGTCGCCGAGCGGGCCGACGCCAGGCCGGTGCCCGGCGGGCCCGCGGTGATCGAGTTCGACGACGTGGTGTTCAACTACCCGTCGGGTTCGGAGGTGTCGCTGGCCTCACTGGAGTCGGTCGCGCGGCCGGACACCGGTCCCTCCGCGCGGGTGCTCGACGGGGTGAGCTTCACCGCGGGGCCGGACGAACTGGTCGCGCTGGTCGGCCACTCGGGCGCGGGCAAGACCACGATCACCTCGCTGGTGTCCCGGCTCTACGACGTCACCGGGGGCGCGGTCCGGGTCAACGGGCTCGACGTCAGGGAGGCGACGTTCGCCTCGCTGCGCGACACCATCGGCGTCGTCATGCAGGATGCCCACCTGTTCCATGACACGATCGCCGCCAACCTGCGTTACGCGCGTCCGGAGGCGAGCGACGAGGAGCTGTGGGAGGCGCTGCGCGCCGCCCAGATCGGCGAGCTGGTCGAAGGGTTGCCCGACGGCCTGGAGACGATCGTCGGCGACCGCGGCTACCGGATGTCGGGCGGGGAGAAGCAGCGCCTGGCACTGGCCCGGCTGCTGTTGAAGGCGCCCAGCGTGGTCGTGCTCGACGAGGCCACCGCGCATCTGGACTCCGAGTCGGAGGCGGCCGTGCAGCAGGCGCTGAAGTCGGCGCTCGCGGGCCGTACGTCCCTGGTCATCGCGCACCGCCTGGCCACGATCCGGGAGGCCGACCAGATCCTCGTCGTCCAGGACGGGCGGATCGTCGAGCGCGGGCGGCACGAGGAGCTGCTCGCGCACGGGCGCGTCTACGCCGAGCTCTACCGGACCCAGTTCAGCCATAGCTGAGGCGTTCGAGCTCCTCGCGGGCCACCCGCTCGAACAGGCCGGCGTCGCTCGGGCGCAGCCGGGAGCGCCAGGAGCCGACCTTGGGGACGGCCCTGCCGTAGAAGGCCGTCTTGGACACGGGGGTCTCCAGGAAGTCGGACAGCGACGCGACCGCCTTGCCGGGCGCGGAGACGAGGTCCTCGTAGCGGAGGGTGAGGAGCTGCTCGCGGGGGAGGTCCTGGCGGAGCACGGCGCTGAGCCGGACGGCGCTGCGCCAGCGCAGGGCGCACTTGCCCGCCGTGGGCATCCCCTTCCAGCGGTCGCGGTGCTCGTCGCGGTTGACGCCGAGGAACGGGTTGGGGAACTCGGTCTCCTCGCTGAGCATGATCGGCTTGAACCAGGCCAGGCAGGCGGGGTCGGCCATCATGTCGGCGGCCACGTCGCGCCCGTCGCGGATGAGCTGCACGAACCGCGCGTCGGGAAAGGCGCGAAGTAGCACGGGGGCGCTGTAGAGCAGGTCGGGGCTGGCGTCGCCGAACCTGGCGACCGAGCCCGCCGAGGTGCACGGGCCGGGCCCGGTGAGGCCGCCGGCCTCCCGGCAGATCGCCGGGCACTCGCCGCACGCGCCGGGGCTGATCTGCCAGGACTCCGCGAGGGCGTCGCGCAGCACCCTGGCCGCTCCGCCGCCGCCGTTCCTGGTGACGATCGAGGGCCTGCGCGCGAAGGCGTAGACCACGTGGGTCACGGCGGTCCTGCCCATGGTGACGTGGAAGCCCGGGGAGCGCTTGAGGGCGCGGGCCAGCAGATCCGCGCCGGAGTGCGGAGCGGCGAGCACGAACACCGGCCGACGGACCTTGATGCCGTTGACCACGAGGATGTGGGTCGGAGGTCGCATATGTGTGGACAGTGTGGCACCGTTTGGCGGATGAACGAACCGGCTACGCCCATCTTGGTCCGGACATATGGGGCCACCTTGGCAAACGTCGCAATGAGAGTGGGTAGCTCTTCTGGTACCGGCCGATCCGGGAGGCTGTGAATGGCTGAGCCCCTGCGTATGCCGCCGCCGCTGCTCCAGGGCGACACGGTGGCCGTGGTCGCGCCCTCGGGCCCGCTGGACCCCGAGTCGCTGGCCAGGGGCGTGCGCGTGCTGACGGACCTGGGTCTGCGGGTGGTCGTCGGCAAACACGCGCTGGAGCGCGAACGCTACCTGGCGGGCGCCGACGCCGGCCGCGCGGCGGACCTGCAGGAGGCGTGGTGCGACCCCTCGGTGGCCGCGGTGATCTGCGCCCGCGGCGGGTACGGCGCGAGCAGGCTGCTCGGCCTGCTCGACTGGGAGTCGATGGCGGAGGCGGCGCCGAAGACGCTGCTGGGCTCCAGCGACGTCACCGCGCTGCACCAGGCGCTGGCCGTACGGCTCGGCGTGGCCGGGTGCTTCGGGCCGATGGCCGCCAACGACCTCGTCGGCGGCGAGGACGGCCCGGAGCCGCTGAGCTTCGAGCACATGACCGCGGCGTTGTTCGGGGAGCAGAAGCCGATCGCCGGCGATCAGGTGCTGGTCCCCGGCCGGGTCGAGGCGCCGCTGACCGGAGGTAACCTCAGCCTGCTCGCGGCGCTGTGCGGCACGGCCTTCGCGCCGCGCTTCGAGGGCCGGATCGTGCTGCTGGAGGACATCCACGAGGCGCCCTACCGCGTCGACCGGATGCTGACCCAGCTCCTGGAGACGGGCGCCTTCGACGGAGTCGCGGGCATCGCGCTCGGCTCCTGGGTCGGGTGCGGCGACGTCGCGCCGGTGCTCGCCGACCGGCTGATTCCGCTCGGCGTGCCCGTGCTGGCCGGTCTTCCGGTAGGTCACGGGTCACCACAGTTGACGGTGTGGCTGGGGGGACTTGGTGTTATTGATACCCAATCGTGCTCCCTGACCGGTCTGTTCCACCGCTCGGAGGAGGCAGTGTAGGTCGAGGTCTGGAGGAAACGGCAGAAAGGACGGACGCGTGAGGTTCTTCCGGCGGCATCGTGACCGGCCGGCCGAGACGCCGAGGCGTCCGGTCGAAGAAGTGGACCTGGACTCCCTGCTCGCCCTGGTGGGCGACTCCATGGGATTCGAGTGCTCCTTCGCCCCCGACGGCGCGGTGCTCTCCCTCACCGGGTCGCTCCCCGGTCGCAAGGACGTCACCATCCGCCTGACCGGGCTGCGCCGCGAGGCCGTCCGCCGGGCCCGGGAGGACTGGCCGATGCTCGTCTCCGAGCACCTGTCGCACGCCCTCGCGGTCGCCGACGAGCCGCTGGACGCCTGCGACCTGACCCAGATCCGCCCCCTGCTGCGCACCCGCGTCCATCTCGCCGACGAGCTGGAGGGCGCGAAGGTCGTCGGCCGCCACCTCACCACCGACCTGATCGAGATCCTCACCCTCGGGTACGGCGGAGCCGTCCGGCCCGTCCGGCCGGAGGAGGCGGGCTGCTGGCCGATCCCCGCCGGCCAGGCCCTCGACCTCGCGCTGCTCAACGCCCGTGACGACGAGCGCCTCACGGTGGCACGCGTCGACCTGGGCGGCGTGGACGTCTGGCGGCTCAGCGGTCCCACCGCCGGGGCCGCCGCCCACCTGCGCAACCTCGACGACTACGTGCCGGTGCCCGACGACGGCGCGCTGGTCGCCCTGCCCAGCTCCGGTACCCTCGTGGTCCACCCGGTCCAGGGCATCGGCGTGGTGCGGGCCATCGAACGGCTGCGGCTGTACGCGCAGCGGGAGGCCGAGGAGCACGCCGAGGGCCTCAGCTCGCAGGTCTACTGGTGGCGGGCGGGACGGCTGACCCTGATCAGGGCCGACGTGATCGCGCGGAACGGCCAGACCCGCCTGGTCGTCGCGCCGCCGCCGGAGTTCGCCCGCGTGCTCGCGGCGATCGCGACCCGCCCGCCCCGCTGACCGGCCGCCCCTCAGGACCCGTCCGCCTCGCCGGCCACCCGCTGACCGTGCCGCTCCCCGCGCCGACCCGCTCGGCCGCTGACCGTGCCGCTCTCCGCGCTGATCCGCTCGGCCGCTGACCGTGCCGCTCCTCACGCCGACCCGCTCCGCCGCCGACACCGCCGCGTCCGGCGGCCGGTCACGACAGGGCGCGGGCCGTGTGCACCAGCGGGACGTGGCTGAAGGCCTGCGGGAAGTTCCCGACCAGCCTGCCGAAGCGCGGGTCGTACTCCTCCGAGAGCAGCCCGACGTCGTTGCGCAACTCCAGCAGGCGCTCGAACAGCCGCCGGGCGTCGTCGCGTCTGCCGGTGACCGCCAGCGCCTCGGCCAGCCAGAAGCTGCACGCCAGGAACGCGCCCTCGCCCCCGGCCAGGCCGTCGACCGAATTGTCCTCGGCGGTCGGGTAACGGAGCACGAAGCCGTCGACCGTCAGCTCCCGTTCGATCGCGGCGATCGTGCCGTGCACCCTCGGGTCGCCGGGTGGCAGGAAGCCGACCAGCGGGATCATCAGCAGTGCCGCGTCGAGCTCCCGCGAGCCGTACGACTGGGTGAAGGTGCCTCGCACGGAGTCGAAGCCCTTGTCGCAGATCTCGGCGTGGATCCGGGCGCGCAGCGCCTTCCAGCGATCCACCGGGCCGCTCCGGCCGAACCGCTCCACCTCCTGGACGGCACGGTCGGCCGCGACCCAGCACATCACCTTGGAGTGCACGAAGTGGCGGCGCGGCCCGCGGACCTCCCACAGCCCCTCGTCGGGCTCGTCCCAGTGGTGCTCCACGTAGTTCATCAGCTCCCGCTGGATGGCCCAGGCGCGGTCGTCCCCGGCCAGCCCGGAGATCCGCGACACGTACAGCGAGTTCAGCACCTCGCCGTAGACGTCGAGCTGGAGCTGGCCGACCGCGCCGTTGCCGATCCGGACGGGCCGTGACTCCTCGTAGCCGGGCAGCCAGGGGATCTCCAGCTCGGGCAGCCGCCGCTCGCCCGCCACGCCGTACATGATCTGGAGGTCCTGCGCCCGGCCGGCGATGGCGCGGAGCAGCCAGCCGCGCCAGTCGCGGGCCTCGTCGAGGTAGCCGGAGCCGATCAGCGCGTCGAGGGTCATGGTGGCGTCACGGAGCCAGCAGAAGCGGTAGTCCCAGTTCCGCGAACCGCCGATGTCCTCGGGGAGGGAGGTGGTGGGGGCGGCCACGATGCCGCCGGTGGGGGAGTAGGTCAGCGCCTTGAGGGTGATCAGGGAGCGGACCACGGCCTCCCGCCAGGGGCCCCGGTAGGTGCAGCGGGAGACCCATTCGGTCCACATGGCCTCGGTCTCGTCCAGCTGGACGTCCGGGTCGATCTCGACCGGCATCGGTTCGTGGGAGGGGTGCCAGGTGTAGACGAAGGACAGCCGTTCGCCCGCCGCGACGTCGAAGGTGGCGCTGTGGGCGTAGTCGCCGCCCTTGAGGGGCACCGGGGAGTGCAGCCAGACCGAGTCGGGGCCACCGACGGCCTGCAGGTGGCCGTCGCTCCTGCGCACCCACGGCACGATCCGGCCGTAGTCAAACCTGATCCGGATCTGGGTGGACATCTCCACTGTGCCCGAGATGCCCTCGACCACGCGCACCACGTCGGGGTTGGCGTGCCTGGGCGGCATGAAGTCGGTCACCCGTACGGTGCCCGTCCCGGTGTCCCACTCGCTCTCCAGGATCAGCGTCTCGCCCCGGTAGCGCCGCCGGGTGGCCAGCGGGCGGCCGGTCGGGCCGAGCCACCAGTGGCCGTTGCGCTCGCCGCCGAGCAGCGCGGCGAAGCAGGCGGGGGAGTCGAACCTGGGCAGGCAGAGCCAGTCGATGGAGCCGTCGCGGCCGACGAGGGCGGCCGACTGCATGTCTCCGATGAGGGCGTAGTCCTCGATCCGCATCCCCCGACGCTAGCGCGAAAGGCGGGCCGGCCGGTCCTTCGGCCGCATGACCGGCATGAAGAACTGGGTGAGCGGGCCGATGGCGAGCGCGAAGACGACGGTCCCGATCCCGACCGTGCCGCCGAGCAGCCACCCGATCGCCAGCACGGCGATCTCGATGAGCGTGCGGGCGAGCCTGATGGACAGTCCCAGGCGGTGCAGCCCCGTCATCAGCCCGTCGCGGGGTCCGGGGCCGAGGTCCGCGCCGATGTAGAGGCCGGTGGCGGCGGCCACCATGACGACGGCCGTCAGCATGAGGGCCCAGCGCGCCGCCAGGTGGCCGGCGGTGGGCAGCAGCCAGATGGTGGCGTCGGCGAACAGGCCGACGAGGACGACGTTGCTGATCGTGCCCAGGCCCGGGCGTTGCCGCAGCGGGATCCAGAAGACCATCACCAGGGCGCCGACCACGATGATCCAGACGCCGATCGACCAGCCGGTGAGCACGGAGAGGCCTTGGTGGAAGACGTCCCACGGGTCGACGCCGAGGCCGGCCTCGACCTGCAGGCCGATGCCGGCGCCGTAGAGGGCGAGGCCGATGTAGAGGCGCACCAGGCGCGAGGGCAGGGAGCCGGAGATGGGGACGGACGGTTCGCTCATGATGTCGTACATCCTCCGGAACGGGCGAGTTGCTAATAAAGGGCCAATAACGAAAAGTGGCCTTATGGAACGACACGTGAGCGCGAGGCAACTGGCCGGGCTGGTACGGCTCGACCCGGCCGACCGGCCCTACTACCGGGCGCTGGCGCAGGGCGTCCGCACGCTCGTCCTCGACGGACGGCTCGCCGTACGGGTCCGGCTGCCGGCCGAACGGCACCTCGCCGCCGCGCTCGGGATCAGCCGCACCACGGTCACCGCCGCGTACGACCGGCTCAGGGAGCAGGGCTACCTGGACAGCAGGCAGGGCGCGGGAAGCTGGACCGCGCTGCCCGACCCGGCGACGCTCGGCGCGGAGAATCCCTGGCTGGCCGCCGAGGACGAGGGCATGCTGCCGATGCACAGCGCGGCCCCGGCCGCCACCGCGCAGCTGCCGCGCGCGATGGCGCTGGCCGCCGAGGACCACCCCCGGTACGCCCTGGGCATCGGCTACCACCCGATGGGCCTGCAGGTGCTCCGCGAGGCCGTCGCCGCCCGCTACACCGCGCGCGGGGTGGCCACCCGCCCCGAGCAGATCCTCGTCACCGCCGGCGCCCAGCACGCCATCCACCTGGTGACGAACCTGCTGCTCCGGCGGGGTGACGCCGCGGTCGTGGAGTCGCCGACCTATCCGCACGCGCTGGACTCGGTGCGCTCGCGCGGCGCCCGGCTGGCATCGGTCGGGCTGACCGCGGGCGGCTGGAACCTCGACCTGATCGTGGCGGCGATGAAACAGTCCGCCGCCACGATGGCCTACCACATCCCCGACTTCCACAACCCGACCGGCCGCCTGATGGACGACGCCGGTCGTGCCGCCCTGGTGGACGCGGCCAGGCGGAACGGCACGGTGCTGGTCATCGACGAGTCCTGGGCCGAGCTCGCGCTGCAGGACGTGCCGCAGGTCACCCCGACGGCCGTCTTCGACACCGGCGGCAACGTGATCACCATCGGTTCCGCGTCCAAGCTGTGGTGGGGCGGGCTGCGCATCGGCTGGATCCGCACCACGGCGACGCTGGTCCGGAAGCTGGCCGCGCTGCGCGCCTCGGTCGAGATCGCCTCCCCGGTCTTCGAACAGCTCGTGGTGGCCAGGCTGTTCGAGCACATCGAGGAGACCAGGGCCGAGCGCCGCCGTACGCTCTCCGCCTCGCGTGACGCCATGGCCGCCGCGCTGCGCGCCGAGCTGCCGTCGTGGAGCTTCGAGACGCCCGCCGGCGGCGGCTCGCTGTGGATCCGGCTCGACACGCCGTCGGCGACCGCCCTCACCGACGCCGCGGCCTGTCACGGCGTACGGCTGGCGCCCGGTCCGTGGTTCGGCGTGGACGGCACCCTGGAGAGCCACCTGCGCCTGCCCTTCACCCAGTCGCCGCAGGTGCTCGCCGCCGCGCTGCCCAGGATCGTCGCCGCCAGGACCCGGGGCGGGCACGGTTCGCGTCCGGCCGAGTCGCTCACTCCGGTTCTGTGACCCCGCGGGCCAGCGGCGCCCGCAGGCCGTACCTCATGGCCAGGATGCGCAGGGTGAAGGCCAGCACGGCGGCGGCGAGCGTCGTCGGCCAGCCGTGCAGGCCGTTCTGGTAGAGCGAGGCCATGGTCACCGCGCCGAGGAGGGCGGGCACGGCGTAGAGCTGCCGGTCGTACAGGAGACTGGGGATCTCGCCGGCCAGGATGTCGCGCAGGATCCCGCCGCCGACCGCCGTGGTGACGCCCAGCAGCGTGGCGTGCAGCGGGCTGAGACCGACGATGAGCGCCTTCTCGGTGCCGACCGCGCAGAACAGGCCGAGGCCCGCCGCGTCGAAGACGAGTACGGCCGGCATCAGGCGCTCCACGTGCGGGTGCCAGAAGAAGACGATGGCGGTGGCGACGAGCGGGACCAGGACGTAGCCGACGCTCTCGAAGGCCGCCGGGCGGAGGTTGAGGATGAGATCGCGCAGGATGCCGCCGCCCAGAGCGGTCATCGAGGCGATCACCGCCATGCCGACCACGTCGAGTCTCTTGCGCACGCCGAGCAGCGCCCCCGAGATGGCGAAGACGAAGATTCCGGCGAGATCGAGCACCTCGTTCACGCGGGGATCATTTCATGGCGGCCAGGGCTTGTCGGAGGCCGATGCCGTGTGTTCCCATGCTCCAAAAGTGAACACTTTCTGGAGGCGCGTGATGGCTGACTCCCCGATCCTGCGTGAACGAGCGGCGATCGAGACCGAGATCGCCGGCCGTACCGTCTGCGATCAGTTGCGGGAGACCGCCGAGGAGCATCCCGACGCCCCCGCCTACTCCGACCCGGCCGGCGACGGCTGGTCCACGCTCACCTACTCCCAGGCCAGACGGCGCATCCTGGAGATCGCCGCCGGGTTCGCCGCACTCGGCGTGCGTCCCGGCGACGCGGTGGCCCTGATGATGGTCAACCGCAGCGAGCACGTGCTGGCCGACCTCGGCGCGGTGCACGCGGGCGCCACCCCGTGCTCGGTGTACTCCACCTTCGCGCCCGGCCAGGTCGCCTTCGTCGCGAACGACGTGGGCGCGAAGGTCGCGGTCCTCGGCGGGCCGGCCGACCTGGCGCGCTGGGAGTCCGTGCTCGACGAGCTGCCGGGCCTGACGAAGGTCATCATGCTCGACGGGACGCCCACCGGCGACCGCTTCATGAGCTGGGACGACTTCCTCACCCTCGGCAGCGACACGCTCGCCGCCGATCCCGCCGCGATCGACGCCCGCTGGCAGGCCGTCACCCCCGGCGACGTGCTGACCGTGCTCTACACCTCGGGCACCACCGGCAACCCCAAGGGCGTGCCGCTCACCCACGCCAACGTGCTCTACGAGGTGGCCGCCACCGACCGGATGATCACGCTGCCGATCCGGGGCACCCAGATCTCCTACCTCACCTACGCCCACATCGCCGAGCGGGTGCTCAGCCTCTACCTGCCGGTGTTCAAGGTGTCCCACGTCCACTTCTGCACCGATCTCACCCAGCTCGGCGCCACGCTGGGCCAGGTCAAGCCGGTGCTCTTCTTCGGCGTCCCCCGGGTGTGGGAGAAGATGATGGCCCGCCTGCAGGCGTTGCTGGCCACCCAGCCGGAGGAGCAGCAGCAGAACGTCCGCGCCGCCATGGCCGCCGGACTCGCCTACATCGAGGGGTTACAGTACGGCCGGACCGTGTCTCCCGAGGTCAAGGCCGCCTACGACCAGGCCGACGCGGCCCTGCTGTCGATCATCCGCTCGATGATCGGCTTCGACAACGCGGAATGGCTGGCCACCGCCGCCGCACCCATGCCGCTGGAGGTCCAGCGCTTCTTCGCGGGCCTCGGCCTCAAGGTCATCGACGTGTACGGCATGACCGAGACGACCGGGGCGTTCACCGCGAACAGCCCCGCGAAGTTCAAGCTCGGCACCGTCGGCCCCGCCGAGCCGGGCGTCGAGGTCCGGGTCGCCGACGACGGCGAGATCCTCACCCGCAGCCCCCTCAACACCCGCGGCTACCTCAACCGCCCCGAGGCCGCCGCCGAACTCCTCGACGACGACGGCTGGCTGCACACGGGCGACGTGGGCGCCATCGACGAGGACGGATTCGTCAGCGTCGTCGACCGCAAGAAGGAGCTCATCATCACCGCGGGCGGCGAGAACATCTCACCCGCCAACCTGGAGAACCACCTCAAGGAGCACCCGCTCGTCGGCCAGGCCCTCGCCTACGGGGACAGGAGACCCTACGCCGTGGCGATCCTCACCCTCGACGGCGAGGTCGCGCCCGGCTGGGCCGAGGCGCGGGGGATCGGCTACACCACCCTCGCCGAGTTGGCCGAGCACCCCGAGGTGCTCAAGGAGATCGAGGCGGCGGTCGGTCTCGCCAACGACAAGCTCGCCAGGGTGCAGCAGATCAAACGCTGGCGGCTGCTCCCGGCGGAGTGGACCGCCGAGACCACGGAGCTCACCCCCAGCCTCAAGCTCAAGCGCCGGATCATCCACGCGAAGTACGCCGACGTCATCGACTCCATGTACCGGGCCTGAGGGTCGCGACTCTCCCTCGCTGCAGTCTCGGGGGGATTCTGGTCGGATTTCGTCGAGCTCGATCCCGACGACGATCAAACGTCGCGGGTGGTTGGGACCGAGCTCGGCGGGTGCGGCGGCGCGTGGCAGGTTACGGCGCTGTAGGCGGCGGGCGGTTCGGTGGCCACGTGCGCCTCGCGCGGGCGGCTTCGGATCAAACGTCGAGAACGGCCCCGCCGTTGAGGTAGCGCCCGGGTGAGGTGCCGACGGTTCGGCGGAACGCCGCGAGGAAAGCGCTCGGTGTCGCGTATCCCACGGCGTGCGCGGCCTGCGACACCGGCCGGCCTTCGGCGAGGAGGGGCAGGGCGGCCCGCAACCGCATGTGGGTGCGCCAGCGGTCGAAGCTCAACCCCGTGTCGTGGACGAACAGCCGGGTCAGGGTGCGTCGGCTCACTCCGATGGAGCGTGCGTGGGCGTCAAGACTGCGGGAGTCCGCGGGGTCCGCGAGCAGGGCGTCGGCCACCGCGCGTACGCGTTCGTCCACAGGGAGCGGAACATCGATGGGCAGGGCCGGCAAGGGGTGCAACAGGTCCAGCACCACCGCCTCGGCCCGCAGCCGCGCGTCATCGGCGAGGTCCTCACGGGCGAGGTAGGCGATCAGCTGGGCCAGCAGTCCGTCGACGCCGACCGCGGTGGGCTCCGCCCAGTCCAGGGCGCACCGCTCTGGATTGAGGTAGAGGCTGCACAGCACCGCGTCGCGGGTCGCGCCGGTCCGGTGGACGACTCCGGCCGGCAACCACAGGGCCCGCGTGGGCGGCAGGACCCAGTACGAGTCCGCGACGGCGACGCTGAGCACCCCGCTCCGCGTCCAGGCCAACTGGTGGTGCGTGTGGCTGTGCGGGGAGATCCACTGCCCGGATGCCAGCGGGAAGTGCCCGACGACGATCACCCCTACCGCGGTGGGGACGGTGGTGTCGACGGCCTCGATCATGCATCCCAGGGTATGTCCTCGAGGCGATACGGTCTGGCCTCATCGCGGATTGTGGCCATCTCGGCCGGCGCATAGCGACGACCCGGCCGTGATCGCGAACGCGGTCGAGGAACTGCTGCGCTATCTCACGATCGTGCAGAGCCTGGCCGTGCGTGTCGCCGTCGAGGACGTCACCATCGGCGGGCAGTTCGTCCGCGCCGGCGAAGGCCTGATCATGAGTCTGCCCGCGGGCAACCGGGACGCGGCTTTCATCAGCGATCCGGACATCCTCGACCTCGATCGCAACGCGCGCGGGCATCTGGCCTTCGGTTACGGCGTCCACCAGTGTCTCGGCCAGGCTCTGGCGCGCGCGGAACTGGAGATCGCGCTGCCCACTCTGCTGCGCCGGCTCCCCGAGCTGCGGCTGGCGGTGCCGATCGAGCAGGTGAGGTTCCGGCACGACATGGGTACCTACGGCGTCCACGAACTGCCCGTCAGCTGGTGACCCGCTGCATGATGTCGGCGACCCTGAGCGGGGCCCGGCGGGGCGGGTTTTGCCTTGTCGGGCGTGTGTCGGGGGCGTAGGCATTGCCTGGTGATTCCTACCCTCCTGACCATGACTCACGGATTTCTTCTCACCTCGGTGGCGGCCGGCGTGCTCGCCGCGCCGATCCTGGTCCAGGCTCTGCCCGCCGCGGCGTCGAACCTGGAGATCCGGTCCATCACCGTACGGCCGGCGGCTCCAGTGGTACGGCCGGACGGGGAGGTACGGCTGGTGATCGACGTGGAGGCAAGGGGAGTGTTGGGACGCGAGGGCGTGTCCGTCAAGGTCGAGCCCGGCCCGCCCTCCGCGCCGGGTCCCCGCCCGCAGGCGCCCTCCCCCGGGCCCATGCCGCCCGCCCAACTGCCGGAGGCCATACCGGCGGCGCCCGCACCCGAGCGCCCCGCCCTCCAGGCTCCCGGTCCTGAGGCACCCGGCCCGGTGGCACCTGGTCCTGAGGCACCCGGTCCTGAGGCACCTGGTCCTGAGGCACCTGGTCCTCAGGCACCCGGCCCGGTGGTGCCTGGTCCGCAGGCGCCAGGCCCCGATGCGCCGGCGTTTCAGGCGCCCGGCCCCGTGGCGCCCGCCCCCTCGGCTCTCCCCGTCGGACCCATGGGGCCGTCGATGGTCATCGCGCCCGCGGCCCCGGCGGGGCAGCCGCCCGCGCAGGTGCAGCACGCACGCGCGATCCCCACGCCCTTCGTACGGCCCGCGGAGCCGGGCGGGGAGTGGCAGGTGTGGCGTTTCCTGCCGAAGAAGCCGCTCGACCGGCGCTACCCGGCCGGCCGCTGGACGGTGACGGCCACCGCGAAGGACGCGTCGGGGGCGCGGGTGACGCGGTACGCCTCGTTCTGGCTGAAGCGGGAGACCCGGTTCGCGAGCTTCAGTGTGGAGCGGGTGGGACGCGGGGACGCGGTGCGGGTACGCGGGATCCTCAACCGCGTCGACCCGAAGGGGGTCATCGACTTCGCGCCCTTCCCCGGGAAAGAGGTGGAGATCCTGCACCGGGGGTCCGACGGGGTCCAGTGGACCCGGATGGCCACCACGACCACCGACAAGTACGGGCAGTTCACGCGGAAAATCAAGGGCATGCCCGCCGGTGACTGGCGTGCGCGGTTCGCCGGTACCACCCACCACGCCCCCGAGTTGGGCCCGGTCAGCAGCATGACCCGCTAGCACGATCCGCCGCGGGGTCACCTCTCGCCGGCCCGGTTCGGCACCGGGGCCGCGCTCGATGATCGGAACCCGATCGCGCCACCGGAATTCATCGTGATCCAAACGTGACGATCAATGACTCAACATTTCACGCCTTTTCCTCGTCTATGCGAATAGGCGCGCCATGTCTGGAGCGCGCCTCCTACGGGGAAGGACAATCTGAAATGTTGCGACGCACCGCGACCGCTCTGCTGACGGCGGCGGCCGTGGCCGGTATGGGACTGGTCACCGCCGCGCCCGCGATGGCGAGTCCCGATTACGACCGCGGCGACACCCAGTTGCGTTTCGACGCGGGCCCGGAGCCGATCCGCAAGGGTCACAAGCTGAGCCTCTCGGGCAAGCTCGACGTCGAGTGCAGTGAGGACTACATCGACGGGTTCGTCTCGGTGCACCACGCCGACTCGTGCGACGACCGGGAGCGGCGGCACGTCCTCGGCTGGAAGGAGATCGACATCTTCTTCCAGCCGAGCGGCCAGTACGGCTGGCGGCACGTCGAATCGGTGCGGACCGGGCGCGACGGGTCCTTCTACACCAGGGTTTCCGCCTACCGGTCGGGAACCTGGCGGGCCGTGTTCGACGGTGCTCGCGGCCTGGCCTCGGCCGAGGCCAGCGACTACGTGAGGGTCATCCGCGATCATCACCACTGGCGCTGACGTCGCTCCGGCGGGACGCCCGATTCCGGGCGTCCCGCCGTTTCAACTCCCGCCGTCGCCTCAGCCGCAGGCCGTGCCGTTCAGGGTGAAGCCGATGGGGGTCGGGTTACTCCCGCTGAACGAGCCGTTGTAGCCGAGGGTGAGCGTGCCGCCGGCCGGCAGGTTGCCGTTCCACGCGGCGTTGCGGACCGTGATGGTCGAGCCGTTCTGGCTCCATTCGCCGTTCCAGCCGTTGACGAGCTTCACATTCGCGCCGACGGTGAAGGACACCGTCCACGACGACATCGCCGCGCCGTTGTTCTTCACCGAGATCTCCGCGGTGAAGCCGTTGCTCCATTCGTTCTGCTTGCGATAGGTCGCCGCGCACCCGGATCCCGGCCCGCTCGTCGGCGTGACCGTCGGCGTGACCGTCGGGGAGGGCGGTGGGGTGGTGACGGGGGGAGCCGCCTGCGCCAGCTCGTAGGCCCGCTGGGGCACGAACTGGCCCGCCCCCGCGATGCAGCCGTCGGCCTCACCGGGCAGCTTGATCCAGAGGAAGGCGTCGATCATCGAGTCGCCGGTCGAGGTGGTGCTCGTCGTGCCGATCGCGCGGCCGGGCGGGTCGCACCACTCCGAACCCTGCGGCCCGTTTCCGTTCCTGCTGGTGTCCACCACCCCGCGCAGCCGGGAGACGCCGGTCGCCGCGATGACGGCTTTGGCGTAGTTCACCTCGTCGGAGGTCGACCGGTAGTTCGAGACGTTGGTGGAGATGCCGTCGGCGCTGTTGGCGATGTCGGCCCCGACCAGGCGGGAGGCCATCTCCGCGGGTGACAGCCAGGCCGAGTGCGCGGCGTCGAAGTAGACCTTGACCTGCGAGGAGGCGGCCCTGAGCTTCTTGCCGGCATAGGCCATCGAGGACTTGACCTCGGTCTGCTGGGACTGGCTCATGCAGTTCGTCATGAGCGCGAGCACGTCCGGCTCCAGCACGATCGTCGCCGGACGCCCCGCGAGCCCGGCGGCGACCTGGTCGATCCACTGCCGGTAGGCGGTGTGGCTGGGCGCGCCGCCGCCGCTGGCGCCGCTGCAGTCGCGGTTCGGGATGTTGTAGACGACCATGATCGGGATCTTCCCCGCCGAGGCGGCCGCTCCGGTGAACGACTCCACCTGGGCGCGTACCGTGCTGGTGTTGTTGGCGGTGAACCAGCGGGCCTGTGGCACGCTCGCGATCCGATCACGGATCACCGCCATGCGGGAGTCGCCCGGGTTCTGCGCCACCCACTTGGCGGCCCCGGTTTCCGGATCGACGTAGAACGGGGAGTCGGCCGCCAATGCGGTCGTCTGCAGGACGGCGGCGACGGCCAGCGTGACCGCCCCCGCCGCGGCTACGGCGGCGATGGATCGCAACGACATCTGGGGTCCTCTCTCACATGTGGGAGCGCTCCCACCCGGCGACGCGGACTCTATGCCGCCGCCGCGTAACGCGGAAGCCGTACGGCCGCGCCCGCGCCGGGCGATGGGGGTGGCGTCCCAGGCCGGAGGGGCAAACCCGGGCGCCGGACCACTCCGGCGCAGGTGAAAGTTTCAGCCGGTCATACCTGACGCGGGCTGTCAGGCATGGCGGGCAGGATGGCCGTCGTCAAGGCAACGAGCAGGGAGTATGTGATGATCCGAGTGAACGGCACCTTCGACATCGACGGCTGGGACGACGAGCCGCCCTACGACGAGCGCGAGGGTGCGAAGCTGGCGAAGGTACGCGTGACGAAGAGCTTCCATGGCGGCCTTGAGGGGACGAGCCGGACCGACATCATCACGGTCGTGTCCCACGGCGACGAGCCGATGGCCTACTCCGGTTTCGAGCGTTTCTCGGGTCGGGCCGACGGGCGGCAGGGCACCTTCGTCCTGATGCACGTGGCCACCTCGGTGGCGGGGGAGCCGAAGCTGAGCTGGCGGATCGTTCCCGGGTCCGGGACGGGTGAGCTCGCCGGAATCGCCGGCGAGGGACAGATCGCCATCGGCCCCGATGGGTCGCACTCCTATGCTATCGATTATGAACTGGCATGAGATTGCCGATTTGTTAGAGTTTATGCGGATAAAAGCCGAAATATCCGTCAGAATGAGCCGGTCATGCTTGTTCTGTAACGCACGGGCGGACACCGGGCAGCGATGCTAATGTCTTTCTCGCTTGAGAACTGCTTTTCGACCCTCAGTGAGACAAGGCCCGTGGGATGCCTGCAAGATCTGTCTCCGGCCACACCCGGACAGAGCCCCCTACCTCGCGTGCCGACCTCTTCGCCGGATCCGGCGAGACGGTCCGGCACCTGCGGGAATTCGACTGGTCAGGCACCCGGCTCGGCGAGCCGGAGACCTGGCCCGGCACGCTGAGGACCACCCTGCGGACCGTGCTGGAATCCCCGTCGCCGATGCTCTTCGTCTGGGGAACGGAGCTTTATCCGTTCAGTAACGACGCCTGTCGTGCGATCTTAGGAGAAGATCGCGAAACGGGGTCGTCGCCGCAATTCCTGGCGACGGTCTGGAATGTCATCGGCCCCGTCTGTGAGCGCGTCCTGGCCACCGGCGAGGCCGAGCGGATCGAGAACCAGATCGTTTGGCTGGAGCGCGGCGGAATCGTCGAAGAGACGTTCTTCACCTTCTCCTGCGGTCCCGTGACCGGTGACGACGGCGCCACCGCCGGGGTGCTCTGCGCCTTCTCGGAGACCACCGGGGAGGTGCGCGCCAGGCGCAGGATGGCCCTGGTGCGCGCCGCCGCGGAGAACCCGGCGGTCGCCGGGCCCGACCTGCCCTTCGCGCTGTGGTGGCTGGTGCCCGGCGACCGCGCCGCCGAGCCCGAGTTCCTCGTCGGCTCCGAGGTGCCGCCCGCGCTGCGCGATCCCCTGGTGTGGCCGCTGCGCGAGGTCGCCGCCGACGGGCGCGCCCGGCAGGTCGGCGGGCTGGCCGTACGGGCCGCGGGCTGGGTGGCGCCGGGCACCGCGGGCCCCGCCGACCGGGCGCACGTCCTGCCGGTGCCGGCGAGCCACGGGGACACGCTCGTGCTCACCGCCGGCCTGAGCCCGAACACCGCCTTCGACGAGGATCACCTCGGCTTCCTCGAAATGCTCGCCACGGCGGCGTTCAAGGCGGTGCTCAGGGCGGCGCTCAAGGCGGTGCCGAAGGAGAGCGCGGTGGCCCACGGTTCCGAGACCCCCTCGACGGACACGATCCTTTCACCCGGCCTCACCGGCACCCAGGACGAGCGGATCCTCGTCGTCGACGACAACGCCGACATCCGCGCCTACCTTCAGCGGCTGCTCGGGGAGCACTGGGAGACCAGCGCCGTCGCGAGCGGCAGGGAGGCGCTCGACCTGGCCAGGTCCGGAGGCTTCGGGCTGATGCTCGCGGACGCGATGATGCCGGAGGCGGAGGGGCTGGAGCTCGTCAGGGAGATGCGGGCCGACCCCGGCGCCGAGTCGCTGCCCGTGGTGCTGCTGTCGGCCGGCGCCGGGGGAGCGGTGGTGCAGGGGCTGACCACCGGCGTAGACGACTACCTGGTCAAGCCGTTCTCCAGCCGCGACCTGCTCGCCAGGGTCGGCGCTCACCTGGTCATGGCTCGGCTGCGGCGCACCACGGAGATCCGCCTCGACGCGAGCGAGCAACGCTTCCGCCTGCTGTGCGACGAGGCTCCCGCGCTCATCTGGTCGGCCGGGCCGGCTGGCGGCTGGGACTTCGTCAACCGCGCCTGGCTCGCCCACACCGGCCGCACCCCGTCGCAGGAACTCGGCGAGGGCTGGGCCGAGGGCGTGCACCCCGACGACGGCCACCTCATGCCCGCCGCCTACCACGACGCGCTCGCCAGGCGCAGGGCGTTCGAGGTGGAATATCGCCACCGCCGCGCCGACGGCTCCTACGGCTGGCTGATCGCCAGAGGGGTTCCCCGGCTCGACTCCGAGGGTGCCTTCGCCGGTTTCATCGGCGCCTGCACCGACGTGACCGGGCGCAAACGACACGAGGAACGGCACCGCATCCTCGCCGCGGTGACCGCGGGCCTCGACGCGGGAGGAGCGCTCGCCGAGCGGCTGGGCCGGATAGGCGCGATCCTGGTGCCCGCGTTCGCCGCCCGGTGCACACTTGACGTGAGCGCCGCCGACGGCGGCCTCTCCCGGTTGCTGCACGCCTGCACCGGCGAGGGGGAGACCGAGGTCAGAGTGCCCACCGAGGTGCTTGACCGCTGGCTGGAGGCCGGCATCCAGACGAAGTCCGGTACGGCCGGGCCGCCGGGCGCGGGCGAACTGCCCGGCGCTATGGTCAGCCCGATCACCGTTCAAGGGCGGGTGCTCGGCGCCCTCACCCTGATCGGCGACGGCGGCCGCCCCGACTACGAGGGCGAAGACCGAGCCGTCGCCGCCGAGCTGGCCAGGCGCCTGGCCCTGCACCTCGACTACGCCAGGCTGCTGCACGTCGAGCGGACGGCACGCAAGGCGGTCGAGCGGGCCGCGGCGAGGAGCGCGCGGCTGCAGGAGATCACCGCGAGCCTGTCGCGGGCGCTGACCGTCGAACAGGTCGCCGACATCGTCGCCGCGCACGCCCGGACCGTGATGGACGCGGCCGCCGTGGTCGTCATGCCGGGCGCGGGTCACGTCCTCACGGCGGTGGCCACGGCCGGCGCGGGGCCGGGCGGCGAGGAGACGTGGGTGCGGCAGCTCACCGGGACGGCCGACCATCCGCTGGCCTCGGTCATGCGCGACCGCACGCCGCGCTGGCAGACGAGTTCCCCGCGGGCCCTGGCGCTGCTGCCGCTGGCCGTCGGGGTCGACGTCGTCGGCGGGCTGGCCGTGCGCCTGCCGGAGGATCGCAGGTTCACGCCCGGCGAGCAGGACGAGCTGGTGGCGATCGCCGGCCTCGGCGCGTGCGCGCTCCAGCGGGCCGGCCGTTTCGACGTCGAGCATCAGATGGCGGCCACGCTTCAGCGCAGTCTCCTGCCCGACCGGCTGCCCGCCGTCCCCGGGATCAGCACCTGGGCGAAATACCTCACCGCGACCTCGGAGGTGACGATCGGTGGCGACTGGTACGACGTGGTTCCCCTCGACGACGACCGGGTCGCCGTCGTGATCGGTGACGTGTCGGGGCACGGTATCGGCGCGGCGGCGGTGATGGGCCAGATCCGCAGCAGCCTGTCCGCCTATCTGCTCGAAGGGCACGACCCCGATCAGGCACTGGCCAGGACCGCCAGGATGGCCGAGACCCTCGAACCCGACCTGATGGTGACGACCTGCTGCGGAGTGCTGCACCTGGAGACCGGCCTGTTCGAGTACGCCAACGCCGGCCATCCGCCGCCGCTCGTGCGCTATCCCGACGGCAGCGTCGGCCACCTGCGCAGCGCGGTCTCACCGCCGCTCGGCATCGGCGGGCCGAAGGACTACCGCGCGTTCGAGGAACGGCTGCCGCCGGGCTCCACGATCGTGCTCTACACCGACGGGCTCGTCGAGCGCAGAGGAGAGCCGATCGACGCGGGGCTGCGACGGCTCGCCCGCCGCCTGCGCCAGGAGCCCGACCCGCCGGGCCAGCCCCTCGACCAGCTCGGCGAGCGGCTCCTCACGCTCATCGGGTCCGAGGGCAACGACGACACCGCGCTGCTGCTCGTGCGCACCAGCGGCTCGCCGCTCACCCTGGAGACCGACTTCCCCGCCGGTCCCGACAGCCTGGCGGAGCTGCGGCGGCGGCTGTCCGACTGGCTGCGGATCGCGCACCTGTCCAAGCTGGAGGAGTTCGAGTTCCTGCTGGCCTGCGGCGAGGCCGTGTCCAACGCGGCGGAACACGCCTACGCCTTCACCGAGGGCATCATCCGGGTCAGAGGGCGGATCACCGCCAGCCAGATCACCCTGCGCGTCAGCGACGAAGGCTCCTGGCGCGAGCCGTACGAGGCCGATCGGGGGCGGGGCATCCCGCTGATGCGCGCCGTGATGGACTCGGTCACCATCGACGCCACCCCCACGGGGACCACGGTCGAGATGAGCCGCAGGCTGCGCCGTATGGAGCTGTCGTGACGACGTCGGCGAGATTCCACACCCGCGACGTGTCCGGTCGCGCCGAGCTGATCGTCGACGGCGAGATCGACGCCTCGAACACCGAGCAGCTGTACGAGGCCGTCAGCCGGGCGGGCTCGGGCCACAGCACCTGCGTAGTCGACCTCACCAAGGCCGACTACCTGGACAGCGCCGGGATCAACACGCTCTTCCGGGTCCATCGTGACCTCGCCCGGCTCGGCATCCGCCTCCACCTGGTCGCCCCCCTGGGCTCCTGCCCCCGCTATGCGCTGAACCTGGTCTGCGCGCACGACGTCATCCCGGTGCACGACGCCATCGCCGGCGCGCGCGCCGCCATCGCCGCCGAAGGCCTCTGAGACGCCGGCGGTCCCCGCGGTCAGGCAGGCAGGTTGACCACGCCTCCGAGGACGTGGGCAGGTCGGGTCTGTGGTCGGTCGGCAAGGTTGACCATGGCTTCGAGGACGTGGGCAGGTCGGGTTGGCGGCGGCCGGTCGGCAGGTTGACCACGCCTCCGAAGACGTGGGCAGGCGGGCTCTGCCGTCAGGCCAGCAGGTTGACCACGCCGCCGAAGACCGCGGGCAGGCGGTTCGCGGCGGGCACGATCAGCCGCGCCGTGCCCCGGTGGCGGCGGGCGGTCAGCAGCGCGTCGGTGAGCAACCGGTGGCGTACCGACAACCTGTGCCACGCCGCCTCGTACGCCTGCGGCCGTCCCGCCCGCAGGCAGCGCACCAGCACCCGGGCCGACTGCAACGCCAGCGAGATCCCCTCGCCGGTGAGCGCGTCGACATACCCCGCGGCGTCGCCGACCAGCAGCACCCTGCCCGCCACCCGGGCCCGGACCCGCTGGCGCAGTGGCCCAGCGCCGCGGACCCGGCTCGCCACCGGGCCGTCCCGCAGCCGCTCCAGCAGGGCGGGGAAACGTCCAAGGTGCTCGTGATAGCCGTGCCGCTCGGAACTCAGCACGGCCACGCCGACCAGGTTCGCGCCCACGGGAGTCACATACGCCTCGCCGCCCGCCGCCCAGTGGACCTCGACGAAATCGGTCCACGGCGCCAGCCCGTAGTGCCGCCGCAGGCCGTACCTCCGCGGCAGATGGTCGGGCAACTCCAGTCCGAGGGCGGCCCGCAGCGGGGAGTGCAGTCCGTCGGCGGCGACCAGCCAGCGCGCCCGCAGCCCCGCGGCGCTGACCCCCATGGAGTCCTGCCGCACCTCGCCGACACGGCCCTGGAGGACCCGCACGCCGGCCTCCCGGGCCCGCAGCGACAGCCCGGCGTGCAGCGTGGTGCGCCGCACCCCCAGCCCGTCGCCGTCCCGGAACCCCGCCTGTACGGCATGCCGCCCGTCGAGGTAGCGGATGCCGCGCAACGGGCTGCCGTCCACCTCGACCCCGAGCGCGCGCAGGGCGGCCACCCCGGTCGGCATCAGACCCTCGCCGCACGCCTTGTCCACCGGGCCCGGCCGCGGCTCGACCACGACGGCCTCCATGCCCGCCTGCGCCGCGTGGATGGCGGTGGCCAGCCCGGCGGGACCACCGCCCGCGACCAGGACGTCGATCACGCCGGGACGGGGGGAAGCGTGGCGAGGGCCCTGTTCTCGCAGCGGATGCGCACCACCATCAGCGCCGCGTTCAGCACGGTGAAGGCCAGGGCGGTGATCCACGCGCTGTGCACCAGCGGCAGCGCGGCGCCCTCGACGGCCACCGCGACGTAGTTGGGATGGCGCAGCCAGGCGAACCGGTACGGCCCGCGGGTGACGGGCGGCAGGCCGGGCACCACGATCACCTCGGTGTTCCACCGGGAGCCGAGGGCGGTGATGCACCACCAGCGCAGCCCTTGGGAGGCGATCACCAGGGCGAGCATCGGCCAGCCGAGGGCGGGCACGAACGGCCGGTCGGTAAGGCCCACCTCCACCAGGCAGCTCACCAGCAGGCCCGTGTGCAGGACGACCATCCACGGATAGTGGCCGCGCCCGGAGATCACTCCGCCGCGTTCCATGCTCCAGCGCATGTTGCGGCGGGCCACGACGAGCTCGGCGAGGCGTTCCGCCCCGACGAGGAGGACGAGAAGGAGATACCCGATCGGCATGTGCCCGACCCTATGCCCGTGATCGCCTGGGTAGGGGCCGACTCGGCGTGCCGGTCGCCGGTGGCGCAGGACGAGGGGTGACGCCCGTCGGCAGGTGGCGTTCTCGTGGTCTGCGGTGGGGTGGGGCCGGCGCGCCGGTCATCGGCAGACGCCGTCTTCGTCCGGCCGGGGTGGGGCGGTACGTGCGGGTCGTCTGCCGTGCCGGATGTCGCTTGGGTGCGTGCGGTCGGTGGGGTGTGGCGTGCCGGATGGCGTTGAGGTGCGTGCGATCGGTAGGGCGCGGCGTGCGGGGGTGGCGTTCGGGTGCCTGCGGTCGGTGGGGTGCGGCGTGCGGGGTGGTGTTGGGGTGCGTGCGGTCGGCGGCGTGCGGGATGTCGTTGTGGCGTGCCGGATGGCGTTGGGATGCCTGCGGTCGGTGGGGTGCGGCATGGGGGTGGCGTTCGGGTGCCTGTGGTCGGTGGGGTGGGGGGTGACCGGCGTGCCGGTCACCAGCGGAGCAGGACGAGTTCGGCGCAGAAGCCGGGCCCCATGGCGATGAGCAGCCCCGGCGTGCCCGGCGGCGGACGGCGCTGGGTCAGCGTGTCACGCAGCACGTGCAGGACCGAGGAGGACGACAGGTTGCCGTGGGCGGCCAGGGATCGCCACGTCAGCTCCAGGGCGTCGTCGGCCAGGTCCATGGCCTCGGCGACGGATTCGAGGACCTTCGGCCCGCCGGGATGGCACACCCAAGCCGTGACCTCGGACGGGGTCAGGCCGTGCTCGGCGAGGAACCCCGCGACGTCGTCGGCGAGGTAGGTGCGGACCACCTCGGGGACACGCTGGTCGAGCACGACGCGGAAACCGCGGTCGCCCACGGCCCAGCCCATCACGTTCTCGGTGTCGGGGTAGAGGCGGCTGCGGGTGGCGACCACGGTGGGCCCCGGACCCGTGCGGTCCGCGCCGCAGACCACCACGGCGGCGGCCCCGTCGCCGAACAGCGCGCTCGCCACCAGATTGGCGGTGGAGGTGTCGGCCGGCTGCAGGGTGAGGGAGCACAACTCGACCGAGAGCAGCACCGCCACGTGTTCCGGCCAGCCGCGCAGGTAGTCGTACACCCGGGCGATGCCCGCCGCGCCGGCCACGCAGCCCAGGCCGAACACCGGTATCCGCTTGACGTCGGGCCGCAGTCCGAGCCGCGCGACGAGTCTGGCGTCCACCGACGGCGCGGCGATCCCGGTCACCGACGTGAACATGATCATGTCCACGTCACGCGGTTCGAGCCCCGCCTCCGCCAGTGCTCCGCCGACCGCCTCGGCGCCCAGGTCGGCGGACGCCTGGATGAACACATCGTTGGCCGCGCCGAAGCCGTCGAGCTTGGCGTAGTCGTCGAGCGGCAGGACCAGGTTGCGGTGATCGACGCGCGCGCCGGCGTGGAACCGGTCGAGCAGTCGCCGGCTGGCGCCCTCGGGCAGGCACAACCGGGCGAACGCATCGGTTATCTCCGCTTGCGGGTATCGATGGGGAGGAAGGACACCTCGGACAGCGGCAATTCGGGCCATCTGGTAACTTCCGGCTCGCGGACATTAGCGTCAGCCTACGTCGCGGATCTCCCGTCCACGAGCCTTGTGGACCTTCCCGGCGTGCCGCCCCGGTGCCCCCCGGTGTCCCGGCTTTCCGGCGCGAGGCCGAACCGGAGAAGTACGCCGGCGGCCGGGGTGTCACGGCGGCCGGCCACCCGCGCCTGAGCACCATGGGCCCGCGGACCTTGCCGCCTACGGCGCGTGGCGCCGGCCTGGCATGCCGTACGGACGCTCGGTCGTCCCCCGTGCCGCACTAGCATCGGCTGCGTGATGTCCAGCCCTTCGCCGGTCGGCGGCCGCTCGCTTCCGAAGACGCGTGGGTGGACCGTGGTGCGGGGGCTGGCGGGTGCCTGTCACCCGGGGCCCACCGTGGCGGTCTCCGTGCTGGTGAGTGTGCTCGCCGTGGCGAGCGGGCGGGATCCGCTGGGATGCGTGGCGGTCGGCGCGGCGGTGCTGGCGGGGCAGTTGTCGATCGGGTGGAGCAACGACGCGGTGGACGCGGGGCGGGACGCCGCGGCGGGGCGTGCCGGGAAGCCCGTGGTCGGCGGGCTGGTCGGCGCGCGGGTGCCGGCCGTGGCGGCGGTGATCGCCCTGGTGCTGTGCGTGCCGCTGTCGCTGGCGTCCGGGGTCGCTGCGGGGGTCGTGCACCTGGTGGGGGTCGCGGCGGCCTGGGCGTACAACCTGGGGCTGAAGGCGACGGTGATCTCGTGGGCGCCGTACGCGATCGGGTTCGGCTCGCTGCCCGCGTTCGTCACGCTCGGATTGCCGGGGGAGCCGTGGCCCGCCTGGTGGGCGGTCGTCGCGGCGGCGTCCCTGGGCATCGGCGCGCACCTGGCCAACGTGCTGCCCGACATCGACGGCGACCTGGCCACCGGGGTGCGCGGGTGGCCGCAGCGGCTCGGTGCCGAGCGGGTCCGCCTGCTGGTCCCGGTGCCGCTGCTGGCGGCCTCCGCGTTGCTCGTCTTCGGGCCGGAGGGGCCGGTCGCCCCGGCGCGCTGGGCGGCGCTGGCCGCCGCGGTGCTGTTGTCGGGAGCGGGCCTGCTGCTGGGCCGCCGTCGGCCGCGGGCGCCGTTCGCGGCGGCGGTCGCGGTGGCGGCGGTCGACGTGGTCCTGCTCGTCGCCGGTGGCACCCGGATCGGCGGCGGTTGACGGCGCGTCGCCACGTGTACGACGCCTGGATCCTCGGCCGGTTGATGGCGGGTTCCCGACATGTCGTGACCTGGACAGATTCACCTCATGGACACCCGAAGATCGCCTCACCCAGAATTCGGTAGCTTGCCTTACCGAATTCTGGAGGTTTGTCCATGCCTGAGGCTGGGCGACGAAGAAGGCGCTGGACGGTGGCGGCACTCGCGGCCACCCTGGCCACCACGACGGTCACCGCCCTCGGGCCGGTCCCGGGCGCCGCGGCACAGGGCTCCGGGTTCGAACCTGAGCCGACCGGCCACGACATCACCTTGATCACCGGTGACCAGGTCCACCTCACCGAACTGGGCGGCGGCAGGACGACGGCCACGGTCACTCCCGCGCCCCGGGCGGACGGCTCGGTGCCGTCCTTCCAGTTGCTGGAGGGCGACGGCAGGCTGACCGTCATCCCCGACGACGTGGCGGCCCTGGTCCCCGAACGGCTCGACACCGCGCTGTTCGACGTGCAGGCGCTTGCCGAGCAGGGCGAGACGGGTTCGATCCCGCTCATCCTGACGTACGAGGGGCCGGTGGCGAAGGCCGCGATCCCCGCGGTGAGGCAGCTCCGCTCGCTGGAGAGCATCGGCGGCGCGGGCGTCTCGGTGGACACCGCCCAGGCGGCCACGTTCGGCGCCGAGCTGGTCAGGCTCGCCGGCCCGGCCGGCCGTACGGCGGGGCCGCTCGCCGGGGTCCGGAAGATCTGGCTGGACCGCAAGGTCGAGCCGGTGCTGGAGCACAGCGTCCCGCAGATCAACGCGCCGGCGGCGTGGGCGGCCGGCCATGACGGCACCGGCAGTACGGTGGCCGTGCTGGACACCGGTGTCGACACCGCGCACCCCGACCTCGCCGGGAAGGTCGCCGACGAGCGCGACTTCACCGGCGAGAACAGCCCGCGCGACCCGCACGGGCACGGCACCCACGTCGCGAGCACCATCGCGGGCAGCGGCGCCGCCGAAGCCGGCAAGGGCAAGGGCGTGGCCCCCGGGGCGAAGCTGCTCAACGGCCGGGTCCTCGGCGGCGACGGCTCGGGCAACCTGTCGTGGATCATCGACGGCATGGAGTGGGCGGCGGGCGAGAAGCACGCCGAGATCGTCAACATGAGCCTGGGCAGCCCCGAGGCGGGCGGCCCGCTCACCGAGGCCGTGTCCGAGCTGACGAAGGAGTACGGCACGCTGTTCGTGGTCGCGGCCGGCAACGACGGCTGCGACGCCTGCGTCGGCAGCCCCGGTGACTCGCCCGCGGCGCTGACCGTCGGCGCCGTGGACGCGGACGACAAGCTCGCCCCGTTCTCCAGTCGCGGCCCGATCGCGGCCGACTCCGCGGTCAAGCCCGACGTCACCGCGCCCGGCGTGGCGATCGAGGCGGCCAAGACGGGCGGCGGCCACATCGCGATGTCCGGCACCTCGATGGCCACCCCGCACGTCGCGGGCGCCGCCGCGCTGCTGCGCCAGGCCAGGAAGGGCATCACCGGCGCGGAGCTCAAGGGCCTGCTGATGGGCACGGCCGAGCACCAGGAGGGCGACCCCGTCGACGGGCAGGGCGCCGGCCGGATCGACGTCGCCGCGGCGCTCGCGGGCCCGGTCCTCGCCTCCCACGGCTCGGTCAACTTCGGCGTCCTCACCGAGGACGACCCCGACGCCGCGACGACCCGGACCGTCACCTACCGCAACCCGGGCGCCTCGCCGGTCGAGCTGGAGCTGACGACCGGTGACCACTTCACCGTCTCACCCACCAGGCTGACCGTGCCCGCCGGCGGTCAGGCCGGAGCCGAGGTCACCATCGCCCCGGCGAAGCCCGGCCGGGTCCGCGCGGAGCTGACGGCCAAGGCGACCGGCGGCCCGGCCGTGCGGACCCTGCTCACCGCGGACGTCGCGGCCCAACGCGTCGAGCTGCGCGTGAGCGGCGTCGCCAGGGACGGCCGCACCGCCCGCGGCGGATTCACCGTGCTCAACCTGGACGAGGGGACCCTCGTCGGACGGGTGCTGCCCGGTGACCCCGCCGTGCCGTGCACCGACCAGAAGTACGGCAAGGGCACCTGCCTGATGGTGGTCCCCGGCACCTACTCCGTGGTCGGCCACATCTTCACCATGCCCGCCTCGCAGAGCAGCACCGAGAGCGGCAAGGTGCTCAACGAGAGCCTCGTCGGCGACCCCGAGATGGAGATCACCGAGAACACCGAGCTCGTGCTCGACGCCCGCAAGGCCGTAGAGGTGAAGGTCGAGACCCCCGACCACAAGACCAAGCGGAACGTCGGGGCCGCGTCGCAGCTCATGTGGCACCGCGCGCCGATCAAGGGCACCTCCCTGCGCGGCGGCACCACCATCTCCCTCGGTGCCCAGCTGGAGGAGCGGCTGTTCGTCCAGCCGACCGAGCGGGTCACCAAGGGCACCTTCACCGTCGCCACCCGCTGGCGGCTCGAAGCGCCCGCGATCACCATGAAGACGCCGGGCGTCGAGCTGAACCCCGACTACTACGACCCGGTGTGGTTCAGCGACCTGTCGACCGAGCACCCCAAGCTGGACGGCTCCGCGCTGCTGCCGGCCGTGGACGCCGGGCGCGGCACCCCTGAGGAGATCAAGAGCAGGAACCTGCGCGGCAGACTGGCCCTCATCCGCAGGACCGAGGGCGTCTCGGTGGCGACCCAGTCGAACGCCGCCGCGGCCGCCGGAGCCAAGATGGTCGCCGTCTACAGCGACCGGCCAGGTGTCGACGCCATGCCCGCCGGCCGGGGCACCAGGCTGTCGGTGCCCACCGTACGGCTGACGCACGAGGAGGGGCTGAAGCTGGCCGACCGGCTGCGCCGCCTCCCGGTGCCCATCGTGGCCCACGGGATCGTCGCCAGCCCCTACGTCTACGAGCTGTACCTGCGCGAGCAGGGCAAGGTCAGGGACGAGCTGAAGTACGTGGTGCGGGCCAAGTCGCTGGCCAAGGTGACCGCCGGCTACCACACCCAGGTCGCCGACGACGTCGCGGTGAACGAGGCGAGGTTCGCCTTCGAGCCGTGGGACACCGCCTCGATCACCACGAACCGGCCGATGGCACGCGCCCCCCGCGAGCGGGTGGAGTACGTCACGCCCGATCCCGAGGTGATGTGGACCACCTCGTCCGGCACACCGGAACGGCCCTACAACAACGTGTGGCCGCACCCCGAAACGCCGCGCATCGCGCTCTCCCAGCCCGAGACGCGCTCCTACAAGGCGGGTGAGCGGGTCGAACGCGGCTGGTTCAAGCAGCCGCTGCTGCCCGGTGCCAACCCGCGCAACCCGCTGCGCAGGGAAGGCGACCTGCTGCGCGTCGACATGAAGGGATTCGTCGACGGTGACGGCAACTTCGGCGACGCCTACACCAGCATGTTCGAGAACGGCCTGAAGACCGACTTCCGTCTCTTCAGGAACGACACCCTGATCAGCCAGACCAACTACCGGCCGGCCGGTAGCGTCGACCTGCCCGCGGAGAAGTCGTCCTACCGGCTGGAGTACGACGTCGAGAACCACGCGTCCTGGGCTGAGTTGAGCACCGCCGCCAAGGCGGTGTGGACGTTCGGCTCCGAGCACGCCGGTGGCACGGAGGCCGCGGTGATCCCGCTGCTGCTCGCCCGCTTCGACGCGCCGGTCGATCTGAGGAACAGGGCACGCTCGGCCAAGCTCGGGCTTTCCCTGCACAGCCAGCCGGGCGCCGCCGACCCGGAGGTGAAGGAGGTCACGCTGGAGGTGTCGTACGACGACGGCGCCACCTGGCGTGCCACCCGCCTGAAGCACAGGGGAGACGCGTACGAGGCGACGATCGGACGCTCCGGCGCCTTCGTCTCGCTCCGGCTCCGGGCCTCCGACACCCGGGGGAACACCCTTTCCCAGGAGGTGATCCGGGCCTACGCTCTCCGCTGACCTGGTGATTCCCCGCCTCGCGCCGTGCGGGGCGGGGAATCGGAGTGATCGGGACCATCGCGGCCAAAGATACGACTTTGCCTGTCTAGTCCGATTTGGTAGGCGTGGCCTCGGAGCGGTCAAGGGCGAGCCCAAGGCGAGCTACCCAGCCCGGCCGTACCCTTTGCTTTCTCAGGGTGACCGTTCGGGTGCTCTCCGGTTAGCTTCAGATCACGCGCCGTCCGGCGCCGACTTCGGGAGCCCGATACGTCGCCCCTCCGGTCATCGGTCACCCGATCACACGGACAGGGAGTGATCTCTGATGCTCAAACAACTCGTGGCAGCCGGTTCGCTGGCGGCCCTCGTGCTCGCGGCACCGGGCGGGATGCCCGCGAACGCCGCGACCGCCGCCGGCACGGCCGCGACGGTGGCCGTGAGCACGGCCGGCGACACCATGAAGACAAGCAGCAGCGCGCGATGCCGGTGGCGTCACTGGCACGGCAGGCGATGCAAGTTCTGCAAGAGGCACGGGCACTGGCGCAGGGTCTCCTGCAAGCGCATGAGGGGTCATGACCGCCACGACCGTCACCGCGACCGTCACCTTAAGGGGTCGCCGGCGCCCCCGCCCGGCGTGCCACCCCGGGGGGGGGGCGCCACGTCGGTTCAACCCTTGTAATTGAAGATCTGGCGGAGGGTGTGCTGGACCTCGACCAGGTCCTGCTGGTCCCGCATGACACGATCGATGGACTTGTAGGCCTTCGGGTGCTCGTCCACCAGCGCCGCGGCCCGGTCCGCGTTCCAGGTACGGCCCTCCATCGCGGTGGTCAGCGACTCGGCGGTCAGCGCCCGCCGTGCCTGGCCGCGCGACATGCGGCGGCCCGCCCCGTGTGAGCAGGACGCGTACGACGACGGGTTCCCCAGGCCGCGGACGATGTAGGACCGGGTCCCCATCGAGCCGGGGATCACGCCCTCGTCGCCGGTGTCGGCCTTGATGGCCCCCTTCCGGGTGATCCACAGATCTTTCCCGTGGTGGGTCTCCTGCTGGGTGAAGTTGTGATGGCAATTGATGGTCCGCAGCCGGGAGCCCTTGCCCACGACGCCGAACAGCGCGGTGCTGAGGGCCTGGTCCATCCGCGCGCGAGAGGCCATGGCGTAGCGCTGCGACCAGAGCATGTCGCGGATGTACGCGGTGAACTCCGGCGTCCCCTGCACCAGGTAGGCCAGGTCGGGGTCCTCCAGCTCGATGAAGTAGCGGCGCATCAGCGTCTTCGCCTCGGCGATGTGCTTGGTGGCGAGCTGGTTGCCGATGCCGCGCGAACCCGAGTGCAGCACGGTCCACACCTGGTCGCGCTCGTCGAGGCAGACCTCGACGAAGTGGTTCCCGGAGCCGAGGGTGCCGAACTGGCGCGCGACCGTCGTCACCTGCTTGGCGGACAGGCCGGTGTGCGGACGCCCGAGATCGCCGAGTGCCTCATCCGCCGCGTCGTCGTCGTGGCCCTGGCCGACGCCGGCCGGGATCCGGGCCTCCACCAGCGGCATCAGCGCGGCGAGGGTGTCGGGTAGGTCGGCGGCGGTGAGCGTCGTCTCGGTCGCGATCATGCCGCAGCCGATGTCGACGCCCACGGCGGCCGGGATGATCGCGCCCTTGGTGGGGATCACCGATCCGACGGTGGCCCCGATCCCGACGTGGGCGTCCGGCATGAGGGCGACGTGACCGGAAACGAACGGCAGCCGGGCGGCTCGGGCGGCCTGCGCGATCGCGTCCGCCTCGACGTCGCTCGCCCATGACAGAAGGTTGGGTGCGGCCTGGTTCGGCATCGGTGTGTCTCCTTCGATTCGAGATCCAGTCTGCCGCTATCGGGCGTGAAGGCCCACCCATTATTCGGGGGCCCCTCGGCCCGGGGCCCCGGACAGAGGCCATCAGATGGCGAAATATGCGGATTTAGTGATGTTTGTCGACTGAATACTAGAATCACATTCTAGTGGTCGCCGCTAATCGCTCCTCGTGGCATTTGAATTTCGTCCGAATCGCTTCCAGGCGGCGAAATTGACTTATGCCGATAGCGGGTCGGATGGAAATGGTGATGGGTTCGGATGTCGTACATGGTCGCTGATCACAAAGCACATGCGGGCTCTCTGCCGTCTCGACCTGCGCGTGGGTGGAATGACGGGAGATGGGAATGCGGATTCATCACTCCGGTGTCGCGCCGTGGAAACCGCAGGGGCCGGCCCTCTCCTCGAATCAAAGGCCGGACTCGTTCACGGCGACGGCGGCGCAAACCGGACGAAGGAGCGGATCCACGCCGTTCGCGGACTTCCCCGAAACCGGTCGAATCCGCATCCGGAGGCCGCCCACGCGTGGCACCGCGAATCCCGCACCCCTCCCCGGCCGCGGTACGACGGCCGCGGCCGATGCCCGGTTAAGCCGTCGCCCCCGCCTCCTCGCCGGTGGAACACCCCCGGCCGTTACGGCACGCCTCGCCCTTGGACCCTCTCTGACCTGGTCACTAGACTGCGCACCCCTGGGGTGGCCAGGAGAGGGAGGGACGTCGTGACCGAGACGGAGAACCAGCCGCGCACGGCCGGGGAGAGCGTGGCGGCGAGCAGCGTCCGGGCGAGCGGCGAGCGGGAGTTCGGCGAGTTCGCGGAGCGCCACCGGCACGAGCTCCAGGTGCACTGCTATCGGATGCTCGGCTCGTTCACCGACGCCGAGGACATGGTTCAGGAGACGATGCTGCGGGCGTGGCGCAAGCGGGCGACCTTCGAGGGCCGCTCGACGTTCCGCGCCTGGTTGTACCGCATCGCGACGAACGTGTGCCTGGACGCTCTCGCGGGCCCGGCCCGGGCCCGCGAGGTCGCGCTGCCGGCGGCCGGCGACGGGCCGCGGTCGCCGCTGGCGGAGGTGTCCTGGCTCCAGCCCTACCCTGACGACCTGCTGGATCTGACCGCGCCGAGGGACGGCGAGCCGGACGCCGTGGCGGTCGCGAGGGAGACGATCGAGCTGGCGTTCCTGGCGGCCATCCAGCACCTGCCGCCCAGACAGCGCGCGGTGCTGATCCTGCGTGACGTGCTGGGCTGGCCGGCGCCCGCCACCGCGGAGGCGCTGGAGTTGAGCGTCGCCGCCGTCAAGAGCGCGTTGCAGCGGGCCCGCGCGACGATCCGCGCCGAGCTGCCCGAGCAGCGTTCGGACTGGGGTTCCTCCATACGGCCGACCGACGAGGAGCGCGCGGTCCTCCAGCGCTACATGCAGGCGTCGCAGGATGCCGATCTCCCGGCGCTGACCGCGATGCTGCGTGCGGACGCGCGGCAGACGATGCCGCCGGTGTCGCTCGTCTTCGACGGGCGCAAGGCGATCATCGACATGTGGCGGCCGGTCACCGTCGGCGCCGAGGCGTGGGGCGACTGGCGGTCGTTGCCCACGGCCGCGAACCGGCAGCCGGCGGTCGCCAACTACGTCCGCCGGCCGGGCGAGCAGAGCCACACCGCGGTCAACCTCGACGTCCTGCGGATCGAGGGCGGCAGGATCGCCGAGATCACCACGTTCGGCCCTGAGCTGTTCCCGGCGTTCGGGCTGCCCCTCGCCCTGTGACCGGCGCGCCGATTCCTTTTCGCCCGCCCGCCCGTCATACGGACGAGAGCCACGAGCGAGAGGAACGATCATGACGCAGGACATCGGCATGAAGGCCCTGGACCGCCTCACCGGCACCTGGCGGGTGACGGGCGGCACGGAGGGCACGGTCACCTACCGGTGGCTGGAGGGTGGTTTCTTCCTCGTCCAGGACGTCGACATGGAGCAGGCCGGCGAGCGGATCAAGGGCGTCGAGATGATCGGCCGCCTGCGCCCCTTCGGTGGCGAGCCGGGCGCGGACATCATGTCCCGCTTCTACGACAGCCTCGGCAACACGTTCGACTACGTGTACGAGCTCGCTGACGACACGCTGACCATCTGGGGTGGCGAGAAGGGGTCCCCCGCCTACTACAGGGGCACCTTCAGCCAGGACGGGAACACCGTCACCGGCGCCTGGGTCTACCCCGGCGGCGGCGGTTACGACTCGTCCATGACCAGGATCGTCTGAGGCCCCCTCACCCCTACGTGGACGGCCCGCCGTACACGTAGGGGTGGTCAGTGGGAATCTTGGTGTCGGAAGTGACGTTCGACAATGGAAGGCTGGGGTCACGTGATGGACTGCGACGTCGTAGGCTGCACGTAATCTGGCAGTATGTCTGGAGGTGGGGCCCGGTGCTGAAGGACTCGTTCGGCCGGGTGGCGACCGATCTGCGGGTGTCGCTGACCGACAGGTGCAACCTTCGATGCACGTACTGCATGCCCCCGGAGGGGCTCGACTGGCTGCCCAAGCCGGAGCTGCTGACGGCCGAGGAGATCGCGCGCCTGGTCGGGATCGGTGTCGAGCGCCTGGGCATCACCGAAGTCCGTTACACCGGGGGCGAGCCGCTGCTCCGCCGTGAGCTGATCGAGATCGTCGGCCACACCGCCGCGCTGAGCCCTCGTCCACAGGTGTCCCTGACGACCAACGGCATCGGCCTGGCCAGACTCGCCGAGCCCCTCGCCGCGGCGGGGCTCGACCGGGTCAACGTCTCCCTCGACACCATCGACCGCGAGATCTTCAAACGGCTGGCGCACCGCGACCGGCTGCCCGACGTGCTGAAAGGCCTGGAGGGGGCGGCCGCGGCCGGCATGCTGCCGGTCAAGGTCAACGCGGTGCTGATGCGCGGCGTCAACGAGCACGAGGCCATCCCCCTCCTGGAGTTCTGCCTGGAACGGGGCTACGAACTGCGCTTCATCGAGCAGATGCCGCTCGACGCCCAGCACGGCTGGCGCAGGGAGAACATGGTCACGGCCGACGAGATCCTCGCGATGCTCAACGCCCACGTCGAGCTGACCCCCGACGACCCGGTCGAGCGCGGCAGCGCGCCCGCCGAACTGTTCCTCATCGACGGCGGGCCCGCGCGGGTCGGCGTCATCGGCTCGGTGACCCGGCCGTTCTGCGGGGCGTGTGACCGCGTCCGGCTCACCGCCGACGGGCAGATCCGCAACTGCCTGTTCGCGACCGAGGAGTCCGACCTGCGCGCCGCGATGCGCTCGGGCGCGTCCGACGAGGAACTGGCCGAGCGCTGGCTGGCGGCGGTCCGGGGCAAGCGCCCCGGGCACGGCATCGACGATCCCACGTTCCTGCAGCCGGCCCGTCCGATGTCGGCCATCGGCGGCTGACCGGGAGGCCGCGGTGTACGACGCGGTGATCTTGGCCGGCGGCCGTGCGGAACGGCTCGGCGGCCAGGACAAGCCGGGTATGACGGTCGGCGACCGGGCGCTGGTGGAGCACGTCGCGGCAGCCGTACCCGATGCGGGCAGGCTCGTCGTCGTCGGCCCGTCACGTCCCGGCCTGCCACGGGCCGAGTTCACCAGGGAGGAGCCGCCCGGCGGCGGCCCCGTGCCCGCTCTCCGCGCCGGGCTGGCACTCGTGCGGGCACCCTGGTTCGCGCTGCTCGCCGGAGATCTGCCGTTCCTGCGCCCCGCTCACGTCGCCGCGCTCGGCGAGGCCGCCGCCGCGGGCGCCGGCGCGGTGCTGGCCGACGACGACGGCCGGGCGCAGTGGCTGGTGGGGGTCTGGCACACCGCGCGCCTCTCCGCGGCCCTGGAGGCGTACGGCGGGCGCTCCCTGCACGGCCTGCTCGCCCCGCTGCGACCGGTGCTGCTGCGCGCGGAGCCCGGCGACGCCGCCCCGTGGTTTGATTGCGACACCATTGACGATCTACGCCGCGCGAGAGGCGTGGCGGCGAGGAGACGCGATGAACGTGCTGGCTGAGTGGACCGCGCTGGCCTGCGAGGAGCTCGGGATCGACCCGGCGAGAGTGGACAGGGACGCGCTGCTCGACCTGACCAAGGAGGTCGCGCACGGGGTGACCCGCCCCGCCGCGCCGCTCACCGCGTACCTGCTGGGGCTGGCCGAGGGCTCGGGGACGGCGTCGCCCGACGCGATCGAGCGGCTCACCCGCCTGGCGCAGAACTGGGAGCGACCGACCGGCGAATGAACCCTGTGAAGGGCGACGCCGGGTGGTTACGGGGGCAAACCACCCGGCGTCGCTTCATCGGCGTTCCGACGGGGGCCCGGAACGCCGGCACCAGCGCCCTGACGGGGGACCAGAGCGCTTGGCTAAAGCGTACACCTACTACCCATAGGATGCGTCAAGAGTTAGTCACGACCCGATCTCGCGTCGGTGCCTTGGTATCTCGTTTTGGTTAGCTTCGGCGGTCTCGAAGCTCGATGGCGAGTCTTTTTCCCGCTCGTTGGCCCCGATCACGGCAACGTACGGCAAAAAGATCGCTCCGGCGATGAACAGCCCGCGGATCGGCCAAGGGGCGGGCAACACGACGGCCAGGACGAGGCAGAGCGTCCTGATACCCATCTGAATGAGGTAGCGCTTCTCCCGGCGGCCGATGTCCTCGCTCAGCGAGGGGCGCGCATCGGTCACCGCGTGCACGATCGACTGTCGGTGCCATGCCTTCACACCCTCCACGGTAGTCCTCGTGCCCGCCGGGTGTCATCGCGCCCCTGACCGGGCGTGAGGAGGGCGGAAACAGCATCGGCCGGCGGGGTGGCCGAAAGCCACGCCCCGCCGGCCGGTCCGCCGCCGTCAGCTCGCCTGGCTGACCGTGGACATGTTGAAATCGGGCACCCTGACGGCCGGCATGATCGTGCGGGTGAAGTAGTCGTTCCACTCGCGGGGGAGCGTCTGCCTGGCCGCGCCGATCTCGGTGATGCGGCCCAGCAGGTCGACCGGGCTCTCGTTGAAGCGGAAGTTGTTCACCTCGCCGATCACCTCGCCATGCTCGACCAGGTAGACCCCGTCGCGGGTCAGGCCGGTGAGCAGCAGGCTCTGCGGATCGACCTCACGGATGTACCACAGGCAGGTGAGGAGCAGGCCGCGCTCGGTCGAGGCGATCATCTCCTCCAGCGTGCGGCCGCCCGCGGGGCCCTGCATGACCAGGTTGTCGATGGCCGGGGTGATGGGCAGGCCGGTCGCCTCGGCGGAGTGGCGGGTCTGCAACAGACCGGCCAGCCGCCCGTCGGCGATCCAGTCGGTCGCGCCCAGCGGCAGCCCGTTGTCGAAGACGGAGCTCTGCCGGCTGGAGGCGTGCGCCACCACGAACGGCGCGCACTGGATGCCCTCCGCCGCCGGATCGCTGTACAGGCGCAGCGGAGAGCCGGAGAGCGTCTCGCCCACCCTGGTGCCGCCACCGGGCTTGGAGAACACCGTGCGGCCGTCGGCGGCGTCGTGCGCGCCCGCCGACCAGTACAGGTAGATCATCAGGTCGGCGACGGCGGTGGGCGGGATCAGCGTCTCGTAGCGGCCCGCGGGAAGGTCGATGCGGACCTTGGCCCAGTCGAGCCGCTGGGCGAGCGAGGAGTCGAGCGCCGCCACGTCGACGTCCGTGAAGTCGCGGGTGGCGACCCCCGTCCACGCCGAGCGCTTCATGTCGGCCGACTTCGCGTTCAGCTCCAGTCGCCCGGTGGGCTGGTCGTGGCGGAGCCGCAGCCCGCTGGAGGAGCCGACGAAGGTGCTGGTGACGGTGTGCTCCGCGAAGCCGTACAGGCGTCTGCCGCCGGCCTCCGCGGCGGCGAACGCCTCGCCGAGTGCGGGCGCGAACTCGCCGAACACGCCGATCGAGGTGCCGGCGGCGGGGTCGCCCCAGCCGGCCGACTCGGCGGGGCCGGTCAGCGGCCGGGCGTCCTCCGAGGGCTGGGCGTCCCTGGCCGCGCGGTCGGCGGCGGCCACCACGTCGGCGAGCTGCTCGGGCCTGACCGCCGCCCGGGACACCACGCCGACGCCCTGCCCGGTCACCGAGATCACGGTGAGCTGGGCGGACCTGGCCACGCCGTTGGTGGTCAGCGTGTTGCCGGCGAAGCGCAGGTTGGCGGTGGACCCCTCGTCCACGATCACTATCCGGTCGTCGGCGCCGGTCATCTCCAGCGCGCGCTCGACCATCTCCTGCGGGGTCATCACTTCCCACCCTCCTGCACGGTGTTGAGGACGCGCACGCCGCGGAACAGCGCCGACGGGCACCCGTGGCTGACCGGCGCGACCTGCCCCGGCTGCCCCTTGCCGCAGTTGAACGCCCCGCCGAGCACGTAGGTCTGCGGCCCGCCGACGGCCTCCATCGACCGCCAGAAGTCGGTCGTGGTCGCCTGGTAGGCGACGTCGCGGAGCTGCCCGTCGAGCCTGCCGTTCGTGATCCGGTAGAAACGCTGGCCGGTGAACTGGAAGTTGTACCGCTGCATGTCGATGGACCAGCTCTTGTCGCCCTGCACGTAGACGCCGCGCTCGACGCGCGAGATCAGCTCCTCGGTGGCGGGGCCGCTGGGCTCGGGCTGCAGCGAGACGTTGGCCATGCGCTGGATCGGCATGTGGCCGGGGGAGTCGCCGAAGGCGCAGCCGTTGGACCGGCCGAGGCCCTTCATCAGGGCCATCCGCCGGTCGAGCTGGTAGCCGACCAGGGTGCCGCCGGAGACGATGTCGAACCGCCTGGTCGCCACCCCCTCGTCGTCGTAGCCGATGGTGGCCAGCCCGTGCTCCGCCGTGCGGTCGCCCGTGACGTTCATCACCGGCGAGCCGTACACCAGCTCGTTCAGCTTGTCGAAGGTGGCGAAGCTGGTGCCCGCGTACGCCGCCTCGTAGCCGAGGGCCCGGTCCAGCTCGGTGGCGTGCCCGATCGACTCGTGGATGGTCAGCCACAGGTTGGAGGGGTCGATCACCAGGTCGTACTCGCCCGCCTCGACGGAGGGGGCGCGGAGCTTCTCGTCCAGGTGGCCGGGGAGGAGCGCCAGCTCGGCGGGGAAGTCCCATCCGGTGCCCGTGAGGTACTCGTAGCCGCGGCCGACGGGCGGCGCCAGCGTGCGCATCTCCTCGAAGCGCCCGTCGGCGGCCTTCATCGCGGTGAGCACCGGGTGCAGACGGACCCGCTGCTGCGTGGTGGAGGTGCCCGCGGTGTCGGCGTAGAACTTCTGCTCCTTCACCTGCATCAGCGACGCCTGCACGTGGTCGCTGTGCCGCAGCAGCGCACCCGACCAGTCGGCCAGCAGCCCCGTCTTGTCCTTCAACGGCACCTCGAACGGGTCGACCTCGTACTCGGAGACCCACGTCACGTCGGAGTGGACAGGCTCGGGAGCGAGCTCGATCGGCTCGCGGTTGACGGCGGCGGCGACCACGGCGACCTCCACCGCCTGCTCGGCCACCTTCTCGGCCGCGTCCGGGGTCAGTTCGATGCCCGCGGCGAAGCCCCACGTGCCGTTCTTGACCACGCGTACGGCGTAGCCCAGGTCGTCGGCGTCCATGGAGCCCTCAAGACGGGCGTCGTACAGCCGCAGCGTCTCGGAGCGCACGCGTTCCAGCCGGAAGTCGGCGTGCTCGACGCCGAGGTCGCGGGCCCGCTGTAGCGCGGCGTCCGCCAGCTGCCGTAGCGGCAGCGCGAGGAAATCGGAGTCGATCTGGCGCATGTCGACGATCCTAACCCTGTGATCTTGTCCCACCCGGACAACTGGCCTACCAACGGGTAGGCGATAGCGTCACTGGCATGAGTCGTTCTGTTCTCGTCACCGGCGGCAATCGCGGCATCGGCCTGGCGATCGCCAGGGAGCTCGCGGCGGCGGGCGACGCCGTCGCCGTGACCTATCGCTCTGGGGAGCCCCCAGAAGGCCTGTTCGGCGTCCGCTGCGACGTGACGAGCATGACCGACGTCGACGCGGCGTTCGGCAAGGCCGAGGCCGAGCACGGGCCGGTCGAGGTGGTCGTCGCCAACGCGGGGATCACCAAGGACACGCTGCTGCCGATGATGAAGGAGGAGACCTTCACCGACGTCATCGACACCAACCTGACCGGCGCCTACCGGGTCGCCAAACGAGCCTCGCGCGGCATGCTGAAGCTCAGGCGCGGCCGGGTGATCCTCGTCTCCTCGGTGGTGGCGATGCTCGGCTCGGCGGGGCAGACCAACTACGCCGCCTCCAAGGCGGGTCTGATCGGCTTCGGCCGCTCGCTGGCCCGCGAGCTCGGCTCACGCGGGATCACGGTCAACGTGGTGGCCCCCGGGTTCGTGGCGACGGAGATGACGGCCGCCCTGGCGGAGGAATACCAGGAGAAGATCAAGAAGAACATCCCGCTGGGGCGTTACGCGAGCGCCGAAGAGGTCGCGCGGGTGGTCAGGTTTCTCGCGAGCGACGACGCCGCCTACGTCACCGGGGCGGTCATCCCGGTCGACGGCGGCCTGGGAATGGGGCACTGAACGTGGGAATCCTCGAAGGAAAGCGCATCCTGGTCACCGGTGTCCTCACCGACGCCTCGATCGCCTTCTCCGTGGCCAAGCTGGCCCAGCTGGAGGGCGCCGAGGTCGTGCTGACCGGGTTCGGCCGGCTCAGCCTGGTGGAGCGCATCGCCAAGCGGCTGCCCGAGACTCCTCCGGTGGTCGAGCTGGACGTCCAGAACACCGAGCACCTCGGCTCGCTGGCCGACCGGGTGGGCGAGCACGTCGACGGGCTCGACGGGGTGGTCCACTCCATCGGGTTCGCCCCCCAGTCGGCCCTGGGCGGAAACTTCCTGAACACCTCGTGGGAGGACGTGGCGACGGCGATGCACGTCTCCACCTTCTCCTTCAAGTCGCTCGCCGTCGCGTGCCTGCCCCTGATGAAGGACGGCGGCGCGGTCGTCGGGCTCGACTTCGACGCGAGCAAGGCGTGGCCGGTCTACGACTGGATGGGCGTGGCCAAGGCCGGCCTGGAGTCGTGCTCCCGCTATCTGGCCCGTGATCTGGCCAAACACGGCATCCGGGTCAACCTCGTCGCGGCCGGCCCGTTGCGGACCATGGCGGCCAAGAGCATCCCGGGCTTCGCGGAGTTCGAGGAGAGCTGGCCGGCCAGGGCGCCGCTCGGCTGGGACCTGGCCGACACCATGCCCACCGCGAAGGCGTGCGTGGCGCTGATGTCCGACTGGTTCCCCGCCACGACCGGCGAGATCGTGCACGTCGACGGCGGCGCCCACGCGATAGGCGGCTGAGGGCGCGCGCCCGGGGGCGGTCAGGGCTCGGCGAGCCGCTGCCGGCCGCGCACCCGCAGCGGCTCGAAGGGAATCGTCTCGTCGTGCTCGTCCCCCGCTCGCCGCGCGTAGACCACGCGCGCGGCGAGGATCGCCGAGAGCAGCAGCGCGGCGGTCAGCGCGGTCCCCAGCGCGTCGGAGGGCCTCGCCGGCTTGACGACCGCCTTCCGGCCCTGCATCGGGCGCGGCATCCTGTCCAGGTACGGCCAGAGCAGATCGACGCGCGGCGACTCCGGGTCCACCGGCTCCGACTTCACCCGCTGGACGTTCTCGGTCGTCTCCGGGCGATGGTCGGTCGGACGGGGCGTCGGCGAGGGCCGGGGCGGCCCGACCGGGAGCCGTTCCGTCTCGTCTCGCTCGGACGCCTTGCGCCTGGTCTGGTCGGGCTTCGGCTGCCGCGAGGGCACGGTCTCGCAGTTGGCCGCCGTCGGCGGGCAGGTCGGGCCGAGCGTCTCCGGCAGCAGGTCGTGGACCTCCGGGGTGGTGGTCGGTGTGGCCGGCGTGGGGCTCGGCACCAGCACGGCCGGCGTGGAGGGCTCACCGGTGGGCTTGCGAAGGATCTTCTCACCCGTGCGGTCGACGAGGTCGGTCATCGGCGAGAGTTTGCCGCCGGTGAGCCCGTCGACGAGGTCGGTCACGCCGTCGGTCAGGCCGCACAGGCTCCCGGCCAGCCCTGAGATCAGCCCGCCGCCGATCTTGTCGCAGCCGGGCGACGACGACGAGGCCGCCGCCGCCGGCGCCGCGGGTATCCCCAGCGCGAGCGCCAGCGCTCCCGCGGAAAGAGCGGCTCTTCCTCGGCCCTTCCGCATGGAACGTCCCCTCCGCGTCATGCCATGACGAGCAGCGACCGCGCTCGCATCCCTTTGAGTGCGCCGCCTTCTTCTCACCACGACCGTCATCTGTGGGTTACCCCTCAGCCACCCAGTTGACAGTTTTGTGAAGTCGCCCGGGTTTTCCACGGAAAGTTGCGATTCGGTATCGATTAGTGATACGCGAGGAGGACTCTCATTTCTTTCTGGGGATCCGCCGCGATCATCTTAATGCCTGGCAGCAGCCGTATGTCGTCTTGGGTCCTGCTGTGTTGTCGGGTGGAACAGCGGAGTCAAGTGGCGAATTCGGGGGTGGCGTCCCAATGGGCCGCGGTGGACGCGTGAGGTATGGGCTGTGCGGTGCGGAAAGGACGCCGTCACCGGGTGCGCCGGGGTGCCGACGGCCTGCGGCTGGTTCGCGATCGAGAGGACCGGCCGCCGACATGTCCCGGCCCATGCCCGCCGGCGGAGACCCGGCCTCAGTCCGCCGACACGTCGTCGAGCGCCTCGCGGATCTCGCGTGGCAGCATCAGCTCCTCGGCCTGGAGGATCCCCGCGAGCTGTGCGTTCGTCCGGGCGCCGACGATCGCCGAGGAGACGCCCGGCTGGTCGCGCACCCACGACAGGGCGACCGACAGGGGCGAGACCGCCAGCCCTTCCGCCGCGGTGGTCACCGACTCCACCACCCGCCGTGACCGCTCGTCGAGGTAGGGGCGGACGAACTCCGCGAAGTGCGGCGTGGCGGCCCGCGAGTCGGCGGGGATGCCCGTGCGGTACTTCCCCGTCAGCACCCCCCGACCCAGCGGTGACCAGGCGAGCAGCCCGGCGCCGACGAACTCGGCGGCGGGCAGCAGCTCCCGCTCGGCGTCCCGGGCCAGCAGGGAGTACTCGGTCTGGACGGCGACCACCGGCGCGTGTCCCGGCGTCGCCCGCTGGGCCACGGCGGCGGCCGTGAGCTGCCAGCCCGCGTAGTTGCAGACCCCCGCGTAGGCGGCGCGCCCCGACGTCACGATCGTGTCGACGGCCGCCAGCGTCTCGTCCAGCGGCACCTCCGGGTCGAACGCGTGCAACTGCCACAGCTCGACGTCGTTCACCCCCAGACGGGCGAGCGAGGCGTCGGCCGCGGCGACGAGATGGCGGCGGGAGGCGTCGCAGGGCCGCCGCCCGTCCGGCGTGAGGACCGCCTTGGTGGCTATCACCAGCTCCGAGCGGGGGACGACGTCCCGGATCAGCCGGCCGAGCAGCCGCTCCGCGTCGCCGCCGGTGTAGACGTCCGCGGTGTCGATCAGCGTGCCCCCGGCCTCGGCGAACGTGCGGAGTTGCGCCGCCGCCTCGTCCGCGCCGGTGTCACGCCCCCACGTCATCGTGCCGAGCCCGAGGCGCGAGACCGACAGCCCGCTCCGCCCGACATAGCGCTGCTCCATGATCCGGCCAGATTACCGCTCCGAGCTGGCGAGCGCGGGAAAGGCTCATGTCACGGCTGTGTCGCCAGGGGTGTCGCCCGGGGGACTTACCCTTGGCGTGTGACGACGCTGCTGCTGGCCCGGCATGGGCTGACCGACCTGACGGGACCGGTCCTGGCCGGGTGGACTCCCGGCGTCCATCTGAGCGAGCCGGGGATCGCCCAGGCCAAGGCGCTCGCCGTACGGCTGGCGCCGCTGGAGCTGGACGCGATCGTCTCGAGCCCGCTGGACCGTTGCCAGGAGACCGCCCAGGCCGTGGCGGCGGGACGGGCGGGGGCCGAGGTGCGCACGGACGAGCGGTTCGGCGAGTGCCGTTACGGCGAGTGGACCGGCAGGCCGCTCAAGGAGCTGGCCAAGGACCCGCTGTGGCCCGTGGTGCAGGCCCATCCGAGCGCGGTGGTCTTCCCCGGGGGAGAAGCCCTCACCGCGGTTCAGCACCGCGCGCTGACGGCCGTGCGGGAGTGGAACGCGAAGCTCGGGCCCGACGCCGTCTACCTCGTGTGCAGCCACGGCGACGTGATCAAGGCGATCGTCGCCGACGCCCTCGGCCTGCACCTGGACCAGTTCCAGCGGATCACCGCCGATCCCGCCTCGCTCACCGCGATTCGCTACACCCCCTTGCGTCCCTTCGTGCTCAGGCTCAACGACCTGGGCGGAGATACGGCCTCTCTTCGGCCTCCAGAGGATTCAGAGCAAAAAGACGGGGGAGAAAACTCCACCGGGAGCGACGCCGCCGTCGGCGGCGGAGCCGGAAGCACGTAAGGTCGGGCTATGCCGGTCTTCGACTACGACCCACCTGACAGGTTCGTGGCGGGTGCCGTGGGGCAACCGGGCGCACGCGCCTTCTTCCTGCAGGCCCGCAGCGAAAGCAGGCTCACCACGGTATCGCTGGAGAAGTTCCAGGTGGCCGCGCTCGCCGATCGACTCGATGAGTTGCTCGACGAGGTGCTGCGCCGCAGCGGCGGCGAAACGCAGGTGCCCGCGATGGCGCCGGCCGATCTCGCCGACAACGCGCCGCTCGACATGCCCATCGACGAGGACTTCAAGGTGGGCACCATGGCGCTCGCCTGGGATCCCGACTCCGCCCAGGTGGTGATCGAGGCCCAGGAGATCACCGACGAGGAGGAGACCGAGCCTCCCGAGCCCGCGCTGTTGCGGGTCCGGGTCAGCCCGGGGGTCGCGCGGGCCTTCACCCAGCGCGCCCTGGCGCTCGTCTCGGCCGGTCGGCCGCCCTGCCCGCTCTGCGCGCAGCCGCTCGACGCCGACGGCCACATCTGCGTCCGCTTGAACGGATATCGAACCAGTAGCCAGGGGGGTGCGTGAGCGAGCGAGCCGGCACGTTCCGCGTGTGCACGACGCGATGCGAGGTGGGGGCATGACCGCCGAGGGTGAGCCCACGCTGAGCACGGATCCAGGGTCGGGGACCACGAACGGGATGGACGACGCGACCGCGCTCCGGCTGCTGCGCGAGGGGAGGCTGGAGGTGGCCGGGAGGTTGGTCGAGGCCAGCAACATGACTCTCTACTGCACCGTCGTCCTGGGGCCGCTCAACGCCGCCTGCGTCTACAAACCGGTGCGCGGCGAGCGCCCGCTCTGGGACTTCCCCGACGGCACCCTCGCCGCCAGGGAGGTGGCGGCCTTCGAGGTGTCGGCCGTGACCGGGTGGCGCATCGTGCCGCCGACCGTCTACCGCGACGGCCCCTTCGGCCCCGGCATGTGCCAGCTGTGGATCGACACCGACGACGAGGTCGACCTGATGGGCCTGATCCGCAGCCGTCACCCCGCGCTGCGCCGGATGGCCGTCTACGACGCCGTCGTCAACAACGCCGACCGCAAGGGCGGGCACCTCCTGCCACTGCCCGACGGGCACGTGTTCGGCGTCGACCACGGCGTGTGCTTCTCGGCGGAGGACAAACTTCGCACCGTGCTGTGGCAGTGGCGGGGCAAGCGGCTGGCCCGCGAGGCGGTCAACGTACTGGCCAGGCTCGACCGCGAGCTGGAGAACGGCAGGCTCGGCCGCCGGCTGCGCGAGCTGCTCACCCTCGCCGAGGTGGCCGCCACCCAGACCAGGGTCCGCCGGCTCGTCGACAGCGGGCTGCACCCCTATCCCTCGGAAGACTGGCCCGCGATCCCCTGGCCCCCCATCTGATCGATGGCCCCGGCGGCGCGTGGCATGCTGAGAGGCACGCGTGAGGAAGGCGGGCCGCCGCAGATGTGCACGGTGATCGTGAGTTTCGACCCTGACGCCGACGTACCGCTGGTGCTGGCCGGCGTGCGCGACGAGTTCACCGACCGGCCGTGGGAGCCGCCCGCGGCGTACTGGCCCGGTCTGCTCGGCGGGCGTGACCTGCGAGCGGGAGGCACCTGGCTGGCGGTCGACCCGGCGAACCGGCGGGTGGCGGCGCTGCTGAACGGGCGTGGCGTGCTCGCGCACGAGAACACCCGCCGCTCGCGTGGCGACCTTCCACTGCGCGCCGTCGCCGCCGACGATCTGCCGGCCGTGGAACTCGACCGCTACGACCCCTTCCATCTGGTGCTCGCCGGCCTGGGCGGGGTCCGCCTGTGGCATTGGGACGGCACCCGGCTCACCACCGACAAGCCCGCGCCGGGCACCCACATGATCGTCAACAGCGGCTGGGCCCAGGGCGGCGAGAACGCGCGCGTCGCCCACTTCCGCCCGCGTTTCGACAGTGCCGTACGGCCGGCGGGCCGGCTCGGCGAGGAGCCGTACTGGGGGGAGTGGGCGACGCTGGCCGCCGGCTGCGGGCTCGGGTTCGACGACCCGCGCGCCCTCGTCGTACGGCAGGCGCTGCCCGACGGCCGGACCTGGGGGACCTCCTCGGTGACCCTGCTCGCCCTGTCGGCGGAGGGCGTCCGCTACGACTTCTCCGCAGTGCCCGCCGATCCCGGGGCGTTCACCAGAATCCTCCCGAATGGTTAGGTATGACCCGGGTTGATCGGAGCAGTCCGGCGCCTGGATAGGCTCTGACCATGCGATCGTGGTCTGCTCCCAAGGTCCCCAGGCTGCCCGGTAAGGCGCGTGCGCCGCGGCTCTACGACACCGGCGCCCGGGAGCTCCGCCAGACGGAGCCCGGCTCCACCGCCCGGATGTACGTGTGCGGTATCACCCCCTACGACGCGACCCATCTGGGCCACGCGAACACCTACCTCGCCTTCGACCTGCTCAACCGGGCCTGGCGGGACGCCGGTCACGACGTCCACTACACCCAGAACGCCACCGACGTGGACGACCCGCTGCTGGAGCGGGCGGAGCAGACCGGTGTCGACTGGCAGGGGCTGGCGGCGGAGCAGATCGAGCTGTTCCGCACCGACATGGAGGCGCTCCGCATCCTGCCGCCACGCGAGTACGTCGGGGTCACCGAGGTGGTCGGCGACGTCGCCGCGCTGATCGAACGGCTGCGGGAGAAGGGCGCCACCTACGAGCTCGACGGCGACGTCTACTTCAACGTCGCGGCCGCGCCCAAGTTCGGCGCCGTGTCGGGCTACTCCGAGGAGGAGATGCTGGCCCTGTTCGGAGAGCGCGGCGGCGACCCCGAGCGGCCGGGCAAGCAGCATCCGCTCGACTGGCTGCTGTGGCGGGCCGAACGGCCGGGCGAGCCCGCGTGGGACTCGGCGTTCGGCCGCGGCCGCCCCGGCTGGCACGTCGAGTGCACCGCCATCGCCCTGGCCAACCTGGGCAGCGGCTTCGACGTCGCGGGCGGCGGCTCCGACCTGATCTTCCCGCACCACGAGATGGGCGCCTGCGAGGGCCACGTCGCGACCGGTGAATGGCCGTTCGCCAAGGCGTACGTGCACGCGGGCATGGTCGCCCTCGACGGCGAGAAGATGTCGAAGTCGAAGGGCAACCTGATCTTCGTCTCCAAGCTCCGGCAGGAGATCGACCCGATGGCCGTCCGCCTGGCGCTGCTCGCCCACCACTACCGTGACGACTGGGAATGGACGCCCGGCCAGCGGGACGCCGCCGAGGCGCGCCTGGCCCGCTGGCGCCAGGCCACCGCCCTGCCCGGCGGCCCCGACGGTGTGGCGCTGCTGGCCCTGGTCCGCGACCGGGTGTCGGATGACCTGGACACCCCCTGGGCGCTGGCCGCGGTCGACGCCTGGGCCGAGGCGGCCCTCGCCGGCGACACCTCCGACCCCGATGCGCCCGCCCTGGTCCGGGCCACCGTCGACGCGCTGCTCGGCGTGGAACTCTAGCTCCGGGGCCGTTCAGGCGCTGGTGGTCAGGAACCGCTTTCGGTCCTCGGCGGGAAGATGGTCGATGAACAGGACGCCGTCGAGATGGTCGGCCTCGTGCTGGAGGACCCGGGCCAGGGTGCCGAGGGCACGGACGGTGACGGGTTTGCCGAACATGTCACGGCCCCGGGCGGTGACGGCGTAGGAGCGCTCCAGCGGCCACCACTGACCGGGGGCCGACAGGCACGCCTCGTCGGCGACGATCTTGCGCTCGGCGAGTTCGAGGCGCGGGTTCACCAGGTGGCCGGACTTGCCTTCGAAGTCGAAGGCGAGCACGCGGAGCGGCACGCCGATCTGCGGGGCGGCGATCCCGGCCCGGCCGGTGCCCGCCCGCATGGTGGCCTGGAGGTCCTTCACCAGGCTCCGGAGCTCACGGTCGAAGGCGGTGACGGGCTCGGCCACGCTGCGTAGCACCGGTTCGCCGAAGAGGCGGATTTGCTGGACGGTCAACTCGTACTCCCCGCGGCGACGACTGACGCGTGTACCGATTCCCATTCTCGCCCGGCTTCAATCGGCAGGCACGTCACCGCACCGCCGTACCAGTGTGACCTTCGCCGCTCTCGTGTTAACCGCGGGTTGCCGCGGTGAAACGTGTGCATTGCGTGTTACGCCGGTGAGTCACATGTAACCGCGCACCGTCACCGACCGTCAATGTGCGTAACGCGTCCCCCCTAGTTTCGGGACGTCACCACCCCCCGGAACACTGCAGGAGGAATGATGAGGGGACGCTGGATCGCCGATTGGCGGCCGGACGACCAGGGCTTCTGGAACGGCGGCGGGAAGCGGGTCGCCAGGCGGAACTTGATCTGGTCCATCTTCGCCGAGCATCTCGGATTCACCCTCTGGACCGTGTGGAGCATCGTCGCGGTCAATCTCGGGTCCTTCGAGTTCTCCACGGACCAGCTCTTCTGGATCGTCTCCCTGCCCAACCTGGTCGGCTCGACGCTGCGCATCCCCTACACCTTCGCCCCGGGACGGTTCGGCGGGCGGAACTGGACGGTGGTCAGCGCGTTGCTGCTGCTGGTGCCGGCCGTCCTGTTGGCGTACGCGGTGAACGACCCGGCCACGCCGTACTGGGTCTTCCTGGTGATCGCGGCGACGGCCGGCCTGGGCGGGGGAAACTTCGCCTCCAGCATGGCCAACATCACCTACTTCTACCCGCAGGCCAAGCAGGGGTCGGCGCTCGGGCTGAACGCGGCGGGCGGCAACATCGGGGTCAGCTCGGTTCAGCTCGTCATGCCGCTGGTGATCGCCGGGTTCGGGCTGGCCGCGGCGGGGCTGTTCTGGGTGCCGTTCATCCTGGCGGCGGCGATCGGCTCCTACTTCTTCATGGACAACCTGACCTCCGCGAAGGCCAAGCCGAGAGAACAGCTCAAGATCGCGGGCCGGGCGCAGACGTGGATCATGTCCCTGCTCTACATCGGGACCTTCGGCTCCTTCATCGGCTACTCCACGGCGTTCCCGCTGCTGATCAAGAGCCAGTTCCCGGAGAACTCCTCGCTGGTGGCGCTGGCGTTCCTCGGGCCGCTGGTCGGCTCGCTGGTCCGCCCGGTGGGCGGCTGGCTGGCGGACCGGGTGGGCGGCGCGCGGGTGACCCTGTGGAACTTCGTGGCGATGGCCGGCGCCGTGCTCCTGGTCGGGGTGGGGCTGAACGGGCACAGCTTCCCGTTGTTCTTCGCCGCGTACATGCTGCTGGTCGCCACGACGGGCGTCGGCAACGGCTCGACCTACCGCATGATCCCGGCCATCTTCCGGGCGAAGGCCGTCGTGGGACTCACCCCGGGGACCCCGGCCCACGAGGCGGCACTGATCACCGGCCGCCGGGACTCCTCCGCGGCCGTCGGGATCATCTCCGCGATCGGCGCGTACGGCGGTTTCCTGATCAACCGCGGGTTCGGCAGCTCGATCGCGGCGACCGGGGGAGCGGGCGCGGCGCTGGCCGCGTTCGGCGTCTTCTACGCCGTCTGCTTCGCCATCACCTGGGCCTGCTATCTGCGGACCGTCGGCGCCAAGGCGGTGCCCAGCCTCGCCACCGCCCGGATCTGACGGCCGCCTCACAGCGGGGTGACACCTCAAGTGAACGCGGTTAGTGGCTTGTAGCACAGCGGTAACAGAAGGGACCCCGTGGTGAAACCCCTCGAAAGCACCATCGGTTCCATGCCGACGACCTCACCGCCCGTCCTTGAGTCTGTGAAGACGGAAACGGCGACACATTGTCCCTACTGCGCCCTGCAGTGCGGCATGATCGTCGCCGCCGGCGAGGGCCGCGAAGTGACGATCACCCCGCGCACCGACATCCCGGCGAACGCGGGCGGCCTGTGCCAGAAGGGCTGGACCGCCGGGGAACTGCTGACCAACGGCACCCGCCTGACCACCCCCCTCCTGTACGGCGAGCCCGCACGCTGGGACGACGCGCTCGACCACGTCGCCACCCGGATCAGGGAGATCCAGGACGAGCACGGCCCCGACGCCGTGGCCGTGTTCGGCGGCGGCGGGCTCACCAACGAGAAGGCGTACCTCCTCGGCAAGTTCGCCAGGGTCGCGCTGCGGACCAGCCAGATCGACTACAACGGCAGGTTCTGCATGTCCTCGGCCGCCGCGGCGTCGATCCGGGCCTTCGGGATGGACCGCGGCATGCCGTTCCCGATCACCGATCTGGCCGCCGCCGACGCGATCCTGCTCGCGGGCGGGAACATGGCGGAGACCATGCCCCCGTTCGTCCGGCACCTGTCCGGGATGCGCGAGCGCGGCGGCGCGCTGATCGTCGCCGATCCGCGGCTGACCCCGACCGCCAAGATGGCGGACCTGCACCTGCAGCTCACCCCGGGCACCGACCTGGCGCTCGCGCTGGGCCTGCTGCACGTCGCCCTCGCCGAGGGATACGCCGACGACGACTACATCGCGACGCGCACCGCCGGGTTCGACGCGGTCGCGACGTCGATCGCCGCCTGGTGGCCGGAACGGGTCGAGCGCATCACCGGTGTGCCCGTCGCCCAGCTGCGGCAGGCCGTCCACCTGCTCGGCAACGCCCGCCGGGCGATGGTGCTCACCGGGCGCGGCGCCGAGCAGCACGCCAAGGGCACCGACACGGTGACCGCCTTCGTCAACCTCGCCCTCGCCCTCGGGCTGCCCGGCCGCGAGGGCTCCGGCTACGCCTGCGTCACCGGCCAGGGCAACGGCCAGGGCGGGCGCGAGCACGGTCAGAAGGCCGACCAGCTCCCCGGCTACCGGAAGATCGACGACCCCGCCGCCCGGGCGCACGTCGCCTCCGTCTGGGGCGTCGACCCGGCCGACCTGCCCGGCGCCGGCCGGTCCGCCTACGAACTCCTCGACGCGCTCGGCACCCCGGGCGGGCCGCGCGCGCTGCTGTTGTTCGGCTCCAACCCGCTGGTGTCGGCGCCGGAAGCCGGGCGCGTCGCCGACCGCCTGGCCGCGCTGGACCTCCTCGTCGTCTCCGACTTCGTGCTGTCGGAGACGGCCGCCGCCGCCGACGTGGTGCTGCCCACCACCCAGTGGGCCGAGGAGAGCGGCACGATGACCAACCTGGAAGGCCGGGTGCTGCTGCGCCGCGAAGCCGTCGCTCCGCCCTCGGGGGTACGGAGCGACCTGTCCATCCTGTCCGGCCTCGCCGTACGGCTGGGCCACGACGCGGGGTTCCCGGCCGATCCCCGCGCGGTCTTCGAGGAGCTCCGCCTGGCCTCGGCGGGCGGAGCCGCGGACTACGCGGGGATCACCTACGAGCGGATCGCCGCCGAGACCGGCGTCTTCTGGCCCTGCCCCGCGGAGGACCACCCCGGTACCCCGCGGCCCTTTCTCGACCGGTTCGCCACCCCTGACGGGCTGGCCAGGTTCACCGCCGTGGAGCACCGCCCGCCGGAAGAGGACCTCGACGTGGAATACCCCCTGTACCTGACCACCGGGCGAGTGCTCGCCCACTACCAGAGCGGCGCGCAGACCCGGCGGATCGCCGCGCTCACCGCGGCCTCGCCCGAGGTGTTCGTGGAGCTCCACCCCGACCTGGCGGAGTCCGTCGGGGTCACCCACGGGGAGCCGCTGCGCGTGGTGAGCCGGCGCGGCGCCACCGAGGGCATCGCGCGCGTCACCGGCGCGATCCGGCCCGACACGGTGTTCATGCCGTTCCACTGGCCCGGCGTCAACCTGCTCACCAATCCCGCTCTGGATCCCCTGTCGAGGATGCCGGAGTTCAAGGTCTGCGCGGTCAAGCTGGAGAGGGTCGCATGACGAGGCTCGTGGTGGTGGGCAACGGGATGGCCGGCGCCCGGCTGGTCTCCGAGGTGCGAGCCAGGGACAGCCGGATGGACGTCACCGTGCTGGGCGCGGAGACGTGGCAGCCCTACAACCGGGTGCTGCTGTCCAACGTGCTGGCCGGCACCTCCGCCCCCGAGCAGGTCCGCCTGCTCGACCCGGTCTGGTACACCGACCACCGGGTGACGGCGCTGCTGGGCACCGAGGTCACGGCCATCGACCGGGACACCCAGGCCGTGGTCGCCGCGAACGGGCTCCGCGTGCCGTACGACGTGCTCGTGCTCGCGACGGGCAGCGAGCCCGTCGTGCCGCCGATCCCCGGCGCGGAGCACGCCGTCTCCTTCCGCACCATGGACGACTGCCACACGATCAGCGAGGCGGCGGACGCGGCGACCGGGGCGGTGGTGGTCGGCGGCGGGCTGCTCGGCATCGAGGCGGCCCGCGGGCTCGCCGGTCGCGGCCTGCCCGTCACCCTCCTCCACCTCGCCGGCCACCTGATGGAACGCCAGCTCGACCCGGAGGCCGGCCTGGTGCTGGGCGAGACCCTCACCGACCTCGGCGTCCAGATCAGGACCGGCGTCCAGGTGGCCGAGGTTCTCGGCGCCGGGCGTCCGGAGGGCGTACGGCTGGCGGACGGCGAGGTCGTCCCCGGCGACCTGGTCGTGCTCGCCTGCGGGGTACGGCCGGTCACCGGGCTGGCCGCCGACGCCGGGCTGGAGGTCGGGCGGGGCATCGTCGTCGACGACGAACTGCGGACCGACGACCCGTCGATCTTCGCGATCGGCGAGTGCGCGCAGCACGACGGCAACGTCTACGGCCTGGTCGCCCCCGCCTGGGAGCAGGCGGCCGTGGTCGCCGACCTGATCACCGGCGAGGACAAGAACGCGCGCTACCGCGGATCCCGCGTGGTCACCCGGCTGAAGGCGCGAAGCGTCGAGCTGGCCGCGATGGGCGAGACCCACGTCGACGAGACCAGCGACCGGAGCACCGAGGTGGTGCGCTTCAGCCACCGGGCCAAGGGCACCTACCGCAAGCTGGTGATCCGCGACGGGCGGCTCATCGGGGCGATCCTGCTCGGCGAGACCCCGGCGGTCGGCACCCTCACCCAGCTCTTCGACCGCGGCGGGCCGCTCCCCGGAGACCGCGCGGGCCTGCTGTTCCCCGGCCTGCCGGGTGCGGTCGTGGCCGACAGCCCGGTCAGGATGCCGGACGCCGCGAAGATCTGCCAGTGCAACAACGTGACCAAGGGCCAGATCCGGGCGTGCTGGGAATCCGGCGCCCGCGACACCGAGGCCGTGGCAGCCGCCACGCGGGCCACCACGGGCTGCGGCACCTGCCGCGAGGCCGTGGCGGGCATCCTCGGCTGGCTCTGCGAGCAGGAAGGGGTGCCCGCATGACGCGGGTCGTGGTGGTGGGGTACGGGCCGACGGCTCACCGGTTTGTCGAGACGCTGCGCGGCAAGGGGTTCGAGGGATCGATCACGGTATTGGGGGAGGAGCCGCGACCCGCCTACGACAGGGTGGCGCTGACCTCCTATCTGGACGGCAAGAGCCTGGCCGACCTGACCTACCCGGAGCCCGGCGACGTGACGGTGCGGCTGAGCGCGCGGGTCGCCGGGATCGACAGGCAGGCCCGCGTCGTGACCACGGAGGACGGGCACTCGGAGCCGTACGACGTGCTGGTGCTGGCCACCGGCTCCAGCCCGTTCGTGCCGCCGGTGCCCGGCCATGACCTGCCGGGGTGCTTCGTCTACCGGACGATCGACGACCTGGACGCGATCAGGCTGGCCGCGCAGGACGCCACGTCCGGCATCGTGATCGGCGGCGGGCTGCTCGGGCTGGAGGCGGCCGACGCGCTGCGCGGGCTCGGGCTGGCGACCCACGTCGTGGAGATGGGCCCCTGGCTGATGCCGCGCCAGATCGACGAGGGCGGCGGCGTGGTGCTGCGGAACCACGTCGAGGCGCTCGGCCTGACCGTGCACACCAAGGCGGGCGTCGACGCGATCGAGGCCGGTCCTGACGGCTCCGTGGCCCGGCTGGTGAAGCCCGGCGGCGAGGCGGTCGAGGCGCAGATCGTGGTCTTCTCCGCCGGCATCAGGCCGCGCGACGAGCTGGCCCGCCAGGCGGGGCTGGCCGTGGGCGAGCGCGGCGGGATCCTGGTGGACGAGGGCATGCGCACCGACGACCCGGCGATCTACGCGGTGGGGGAGTGCGCCCTGGCGGGCGGCATGGTCTACGGCCTGGCCGGGCCCTGCTTCACCCAGGCCGAGGTCGCCGTGGACCGGATACTCGGCGGGACCGCCGCCTTCACCGGCGCCGACCTGTCCACCAAGCTCAAACTGCTCGGCGTCGACGTCGCCAGCTTCGGCACCCTCGACGGCGCCCTCGACGTCACGTTCATGGACCCGGTGGGGGGCGTCTACAAGAAGCTGTTCGTCAGCGACGACGCCCGGACACTGCTCGGCGGCATCTGCGTCGGCGACGCCGGGCCGTACACCTCGCTGCGTCCCCTCGTCGGGCGCGAGCTGCCGGCGAGCCCCACCGAGCTGCTTTTCGCTGGCACCGGCGGGGTGAACGTGGATCTGCCGGACGACGCGCAGGTCTGCTCGTGCAACAACGTCACCAAGGGCCAGATCTGCGAGGCCATCGCCGAGCACAGTCTGACCGACGTGCCGGGGATCAAGGCGTGCACCCGGGCGGGCGCCACCTGCGGGAGCTGCGTGCCGCTGCTCAAGCAGATCCTGGTCTCCTCGGGCGTCGAGGTGAGCAAGGCCATGTGCGAGCACTTCCCGCACACCCGGGCCGAGCTGTTCGACATCGTGCGGGTGCGCGGCATCACCACCTTCTCCCAGCTCATCGCCGAGCACGGGACCGGCCGGGGCTGCGACGTCTGCAAGCCCACCGTCGCCTCGATCCTCGCCTCGCTGATGGGCGGGCACGTCCTGGAGGGCGAGCGGGCCGCGCTGCAGGACACCAACGACCACTTCCTGGCCAACATCCAGAAGAACGGCACCTACTCCGTGGTGCCCCGGGTCCCCGGCGGTGAGATCACCCCGGAGAAGCTGATCGTGATCGGCGAGGTGGCCCGCGACTTCGGCCTCTACACCAAGATCACCGGCGGCCAGCGGATCGACCTGTTCGGCGCCCGCGTCGAGCAACTGCCGCTGATCTGGCGGCGGCTGGTCGACGCCGGGTTCGAGTCGGGCCACGCCTACGGCAAGGCGCTGCGCACGGTGAAGTCCTGCGTGGGCTCGACCTGGTGCAGGTACGGCGTGCAGGACGCGGTGGGCCTGGCGATCGCGCTCGAACTGCGTTACCGGGGGCTGCGTTCTCCGCACAAGCTCAAGTCGGCCGTGTCCGGATGCGCCCGCGAGTGCGCGGAGGCCCGCTCGAAGGACTTCGGGATCATCGCGACCGAGCAGGGCTGGAACCTCTACGTCGCCGGCAACGGCGGCTTCACCCCCCGCCACGCCGACCTGCTCGCCGGCGACCTGCCGACCGACGAGCTGATCCGGGTCATCGACCGGTTCCTGATGTTCTACGTCCGCACGGCCGACCGGTTGCAGCGGACCTCGGTGTGGCTGGAGAACCTCGACGGCGGCCTCGACTATCTGCGCGAAGTGGTCATCGAGGACTCCCTGGGGATCTGCGGCGACCTGGAGGCGCAGATGGACCGGCACGTCGCCGGTTACTTCGACGAGTGGCGGGCCACCATCGAGGACCCGGACAAGCTGAGCCGGTTCGTCAGCTTCGTCAACGCGCCCGGCACACCCGACCCGTCGATCTCCTTCGCCACCGAACGTGACCAGATCAAGCCCGTGCTCATCCCCCTGGAGGTGGTCCGATCATGACACTCGACCTGCGGCCCGCACCGCTCTCGCTCTCCTGGACCCCGGTCTGCGCCTACACCGCCCTGTTGCCGGAGAGGGGCGCCTGCGTCCTGGTAGCCGACCAGCAGATCGCGATATTTCGTGACTTCGAGGGGCGGTTGTACGCCCTGGGCAACCTCGACCCGTTCAGCGGGGCCTACGTCCTCTCCCGCGGCATCGTGGGCACCAGAGAGGGCGAGCCGATGGTCGCGTCGCCGATGCACAAGCAGGCGTTCTCCCTCGTCACTGGCCGGTGCCTGGACGACCCCGCCGCGGCCGTGCCCACCTACCCGATCCGGGTGGCGGACGGACAGGTGGAGGTCAGCGTCACTTGAGCACGCGACGAAGCCGAACGACTACGCTGGGAGGACCGCGATGAGCATCGCGCTGGAGGACGATTCCGTGCGATCTCCTGAGACGGCGCCAGACGCCCTGGCCGGGTTCACCATCGGCGTCACCGCGACCCGGCGGCGTGAGGAGTTCTGCGCCCTGCTTCAGCGCCGCGGCGCCCGCGTCGTGAGCGCCCCGGCGATCAGGCTCGTCCCGCTCGCCGAGGACTCCGATCTGCTGGCCGCGACCAGGGAGACCCTGGCGAGCCCGGTGGACGACGTGGTGGTGACCACGGGAGTGGGATTCCGCGGCTGGATGGCGGCGGCCGAGGGCTGGGGGCTGTCGGTGCAACTGGCCGAGCGGCTGACCGGCGCCCGGCTGCTCACCAGGGGCCCCAAGGCACGCGGAGCCGTACGGGCCGCGGGCCTGAACGACCACTGGACGCCGCCGACCGAGGGCTGCGAGGAGGTCAAGCAGTACCTCCTCGCCCAGGACCTGCGCGGCCGCCGGATCGCGGTCCAGCTGCACGGCGAGCCGCTGACCGAGTTCGTCGCCGCGTTGCGGGAGGCGGGCGCTCAGGTCATCGAGGTGCCGGTCTACCGGTGGCTGCCCTACCGCGACGCCTCGCCGCTGCGCCGGCTGATCACCCAGGTGGCCTCGGGCAGCGTCGACGCGGTGGCCTTCACCAGTGCGCCCGCCGTGCACGCCATGCTGAACGCGGCGCGTGCCGACGGCCTGGAGGAGGCACTGCTGGCCGCGTTCAGCGGGCCGGTGGTCGCGGCGTGCGTGGGGCCGGTCACCGCCGAGCCGCTGGTCACGCGCGGGGTGCCGGTGATCCAGCCGGAGCGGTCCCGGCTCGGCGGGCTGGCCCGCCTGCTCGCCAGGCACCTGCCCGAGCACAGCGTCACCAGGCTGGTCGCGGGCGGTCACGACATGGAGATCCGGGGTCACGCGGTGGTGGTCGACGGCGACCTCAAGCCGCTGCCGCCCGCCCCCATGGCGGTGCTCAAGCGGCTGGCCGACAAACCCGGTCACGTGGTGGCGCGCTCGGAACTGCGCATGGTCCTCCCCGGCGGACCCACGCGCGACTCCGCCGAGCACGCCGTGGAGATGGCGGTCACCCGCCTGCGCCGCGCACTCGGCCCGGCCGGCATCGTCGAGACCGTGGTCAAGCGCGGCTACCGCCTGGGCTGCGACCGTGGAGCGACGCTGTGACCCCAGCCCGCGTCCTGACCCCAGCCCGCGTCCTGACGTCGGCCCGCGTCCTGACGTCGGCCCGCCCGGTCTCGACCTCGGCCCGCACGGTTTCGGCACGCGTCCTGACCTCGACCCTGGTCTCGGTCCGCCCGGCCCCGGCCCCGGCCCCGGCCCCGGCCTGCTCGGCTTCGGTCCGACCTACTTCGGTCCGACCGGCTTCGGTTCGCCTCCCGGCCACGACCCCGGGCATGCCGGCGCCCGGCGTCCGCGACCTGTGAGCGCCGTGCCCGCCCTGGTGATGGCCGCGCACGGCACGCGGTCCGCGCGGGGCGAGCGGGTGCTGGCCGACCTGCGCGACCTGGTGCGCCGGGCCCGGCCAGGACACCGGGTGGAGCTGGCGTACCTGGAGATCAGCTCGCCCCGGCTCGCCGACGTGCTGCCCGCGATCCGCGGCCCCGTGGTGGTCGTGCCGATGCTGCTGGCCGGGGGCTACCACGTGCACATCGACCTGCCGGCCGTGATCGCCGCGTCCGGGGCGGAGGCGGTGACCGGACGCCCCCTCGGGCCGCACGCCCTGCTGACGGGCCTGCTGGCCAGACGGCTCGCCGCGGCGGGCCTGCGCCCGGCCGACGCCGTCGTCCTCGGTGCGGCCGGCTCGTCCGACCCGGCCGCGCTCGACGACGTGCGCGCGGCCGCCCGCCTGCTCTCGGTACGGCTCTCGCGTCCCGTCACCACGGCCTTCGCGTCGGCGGGCACCCCCACGGTGGGAGACGCGCTGGCACGACTCCGCCGTGGGCCCGCGACCCGCGTGGCGCTGGCGTCCTACCTGCTCGCTCCCGGCTTCTTCCACGACCGGCTGCGCGGGAGCGGGGCCGACGTGGTCGCCGACGCGCTCGGCGCCGACCCGGACCTGGCCGCACTCGTGTGGGAACGTTTCGACGAGGCGGCACGCGTCGGATCGGCCGGCACGACCCCGAGCATCACCAGGCGGCCCGTGCTGGGTCAGGTGTGACCCGGACCTGCCACGGAGCAGGTGCCCGGGTTCGACGTGGCCTGAGCTGAGGCCGCCGGGAGGTTTCGGTGAGCTGATGGGGCGGCAGACCACGGCGGGTCATGCCGGGTGCGGTGGGGCCTCCAGACGGAGCTCCTTGACGATCTCCTCGGCGGCGTCGTCGCGCGAGGGCCCGTAGCCGGTCCCCACGAGCATCTCGTAGTAGGCGTGCTGGAAGCAGCCGGCCAGGAACAGGCGCGCGCTCGCCACCGGATCGACCTCGGCGCTCACCCGCCCGATCTGCCGCTCGGCGGCGATGTACGCGGACAGCGGCTCGATCTCGGGCATCGGTCCCAGCCCGCTCACGCGCACCGCCTCACGGTAGCGGAGCGTGACCCGCGCGGAGGTGAACGCGGGCAGCGCCACCGACTGAACCTCCACGTAGTAGTCGATGCCCGCCAGCGCGATCGGCAGCAGGTTGTCGTTGACGCGGCCCTTGCCGACGAGGTAGTCGAGATCGTTGAGGATCCGCAGCCAGACGGGCAGCCGATCCTGAAGCAGGGCGAGGAAGGCGCCGACCGCTCGCCCGCCTGTGGTGTCACGCAGCAGCCCGTCGTCTCGCTTCATGGAGGCGGCCATGTGCAGGACACGCAGCCTGGTGTCCTGTGATCGCTGGTGCGGGTCTCTCGGGTACGGGTCGAGGGACGGAGTCGCCATGATTGCCCTAAACGTGCGCAGTCACATGTGTGGTGGTGTGCGAAAGTGGTGGCGAAGGCCGGAGAGGGTGTCTGACCTCAACTATCGCTGTCGTGGTCCCGGCGCCGCAAGTAGCGCTCGAACTCGGCCGCGATCGCGTCGCCGCTCGCCTCGGGCAGCTCCGCCGCGTCCTTGCGTTCCTCCAGCTCCCGGACGTATTCCGCGACCTCGCTGTCCTGGGAGGCGAGCTCGTCGACGCCGTGCTCCCACGCCCGCGCCTCCTCGGGCAGGTCGCCGAGCGGCATCGGGATCTCCAGCAGGTCCTCCGCGCGGCGCAGCAGCGCCAGCGTGGCCTTGGGATTGGGGGGCTGAGCGACGTAGTGCGGCACGGACGCCCAGAGCGAGATCGCCTGCATGCCCGCCGTGCCCAGGGCCTGCTGGAGCACGCCGACGATGCCCGTCGGGCCCTCGTAGCGGGTCATCTCCAGGTGGATGGACCTGGCGAGGCCGTCGTCGGTGGTCGCGCCGACGATGGGCACCGGCCGGGTGTGCGGCGAGTCGTTGAGCAGCGCGCCGAGCAGCACGGCCAGCTCCACTCCCAGCTCGCGGCAGACCAGCACGATCTCCTCGCAGAAGGTGCGCCAGCGCATGTTCGGCTCGATGCCGCGCAGCAGCACGACGTCACGCTCGACGCCTGGCGGCCTGGTCACGAACAACCGGGTGGTGGGCCAGATGATGGAACGGGTGAGTCCGTCACCGAGTTCGATGACGGGGCGCGTGACCTGGAAGTCGTAGTAGTCCTCCGGGTCCAGCGCGATGAGCGGCGTGGCCTTCCACTCGGTCTCCAGGTGGCTGAGCGCGCCGCTCGACGCCTCTCCCGCGTCGTTCCACCCTTCGAACGCGGCGATCAGCACCGGGTCGACGAGCTCGGGGAGCCCTTCGAGCTCGATCACGCGCTGCCTCCTCTCCGCTGTTTGGGCTAAGCCTATGCGGTAGGAGGGCCTTTGGCGCCACGGGACGGGTGGTACAGGGCGGCCTGCCGCGGCCATTGTTCGGCCGCCGCCCGCGCCGGGGCGACGGAATGAAGAAGGGACGCGATCCGTTCCGGAAGGACGGAGCGGCAGGAGGAACGGGGACACCTCACTGCGACGGCGGTGACCACATCCGGCGGCTGGTTGCGCAACTCCGAACATTAGCGTCCCCGGAGATCCCGATAGGCTGGTGGGCATGACTAGCGGACCGTCCTTGCGAGAAGTCCTGGCCGAGCGCGTCGTAGTCGCCGACGGGGCGATGGGGACGATGCTGCAGGCCCACGACGTCACGCTCGACGACTTCGAGGGCCAAGAAGGCTGTAACGAGGTGCTCAACGTCTCGCGGCCCGACATCGTCAGGGCCGTGCACGACGCCTACTTCGAGGTCGGCGTCGACTGCGTCGAGACCAACACCTTCGGCGCCAACCTGGCCGCCCTGGCCGAGTACGGCATCGCCGACAAGGTCTACGAATACTCCGAGGCGGGCGCGAGGATCGCCAGGGAACAGGCCGACCGCTGGTCCACTCCCGGCCATCCCCGTTTCGTGCTGGGTTCCATGGGGCCGGGCACCAAGCTCCCCACACTCGGGCATCTGCCGTTCGCGACCCTGCGCGACGCCTACCGCGACAACGCCGCGGGGCTGGTCGCCGGCGGGGCCGACGCGCTGATCATCGAGACCTGCCAGGACCTGCTCCAGGTCAAGGCGGCCATCATCGGCGCCAAGCGGGCGATCGAGGCCGCGGGCCGCGATGTGCCGATCATCACCCAGGTCACCATCGAGACCAACGGCGCGATGCTGCTCGGCTCCGAGATCGGCGCGGCGCTGACCGCGATCGAGCCGCTCGGCGTCGACCTGATCGGCCTCAACTGCGCCACCGGGCCGGCCGAGATGAGCGAGCACCTGCGCTACCTGGCCAGGCACTCCCGGCTGGCGCTGTCCGCGATGCCCAACGCGGGCCTGCCCCAGCTCACCTCCGACGGCGCCTACTACCCGCTGTCCCCGAGCGAGCTCGCCGACGCGCACGAGGGGTTCACCGGCGACTACGGCCTCTCCCTCGTCGGCGGCTGCTGCGGCACCACCCCCGAGCACCTGCGCCAGGTGGTCGAACGGGTCAGAGGCCGCGAGGTCGCCCCTCGCCGGCCGCGCCCCGAGGCGGGTGCGGCCTCTCTCTACCAGCACGTGCCGTTCCGGCAGGACACCTCCTACCTGGCCATCGGCGAGCGCACCAACGCCAACGGCTCCAAGGCGTTCCGCGAGGCCATGCTCGCCGAGGACTGGGAGGAGTGCGTCGACATCGCGCGCAACCAGGCCCGCGACGGCGCGCACATGCTCGATCTGTGCATCGACTACGTCGGCCGTGACGGCGTCGCCGACATGAAGCAGCTGGCGTTCCGCTTCGCGACCGCCTCCACCCTGCCGGTCATGCTCGACTCGACCGAGCCCGCGGTGCTGGAGGCCGGGCTGGAGATGCTCGGCGGTCGCGCGATGATCAACTCGGTCAACTACGAGGACGGCGACGGTCCCGACTCGCGGTTCCAGAAGACCATGCGCCTGGTCCGCGAGCACGGCGCCGCCGTCGTGGCGCTCACCATCGACGAGGAGGGCCAGGCCCGCACCGCCGACTGGAAGGTCAGGGTCGCCACCCGGCTGATCGAGGACCTGACCGCCAACTGGGGCATGCAGGTCTCCGACATCATCATCGACTGCCTCACCTTCCCCATCGCCACCGGTCAGGAGGAGACGAGGAAGGACGGCCTGGCGACCATCGAGGCCATCAAGGAGCTGAAGCGGCGCTACCCCGACGTGCAGACCACGCTCGGCCTGTCGAACATCTCCTTCGGTCTCAACCCGGCCGGCCGCATGGTGCTCAACAGCGTCTTCCTCAACGAGTGCGTCAACGCCGGGCTCGACTCGGCCATCGTGCACGCCTCGAAGATCCTGCCGATGGCCCGCATCCCCGACGAGCAGCGCCAGGTCGCCCTCGACATGGTCTACGACCGCCGCCGCGAGGGGTACGACCCGCTGCAGCGGTACCTGGACCTGTTCGCCGGGGTCGACGCCGCCGCGATGAGGGAGAGCAAGGCCGCCGAGCTGGCCGGCCTGCCGCTGTGGGAGCGGCTCAAGCGGCGCATCGTCGACGGCGAGCGCAAGGGCCTGGAGGTCGACCTGGACGAGGCGCTCGCCCAGCGCCCCGCCCTGGAGATCGTCAACGACGTGCTGCTCGACGGCATGAAGACCGTCGGCGAGCTGTTCGGCTCCGGCCAGATGCAGCTCCCGTTCGTGCTCCAGTCGGCCGAGGTGATGAAGACCTCCGTGGCCTACCTGGAGCCGCACATGGACCGGGTCGAGGGCGAGACCAAGGGCCGCATCGTGCTGGCCACCGTCAAGGGCGACGTCCACGACATCGGCAAGAACCTGGTCGACATCATCCTGTCCAACAACGGCTACGAGGTGGTCAACCTCGGCATCAAGCAGCCGGTGTCGGCGATCCTGGAGACCGCCGAGGACAAGGCCGCCGACGTGATCGGCATGTCCGGGCTGCTGGTGAAGTCGACGGTCATCATGAAGGAGAACCTGGAGGAGATGAACTCCCGGGGCATCTCCAAGAAGTACCCCGTGCTCCTCGGCGGCGCCGCGCTGACCCGCGCGTACGTCGAGCAGGACCTCGCCGAGCTGTTCCAGGGCGACGTGCGCTACGCCCGCGACGCCTTCGAGGGCCTGCGGCTGATGGACGCCTACATGGCCGTCAAGCGCGGAGTCGCGGGCGCCCAGCTGCCGCCGCTGCGCGCGCGCCGGGTCAAGAGCGGCGCCGTGCTGGACCGCACGCCGGTCGCGGAGCTGCCCGCCCGCTCCGACGTCGCGGCCGACAACCCGGTGCCCGTGGCGCCGTTCACCGGCGACCGTGTGGTCAAGGGCATCCCGCTGGCCGACTACGCGGCCTTCCTCGACGAGCGCGCCACCTTCATGGGCCAGTGGGGCCTGAAGGGCACCCGGGGCGGCGGCGGGCCGAGCTACGAGGAACTGGTCGAGACCGAGGGCCGTCCGCGCCTGCGGATGTGGCTGGAGCGCATGCAGACGGAGGGTCTGCTGGAGGCGGCCGTCGCCTACGGCTACTTCCCGTGCGTGAGCTCGGGCGACGACCTGATCATCCTCGACGACGCGGGTAACGAGCGCACCCGGTTCACCTTCCCGCGCCAGCGCCGCGACCGGCACCTGTGCCTGTCCGACTTCTTCCGCTCCCGCGACTCCGGCGAGGTCGACGTGGTCTCCTTCCAGGTGGCCACGATGGGCAACAAGATCTCTGAGGCGACCGCCGAGCTGTTCGCCAAGGACGCCTACCGCGACTACCTGGAGCTGCACGGCCTCTCGGTCCAGCTCACCGAGGCCCTGGCGGAATACTGGCACGCCAGGACCCGCGCGGAGCTCGGCATCGGCGGTGACGAGGCACTGGAGGACATGCTCAAGGTCAACATCCGGGGCTGCCGCTACTCCTTCGGTTACCCGGCCTGCCCCAATCTGGAGGACCAGGTGCAGGTGATGGAGCTGCTCGATCCCTCGCGGATCGGGGTGACCCTCTCGGAGGAGTTCCAGCTCCACCCCGAGCAGGCGACCTCCGCCCTCGTCGTCCATCACCCCGAGGCCAAATACTTCAATGTCTGACCCCGATGCCGTCTTCTTCGACATGGACGGGCTGCTCGTCGACACCGAGAAGGTGTGGTTCGAGGTCGAGGCCGAGGTCATGAAACGCCTCGGCGGAAGCTGGGGCCCGGAGGACCAGGAGCATCTGGTCGGCGGCTCGATGCCGGCCACCGTCGCCTACATGCTCGGCGCTGCCGAGTCCGAGGCCGACCCGGCCGACGTGGCGGCCTGGATGCTCCAGGGCATGACCGACCGGCTGGAGGACGGCGCCGAGCTCATGCCAGGCGCCGCCGACCTCCTCACGGCCGTACGGCAGGCGGGCTGGCCCACCGCCCTGGTCACCTCCTCGGTCAGGCCGATCGCCGACGCGTGCCTGAGGACCATCGGCCGCCACCACTTCGACCACGTGGTGACCGGCGACGACGTCACCAGGACCAAGCCGGACCCTGAGCCCTACCTGACCGCCGCGCGGCTGGTGGGCGCCGACCCGGGGCGCTGCGTCGTGCTGGAGGACTCCCCGAACGGTGTGACGGCGGCCACCGCGGCCGGGTGCCGGGTGGTGGCGGTGCCGAGCGTGCTGCCGATTCCGGTCGCGCCCGGCCGTATGATCGTCGGCTCGCTGCGGCAGGTGGATCTCGCCCTGCTGCGTCGGTTTTTCGAATGACCCCTAGGGGATTTCTCCGCCCCTGGTAGGAGAGGACGGCGCCCTCCCGCGTGACAGGATGGAGTGGGTGAAGCCGAGATGAGGGGCGGCCGTTATGCCGTTTGAACAGATCGCGTGGTTGCCGCTGTGCGCCGGGGTGACCGGTGTGGGGCTGGTGTTGAGCTTCCTGCTGCTGCGGCGCAAGGGCGCGGCGGCGGGCCTGCGGGGGGCGGCGTGGTCGCTGATCCCCATGGCGGCCTATCTGACGGGCGCGTTGTCCACCCTGTGGGCGATGGGCACCGCCGCCGTCCGCTTCGTGACCGGGCTGGTGTTCTCGCCGTCCGTGTGGATCGGCGTGGGGCTGACCGGCCTCGCCGTGGTGCTCTACCTCGTCTCCGGGGTGCTGAGGGGCCGGGCGGGTGCCAAGGCCGAGCCCGCCGCCGCCCCGTCGGCGCCGCGCCGCGCCGGCCTGCCCGCCACGGCGGCCCAGGCGCCTGCCACCGAGCCAGCGCGCGCCAAGCAGGCCGCGCCGAAGAAGGCCGCCGACGATGACTTCGGCGACATCGAGGATCTTCTCAAGCGTCGTGGCATCAGCTGACTCCACTAGCGGTATCCTCACGTTGGGTGACGCCCCCGAAGGAATGTCACGAAACCAAGACAGAACTAGAACGTGTTGCAGACAAACCGCTCAAGATCGATACGAATGAATTTCGCGTGAATCACAGTTGAGCCACATAGGTGGCCAAGGGGCTAGTCAGCGCAGCTCAGGCCATACATTCTGCCTCCGGGGGCCGTACCAAGCGGTTTCCACCTTGAGGGTGCATACCCGCACCTATCGGACGACGTCGTCTGCGACCCAGGGGGCCAAGCATGACCGCACCGCTTGACGTCTCCGGCTCGGCCACGGAGGCTCAGCCGGAGTCAGTGCTCGCCGGGTCGGGCAAGGTGATCGAGGGACGCTCGCTCAGCCGTATCGCCTGGACCCGGTTGAAGCGTGACAAGGTCGCCATGGGCGGCGGGATCACAGTGATCTTCCTGATCCTGGTCGCCGTCTTCTCCTCGGTCATCGTCTCGGCGTTCGGCCATCCGCCGCTGGAGTTCCACCCCGACCAGATCGACTCCGCCACCCTGAGCCCGAAGGGCACCTTCGGCGGCGTCAGCTGGGACTTCCTGTTCGGTGTCGAGCCGGTGAACGGGCGTGACATCTTCAGCCGGATCGTGGCGGGGGCCTGGATCTCGCTCCTGATCGGCTTTCTCGCCACCCTCGTGTCCGTGGTGATCGGCACCGTCATGGGCGTGGTCGCGGGCTACTTCGGCGGCTGGGTCGACAACGTGATCGGCCGGATCATGGACGTCTTCCTCGCCTTCCCGCTCCTGGTCTTCGCGATCGCGCTGGCCGGGGTCATCCCGGACGAGGGATTCGGCCTCTCCGGCAACGGGCTGCGCATCGCCCTCCTCGTCTTCATCATCGGCTTCTTCAGCTGGCCGTACATCGGGCGCATCATCCGCGGTCAGACGCTGTCGCTTCGTGAGCGGGAGTTCGTCGACGCCTCGCGCAGCCTCGGCGCGCGCCACACGTACATCATCTTCCGCGAGATCCTGCCCAACCTGATGGCGCCTATCCTGGTGTACGCGACCCTGCTGATCCCGACGAACATCCTGTTCGAGGCGGCCCTCTCGTTCCTCGGCGTCGGCATCAACCCGCCGACCCCGACGTGGGGCGGCATGCTTTCGGAAGCGGTGCGTTTCTACACGCTTCCGCACTTCGTCCTGTTCCCGGGATTGGCGATCTTCATCACCGTCCTGGCGTTCAACCTGTTCGGCGATGGACTGCGGGACGCCTTCGACCCGCGCGCCCGCTGACCGGCTTCGACATTCCGGCCCCCACCTCCAATTAACCAAGGGGAGCAAAGTAGATGAGAAGGAAAACGGCATCGGCAGCGGCCGCGGGAGCGGTCCTTGCCCTGGTGCTCTCTGCCTGCGGCGGAGGCGGTGGAACCCCCCAAGAGCCCGGTGCGAAGGGGGCAGATGCCGTCAAACAGGAGTTCAACGCCGGGCTGACAAAGGTGTTCAACCCTTCCACGAAGAAGGGCGGGACACTCAAGTACGCCCACTCCGGCAACTGGGACAGCCTGGACCCGGGTGACACCTACTACGGTTACTCCTTCAACTTCGGCCGTTACTACTGGCGGACGCTGACCACGTACAAGCCGGTTCCCGGGCCCGAGGGCAACCAGGTGGTCCCCGACCTCGCCGAGGCCCTCGGCGTGCCGGGTGACGAAGGCAAGACCTGGACCTACAAGCTCAAGTCCGGCCTGAAGTTCGAGGACGGCACGCCGATCACCTCCAAGGACGTCGCCTACGCGGTGGCCAGGTCCTTCGACAAGGAGGTGTTCGCGCACGGCCCCTCGTACCTGAACGAGCTGCTCGACTGGCCCAAGGACTACAAGGGCGCCATCAAGGACAAGGACGCCGACATCAAGTCGGCGATCGAGACCCCTGATGACCAGACGATCGTCTTCAAGCTGAAGAAGCCGTTCGCGTCCTTCGACTACATCGTGCAGATGCCGATGACGGCCCCCGTGCCGCAGGCCAAGGACACCGGTGCGAAGTACCAGGAGCACGTGATCTCCTCTGGTCCGTACATGTTCGAGACCAACGAGATCGACAAGCGCTTCACCCTGGTCCGCAACCCGAACTGGGACCCGGCGACCGACCCGAACCGCCCGGCGCTGCCGGACAAGATCGAGGTCCAGCTCCAGGTCAACGCCGACGACCTGGACAACCGGCTGATCGCCGGCGACATCCACGTGGACATCCCGGGCACCGGCATGCAGCCCGCCGCGCTGGGCAAGGTCCTGCCCGACCCCGCGCTCAAGGGCCGCACCGACAACCCGACGATCCCCAGGCTCTGGTTCATCTCGGTCATCCCGGACGTCGCCCCGCTGAACGACGTGCACTGCCGTCGCGCCGTGCAGTACGCCGCGGACAAGGTCTCCAACCAGACCGCGTACGGAGGCGAGTTCTCCGGCGGCGAGATCGCCACGAACGTGATGCCCCCCGGCATCTCCGGCCAGGAGAAGTTCGACCCCTACCCCTCCGCCGGCTTCAAGGGCGACGTGGCCAAGGCCAAGGAGGAGCTCGCCGCCTGCGGCAAGCCTGACGGGTTCGAGACGATCATGTCCTTCCGGGCCGACAGGCCGCGCGAGAAGGCGCTCGCCGAGGCGATGGAGCAGTCGCTCGCCAAGGTCGGCATCAAGCTGACCCTGAAGGGCTTCCCGGCGTCCGACTACTTCTCCAACTACGCGGGCAACCCGGAGTACGTCAAGAAGAACGGCATCGGCCTCGCCGCCCACGGGTGGGGTTCCGACTGGCCTGACGGATACGGCTTCCTGCAGGCCATCATCGACAGCCGGACCATTCGTGACGCGGGTAACTACAACCTCAGCGTGAAGAACACCGACGTCGACAAGCTGGTCGACCAGGCGTCCGCGGAGCTCGACCAGACCGCGCGCGAGAAGCTCTGGGTCGACGCGGACAAGAAGGTCATGGAGGACGCGTCCATCCTGCCGGTGCTGTGGGCGAAGTCGCTGCTCATGCGCGGCCAGGGTGTGACGAACCAGTTCTACAACGAAGGCCAGTCGATGTACGACTACTCGATGCTCGGCGTCCAGTAGTCACCACGGATCGCCCGAGAACCAGCGAAGGCAGGTGGAGGCAGAAGGTGGCCGGCCGGATACGGTGCTCACATATGTCATCAGACGCCTGATCGGCGCGGTAGCCATGCTCGTGGTCGTCAGCATGGTCACCTTCGCGATCTTCTTCGTCGTCCCCCAGCTCGCGGGGGCGACCCCGGAGGCGTTCGCCTCAAGGTACGTCGGCCGGGCGGCCACTCCGGAGACCGTCCAGCTGATCGCCGAGCGGCTGGGATTCAACGATCCGGTCGTGGTGCAGTACGCCCGCTTCGCGAAGGGCATCGTGGTGGGGGCCGAGTACGACTACGGGACCGGGGTCGAACACTGCCCGGTGCCGTGCCTGGGCTACTCCTTCCTCAACCAGCAACCGGTCTGGCCGGACCTGCTCGACCGGATGCCCGTGACCTTCTCCCTGGCGCTCGGCGCCGCGATCATCTGGTTGATCGCCGGCGTGTCCACGGGAGTGGTGTCCGCGCTGCGCCGCGGCAGCTTCTTCGACCGGCTGGCGATGGGCACGGCACTGGCGGGCGTCTCACTGCCGATCTTCTTCACCGGCATGGTCACCCTGGTGGTCTTCAGTTACGGGCTGAACCTGACGGCGCCCGGCGGTTCGTGGACCGACTTCGGGGAGAATCCCGGCGAGTGGGCCTACAACCTGATCCTGCCGTGGATCACCCTGGCCTTCCTGTTCGCCGCGACGTATGCCCGGCTGACCAGGGCGGGCATGCTGGAGACCATGGGGGAAGACTACATACGCACGGCCCGCGCGAAGGGCCTGCGAGAACGTGAGGTGGTGGTCAAACACGGCCTGCGCGCCGCGCTGACCCCGATCCTGACCCTCTTCGGCCTCGACTTCGGCCTGCTGATCGGCGGCGCGGTGCTGACCGAGAGCACCTACAGCCTCCCCGGGCTGGGCAAGTACGCCATCGACGCCATCGCCAACAACGACCTGCCCAAGGTGATGGGGGTCACGCTGCTGACCGCTTGTTTCGTCGTCCTGGCGAGCCTGATCGTCGACCTCCTCTACGCCGTGGTCGACCCGAGGGTGAGACTGTCATGAGCTTCCTTGAACTGAAGGACCTGCGCGTCCACTTCCCGACCGACGACGGCTTGGTCAGGTCCGTCGACGGGCTGTCGTTCTCGCTGGAGCGCGGCAAGACGCTCGGCATCGTGGGCGAGTCCGGCTCCGGCAAGAGCGTCACCAGCCTCGGCATCCTGGGGCTGCACAAGGGCGGGCCGGCGAAGATCTCCGGTGAGATCTGGCTCGACGGCGAGGAACTGGTCAGCGCCACTCCCGAGCACGTGCGACAGCTGCGCGGCAAGAAGATGGCGATGATCTTCCAGGATCCGCTGTCGGCGATGCATCCCTTCTACACCGTGGGCGCCCAGATCATCGAGGCGTACCGGGTGCACCACGACGTTTCCAAGAGCGTCGCGCGCAAGCACGCGATCAACATGCTCGGCCGGGTGGGCATCCCCGAGCCGAGCAGACGGGTCGACGACTACCCGCACCACTTCTCCGGCGGCATGCGGCAGCGAGCGATGATCGCCATGGCGCTGTCGTGCGACCCGGAGCTGCTCATCGCCGACGAGCCGACCACCGCGCTCGACGTGACGGTACAGGCGCAGATCCTCGACCTCATGCGCGACCTGCAGAGCGAGTTCGACTCCGCGCTGATCATCATCACCCACGACCTGGGCGTCGTGGCGGAGCTCGCCGACGACATCCTGGTGATGTACGGCGGCAAGTGCATCGAGTACGGCAACGCGGAGGACATCTTCTACCGCCCCGAGCACCCCTACACCTGGGGACTCCTCGGCTCCATGCCCAGGCTCGACCGGGAGGCGAGCGAGCGGCTGCTGCCGATCAAGGGCAGCCCGCCGTCGCTGATCAACGTGCCGTCCGGGTGCTCGTTCCATCCCCGCTGCCCGTACGCCGAGCGGACCGAGGGGAAGTCGGTCTCGCAGGTGCCGGAGCTGACGGAGACCGACGGCGGCCACCTGGTGCGCTGCCATCTGCCCCGTGCCGAGCGGCGGAGCCTCTGGGAGAACGACGTCAAGCCGATGATGGAGACCACGTGAGCACGCCACCGAACGAGCCGCTGCTGTCGGTCCAAGGGCTGGAGAAGCACTTCCCGGTGACGAAGGGGCTGCTCAAGCGTCAGGTGGGAGCGGTCAAGGCGGTCGACGGCATCTCCTTCGACGTCTACAAGGGGGAGACCCTCGGCCTGGTCGGGGAGTCCGGCTGCGGCAAGTCGACGACGGGCCGGCTGATCACCCGGCTGCTGGAGCCGACGGGGGGCACGGTCACCTTCGAAGGGCAGGACATCTCGCACATGTCGCAGGGACGGCTCAGGCCGTTGCGGCGCGACATGCAGATGATCTTCCAGGACCCGTACTCGTCGCTGAACCCGCGGCACACCGTGGGATCGATCGTGGGGGCGCCGTTCCGGATCCAGGGCATCAAGACGGAACACGGCACCAAGAAGGCGGTCCAGGAGATCCTGGAGCTCGTCGGTCTCAACCCCGAGCACTACAACCGCTACCCGCACGAGTTCTCCGGCGGCCAGCGGCAGCGCATCGGCATCGCGCGGACCCTCGCGCTGAAACCCAAGCTGATCATCGCCGACGAGCCGGTCTCCGCCCTCGACGTGTCCATCCAGGCCCAGGTCGTCAACCTGCTGGAGGACCTGCAGAACGAGCTGGACCTGACCTATGTGGTGATCGCGCACGACCTGTCGGTGGTCCGGCACATCTCCGACCGGGTCGCGGTGATGTACCTCGGGAAGATCGTCGAGGTGGCGGACCGTAAGAGTCTCTACAGCTCGCCGATGCATCCGTACACCAACGCGCTGATGTCGGCGGTGCCGATTCCGGACCCGAAGCGGCGCACCGACCGCGAGCGGATCAGGCTCACCGGCGACGTGCCCTCGCCGCTGAACCCGCCGCCCGCCTGCCGGTTCCACACGCGGTGCTGGAAGGCTCAGGAGGTGTGCAGGACGGTCGAGCCCCCGCTGGAGGAGCTGGCGAGCGGTCACCGGGTGGCCTGTCACTTCCCGGAGAACAGCCCGGCCGACGCGGAGCCCGCCGCCCCGAGGGACGGCCTGGCCGAGCCGGCGGCCCAGCAGAACGGCCCGGCCGTCGCGTGAGGATCAGGGGATGGCGCCAGGGGTGATCAGCCCGGTCTCGTAGGCGAGCACCACGGCCTGGACCCGGTCGCGCAGCGCCAGTTTGGTCAGCACGTTGCCGACGTGGGTCTTCACCGTGGTCTCGCTCACCACCAGCTTGGCGGCGATCTCCGCGTTCGACATGCCGCGGGCGATCAGCTGGAGGACCTCCAGTTCCCGCTCGGTGAGCCGGTCCAGCCGGGCGGGCGTGGACTGCTGGTACGCCGAGGGCAGGCGGCTGGCGAACCTGTCGAGCAGACGGCGGGTCACACTCGGCGCCACGATCGCGTCCCCCGCGGCGACGACCCGGATGGCCTGCACCAACTCCTCCGGCGGCACGTCCTTCAGCAGGAAACCGCTGGCCCCGGCCCGCAGCGCCTCGACGATGTACTCGTCGAGGTCGAAGGTGGTCAGCACCAGCACCTTGGGCACGTGCGATCCCGAGGCGGCCTCCCGCACGATCCTGCGGGTGGCCTCGATGCCGTCGACCCCCGGCATCCGGACGTCCATCAGCACCACGTCGGGCATCAGCGCCCTCGACTGCTCCTGGGCGGCCTTCCCGTCTCCGGCCTCACCCACCACCGTGACCTCCGGCTCCGCCTCCAGGATCAACCGGAAGCCGGTGCGGAGCAGCGGCTGGTCGTCCACCAGCAAAACCCTGATCGTCATAGTCAGTCCTTGAGCGGGAAACGGGCCTTTACCTCAAAACCGCCCCCGGGGCGCGGGCCGATCCTCAAGATTCCACCATAGAGAGCCACCCGCTCGCGAATCCCCACCAGACCGTGACCCGATCGCCGTGTGTCCGCCCGCTCGGGATGGCCGCCCGTGCCCAGCCCGTCGTCCTCGATGTGCACCGTGAACTCACCCGGCTCCTGCCGTACGGTCACCCAGGCCCGTGCGGCCGGCCCCGCGTGGCGGAGCGTGTTGGTCAGCGCCTCCTGGATCAGCCGATAGGCGGCCAGGTCGATCCCCGGCGGCAGCACCGCCCGGCGGCCCTCCATCCACAGCTGGGTGGACAGCCCGGCCTCGCGCATCTGCTCCACCAGCGACGGCAGTTCCTGCAGGCCGGGCTGGGGCCCCCGCTCGGCGGGCCCGTTGCCGTCCATCCGCAGCACGCCCACGATGTCGCGCATCTCCGACATCGCGGTGCGTCCCATCGCCTCGATCGCCGACAGCGCCTCCGCCGCCCCCTCGGGGTTGGTGGTGAGCACCCGCCTGGCCGCGGCGGCCTGCACGGTCATCACGCTCACGTGGTGGGCCACCACGTCGTGCAGTTCGCGGGCGATCCTCGACCGTTCCTCGGCCCTGGCCGCCCGGGTGTCGGACTCCCTGGCCCGCTCCAGCCGTTCGGCCCGGTCACGCAGTTCGGCCAGGTAGGCGCGGCGCAGCCGTACGCTCCGCCCGATCACCCACACCGTCACGGTGAACACCGCGGTGAGCACCTGGCCCATGCGCGCGTCCTCGGACACGCCCATCGCGACCGACACCAGGTAGACGAACAGGTCGATGGACAGCGCGGCCAGGCTCAGCGCCAGCCCCCGGTGCGCGGCGATCGTGTAGATGAGGATCATCAGCGCGAGCCCGAGCAGGGAACTGTTGTGATCCAGCAGCACCAGCACCGCCCGGACCACCTCCAGCACGCACAACAGCAGAAAAGGGCGCAGCCGGCGCAGGACGAGGCTCAGGCAGCCCAGTGAGATCAGCGTGACGCTGAGCGCGTCGGGAGGCTGCGGCTGCCAGTCGCCGGGGAGGGAGAGATGGGCCACGGGGATCGCACCGGCGGTCAGCAGCACCGCGAGGACCGAGTCGGGGACCAGCGGATGCTCGCGAAGCCAGGTCAGAGTGGTGCGCACGCCTTAAATGTAGAACTTCACTCCGGACGGCCACCCTGCCGTGGGTGGAGAACCGTCTCCTCCTCGGGGAGGAGCACAACGCCTCAAAGTTCGTCTGTGGCGGCCCTGCGGCGTCTGCTGCCGGCCATCGTGTCGCCGGGCCGCCGCTCCGGCAGCGGCGGGGGAGTGCCCCCGAACTCGGGGCACAGGGCCTGGTGGTCGCACCAGTCGCACAGCCGGCTCGGCCTGGCCCGCCACTCGCCGGTGGTCAGCGACCGCTCGATCGCCTGCCACAGGGCGCCGACCTTGCGCTCGGTGGCCCGCAGGTCGGCCTCGTCGGGCTCGTAGCGCACGACCTCGCCGTTGCCCAGGTAGATGAGCTGCAACAGGCGCGGCACGGTGCCGTTCAGCCGCCACAGCACCAGGGCGTAGAACTTCATCTGGAACAACGCCTTGGCCTCGAAGTCACGCCTGGGAGCGGTGCCCGTCTTGTAGTCGACCACGCGGACGTCGCCGGTGGGCGCCACGTCGACCCGGTCGATGTAGCCGCGCAGCAGCAGCCCGCTGTCGAGCACCGCCTCCACGTACAGTTCGCGCTCCGCGGGCTCCAGGCGGCTGGGGTCCTCCAGTGTGAAGTAGCGCTCCAGCATGGTGCGCGCCTCGCCGAGCCACCGGGCCCGCTCCTCGTCGTCGGCGAACATCTCCGCGTAGTCGGGCTCACCCTCCAGCAGGCGCAGCCACTGCGGCTCCAGCAGCCCCAGCGCGGCCTGGACGGTGCGGTCGGCCGCCGGGAGGTCGTAGAGCCGCTCCAGCACCGAGTGCACCACCGTGCCGCGCACGGCCGCCTGGGAGGGCCGCTCCGGCAGCCGGTCGATCACCCGGAACCGGTAGAGCAACGGGCACGTCATGAAATCGCCGGCCCGGGACGGCGACAGCGCCCCTATGATCACTTGCTCGGTCGCCGTGCTCTCCGCCATGCCACGAAACTGTAGGCCACGGCACCGACACTTCGTGCGCCGCTCCGGCCGAACCGGAGCCCGCGGCGCGTAGCATCGAGATCGACGATGCGGACGCGGCAGAAGGCGGAGCGAGGCAAGTGAGCACCGAGAGCCCACAGCAGAAATCCCCGGGGCTGCGGATGGGACGGCCATTCGGCATCCCCGTCTACGTCTCCCCGACCTGGTTCATCGTCGCGGCGTTCATCACGATCACCTACAAGGAGAACGTCCAGATCAGCCTGCCCGGGCTGAACGAGGTGGCGAGTTACGGCGTGGCCTTCGCCTTCGCGGTGCTCCTCTACCTCTCGGTCCTGCTGCACGAGCTCGCCCACTGCGTGATGGCCAAGTGGTACGGCCTGCCGGTCCGCAGGATCACCCTCTACCTCCTCGGCGGGGTGTCGGAGATCGAGCGCGAGCCCGAGACCCCCGGCAAGGAGTTCATGGTCGCCTTCGTCGGGCCGCTGCTCTCGCTCGGGCTGGCCGCGGCCGGGTTCCTGCTCGACGTGTTCGTCGTGCCCGAGGGCGGCATCCTGGGCGTGCTCACCTGGCAGCTCTGGGTGGCCAACCTGATCGTCGGCGTGTTCAACCTGCTGCCCGGCCTGCCGCTCGACGGCGGCCGGATGCTGCGCGCCGGAGTGTGGAAGGCGTCCGGCAGTTCCGGCTCGGGCACCGTGGCCGCCGCGTGGGGCGGCAGAGGGCTGGCCATCGTGCTGGTGGCGGTGCCGTTCGCGCTGGCGCTGATGAGCGGCCAGGCGCCGGCCACCCCGTTCGTGCTGTGGTCGGTGCTGCTGGCCGGGTTCATCTGGTTCGGCGCCACCCAGGCGCTGCGCTCCGCGCGGGTCCGCGCCCGCATCCCCCAGGTGAACGCGCGCTCACTGGCCAGGAGGGCGATCCCGGTGACCCCCGACGTCCCGCTCGCCGAGGCGCTGCGCCGGGCGTCGGAGGCCAAGGCGGGCGCCATGGTGGTCGTCGACCACGACGGCCGCCCCATCGCGCTCGTCAACGAGGCCGCGGTCGAGGCGACGCCCGAGCAGCGCAGGCCGTGGGTCACGGCGGGGTCGCTGGCCCGCAGCCTGGAGCCGTCGCTGGTGCTGCCCGCCGACCTGACGGGCGAGGAGCTGATCGACGCGATGCGCGACACCCCCGCGGGGGAGTATCTCCTCGTCGAACGGGGTGGCGAGGTGTACGGCGTGCTCACCACCGCCGACGTCAACCGGGTCTTCAGCGGGGTGTGAGGCGAACCTATTCACCTTCCCGGGCGTCAGACGGAGTAGCGTACGAAGACCAGGAAGCGGTGCGGGGGGAAGATCGCACCGGTTTGTCCTACTCGTTTTCGGCGCGTGCCGCGACTAATGTCTTGGCCAGCTGATCAGGTTGGCCGAGCTACCTGTAGGGACTCATCAATTGGCAACCCCCCATCGACCGGCTCAGCCCGGTGATCTCACACCGGAGCTGCTCTCCGCTCCCGAGTGGACCGACCAGATGGTCGCCGCGGCGGGCATTCCCATGAACGACATCCCCTTTCTCACGATCGGGGGTGGCATGGGGTCCTTCGTCACCGTCGACTACCTGCGGATCTACGGAGTTCCCACCTCCCAGATGCGGGTGATCTCGAACATCGACCACCCGTGGCAGACGTACGAGTTCCTCACACGGTGCTCGCAGATCCCCCGGCCCGAGCGGATCCGCTCCGACTCGTCGTCACGGCCGGACAACCTGTGGGGCTTTCCCTCCTACGCCCTGGAAGAGGCGTGGAAGGAGAAGAAGGTCGGCTACCTCTGGCACATCCTGACCGAGCCGATCATCAACGACTACTGGACGCCCAGGGCGGGCACCGTGTTCCAGTGCCTGGAGCGCGAGGCCAAGCGCATCAACTACTGGGACATGCTGGTCAAGGGCCAGGTCCGGATGGTCCGCCGGCGCGTCGGCGGCGGCTACTTCACCGTCGTCACCCCGCCCGAGGGCGCCTCGCCGACCAAGCGGGTCGTCTTCCGCTCCAGGTTCGTGCACCTCGCCGTCGGCTACCCCGGCCTGAAGTTCCTGCCCGATCTGCAGGAGTTCCGCCAGCGGCACGGCGACTACCAGCACGTGGTCAACGCCTACGAGCCGCACGAGCAGGTCTACGAGTTCCTCAAGACCCGGCCCGGCACCGTGGTGATCCGCGGCGGCGGCATCGTCGCCTCCCGGGTGCTCCAGCGCCTGTTCGACGACCGCGAGCGGCTCAACCTGCAGACGCAGATCGTGCACATCTTCCGCACCTTCGTCTCCGGCTCACACGGCCCCAACGCCTGGTCACGCCGTAAGGGCGGCGACGGCTGGGCCTACCAGGGCTTCAACTACCCCAAGTCGGTGTGGGGCGGCCAGCTCAAGGCCGAGATGCGCAAGCTCGACGGCGAGGCCCGCGCGAAGAAGTACAAGGCGATGGGCGGCACCAACACGCCCTACCGCCGCCGGTGGCAGGAGCAGATGCAGGCCGGCCGCGAGGGCGGCTACTACCACGCGGTGCAGGGCACGGTCGAGCGGGTCGAGCCCAGCCCCGACGGCCGGATGACCAGCTACGTGCGCAGCAAGGACGGGACCATCCGGCAACCCGTCTCCGACTACATCATCGACTGCACCGGCCTGGAGGCCGACATCGCCGAGCACCGGGTCTTCGCCGACCTCCTGGAGTACGGCGGGGCGTTCCGCAACCCGATCGGCCGGCTGGAGGTCGAGCGGCACTTCGAGGTGAAGGGCACCGCCAGCGGCGACGGCGCGCTCTACGCCTCCGGCTCGGCCACCCTGGGCGGCTACTTCCCCGGCGTCGACACCTTCCTCGGGCTGCAGGTCGCCGCCCAGGAGATCGCCGACGACCTCGCGCGACGGGGCTTCTGCCGCAAGATGGGGCCGCTGCGCTCGACGAGCCAGTGGTTCAAGTGGGCCCGTAACTCGACGGTGTAAAGGAGATCTCCCGTGGTACCCACGCTGTTCGGACGCCTCCAGACGCGGCTGTTCCTCCTGGCCACCGTCGGGCTGATCGTCACCCTGCTCATCGTCCCCATCCTGCCCGGCACCGAAGGCCCGCTCGGCGACCTGTACCTCAGCGCCATCCTGGTGCTGGCCATGGTCGCCGTCCTCGGGCTCGTCTGGGAGCTCCTCTACCACTTCCTCATGCAGTTCCGCTGGGAGAAGGACTGGCCGACGCTGTTCGGTTTGTTAACACTCATCCCCGAAGGACTACTACTGTTCTTTTTGCTACGGTCCGGTGCAGTGGGCTTCATCGATCCGGCTCCGCCCGCCGCCGCGTTCTGGACGCACTTCCTGGTGGTATGGATGTGTGTGTGGCTGGTGGCCAACGGTCCGATGCGGGTGCCGTTCATCAGGTGGCGTTTCCGGGGAGGGAGAGTTCTGTGACCGACCAGGGCTTCGGAGTGGTTCGCCCACTTCCGGGCAACGGGCTGGTCGCCCATGTGGGTGGCCTGCTCCTGGTGTGCGACGCGGCCGACGCCGTCGTCTCCGAGCTGCTGGGGGCGCTCCGCGAGACCGCGGCCTCCGGCGGCGACGGCAGGGCGCTGGCCCGCCGGGCCGCCCAGGTGCTCGCCCGTGACATGTCGGCCGCGCCCACCGCGTGCGCCGTGGCCGGGCCCACCGCGGGCGGCGTCGCCGTGCTCGTCAGCGGCGAGGCCGCGGCGACGGTGGCGGCCGCGACCGGCGAGGTCCGCCTCGCCGGCACCGACTCGCTGACCTGGACCGACCGGCTCGTGCCCGGCCCGGTCAGCCAGGTCGAGCTGCGCCTCCCGGGAGCCGGCACCGCCCATCCCCAGGTACGGCTGGACGACGGTGTCGTCGTCGGCGGCGGCGTGAGCTGCGACTGCGCCGACGGTGGCGCCGCGCCCGCCCGCCCGCTCGCCGCGGCCCCGGCCACGTCGAGTCACGAGTCCTTCCCGGCCATGCCGGCGCCCGTGATGGAGGAGGCGCCTTCTCCGGGCGGCCAGAGCGCCATGCCCGCCCGCTCCGAGACGGCCGCCGAGCACTCCGCACCGGCCGCCGAACCCCCAGGGCCGGGATTCGACCCTCCGGGCTCCACCGGCGACCACCCGGGACCGGGCGCAGGCCGCTCAGGGCAGAGCGGGGATCGTCCGGCGCCGTTCTTCGAGCCGGAGGCGCCGCCACCGCCCCCGATGCCGCCGATGGGGCAGCAGCCCCCGTATCCGCTCGGCGCCGACCCCATGCCGCCGTCCCCCATGCCCCCGCCCCCGATGCCGCCGAACCCCACCGGCCCGATGGGCCCCGGCCTGGGCGGCCCGCCTCACGGCCACGGCCACGGGCCTGGACCCGGTCCTGGGCCCGCGTACGGCCACGGCCAGCCGTCCGACCCCTACCTGATGCCGCCCCCGCCCGCCGATCCGATGTCCCACGGCATGCCGCCGGCCGACGACGGAGATCACGACAGGAACAACGGCGTCCCCGGCGAGCCCTTCGAGGCCGTCCTGCTCGTCCCGGACCACGGTCAGGGTCAGGGGCAGGGGGGTCAGGGGGAGCCCGAGCCCCCCGCCGACTACTCCGAGCCGGAGGCGCGCCCGCTCGTCTACGGCGTCGACTGCAAGAACGACCACTTCAACGACCCCCGGGTCCCCTACTGCGCCGTGTGCGGCATCGCCCTCGTCCAGCGCACCCTCGTCCCCTACAAGGGCCCCCGCCCGCCGCTCGGCGTGCTCCTGCTCGACGACGGCATGACCCTCCGCCTCGACACCGACTACCTGGTCGGCCGCGATCCCGAACGGGCGGCCGAGGTCGCCTCGGGCACCGCCAGGCCCGCCAAGGTCACCAGCCCCGACGGCTCGGTCTCCCGCCGCCACCTGCGGGTGGCCCTCGACGGCTGGGATGTCAACCTGGTCGATCTGGGCTCCGTCAACGGCACCCAGATCCAGCCGCCCGGCGACCCCAACTTCTACGACATCCCCCCTAACGAGGCGGTCTCCATCGCCCCGGGCACCACCGTCCGGATCGGCGTGTCCCGCACCATGCGTTACGAGTCCCACCGCAACCGCTGACCTCCGCTTCGCCGGACCGCGGGCGGCACCGGATCAGCACGCGGAGGCGCCCTGTCGCGTTCAGGGCGTCAGGTCTTCCCGGGCCCGGAGCTCGGTGGATCAGGCGGGGGCGGGGGTCGGACGCAGCTCCGAGACGGCGGCCGGCCAGTCGACCGGGTCGGGGTCCCGCTCAGGGCGGACCAGCAGGTGCACGCCCTCGGGGACGGAATCCCCCTCGTCCAGGGCGATCACCAGGGCGTCCGCAGGCGGTTCGCCCGCCGTCGTCGCCTGGACTCCCAGCTTGGCCAGCCGCCCGGCCAGACCCGCCGCCCGGCTGCCGCCCACGACGACCAGGGGCCGCCCCCCGGTCAGGGCCAGGATCAGCGCCACGTGCGCGGCGGCGTCCGCGGCGGAGGAGTGATGGACCGCGATCGGCGACGCGCCGCCGTAGGGAGGGGAACCGGGCTCGGAGACGGCGGAACCCGCCACGGGCGCGCCCGTCGACGGGGCGTCCGGCAGGGGGACGGAGGACAGGTCGGCGAGGGCGGGGACGCGCAGGACGGTGATCACGCGGCAGCCGGCCGTGGCGTGGATCTCGGCGTGCCCGGGGACGTCCGCGGGGAGCACCACCAGGTCGGGCTGGGCGGAGGAGACGAGGCCGGGGGTCTCGGCCGCGACGTCGGCGGAGAAGCGGCTGACGACGCGGACCTCGGCCCCGCGGGCGCGGGCGTGCGTGGCCAGGTTCTCCAGGTCCTGCATGGTCTGCGCCATGTCGGCGAGCTCGAAGGACAGGCCCGTGCCGACCTCCAGCCGCCCGGGCGGGTAGGGCTGGAGATGGCCGATGATCACCTCGGCGGGTGATTTGGCCCGGGCGAGCGCGGCGGTCAGGTCGACGAGCGGGGCGCCCTCGGTGGCGGTGGCCGGCAGCACCGTCAGCGCGCGGTGGGCGGCGGTGATGCCGAGCGCGGCCCGTTCGGCCTCGGCGATGTCGCGGGCCACCCGCGTCTCGGGGTAGATGCGGCGCAGCATCGGCCCGGTCATCGCGGTCGTCACCAGCGCCATGACCACCATCAAGGAGTACAGCTCGTTGTCGAGCACGCCCTTCTGGAGGCCGACGGTGAGGATGACGATCTCGGTCAGGCCGCGCGTGTTGAGCAGCGTCGCCAGCGCCCACGACTGGCGGTTGGGCAGCCGCCGGCTCCTGGCCGCGGCGTAGGAGCCGAGCAGCTTGCCGCCGATCGCGACGGCCAGGATCGCCGCCAGGGTGCCGATACTGGAGACGTCGAGCTCGCGCAGGTTGACGTTGAGCCCGGCGACCACGAAGAACACGGGCAGCAGCAACAGCACGGCGAGTTGTTCGAGGCGCTCCAGGATCTGGTGGTTGAGCCGCTCGGCCCCCGTACGCGGCATCACCACCCCGAAGAGGAACGCGCCGAAGATGAAGTGCACGTGCATCCACTCGGTGGCCCAGGCGGAGCCGATCAGTCCGATGAGCACCACCGCCAGCAGCCCCGGCGTCAGCCGCCCCGCCCGCTCGAACTCGGGCACCAGCCGCGCCAGCAGCGGCCGCACAACGAAGAACATCACCAGCGCGTACGGCAACGCCAGCAGGACCTTCCACTGCCCCTCGGCCTCGCCCGCCCCCGCGATGCCGACGACGACCGCCAGCACGGTCCAGGCGAGGACGTCGATGACGGCGGCGGAGGCCAGCGACAGGCCGCCGATCGTGGTGCGGTGCATGCCCCGGTCGGTGAGGATGCGGGCCAGCACGGGGAAGGCGGTGGCGGCCATGGCCGCGCCCAGGAACAGCACGAACGGCAGGGTCTTGCCCTCGTCGACGTGATCGCCGGCCAGGCCGTACGCGAGGATGACGCCCAGCACGAAGGGCAGCACGGTCGAGCCGGCGGCCACCGTCACGGCGAGCCGGCCCTTGCCCTTGACCAGCTTCTGGTCCAGTTCCAGGCCCACTACGAACATGAACAGCAGCAGGCCTACGTTGGCGAGCGCCTGCAGCGGCGGGAGCATCTCCGGCCCGAACAGCTCATCGCCGATGAACGGGCCGAGCAGCGTCGGGCCCAGCAGGATGCCGGCGACGATCTCGCCGATCACCGGCGGCTGCCCGAGACGCCTGGCGAGGGCGCCCAGCAGCCGAGCCGCAGCGAGGATGATCATAAGATCCAGCAGCAGCACGTCGACCCGAAGCATCGGCGTCCTTCCCTGAAAGGAAAGAAAAGACCAAGAATGACCACGGCGACGTTACCGTGTGGGGAACGCCCGTAGCGACAGAACGCGGGCAGGGGAGGGAGAGGCGTCAGTGGAAGGCATCGCTGACTACGTGTTCGTCCGTTCGCTGGGCGCGGGCAACCACGGGGAGTTCTACCTGGCGAAACGGCCGGAACGGCTGCCGGTCGACGCGGAGCACGTCGCGGTGAAGGTGGTGGGCGGCACCGGGCAGGACGCGTTCAGGCGCGCCACCAGGGAGCTGAAGGCGTTCGCCGCGGTGCGCTCGCCGTTCCTCGTCACGCTCTACGACGCGGGGCAGCAGGGCGGGGTGTTCTACTACTCGATGGAATACCTCCCCGGCGGCTCGCTGGCCAGGCCGTCCGAGCCGCCCGAGCGCGGAACGACGCTGCGGGCGATCGCGTGCGCGGCCAGGGCGGCCCAGGCGCTGCACGAGGAGGGCATCGTGCACCGTGACATCCGCCCGGGGAACGTCCTGCTGACCGGCGACGGCGGCAAGCTGTCCGACCTCGGTCTGTCACAGGTCCTGATGCCCGGCGCGACCGTCACCGGGATGGGCGGCATCGGCTCCGTGGAGTTCACCGACCCCGCGTTGCTCCAGGGGGACACGCCGACTCCGGCGGGCGACGTGTGGTCGCTGGGCGCCACCCTGCACTGGGCGGCGACCGGCGCGGGACTGTACGGCGAGCTGCCCACCCACGACGCGCTGCTCACCCTGCGCAAGGTCTACAGCAGCCGGCCGGCGGTGAACCCCGGCCTGGAGCCCGAGGTCGCCGACCTGGTCCACGCCTGCATCGGCGACGAGTCCGACCGGCTCACCGCCGCCGGGCTGGCCGACCGGCTCTACGCCCTCGCCATGTGACCGCCGCCGAGCGTGACGGGGCCCGCGGCCCCGTCACCGGCACGCCGTCACGGAACGGCCCGCTCCGCGGCTGAGAAGGCGTGTACGGCCCGCAGCATCCGGGTCGCGGCCTCGAACCCGCACGCCGCCTCCAGGGCCCGTCCGGCCGCCACCGCGAACCTGGTCAGCAGTTCCTCGTCGTGCCCGTCGAACCGGCGGCCCGCCACCCACAGGTACGCCTGCCTGCGCGTGCTCAGCGGGATCGGCGCCGCGAGGAATCCCGGGTCGCCCATCCCGGCGTCACGCGGCAGCCGTACCGGGTCGGAGTTCGTCGCGAGGATCTTCAGCACCCCGCTCTCCTGAACCCAGCGGCTCACCTGGAGCGGGTCGCCGGGCGGGATGCGCGACCGCATCGGGAAGGCGAGCTCGTCGGCGGGTTCCACCTCCACCAGGCCCGAGCAGCGGACCGCGCAGAGCGCCGCGGCGGCCTCCACGAGTCGGTCGATCAGGTCGCCGGGGTCATGACCGGCGAAGGACGCGATCAGCATCCGTAGCGAATCCTCGGCCTCGGAAGCCGGCCACATGCGCTCTGACGTGCCCATCCGGTTCCCTCTCCTCGGTGAGTGGGGGACGCTCGACAGCAACGGCGGTGAAGGGGCGGTGATCGGAGTATCACCGCCGAATCGGGACTTGACCACCCCCTACACCCGACGAACACCGCCGCCGGGTGTATCAAGCGGGCCGCCGGCGGCTCTGTCCGGGTATAGGGGGCCCGGAATGTGGAAGAGCGGGAGCCGATGAGCACGATGCGGGTTGAGCCGTCGACCACCACGGCGCCACCGTCCTGGGAAGTGTGGATGCGGGGGCGGGGCGCTGAGGTGATCGTGATGATGCGGATCGGGCACCAGGTCTCGGAACTGAGCCTCACCGGCGACCGGGACGTACTGGCGGCGCTGGGCGAGATCCTCGGCGCGATCCGGTGAGGGGGTCAGGGACGCAGGCGTGCCCATTCCACGTTGTCGCGGCGGGTGCCGTCGGGGCCGGGCAGCAGGGCGCGCTGCACGGACTCCCGGGTGAAGCCCGCTCGTTCGAGCACCCGTTGGGAGGCCGTGTTGTCCGGGTCGGTGCCCGCCACGATCCGGTGCAGCGCCGTGTGCTCGAAGGCCCAGCCGGCCAGCAGGTTCACCGCTCGCGTGACGAAACCCCTGCCCCGGTGCCCGGCCAGCAGCGAGTAACCGACCATGGCCTGGCCGAGCGGCGGCATGATCTGCATGAGCTGGATGTGACCGGCGAACTCGCCCGTCACCGCGTCCTTGACGGCCAGCTCGGCCCGCTCGCCGGCGAGCCACCACATGCCGGTCTTCCGGCACCGCTCGGCGATCTCCTCGAACGGGGGCGGGTCCGGCGGCACGTGGTACCTCAGCACCAGCGGGTCCGTCATCATCCGGTGGAAGCCGGGCGCGTCCGCCACCGTGATCGGCTCAAGCCGCACCACCCCGTCGGTGAGCGATCCGCCGGGCGGGAACGGCAGGTAGGGGCGCACCGGGTCGCCGGGGTCGCCGGCGAGCCTGGCGAAGGACACCATGTCGTGCCGCAGCCCGTCACGCCGGGGCTCGCACCCTCGCTGGACCCCCTCGGCCAGGAACCCGGCGGCGTACGCCACCCGCTGGCTCGCCACGTTCTCCACGTCGGCCAGCAGTTCCACGCGCGCCACGCCCCGGGCGAACGCCCAGGCCGTCAGGGCCCGCGTCGCGGCGGTCGCGGAGCCCTTGCCGCGCGCCCACGGCGCCATCAGGTAGCCGATCTCGGCGTTGCCGCGCACGTCCGGCGGCTTGAGCCCGATGTTGCCCAGCCACTCGCCGCTCACCGGATCGGCGACGGCGAACTGGGCCGCGCCCGCGACCCAGGCCGCCGCCGCGGCCTGCAGGAAGGAGACGGCGTCGTCACGCGTGTACGGCGTGGGCACCGAGGGGATGAACTCGGCGATCAGGGGATCGGCGCAGGCACGGGCGATCGCGTCGGCGTCGGTCTCCTCGTGTGGCCGCAGCTGCACGCGGCCCGCGGAAATGACCTCAGGGGTGAACACCCCCTCTTGCTACCAGGATCCCCCCATCCCGGGCGAATCATCAGGCGACGGCTCTGCGCCCGTCCGGCGGACACTACGCTTTCCGGCATGGGTTTCCGCAGGCACGGGCCGTTCCAGCCCGGCGATCAGGTTCAGCTCACCGATCCGAAGGACAAGCGGCATACGGTGACGCTGCGTGAGGGCGCGTCCTTCCACACGCACAAGGGAGCGATCCCGCACGACGAGCTGATCGGGCAGCCGGAGGGCTCCGTCGTGCGGTCCTCCGGCGGCACGCCGTACGTGGCCTTCCGGCACCTCCTGCAGGACTACGCGGTCTCGATGCCGCGCGGCGCGGCGGTGGTCTACCCGAAGGACGCGGCGATGATCGTCGGGATGGCCGACGTGTTCCCGGGCGCGCGGGTGGTCGAGGCGGGCGTCGGCTCGGGGGCGCTGAGCTGCTTCCTGCTGCGTGCGGTGGGGGAGAGCGGCCATCTCACCTCCTACGAGCGCCGCGAGGAGTTCGCCGACGTGGCGCGCAAGAACGTGGAGCGGTTCTACGGCGGGCCGGTGGAGCAGTGGCGGCTGGTCGTGGGCGATTTCGTGGCGGCGCTCGACGAGACCGACGTCGACCGGGTGATCCTCGACATGCTCGCTCCGTGGGAGTGCGTGGACGCCGCGGCGAAGGCGCTGACGCCCGGTGGCGTGATCTGCTGCTACGTCGCCACGACGACGCAGATGTCGCGCACCGTCGAAACCATCAGGGAGCACGGGAGTTTCACGGAGCCGCATTCGTGGGAGACCCTCATCCGCGACTGGCATGTCGAAGGGCTCGCTGTCCGTCCCGGCCATCGGATGGTCGGGCACACCGGGTTTCTCGTCTCCGCCCGTCGCATGGCGGACGGGGTCACACCCCCGCCGCGCCGCAGACGCCCGGCGAAGGGGGCCTATGGGGACGACAGTGGTGCTCAGTGAAGGTGACGATTCAGCCACAGCGGTGAAACAGGCATGACACGGGAACAGATTGTCGTGTTCATATGCTGCCAGTAGTAAACGCACCATTGGGGATTAATCACCGAACACCGGTTGTAACTAGACGAACACTGCCCGGCCAGGTTACGGAAAGCCTTGAGATAGGTAGGGTCATTAGTAGTCGCCCTCGACTGGGAAGGAGGTGACGGGGCGTGGCAGCTCGCGACGACGCAGAGGCTCGAGCCGCGCAGCGCGAACGGGAGGTCGCAGATCTCACAACACAGGTCTCCTTCCTCCAGGAGGAGATCACAGCGCTGCGCAGGAAGCTGGCGGAGTCTCCCCGTCAGGCCAGGGTTCTCGAAGAACGGCTCCACGAGGCACAGGCCAATCTGGCGGCGGTCACCAGCCAGAACGAACGCCTGGTGGCCACCCTCAAGGAGGCCAGGGACCAGATAGTCGCGCTCAAGGAGGAGGTCGACCGGCTGGCACAACCGCCGTCCGGCTTCGGCGTCTTCCTTGAGACCCGAGAAGACGGCACGGTGGAGATCTTCACCGGTGGCCGCAAACTACGCGTCAACGTCAGCCCGGCGGTGGACGTCGAAGCCCTCAGGCGTGGCCAGGAGGTCATGCTCAACGAGGCGCTCAACGTCGTCGAAGCGCTCGGCTACGAGTCCGTTGGCGAGATCGTCATGCTCAAGGAACTCCTTGAGGACAACGAGCGGGCACTGGTGATCTCACACGCCGACGAGGAGCGTGTGGTCCGCCTCGCCGAATCGCTGGTCGACCAGCCGATAAGGGCAGGCGACTCGCTGTTGCTGGAGCCCCGCTCCGGCTACGTCTACGAGCGCATCCCCAAGTCCGAGGTCGAAGAGCTCGTGCTGGAGGAGGTCCCCGACATCTCCTACGAGGAGATCGGCGGGCTGTCCCGGCAGATCGAGCAGATCAGGGACGCCATCGAGCTGCCCTACCTGCACGCCGACCTGTTCCGCGAGCACGAGCTGCGCCCGCCCAAGGGCGTGCTTCTCTACGGCCCGCCCGGCTGCGGCAAGACGCTCATCGCCAAGGCCGTCGCCAACTCCCTGGCCAAGCAGGTCGCGGAGAAGACCGGCCAGTCCGGCAAGAGCTTCTTCCTCAACATCAAGGGCCCCGAGCTTCTCAACAAGTACGTCGGCGAGACCGAGCGGCACATCCGCCTGGTCTTCCAGCGTGCCCGGGAGAAGGCGTCGGAAGGCACCCCCGTCATCGTGTTCTTCGACGAGATGGACTCCATCTTCCGCACCCGCGGCTCGGGAGTCTCCTCCGACGTCGAGAACACGATCGTCCCCCAGTTGCTGTCGGAGATCGACGGAGTGGAGGGGCTGGAGAACGTCATCGTCATCGGCGCCTCCAACCGCGAGGACATGATCGACCCGGCGATCCTGCGGCCCGGCCGCCTGGACGTCAAGATCAAGATCGAGCGGCCCGACGCCGAAGCGGCCAAGGACATCTTCTCGAAGTACATCACCACCGGGCTCCCACTCGGTGCCGACGACCTGTCCGAGCACGACGACTCGCGCGCGGCCACGGTTCAGGCGATGATCCAGCGGGTCGTCGAACGGATGTACACCGAGACCGAGGAGAACCGCTTCCTCGAGGTGACCTACGCCAACGGCGACAAGGAAGTCCTCTACTTCAAGGACTTCAACTCCGGCGCCATGATCCAGAACATCGTCGACCGCGGCAAGAAAATGGCGATCAAGGAGTTCCTGGAGACCGGCCGCAAGGGCCTGCGGGTGGCGCACCTGCTGGCGGCCTGCGTGGACGAGTTCTCCGAGAACGAAGACCTGCCCAACACCACCAACCCCGACGACTGGGCCCGCATCTCCGGCAAGAAGGGCGAGCGGATCGTCTACATCCGCACCCTCGTCTCCGGAAAGCAGGGCACCGAGGCCGGCCGGTCCATCGACACGGTGGCCAACACCGGCCAGTACCTCTGATCACAGGCTGAACGGCGCGGCCCGTCCCCGAATGGGGGGCGGGCCGCACTCATGTTTCGGACGTGACGGATGTGACAGATGTGACCAGTGTGAAATCAGGGGGAACCGGGACGAGACCTAGATCGTCAAAGGTCCGTGCGTGAACGATACGGCCGGGACGCGTGACCGGCACAGGTGCTCGGGGCCGACTCGCCGAGCTGGACCTCCTGCGCTTCCTCGCGGCCCTGGCGGTGGTCGCCTTCCACTACCTGGTGGCCTTCGCCTCCATCTGGGGAGAACGGCCCAGCGACCTGTTCCCCGGCGTCGCCCCTCTGGCCGGGCTCGGCATCCTCGGCGTCGAACTCTTCTTCGTCATCAGCGGATTCGTGATCCTGATGACCGTGTGGGGGCGGGGCATCGGCGGGTTCGCCCGATCCAGGCTGGTCCGGCTCTACCCCGCGTACTGGCTCAGCATCCTGGCCGTCGCCGGCGTCTACGGGCTGACCCGGGCCACCGCCCTGGACCCCAAGCTGACCGCCGGCGAGTACGCCGTCAACCTCTCCATGCTCCAGCGCGCCTTCGGCGTCACCGACGCCAACGGCGTCTACTGGTCGCTCTGGGTCGAGCTCAGGTTCTACGTGCTCATCGCCGTGCTGGTCCTCGCCGGAGTCACCATGGGCCGCTGCCTCGCCTTCATGGGCACCTGGCTGGCCGCCACGCTCGCCGCGACCTTCCTCGTTCCCCTCCTGCAGCCGGGCGACCTCCCCGAGTACCTCGTGGACCTCGTGGTGATGCCGAAGTACGCGCCCTACTTCATCGCCGGGATGGCGCTGTTCCTGATCCACCGCTTCGGCTCCACGTTCGTTCTGTGGGGGTTTGTCGCCGCCGGGTACTGCCTGGCCCTCAAATCGGCCGTCGAGCGCGTGGCGGGCCGTGTGGAGGCCGCGGGAGCCAAGGCGATGCCCGTCGAGGAGTGGATGGTCTTCGCCGCGATCACCGTGATGTTCCTCGTGATGGCCGCCGTCGCCCTCGGCGCGTTGTCCCGCCTCACCTGGAGCGGCCTCACCACCCTCGGCGGCATCACCTATCCCCTCTACCTCTTCCACACCCCCGTCGCCGTCCTCCTCATCCCCGCCATGCGCGACACGCTCCCCGCCTGGGCGACGGCCATCACGACCACGCTCGCCGGCATCGCGATCTCCTTCGTCGTGTACCGATTCGCCGAACGTCCGGTCCAGCGGCTGTTCCGTCCCCGGTCACGGCGTGCGGGGACGCGCCGCGCCGTACCGCGGAATCCCGAGCGGGCCGATGAAAAGACATCTGTCCCGTAACCGTCTGGCCGCACCCGATGGTGAAGGGTCTAGGCTCGGGGATATATACGGCGGAAGCACAGCCCTAGACGGATAGAGGGTGCGCATGACGGTACGGCGGGTGATGGGCGTCGAGACCGAGTACGGCATCTCCGTGCCCGGGCAGCCGGGGGCCAACGCGATGGTGACCTCCTCACAGGTCGTCAACGCCTACCTGGCCGCCTCAGCTGCACGGGCACGCCGCGCGCGGTGGGATTTCGAGGAGGAGAACCCGCTGCGCGACGCCCGCGGGTTCGACCTGGCTCGCGAGGTCGCCGACCCCAGCCAGCTCACCGACGAGGACCTCGGGCTCGCCAACGTGATCCTCACGAACGGCGCCCGGCTCTACGTCGACCACGCCCACCCCGAATACTCCACGCCCGAGTGCACCAACCCTCGTGCGGCGGTCATCTGGGACAAGGCGGGCGAACGGGTGATGCACGACGCCGCGGTCCGCGCGTCGGCGATCCCCACCAACGCGCCCATCCAGCTGTACAAGAACAACACCGACAACAAGGGTGCCTCGTACGGCTGTCATGAGAACTACCTCATGCGGCGCGCCACCCCCTTCGCCGACATCGTCCGGCACCTCACCCCGTTCTTCGTCTCCCGCCAGGTCGTCACCGGGGCGGGCCGGATCGGCATCGGGCAGGACTCGCGCGGCGACGGCTTCCAGATCAGCCAGCGCGCCGACTTCTTCGAGGTCGAGGTCGGCCTGGAGACCACGCTCAAGCGGCCCATCATCAACACGCGCGACGAGCCGCACGCGGACCCGGAGAAGTACCGGCGCCTGCACGTCATCATCGGCGACGCCAACATGTCGGAAATATCGACATATCTCAAGCTGGGCTCCACCGCGCTCGTGCTCGCGATGATCGAAGACGGCTTCCTCACCCGTGACTTCGCGGTGGACAACCCGGTCGCCGCCCTCCGCGCCGTCTCCCACGACCCCTCCTGCAAGTACGAGATCCAGCTCCGCGACGGCCGCAAGCTCACCGCCGTCCAGCTCCAGATGGAATACCTGGAGCAGGCGCGCAAGTACGCCGAGGAGCGCAGCGGCCACGGCGTCGACGAGGTCACCAAGGACGTCCTCGACCGCTGGGAGTCCGTGCTCACCCGGCTCGCGGAAGACCCCATGCAGCTCTCCCGCGAGCTCGACTGGGTCGCCAAGCTCGAACTCCTGGAGGGCTACCGCAGCCGCGACGGCCTCGCCTGGTCCCACCCCAGGCTCCAGCTCGTCGACCTGCAGTACTCCGACATCCGCCCCGACCGCGGCCTCTACAACCGCCTCGTAGCCCGCGGGCGCATGCAACGCCTCGTCAGCGAGGAAGAGGTCGACCGCGCCGTGGAGCAGCCGCCCAACGACACCCGCGCCTACTTCCGAGGCCGTTGCCTGCGCCAGTACAGCGAGTCCGTCGCCGCCGCCTCGTGGGACTCCGTCATCTTCGACATCCCGGGCCGCGACTCCCTCCAGCGCGTCCCCACCCTCGAACCCCTTCGGGGCACCAAAGCCCACGTCGGCGAGCTCTTCGACCGCTGCCGCACCGCCGCCGACCTCGTGGCGGCGCTCACCGGGGACAGCTGACGGATCAGCCGCCGGGCGGCCGCAGCGCGGCCGGCCGGTACGGCGCCACCCCGACGCCCTCCAGCCGCAGCGTCTCGGTCAGCAGCCCCGAGGCACGGCTCGCCGTGATCCGGCGGGCCGGATCACGTTCGAGCAGGCCCTCCAGCAGCGCCGGCAACGGTCCCGTCCGGCCCGGTGTCACCACCGCCTCCGCCTCCGGCGACGGCGGCCGTCCCTCCGCGGCGAAGTACAGACACGCGCCGAACGACCAAAGATCCGCCGCCGGTGAGACCGGCTGCCCGCGCAGCCGCTCCGGAGCCGTGTAGGCCGGCGAGTATCTCAGCGGCACCGTCGAGGACATCGCCGCCGCCGGATCCTCCCGCACCGCGGCGATCCCGAAGTCCGAGAGCACCACCCGATCGCCCGTCAGCAGGATGTTCCCCGGATGGATGTCCCGGTGCAGCACGCCCGCCCCGTGCGCGTGCCGGAGCCCTGAGAGCAACTGGAAGCCGATCCACGCCGCCCAGTGCACGGGGAGCGGCCCGACGTGCGCGACCGTCTCCTTCAGCGTCAGGCCCTCCAGCAGCTCCATCACGATCCACAGCCTGCCCTGCTCCTCCAGCAGATCGTGCACCGTGACCACCGCGGGATGGTTCAGCCGCCCGGCCGACCGCGCCTCGCGCAGCGCTCTACGCCGCGCGTCGGGCAGGTCGACGGTGTTCGCCCGATAGCGGGGCTGCACCTCCTTGATCGCCACATCCCGGCGCAGCCGGGCATCGTGGCCACGCCACATGATCCCTGTACGGCCACGCCTGATGGGCGACAGCAGGTGATAACGATCTCCGAGCAGTAGTTGCCCGTCCACGTGCCGTGAACCACCCGTTTCACTGTGCGCTGGAACGAATCATGTCTAACGGGCGACCAGCCGCAAATGTGGGACACTCTCCGTAAGAAGAATAACGATTCGGTAGCGGGTCAGACCAGGCCGACACCCAACAGTAGCGTCCCCAGGCCCAGTCCCACTCCGCCCGCCACCGTCAGCCAGATCAACGCGTTCGGCTTCGTGTCGCCCGGCCGTACCACCGACAGGAAGAAGCCCAGCGGCATCAGGATCGGCGCGGCGACGATCAGGACGCGGACCAGGCTCTTCAGCCCGTCCGACAGGTCGGCCTGATCGATGTAGAGCATCGCCACCAGTGCGAAGAGGACGAGCACCCCGGCATGCGCGTGCCCGGCGCGCCACAGCCCCCGCCTGGTCGGATTGTCCTTGTAGCCGGGGATGTCGCGGGTCAGGTGCGCGAGGAGCGCCATGCCGCCGAAGGAGACGGCGGGGACGGTGATCAGGAGCACGCCGGCGGTGCTCAGCGATGCGGAGGTCATGGTGGACTCCTTGTTGGGTAGCTATGCTATCCAATTATTGGACAGTAGAGCTATCCGGTCAAATCGGGCTTTCGGAAAGATCGCTGGGCTCTGGGCGCGCAATGTCGGTCCGTTCGGGGAAGATAAGGGGGAGAGGTTCCCCCTACCGGGAGGTACGACATGGCGACGAAGGACACCGGCGGCCAGAAGCAGACGGGCCGCCGAGAGAGCGACGTCGAGGAGACCGAGACCCAGGAGGCGACCGACGTCCAGGAGCGTCAGGAGAAGCTCACTGACGATGTCGACTCAATTCTTGACGAAATCGACGAAGTTCTCGAAGAGAACGCAGAGGAATTCGTCCGCAGTTATGTGCAAAAAGGCGGACAATAGGGCAAATCGGACATAATTTTAGGGCAAATCGGGTGGAATCTTCGGCGGAGGTTAAGGAGTGCCCGGACTGCGGTGAGGTTTGGGCCTTTCCGCGTTCGGGTCTAATAAGCGGATGCCTAGGGCTCGCTCCTGTAAGGGGTGCTTTCGGCAGAGGTCCGCTGTCAGCTATCGGACGCGCATGGCTGAGCGGGGCAAGGTGGTGCGGGCTGCCCGGATCTGCCGGACGGGGAGAAGTGGTGCCCGCAGTGTGAAACGGCCAAGCCACTGCCTTCGGACTGAACCGCGCCAAGAAGTCAGGGCTCACCAGCTACCGCAAGTCGTGTCAGACGCTGGTGATGCGGGAGAACAACCAAGAACCACGGTAGCGAGCGGCATTGCCACCTGAAGCATCGTTATGGCATCACCGAGACTGATATCGATCGCATGTTCGCTGAATAGCGTGGCGTGTGCGAGGAGGAACAGGAGTGGGACCGCTACCTCGACTCACTCGCCGGCAGCAGATGAATCGTCGCGATCTCGAAAGGACGCAAGGGGAGGCGTAGCGGGGAGTCGGGGGCCACGCTCAGCGCTTCACCGCGGTTGCCCAGGGTGTCGGCCCGGTGGGCCGCGCCGAATGTGCCTCGCACGACCGCCTCGGTCGGGCGCGGGTGCTCGGCCACGAGCCGCACCTCCAGCGCGCCGTCCCGCTCCCTGAACGCGACCATGACCACCCCTGGTCCCGTCACCTCCACCGCCCCGGCCCCCGCGGCCGCGACTCCGGTCTCCCCGGACACGTCCCGCACGGCTTCCAGACCCGCCCCGGCGGCCTCCGCCGAGCCCGCCGGCAGGCTGTCGCCGGCTGCTTCCGTCGACCGGGAGGCGGCGGAGCCGGGTACGGCGAGCAGGTCGTGGCGGAATTCCTCGGCGAGCCGGGTCAGTCCGGCCTCGGGCCAGGCGTCCTCGTGCAGGTGTACGGCGAAGCGGGTGGTGAGGGTGCCGGGACACTGGGCTTCGGGCGTGGGGAGTTGCGGGCCGGCGGGTTCGTCGCGGTAGGCGTTGCGGTTGCGTGAGAGGTGACCGACCGAGCGGACCAGCGTGATCGCGAGCTCCGCGGGCGCACCGGGGACCTCAGCGGACGAGCCGGGAGGTACGGCGGGTGTGCCGGAGTGCTCGGCGGCGGAGTTGGAAGGTACAGCGAGGAAGTCGGCGTGCTCGGTGGGTGAGCCGGGAGGTACGGCGGGCGGGGGGAGGAGTTCGTACTCGGTGACCTGGTCGAGGAGGATCGCCAGGCCGCCCGCGGTGACGAAGCCCTCGGCGGGGAAGGTCGGGATGGGGTGCTCGCCGCCGCCGCCCTCGGCGGTCAGGCCGCGCCGTACGACGGCGAGCTGGCCCTCGGCGAAGGACTCCGCGGCGGGGTTCGGCAGCGGGGCGTGCCAGCGGACGCGGTGGTCGCGGGCGGGGTTGTCGAAGGTGGTCTCCACACGGAGGAAGGGCTCGCCGGCGCGGAGTTCCACGCGGGTGGCGACGGTGACCGCGGCGGTGGTGGACGAGCGGGCCTCGGCGGTGGAGGTGGCCGGCCAGGCGTAGCCGCGGGTGATCTCGATGGCGGAGACCAGGGGGCCGGTGCAGATCTCCTCCGTCCGCACCCAGGTGGGGGTGTCGAGAAGGCGGTCGGCGGCGGGCGGGGCGTGGTTGTAGGTGTCCCCGGCGTCGCCGCCGTCGACGATCCGGCCCACGCCGTCGGCCTGGAGGCCGGTGGGGGTGCGCAGGGAGAGCGTGCCGTCGGGGGCGACGGTGACGCGCAGCAGGCCGTTGTCCAGCACACCCGGACCAGGTGAGGAGACCGGGGCCGCGGACCCGGGGGCGGCGCTGGAGGATGACGGGTCGCACGCGGCGGCCGACGAGGCCGGGGTGAGGGTGGTGCGGCCGAGCGGCGGGACGGTGACGAGGGCGGCGACGGTGACCACGGGTTCGGCGAGGGTGCGCACGGTCCACGGGCCGGGGCGGCCGGCGGCGTCGAGTACGGCGGCGCGCAGGTCGGCGTGGTCGTATCCGGGGGCGGCGTGCCTGCCGACCGTGATGCTGAAGACGCGGCCGGCTGCCTGACCGTCTGCCTTGTGCCCGCCTGCTTCCTGGTCGTGCTGGGCGTCCCGGGCGTCTGCTTGCTGGTCGCGCTGGTCGCGCTGGTCGCGCTGGTCGCCCTGGTCGCGCTGGTCGCCCTGGTCGCTCTGGTCGCTCTGGGCGTCTGCTGCCTGGTCGCTCACCTCCCAGGAGAGGATCTCGAAGCCGTACAGCTCGCTCTCGTGGACCCGGCCGAGCAGCAGGGTCAGGTCGTCCATGACGGTCTCGTCGAGGAGGGTCGGGGCGAGTTCGAGGCGCTGGACGGGGACGCCGAGGCGGGCGTGGTCCGCGGGGAGGTCGGCGAGGACGAGCCCGGTGCGCGCGTGCGGCGAGGGGTTGACGATGACGAGGTCGCCGCGGGGGGCGGTGGCGGCGAGTTCCGCGGCGACCATGTCGACCACGGCCTGCCCGATCTGCCCGGCCTCGGCGATGCGGGCGGCGACCTGCTGGGCGGTCTCGTCGGCGCCGCAGCCGGTGATGGAGTCGTGGCCGCTGCACGCGATGAGGCGGCGCCAGGCCATGTCGAGGAGGCGGGCGCCCGCGGTGTCGCCGGGGAGCCAGATGGCCGCCAGGGGTTCGGCGTAGCGGGTGACGGTGCGTTCGGCCGCGGCCATGGCGCGTTTGGCGGGGATCCTGGCCGAGATGACGCCGGGCAGGATGTTGGCGCGGGCGTGGGAGCGCAGTTCGCCGTGGACCTCGGGGAGGCCGGTCTCCGCCTGGTCGGCGGTGACGTAGTCGTCGAGGGTGGCGAGGCGGAGTCCGGCGGCGGTGATGTCGGCGGCGGGGGCGCTGTGGTCCGCTCCGTACATGGCCAGCAGGGGGCCGGCGGGGTGCCAGGGGCGCATCGCGTCGTGGAAGGCGGTGAGGCGGTCGTGCCGGGCGTCCGGGGTGCCGCTGAACACGGCGACGGCGTTGCCGTAGCCGGTGGGGAGGTAGCGGGTGTGCACAGCGGTGCCGTCGGCGCCGGTCCAGGTGAAGGCGTCGCGGTCGACGTGGGCGGGGACGCCGCGCCAGAGGCAGGCGCGGGTGAGGCCGGCCTGGGCGAGGATCTGCGGCATCTGGGCGCAGTGGCCGAACTGGTCGGGCAGGTAGCCGACGGGCATGACGCGGCCGAGGGCGCGGGCTCCGCGCATGCCGTACTCGAGGTTGCGGATGAGGGTCTCGCCGGCGCAGAGGAACTCGTCGGCGAGGATCTGCCAGGGGCCGGCGGCGAGGCGGCCCTCGGTGACGAGGGCGGTCAGCAGCGGGCGGCGTTCCGGGCGGATCTCGAGGTAGTCCTCCAGGGCGGCGAGCTGGCCGTCCATGGTGAACCGGTAGGCCGGGTCGGCGGCCATGGTGTCGAGGACCTCGTCGAGCATCCGGACCAGGCCGAGACGGAACCGCTGGAAGGGGAGGTACCACTCGCGGTCCCAGTGGGTGTGCGGGACGACCACGATGTCGTAGGCGGGGTTCACGGGCTGGGCCTCCGATGGGTCAGGTGCACAGTGCCATCACCTCGTTGCGGGCGGTTTCCAGGCGGTGGGGTCCGGGACGTGCGGGCAGGGTGACGTCGTCGCCGGTGACGACGGTGCGGTGGTCGGGCCCCCACAGGATGAGGCCGTCGCCGTCGCGGATGAGGAACTCGTCGCCGTGGCGGAGCAGGAGCGGCCCGTCCGGGGTGGCGGAGACGGAGGTGCGGCGGGCGCGGACGCCGTCGAGGGCGGCGGCGGGTTCGCCGGCGAGGATCCACGTGGTGGGCGCGCCCGGCGGGTGGCCTTCGCCGGGGCGGTGGTAGTCGCTGCCGCCGAGCATGACGACGTCGTCGGCCCAGGCGGCGGCCCAGGCGAGCGGCGCGCCCCAGGTGCGGTCCCACCAGCTCCAGTGCCAGATCTCGGCGGCGGGGATACGGGTGGTGGTGGGCTGCCGCCAGGCGCAGTCGGCGGCGACCGGGTGGTTGACGGACAGTACGCCGCCGCGCCGTCGTACGGTGTCGGCCCAGTGCTGGGCGGGGCGGCGGAAGTCGATCCAGCCGATGTCGCCGAAGGCGTTGGCGTGGCCGAGGTCGGTGGTGACCTCCTGGCCGGGGAGGAGGGCGACGCCGGCGGCGGCGCCCGCGGCGGGGAGTTCGGTGTGGTGGCTGACGGTGTTGTGGTCGGTGACGGCGAGGTAGTCGAGGCCCTGGTCGCGGGCGAGGGCGGCCAGTTCGGGCACGGTGAGGCCGCCGTCGGAGTGGACGGTGTGGGCGTGCAGGTCTCCGGCGACCCAGGTGAGGCCGTCGAGCTGCGGGAGTCCGCGCCGCCGGGCGGCGGGCGGCGGCCGTTCGCCCGGCGGGACGACGGTGGGCGGTGGCGGCGCGGGGGGTGTGCGGTGCGGGGTGACGACGATCTCGTACGGCAGGCCGCCGGGCGGCAGGCGGTGCAGGCCGAGCAGGACGTGCCAGGTGCCGGGTTCGAGGTCGCCCGGCAGGTAGCCGGGGGTGGCCCAGCCGGGGGCGATCGTGTACTGCTCGCGGGCGCCGCCGGACCAGCCCCGGTACCCGGCGGGGCCGTGGCAGCCGAGGTCGAGGACGCCGGCGGCGCGGTCGTAGTCGAGGTGGACGGTGAGGGCGCGGGCCCAGGGTGGCGGCTGGAAGGGGATCTCGTGGACGGTGGCGGCGGCGCGGTCGTCGAGGGTGGGGCGGCCGGTGAGCCGGAGGACGCCGGTCATGCCGGGATGGGGGCGTGGAGGCGGTCGCCGGTGTAGACGAGGGCGCGGGCCTGGCGGGGTACGGCCCAGGCGGCGGTGCCCAGGGCGGGTTCGTCTCCTTCGGGGACGACGGCCTGGATGAGGGTGTCGCCGGCTTCGATGGTGACGAGGTTGGCGGTCCCGAGGTTCTCCATGACGGCGACGGTGCCGGGGAAGGCGTCGTCGCGGGGGGAGGCGGAGAGGTCGGTGTATTCGGGGCGCACGCCGTACGTGATGTGGTCGCCGTCGGTGAGGCCGGGCGGGGCGGGGAGGGCGGCGCCGGCCACGTGCAGGACGTCGCCGCGGACGTCGCCGGGCAGGAGGTTCATGGGGGTGGCGCCGATGAAGGAGGCGACGAAGGGGGTGGCGGGCCGCTGGAAGATCTCGGTGGGGGTGCCGACCTGCATGAGCCGGCCGCCGGACATCACGGCGATGCGGTCGGCGAGTGCGAGGGCCTCTCCCTGGTCGTGGGTGACGAAGACGGTGGTGACGGCGAGTTCGCGCTGGAGGCGTTTGAGGAAGGTGCGGGCTTCGAGACGGAGCCGGGCGTCGAGGTTGGACAGGGGCTCGTCGAAGAGGAAGACCTTGGGGTGGCAGGCGATGGCGCGGGCCAGGGCGACGCGTTGCTGCTGGCCGCCGGAGAGCTGGCCGGGGCGTCTGGTGAGCATGTCGGACAGGCTCAGGCGGGCGGCGGTGGCGGCGGCCTTGGCGTGCCGTTCCGTTTTGGGGGTCTTCTTGACGCGCAGGGGGTAGGCGATGTTGTCGGTGACGTCCATGTGGGGGAACAGGGCGTAGTCCTGGAAGACCATGGCGACGTCGCGGCGTCCGGGCGGGGTGGTGGTGACGTCGGCGCCGCCGATGCCGACGGTGCCGGAGGTGGGGGTCTCCAGGCCGGCGATGGTGCGCAGCAGGGTCGTCTTGCCGCAGCCGGAAGGGCCGAGCAGGGCGAAGAACTCGCCGTCGGCGATCTCCAGGTCGAGTTCGTCCACGGCGCACACCCCACCGGGGTACACCTTGGTCAGGCCGTGCAGGGAGATCACCGTTTGATCCCTCCGTGGAAGCGGAAGCCGTACTTCGTGCTGACGAAGAGGTACATCACGACGACGGGCAGCGAGTAGAGCAGGGAGAAGGCGGCGATGAGTGAGAGGTTGGGCTGGCCGCCCTCGGTGTAGAGGGTGTAGAGGATGACCGAGCCGGGTGCGCGTTCGGGGTCGCGGATGAGGATGAACTGGAGCAGGAAGCCGCCCCACACGCCTGCGACGGCCCAGACGGCGATGGTGGCGAGCCCGGGGCGGACCAGCGGCACGACGATGTGCCACAGGATCTGGAGCGGGCCGGCGCCGAAGACCCTGGCCGACTCCTCGTAGGAGGTCGGGGTGCCGTCCATGAAGTCCTTGAGGATGAAGATGGCGGCGGGGAGCAGGCCGCCCGAGGTGACCAGGATCACGCCGAGGTGGGTGTCGATGAGGTTGAGGCGGTTGGCGAGCTCGAAGATCGGGACCATCGCGGCGGTGCCGGTGACGATCGAGGACATCAGCAGCAGGAGGTAGAGCAGGGCGTCGCGGCCGGGCACCCGGACGCGGGACAGCGCGTACGCGGCCAGTGCGGAGAGCACGACCACCAGGGCCGCGGCGCCGCCGGCCTGGATGACGGAGTTGGCGAGGGAGCCGAGGGCGTAGGGGTTGTCGAGGATGGCGCCGAAGTTGGCGAGGGTGAACTCGGGGAGCGACACGTGGATGCCGGGGGTCGCGTCGAACGGCGCGGTGGCGAGCCACAGCATGGGCAGCGCGAAGAAGGCGAGCACGACGGCGAGGAGGGCGGTCAGGGCCAGGCGGCTGAGCAGGTGGCCGACGTACCGGCGTCCGGTGGGTGCCATCGGGCCGTTCACCCCCCGCCCCGGCCGGAGGGTGCCTGGAGCGGCGCTTCGGCGCGGTTCCTGCCGCGGATCAGGCGCAGGTAGGCGAGGGCGAAGACGAGGTTGATGGCGAGGATGAGGAAGGACACGGCGGCGCCGACGCCCAGTTGGCCGTCGCCGATGGCCACGTTGTAGACGTAGACGGGGAGGATCTCCGAGCGTCCCTCCGGCCCTCCCGCGGTGAGCAGGAACGGGGTGAAGTCGTTGAAGGTCCACAGGCTGATCAGCAGCAGGTTGGTGAGCACGTGGCCCTTGATCCGGGGCAGCACGACGTCTCTGAGCTGCTGGAAGGTGGAGGCGCCGGCGAGGCGTGCGGTCTCCAGGTGGGAGGGTGGCACGTTCTCCAGGGCCGCGGCGTAGAGCATCATCGAGAAGGCTGTACCCCGCCACGTGTTGAACACGATGATCGAGAGCATCGGGTTGTCCAGGAGCCAGGCGTTCTCCGGGGTGCCGAGCAGTGTGTTGAGGGTGCCGCCGTCGCGGTCGAGCAGTGCGATCCAGAGGAACGCGACGACGGAGCCGGGCAGGATCCAGGACAGCAGGACGAGCCCTTCGACGACGCGCCGCACCGGGCCCCGCCGGTCGCGCATCGTCCAGGCGATGGCGAACCCGAGCCCCGCCTGCCCGATGATCGCCGAGCCGATGACGAACTGCACGGTCAGCCACAGCGAGCCTTGGAACCGTTCGTCGCCGATCGCCGTCGTGTAGTTGTCGAGGCCCACGACCTGCGGGTCGGCGGCGGCCAGCCCGGTGAGGCGGTAGTCGGTGAGCCCGAGGTAGATGGTCCACAGTGCGGGGAACACGAGGAACACGCCGATCAGCACCAGTGCGGGCAGCACGAACGCCGCCGCCCTGCCCCGTCCGAGCCCTGCCGCGTCGCCGCTCACGTCATTCCCCCGTACGGCGTGCGCCGCGGGCCTCAGCCGGCGGTGTTGCCGGCGCCACCGACGAGTCCCTCCAGTTTCCGCTGGTAGGTGGCGGCCGCCTCGTCGGGGGAGGTGCCGGAGACGATGGCGGCGGTGGCCTCCTGCAGGGCGGTGGAGACCTGGGGGTAGACGGCGAGCGGGGGACGGTAGGCGGTGAGGGGGAGGACCTTCTCGGAGATGAAGCCGAGCATCGGGTCGTCCGCGAGGACCTTGTCGTTGACGTCGGTCCTGGCGGTGATGCGGGCCTCGTCCGCCATGGCGAGCTCGGCCTCGGTGGCCTCGGCGGAGTGCATGAAGGCGAGCAGTTCCCAGGCGGCCGCGGCGTTCTCGGAGAAGGGGTTGAGGACCCGGGCGGAGCCGCCCGACATGCTGACGAAGTCCTGGCCGCGGATGCCGCCGCCGGGCTGCCTGGCGGGGATCATGGCGTAGCCGACGACGTCGTCGCGGTCGGCCATCGGGGCCACCCCGATGTCGGGGGCGATCACCGAGCGCCAGAAGTAGTCGCCTTCGGCGAGGATGCCGATCTTGTTCTCGGAGAACTCCAGGAAGGACTTGTCGCGGCCCTTGGCCTCCTGCTGCAGCTGGGGATCGCCGAGGCCGGAGCCGTAGATCTGCTGGTAGAAGCCGAGCACGGCCTTGACGGCCTGGCCGCCGCCGGTCCATTTGCCGCCGGTGTGGACCTCGGCTCCGGCTCCGGCGAGCAGCGGCAGCGCGCCCTGCATGGTGGTGGCCTCGCCCATGGCGGTGCCCGCGTTGATCTGGATGGGGGTGACGCCGGGGAGTTTCTTCAGCGCGTTGCCCGCGTCGATGATCTCCTGCCAGCTCTTGGGCTGCCATTCGGCGGGCAGGCCGGCCTTCTTGAACAGGGCCTTGTTGTAGTAGAGGACCCGGCCGTCGGTGCCGACGGGCAGCGCGTACTTCTTGCCCTCGAAGATGCCGAGCCCCTGGACGGCCTGCGGGATCTGGGTCCAGCCCTCCCAGGAGTCGACGGCGGCTCCGGCCGTTTCGCTGAGCGGCTTGATGTAGCCGGCCTGGGCGAATTCGCCGATCCAGATGCCGTCCATGTCTATGATGTCGGCGCCGCGTTTCGACTTGAGGTCGAGCGCCATCTTGGTCTTGTACTGCTCGTCGTCGACGCCGTTGGGCTGGAAGAGCACGTGGACCTGGCGGCCCGCGGCCTTCTGCGCGGCCTCGAAGCGGGGGATCACCCAGGTTTTGATCCAGTCGGCGCCGTTGGCGTTCTTGCCGCCGGAGATCGCGTTGGCGGTGATGGTCAGGGTGACGCTGCCGTCATCCGAGCCGCCGCCGCTCCCGCACGCTGCGAGAACGAGGGTGGAAGCGGCCAGGGCGGCGAGTGTCTTCGCAGGTCGGCGAGTGAGTCTCACAGTGACCTCCTAGGGGAGGTGTAGTGGCATAGACATTCAGGAGGTGCAGACATACCGACAATCGCACGGCCGTAACCCCGCGTAAAGATTCATGTCGGGAGAACGTGGGGTGGGCTGGGCGGTTCGCGCTGAGCTGATCGTGGGAAGTGCAAGCAGGAGACCAAGATGAGTAAGGTCGGCCTATCGGATCGTCTGTTTGGGAGGGAGTCGCGTGGCATCGCACAGGGACCTGCCCGCCGGCTTTGCGGACAACATGTTCTTGAACACGGGTAGCTCGTCGTTCATCGAGTTCGTCGGGTCGTACGCGCCTGATCTGTTGCCTGGGCGCAGGCCGGCCCTGGCCAGGGCGGTCGGTGACGAGGTTCCGCACGCGACCACCATCGTGGCGGCCACCTGCGCCGGCGGCGTGGTGATGGCCGGTGACCGGCGTTCGACCTCGGGCAACATGATCTCTCAGCGGGATATCGAGAAGGTGTTCCGCACCGACGACTACTCCTGCATGGGCATCGCCGGCACCGCGAGCACCGGTCTGGAGATGGCCAAGCTCTATCGGGTGGAGCTTGAGCACTACGAGAAGCGTGAGGGCCGCACGCTCTCCGTGGAGGGCAAGGCCAACCGGCTCGCCACGATGATCCGCGACAACCTGCCGATGGCGATGCAGGGGCTGGCGGTGGTGCCGCTGTTCGCCGCCTACGATCCCGACGCCGCCCACGGCCGCATCTTCGGCTACGACGTCGCGGGCGGACCCTACGAACATCACGGCTACAACGCGATCGGGTCTGGTTCGATCTTCGCGAAGGGCTCGCTGAAGAAGCTCTACCGTCCCGACGCCTCTCCGGAGGACATGGCCCTCACCTGCATCCAGGCGCTCTACGACGCGGCTGACGACGACTCGGCCACCGGTGGCCCCGACGTCGCCAGGCGGATCTGGCCGGTGGTCGCGGTGATCACCGCCGACGGGTTCCACCGCCTGCCCGACGAGGAGGTCGAGGGTCATGTCCGGACGATGCTCGATGCCAGGATGACCGCGCCCGACGGTCCGACCGCCCCGCTGCGCTAGCCGTACCGGCCGTAACAAGGAGAGGAAAGCCACCGGTGTCCATGCCCTTTGGATATGTGCCTGCCGAACAGCAGATGCGGGACAAGGCCGACTACGCGCGGAAGGGCATCGCGCGTGGCCGCAGCTCGGTCGTGCTGCAGTACGAAGACGGCATCGTGTTCGTCGCGCACAACGCCTCGCGGGCCCTGCACAAGATCAGCGAGATCTATGACCGCATCGGATTCGCCGCGGTCGGTCGTTACAACGAGTTCGAGGCGCTGCGGCTGGGCGGCATCCGCTACGCCGACATCAACGGCTACACGTACGGCCGGGGCGATGTGACGGCCCGCGGCCTGGCCAATCTCTACGCGCAGAACCTCGGCATGATCTTCACGGAGTCGATCAAGCCGTACGAGGTGGAGATCGTCGTCGCCGAGGTGGGCGATTCGGCGGAGGAGGACCAGATCTACCGGCTCACCTTCGACGGGTCGGTGCAGGACGAGCACGGCATGGTGGCCATGGGCGGGCAGGCGGACGCGGTCGCCACCCGGCTGAAGGAGGGCTACCGCGAGGGGATGGCCCTCACCGAGGCGCTGCGGGTGGGCGTGACCGCGTTGACCGAGCCGGGCGGGGAGGCGCCGCCGACCTCGCAGCTGGAGGTCGCGGTCCTCGACCGGAACCGGCCGCATCGCAGATTCCTGCGCCTGACCGGGGCCAGGCTCGAAGGTCTGCTCGCCGAAAGCGCCCCGGCGGCCCCGGCGGAGAAGCCGGCCGAGGGCGGTAAGACGCCGCCGCTGGAGTCTCCCGGTCCCGATGCGCCGACCGCCCCCGACGGCGACATCGACACCGGGCAGGGAGACTGACGTCATGAGGTTCCCGCGGTCCGCCCCGCCGTGTCCGGCGGCGGGCGGGCCGCACGACCGAAACAGCGGCGGAGATCCGACCCGCGGCACGTTCGAGGGGAATAGTGTTAGGTGATGGATCGTCGCATCTTCGGGCTGGAGAACGAGTACGGCGTCACCTGCACGTTCAGGGGGCAGCGACGGCTGTCCCCCGACGAGGTGGCCAGATACCTCTTCCGCCGGGTCGTGTCCTGGGGTCGATCGAGCAACGTCTTCCTGCGCAACGGCGCGCGTCTCTACCTTGACGTCGGAAGCCATCCTGAATACGCCACACCCGAGTGTGACAACGTCGTGGAACTCGTCACCCACGACAAGGCGGGTGAGCGAATCCTCGAGGGGCTCCTCGTCGACGCCGAGAAACGGCTGCGGGAGGAGGGGATCGCCGGCGACATCTACCTGTTCAAGAACAACACCGACTCGGCGGGCAACTCCTACGGCTGCCACGAGAACTACCTGGTCGGCCGGCACGGCGAGTTCGGCCGGCTGGCCGACGTGCTGATCCCGTTCCTGGTGACCCGGCAGATCATCTGCGGCGCCGGCAAGGTGCTGCAGACCCCGCGCGGAGCCGTCTACTGCGTCTCGCAGCGGGCCGAGCACATCTGGGAGGGCGTCTCCTCCGCGACGACCCGGTCCAGGCCCATCATCAACACCCGGGACGAGCCGCACGCCGACGCCGAGCGGTTCCGCCGGCTGCACGTGATCGTCGGCGACTCCAACATGAGCGAGACCACGATGCTGCTCAAGGTCGGCGCCACCGACCTGGTGCTGCGCATGATCGAGGCGGGCACGGTGATGCGTGACCTGTCGCTGGAGAACCCGATCAGGGCGATCCGGGAGGTCTCGCACGACATGACGGGCCGCCGCAGGGTGCGCCTGGCCAACGGGCGGGAGGCGTCCTCGCTGGAGATCCAGCAGGAATACCTCTCGAAGGCGAAGGACTTCGTCGACCGGCGAGGCGGCGACGAGATCGCGCACCGGGTGCTGGAGCTGTGGGAGCGCACTCTGCACGCGGTCGACTCGGGCAATCTCGACCTGGTCGCCCGTGAGATCGACTGGGTGACGAAGTACCAGCTCATCGAGCGTTACCGCAACAAGTACGACCTGCCGCTGTCCTCGCCGCGGGTCGCGCAACTCGATCTCGCCTACCACGACGTGCACCGCAGGCGTGGCCTGTTCTACCTGTTGCAGCGTCGCGGCTCGGTGGAGCGGGTCGCCTCCGATCTCAAGATCTTCGAAGCCAAGTCGGTGCCGCCGCAGACCACCAGGGCCCGGCTGCGCGGCGAGTTCATCCGCAAGGCGCAGGAGAAGCGCCGCGATTTCACGGTCGACTGGGTGCATCTGAAACTGAACGACCAGGCTCAGCGCACGGTGCTGTGCAAGGATCCGTTCCGCAGCGTGGACGAGCGGGTGGAAAAGCTGATCGCAGGCATGTAGCCAAGATCGTCTTTTGTTTACTCCCTCTGTATGAGCGCTCGGGTAGGGTTGCGAAACCTGATGTCTGTGCGAGGGATACTTATGCGACGCCGTCTGGCCGTTCTAGCTGCAGTGCCACTGCTTTTCGCCGTTGGCTGCGGCACTGACGTGGAGGAGAAGGGCACCTCGGCCACCACCTCGGCCAGTCTGTCGGTCGATGGCCAGGTGGGCACCAAGCCGACCGTCAAGTTCCCGGCGGGCAAGCCCGCCACCACCTCGACCTCCAAGGTCCTCAAGGAGGGGACGGGCACCCCGGTCAAGGACGGCGACTCCGTCGTGGCCAACCTGACCGTCTACACCTGGGACGGCAAGAAGAACGCGTCCGGCGGGTCCACCTACGACAACGGCGCGCCCGAGCTGGTGCCGGTCAGCGACCAACTGCCCAAGGTCGTCAAGCAGGGCTTCGTCGGCGCCAAGCCCGGCGGCCGTTTCTACGCCGTCGTCGCCGCCGACAGCTACACCAAGGAGCAGCTCGACCAGGCCAAGGCCCAGGGCGCCGACACTACGGCCGCCCAGGTCTTCGTCGTCGACGTGCTCGACAGCCCCACGGTGAAGTCCGCCGTCGGGAAGGCCTCCGACCCCGGGGTCAAGGGCGTCAAGCTGGAGAACCCCGAGGGGAAGGCTCCCAAGCTGACCACCAAGACCGACGAGAAGCCGTCCAAGAAGCTCGTCCAGGAGATGGTGATCAAGGGCACCGGCCCCGAGGTCAAGAAGGGCCAGTCCATCATGGTCCAGTACGTCGGGAAGATCTGGGGCACCGACAGCGAGTTCGACAGCAGCTGGACCAACGGCCAGCCGGTCATGTTCCAGATCGGCACCGGCAAGGTCATCAAGGGCTGGGACGAGGGCCTGGTCGGCGTCCCGATCGGCAGCCGCGTGCTGCTGACCATCCCGCCGGACCTCGGTTACGGCAAGGAGGGCCAGGGCGAAAAGATCAAGGGCACCGACACCCTGGTCTTCGCGGTCGACGTGCTGGCCGCCTACTGACGTTCCACCCCAGGGCCCGATCCGGTTACGCCGGGTCGGGCCCTGCTGTGTGCACCGCGTGGGGAGCCGGGCCGAGCCGCCCCCGCGTGTTCAGCGGAGCCAGGCGAGCGCGGCGGTCACGAGCGCCTCGACGCCGGTGGACAGGGTGGGTTCGACGACGGGCGCGAAGAACGGCGAGTGGTTGCCCGGCACGTCCTCGGCCAGTCGTCCCGCCTGCTCGGCGCGGGCGTACACGTCCGGGTCGGCGCCGCCGACCCCCCAGAACACCGAGGGCGCCCCGGCCCGCGTGCCGAACAGCCCGAAGTCCTCGCTGCCCATCATCGGCTCCATCTCCCGCACCCGGTCCGCGCCGAACCTGGCGGTGAAGGCCGCCGCGACCCGCTCCGTCGCGGCGGGATCGTTGACCGTCAGCGGAAACTCGCTCAGCGTGCGGAACTCCGGGTCACGCGGCGCCCCCGACACCCTGGCCTCGCCCTCCACCACCCGCCTGATCGCGGACAGCACGTCGTCACGCACCTTTGCGGAGAAGGTCCGCACGTTCAGCGTGATCGACGCCTCGTCGGGGATGACGTTCTCCTTGTGCCCGGCGCGCAGCCTGGCCACGGTGAGCACCGCGCGTTCCAGCGGCGACACCTCACGCGAGATGATCGTCTGCAGCCGCATCACCGTCGCCGCGGCCAGCACGACCGGATCGACGCCGCGCTCGGGCTGCGACCCGTGCGAGCCTCTCCCGTGCAGCCGGATCTCGATGCTGTCGGCCGTCGCCATCACCTCGCCCGCGCGGTGCAGCAGCGTGCCCGCGGGGTGCGGGAACAGATGCTGGCCGAGCACGACGCCGGGCACGGGGAACCGCTCCAGCAGCCCGTCGTCCAGCATCGCCAGCGCGCCCGCCCCCAGCTCCTCCGCCGGTTGGAACAGCGCCAGCACCGTGCCGCGCCAGTGTTCCCGCCCCGAAGCCAGCAGGTCCGCCGCGCCGCACAACCACGTCACGTGCATGTCGTGCCCGCAGGCGTGCATCAGCGGGATCCGCTCACCGTCCGCGTCACGGCCGGTCGCGGTGCTCGCGTACGGCAGGCCGGTGCGTTCCCGCACCGGCAGCGCGTCCATGTCGGCGCGCAGCGCGACGGTCGGCCCCTCGCCGTTGCGCAGCACCCCCACCACCCCGGTACGGCCGACGCCGGTGGTGACCTCGAATCCGGCGTCCCGCAGCCGTGCCGCGGCGATGCCCGCCGTACGTTCCTCCTGGAAGGCGGGCTCCGGGTGGCGGTGCAGGTCCTCGTACAGGGCCGTCAAGCCGGCGCGTGCCCGGTCGTCGAAGGCCGCCAGCACGTCGTTCATCGGTTCGTCTCCCGGTCACTCGCCGTGTTCGAGCTTCAGGATCTCATCGGTCAGCGCCTGGCGGGAGATCCGCACCCGGTCGGGTGCGGCGGGGGTCCGGGGGAAGTCGTCCGGCAGGTGCCGCAGGGCCGCCGCGTAGACGGCGGTCCTGCGCGGTGAGCGGTCCGCGTGCGGCAGCGCGAACAGGCCCGCGACGAGCCGGTCGACCGACTCCACGTCGAACACCGACTCCCAGGCCACCCTCTCGGGCCCGAACTCCGATCCCGGCCCGCCACCCTCCGGTGTGACGGGCCGGGCGGGGGCGCCGAGCGTGAGGACGCCGGCCGACTCCTCGATGATCACGCCGTAGTCGGATGCGGCGGCTTTGATGGAGACCACGCCCCGCTCGACGTCGCGCAGCACGGCGGCGGGGTCGCGCAGCAGGGGATCGCCGTACCCGCCCGCGCCCGAGGTGAGGAGGGTCACCACGGAGCCGCGTTCCAGGGGGAGCACGTCGATCTTGAGGTGGCGGCGTTCCCGGGGCGTTCCCGGGTCGACGATCAGCTCGGTCGGCGCGCCCGGCCGTCCGCCCACCGCCCCCCAGGGACGGAAACAGAGCCGTTCCAGGCCGCGGGCCAGCAGCCGGGAGTTGTCGCCGAGCACCCGGAAGGTGAGCTCCAGCCCGCAGCCGCCGCGCCAGCGGCCCGCGCCGCCGGAGTCGCGGCGCAGGCCGTAACGGAGGATCTCGACCCCGATCTCCGTCTCGACGGTCTCCACCGGGTTGTTGGACAGGTTGGAGATGCCGCTGTCCCTGCCGTCCACGCCGTCGGAGCCGAGCCGCGCGCCGGTGCCGCCCACCATGGGTTCCAGGACCTGCACGTTCTGGCCCGCGTGGGTGTGCTCGGCGACCACCACCGGGACCACCAGGCCACTGGAGGCGGCGGGCAGGACGTCCGGCGCGGCCAGGCCGAGGGCGCCTCCCACCGCGTCGTTCACCCGGGACGCGGCGGCGTGCCGGACGCCGACCGCGGCGGGCCGTACCGGATTGACCAGGGAGCCCTCGGGGACCGTCACGGAGATGGGCCGCATCAGGCCGGCGTTGAGCGCGATGTCCGGGTCGAGGGTGCAGATGAGCGCCAGCACCCTGGTGGTGATCCAGGCGTGCGCGGTGCCCAGGGTGGCGATGTTGAAGGCCGCGGCGACCTGCGGGTCGGTGCCGGTGAAGTCGAGGTGCAGGCGTCCGGCGGCGAGCGTCGCGGTGACCGACAGGCGTACGGGGACGCGGGAGACGGCGTCGTCGTCGAGGTAGTCGACGAAGCGGTGGGTGCCCTCGCCGAGCCGGGACAGGGCCGCGCTCGCCTTGCGCGCCGTGTAGTCGATCAGGTCGTCCTGGGCGGTGAGCAGGGTCCGCACGCCGTGTTGCGCGATGACGCCGGCGAGCCGTTCGCGGCCGGTGCGCAGCGCGGCGAGCATCGCCCGGATGTCACCGAGGTTCGCCTCGGGGGTGCGGCTGTTCGCGCTGAGGAGCAGTTCGACGTCGTGGTTGGGGCGACCGGCGCGGACCAGTTTCACCGGCGGGATCTGCAGCCCTTCCTGGTAGATCTCGTCGTTGGTCGGGGACAGGCTGCTCGGCACCCGGCCGCCGATGTCGGAGCAGTGGATGAACGCCCATCCGTAGCCCACGATCTCGCCGTCGTGGAAGTAGGGCTCGATGAGCTGGATGTCGGTCAGGTGGGTGGCGAGCCCGCCCGACCGGTAAGGGTCGTTGGTGATGATCACGTCGCCGGGTTCGAGGGGGCCGGCGGCGCGTACGGCGGTGAGGCAGTTCAGCCCGACGAACCCGGACACGCCGATGCCGCGCGGGTAGGCGGCGAAGCCGCCGTCCACTCCGGCCAGGGCGCAGCAGAAGTCGGCGGTCTCCTTGACGTATAGCGATCTGCTGGTGCGCTGCAGGGTCAGGCACATCTCCTCGGTGAGCGCGCCGAGCCGGTTGCCGACGATCTCCAGGGTGACGGGGTCGAGCCGCACGGTCAGTTCCTCCCACGCAGGTGCAGGTGCAGGTTGCCGGCGGCGTCCACCGACACGGACCAGCCGGGCGGCACCAGCACCGTGGTGTCGTCCTGTTCGACGATCGCGGGCCCGTCGAACGCGTCGCCCGCGCCGAGCAGGACACGGGAGTGCACGTCCGCCGTGTGCCAGGTGTCGCCGAGCAGGATGTCGCGCCGCCTGCCCGGTCGCGGGGCGCCGGCCCCGGGAGGTACGGCGACGGCCGGCATGGGACCCGCCGCGCCGGTGACGGCCAGCCGTGCCGTGCCCAGCTCGATCGGCGCCGTCGCGTCGCGGAAGCCGTACAGCCGCTCGTGCTCGGTGTGGAAGGCCTCGGCGATCACCGCGGCGTCGAGGCCGTCTCCGCCGTCGAGCCATTCCGAGGGGAGCGCGACACGCAACTCGTAGGCCTGGCCGGAGTACCGCATGTCGGCCGAGCAGGAGAGCGTCACCGTCCCCGTCTCCGCCGCTGGTTCCTCGGTCGGGCCGCCGTCGCGGTTCTGGGCGGTCAGCCAGGTCCTGGCCTCGGTGGCGAGGCCGGACAGGACCTCGCGGAGCCGGACGGCGCCCGCGTCGTCGAGGCGGCGGCGGAGGCTGCGCGCGAGGTCCCTGCGCAGGTCGGCGCCCGCCGCGCCGAGCGCGCAGAACGTCGCCGCGTCCGGCGGCACCACGATGTGCCCGATGCCGACCTCGGCGGCCAGCAGCGCGGCGTGCGTCGGCCCCGCGCCGCCGAAGGGGACCAGGGTGAACTCCCTGGGATCCAGCCCGCGCTGTGCCATGATCTTCTGCAGTTCGGTGGCCATGCCCGCGGTGGCCACCCGCAACGCCCCGGCGGCCACCGCGTGCGCACCCTCCAGGGCCCCGTCCGGGGTGTTGTCCAGCGTGCGATGCGCGGGGGGTTCGCTGTCCGTGCGCCGTCCGGCGTGCGCGAGGGTGTCTCGCGTGACGCTCGCGCGGGCGGGGGTGCCGCCTTGTTCGCTGGGTGCGCCGGGGGTGCCGTCGTCGATGCGGTGGGGGACGCTCGCGCGGGTGGGGGAGTCGGCGTGCGCGCGGGCGGGGCCGTCGTCTTGCGTGCGGGGTACGGCGAGCGTGGTGGAGAGGTCGTCGAGGGCCTTGGCGGAGGCGGCGGCGTCGAGGGGCATCCGGCCGCCGAGGAAGGTGGCGGGGTCGATCACGCCGGTCACCAGGTAGCAGTCGGTGACGGTGGGGCGGGTGCCGCCGCGGCCGTAGGCGACGGGGCCGGGGTCGGCCCCCGCGCTGTCGGGCCCGGCCTTCAGCACCCCGTGCTCGTCGGCCCAGATCACCGAGCCGCCGCCCGCGCCGATCGCGTTGACCGCGATCACGGGCACGATCAGCGGCAGACCGCCGACGGTGGTGTGGGTGGCGAACTCGGGGGAGCCGCCGACGGTCACCGCGATGTCGCTGCTGGTGCCGCCCATGTCGAAGGTGACGATGTTGCCGACGCCCGCGGCCGTGGCCAGCCGTACCGCCGCGGTGACGCCCGAGGCGGGGCCGGACAGGACCGTCTCGATCGGCCGTTCGGCGGCCGAGCGCAGGCTCAGCGAGCCGCCGTTGGAGGCGCTGATGAAGATCGGCGCGGTCACGCCCAGCCCGGTCAGCCCGCTCTCCAGACGCGCGAAGTACTCCCGCATCAACGGCTGGATGTAGGCGTTCAGGCAGGCGACGAGGGCACGTTCGTACTCGCGTACCTCGGGCCAGATGGTCGCGGCGGCCATCAGCGGCAACCCGGGGAGCCGGTCGCGGAGACGCTCGGCGATACCTTCCTCGAAGGACGGGTCGGCGTAGCCGTGGAGCACGATGAGCGCCGCCGCGTCGGCTCCCGAGGCGGCGACCCGGGCGGCGACGCGGTCGAGTTCGCCCTCATCGGGCACCGTCGCGGGCGCGCCGCCGGGAGCCAGCCGGGCGGCGATCTCCACGATCCGCTCGCGGGGGACCAGCGGCTCCTCCTTGCCCGCGTACAGGTCGAAGGAGGAGGGCATCCGGCTGCGGCCGATCTCCAGGACGTCGCGGTACCCCTCGGTGACGATCAGCGCGATGCGTGCGCCGCGCCGCTGGATGATGGCGTTCAGGCCGATGGTGGTGCCGTGGGTGACACCGGTGACCTGGTCGGCGCCGAGATCGGCACGGGACAGCAGGGTCGCCATCCCGGTGACGACGGCCAGCGACGGGTCGCCGGGCGTGCTCGGCTCCTTGTGGTGCAGGACCTGGCCGCGATCGGGCAGGGCGGCGACCAGGTCCGTGAAGGTGCCGCCGACATCAATGCCGATCTTGACTGTCACAGGGCCTCCGAGATGCGGGCGAACCGGTCGGCGACCACCATCACCACGACGCTCGCGGTCATGAGCAGGGTCGAGACGACCGCCATCGACGGGTCGAGCTGGAACTGGACGGCGGAGAAGATGCGCAGCGGCACCGTCGTGGTGTTGGCGCCGGCGACGAGCGCGCTGACGGCGACCTCGCCGAGCGAGGTGACCGCCGCGAGGACCGCGCCGGCGATGATGCCGGGCCGCAGCAGCGGCAGGGTGACGGTCAGGAAGACGCGTAGCCGGGACGCGCCCAGGCTGGTGGCGGCCCGCTCCGGGGTGGGATCCAGCCCGGCGGCGCTGACCATGACGGCGCGCACCACGAAGGGCAACGCGACGAGGGAGTGCGCGAGCCACAGGCCGGGAATGGTGTTGATCAGCCCGACGCCGTGGAAGTAGTAGAGGAGCCCGAGCGCCGTGATGATCTCCGGGACCATCAGCGGCGACAGGGCCAGCGCCTGGATGAGCTTGCGGCCGGGGAAGTCGCCCTGGGTGAGCCCGTAGGCGGCCAGGGTGCCGATGACGACCGTGGTGGGCACCACGTAGAGCACGAGCAACCCGCTGAGCTGGAAGGAGACCAGCCAGTCGGGTGAGCTGAGCACTTCGCCGTACCATCTCAGCGACGCGCCCGACGGCGGGAACGCCATCGAGGTGGTCGGGCTGAAGGAGCTGATGACCAGTACGGCCAGCGGCGCGAGCAGGAACAGGAACACGCCGCACGCGAGGAGTCCGCCGAGGAGCCGGATCCCCCGGTCGTACCTGAGGACCTTAGCCATAGAGCCGCCGTTCCCAGATGCGGAAGGCGCCGCCGAGCAGCGTCGTGGACAACAGAGTGATCACCAGCAGGGCGAAGCTCAGCGCGGCGGCCACCGGATAGTCGAACACGGTCGTGACCTGGTCGTAGACGCGGATGCCTGCCAGCGGTTCGGTGACCCCGCCGACCAGCAGCGGCGTGATGTAGATGCCCATGGCCAGCGCGAAGACGATGAGCGCGCCGGTGACCACGCCGGGCAGGCTGAGCGGCACCGTGACCCGCAGGAAGGTGCGGACCGGGCCCGCGCCGAGCGTCTGGGAGGCCCGGTGCAGGTTGTGGTCCAGGCCGCCGAGGGCGGTGGTGAGCGGGATGATCGCGAAGGGCAGCAGCACGTGCGTGACGGACACCACCACGGCCGGGTAGCTGGTGAGCAGCTGGGCGGGCTGGTCGATCAGCCCGCTGCCGACCAGGACCCGGTTGACCACCCCGTTGCCCGACAGCAGCACCACCCAGCCGTAGGTGCGGACCACCACGCTGGTCAGCAGCGGCGAGATCACGATCACGAACAGCACGGTGCGGAGCGTCCCCGGTCGCCGCCCGGCCAGCAGGTAGGCCGCCGGGTAGGCGAGCAGCACGCACAGGACGGCCACCAGCACGGCGGTCAGCAGGGTGTGCAGCAGCGCGCCGTAGAAGTAGGGCTCGGTGAGCACCCTGCCGTAGTGGGACAGGGTGAAACCGGGCAGCGCCGCGTTGTAGGCGTCAACCGGGTTGAAGCTGAGCCGCAGCAGCTGCACGAGCGGCACCAGGAACAACGCCGTCAGGAAGACCACCAGCGGCAGCACGTACCCGGCGCCGCGCCACCGGCGGGTCGCCCGCGTCACGGCCCCCCGCCGTCCGGGTCGCGGTCCGCCGCGCGATGCGCGGCCTGGGCCGGGTCGCCGCCCCGATCGCCGTCCGGGTCGCGGGCGTCGCGGTCGAGGATGATGACGTCCGAGGGGTCCCAGCGCAGGGTCACCGCCGTGCCCGCGCCCGGCGGGTCGGCCACGCCGCCGCCGGTGTCGGCGACCTGGACGGTGATCGTGCGCCCGCTCGCCGTATGGACCTCCACGTGCCAGGCGTCGCCCGCGAAGGCGCGGTAACCGACGGTCCCCCCGGCTCCGGTGCCGTCGGCGGCGGGGGCGGCCGCATCGTCGAGGCGGATGCGTTCCGGGCGGATCGCGACCACGGCGCGGCTGCCCGGACGCAGGGTCCCGGCGCCGACCAGGATGCCGCCGGCGTCCAGCAGGCCCGCGGCGGTGACGGTGCCCTCCAGCACGTTGGCGGCGCCGATGAACTGTGCCACGAAGCGGGTCGCGGGCCGCCGGTAGACCTCGTCGGGGGTGCCGAGCTGCTCGATCCGGCCCGCGTTCATGACCGCGACCCGGTCGGACAGCGACAACGCCTCCTCCTGGTCGTGCGTGACGAAGACCATGGTGGTGCCGATCCGCCGCTGGATGGTGCGCAACTCGACGCGCATCTCCCTGCGCAGCTTGGCGTCCAGGTTGGACAGCGGCTCGTCGAGCAGCAGTACGGCGGGCCTGATCGCGAGGGCGCGGGCGATGGCCACCCGCTGCTGCTGCCCGCCCGACAACTGCCGGGGCCGCCGCCCGGCGAAGTCCTCCAGGTTGACCAGGCGCAGCGCCTCGCCGACCCGCTCGGCGACCTCGGCCTTGCCCAGGCGGCGGACCTTCAGCCCGTAGGCGACGTTGTCGGCGACCGTCATGTGCGGGAACAGGGCGTAGTTCTGGAACACCAGGCCGAGCCCGCGCCGGTAGGGCGGCAGGGCGGTCACGTCGTCGCCGTCGATCACGATCCGGCCGCCCGTCGGCTCGACGAATCCCGCCACGCAGTTGAGCAGGGTCGTCTTCCCGCAGCCGCTGGGCCCCAGGATGGACAGGAACTCGCCCCGGTGGATGGACAGGTGGTCGAGGTCGAGGATCCTGGCGCCGTCGTACCCGGCGGTCAGGTCGTCGATCTCGACGTGTCCGGCGCCGCTCACCCGAAGATCTGGTTCCACCGCTGCTGCCATTCGTTGAGCTTGGGCGTGGCCACGGTGTAGTCGACCCAGTTGAACTTCTCGAAGACCTGGGGGCCGTGCTCGATCCGGTCCTCGAACGCCTTGTCGTAGGAGATGGAGTCGTTGCCCGCGGCGTACCAGGTGCCCTGGGCGAACGGCTTCTGGTTCTGCGCGGCGGTCAGGTAGTCGAGGAACTTGGTCGCCAGCTCGCTGTTCTGGCTGCCCGAGGTGACGAAGTAGGAGGTGAGCGCGCCCACCGGGCCGGACTTGGGGTAGACGAACCCGGCCGGGGTGCCCGCCTGCTCCATGGCGAAGGCGCGGCCATCCCAGAACGGGATGATCCACGCGTCGCCGTTCTCGATGGCGGTGGAGACGTTGCCCGCGTTGGCCGGGAAGGAGGACACGCAGCCCTTGAGCTTCTCCAGCTCCTTGAACGCCCGGTCGACCGCGGCCGGGTCGGACATCTTGCCGCCGTCCTGCGCGACCAGGGCGGAGAAGAACTCCAGGCCCGGGTTGTAGGTCAGCGGGGGCAGCGCGACGTGACCGCAGTACTCCTTGCTGAAGATGTCCCGCCAGTCCGACGGCGCTTTCTTGATCTTGTCCGTGCGGTACAGGAGGCCGAGGGAGCCGGTGGTGAGCGGCACGCCGTACTGCTTGCCCTCATAGCTCGACTTGCTGAGCAGGACCGGGTCGAGCTGCTTGTAGTGCGTCAGCTTGGCGGAGTCCAGCGGTGCCAGCAGGCCGGCGGCGACGGCGGGGCGGGAGGCGTCGGGGGTGAAGGCGATCACGTCGAAGGGCGGGTTCTTGCCGCCTGAGGCGCGCAGCTTGGTGAGCCACTCGGCGTTGGCCCCGTAGACGAGGTTCACCTTGGTGCCGGTGTCGCGCTCGAAGGGCTCGACGAACGACTTCTTGAACAGTTCTCCCCATGGGCCGGCGAAGGCCGTCACGGTGAGTTCACGCGCGTCGCTGGAGGACTGCCCGCCGGTGCCGCCGGTGTCCACGCCGCAGGCCGCGAGCGCGAGCGCCGCAACCGTGCCAGCCGCCGCCAGGCGGATGCCCTTCATGTCTCTCCTCCGACTCTGCCGGGGCCATGGCGGCGCGAGGCAGACCGAAGTCTCCGCGCTTGCCGCCGGAAAGCCCTTCGGCTCGACGACCACGTCTTCACCCGGGGCACCCCGCCGCGGTGGGAGGGTTGCCGTCCAGCAAGCCGGGGCTGTGCGCTGGAACTCGTGACAAATCCGACTATACCAGTCGGGAGACGTGCAAATCCTTAACTGCCATTAATTAGGATTTAGGCTATCAAGATGGGATTCGGAAGCCGCTAGCGGACCTTCCGGCCCCCCTACCGTGGAGGCAACAGGTGGACCGTCCCGCCGTGTGCGTCGTCGGCGCGGGCCCGCGCGGAGTCTCCGTGCTGGAACGACTCGCCGCCGGCGCCCCCGCCCTGCTGTACGGCAGGCCGTTCGACGTCCACCTGGTCGACCCGGCCGAGCCCGGCGGCGGCCACGTGTGGCGGCCGGACCAGCCGGGCCACCTCCTGATGAACACGGTCGCCGCGCACGCGACCCTGTTCACCGACGACACGGTCCGCTGCGAGGGCCCCATCGTGCCGGGCCCGACCCTGCACGAGTGGGCGGCCGCCCAGACCGGGCACCCCGACCCGGAGATCGCCGCCGAGGCCGTCGCGCTGCGCCCCTGGTCGCACCCCAGCCGCCGGTTCCACGGCCACTACCTGCGCTGGGCCTTCCAGCGGGCGATGGACCGGCTGCCCGGCGGGATGCGGGTCCACCTGCACCGCACCCGGGCCGTCTCCCTCACCGAACGCGCGGACGGCCGCCAGCTCGTCGGGCTGGAGAACGGCGCCCCGCCGCTGGTCGCCGACGCCGTCGTGATCGCCAGCGGCCACACCGGGCTGGAACCCACGCCGGAACAGGAACGCCTGGCCCGGCACGCCGCCGCGTACGGCCTGCCGTACGCGGGACCGGCCAATCCGCTCGACCTCGACCTGGACCCGATCACGCCGGGGACCCGCGTCCTGCTGCGCGGGCTCGGCATGAACTTCTTCGACGTCGTCTCGCTGCTGACCACCGGCCGCGGCGGCGTCTTCGCCAGGGACGCGGACGGGCGGCTCCGCTACCGTCCCTCGGGACGCGAGCCGATCCTGTGCCCGGGCTCGCGGCGCGGCGTGCCGTACCTGGCGCGGGGCGACTACGGCGCGATGCCGCCCGTGCTCCGGCCGCGTTTCTTCGGCGACGAGGCCGTGGCGCGGCTGCTCGGCCGGGCCGGCGACCTGGACTTCCGGCGTGACCTGTGGCCGCTGGCCGCCAAGGAGGCCGCCTGGGTCTACTACGACACCCTGATGCGCGAGCGGCCGGAGTCGTTCGCCGCCGGCCAGGAGGAGTTCCGCGCTGAGTTCGCCGCCCTCGAATGGGATTCGGCGGCGATGCGGGAGCTGATCGCGCGGGCCGTTCCCGACCCGGCCGCCCGACTCGACTTCGCCGCGCTCGACGACCCGCTCGGCGGCGAGCGCTTCGGGGGCCGGGACGAGCTGAACCGCCGGTTGCTCGCCCACCTGGCGGCCGACGTGCGGGAGGCGAAGAACGCCGTGCGCAGCCCGTTGAAGCGGGCCATGACCGCCCTGGGGGCGACCAGGGCGCGGGTGCGGGCCGTGGTGGAGCACGGCGGGCTGCGCGGCGGATCCCATCGAGCCGACCTGGACGGCTGGTTCCGCGGCTTCGCCGCGTCGCTGGCCAGCGGCCCGCCGGTCGTCAGGATCGAGGAACTGCTCGCCCTGGCCGAGGCCGGGCTGCTGGAGTTCGCCGGGCCGGGGCTGCGGATCGGCCGTGCGGCGGGACGGTTCACCGGCGGCTCTCCCCAGGTGGACGGCGAGCCGATCCCGGCCGGGGCGCTCGTCGAGGCGTATCTGCCCGAGGCGGATCTGCGCCGGACGGCCGACCCGCTGCTGCGCCAGCTGCGCGAGAGCGGCGCGGCCCGGCCGTACGCGATCCCGGACGGGGGCGAAAGCGTGGAACTGGGCGGTGTGGAGATCACCAGGAGCCCGCACCATGTCGTCACGGCCGACGGCACGCCGCATCCGGCCAGGTTCGCCATCGGCATCCCGGTGGAGTCCGTGCACTGGGGGACCGCGCTCGGCGCGATGGCCCGTGCCGACGCCGACCTGCTGCGCCAGGCCGACGCCGTCGCCCGCGCCGCCCTCACCCTGCTCACGCAGCGCTAGGGCTCACGCAGCGCTAGGGCTCACGCAGCGCCGGGGTTCGCGCAGCGCCGGGGTTCGCGCAGCGCCGCGGACACCCGGAGCAGGACCCGCCGCGGGCGGAGCGTACGGTTCGCCGGCCGGACCCCGGTCAGACCGAGGCCCCGCGGGCCGGTTCATCGGCGGGAGAGCCGGGATCTCACCGGAGACGGCAGCGTGGCCAGGCCGGCGGCCAACGCCGTCAGGGCGGCGGCCAGGCTGGACACGGCGGATGAGGGGTCGACCGGCCACGCCCACCACGAGTCGCCGCCGGCCAGCGCCACCGCGAACAGATAGGCCGAGGGCAGCACCGAGGCGGCGTCGTGCCGCCACACGGCGCCGCCGAGCAACGCCAGCCCGGTGAACCCCGCGAGGTTGCGGGCCGCGGCGAATCCGTGCGACTCCACCCCGGCGACCGTGAGACCCAGCGCCGCCGACGCCGACACGGCACAGGTGGCGATCACCAAGCCGGTGAGGTAGGCGCCGGCGGGCCGTACCGCCGTCGCCTCCACATCCGGGAGGCCGGCCTGGACACCGTGCGTCAGGACGGCCGCCGCCAGCAGCGGCAGCACCAGGGCGATGGGCACGCCAGCGGGGTCGGCGCCCGCCAGGTTCGGGAGCGGCACGGTTCTGTCACCCACCACGACCACCAGCGCCATCGTCACGACGAGCACGACCGACACGCGCGCGGCGCGGTGTGCGCGCAACCAGAGCCTCATGGCGAGGTCACCTCCCGCCACGGCACGTCGCAACGGCTGAGCGCGGCCAGGTTGTCGCGGAGCCAGCGGACCTGGCCGGCAGGAGGCCGGATCAGCACCGCCTCGGCGATCCGGACGTTCTCCTCTCCGGCCCTGCGGGAGACCACCGCACGCGGCGCCCCCGCAGTGAGGGCCAGCCACGCGCTCACCGGCTCGTAGGCGCCGGCGCCCGGCCACCCGCCCGGGCACGCCGGCGGCGCGGCCGGAAGCAGGTTCGTGGCGAGCCCGAAGACGATCTCGCCGCCGTCCGCCCCCGGCGGCGCCGAGAAGCCCCAGGCTCCGCCGCCGGCCGGGCCTTCGGTGACGCGGCCCGGCATCGGCACCTTCGCGCCGGCGGACAACCGGCGAGCCGCCGGTACGGCGACGCGGGCCGCGTCCGCCAGCCGGCTCTCCCGTTCGCGCCACACACAGACCTCGGTTCCCTCCCACGGGGCGCAGACCAGGCCATCGGTCCGGGGAATCTGCGCCTCCGGCCCCATGTCGCGGACGAGTGGGAACGCCACGCCCGCCGCCACCACGGGCACACAGACGACCGCCCACCACGCGGTCCGCCCGCGCGCCCACATCAGGAACGCGGCGACCGCCAGCGCGATGGCCAGCGCCGCCTGGGCGAGGAGGGCGTGCCCCGGGAACACGCTGTCGGTCTCGCAGCAGAAGCCCAGGTTGTTCCCGGTCAGATGGCGGAGCCAGAACGGCTCGATCGCGACCGGGTAGGCCAGCCACAGCCAGGTGCCGACCAGGAGCAGCGGGACTCCGATCACCGGATGCAGGAAGCGCCCGGCGGAGAACCCGGCGAGGGTCCAGGCGACGATCACGATCATGCCTGCCGCGAGCACCAGCGGGTCGGGGAACCCGGGGACGCCGGCCATCACGAAGGCGCCCAGCACGAGAGCGGCGAGCAGGCTCACCGCGGCGCCGCCCAGCACCGGCAGCAGCGACCACCCGAGGATCGCCACCGGCCGCCGTACCTCCGCTCCGGCCCCGACGCCGCCGCGCGCCAGCCGCGCCCCCTCCCAGGCGCCCGCCGCGGCGCAGGCCGGGCCGATCGCCAGGACGCCCGCCGAGGAGATCAGCACCGTGGCCGACAGCCAGTTGTCCTCCAGAACCTCCATCCCGTCGCCCAGCACATAGAACATGAAAACGGTCATGAGGGGAAAGGCGTATCTCCCGGCGGAGCCGCGCAGCCAGCGCTGTATCGGCATCTCCTACACCTCCTGCGCCACATGCCGCCGGTAGGCGTCCTCGACCGACTCGGGCCCGCGGTCGCCGGTGGCCGCGGTGAAGCCCGCCAGCGGTCCCGCGTAGGCGACCCGGCCCTCGTCGAGGAGGACGACCGAGTCGTACGTCTCCGTCACGTTGTCGATCTGATGGGTGGAGACGATCACATGGCGGTCCTCGCCGGCCCGCGTGACGATCTCGTCGAACCGGTGCCGCTGATTGGGGTCCAGCCCGGCGGTGGGCTCGTCCAGCAGGATCACCGCGGCGTCGTGCACCAGGGTCTGCGCGAGCCCGAGCCGCCGGAGCTGGCCGCCGGAGAGCCGGGCGCAGCTCCGGTCCGCGAGCGAGCCGAGCTCCACCGTCTCCAGAGCCGCGAGCGACCCCCGCCAGGCCGCCCGGCGTGACATGCCCTTGAGCCAGCCCGCGTAGCCGACCTGCTCACGCACGGTCAGGCCGGGCAGCGGCCGGACACACTGGGGCATCCACCCCACGAGCGCCCGATAGCGCGCCCGGTCCCGCCGTCGCGCGGGATCGAGGCCCTGACATGACACCCGCCCGCGATCCGGCCTGAACAGCGAGGCGGCCAGGCCGAGCAACGTCGATTTCCCCGCCCCGTTCGGGCCGAGCAGCACCGTGCGCCCCTCGGGAAAGGAGAGGTCGAGATCCGTGAAGACGATGGAGTCGCGGCGATAACCGAATCCGCACCCCTGAAGAGATATCGGCACCTTGTTCTCCGCTGGCTGAGATGAATGGCAGAAGAATGCGGCCGGTCGAGGCGCGGAGCCCCGACCGGCCGGCCCCCGATCAGTAATAGACCTGGACCTTGCGGGCCGAAACCCGGTAGAAGTCCGCCCCCATGTTCTTCACCGTGAAGTGATACTTGCCGGAGCGGACGTCACCCCAGTCGCCGCGGACCTTGCGGGAATTGCATCCCCAGTAGCCCTTGGTCCCGTAGTGGGAGTCGGGGCCGACTCGTTCCCGGTAAAGTCCCAGCCTGGGCGCGGCCTGCGGGGAGTTCGACGAGCACCTGGACAGCTCTACGGCCGTCCTCCAGTGGTCGCTGTTGCGGTCCTTCCAGGTACGCGACTCGAAACCGGCCGCGACGTTGCTCATGCTGGTGCTGAAGGCGCCCTCGGCGTACGCGAACGTGGCGCCGGCCACGCTCAGCGTGCCGATCACGGCCACCATGACGGTGCCTTTGCTGAGAGCGCGTCTCACTGATCCGGCCATCTGGCTTTCCTTCCGGTCGATCCTTTCTCCCCGCGAGCCGGGGAGCGGAATCTCACGACCAGAATGGGCGGGCGGCCGGGTCGCCCACATCTGCCTTGCCGCTGACTCCGCAATCCGCGGATCTACGTAGTCCGGAAAGGGTCAGCCGAGCCGGATGAGGCCGTTCTCGTAGGCGAAGACGACGGCCTGAACCCGATCGCGCAGATCGAGTTTGGCGAGGATCCTGCTGACATGCGTGCGGACGGTGCCCTCGGACACGTACATCCGGGTGGCGATCTCGGCGTTCGACAGACCGGTGGCGATCTCGGTGAGCACCTCGCGTTCGCGGGGGCTGAGCAGCGCGGCCCGCTTGTCGGGCGTCCTCCCGGAGTCGGGCAGGCGGGGGAGGAAGCGTGAGATGAGCCGCCGCGTCGTGGGCGGGGCGATGACGGAGTCGCCGCTGTGCACGATCCGTATCCCCTCGACGAGGAACCTGGGCCCGATGTCCTTCAGCAGGAAGCCGCTGGCTCCCGCCTTGATCGAGCTGAAGACGTACTCGTCCAGGTCGAAGGTGGTCAGGATGAGGACCTTGGGGCGTGCGCCGCGCGCGCAGATCCGCCGGGTCGCCTCGATCCCGTCCATGCCCGGCATCCGGACGTCCATGACCACCACGTCGACCTCGACCGTGTCCATCAGGTCGAGCGCCTCCTGGCCGTCGGCCGCCTCGCCGACGACGTCGATGCCGGGTTCGCGGCGCAGCACCAGCCGGAATCCGGTGCGGACCAGCTCCTGGTCGTCGACGAGCAGCACGCGAATCACGTCCACGGCAGTGTCGCCCTCACCTCGAAGCCATGCCGGGGCAGCGACGCCGCCTGAGCCGTGCCACCGAACATCGCGGCCCGTTCGCGGATGCCGACCAGGCCGTGGCCGGATCCCTTCAGCCGGGACACCCCCGGCGTACCTTGCGATTTGAAGGCGCCGTCGTCGGTGATCTGGATGTGCAGTCCGTCTTCGGCGTAGTGGAGGAGCACCTCAGCGTTGGCTTCCTTCCCAGCGTGCCGCAGTGTGTTGGTCAGAGCCTCTTGCACGATCCGGTAGGCGGCCAGCCCCAGTGCCGCGGGCATCTCGCGTACCTGGCCTTCGACTCGTAACCGTACCTCCAGGGGAAGCCGTTCGGCCAGGCTCTCGATGGCCTCGACACCGGGTTGCGGCCCGTCCGGCACGTCGCGCAGGACCGCCAGCAGCAGTCTGAGCTCACCGAGCGCGACCCTGCCCGACCGCCCGATCGCGTCGACCGCCTTGCCGACCTCGGCGACGTCGTCGTCGAGCAGCGCGGCGGCGGCGCCGTCCGACTGGATGACCATGGCGCTGACGTTGTGCGCGACGATGTCGTGGAGTTCGCGGGCGATGCGCACCCGCTCCTCGGCCAGTACGGCCTGCGCCCGGCTCTCCTCGGCGAGCGCGACGGCCTCCACGTCGGAACGGCGCACCCGCCCGAGCGCCCACGCCCCGGCGCAGAGGACGGGCGACATGAGGAAGAGGGCGTCGGCGGGCGCGGGCACCCAGGACGGCAGGAGCCCCGGCCGGGTCAGCTGGACGATCGACAGCGCGCAGGGAAGCAGGGTGCCGGCGAGGAGGAGGCCGACCCGTCTCGACGGGCTCCAGCGGCCCGCGGTGTAGAACATGAGCATCAGCGCGGTGGGGGTGCCCAGTTCCGCCCAAGAGGCGTTCCACTCCGTCCAGATGTCCCATCGGCCGCCGGCCAGCCACAGCGCCCACACCAGGGTGAGGACGACCAGGGGAGATCTGCGCCGCCACGCCAGCGCGGCGTAGGCCGTCAGATCGCCCCAGAACATGAGGGGAATGTCACCCGGCGTGAGGATGGTCCGGTCGCTGTAGGGGACCTCGATCAGCAGGAAGGCGCAGGCGACCACGGCCAGAAGCGCGTCCGCGACCTGATGATGACCACTCCACCACAGCAAGAAGCGTCGCGCCATGGTTCGACGGTACGGCCCGCGCGAGTGACCCGCGTCACCCTTGTCGCGCACAGCGGATACGCGCCGGGGCAGACCCGGAGAATCAGCCTCCAGGCGGACGCGCGCGGATCCGCACGTGTGCCCTTGGCGCGGCACCCCCGTACCCGCCCGGCGAAACGGCGTTGGCTAGCATCCAAGGGTGTCAGAACGGAGCGACGCCGGTGGATCTCGTCCGAGCCCCGGCGGGGGACATGAGCCGATGAGGCCCGGTACGACCGCCACCGCGCCGGGGCTGGAGATCCGGCCGATGCGCGACGGCGACGCCGAGCGGGTGCTGGCCATCTACGAGGCGGGGCTGGAGACCGGGCAGGCCACCTTCGAGACCGTGGTCCCCTCCTGGGCGGAGTTCATCGCCGCCAAGCTTCCCCGGCTGAGCCACGTCGCCACCGACCTCGGGACCGGCGAGGTCGTCGGCTGGGTCGCCGCCTCCCGGGTGTCCGCCCGGCCGGTCTACGCCGGAGTCGTCGAGCACAGCGTCTACGTCCACCCCGGCCACATGTCGCGTGGCGTCGGGCGCGCGCTGCTCGTCGCGTTCATCGCCGCCTCAGAGGACGCCGGCGTCTGGACGATCCAGTCCGCGATCTTCCCCGAGAACACCGCCAGCCTCTCCCTGCACCGGTCCCTCGGCTTCCGCGTCGTCGGCACCCGGGAACGCCTCGGCCGCCACCACGGCGTCTGGCGCGACGTGGTGATGCTGGAGCGCCGCAGCGCCGGCTGAGCCGGCCGCTCCGAACCGCCGGCAAGAGAAGGGCCCCGACGGCGAACGAATCGCCTGCCTTCGTCATCCAATCTCCTGAACAGCGGTTACGGAAGGAAGACTTGGATGGCTTCGGTACGTGTGACCAGAGGATGGCCCGGTTCGAGCAGGCGGATCGCCGCGGCGTCGGCCGCCATGGTCGTCGGCACGACACTGGCCGGTGTCGGCGGGCCCGCCCGTGCGTCGGCCGCCGGCCCGCGCGTCCCCGGCGGGTTCCTGCTGTACGAGAGCGAGACGACCAGGGGGAAGGCCGGGAAGTAGGGCACCTGCGCCCGGGTCCTAGACTCGCAGCTGTGGACGATCTCCAGGCGGTCGCGACCCTCCAGGACCCGGTGCGGCGGGCGCTGTACGACTTCGTGGCGGCCCAGGGGCGCGAGGTCGGGCGCAACGAGGCCGCCGAGGCGGCGGGCGTGCAGCGCACCCTGGCCGCGTTCCACCTGGACAAGCTGGTCGAGGCGGAGCTGCTGGAGGCGGGCTTCAAACGGCTGGGCGGGCGGAGCGGGCCCGGCGGCGGCCGGCCCGCCAAGGTCTACCGGCGGGCCCGGGCGGAGCGGGTGGTCAGCGTGCCGCCGCGCGACTACAACACGCTCGCCCTGGTGCTGGCCGCGGTCGTGGAGGCGGTGGGCGGCGAGGAGCGGGCGGAGGCCGCCGCCCGCGAGGTGGGCGCCCGCACCGCGGGCGGCGGCTCGCTGGAGGACGCCCTCCGCGAGCGCGGCTACGAGCCCTACCGCGATGAGGCGGGCGTGCTCAGACTGCGTAACTGCCCGTTCCACGTGCTCTCCGAGGAGCACCCGCTGCTCGTGTGCTCGATGAACCTGGCCCTGTGCGAGGGCCTGCTGGCGGGCCTGGGCGAGCAGGGCACGGTGGCCCGCACGGACCCGATCCCGGGGGAGTGCTGCGTGGCGTTCTCCGAGTGAGCGGCCGACAGCGCTTCTAAAACTAATGAAAGTTGACATAGAAGCGGAGGGCGTGGTGTGCTGACCGTCATGCATCTCGCCCAGCTCAACATCGGTCACATGCGCGCCCCCAAGGAGTCACCCGAGCTCAAGGAGTTCGTCGAGGCCCTTGCGCCGATCAACGCCCTGGCCGACGCCGCGCCCGGATTCGTCTGGCGGCTCAAGGGAGGGGAGGAGCCCGACGCCACCGTCAAGCACGAGTACGGCGACCACCTGCTGATCAACTTCTCCGTGTGGGAGAGCCGCGAGCCGTTGTGGAACTACATGTACCGCACGGAGCACCTGGCGGTCCTCCAGCGGCGCAGGGAGTGGTTCGTACGCAGCGCGGAGGCGACCAGCGTGATGTGGTGGATCCCCGAGGGCGTCATCCCGACGCTGGAGGAGGGCATGGCGCGGCTCGCCCTGCTGCGCGCCGAGGGTCCCGGGCCGCGGGCGTTCACCTTCAAGGAGTTCTACGAGAGCAGCGAGGCGGCCAGCCTGCCCGCCGCCGCGGAGCCCAGGAAGTAGGACAGGTCCTCGTCCAGCGACCTGCCCATGGTCGACAGCTTCACCGGCGACTCCGCCAGCGCCGCGTACAGGTCCTCGACCGGGACGGTGACCAGCTCGTGCCGGCCCTCCAGCTCCGCCGCCTGCCCGGCGACCCGCTCGCCGAACTCGCCGGCCAGCGCGGGCACCGCCACCTGGGCGCGGGCCAGCGCGACCCGGCCGTAGGCGGTCAGCGAGTGGTGGGAGACCCCGAGGTGGCGTTCTCTCTTGTCGCCCTCGCTGATCCGCAGCGCCGCCACCGGCCGCCCGCCCAGCACCGCCGCGGCGTTGATCGCCTCGCCCGCCGAGACCCCGGAGAACCCCCAGCGGGTCCCGGTGCCGAGGTTCCCCGGCCCCTGGGCGACGATCGCGACGTCGGCGCCCAGCACGTGGCGGGCGGCCAGCAGCCCGGTGTGGGTGGTCACCGTCTCCACGTCGCCGCCGAACGCCTGCCCGACCGTGACGACCCCGCACAACCAGTCCAGCTCGCGCAGCCGGGCGCACGCCATGGAGAACCAGGCGGGCAGCGCGCCGCCGTCGAGCATCACGTAGGCGACCTTCGGCCGGTTCCCCGGGCGGGAGCCGTACAGGCCGCACAGGATCGCCGGCAGCGCCGAGTGCAGATCGGCCACCACCACGGGCATGCCGTCCACCGAGTCGGCCTCGCACAGGACGTCGTGGTGCGGGGAGTCCTGCTCGTCGGCGCCGAGCACCGTGGCCTGGAGCGGCGTGTAACGGGCCTTCACCAGGTGCCCGGGCCCCACCGGATCGGGCGGCAGCCGGTCCGGGATGGCGACCACCATCGCGTAGCCGCCGGTGCCCAGCCCCATGGCCAGGGCCGTGGTGTTGAGCAGGACCACGTCGCCCGGCTCCGGCCGTCCCACCAGTGCCGGATAGGCGAGCGCGCGCGCCACTTCGCCCGATAGGCTCACCTCGAGTTCGATGGCGCCGGTCCACTCGCGCCGGATCCTCACGACCTCGCCCTTACGCCATCTGATCACGCGGGAAGGCTAGTGGACTCCGGCCGGTCGCGGGTCGGATCGGCACCGATCCGATGATGCACACTGAGCTCTTCGAGCGAGATTCGAACAGGAGGGAGGCCCGATGTCGCGGCGCAAGACCGAGCGGCTGCTCAATCTCGTGATCTGCCTGCTGAGCACACGCCGGCCACTGTCGGCCGAGCAGATCAGGCACGCCGTGCCCGGATACGACCGTGACGGCGACGAGGCCTTCCAGCGGATGTTCGAGCGCGACAAGAACGAGCTGCGCGAGATCGGCGTGCCCATCGAGGTGCACAAGGACCCCTGGGAGGACGAGCCCGGTTACCGGATCGTCCGCCAGTCCTACGAGCTTCCCGAGATCACGCTGGAGGCCGACGAGGCCGCGGTGCTGGGCCTGGCCGCCCAGGTGTGGCAGCGGGCCAGCCTGGCGGAGGCGGCGGGCGGCGCGCTGCTCAAACTGCGGGCCGGCGGAGTGGAGACCGACGAGAGCGCGATCGGCGCGCTGGAGCTGCGGGTGGACACCCGCGACCCGTCCTTCCCCGCGCTGTGGGAGGCCGTCCGCGACCGCCGCGCCGTCCGCTTCGACTACCGTACGGCCGGCAGCGGCACCGTGCGGACCCGCACCCTGGAGCCGTGGGGCGTGGTCAGCCGCCGCGGCAGATGGTACGTCGTGGGCCACGACCGCGACCGGGGGGAGTCGAGGGTCTTCCGGCTGAGCAGGATCGCCGGTCCGGTGAGCCCGATCGGCCGTCCCGGAGTGGTCGAGGTGCCCGAGGCGGTCGACCTGCGCGCCCTGGTCGGCTATCGCGACGACCTCGCCCTGCCGGAGCGCCCGGCGCTGCTGCGGGTCCGTGCGGGCACCTGCGAGGGCCTGCGCCAGCTCGCCCAGGCGGTACGGCCGGGCGCGGACGGATGGGACGAGGTGGAGCTGGTCTTCGCCGACCCGGAGCGGCTGGCGGGCTGGATCGCCAGCCTGGGCGCCGACGTCGAGGTGGTCGAGCCGTCCGACGCGCGCGACTCGGTGATCCGCCGTCTCAAGGGAGCGCTGGCATGAGTACGGCCGACCGTCTGCCGAGGCTGCTCGCCCTGGTGCCCTACCTGATGTCGCACCAGGGGGCCACGGTGCCCGAGGTCGCGAAGATCTTCGGGCTCAGTGAGAAGCAGCTCATCGACGACCTTCAGCTCGTGTGGATGTGCGGACTGCCCGGGCACACGCCGGGCGACCTCATCGACGTCTCCTGGGACGGCGGCGAGATCCTCATCGACAACGCCGAGACCATCGCCAGGCCGCTGCGCCTGGCGACCGACGAGGCCAGCGCGCTGCTGGTGGCGCTGCGGATGCTGCAGGAGTTCCCCGAGTTCGCCGAGGTGGGCGATCGTGACGCGCTGGCCCGGGTGATCGCGAAGCTGGAGCGCGCCGCGGGCGAGGGCGCGGCGGCCGTCAGCAGCCAGGTGGCCGTGGAGATGGACGCGGCCCCCGGTGCGCTGGCGGCGGTCAACGAGGGGTTGAGGACCCGCCGGCGGCTGTCGCTGACCTACTACGTCCCCGGCCGGGACGAGGTGACCCCGCGTGACGTCGACCCGATGCGCCTGGTCGTCGCCGACGGGCGCTCCTACCTGGAGGGCTGGTGCTACCGGGCCGAGGCGGTGCGGCTGTTCAGGCTCGACCGGATGCTCGACGTCCGCATCCTCGACGTGGCCGCCGAGCCGCCCGAGGACGCGGAGCCGCTCGACGTCGCCCAGGGCGTCTTCCGCCCCTCGCCCACCGACGAGCTCGTCGAGCTGGAGGTGACCCCGGCCGGCCGCTGGGTGACGGAGTACTACCCGTGCGAGGAGGTCGTGGAGCTCGGCGACGGGCGGATGCGCGTTTCGCTGCGGGCCCGTGACCAGGGCTGGCTGGTACGGCTGGCGCTGCGCCTCGGCGACACGGGACGAGTGGTCTCGCCGCCCTCACTGGCCGGTGCGGTCCGCGAGCAGGCGTCGGAGGCACTGGCGCGATACGAGGAGTGCACGGGGTGAACAACGGCTCCACCTGGGCATTCCTCCTGGCCGGGCTGGGCGTCGCGGGGCTGGTGCCACTGGCGGTGCTGTCGGTCAGAGTGGTGACGGCCGCGCGGCTTCTCGGACGTGAACTGGAGAGAACCCGATCCTGTCTGGCAGTCAAACGGGACGCGTTGGGGCAAAATGAGAAAGAGATCAAGGTGCCGCGGGGGTGAGAGCACGCCTCTGGCAGCGTACGATCGGTCAAGGAAAGCACGTCGTTCGGCGTAAAGGATGAGACATGCCTAACTTGGGACCCACAGAGCTGATCATCATTGCGGTGGTCCTGGTGATGCTCTTCGGGGCGAAGAAGCTGCCCGAGGCCGCTCGTGGCATCGGCCGTTCGCTGCGCATCTTCAAGTCCGAGACCGCGAAGCTCCGCGACGACAATGACGACCCCAACGCACAGCAGGTGAACACCACCGTCGCTCCCGCGACGCCGCAGCCGGCCCCCGCGCCGGCGCCGCAGCTCCAGCAGGCAGTGGTGCTGACCCCCGAGGAGCAGGACAAGATCCTTCGGGACCGTGAGCAGACCCGCGTCCGCGCCGACGCCGGGGTGCAGCAGGACAAGCTGAACTGAGCGAAGCCACGCCCCTCCCCACTGTCCGCCTCGCCAGATCAGGGATCCCCAGATGGCTCTGCTCAAATGGCCCAAGCCGAGTGCGAACGGGTCGGCTCCAGCCGCCGACTCGGAGGGCCGGATGCCGCTCATGGCCCACCTCCGCGAGTTGCGGAACCGGCTGGTCGTCGCGGTGCTCGCGCTGGTCGTCGGGGTGGTCATCGGATTCCTGTTCTTCGATCCGGTCTGGGACTTCATCAAGGCGCCCTACTGCGAGACCGCCGCGGCGCAGCAGCTGAAGCCGGGGGAGTGCAGCCTCGCGATCGGCGGCATCTTCCAGTCCTTCTTCCTGACCCTGCAGGTCGCGGCGATGGTGGGCGTCATGCTGTCCTCGCCTGTCTGGCTCTACCAGATCTGGGCGTTCGTCACCCCTGGGCTCTACCGCAACGAGAAGCGCTACACGGTCGCCTTCATGGCGCTGTCCATCCCGCTCTTCCTCGTCGGCGGGCTGCTCGCCTATCTCGTCATGGACACGAGCCTGGCCATCCTGCTGGGCTTCGCGCCCGAGGACACCGTCGCCCTGATCCAGATCGACGAATATCTCAACTACACGCTGATCATGCTGCTCGTCTTCGGCATCTCCTTCGAGCTGCCGTTGTTCCTCGTGTTCCTCAACATGATCGGCGTGATCTCGCATGCCTCGGTCAAGAAGCACCGGCGCATGGTCATCTTCATCATGTTCGTGTTCGGCGCAGTCGCCACCCCCGGCGGCGATCCCTTCACGATGATCGCGCTGGCCATCCCCATGGTGCTGCTGTTCATGCTGGCCGAGGGGTTCATGTATCTGCGCGAGAAGCGGAACCCGTCCGAGGACTTCTCGTCGCTGTCCGACGACGAGGCCTCACCTCTCGATTTGGGCACGACGGACGCCGACGCTCCGAAATAGCTGGATAGCAGGATAAGTTCCGGGTTGTGCCCGCTGGTGAGATCGCCCTGCTCGTGAATCCGGCCGCTCGCGGAGGCCGTTCCCTGCGCCTGCTGGCGCCCGCACTACGGCGCCTGCGGGCCGGCGGCCGGGAGGTGTCCGTGCTGGCCGCCACCACCGCGGGCGAGGCGCTCGAACTGGCCTGCACCGCGGTCGCCGAAGATCCCGCCGCGCTGGTGGCCTTCGGCGGCGACGGGCTCGTCCACCTGGCCGTGCAGGCGACCGCGGGCACGGCCGTGCCGCTCGGGATCATCCCCGCGGGCACCGGCAACGACATCGCCACGGCGCTCGGCATCCCGGCACGCGACCCGGCCGCCGCGGCGGCCACCGTGCTGCGCGGCATGACGCGCACGATCGACGCCGTCCTCATCGACGGGACGGAGTGGTTCGCCGGCGTGCTGGCCTGCGGCTTCGACTCCCGGGTCAACGAGAGGGCCAACGCGCGCACCTGGCCGCCGGGAATGGCCAAGTATCTGGTGGCCGTGGTCCAGGAACTGCGGGCGTTCCGGCCGATCCCGTTCACGATCACGCTCGAGTCGCCGGCCGGGCGCGAGGTGATCGAGCGGGAGGCGATGCTGGTGGCGGTGGGCAACACCGGCGCGTACGGCGCGGGGATGCGGGTCTGCCCGGCGGCCGACCCGGGCGACGGGCTGCTCGACGTGATGGTCCTCGGCGCGATCCCCAGGGGCGAGTTCCTGCGCACCTTCCCACGTGTCTACCGGGGCACCCATGTCACCCATCCGGCGGTGACGGTCCGCACCGCGACCCGGGTGGAGATCTCGGCCCCCGGCGTGGTGGCCTACGCCGACGGCGAGCGAATCGGTCCGGCCCCGATCACCTGCGAGCTCGTCCCCGGGGCGCTCCACGTCCTCACCTGATCTACTTTGTAAAGGGCCGCACCTGCGAGTGCCGGCCGTACGCGCACACCGCCACGACGGATGACCGGCAGCAGGAAGCGGCTCCGGCGGCCCGGATCCGAAACGGCCGGGACCGTCGGCAGGACCGACCGGAATCCCGATATCGGTAGGCTGAAGGGCATGACCACCCCAGCGGAACGCTACGCGGCCTTCCGTCAGAGCCTCACCGACGACGGGCCCGCCATCAGGTCGTTCCGTGAGCTGTACGACTTCTCCCTCGACGAGTTCCAGATCGACGCCTGCCGCGCGCTGGAGGCGGGCGACGGCGTGCTCGTGGCCGCGCCGACCGGCTCGGGCAAGACCGTGGTGGGGGAGTTCGCCGTCCACCTGGCCCTGGAGCAGGGCCGCAAGTGCTTCTACACCACCCCGATCAAGGCGCTGTCCAACCAGAAGTACAACGACCTGGTCAAGCGGTACGGCACCAAGAGCGTGGGCCTGCTGACGGGCGACAACAGCGTCAACGGCGAGGCGCCCATCGTGGTGATGACCACCGAGGTGCTCCGCAACATGCTCTACGCCGGGTCCGGCACCCTCGCCGGCCTGGGTCACGTGGTGATGGACGAGGTCCACTACCTGGCCGACCGCTTCCGCGGCGCGGTCTGGGAAGAGGTCATCATCCACCTGCCCGAGTCGGTACGGCTGGCCGCGCTGTCCGCCACGGTCAGCAACGCCGAGGAGTTCGGCGAATGGCTGGGCGAGGTCCGCGGCGACACCACCGTCATCGTCGACGAGCACCGCCCCGTCCCGCTCTGGCAGCACATGATGGTCGGCAACCGGCTCTACGACCTCTTCGTGGCCGAGGACGACGGCGACCGGCCCCGCGTGAACCCCTCCCTGGTCCGCATCGCCCGCGACGAGGTACGGCTGGCCACCACGCGCGGCAAGCGCGGCTACACCCGCCCCCGCGGCTTCCGGCCGCCCAACCGGGCCGACGTGATCGAGCGGCTCGACTCCGAAGGGCTGCTGCCCGCGATCACCTTCATCTTCTCCCGCGCCGGGTGCGACGCCGCGGTGATGCAGTGCCTGTACTCCGGGCTCCGCCTGACCACCGACCGCGAGCAGCACGAGATCCGCCAGATCGTCGACGAGCGCACCGCCCACCTGCCCGACGAGGACCTGGCCGTGCTCGGCTTCCTGGAGTGGCGCGACTGCCTGGAGCGCGGCCTGGCCGCCCACCACGCGGGCATGCTGCCGACCTTCAAGGAGGTCGTCGAGGAGCTGTTCACCCGGAACCTGGTCAAGGCCGTCTTCGCCACTGAGACGCTCGCGCTGGGCATCAACATGCCGGCTCGCTCGGTGGTGATCGAGCGGCTCGACAAGTGGAACGGCGAGTCCCACGCCGATCTCACCCCGGGCGAGTACACCCAGCTCACCGGGCGGGCCGGGCGGCGCGGCATCGACGTCGAAGGCCACGCCACGGTCATCTGGCAGCCGGGCATGGACCCGGTCTCGGTCGCCGGCCTGGCCAGCACCCGCACCTACCCGCTGCGCTCCAGCTTCCGGCCCTCCTACAACATGGCCGTCAACCTGGTGGGCCAGGTCGGCCGGGGCCGCGCCCGCACCCTGCTGGAATCGTCCTTCGCCCAGTTCCAGGCGGATCGGGCGGTGGTCGGCCTCGCCCGCGAGCTGCGCCGCCACGAGGAGGCCCTCGACGGCTACCGCGAGGCGATGACCTGCCACCTCGGCGACTTCCCCGAGTACGCCGCGCTGCGCAGGCGGCTGTCCGACAGGGAGTCCGAGTTGTCGCGCCAGCGCGGTGCGGCCCGTCGCGCCCAGGCGTTGCGGTCGCTGGAGGCGCTGAAGCCGGGAGACGTCATCCGGGTGCCGGGCGGACGCAGGGCCGGTCTCGCGGTCGTGCTCGATCCCGGGCTCAACTCGCGCGGCGAGGGTCCCTCGCCGCTGGTGCTCACCATCGGCAAGCAGGTCAAGCGGCTCTCCACGGGCGACTTCCCGGTGCCGATCGAGCCGGTGGATCACCTGCGCATCCCCAAGAACTTCAACGCGCGCTCGCCGAAGGAGCGTGCCAACCTCGTCTCCACCCTGCACGCCAAGCTCGGCGACCGCGACCTGGGCAAGCCCCCCAGGGCCCGTGACCACGCGGTCGAGGACGAGGAGATCGCCGAGCTGCGGCGGCAGCTTCGCCAGCACCCCTGCCACGGCTGCGACGAACGGGAGGACCACGCTCGCTGGGCCGAGCGCTACTACAAGCTGCTGCGCGAGACCGACGGGCTGCGCCGCCGCGTCGAGAGCCGGTCCCACGTCATCGCCCGCACCTTCGACAAGGTGTGCGGCGTGCTCGACCAGCTGGGCTACCTCGACGGCGAGACCGTCACCCCGCTGGGCCGCCGCCTGGCACAGCTCTACACCGAGCTCGACCTGCTCACCTCCGAGTGCCTGCGGGCCGGTCTGTGGGACGCGCTGGATCCGGCGGAGCTCGCCGCGTGCGTCTCCTCGCTGGTGTTCGAGTCGCGGCAGGCCGACGAGGCCAGGAGGCCGAAGATCCCCGCGGGCGAGGCCACCCAGGCGCTGGCCGCGATGGTCCGGCTGTGGAGTGAGCTGGAGGGCGTCGAGGAGCAGCACGGCCTGTCCTTCATCCGCGAGCCCGACTTCGGCTTCGCCTGGGCGGCCTTCCGCTGGGCCAGGGGCCACAACCTCGACGCGGTGCTGCTCGACGGCGTCAACGGGGGCGAGCTCGCCGCCGGCGACTTCGTGCGCTGGACCAAGCAGCTGCTCGACCTGCTCGGCCAGATCGGCGACGCCGCGCCTCCGGGCAGCCCCGTGAAGCAGAACGCCGGCAAGGCGATGGACGCGATCAGGAGAGGCGTGGTCGCCTACACCTCGGTGACCTGACCTGACCTGGGCACGCCCCGACAGAGGGGGCGGCGGACCTGGCTCAGGCGAGGGTGAAGCGGACCTCGCGGGTGGCCGGGTCCGCTTTCGCCAGCCGTACCCTGACCTGTTCGCCCAGGGGGAGCCGGTCGCCTGCGCAGTGCGCGATCACGGCGGGCTCGGCGAGCTGGACCTGCCCGCCTCCGTCGTGCTCGTGCGCGTCGATCACGACCGCGTCGAAGTCGTGGCCGATCCGGCGGCGCAGCACGAACGCCTCGACCAGGTCGACGCAGGCCCGTTCGACCGCGTTCGCCCGGCGGCCGGTGACGGCCATCGCCTCGGGGAGCCCGGCGAGCGCGTCGTGGACGGGGTCGGGCACCGGCTCGCCCGCCGCCACGGCCAGGCACACCTCCGTGGCGTATCTGTCGGCCAGGCGCCGCAGCGGCGCGGTGACGTGCGCGTACGGCCCGCCGACGGCGGCGTGCACGGCGAGGGAGGGCGGCGCGCCGTCGAAGGCGGTGTAGCCCGCGCCGCGCAGCAGCACCGTCGACTCGTGCAGGAACGCGGCGTGGGCGGGGAGCTTCGGGTCGAGGGCGTGCACGACCTCGCCGTACCCCGCGCCCGTCGGCCAGGGAACGCCGAGGGCCGCGGCGACCCGGCGGACTCGTTCGATCCTCTGCTGGGAGGCGGGCGGCAGCACCCGCAGCACGCCGATCTCCGCGTCGAGCATCAGCGTGGCCGCCGCCATCCCGGTGAGCAGCGAGATCTGCGCGTTCCACGCCTCGACGGGCAACGGGGTGCGATATTCGACCTGGTGGCCGTCCGCGCCGGGGACGATCTCCTGCTCGGGGATGGGCAGCGTGACGCCGCCGCGCTCACGTTCCAGGGCGAGGCGCAGTTCGCCGATCACGGGCAGCAGCCGCAGCGTGCCGTGGGCGGTGCCGGTGTCGACGGCCGCCTGCGCGTAGTCGTGGTCGAGCCGTTCACGGCTGCGCACCAGGGCTCTTGTCACGTCGACCCCGGCGATGCCGCCCTCCTCGTCGAGGTCGACGCGCCACAGGGCGGCGGGCCTGGTCTCGCCCGGCAGCAGGCTGGCCGCGCCTTCGGACAGGATCGTGGGGTGCAGCGGCACCCGGCCGCCCGGCATGTAGATCGTCTCGCCCCGGCGCCGGGCCTCGGCGTCGATCGCCCCGCCGGGTCGCACGAACGCGCCCACGTCGGCGATGGCGTACCACACCCGGTAGCCGTCCGGCCGGCGCTCGAGGTGCATGGCCTGGTCGAGGTCCAGCGAACCCGGTGGGTCGATGGTGACGAGCGGCAGGTCGGTCCGGTCCTCGCGCGGTGAGAGGGGCCCCGCGGCCATCCGGGCGGCCTCCGCCAGCGCCGCCTCGGGGAACGGTCCCGGCAGGTCGAACTCCTGCCCGATCCGCTCGAACCCGTCGATCAGCCGGGGATCGAGGTCTCCGGGAACGCGGATGGTTGTGTGCGGCACCCGCTCAACCTATCGGTCGCCAGACCAGTCGCCGAGGCGGCCGCCCGGCGGGCCACAGCCGACGACGTCGACGACTTGCGCCGGCCGCTCGACGAGATGGTGCAGGCCAGCGGGCAGGGCGACGACCAGCGGTCGGCCGAGGCCGACCTGGAGTTCCACCGCCGGCTGTTCGTCATCGTCGACAACCCGATCTTCACGGACCTGTACGACGGGCTGAGTCACGCGTTGCGCAGCGAGATCGTCGAGCGCCGCCGGCTCGCCATCGAACGTCCCGCGTCCGCGCCGGGGCAGAGCCGGGTCTTCGACACCGTGCATTACGGCATCGTCGAGGCGATCGGCGAACGCGACGCCGACGGCGCCCGTACGGCAATGAACCGGCATTTCACCGTGTGGTCCTCGCTGGTCACCAACCCCTAGCACGACCTGGCGGACCTCGCTTCACCTGGGCCGGGCGGCGGATCGCCGCGCAGCGCGGGCGGTCACTGTCCGGGTCCTCCAGGCAGGCAGATCAGCGTCTGCTGGCCGGTCGCGATGAGGTCGCGCTGAGCGTCGGCGACGCCGAAGACGTCGAGCCGGCACACCGTGAGGGTTCGCCCTGCCTTGACGACCGTCCCTACGGCCTCAAGGTGATCACCTGCGGCGGGTGCAAGGAGGTTGATCTTGTACTCGACAGTCAGCACCTCTGCCGTCCCCGGGAACAGGGTGAGTGCCGCGTAGCCGCCTGCGCTGTCGGCGATGGCGCTGGTGGCTCCCGCGTGGATGTAGCCGTGCTGCTGGGTGACTTCCGGCCTGCTGGGCAGAACGATCTGAACGTGTCCCGCTCTGATCTCCGACAGGCGGGCGCCGAGGTGGCGCATCAGTCCCTGGCGTTCGAAGCTGGCACGGATGCGGGCCTCGATCTCGGCGGTCACCTGTTCGGGCTGTGTCTCTTCTTTCATGTGTCCTCTATCGTGCTCACTGCCGGTACCAGGACATTCCGCTCCCCTGGCGACATCTCCAGGCTCCCCTGCTGGGGTGCGCGGTTAACCGACCGCCTGCTCTACCAGCAGCAGCACACCGATCGTCACCATCGCGGCGCCGGAGATGCGGCTCACCATCCGTGCCGCCGCGGGATGCGCTCGCAGCACTCGCCGGGCCCCTGCGCCCACTCCTGTGTAGACCACGGCGCAACTGGCCACGTGAACCAGCCCCAGCACCGCGATCTGCACCGCGACCGGGCACGCCGCGTCCGGGTCGGCGAACTGCGGCAGCAGCGCCAAGAACAGCAGGAACACCTTGGGGTTGAGCCCGCTGATCCCCGCGCCTTTCACCAACTGCCGCATCCACGAGTCGGCGGCCGGCTCCGCGCCGGCTCGCGGAGCCGAGGGTCGAGCGAGCGTGCTGATCCCCAGCCACACCAGATAGGCCGCGCCCGCCACGGTCAGCGCGGTCATCACCAGCGGCGAGCGGGCCACCAAGGTGGCCACGCCGACGCCGGGCTCCCCGTGTCGATCGTCGGTGATGACAGGCGACGCCGGTGCCGGCGGCTAGCGGGTGGACAGGACTTCGAGCAGGCGGTTGAGGGGGTTGTCCAGACCGTAGCGGTCGGCGAGGGCGACGAGAGCGGCGGGGTCGCGGGGTTTGGCGGGGATGGTGGGGTCGTGGGCCGGCAACGGCGCGTCGAGGGCGACCTGCACGACGGTGGGGGCGACCGACAGGTAGTCGCGGGCCGCGGCGAGCTTGTTGCGACTGCCCGCGGGGAAGCCGTCGGTCTGGCCGGCGTCGAGGGCGGTGAGCAGGGCGTCGAGGGTGCCGAACCTGGTGATCAGCGCGGCGGCGGTCTTGTCGCCGACCCCGGACACTCCGGGCAGGCCGTCGCTCGGGTCGCCGCGCAGCGTGGCGAAGTCGGCGTAGGCACGGCCGGGGATGCCGTACTTGGCGGTCACCGCCGCCTCGTCGACGATCTGGATGTTGCGGATTCCCCTTACTGTGTAAAGGACGCGGGCCCGGCGTGCGTCGTCCACGAGCTGGAACAGGTCCCGGTCTCCGGTCACGATGTCGACCGGGCCGCTCGCGTGCGCCGCGAAGGTGCCGATGACGTCGTCGGCCTCGTAGCCCGCGACGCCGACCCTGGCGATGCCCACCGCGTCGAGCACCTGCTCGATGATCGGCACCTGGGGGACCAGCGTGTCGGGCACCTCCTCCTCATGGCCGTGGGCCACCCGGTGCGCCTTGTAGCTGGGCAGCGCGGCCACCCGGAAGGCCGGGCGCCAGTCGGCGTCCATGCAGGCGACCAACTCGTCGGGGGAGTGGGTGCGGACCAGTGTGGCGATCATGTCGACCAGCCCGCGCACGGCGTTGACCGGCATGCCGTCGGGGGCGGTCATCGACTCGGGTACGCCGTAGTAGGCGCGGAAGTAGAGCGAGGCGGTGTCGAGAAGCATCAGGCCTGGCATGTGACCCATCCTGGCAGACCGCGCGGCCCGGCAGGTCCGTCATCCACGGGTCACGCGCCCATGCGCACCGCGAGCAGGCAGGTGTCGTCTTCCGGGTTGGGGCCGCCGATCGCCTCCAGGAGGCGGTCGAGGCCCGTTTCGAGACTGTCGGGGCCGAGGTCGCCGGCGGCCGCCAGGGTCATGGCCAGGCCCTCGTCGATGTCGCGGTGCCGGCGCTCGACCAGGCCGTCGGTGAACAGCAGGAGCAGGTCGTCGGCACGCAGGGTGAGGGTCGCCAGGCCGTAGGGCCACTCGCCGGCGCCGAGCAGCACCCCCTCGGGCGGGTCGAGCCGGCGGGCCAGGCCGTCGCGGACCAGGATCGGCGGCAGGTGCCCGGCCTGGCTCCAGGCGAACTCGCCGGTCACCGGGTCGAGATGACCGACCACGGCGGTCGCGGTGGTGCCGTCGAGGCGGTGCAGCACCAGGTCGTTGAGCCAGGCGAGCAGGCGGTCGGCGGGCTCGCCGGTCATCGACAGGCCGAGCAGGGCGTGCCGGAGTTGGGTCATCTGGGCGATCGCCTCCAGGCCGTGCCCCGCCACGTCGCCGATGGCCAGCAGCACCCGGCCGCCGGGCAGCGGAGCCGCTTCGTACCAGTCGCCGCCGAGGCTGGCCAGCTTCTCGGCGGGCACGTGCCGCACCGCGATACGGGTGCGCGGCAGCTCGGCCGCGGTGCCGGGCTCCGGCAGGATGGCGTCGCGCAGGGCCACCGTGACGTGGTGCTCCTCGGCGGCCTGCTCGCGGACCTCCAGCAGCTGCCTGCGCGACTCCGACATGATGTGCTCGGCCCGGCGGCGGTCGGTGATGTCCTGGATCAGCCCGTGCATGCCGACCGCTCCCAGCTCGTCCGCGACGGGTTCGAGCACGGCGCGGACGTGCCGGATCTCGCCGTCGCGGCGGACCCGGAACTCGGCGTTCACCGGATCGTCGCCCTGGGGGACGCGCCCGAGCAGGTGGTCGAGCACAGGCAGGTCGCCGGGCTCGACGTGGGCGGGCAGTTCGGGCAGCGCGATCGGGCCCTGGGCGGGCGAGCGGCCGAAGATGACGTAGACCTGGTCCGACCAGAACGCCTCACCGGTGCGCAGGTCCCACTCCGCCCATCCCATGTCGCCCAGCCGCTGGGCGTGGGCGAGCAGGTCGAAGGCCCGTCCCGGGTCGGCGCGCCGGTCGGGGCCGTGGGTCAGCCGCCGGACCATCTCGGCGGCGTAGGTCGTGTCGGGAGGAGCGTCGGTCAACGGGTCGTGCGCGGGATCGTTCGGCGAGGGGAAGGGCGATTGGTCCAGGACGACCATGGTTCTCGCTCTCGAATGGGATATTTGGGGCATATGCACAACGGCATGTGATTGACCTGAAACGGAGTGTAGCGGTGTCGTGAGTGTGTGGGAGAGCCTTTTCGGGAACCCGTGACCGCCGGACCGGGGAACGTTTCCCTGCCCACTCCGGCGGCAGCCCGTAGATTGGCCCCGTGACCTCTGACCTGTATCCCGTGAACCGCCTGGCCGCCGTCCGCGAGGCGACCGCCGCCGCCGGGCTCGACGCCCTGCTGCTCACCCCCGGACCCGACCTGCGCTATGTCACCGGCTACGAGGCGCTGCCGCTGGAACGGCTCACCTGCCTGGTGGTGCCCGCCGCGGGCGACGCCTTCCTGATGGTCCCCCGGTTGGAGCTGGCCGCCGCGGAGCACTCGCCCGCGTCGCGGCTCGGCATCGAGTTCGTGCCGTGGGACGAGACGGACGACCCCTACGCCCACGTCGCCAAGCGGCTGGGCCAGGTCGCGACCGTGGGGCTGGCCGACCGCATGTGGGCGATGGCCTCGCTCCGTTTCCGCGACGCGCTGCCCGCCGCCGGGCAGGTGCTCGCCGGCCGGGTGCTGCGAGGGTTGCGGATACGCAAGAGCGCCGCCGAGGTCGCCGCGTTGCGCGAGGCGGGAGCCGCGATCGACGCCGTGCACGCCCAGGTGCCCGATCTGCTGCGTGCGGGCCGTACCGAGCGGGAGGTCGGCAGGGACATCGCCGACGCGATCATCGCGGCCGGTCACCGTACCGTCGACTTCGTCATCGTCGGGTCGGGGCCCAACGGCGCCAGCCCGCACCACGAGCTGTCCGAGCGCGTCATCCAGCCGGGGGATCCCGTCGTCGTCGACATCGGCGGCCAGATGCCGAGCGGCTACTGCTCCGACTCCACCCGCGTCTACTCCGTCGGCGAGCCGCCGCCGGCGTTCGCCGCCTACTACGAGGTGCTGCGCCGTGCCCAGGAGGCCGCGTGCGCCGCCGTACGGCCGGGCGTCACGTGCGAGTCGGTGGACGCCGCCGCGCGCGAGGTGATCACCGAGGCGGGTTACGGCGAGCGCTTCATCCACCGCACCGGCCACGGCATCGGCCTGGAGACCCACGAGGAGCCCTACATCGTGGCCGGCAACACCGAGCCCCTCGCGCCCGGTTTCGCCTTCTCCGTCGAGCCCGGCATCTACTTCCCCGGTGACCACGGCGCCCGCATCGAGGACATCGTCATCTGCACCGAGGACGGCGGCCGGCGCGTCAACGACCGGCCGCGCGAGCTGATCGTCGTCTGACCTCGGGCCGCCCGCCAGACGCCGCCGAGTGGGAGGATTGCCGCATGACGGTTGACCGGATGTTGCCCTCGGACGAGGCGCGGGAGCTGATGGGGCTGGTCGGGGAACTGACCGCCAAGGAGGTCGCACCACGGGCGGCGGGCGAGGAGTCGGCCGGGCGCTTCCCCCGCGAGGTCTTCAGGACCCTCGGGGCGGCCGGCCTGCTCGGCCTGCCCTACCCGCAGGAGTACGGCGGCGCGGCGCAGCCGCAGGAGGTCTACCTTCAGGTCGTCGAGGAGCTGGCCGGGGCCTGGCTGGCCGTGGGACTGGGCGTCTCGGTGCACACCCTGTCCTGCTTCCCGGTGGCCGCGTACGGCACGCCGGAGCAGCGGGAGGAACTGCTGCCCGGCATGCTCGGCGGCGACCTGCTCGGCGCGTACTGCCTGTCCGAGCCGCAGTCGGGCTCCGACGCCGCGGCGCTCTCCACCAGGGCCGCGGAGGACTCCGGCGGTTTCCTGGTGGACGGGGTGAAGGCGTGGATCACCCACGGCGGGGTCGCCGACTTCTACACCCTGATGGCGCGCACCGCGGACGACGGCGCGAGAGGCGTCTCGTGCCTGCACGTGCCCGCCGGGGCGGCGGGCCTCTCGGCCGGCGTCCCCGAGCGGAAGATGGGGATGCGCTCCTCGCCGACCGCCCAGGTCAGGTTCGACGGCGTACGGCTGCCGCCCGAGGCGCTGGTCGGCGAGCGCGGCGAGGGGTTCAGGATCGCGATGGCCGCCCTCGACGGCGGCAGGCTCGGCATCGCCGCGTGCGCGGTCGGCGTGGCCCAGGCCGCGTTCGACGTGGCCGTCGGCTATGCGGGGGAGCGGCGGCAGTTCGGGTCCAGGATCGCCGACTTCCAGGGGATGAGCTTCATGCTCGCCGACATGGCCACCCAGATCGCCGCCGCCCGTGCCCTCTACCTCGACGCCGCCCGGATGCGTGACGCGGGCCTGCCGTACGGGACGAAGGCGGCGATGGCCAAGCTGTTCGCCACCGACATGTGCATGCGGGTCACCACGGACGCGGTCCAGGTGCTCGGCGGGTACGGCTACGTGGAGGACTTCCCGGTGGAGAGGTACATGCGGGAGGCCAAGGTGCTGCAGATCGTCGAGGGCACCAACCAGATCCAGCGGCTGGTGATCGGCCGCGCCGTCACCAAGCCCGACCCGGCGTGAGACCCCGTCACCAAGCCCGATCCGGCGTGAGACCCCGTCACCAAGCCCGATCCGGCGTGAGATCTCCGCACGTCGGCGGGCGGGCGGCAGCGTGATCGATCCGCCTGCCGGTCGTTCCCGGCCGGTCTCCGTTCTTTCGGGGATCGGCCGGGAACGCCGCGGCGTGCGGTGCGGTCACTGCCAGGGCGCGGTGGGGAACCAGCCGTAGCCGAAGCGGGCGGGCAGCCGCAGGTCCCAGTAGAGGAAGGTGAAGGCGCCGACGACCAGGAAGGCCACGGCCGTGATCGTCGTGACCCGGGACGGCGTGGCGGTCATCCAGCGGGTGAACCGGCCTCCGGTCGCGTGGATGAGGACGAGGAAGAGCAGCGCCACCAGCGTGATGTTGCCGATCGACTGCAGGATGAAGACGGCGCCGCCGTAGAACGGGTTGTGGGTCTGGGCGGCGTACTCGAACAGCTTGCGGAACAGCGGGAACGGCCGGCCGACGAGGAACCCGCCGATCAGCGCGCCGAGGACGACCAGGCGGGCGTGCGGCAGCCGGCGCGACAGGCGGGCGAAGGGGTCGGGCACCACCCGCAGCGCGGCCAGGCCGAGGTAGACGAAGGCCAGCCCGATCACGCCGAAGACGATCGACGCCTGGATCAGCCGCGGGGACAGACCCGCGCCGGTCGCGGTGGAGAGCTGGGGCAGCCGTTCGCCGAGCAGGGCGCCGACGGCGCCGTAGACTCCGGACACCACGATCATGCCGAGCGCGAGCCAGCCGAGGGGCCGCAGGGTCGCCCTGATCCCGCCGGCGCGGACGCCGCCCTTCGTGCCGGCCATCGGCGCGATCGCGCCGAACGCGGCGATGTTGCACGCGGTGAAGGTGCCGGCCAGGCCCGAGACGAACGCGAAGACGGTCCCCGCGATCAGGCCGCCGATCTCCGTCTCCTTGGCGTCCCGGCCGAGCAGCGTGTTGGCGACGTTGTCACCGATCACACCGTCGACGAACTCGAAGGACCACAGCGCGGCGATCACCGCCCCGGCCAGCACGCTGAGGAGGACGACGAGGCCGCGCCGCCGGGGCAGATCGGCGGGGTGAACATCGGGCGGGGAGGCGGGGACAGGAGCGGTTCGAGCCATACGACGCCTTTCTCGAAACGGCCACACGGGCCCGGCACCGATGATCGGTGACCACGGTGGAGCGATCGGCCCGACAATCGCTGATGATCGTTGTGCGGTCGCCCGCTGTCAACGGCCGATCGTGCTGAGAGCTCGCCCGCCACGGCGGCGCCCGGCCGGCGGTGAACGGCCGGATGACGAGAAAGGGCGCCCCTGGAGGGGGCGCCCTTTCCCGGGATTCCTAGGGGGCCGTGTTCGTGGCCAGGGCGACCGGTGTGGAGCCGCCGCCGAAGGCGAGGTCGGCGTCGCTGAAGATCGGGTGGGACGGGTTGATGTCCGCTTCGCCCGCGCCGCCGTCGCAGCGGCGATCGGGGTTGAAGATCAGGTACGTCCCCGCGCCGCACGCCGTGGACGGTTCGGCGTCGCCGCCGATGACCACGCTGCCGCTGAGGTTGGCCCCGCCCTGGACCAGGGCGCTGTTCTTCACGACGGCGTTGCCGGTGACGGTCGCGCCGCTGTTGACCCAGGCCAGGTCTTCGATGCGGGCGTTGCCGCTGACCGTGCTGTTGCCGTACACGGCGGCTCTGGGGCCGACGTAGGCGGTGGCGGCGACGTTGGCCCGGTTGTCGACCCAGCCGCCGCCGTTGGAGTGCCAGCGACCGTTGCCCGGTGCGGCCGGCCGTACGTGGCCCGGCTCGAAGCCCCACGCGGTGGCACCCTGCAGGCGGAACTGGTAGGGGTAGCGGTGGTTGCGCGGGTAACCCTCGAGGAAGGCGTACTTGTGCACGGTCCCCGGTGCTCCGGTGACCACGAGGTAGACGTCCTTCTCGCCCGGCTGCGTCTGGAAGGTCACCTCACCGTTCGAGGAGTTGTGGATGGCGCTGTACCGGGGTGTCCCGTTCCGCACCGCGACGAACCCGTACGACCATCCCGACTGCGCCGCGGCGTTGACATGGCCGCGGAACCGCATCCGGATGAGGGCGCCGTCGCTGCTCGGGACGAGCCGGATCTTGTTGTAGCCGTAGTCGGAGGGAGCCAGGGCGTCGGAGATGCGGAAGTGGCCGGCCGCGGTGTTGACCGGTACCGGCGCCACCCCGTTGTAGGCCGTGACGAAGGGATAGAGGCTGTTGATGAACGGCATGAAGTCGGCGCGGTTGCTGTAGTCCCACGTGACGTTGCGCTGGGCGTACTCGCCCAGCCGCCGGTTGAGCTCCGCCTGGTCGATGCCGGCGACGCGGCGGTAGACCTCCAGCGGGTGTTCGGTGTTCCGCGCCTCGTTCCAGATCCGGTTGACCATGGCCAGGCCGTCGCGGTCCTTGATGTACTGCAGCAGCATCCAGGCCCCGTAGTGGTGCCGGCTGCTGCTGTAGGCCAGGTTCTCCGTGCGGATGAACCGGGTGAGGTCGCCCGCCGCGGTCCGTGGATAGACCTGCATCGCCATGAACTCGGCGGTCGCCTCCCAGAAGGTCCCGGAGCTCGGATGGGTGAAGCCGTAGCCGGGTCTGCCGAGGAAGGTGTAGTTCTGGAACACGTGACCGAGCTCGTGCGCCAGGCCCCAGGAGCCGGGCAGCGCGGCCGCGGGGGCGATGTTGATGACGCCGACTCTGCCGTCGGTCGAGCCGCCCGTGGCCCACGCGTCGAGCGGTGCGTTCGACCACGTCCGGGTGATGATCACGATGATCTTGTGCTGTGCCAGCAGGCCGGTCTCAGGGGTGAACCGCATGGTGTTCACGTAGAAGGAGTAGAGGTTCTCCAGCTGGCCGAGCACGTTGTCGGGGTCGAATCGGTACTGCGAGGGCGCGTTCCTGGGGTCGGTGCCCGACCGGTCGCCCCATAACAGGATGAAGTTGGCGGATTCCTTCGTGCGGGCGCTGACCCACGGCACCTCGCCGGTGCTCGCCCAGCGCGACGGGATGTAGACGGTCTTGGCGGCCGCGACCGCGGGAGACGCCGCGAACAGCGTGCAGAGAAGGCAGAGGACCGCCACGATTCTAGCGATCATGACGCCTCATCAAGTGGCTGCGGGTGTCGTCCTTGATCGCCGTGACGCCTCCCGGGGGCGAGGTGCGGGACGGCGCCGGCAGCGCGGTGCGGGCCGGGTCGCCGGCTCCCGCCGCTGGTGCCGGTGACGTGGGGAGGAGCGGAAGGGGGGCGGTCGCCGCCCACTGTCGTCTCATTCGGGTTCCTCCGGTGATCGGGCGACTGTGACGGTCGCGGGTGTGTGGCGCGGCCGGAGGCCGGTGTCACCTGCGACCGGCGCGGCGGGTCGGCGGTGAGACGGCCTCGGCCTGATCCTCGTGATCGCGCCACCTGCTCCAGCCGCGCTCCGGGCCGTGACCACCAACGACGACACCTCTGCAGCCATTGTTAGCGCTAACGTTCTGCGGCGGGATCAGGTGACATGTCACATGGCCCAGAGTGTCGGCGGGGCCACCGCCCATGTCAAGACTCGATTCGCCGCCGGCAAGGATCGCGGTCAACGACCTGCGGGCCGCCACCGCCGCGGCTGAAAGTTACACGTCCGGGGCCGTACGGCAGGCGCCGCCGCCTGCCAGCCGTCGCGCACTTTCCGCGGCGGCCCGCTGGGAGGCCGGCAGGCTCACCGGCGCGGCGGCCCGCTGGGAGGCCGGCAGGCTCACCGGCGCGGCGGCCCGCTGGGAGGCCGGCAGGCTCACCGGCGCGGCGGCCCGCTGGGAGGCCGGCAGGCTCACCGGCGCGGCGGCCCGCCAGGAGGCCGGCAGGCTCACCGGCGCGGCGAGCCTGCCGTACGGCCCGGGTGGCGGGTAGGCCTCCGGGTTCGTCTCGGGCCGTGGCCGTCTTCAGAGTGCGGGCCGAGTTCGGCACCGTCACGCCAGGTGTGTGGTCAGGCGTGCCGGGCCAGCCACCGGGCACGGTGCCGTTCCGCCGTCGCCCTGGCCCAGGAGCGGGCCTCGGCGGGGACCGGTTCGCCGCCCCAGTCTTCGAGGACCTCCAGCATGCCCTGCGCGAACAGCCGTCCCGTGTGCGTGAAGCGGCCGGCGGCCAGCAGCCGGCGTACCGCGTCGAGCGTCACCCGCCGCCAGAGGGCGAACCGGGCGGCGGCCGCCGGATCGTGCCCGAGCCTGCGTCGCCAGAAGGCGGTCACGCCCAGGTGGGCGTACGCGCCGTGGAAGAGGGCGGTGAAGGGCCGGGGATCGGGCCGCCACGGGGCGTAGTAGAGCTCGCCCGGTGCGGGCTCGGCCAGGTCGAACATCGTCATCAGGGCGTTGAGCTTCAGGTGCTGGGTCTCGTGGACCAGCGTCACGGCCGCCACCGCCGCGTCGCCGGGGGTGGACAGCGCCACACACCCGAAGGCGGCGCCGGCGCTGGCGCTCGCGCCCCCGGAGACCTTGGGCATGATCGGGGTCAGCATGGTGACGGCGGCGCGCACCTCCTCGGCGGCCTCCGCGTGGCCCTCGGCCAGGATGCCCCAGCCCGCGTCCAGCCGGTCGCGCAGCCTGGCCAGTTCGGCCCGGTCCAGCCTGGGCCGTCGGCCGGCCTCGCGCGGGAACCGGTAGGGATCGACGTCGTCGAGGGCGACCCGCCACTGCCCCGGCCCGGGGCCGAACCGCCATCTCCGCACCCCCCGCCACGCCCGCCGGCCGGGTGCGTCCCCGGCGACCTCGACCCGACCCTCGCGGGCCCGGACGGCGACGGGGGTGCGGTCCGGCGCGCCGGGCAGCCACAGCCCTCCGACGGAAGGGACGGTGACCCTGCCACGTTCGCTGAACAACGTCAGGGTGAGGTCCTCCCGGGCGTGGACGCAGATGGCGAGCGCGAGTGCCGCCATCCGTTCGGGCCGGGCGCCCGCCAGGTCGCCGGCGCGCAGCGAGCGGAGCGTGGTGAGCGCCCACAGGCCGACGGCCGGGTAGCGCACCACGTGCTCCGCCGCCCGTGGCGCGGCGCGGCCGAGCCGCCTGACGTGGTCGTATCCCACCTCGGCGGCCTCGGCGGCCGGGCCGCCGAGGCGGGCGCTCTCCGCCATCAGCCCGTGCAGGAGCAGCAGGTGCTTGCTGCGTTCGACCGCGGCGAGCGCGTGGACGGCCTCGGCGCCGCCGCCTCCTCTGGACAGGTCGCGGAACAGGCCGGCCGGCAGCGTGTGCGGGCTCGGGGTCACCGGGCGACGCCCTTCAGGGCGACCAGATCGGCCCGCACCCGCCGCCTGACATGGCTGATCAGCCGGTAGAGGTCGGGGCAGTAGACGGAGGCGTTGGCGAAGCCGGCGCCTGCCCGGTACCGGTGGGCGTACTGCCCTCCGCCGCAGGCACGGCGCAGCGTGCAGGCCCGGCACGGCGGCGCGAGCGCGGCGGGGCCGAGCTGCTGGGCGACGATCTGCGGGCGGAGCAGCGCCCGGTCGAACGGATCGGCGGCGACGTTGAGACGGCTCCGCCGCACGCTCCCCCGGGAGGTCTTCAGGACGTCGCCCTGCTCGATGCCGCCGTCGGTCTCCACCACGACGGTCTGGACGGGGGCCAGCCCGGCGCCCTGGACCGCCGACGTGCCGCCGAGCAGCAACTCCAGGAGGTTGTCGAACATCCGCACGCGCGCGGGCGTGCGGGCCGCGCCGTACCAGAGGTCGAAGATCGTGATCAGCCAGTCCGCGTACGGCGTGGCCGGGTCGTCCGCGAGGCGGGCGGGCGGCGGGCTCGACCAGTGCCCGTGCGGAAGCAGGAAGTCGATCATGGGAGGTTCGAGGTCGAGCAACGCCCGGTAGACGGCGGCCGGGTCGGAACGGGGGTCGACCACGCACAGCAGCCCGCCGTACAGGTGCCGGTAGCGGGGGGAGCCCAGCCGCCGCACCGCGCGGGTCACGGCGGTGTGGCTGCCGGCGCCCCGCGCGGTGCGGCGGTGCCGGTCATGGGTGGCGGCGTCGCCGTCGAGGCTGATCCCGACGGTGACGCCGAGCCGGTCGAACCGGTCGAGGTAGGCGTCGCCGAGGCGCAGGCCGTTGGTCTGGACGCTCACCTCGACTCGGGTGCCGTCGCCGGCGGCCCGCCGGATCGCGGTCACGGTGCGGGCGAGGTCGTCGGGCGGGCACAGGAGCGGCTCGCCGCCGTGCAGCACGACCCGGACGCGATCCAGTCTGTGCAGCCGGGCGTGCTCGGCGATGCGGGCGGCGGCCAGTTCGGTCACCGCGGGTGACATGGCCCGGGGGAGGTCACGCCAGCGCTGGTCGGCGAAGCGGTAGACGTAGCAGTAGTCGCAGGCGAGGTCGCACCGGCCGTGCACCTTGAGGACGAATTCCCGAAAAGGGAAGGGCTGCCAGCCGTCCGCCAGCAGGGCTGAGATGTCTAGATTGTCCGGCCATTCCGGTTCGGCTTCCCCGTCCGATCGATTATGACCGATATTCAAGGACCCTCCTGGTAAGAGCCGTGCACACACCGGGAAAGCGTCGTCCTCCCCGAAATAGGGCGGCAATCCGCTCTACAACGAAAACCAGAGGATTACGGGTTGTCAACAGATCGCGCTTTCGTATCATGTAAACGGTGGTCGCGCCCCGGTGCTCGCACGCGGCCAGGCGACCCGCCGGCGCCGATCGGACACGGCGTGGGCGGCGGGCACACGGGCGAGTGCCGACACGGAGGCGGGCGGACCGCGATGGAGGACGAACGCGACGATCTCGTCGCCGAACTGGTCGACCTGTCCAAACTGAGGCCCGGCGAACTCGACGCACTGCCCTCCGAGGCGCTCGCGCGGGCGCTGCGGCGTCTGGTGGAGGTCGACGGCAATGCGGAACCCCGCTGGGTGGGCCATCAGGACAGCACGTGACACCATTATGGTGAAGAGGCCAGGTGTTCGGGCTGAATAACGGTGCGCGACCTTTTTGTGATGTTTCATCGCATCTATACTTCCAACCCTCTCGTGTGCAGCCACTGGATATCTTCCGGATCGCACGGGAGGATCTGTCACAGGCGTGGCGACAGCGAAACGGAGCGCAATGGGCGACGTATCCCCGGTTCCCACTCCGGCCACCGTCATCGCGTGGCACTCCCGCAGAGACGGTGTGGGCCGTACCACCACACTGTGCAACGTCGCCCTGCTCCTCGCGGCCGACGGGCATCGCGTGCTCGTGTTCGACGCCGCCCCCGGCACCCCCAGTGCCCTCTCCTACCTCGACGGATTCCTCCCCGCCGGGGCTGTTCCGGGGGACGGCCCGGCCGGCGCGGTGCGGCTGGACCTGGGCATGCGGGGGAGCGTCGACGTCGCGCGGCCGGCGGCCGAAGGCGACGAGGACCCCGCCCGGCTGCGCGCGGAACTGGCCGCGTACGACTACGTCATGCTGGACGGCCCCGCGGCAGGGGGCCGGGAGTTCGTCGCCGCCGTGGCCGACACGGTCGTGCTGTGCTACTCCATGTCCCCCAGGTCGGTCGAGGAGGCCGCCGCGGAGATCGTCCTGCTCCACGAGGCCGCCGCGGCCCATCCCGTCATCGTGCCCCTCGCCATGCGGGTCGACCTCGCGGGCGGCAGCGGCCTCGAACAGGCCAGAACCCTGGCACGGACGCGTTTCGGCGCGCTCAGACCGGGCCTGGAGATCCCCTACCGGGCGGAGTACTCGGTGTCCGAGACGCTCGCGGTGCTCCGCGAGCCGCCCGGTTGGGCCGGCGGGCTGCGCGACTCGTGCGAGCGGCTCGCCGGAGTGCTCACCGAGGGCCGGGTCACCCCGCTCCGCCGGGTGTCGATCGTGCACGCGCCGCGCCGCCGCGCCTGGGCCGAATGGCTCGCCGCCCAGAGCACCCGGTACGGCACGCGCGCCGACCTGGTGACGCAGGACCGTCTGGGCAGCCTGCCCCCCGCGACCGGGCACCGCATCCTCGTGCTGTCCCCCGGCGACCTCGACGAGCCGTCCCTGCGCCGGTTGGACCGCCTGACCGGCGCCGTCGTGGTGAAGGTCGGGGCGGCGGATCCGGGCGGCCACGGGACACCGGGCACGCCCGGCGGGAAAGCGGCCGAGACACCCGGCCGGAGCGACCGCGCGACCGTCGGCCTGAGCGGGCACGAGGTGCTCGATCTGACCGGGCTGAGCGAGGAGGACGCCTTCGGTGCGCTCCGTTCGACGCTCGGCGCCGGGCCGGTCCCCGTGCCCTGGCGGGCCGGCACCGCCCGTTTCCCCGGCGTCCCGCCCGCCGTCGTCGCACTGCCGTCCCGCGAGCGCCCCTTCCTCGGCCGCGACCCCGTCCTCGACGGCCTGCGCGCCGTACTCGGGCCGAACAACAGCGGGCGGGCCGTGCTCACCGGTTCGGGGGGCATCGGCAAGACGCAGGCGGCGCTGGAGTACGCCACCCGGTTCCTGCCCGCCTATGACCTGGTCTGGTGGCTGGACGGCTCCGGCGCGGACGCGATCGGCACCGGCCTCGTGCTGCTGGCCGAGCGGCTCCGCCTGCCGCCCGGCGGTGACCCCCTCTCCGCCGTGCAGGCCCATCTGGTCTCGGGTCAGGTGCCACGCTGGCTGCTGATCTGCGACGACGTGACCGACGCGAGCGCCGTGGCCGACCTGATCCCGATCCCCGCCCAGGAGTCGGCCTGCACCGGGCATGTGCTGGCCACCACCAGGGAGAGCGGGCTGCTCGCCGGTTTCCGGCCGATCGAGCTGGGGCCGATGGACGTCGCGGAGGCCGCCGGGCTGCTCCGCACCCGGGCGCCGTGGGTCACCGGGCCGGCCGCCACCGCGGTGGTGGAGACGACCGGCCGGCTCCCGCTGGCGGTCGACCTGGCCGGCGCGTGGCTGGCGCGAGAACTCGGGGAGTCCGGCGCGGCGCGCGGATCGGCGACCGCCGACTCGGGCGACGACACGGTGACCGCCTTCACCACTCTCTTCGCCAGGGCTCCGCGTGCGCATGCCGGAACCCCCCGGGACGATTCCCAGATCTACGGCGTCATGGTGGAGCTCGCGTTACAGAAGCTGATCGCCGGAGCGGCGGGCCGGGCCGGGCCGTGGCTGGTGGAGGCGTGCGCGTTCCTGTCGCCGCGGGGAATCGGTCTCGCCCTGCTGCGGTCGCCTCCCATGATCCGCGAGATCGAGCGGGCCCAGCAGGCCGGCGAGGCGGCGACGATCGAGCCGACGCTGATCGACGCGGCCGTCCGTGAGGCCGCCGGGTACGCGCTGATCCAGGCGGAGCTCGGCAGGCCCACCCACCCGGTGCGGATGCACCGGGCGATCCAGGACGTCCTGCGCGGGCGGATGCGCCGCGCGCAGACCTTCGACACGCGCCGCACATCGGTCTCCCGCGCGCTGGCGGCCTGGGCTCCCCGTTACTTCGAGGGGATGGACGAGTCGGCCCGGGCGGCGATGGTGGAGCTCGACCGGCACCTGGAGCCGTCGGGGAACATCGTTTCCCCGGCCTCGCCCCAGGTCCGCCACTGGGTGCTCGACCAGCTCCGCTTCCTGCTCTCCGCCGGCCACCGCAGCGCCTTCGAACGCGCGGGCCGGCTGGCGGAGCAGGCGTACGAGCTGACCGGCAAGCCCGACAGCGAGTGGGCCCTGAACCCGGGGACCGTGCGTGAGGAACTCCTCATGGTGATGGCCCGGATGCATCTCCGGCTCGGTGACGGCAGGAAGGTCGTCGAGCTGTCGGAGGCCGCGATGCCCGGGTTGACCAGGGAGCTGGGCACGAGGCATCCGATGGTGCTCGAAGGCACCGGGGTGCACGCCGCCGGGCTGCGGGCGACGGGCGAGTTCGAGCTGGCCCACGACCGCTCCGACGCCGCGCTCCAGGGCCTGCGGGCGCTGTTCGGCGCCAACCATCCGCAGACGGGCCGGGCGATGAACAACTACGCCGTGTCCGCGGCCCTGATGGGTCACCTCGGCGACGCGCTCAGGGTCGCCGAGGACCGCTTCAGACGGCGCACCGACCTCTACGGCAAGGACGACAGGCACGCCTGGGGCACGGCCTGCAACATCGCCTACTACCTGCGGGAGCTCGGCGAGCTCGACCGGTCCCGCGAGCTGCTGAAGGAGGCCGTGCAGCGGCTGACCTATCTGGAGCGGTCCAGCGGGATCGAGCTGCCGATGGCGCAGCTCGGGCTCGCGATCACGGATCGGCGGCTGGGCCGCCTGGTCACGCTGCTCGACCGTGACCGGCAGACCCACGCGGCGCTCACGGCCGGGTACGGCCCGGCGAACATCGTCACGATGAGTTGCGCGGTGAGCCTGGACGCCGACCACTACGCGTTGCGCGAGTTCCACGAGGCCGCCGAAGGAGGACGCAGGACACTCGCCGACTTCGAACGTGAGATGGGTCCCGATCACCCGTTCGCACACATCTGCCGGATGAACCTCGGCGTCTACCTCCGTGCGGCGGGCGACCCCGCGGCGGCGGCCGGGCACGGCGAGCGGGCCATGACCGCGCTGCTGGACCGGCTCGGCCCGCTGCACCCGCTGTCGCTGGCGGCGACCGCCAACCACGCGGGCACGCTCGCCAGGCTCGACCGCCGCGTGGAGGCGCTCACCCTGGAACAACAGGCACTCGGCGGGCTGAACACCCTTTTCGGCCCCGAGCACCCGAATACGCTGACGGTCGCCGCGAACATTCAGATCACCCAGTCCGGCGATGAGAACCTGAGAAAAGCGATAGACGTCGAGATTCCGAGCTACTGACAGTAGAAAGGCAGCACGCAGATGGCTCCAGAGAGCGTCTCGGGCAACGCATGGGAGACGTCGCCGGAGGCACGCGGCCACCCGCTCGCCGAGCACCTGGTCATAACCAGGGCGGACCACTCCCAGCCGCCGTCGCACAACGTGATGATCGGGCACTGCGCCCGAGCTTTCGCGGACCTGTCCGGACCGCACTGCCTCGCGCACTTCGAACGGGGTTTCCGTGACTTCACCGTGGACGTCCTGGACGATCCCCGTGTCTCCGGCCGCGGCGCGGGGCCGGCCGACCGGGAGGCCTACGCGCGCTCGTTCCGCCAGTTCATCCTCGGCACGGAGCGTTCCGGCCGGGCCCTGGACGCGCTGCAGAGCGGCGAGCTGATGCGGACCGTCCTGGAGACTCCGGACGGCGCGGTCCACTGCGGGCGGGTCCGCCCCGGGCAGTACGTCGTGGGGTCCGTCACGGGCGTGGAGAGCGTGGACGTGATGGACGAGCGGATCTCGTTCCTGGTGAGCGACCTCCGCGTCAAGGTGTACCGGCTGTCCGACCAGGATCCGGGCGGCTACCACCAGGTGGTGGCCGTCGGCGGCGGCGACCGCGTCTACAGCCATCGCAAGGGCGCCGCGCCGCGGGACGTCCGCCTCGAACTGCTGAGGGCGTTGTTCGAATCCCACCTGAGCCTGGACGACCTGCACTACGTCGCCCTCTACCAGGGGTGGCGGTTCGCCGGCTCCACCGATCTCTTCGACAGCGAGAACCTGGGCCCCTGGTTCTACGGCATCTCGGCGAACCGGCGCAGGGATCTCTACGAGGGCATCTCCCAGTATCTCCGGGCCGAGCTGGCCCAGCTCGGCCGGGCCGTACAGCGGCTGATCGGCGGCCCGCCGCGGCGGCTGGTCCTGGACGTCGAGGCGGGGGCCGTGTACCTGCACTTCCTGGGCGGCGACGGCGACTTCCTGCTCGGCGTGACGCTCGACCAGTCCGCGGTCTTCACCGCGGAACAGCGGCTGCGGAAGATCGTCGGCTCGGTCCGGGAACTGCTCCAGCAGAATTGAGAAGCCCCACATTTGCCGCGCACGGAACCATCGGGTAATAGCGGTCGCGAGATATAAACAATGACTTCCTCGTCCCTTGGTTCTCGTTTATGATGCCTGCGGGTAATCAGTAATCCCGCGAGCGTTCCGTGCAGCACCGCCACCTATGGACGACGCTCACCCGACGCAGGGAGGCTCGTTGATTACCGTGGCGACGGGGAGGTCCGCTCTGGGGCCTCCGGTCCGGCGGTTGCTGTTCGCCCTCGCCGCCGCCGCGGCGGGGTTGCTCCTCTCGGCGCTGTTCGACCTGCACGCCCTCACGGACTCCTCCGCCTACATCGCCGGAGTCACGCTCCTGCTGGCCGTCGGCCTGTACGGCAGCGCCGCCGGCATCCCCGCCGACGCGGTGCGCGACGTGCGCCGGGTCGTAGTCGCGGTCACGATCGGCGTGCTGCTCAAGGCGGCGCTCATCGCGGCCGTCATGTTCCTCTTCTACCCGGGCCCCGCGTCGCTCATCCTGGGTGTGGCGGTGGCCCAGATCGACCCGCTGTCGGTCGCCGCCATGATGGCGCATTCCCACATGTCGCGGCGGGCCAAGGGGCTCCTGCTCGCCTGGGCGTCCTTCGACGACCCGATCACCGCGCTGCTGACGATCTACCTGTCGGTCTTCGCGCTCACCGGACCGGGTGACGGCGCCTCCGTGGTACGGCTGGAGCCGAGCCTCGGGCCCTACCTGGCCGGCCTCGGTCTCAACCTGCTGTTCGCGCTGGGGGCCTGGCTGCTGTGGCAGGCGCTGAACCGGCTGCCGATCAGCAGGACGCTCTTCCAGGTGCTCGCCGTGACCGGACTGGTAGGGCTCGGTGCGCTCGCGGTGTGGCAGTTCCTCATGCTCGGCGTGGCGCTGCTCGGCCTCTTCTACCGGCCCGCGCTGGGGCGGATCATGGACGGGTTGATCACCGTTGCCTTCTACCTGGCCGCGGTGGCGCTCGGCGTGCTGCTGATGGGCGGTGTGCAGCTCGCGGCGGGCGTCGTTCTGGGGGTGGCGGCCTTCGCCGCCCAGGTGGTCGTCGGAGGACTGCTCATCGCGCCGCGCCGGGCCGGCATCACCGACCGGGTCTACCTGGCGCTGGGGCAGCAGAACGGGATCACCGCGATCCTGCTCGCGCTCAGCCTGCAGCCGGTGTTTCCGGAGGCGATCCAGATCGTGGCCCCGGCGATTCTGGTGATCAACGTCCTGCACATCGTGACCAACGCCGTCTGGGATCGGCGGGCGGCCCTGCCCCGCCTGCTCAGCAGCGTCGGCACGTCGCCGGAACGCCCCGCCCTCGGCAAGGTGGCCCAGGTGTCCGGCGTCGCCGACATCGCGCGGCGCAGCTCCAAGCGGTTGGAGGCCGCGCTGGAGAAGGAGGCCGGCGGGTCACCGGAGTGGTGAGCGCACCTGGTCGAGCAGGTCCGACTCCACCTTGACGCCGAGTCCGTCGAGCGCCTCGACGAGTTCTCGCTGCTGCGCCGAGGCCACCACCTGATCGGTCAGCGCGGAGGACTCGCCACCTCCGCTCCCGTCGACGAGCCGGAACAGCGGGAAGTAGTCGGCGTTGATCTCATAGCGCTCGCAGATGACTTCGAGTTCGTGGATCTGGGGCGGGGTCAGGTCGCCCCGCTCGCGGGGGCCGACCTGGTCATACCAGCGGATCACCGCCTCCATGAAGGTCTCCACCAGCCGCTGGAACACGATCGCGATGCCGACGGTCTGGAACAGGTCGCGGGAGAGCCCGGGTTGCGTGTTCAGGGCGGGCAGCGGCGAGGTCGCGAAGACCCCGTCGTAGAGGGATTCGACGCCGCTCAGCGTCCTGAGCGCGGACAGGGCCCGGTCGAACCGGCGGCGAACCCGTTCGGGCAGCCTGTCCATGGCGCGCGACCGCTCCGCCGCCTCGCCGCCGGGCGCCGCTTGAGCCCGGCCGACGTTCCCGGCCAGCCGTTCGAGCATGCTGTGGGTGTAGCTCTGCTGGACGCTGACGCGGAGCACCTCGTCGCGGATGCTGTCCAACACCCCCTCGCGGCCGGCGTCGTCGAGCCGCCGGCGGGCCTCGATCATCTGTTCCCGCAGCCGTTCGCGGAAGCCGTGATGATCGAAGGTGAGCGGCTGCCGGGAGATTCGGCCGGCGACCTGCCGGCGGTCGGCGGGATGCAGGTAGCCGTTGACGACCAGGATCACCTCCTGGCCGCCCTTTCGCGCGAGGACGGCGTCGATCCGCCGGAGGATCCGCCGGGTGTCCTCGTTGCCCAGCAGCGAGTCGGTGACGATCACCGTGACCGCCGCGCCGTCGGCCGCCGCGGGTACCCGGAAGGCGTCGTCGTCCTCCGGGAGGTGCACCCAGCCGCCGGTCTCCAGCACCTGACGGACCTCGCCCAGGACCAGGGACGTCCGGGACATCTCGAACTTGGCCCGGATCGCCGCCCGGACCGTCGCCGCCTCGACCTCGGTCCGGGCGCCCGGCCGGAAGGTCGACTTCCAGCTGCCGTCGCACAGTTCGAGGATGAGCCGGGGATTGCCGTTGCTGAGCTCGACGATGGTCTTGACCACGTCGTTCGGGAACACCACGGGCGAGTCGGCGGGAAGGTACTGCTCGATTAGGGCTTTCGCCTGGTCCGCGTTGAATGGGTCGAGGGAGAGCACCCGCAGCCGCTGGTGGAACCCGGCGGAGAACCGGCGCAGGCTCTCCGGCAGCGCGCAGAAGACCACCAGCCCGCCCGTGTCGATGAACACGTTGACCAGTTTCTCCAGCGCCTGGAGGTTCTCGGTGCGCCAGGAGGCCGAATTCACGGGATCCTGGAGGAGCTTCTCCACCTCGTCGATCAGGAGCACGAACGGCTCGCCGGCCCTGCCGTACAGGAAGGTGAGGGTGGCGAAGGCGTTGAAGGCCTTGATGTCGTCGTCGATGGGCTCGTCGATGCCGCGCTCGACCAGTGTCTGGTCGGGGAACTTGCCGCTCAGCCACTCCCACACGGCGTGGGGTTTCTCGGTCAGGTCGAGGAGGGCGAGGTGGGTGGCCACGTCGTCGGAGTAGGTGACCCGGCGGAGCTCCTCGCGCATGGCGCGGCTGATGTCGTGCTCGGAGAGCCGGTAGTGGCTCGCCACCTCCGCCGCCGCCACCGTTCCCTCGCGCACCGCGGAGATCAGGTCCTCGGGGGCGTTGAGACCGGTGAGGACCTGGGCGGTGGCCGCGGCCAGGTGGAACTCGACGACCTTGGGGAACCGCTGGACGTCGAGCTCGCCGATGAGCTGCTGCCGGTACACGCTGAGGAAGCGGACCGGGGAGCTGACGGTGGAGAAGACGTGTGGCACGAAGGCGCCGGACGTGGGCGGGGGGAGGTGGGCCACGTCGCCGGTCAGGATCCGCAGCAGGTGGCTCTTGCCGGCGCCGAACTCCCCGCTGACGGCCACGCAGATGCCGCTGCCGCCGGACCGCAGATCCGTACGGGTCCGGGCGCCGCCCGCCTGAAGGTAGGCCTGGACGTAGGTGCGGCTCACGTTCAGCGCGTCGGTCCAGACCGTTTTGAGCCGGCGGAAGTCGTCGGGGACCACCACCGGAGTGGGCGGGAAGGGGTTCTTCGGGTCGTTCACACGACATCACCGTCCGGCCGCTGTAACGCTTTCCACGTTTGGTCCCCGTTGAGGAGATAAGGCGCGAAATGCTCGTGCTGAAGCCTGTCCAGATCCGCCGACTCGAAGATCTCGTTGAGGATGTCGCGCCACTTTCCAATGCTAGCCAGGTCGGGGCGCTGGTCGCGGAAATCGTTCACCGCATTCTCGTCCACTTGCACGGAACTTTTGGCCTTGCGCAGCTTCTGCCGTATGTAGCGGAGGTAGTCGTCGGGTTTCAGGGGCCCCACGTGCATATGGAAGAAGTACCGGTCGGGAAAATCCGTCAGGTCCTTGGGCAGCGCCGCGCCGATCTGCCGTGGATCGTCGCCGGCCGTCGTGGTCAGCTTCTCCAGGAGGGCGGGGGAGCTCTCGGCCAGGAACACGATCCTCCTTCGCGCGAATCGCATGTGGTCGCTGAGGCGCTGGAGCGTGTCGATGGGCGGCAGCAGCACCACCACGTAGTTGTTGTACTTCTGAAGATCGTTGCTGAGGGCCGCGTATCCCTCGGCCGCGTCGGCGGCCACCCGGCTCCCCGCGGAGAGCTTCACCCCCCTGTTCATCAGGTAGCCGGTCACCTCCCTGTAGCGTTCCCGGTCGTCGGCGTTGTCGAACCTGAGCCCGCCGACGGTGATGACCCAGACCCGCGGCAGCGGGCGGGGGCGGGGCCCTCCCGCCGCCCTGATCCGAAGGATCTCCAGGTCGGCCCGTCGTTGCAGATAGGCGGCACAACCACCGAGCAGGGTGGACTTGCCGTGGTTCTTCCTGCCGGTGACCAGGACGAGGTGGCCCGCGTGGTCGAGGTCGCCGAGGTCGCTGAAGTTCCTGCAGAAGGTCGCGTACATCCGGACCATGTCGTCGACCAGCACGTAGGCGTTCCGGTGACCGGGGAACCGCCACGGGCGGAGCGGGTCGCCCTGATGGACGAAGCGGCCGCCGCCGGGGTAGCCGAAGGGGTTCATGGCGCCGGATCACCCGAACCCTCCTTCGCCGGCCATCTCGGCACCAGCCGTTCCACCGTGGCCGCCAGGTCGTTCGCCCGATCCGCGACCCGGCCGATCGCCTCGGCGCACCTGGTCCTGAATCCCTCCCTGCCGCCGGTCTCGTCCGTGGCGGCGTGCCACTCGCCGGCCGTTCCCCAGGGCACCTCCCGCTGCCCTCTCAGCTCGCCGAGCAGCCGCCGGCTCCGCGCCGCGCCGCGCAGGCGCATCGCGCAGACCAGGGAGAGCTGTGTTTCAAGATCCAATAGGGCGCTCCTGACCTGTGTGTCGACCGGCTGATCCCCCTCGTCGGCCAGCCATTCGTCCATGTACTCGCCCGCGGCCCTGCGGTAGGCGACCGCCGCGGTCCGCAACTCCGCGGCCACCTTGGCGGTACGGTCCCTGCGCACGTGCCAGGAGGTCGCGGCCAGCGTGAGCAGCCCGCCGATCACCACCGGCACCATCCCGCCCACGATCCCCGGCCACGGCCCGGCCGGCTCCTTCAGCTGACTCGGCACCGCGCCGATCAGCGCGGCGCAGGCCCGGGCGAACGCCGAAGGGCTGGCCGTGCTCCACACCTGCGCGGGCACGGGCGTGCCCGACATCATGACGTGCCCGTCGAACGACGGCGACGGGGCTGGAGAGGGGGACGGCGACGGGGACGGCCGGGCGGGGGAGGCGGGACGTGGCGCGGGGCTGGGCCGCGGCGGCGGGCTGGGTGCGGGCGACGCGAGCCGGAGCGCGGCCGCCGCCTGGATCAGGTCGGCGCGGTGTTTGGCCTGCAGGCAGTAAACCGTGCGCGCGTCTTCCAGTCTCCGGTCGTCGTCGGCGTGTGCCGTGCCGGCCCCGGTCAGTGCGATACCGGTGACCCACACACCGAGAGCCAGCAGTCTGGCGACCCAATCGACCATGCCACCTTCCCGAGTGCACCGCAGGTGACCCTAGCCCAATGGCACCATATAAAACGTACCCTTCACATCACGCTATGTCATCGAATCCATTCGCGCCCTTTGTGCGCGGAAAGATGGGCGGCGATATTCACTTCGGTCCTTCCGAAAACGGGTTATCCGACCGTCACCGTTACGCTGCTTTCCCCGATGTCCGGCGATCGTGATCAGGCCGTCCGCCTGCGGGCCGGGCAGTAGGAACGATCCGGGGCGTCGCGGGTGGTGGCCGGTGGCGCTACCTTGTCTCAGGTGGAGGAGATCGATCGCAGGATAGTGACGCTGCTGGCGCTGGACGGCCGGATGAGCTTCACCGATCTGGCCAGGGAGACCGGGCTGTCGGTGTCGGCGGTGCACCAGCGGGTCCGGCGGCTGGAGAAGCGCGGGGTGATCCGGAGCTACGCGGCGGTCGTCGACCACGACGCGGTCGGGCTGCCGCTGACCGCCTTCATCTCGATCAAGCCGATCGACCCGGCCGCCCCCGACGACGCCCCCGAACGACTGGCCCACCTCGGCGCGATCGAGGCGTGCCACAGCGTGGCGGGCGAGGAGAGCTACATCCTGAAGGTGCGCGTCGCCAGCCCCGCGGAGCTGGAGGAGTTGCTGCAGCAGATCCGCGCCGCCGCCAACGTGTCCACCCGCACCACGGTCGTCCTCAGCACCCCCTACGAGCACCGGGCCCCGAACTTGACTCCGGAAGAAGCCCCGCCAGGCGGCAGCCCCTGAGCGGGCGTCCTCAAACCGGATGCCGGGGTGGTTCACCCGGCCGGGCCAGCAGGGTGCGCACCCTGGCCTTGGCCGCCTCGGGCGCGCCCAGGTGGTCCAGGCCGAGGACGGCGGCGCCGACGATCGGCGGCACGTCCGCCAGCACGGTCTTGGCCTGCGGCGCCCGCTGTGCCAGCCCGTCCTCCACGAGGCGGGTCAGCAGCGGGTCGCGGGCGGTGAGCACCCCGCCGCCGAGCACCACCTCCGTCGCGACGCCGAGCAGGTCCAGGCGGCGCATCGCGACCTCGGCCAGCACGACGACCTCCTCGGCGAGCCGTTCCACCAGGGAGGTCGCCACCGCGTCGCCGTCCGCCGCGGCCCGCAGCACCCAGGGCGCCAGCTCGTGCAGCCGGGTGGGCGACAGGTCGCCGAAGTGCACGGCCAGCACGACCTCCTCGACGGTCGCGGTGCCGAAACACGAGCACACCGAGTCCGCCAGGGCGGTGGCGGGCCCGCGCCCGTCCATCGCCCGTACGGCGTGCCAGAGGGCCTCCTCGCCCAGGCCGATTCCGCCTCCCCAGTCACCGCTGAGCCTGCCCAGCGCCAGGAAACGGGTGATCCGCCCCGAAGGCGACACCCCGACCGCGTTGATGCCCGCCCCGCAGACCACCGCCACCCCCCACGGCCCGGAGCCCCCGGCTCGCAGCGTCGCGAACGTGTCGTTGCCGACGACGACGTCCGGCGCGAAGGCGCGTCCGAGCAGCTCCTGCCGGAGCCGCTCCTCCTCCACGGGCAGGTCCGCGCCCGCCAGATAGGCGGCCACGTGGTCGGCGTACGGCGGGGCGGCCCGTTCGCCGAGCGCTCGCCGTACGGTCTCGGCCACCACGTCCACGGCGGTGGCCACACCCGCGCTCTGCGGCTGGAAGGGCCCGCCACGGCCGCCGGCCAGCACCGATCCGTCCACGCCGACCAGTGCCACATCGGTCTTGCTGTTGCCCGCGTCGATCGCCAGCACGGTCTTCACGCCTGCTCCTCGCGACGGCGCGGGGTCTCCTCGTCCAGTGGCGGGACCTGCTCGCGACGGTCCGGCGCCTCAGGCATGGGTCTCGTGGTGCCGGCGCTGGTCCGGGCCCAGGGCAGGTGGGCGCGGTTCGCCTCGACCAGGCGGGTGGCGAGGCCGGCGGCGAGCGTGGCCTGGCCGACGAGGGGGTGGGCGAGCAGGGCGTTCTCGACCCGGTCGACGCCGCCGTGCAGGGCGGCGTCGAGGGCGAGCCGCTCGTAGGCGCCGACGTGTGCGATCAGGCCGGCGTACAGCGGCTCGACCTCCCGGACGGGCAGCGGGACCGCGCCCGCGGCGGTGACGGTGGCCGGTACCTCGATCACCGCGTCGTCGGGCAGGAACGGCAGTGTGCCCGCGTTGCGCAGGTTGACCACCTGCGGGCCGGTCGGACGACCGTCGCCGAGCAGCGCGGCGATCAACGCGACGGCCGCCTCGGAGTAGAACGCGCCGCCGCGGCGCCCCAGAAGATCGGGCTTGGTGTCCACGGCCGGGTCGGCGTACATGGCGAGCAGCCGGGCCTCCATGGCGGCGACCTCGGCGGCCCGCGACGGTTTGGACCGCTGCTCGGCCACCACAGCATCATGCTCGTAGAAGAAGCGCAGGTAGTAGGAGGGCACCGTGCCGAGGCGGTGGAGCAGCGACGGGTGCAGGCCGACCTCGGCGGCGATCTCCTCGCCGTGTGCCGCCAGCAGGCCGGGCAGCACGTCGCGCCCGTCGAGGTGGACGGACCGCTCCCACGTCAGGTGGTTCAGCCCGACGTGCCCGAGGGAGATCCGCCCGGGGTCGACGCCGAGCTTCGCCGCGAAGCGCCGCTGGAAGCCGATCGCCACGTTGCACAGGCCGATGGCGCGGTGCCCGGCGTCCAGCAGCGCCTTGGTGACGATGCCGACCGGGTTGGTGAAGTCGACGATCCACGCCCGGGGCGACGCCCGGGCGATCCGCTCGGCGAGGTCGAGGACCACGGGAACCGTCCGCAGCGCCTTGGCCAGGCCACCCGCCCCGGTCGTCTCCTGCCCGACACAACCGCACTCCAGCGGCAACGTCTCGTCCACCGCGCGGGCGGCCTGCCCGCCGACGCGGAGTTGCAGGAGCACGGCCTGCGCGCCGGCCACGCCGTCTTCGACCCGGCTCGCCGTACTCACCTTGGCCGGGTGTCCCGATCTGGCCAGCATGCGGGTGGACATGCCCGCGACGAGGGCCAGCCGGTGCGCGTCCGGGTCGATGAGGGCGATCTCGGTGAGGGGCAGCACGTCGCGGAGCCGGGTGAACCCGTCGATCAGCTCCGGCGTGTACGTCGAGCCGCCCCCTACTACGGCGAGTTTCACCCGTCGGCTCCCTTCGGAGTGGCGCCCTTGGTCGGTCGGTGCACCGCCGGCGCCTTGTGTTAGGAAAGTTTCCTAATTCGTGTCGAAGGTAAGGACTCCCTTCGAACGCCGTCAAGAGGGGCGGCCAACCTGTGACGCCGCCCGCTGGTGAGAGGGGCGAGACGGCGGACATGGTCTCTCCTGCTCGGATGGGCGGCAGAAGAGACCGTGACAGATGGTGGTGGACGATCCTTTGGTCCTACTTCTGGTCCTACTTCGCCGACTGGCGTGCTCGCCGTACCGGCTTGGGGGCGTCGACCGGAGTGGCCAGATCCCCGGCGGCCAGGCGGTTCATGACTCGCAGGAACACCTCCCGCTCGTCCGCGGAAAGCGCCGCCAGCGCCTCCCTGTGGACGCGGTCGACGACCTTCTGGCTTTGGGCCGCGACCCGTGCGCCCTCCTCGGTGACCGCGATGATCCGGGCCCGCCGGTCCTTCTCGGAGGGGCGGCGTTCGGCGAGGCCGGCTCTTTCCAGGGCGTCGACCGTCACGACCATCGTGGTCTTGTCCATGTCGCCGATCTCGGCGAGCTGGATCTGGGTGCGCTCCTCCTCCAGGGCGTGCACCAGCACACAGTGCATACGCGCGGTGAGCCCGTTCTCCGCGAGCGCCGCCGACATGCGGGTCCGGAGCACGTGGCTGGTGTGGTCGAGCAGGTAGGACAGGTCCGGTTCGCTGCGGGTGGGCGTCAGAGCGGTCATGGCAGCAGCATAACAATTTGGTTCGTGACGGATTATCTGGAAGCGATCTGAATGTGGCGCGATGGGCTGGGCCGGTTCGAGGTGCCGTCATGCCCGTCCGGGCTGGCTGGGGGCCTTCGGTGGCGGGCGACCCTCGCTGCTCTCGGGTCTGGTCATGCCAAGCCCGGTTCAATTCCTTTTTGTCCGGTTTATGTCTGATTATGTTTTTGTGTCTGATTGTCGGGCATGGGTGCGTACGGCAGGCACGTCAGCTCTCGTCGGTGACTCCCGTGTGCCTGATGGGTCTCGAGGCGGGGGGATCCGGACAGGGGACGATGATCATGAAAAGCGGAGCGAAGGTGGCGCTGGCCGTCGCGGCCGGCTACTACCTCGGCCGACGCCACAAGCTGCGGCTGGCGGCTGCGATGGCGGTCGCCGGAGTGGTCAGCCGGCGGGGGAAAGACAAGGGCGGACTGCTTCAGCAGGGGGTCAAGGCGCTCGGATCGCCGGAGTTGGAGGAGATCACGGGTCGTCTTCGCGGCGATCTGGCCGCGGCGGGTAAGACGGCCGCGGTGGCCGCGACGAGCAAGCAGATCAACGCGATCAGCGACAGGCTTCACGAGCGGACCGAGATGTTGCGGAACCGCGACGCCGCGGTCGATGGCGCGGAAGGTGCGGATCAGGATGCCGGTGCGCCGGAGGGCGCGAAGGAGAACGGCGGTGACTCGGAGGGCTCGGAGCCCAAAGGCGGCGACAGTTCGGAGGGTTCGGAGTCGAACGACGGAGACCGGCAGGACGATTCACCGCGGCGGGAGACGCCTGAGGCTGCCGCTCAGGAACGGAGGTGACGGGGGATGGGTGACGACTCGAAGGTCAAGCCGGTGCGGGCGGTCGTCGGCGCGTTGCCTCTTGACCGGCTGGCGAAGGAAAGCCGAAGTCTGGTCGGGGCCATGATGGAAAAGGCGCTTTCCGCCATGGCGGAGAAGGCCGGTTCGATGACCGGCCGGCTCACCGAATACGCCGAGAACGGCAGCGGCAAGACGGGTTCGGCGGAAGAGACGAAGCCGGAAGAGGCGAAGTCGGACGCCAACGATTCAGGAGGCCAGTCTCACGGGCTTCTGGACCGGGCGGGAGAAAAGGCGAAGAAGGCGGTCGGCGGTGGGCGCGGTAAAAGCAGCGATAAGGGGGGTAAGAGCAGCGGTAAGGGGGGACAGAAGACACGAGTGACCAATGTGGTCGAGTCGATCGACATCGGGGCTCCGATCCGCATCGTCTACGACCAGTGGACGAGGTTCGAGGATTTCCCGACTTTCATGAAGAAGGTCGAGAACGTGGAGCAGGAATCGGAAGAACAGCTCAAGTGGACGGCGCAGATCTTCTGGTCACATCGCAGCTGGACGGCGGACATCGTGGAGCAGGTGCCCGACGAGCGGATCGTATGGCGCTCGGAGGGAGAGAAAGGGCACGTCGACGGCGCGGTGACCTTCCACGAGCTGACTCCCAATCTCACCCGGGTGATAGTCGTGCTGGAATATCATCCCAAGGGGTTCTTCGAGCACGTGGGCAACATGTGGCGTGCCCAGGGCCGGCGTGTTCGCCTGGAGTTGAAACACTTCGGACGTCACGTCGTGACGCACTCCGTGCTCCATCCGGATGAGACCGAAGGATGGCGTGGCGAGATCCACGACGGCGAGGTTGCCGAGGGAAAGGAACCCGCTGAAGAAGGAGAGAAGTCGCAGGATGATGCGCGCGCGGCCGAAGAAAAGCCGGTCGAGTCGCCATGAGGGCTCCCGGTGCCGTCGTGTGAGAACCGCTTGATGTTTGTGCGGCGATCACGGTCGCCTTCGTGTTCGGAGTTGTGTTAATAAACTCCGCACTCCATTTGTAGCTTTCTGAGTACCGTTTTCTTGAACCCCTTCGACTGGGGGAGAGGGAAGGACGGCGGAATGGCCGATGAACTGCCGGAGACGGCTGCGAACCATCCTGGCTCGCCGCCCCGCGAAGATGACGATGGTCGCCGGGCCGCTGGGCATCTTGACCCTGACGTCTATCTCGACGTGCCGGTCGTCAAGGTCGACAAGATCAGCTTGGATGTGGAGGACCTCCGGGCGCGCGTCTCGCTGGAGGCCGACGTGCTGGATCTGCTGAGGCTGCATGTCGGTGTGGACGTGGCGCTGGGAAGGGTGAACCTGGAGATCACGGGTGTGGAGGCTCAGGCACTGCTGAAGGTCCGGCTCGACAACGTCGCAGTGATCATCGCGAATGTGCTGAGAACGATCGACAACAACCCTCAGATCTTGGAGAACGTCACCAGGAATGTGGGGGCGGCGGTCCGAGACGTGGGTGCGGGCGCCGGCAGGGCCGTCGAGGGTCTGGCCGGGGACGCGGGCACCGCGCTCAAGGACACCACCGGCGCGGTGGGGGATGTCGCCCGCGAAGTGGTCCCGCAGGTACCGGCCGTGGCCGGGGAGGTCACCCGGAGCGCGGGCGCCGTGGCCCGGGACGCCACGGAGCAAACAGGTGCTGTGGCCCGGGAGGCCACTGGACAAACGGGCGCTGTGGCCCGGGAGGCCACTGGACAAACGGGCGCCGTTGCTCAGGAGGCCACTGGACAAGCAGGTGCCGTGGCCCGGGGCGCCACTGGACAAACGGGTGCCGTGGCCCGGGACGCCACGGAGCAAACGGGCGCTGTCGCCAGGGACGCCACTGGACGAACAGGCGCCGTCGCACGCGGGGCGGGCCCGGCGGAGCCCGGCACGCACCCCGAAGCCGCGCCGGCCGCCGAGCCACGACCGGCCGCCGAAGCCGTCCGGTCACCCGAACCGGACGCCGGTCGGCGACCTGGGCCGGAGGCCACCGAGCCTCGCGAACGTGAGGCCGGGCAGCGGTCCGAAGCGGAGACCACACCCGAGCGTGACGCCGTGCAGCCTCCCGAACCGGGGACTGCTGAGCCTCGCGAACGTGACGCCGGCGAGCGGCGCGAAGCGGAGACCACGCCCGAGCGTGAGGCCGGGCAGCCTCCCGAACCGGAGACCGCTGAGCCTCGCGAACGTGACGCCGGCGAGCGGCGCGAAGCGGAGACCACGCCCGAGCGTGAGGCCGGGCAGCCTCCCGAACCGGACACCACCGAGTCTCCCGAGCGTGACGCCGGGCAGCGGCCCGAAGCCGATGGCGACCAGCCCTCCGACGAGGACACCGGCCAGAAGGCCGGCGACGGCGAGACGAAACCGGAGAAGCCCGCGGACTCGGGGAAGGTGACCGGTCGCGACCTCGGCAGAGCCGTACGTGACCTGGGCAGGGCCGCACGGCAGGCCGGCATGCGCCGGTTGCGGGACAAGCTGAACGAACGCCGCCGGCACTAGGTCGAGGAGAGGGCGGGCATGAGCGACAGGCGTCCCGAGGCGCGGCTGACGAACTCCGCGGACATCGTGATCTCCGCGACGGTGCGGGCCGAGAAGACGCGGCTCGCGGCGGGGTCTCCCACGCGGGTCACGTTTCGCGGGATCCCCGGTGAGGAGTCCGCGTCGGGCAGTCGCCGTATCGGCCTCCCGGATCGCGTGCGAGAAGGAGTCGTCTACCGCGAGGTCCAGATCGATTACGTCGTGGCGTCCAGGCTGGTCGCGCCGGACGCCGGTGAAGTCCCCGGCCCGGGTTCCCGTGCGCGGGAGCACCCGGGGAGCGGCGTGAAGGTGAGCGGCGGTCGTGGCACCAGGGTGCTGACCCGGCGAGACCGAACAGGAGCGTGGCGGGCGAGGTGTCTCCGGGCGGAGTCGGATGGCCGAATGGGGGCGTACGGCGGGCGGCGGCGCGGATGAGGGCTCGCCGGACACCGCAGACCGGCAGTCGGCGACCGGCGCGTTGCCCGGCGAGACCTCAGGAGGAACCACAGGCCCGGAGGGCGTCGGCGACCCGCCGAAGTAGCCGCATCACCGACGACTTGGAGCTGTTAGGCGCAGTTAACATTGGATGTCTGGGACCCGTCAAGGCCCCAAATCGCGACGGTGAGGAAACCGCCGGGCGTTCCGTCGCAGACCGTAGGCCAGGTCTCTCTTCGAAGCGGCTTCGTCAGACCTCGGATGTCTAAGGGCGCGCCCCAACGCTCTCCTGGCGACAGGGGCCGGCCGAATCCGACCTGTTGACTCTTTCGACTACCAGTGTCATTCTTTCGGCATCTGAAGGCAAAAGTACCGTCAGATCTCGCAGAAGTTTCACCGGTGCGGCGGCGCGCTCCTCTCTCTCCCCAAGGGGTGACGCCTTCCATGTCCCGGTATCCCGCGTTACTTCGGATCGCCCTCGCACTCGCTCTCGCGTGCTCGGCGATCCTCGCTCTCCCGGTCACGGTCTCCGCCGCGCCGTTGACCAAGATCCTCGTCTTCACCAAGACGGCCGGTTTCCGGCACTCCTCCATCCCGCTCGGCATAGCGGCGATCCAGCGGCTGGGCTCGGCCAACGGGTTCACCGTCGTCGCCACCGAGGACGCGACGGCGTTCACCACCGCCAACCTCGCGCAGTACCAGGCCGTCGTCTGGTTGTCGACCACGGGCGACGTGCTGAACGACGCCCAGCAGGCCGCGTTCCAGTCGTACGTGGCCGCGGGCGGCGGTTACGCCGGTGTGCACGCGGCGGCGGACACGGAATACGGCTGGCAGTGGTACGGCGAGCTGGTGGGCGCGTACTTCGACTCCCACCCGGCCACCCAGCAGGCCACCGTACGGGTCGAGGACAGGGCGGGCGCGTCCACCTCGCACCTGCCGGCGGCCTGGACCCGCACCGACGAGTGGTACAACTACCGGGCCAACCCGCGCGCGAGGGTCAAGGTCCTCGCCAGTCTCGACGAGTCGTCCTACTCCGGCGGCAACATGGGCGACCATCCGATCACCTGGTGCCACGACCGCGCCGGCAGCCGGGCCTGGTACACCGGGCTCGGGCACACCGAGGAGTCCTACGCCGACCCCGCCTTCACCAGGATGCTGCTCGGCGGCATCCAGATCGCCGCGCGCGCCAAGCCGGCCGACTGCCGTCCGGAAACGGGTTACACGCCGCTGTTCGACGGCACCCAGACCAGTCTCGCGAAGTGGCGTCAGGCGGGTCCCGGCGGGTTCACCCTGGCGGACGGGACTCTGACCTCCGTGGGCGGGATGGGCCTGCTGTGGTATCCGGGCGCCACCTTCGGCGACTACTCGCTCAAGCTCGACTGGATGATGCCGGGCGATGACAACGGCGGCGTGTTCATCGGTTTCCCCGATCCGCAGGGCGACCCCTGGAAGCCGGTCGACCAGGGCCACGAGATCCAGATCGACGCCACCGACGCCGACCCGTCCCGCACCACCGGCAGCGTCTACGGGTTCAAGGCGCCCGACCCCGCTCTGCGCGCGGCGGCGCTCAAGCCGCCGGGTGAGTGGAACACCTACGAGATCGCGGTGCACGGACGACTCGTCGAGGTCCACCTGAACGGCGTGAAGATCAACGACTATACGAGCACCCGGGACATCGCGAACGGCCACATCGGCGTCCAGAACGACGGTGCCGGCATGGACATCCACTACCGGAACATCCGGATCAGGCAGGACTCGACCGCCGTGACCGACCTCGCCCTGCGCCGGCCGGTCACCGTCTCCAGCGTCGAGAACGGCCAGCACCCCGGCCCCAACGCCGTCGACGGGAACCCGGGCACCCGCTGGAGCAGCGCCTACGCCGATCCGCAGTGGATCACGGTCGACCTGGGCGCCGCCCGGTCGATCAGCCGCGTGAAGCTGACCTGGGAGACCGCGTACGCCAGGGCGTACCAGATCCAGACGTCGGCGGACGGCGCCACCTGGACGACGGTCCACGCCACCACCACCTCCGACGGCGGCGTGGACGACATCGCCGTCGCCGGGACCGGCCGTTACGTGCGCGTTCACGGCACCCAGCGCGCGACCGGCTGGGGTTACTCCCTCTGGGACCTCAACATCTACGGACGCTGAACACCCGCGCCCCACGTTCCGGCCGCGGCACCCCCCTGCCAGGAGACCCCCCATGATCCGTTTCGCGCGCCTCCGCACGTTCGCCGGCACGATCGTGCTCACCCTCATCGCGACCGCCGCGCCCGCCGCCCAGGCGGCCGCGGTCCACCAGGCCCCGCCCGTGGCCCGCCCCGCCCTGTCCGCGCAGGCCGCGGCGCCGCCCCCGGCCAGCGCCTTCGAGAAGGTCAAGCTGGACGGCGGACTGTCGATGGGCGAACCCATCGAGCTGTCCGTGCTGCCCGACGGCAAGGTCCTCTACATCAACCGGGGCACCAGCACGGGAGGCGGCCAGGTCCGCCTCTACAACCCGTCGACCAAGTCCACCACGGTGGCGCTGACGCTGCAGCTCGACGCCCGGTTCGAGGACGGGCTCATCGGCATCACCGCGCATCCCCGGTTCGCCGCGAACCACTGGGTGTTCCTGTTCTACTCGCCGAAGGTGACGCCGCTGGTCAATCGCATCTCCAGGTTCACCTTCAACACCGCTGCCAACGTCCTCGACCCGTCCAGCGAGGACATGATCGTCGAATGGCCGACCGAACGTGACCTGTGCTGTCACTCGGCGGGCTCGATGACGTGGGACAGCGACGAGAACCTGTACTTCGCGGTGGGCGACAACACCAACTCCGGCGGCGACTCGGCCGGGATGGCGCCCATCGACGAACGTCCCGCCCGAAACCCGCAGTACGACGCGCAGCGCACGTCGGGCAACACCGCCGACCTGCGCGGCAAGATCAACCGAATCCACCCCGAGGACAACGGCACGTACACCATCCCGGCGGGCAACCTCTTCCCCGCGGGCACGGCTGCCACCCGGCCCGAGATCTACATCATGGGCAACCGCAACCCGTACCGCGTCTGGGTCGACAAGAAGGCCGGCGACACCCTCTACTGGGGTGAGGTCGGGCCGGACGCCGGAGCGACCATCGCCAACCGGGGCCCGGCGGCCTATGACGAGTTCAACCGCGCCACGGGTCCCGGCAATTACGGCTGGCCGTACTGCGGTGGCCCCAACGTGGCCTACAACGACTGGGACTTCGCGGCGAACGCGCCGCGCGGCTGGTTCCCCTGCGGCGGCTCGGCGGGCCCGGTGAACAACTCGCCGCGTAACACGGGCCTCCAGCAGCTTCCGCCCACCAAACCGGCGCTGGTCTGGGAGCAGCACGGCGGCAGCAAGGAGTGGCCGGCCCTGGACACCCCGGGAGGCTGCGGCTCGCCCAACCACACCGAGGTCTACCACTACGACGCGACCCTCGACTCCCCGAACAAGTGGCCGGCCTACTACGACAACAAGTGGTTGATCTCGGAGTACTGCCGCAACTGGATCAAAGAGGTGCAGTTCGGCAACGGCGACCCCGCCACCGGCTCCCCGACCGTCATCGAGCCGGTCCTGGCGGGGATGACCCTGGTGCACCCCATCGACATGGAGTTCGGCCCGGACGGCTCGCTGTATCTGCTGGAGTACGGCAGCGGCTACTTCTCCGGGGCCGCGGACGCCGGCCTCTACAAGATCAACTATGTGCAGGGCGGGCGGTCACCCGTCGCCAAGGCGACCGTCGACAAGGACAACGGCCTGGCCCCGCTGACCGTCGCGTTCACCAGCGTGGGCAGCTCGGACCCCGACGGCGACCCGCTCACCTACGCCTGGGACTTCGACGGCAACGGCACCACCGACGCGACGACCGCGAACGCGGTGTTCACCTACACCACCAACGGCGACAAGCGGGCCCGGCTCACCGTGAACGACGGCACCGGCCGGAGCGGCACCACGGTGATCCCCATCGTCGTGGGGAACGACCGCCCCACGCTGACCCTGTCGGGCCTGCCCGACGGCGGCGTATTCGGCTGGGGCGAGAACCTCACGGCGACCGCCGGCGCGACCGACCCGCAGGACGGCGCCGTCGCCTGCGGCGGCGTCGTGATCCGCGCGGCGCTCGGGCACCAGGACCACGCGCACGAGCAGGGGCAGGGGATCGGCTGCGGCGCGACCTTCAACACCGGCCCCGTCCACTCCGGGCCGGACGCGGTGCAGTTCTTCGTGCTGCGCTCCAGCTACACCGACAAGGGCGCGCCGGGAACGGTGCCGCTGACCGGCGAGAAGGAGATCACCCTCTGGCCCAAGCAGTGGCAGGCGGAGCACTACGTCCAGCTCAACGGCCCGAAGGTGATCGACCAGGCGCAGGCGACCGGAGGCAGACGGCTGGGCGACATCCAGAGCGGCGAATGGGTGCGGCACCACGCCGTCAGCCTCAAGGGTGTCACCGGGGTCAGGGTGCGCGTCTCCTCCGCCAACTCCGGCGGCACGCTGTCCTTCCGGTTCAACTCGCCGTCCGGTCCCGAGGTCGCCCGGGTCGCCGTCCCCGGCACCGGCGGCTGGGACGCCTACACCGAGGTGACGGCCCCGGTCACCAGGCCGGATGACGGCACGCACGACCTCTACCTCGCCTTCAGCGGGACGGGCGCCGGCGCCCTCTACGACGTCGACGAGTACACCTTCACCGGCGCCGGCGTCAGCACGCCGCCCGTGGCCAGGACCGGCGAGATCAAGGCACTGGGCAAGTGCGCCGACATCTCCGCGAGCGGCACCGCCGACGGAACCAGGATCCAGACCTACGACTGCAACGGGACGGCCGCCCAGCGCTGGAGCATCCAGGCCGACGGCACCATCAGGGGCCTCGGGAAGTGCATGGACGTCAAGTCCAGCGGTATGACCAACGGCACCCCGATCCACCTGTGGACCTGCAACGGGACCGGAGCCCAGCAGTGGACGATCCAGGGTGCCGGCCAGGGTGTGGGCAGCCTGCGCAACCCGCAGTCCGGCCGCTGCCTGGACATCCCCGACGCCAACCCGGCCAACGGCACCCAGTTACGCATCTACGACTGCGACGGCAGGGCGGCCCAGACCTGGACCCTGCCGTCACCGAACCCCGCGACCACACCGTGAGGACACGTATGCGCACGCCGGTAAGACGACTCGGGGCCGCCCTCGCGGCCGCCGTCACCCTCCTCACCTGCCTGCACGGACAGCAGGCCGCACCGGCGCAGGCCGCCGCCGCGCCCGACGACCTGACCCTCTGGTACGACAAGCCGGCCACCGACTGGGAGACCCAGACGTTGCCCATCGGCAACGGGGCCCTCGGCGCGAGCGTGTTCGGCGGGGTGACCACAGAGCAGATCCAGTTCAACGAGAAGTCGCTGTGGACCGGCGGTCCCGGATCGCCCGGCTACAACGCGGGGAACTGGACCAGCCCCCGGCCGAACGCCATCGCCGAGGTCCAGGCGCAGATCGACCGGGACGCGCGGATGACGCCGCAGGCCGTCGCGGCCAAACTGGGCCAGCCGAAGACCGGCTTCGGCGCCTACCAGACCTTCGGCGACCTGTGGCTGGACATGCCCGGCGGCACCGTCACCGGCTACCGGCGCGAACTGAGCCTGCGCGAGGCGGTGGCCAGGGTCGGCTACACGGCCGGCGGCGTCGTCCACTCCCGTGAGTACTTCGCCAGCCACCCGGGCAACGTCGTCGTCGGACGGATCTCCGCGAGCCAGGCGGGCAAGGTCTCCTTCACCCTGCGGACCACCTCGCCCCGGAACGACAGGCAGGTGACGGTCTCGGGCGGCCGGCTGCGGATCCGGGGCACGCTCGCCGACAACGGCATGCGGTTCGAGGCCCAGGTACAGGTGATCACGCAAGGCGGCAGCCGTACGGATGGGGGTGATCGGATCACCGTGAGCGGTGCGGACAGTGCCGTGTTCGTGCTCTCCGCGGGTACCGACTACTCCCCGGCGTACCCGTCCTACCGGGGCGCCGACCCGCGGGCGAAGGTGACCGCGGCGGTCGACCAGGCGGCCGGCAGGTCCTTCGACCAGCTCAAGCAGGCCCACCTGGACGACTACCGCGCCCTGTTCGACCGGGTGCGGCTGAACATCGGGCAGCAGACGCCGACGATCCCGACCGACCAGCTCAGACGGGCCTACACGGCGGGCTCCTCCGCGCAGGACCGGGCGCTGGAGGCGATGTACTTCGCCTACGGCCGCTACCTGCTGATCGCCTCCTCCCGGGCGGGCTCGCTGCCGGCCAACCTGCAGGGCGTGTGGAACAACTCCACCAGCCCGCCCTGGTCGGCCGACTACCACGTCAACATCAACCTGCAGATGAACTACTGGCCGGCCGAGCAGACCAACCTCGCCGAGACCACCGTGCCCTACGACCGTTACGTGCAGTCGATGGTCGCGCCGGGCAGGAAGACCGCCCAGGAGATGTTCGGCTCACGCGGCTGGGTGGTGCACAACGAGACCAACCCGTTCGGGTTCACCGGCGTGCACGACTGGGCGACCTCGTTCTGGTTCCCCGAGGCCGGAGCGTGGCTGGCCCAGCAGATGTACGATCACTACCGCTTCGGCGGCGACGTCGCCTACCTCAGGGACGTCGCCTACCCCGTGATGAAGGGGGCGGCGGAGTTCTGGCTGGACAACCTGCACACCGACCCGCGTGACGGGAAACTCGTCGTCTCACCCAGCTACTCTCCCGAACAGGGCGACTTCTCCGCCGGCGCCTCGATGTCGCAGCAGATCGTCTTCGAGATCCTGACCGACAGCCTGGCCGCGGCCCGGACGCTCGGTGTCGACACGGGTTTCCAGACCGAGGTGCAGACCGCGCTGTCCAGGCTCGACACGGGGCTGCGAGTCGGCTCCTGGGGCCAGTTGCAGGAGTGGAAGACCGACTGGGACGTCCAGAACAACGACCACCGGCACGTCTCGCACCTGTTCGCCCTGCACCCGGGGCGGCAGATCGCGACCGGGACCGCCTTCGCCGCCGCGGCCAAGGTGTCGCTGACCGCGCGCGGCGACGGCGGCACCGGCTGGAGCAAGGCGTGGAAGATCAACTTCTGGGCCCGGCTGCTCGACGGCGACCACGCGCACAAGATGCTGGGCGAGCAGTTGAAGTCCTCCACGCTCGACAACCTGTGGGACACCCACCCGCCGTTCCAGATCGACGGCAACTTCGGCGCGACCAGTGGCGTCGCCGAGATGCTGCTGCAGAGCCAGCACGACGTCGTGCACGTGCTGCCCGCCCTGCCGGCCGCGTGGCCGTCCGGCTCGGTCACCGGGCTGCGCGCCAGGGGAAACGTGACGGCCGACGTGTCCTGGCGTGATCGCAAGGCCGATCGGATCACGCTGCGTGCCGGTACGGCGGGCACGCTGAGGGTACGCACCGAACTGGCCACGCGCGGTCATCGCGTGCAGGACGACCAGGGCGCGACCATCACGCCGGCCCGCCAGGGCGACACCCTGACCTGGAGCGCGCAGGCCGGCCGGACCTACTCGATCATCGCCGACGGAGGCACCGGACCATGCGCCGCGCCGCCGTCCGACCGCCCGGTCGTCGCCTGGGATCCGGTCTCGGGCACGACCGTCGCCGACGCCTCCGGCAGCGGCCGGCCGGCCACCGTCACGGGCGGCGCCTCCTACGACTCCACCGCCCCGACCGGCAGCGGGCTCGTGCTGACCGGGTCCACCTATCTGTCGACCGCCAACACCACCCTCGGCCACCTGCGTGAGGCGACGTTCGCGGCCGAGGTCAAGATCGCGGGCAGCGGGTACCGGCGGCTGTTCGACTCCCAGCCGTCGGGCGACCCGGGCACCGACGGGGTCCTCATCGACGTCACACCGTCGGGCAACCTGCGGTTCATCGGGGCGGGACGCGGGGTGACCACCGACGCCGTGCTGCCGACCGGCCGCTATCTCGACCTCGTCGTCACGCTGGCGCAGAACGGGACCATCACCGTCTACGTGGACGACGTCAGGGCCGGCGGCGGCACCGCGACCTCCACCGGAATCGTTGCCTGCACCGCCCGCCCGCTGCGCTTCGCCGTGGACCAGAACGGCGGGCAGCGCCTCACCGGAGCCGTCGACCGGATGGCCGTCCTCCCTCGTGCCCTCACCGCCACGGAGGTCCGCACCTGGCAGGACATGGCCTTCTGAACCGATTCCCCGGCGGGCCACCCGCCCGCCGGGGATACGTGAGTCACGATGATCAACAGGGTGGACGCGCCGTTCACCTGGACGGAAAAAATAGGCATGCTATATCTGTATATGTCGGTTTTGTCATGCTAAGAGCGTTTTAATGAGACTCAAGGGCTCTTTTACCTCTATTGGATTGCCTGCACCGTTAAATGCGGGTCTACTAGTCAATGTCAGCCTTCAACCGCTAAGGCTGGCGACATATCCGATATCAACAGGAAAGAGCTGAAATGCTCAAGCAGCTTATAGTCGGCGGCACCCTGATCGCAGGGTTCACCGGCCTCGGCCTGAACGCTCCGGCCCATGCGGACGGCCCTTGGCCGGGGTGGCCGCCCGGCTTCAACAACGTGAACAATGCCATGCAGTCCAACATCGTGAATGCTTGTGGGAACAGCGGTATTGGCGACATCGGCCTCAATCTCCTCAACGTTGCTTCGCCGATCACCAGCGCTCACAGCGAATCCGTGGGTTGCAATTCCTTGATTTCGCAGGAGTAGCTAAACCACGAGCTTCTCTAACTCCTGATCCCGTTCGGGCGGGCGTCGTGGCCAACGGCCACGGCGCCCGCTCTTCGTTGTCCAGCACCTCGCCGCCGCATTCGGCGGCTGGGGACACGTTCGGTTGCGACATGAGGTCGCACGCTTTGAGTGATTACGTGTAAGGAGGCTGGACAATGTCGATCCTGGTAGGCGAGCACTCCGGAGTTGCATCTCAGGGAACGACGCAACGGGGTGCGGCCCGCTCGGCCGCACCCCGTCCGGGTGGTCGTCAGGCGACGTAGACGCTGTTGCCGAACTCTTGGGTGGTGTGTCCGCCGGGCGGGACGACAGCGATCACCGGGCCCGTGCAGTAGGGCCCGCTGTAGACGAGCGCGTATTCGTTGGTGTCGTTGTGCAGGATCAACGGCCGCAGGTGTGGCTCAACGCAGCCGGAGGGATTCTCGACGACCTGACCCCCGCCGAACACGAACCGCCCGTACGCGGCCTCGGCGGTGGCGGCGGGCAGAAGGATCAGTGCTGCCGCGGTGAGAGTGGTGAGTATGTGGACGCTACGTCGCATGATGGGCTCCCTGTTCGAGACGAGGCGGTGTTCCGCCGTTGCGATAACCCGATCATGCACTCTCGGTAATCGTGAGACTACTTATTGTGTCGGCATGTTGGTGTAGCCGTAGCCGGTATCGCGTCGGCCCCGGGCACGCGGTTAGAAGATGTCCGCGCCGGTGAGCTGCGCGTGGCGGCGCTCGGCCTGGTCGCGGCGCGCCGATATACCGGATCGTGCGCGAATAACCGGTTGGTACGGCGTCGCCGGATTCGCTAGAACGGACGGCATGCTCCGCAAGTATCCACGAACCCGCCATCTCGCCGGCTCCCGGCTGCAACCGGGTGACTCCGACCTCGCGGCCGTGCCGTACGAAGAGGTCGCCGGGCGGTTTCTGGTGGTGGAGGAGAAGCTGGACGGGGCGAACGCGGCGATCAGCTTCTCGGCCGACGGGGAGTTGCGGTTGCAGAGCCGTGGTCACTATCTGGCCGGTGGCCCGCGGGAGCGTCAGTTCGGGCCGCTGAAGGCGTGGGCGGCGGCGGTCCGGCAGCAGTTGTGGCGGTGCCTGGGCAGCCGGTACGTGATGTACGGGGAATGGATGTACGCCAAGCACACCGTCTTCTACGACGCGCTTCCGCACTATTTCTGCGAGTTCGACATCCTGGACCGGCAAGGGGAGGTCTTCCTGTCGACGGCGCGCCGCCGGGAACTGCTGACCGGCGCTCCGGTGGTCTCCGTGCCGGTGCTGCACACCGGGACGATCGCGCGACTGGACGGGCTGACCTCGCTGCTGGGCCCGTCGGCCTGCCGTACGGCCGGCTGGCGGGAGGCGCTGGCCGAGGCGGCGGGGGACAGCGGGGCCGATCCGGCGCGGGTGCTGGCCGAGACCGACCAGTCGGAGGAGATGGAAGGGCTCTACGTCAAGGTGGAGGAGGGCGGCGAGACCGTCGGGCGGTACAAGTGGGTCCGGCCGAGTTTCCACACCGCGGTGCTCGACTCCGGCAGTCACTGGCTGGATCGGCCGATCGTGCCGAACCGGCTGACCGATCCGGGAGTCCTCTATGCAGCTGTTCGATGACCTTTGCCCGGCTCCGCCGCGGTGGGTCGTGCCGTGGCCGGAGATCGAGTCGGCGTTCGGCTGGGTGCGGAGGCTGGCCGGTGTCCCGCAGGACGCGGTCCACCATGGCGAAGGTGACGTCGCCGTGCACACCAGGATGGCCTGCGAGGTGCTCGCGGAGCTGCCGGAGTGGCGGGAACGGCCGGCGGCCGAACGGGTGCGGCTGTTCGCGGCCGTGCTCCTGCACGACGTGGCCAAACCCGACTGCACGAAGGAGGACGCGGAGGGGCGGATCACGGCGCACGGCCATTCGCGGCGCGGTGATCTGATCGCCCGCCGGGTGCTGTGGGAGCTGGGCGCGCCGCCGGCCTGGCGGGAGCACGTGGCCGCGCTGGTCCGGCATCACCAGGTGCCGTTCTGGGCGCTGGAACGGCCCGACCTGCGGGAGATCGCGTTCCGGGTGAGTCTGCTGGCCCGCAACGACGATCTCGCGGTACTGGCGACGGCCGACATCCTCGGCCGGATCTGCGGTGACGCGGCGGAGGTGCTGGAGAACATCGCCCTGTTCCGGGAGTACTGCGCCGACCAGGACTGCCTGGACGCGCCCCGCGTCTTCCCCTCCGACCACGCCCGCTACTGGTACTTCCGCAAGCCAGGCAGGGACCCCGGCTACGCGGCGTACGACGACACCCGGATGACGGTGACCGTGATGTCGGGGCTGCCGGGTGCGGGCAAGGACCACTGGATCGCCGGGAACCGGCCGGGTCTCCCCGTGGTCAGTCTGGACGCGCTGCGCGCCGAGCTCGGCGTACGGCCGGCCGGCGACCAGAGGCCGGTGGTGGCCGCGGCGCACCGGCTGGCCCGCGAGCACCTGAGAGCGGGACGGCCGTTCGTGTGGAACGCCACGAATGTGACCCGGCAGGTGCGCGAGCAGTGCGTCGGCCTGGCGGCCGGCTACCACGCCAGGGTCGAGTTGATCGCGCTGGAGGCGCCGCCGCGGATATTGCGGGAGCGCAACCTGGCCCGGTCGCATCCCGTGCCGGACGCCGTCGTCGACCGGTTGATCGGCCGCTGGGAGGCCCCGGACCCGACCGAGGCCCACAGCGTGACCTGGATCGACAACGGCTGAGCCGGATCTGCCACCGGCAGCCGGGGGTGACGATCCGCCGGAGCGGACCCCGGATGGCCGCTGACCTCCTTCCCTTATGCCAGAGCATCCCTTATGTCTTGTTGTTTCGCCTGGGTTCGCGGGCTAGTTACGCCAAATGTTACGGAACTTCTGCTTGACCGTCGTCATAAGTCATTTTACGATCCCGAAATATGGAGGAAACAGGCCGCGAGCCGGCGGATCCCGACCGTCCACTTCGATCAGGCGTCGTCGGTACCGGCTTCACAGGCACCGTGCACGCCCACGCCGGTGTCGCCGGCTCGACCCTCGAACGCGCCCGCCAGGCCGCGCCGGTCCTGAACTCCCGGGTCGATCCGCTGGATCTGCGGCCCGGCGGCCCGAGCCGCGTGGTGGGGCCGGTATGACGCTCCTCGGCATGCGGGGGATCGGCAAGCGGTTCCTCGGCGTACGGGTCCTGTCCGGCGTCGACCTCGACACGGCGGCGGGCGAGGTGCACGCGGTGGTCGGCGAGAACGGCGCCGGCAAGTCGACCCTGATGAAGATCCTCGCCGGGGTGCACGTCCCCGACGAGGGCACGATCGAGATCGACGGCAGGCCCGTGGCGTTCGGCCATCCGCTTGAGGCCCAGCGGGCCGGGGTGGCGATCATCTACCAGGAGTTCAACCTGCTGCCCGACCGCTCGGTGGCGGAGAACGTCTTCCTCGGCCGTGAGCCGGCCCGCCGCGGCCTCGTCGACCGGGCGGCGATGGAGGCCGAGACCCGGCGGCTGCTCGACGAACTCGGCGAGACCTCGTTCGGGCCGCGTGACGCGGTGCGTCGCCTCAGCGTCGCCCAGCAGCAGGTCGTGGAGATCGTCAAGGCGCTCTCGGTCGACGCGCGCATCATCGTGATGGACGAGCCCACCGCCTCGCTCGCCGAGCACGAGGTGGAACTGCTCTACACCCTGGTGCGCCGGCTCCAGCGGCGTGGTCTCGCGGTCCTCTACATCTCCCACCGGCTCCGCGAGGTGTTCGACCTGGCGCAGCGCGTCACGGTCCTCAAGGACGGCGCCCGCGTCACGACGGTGCCCACCGCCGAGGTCGGGCCGGACGAACTGGTGAGACTGATGGTCGGCAGGGAACTCCGCGACTACTTCCCGCCCCGCGCGGCCCCGGGCGAGATCGGCGAGGTGCGCCTGAGCGTGCGGGGCGGAGGCAACGGCAGGCTGCGCGGAATCGACCTCGACCTGCGGGCCGGCGAGATCACCGGCCTGGCCGGGCTGCAAGGCTCCGGCCGTACCGAGCTGGTCAAGGCCCTGTTCGGCGCGGAGCCGTTCGCCGAGGGCCGGATGGAGCCGCGCCGCCCCCGTTCGGTGCGCGACGGCGTGGCCGCGGGCATCGGCCTCGTCACCGAGGACCGCAAGGCCGAAGGGCTCGCGCTGCGGCAGTCGGTACGCGACAACGCCCTGCTGGTCGCGCGGGCCACGGCAGGGCGCCAGGCGCGCGGCGACGTCCGGGCCCTCCTGGAGCGCGTACGGCTGTCGCCACCGGACCCCGAGCAGGAGGTCAGGTACCTCTCCGGCGGCAACCAGCAGAAGGTCGTGCTGGCCAAGTGGATGACGGTAGGGCCCGCCGTGCTGCTGCTCGACGAACCGACCCGGGGCGTGGACGTGGGCGCGAAGGCCGCCATCCACGACCTGATGCGGCAGCTCGCCCGGGACGGCACGGCCATCCTGATGATCTCCTCAGAACTGCCCGAGCTGATCGGGATGAGCGACCGCGTCGTCGTCATGCGCGACGGCCGGATCGCCGGCGAACTCCCCGCCGGTTCGTCCGAGGAGGCCATCATGCGGCTGGCCGCGAGCGGGGAGGCGACATGAACGGGCAGAGCCTGAAGCAGGCGGGCAGACCGGCGCGGCCGGCCGTGGCCGCCCTCAGGGAGATCGACCCCACCAAGGTGATCTATCTCGCGCTGGCCGCCACCCTCGTGATCGGCTGGGTGCTCGTCGCCGTGGACGGCGGCGACTTCCTCACGGTCGAGACCATCGTCGGCATCCAGCAGCGCTCCGCCGCGCTCGGCATCGTCGCCGTCGGCCAGACGCTGGCCATCCTGGCCGGATCGCTCGACCTCTCGGTCGCCTACCTCATCAGCCTCTGCTCGCTCGTCGCGGCCGAGACCATGGCCGGGCGGGACGGCGGGATCGCCGCGGGCGTCGCCGCCGTGCTGGCGGTCAGCGCCCTGGTCGGGTTGGTCAACGGGATGGTCATCACCCGCCTGCGGGTGCACGCGTTCATCGCCACGCTCGGCACAGCGCTGATCATCAAGGGTGTCGTCGACCACCTCTACGACGGCCCGGCCGGCAGCGTGCCCGACTCCTTCCAGCGTCTGGGCTACGACCGGATCGGCCCGGTGCCGGTCTCGGCGTTGCTGTGGGCCGCCGTCGCCGCCGCCGCGTGGTTCCTGCTCCGCCGTACGCGCCTCGGTCACCGGATCTACGCGGTCGGCGGGGACGAGGAGGTGGCCAGGCTGTCGGGGGTGCGGACCGACCGGGTGGTGGTGCTCACCCATGTGCTGTGCTCGGTCTGCGCGGGTGTCGCCGGACTGCTGCTGGCCGCCCGGCTGGGCGCGGGCGCGCCGACGGTGGGCACGGACGGCGGTTACGACCTGGAGTCGATCGCCGCCGTGGTGCTCGGCGGCACCGCCCTGGCCGGGGGCAAAGGCGGCGTGGCGGGGACCGTCGGCGGCGTGCTGCTGCTGGCCGTACTCGACAGTGTCTTCAACCAGCTCGAAGTGAACTCCTTCTTCAAGGACGTGGTCAGAGGCCTGGTGATCGTCATCGCGGTCGCCGTCTACGCCCGCCGCAGGAAGGGGCGACAGATATGAAGAGGACGCTCCCGATTCTGGTGGTGCTGGCCGTACTGCTGGCCGCCATCGCGCTCGTCAATCCGTTCTTCCTGGAGCCCGCGGGTTTCCTGGCCTTCGTCAAACGCGCCGCGCCGCTGGTCATCCTGGCGGCCGGGCAGTACTTCGTCATCGTCTCGGGTGAGTTCGACCTGTCGGTCGGCTCCCTGGTGACGGTGGAGGTGGTCGTCGCCGCCCGCCTGATCGACGGGCAGGAGTCGGCCACCTGGTGGGTGCTCCTCCTCCTGATCGCCGTCGGGCTGCTCGTCGGCCTGCTCAACGGGGTCGTCACCACCGCCCTTCGCGTGCCCTCGTTCATCACCACGCTCGGCATGATGCTCATCCTGTCCGGTGCGGTGTTCCTGTGGACGGGCGGCGCTCCGCGCGGCGCGCTCTCCGAGGCGTTCCGCACCTTCGGCAGGGGCAACCTCGGCCCCGTGCCGTGGTCGGTGCTCATCCTGCTGGCAGCCGGCGCGGCGGCGATCCTGCTGATGCGCTCCGACTTCGGCAGGAGACTCGTCGCCACGGGTGACAACGAGCGCGCCGCGGCACTGTCGGGCGTCAGGGTCGCAAGGACCCGGATCCTCGCGTTCGTGCTGTCCGGCGCGGCGGCGGCGATCACCGGCATCCTGCTCGGCGGCTTCGCGGGCGTCTCGGCCCAGGTCGGGCAGGGGCTGGAGTTCTCCGCGATCACCGCGGTCGTTCTCGGCGGGGTGGCGCTCGGCGGCGGCCGGGGCTCCGTAGTCGCCGCGATGGCCGGGGCGCTCACCCTTGAGGCGCTGTTCACGCTGCTCAACCTGTACGGGATCTCGGGGGCGCTGGAGTTCACCGTGCAGGGCGTCATCATCATCGCCGCGGTCGCGGTGGGCGCGTTGCGTCTCCCCGCGTGGCTCGCGAAACACCCCCCAAGGAAGCAAGGAGACACCCATGTCGCGTAACCGGCCACTCGTGGCCCTCGTGGTGACCTCGACCATCGTGTTCGCCGCCGGGTGCACCAGTGACAAGCCGCCCGCCGCCACCGGACAGTCCGCGTCCGCGTCCGCCGCGCCCGCCGCGACCGGCGCGGGCACCGGCGAGCAGTCGAAGTTCTTCGTCCAGGCCGACTTCGACGCCCAGCTCGCCATGCGGACCAAGACCCCGCAGGGCGACGCGAGCAGACCGTGGGAGCAGGCCATCGATCCGCAGATGGTGAGCACGGCGAAGTACAAGAAGGACGGCGGCGTCCACCTGTGCTTCTCCAACGCGGCCGTGAACAACCCCTGGCGGCAGGTCGGCTGGAAGAGCATGCAGGCCGAGGTCGCGCTGCACAAGGAGATCACCAAGTTCACCGCGCTCGACGCGGAGGGCAAGGACGACAAGCAGATCTCCGACATCGCCGAGCTGCAGGGCCAGGGCTGTGACGCGCTCATCGTCTCGCCCAACACCACCGCCACGCTGACCCCGGCCGTGAAGGCGGCGTGCGGCAAGGTGCCGGTCATCGTCTTCGACCGCGGCGTCGACACCGACTGCCCGGTGACGTTCATCAACCCCATCGGCGGTTACGCCTTCGGCGCGGACGGCGCGGAGTTCCTGGTCGAGAAGGTGCCGGCGGGCGGCAAGGTGCTGGCCCTGCGCATCCTGCCCGGCGTCGACGTACTGGAGACCCGCTGGTCGGCCGCCAAGGCGACCTTCGACAAGAGCCAGGTCCAGGTGGTCGGCGTCGAGTTCACCGACGGCGACGCCGCCAAGACCAAGAGCGTCGTGAGCGACTACATCCAGCGTCACGGCAAGATCGACGGGGTCTGGATGGACGCCGGGGCCACCGCGGTCGCGGCCGTCGAGGCCTTCGAGGACGCCGGCCAGCCGGTGCCCGCCATGGTCGGCGAGGACCAGCAGGACTTCCTGCAGAAGTGGAAGGACGGCGGCCTCACCGCGATCGCGCCGACGTACCCCACCTACCAGTGGCGCACCCCGGTCATCGCCGCCCTGAAGATCCTTGCGGGCGAAGAGGTGCCCAAGACCTGGAAGCTGCCCCAGCCGAAGATCACTTCCGACACGCTCGACACCTACCTCCGGCCGAACATGCCGCCGCTGCACTACGCCCTCTGCGGCTGCGAGGAGATGCCCGGCTTCCCCGAGAACTGGGGCGGCAAGAAGAGCTGACGGTTCCCCCGGCGGCGGCCCCGCACCGCCGCCGGCAACCCCCGCACGAGAGGAGCGAGACATGTGGCCGATCGGCGTGAACACCTGGGTGTGGACCTCCCCGCTCACCGACGACGACCTCGTACGGCTGGCGCCGCGGATCGCGGCCTGGGGCTTCGACGTCATCGAGCTGCCCATCGAGCGGCCCGGCGACTGGGAGCCGCGCAAGGGCGCGGCCGTGCTGGCCGAGGCCGGGCTGCAGGCGTCGGTGGTGCTGGTCATGCCGCCCGGCAGGGATCTGGTCGCCGCCTCCCCGCAGACGGTGGCGGACACGCAGGAGTATCTGCGCACCTGCGTTGACGTGGCGGCGATCGTGGGCTCGCCGGTCATCGGCGGGCCCGCCTACGCGTCGGTCGGCAGGACCTGGCGGATGTCGGCGGCGGAACGGCTGCGCCTGTACGCCGAACTGCGCGAGAACCTCGCCCCGGTCGCCGACTACGCCGCCGCGCGTGGCGTGCGGATCGCCGTCGAGCCGCTCAACCGCTACGAGACCAGCCTCCTCAACACCGTCGAGCAGGCGCTGGAGGCGCTCGACGGACTGCCTGACGAGGGCTGCGGCCTGGCCCTGGACACCTACCACCTGAACATCGAGGAGAAGGACCCGGCCGCCGCCCTGCGCATGGCGGGGGAGCGGGTGGCGCACGTGCAGGTCTGCGGCACCGACAGGGGGGCGCCGGGCGCCGACCACTTCGGCTGGCCGGGCTTCGCCGACGCGCTGCGTGACATCTCCTACACCGGCCCGCTCATCATCGAGTCGTTCACCGCGGAGAACCAGGCCATCGCCACCGCGGCCTCCATCTGGCGTCCGCTCGCCCCGAGCCAGGACGCTCTCGCCACCGACGGGCTCGCCTTCCTGCGAACCCTCTGACACCCATCCGCCGACCGGGTCCCCATCGGGGGCGGCCCGGCCATCTCCGCATGCCTCTCACCCCAACGGAGAAACTCCATGCGACGCCTGATCGCTCTCGTCCTCCTCCCGATCCTGCTGTTAGCCGCCGGTCTGAGCCAGGCTCAAGCCGCCGCCACCCGGGCCGCCCCCGCCTTCCGCGCCCTGCTGTTCACCGAGACGGCCGGCTACGTCCACGACTCGATCCCCGCGGGGATCACGATGGTCCAGAGTCTGGCCGCGGCCAACAACTTCGAAGTCGTCCAGTCGGCGAACTCCAGCTCGTTCACCGACGCCAACCTCGCCACGTTCGACGTCGTGATCATGCTGCAGAACTCCGGCATGGTGTGGGACAACGACGCCCAGCGCCAGGCGATGCAGCGCTACGTCAACGGCGGCGGCGGGATCGTGGCCGTCCACAACACCACCGACATGAACATCGAGGCCGACTTCCCCTGGTGGGACCAGCTCATCCAGGGTGGCGCGCACATGACCGCGCACTCCTCGATCGTGCAGGGCACCGCCAAGGTCGCCGACCGCAAGCACCCCTCGACGGCCGGTCTGCCCGAGCGCTGGACCCGGTCGGAGGAGTGGTACAACTTCGACAAGAACCTGCGCGGCGACGTGCACGTACTGGTCACGGCCGACGAGACCACCTATGACGCGGGTCCCAGCAAGATGGGCGCCGACCACCCGATCTCCTGGTGCCGCGACGCCGAGGGCGGGCGCGTGTGGGCGACCGCGATGGGCCACCAGGCCTCCTCCTACACCGAGACGAACTTCCGCAACCACGTGCTCGGAGGCGTCAGGTGGGCGGCCGGCGACGCCCAGGGCGACTGCGGCGGCACCGTGTGGAACAGGTTCCAGAAGGTGACCCTCGACAGCGCCCCCGACCAGCCGATGCAGCTCGACGTGGCAGCGGACGGGCACGTCTACTACATCACCCGCACCGGCAAGCTGATGGCCATCCACGAGGACGGCGAGATCGTCACCACCGGCACGCTCAACGTCTACACCGGCGGTGAGGACGGCCTCATCGGCATGGTGCTGGATCCGGGCTTCGCGACCAACCACTGGGTCTATCTCAACTACTCCCCGGCGGGCGGCCAGTCGATCAACCAGGTGTCCCGCTTCACGCTCAACGATCACACGCTCGACCTGGCGAGTGAGAAGAAACTGCTGGCCATCCCCGCCACCAGAGTCGACGAACCGGGGCACACCGGCGGCCAGCTCGCCTTCGGCCCCGGCGGCAACCTCTACATCGGCGTCGGCGACGACATCAACCCCTTCTCCTCCGACGGCTACGCGCCGATCGACGAGCGGGCCGGCCGGGCGAACTTCGACGCCCAGAAGACCAGCGCCAACACCAACGACCTGCGGGGCAAGATCCTGCGCATCCACCCGGAGAGCAACGGCACCTACACCGTCCCCGCCGGGAACCTCTTCGCGCCCGGCACCGCGCAGACCCGGCCGGAGATCTACGCCATGGGGTTCCGCAACCCGTTCAGGTTCGCGGTCGACAGCGAGACCGGCTGGATCTCGATGGCCGACTACGGCCCCGACGCCGGCGGTCCCAACGCCAACCGCGGTCCTGAGGGCACCGTCGAGTGGAACCTCATCAAGACGCCGGGCAACTACGGCTGGCCGTACTGCGTCGGCAACAACACCCCCTACAACGACTACAACTTCGCCACGTCCACCTCCGGAGCGAAGTTCAACTGCGCCGCGCCGGTGAACAACTCGCCCAACAACACCGGCCTCACCAACCTCCCCGCGGTCAAGGCCGCGACCGTCTGGTACACCTACCACCTCACGCCCGAATGGCCCGAGATGGGCAGCACCGGCGGCGCGGCCCCGATGGGCGGCCCGTTCTACCACTACGACGCCGCCAGCCAGTCGGAGACGAAGTTCCCCGCCTACTTCGACGACACCCCGTTCTTCTACGAGTGGAGCCGCAACTACCTCGGGGAGATGCGGCTCGACAGCGGCGGCAACGTGCTCAAGGTCAACAGGTTCCTGTCCAACCTGGGCTTCAAATCGCCGATGCACATGAAGTTCGGGCCCAACGGCTCGATGTACCTCATCGAGTGGGGCGCGGGGTACGGCGGAGCCAACCCCGACGACGGCGTCTACCGCATCGACTACGTCAGCGGCTCGCGTGCGCCCGTCGCCAAGGCGAGCGCCACGCCCAGCTCGGGCAAGGCCCCGCTGGCCGTACAGTTCTCCTCGGCCGGTTCCAGCGACCCCGACGGCGATCCGATCAGCTACGCGTGGGACTTCACCGGCGACGGCAGCACCGACTCCACCGCCGCCAACCCGAGCTTCACCTACACCGCGAACGGCAACTTCACCGCCAAGCTGACCGTCACCGACTCCCGTGACAAGTCGGGCACGGCGACGGTGCCGATCGTGGTGGGCAACACGGCCCCCGTGGTGCGGTTCAGCTCACCGTCCAACGGCGGGGCGATCCAGTTCGGCGACACCGTCGACTACACCGTGCAGATCACCGACCCGGAGGACGGGACGGTGGACTGTTCGAAGGTGCACGTGGTCTCCGCGCTCGGGCACGACACGCACAGCCACGACACCGGTCAGTACACCGGCTGCACCGGCAGCGTGACCACCACGGCCTCGGGACATGACGCCGACGCCAACACCTACTACGTGCTGACGGCGACCTACACCGACAACGGCGGCCTCGCGGCCAGCGCGAACGTGATCCTGCAACCCAAGCAGAAGCAGGCGGAGTACTTCACGGGCTCCTCAGGCGTGCGGATCATCGAGCAGGCCGGGGCGCAGAACGGCAGGCGCGTCGGCGACATCTCCAACAACGACTGGGTCTCCTTCACCCCGGCGAGCGTGCAGGGAATCAACTCGATCTCCTACCGGGTCTCCTCACCGGTGGGCGGCGGCACGATCGAGCTGCGCGCCGACTCGCCGACCGGGCAACTGCTGGCCACCACCAGCGTGCCGAACACCGGCGGGTGGGACACCTATCAGCAACTCGCCGCGACCAACGTGGCCACGCTGACCGGCAGCCATCCGCTGTTCCTCGTGTTCAAGCACCCGACGGCCAACCAGTTCGACCTCGACTCGTTCACGCTGAACGGCCAGGGCGTCACCGTCCCCGGCGGTGTGCAGGCCGGCGGCGTCTACACGCTCGCCGCGGTCCACAGCGGCAAGGTGGCCGACGTCGAGGGCCAGTCCTCCGCCGACAACGCCAAGATCGTCCAGTGGGGCGCGAACAACGGCACCAACCAGCAGTGGAGGGCGGTCGACAAGGGCAACGGCGCGTTCGCCCTGACCTCGGTGCAGAGCGGCAAGTGCCTGGACGTGCCCGGGGCCTCCACCGCCGGCGGGGTCCTGCTCGTCCAGTGGACCTGCAACAACGCAACGAACCAGCAGTGGAGGTTCACCCCGGCCGGCACCGCCTACAAGATCACCGCCGTGCACAGCGGACTGTGCCTGGAGGTGCCGGGCTCCTCGGCAGCCGACGGCGCGCAACTCGCCCAGGCGACCTGCGGCTCGGGCGCCAACCAGCAGTGGCGGCTCACCCGCCTGCAGTGAGGCTCTCCGACAGTACGGCGGAGCCATCGTCGCTCCCCGTCTGAGAGCGTGATCGGGAGGATTCGAGGCGCACCGGCGACGGCCTCGGATCCTCCCGTCCGCCCCCTGCCGTGGACGGTCACCACGTGCTCCGGCGTTCACGCCGGAGGTGAAGCGGGCTCTCTCGGGTAGCGGGGCGGGAACAGCCGTCTCGCCGCCAAGGCGGAACGGCGCCTGGTACATGGATCGCGTCAGGTACCGCCGGACGGGCGGGAACGGGGCCGGAAGGCTCGAAAGCCTGTGGAGACCCGGTAAGACCATCTCGGTGGCTCGGGGTCGGTGCAGCAGGAAGCCGCAGAAGTGCCGCATGTGCCCTTCGGCATTCATGCCGGAGAGCGCGTCGATCAGTGCCCGGTCCGGTGGGATGGCCCCCGACGACGTGTGGGACGCCGGGTCGTTCCCACCGGAGGGCGGCCGGATCAACGCCTCGCCGGACGGCGCGTCAGCAGGTGGCCAGCAGGGCGGTGATGACGAGGCAGCGCTTCACGGCGTCGTCGTTGGCGGCGTTCGGGTCGGCGGGGGTCGAGGTGGTCCGGGTGGCGGTGGTGGTGACCGTACCGAGGCTGAGGAGGGACACCCACACGCGGAAGGTCTTGGCGGCGCCGGCGCCGCTGTTGATGGAGCCGTAGGTGCAGGTGACCTTGGCGCCGGCGGCGGTGCAGCCGCTGCTGAGGCTGTGCGCGACGACGCCGGGGGGCAGGGTGGCGGTGAGGGTGGTGGCGCCGGCGGTGGCGGGGCCGTTGTTGGTCGCCGTCATGGTGTACCGGATGTAGGCCGGGATCGACAGGAACGGGGAAGCGGTGAGGCCGACGGCGATGTCGGCGGAGGCCGCGACGGCGGCGGGACCGAAGGCCACTCCCTGCGGGGCCGTGCCGACCGTGACCGTGGCGGTGACGGCGCCGGTGGCGGTGTCGATCACGGTCGTCCCACCGTCGTTCGTGGTCGTGGTGTACACCTGGGTGGCGTCCGGGCTGACGGCGATGCCGTAGGGAGCGTCGCCCACGGCGATGGTGGCGGTGACGGTGCCGGTCGCGGTGTCGATCACGGACACCGAGTCGCCGCCGAAGTCGGCGGTGTAGGCCCGGCTGCCGGCGGGATCGATCGCGATGTCGCGCGGCGCGTCGCCCACGGCGATGGTGGCGGTGACGGTGTTCGTGGTGGTGTCGATCACCGACACCGAGTCGTCACCGACGTTCGCCGTGTAGACACGGCTCCCGGCTGGATTCACGGCGAGGCCGAAGGGCGCGTCGCCGACGGGGATGGTGGCGGTGACGGTGTTCGTGGTGGTGTCGATCACCGATACCGCGTCGTCGTTGAAGGTGGCCACGTAGACGCGTGTCCCGGCCGGGTCGACCGCGACGCTGACCGGTGTGTCGCCTACGGGAACGGTGGCGGTGACGGTGTTCGTGGTGGCGTCGATCACCGACACGGCGTCGTCGTTGAAGGTGGCCACGTAGACGCGTGTCCCGGCCGGGTCGACCGCGATGCCGGCCGGAGCGTGCCCGACGGCGACGGTGGCGGCGACCGTGTGGGTGCTGGTGTCGATCACCGACACCGAGGCGTCATTGGTGTTGGCGGTGTAGGCACGCGTCCCGGCCTGGTCGACGGCGATCCCTGACGGGGCGTTCCCGACGGGGATGGTGGTGGTGACGGTGCCGGTCGCGGTGTCGATCACCGATACCGAGTCGTCGGTGTTGTTGGCCACGTAGGCGAGGCCGTCGGCGCCCGCCGCATGAGCGGGTAACGGGGTGAGCGTCGCCACGATGAGTAAGGACCCGGCGATCGATGTGAGAGTCGCGCGTCGTCGCCGCGTCCGCGCAGGCAGGTAAGGCATGAGCGTCCCTGGGGTTCGGTGGGTGACTTGAGGCCGAAAGCTGGATATTTAAGTCTTTCGGCTGGAAGGACTTAAATGTCGGTCATATGTCCTCCGCATGGAGGATAGCGGCGGGCCTAAGTCACGTCAGCCGCCATCGATGTCCAAAAGTGGACACTGCCTGCGAAATTTCATCTTTTAGCATGACATTGGATGTTATAGAGATCTGCGGCCGATATTGACGGTTAATGATTCAGATATGCCTGCCCGGGACCGTAAGCGGGAATCCGTCGACTCGGACCGCCGGGGTGGCCCCCGGGGGGAGGCCGTCATCGGGCGACCCCGGGAGCGGCATCCCGCCGTACGGGACTCGGTCAACGTCACCATCAAGGAGCCGTCGGGCACGACGTGGGGCTGAGCCGTCCCGCCATGGCCCTTCGCCATGGTGGCCCGCGAGAGGAAACCCCGACGGGGTGGATGTCACATTTCGCGGCCGTCATCCGTCATCTGATGGGTAACACAAGCGATGCGAAAGAGGAGACACGTTGACCTCCGAACTGAACGACCTGGCGACCCGGCTCCGTGACCTTCACACGCCCGGCACGCCGCTGCTCCTGCCCAACGTCTGGGACGCCGGGACCGCGACCGTCGTCGTGGAGGCCGGGTACCCCGCGCTCGCCACGGCCAGCGCCTCGATCGCCGCGATGCTCGGCTACCCGGACCACGAGGGCGCGCCGGTCGACGAGATGCTGGCCGCCGCGGGCCGTGTCATCCGCGCCGTACAGGTGCCGGTCACCGTGGACGCCGAGGCGGGGTACGGCCTGCCCGCGGGAGACCTCGTCGAACGGCTGATCGCCATCGGTGCGGCCGGATGCAACCTAGAGGACAGCGCCATCGGGGGGAAAGGCCTGGTCAGCGTCGGCGACCAGGCCAAACGCATCGCCGACGTGCGAAGTGCGGCGACGGAGGCCGGCGTCGACCTGGTGATCAACGCCCGGGTCGACGTGTTCACCGGCGGAGCGCAGCCCGCCGACGTGCTCGACGAAGCCCTTGAGCGCGGAACGCGCTACCTGGAGGCGGGCGCCGACTGCATTTATCCGATCATGGTCGCCTCCGAGGACGCGATCTCCGCGCTCGTCTCAGGGCTGGCCGGTCCGATCAACGCGAACTGCCTTCCCGGCGGGCCGAGCCTCGGCCGGTTGGCCGAACTGGGAGTCGCCCGTGTCTCCTTCGGGCCCATGCCGTACATCACCGCGCTCGACGCCGTGAAGAGGATGGCAGGGCGGATCCTCGCCCACGAGGACCCGTACGGGTCCTGACCCCGGGTGCGACCCGGTCGCATGTCGTGGCCAGGCGGGGTTCGTCGGAGAACCGGCGCAAGAAGGCTGAGGCGGGCCCAACCGAGGGCCGCCTCAGCCTTCTGCGCGGTGACCGCGCCGATGCGAGCGCCGACCTCGGCGGACTTCTGCGGCCGGTCCGAGCGGAGGGAGAACGGTCCCGGCCAGGCGCGCCGCGTTCGGCCGAAGCCCTGATCTCCTTGTGGTTCGACCTGGCGGGCCGGACGGCGTCCGTCGTGACGATCCACGCCGGCCCGGCTGTGCATGCCGACACCTTCGCCAGGATCACGGAAGGGCGAATGCAAGGGATAGGTCGTGCTTTCCCTCGTATATGCACGACTGTGCTAACTATTTGGCCGCTTCTGCGTGTGGAACGGCAAACGGTGGGCAATATGTGATGGGCGGCCCCCCGAGGGGCCGCCCAGGCGAAGGAGGCCTGGATGCCGCACACGTCCATCGAAGTCTCCACGGTGGCTGCCGGGCGGATCCGGCTCGCCGGGGATCTGAGCGCGCCGAAAGTGATCAGTGTCGACGAGTTGCGGGCGCTGCCGCGTCACGAGGTCGAGGTGACCTTCGCCTGCCGCGTCACGGGGACGCGGCGGCACCGGTTCGCGGGGCCGCTGCTGGTGGATGTCGCGCGCTCCGCCGAACCGGCCTTCGACCCCGCCGCGCGCAAGGACCGGTTACGGTTCCTGGTGTCGGTGCTCGGCCGTGACGGCCATCACGCCGTGTTGTCGTGGGGGGAGATCGATCCGGAGTTCGGCAACGTCGGGGCTCTGGTGGGGGTCTGGATGGACGGGTTCGAGCTGGACGATCTGGCGCCGCACCTGGTGGTGCCGGGGGACCGGTGCGGTGGGCGGCACATCAGCCGCGTCGCGGAGATCTGCGTCTGGGCTGACGACCGCCTGTGGGCCGTCGACCGCCTGTGGGAGCGGGCAGGGTGACGGCGGATCGGCCCGCTGCCGGTGTCCGGTTGCGGTCAGGTGAGCCCGCCACCGCCATCACCAGCAGAGGTTGCGAGCGTTCTCGCGACCGACCTTCGGCCACGCACACCTCTTCGCCTGCCGTACCAGGTCACGCGTGTCTGAGCCCGGAGTGGCAGGCGTCTCGTGGGCGGCGACGGGCTTGTGACACGGTGGCACGGCGCTCCCCGGGCACTGTGCTCGTGCCCAGACGGCGGCCGGACATCGCAAATGTGATCTAGGCGCGGAGGGGCTCTGACCGGTAAGTTTCGCAGCAGTCGACGAGGACTTGTCACGGGGAACTCGTCGCGTCGGGGTGTGCCCCGGCACGGCGCAGGCCCGCACCATACTGGTGCGGGCCTGCGTCGCGTGGGCCCCGCGACCTGCGGATCGCCGGGCGATGAGCGAGCCCATGGGACAAGGGATAGGGTCACCGCATGTCTGATCTGCAGAAGACCGCCCTTGTCGTGATCGACCTGATGCCCCGGATCGTCGAGCTGGACACCGCGCCGTATCCGGGAGCAGAAGTCGTACGGCAGTGCACTCGTCTCGTAGAGGCGTTTCACAAGGCGGGATCGCTTGTCGTGCAGGTGCGCGTCGAGCGGCCGGGCACGGTGGAGCAACCTGCGGGGAGCGTCTTCGTTCCCGAGATGGAACCGCAGGACGGTGACCTGGAGGTCGTGAAGCGGGCGATCAGCGCCTTCCACGAGACCGGGCTGCACGCGACGCTGCGGGAGCGCGGAATCACCCGCCTCGTGGTGGCCGGGATCGCGACGAACTGGGGGGTGGAGGGGACGGCTCGGACGGCGTCCGACTACGGCTACGACGTGGTGTTCGCCGAGGACGCCATGACCGGGCTGAGCGTGGACCAGCACCGATTCGCCGTCGAGCACATCTTTCCGAGGCTTGGCACGATCACCAAGGTGGACGAACTGCTCACCGAGTTCTGAGCAGGGCAGCTCCGGACGGCGGCTCGCTCCGAGCGTAGGCCCGCTCCGGATGGCGGCGCGCTCCGGATGGCGGCGCGCTCCGGATGGCGGCGCGCTCCGGATGGCGGCGCGCTCCGGATGGCGGCGCGCTCCGGATGGCGGCGCGGCCGGTGGCTACCGCGCTCGCGGCTGACGATCTTCGAGGTGGCGGGCGGTCTGCCCACTGTCGCCCGATGCCGCGTCGATCACTTCGTCCAGGACGTCCCGGGAGCGGATGAGGTCGGTCATCATGCGGCTGATGCGATCCCGTTCCGTGGCGAGCTCGGTGACCAGCCGCGGGGTGGCGAGCTCGGACGGGCCGCCGTCGGCGTCTCGCATGCAGGGCAGCAGCCGCGCGATCTTCGAGCTGGAGAGCCCCGCCGCGAAGAGTTCCTGGATGCGGATGACCCGGTCGACCGCGCCGTCGCGGTAGTCACGATGGCCGCCGGCCGTGCGCTCGGCCGTCAGCAGCCCCTGCTGCTCGTAGTAACGCAGCGAACGCTCGCTCACTCCGGTGCGCTGAGCCAGTTCACCGATTCGCATTTCCCACCTCGTATGCCCACCCAGGACTTGAACCTGACATTGATGGCAACTCCTACCGTACCGGCATGACGAACCCGTCACCTCGACGATTCACCGACATGCCCCGGGGAGCTCATGTCCATCCCAGCGTCGTCCGCGAACATGCCGCATCGGCCTCGTCGCCTGGGGTGGATCCTGGCCCTGCTGGCATTCGCCCAGTTCATCATCGCCGTCGACTACAACATCGTGTACGTGGCGCTGCCCGAGATCGGGCAGGACCTGGACTTCTCCGGCCAGACCCTGCAGTGGGTGGTCAGTGCGTACGCGGTCGCGCTCGGCGGCTTCATGTTGCTGGGCGGGCGGGCCGCCGACCTGCTGGGGCGGCGTCGGATGTTCATCCTCGCCCTCGTCCTGTACGCCGTCTCCTCGCTGGTCGGCGGGCTGGCCGAGAGCCCAGGACTGCTGGTCGCGGTGCGTGCCGTACAGGGATTGGGCGCGGCGCTGCTGTTCCCCGCCACGCTGTCCCTGATCGGCACCACCTTCGCCGAAGGGCCTGAGCGCAACCGTGCGCTCGCGGTGTGGGCCGCCATGGGAGGCAGCGGTCTCGCCGGGGGCGCGCTGCTCGGCGGGGTGCTCACCGAGGTCTTCGGCTGGGAGTCGACCTTCTACATCTTCGTGCTGCTCGCCTGCGTCGCCCTGCTGGCGGCTTTCCCCCTCCTTCCCGCCGACGGGGCCCGAGCGGGCGCCGCCGTACCGGGACGCCGCTTCGATCTTCCCGGTGCGCTGACCGCGACGGCCGGAATCACGCTGCTGGTCTTCGTGTTCGCGCAAGGTCCCGAGTGGGGATGGACCTCCGCGCCCATTCTGACCGCCTTCGGCCTCGGCGTCGCGCTGCTCGTGCTGTTCGCGGTGATCGAATCCCGTAGCCGGGACCCGCTCATGCCCCTGCGGATGTTCGCCAACTCCAGCCTGGTCGCGGCCATGGCGATCACGGCGGTGTTCGGGGCCGGCCTCGGCGCCCACTACTACCTGCTCACCGTCTACCTCCAGGACATCCTCGGCTACGACCCCCTGCGGACGGGCCTGGCGTACCTGCCGCTGACACTGCTCAACATCGTCGGCACCAAGGTCGCCGAGCGCCTGGTCACCCGTGCGGGCATGCGGACCGCCCTGTCCATCGGCCTGCTGATCGGTACGGCCGGCCTGGTCCTGCTGGCCCTCGCCGTTTCCCCGGACACCCCGTTCATCGTCGTGTTGCCCGGCATCATGGTGACCGGTTTCGGGATGGGCATCGTCTGGACCTCGATGTGGATCGCCGCCGGAAACGGCGTCGCGGCGGCCGAGCAGGGCGTCGCCTCCGGGATGGCGTCCGTGACCCACCAGACCGGGCTGGCGATCGGCACCGCCCTGATGGTGGCCATCGCCAACGCCGGAATCGGCGGTCTGAACGGCGACGCGTTGCGGCGGGAACTCACCCAGGGCCTGAGCACGGCGTACTACATGGCCGCCGGCGTGACCCTCCTCGGCGTCCTGGTCGCCGGCCTCGCCCTCGGCCGGCGCCGGCCGTACCGGACCCCCGCCCGGCCCCTCCGCGAGACCACGGTCGCGCCGGCCGACGACGTGTGACGGCTCCCCTCTTCCTGCAACGGACGGAAACGCATCGGGCGCGGGGGAGCCCTTCGTCCATGTGGCGACGGGCTTCTTCGTCCGCGTGGTGGCCGACGAGAGTCCGACGCGGATCGAGGCTGATCGCGTATCCGGGATGGTGGGCGTCCAGATTCCGGGCGCCGGGGAGGAGGATGGGACCGACCTTTGGGGTGCCGAGCGGGTCGTTCTTCGGCCTGGTCGGTCCCAACGGAGGGGCAAAACACCTCGTTGGCGATGGCGGTGGGATGGACGTCCCGGGGCCGGAGCCCGCCACGGCACTCCGGTGGTTTGCTGGGCTTCGGGACCTCACATGTGGTCCATTGACGAAATCGCCACTGCCATATCCCCGGCGCGCTGCCTAACTTGGGAGGGGTCCGGCAATCAGGCGAGGAGTGATCCATGGCTGTCCCGCGAGCGAGTCGCCGCGGCCGGGACCCCCGGACCGCTCACCGGCTGAGCCGTTCCGGCACCACGTCCTCCATCCCATCCTTCGGCTCCAGTTCCCACCGAGGAATCCAGACATGTCACTACATCGCCTTGTCTCCGTCACCATGGGAGTCCCGGACGTCGCCGAGACGGCGTCCTACTACACCGAGTTCGGTCTGCGTCCCGAGGCGGACGGATGGCTCAGCACCCGCGACGGGGGACGCCAACTGCGGATCGTCCCGGCCGCCACCCGCCGGCTGGTCGAGGTGCGGATCGGCGTCGACACCCCCGACGACCTCGCCGCCGCCGCATCCCGGCTGCACCGCCAGGACATCGCCGCCGAGAACACCGGCACCGCGCTGACCGCCTGCGAGAAGGCGACCGGCGTCCGCGCCGTCCTGGAGGTCGCTCCCCGGGTCGTCCAGGAGCCGGCGCCGACCGCCCCCTGCAACGGTCCCGGGCGCGACGAGCGGATCGACGCCCGCGCCGCCGCCGTCCTGCGCTCCGGGCCGGTACGGCCCCGCAAGCTCGGCCACGTCGTCGTCGGCACGCCCGACTTCGCCGTCACCACCGCCTTCTTCCGCGACGGTCTGGGGTTCAAGACCAGCGACCTGATCAAGGACGCCGGGGTCTTCCTGCGCTGCTCGACCGACCACCACAACCTGCTCGTCCTGGCGGCGCCGGTCGCGTACCTGCACCACACCTCGTGGCAGGTCGACGACATCGACGAGGTCGGGCGGGGCGCCGGCGCGATGCTGGACGGCCGGCCCGAACGCCATGTATGGGGGCTCGGCCGTCACCACGCCGGTTCGAACTTCTTCTGGTACCTGAAGGACCCGGCGGGCAACTTCACTGAATACTACGCCGACCTCGACTGCATCCCCGAGGACAGTCTGTGGACCCCGGAGGTCCTGGAAGGCGCCAAGGGGTTGTTCAACTGGGGACCGCCGCCTCCGCCGTCCTTCCTCGCCCCCGAGGACCTGGCGGCGCTGATGACCGGCGCGCACCACGCGACGAGCTGAGGCAGGTGAACCCGCCCTTCCCGGTTTCTGGCCCGGAGATGCGGTGGCGGCGGTGGTCCGGCGGGGGCATCGAGGCGGGCGAGCCGGTCGCGGCATCCGTTTGCGGCGGTCACCGCCACGGGCGGCTTCCCCGCCAGCGCCACGCCGGGTTCGGTCCCGGCGCACGCGAGGGTTTCGCGTCGGGCCGACGCGAGGGTTTCGCGTCGGGCCCGCCCTGCCCCTGATCGCCGGTCCGCCGGGTCCGTCGGGTCCGCCAAGGGGACTATGCCTTTCGTGCCAGCCCGCCGTACATGAGCCGCTGACCCACGGTCAGGGTGTCCGGGACCGCGCCGTCGGGCCGCCAGTGGGGGAGCGGGACGACTCCCGGTTCCAGCAGTTCGAATCCGTCGAAGAAGCCGGTGATCTCCTTCTGCGAGCGGAACCGGCCGGTGCCGAGCAGCGCGAGGAACTTCCGCTCCGCGTCGCGCGCGTCCTGGGTGGCGCCACAGAAGTGGGTGATGAAGAGGTGGCTGCCCGGCGGGACCGCCGCCATGTAGCCCTCGACGATTCCACGGGGGTCTTCATTGTCATGCAGGTGGTGCAGGATGCCGACCAGCAGCACGCCCACCGGCCGTCCGAAGTCGATGAGCTGCTTGACGGCCGGGTCGGCCAGAATCGCGGCAGGGTCGCGCAGGTCGGAGGTGATGACCGCGGTCCGGTCGTTCGCCCCGAGCAGCGCCCGTCCGTGAGCCAGGACCATCGGGTCGTTGTCGACGTAGACGACTCGGGAGTCCGGGTTCGCCCGCTGTGCGACCTGGTGAGTGTTCTCCACGGTCGGCAAGCCCGAACCAAGGTCGATGAACTGGGTGATGCCCTCGTCGATCAGGAAACGTACGGCTCTGCCCAAGATCGCCCGGTTGTAGGTCGCGACATCGTAGATCTCGGGAACGACCTTCACGATCTCCTGGACGAAGGCGCGGTCGACCGCGAAATTGTCCTTGCCGTTGAGGACGACGTCGTAGGCCCTGGCGATGCTGGGCCGGGTCGTGTCGATGCCGTTGTTCCACTCGTGGGTCGTGTCAGGCACAGAGGGGGTCCTTCCTCATGTTTCGGGCAGCCGAAAATGATCATATGGCCAGCTGGGCCGGGCCATACGGGCTTTCCGCGTAAACATGGGGGTATTCGCCGTGGGAACCACCCGGAGCAAGGTGGGCATCACCCCGGGGGGCTCGGCCGTACGCCCCCGTCGGAGGCTGTGCCCACGCCAGTGATCCATGTGCCGGAGTGTCGGGGCGGACCGTGCTCGACCCGGCGAGCGCGCCGGTGGTGGCTCCCTGTGGCGACCTGATCGACCCTGAGGTCGCCACAGGGTCGACCACGGACCTCGCCTCGCGTTGCTTCTGAGCGGTGGGGCGTGCGGTACGTCCCGGAACGCATCGAACGGTGTCCACGTCTCGGCGGGTCTGATCGTCGTCGGTGACGGCGAGGCCGAGGTGGCGAACCGGGACGTATCCCGCCTCGCGGTGGCTACTTCCGGCAGCCCGCCCAGTTGTGCTGGTGCAGCGGGTCACCGGGCACGGGCGGCTGGCCGCCCCACGTGATCTTGTACCAGTAGGTGCCGTTGTCTATGTGGGAGAACGTGGCCTTCGTCTGGGACGGCCCGTCGTAGTACCAGGAGGCGCCGCACCTGCCGTTGAAGGGGAAGTTGTAGGCGTTGGCCGTCCCTGCGGCCGCGGCTACGATGGCGGCGCTCATGACCAGGGTGGCCGCTGCGGCAAGTATCCGCCTTGCGATCATGTTTCCTCCCATGTGAACCAGGCCCAGCCGATCTTCTCGACTGCGTAAAGTGACTATACCTTAACTTAGAGTTATCGGCGGAGTCCTTCGCACCTGCGTTCGCCGCCGCCTGCACCCGGTCGCGAGCCGTGGAGGTGTCAGCGAACCTGGGCCTGCCAGGCGGCGGCGATGGGCAGTCCGGCCGGCACGCCGCTGGTTCCGGCGACAGTGATGGCCGTCGGGATCGGTGAGTTCGGCCAGAGATCTTCGAAGACGTCGCTGCGCCCCAGTGGTCCTTTGCCGCCTCGGCCCCTGGCTTGCGCATCTGGTTGTGGCGACGAGTCACGGGCAGTTGCGCCCCGTCTGAGTGAGACCGCCCTCGATGGGCATGGTGGTGCCCTCGCCGCCACGTCCGCAGGGCCGGCCCCAGCCGCCGTCCCCGCCGATGGTGACGAGTTGGTATCGGTCGCTGTCGATCCGCAACGGCCGGGTGTTGCCGACGCCGCCATGACCGCCACCGCCGATGTCACGTGGGCCGGCGTTCCCTCCGTTGCCGCCGGTCATCTTCACCCGAGCGGCAACCGTGATCGGATGGTCGTTGCCTATCCCTCCCTCCCCACCTTCACCCCGTGCCTGCCCGGCCCCGCCGTATCCTCCGGCGATGTCGACGGTGTTGGTGATGCCCTCAAGCACGATCGTCTGAATGAGGCTGGTGTTGCCGACGCCGCCGACGCCGCCGTCTCCATCCGCGCCGTCTCCATCGCTGTTGGCCTCGTCGGCGTCCATGGCGGTGCCGTGTCCGCCATTTCCGCCTGCCACGGTGACGGTGCCGGCGCAGCGGATGGTGCCGACGTTCCCGGCGCCGCCGATACCGCCGTCGGGATCGCCTTGGATGCTGAGGCTGTCGATGCCCTGCCCTCCCGTGCCGCCGACAGCGGTGACGTCGTCGTTGCCGCCGCCGCCCTCGATCGCCCCGGCGTTGCCGTCGCCGCCCTCGCCCGCGTCATGGAGACCGCTGCCCAAGCCCCCGTCGCCGCCGACGGCCTTGATGGCATCGTTGCCCGGCCCGCCGTCGATGCGACCCTCGTTGCCGGAGGCGCCCCTTCCGCCGACGAGATTGGAATGGCCGCCACGCACCATGATGGTGTCGTTCCCGGTGCCGCCGTTGATGGTTCCGCGGTTCCCGATCTTGTTCGCGAACACCCCGATGATGATCGTGTCGTTTCCTGCCAGGCCGTCGACGGTGACGCCTGCGGGGATCGGGTCGCACAAGATCCGATCATCGCCTGCCGTACCGTGGACCACCATGTCGATGACGCGAACACCGTCGACCAGGCAGAACCCACCCGCTGCCCAATCTGTGGAGTTGATCGCGATCAACCCCACAGCGCATATGGCCACAGCGGCGGCCAAGCTGACCGAGTAGTGCATTCGCCACTTGGTCCGGGATCGGTGAGGTGGCGGCGAGGGCACTGGAGATGTCGGGCTATCCATGGCTGTCCTTCTGCTCTCCATGTGTCAGACCCGGCCCAGGACACTCCATGTTGCACCTCGCCTACAGAATGCGACCGTCAGGTGTCGCAAACGTGGTAGTCGCAGGGGGGAGTTTCAGCGCCTCCCGCATCAGTGGAAGGTGCGCGCTCCGGTCTCGGTGATGGTGGAAACCGGTGCTCTGGGCCACTTCGGTGATCAGCTGTCGGCGAGAACGATGAGGATGTCGTCCGCGCCGCAAGCCGGCGTCGTCTATGACGGTTTGAGAGTCACTCCATAGGAGGGTGACCGGTCGCTGCGGTGTTTGAGCCGCCGGCCGATGGCGGCTGCATCCCGTCGCCGGCCCTGGTTGGCCGTCGAGGGTTCGGCGACCATCGTGAACTCTTCCTCCGACCAGCCCGGCAAAGGGGTGCGGCCGCGCTCGATGAGGCGTGAACGGCCTTTGCTCAACGGACCGATCCGATTCTCCAGCCCGATGATCAGCACGCCGATGAGCGCGCTGAGGATGAAGATGCCCCCCACGCTGACCGTGAGCATCAACGCCGGAAACAGCGGCGTTCCAGCGTCGCCGCCCATGGTGCCGGGACCCAGAGTGCGGAGCGGGCTTGGCCACGCGACGCCCAGTCCGCCGCTGTCCCATGTGTCCTGGCCGGTCAGGGCGACCACCAGTGCGGTGACCGGCGCGATCAGTACCGCGGGCGCCCTTCTCGGCCAGCCGATCGGAGGGAGTGTGCCGCGATCCATCGTGCCGTCGAACCGGTACCGCAGACGATCTCGCCATCCCATCCGCACTGCTGCCACTCCTCGCCCGCCCCTCGCAAACCCGCTGTGCCGGGCATCACGTTACTGACCCTGAACAGGTCGAGATGACCAGACGCAGATAACCGCCGGCACATAGGAGACCAGAACCAGATGGCCGAGGCGGTGTTGTGCGCCGGTGGCCCGGTCCGCACACTGGTCGGGCAGGCGCTGGCGCCCGAGCACCGCCGTGGCCACGGCGGCTTGTACGACGCGATCAATCATGGCCGCATCGAGATCGCCCGGCTGCGGCGGGCACTGGCCACGGTGCCACCGCCTCGTGCGGCGGGCGGGCGGATCGTGCTGGCCGCCGATGTCACCCCCCTGGCTGCGCCCGGATGCGCCGACCAGCCCGCAACGGCTGTTCTGCCACACCTATGGCCGCCGTAAGGGCGACCACCAGATGATCCCGGGCTGGCCGTATTCGATCGTCGCCGCGCTGGAGACCGGCCGGTTTCGGCACCTGCGCCCGCGACGGCCTTTACCGGCTGGCGCGCCGAAACCCACCCGGCCCGGCCCAGGACGGCCTTTCGGCTCCAAGAACCGGGCTCGCGCCCGCCATCACGAGATCGGCAAGACCACCAAACGCGCCGAACCCTCACCGAACACCGCAGTCGCAAGGGTTAAACCTCAAGCTTAGACGACGCAGCTTCCGTTGCGCTTGAGGTACTTGTTGTTGACCCAGGGTCCGCGGTTGTCGGAGCCGCCCGCGGCGATCATCCGGCGGTACAGGGCGCCGTTGGGCTTGAGGTATTTGTCCAGGCCGAAGTTGTAGGTGCGGCCCTTGGACAGTTTGCCTTCGGAGTCGAACTTGGTGCCGGTCCAGGAGCGTTTGGTGACATCGTTGGAGATCTTGTAGGGGCATACCTTGGTCGGGCGGCTGTAGCTGCAGGCGTGGCTGATGAGAATCTGGCGACCGCCGTCGCTGCCCAGCGAGCGGTTCTTGCCGTTGAAGTACGGGCGGACCTTCGTCCACTTGCCGTTGACCTTCTGCTCCTGCTGGTAGTGCAGGTGGGGCTTGCCGGTGCCGACAGAGCCGATCTTGCCGATCGTGTCGGCGACCCCCACCGTGGAACCGTTGCGGGCGCGGTTGGTCATGTGCGCGTACATGGTGCGCCAGGTGGCGTCGTGGACGACATACATCGTGTCGGTCGAACTGCCGGACAGATACTGCACCTTCCCACCGACCGAAGGGCGGACCTTGTGGCCCTTGGCGCTGTAGCCACCGGTGTAGGGGTTGCTGGTGTTGGGATACATGTCCAGTGCGGTGGCCTGATACCCGTCGTGGGAATCGGCCGAATCCATGAACACCGACACGCCACAGGCAATGGGGATCTGGAACTTCGGCCGGGAAGCCAGCGTCTCGACCGTTTCTTCGGTTCCCCCCTGCGCAGCGGGAGAGGCCGTCGGATCAGCCGACGCCGGCGCGGGGGAGGTGAGTCCAAGGCCCAGCACCAGGCCGGAGACGACCAGCGGGGACAGGCGCCTCGGGGAGGCGAGTAGCGAGTTCTGCACGGACAGTCCTTTCGATGACTGACTTCGGGTGAGGGCAGGAACGGCATGCCGTCGGTCGGGGTAGGTGGGGAAGTCCATCCACTTCTGCACGCCCTTTAGGCGATGACGTTCTTCCACCCGAAACACTCGGCGTCGGCCACCCCCACCTTCGAGCGGCACACCTGGATCTTCATCCGGCGACCTTCCTTGAGATCCCAGTCGCCCCAGTAGCCTGCGTTGTACCAGCCGTTGTTGCCGCCGTACGGCCGCCATGCGCCGTCGTAGCAGTACTGCACGCGGCCATAGATGACGTGTTCGTCACTGGTGAAGACGTCGGTGACAGAGAAGATCTCGCTGTACTCATAGAATTTGACCAGGCCGTGCACCTTGTCGTCGACATTGGGCGCGTATGCGGTCCACGCCTTGCCGTTGTAGGCGGCCGGGTCCGACACCACACAATCGACCCTCGAGCCGGTGGCCGCGTGGGCTGTGTACTGCGTCGCCGTGGCCGCCAACACCGACACGCTCGTCGCTGCCACGGCCAATGATCTGATCAGACCTGTCATGGCCCATACCCTGGGCGCTGCCGCTATTTTCTCGATACACGCGCCCTATATAGCGACCTTGCACGCCCCGCCCGCCACGACCAGCACATGGCCGGGCCCTAGCTACCGGTAAGCCCCTTATGCGCGAAGAATCGCGATAACGTCAGAGGCGCTAGCTTCGGCCAGAACGAAGGGCGAGCCTCATGAACCGCGACGATCTCCGGTACGGGCCGGGTGCCTTGCCGGCGCAGGACCTTCTTAAGGCCACGCCATGGGGCTGCACTGGGTGTAGGCCGCGAGGCTGAGCGGTGCGCTCCTCTCCCGCATCTGTCCTGGAGGTCCGCGTCCTGGGGCCGGTGGAGCTGCTGGCCGAAGGCTGCCCGGTGCCCCTGGCGGGCCGGCCCGCCGCGGTGCTGGCGCTCCTGGCGCTGGAAGCGGGCCGGTTGCTGAGCGTGAGCCGGCTCATCGATGAGATCTGGGGAAGCGACCCGCCCGCCACGGCGCGCGTCCAGATCGCCATCCATGTCTCCACGCTGCGCAAGGTGTGTGGGCAGGCCGAGGTGATCGAGACAGTGGGGTCGGCCTACCGGCTACGATCCTCGGCCATCCGACTTGACGCCGACGAAGCGGTACGGATGGTGCCAGGAGCCCGACAAGCCCAGGACGCCCATCAGTACCGGCAGGCCTTCCAGTTGTGGCGGGGCCCTGTTCTGGCGGGCCTGCCCGGCCCTCGACTCGAAGCGGCCCGTCAGCGGCTGGAGGACCTACGCCTGACCATCCTGGAGGAGTGGGCGGCCGTGCGCTCAACGGCCGCCGAGCGCGAGCAGATGATCAACCGGCTGAGCGCGGCCGTCCCTGACCATCCCCTGCGGGAAACCCTGCGTGCACGGCTGATGGAACTGCATTGGCATTCGGGTCGCCCAGCCGACGCCCTGGCCATCTACCGCGAAGGCCGCCGGGCCCTTGTCGATGAGCTGGGCATGGAGCCCGGCCGGCAGCTGCGCGACCTCCACGAGCGGATTCTCCGCGAGGACGCCCCGCCGGCCGATCCGCCGTGGCCGGCTCGCGAGGCGGCACCATCGGGTCGGCCGAGCCAGTTACCGCCGTCGATCCCGGCATTCGCGGGCAGGAAGACAGAACAGGACGTGCTGGACGGGCTGCTGGCGACCTCGACCGGTCATCTTCGGCTGGCGGTCGTCAGTGGCATCGCGGGTGTCGGCAAGACGACGCTCGCCGTTCGATGGGCGCACCGGGTGGCCGATCGTTTTCCCGATGGTCAGCTTTTCGCGGACCTGCACGGTTACGACCAGCACGCGGCTCCGGCCGCCGCCCACGAGGTGCTCGATCGGTTCCTGCGCGCTCTCGGCGTACCCGGACAGCAGATTCCCGCTGACACCGAGGCGCGGGCGGGCCTGTTCCGTAGCACGTTGCAGGATCGCCGAGTGCTCATCCTGCTGGACAACGCGGCGTCAAGCCTTCAGGTGAGACCTTTGCTGCCGGGCACACCCGGCTGCTGCGTGATCGTCACAGCCAGGCGCCGGTTGGAGGGCCTCGTCACAGCTCACGGCGCGGCCAGTGTCTCGGTCGAAGCCCTGGGCACGGAGGAATCCACCGACCTCCTCACCCAGGTGCTCGGCGCCGAACGGGTCTTCCAAGAGCGAGAGGAGGCGGGCAGGCTCATCCAGTTCTGCGAGGGGCTGCCGCTGGCCTTGCGCATCGCGGCCGCCCGGCTGGCCACCCGCCCCACCACCTCGCTCCGTGAGGTGGTGACTCGTCTTGCCGACGAACACCGCCGACTCGACCAGCTCACCGGCGAGGGCATGTGCGTTCGCGACAGTATCCGCCTTTCCTACCAGGACCTCCCGGCCCAGACCGCCTCCGCGTTCCGGCGGCTGGCGCTCGTGGACGCGCCCACCGGTTACGCCCCTTGGCTGCTGGCCGCCCTTCAGGAGGATCCCGACCTCACCAGGGCCGAGAATGTGCTGGAGGACCTCCTCGATGCCCAGCTCCTCCAGCCTCTCGGAGCGGACGCGGCTGGGCAGCCGCGATACCGCTACCACGACCTCACCCGGATTTGCGCCCTTGAGCAGGCCAACATCCACGAGTCACCGGCCGAGCGGGACAGCGTTCGGACCCGCGCCTTCAGCGCCCTGCTCGGGCTGGCCGAGCAGGCCGTCAACCGGTTCCGGGGTGTGGTCTGGGACAACGTCCAGGGATACGCGCCGCGCTGGCTGCCCGACAGCAGTGAGCGATTGCTTCTCGAGCCGCTGGATTGGCTCGAATCCGAACGCCTCACCATAACCGCCGCGGTCCGGCAGACGGCGGCGGCAGGTTGGGCGGAGCACTGCTGGGAACTTGCCGCGACCAGCACGATCCTTCACCTGAAGCGGGGATATCGCGAGGATCGCAGAGTGGCCAACGAGACGGCGCTCGAACTGTGCCGCCGCGTTGGCGACCAACGGGGACAAGCCGCGGTGCTGCTCGGTCAGAGCGACTACCTGATGAACAGCGGGCACATCGCCGAGGGAGTTCACGCGGCCGAGTTGGCCGCCCGGCTGTTCGCACTGGTGGGGGACAGTCGTGGTCAGGCGCTCGCCCTGATCGACATCGGCGTCGCCCAGCGGTTGCAAGGTGACTGGGAGGGCTCGCTGGGGTCGCTGGAGCGCGCTGTGACGATCTTCCAGGAATCTCAGGACGACTTCGGTACGGCGCACGCGATGAGTCACATCGGTCTCGCCCACCTGAGACGGCAGGATCCGGTCCAGGCCGAGCGTGCCGCCGAGCAGGGGCTGGCGGTCCTTCCCTCCGGCGCCAGGGACCTCGAACTCATGCTGCTCAGACTGCTGGCCGAGTCCCAGCTGCGCCAGGACCGTCACACCCAAGCCCTGCGGCTGTTCGAGGCGGTGCTGCAAGAGGTCCGTGCGCGCGGCGACCTGTTCATGGTCGCGCTGACGCTGCTCGGCGTGGGGGAAGCAAGACTCGCAGGTCGCAGTACCCAGGAGGGCATGTCGGCGCTGCACGAGGCGCGAGACCTGGCGCGGAACCTGGGTCATCGGACCCTCGAGGGCCGGGTCCTGCTTGCCATCGGCGGACACGACGGTGGCAAGGAAGTCCTGCAGGCGGCGGCCGAGTTGTTCGAGGAGGCCGGAGCCGATGCCTGGCACGCGACGGCCCTGGCCGACCTGCCCGGAACTCACTCCCGGCCGACCGGTAAACGGCCCGCTGCTCGGCGCCTTCCACCGGTGGCTGCTGGTCCACCACAGCCTCACCCAAACGATCAAGGCGAGCGTGAACTGGCCTGGCGTCTGTGCTGTCAATCCCCTCTTAACGTAGAGACGGTCCTCTGCCACAGCGGCCCTCAGCAGTGCGCCCGCCGATAATGTCATCCGCGAGCCGCGCACAATGAATTAGTGGCAGTTGTGGGCAGCCGTGGGCAACTGGTGGTCCTACTGTTTGCATCGCGCGCTTGAGCTGAGACGCAAGGCGGCGCGATGCTGCACCGTCCATGGCATGGCGAAGGCAACCCTCTCAAAGGGCTTGGTCGAGCGGCTCGCCGCCGGGCCGGTACGGCGCAAGGTTGAGGCCGTCACTGTGGCGGCGGAGCGTGAGACGCGGGATCGTGCCCCGGACGCGAAGACGTGGGTAACGGATGGTGGGGAGAACGTCCGCCCCGCGCATGCCGCCGTGAACGGGCAGACCAGCCCGGGCAACCTGTCGTACAAGCTGCCGAGGATGGTCTACGTGCGGAAGGGCCGCGGCCCGGTATCCCACCCGTATCGTGGAAGCGTCATGCACCAGATGAACCGGGTCGCCATCGTCGGCTCCAGCGGCAGCGGCAAATCCCACCTCGCCCGTGAATTGGCTTCGATACTGGGCGCACCGGTAATCCACTTGGACGCCGTCTACTTCGACGAGGAATGGGAACCTCTGCCGGCCGAGAAGTTCGAGGCGGCGCAGCGCGCACTGGTAGCCGATCAGCGGTGGGTCATCGACGGCAACTACAACTCCACCTTGCGGGTGCGGTTGGAAGCGTGCGACACCGTGGTCATGATGGACGTGCCGACGTGGGCAGCGCTGTGGGGAATCGTCTCGCGGCAGGTCCGATACGGCAGGGGCCAGCACGGAGCCGGGGTCTACAACCGTATCCACTGGGGCGTGGTGAAATACGTGGCGACCTACCGGCGGCAGATGCGCCTCAAGGTCCTGGCCAAGATCGAACGCTTCGCACGTGGCAAGACCGTCATATATCTGACCAGTCGGCGGCATACCCGCAGGTGGCTGAAGCAGGTCACCGCCGAGAGCTAACCCGCCCACCCCTTGCCCAGGTGGCCACCTCTTGGCGGGGATCTTGATGCCAAGCCATAGGGGTTATCTGGGGCTCGTTCGGAGCTTCAGGCATATGTCCCCGCAGGAGACGTTCGCGCGATGACGACCACGGAGATCGATGGCACCCCGGTCATCGTGACAGGCGCCACGGACGGCACCGTCCACGTCTGGGACCTGGGTCGCTTCTAAGGGTTGACGAACCCGAAGATCAGTCGAGCCCTACATGGTGGACGCCGCTATCAGCGGCTTCTCACCCATATCGCCACCTGAGCGACGTGACAGGTGCACGCTGGTCAGCACCTGAGCAGGATGCTGATCTGCGAACCGAACTCCCGGAAACCGAGCGCTCGGGCCACCCGTCGCGACGGCTCCGGCCGCGCCCTCCACCGCGGCACCAACCCGTTCGCCCGCCGCCGAGACCACCTTGACACGACCTCGGCGACATACCGCCGCTATACCGCGCTTCCCTAAGGTCTTGGAAAGCTGTCAGCAGCGGTAGAGCCCGGAAGCAGCGGGTCGAGCTCCGACCACCGTGTATGGCGGCGCACGTGAGCCGGAGGTAGGGATCCCCGTGAAAGCTGCGAAACCGCGTATTGCCATCGTGGGTGCCGGAATTGGTGGACTGACGCTTGGACTGCTCCTGCGTAAGCATGGCGTGGAGGCTCGAATTTACGAGCAGGCTTCAGAATTGCGCGAGGTGGGAGCCGCTGTCGCCCTGGCTGCAAATGGCACAAGAGTGCTTCGAAGGCTTGGCCTCGGCGACAAACTGAAGGAGTCTTCGGTAGAGCCGACAGATGTCGTCTATCGGCGCTGGTCAAGCGGAGAGACGATCGCATCGTTTCCTATGGGCCCGACATACAACACGCGATACGGGGCTGAGTTCTTCGGTATCCACCGGGTGAATCTGCAGCGTATCCTTGCCGATTCCTGGGGCCGCGACGGCCTGAACTTGAACTCGCGCTTGCAAGACCTGGAAGAGCGTGAGGATGGTATTCGACTACATTTCGCCGAGGGAGACCCGGTGATGGCGGACGTCGTGGTCGGAGCGGATGGTGTTCGCTCGGCCGTTAGAAACTGGGTGACCGGTGGTGAACCAGCTCCGACGTACTCCGGAGTTTCCGGATTCCGGGGTCTGGCTAATGTCAGCACTCTCAGTGAGATGCCTGACCAAATGACGATCCAACTCTGGCTGGGGCCGGGCGCCTATTTCATTCACTACCCGATCAGTGAAAATACCATCAATTTCCTGGCAGCCCTGCCCGGTCCTACGCCCTGGCCGTCTTCCACCTGGATGACCGAAGAGCCTTCCGGCACTGCGCTCGCGGCCTTCGAGGGCTGGCATCCTGTCGTTCGCGAAATGGTGGCTTCCGTCGAGCAGAGCCCACGGTGGGCGTTGTTCTCGCTACCTCCGTTGCAGCGCTGGACTCGCGGGCACACAGTCTTGCTGGGTGATGCCGCACACGCGATGCTTCCGCACCAGGGCCAAGGCGCAAACCAGGCTATTGAGGACGCTGCTGTGCTCGCGGCACTCCTGGCCGATACCGATCGGTCCGACCTGGGTGATGCCTTGCGTCAGTATGAGGTGTTGCGGCGCCCTCGGACCCGCCAGCTGCAGCGATCGTCATGGGAAAATTCGGAGATCCTCCGCCTTCCGGACGGCCCTGACGCCGAATCGCGAGACCGGAAACTGAGTACTCTTCCGGACCAGCTGGACTGGATTCACGGATATGACATCGATGATCTGGTGGCGCCGGGTAGATCGCTACCTTTCTCACCATCCCCGGAGCACCGTACTTCGCAGACGAGACGCGGCGGAATGCCGAGTTTAAGTCTCCTGAGTTGAGAGCTCCTTTCGCCGTATAGCACCCACACGACGCCGGGCGGCGTTCGCGATCGCCTGGATACCGGCGATCCTTGATGGCTGCTTCTTCGCAACCGAGTGAAGTTTCAGGCGGCCGGCTTGAGGCGTGCTCGATGGACGTCGGCGGCGTCGTGGCAGTCGATGCGGAGCGCGTGGCGTGCGCCCGCACCATCGTCTCGCCCGGCTCCACGCGTGCGCTCCCGGCAGTGACCGTCACCACCGATAAGAAGGCCTCTGATGACCGATGAAACGCTCCCCTCAGCCGTAGGTGCAACAGTCTCACCCGAGCCGCTGATGCAAATGATGCAAGGCATGCACGTGACAGGAATCGTGCAGGCAGGCGTAGAGCTAGGCATCTTCGATCAGATCGCCGGCGGGAACCGGCTGGCAACCACCATCGCCTCCGCCGTGTACGCCGACCCTCGGGGGACGCGCATCTTGCTGGACGCACTGGCCGCTCTCGGGTTGCTGGAGCGCCATGACGGCTATCACCTGACAGCCCTGGCCGAAACGTACTTGATCTCCGGCCGGTCAAGCTATCTGGGCAACATGCTGAACATTTTGGCCGGCCCCTGGGCCTGGGAGGGGTACCCGCGTCTGGCCGAGGCGGTCCGTCGCGGCACGACCCTGGCTGAACGGCCTTGGGAGACGCCTGGACACGAGTTCTGGGAGACCTTCTCCCCGTCCAGCGTGGGAGCAGTCGCCGGTCCCGGGTCGCAGGTGCTCGCCGAGTTGATCGAGCCATGGGCCGGCCCACGCGACAGTCTGGACATCCTCGATGTAGCTTGCGGCAGCGGTTTGTTCTCGCTCACGCAGGCAGCTCGGGATCCGAAAGCACACGCAACGCTCCTCGACTCGGCGGAAGTCTTGGACCTCACCAAGGACGCGATCGAGCGACTGGATCTCGCCGAGCGCACCAGCTTCATCAGAGGTGATGCTTTCGAGGTGCCGCTGGCCGGGCCCTACGACCTGATCATCGTCAGCCACCTCTTCCATCACTTCTCAGAAGAACGCTGCTTGACGCTCCTGTCCCGGCTTGCCACCGCACTCAAGCCAGATGGTCGGCTGGCGATCCACGAGTTCATCTCAGGTGCGGCTCCGACCACGACACCCTTCCCGTACCTCTTCTCGGTGATCATGCTCACGAGCACCGGGGAGGGCGAGGCTCACTCCCTCGATACCTATGAGCGGCTGCTTCGCGAATCGGGGTTCACGTCGCCTGAGGTTCATCCCAGCCAGGGAATGCCGAGCCATTTCTTGATCGCTGGGCGGGCGGGATAGGTTCGCCCCGCCGTCCTGACCGGCACCCCCGAGACGCCTATCTCGCGCCCCTGCTGAGGGCGACGCCTGCGGACGCCTTGCGGCGGCGACGCGGCGCGCCTCCAGCGGGGGCATGGCGGTGTGTGAGAACGGCCAAAACACCCGCCTAGGACGCGCCGTCTGCTGTCTACCAGTGCCGCCTGCAGCTGTCCACCAAGACCATCACCCTGGTCGCCGACCTGCTGCGCGGCCACCTCAGAGCGATCGGCTCACGGTGGCGGAGACTCCCGCCCGCCACAACAAGATCACCACCTGGCTCCGCCGCTTCGACCTGGATGAGGTCGTCGGTGCGCAGGGTTGACGCGCTCCGGTTGACGCGTATCTTTCGATTAGGAAAGTTTCCTAAGCATTCTCTCTGTTGCACATCCCGGAATGAGGCGTGAACCGGGGCGTACGACGGTCATCCGCCACCAGTACATAGGAGAGGGTATGAGAAGAACCCTGCGCGTCCTCGCCGCAACCGTGCTCGCGGCGGGAGCCGTTGCCGTCGGATCGAGTGTGCTGAGCCCGGCGTCGGCGGCGGTCAATGACTGTGACTACACCATCGGTCAGAACTCGTTCTCCGCCCGATGCGCGACGAGCGGTCCCGCGTACGAGTTTCGCGCGTGGGTCCAGTGCGTCAACGGCCGTAGGGACGGCGGCTGGATGACGACCAACAGCGGCCAGTGGAGCATCGCGAGCTGCGGTCCCTGGTGGATCGACCGCCTGAGCTACGGCATGGACGTGCGCCCGCTCTCCTGACGCGGGTACGGCGGCACCGCACGGGGGGCGGTACCGCCGACGCGGTCGGCTGCGGTGCTTCCAGTGAAGAGCAGGCCGACGCCGAGATGATCGGCCTGCCGCCGGTGTCCCCGGTCGGCCGGATCAGGATCGCCCCGCTATGAGGCGACGGGCTCATGACGCGGTGTTTGCATTTGTTTGCGTCACCACCGCTTCTCGCCTGAGGGGTACTTCTCCAGTGCTCGGCTCGGTGAGGGCGGGGAACCGCTCCCGGGGTGGGCGCAGTGGTCCGGAGCAGGGCGAATGTGAGCGGGTGTGAAGTGTGTGGCACGTCACCTTCCGTGCTCCGAGGAAGTAAAGAGCAGGATGGTACTATTTAGTTCCATATAACAGGAACGGTGGTGAGGGGGCGTCGTGACCTTCCCCCCTGCCCGTTTCCTGAAGGCGCTGCTCGCCGCCACGCTGTGCGCGCTCACGTTCGCAGCCGGGCTCACCGTCCCCGACGGCGCCCCGCACGGGGTCGTGGTGGTCACGGCCGAGGCGGGCAGGGAACCCGCCCGGATCTTCATGCCGGCGATGAAGCCCAGCCTGCTGCTGACTCCGGGGCAGGGACTGCCGGGCGATCACCGCAGGCTCGCCGAGCCGGACATCCCCGGCGGCCAGCACGTCCTCGCGACCGCCGCGGAAGGCGCGGTCGCCCCGTCCGGCGGCCCGCGCCACCAGGTGTACGAGGCGTCCTTCGGGAGCCATGCGGTGGCCGTCGGCACCCGTGAACCCCGCGCGCCCCCTTCGATGAGCTGACGAAGTAACTCACCGGCGGCCGATCGGCCACCGGTCTCTTCTCATCGGAGGGTCCTTCCGTGTATCGCGTACTCGCGGTGCCGCCATGCCGGCGCGCACCCAACTCGACGGCATCACCGCACATCTCCGTGACCCGCGTGGCCTGCGCCCCGCACGCCGGACCGCCGGGCAGGCGCCGATGACCGCCGTCGCAGCTCTGATGATCTTCGTGGTGGCTTTCATCTTCATCGCCACGGAGAAGGTGGACAAGGTCAAGGTCGTCCTGATCGCCGCGGGCCTGATGGTCGCCCTCGGCTTCGCACCCGGTTCGGAGATCTTCTTCTCCGAACACGAGGGCGTCGACTGGAACGTCATCTTCCTGCTCTTCGGCATGATGGTCATCGTCGGCATCATCAAGCAGACCGGCGTGTTCGACTTCCTGGCCATCTGGGCCGCCAAGAGATCGCAGGGCCGGCCGTACCGGCTCATGGTGATGCTCATGGTGATCACCGGCGTGGCCTCCCCGTTCCTCGACAACGTCACCACGATCATGCTGGTGGCGCCGGTCACCATCGTGGTGTGCCAGCGGCTGGACCTGCCGGCCGCGCCGTACCTCATCGCCGAGGTGCTCGCGTCCAACATCGGTGGCGCGGCGACCCTCATCGGCGACCCGCCGAACATCATCATCGGCAGCCGGGCCAACCTGACGTTCAACGACTTCCTCGCGCACATGGCGCCGATCGTCGTCGTGATCTTCGTCCTCTTCACGCTGCTGACCTGGGTGCTGTTCCGCAAGTCGTTCCGCTACAACCCAGAGAGGGTGGCGGAGGTGATGGAACTGCAGGAGCGCCGCGCCATCAAGGACGGGCGGCTGCTGGTCCGCTGCCTGGTCGTGCTCGGCCTGGTGGTCGTGGGGTTCGGGCTGCACTCGGTGCTGCACGTCGAGCCGGCGATCGTGGCGCTGATCGGCGCCGGGGTGATGATCCTGGTCTCGCGCACCGAGGCCGCCGAGTATCTGGAGGAGGTGGAGTGGCCGACCCTGGTGTTCTTCATGGGACTGTTCGTCATGGTCGGCGGGCTCGTGCACACCGGCGTCATCGCCACGATCGGCGAGTGGGCGATCGGCGCGGTGGGGGACAACTACTTCGGCGCGGCCACCTCGCTGCTGTTCGGCTCGGCCGTCTTCGGGGCGTTCTTCGACAACATCCCCTATGTCGCGACCATGGCCCCCATCGTCGAGGGGCTGGTGGCCGAGGTCCCCGACCCCGCGACCGGGCAGGCGCTGTGGTGGGCCTTCGCGCTGGGCGCCGACTTCGGCGGCAACGGCACGGCGGTCGCCGCGAGCGCGAACGTCGTCGCGCTCGGCATCGCCCGCCGGAACGGGATCCGGATCAGCTTCTGGGAGTTCACCAAGTACGGGATCGTGGTGACGGTCTTCAGCGTGGTGATCGCCTGGGGCTACGTCTGGCTCCGCTACTTCATGTGAGGGGCCTGACCGCCGCGCCGCCGCACGCGGCGCGGCGGTGCTCTCACACGAGGGTCTTCAGAAACGCATGGGTACGGCCGGCACTCCCGCCGCCGCTGTAGTCGTTGGCGACGAAGTCGGTGACGCCCGCCCCGGCCAGCTCCTCCACCTGGGCGGCCACCGACTCCTCATCGCCCACGAGCGCGACGTCGGCCGGCCCGGCCGCCCCCTCACGGTCGAGCATCGCCCGATAGGACGGCAGGTCGCCGTACCCCGCGAACACCTTGGTGGCGCGTTCCCTGGCCGCGTCCACGTCGTCGGTGACGTACACGGGCAGCGCGCAGACGATCCGCGGCGCGGGCCGCCCGGCCTCCCGGGCGGCCGTCGTGATCGCCGGCGCGATGTGCCCGGCCACCGTGTTCGGGCCGGTCATCCACAGCACCGTGCCGTCGGCCAGTTCGCCGGCGAGCTTGAGCATGCGCGGTCCGAGCGCCGCGACGAGCACCGGCATGTCGCCGGTCCCGGGGGCGTTGAGGCCGACCCGTGAGCTGAGCGTCTCCCCGGTGAACTCGACCTTCTCCCCGCGCAGCAGCGGCACCAGGACGGAGAGGTACTCGCGCATGTGCCGGGCGGGCCGCTCGAAGCTGTAGCCGTAGAGGTCCTCGATCACCACCTTGTGCGACAGGCCGATGCCGAGCGCCAGCCGTCCGCCGAGCGCGGTGTTGACCGTCAGCGCCTGCTGGGCCAGGACGGCGGGGTGACGAGGGTAGGTGGGCACGACGGCGGTGCCGAGTTCGATCCCCGGCACCTGGTTGCCCGCCACGGCCAGCGCGGTCAGTGCGTCGAGGCCGAATATGTTGGAGATCCAGGCGGAGGGGAAGCCGTCGTCGGCCGCCCGGCTCAGCCGGTCACGCAGCCGGTCGACGGCGTCCGGCCCGTTGGATACGTTGACGAGCAATCCTGTGCGCATGGCTACAGAACTCTATTCTGGTGACGGGATCCCGTCCAGCTCCCACGCCGTGACGATCAGGGCGAGACGGTGGAGCCGAACACCTCCTGGCGGGTGGCGGTGAGCGCGAGGTCGAGCGCCCCGGCGAGCACCGGGTTGCCCTCGACCGTGGACAGCCGCAACCGCGGCCGGGGCAGCGTCAGGGCGTGCAGTTCCCGCTCGACGAGCGCGCGCAGCGTCTCGCCGCCGGCGAGGAGGGTGCCGCCGGTCAGCACGACGAGCCCCGGGTCGACGACCGCGGTGATCGCGGCCAGCCCCATGGCCAGCCGCCCGGCCACCTGACGCAGCCCTTCCGCCGCGCGCTCGTCGCCCGCCTCCGCCGCCCGCACCGCGTTCCGCACCGCCTGGGCGGGCCCGGCGCCGCGGACCCCGTGCGAACGCAGCAGGGCCCGTACGGCGGCGCCTCCGCTCAGCGCCTGGTAGCCGTGGGTGGCGTGCCGGCCCACCTCGCGGGCGCTGGGCGCGCCGACGGCGGGCATGTAGCCCACCTCGCCGGCGCCGCCGGTCGCCCCTCGGTGCAGCCGCCCGCCGAGCACCAGCGCGGCGCCGAGACCCTCGCCGGCCCACAGCAGGACGAAGTCGTGGTGGCCCCTGGCGGTGCCGTGGGCCTGCTCGGCGAGCGCGACGAGGTTGACGTCGTTCTCCACGGCGACGGGGACGCCGAGGCCCTCCCGCAGGGCGGGGAGCAGTTCGGGGATGTGCCAGCCGGGGATGTGCGCGGCGTAGCCGAGCCGGCCGGTGCCGGGGTCGAGCGCGCCCTGGATGCCGATGACCACCTGGTGCGGAACCGCGCCGGGGAGACCGGTCAGCGCGCCGTCCAGGGCGGCGCGGACCTTCGCCACCACGTCGCCGCGGGACCGGGGAGTGGTCAGCCGGTGTTCGCCGACCACCGTGCCGGTGATGTCGGCGACGGCGACCTCGATCCGCGCGGGGGTGACGTCGAGCGCGGCCACGTGGGCGGCGGCCGGATTGAGCCGGTAGAGCTCCGCCGTACGGCCGGGCAGGCCCTCTCTGATGCCGTCGGCCACGACCAGGCCCACGGCCTGGAGACGGGTGAGGAGCTGGGAGGCGGTCGGTTTGGAGAGACCGGTCAGCGCCCCGAGCTCCGGGCGGGTCAGCGGGCCGCTCTCCAACAGGGCCTGCAGGGCGGCGCGATCGTTGATCGCCCGCAGCAGGCTCGGCGTCCCCGGTGTCGGCCGCGTCACGATCCGCACCCTTCGAATGGTCGCGTCATGGAGTTAGGAAAGTTTCCTAACTCGCCCGAGTCTAACCGTCGCCCGGGCAACGCGGCGACCGTGTGCGGCATGAGATGATGACGGAGTTCTCAACGGACCTGATACTCTGCTTTGTCGTTAGAAACACAAAAATGGCCCGGAGTGTCCCATTAACACAAATACTAGTGGAGCGGCGGCCCGGCGTCAAACCGAGCTCGCCAAAGAGCAGGACTTCGTGTCGCGGCTCTACGACCGGCTTGACGCGCTGCGCGAGCACACCCAGCGGCAACTCGACGGCGTGCTCGCCCAGGGAGGGAAGGGCACCCGCCAGAACGTCATCGAACGCGACTCGTTCACGGAGATGTACACCCAGCGGCTGGCCCGGCTGTGGGCGGTGGAGAACGGCCTGTGCTTCGGCAGGCTCGACCACGCCGACCACACCTCCCTCTACATCGGCCGCATCGGGCTGTCCGACGACGAGGACCGCCTGATGATCGACTGGCGGGCCCCGGTGGCGCAGCCCTTCTACCGCGCCACCCCGGCCTCGCCGATGGGCGTCACCAGGCGGAGGCACCTGCAGACCAGGGCCAGACGGGTGGTCGGCGTCGACGACGACCTGCTCGACCTCGACGGCCTCGCCGACGCCGACCGCGCCACCCTCAACGGCGAGGCGGCCCTGCTCGCCTCGCTCGACGCCAGGCGCACCGGCCGGATGCGCGACATCGTGGCCACCATCCAGGCCGAGCAGGACCGGGTCATCCGCTCCGACCTGAGCGGCGTCCTGGTGGTCCAGGGCGGTCCCGGCACCGGCAAGACCGTCGTCGCCCTGCATCGCGCCGCCTATCTGCTCTACACCCACCGCGACAAGCTCGCCCGGCGCGGCGTGCTCATCCTCGGCCCCAACCTGACCTTCCTGCGCTACATCGAGCAGGTGCTGCCCTCCCTGGGCGAGACCGACGTGCTGCTGTCCACCGTCGGCGAGCTCTACCCCGGCCTCACCGCCACCGCCCGGGACCCCGCCGACGTCGCCGCCGTCAAGGGAGACGCCCGGATGGCCGAGGTCGTGGCCCGTGCCGTACGGGACAGGCAGCGGATGCCGCGCAAGCCGATCGAGATCAAGCTGAGCGACCACACGCTCACCCTCGACCAGCGCACCTGCGAGGCGGCCCGGAACAAGGCGGCCCGCTCGCGCCGCCCGCACAACCAGGCCCGCGCCCCCTTCGTCCGCCACCTGCTGAACGCCCTGGCCCGGCAGTCGGCCCGGCGGCTCGGCCGGGGAGCGATCGAGGAGGACGAGCTGGCCGACATCCGCGAGGAGTTGCGCACCGAACCCGCGGTGCGCACCGCGCTGAACCGGCTGTGGCCCTATCTCACCCCGCAGCAACTCCTCATCGGCCTCTACACCTCCGCCGAGCGCCTCGACCGCGCCGCGGCCGGCCTGACGTCCCACGAGCGCTCGCTGCTGCGCCGCGACCCGCCGCGTGGCGGCGGGGAGTGGTGGACCGAGTCCGACGTGCCGCTCCTCGACGAGGCGGCCGAACTGCTCGGCGAGATCGACGAGCACGTGCTGCGGGCCAGCGCGTGGATGGCGGAGGAGGAGCGGGCGGCGAGCCAGAGCGCCGAGCGGGAGGAGCGCGAGCTGGAGCTGAAGTACGCCAAGGAGGTGCTGGAGATGACCGGCATCGCCGACGTGATGGACGCCGAGCGGTTCGCCGCCAGGCACCGCGGCGGCGACGCGTACCTCACCACCGCCGAGCGCGCCGCCGCCGACCGGACCTGGTCCTTCGGCTACGTGATCGTCGACGAGGCGCAGGAGCTGACGCCGATGGCGTGGCGCACCCTCATGCGGCGCGCTCCCGCCAGGGCGATGACGGTGGTCGGGGACATCGCCCAGACCGGCCTCGCCGCCGGTCCGCGTTCCTGGGACGAGGTGCTGCGGCCCTATGTGCAGGGCCGCCACCGGGAGGAGACGCTCACCGTCAACTACCGCACCCCTGGTGAGCTGATGGCCGTCGCCGCGGACGTGCTCAAGCTGGTCGACCCCGCGCTCACCGCCCCGGACTCGGTCCGCGACACCACCGAGCACCCCTGGTCGCTGAGAGTGACCTCGCTCACGGAGTCCGTCGGCGAGGTGGTCAGGGCGGAGATGATCGAGGGCGGCCGGTTGGCGGTGCTCGTGCCCGCCTCGCTCGCCGGGGAGGTCGGCGCGGCGGTGACCGCCGCCGTCGAGGGCGCGGTGGCCGGGCCGGGCGCGGCGGCGCTCGACTCGCCGGCGGCCGTGCTCGCCGTCGCCGACGCCAAGGGACTGGAGTTCGACGCGGTGATCGTGGTGGAGCCCGCGCTGATCCTCGAAGAGTCCCCGCGCGGGCCAAGCGATCTTTACGTGGCGCTCACCCGGGCCACGCAGAGGCTCGGCGTGGTCCACACGGGGCCCTTGCCGGCCGCGCTTTCCCGACTTTCCCCCCGCTCGCCGTGACATGACATCTGCGGCATTGAGCCACGCTGCGGGGACATGTCCTAGCTGCGAAAACTTGATGTCGCCGCTGATCGGGACACGGTTGACATCTGAGCTGAGGTCGGTAGTTTGCTGCCCAGTCCAGCACGGGACTGGCCGGTTGGCCGTCGTCGACATCGTCGGATCCTGCGCCCGTGACGGAGCGTGACTTCGTCCGTACAGCCAGGCGCAGGGCCGGTGATCCGTCGGGTCGGGGCACCCCAGCCGGGCGGGGGGTTGGACCCGGGACGGGCCCGGACGCCCAGTAGACAACGGAATTCCGCGCTCGCCGCCGACGGGACGGATCCGGTCCGAAGGGTTTCCGGGCCCTCTTCCCGTTCCGTGCCGGTCACCGCACGTGCCGGGTGGCCCCCGTGGCGAACCGTCCGCCACGGAGGCCACCCGTCTGTGTCCCTCGTGCCGCCGCCCGCAGACGTTCGCGCTGAGCCGCTTACGCAAAGGCGATCTTGGCCCGCTCGCGGCCAGGGCTTGTGATCGGCACCGGCTTGTTGCGTTGGGGGTGGGCGGGACGGGGCGGTAGCGTTTCGGGAATACGGTCGGAGCGTGCGAAGGTGGGCTCCGAGCCAGTTGAGCGCAAGGAGAGCCCCGTCCCGTGGTCCAGGACAAGATCAGTGTGCCGGTGGCCGCGGCGGCCGCCGAACCTTCACCGGAGGGCACGCCCGCCGGCGTGCCGCCTGCCAAGGACGGCAAACGGGTCCTGGCGGGACGGATCGCCGCCGCGCTCGCCGGGGGAGTGGCGCTGTTCCTCGCCTTCCCGCCCATCGACGCCTGGTTCCTGGCGCCGATCGGGGCGGCCCTGCTCACCCTGTCGGTGTACGGCTGCCGCCCGCGCAGAGCGCTGTGGCTGGGCTATCTGGGCGGGGCGGTGTTCCTGCTCCCCGCGCTCGCGTGGGTGCGCCCCGTCGGCGTTGACGCCTGGCTGGGCCTGATCGCCGTCGAGAGCCTCTTTCACGCCGCGCTCGGCCTCTGCACCGCCCTCGTGCTCCGGCTCCCTCTGTGGCCGTTGTGGACCGCCGCGCTGTGGGTCACGGCCGAGTGGGCGCGCGGGATCTTCCCGGTCGGCGGATTCCCGTGGGCGCGGGTCGCCTTCAGCCAGGGCGAGTCGCCGCTGACGCCGTACGCGTCGCTCGGCGGCGCACCGCTGGTGACCTTCGCCGTCGTGCTGTGCGGCTGCCTGCTCGCGCTGCCGGCCGTGCGGTGGGCGGGAGGTCCCCGGGCTCGGCGGGGCGGGTGGCGGGCCTCGGCGCCGTTCGTGGCGCTGTCCCTGGCCGGGGCGCTCGCGCTGCCGGCGCTGGCCTTCGCGATCCCCGGCCACGGCGACGAGGGCAAGAGCGTCGTCGTCGGCATCGTGCAGGGCAACGTGCCCGGCAGAGGGCTGCACCCGCTGGGCGACGAGCCCGCCGTCGTGCTGCGCAACCACACCGCCAAGGTCCACGAGATGGCGCGGGCCGTGCGCGCGGGCACCCTGGCCAAGCCCGACCTCGTCGTGCTGCCGGAGAACTCCACCGACATCGACCCCTACCGCAACGAGTTCGCCCACCGGGCCATCGACGAGGCGGTCAAGGACATCGGCGTGCCCGTCCTGGTGGGCGCCGTGGTCGCGATCGGCGACGAGCACCGGGCGACCAGGAGCCTGGTGTGGGATCCCGCCACCGGGCCCGGCGCCTACTACGACAAGCAGCAGCTCGTCCCGTTCGGGGAGTTCACCCCGTTCAAGGAGATCGTGCTCGCGCTGTTCGAACGGGCCAACCTGGTGGGCAGGCAGTCCGTGCCGGGCACCCGCGACGGCGACCTGCGGATGGGGCCGGTCACGGTCGGCGCGGTCAACTGCTACGAGATCGGCTACGACGGGGTGGTCCGCGACACGGTGCGCACCGGGGCCACGCCGCTCGCCGTACAGACCAACATCGCCACCTACGCCACGACCAACCTGGGGCCGCAGCAGCTGGCCATGTCCAAATTGCGGGCAGTGGAGCACAATCGACCAGTGATCACCGCCGCAATCACCGGAATATCGTCCTATGTCACCCCCGAAGGACGGGTGGCCTGGAGCACGCAGGAGCTCGTCGACGACATGACCGTCGTGACCGTGCCGATCCGCACCGAGCAGACCGTCGCCACCAGGGTCGGAGCGGTGCCCGAGTGGGCATTGATACTGGTGAGCGCGGGTGCGGTGGCCGCCGCCGCCTGGCAGGGCAGGAGGCGCCGCCCGGTGGACCGAAGTGAGGGCGGGGATTCATGATGGAGCGGACGCCGGGCCGGGTGCTCGTCATCGTCCCGACGTACAACGAGCGTGACAGCCTGCCCGTGATCACCGCACGGGTGCGGGAGGCCGTGCCCGAGGCGCACCTGCTGATCGCCGACGACAACAGCCCGGACGGCACCGGCGAGATCGCCGACGCGCTCGCCGCGGACGACGACCACGTCCACGTGCTGCACCGGCCCGGCAAGAAGGGCCTGGGCGCCGCCTACATCGCCGGCTTCCGGTGGGGGATGGAGCAGGGCTACGACGTCCTGGTCGAGATGGACGCGGACGGCTCGCACCAGCCCGAGGAGCTGCCCAAGCTGTTCGACGCGCTGGCCGACGGCGCCGACCTGGCGATCGGCTCGCGCTGGGTGCCCGGCGGCAAGGTCGTCAACTGGCCGACCTCGCGGGAGTTCCTGTCCCGCGGCGCCAACATCTACACCCGGATGGCGCTCGGGGTCCCGGTCCGCGACTCGACGGCGGGCTTCCGCGCCTACCGTGCCGCCGCCCTGGAGAAGATCGGCCTCGACGACGTGGAGTCGCAGGGCTACTGCTTCCAGGTCGACCTCACGATGCGCACCGTACGGCACGGCCTGCGGGTCGCCGAGGTCCCCATCACCTTCGTCGACCGCACCGTCGGAGCGAGCAAGATGAGCAGGGGCATAGTGGCCGAGGCCCTGTGGCGGATCACCGTCTGGGGCGTCACCGGCCTGCCCCGCCGTTTCCGTCGCACCCGCTGAGGAACGCGCCGCCGCCTCCGGGCGTTGTGCACGGTGTACGGCTCGCCGCGTGATTGAGGAAGAGATGCGCCTACTGGTGTTCCTTGGGTTCCTGCTGGTCCCCGTGCTGGAGATCTGGATCCTCGTCCAGGTGGGCCAGGCCGCAGGCGGCCTGGCGGTCATCGGCCTGTTGCTGGCCGGCGCGCTGCTCGGCGGATGGCTGGTGCGCCGGGAGGGGCGGCGGGCGCTGGCGATCCTGCGCGAGTCGGTGCAGACCGGGCAGATGCCGGAGCGGGAGCTCGGCGGCGGCGCGATGACGATGGCGGGCGGACTGCTGCTGATCGTCCCCGGCGTCCTGACCGACCTGGCCGGTCTGGCCATGCTGTTGCCGTTCACCCGCCCCCTGGTGCGCGGGCTCGGCGCCCGGCTGCTCGCCAGGCGGCTGCGGAGGCTGGCCGACCAGCCGTCCCCGCTCGGCACGCCGTTCGGGGGGCACCCGTTCGGTGCGCCGGGACCGGTCGCCCCCGACGGCCGGGGCCCGGTCATCCACGGGCAGGTCATCCGCGAGGAGCCGCGCCAGGACGACCCCCGCCCGCCGGTGCGCAAGGAGCTGTGACCGGCTTCGGCCGAAGTCGCGCGGCCCGCTGCCGTTCGTCGCCGGGCTTCTCGGGCGGTGCTGCCGTCCCGCCCGCGGCGATCGGCAGGGCCGCTGTCCGACCACTGATCAGCTGATCGGTACCGCGGCGAGCGCGGCCGCTCGACCGCGAGAGGGGCGGGCATGACGACGCCCCCGGTGCCGTGTTGGGCGGCGCCGAGGGCGTCAGGTGGTCGGGTCAGGCGCTCTTGCGGCGCTGGGCGCGCAGGATCGCCAGTCGCTCGTTGAGCACCTCTTCCAGATCTTCTATGGTGCGCCGTTCCAGCAGCATGTCCCAGTGTGTCCTCGGGGGCTTCAACTTCTTGGTCTGCGGCAGCTCGCCGTCGACCCGCACCCCGACGGCACCGCAGCTGCGGCACTCCCACGTCGCGGGAATCTCGGCCTCGGCGGCAAGTGGCACGTCGAAGTGATGGCCCTTCGGGCAGGTGTAGGACACCTCCTGGCGCGGAGCCAGATCGGTGTTGCGGTCGTTCTCGTAGCTCGTGGCGCCGAGCCGAGTACCGCGAAGCGCACGCTCGCCCATGTTTCAATGCCTCCTGAGGGCCCCGTCGTGAGGGGTCTGTCTCCCACGGCGTACAACGCTTGATACCGTGGATGGATTCCCACACATGGGGTGATCCAATCGCGCTTTTTGTCGCGAGAACCTCAGGTGATCACTTTGGCGGGCCCGGAGGCCCCTGAATCAGGGGGTTCCCGCGCGCCGGGAATCGGCGATGAGCGGCACCAGCGTGCGGTCGCCGAACCGGGTCAGGAAGGCCAGCGGCCTGATGGCCGCGGCGGCGAGGACGGCCAGGATCGGGCGCCCGCCCAGCCGGGCGAGCCCGGGGCCGATGGCCAGCATGGCGGCGGTGATCGCGGGCAACGGGCGCATCCACATCGTGATCTCGGTGATCCGGGCCTCGTCGTCGAGCTCGAGCAGCATCGTCTCCTGGAGGTCGTGGCCCTTCACCGTCGCGGTGGCGACCAGCACCCGGGTGTGCTCGTCGCCCAGGTCGCGCTGGAAGCGGTAGGCGGTCATGGCCGGCATGGCGGCGCGCAGGAGAGCGCCCACCTGCTCGGGCCCTTCGAAGCGGACCCTCGCCGTGAGCGGTGAGTGGAAGATCACGCCGGGGGCGAGCGTGGACAGCATCGCCTCCAGATCGTAGGACTCGGCCGCGGTGCGGTAGCGCAGCGTGGTCGCCCGCGCGCGAGCGAGCGCCTCGGTCTCGTGGTCGGTGGCCTGTCCGGATGCCGTCATGGTTTCCCCCTGAATTAGTGGATCCAGATTCTGAACTCGCCCATGACGGTAGGAGAGGTGAGTTCATAAAGTCAACTGACTATGCTGGGGGGATGACGAGGGATCGCTTCGCCGAGATGCACTGTTCGATCGCCCAGACGCTGACCGTTCTGGGGGAGTGGTGGACTCCGCTGATCCTGCGCGACGTCTACCTCGGGCTACGCAGGTTCGACGAGCTGAGCGCGGACCTCGGCATCTCGCGCAACCTGCTGGCCCAGCGCCTGGAGCACCTCGTCGAGGCCGGCGTCCTCGCGCGGGTGCCGTACCAGGAGCGACCCCCCAGATTCGAGTACCACCTCACCGAGGCGGGTCACGACGTGGTGCCCGCGCTGCTGACGCTGATGGCGTGGGGCGACAAGTGGAAGACTCCGCCGGGCGGCCCGCCGGTGCGGCTCGTGCACGACGCCTGCGGCCGGGATTTCGTCCCCCAGGTCGCCTGCCCGCACTGCGGCGGCGGGATCGACGGGCACGGCATCAGCGTGTACGCCGGGCCGGGCGCCGCCCAGGGCCCGGGCACCATGCTGCTCGCCCGCCCCCAGAACGCGCCCCAGAGCGAGCCGGAGGGCGGTCTTGACGGCGGGCGAGAAGGCTAGATCTTCTCGGGCACCTCGTTGCCCGCCGCCCGGATCGCCTTGGGCAAATTCACCAGGGCGAGCCCCACGAAGCCGAGCACGAAGAAGATGATCAGCGAGGCGATGCCGAGCCGGTAACTGCCGGTGAACTGCAGGGCCAGGCCGAGGGTGAACGAGCCGAGGAACGTCGAGCCCTTGTCGCTGATCTCGTACAGGCTGTAGTACTCCGCCTCCTTGCCCTTGGGGATCACGTGCGAGAACAGCGACCGCGACAGGGCCTGGGTGCCGCCCATCACGATCGCGATGGCGAACCCCAGCGCGAAGAACGCCGCCGCCGAGCGTTCCGGCAGGAAGTAGGCCACGACCACGACCAGGGTCCACGCCACCAGCGCGCCCATCACCACCCGCTTGGCGCCGTACGTCCTCGCCACCCGGCCCAGCAGCAACGCGCCGAAGAACGCCACGAACTGCACCATCAGGATCGCGGCGATGCTGACTTCCGCGTCCAGCTTCAGTTCCACGTCCGCGTAGGTGGCCGAGAAGGAGATGACGGTCTGCACGCCGTCGTTGTAGATCAGGTAGGCGACCAGGAAGGCCAGCGTGAGCGGATAGCGGCGCAGGTCCCTGATGGTGCGGCCGAGTTCGCGGAAGCTCCGGCCGACCGCCTGCCCGGTGCTCTCCGCCTCGCGGGGCAGCGCCCGCCGGTTGCGCAGCCGCAGCATCGGAATGATCGTGAAACCGCCCCACCACAGCCCCGCCGAGGCCAGCGCGATCCGCGGCGCGAGGTCCCCGTCCAGGCCGAGGGCCTCGGCGTTGAGGAACAACCCCAGGTTCACGGCGAGCAGCAGCCCACCGCCCAGATACCCGAACCCCCAGCCCGCGGCGGAGACCCGGTCACGCTCATCAGGCGTGGCGATCTCCGGCAGGAACGAGTTGTAGATCACGAACGCGGAGGCGAACCCGACGTTGGCGATCAGGAACAGCCCGCCGCCCAGCAGGTACCCCCCGTCGGAGACCAGCCAGAAGCAGACCGTGGCCGCCGCGCCGAGGAACGCGAACGCGCCCATCAGCTCCTTCTTGCGGCCCGTGTGGTCGGCCAGCGCTCCCGCGATGGGCATCAGGATGATCTGCAGGATCGCCGCGGTGCCGACGACGAACGGGTAGTAGGCGCTCGGCTCCATGTCGATGCCCAGCACGTCGACGAACTTGCTGCCGTCGCGCTCCGCCGAGGCCTTGGCCACCGACGTCAGGTAGGGGCCCAGGAAGACCGTCAGGACCGTGGTGGGGAACGCGGAGTTCGCCCAGTCGTACCAGTACCAGCCGCGTTGCTCGCGGCGGCGGGCCGCGGGGGACTCGTCGAGGACGGCGGGGGCAGTCATTGTTCTCCTTGCGCGGGGGGTGGAGCGGAGATCAGCCGGCGATCCTGCCGGGATGCCACATGTCCCGGGCGCCGAGCACGTCGCGCAGGCCCGAGATGTTGTCGGTCATGATGCCGTCGACGCCCAGGTCGAGCAGTTGTTCCATGCGGTCGGTGTCGTTGATGGTCCACACGTGCACCTGCATGCCGAGGGCGTGCGCGGTGCGCACCAGCGCCCGGGTGGTGATCCGCAGCCCGCGGAAGCCGACCGGCACCTGCGCGCACGGCACCCCGGCGCGGGCCAGGCCGGTGAGCAGCCTGCCGTACGCGGAGGTGGCGGCGGCGGCGCGCAGTGCGGCGACGCCGCGGGGGCCGAGGGCGGAGCACACGTCGTCACCGAGCGCCGCGCGCGCCCTGGCCAGGCGTTCGTCGGAGAAGGACGTCAGGCAGATCCTGGTGTGCGCCCCGGTGCGCCGCACGGCCTCGGCGAGCGGGCCGATCGCCCCGGCCGACTTGACGTCGATGTTGAAGCGGGCCTGCGGCCAGGTGCCGAGCAGGTCCTCCAGCAGCGGGATCTCCTCCGCCCCGCCGATGCGCGCCTGCCGTACCAGCCGGTAGGGGAGTTCGGCGAGCCTGCCGCGCCGGTCGGTCACCCGGTCCAGGGTGTGGTCGTGGAAGGCCAGCAGCACGCCGTCGGCGGTCGCGTGCACGTCGGTCTCGAGGTAGGTGTAACCGAGCTCGATCGCTCGGTTGAACGCGGCGAAGGTGTTCTCCCGCCCCTCGCCGGCTCCGCCGCGGTGGGCGAAGGCCAGCGGGCCCGGATGGTCGAGGAAGGCGTAACGGCGCTGCACGTGGAGGAGTATGCCTGTTATGGGCGGTAGCCGTCAGCCCAGAGGGTGAACGTTTGGATCACCCAAGCGACGACAGCCGGTTGTTGGCTGTTCCAGGGAGTCCATGAAACGCCAGGTAGACGAGAAGTTGAGGCCCAGGTGGGGGTAGCGGATCACGATGGTTCGCGATCCTTCCGTTTCCATCGCGGTTGCATCACGATGGTCAGAAGGGGTGTCCCTCCCCGGACAGGTGCCGAGGAGAGCCGTGGGCCGTTCGGCCTTTTGGATCAGCGGTTCGGTCGCGACATGTCCCGGTGACTACCGGAAGTCGCGGAAGGCCGCGCCGGGGTGGGTGTCCGGGAGCCGGTGCAGGCCCGGACCGAGGAGGCGCTCGCGCAGCGTGGTGTCGTCATAGGACGTGCGGTACCTGCCCCGCCGTTGCAGCTCGGGCACGACCAGTTCGACGAAGTCCTCGGCGGTGCCGGGGGAGAGATACTGCATGAGGTTGAACCCGGCCGCGCCGGTCTCGTCGGCCCAGCGCTCGATCTCGTCGGCCACCTGGCCGGGCGTGCCGGACGCGAACAACGGGCCCTGGCCGACCCTGCCGATGGAGCCGAGCACGTCGCGCACCCGCAGGTCCCGCCCCACCAGGTGACGTACGGCCCGCTCGGTGAAGTCCCCGCCACGGGCCACGAGGTCGTCGATCCGGTCGTCCGGGTCGTACGCCGCGAAGTCGATGCCGCTGCCGCGCTGGGCCAGGAACCCCTCGGGCCGGATGTACCGCTGCAGCTCGGCGACCTTGGCCGCCGCCTCCTCCTCGGTCCTGCCGACGATCACCGAGGCGCCGGGGAAGACCTTCACGTGGCCGGGGTCGCGGCCGTGCCCGGCTGCCCTGCGCCCGATGTCGGCGATCTCCTCGCGCAGTTCGGCCAGCGTCGGCGCCCCGGTGAAGATCGCCTCGGCGTGCCGGGCCGCGAAGTCCTTGCCGCGCTCGGAGTTGCCCGCCTGGTAGATCACCGGGGTGCGCTGCGGCGACGGCTCCGACAGGTGCGGCCCGGCGACCCGGAAGTGCTTGCCGACGTGGTCGATCGGGTGCACCTTGGCCGGGTCGGTGTAGACCGCCCGCTCCCGGTCGCGCACCACCGCCCCGTCCTCCCAGCTCCCCTCCCACAGCTTGTAGAGCACCTCCAGGTACTCCTCGGCGATCTCGTACCGCAGGTCGTGCTCGATCTCGTCGTCCAGGCCGAAGTTCCGCGCCGCGCCGCGCAGGTAGGACGTCACCACGTTCCAGGCCACCCGGCCCTTGGTCAGATGGTCCAGGGTGGACATGCGGCGGGCGTGCGCGAACGGCGGCTCGTACGTCGTGGAGAACGTGACCGCGAACCCGAGGTGCTCGGTCACCGCGGCCATCGCGGGCACCAGGAGCAACGGGTCGTTGGCCGGCACCTGCACCGCCTCGCGGATCGCGGTGTCAGGGCCGCCCTGATAGCGGTCGTACAGGCCGACCACGTCGGCGAGGAAGACCGCGTCGAACAGGCCGCGTTCCAGCAGCCTGGCCAGGTCCGTCCAGTAGCCGATGTCGGTGTACCTGTGCCGGTTGTTCGCCGGATGCCGCCACAACCCGTGCTGGATGTGGCCGACGCAGTTCATCTCGAACAGGTTGAAGTGGATGAGGTCGGTCGTCGAGGTCACTGCGCTGCGCTCCGTACGTGGCTGGGGCGGGCGGGGGCGATGCCGTTGAGGTGGAAGTCGCCGACGTCGTGCACCTTGAGCCGGCGGGGATCGTGAACGGTGTGGGTGCGGGCGTTGCGCCAGTGCCGGTCCAGGTTCAGCGAGCGCAGCGACGCGCCCGCCCCGGCCAGCTCGAACCACTCGGCGGTCACCCGGTTGGCGGCCGTGTCGGCCTGGACCCGGGCGGCGGCCATCGCCACCGCCGCCTCACCCTCCCAGCGGTCGGCCTCCTCCGGGTCGCCGGCCTGCGCGATCGCCTCGCGGGCCTCGTCGATCACGTCGCCGGCGGACTCCAGAAGCGCGCGGGCCGCGCGTACGAGCACGGCCAGCTCGCCGAAGCGCTGCACCACGACCGGGTCCTCCACGACTCGCTGCGCCTGGTTGCCCGGCCAGCCGCCCTTGGTGTAGCCGCGCAGGTAGCGGGCGGCGTCCGCCAGCGCTCCCTCGGCGATTCCGGTGTCGATCGCGGCGTGCATCAGCAGACCGAAGCTGCGGAACGTGCTCGCCCGCTCGTACGTGCGGTGGCTGGGGATCAGCCGGTCCTCCCGCACGGCCACGTCGTCGAGCACGACGGTGCCGCTGGCCGTCGTGCGCTGTCCCATGCCGTCCCAGTCGTCGATCACGGACAGGCCGGGGGCGTCGCGCGGCACGAGCGCCGTGTGGTGCCGCTCCTCCTCGTCCAGCACGATCACTGGGATCCAGTGCGCGAACAACGCGCCGGTGGAGTACACCTTGCGCCCCGAGACGAGGTAGCCGCCGCCCTCGCGCGGGCGCAGCCTGGCCCGCAGCCGGGAACCGTCCGGCGCCCGGTCGTCCACCGCGGCGTTGCCGAGCCGCCGGCCCGAGAGCACCTCGCGGAAGAAGAATTCCCGCTGCGCGGGCGTGCCGTTCTCCCTGATCGCCTCGACGTACCAGAAGTGGTTCTGCGGGATCTGCCCGATGCTGCCGTCCGCCGCCGACAGCTCCCTGATCACCGCGCCGAGCGTCGCCGTGCGCACCCCCGCGCCGCCGTACGCCCGTGGCACCGTGATGGCCAGCAGCCCGCTCGCCGACAGCGCCTCCACCTCGGCCGCCGGCAGCACGCGCTCGGCGTCGCGCCGCGCCGCGCCCTCGGCGAAGCCGCGGGCGAGCGAGCGCGCGACCTCGACGGCCTCCTCGTCGGTCTTGATCACATGTGTCACAGCCGCCTCCTCACGCCGTCGTCAGTCTCGGGATCGCCGCGATCAGCTCGCGGGTGTAGTGATGCTCCGGCTCGCGGAAGACCCGCTCCACCGGGCCCTGCTCGACCACCTGGCCGTCCTTCATCACCAGGACCCGGTCGCACGCGTGGTAGATCACGCCGAGGTCGTGCGAGATGAACAGGTACGCCACGCCGGTGCGCCGCTGCACGTCGTCCAGCAGGTCGAGCACCTGCGCCTGCACCGATACGTCCAGCGCGGACACCGGCTCGTCGCACACCAGCACGGCCGGCTCGGGCGCGAGCGCCCTGGCGATCGCGACCCGCTGCCGCTGCCCGCCGGACAGGTGCAGCGGCCGGCGGCGCAGGTGCCGCTCGTCCAGCCCGACCAGTTCCAGCAGCTCGACGGATCGCTCGCGGCGGCGTTCGCGCGGCACCCCTGCCACGGCGAGGGCCTCGGCGAGCACCTTGTCCACCGTGTAGCGCGGGTCGAAGGAGGCCAGCGGGTCCTGGTAGACGACCTGGATGTCGCGGCGCAGCGTGCGCGCCTCCGCCCGGCCGAGGCCGGCCCAGGCGCGGCCGCGCACCTCGACGGAGCCGGTGTCCGGCTCGGTCAGCCCGAGCGCGATCCTGGCCGTCGTCGTCTTGCCGGAGCCGGACTCGCCGACGATGCCGACGGTCTCGCCCGCGCGGAGCGTGAACGACACGTCCCGCACGGCCGCCCGCGCCACGCCGTCCGGGCCGCGGAACGACTTGCCCGCCCCGTCCACCCGGACCACGACGTCGCCCGGTTCCGGGCGGGCGAGCCGCACCGCCTCCGCCGGGCCGGACAGGCGGGTGCCCTTGGTGTGCTCGGCGGGGATCGCGGCCAGCAGCGCGCGCGTGTACGCGTGCTCGGGCGCGCGCAGCACCCGGTCGGCCGGGCCCTGCTCGACGATCCGGCCGTCCTTCATCACCGCGACCCGGTCGGCGAGCCTGGCGACCACGGCCAGGTCGTGGCTGATGATCAGCAGGGACCTGTCCTCGCTCTTGATCCGGGCCAGCAGGTCGAGCACCTGGGCCTGGATGGTCACGTCCAGCGCGGTGGTCGGCTCGTCGGCGATGATGAGCTCCGGCTCGGCGGCGATCGCGGTCGCGATCAGCGCCCGCTGCCTCAGCCCGCCGGACAGCTCATGGGGGAGCTGTCTGGCGCGCAGCTCCGGCTCTGGCACGCCCACCTCGGCGAGCAGCTCGGCGACCCGCGCCGTGCGCGCCGCGCGGGACAACCCGGTGTGCGCGGCCAGCACCTCGGCGACCTCCCGGCCGACCGGGCGCAGCGGGTCCAGGGACACCAGCGCGTCCTGGAGCACGAATCCGATCCTGCCGCCGCGGATCCGGCGCCAGGCGCGCTCGCGCATGCGGCGCAGGTCTCGTCCGGCGAAGCTCAGTTCGCCCGCCTCCACCGCCGCCCCGTCGCCGGTCAGCCCGACGAGCGTACGCGCGGTGACGCTCTTGCCCGAGCCGGACTCCCCGACCAGGGCCAGGCACTCGCCGCGGCGCACCTCGAAGCCGACACCGTCCACGACCGCGGTGCCGCCGAAGGCGACGCGCAGGTCCTCCACCTTGAGCAATGCCGTCACCAGGTCCTGCCTTCCGATCGCAGTCGAAGCGCGCGGCCGACGACGGTCACGCTGATCACGGTGAGCGTGATCGCCGCGCCCGGGAACACGCCGTACCACCAGGCGCGCGAGATGAAGGCGCGCGCGGTGGAGAGCATCGAGCCCCACTCCGGCTCCGGCGGCGGCGTGCCGAGCCCGAGGAAGCTCAGCGCCGAGCCGGCCACCAGGGCCGTGCCCACGCCGATGGTGGCCAGGATCAGCACCGGCTTGACCGCGTTGGGCAGCACGTGCCGGAACACCACGCGCGGCCCGGACAGCCCGAGCGCGCGGGCCGCCTCGACGTAGGTCGAGCGGCGGATGGACAGGGTCTGGGCGCGCACCACCCGCGCGTAGTTCGGGATGTTCGCCACGCCGATGGCGAGCACCGCGTTCGTGGTGCCGCCGCCGGCCACCGTGATCACCACCAGGGCGAGCAGCAGCTCGGGGAAGGCCAGCCCCACGTCGGAGAGCCGCATGATCAGGTTCTCCACGAACCGGTTGCCGAGCCCGGCGGCCACGCCCAGCAGCCCGCCGGCGGCCAGCGCGATCGCGATCGCGCCGAACCCGAGCAGCAGCGAGGCGCGGGTGCCGTAGACGATCCGGCTGAACACGTCCCTGCCGTTCTCGTCGGTGCCGAGCAGGTGCTCGGCGCTGGGCGGCCGGAGCGTGGCGCCGCTGTCCACCGTCAGCGGGTCCTGCCCCGTGAACAGGTACGGCAGCGCCGCGGCCAGCACCAGCAGCGCCAGTACCAGTGCGGCGAGCCAGACGCCCGGCCTGATCCTCCTCATGCGGAGCCCTCCACGGCGGTACGCGCGGCCGGCGCGGGCGCGTCGCGCAGCCGCGGGTCGATCACCAGGTAGAGCAGGTCGACCAGCAGGTTGACCAGCACGTAGATCCCTGCCGACAGCAGCACGACGCCGAGCACCACCGGCAGGTCCTTGGCGTTGACCGCGCCCAGCAGCAGCCGCCCGATACCCTGCCGGGTGAACAGCGTCTCGGTGATCACCGCGCCGCCGAGCAGCGCGCCCACCCAGTAGCCGGTCATCGTGATGAGCGGCACCAGGGCGTGCCTGAGCGCGTGCCGCAGTCGCACCGCCATGTCACCCTGCCCGCGGGTACGCGCGCTGATCACGAACGGCTCCTCCAGCACCTCCTCCAGCGCCTCGCGCAGCACATGGCCCAGCACCCCGGCGATCGGCAGCGCGAGGGCGAGCGCGGGCAGCACCAGCGACTGGAACCCGTGGCTGCCCGTCGCGGGGAACAGCCGCAGCCCGAACGAGAAGACGGTGAGCAGCAGGATGCCCAGCCAGAACGACGGGATGGAGGCGATGACCAGCTCCGAGCCCGAGGCCAGGCCGCGGACCCACCTGCGCCGCTTCGCGCTGGCGAGCGCGACCACCACCGACAGCGCCAGGGCGACGACCGCCGCGGCCGCGGCCAGCTCCAGGGTCGCGCCCGCCTGCTCGCCGATGGCCTGCGTCACCGGCGTGTGCAGCCGGTACGACGTCCCGAGGTCGCCGCGCACCACCCTGCCCAGGTGGAGCAGGTACTGGACGTACCAGGGCTCGTCCAGCCGGTACTCGCGGGTGACCTGGGCGATCACCTCGGGTGTCGGGGCCGCGTTCTCGCCGCCCACGATGGCCTGCGCCTGGTCGCCCGGGGTCAGGTGGAGCACCAGGAACGCCAGGGTGGCCGCGCCCCAGAGCACGCCCAGCCCGGTCAGCAGCCGCCAGCCGACCAGGCGCAGCGCCCCGTGCACGCCGCCGCCTTTCGCCGGCGTCGTGAGCACACGGCCGCCGCGCCCACCGGTTCGCTCGCTCACCGGTCCAGCCAGGTGTCGTAGAAGTACGGCGAGGGGTAGGCGGGGGTGAAGCTCAGCCCGCGCACCTTCTTCTGGTACGACACCGGCCGCGGGTCGTCGTAGAACGGGATGGCGGGGACGAGTTCGATCAGCCTGGCCTGGACCTGGTTGTACAGGTCGGCCTGCTCCGCCTTGTCGGTGGTCTCCCTGGCCTCCTGCACCAGCCGGTCCACCTCGGCGTCCTTCAGCCGGGCCACGTTCTGCCCGCGCCGGTCGCCGCTGGTGATGTTCTCGGAGGAGTACTGGATCCACAGCACGTCGGCGGTGTTGGTCGCCCACAGGCCCGAGCTGAGATCGTAGTCGCCGGCCAGGATGCGGTCGCTGACCTCCTGCGTCGGCGGGGTCTGGAGCTGGATGTCGATGCCCGCCCGCTTGGCCGCCGCCTGGGTCTGCACCGCGATCTGCATGCGCTGGGCGGGGAAGCTGGGGTCGATCGGGAAGTACGCGACCAGCCGCCTGCCGTCCTTGGTCCGGATGCCGTCGGCGCCCTTCGCGGTCCAGCCGGCCTCGTCGAGCAGCCGGTTCGCCGCGGCCTCGTCGTGCGTGATCGTGCCTTCCAGGCCGCGGGCGTAGTCGGGGGTGGAGGAGGTGACGAAGCCGGAGGCGACCTCGTACTGGCCGAAGGAGATGCCCTCGATGATCGCCTTGCGATCCACGGCGGCGAGCAGCGCCTGCCGTACGCGGACGTCGTCGAAGGGGGCGCGGGAGGTGTTCAGCCAGAACGACATCGGGTGGCCGGGCCGGATCGCGCTGAGGAAGCCCAGGTCCGGGTTCGCCTTGACCTCCTCGACGTGCTGCGGCGGGGTGAAGTCGATCGCGTGCACCTCGCCGGACACGAGCGCGCTGTAGCGGGTCGCGTCCTCGCCGAGGAAGCGGATCTCCAGCTTGTCGAGGTAGGCGGGCCCGGTGTGCGCGGCGCCTTTCGGCGCCCAGTCGTAGTCGGGGTTCTTGTGGTAGGTGACGCTCTGTCCCTTGGTCCACTTGTCGAGGATGAACGGGCCCGACCCGATCGGCTTCTCGCAGATCGTCTGCGGCGCCTCCTTGATCTGCTTGGGGGAGATCATGCCGAGGTAGCCCTGCGCGAGCACGTTGAGGAACGGCGAGTACGCCGAGGACAGGTGGACCTCCAGGGTGTGGTCGTCGATCACCTTGCTGTCCTCGTAGGGCGCGATGTACGAGGCCGCGAGCGGCGACTTGGTCGCCGGGTCCCGCATGTGCTCGAAGTTGGTCTTGAGCGCCACGGCGTTCCACTCCGCGCCGTCGTGGAACTTGACGCCGTGGCGCAGCTTGAAGGTGTATGTGCGGCCGCCGTCGGAGACGGCCCACGAGTCGGCCAGCCAGGACTGGATCTCGCCGCCCGGGGCGTACCAGACCAGCGAGTCCGCCACGGGCACGGTGGTGACGGGCCCGTCGGAGCTGGCGTTGCCGTGCGGATCGAGGCAGGTCGGCTCCTGCCCGTTCTCGCCGAACACCAGCGTGCCGCCGTTCCTGGGGGTGGTCGCGGTTCCGTCGGCGTCGTCGCCGCCGGAGCCGGAGCCGCAGGCGGCCAGGGTCAGCGCGGCGGCGGTTCCGGCGGCGGCCACTCGGATGGTGGTTCTCTTCAGCGTCATGTTCAGCCGATCCAGGTGTCGTAGAAGCCGACCGCGCCGTAGGCGTGGTCCCAGCCGAGGCCGCGTACCTTCTTCTGGAAGGACACGAGGCTCGGCCGGTTGTACAGCGGGATGGCGGGGGCCAGTTCGATCAGCCGGGCCTGCGCCTTGGTGTAGAGCTCCGCCCTGGCCGTCTCGTCGGTGGCCGCCCGCGCCTGGTCCAGGAATTCGTCCAGGTCGGCGTCCTGCAGCCGGGTGGTGTTCTGGCCGCGCCGCTCGGTCGTGGTGATGTTGTGGGAGGAGTACTGGATCCACAGCACGTCGGCGGTGTTGGTGGTCCAGATGCCGACGGAGATGTCGAAGTCGCCGGCCGCCGTGCGGTCGGCGGAGACCTGCGCGGTGACGTTCTCGATCTTGATCTCGATGCCGGCCTTCGCCGCCGCGGCCTGGGCCTGCACCAGGATCTGGGTGTTCTGCGGCACCGCCCCGGTGTCCAGCGCCACCGCGGTCAGCCGCTTGCCGTCCTTGGTCCGGATGCCGTCGGCGTCCTTCGCGGTCCAGCCGGCCTCGTCGAGCAGCCGGTTCGCCTCGGCCGGGTCGTAGGCGATCTTCTCGCTCAGGCCGTCGGCGTAGTCCGGGGTGGACGGGGTGACGAACCCGGTCGCCGGTTTCCACTGGCCGAAGGAGACGCTGTTCACGATGGCCGCGCGGTCGACCGCGAACGTGAACGCGGTGCGCACCTTCGGGTCCGCGAAGGGCGCGCGGGAGGTGTTGCGCCAGATGGAGAACGGGTGGCCGGGCCGGTCGACCGTGCTGAATCCGAGGTCCGGATTGGCCTTGACCTCCTCGACGTTCGACGGCGGAGTGTTGTCGATGACGTTCACCTCGCCGGACAGCAGCGCGTTGTAGCGGGTGGAGTCCTCACCGAGGAAGCGGATCTCCAGCCCGTCCAGGTAGGCCGGTCCGGTGTGCGCGGCGCCGGGGGGTCCCCAGGCGTAGCCCGGGTTTCTCCGGTAGGTGATGCTCTGCCCCTTGGCCCAGGCGCCGAAGACGAACGGGCCCGACCCGATCGGCTTCTCGCACACGCTCGCCGGGGCCTCCTTGATCTGCTTCGGCGAGACCATCGCGAGGTAGGACTGCGCGAGCACGTTGAGGAACGCCGAGTACGGCGAGGACAGGCGCACCTTCAACGTGTTCTCGTCCACGACCTCGCTGTCCTCGTACGGCGCGATGTACGACGCCGCGAGCGGCGACTTGGTCGCCGGGTCCCGCATGTGCTCCAGGTTGGCCTTGAGCCCGTCGGCGTTCCACGGCGCGCCGTCGTGGAACTTCACGCCCTCGCGCAGTTCGAAGGTGTAGGTCAGGCCGTCCTCGGAGACCGCCCAGGACGAGGCCAGCCATGGATGCAGCTTGCCCGAGGCGTCCTGCCACAGCAGCGAGTCGAAGATCGGACGGGTGACGACGGTCGTGTTGGTGGCGCTGAGCTGGTGGGGGTCGAGGCAGGCCGGCTCGTCGCCGTTCTCGCCGACCACGAGCGTGCCGCCCTTCACCGGGGGGCCGCTCGACGCGGTCGCGCCGGCGGTGTCTCCCGTGCCGCCGCAGGCGGTGAGCGCCACGAGGGCGAGGGACAGCACCGCGGCGAGCAACGGTCTTGAGGTGGTGCGCATGGTGGGCGGGGTCCTTACATCGGGGGTCGCACAGAGGCTCTTACCTGCGGGCTGACCTGGCCGGGAGCGGCGTTGTCAGCAAAGCAGATATTGCCTACCAGTTATACAGGGATTAGGGTGATCCTAACGTAACGCGCAGAACGGACACCAGTATGAGTATCGAAAGCGCACCGACCCGGGCTCCGGACCGGCCGAGCGCGCACGTGATCGCCGACGACGCCGAGGCGGTCGCCGCCGCCCGCACGCTGGCGGCGGAGTTCGCGCCCGGCGCCGCCGAGCGCGACGCCAGGAGACTGCTGCCCGTCGAGGAGCTGGAGCGGCTGTCCGCGAGCGGGCTGCTCGCGATCACCGTGCCGCGCGAGTACGGCGGCGCGGACGTGCGCGCGGAGACCCTCGCCGAGGTCATACGCCTGCTGGCCGCCGCCGACCCGAACATCGCGCAGATCCCGCAGAGCCACTTCGCCTACGTCAACGTGCTGCGCCGGCAGGGCACCCCGGAGCAGCGGACGTTCTTCTTCGCCGGGGTGCTCGCGGGCGACAGGTTCGGCAACGCGCAGTCGGAAGCCGGCACCAAGCACGTGCAGGACTACCGCACGCGGCTGATCCCCGACGGCGACGGCGGCTTTCTGCTGCGCGGCGTCAAGCACTACAGCACCGGCGCGCTGTTCGCGCACTGGATCCCGGTCCTGGCGCGCCGCGAGGACGAGACGCTGCACGTCGCGTACGTGCCGAGGGACGCCGACGGGCTCACCGTCGTCGACGACTGGGCCGGCATGGGCCAGCGGACCACGGCGAGCGGCACCGTGCGCCTCGACGATGTCCGCGTGCCCGCGAACCGTGTGGTGCCGCACCACCTCACCTTCACCGGGCCCCAGCTCCACGGCGCGGTGGCCCAGCTCATCCACGCCGCGATCGACGTGGGGATCGCGGGCGGCGCGCTGGCCGAGGCGGTGGAGTTCGTCCGGACCAAGGCGCGGCCCTGGTTCGAGAGCGGCCTGGAGAGCGCCGTCGAGGACCCGCTGTCCATCCAGCGGATCGGCGAGCTGACCGTCAAGGTGCGCGCCGCGGAGGCGCTGCTCGCCGCGGCCGGACGCGCGGTGGACGCGGCCTCGGCCGCGTTGACCGACGAATCCGCCGCCGCCGCGTCCATCGCGGTGGCCAGCGCCAAGGCGTACGTCGACCCGGTCGCGGTCGAGCTGGGCGGCGCGGTCTTCGAGCTCGGCGGCGCCCGCGCCGGCCTGGACGGGCTGAACCTGCATCGGCACTGGCGCAATGCCAGAACCCACACGCTGCACGACCCGGTCCGCTGGAAGATCCAGCACATCGGCCGCTACACGCTCAACGGACAGCTCCCGCCCCGCCACGGCCTGCTCTGATCATCTATGGGAAAGACGATGACGAACCTCACCTTTCACTGGTTCCTGCCCACCTACGGCGACAGCCGCGACGTCGTCGGCGGCGGCCACGGGCTGCCCGCCGGCGCGGCCGGCGGCGAACGCCCGGCCACGCTGGCCTACCTGCGGCAGATCGTGCACGCCGCCGAGCAGCTCGGCTTCGTCGGCGCGCTCACCCCTACCGGGGCCTGGTGCGAGGACGCGTGGCTGACCACCGCGATGCTCACCGAGACCACCGAGCGGCTGAAGTTCCTGGTCGCGTTCCGCCCCGGGCTGATCACCCCGACGCTGGCGGCGCAGATGGCCGCCACCTTCCAGCGGCACTCCGGCGGGCGGCTGCTGCTCAACGTCGTCACCGGCGGGGAGAGCCACGAGCAGCGCGCGTACGGCGACTTCCTGGACAAGGACGCCAGGTACGCCCGGAGCGGCGAGTTCCTGCACATCGTGCGGGCGCTGTGGCGCGGGGAGACCGTCGACTTCGCGGGCGAGCACCTGCGGGTCGAGGGTGCGAGGCTGAACCGGGTGCCCGACCCGGTGCCGGACGTCTACTTCGGCGGGTCCTCCCCGGCCGCGGGGCAGGTCGCGGCCCGGCACGTGGACGCGTACCTCACCTGGGGTGAGCCGCCCGCCGCGGTCGCGGAGAAGATCGCCTGGGTGGACGGGCTGGCCGCGGCCGAGGGCCGCGCGCTTCGCCAGGGCATCCGGCTGCACGTGATCACCAGGGACAGCGGCGACGAGGCGTGGGCGCAGGCCCGCAGGCTGCTCGACGGCATCGACCCGGCCACGGTGGAGAAGGTCCAGGCAGGGCTGCGCCGCAGCGAGTCGGAGGGCCAGCGGCGGATGCTCGACCTGCACGGCGGCAGCCGCGACGACCTGGAGATCTCGCCCAACCTGTGGGCCGGCGTCGGGCTGGTGCGCGGCGGCGCGGGCACCGCGCTGGTCGGCAGCCACACCGAGGTGGCCGACCGGATCGAGGAGTACGCGCGGCTCGGCATCACCGAGTTCATCATGTCCGGGCACCCGCACGTCGAGGAGGCGTACTGGTTCGGCGAAGGCGTGCTGCCCATTCTGCGCGAGCGTGGGCTCTGGCAGCACCCCGCGGCACCCGCGGCGGAGTCCGCGTCGATCCCGTTCGCGTCCACCGGGTCGAGCTGACCGATGCCGACCCGGACGACCACCGGTGTGGCCCGCCTGCTGGCCGGCGCCGAGCAGCTCCTCCCCGACCTGGCCGCGGGCGCGGCCGACCGCGAGCGGCTGCGCGACCTCCCTCACGCGCAGATCCGCGCGCTGGCGCGGGCCGGCCTGTTCACCTTCCGCATCCCGGACGAGTACGGCGGCGCGGGCTCGTCGGTGCGGGAGGTGATCCGCTTCGTCGTCGACCTCGCGGCGGCCGACTCCAACGTCGCCCAGGCGGTCCGGCCCGCGTTCGGCCGGGTGGAGGGGCTGCTCGCCGGGTCGGAGGAGGAGCGGAAGACGTGGTTTCCGCGCTTCCTGGCCGGCCATGTCTTCGGCAACGCGGGCTGGGAGACAGGCGGCGCCAACGGCGCCATCAGCTCCAGGATCACCAGGACCGGCGACCACTACACGGTCACCGGGACGAAGTACTACAGCACCGGCGCCCTGTACGCCGACTGGATCGGCACCGCCGCGCTGGGCGACGACGGCGAGAAGGTGTTCTTCACCCTCCCCCGCGACCGCGAGGGCCTGCGGCTGGCCGACGACTTCGACGGCATCGGCCAGCGGCTCACCGCCAGCGGCACCACCGAGCTGGACGGCGTCACCGTCCACCCGGAGGAGATCAGCGCCCGCGCCGCCGGGGACGGCCGCTCGCCGGTGACCCCGTTCCTGCAGCTCTACCTGGCGGCGGTGGAGGCGGGCATCGCCAGGAACGCGCTGGCCGACGCGGTGTCCTTCGCCCGCGAGCGGGCCCGGCCGATCCAGCACAGCAGCACCGGGCGTGCGGCCGCCGACCCGTACGTGCGGCACGCGGTCGGCGAGATCGCGGCGCGGGCGTACGCGGCGGAGGCCGCCGTGGATCGCGCGGCCGGCGCGATCGACCGGGCCTGGGAGGCGGGGCTGACGCAGGAGACGCTGACGACCGCGTCGATCGAGGTCGCGCAGGCGCAGTTCTTCGCGGTGGAGGCCGCACTGAAGGCCGCGGAACTGGTGTTCGACGTGGGCGGCGGATCGGCCACCGCGCGGGTGCACAACCTGGATCGGCACTGGCGCAACGCGCGCACGGTCGCCAACCACAACCCGCGCTACTGGAAGGCCGGTGTGGTCGGCGCGTACTACCTGGACGACGCCGCTCCTCCGGCGAACGGCCTGTTCTAGGCACGCTAAGCTCAGTTACCTATCTATTTGGTAGGTTTAATAGGCATAATTGAGGTGGTTGAACATGCGCACAAAGCCGCGCCATCCCCGCTCGGTCCGTGCCCTCGTCGGTGTGCTCCTCTTGCTCGCCGCGGGGACCGTCGCCTGCGGTGGAGACGACTCCGGGGCCACGGCCGACACCCCGCTGCGGATCGGCTACCAGCGGTTCGGCGGCCTTTCCCTGGTCAAGGCGCGCGAGGCGGCCCCCGGCGTCACCTGGTCGCTGTTCGAAAGCGGCCCGGCGCTGACCGAGGCGCTCAGGGCCGGCTCCATCGACCTCGGCGGCACCGGCGAGGCGCCCCCGATCTTCGCCGCCGCAGGGAAGACCGACTTCAAGCTCGTCGGGGCCTCGGAGGAGGTGCCGCAGGGCGAGGCCGTACTGGTCAAGGAGAGCAGTGGCTTCACCGGCTTCAAGGACCTCAAGGGCAAGAAGATCGGCCTGAACAAGGGTTCCAACGTCAACTGGCTGCTGGTCCGGCTGCTGGAGACGAACGGGATGACGATCGACGACGTGGATGTCAAGTACCTCAAACCGGCGGAGGGCCGTCCGGCGTTCGACAACGGGCAGATCGACGCGTGGATCATCTGGGACCCGTACTTCGCGCTCGCCGAGCGGCCCGGCGTCAAGATCCTCGTCGACGCGACCGGGCTGGCGGGCAACCGCGAGTACCTGCTCGCCGCGCCCGAGGCACTCGATGGCAAATCCGAGAAGATCAGGACATTTCTACGGACGCTGCACGAGGTCACCGCCTGGGGCATCGCCAACCCCGGGGAACGCGCGCGAGTGCTCGCCCCCGAGTTGAAGATTCCCCAGGACGTCGCCGAGCGAGCGCTGGCACGCAGCGCCAGGGCGACCGCGCCGGTCACCGCCGCGATCGGCGACGAACTGCAGCGCATCGCCGACGGGTTCACCGCGCTGCGGCTCATCCCCGGCAAGGTGGACATCAAGGGCCGCATCGACGAGAGATACAGCGAGGTCTTCCGGTGACCGCGGACGTCCGGGCGCCGGCGCTCCCGGCGGAGCGGACCAGGTCCGCCCGGGGCGACCGGCCGCGCAGGTCGCCGGGCCCGCGCCGATGGCGGCGCGCCGTCACGCCGGTGCTCATCGTCGTGCTGTGGGAGGGAGCGGCCCGGCTCGGCATCCTCCCCCCGGAGAAGCTGTCGCCGCCCAGCGACGTGCTGAGCGTCGGGCTGCGGCTCACCCTCGACGGCACCCTCGGCCTGCACCTGCTCCACTCGCTGCTGCGGGCCTTCGTCGGCCTGGCCGTCGGCGGCGTCCTCGGCCTCGCCCTCGGCGCCCTGGCGGGCCTCATCCGGCTCGGCGACGACCTCGTGGACCCGACCGTGCAGATGGCCAGGATGCTGCCGCACCTCGGCCTCGTCCCGCTGCTGCTCATCTGGGTGGGCATCGGCGAGCCCCTGAAGATCTCCCTGGTCGCCCTCGGCGCGTTCTTCCCCATCTACCTGAACACCTACACCGGCATCCGCGGCATCGACGAGCGATTGGTGGAGGCCGCCCGGACCTGCGGCCTGTCGGCGGCGGCCCGGGTGCGCCACGTGGTGCTGCCGGGCGCCCTGCCCTCGCTGTTCCTGGGAGTACGGCTCGCCTTCGGCGCCGGCTGGCTCAGCCTCGTGGTCGGCGAGCAGGTCAACGCCGAGACCGGGATCGGATTCCTGATGATGGAGGCCCGCGACTTCAGCCAGACCGACGTGGTGGTGCTGGGCCTGCTCATCTACGCACTGCTCGGCATGCTGTCCGACTTCGGGCTGCGCGTGGCGGAAAGGAGGGCCCTGGCATGGCGGCAAGGGCTGCAGGCGAGTTGACCACCGGCCTCGCCGATCCGGTGGTCACCGCCACCCGGATCCTGCGCGCCTTCGGTGACCAGACGGTCCTCGACGGTGTCGACCTGCGGATCGGCCGGGGCGAGGTGGTGGCCCTGCTCGGCGGCAGCGGCTCGGGCAAGAGCACACTGCTGCGCATCCTGGCCGGGCTGGACTCCGGGGCCACCGGCGAGGTGAGCACCAGAGGCCGTACGGGGGTCGTGTTCCAGGAGCACCGGCTGCTGCCGTGGAAACGCGTCACCGACAACATCGCGCTCGGCCTGCGCGGCTCCGATGTCCCCGGACGGACGGCCGCCGCGCTCGCCGAGGTCGGCCTCGCCGACCGTGGCCGCGCCTGGCCGGCGGAGCTGTCCGGCGGTCAGGCGCAGCGGGTCGCCCTGGCCAGGGCCCTCGTCAGGGAGCCCGACATCCTGCTGCTCGACGAGCCCTTCGCGGCCCTGGACGCGCTCAACCGGCTGCGGATGCAGGCGCTGTTCGGCCGGTTGCGCGCCGAGCACGGCTTCGCCGCGCTCCTGGTCACCCACGACGTGGACGAAGCCCTGCTCCTCGCCGACCGCACTCTCGTCCTGGAGGACGGCCGCATCGTCGAGGACACCGCCGTCACCCTGCCCCACCCCCGCGCCGCCGACCACCCGGGTTTCGGCGACCTGCGCCGCAACCTGCTCACCCGGCTGCGCGTCCCGACGAGCCCGGACGAGTCCTGACCCCCTGGGTGCTCATCCAGGCGCCGGGCAGATGCCATCTGCCCGGTCAGCCGTCGGTGACCGTTCGGGTCACTGCGCGGTCCACTCCTGGCGTCGCGCCTCGGCCAGCGCGATGGCGGCCGCCACCGCGACGTTGACCGACCCGACCCGGCCCACCTGCGGGATGTAGCAGACCCCGTCGACGGCGTCGAGCAGCGCGGGGGAGCAGCCGTGGTCCTCGCTGCCCACCACCAGGCACACGGAGCCGGTCAGCCGAGCCTCGTGCAGCGGCACGGCGTCGCCGGTGAGCTCCACGGCCAGCACGGTGAACCCGTCGTCCTTCGCCGCCTGTACGGCCTGCACGGCGGGCACGGGGTCCTTCCACGCGACCAGCCGGTCGGTGCCCAGGGCGGTCTTCTGCGCCTTGGCGTTGGTCGGCGGCGTGGAGTTGCCGGCCAGCCAGATGTGGTCGACGCCGAACGCGGCGGCGGTGCGGAAGATGGAGCCGACGTTGAACGGGCCGGTCACCGACTCCAGGATCAGGGCGAGCCGGTTCTCCGTGGAGCGGCGCCAGGTGCGGTTGAGCCGCTTGACGTCGGTCGGTCGCAACTGCCTGCGGGTGCTCAACGGGCCTCCACCTTCAGAATCCGGTAGGACGACCTGGACGCCGCGCGGGTCGTCGGCCAGCCCTGGTCGGTCAGCCAGCGTTGCAGCGAGTCGGAGCCCAGGTGCTTCTGCACCACCAGGTAGGCGGTGCCGTCGGGGGTGAGCCTGGACAGCCAGCGGGTCAGCATCTCGTGCAGCGCGGGCTTGCCGATCCGGATGGCCGGGTTGGACCAGATGGCCCGGAACCGGATCTCTGGCGGCACCTCGTCCACATGCACTGACCTTACTTTGTCAAGGGCGGCGGTCCGGGCGTTCGCCTCGCACAGCTCCAGCGACCTGCGGTTGACGTCCACCGCCCACACCGTCGCCCGCGGCGCCCGGGTGGCCATGGTCAGCGCGATCGGACCGTAACCGCAGCCCAGGTCGAGCAGGTCGCCCTCGGCGGGCGGCGGCGGCACGCTCTCCAGCAGCACCCTGGTGCCCTGGTCGACCCGCTCGGGGGAGAACATCCCGCTGTCCGTACGCAACCGCAGGTGCAGGTCGGGTAGGACGAGGGTGACCGTGCCCGGCCTGCTCTCGGCCTCCGGGCGCTCCTGGAAGTAATGTGCCACGGACACCGACGTTACCAACGTCTAGGGCAGCCGCGAGCCGAGCACCATGGCCGCGGCGCCGACGAGCAGCCCGACCAGCACCCCGCCGACGACGAACCACTGCCCGACCTCCTGGTGCACCACCTTGTAGCCCAGCGACGTGCCGATCTGCTCATAGACCTCGCGGAGCTGGGTGCCGGACTCGGCGGAGTAGGCCCGGCCGCCGGTGCCGTCCGACAGCGACTGCAGGGTCGCCTTGTTCACCGGCACCTGCACCGGGCGCCCGTCGATCGTCACGGTGCCCTCCTGCGTGCCGTACGCGATGGTGGAGACCGGCACCCGTGACTCCAGGGCTGCCTCCACGGCCTCGCTCACCTGCCGGCCCGAGGTGTTGTCGCCGTCGGACAGCAGCACGATGGCGGCCGGCGGCGGATCGGTCACGGCCCGCTGGTCGAAGGAGCGGATGGAGTCGAGGGAGTTGAAGACGGCCTCGCCGATGGCGGTGCCCGGCCGGGTGGTCAGGTTGCCGATCGCCGTGACGACCGCCAGGTGGTCGGTGGTGGGGGAGATGACCACGGCGGCGGACCTGGCGAAGGAGACCAGGCCGACGTTGAACCGTTCGGGCAGGTCCTGGACGAACTTCTGGGCCGCCGCCTTGGCCGCGCGGATCCGGTTCGGCGGCACGTCGCCGGCGTCCATGGACAGCGAGATGTCCAGCGCGATCATGATCGTGGCGCGGTCGCGGGGCACCCGCACCGCGTCGGCTGGGCGCGCGGCGGCCAGCACCATCAGCGCCAGCATCAGCAGGAACAGCGCCGGCGCCACGTGCCGCCGCCACCCGGGCGCCGACGGCGCGACCAGCGTGAGCAACGGCAGGTTGGTGAAACGCACGGCGTAGCGGCGCCGGGCGAACTGGACCGCCACGTAGGCGCCGGCCAGCAGCGCCAGCGCGGCGAACAGCCACAACCAGACGGGCGAGAGGAAGGTCATTTCGCTCCTGAGGTCGGGTGGCGGTGGGTCAGATGGGCCATCCGGCGCTGCCGCAGCACGAACTGCGCCACGTCGAACACCCAGTCACGGTCGGTCCGCAGCACCAGGTGCGCCACGCCGCTGCGGCGCAGCGCCACTTTGGTCCCCTCCCGTTGCAGTGCCGCAGCCGCCGCGTAGTCGGCGCGCACCTTGGGAGACAGGTGGATCTCGCGGGTGCGGCCGGTCTCCGGGTCGGTGAGGGTCAGCATCCCCACCGCCGGGAGCTCCAGCTCACGCGGGTCGATGACCTCGACCGCGAGGACCTGGTGACGGGCGGCGAGGCGCCGGATGGGCCGCTCCCACGGGCGTTCCACGCCGGGGTCGAGCGTGGGGGAGTCGTCGATGAAGTCGGAGACGACGACCCGCATGCCCCGTCTGCGCCTGGCGGAGGCGAGGACGTCGATGCCCTCGCCCAGGGTGGGCCGGTCGGGCGCGGGCCGGGCGCGGGGGGCGTCCATCAGCGAGTGCAGCAGGCCGTACAGGGCGGGCCTGCCCGCGCGGGCGGGCATCCGGTGCAGGTGGGACTCGTGCAGCACGTAGGCGCCGAACCGGTCGCCGACCCGCCCGGCCAGGAACCCGATGGCGCCGACCGCGGCCACCACCAGGTCGCGCTTCTCCATCTCGGCGGTGCCGAAGTCCATGCTCGGAGACAGGTCGGCCAGCGCCCACGTCTCCAGCTCCCGGTCGGCGATCAGGTCCCGCACGTGCGGGACGGTGGTGCGGGCGGTGACCGCCCAGTCCATCCGCCGTACGTCGTCCTCGCCCGGGACGTAGACGCGGCTGTCGCCCATCTCGCTGCCGGGGCCCGGCAGCAGCCCCTGGTGCGCGCCCTGGAGCATCCCGTCGAGCCGGCGCACGATCGTCAGCTCCAGCCGCCGCAGCGCCTGCTCGGCCGTGTTCATCGCGCCCGCCCGCTCATCTCTGCGCCTGGTTCCACACCACGAGCGGCGGGGGGACGGCGGCGAGGATCTGCCTGACCACGTCGTCGGCGTCGACGCCGTCGGCCAGCGCGTCGAAGGTGAGCATCAGGCGGTGCCCCATCACGTCGACGGCCACGTCGCGCACGTCGTCGGGCAGCAGATAGTCGCGTCCGCGCAGCAGCGCCAGCGCCCGGCCCGCGGAGACCAGGCCGAGCGTCGCCCTGGGGCTCACCCCGATCTCCACGATGTCGGCCAGCTCGGGCATGCCGTACTCGTGCGGCCTGCGGGTGGTCATCACCAGCCGGACCACGTAGTCGGCGACGAGCTGGTGCACCGACACCTGCTCGGCGAGATCCTGCAGGGAGGAGAGCCGCTCGGGGTCGAGCACCGGCTGGGGGGTGGGCGGCCTGACGCTCATCCGGTGCAGGATCTCCAGCTCCTCCTGCGCGTCGGGATGCCGCACCCTGACCTTGAACAGGAACCGGTCGCGCTGCACCTCGGGCAGCGGGTAGACGCCCTCCGACTCGATCGGGTTCTGGGTGGCGAGCACCACGAACGGCCTGGGCAGCGGATGCGTCTCCCCCGCCAGCGTCACCTGCCGCTCGGCCATCACCTCCAGCAACGCCGACTGGACCTTCGCGGGAGCCCGGTTGATCTCGTCGGCGAGCAGGAAGTTGACGAACACCGGCCCGAGCTCGACGTCGAAACGCTCGCTGGAGGGATGGAAGACGCGGGTCCCGACGATGTCGCTGGGCACCAGGTCGGGCGTGAACTGGATGCGGGCGAAGCTGCCGCCCACCACGGTGGCCAGCGTCGAGGCGGCCAGTGTCTTGGCGACCCCGGGCACGCCCTCCAGCAGGCAGTGGCCGCGGGCCAGCAATGCGACGAGCAGCCGCTCGACCATGTGCTCCTGCCCGACGATGACCCGCCTGACCTCGGCCAGGGCCTGGCGCAACACCTCGGCGTCGGTACCGCTCGGAACTTCTTCGGCGACGGTCATCTGCGATGCGGCGCGCTCCGCCGTACGGTGGCGCGCGCCTCTCCTTTCGCTCGCTGACGAGACTGGGTTCCCCTGTGGTTGTTATTCCACCAAACGTGCGGGCAACCTGCGTCGGACGGGTGTGCTTTCATGATTGATGTGGCCAGCCCGCTTCAGCACGGAGACCCGCCCCAACTGGGGCCCTTCGTCATGCAGGCACGCCTCCGGGCGGGCCCTGCCGGGCTGGTCTACCTGGCGCAGGCCCCCGACGGCCGTGCGGTGTCGATCGCGCTGCTGACCAAGGGCGCGGCCTTCGACGCGGCGGCCCGCCAGCGGTTCGTGGCCGCGATCCGCGACTCGGCGCCCGAGCGCGGCGTGCGCGGCTGGGTGTCGCGGCGTACGGCGCGCGGGCGCACCCCGCTGCCGGATTCGATGCCGCCGGTCGTCGCGATGGACGTCGGGCCCGCGCCGTGGGTCGCCACGCCGTACGCGCACGGGCGGCCGGGCGCCGAGCGGTTCCTGGAGCCGGTGCTGGTCAGCGGCACCCTGATCGGGGAGAGGCACGGCCCCGACTTCGTGCCCTTCTGGGTCGGCGACCGGATTCCCGCCCTGCCCGCGCCGCCGCTGCCCAAGCCGCCGCCCACCGAGACCAAACGGGCCGTCGTCGTGGCCGGGGCGGTGCTCGCGCTGATGCTGTCGCTGCTGACCGTGGTGGCGTTGCTGGTCTTCGGCCGGTCGGAGGACCTCCGGCAGCCGCCCAGGCCGCTGCCGGCCACCGTGTTCGTGCCGACGCCGCCGCCGATCCCGATGACCCCCGTCCCGCAGGACCCCACCCCGACCCCGTCGCCGGGGGAGACCGGTCCCGGCACGCCCGCGCCCGACGGCGACCAGGGCGGCGGCGAGGACATCTGAGCCGGTCACGGGGGTGCCGCGGGTCGCGCGACGGCGGGCGCCGGTAGCAGCGTCACGCCGCGCCGCGTCTTCCGCGCGGCCGGTCACCGGGGTGCCGTGAAGCGCGCCGCGGCGGGTGTCCGCTTGTCGATCGGCGTCACGCCGCGCCGCGTCTTCCGTACGGCCGGTCACCGGGGTGTCGTGAAGCGCGCCGCGGTGGGTGTCCGCTTGTCGATCGGCGTCACGCCGGGCCGCGTCTTCCGTACGGCCGGTCACCGGGGTGACACGAAGCCGGATTCGAAGGCGGTGATGACCGCCTGGGTGCGGTCCCGGGCGGCGAGCTTGTCCAGCACGTTGCCGACGTGCGTCTTGACCGTCTCCTGGCCGACGACCAGCTCGGTGGCGATCTCCCCGTTGGACAGGCCGCGGGCCATCAGTTTCAGCACCTCGCCCTCGCGGGCGGTGAGCCTGCCGATGCCCGCCGCCGGCCTGCTGTGCCCGCCACGCGCCACCAGGGCGCGGATCGCCTCGGGGAACAGCAGCGAGTCCCCGTCCGCCACCAGTTTGACGGCGCTCACCAGTTCCTCGGGCCGGGTCCGCTTGAGCAGGAAGCCGCTCGCTCCCGCCCGCAGCGCCTCGTAGACGTAGTCGTCGTTCTCGAACGTGGTGACCACGATGATCTTGGGTGGGTCCGGCATGGCGACCAGCCTGCGGGTGGCCTGGATGCCGTCCACGGCGGGCATCCGCACGTCCATCAGCACCACGTCGGGTCGTGTCTCCCGCACGACCGGCACCACTCGCGCCCCGTCGGACGCCTCGCCCACCACCTGGAGGCCGGGTTCGGAGTCCACGATGATCCGCAGCCCCGCCCTGATCAGATCCTCGTCGTCGGCGATCACCACACGCACGGTCATGCCCAGGACGGTACCGTTCCCGGCCGTGCGGGAAGCACACGGCGCCGGTGGTCAGGAGTGCAGCGGCAGTCGTACGGGGTACGTGGCGCCGGTGGTCAGGCGTGCAGCGGCAGCCGTACGTGGACCAGCCAGTGCTCCTCCTCGGCGCCCGCGCGCAGCTCACCGCCCAGCAGGGTGACCCGTTCGCGCATTCCCGCCAGCCCCCGGCCGCCGCTCCTGGCCGGTGACTCCCGCCGCGTGACCGGGTTGCGCACGGAGATCTCCAGATGGTCCGCGTCGACGATGACGGACAAACTGGCCGGGCCGTCGCCGTGCCGGATCGCGTTGGTGAGGGATTCCTGGACGATGCGGTAGCCCTCGCGGGAGATCGGCGGGGACAGGGCGTCCAGCTCGCCGCGGACCGTCGCGTCGGCGCCCGCCGGGCCGGTCAGCTCGGCCAGGTCGGCCAGCGACCGCCCGGTGGCCCGCGGCGCTTCGGGACCTCCTGCGCCGTTCTCCTCGCGGAGCACGCCGAGGACGTGGTCCAGCTCCTCGAGGGCGCCGCGGGCCTGCCGCTCGATGGCCGCCAGCGCCTGCCGTACGGCGGGCGGGTCGCGGTCGAGGATCCGGTTCGCGGCACCCGCCTGCACGGTGACCACGCTGAGGGCGTGTCCCACCGAGTCGTGCAGCTCGCGGGCGAGCCGGTTGCGGGCGGCCAGGTCGCGCGCCCGCTCCTCCGCGGCCGCGAGCCGGTCGCCGGCCGAGGGGCCGAGCAGCCTGGGCGCGGACCAGGCGAGCAGGCGGCCGACGCCGGCGACCAGCTGGACGAGCGCGAACGCGGAGGCCACCGCCGCGGGGAGCGCCCACACGTCGCTCCACCAAGCGGGGAGCAGGGCCGCGGCCGGCGCATCGACGCCGTCGAAGAAGGGCAGCGCGACCAGCCAGATCACGAACGGGATCACGGCGAGGGTGATCGCGGCCAGCATTCCGCCCAGCCCCAGATGCAGCGTGAACCAGGCCGCCGTCCGCCGCCGCTCCGCCCACGTGCGTCGCGCCGTCGCCGGCAGCGGGCCGATCTCCGCGCCGAGCAGCCCGCGGGCCGCCGTGATCTCCAGGGCGCGGACCGGCAGGACCAGCCCGGTGAGCGCCACCAGCGGCAGCACGCACACGAAGACGAGCGGCTGCATCAGGGCGAGCAGGCTCCCGTCCTGCGGAACCGCCCGCAGGATCCCGGCCACCACCGCCCCGGCCATCATGTACGGCATCAGCAGCGCGCCGCCCAGGATCAGGCACGCCCAGCGCAGGTAGGTGTCCCGGCTGGTCAGCGGGGCGAGCAGACGACGCATGACTCCGATCCTGCCAGCCGGGGCCACCAGGTCGCCTCCCCCTGGAAGGGGATCGGCCGGCATCCCAGCCGGATCACGTCTGCCCAGTCGGCGGGCCAGGTGGCGCCCCGGGCTGGACGACGGCGAGGTAGGCGTGGATGGCGTCGCGGTTGCGGGCCAGGCAGTCGATGCGCTGCTGGATCCGCTCGGCTTCACCGCGGAGCAACGCGGCGGTCTCCGGGGTCAGGCACTCCGGGTGGAGGTGGATCTCGTCCGGCTTGTTCAGGAACGGCAGGATCCTGCGGATGATCTCGGTGGTCAGGCCGGAGTCGAGCAGCCCACGGATCTGCTGGACCCGGTAGACCGCCGGCTCGCCGTAGACGCGGTAGCCGTTGCCGGTCCGTTCGGGGTGCAGGAGGTCCTGCTCCTCGTAATAGCGCAGCATCCGGGTGGGGACACCGGTTCGCCGGGACAGCTCGCCGATCCTCATCGTGCTCCTCGGACAGCACAGTTGCCTTCACATTGATGTGAACGTTTCACCATGGTCGCATGTCGAACACATCGGCTGCCAAGGCCGCCGCTCCGCCTGCCGCCGCGACGGCGAGACTACCGCTGTGGGGGCTGCTGGCCCTGTTCACGGCGGCGTTCACCGCCGTGCTGACCGAACTGCTCCCAGCCGGCCTGCTGCCGCTGATGAGCGCGGATCTGCACGTGCCGGAAGGGAGCGTCGGATTCCTGGTGACGGGCTACGCGGCCGCCTCCGTGCTCGCCGCGATCCCCCTCACCGCCGCGCTGCGCGGGGTGCCCCGCCGTACGGTGCTGATCGGGGTGCTCGCCTGCTTCGCGCTCGTCAACGCGGTCACCGCCCTGTCCTCCTCCTACCCGCTGACCTTCGCGGCCCGGGTGCTCGCGGGCGCGGCGGGCGGCACGCTGTGGGCGATGCTCGCGGGCTACGCGGCCCGGATGGTCCCGGCCGCGCGCCGCGGCCGTGCCATCGCCATCGTCCTGGCGGGGATCACCGTCGCGCTCTCCCTGGGCATCCCCGCCGGTACGGCGACGGCCACCGCCTTCGGCTGGCGCGCGGCCTTCGCCGTGCCGGCCGTGCTGGCGGTGGTCCTGGTGGCCTGGGTGCGCTGGAAGGTCCCGGATTTCCCCGGCGAACCGGCGGCCGCGCGTGTCCCGCTGCGCCGGATCGGCGTCCGGCCCGGCATTCGCCCGGTGCTGGTCGTCACCCTGGTCCTGCTGCTGGGCCACCAGGTGATGTACACCTACATGTCGCCCGTCGCCGGGCGGGCCGGCTTCGGCCAGGCGGGTCTGGTCCTGTTCGTGTTCGGAGCCGCCACGGTCGCCGGGATCTCGCTCGTCGGCGTCCTCGCCGACCGCCACCTGCGGGGGTCACTGCTGGGCGCGACGGCCCTGATCGCGGCCGCGATGCTCGTCCTGGGGCTCGCCGGCGACGTCCCGGTGGTTCTGCTGGTCGCGGTCGCCCTGTGGGGCGCCGCCTTCGGGGGAGCGCCCACGCTGCTGCAGACCGCACTGGTCGACGCCGCCGGGCCGGGCGACGCGGACGTGGCGACCTCCCTGCAGGCGACCGTCTACAACATCGGCATCGCCGCCGGGTCGCTGACCGGCGGCGTCATCCTGGAGAGCGCCGGAACCGGAGCCCTGCCCTGGGTCGCGCTGCCCCTGGTCGCCGCCGCCCTCGCCGCCGTCACCGCGGCCCGCCGCCACGCCTTCCCCGCGCGCCGCCCGATCGGAGCCGCCGACCTGTCATAGCGGCCCGGACGGCAGGCGGCCCGGACGTCCCCGGTACCCTTCGGTCGGTCGTATCACGAAATATCGGGGGATCGGGTGGACGCGGCGCAGATCGTGCTGCTGCTCCTCGCGGCGGCGGGCGCGGGGTGGATCGACGCCGTGGTGGGCGGGGGAGGGCTGGTGCAACTCCCCGCACTGCTGCTGGCGGACGTTTCCGCGGTGCAGGCGCTCGCCACCAACAAGCTTTCCTCCATCTTCGGCACCGGCTCGGCGGCGATCACCTACGCGCGGACCACCAAGGTGGACGCGGGGGTCGCCGTCCCCGCCGGAGTGATCGCGGTCCTGTCCGCCGGGCTCGGCGCGACGCTGGCCGTCACCATCTCCAAAGCCGCGCTGATCCCGCTGGTCATGGTGGCTCTGGTGGGGGTCGGGTTGCTGGTGACCCTGAAACCGGGCTTCGGGTCGCTGCCTCATCCCCACCTCCGGACCCGAGGCAGGGTGCTGGCCGCGATCCTGGCCGCCGGAGTCGGGATCGCCTTCTACGACGGGTTCATCGGCCCGGGCGCCGGCACCTTCCTGATCATCGCGTTCACCTCGATCCTCGGCATGGACCTGGTGCACGGCTCGGCCACCGCGAAGATCATCAATATCGGCACCAACCTCGGGGCCCTGATCGTCTTCGCCTGGCAGGGGCACGTGCTGTGGGCGCTGGGACTGGCGATGGCGGTGTGCAACGTCCTCGGCGCCCAGGTGGGCGCGCGGATGGCGTTGCGCAGGGGATCGCGGTTCGTCCGGATCGTGTTGCTGTGCGTGGTGACCGCGCTGGTGGTCAAGCTTGGATGGGATCAGTTCGCGGCTTAGGGGCACGCAGCGCCGGCGCGGCCAGCGCCACGAAGAAGGCGAGCACGGCGGGGACGGCCAGCGCCGTCGGCAGGCCGATCAGTTCGGCGGCCCCGCCGATAAGCACGGGGCCGCTGAGAAAACCGATGTAGCCGAGGCCGGCGACCCTGGCGAGCGCCTGTCCCGCGCGGGCCGGGTCACGGTGCCCGGCGGCGGAGAAGACCTGCGGCACGATGCACGACAGCCCCGCGCCGAAGCACCCGAAGCCGATCACGCCCGCCATGGGGTGCCCGATCAGCAGCGCGACGCCCAGCCCCGAGGCGGCGAGCACGCCGCAGCCGCGCACCAGCCGGACCACGCCGAACCTGGTGGCCAGCCGGTCCCCGGCCAGCCGCCCGGCCGTCATCATGATCGAGAACGCCGCGTAGCCGGCGGCCGCGAAACCGGCGGAGCCGGCGAGGTTGTCACGAAGGTAGACCGAACTCCAGTCGGCCGCCGCGCCCTCACCGACCAGGCAGCAGAACGCCAGCACCCCCAGGAACACCACCCCGTTCCAGGTGCCGGACGCGCGCTGTGCGCCGGCCCCGTCCGTCGCCTCGGTCGCGGCCGGCCTGGCGGGGAGGGCCCAGCGGCCCGCCCAGACGGCCAGCACGGCGATGAGCGCGCCCGAGGTGAGGAAGGTCAGGGTCGCACTGAGATCCGCGTACGCGAAGAGACCGCCGAGCACGGCCCCGGCGAACCCGCCCAGGCTGTAAACGGCGTGGAAGGACGACATCATCCGCCGTCCGGCGGCGCGTTCGACGTCCACCGCACCGGCGTTCATGGACACGTCGAGCGTGCCGTGCACGACGCCGAAGACGAAGAGGGAGATCGTGAGGGTCAGCAGGTCGGGCATCAGGGCCGGGAAGATCAGGACCACTCCCTGCACCAGCGCGCTCCCCACCATGATGCGGCTCGCTCCGTACCGGTCGACCAGCGGGCCGACCACCTGCATGCCGGCGATCGCCCCGGCGGCGATCCCGAGCAGCCCGACGCTGAGCAGGCCGTCGCTCAGGCCGAGTCCGGACTTGATGGCGGGGAGCCGCGCCGTCCAGGTTCCGATCGCCATCCCCGCCAGGAGGAACAGCAGGGAGACGGCGACCCGGGCATGCGCCGTATCGGCCCGGCCGGGAAGGGGGAGGGTCATGTCGCTCCGATTTCAAGAGGGGCCGGCGCCGTACCGGGTGCTTGTTCCACTCGGCGGCGGGATCCGGTTCGGGTGCGGGGCGAGGGTCAGACGAGGTGGACGGTGATGCCGGCGGCGGTCAGCTGGTCGTGCTGCTCGGGTGGGATGGCCAGGTCGGTGACGATGACGTCGAGGTGGTCCAGGGGGCAGACGGCGCCGAACGCGGTGCGGCCGAACTTGCCGGAGTCCGCGACGGCGACGACCCGGCGGGCTGAGGCCATGGCGGCCTGCTTGACGGCGACCTCGGGGAGATCGTGCGCTGTCATGCCGTGCTCGGCGGACAGGCCGCAGCAGCCGATGACGGCGGTGTCGAAGCGCAGCGCGCGGATGGAGCTCTCGGTGAGCGGGCCGGAGAAGTTCAGCTCGCCCTGCCGTACCTCCCCGCCGGGCATCACCAGGCGGACCCGCGGCGCGGCGGCCAGCTCGATCGCGGACTGCATGGCCAGCGGCAGGACGGTCACCCGCCGGTCGCGCAGCGCCCTGGCGACCTCCAGCGCGGTGGTGCCGCCGTCGAGCAGTACGGCCTCGCCGTCGGCGATCAGGGCGGCGACCTGGGCGCCGATCCGCCGTTTCGCCTCGACCGCCTCCCGTTCGCGGACGCCGAACGGCGGTTCCTCGCCACTCAGCAGCAGGCTCATCGCGCCGCCGCGCACCCGCCGGACCACGCCCTGCTGGGCGAGGTCGTCGAGGTCGCGGCGGATCGTCATCTCCGACACGCCGTGCTGGGCGGCGAGGTCGGCGACCGACACGGTGTCGCTGGCCCGCAGCTCGTTGACGATCCCTCTGACCCGATCCGGACTATCCATGTGTTCATATGAACACACTGCATGTTCATATCGCAAATACAGCACACTTGGACGTATGCGTGCCAGTCGCCTGCTCTCGCTCCTCCTGCTCCTGCAGACCAGGGGGCGGATGACCGCGCCCGAGATCGCGGGGGAGCTGGAGATCTCGGTCCGCACCGTCTACCGCGACGTGGAGGCGTTGTCCTCCGCCGGGGTGCCCGTCTACGCCGACCGCGGGCCCGCGGGAGGGTATCGGCTGCTCGACGGCTACCGGACCAGGCTGAACGGGATGACCGCCGAGGAGGCGTCCACGTTGTTCCTCGCCGGGCTGCCCGGGCCCGCCGCCGAGCTGGGGCTGGGGGAGGAGGTCGCGGCGGTGGAGCTGAAGCTGCTGGCGGCGCTGCCGCCCGGGCCCCGCTCGCACGCGGCCCGCATGCGCGACCGGTTCCACCTGGAGATCCCCGGGTGGTACCGCTCCGGCGACGAGGTGCCCCATCTCGGGGTGGTGGCCGACGCGGTGTGGCACGAACGCCCGCTGCGGATGCACTACCGCCGGTGGGGGCCGCGCGACGTCGAGCGGGTGGTCCATCCTTACGGCCTGGTGCTCAAGGGCGGCGGCTCCTGGTACATGGTGGCCGGGGCCGACGGGGGAGCGCCGCGCACCTACCGGATCTCGCGGATTCTCTCCATCGAGCCCCTGCCCGGCCGCTTCGAGCGTCCGGGGGAGTTCGACCTGATCGAGTACTGGCGGACGTGGTCGGCGGAGTTCCGCGACCGGATGTACACCGCCCAGGCCGATCTGCGGCTGGCGCCCGGCGCCGAGGGCCTGCTCGGCCACACCCTGGGCGCCGAGGTGGTCACCGCCGCGCTGGCGGCGGCCGGCTCGCCCGACGAGGACGGGTGGATCACCGTGCGGGTGCCGGTCGAGTCGATCAGGCACGCCCGCTGGCTGCTGCTGAGGATGGGCGGCCAGGTCGAGGTCCTGGGCCCGCCGGAGTTGCGCGAGTCGGTCCGGGAGAGCGTCGCCGACCTCGCCCGCCTGTACGGCGTGTCGTGAACAAAAGGATTTGCGGCCTGATGGCGGTCAGGCCACGATGAGCGGATGCCAATTCTGCTGGAGGCCTGATGAGCCTCGCCTATGACGATTCCCTCGACGGCGACAAGGTGGTCGTGCTGCTTCACTCCGGCGCGGCCGACGCACGCATGTGGGATCCGCAGTGGGGGCCGCTGACGGAGCGGTTCCGAGTGATCCGCCCGGATTTCCGGGGCTACGGCCGCACGCCGTACGCCGCGGATGAGCCCTACTCCGACCCGGGCGACGTCGCGGACCTGCTGGCGGCGCTCGGCCTGCGGCAGGTGACCCTCGTCGGCGCCTCGTACGGCGGGCGGGTGGCGCTGGAGCTGGCCACCTCCCATCCGGACCTGGTCTCGGCGCTGGTGTTGCTGGACGCCGGGGGCGGCCTGCCGCCGACGCCGGACCTGCGGGCGTTCGGCGCGGAGGAGGACCGCCTGCTGTCGGAGGGCGACGTCGAGGGCGCGGTGGAGCTCAACGTGCGCACCTGGCTGGGCCCGGAGGCCGACGAGCAGACCCGGGAACGGCTGACGCAGATGCAGCGCCACGCCTTCGAGGTGCAGCTCGCGGCCGATCCGGAGCCCTCGCAGTTCGCCGGCGAGATCGACCTGGACAAGATCGAGGTGCCCGCCCTGGTCGTGTCCGGCGCCCACGATCTGCCCTACTTCCAGCAGACGGCCGACCATCTGGCGGAGCGGCTCTCGGGGGCGACGCGGGTGCACCTGGAGTGGGCGGGCCACCTGCCGGGGATGGAACGCCCGGCCGAGATCACCGAGCGTCTCATCCATTTTCTTACTTAGTAAAGGCGGCGGCCTGCTTTTCGAGCAACCTCTCCAGCAGCGAATCCCACTCCGCCCCGATGACGTCGACGTCGTATTTCTGCACGCTTTCCATGGCCGCCGTGCCAAGGCGGCGGCGTAGCTCTTCGTCCTCGATGACCCGGCGGAGTCCTTCGGCCATGCCGGCGGTGGTCTTCCGCTTGATCAGCAGCCCGTCGACGTCGTTGGTGATCATTTCCTTCGGCCCGTGCGGGATGTCGTAGCTGACGATCGCCAGGCCCTTGCTCATCGCCTCCAGGATCGTCATCGGGAAGCCTTCGTGGCGGGAGCTGAGCGCGTAGATCGAGGCGGCTTCGAGTTCGGCCGCCACGTCGGTGGTCGGTCCCATGAGGAAGGCTCGGTCGCACAGGCCCCGGTCGTGGATCTCCTTGGTGAGGTTCTCCTCCTGGGGTCCGGCGCCGAAGATCCGCAGCGACCACTCCGGGTGGTGGGGAGCGACCTCCTGCCAGGCGGCGATGAGCTTGTGGAAGCCCTTGATCCTGGTCAGCCGGCCGATCGCGATCACGGTCTTGGCGGTGAGCGTGGACGGGGAGCCGGCCATGGGGGGTACCGCGTTGGGGATCCGGGTGAGCACGTCCGGCCGGTGGCGCAACAGGGTCCGGTAGCCCTTGTGATCGGCCTTGGTGAGCGTCACCAGGGCGTTCAGGCGGCGGTAACGGCGTTTGATCATGCTCTGGATGCCCTCGGAGTGGCCGGCCAGGCCGACGTGTTCCTGCCCGATCGTGATCACGCCGGGCGGCGCCAACTGGGCGGTGGCGAGGTTGAGGCCGGGCCGGGTGGCGATCAGCACGCCGGTTCGCATCCGGCGGATGTAGCGGACCAGTTTGAGGTCGGTCCACAGCGTGAAGCGATGGTAGGCGGCCTCGTCCTTCGGCATCAGCCTGCTGGGCATCCGTGACAGGAGCCGGCGCAGAGGTCCCTTGAATCCGCTGACCCGGTCTTCGAGGTAGGTGATCCGCACGCCCGGTGGCACGGTGAAGAACGGGTCGAGTTGCTCCCGTACGACGCTGACGACCTCGACGTCGCGCTCGCGGGCGAGGTAGCCGGCGAGGTTCAGCACGGTCCTGATGGTCCCGCCCATGCCGTTGGCGTGGAGCAGCAGGATCCTGATGGTGTCGGTGGTCGGTGGTGGCGCCTTTCTCGATCGCCTTCTGTTGGCCGCTTCCAGCAGCCGGACCGTCCCCCGGGCGATAGCGCTACGCACTGTCGAGTGTCCCCTTCCTCGCGGTGGACCGTCGTCACCCTCTGCCGAGTTTCGACGGCGCAAAACCATGGCCGGTGGTGAGTTGTATGTCACCACCGGCCGGTAAATGCGTACTGCGCGACAGAAGTCCGAATTCCCCGTTCTGCCCCACTGATCGTTAGACGCTCGAATGCCCCTGAAACGTTGCTTTTCTGTGCGAATTACTTTCAGCGAGGGGGGAGCAGCGGAGCGGTAAGGCGTGGCCGATCAGCGGGGTTGGGGGTGTGCGGGGGGTACATGGCCAGTCGTTCGAGCGCGACCTCGATGGCCCGGTCGAGCTGGGTGTCAGTGCCCCGGGCGTAGTCCTGCGGGGTGATGTCCACCTCGATGTCGGGGTCGGTGCCGTAGTTCTCCACCCGCCAGCCCACGTCGTCGAAGGCGAAGGAGAACTCGGGCTGGGTGGTGACGGTGCCGTCGGCCAGGCGGTGTCGTGGCCAGATCCCGATCACGCCGCCCCAGGTGCGTTTGCCGACGAGCGGTCCCAGGCCGAGCAGCTTGAAGGTGTGGCTGAAGATGTCGCCGTCCGAGCCCGCCCACTCGTTGGTGATCGCCACCAGCGCGCCGCGCGGGGACTCCGGCGGGTACGGCTCGGGCACGCCCCAGCGGGGGAAGTCGTAGCCGATGCGGCGCCGGGAGAGCTTCTCCAGGAGCAGGGAGGAGACGTTGCCGCCGCCGTTGAACCGGACGTCGACGATCAGGCCCTCACGGTCGTACTCGGCGAGGAAGCCGCGGTGGAACTCGGCGTAGCCTTCGGGGCCCATGTCGGGGATGTGGAGGTAGCCGACCCTGCCGCCGGTCCGTTCGTGGGTGCGGGCGCGGTTCGCGGAGACCCAGTCTCGATAGCGTCCCGGTTGTTCGTCGGAGACTGCCTTGACGGTGACGGTTCTGGTGGTCTCGCCGCGCCGTACGGTGAGTTGCACCTCCTCGTCGGCCTGGTTGACGAGGCGTTCGCCCGGGGTGACGGCAGGGCCGATGGGCTGGCCGTTGATGGCGAGCACGGTGTCGCCCGGCCGTACGTCGGCTCCCAGGCGGTTGAGGGGGGAGGTGGCTTCGGGGTCCCAGGGGTCGCCGTCGACGATGGAGGCGATGTGGTAGGCGCCGTCTTCGTAGCGCCAGTCGACGCCGAGCTGGCCCTGCCAGTAGTGGGGGCGGGGGCGGTATTCGCCGCCGCTCTCGTAGGCGTGGGAGGTGCCGAGTTCGCCGAGGAGTTCCCACAGGAGGTCGGAGAATTCGCCGCGGGTGGTGATCCGGTCCACCAGGGGGAGATAGCGGCGGTAGACGTCGTCCCAGTCGACGCCGGCCATGTCCTCGGTCCAGAAGTTCTCTCGTTGGAGGCGCCAGGCTTCGCGGAACATCTGGCGCCATTCCGCTTCCGGGCAGACGGACACCTTGATCCGGGTGAGGTCGATCCAGCCGGCCGTCCGGGTGGTGTCGTTGTCGTCGGGGGGTTCGTCGCCGGCTTTGACGACGCGGAGTCGTCGTTCGGAGCGGTACAGGAGGGTCGTGGCGTCGCGGCCGAGGCGGAAGTCGGTGACGTCGCTGGTGAGGGTTTCGCTGCACTGCTTTTCGAAGTCGTAGCAGTGCAGGGTGCCTGACGAGGTCTCGGCGAATTCGTCGCTGCGGCTGCCTTCGACGGGGAAGGAGGTGAAGATCGCTTTGCCTTTGACGCCGGCGATGCGGTGGTAGCGGCGTTCGGGGACGGGGAAGACGACGATTCTGCGGTCGAGGCCGTCGGTGTCGATGGTGGTGGTGTCGTCGGTGGTGGTGGTGGCGTCATCGTCGGTGTCGTCGTCCTTGTCGTCCTTTTTGGCGAGAGGGCGTGGTTCGGGGACGAAGGGGGAGCCGATGTCGGGGCGTAGCGCGATGGCGTAGGGCCGGCTGCCGAGGGGGAAGCCGAGTTCGAACTGGAGGGCGTCGTGGACGGGGTTGAACACGCGCTGGCCGATGAAGTAGAGGTAGCGGCCCTCGGGGTCGAAGGAGGGGCTGCTGTCGCGTAGGACGGGTTTGGTGGCGGTGAAGCTCTGGCCCTGTTGGGTGTCGTGCAGTTTGATGGCGGTGGTCTGCGCGCCGGTGGGGTAGGCGTAGGCGATCCAGCGGCCGTCGGGTGACCAGGTGAGGTCGTCGATGGCGCCGAATCTGCTGTGTTCGACGATGGTGACGCGTGGTTCGGGTTCGAGGTCGATGATCAGGAGTTCGTTGCGGTGGTTGGCGACGGCGACGCGGTCGTGCCGGGGGGAGACCTCCAGTTCGATGGCGCGGCCGGTGTCGAGCATGTCGAGCCGCTGGGGAGGGGCGGTGCCGTCGGCGGTGAGGAGGACGAGGGTCTCGCGGTCGCTGTCGTCGCTGGCGGCGGCGATGAGGCGTTTGCCGTCGTTCAGCCAGGTGAGGTGCCGGTAGCGGACGCCGTCCTGTTCGCCGTGCTGGCGGACGGGGCCTTCCCAGGCGGCGAAGGAGTAGGCCTTGCCGCGGGTGGTGACGGCGAGGCCGCTGCCGTCGGGGCTGAGGGTGGCACTGTCGAGGTAGCGGGCGGCGGGGACGAAGCGGCGGTTGCGCTGGGTGCGGGAGCTGGCTAGCCGTACGTCGACGCGGTGTGCTTCGCCTTCGGCGGGGTCGAGGAGGTGGAGTTCGCCGCCGGCGTGGTAGACGAGGCGGGTGCCGTCACCGGAGAGGTTGCGGGCGTAGTAGTCGGTGTGGTCGGTGTGTCTGCGGAGGTCGGCGCCTTCGGGGGTGCAGGAGTAGACGTTGCCGATGCCTTCGTGGTCGGAGAGGAAGTAGATCCGGTTGCCGGCCCAGCAGGGGCCGGCGAGGTTGCCGGGGAGGGCGATGAGCCGTTGGAACTCGCCGTCGCCGGTGCGGTCGATCCAGAGGTCGCCGACGGTGCCGCCGCGGTAGCGTTTCCAGCGTGCGGGGTCGGCGGTGTTGCGTCCGAGCACGATCTGGTCGTGGGGGCCGTGGGAGATGGTGTTGGCCGGCCCGTACGGCAGGCGTTCGGGCGGGCCGTCGGCGTCGGGTGTGACGGCGTGCAGCCATTTGCGTCGTCCGAATGGCTGGGCGGCGTTGCTGGCGTAGATGATGGAGTCGCCGTGCCAGCCGGTGACGGTCGACTGTGCGCCGTGGAAGGTCATCCGGCGGGCGGCGCCGCCGTCGGCGGGCATGACGTAGACCTCTTCCGGGCCTTCCTCGCGTCCGGCGAAGGCGAGTTGGTCGCCGTGTGGTGAGAATCTGGGATATCCGGCTTCGGCGACGCCTGCTGTCATCCGGAAGGCTCGTCCTCCGGTGGCGGGGACCATCCATAGATCGTCTTCCGCCGCGAAAACCACTACGTCCCGATATATCGCCGGAAAGCGCAAATAAGCTGGCATTCGACCCCTCCCGCTCACATGATCGCTCCATCCTCGCATCGGGTGAGGGGACACGGCCTGCCGTACGACGGCGGGACGCCGCCGTACGGCGGCTGAGGCCGAAGGGCTACTCCTCGACCTCGGGGCGTTTGGCCTGCTTCTTGGCCTGCTTGGCGCTGCGATTCGCCTTGATCGCCGCCTTCTTGGACTTCGCCGAGGTTTTCGCCGGTTTCTTCCGGGTGTCTCCCATGGTCCCCCCTGGTCCCCGTGGATAGTGAGATATCGCCTGATTAGGTGACACCTGAGTGGTTGATACCCGTATCGGCCGTTATTCACTACATTCCTGCGCATACCGGTGGCTCGCCAAGGTCCGCACTGGGCGTACTAGCAAGGGGCCCGGCGGCGCGGCCGCGAAGGAGCCGCCCGCGCCGTCCAGTCGCCGGGTGCCGCGCGCGGCCACCGGGCTGCGGGCCGGTGCTCCGGCCTTCAGGCCGGGTCAGGACGGAGGGGATGTCAAAGGAGTGTGAGTTGCTCGTCGCCCGGTGGCGGCGGCGGAGTGGTGGCGCGGACCCGGCGGAGGCGGGCGGTGGAGGCGGACCGGCCCACTCCGTGTCGCCTGGCGAGCTCGCCGACCTGGTCGGCGATCCGCCGCTGGTAGGACTTCGGGGCGTAGGCGCCCCTGCCGTACAGCTCCTGATAGCGCGGGACCAGGCGTGGGTGTTCGCGCGCGAGCCAGGACATGAACCATTCGCGGGCGCCGGGCCGCAGGTGCAGCATGATCGGGGAGACGCTGGTCGCGCCGGCGGCGGCGATCTGCCGCACGGCGGCGTCGAGCGCGTTGGGGGAGTCGGTGAGGTAGGGCAGGATCGGGGCCATCAGCACGCCGCACGGGATCCCGCTGTCGGTCAGCGTGGCGCAGACCTCCAGGCGTTTGCGGGGGCTCGGGGTGCCGGGTTCGACCGATCGCCACAGCTCCTCGTCGACGAAGCCGGTGGACACGGCCGTGCTGACGTCGGTCACCTCGGCGGCCTGGGTCAGCAGGTCGAGGTCGCGCAGGATCAGCGAGCCCTTGGTGAGGATGGAGAACGGGTTGGCCGCGTCGCGCAGGGCGGCGATGATGCCGCGCATCAGCCGGTAGCGGCCTTCGGCGCGCTGGTAGCAGTCGACGTTGGTGCCCATCGCGATGTGGTGCCCGCCCCAGCGCGCCGCGGCGAGTTCCTTGCGGACCAGTTCGGCGGCGTTGACCTTCACGATGATCTTTGAGTCGAAGTCGTGGCCGGCGTCGAGGTCGAGGTATTCGTGGGTCTTCCTGGCGAAGCAGTTGTGGGAGACGACGCCGCTCGCGATGAAGTCGCCGGTGCCGGTGGTGATGTCGAACATGGGCAGCTCGAAGCCGAGTGGCTCGACGGAGACGACCTGGAGGTCCGGGGTGCCGGCGGTGGTCTGCGGGGCGTCGGCGAGGTCGCCGGATCCGATGAGGCGGTCGGCGCGGGTGAGGAAGGGGCGGTGCGGGTGGCCGGGTCCGGCGGCGGTGACGTGTTTCCAGCCGCCGGCGGTGAGGAAGCGGTGGTCTCCGCTGGCGACCAGCCTGGTGCCGTCGGCGAGGGTGAGCCGGTGGCCCGGTTTGACGGTGGGCCAGTGGGCGAGGACCTCGGTGACGACGTGGCGCGGGTGGCCGTCGTGTGTCCGGGTGCCGTAGACGCGGTCACCGGCCTGGAGGGCGGCGATCGGCCGGGTGCCGCCGTCGGCCATGAGGATCGGGGTGTCGCCCAGCAGGCAGTAGGAGCAGGCGTGGGTGCAGCCCCGGTAGGGGTTGACGGTCCACTCGAAGGGGACGTGGGAGCCGCCGGGGACGCGGTTGATGATGGAACGGGCGTGGATCTCGTAGAAGGTGACGCCCCGGAATTCGGGGGTGTCGAAGGTGCGGGTGACGGCTCCGCGGGCGAAGAGCGGCGTGGCGGTTTCGACCTCGCCGGTGTCGGTCAGTCGGAGGTTGTCCCAGCGCATCGCCCGATTAGAACAATAGTTCGAGCAAGATCGCAAGTCCAAAGACACGGTAATTACCTGTTCTTGGTATGGCTAATGATCTTCACGATGGGCAGAACTCCGGAACATACCTTGCGTTGCGGGGAGGTGCGGCATGGCCTGGTCGCAGGACGAGGAGCGGGTGCTGGCTCAGATCGAGCGCCAGCTCGTCGACGATGATCCGCGCCTGGCCGCGCGGCTTGAGTCCTTCAACGAACGTGTGCAGCGCAAGGAGACCGGCTCGCGGAGACGGGAGCCGCGCGCGGAGCGCGGGCGGTTGCGTCGTCTCCGGCGGTCCACTGTGATCATTTTGCTGAGCTGGGTCCTCATCGCCACCTTGATCGCCACGTTGCTCCTCATGGTCCTGCGTCACGAAGCGGCCGCCGCGCTTCCGCTGTGATCCCTCGCCTTGCCGGAGCGGCCCTGAGCGCCCGGGGCCCGCTCGCCGTGGCGGACGCGGCTTGACGGGAGAGGGTGCCGGTGCCCTGGAGCGGGGCTCAGGAGAGGGCGCGCAGGAAGTCGGCGCCGACCGGCGCGGCGACCTTGCCGCCTCCGCCGCCGCCCTCGACCACCACGGAGAAGGCGACGTCGTCGCGGTAGCCGATGAACCAGGCGTGGGAGTCGAGCTTGTCGCCCGTGCCATACTCGGCGGTGCCGGTCTTGCCGCGGCTGCCCTTGGGCAGGCCGGCGCCCTTGGCGGTGCCCTTCGTGACGACGGCGGCCATCATGGCGCGCATCGGGGTGGTCACCTCCGAGGGCAGTTCCTTCGCCTCGGCCTTCTGCTTGATCGTGGTGACGAGGGTCGGCGGGCGCCAGGTGCCGTCGGCGATGGCGGCGGCGACCGAGGCCATCACCAGCGGGCTGGCGGTGATGCGCCCCTGCCCGAAGGACTCGGCGGCGAGTTCGGAGTCGCTCTTGGCCTTGGGGAAGCTGGCCTTGGCGGCGGGGACGCCGATGTTGAGCGGCTGGTTGAAGCCGACGTTCTCGGCGGCGGCAAGCAGTTTCGCCGCGCCCAGCTTCTCGGCGGCGAGCGGCGCGAACGTGGTGTTGCAGGAGTGCGCGAAGGAGTCGGAGAAGCTCAGCGAGCCGTACTCGGCGTGTTCGGAGTTGCGGATCCGCAGGCCGCCGATGGTGACGTACTTGGGGCAGGTGACCCGCTCGGTGGCGGTGACGCCTTCGGCGAGGAGGCCGAGGGCGGTGACGGCCTTGAAGGTGGAGCCGGGGGGATAGCGGCCGTCGAGGGCGCGGTTGAAGCCGCCGCGGTTGTTGACCACGGCGAGGATCTCGCCGGTGGAGGGCTGGATGGCGACCAGAGCGGCGGGTTTGTCCAGGTCGCGGACCGCGTCGGCGGCGGCCTGCTGCACCTTCAGGTCGAGGGTGGTCTCCACCGGCTCGCCGTCCTCGCCCTTGACGGCGCCCAGCACCTTGACCCGTTTGCCCCCCGCGTCGAGGAGTTCGATCTCGGTGGTGGGCACTCCGGCGAGCCGTTTCTCGAAGGTGGCCTGGAGGCCGCCGCGCCCGACGGCGTCTCCCGGCTTGTAGGCGGCGCCGAGGTCGGCCACGTCGTCCTTCTTGGCCTTGTCGAGGAAGCCGACGAGTTGCTGCACCGAGCCGCCGTCGTCGCCGTCGTCGATGCGCTCGCCGTCGGCGGTGGTGAGCGCGGCTCTGGTGGGCCAGGTGGTCTTCAGCGCGAGCTTGGTGGCCGGGGTGAGGTCGGGGTGGACGGCGGCGGGTGACCAGTCGACCTTCCAGTGGCGGTCCTTGACGACGAGCCTCAGGGTGCCGTCGTAGGCCCACTCGCCGCCCGATTTGAACGTCTGGACGGTGGAGAAGGCCGCGGTCGCCGCGTCGTCGGCCTCCTTGACCCCGGCGAGGGAGACGCTGGTGGCCGCCACGCCGAGGGTCTTCTTCAGCGTGGCGTAGGCGGTGTCGAACGCGGGGGAGGGGGCCGCCAGTTCGGCGCGCATGGCGGCGAGGTCGCCGCGTTGCCACGCCTGGGTGAAGCGCTGCGCGGTCTCGGCCGGGGTGCCCCGGGTGTGCAGCACATAGTAGGCGCCTCCCGCGGCGGCTCCCAGCGCCAGGACGGTGGACACGGAGACGATCGCGATTGTACGGCCACGCACGGTTACCCCCTGGTCAACGGCCTTCGGGCAGTCGAGCTTAGTGCGATGGGGCGCCGCCGCACGCCCGTTACCTCCGTGATCTACGTCGTGGTCACGCGGCCTCGCTGAGCCGGGCCTTGTGCGTGGCGGCGTACGTCGCGACGTATTCCTGGCCGGACAGCCGCTGGATGGCGGCCATGATCTGGTCGGTCGTCTCGCGTCTGGTGCGGGCGTGCCCGGCCTCGCCGGTGAAGGAAATGGGCTCGCCGATCTTGATCCCGATTCTGGCCAGGCGGGGGACGGACGAGCCGGGGGGCAGGACCTTCTCGGTGTTGGACATGGCGACCGGGATGACCGGGATGCCGGTCGTCAGGGCGAGCCAGGCGACGCCGATCTTTCCCCGGTAGAGGCGGCCGTCGGGGGAGCGGGTGCCCTCGGGGTAGATGCCGAACAACTCGCCGGCCTCCAGGACGCGTACGGCGGCGTCGAGCACCGCCTGGGCGCCGGCGGCGCTCGCGCGGTCGACGCTGATCTGCCCGGTGGCGCGCATGTAGGCGGCCATCAGCGGGTTGCCGGTGAAGTATTCGGACTTGGCGACGAAGGTCACCTTCCGCGGCAGCATGAGGGGCAGGAACGTGGAGTCGAGGATCGACAGGTGGTTGGAGGCCAGGATCGCCGGGCCGTCGAGGGGGACGTGGCCGACTCCGCTCACCTCTGGGCGCCACAGCAGGTGCAGGAAGGGGGAAGCGATGATCTTGGTGACCTCGTAGAGCACGGACTCTCCTCGCGCTGTGCTGTGGACCCGACAACCCTACCCCGCACGTGCATGAGGGGCCCCGCTGGTGCGGGGCCCCTCATGATCAAGCTAAGGCCGATGTGGCGGTCGCCTCCTCGGCGAGAGGCACAACACGGCTCCAGCCGAACGGTATTCCGTGAAGGCGGTAATTTGCGGCCCGGGGGACACAGACCACATCGGCCCTACGACTGTAACGGACGTCCAGCACTCCTTATTCCAAGGGGTTCTACCGGCGTGTCCACGTAGGCTGGGCGACGTCGGCGACCCGCAGGTCACCGCCCCGAAGCGCGACCTCGGCGAACTGCCAGAGGATCGCCCCGGTGGGGGCGTGGATCAGGATTCCCGGTCCGAGCGGCATCTGCAGGAGGCTCCGCCCGTCGCCGCCGGTGGTCCAGCGGGGGACGCCTTCGGCCAGGAAGCGTTCCAGCGGGATCCGGTGGATCGAGGCGACCTCCCGGGGGTCACGGCGTGCGGTCTGGGTGCCGCCGAACGCCACGACCGGGGTGATCACGAAGCCGGAGTCGGCGACGTAGTCGTCGAGGAGGCCGGCCACGCTCACCCCCGTGACGGCCGTCTCCTCGGCCAGTTCGCGCAGCGCCGCCGCCACGGCCTCCTCGCCGTCGTCGAGCCGCCCGCCCGGCAGCGCCCACTGCCCGGGGTTGCGGCCCTGCCGTACGCGTTTGATCACGATCGTGTACGGCCGGCGTTCCGCGTCCTCCAGCACGCAGATCGTCACCGCGGCCTGCCGGTGCCCGTCGGGTACGGGCACGCCGCGACGGCGGAACACGGAGAGGTTCTCGGTGATCCGCTCGCGCAGTTCGTCGATGGGGGGCAGCATGACCGCCACGATCGCACACCAGGGCGGCGGCGGGGCGGGCCCGCCCGTGAAACGGGGAGGAGGAGCGGGATCGGTCGCTGCAAGTCTTGGCGTGGCCGGCCGTCCCCGCGCTAGAGGGAACGGGCTTCGGGCAGGGTGAGGCGGTCGACGGCTTCCCGGCGGCGGTGTTCGGGGCGGCGGTCGTAGCGGGCGGTGGTGGCGGGGGAGGCATGGCCGACCAGGGCCTGGGCGGTGGCCAGGTCGACGCCGGCGTCGAGGAGTTCGCCGATGAAGGTGCGCCGGAAGTCGTGCGGGGTCTTCCGGCCGGCGCCGGCGGCGGCGAGCCTGCGGGTGAGGATGTCGGCGACGGCCTGGCCGGTCATCGCCACGGGGACGCCGTCGCGGATGCGCAGCCGCCCGTTGCGGCTGATGGGGCAGAACAGGGCGCCGGGGGCCTGGCCGCGGATGGCGAGCCAGCGTTCGAGACGGCCGATGGCGGGGCCGGTGAGGTAGGCCATGCGTTCGCGGTCGCGTTTGCCGCGCACGCGCAGGGACCGGGCGCCGGGGTCGTAGTCGGCGAGGGTGAGCCCGGCGATCTCGGCGCGGCGGCAGCCGGTGGAGTAGAGGGCGGCGACCAGGGCGGCGTCGCGTGGTCCGGCGGGGGTGTCGTCGTGTTCGCAGACGGCGAGGACGGCTCCGACGACCTCGGGCGGCACGTGGCTTCCCGCGGGGAGCCGGTCGTGCCGGAGGGTCGGCAGGTCGGCGGCCCGCTGGTAGTCCTCGGCGGTCATCTTGCCCAGCCGCCACGATTCCCGCAGCACCCGGCGCAGCGCGACGAGGTGTTTGTTGACGTGGGCGGGCGACCAGCCCTGCCCGGTGAGGATGGCCCGGATCCGTACGGTGTGCTCGTAGCGGAGCAGGTGCCACGGCTGCCCGGCCCCGGTGGCGTCGTCGTCGCCGGTGAGGACCCTGGCGATCCTGTCGAGGCAGCCTGCCATGGTGCGCCTGGACTCCGCGCCGGCCAGCGAGTCGAGATAGACCCGGTAGGGGTCGGTGGCGGGCGCGATGGCGTCGGCGGGAAGGGCGGGCATGGCGGGAAGGGCGGGCATGGCGGGAAGGGCGGGCGCGTCCACCCGCTGATCCTAACGGGGGCGGCTCACCACAGTTCGAGCTGGCGGACGATGGGGGTGATCGCCTCGTTGAGTTTCCTGACCAGCAGGGCCACCGTACGGCGTGCGGTCTCCTCCAGGTCGTCGAGCGGTTCCTGGGGGGCCTCCGGCAGGCCGTCCAGCGGGATGGGGGTCTGGATGAGGAGCATGGCGCGGAGGTAGGAGGTCTTGACGAGGTCCTGCTCGGAGGGTTCGAGGAACTGGCCGAAGGTCTGCGGCCAGTCGCGCCATTCGCGGTCGCCCTGCCAGTCGGGGGTCCAGGTGAGGGTGGCGGGCCGGGGCGAGACGAGTTCGACCCGCGCCGACAGCGTGCCGTCCCACTGGTTGCGGACGCAGACCGCGGTCAGGATGCGGCGGTGCCAGCGGACGTAGCCGGGGGACAGGGCGGGGGAGGTGGCGATCCGCCAGGCGGTGCAGGCGAAGGCCACGGGGGCGATGTCGCCGAGTGAGTCGGAGAAGTCGCCGGTGTTGTCGCGCAGGTGCTCGCCGTACCGGCTGATGCCGTCGCGGGCGCGTTCGCGGTCGTACTCGTGGTCGATCCAGAAGGCCACAGGTTCGCTCATGTGTCATGGACCTCGCGCGGGCTGTGGGTGGATGGCGGACCACCGTGGGGCAGGGCAGGTTCACTCTACGCCCGGCGATCAGGCGGGTCGTAGATTTGACGTGGTGGCGTAGGGAAAGGAAGAGGTGGCGTTGTGGGCAGGTGGGTGACGGCGGTGTGCCGCAGTTCGGAGTACACGTTCGCCAAGCCGGTGTGCGAGAGCGTGCGGCTGCTGGCGGGGCTGGGGGTGGAGGGTGACGCGCACCTGGGGGTGACGGTGCGGCATCGGAGCCGGGTGGCGCGTGATCCGAGCCGGCCCAACCTGCGGCAGGTGCATCTCATCCACGCCGAGTTGCATGAGGAACTCGCGGCGGCCGGGTTCCCGGTGACGGCGGGGGAGATGGGGGAGAACGTGACGACGCGCGGGGTGGACCTGCTGGGGTTGCCGGTGGGGACCCGCCTGCGGCTCGGCGGGGAGGCGGTGGTGGAGGTGACGGGGCTGCGTAATCCGTGCCTGCAGCTCGACGCGTTCCTGCCGGGGTTGATGGCGGCGGTGGTGGGACGTGACGAGCGGGGCGGCGTGGTGCGGAAGGCCGGCGTGATGGGGGTCGTGGTGGCGGGCGGCGAGGTACGGCCCGGCGACGAGATCGGGGTGGAGCTTCCGGCGCCGCCGTACCTGCCGCTGACACCCGTCTGAGCGGATCGGCCCGGGCGGAACTCAGGCCGGCAGCCGCCCGACGCCGAGAGTCGTCATCGGCGCGGCTCCCAGCGGAAGATCCGGGAGGCCAGCGCGACGGCGACGACGACCCAGCTCAGTGTGGGCGCCAGGAGGATCAGGGACTCGGTGACGGGGACGCCGCCGTTCCAGGCGTTGACGGCCAGTTCGGTGGCCGAGCCGCCGGGAAGCAGCCGCTTGAGCAGGGTGAGTTCCTCGGTGCCGGTGATCCCCACCCAGCTGGCCACGGCGATGGTGCCGAGGCTGACGGGCAGTGTGGTCACCTGGGCGTGCTCGGGGGAGTTCGTCAGTCCCGCCGTGGCCAGTCCCAGGCCGAGCATCATGATCACCATCGAGAGGACGGCCGCCGCCAGGAGGAAGACGTTGTCCGGCTCGCCCGTGACCACGGCCAGCACGGTCATGATCACGGCCACCTGGACCAGCGAGATGACGGTGATCGGGAGGAGCAGCCCGGAGAGGATGCCGGTGTCGCCGGCCGCGGTGGAGCGCAGCCGCTTGAGGAAGAGGTTCTGCCGGCGGGAGGCCAGCGTGGTCACCGTGGTGGTGTAGAGCCCGAACGCCCCCACGGTGAACATCACTATCGCAGCGATGTATCCGAGGCTGCCCAGGGCCGCGAAGACTTCGTGCTGGTAGATGAAGAACGCGCTGACCACTACGGGCATTACGAGACTGGTGACCAGAACCAGCCGGTTCCGGAAGATCTGGACCAGCTCACTGAGAGCGATCGAGAGCATGGCGAAAGTCCTTTGCTTGGATGGTTCGGGGAGTTCGGGGGAGTGGTCTAGTCGTTGTCGATGGCGCGGAAGACGTCGTCGAGCCGGGTCGGTCCGGCTTGGAGTTCCCGCAGCTCCACGGCGTGGTCCTGCGCCCAGCGGAGCAGGGTGTACAGGTCCTTCTGCAAGCCGAAGGTCTCGATGAGGAACTTCCCGTCACTCTCGCGGGTTGCCTGCAGCGGTAGCGCGGGTGCGGGTGCCGGCAGGGAGAAGCGGATGGCGGCGGGGAGGGTCTGCGTCAGTTCGGAGACGGTCCCCTCCCGGTGGAAGGCGCCTCTGTGCATGAGACCGATGCGGTCGGCGCGCTGCTGCGCCTCTTCCAGGTAGTGCGTGGTGAGAACGATGGTGGAGCCGTCTTCGCGCAGTTTGTCCACGGCGTCCCACAGATCGTCCCGGGACTGGATGTCCAAGCCGGTGGTGGGCTCGTCCAGGAAGATCAGCTCAGGCGCTCCGTACACGGCGGTCGCGAAGTCCAGACGCCGCTTCTCGCCGCCGGAGAGCTGGGACACCTTGGTGCCGGCCTTGCGAGTGAGATCCACAACGCTGAGCACGCGTTCGACCGTGTCGGTGCGCTGGGTGAGTTTTCCGATCAGCCGGACGGATTCCTTCACCGTCAGATCCGGCGAGAAGCCGCTCTCCTGCAGCATGATGCCCATCCTGGGCCGCACCGCCCGCCGGTCGCGCGGGCTCTGCCCGAAGACCCGCACGGTGCCCGAGGTGGCCGTACGGTGGCCTTCGATGATCTCCAGGGTCGAGGTCTTCCCCGCCCCGTTCGTGCCGAGCAGCGCGTAGAGCTCCCCGCGCCGCACCTGGAAGGACAGGTCCTTCACGGCGTGGAAGTCGCCGTAGGTGAGGTTCAGACGTTCGACGTCGATGACTGGTGTAGAGGACATGCAGTCGATCTCAGTCGTTCCCGCGCACATCTGCCAGTGCGACCATGTCATCACCTCGCCATGACATTCCTGCAGGTGAACGCATGACGCAGTGTCACTGGTGTCACCGCGGGACCGGCAGAATACTGGGCAGACTCTGCCGTTCGATCCCGGAGAGCCACCTATGGACACCGAACCCCTGCGCATTTCCGCTGACCGTCTTCCTCCTGGTCTGCGCAGCGTTCTTCCTCCACTACCTCAGCGGCGATTTGCCTGACGGCGTGGAGTCGTGGTCGGAGAACAACCGGTGGACAACCGCGGCCCTCACCGTGGCGAGCGCTCTGGCGGCCCCGCTCCCGAACTCCGGGGGCTCGCTACCCTCAGGGAACGCGTGGCGGGCCATGGAGGCGAGCTGACGGTGGAGCAGAACGACGGGCGTTTCCTGACGGCTGCGGCATTCCCACACGGCCGTTCGGACGCCGCCCTCCAAGCATGGAAGGACGACCGATGACAACCGTGGTGCTCGCCGACGACGAGGCCCTCCTCCGCAAAGCGCTGGCGTCGTTGCTCCCGCTCGAGGGCGACATCACCGTGCTCGCCGAAGCAGAAGACGGCGAGGCGGCCGTGCAGGCCACGCTGCACCACCGGCCTGATGTGCTCGTCATCGACCTGGAGATGCCCGGCGTGGACGGACTCGGTGCCGTCGCGGAGATCCGCCGGGTACGGCCGGACCAGGTGATCCTCATGCTGACCCGCCATGCCAGGCCCGGCGTGCTCCGCAAGGCGCTGAAGCTCGGAGTGCAGGGCTTCGTCAGCAAGTCCGCGGAACCGGCGCACATCGTGTCGGTCATCACAACTCTGCACGAGGGCAAGCGATGGATCGACCCGGACGTCTCCGCACTCGCCGTCGTCGACGACTGCCCGCTCACCGACCGGGAGATCGACGTGCTGCGGGCGACCGGCGAAGGCTACTCGGTCGCCGACATCGCCGCCCGGCTCCACCTGGCGGAGGGCACGGTGCGCAACTACCTCTCCAACGCCATGCAGAAGACCCAGACGCGGACCCGGCACGAGGCGGCGCGGTACGCGCGTGAACACGACTGGCTGTAAGCCGCCGATGGCGACTGCCCCGTGTCCGGCAAGGCCTTCCCAGAGCGGACGACACTCCCGCCGAACTTGGCGAAACCTGCCTCGATGATCGCGCCGAGTTCGAACGCCTTCTTCTCCATCGTGGTGACGCTGACGTTGCCGGGGTCTTCCCGGATCTCGGCGAACACGTTCGCGCCCTCGCTGTCCGGCGCGTCGCCGTAGCCGAGGGCGCCTGTGTTCGCCGACGTGGTGAGCCTGCCGGCGATCCGTCTCGCGGGCCGGTCCGATCGCTCTCAGTACGGCGGCCCGCCGGGGTTCAGGCGGCGGAGTAGAACTCGGCGACCCGGTGGAAGGCGGCCTTGGGCTCCCAGCGGTAGCCGCCGTCGTCGCCGGGGATGACCTTGACGAGGCCGTAGCCGGCCATGTCGAGGTCGTGGCGGGGGTCGGCGGAGTGCGGATGGCCCGGTTCGATGAACTCGAAGACGAAGGCGCCGTGCAGGTTCTCCGCCTGGTAGACGGCGAGCAGTTCGGCGATCTGCCCGGCCTGGACGTGCTCGTCCCTGACGTGGTCGCCGGTGATCTCGCCGGTGACGTGGTCGATGATCTCGTGGGCGGAGGGCCCGAGCCGTACGGCGTCCTCGTAGGCGGCGCAGCCGAACTCGACGATGACCACGGGCTTGCCGTGTCTGCGGAGTTTGCGCAGGTTGGTGACGTAGCGGGAGCGGTTGTAGGGGACCCGGTAGTAGTCGAGGCCGATGACGTCGAACGGCTCCCAGCGCACGCCCTCCCACAGTCCGGCGCCGTAGGTGATCCGGCCGCCGAACCGGGAGCGCGCGACCGCGGCGGCCTTGCCCAGCAGGTCGTTGAGCCTGCGGTTGATCCACGGGAACTTGATCCAGGTACGCGGGGAGCTGAGTTTGGCGCTCCGCTCGCCGTAGTCGTCGCCGTCGATGATGCCGTGCGAGAAGACGCTGAGCTCGCAGCCCACGTTGAAATGGACGTCCGGGTGCTCCTCGCGCAGGGTCTCGGCGGCGCGGGCGGCCGTGTCGAGGTGGTCCAGGGTGTCGGCGGCTCCGGCGTCGATGAGGCGGGGCTGGAGCCAGACGTGCAGGCCGTGCTCCAGCGCGACCCGGGCGGTCTGGGTGAGCCGGTCGATGTCGGTGCCGTAGACGCCGACGGAGGTGCAGTGCAACTCGTCGCGGATGGCGGCGATCTCCTGGCGCATCGACTCGGGCCGCCACTCCTGCCTGGACAGGGCGCCGCCCGGCAGGTAGTTGGTGCCGACGTCGTAGTTGACGCCCCGGTGGGTGAGGGTCACGGGGTGCTCCTGGTCGCGAGGTCGAAGAGGGTGACGAGTTCGGCGGCGCAGGCGTCGAGGTCGGTGGCGGGGTCGAGCGCCCACTGGCCGAGGACGCCGACGAGGGCCTGGCTGACGGTGAGCGCGACGATCCGCGGGTCGAAGGCGCGGAAGTCGCCCTCGTTCTGGCCTTGGCGCAGGATGCCGGTCAGCACGCCGATGCCGGTCTGCTCGCCGACGGTCTCGAAGCGCGGGGTGCCGTCGGGCGCGCGGTGGCTGCCGGTGATGTCGGCCACGGCCAGCAGCCGGGATCGGTGGGACTTGAGGTAAGTGAGGTTGGACTCGATGTAGGCGCGCAGTTTGGCCGGGCCGCCGGTGGCGGCCTCCAGCCGGGGGGCGATGGCGGCCCACGCGTCGTCGTAGATCTGTGTGACGACCTGTTCCAGGAGGTCGTCCCTGCTGGTGAAGTGGTAGGAGATGACGCTTTTGCTGGTCTGCGCCCGCTCGGCGATCCGGGCCAGCGAGGTCTGGGCGTAGCCGAGCGTGGCGACGGTCTCGATGGTGGCGTCGATGATCTGGGCGCGGCGGGCCGCCTCGATGATCGGATTACGTTTTCGTCCGACTGGACTGCTATCAGGCCGCATGGCCTGACATTAGCACGATTGGCCTGCTTTGCGATCGCGGCCGCCGCCGATTTGACGTCAAGTCCACTTGAGGTCCTAGCGTTCTCGTCACACACTGTGACCACTACTTGGGGGGATCTCATGACTGGTGGTGTTCCGTCGAAGGCGGGACGGCGCGAATGGATCGGGCTTGCCGTACTGGTTCTGCCGACCCTGCTGTTGTCCATCGACATGACCGCGCTGTTCCTCGCGGTGCCGCAACTGAGCGCGGACCTGGCGCCGAGCGGGGCGCAACTGCTCTGGATCACCGACATCTACGGCTTCCTGATCGCCGGATTCCTGATCACGATGGGCACGCTGGGCGACCGGATCGGCCGTCGCCGGCTGCTGCTGATCGGCGGCGCGGCCTTCGCGGTCGCCTCCGTCGCGGCGGCCTACTCCACCAGCGCCGAGATGCTCATCGCCGCCCGCGCGCTGCTCGGCGTCGCCGGTGCGACCCTGATGCCCTCCACGCTGTCGCTGATCCGCAACATGTTCCACGACCGGACGCAGCGCACGCTGGCCATCAGTGTGTGGATGACCGGGTTCTCCGCCGGCTCGGTGCTGGGCCCGCTGGTCGGCGGGGTGCTGATCGAGCAGTTCTGGTGGGGCGCGGTGTTCCTGCTGGGGGTACCGGTGATGGGACTGCTGCTGATCCTCGGGCCGCTGCTGCTGCCGGAGTACCGTGACCCGGGCGCCGGGCGGCTCGACCTCCTCAGCGCGCTGCTGTCGCTGGCCGCGGTGCTGGCCGTGATCTACGGGCTGAAGGAGATCGCGGCGTACGGCGTGACCGTGCCCGCCACGCTCTCGACGGCCGCCGGGATCGTGCTGGCCCTCGTCTTCGTCCGCCGCCAGCGCGCCCTGCCCGACCCGTTGCTGGACCTGCGGCTGTTCGCCGTGCGCTCGTTCAGCGCCTCGCTCGGCACGTTGGTGCTCGTCGTCCTGGTCGGGCCGGGCGTGGGGTTCCTCACCGGGCAGTACCTCCAGCTCGTGCTGGGGCTCTCCCCGTTCGAGGCGGGCCTGTGGTCGCTGCCGCCGGCCGTGGCGATCATCGTCGGCTTCATGCTGGCCCCGGCGCTGGCCCGGCGGATCCGGCCGGCCTACGTGGCCGGTGGCGGCCTGGCGGTCGGCGCGGGCGGCCTGGCGCTGATCGCCCTGGCCGGCGACCTGTCCGGGCCGGCCGCCGTGGTGATCGGGCAGGTCGTCTTCTTCGCCGGCGCCGCGCCGCTCATGGTGCTGGGGATCGACCTCATCGTGGGTTCCGCGCCGCCCGAACGCTCCGGGTCGGCCTCGGCGCTGTCGGAGACCGGCCAGGAGTTCGGCGGGGCGCTCGGGCTGGCGATCTTCGGGAGTGTGGCCACCGTCGTCTATCGCGGCCGGCTCGTCGTCCCGGAGGGTGTTCCACCGGCGGCCGCCGAGGCGGCCCAGGACACCCTCGGCGGCGCCGCCGCGGCGGCCGCGCGGCTGCCGGAACCGCTCGCCGGGGCGCTGCTCGGCCCGGCCCGAGAGGCGTTCACCAGCGGGATGCAGGTCGCGGCAGTGGTGGGCGCCGTCGTCGTCGCGCTGGCGGCCGTCCTCAGCACGCTCCTGCTGAGACATCTCCCGGCGGGGCACACGGCCCACCCCGAGCCTGAGAAGGTGACGGCGTGAGCCGGCCGGTCGCGGTAAAACGAGTTGACTTGAACCTTTGTTCACCATGCAGGCTTGCGGCATGACGAATACGACGGGGGAGAAGAAGAGCGGTCTGCGGGTACTGGCCCGCATGCTGCGCGCCGGTCTCCGCCCCCATACGAAGGCGATCGCCGGGGTGATGGCGCTGCAGTTCGTGCAGACCCTCGCGGCCGTCTACCTGCCGAGCCTGAACGCCGACATCATCAACAACGGCGTGATCGGCGGCGACACGGGTTACATCCTGAGCACCGGCGGGCTCATGGTCGCCATGGCGTTCGCGCAGATCGTGTGCGCCGCCGGGGCGGTCTACCTGGGGGCGCGTGTCGCCACCACGCTCGGCCGCGACATGCGGGCCGTGATCTTCGGGCGGGTCCAGGAGTTCTCGGCGCGTGAGATGGGGCACTTCGGCGCCGCGTCGCTCATCACCCGGACCACCAACGACGTGCAGCAGGTGCAGGTCCTGGTCATGACGGCGCTGACCATGATGATCTCGGCGCCGCTGATGTGCCTGGGCGGGATCGCGATGGCGCTGCGGCAGGACGTGCGGATGTCGGCGCTGCTGGTGGTGGTCCTGCCGGCGCTGGGGGTGGCGCTCGGCCTGATTCTGCGCCGGATGGGGCCGCCGTTCCGGGCCATGCAGGAGCGCGTCGACCTGGTCAACCGGGTGATCCGCGAGCAGATCACCGGCATCCGGGTGATCCGCGCCTTCGGTCGTGAGGAGCGGGAACGGGATCGCTTCGCCGGGGCGAACACCGCGCTGATGGAGGTCTCGCTGCGCGCGGGACGGCTCATGGCGCTGATGTTCCCGGCGGCGATGCTGGTGGTGAACGTCTCCGCGGTCGCGGTCGTGTGGATCGGCGGGCACCTGGTCGACGGCGGATCGATGGAGGTGGGTACCATGATCGCGTTTCTCAACTATCTCGGGCTGATCCTCGGCTCGGCGATCATGGCGACGTTCACGTTCCTGATGGTGCCCCGGGCCGAGGTGTGCGCGGTGCGGATCCAGGAGGTGCTGGACACCTCCTCCAGCGTGGCGCTCCCGGCGGCCCCGGTACGGCGGCTGACCCGGCGCGGGCACCTGGAGATCCGCGGCGCCGGTTTCCGCTACCCCGGGGCGGAGGAGCCGGTGCTGCGCGGCGTCGACCTCGTCGCCCGGCCGGGTGAGACGACGGCGGTGATCGGCTCCACGGGCAGCGGCAAGTCGACCCTGCTGAGCCTGGTGCCGCGGCTGTTCGACGTGACCGAGGGAGCTGTGCTGGTGGGCGGCGTCGACGTCCGCGAACTGGACCCGGCGGTGCTGTCGGCGGCGATCGGGCTGGTGCCGCAGAAGCCGTACCTGTTCACCGGGACGGTCGCCTCCAACCTGAGGTACGGCAAGCCCGACGCGGACGAGGCGGAGTTGTGGCACGCGCTGGAGGTCGCCCAGGCGCGTGACTTCGTTGAGGCGCTGCCCGAAGGACTGGACGCGCCGATCTCGCAGGGCGGCGGGAACGTCTCCGGCGGGCAGCGGCAGCGGCTGGCCATCGCCCGTGCCCTGGTGGCCCGGCCGGAGATCTACCTGTTCGACGACTCCTTCTCCGCCCTGGACTACGGGACCGACGCGGCGTTGCGGGCCGCGCTGGCGCGGGAGACCGGCCAGGCCGCGATGGTGATCGTCGCGCAGCGGGTCTCCACCATCAGGCACGCGGACCGCATCGTCGTGCTGGAGGAGGGCCGGGTGGCCGGTATCGGCACCCATGACGAGCTGATGGCGGCCGGTGGGCCCTACCGGGAGATCGTGCTGTCCCAGCTGACCGAGGAGGAGGCGGCATGAGCGGCCCGGGCATGATGCGCGGGGCGCTGCCCGCGGACAGGTCGATGGACTTCGGCGGATCGGGACGCCGTCTGCTGCGCACGATGCGCCCCGAGCGGATCCTGCTGGTCGGGGTGCTCGTCCTGGGGGTGGCGAGCGTCACCCTCTCGGTCCTCGTGCCGCGGATCCTCGGGCAGGCCACCGACCTGGTCGTCGCCGGGATCGCCGGGAACGGCACCGACTTCGGCGCGGTCGGCCAGGTGCTCGCCGGTGTCCTGGCGCTCTACCTGGCCGCCTCCGGATTCGCGTTGGCACAGGGGCGGCTCACGGCACGGATCGTGCAGCAGACGACGTTCCGCCTGCGCGGGCAGGCCCAGGCCAAGCTCGACCGGCTGCCGCTGGCCTACTTCGACGGCCGGCCCCGCGGGGAGGTGCTGTCGCGGGTCACCAACGACGTCGACAACATCGCCCAGACGTTGCAGCAGACCCTCAGCCAGATCGTGACCTCGCTGCTGACGATCGTGGGCGTGCTGGTGATGATGGTCAGCGTCTCGCCGCTGCTGGCCCTGGTGGCGGTGGTGACCGTGCCGCTGTCGGTGGTGGTGGCTACGTTCATCGGCAAGCGGGCCCAGCCCCAGTTCGTCAAGCAGTGGGCCGCCACCGGTGACCTCAACGCCCATGTGGAGGAGATGTACACCGGGCACTCCCTGGTGAAGGTCTTCGGCAGGAGCGAGCAGTCCGCCGCCCGGTTCGGGGAGCACAACCAGGCGCTGTACGCCTCGGGGTTCCGGGCGCAGTTCGTCTCCGGGCTGATGCAGCCGCTGATGATGTTCATCGGCAGCTTCAACTACGTGCTGGTTGCCGTGATCGGCGCGTTGCAGATCACCTCGGGCGCGATGACGATCGGCGGGGTGCAGGCGTTCATCCAGTACTCCCAGCAGTTCGGGCAGCCCATCAACCAGGTCGCCGCGATGGCCAACCTGCTGCAGTCGGGCGTGGCGTCGGCCGAGCGGGTCTTCGAACTGCTGGACGCCGGTGAGCAGAGCGCCGACCCGGCGCTGCCGCGCGCGCCCGAGCAGGTGCGCGGGCGGGTGGCGTTCGAGCGGGTCGGCTTCCGGTACGAGCCGGACACGCCGCTGATCGAGGATCTGTCGCTGACGGTGGAGCCGGGCAGCACGGTGGCGATCGTCGGCCCCACGGGGGCCGGCAAGAGCACCCTGGTCAACCTGCTGATGCGGTTCTACGAGGTGACCGCCGGGCGGATCACGCTGGACGGAGTCGACATCGCCGGGATGTCCCGGCGGGAACTGCGCGCCCCGATCGGGATGGTGCTGCAGGACACCTGGCTGTTCGGCGGCACCATCGCGGAGAACATCGCCTTCGGGGCGGGCGAGGTGTCCCGCGAGCGGATCGTCGAGGCGGCGCGGGCCACCCACGCCGACCGTTTCATCCGCACCCTTCCCGACGGCTACGACACGGTGCTGGACGAGGAGGGCGGCAACGTCAGCGCGGGGGAGAAGCAGCTGATCACCATCGCCAGGGCGTTCCTCACCGAGCCGGTGGTCCTGGTGCTGGACGAGGCCACCAGCTCCGTCGACACCCGGACCGAGGTGCTCATCCAGCGGGCGATGAGCACGCTGCGGGCGGGCCGCACGAGCTTCGTCATCGCGCACCGCCTGTCCACGATCCGCGACGCCGACGTGATCATCGTCATGGAGGCGGGGCGGATCGTGGAGCAGGGCGGGCACGCGGAACTGCTGGCCGCGGGCGGGGCGTACGCGCGGCTGTACGCGGCGCAGTTCTCGCAGGAGGTCACCAGGCCGGTGTGACCGGCCGATGCGGTCGGCCGGTGCGGTCGGGAGACGTCCCGGCCGCAAGGGCTCGGCGGTGCGGTACCCCGCGGCGGCCAGGAGCCGCCGCGGGCTTCAGCGACAGACGAGGCCGCCGCCGTGGTGGCCGCCCGCGGGCGCGGGCCGGGCGCGCGCGGCGGCGCATGCGCGCGCGCGGCGGGTGATGCGTGCGCGCGCTTCATGCGTGCGCGCCGGCTTGTGCGTGCGCGCCGGCTTGTGCGTCCACGTGGCGGCGTCATGACGTCCACGCGGCTCCGGCCGCGTCCACGGTGGTGTGTGGGCGAGGCGTCAGCGGCGCAGGGCGAGGCGGAACTCGCAGCCGTCGCCGGCGGGCCCCGGCGATCTCACCGTGAGATCGCCGCCGTGGGCCAGCGCGACCTGGCGGGCGATCGGCAGGCCGAGGCCGGTGCCGTCCACGTCGCGCCGGCCGCGCCAGAAGCGCTGGAAGACGTGGTCCTGTTCGTCGCCCGGGATGCCGAGGCCGTGGTCGGTCACGACGACCCGCGCCTCGCCCGCCGTGACCTCGACGTCGACCTCCACCGCCGAGCGGGCCGGCGCGTATCTGATCGCGTTGTCGACGAGGTTGGCGACCGCTCGTCTCACCGTGGGCTCGTCCACCGCGCACACGGCGGCCGACGGCCCGCTGATCGACAGCCCGATCCCCTTCGTCGTGGCCGCCACCCCGGCCTCCTTGACGACCTCGCGCACGATGGCCACCAGATCGGCCGGTCGCCGGTCGATCGTCCGGGCCCGACCGCGGGCGTCGGCGAGCAGCGCGTCTATGGTGGCCTGCAGGCGTGCGGCCGCCCCCCTCGACCGTTCCAGTCCCTGCCGGTAGACCTCGATGGTCGGCGCCGGGTGGGCGAGCAGCACCTCGGCATTGGTCACCAGCACCGACAGCGGTATGCGCAGATCGTGGCTGGTCTCCTCGATCAGCCTTCGCTGCGTTTCGGCGGCCCGCTCCAGACGGCCGAGCATCGCGTCGAAGCTGGCGGCGAGCGACACCATCTCGATCGTGCCGTGATGGAGCCCGATCCGCCGGCTGAGGTCGCTGCCCTCGATCTCCTCGGCGACCGCTCGCACCCGGTCGAGCGGGCGCACCGCCCGCCCTGCCCACCACCAGGCCAGGACGGCGGCGGCCGGGGCGAGCGCGAGGACGGTCCAGGTGACCCAGAAAGACCGGTGGAACGTCGTCTCCCGGACGTACTCGACGTCGTCCCGCACCTCCGTCGCGACCTCGATGTCGGTCACCAGGATCACGCCGAACAGCAGGAGAGCCGGCACGTAGATCGCGAGGAATCCGAGTAGGGCGAGCCGTACCCGCAGGGACCGCCAGGCGCTCTTCACGATCTGACCTTCAGCTGGTAGCCGACGTTGTTGATCGTGACGATGGGCGGCGGATCACCGAGTTTTCTCCTCAGCCGGCTGAGGATCACCCGGACCGACGAGGTGAAGGGGTTGGCGTGGGCGTCCCACACGTGTTCGAGGAGATCCTCGGCCGACAGCACCTCGCCGGGGTGGTGCATGAAGTAACGCAGCAGTGAGAACTCGCGCGGGGTGAGATCGAGTTCGGTGCCCGCCCGGCAGGCCCGGTGCGCGGCGAGGTCGAGTGTCAGTTCGCCGACCCGCAGCGTCGATCCGTGATCGTCACCTCTGCGCCCGAGCGCCCGCAGTCGGGCGACGAGTTCGGCGAAGTGGAACGGCTTGACGAGATAGTCGTCGGCGCCGGCGTCGAGCCCGGCGACCCGATCGGCCACGGCGTCGCGGGCGGTCAGCACGAGCGAGCGCCGGGGCCGGCGGAGGTCCGGATCCTGCGCGACCCGGCGAACGAGGTCGAGCCCGTCGCCGTCCGGCAGGCCCAGGTCGAAACACACGACGTCGTAGGCGGTCATCCGGAGCAACTCCTCGGCGTCGGCGTAGGTGGCGGCCAGGTCGACCGCGTACGACTCGTTGCGGAGCCCGAGGGCGACGACCTCCGACAGGTCGGGGTCATCCTCGATCAGCAGGATGCGCATGGCGGGAGCCGGTCAGCCGGCCGACCGGGCCACGGTCGTCCCTCCCGGCCCGGAGATGGTCATGCGGCCGGCATCGAACGCCACGGTCACCTCGGGTCCGGTGCCGGTGGGGTCGTCCGGCCGGTAACGGTCGTCACCGGCCGGCACGAACGGCAGCGCCGGACCCTTCGCGGGGATCTCCACCGCGTTGACGCCGCCCGCCGCGTTCACCGAATACCACCCGGTGATCGATCGTTTGCCGGTGGCGACGGTGACGTAGGTGCGCGGCTCTCCGTGGCTGATCACGGTGCCGGCGAGTGCCACGCCGCTGATCTGCCCGAACGCCGACTCCAGCGCGTCTCGCTCCTTACGGCCCTCCTGGGACTGCCCGGAGAGGAGTGTCAGCACGCGCCTCTCGTGGTCGCGGAGGTCACCGGGCCGGACGGCGCCGCGTGGCGGGAACAGGGCCCCCACGGCGTCGGCGCCGCTGGCGGAGATCGCTAGCCGGTTTCCGGTGGCGGTCACCTCGAACGAGCCTCCCTCGTCAGGCTTGTACGTTCCGACGATAGCGGCCGGGTCGGCGCCGCGGGCGGGGGCCGCGGGGGTCGGCAACGGGTCGCCGGCGACGAGCGAAGGACCCACCGCCTTCAGTAGCTCCTCCGCCGTCACCTTGGGCCTGTTGGACATGATCACGATCACCTGCCGCTGCTCGGGGACCCACACGACGACGGCGTTGTGGCCGACGTCTCCGCCGCCGCCCGCGGTCGTGAGAAACGGTTTCCCGTAGACCGAGTCGTCGAACGCCACCCAGCCCGCCGTCTCCGACCGGCCGTCGCCCAGGGGAAATCCGGGGCCGGTGACGGCCTTGACCGATTTCGGTGACACCAGCTCTCCGGTGAACAGAAGGTGTGTCCAGGACGCCAGGTCCCTGGCCGTCATGGCGAGCCCGCCGTTGCCGTCGATACCCCAGTGGGGTCCGGGGAAGTCGCCCCGTCTGCCCGTCCTTCCGTCGTCGTGGTAGCCGACGGCGCGGGAGCCGGGCGCGGCGGGCTCACCGTTCCAGAATCCTCCCGCGGTGTGGCCGCCGGGAAGCGGCAGGATCTTCGCTGCCATGTGGTCCCGGTAACTCGTGCCGGACACCTTCTCGACGATGAGCGCCAGCAGGGTGTATCCGGCGTTCGAATACAGGTGGGTGGAGCCCGGTTCGAAGGCCGGTTCGAGCCCGCTGATCGCCGCTATGGCGGCGTCACGGCCGAGTGGCCGGTAGTCATCGCCATGCGATCCGTTGATGCCGCTCGTGTGCAGCAGGAGTTGTTCGATCGTCGCCTTGGCCGCCGCGCCGCGGAGCGCTGGGAGGATCTCGCCCGCTCGATCGTCGAGCGAGAGCCTTCCGGCGTCGGCGAGATCGAGAACGGCGGCTGCGGTGAAGGCCTTGGTGACGGACCCGATGTCGAAGACGGTGTCCGCCGTGTTCGGTGCGCCCGTGGCGTCGTCCGCCGATCCGTAACCGGCGAGACAGTCGAACGTGCCACCGGTCGAGATGGCGATCGAGCCGCTGAATCCGGCCTTCGCCCATGCGCTGAACGCCTCGTCCAGCAGTTGGTCGCATCGCACCGCGGCGCCGGACGCGACCGGTCCGCGCCGCGGGCCGCCGGGGGCGGCGGTGCAGGCGGCCACGATCGGCAGCATCGCCGCGAGTATCGCGAGGGACTTTCTCATGGGCCGAACGTACGGAACCCGCTGAGAACCCGATGTTAACGACGCCCGTCGGTCCCCACCCCCAGCACCGGGAAGAGACACCCCTTGCTCACCGTCCGCATCTCGGCTCTTCTCCCGCCCCGCCCGGGGACAGCTGAATGTAAACAGAAAGTAATAGTGAGATGACTCTCCGTTACGAGATGGTGTTCTGGCTCTGATCAATCCCCCCCAGGAGACACCATGTTGCTTGCTCGCCATCTGCTGGCCGGCGCCGTCGCCATCGTCGCCGTGAGCACGGTCACCGCCCTGCCCGCCGCGGCCTCCGCGCCCGCTTCCCGAACCGCTCTCGCCGGGCCCCCGGTGTGCGTCGACGCCACCAACTCCCGCGCCAACGGGAGTCAGATCCACCTGTGGCAGTGCGTGGCCAACCACACCAACCAGAGGCTGGTGGTCGACGGCGGCCATATCAAGGTCGAAGACACGATCGGCACCGGCCGGGAGGTGTGCCTGGACGCCACCAACTCCCGCGTCAACGGCTCGCGAGTCCACCTGTGGCAGTGCGTGAACAACCACACCAACCAGCTCTGGGTCGTCAAGGGGGGCGCGATCATCGTCAAGGACACCCTCGCCTCCGCCAATCCCGTGTGCCTGGACGCCACCAACTCCCGCGCCAACGGGAGCAAGATCCACCTGTGGCAGTGCGTGACCAACCACGCCAACCAGACATTTGTGATCGACGACGCCCAGATCAAGGTCAAGGACACGCTGTCCTGACCACCGGCCACGCCGGAAGCGCAAGAGGGCGGAGAGCCCGCCCGGCAGGTGACCGGTGAAACTCTCTGACGCACCACAGGTCAGAGGCACGGCCCCCTGGATGAGCCCCCGCCCACCTCTGGCGTCGTCGCACCACAGTGATCACCTACTGGTGAAGAGAAGATAGCGAGACGCTCGGCTGGGACACCCGGCCGAGCGTCTTTCGCGGGGCATTGAATATCAGGCCCAGGAACACGAACAGTAGCCACCACACAGACGGCTACTGATCACTCTTGGACGCGGCCATCCATGTGCTCCCGCCAGGGCCTGTCCGGAGTTCGGATCTTTGGGTGGGCTGGAGGCTTCGGATTCACAAGATGACGCCTCGCAGGTGGAGCGGCTCTCCGGGCTTCCTGAGATGGACGCAACATGCTCTAGATCAGCGGCAGTGACCCGGCCGCTTCCTACCGTTGGGAGGATGGCACGACCGATCTCCAGCAGAGAAGAATGGTCACGGTGACGACGGAGTACAGCGGCAGCGGGGACCCGGCGCGCAGCATCGAGCTGCTGTGGGGGCTTCAGGAACGGCCGAAACGGGGACCCAAACCGCGCCTGACGGTCGAGCGGATCGCCCGTGCGGCGATCGACCTGGCCGACGCGGAAGGGCTGACGGCGCTGTCGATGCGCCGCGTGGCCGAGGTGCTCGGCGTCACCGCCATGTCGCTCTACACCTACGTGCCCTCCAAGGCCGAGCTCATCGACGTCATGCTCGACACGGTGTACGGCGAGCCCGCCATGCCGGGAGACGTCCCCGGCGGCTGGCGAGGCCGGCTTGAGGTCGTCGCCCGCGAGAACTGGGCGATGTACCTGCGCCACCCCTGGTTGCTTCAGGTCGCCACGACGCGCCCGGTGCTCGGGCCCAACCTCGTCGCCAAGTACGACTACGAGTTGCGCGCCGTGGCGGGCATCGGCGTGACGGACGTCGAGATGGACCTGCTGATCAGCCTCGTCCTCGACTACGTTCACGGTGCCGTGCGCGGCGCGGTGGCCGCCGCGCAGGCCGAGCAGCGTACGGGCGTGAGCGATGAGCAGTGGTGGAGCGCCTACGCGCCGCTGCTGGAGAAGGTCTTCGACACCGACCGCCATCCGCTCGCGGCCAGGGTCGGCAGCGCCGCGGGGAGCGAGTTCGGCGCCGCCTCCGACCCGGCGCGCTCGTTCGAGTTCGGGTTGCAGCGGGTCCTCGACGGCGTGGCGGCGTTCGTGGACGGCCGCCAGGCGGAGAACGGTCCCCCGCCGACGGGGTCCTAGCCGCGGTGATCCGGCCGCAGCCGTGCCACACGCGCGGGCTGACCAGCGGGGCGAGCACCAGGGCGGCCGCCGTGCCCACCATCAGGACCGCCGGCACCTTGGACGACGATGCCCCCCAAGCCGCGGCCCCCACGACGCGCCCCACCCGCGCCTGATCAGCCGGTCTGTGTGGCCAGCAGTCCGCCGGCGGTACGGGCGGCCTGCCCGGCGACGCCGGGGATGCTTGAGGTGATGAACGGGCCGCCGCCGGCCAGGTCTCCCAGCACGTGCAGGCGCGGGTCGGCGGGGACCAGCCCGCCCGCCGGGTGCAGCGACGCCAGCCCGTCGGCGAGGAGGGACGCGACCAGCGGCTCGGCCGCGCGGGGCACGGCCTGGGGCGGCGGGTTCACGGCGTTGACGACGACGTCCGCGTTCAGGTCGCCGGCGTCGCCCCGCACCTGGAACCCTCCCTCCACCGCCTCGATCTTGCGTACGCCCGCGACCATGGTGAGCTGCCCGGAGTCGAACAGCCGCAGCAGGGAGGCGGCGTTCACCGGCACCATCGGCGAAACCACGCTGGTGGCCAGTCGGAAGTGCCGGCGCAGCCGTTCGCGGTCGGGCTCGGGCAGCAGCCGCCACGCGTACGGGCCGACGGCGTGCGCGCTCTCCTGCAGCGCACGCCGTCCGATCGCGGGGTCGTCGACGGCGGCCAGTTGCCGCCGCAACCGCGCTACGGGCTGCTCAGACCTCGCCGCCAGCAGTTCCGCCGTGAAGCGCGCGAAGTCCTCGCCCGTCTCCGCCAGTTCGGCGCGGAGCAGCCCGGCGAGGTCGTCGAGGGTGACGACGCCGTGCTCGCGACACAGCGCCTCCACCCGGTCAGCGGTCAGATGCCGCCACCGGCGGCCGAGGGGGCGCTGCCAGACGTGGGGCAGCGTGCCGCTCCGGGACACCAGGGCGATCCGCCCGGCATGGCCGCGCGCGGCGAGCGACACGACCACGTCGACGGCCGTCAGCCCGCTGCCGATCACCGCGACGTCGGCCTCGCTCGAGACCTGGTCGAGCGCGTACGCCAGCGGATACGGATCACCTACGAACCCGGGGGTGCCGTCCAGGCCGTAGAGGTCCTGGGGCGTTCCCCCGCCCACGCACATCACCACCTGGTCGGCCTGATGATCGTGCCCGTCCTCGGTGCGCAGCGCCAGCCGGGGGCCGCCACCGGAGCGGGCCACCGCGACGACCCGGTCGGCGACGACCCGGGTCCGCCACCCTCGCTCCCGCAGCCCGGCCAGCGCGGCCTCGGCGGTGTCGGCCAGGTACTCGCCGTAGACCGCGCGCGGCACCAGCGGCTGTCCCAGCAGGTCGTCCAGGTGGGCGGCGGCACGCTCCGGGCGCAGCCAGGAGGCGTAGTGCCCGAAGTCCAAGTGGCGGATCGACATGATGGCGGGCGGGGAGTTGACCAGCACGCTGTCCAGGTCCGGCCCGTACGGGCGTCCCCGCCACAGGTGCACGGACGGCTCGAACACGGTGACCTCCCCCGCCTCCGCCTCGCTGACGGCCAGCGCGTCCAGCAGGCCGACCGCAGCGGCGCCGGCTCCGACGATCGCGATACGCATGACGTTCTCCCTCAATTCGTCCAGCTCGTTTTCGTCCAGCTCGTTTCGTCCAGACGGTCCTTCCGAGCCTCGTGGACACCGGAACCGCGCTCCATTCCCCGCTTGCGGCTGATCGTCGAGGAATGACCCCCTCAAACGAGGGGTTGGCGAAGGAGGGGAGAACAGGCAAAACTGACCCCGCGTCCAGCCCTCGAAGGGGCCCGGCACCAGGAGGCTCGATGACCCGCCCGTACCGCCACGCCGAGATCGTGTCGGCCGCCGAGCGGGCGACCGACGCGCTGGACTTCTTCAGCCGCGCCTCGGCCGGGCTGCGGCGGCTGATGCCGTTCGACGCCGCCGTGTGGTCGGCCACCGACCCGGAGACGGGCCTGGTCACCGCGCCCATGCTGGTGGAGAACCTCGGCTCCGGCGACGGGTGCGCCGCCTACTGGGAAAGCGAACTCCTGGAGGAGAACGTCCTCCCGTTCCGTGACCTCGCCCGCGCCGCCGTACCCGCGGCCGGTCTGCGCGCGGCCACCGGCGATCTGCCCGCGCGCAGCGCGCGCTTCCGCCACCTGCTCGGCGACAAGGGCGTCGACGACGAACTGCGGGCCGTGCTGCGGATCGGCGGCCGGCCGTGGGGCTCGGTGAGCCTGTTCCGCATGCGGGGCGCCCCCGCGTTCGGCCCGGACGAGATCGCGCTGCTCGCCGACCTGTCCGGACCGCTCGCCGACCGGCTGCGCCGGTTCGCCAGCCCGCGCGAATCGGACGGCGCGAGCGGCGCCTCCGCACCCGGCCTGCTGCTGTTCGACGAGTACGGCGAGGCAACGTCGATCAACGAGGAGGCGCGGCGGCACCTCGCGTTGTTGCCGGACGGGCCGTCCACGCCGTCGGCGCTCGGGCTGAGACTGCCCATCTGGTTGATCGGCACGGCTCTGCAGGCACGGGCCATCGCCCAAGGTCGCGATCGCGGCAGCGCCCGGATTCGCATCCGAACCCTCGACCGGTGGTGGCTGACCTGCCGCGCCTCATGCCTGACCGGTCCCGGGGGGCGGCCGGGTCCGACAGTGCTCGTCATCGAGCCCGCCGCCCCGGCCGACCTGGCGGTCATCGTCGCCCAGGCGTACGGTCTGACGCCGCGCGAGTTCGAGATCGCGCAGCTCGTGGCACGCGGCCTGCCCACCTCCGAGATCGCCGCGGCCTTGTTCATCTCCCCGCACACCGTTCGCGGTCACCTCAAGGCCGTCTTCGGCAAGGCGGGGATCTCCAGCCGCGGCGAGCTCGTCGCACGGCTGTTCGCCGAACGCCTCCAGCCGCCGACGCCAGAACCAGTCGCCATCTCGGCGAAGCCGTAGCACCGTCGTCGGCCCGCCCTGCCCGGGCCGGCCGCGACACGGGTCCGCACCCCCACAGGCACCTGCCATGGCAAAAGGACCGCAGTGTCATCACGCGTGCGGGCCGACGGTCACCGTGCCGACCGTGAGGCTCGGCGTGGCCAGCATGATCTCGCCGACCCGCGCGACCTGCTCCTCAAGGCCGCGGAGCCGCCGCGAGGTGAGTGCCTCCAGCGGCTCCACCGTGACGTCGATCCTGCGGCCCGAGCGGCGCTGGTGCCACACCCCGGCGACGGTCCCGCCGACGAGCAACACGGGAAAGTTGCCGCCCTGGCCGCCGGCCAGGGCACGCTCCGCCGCGCGGCCGGGGAAGAGCAGCTCACGCGGATGGCAGCCGACCGTGTAGGCGTCGAAGTACGGCAGCAGCCGTACCCCGTCCGGCGCCGGCGGCTCGCCGGGGGCGGTGTCCCCGGCGTTCACCCACGCGGTGACGCCCTCCACCTCGACCCGTTCCAGTTCGCCGGAGAGTGAGTCGAACAGTTCCCCCGCCCACCGCGGGGAGGCGGCCAGCCACTTGGCGAAGTGGGCGGGCGTGGCCGGGCCGTACGCGTGCAGATAGCGGCGCAGGACCTCGGCCTGGGCGGTGCGGCCGTCGGCGGGGCGGAAACCCGGCAGCCAGCGGTGCGGATTGGTGTAGGTGACCCGGCGGCCCCGGTTGGCTCCGAAGCACAGCGCGCCGCGGTGGGCGGCGACGGCGGTGGCCATCCGCCAGCGCGGCCACATGCCCTGGAAGGCGGGCATGACCAGGTCTCCCGCCCACGGTCCGGTGGCGGCGACGACTTCCTCGCCCAGCTCTTCGGCCGTGAGCTCCGCGGCGGCGAGGGCGGCGGCGATCGCGGCCACGACCTCGTCGGTCTGCTCCGGCGTGAGCCGCACGTCCTTGGCGTGGCCGTTGCCCGGCGGGGGGAGCGCCGACAGCGCGCCGGTCCACATGGGCAGGTCGCGCGTGGGCAGCAGGTGCACGGTACCGCGCGGACCGAAGGTCTTGACCAGGGTGCGTCCGGTCCACAGGGCGTCGCGGACCTCGTCACGGGTCGCCCCGGGCAGCCGCAGGCCGACCGACAGCTCGGCCGCCGACAACACCTGGGCGTGTGCGCCGCAGATCGCGCCGACCACGTCGGCGGGCCCGGCTCCGGCGGCAGGGCCGGCCAGTGCGTGCCGCTCCAGCCGTCTGGCGCACACCTCGGCCCAGGTGAGGCGGGGCGTATCGGCCATCGGGATCTCCTTCGCTCGACGTCCCGACACTAGGCGGAATATAGGACAGATCGTGGCCCATATGGCTGGGCTGGATTCACCCGTCCCCTTGCGCGTACATCACCCCTGACCTGCGTCTACCCGCGACACGCGGGGTGCCGTAAACGCGGGGCGCGGCGACCGCGGCTCCCTATTCTCGAACGACAGGGGGATGACTTCATCGGGGGAAGCGTGATGAGTGATGACTTCGTGCTGGATGTGACCCGGATCCGGGCGCAGGCACGCGAGAAGATGTCCGACGGCTCGGTCACCGGCACCTACGGGAAGGACCGGGCGCGGGTCATCGAGATCCTGAACGACGTGATCGCGACCGAGGTGGTCTGCTGGCTGCGCTACACGCGGCATGCGATCTCCGCGATCGGCGTGGACCGCGCGCAGGTGGCCGCCGAGTTCACCGAGCACGCCAAGGAGGAGATGGAGCACGCGCTCCGCGCCGCGGAGCGCGTCTCCCAGCTCGGCGGAACTCCCGACTTCGACCCCGCCGGGCTCGCGGAACGCGCCCACACCGACTACACCACGCCCGCCGAGCACGACCTGCAGCAGATGCTGAAGGACAACCTGGAGGCCGAACGCATCGTCATCGGCACCTACCAGGAGATCGTGCGATGGCTCGGCGAGGGCGACCCCACCACCCGCCGGCTGATGGAGTCGATCCTGGCGCAGGAGGAGGAACACGCCGACGACCTGCTCGACCTGCTCGGCGGCTGACCCGAGGCCCCGACACGCGCGTTGTTCCACCCGCGCGCCCCGTTCGCGCGGGAGGGCCCGGCCGGGATAATCCGGGGACATGTGGCAGGACCTGTGGGAACTGGGCATCCCGGCACCCGAGAAGATCATTCGCACGGTGCTCGTCTACGCCGCGATCGCCGTGCTGCTGCGCCTGGCGGGCAAGCGGGAGCTCGCCCAGCTCAACACGCTGGACCTGGTGGTGGTCCTGCTGCTGTCCAACGTGGTGCAGAACGCCGTTATCGGCCCCGACAACTCGCTGGTCGGCGGGTTGCTCGGCGCCGTCGTACTGGTCGGGGTCAACGCCGTCACCGTGCGGTTCTCCGTGGTGGCCACCGAGCGGCACCCGCGGCTGGCACGCTGGCTGGAGGGCACCCCGACCATGTTGATCCGCGACGGCCAGATCGACGCCGCGGCGCTGTCGCGGGTGGGCCTGCGCCGCGGCGACGTCCTGGCGGCGCTGCGCCGCCAGGGCGCGGAGCACATCAGCGACGTCGAGGCCATGGTCCTGGCCCCCGGCGGCACCCTCCTGGTACGGCTGAAGCCGGAGGAGGAGGCCGCCGACCGGGCCGACATCGACAGCCTCCGGCACCAGCTGGCCCGCATCCAGGCCACGCTCGACGACCTGCAGGCCAGGGCCCTCCACCGCTGACGGCGCCCGGTTCACCGCCGCGGTCGGCGGCGTGGGCATCCTCGGTCCCGTCGTCAGGATCGGCGTCGGCCACCGGCGGACCGATCGGCCGGCCACGTACCCATGGCGACCGGTTCGGCCGGCGAGTAGCGCGGACGCTAGCGCAGTCGTCCGCTCAGACGCTCGAACATCACTTGGACCTGCTTGGTGAGCTGCGCCTTGACCAGGTGCTCCGCCATTCTCGGCACTCCGTCGAGCTCCAGGTGGAACTCCACCGCGCATCCCTGCCCGGCGGGCCGTACACCATAGGACTGCGTGACGCCGGGCCGGGTGCCCGGCGCGGTCCGCAGAGTGATGCGTTCGCCGGGCAGGTACTCGGTCACGGTGAGGCTGACCTCCGTACGGCGGCCCATCACCTGACGCACCTGGGCGACGGCCGCACCCTCGCGCAGCGGTCCGGTCAGGTGGGCTTCCAGGACGTCGGACTGCCAGGCGGGGAAGCCGTCCAGGTCGGCCAGCACGGCGAAGACCTGCTGAGCGTCGTGCGGGTAGGCGACCTCGTGGTCAACAGTGATCATGAGTCAGTTGCTCCTCAGCAGGTGCGCGGTGAAGGGATTGAGTTCGATCGGGTCGTCCTGGCCGATGACGACGGTGCCGCCGAGGTTGGCCAGGCGGCCGCCGATGACGGCGTTGGGCTCGAAGGCGAACGTCATGCCAGGAGCCAGCGGCAGTTCGCCGCCCATGGTGGGGACCTCGAACAGCCGGCCGTACCCTTCCGCCTCCGGCAGCCGGCGCAGGCCCTCACCGAAGCCGCAGACCGGCCCCATGGGGTTGAGGGTGTGCACGAGCGGGTGGACGTTCCAGGCGTCGGCCGCCAGCAGCGGTGCTCGCATCGCCTCCACGAGGTCACCGAAGGTGTTGCCCGGCCTGGCGGCGGCCAGACCGGCCGCGTAGCTCGCGCGGGCGACCTCGGCGCCCCGTTCGATGTCGGGGTGCGGGTCGCCGACGGCGATGGCCACCTGGTGCTGGGTCTCCTTCATGCCGAACCGGCAGAACACCTCGGCCATGACCACGTCGCCGTCCTCGATCACGCGCGGCGCCTGCGGCCGGTAGGACCAGGCGGGCGGGCCCCAGGAAACGAAACCCGGTCCGGAGGACAGCAGCATGCCGGGCGCGGCCAGCCCGCGCCGGAAGGCCGCCGCCATGCCGGCCGCGTACACCTCGGCCTCGCTGACGCCGGGCCGGGCCGTTTCCAGCATGGCCTGGGCCATCGCATCGCCCGTGGCCGCCGAGTGCCGGATGACCGCCAGCTCTTCCTCGGACTGGCAGATGGTGGCGAACAGGTAGCTGAGCCCGACCGGGCGGAAGCTCACCTCGGGCAGTTCGGCCAGCACCTGGCTCCACAGCCCATGCGGCATGATCGGGTTGATGTGGAAGGGCGGGTAGGGGTCCAGGCCGAGCACGCCGACCGCCGCCGACTCCAGCCGGTGCTCGCGCAGGACCTCCACCACTCCGGTGGCGTGTTTGGCGACCCGGATGTCACGCGGGGCGATCCATCGCCGCTCGCCGCGCCTGCCCGCCTGGATGTGGTCGGCGATGGGCAGGGTCGACCAGGTCAGTTCGATCGGGTCGGCGTCACGGCAGAAGATGACGATCGCGCCCGGCCGGTCATTGGTGAAGTACACGTCGGGGGCGAACGGTGCGAGATCGGCGCACTCGTGCTCGCCGTAGACGATGAGCGCCTGCACGCCCTCGGCGTCCATGATCTCTCGCGCCAGCGCCCAGCGGCGGTCCCGCTCGGCCAGGGAGTAGGTGGGAATGTCCATGCCGGCGACGCTACGGACGGACGACCCGCCCGCTCCTCCGTCATCCGACGGTAGCCGCGGGCACGGTGACGCGGCCCGCTTAGGTCAACGCCAGCCTGGCCAGCTCGGCTCTGGCGGAGATGCCCAGCTTGGGGAAGGCCTTGTACAGGTGGTAGGCGACGGTGCGCGGGCTCAGGAACAGCTGGGCGCCGATCTCGCGGTTGGAGGCCCCGGCCGCGGCCAGCCGTACGACCTGTAGCTCCTGCGGGGTGAGCATGGCCAGCGGGTCTCCGGCGCGGGCTCGCGCGGGGCGGGGGAGGCCGGTGGCGCGGAGTTCGGCCGCGGCGCGGCCCGACCAGGGGGTGGCGCCCAGCCGGTCGAAGGTCTCCATCGCGGTCTCCAGGTGGGTGCGCGCCTCGGCGCGCCGCTGCTGCCTGCGCAGCCACTCGCCGTACAGCAGCCGGGTACGCGCCTGCTCGAAGGGCTGGTCGCCCTCCTGGTGCAGGGCCAGCGCCGCTTCGTAGCGGGCCGCCGCCTCATCGCCGGGAGTCATCAGCGCATGGCACCGGTGCAGGACGGCCAGCGCCCACGGCTGCCCGACGGCTTGGGCCCAGGCGGCGAAACGGGCCAGAGCAGGCTCGGCGCGCCGCGGGGTGCCGGCGCGCACCGCCGCCTCGATGTAGTCCGGGCATACGTAGGACCAGATGAAGGCATGCCGCGCCGGGCCGAGAAGAGCCCGATCCACCCGGTCGAGCATCGGCTCGTACCGGCCGAGCCCCAGGTCGAGGGCGGCCAGCGCGCATTCCGCCCAGCAGACGCCCGGCATCCACGCCCGATCTCCGGCCAGCTCGGCGGCCTCGGCGGCCAGCGCCCGGCACTCCTCCTGCGCGCCGGCGACCGCCGACAGCCAGGCCCGCACGCCGGCGAGGTAACTGCGCCAGGAGGGCTGCCCGACGTCGGCTGCCAAGCGCAACCCTTCGGCCGCACCGGCTCGGGCGGCCCGGTGCCGGCCGCTGATCAGCTCGGCGACCGAGAGCAGCATGAGGGCCTGGGGCATACGCCCGATCCGGCCCTCCGCGCGGCACTCCGCCACCAGACGCTCGGCGTCGGCGCGCATCGCGTGCTGGTCGCCGCGTGCGAAGCCGAAGTAGACGGCGAGCACTCGCAACTCGAAGGGAAGCGACATCTGGGATCCCATCCCGGCCGGGATCGCGGTGGCCCCGGCCACGTCGCCTTCGAGCAGGCCGCGGATGGCGCGGTTGATCGTGTGAACCGCGCCGAGCGGACCCGCGATCCGCGGCGTCAGCTCCTCGGTACGGCGGGCCAGCTCGATCTGGTCGGGGTGACTGTCGCTGGCCCAGGCGTACATGCCGGCCAGCCCCATCAGCGTCAGGGTCGTGGCCGGATCGCTTTCACCGAGCGCCGACACGCCTTCGTGCAGCAGCCGAACGGCTTCCAGGGGCGTCCCCGCCTCGAAGGCCAGTGCCGCCCGGGTGCGGGCCAGCTCGGCCGCGACGGCCGGCTCCGACGGCTGCCCGGCCCGCCGGGCCAGGTCGCCGGCGCGGTCCCACAAGCCGGCGTCGAGCGAGGCGGTCGCGGCCGCCGCCCACCGCCGTGCTCTGGCCGCCGGCTGCTCCGACAGCTCCGCCGCCCGCGCGTAGGCCGCCGACACCGCCATCTGGCCGCCGCGCAGACGGGCGCGCACGGCGTTGCCGTCCAGTTCCAGGGCCACCCGTTCGTCCGGGCTGGTGGTCACCGCCGCCAGATGCCAGGCTCGCCGGTCGTCGTCCACGGCCCCGGCCAGGACGCGGTGTGCCGCCATCCGCTGGGCGACGTCGCTGGTCTGGCGCGCCGCCGTACGGGTCAGGGGGTGGCGGAAGACCACGCCGGTGTCGGTGAGGTGGATGAGCCCGGCCCGTTCGGCGGGGGCGAAGTCAGCCAGGGACGCGCCCATCGGGGCGAGCGCGCGGGTCAGGGTCTCCAGCTCGCTGCGGTCATCCAGCGCCGCGACCAGCAGGCAGGCCCGGGTGGCCGCGGGCAGTACGGCGATCTGGTCACGGAAACCGGCCAGTACCCGGTTCGAGACCGGTTCGGCGCCGCCGGCGGAGAAGGCGAACGGGGTCAGCGCCCCCATCCGCTGCTCGGCGCTGAGGGTGCGGGGCAGTTCGCGCAGAGCCAGCGGGTTGCCTCTGGCCTCGGCGACGAGCTGATCCCTTACCGCCAGTGCCAGCCCACCGGACCGTTCGGCCAGCAACTCTCCCGCCGCCACCGCGTCCAGCCCGGCCAGCCGCAGCTCCGCCAGCCCGGACGTATGAGGGAACCCGCCGTCCTCTCGGGCCGCGAAGATCAGCGCGATCGGCTCGGCGTGCAGGCGGCGAACCGCGAACAGCAACGCGTCGGCCGACTCCCGGTCCAGCCACTGGGCGTCGTCCACCAGGCAGAGCAGCGGACCGGCCGCCGACAACTCCATGAGCAGGCTCAAGGTGGCGAGGCCGATGAGGAACCGGTCGGCGGGGGGCGCCGCCCCCAGGCCCAGCGCGGCCGACATCGCGTCGGCCTGTTGCCCCGGCAGGGCCTCAAGATGGCTCAAGACCGGCAGCAACAGCAGGTGGAGGGCGGCGAAGGGCAGCCCCGCCTCCGATTCGACGCCGGTGACGCGCAGCACGCGGGCCTGCGTGGCGGCCCCCGCGTACTCCAACAGCGCCGACTTGCCGATCCCGGCCTCGCCGCGCACGACCAACGTGCCCGGCCGGCTCTGCATCAAGTCGGCGAGCAGCTGATCGATCGTCGCCTGCTGAGCCTGGCGGCCGTACAACATGAATTCGTGCGCCAATCATCGGTGGCCACCGCCTCTCGGGGCCGGAATCACCCTATGGCAGCACTGTCCGAGGTCACCGGGCTAGTGCGTCCGTGTTGCCACGCCTGCCGAAGGGTGCGAACTTCTACCACTCTTCGAGGTCCATTGCGGGGAATCTTCGTTGTCCGGCCGCCTTGCGGGTTCGGGCGAAGATCGCAAGTGCTGCGGGGTGCCATCCCTGAGGGCCTCTGGAGTACCGCGAGGGACGGCTCGTCTTTTAACGGTGCGTTAGGACTCTCGCAGCGTGCTGCTATCGCCGCGGCGGGCAACCTTGGGGTCATCACCGACAACAAGTGTGCTGGAGGATATTCATGCGCAAGCCACTGATCATCACCACGGCCGCCCTGGTCGCCGCGCTCGCCGCCTTCGGGGGCGTCGCCCTCGCCGACGAGACTCCCTCCCCGGTCTCCGCTCCGAAGGTCTCTCTCGACCAGGCGGTGAAGACGGCGCTCGGGACCGTTGCCGGCGGCTGGGTGGAGTCCGCCGACTTCGACCGCGACGGCGACCGGCAGGTCTGGGAGATCGACGTGATCACCGCCGATGGCGCGGAGCGGGAACTGGCCGTCGATGCCGCCACCGGCAAGGTCCTGTCCGCGAACGACACCGACGGTGACGACGACAGCGACGACGACGACCAGGACGACTGAGGGTCGCCCCGGCCGCTCGCGACACGCCGAGCGGCCCGGGCTCCCGAGAAGACGCGGCTCCCGTATGAGATGGGTGTGAGCTGATCGGCAACCGTGCGTGTCACGGAATCCTTCGCCGGTCCACACCCGCGACGAAGGGAGAGCGACGATCCCGCACATCCTGGCCGCACCGGAGTTCTCACCGACCAGGCAGGATCAGGGCGTGGTCAGTGACCCGAGTGCATGGCGTGCTGCTGGGGTTTGTCCGCCACCCACTCCCTGGCCTTCTCGGCTCGATCTCGAAGGCCGGCCAGCAGGGCGGCCAGTCCCTCGTGGTCCATGTAGGCGGTCTCCTCGATGGCGGAGGTGTGGGCCGCCAGTTGGCCGGCCAGAGCGCTGATCTCGCTCAGGGCCTCGACGATGTCACGACTTTCCTCGGAATTCAGGTCGCACATGGCGATAACGTATGCCGGGCCGGGCATGCCGTACAGGAGCGGGAGGGGCCGAACCTCCTTGCCTGACCGCGCCTGAGGTCTGACAGTGCCGTCAGATGCCTGAGGTCTGACAGTGCCGTTAGTCCCGTCACATGGGTCGGCGGAGGCGCAACGAAGCCGCATTCCGCCGTGGGTCGTCCTCGGCGGTCCGTCTCGCACACCTGACCCGCGCGGCTGCCGGGCAGACCACGATGAACGCGTGCCTTGCACGCTGTACCCCGCTCATCCCCGGCACCTCCGGTTCACAAAAGCGTGGAGCCCTGCTCGAAGGCGAGCAGGTAGTGCTTCGTCGCCAGGCCGCCGCCGTAGCCGGTGAGATTGCCGGTGGAGCCGACGACGCGATGGCAGGGGACGATGATGCCGATCGGGTTCTTGCCGTTGGCCAGGCCCACCGCCCTGGCCGCGGTGGGCTTCCCGATCCGATCGGCGAGCTGGCCGTAGGTGACGGTCTCGCCGTACGGGATCTCCAGCAGGGCCGTCCAGACCGTGTGCTGGAAGGGCGTGCCGGCGAAGACCATGGGCAGGTCGAAGACGGCCCGCCGCCCCTCGAAGTAGTCGCGGAGCTGGCTCGCGACCTCGGTGAAAGGTGCGGCGTCGGGTTCGCCGAAGATCTCCTGGGGTGGCCGGTGTCGCTGCCGGTGCATGTAGAGACCGGTGAGGGTGCCGTTGTCCGCCACCAGGGTGAGCGGGCCGACGGGGCTGTCGACCACGGTGTGCGTCCGGTGTTCCATCGGGTTCCTTCGCGGGGCTCAGGCGGCGGGGAGCCGGTTGACGGGGTGGTCGCTGGTGGCCCAGAGGTACTGGACGGCGTAGGCGCGCCAGGGCCGCCAGGCGGCGGCGCGATGGGTGAGCGCCGCCGGGGTGTCCGGCAGGCCGATGTCACGGGCGGCGAGGCGGATGCCGAGATCGGTGGGGACGAAGGCGTCGGGGTCACCGAGCGCGCGCATGGCGATGGTCTCGACGGTCCACGGTCCGACTCCCGGCAACGCGGAGAGCTGCGCGCGGGCCTGCCGCCAGTCCCCTCCGACGCTGAGGTCGATCTCGCCGCCCGCCAGCGCGTCGATCATCGTGATCAGCGTGGTACGGCGGGCCTGGGGGAGGGCGAGCGCCGCCGGGTCCAGCGAGGCCAGCGCCGCGGGGCCGGGGAAGAGATGGGTGAGGCCCCCCGCGGAGTCCTTGATCGGTTCGCCGTGCGCGGTCACCAGCCGGGCGGCGTGTGTGCGGGCCGCCGACGTGGACACCTGCTGCCCGAGCACCGCGCGCACCGCGAACTCCGCCGCGTCGACGGTCCGGGGCACCCGGCGGCCGGGCTCCTTGTCCACCAGGGGGGCGAGCACCGGGTCGCCGCGGAGGAGGTCGTCGACGGCGACGGGATCGGCGTCGAGGTCGAGCAGCCGACGGCACCGGCTGATCGCGGTGGACAGGTCACGCAGGTCGGTGAGGGCCAGCCGACAGCCGACGTGGCCGGCCAGCGGTCGCAGGGTGGCGATGCCGTGACCGTGCGGGAGGCGCAGCGTGCGGCGGTACGCGCCATCGCGCCACTCCTCGATTCCGGGTACGGCCGTCGCCGCGAGGTGCCCGAACAGGTTGCCGGGGGAGAGCGGGGCGCGGAAGGGGAGCCGGAGCGACAACACGCCCGGGGTCGCCGCCGGCCGGCCACGGGCGACGCGATCCCGCAGCTGGGTCGGCGTCAGGGCGAAGACCTCCAGCACGGTGTCGTTGAAGGTCCGGATGCTGCCGAATCCGGCGGCGAACGCGACGTCGCCCATCGGCAGGGTGCTCGTCTCGATCAGCAGCCGGGCGGTCTGCGCCCGCTGCGCCCGGGCCAGCGCGAGCGGGCCCGCCCCGAGTTCGGCGAGCAGTTGCCGTTCGATCTGGCGGGTGCTGTAGCCGAGCTGCGCGGCGAGACCGGGCACCCCGTCACGGTCGACGACGCCATCGGCGATCATGCGCATCGCCCGCGCCACGATGTCGGCCCGCTGGTTCCACTCCGGGGATCCGGGGCTGGTGTCGGGCCGGCAGCGCTTGCAGGCGCGGAACCCGGCCAGCTGCGCCGACGCGGCGCTGGGGTGGAAGCGCATGTTCTCGTCCTTGGGCGGCACCACGGGGCAGCTCGGCCGGCAGTAGATCCCGGTCGTGATCACCGCTGTGAAGAACCACCCGTCGAACCGGGCGTCCCTGGACCGCACGGCTCGTAGACACCGCTCCACGTCATCATGCATGTCCCCAGCATCGCCGGTGGCCATCATGGCGGGCTAGCGGGAATCCGACATGGTCCCCGAGGGCGCGCCGCCGGCCGTTCGACGGACCGCCGTTTGACGGACCACCGGAAGGATGATGCAATCCCGTCTCAGCGTCGCAGTGCACCCGGCAAGGAGACAGTCGTGGGCATGGAGGCGCCGAATCATGGGACGACCATGGAAACATCCACCGAGCCGGACGACCGCCTCACGGCGTTCGGCAACCAGTTGATCGAAGTTCACATCTGGCTCCGTGAAGAGCTGGAACGGGTCCGCGCGGACGTCGACTCCTACGCCGAGGGCCGTGGCGAGCGGCCACGGGAATTGCGGGCGCACTGCCTGGCCTTCTGCTCGGCGCTGACCCGGCACCACACGGGTGAGGACGACGGGGCGTTCCCCGTCCTGGCGGAGCAGTTCCCCGAGTTGCGGCCCGTGCTGGAGGAGCTGACGCACGACCACCACGTGGTGACCGGGATCCTGCGCAGGGTTACGGAGCTGGTCGAGGGTCTCGAGGCTGATCCGGCCGAGGCGAGGCGGGTGGCGGGGGAACTGGACGGCCTGACCGCGCTGCTGGAGTCGCACTTCGTCTACGAGGAGAAGAAGCTGGTCACGGCGCTCAACTCAATGAGCGCCACGGATCCGGCTGACTGAGGCACACGGGGAGACACCGGGCTTTTCGAAGTTCCGGCCCGGCGTCATGGCCTGGCCCCTTCTGCGCCGCCCCCGGGCACCGCGGAAGGGGCCGGGTCGTGCCCACGGACGAATCCAGGGGACGACCGGAAGCGCCGCCGATCGGAGGCGAACGCGAGACCCGCCAGGCAGGCCCCCCGCCGAGCTGCGGGATGGCGGGATCACCGGCGAGCGATGGCTATCATCTGGGGACTCCTCTCCCCGGTTGGTGATCTTGCTTCGTACATCCGTGGCCGCCGGTACGACGGCCGACTCGGGGCGGCGCGTGATCGCGGTCCTGGTGTGCGTGCAACTGGCCGCCTCGCTCGGCTACTACGCGGTGATGGCTCACTTGGTGGCGCATCTGCGGGACGACGTGGGCCTCCTCGCCGGAACGATCTCGCTGGCGCTCGGCCTGCGCATCGCGGTGCAGTACGCGCTGTTCCTGCCGTTCGGTCCACTGATCGACCAGATCGGGCCGCGGCGGGCCGGGATGCTGGCCTGCGCGCTGAGAGCGATCGCCTTCGGCCTGCTCGGAGTCGTCGACGGCCCGGGGACGCTCCTCGCCACGGCCATGCTGCTCGCCATCGGCGGGGCGTTGTTCCACCCCTCCGCGCAGTCGATGCTCGCCGGGCTGCCGTCACAAAGCCGATCTCGTGGCTTCGGGGCCTACGTGGTGACCGGCCAGATCGCCGCGGTGGCGGGTCCGCCGGTCGGTCTGGCGCTGCTGGGAGGAGGTTTCGCGTTCCTGGCCGCCGCCTCCGCGGCGGTGTGGGCGGTCGCGGCCCTGCTGTTCGGCCTGTTGCGCCAGGTCGCCGGGCCCACCGGACGAGCCGGGCTCGGCATGCTCCTGAGTGGCGTCGCAGACGTGGCCCGCGACCGGCCGTTCCTGCGCTTCGCCGCCGTCACCGCCCCCAGCACCCTGCTTATCAGCCAGGTCGTGACAGTGGTCCCGCTGAGCGTCGCCGACGCCGGCCAGGCCACGTTGTTCTTCTGCGCGGTGGCCGTCGCCGCCGCCGGAGTCCAGCCGTTCGTCGCCAGGGACGGGCGGGGAGGACATTCCTGGGTGCTACGCGTCGGGTTGCTCTGCGCGGGCTTCAGCTATCTGCTCCTGGCGGCGTTCCCGTTCGCGGCCGACTGGCGGATGGCCGCCCTGATGACGGCGGCCGTTCTGAACGGGCTCGGCACCGGGCTGCTGCAGCCGGCGTCCTTCCAGATGGTGGTCCGCTGCGCGCCGGAGGGCCGGGTCGGCTCCTACAACGGCCTGGTCCACTTCATGTCCGGGATGGTGGCGTTCGCGGGCGGCCTGGTGGTCGGGCAGCTCTTCGACCAGGGGGCCGTGACCGCCGCCCTGGTCGGCCTCGCCGCGGTCGGCACGGTGTCCGCCGCCGCCCACCGGCATCCGCGCGGCCCCCAGCAGGAGCAGACCGTTGTTCAACTGACCGCGTCGCGTGGGTGAGGCGACCGGGGCGATGTACGGGCGGGAGGTCTGTGACCGGACACCGCCGGGTCCGGGACCGGGCCGGTGCGGTACCGCACCGGCCGTGTCCTACCCCTTCCAGCCACACCTGCGAACTCAGCCGGCGGCGGTGCCGAACCACCGAGGCAGTCGGTCGAGCAGATCCTGCTGATCGTCACCGACCCACGCCACGTGGCCGTCCGGCCGCAGCAGCACGGCGGGCACGTCCAGTTCCTCGCTGACGTCGACGACGTGGTCGACCCGATCCGCCCACCCCGTAACCGAAAGCCGGCCGGTCTGGTCGAGCAGCAGCCCCCGGCCGCCGTGTGTCAGCTCATACAAGCGACCCCGCTTCAGCCCCACGTCCCGCATCCGCCGGCCGAGCAGGTCATGCCCCTCGCCGAAGTCGTAGCGGACCCCGAGCGCGACGATCTTCTCGATCAGGTACCGGTTCACCTCCTCGAAATCCATCAGCTCCGCCAGCAGCCGGCGCACCGCCTGCGGCCCCGGCTCGGTGGACACCAGCACCATCTGTGCGCGGGTGTTGTCCAGCACGTCGGCGGCCACCGGGTGCCGTTCGGTGTGGTAGCTGTCCAGCAGCCCCTCCGGCGCCCAGCCGTTCACCTCGGCGGCCAGTTTCCAGCCGAGGTTGAACGCGTCCTGGATCCCGAGGTTGAGTCCCTGCCCGCCCATCGGCGGGTGGATGTGCGCCGCGTCGCCGGCCAGCAGTACCCGGTCGACCCGGTAGCGCTCGGCCAGCCGCGTGGCGTCGCCGAACCGGGACAGCCAACGCGGCGAGTGCACACCGAAGTCGGTACCCGCGGTCACCCGCAGCCGCTGTTTGAACTCCTCCAGGGTCGGCGGGACCAGGCGGTCCTCAGCCACCCCCGCGGCGGGCACGACGACGCGGTACGCCCCGTTTTCGAGCGGCCCGGCGCCGAACCTCAGCTGGGTCTTGCGGACCTCCGCGACGATGGCGGCGAGCGCCGCCGGATCCTCGGTCAGCTCCATCTCGCCGAGCAGCGTGTCGACTCTGGAGGGCTCGCCGGGGAAGCCGACGCCGAGCAGCTTGCGCACGGTGCTGCGGCCGCCGTCGCAGCCGACGAGGTAGCGCGAGCGCAGCTGCGTGCCGTCTGCCAGCTCGGCGGTCACCCCGTGCTCGTCCTGGCCCAGCCCGACCAGTTCGCAGCCGCCCCGGATCTCGGCGCCGAGCTCGGCGGCGTGCTCGGCCAGCAGGCGCTCGGTGATGGTCTGCGGGATGCCGAGGACGTAGCCGTGCGCGGTGTCCAGCCTGTTGGGGGAGGGCTTGGTGATGCCGGCGAAGAAACCGCCGACCGGATACCGCCGGCCGTGGGCGAGGAACCGCTCCAGCAGGCCGCGCTGGTCCATCACCTCGATGCTGCGCACGTGCAGGCCGAGCGCGCGGACGTACCTGGTCGGCTCCGCCTCCTTCTCCAGCACGAGCGCGTGCACGCCGTGCAGCCGCAACTCACTGGCCAGCATCAAGCCGGTCGGTCCGCCCCCGGCAATGATCACGTCGAACATGAACCACCCATTCACTGAGGTTGTGCTTCGGCCGGCTGGTCCGCGCGGTGCGGAGGCGCACACCCGTGAGCACGCGTATGTCGCGAATCCCTGATTTCCGCAGGTTCTGGCTCCGGCGGTAGATTCTGCGGCACGACCCGGGTCTTGCCGCAAGACCCCCAGTGCGCTATAGGTTGAAAGTGGAAGGGGTCGGCCCCCTTCTTGCCTTTGCGTCCGGCGCGGACGGACAAGCTCCTCTCGAAGCGGTGACGCGCCACGCACGGCGATGCCGGCGGTCCAGAAGGACCCCCATGAGCATGTGGCGTCACCCTCTTCCAGCTTGGCCGGCTTGAGCGGCCGCTCGGCTCCATGACGTGCTGGAACGACTGCTCGCCGCCGGACGGCGCCCGGCCGTAGCCCAGGCATCCCCGGCTTCAGTCGGGTGCGGGCGGTCCAGGCCGGCGTGGCGACGGATCTCATTGACCAGGACGAGTGTCGGTTTTGCCGCGTACCAGGGTGGTGGCGCGCCTATCAATCGATTGAGTGACCAGGTCCCGGTGGATTGATCTGTCGACGTACCTGGCGTCATCAGCGATGCCCTCGGCTTGACCAACGTCGCCGCCAATAGTTCAATGTCTGTCAATCGATCGATTGGGAGCGATTTATGAGACTTGAGGAGATCCAGCAGGCGGCGGTTGGCCTGTTCGCGCAGAAGGGGTACGCCGCGACCGGCATTCGGGAACTCGGACGTGCCGCGGGCATCAACTCCGCGACCTTGTACCACTACGCCGGGGGCAAGGAGGAGATCCTCTCCGGCGTCATGCGGACCTGCCTTGAGCAGTTGCTGCGCTCCGCGATCGACGCGACCAGCTCGTCCGCCGACCCAGGAATCCAGCTGGCGCGCCTGGTGCGGGGACATGTGGGGCTGTGTGCGCTCAACCCGCTCACGGCAAAGGTGACCGATCAGGAGATACGCGCCTTGGGGTCGCGGGATCAGGAAGCGCTCATCGGCATGCGTGACGACTATGAGTCGGTTTTCGCCAAGGTCATCGAGCGCGGCGCTCGTACCGGTGTCTTTCAGCTCACCGATCTGCGCATCGCCCGGCTGGCGCTTCTGGAGATGTGTAACGGAGTCGCCAACTGGTATCGGCCTGACGGGCGGCTGGACGTCACCGAAGTTCAGGATCGGTTCGTCGAGTTCGCCTGCCGTCTCGTCGGGATATCGGTCGTGAGCCGGGAGGAGTCGGGGGATCTGCCTCCGATCCGGTTGGCCTGTGAGCCTGTCCCCGTTCACCTGCGCGGGCAGAACATGGGGGCCGCGGGATGAGCGTCATCGATGCCCGGGTACGGCTCCCGCAGGAGCTACGCCCCAGCCCCACCTATGCCGCTCCCAGGCGGCAGGTCGAGCAGTACGACAAGGTGCTGCAGTTGACCGACAAGATCAACGCCGGCCGTTTGGCCGACCTGCTCAAGGTCATGGATACCGAGGGCATCAACCGAGCCGTCATGCACGCCGAGTCTGAGGGTGGCGAATCAGCTGACCTGCTCAACGAGGCGCTGTGCCAGGTTCTGGCCGAACATCCCGGCCGGTTCACGGGAATCGGATGTGTCGACATCGCCGATGCCCGGCCGACTCAGATCGCCCGGCAGGCAACCTCGATCGCCGGCCTCGGGTTGCGCGGGGTCACACTCCAGCCGGCGTTCTTCGGACTCGACATCGACGACCGCCGCCTTTACCCGATGTACTCCCGGGCGGAGGAGCTCGGCCTGGTCGTCGCGGTGCACACGGGCATCACCTACAGCCGCATGCACCCTCTGCGTCACGAGCGACCGGAGCTGCTGGATCAGGTGGCCTGCGACTTTCCCGACCTGACGCTGATCGCCTGCCACGCCGGCTGGCCCTGGGTGACGGAGTACTGCGCGGTGGCACGCCGTCACCCGACGGTCTACCTGGAGTTCGGCGCCCTGGCGCCGAAGTACGTCGCCAAAGCCGGGACCGGATGGGACACGCTGTTCGGCATGATGCCCAACGTGCTGAGGGATCAGGTCCTCTACGGCAGCGACTGGCCCATGATCTCGCCAGTTCGTGCCATCGCCGAATGGCGCGCATCGGGACTGCCGGATGCGGCGCTGCAAGCACTCTTCCATGACAACGCCTCCCGCCTCTTCGGGCTCGCATGACGGTCGCAGCGATGCGAGGATCCGGCATCACCGCGATGCTCGCCCACGCGGCGGCCCGTACCCCTGACGCCGTCTTCCTCCGCACCCATGAAGGCGACCTCACCTACCGCCAGGTCGAACAGCGGTCAGCCGGCCTCGCCGCCGCCTTCGCCGCGGCCGGGATAGGCCCAGGCAGAGGTGTCGCCTTGCTGATGCACAACAGCCTCGAGCAGGTTCTCGTCTGGTTCGCCCTAGCGCGCCTCGGTGCCCTCCATACTCCGCTCAACACCGCCCTGCTCGGGAATCATCTGATCCGCGCGCTACGGGTGGCCGAGGCTTCGGTTCTGGTCGCCGACGCCGAGTTCCTTCCCGTCGTCATGCCCGTGCTCGATCAGCTTCCTGAGCTGCGCCGGGTCGTCGTCAACGGCCTCGCAGGCGAACAGCGGTTCGACGATCTGGCCGACTATCAATGCCGCACTGACCCGTACCCGCCTGCCGAGATCGACGATCTCGCCGCGGCCACCCTGCTGTTCACTTCGGGCACGACCGGCGCCTCCAAGGCGTGCGTGTTGTCCCACCGGTACCTGGCCAGGCAGGGACAGTTGCACGCCACCCACATGGGCCTGCGCACCGACGACGTCCTCTACTGCCCCTTCCCGCTCTTCCACATCGACGCCGCCACCCTGACCGTCGTGGCTGCCCTGGCCTGTGGGGGCACCGCCGCGCTCGGCCGCCGCTTCAGCGGCTCACGGTTCTGGGACGACGTCAATGCCCTGGATGCTTCCGTCTTCAATTTCATGGGTGCGACGCTGACGATCCTGTGGAAACAGCCGCCCAGCGAAAAGGACCGCGCCCACCGTGTCAGGCTGGCATGGGGAGTGCCCGTGCCCGAGTGGCGACAAGGCTGGGAAGAGCGTTTCGGCATCCCGCTCAGGCAGGTCTATGGCCTGACCGATGGCGGTGTGCCCGTCTACGACCCCCTCGAAGGCCCTCAGAAGCCGGGTACGTGCGGCAAGGTGATCCCCGAGTTCGACGTTCGGATCGTGAACGACTCCGGACACCCGCTGCCCAGCGGACACCCTGGCGAGATCGTCGTGCGCGGCCGAGAGCCGGGGCTGTTGATGAACGGCTACCACGCCATGCCCGAGGCTACCGCGCAGGTTCTGAAGAACGGCTGGCTGCACACCGGCGACCTCGGCACACTCGACGATGAGGGATACCTGACCTTCGAGGGCCGGCTCAGCGACTCCATCCGCCGGCGAGGTGAGAACATCTCCGCCTACGAAGTGGAACAACTACTGATCAGGCACCCGGAGGTACTGGAAGCGGCCGCTGTCGGCGTGCCCAGCGAGCTCACCGAGGAGGACCTCAAGGTCGTCGTCGTCGCCAGGCCCGGCGCCAGGGTGACCGCCGAAGAGCTGCATGAATTCTGCCTCGCCACCGCACCGGCCTTCATGGTGCCCCGCTACATCGATCTGGTGCCGGCACTGCCGAAGACCCCGACGCAGAAGATCGAGAAGTTTCGCCTGAAGCAGGACGGAATCACCCCGGCGACATGGGACAGCCAGGCACAGCAGACCCCTCGCTCGTATCAGCAGAGTGGTTGAGCCTCATGTCGCGAATCGTCCGTCACGTGCCGTTGACCATGCGTGATGGTGTGCGCCTCGACAGCAACATCTATCTCCCAGATGAGGACTCCTCCGACGTCTGGCCGGTCATCGTGGCATCCAACCCGTACTCCAAAGACGCGTGGTTCGGGCCACGAACCACGCCACAGCTGGAAGGGTTCACCGCCGCCGGGTACGCCGTCGCCGTGGTCGACTTTCGCGGGACCGGGTCCTCGGAGGGCGTCAAGTCCGATGCGTTCGAAAGGATCGAGCAGGACGACATCTACGACATCATCGAGCAACTCGCTGATCAGTCGTGGTGCACCGGACAGGTGGCCGTGTGGGGCCTGTCATACGGTGGCATCACGGCCCTACGCGCAGCGACCAGCGGGGCTCCGTCACTGCGAGCAGTGGCGGCGATCGAGGGATCGACAGACCCCTACTCCGGCGAAGTGGCGCGCAGAGGCGCCCTCGGACTGGCCATGATCATTGGTGAGTGGTCAACGATGATGCTCGCCCTGACCGCCCTGCCCCCCACGGCTCCATGGCTCGATCCTTCGGCGTTCACCGCACGTCTCCAGGCGGTGAGACCCTGGCACGACGTGTGGGCCAGACATCCACACCGCGACCATTACTGGCAGGGGCGAGAGGCCGACCCGGCCACCATCGATGTGCCCACCCTCATCGTCACCGGCTGGCGAGACACCAATTTCTCCGGCGCGTGGCGCGACTTCGCGGCCATCAACGCACCTCGCCGCATCATCTGCGGGCCATGGCTGCATGGCATGCCGGAAGGGCAGGAGCAGGCGCCGGTCGACTCCGTGGCCTTGACCATCGACTGGTTCGACGAACATGTGCGCAACATCCGACCCCAAGGCCCTCCCGCGCCGACCGTGTCCACCTACATCATGGGCGCTGAGCGGTGGGAGTTCGCCGAACACTTCCCTGCCGCGCCCTCCGTCGATCGTGCCCTCCACCTCTCCGACAGCGGACTGACCGCCGGACCATCAGTGCCGCCGGGCCGTGTTCCGGTGGCCTTCGACGCAACGGCCGGAGTCGCCGCAGGTCTAGGTATGGCAGCAGCTCCGCGGGATCAGACACGCGATGTGGCCCGATCCGCCGCGTTCACCTCCGACGTACTCGACTCACCCCTCGACATCGCCGGAGCACCCCGCATCAGCCTCTCCTTGGTCGTCGCCCACCTCGATGTGGACATCGTCGCGAAGCTCAACGACATCGCGCCAAACGGCCACACGACGCTGATCACACGCGGCTTCCAGCGCCTGTCCAACCCGCCGCCCTACACCGGGATGCCCGAATCACCAGACGTGGCCGATACGAGCCATCACATCGAGCTGGACTTCGACCCCACCCGCTATCAGCTGAAGTCCGGACATCGCCTTCAGCTGACGCTCAGCGCGGCAGACTTCCCCGAGTACTGGCCTCAGCTCTCCGCCGCCGGCTATGAAGTGCTCCTCGGCTCCGCGCACAGCAGCATCCTCCATCTGCCGACGGTGCCCGCTCCCCACGAGATGGCAGTCTCCTTCGAACTACCTGTGGCTGCCCGCGCCATGGAAGACCGCCGGATGGCCGATCAGCAGATGACCGTGACCATCGAGGAGAACACGGACAACACCGAAGTCGTCGTCCGTGGCGGCCGGCGGTCAAAGGGCCGCACCGTAGAAGACGAACCCATCGAACTCCTCCACACATACGAGATTTCCACGCACGCTCACCATCCCTCGGCAACACGGCTCGCCACGCAGACCGACATCACCGTAGGCACGACCGGTGAAGTGAGGACCGTCCGCGTGGTCTGCTCCCTCAGCTCGTACGGTTCGAACTCCGCACTGCGGGTCATCGGCAACGGCATTGACGAGGATCGGAGATGGCATACCCCATGGCAAGCCTGATCGGCGTGGTCGGACCTGCAGCCGGTCACGGTTTGGCCGGCTGCCGGTAGCGGACATTTCGGTTGCCCTCGAAGTCGGCAGGTCGGACTCGGGGTTGCCGCGTCCCTCCCGATACGTACATGAGTACATTTGATGTGTACGCTTGTACGTATGATGTCTGACTTCGATGGCCGCTCGATGCGTGAGCGGATGCTCGCCGGTGACCTGTACATCGCCGATGACCCGGACCTGGCCGAGCACAACCTTCGGGCCATGGATCTGATGGACGCGTTCAACGCGACGTCGGCCCGTGATCCGCAGGAGCGGCGCCGCCTGCTCACCGAGCTGCTCGGTGCGGTCGGTGAGGGCACGGAGATCCGGCCGCCGCTGCGGGTCGACTACGGCAGCCACATTCGCATCGGCGCCCGTTCGTTCGCCAACTTCGGTCTCGTCGCTCTGGACGTCGCGCCGATCACCATCGGCGACGACGTGCAGATCGGGTCCTACGTACAGCTCATGACGCCGACACACCCGGTCGATCCGGAGCCCCGCCGGGCGAAATGGGAGGCCGCGAAGCCGATCACCATCGGCGACAACGTGTGGCTGGGCAGCGGGGCGATCGTCCTGCCCGGCGTCACGATCGGGGAGAACACCGTCGTCGGCGCCGGAGCGGTGGTCACCCGAGATCTCCCGGCGAACGTCGTCGCGGTGGGCAATCCCGCCCGCGTGATCCGCACGATCGACCCGGGTACGGCATGAGCGGCTCCACCCCGCGCCGCCCGCGCCGACACGACCCCGGTCGACGGGACCGGCTGATCGACGCCGCCCTCACCGTCATCCGCGAGCGCGGCGTCGCCGGGACGACGCACCGGGAGATAGCCCGCACCGCGGACGTGCCGCTGGGCTCGATGACCTACCACTTCGCGTCCCTGGACGAGGTGCTCGCCGAGGCGTTCACCCGGCACGCCGCCCTGGTGGCCCGCGTCTTCGACGAGCGTCTGAGTGCCGCCCGGGACCGTGACGCGGCGGTCGAAGCCGTCATCTCGCTGGTGTCGGACGACCTGCTCGGCTCACAGCACGACCTCGTCCTCTCCGTGGAGCTGTACGTGGCCGCAGCGCGTAATCCGGCCCTGAGGGCCGTCACACAGGCCTGGATGGCGCGCAGCCGCCAGGCGTTGGAACGCCACTTCGACGCCACCACCGCCCGGGAACTCGACGCGCTCATCGAAGGGCTCGTGCTGCACAGCGCCCTGTCGACCGACCCGATGACGCCCGGACAGATCCGCCACGCCATTTACCGGTACCTGAGCTGATCCCACCCGCGTCTGCGCCTACGTGATCGGAAAAACCGATGCCCCCGGCGCACCCACCCAGCGACGCCGTCACCACCGCCCTGGCCGGCGACCCGGGGTGGGTGATCCACGCCGCGGCGCGGATCAGGACCGGTAACCTGTTCTTCGCCGACTCCGGTCCTGACGGCGGTCGCTGCCTGGCCCCGCCCACCGGTCCGGTGCGGGTGCGGATGTGGACCACCGTGCCCGACGCCGAGGCCGTCTGCACCCGGGCGATCGCCGCCGGCGCCAATCCGGGCATGGAGGTCACCGCCCAGGACGACGGCACCAGGATGGGCTGCTTCGTCGATCCGTTCGGCACACTGTGGTGGGTCCGCACACCCGCCTGAGAATCGACCCGGAGGAACACCATGTCGGCGGTCCGCCTTCTCGTGCTCGGCGCGATCCGCCGCCATGGCCGTACCCACGGCTACCAGGTCCGCGCGGACCTGGAGTCGTGGGGCGCCCACCAGTGGTCCAGCGCGACCTCGGGCTCGGTCTACCACGCGCTCAAGGCGATGACCGGACAGGGCCTGCTGCTCGCCCATGAGACCACGCCGAGCGCGGCGGGCGGACCGCCGCGCATGGAGTACGAGCTGACCGAGGAGGGCGAGACGGCCTACTTCGCCCTCCTCCGCGGCGCGCTCACCAGCCGCGATCCCCGCCTCGACCTCCTCGCCGCCGCGGTGGGCCTCATCGACGACCTCCCCCGCGCCCAGGCGATCGACCTCCTGCGGCAGCGCACCCAGGCGATGGAGGAATGGCGGGACGGCATCGCCGCGCAACTCCCACCGGACACCGACCTGGATTCATGGGGCCCGACCGGCGAGGTCATCGGGCTGTGGCTGCACACCGCCGAGAGCCGCGCGCAGTGGACCCACCAGCTGATCCACCGCCTGGAACAGGGCACCTACCGCATGGCCGACGACGAGAGACGGCCGGATTAACACGTCCCCGGCGGGTGCGCGGTGAGCCGATCGGCACGCTGAGGCCCGGGAGCAGGCGAAGGCGCGGGTGCGGCCGGGGGTGGCGGGATCACGACTTGTCGGCCAACCGCCATCGAGAAGTGCTGGCGCGATATATCTCGGCTGCCGAAGATCTGTTCTGGCGCGGTGTGACCGATGTGCCGCCCGGGACAGGGAGGAACCTCAGGGATGCGTTTACTTTCACGCGTCGTCGCGGTGACGGCCGGTGCGGTCGTGCTGGCCTCGGGGCCGGCCGTACCGGCCGGTGCGGAACCGGGGAAACCACCGGTGACGCCGCCCGCCTCAGCCGTGTCCAAACGTACGCTGACGCTGGTCACCGGTGATGTCATCGACGTCCAGACCTACCCGGACGGCCGCCAGGCCGCCACCGCGCGGCCGGGGACCGCCGGGCGGCCGCAACCGGCGTTCAAGACCGTGACCGAGCGCGGCGACCTGTACGTGATCCCGGACACGGCCCGGCCGATGCTGGCGGCCGATCGGCTGGACCGGGAGCTGTTCAACGTCACCGACCTCATCGAGGCGGGCTACGACGACGCCCATCGCGCGTCGCTCCCGCTGATCCTCTCCTACGGCACGGACGTGAAGCAGGCCCTGGCCGACCGGCCGGTGCCCGCGGGCGCCCGCAGGACCCGGTCGCTGCCCAGTGCGGGCGCCACCGCCGTCGAACGCGCCCCGGCCCAGGCCGCGGACTTCTGGCAGGCCCTCGGCGACGCCGGGCGTGACCGTTCCGCCGCCGCGCCGTACGCCAAGGTGTGGCTCGACCGTCCGGTGAAGGCGACGCTGGAGACCAGCGTGCCGCAGATCGGCGCGCCGGCCGTGTGGCAGGCGGGATACGACGGCAAGGGGGTGAAGGTGGCGGTGCTCGACACGGGTGTCGACGCCACGCACCCCGATCTCGGCGGCCGGGTCGCCGAAAGCGTCAACTTCTCCGACACGACCGACGCCGCCGACCACAACGGTCACGGCACGCACGTGGCGGCCACCATCGCGGGCAGCGGTACGGCGGCCGGCGGCAAGCGCAAGGGCGTCGCGCCCGGCGCCTCCCTCTACGTCGGGAAGGTCCTCAACGACCAGGGCTCCGGCAGCCTGTCCTGGATCATCGCCGGGATGGAGTGGGCGGCGGGCAAGGACGCCGACGTCATCAGCATGAGCCTGGGCACCAACGGGCCCACCGACGGCACGGACCCGCTGAGCCGGTCGCTGAACACGCTGACCGCCGAGACGGGCGCGCTGTTCGTGGTCGCGGCGGGCAACGCCGGTCCCGAATCCGGCACGGTGAGCTCGCCGGGTTCCGCCGACGAGGCGCTCACCGTCGGGGCGGTCGACAAGGCTGACGCCCCGGCGGACTTCTCCTCGCGCGGTCCGCGGGCCGGCGACGACGCCCTCAAGCCGGAGATCAGCGCGCCCGGGGTCGGCATCGTCGCCGCCCGTGCCGAGGGCACCTCGCTGGGCAGCCCCGTGGACGACGACTACACCTCGCTGAACGGCACGTCGATGGCCACCCCACACGTCGCGGGTGCGGCCGCGCTGCTCGCCCAGCGGCACCCGGAGTGGACCGGCCCGCAGCTCAAGGCGGCGCTGGTGAGCGCCGCCAAGCCGGTGGAGGGCGCGATCGACGTGGTCGGCTCCGGACGCGTGGACGTGGCCAGGGCGGTCGCCCAGCCGGTGCACGCCGTCCCGGCGACGGTGAGTGTGCCCACGGTCACGCCCGAGGGCGCGAAGACCGCCTCGACCGTCGAGATCGTCAACTCCGGCACCACCCCGATCACCCTCGACCTCGCCCTCGACGTGCGCGAACCCGGCGGCGAGCCGGCGCCCGACGGCATGTTCACGCTGTCCGCGGACCACGTCGAGGTGCCCGCGAGCGGCCGGGTTCCCGTGATCGTCACCGCCGACCCCGCCAAGGGCACCCGAGGCCGGTACGCCGGGCGGCTGCGCGGCACCGCCGAGGGCGTGTCGGTATCGGTGGCGATCGCCCAGACCATCAGCCCGGTGAAGCATCGCGTCGAGATCCCGGTCGGCTACCGGGACGGCGGCGCGCCGGGCGCCGAGTCCAGCCTCGACGTCCTGGACCTGGACACCGGCGAGTTCCGCGACCTGCCGATCCCGGAGGACGGCAGGCTCGTCGCCGAGCTTCCCGCCGGGCGTTACTCGATGATGGCCACGATGCTGGAGCGCAGGCAGGCGGGCGCGCAGTCCTCCGAGATCGTCTTCGCGGGTGACCCGGACGTGACGGTCACCGGCCCCGCGACCGTGCCGATCGACGCCCGCCGCGCGAGCCGGATCCGGCTGGACACGGCCGAACGGGTCGATCACTCCCAGGTCACGATCGGGCACATCAGGAGTGGCGCGGTCCCCGAGGCCAGCCTGTCGTCGTCGTGGATGATGACCCCGGCCACCGAGCGCGCCTACGCCGCACCGATCCCGAAGGCGGAACTCGGTCATTTCGAGATGTACCACCACTGGGATCTGTACGCGCCCATCGCCAGGGCGCGGACGGTGCCGGGCGGCAAGGAGGTCCGGCTGATCCACATGGAGTACGGGCCGAGGTTCGACGGGCGGCGCGACCTGCCCGTGTACGACGCCGGCGCCCGCTCGGACTTCACCGGCGTCGACCTGCGGGGGAAACTGGCGCTGCTGACGTTCCAGCCGGACCGGGACGCGTTCGAGGCTGTGGAGTCCGCCATCGAGGCGGGCGCCCCGATCGTCGTGCTCGCCATGAACGAGGCGCCTGGCGCCCTGGCGTACTGGGGTAACGGGCTGGCCGTCCCCTCGTTCACCACGGGGCACGAGGAGGCGGCGGCGCTCCGCGAGGCGGGCCGGGTCCGGTTGGACGGCACCTCGGTGAGCCCGTACTGGTACGACGTGCTGCGGTGGCACGACAAGGTGCCGGGCGACCTGCGGTACGAGATCTCGCCGAAGACCATGACCCGCATCCGGGCGTACTACCACGGCACGTCCGACGAACAGGGGTACGGCACGCGCGCGAGCTTCCGGCCCATGGTGGGCGGCATGATGATCAAGCCGTCGCCGATCAGCGGTGCGATGGAACGTGAGGAGTGGACGACACCCGGTGACCTGACGGTGCGTGCCCGGTTCCAGCGCTCCATCGAGGGCGGCGCGGAGCTGATCACCGGCGACCGGACGTACCGGGCGGGCCAGTCGCTCACCGAGCACTGGTTCGCACCCGGCGGCCCCGGGCAACCCAGGAGGCTGTCGAGCGCGTACGCCGAGTACGGCCTGCCCGCGCAGCGCACCGGGGACACCGCGCGGTTCATGGTGCCGGAGTTCGGCGACTCCGACCCCGACCACTTCGGATTCCTGTACGGCTCCGCCGACCAGGCCGCCGTCCGGTTGTACCGGGGGGACACGCTGATCGGCGAGGGCACTCAGCTGTACAACACGACGGTCGCCCTCCCGGCCGAGCGGGCCGTGTACCGGCTGGAGCAGTCGTCGACGCGTACCGCCGAGTGGTGGGGGACGGGCACGAAGACGGCCACCACCTGGACGTTCCCGTCCGCTCACACGGCGAGGCGGGAGGTACTGCCGCTGCTCAAGATCGACTACGAGCTGGGCGTCGACCTGCGCAACGCCGTGCCCGCCCGCGGGCGCCACACGTTCGCGTTCACGGTCCGGGCTCCCACCGGCGCCGAGTCCCGCCCCGTCAAGGGCGCGACCGCGCGGATCTCCTACGACGACGGCGCGACGTGGGCCGAGGTCCGGGTCGACCGGCGGGACGATGGCACGTACCGGGCGCGGGCCGACCACCGGGGCCGCACCGGCCATGCGTCCTTGAAGGTCACGGCCTGGGACTCGGCCGGCGCCAAGGTCGAGGAGACGATCACCCGGGCGTTCGCCCTGAGGTGACCGGCCGCCTGCGGGACTCCGCCGCCGAGCGTAGTCCCGCAGCCGGTAGACCTTCTGCGCCGCCCTCCTGCTCGCCATCACCCAGGTGAGCCGGATCATCGGGGCGATCGGCATGAAGTACGCGGCGATCGCGGGCCTGCTGTGCACCGCGGCGGGTGTCGGCCGGCTCGCGAGCGTAGATCCCCATTTGGTACGTCAGCGAGCACTCTTCGAAGCGACGTCGGTCGGCGGGAACAACTCGTCGGACCGGGCATGGCTCGCGCGCCAGCCCTGCAGGCCGGGGACGGTGAGGAAGGCGTCGAAGGCCGACTCCATGGCGCCGATCAGTGGCCCCCGCCGGTCGAGGGTCGAAGGAGCGATCTCGGCGGGCCGGGGCCTGCGGAAGGCCATCAGGCCGGCCAGGTAGGCCGCCTCGATCTCGTCGCGGGCCAGGGCGAGCAGGTCCGTGCCCATCCCCGAGAGCGTCACCACCCGTGGGTCCAGTGCGTTGACCAGGGCGCCGATCCCCATGCCCAGCGCGCGGGCGTTGACGGCCACCGCCTCGACAGCCGCGGGGTCTCCCCGGGCGGCGTCGGCCAGGATCCGCTCGGAGACGCTTCTGCCGCGCCCGCCGCCGGTCGTGAGGCCGAAGTGGTCAAGCAGCGCGTTGCCGCCGACCTGGAGGCTCCAGCAGCCCTGAGCCCCGCACGCGCAGTGCCTCCGCCGGTCGGCAGGCATCCCGGAGGGGTCCGCCAGTGGCATGTGGCCGAACTCGCCCGCCGTACCGGAACCGCCGGCGAGGGGCGTGCCGTTCACCAGGAGGGTGCCGCCGGGGTCGAAGTCGACGTGCAGGTGCAGGCCGAGGTCCACGCCGCGAAGGCGGCCGCGTCTGGCTTCGGCCAGCCCGGCGAGGCGGGCGTCGTTGCCGATGTGGAGTGGCGCGTGGCCGACGGCTAGCAGTTCGGCGACGTCCACGTCGCGCCAGCTCAGGTGGGCGATGTCCACGATCCTGCCCGAGCGGACCGGGCCGGCCACCGCCACTCCCACTCCGACGACGCGTGGCCCGAGCTGTGCGCGTATCGCGTCGCCCAGAGGTGGTAGCGCGCCCGTGGGGGAGCCGTCGTGCGATCTGCTGTCCACCACCGTGGTCCGGCCGCCGATCTCGCAGACGGCGAGGTCCCACGCGTCCTCGCGCAGGTCCGCCGCCAGCACGAGGGGCCCGTGCGGATGCGGCCCCGGGACCTGGGTGGGACGGCCCCTGGCGTGCCCTGGGGTGGGCGACTCGGACACCAGGTCGTCATCGATCAAGCCGGTCACCAGCACCGACGCGGTGCCCCTGGCCAGGTCGAGGTCGCGGGTCAGCTCCGATCGGGTACGGCCGGCGCCGCACTCGTGCACCGCCCGCAGCAGCCGAACCCGGTTGTGCGCACGCAACTCGACGCTCGTCCTCGCACCGTCCACGCGTCCATTGTGCAGCACCCGGTGCATGATTATGCTTTCGCCGTGAACAAAATAATTCCCCCTGATCGGGTCGCTGTCCGAGCCCGCGTCGGCGTCTTCGGCTACTTCTGCCTCCTTGGACTCACCGTGGGCATGTGGTCGGCGGGCCTGCCCGCGCTCAACGACCGCCTCGACCTCGGACCGGCGCGCCTGGGCACGGCGCTGCTGTTGGTCTCGGCCGGAGCGCTGGCCGCCATGTTGCTCGCCGGGCCGCTGGTCGAGAGATGGTCGAGCAGGAGCGTGTGCTGGTTCAGCGGGCCCGCCTCGGCCGTACTGCTGCTCGGGCCCGCCCTGGCCCCGTCATATCTCTGGCTGGCCGTGCTCGCGGTGTTCTTCGGAATGGGCATCGGCATCCTGGAGGTGGGGATGAACACCCATTCGGTCGAGGTCGAGCACCGGTACGGCCGGCCGATCATCTCGGCGTTCCACGGCGTGTGGAGCCTGGGCGGCGCGGTCGGCGGAGCGCTGACCGCCACGGGACTGAAGGCCGGGGTCGACGGGCAGGTGCTGCTCGTCGGCGCCGCGGTCGTGGTCCCGTTCGCCTATCTGCCGATCGCCCGGCTGCTGCTGCCCGCTCCCGCACGCTCCGGAGACGTGCAAGGGGCGTCGCTCGCCGACTCGACCAGATGGGGGATCGTCGCTTTGCTGGGACTGGCGGCCTTCGGCGGGCACCTGTCAGAAGGCGCGGCGATGGACTGGGCCGCTCTGCACGCGCGCTGGGTGCTGGACACCGATCCGGCCCTGGCGCCGCTGGCGTACACGATCTTCTCGGTGGCGATGACCGTCGTGCGACTGCTCGGCGATCCGCTGCGGGCCCGGCTCGGCGCGGTGCGCACGATCCGCCTCGCGGGGATGTTCGCGACCGGTGGATACCTCCTCGTGCTGGGTTCCCAGGCGGCGCCCGAGGTGCTCCGGGTGGTCTGCGCGTGGACGGGGTGGGGACTGGCCGGCGTCGGACTGGCCACCGTGGTCCCGGTGATCTTCAGCGCGGTCGGCGCGTCCGGCGGCTCCGTCAGCCGCGCCCTGGCGTTGGTCACCGCCTGCGGCTACACGGGGCTGCTGGCCGGCCCGGCCGTCCTGGGCTTCGTCGCGGAGTCCTTCTCACTGCCCGTCGGCCTGGTGATTCCCGCCGTGTTCGCCGCGATCGTCGCTCTCGCCGGGGTGCCCGGCATTCGCGCCATGATCCCTGCGAAGCAGGACGAGCCGCCCCTGCCGAGCCGGGTGGCCTGAGCCGCTTCGACCACGTGCCGAGGGTCGGAGGAGACCCGCGGCCAGCCGACCGAGGGGTCCGGGTGGGGGGTCATGACGGTGGGGGGACTCGAACCAATTGCACACGCGTTCACGCTGACCACGCGGTTCCTGCTGGGGCAGGGGTGAGCGGGGATGGTGGGTGTGTCGGGGGAGCGGTGGATCCGGCGGACGACGACGGGCAGCGTGCTGATCGTGGCGTTGGTGGCGGCTGTGGTGTCGTTCCGTCATATGCATGAGCTCGCTCTGCGGCATGGGGAGGATGGGCTGGCTGCGGCGCTCATTCCGTTGTCCGTTGATGGCACCATCATCGCCGCGTCGATGTCTCTGCTCTTGGCCAGTCGTAACGGTAAGACTGGTGGGCGTTTGGCCTGGGCGCTGCTGGCGGTCAGCAGTCTGGCCAGTCTCGGTGCGAACGTGGCGGTCGCCGAGCCGTCGTTGATCGGCCGTGTGATCGCAGCCTGGCCCAGCTTCGCGCTGATCGGCGCCTACGAAATGCTGATGAATCAGGTCCGCCGTGCTGCTGGACAGGAGGGTGTGATCGGGCGTGAGCTTGGAGCGCTCCAGGAGCCGAGCGTTGATATTGACCCTGGCCAGTCCGACCCCCGAACTCGGCGGGGTGACGGGCAGAGGTCGCTTCAGCGTCTGGCATGGCAGTGGGCGGAATCCAATCGCAGGCCCGATGGGGGACTTCCGACGGGGGATGCCATTGCCCGGCAGTTCGAGCGCTCGCACCGGTGGGGCAGGCTCGTCAAGCGAGCCGGAGTCGGTGGCGAGTTAAGCTAGAGGGCTTTGCTGTATCGGTGTGAAGAAGCGGCCGTCGGGTGCGCTCGGAGGTTCGGCGGCCGAACCGCGATCACGGAGACGCATCCTGGCTGGAATGTCACACTGCGGTGGTCTGGATCATTGCAAATAGCAGGAGGCTTGGATTGGTGCCTCGATCATCCCCTGTGGATTACCGACAAACCCCGACATTCACATCGCCGCAGGTCACTCGTATCTTGGCAGGTCACGAAGCTGCTCCCCACGCCCGTGGGGGTGAACCCAGCCACGACGCGGCGGGTGACCCACTCGATGCCTGCTCCCCACGCCCGTGGGGGTGAACCGCTGGTCGTCACCTGCAACCGCGGGATGAGCGCCTGCTCCCCACGCCCGTGGGGGTGAACCCCTGCGTGGGAGACCACACGCGGGCCGGGTCACCTGCTCCCCACGCCCGTGGGGGAGAACCGGGGCCATCAGATCGAGGAAGACCATTGCCAACTCGCTGGAGGACGCGCTGCTAAAGGTCCGCCAGTGTCTGTGGCCGCGCACGTATCCGTCGGGCACGATGAGCGCATGGCGATCGATGACGACAGGCGAGCGGCGCTGCGTCTGGCCGGCCAGACCCACGAAGTGGGGCGCGCGTCCGGTCGCGAGCCATGGCGTGAGGTGCTGCAGTGGCTCACCCGGGGGCGACTCGGCAGGCGGAATGGCTGGCCGGTCATCCCCCTATTGGACACCCCATGGCAGGACACCATCTCGGCTGAGCGGACTGGCTGGCGCAGGCGTGCGGCCAACCTTGATGGCGAGTTTGCCTTCGCCGTCGACTACCAGATCTGCCGCCGTTGCGGGCTCGGCTGGGTCGAGCACCCGTACACCCTGCCGCGGTATCAACGGTACGGGCTGGCTACTGCGGGGCTCGCTGCGCTGCGCGCTGAAAACCCCGGCCTGGGCGGCTGGCACACCCTCGGCGGCCACTTCGCCGAGTCACGGCCGTTCTGGGCCGCCGTCGGCACCGGCATACCCGGCGGCTACCAGCAGCGTCCGCTCTGCCCGCATGTCAACGCGGGGTGACGGGCACCCCTTCTGCGGTAAACGGACAGGCGCTGCGGCGAGTGTGGCGTGCTCGATCGGGACAACGAGGCGATGGCCCGCGGCTGCGGGCCGACCTTCGGAGACACGCCGAAGACCGGCACGGATGCACGGATCATGCCGCAGGCCGACGTACACGTCAGCATTTGGAGCCGGCGCCGGCCTCGACTCAGGTCGAAGCGCGCTGGATGACGTGAGGAGACAACGAGGTGAGGGTCAGGCGCGGCTGGCGGCCTGACAGGCTCGCCGCGACTGCCTCGACCAAGGAACGACCCACCTTCTGGGCGCCATTGTCGTCGACCAGCAACGCCATCGACCGCAACAGACCGCCGGCGGGGCGGTGTGGTCGTGGTGACGCAGCAGCACCCGCGTGCCCACGCGACGCCGGTGGGTGTAGCGGTGCTCTCGAGCGAGACCGTGGTCGACAGAACGTCCCCTTCTGTCCTCTCAGGAACAGGTTAGGACGATGGCGCCTGGCCCAGCATCCAGGTGCCTGGGTCGCCGGGATCGTTGCTGGTGAAGATCGCGCGGAGACCCGTGACGAACTCCTGCTGGGAGATCCCGCCGTCGCCATCGGTGTCGAGCCGGGTGAAGGCATCTTCCCCGATCTGGTTGTCCAGGTTGATGGCCGTGTAGAACCGGACGTATTCCGGGAGGGAGATGGTTCCGTCGGCGTCGTTGTCGACCGCGTTGAACATCGGGATGGCCAGGGCGATGACCACTTCGGCAAGGTCGTCGCCGGCGTTTCCCGCCTGGGTGCGGACCGCGGCCAGGTATTCCTTGGGGCTCACTGAGCCGTCGTGGTTGGCATCGGCGCTGGCTCGCAGGTGTTCCCACCAAGCGGCGAAACCTCGCTGGACATCCTGGTGAGCGGCGGAGGTGGGATCAGGCGCAATGGCGGCGCACATCTGGTCGGCTCGCATGGTGAAGTCAGCGGCGCTGAGGCGCCCGTCTCCGGTGGTGTCCAGCGCCGCGAATACGAGGGCGAGGTTGGATTCGGTCAGCGGCACGGACATTTACTGCCTCCGGTCGTGGATGGGGAACGGGGCTTCCCTCCGAGCTTTCTACTTACAGTAATCGTATGGCAACGTGCAGTAAAGAGCGTGGCATGGGCCGGTCAGGCCACGCCGGCTCCGGGCGGAATCCCATCGCGGGCCCGATGGGAGACTTCCGACGGGGGTTGCCATTGCCCGGAAGTTCGAGCGCTCTCACCGGTGGGGCAGGCGGTCACGTCCGTGGACGTGACCGTTCACCCCCACAGGCGTGGGGAGCGGGTCACCCCAGTCGAATTGTTCTTCGACCTGGTCGGTTCACCCCCACGTGGGGGTGAACCGGCGATCGAGGCTCAGCGCGCGGACCGGGCTGACTGCTCCCCACGCCCGTGGGGGTGAACCGGTCGGGCAGATGTCCGCCGCTCGTGCGGGCGGGCGAACCGGGTGAGCTCGCGCATGTCGTCCTGGGCCCGGCGGGAGCGAACCGTGCCCGCGTCGGCAACCGCGCGTTCGCCGATCTCGGCGGCCTCCTCCGGGTCACCGGCCACCATGGTCAGGGAGGCGAGTTTGATGCCGCTGATCGCGCGGGACCGGACGTAGGCGGCGGTGTGCCCGGCCACCGCGCCGGCCAGCCGCGTCGACGCCTCGCCGACGTACGTGGCGCTGACCGCCTCGTCGCTGACCTGCCCGTCGATGACCTTGCCGACAAGCCGCTCGTCGATCGCCAGGTCGAACACCGCATGCCCGGTGTCCCCCTGGTGCTGGGCAGCGTCGTAGTACCGCATCCACGGCTTCTCCTCGATGGGGCGGATGCGGTGGAACTCCATGTCGGCGTCCTTGATGGCCTTCCAGGTGGTTTCCGACACGCGGCCCAGCTTGGCGAACGCCCGAGCCTGAGCAGACCGCAGCATGGCCCGCTCGCCGGCGGTTAGCCGGTCGGCCCGCACGAGAGCGAACTCCACCAGTGTGAGCCCGTTGTCGGCATCCCCCCACCCAGATGGCTTGCCGCGCCATGCTGGAGAGCACCTTGGCCCGCAGGTGCCAGTCGTTCGCCTCCTCGGCGCAGGCGAGCGCGAACGCGAACATCTTCCGGGCGTCGTCGTGGGCGTAGGCGTCGAACGCCATGAACGCGGCCGCCCCACTGCCGAGTACAGCGGATCGTGCAGCTTGGTCGAGCACCTGGACCTCTTCAGCATCCCCTCCGCGAAGCGCAGCTGTGCGGCGACCGCCTCCCGAACCAAGCAGCCGCCGTAGGTGTTGTCCCAGGTGGTGAAGATGTTGGCGATGTCCAAGCAGGTCTCCGCGCTGGCCGCCGCCGGATACGTCATCGTCCGCAAGGACCAGGACAAGCGGGCGCGGCGGACGTACGTGCAGCTCACCCCCAGGGACGGCTGGCCTTCGAGCGGCACGCGGCGGCCCTGGAGCGGATCGTCGCCCTCGCCCGCGATTCCGCCGGCCAGCCCACCACCGACTAGAAGCGACTAGAAGTGCGCTGAGGATGTTGGGTGCCGGTCCGCTTGCGGGGTGTTCCTGCTCCGGTCCACGACTCGAAGGCTGTCCTGGTCGACCCCGCCGCCGGCTCGGCGAGCCGGGCCTCCGGACCGGCATCGGCTCGTCCACCAGCTCAGTGCATCATCGCCCTTCAGCTGCGCCAAGCTCGGGCTCGACCAGTCCACCTCGTGGCCCAGGCCACTTGCCACACATGACCGACTACTTAGAGTCACCCAGGGTGGCGATGGCGTCGGTGGTGTCGAGGCTGATGGCGGGCATGACAGCTGGTCAGGCTTGCCGGATCCTGAGAAGTGACCGCGCCCATCTCCGGTGCGGGGGTCTCCCGTGCCAGCGAACATTGAGCGATGCCATCGAAGCCTGAGTGGCTGACCTCCGATTCAGGGCGCAGGCGCGATCTCGCCTCCTATACCTGTTTCGTTGCCGTCGGCGTCATGGAAGACCCATTTGCAGACGTTGCCGTGCTGCTCCATGTCCACCGGCTGCAGCCCGCGGGCTGCGATCCGGTCCACCTCGGACACCGGATCGTCCACCCAGATCATGCCCACGCCGCCTCCGGCCCGAGCGGCGTCCTCGATGACGTACACATACCGGTCCGCCGCCAGCTGCCACACCGCTTCGACGTCGTTGGGCCAGAACGCCGGTTCCTTGCCGAGGAGCCTGATGTACCACTCCACGGCGCTCTTGCAGTCGCGGACAGGGATGCCCGCGAAGATCCCCACTGTCACGATCGGATCTCCTCTCCGTTGGAGCCGGAAAGGTCCGGCTCATCAAAAGGAATAGACTCAGCACGTCCGCAAAATCACCGCGGCCCGCGCACGTCCGGACAAGATCCCGCACGACCGCGCCCGGTCCGGCCTCCACCAGCCTGGTCGTCAGCCAGGAACCGTGGCGGAACACCTGAGCCGGCGCGATATCCGCACGCTGCGTGAGTGCGGGGCCCATGGCCTGGCGGAGATGATCGCGTACGGCGTCGGGCATCGGAAGGATGTTCCGGTCGGGGGCGCCAACAGTCCCAGCGCGCTCCTGCCGGTCAGGAGGACCGCGACATTGTCCGCGGCGAACTTCGCGATCAGCCCGGCCTCCTCCGGCCCGACATCGTCGAGCACCACCAGCCGCTGCCGGACCGCGAACTCGGGATCGGGCTTCCAGAGCAGGCCGGGTGGATCGCCTCCCACCGTTACCCAAAAGATCCCCTCCGGGAATCGTGCGCGCACCTCTCTCCCAGAGAGCTTGGCAGCGCCCGCGAGCCGCGCGCAAGGACATGGACCGGACATCCGCGCGCATGCACGGCGAGGCTACCGCCGGATGACAGATGTCACGAGATCGAGTGACATCTCCACGCCCGTCGGTGCGGTTTCGGCGCTGTATAGCCCTGTCCGCCCGCCCTCAAGCTGGACCCCATGGATACCCTTACCCCGTACACGGAAGCCACCTCCACCCTCGTACGCACCAGCTGGATCGCCTGGTTGAAGCGGCGCTGGCCGGCCGGGCTGGCCCTAGCGGCGTCGGCCGTCATCGGATCCGGCGGCGGAGCGGTCGGGCTGGCCCACGTTCTGTCGCTACTGCCGCTGCTCTACCTCGCCATGTCCAAACTGGGCAAGCGCCAGGCGACCTGGCCGGGGCTCGCGCTCGGCGTCATCCGCGCGCCGGCGGCGCCACCACCCTGGTCGAGAACGGCGTGCCGACCGGGAAGATCGCCGAACAGGGCCGATGGAAGGCCACCTCGCCCACCGTGCACGGCTACGTGCGCAGCGGCACCCGGTACGGCGAACACAACCCGATGACCAAGGGCGGCCTGTGACCGGATTGTAGGTTCTCAACTTTCATGTCACTTCTGGCTCGTTCAACGCGGCACTGTCGAGTTCCTCCAGGCCGGAAACCATGAAGATCGTCTCCACGCGGGCCAGGATCAAATAATTTTGCTGACGTGAATCGGCAGGTCGACTGACATCAACGGGACATTGCCAGGACAGTTCTACTGACACGCTGGTGACGAAGCCGGCGTCAGCTGATGACGAAACACCTGGAAGACAGCTACTTCGTCATCAGCGCGTCAGTAGGAATCGTCAGCTAATGACAGTGAGCGTCTACTTCCGGCCCGGAACATGAGACCTTGTCGCGCTATGGTCACAGTCAGCGACTGGTGCCCTGACCTGGGCGAAGCGGCCGAAGACGTCAGATCAGGGCAGCGCCACTGACAGGAAGTGGCGAATTGCCCGTCAGTACGTGACGAACCTCCAGGTCAGCGCAATGACGAATTGGGATCTGGCCCACATCTCGTGATGGATACTGCGCCGTAGCCCGATGGCCTGGGACGAACATGTGCCACGTGGGAAAACATGATCTTGGGATGTTGCTGCCGCATCTGGCCGGAGTCGAGGTCGAGCGGGTCGAGCAGACAGCCGGTGGGGTGTGGATCTGGGCGCGGACACGGTCAGTGGCGGTGACCTGCCCGGGGTGCGGTTCCTCCTCGTCCAGGACTCATAGCCGGTATCGGCGTCGGCTCGCCGACACCGCGGTGGGCGGCCGGGAGGCGACGATCGTGCTCCAGGTCCGCCGCCTGTTCTGCGATGAAATGCCCTGTGATCGCAAGACGTTCGCCGAGCAGGTGCCCGGTCCGACCGTCCGGCACGGCCGCAAGACGCCGCTACTAGTGGAGTTCCTGCGCAACATCGCGGTCGCGGTGGCCGGGCGGGCGGGGGCACGGCTGGCGGGTGCGTTGCGGGCGGCGGCTAGCCGCTCGACGCTGTTACGGCTGGTCATGGCGATCCCCGATCCGGCCGCCCACGCCCCGCGGGTGCTGGGCGTCGACGATTTCGCGATCAAACGTGGTCACCGGTACGGCACCGTGCTCATCGATTGCGAGACCGGCGCGCCGCTGGAGTTGCTGGAGGGCCGGGACGCCGCGGTACTCGCGGACTGGCTGACCGCGCATCCCGATGTCGAGGTGATCTGCCGGGACCGTTCAGGCGCCTACGCCGAGGGGGCGCGCACCGGGGCGCCACAGGCCATCCAGGTCGCCGATCGCTGGCATCTGTGGGCCAATCTGGTCAAAGCGGTGGATAAGTGCGTGGCCGCGCACCGCTCGTGCTTGCCCGAGCCCGTGCTGGAAGAGCCCGGCGGCGTCCGGGAGTTCTCACCGGTTACGCCACCTGATCCAGTGCCGCCGGAGCCGACCGGGAAGTTCGCCGAGCGGGCCCGGCGGCACCATGCCCAGGTGCACGCGCTGCTGGCCGAGGGGTACGCGATCCGGGCGATCGCGCGGCATCTGGGCTGGGGACGGCACACCGTGCAGCGCTATGCGCGCGCCGCGACCTGGCAGGAACTGGTCGACGGGCGCTGGCAGGCACCGCGCGCCAGCATGCTGGACCCCTTCAAACCGCACCGGCACCAGCGTCTGGACGAAGGCTGCAGCAACTTCGCCGAGTTGTTCCGGGAGATCCGCGCACTGGGTTACACCGGCAGCTACTCCAACCTCCGCGATCACCTGGCCGGACACCGTCCGGCCAAGGCGCCGCTGGCCGCGCCTCCACCGACCGTCCGCGAGGTCACCGGCTGGCTCACCCGCCATCCCGACTCCCTCACCGAGGACGAACGGCCCCCAGCTCAAAGCCTTGCTGGAACGCTGTCCCGAACTGGCTGCCGCAGACCAGCACGTTCGCGTCTTTGCCGCCATGCTCACCCAGCTGACCGGCCACGATCTCCCCCAATGGATCAGCGACACCCACTCCGCCGGCCTGTCCGGCATCTCCTCCTTCGCCAAGGGCTTGGAACAGGACCTCGACGCCGTCACTGCTGGGCTGACCAGCCGCTGGAACTCCGGCCCCGTCGAGGGCCGCGTCAACCACATCAAGATGATCAAACGGCAGATGTTCGGCCGCGCCGGGCTTCCGCTGCTACGCAAACGGGTCCTGCTCACAGCGGCAGGCCATGCACTCATTGCCCGCAACGGCGTCGGACTGGGACCATCCCAGCGTGCTGATCACGGGCTATGAGAACGATCCGCTGGTCGACGGCTCCGCACTCCTCATCGACCCGGTCTTGTGGGCGCTCCACGCCATGATGGTCGGGGCCACCGGGCTCGATGACCCCCAGCGCGACTTCGGCGTGGACACCGAGGACGCCGAAGAACTCTGCGAGCAGTTGTTCGACCCCGACCACTGGCCCGTCTTCACGGTCCCGCTTCACAGCGGAGCCGCCCTCCACGTCATCTACCGCAACCTGGCCGACGACATGGGCCTGGACTACCTGCTCTCACATCCGGACTGGCCACACGATCTTCAGTTGGCCGCCGTTGAGGGCTCCTTCGTCGGGCCAGGACTCTCCTGGCACGAACTGATCACCATCGCCCACCAACCACCCACCTCCGCCCCAACCAGCACCGGGGACCCTGCCAGGCGGCTCCTCCTGCTGCTGCCCGCTCTGGGAGATGCGGACCTACCCGACAGCGCAGTACCCGCCCTCATCGCGGCGCTGACCCACACCACCGCCAGCCCAGCACCCCAGCACGTCGCCGAAACCCTGCTCCGGAAGAACCAGGCCTACTGGCAACCCGCCCACTGGGCGAAACTGGCCAACGGCGCCCTGGTCTGCGACGAACGCTACAGTCGCCGATGCCCATGGCACCCCCGTGCCTTCACCCCCGACCAAGCCCTTGCCATCACCCAAGCACTCACCGGAACCTGATCACAGCCGGGCCCCAATCAGCCGACGCCTTCACGAGATTTGGGCCAGATCCCACTTGTCACCCGTAGAACCACCGCCCGCCCGGCTGTGGTGTGCATGAATACCGTGGGCAGTGCGGCCACGGGTGGGCTGGCAGCGAGACAGCCTCTATACGCGAGCAGGCCCGCCGGGACTCCGGCGGGCCTGCTCTCTTCTTTGGGATGAGGTAGCCCCCGAGCGGGGGTGGCGTTTGGGGGACGCCGTCGGGGGCCAGGTCCGGTCGGAGGCCACGGGGGTGTTCCTCCGGCCAGACGTTCACGAGGTGGCGGCCCCGCTCCGAGTGCCCCTTGCCCCTGGGCGGGACCGCCAGGTGGTAAGCCGTGCGCTCCGCCACGACCACCACGCTCCCGCCCAAGCCCGGCACCTGATCCACGACGTGCCGCAACCGGGTCGGCGCCCAGCGAGACATGCTCGGCGGGCGATAACGAGTTTGCGTCGTATGCGCGCTGGACGTGGTCGCAGCGTCACGCTGGAGGAGTGACGGCCTCCCCTCCTCAGCCGGGTGAGCCACGGCCTCGGCGCTGGCCGTGGGTGCTGGCCTGGATGACGGCCCTGGTGACGCTGCTGGCCGGCATGGCCGGGTTCTTCCTTGCTGACCCGCTGAACCTCCCCACAGATCTGCTGGACGTGCTCGACAAGCGTGCCAGCGTGATCAGCATGGTGGCTGGGCTGCTGCTCGGTGGGCTAGGGGTATGGCTGCAACGACGTCCGCCTTCCGCTCCCGCGTCCTTACCGCCGGAACCGAGCAAGGCCCTGGAGCCAGCGGACATGACAGCGCCACGGACGCCCGCTCGACCGTTCCATCTGATGCCGCGCCCGCTGTACCTGGTCGGCCGTGATGAGACGCTGCCCAGCCTGCACGACCGCCTGACCAACGCCTCGACATTGCCCTACTGGGTGGCGGTCCATGGCCTGGGCGGCATCGGCAAGACTAGCCTGGTAACCGAATACAGCCACCGCTACCAGCACGAATACCAACTGGCATGGCATCTGCCCGCCGAGGATCCCACCGTGTTGTCGGCCGCGTTCGCCGAGTTAGCCGCCCACCTCGGCGCGCAGGAGGCTCACCGGGCCGATCCCGTACGTCAGGTGCACGCTGTACTCGACGCCCATCCTGGCCGATGGCTGCTGATCTTCGACAACGCGCCCGACGCCGACGCCCTCCATGGCCTCCTGCCGCCCACCGGCTCCGGGCATGTCCTGATCACCAGCCGGTCGGGAAGCTGGCCGGACCTGCATGGCCTGGAGTTGCCCGTTCTGGACTCCGGTCCGGCCAGCGCCTTCCTGCTGGAGCGCAGCGGTCGCGAGGATGCGCAGGCGGCGGCCGCCGTGGCGGCCAAACTCGGCGGCCTGCCACTGGCGCTGGAGCAGGCTGGCGCCTACATGGCCGAAACCGGCACCGACCCCAGCAGCTACCTCGACCTGCTGACCCGCCACCGGCCGGCGCTGCTCGCCGAGGGCAAGCCCTGGGGTTATGCCGAGAAGGTCACCTCCACCTGGCAGGCCGCCTTCGACCAGCTCACCGGCACCCACCCGCAGGCGATCGCCCTGCTACGGCTGCTGGCCTGTTACGCGCCTGAGGACATCCCTTACCACCGTTTGCTTGACGACCTCACTGTTGACTCGCTCGTCGGACTCGGTGACGGCAAGGGCGCCAAGAAGCAGCTAAGTCTGCTCCCCGCTGGACGCCTGCAGGTCAACACTGCGATGGCCGCGCTGCGCCGCTACTGCTTGATCAGTCGACCGCATGACGGGCTGGTCTCGATGCACCGCCTGATCCAGGCCGTCACCCTCGATCGGCTCACCGACGGCCAGCGCAACGCTTGGTCTGCCGTCGCCAACACCATCCTGGAGCAGGCCCTGCCCGGCACACCCTACGTACCTGCCGCCTGGCCTGATTACCGGCGCCTGCTGCCGCATGGCCTCACCGTCCTGGCTCCCGGGTCTGATGCCCTTCTCGAAATCTCCACGTATCTCGGCGCCGCTGGCGACGCCCGGACCGCTCGCGCTTTGGCCAGGCAGCTGTGCGACCACCGCACCGAGCACCTTGGCGCTGAACACCCCGACAGCCTGACCACCAGGCACAACCTCGCCGAGTGGACGGGGCAGTCGGGGGATGCGGCCGCTGCCCGCGATCAGCTCGCCGCCCTGCTCCCCATCCGCCAACGCGTCCAGGGCGCCGACCACCCCCACTCCTTGGAGACCTCGCATCATCTCGCCATCTTCACCGGGCTGGCGGGGGATGCGGCTGCCGCCCGCGATCAGCTCGCCGCCCTGCTCCCCATCCGCCAACGCGTCCAGGGCGCCGAATACCCCGACACCCTAAGGACCCAACACGACTACGCCGACTGGATAGGGGATGCAGGTGACGCGGCCGCCGCCCGCGATCAGCTCGCCGCCCTGCTCCCCATCCGCCAACGCGTCCAGGGCGCCGAGCACCCCGACACCCTCAGGACCCGACACAATCTTGCCCATTTCACCGGGTGGGCGGGGGACGCGGCCGCTGCCCGCGACCAGTACGCCGCCCTGCTCCCCATCCGCCAACGCGTCCAGGGCGCCGAGCACCCGCGCACGTTAGACACATGGCACCAGCTCGCCTACTTCACCGGGCTGGCGGGGGACGCGGCCGCTGCCCGCGATCAGCTCGCTGCCCTACTCCCCATCTGCGAACGCGTTGAAGGCCCTGAACATCCCGAAACCCTGACCGTTCGACACGCCCTCGTCCGCTGGACGGGGCAGGCGGGGGACCCGGCGGCCGCCCGCGACCAGCTGGCCGCGCTGCTGCCCATCTGTGAGCGAGTCCTGGGCACCGACCACCCCCACACCTTGGCCAACCGACACGACCTCGCCAACTGGACGGGGCAGGCGGGGGACCCGGTCGCCGCCCGCGACCAGCTGGCCGCGCTGCTGCCCATCCGCGAGCGAGTCCTGGGCGCTGATCACCCCGATACCTTGGTTACACGGCACGACCTCGCCAACTGGACCGGGCGGGCTAGGGCGTAAGGTCCGCCGGTAAATGGCCGGGAATCTCCGGAGTTATTTGGCCGGATGCTCGAGCAGGTCCTCTAACTCCCAGTCACGTCGCATGCCCGCACCCTTTCTCCCGATCTCCAATGGAGGGTCAGGAGAAACATGGTTTGTAACCACTCGGCTACCGACCGGTATGCCCGAGCCGTGATCACGACATAGCGGACCTGAGACGCAACGCTCAGTTACCTTGCCCTGCCTCAAGCTGGCTTTCCATACCGCGAGCCACGCGAACAACGATTACGCAGAGCTACTTTTCCTCTGATGGCGGCGACCCGAGTGGGGGCCTCGGTGGCCGTCATCGGCACCGAGGCCTCCGACCACTTCCCCATCGTGGCCGACCTCGAACTCCCCCACCCCTCGCCCTGACCTCCGGCGCCCGCCGTCTCTCGCGACGGCGGGCGCCGAGCGGTCCGGATCAGATGACGCCGCTCTGCCCGACGCAGCTCGTGACACCCTTCCTACCGGCCAGCTTCACGAAGACCCGATGCGCCATCGGCCGGGTCGCCGAGATCGCCCTGCTGCCGGAGTTGCCCGTGATCACGGTCGCCAGGAACTCGGCGTCCGGAAGGCCGCCCCGATCCTGGACGAGGCTGACCTTGACCGTGGTGGGGCCTCCGGAGGCCGTCCAGTGGACACGGCTGAAGCGGTGCCCATACGTCGTGTTGATGTAGGTGACGGTCACCTTCAGCCTGTAGGACCCCTTCGAACAGGTCGCGACGAGGGCCTTGGCTGCCGACGTGGTCACCGACGCCGCCGGCGCGGACGCCGAGGCGGACGCGGTCACCGACGCCGACGCGGGCGCGGGCGCGCCCATCATGGCCACGGCCCCCATGGCCCCGACGACGACCGCGGTACGCATGATCTTCATATGGTTCCCTCCGTTGATTTCCCGTCGAGGTGAGACCATACGGAGACGCGGTATGGCGGAGGTATGTCCCAACAGGCCACTCGGAGCGCGCTAGTGGGACGCTAGTCAGACGCTAGGTTTTCGACGACCAAGCAGCCGACGACCAAAGTCCGCACGGCTGCCGGCCGAACTGTGTCCAAGGGATCTGTCGCCTGACTCAACCCTTGACCCATGCTCCTTCTCGGCAAGCACCAGAACCCGCCCCGACAGAAGGAGCATCATGAAGAAGCTGCTCAAGACCGCCGCCATCGGCGCCATCGCGATCGCATCGAGTTTCGCCCTGGCACAGCCGGCAATGTCCAGCTCGCTTTCGTGGAACGTCAGCGACGGAGTTCGAGGAGCTCAGAGAGTCCGAGCGGCTTGAACAGGATCTGAAGGACCTCGGGGTGAACGCCGACATCAGCTTTGTCCCGCGCGGCCAGACGTGCGACCCGGAGCGGGGAAAGCGGATTCACCTCAAACCACGTGAACTCCTCAATCCCAGCAGGAAATGGGTTCAACCTCGACCCGCGGCTCCTCGGTCCTGGGCGGACCCTGCTGGTGGACGTCATCATGATGGGCGGTCCGGGCTGGGCGTTCTCGGGCGGGCTGATCGAGGGCCCGGTCAAGCCGTGCGTGCTGATCCCGCTGCCGCCCGGCAGCTAACGCTTCGGGTCCAGCACCGGTGGCAGGATTCTCTGGCAGGACTGGTCCTGAGGGCTGTACTCCTGCCGTCAAGAGATCATGTCCGGCCGAGTAGCTCCGGAGATTCCCGGCCATTTACTGCCGGAACTTACAACGTCAGGTGAATGATTTATGTCGGGGTAGGTCGCGGGCGCTATCCAGCCCGCTGACCTGCGGCTATCAGTCCTCGGATGCTTCCTGATTAGATGGGGAGGTTATTCGGAGGGATGATGGGAGGGGTAGCGAGAAGGCCAACGGCAACTATGGTCGCCTTGCGATGAGCTGCCTAGCAGGCTTCTGTTCGCCGTCATCGTGTGCTGCCCCTTGCCGGAGATGTTATTTCAGAGCGGCGCACGCCTCATGGAAATGCTGTCGGTAGCTACGAGAGGAGACGCGGACACGCGTCATGTCCGTGACCGAGCGGGTCGGATTCCGACCCAACACGCTGCCAGGGCCTCCTGGCCGGGCGCACGTACAGAGCGGACCTGGTCGCATGCGACAGCCGGGAGTCGGCGCGCGCATGACGAAGTCTCCCGCGCCCGAGGCCCTCTTGGTGAGTAGTTGAAGAATGGCGGCGCACGTTCCCGCTTTCATATCGCCATTCTCACGCGACCGCACCAGGTCGCTGGCACTCGGCGCGGTCGAGGCGGCGATGCGGGCTGCGCTGGTGGAGAAGTACAACACGGTGCGCCCGTTCCTGCGGCTGCTGGGCCAGTCGAAGGCGCTGGCGGCGGCACCGGGCGGGCGGCGCGTGGTGGCCGCGGTCCGCCGACTGCCGGAGCTGCCGCGGCGGCGAGTGAGCAAGAGGCCGCTGCTGGGGAGAACACCTCCACCCTGCTCGCCTACTCCGGGCACAGCTCGGTCGCCTCGCTGACCCGCTGGCAGAAAGGCCTTGCCCCGGCAGCGCGCCGCCGCTGACCTACATCTCCACCCCTTCGCATCTCAGCGCCCTCCGCATTCGGATTCCGGACTGGGTGCCGATTGTGGTCGAGAGCACGCAAGGGAGCACGATCCATGCTGGCCGGGTGGGAGCTCCCTCGTGAGGGTTTACCTGTCCTTGCTGACCGCTGACGTACCGTATCCGCTTCCCGCGGTGCCCGTTCCAGGCTGCCTGAAAGGCTGGACAGCGGCGTGATCGCCGGTGGCGATATCAGGGGCGAGCCGACCAGGAGGAGGCCATGATCAAGCCGGGTGCGGCGCGAGGAGGGCGGCGCGCCGCCGAGCTGCCGCGATCGGTCCGGGTGCTGCTGGCGCCCGCGAACGTGGCCCGGGCCGGGCTCGCGCTGGCGGCCGTCGTCGGAGCTGCGCTCTTCGCGCACTTCGTGCTGACCGACGCAGGCTGGCTGGTCATCCTGCTGATACTGGCCTGGTTCGTCTCCCTGGCGATGGAGCCGGCGGTGCGCAGGCTGTCCAGGTGGATGCCGAGGGCCAGGGCCACCCTGGTGATGATGGCAGGGCTCATCCTGGCGGCGGTCATCTTCCTCGCGTTGTTCGGCAATCTGTTCCTGGAGCAGGCGGCGCAGCTCCTTCGCCACCTGCCCGCCGTCGCCGAGACCGTCACCTCCTGGGTCAACACCCGACTCGGTACCCAGTACAAGGTGGCCGACATCCTCGCCTCCATCAACCTCACCCCCGCGCAGGCCGCCGAATACGCGCAAGGCGTGCTCGGCGGTGTGCTGAGCCTGCTGGGAACGGTGACAAAAGCGGTGTTCAACCTGGTCACCATCCTGCTGCTGGCCTTCTACCTCTCAGCTGACGGTCCCCGCCTGCGCCGGTGGATCGCGCGCCTGCTGCCGCACCGGCCGCAGCACGTCTTCAGCCGGGTCTGGGAACTGTCCATCGAGAAGACCGGCGGCTACGTCTCCGCCCGGCTCATCCTGGCCACCATCAACGGAAGCCTGTCGGCCGTGGTGTTTCTGCTGATCGGCATGCCGTCGTGGCTCGCGCTCGGCGTGTGGACGGGGGTGGTTGCCCAGTTCGTCCCCACGATCGGCACTTACATCTCCATCGCTCTGCCCACCCTGGTGGGGTTGGCCTCGCCCCAGCCCTGGACGGGGATCGCGGCGCTGGCCTGGGCGATCCTGTATCAGCAGGTCGAGAACCTAACACTGGAGCCGAGGATCAGCGCGCGGTCGGTCGACCTCCACCCCGCGGTCTCCTTCACCGCCGTGCTCCTGGGCGCGGCGCTGTTCGGTCCGGTGGGCGCCCTGCTGTCTATCCCTGCCACGGCCATGCTGTTCTCGCTCGTCGACACGTACGCGGCCACCCGGCCGGAGCCGGCACCGTCAACAGCACGGTGAAGAGGGGGCAAGGAGAGGTTCACGGGCGGGTGAAGGTACGGGCCGGTGCGGGCGGCAAGAGCCGTCTGCGGGAACGAGTTCAAGACCAAGGGCCCGGCCTATCGAACCACGGTGCAGACCACGCTGCGCGCCTCCTACATCAACCACTACCGGCGCGGCCTGATCGCGCTGCTGGACACCCTAGAGTTCAAGAGCAACAACACCGCCTTCCCGCCGGTGATCGAGGCGCTGAAGTTGATCCGCCGCTACGCCAAGGCGGGCAACACCACCTACTACCCGCGCGGCGAGGTGGTGCCCGAGCATCGCGGCACGGCCGGGGAGTGGGAGGACCTGGTGTTCAAGAACGACAAGCTCGGGCGTCGGCGGGTGGTGCGGATGGTGTATGAGATCGTCACCTTCCAGGCGCTGTGTGAGGCCCTGCGGTGCAAGGAGATCTGGGTGGTCGGCGCTTATTCCTTTCGCGATCCGGAGGAGGATCTGCCCAAGGACTTCGCCGCCCGCGCCGCGTGGAGAACTACGCCGAGCTGCGCAAGCCGCTGGACCCGAAGGACTTCATCGCCGAGTTGAAGGCCGAGATGCGCGCCGAGCTGGAGGCGCCTTCCCCCGGAGTGGATCGCCGGCCTCACGGCCGGCAGCATTCTCCTCACAGCCGTCCTCGTGCTGGTGTCATATAGATCGACGGGTCATCCCAAGCGACGGTCCCGCAGGTAGCCCCGTTTCGTCCCTAGGCGAGCGGCGACGTCTCTTCGAAGGGCGTCGCCGCGCCTGTTGGCGCCGGGAGAATCCGGGGTGATCGTTCTCCGGAGAGGAGCGGTAGCGCACTGTCGATAGCGCAACCGCGCTTCGCACTGTCCATGCCGTGCCGCTGACCAGGGGTGGAGCTGGGTGCCGCAGCGGGCCGCGGAGGCCTTGTCGGCGATGAACTCGGCGCCGATCCCGTGCGCGATGGCCTTCTCGGCGACCAGGCACGGCCAGACAACCATCTGGTCGGCGATGGTGGCCTTCGCGTCCTTGGTGCAATTGACGCAGGCGATGCTGAGGCCGAAGTCGATCAGGGGGAATTGGGCCGGCCAGTGCTCGGCGAACAGGCCGTGGAGGTCCGGCCGGTCCGGCCGGACCGGCCGGTCGGGGCGGTGATGGGCGGCGGGTCGGTCGCGATAGTGACGACGCGGGTCTAGGCGGGGTGGCCGGGGATCGCGGCAGCCGGCGCGGCGCTGCCGGCGTCGGGTTCGCCGACGAGGGCGAGCAGGGTCTTGCGGGTGATCTGCAGATGCTCGGCCGCTTCTTGCAGCTCGCGCAGCCGCGCGGTCAGGGTGTCGATCTCGGCCTGGGTCTGCTCGATCTGGCGGGCCACGGCCTGCTCGCGGTTGTCAATCTTGTCCAGTAGCCACGTGCCGGGATCTGGCGCCTGCCCGTCGGACGTGGTCATGCCGAGCGCCAGGAGGGAGCGGCGCCCGGGCGGGTGCGGGCCATGTTCGCGGCGGAGTGGCTATGACGGCTCCGGCTGGGATCTGGCCCACTTTTCGAAAAGTGGGCCAGATCCCACTCCGGCTGAGCGAACAACTCAGTGCAAGGCCGCCTACCGTGACGATCGTGAACACGAACGCACGCACCCTGCCCGTCGCAAAGTCTCGGACCTTGCGCACACCAGTTCCGAGAAGCCGACAGGTATGCAGGAGGGCCTCCTGATCGCGGCGGATAGGGCCGCTTTGCAGGACAGCAACGGTGCTACTGGTTCCGCTCAGACTCGCGCTGCTGGTAGTCGCGCGGAGACAGTCCGTGGAAGCGGGAGAAGGCCGCGCTGAACGTGGGTAGGTGGGCGTACCCGATCCGGCGCGCGACGGCGCTGGGCGGGGCGCCCCCGGCGAGCAGGTCGCGAGCGATGCGCATGCGGGCGGCATAGCGCCAGCGACCCAGTGTCATACCTGTCTCGTCGCGGAAGGCACGGTGGATCTCAGCGCGGACATCAACATCATGCGTCCCGCCAGGCTCGCCGATACGACGCAAGCACTCCATCGCGACAGCACGCGCGCGCGGATTGGTGGGCATCGGCACCGACAGCGCTCGCTGCGCGGCAACCTGTTCCGCGAACAGGTCGAGGATGTGGCGGGGGTTGTGGTCGTCGGGACGCAGTCCGGACCGGGCGCTGATCGAGCAGAACATCAAGTAGTCGTCCCACGCAGGCGAGAACCGCACCTGCAGCGGCACTGTCAGTTGGAGGTCGCCGGTACTCGCGTTGCCCAGCGGCAGGGAGACGGAGTTCTCGCGGAGGCCGGTGACATGCTCCATTTCTGCAGGGATCCAGGTCGCCACCCCTCGCTCCCGCTCGTAGCGTCGGTCGCCGATGTCAAGGTACCCGCTGCCTCGATACATCCAGCTGAGGACGTGGATGTCGTTGGTGTGCGACGGCGTGCTGGCCGCGGGCAGCATCTCAGGCGCAGCGGGAGTGTCCATCTTGCGCATCATCCGGATCAGGTCGTCGGTCTGCCGTGCCGCCGCTGCCCGTTGCGTCAGCCCACCGGCGCCGGGTCGGGCGGAGAGCTCCCGTCCGAACTCGTGGGGGGTCAGTCCGAACCGTCCCTTGAAGGCCCGCGTGAGGCCGTTGCGGCTGGCGAAGCCCACTCGAGCGGCCACCTGGTCCACGTCGTAACCGGCAGCGAGGAACTCCACGGCGGCGCCGAGCCGGCAGAGCAGCCGCCACTGCTCGAACGTGAGCGCGGTGTCGGCGAGGAAGTCACGGCGAAGGGTGCGCGCGCTGGAGAGCACCCGCGACGCCCATTGCTCGACCGTGAGGTCAAGCGCGGGGTCGCGAATCAGTTCCTCGGCGACTGCTCTGGCGCCGCGGGCTTGCGGCATCGCCGGCGAGGCGAATCCCTCTGAGGTCGGATTTCGCCCGACCTCGACGGGCACCGGCGAGCGCGAGCCAGGACGCCGAAGGAGCTCCTCGATCGCCTCGGGGGAGTACCCGCGGCCGCTGAACGGAGTGACCTGCAGGTTGAAGAGCTGGATCAACCAGTCCTGCCAGCCGCTGGGAACGTCGAACCGCGTCAGTTCCGACAACCCCCAAGCGCCGACACTCGCGTGGGGCCACAGCGGGAAGGCGACAGTGCCTGGCTCAGTGGTGATCGCCCGCTCTGCCCAGCCATCTGCGGGAATCCAGGCGCCTTCGCCAGCCTTGAGGTGGAGCACCGGCCCGCCGTCGAGGCGCACGTGCGCCTCGCCAGCGCGAACCCAGAGCAGCAGCGGTCGAACGGGCGCATCTGTCGAACCCAACCGCGCGTCCGGAATCGGCGGCGGGTCGCCGGCGCCCGCGGCGAACGACGAGGGCACCACCACGTCCTAACCATACGGCAGTCTGCGCACACTATTGCAGGTGAGGTTTGCCTAACCTTACCAATGCGCGCCCTCCTGATGCCGGCGCGCTGCCTCTGCCCTCGAAGCGACCGGAAAGTTGAGTTCCCCGCATGCCCAAGACCTCGCGCCGGCTGACCGTGCACCCGCCGACCCTGCGTGAGGTCGAGGTGGTCCGGACTGTCGACATCACCCCGGGGATGCGGCGGGTCACGCTGAGCGGCGAACAGTTGGGTGCGTTCACCACTGCGGACGGCTTCGTACGGCCGGCCTTCGAGTCCTCGGGCTTCGACGACGACCTCGGGTTCTACTTCCCGTACCCAGGTCAGCGCGACCCGGTGCTCCCGGTCCAGGGCGAGGCCAAGTTGATCGTGCCCAAGGATCCTCGACCGCTGTCGAGGGCCTACACGGTTCGCCGGTGGGACCCCGAGGCCGGCGAGCTGGACGTGGACTTCGTCAAGCACGGGGTGGGCGCGGGAACGACGTGGGCCTATCGCACCCAGCCGGGTGACCGGATCCACCTCAGCGGCCCGAGCACGTCCAAGGCGTTCCCGGCCGGCGCCGACTGGTTGCTCGTGGCAGGCGACGACACCGCACTCCCCGCGATCGGCCGCCTGCTCGACGAGCTCCCGCCCGACGCCCGGGCGCAGGTGTTCATCGAGATCGCTGAGGACGCCCACCGCCAGGAGCTGCGCGAGCTGCTAGGGGTGGACGTGACGTGGCTGGTCCGCCCCGGCGTAACGGCCGGGACCGTGTCGCTGCTCACCGAGGCCGTCCGCAGTGCGGAGTGGTGGCCGGGCCAGGCGTTCGCGTGGCTGGCCGGCGAGCACACGGCCGTCCGGGACATCCGCCGGCACCTGGTCGAGGACCGTGGCGTGCCCAAGGAGGACATCGACTTCGCCGGCTACTGGCGTCGCTCCGAGGTCGTCGCCCTGGAGACCGACGGGGCGGTACCCGACCCGGACAGGACAGTCACCCCGTTCCAGAAGCTCCACGACCTGACCGAGCTTGTCGCGCCGATCGCGATCCGCACTGCCGTCGAGCTGGGCGTTCCCGATCTGGTCTCCCGCGGCGTGACCAGCGTGACCGAGCTGGCCGCCAAGGCCGGCGCCGACGAGCGCGCTCTGGGCAAGCTGCTGCGTTACCTGCACACCCTGGACGTGGTGACCGAGACAGAACCGTGTCACTACGCCCTGACGCCGGTCGGCGATGTCCTCACTCTCGAGTTCATCGCCGACCGGCTCCACTCCGCTGGGGTGGTCGGTCGCGAGATGCTCGGGATCCACGGCCTCACGGAGTCGGTCCGCACCGGCCAGCCCGCCTACGCCTCGGTCACCGGCCAGACCTTTGCCGACGTGCGAGCCGAGCAGGACTACGAGGACCGTCACCTGGAGCGCCTGGCGAAGTTCCAGCCCGCACTGGCCGAACCGATCGCCACGTCCGGCCTGCTCGCCGGAGTCCAGCACCTGGTGATCCACTCCGGTGGTGCCGGCGCCCACGCCCGTGAGTACGTCGCAGCCCACGAGAGCCTGCGCGTGACGATCTGCGCCCTGCCCGCTCAGGCCGACTGGCTGCGCCGCGACCTGCCCGCCACGATTCCCGACGAGCGGCAACGCACGCGGGTCAGCGTGCTGGAGCAGTCCGTCTTCGAGCCCAGCCCAGCAGCCGACGCCGTGCTCATCAGCCGCGCCTTCAAGACCCTGCCCGACGCCGACGCTGCTCACGCACTACGCCGGGCGGCCGAGAACCTCGTCCCCGGCGGACGGGTGCTGCTGATCGAGGAGGTCTTCGACACCGACGACCTCGACGAGCACGACGGCGAGGAAGACCTGATCGGCCTGGTCTGCCACGGCTCCGGCCTTCGCACTGCGGCGGAGCTGGACGCCGTCATCGCCCGGGCCGGCCTCACGCGCAGGTCGGCGCACACCGTCGGCCTGGGCGCCACCGTCCACGAGCTCCTCCGCTCCACCGCCGACTGAACCCCTGCACCCCCGGGAAGACAGAGAAAGAAGCGAACACCCATGAGCAACACCTCCCTGATGAGGCGCGGCGCAGCCCTTGCTGCCGCACTGATGAGCGCGTCGCTCGTCCTCACCGCCTGCGGCAGTGACGGCGGCGACACCGGCGACAAGGCCGTGGAGACCCCCAGCGTCGAGGCCGCCGAGACCCGCAGCGTCAAGGCCGAGAACGGCACCATCGAGGTTCCCTTCGCCCCCCAGCGGATCGTCACGATCGGCAACACGAACCTCCCCTTCATCGATCTGGGTGGCAAGCCAGTGGGCGTCACCGAGGTGTCCGACTCCGACCTCGACGTGCTGCCGAAGGAACAGAGGACTGTGTACGAGGCAGCCGAGATCGTCGGCAGCAGCGGTGGTGAGGTAGACCTCGAGAAGCTCGCCAGCCTCAAGCCGGACCTCATCCTGGTCCAGTTCCACTCGAATGACTGGGACAAGATCGGCAAGCGACTCGAGGCGATCGCCCCGACCGTGCTCTGGGGGCTCGACACCGAGTGGAAGGCCTTCGCCGACGCCATCGCGGAGGCCGGCAACGTCGCGGATGCGCTCAGCCGGCAGAAGGCGGAGTTCAAGGAAAAGGTCGCCAAGATTCAGGAGACCTACGGCAAGGTCATCGACGGCACCTCGTTCGTCGACGTCTCCCGCGGAGACTGGAGCGATCCCGGAACGTTCTACATCGCGGACATCGGTTGCTCCGAGATTGCCCGGGACGACGTCGGCCTGGACCTCCCTGAGGCGGCCGAGGGCAAGGACCCCTTGGCCTACGAGTCCTTGCCGTTCGAGCAGATCGGTGAGCTGTCCAAGTACGACGTGATCACCTACCCCGTCGACGCCGCGGGCCAGCCGACAGAGCCCTTCGTGCCGGTGGTCGAGACCAACACCTGGAAGGCGCTGCCTGCCGTGAGCTCCGGTCGTGCGCTGGGAGTCTTCTGCCCCAGCAACAACTCCTACGGGCCCGTCATCCGGTACCTGGACTCGCTCGACAGCGCACTGGCGACCCTCCCAGCCAAGAAGTGACAGCCCTCGCCCTGCGGCAGGACGGTCCGGGCACCGAGACGGTGCCCGGACCGCGTCGTCGTCTGCTCGGCCTGGTCGTCGCGCTGGTGGTGCTGGTGGTCCTGCTGGTGCTGAGTGTCATGATCGGGTCGACGGCGATCGCGCCGTCAGTGGTGTGGGACGCGCTGTTCCGCTCCTCTGCCGGCATCGACCAGTTCGCGATCCGCGACTTCCGGCTGCCGCGCACGATCGTGGGTCTGGTCGTCGGCGTCGCACTCGGTTTGTCGGGCGCGTTGATCCAGGCGCTCACCCGCAATCCCTTGGCCGATCCGGGTATCCTCGGCGTCAATGCCGGTGCGTCCTTCGCGGTGACGGTCGCCGTGGGCTTGCTCGGCGTCCGCGACGCCCAGGGCTACATGTGGTTCGCGTTCGCGGGGGCACTGATCGTCACGCTCCTGGTGCTCGCCCTTGGGTCGACACGGCAGGGCTCCTCGCCGGTGGTCATAGTGCTCACCGGGGTCTGCGTCGGCGCCGTGCTCGGCGGCGCCAGAGAGGCGCTCCAGTTGACCAACCCGGACGCCTTCGACGCGATGCGGTACTGGAACGCCGGGTCGATCGTGGGTCGCCCGCTCGAGGTCGTGTGGCCGATCCTGCCGTTCTTCGCGGTGGCACTCATCCTGGCCTTCGCGGTGTCGGGCCCACTCAACGCTCTGGCTCTGGGTGACGAGCTGGCGGTCGCCCAAGGGGTCCGGTTGGTACGCACCCGTGTGCTTGCGGTGATCGCACTCACCCTCCTGGCCGGTGGCGCCACCGCGATCGCCGGACCCATCGCATTCGTCGGACTCATGGTGCCGCACGTGGCCCGCTGGATCGTCGGCCCGCACCAACGCTGGATCTTCGCCTACAGCATCCTCCTCGCCCCGAGCCTGCTGCTGGTCTCCGACATCCTCGGCCGCATCGTGATGAGACCCAGCGAGATCCCCGTGGGTATCGTCACCGCCTTCGTCGGCGCTCCCGTTCTCGTCGCGCTGGTGCGGCGGAAGAAGGCGAGCGGACTATGAGCACGCACATTCCGCGGGTGGACTTCGGGCGGCGGGTGCTGGTACTGCGGCGCCGGCGGATCGCGGTACGGCTCCAGTGGCGCTCGGTCGTCGTCTGCGCGCTGCTCGCGGTCGCGGTCGCCGGTACGGCGGTGCTCGCGCTGATGACCGGCTCGTACCCGCTGAGCCCCGGGCAGGTGCTCTCCGCACTGACCGGCCGGGATACCGGCATCGTCCACGACATCGTGGTCGAGTGGCGGCTGCCCCGGGTGGCCGCGGCGCTGGTGTTCGGCGCAGCTCTGGGGGTGAGCGGGGCGGTCTTCCAGTCACTGTTGCGCAACCCTCTCGCCGACCCCGGCATCATCGGGTTCTCCCAAGGCTCCTACACCGGCGCGCTGATCGTGATCCTGGTCGTCAACGGCACCTACGTGCAGCTGGTCGGCGGGGCGTTGCTGGGCGGGATGGCCACCGCCGTGGCCGTGTACGTGCTCGCCCACCGACGAGGGGTGCAGGGGTTCCGGCTGATCATCGTCGGCATCGGCGTCTCGGCGATGCTCGGGTCGCTCAACACCTGGCTGATCCTCAAGGCCGACCTGGACCAGGCGATGTCCGCGGCCGCTTGGGGTGCCGGGTCGCTCAACGGCGTGTCCTGGGAGCAGGTCGTCATCGGCGGCGCCTGCATCGCCGTACTCCTGCTGCTGGCCGGGATGTTGAGCCGGCCGATGCGGCAGATGGAGCTGGGTGACGACGCGGCCGCCTCGCAAGGGGTACGGGTCTCGCCCGCACGCCTCGCCCTGATCCTGGTGGGAGTGGCGCTGACGGCGACGGTCACGGCCGCGTCGGGGCCGATCGCGTTCATCTCCCTGGTCGCCCCGCAGATCGGACGCCGACTCGCCCGCACCGCCGGGACCACCCTCGCCCCCGCCGCCTTCGTCGGCGCGCTGCTATGCCTGGCGTCGGACTACCTCGCCCAGCACGTCGCCCCCACCCCGCTGCCGGTCGGCATTGTCACCGTCGTGCTCGGCGGCGGCTACCTCGGATACCTGCTGTTCACCGAAGCCAGGAGACGCCTATGAGCGCGACCCCGCCCGACACCGCGCGCCTTCGTGTGGAGTCGGCGACGATCGGCTACGACAAGCGGATCATCTCCGAGCGCCTCTCAGTGGCGATCCCCGACGAGTCGTTCACGGTCATCGTCGGCCCGAACGCGTGCGGCAAGTCCACCCTGCTGCGCGGCCTGTCCCGACTGCTGAAGCCGTCGGGCGGGCAGGTCGTCCTCGACGGTGCCGACATCAACTCCTACAAGACCAAAGAGGTGGCGCGGCGGGTCGGACTGCTGCCGCAGACCTCGATCGCCCCGGACGGGATCACCGTCGCCGACCTGGTGGCCCGGGGACGGTACCCCCACCAGGGGTTCATCCGGCAGTGGACCGAGGACGACGAGCAGGCCGTGCTCAGGGCGATGCACCAGACCTCGGTCACCGACCTGTCCGGGCGCCTGGTGGACGAGCTGTCGGGCGGGCAGCGCCAGCGCGTGTGGGTGGCGATGGCGCTCGCGCAGCACACCGACATCATGCTGCTCGATGAACCGACCACCTTCCTCGACATCACCTACCAGATCGAGCTGATGGAGCTGTTCACCGACCTGCACCACGTCGGCCACACCCTGGTCGCCGTACTGCACGACCTGAACCACGCTGCCCGCTACGGCACCCACCTGATCGCCATGAAGGACGGCGCCGTGGTCGCCGAGGGCACTCCGGACGAGGTCGTCACGGCCGAGCTGGTCGAGGAGGTGTTCGGTCTGCGCTGCCTGGTGATGCCCGATCCGGTGGCCGGCAGCCCTCAGGTGGTGCCGCTCGGCCGCGAACGAACCCGACAGAGGTCCGCTGATGATACCGACGTAGAGAGCGCGAGAAATGGCTGATCCGTTTGTCGAGAAGTTGTCGACCGGTGAGTGGAGCCCGGAAAGATTCAGACGACATCTCGAGGAGATGGGTGCACCGCTTGTCGAGCGGGTCTCTGCGGACGAGGTGGAGGTGACGTTCGTCGACGAGCCCGGAGACGACACGACGGTCACCCTCTCGGTGGTGATCGGCCCCAAAATCGGCTTCAACCCGATCGACACGGAGTTCGCCTCGGTGGCGGGGGCGCCGTTCCGCGTTCTCACCCTGCGGATACGTTCCGACCTGCGCTTCTCGTACGTGTTCGCACGACGTGGGCCGACGGGTGAGGGCGAACAGGTTCCGGACCCGTTCAACCCACCACCGAGGTTCTCGGAGTGCTCGGTGGAGCGGTTCTCCGGGGCCTCGGTGGCAGTGCTGCCCGACGCAGCGCCGTTGCCCTGGCTCGATCAGGCCGAAGCGCGGCCGGCCCCGGCAGTGGAAACTGCCGTGCTGGCGAGCGAGCTCCTGGGAGACGAACGCCGCATCTGGGTCTCGATGCCCGCGGGAGAGTTCTCGGACGAGAGCGCACTGCCCTTCGTGATCCACCTGGACGGGACGCCGGACCACAGCGCGCCGAGCGTTCGTGACGCCCTGGTCCGGGCGGGACTGGTCCGACCCTGCGTGGTGGTCCTCGTCGGTCAGCCCGCACTGCAGCGCGACAAAGAGCTGCTCTGCAACTCGGCGTTCTCCCAGATGCTGGTCCAGGAACTGCTGCCGTGGCTCCACCACCGGTATCCGCTCTCGCGGGACCCCGGTGACGTTGCGCTGGCCGGCGAGAGCTTCGGCGGTCTGTGCGCTGGCTGGACAGCGCTCCACCACCCGACGACGTTCGGCAACGCCATCCTCCAGTCCCCGTCGTGCGGGTACCACCCTGACCTCACGTGGGGCACCGGGTCAGGTGAGCTGCTGCGCCGCACCCCCGTACCGACACTGATCGCCGACTACCTGGCCGCAGAAACGGCACCGATCCGCATCTTCCACGACGTTGGTGAGCTGGAGAGCTCGAACACCCACAGTCGCTGGTTGGACCATGTGCTCACCGGGAAGGGCTACGACACCCTCTACAGAGAGTTCGCCGGCGGACACGACTACGCATGGTGGCGAGGAATCTTTGCCGATGCCTTGCTCTGGTGCTTCCCGCTCAGGAGCAGGGACCGGAGCCAAGCGTGAGGAACTCCTCGCGTTTCTCGGGCGCCGACACCGCAGGGCTGGGGCGAGGACCACTGACCCGCCGGCTGCCAGTGCTCCTGCTTGCTCCCGCCGAGCCGCTCGATGCTCGGCCGTTCGGGTCCGGGCCGGGGATCACCCCGGGCCGGTTCCTGCTGCGCGTGATCTTCTCGGTGAGGCGGGTCAGCGTTCCCGCGATGCTGCTGGCGATCGTGTGGCAGGTGGGCGAGTCCGCGGTCCCGGTGGTGATGGGACTCGCGATCGACCGGGCCCTGGCGACCGGGGATGAGGGACAGCTGGTCCTGTGGCTCGGCGTGCTGGTGGCCCTCTACGTCGCGCTGACGTCGACGGCGAGGCTCTCGCTGCGGCTGACCGCCTATGCGGTGCAGGTACTGCAGCACCGACTCCGCGGCACCCTCTCCACGGGCGTGCTGCACTCGGTCGGCGGCACCGCCCGTGCGCCGGACGGCAGCGTGGTCTCGGTGATGACGAACGACGTCGCGCGCCTGTCCAACGCGGTGATCCTGATGATTATCCCGGTCTCGAGGATCACGGCCATCGGATTCATCGCGGCATCGCTGCTGGCGACGCACTGGCTGCTCGGACTCGTGGTGCTGTTCGGGGCGCCTGTCGCGGTCTGGTCGATGGGCGTGCTCAGCGAGCGGCTCTCCCGGGACACCCGCGAGTACCAGGAGCTGCTGGCCTCCACGGTCGGACAGGCCACGGACCTGGTCGCCGGCTACCGGGTGATCAAGGGGGTGCGTGCCGAGGCCGAGGCGACCAGCCGGTACCGGCAGGCAAGCCAGGAGACCCTTGTCGGCGCCAGGCGCAACGCGGGCCTGCTGGGGAGGTTCCTTGTGGGCTCGGGCGTGGTCAGCGGCACGTTCGTCGCCGCGGTGATGGGGCTGGCGGGCTGGTTCGCCGTGGACGGACAGCTCAGCATCGGCGAGCTGATCACCGCCGTCGGCCTCACCCAGGCACTGCTGCCGCAGATCCAAGCGATCGCGAGCACGTCCATCCCCAATCTCGCCGGTGCCCGCGCCTCGTCCGCGCGTGTCCTCGACGTGCTGCGGGACAACGCCACGTCGACGGCCGAGCCCGATGACGCGACCCGGCGGGAGGTCACCGCGCTGCCGGAGCTGGACGTGGTCGTGCCGAGCATCTCCGGGCCCGGCGTGACAATCCGGGTCGAGCCCGGCGAGCTCGTGGGCGTGCGCGCCGACGACCGGACCGCCGCCCGTGTCGTCGAGGCGCTGCTGGACCCGCGGGCCGAGGGAGGGGTCGAGGCGCGGCTCGACGGGATCGCGGCGCGGGAGCTGTCCCCGGTCGAGTACCGCTCCCGGGTCACCGTCGCGCCGCACCGCGCCACGCTGTTCAGCGGCACACTCCGCGACAACGTCGCCGTGATCGCGGGCGCGCCCGAGCGGGTGGACGCCGCGGTGCGAGCCGCCGCTTGCGACGACTTCGCGGCCGACCTCGACGTCCCGGTCGGCGAGGGCGGCAACCGACTCTCGGGCGGCCAGCGCCAGCGGGTCGCGCTCGCCCGCGCCCTGGCGAGTGACGCGCCGGTGCTCGTGCTGCACGACCCGACCACCGCAGTCGACTCGGTCACCGAGCACACGATCGCAAGCCGGCTTCGCGGTGTCCGGGCAGGCCGCTCGACGCTGCTGATCGCCTCGACCCCGGCGCTGCTCGCTGCCTGCGACCGCGTCGTCGAGCTGCCTGACGACGTACCCGCGCCCTCAAGGACGGCGCGGTGAGCGGCACCTCCGCCGTGCCCGAGACTGCGGCTTCCGATGCCGGGCTGCCCGGGCTGCCGGTCGCGAGCGGCCGCGAGACGGTCAGGGAGGTGTGGCGGCTCAGCCACGGGTACCGGCTCCGGCTCGCCGCGACCGGGGCGCTGGGGATCGTCAGCACCGGCGTCGACCTGATCGTTCCCGGGGCGATCGGATTCCTCGTCGACCGCGTGCAGGCCGGCACCGCGGACCTCGCCACAGTGCTGACGGTCACGGTCGTCATGGCGCTCTCGGCAGTCCTCGGTGCCGCGGGCACCGCGCTGACGATCGTGCTCGCCACCCGCGTCTACCACTCCATCCTCGCCGCGCTGCGCGAGCAGCTCGTGGGCCACGCGATGACGCTCCCACAGCACCTCGTCGAGCGCGCCGGCACCGGAGACCTGATCTCGCGGTCCAGCGACGACGTCACCGCGGTCGCCGACGCCGCCCCCGCCGTGATCCCGGTGCTCACCGTCACCGCCTTCACCATCGTCGTGTCGCTGGGCGGGCTCGCGGCACTGGAATGGCCCTACGCGGCCGCCTTCGCCGTCGTGCTGCCGGTCTACGTGCTGGCCGTGCGCTGGTACCTGCGCACCGGACCAGGGGTCTACCGCGCCGAGCGCACGGCGATGAGCGCGCGTGCCCAGCAGATCCTCGAGTCCCAGCGCGGCTACGCCACCGTGCTCGGCTTCGGGCTCACCGAGCAACGACACCGGGCTGTGATGACGGACTCCTGGCGCGTCGCGGGGCAGTCGCTACGCGCACGCACCGTGCTGAGCATGCTCAATGCCCGGCTCAACCTCGGGGAGTGCCTGAGCCTGGCCGCCGTACTCGTCGTCGGCTTCGTCCTCATCGACCACAACGCATCGACCGTCGGCGGCGCCACCACCGCCATGCTGCTCGTGCTACGCCTGCTCGGACCCGTCAACCAGCTGCTGCTGGTCATCGACACCCTCCAGTCCGCCCTCGCATCGCTGAGCCGCATGATCGGGGTCGTCACGATTCCGTTCAGCTCGTCGGATGTCCCGTCACAGGCCGCGAGCACCGCCGTACAGCTCGACGAGGTCTCGTTCCGTTACGGCGAGGGGCCACGGGTGCTCGACGACATCACCCTCGACATCCCGTCCGGTCAGCGCGTGGCCGTCGTCGGCGTGTCCGGGGCGGGCAAGACCACGCTCGCCGGCGTGGTCACCGGCACCCACCTGCCTGAGGCCGGTAAGGTGACTCGCCCCAGCCGTACCGCGATGATCACCCAGGAGGTCCACGTCTTCGCGGGCACCCTGCGCGACAACCTCACCCTCGCCGCCCCCGGGGCCACCGACCGCGACCTCCATGCAGCGCTGGAAGCCACCGGCGCTGCATCGATCCTCGATGTTCTCCCCGACCGGTTGGACACCCTGCTAGGTGTCGGCGGACACCCGCTCACCGACGCACAGGCGCAGCAGCTCGCCCTCGCCCGCCTGCTGCTCACCGACGCTGATCTGGTGATCCTCGACGAAGCGACCGCCGATGCCGGCTCCACCTACGCCGGACAGCTCGACCGCGCTGCCGATGCTGTCCTCGCCGGGCGCACCGCAGTCGTAGTCGCGCACCGTCTCTCCCAAGCAGCGACCTGCGACCGGATCATGGTGATGGCGCACGGCCGGATTATCGAGACCGGCACCCACGGAGAGCTGGTTGATGCCGGTGGTGTGTACGCCGGGTTGTGGACGGCCTGGGAGGCCGCTCAGTGACAACAGCACGACCAGGCCAGGATTCGCCGCAGTCCGCGGAGCTTGTCGTCCTGGGTGAGTCGGTCGGGGTGGCGGGTCAGCCAGGCGGTGACCTGACGGACGGTCGGCCGGGGCGGCTCGGTCGGGGCCGGGGCGGTGCTGCTGCAGGTAGTCGCGGACGCGATGGTAGCTGCCCTGGAACCTGGCGAGGTGATCTCGCGGTGGATCTGGCGGGCGTTGGTGCAGCCCTCGTCCCCTCGCTGGTGGATGTGGGGGGTTGCGTCCACGGGAGTGGTGTACGGGTTTGACCTGGTCAACAGATGTGGCGCCGTGAAATGAGAACGGCCATCGCGTGATCCTTCGTAGCAACGATTCCAAGAAGGAGAACGGCGATGACCGCAGACAACAGTGTGACGCCTGAGCGGTGGCCGGCGCAGCAGATCGAGACCGGTGATCCGAATCTGTTGCGATCCATGGAGATCGTCTGCTCTCCCTGGGCGGGCAGGCCGCTGGCGCCGAGCACGTTCGGTGTGGTGTAGGTGCCGGAGGCGTCGACGACCGCCCGCGCTGTGATCTCCTGGCCATCTGCCAGATGGATCAGGAACGGGGCCTGCTCGCGGCCGGTGGTGCGGACCCGGTCGTAGCCGAGGCGGCTGATCGCGGTCACCCGCGTGCCCAGCCGTACCCGCTCGCCGAACGTCTTCGCCAGCGGGGCGAGGTAGTCGCCGATCAGCTCGGCACCGGTCGGCAGCCACTCCGGGTCCGGCTCCGTCCACCCCGCCGCGGTGAGCAGGCGGCGGGCGGCGGCGTCGATGTTGTACTTCCACGGGCTGAACACCCGCACGTGCCCCCACCGTGCCACGGAGGCCCCGACCTGCCGCCCGGCCTCAAGTACCAGGAAGTCCAGGCCGCGCTCGGCCAGGTGCGCGGCGGCGGCCAGACCGACCGGCCCGGCGCCGATCACCACGATCGGCAGGTCGTCCGGCCGGGACGCTCAGGTCGGCTTCGACGGCGTCGGGGCCACAACATCCACTCATGACGTCCTCCTCACTACGGCTGGACCGCCGGGTCCCTCCCGGCGGGTGGCGCGGGCCTACGCCAGGCCGGTCGCCAGGCTCTGCCCGCACGCTTGATTTGAAGCTTGTCTAAGTAAGTCCTGTGTAGGATTCCCTTCTGATTAGAGACCTGTCAAATCAGGCTGTCGGCTAAGCAGAGGGGCCGTGCGCTCAGGCGCGCGTGGACGCCCGGCTCGCGCGCAGGTGGGCGGCGAGCCGGCGGACCAGATGACGGGCGTCGGCTCCGACGCCGCGCAGGCTGTTGGAGGAGGGGGTGCGCTGCCATTCCAGCCCGAGATATCCCAGTCCGGGGTGGGTGCTCGACAGGCCGCCGGCGTGGCGGGGGAGGCCGCCGGCGTCCAGCGCGCCGAGCGGGGCGAGGTAGTCCAGGTCGGGCCGGTAGCCGGTGGCCAGCAGTACGGCGTCGACCCGCTCGCGGCGGCCGTCCGCCCACTCCACCTGATCTCCGGCCAGGCCGGTGAACATCGGGCGGCGCTCCAGCCTGCCCTCGCGCAAGGCCTCGCGGTAGCGGCCCGGATCGAGTACCGGCTGGGTGGGCGGGTTACCGGCGCGGCGCAGCGGCAGTCGGTCGAAGCCGGTCACGCGGAACCAGAAGTGCACGTCGCGGCCCAGCGGCCGCTGCGGGACAAAGCGGACCGCGTCCCGGCTGGCCAGCGTGACCCGGGCGTGCCCGGCCAGTTCGTAGGCGATCTGCACGGCGGAGTTGCCCGCGCCGACCACGACCACGCGCCGATCCGCGAGCGGTTCGGGGGTGCGGTATTCGGCGGCGTGCAGGATCTGGCCGGTGAACCTCTCCTGACCGGTCAGCGCGGGACGGTGAGGGCGGGCGAAGGAGCCGGTCGCGGCGATCACGCTCCGCGCCTCCAGGACCTCGCCGTCGGCCACCTGGACGGCGAAGCTGCCGCCTTCGGCTGCGGCGACTTCGCTGACGCGCGCCCCGGTGCGGATCTCGGCGCCGAGGCGTGACAGGTCGCGGGCGTAGCGCTCCAGGTAGGCGACCACCTCGTCACGGCGGGGGTAACGCTCGCCGTCGCCGCCGAAGGCCATGCCTGGCAGTGAGCTGTAGCGGGCGGGCGAGAACAGGCGCAGGCTGTCGTAGTAGTGCGGCCAGGACCCGGCCGCCTGGGCGGAGGCCTCCAGCACGATGGGCCGTAGCCCCGCCTGGAGGGCGTGGTGAGCCGCGGCCATGCCTGATTGCCCAGCTCCGATGATGACCACGGGTCCGGTGAGAGAAGACATGACCAGGAACGTATCCTCATTTCATAATATGTCAATATGATGATGTGTGGATAGAGTGCCCTGCAGGAGGGACGTGAACATGACCGATACAGCAACCGATCGCCCAGGAACCGGTCCGCAGACCGCTCCCACCTGCCCGCCGTCCGGCACAGAGCAGGACCACGGCACCAGCGACACTTGTGCGCCGCCGCCCCAGCTCGCCGAGGCCACCCACGATTTCCTCAAAGCGCTGGCCAACCCGGACAGACAGCGCATCATGCTGCTGTTCGCGCGCGGCGCCGAACTGTCGGTCGGACAGATCGCCGAACAGGCCGGCATCGGCCAATCCACCGCCTCCCAGCAACTGGCCCTGCTCCGCCGCGGCGGGATCGTCACCTCCCGCCGCAACGGCAAGATCGTGCTGTATCGCGGCGACAAGGAACGGACCGCCAAGGCCCTCGCCGACCTGCAGAGCTATCTGCGCTTCTGCTGCTGACACAGCTCCCTGAAGATCCTTAGTGGCGAAACAACCAATGGGGGCCGACGGCCAGCAGATGCGACGGTTGACCTGGCTCACCTCGGTCTTACTGGATCCCAGTGCGTGATCAATGTGATCGCGGACGGACGGCCGGGATGCCGAGGTCGGTCCGGCTGCGCTTGTCGAGAGAGGCCAGTTTTGCCTGCGCGGCGTCCAGACTGACGCGCAAGCCTTGGGCTTCACCGAGCCAGCCGCGTTGTTCGGCTTCGGTGATCCTGGCGCGGAGGTTCTCGGTGATCTCGCCCGGGCGGGAGTGCTGTCGCGGGTCAACCTGGAGCATCGGGCGAGGCTGGGTACAGGAACTGGCCTCGTTCCGACGCTTCTACCGCGGCTTCGACCGGATCACCACCGCACTGGGCCCCCGCAGCCCGACCCGGCGCCCGCATCCGCGTTGTACTGGCTGACCCCGAAGACGAGCGCACCGTCTCCGTGCTGGCCGACCGCTTCGACCGCACCGTCGCCGAGCTGGCCGACCGCTTCGACCGCACCGTCGCCGAGCTCCAGCGGCGCATCACCGACACCCGGGCCGACTACGCCGCGCTGCGCAGCCAGGCGGGCGCGACGATCGAGATCTACTACCGGCCCGGTGATCGCATGTTCTCCTTCTACCGGCTCGACGACACCGCTGTGCTCGGGTTCTACAGTCACGCCCGAACCCGAGCCGCCAGCGTCCCCGTCTTTGTGTGTGAACGACCAGGTGACCTATTCGACTTCATCATCGAAGAGTGGCAGGCCATCATCCGCGACAGCCGACTCGCCTGAACCACCGGCCGACCGTGGCCAAACGTTCCTACGGCGCGGCGGCCGGCGCTCATGATGGGATCCCGCATCCACGACGAGAGGCTCCCGCCGATGACCTCGAACCTGCTTGCGAACCGGACGCTTGGACGGACCGGCATCACCGTCCCGGCCCTCGGCGTCGGCTGCTGGGCGATCGGCGGGCCCGATCACAACCTCGGCATGCCGATGGGCTGGTCCACCGGCGCTGATGAGAGGGCCGCCATCGCCGGGCTGGAGACAGCTTGGGAACTGGGCGCTCGGCTGTATGACACTGCCGACGTCTATGGCCACGGCCTGTCCGAACGGCGGCTGGGACACCTCATTGCCCAAGTCCCGCGTGAACAAGTCGTCTTGTCCTCCAAGGTCGGATACTTCGCAGGCACCGCCGCCCACGGCTTCGACCCTGCCCACATGCGCCGCCAGCTCGGCCAGACCCTCGACAATCTCGGCACCAGCCACCTCGAGATCTACGGGCTGCACCACCACGACTTCGGCGAAGACGACCGGTGGTTGGATCCCGCGATCGAAGCCATGCACGCCTTGCGATCAGCCTGCGCGGCCCACACCGGTTCGCTCCCGACCGGCTCTCCACCCCACCTGCCCTGCGCGGCAACAAGATCGCCCGGTTCCGGGCGCTGTTCGACCAGGTACGACCAGCCCTTGGCCTCCTGCGGAGTCGCGACATGAGCTGCCTGGAGCTCCTGGCCCTTGGACGACAGCGATTCAGTTGAACTCCCCTCTATGGAACAAGATCCATTGTCGGGGGTGTCCTCACCTCGGGGGGAACCTCATCCGAGAGGGTCCGTAACGAGCTGCAGGCGCACCCGTCATGAGGGCCCAGTACCGGTCGCCATAGGACCAGTGCCACCACTCGGTCGGGTAGTTCACAAACCCTGCCGCGCTCATGGCGTCGCCGAGCAGACGCCGGTTGGCCCAGGCTTCCGGGGAGATCTCTGGATGGTGCGTGTAGCATGCGCCGCCGCTCTCCTCCGGCCCGGCGTTGACCGGCGTACCCATGTTCACCTCGGTGCCGTCGGCGGCGGCCAGCGTGAGATCGACGGCGGCTCCGCACACGTGCGGGGCCACCTCCGGCGGCGCCAGGGAGCGGCTGGCCTGGATGTGCACGAATTCCTCGGTCCACGTGGGATTGGCCAGGCGCAGTTGAGCGGCGTACCGGGAGAAGTAGTGCTCCTGCAGCGCGAGCGGCCGGTAGCCCTCCACGATTAGCAACCGCATCCCGGCGGGAAGCCTGCCCTGCGCGATCAGCAATCGGTCCACCAGACCTACGCGCAGGTGCGTGTAGGCTCCGGCCGGGTCGGCCTGGCGATCGTCCACGAGCACAGACGGCACCCTGCGCAGATCAAAGAGCGGTTCGCCGCACTCCATCGCGGGGATGGCCGATACCCGGCGATCAGACATCAGCACGATCGGTTCATCTGTCATTCGCGTGGGGGACCCTTCCGCTGAGTCTTCATTTGTATGATCATGAGGCGGCTCGCTATAAGTTCTCTGCAAGTGCCCTCCTGCGAGGTAGCAGTGGAATTTCGCCTGCTCGGACCGGTCGAGGTATGGAACGGTGATCATCGGGTAGCGCTGGGCGGTCCCAAACCACGCGCGCTACTGGCCGCGTTGCTGCTGCGGGCAGGACAGGTGGTCTCGATCGATCGGCTGGTGCGTCTGGTCTGGGGCGCTCATGCTCCTGACAGCGCTCGCGGACTGGTCCAGACCTACGTGTCTGCCCTGCGTCGGAAGTTGGGCGGCGATCTGATCGAGACTCGGTCTCCCGGATACCTCGTGAGACTCCACCACGGGGTACTCGATGTCCAGGCGTTCGAGCGGCTGGCCGACGACGGCCGGCGCGCTGTTGCGGAGGCGCGGCACGAGGATGCGGCGCGGTCGTTGCGCGCCGCAGAAGGGCTGTGGCGCGGTCCCGCTCTGGACGGGGTCGGGGAGGCACTCAGCGCCGATGCGGCCCGGTTGACCGAAGTGCGGCTGACCGTCGTTGACGAGCGGATCGCCGTCGAGCTGCAGCTGGGCCGGCAGAGCGAGGTAGTGGCGGAGCTCACCTCGCTGGTGGCCGCGCACCCGGCCCGCGAGCGGATGCGCGGCCACCTGATGACGGCGCTCTACCGGCTGGGCCGATCCTCCGAAGCGCTGGCGGTCTACGAGGACGGCCGCAAGGCCCTGGCCGAGGAGCTCGGAATCGACCCCGGTCCCGATCTGCGCGCGTTGCATCAGGCAATCCTCCGCGAGGATGTCGCTTTGCTGGGCTTCGTCCCGCTGGCCCAGCCGGCCTCGGAGGAGCACGGGCTGGTCATCCCCGCGCAGCTGCCGGCGGACGTGCCGGACTTGGCAGGCAGGGCAGCTCTCATCGCCGACCTCACGCCCCTGCTTGACATGAACCACACCGCGCCGCCGGTCCTTGTCATCTCCGGGAAGGGCGGAGTGGGCAAGACCGCCGTCGCGGTGCATCTGGCGCGCCAGGCAGGCCATCGGTATCCGGACGGCCAGCTTTTCGCGGACCTACGGGGCACCACCGACAGCCCGGCGACGGCAGAGGAGGTCCTCAGCAGATTCCTGCGCGCGCTCGGTATCCCCTACGCCTCTCAGCCCGAGTCCGCGCAGGATCGGGCCGATCTCTACCGCAGCCTGCTGGCGCGGCGCCGGGTCCTGCTGGTCCTCGACGACGCTCGCAGCGAGCAGCAGATCCGCCCGCTGCTGCCCGGCGGGACCGGATGCGCGGTCCTGATCACCTCGCGGGGACGCCTGGCCGGGCTGGCCTGCGCCCACCTGACCGACCTGGATATTCTGGACACAGAAGGCGCGCTTGCGCTCCTCGGCTCCATCCTTGGTGAGGATCGCCTGGCCGCGGAGCCGGGCGCCGCCGCTGAGATCGTCCGGCTTTGCGGTCTGCTGCCGCTGGCCGTACGGACTGCCGGAGCCCGGCTGGCTACCCGGCGGCACTGGACGCTGGCCACCATGGCCGGACGCCTGGGCGTAGAGCACCGCAGGCTGGACGAACTCGTCGCCGGGGACGTGGCCGTCCGGGCCAGCGTCGGGCTCAGCTACCGATTACTGGACCAGCGGGCCCAGACGGCGTTCCGCCGGCTCGGTCTGCTCGGCACCCCCGACTTCCCCTCGTGGATCGTCGCCCCGCTGCTGGATATTCCCGCCGATGACGCCGATGACGTCGTCGAACGGCTCGTCGACGCCCAGCTCGTCGATCACGTCACGATCGACGCGGTCGGTCAGCCCCGCTTCCGGCTGCACGATCTGCTGCGGGTCTTCGCCGCCGAATGCTCCGAAGCCTGCGACACCGCAGCCGAGCGAGATGCGGCCATCTCCCGTACGCTGGGCAGCTGGCTCCAGTTGATCGTCGAGGTCGGCTCCCGGGTGCCGTCCGGCGAGGTCGAGCTGCGCCGTCACTACGCTTCCGCGCATCCCGTGGACGACCACGTCGCCAGGCGAGTCGTGGCCGACCCCGAGGCATGGCTGGAAGCTGAGACGCCGGCCTTGATCGTGGCGGTCGAGCGTGCCGCCTCTCTCGACCGCGACGTGGCCGCCTGCGATCTGGCCACGGCGCTCTCCTTCTCCCGCGTCTTCTCCGCCAACCGGCTGGCCGAATGGCACAGCAGCCACGCTGCGGCGCTGGCTGCGACCCGTCGCGCGGGCAACCGGCTCGGCGAGGCGGCCCTGCTGGCCGGGCTGGGCCAGATCCACTACAGCCTCGATCACTTCGACCAGGTGCGTGAGCACCTGTCGCGGGCGCTCACCATCTTCATCGAAGCCGGAGACCGCAGGGGCGAGGCCGTCGCCCTGGCCGGTCTGGGTAGCGCCTGCCGGGAGCAGTGCCGCCTGCGCGAGGGCTTGGGGCTGCTGTCCAGGTCGGCGGAGCTGTTCCGCCTGCTGGGTGACGGCATCGGCATCGGCGCGACCTGCCGTCTGTCCGCCGCCATCCACCTCGAGCTCGGCGAGTACGACGCCGCGTGGCCGCTGCTCGACCAGGCCCTCACCGCCTACCGGCGCGCGGACAGCGGGCGCGGCGAGGCACTGACTGTGCGGACCAGAAGCCTGGTCCACCGTGCTCTCAGCGACTACGTTCAGGCCGGACGGGACAGCACCGAGGCCCTCGCCATGCTGCGGGCCTCCGGCGAACAGCTGATGATCGCGTTCGCGGTCCAGTCGTGGGTCAAGGTGGAGATCCGGCAGGGCCGCGGCGCCGCGTGCCTGCCTTCGATGGTCGATGCTCTCGAAGCGTGCAGAAACCATCTCGACCGGTACGGCGAGGCTCTGATGCTGCGCACCATCGGCGAGCTCCACCTGGCCGAGGGCGAGCTGGACCTGGCAGAAGCCCATCTGATCGAGTCCATCTCCATCTCACAGGAGCTCGGCACCGCGCTCCCGGCAGCTCGGGCCAGACGCGACCTGGCAGCCGTCCTTGCAGCGCGCGGCGACAGCGCCGCCGAGGCGATGCTCGCCACCGCGCTGGAAATCTTCTTCGAGCACGAGGCCCGAGAGTTCGCCGAGCTCACGCACACTGCCGCCGCGTGCCTGCCACCGCTTCGACGTCCTCAGACCACAGGGCTGGAAAGGGCTTAGAGCGAACCTGCAGCGCGCCTTTCGATGCTCCGATCATGAAGATTCTCAAGGGCCTGCTAGCGGTGCTCGTCCTCGCGCTAGGCGTGGTCGCCATCTCGTCGGCGCCTGCATTGGCGGTGGCGCGTTCGTCCATCGTCTCCGTGGCGCAGGACGAACTCAACAATTCAAGCCGCAACTACCAGACCTCGTCGGAGTGCAACTTCTACACCGGGTACTTCCGGGGCGGCTGGAAGGACACCTCAGGGTGCCCGAGCACCGACGGCGTGAAGTGGGCGAAGAGCGAATGGTGCGCCGACTTCGCCAAGTACGTCTGGAAGAAGGCCGGCGTCACCTACGCCGACGTGGCCGAGGGCGGTCCGTACGGTACCCTCACCGGCTGGGCGCGATCCTTCAGGGAGTACGGCGAGGCGCACGGCACTTGGCACAGCCGCGGCAGCGGCTACACGCCCCAGCCCGGCGACGCGATCGTGTTCGACTGGGACGGCGGCGGCATCGACCATGTCGGCCTCGTGACCTCCGCGAACTCCAACACGGTCTATACGATCGAGGGCAACACCGACGGCGGCCACACCAGAACCCACTCCCGCTCCCGCTCCAGTTCCGACATCGTCGGCTACAGCGAGCCCGTCGGCGCGACGGATCGGCCGAGCGGCCGGGTGTCGATTTACGGGGTGCTGTCGGATGGGAGCCTTAGCTATACCGCCATGGATGCCGCGACCGGCAAGCGCACTCATGGTGCGATCCATGGTGCCCCGCTGCCCTTCACGCCCAAGGCTCTGGCCACCCTCGACTTCAACACCGTCCTCATCACCGACACCACCGGCAAGCTCTACCGCATCAACGTGATCTCCAACGGAGGGGAAACTCTGGTTCACAATCCGCCGGTCCTGCTCGGCACCGGTTGGACGCACGACCTGCTGGCCTTTGACAGCACCTACCTGTACGGCATCGCCGACGGCGCCCTGCGCCGCTACACCCTCAACGCCACCGACACCCTCACCGCAGGCGGCATCACCAACAACACCCTCATCGGCGACGGCTTCACCCTGAAAACCCTCACCGCCACCAGCCAAAAGTGGATCCTCGGCACCACCGCCGGCGGCGCCCTCATCAGCTACCGCATCAACGGCGCAGGCTCCTGGGACCGCTACCAACTGCGCGATACCACCTGGCAAGTCTTCGACCACCTACTGTCTCCCGGCGCCGGCGTCTACTACGGCCACCGCCCCGAGGGATCCCTCCACGGCTACTTCGACGCCAACCCCTACGACGGCCGAGGCGACGACCTCAGCGGCCAGGGCGCCATCGACACCGAAGGCTGGACCCAGACCCTCCTTTCCGCCCAGCCCAACTCCGCGAGCGTCTGAGATGAGACACCTTTCCCGCCGCACGCTCCTGCGAGCGACAGGCACGGCCGCCCTGGGGGCCGCCGCGGGCCTGACGATCGGCTCGCCCGCCGCAGCCGCCGTACGGCTCGGCATCGACTACTCGTGGGGCCGCCCCCGGCCCAGCGCGATCGTCTCCGCCGGATACTCCTTCGTCTGCCGCTACCTCAGCTGGAACGACACCGGCAAGGTCCTCACCAGGGCGGAAGCGGACGGCCTGCGCGCCGCCGGGCTCGAGATCGTGAGCAACTGGGAGTACCAGCCGAACGAGGCCAAGCGCGGTTACTCCGAGGGCGCCCGCAACGCCGAAGAGGCCGATCGCTTGGCGATCGCCTGCGGGATGCCCCCCACGCGGCCGATCTACTTCAGCGTTGACTGGGACGCCTCCGCGAGCGAGCAAGGCGCTATCAACGACTACTTCGACGGGGTGGCCTCGGTCATCGGACCCACGCGCACCGGTGCCTACGGCGGCTACTACGTGATCAAACGGCTGCTGGACGCAGGCAAGATCGACTGGGCCTGGCAGACCTACGCCTGGTCAGACGAGAAGTGGGATTCCCGGGCACACCTGCGCCAGGTGAAGAACGGCATCACGGTCGACGGCGCGGACTGTGACCGCAACGAGGCCCACGCCACCGACTTCGGGCAGTGGGGCCAGAACCAGAAACCAAGCGGCCGGGTGTCGATTTACGGGGTGCTGTCGGATGGGAGCCTTAGCTATACCGCCATGGATGCCGCGACCGGCAAGCGCACTCATGGTGCGATCCATGGTGCCCCGCTGCCCTTCACGCCCAAGGCTCTGGCCACCCTCGACTTCAACACCGTCCTCATCACCGACACCACCGGCAAGCTCTACCGCATCAACGTGATCTCCAACGGAGGGGAAACTCTGGTTCACAATCCGCCGGTCCTGCTCGGCACCGGTTGGACGCACGACCTGCTGGCCTTTGACAGCACCTACCTGTACGGCATCGCCGACGGCGCCCTGCGCCGCTACACCCTCAACGCCACCGACACCCTCACCGCAGGCGGCATCACCAACAACACCCTCATCGGCGACGGCTTCACCCTGAAAACCCTCACCGCCACCAGCCAAAAGTGGATCCTCGGCACCACCGCCGGCGGCGCCCTCATCAGCTACCGCATCAACGGCGCAGGCTCCTGGGACCGCTACCAACTGCGCGATACCACCTGGCAAGTCTTCGACCACCTACTGTCTCCCGGCGCCGGCGTCTACTACGGCCACCGCCCCGAGGGATCCCTCCACGGCTACTTCGACGCCAACCCCTACGACGGCCGAGGCGACGACCTCAGCGGCCAGGGCGCCATCGACACCGAAGGCTGGACCCAGACCCTCCTTTCCGCCCAGCCCAAC
>NZ_JAKNTW010000081.1 GCF_022213955.1 Dolomitihabitans soli | reverse complement strand
GCGGTGGCAGCACCGACACGACGCCGCCGACGACCCCCGGCACCCCCACCGCCGCCAACCTCACCTCAACCGGAGCCACCCTCACCTGGACCGCCTCCACCGACACCGGCGGCAGCGGCCTCGCCGGCTACAACCTCTACCGCGAACAAGGCACCACCGACCCCCAACTCGGCCAATCCACCACCAACACCACCACCCTCACCGGACTCACCCCGAACACCCAATACCAGGTCTACATCCGCGCCCGCGACGGCGCCGGCAACCTGTCCCCCAACTCCACCCCCGTCACCTTCACCACCACCACCGGAGGCGGCCCAGGCGGCGGCTGCACCGCCACCGGCACCGTCCAGAACCAATGGAACAACGGCTACGTCACCCAGCCCGTCACCATCACCAACACCGGCACCACCCCCACCACCGGCTGGACCGTCACCTTCACCCTGCCCACCGGCCACACCATCTCCGGCTCCTGGAACGCCACCCTCACCACCAGCGGCCAGACCGTGACCGCCCGCGGCCTCCCCTACAACTCCACCCTCGCCCCCGGCGCCACCACCGCCTTCGGCTACCAGGCCACCCGCCCCAGCGGCAACACCCAGACCCCCACCACCTACACCTGC
>NZ_JAKNTW010000080.1 GCF_022213955.1 Dolomitihabitans soli | reverse complement strand
TTCCTGTTCACCCGGTGGTTCAGACGGCAGTCGAGCATCGTCTACCGCCGTACCAGGGAGACCGTCGCACTGGTGATCGTCCATTTCGTGGAGTCGATGACCGGGATCCGCGCGGTGCAGGCGTTCCGCAGGGAGCCGCGCAATCAGGAGATCTTCGAGGAGCTGAACGAGAACTACCGTGAGGCCAACATGCGCAGCATGCGGCTCGTCGCGGTGTTCATGCCGGGCATCAAGCTGATCGGTAACGTCACGGTGGCCGCCGTGCTCCTCTACGGCGGCTGGCTGGCCTTCGACAAGGAGGTCACGGTCGGTGTGCTCGCCGCGTTCCTGCTCTACCTGCGTCAGTTCTACGAGCCGATGCAGGAGATCAGCCAGTTCTACAACACGCTCCAGTCGGCGGGAGCGGCGCTGGAGAAGCTGTCCGGTGTGCTTGAGGAGGAGCCGGAGGTGGCCGAGCCCAAGCACCCGGTGCCGCTCGAACAGCCTCGTGGCGCGGTGCGGTTCGACGGCGTGGAGTTCTCCTACGTGCCGGACGTGCCGATCCTGCCGACGTTCGACCTTCGGATCCCGGCGGGGCAGACGGTGGCCGTGGTCGGCGCCACCGGTGCCGGGAAGACCACGCTGGCCAAGCTGATCTCCCGTTTCT
>NZ_JAKNTW010000079.1 GCF_022213955.1 Dolomitihabitans soli | reverse complement strand
GGATCAGGCCAGGCTGTCGAGCCACGCCTGGTGCAGGCCCGCGAAGCGACCTGAGCCGGCGATGAGCTCGTCGGGCGGGCCGTCCTCGACGAGCCTGCCGCCCTCCATGACGAGGACCCGCTCGGCGATCTCGACCGTGGAGAGCCGGTGCGCGATGATCAGCGCGGTCCGGTCCGCGAGGATCGTCCGCAGCGCCCGCTGGACCAGGCGCTCGCTGGGTACGTCGAGGCTGGAGGTCGCCTCGTCCAGGATCAGCACGGCGGGATCGGCCAGGAACGCCCGCGCGAACGCCACGAGCTGCCGCTGGCCGGCCGACATCCGGCCGCCGCGCTTGCCGACCTCGGTGTCGTAGCCGTCCGGCAGCGCGGTGATGAACTCGTGCGCGCCGATCGCCTGCGCGGCGTGCACGATCTCCGCCCGGGACGCGCTCGGCCGGCCGAACCTGATGTTCTCCGCCACCGAACCGGTGAACAGGAAGTTCTCCTGGGTCACCATGACGACCGCGCGGCGCAGCGTGGCCTCGTCGAGGTCGCGCAGATCAATGCCGTCGAGCAGGACCCGCCCCGCCGTCGGGTCGTAGAAACGGGAGATCAGCTTGGCCAGCGTGGTCTTCCCGGCACCGGTGGCGCCGACCACGGCCACCGTCTGCCCCGCCGGGATCCGAAGGTCGAACGTCGGCAGGATCGGCACGTCCGGCACGTAGGA
>NZ_JAKNTW010000078.1 GCF_022213955.1 Dolomitihabitans soli | reverse complement strand
CTCGCCGCTGAGCGGAGACGGGTGCTCGACCGGTTGCCGATGCGACGACTCCTCAGCCATGGTCAAACCGGCGATGGCGATGACCCGGGCCACAGAGCCGTACGCGCCTGTGAGCCGGAACTCGACAGAACACTCCTCAGCTTGACGCGACGCATCAACCAAGACCCGCGCCCCCGCCCCGTCGCAGAACTCCAGCAGGCTGGCATCGACGATGAGGTGCCGATAGCGAGCCGCGAAGCATTCCCCGAAGACGGCGGCAAACTCCGCAGCGGCGTCCACGTCCAACCGCCCCGCGGGAAAGATCCACGCGCACCCGTCATCCTCGTCGAGATCACACTCCACGAGAATGGAGAAGGAGTCCGCGCCCAATCCGCTCACCGCCCTCCACCACGGCTTCCAACCAGCGGGTTCACGTCGAAGTCTAGGCGTGACGCTGCGGCCGAACTCCAAACGGTCGCCCAGGGGGAGGCTACGTTTCCCCTCCCGCCCCGCCGCCGACCTCAGAGGTCGGGAAACCGGCGATCCTGCCCGCGATGGCGGGGCAGTCATCGGCCGGCCAGATGAAACGGCTGCTCGCCCGGCTTTCCACGAGCTCGGCGTGCGGCAGGTGGGCGATGAGGGATTCGGCGTGAGCGAACGGGACCGCGCCGTCGTCGCGGCCGGCGATGACCAGGGCCCGGCTGGGTGACCTCGGCGGTCACCTCGCGGCCGGGGCGCAGATCGTTGAGGAAGCCACAGCCCGAGCGCATCC
>NZ_JAKNTW010000077.1 GCF_022213955.1 Dolomitihabitans soli | reverse complement strand
TCGGCGTTCTCCGCGGCGGCGGCATGCTCCAGCGGGTTCGTGTCGCCCCCGGCGAGGTTCGCCGCGGCTGCGGCGGCGAACAGGCGGGTGGTCAGGTCGTCGCCTTCGAGGCGTGCGATGACCTCGCCGGGGTCCGCCCGCTCGGTCTCCTGCCGGATCAGCCACTCTGTCAGAGCTCTGACCTTGCCGGTGTGCAGGTGCGGCGCGCCCGCCGCCAGCAGGGTGGCCGTCGCGCCGGCCAGGAACCGGAGAACCTTCCAGCGCACGGCCGCCTCAGGGTCCTCGCTCAGGCGCAGGGTGCGCGCGATCAGGGCTCCGTCGTGGATCGTGGCGTTCGTCTGCACCACCTCGACAGCGTAGAACCGCACTCTCTGCAGCCGATGGTCGAGAAGGGCCGGAATCTCCCCCATCATCGGGGCGGCGCGATCGCCCAGTTCCGAGAGCAGCCAGGCGCCCGTCGTCGCGCAGGTCTCGTCGTCGCTGTGGATCAGCCTGCCGAGGTTCACCACGGGATATCCCGCGAACAGCTCGTTCAGCAGGTCGTTGGCGGCGGGCCCGACGACGGTGTCGTCGCCTGGGTGCGCACAGATGCGTTCTATCAGGTCCGCAGGCCGTGCCCCGGTGTATCGCTCCGCACCGTCCATCTCAGTCGTCCTCCAGCATTCTCAGGGCCTCACGTTCCCGGCGCATCCTTTCCGCATGGCCTGCGTCGGACCCTCCGAGCCACGCGTCCTCCTCCTCCCTTGTCTTGATACTGTCGCGGAGTTCCTTGGCCAGCCGTCTCCTCTCAGCAGCCGTCGTGCCGATGGTGGTGTCGGGAATGTCGCCATGAAACTTCCCGGTGTTGTCCTTC
>NZ_JAKNTW010000076.1 GCF_022213955.1 Dolomitihabitans soli | reverse complement strand
TGAACGTCGGGAACCTTCGAGCCGGATCTGTGTCACGCCGTCAGCGTTGGAGTGTCAGCAGGCCTGGCCGGTAGGGGAGGAGGCCGTAGTCGCCGCCGGAGTTGGGGTTGCGTCCTTGGTAGAGGAGTTGCAGGTTGCAGGGGTTGATGGTCATGGTCTGGTCGGCGTTGGTGCGGATCAGTTCGCCGTGGCTGATGTCGTTGGTCCAGGTGGCGCCGCTGTTGGTTTTGCCGGCGAAGGGGTTGCCCTCGGTCGCGGCCTGTGGTGTCCATGTGCCGTTCAGGCTGGTGGCGGTGAAGGAGCGGAAGTAGCGGCCTTGCGAGCCGATCGCTTCGACGAGCATGAGGTAGCGGTTTTGGCCTTGGAGTTTGTAGACCTGAACGGCTTCGAAGAGGTTGTTCGTCGTGTCGCTCATGATGACGGTTGAGGTGGTGCCGAAGCTGCCGGGGAAGTTTCCGATGGGCATGTTGGCCCGGTAGATCTTGCCGTTGTCGCCGGCGAAGAACAGGTACATGTTGGTGTTGTCGCCGATGAGTGCTTGGTCGATGGGTCCTGTTCCGGAGCCGGTGATGCTTCCGGAGAAGAGCACTTGTTGTGCTGACCAGCCGTTGGGGTTGGTGGGGTCGGTGGAGGTGCGGTAGGAGAAGGCGGTTCCGCCCCATTGGTAGGCGAGGACCCAGATGTTTCTCGGGGCGAAGTAGAAGAGTGTGGGTGCGACGGTGGAGGAGGACATGGTGTTCTGGCTGGCGGAGGCCATGTCGGACCAGTTGGTGAGGAGGCTGAAGTTCATCGAGCCCCACGATGTGCCGGTGTCGTGTGTTGTGGCGTAGACGAGGTGCTTGCCGTTGTAGGGGGCGGTGGTGAAGTCTTTGAGGGAGACCCATCCCGACTTCGGGTTCGCCAGCGGGCCTGTCGATGTCCAGCGGTACGACGACGGAAGATCGCACGTACCGGTCGGCGTCGGCGTCGGCGTCGG
>NZ_JAKNTW010000075.1 GCF_022213955.1 Dolomitihabitans soli | reverse complement strand
ATGCGGAGCAGGCCCACCGCGTTCTTGGTGAGGGAGAGTACGCGGTTGAACTCGGCGGGACGGTCCATGCTGAAGATCGCGTTCCGGGCAAACGTCGTGGTCTTGTTGTGGTTGTAGTTGTTATTGGTCGCGTCGACCAGCCAGGCCTCCACCCGGATCCGGTCGCCGAACACGCTCTTCGGGATGCTGCGGATGGTCAGCTTGGTCGACCGGTTCCTGGTGCCGGTCTCGGCCTGGTAGTTCCAGTACATGACCGTCAGCTGCCGGGAATCGAGATGGGAGATCGCCCCGAGCCCGATCCCGTTGGTCGCCGATCCGTCGGGGGTGATGGTCGTGGCCACCCGCCGGCCGTCGTCGTGGCGGTCCTTCAGCATGCCCTGCATGACGACGACGTGGCCGAACGGCAGGCGCACGCCGTTCAGCCCCTCGACGAACATGTCCTTTCGGACGTTCTCGCCGTGGTGGACCACCCAGTGGAACGGGCGGTGCATACCGCTCTCGATGTAGTAGCGGCCGAGTGCGGCGACGCCAGCCGCCTGGACGAGCTGGTCGTGGGCGAGGCCCTCGGTCGTCCCGGTGTCGGGGCCGCCGTAGAGGCCGTACTCGGTGACGTAGGGCGGCACGGACTGGCTCAGCCCGGCCTGACCCAGCAGGGATCGGAGGGTGGCGCGCTGGGCGAGCGCCTGGCGCGGGTTGTCGCGGTTCTTGTGGTAGAGCTGCACCGCCAGGAAGTCCAGCCGCTTGCGGGCGTCGGTGTCGGCCGCGTAGCGCTTGAGGAAGGCCAGCAGCCACTCGTCCGGCAGGTTGGACGTCGTCGGGCCGCCGAAGGTCAGCGGGACCGCGGGCTTGAGGCTGTCGTTGGCCGCCTTCACGGCGCGGTACCCCGCGGCGTAGAAGGGATAGAACTCCGCCGGCGTCATCGCGGTCTCATCCGGATGGCCGCCGACGATCCCGAGGTTGGGCTCGATCCACGGCATCACGCAGTCGATCTGCGGGTAGCGCGCCTTGTAGACGAGCA
>NZ_JAKNTW010000074.1 GCF_022213955.1 Dolomitihabitans soli | reverse complement strand
CTAGTGTCCTGCGTCTAAAATTCGTCGGCTAAGTCTAGAGTGGAATTTATGGCGCGGACGGGACGACCAAAGACTCCGGTGACGCTTTCTGCCGATGAGCGGGCCACCCTGGAACGCTGGGCGCGAAGGAGTAAGTCGTCGCAGGTGCTGGCGATGCGGTCGAAGATCGTGCTGGCGTGTGCGGACGGCCTGGACAACATCGAGATCGCCGCGGATCTGCGGATACACCGCGACACGGTCTCTAAGTGGCGGACCCGCTTCGTCAAACTGCGACTGGACGGGCTGATGGATGAGCAGCGCCCAGGCCGGCCGCCGTCGATCACGCTGGATCAGGTCGAGCAGGTCGTGGTGGCGACTTTGGAAGATACGCCCAAGGATGCCACCCACTGGTCGCGGGCCTCGATGGCCGGACGTAGCGGACTGTCCAAGTCCACGATCGGGCGGATCTGGCGCGATTTCGGTCTCAAACCCCATCAGGCCGACACCTTCAAGCTGTCGACGGATCCGCTGTTCTTGGAGAAGGTCGTCGATGTCGTCGGCCTGTACCACAACCCGCCCGAGCGGGCCGTGGTGCTGTGCGTGGATGAGAAGTCCCAGATCCAGGCGCTGGATCGGTCGCAACCGGTGCTGCCGATGATGCCCGGGATGCCCGAGCGGCGTACCCACGACTACGTCCGCAACGGGATCACGAGCCTGTTCGCCGCCTTCAACGTCGCCGACGGTACCGTCATCGGCGAGTTGCACCGTCAGCATCGGGCGGCGGAGTTCAAGAAGTTCCTGATCACGATCGACAAGACGGTGCCTGCCGAGTTGGACGTCCATCTGATCTGTGACAACTACGGCACGCACAAGACGCCGGCGATCAAGGCGTGGCTTGCCCGCCACCCGCGTTTTCACATGCATTTCACTCCTACCGGCTCCTCGTGGATCAACCAGGTCGAGCGCTGGTTCGGTTTCCTGACCGACCAGTTGATCAGGCGTGGGGTGCACAAGAGCGTGCAGTCTCTGGAGAAGGAGATCCGGGCCTGGATCGATCAGTGGAACGACAACCCGCGCCCGTTTGTGTGGCGAAAGACCGCCGAAGAGATCCTCGAATCACTCGCCCGATATTGCCGACGGATTTCTGACGCAGGACACTAG
>NZ_JAKNTW010000073.1 GCF_022213955.1 Dolomitihabitans soli | reverse complement strand
GCGGAGTCGTATCTGTCGGTCGAGAAGCTGCTGGATGTGGCGCGGCGGTCGGGTGCTGATGCGGTTCATCCTGGTTATGGGTTTCTGGCGGAGAACGCGGGGTTCGCGCGGGCGGTGATCGAGGCGGGGCTGGTGTGGGTGGGGCCGCCGCCGTCGGCGATCGATGCGCTGGGGGACAAGGTGCGGGCGCGGCATATCGCGCAGAAGGTGGGTGCGCCGTTGGTGGCGGGGACCACTGATCCGGTGTCGGGGGCGGCGGAGGTGGTGGCGTTCGCGCGGGAGCATGGGCTGCCGGTGGCGATCAAGGCTGCGTATGGCGGGGGCGGGCGGGGGTTGAAGGTGGCCCGGACGTTGGCGGAGATTCCGGAGTCGTTCGAGTCGGCGGTGCGGGAGGCGGTGGCCGCGTTCGGGCGGGGTGAGTGTTTCGTGGAGCGGTATCTGGATCGGCCGCGGCATGTGGAGACGCAGTGTCTGGCTGATGTGCACGGCAATGTGGTGGTGGTCTCGACGCGGGATTGTTCGTTGCAGCGGCGGCATCAGAAGCTGGTGGAGGAGGCGCCCGCGCCGTTTTTGTCGGGGGCGCAGGTGGAGGTGCTGACGCGGAGTTCGAAGGCGATTTTGCGGGAGGCGGGGTATGTGGGGGCGGGGACGTGTGAGTTTCTGGTGGGGCGGGATGGGACGGTGTCGTTTCTGGAGGTGAACACCCGGTTGCAGGTGGAGCATCCGGTGACGGAGGAGGTGACGGGGATCGATCTGGTGCGGGAGATGTTCCGGATCGCGGGTGGTGAGGAGTTGGGGTATGGGGATCCGCCTGCGCGGGGGCATTCGATCGAGTTCCGGGTCAATGCGGAGGATCCGGGGCGGGGGTTCTTGCCGGCTGCGGGGACGTTGACGCGGTGGCGGCCGCCTTCGGGGCCGGGGGTGCGGTTGGACAGCGGGTATGAGCAGGGGATGACGGTTCCGCAGGTGTTCGATTCGCTGGTGGCGAAGTTGGTGGTGACGGGTCGTACGCGGGGGGAGGCGCTGGCGCGTTCGCGGCGGGCGCTGGCGGAGTTCGTGGTGGAGGGGATGCCGACGGTGCTGGCGTTCCATCGTGCGGTGGTGGATGATCCGGCGTTCACGGGGGAGCCGTTCGCGGTGCATACGCGGTGGATCGAGACCGAGTTCGCGGGGGTGATCGAGCCGTATGCGGGGGCTGCGGCGGCGGTTGCGGAGGGGGAGCCGGCCGGGCGTGAGCACATCACGGTCGAGGTGGGCGGCAAACGGCTGGAGGTCGTCCTGCCCGCCGGC
>NZ_JAKNTW010000072.1 GCF_022213955.1 Dolomitihabitans soli | reverse complement strand
GGTTGCGTCCACGGAAGTGGTGTATGAGTTTGGCCTGGTGACAGGCGTGGCGTCGTTAATGAGGACGGCCATCGCGTGATCCTTCGAGTGCGAAAGTACAAGATCGAAGGAGAACAAAGCGATGGCCGCAGACAACAGTGTGGACCCCACCGGCTGGCTGGCGAAGCAGATCGAGGCCGGCGACCCGGATCTGTTGCGGTCCATGGTGAAGACCATGGCCGAGGCATTGATGTCGGCCGAGGCCGATGGCCTGTGCGGCGCCGGATACGGCGAGCGCAGCACCGAGCGAAGCAACCGCCGCAACGGCTACCGGCTGCGGGACTGGGACACCCGCGCGGGAACCGTCGAGCTCGCGATCCCGAAGCTGCGGTCGGGCTCCTACTTCCCGGACTGGCTGCTGGAACGCCGCCGCCGGGCCGAGCAGGCGCTGATCAGCGTGGTCGCGACCAGCTATCTGCTGGGGGTCTCCACCCGCCGGGTGGACAAGCTGGTCGAGCAACTCGGCATCAAGAACATCTCCAAGAGCCAGGTCTCGCAGATGGCAGGGGTGCTCGATGAGCAGGTCGAGGCGTTCCGCACGCGGGCGCTGGACGGCGGGTCGTACACGTTCGTGTGGCTGGACGCGCTCACGCAGAAGGTGCGTGAGGGCGGGCGGATCATCAACGTGCACTGCCTGGTGGCCACCGGCGTGAACGCGGATGGCCGCCGGGAGATCCTCGGGCTGGAGGTGACCTCGGCCGAGGACGGCGCGGGCTGGCTGGGGTTCCTGCGCGGCCTGGTCGCGCGGGGCCTGTCGGGGGTGCAGCTGGTCATCTCCGACTGCCACCGCGGCCTGGTGCAGGCTGTCGCTGCGACCATGGCGGGCGCGTCCTGGCAGCGCTGTCGCGCTCACTACCTGCGTAACCTGCTGACGGTGGTGGTGAAGTCGGCCCAGCCGTTCGTGGCCACGCTGGTGCGTACCCTGTTCGACCAGCCCGATGCCGTCTCGGTGCGTGCCCAGCATGCCTGGGTCCTGCAGACGTTGGAGGCCAAGCATCCGGCCGCGGCAGAGCATCTGGACGCCGCCCGCGAGGACCTGCTGGCCTTCGCCGCTTTCCCGCGTGAGATCTGGCCGCAGATCTGGTCGAATAATCCGCAGGAGCGGCTGAACAAGGAGATCCGCCGCCGCACGGATGTGGTGGGCATCTTTCCCGACCGGCCGGCCGTGATCCGCCTGGTCGGCGCGGTACTGGCAGAGCAGACCGACGAATGGGTCGAAGCCCGCCGTTACATGGGGTTGGACATTCTGGCCAAGGCCCGGATCCGTGTGATCCCGGGCGACACACCAGCCCCGAATCCGCTGCCGCAGACACTTACCGCTTAACCTGCAGAAACAGGATCACGCGGAGATCGACTCATACACCACGTGCGTGGACGCGACC
>NZ_JAKNTW010000006.1 GCF_022213955.1 Dolomitihabitans soli | reverse complement strand
TTGAGCCGGTTGAACAGGTTGGTGACGCCGATCATCAGCACGATCGCGGCCAACTGCTTCTCGTCGAAATGGGTGGCGGCCCTGTCCCAGACCTCGTCGCTCACCGCGTCGGCACGGTCGGCCAACCGCGTCGCGGCCTCGGCCAGCGCGAGCGCCGCCCGCTCCTCCTCGGTGAAGTACGGGGTCTCCCGCCAGGCGACGACCGTGGCCAGCCGCTCCTCGCTCACTCCGGCCTTACGAGCGGTCTTGGCGCCGGCGTCGATGCAGGCACTGCAGCCGTTGATCTGGCTGACCCGCAGATGCACCAGCTCCAGCGTCTGACCGTCCACCCCGCCGGCGTGCACGGCCTTGAAGAGCTCCTGAATGGGCTGCATCGCGTTGGGCAGGATCACGGCCGGGTTCTGCATACGGGACTGCATCGTGGTTCTCCTCTTTCGGATCGACGCCCCGTCCCTCGGGACGTGTCTCTATAACAGCCGGACGGGCTCGCCATGACGATGGCGGTGGGACACCGTGGGACAGCCGAAACGGCGTTGGCCTGCGGCGATTCATCCCGATAGGTTTCTTCTGCGACGGGACAGAGAAAGGCAGGACGCGGTGGTTGTGCAACAGCGGATGACGAAGGCGGCCCCCCAAGACGAACTGGCCGCCCGGCTGCGCCTGCTCCAGGAGTTGTCCGGGCGCGGCGTGCGGGCCCTCGCGCGGGACACGGGCCTCAGCTCGTCGTCGCTGTCGCGCTACCTCAGCGGCCAGTCGGTGCCGCCCTGGCCCGTGGTGATCGAACTCTGCCGCCTCGTCAAGCGTGACCCCCGCCCGCTGCGCTCCGTGTGGGAACGGGCGACGAACCCCCTGCCGGCGCCCCCGAAGACGAGCCGCCAGGTCCAGCCCCCGTCGCCGCCCGCCGGCGCCCCACGCCCGCCCCGCAACGATCTGCCGCGCGACGTGCCCGACTTCACCGGACGTGAGGCCCAGCTCGCCGCCGTCCTCGCCGCGGTGGACAGCAGCCGGGTGGTCGCCGTCGACGGCATGGCGGGCGTCGGCAAGACCTGCCTGGCGGTGCACGCCGCGCACCAGCTCGCCGCCGAATACCCGGACGCCCAGCTCTATCTGGACCTGCACGGGTTCACCGACGGGCGGGAACCGCTCGATCCCGAGCCCGCGCTGCGGACACTGCTCGCCGCGCTCGACGTCCCGTCAGAAAAGATCCCGCAGGTGGGTGGTGTCGAGCCGCTGGCCGCCTGCTGGCGGTCGGAACTGGCCGGCCGGCGGGCCGTCGTGGTCCTCGACAATGCCGCCGGCGCTGACCAGGTCCGCCTGCTGCTGCCCGGCGCAGGCCCCTCCGTCGCCCTGATCACCAGCCGCAACCGGCTGCTGGGACTGGAGGAGGTGCCCCCGGTGTCGCTGGACGTGCTGACCCCGAAGGAGAGTGCGGAACTGCTGGCCCGCGCCAGCGGCGATCCCAGCGGCCCCGACGGCCGGCTGGCCCGTGACCCGGAGTCCGTGGCCGAGGTGCTGCGGTTGTGCAGCCATCTGCCGCTGGCCCTGCGGCTGGCCGGGGCCCGGTTGCGGCACCGGCCGGGCTGGACCGTGGGCATCCTCGTCGAGCGTATGGCGGAGGGCACCAGCGAGTTCGACACCGCGTTCGCCATGTCCGTACGGCAGCTGGACCGGGCCCAGCGCCGGCTGTTCCGGTTGCTTGGCCTGCTGTCCGGGTCGTCCTTCGACGAGTACGTGGCGGCGGCACTGGCGGACGTGCCGCTGCGCAGCGCCCGGGCGATGCTGGAGGACCTGCTCGACGCGCACCTCGTCCAGCAGCCTTCGGCGGGTCGCTACACGCTGCACGACCTGGTGCACCAGCACGCGCGCCGAGCCACCGCGGAGCAGGATTCTCCGGCGGAGCGGGAGCAGGCGCTGGGCCGGGTGCTCGACTATTACGTGCACGCGGCGGCCGCCGCCGACGCCGCGATGCCGTACGTGTCCGGCAGCCGCGCGGCCTCCGTGGGCCGGGCCCCCGCCGAGCTGCCGCGGTTCACCGGCAAGCATGCGGCCCTCGGCTGGTTCGTCACGGAGTACACGAACCTGATGGGCGCCTTCGAGGTGGCGATCGCCACCGGAGCCGACACGCACGCGTGCGAGCTGCCGCGCTACATGCGGGCGTTCTTCGCACGGCGTTGCGGCACGACGCACCTCAACGTCATCTTCGAGCGGTCGCTGGCGGCCGCACAGCGCCTGGGCGATCCGCGGCAACTGGCCGAGGCGCACAGCGACCTGGGCTTCGCCCGCTATAACGCGGGCCGGATGGCGGAGGCCGACGCCGCGTACGAGGCGGCGGCACCGCTGGTATCCCAGTCCGGGGACACCCGTTCCGAGGCGGATCTGATCATGCGCCGCGGCTACCTGAGGTGGGACGAGGGCTACGTCGAGGAGCCACTCGACCTCTTCCGGCTGGCGGGGAAGCTGTACGCGGACGCCGACTGCCCGATGGGCGCGGCCCATGCGACCGCCTACGAGGCTTGGGCGATGCTGCAGCTGGGACACCGCGAGGAGGCGGCTCGGCTGGCCCGCGAAGTGCTGGGCATCACGCACGCCGACCCCGCCTGGCCGGCCGTACTGACCGCCCGGATCACCCTTGGCATGGCCATCGCCCACGAGCGACCCGACGAGGCCGCAGAGCACCTGCACCAAGCCCTGGAACTCGCCCGCGAGGACGGCCACAAACACAACGAGGCGTGGTGTCTCAACTGCCTGGGCGTCGCCCTGCGCCAGATGGGCCGCTACGAGGAGGCGCTGGCCAGCCACCGTCAGGCGTTCACACTCCTGGACGAGTTGTTCGAGGAACACTGGAAGATTCACTTCCTCAACGGCTACGGCGAGACCTGCCGACTGGCCGGCCTGCCCGACGAGGCCCTGCGCCTGCACCGTCAGGCGCTCGAACTGGCCCCGAAGGTGGGCTACCGGCACGAGGAGGCACTCGCCCACGAGGGGATCGCGGCCGTACTCGACGAGACGGACCCGGCCGCCGCCGCCGAGCACCGCGCGGCGGGACAGACCATCCGACAGGAACTCACACCCGTGAGCCTGACGTAACTGGTCGCTCCCGCGAATCATGTCTGGTCTGCCTTGTAGTCGCCCGCGGCGAATCGTGACGTCCGCCCTGCGAGCGAACGCCTACTCAACTCGCTCGCGGGTGCCTCGGACAACGCCATGGTCATCAGGGTGGAGGCGGCCTCCATGCCGCCCCAGTCGTGCTCGTCGTGCTCGTCGTGCTCGTCGGAAGCGGCAGTTCCGCGAATACCACCTTGCCGTTCCTGCGACCGTTCGCGTCGTAGGGGCGGCGATAACCCCAGTGGCGTGAAAGTGCTGCCACGATGCCGAGGCCACGTCCGCTTTCGGCGTCGAATTGCGCGCCCTCGGCCGACGGTTGAGGCAGGCGTGGATCGGAATCCCACACCTCGACGAAAAGAGCCCGCCGCGTATCAACGAGGAAGAGCCGGATCAGCGTGGAGTGATCGAGCAGTTCGCCCCATCGCACCCCGTCATGCGACCCCCGCTCGGGCCCGACGGCGTTGACGGCGTTGGTGACCAGCTCGGAGACGACCAGCTCGGCGTCGGCTACGAAATCATCGTCTCGGTAACCCCAGCCGGTGAGTGTCGCCTTGCAGTAGGCCCGACCGATCCTTACGGCATTCGGCAGCGCGACCAGAGTCAACTGTTCGGCACGAGGTATGAGCATAATGTCGCGGCTCAATTTCAGACTGTCGCACACAATCAACACTCCATTCGCTATGCGCGGAATGTCCGACTGGCACGCGCATTATCGATACCGCCGTATCTAATTCAGTCGGCACGCGACCAGATTGCCTGTAACAATGCGCTCAGCGGAGTGAGTACGGCGTGACCATAGGTGACCAGTGTTGACGCAGGATTGGTCACATCGTCACCTTGCTGCACATCGCGAGTTCAACCCGTCACACTCGCTTTTGGAGGAAGGCATGAGTCGAGATGGTGCGGCAGGCACGACGGCGGAAGCCTGTTTCGCGGCCGAGTTGTCCAGGTCACGACGGGACGCGGGCCTCTCCCAAGCCGCCCTCGGGACCCGCATCGGATGCCACCGGACCCTCATCTCGCACATCGAACGCGGCGGGAAGCGCCCCCAGCGCGTCATCGCCGAAGCCCTCGACGCGACTTTCGGGTTAACCCATAAACGCCATTTCGTCGGAATGTACGAGCGTATTCTGCGCGATCTGGGAAGTCGCGGCTGGTTCCTCCGGTGGCTGGAGGTGGAACCCCAGGCATCCTTCCTCCGCTTCTGGGATCCGCTGCTCGTGCCGGGAATCGTGCAAACAGAGGCGTACGCGAGGGCGATCTACCAGCAGGAACCGACTGTTCCCGCGACCGAGGTGGACCGCGCGGTCGGCATACGAATCGCACGTCGGTCAATTTTGGAGCGAGACACGCCGCCTCGGATGTGGATCATGATGGACGAGACCGTTCTCCATCGACCTATCGGCGGACGCGAAGTGCTTGCCGGACAGCTCAGATTTCTACGAGAGATCGCCGATCATCCAAGCGTGACCATACAGATCGTGCCCATAGACGCAGGGTGCGCTCCCGGCCTGCTGAGCGCCTTCGCGTTGGCCCGGCTTCCCGATGATGTCCAGATAGCCACAATTCAGTCATCCGGCGATGGAGTGGTTACTGGAGAGCCCACCTTACTGTCACGACTTACGCTCCGATGTGACACTATTCGCGACGACGCCTACTCGCAGAGCGAGTCATTGCGACTGATCGAGAGAGTGACGAAGCAATGGACGAAGTAAGTCTGGAAGGTGCCATCTGGCACAAGGCCAAGGCCAGCGGCGGCAACGGCGGAGAGTGCGTGGAGGTCGCCCGTAACCTGCCCGGCGTCGTCGCGGTCCGTGACAGCAAGAACCCAGCCGGTCCAGTCCTGCAATTCACCCCCGGCGAGTGGGCCGCCTTCCTCGCCGGAGCCAAGAGCGGCGAGTTCGGCTAGCAACCCGAATACCATCAAAACCGACCTGCTGAGCCTGAAGCTTGGCAGGACCTCCACTACTCTCGGTCCAACCTGCCAATGCAACGGATGGACGATCACCTGTACCTCGGCACCGAAGCCGGCACGGCCCTGGGCCGCCTCCCCCTTGGCTGAGCATGTGCCGGTCGAGACCACTCGGCGAGCGTGCGCGCTGACTGGCGGCCAGGGTTTGACCTTGACCTTAGGTCAGGGTGCACGCTGACCTGGTGCCCAACTTCAACTCCACACGGACCGGCATGCTGCCGGTCGACGACACTGCACTGGCCGTGACCGACACCGGTGGGCCCGGCCCTTGCGTGATCTACCTCAATGGCCAGTTCGCCAGTCAGGCGTACTGGCGGCGCGTCATCACCGATCTCGGCAGCGAGTACCGGCACATCACCTATGACATGCGGGCCCGCGGCCGATCGAAGCGTTCGGCCGCGGCCGCTTCGTTCGAGACGCACGTCCGTGACATCGACGCCGTCCTTGCGGCCAGGGGCGTGGACCGGGCGATTGTGGTCGGCTGGTCCTACGGCGCGGCGGTCGCGGTGCACTGGGCCGGCCGGAATCCGGACCGCGCCCTGGGGGTGGTGCCCGTGGACGGCGCCTACCCGCACGACTACCCCGACGCTCCCCCGGAACGGGTCCGGCAGTTCTGGCGCCGGATGCGCTTGCTGCTGCCAGTGCTCTCCACGATGGGCATGGCCGCGAAGATGTCCGCCGAGCAGCATGCCCAGAGCAACATCGAGCTCATCGAGATCAGCGCCGCCCTCGGCCCGATCCTGGACGGGGTGACCGTCCCGGTCCGGTACGTGGTCGCCACGGGCGCCAACCTCGGAGGCGGCCATGATGAAATGGAAAGCGCGCGCGCCACCCTCACCCCGGTGCTCGCCCGCAACCCCAACGTCAAGGTGAGCGCGAAGGTCGCCAGCAACCACAGCAAGATCGTGCGCAAGGACTTCCGCGCGATCGCAGACGCGGTTCGCGAGCTCGCCGGCACCCCACGATCACGAGGTCGGCAGAGCAGATGACGGACGGCGTGACGATCGGCCAGGCGGCGGCATTCGCCGGCGTCACGGTGAAAACCATTCGGCACTACCACCAGCACAGGCTGATCGACGAACCCCGGCGCGACAGCTCCGGCTACCGACGCTACGGATCGGCCGACCTGCTGCGACTGGTCCAGATCCGGACGCTGGCCGCCGCCGGCGTACCGCTGGCCGAGATCGGGGCGATACTCGACGCCGATCTTGACCGCTTCGCCGACGCACTCGTCGACGTCGAACGGCGCCTCACCGACCGGATCGACGATCTGATCGCGCGGCGTGGGACGCTGCGCCGACTCGCCACCGGCGACCGGGCCCTGCTGCCCGATCGCGCTCTCGCCCTCCTGGACAGGGCCCCCGATCTCGGCTTCACCCCAGACGACGTGACGATGGCCCGGGAGGGCCTGGTGCTGATCAAAGCCCTGGTGCCGGAGGGCTTCGACGACTACATCTCCCGGATCGAGCGCGGCCTCGACGACCCTCGGTACATGTCCTTGATCAAGCGCATGTGGCGTGCCGCCGAGTGGGAGCCGGACGACCCCCGCATCGACGAACTCGCCACGGCCATCGCCGACCACTTCCTCGCCCATCCCGCACTGCTGCCCATCCCGGCCGGACTCCAGGCCCGCACCGACAGTGCGATCCGGTACAGCCTGCTCACCCACCACGGACAAGAGCAGAAGCCGGCCTGGACCCGACTGACCGCGTTGATCGAAGCGCGTCTGCGCTCGGCCGGCATCGACATCGCGGACCAGACTCCCATTGCCTGAGCCCTGAAATCGCACCCCCCAGCTTCCACCGCGTAGGTCGGGCCCACCCCGACCTCCTGAGCCAGGGGCACTCTGGCGGCCCACGGCGCAGCTGTTGGCTTTCGGGTCCATGCCAGCGGCTTCTTCCTGGTCATCCGCCGGGTCATGAGCGTGATCCAAGCAACGGTCAGGTGTGTTTCGCTGTGCGTGGGGCGCTCAGACGCAGGGTGCGTGACAGCAAGAACCCAGCCGGTCCAGTCCTGCGGTTCACCCACGGCGAGTGGGCCGCCTTCCTCGACGGAGCCAAGAGCGGCGAGTTCGGTTAGTCAGCACTCCAGCCTGTCTGCCCGACCTGTTACGCCGCTGATCATGCACGCGCGAGCGGGGCGGGTCAGTCCTTGATCGCTCCGCCCAGGCCGGCGATGAGTCTGCGTTGGACGGCGATGAAGAAGATGAGCACCGGGATGGTCATCAGGGTGGAGGCGGCCATGATGCCGCCCCAGTCGTTCTCGTCGGGTTTGAAGAAGACGAGGAGGGCGGCCGGCAGGGTCTGGTTGTCCTTGGCGGAGATGATGAAGGTGCGGGCGAAGATGAAGTCGTTCCAGGCGGTGATGAAGGAGAAGACGCTGGTGGCGACGAGACCGGGGGCCACCAGGGGGAAGATCACGCGCCACAGGATGGTCGCCCGGCCGGCGCCGTCGATCATGGCGGCCTCCTCCAGCGCCTCGGGGACGGCGGCGACGAAGCCGCGCATCATCCAGATGGCGAACGGGAGCGAGAAGGCGAGGTGGACCAGGACGAGGGCGCCGAGGGTGTTGAGTCCCACGCCCGGCACCGCCGTACCCAGGTCGCGGATCAGGAAGAACAGCGGGATGGTGAGCGCCTCGACCGGGACCATCTGGGCGACCAGGAACATGATCAGGACCGTGGTGCGGAACCTGAAGGTGAAGCGGGTGACGGCGACGGCGGCGAGGAAGGCGACCAGGGCCGAGAGAACGACGACGGTCAGCGCGACGAACAGGCTGTTGAGGAAGTAGCGGCTGAAGTTCTCACCGGTGAGGACCCGCTGGAAGTGCTCGAAGGTGGGGGCCAGGGTCCACGGGCGCGCGTCGAGCGACTGGATCTCGCCCGCCGGTTTCAGCGCGGACAGGACCATCCAGTAGATCGGGAAGAAGGTGACGAAGGCGGTGACCACCGCCACGACGTCGGCGACCGGTCGCCTCACAGCTTCTCTCCCGTCCGGTGCAGCGCTCGGATGTAGAACAGGGTGACGACGAGCAGGATGAGGGTCATGACGACGCCGATCGCCGACCCGAGTCCGTACTCGGAGGAGCCGAACGCGGTCTGGTAGGCGTAGACGTTGAGGACGGAGTTCTGGCCCGCGATGCCGCCGCCGTTCGTCATCACGTAGATCTGGGTGAAGATCTTGAAGTCCCAGATGATCGACTGGATGACGACGATCGTGATCAGCGGCCGGAGCATCGGCACGATGATCCGCCAGAACGACTGCCACTCCGAGGCCCCGTCGAGGGCGGCCGCCTCGCGCACCGAGACCGGAATCGCCTGGATCCCCGCGAACAGCATCACCATGACCAGCGGGAACGAGTGCCAGACGACGGTCGCGCCGACCACCCCGAAGGTGACCCACCGGTCGTAGAACCAGTTGAAACCGTCGATCCCGAGCACCTGGTTGACCAGCCCGAGGTCGGCGTCGAACAGGAACATCCAGACCGTCGAGCCGGTCATCGCGGGCGCGGCCCAGGCGGCCATCGCCGCCAGCGACAGCAGCAGCCGGGGCCAGTGCCCGGCTCGGGTGAGCACCACGGCGAGCGCCGCGCCGACGGCCAGCGTGACGATCACCAGGACGGCGGCGAAGACCACGGTCTGGCCCAGGATCGACCAGAAGCGCGGATCGCCGAACAGCGTCGCGTAGTTGCCGAAGCCGATGAAGGTGGTCGGTTCGCCCCCGCTGACCTGGGCCTGCCGGTAGTCGAAGACCGACAGCAGGCCCAGCATGTAGATCGGGTAGCCGAACAGCGGCGCGAGCACGGCCACGGTGGGCAGGAGGTAGAGCCAAGGGGTTCGGGTGCGGCCCGCCTGCGTCATGACCGTCCGAACGCGGCGTTCACCGCCGTGGCCGCCTCGGTGGTGGCCTCCTCGACGGTCGACCGTCCGGTGGCGATCTTCTGCAGCATGGTCGGGATGACCTTCTGATTGTCGATCTTCACCCAGGCCGGGTCGATCGGCACGAACCTGGTGCCCGCCGCGACGGTGTCGAGGAACGGCTTGAGGAACGGCTCCTCGGCGGCGAGCGCGTCACGGGCGGAGGTGAGCGTCGGCAGGTTGCCCATCGCCTCGAACATCTTGGTCTGGTACGTCTTGCCGCTGAGGAGCTGGACGAACTTGACCGCGAGCGACCGGTGCGCACTGCTCTTCAGCACGCCCAGGTTGTTGCCGCCGGCGAACGCGGGGGCGATCGAGTCCTTCGCGGCCCCGGGCAGCGGCACGACCGCGTACTTCCCGGCGGCGGGGCCGGCGTCCACGGCGGACCGGCTGAAGTTGCCGAGGATGCCCATGGCCGCCTTGCCGCCCGCGAACAGCTCGACGGTCTTGCCGCCGGTCAGCGAGGCACAGGTCTGCGGCGGGCAGTTGTCGTCCTTCAGCAGGTCGGTGTAAGCCTGCACGCCCTTGCGCGACTCGGGGCTGTCCAGCTTCTCGATGTCGCCGCCGGCGTCCCAGACGAGGGGCAGCGCGCCGAAGGTGTACTCCCCGCCGACCGCTATGCCGTACATGTCGGGCTTCTTGGCTCGGATCTGGCGGGCAGTGCTGGTCAGTTCCTCGATGGAGGCGGGCGGCTTGAGGCCGAGTTCGTCGAAGACGTCGGTGCGGTAGTAGAGCGCGCGGATGCCGATGAACCAGGGCACGCCGTACAGCTTGCCGTCGACGGTGGCGGAGCCGAGCAGGTCGGCGCCGAGGTCCGCGCCCTCGGGCCACGCCCGCACGTCGGCGGTGAGGTCGGCGAAGCCACCGGCGGCGGCGTACTCGGCGAGGTCGGTGTTGCCGTACTCGGCGACGTCGGGCGCGCTGGCCGGGTCGTTGAAGGCGCCCTTGAACTTCTCGTGCCTGGCCGGGGTCGTCGGGATGTAGGACACCTCGACCTCGACGCCCGAGTTGGCGGCCGTGAACTCCTTGACCGCCTCGGCGACGACCTTCTCCTTCGGCGCCCGGTTCGGCTCCTCGTAGAGCCACACCCGCAGCGTCCCCGACTTCTCGTCACCCCCGCCGGCCTGCGGCGCGGTGGACGGCGCGCACGCCGCCAGCGCCAGTACGGCCAGGCCCGCGGCTGCCCAGTTAAGAATCTTCACTATTACCTCCAATGGGGGCAGACCCTAAGAGGGCTTCACCGGCTCGGGAAGGACCGGGGTGACTTGTTGTGCAGTGCAGAACGATGTGGTGCAGAAGCCGCCTGGTGCCCGTAGCCGCCGTAACGTCGAAAGGCAGCCATGGACGAACCCCCCAAGGCGCGCAACCAGTCGGCTTCGCTGCGGCGTGCGCTCGCCGTACTGGAGCATGTGCGCGATCACTCAGGCCACGGCCTCTCCCTCACCCGGCTCGCCGAGGCGGTCGGCCTGTCCAAGAGCACGGTGCTCCGGCTCACCGTGCCGCTGATCGAGGCGAACCTGCTGACCAGGGACAGGAAGAGCGGCGCGTACCGGCTCGGGCTCGGCGCCCTGCACCTCGGCCAGGCGTACCTGACGCGGCTCGACCTGCGGACGGTCGCCGCCGAGGAGGCGCACCGCCTGATGTCCGAGGTCCGCGAGACCGTGCACCTGGTGCTGTACGACCCGCCGCACATCGTCTACATCGACAAGGTGGAGAACGCGACGAATGTCAGGATGGCGTCGCGGATCGGCAGCCGGGCGCCCATCCACTGCACGGCCGTCGGCAAGGCGATCCTGGCGTGGCAGCCCGAGGAGGTCGTCGAGGAGGTGGTGGCGGCCGGGCTGCCGAGCGTCACCCGGCACACGATCACCGACGCGGCCGGCCTGCGCACCGAACTGGGCCGGATCAGGCAACGCGGCTACGCCGTCGACGACCGCGAGAACGAGCCGGAGGTGCGCTGTGTGGGCGCGCCCATCTTCAACCACGCGGAGACCGTGACGGCCGCCATCTCCGTCTCGGGCCTCACCTCCCGGATCACCGCCGCCCGGGTGCGCACCCTGGGCCCCCAGGTCGCCGAAACGGCACGGCGCATCTCCAGGAAACTGGGCTCCACCAAGCGCCCGCCTGAGGGTTAGTCGCGGTTGTCGTAGGCTTCGCGGGCTTCGAGCATCGCGGAGAAGTTGTCGGCGGCCCAGGCACGGCAGGCGGCGATGGGGGCGAAGAGGGTACGGCCCAGCTCGGTCAGCTCGTACTCGACCCGGGGCGGGATCTCGGCGTAGGCGGTCCGGGTGACCATGCCGTCGCGTTCGAGCGCGCGGAGGGTCTGGGTCAGGACCTTCGGCGTGACACCCCTGATCGGCACCTGGAGCTCGGAGAACCGTCTGGGACCCTCGTCCAGGCAGACGATCACCTGGGCCGACCACTTGTCACCGATCCGGATCGGCATGGCGCTGGACGGGCAGGCGGGGTCGAACATCTCGGGATCGAGTGGCTTGGTCACTTTCCAAAAGGTATCTAGCTACCTTTGAAGTAACAAGTATCTTCTGGATAGCTTCCTCGTCAGTGACCCCCAACGAGACGAGGGACAAGCGATGAGAGCTGCCAGGGTCCACGAGTTCGGCCCGCCCGAGGTGCTCCGGGTGGACGAGGTGCCCGACGCCGAACCGGCGCCGGGCGAGCTGCTGGTCCGGGTGACCGCCGCCGGGATCAGCTTCGCGGAGATCCAGATGAGGGCCGGGCTGATCCCGGGCTACACACCTCCGCTTCCCTACACGCCGGGCTTCGAGGTGGCGGGCACGGTGGTCGCCGCGGGCCGGGACGCCGACGCGGGGCTGGTCGGCAGCCGGGTGCTGGGGATGTCGGTCGCCGGCGGCGGTTACGCGGAGCTGGTCGCGCTGCCCGCCGTACGGGCCGTTCCCGCCGGGCTGAACGATCACCAGGCCGTCGCGCTGCTGGGCCAGGGCTCGGCGGCGGTGGGGGTGATCGAGACCGCGGCGATCCAGCCGGGCGAGGTCGTGCTGGTCGAGGCCGCCGCCGGCGGGGTGGGCAGCCTGCTGGTCCAGCTCGCCAAACGGGCGGGGGCCAGGGTGATCGCCGTCGCCGGCGGCGAGCGGAAGCTGACCGTCGCCGAGCGGCTCGGCGCGGACGTGGCGATCGACTACCTCCTGCCCGACTGGGGCGACCGGGTCAGGGAGGCCGCCGGCGGCGGCGTCCACGTGGTGCTCGAAACGGTCGGCGGCGCGGTGTCCGGCACCGCCTTCGACCTCCTCGCCGTCGGCGGCCGAATGATCGTCTACGGTACGGCCGGCGGCACCCCGCCCCGGTTCGAACCGGCCGACGTCCTCAACCGAGGGCTGACCGTGCGCGGCTTCGCCTCGGTGCTGCTGCCGCCCGAGGAGAGCGCCCGGCTGCTGGAGACGGCCCTGGAACTGGCCGTCTCCGGCGAGCTCACACCGTTGATCGGCGCGACCCACCCGCTGGAGGAGGCCGCCGCCGCGCACCGGGCGTTCGAGGAGCGGACCGCCATCGGGAAGACGGTTCTGCTCCCCGCCCAGAAGTGACGGGCCTGGATTTCGAGGCACTGGAAAGCAGCCTTCCGGTCCGCGTGAAAGCACCTCCCGTGCTTATTTCGAGACACCCGAAAAGCAAGCCTCGGGCGGCAATGAATTCGACCGCCAAGGTGTCGCGAGACACCCCGGAAAGCACGTTCCGACTCTTACAGCAAGGACTCGATGAGATGGGCCGCGGTCTGGGCGGGCGGAGCGGCCTCCAGCCCGGCTGCGAAGGCGACCGCGGCCGATCGGTAGACCGGCGACCCGACCACGGTGTCAACGGCCTCGCGCAGGGTCTGAGCGGTGAGCGAGCCCGGGTCGAGCGCGACGCCCAACCGTAACTCGGCACAGCGCCGCGCGATGTAGCCCTGATCGTTGACGAGTGGAAGGAGGACCAGCGGAAGTCCTCTGCGCAGTGCCCGGGACACGGTCCCCCAGCCCGCGTGGGTCACCACGGCCGAGCACCGGTCGAACACCTCGTCGTGGTCGGCCGGCTCGATCAGCCGCACGTTGGGCGGGGGGACGGGCAGCGAGGCCGGATCGGTGCCGGTCGGGAGGAACACGACGACCTCGGTCTCGGTGCCGCCGAACGCCTCGATGACGACTCGGATGTAGTGGTCCTGGGCCGGGCCGCCGGCGCGGAGCGTGCCGCGCGGGGCGCTGCTGGTGGTGACGGCGATGGTCTGACCGCCCCGCGCGAGGCCCCCGCGCGGGGCTCCGACCAGCGGCCCGGTCAGCGCGACGGGGCTGGGGAAGTCGACCGGCCCGGCGAAGCCCGGTGTCGCCGGGATGAGGTGCAGGTACGGCGAGGTGAGCGCGAGGAGGCTCTCCCGCATGCCCTCCACCTCGAAACACGGTCGCAGCGACTCCTCGATGAAGATCTTGCCCGCGTCGAGCACCGGGACCGGACTGCACGACAGCGACGCCCAGGGCAGTCCCGCGCGTTCGGCCGCCATTCCGCCGCCCGGCATGAACACGTCGCTGACCAGAAGGTCGGCGTTGCTCATCCGAAGCGCCTCCCCGATGTCGAGCGCCATGTCGGCCACCGAGCCGAAGAACAGGTGCCGGAACATGGCTCCCGCGTCGCCGCTGCGCACCACGTGGCCGGGGACCGGTCCGCCGGTGCTCCAGCGAGCGGGGTTGACCACGTCGGCGCCGATGCCGGTCAGCGGGCGCGCGTGCCGCGCCTCGACGAACACCGTGACCCTGTGCCCGCGCTCGACGAGGCAGCGCGCGAGCACAGCCATCGGAAACGTATGCCCTCGCTGCCCGAAGGGGACGAGTAATAAGCCGGCCATGCCGGACTCACCCGGCCACGGTGGAGGCCGACTCCACCTGTTCACGGACTCCATTGGCGTCGTCGTCACGGTGTGATCGCGCGATGGTGTCACCCGGCCGGAAAGCCGTTTCAGGCATGGCGGTGCGAACGATCTGATCCCCCGCGAAGGGCCTCGCCGCGTCGAACGCGTACGGCATGCCGCCTGCCTCCTCCTGGCACCGGTGGCCCAGGTTCATCCCATGCCGGTCGCCGGCCCCGGGGAACCGGCTGACCTCCCACTTGGCAAGCGAGAACGCCACGAAGACCTCGCGCGCCCCGCCCTGGCGCGGCACTTCGAGCGGGTGCTCGAAGACCGCCTTCTCGACCCCGCGCGTCACCCCGTCCGCGACGACCTCGTGGCATGCGATCGGGACCAGCGCGCTGGCCGCCCGACACTGCCACAAGCGAGTCCTCGTCCCGGCCCACCGCCGGGGTCTCTACCGTTCCGCCCATGTGACTTCTCCGTGCCGCCGGGCTTCACCGCTCTAGCCAAGAACTCACCAAACCATAAAGGTTTCGCCTAGCTACCCGCTCAAACACCACGCAAACCATTGTCCTAACAATTCGACGGGCCCGAAAGAATCGCCGGCTTGGCGCGCCCAGGCGGTCCCACGGCACTACTGCCAGGTAGGCCTGCGAATCGGTCCGATCCTCCCCGAAGGCCGGCGGGCCCGGCCCGGCGAACGCGTCGGAAGATATTGACATGTCGGATTCTTCCGACGTAACGTCTGCTCGTGCCGAACGATGACGTGTTCCTCGCCCTGGCGAACCCGGTGCGCCGCCGGTTACTCGAACTCCTGGCGGACGGCCCGCAGACCGCGGGCGGTCTGGCGGGCAAGTTCGAGCTGAGTCGTCCGGCCGTCGCCGAACATCTCCAGGTGCTGCGCCGTAACGGGCTCGTCCGTGACGAACCCATCGGCCGCGAGCGCTACTACCACCTGACGCCCGAGCCGCTCGCCGACGTCGGCGACTGGCTCCATCCCTTCGAGCGCTTCTGGCGCGACCGCCTGCGGATTCTTACCGACCTCATCGAGGAGGACCCCGTGCACGACACCGAAACCGCCACGATCTCCGTCGACCAGTTCATCGCCGCGCCCCCGGCGAAGGTCTGGCGCGCGCTGACCACCCCCGAACTGCACGCCCGCTGGTGGGCGCCCGGCGACATCGCCGCCACCCTCGGGCACCGCTTCCACCTGGAGATGCCCGGCTGGGGGTCGATTGGGTGCGAGGTCACCGAGGTCGAGCCGGAGCGCCGCTTCGTCTACACCTTCAACGAGAACTGGAAGCTGACCTGGCGCCTGGTGCCCGAAGGCGGCGGCACCCGGCTGTTCCTCGACCACTCCGGCTTCGACCTCGACGACCACCGGGGCCGGGACGCCTTCGCCCGGATGGGCCCCGGCTGGCGCGACACCGTCCTACCCCGGCTCGCCGGGCTGGTCCCGCAGCTCCCCGACTGAACGGGGGTCGGGGAAGTTCGGACCGAAAACCGCCTTCAAGTCTCGGTCGCTCCTGGTGCGGGCGCCGGAGACTGGGCCTGCCGGTGCCGGCGTGCACGCTGCTTGGTGGCCTCCCGCGCCCGCTGCGCCCGGCAATCGTCGGGTCCGCCGTTGCGGGCGACCTCCCGCATGATGGTCGAGCCGGGCCGCCCGAGACGCCGGCCGATCTCGGTGAACCCGAGCCCCTCGGCCAGCCCCGCAGCGATGTGCTGACGGTCCTCATCGGTGAGTCTGTGGTCTTGGGACTATCCGGCCGGAATTAAACGATAAGCCTCCGCCACAGGTCAGGCAGGCTTGCGAAGGGGAGTCGCCAAGGCTTGGCATGCTGCCGGATCGGCGGGCTCGAGCGGCGCTGTGGCCTCGACGAGAGTGTCCAGCGCATCGCGCGCGGTCAGGAGTTCGGCCACCGCGCGACAGTTCCGACGCTGTCAGGACCTCGCCGGGGTGCGCGGCCGCGGCGGGCCGTACGAGAGCAGTCGAAGAACCCGCGGGCCCGCGGGATGACGGCTCATCCCAGATCTGCGAGATCCACGGCATCGGCCATCGCACGGTACCCCGCATCGCTGGGGTGCAGATGGTCGCCGCTGTCGAAGGCGGGGTCGAGCTGATCCTCATCAGCGGGCGAGGCCAGCGCACGGTCGAAGTCGGCCACCGCGTCGTACTCGCCGTTTGTGCGGATCCACGCGTTGACCTCCTCGCGCTTGGCCTCGCTGAGCGGCGTGTAGTACCGCGAGCCCTTCATGGGCGGGATCGTCCCGCCGATGACACGCAGGCCCTTGGCATGGGCCCGGCGGATCACCTCGCGGTGCGCGGCGATCATCTCGGCCGCCGAGACTTCGGTATACGGTGCGGCCATGGGCTGACGCGCCACGCTCATGCCGATGTCGTTGACGCCCAGGAGGACGATTAGCGTGCTCACGCCGGGACTGCCGAGGATGTCACGATCGAACCGGGCGGTGGCCCTGTCGCCGAGCCAGGCGGAGTCGACGGTCAGCCGGTTGCCGCTGATGCCCTGGTTGAGTACGGCGCGCGGCCGGCGGGCGGCCACCAGCCGTTCGGCCAGCTCGTCGGGGTAGCGGTTGTCGACGCCGGGGGTGGAGCCGTAACCGTCGGTGAGCGAGTCTCCGAACAGCGCCACGCCGTCGCGGCCGCGTGCGGCGCCCAGGACGTCGACGCCGGACAGGTAGTACCAGGACACGCTGGATTCGGTGAAAGCCGACGAGCCCTGGTCGGCCACGTGGTTGCCCTCAGCGCGGAAGCTCGCGGCCATCGCCTGAGCGTGGTACGTCGCCGGTCCCGTCGGCTTAGCGAAGTGCAACGTGACCGTGAGTCGTTCCAGTGCCGAGACCGGCAACGCCACCGGGTCGCTGACCAGCTCCGCGCCGGCCGGGATGGTGAACTGCGCCGCGCGCCGGTACGTCAGGCGCCGCAGCGATCCCTTCTTCACGGCGGCACCGGCGAAGCTGCGGGCCACGGTGGCGGCGCTGACCGACAGCGGAGCGGTGCCGTACACGTTGGTCAGCCGGATCCGGACGGCAGCGCCGCCAACGGTGGTCCGCGCCACCTGCCGGAGGGTCTGGCCCGCGAAGCCCTGCTCGGACCAGTTGGGGGTGAAGTTGGCGCCCGGGCGCTGGGGGGCGGCTGCCCAGGCGGCTTTCCAGCCGCGCCCCGACTCCGCCGAGGCGGGCTGCTGGGCGGCCAGTGTCGTGGCGAGGACCAGCGCCACGAGGATCCTGATGAAGCGCACTAGTGATCTCCTCGCTGAGGTCGAACGGTGAGGGTGATGATCAAAACGAAGGCGACGAAGGCCGTAAGCGTGCGGACGACGTTGAACGTCTCCCACCGCTGCAGGATCTCGGCATGGTCAGCCGGGGCGGTGCCGACGGCCCACACCTTTATCTGTCCGTTGATCGGCACGTTGCCGAACCGGGTGATCAGGAACGAGAGCACGGCCAGCACACTCGCCACTCCGGCCAGGTAACGCCGCGTGAGCAGGGCCAGGGCCAGCGAGCTCAGCGCGGCCAGCGCCATGATGGTCTGCATGACGGGGCCGTTCATCCGCATCAGAGCGGAATGGAAGGTCAGCCGCACGTCGAGCGGCACCGCGTTGAACGTGGTCGCGACGTTGACGGCGCCGTAGCCGAAGGCACCCGCGAGCAGGCCGGTCGACAGCAGGGCCAGTGCGGTGACGAGACGGATCGCCCTGTCCGAGGCTCTCATGCGGCCGCAGCGCTCTCGATCGCGGCGAGCATCCGCGCCCGCTGGTCTGTGGAGATGACGCGGCCGCGGGCCACCACGGTGTGGATGCGGGTGGTGTGGCGGATGTCAGCCAGCGGATCGGCGTCCAAAACCACCAGATCGGCGGCCTTGCCGGGCGCGACCGTGCCGATCGAGTCGTCCAGCCCGAGCAGCCGCGCCGGTTCCAGGGTCGCGGCACGCAGCGCGCGCAGCGGCGACAGACCTGAGCGCACCAAGTTGACCAGTTCGTCGTGCAGACTGAATCCGGGCACGACGAACGGCACGTCGCCGCCGTCCGTTCCCGCGACCACCGGCACCCCGGCCCTCTCCATCTCGTTCACGAAGGCCTTGCGGCGCTCGAACAGTGCATATCGCTGCGCGGCGACCTCCGGCGTGCGGTTCGCCTTGATGATGTTGTCCAGCGCCCAGCGCCAGCCGTCGGCCAGCTCGGCAGGCACATACTTGAGCCGCCCGTCGTCCAGCACCTCCTCGGGCCGGTCCAGCACCTGGTAAGCCGTCAAAGTCGGCACGACCCTGGTCCGGTTGCGCGCCAGCGTGGCGAAGACCGACGCCGCCTTACCGGTGCTGTAGCCGGCGACCGCCTCCCACTCGAGCCGGTGGATCTCCTGCATCCAGCTGACGTAGTCGCTGCGCGCGAACTCCAGGCCGGCGATCTGGGAGCGCAGCTTCCGCTCCCGCGTGGAAGTGGCGTACCAGGTGGAGTAGAGATGCTCGATGCTCCGCTGGCCGAGGCTGCTGGCCGTGGTCAACGCGACCCCGTCGGGGCAGTGCCCGGCCATCGGCAGCCGGTGCCGGCGCGCCTCCTCGGCTACCACGCGGTACAGCTCGGGGGAGAGCCTGGAGTACACCTTGACGAAGTCCGCGCCCTCCCGCTTCGCCTGGCGGACCGCTTCGCGGGCTTGGGCCTCGGTCGCGACCTCGACGAACGCCGACGGGTCGCCGATGGTCGGCGCACCATCGATGATCCGGCTGCCGATGACCGAGCGCGGCCCGAGCAGATCGCCCCGGTCGATCCGCTCGCGCCACTCGTGCAGCAGTGGGGTGCCGGACATTTCGCGGACGGTGGTGACGCCGTTGACGAGGTACAGCGGCGGGGAGATGCGCTGGTCGGGGATGCTGTGCACGTGTGCGTCGCACAAGCCCGGAATGACGAACTTGCCGGGCAGGTCGATGATCTGCGTGCCCTCTGGAATTTCGGGGCGCGGTCCCACCGAGACGATCTGCTGTCCACGGATGAGCACGGTTCTGTTGCGCCGGGGCGGGCCTCCGGTGACGTCGACAACGGTCACTCCAGTGAGCGCGATCCAGCGCGCCTCAGATGCCGCCTCCGACGCCGATGCGGATGCGGATGCGGATGCGGCTTGACCCGTGCCCGCTGTGGTCCCGGCCATCACCATGAGCGCTCCTGCCTTCAGCGCGTCACGCCTCTTCATTAAGTCTGACATGGCGTCAAACATAGTGAAGGTGGCTAAGATTGACAACATGTCTGAGATAGCACCCGCCAGACGCCGACGCCGCCGCGCCGACGCCGACCGCAGCGCCAGCGAGATCCTCAGGGCGACCAAAGAGGTACTCGCCGAGCAGCCGCACGCGAGCGTCGAAGAGATCGCCGCCGCAGCCGGAGTGAGCCGCCAGACCGTCTACGCCCACTTCAAAACCAGGGAGGCGCTCATCAGCGCGGTGCTCGACGACATCACCGCGGAGGCAGCGGCCCAGATGGACGCAGCTCAGCTGGACCGCGAACCCGCCGTGGACGCGCTCCTGCGCCTGCTCGACATCAGCTGGCGCACCCTTCAGCGCTATCCGCTCCTCCTGACCGTCTCCACCCCCGCTACCCCCGACGCCGCCGACGCCGAGCGGCACGAGCCGGTCTTCGACCACCTCGAACGGATTCTCAGCCGCGGCAGGCAGTCCGGCGAATTCGCCTCCAGCCTTCCCACGCCCTGGCTCGTCACCGCCGTCGCCACCCTCGGCCACGCCGCCGGAGACGAAGTACGAGCAGGACGGATGACACCCCAGCAGGCCAGCGACGCCCTGGCCACCAGCGCCCTGCTGCTCTGCGGGGCCAACTGATCATCCCGCCCGAATGGATGGGCGAGCCAGGCCGCTGCGGCGGCCCCATGGTTATAGCCTCCATCCTCGCCACCCCCATCGACATAGGCATATCCAAGTGCAACATGCGATATAGCAGGGGGTGTACGTTATATCGGTGGGTACGATCGGGCGAGTCCGTCAAGTGACCGAGGGCATCATCCCGCCCGACGCGGCCGGATGAGCGCCGTGGCCAAGGGAGTCGCGTGAAGGCCGGTCGCGTCGCCGTCCTGCTGGCCCACGCCGCGATCACACAGGTGCTCACGTTCGTGCTCCGGCCCACCATGTCGTACCGGGCGCTGGAGCTCGACGTCCCACCGGCGTGGCTCGGCGTGCTGGGCGCGAGCTTCGCGGTGGCGCCGCTGCTGCTGGCCGTACCGGCCGGGCAGGCGGTGGACCGGCTGGGTGAGCGGCGGGTGGCGTTGAGCGGCGCCGTGCTGCTGACGCTGTCCAGCGTCGCCTTCCTGCTGGCCGGAGGGAGCATCGCGGGGTTGCTCGCCGCCAGCGTGCTGCTCGGCATCGGGCACCTGTGCTGTGTCGTGGGGCAACAGGCGCTGGTGGCCAACACCACCGCGCCGGGCCGCTTCGACACCGCGTTCGGCCACTACACCTTCGCCGCCTCGCTCGGCCAGGTCGCCGGCCCCGGCCTGATCGTGGTCTTCGGCGGCGGGAGGGCGATCCCCGACACACAGAGCATCTTCGCGTGGACCTGCGGCATCTCCATCGTCCTGATCGTTCTGTCGGCGTTCATGGCGGGCCGGCGGGGGGCGGCGCACCCGGCGGAGAGCGCCGCCGGCGGACTGCGGTCGCTGATGCGGCTGCCCGGTCTGCCGCACGCGCTGCTCACCAGTTGCGTGATCCTCGCCGTCGTCGACATCACGCTGGTCTACCTGCCCGCCCTCGGAGCCGAACTGGGGCTCGCCTCGGGCACCGTCGGGATGCTGCTGGCCGTACGCGGGGTGGCCTCGATGGGGTCGCGGCTGTTCCTCGGGCGGCTGTCGCAGTTGCTCGGCCGCCGCAGGCTGCTGGTCGCCAGCACGATCGCCGCCGCGCTCGCGCTGGCGGCCATCCCGCTTCCCGTGCCACTCTGGCTGCTCGCGCTGGCGCTGCTCGTCACCGGGTTCGGGCTGGGCGTGGGGCAGCCGCTGACGATGTCCTGGCTCGCCGAGTCGGCGCCGCCGGGGCTTCGCGGGCGGGCCATGTCGCTCCGGCTGCTGGGCAACCGCACCGGTCAGGTGCTCATCCCGAGCGCCGCCGGCCTGATGGCCGCCGGTCTGGGCGCGGGCGGCGTGCTCTGGATCGCCGCACTGGGCCTCGGCTGGGCGGGCGTGGCGGCGCGACGACTACCCGTCGACTAGAGGAACACCACTGACGTGTACGACGAGCGAGGCAGCATCACGACGCCATACGCCAAGCCAGACCACGACGCCATACGCCAAGCCAGACCACCACGTCGTACGCCAAGCCAGACCACGACGCCGTACGGCAAGCCACCCCCGAGCCACTCGCCGCAGCCGGTGACGGCCCGCGGGCCCACGGCACTCGGGCCCGCCGGCCCGCCCGCCGTCACGCCCGGCTCGCCGGAGTGAGTTCTCCGGTTTAAAACCGCCCACGGCGAAAGTAGGTTTCCGCACAATCTTGACCATTCGTCAACCGGCTCTCGACGGCATACGAGATCCGGAATACTGTATGCGAATGCCGGGTGACGCGTCTCACAGTCCGAGTTTCCTCGACCGTTCACGCATTGTGGCCTCGCCGTCATGGAGCCGCTGGCTGGTGCCGCCCGCGGCCCTCTCGGTCCATCTGGCGATCGGCCAGGCCTACGCCTGGAGCGTGTTCAAACCACCGTTGGAAGGCGCGCTGGGTCTCTCCGGCACCGCGAGTGCCCTGCCGTTCCAGCTGGGCATCGTGATGCTCGGCCTGTCCGCCGCCTTCGGCGGGACCCTGGTCGAGCGCAACGGGCCGCGCTGGGCGATGTTCGTGTCGATGACCTGCTTCTCCTCCGGCTTCCTGCTCTCCGCGCTCGGCGTCGCCACCGGGCAGTACTGGCTGGTGGTCCTCGGCTACGGCCTGGTCGGCGGGATCGGGCTCGGCATCGGCTACATCTCCCCCGTCTCCACCCTGATCAAGTGGTTCCCCGACCGGCCGGGAATGGCCACCGGGATCGCGATCATGGGTTTCGGCGGCGGCGCTCTCATCGCCTCCCCCTGGTCGGCGGGGATGCTCGCGGCCTTCGGCACCGACACGGCCGGGATAGCCAAGACGTTCCTGGTGCACGGCCTCGTCTACGCGGTCTTCATGTCGGTGGGGGTGTTCCTCGTCCGGGTTCCGCCGGAGGGCTGGCGGCCGCCGGGCTGGGAGCCCGCCGTATCGGCCGCGAGGCGGCTGGTCACCACGGCCGACGTCTCGGCACGCAACGCGATCCGCACCCCGCAGTTCTGGTGCCTGTGGATCATTCTGTGCCTGAACGTCACGGCGGGCATCGGCATCCTGGAGAAGGCCGCCCCGATGATCCGCGACTACTTCTCGGGTACGGCGACGCCGGTCGCGGTGGGAGCGGCGGCGGGCTTCGTCGCCTTGCTGTCGCTGGCCAACATGGCGGGGCGGTTCGTCTGGTCCTCGACGTCCGACGTGATCGGCCGGAAGAACGTCTACCGCGTCTACCTCGGCGCGGGGGCGCTGCTCTACCTCACCATCGCGCTGGCCGGGAACACCTCCAAGCCGCTGTTCATCGTCTGCGCGCTCGGCATCCTGTCCTTCTACGGCGGCGGGTTCGCCACCGTCCCCGCCTACCTCAAGGACCTGTTCGGCACCTACCAGGTGGGAGCCATCCACGGCAGGCTGCTGACCGCCTGGTCGACGGCAGGCATCCTGGGACCGCTGATCGTCAACGCCGTCGCCGACGCGCAGGAGAGCGCGGGCAGGACCGGGCCGGCGCTCTACACCTCGTCCCTCTACGTCATGATCGGGCTGCTGGTGGTGGGCTTCCTCGCCAACGAGCTGATCCGCCCGGTCGACGCCCGGTACCACGAACCGCCGGCCGGGGACCGCACCCCGGTGGCCACCCGAGGAGGCCGGTCGTGACCCGGCGCACCGCCCTGATGACGCTGGCCTGGCTGTGGGTCGGTCTCCCCTTCGCCTACGGCCTCTACGAACTGCTGCAGAAACTCACCCAGCTGTTCGGCGGCTGAGCGGCCCGCCCGCCCCGGCGATCGAGTCTGCGCCACGGCCGCTCACCTTCCGGGGAACCGCCATCACGGTGACCCGGCCGCCCTGCGGCCGGCCCGGCTCAACCGGCCGGCGAGCTTCCATCACGGCCCAACCTGGCCGTTGGCGGTCCGCGCGGGCGTTCAGTCCACCCGGCCGACACCGCCCAGTGCCCCGGCCTGGCCGGGGGCGACGACGGAGAGCGTCACCTCGGGGTGCCAGTCCTGCAACGCCACCACGCCGGGCTCGACCAGAGTGAGTCCGTCGAAGAAGGCGAGCACCTGGGCCGGGGAGCGCGAGGTGGCGCCCGGGGCCGACGTCCTGCTGATCACCTGCGCCCCCTCACGCTTCTGCTCCTCGCTCAACTCGCCGAGGGTGCCGTGCGAGACGACCATGTGGCTGCCCGGTCCGAGGCTCGCCTTGACCACCTCGACGATGCTCATGGCCTCGGCGTCATCGGGGATGAAGTGCAGCACGCCGAGCATCAGGATCGCGACGGGGCGAGAGAAGTCGAGGTGGGCCCGGATCTCCGGATGGTCGAGAAGCTCCTTCGGCAGGCGCATGTCCGCGCCGACGGCGATCACGTCCGCGTTCTCGGCGAGGATCGCCCGCGCGTGCACCAGCACGATGGGATCGTTGTCGACGTAGACGACCCGGGAGTCGGGCGCGAGGTCCTGGGCGACCTGGTGCACGTTGCGCTGGGTGGGCAGACCGGCGCCGATGTCGAGGAACTGCCTGATGCCCTGGTCGCTGAGGTAGGTCACCACTCGGACCAGGTAGTCGCGGTTCTCCCTGGCGATGTCGCGCACATTGGGGAGGATCTCAATGATCTTCTCCGCGGCTTCGCGATCGACCGCGAAGTTGTCCTTGCCACCGAGGTAGTAGTCGTACATTCTGGCCACGCTCGGAATGGTCGGATCGACTCCCGGTGGCGCCTTGGTCTCCTCCACGCCGCTCCCTGCTCCCCGATTGTTTGATACAGCAAGATCGTATGGGAAGCAGGGCTGATTTGTAGATCTTGTCCGGAAATTTCATGAAATCCGATTCCGGAAATCGGCTGGACATACCGACTCCCCGGCGGTTCGGGCCGGCACCTTCGACGCCCTTCAGGCGTTTCCAGGCGCGTTTCTGCGGCCCGAACCGGGGGGTGCGTCTCCTACACCTGGGTCAGGCGGTGACGCGAGGACCTCGGCGGTGGCTCGTCGGTGTGGAACGGCTCGGCCCGACGCGCGTCCGCGAGGTCGAGGCTCACCGTGAAGAGGCCGGCCAGCCCGCTGGCGGTCAGCAGGCGGCGCATGGCCACGGTCGGTGCGAGCAGGCGAAGCGTGCCGCCACCGCTGATCGCCGCGCGCCTGGCGAAGACCAGGATGCCCAGGCCGTTGGCGTCCATGAAGGTCACGCCCGACAGGTCGATGAGAATCCGGCATCCGGGCCGGTCGACGACGGCGAGCAGCTGCTCGCGGAAGGCGTTCCCGGTGAATATGTCAACGTCGCCGGTGACGCGGCAGACCGTCCAGTCAGGATACGAATGAGTTGACAGGTCCATGCGGACCTCCAATCGGTGAACGGGAGCCCGCGACTCCAGGGAATCGCGGGACCTCGTTCGTTGAGCGAAGGCCAGGCCGAGATGCGCGGGCCTCTCGCCGGGTCTTGCGACGCTCTGTATAAGTGAATCTAGAGCGGGCGAACCTGCTCAGCCTGAGGCCCCTTGGCCCCCTGGCCGGCGGTGAACTCGACCCGCTGGTTCTCCTGCAGGCTCCGGTAGCCGCTTGCGTCGATAGCCGAGAAGTGCACGAACAGATCGGCGGTGCCGTCGTCAGGAGTGATGAAGCCGAAACCCTTGTCGGCGTTGAACCACTTCACGATTCCCTGAGCCATTACTTTTCTTACTCCTCATGAAAGGCGATCTTCAGATCTGTACTTCAGGTTGCTGCGACCGATCGCCCGGTGAAAGCCTTGGCTTCGTGCGGCGAGCACCCGCTGTCATGACTCCGCAGGCGCTGCTACGCGTACAGGAACTTCGACTACAACCTATGCGTCACTCTACAGCACGGATCGCGATCACTGCGGCTAAGGCACACAGCCAGGGTTCCGGCGAACCGTATGGGCATAATGGCGTGATGCCTCCCACTCTGATCACCAAGCGACTCCTGCTACGCCCGCCCGTTGCCGAGGATTTCGCCGAACTACTGCCGATATTCACCGATCCGGAGGCGATGCGGTTCATCGGTCCGGGAGACGTCTACGACGAGGCGAAGGTCCGCGAAGGCCTCCAGCGCAGGATCAGCAGAACGGGCGAGCAGGGCCTCGTCTTCTACACCATCGTGCACCGCGAGGACGATCGGGTGATCGGCGACTGCGGGCTGCAGGTGTGGGAGAGCGGCGAGATCGAGATCGGCTGGCGGATGGCAGCGGCCTACTGGGGGCAGGGGTACGCGAGCGAGGCCGCCGCGGAGGTCTTCAGGAACGCCCGTGACGATCTCGGCCTCACCCATCTGATCTGCATGGTCCAGGAGGACAACACGGCCTCCTGGCGGATCGCCGAGCGGCTCGGTTTCCGTCTCGACCGCACCGAGACCTGGTTCGGCGACCGCCTGGTCCGCATCTACGTCTGGGACGCGCAGCCCGGCTGACGCAGGCCCGGGCCTTGCACCGGGACCACCCCCGCAGCGACGCGAGCGGCCTCTGGACGCGGAAGTCCCGCCGGGACGCTCCCGGCGGGACTCCGGAGCGCGGTGTTACGGATTGATGTTGATGGTGAACGTGGAGGTGGTGTTCTTCACGTTCGTGTGGTTGTTACTCATCCGCAGGTTGTTGAAGGTGACGGAACCGACCGCCGGACCCTGGTCGGGCTCGGGCATTTCGTTCGCCCAGATGCCGAAGCCCGACTTGGCGTCGAAGGCGTCACCGCTCTTCTGGGCACCGGTGATGGTGATGTTCGAGAAGATCGTGTCCTTGACCGGGTTCTGCGGCTGGTTCCCGACGTAGTTCGTCTGGAACATGATGCCGGAGTAGGTCGGATCGACGATGTCCACGTCGCTCACGCGGATGCCCTGGAAGACCTTCGAGGCGGAGAAGACCCAGATGCCGGGGAAGGTCTGCCCGTTCCAGAAGTGACCGCCGGCCCGGACGATCGAGATGTTCTCGAACCTGGTCGGCGGGTCGGCGCCGAAGCCGTTCATCGGGTAGCCGAAGTCGAGCGAGCTGATCGTGATGCCGGAGTAGACCAGCGTGTCGGCGATGTAGATGTTCCTGAACACGTTGTCGTAGCCGCCGTAGACCGCGACCCCGGCCGCGCGCCACGTCAGGGTGGAGGTCAGGTTCTCGTAGACGTTGCCCCTCATGTCGGCCCCGCCCGCGTCGATGGCGGAGAACAGGGCGAAGCTGTCGTCACCGGTCGCCCGGGCGTCGTTGTTGGTGACCAGGTTGTCCGTGCTGCCGTTGGTCATGTTGACGCCGTCGGCGAACATGTTGCGGATCCGCGAGTTCTTGATCGTCACCTTGTCGGTGTTCGCGCCCCAGTAGAGGCACACCATGTGCTCGTTCCAGATGTTGTCGATCACGATCTCGGAGACGTTCGAGAAGTCGAAGACCTTGCCGGGCCCGTCGATCCGGGAGGTGTAGTTGCCGAAGTAGGCGAACCCGGCGAACGAGGAGCCCTTCGCGGTCCCATCGGCCCGGAAGCCGACGTCGGTGTTGTCCTGGGTCGTCGGCGCCTGGAAGCGGGTGTACCAGGGACCGGCGCCAAGAACCTTGACGGCCTTGCCGTACACCTGGAACTTGCTCGCGGTCTGGTAGGTGCCGGGCGGGAGGTAGACGCCGACCAGGTTGCCGGTGGTGTCCATTCTGACCCGGTCCAGGGCGTTCTGGACGTCCTGGTGGGTGAAGCCGGTGGGGACGGTGTACCTGACCGGGTCGGGGTTGGCGGTGGGGGCGACCTGCTCCAGGTTGATGAAGTCGATGGCGTAGGTCGTCGAGTTGGCGGGGTCCTTCTGCAGCCTGATCTTGCTGCCGGCCGGGACCGTCGACCCGAGCATGATGTTGGCCTCGTCGTAGATGTGCCGCGCGGGGCCCGAGCCGGGTGAGTTGCCGGGGCCGGCCTCGGCGCCGTACAGCCAGGCGTACTTGGAGGTCAGGTTGATGGCCTTGTGGAAGACGCCGTCGACGTAGACGTTGAGGGTGGAGTCGATCCCGCCGCCGCCGGGGGCGTCCGGGATGGAGAACCTGGTGACCAGGGTGTTGGTGGTGGCCTTGGTGGTGAACTCGACGTAGCTGCCCGTCGTGTTCAGCGTGACCGCCTTGCGGCCGGACGCCTCGCCCGCCGGGTCGCCGATGGTCCTGTTCGGACCGACCACGGCCGCGCCGCCGCCGATGACGCCGTCCTCGGCCTCGTACATGTCGTAGGGCATGTTGGCGCCCCGGCCCACGAAGAACGGGTGCGTGCTGGTGTTGTTCGCCCGCTTGACCGGCAGCTCGTTCGCGTCGTCGGCCAGTACGACCTTGACGCTGTACTTGCCGTTGACGGCCGGCCAGGTGCCCAGGTTGACCGGGTTCGCGGTGGCCCCGGCGGCTATCGCGCCGCTGTGGGAGCCGGTCAGGGTGCGGACCACGGCGCCGGTGGCCGTGTTGGTGAGGGTCAGCGTGATGCCGTGGGCGCCGCTCGCCGAGGCCACGGTGCCCTGGTTCTTGATCGCGACCGAGAAGGTCACGTCGTTGCCCGCTCCCGGGTTGCCCGGCGTCCAGTTGACCGGCGAGGCGATCAGGTCGGAGCTGGCGACCGGCCTGACCACGAGCGGGTCCGGGCTGGTGAAGGAGTTGTTGGTGTCGTTCTGCTCGATGACGGTGTTGTCCTCGTCGACCTTGGCGCTCAGCGGGTAGCTCGCCGCGTCGCGCGGGCCCACGTTGGCGGTGACGGTCGCGGACGCCCCGGCCGCCAGCGCGCCGACCGAGGCGGTGCCCGCCTTGGCGGTGCCCAGGTAGAAGTTGACGTTCGTCGCGCCCGAGGCCGCCGTGCCGATGTTCCTGACCGTGGCCGACAACGTGATGGGATCGGTCTCCACCGGGGCGGCGGGGGTGAAGGACGTCCCGGTGATCGTCAGGTCCGGGTTCGGCGCGGGCGTGCCGATGACCTGGAACTCGGCCACCTGCCCGCCGGAGGATCCGGAGTTCGTGGTGATCCGGAGCTGGACGTCGGCGACCGAGGCGGTGACCGGGATCGTCACGGTGTTACCGGTGGCGGGGTTGAACGTGTAGACCGCGGCCGAGGACAGGTTGGTGAAGGCGGTCGCGCTCTGCTCGCGGCCGAGCACCTGGATGGTCTGGGTACGCGTCCCCCAGATGCTGTCGGGGTTGAGTTTGAGCACGATCGAGTTGACGCTCGCGTTGGCGCCCAGCTGCACGGTCAGCGTGTTGGGGTAGCTGCCCGCGTTGCCCTCCCAGTAGGTCGCCACGTTGTTGTCGTTGGCGTTGGCGGCCACGAAGGTGTGGATCGTGGAGGAGGCGCTGATCGGCTTGCCGACAGCCAGGTTCGAGCCGCCGCCCCCACTGCCGTTGCGGGTGACCGTGTTGCTCTCGCCGGACCTGTTGCCCGCCGCGTCTCTGGCCTTGACGTGGTAGGACACCGTGGCGCTGACGGGCTGGTCGTCCGTGTACGTGAGCACGTTGCCCGCGACGGTGCCGCGCAGCGTGTTGTTGGCGAAGATCTCGTAGCCGGTCACGGCCACGTTGTCGGTGGACGCGTTCCAGGTCAGCCTGATCTGCCCGGTCGCCGGCTGGGTGTAGGCCAGGTTCGCGGGGGCCGTGGGGGCCTGGGTGTCGCCCGAGGACCCGTTGCGGGTCACGGTGTTGCTGTTCGGCGACTGGTTGCCCGCGGCGTCTCTGGCCTTGACGTAGTAGGACACCGTCTCGCTGCCCGGCTGATTGTCCGTATATGTCAGGACGTTGCCCGCGACGCTGGTGCGGAGGGTGTTGTTGGCGTAGATGTCGTAGCCGGTCACGCCCACGTTGTCGGTGGACGCGTTCCAGGTCAGCCTGATCTGCCCGGTCGCCGGCTGGGTGTAGGCCAGGCTCGTGGGGGCCGTCGGAGCCTCGGTGTCACCGGTGGCCGCGCCGTACACCTCGAACTCGGAGAGCTGGCCGGCGGCCCAGCCCGTGTTGGCCGTGATGTTCAGCCGTACGTACCTGGTGGTCGTGGAGGTGAAGTTGATCGTCGCCGTGTTGCCCGTGGCGGGGTTGAAGCTGTGCCCGGCCGAGGCGACGATCGTGCTGAAGGCGGTGCCGTTCGTGCTGCCCTGCACGCTCAGGGTCTGGGTCCTGCTCTCCCAGCCGGTGGGGAGCTTCATGACGATCTTGTTGATGCCGACGGCCGCGCCGAGGTCGACCTGGATCCACTGCGGGAAGGCGCTGCCGCTGCTCTCCCAGTAGGTCGCCTGGTTGCCGTCGCCCGCGTTGCCCGGCCCGTAGGGGGCCACGGTGCTGCTCGACGTCATCGTCTTGCCCCTGGCCAGGTTCCCCGAGGAGCCGGTCGCGCCGTAGATCTCCAGCTCGGAGAGTTGCGCGGCGGCCCAGCCGGTGTTGGCCGTGATGTTCACCCTGACGTATCGGGTCGTGGTGGCGGGGAAGTTGATCGTCACCACGTTGCCGGCGGCGGGCCCGAAGGCGTGTCCCGTGGACCCGGAGATCGTGCTGAAACTCGTGCCGTCGGCACTGCCCTGTACGGCCAGCGTCTGCGTCCTGGCCTCCCAGCCGACGGGGAGCTTCAGCACGACCTGGTCGATGCTCGTGCTCGCGCCCAGGTCGACCCGGGCCCACTGCGGGAAGGCGCCGCCGGTGCCCTCCCAGTAGGTGGACTGGTCACCGTCGTTGACCGAGCCGGCCGTGTGGATCCCGTTGGAACTGCTGACCGCGGCCGTCTTCCCGGCCGCCAGGTTGGGTCCGCCCGCGGCGGCGGCCGGGGCGACCAGCCCGCACACGAGCAGGCCGGTCGCGGCGAGCGCCGCGAACAGCCGCGATAAGACGTGCTTCCTTCTCATTGCGTTCCTCTATCTCTCGTCTGGAACGACAGGACGGGGCGAGGGGGCCGCGACACCGGCCGCAGCGGGCGGCCCGGTCGGCGGCCAAGGTGGGGGGTGCACGGACACCGTGCGTCTCGGCCGAAAGTTGCGGAGGAGAGCAAGAAAGCGAACAAGGCTTTGCAAGAAATTTGCATAGCGTTGGCCAAAGGTTACATATGTGCTACAGCCGCGTCAACGGCTGACGACGAGACACCTCAGAACGGTCTGAACCGGGCTCGCCTATGATTCGGAAGGCCACGCCAGCAAGGGAGGACAGGCTGTTGAACACGTCGGCGGAGGGGTTTCCGGACGATCCGTTGGAGGAGAAGCTCACCGGCGGCGGCGTCAACCAGGTGGTCAAGGTCGGGACGACGGTCCGCCGGCCCACCGGCCCGTGGACGCCGGCGGTCCACGCGCTGCTGGATCACCTGCACGCGGCGGGGTTCGGCGGCGCTCCCCGGGCACACGGCATCGACGAGCGGAACAGGGAGATCCTCGATCACCTGCCGGGCGCGGTCGCGCACTACCCGCTGCCTGCCTACGCCTGGACCGACGCCACCCTGCTGGGCGTGGCGAGGCTGCTGCGGGACTACCACGACGCGACCACCGGCTTCGAGCCGTCCGGCGACCACACGTGGTACTTCCCCGCCCGCGAGCCCGCCGAGGTGATCTGCCACGGCGACGTCGCGCCGTACAACTGCGTGTTCCGCGACGGGCGGCCGGTCGCGTTCATCGACTTCGACACCGCGCACCCGGGGCCACGGCTGTGGGACGTCGCCTACGCGGCCTACCGGTTCGTGCCGCTGACGGCCGTGGGGAACGGCGAGGCCGTGGCGCCGGTGCCGGAGCAGGCGCGCAGGCTCCGCGTGTTCTGCGACGGCTACGGGCTGGACGACTCGGACCGGGAGGCGCTTCCCGCCATGGTGCGGACCCGGCTCGACGACCTGGTCACCCACATGCACGACCGGGCGGCCGCGGGCGATCCGGCCTTCGCCGGACACATCGCCGCCGGGCACGACACCCTCTATCTCACCGACGTCGCGCACGTCGACCGGCACGCGGACCGGCTCCTGGCCGGGTGAGACCGGGTCGTCCAGCCGGCCACGGCGACCCGCTCACCTGGTCCGGCCGCTGCGTCGACGCTCATGGGCCGGGCCAGGATGGTCGTCCGGTCCTATTCGGACGTCGCTTCGACCGTCGCGGCCTGCCGGGACCGCAGCCAGATCTCACACGCCAGCGTCCGCGCCAGCGAGGCCGGTACGCGGGCCTGGGCGGGCAGGCCGAGCAGGAAGTCGCGCAGCGCCCCGGCGTCGATCAGCCCCATGCCCGCCAGCAGCGAACCGTCGGACAACTCCAGCAGGTCACCGTGGCACTCGCGCACCGCGGCGCCGTCCACGCCCTTGGTACGGCGCGCCGGCAGCGGAGCGGGCATGATCCCTTTCATCACCGCCACCGGCAACGACCCGCGCTCGTGCACCCGGACCGAGAGGACTGCCTCGATCACCGCGTCGTCCAGGTACGGCGCGGCGTGCGGCAGGCCGGTGCGGGAGGTGGCCTGGTCGAGCCGGCGCAGCCGATCGCCGGCGGTGCGCACGGACCGGAGCGCCGCGTGCTGACCCCGCCGCGGCGACAACGGCCGCGGGGCGTCCCCGGCGATCTCGCCGAGCAGGTCGCGGGCCAGGAGCACCGCGTCCGGAGTGGCCCAGGGCGGCATCGACAGCACCGGCCCCCAGGCCGTCGACGTGGGATCGGCGGTGGCCGGACTCGCGCCGAGGCCCCCGGCGGTCGCGACCAGCCACCGTTCGAAGGAGGTGCGCTCGCAGAGGTCGCGCAGCAGCGGCCACAGCGGCCGGCGCTCCCTGACGTGCTGGGCGTGGATGTGGCGGAGCGCGGTCAGCGGCCGGCTGCGGACCAGGTCGTGCAGATAACCGGGGACCGGGGAGAACAGTTCGTCACCACCGCGGCCCGTCAGGTGCAGCCGGGAGCCCTTCGCGATCATCCGCTCGGCCAGGCCGGCCGGTATCACCCTCTCGCACATCCGGTCGCCGGGCTCCTCGATCGGCGAGGCCCCGGCCGACCAGTGCGTGACCGGGCCGGCGGTCGCCGTCAGGTGCTCGGCCGCCGGGAGCGCGGCGGCGGCGCGGCGCGCCCAGACGCCGCCGTCGCCGGGCGGGTCCATCTCCTCGACATGCGCGGTGACCAGGCGGGCCCGGCCGTTGACCGCCAGGAAGCACAGACTGGTGGAGCCGAGGCCGCCCGACAGGTCGGCGCTGATCGTGCCGCCGCCCGCGGTGCAGCTGCCGATCGCGGCCGTCAGTGCTCGTCGCACCACGGTGGAGCCCTCCGCGAGGGGCAGGGCCGGGGCCGGGGCGGTCCACCACCGGCGCGTCCGGGAACGGCCGTCGGGCTCGATGAGGAGGCAGTGATCAGGGGGCACGCCGGTGACGCCGGCCCACACACTGGCGTCCGCCAGCGGGTGGACCGAGCCGGACGGCAGCAGCCTGGTGGCCAGGACCCGCTCGTCGACACGCGGACCGATCGCCTCGGCCAGCAGGTCGGAACGGTTCGCGGCCACCGTCGCGTCGCCGACGCGGGCGGTGAAGACGCGGCGCACGGCGGAGGCGGTGCCACGCACCCGCACCCGGCCGCCGACCGAGGCGACCAGATGGAAGGAGCCCGGCAGGCCGGCGACGACCTGTTCGACGTCCTCGACCTCGCGCAGCGGGGGCAGCCGGGGCGTCAGGTCGGTGGCGGTGGCCGGGCACCGGCCGATCACCGCCACCCGGACCGCGCCCGCCACGGCGAGTTTCACGTGCTCGCGGGGCCAGCGGCCGAGCAACCACGGCCGTCCCGACGCGTGCGGGATCGCCTGGCTCGCGTGCGGGCTCAGCGCCCGCGCCGCGGCGAGACCCGCCGCACCGTCCGGCAGGACGGCGAACCACACCTCACCCGATGTCATCGCCGTCGCCCGTCAGCCTGCGAGGAACCGGAACGGCCGGTCCCGCCCGGCGGTACGTCCATCTGCATGGGGGGCACTCCTTATCAAGCGGCGACCTCGCCCGGTCACTCTCTGTAGTATCCACCAGCGATCATCACGTACAGTGGCGAATAGGTAACCTGGCGTATTCGCCCGGTGCCGCGCCGTACGGCAGACTCGGGGCCATGGAGATCACGCTGGTCCGGGGCGACATCACCGAGCAGGACGTGGACGCCGTCGTCAACGCGGCCAACTCCTCGCTGATGGGCGGCGGCGGAGTCGACGGGGCGATCCACCGGCGCGGCGGCCCGGCGATCCTCGCCGACTGCCGCAGGCTGCGCGCCTCCCACTACGGCAAGGGCCTGGCGACCGGGCAGGCCGTGGCGACCACGGCGGGCGAGTTGCCGGCGCGGTGGGTCATCCACACGGTCGGGCCCGTCCACTCCGTCACCGAGGATCGCGCCGACCTGCTGGCCTCCTGCTACCGGGAGTCGCTCAGGGTCGCCGACGAGCTGGGCGCAACCAGCGTGGCCTTCCCGGCGGTGTCCGCGGGGATCTACGGCTGGCCGCTCGACTCGGCTGCCGGCATCGCCGTCCGCACCGTGCGCGCCACCCCGACCCGGGTCTCCGACGTACGGTTCGTGCTGCTGCGTCAGGACGTCTACGCGGCCTTCGAGCGCGCTCTGGAGTCGCCCGGAAGCTGATCGTCGCCGGACGAGGCAAGCAGTGAGTCAAACCCCACCCGCCAAACTGCCCTAATACGGCAAAACGAGTCACTCAAATCCCATAATCTTGTGCACATGCCAGTTCGGGGGAAGACTCGGGCATCTGCTGGGTCGAGTGTCACACGTCTTGTCGGTGCGGGAGTAGCCGCGGGGGTGTTGGTCGCCGGGCTCGCGCTGCCCCTGCTGGGCGGTACGGGGCTCGGGATCGTGTCCGCGTCGGAGGAGTTGAACCTCAAGCCGGAGGATCTCAAGGAGCCTCCGCTGGCCGAGCGGACGATCGTCCAGGACACCGAGGGCAACCAGATCGCGCAGTTCTATGAGGAGTACCGCGAGGTGGTGCCGCTCAGCGCGATGGCCGAGGTGATGAAGACGGCGATCATCTCGATCGAGGACTACCGGTTCTACCAGCACGGCCCGATCGACGTCGAGGGCACGGTGCGGGCACTGGCGAAGAACCTGTCCTCGGGCGGAGTGAGCCAGGGCGGGTCGAGCATCACCCAGCAGTACGTGAAGCAGGTGCTGCTGACCACGGCGACCACCGACGCGGAGAGGACGAAGGCCCTGGAGGCCACCTACGCGCGCAAGCTCAACGAGTTGCGTTACGCGATGGCGGTGGAGAAGAAGTACTCCAAGGATCAGATCCTTGAGAAGTATCTGAACATCGCCTATTTCGGGGCGGGCGCGAACGGGGTGGAGGCCGCGGCGAAGCGGTTCTTCGGCCGTCCGGCGGCGAAGCTGGATCTGGCGCAGGCGGCGACGCTGGCGGCGGCGGTGCAGGACCCCAACAGCACCGACCCCAACCTGGGGCGCAAGCAGCGGGCGCGGTTGCTGGACCGGCGCAACGTGGTGCTGAACCGGATGGCCGAGCTGAACAAGATCACCCCGCAGGAGGCCGCCGAGGCCAAGAAGAAGAAGCTGGGCTACAAGGGCACCCCGCTGCCCGGCGGATGCGAGGACAGCCGCTACGCGTACTTCTGCCTGTACGTGCGCAACGAGATCCTCAAGAACACCGACTTCGGCAAGACCGCGAAGGACCGCCTGCAGTTCCTCAACCGCGGCGGTCTGACGATCAAGACCACGATCGACCCGGACATGCAGGAGGCGGCCGAAAAGGCCATCAGGCGGCGGGTGCACGCCTCCGACAAGCCGGTCGCCTCGCAGGCGCTGGTCGAACCGGGCACCGGCGGGATCAAGGCGATGGCCGCCAGCCGGAACTACGGCAACGACAAGAAGAAGAACGAGATGTCCTACAACGTCGTCGCGGACGTCGCGCACGGCGGCGGCACCGGCTTCCAGGCGGGCTCGACCTTCAAGACGTTCACCCTGCTCACCGCCTTGAAAGAAGGCATGAAGATGGGCCAGGGCTTCAACGTCGGGGCGGGCTACCGGGCACCGGCCTACTCCTCGTTCAAGAACTGCAAGGGCGACAACGTCGGCGACCCCACCTGGACCGTGACCAACGACGAGGGCTCCGGCGGCTTCAAGACGCTCCAGACGGGCACCTGGGGGTCGGTCAACACCTTCTTCATGGTGCTGGAACAGCGCGTCGGCCTGTGCGACACGGTCGAGACCGCCAAGTCGCTGGGGATCAAGCGGGCGGACGGCCTGCCCTTGCAGGAGTACGAGACCTTCACGCTCGGCATCAACGAGATGGACCCGGTGACCGTCGCCAACGCCTACGCGACCATCGGCGCGCGCGGGAAGTTCTGCGCCCCCATGGCCATCAGCCAGATCACCGACCGCGACGGCGAGGTCACCAAGTACCAGCCCAAGTGCAAGCAGGTGTTCGACCCCGAGGTCGGCGACGCCGCCGCCGAAATCCTGTCGGGCGTGTTCACCAAGGGCACCATGCGGGGCGTGGGCGGCATCGGCCGCGACGCCGCCGGCAAGACCGGCACCACCGACGCCCAGTCCACCGCGTGGTTCGCCGGTTTCACCCCGGACCTGGCCGGGGCGGTCAGCATCGGCGACCCGCGCGGCTCGGTGAAGCACAAGCTCAACGGCGTCACCATCGGCGGCCAATACTACGGAGCCGTCTTCGGGGCCACCATCCCCGGCCCGATCTGGAAGGACACCATGCTGGGCGCGCTGAAGGGCGTCGAGCGCAGCTCCTTCAAGTCGGTCGACTCCTCCCGGTTCGGCGGCTGCGGCTCGGGCTGCGCCCCCAAGAAGACCACCAAGCCCAGGGAACGCGGGCGCGACTCCCGGGACTGGAACTCCACTCCCGCCGGCACCCGGGCCGACCTCGGCTGACCTGCGCTCGGCACGCACTCCACGGCCGGCTGGCGGCGTCACGATCCCGTGACTTCGACAGTCGGCCATGGACTGTTCAATCACACGTCTGTAAGGATCCTTGCGGTCGCCATAGAGTTCGTGACCGTTACCGATCCTTTGGAAGGTGTGCGTACGACATGCGGGTCCTCCCCATATTGCTCACGACGTTGATGGCATCGGTGCTGGTAGCGCCGTCGGCTCAGGCGGCGGTCCGGCCGCCTGAACTGCCCTCGGAGGTGTACGGCGGCGCCTGGGCCGCCGGCCACGTGCAGGGCATTGCGGTCGACCAGAAGAAGGGGTTCATGTACTTCTCCTTCACCAACCTCCTTGTCAAGACCGACCTGGCGGGCAAGCCGGTGGGCTCCGTCACCGGATTCACCGGCCATCTCGGCGATCTCGACTTCAACCGCAAGGACGGCCGCGTCTACGGCTCCCTTGAGTACAAGGACGCGAAGGCGTTCTACATCGCCATCTTCGACGTGGACCGGATCACCAGCCTGGGCATGGACGCCGAGTCCACCGGTGTGGTGACCGCCGTCTATCTGAAGGACGTCGTCGACGACTACACCGCCGACATGGACGGCGACGGGAAGTTCGACGGCAACGTCGGGAACACCGCGGACCACCGCTACGGGTGCAGCGGCATCGACGGCGTCTCCTTCGGCCCCGAGTTCGGCAAGCGGAACGGCGAGCAGAAGCTGACCGTCGCCTACGGCGTGTACTCCAACGTGGGGCGCAAGGACAACGACAACCAGGTCCTCCTCCAGTACGACATCAAGCGGTGGCGCGACTACGAGCGCCCGCTCACCCAGTCGGCCCCGCACACCGAGGGCCCGGACCGCGCCGACGGCAAGTACTTCGTCCGCACCGGCAACACCACGTACGGCGTGCAGAACCTCGACTACGACGGGCACACCGGCAACTGGCTGATGGCCGCCTACAAGGGTCTCAAGCCCGAGTTCCCGAACTACTCGCTGTTCGTGATCGACGGCTCCAAGCGGGCCGTACAGGGGCCGGTCGCGGGGCAGCCGAAGCCGGAGCAAGGCGCGATCCTGTCCCTCGTGCGCAAGGGGCTGCACCACGCCGAGTCCGACGTCTGGGGCTGGGAGGCCCCGGGCCAGTACGGCCTGGCCTCGCTCGACGACGGCCGTTACTACGTGTCCAAGGACGGCAAGATCGTCGAGGACGGCGTGACCAAGCAGACCAGCCACGCCCAGCTGCACCGCTGGACGGGCCGCACGCCCACGCCGCTGGAGCGCGTCGAGTAGGACCGCGCGCGTCGAAGGCCGCCGGATCGCGAGCGAATCGCGGGACGGCGGCCTTTTATTTTGCAGTTTCATCCACGGTGATTCGGCTGAATGGATTCCCTAGAATGGTGATGGAGGCACCACTCCAATTTCACCTGATATGTCCGTGGAAACCCCGACCATGGAGCCCGCCGATGGCCGTGCAATTCACCGAACTGCGGATTCATGGGGTCGCCGGCGCTTCACCCCAATCCATACTATTTCCCGATCAGGTGCGCGCAATCACGCCTAATCATGACAAGGTTGGCTTTTATTCGCCCTATCTGGATAAAAAGGTCTCCTGGCGGCGGGAAGCTTATGTATGGGGAGATCTCACTTCAGGGCGTCCTTCGCGGGCCTTCTGGCTGCTGCTGCTCCCGTTCGCCCTGGCCAACGTCGCGTTCTACATGTCGCCCCGGCCCGCCGGGGCCCGCCGGCGCACTCCCCCGCTGCGGGTCGCGCTGGAGACGGCGCACCGGCTGTTCGCGCTGTCCCTCACCGGCACCCTGATCACCGCCGTCACCGGCGCGTCGATGGACCTCGTCGGCTGGCAGTCCGCCGGGGAGGAGTCCGCCGGCAGCGTGCTGCGCTGGCTCGCGACCGCCGGCGGCGACGACCTCGCCCGCCGCCTCGGCCTCTCCTCGCTGTTCCCGATGCTGTCGCTGGCACTGATCTGGTGGCTCGCCCGGCTCACCTGGCGCCGCCATGACCGATGCAGCATGAAGGCGGACAAGACCGACGAGGAGACCGCCGGCCTCCCGCTCGCCCAGCGCCGGATGTGGAACGGCGCCGACCCCGTCGGGCGGCTCCGCTCGCTCCACGTGGCCTTCGGCTTCGTCCTGATCGCCCTCGCCCTGACGGCCCCGTTCGCCGGCGCCCCGCCGTTCCGCGCCCTCTGGATCGCGGCCCTCGTCCTGCTCGCCGTCGTGATCGCCCTGGCGATGGTGCCGAAGGTCGCCGCCCGGTACGGCCCCGGCCCCGAACCGCTCTGGTCCCGCGCCTTCACCGTGTGCTGCTCGGCCCTCCGCCTCGCCGCCCTCCTGCTGTACGGCACGGCCTTCGGGCTCGCCGTCACGCAGGGCCCCGCGGTGAGCCCCGCGGTGGGCCCCGTGGTGAGCGTCGTGTCCGGCGGCGCGCTGCCCGGCCTCCATCCGGTGCTGACGGGCCTGTTCTGGGCCCAGGTGGCCCTGCTGGCAGCAGTCGCGGCGTGCACCGTGGGGCTCGCCGTACCGCGGGCCAGGCCGGAGCCCGAGCTGGCCTACGGCACCGCCCTGCGCGGGCTGGGCGGGCCGGCGACGCTCGTGCTGTCCTGGACCATCGCCACCGCCTTCTCGGTCGGGCTGGCCTTCGCCGTGGCCGAACTCATGGGCACCCCGTCCTTTCCCGGCGGCCCCGCCGGGAAAGGCGGCCTCATCCTGCCCGCCTCCTACTGGTGGTCCTCGCTCTCCGGGCTGGGCGCGCTGCTCGCCTCCGTGCTCGTGGCCTGCTGGCTGTGGCTGCGGTGGCGGCGGCTGGCCCGTGCGCTCGGCGGCGCGACCCGGGACCCCCGGGTCCGCGACATCTGGGCGGCGGCGCGGCTCACCGACAGCGCCGCCCTGGGGCTCGCGGTCATCGCCTGCGTGGCCACCGCCGGCCTCGTCGTCGGCGGCGTCCTGCTCACCCTGCGCCCGCAGGACGCTCCCAGCGGGCCCGTCATCGCCGTCGGGATCATCATCCTGGTGTGCTTCGCGGTCGCCCTGGTCATCGTGGGCTGGCAGGCGTACGGCAACCCGGGCCTGCGCCGTACGGTGGGCGTGCTCTGGGACATCAGCACCTTCTGGCCGCGCGCCACCCACCCGCTCGCGCCCCCCTGCTACACCGAGCGGGTGATCCCGGAGCTCGTCCAGCGGGTGGAGGACCTGACCGGGAACGGGACCGACCGGGTGGTCGTCTCCGGGCACAGCCAGGGCAGCGTCATCGCCGCCACCCTCGTCCTGCAACTCGACCCCGCCACCAGGGCCCGCACCCGGCTCCTCACCCACGGCTCCCCCCTGTGCCGCCTCTACGCGCGCTTCTTCCCCGCCTTCTTCGACCCGCCCACCTTCGCCACCCTCAGGACGCTGCTGACCGGCGCGGACCCCGCCCCGGGCGCACCCCTCGGCTGGCACAACCTCTACCGCCCCTCCGACCCCATCGGCGGCCCCATCTTCCGCGACCCCGACCTCCCCGACCTCGACGGCGATCTCGACGAGTACCTCCCCGACCCGGCCGAGACCCCCCACCCGGCCGACGACCCTCCCCCGGTGTACGGCCACAGCGACTACTACCTCGACCCCGCCTACGACACCGCCATCCGCACCTGGGTCGAGTGGGCCGACGCCGAGCCCGCCTCCTCCCCCGGCGCCCCCGTCCGACCGACGTACGGCGAGCAGCCCGCCTCCCCCGTTCGGGCGGAACCGCCGCTGTGACGGCAGGGCTACGCCGAGCGGTGTAGTTCGTGAGCCGCTCCCGGGCGGACGCCGGTCCCGCCCGGACGGGGGATGGTGGCTCTGTGCGTACAGCGGAGAGGCGAAATGTGATGGATGCCAGCGGCACGGTGCCGCGCGAGCGCGCGGCCGACGAGGCCCAGACGGGGCGTGCCGCCAGGAGGCTGCCTCCGATGCCGCCCCGGACCCGCAAACTCGTGACGACGCTCCACGTCATCTCCTCGGTCGGCTGGCTGGGGCTGAACCTGGGCGTGCTGACCCTCGCGCTCACCGGCATGAGCACCGGCGACCCGGATCTGCAGCATGCGGCCTACAGCGTGCTGGCCCTGCTGGGCGGCGTGCTCCTCATCCCGCTCAGCCTGACCGCGTTCGTCACCGGCGTGCTGCTGTCGCTCTTCACCTCGTGGGGGCTGCTGCGGTACCGCTGGGTGATCGTGAAGCTCGTGCTCACCCTGATCGCGGTGGTGCTCATCCCGTCGTCCCTGCTTCCGGGACTGAACGAGGCGGCGGAGATCGTGGCGAACACCCCGCCCGGCCGGTTCGCCGCCGTCGACCGTTCCGGCCTCGGCGCGGTGAGCGCGGGGTGTGTCTCCACGACGATGTACCTCACCTGCACGATCCTGTCGGTCTACAAACCGTGGGGCCGCACGCGTCTCGGCAGGCGCCGGCTCGCGGCGTCCCGATCGGGCAGGGAGCCGAACGGCGACCCTCAGTAGGCCCAGCCAGACCGTAGCCATCGGTGAACACTTCACGCCTCCCCGAGGAGGGGACACGTGAAGGACGGACGCGGACGTCGTGGCGGGACGCCAGGCTTGCACCAGATCCAGGGTGGTGGTGGTCGACCAGGGCGGCGTTGGCGGCGGTGCTCGCCCGCCGCCGGATCGAGGACGGCGCCGGGCCCCTGCCCGTCAGTTCAGGTAGTCGCGCAGGCTCCGGGCACGGGCGGGGTGACGTAGCTTGGCCATGGTCTTCGACTCGATCTGCCGGATCCGTTCGCGGGTCACGCCGTACACCTTGCCGATCTCGTCCAGCGTCCGGGGCCGGCCGTCCGCCAGGCCGTACCTCAGGGCCATCACCCCGGCCTCACGCTCGGACAACGCGTCCAGCACCGAGTAGAGCTGTTCACGGAGCAGGCTGAAGGCGACCGCCTCCTCCGGATCGACGGCGCTCACGTCCTCGATGAGATCCCCGAACTCGCTGTCGTTCTCGGCGCCGAGCGGGGTGTGCAGGGAGATCGGCTCGCGCGAGTAGGTCTGGATCTCGGCGACCCGCTCGGGGGTGATCTCCAGCGCGACCGCGAGCTCGTCGGGGGTCGGCTCGCGGCCCAGGTCGGCGAGCATCTGCCGCTGCAACCGGGCCAGTTTGTTGATCACTTCGATCACGTGCACCGGGATGCGGATGGTCCGCGCCTGGTCGGCCAGGGCCCTGGTGATCGCCTGCTTGATCCACCAGGTGGCGTAGGTGGAGAACTTGAAGCCCTTGGTGTAGTCGAACTTCTCGACCGCCCGGATCAGGCCCATGTTGCCCTCCTGGATCAGGTCCAGGAACGGCATGCCGCGGCCGGTGTGCCGCTTGGCCAGCGAGACCACCAGCCGGAGGTTGGCCTCCAGCAGATGGTCCCTGGCGCGCCGGCCGTCCTCGGCGATCCACTCCAGCTCGGCCTGCACGTCCGCCGGCATCGTCCGGCTCAGGTTGGCGAGTTGTTCGGCGGCGAACACGCCCGCCTCGATCCGCTGGGCGAGCTCCACCTCCTGGGCCGCGCTGAGCAGCGTGACCTTACCGATCTGCCGGAGATAATCCTTGACCGGGTCCAGCGTCGCACCGCTGACCGCGAGCAGCACGCTGGGTGGTTCTTCGGCGTCTGCGGTCGTCAGATCGTCGCCCTCGGTAACGCTCGTCACTATGGGACACCTCCGGATGACGCGTGTCGGGGATCACACTACGTCCACTGTCGACGTGCCCTGACCAGGACGTACGTACGGACCGCGAAACCCTGCCCCGTCGCTGTTCCGCGAATCCCGCCCGCGCTCCGGCCACCCGCTCCATCGACGAGAATCCAACCGGAGCCGGCAACCGGACCCGCCGATCAAGACGAGCCCGCTCGTACGGTCAACACACCACTATGTGTCGTATCATGCCGTATTCGGTGACCTCTACTGCGATATATGAGCTTACGGCTGGTCTTTGGCCGATGCGACGCCGTAGGTCTGCGAGAAGACGATCTCCTCTGCCGGAGTGCGCGACCTACGTGTGGGAAGGCCTTCCAGGGCTCCGGGAACCGATGACATCCATCCGGCGTCAGGGCTTACGGGCGGCTCCGCCGTACATCCAGATCCGGTCGAAATCGAACGGTTGGGTCTCCGGCCGCCACCGCGGAACCTGGACGACACCCGGTTCGAGCAGTTCCAGGTCTCCGAACAGGCGCTCGATTCGGCCTTGGTCCGGGGCACGGCGGGCAGGGTACGGCCGGCGAGCGCGGTGCAGGCGTCTTCGGTGGTGTTGCCGACGGCGACGTTGAGCTGTCTCGGATCGTGTTCAGGGGGCCGGGGCCGCCGAGCCACGCCGGCGAGTTCACGGCCGGTCCGGTTCCGGCGTGGACCGGCGCCTGCGATAGGCGCGCTGCTGGCAGGCACGTGAGCAGTAGGCGCGTGGCCGGCCCGCCTCCGCCCGGTCCATCCTCTTGCCGCACATCGCGCACAACCTGCTTTCATCACGCTTTTCATCACGCTCGCGGACCAGCGCCTCCACACCGTCCAGCACCCGCCGCAGGCCGAACTCGAAGGAGTCCTCCGGCTCGTCGTAGCCGCCGGCCTCCCAGATGTAGGTCAGCGTCGGATAGCGGCCGAGCTTCTCGAACAGCGACTCCCTGGCGCCCCACCACTCCTCCTCGGAGACCCCGGTGCGCCGCTCGGCCCTGGCGACCTCCGCCACCCTGGTCGCCTCGCTGTCCACGAACCGGCCGACGAGGCCCACCACGGCGATCATCTCGGCGGGCGTCAGGCCGATCCCCTTGACCGTGCTGAGCGCGTACTCGAAGTCGGCGATGGAGTTCGGGCCGGGCACGTGCCGGATGCCGCGCACCTCGGCCAGCCAGGGGTGGCGCCGGCCCAGGGCCCAGCCCCGCCTCGCCCACTCCGTCAGCGCCTCGCGCCAGCCGTACGGCGTGCCCGGCGGCGTGGTGCCGCCCGTCTCGGCCATGACCATGTCGCACATCAGGTCGATGAGCTGCGCCTTTCCCGGCACGTGCCGGTAGAGCGACATGCTGGTGAAGCCGAGCCGTTCGCCGACGCTCCGCATGGACAGTCCTTCGATCCCGGCGGCGTCGGCGATCTCGACGGCGGCGCGCACGATCGCGCCGACGCTCAGTCCCCGCCTCGGCGCGGCGTCCCCCGGCTCCCGCCACAGCAGTTCGACCGTCCGGTCCGGATCCTCCTCGACGGCCACCCGTCCTCCTCTGGCTTGACGTCCGACCCTATTGCCTGTTTATGCTGTATAGCTAAATTTACACTATAAACGAGGTGCGATCCTTGAACGAGCTCTACGTGTCCCCCTCCGGCGACGACGCCTCCCCGGGCACCCGGGAACACCCCCTCGCCACCCTCCCCCGAGCCCGTGAGCTGGCCCGTGACCAGGCCCGTGACCAGGCCGGCGACGCGGAGACCGTGGTCCATCTCCTGGCCGGGACGCACCGGCTCGCCGAAACCCTCGAACTCACCGAGGCCGACTCCGGCCTGACCTTCCGAGCCGAGGGCGAGGCCGTCGTCAGCGGTGGCCGGCGGATCACCGGCTGGCGCGAGCGGGACGGCGTCTGGCTGGCCGAGGTCGGCGACCTCGACACCCGTCAGCTCCACGTCGACGGCCGCAGGGTGGAGCGGGCCGCGATCGACGCCCTCCCCGGCACGGCGACGAGAACCGACACGGGTTACGTCACCGACAGCACGGCCCCGCAGAGCTGGGGCAACCCCGCCGACGTCGAGTTCGTCCTGCGGGGCGTCTATCCGTGGACGGAGGCCCGTTTCGGCGTCGCCTCGGTCGACGGCGACGAGCACTCGACCACCATCACCATGGCTCAGCCCGCCTTCGGCTGGGCGATCGAGCTCTACAACTCGGTCGTCCCGTGGGAGGGCGGCGGCGAGTCGTACGGTCCGGGACTGCCGACCCGGGTGGAGAACGGCGCGGGCTTCCTCACCGAGCCGGGCACCTTCGTGCTCGACCGGTCCCTGCCCGGCCGCCACGTCCTGCGTTACCGGCCGCGCCCCGGCGAGTCGCCCGAGCGTACGGAGGTCGTCGCGCCGGTGCTGGAGACGCTGGTCAAGGTGACGGGCGCGCGGGACGTCGCCTTCCACGGCATCACCTTCGCCGACGTCACCTGGCTGCGGCCGAGCCGCCCCGAGGGCTTCCTGCACTACCACGGCACCGGCTACTACGACGGCGGCCCCATCGAGAAGGTGTCGTTCGGCGAGGGCGCGTGGGTGACGGTTCCGGGAGCGTCATTGACCATCCCCGCCAACGTGGTGATCGACGGGGCCGCGGGCGTCGCGATCGAAGGCTGCCGCTTCACCCGGCTGGGCGCCACCGCCCTGCGGTTCTCCGGCGGCGCCACGGACATCCTGGTGCGGGGGAATGTGGTCGAGGGCGTCAGCGGCGGCGGGATCTCCGTCGAGGAGAGCCGCGGCGTCCGGGTCGAGAACAACTGGATCCACCACGTCGGCCTGGACTACCCCGGCTCACCCGGCATCGCGGTGACCGCGAGCCAGGACGTCGCGATCGCGCACAACCAGGTGAACGACGTCCCGCACTGCGGCATCGTGCTCGGCTCCGGCAAGAGCACCCAGGTGCTGCGCAACCTCACCTTCAACACGCTCAAAGTGCTGGCGGACGGCGGCGGCGTCTACCTGTCGGGCCCGCAGGGCGACTCCCACGACAACGGCGCGCTGATCCGGGGCAACGTCATACGCGACACGCTCACGCCGTACAACTTCGCGCTCTACACCGACTACGGCGCCGCCTGGGTCACCGTCGAGGGCAACGCCGTCCAGCGCGCGGACAACACCGCCGTCCTGCAAGTCTCGCCACCCCTGGAGAACGTCGTCTTCCGCGGCAACTTCTGGGACGCCGACCCCGTCGCCTGGGACGACCCGCCGGAAAGCGTCACCCTCGACGACAACCACACCCTGACCGACGAGCAGGACTTCGCGGCCCGTACGGCGAGCATCACCGCCCAGGCGGGCCTGGAACCCGGCTACACCCACCTGCTGAACGGGTGACCCCATCGGCCCGGTGAGGCGGTCCTCGACGACCGGCCCTCGTACCTCCACGGGAAACAGGGCACGGCGTCGCCCGCCGTCCGGTCCACGAACAGCGGCTCAGCCGACGTGGACTATGGGACGGCGGGCGGTGTCGGGCTCGGCCTGGCGCAGCACCTCACGGGTCAGCGGCGGGATGTCGCCGCCGCCGAAGACCAGGTAGCGCAGCAACGCGCCGATCGGCCTGCCCTCGGCCGCCCAGTGGAAGTACACGTTGGGCATCTTGCCGGTCTCGTCGCGCAGGTGCAGCAGCAGCGCCGCGATCGCGTTGGCGATGGTCGGGCTCTCCATGCGCAGGACGCGGAAGCCGTAGCGGTCCTCGCCGATCACCCGGAGCTCGGACGCGAACTCCGAGGCGTCCGGAACCGTCACCTCCAGGAACAGCAGCCCCTCGGCTGCGCGGAGGCGGTGCAGCTCCCACGCCTCACGGGATTTGTCGACGTACTCTCTGCAGTCACGTGCGTGGGGCTCGTTGGCGATGAGGTGGATCTCGGCGGTCTCGTTGATGTACAGCCGCGCCTGGTTGTCGAGGGTGATGCGGGTGACGCGCAGTTCGGTGGAGCGGGTGGCCCGGGAGATCAGCGAGGTGACCACGATCGCCAGGACGAAGAACAGGGCGATCACCAGGCCGTCGGGGCGTTCGATGATGTTGGCGATCGTCGCGTAGGAGACGATCAGGGAGATGACCCCGAAGGGGATCGCGGCCTTTCTGCGGCCGCCGGTCCAGGCCGACAGGGTGACCGCCACCGCGGCCGAGAGGATCAGGGCGAGCACCCCGGTGGCGTACGCGCCGCCCTGGGCCTCCACATCCGCGCCGAAGAACACGGTGATGGCGAAGGAGATCACGGTGAACACCAGGACCATCGGCCGGGCCGCACGGGACCAGTCCGGGGCCATGCCGTAACGGGGCAGATAACGCGGCACGATGTTGAGCAGCCCGGCCAGCGCGGAGGCGCCGGCGAACCACAGGATCGCGATCGTGCTGAGGTCGTAGGCGGTTCCGAACCAGTCGCCCAGATACTCGTGGGCCAGGTAGGCCAGGGCGCGTCCGTTGGCCTCGCCGCCCTCGGCGAACTCCTCGGCCGGGATCAGGATGGTGGTGGCGAAGCTGGAGGTGATCAGGAAGACGCTCATGATGAGCGCCGCGGTGGTCAGCAGTTTCTTGGCGCCCGCGACCCGGCGGGCGAGGTCGCCTTTGATCAGCGGCATCACCGCCACCCCGGTCTCGAACCCCGACAGGCCAAGGGCGAGTTTGGGCATGACGTACAGGGAGACCGCGATCATCGCGATCGGGCTGGAGTAATCGCCGACCAGGGCCGTCCGCCAGTCGGCCACCAGGCCCGGTCCGGCGAGCACGCGCTGAAGCGCGACCCCGATGACGACGATGTTCAACGACAGGTAGAGAGCGACCAGGACGACGGCGATGGAGATCGCCTCGCTGAACCCCGCCAGGAACACTCCGCCCAGGGCGGCGATCAGCACCAGCGTGACCGGCACCTTCCAGCCGCCGAGGAACGCCGGGACGAACGGGTTGTGCAGGATGTGCGCGGTGGCGTCCGCGGCCGACAGAGTGATCGTCACGATGAACGCGGTGGCGACGAAGCCGAGCAGGAACAGCACCAGCAGTTTGCCGCGCCACCCGGGCAGCAGGCGTTCCAGCATCGACAGCGAGCCCAGCCCGTTGGGGCTCTCCCTGGCCACCGCCCGGTAGGTGGGCAGGGCCCCGAACAGGGTCAGCGCGACCAGCAGCATGGTGGCGACCGGGCTCAGCGCCCCGGCGGCCAGAGCGGCGATGCCCGGCTGGTAGCCGAGGGTGGAGAAGTAGTCGACGCCGGTCAGGCACATCACCTGCCACCAGGAGTGCTGATGGTCCGGCGTCTCTTCGTGCTGCGGTCCGGTGGTCTTGGCGTCGGGGCGCCGCAGCCCCTTCAGCAGCCAGCGCTGCAGCCCTGAACCGCCCCGCGCCGGGGTCGTCGTGCTCACTCCCGGCCCTCTCCCCGGTCGGTCCGTGGCCCCGCGGGTAGCCAGCGCATCACTGCAGACCGGTCCACCTCGGCCAATCCGGCCACCCCCGCATCAAGAAGTCGTAAAGACGAAAGCACCCTACTGAGACCAAGTGATGACTTTCATGATCACGGCGTCAAGAAAACATCAATATCGCGGGCAGACATCCGATCATCCCATGATGCTATTCCGCTCCCACAACCGCGCCACACGTATATATGAGTGACCGCACTGATCAAATCGCCGTTTCCATTTGATCGGGAAACTCCGGCGGCGGGAAAGGCCGGGCCACCGGAGATCGCGGATCACAGTCCAGGCCGGGAGTGCGCAGGCCAGGGCATCGCCGGGAGGCTTTACGTAGCGAGGGTGCCAATAGTTGACCGGGTGCCGTATGGAACCTGTCAAGAGTTGCAAAACCGTACGAATCTAGGGATTTGCTGGTCTTGTGGCCGCCTGTCCGGATGGGCCAAGCCGGTAGTTCGTAATTGAGGAGCAGAGATGGCCGACGTCATCTTCGTCGTCCTGACGGTCGCGATCTTCGTGGTCTTCGGGTTCGTGGTGAAGGCGGTGGAGCGCCTGTGAGCGCGATCAACGCCACCGGTCTGGTGGTCGTCACCGGCCTGGTGATCTTCATGGTCGCGGCCCTGCTGTTCCCGGAGCGTTTCTAGATGAGCACGACAGCCGCGGGGATCGTATTCATCGCGTCCCTGATCATCGCGCTGGGCCTGGTGCACAAGCCGTTCGGCGACTACATGCACCGGGTCTACAGCGGCGTCAGGCACACCATGGCCGAACGCGCCGTCTACCGCCTGCTGGGCGTCCAGCCGGACACCCAGCAGCGGTGGACCGTCTACGCCCGCGGCGTGCTGGCCTTCTCGGTCGTCTCCATCCTGTTCGTGTACGGCATGCAGCGCCTGCAGGACAAGCTGGTCCTGAGCCTCGGATTCCCCCCGGTGACCGACCACGTCGCGTGGAACACCGCGGTCAGCTTCGTGACCAACACCAACTGGCAGGCGTACTCGGGCGAGTCCACGATGGGCCACCTGGTGCAGATGGCGGCCCTCGCCGTACAGAACTTCGTGTCCGCCTCGGTCGGCATGGCCGTCGCGATCGCGCTGGTCCGGGGCTTCGCCAGGAACCGCTCCGACACGCTCGGCAACTTCTGGGTGGACCTGGTCAGGGGCACGATCCGGATCCTGTTGCCGATCGCGTTCGTCGGCGCGCTGGTCCTGGTGGCCGGCGGTCTGGTGCAGAACTTCGTCGGCCCGCACGAGGTGACCACCCTCACCGGCGACGTGCAGAACATGACCGGTGGCCCGGTGGCCAGCCAGGAGGTCATCAAGGAACTCGGCACCAACGGCGGCGGCTTCTACAACACCAACTCCGCCCACCCGTTCGAGAACGCCACCACCTGGACCAACTGGTTCGAGATCGTCCTCATCCTGCTGATCCCGTTCGCCCTGCCGCGCACCTTCGGCAAGATGGTCGGCCAGGTCAGGCAGGGCTACGCGATCCTCGCCGTGATGGCTGCCATCGCCGTCGCCGGTGTCGTGCTGACCAACGTCTTCGAACTGTCGGGCCACGCCACCGTGCCGCAGGCCGTGGGCGCCTCCATGGAGGGCAAGGACGTGCGGTTCGGCGTCGCCAACTCGGCGACCTTCGCCGCCGCCACCACGCTGACCAGCACCGGCGCGGTGAACTCCGCCCACGACTCCTACACCCCGCTGGGCGGCATGATGACGCTGGTCAACATGATGCTGGGCGAGGTCGCGCCGGGCGGGGTCGGCTCCGGCCTGTACGGCATGCTGGTGCTCGCCGTGATCACCGTCTTCGTGGCGGGGCTGATGGTCGGCCGTACGCCGGAGTACCTGGGCAAGCGGATCGGCGCCAGGGAGATCAAGCTGGCCTCGATGTACTTCCTGGTCACCCCGCTCCTGGTGCTCACCGGCACGGCGGTGGCGATGGGCAACGAGGCCGGCCGGGCGGCGATGCTGAACACCGGGCCGCACGGGTTCTCCGAGATCCTGTACGCGTTCACCAGCGCGTCGAACAACAACGGCTCGGCGTTCGCCGGGGTCACCGTCAACACACCGTGGTACGACGTGGCACTCGGCCTGTGCATGGCCTTCGGCCGGTTCCTGCCGATCATCTTCGTGCTCGCCCTCGCCGGTTCCCTGGCCGGTCAGGCACCGGCGCCCGAGTCGGCCGGCACCCTTCCCACCCACCGGCCGCAGTTCGTCGGCATGGTCATCGGCGTGACGATCATCCTGGTCGCGCTGACCTTCCTGCCCGCACTCGCGCTCGGCCCACTCGCAGAAGGACTCTCCTGATATGTCCGCCCCCGTGCCGGGACGCTCTCCCGAGGCGCGAAACGACAACAGGGTCGGCGGCGGGCTCCTCGACCCCAGGCAACTGATCACGTCGCTGCCCGAGGCGATCAAGAAGCTCAACCCGGTCACGTTGTGGCGCAACCCGGTCATGCTCATCGTCGAGATCGGCGCGCTGGCCACCACCGTCCTGGCCGCGACCAGCGAGCCCTCGTTCTTCGCCTGGGCCGTCGTGGTCTGGCTGTGGCTCACCGTCGTGTTCGCCAACCTCGCCGAGGCGGTCGCCGAAGGACGGGGCAAGGCCCAGGCCGCGACGCTGCGCGCGGCCAAGCGCGACGCCACCGCCCGCCGCCTGCGCCCCAGGGCCGACACGCCCGCCAGGGCCGGCACACCCGCCTGGGACGCATCCGCCTGGGACACGGTCGCCGCCGCCGAGCTGAGGCAGGGCGACTTCGTGGTCGTCGAGGCCGGCGAGATCGTCCCCGGCGACGGTGACGTGGTCGAGGGCATCGCCAGCGTGGACGAGTCGGCCATCACCGGAGAGTCGGCCCCGGTCATCAGGGAGTCGGGCGGCGACCGTTCGGCGGTGACCGGGGGCACGAAGGTGCTCAGCGACCGGATCGTCGTGCAGATCACCCAGCGGCCGGGCGAGAGCTTCATCGACCGCATGATCGCCCTGGTCGAGGGCGCGGACCGGCAGAAGACGCCGAACGAGATCGCGCTCAACATCCTGCTCGCCGCCCTGACCGTCATCTTCCTGGTCGCCACCGCCACCATGCAGCCACTGGCGATCTACGCCAAGGAGCAGAACCCCGGCGTGCCCGACTCGCTCGCGCTCACCGCGGACGGGGTCACCGGGGTGGTGCTGGTCTCGCTGCTGGTCTGCCTCATCCCGACCACGATCGGGGCGTTGCTGTCGGCGATCGGCATCGCCGGCATGGACCGGCTCGTGCAGCGCAACGTGCTGGCGATGAGCGGCCGCGCGGTCGAGGCCGCCGGGGACGTCAGCACCCTGCTGCTGGACAAGACCGGCACGATCACCCTGGGCAACCGGCAGGCCACCGAGTTCGCCGCGGTCCCGGGGGTTCCCGTGCTGGAACTGGCCCGCGCGGCGCAACTGGCGAGCCTCGCCGACGCGACCCCGGAGGGCCGCTCGATCGTGGTCTACGCCAAGCAGGCGTACGGCCTGCGTGAACGGGAGCCCGGCGAGCTGGCCGGCGCCGGCTGGGTGCCGTTCACCGCCCAGACCCGGATGTCAGGCGTCGACCTGGATGGCCGCGAGGTTCGGAAGGGGGCCGCGACCGCCGTCATGAAGTGGGTGCGCGAGGCCGGCGGTCATCCCACCGCCGACGTCGGCGCCCTGGTGGACGGCATCTCCGCGTCCGGCGGTACCCCGCTTGTGGTCGGCGAGATCCGCGACGGCACGGCTCGCGTCCTCGGGGTCGTCCATCTCAAGGACGTCGTCAAGCAGGGCATGCGGGAACGGTTCGACGAGATGCGCCGGATGGGCATCAGAACCGTGATGATCACCGGTGACAACCCGATGACCGCCAAGGCCATCGCCACCGAGGCGGGTGTGGACGACTTCCTCGCCGAGGCCACGCCCGAGGACAAGCTCACCCTGATCAGGAAGGAGCAGCAGGGCGGCCGGCTGGTCGCGATGACCGGCGACGGCACCAACGACGCCCCCGCGCTCGCCCAGGCGGACGTCGGCGTGGCCATGAACACCGGGACCAGCGCCGCCAAGGAGGCCGGCAACATGGTCGACCTCGACTCCAACCCCACCAAGCTCATCGAGATCGTGGAGATCGGCAAGCAGCTCCTGATCACCCGCGGCGCGCTGACCACCTTCTCCATCGCCAACGACGTCGCCAAGTACTTCGCGATCATCCCGGCGATGTTCGCGGCGGTGTACCCGGGCCTGGACGCGCTCAACATCATGCGCCTGACCAGCCCGCAGTCGGCGATCCTGGCGGCGGTCGTCTTCAACGCGATCATCATCGTGGCGCTGATCCCGCTCGCCCTGCGCGGGGTCCGCTACCGGCCCGCCGGCGCCGCCAAGCTGCTCAGCCGCAACCTGTACGTCTACGGCCTGGGCGGCATCGTCGCCCCCTTCATCGGCATCAAACTCATCGACCTTCTCATCCAGTTCCTGCCGGGGATGTCATAAATGGAACGCCTGCCAAGCTGGATCCGTCAGCATCTCGCCGCGATCCGCGCCCTCGTCGTCCTGACCCTCGTCCTCGGCGGGCTCTACCCCCTCGCCGTGACCGGCGTCGCCCAGGTCGTCTTCAACGACAACGCCGGCGGCTCCGTGCTGCGGAAGGACGGCCGGGCCGTCGGCAGCGCCCTCATCGGCCAGAACTTCACCGGCAAGGACGGCGCCCCCGTCCGGACGTACTTCCAGAGCCGCCCCTCCGTGGCCGGCGACGGATACGACATGCTCTCCACCGCGGCCAGCAACCTCGGCCCCGAGGACGTCCTGGACACGCTGCCCGTGCCCGGCAAGACGGATGACGAGGGCGAACCCGAGGAGGGCAGGCAGTCGCTGCTCACCCAGGTGTGCGCCCGGTCCGAGGCCGTCGGCGAACGGGAGGGCGTCTCCGGTGCCAGGCCGTACTGCACCGCGGACGGCGTCGGCGCGGTGCTGAAGGTCTTCCCGGCCGTCGGCGCCCCGACCAGGGCGGTGAGCGTCAACCAGGCGTGCCCGGCCACCCCGTTCATCACCGCATACCAGGGGATCAAGGTCGAATGCGGCAGGCCGGGCGAGGACTACGCCGCCGGCCGTACCGTGCCCGTCCGCGGCGACGTCACCGAGGTGCCGGTGCCCCCGGACGCGGTCACCGCCAGCGGCTCCGGCCTCGACCCGCACATCTCGGTCGCGTACGCCGCCCTGCAGGCCCCCCGGGTGGCCAGGGAACGCGGCCTCGACCTCGGCGTCGTGCGGACGCTCATCGACGCCAACACCACCGGCCGCGCACTCGGCTTCATGGGCCAACCGGCGGTCAACGTGCTGGAACTCAACCTGGCCCTCGACAGGGAGTGATCGACGTGCCACGCGGGCGGCTACGGGTCTACCTGGGGGCGGCGCCCGGGGTCGGCAAGACCTTCGCGATGCTCGGCGAGGGACGCCGGGCGATGGGGCGGGGCAGAGACGTGGTCGTGGGTCTGGTCGAGACCCACGGCCGCCCCCGCACCGCCGAACTGCTCGCCGACATGGAGATCATCCCGCGCCGGACCCTGACCTACCGGGGGGTCGACTTCACCGAGCTCGACACCGAGGCGGTCATCGCGCGCAGGCCCAGGATCGCCCTGATCGACGAGCTGGCGCACACCAACGTGCCCGGCTCCCGCAACACCAAGCGCTGGCAGGACATCGAGGAGATCCTCGACGCCGGCATCGACGTCATCTCCACCGTCAACATCCAGCACCTGGAGTCCGTCAACGACGTCGTGGAGCAGATCACCGAAGTCCCCCAGCGCGAGACCGTGCCGGACGAGGTCGTACGGCGGGCCGCCCAGATCGAGCTGGTGGACATGTCACCCGAGGCGCTGCGCCGCCGGCTCGCCCACGGCAACGTCTACGCGCCGGGCAAGGTCGACGCCGCGCTGTCGAACTACTTCCGCGAAGGCAACCTGACCGCGCTGCGCGAACTCGCGCTGCTCTGGGTCGCGGGAAAGGTCGACGACCAGCTCGACCGCTACCGGGCCGAGCACGGGATCGCCACGACCTGGGAGACCCGCGAGCGGGTCGTGGTCGCCCTGACCGGCGGCCCCGAAGGCGACACCCTGGTACGGCGGGCGGCGCGCATCGCCGCCCGGAGCAAGGGGGCCGACCTGCTGGCGGTCCACGTCACCCGGGCCGACGGGCTCACCGGCGGCGACCCGGTCAACCTGACCCGCCATCGGGCGCTGGTGGAGAGCCTGGGCGGCACCTACCACCAGGTCGTCGGCGACGACATCCCGCGCGCGCTGCTCGACTTCGCCCGCGGCGTCAACGCCACCCAGCTGGTCCTCGGCGCCTCCCGGCGCGGCCGGTTCGCCCAGACGCTCTTCCGCGGGGTGGGGGTCACCACCACGGCGCTGTCCGGTTCGATCGACGTCCACATGATCACCCATGCGGAGGTGAGCAGGGGACTCAGCCGCCCCGCGCAGTCACGGGCGGCGTTGGCTCCCGCGCGCAGGCTCGCCGGCTGGGTGGGCGCGGTCGCCGGACTGCCGCTGCTCACCGCCGTCCTGGTCCCGTTCCGGGAATCCCTGGGGCTGCCCAGCGAGATCCTGCTCTTCCTGCTCATGGTCGTCGGCGTCGCGCTCGTCGGCGGCATGTGGCCCGCCCTCACCGCGGCCGTCGGCGGCTCTCTCCTGCTCAACTACTACTTCACGCCCCCCATCCACACCCTGACGATCGCCGACCCGGAGCACCTCTTCGCCCTCGGCGTCTTCATCCTCGTCGCGGCCGTGGTGAGCGCGACGGTCGACCTGGCGGCCCGCCGTTCCAGGGAGGCCGCACGCGCCGGCGCGGACGCCGAGGTGCTGTCCACGCTGGCGGGCCACGTCCTGCGCGGGGACGCCGCGCTGCCGTCGCTGCTGGCGCGGGTGCGCGAGACGTTCGCGCTGGCCTCGGTCACCCTCCTCGAACGGACCAGGCCGCCCAGCCCCGACGATCGGTCGGAACCCGACGCGTGGCGGATCGTCGCCACCTCCGGCGGGCCGCCCTCCTCCTGCCCCGGCGTCGCCGACACCGACGTCGTCATCGACGAGCAGCTGGTCCTCGCCGCACACGGGCGGCTGCTGGCGGCCTCCGACCGGAGGGTGCTGGAGGCGTTCGCCGCCGAGGCCGCGGTCGCCCTGCGGCAGGAACGGCTGGCGGAGGAGGCCGAGCAGGCCAGGCCGCTGGCCGAGGCCGACAGGATGCGCACCGCGCTCCTCGCCGCCGTCAGCCACGACCTGCGCACGCCGCTCGCCTCGGCCAAGGCCGCCGTGGAGAGCCTGCGCGACACCGGCATCGACTGGTCCGCGGAGGATCGCGCGGAACTGCTCGCGACCGCCTGGGAATCGCTGGCCAAACTGGACCGGCTGGTCGCGAACCTGCTGGACATGAGCCGCCTGCAGGCCGGAGTACTGGGGCCGGCCCTCCAGCCCGTGGCCGTGGAGGAGATCCTGCCGCGGGCGATCGACGGCCTCGGCCCGCTCGGCGACGTCGTCGAAGACGTCATCCCCGAGGAGCTCCCCCCGGTCGTCGCCGACCCGGACCTCCTCGAACGGGTGCTGGCCAACCTGATGTCCAACGCGGTCCGCCACAACCCGGCCGGCGAACACGTCCTGGTCACCGCCAGCCGGCACGGCGAGCACGTCGAGGTCCGGATCATCGACCGCGGTCCCGGCATCCCGCCCGAGGCCCACAATCAGGTCTTCCTGCCGTTCCAGCGCCTCGGCGACCGTGACACCCACTCCGGGGTCGGCCTCGGCCTCGCGCTCTCCCGCGGCCTGGCCGAGGCGATGGGCGGCACCCTCGTCCCGGACGAGACGCCGGGCGGAGGTCTCACCATGATCCTCAGTCTGCCCATCGCCACCCCCTCGTGACACGCGCGTCCTGGTCACCACGGCTCGCCGTCGCCTCGCGCGCCGGATCGCCTTCGGCAACCGCGGCCGGCTCGACACCATACGGCCTGAGCGGTGCGCCAGACCGGCCCTGTACGCCGGGCCTGTGCGCCGGGCCGTACGGCGTGATCCACCGGACGGGCGCTACGCGCGGCGGGCGATCAGCGCCTCGATGCCGTCGAGCAGGAGGTCGAGGCCGAAGCGGAAGTCGGCGTCGTCGGTCCAGTTCTCGGCTCCCCGGAAGACGCCGGACCGCACCGCCGCCGACAGGGCGGGATAGCCCTCGGGGTCGAGGACCTCGGCGAGCATCTCGCCGTAGTCGCCGGCTCCCTGGATCCCTGCCTCGTCGAAGCGGGCGTTCCCGAGGCTCATCCCGTGTACGAGCGTGGCGTCGGTCAGCGCGTAGCCGGTGAGGGCGGTCGCGGCGTTGAACTTCTCGCCCTCGTCAAGCGTCGTGTCGGCGAGCGCGGCGAGGGCGCGATCCAGCCAGTACATCCGCCGCGGGCCCATCGGGGGGACGAGACGGTCTACGGAGAGCAGCCACGATCGTTCGAGCAGGAAGTCGCGGTTGGCCCGGGTCCACGTGGCGAGGTAGTCGCGCCAGGACAGGCCGCCCCGCTCGGGCGGCTCGGGGATGGCGGCGTCGACCATGGCGTCCAGCAACTCATCCTTGCTGCCGACATAGCGGTACAGCGCCATCGTCGTCACGCCCACCCGGGAGGCGACGCTGCCCATCGAGACCCCGGCGAGCCCTTCCGCGTCGGCGATCTCGATGGCGCCGGCGGTGATCTTCGCCAGGTCCAGTCGCGGCTGCGGTCCCCGGCGCGACGTCGGCTCGCGCCCCCACATCCGGGCCACGGCGGGGGGCAGGCGGCGCTGCTCTGCCATCGAACTCCTCCAGGTTGGGACCGGATGTCGCCTGCCAGTCTGCCCGCTCCCGGCCGTCCACCGCCCTTCGGACTGTGTACGTGATATATCTTAATCTGTGTAGCTCATACACTGTACCTTGCACACAGAAAGGAAAGACATGCACGACGTTGCGATCCGCGCCCGTGGTCTGAGCAAGTCCTTCGGCGGCACACCGGTGCTCACCGGCGTAGATCTGACCGTGCCGGCAGGCTCGCTGCTGGCCCTCCTCGGACCGAACGGCTCCGGAAAGACGACGACGGTCCGGATTCTCACCACGTTGCTCGCGGCGGACGGCGGCACCGCCACGGTGGGCGGCCACGACGTCGCACGGGAGAGCGTCGCCGTACGTCGGACGATCGGCCTGACGGCCCAGCAGGCCACCGTGGACGACCTGCTCACCGGGCGGGAGAACCTGGAGCTGTTCGGCGGCCTGTACCACCTGGGCGGGCGGGCGGCTCGACGACGGGCAGGCGAGCTTCTCGACCGCTTCGATCTCAGCGCCGCCGCGAACCGCCGCGTCGCGACCTACTCCGGCGGGATGCGCCGCCGTCTGGATCTCGCGGCGAGCATGGTAGCCGCGCCGCGGATTCTCTTCTTGGACGAGCCCACCACCGGCCTCGACCCGCGCAGCCGGGCGGAGCTGTGGACCGTGATCCGCGAACTGCTCGCCGCCGGCACCACCATTCTGCTGACCACCCAGTATCTGGAGGAGGCCGACCAGCTCGCCGACCGCATCGCGGTGATCGACAACGGCCGCGTCGCCGCCGACGACACACCGGCCGCCCTGAAACGCCAGGTGGGCTCCGAGCGCCTGGCACTGCGCCTGGCACGGGCCGAGGACGTCCCCCGGGCCGGCGCCGCCCTGTCCGCCGGCCCGGGAGACGCCGCCGGACTGCGTCTCGACGCGGACGCGCGGGAGGTCACCCTGGCTGGCCAGGGCCCTGACCACCTGCGCCGCACGCTCGACGTACTGCACCGGGCGGGCATCCCCGTCGAGCACGTCGACCTGCGGACCCCCACGTTGGACGACGTCTTCTTCGAGCTCACGGCGGCGGCATGAGCGCCGTCGGCACCGCGGCCCGCACCGGGACCGACCGGGAGCCGGGCACCTCCCGCTGGACCTCGGCGGGCGATCTGCGCCGTCTCGTCGTCCGTGCCCTGCGCCACGAGGCGCGAACGCCCGACGCCCTCATCGTGAACATCGCCCTGCCGGTGCTGATCATGGTCGTCTTCGTCTACGTCTTCGGCGGCGCGATCACCACCGGGTCCAGCGGCCTGACCTACATCGACTTCGTCGTCCCCGCCGTGCTGCTCATGTCAGGCGGGTACGGCGCGGCCCTGACCGCCGCGAACATCGCCACCGACATGACCGGCGGAATGATCGACCGCTTCCGGACGCTGCCCGTCAGCAGCTGGGTGGTTCCCGCCGGCCACGTCATCGCCTCGGTGATCCGTAACGTGGTGGCCACCGTGATCGCGCTGATCGCGGCGATCGCCCTGGGTTTCCGGTCCGGCGCCACGGTCACCGAGTGGGCGCTGGTGCTGGCACTCGTCGTCGGATACGTCCTGGCGCTGTCGGCGATCGCGGCACTCTGGGGGTTGTTCGTCAAGTCCGTCCAGGCGGCCGGCGCGCTCAGCTTCATCGTGCTCTTCCTCCCCTACCTCTCCGACGGCGTGGTCCCGGCGGAGACCATGCCGAGCGTGCTGCGCGCCTTCGCCGAGAACCAGCCGATCACGCCGATGGTGGAGACGCTGCGCGCGCTGCTCCTCGGCCTGCCCATGGGCGACGCCGGATGGCTCACCGCCCTCTGGCTCACCGCCGGAGTGGTGATCAGCGTCCCCGTCGCGGCGGTGCTGTTCCGGCGCCGGACCTCGGCCTGAAGAGGGCTCGCGTACGGCGAGGGCCTCAGGGCCTCGCGGGTGGGCGAGCGGTGACGGCGATCGAGTACATCGCCCAGCCCTCGGCGGCGGCCCGGCCCCGCCACGCGGCGAGGACGGCGGCGCTGGCCGGGAAGAGGGGGCCCGGCAGCGAGTCCGGCTGGACCCAGATCCAGCGCTCGAAGACGTGCGGTTCCGGGGTCGTGGCGACGGCGTCCTGCGCGCTCAGTCTCGCCACCACCCCGGCGGTCACCGTCGCCGTGTCCGACAACGCGACCGTGAAGACGCGGGGGGAGGTCACCTCGCGAATGCCGGTCTCCTCGGCGATCTCGCGCAGCGCGGCGGATTCGAAGGACTCGCCGGGTTCCACATGGCCGCCGGGGAGACACCAGGAATGGGGCGCGCCCGCCTTGATCCGGTAGCCGATCAGCAGTGCGCCGTCCGCACGCAGCAGGATCGCGCCGACGCCGATGCTCATCCGAGCCCTTCCAGTTCACGTAGCGCGGAGTCCGCCGCGTAGTGGCCGCTGATCATCGCAGCTACTATGCCCCGAAACAGCCCGCACGCGTCACCGGCGACCCAGGCGGGAATGTCGAGGAGCCGGAGGTCGCCGTCGACCTCCGGGTACCAGCCGACGCCTTCGAGCGTGGGACCGATCAGCCGGGTTCCGCCATCGCGCAGCGCCGGGTAGGCGTCGGCGAGCCGGGTCAGGCCACGCAGCATGATCTCGCGCAGCTCGGGCCCGTACACGCGGTCGAAGGTCTCCACCGTCTCCTCGCGTGCCGCCATGGGCAGGTCGAAGAAGGAGTCCTCGTCCGCCATGGCGGCCAGCGCGGGTGCGATGGCCTGCGCCGCCACGGCCTCGTCCAGGATGCGCGTGTTGAACCCGACGTTGGAGCGTCCGGTCGGCGGGCAGTCGGAGCGCCCGGAGACGGTCCACAGGCCCTGGGTCTCGGTGAGCGCGGTCTCGCCGTCGCGACAGGCGCAGAACGTGCGCCATTCCACGCCGCCGTCCCCCTCGCGGAAGCGGAGCTTGGGGTCGAGCTGCTTCATATCGCGGAAGAACGCCCGGCCGGCCGGTTGCTCGATGCGGAATCCGACCTCCAGGCGGCGGAAGGAACGCTCCCAGCTCAGGCCGAGCGGGCCGAGCGGGCCGAATCTGCCTCCGGCCAGGAGCAGCCTGCGTGCTGCCAGCTCGGAGTCGCCCAGGGTCAGCGTGAACGTGTCGGTGGCGCGCTGGTACTCGGCCTTCACCACCTCGGTCTCGGTGAGGAGGGTGGCGTCCGTGGCCGCGACCATGTCGCCGGTGAGCTTCAGGCGCGCGCTCAGGGAGAGGTAGTCGGAGGGGTAGTCCTTGAGCACCCACTCACCCGTGCCGACCGTGTACGCGGTGGGGTCGTCGGGGAAGGGCGGGGTGTCCAGGCCGTAGGAGCGCAGCAGCTCACAGGTCCAGACGTAGGCGGCACGCAGATCCGAGTCGCGCGGCAACGTCCACAGCTCGCTCGCCGACGGAAAGAAGGAGAATTTCCCGTCCGAAAACAATCCGGCGCCGCCGTGGCCACGTGTCATGTCGGCCGGGGCGTCGCGGTCGCGCTCGGCGACGAATTTCCCGCCGTCTATGAGCGCGACGCCGTATCCTTTTCCGGCGAATCTTCCTGCTGCCGCGAGTCCCGCGGGCCCGGCGCCGATAATGGCCAAGTCGAAGGCGTCCACAATTCTCCCATGGGTTAAAGTGACGGCATGCCAGAGACCATATTCCCCGAACAATTCATCGCCACGATCCGGGCACATCTGAAATTGCTCTCCGCGGACGTCACCATCACCCCGGATCTCGACCTAGTGGCGGCCGGGCTCGACTCGCTGGCCATGGTCAGCCTGCTGATGGACCTGGAAGAGAGCCTTGAAATAACCATTCCCGACAGCAAGTTGAACTGGGAGACGTTCAGAACTCCTCAGTCTCTCTGGGCGACCGTCACGGAACTCAAAGCGGCCTAGAAACTTAAGGCGACCTGATGCTTAAGGCGACCTGAGACTTGAGGCGACCTGAGACTTGAGCGGCCTAGAACCACATCGCCGGGTGCCGATCCGACCATGGGCTGTCCGCCTCCAGGGCCGACGCGACGGCCAGCACGGTGGCGTCGGCCCCCGGCTGCCCGGCGAGCATGACCCCGATCGGGAGCCCGTCGTGGCTCCACCCCATGGGCAGCGACACCGCCGGCTGGCCCGTCAGGTTGTACGGAGAGCAGAACGGCGAGAACTCCCGCTGCCGTTCCAGCTGGTCAGCGGGATCGTCGGGCGTCGTGAAGTAGCCGATCGGCGCCGACACGCGCGCCAGCGTAGGCGTCAGCACGAGATCGACGTCGGCCAGCGCGCGCATCGCCGACCTGGCCGCGTTCTGCAACTGCCCCAGCATGCCGAGCACGGTCCAGGCGGAGACCGAAGACGCGCGCTCGCGCACGAAACGGGTGAGCGGGTGCAGCAGCTTCTCCCGTTCCGGTGACAGCGGGTTGGCCGCCAGCACCCCGAAGACCTGGTCCAGCAGCGGCCCCACCGAAGGGTCGAACGGCGGGTCGATGTCGATCACCTCGTGCCCGAGCGCGTCGAGCAGCTTGCTCGTCTCCTCCCAGACCCGCAGCACCTCGGGGTCCACGATGGACTCCGCCACCAGCGGCTGAGCGTGCCTGCCCACCCGCAGCGGCCGCATCGGGCGGCCGAGCGCGGCCAGGAACGACCCTTCCGGCGGGGGCGGGGGCGGCAGGTGCGGCTCGCCCGGCATCGGCACGGCCATCGCGTCGAGCAGGGCGGCCACATCGGCGACGGTACGGCCGAGCGGCCCGTTGATCGGCAGCCCGAACATCCCGGAATGCAGCGGGCCATGGCTGACGACGCCCCTGGTCGGCTTCATCCCCACCAGCCCGCAGAGCGCGGCGGGCACGCGCAGCGAACCGCCGCCGTCCGACCCCTGGGCGGCCGGCGCCAACCCCGCGGCCACGGCGGCGCCCGCCCCGCCTGACGAACCGCCGGCGCTGAGGCTGGTACGCCATGGATTACGGGTCGGCGGCCCCAGGGTCTCGCACGACAGCAGGACACCGAACTCACTGGTCGCCGTCTTGCCCAGGCCGATCGTCCCCGCCCGGCGCAGCAGCGTGACGACGTCGGCGTCGAAGGTCGGCACGTTGCCGGCCAGCACCTTGGAGCCGAACATCGTGCGTACCCCCGCTGTCGCGGTGAGGTCCTTGAAACACATCGGCACGCCGTGCAGCGGCGGCAGATCGTCCGCGTCTGATCGCATGACGAGCTTTTCCGCGTCGCGGGCGGCGGCGCGCGCGGAATCCTCGGTAACGGTCACGAAAGCGGCTATCTGCTTGTCGGCAACACTTATCCGGGAAAGGTAATGCTCGACGAGTTCCACCGGCGAGACGGTTCGCTCGCGAACGGCCGCCGATTGTTCGAGCATCGTTAAATCGTGAAGTTCGCTCATGCCGGCATCGTAGCGCGCGTCATCGCCACATATACCGAACGCGGACCCGAATAACTGTCCCGCCCGTGCATGGTCGCCTGATTATCGAGCACCACGAGATCTCCGGCCTGCCATGGCTCCGCATGGGCGATATTCCGCGAAACCCGGGAAATCTCCCTGATGAATTCGCCGGGCACCGGAGTGCCGTCGCCATAGGTGACGTCGTGCGGCAGCTTTCCGTTGTACATCTTTTCGAGCACGGCTCTGGCCCGGGGCGATCCCACGTTCGACGGGTGCCATTGATCCGCCTGATTGAACCAGATTCGCCGGTCCCCGAGCGGATGCCGGCGCGTCGCCGTACGCTCGCGGACCAGGACGAGCACGTCGTCGGGCTCCCAGGAATGACTCAGGTCGCGCCCCGCCAGCCGTTCCTCGCAGGTGTCGCGGTCGTCGGTCTCGAACGTCTCCCGCCAGGTCCTGCCCAGGCCGCCCGCCCGCGCCAGCCGCTGGACGTAACGCAGGCCGCGTGCCTCGAACTCGGCCACGATCTCCGGTGGCAGGCTCGCGAGCAGCTCGCCCGCGTCGCACAGCGGCGTGGCCCCGCCCTCGCGAGCAGGCCTGCCGCACAGGAAGAACAGCAGGTCGGGCACTTCGCGTTCGTACGACAGCTCCTGGTGCAAGGTGATGGCGGCGGACGGCGGGAACTCCGTGGAGGTGTAGACGTTGCCGCCGAGCTGGGTCCGCGGTGAGTTGCCGCCGAGGTAGGACATCGGCTCCAGCCCCAGCAGTTCGAACAGCTCGGCCAGGTCGTGGTCCCGACCGAGGTCGAAGCCGCGCAGGAGGACCGGGGCCTCCGCCAGCCCGCGCCTGTCCGCCAGGACCTTCTCGAGCTCGGCGGCGCAGCCGTCCATCGACGTGTCCGACGACGGCTGGATCTTCCGTGGGATCATGTGTCCTCTTCCTGTCCCGCCGGCGGGACGACCAGCGAGCGGTAGGCGTCGTACAGCTCGCGGCCCGCTTCGGCCCACGTGTAGAGCTCGGGCCTGCCCGCCGGCTGCTGAATGTCGAAGGCCCGTTCCAGGACCGCGGGCCGCATCCCGCCCTCGTAGGTGTGCACCCACGCGCCGCCCACGGTGTCGAGCAGGTCGACGGCGACGCCACGGTGCGGCATGAGAACGGGACGGTCGAAGGAAAGGCTCAGCAGCACGCTCGCCGAATTGAGTGCGAACGACGTGCCGAGAACAAAGCAGTTTCCGGCCCGAATGTAATGCTGTATCCCCTCCTCCGGGACGAACGCGAGGTCCGCGCGTGCGCGCGGCGTTCTTCCGCACTCCAGGCGAATCCGGCGGTCCAGCTCCTCATTCGCGGGATTTCCCGCGACCAGCAGGAAGGTGTCGTCCCTGCGGCCGGCCACCTCTCGATAACATCGCAGGAGCTGGGGAATGTTCTTGTACGGCCGGACCGCCCCCAAGACGACGGCGACACGCGCATTCTCGGGCAGATTCAGCACCTCCCTCGACTCGGCCATCGACAGTTCGTCGTCGGGATAGACCCCGCGATAGCAGCCGGTCGGCACGACCCGCAGATCGGCGTCGTTGATCGCCGGATATTCGAGCAGGAACTGGCCGAGCGAGGTGTACGACGGGGAGATCACCTGGTCGACCAGGCGGCTGAACTGCGTGACGAATCCGGTGACCACGCCGAAGCGGTCGACCTCGTGCGGGCGGATGTTGTTGGCCGTCCACACGATTTTCGCGCCGTGCCCCTTGGCGAGCTTCAACTCGGCCAGCACCCGGGCGCAGTCCGCAACGGTCCTGGCGATATGGCAGTCTCGTCGGATGAGCCACTCAGGCCAGTAGACATGAACAATGTCCCATTTCTCGCGCAGCAACGCCGCCGTCGAATACGGCTCGACCTCGATCGGCCCGGCCCGGCCGATGGCTTCATACATGAGCGGCAGGTCGGGATTTCCACCGGCCTCGCTTGAAAGGTGCGCTGCGAGGATTCGCAAAGGGCGTGACGGCATATGTACATCCTTTCCCGGGAGTTCCAATGATTATCGCGGAGAATCTCGTCAAGGAGTTTTCCCGGCCTGCCCGCTCGACCGGGCCCTTCGGCGGGATCAGGTCGCTTTTCACGACCCGGCGGGTGGTCACCCGGGCGGTGGACGGTGTCAGCCTGACCGTCGAGGCCGGCGAGATGGTGGGCTACATCGGCCCCAACGGCGCGGGCAAATCCACCACCATCAAGATGCTCACGGGTGTGCTGGTGCCGACCTCAGGCAGGATCGAGGTCAACGGGCTGGTCCCCTGGCGTCACCGCCAGGCCAACGCACGGACCATCGGCGCGGTCTTCGGGCAGCGTACGCAGTTGTGGCAGGACCTGCCGCTCCGCGACTCGTTCGAGTTGATCGCCAAGCTCTACGGCATGGAGCGCCCGCACTACCGGTCGAGGCTGGCCAGGTTCACCGAACTGCTCGACCTCGGGAGCTTCATCGACACTCCGGTGCGTTCGCTCTCCCTGGGCCAGCGCATGCGCGGCGACCTCGTCGCGGCCATGCTGTACGAACCGCCGCTGCTCTACCTGGACGAGCCGACCGTCGGCCTGGACGTGGTGGCCAAGGCGAGAATCCGGGACTTCATCTCCTTTCTCAACGCGGAGACCGGCACCACCGTCCTGCTCACCACGCACGACATCGCCGACGTGGAACGGCTGTGCCACCGGGTGGTCGTCATCGACGGCGGCTCGGTGGTCTATGACGGCGACCTTGAGGCGCTCAGGCAGCGGCATCTCCCCTACCGGGAGCTCACCGTCACCGTGCAGCTCCCGTTCCCCGAGTGGGACGTCCCGGGCATCCAGCTCGTGGACACCGCCGTCCACGACGGGCAGGCGACCATCAGCGTGCGTTACGACCCCCTGCGGATCAGCACTCCCGAGGCCATCAGCCGGATCACCGCGCAGCTCTCCGTGGTCGACCTGACCGTCCAGGAACCCGACCTGGAGCAGGTCATCCACCAGATCTACACGGCCCGATGAGGGTGGCCGTGGTCATGCTGGGCGCGAAGTCGGTGCTGATCTACCGGTCGGACGTCTTCATCGGCGTCATCGGCCTCGCCTTGCGCGTCGTCCTGGTCTACCTCGTCTGGCGCGCGCTCTACGACACCGAGACCAGCGTGTCCGGGGTCTCGCTCAACGACGCGGTCGGTTACGCCATCCTGGGCGCGATCTTCAACGTGACGTTCCAGCCGTGGCATTTCTCCAGCCTGATGAGCCGCGTGTACGACGGCAACGTGGTCTTCGACCTCATCAGGCCGGTCGGCCTGCTCACCCTGTCGCTGGGTCAGCAGCTCGGCGCCACGCTGGCCGGATTCCCCCGGGCCTTGATCGGCATCGCGGTCGGGCTGACGATCCAGGCCGTGCCGCCGCCCGCCGGGGTGGTCACGACGCTGGCGTTCGTCGTCAGCTCCCTGCTCGGCATGGCCGTCGCCCTGCTGTGCAACCTGCTCGTCTCCTTGACGGCGTTCTGGACCACGGAGATCTACGGAGCGATCATGGTCTACCACATGGCCGCCGCGTTCTGCTCGGGCGCGCTGATCCCGCTGTGGTTCATGCCGGACGCGCTGGGCGCCGTGCTGCGGTACCTGCCCTTCAGCGCGCAGGTGTTCACGCCGCTGTCGATCTACTTCGACCCATCCCCCGGGCCGCACACGCTGGCCGCGATCGGAGTCCAGGTGGCCTGGGTGGTCCTCCTGGCGTACCTGAGCCGGCTGGTGTGGAAACGCGCCCTGCGTCGGGTGGTCATCAACGGTGGCTAGACCGATCTCCCCGCTCAGGGCTTATCTCGTGCTGCAACGCGCCGCGTGGAAGGCGAGCTTCGCCTACCGCGGCAACACCGCCAACATGATCATCGGCGTGGCGGCCGTCCAGGGCGTGCAACTGCTGTTCATCGGCGTGCTGCTGGACCGGTTCGGCGCCATCGCCGGCTGGTCGACCCCCGAGATCGCGCTGCTGTACGGCATGCGGCTGACCGCGCACGGCGTGTGCACCACGTGCTTCGGTCAGCACGCCGCCGTCTCCATCATGCTCAGGGAGGGGTACTACGACCGCTTCCTGCTCCGGCCGGTGAACCCGTTCGTCCAGGTGCTGACCGCTCGCTTCAACCTCGGCACACTCGGCGACCTGGGACTCGGGCTGACGATTCTCATCGTCGCGGCGCAGGTGGCGCCGGTGCGCTGGACGCCGGTCTCGGTCCTGTTCTTGACCGCCGCGATGATCGGTGGTGGGCTGGTCGAAGCCGGCGTGCAGATCGCGCTCTCCGGGCTGAGCTTCCGGTTGCCCATGCTCAGCGCCAAGGCGTCGGTCAACACCATGCTCACCGACTTCGGGACCTACCCGATGCCGGTCTTCGGGCGCGCGGGCGCCTACGCACTGACCTTCGTGCTCCCTCTGGCGTTCGTCGCCTATCTGCCCTGCACGGTCCTTCTCGGGCGCACGGGTGAGCTGTTCGTGCCGGTCTGGCTGGCCTACGGGGCGCCTCTGGCCGGCCCCGCGCTGCTCTACGCCGGCTATCGGTTCTTCGCCTACCAGTCGCGCCACTACGTCAGCACCGGAAACTGAAGGAGCCAGCATGATCGCCTTCTTGGTCAGAATCGGCGAACCCGTCGCCGCGGACAAGCAGGACCTCGACGCCTGGGTGCGCCGCTATCCGCTCCTGGCGGACCGGCCGGTCCGCCGGTGGGCGTCCGAGGACGGCCGCGCCTCCTGCCACTGGGTCTCACACGATGAGGACCAGCTCGGCGGGGTCACCTACACGGCCGCGGCTCAGGGGGCCTTCGCCCTGTTCGGGGGCCGTCCCGTCCGATGGCGGAACGGCGAGGCCGACGGCCGCGACAGCATCGACGCCCGCGGCTACCTGGCGGACCCGGCCGAGTGGGCGGCCGAGCTCGACGGGCGATACTGCGTGGTCCGCGCCGACGTCCGGGCCGTCCAGGTGCTGAGCGACGCGGTCGGGCTCCAGCCGCTGTACCGGTCGGAGCGTGACGGCTCGGTCCTGATCAGCAATATGGCGAGCCTGGTCACCCCTCCCAACGCCGGCCAGGGCGTGCGGCCGTTGGCCTGTCTGCTGGCCACCGGATGGGGCATGACCGGCGAGCCGCTGGCCGAGGGGGTGGACCGGATCCCGCCGGGCGCGCTGGTCACCTTCGCGCGGGACGGCTCACACACCGTCAAGACGTACGGCCCCGCCTACCGTGAGATCTTCGCCGCCAAGCCCGACTACGACGAGGCCGCTCGCCTGATGGTCTCGCTGGCGCGCGCGTTCGCGGATTGGCCGGGGCGGCCGCGGCTGCTCGCGCTGAGCGGCGGTCGCGACTCGCGGGTGATCGCGGCGGCGCTGCGCCGCGCGGAGGTCACCCCGTCGGCGATCACCGTGGCGTTCTCCGGCCAGATGGGCTACCCGGCCACCGGAGACGTGCTGCTCGGCAACAGGATCGCCGGGCAGCTCGGCCTGGAGCACACGATACGCACGGTCGGGGTCAACGCCGCTCTCTACAGCAGGCTTCCGTCCGTCCTCGACGTCCTGCGCCTCACCTCGCCGGGAACCACGGCGCTGAACGACATCATGGACATCAAGCTTGAGAAGGTCCACGGCCCGCTGCCCCTGATGTTCGACGGCGTGGCGGGCGAGATCGCCAGAGGCGGGTTCGAGTCCTACCTCGAAGGTGACCCGCTGCGCGGGACGACCGTGGACGAGATGACCGACGCGATCCTCGGCATGGTCGTCATGGGGAACCCGGCGCCGCTGGTGAACGCGGAGGCGATGGCGTTGCTGCGCGCCTGGGTGCACGAGTTCGTCAGCACCCAGGTCGACGAGGGCGTCAAGCTGGAGGACGTCCCCGACGCGCTGCACCTGCACCGGCAGGCGACCTGGCATGGGCCGAACGTCACCAACCGCGAGCACCGCGAGGACGCCGTCTCCATGATGCTCTCGCCGAAGTTGTGGCCGCACATGCTGGGCACACCGGCCCGCGACCGCACCTCCGGCGTCTTCCACCGCGAACTGCTCGATCTTCTCGGCCCCGAACTGGCGGTGTTCCCCTACCAGACGGCCGCGGCCTCCTGGATACCTGAGCAGGGGTTCCAGGACCTCTCCGACCCCATCGAGCCGATCCTCGACGCGACCCGTGGCGCGGTCGCGAGCCACTCCGGCCACGCCGCCTGGGCGGTCCTGGACCGCGAGCGCGTGGGGCGGCTCCTCGGCACCCCCGCGCAGGAGATCCGCGGCCCGGCCCGCTTCCAGCTGTGGAACCTGGCCACGCTCTTCTGCGACGCGGCGGCATAGGACGTCACGGACGCGAGCGGCCCTGACCGGAGGCCAGGGCCGCCAGGACATCCGCTCGCGTCTTGCCGTTCTGGGTGCGGCGCAGCGAGTCCACAAAACGCCATCTCCTCGGTACGGCAGGCACCGGCAGCGACCTCAGGCAGTGCGCGACGAGCTCCTTGGCCGACGGTTCCGCCCCCTCGCGGGCGACGACCAGCCCGACCAGCCGCCTGCCGAAGTCCTCGTCCGCGACCGCCACGACCGCGGCGTCGGCCACCTGAGGATGGCCGGCGATCGCGGTGGTGACGTCGTTGAGATACACGTTCTCGCCGCCGACCAGGACCATGTCGTCGGATCGTCCGGCCAGGTAGAGGTAGCCGTCGGCGTCCATCCAGCCGAGGTCGCCGACGGTGCGGAAGGACGGCGGAGCGCCTCGCGCGCCGTGCCGGCTCGGCAGGGTGCGCAGGTGCACGGTCCCGACCGTGCCGGTGGGCGCGAGCCTGCCCAGGTCGTCGAGGATCCTGACGTGGCAGCAGAAGCCCTTGCCCACGGTGCCGGGCCGGGCGAGCCACTCGTCGCCTCGGCACAGGGTCACGCCGATCCCCTCCGTGGCCGCGTACATCTCGTAGATCCGCTCGGCCCCCAGCGCCTCGATCCAGGCCCGTTTGGTGTCCGGCGGGCACGGCCCGCCGGTGTGCAGCGCCGCTTGGAGACCGGACCAGGTCGCGGACCGGCCCAGGTGCGGCTGGAGCAGACGCATGTGCGTGGGCGTGAGCTGCGTCCAGCCGATCCGTTCCGTACCGATGATCTCCGCCACGGCCTTCGGGTCGAAGACCTCGGTCAGGATCGCCGTGCCGGCGTCGGCGAGCGCGGACACCAGGCACGTGAAGGCCGCCGAATGCGTCAGCGTGCCCGCGATGAAGGAACGCTGGCCGGTCCGCCAGCCGCAGCGGGTGTACATCAGCGGCGGCGGTCCCGCGCCCTGGAACGGGAAGCGGACCAGCTTGGGCGCGCCTGTCGTGCCTCCGGTGGGCAGCAGATACGCCGGGGCGGCGCGTCCGCCCGGCCCCCGCCCGGCGACGGTGACCGCCTCGCCCTCGACCACCCAGCGCACCGGATGGCTCGGCTCCGTCCTGCTCGGCCAGCCCTGGTGCCGCTCGACAGGCAGGACGTCGGCGCCCAGCGCCGAGGCGGCGAGCAGCGAGATCACGTGCGTGAGGCCGCGCCCCAGCTCGACGATGACCAGGTCAGGCGAGCCGTGGCGGCTCAGCAGTGCCACGCGCGCTTCGACGTCGGCGTGGAGCTCACGCCAGGTGCGCCTGGCGACCGCTCCGCCGGCCTGGTAGAGGACGAGGGCCTCGCGGTCCGGGATCCGCGCCGCGTGCGTCCGTATGATCGTGTGCAGGCCCGTGCTCATCCCGCCGAACCCACGCTCATGTGGACGTCGCCGCATGACGCGGCCAGGTCGATCAGCGCGCGAACCTGCGCGGAGGTGTCCCCCGTCCGAGGCCAGGAGACGCCGTCCACGACGAGCGTCAGGGCGCCGGAGGACTCCTTGACGTCGAACTGCGTCCGATAGACGTCGGGGAACCCGTCGAGGTTCGTGGTCTCCTGCCGAGGCTCGGCGTTCCAGTCGAACAGGTCGGGAATGACGTGGTAGTTCAGGTAGACCAGGCCGTTGACCCTGGTGCCGCCCAGGGACTCGGCCACGTCGCGCTGCATCCGGTCGAAGGACGACGGGTCATAGACGCACCTGCGGTAGGAGCTCACGCAGGACGCCCAGCTCTCCTTCATGAAGCGTTCCATGGTCCAGCCGGGGTCCACCCGGACGGGGGTGACCGTGGCCAGGGTGTTGGTCGCGATGTACGTGGCGCCGCGCACCGGGGTCGGCATCCGGAACAGCGTCCTGACCAGGACGGTGCCGAAGCCGTACGCGCGTGCGACGAGCAAGGTGATCAGCGCGGTCAGCACGCCGCCCTTGGGCGTGTCGTAGAGCTGGGAGAGGCGGTCGACGCACGCTTTGAGCGTGGCCGACCTGGCCGTGGTCCGGGTGGCCGGGGACCCGGGCTCGCGCACGACCTGCCATGGCTCGGCCCCGGTCAGGTCGGCCCGCATGTGCGCGAGGTTGCGTGCGCTCAGCTCCTGCCTGCGCGGGCTCGCCTCGAGCTCGGCGACCGCCAGCGGGGCGACCGCCGGTGGCAGGGCGGTCGGCGGCGCGCCGCCGACCAGCGCCTGGTACTCCTCGGCCAGGCGGGCGACCCCGTAACCGTCGACGACCAGGTGAGAGGTGACGAGCAGGGATCCCCAGCGCTCGTCGGGACGCCGGTAGAGCAGGCAGATCGGCGGGTCGGATTCGGGGACGAGGGTGGCACGCCCGGTCAGGTAGCGACTGTGGATCCTGAGGAGGTTGGCCGCCGGCGCCACCGGTGCGGACGCCTGCCTGATGTCGAGGCCCGCGTCGTCGTCCACCGTCTGCCCGGCCTGGCCGTCCAGCGAGAATCTGGTCCGCAGGATCGCGTGCCGCGCCTCCAGCGTGCGGAGCGCGGACGTCGCGACGGCCGCGCTCTCCGCTCCGCCCGCGGGACCCAGGTCCCTGATCATGACCAGGTGCGCCAGGTCGCCGCCGATCGCGGCGACCCAGTTGACCAGATCGGCCTGCCCCCAGGTGAGCGCGCCCGACGTGGTGGTCAACTCGCCACCTGCCGATCACCCATCCGATCGAGCATCGACTCCAGCGCGTCGGCCACCTGGGCCGACCCCGCGTAGCCGCCCGCGAAGCGGCGGATCGCGGCGTCCTGCGCGGCGTGCAGCCGCCCGCTGTCGCGCCGTACCAGGCGCATGGCCCCGGCGACCTCCGACACCATGCGCGACCAGACCTCGCTGCGCGTGCGGAAGTGGTGGCTCAGCCGCTCGGCGACCGCCAGCGTCTGCGTCAGGATGTCGCCGTCCCCCGGCGCTTCCCCGTCGGGGTCGACCAGCGCGTGCGGGAACGCGCCCGCCACCGCGCACCGTGCGATCTCGCGGTAGTTGGCCAGATGGCCGTAGTGCTGCTCGGGCAGCAGGATCAGGGGCGCGCCGTAGGCGGCGCACTCCAGCGCGGTCGTCAGGCCGGGCGGCGCGAGGCAGGCCAGCGACGTGTTCATGGCGCCCAGGATCGCGCCGTGGTCCAGCGGGGTGAGCTGGATCCTGCCTGGCACGACGGCCTTGTCGAGGATGACGGGGTTGCCGGCCAGCACGATCGGCTCGTCGGCGCCGGCGGCCCGCGCCGCCTCCGCCAGCAGGGCGCCGACCACCTCGACCCAGACGAGCGCCGATTCCACCGGGAGCAGCGGATTGACCATGCCGCTCGTGGTCGCCAGCCACTGGTTCCTGGGGGCGGGGGCGCGGTGTGAGACGTCGACGATCGCGTCGACCAGCCGTACGCATCGCAGCCCGGGCAGGCTGGTGAGCCGTGGCCCCGCCTGGGGTGCGCGCTGCGCGCACGTCAGGTCGCTCAGGTAGTGCGCGATGTACTGGCTGTCGTGCAGCGGCACCGACCTCAGGGCGTCGAGCCCGCCCGACGAGAGCAGGTAGGCGGCGGTCTTCTGCAGGTCGGCCTCCTGCTCGGGAGCCCACTGCCAGAACCAGTAGAGGCTGTCCACGTACATGCAGGGGACGTCGTTCAGGCGCGCCCACAGCGGCAGGAAGGGGTCCATCACGCTGACGGCCGCGTCGAACCCGTCACGCGCGATCGAGGAGAGCCCGGCCATCGAGTCGACCTCGGTGATCGAGGCGAACGTGCCCGCGTTGACCTTGGCGAAGGTGAGCGCGGACTTCTCGCCCGCGAAGTGGCACTCGACCCCTCGACCGGCCAGTTCCACGCAGACGGCGTGCAGCTTGGACGCCGGGCCGAAGCCGAACGCCTCGGCGGTGACGAGCACCTTGGTCATGTCCGTGCGCTCTCTGCCGCGCCGTAGATCTGTTCGAGGAGCTCGATCATGCCGAGCGCCGTACGCGCGTCGGCCACCAGCGGCGCTCCGGTCTCGACGGCGGCGGCGAAGTTGGCGATCTGGCGGCGGTGCGAGATGCCGTAGTAGTCGATGCCGGGGGCGGGCCCGGTCTGGTCGGCGGTCTGCTCTTCAGCGTGCTCGGCCGATGCGACGCCCTCCGTGGCACGATGCAGCGTGCTGGGGTGGTCGAGGTCGAAGCAGACGGCCCCCTCGCTGCCGGTCAGCTCCAGCCGGGTACGCCAGAGGGTGTCGCTCGCGACGGTGACGTTGAGCGTGACCGGTGTGGGGCCCGCCAGCAGGAGGGCGCTCAGCGTGTCCTCCGTCTCGATCACGTCCGCCAGCCGGCGGCGCCCCGCGATCGCCGCCTTGACCTCCAGTTCGCCGAGCAGGAACCGGGTCACGTCCAGGCAGTGGTAACCCTGGTTCACCAGGGCCGAGCCGCCTTCGCCCGCCCAGGTGCCGCGCCAGTAGCTGTCGGCGTAGTAGTCGGCCGGCCGGGACGCCTCAAGTGACACCTGGGCGAACAGCAGCGTGCCGAGCCGCCCCTCGCGCAGCCAGCGGGCGACCGAGACGACCAGCGGGTCGTAGCGGTGCTGTGACACGACCGAAAGCACCAGACCGCGCTGTTCCGCCAGTTTGACCAGGCGCTCGCCGTCCTGCCTCGACAGCGCCAGCGGTTTCTCCACCAGGACGTGCTTGCCGGCCAGCAGCGCCTGTTCGGTCAGGACGTGGTGCTGCGCGTGGTCGACGGCGACCGAGACGCTCGTCACGGCGGGGTCGGCGAGCACCTCCTCGACGGCGGCCGTCGCCCTGCCCAGGCCGAACTCGGCGGCGAAGCCGGCGGCCCTGCCGGGGTCGCGGTCGCACGCCCACGCCACGTCCCAGCCGGGCAGGGCGCGGAAGCCGTCGACGTGGTTGGGCGCCACGCGGCCGCAGCCGATGATCGCGTGGATGGTCATCGGTAGTCCTTCATGTACTCGAGGAACTGCGGCAGCGCGATCTCCGGCTCGGCGAGCTCGGGGTTCCAGTACTTCTCCCACTCCAGGGAGACCCAGCCATCGAAATCTCTCCCGCCCAGCCAGCTCAGCACGTCAGGGATCGGCAGCTCTCCTTCGCCCATGAGAACGTAGGACCACCTGCCGTTCTTCTTGATCATGTCCTTGACCTGCAGGTAGAACAGCCAGGGACGGATGTTCCGCCACGTGGTCGCCGCGTCCTCGTCCTCCAGGTACGGGTTGCCGAGGTCCCACTGCACCCCTGCTTCGGGGAAGTCGACGCCGCTGAGCGCCTCGGCCACGAATCGGCTGCACGACTTTCCGCGGATGCCGGGTGCGTCCCGCGAGTCGTGCAACTCCATCGCCAGCCGTACGCCGGTCTCGCGCAGGTCGGGGCGCAGGCTCCGCAGGGCCTCCCGCAACCACTCGGCGGCGCCGGCTTCGGGTGCGAAGGCTCCGGGGAACACGCGCAGGTACGTCGCGCCGAACGCCTCGGCCAGGCGCAGCATGGCGCGGGTCTCGGCCAGCACCCGGTCGCGGTCCGGGCCGGGCCGCGCCGCGAGGTCGATGCTGCTGTCCAGGGCCGGTACGGCCAGCCCGGCCGCGGCGCACGCCCGGCCGATCCGCGTGGCCTGATCGCGCGGGAAGGCCGGGTCGATGATGCGGCCGTCGACCAGCCGCCACTCGATGCCGTCGAAGCCGTACCGTGCCGCGGCCTCGACCGCCTGGCTCCAGGTCCAGCCGGGGCTGCCCAGCGTGCTGAATGCGAGCTTCACGCGACACTCCTTATCGCTCCGCGGCACCGTTCCAGGACGGCGATCTGCCGCCTGACGCTCTCGGGGGTGATGTCCGGCGGCCGGCCGTCCCGGAGGGTGGCGTGCAGACTCCGGTACAGCCGCACGTGACTCGACACGTACGTCTCGGCGGGTAGCCGGCACTCCTCCTCGACCCACGGCAGGTCCTCGGTGTTGTAGCCGCGATCCTCGGGCGGCTCGCTGCTGACCTTGCGGGCGTCGAGCAGCTCGGGGTCGAGGTAGCGCCAGCGCAGGTGGTTCGCGCCGCCGGTGAGGCTGCCGCGCGTCCCCATCACCAGCCACTGGTCCTGCGGGTAGGCGCAGGCATTGGTGAACTCCAGGTCGACCAGCGGGCGTCCCTCGGCGGAAAGGAGGATCTTGGCGTGGTCCTCGGCGTCGCCGAGGCTGAGCGGCGTGCGCGCCAGCGAGCAGGTGACCTCCACGTCCGCCTCGCCCAGCAGCAGCAGCGCCTGGTCGACGATGTGGCTGGCGTCGTTGTGCAGCATGCCGCCGCCGAACTCGGTCAGCGTCTGCCAGTCCCAGCGCCGCCTGAAGGCGTGCCGCCGGATGTCGATCTGGATGATCTCGCCGAGCTTTCCCGAGGCGACGACCTCGCGGACCTTGACGAAGTCGGCCGTGTACCTGAGGTTCTGGGCGGCGGTCAGCAGCCGGTCCGCCCGCCTGGCCGCGGCGAACATGTCATCGGCCTCGGCGAGCGAAAGCGAGAAGGGCTTCTCCACCAGCACGTGTCTGCCGTGCTCCAGCGCCTGGACGGCGTGCGCCGCGTGCAGATGGCTGGGCGACGCCACCACGACCAGTTCGACATCGTCGTCGGCGACCAGGCCCGCGGGCGAGGAATAGGCGGCGCAGCCGAACTCGTCGGCCGCCTGTTCGGCCCGTTCTTTGATCGGGTCGGTCGCGGCGACGATCTGAAACTGCGCCGGGAGTCTGGCCATTGCCGTCGCATGCAGACCCCAGCCGGAACGGCCCAAGCCTATGACACCTACTTTAATCAAGACAGCACGCCCTTCTGAAAACGTGGCGGACAACCTAAACCATGCGAGACTCAACGCTGTTCTCGTCAAGGAGTGGAAATGAACAACGACGATGTCGTAAACGCCCTTCGCACCTTCCTGGTGGAGGAAATCCTCGAGGATCAGGGGGCCGAGTTGGCCGCCGATACTCCGCTTCTCGAATGGGGCGTCCTCACCTCGCTGTCCACCATACGACTGGTCAGTTTCATCGCTCAGCGATTCGGCGTCGCCGTACCGACGGAAAACGTGGTCGGCGCCAATTTCCGGGACCTGGCGAGTATCGCCCGGCTGGTCACCGCATTGCGGGCGGAATCGGCCGCCTGACGCCCGCGTGTCCCGCCGGCGGGACGTCGACGCGCACCTTCGGCGGGAGGACGAAGCGCTGTACGGCGGCGCGCTCGGCGCAGTGGGCCTCCAGCTCACCCGGCTCGACCCGGCCGCGCGTGCGAACCACCGCCTCGACCCGGGCGGTGTCGCTCACCTCCACCCGCGCCGCCGCCACGAGGGGGTGGGCCAGCAGCAGTTCTCTCGTCGCGCGGAGGTCGGCGAACACGGCCTCGGTCTGGCCGACCCGGGTGAGGCCCTGCGGATTCTCCCCCGCCGAGCACTGGGCGTCGGCGTCGTCGATCCGCTGGGCCAGCCGCCGCATGATGGACGCGGTCGCGGCTGGGGAGAAGCGGCTTCTGCCGAAGGCGATGCCGATCGAGACTCTGTCGGCCGCGTCCTCGATGTGCAGCGAGACGCCGAGCGAACTCGAGACCGGCGGGTCGTAGGCGCCGGGGGTGAGCTCGACGTCCAGGGACGGTGAGAGGTCGCGGTAGCCCTTGCCGTGCCGGAGGTTTGCCGCCACCGTGACGCTCGGCTCGATGTCCCACCGGCCGGCCAGTTCCCGGCCGGCGCCCGCGAGCGTGTCGCGGTCGACGTAGGCGTGGCGCAGCGCGTCCATCAGCGTCCTGCGCACCTGGACCGGAGTGCTTTCGCCCGTCCTGACCACGGTCATCGGCAGCACGAGGGTGAACATCCCGACGACGTCGCCGTCCGCGGCGCCCCTAGTGTCCACCGGGACGTTGATGGTGAGACGGTCCTGGGGCGTGAAGTCGAGCAGCGTCGCGACCACGGCGGCCAGCAGCCACTGGAAGCGCGTGCAGCGCTGCTTGCGGCAGTCCCGCGTGATCTTCATCAGCGTACGGCCGGACACTTTGAGCGCCTGGTACTCACACCCCTCCTCCGCCGCGTCGGGCGGCGAGATGTGACTGGACTGGTAGACGGGCGACGAGGAGGTGATACTCCGCCGCCAGTACGCACGGTTGGCGGCTGCCGCGGGGGCGCCCAGCGCGGCACGCTGGGCGCGGGCGGCGGCGAGAAGACTGGGCGGCCGCGTGCCGGTCGACTTCGCGTAGTGCCGCCACAGCTGCGCCACCAGCAGGTCACGGCCGAGGCCGTCGATCACCAGGTGGGGGAAGACCGCCAGGAAGGCGTGCAAGGTCGGCGAGTTGCGCAGCAGGACGAACGCGAAGGGCTGGTCGCGCGCCGGATCCCAGGCGCTCAGCAGCAGCTTTCTGTTGAGTCCGCGCGCGTACCGGTCGAACTGCTCCGCGGAGTTGCTGCGGACGTCCTGGCACCGCACCAGTTCCACGTCCGACGGCTCAAGCGTTCGCTGCCGCAGCCGCCCGCCGGGTCCCTCGTCGATGACGACGCGCAGCGCCTCGTTGTCCCGCACGACCGTGTCGAGGGCTTCGACGAAAGCGCTAGGGTCGAACGCGCCGCGCAGCCGATAGTTGAAGTACACGGGCGTGCGCACCTGCGGGTTCTCCCGGTCGGCGTGATAAATCTGCTCCTGCGCGAACGTCAGCGGCGCATTCATGTCTGCCTCCGTCTGTTTTGGGCCGAGGTTTTTCGGCGGAAATTTTGGCCGAGGTTTGGACTGAGAAAGACCGGTCACTTCCCCGCGGATTCACACGATATTGCCATTGACGAATTTTGTTCCTAAGCTGTCCCGGGAAATCGACACCGCAGGGAGGTGATTTTAAATGTTCGAATCAATCGACATCCGTGCGCTGCCGGACGAGGAGCTCGACGACATGGTCGGCGGCTCCGAGGTGAGCATCATCGCCGCCAAGCACAGCTAGTCGCGATGGCGGTGTGTTACTCCGCGGTGGGGGGGGCGCCCGCGCCCCGCCCCCCCGTTTGCAGCAGGGGGGGGTGGGTCGCCCGCCGGGGGGGGGGGGGGGGGGCCCCCCGGGGCGCCGCCCCCCCCCCCCCCCCCCCCCCGCTTTTCCATCGAGTCGAGATAGGGACCGTTATGAACGGAGTGGACGACGAGCTCTCCGGGGCGGATATCGCCGGTCGATTTCGCCGGCAGGCCCTCGCGCAGCGCGGAAATGCGCGTGAATTCGGCACCGTGCTTGACCGTGCTTTCGCGCTGCCCGCGCTGAGCGGCAGGTTTCGCCTACCCCTGCAAAGATTCCGCCGCCCGCGGGTCCCCGTGCGCCATCAGGCGCAGCGCAGCGACTGCGGTGCCGCTGCCCTGTCCATGACGCTGGCCTACCACGGCATCGACGTCGACGTGGCCGAGTTGCGGCGCGCGACGAACACCGGCCGCGACGGCGTGTCCGCCCGATCCCTTCTCGAGGTGGGCCGGCGACACGGCATCCAGGGCCGCGGGGTGCGCACGTCGCTACAGGCGCTCGAAGGGCTGCCGCCCGGCACGATCCTGTTCTGGCGATTCCAGCACTTCGTCGTCCTGGAACGGGCGGGCGGCGGATACGTCGACATCGTCGATCCCGCACTGGGCCGCAGGCGGATCACCACGCAGGCGGCCGGCGAGGCCTTCACCGGGGTGGCCCTCGAATTCCAGCCGCCGTTGGCGCGGGGCGGCGCGCGCGTGCGTTCCCAGTCGCGCAGCCCTTGGCGTTATCTGACCTTCTTCCTGCCGCGTAACCGGGCCTGGGTGCCGCTGGCGATGGCCTCGACGCTGCTGCTGGCGTTCAATCTGGTCATTCCCGTGGCCACCGCGTTGTTCGTGGAGTACGTGCGGCCGGGGGCCGATGCCGTCGAGCCCTGGGCGGTCGCCGCGGTGGCGCTGGCCGTACTCGGCTTGTTCGCCGCCCTGCAGCTCATCCGCTCCATGTCGGTGCTGGCGCTGCAGGTGATCGCCGACAAGCGGGTCACCATCGGGACGCTGTGGCACCTGCTGTCGCTCCCCTTCGACTTCCACACCAGCCGGAGCCCGGGCGACCTGGCGCTGCGCGTGCGGACGAGCGCCAGCGTGCAGCGCGTACTGACCGACTCCACGCTCGCGGCCGTCTTCGACGGCATCCTCATCCTCGTCTACATGGCGTTGCTGCTGATCTCCGATGTGTTCCTGGCCTCGCTCGTGATCGCGTTGGCCATCATGCAGGTCAGCATCCTGCTGTTCGGCTGGCGCAAGCAGGAGCGCCTCACGGCGGACATGCTGGAGATGCACTCCCAGTCGCAGAGCGAACTGGTGGAGATGCTCGACGGCATGCCGACGCTGAAGGCGGCGGGCGCGGAGACCGTGGCCGGTGAGCGATGGACGCATTCGCTGGCCGAGGAGATCAACGCCCAGGTCCGCAGCAGGCGGCACCTCCAGCTATGGGGCACCGCGAGCCGGACACTGCAGTTCGCCGCCCCCATCATCGTGCTCATCCTCGGCGCGTTCCTGGTCATGTACGGCACGCTGCCGGTGGGCACGGCGCTCGGCTTCGCCACGCTGGCGATGGGACTGTTCGTGCCCGTCTCGAACCTCGTCACCGCCGGGCTGCAGGTGTCGGGGCTCGGCGCCTCCCTCGCCCGGCTGCGCGACATCCTGGAGACCGAGCCGGAGGGCGGCGACCGGCGTCTGCAGGTCGTCGAGCAGGTACGCGGGGAACTCGAAGTGCGTGACGTGTCGTTCAGCTACGCCGGCGGGCACACCGTGCTCGACGGAGTCAGCTTCTCCGTCAGGCCGGGCAGCTTCGTCGCGCTCCTCGGCCCTTCCGGCAGCGGCAAGTCCACCCTGGCGTTGCTGCTCGCCGGGCTGCATCTCCCATCGCGCGGGCAGGTGCTGATCGACGGCCTGGACACCGCGAGCATCGACCGGGCCTCGCTGCGCCGCCAGATCAGCTTCGTCAACCAGGACGCCCGGCTGTTCGCCGGTTCCATCGCCGAGAACATCTCGTGGAGCCGGGCCGACGCCTCCGACCAGGACATCAGGGCCGCCGCCGAGCTGGCGGGGATCTCCGCCGAGATCGAGGCGATGCCGATGAAGTATCAGACGCTGCTCGGCCCGGGAGGCTCGGGCATCTCGGGCGGCCAGCGCCAGCGGATCTCGCTGGCGCGGGCGCTGCTGCGCGAACCCAAGTTGTTGATCCTCGACGAGGCGACCAGCGGGCTGGATCCCGAGCTGGAAATGCGGATCTTCCGGAGGCTGCTGGCCCTGGACCTGACGCTCGTCGTCATCGCCCATCGGCTCACGGTGGCCGAGGAGGCCGACGAGGTCATCCGCTTCGGCGCCGGCCGGGTGATCAGCGAGAGCGTCACTCCGCGAGCTGATCGGGCGAGCGGGTGAACGAGATCGACCGCGCCGCCGCCGAGTCGAGCACCGCCGTGATCCACGCGTCCATCGGCTGGTTGGCCGACACGGCCGCGCTCTTCCACACCTGCTCCTTCTCCACGGGCACCTTCAGCACGATGGAGAAGGTGGGCAGCGCCTCCTTCCCCTGCGCTCCGCGCGCCGACCGCAGCTCGCCGCGAAGCCGATTGCGCGACCAGTTGCCCTGCTCGGCCCGATCCAGCCACAGGTCCTGCTCGTGCGGCGGCAGCGAGGCGACCTCGGCGTGGTGCTGGAAACTCAGCTTGTCGCGCCTCCGGCTGATGGGTATTCTCCGCGCCACCCATGCATAATTGCGAAGGGTCTGGTATTCGAGAGATGTTTTCTCGATCGCTTTCTTGTAGCGTCCAGGAAAGGACTCCTCGCCGAACACCAGCCAGTCGCCGAGCCACCAGACAGAAGACTCCGCGATGAGGTTGATCTGTTTTCCGAGCGCCTGCCAGGCGTCGAACGGGAATCTCTCCGGAAGAGTCAGTCCGAGGCGGCGCGGCTTCGCCCGGGCATCCAGGCCGAGTCCCGTCTGCATCGAGTTCGGCCGGACCTGCGGCCGCGGGCCGTCCTCCCTGACGGCCTGCGCCGCCGCGATCTGCCCGTTCACCTGCCGGAACCTGTCCGATGACATCGTGACCTTCCTTTCCCGGATCGCCCCCGAAAGAGCAGGTGGTGAGTATCGGGTCACGACACACCCCCGGCGTGACCGTGCGGCCGACGCTAGGAAACCCGCCTTTCGATCCGCTTAATTACCGCTGTTGTCCCGCCGGCGGGACAATTTCAGATCGTTTCCAGAAAGGTATGGCGTGGATTTCACCTGGCCCGCGGAGACAGCAGAGACATTCGCCCGCATAGCGACCGCCACCCGGAGTTGGCCAGCCGACGAAACACTCTCACCCGGCCGCGAGCGATGGCGGGCATGTGGGGAACTCGGTCTGCTCGGCCTGTCCGTTCCGCAGAAGTACGGCGGACAGGGTCACGGCTTCGTCACCACCGCACGCGCCGCCGAGGCGTTCGGCCTGGGCTACCCGGATTTCGGGCTGGTCTTCTCGGCCATGGCGCACCTGCTGGCGTGTGCCATGCCCATCGCCGAGTACGCCGACCCCGCCGTATGTGAGCACGTCCTGCCCAAGCTCTGCTCGGGGCGATGGCGAGGAGCCAACGCGATCACCGAGGACACCGCGGGCTCCGACGCCACCGCCGTGCGGACCTCGGCCGTGCGTGACGGTGACGGGTACCGGATCAGCGGGACGAAGACGTTCGTCAGCAACGGCCCCGACGCCGACGTGTTCGTGGTCTATGCGCGCACCGACCCGGCGCTCGGCCATCTGGGGCTCACCGCGTTCGTCGTGGAACGCGGCGTCGAGGGGCTCACGGTGGGCGAGCCGTTCGGCAAGCTCGGGTTGGAGAGCTGCCCGGCGAGCAGCCTGACCCTGGCGGACTGCTGGGTGCCGGGCCGGGCCCGCCTGGGCCGCGAAGGCCAGGGCGCGGCCGTGTTCCAGGGCTCCATGCGCTGGGAGCGCACCTGCCTGTTCGCCGCCTACCTCGGGCAGCTGACCCGAGTGCTCGACCGGTGTGTACGGCACGCCAGGCAGCGCAGGCAGTTCGGCAGGCGGATCGGCGCCAACCAGGCTGTGTCCCACCGCCTGGCGGAGCTGCACCTGCGCCTGGAGGCGGCCAGGCTGCTGCTGTATCGCGCGTGCTGGCGGCTGGACCAAGGCGAGCAGGCCACGTCGGAGGTCGCCATGGCGAAGCTGGCCGTCAGCCAGAGCGCGGTGGAGATCACGCTGGCCGCCGTACACCTGTTCGGCGGCGAGGGCGTGCGCTGTGACGGCGGGATCGAACGCGAGCTGAGGAACGCGGTCCCCAGCACGATCTTCTCGGGCACCTCCGAGATGCAGCTTGAGCAGATCGCGGCGGGACTCGGGCTGTGAGACGACTCTCCGACCTCGTACGCGCCGGCGCGCGGCGCATGCCCGGCGCACTCGCGGTCCGCGCACCGGACGGCGACCTCACCTACGGCGAGCTCGACGGGCTGGCCGACCAGATCGGCCGCGCGCTGGCGGCGCGCGGGGTGCGCGGCGGCGACCGGGTGGCGATCTGGCTGGACAAATCCGCGCGGATGGTCGCCACGATGCAGGGCGTGCTACGGCTGGGCGCGGCCTACGTGCCGATCGACCCGCTCGGACCGGCGGCCCGCGCGGCCGCGGTGATCGCCGACTGCGCGCCGCGGGTGCTGGTCACCACCCCGGCCAGGGCGCAGGCCCTTCCCTCCGTCGAGTGCCTCACCGACTGGACCGAGGTGACCGGGTGCTCGGCCGCCCCGCTTCCCGAGCCCGGCGGCGGGCCCGACGACCTGGCGTACATCCTCTACACCTCCGGCTCCACCGGCGTGCCGAAGGGGGTGTGCCTGTCGCACGCCAACGCGCTCGCCTTCGTCGAGTGGGCCGCGAGGGAACTCGGCGCCGGCCGCGACGACCGGTTCGCCAACCACGCTCCGCCGCAGTTCGACCTGTCCGTCCTCGATCTGTACGCCGCGTTCCGGGCCGGCGCCTCGGTGCATCTGGTGCCGCACGAGCACGCCTACGCCCCCGACCGGCTGGTGGCCTTCCTCCGCGAGCAATCCATCACCATCTGGTACTCCGTGCCGTCGGCGCTGATGATGATGGTGCGCGCCGGCGGATTGCTCGACGCCCGGCCGCCGCGGCTGCGCGCGGTGCTGTTCGCCGGCGAGCCCTACCCCGTGGCGCACCTGCGGCACCTGCGCAACCACTGGCCGGACGTGCGTTTCCTCAATCTGTACGGCCCGACGGAGACGAACGTCTGCACGTTCCACGAAGTGCCGATCCTGCCCGAGGACGGCACCGATCCCGTTCCCATCGGGCGGGCGTGCTCCGGTGACGAGGTGTGGCCCGAGCGCGACGACGGCAGCCGGGCGCGGGTGGGCGAGGAAGGCGAGCTCGTGGTGGCGGGGCCGACCGTGATGCTCGGTTACTGGGGACATCCGCCGCAGGGCGGCCTGCCGTACCGGACGGGAGACCGGGTCGTGCTGGGCGGCGACGGCGATCTGCGCTATCTCGGGCGTAAGGACGGGATGGTGAAGGTGCGCGGTCACCGGATCGAGCTCGGCGAGATCGAGGAGGTCCTGCACACCCATCCCGCCGTCGCCGAGGCGGCCGCGGTGGTGGCGGGCGACGGGCTCGCCGCCCGGCTGGTCGCGTGGATCGTGCCGAACGGCGAGCGGGTGCCCGGCCTGCTCGAGGTCAAGCGGCACTGCGCCGCGTCCCTGCCGAGATACATGATCGTGGACACCGTACGGGAACTGGACCGGATCCCCAGGACGGCGACGGGCAAGGTGGACAGGCAGCGCCTCGCCGCGCTGGAGACCCGCAACGGGTGAGCGGGTCCACGAACCTTTCGCCCGGCCCAAGAGGCTCCTGGACACCCCGCTAGTGGCGCAGCGCCGACCTGTCGATCTTTCCCGTGGAGCCGCGTGGCAGGTCGTCCAGGACGTGGCACGCGTCGGGGAGCTTCTGCGGGCCCAGCCGCGCCTCCAGCTCACGCAGGATGTCGGCGGAGCCGAGAGATCCGACGGCGTAGAGGATCGTCTTGCCGCCGTCGGCCGGAGGCACCAGCGCCGCGTCCCGCACGCCGGGGATCTCGAACACGGCCGCCTCGATCTCCGCGACGCTGGCGCGGACACCCTTGATCTTGAATATCTGGTCTTTCCTGCCCTGGAAGTAAAGGTGGCCGGATTCGTCGAGGCAACCGATGTCGCCGGTCCGCAGAAAGGGCACGCCGGTGTGCGGATCACGGCCGAACGTGCGTGCGGTGAGCTCGGGCGCCCTCCAGTAACCGGCCATCACGTGCGGACCGCAGACGACGATCTGGCCGCTCTCCCCCGCTTTCACCGGCCTTTCCCGCTCGTCCAGAATCGTGACCGACGTGCCGGTGAGCGGCCTGCCGACCGACAGCGGACTGCCGATATGTCCGTCGGGTTCGAGAATCGACACGCGCTTGCATTCAGTGAGCCCGAACATGAGCTGCACGGCCGCCCCAGAGAATGTCTCCTTCAACGCGCTGATCGTCGAAAGCGGAAGGTGTTCGCCGGTGTTGGTGAACAGCCGGACATGGGCGATGGGCGAACCGCGGCCCGCCAGACGCGCGAGCATTCCGGCCAGACCGGGCACCACGGGGACAATGGTCGCCTCATGGCGTTGAATCTCCACGGCGAGGCGTGCGTCGTCGCGCGGGTCGGCCAGGACCAGCGTCGCCCCGGAAAGCGCGGCGAGAAGGATCTGATAGAGGCCGTAGTCGAAATTCAGCGGCAGCCGGCAGAACACGGTGTCGTCGTTCCGGTAGCGCAGTCGCTCCTGGACGGCGCGGGCGGCGAACAGGATCCGCTCGTGCGGCGCGACCACGGCCTTGGGCTCCGCCGTACTGCCCGAGGTGTAGAAGAGGATGAGCGGGTCGGACTCCGGGTGCCTTGGGAAGCTGAGATCCCGCTCGGCGATCGCCGGCCACGCCGCGTCGAAGTCGACGGTCAGGGCGGGCTCGGCGTCACGCGTTATCTGGGCGCCTTGATAGGGCTTGAGCGTCTCACTTGTGGGGACGAAAATCGCGCCCACCCGCGAGCATCCGTACAAAGCCGCCAGGAAGCGTTTGTCGGAAATCGCCCTCACCATAATGCGGTCACCGCGGCGCACGCCTCGCGCGGACAACCAGGCGGCGAACGCCAGGCTGTTGCGCCGCAGCTCCGAATAAGTCCACGAGCCCGTACGGTCACGCACCGCCGTACGGCCGGGCAAGGTAATGGAGTCGAGTATGTCATGCACCAGCACGGAACAGAACCACCTTTGCTGATCGAGCCGCGTCGGGCTACCATCCCGGACACGATATCCGGCTGAATTGGGAGTAGAAATGACACCAGAGAAAGTGGCGTCCACTCATCCTTACGTGAAAAAGGCGGCGTCATTCATCCATGACGGCGAATTGGCGATCGCCGTGGTGCCCGACCTGTACGCCAGCGCGGTGGAAATCCGCGAGCATCTTTGGCGGGAGCTGAGGGACGACGCCCCCGAACTTGTGGCCCTGGTCGAGGAGTTGCCCGACGACGCGGGACTGTTGAGCGAGCGGGTGGCCGCGCTCGACCCCGGCGAGCTGTCCCGCTACGTCGAAGCCGCGGGAGATGTGGAACGGCGACTCCAGGGCATCGTCGCCGAAGTGCTCGAAGCCGAGCGCGTCGGCGTGCTGGACGACCTCATCGACCTGGGCGCGGACTCGCTGACGGTGGTGCGGATGAGCACGCTCATCTCCGAGCGGCTCGGGGCGGAGATCTCGCTGGAGGCGGTCTTCGACGCCTCGACGATCCGCGCCCTCGCGCGCCTGGTGGAGCACCAGTAGTCGTGTTCCTGGCCCACGGCGCACGAGCCGACCCCGCGCTCGTCCTCCCCGGCGGCGACGACATCCGCTACGGCGACCTGCCGCGAGCCATGGTCCGATGGAGCCGTCTGGCCGGCGAACTTCCGCGCAAGGGACTCGTGGCGCTCTTCGCCGACCTCTCCCCGGACACGGTCCTGTGCTACCTGGCCTGTCTGGAGGCGGGCCACGCCGTCCTGCTCGCCGATCCCGCCCTGTCGGAGCGGGCGGTCGCGCGCCTCCTGGCGGCCTACGAGCCGGAGCTGGTCGTGCGAGCCCCCGGCGTACCACCCGAGGGGTATGAGGCGCGGCAGGACACCACGGTGTGGCGGCGCACGTCGCCGGCCGAGCATCACCTCCACGACGATCTCGCTCTGCTCATGATGACCTCGGGCACCACCGGACGCCCGCGCGCCGTCCGCCTGTCGAGGATCAACGTGTCCGGCAACGCCCGCGACATCGTGCGCGCCCTGGGCATGGACGCCGCGGACCGGGCGGTCACGTCGCTGCCGCTCCACTACTGCTACGGCCTGTCGGTGCTCAACAGCCACCTGTCCTGCGGGGCCGCGGTCGTGCTGACCGACGCCTCCCCCACCGGCAGGAGGTTCCTGCGGCTGATGGCCGCCGAAGGCGTGACCGCGATGGCCGGGGTGCCGCTCACCTACAGGGCGCTGTGGCCCGTTCTGCGCAGGGAATGGCCGGCGTCGCTGCGTTCGCTCACCCAGGCGGGCGGGGCCCTGCCCACAGCCGCCGACTACGCACGGCTCGCGTCCGCGCGCGGGGCCCGCTTCTCGGTCATGTACGGCCAGACCGAGGCGACGGCCAGGATGTCGGTCCTCGACACCGCGGCGCACCCGGACGCGATCGGTTCCGTCGGCCGGGCCATCCCCGGCGGCCGGTTCCGCATCGAGGACACCGGCGAGATCGTCTACGAGGGACCGAACGTCATGCTCGGCTATGCCGACACCCGCGAGGATCTCGCACGGGGAGACCGGCTGCACGGCGTGCTGCGCACGGGCGACGTCGGAACGCTCCGCGACGGCTTCCTCTACCTGGACGGCAGGCTCAAGCGCATCGTGAAGGTGGCGGGCAGGCGGATCAACCTGGATGAGGTCGAGTCCGCCCTGGCCGGTATCGGCGAGGTCGCCGTCGTAGGGTCGCCGGAGGGGATGACCGCCTACTGCCTGGCGGACGAGGCCCGGGTGCGCCGGCACGCGGCCACGATCTGCGCCGGCTTAGGGATTCCGCCCGCCTACCTGCGCATTCAGCTGACCGGAAGCCTGCCGTACACGTCCACAGGAAAGATCGACTACCAGCGCTTCGGCTGACGAACCTCCGGCCGATCTCGGCCGGTGCATCGCCGAACTGGACGCGGCCGGATGACCGAGGCGCCCCGCCGTCGGGCTACTCGTGGCCGACGTATGAAGTGCCCTGAGGCAGCCCCGCGGTGGAGCCTCGCTCAGCCCCGGAGAGATTCGCTCAACCGAATCGTGATCCCATGTCAGGTGTTCGCCTGACATGTTCGCCTTCCCACTGTCTGTAAGCTCGCAACCGGCTGCTGTGCGGGCGCAGCCGTAAAGGCATGCCCGCCCAATGCCCCGGCGGACGGTACGAAGGGCTCGGGCGGCATCCGTTCGACATCGTCGGCGCCGCCCCCGAGCACGGTTTCCGTTCGTTTCCCGCGCGGTTTCGATCGCTTGGAGAACGGCTCGCGCACGTGGGTTCGCCAACAATCGCTGGTCTGTTCTGAGAGGTCGCCGATGTCCCACCCATTCCCGCCACCCCCCGGACCGGTGCCCGGCAGACAGCCGCACGGACCGGTGCCCGGCAGGCACGCGCACGGACCGGTCCCCGGCGGACAGCCGCACGGACCGGTCCCCGGCGGGCAGCCGCACGGACCCGGTGCGCCCGGAACGCCGGGCTGGAATCCGGGTGGCTATCCACCGGGGGGGCCGGCAGCGGGCGGCCCCGGCGGACACCGGCTCCCTCCCCGGCGCGGCAGCGGCGGCGGGAAAGGGCCGCTGATCATCATCATCGTCGTGCTCGCCGTCGTCCTGATCGGCGGAGTCGCACTGGTCGGGGGCTGGATGCTCCTCAACAGGGGCGAGCGCGAAACCGGACCGCCCCTGGGTTCCCCCGACGACCGGCGTTCTTCGGCCCGGTCGGCGTCACCGACCGCCGACGCGGTGCGGCGGACCGAGGCGGTCAAACTGCGGCCGATCAGCGGCGACCAACTCTGCGCCGCCATTCCGGAAGACCTCCGCAAGAGCCTGGTCACCGATGGCAAGTACGGCGGGAAGAATGCGTCCACCGGAGCCGCCACCGAACTCGAGAAGCGCGCGGGCTGCCAGTGGGACAACAACAAGATGGACGTCGGCGGCGGCACCATCGGCTATCGCATTCTGAGTATCTCGGTGGCGGCCCGCGGCACCGAAAGCCAGAACGCGGTCGAGTACGCCAAGACGCAGTTCGACAGCAACAAGGAGGGACACGAGCGGCGGGTCAACGTCCGGGACGGCAAGCGGATCGACGGCAAGACCTCCGGCTCGACGTTCGGCGATCTCAAGGAACTGAAGTTCGGCGACGCGTCGTACAGCCAGAGCTCGATCCAGCGCAGCGGCCTCAAGGCGACTGTGTTCGCCCGGCAGGGCCCCTGGCTGATCGAGGTCATGTACGGCGGCGACAACCGGACCGGGGACAAGTACCCCTCCGGCGACGAGGTGCGGGCCGGGGCCGACAAGGTCGCCGAGCGAATCACCGCGGAGATGGCCAAGGACGCCGGCGAGACGAAACTCGACGGGCCCTGCGCGATCCTCAGCCCCAAGGACATCGAGTCGGCGTTCTTCCCCACCGCCGAGGGACCATCCGTAAGCGGTAACGACGGCAACATAGAGCAGACCGGCTGCACCTGGAGGATCAGCGAGGCGGTCGAGCACGAGCCCGGCCAGGAGTACACCGCTCGAGGCGGCCAACTGGACGTCCGGGTGGTCGACTGGGGGGGCGGCGGCCTCGGATCGAAGTTCCAGTTCGATCGCGATGCGAAGAAGTACGACCGCTACCGCGCCCAGGGCGGCATCGGCGACGACAACATCCACACCGACTACCAGCCCCGCCAGGAGCTCTCCGGACTCGGCGAGAAGGCGTTCGCCGTGATCTCCTCCACCACCAGGCCGGATGAGCCGGAGAAGGATCCCAGGCAGGAGGTCCTGATCAAGGTCCTGACCGGCGACCGGACCATCGAGTTCACCTTCCGGGGGACGACGACCGGCGGCGGCCTCGTCGCCGCCGACGGCTACCAGAAGCCGGTCTTCGAGTCCTCCATCGCGCAACCGGCCGTGGAGAAGCTGGCCAGAACCTTCCTCGCCGGCCTGAAGTGACGGATGGCGCGGCGGCCCCCGCTGCCCGCACCCGCGGTGCGGGCAGTGGACCGCTCACGCTCGCAGGCGTGGGGGCAGATCAGGTCGTGCGTCCGGTGGCGGCCGGGCCCAGCGGATTCGAGGAGTCGCTCCCCCCGCGCGCGGATCCTCGCCGAATCCGCGGGCACCCGTGACCGCACCGGCCAACGCCAAGACGTGCGTCCCGGGTGAAGGGGGATACCCGCTGCCCCTGCGTAGTGGGTATCCGCGCGGCCAAGCCGCAGCTGATCACCACTCTACGAAGGCAGGGGGCGTGCCGATGTCCGGTGAACGCCTTACAACGAGGTCTCCGTTTGGTCGAGCCGGTTGACGGGAAGGTCAGCTCGCCTGAAGTGAGGGTGTCCTTCGCGCGAGGCGCCGCGTTCGCACCAGGCTGACCGCCGGCACGGCGGCGATCACGAACGCGCCGGTCCCGATCACGACGTAGCAGCCGCGCGGCCCGATTGGGTGGCGAGGATTCCGCCGGTGATGAAGGCGATGAGGCGCTCAAGGTCAGCGGTGCGGGAAGGGTTTTCCCGGGGACCGGGGCTCTGCCGCTGAGGCCATTCCAGTGCGGTGAAAGTTCCGGACTGATGGAGGCTGAGCAGTCCCAGCATGCTGGTGTAGACGAATCGGACGGCGTCCTCGTCAAGGTCGGGCAGGGCGCGGCCCAGCGCGGTGAGATAGCGGCCCTCCACGGGGTCGACCTGGTCGGCGAAGACCTGCCGGACCTTCGGATCGGGTTCGCCGAGCATGCGGCCGATGAAGCGCGCGACATCGGGCCCGCTCTGGCCGTGTCCGTCCAGAAGGCTGGCACCCGGTTCGACGAACGCGCGCACCAGCGCCGCCACCGACGGCGGCTGAGGCTCAGATTCGAACGCGTCCAGCCGGCGACGGCGTTCGCCGTTGATGGCCTGCATCGTCCGATCGATGACAGCGCGCAGCAAGCCGTCCTTGGATCCGAAGTGGTAGTTGACCGCAGCGATGTTGGTCCGGGCCGCTTCGGTCAGCATCCGCAGCGAAGTCGCCTCGATACCCCTCTCGCCGAACAGCCGCACGGCCGATTCGATCAACCGCTCCCGCGTGGATCCCATCTGCTGCGCAGCGGCGTCGTCGTGCGCGGTCATCACATCTCCCAAGCGTGTCGCGATGGTGTGCCCATGGTAGGGGGAAGGCCGGAATACGCCGGAAAGACACCGCGGGGCCTGAAGGCCGGTCGTTAGGGTGATCGTCGTCGTGTTGGTGGCGGTTTTGGGGGCTTCGGGTGACCTCGGTCGATCGGACGGCATATCCGGGGTTCGCCAGGGTGGTGTCGGCGCGGGAGCTGGCGGAGGCATTCACACCAACTGAGGCCGAGGTCGCGTGGGCTCGTGGCCGAACCCAGGATGAGCACCATCTGCTGGCGCTGGTGATGTGGCTGAAGTCCTACAAGGCTCGGGTACTTCCCGAAGGTCGAGGACGGGTCCGTGCCACCAGGGGGCCAAGGAGCTGTGAGTAAACCGGGGACTCCCGGAGGGCGTGACATAAAGGCGGTTAGCGAGCGACGCGACCTGCGGAAACGTCCCCGCCGTCGTTAACGCGGTGGCGAGCGCCGGACTCATCCCCGAACGCCCAGACCGGAACCCGGAGTCGGGCACCTCAGCCGTCACCCGCTGTGCGGCCAGGACGAAGATGCCGATCTTGCGCCTACAGTCCAGCGGGCTGGTTGCCGACCTGGCGGGGGCGCTGGGCATCGACCAGGTGCTGGAGTTCGGCGCGCTGGACGGCGAGGTCTGCCGGTCGGTGAGTTCGGGCCCAGCCGTGTGCGCGCCGGGGGTTTCGGTGGTCCTCACTGCGGCCGAACGGCGATCGATTCGGCGGAGAGCGTGACCTCGACGGTGATGTGCGGATTGTCCAGCTGCGGGAGCTGAAGCCCGCGCTTGAACTCCTCCGCATCGTCCGGCATCACCTTCGGCTGAACTGTGACCTTGACTTGGCCCTCCGCTCCCGAACGTGTCCCCAGCCGCCAGGTAGCTGATCGCAGGTCCTCAGTCGTTGTCGGTCACTCTGATTTCGGGGGACGTCGTGGGAGCGGAGGTCCTCGGCTTGGTGGCGAGGGGAGCAGCTAGGGCCCCTTGCTATCGGGATTGCACTATTAGGACGGGACCGTTGACCGAAGTTGCTTGACCACCGCCTGGACAGCCTCGGGCGGGCCGTCCACCCGCACGATGACGCCACCGACCCTGACCAGTGACCCGGCACGGAGTCCGGCGTCCGGCGCCTGGCCAGGGGTTCCGTCGAGCAAGGCGTCAGCGTCCTCTGGGCGCTTGGTGACCCACCTGACTCCGACGGAGACCTCGCCGATGCCCTCGATGTCGCTCGCGTAGCAGGAGGACCTGGCGACCCTGGTGGAGCCGATCACCATCTCGCCCCAGTCGCGCCGGCCGTCGGGCCGCCGTAGGCGCTTGCCCGGCACGGCAGCCACCAGTTTCGCGCAGTCGGGCCAGCTCCGGGGGTCCACACCGCTGAACTCCAGCGGCTCGGCCCCTGGGGTCGAGCTGTAGGCGATCAGCCGGTGCCCGGATGCCTCTTCAGACGCTTTTTGTGATGGGCGGATGGCCACGATCAATCGTCCGTCCACGGCGCCTACCCAGCGGATGGGTCCGAAACCTGGATTGGCGTGAATGGGCAGCGCCCTGGCTGATCCCGTCGCCGGATCGACGACCGTCACCCAGTGTGTCGGTTCGCCGCCTTGGCCGCCCGCCGGAGTCGGCCCGGTGCCGTACAGCCGGCGCCCGTCAGAGATGAGGTTCGACTGCGGTATCGGCAATGCCACGACCTTCGCGGCGCCGGTGTGAGCGTTGACGACAGCCATTCGCGTCTTCTCCGTCCCACTCCCACTCCCGGTGAGCCAGACAATGTGATCTCCTGCGATGACCGGCTCGCAGCGGCGGCATTCGAGCGTCTGTTGTGCCTTGTCGCGGCTGAAGATTGTCGTCCTCCCGGAATCCGACGCAGAGATCACCGCGGCACCTCGCGCCACCGAGATGACATCGGGATAACCGATCAAACCGTGGTCATGGCTCCAGAGCACATCGCCGCTGGCGGGGTCGAGGCCGAGAAAGCCACTCGTGAAGAGGCCCCCCCCACACCTTTCCTCCAGCACGATGACGCTGGCGTCGGTCGCGTGCGGGTAGAGCGCGATCGAGTCGCAGCCCTTGCCGACGTCCGGATCCCCATCCCACAACTCCTCGCCGGTGCGCATGTCGATCCCGGCAAGTACGGGGGTGGCGGGGGAATGACTCTCGCGGACCAGGACACGTCCATGAACGAAGAAGCCGGTGAAGGGCTCGACCTTCTTCTCCCAGAGCAGGCGTCCCGTTGCCGAATCCAGCGCGACGAGCCTCTCCTCCTCGCCTTCCGTACTGAGCAGCACCACACCCGCTGCCAGCCTCGACCAATCGACCTTCCGCCCAGGTTCCCTGTAGTGCCACACGCTCTGCCCGGTGGTCGCGTCGAACCCCTGCACCCCGTCGGTGGTGAACAGCACGAGGCTGCCACCCTCCACCTCGAAGTTCGCACGCTCCCCCTCGACCGTCACCTGCCAGTCCGCGTTGAGTAGCCCAAGGGCAGGCCCGTGACCGCTGACGGCGGTACGCGCCACCTTGCCGACCACATGATCCGTTTCCACCTTCTTCGGAGGATCCTCCTGAGCGCACGCCCCGGCCATCAGCATCACGGCCACTACGAGGGCAAGGATCCGCTTCATGGCGGCGGACGATACCCATCTCCGGTATATCCCGAGTATGTCGGGCCAGGAAGGCGTCAACCACCGCCATCCACTCGACCAGGCGTCCTTCTCCTGTAGGTGGCCCCAGCCGCCAACTAGCGACACAGCCCTGTTCACAGAGGTGCCGAGCTGGGGTTTTGCCTCTCAGCTGTGCGTGTTCTCAAAGTCGTGACCGTCTCCGCTCCCGAGAGCACGATCTTCTCGGAAACCGGTTGACCTGCGCAGATCAGCTTAGTTTGGGGTTAGGGACACGTTCGGGAGGAGGAGGCCGAGATGGCCGACCTCCTCAGGACGCGGCAGATCAGGGCCCGAACCGCGCTACTCGTCGGCGTAAGGCTTGAAGAGCACGTCGCGTTCCATCCACGACTCGTTGAGCAGAAAGCAACGAACCCGGCTCCGACCTACAAGAACGTGGCGCCGCCGCATGCGCCCTTCGAGGGCGTCGAGCTGCCGCACGGCGTCGGCCGCCTCCTGCAGCTGGGCGAGCAGGCCGCGCAGTCCCTGCGGTCGCGGGGGCGCCGGGTGCCGGCCACGATGCGGGCAAGGGCTCCAGCAGCAACCGCATCACCACGCCAGCACTGTAGTGCGCGCCCCCGCGCGAAGGCGCTGGGTCAGAGATCCTCGATATAGCCGGCGGCGATGTCGTCGGGCGGGTTGGTGTACAGGCGCAGGTAGCGGTCATTGGCGTGGCCGAGGCGGCGTTCGAGTTCGGCGCGGTTGTGGCCGGAGGCTTGGGAGAGCTGGAAGGCGAAGGTGTGGCGGGCGTCGTGCGGGCGCAGGGTGCCGAGTTTGCGGTCGGGGTCGTTGGTCTGGGCGTCGTGCAAGCGGCCGATCTCGCCGACGATGGTGTTGATCGAGCGGGGTGACAGGCGGCCGTCGGGGCGGCGGACGGCGATGGAGGCGGCCGACAGGAACAGCGCGGCCGGAATGGTACTGACGGCGGCGGCGCCGGGCCGCTCCTGGTCGAGGTAGTCGGCCAGCGCCTGGCGGGCGTCACGGCCGAGGAACACGGTCCGGCTGGTACGGCCCTTGCCGCGTACGCCGATCAGGCGCGCCTTCTTGGCCTGGCGGAGCCGGTCGGGGTCAGCCGGCTCCAGCTGGTCCAGATCCAGGCCGACCACTTCGGCGCGGCGCAGCCCGGTGCCGAACAGCAGGTAGATGATGGCGCGGTCGCGCAGCGGGCGCGCGTGGGCATGGGCACGCGCGCCGGCGCCGCGGTGACGGCGGCCCTTGAGCTCGTGGAAGGTCTCGATCCGGTCCACGATGTTCTTGACAGTGCGCACCTGGGCGGCGGCCAGCGCGCGCGGCTGCGGGGCGGGTAGCGGCAGCGGGGCCACCTTCTTGGCGTGCCGGTAAGAATCGAGCCACACGGCCCAAAGCGACGCTGCGTAACCGGGAGCTCCCGGGCGGCTTGACATAAAAGCACTTAGCGAGCAACGCGACCTGCGGAAATGCCCGATCCAGCGTTATCGTGCCGCAGAGCGTCGGACTCATCCCCGAACGCCCGGACCGAAATCTGCCCTCGGCGGGTGGCACAGTCGCGCACCGTGACCTGCGGCGACGCCGCTCGTTTGGGCCATGTGACGCGTTTCTTACCACCGGGCCTAATCGCGAAAAATCCAACGGAAATGCCCCTGGCCTGCTCTGATGTGAGGGCGTCGCATGGCTGGTGTGCCGGTGGTGGATGCGGCGGGCTGGGCCGAGGATGCCGCTGACTTCGCCGGAATGCTCCACGTCGACGCTGGCGAAGCGATATCCGTTGGATTTTCCGCCGTTGCTACCGGGACCCCATTACGAGTCAACGGCGGGGGCCAGGTCGGCGGGCTTACGCGCTGGTCAGGCGGTAGATGCGGTTCGGTGAGATGTGATCGCGTAAGACGGTGTTGCTGTACGGCACTGCTGTACAGCAACGTCGTCCGATGGCTCATCTCGCCGTCGTCGGCAGAGAGCCGGTTGGCGAGGTTGCGCGCGTCCATGGTTCCTCCGACGCCGGGACACGTCCTACCTCATCGGTCCGTCTACAAACAACCAATTGACTTTTGTACAAATCATTGTTTGTGTAGGAGCCATGCTCATCACCGACACCCCCGACCTGCTCGACGAGGGCCTGGCGTGGACGACGGCCCGCATCGCCGCCGTCCCAGCCGATGCCCTCGATGTCCCCACCCCCTGCGACGACTGGGACCTCCGGACGCTGCTCGACCACACCGTCGAGACCCTGGCGATCTTCGCCGACGCCCTCGACGGCGGCGGCGCCACCGCCACCGGACCATGGGACGCCGCCATGGCCGACCTCGCGGCCCGGACCCGGCTCGCCTGGCGGCAGCCCGGCGTGATGGACCGCACCTACGAGCTGCCGTTCGGGACGATGCCCGGGCCGGTCATGGCGTCGGCGACCCTGCTCGAGGCCGTCGTCCACGGTTGGGACATCAGCCAGGCGAGCGGCGAAGCGGCGTCCATCCCGGAGGACCTCGCGCTCGCCGTCCTCGCCTTCGCCCACGCGGCCCTCGGGGAGGCGCAGCGTGGCGACGCCTTCGGCCCGGCGCTCGACATCGGCGCAACGGCGTCCGAGCAGCTCATCGCCTACCTCGGCCGGACGCCGTGAGCGCCGCCACCGCCAAGGTGCTGGACAGCACCCTTCGGGCGCTGGCCGACGGCAACCGCCGCGCCATCCTGAGCATCGTTCGGGACGAACCTCGGGCGGTGGGCGAGGTCGCCGAGGCGATGGCGATGAGCCAGCAGGCCGTCTCCCACCACCTCCGGGTGCTCCGGGGGGCCGGGCTCGTCACCGAGACGCGGGAGGGCACCCGCCACCTGTTCGTCGTGCGCACCGACGGCTTCGCCGCCGTCCGCCAGTTCCTGGAGGGCTTCTGGCCCGATCACCTGGCCGCTCTCAAGGCCGCCGCCGAGAAGACCGCGAGGACCAATGGCTGAGTTCGCAACCTCCATCGACATCGAGGCCCCGCCCGAGATCGTGTTCGACCACCTCGTCACGGTCGACGGGATGCTGGCGTGGATGGGCCGGCGCGCCGAGCTCGATCCCCGGCCGGGCGGCGTGTTCGCCGTCGACATCGACGGGAACCCGATCCGCGGCGAGTTCGTCGAGGTCGACCGGCCCCGCTCGGTCGTCGTCACCTGGGGCCTGGAGGCCAACGACGTCCTCCCCGCCGGATCAACCGAGGTGGCGTTCCGCCTGACGCCGACGGCCACCGGCACGCGGGTCGACCTGACCCACTCGAACCTGCCGGAGTCGCAGGTCCCGCCACACGCCGAGGGCTGGCTGCACTTCCTCGGCATCCTCGCCGAGACAGCGGCCGCCGCCGCCTGATCGATCAGGTCGGCTGGGGCTCCCGGGGTAGGCCGAGGGGTCCCGGTAGCAACGGCGGAAAATCCAACGGATATCGCTTCGCCAGCGTCGACGTGGAGCATTCCGGCGAAGTCAGCGGCATCCTCGGCCCAGCCCGCCGCATCCACCACCGGCACACCAGCCATGCGACGCCCTCACATCAGAGCAGGCCAGGGGCATTTCCGTTGGATTTTTCGCGATTACTACCGGGACCCCCACGAGCTCACGGGTGACAAGGTCCAGTTCGGCGGCGAGCCAGCGGGCAGCGGCAAGCCGGGCCAGGACCGGATCATCGGGGAAAGCGCGGGTCTCGGCCGCCCGCTCGCGCAAGAAGCGGCGCAGGGCAGTCCGGACGGGACCTGCGGTCAACGGCTTACGCGGCGAGGAGGCCATGCACCTATTGAAACCTAAGTTTCAGCACTTCAGACGCCACTCCCGGGCATCACACAGCCTCGGCGGTGTCTTTCCGGCGCATTCCGGCCCTCCCCCTGATATAGCATCCGTTTAAATCGATCGTTTGAAGCGATCGTTTCAAATGGTCATTTGAATCGGGAGCGGCGGATGAGCACCAGCACGGCGATCATCATTGGCGCGGGAATCGGCGGCCTGGCGGCCGCTCACGCCCTGCAACGCGACGGCTGGCGAGTGACGGCCTATGAGCAGGCCCCCGCCATCGCGCCGGTCGGAGCCGGCGTGGGCATCGCCCCCAACGCCGTCAAAGCCCTGGACTACCTCGGCCTGGGCCAGGCCCTGCGCGATCACGGTCGGCGCCAGACAGGATTGGAGATCCGGCTACGGCGAGGCGGGCTCGTCGGGCACATCCCCGCCGCCGACATCGAGCGCCGCTACGGCGCCTCGTTCTACGCCCTGCACCGGGCTGAGCTGCACCGCCTCCTCATGGCTGGACTCAACCCGGACACGCTGCGCTCCGGCCACCGCGCCGAGAAGATCACACCAGGACCCGACGCGGCCACCGTCACCCTGAGCACGTCAAACGGCACCGTGTCGGAAACGGCCGACCTGGTCGTGGCCGCCGACGGCGTCCGCAGCCGACTGCGCGCGGCCCTGCTCCCCGACTACCCCGGCCCGACGTACGCCGGATACACGGTCTGGCGCGGCATCGTCCCAGCCGAGCGGGCCGAGCCCCTGGGCATACCGGCGATCCTGTCGGAGACCTGGGGACATGGCGCCCGCTTCGGCTCTGCGACGATCAACGACGGGCAGATCTACTGGTTCGCCTGCGAAAGCGTCCCGGAGCACGCCACCCCCGAGCACGACCTCGGCCTGCTCGCCGCCAGGTTCCGTGGCTGGCACGATCCCATCCCCGGGCTCCTCGCGGCGACCCCCGAAGACACTCTGTTGCGGCACGATGTGTACTACCTGCGGGCCAGGCTGCCGGGATTCGTCCATGGCCGAGTGGCGCTGCTCGGCGATGCCGCCCACGCCGTAACGCCGGACATCGGCCAGGGGGCCTGCCTGGCCATCGAGGACGCCGTGACGCTCGCCGCCGCGATCGAGGAGAACGGCATCGACGCCGGGCTCCTCGCCTACGACGAACTCAGACGCCCCCGCACCGAACGTATGGCGCGCACCTCCGGCAAGCTCGGGCGCATCATGCAGACCCACAACCCCGCAGCGGCCCTACTGCGCAACTCCATTGCCTCGGCACTACCCACATCGCTGCTGATCAGCGCAGTGGGAACCGCCTTGGCCTGGACCCCACCCCTCGGCGCCGACACCTGAACCCCGGGAGTAGCAGTCCTGGTCACCCTGAGCGCGCGAGGATGGCTATCCGTAAGGGACTGCGCAAACTCGTGACGACACGGTGCGATCGGCCGGGTCACCCACCATTCGTTTGGCGTGCGGCCTGCGAGGTGACGCGCTGAATAGCCTGGACGGCGACGTCAGGCTGGTCGACGTAGATGTAGTGCCCGCTGTTCGTGGCCGTTCTCAGCTTGCTGCTGCTGGACACCGCGAGCCACTTGCGCTGGCCTGCGGACCACGCCTTCTCCAGGCTCGGCCCGACCTCGGGGATGGCCGCGAGGTACTGCTGGCCATGCTGGACCACCTCCACCGGGATGTTCCCGGCGGAACGCACCTCGCCGTCGGCGATGACGAGCTTCTCCGGGTTCTTGCCCTTGAAGATCGCGAGGTTCTGTACGCGCACCTCGGCCGCCGGGCCCTTGGCGGACTCGGGGATCGCCTTCGTGATGTCGGCGACCATCGTGGGCGACGTGGCGTCCATCAGGACCAGCCCCTTGACTCTGGCCTCATGGTCGGGGGCGTACCTGGCGGCGATCAGCCCGCCCAGGGAGTGCCCGGCCAGGACGACCGGGTCGTCACCGGCGACGCGGTCGAGCACCCCGGTCAGAATCTTCCCGGTGCTGGAGAAGTTCTGAGGGTCATCCGGTTGGTCGCTCGCGCCTGCGCCGAGCCGGTCGTAGGAACAGACCCGGTTCTTCTTGCTCAGCGTCTTCTGGATGGCGGCCATCTTGTCCAGCCCGTCACCCCCTCCGTGCATCAGGATGATGACCGGCTTGCCTTTCGCGGGGTCTCCCGAACAGGACACGTTCACCGACCGGCCCGCGACTTTGACCTTCTTGGTTCCAGAGATCAGGTCGGCATCGGCTTTCCGCGTGGTGGGAGCGAAGGGATCCCAGTCGTCCGCCGATTCGCCCCCGCAGCCGGCGAGTCCCGCACCGACCACGGTGCAGCACAGTGCGACCACAACGAATGCCTTGATCTTGCGGAGCAAGATGTCCTCCAGGGAGAGAATTGACGCCAAGATGCACACGGCGGTGTAGTGGAAAGCGGCCGAAGCGCTGCGGCTACGCCGAAACGCTAGGGAATCGACGGCCCGGGAGTCATCACCGCACGGTGGACACTCGCCGGTAGCTCGCACGGGGGACAAGTGCGCCGCGACGAACCTGGCGCTCCAGGCCAGGGTGGGGGGCGGCCCTCGATGGTCGCCAGGCTTGAGGTCTTGCCGACCCATTCATGCCGAGCAGGGCGTACAACTCGCCCCGCCGCACCGGCGTGGACATCGCCGTACGTGAGGTTCAGGCGGCCGACGTCGATGACTGGTGTCGAGGACATGCCATCGAGCTCAGCCGTCGCCGCGCTCATCTGCCAGTGCGACCATGTCATGACCTCGCCATGACATTCCCGCAGGTGAAGTCATGACGCGGTGTCACTGTCGGCACCACGGAGCAGGAAGAATACTGGGGCAGACTCTGCTGTTCGATCCCGGAGAGCCACCCATGCCAGACCACTGCGCGATACCGCCGACCGTGGACATGGCTGATGTGGACAGCCGCGATCCCACCGCGCAACCGACCGCCCGGCAACCAGGTGAGGACCAGTGAGCCCGACACACGCGGCCCCCGAGAAGACCGAGCCGGCGCAGGGACAGCTACGCAAGCTCAACCTCACCATGTTCCTCCCGCTGCTCGCCGCCGCCGGGGCGGTGGTGGTGGCGACGGACGCCCGCTCCTGGTGGGAAGCCCTCGCCCTGGGCGCGGGCGTGGTGGCGGCACTGGTCGCCTTCGTGCGGTGGGCGGCAGGCGACGTCCTGCGCGTCGCGCTCCCCTGCCTGGTCGTCACCGCGGCCGTGTGGCCCTTCTCCGTACTGGTGGTCGACGGCAGCGCGGCGTTCTACGGCATTTCGATCGTGAGCTCTCTCGTCATCCCTCAACTGTCGCGCCACCGGGGCGCGGCAGCCCTCGCGCTGGCCGTCTATGTCGCCGCGGTGGGCGCGACGAGGCTGCTGGTGCCGCACGAGGACGTTCCCAGCGTTCTGGTGCACTATGTCCTCATCCCCACGGGCATCACCGTGGCGCTGATCGGACTCAGGTTCCCCAACAAGCGGTTCTACGACGTCGTCACGGAGCTGGAGGAGGCACGGGAGCGGGAAGGGGAGCTGGCCGTCATCCGCGAACGCGTCCGGTTCGCCAGCGACCTGCACGACATCCAGGGCCACACCCTCCACGTGGTGAAGCTGAAAACGGCGCTCGCCCAGAAACTGGTGGACAGCGACACCGAACGAGCCAAACAGGAGCTGCGGGAGATCCACGCCCTGGTCAGCGACACCATCACCCAGACGAAGGAGCTCGCCTACGCACAGCGGCGGCTCAACCTCTCCGCCGAGCTGGAGAACGCGAGGAACCTCTTCGAGGCCGCGGGCATCCAGGTGCGCATCGACCGCGAAGCAGACGTCGACCCGGGCGCGAGCGAACTGCTCGGCCAGGTACTGCGCGAGACCACGACCAACATCCTGCGCCACGCCCAGGCGACGCAGGTGCGGATCACCTTGTCGGAGTCGAGCATCACCATCGTCAACGACGGCGCCCAGCAGGCACCGCTGCCCGAGCTCCGGGGACTGGCCGCCCTCGAACAACGCGTCACCGCCGACGGAGGTGAACTGACGGTCGAACAGAACAACGGGCAGTTCCTGACGGGCGCGGCATTCCCGCACTGACGTTCCGGGGGTATCACTCCAAAAGCGATACCCAGGCTAATGAGATCACCGCGGGCGGCAGTGCGGTAGTCGATCATCCGGACGGGAGTTGACGTTCACGGACGCGACCGACGGCGTGATCGCGGGTCTGCGCCTTCAACTCCCGCTGGAAGGCGACCATCCCGGCCTGAACACCACACCACCGGTATCCGTCAAAGCGGAGCAAGCCCACCCGGTCAGAGTCAGTGGATGAGCATTGGCACGACACAGGGAGTGTGAGTGCCGTGATCTCGCCCGCGGGGTCACGAAGAGCGTCGTGCGGTGGTCTCCCGAGGGATGAGCCGGTGGCTCAGGATGGTGGTCGTGGCGTCGCCGGTGTCGGCGCCCGGGGCGGTGTCGAGGATGTGGCGGGCGGCCATGGCGCCCATCTCGTACAGCGGGAGGCTCACCGTGGTGAGGCCGACGAACTGGGCGACTCTGAGGTCGTCGATCCCGGCGACGGAGATCTCTCCGGGTACGTCGATGCGCGCCTGCCGCAGGGCGTTGAGCGCGCCGACAGCGGCTTCGTCGTTGGCGGCGATGATGGCGTCCGGCAGCGGCGGTCGGGCGATGAGCCGCATGGTGGCGGCGTGTCCGGCCTCGTAGTCGAAGCCACCGGGGATGCACCGCGCGGTTTCCGCGAGGTCGGCGTCGCTCATGCAGGCGAGGAAACCCTCGCGGCGCTGGTGAGTGGCGATCATGCCGGGCGGCCCCTCGATGAACGCGATCCGGCGGTGGCCGAGCGAGACGAGGTGGTCGGTGATGTCGTACGCGGCGGCCTGGCTGTCGGCGGTGATGACCGGGCATCCGAGGTCGCGGACGGTGAGTGAGACCGCGTGGATGCCCTGCTCCTGTGCCTGGCGGACGGCCTTGACCAGGGTCGGCGCCTCGGGGTCGTCGACATAGCCGCTGCCAGCGAAGATCACTCCGGCGGCACGGTAGTTGCGCATGGTCTGCAGCCGGTTGATCTCAGTGGCGGTGCGCCGGTCGACATTGGACAGCATGGTGACGTAGCCGGCCCGGGTCGCCACGTCGTCCACACCGCGGGCGATGACGGAAAAGTACGGGTTGACGATGTCGCTCACCAGGACACCCAGGAGGCGGCTGCTGCGCGAGACCAGCGCGCGCGCCAGGGCGCTGGGCGAATAGCCGAGCCGCTCGGCGGCCGCGATGACCCGGGCGCGCGTCGCGGCCGAGATGGGGTGACTGGAGCCGTTCAGCACCCGCGACGCAGTGGACACGGCCACACCGGCCGCTCGGGCCACTTCCACCAGGGAACTCACGACTATCCCTCCTAGGACAACGTTTGCCTAATCGTTGCAGCTCCGACCCAGGCAGGCAAGCGAATGAGAGAAAATGCCACATAGTCAACCTGCGGAAACCCCTTGACGAATCTGTGTCATAGCTCACTAACATGCCATCAGGCATACGTTTGCCTAGCTCGCTATCTCCACTTATGCAGGGCTTGGGCCAGCGGACGCGAGTTCGAAGGAGGAGGACATGCACGCCGGGACTCATATGAGAAGGCTCGCCGCGCTCGCGGTGCTGTCCGCCGTCGCCGCGTGCGGCGGCGGGGGCACAGGTACGACCGCAGACGGGACGTCGTCGTTCACGGTGGCGGTCATCGAGCCGGACATCACGACGGTGCCGATCCTGGCGGCCATCGACGCCGTCCGCCAGGCGGGACACGAGGTGAAGGTGGTCGAACTGGCCGAGCCGGAGCTGGCCATCGAGGGGCTGGCCAAGGGCGACTACGCGATCTCGGCGGAGGCGACGAGCCCCGCGCTGATCGCCATCGAGCAGGACGCCCCCATTAAGATCATCGCCGATGTCGTCGGCAACCAGTGGGCGATTTATGGCAAGCCGGGCATCTCCTCCTGTGACGATCTGAGCGGGCGCCCGTTCGGGATCTTCAGCGCGGGTGCGGTGGCGACGGCCATGGCCAAGGAGTGGGTGAGCACCGAGTGCGGCGCGGGCAAGGTTCCCAAGTACCTGACGATCGGCGGTTCGGACGTGCGCGCCCAGGCCCTCGTCGCGGGCCAGCTCGACGCGACGCCGCTGGAGATCTCCGACGTGGTCACTCTGGAGTCTTCGGGCACGTCGAAGTTCACCCAGGTGGCCGACTTCGGTAAGAGCCTGCCTGACGTGCATCCGCAGACCGTGTACGCCAACGCCGGGTTCCTCGCTGAGCACAAGCAGGCGGCGCAGACTTTCGTGACGGCCCTGGTGCGGGAGCACGCGAAGATCAACGCCGATCCGCAGCACCTGGTGGGGCTGGTGGCCAAGCACCTGCCGGACGAGAAGCCCGCCGACGTGGCCGAGATCGCCAAGCGGTACGTCAAGGCGGGCCTGTTCGACGCGGCGGCCCTGACGGAGCAGAACGTCCAGGGCACCATCGACTTCTTCGTCCGGGCCGGCGTGATCAAGCAGGGTATGACCGCGAAGGACGCGGCCGACCTGTCCTTCATCAAGGCGGCCGCATGACCGCCGCCTTCCGGGCCGGCCCTCGACCTGCGCGCCGCCCGGACGTACTGCGGCGCCTGGCCGGCGCGAGCCTGCCGTACCAGTTGCTGACGTTCACCGTCTTCGCCGCCGGCTGGGAGCTCTACGCCCGCGGGTGGGGCGGTCTGCTCATCCCCACCTTCACCGAGACCGTCGCGGCGACGGTGGAGCTGCTGGGCAGCGCGGAGCTGTGGCGGGCGATGTACGTCAGCAACCAGGCGCTGGTGCTCGGCTTCGGCATCGCGGTCGTGGTCGGCGTGCCGGCGGGCATCGTGCTGGGCCGCTTCCGGCTGCTGGAGCGATTCGCGGACGTGTATCTCAACATCCTGCTGGTCACCCCGATGGCGGCGATCATCCCGCTGCTGATGATGTCGGTGGGGTTCGGGCTGGCCTCGCGGGTCATCCTCGTCACGATCTTCTCGATCGTGATGGTGGTGGTGAACAGCCGCACCGGGGTCCGGCAGGTGGACCCGTCGCTGATCGAGATGGCCCGCTCGTTCGGGGCGAGCGAGCGGCAGATCTGGACGCGGGTCCTGCTGCCCGGCGCGCTGCCGGCGATCATGACGGGCATCCGGCTGGGCGTCGGGCGGGCGGTCACCGGGATGGTGATCGTCGAGCTGCTCATGGTGTCCACCGCGCTGGGCGGGCTGATCCTGGAGTACCGCGGCCTGTTCAAGGCCCCGCTGCTCTACGGCACCATCGTGATCATCTTGGCGGAGGCGCTCCTGCTGATCTCCGTCGCGCGGTGGGGCGAACGCAGGCTGACTCGGTGGGCTCAGACGACTACGGCAAGGAACGCGCGTTGATCGAGATCCGTGGATTGGGAAAGAGCTTCGTCGGCCAGGACAACGAGACGGTCGAGGCGCTACGGGACGTCAACCTCGATGTCGGGGAGAACGAGTTCCTGACCGTGCTGGGGCCGAGCGGTTGCGGGAAGACCACGCTGCTGAAGACCATCGCCGGGCTCATCCCCTGGAACGACGGCGACATCCGCATCGACGGCACGCCCGTACGCGGCCCCGGCCCCGACCGCAGCATGGTCTTCCAGAACTTCGCGCTGCTGCCCTGGGCCACCGTGCTGGACAACGTCGCGTTCGGGCTGCGCATGCGCGGGGTCGGCCGGGCCGAGCGCGAGGAACGCGCCCGCTCGCTGATCGCCATGGTGGGCCTGTCCGGGTTCGAGACCAAACGGCCCGGCGAGCTGTCCGGCGGCATGCAGCAACGCGTCGGCCTCGCCCGGGCTCTCGCCATGCGGCCACGGGTGCTGCTCATGGACGAGCCGTTCGGCGCAGTCGACGAGCAGACCCGCCGCCTGCTGCAGGAGGAGCTGCTGTCGATCTGGGAGGAACACCGGATGACCGTCGTGTTCATCACCCACAGCATGGAGGAGGCCGTGCTGCTGGGCGACCGCGTCGTGCTGATGAGCGCCCGCCCCGGCCGCATCTCCGAAATCGTCCCGGTTCCGCTGGAACGGCCCCGCTCCAGCGACGTCGGCGCCCTCGAACGCTCAGGCCAGTACGTCGAGATCACCGCCTACCTGTGGGACCGGCTCCGCGACATGCACGAAGAGCACCGCCCGTCCAAGGTGGCCGGATGAGTGCTCTGGCCGACCACCACAGCACACGTGCGGCACCTGCCCGCAAACGGCCGTCCTGGCGGCGCCTGCCCGCCGCCCCGATCAGTCTGGCCGCCGGAGCCGCGGCCTGGGAACTGATCGGGCAACTGGCCGGAATGTCGTTCTTCCCCCCGCTCAGCACGGTGCTGGCCCGCCTCGCCGACATGGCCACCAGCGGCCTCATCGTCACGAGCCTCGCCGACAGCCTGGTCAACCTGATCCTCGGGTTCGCCATCTCGCTGGCCGCCGGCCTGGTCGCCGGCGTCGCCATGGGCCGCTACCGCAAGGTCGAGGCCGCTCTCGGCGTGTACGTCTACGCGCTGCTGACCGCCCCGTCGCTGGTCTTCGCGCCGATCTTCTTCTCCCTACTGGGGGAGGGCCGCGGCTCGATCGTCGCCGTGGTGGTCATGTACGCCATGTTCGTCATCATCATCAACACCGCCTCGGCCATCCAGTCCGTACCGGTCCATCTGGTCGAGATGGCCCGCTCCTACGGCGCCGGCGAACGCCAGGTGCTGCTGCGCGTGATGCTCCCGGCCGCCGCCCCAATGATCATGGCCGGGGTCCGGCTCGGCGTCGGCCGCGCCGTCACCGGCATGATCAACGGCGAGATGTTCATCGCCGTCGTCGGCCTGGGCCGCATCGTCACCCAGGCCGGCGGCCGGTTCGACAGCGCCGGCGTGCTGGCCGTGCTCCTGGTCATCATCGCCGTCGCACTCGGCGCCGTCGCACTCGTCCAAGCCGTCGACCGCCGCATCACCCGCTGGGTTCCCAGGACAACGAGAGGAAATCAATGAAGGTCGACGCCTACAGCCACATCCTGCCCGCGCCCTACTTCGAGCGAATGCGCGAACTCGCCGTCGACCCGGGCGCGCTCAGGAGGTGGCTGGAGCTGCCCGCGCTGCACGACCTCGACGTCCGGCTCCGCATGATGGACGAGTTCGGCGACGGCTACCAGCAGGTGCTCACGCTGTCCTCACCGCCGATCGAACTGCTCGCCGGCCCGGCCGAGTCCGCGGCACTGGCCCGGCTGGCCAACGTATCGATGCTGGAGCTGTGCGAGAAGCACCCCGACCGGTTCCCGGCCTTCGTCGCCTCCCTGCCGATGAACAACCCGGACGCCGCCCTGGCCGAGCTCGCCTTCGCCATCGACGACCTCGGCGCCCGCGGCGTGCAGGTCTTCACCAACGTCAATGGCCGGCCGCTCGACGATCCGGCGTTCCAGGTCGTGTTCGACGAGATGGCCGGGCGCGACCTGCCCATCTGGATGCACCCCACCCGCAGCGCCGCCTTCGCCGACTACGCCACCGAGGACACCTCCAAGTACGAGATCTGGTGGGCGCTCGGCTGGCCGTACGAGACCAGCGTCGCCATGGCCCGGCTGGTCTTCTCCGGCCTGTACGAACGCCATCCCGACATCAAGATCATCACCCATCACATGGGGGCCATGATCCCCTACCTGGAGGGCCGGATCGGACTGGGCTGGAGCGACCAGCTCGGCAGTCGCACCGCCGGCGAGGACTACCGCAACCTGCTGCCACAACGGCCGCTCGACTACTTCCGCCGCTTCTACGCCGACACCGCCCTGTCAGGTTCCGACATCGGCATCCGCTGCGGCCTCGACTTCTTCGGCGCCGACCACGTCCTGTTCGGCACCGACTGCCCCTTCGACCCCGAAGGCGGACCCATGTACATCCGGGAGACCATCCGCGTCCTCGACGCCATGGACATCCCCGGCACTGATCGCGAGCAGATCTACCATCGCAACATCCGGCGTCTGATGCGGCTGCCCGGCGGACGACCGTAGCCAGGGACCACGCCGTCGCCGGCCGGGCGCGACAGCACCCACGGGGAAGGTGAAGGAGGGCGACGACGTCGCCCTCCTTCACGGCTTTGGCGACCCGGCCTCAGGGTTGGAGGTCGTCGCGGGCGAGCAGCGGCGCGACCGCGTCACGCATCACGTCGGTGGGATCGGCCAAACCGGTCCACCTGGTCCATGCCCTCGCCGCCTGAGCGACGAGCATCCGGTCGCCGTTCGCGGCGCGCATGCCCCGAGCGCGGGCCTGACGCACCAGTTCGGTCTCGGCCGGGATGTAGACCACGTCGAAGACGGCGGCGGAGGGGTTGATGAGGCCGACATCCACGACCGGCCCCGGAGACAGCATGCCGACCGAGGTCGCGTTCACGAAGACGTCGGCATGGGCGAGACGCTTGCCGACTCTGGGGTCCCCGAACGCCAAGGGGTCGATCGGGGCGAAGTCCGCGAACTCTTCGGCAAGCCTCCGGGGCATGGCGACGTCGAGATCGAGGACGGTGAGTTTCGCGACACCGGCCGTCGCGAGTCCGTACGTGGCGGCGTGGCCCACCCCACCGGAACCGGCGACCACAGCGGAGCGTCCGGTCAGCTCGCCGGGGTGGCACGACCGCAGAGCGGTCAGAAACCCGAGGACGTCGGTGTTGAAGCCGATGAGTCTCCCGTCCTCGCCGACGGCGACGCTGTTGACCGCACCGATCCGCCGGGCGTCCGGTTCGATCTCGTCGAGTAGGGTCATCACGATCCGCTTGTGGGGGGCAGTGATCTGGAAGCCCATCCAGCCGTCCCGCCGGGCCTGTTCGACCTGCTCGGCGAGCTCCGCTTCGTCGACCTCGCGCAACTCGTACCGGGCCTCGACGCCGGCGGCGGCGAACGCCGCGTTGTGCATGACCTCCGAGTGCCGTCGCCGCAGCGGCTTGCCGAAGAGCGCCGTTGTCCGCATCTGTTTCTCCTCAACTCCTGGATGGTTCAGCGACCGATGAACCGGGGTGCGCGCTTTCCGAGGAAGGCCCGTGCGCCCTCCAGGACGTCGCCGGTCGCGAACACGACCTCAGATCCGTCCATCTCGAGCGCTAGGCCCTCCTCGAGGGTGGTCTCCGTGGCGGCGTCGAGCAGCTTCTTCGCCACCCGCATGGCCACCGGCCCGCGCTCGGCGAGCGTGGCCGCCATCTCACGTGCGGCGGCCACGGCCCCGCCGACCTCGACGACCTGGGTGAGCAGCCCGATCGACAGCGCCTTGCCGACGTCCATCGGCTGTCCGAGCAGGATGATCTCTTTGGCACGCGCCGGGCCGACGATGCGGGGCAGGCGCTGTGTGCCGCCGCTGCCAGGAGTCACACCGAGCTTGAGCTCGGGCATGCCGAGCTTGGACCGGGGCGTGGCGATGCGGAAGTCGCAGCACAGCGCCAGCTCGAGCCCGCCGCCGAGCGCGTGACCCTCGATGGCCGCGATCGTGGGCACCTGGAGCATGGCGAGTTGGCGGTAGACCAGTTTCTCCAGAAGCAGCTTGCCCTCGGCGGCGCGTCCGTGAAGCGACTCGAACTCCGCGATGTCCGAGCCGGCGCAGAAGGCCCGGCCGCCGGCCCCGTACACGATCACCGCGCGGGTGGCGGCGTCCTCCGCCACCGCCTGCAGCACCTGACGCAGCTGGGCCGTAAGCTCGGTCGTCACGACGTTCATCGGCGGGTTGTCCAGCACGATCTCGGCGCAGATCCCGGGGACCAGATGCACCAGCTCGGTCACGAGAGCGCCTCCTCGGTGCGGAAGTGGCGGGCGAGGCCCATGGGCTCCGGCGCGAACAGCCGCGCATCCATCAGCGTGAGCGACGCGCTCATCGCGGGCTTCACACCCATGTGGGCCAGTACGTCACGCTCGACGTCGATGCCGGGCGCCACCTCGATCAGCGCGAGGCCCTCGGGAGTCAACTCGAAGACGGCTCGTTCGGTCACGTAGCGCACCGACTGCCCTTTCTGCGCCGCCAGCTCTCCGTTGAAGCTGATTTCGGTCACCGCGTCGACGAATTTGCGGTGGCGGCCTTCCCGCACGATGCTGAGGGAGCCGTCGTCGAAGGAGACCCGCAGGCCGCCGGCGGTGAACGTGCCCACAAAGCAGAGCCGCTTGGTGCTGGTGCTGATGTTGATGAAGCCGCCCGGACCACGGGGATGCTCGTCGAAAGCGTGCACATTGACATTGCCGGCGCGGTCGACCTGCGCGAACGACAGGCTGGCGATGTCCAGCCCGCCGCCGTCGTAGAAGTCGAACATCGAGGGCTGCTCCAGCCGGGCCTGGTAGTTGTACCCGGCGCCGCCGTCCCCGCCGAACGCGGGCACCCCGCCGAAGATGCCCTGCTCCACGGTCAGCGTCAGCGCCTCGGCCACGCCTTCCTCAGCGGCGATCGACCCGATCTGCTGGGAGATGCCGAACCCGAGATTGCAGATGTCGCCGGGACGGAACTCCATGAACGAGCGACGCGCGATGACCTTGCGAACGTCGAGCGGAGTCCGCGCCAGCCCGGCCGAGGGCGCCCGCAGTTCGCCGGAGTAGTAGGGAGAGTGAGACGTGAGGTACGTTTGGCGCTGCCGTGCGTCGGTGTACACAAGGTCGGTCAGCGCGCCGGGGATGCGGATGTCGCCGGGGCGCAGCGACCCGCGGCCGGCTAGACGCTCGACCTGAACGACCACCTTGCCACCGTTGTTGTGCGCCGCCATGGCGAGCGCGAGCGAGTCGCCGAGAATAGGCTCGTGCTCAAATGTCAGGTTGCCGTCCTCGTCGGCGGTGGTCGCCCGGATGACGGCGATGTCGATCGGCAGCGAGTGGTAGAACAACCACTCCCGCCCGGCCAGCTCGACGACCTCGACGATGCACTCGATCGTGCGGGCGTTCTGCCGCCCTCCGGTCTGCCGCGGATCTACGTACGTGCCGAGTCCGACGTGCGTCAGGTGGCCCGGGCGGCCTGCGGCCATGTCACGGCACAGGGCCGACAGGACTCCCTGAGGCAGCGAGTACGCCTCGAGGGCGCCCGCCGTGACGAGGGCGCCCAGCCGCGGCTCGTTGCCGATGTTGCTGCCGATCGTGCGCCGCGCCAGCCCGGGGAGCGCGAGCTGGGAGAACCCGACGTCGCCGAAGTCACCGATGCCGACGACCCGCACCGTCGTCAGGTCGCGAGGACGGCCGGCGCGCCCGAAGTGCTCAGCCAATGCGTCGATGAAGGCTTGCGGGACGCCGTGTCCGGCGCCGGAGCCTCCCACCCAGACGGCCGCGCCGTCATGGATCAGCGCGACGGCGTCCTCGACAGTGCCGATCACCGGGCTCATGGCATCAACCCGCCGCTGTTGGGATTGAGGGTCTGCCCGATCAGCAGCGACGACGCGTCCGACAGCAGGTACACGACGCAGTCCGCGACCTCGCCGGGCTCACCGAAGCGCCCCAACGGGAGCTCGGCCATCCGGCGGCGGCCGACCTCGCCTTGCATCACCATGCGTCCCATGTCGGTGTTGGTGACCCCCGGTGCCACGCAGTTCGCCCGGATGCCTCGCTGGCCGAACTCCCGTGAGATCGACTTCGCGAGCGCGATGACGCCTGCCTTGGCGCTCGCGTAGTGGGCGACCCCCGGCCAGCCGACCAGCCCCAGCCGTGACGCGACGTTGACGATGGCGCCCTTGCCCCGCTCGAGCATGCCCGGCAGGACGGCCTGGCTGGCGTGAAAGGCGCTGGTCAGATTGGTAGCGATGACCCGATCCCACTCTCCGGCCGTCATCTCCAGGAACGGCGAGTCCGGCATGACCCCGGCATTGTTGATCAGGCCATCGATACGCCCGAACCGCTTCTCCGCCCCTCGGATGAAGGAGAAGACCTGCTCCCGGTCGGTGACGTCGCACGCGAACACCTCTGCCTCGAGGCCGTGCCCGCGCACGAGGTCTGCGACCTCCTTCGCACCTGTCTCACTGTCGTGGTAAGCCACCGCGACGCTCGCTCCCTCCGCCGCGGCGGCCAGGACGATCGCCCGGCCGATCCCTTTCCCGCCGCCGGTCACCGCGACGACGCGGCCACTTAGCGAACCCTTCCCGTTCCGTGCAGCCATGCTGCTCCTTAGAAAGCGCTTTCAATTTTGGGCTATGCTCGCACAGCATGACGAACACCTCAAGAGACGATCCCCTTTCCCGCCGGCGACACGACCGCGGCCCGAGCCGTCGTGGGCGTCCGCTCATTGACACAGGCCGTCGCGCTGCGGCCCTCGGCGGCAACGCGTGCAGGTTGTTCGACTGTTAAGGTGCTCCTTGACAGATTACGAGCACAGCGATTAGAAAGCGCTTACAGAAACCAGAGAGGAGTCGGACATGGATCACGTTCGCGTCGGAATCATCATGAACGGCGTCACCGGACGGATGGGGACGCGCCAGCATCTGGAACGCTCGGTCCTGGCGATCCGCGATCAAGGAGGGATGCAGCTGGCCGACGGGCGGCGGCTGATGGTCGACCCGATCCTCGTCGGACGCAACCCGGCCAAACTCGAGAACCTGGCCAGGCGCTGCGGGATCGACCGGTGGACGACCAGTCTCGACGAAGCGCTGGACAACGCCGGCGACAGCATCTACTTCGACGCGCAGACCACCAAGGAACGAGCGGCGTCGATTCGCAAGGCCATCGCCGCCGGGAAGCACGTCTTCTGCGAGAAGCCGACCGCCGCATCGCTGGGCGATGCCCTTGAACTCGCGCGCCTGGCCACGAGCGCCGGGCTCAAGAACGGCGTCGTCCAGGACAAGCTCTTCCTTCCGGGCATGCGCAAACTCAAGCGGCTCATCGACTCCGGCTTCTTCGGCACCCTGCTCAGCTTCCGGCTGAACTTCGGCTACTGGGTCTTCGAAGGCGACTGGCAACCCCCGAACCGTCCGTCGTGGAACTACCGCAGCGAGGACGGCGGCGGACTCATCCTCGACATGTATCCCCACTGGCGCTACCTGATCGACAACATCGTCTCGCCGATCACGTCGGTTCTCTGTCACACGGAGATCCACATCCCGAGGCGGTGGGACGAGAACGGCGAGGAGTACCAGTCGACCGCCGAGGACGCCGCATACGGCATGTTCAAGCTCGAGAACGGCGTCCTCTCGCAGTTCACCACGTCCTGGGCGACCCGGCCCTACCGCGACGAGATCGGTGAGTGGCAGCTGGACGGAACCCACGGCAGCGCGATCGCCGGTCTGCGTGACTGCAGGACCCAGGAACGGGTCAACACACCGATGCCGGTGTGGAACCCTGACGTCCCGAACCCGCTCGACTTCCGCGCCGGCTGGAGCGAGGTGCCCGACAACGAGGAGTTCGACAACGCGTTCCGCGTCCAGTGGGAGATGTTCCTCCGGCACGTCGTGGAGGACGAGCCATTCGCCTGGGATCTGTTCGAGGGCGCCAAGGGCGTGCAACTGGCCGAGCTGGCTCTGCAGTCGTCACGGGAGCGGCGCTGGATAGACGTTCCCGAGTTGACGCTGGAACCGGCCTGACGTCGCGGGCCCTCCGCGCCCACCCGGCCGCGGAGGGCCGCAGGTGTTTCTCGCACACGTCCAGCACATGCTGCCTGTGCCGGCCGCGCCGGTCATCGACGGAAAGGGTCTCTCGTGAACACAGAGCGACTGAGCATCAACCAGATCACCGTGAAGAACTCCTCCTTCGAAGAGACGGTCCGGGGCCTGGCCAGGCACGGGATCGGCTGGCTGGGAGCATGGCTCGGCCCAGTGCGGGAGTACGGCGTCGATCGTGCGGCGAAGCTGCTGCGCGAGCACGACGTACAGGTCTCCAGTGTCTGCCGGGCGGGCTTCTTCACCGGCGAGAACCCTGACGGAGGCGGACTCGATCGCGCGGCGAACCAGCGCGCCGTCGATGTGACCGCCGCGATCGGCGGCGACGTGCTGTACCTGGTGGCCGGTGGGGTGCGCGACGACCTCGACCTCGAGGCGGCACGCCAGGCCGTCATCGAGGGCATCGCCGAGCTGGTTCCGTACGCCGCGTCGGCGGGGGTGCGCCTCGCCGTCGAGCCGCTGCATCCGATGATGTGCGCGGAGCGATCCGTCGTCGTGACGCTCGACCAGGCACTGGACATCGTGGAGCGATTCGACCCGGCACACGTCGGCCTGGCGGTCGACACGTACAACGTGTGGTGGGACCCGAACCTCTACGCGGCGATCGAACGTGCGGGTGAGCGCACGATCTCGTACCAGGCGTGCGACTGGCTGGTGCCGCAGCCGCACCCGCTGTTCGGCCGCGGCATCCCCGGCGAGGGCACGATCGACATCCCGGCGATCACTCGGGCGATCGGCTCCGCAGGGTACGCCGGTCCGATCGAGATCGAGATCTTCAACGAGGCGGTGTGGGCGACCGATCCCGACGACGTCCTGAGCACGATCACGGCCCGCTTCGGGCGGTCGGTCCTTGGGCCTGCGAGCGGTCGATCTCAGGCCCGGGAGGAGCCGGTCGCGGGTTGAATGGCGGATCAGCGCGGCGGTGCGACGCTGTCGCGCCGCACGAGAGTGCCCTTGACCTCCACGATGTGCCGCGGGGACGCGGGTTTCAGCGCGAGCTCCATCGCGTTCTCACCCACCTGCTCAAGCGGGAGCTCGACGGTGGTGAGCGAGGGCACCGCGTCGATCGCGGCCGGTATCCCGCCGAAGCCGGTGACCGACACATCGTCGGGGACGGTCATGCCCTGCGCCCGGAGCCAGGACAGCGCGCCGAAGGCAACGACGTCGGAGATGGCCAGCAGGCAGCGAGGCGGCTTGGGCCGCTTCATCAGCAGATGCGCACCGGCCAGCCCGCCATCGCGCGACATGTCGACGTACACGATGTCGTCGCGTCCCAGTGTGAGGCCATGATCCTTGAGTCCTTGCCTGATGCCCTGCAGGCGGTCGCGGACCGCGAGCAGCCGCAGCGGTCCGGCGATCACACCGAACGAGGTGTGGCCCAGCTCCACCATGGCGTGCACGAGCGTGCGCATGCCGCCGGAGTTGTCGATGTCGACCACGTGACCGACCGTGCGACCCCGTGTCACGGACACGACCGATCCGCCGGAGTGCTGGTAGGAGACGAGCTCGGCGTGCATCGCCGCGGCGTGGGCACTGTCGCGCACCGAGCTGCCGGCCAGGATGATGGCGCGCACGCGTTGGTCGGCCAACCGCTTGGTGTACTCCAGCTCTCGGGAGGCGTCGCGGTAGGAGCACACCATGCTGACCAGCAGATCGTGCCGCTCCGCCACGGTGATGACACCCCCGCTGAGCGTCGCGAAGTACGGATCGCGGACGTCGTGGATGACCAGGCCGATATTCGTCGAGGTGGCCATGGCAAGGGCGCGGGCGTGCGGGTTGGGCCGGTATCCCAGCTCGGCGGCCGAGGCGAGAACACGTTCGCGCAGGCCGGCCCGGCCGCCGTATTCGGGGTCGCTCAGCATCCGCGAGGCGGTGGCAAGCGACACCCCGGCATGCTCGGCAACATCCTGCAGGCGCACGAGGGGCTGTCCCACCATGACTGACTGACTCTCCTGTCGGCGGCTTCGGTTGTCGCCGTCACCGGGGATACATGACTGCGGAAATTGTAACCGCTTACACATGGAAGAGGTGCTTGAGCAGATCGCAGTGCCGGCGCAGGACGGTATCCGGACGCGCAAGGAGCCGCAGTCGGCGTAGGACCTCGCGCGTCGGGATCAGTCAGCATTCAAACGATCGCCGTCCTGGTCGGACTCGCGGCGGCACTCGGCTTCGTCCATCTGTTCACGGCACGGCTCGTGGGCATCGTCACATCTGATCCACCAGACCGGCCGTGCTTCCCCCAAGGTCTGAAGGCTCCTGGGACGAACCGCGCCGGATGGCTACTCCATTTGAGCGATCTTCCGTCTCTCGCGCATCAACCCGCCGCTGATGATCCTTTGTTGTGACACTCGCTCAGCACCATCACTAAGGGGGTTTGCATGGACCAGAGAAGACCCCTCGTCGCGATCATCGTGCCGAACTTCAATTACGGACATGCCCTCGCGCCCTGCCTGAAAGCCGCTCGCGAGCAGACCTACGAACCGATCGAGCTCATCGTCGCCGACGACTGCAGCACCGACGACTCCGTCGAGGTGGCACAGAGGTACGGAGCACGCGTCGTGAGCACCGCGGCCAATGGCGGAGCCGCCACCGCACGCAACCTCGGCGCGGCACACGCCTCGGGTGAGGTGCTGATGTTCGTCGACTCCGATGTGGCGCTCCGCCCTGACGCGGTGGCCAACGCGGTGGCGATCCTCCTGTCCGACCCGGAGATCGGCACCGTCTGTGGGACGTACGACTCCGTGCCGCTGACCAGGACCACCATGATCAAGGAGTACCGCTGCCTCCACCAGTACTACTGGATGAACGAGGCCGAAGGTACGAGCAGCTTCCACTCCGCGCTCTTCGCCATCGAGGCCGACCTGTTCGCGGAGGTCGGGCCGTTCGACCCGCAGCTACGCCACACCGAGGACGGCGACTTCGCCTATCGGCTGTCCCAGCACCGGAGAATTCTGTGCAGCACCGCCGTGCAGGGACGGCACGACCACGACGACACGCTCCGGTTGGTCCTGCGGAAGGTGTTCCATCGCACCAGGCTGCACATCCCGCTCTACCTGCGCCGTCGCGCCCTGTCGGGTGGCGCCGCGACCGGGCCGCGGGCGGGGGCCAGCGTGGCCGCCTTTCTTGCTCTGCCCGCGCTCGCGCTGCCGGTGGCGCTGGGGCCGCTGTGGTGGCCGATGCCCCTCGCGCTCCTGTGCCTGTCGGTGGTTTTGGACCTCGGGCTGTACCGGTTCGTCCGGCGCACCCGCGGTACGGCGTTCGGCCTGTACTTCACCGGGGTCCATTTCATCGCCAACGTCACCGTCGGCGCCGCGGCGGCCATCGGCGTCATCCAGTGGCTGAGTTCTGGTTCCTTCCGCCGCCTCTACGACGCCACATATCGCGGGAAGACGCGCCAAGAAGGGAACGTGCATGCCTGAACTCATGAGTGTCGAGCAGGCCGAGCAGCTCACCGCGGATCAGGTCCACCAGCTCTACCGGGATTACGTCAACAAGAACCAGGTCTCCCTGATGACCTCGTTCGGCTTCGGCCAGGAACTGGTCGACCACGCCGAGGGCGCGTACATCCATCTGAAGGACGGGCGCCGCATCCTGGACCTGACGGGCGGCGTCGGCGTGCTGAACCACGGCCACAACCATCCGCGGATCCTGGCGGCCCGGATGAAGTTCCAGCAGAACCGCCGGATGGAGGTACACAAAACCTACTTCTCTCCCTACATCGCGGCTCTCGGAAACAACCTCGCCGCCGTCCTGCCCGGCGATCTGAACATGTCGTTCTTCCCGAACTCGGGCGCCGAGGCGGTGGAGGGGGCCGTCAAGCTCGCCTACAAGTACCACCAGGGCAAGCGGAAGACGATTCTGCGCTCCGACATCAGCTTCCACGGCAAGCTGCTGGGCTCCGGCGGCCTGACGGGGAGCGCGCAGAACAGCTTCGCCTATCCCACCATCCCCGGGGTGGGCACCTTCCGCTACGGCGACCTCGACTCGGTGCGATCCGCCGTACGGGCGCACCGCGGCGACGTGTACGCCCTGCTCATCGAGCCGTTCAGCGCCTCCACGGTCTCGTGGTGCTCGGAGGAGTTCCTGCGCGGAGTGCGGGAGCTGTGCGACGCCGAGAACATCGTGCTCGTCTTCGATGAGATCTATACCGGGTGGGGCAAGACGGGCACCCTCTTCTACTTCATGCGCTATCCCGGCCTGGTCCCGGACGTGCTCACCACGTCGAAGTCCTTCGGCGGCGGGAAGTCGTCGATCTCGGCGTTCGTCGCGCGCGAGCCGGTGTTCCGCAAGGCGTACGACAACATGGCCGACGCCATGGTGCAAAGCACGAGCACCACCTACTACGGGTTCGGCGAGGAGTGCGCGACGGCGCTGGAGGCGATCAACATCGCCATGGAGGACGACTATCCGGCCCGCGCCCGGGCCCTGGAGGCCGTCCTGCGCCCGGGCCTGGAACGCGTGCAGAAGATGTATCCCGACATCGTCACGGACGTCGGCGGCTCGGGTGCGCTCTGGGGCCTCTTCCTCACCGGCGGCTCGAAGCTGCTCGACATCGCGGGCAGGATGCCTCCGCTGAAGGACCCGAAGTTCCGCGCGAAGCTCATCGCGAGTTCGATCATCGATGCGCTCTATCGCGATCACGGAATCTACGCCTACTACACGCTCAACGGGCGGAGCCCTCTCATCGTCGGGCCGCCGCTCGTGGCGGAGCCTGCGGACATGGAGGAGTTCGTGACCGCTCTGGAGAAGGTTCTCGACCGCGGTCTGGCGAACCTGATGACCCGCTTCATCCGCGAGAAGGTGAGTTCACTGTGGTAGGCAAGGTCGTGGTGACCGGAGCCGCGGGAATCCTCGGCTCCCAGCTGACCGAGCGCCTGCTGGCCGACGGGGTCGAGGTGTGCGGCGTGGACCTCCGGCCGATGGACCAGGCGGCGGGGTTCACCTCCCGCGTGGCAGACGTCCGCGACACGCCCGCGCTGACCGCCGCGCTGACCGGCGCCGACGCCGTCGTGCACTGCGCCGCCGCGTTGCCGAGCTATCCCAGGGATCAGATCCGGCCCATCATCGTCGGCGGCACCACGTCGATGCTGAAGGCGGCCGCCGACGCCGGCGTCACGCGAGTGGTGCACATCTCCTCGACCGCCGTCTACGGCCTGCCGAAGACCGTGCCCACCCCGGAGGACCACCCGAGGGTGCCCGTGGACACCTACAGCGCCGCCAAGGCCGAGGCGGAGGAGGTCGTCGAGAAGTTCCGCGCGGACGGCCGGTGCGTGAGCATCCTCAGGCCGAAGACGTTCCTCGGCCCTGGTCGCATGGGGCTGTTCTCCATGCTCTTCGAATGGGCGGAGGAAGGACGCAACTTTCCCGTCATGGGACGCGGTGACGTACGCATCCAGATGCTCGGCCTCGACGATCTGGTCGATGCGGTGGTGACGGTGCTGTCCGCCCCCGAGGACGTCGCTGCGGACACCTACAACCTGGGCGCGGCCACGTTCGGTACCCTGCGCGAGGACTTCCAGGCGGTGCTCGACGCCGCGGGCCGCGGTAGGCGGGTGGTCTCGATTCCCGCGCGCCCGGCCGTACGCTCGCTCGAGCTCCTCCAGCGGCTCCGGCTCTCTCCCGTGTACGGCAGGCTGGTGCACAAACTGCTCGACGACTCCTACGTGGACATCGACAAGGCCCGCCGCCGCCTGGGTTTCACTCCGCGTCTGTCCAACCAGGACGCCATTCTCCTCACCTACGACTGGTGGCGGGCTCATCAGCACCGGAGCGACGCGAAAAGCACGGGCAACACCAGCCGGGAGCCGTGGCGTCAGGGCGCTCTCTCGCTGGCCAAGGTCTTCTTCTGATGGCGGCCCGGAGGTAACGCATGTCCAGCACCCGACTGGATGCCCCACCCAACCCCGTGCTGCCCACGGTCAGACGCCGGGGCAGAGTCCGCGGGCTGATTTCGCTGGTCCGTCCGCATCAGTGGGTGAAGAACCTGCTGGTGCTCATTCCGCTGGTGGACCCGGTGACGTGGCCGCACCTCGCGCCGCTCCCGCTGACGTGGGCCGTCTTGATCTTCATCCTGACGGCGTCGATCGTGTATGTGGGCAACGACCTGCTCGACCGCGATCGGGATCGTCGTCATCCGGCCAAGCGGGAGCGGCCGATCGCCTCGGGTGAGGCCTCCGTCCCGCTCGCGTTGATCTTCGGTCTCGTTCTCCTGGGCGTCCTGGTCGCGCTGCTCGCGACGGCCGCCCCCGGGCTCGCCTTCCCGGTCGGCTGCTATCTGGTGCTCAACGTCCTCTACACCATCTGGCTCAAGCACATCCCCCTGCTGGATCTCTTCGTCGTCGTGATCGGCCTCCAGTTACGCATCGTCGCCGGGTACCAGACCACCGGGGTGGCGCCGTCGATCTGGCTGCTGCTGTGCGCGCTGTTCCTCTGCCTGGTGCTCCTGCTGGGCAAGCGCCGTAGCGAGTTGAAGGTCTCGGGGACGCTGCACCGTCCCGCGCTCAGGGGGTACTCCGCCGAGTTGATCGGCCAGATGCTCACCCTGAGCGCCGGCCTGGCGGCGATGTCGCTGATGCTGTTCCTGACCGGAGTGACGGCGCGCCAGCCGGTGGCGGGCCTCGCGGTCCTCCTGCTCACCCCGCTGGCGCTTCTCGGCCTGTTCAGATATCTCCAGATTCTGGCCATCGACGGCGGCGGCGCCGATCCGTCCCGCACGCTGGTGCGAGACCGGGTGATCCTGGTCATCGCCTGTCTGTGCGCGCTGATCGTGATCGGGCTGCCGCTGCTGGCCCCGATGATCTCGGAGGTCTGGCTGCGATGACCACTGTCACCACGCCGCGCAGTCCGGCGCAACAGGATGCGACCGGCCGGTGGTGCCTGGGCACCCGCCTGGTTATCACGGGGACCTCGCTCTGGGCGGCGTTCCTGCTCGCCCATGTCCTGCTGTCCGGGCGCTGGTGGCCGTGGGCCCTCGTCGAGCTGGCGCCGCCGCTGGTCCTGATCGTCGTCCCCGCGCTGCTGCTGGCGGTGACGCCTCTGGCCGCCCGCCGTACCCGATGGCCGGTGGCCGTGACGCTGAGCGTGACACTGGTCCTCGGGATCCCCTGGTCAGGGCTCTCCCTGGCCTCGTTCACGGCACCGCCGGCTGCCGCGGGGTTGAAGATCTTCTCCTGGAACGCCGACTACTGGAGCCAGGCCGACGACCCGGAGACGTTCTTCGACTTCCTGCGTTCGCAACGTGCGGACATCTACCTTTTGCAGGAGTATCTCCATTACACCAATGGGCCCATCAAGATCGACGACCTTGCCCGGATCAGGGCCGCGTTCCCCGGTTACCACGTCGCGGCGGCGAGTGAGCTTGTCACGATCTCCCGGCTACCGATCTCGGCCGCGCATCCCATCGCCGCCGCCAACGGCAGCGCCCCGCCGCCCGGCTCCGTATGGGACGACTACTACACGACCAAGGCCCTGCGTACGGACATCAGCGTCGGCGACCGGCTGGTCTCCTTCTACAACGTGCACCTCGCCGTACAGGTGAACCCGGACATGAGTCCGCTCAGCGGTGACTTCTACCAATTCGTTCGTGAGCAGTACCACCGCAGGGTCGCCCACCTGAACCAGCTCAGGGAGAACCTCTCCGCCAACGAGAACCAGGTCGTCGTCGCCGGCGACTTCAACTCCACACCCTGGATGAGGGAGATCCGGCAGTTCTGCGGGGATCTGACCTGCCATGATCCGGCCGGCTCCGGCCTCTACCCGGTGTCGTGGAACGCGCAGGACCGGCTGCGGCTCTGGCGCCTCGACTGGGTGCTGTCCCGTGGCGACATGACGGTGTCCGGTTACCGGTTCGTCGAAGGACGCGGCATGTCCGACCACGTGGCGCAGGTGTTCACGCTGTCGTGATCGTCAAGCTCCGCTCCATCATCTCCGTCGTCTTCGGGCTGGCTGTCGTCGCCTTCGTCGTCGTGGCCGTCCGTGAGCAGGACTGGACCGCGCTCGAGGCCATCGACGTCCGCCGTTTGCTCCCCTACGCCGGCGCCGCCTTCCTGATCAACGCGCTCGCCCTGTGGATCGGCATGCTGTCATGGCACTCCATGCTCACCGGGCTCGGTTCCCCCATCGGCCTGTGGGTGGGGTCGCGCATCTACTTCGTCGGCTTCCTGGCGAAGTTCGTACCCGGACGGGTGTGGACGCTGCTGGCCAACATCCGGATGGGAACGGCCGCCGGCGTCACCCCCGCACGCATGACGGCCGTCTACCTCCTCAGCGCGGCCATCGGAATACTGACGGGCGCCCTGGTGGGGATCCCGGCGGCACCGGCGGTGACGGGTACGCCCGGCCTGCTGATGGTCCTGGCCGCCGTACCCATCGGTGTCCTGCTGGCACGGCCCGGCCTGCTGCACCGAATGGTGTCGGCCGTGCTGCGCCTGCTGCGCCGCCAAGAGCCGCAGGACGTCCCCTCAGGGCGCGGGGTACGCCTGGCGATCGCCTGGCAGAGCCTGTCTTGGGCGATCTCGGGCATCCATCTGTGGCTGCTGGCCGTGGCCGTGGGGGCTCCCCCGCTCAAGGCGCTCGCGGTGTGCGCGGGAGCCTTCGGCCTGGCCGTCATCATCGGCCACCTGACGCTGCTGACGCCGGACGGCCTTGGCGTACGCGAGGCGCTTCTCCTCGCGGTGCTGACGGTCGTCCTCCCGCTTCCCGCGGCCGGCACCGTGGTGGTGCTCAGCCGTCTGATCTGCACACTCAGCGAGCTGACGATGGCCGGAACGGTGCTGCTCGTCGCTCATATCCGCGTACGGTCCCGCAACGAGCCGGAAGAGAGGGGCCCATGGCCGGTTTCGACCTCATCCTCGTCCTCAACTACTACTCCCCCTACGTCAGCGGTCTGACCGACTCCGCCCGCGCGATCGGCGAAGGGCTGGCAGGCCGTGGCTGGCGGGTCGCGGTGGTGACCGCACAGCATCTCCCCTCGTTACCGCGCCGGGAACGGCTGAACGGCGTCGAGGTGTTCCGCTGCCCGGTCGTCACCACGATCAGCCGCGGACCCGTCAGCCCGTCGCTGCCGTACACCGCGGCGCGGCTGGCGCGCAGGGCGTCCGTCGTCAACCTGCACACGCCCATGCTGGAGGCCGGGCTGATCGCCCGGATGTGCCGCCCCACGCCCGTCGTCACGACGTACCACATCGACCTGTGGCTGCGGCGCAGCCTGATCAGCCCGCTGGTGCTGGCAGGCGTCGACGCCGCGGCCCGATGGGCGATGCGGCACTCGGCCGCGGTCGTGGTGAACAGCGAGGACCAGGCGCGGTACTCACGGCTCTGGCCCACGATGCGGCGGGCGGACCTCCACTCCATCCCTGCCCCCTGCCAGGACAGGACCGGCGGCGACGCCGGCTACCGGGAGACGGAGGGCCTGCACGTCGGGTTCGCGGGGCGCATCGCCGCCGAGAAAGGGCTGGAATACCTCATCTCAGCCTTCCGCCGGATCCCCGAACCGGACGCCCGGCTCCTCCTCGCCGGCGACTACGTCAACGTCGCGGGCGGCAGCAGCATCGAGCAGGTACGGCAGGCCGCCGGCGACGATCCGCGGGTACGGCTCCTCGGCCTCCTCGGCGGCCGGGAGATGAACGACTTCTACTCCTCGATCGACGTGTTCGCCCTGCCGTCCATCTCGGAGTCCTTCGGCATCGTCCAGGCCGAGGCGATGATGACCGGAGTTCCGTCGATCACCACCGACATCCCGGGCGGCCGCGTGCCCGTGGTCGAAACCGGCTTCGGCCGCCTGGTGCCGCCCCGGAACCCGGAGGCGATCCTCGACGCGATCGGAGAGCTTCGGGGGGTCACTGCCGAACGGCGGAGTGCCGGTGCCCGGGCGGCCGTGGCGAGATACAGCCTGAACGCCTGCATCGACGCCTACGAGAGCCTGTTCAGGAAGGTGCACTGATGGCAGAGGTCGCCGTCATCATCCCCAACTACAACTACGCGAAGAGTCTGCGGCGATGCCTCACCGCCGTGTTCGCGCAGACCCTGCCGCCCGGCGAGGTCATCGTCGTCGACGACGCCAGCACCGACCTCTCCGTGGACGTGGCGCGGGAGTTCCCCTGCACGGTGCTCACGACCCCGGTCAACCGGGGTCCGTCCGCAGCCCGCAACAGGGGGGTGGCGGGCAGCACCGCCGAGATCCTCTTCTTCCTCGACTCCGACATCGAACTCGAACCGGACGCCATCGAGAACGCCGTGGAGATCCTCCGGGCGAACCCGGGCATGGGCTGCGTCCACGGCATCTATGCCAAGGAACCGATGTTCGAGGCGGGCGCGGTCGAGTACTATCGCGTGCTGCACAATCATCACGCCCGCAAGCGCGCCGTCGGCCCCTCGGGAGCGCTGTTCGCGCTCGGTGCGATGCGCCGCGAGGTGTTCGAGGAGATCGGGGAGTTCGACGAGGCGCTGCGCAACAGCGAGGACATGGAGTACGGCGCTCGCCTCGCACGCCGATATCCCAGCTCCCTGACGGATCGGATCGCAGGCCGCCACGACGACGACAAGTCGCTCCGCGTCATCCTGCGCAAGCAGTTCCAGCGCTCCCAGACGATCCTGCCGATGATGGCGAGACAGCCCCAAGGCCGCACCGTGCGGTTGAACCGCACCAGCGGCGTGGCGTGCGCCGGGCTCACGGTGCTCTCCGCGCCATTGGCCGCCGTGTCGCCCGTCCTGGGGCTGCTGCCTGTGCTCTTCCTGCTGCTGTTCGCTGTGCACGATCCGGCTCTGGCACGCTTGGTGATGCGGGAGAAGGGGGCGGTGTTCTTCCTTCAGTTCACTGCGATCAATTTCCTCGTGCAGCTTGCGCTGCTGGCCGGGGTGGCGGCCGGCCTGGCGCCCCGGCGGCGCGGGCCGGGCGCCCTGCCGGCGGGCGCCGGGGTCACCGGAGGCTCACCGAGGTAGCCGCAAGCCCCGCAGAGGGCGTGCCCTCTGCGGGGCTTGCTGATCGCCTCGCGCCGTGCCCTTCCCCGGGTGCGCCTCGTGCTCGGTACCGCCCGAGGCAGGGGCAGGGTGTGGTGCGATCGGATACGAGGCGGGCGAGTAACTTCTCAGCGGCTGTCTACCAGGCCGTGCTTCATCGCCAGCGCCACCGCCTGCGTGCGGTTGGGGCAGTTGAGCTTGAGAAGGATGTTGCCCACGAGGCGTTTCACTCCGTGCAGCGAGATCGACAGGCGTTTGGCGATCTCTTTGTTGCTCAGGCCGCCGATCAGCAGTCGCAGCGCGTCCTGCTCTCTGGCGGTCAACTCGACCGACCGCAGCCGGGAGGCCTCCGTGATGCCGCCAACGGTGTCGAAAATGTTGGTGAGGATTTCCGGCGGCATCGGAGTTTCGCTGCGGGCAACCTTCAGCAGCGCTTCTTCCAGGCCCTGTGTGGTCAATTCCCGCTGCAGGACGAATCCGTCGGGCCGTAGCGATGCCAGCTTCAACGGGTCTTTTACCATCTCATCGTCCATGAATACGAGAACGCGCTGACTGGCAGATCTCGCCACCGGAACGACGCTCAGCGCCGCGTCCCATTCGGTGTATGAAACAACGATGACATCGATCCCCTGAAAGCTTTCAGCAGCCGACAGGGCGGGCTTGATGGGCAGTTCGCGCACTACGTCGACGATCGACAGCTCGGCCAGGGCTGCTTTCAGGCCGAACCTGAGTATCTCATTCTCACAGACTACTCCGACGCTTAACCTCACACTAATTCGTTCGTCGAAGCTTTCCCAAACTAATTCCGTCATATCATCCCAGATCGTAGGTGTTCACGTTGAGGGCCTTCAACGCCGAGACCATCGCGCGGCTCCTTTCTCGGACCCCCCGAGGGTCAACAACAACACTAAGGCGAAGACGGTCACGAGCGCGAGGCGGGTAACGAAGTTCCTTCAAAGTGATCGCGTGCCGGGATCTGTCATCGTACTAATGCTGAGTATGTCGCCGGTATAGAGACGCAGTGCCGCGACGACGGAAGAGCCGACCGGGCCGTCAAGGGTGGTGTCATCTAACGCCTCAGATGAAGGGCGTAACCGATTTGGTTGCGGGCGCCGTCGGCGGCCATCGCCTGGCGCCCCTCACCGCCGCATGATCACCGCGCGTGTGGCCGCTGGTGACCGGCGAACCGCTTCGAGCGCCGCCGGGCGAGGCCTGTGCAGCGATCCTTATGATCCCTTAACATCTAGAAGTCTAAAGTGCTAGCAGGCTAGATAAATGGAGAAGCCGGTGATCGAGTTCCATCTGGACGGCAGGTCGGGTGTGGCGCCGTACCTGCAGCTGGTCCAGCAAGTACGTCAGGCGCTGCGGCTCGGCGTGCTGCGCGAGGGCGACCAGCTGCCAACGGTCAAGGATGCCGTGGCGCAGTTGGCGATCAACGCCAACACGGTGCTCAAGGCCTACCGGGAACTCGAGCACGAGGGCCTGGTCGCCGCCCGGCCAGGAGTGGGGACGTTCGTGACGGCGACGCTCACCGACGCCTCGCTGGCCGCGCACGGCCCGCTGCGGCTGGACCTGCAGCGCTGGCTGGCCAAGGCCCGCCGGGCCGGCCTCGACGACGAAAGCATCGAGGCCCTCTTCATGACCACCTTTCGGACCGCCGCTCAGGAGGACATAGCGTGACCTCGGTTCTACAGGCCCAGGGACTGGGCAGGAAATACGGCAAACGCTGGGCGCTACGCGAGTGCACCATCGACATCCCGGCAGGGCACGTCGTCGGGCTGGTGGGTCCCAACGGAGCCGGCAAGACCACGCTGCTGAAGCTGGCCAGCGGCCAGCTCGAGCCGTCCGCGGGCGGCATCACCGTGCTCGGCGGCCGGCCCGCCGGCGGCCCGGCGCAGCTGGCCAAGGTCGGCTTCGTGGCCCAGGACACCCCCGTCTACGCCGGGCTCAGCATCGCCGATCACCTGCGGCTGGGAGCACGGCTCAACCCCCGCTGGGACGCCACCATGGCGCGGGAACGGATCGCGCGGCTCGGTCTCGACCCCACTCAACGGGCGGGCAAGCTGTCGGGCGGCCAGCGCGCTCAGCTCGCCCTCACTGTGGGTCTGGCCAAGCGGCCCGAGCTGCTGATCCTGGACGAGCCCGTGGCCTCGCTCGACCCGCTGGCCCGCCGGGAGTTCCTGCAGGGGCTGATGGAGGCCACCGTCGAGCACAAGTTCAGCGTGGTGCTCTCCTCCCACCTGGTCTCCGACCTGGAACGGGTGTGCGACTTCCTGATCGTGCTCGTCGATTCGCGCGTCCAGGTGGCCGGGGAGGTCGACAAGCTGATGGCCACCCATCACCGGCTCACCGGACCGCGCCGCGATCCCGACCGGCTCCCCGCCGATCAGCACGTGGTCTCCGCGCGCCACACCGACCGGCAGAGCACGTACGTGATCCGTACCGACGCCCCGATCCACGACCCCGCCTGGACGGTCACCCAGCTCAGCCTGGAAGACCTCGTCCTGGCCTACATGGACAAGCACACCGCCGACCGGCGAGTCGCCCTGGAGGTGCAGCGATGATCTGGCTGACCTGGCGCCAGTTCCGCGGCTCGGCGGCGATGATGGCCGCCCTGCTCGTCCTCCTCGCCGTCGCCCTGGCCCTGACCGGCCCCGGCTTGGCCGCCGACTACTCCGCCGGGATCGCCGCCTGTACCCAGGACAACACCTGCGACCGCTTCTACGACCAATTCCTCGGCGGGCACGACACCGAGTTCATGGCCCTGACTCTCGTCGTGCTGCTCCTGCCCGCCCTCGCCGGGCTCTTCTGGGGAGCACCGTTGATCACCCGCGAGCTGGAGGCGGGCACGCATTTGCTGGTGTGGAACCAGAGCATCACCCGCGGCCGCTGGCTGGCGGTCAAGCTCGCGCTCACCGGCTTGACGGCCATGGCCTTCGCCGGCCTGTGCGGCCTCATGGTGACCTGGTGGTCCGACCCTCTGGACAAGTCGGCCGCTGAAGGCTTGGCCCTGATGGCTCCCCTGGTGTTCGGCGCGCGCGGCATCGCCCCGATGGGATATGCGGCCTTCGCCTTCGTCCTGGGCATCACCGTGGGCATGCTGGTACGCCGCACGCTGCCCGCCATGGCCCTCACCCTGGCCGTCTTCGCCGCGATCCAGCTCGCCATGCCGCTGCTGGTCCGGCCCCACCTGATGTCCCCGGTCACCGCAACCTTCGAGCTCGGCAGAACGAACGTGGACAACCTCAACATCCCCCAGGACGGAGGCGCGCTCCCGCGGGTCTCCCTGAATTCGGCCGTACCCGGCCACCTGGGCTCCTGGGTCCTGGCCAACAACCTGCTCGACCCATCCGGACGCCTGATCCCCGCCAGCGGCGAGGGAGCCGCCATCAAGGTCTCCACGACATCGGGACCCTGCGCACCGTCAGCAGGCCCGGGGGAGGGCTGCATAGTCGAGATCAACCGGCTCGGCTACCGGCAGCAGGCGACCTACCAGCCCCTTGAACGCTTCTGGCCGTTCCAGTGGATGGAGACCGGGATCTACGCCCTGTTCACCCTCGGCCTCACGCTCCTGTCCTTCCGGTGGATCCGCAGGCGCCTGTCATGACCGCCCTCAGAACCGCGACCGCCGGACTCGCCCTCCTCCTCGCGGCGGCCTGCACAGCCCCGGCGCCGCCGCGCAGCCAAGCGAGCGCGGCAGCCGGCACGGTCTGCGCAGCGCCCCAGGGACCTCCCGAGGCTGCGACGCCCACCACGATCGACGTCATCGAGCAGGCCTACCTCTGCATCCTCGGCAACTACTACAGCGGCGCCACACTGGACGCACGCTCACTGCTGGCCACCGGATTCGTCGCCCTGACCCAGGAGCTCAACCGCAACGGACGCGACGTGCCCGAGGCGACCATGCCGGCGCTGACCGGTGACCGCAAAGCCGACTGGACCGCGTTCGAGGCCGTCTACCGGAAGGTCACCGATCAGGTCCCCGACCTGCGTGACAAGCTGGCCGTCGTCACCCTCGAGGCCATCGTGGCAAGCCTCGGCGACAATCACGCCCGCTGGACGCACGACGCAGGGGGGCGCCACCCCGACTCCTACGACGGCGACGGCTACGGCCTGGGTCTCCAGGCGAACGTCAACGGCCCGCAGGTGGACGGCAACCCCGGCGTCGCCCTCCCCCCACTGTTCGTCACCACCGTGCAGGGCGGCGCGGCGCAGGCCGCCGGACTGCACCCAGGCGACATCATCGAATCGATCAACGGCTCGGCGCCCTTCATCGACGGAAAGGCCACCCCCGCGATCGCCGCCCTCTACCCGCGATACCCGCAAGCGAGCCCGGTCCGGCTGCTGCTTCAGCGGCAGAGCACCGGCCGCCGCTGGAGCGTGACACTCAAGCCCGGCCTGTTCCAGCGCGATCTGGCCGCCCTGCAAGTGGTGCAGTCGAAGCTGCTGGACGACGACATCGCCTATGTACGGATGCGCGGGTTCACTCCCGACTCCGCGGACAGGGTCCTCAAGGCGATCTCCAGGCTGCGCACCGGCCGGACGCTCACCGGCGTCGTGCTGGACCTGCGCGGCAACGGCGGCGGCATCCCCACCGAATCGATTCGGCTGGTGAGCGCGTTCGCCCACGACAAGGTCACCGCCTACCAGTGCACGGTGGACGGCAAGTGCGAAACTTCGTGGACCGACGACACCGTCGAACTGGTCGACCTGCCGCTGATGGTACTCACCGACCGCAGCTGCGCCTCGGCGTGCGAGCACGTCAGCTCCGCGGTCAAGGACCTGGGGATCGGCCAACTGGTCGGCACCAGGACCGCCGGCGTCATCTCCGGCCCCGCGCAGTCGTACCTGCTCGGCAACAACACCACGCTGGGCTTCCCCACCCGGCACCACCTGGGGCCCAAGCGCGAAGTGATCGACCGGATCGGCGTGCCGCCCGACCACCACGTGCCCCTGACCCCGAAGGACGCGGCCGCCGGGCGCGACCCCGCCCTGGCCAAGGCCCTGACCCTGCTGCGCAAGTGAGGACCGCTCGATGAGACACCTCCTGGCCGTCGCCGCGGGACTGGCCGTCCTGGCCGCGTCCGCCTGCTCCGCCCCCGCGCCACCCCGGTCCGCTGTCAAGCCGTCGGCGCCGACCGGGCCCGCCACCCTGCCCGCCCCCACCGGCGACCAGCCGGTCGGCACCACCGCCCTGCACTTGAAAGACACCTCCCGCCCCGATCCGTGGAACCTCGACGTCGACGCCAGAGAGCTCAAGGTCACCCTGTGGTATCCGACCAAGCAGCGGGACGGGGACCGTGCGCCGTACATGACGCCGAAGGAATCGGAGCTCTTCCTGAGGGGCACGGGGATCGGGGGCGTGCCGGACGACACGCTGAGCAAGACGCGCACGAACGCCATCAAAGACGCCGAACCGGCAGGGCGGAGTCTTCCGCTGGTGGTGCTGTCCCCCGGTTTCACCAAGCCGATGAGCACGCTCACGTCCCTGGCCGAGGATCTGGCCAGCCACGGGTACGTCGTGGCCGGCATCGACCACACCTACGAGAGCTACGCCACCACCTTGGCCGACGGGCGGATCGCCGAATGCCTCGCCTGCGACAGCGACACCGACCCGGGCTTCGGCACAGGCGTGGTCCAGGGCCGGGCGGCCGACGTCTCCTTCGTACTCGACCAGCTGCCATCGAAGTGGGACGGTTCCGAGCTGATCGACCGCTCCAAAATCGCGATGGCAGGCCAGTCGATCGGCGGGGCCGGCGCCATGGCGGCCATGGTGAAGGACTCCCGGATACGCGCCGGCATCGACATGGACGGCACCACCTACGCCCGGATCCCCAAGAACGGGTTCTCCCGGCCGTTCATGTTCATGGGCTCGCCGCAGCACATCCCCGGCGGCCGCGACACTTCGTGGGACCGCGACTGGAAGCTGCTGACCGGGTGGAAACGCTGGATCGTGCTGACGGGCGCGGACCACCAGTCCTTCACCGACGTCCCGCTGCTGGCGGGCGCCCTCGGCATCACGCCCCCTCACGGCATCCTGCCCGCGGCGCGCACCGCCGAGCTCACCCGCACGTACGCGGCGGCCTTCCTCGACCAACACCTGAAGGCCAAGCGCCAGCCCGTCCTGGACAAGCCGTCCGCGCGCTACCCAGAGGTCAAGATCTGCCCCGCGGCGTGCAGTCAGTCCTGACGCCGTCGCGCTCCCTGAAGCCATCGGGGTTTGCAGCTCGCCAGGCGTTCAGAAGATGCGAGAAGAGGGCGGCACCCCTGTACCCGGGAGGTGAACAACCCCGTCCGGAAGCTACGGCGGCCGGGCGACCACAACCACCCACGATGGAAGCTAGGAGCCCGCAACGCCTAGAACAAATCCAAAAGGCCGCCGACCCGCGCGTTTGCGCAAGTCAACGGCCTCATGAAGGGTGCGCCGCCAGGGACTCGAACCCCGGACCCGCTGATTAAGAGTGCACTGGACCGCCTGCCACACCATGCCGTGACGTATCGCGCCGTCCCGATTCATCGCACGCCACTGGACCTACCCGCACCGGGGAATGGGACGGCCTGCAACCGACCCGGCGATCGTGGCGTTGATACAGAAGCTGGCGCGGGAGAACCCGCGCTGGGGCTACGAACGTATCCGAGGCGAACTACGGCACCTGGGCCACCGAGTCAGCAGTGCGACGATCCGCCGAGTCCTGAAACGAACGCGCCTGGGCCCTGCACCGAGACGTGCCGACGACCGCTGGCGCGACTTCCTTCGCGCCCACGCCACGAGCACGCTGGCCTGTGACTTCTTCACGGTGGACACCGTCACGCTGCGCCGGTTGTACGTCTTCTTCGTGGTGGAGGTCGGCACCCGCTTCGTGCACGTGCTCGGCGTAACCGCCCACCCTGACGGCGCATGGGTTACCCAGCAAGCCCGCAATCTCCTCGCCGACCTGAAGGACTGGGCCGGCACCTTCCGGTTCCTGGTACGGGATCGGGACACGAAGTTCACCGACAGCTTCGATGAGGTCTTCGCCAGCGACGACATTCAGGTTCTGAAGATCCCGCCGCGGGCGCCTCGCGCGAACGCGTTCGCCGAGCGATGGGTCCGCACTGTTGTCGCGGTACTCCTTGATGTGCAGAGGCAAGTACGTCTGAATGTGCAGAGCGTTCGCGCTGATCAGTCGTCGGCGGCCACGACCAGAGTCACGGTGTTGCTGGTGCGGTTGATGGTGATCACTTCGTGGAAGTCTTGGTGGACGCGACCCCCAGTCGTGGTAGGCGGCCTCGCCTAGGTCCTTGAGCTGGTAACGGGCGGTAGCTCGGCGGATCCGGTCGAAGATCTCGACGTCCAGAACGGCCTGCAGCGGTTGCGGGACACCGCCGTACTGGTGGGCCCAGCTGGACATCGTTGCGATCATCGTGGGCGGGTCGACGGGTTCGTATGCCTGGGTGGTGATGTGGCGCAGCCAGTAGTGGCCATGACGGGTTCCCTCAGGGTTGACGCCGCCGCCGGCGTAGTCGTCGCGGAAGTGGTCGTGCTGGATGACGGCGTTGATGAGGTCGATGTCGCCGGCTGTCGGTGTGAGCAGGTCGAAGTGCTTGAGATCGATCCAGCGGTAACCGTGCGCGTAGAGATCAGCGAAGGGGTAGTCGCGGAAGTGAACCCGGCCCGGCAGGCGGCCACCGCGAGCGCCACGGCGATGGGGGTCTTGCCGGCTTCTCTATTGATCAAGCCCTCAGTTAACAACGCTCGTGGTCAGTACACCTAGAGGCCGCGGGCAAGTGGTCGTGCACGCGCGACTGGCGGGAGATCAGGCGATCCTAGGGCCTGGCCGCGTGGGTGGGGCCTCGGTGTTCAGCCCGTGTTCGTAGGCCCAGATGACCGCCTGGACGCGGTCGCGCAGCCCGAGTTTGGCCAGAATGCGGCCGACGTGGGTCTTGACGGTGCCCTCGGACAGGAACAGCGATCCCGCGATCTCGGCGTTCGTCTCGCCCCAGGCGATGTGCCGCAACACCTCGCGCTCGCGCTCGGTCAGCGGGTCCGGCGCGACGTCGGGCAGGCGCGGCGCGACGTGGTCGAGCAGACGGCGGGTCGTGGACGGCGCGATCACCGCGTCGCCTCGGTGGACGGTCCGCACGGCGGACAGCAACTCGTCGGCGGGGGCGTCCTTGAGGAGGAAGCCCGACGCCCCGGCGCGGAGGGCGGCGAAGGCGTACTCGTCGAGGTCGAAAGTGGTCAGCACGATCACCTTGGGGCTGTCGGCCGCCACCTGAAGCCGTCTGATCGCCTCGACCCCGTCCATGCGCGGCATCCGCACGTCCATGAGCACGATGTCGGCGGCCACGGCGCGCAGCCCGGCGAGCGCCTCGGCGCCGTCGCCCGCCTGGCCCACCACGCGCATGTCGTCCTGGGCGTCGATCACCATCACCGTGCCGGTGCGCACCAGATCCTGGTCGTCGACCACGTAGACCCGAATGGTCATGTCCGGTACGGAAGGCACGCCTCGACGACGAACCCGCCTGCCTCCTTTGTCCGTACGTCCAGAATGCCGCCCACGGCGTTCACCCTCTCACGCATCCCCGCCAGCCCGTTCCCCGGCTCGGACCCGCGCGGCGCGGCGGAGCCGCCGGTATCGGCGACGGTGATGCGCAGGACGTCGTCCGTCCACTCCAGCCGGACCGTGCCGGCCGCGCCGGGGCCCGCGTGCTTGAGCGTGTTCGTCAGCGCCTCCTGCACCACGCGGTAGGCGACGAGGTCAGCGCTCGGCCCGAGGGGACGTGCCGTGCCCCGGACGACCTCCTTCACCGGCAGCCCCGCGCTCCGGGTCCGTTCCACCAGCTCCAGCAGGTCGGCGAGGCCGGGCAGCGGCCGGCGTTCGGCCTGCCCCTCCTCGCCGCTGGCGCGCAGCACGCCGACCGCGGCCCGCATGTCCGTGAGAGCCGTGCGCCCTGTCTCCTCGATCGTGGCCAGGATCTCCTTCGCGCGCGCGGGCGCGAAGCGGCCGCCCCTCGCCTGGGCGACGATGACCGCTAACGCGTGGGCGACCACGTCGTGCATCTCCCGGGCGATCCTGGCGCGTTCGGCCGCCGTCGCCTGCGCCGCGGCGTCGCGGGCCCGCCGCCTCAGCAGGACGACGTAGGCGAGCTGGGTACGCCGGTACAGGCCGAACCCCCACGCCGCGACCGACACTGCGGCGAGCAGCCCGAACAGCAGCCACGGGTTCGGCCCCAGGTCGGCGGCGGCGACACTGGAGTCGGTCGCGAACCTGGCCGCCGCCACGCCCGCTCCCGCTAGGCCGACGACCACCGGCGGAACGCGGCGACCGTAGGCGGCGCAGGAGTAGACCGCGAACGGGAACAGCGCCGCCGACGGCAGTACGAGGAACAGCCCGGTCACGGCGACCTGCACGGCGAAGGCGGCGGCGACCACGAAGAACGCCCAGGTCTCCCGCCGGTACGCGACGGCCGCGTGCGCCGCCAGGCAGGCCCCGGTCAGCAGGGCCGCGCGGAAACCTGGCACCGACAGCACCGCCACCACCACTGACAGCGACAACAGCGGCACCCCGACGACGAAGGCCAGGACGACGTCCGCGCGCCTTGGCCTCACGGCGTCGTGGCCCGCTGGTAGGACAGCGTGGCCCCGCCCACCGCCAGGCCGAACAGCAGCCAGCTCCCGTACACGAGCCCGACCGTCACCATCGCCGCCGGATCGGATAGCGGCACGGGGCCCCGGGTGAGACCGACCAGCTGGGACAGCGTGCCGAAAACGGACATGGTTCCCATGGTGGTCAACATAGCGGCACCCGTCCAACCGCCCGCCAGGACGAGCCGGCGTGGCAACGACCGTCCCCACCGCTGGACCATGGCCAGCGAGCCGACCGCGCCGATGAGCAGCATGATCAGCTCACCGTACGGGAAGCCTTCGCCGTAGTCCGCGGGACGCAGCAGCGTGCCGCCGTAGGACCAGTACAGCTTGGCCATGGGATAGACGAATCCGATCGCGAACGCGCTGTACCCGAGCCACGCCCCGCCCGGCACTTTCATGCGAGGCAGCAGCAGCGCGCCCAGCAACGCGCAGCCCGCCAGGCTGAGCCCCCGCAGCGCCATCCCCGGCCAGTCGACCCGCGCGAACTCTCCGGCCGGGATCCCCGTGACGGCGAAGAACGCGCGGAGCGCGTCGAGCACGACGCCGCCCGCCGACCACAGCAGCAGGACGGCGGGCAGCAGCCCGGCCGGGTGCGGCCGTACGACGAAGACCGCGCCCAGCGCGGCGGCGAGGACGGTCACCCACTGCGGCGCGAAGCCCAGGGTGTAGGGGAGCGTCGGGAACGGCGCGAGCGCGAGCGCCACGACGAGCGCGAGGACGATCAGCGCCGAGATCTGCATTCGTTGGAGTCGCATGACGCCCACGATTCCGCCCGCTGCCCGGGGGCCGCGTCTCCGCCAGGTCCACACCGGATCCGACCTGAGAGGTATTGACATCGCCGTACCGAAACGTCTTTGGGAAGAAGTGTTTGCGGCTCAGAGGTCCTGACAGAAAGATCAGCGGGCTCGACCACCCGCCGGTGAACCCAGGCCGGAGCCGTGTGGGATGCCCGCCGGCGATGATGGGTTTGATGCCGGTACGCGAGACCAGGCGGCGGCCCGCGACGAATCCCGCCGAACCACGCGCGTCCGGCCGGTGCGGCTGGGAAGGTGCGGTCACGGACACCCCCGCCGCCTCTGGCACCCCCAAGCCCGGCCTTCCGGTCCTGCAGGTAGAGCTTGACCCGCTGGTAGTTTCCGGAGAAGCCGTACTCCTCCACCAGCCGCTCGTGGATCACCGTGCCCTCGAGCAGGATCTCCGCCCGCAACCACGTGTCGATGATCGGCGCGTACGGCGGGATCACCTGATTGCGCCGGGCAGGGCGAGGCGCTGCGGTCGGGGGCGCGACCGGGCCGTCTTCCTCCAGGTACTTCTTCACCGTGCGCCAACCCTCGCGCCGGCCCACATGGATAGGGCCACCTCGATGGTCAAGGGGCGTCAGGTTGCTCGGTGGCTGCTCGTGTGTGCGCGGTACGGCACGGCAGGCATGGTCACGGTCCTTTAATCTGTAGGTCCGGATCCGCACTTTGTGAGGCTGGCGGGGATGTCGACCAGCTGACTTCGCGTCTCGTGTGGCCGCTGCGCGACCTTCGGGCCCTGCAATCAGGCTTCCGAACACCATGGTGCGTCCCGACATCCGTTGTCGGCACGGCGATGTGGGCGGTGGCGAGGCGCCCGTCTCGGGCGTCGCAGGCCGTGTCTTCACGGGGTCGATGTACAAGATCTGTACGCGCGAGCCCGCTAGGAGCCCGCAGCCCCTAGAACAAAATTCCAAAAGGCCGCCGACCCGCGCGTTTGCGCAGGTCAACGGCCTGATGAAGGGTGCGCCGCCAGGGACTCGAACCCCGGACCCGCTGATTAAGAGTCAGCTGCTCTAACCAACTGAGCTAGCGGCGCTTGCAACGCGAGTAACTCTAGCAGCCACCTGACGGGTGTCGCACATCCCTGGAAAGGACTCGGGGCCGGACAGTCCCCCAACTGTCCGGCCCCGGTTTACCACGGTCCGGCCGGAACCTCCCCCCAGAGATCCGGCGGTCCCGCAGGCGGATGCGTTCCCCCTTCGCACCCGCTTCGGCAGAAAGCTCTTGGTCACTACCCGCTTGACCTGCTTCAACGGTACAGAAAGCAGGGCAATGACCACGTCATCCACGGGTTGATTTTCGGGCTACACCCAGGGTTGACCCGGTATGACTAGACCGGACTCGTAGGCGGCCACCACGGCCTGGGCGCGGGAGGTCAGGTGCAGCTTGTGCAGGAGGCGGTTGAGGTGGGTCTTGACGGTGCCGTCGGAGACGTAGAGGCGGGTGGCGATCTCGCGGTTGGAGAGGCCCTGGGCGACGAGCTTGAGCACCTCGGTCTCGCGCTCGGTGAGATCGTCGAGCCCTTCGACGATGATGTGGTGACCCCCGGGGTGGGAGACGTAGGCGTCGATGAGGCGCTGGGTCACGGTGGGGTCGAGGAGGGCCTCACCGGCGGCCACGACGCGGACGGCCTCGATGAGTTCGCGTGGCGGGCTGTCCTTCAGCAGGAACCCGGCGGCACCGGCACGCAGGGCGGCGAAGACGTGTTCGTCGATGTTGAAGGTGGTCAGAATGAGGACCCGGGTCTCGGGAGGCATCCGGCGGGTCGCCTCGATGCCGTCCATCACCGGCATCCGGATGTCCATCAGCACCACGTCGGGGTGGGTCTGGGCGACCTGGGCGAGCGCCTCCATGCCGTCGGCGGCCTCGCCGACGACCTCCATGTCGTCCTGCGCGCGGAGCAGGGCGGTCAGGCCACCTCTGATCAGCTCCTGGTCATCGACGACCAGGAGGCGAATGCTCGTCGACGCTCGCGCCATCACGCTCCCGCCTTGCCGTACGGCTGGACCGGCCGTGCGAGCCTCACCGTCAAGGTCGCGTTGCCGTACGGCAGGACCGGCCGTGCGGGTCTGGGCCCTGTCATCAGGATCCCGCCTTGCCGTACGGGAGGACGGCGCGGACCTCGAAGCCGCCCTGGGCGCGGTGCCCGGCCTTGAAGGTGCCGCCGACGAAAGCGGCCCGCTCGCTGAGGAACAGGAGCCCTCGCCCGCCTCCCAGGGCGGGGGCCGTCCAGGGTTCGCGCGACCCGGAGTCGGTCACGACGATCTTCACGGCGTCCGGGCCGGCCTCGACCTCCATCCGGGCGACCGCGGTCGGTCCCGCGTGTTTGAGGGTGTTGACCAGGGCCTCCTCGCAGATGCGGTAGGCGGCCAGTTCGACGGTCCGGTCCTGCACGGGAGGTGAGCCGGTCCGGGACAGGCTGACCTGGAGGCCGGTGGCGCGCAGATCGTCGACCAGCCGGGGGAGGTCGGCCAGGCCGGGCGGCGGGCCGTAGTCCTGGCGCTGGTCGGGGGCGCTGAGCACGTCGAGGAGTCTGCGCAGGTCGGTCATCGCGGTCCGGGCGGCCTCCTCGATCGCGCCCAGGGCCTCCTTCGCCTGCTCGGGGTCGCTGTCGAACACCTCACGGGCCACTCCTGCTCGCAGCACCACAATGCTCATCGCGTGCCCCACCGTGTCGTGCAACTCACCGGCGAGCCTGCCGCGTTCGAGCACGACCGCTCTGAACGCCTGCTGCTCCCCCGCTTCCTTGATCACCCACTCGTGTTCGATCACCTCGCGCCGCTTCGGCGTCACCCGGCCGAGCACCGCGGCGCCGAACACCCCGAGCACCTGGACGACCAGCCAGTCGGCGGGCCCACGCTGGAGGAGCCCGGTGGCGGGTACGGCGAGCGCGAGCGCCCCCGCGATCATCCCCTGCACCGGAGATGCCCGGCTGACCACGGTGTACACCGCGACGAGACCGGCGACCTGCGGCGCGACCGGAGGCCGGGACGACAGCTCGAAGACCACCAGGGAGGCGATCACCACCACCAGGACCGGCCACGGCCAGATCCGCCGCAGCGCCAGCGGCAGCGTGGCGAGGGCGGACGGGACTCCGAACGGGGAGAGCAGGAACAGCGCGAAGGCGATCGTCGCGTCGACGATCCGGCCGTGCCGCTCCAGCGAGTCGAGCACCCCCATGTCTCCCCCTGCCCGGCGGGCCGCAGGGGGTGTGCGGCCACCGTCTTGATGCTATTCGGGTATCTCCACCCGCACCTCGGTGCCCTGCCGCAGCGACCTGGTGACCGTGCAGTGTCGTTCGTGGACGCGGTGCGCGACCGAGCGGAAGACCTCGTCGGCGGCCGGGTCGTCCTCGGGAAGCTCCACGTCGTAGGTGATCGTGACGGGGCCCAGCAGGGTCGGCTCGACCTTCTCGGCCTCGACGGTCATCGCCAGGCGGACCAGTCGGTGGCCGCGCTGGGCGGTGAGCGGCTCGACGGTCACGATGTTGCACCCGCCGATCGCGGCGAGCAGCAACTCCACGGGGGTGAAGACGCCCTCCTCCGCGGAACTGCCCATCTTGACCTCCACGCCCCGGTCGTTGCGTGCCACGAAGCCGTCGTCGGTCCGCTCCACCCTCACGTTCGCCATGCCGTTCAGCCTACTCACGGAGCCCGATCAAGCAGACCTGGACCAAAAGCCGCCTACTCGCGCACCATCCCGCCGGGCAGCGTCTCCCTGCCGAGCGAGGGCAACCACGTGATCTCGGTCTCCTAGACCGGTTTCAGGCCGCGCCGACCGCCGGCGTGCACGGGGCCGCATGCACGAACCGGCCAAACGAGCCCGCCCACCCCGCCGCCCCGCACCTCGCCCTTACGCACGAAACCCCTGCTCACGGAAACCCTGCTCACGGAAACCCTGCTCACGAACCCCCCGATTCACGGAACCCCGCCAGGCAGACCCGGACCAACGTCCCCCCGCCGCCCGCCGCCTCGGCGGTCACCTGGCCGCCGTGGGTCTCGACGACCTGGCGTACGATCGCCAGCCCCAGGCCGGAGCCCGGCCGGGCGCGGGCGCCCTGGGCGCGGTAGAAACGGTCGAAGACGTGCGGGAGGTCCTCGGCGGCGATGCCGGGGCCGTGGTCGCGCACGGTCAGCACGCCGTCGCGCAGCCGTACCTCCACCTCGGCGCCCGCGGGGCTGTACTTGCCCGCGTTGTCCAGCAGGTTGGCGACCGCGCGGGCGAGGCGGTCGGCGACGCCGCGCACGTGGGTCTCGGCCAGATCCACGCGGAAGCGGACGGCCGGCCAGTACGCCGCGCCGCGCTCGACCTCGTGCTGGACGATCTGGTCGAACCGGACGTCCTCCACCAGCGCGACGGGCTCCTCGTCCCTTGCCAGCTCGACCACGTCGGAGACCAGCGCGGTGAGCTCCTCGAAGCCGGAGATGACCGCCTTGTCCAGCTCGGCGCGGTCGACGGGGCCGAGCTGATGGGGGCGGAGCAGCAGTTCCACGTTGGTGCGCAGGGCGGTGAGCGGGGTGCGCAGCTCGTGGGAGGCGTCGGCGACGAGGCGGCGCTGGGCGTCGGCGGAGCGTTCGAGCGCGTCGAGCATGGTGTTGAAGCTGCGGGCCAGGCTGCCCAGTTCGTCGTCCCGGTCCACGTCGATGCGCAGTTTCAGGTCGCGGGTCTCGGCGACGTGCTCGGCCGCCTGGGTGAGATCGGCGACGGGGCGCAACGCCGTACGGGCGACCAGCCAGCCCAGCAGGCCGGCCAGGGCCAGTCCGCCGACGGACACGGTCACGAACGGCCAGCCCAGGGCGTTCTGCATGTTCGCCACCCGGTCGAGGAGGCCGGGCGGCCCGAACGTGGCCTCGACCCGGTGGCAGGCCACGAAGTAAGCGAGGGTCATCACGGCGATCACGCTGAGCGCGGCGGCGACCCCGGCGGCCAGCGCGAGGCGCATGCGCAGCGGCAGCCGGCTCACGAGGGCTCCCGCAGCGCGTATCCGAGCCCGTGCACGGTCTGGATCATCCTCGGTTCCCCGCCGGCCTCGGTCTTGCGCCGCAGGTAACGAATGTAGACCTCCAGCGCATTGGATCCGGGTGCGGACGCGTAGCCCCAGATCCGGTCGAGGATGACCTCCCGGGGAAGCACCTGGCCGGCGTTGCGGATGAGAAGGTCGAGCAGGGAGCATTCGGTGCGTGTCAGGTCGAAGGCCCTGCCCCCGCGCATCCCCTGACGCCCGCGCGGCAGCAGGGTCAGGTCACGGAAGACGAGCGGCGCGGCGTCCTCACCCGGAGGCGTACGGCGGAGCAGCGCCCGCACCCGGGCGAACAGCTCCTCCAGCGCGAACGGCTTGACCAGGTAGTCGTCGGCTCCCGCGTCGAGCCCGGCGACCCGGTCGCTGACGCCGTCGAGGGCGGTGAGCATGAGCACCGGCGTGCCGTCCCCGTTGTCCCGCAGCCGGCGGCAGACCTCGATGCCGCCCATCTTCGGCATCATGACGTCGAGCAGCACGAGGTCGGGCCGGTCGGCGGCCATCGCGCCCAGCCCCGCGTGCCCGTCGGCCGCCACGGCCACCCGGTAGCCCTCCGTGCGCAGCGCCCGCGACAGGGCGTTGCGGAGTTCGGGCTCGTCGTCGACGACCAGCAGGCGCGCGCCGGTATCGGTTTCGGCCATGTCACCCCTCGCTCCGGCAAAACGCTTAGGGGGACATTACGCGAGAGCTGCCATGCTGGCTGACGGATCGTCGAGCATCGAAGGAGTGGAACCGATGGCGTTTCCCGGCACCGCCCGTGTGCAGCAGGTGATGGGCGTTCCCGTCGATGTGCACGTCCGTACGGCGTTGCCGGCCCGCGAGTTGGCGCCGCTGCTCGATGACGCCTTCTCCTGGCTCGGCTGGGTCGAACGGACCTTCGGCCCCGGCGGCGCGGACGGGTCGCTCAGCCGCCTGGCGCGAGGCGAGATCACGGCTGCCGAGTGCGCCCCCGAGGTGTCGGAGGTGCTGGACCGTCACGCCGGGCTGAGCTTGTCGGCGCACCTGACCGGTGAACCAGACCTGTCCGGCTATGTCATGGGGTGGGCGGTGGAACGGCTGTCGCGTGCGCTGAGCACGGCGGGAGCGGTCGACCATCGGGTCAGCGCGGGCGGCAACGTCCGTGTCCGGGGGTCCGCCAGTCCCGGCGAGCGCTGGCGGATCGGCGTCCGCGATCCGCGGAGCGGGCTGGTGTTCAAGGTGCTGTTCGCGCATGACCTGGCCGTCGCGACCACGGGGGAACTCGGCTCGGTGACGGTGGCCGGGCCGGACCTCGGAGTGGCCGCGGCCCACGCGAGCGCCATTCACGCGATGACGCCCGCGGTGGCCAGGCGGTTCGCCGCACGGCTCGGTGGCGCCGGGCCGTACGACGTGCTGATCGTCGACCGTGAGCGCCGCGCTGTCAGCACGCCCGGCCTGGCCGCCCACGCTTCGGTGACGAGCACGCGGCTGGCCGGCTGATCAAGCGTCCGGATGTTTGGCGAGATAGTCGATGTAGATCGGGCGCAACGCCTCGCCAAGACGTCCTTCACCCGAGGCCATCGCATCGCTGAGCAGCGCGGACACCCTGCTCAGGTCGTTGGCCGTCTCCTCCTCGTGTCCGCTGGCCGTCTCGGCGGCCGGTATGACCTTCAGAAGGTCCCACAGGAACCCCAGGTCACCGTGTCGTACGGCGTAGCGCACGGCGCGGTCGTGCAGTTCCTTGGCCGACAGTGACTCCAGGCTGTTCGTTTCCATCGAATGGCCACCCCCTTTTGGGCCTTTCCCACCAGATTCACGATCATGCACGGGTACCCGAGAGGGGGGTGGCTAACCACGCTTTGCTTGGCCACTACATAGTGTCACTCTGGAGGAGATCTACCTTTCCACCGATCGCACATGGGAGAATGCCCAAGCGTGAAAATCATTATCAAGATCCTCATTGTGGCCGCGGCCCTGTGGGTGGCGACCCAAGTGGTGGCCGGGATCGATGTCACGGGGAAGACGACCACCGAAGACGTGGTCGCCCTTCTCGGTGTGGCACTGATCTTCGGAGTCATCAACGCCGTCCTGAAGCCGATCATCAAGGTCGTCGGGTGCGCGTTCTACGTGCTGACGCTCGGCCTGTTCGCCCTGATCGTCAACGCCGGGCTGATGTTGCTCACGAGCTGGATCGCCGAGCAGCTCAGCGTGCCCTTCCACGTCGACGACTTCTGGTCCGCGCTGTGGGGCGCGCTGATCGTCGGCATCGTGAGCTGGGTCCTCGATTTGATCATCCCCGACTAGTCCTATGTACATCGTTCTCGATGGCACTCGGCTGACCTGCGCGCAGGTCTTCCAGGTCGCATCCGCGGGAGCCCGGGTCGAGGTCGGCACCACCGACCGCGCCCGGGCCGCCTGGCGTGCCGCGGCCTCCCTCACCGGTCCCGTCTACGGCCAGACCACCGGGGTCGGCGCCAACAAGGACCAGGTGGTCGAGGGAGCCGGCCTCGACCTGCTCCGGAGTCATGCCGGCGGCGCGGGGCCGCTGGTCTCGGCGGACCGCGCGCGGGCGACCGTACTGGTCCGGCTCAACCAGATCCTGGCCGGTGGTTCCGGGGTCCATCCCGACGTCGCCCACGCCCTCGCCGACGCGCTCAACGACGGCTTCGTCCCGCCCATCCGCACCTATGGCGCGATCGGCACCGGCGACCTGACCGCTCTCTCCACCCTCGCCCTCTGCCTCATGGGCGAGCTTCCCTGGCGCCGCAGCCCGCCGGACGCCTCCGGAAGCACGTCCCTCGCCGTCGAGAACGGCGAGGAGGGCACCGCGGGGCCGAGGTTCTCCGTGGGGTCTCGCGGGGCGTTGCCGTTCATCAGTTCGGGGGCGGCCACGCTGGCCGACGCGGCGCTCGCGTGTCATCGGCTGGCGCGGCTGCTCGACGCGGCGGTCGCCGTGGTGGCCAGGTCGTTCACCGCCGTGAACGCCTCGACCGAGCCGCTGGCGCCCGTCGTGCACGCGGGACGGCCGCATCCCGGCCAGGCCACCGTCGCGGCCCGGCTGCTGAGGCGACTGGCTACGCTCCCGCAGGCGGCCGAGCGGGAACGCTTGCAGGATCCCTACGGGTACCGGGCCTTCCCGCAGGTGCACGGGGCGGCGATGGACGCGCTCGGGCACGCCGTGCGGACCGTGGAGATCGACGTCAACGCGATGATGGAGAATCCCCTGATCGCCGAGGGCCGGGCGTGGCACAACGGGAACTTCCACTCGGCGCCCGTCGCGCTCGCGCTGGACGCCCTGCGCGCGGCGGTGGCGCAGACGGCGGGGCTCGGCGTCGCGCGGCTGGCCACCCTGATGGAGCCCGCCTACACCGGCCTGGAGCCGTTCCTGGCCGACCGGCCCGGCCGGTCGGGCGCGCTGATCCTGGAGTACATCGCCAGGGACGCGTTCGCCGAACTGCACCTCCTCGCGGCGCCGGTGACCACCGGCTCCGCCGCGCTGTCCCGGGGCGTCGAGGACCACGCCGGCTTCGCCACACAGGCCGCCAGGCGGGCGCTCGACGTGGTGGAACCACTGGAGATCGCGCTGGCGTGCGAGCTGGTGGCGGCCGTCCGGGCAGGCCGGATGCGGGGCATCGACATGGGCCTCCCCCTGGACCCACGCGTGACGGACCGCCCTCTCGACGAGGATCTCGACGAGGCCAGAGCGCTGCTGACCACCCTGGCCGACTGAGCCGTCCGTGTGACGAACCGGCATCGTCCAGCGCACTGAAATCCAGCGAACTGAAATCCAGCGCACCGAGATCCAGCGCACCGAGATCCAGCGCACCGAGATCCGGCGCACCGAAGGGCATGGCCGGCGTGCGAGTTGTCACGGTGCTCGGCCACAGCCGCTGGAGTGCCATGAACCCACGGACCCTCGCCGCCTGCGGCGGGTGGCGCGGGCGGGGCTTGCCGTACGGGATCCAGGTCAGGAGGGGCGGGGCTTGCCGTACGGGGGCCAGGTCAGGTGGGGCGATGCCGGCCGACCGAGCCTCGTTCGCGGAGTTCGGGGGCCTGGACGATGCGGCGGCGGCGGGTGCCGCCGTCGACGGCGGCGACGGTGAGACGGACGGCGGCGCGGACGATGCCGTCGATGTCCCAGTCGACCGTGGTGAGGCCGGGTTTGAGGAGGCCGGACATGGGGTGCGCGTCGTAGCCCATCACCGAGATGTCCTCGGGGATGCGCAGCCCGCGCTCGTCCGCCGCCGCGTAGACGCCGTAGGCGATGGAGTCGGCGAAGCAGAAGACCGCGCTGGGCGGGTTGCCGTCGCCGAGCAGCCCGTGGGCGACGTCGGTCGCGCCGGACAGCGACTGCGGCGCCGTGACCAGCTCCAGGTCGAGGCCGAGGCGTTCGGCCTCGGCGGTCACGTGGACGTCGGCGGGCCGGTCGGGAGTGCTGGACATGGTGGGGGTGAGCACGGCGATGCGGCGGTGGCCGTTGTCCCTGAGGTGTTCGAGGGCCATGGTGGTGCCGCGCCGGTTGTCGAAGACGACCTCGCCCGCCGTACGGGCGCCGGCGAGGGCGTCGCCGATCGCGACGACGGGCAGGGTCGCGCAGAGCTCCACCCAGAACTCGGCGGCGGGATCGACCGGCTGCACGATCAGGCCGTCGACGCGCTGGTCGCGTAGTTGCTGGGCGAGCTTGCGCTCCCTGGCCGGGTCGCCGGCGGCGTCGAGGATCAGGGCGTAGCGGTCGTTGTCCTTCAGCGCCCTGCCGATGCCGACGGCCAGCGCCTGCTGCCAGAGGTCTTCGAGGGAGCCGCAGAGCAGGCCCATCATGCCGGTCCTGCCGCTGGCCAGCGCGCGGGCGATCGGATCGGCCTCGTAACCCAGCTCGGCGGCGGCCTGCCGTACGCGCTCGATGGTCTCCTCTGACACCTGCAGACCGCGCAACGCGTACGACACCGCGGCCGGTGACAGGCCGGTGGCCTTGGCCACCTCACGGATCGTCGCTCGTTTACGCGGCTGCGTCACCTCGCAAGCTTATGACGCCCCCCGCCCGCCCGCGTGACACGCCCGGGATCCACGGCGCGCCACGCGGGGGTCGGCGTTTGACAGGAGGGCAGGTGAAGCGGTTCACTGAAACGTATCAGTGAACCGTTTCACTTGAACGTCTTCCCAAGAGTGAGGGCATTGCCGCTATTATCGGTAGGGAATACCGGTATGACAAGAGCGAGGGGGGAAGAATGAGCGTCGATGTGCACCAGCATCTGTGGACACCCGCGTTCGTCGACGCCCTCCGCAGACGTACGGCGGCGCCGCGTCTCGACGGCTGGACGCTCCACCTCGACGGCGAACCGCCCTACGAGGTCGATCCCCGCGACCACGACCCCGCCCGCCGCGTCACGCCCGGCCTCGACCTCGCCCTGGTGTCACTCTCCAGCCCGCTCGGCGTCGAACACCTCCCCGCCGCCGAGGCGTGGCCGATCATCGACGCCTACCACGACGACGCGCTCGCCCTCCCCGGCCTGTTCCGCGTCTGGGCGGCCACCTCCGTCACCGAGCCCGACCCCGCGCGCCTGGCGAGAGACCTCGACCGGGGGCCGGCCGGGTTGCAACTGCCCGCGACCGCCGTCCAGGATCCCGCGGGGCTCGCCGCCGTCGCGCCGCTCCTCGACGTCCTCACCGACCGCGACCTGCCGCTGTTCGTCCACCCGGGCCCGGCGGCGCACCGGCGCGGCGACCCCTCATGGTGGCCCGCCCTGGTGCCGTACGTGCAGCAGATGCACGCGGCCTGGTACGCCTTCCAGACGTACGGCAGGCCGCGCCACCCCCACCTGCGCGTCTGCTTCGCCCTGCTCGCCGGGCTCGCCCCGCTGCACTCGGAGCGGCTGATCAACCGGGGCGGCGAGGGACGCGGCCAGGTCGACCGGCAGACCTACGTGGAGACCTCCTCCTACGGCCCGCGCGCCATCGACGCCATCGTCCGCGAGCTGGGCGTCGACGTCGTGGTCAACGGCTCCGACCTGCCGTACGCCACGGCTCCCCCGACCGGTCTCGGCGACGCCGCGGACCACGCCATCCACACCACCAATCCGCTACGCCTGCTCGGCCCGCACGTCAGCACGACGGCGGCCACGATCTGAAAGGAGTCGCACCCATGCAGCACGAACGAGGCGGTCAGTCGTGTGCTCTCGAGACGCGGCTCCCCGAGGAGCACTGGTCCGGCATACCCGAGCGCAACCTCGACCGGCGCGAGCTGCGCGCACTCGTCGACGAGCTCGCCGCCGACCCCACCCGCTGGGCCGAGCACGTGGAGTTCCCCGAGGAGGGCGGGCGGCACTACGCCTCGCTGTACCGGGACTCCTACGTGGACATCTGGCTGCTGTGCTGGCGGCCCGAGGACGACACCGGATGGCACGACCACGACATCTCCTCCGGAGCCGTGCACGTGGTGGCCGGCGCGCTCCAGGAGTGCAATCCGCGGATCGGCGGGGAGCACCTTGAGACGGTGGTCACGGCCGGGGACTCCTTCTCCTTCGGACCCGACCACATCCACCGTCTCACCGGGGCCGCACACGGGAGCGTGTCCATCCACGCCTACTCACCGCCGCTGTGGCGACTGGGTCAGTACTCCATCTCCGACAGCGGCGTCATGCGCCGCGTCTCGGTCAGCTACGCCGACGAACTCCGGCCGATGGACACGCCCCAGAACGCCTGACCGCCCACCCGTTCCCTGCTCGCGGTCCCCGAGCAGGGAACGGCTGCCTCTCCCGTGCCGAGGCCGAGCACCAGGTACCGGTTGCCTTCGGTCGGGCCACCGGGGGCGGCGGATGGCGGCGGCGCCGGGGGGATCACTTGCCCGTGCGCGGTGTTAAAGCAGACCGGCCGCGCGGTAGGCACTCGGGCATGACGATGCCTCCACAGAACCAGGTCTTCTACATCACCAGCAGCGCACCGCCGAGTGCTCCGGGCAAGCCGTACGTGCTCGGCGTCCAAGGCGATAACGTGGACAACGGCAGCCCCGTCATCGTGGAGCCTGCGGAGTTCACCGACGCGCAGGGTCAGCTCTGGACCATGGACAGCGATGGTCACATTCTCAGTCAGCTGGGGAAGTGTGCGCTCACCTGGGATTCGCCAACAAATCAACTCGTCGTCGCCGAGCTCGGTGATTCCGGTTATCCGCTCCAGCTCTGGGCTGCGACCCCCGATGGTTTCATCAAAAGCACATCGATGGACGACCTGGTGCTCACACTCGTGATCGACAACGGTCAGCGGGCCGCCGTCCTCGACCCGCAGTTGGGCGGAGTCCCGCAACGCTGGATCCTTCAAGCGCCGGCGTCGCCCCCGGGCAATGCGACGAGACCGAAATGGGCCTTTTTCCAGAGCGGTCTGCAGGACGACACGGAAAACGCCTGCCTGCTCAACGTGCAATGGGACCAGACCACTTCCGGCGCCAACGTCATCGTCTGGCCACTGGGCGATGCCGTCGCGACCAACGAATTGTGGCAGGTCACGCCGGACGGGCGGATCCTGAGCGACCAAGGCAACAATCTCGTCCTCACCATGGGCCCGGTCGCCCCTGGAGGCGGCAACTCCGTCACCGTGGAAACCCAGCAAAATCCTCTGCCGCTGACGCAGGTATGGGATTTCAGCACGCCGAACCAGATCCGCAACGCGTTCTCGGGAGAGTACCTCGTCCCCTCGGGCGCAACCCAAGGCCCGATCACCTTGTCCGACGGAGACTTCGTCCTGGCGGCGGGCGTGCCGGAAGAGGGAACCACGACGAGTTATACGTGGTACACCGCTCCGTCCTCGTCGCTGAAGGAGGTCATGGCGCAGCCGCAAACGCCGTTTCAGGAATTCACGGACGGACAGGCCGACGCGTACAAAGACCTCCTCACCATGCTTCAGATCACGTCGCTGCGTGCCGAGTATTACAACCTCGACACCACCCTGTCCGACTATGGCAGCCAGATCGCGTCCTGGACCGAGGCACCGAACGGCGTCAAGCAGGCGGATTGGGACGCGGTACGCGACCAATTGCTTCTCGAGATCAGGTACGCCAACACCACGCGCAACCTGTTCGAGAACTACCGGGCCTTTCACCTCGCCCTGTTCGTGGACAACGGCGCCCTGCTCAACGAGGCCATCGCCGACGCGGGACTCACCCAGGGTGAGAACGCGCCGAACGTCTCAGGATTCATGCTCTCCTTGTTCGAAGGCCTCGCCTATACCGGGTTGTGCGCCGCGCCGGGCGTGGGCCCGGTCCTGGGGAATCTGATGGAGGCGGGTATCAGCATCGCTCTGGCGGCGGGATCCGGCGCCGGCAGCATCTCGCCCGACCCGTTCCAGGTGGCGGTCTCCGAGCTTTGGGAGCAGCTCAGTGACAACTTCGACGCGCTGCTGATCTCCATGGGGAACATGGAGATCACGATTCTGCAGGACTGGGGGAAACTGCAGAGCGTGTACCAGTTGACGCGTCCGCAGCAGAACGGGTGCGACTCGCTGTACTGGAACCCGAACACGACAGCGCAGCTCGTCAATGCCGCGCGCACGGGTTACATGATCTCCGTGATGCAGATGCTTCTGCCCGTGAAGTATCAGATCTACACGACGCAGGATACCGATTTCTTCCCTGATGACTGCCCCGACTCCGCGAAATGGCAGTCGGGCGGGACGAACTACTGGATCGCGACCAACGACAACGCCGGGGAGTACCCGGCCGAATGGACGATGCAGAAGGACATCTGGGGTAACGGCGTCAGGCAGGCGAACTTCTTCCTGTCCGCCGCCGGCTGGGCATTCGCCAGGTCCGACGACAACGATGGGCTCTCGAAGGACAGCACGTTCACCTTCACCAACCTGACGCCGAACCTGCTTGAGCTGGCCAGCTCAGAAGCCCAGATCGATGTGCAGATTCCCCCCTACCAGAGCTTTGGTGTGGACTTGAATATGGACCAGCACGAGGCGACCACCTTCAACTTCCAGGTGACGGATCTGAACAATCCCCAGGGCGATATCCCGCAATTCACGGTGCAGGTGTCGGCACCCGCCTTCCATGGCACCCAAATATCGATCACCACGCCGAGCGGTGTTTCTGGGTACCAGTTCACACCCGCGATCGGTAACACCAACGTCGCCGGCCTCGGTGGTGGTGGTCCCGAAGGGTTCACGGCGGCCGGGAGTGTCGGGCTCATCCAAGCCTGATCTCGGCCGGCAATCGAGCCCTAGGTCAGCCCTTCAGTCGTCCTGGCCGCGGTCGCCGGGGCGGGACAGGGCGGCGCGGGCCGTGCCGGGGTTGTCGGCGAAGAGGCCGTCCACGCCGAGCGATGCCAGGCGGGTGATCCACGTCGTGACGTCGCCGGTGGCCCGCGGATAGGCGGCGGCGGCCGGGTCGCCGAGACGGTAGTCGGCGGGCAGCTGGGAGTTCTCGTCGCGGATGGTCCAGGTGTGGACGGCCAGACGGGACCGGTGGGCGTCGCGGATCAGGTTCGTGGGCGCGAGGAGGCGTCCGTCGGGGCCGGCCGGGACGATCCGGCGGGTGTCGACGCCGACGCCGTCCGCGTAGCGGGACACCTCGCGGAGCCCGTCCGCGGTCACCATCCCGTCATAGGTCAGGGGATCGCCCGCGGCCACCCGGTCGTACGGCGCGCCGGTGGCGGAGATGAGCTGGATCAGCGGCAGCCGGGTCTTCTCAGCCAGCTCCCGCAGGTTGGCCGTCTCGAAGGACTGGATGAAGATCTTGCCGTCGTAGCCGGTTCTGGCCACCGTGTCGAGCAGCGGCTCCTCAAGGGACAGGCCGATGGAGTCGAAGTAGGTGGGGTGCTTGGTCTCCGGGTAGACGCCCACGCCGTGCCGTTCGGCCAGCCGCAGGACCTCCTCGAAGGTCGGGATGAGGGCCAGCCCGTCGAAGGCGGTGTTGCCGGGGCGCAGGTCGGGGATGCGCTCCTTGGCCCGGAGGGTGCGCAGTTCGCCGTACGTGAAGTCCTCGGTGAACCAGCCGGTCACCTTCAGGCCGTCGATGGTCTTGGTGGCCCTGCGGTCGGCGAACTCCGGGTGCGCGGCGACGTCGGTGGTGCCCGAGATCTCGTTCTCGTGCCTGGCGACCAGGACGCGGTCCTTGGTGGAGACCAGGTCGGGCTCGATGTAGTCGGCGCCGAGCGCGATGGCGGCCTCGTAGGAGAGCACCGTGTGTTCGGGACGCAGCGCGCTGGCGCCCCGGTGGCCGATGACGATCGGGTCGTTTCCGCGCCGGTCGGCGGCGGCGGTTTCAGGTCGGAGGAGCACACCGGCGACCGTACCGCCCACCAGGACGGCCAGGGCACCTGCCATGAGGCTGCGCGTGAAGGTCATGGCGGGACCGTACGGCCCGCAGGTGAAGATCAGGTGCTTTTGCGGCCACGCCCCGACACACAACAGGTTGCGCACGGGTCCGTGTCGGGCAGCGTGATCCACAGGCAGCAGGTGCGGCGGCGGTACTTCTCACCGGAGAAGTCGATCAGTCCGTCGACCGGCCAGCCGACGGAGACGTGCAGCCCCGGCACGTCGGTGGGCGGCAGGATGTCGGCGAAGGCGGTCAGCGGGTGGGTGAGCGCCTCGGCGGTGGACCCCCACAGGTTGCGCTCCCCGACCTTGGTCAGCCGCCCGAGCGCCCTGATCAGCGGGCGCTGCCCGTCGAGCAGCGCCTCCTTGATCACCCCCCCGAGATTCTCGGCCACGATGGTGCCCGGCGTCCCCGCCCACGGGTCGTCGGGCAGCACCGCGGTCTGGATCGAGGTGGCCGCGATGGTCACGCCCGTGTCGGAGACCTTGAAGACCGTGTCCTCGAAGCGCATGACCGGCACCCGCCGGTTCAACGCCCACCCGAGCGCCATGGGCACGGTGTGCCAGTAGCCGTAGCCCTTCCAGAACAGCGCCGCGCCGACGTGCCGGGACGCGCTCCGCGCGGTGGCGGTGTCCTCGACGAGCCCGTCGAGCAGCTCGTACGGCTCGCGCACCAGGTCGGTCGCCGGGGTCCAGCCGGTGACCTCCGGGGTGCGCAGCTCGGGCAGCACACCAAGCACGCCGCCACGCCGGGCCGCCAGCCGTACGAGCAGCTCGCTCAGCTCCGAGAGCACGCCGACGGCGGGCTCCGCAAGAGAAACAGTCATCTGACACCTCGATGCATCAAGGTAAGGCTTACCTAAGATACATCACAGGATCATCTCCTCGTCCACCGGTATCGTGCTTCCCGCGACCACCGCCGACGAGCGCGCCGATCCGGCGGCTCGTCGCCCGCTCAGGCCTTCGTTCAGGCGCGCTCTCTCGCGGGTGCCGCCCGCGCCGACCGACCCGATGGCGGACGGCCCGCGAGGAACCCGAATCCCGTCTGGAGCCCGCAGATGCCCAGCCCGACGGCGAGCGGCACGCCCCAGCCGCCCGACGTCTGCCGGAGCAGGCCGATGAGCAGCGGGCCGAGCGCCGCGAACGCGTAACCGAAGGTCTGCGCGACGGCGGACAGCGCGGTCACCGAGGCCGGATCGGGCGCCCGCAGCGCGATGATCAGCAGCGCGAGCGCGATCGACGCGCCCTGCCCGACGCCCAGCACGATCATCCACAGCCACGGCACGGTCGTCGGCGCCAGCCACACCCCGAGGTAGCCCACGATGGTGAACAGCGCCGCGAGGGTCACGTGCGGCACCTGGGACCTGGCCCGCCCGGCGTGCACGGGAACGCCGAGGGTGGCGATCACCTGGGCGAGGTTGGTCAGGCCGAGCAGATAGCCGGCCTGGTCGGCGGGCAGCCCGGCCTCCAGGAAGATCGTCGGCAACCAGGCGAGCATCACGTAGAAGGTGAGCGACTGCAGGCCCATGAAGATCATGACGTACCAGGTCACGCGTCTGCGCAGCAGTGCACGGTACGGCCTCGGCCCGTTGGCGTACGACCCATGCGGGCGGCGCAGGGCCTGCGGCAGCCAGAGCACCGCCGCGACGACGGCCGGGAGCGCGACGGACGCGGCGACCTCGCGCCAGCCGAACCCGGTGGCCCGCTCCAGCGGGATCATCAGCCCGGAGGCGGTCGCCGCGCCGACGACCAGGCCGGAGACGTAGATGCCGGTGAACAGGCCGATCCGGTCGGGGAAGTGCTGCTTGACCACGCCGGGCATGACCACGTTCAGGATGGCGATGGCCGTGCCCGCGACCGCCGCGCCGAGGTAGAGCCCGGCCAGGCCGTCAAGGCTGCGCAGGACCACTCCGGCGGCCAGGATGAGCAGACCGGCCAGCACCGTGCGGTCCAGGCCGATCCGGTTGGCCAGCAGCGGCGCGAGCGGCGCCAGCAGGCCCAGGCAGACGACCATCACGGTGGTGATCGCACCGCCCGCCGCCGGGGTCAGCCCGAGATCGGCCATGATCTGGTCGAGCAGCGGCGAGACGCCCGCCAGCGCCGGGCGCAGGTTGAGCGAGACGAGCACGAATCCGATGATCAGCAGGACGGATGCGGACCGTCCCCTCACCGGCGCCAGCCGATCGATGTCCACCGAACACTTGTATCAGAGGCCCAGAACACCTCCCCTTGACCCCATCGCCTCCGAGCGGCGGACCGCAAGGCGGGCCGGGTTCCGGAAAAGCGGACCGGCCGTGCTCACGCCGCTGCAGGAGACCGGCCCCGCGCTGGAGGAGGCCGCCCGCGCGGCGGCGCGGGCTCCGCCGGCGGAGGCGTGCTCGCCGGCGGAGTACGTAGCGGATGGTGGCCGGTGACGCCGGCTTGCGTCGCGCGGCGGCGGCGCAGGCTCCGCCGGTCACCGGCGAGGACGTGCTCGCCGGGCTCGCCTGCGTCCCCCTGTGAACCGGTGTCTCCCAAGGGGCATCGGTTCGTCCAGCGGAAGCACCTCGCCACCCGAGCGCATCGGTCACCCGGGGCGGACGGTATGCGGGTCAGAAGGGGTACGGCGCGATGTCTCCCTGCATGGTCACCCACTGGGTCTCGGTGAACGCCGCCAGGTTGGCGCTCGTGCCGCCGAACCGTGAGCCGGTGCCCGAGGCGCGGACCCCGCCGAACGGCGCGACGGCCTCGTCGTCCACGGTCTGGTCGTTGATGTGCACGATCCCGGTGGGGATCCGGTCGGCCAGGTCCAGGCCGCGCATCACGTCGCGGGTGAGGATGCCGAGTGACAGGCCGTACTCGCTGTCGCAGGCCATGTCGACCGCCTGGTCCGGCGAGTCGAACGACAGGACGGGGGCGACCGGGCCGAAGACCTCCTCGGCGTAGGCGGGGACGTCGGCCATCGAGCCGCTGAGCACGGTGGGCCGGTAGAACAACTCCTCGTAGGCGCCGCCCGCGGCCAGCGTCGCGCCCGCCGCCACGCTCGCGGTGACCAGGCCGTGGACCTTGTCCCGCTGACGCGCGTCGATCAGCGGGCCGAGCGCGACCTGTTCGGTCGCCGGGTTCCCGACCGGCATGGCGTCGGCCTTCGCGGCGAGCCGCTCGACGTACTCCGCCGCGATCGAGGCATGGACCAGGTGTCGTCCCGCCGTCATGCAGATCTGGCCCTGGTGGAAGAACGAGCCCCACGCGCCGGCGGAGACCGCCAGGTCCAGGTCCGCGTCGTCCAGCACGATCAGCGCCGAGTTGCCGCCCAGTTCCAGGTGGACGCGCTTGAGGTGGCGGGCCGCGAGTTCGCCGACCTTACGGCCCGCGGCCGTGGAGCCGGTGAAGGAGACGACCCGCACCTGCGAGGCGGCCACGACGGCCGCACCGGCGACGGCGTCGCCGGGCAGCAGGTGCAACAGCCCTTCGGGCAGGCCCGCCTCCTCGAAGACGCGGGCGATGGACACACCGCCGCAGACGGCCGTACGGGGGTCCGGTTTGAAGACGACCGCGTTGCCCAGCGCGAGCGCCGGGGCGACCGACCGGATGCCGAGGATCAGCGGCGCGTTGAAGGGCGCGATCACCCCGACCACCCCGACCGGCCTGCGCCTGGCCAGGCTCATCCGCTTCTTGGCGGTCGGCAGGATCTCCCCCTGCGGCTGGGAGGCGAGCGCGGCGGCCTCGTAGCACTCCTGCGCGGCGACATGCGTCTCGAAGGCCGCCTTGCCGGGGATCGACCCCGACTCCCTGACGAGCCAGCCCTGGATCTCGGCCGCGTGCTCCTCGAACAGCGCCCCGGCCCTGCGCAGTACGGCGGCGCGTTCCTCGAACGAGGTCGCCGCCCATGCCCGTTGCGCGTGCCAGGCCCGTTTGGCGGCCACCTGGACGTCGCGCGGACCGGCGATCCCGGCCCGTCCGATCTCCGCGCCGGTCGCCGGCTCGATGATCGCGGCGTCACCGGCCAGGGAGACGGTCCAGCCGCCATGGCCGTAGATCCTGCCTGCCCACACCGTCGGATCCAGGAAGGTCATCAAGTATCGCTTTCTATGGAGGGAAATCACGAGCGCGGCGCCGGCAACAGGGGGCGAGGAAGTGTTCGCTATGCGTACAGCTATTCTCTGGACGAACGCTCTTGTATCGCGGAAGCTACGCCGGACGTTCCTGGCGTGTCAACGGGCCGCCCGGGAACCCGTCCGGTAACGCGGCCCACCATGAAGGCCCGGATCCATTGGAGGAGACCGTGACCGCAGACGTCTTCGTGCTGGACGCAGTGCGCACCCCCATCGGCCGGCATTCGGGGGCGCTCGCGGGCGTCCGGCCCGACGATCTGGCCGCCCACGTCGTGCGGGCAGTCACCGAGCGGGCCCCTGAGCTGGACCCTGCCGCGATCGACGACGTGTTCTTCGGCGCCGCCAACGCCGCCGGCGAGGACAACAGGAACGTCGCCAGGATGGCCGTGCTGCTCGCCGGGCTGCCCGTCACCGTGCCGGGGACCACCGTCAACCGGCTGTGCGGCTCCGGGCTGGAGGCCGCCGTCGCGGCGTCCCGGGCGATCGCCGTCGGGGACGCCACGCTCGCCGTGGCCGGGGGCGCGGAGTCGATGAGCCGCGCGCCCTGGGTCGTGCCCAAGCCCACGCGGGCGTACACGCGGGGGCCGCAGACCATGCACGACACCGCGCTCGGCTGGCGGATGGTCAACCCCGCGATGCCCGAGCAGTGGACGGTCGCGCTCGGCGAGGGCGCGGAGATCCTCGCCGAGCGGTACGGCATCACCCGCGAGGCCCAGGACGCCTTCGCGCTCGGCAGCCACCGGCGCGCGGCGGACGCCTGGCGGCGCGGCGTCTACGCCGACGAGGTCGTGCCCATCGCCGGGCTGGAGCACGACGAGGGAGTGCGGGCCGACTCCACGATCGAGGCGCTGGCCCGGCTGGCGCCCGTCTTCCGCACCGGCGGCACCGTCACCGCGGGCAACGCGTCCCCGCTGAACGACGGCGCCGCCGCCCTGCTGCTCGGCGACGAGGCCGGCGCGGCGCTGTCCGGCCGTACCCCGCTGGCCAGGATCGTCTCCCGGGCGGCGGCCGGGGTCGAGCCGCAGCTGTTCGGCATCGGGCCGGTCGAGGCCGCGCGCACGGCGCTCAAACGGGCCGGGCTGTCGTGGTCGGACCTGAGCGTGGTGGAGCTCAACGAGGCGTTCGCGGCGCAGTCGCTGGCCTGCCTGGCGGACTGGCCCGAGTTGGACCCGTCGATCGTCAACGCGAACGGCGGGGCCATCGCGATCGGCCATCCCCTCGGCTGCTCGGGCGCGCGCATCCTCGGTTCGCTCGCCTGGGAGCTGCACCGGCGCGGCGGCGGGTACGGCCTGGCCGCCATCTGCATCGGTGTCGGCCAGGGCCTCGCGGTCGTCCTGGAAGGCTGCTGACATGCCCCGGCACACCTCGACGCCGGCCGCCACGGCCGCGCTCGACTCGACGCGCTCACATCACCCGGAACGGACACCGACCCCCACTCTCACGGTCACCCGAGGCACGACAGCCCCGCACAAGACCCCCACCCTCCCCATACGAACACCGGCCCCCAACACCATCACCCGAGGCACGACGCCCCCGCACGAGACCCCCTCCCTCCGCATACGAACACCGGCTCCGACGGCCACGGCGGTGATGCGGTCATGAGCGGGATCTTCGCGGGGACGTTCGGGCGGGGCGGGGTCGCGGCCGAGGTCTCCGGCGCGGGCTGGGTGGCGGCGATGCTGGACGTGGAGGCGGGGCTGGCGGCGGCCCAGGCGGCCGCGGGGCTGATGCCCGGGGACGTGGCGGAGGTGATCGCGTCGGTGTGCCTGCCCGAGCGGTACGACCTGGACGCGTTGGCGGAGCGGGCCGGGCCGGCCGGGAATCCGGTGATCCCGCTGGTGGCGGCGCTCCGCGAGCTCCTCCCACCCCCGATGCGGAAATATGCGCACCTGGGAGCCACCAGCCAGGACATCAACGACACCGCCACCATGCTCATCGCCAAACGAGCCCTCCTCCCCCTCCGCGCCGACCTCGACAACGCCGCCAACGCCTGCGCCGAACTCGCCACACGGCACGCGGCCACCGTCATGGCGGGCCGTACCGTGTTGCAGCACGCCGTGCCCATCACCTTCGGGCTCAAGGCCGCGGGCTGGCTCACCGCGCTCGACCACGGCCGCGCCCGGCTCGCCGGCCTGCGCCTCCCCGTGCAGTACGGCGGCGCGGCGGGCACGGTGTCGGTGCTCGGCGGCCGGGGCCACGAGGTGATCCCCCTGTTCGCGGCCGAACTCGACCTGGCCGAACCCATCATGCCCTGGCACTCCGACCGGACCCCGGTCGCCGAACTGGCCTGCGCCCTCGGCCTGGTGTCCGGCACCCTCGCCAAGATCGCCACCGATGTGAAACTGCTCGCCCAGACGGAGGTCGCCGAGGTGGCCGAGCCGTCGGCGCCCGGCAGGGGCGGTTCGAGCGCGATGCCGCACAAGCGCAACCCCGTCGGCGCGATGTCCACACTCGCCTGCACGCAGCGGGTGCCCGGCCTGGTCGCGTCGGTGCTGACCGGGATGGCGCACGAGCACGAGCGGGCGGCGGGGCCCTGGCAGGCCGAATGGGAGACCGTCGGCGACCTGCTCCGGCTGACCGGCAGCGCGGCGTCCTGGATGTACGAGGTCCTCGACGGGCTGTCGGTGAACGCCGGGCGGATGCGGGAGAACCTCTCGGCCACCGGCGGCCTCCTGATGGCCGAGCACGTCGTGGCGATGCTGGGCGGCGGCCCGGAGAACCGCAGGATCGTCGACGAGGCGTGCGCCCGCGCCCTGGACGAGGGCAGGCCGCTCCGCGAGACGCTGGCCTCCTCCCCGCTCACCGCGCAGCAGATCGAGGACGCCCTCGACCCGGCGGGCTACCTCGGCTCCGCCGGCACCTTCGTCGAGCGCGCCGTGGCGGCACACCGCCGGCGACCGGACCGACCCGCACCGCGACAGCCATAGATTCACGCCATCACACCCGCCGTCATCGTTGAGCCCGCACACCGACAGGAGACAGCTTGATCCCGCACCACGAGATCCTCGGCGACCCCGGCGCGCCCGCGCTGGTGCTCGCCTCCTCGCTCGGCACCACCTCGTCCATGTGGGATCCGCAGGCCGATCTCGCCGACCGCTTCCGGGTGATCAGGTACGACCACCGGGGACACGGCCGGTCCGCCGTGCCCGCCGGGCCGTACACGCTGGCGGACCTCGGCGGGGACGTCCTCGACCTGCTCGACCGCCTCGGGGTGGAGCGGGCGCACTTCGCGGGCCTTTCGCTGGGCGGGATGGTGGGCATGTGGCTGGCCTCCCACGCGGCGGATCGGATCGACAGGCTCGCGCTGCTGTGCACGTCGGCGCGGCTGGGCCCGGCGCAGATGTGGACGGACCGGGCGGACGCCGTACTCCGCGACGGCACCGCGTCGCTCGCGGACGCGGCGGTGACACGCTGGTTCACCCCCGGCTTCCGCGAGCGGCGGCCCGACGTGGCCGGCTCCTACCGGACGATGGTGGCGGAGACCTCCGACGCGGGGTACGCCGCGTGCTGTCTCGCGATCCGCGACATGGACCTCACCGATGATCTGGCCGGGATCTCCGCGCCCACGATCGTCATCGCGGGCGAGGACGACCCCGCGACGCCGGCCGACCCGCACGGGCGGGCGATCGCCGCGGGAGTGTCCGGCGCGCGGCTGGTCATGGTGCCCGGGGCGCACCTGGCCAGCGTGGAACAGCCGGACCTCGTGTCCGGGTTGCTGCTCGATCACCTGACAGGGAGCTGACCTGTGGACCAAAGGGACCGATGGGCCGCCGGTGACGCCACCCGCCGCGCCGTGCTCGGGGACGATCACGTCGATCGCGCCGCCGAGCGCGGCACCCCGTTCACCGCCGACTTCCAGGACTTCATCACCCGGTACGCCTGGGGGGAGATCTGGAACCGGCCCGGCCTGGACCGGCGCACCCGCAGCTGCGTCACCCTCGCCCTGCTCACCGCGCTCGGCCACGAGCACGAACTGGCCATGCACGTGCGCGCGGCGCTGCGCAACGGGCTGACCGCCGAGGAGATCAAGGAGGTGCTGTTGCAGACGGGGGTCTACGCGGGCGTGCCCGCGGCCAACCGCGCCTTCGCCGTGGCGCAGGCCGTACTCGAAGCCATGCCCGAGGCCGTGCCCGAGGCCGTGCCCGAGGCCGTGCCCGAAACTGTTCCCGAAGAGGGCGCGGATGGGTAGCGAGGTGGTCGAACCGGTCGACCGCGGCTCCGAGCACGTGCAGTCGCTGGCCCGCGGGCTGGCGGTGATCAAGGCCTTCAGCGCCACCGCCCCCGAGCTGACCCTGAGCGACGTGGCCAGGGCGACCGGGCTGACCAGGGCGGCGGCCAGGCGGTTCCTGCTGACGCTCGCCGACCTCGGCTACGTCCGCACCGACGGCAGGCTGTTCGCGCTCACGCCACGCGTCCTGGAACTCGGCTACGCCTACCTGTCCAGCCTGACGCTGCCCGAGGTCGCCGAGCCGCACCTGGAACGGCTGGTGGCGGAGACGCACGAGTCGGCCTCGATCGCGGTGCTCGACGACGAGGACGTCGTCTACGTCGCGCGGGTGGCCGCGACCAGGATCATGCGGGTCACCATCAACATCGGCACCCGCTTCCCCGCGTACTGCACGTCGATGGGCCGGGTCCTGCTGGCCGGGCTGACCGTCGGCGAGCTCGCCGCCTACCTGGAGCGGGCCGAGCTGGGCAGGGTCACCGCCCGGACGATCACCTCCCCGGAGGATCTCACCGCCGAGCTGGCCAGGGTGCGCGAGCAGGGCTGGGCGCTGGTCGACCAGGAGCTGGAAGAGGGCCTGCGCTCCATCGCGGCGCCCATCAGGGACCGGTCGGGCAGGGTCGTCGCGGCGGCCAACATCTCCACCCATGCCAGCCGTACGACCGTCGAGGCCGCGCGGCGCGACCTGCTGCCCGCGCTGCTCGCCACGGCCGGGCGGATCGAGTCGGACCTGCGCGCATGATTCGGCCGGCCGCGTGACGGACGATCGGGAGCGCTCCCAAAGACAACGTTGTCAGCGCGGCCGAGATAGGCGATGATCGGGCCGTGACCCGTCCGACCATGAAGGACGTCGCCACCCTGGCCGGTGTGGCGCTCAAGACCGTCTCACGGGTCGTCAACGACGAGCCGGGGGTCAGCGACGCCACCGCCGTCAGGGTCAGGACCGCCATCGAACGGCTCGGCTACCGGCGCAACGAGAGCGCCCGGGTGCTCCGCAGCGGCCGTACGGCCAGCATCGGGCTGGTCATCGAGGACGTCGCCGATCCCTTCTACTCCTCGCTGAACCGCGCGGTCGAGGACGTCGCGACCAAACACGGTTCCCTGGTGCTCAGCGGCTCCTCCGCCGAGGACCCGGTCCGCGAACGCGAACTGGTCCTCACCTTCTGCTCCCGGCGGGTCGACGGGCTGATCGTCGTCCCCGCCGGCTTCGACCACGACTACCTGCTCCCCGAGTTGCAGGCCGGGATCGTCACCGTCTTCGTCGACCGTCCGGCGGAACCGGGCCTCGACGTCGACACCGTCCTGTGCGACAACACCGGCGGCGCCCGCCTCGCCGTGGGCCACCTCCTCGCACACGGCCACCGCCGCATCGCCTTCCTCGGCGACAGCCCGTCGATCTTCACCGCCCGCGAGCGCCTGCACGGCTACCGCCGCGCCCTGACCGCCGCCGGGCTGGCCCCCGACGAGCACCTGATCAGCATGGGACCACCGGACCGGGCCCGCGTGGCCTTCGAGCTCGACCGGATGCGCGCCCTCCCCGACCCGCCGACCGCCCTGCTCACCGGCAACGGCCGCCTCACCGTCGCCACCCTGCGGGCCTTCGCGGGCGCCACGTCACCGCGCCTCGCCCTGGTCGGCTTCGACGACTTCGAACTGTCCGACCTGATCGTCCCCGGCGTCACGGTCATCGCCCAGGAGCCCGCCAGGCTCGGCCGTACCGCCGCCGAACTCCTCTTCCGCCGTCTCTTCGGCCACGACGGCCCACCCGAACACCTCCGCCTGCCCACCCATCTGATCACCCGCGGCTCGGGCGAGATCCCACCCCACTGACGACGGCGCAATATTCGGACGCAAATTCGGACACAAAGCTATTTTTCCGACAATTATCCCTATGCGGCGGCCGCGGGCCAGGTCGCGGTTCTGGCCCATATGTCGAAATGGGGGCCCGAACCTAGGTCACCGGTGTGGACCCGCCGGGATTCGGCCACCCAGATGGAGCCATGGGCCAGTAGGGGGAGTTGGAAGAGGGCCAGGGTCGGCCGAGGGTGGACGGCGATGCCGTAGACGCCGCCGGGGAGGCGGGCGGGGTCCGCCCCGCTCCCGGCCGCGGCCGGTCTCAGGCCTGGCCGAGAACCTCCGCCGTCTCGGCGGGTGCGGGTTCGGCGACCGGTGGCTGTCTGCGGAGGGCCACCAAGGCGAGTACGGCCAGGGCCAGGGTGGCGACAGCGCCGATCCCGGCGACGAGGTTGAGGCTTGCGGTGAACGCTTCCCGGGCGGGGCCGAGTACGGCGTTCGCCTGGGCGGACGAAAGGTGGGCAAGGGCGGTGACCGCGGCCTCGATCGAGTCGCGGGCGGCGGAGGTCGCCTCCGGCGGGAGGCCGGCGGGAAGCGCGGCGGGCACGGCCTGACGGTAGACGGCGGCTCCGACGCTGCCCAGGACGGCCACGCCCAGGGCCAGGCCGAGTTCGGTGCTCGTTTCGGACATGGCCGCAGCGGATCCGGCCTTCTCAGGCGGGGCGGAGCCGACAACGAGGTCGGTGCTCAGCGCCATGATCGGGCCCTGGCCAACGTAGACGACGATGATGCCGGCGATCAGGAGGGGGAGTCCGGCCGCCTGGTCGAGCAGGGCCAGCAGGAGGAAGCCGGCCGCCGACACCGCCAGGGACCCGGCGACCACGACCCGCTCGGGCAGTCGCCGTACCAGGATGGGGGCGGCCAGGGAGGTGAGGATCATGGCGACCGACGAGGGCACCAGCCACAGGCCCGCCGCAAGCGGGGACAGGCCCTCGACTCCCTGGAGGAACCGCGTGACGAACAGGTAGGTGCCGGCGGTAGCGGCCAGGCCCAGGAGCAGGACGAGCAGGGCGCCGGTGAGGGCGCGATTACGGAAGAGCGTCACGTTGAGCACCGGGTCGGCGAGCCCGCGCTGCCGCCGCCAGAACACCACTCCGGCGGACAGGCCGGCCAGAACGATCCCACCGCTCAGGACCGGGTCGCCCCCGTGGGACAGCAGCTTGACGCCGTACACGATCGTCAGCATGGCGACCAGGGAAAGCGCGACGCTGACCAGGTCGGGCCGCCCTGCGGTGGTGTCGCGGTACTCCGGGAGCAGCAGCGGCCCGCCCACCAGCAGCAGCGCCATCACCGGCACGGCGATCAGGAACGCCGCCCCCCATCCGAACGATTCCAGCAGCGCCCCGCCGACCACCGGCCCCAGGGCGACTCCGCCGGACATGCTCGCCGCCCAGATACCGATGGCGGCCCCCCGCTGGCGTGCGTCCCGGAACATGTTGCTGATCAGCGCCAGCGTGGAGGGCATCAGCGTCGACCCCGCAATCCCGAGCAGCGCCCGGGCGGCGATCAGCACCTCCGCGCTGGGGGCGTACGCGGCGGCCACCGATGCCACGCCGAACGCCCCCGCTCCCCACATCAGCAGCCTGCGTCGCCCGATCCGGTCGCCCAGCGTCCCCATCGTCACGAGGAATCCGGCGATCATGAATCCGTAGACGTCGGTGATCCACAACATCTGCTCGCTGCTGGGCTGCAGATCCGCCATGAGATGTGGCACTGCGAGGTAGAGCACCGTGACGTCCATGGCCAACAGCAATGTGGGCAGGGCCAGCATCGCGAGCCCGGCCCACTGGCGCGCCCCAGCGATATCCGGTCGCCGACCTGCGACTTCTCGTTTAAATGGCGATGTCATGCGGCAAAGCTAAACTGTCACATCCATGTGATAGTCAAGCCGTACGCCGGAGGAAACATGCGCATCGGGGAGCTCGAACGCCGCACCGGGGTCAACCGGCGCCTCCTGCGCTACTACGAGGAGCAGGGCCTCCTCCGCCCCGAGCGCAAACCCAGCGGCTACCGGGAGTACGTCGAATCGGACATGGCAACCGTCCGCCACATCCGCAACCTGCTCGCCGCCGGACTCTCCACGACCACCATCGCCGACCTGCTGCCCTGCATGGGCAAGGACGGTGACGCTCTTATCGCCGACTGCCCCGAGCTCCTGCTCGACCTCCACCGCGAACGCGCCCGCATCCAGGCCGCGATCCACGAACTGGAGACCGCCCGCACCACCCTGGACGCGGTCATCGCCACCGCACCCCCCGAGGCCGAGCAGGCCGCCCGCGCCTTGCTCTCCCCAGCGTCCTGACGGATCCGATACGGCAGGCGCACGGGCTGCTGGTGCCGGCCATCACCCACCGCAAGGGCAACCTGTCACGGATCTCCACTCGCTCACCTGGAGCTTCGCTTCACCTGACGTACGCGCCCTCTGCACGTTCGGCATCGACACCGAAGAGTCAGGCGAATGCGTGATCGTCTGGCTGGCTGTGGGATACCACGACACCTACCCCTGATCCAGGTCAACGTGGCGGGGAACCGCGCCGCCCTTCTCTGGTGGCACGGCGACAGGCAGTCGCGGAGGCACGATCGGCGCCTGTCGCGCGGGTCGGTCCGGGGACAGGTGGCGGCGGAGGGCGAGGGCGGCGAGCATCGCGCCCAGACCCGCGACGGCGATGGCCTGGTGCGGGGGGACGAACTCGGCGAGCAGCCCCACCAGGCCGGCGCCGAGGGCCTGGCCGGTCATCAGCCCGGCGGAGGCGAGGCCGAACGCCTGACCGCGATTCCGTTCCGGCACCGCGTCGACGAACCGTCGTTGCAACCCCAGGGTGTAGGCGAGACAACCGGCGGCCAGCGCGGCGAGCACGGCCGTCAGGGCGAGCCCCGGCCGCACCACGAAGGCCAGCAACGGGAGGCCGAGCAGCACGGCCACCGGGAGCGAGAGCCGCTCGCGCATACGCGGCCGGGCGAACCTGCCCATCGCGAACTCGCCCACCGCCATCCCCACCGCCGCCGCGGCCAGCGCGATCCCCGCCGTGCCCGCCGTACCCGTCCCACTGAGATAGGGAACGAACAGCGCCTCGGCGCCGGCGAGGAACATCACGGGCACCCACTGGGAGAGCAGCAGTCCCCGCACCCGGGTGTCGGCGAGCATCTCCCGGTTGACCCGCAGGGTCGTGCCCACCGCGCCCCGGTTCCGGTCGCCGCGCGCCGGACGATCCGGCAGCCCGAACCGGAGCACCAGCGCCGCCACCGCCGACAGGGCCGCCGTGACCGCGAGCGCGCCCTCCGCCCCGACGAGCGCGATGAAGCCGCCGCCGAGGCCGAGGCCGCAGACCTGCGCCGCCGCCGAGGTCACGCCCAGCAGGGACCTGCCCAGCACGAAGGCGTCTCCGGGCAGCAGGTCGGGCAGCAACGCGTTGCGCGCGGCGCCGAAGACGGGGGCGAACAACCCGGTGGCCAGCACCAGCACGAGCATCGCCCAGATCGGCATTCCGGCGAAGGCCAGCGCCAGACACACGACCACCCGCATCAGCTCGCCGACGACCATCAGCGACCGCGCCCTGAGCCGGTCGGCGAACGAGAGCAGGAAGGTCCCGCCCACGATGTACGGCAGCCAGCCCACCATGTACGCCAGGGCCGACAGACCGGGCGATCCGGTGCGCTCGAACACCAGCACCGACAGCGCCAGCATCTTCACCGTGTCACCCGCCACCAGCAACGCGAAGCTGCCGAACAGCACCCGGAACTCGGGAACGGCGAACACGTCCGCGAACCGTGCCCCACGTTCTTCTGCCACGCCTTCTTCTGTCACGAGACGGATGCTCCGGCACAGATCCCACCAGCCGCTAAGCTTTCGGCCATATCCGAAAGGCAAGCGGATGATCAGACTCGCGGTCAGCTCACAGGACATGGTGAGCAGCCGGTTCACCATCTCGCCGCTGATCGAGACCATGCACGCGCTCTGGACCATCTCCGGCAGGCACGAGGCGGGAATCCACCGGCAGTGGGTGGAGCGCCGGCAGGAGACGTACAAGGTGCTCGAACGCGCGCACCCCGGGCTGCGTGCCATCGCGGCCATCTCCGGCAACAGGGGGAACTCCAACGTCGACTTCATCGCGCCGCCGCCGTCGGGGGTGAAGGTGTCGTTCGACGACGAGCTGGCGGTCGTCCGGGCGACCCCCGTCGAGCAGGCGCACGCCGAGGTCGCGAGGGTGCTGGCCATGCTCCCGCGGGCCGACCCGGAGATCCGGGAGCTCCTGCTGGGCCCTGACGTGGTGCGGATCATCGCCGACGCGTTCGCGATCGCCTGGACGGAGATCGTCGCACCGGCGTGGCCGTTCTTCCACGCGGTCCTGGAGCGCGACGTGGTCCAGCGGGCCGGACGACTGGCGACGTACGGCTGGGCGGCGGCGCTGGACGATCTCAGCGCCCAGTGTCGCTGGCGGCAGGGGCACATCGAGCTGCGGATGGGCGACAGCGAGCGAATCTGCCGGCTCGACGGCAAGGGCCTGCTGTTCCTGCCGACCCTGTTCAGCAACCGCATGGGCGCTTACCTTGAGGAATCACCGCGATTCGCCCTCATCTACCCCGCCCGGGGCATCGCCGCCCCGCTGCCCGCGGCGAACGACGGCCTCGCCGTACTGATCGGCCGCACCCGCGCCCGCATCCTGCTCGAACTCGCCGCCCCCGGCACCACCACCCAGCTCGCCGCCCTGCTCGGCATCGCCCTGGGGACCACCGGCGAGCACCTCACCGCGCTGCGCCGCGCCGGCCTCGTCACGGCCACCCGCACCGGCCGCAGCGTCCTCTACCAGCGCACCTCCCTCGGCGACGCCCTCACCGCCGGCGCCTTCCCCGCCTGAGTTCGGGCCCGAGCGCCTTCGGGCCTCGCCTAGACGCGGGTGAGCCCGCGCAGCACGTCGGGCTTGTTGGTGATGATGCCGCCGACCCGGTAAGAGATCAGGCGGCGCATGATCGCCTGGTCGTCCACGGTCCAGGTGAAGAGTCCCATCCGGTGGGCGCGGACGCGCCGTACGTAGTCGGGGGTGATGTCGCGGTGCGGCGCGTTGATCCGGCTGGCGAACTCCGCCACCTCCGGGAGTTCCTCGCTGGTCGGGGTGCCGAGCAGGCCGATCGGAACCTGGGGCAGCGTGTCGTGGAACATCCGCATCGAATCCCAGTCGAACGACTGCACGATGAGCCTGCCGGGTTTCAGCCACGCGGGATGGCGCCGCAACTCGTCGGCGACCCGGGCCTCGATCCCTCCGTAGAGGCGCGGCGTCTTCAGCTCCAGCAGCAGGCCGAGCCCGCTGCCGCTCATCGCGCGCAGCACCTCGCCGAGCGTCGGCACCCGCTCCCCCCGGTACTTCGCGGCGAACCACGAGCCCGCGTCCAGCCTGCGCAGCTCGGCGAAGGTGAGATCGCCGACCCGCCAGGGCGCCCGCTCGGGGAACACCTCCTCGGCGTCGGTGGTGCGGGCCAGGGTGGCGTCGTGCATCACGACCAGCCTGCGGTCCCTGGTCTCCTGGACGTCGAACTCGACCATGTCGGCCTGCTGCCGTCGCGCCAGCTTGAAGGCCGCGACGGTGTTCTCCGGCGCGTACGCGGACGCTCCGCGATGCGCGACGTTGACGACCGTGGACGGCGGGGCGGCGACGGCCTCGGGAACGATCGCCGCCAGCACCGCGAGGACGGTGGCGACGATGAGGCCGAGCCGTCCGCCCGGGCCGCGAAGCGCTCCGGGGCCTCGAACCTGACAGGCAGATCTCGTGCCTAGTTTATAGGCGAATAGCCCGTTGTTGCCTAGTCGGTGAGCATTTATCCTGAACCGGGTTACCGCGTTCCGCCATGCCACGGTGATTATATATACAGGAATTCGACGCCGAACTTAGCGGCAAAATGCCGCGCGTCGGAGACCGATGATATCGGCAGGCTTTTCGTCGATAAAGAAGTAGGTTCGTTTATATATATTCCGATTCTCAGTCGTTTGGTAGGGCTCGTGGCCGGCGGCAGTGGTCCGCCGCCCCAGCGCCAGGAGCCGGCCCCTCGATGGGGCCGGCTCCCGTGGTCGATCAGGCGGCGCGCCGTGAATCCTGGATCACCCGTCGCAGCACGTCGGGCTTGTTGGTGATGACGCCGTCCACCCGGTGGGAGATCAAGCGGCGCATGACCTCCGGGTCGTCGACGGTCCAGGGCAGGATGTCCATGCGGAGATCGTGCACCCGGCGGACGTACTCCGGGGTGACGTCGGCGTGCGGCGGATTGATCTGGCTGGCGAACTTCGCCAGGGCCGGGAGTTCCGCGGTCGCCGGCGTGCCAAGGAGGCCGACCGGGACCTCGGGCATGGCCCGGTGGAACGTACGCATCGAACCCCAGTCGAACGACTGCACGACGAGCCGGCCGGGCCTCAGCCACGACGCGTTACGGCGCAGCTCGTCGACGATGCGACCCTCGACACCGTCGTAGAGGCGCGGTTCCTTGACCTCCAGCAGCAGGCCGAGCCCGCTGCCGTTCATCGCGCGCAGCGCCTCGCCGAGCGTCGGCACCCGCTCGCCCTTGTACTTCGACGCGAACCACGAACCCGCGTCCAGCTTGCGGATCTCCGCGAGCGTGAGGTCGCCGACCCGCCAGGGGCCCCGGTCGGGGAACACCTCCTCGGCGTCGGTGGTGCGGGCCAGGTTCGTGTCGTGCATGAGGACCAGCTCGTGATCCTTGGTCTCCTGGACGTCGATCTCGAACATGTCGGCCTGCTGCCGTCGCGCCAGCTTGAAGGCCGCGACGGTGTTCTCCGGCGCGTACGCGGACGCCCCTCGGTGCGCGACACCGATGATCGTCGACGGCGCTACGGCGGCGGCCACGGGGGCGACCGTCGCCAGAACCGCCAGGGTGGTCACGACGATGAGGCCAAGTCGGCGGAACAGTGCTCTTTCCGGGCTGGGGAAGCGTCGCATGACCCTGAATTTGACAGCCAGATATGGCGCAAAGTTGTTTGCCAAGTGGCCCGCCGATGCCGAGAAGGTGAGCATTAGCCGCAAACGGGATGGTGACCGGCAGTCGCCCCGGCCCCTTCTCGATGACGTCCAGGGTGCCCGAAGGCCGACAAGATCGACCTCTCCGTGGCTCGCGGCGAGGCGTTTGGGGCGACGCGCGTTTCGCCGGTGTTCGCCTCATCAGGATCTGCCCACTCAGCTGCCGCGGTCTCTGATGTCGGTGGCGCCGGTGCCCTCGGTGTCGGGTGGCCCGACACCGAGGACGGTCATCACCGCGGAGTGAGCAGCATGAGGCCGACCGCGTTCTTGGTCAGTCGCACCCGCTGCACCACCTTGGTCACCGGCGTGTCCGTTGTGGTGTCCATTTCGCGGGCGAAGGTGGTGGTGCCGTTGTAGTTGTAGTTGTTGTGCGTGGTGTCGACCAGCCAGCGCTCGATCCTGACCCGCCTGCCGGAGAACAGCTTTGAGGGCAGATCGTCCACCGTGATCGTGGTGTCGTAGACGTCACCACCCGTCTCGGCCTGGTAGTTCCAGTACATGACGGCCACCCGGCTGGAGTCGGCGTGCGCGAGGGCCGCCAGACCGATTCCGTCGGTCTGGGCGGCTCCGGGGCTGATCCGCATGTCGAGCCGCTCACCGTCCAGGCCGGGCTTGAGCATGCCCAGCATCACCACGACGTGGCCGAACGGCAGGCGGACACCGTCCAGGCCCTCGACGAACATGTCCTTCCGCAGGTTCTCGCCGTGGTGGACCACCCATTGGAACGGGCGGTTCATCTTGCCGATGATGTAGTACCTGCTGACCGCGGCGATCCCCGCGGCCTGGACGAGCTGGTCGTGCTTGAGGTCCTCTGCAGGGGTACGGCCGTGGGTTCCGCCATCGGTGTCGCCGCCGTACAAGCCGAACTCGGTCACCCAGGCCGGGGTCGCGGGGTTGAGACCGGCGCCGCTCAGCATGCTCTGCACCCGGCTGCGCTCGCTCTGGGCCTGGATCGGTGCGTCGAGCAGGCCGTAAGACTGGTAGCAGACGAAGTCCAGCCGCTTGCCCTTGTCCTGGTCGGCGGCGTAGAGGGCGAAGAAGGGGTTCATCCACTCAGGACGCGGCCGCGAGATCCCCGGCCCGCCCATGATGATCGGGATGGCGGGCTTCAGTTGCGCGTTCACCGCGTTGACCGCCCGGTAACCGGCCCGGTAGAAGGGGTAGAACTGGCTGGGTGTCATGTTCCCTGACGACGCCTGATTGGCCTCGCCCCATGGCACGACACTGTCGATCTGCGGATAGCGCTTCTTGTGGTCCAGCAGCGTGGTGCGCACGATCTCCTCCCACAGCGCCGGGGTCTTGGCCACGCTGGGCGAGCTGATGATCAAATGCAGTCGGCTGCTGTAGGCGGCGGCCTGGTCCAGGTAGGGGTAGTTCTTGGCCAGGTCATACGTGCCCGTGTCCGGGTTGTAGTAGCGGTCCGGCCTGGCGAAGACCCGCGCCCACTTGATGTGGAAGTCGTTCTTGAGCTGGTCCATCGTCTTGGGGCCGAGCGGGCCGCGCTTGAAGTACCAGTTGGCGTGCGTGTGGCTGATGTACCAGGCGGGGTTGGGGAAGCCGCCCATGCCCAACGAGGCGTTCACGGTTACGCTGCCGGAACTCACCGTACGCGCGACGGCTGGGGTGGCGAGGCCTGCGGCGGCGAGGCCACCGATGCTCGCCAGCAGCGTACGGCGAGGCAGTTTCTTGTCCATGATGGTGATTCCCGGAGTGGTCAGTTCAGGGCGCGGGGGCGATGCACTGGATGTCCTTGAGTGCCCCGGCCTCGGTGAGTCGCTTTGTGGGCCGGAACTTGCGAAGGATGTCCGTCTTCTTTCCAGCTCCGCGCAGGCGAATAGAACATGATCGACGTCGCAACTCTGGTAATCCCCGTGCGCATCATTCGGCCAGGGGATGCCATCCAAGCAAGGGCGATCATCGTGAGGCAACTGAAGCCGCCATCAGAGGCCTGCCGTTATACCGCCGACATACCGCACCCGCAGCCACCGACCGGTTCTAAGATCGCCAGGTGGCCTTCTTCCAGATCGAGCGCGCGTCGCGGCTGCCCGTCGACGAAGCCTGGCGTCGCGTCACGGAGTGGGCACGGCACGGGGACCATGCCCCGCTGACCTCGGTCGTCGTCACCACGCCGCCCCCGACGCGGGCCGGCACGTCGTTCGTGGCCCGCACCGGCGTCGGCCCCATCGCCTTCGACGACCCGATGGAGGTCGTCCGCTGGGACCCGCCTGCCGCCGGCCGCCCGCACGGCTCCTGCCGGGTGGTGAAGCGCGGCACGGTCATCACCGGCTGGGCCGAGATCGAGGTCCACCCGCACACCACCCCGCCGGGAACCGCATCGAAGGTCATCTGGCGGGAGGAACTACGGATGCGCTGGGTTCCCCGCCCCCTCGACGGCCTCACCGCCCCGGCGGCCCGCCTCTTCTTCGGCCGCACCCTCTCGGCCCTGCTCGGCGAATAGGAGACTCAGCGGCATCGCCCAGTCTCCGTTCCGCAGCGTGCACCTCACCGAATCAGCGGCCCACCTGTCTCCCCCAGGCTCACTCCCTCGCCGGTTTCACCGGAGAAGACGGCCGACGGCCGGGTCGATACGGCGGCCGGCCAGGTGCGCTGGAGTGGCGTGGACCGGCGGACGCTCAGTGGCGGCGGCGGGTGGCGCTCAGGTGGCTGTGCCGTACAAAAACAAAAGAGCGGGTCAGCCCTTGAGCGCGCCGGCCATCAGGCCGCGCATGAAGAAACGGCCGAGCAGGATGTAGATGATCATTGTGGGGATGGAGGAGAGGATCGCGGCGGCCATCTGCTGGCTGTAAGGGGTCGCCTGGGCGCCGGCGATGTTGTTGAGCAGGACCGTGGCGGGCCAGCTCTGCGGGCCGGTGAGGAAGACGGCGAACAGGAAGTCGTTCCACATCGAGGTGAACTGCCAGATGATCACGACGGCGAAGGCCGGGGCGGAGACGGGGAGGACGACCGACCAGAAGGTGCGGAGCATGCCGGCGCCGTCGACGCGGGAGGCCTCGATGAGCTCGTCGGGGATCGTGACGTAGTAGTTGCGGAAGATGAGGGTGCAGATCGGGATGCCGTAGACGACGTGCGCCAGGATGAGGCCCGGGATGCCGCCGTAGACGCCGAGGTTCACCATGACCTGGACCAGGGGGATCATGACGCCCTGGTAGGGGATGAACATTCCGAAGAGGAACAGGGTGAACAGCAGGTCGGAGCCCGGGAAGCGCCACTTGGAGAGCACGTAGCCGTTCATCGAGCCGAGGATCGCCGAGATCAGCGAGCCCGGTACGGCGAGCAGGAAGCTGTTGACGAGACCGGGACGCAGCTTCTCCCAGGCGACCCGCCACGCCTCGAACGTCCAGGTGCCCGGCAGGTTCCACGCCTGTCCGGGATCGGCCTCGGTGAGCGGTTTGAAGCTGGTGGCGAGCAGCACGTAGACCGGGATGAGGAAGATCACCAAGAAGAGGATCAGCAGGGTCAGCCGGATGCCGTACGAGATCCGGGCCCGCGCCCTCGACCGGTCCGGCGGAGCCTGGGCGACACTCGTCATCAATGCTTCTCCCGGCGGACGGACCAGATCAGGTAGGGAACCACGAAGACGGCCACCGAGAGCACGATGTAGGAGGCGATGGTGGCGCCCTTCGCGGGATCGTGGGAGTCGAAGACGGCCACCCACATGAACACGGCGGGCACGTCGGTGATGATCTGCTTTCCGGAGACCGCGACGATCAGGTCGAAGACCTTGAGCGAGATGTGGCCGAGGATGATCAGCGCGGAGAGGGTGACCGGCCGGAGGAAGGGCAGCACGACGTAGCGGTAGACCTTCCACTCGGTGCAGCCGTCCACCCGCGCCGCCTCGCGCAGCTCCTCCGGGACCCCGCGGAACCCGGCCAGAAACAACGCCATGACATATCCGGACATCTGCCAAATCGCCGGGATGGCCATCGCGGCCATCCCCCAGTCCTGGTTCCTGAACCACTCCCACTGCAGGAAGTCCAGCCCGATCGAGTCGAACAACCGGTTCAACCCGACCGCGCGCTCGTCCTGCCCGGAGTTCATCAGCCAGCGCCAGACGATGCCGGTCGCGACGAACGAGATCGCCATCGGGAAGAGGTAGATCGCCCGGAACGTCCCCTCGCCCTTGATCCCCTTCTCCATCAGGAAGGCGAGCAGCCAGCCGAGCACCAGTGCCCCGCCGACGAAGACCAGGGTGAAGACGATCGCGTGGTTGACCGAGATATGCCATCTGGGTTGATCCCACAGCTCGACGAAGTTCGTCAGCCCGACGAACTTCCCCTCCGAGATCTCATCGTGCTTGTCGGTCATGGCGAGCTGGAAGTTCCAGCCCAGCATGCCGTACACGAAGACCGCGATCGCCACGATCGACGGCGTCACCAGCAGTAGCCCAGGCAGCCACCTGCGCACGCGTGTCACTTACGTCCCTTTCCGAGCCGTACGGCCCGCGCGGCGCCGGCCGCGCGGGTCGTACGCGATCTCACTGGGCGTTGGCCTTGGCCGCGTCGGCGAGCGCGGCCTGGAGCCCCGCCACGTCCTTGGTGCCCAGGAACAACCCGACGGCCTCGGTGATCGAGGCCAGCCAGGGCTGGTTCACGGTCACGCCGTGCTGGATGGAGCCGGCCAGCTTGTTGCTGCCCCAGTCCTTCAGCGCGTCGGCCAGGTAGTCGGTGTAGAGGGCGGTGTCGGCGTCCTTGCGGGCGGGGATGGAACCCTTCTTGGGATTGAAGGCGTCCTGCCCCTCCTTGCTCGCCGCGACCTTGAGCCAAGCGACGGCCCCGTCACGGTTGGCCGCGCCCTTGGGGAGCGTGAAGCTGTCCGACAGCCACAGGAAGGTGCCCTCGGTGCCCGGTGCGGGCGCCCAGTCGAAGTCCTGCTTCGACACCTTGCCGAGGCCGCCGTCCGGCGGGTTGTGGAAGTAGCCGTAGGCCCAGTCGCCCATGATGTTGAAGGCGGCCTCGCCGTCGGCGACCTGCTTGGCGGCGGGCTGCCAGTCGTCCACCGGGTCACCCGCGTAGGACAGGATCGTCTTGAGCTCGTTGAGCGCCTTGGTCACCGCCGGGCCGCTCCAGTCGGCGCCCGGCTTGAACAGGGCGTTGTAGGCGTCGGTGCCGAGCGAGCCGAGCAGCACGCTCTCCATGAGGTGCGTGACGGTCCACTCCGAGCCGATCGAGAGCGGGATCTTGCCCTTGGCCTTGACCTTCTCCAGCGCGGCGATGAACTCCGGGATCGACTTGGGCGGGCCGGCGACCCCCGCCTCCTTCAGCACCGCCGGGTTGAACCACATGACGTTGGAGCGGTGGATGTTGACCGGGACGGAGTAGATCTGGCCGTCGACCGTGATCTGCTCGATGAGCTGGTCGGGAATGACGCCCTTGAGCTTGAGCTCGTCGTAGAGGAAGTTCACCGGCTCCACGTCGCCGGCCTTGATGTAGCCCTGCAGTTCCGCGCCCGCGTGCCCCTGGAAGGTGTCGGGCGGGGTGTCGGCCTGGAGCTTCGACTGCAGCAGCGCCTTGGCCTTGTCACCCGAGCCGCCCGCGACCGCCGCGTCGAAGAACGTGAGACCGGGGTTCTGCTTCTCGAAGATCTCCCGCATGGCCTTCAGGCCGTCGGCCTCGCCGGGCCCGGTCCACCAGGAGAAGACCTCTACCTGCTTCTTGGCCGCCTCACCACTTGGCTTCGCCTGGTCGCCCGCCTCGCCGCCGCAGGCGGTGAGGGAGAGCAGGCCCGCCATGGTGATCGCGACGGCCGACATCCACCGTCGTCGCATCGAAACACGTCCCTTCAACGTTATGAAGATCCAACCCCCGAGCGTCGCCAAAAGCCATAGTGACAACGTTGTCAGTAGGGCAATCAACCCACTTTGTGCTCCGCCGCGTCAAGACATCGGCCGGTAACGTCTCCGCAACCGAGAAAGCGCTCTCTCGGCGCGCCCCGCCCAGCCGGTGGTCACCTGCGACGGCCGCCGGGAACCGCGCCATGCTCGGCCGGTCGGCCTCGGACCGGCACGACAGCACCACCTGCCACAGGCGTGTGGTGGACCTCCCTTTTGGCAGGAGAACTACCACGATTTCCCGCCTGCGACCCCGAAAAGCGCCGCACGGAGGCCAGGAAATGTCACTCTGTGCATTATCATGATGACTGTGAGTCAACGAATTGGTCTCGGCGTTGGCCGGGTCAGGCGCGTGACAGCACGCCTCGCCCACCGAATCGGGCGGCGCGGGGCCAGCCTCCTCTTCGTCGCACTGGTGTCCACGGTCGTCGCACTGTCCCTGATGAGCCCGCCCCGCGAGGTCCTCGCCACGGCCGGATACCTCGTCCTGGACGCGATCCTGCCGCTCCGCGTCTGGGCTGCCATCTGGTTGCTGACCGCCGTGCTGTGCGTCGGCCAGGCATTCGTCCGTTCCGACCGCATCGCCTTCGCCTGCGCCTCCGCGATGATGGTCGCCTGGTCGCTGATCTACATCGTCGGCGCGTTCACCGGCGTCAACCCGCGCGGCTGGGTGCTCGGCGGCGTCTGGCTGGCCTTCGGCGCCTGGCTGACACTGATCTCGACCTGGGCGGAAGACGTCGCCCGGCCGTCTCACACCATTTCCAGCCCTGACATGGACACCAACCTGGAGGCCTGATGCCCGAATTGGCCACCATCCTCGTGCAGGCGTCCATCGGCGTCGTCCCCCTCGGTGCCGCCTGGTTCGCCTACAAGGCATCCACCGATGCCAACCGCAGGACCGCTGAGACAGCCGAGCGTCAGACCGCGCTGGAGAAATCCAAGGTGGACTCCGAGGCGTTCGAGCGGGCTCGCGACATCTACGACTCGGGCATCGAGCTACTGGAGCGTCAACTCGCCCGTGTGCAGGGTCAGTTCGACCAACTCAACGAGGAGGCCGAGGAGGAGCGTGACACGTTGATGGCGCGGATCCGTCTCATGCAACACCAGATAGAGGATCTGGAGACCACCGTGGCCACGCTACGCCGCCAGCTCATCGAGATCGGCGTCTCGCCGGCCCCGCGCACCCTCCTGGCGGCCCCTCCCCTGCCCGCCACCGAACAGTGACGCCACCCGGCCACTCCCCCGAGCCCGTGATCGCCCGGCTCGTCTCGCACGCTCCGAGCGGGTCAACCCTCGACTCACTGCTGAACGAGCCCTAGGAGATCTCGGCGAGGATCTCCATCAGCTGCGCGGCCCTGCCACGATGGCCGATCCCCCCGCTGAGCCGCAGGCCCTCGCGCACCTTGCTCCGGGCCGTCGCGTAGTCGCCCAGCTCGGCGGCGATCTTCGCCAGCCCCGTCAGGCAGCGGATCCGCTCCCCCCGGTAGTCGAGCTCGCGCAGCAACTCCAGCGCCTGCTCGTAGTGCCCGCGTGCCACCGTGAGATCGCCGCGCGCCTGCGCCACCTGCGCGAGCCCGATCAGGGCGATCGCCATCCCCCAGTCGCCGCCGCCGCGCTGCTGCCTGCGCATCGCCTCATACCAGTGCTCCGCCTCGGCGAGCTGCCCGTGCCACTGGGAGACCAGCCCGCGTACGGCCAGCACGTAGGACTCCAGGCATGGCTCCGCCTCCTCCCTGGCCATCGCGAGCGCCCTGTCGAGCGGGCACTTCCCCAACTCGGGGTTGCCGGCGTCGACGACGACCGACTGGGCGAGCGCCAGGATCTCTCCGATCCGGCTGCCGCCCGCGCGCGAGCGCCGCACCGCCTCCCTCGCGCAGGTGCCGGCCGAGGCGAAGTCGCCCGCCAGGAAGTGCAGTTCGGTGCGCAGCACCATGGCCTCTCCGACGAGCCCGTCGGGCACCCGCCCGGCGTCGGCGAGCATCCGGTCGAGCAACGGCGCGGTGTCGTCGAACCGCCCGCTGCCGATCACCGCCCAGCGCAGGTCGGTGAGGATGCGGAGGCCCTGCTCCACCTCGTCGTTGTCGATGGCCCAGGCGATCGCGGCCAGCACGTTGGGCCGCACCGCGTCGAGCATCGCCATGTGGCGGCAGATCTCGGCCCAGCTCGTGTCCGAGTTCCGGATCAGCTCGCCGCCCTGGCGGGCCAGCTCGCGGACGCAGGCCAGGTGCCGCCGGCGCAGATCGCTCTCCTCGCCGCCTTCGGAGAGCCGCTCCGCCGCGTACCCGCGCAGGGTCTCCAGCATCCGGTAACGCATCTCGCCGTCCCTGACGAGCAGGGACTTGTCGACCAGCATCGCCAGCGTGCGCAGCACCTCGCCGCGCCACACGCCGCCGCCGGAGCAGACCATCTCGGCCATCTCCAGGGTCCACCCGCCGGTGAAGACCGTCAGGCGCTGGAGCAGCAGCCGCTCCTGCGCGCTGAGCATCCGGTAACTCCATTCGACCGTCGCCAGCAGGGTGCGCCTGCCGGTCGAGCGAACCCCGCCGGACGGCAGCCGGAACCTGTCGTCGAGCCGCATCCGGATCTGCTCGACGGTCAGATAACGCGTCATCGCGGCGGCCAGCTCGATGGCCAGCGGCACGCCCTCCAGCTCGGCGCAGAGCATCGCCGCCTGCGCGGTGGCCGCGTCGGTCCACTGGAAATCGGGCCGCGAGGCAGACGCGCGGTCGACGAACAACCTGACCGCCTCGCAGTCGGGATCGTCGTCGGCGGAGAGCGAGAGCGGAGGCACCCGCCAGGTGCACTCACCCGCCACCCGCAGCGGCTCCCTGGTCGTCACCAGCAGCCACACCTCGGGGCAGACGGCGAGGATCCGCGAACACAGCCTGGCGCACTCCTCCGCCTGGTGGTCGCCGCTGTCGAGCACCAGCAGCGACCTGCTGGCGGCCAGCGCGCCGAGCAGCCCCTCACCGGTTCCGGGCACGTCGAGCGTCGCCGCGACGCGCTGGGCGGGCGTGCCCGGGTGCTCGGCCAGCTCCACCAGCCAGACCCCGTCGGGGAACCGGTCGGCCACCTCGCGGGCGACCCGCAGGGCGAGGCGCGTCTTGCCGACGCCGCCCGCGCCGCACAGGGTGAGCATGCGGGCCGCCACCAGCAGCCCCGCGCACTCCTCGATGTCGGACTCACGCCCGACGAAGGCGTCGGGCTCGATCGGGAGGTTGGTCTGAACGGTCATCTGCCCTCGGCGCTCGGCGTTTTCTACCGTCACGGAAAGTGTTGCATCAATCACCACTGCGTCAACAGTTTTCTGTCCTACAACACGATGGCGGTTTGCCCGGGGCCGCGTTCAGACTGAGCGCCATGGCCACCATCACCCCCCCTTCCGACGCCGAGGAGATCGACGGGCTCGGCGAGCTGGCCCTGCCCGACTGGTTCGTCCACATGGACAAGATGGCCGGGGTCGGCTTCCTGACCATCGCCAAGCGGCTGCCGTCCCTGGTGGCGCAGGCCGTACGGATGGCTTGGCAGGCCAGCCCGCGCGACACCCTGGCCACCGTCGTGCTCAGCCTGCTCGGCGGCGTGTTCACCGCCTTCGGGCTGCTCGCCACCACCGGCGTCCTCCAGGCGCTGTTCGCCGAGGGCCCCACCCCCGACCGGGTCAGGGCGGCGCTGCCGAGCCTGATCCTGGTCGGCATCGCGGCCACGATCCGCACGTCGCTGACCGCGGGCGCGGGCTGGGCCCAGTCACGCCTCGACCCGCAGGTGAGCCGCATCGCGGAGGAGCGCCTGTACGGCGTGACCAGCCGCGTCGACCTCGTCGCCTTCGACGACCCGGAGTTCCACGACGCCCTCCAGCGCGCCAGGACCAGAGGCGTCTCCACGGCCGACTCCGTGGTCGGCCTCGCGATCGACGTGCTGACCGGAGCCATCGGCATCCTGGCGGCGGCGGGCGTGCTCGGACTGCTCCATCCGGTGCTGCTGCCGCTGCTCGTGCTGGCCGTACTGCCCGACGCGTGGGCCGCGGTGCGCTCGGCGCGGATGCGCTACACCACGATGTACGCGCTGATCCCGGCCCACCGGCGCAAGTGGATCATCGGCGAACTGCTCGCCGAACGCTCACCGGCGGCCGAGGTGCGCTCCTTCACGATGCGCGACTTCCTGCTGGGGATGTACGACGCGGTGGCCAGGGCCGAGCAGCGGATCCTGATCCGGCTGGCCGGGCGGCAGACCGTGGCGCGGCTGGTCGGCGAGGCGCTCAGCGGCATCGGCACCGCCGCGGTCTATGTGGCGCTCGGCCTGCTGCTGGCCGTCGGCGCGGTCCCGCTGGCCGTCGCGGGCACCGCCGTACTGGCGATCAGGTCGGGCCAGTCGTCGCTGGCCAACCTGCTGTACGCGACGAACCGCCTCTACGAGGAGGGGCTGTACTTCACCGACTTCCTGGCCTTCTGCGAGCAGGCCGACGCCAGGGTGGGCGCGCCGCGGACCGCGGCGGCGCCCGACACGTTCGAGCGGATCTCCGCGGAGCACGTGACCTTCACCTATCCCGGCGCCGACTCCCCCGCCCTGCGTGACGTCTCCGTGCACATCCGCAGCGGCGAGGTGATCGCGCTCGTCGGTGAGAACGGTTCGGGCAAGACGACCCTGGCCAAGATCCTCTCGGGCCTCTACGAGCCGGACGAGGGCACCGTCAGATGGGACGACCTGGATCTCGCCCAGGTCGAGCCGCACGACCTGCGCGGCCGGATCGCCGTCATCGCCCAGGACCACACGCGCTGGCCGCTGACCGCCAAGCACAACATCACGATGGGCACCGACAAGGGCGAGCCCGTCCTGCTCGGCGCGGCCGAGGTCGCCGGGGCCGACGAGGTGATCGCCGAGTTGCCGAACGGCTACCGCACGCTGCTCGACCGGCGGTTCAAGGACGGCAAGGAGCTGTCGGGCGGGCAGTGGCAGCGGATCGCGGTCGCCAGGGGCTTCCATCGCGAGGCCGCCCTGCTGATCTGCGACGAGCCGACCGCCGCGCTCGACGCCCGCGCCGAGCACGCCCTCTTCGAGCAGATCAGGCGGCACGCCGACGGGCGGACCGTGCTGCTCATCACACACCGGCTGGCGAGCGTCCGCTACGCCGACCGGATCTACGTGCTCGACCACGGCCGGGTGACCGAGCAGGGCACCCACGACGACCTCATGGCGGTCGACGGCATCTACGCCGACCTCTACACCCTCCAGGCCGACGCCTACTCCGCCTGACAACACCACCCGCCGGCTCAGCCTCACCACGTTCCACTCCGGTCTCCGGCCGGCCCGCCCCCGCCATGACGACATCGGCCGCCGGCCGGTACAGACCTCGAAAGCGGCGCGGGCGAGCAGACGCGAGAACCTTGTCGAACTCTGGGCGGCTGGACAGGGTGCCGCTGATCGTGTCGATACTGACGCGGTCGCATCTGGCCGGCTCCAGCGGCGCGGCGGTCGTTTCGGCCGACAGGCACCCGGTCACCTGCTCGCACAACGCCCACTCGACCGGGCTCGGCAGCCGCGCCCGTCCCATGCCTTCAGCCGGACAGGACGGCGCGCATCACCGCCCTGGCGATGGGGGCGGCCACGTCCCCGCCGTGGCCGCCCTGCTCCACCAGCACCCCGACGGCCACCAGCGGATGCTCGGCGGGCGCGAAGGCCGTGATGACCGCGTGGGACTCGGCGCCCGATACGTTCTCGGCCGTGCCGGTCTTGGCCGCGACGTGGACGCCGGGGATCGCCGCGGCCCTGCCGGTGCCGCCCAGCTGGGTCACGTTGATCATCATTCCGGTGAGCTGGGCCGCGACCCGGCTCGACATGGTGCGCATATACGGCGACGGGCTGGCCTGCTCCAGCACTGTGCCGTCCGACATGCGTACCTGTTCCACCAGGTAGGGGCGCATGAGCAGGCCGCTGTTGGCGACCGCCGCGGAGATCATCGCGATGCCGAGCGGGGTGGCCCTGGCGTCGAACTGCCCGATGGCCGACATCGCGGTCTGCGCCCGGTCCATCACCTCGGGATAGACGCTGGCCGACACCGGGAGCGGCACCCGGAGATCGTCCACGCCGAACCCGAACCTCTCCGCCTGCTCGCGGAGCAGATCCTGCCCGAGTCTGAGCCCGATCCCGGCGAACGCCGTGTTGCACGAGACCATGAACGCGTACGCCAGTTGCGGGCGGCCGTTGGCGCACCGCACGCCGTTCGCGTTCTTGAGCACCACTCCGGTGCCGGGCAGGCGCAACGTGGTCGGCGCGTCGACCTTGGTCCGTGCCGAGTAACCGCCGGAGCCGATCGCGGCCGCGCTGGTGATCACCTTGAAGGTGGAACCCGGCGGATAGTTCTGGTTCAGCGCCCGGTTCAGCAGGGGCCTGGCCGGATCACGGCGCAACGCGGCGTCCACCCGGTTCAGCTCGGTCACATTGAAGGTCGTGTAGCGGTTGGGGTCGTAGGAGGGGAAGGAGACGAGGGCCAGGATCGCGCCCGACAGCGGGTCGAGGGCGACCACCGCGCCCCTGCGTCCGGTGGCGCGCAACCCGGCGTAGGCCGCCTCCTGCGCCCGCGCGTCGATGGTCAGCTTGAGTGAGGCGGCCTCGATGGTGCCGTTCTCGACGAGCGCACGCACCTTCAGCCGGGGGTCGTCGCCCCCAAGGATCCCGTCCTCCGCCCGTTCCATACCGGTCGGGCCGTACAGGGAGAGGTGGCCGGTGACGGGGGCGTACAACGGGCCGTGGGGATAGCTGCGGTGGTAGTCGAACCGGCCGCGGGCCCGCTCGCTGACGGCGATCACCGTGCCGTCGCGGGTGAGCAGTTCTCCGCGCGGCCGGTCGAACCTGGCGATCTGGGTGCGGAGGTTGCGGGGGTCCTCCCGCAGGGTGTCCGCCTGGAACGCCTGGATCAAGGTCACGTTCGCCAGCAACGCGAACATCATCAGCGCGCACACCAGCGCGACACCGCGCAGCGGGATGTTCATCCGCCTCGCGCGTGATCCGGCCATGGCCCCCTCCCGATCCCGCCTCCGGTCTAACAGTCAGACCGGAAAGAGGGCCCCGGGTCAGGGCATGTGAAGCGGAAAGGGGATCAGGCGGGGATCTCCTGCAGGCGCAGCACCCCGTGGTACCAGGAGATCTTGTTCTTGATGGCCTGCTGCTGCTCCCGCAGGTTGTCGATCTGCGCCTCCACCCGCCGGTCGTGCTCAGCGAGCAGTTCGACCCGTTCGGTGATGGTGTGCTCGCCCGCCCGCGTCATCTCCGCGAATCTGATCATCTCCGCGATCGGCATCCCGGTATCCCGCAGGCACCTCACCATCCCGAGCCACCCCACGTCCGCATCCGTGAAGCGCCGCTGCCCCGCCGCGTTCCGCCCGATCGGCTCCAGCAGCCCGATGCGCTCGTAGTAACGCAACGTGTCGAGGCTGAACCCGGTCCGCTCCACCACTTGTGCCGGTGTGTACACACTCACCTCCCCATTATGCGACCGCCCGCGTCCCTCCACACCAAACATCGCCCGGCCGCATCGGCAGAGCACCGTCAAGACACGAAGACTTCCGACGGTACGGCGGGCACGCGGATGTCTGATCGCATACAGTGCTCACGCCCAACTGTGCGAGTTTTCCACAGGCCATGGAGTGAGGGTTCGACGAAGTTCGCGGATTTCGAGTCGGGTGTCGAGGCCGCCTGCGAGAGGGCGCGCAAGCTCGACCCCGGCGGAGAAGATCATTTGAAGAACCCGTCGTCCGGTGTGTGGCGGCTGGTCGGGCGGCTCAGATAGAACGCCGATCATGCAGGCTTGACCTGGAGTGGGGTCCAGGTTCCAAGGTTGTCGGCATGACACGAATTCCATTGGCGTTGGGGACAATCGCGTTCGGGACGAAAGTCGACGAGGAGGGGTCGTTCGCCATTCTGGATCGGTTCGCGGAGGCGGGCGGCACGATGCTCGACACCGCCAACAACTATCCGTTCTGGGAGGAAGGGTGCAGCGGAGACGAGAGCGAGAACACCATCGGGGCGTGGCTTGAGTCCCGGGGGAACCGGGACCGGATGGTCGTCGGCACGAAGTGCGGGGCGCGGCCGACCGTGCCGGGCGACCGGACGCTCGATTCGGCCGAAGGGCTCTCCGCCGACACGGTGCGGGCGGCCGTCGAGGGGAGTCTGCGGCGGTTGCGCACCGATCACATCGACGTGTACTGGGCGCACATCGAGGACAGGTCCGTTCCGCTGGAGGAGACCGTCGGAGCGTTCGGGGACCTGGTGAAGCAGGGCAAGGTGCGGGAGACCGGCGCCAGCAACATGCCCTCGTGGCGACTGGAACGGGCGCGTGCGCTGTCCGAGGCGTACGGCGGGCAGCCCTTCACGCACGTGCAGCTTCGTCACACCTACCTGCGCCCGCGGCCGGGAGTGAGGCTGCCGGAGTTCGGCCACCGGCTGGCCGGCGACGAGACGCTCGACCATGTGCGTTCGGTGCCCGAGCTGACGCTGTGGGCCTACAACACGCTGATGTTCGGCGCCTACACCCGTCCCGATCGGCCGATCCCGGATGTCTACCAGCATCCGGGCACCACCCGGCGCCTCGCCGTACTCCGTGAGGTGGCGGCGGAGCTCGGGGTCACGGCGAACCAGGTCGTGCTGGCCTGGCTGGTGGGCGGGGACCCGGGGGTGCTGCCGATCGTCGGGGTCAGCTCGATCGCTCAGCTCGACGAGGCGCTCGGGGGCGTGACGCTGACCCTCGACGCGGACGCGCGCGACCGGCTGGACGCGGCCGTGTAGGCGGCTGTGCAGGCGGCTGTGCAGGCGGCTGTGCAGGCGACCGGGAGGACGATCAGGTGAAGTGGTCGGCGAGGTAGCGGCGGACCAGGAGCTTGCATTCGGCGATCAGCTCGGGATCGCCGTCGGGGTGGGCGCGGAAGGCCAGTTTCAGCACCGAGTCGGCCGCTTCCACCGCCACCAGCAGGGCGCGGTCGAGGGTGGGGCCGATGGGCGCGCCGAGCTGTTCGACGACGAGCCCGCGGAGCCGGTCGGCCACGATCACGTTGTTCTCCAGCGCTTCGTCGAGCATCCGCTCGGTGCCCCCGAGCGCGGGCCCGCCCGGCGCGGCCAGCACCTCGCCGAAGTCGACGACGGCGAACCCGGGGGTGCTCCGTTTCATCGCGATGAACTCGTCGACGGCGAGATCCACCACGTCGCTCCAGTGCGACAGCTCCGCCTGGGCCAGCCGGATGGTGATGCGGCCGAGGAACGCCTCCAGGTTGCGCAGTGCGAGCGCCCGCACCAGGCCCTGCTTGTCGGGGAAGAACTGGTAGAACGTACCGATGGGCACCTCGGCCCGGCGGGCGACCTCCTTGGTCGTCAGCGCCTCGTAACCGAGCTCGTCAAGCAGCTGGGCGCACTCGTCCAGCATGCGCTCGACCCGTTCCAGGCTGCGACGCTGGGCTGGTCGGCGGCGCAGTGTTTCTCCGGAGACGTTAGTCATGAGCCCCATCATCCACCGTAATCATCGCCATAGGTAATATCACGCGTCACATTGGCATCATGCGTGACATCCGCCGGGCACGGCGACCGCCTCTCACCTGCCGGGAGTGCGGCGGTCCTGGAACCGGCCCGCCCACCGCCGTACGGCAGGCCGGATCATTGCAGCCCACCGCCTCAGTACGGCAGGCCAGGTGGACGCCGCCCGCCGACCGTGCCGCGGTCCGCGGGGCCCACGCCGCTCCAGCGGCTGCGTCCCCCCGCCGTGACGCCGTACCTTGACGTGGCTCCTCCGGCCCGAGATCGGCGGGCGGACGGGCGGGTGGGTCCGGCCTGCCGTACGGCGGTGGGCTGGTGCCGTGCGGCGGGGGCGGTCAGAAGACGGACACGTGGACGTGGTCCCAGTGGTTGGCGGTATTGCCGCCGCGGTCGGACATGGGACGCCAGCCGGTGCCGGTGCGGACGTCGTAGTAGCGCTGTTTCCAGATGATGTACATGATGCCGACGCTGGCGCCGTTGCTGATGGCCCATTGGGCGAGGGCGTCGCCGCGTTCCATGTCGATCTGGTTGGGCATGGCGCCGCCGGTGCTCATCATGAAGTCGCAGGCCCGGCCGCTGCCGTGGTCGCCGGGGTCGCCGCGGCGCAGGCAGCCGTAGTTGTAGGGCATGGGGAACCGCTGCAGGACGGCGTCGCGGACGGAGACCATCCGGGAGGTCAGGCCGGCGCTGCCGGAGGGGGTCTGGAAGCCGTACTTGGCGAGCAGACCTTCCATCTTGCGGCGCTTGCTCTGCAGGTTCTTGATCTCCCGCTTCATGCTGTCGATCTTCGCCTCGGCGGCCTTCTTGGCCTTCTTGGCGTTGACGACGAGCTCTCTGACGCGTTCGAGCTGGTGTGCTCGCTGGCTGGCGAGGTGGCTCATGGTGGCGGCGGAGCCGAGGAGGGAGGCGCCCCCGGGGCCGTCCATGCCGAAGAGCTGGACCGAGTCGAGGGAGCCGCCCATATAGGTGGTCTGGGCGTATTCCGCGACCTCGCGCTCGGCTTTGGCGAGGGCGCGCTTCAGGCCGGTGGAGCGGTCGGTGGCCTTCTTGGCCTGGACCCGGATCTCCTCCAGGTCCTGGAGCTGGCCCCGGTAGGCCTTGTTGAGCGCGGCGGCCTGCTTGGTGAGCTTGTTCAGCTCGGCTTGGGGAGTGGGTTTGGCGTACTCCGCGGAGGCGCTGGGAAGGCTGGGAACCAGCAGCAGGGTCGCGAGGGTGACCATCGCGGCGGCTCGGCGCCGGCCTGGTTTCACGCGCTTCCTCCCCTCGGGAACGTGTTCCGCACAGACGGACCGAAACTATAGAACGTGATCTTGCGCCCTGCCACCTGAACGATCGAACCCGTGCACCATTAGCGCACTATGTACAGATCCGAGAGGTTTGCCCCTATTTATAGCGGCGGGCGACGCCATCTTCCAGCCCCCGGTCAGGCCGGCGACACCACGGCGAACGTCGCCGACGAGAGGGACCCGGCCATCTCGTCAGGCGAACGACCTACTTGCCGCCAGAACTGCCATAACGCCTTCCTGAGGTACGGCTCGCACACCATGCTGAGTGCGAGCCGCACTCATGCCTTGACCAGGATCCCCAGAACATGATTCGGTTTCAGCGACACCAGTCCCCGCACCGACCCAGGAGGCAGACATGCTGCAGCACGACCGGCTCTTCATCGGGGGCGACTGGGTGGCCCCCGCCAGCACCGGGACGATCGACGTCGTCTCGCCGCACACCGAGGAGATCGTCGGCCGCGTGCCGGACGGCGCCCCCGCCGACATGGACCGCGCGGTCGCCGCCGCCCGGGAGGCGTTCGACAACGGGCCGTGGCCGCGGATGACCATGGCCGAGCGCGCCGCCGTCGTCGCCAGGCTCGCCGAGATCTACGCCGAGCGCCAGGCCGAGATGGCCCAGCTGATCACGACCGAGATGGGCTCGCCGATCAGCTTCTCCACCATGGCGCAGGCGCCGCAGCCGCTCGGCATGCTCCAGTACTTCGCCGAGCTGGGCACGACCTTCGCGGTGGAGGACGAACGGCCCGGCCTGTTCGGCCCGGTGACCGTCCGCCGCGAGCCGGTCGGGGTGGTGGCGGCCGTGGTCCCGTGGAACGTCCCGCAGTTCGTCATCATGACCAAGCTGGCCCCCGCGCTGGTGGCCGGGTGCACGGTGGTGATCAAGCCGGCCCCCGAGACGCCGCTCGACTCCTACCTGCTCGCCGACATGATCGCGCAGGCCGGGATTCCGGCCGGGGTGGTCAACATCGTCGCCGCGGGGCGGGAGGCCGGCGAGCACCTGGTCTCACATCCGGGCGTCGACAAGGTCGCCTTCACCGGCTCCACCGCCGCGGGCCGCCGGATCGCCGCCATCTGCGGCGAGCAGCTCAAGCGGTGCAGCCTGGAACTGGGCGGCAAGTCGGCGGCGATCATCCTCGACGACTGCCACCTGCCCTCGGCCATGGGCTTCCTGTCCATCGCCTCGCTGATGAACAACGGCCAGGCGTGCGTGGCCCAGACGCGCATCCTGGCCTCCCGCAGCCGCTACGACGAGGTCGTCCAGGCCGTCTCCGACATGGTGACCGGCCAGGCGGTGGGCGATCCCGGCGACCCGGGCACCGGCATCGGCCCGCTGGTCGCCAAACGCCAGCAGGACCGGGTCGAGGACTACATCAAGATCGGTATCGACGAGGGCGCGAAGCCGGTCGTGGGCGGTCTGGAGCGGCCCTTCGACCGCGGCTGGTACGTGGCGCCGACCGTCTTCGCCGGGGTGCACAACGACATGCGCATCGCCCGCGAGGAGATCTTCGGCCCGGTCCTCGCGGTGATCCCGTACGACGACGAGGGCGACGCGGTGCGCATCGCCAACGACAGCGACTACGGGCTGTCCGGCACCGTCTGGACCGCCGACACCGAGCGCGGGATGGACATCGCCCGGCAGGTGCGCACCGGCACCTACGGGGTCAACGTGATGAACACCATGGAGCCCTCGGCCCCGTTCGGCGGCTACAAGGCCAGCGGGCTCGGCCGCGAACTCGGCCCCGAGGGGCTCTCGGCCTACCTTGAGTACAAGTCGATCGCCCGGCTGGGCTGAAGGCTGGAACCCGGTGGCGCGCGGACCCGTCGGTCCACGCGCCACCGGATGAGAGACCGGGCCTGCGATCCCAGCGCGCCCCCGCGACGCTGAGCTCAGATCCAGCGCGCCCCCGCGACGCTGGACCTCGGAACTCAGCGCGCCCCCGCGACGCTGAGCTCAGACCCAGCGCGCCCCCGCGACGCTGGGCTGTGCACCCGGCTGGTCCAAGGATGTCCCCAGCCGGTCCACCGCGGTGGGCCGGCAGTCCGAGGACCTCTCCCAGAGGATTCATTCCATCCGCTCTAGGTAGACGCCATATATCCGGTAATGGTTCGGAGAAATTTCAGAATCTTCCTCACACCGGGCCGGTTTGTGCCTGAATTGCCGTAATCGCGACCATTGTCACGATGTCCGCGATCGACGCGTTCCGGTGCAGATCGTTGACGGGCATCCGCAGCCCCTGCAGGACCGGCCCGAGCACCACCCCGCCGGCGGACCGCCGCACCGCCGTACTCGCCGTCTCCGCCGCGTCGAGGTCGGGGAAGATCAGTACGGTCGCCGCGCCCCCGACCCGGGAGTCCGGCGCCTTCTCCGCGGCCACCCTCGGATCCACCGCCGAGTCGAACCGGATCGGCCCGTCGACCACCAGTTCCGGGGCCCGCGATCGGACCAGGTCCGCGGCGCGGCGCACCTTGTCCACATCGCCGCCCGACCCCGCCACCCCCGCCGAGTACGACAGCATCGCGACCCTCGGCTCGATGCCGAACCGCTCCGCCGTACGGGCCGTGGTGATCGCGATGTCGGCGAGCCTGGAGGCGTCGGGATCGTGGTTCACCGCGCAGTCGCCGTAGAGCAGGACCCGGTCGGGCAGGCAGACGAAGCACGCCGCGGACGCCGGGCCCGCCTTGAGGATCTGCAACGCGGGACGCATCGTGGCCGAGGTGGTCTGCGTCACGCCGGAGACCATCCCGTGCACCATGCCGGTGTGCACCATCATCGCGCCGAAGAAGCTGGCGTCGCCGAGCGTGTCCCTGGCACGGCGGTGGGTCATCGCCTTGTGCTCGCGGAGCAGCGCGTACGCCTCGGCGAAGGTCTCCCGCAGCGGAGAGGTGAGCGGGTCGAGCACGCGTACCTCGTCCAGGTTCATCCCCAGGACACGGGCGCGGCGCCGTATCTCGTCCGTCCGGCCGAGCAGCGTCACCTCCGCGACGCCCCGCCGTACGATGATCCCCGCCGCGCGCAGGACCCGGTCGTCCTCCCCCTCGGGAAGCACGATGTGCCTGCGGCGCGTACCGGCCCGGTCGATCAGCAGGTGCTCGAACATCTTCGGGGTGACCCGCCCGGAGGGGCCGAACTCGATGCGGCGGGCCAGCACGGCCGTGTCCACGTGCGCGGCGAAGTGACCGAGCGCGGTCTCGACCTTCTTCGGGTTGTCCGGGGTGATCCCGCCCTCCAGGTTCGCCAGCAGCGCGGCGGCGGCGAAACTGTCGGCGGCGGCGGACAGGATCGGAAGCTCGGGAGCGAGCCGGGCGGTGAGCCCGCGCACGTTGGACGAGGGCTTCTCACCGAGAGTGAGCATCACGCCGGCCGGGCGGGCCACGCCGGCCGCGTCCGAGGCCAGGACGCCGAGCAGCACGTCGGCGCGGTCGCCCGGGGTGATCACGAGGGCGCCGTCGCGCAGGTGGTCGAGGAAGACGGGCAGCGTCGCGCCGCCGAAGACGTAGCCGAGCACGTCGCGCTGCATCCCGTCGTCGTCGCCCTGCACCTGGGTGGCTCGTACGGCTGCCGCGGCCTGCCGTACGGTCGGCGCGGCGAGCAGCGGGTTCTCCGGGACGGCGTAGCACGGCGCGGGCAGGTCGAGGGTGATCGCGGCCACCGGGGCCACCCGGTTGGCGATCAGCGCGAGCACCGAGCAGCCGCGGCCGGTGTACGCCTCGTATCCCTGGCGCAGCGCGGCCGACACCGTCTCCGGCCGCCGGCCCCTGCCGCCCGCCACCAGGACCACCGGCGCGCCCAGCTCGGCCGCGAGCCGGGCGTCGAGATCGTTCTCCGACGAGCCGCCGAGGATCAGCATCGCGTCGCAGCCGCCGGCCGCGGCGCGGAAACCGTCCGCGAGCTTGGGGACCAGCTTCTCCTGGGTGGTCTCCGCCAGTTCCTCGGGCGTGAGCCCGCAGCCGAACCCGCTCAGCCGGTAACGGCCGCGGAGCAGTTCCACGCTCGTGTCGGGCTGTTCCCCGTGCGAGACGGGCCGGTACACGCCGACCCGCTCCACATGATGGGACAGCAGCTCCATCAACCCGAGTTCGACGACGTGCCGGCCGGCTCCGCGCCCCAGCCCCGCCACATAGATGCTCCGCATCGACGTCCCCCCAGCAGTCATCTCCCTCAGGATCTCCCCGACCACTCCGGGTGAACAGCCGTGATCGATCAAGTGTCGGTAAGGCTTGTCCTGATCCACTCGCCGATCCGGCGGATCAGCGCGGGCGTGGCCGCCGTCTCCGCGTGCCCGTATCCCCGTTCCACCCACAGCTCCCTGGGCTCCCGGGCGGCGGCGAAGAGCTGGTGGGCGTGCTCCACGGGGAAGAAGGTGTCGGCGTCGCCGTGCACGATGAGCAGGGGCGTCGGAGCGATCATGGGCGCGGCCTCGTACGGCGCGAGCGGGACCGGGTCCCACGGCGCACGCGCGATCCTGGTCCGCATGACCACCCGGGCGAGGAGCCGGCCGGCCGGCCGCTCGATCGCCCAGTGGATCCGCCGCATCGGCGCGGTGCCCCGGTAGTACCACCGTGCGGGCCCGCTCACCGCCGCCACCGCGTCCACCCCGCCGCGCAGCCCCGCATGACGCAGGGCCACCGCCGCGCCCATCGAGAAGCCGACCACCGCGATCCGGGGATAGCCGATCACCCGGGCGTGCCGTACGGCGGCCTCGAGGTCGAGCACCTCCAGGTCGCCGACGGTCGTGTGGCCGCCCGACCGGCCGTGCCCGCGGAAGTCGAAGGAGACCACGCCGCCGAAGGCGCTCAGCGCGTGCACGATGCGCCGGGTGGAACGCTGGCGCCAGTTGCCGGTGAATCCGTGGGCCACCACGATCCCGAGCCCGTCACCGCCGCGTGAGGGCGTGTGGGCGCCGTCCACCCTGGTGCCGTCGTCGGCACGCAGGGTCACCGGAAAATGTGCAGCGAGAGGCATGAGCACGAGCTTAGAAGCGCACCGTCGGCGGGTTCTTCCCGGATCAACTAAAATGGGAGGGCCGCATTGTCCGCGGCCCGCATCCACGATCACAGAGCGAGACTCCATCATGCCTTTGAACAGCCGCGACGACCTGCGGAACCTCGCGATCATCGCGCACGTCGACCACGGCAAGACCACGCTGGTGGATGCCATGCTCTGGCAGTCCGGCGCGTTCCGCGCCAACCAGGACGTCGATGACCGGGTCATGGACTCCAACGACCTAGAGCGCGAGAAGGGGATCACCATTCTCGCCAAGAACACCGCGGTGCAACACAGCGGCATGACCATCAACATCATCGACACTCCGGGCCACGCCGACTTCGGCGGCGAGGTCGAGCGCGGGCTGTCCATGGTCGACGGCGTCGTGCTGCTCGTCGACGCCTCGGAGGGGCCGCTGCCCCAGACCAGGTTCGTGCTGCGCAAGGCGCTGTCGGCGAAGATGCCGGTCATCCTGTGTATCAACAAGGTCGACCGCCCCGACGCGCGCATCAAGGAGGTCGTGGACGAGGCGTACGAGCTGTTCCTCGACCTCGACGCCACCGAGGAGCAGATCGACTTCCCGATCGTCTACGCCTCGGCCAAGGCGGGCCGGGCCAGCCTCAACCGTCCGGAGGACGGCGGCATGCCCGACGCGGAGGACCTGGAGCCGCTCTTCGACACGATCAAGAGCACCATCCCGGCGCCGGTCTTCGATCCCTCGGCGCCGCTCCAGGCACACGTCACCAACCTCGACGCCTCCAGCTACCTGGGCAGGATCGCGCTCTGCCGGATCCACCAGGGCGAGATCAAGAGGGGACAGCAGGTCTCCTGGTGCCGCACCGACGGCACCATCCAGAAGGTCAAGATCACTGAGCTGATGATGACCGAGGCCCTGGAGCGCAAGCCGGCCGACCAGGCGGGCCCCGGCGACATCATCGCCATCGCCGGCATCCCGGACATCATGATCGGTGAGACGCTCGCCGACCCCGACGACCCGCGCCCGCTGCCGCTGATCACCGTCGACGAGCCCGCGATCTCGATGACCATCGGCACCAACACCTCGCCGCTCGTCGGCAAGGTCAGGGGCTCCAAGGTCACCGCCCGGATGGTCAAGGACCGCCTGGAGAAGGAACTGGTCGGCAACGTCTCGCTGCGGGTGCTGCCCACCGAGCGGCCGGACACCTGGGAGGTGCAGGGCCGCGGCGAGCTGGCGCTGGCCATCCTGGTCGAGCAGATGCGCCGTGAGGGCTTCGAGCTGACCGTCGGCAAGCCGCAGGTGGTCACCCGGATCGTCGACGGCAAGGTGCAGGAGCCGGTGGAGCGCCTCACCGTCGACTGCCCCGAGGAGTACCTCGGCGCCATCACCCAGCTCATGGCGGTCCGCAAGGGGCGCATGGAGCACATGACCAACCACGGCACCGGCTGGATCCGGATGGAGTTCGTGGTCCCGGCACGGGGCCTGATCGGCTTCCGCACCGAGTTCCTCACCGAGACCCGCGGCACCGGCCTCGTCCACCACGTGTTCGAGGCGTACGAGCCGTGGTTCGGCGAACTGCGCACCCGCAACAACGGCTCCCTGGTCGCCGACCGGATGGGCGTCGTCACCCCGTTCGCGATGTTGAACCTCCAGGAGCGCGGCACCCTGTTCGTCGCGCCGACCACCGAGGTCTACGAGGGCATGATCATCGGGGAGAACTCCCGCTCCGACGACATGGACGTCAACATCACCAAGGAGAAGAAGCTCACCAACATGCGCTCCTCCACCAGTGAGGAGACCGAGAAGGTGATCCCCCCGCGTCAGCTGTCCCTTGAGCAGGCGCTGGAGTTCATCCGCGAGGACGAGTGCGTGGAGATCACGCCGGAGACGGTCCGCATCCGCAAGGTGGTCCTCGACGCGGCCGTCCGCGGCCGGAGCGCGGCCCGCGCCAAGCGCGGGGGCTGAATTCCGCAGCGCTCTTACCAGATCTCCTTGCCAGGGCGACCCCCGAGTGTTTGCATGGACAGGACTCGGGGGCGGATGGGGTAACCCATGGCTTCTGTGCCCGAGGAGTTCAGTAGTGACGGATCTCACAGCACGCGGTGCGCGTCTGACCGGCCTGGTTCGAGACACGCCCGGGGTGGTGCTCGCCCGGGAGGCCTACAACGCGGAGCTCGACCCGCGGGTGGCCGCCGGCACCGCGCCGTGCTGGAAGCTGGAGCGGATGCAACACTTCAGCGAACCCGACGTGCCCAGCTGGGCGGCCGCGCGCGCAGGTGACTGGGCGGGCTCGCTGGCGCTCGTCGAGGAGATGCGGCCCGGCCTCGCGGCGATCTCCGGCTCGCTGTCGCGGCTGCGCCGGGTCCGGATCGTGGAATGCCCCGCCAGTCCCTACCTCCAGTGGGAGATGCAGGTCTTCCGGGCGCGCACCCACGCGGGCGAACGCATCCGCGTCCTCGACGCGGGCGCGCTGGCAGGCGTGGAGGCCGAGGGCAGGCTTCCCGAACTGCTCATCGTCGGCCCCGAGGTGATGTACGAGATCCTCTACGACTCCGCCGGCGGCCACACCGGAGGCCGCCGCATCGAGTCGCCGGACGTCATCGAGGCGTGCACCGCCGAACTGGCCGCGTTGTACGACGTCGGCGAGGACTTCCAGTGCTACTACGACAGGGTGATCGCCCCGCTGCCGCCCCCGCCCACGGTCTGACGGTCAGGCGCAGCCGGGGGAACAGGGGGAGCCGCGCGGCCTCGGGGGGTGGGCCGCGCGGCTCCAGGGGATCACCCGGCCCGGGGGGAACCGGATGACCCGAGGGGTGGGTTCTCAGCCCGGTCGGTGTTCGGCGGTGAGCTTCTCCAGGTCGGTGATGATCTCGGAGGGCCCCGGCTTCGCCAGCCACTCGTTGTGCAGGTCGGCGGCGCCCGCCTGGTAGGAGGGCTCGGTCACGACCGCGTGGATCTGCGCCCTGACCTCCTCGACCGACTGGGTCTGGTGGTTCAGGCGGACCCCGGCGCCGCGCGACTCGACGTAGGCCGCCGCGACCCACGACAGGATGTTCCGCTCGGCCATCTTGCTGTTCTCGCCGTCGACGACGATGACCCGCTGGGGCTCGTCGGTGTCGGTGATGATCTGTGGGATGTTCGCCGCCACCGAGGTCCAGAAGGTGCCGCTGGAGCCGTGGTTGATGCTCGCCGCGCACGTCGGCAGGAGCTGCACCAGCGGCACGTAGTCGACCGTGCGCACGTTGGCGGGGATGTTGGTGATGCCTTCGAGCTGGTCGCTGTTGAGAGTGGCGACGACCTCGACGTCCAGGTCGGCGACCGCCTCAAGGATCTTCGGAGTGCGCCACTCCCCCTTGTGGTACGCCCGGGTCGACAGTCCCACCGACAGCGCGATCCTGGGCCGCTCCGGCCGGGCGTACAGCCACTCGGGCTTGACGCCGCCGCCGTTGTAGGGGCTCCAGCGGACGGGCAGCGACGCGATGTCCGTCGACAGGCGCATCTCCGCCGGCATCGGGTCGATGGTCCACTGGCCGACCAGCAACTCGTCGTCCACCTCCACGCCGTACCGCTCGGCGAGCGGGCGGACGGCCCTGACCAGCGGGTTCTCGGGAAGCGCCGGGCCGCCCAGCCGGGCATGCTCCGCGAACTTCTCCACCGCCCACCCGCTGTAGTCGGGGCACATCAGCACCCGCGCGTGCGCGGCCCCGCTGGCACGGGCGGCCACCGCGCCGGCCGGGAACCACGGGTCCCACAGGACCAGGTCGGGCCGCCAGTCCAGGGCGAACTGGACCAGCGCCTCGTTCTGCGCGCTGGGCCGCGGCGGGAGGTGGAACCTGACGCCCATCAGGTAGTACTGGAAGTAGACGTCCCAGGTGTCACGCTCGGCCGGCGAGATCGCCAGGGCCCCGGCGAGGCGCTCCATCTCCTCCAGGTCCGGCGGGAGGTCGTCCCGGACCCAGCCCTGCGTCTCCGGCACACCACAGACCACGGCCGTCAGACCGGCGGCCACGATGTCGTCCGCCGCCCCCGGCGGGCACGCGACGACCACCTCGTGCCCGGCGAGCTGCAGCGCCTGGGCGTACGGCACGGCGGGATAGAGGTGGCACGCCTGAGGCCAGACGCTGAGCATTATTCGCATGGCGGTCTCCCTGTGATTCGGCTCTCCCGTACGGCCGGGGTGGTCACCCGCGCGCCCGCACGAACTCCTTGATGGAGTCGATGACGTAGTCGATCTTCTCGTCGGTCAGTCCTGGGTAGACGCCCACGTGGAACGTCTGGGTGGTGATGATGTCGGTGTTGGTCAGCTCGCCGACGACGCGGTGCTCCTGGTCCATGTAGGCGGGGTGCCGGAGCAGGTTGCCCCCGAACAGGCGGCGGGTGCCGATCTTCCTGTCCTCCAGGAAGTCCACCATCTCCTTGGTGCCGAACGGGGCCTGCGGGTCGACCGTGAGGACGAAGCCGTACCAGCTCGGGTCGCTGCGCGGGGTGGCCTCGGGCAGCAGCAGGTGCGGCACGCCCTCCAGCCCGTCGCGGAGGCGGCGCCAGTTGTGCCGCCGCGCGGCGCAGAAGTCGTCGATCTTGTTGAGCTGGCTGAGGCCGAGCGCGGCCTGCAGCTCGGTGATCTTCAGGTTGTAACCGACATGCGAGTAGATGTACTTGTGGTCGTAGCCGTGCGGGAGCGTGCCCATCTGGTAGTTGAAGCGCTTGAGGCAGGTGTCGCTCTCACCGGGCTCGCACCAGCAGTCTCGGCCCCAGTCGCGCAGCGACTCGACGATCCGGCCGAGCAGCAGGTTCGAGGTGAGGACGCAGCCGCCCTCCCCCATCGTCATGTGGTGCGCCGGGTAGAAGCTGACCGTGGTGAGGTCGCCGAAGGTGCCGACCGGCTCGCCGTCGTAGGTGGACCCGACCGCGTCGCAGCTGTCCTCGATCAGGAAGAGGTCGTTGTCCGTCGCGAGCTGGGCCATCTCGGCGACCTCGAACGGGTTGCCGACGGTGTGCGCGATCATGATCGCCTTGGTCTTGGGGCCGATCGCCGCCGCCACCATGTCCACGGTCGGGTTGTAGGTGCCGAGTTCCACGTCCACGAAGACCGGGACCAGCCCGTTCTGCAGGATCGGGTTCACCGTGGTGGGGAAGGCCGCCGCGACGGTGATGACCTCGTCGCCGGGGCGCAGCCGTACGTCCTCCAGCCGGTGGGAGGTGAGCGCGGACACTGCCAGCAGGTTGGCCGAGGACCCCGAGTTGGCCAGGTACGCCTTGCGCCGCTTGAGCTTGCGCGCGAACAGCGACTCGAACTTGCGAGCCCTTGATCCTCCCGCGACCCGGAGTTCCAGGGCGGCCTCGACCAGCGCCACACGGTCCTCGACGTCGTGCACCGCGCCGGTCGGCCAGATCTCACTGACGCCCGGCACGAACTCCTGGTCGATCTCCATATCCTGGTGATATTTGCGGACCTCGTCCAGGATTAGCGCCTTGTGGTCATTCATCTCCGGCCCCTAACTCATCGGGTCGACGCTGTCTGACGTTCTTCCCCGCGCGGGAGTGGACCCGGCGCGCACCGCCGGCGGCCGCCGACCCGCCGGCTCCGCTCCGACCTCCACCGGGAAACGCCGAGCCGCCGCCGGAACACCTCCGGCGAAATCCGAATGGGGGGAGATCACCTGCTCCGGTCACACCTCCTCAGGATCATGCCTGGCCGTACCCCCCGCATCTCCTGCGTTGCGGCGCTGAAAAGCGCTGCTTGACAGCCTGTCAGTGTCTCGCAATCCAAGAGATGCGGTACGGCGGGCAGGGCGATGTTCTTGTGAGAAGGAACGACCCGGGGCAGCCGATGGCCATCCGAGGAATAGCACCGGGGCCTTGATCGAAGGGGATCGAGTCTTATTCCTCTTGTTAGGAGCGTTATGCGTTTTCTACCTGACCATCGGGACCCGAAAGTGGCGATCATCGGCCTCGGCTATGTCGGCTCCTGCTTCGCCGCGGTCCTCGCCGACCGGGGCTACGACGTCACCGGCGTGGACACCGACGCCCGCCTGATCGACGAGCTGACCGACGGCCACTGCCGATACCAGGAAGACGGGCTGGCGGAGCTGCTCATCGGCGGGATCACCGCCGGGCGGCTCCGGGTGACCACCGACTACGCAGCCATCCGCGCGGCCGACGTGGTGCTGATCGCGGTCGGCACCCCCGTCGAGACCGACGGCTCCCTGATGGACGACCAGCTCCGGGGCGCGTGCCTGAACGTGAGCGCCCATCTGCGGCAGGGTCAGCTGCTGGTGCTGAAGAGCACCGTGCCGCCGGGAACGACCCGCGATGTCGTCCTTCCGCTGCTCCAGCGGAGCGGCCTCGTCTGCGGCGAGGACTTCGGGCTCGCCTTCACCCCCGAGCGGTTCGCCGAGGGCACGGCCCTGCGCGAGGTGCGGTCGCTGCCGATCGTGGTGGGCGGGATGGATCCGGCCAGCAAACGGGACGCGGCCGAGTTCTGGCACCGTGCCCTCGGGGTCGAGGTGGTCCCGCTGGACTCGCCGGAGGCCGCCGAGATCGTCAAACTCGCCGACAACTGGTGGATCGACCTCAACATCGCCCTGGCCAACGAACTGGCCAAGTTCTGCGGCGCGCACAACGTGGACGTGCTGGACGTGATCGCCGCCGCCAACACGGTCCCCAAGGGCAAGGGAATGGTGAACATCCTGCTGCCCAGCGTCGGTGTGGGCGGCTCGTGCCTGGTCAAGGACCCGTGGATGGTCTGGCACTCGGCCCGCGGGCGCGGCGTGGAGATCCACACCGCTCCCGCCGGGCGCAAGGTCAACCTGGGCATGCCGGAGTACACCGCGCAGCTGATCATCGACGAGCTGCTGCGGCTCGGCAAGGACCCCGCGACGTCCACCGTCGCCGTGCTGGGCGCCGCGTTCAAGAACAACACCGGCGACCTGCGCGCCACCCCGGTCGAGGGCGTCGTCACCGCCCTGGCCAAGGCCGGCGCCACGGTTCGCGTCTACGACCCGCTGGTCGATCCCCTGCAGGCCGAGGCGCTGCTCGGTGTCGCTCCCGTGCCGAGTCTGCTGGCGGCCGTCCAGGACGCGGACTGCGTCGCCATCATGGCCTTCCACCGCGAGTTCCAGGACCTCGACTACGCCGAGCTGCCCGTCGCGGCGCCGTGCGTGGTCCTGGACGGGCGGGCGTACTACCCGAAGGAGAAGATCGCCTCCCTCCGCGACCTCGGTTACGCCTACCGGGGCATCGGCCGCTGACCGCCTCCCCCCACCGACCATGATCCCCGCCTGGTGGCCGAGTCGCCGGGGAGCGCGGGGCAACGGAGCCCGCCCCGGCAGATCCGCCCGGGGCGGGCTCGCCGCACTCCGGGCGGTCATCGGGCCGGGCTCGCCGTACGCAGGTCGATCACCGGACCGGGCTCGCCGTACGCAGGTCGGTCACCGGACCGGGCTCGCCATACGCGGGGCGATCACCGGGACGGGCTCGCCATACGCAAGGCGGTCACCGGGCAGGGCTCGCCGTACGCGGTGGCGGTCACCATTCCGCCGGGACGGTCGCCGTACTCCGGGGCGGGCACGATTCGTATTTCACTCGCCACTCGTCTTTCCGCGGCCTCGTCCGCGACCGCTGTCAGCATCCGGCCGTCGGCGGGCAACTAACTGCCTTTATCCCACCGGCCCCCAGGGGTCCGATTCTGGATAATGGTAATTGAAAGGAATCAACGGCCTATGAAAAGGGATGATGAAATGTCTAACTCGCTCCGGCCGCCGGTCGGCCCGGCGGATACCGCGAGGTCCTCCCGTGTCGTCGTGACCGGCGGTTCCGGTTTCATCGGCAGTCATCTGGTTGAGCGGCTGATAGCGGGCGGCGACGAGGTGACCGTCTTCGACAGCGGGCCTTTCCCCGAGAGCCAGCAGCTCGCCCGGCAGCACGCCAGGTTGGTGCAGGGTGACGTGCGTGACCAGGACAGGCTGGCCAGGGCGATCACCCCAGGTGTGGACGTGGTTTACCATCTGGCGGCGGTGGTCGGGGTGGACCAGTATCTCGCCCGGCCGCTGGACGTCATCGACATCAACTTCCAGGGCACCCGCAACGTCCTTGAGCAGGCGGCGCGGGCCGGCGCCAGGGTCGTCGTGGCGAGCACCAGCGAGGTGTTCGGCAAGAACCCGGCCGTGCCGTGGACCGAGGAGGCCGACCGGGTGCTGGGCTCCACCTCCGCCGACCGCTGGACCTACTCCTCGGCCAAGGCGCTGACCGAGCACCTGACCCTCGCGTTCGGCCGCCAGCACGGTCTGGAGTCGACGATCGTGCGCTACTTCAACGCGTACGGCGCGCGGCAGCGGCCGGCCTTCGTGATCAGCCGGAGCGTCCACCGCGCGCTCAACGGCCTCCCGATCGTGATGTACGACAGGGGCCGGCACACCAGGTGCTTCACCCACGTGGACGACGCCATCGAGGGCACGGTGCTCGCCGCCGGCCACCCGGCTGCCGTCGGAGAGGTGTTCAACCTGGGCAACATGACCGAGACCAGTGTCCGTGAGGCCGGCGAACTGGTCGCCAGGCTGACCGGCGCCGAGTCGCAGACCGTCGGGGTGGACACCCACGAGATCCTCGGCTCCGCCTACGAGGACGTGCCCCGGCGGGTCCCCGACAGCTCCAAGGCGCGCCGGATGCTGGGCTGGAAGGCCGGCATCTCGCTGGAGGAGGGACTCATCAGGACGATCGCGTGGGCCCGCGCGAACCCCTGGTGGCTCGCCCTGCCCGACACCGGCGCGATCGCCGCGGCCGTCCCCGCGGAGGAGTTCGCGCTCAGCGCGGCCTAGTCCCGTCGCACGGTGATGCCGGGGGCGGCTGCTCCCGCCCCCGGCATTCTGGACACGCGTCTCAGCGCGCTCCGGCGCCCGCGGGGACCGGGGCGGTCAGCCGTACCGGCAGGGCCCGGTGGCCGTTCATGATGAACGTCGGCAGCGGCTGGAGGTCGTCCTTGGCGACGGCGAGGCTCAGGTCGGGGAACCGCTCGAACAGCGTCGAGAGGCCGATGGTGGCCACCGCCCTGGCGATGCCGGCACCGAGGCAGTAGTGCGGGCCGTACCCGAAGGAGAGGTGCTCCTTGTCGGACCGGGTCAGGTCGAACTGACCGGCGTCGGCGCCGTGCAGCGCCGGGTCGCGGCCCACGGAGGTGTAGTTGACGAGGATGGGGTCGCCCTTGGGGATGGTGACGCCGTCGAGGTGGATGTCCTCCACGGCGTAGCGGAGCGGCAGGTGCGCCAGCGGCGACTCCACGCGCAGCACCTCGTCGATCACGTCGTCCCAGGTGGCCTCGCCGGACTTGACGAGGTCGAGCTGCTCGGGGTGGGTGAGCAGGGCGGTGATGGCGTTGTCGAAGAAGTTGATCGTGGTCTCGGAGCCCGCGCCGAGGATGGCGAAGATCGTGTCGGTCAGCTCGACCTCGGAGAGCCGCGAGCCGTCCTCGTCGCGCGCGGCGACCAGGTCGCTGGTGATGTCCTCGCCGGGCTGGCGGCGCTTCTCGGCGATGAGCTGGTCCATGGCGCCCCGCCAGCCGAGCAGGATCGACTGGGCCTGCTCCGGCGAGACGGTGGTGTCCACCATCATGTCGATGACCTTCGCGGTCTCGACCCGGGCCTCCTCGGACATGCCGATCAGGTCGGCGACCAGCATGGCGGGCAGCGGGTAGGCGAACCGCTCGCGCAGGTCGACGACCTCACCGGGCGGGGTGGCCGCCAGCGCTCCGACGAGCATCTCGGTCAGCTCGGCGATGCGCGGCTTGATCGCCTCGGTACGGCGGGGCGTGAACGCCTTCCCGACCAGCCTGCGCAGCCGTACGTGGTTGTTTCCGTAGGCCGTGACCATGTTGTCCATGGCGATCCAGCTGATCATCTCCCAGTCGGGCGGGATCTCGCCGTTGATGAAGGCCGGCCAGTGGTTGCGGGCGCTCTTGGTGACGTTGGGGTCGGTCAGCAGCTTCCTGATCGTTGCGTGGCTGTTGATGGACCACACGACGACACCACCGGGGAGCTCCACCTGAGTCGCGGGGCCCTGCGCACGCAGGTGGTCCGTTTCGGCATGAATGTCTCGGCCGGTGGTGTCGAGAACGGGGCAGCGTCTTTCCACGAGTGTCTCCAGGTTTCGCCGGTACAGCTGGACGAATACGGCATCAGCGAATTCATTCGCGAATACTGTGCCGCTGCCTTCAAGATTAGAGACCCGGGTTGAGCTAAAAAATATTCGTAAATGCTAACAAGGGGCCAAGCATTTCAGAAGAAAGGCATTAAGCGAATGAAAGATCCTTAAACGGGAAAACGGAAAGGCCGCCACACCTGTTCGCACAGGGTGGCGGCCTTTCGCGCCGCGTGATCCGCCGGCCGACTCCCTCGCCGGGCGGCTCCGAACCGAGCCCCTCAGCTCAGCCGGCGGCCTTCACGGCATCTGAGGTGTCGGTGGCCGAGGGCTCACCGGCACCGGTCTCGGAACGGTCGCCCTCGTCCGCGGGCGTCTCCTGGCTCTCCGCGGCCGCGGCCGCGGCGGCCGCCTCCGCCTCGCCGCTGGGCGGCTCGTGCCGCAGCGCGATCGCCGCGAGCACGGCCAGGGCCAGGGCGAGCACCGCGCTGGTGGCGGTGGCGACGTTCACGCCGACGGTGAACGAGTCGCGGGCCACCTCCAGCACCTGGGCGCCGAGCGCGCCGCCCGCCTGTGCCGCCGCGTTGAGCCCGCCCGCGATGCTCTCGCTGGCGGTCGCGGCCACCTCGGCCGGAACCCCCGCCGGGATGGCGCCGGCGATCTGGCCGGCGTACACGGCGGTGCCGACGCTGCCCAGCGCCGCGACGCCGAGCGCGATGCCCAGTTCGCCACCGGTCTCCGAGATCGCCGAAGCGCCGCCCATCTTCTCCGGCGGGACCGAGCCGAGCACCAGGCCGGAGCCCAGGGAGCCCATCGGGCCAACGCCCACGGCGCCGATGACGAGGCCCATCACGATGAAGCCCATGCCGGTCGCGGAGTTCATCTGGCTCAGCAGCAGATAGCCGATCGACATGATCACCAGTCCGCCGGCGATGACGAAGCCGGGACGGACCTTGCGCGCGATGGCCGGGGCCATCATCACGCTCAGGATGGTCATGAAGACCTGGGGCAGCATCCAGAGCCCGGTCTCCAGCGGGCTGAGCCCCTTGACCGTCTGCAGGAACATGCTGATCAGGAAGGTGCTGCCGCCGACGACGCCGCCCAGGAGCATGAGTGTCAGCGCGGCGCGGAACGTGCGGTGACCGAACAGCCGCAGGTCGAGCAGCGGCGTCTCCAGCGAGCGCTGCCTGCGCACGAAGATCACGCCGAACACCACGCCCACCACGATGGCCACCGCGTACAGCGGCTGCCAGCCGTTCTTCGCCAGCTCCTTGAGACCGTAGATGAACGGCAGGATCGTGGCCAGGGACAGCGCGACGCTGACCAGGTCGAGCCGGCCGCCGCTCTCGTCGCGGTACTCCGGCAGCAGGGCGGGCCCGACCGCCAGGAGCAGCACCATGACGGGTACGGCGAGCAGGAAGACCGATCCCCACCAGAAGCTCTGCAGCATCGCCCCGCCGACCACCGGGCCGAGCGCGACGCCGCCCATGAAGCACGACATCCAGACCGCGATGGCCGTCCCCATCTGGCGGGGGTCCTTGAACATGGTGCCCAGCAGCGCCATGGTCGACGGCATCAGCGTGGCTCCGGCGACACCGAGCAGCGCGCGGGAGGCGATCAGCATCTCGGCGCTGGTGGAGTAGGCGGCAACCACGGAGGCGGCGGCGAAGCAGGCGGCGCCGATCAGGAGGAGCTTGCGACGGCCGATCAGGTCACCCAGGCCGCCCATCGTGACCAGGAACCCGGCGATGAGGAAGCCGTAGATGTCGGTGATCCAGAGCTGCTGGGTGGCCGTGGCCCCGAGCTCGGTGCTCAGGTGCGGGAGAGCCAGGTAGAGAACGCTCATGTCGAGCGACAGGAGCAGCGTGGGAAGGGCCAGAATGGCCAGTCCCCACCACTCCTTCGGACCGGCCCTCACACCGGACCCGGCTTCGGTGTTCGTTTCCATCGAGGATCCTTCCGTCGGTGTTTGCTCCCGGTCACCGGACGTTGTCAGACCGGCGGAGTCTTTGCCGGATCGGCGCTCACGGGCGGGATCGTCCCGTTTATTACGCGTGCATCGACCAGTGTGCCTCGATGGTTCCCGCTCGGCTTACGCGAAACTGCTCTCTTTTGCGATTCGATACAGCGTTGTACCCACCCCGGTACGACCCCGCGCGCCTGCGGAGCCGTACCGGGGTGGGGGGTCACTCGGTGGCCGTCCCCGCGGGGATCGGCGCCGGGCGGGCGGGCGGTTCCTCGACCGGAGGCTTGTTGCGCCGCGGGCTCCATCTGCGCATCGTGGGCATCTCCACGAAGGTGTACAGCGCCCAGCCGGCGAGCACGTTGACGAGGACGAGCCCGACCAGGAGCACGATGCCGCCGACGAGGCCGTACTCGGCGTCGCCCAGCACGGTCGGGCGCAGCCAGTAGATCACCAGCGACTGGGTCAGGAAGAAGGCGAACGACACCTTGCCCAGCCACTCCATCGTCCTGCCGCCCATCACCGTCTTCCTTCCGCGCAGGTTGGCCGACGCGAAGGTGCCGATCACCAGGAAGAACGGGACGGCCGTGACGAGCGCGATGTTGTACGGCTGAGGCACCCAGAGGGTCGCGGCAAAGGAGATGAGCACCAGGATCAGCACCGGGGTGACCCCGATTCGCGGCCACCGTCCGGCGATCACGATCCGGGCCAGGATCATGCCGACGACGAACTCGACCAGCCTGGCCGGGGGGAACATGTAGGAGAACCAGAACTGGGTGAGCGAGAGCTGCTGGCCGGGGAAGAGGTCGGCGGTGGAGACCAGCGTGACGGTGATGACGCAGACGGCGAAGATGCCGGCGACCGCGACGCCCGCCCACAGCCACAGGCGGCTCTCGGAGATCTTCCTGATCGGCAGGATCAGCAGCGGGAACAGCACGTAGAAGAGCATCTCCACGCCGAGCGACCAGGCCGGCATGTTGGCCCCGCCCCACAGGGCGTTGTCGTTCACGAACGGGTTGACCAGGAAGAGGTTCGGCAGCCCCCAGAGTCGCGTGTAGGCGCCGGCGAACAGGAGCATCGCGAGCGCCCACGTGACGACGTGGTTGGGCATGATCTTCACGACCCGGCGGCGATAGTAGTCGCCGAGCTTGTCACCGGGGCGGGTGGACCAGGTGATGACGAAACCGCTGAGCATGAAGAAGAACGAGAGGCCGAGCGCACCGATGGGGTTGAAGAACCAGATCAGGCCCATGGTCACGCCTTCGTCGCTGAAAGGCGTCGCCGGGTTCTGGTTGCCCATGGTCACCGGGAAGACCGCATGGCCTAGGAAAACCATGAGGGCGGCGATAAAACGTAATCCCGTCAAGGCGGGCATATCAGGGCGACGCTCACCGAGAGCACCGCTATGGCTGGTTGACTCCGTCACAGACACAGTGGGTCTTCCTTTCCCTCTCGGACAGCCCTGGCCAGTGGGGATACACGGCGCCCGGGGCGATCGCGGGATGACACACCATGATTCGCACCCACCGGGCACGACCGCATCTCTCCACGTGCTGAAAATCGCCGAGCGTGATCAGATGACGTGCACGTCGGGCACGTAGAGAATCCAGCGCCCGCCGCGCTCGGAGAAGGCGCGTTCCTTCGCGATGATCTCCTCGGCGTGGTTCCACGCGAAAAGCAGCGCGTAGTCGGGATAGTCGGCGGCGAAAACCTCGGGCGGCACCACCGGAATATGCGACCCCGCGATCAGTCGGCCCTGTTTCGACGGGGTCGAATCGCTCACGAACGGGACGATGTCCGGGCCGATTCCGCAGTAGTTGGTCACCGTGGTGGTTTTCGCGGGCGCGCCGTACCCGGCGATTCGCTTGCCCTGGGCGTGCAGGCTCCCCAGCAGGGCCGAGAGGTCGTCGCGGATGCGCTCCGCACGGCCGGCGAACGCCTCCAGCGTGGAGTGCTCGGCGAGCCGCTGGGCGGCCTCCGCCGCCAGCAGTTCGCCGACCCCCGGCGTGACCTCGCGGGCGCCGGGCTGCGACAGGGTGTAGCGCATCGAGCCGCCGTGTATGGCGACGAGCTGGGCGTCGACGAGTTCGAGTCCGTACATCTCGGCGGCGGCCTGGATCGCCCGGACCGAGAACACGAACGAGTGCTCGTCGTAGAGGAGGTCGAAGGCGGTCTGCTCGACGACGCTGCCCAGGTAGGGCTCCTCGAACACGAAGATCCCGCGGGGGCCGAGCAGGTGCTTGACGCCCTTCAGGACGGACGCCAGATGGGCGATGTGCGCGATCACGTTGGCGCCGAAGATGACGTCCGCCGGCCCGTGCTCCGCCCTGATCGGCCGGGCGGAGTGCTCGTCGAAGAACACCGAATGCACCCGGACGCCCTTGGCCATGGACAACTCGGCCACGTGCCGGGACGGCTCGATGCCCAGATGCCGAACCCCGGCCTGGGCGATCTTCGCGAGCATGACCCCGTCGTTGCTGCCGATCTCGGCGATGAACGGGTCGGGGCCGGTGAGCTCGGTGTCGAGAAAGCCCTGGGCGATGCCCTCGAAATGTCCGCGGTGCACCGACGAGCCCGACGCGTAATAGGGATAGGAGTCGTGATAACGGACTTCCTGTGGAATGTCTGCCATCAGTTGCACCATCGTGCACGAGTCGCACATTCCCACGACGAGTGGGTAGAAGAATTCGTCGGCGGTTTCGCCCGGCTTCGGAAAGGCGTTACCGCGCGGGTGTGATCCCAGGTCGATCGTTCCTTTGACCGACCCGCTGCAAATTCGACAGGTAGCATACATGACCTGACATTAACACCGCTATCCGCCCTGATACTTATCGGTGATTGCGCAGCGTTTCCGGCCGAGAATACGCGGAGTGTTTACCAGCCGGATTTAATGGCGTCAGCGACGCGCGTGCGATCCTCCTCCGACAGCCACCAGCCGACCGGGATGTTGACCACCCGGTCGGCCACGGCGTCCACCCCTGGCAGCGCCGCCCGCGCGGACGCCACGCAGCCGCGCGCGTCGTTGCGCCCGCGCCCGCATCGAGTCGGACAACTCGATCCCCTCGACATGGTCGAAGAGGTCCGCAGCGCACTGAGGTGCTCTCCGGTGCCGCAGGCGACGTCGAGCAGGGACGCCGCGTGCGGGGCGTGCTCACGGATCAGCGCGGCGACGACGACGGCCTCCGCCGCGTAGTCCTCGCCCCGCCGTGTGCGGAGGAGGTCGTAGATCTCGCTGACGTCCTCCCCGTAGACGTCGGCCTCCCGCGTGACAGTGTCCGCAGTCTCCCCGGCGATGGTGCCAGTGGTCACCACGTCTCCCAACGGGACAGGGCGGCGAACGTCCACGGGCACGCGGCGGAAGCGGACAGGGAGATCCTGGCCCGCTCCCGCCGCGTCACGCGTCGTCGACTACTTGGCCTTCTTGAGGTACTCCTCCAGGGCGTCGAAGAAGAATCCCCAGCCTTCCGTGGCGCGGGGAACCTCGTCGGCGGGCAGGTTGCCCTCCTGGACGAAGGTGAGCTTGGTGCCGCCTTCGGCGTCTGCGAAGGAGACGGTCACCACCTCGGGGCCCTCGCCCTGGCCCTCGGCGGCCTCACGGCCGCTGAGGTCGAGAAGGGTGTAGACGAGCCGCTCGTTCGGCTCGATCTCCCGGTAGACGCCGGCGAACGGAACCTGGGTCTGCTCGTCGACGACGATGGTCGCGCGCCACTCGCCACCCGGGCGCACGTCCATCGAGATGGTGTCGAGGGGCGCCCCCCACCAGTGGGTGAAGTGCTTCGGCTCGGTCCACGCGGCGTACACCAGGTCGCGCGGGGCGTCGAGGACGCGGCTGATCTCGATCTTGGCCGTCATCGTGTCGTCCTTTCATGGCTTGGAGAAATATGGCCGGCGGTGATGCCGACCTGCTGAGTTCCGGCCGCGTGCCGACACGTTCCACGGCCTCGTCCGGCCGGCCCTCCGCTGCTGTCCCAATTAGATCCGCCACAAATGTGAAGATCCGGACGGACAGAGCTTATAGGCCCAGCGAGGCACCTGTACCCAAATTATTCCGTCCTACTGGCTCGTGTCTTATTCAAGAATGCTCTCTTGTCCCACGAGCCCCACACTGGACGCGGACCGCGCGGAGAAAGTCCGGTTTTAGACGTATCGTCACTTGCAGGAGGTATGTGGTAAGAATAAATGGCGGTCACTTGTTCCGCCACCGATTGTTGTACTCTTTCCCGGGCCTGGGCGTGTGCGCGCCGAAGAGCTCCGAGACGGTCACGAACGTGTAGCCCTTCGCGTGCAGCCTGTGCAGAATCTCGGGGACGGCGTCGACCGTCGTCGCGTGGATGTCGTGCATCAGCACGATGGACCCCGGTCTGATCCTGACCGCGCGCCGGGCCACGACCTCCGCGTTCCGGTCGCGCCAGTCGAAGGTGTCCACGTCCCAGAGGATCTGCGCGAGCCGGAGCCGCCGCGTCTGCCGCGCCACCACCCGGTCGGTCGAGCCGTACGGCGGGCGCATGAGCCGCATCCGCACCCCCGTCGCCCGGCGTACGACGCGCTGGGTCCTGACCAGCTCCATCCTGACCTTGTGCGGACTCAGGGTGGTGAGATCCGCGTGGTCCCAGGTGTGGTTGCCGATCTCGTGCCCCTCGCCGACCATCCGGCGCAGCTCGAACCGGCCGCTCTGGGCGACCCGCTGACCGACGACGAAGAACGTCCCCTTGGCCCGCTTCCTGGCGAGGATGTTGAGCAGCCTTCCGGTGTGGTCTCCCGGGCCGTCGTCGAAGGTCAGCGCCACGCACCTGATATGACGGCAGTCGACCCTGCGTGGCATGAACCTGTGGAACCACGATCGCCAGCCCGGTTGCGTGGCGCCCAGCTGTTCCGCCAGCGTCAGCGGATCGACCGGCACGGGACCGCCCCCCGGCGCGGGCGCGCTCGCCACCGGCGCGGGCGCGTTCGCCGACACGCCCGTCCGCGGCGTCGGCTCTCCCGCCGGGGGCTCGGTCAGGTAACCGCATCCCGGCACGGCGAGCAGCGACGCCAGGCACAACCCCCGCAACCCCCGCAACCGCACGCGATACCCCCGAAGGCACAGCGGAGGGTCACGGATGCCCCTGGGCCGACTCCCCCCGCAGAGTCCTGGCCAGGTCTTCCCACCATGCTGGGACATCGGCCTGCAACTCGGCATACCGACGCGCCACACGATGCGAACATCCGACCGGATCACTACCAAGATGTCGCCGCTTCACGGGTCCTTCCTTCCACCGGTAGAAGCCGTCCCGATACGAGACGACCAGGCCGATCCAGACCGAGAGCGTCGCGTCGTCGCCCACCTCGTACGCCTCTGTCACGCCCAGGCCGGTCAACTCGGTCCGGAGCCTGCCGATCGCCGCCGCGGCCTCACTCACCCGCCACCCCCTGCGCATACACGTAAGGGATGTACCCTCTTCCCCCGGTCGCCCAAGCCCGCGATCATCACCCGGCTTGACCTTGCCGTAGCGTCAACGTTTCTAATGGGCGGCATGCGAATCGGCGAGCTCGCCGCGCTGGTCGGGGTGTCCACCCGGACCGTGCGCCACTACCACCACCTCGGCCTCCTGCCTGAGCCGGTACGGCTGGCCAACGGCTACCGGGAGTACCGGCTGCGTGACGCGGTCGCCCTCGCCCGTATCCGGCGGCTGACCGAGCTGGGCCTTTCGCTGGACGAGATCCGCGACATCCTGGCCGACGACCAGGGCCGGGAGTTGCGCGAGGTGCTGGAGGAACTGGACGCCGACCTGGCCAGGCAGCAGGAGGCGATCGCCGTCAGACGCGCCCGGCTGGCCACCTTGCTGGCCGAGGCGGACCTGCGCCCCGACTCGATGGTGTCCCCCGACATGGCGGCCGTGCTGCGCGACCTCCCGAAGGCGGGCTCACGGATCGCCGAGATCGACCGCGAAATGCTGGTGCTGGTGAGCAACCTGGGCGAACCGGCCGACCAGGCCCAGATCCTCGATCTGATGCGCCCGCTCACCGAGCCCGGCATGCTCGCCCAGGGACACGCCCTCTACGAACGCCTCGACGCGCTCGCCGACGCGGACGTCCACGATCCCCTCGTCGGCCCGCTCGCCGCCGACCTCGCCGCCCACATCCCCGACGAGATGGCGGCGTTGATGATCGCGAACCTGAACACGCCGGGAGCGGCGGGCGCGAACTGGCTGGAGATGCTGACCGACGAGATGTCCCCCGCCCAGATCGAGGTCTTCCGGTCGGCGACGCTCATTTTGCAGGAACAGGAAAGGGCCTGATGCTCAAGATCGCGCGCGCCGCGCTGTTCGCCGTCCTCCCCGCGGAACTGGTCCTCGTGGTCCTGCTCCTCTCCGGGGTGTCGCTGCCGCTCCCGGTGATCGTGGGGGCCGAACTGGTGGTGGTCGCGGTGTTCGCGCTGGAGGTCGTGACCGCGTACCGGCTGTTCAGGGCGGAACGCCGGAACGGCCTGGGCCGGCGGGCCGCGGCCGGGGCGGCCGTCGACCGGCTGGTGCCCGCCCCGGTGCGACGGATGCTGGGATTCGAGACCAAGGGGATGGTCAGCCTGGCCCTGTGGGTCACGCGCCGCAGAAACGGTGTCCCGCCCGGCGCCACGGCCGTACCGTACGCGAGAGAACAGACCCCGTTTCTGCTGATGATGGTGCTCATGATGGTCGTGGAGACGGTGGGGCTGGAGCTGTTGCTGCAGGCCATCGACGCGCCGACCGGGCTGCGGGTGGTGGTGCTGGTGCTCGACGCCTACGGCGTCGTGTTCGGGGTGGCGGTCATCGCGGCCGGCGTGACCCGGCCGCACGTCGTCACCCCCGACGAGCTGCGCATCCGCCTGGGCGCGTTCTTCGACCTGCGGATCCCCCGCCGACTGATCTCCACCGTACGGCTGTCGCGCAACTACAACGAGCCCGGCCAGGTCACTCTGGCAGACGGACGGCTCGGCGTGGCGGTGTCCTCGCAGACCAACGTGATCATCGAGCTGACCGAACCGGTCACGTTCGTCCGCCCGCTCGGCCGCGTCGGCGAAGCAACCACGATCCGCTTCTTCGCCGACGCCCCGGACGCCGCCCTGCGGGCACTGCGCCCCGCCCAGCGGGAACCCGTTCAGGAACAGGTCTAACGGTCGGGGAGTTCCGCCGGCTCGGTCACGACCATGATGAACCTGAGCTCCGAGTCGCCCTCGTTCGCGTAGCGGTGCGGGCGGTCGGCGCTGAACAGCACGGCCTCGTCGGTGCCGATCTGATAACTCTGCCCGTAGACGGTGAGGGTGAGGTCGCCGGTGATGACGGTGAGCATCTCGCGGGTGCCGGACGGGTGCGCGTCGCCGTCGTGGTGCTCGCCCGGCGCGAGCCGCCAGTCCCACAGCTCCAGGATCGCCGGGGCGTCGGTGCCGACCAGCAGCCTGGCCGAGCCCTCGCCGTGCTGGAAGGTGACCACGCCGGACGCGCTCACCACCCGGACCACGGGGGTGTCGGAGACCTCCACCAGACGGGCCACGGTCACTCCGAGCGCGTCGGCGATCCTGGCCAGCGTCGTGACGCTCGGGTTGGTCCTGGCCTGCTCGACCTGGACGAGCATGCCCCGGCTGACGCCTGACCGGGCGGCCAGCTCGTCGAGGGTCATCCCCCGGTAGGCGCGCTGGGCCCGCAGGTTGTTGGCGATCGCGGCGTTGAGTGTGGCTGGCTCCGGCATGAGTTCAGTCTAGTGATAAGGATTTGCACTCTATTGCACCATCCTGGTGTACTAACAGTGCAATCCATTGAACTGGAGAGACTCGTGACAGTGGTGGTCCTGGCGACGCTGTGCGCCTTCGTCTACGGCGCGGCCGACTTCTGCGGCGGGCTGGCCACCCGGCGGTCACGAGTGCTCGCCGTCGTGGCCCTGTCCCAGATCGCCGGTCTGGTGTTCGTGGCCGTGCTGCTTCCGGTCCTGCCGGGCGTCCCCTCCGCCGCCGCGCTGTGGTGGGGGATGGCGGCCGGGCTGGCGGGAGCGGCGGGCCTGGTGCTCTTCTACTCGGCGCTGGCCGCCGGCGAGATGTCGGTGGTGGCCCCGGTCACCGCGACCACCTCCGCCGCCCTCCCGGTGATGTTCGGACTGCTCGCCGGGGAACGGCCCGAGATCATGGCGCTGGCCGGCGTGGCGCTCGCCCTCGGCTCTGTCCTGCTGGTCAGCCGCGACCCGGCCGCCGGCTCGGCGAAGCGGCCGATCAAGCCTCTGCTCGCGGCGCTCCTGTCGGGAGCCGGTTTCGGCGGGTTCTTCATCCTGCTGAAGCAGGCGCCGGAGGAGGCGGGCATGTGGCCGCTGCTCGGCGCGCGGGTGGCCTCGATCACCATCGTGGTGCTGCTGGCGGTGAGCAGCCGGCGGAGCCTGCGGCCGGGCGTGGGCGCGCTGCGGATCATCCTGGTGGCCGGCGTGCTCGACATGGCGGCCAACGTGCTCTACCTGCTCGCCGCCCAGCGCGGGCTGCTCAGCCTGGTCGCGGTCCTGGTCTCGCTCTACCCGGCGACCACCCTCCTGCTGGCCAGATATGTCCTCGGCGAGCGGCTGCATCCCCTGCAGATCGCGGGTGTCCTCTCCGCGCTGGCCGCCGTCGGACTCATCGCCGCAGCCTGACGGTTTGTCAGCAGGGCGACCACTTGTTACGTTCATGCCCGTGCAGCCCGAGCGGGCAGATGCGAACTCCGGGCCGTTCGCGCACATCGCTGCGCCGTACGGCTCCGATGAGGGTTTCCTCCAGACGGTCCTGCCGGCGATCGAGGAGGCCCTCAAGGCCGGCCATGACATCCTCGTGGTCACCGGCCAGCACCGGCTCGACCTGATCACCGGGGTGCTCGGCGACGACGCGAACCGGGTCGACAAACGCCTGAGCTCGACCTGGTACACCCATCCGGCCCGGACCCTGACCGCCTACCACGAGTACGCGGAGCCATGGGCCAAGCGGCAGACGTTGCTGATCGGCGAGCCCGTGTGGAACGGCCGCGGCGAGCGCGACACCCGCGAGTGGATCCGTTACGAGTCGGCGATCAACGTGGCGTTCGCCGGCGCGCCGATCACCCTGCTGTGCCTCTACAACCAGGAGACCACCCCCGACCACGTGCTCGACGAGGCGTCACGCACCCATCCGCTGTGTCTCGACGTCGGGGGTGTACGGCCCAGCCCCGCCTACGTGCCGCCGGTCCGGTTCGCGCTGAAGGGCGACGACCGGCCCTTCGGGGCCGCCCCGGACTCCTCGTGGCGGACGGGGTTCACCGCGAGTGACCTGACCCGGGTGCGGCAACTCGTCGAGGACCACGCGATCCGGGCGGGGCTCGACCGCGACACGACGGGTTCCCTGGTGCTGAGCGTCTCGGAGATCGCGGCCAACGCGGTGGAGCACGGCTCGGGCCACGGCACGGTCACCGTCTGGACCGCCGGCGGCGAACTCATCTGCGAGGTGGCCGACCCCGCCGGGCGGCTCGACCAGCCGCACCCCGGCTATCTGCCCCCCAAGCCCGCGTCCGCGCGGGGCTACGGGTTGTGGATCAGCCGCCAGCTGTGCGACCTGGTGGAGACGCGCGCCGCGGACGGGGGCCTGCGGGTCAGGCTGCACATGTATCTGCCGTGACGGCGCGCCGCACCTGACCTGCTGGTGGAAACGCGCGCCGCGGACGGAGGCCTGCGGGTCAGGCTGCACATGTATCTGCCGTGACGGCGCGCCATACCTGACCTGCTGGTGGAAACGCGCGCCGCGGACGGGGGCCTGCGGGTCAGGCGGCCTGGAACTGTCCTCCGGGCAGGCGGACCGCCCCTACCTCGTGGGCGTAGTCCTTGAGCATGTCGCGGAGCTGCCGACGGCCACGGTGCAACCGGGACATGACAGTCCCGATCGGCGTGCCCATCCGCTCAGCGATCTCCTTGTAGGCGAACCCCTCGACGTCGGCCAGGTAGACGGCCTCGCGGAAGTCGCCGGGCAGGGACCGCAACGCGTTCATCACGACGCTGTCGGGCAGGTGCTCCAGCGCCTCGGTCTCCGCGGACTTCAGCCCGGTGGACATGTGCGACTCGGCGGCGGCGAGCTGCCAGTCCTCGATGTCCTCGGCGGCCGACAACTTCGGCGACCGCTGTTTCTTGCGGTAGTCGTTGATGAAGTTGTTCGTCAGGATGCGGTGCAGCCACGCCTTGAGGTTGGTGCCCTCACGGAACTGGTGGTACGAGGTGTACGCCTTGGCCACCGTCTCCTGGACGAGGTCCTCGGCGTCGGCCGAATTGCGGGTTAGACGCATCGCCGATGCGTAGAGCTGCGCCGTCACCGGCACAACATCGCTCTCGAACCACGCCTGTCTCTGCTCCTCGGTCATCGAGATCATCTCAATCCCCCCTCGCGTTCTTCCCCCCGATACCCCGTCCAGCCACACACATGACAAACCTTTGATCCATAGGGTGGCGTACACATCATCACATCGGCCCCATAAGGACCCTGTTAAGAGGTTTCACCTGGTCAGGGGATTCGTGACTCGCCGTGCCTGTGGCGGTCGTCGTCACGCCTTTGGTCGGACAAGTCTCATTATCGTAACACTCTTTACTCGATTGGCCGAAAACTGTGGCTAGCATCACATATGCCCAGGTAGAGCTACCGTAGACCCCATGGAGCAAGTGGATCGGCACGACGTCAGAGCCCGCCACTGGGTGGCTGAAGCCATCCGTCAGGTGGAGGCCGATGCTCATCGCAGCTGTGACACCCACCTTCACGTCTTCCCGCTGCCCGCCCACTGGGGTGTAAACCTCTACCTCAAAGACGAGTCGGTGCACCCAACCGGTTCACTGAAACACCGACTCGCTCGATCTCTCTTCCTGTACGGCCTGGCCAACGGCTGGATCGGCCCGAACACCACCATCGTCGAGGCGTCCAGCGGCTCCACCGCCGTCAGCGAGGCCTACTTCGCCCGCCTCATCGGCCTGCCGTTCATCGCCGTGATGCCCGAGTCGACCTCGCCGGAGAAGATCTCCCTGATCGAGTTCTACGGCGGCAAGTGTCACCTGGTCACCGACCCCCGCACGATCTACGCCGAATCCATCCGCCTCGCCACCGAGTCCGGCGGCCACTTCATGGACCAGTTCACCTACGCCGAACGGGCCACGGACTGGCGCGGCAACAACAACATCGCCGAGAGCATCTTCCACCAGCTGGCCATGGAACCCCACCCCGAGCCCACCTGGATCGTCGTCGGCGCCGGAACCGGCGGCACCTCCTCCACCATCGGCCGCTACATCCGCTACCGCCGCTACGCCACCCGCCTGGCCGTGGTCGACCCCGAAGGCTCCGCCTTCTACCCCTCCTGGGTGACCGGCGACGCCTCGGTGACCGCCCCCGGCTCACGCATCGAAGGCATCGGCCGCCCCCGGGTGGAACCCTCCTTCCTGCCCTCGGTGATCGACCGCATGATCCAGGTGCCGGACGCCCTGTCCATCGCCGCGATGCGCTGGGTGCGGGAGGTGACCGGGCGCGACGTCGGCGGATCCACCGGGACCAACGTGGCCGCCGCGGTCCAACTCCTCGCCGAGATGCGCGCCGCCGGCGAGGAGGGCAGTGTGGTCACCCTCATCTGCGACGGCGGGGAACGGTATCGCGGGACCTACGACAACGACGCCTGGCTACGCGACCAGCGCCTCGACATCCACCCCCACCTCGCGAACCTCCGCGCCTTCCTCGCCTCCTGAAAAGCACGGCAGACCTCTCACACCCGCAGAAGTACGGCAGGCCAAGCCGGCGCCCCCCGCCGCAGGTGGCTGCGGTCCGTGAACCCACGCCACTCCAGCGCCCATGGCCGAGCGCCGCAACGACCCGCCCGCCGACCATCCCCTTCGGTCCAACCCCACCCCGCGCCTTCCCCACATCCTGAGAAGCACGGCAGGCCTCTCGCACCCGCAGAAGTACGGCAAGCCAAGCCGGCGCCCCCCACCGCAGGTGGCTGCGGTCCGTGAACCCACGCCACTCCAGCGCCCATGGCCGAGCGCCGCAACGACCCGCCCGCCGACCATCCCCTTCGGTTCAACCCCCCGTATGAACAGATCGTTGGCCCGACCAGCGCATGTTTGTTCAATCAAACGAGACGAGCCGTATCGTCTTGCCAAGCGGCCCGCCGTGCCGTACCGTCGGAGGCATGGGTTTCCTGTTTCTGTGATCGATTTTCGCTGATCGCCGTGTGCGTGACCGCGTAGAGCCTGGCTCCGCCGTCCGCGCCGCACCGCGCGTCGCCGTCCGCCGTCCAAGTGGGCCGTCGATGTGCGCGGACCACCTGCAACCCCCGGAACGGGAGAGACCCATGCGTGCCCCACAACCAACCCAGATCGCGCTCAGCGAGGTCACCAAACGTTATGACGAGCGTGTCGTGCTCGACCGGATCTCGTTCACCGTCAAACCCGGCGAACGGATCGGCGTCATCGGCGACAACGGCTCGGGCAAGTCCACCTTGCTCAAGATCATCGCTGGACGGGAGGACGCGGACGCCGGGGAGGTGACCGTGGTGGCGCCCGGCGGCGTCGGGTACCTGGCCCAGACGCTGGACCTGCCGCCTCGGGCCACGGTCGGCGACGCCGTCGATCTCGCGCTGGCCGAACTGCGCGACCTGGAGGCCCGGATGAGGCGGGCCGAGGCCGACCTGACCGAGGAGACGTTCGACGCGTACAGCGACCTGATCGCCCGCTTCGAGGCGCGCGGCGGCTACCAGGCCGACGCCCGGGTGGACATCGCGTTGCACGGGCTCGGCCTGCCCGGTCTCGACCGGCGGCGACCGCTCGGCACCCTGTCCGGCGGCGAACGTTCCCGGCTGGCCCTGGCGGCCACCCTCGCCTCCGCCCCCGAACTGCTGCTGCTCGACGAGCCGACCAACGACCTGGACGACCAGGCCGTGAGCTGGCTGGAGCAGCACCTGCGCGGCCACCGGGGCACGGTGATCGCCATCACCCACGACCGCGTGTTCCTCGAACGCATCACCGCGACGATCCTGGAGACCGAGGCCGGAGCCGTCACCAGATACGGCGACGGCTACGACGGCTACCTCGCCGCCAAGGCCGCCGCCCGCCGCCGGCGGCTCCAGGAGTACGAGGACTGGCGCACCGAACTGGCCCGCAACCACTCCCTCGTGGAGTCCAACGCCGTACGGCTGGCCGCCATCCCGAGGAAGTCGTCGCTGGCCATCTTCGGCTCTGCCGCCTTCCGGGCCCGCTCACGGGGGCACGGCGCGATGGGCCGGATCCGCAACGCGAAGAGCCGCCTGGCGGAACTGACCGGTAACCCGGTGGCACCCCCGCCCACCCCCCTGCGCTTCACCGCGACCATCACCTCGGCCACCGGAAACCCGGCGAACCTCACCACCGATGACCCCGCACCGACCACCCCCACCCCCTTCACGACCGCGGACACCACCGCCACCCCACACACAGACACCGCCACCTCAACGACCCCAGCGACCCCCACCGCCACCCCACACACAGACACCGCCACCTCAACGACCCCAGCGACCCCCACCGCCACCCCACACACAGACACCGCCGCCCCAAGGACCCCGGCGACCCCCGCCTCCGGAGACCACGCGCGAGCCGTCTCCACCATCGGGAACGCCGCGAAGATCGCCTCTGTCGCCATCGGGGACCGCGTGCCCAGGACCGCCGCAGGACCGGCGGCACCGCTGGCCGAGCTGGCCGGTGTGCGGGTCGGGGACCGTCTCGACGTGCCCGGCCTGCGCATCCGTCCCGGGGAACGGTTGCTGGTCACCGGGCCCAACGGCGCGGGCAAGAGCACGCTCATCCGCGTCCTGGCCGGTGAGCTGCGGCCGGACGCCGGTCAGGTACGCCTGGCAGGCCGGGTCGGGCACCTGCGGCAGGAGGAGACGCCCTGGCGTCCCGGCCTGACCGTGCTGGACGCGTTCGCCGCGGGACGACCGGGAGACGCCGCCGAGCACGCCGGGACGCTGCTCTCCCTCGGCTTGTTCCGCCGCGCCGACCTGCGGCTGCGGATCGGCGAACTGTCCTACGGCCAGCGGCGCAGAATCGAGCTGGCCCGCCTGGTGACCGAGCCGGTGGATCTCGTGCTGCTCGACGAGCCCACCAACCACCTGTCCCCCGCACTCGTCGAAGAACTGGAGGCCGCCCTGACGACCTACCAGGGCGCCCTGGTGGTCGTCACCCACGACCGCCGGATGCGCTCCCGTTTCACCGGCTCGCACCTGACACTCCACGAGGGGCGGGTGACCGAACTCCAGGCCGCCTGACCCCGCCCTACTTCTTGGAGACCATGAACTCGTGGCCGTCCGGATCGGTCGCCTTGATGTAGGTGCGTCCTCTCCGCCTCGACGGCCAACGTTCCGACACACGAGCCCGTTCAAGCGTGAAACCAGCGGACACGGCCCACGGGCGGGGTGACGGCGCTCAGCCACGCGCGCTGGAGTGCCACCGGCCCACGGACCCCTGGCCGCCTACGGCGGGCGGGGCCGAGGGGGCTTGCCGTACTTCTTCGAACGACCGCCGCCCGGTCAGCCGGTCTTGATCGGGTCCACTTCGAAGGTGGTCGCGAGGTCGTCGAGGATGGCGTGGGCGCCGAGCAGGCCGACCGCGCTCATCCAGGTGAGGTCGTTCACCTCGTGCTTCTCGCCCTTGAGCTTGCCCCAGAGCGGGTTGCCCTCGAACTTCTTCTTGGTGTCCGGCACCGAGGGGTCGGGATACGTGGCGACGAAGATGTGGTCGGCGTCCAGTTGCGAGATGTTCTCCTGGCTGATGTTGACCGCGATCTCCTCGTCGCTGCTGGGCTGCGCCTCGGGCCGGGTGAACCCGACGTCCTTGAGCACCAGCCCGGAGTAGGAGTTCTCCACGTAGAGCCGGACCGTGGGCTCGCCGGCGAACCGGGCGACGGACACGGTCGGCAGTTCGCCGTCCTGCTTGGCCTTGATCGATTCACCGATCTTCGCGGCCCGGTCCTGATACGCCTTGATCTTGGTGTCGGCGAGGTCCTCCTTGCCGAGCGCCTGGCCGACGAGCCGGAGGTTCTCCTTCCAGATCGCGCCGGTGGTCTCGCTGAAGATGGTGGGGGCGATCTGGGAGAGCTTGTCGTAGAGGGCCTCGTGCCGGACCTTCGCCGAGACGATCAGGTCGGGCTTGAGGGCCAGGACCTGCTCCAGGCTGGGGGCCTCCAGCGTGCCGACGGGCTTGGCGTCCTTGCCGTGCTGCTGGAGGGACGCGCCGAGATAGTCGGGCAGCTTCTCGTCGATGGCGCGATACGTCGTGTAACCGACGACGTCGGTCTCCAGGGTGAGCACGGCGTCCACGAAGCTCTGGTCGAGGGCGACGACGCGCTTGGGCTGGGCGGGGATGGTGGTCTCGCCCATCACGTGCTTCACCGTTCGCGGGAACGCCGCGCCGGTCGCCGGGGAGGCGGTGTCAGCCGGGGTCGCCGTCTCCGAGGCCCCGCCGCACGCGGCGAGTCCTGCGGCCAGTACGGCTCCCGCCACCCCCACGGCCAGTGCGCGCAACGCTCTCATCAGTGATCCTCTCAAAGCAAAGGTAAGGCTAAGCTCATTTAGATTAGCGATACCTAACCTGGCATACTTCACTCGGGTTCTCGACGAACGAGGGGAGATCGGGTGAGCACCACCGCCTCAGTCACGGCGCCACCCGAGCGACTCCACGCGATCAGGCACCACCGGTTGCTGATCCTGGCCGGGCTGTTCGTCGCCCTCGCCGTCGCCATGCTGCTCAGTGTCACGATCGGCGCCAAGTCGGTGCCCCTCACGGACACCTGGCACGCGCTCACCGGGCCCACCGGCACCGAGAACGACATCGTCATCCTCTCGCTGCGCATCCCGAGGACCGCGATCGGCCTGCTGGCCGGGATCGCGCTCGGGGTGTCCGGCGCCCTCATGCAGGGCCACACCCGCAATCCGCTCGCCGACCCGGGCCTGCTCGGCGTCACCCAGGGCGCCGCCTTCGCCATGGTGCTCAGCATCATCGTGTTCGGCGTCTCCAGCCTGTACGTCTACATCTGGTTCGGCCTGGCGGGGGCGCTGGTCGCGAGCGTGGGCGTGTTCGCCCTCGGCATGGTGGGCGGCCGGGGCGGGCCCACCCCGGTCACCCTGGCCCTGGCCGGCGCCGCCGTCAGCGCCTTCCTCTACGCGCTGACCTCGGCGATCGTCCTCCTCGACGAGCAGGCCATGGACGTGTTCCGCTTCTGGCAGGCGGGCTCGATCGCGGTCAGGGGCTCGGCGGTGATCTGGCAGGTCCTGCCGTTCATCGCCGCCGGGCTGCTGCTCGCGCTGATCAACGCGCCCGGCCTGAACGCTCTCTCGCTGGGCGAGGACGTCGCCCGCGCGCTCGGCCAGAACATCGCGCTCACCCGCACCATCGGCGTCACCGCGATCACCCTGCTCACCGGCGCCTCGGTCGCGGCCTGCGGGGCCGTCGCCTTCATCGGCCTGGTGGTCCCCCATCTGGCCCGCCCGCTGTCCGGCCCCGACCACCGCTGGCTGCTGCCGTACTCAGGGTTGCTGGGAGCGGCCCTGCTGCTCTTCGGCGACGTGATCGGCCGGATCGTGGCCCGGCCCGGCGAGCTGGAGGTCGGTGTGGTGCTCGCGCTCATCGGCGCGCCGTTCTTCGTGGCCCTGGTCCGCCGCAGGAAGCCGGTCCGGCTGTGACGCTCACCAGGACCCACGACCGCCCGCTCCGGATCGGCGCCGCCTCCTGGCGGCTGCGTCCCCGCGGTCTCCTGGTCGCACTGCTCGGCCTGGCGGCCCTGGTCCTGCTGATGGCGCTGAACATGCGGATCGGCGACATCGCGATGGGCCTGGGCGACGTCCTGGCGGCGATCGTCGGCGACGGTCCCGACCACTTCGTCGTCATGGAGCTGCGGCTGCCGCGCGCGCTGACCGGGGCCCTGGTCGGCACCGCGCTCGGCCTGGCCGGCGCCATCACCCAGGCCATCGCGCGCAACCCGCTGGCCAGCCCCGACATCCTCGGCGTCACCACCGGCGCGAGCGTGACCGTGGTCGCGCTCATGGTCGCGACCGGCAGCATGTACGGCGGCGCGAGCGGGGCCCTGGCCGGCCTCGGCATCCCGGCGACGGCCCTGGTGGGCGGGCTGCTCGGCGCCCTGATCGTCTACGTCCTCTCCTGGCGCGGCGGGCTCGACGGCTACCGGCTCGTGCTCGTCGGGATCGGCGTGTCCGCGGTGTTCACCAACGTGAAGTACTGGCTGCTGACCGTCGGCGACGTCAACGACAGCACCCGGGCGATGACCTGGATCAGCGGCTCCCTCCACGGGCGCGGCTGGGAACACGTCACGCCGGTGGCGCTGGCGCTGGCCGTACTGGTACCGGCGGCCCTGTTCGGCACCCGTTCGCTCGGCGCGCTGCGGTTCGGTGACGAGACGGTCACCGGGCTCGGCGTCCGGATGAACCTGTCGAGGGGTCTGATGATCCTCGCGGCGGTGCTGCTGGCCGCGGTCGCCACCGCCTCGGCGGGGCCCATCGCGTTCGTCGCCCTGGCCGCGCCGCAGATCGCCCTACGGCTCGCCGGGGTGGCCCAGCCGCCGCTGGTCGTGTCCGCGATCGTCGGCGGCGTCCTCACCACCGCCGCCGACCTCCTCGCCAGGACCCTCTTCGCCCCCATCGAACTGCCGGTGGGCGTCGTCACCGCCGTCCTCGGCGCGCCGTACCTCATCTATCTGCTCATCCGCGCACGCAGGGAGACACGGACTTGAGACTGCAGGCTGCCGGCGTGAAGCTCGGCTATGGCGACCGGATCATCATCGACGGGCTCGACCTCGGGATCGAAGCCGGCACGGTGACCACGATCATCGGCCCGAACGGGTGCGGCAAGTCCACGCTACTGCGCGCACTCGGCCGGTTGCTGAAGCCCACCGGCGGCGAGGTGCTGCTGGACGGCAAGCGGATCGACCGGATGCCGACCCGAGAGGTCGCCAAGGTGCTCGGCGTGCTCCCCCAGGCGCCGACCGCCCCGGAAGGGCTCACCGTGGCCGACCTGGTGGCCAGGGGAAGGCACCCGCACCAGACGTGGTACCGGCAGTGGTCCGCGGGCGACGAGACGGCGGTCGCCGAGGCGTTGTCCATGACGGGCCTGCTCGACCTGGCCGACCGCCCTCTCGACGAACTGTCGGGCGGGCAGCGGCAGCGCGCGTGGATCTCCATGGCCCTGGCCCAGGGCACCGACCTGCTGCTGCTCGACGAACCGACGACCTTCCTCGACCTCGCCCACCAGGTCGAGGTGCTGGAACTGATCCGCAGCCTGCACCTCGACGCGCAGCGCACCATCGTCATGGTGCTGCACGACCTCAACCTCGCCGCCCGCTACGCCGACCGCCTGGTCGCCATGCGCGACGGCCGGGTGGTGGCCGCCGGCGAACCGCACGAGGTGCTCACCGAGGACCTGCTCAGAGAGATCTTCGACCTCGACGCCAAGGTCATCCAGGACCCGGTCGCCGCCACCCCCCTCGTCGTCCCCATCGGCACCCACCACCGCCTCCCCGCCCTCTGAAGCAACGGCTCGGGCATATGTCCGGGTTCGGCAGTTCGCCTCAGCCAGGAAGATCGCGGGGATTCGCCGGAGCACTGGAGCGCTCGACCACGTCTGTCGCGGCGGCGGCCAGGGCCAGCACGGGGAAGATCGCGTGTGGCGGCACCCGGTAGACCCCCCGCTCGGGCTGCTCGACCAGCCCGGCCGAGGCCAGTGTCTTGAGGTGGTGGTACAGCTGGCCGGGGGAGGCGAGGGCCAGTTCGGCCTGCAGGTCGGCGACCGGCTTGGGCCCGATGACCAGCAACTGCAGGATCTCGAAGCGCGCCGGATGCCCGGCGGCGGTCAGCACCGCTGCCAACGGCCCGGTCGGCTGCTGAAGCAACCAGTGAGGGCTGCGGGTTACCTTCCATTGCCACTCGTAGCCGCCGAGTCTGGCCTCGCCACCGTAAGTGACCAGGCCGGTGTCGTCGTCGACCGCCGGCGACTCGGGGGGGGTGAGCGCCGCCTCGAGGGCGGAGACCCGCGCCTCGAGGTCCTGGAGCCGGTCGTCGGCACTGGTCAGGATTGCCTCACTTCACTGCTGAGCGGACTCTCGCGAAGAAGGCGGAATCGGTCGCCATCCGCACGACGAACTGCTGATGAGCATAGCTGCGCAACCCGGAGTACCAGGTCGCCTCAGGCAGCCGCCGCAGTGCGAGGACGGTCTCGCGCGGCTTCTCACCTGGCCGGACGGTGTACATGGCCTCGCTGATGACGCCGGGCAACGCGCCGCCCTTGGTGCCGATGAGGAGCGTGTCGGGGTCGGCGCCGGGCTGGCGCATCGGCCACTCCAGGTGCTTGCTCGCCGTCTTGTCCTTCCGGAGTCCCGCGAGCACTCCGCGCAGTACGCCGGGTTCGACGCGGGACACGGTTGCGGACCAGGTGGCCTGCTGGGCGAAGCCGGGGAGCGTGAGCTGCACCTGCTTACCGGCCTTGACGTAGTTCTTCATACAGACGTCGGCGGACAGCGTGCAGCCGCCGAAGGCGCGGAGCATCTCGCCGTTGAAGGTACCGACGCGAGTCTGCGCGATCTTGCGCAGCACGCCGGGGCCGAGGCGGTCGCGCAGCAGTTCGGGGGCGGCGTTGTCACTCTCCTGGATCATGGCGGAGACGACCTGGTCGAGCGTGACGCTCGCACCGGGCTTGAGCCGTTTGAGCGCCGCTTCGTGGGCGCCACCATCGGTGCCGGGCAGGTGGTAGGCGTTCCACCGGGCCACGGAGACGCGTTCGCCCGGCTTGACCTTTCCCTTGCGGACGGCGTCGGCGTAGGCCGCGAGATGAATGATCTTGACCGCCGACGCCACGGGCGCGAGGCGATCGGCGTTGTGGCTGATGCCCTTGGTCACCAGCGCGACGTCGTCAGGGTGGGCCTGGATGTAGGCGAGTACGGCCTCAGCGTCCTTGAGGTCGGCTGGGGCGGCGACGGCACCGGCCATCGGGGCCGCCAGCGCTGTGGTCAGAAGCATGCCGAGGATGGATTGCATGCCTCAACTAAACCATAAATCCGAAATTTCGGAAAACTAAGTTTTTAAGCCCACGATCGGCAGACCGTACGGCTTGCCCGAGCGCGGGCCCGCACGGCCACTGGTGAGCACGTGCGGACTGCGCCTCGCTACTCGCCGAGAAGGGCGTCGACGAAGACCTCCGGGTCGAACGGGGCGAGGTCGTCGGGGCCCTCGCCGAGGCCGACGAGCTTCACCGGGACCCCCAGCTCACGCTGGACGGAGATGACGATGCCGCCCTTCGCGGTGCCGTCGAGCTTGGTCAGCGCGATGCCGGTGACGTTGACGACCTCGGCGAACACCTGGGCCTGGCGCATGCCGTTCTGCCCGGTGGTGGCGTCGAGGACGAGCAGGACCTCGTCGACGGTGGCCTTCTTCTCGATGACCCGCTTGACCTTGCCGAGCTCGTCCATCAGGCCGGTCTTGGTGTGCAGGCGGCCGGCGGTGTCGACGATGACCGTGTCGGCCTTGACCTCGATGCCCTTGGCCGTGGCGTCGAAGGCCACCGAGGCGGGGTCGCCCGCCTCGGGGCCGCGCACCACGTCGGCGCCCACCCGCTCGCCCCACGTCTGGAGCTGGTCGGCCGCGGCGGCACGGAAGGTGTCGGCCGCGCCGAGCACCACCTTCTTGCCGTCGCCGATGAGCGCGCGGGCGAGCTTGCCCGTGGTGGTGGTCTTGCCGGTGCCGTTGACGCCCACGACGAGCACGACCGCCGGACGCTCGCCGTGCGGGGAGGTGTGCAGGGTGCGGTCGAGATCGGCGCCGACCTGGGTGAGCAGTTCCTCACGGAGCATGGCCCGCACGTCGGCGGGGGTGCGGGTGCCCAGCACCTTGACCCGGGTGCGCAGGTCGTCGACCATCGCGCGGGTCGGCGCGACGCCGACGTCCGCGGTGATCAGGATCTCTTCGATCTCGTCCCACACGTCGTCGTCGAGCCGGTCGCGGGAGAGCAGTTCGAGCAGGCCCTTCCCCAGCGCGTTCTGTGAGCGGGCGAGACGGGCGCGCAACCGCACCATCCGCCCGGCCGAGGGCGGCGGGACCTCGATCTCCGGCTTGAGCACCGGCGGCGGGGCGATCACGGAAGGCGGCGGCACGGTGGTCGTCGCGGTGTCGCCCTCCTCCGCGGCGGGCGCCTTCCTCTCCTCCTCCGGGAGTGGGCGCACCTCCGGCGGCTCGACCGGGGGGGCGGCCTTGCCACCCGGCTTGAACAACAGAAAGAGGCCGCCCGCCGCAACCAGGGCGACGACGACCACGATCACGATGATGCCGAGGTAACCATCCACAAGATGTCAGTTTTCCAGACAGGTGGGAATGCTCCGACCCCGGCGCTCCGTCAGGCGGGTTCGCGTTCGCGAAGACGCTGACTGATGACCTGGGTCACACCGTCGCCGCGCATGGACACGCCGTACAACGCGTCAGCGATCTCCATGGTGCGTTTCTGGTGGGTGATGACGATGAGCTGGGAGCTCTGCCGCAGCTCCTCGAAGAGGCGGAGCAGCCGCTGCGTGTTGGTGTCGTCGAGGGCCGCCTCGACCTCGTCCATCACGTAGAACGGCGAAGGCCGGGCCTTGAAGATGGAGATCAGGAAGGCCACCGCGGTCAGCGAGCGCTCCCCGCCCGACAGCAGCGAGAGCCGCTTGACCTTCTTGCCCGGCGGCCGGGCCTCCACCTCCACCCCGGTGGTCAGCATGTCGGAGGGGTCGGTGAGCAGCAGGCGTCCCTCGCCACCGGGGAAGACCCGGTCGAAGATGGTCTCGAACTCGCGGGCCACGTCTTCGTAGGCGGCGGTGAAGACCTGCTCGACCCGGTCGTCGACCTCCTGGACCACGGTCAGCAGGTCACGCCTGGTCTTCTTGAGATCTTCGAGCTGGGAGGTGAGGAAGGCGTGCCGTTCCTCCAGCGCCGCGAACTCCTCAAGCGCCAGCGGGTTGACCTTGCCGAGCTGCGACATCTGCCGCTCGGCCGCCCTGGCCCGCTTCTGCTGCTCCTCCCTGACGTACGGCACGGGCTCGGGATCGGCCGGCACCGGTACGGCGGGGCCGTACTCGGTGACCAGGGCCTCGCCCTCCACGCCGTATTCCTCCAGGGCGCGCGCCTCCATCTGCTCCAGCCGCAGGCGCTGCTCGGTCCTGGCCACCTCGCTGCCGTGCACCCGGTTGACCAGCTTGTCCAGCTCGCCGGACAGCTCCCTGACCCGTAGCCGGGTCGCCTTCAGCTCGGTGTCGATCTCTCCCCTGGCCCGCTCGGCCTCGTCACGCTCGCCGGCGGCCATCGTGATCGACGACTCCAGTGCCCGCAGCGCCCGCTCCGTGCCCCTGACCACGGCCTGCGCCACGACGGCCTGCCGCCGCTGCCGCTCCCGCCTGGCCGCGGCGTCGGCGCGCTCCGCACGCTCGCGCTGGGCCGCGCGGAGCAGCCCGTCGGCGCGGCCGGCGATGCCCCTGACCCGCTCCTCGGCGGTGCGCACGGCGAGCCGGGTCTCCATCTCGGCCTGCCTGGCCACCTCGCACGTCGCGGCCAGCTCATCACGGATCTCGGTGGTCGGCTCGGCCTCGAACTCGCTGCCCGCCTCCGCCTCCGCCAGCCGTTCCTCCAGCTCGGCCAGCCCGGCCGCGTCGTGCTCGCGGGCCGCCTCGGCGGCGCGCACGCTCGCGGCCAGCCGGGCGCTCTCCTCGCGGGCCGCCTCCGCGGCGGCGGCGAGCTGGGCCAGCCGCTGCGCGGCGGCGGCGGCCTGCCTGTCGGAGTCACGCTGCCTGGCTCGGGCCTGGTCGAGCACCGCCTGCGCCGCGTTGACGCCGCTCTGGGCGGTGCTGACGCCGCTCTGCGCCTCGCCGACGCCCGCCTGCGCGGCCTCGACCGCGGCCTGAGCCGCCCGTTCGGCGTCGATCGCCTCGTCGAGCCCTTCGGCGGCCGTCTCGGCGGTGACGCGGGCGCGTTCCAGATCGGCGACCGCCTCGTCGAGCACGGCCCGGACCTGCAACGGGGAACCGCCGCCGCCCGAACCACCCCGCACCACGTGCTCGCCGACCAGGTCGCCGTCGCGGGTGACGGCCCGCAGCCCGGGGTGCGCCCGGACGAGTTCGCGCGCCGCCGGAAGATCATCGACCAGCACGACGTCGCCGAGCAGCCGCTGCAGCGCCCCGCTCAGATGGCCGGGCGCCGACACCAGGTCGACGGCCCATTCGCCGGCTTGCGGCCGGGCGGCGCCGTTCGCCGCGCCGCCCGCGACCACCAGGGTGGACTGCCCGCCGTCGCCGTCGCGCAGGAACGCGACAGCGGCCACGGCCTCCGCCAGCGACTCCACGGCCACCGCCTCGGCCGCCTGGCCGAGCGCCGCCGCGATCGCCGTCTCCGCGCCCTGCCGTACGGTCAGGAATGTGGCGAGTGGGCCGAGCACGCCCGCGAGGTCGGCGGAGAGGAGCGCCGCCGCGCCGTCCGCGCCCTGCGCGAGGCCGAGCTGGAGCGCCTCGCGGCGGGCTTCGAGCCCGGCGACCGCGCGCTGGGCCTGCTGGTCCGCGGTGCGGGCCGTACCGACGGCGGCCTTGGCCGCGGCGAGCGCGGACCGCGGGCCCTCGACCGCCCCTTTGGCCTGCTCCACGGCGGATTCAGCGGTCTCCACCGCGTCCCTGGCGGCCTCGACGCCGGCCAGGGCGAACTCCAGCTCCTCGGCCAGGGCGGGGTCGGCGGCGGGCTCGGCGTGCTGCTGGGCGTCGTGGTCGGCCCGCGCGCGCAGAGCCCGCTGATCCGCCTCGGCGACGGCGCCGGTGAGCCGGCCGATCTCCGCCTCGGCGGCGCTCGCCCGGCTGCGGACCGCGCCCACCTGCCCGCGCAGCCTGGCCAGTCCTTCACGTCTGTCGGCCGCCGCACGCGCCTCAGCGGCCAGCCGGCGCTCCTCCGCGGCCAGTGCCGCCTCGGTGGCCGCGCGCTCCGTCACGGCGCGCTCCAGCGCGTCCTGCGCGGTCTCCAGCTCCGCCGCCAGCTCGCTCTCCTGCTCGCCGATCTCGGCGGCCTCGCGCTCATAGTCTTCGGGATCGCGGCCGCGGCGGTCCACGGACGCGGCGTCGGCGGCGTGCCGGTGGCGCTCCGCCGCCAGCCCCGCCAGGCCCTGGAGACGGTCACGGAGGGAGGAGAGCCCGAAGAAGGTCTCCTGGGCCGCCCTGAGCCGCGGCTGGGCGTCGTTCTCCGCCGCCTCCAGCTCGCCCTCCCGGTGCTGGCCCTGCGACAGCTCGGACTCCACCTGGCTACGGCGGGCCTGGACGGCGGCCTCGTCGGCGGCCTCCCGCTCCAGGTTCTCGCGCAGTGTGATCATGTCGTCGGCGAGCAGGCGGAGCCGGGCGTCACGCAGGTCGGCCTGGATCACGGCGGCCTTCCTGGCGATCTCGGCCTGCCGTCCCAGCGGCTTGAGCTGGCGGCGCAGCTCGCCGGCCAGGTCCTGGACGCGGGTCAGGTTGGCCTGCATCGCGTCCAGCTTGCGCAGCGCCTTCTCCTTGCGCTTGCGGTGCTTGAGGACCCCGGCGGCCTCCTCGATGAAGGCCCTGCGCTCCTCCGGGCCCGCGTGCAGCACCGCGTCGAGCTGGCCCTGGCCGACGATGACGTGCATCTCGCGTCCGATGCCCGAGTCGGAGAGCAACTCCTGGATGTCGAGGAGGCGGCAGGTGTCGCCGTTGATGGCGTACTCGCTCTGGCCGGACCTGAACATCAGGCGGCTGATGGTGACCTCGGTGTAGTCGATCGGGAGGGCGCCGTCGGTGTTGTCGATGGTCAGCGTGACCTCGGCGCGGCCGAGCGGGGCCCGCGAGGAGGTGCCGGCGAAGATGACGTCTTCCATCTTGCCGCCGCGCAGCGACTTGGCGCTGTGCTCGCCCATCACCCAGGCGAGCGCGTCGACCACGTTGGACTTGCCCGAGCCGTTGGGGCCCACCACGCAGGTGATGCCCGGCTCGAAGCGGAGGGCGGTCGCGGAGGCGAACGACTTGAAGCCGCGCAGGGTGAGGGTTTTCAGATACACGGATCCGTCCGCCCCCTCCCGTGAGTGCCGCCCTCGCGGAAGACTACCGGTCCCGGCCGACGGACGCCCGCACCCTGGGAACACTCCGGAACACGGCAGTATGGGGAGAAATGACGAGGGACGCCTTTGTGGGGCGTCCCTGGGCAGGAATTGTATTGGTGCTCCGAACCTCTAGGTGAGGGCCGGCTCGCGATCCTGCAGGCGAGCGAACATCTCCTCTCGGGTCTGCGCCGAGAGGGCGTCGTTCTGTGCCTGAAGCCGGATGAGCTCTGCCTCCAAATCCCGGATGCGCTGCTGGAGGCGACGCATTTCCGAGACCATCCGAGGATCAGGACCGCCGACGTGGCCTAGTAGAGCCTTCGCCATGGTAAAGGGTCCTCCACGCTGAGTGACCAGACTGGTTCGCGCACTTCATGCCGCGGGAGGGGTGCGCGTGGTTCTTATCAAGAGTCGCACCAGTGGTGAGAGCGGTCAAGTTGAACGCTCCGTGTCGATGCACCAGTGGGCACTCCCGACATCTAAATATACCTTATTTGACTGGTTTAAGGGAAGTGCCTAGCGCTCCTCAAATCCCACCAATCCACCCCGAGCCTCGCTCCATCGTTCCCCGACCCCCTCGACGAGGCCCGGCGTGTCGCGGCTCTTGAGCAGCCCAAGGAGCATGTCGCAGGCGCTCCGCGGCCCCTCCGCCACCACCTCGACCCGCCCGTCATCGGTGTTCCTGGCCCATCCGACCAGCCCGAACTCCAGCGCCCGCGCCCTGGTCCACCAGCGGAACCCGACCCCCTGGACCCGCCCGCGCACCCAGGCCGTGAGACGGACCTGATCCGTCACGACCGGCTCCGCGGCCGGGGTTGACAACGGGGGCAACTATATGAAGAACGATTTATAAACGACTCTCTGATGACCGAAGTGCCACATTTCGGGCACGGCCGGTCACGCCGGCCGTACACGGAGAGTGCCCGGTCGAAGTAGCCGCTCTCACCGTTGACGTTGACGTACAGGCTGTCGAAGGACGTGCCGCCCTGCTCCAGCGCCTCGCTCATGACCTCGCGGACGGCCTTGACCAACTCGTCGATCTTCGGCCGGGTGAGCCGTCCGGTCGGCCTGGACCCGTGCAGTCCCGCCCGCCACAGCGCCTCGTCGGCGTAGATGTTGCCCACACCGCTGATCAGCGACTGGTCGAGCAGCGCCCGTTTGATCTCGGTCCGCTTCGCCCGCAGCCGCCGCGCGAAATCGTCCTGGTCGAAGGCCTCTTCCAGCGGATCGGGCGCGATGTGCGTGATCGGCGACGGCACCGTACGGCCCTGCCGCACGAGGTCGGTGACCAGCAGGTGACCGAACGTGCGCTGGTCGACGAACCGCAGGTCGCAGCCTTCGTCGGCGAAGGACAGCCGGACCCGCAGATGCTTCTCCAGCGGCGAGTCCCGCTTGACCACCAGAAGCTGCCCGCTCATGCCCAGATGGGCGAGCAGCGCGTCATGGCCGTCGGCCAGCGGAAGCCACAGATACTTGCCCCTGCGCTCGGCGGGACCGATCATCCGCCCCGCCAGCCGGGCGGAGAACTCCTCGGCGCCCGGCAGGTGACGGCGGATGGCACGGGGGTGCAACACCTCGGCCGACGCGATCGTACGGCCGGCGACCCAGCGTTCCAGGCCGCGCCGTACGACCTCGACCTCGGGGAGTTCGGGCATCGGCTAACCGGCCGACTGGCTCTGCGGCTCGCGCAGGCCCCTGATCCTGGTCCACGCGGCCTCGGCGGCCTGCTGCTCGGCTTCCTTCTTGCTGCGGCCGGAGCCCGAGCCGAAGTCCTCGCCGCCCACTCGCACCACGGCGATGAAGGACTTGGCGTGATCGGGGCCGCTCTCCTCGACGTGGTACTCGGGCACACCGAGCGTCTCCGCGGCGGTCAGCTCCTGCAGCGAGGTCTTCCAGTCGAGGCCCGCGCCGAGAGACGCGGAACGGGTGATCAGCGGGTCGAAGAGCACGTGCACGACCCTGAACGCCTCGTCCAGGCCCTTGTCGACGTAGACCGTGCCGATCAGCGCCTCCAGGGTGTCGGCGAGGATCGAGGACTTGTCACGTCCGCCGGTGCCCTCCTCGCCTCTGCCCAGGCGCATGAAGCGACCCAGGTCCAGCCCGCGTGCGACGTCGGCCAGGGCGCGCATGTTGACCACCGCGGCCCGCAGCTTGGCCAGTTGGCCCTCGGGCAGGTCGGGATGGTTTCGGTAGAGCGTGTCGGTGACGACCAGACCCAGCACCGAGTCGCCCAGGAACTCCAGGCGCTCGTTGGTGGGCAGTCCGCCGTTCTCGTACGCGTAGGAGCGGTGGGTCAGCGCCCTCTCCAGCAGCGCGGCCTCCAGCCGCACCGACAGGACCCTCTCCAGCTCGTCTCTGGCGACCTCGACGGCCACCGGCTTGGCACCTGCGCCCATGTCTCCTCCTCGGGCGATCCAACCGTTAAACCGCGCGACGTCTGCGCCGCGACGGATCGCGATGGCGTAGGGGGAGATGCCCGAAAACGTGGTGGGCGCCGGGAGGGGTCACACGACCCCGGCGTCCACCACGACCGCGGGCGCTATGCCACCGCTCGCGCCGCTGACGGCGAGGCCGACCGGAGGGCCCGTAACTGGCACCCGGCCGGCGTCCCGTCAGCTCATGGCGCGATCAGGCCGACGGCTCGATGACCTGACGGCGGTTGTACGTGCCGCAGTTCGAGCACGCCACGTGCGGACGCTTCGGCTGCCGGCACTGCGGGCAGCTCACGAGCGCGACCGCAGCGGCCTTCCACTGTGCGCGGCGGGAGCGAGTGTTGCTCCGCGACTTTTTCCGCTTTGGGACGGCCACGTCAGCCCTCCTGATCGTCGTTGATGTGTGGTTCCAGACCTTGCAACACAGCCCAGCGGGCGTCGATCTTCTCGTGCCGATGGTCAGGACCGGCCTCGGCCAGCCTGACCCCGCATTCCGTGCACAGCCCCGGGCAGTCTTCCCGACAGACGGGGCTGAGCGGCAGTGCGAGCACCGCCGCGTCACGGAACACCGGCTCGAGATCGAGCAGGTCACCGACGAGGAGCGAATCGTCCTCGGCGGCGTCTTCCGCGGAGTAGAAGAACAGCTCCTGGAACTCCACCTCGATTTCCGAGGTCAGAGGCTCCAGGCACCGGGCGCACTCCCCGCTGAGCGGGGCCCGCGCCGTACCCGTGACGAGCACGCCTTCCATCACCGCTTCGAGCCGCATGTCCAGCTCGACCTCGGCGTCCTTGGGGACGCCGATCATGTCGACACCGAGATTCTCCGTTGCCGGGAGAGTCGGAGTCATCCGTCGCATCGACCCCGGACGGCGGCCCAGATCATGGGTCGAAATCACCCAGGGCGCTCGGGGGTCGAGGCTGTGCAGAGTCATCCTGCTCTCATTAGGCATGGCGAATCACCGCCGTCGTGCAAGGGCCGGTTACAAAGAATACCAGCCGGTTGTCAGCCTCTGAGCCGCTCGACGAGCAGCTCGTGTACGAGGTCGGGAACCAGGCCGGAGACATCCCCACCGTATCGTGCGATCTCCTTGATCCGGCTCGACGACAGGAAGGAGTACTCCGGATTGGTCGACATGAACAGCGTCTCCACACTGGACATCCGATAGTTGAGCTGGGCCATCTGCAACTCGTAGTCGAAGTCGCTGACCGCCCGGAGACCCTTGACGATCGCGGGGATCTCCTGCTGCCTGCAGTAGTCGACGAGCAGGCCGTGGAACTTGTCCACCCGCACGTTCCCGTACTCCTTGGTCACGGCCTGGAGCGTCTCGATGCGCTCCTCCACCGTGAACAGGCTCTTCTTCTCCATGTTGATCAGAACGGCGACGACGACCTCGTCGTACAACCGCGATGATCGGCCGATGATGTCCAGGTGACCATTGGTGACAGGGTCGAAGGACCCCGGGCAGACGACACGGCGCAAGGCGACACCCCCAAATTTACGGGTTCCCGGCGGCGCGACCGTACCAAACGGTCGCTTCTCCGTAACGACGCACCCTCTCCTTTTCGTACCCCGAGGGCCATTCCAGATCCTGCCCACGCGTCTCGCGCTCTACCGCCACCAGCGCGTCAGCCGCCAGCCACCCGTGGTCCCGCAGCAGGTCAAGCACCGCGAGCACCCCCGTGTCCGCGTACGGCGGGTCCGCGAACACGAAGTCGTACGACCCCGCCTGCGGACCACGGGCGAGCACCCGCTCGACCCGGTCGGCCGCCAATTCGGCCCCGTCGAGCCCGAGCGCCTCGATGTTGGCCCTGATCGTCCTGGCCGCCCGCGCGTCCGACTCCACCAGCAGCGCGTGCTCCGCGCCCCTCGACAGCGCCTCCAGCCCCACGGCCCCGGACCCGGCGTAGAGATCCAGCACCCGCGCGCCGTCCAGCGACCCCAGCAGCGACCCCACCGACGAGAAGATCCCCTCGCGCGCCCGGTCACTGGTGGGCCGCGTCCCCCTCCCGGCCGGCACCGCGAGCCGCCGTCCCCCCGCACTCCCTGCGATCACCCGAGTCATGTCCCCAACCTAACCGCGCGCCCACGCTCTGCCACGCCGAACCAGGACGTAAGCCGAACCAGGACATGAGACGCCACACGACCGGGCACGCTCCGTCAAGAGTGACCAAGGACCGGCGACGAATGCGTAAGGGTCGTTTTCAAGGGGCCTCCTGATGCGCATGATGAACCTGCGGCCTTCAAGTGACCCAGGGGAAGGCCGACCGGCGTGATCGTGAGCCCTTCCGCACGCCGGTGCCCTCGGCACCTGACCCGGGGGTGGGCCCAGCCGGGGACGGCATTCGGGGGGAGGCCGTCCCCGCCGCTGGGCCCTGGGTCACTCTTCGGGGATCAGGTCTTCTCCAGATAGTCGGCCCGCTCGTCTTCGAGCATCTTCCCGATCTCCGCGCGCAGCCCCGGGTGACCGAGCAGCTCCGGATCGCCGTCGAGCAACTCCGCCGCCTCCTCGCGCGCGGTGACGATCACGTCCTCGTCGCGGAGCAGCTGCAGCATCCGCAGCGACGACCGCTTCCCCGACTGGGCCACGCCGAGCACGTCGCCCTCGCGCCGCTGTTCGAGATCGACCCGGGACAGCTCGAACCCGTCGAGCGTGGCGGCCACCGCCTCCAGCCGATCCCGCGCGGGCGTGCCGGCCGGAAAGTCGCTGACCAGCAGGCAGAGGCCGGGCAGTCCGCCACGGCCGACCCGGCCGCGCAACTGGTGGAGCTGGGAGACGCCGAACCGGTCGGCATCCATGATCACCATCACCGAGGCGTTGGCCACGTCGACGCCCACCTCGATGACCGTCGTCGCCACCAGCACGTCGATCTCCCCCTTGGTGAAGGCGCGCATCACCGCGTCCTTCTCCTCGGGGGCGAGCCGCCCGTGCAGCGTCTCCACCCGCAGCCCGTGCAGCGGCCCGTCGGCCAGCATCGGCGCCACCTCGGCCACCGCCAGCGGCGGCCGGCGCTCCTCCCCCGAGGCGGACTCGATGTCGCCCTCGTCGCCCTCCTGGTCGCCGATCCGGGGACACACGATGTAGGCCTGCCGGCCGAGCCCGATCTCCTCGCGCACCCGCTCCCAGGTGCGCTCCAGGTAGTGCGGCTTCTCCGCCGCCGGCACCACGTGCGTGGTGATCGGCGCGCGGCCCGAGGGAAGCTGCGTCAGGGTCGAGACCTCCAGGTCGCCGAACACGGTCATGGCGACCGTCCGCGGGATCGGGGTGGCCGTCATCACCAGCACGTGCGGACGCCCGCCACCGGCCTTCTCACGCAGCGCGTCACGCTGCTCCACGCCGAACCTGTGCTGCTCGTCGACCACGACCAGGCCGAGGTCGGCGAACTGGACCCGCTCCTGGAGCACCGCGTGGGTGCCGACCACGATGCCCGCCGCCCCCGAGGCCGCGTCGAGCAGGGCCGACCGCCTGGCCGCCGCGCCCATCGACCCGGTCAGCAGGGCCACCCCCGTGCCGCCGAACATGCCGCCGGCCGCGAGATCGCCCAGCATCGCGGTGATCGAACGATGGTGCTGCTGTGCGAGCACCTCGGTCGGCGCCAGCAGTACGGCCTGCCCGCCCGCGTCGACGACCTGGAGCATCGCCCGCAGCGCGACCACGGTCTTGCCCGCGCCGACCTCGCCCTGCAGCAGCCGGTGCATCGGATGGGCGGTCGCCAGGTCGGCGGCCACCTCCTCGCCCACCTCGCGCTGGCCCTCCGTCAACTCGAACGGCAACCGCCCGTCGAAGTCGCCCAGCAGCCCGTCGGCGCGGCGCGGCCGGGGCTGGGCCGGCCAGGCGGACGCGGCCAGCCGCCGCTGCAGCAGCACCGCCTGGAGCAGCAGCGCCTCGTCGAACTTCAGCCGCTTGCGCGCCCGGTTGACGTCGCCGAAGTCGCGCGGCCGGTGGATCGCGACCAGCGCCTCGCCCAGGCCGGGCAGCTTGTGCCTGGCCCGCAGCTCCGCCGGGAGCGGATCGCCGAGGTCGCCGAGGGTGTCGAGGATGAGGCCGACCGCCCTGCGGATCACCCACGACGTCAGGTCCTTGCCCGCCGGGTAGATCGGGACGGGTGCGGTGGCGAACTCCTCGGCGCTCGCCTCGCCCTCGTCGAACAGCTCGAAGTCGGGATGGGCCAGCTGCCAGCGCGGCTTGTCGCTCCTGCCGAACCTGCCGACCTTGCCGGCGAACATGCCCCGCCGTCCCGGCTTGAGCCGCGACTCGACCGCGTGCGACGCCTTGCCGAAGAACGACAGGTAGATGCGGTCGCGGCGGCCGTCGACGACCTCGACCTCCAGCCAGGTGCCCCCCTTGTTGCGCATGGGCTTGCGCATGGTCCTGGCCACCTCGCCCACCACGGTGACGTGCTCGTCGACCTCCAGGGAGTCGAGGTCGGTCAGCTCGCCGCGCTCGGCGTAGCGCCGTGGATAGTGCCGCAGCAGGTCTCCGACGGTGGACACGTCGAGCACACTGCCAAGGAGCTTGGCGGTCTTGGGATCGAGGGCCTTGGCCAGCGGCTCGTCGAAACTCGTCACGTCATCCATTTCTACCGTGGGCGGCCGACATAATCACTCCACGCCTATCAGCAACGGGTAGCCTCCCTGCCCGCCTTCGATGACGACCACGTCAAGATCTGGCCGCGCCGTGGTGAGATGTCCCCGTAAGGCATGCACGAGCGCGTCCTGCCCACCGGATCCTGACACGAGGGTCACCAGTTCGCTGCTCGCCGCGACCATCCGGTCCGCGACCTCGATCGCCGTCCCCGCCAGAGCCGTGCCGATCAGCGCCACATCACCGTCGACCACCCCGAGCACGTCACCCGGACGGCACAGGCCCGCACTCGTCATGGCCTCGCGGTCGGCGACCCACACGTGCCCGTGCCGGGTGTGACCCGCCGCGTCGGTCATCGCCACCACATCGTCGTCAAAACGTCTCAGCGGGTCGTGTACGGCCAGCGCGGCCAGTCCCTGCACCGACGCCTTGGTCGGCAGGACGCTCACCACCAGCCCGTGCTCCCGCGCCACCTCGGCCGCCGCGACCGCCACCTCCCTGACCGCCGCGTCGTTGGGCAGCACGACCACCTCCTCGCCCGCCTCCCTGATCGCGGCGATCACCTCGGCCAGCGACACGCTCGCCCCCGGCTCCCGCCGTACGACGACCGCTCCCGCCTGCTCGAACAGCCCCGCCAGCCCGCCGCCGGCCGCCACGGCCACCACCCCGCGCGCCGTACCCGCCCGGTGCGTGCGCTCACGCGCCACCAGATAGGTGACCTTGATCCGGTACGGCCTGCCCACCCGGAGGGCCGCCTCGATCGCGGCCCCCGCGTCGTCCACGTGGACGTGCACGTTCCAGAGCCCGTCACCGCCGACCACGACCAGCGAGTCCCCCAGCCCGTCGAGGTCCTCCCTGAGCCGGGCCACCGCCGCATCCCCGGCGTCCAGCAGATACATGACCTCGTACCCGAACCCCTCACCCCCGCCCGAGTCGCTCACCCCAGCGTGATCCGGGGCGCGCACCCCAGCACCATCCGGACCGCTCCCCCCTTCACGACCTGAGCCACGCACCCCGACGTGACCCGAGCCACGCGCCCCAGCACCATCCGGACCGCTCACCCCCTCACGACCCGGGGCGCGCACCCCAGCACCATCCGGACTGCCCACCCCCTCACGACCCGGGGCGCTCACTGCGGCACGATCCGGGCCGATCACCCCGGTGTGAGCGGGGTCGCCGAGTTGCTCGGTCGCGGTGGGGGCGGGGATGTCGAAGTGGCCGGTGTAGGAGTCGGTGACGACGGCGGCCAGGCTCTCCAGGATGATCGCCAGCCCGGCCCCGCCCGCGTCCACGACCCCGTTGCGGGCCAGCACGCCGAGTTGGCCGGGCGTGCGGCGAACCGCCCTGCCCGCCTCCCGCGCCGCCGTACGCGCCACCCCCGCCAGATCGGCCGTCAGATCGCGCACGGCGGCGGCCACGGCCGTCAGCACGCTCAGCACCGTGCCCTCCACGGGACGCGCCACCGCCTGCCTCGCCAGGTCCGCCGCGTTCACCAGCGCCCGCCGCAGATCGTCGCCGCCGCCCTCCGCGTCCCGCAGCACCTCGGCGAGCCCGCGTAGCGCCTGGCTGACGATCACGCCCGAGTTGCCCCGGGCACCGACCAGCGCGCCGTACGCCAGGGTCTGCCAGGTGATCTCGTTTCCGGCGTCGTCGGGCAGCGCCTCGATCGCCTCGGCCGCCGACAGCATCGTGAGATGGAGATTGGTCCCGGTATCGCCGTCCGGGACGGGGAACACGTTGAGCGCGTCGATCTCGGCCCTGGCCCTGCCGAGCGCCTCGGCGGACAACCGCGACCACCGTCGTACGGCGGGCGGGTCGAGTACCTGCAGCATGTGGAGTGCCCTCCGTCGCCGATGCGCTACGGTTGTGCGGAGGAGATTACCCCTCGTTCGTCCGATCAGGCAGCTCACGTTGCCATGTACCGGTGGACATCGGATATCCTCGTGTGGCTGGCCGGTTGTCCCGGCATGCTCGAAGATCGCCCTCAGGGGTTGCGGTTCGGGCTTATCGACTGATCTAAGGAGATACCGTGGCTTCCGTCTGCGACGTCTGCGGCAAGGGGCCGACGTTCGGCAATAACATCTCGCATTCGCACCGCCGCACCCGCCGCCGCTGGAACCCGAATATCCAGCCGGTCCGCGCCAAGGTCGGTGGCACCTCGAAGCGGCTGAACGTGTGCACCTCATGCATCAAGGCGGGCAAAGTCACCCGCTGACACCTGTCTTTCACGCAGCCCGGTTCTCCTCGGAGAGCCGGGCTGTCGCCTTTCCACCTGTTCGCACCGGGATCACATCCCTCGAACAAGCGGGTCAGAAGTACACGGCCTGGCCGTCCATCGGTCACCGCCCGTCGTTCTCTCGAACTGATTAGCACTACAGAACGTAATGCAGTAGCCTCACTCCGTGAGCATCACTCTCAATCCCCCCGGTTATACTCACAGTATGACCAAGAAGATCGGCGTCAGCGTGCCTGATGATCTCTTCAGGCTCATGCAGGAAGAGGTCGAATCAGGCCGTGCCGCTTCGATCTCAGGACTGATCTCCGACGCCGTCGGCAACCACATCCAGCGAATCCAGCTGGCCGCACTCGTCACCGAGTTGGTCGAGGAGTTCGGTGAGCCGGGACCAGAAGCCAAGGCTTGGGCCGACGAAGTGCTGGCCAAGGCGCGAAGGCTGCGCCTGCGCAGCATGGGCGTCGAGGAGCCCGGCGAATGAAGCGACCCTCGACTCCCGAGACGATCATCTTGGACTCCGGCGCCCTCATCCAGCTTGAGCGCGGCCACGCGGGCATGATCAGCGTCATGAAGCTCGTGCAGACGGGCAAGGCGAGAGCGGTCATCCCGCGGACCGTGCTCGCCGAGATCTGGCGTGGCGGTCCGCGCCAGGCCCGCCTCGCCACCCTGCTCAAACTAGCCAAGACTCCTCGCCGAGGGCTGATCTCGATCGACGAGCTGACCGACGAGCGGGCCCAGCAGATCGGGCGTCTGATCAGCGTTTGCGGACATGACGACATCGTCGACGTCAACGTCGCCCTGTGCGCTCGCATAAGCGCGGACGACACGGTCGACGCTGTGGTGATCACGGCCGACCGTGACCACATCCTCAAGGTGGAGCCCCGCCTGAAAGACGCTATCCAGGACATCTGACCCGCTGACCTGGTGCCTGCACGCCGAGCCGCAGCATCACCCACAGCCGCACAAGGTGAGCAGACCCAGGAGTGGTCAGCGCGTGTTCTCCGGCCACCTCGTTCGACCCAGACGCATACTTCACACCACTCGGTTCCAGGCCATCGGAAGGCGGCGCGGGCCGGGCGCGGGTGCAGCCGAGCAGATCACCTCGGTGAGACCGACTCAGCACAGCGTCCCGCGTTCTCAACGCAGTGCCGACGGGCTGGCATCAGCGTCCGGAGCTGCGGTGGGTGCGCCATTGCCAGGCGTGGTCGACCGGGCCGATGCCGGCGCCCAGGGGGAAGCCGTGGGCGAGGGCTCCGGTGACGTAGTGCTTGGCCTTGGCCACGGCGCTGGGCACGTCTTCGCCGTGTGCCATGTAGGAGGCGATCGCCGAGGCCAGGGTGCAGCCGGTGCCGTGGGTGTGGCGGTTGTCGTGGCGTTCGGCGGTGAAACGGAACTCCTGGGTGCCGTCGGTGAGCAGGTCGACCGGTTCGCCTGGGAGATGGCCGCCCTTGATCAGCGCCCACGTCGGCCCGAGGGCGAGGATGGCCTCCGCGGCACGCGGCAGGTCCCGCTCGTCGTCGACCTTGATGCCGGTGAGCTGGGCCACCTCCCACAGGTTGGGCGTGACCACGGTGGCGGTCGGGAGCAGGAGTGACTTCACCGTCTCCACGGCGTCGGGAGCGAGCAGGGGGTCACCGTGCTTGGAGACTCCCACCGGGTCGACGATCACCGGCATCGAGACCCCGGACAGCACGTCGGCCACCGTCTCGACCAGCACCGCCGACGCCAGCATGCCCGTCTTGATCGCCTGGGCGCCGATGTCGCCCAGCACCGAGTCGAGCTGGGCGCGCACCGCCTCGGGCGGCAGCTCCCAGTAGCCCTGGACGCCGAGCGAGTTCTGCGCCGTAACGGCGGCGATCACGCTCATGCCATGCGTGCCCAGGGCCAGCATCGTCTTCAGGTCTGCCTGGATGCCCGCACCGCCGGCCGAGTCGGACCCGGCAACGGTCAGCACAAGCGGAGGCGTAGAAACCGTCATGTCTCCATCCAACCAGTCGCCGTCACCGGGTTCTCACCCAGCGACGGCCGGCCCGGTGGTCTAGGTCAGTTCGCAGGTGCCTCCGGAGACTTCGCAGGTGTCGGGGGCTTCGGGGTTACCGAGAGCGGTGAAGGTGATCGTCAGCTGGTCGCCGGCGGGCATGTCCCCGGCGTATCGCAGCACGAGGGTTCCGCCCTGCTGCTCCCAGTCGGCCCCTTCGACGTCTCTCACCACGCCGCCCACCGGGACGCTCAGCGTGAGGCCGGGCAGCGCCGCCGCGGAGGCGTTCACCACGGAGATCTCGGCCTCGTAGCGGGTGAGCCGGTTGGTGAGCACGTCGAATCCCACCCGGATGTCCAGGTCAACGAGTCCCTGCTGTTCGAAGCCGGGGTCGTCCGGCTCCGGTTGCGGTCCGGAGGTGGGAGGAGGCGTGGTCGTCGGAGGGGCGGTGGTGGGACCGGGGGTGGGCGCGTCCAGCCGCTTCTTCTCCTCCTCCTCGTCCTCCTTCTCCTCGATCCTGACGTCCGGTGGCGGGGTCGGCTGGTCGTCGATCCCCGCGTCCTGCTCCTTCTCGGTGGGAGAGGCGGAGGGAGTGCGCTTGGGCACGACACGGCGGGTCGGAGGGGACGACGCAGGACTGGTGGGCGCCCGCGTGGCGCCGGTGGCCTTAGGGGTCCTGGGCTTCTCGGGGCTCTCCGTCTCCGTGGCCTCGGGGTCGGCGGGGGCGGTCGTGGCGGGGTCGGGGGCCACCGGGTTGGGGGCCACCACGGCGCAGTCCTCGCTCGGCGGGCAGGCCGCCGACACTCCCGTCGGACGCGTCATGATCTGTACCCCGGCCACGGTCCCGCCGAGCAGCGCCACCGCGGCGGCCATCGAGAGGATCATCGTCCGCTTGCTCTTCTTGGGCGCGTCCTCGTTCCACCCTGAGTCGAGGAAGTCGTTCTTCTTCTTACGCCTTCCCCCGCGTGAAGGCTTGGGCGGTTCGAACTCGCCCGGTTGCGTGCCGGCCTGTTCGAAGCCGGCCTGTTGGAACGTGGAGGTCTCCGCGGCGCCGGAGTAGACGAGGCGGTCCTGCGGGTGCAGGGTCCCCTCGGTCGCCCATTGCCCCGTCCTCTCCCCCGGTCCACCGGCCTCAGGCAGGCCATCGGCCGCAGCCGAGGGTTCGTACGCCCCGCGGCCGGCGCCCCGGCCCGGCAGTTCGGGATTCCACGGGAGATCGTCCGCGTCCTGGGGTGCGGGCTCGGCGGCCCACTGACCGGTCGCCTCCGGATCGGCGAACGGCCGTCCCGGGTCGGAGGTGCGGCGACCGGCCGTCTCCCCGAGTTCGGACGACTGCTGCGGCCAGTCGGAGGTCCACTGACCGGTCGGCTCACCTGTCTCGGCGGCCGATCGCGGTGTGCCCTGAACCCAGGCGTTTCCCAGCTCGGGGGCCGACGACGGCCAGTCCTGGCTCCACTGACCTGTCGCCTGGCCGGGCTCGGCGGGCTGCTGTGACCAGTCGGGCGTCCACTGGCCTGTCGCCTCACCGGACTCGACCGGCTGCTGTGACCAGTCGGGAGCCCACTGACCCGTCGCCTCACCGGACTCCACCGGCGAGAGCGGCCGGTCGGGGACGGCTTCGCCGTGCTCCGGGTGCCGGTCCTGGCGGTCCGGGGTCCACGGGGACGACGGATCGTTCAGGTCGTCGTCGGGCAGGTGCCATTCGGCCGTCCATTCGGCGGCGTCGTCATCAGCGGGAAGCCGTCGCGGGGTGGCGTCGGACGTGTCGGGCTGCAGGGGCTCCGCAGTACGGCGCGGCTGTCGTTTGCCGCGTTTGCGGGGTTGCTCCTGTCCTTCGTTGTCATGGCGACCCATCACGGCCCTTCCTGTCGGGAACCATGGCCGCCCATCTTCATAACATCTCAAACACTTCTATGTCACAAATTTCACGATTGTCACAGAGTTACCTTTGTCACTATCGGAAGTGATCCCACCCGCCCCGCCGTACGGCCCGGCCCTGCACCGTAACAGCGGCAACACCGCCGTCACCTGGGAGAACCTCACCCACCACCCGCCATTCGGGGGGGAGTGCACCCCCCTGCGGGAAGGTGGCGACGAGTGCATGATCGTCACCCCCTGTAAGCATCCAGTCGAGCGGATCGGCCCCCAGGAACCCGGCAGCCGCCCTCAGCGAATCCTCGGGAACCAGCGCCCGGGGGTCCAGTGAGATCGCCACCCCGCTCGCCTTCGCGACATGCGCGAGATCCTGCACGAGCCCGTCGCTGACGTCGAGCATCGCCGTCGCCCCCAGCTCGGCCGCGCGCACCCCTTCCGGGTACGGCGGGCACGGCCGCTGGTGCGCCCCGACGAGTTCCCCGGCGAACGAGGAGCCGGAGAGGTCCCGGCCCGACTGGAGAAGCGCGAGGCCGGCGGCGGCGTGCCCGAGCCGCCCGGTGAGGGCGACGACGTGGCCGGGGCGGGCGCCCGAACGGGTCACCGGGGGACGTCCGGCGAGATCTCCGAGAGCGGTCACGCCGAGCACGATCTGTTCCGAGCGCGCGATGTCGCCGCCGACGACGCTGGCCCCCACCAGCGCGCACTCGTCCCGGAAGCCGTCGGTGAGCGCGTCGAGCCACGCTGTGGCGAGGTCGACGGGCAGGCCGAGGCCCACCACCAGGCCGGTGGGACCGGCCCCCATGGCGACAATGTCGGAAAGATTCTGAGCTGCCGCTTTTCGACCGATGTCGTACCCACTGGACCAATCGCGGCGGAAATGCCTACCCTCTAGTAACAGATCGGTCGTCACGACGACTCGTCCGTCGGGCGCGCTGACCAGTGCGGCGTCGTCACCGGGGCCAAGTAGCACCGCCGCGCTCTGCGGCAAACGCCCGGCAATCCGTGCAACAACTCCGAATTCTCCGAGATCTCCGACTGTGATGGTGCACCTCCTGTCGCAACACAGGGTACGGTGGCCCTTCGGCGCTGATCCAATTCAGCTCAGCCCGCCCGGGAGGACGTGATGGTGCAGGCCTACATCCTTATCCAGACCGAGGTCGGCAAGGCCGCGAGCGTGGCGCTGGAGATCGCCGGGATCTCCGGTGTCACCCAGGCCGAAGACGTGACGGGGCCCTACGACGTCATCGTCAGGGCCGAGGCGAGAAACGTCGACGAACTGGGCAAGCTCGTCGTGGCCCAGATTCAGGCGGTCGAAGGGATCACGCGTACTCTTACGTGTCCCATCGTCCACATCTGACCTGGATCACCGTTGAGAGCTGTCATCGCATCGCTCGCCGTACTCTCGCTCGCGGCGTGCGGCGGCGCCGTGCGGGTGGAGCCGCCCAAGCCCGACGGGCCGGCGGCCGCCGCCTGCCAGGAGCTGAACGGCCTGCTGCCGCAGACCCTCGACGGCGTCGGCCGGACGGAGTCCGACCCGAAGTCGCCCTACGTGGTCGTCTGGGGGGAGGCCGAGATCGCGCTGCGCTGCGGCGTGCCACGACCGGCCAGGATGGCGGCGACCGACCGGCTCTCGGAGATCGACGGCGTGGGATGGTTCCCCGACCCGAAGGCCGACACCCTCTACACGGCGGTGACCGGCGTGGGCTACGTCGAGGTGACCGTGTCGCGCAAGCACCGGGCCGGTGACGTGCTCGTCGACCTCTCCGCTCCGATCAAGAAAGCCCTCCCGGCCTGACGCTCACCCCGAAGCCGAACCGGCCGGGTCGCACCCACACGCGCGACCCCCGCTGCTGCGCCCTGGGCTCGCACCTAGCGGAGACCCGTCTGGCGGTTCAGGGCGAGCTGGATCAGATGGTCCACCAGCCCCGAGTACGGCAGGCCGGAGGCGGCCAAGAGCTGAGGGGCGACGGACAGCGAGGTGAAGCCGGGCATCGTGTTGATCTCGTTGAGCACGATCTCGCCCTGCGGCGTGTAGAAGAAGTCGACCCGGGAGAGCCCCTCGCAGCTCAGCGCTTCGAAGGCGCGCACCGCCATGGCCCGCAGTTCCTCGGTGACGTGCGGCGGGATGTCGGCGGGCACGGCGAGCGACATCTGGCCCTCGTGGTACTTGGCGGAGAAGTCGAAGAACTCGTGATCCTCGCCCGCCAGCACCTCGCCCGGCAGGCTCGCCGTGGCGGGCTCGTCGCCGAACGACTCCAGGACCGCGCACTCGATCTCCCGGCCCGCGATGGCGGCCTCGACGAGCACCTTGGGGTCGTGCTCCCTGGCGAAGTCGACGGCCCGCTCCAGCTCCTCCAGGTCGTTCGCCTTGGAGATGCCCTGGCTGGAACCCGCCCGGGACGGCTTGACGAAGACCGGCCAGCCGAGCGCCTCGACCTCCTTCACGACCCGGTCACGGTCGAGCCGCCAGTCGCGGTCGCGGATCACCACGTAGGGGCCGACGGGCAGGCCGGAGGCGGCCAGCACCATCTTCATGTACGCCTTGTCCATGCCCACCGCGCTGGCCAGCACGCCGGATCCGACATAGCGGACGCCGGCCATCTCCAGCAGCCCCTGGATGGTGCCGTCCTCGCCGAAGGGGCCGTGCAGCACGGGGAAGACCACGTCGACCTTGCCCAGCTCCACCGGGATGGCACCGGGCGCGAGCGCCACCAGCTCGGCGCCGCCGGAGGGCAGGGCGAGCGCGGTGCCCGACTCGTCGACCGTGGCCTCGATGGCGAACCGCTGGTCGCTCGTGGCGAGGACCCAGCGGCCGTCCGGGGCGATTCCCACGGGGACGACGTCGTACTTGGTCCGGTCGATCGCCTCCAGCACGCTGCCCGCCCCGAGAAGGGACACGGCGTGCTCGGAGTTGCGGCCGCCGAAGACGATGGCGACCCGCGGCCGGATCTCACGGTGTTCGTTCATGATGCCCGAATCTATCGCGTCTGGGTGGTCGATCCTGCGCTCAGACACGTGTCCGGTCGACGGGCGGAGGGTGCCGAGCGCCCTGGTCAGGTCCTCGGCGGCCGCCGAACCGATGGCGAAGCCGACGTCGCCCGCTGCGCTCGCCGGGCGCCTCGGCGTACCCGGCGGAGCACTCGAAGGGACGGGCGGTGGCGCGCCAGACGCTTGTGCGAGGCGGGGCGGAGCGGGGTGTTCCGCGACGTGCAACCGGTCACACGCCGTACCGTTCCGCTTTGGGAGTCCGCGACATCAGCAGCACCGCGGCCTCGCCGGGCGTCATTCCGTCGTGCACGACCCCCACCACGACCTCGGTGATCGGCATCTCCACGTCGTGCTTTCTGGCCAGTTCGAGGACGGACTCGCATGATTTGACGCCCTCGGCGGTCTGCTTGGTGGCGGCGATGACCTCGGCCAGGGTCATGCCACGGCCCAGGTTCTCGCCGAAGGTGCGATTCCTCGACAGCGGTGACGTACAGGTCGCTACAAGGTCGCCCATTCCGGCCAACCCGGCGAACGTATGCGGATCGCCGCCCAGCGCCGCGCCGAGGCGGGAGATCTCCGCCAGCCCTCTCGTCATCAGCGTCGCCCGCGCGTTGTCACCGAACCCCATGCCGACCGCCACGCCGACGGCCAGCGCGATCACGTTCTTGACCGCGCCGCCGAGCTCGGCGCCCACCACGTCGGGATTGGTGTACGGGCGGAACCACGGCACGTGGCACGCCTCCTGCAACCGCCCGGCGACCGACTCGTCCGTACAGGCCACCACGGCCGCGGCGGGCTGACGGTCGGCGATCTCCCTGGCCAGGTTCGGGCCCGAGACCACCGCGACCCGTCCGTCCGGCACTCCGGCGACCTCGCTGATCACCTCGCTCATCCGTTTGGTGGTGCCCAGCTCGATGCCCTTCATCAGGCTCACCAGCACCGCGTCACGGGGGATGTGCGGCGCCCACCCGGCGAGGTTGCCGCGCAGCGACTGCGACGGCACGGCCAGCACCACGAAGTCGGCTCCGTCGAGTGCCTCCGCGGCATCCGTCGTCGCCCGCAGCGCGGCGGGCAGCACGATTCCCGGCAGGTAGTCGGGGTTCTCGTGCCGCAGGTCGATGGACTCGACGATCTCGGCCCGGCGACCCCACAGTGTCGTCTGGGTCCCGGCTTCGGCGAGGAGCATGGCGAACGTGGTGCCCCACGAGCCGGTTCCGAAAACGACGGCTTTGGTCATCCCTTCACCGTACGCGGTCGTCAGTTCCCAGGAGGCCGCGCGGACGGCGCCTTCTCCCCACGGAGTTCGGCGAGCTGGGCCGTGATCGCCGCCATGATGTCGGCCGTCGCCTCGCGCAGCACCTCCCCTTCCAGCGGCATGCCGTCGTACTTCGACAGGTCGACCGGCGGCCCCACCTGCACCCGGAACGTCTTGCGCGGGAACAGCCTGGGCTTCTTCGCGCCGTACGGCAGCAGTTCCTGGGATCCCCAGTGGGCCACCGGGATCACCCGCACGCCGCTGCGCAGGGCCAGCCGCGCGGCGCCCGTCTTGCCCGCCATCGGCCACAGGTCGGGGTCGCGGGTGCAGGTGCCCTCGGGGTAGAAGAGCACCGCCGCGCCGTCACGCAGCCGCTGCTCCGACGCCTCCAGTGACTGGGACGCCTCGCTGCTGGCCCGGTGGACGGGGATCGCGCACAGCGACCGGACCGCGTGGCCGAGGATCGGCACCTTGAAAATCGTCGCCTTGGCGAGGACTACCGGCCAGCGCCCGTTGTTGTAGAGGTAGTGCGACAGCAGGACCGGGTCGGTCCAGGAGAGGTGGTTGGCGACGATGATCACACCGCCGGTCCGCGGGATCCGGTCCCCTCTGCGCCAGTCCTTCTTGACGAGGAGCCAGGAGAGCGGCTTGACGATCACCACGACCAAGGTCTCCCAGAAGCGCGACGGTCGAATGGAGCGGCTCATGTACTCCTCCAGGAGATCCGGCATGCCCCATAAGTCTCCCGGTTGGCCGCACGGGATGTCGAGACGAGATGCTTGAGGGCATGCGCGTCAAGGAAACCACCGGCTGGTCCATCGTCGTGCCGGTGAAAACGCTGGTCGCGGCGAAGACCAGGCTGGCCGCCGCGGCGGGCCCGCACCGCTCACGGCTGGCCGTCGCGGTGGCCTGCGACACCGTCTCCGCGGCTCTGGCCTGCCCGCTCGTCGCCAGGGTGATCGTGGTGACGGCCGATCCCGCCGCCGCGGGCCCGCTCGCCGCGCTCGGCGCCGACGTGGTCACCGACCCCGACCGGGGCCTCAACACCGCCCTGCGGGCGGGCGCCGCGCATGCCGTACGGCTGGCGCCCGGCGACCCGGTCGCCGCGCTCCAGGCCGACCTGCCGGCCCTGCGCCCGGCCGAGCTGGCCACGGTGCTGACCGCCGCCGCCGAGTTCGACCAGTCGTTCCTCCCCGACGCCGCCGACGTGGGCACGACGTTCTACGGCGTACGGCCGGGCCTGCCGTTCACTCCCGGGTTCGGCGGCGAGTCCCGGGCGAGGCACTTGTCCGGCGGGGCCAAGGAGTTGTGCCCGCAGGGCGTCGACTCGGTGCGCCGCGACGTCGACACCCCCGACGACCTGCGTATCGCCATCGCCCTCGGCCTCGGCCCGCACACCTCCGCCGTGGTGGCCGACCTCACCCTCCCAGCCCCTCCAACCGAGCGGTCAGCGTGACCTGGGTCCCGGCTGGGTGATGGCATTCGCCCAGCCAAAGCGCGAAAAGTCGGTATCCGCCGGGTGACGCGCGGCCCGCACAGGATCGCCCTCCGGCGGGCAAACGGTTTACGCTGGGTCGCGTGCAGGCGACCGTGCGGAGCTTCGATCCGGCGACCCGTTCAGGGTCGGTGTTCCTCGACGACGGCACCCAGGTGCCCTTCGGCGCCGCGGCGTTCGACGCGGGGCCGTTGCGGCTGCTCCGCTCGGGCCAGCGGGTCAACATCGCGGTGAGCGGCGGCGAGATCACGGCGATCACGCTGTCGACCTTCCCGCTCCCCGGGCAAGCGTAGGCGCCCGCGCCCTTTCCGGGCGGCGGGCGCCTACGCCGGCCGGTTACTTCTTCTTGGCCGCCTTCTTGCCCCCGACGTTGACCAGCTCCTTGAAGTCCGCACCGGGACGGAACTTCGGAGCCCAACTCTCGGCCACCTTGATCGGGTCACCGGTCGACGGGTTCCTGGCCGTACGGGCGGGCTTGTGCACCATCTCGAAAGCGCCGAAGCCGGTGATGGATACCTTGTCCCCGCCCGCGACCGCCTTCTGGATGGCCTCAAGCACGGCGTTCACGGCTTCGGTGGCGGTCTTCTTGTCACCGACTCGCTCCGCGATGGCGTCGACGAGTTCCCGCTTGTTCATTTGGTCGCTCCCCCTGTAACGGCATGGGGTTCCAGCACACCAGGCAACGGTTAGAAACCCCTTACCTGCTTGAAATTAGGGGAGAGAGCGCCCGGACTCAATCACCTGGCGCGATGTTTCGCCCACTTGGCGTGTCGGATTCCAGGTCGGAGAGGTCGTCGAGGAAGGTCGAGAGGCGCCCGGAGGCGTGCTGGAGGTCGCGCTTGGAGACGTCGCAGATGGCCAGCAGCCGCCGGGAGAGGCGGTGCCGTTCCTCGATGGGCAGGAGCAGCGCGCGGACGCGGCGGTGCGCGTCACGCAACCGCCGCGCCAGCTCATCCTGGTTCGCGTGCTCTGTCAGATGGTCGTCGGCAGCCATGGCTGCCGACCATTCTCGTACGAGGCGATGTCGTCGGCCGCACGCAGGGTCAGCCCGATGTCGTCGAGCCCTTCGGTCAGCCGCCAGCGGGTGTAGTCGTCGATCTCGAATCCGGCGGCCTCATCCGCCCAGCGAACCTCGCGTCCCTCCAGGTCAACGGTGATCTGCAGGGTCGGGTCCGCCTCCACGGCCGACTGGACGGCCTCCACGGTCTCGGCCGGGAGGACCACCGGGAGCAGGCCCATCTTGGTGGAGTTGTTACGGAAGATGTCGCCGAAGCGAGCCGCGATCACCACGCGGAAGCCGTACTGCTGGAGCGCCCACACGGCGTGCTCGCGAGAGGAGCCGGTGCCGAAGTCGGGGCCCGCGAGCAGGATCGAGGCGCCCTCGTAGGAGGGGTCGTTGAGCACGAAGGTCGGGTCCTCGCGCCAGGCGGAGAACAGGCCCTTCTCGAAACCGGTGCGGCTGACCTGCTTGAGCCAGACGGCCGGGATGATCTGGTCGGTGTCGACGTTGCTGCGGCGCAGTGGCACCGCGCGTCCCGTGTGGGTGGTGAAGGCGTCCATGGTCGGTTCCTCTTAGAGATCGGCTGGGGCGGTCAGGCGGCCGGTGACGGCGGTGGCGGCGGCCACGGCCGGCGACACCAGGTGCGTGCGCCCGCCCTTGCCCTGCCTGCCCTCGAAGTTGCGGTTGGAGGTGGAGGCGCTGCGCTCGCCGGGGGCGAGGATGTCGGGGTTCATGCCCAGGCACATCGAGCACCCCGCCTCGCGCCACTCGGCGCCCGCCGCCTTGAAGACCTCGTCGAGGCCCTCTTCCTCGGCCGCCTTCTTGACCTGCATGGAGCCGGGGACGATCAGCGTGCGGGTGACGACCGTACGGCCGCGCAGGATGTCGGCGGCGGCCCGCAGGTCCTCGATCCTGCCGTTGGTGCAGGAGCCGACGAAGACGGTGTCGACCGCGACCTCGCGCAGCGGCGTGCCGGCGGTGAGGTCCATGTACTGCAGGGCGCGCTCGGCCGCCGAGCGGGCGGTCGGGTCGGCGAACTCCTCCGGGCTGGGCACGACGGAGCCGAGCGGCACGCCCTGACCCGGGTTGGTGCCCCAGGTGACGAACGGCGTCAGCGTGCCGGCGTCGATCTCGACGACCGTGTCGAAGACGGCGTCGTCGTCGGTCCGCAGGGTCTTCCAGTAGGCGACCGCCTGGTCCCAGTCGTCGCCTGACGGCGCGTGCGCGCGGCCCTTGAGGTAGGCGAACGTGGTCTCGTCGGGAGCGATCATGCCCGCCCTGGCGCCGGCCTCGATCGACATGTTGCAGACCGTCATCCGGCCTTCCATCGACAGCTTGCGCACGGCCTCGCCGCGGTACTCCACGATGTGGCCCTGACCGCCGCCGGTGCCGATCTTGGCGATGATCGCCAGGATCAGGTCCTTGGCCGTCACGCCCGCCGGCAGCTCGCCGGTGACCTCGATGGCCATGGTCTTCGGCCGGTACGCGGGCAGCGTCTGGGTCGCCAGCACATGCTCGACCTCGGAGGTGCCGATGCCGAACGCCAGACCGCCGAACGCGCCGTGCGTGGAGGTGTGGGAGTCTCCGCACACGATGGTCATGCCCGGCTGGGTCAGGCCGAACTGCGGCCCGATGATGTGCACCACGCCCTGACCCGCGTCGCCCATCGGGTGCAGCCGCACGCCGAACTGGGCGCAGTTCTTGCGCAGCGTCTCGACCTGGATGCGCGAGACCGGGTCGGTGATCGGCCCCAGCACGGTCGGGACGTTGTGGTCCTCGGTGGCGATGGTGAGGTCGGGCCGGCGCACCGGACGCTCCGCCATGCGCAGGCCATCGAACGCCTGCGGGCTGGTCACCTCGTGGATGAGGTGCAGGTCGATGTAGAGCAGGTCGGGTTCACCCTCCGCACGCCGTACGACGTGTTGCTCCCAGACCTTCTCGGCCAGTGTGCGACCCATTCCGTCGCCTCCCTACTCAGACTTGCCTTCTCATATCGCGAGACGGCAGTATCGGCTTATGGACAACTCTAGCGGAGTCGGCGTACTGGACAAGGCCGTTCTCGTGCTCAACGCCCTTGAGGCGGGTCCGGCGTCCCTGGCGCAGCTGGTGCAGGCGACCGGGCTGGCCCGGCCGACGGCCCACCGGCTGGCCGTGGCGCTTGAGCACCACAGGATCGTCACCCGCGACACACAGGGGCGATTCGTGCTGGGCCCCCGGCTTTCCGAGTTGTCCACGGCCGCGGGTGAGGACCGGCTCCTCGCCGTCGCCGCCCCGGTGTTGACCCACCTTCGCGACCTCACCGGTGAGAGTGCCCAACTTTACCGGCGCCAGGGTGATGAGCGGGTGTGCGTGGCGGCGGCCGAGCGGGCCAGCGGCCTGCGTGACACGGTTCCCGTCGGCACGGCGCTGCCGATGACGGCGGGCTCCGCCGCCCAGGTGCTGCTGGCCTGGGAGGAGCCCGACCGGTTGCACCGCGGGTTGCGCGGCGCCAAGTTCACCGCCGCGACCCTGGCCAGCGTGCGCAGGCGCGGCTGGGCGCACAGTGTGGGCGAGCGGGAACAAGGGGTCGCCAGCGTCTCCGCCGCCATCCGCGGAGCGGGCGGCAAGGTGATCGCCGCCGTCTCCGTCTCCGGCCCGATAGAGCGCCTCACCCGCACTCCCGGGCGCATGCACGCGGCGCCGGTGGTGGCCGCCGCCGAGCGCATGACCGAGGCGATGCGCCGCGCCAACTGACCCACCGGCGGCCGCGAAACGCGAAACCCCGTGTCCGCCACGGGATTCACCGGCCATATCAGGAGGCGAGCACCCTTCACGCCTACTAGCCTGGGCGCGTGACAGATCGCATCGAGGCAGCTGCCGCTGAGCTGCGTCCCCTGCTCCAAGAGTTCATCCTGTGGGCGCCTGAGCACGCGCCCGACAGCGATCCCGACCTGGTCGGCCCCGCCGCCCTGTGGCATCGCTTGACCGCTTCCAACGACGTCGGCAGGTGGAAGCGCGCCGATCTGCGCACCGTCCTGCTCGACCGCATGCCCGAGGTCGTGGAGGACCCCGACGATGCGGCCGACGGCATGGTCCCCGCGATCCGGGCCTACCTCACCTTTCTGTCCGAGACCGAACGCCTGGTCACGGGCTCCGACCCGCTCGCCGACCTGCTCGACGAACTCGACGGGCTGGAAGACGAGTTCGTCGAGGCGATGGAGGACGTCATCGCCGACGAAGACGAGGAGGAGGAGGACGAAGGACTGGGCGACTTCGAGGCGTTCGCCGACGAGCTGGCCGCCCTTCCCACGATCAGGCTCAGGCCCGACTCCGAGCTGGCCGCCGCCGCGCGTGCCGTCCCGCTCGTCGCCACCGCCCGTGACCTGTCGGTCTGGGTGGGCGGCGAGCGCACGGTGGGCGAGGAGAGCCTGCTGAGCGACGAGGAGATCAGACAGGCGCTGGCCGCGACCGGGCTGCCGGAGCCGCCGGCCGCCGAGCCGTCGCTCTCCCAGGCCGTGCCCGCGCTGTGGAACATCTGGAATCTCGCGGTCGACCTGGAGTTCCTCACCCCGGTGGGCGACGACACCGTCAGCGTCGACGACGACACCGCCGCGTGGCCGTTCGACGACGACGAGGACGTCCTCGACGCCTGGATGCTGGGGCTGCACTCGATCGACTACGGCGACCCCGAGCTCGACGACGACGAGTTCACCCTGGCGCTGAGCGGGCTCACCCGGGCGCTGCTCGTCCGGCTGCTCGTGGCGGGCGGCTCCCGCTCGCTGCCCGGTCTGCGGACCGAGCTGGAGGAGGCCGTGGCCGAGTTCGACGACCTGGGCGCCGATGCCTGGGCGGCGGCCACCGAGCAGCACGGCGACCCGCTGACGCCCACGATCGACTGGCTGGCCGGCTACGGCATGCTGGCCGTCGAGGGCGACGACGTGCGCCTGACCCCGCTCGGCGTCGAGGGCGTGGTCCACCTGGTGGACGACGCCGACATCGAGGTCGACGCGCGGCCGGCCATCGACGCGATGACCGCGCTCGACCTGCTCTCCTTCAGCGCCGAGCTGCCCGAGGACGAGGCAGACGCCGAGTTCGCCGCCTGGATGGAGCTGCGGGAGCCGGAGCGCGCGGCCAGGGAGCTTCTCCAGGCCGCCGCGGAGGACGAGGCCGACGCGTTGGTCAGGGTGCAGGCGGCCAGCATGGTCGGCTCACTCGGCGAGGCCGCGGTGGGGGCCTGGCAGGAGGCGCTCAAGGAGCCGTCCCTGCGGCCCTACGCCGCGACCCACCTGACGCAGCTCGACGTCGACGGGGCGCCCGAGCCCACCCAGGCCGACACCCACTGGCTGGTGCTCGACATGTGGACCATCTCCGCCGGTCTCGGCCGCCAGGAGTTCGTCAGCAGCCTGCACGACATCGGCCCCGCGGGCGACCTGTGCGGACTGCTGGAGGTCATCTGGAGGGTGCCGCACCCCCATCTGGAGGAGCTGCTCGAATCCATCGGCCAGGCGCACCCCGACCGCCAGGTCGGCAAGGCCGCCAAGCGCGCGTTGTTCAAGGCGAGGTCGTCGGCCGACTAACCCGCGGCGTGGTCGCCGCCCGTCTGCCAGTCAGGCAGCGGGCGGTAGATCGCCACGCCGTCGCGCTCCAGTTCCTCGCGCAGCTTGAAGTACTCGTCGCCGAACGGGTCCGCCCCGGTCAGGGGCATCAGGCCGCGTCTGATCGACACGTCGTGCGGCGCCAGTCCGGCCGCCGTCGCGAGGTGCCTCTCCGCCGCCGCCGTACGGCCCCGCCGCAGCAGCCACACGGCCAGCCTGGCGTGCAGGCGGGCCGTACGCTCGGCGTCGGTGGGCAGGCGCAGGTGGTCCCGTACGGCCTGCGCGGTGAGGCCGGTGTCGCCCTCCAGCACCCAGCGGCGCAGCGCCCGGGTGGCCGCCTCGGCGGAGAGGCCGTTCATGGACCTGAAGGTGTCGGTGGCGGTCATGGTGTCCTGCGGGCGGGCGATCCGGCCCTCCTCGTCGATCCAGACCACGGTCGGCACGTTGATGACGTTGTAGAGCTCGGCGACCGTGCCCTCGGCGTCGACCAGTGCGGGGTGCGCGACGTCCTTGGTCCACGGGGCCGCGTCCAGCGGCTCGCGGTCGAGCGAGACGCTCACGATCGTGAACCCGTGACCCGCGAGCTCACGGTGCAGCCCGTCCCAGGCGGCCAGGTCGTAACGGCACCCGCACCAGGAGGCCCAGAAGACCAGGGCGATCTTGGTGCCCCGGTGCTCCGACAGCGTGAAGCCGTCGAGGGTGAAGTCGGGGGCCTCGTCGATCGCCAGCTCGGCGGGCTCGCCGATCGCCACGACGCCCTCTTCGGAGTCGACGACCACCTGCCTGCCGAGCAGTCCGGCGAACTTGACCAGGTCCACCCCGTCCGCGTCTTCGGCCTGGGCCGCGCGGAAGGACGGGATGCACGCCTCGGCCCGGCACCAGCCGTGCGGCTTGCGCTGCCAGCCGAGGATGGGAACGCCGTGCGGCACGGTGAGGCTCTCGATCGGGTCCTCACGGCCGGCTGCCAGCAGTGTGATCATTTCAGCCCTTCTCCATTGGATAGCTACACGATCTAATATTAGATAGTGCCGCTCTCCAGTCAAGTCGGGCCGTGCTCAGGGATGGTGGCGTGCGGGCCAAGCCGGGCGGGAGCCGGAAAAGAAGAAAGCCCCTCCATTGCTGGAGGGGCTTCTACGATGGTAGTCCCGACCGGATTCGAACCGGCGTTACCGCCTTGAGAGGGCGGCGTCCTAGGCCACTAGACGACGGGACCGTGTCTCACGGTCTGAGAGAGCGACTTCACCCTCCCGGCGGTGCCGGTTTCTCCCCGGCAACGGCTGTAACTCTACCGCACCCGGAGGACTCGGCAAAACGTCTTCCGGCCCCAGAACCGCATCGCGGCAATTAGTCGAGCAGCCCCCGGCGGTAGGCCTCGGCCACGGCGGAGGCCCGGTCTCTGGCGTCGAGCTTGGCGTAGACGTGGATCAGGTGGGTCTTGATGCTGGCCTCGCTGATGAACAGCCGGGCGGCGGCCTCCCGGTTGGTGGCGCCGTCGGCGACCAGGCGGAGGACCTGGAGCTCACGAGGGCTGAGCGCGCCTCTCACGGGCTCTCGCACCCGTCCCATCAACACTCCCGCCACCGAGGGCGCGAGGACCGTCTCGCCACGATGGGAGGCGCGTACGGCGCGCAGCAGCTCCTCGGTGGGCGCGTCCTTCAGCAGGTAGCCGGTGGCTCCGGCCTCGATGGCGGGCAGCACGTCGCTGTCGGTGTCGAAGGTGGTCAGCACGAGCACCCTGGCGGACGGCAGGACCTCGCGGAGCCGCCTGATGGCCCACACGCCGTCGCTCCCCGGCATCCGGAGGTCCATCAGCACGACGTCGACGGCCAGCTCGGCCGCCAGCCGTACGCCCTCGGCGCCGTCGCCCGCCTCGCCCGCCACCTCGATGTCCGGCACGGCGCCGAAGGCGGCGCGCAGGCCGTCGCGGACGATCGGGTGGTCGTCCACGATCAGCAGGCGGATGGGAACGCTCATGTCGCCTCCTCGGCGGGGATCGCGGGGACGGAGACGGCGACCGCCGTCCCCTGGTCGATGGTGCTCTCGATGGAGAGAGTGCCGGCCACGCCGCGCACCCGCTGGCGCATCGTGTCCAGCCCGTAGCCCTTGTTCTCCCCACCGGGCTCGAAGCCGGCGCCGTCGTCGCGGATGTCGAGCAGGACCACGTCGTCGAGATAGGAGAGCGTCACACCCACCCGGCGGGCCCTGGCGTGCTTGGCGATGTTCGACAGAGCCTCCTGCACGACCCGGAACAGGACGACCTCCACCCCGGCCGCCAGCCGCCGCGGCGAGCCCGTGACCTCGAAACCGGGCCGGACCCCCGCCTGCTCCCCCCAGCCGGCGGCCATCTCGGCGAGCGCGTCGGGCAGGCGGGCGTCTTCGAGCGGTTCCGGGTGCAGCGCCCGGACGGAACGCCTGGCCTCGGTGAGACTCCGCGCGGCGAGCGCGGCGACGTTGTCCATGTGCCCGCGCCACCGCTCGGGATCGTGCCGGGCGTCGTCGGCGGCGCGGAGCTGGGTGATCAACGCGACGAGGTCCTGGGCGATGGTGTCGTGGATCTCCCTGGCCAGCCGCTGCCGCTCGTCCAGCACACCCGCCTCCCTGGCCTGGGTCACGAGCTGCGCGTGCAGACCGGCGTTCTCCGCGAGCGCGGCCTTCAGCCGCTCGTTGGTCTTCCTCCGCCGGTCGCTCTCCGCCCCTACCTGCCAGCCGACGAACAGCAGCGGCACGGCGATCCCCAGCAGGGCGGTGAGCAGGTCGATCTGCCGGACGGAACCGGGCCGGCTCTGCGCGGCGACCGTGACGATCGCGGTCGCGGCGACGGCGCTCATGATCCCCCTGACCGGGAACAGCGCCCCGGCCAGGGGATAGCCGATGGAGATGAACAGGGTGAAGGCGATGCTCGTGCTCACCAGCGCGCCGCCGACGGCCAGGAGCCCCGCGTAGTGGACGACGACCAGGATCCGGTGGCTCGCGCTGCGCGGATAGAGCCAGTACAGCCACGGCACCCACAGAGCGGCGAGCGCCACCAGCGCGACGGCGGCGGAGTCGAGCTGCCCGAGGTGGAACGCGACGCCCGTGGAGACCCCCAGCAGCCCGTACGCCAGGGCCGGGTAGATCCACCGGCCCCGGCTCCCGCCCGGATCCGCCGCCCTGTCGGGTGCCAGCCACGTCATCCCATCACTCCCACCGGAACATCTTCGCCGACGCCAGCGCGAACACCACCGCGACCACGGCCATCACGAGCAGGTGCAGCGGCTCCGGCCAGCCCCCCGCCCAGCTCGCCCGCAGCGCCTGCATGAACGCCCCGAGCGGGGTGTAGTCACCGACGGTGAGCATGAACTCGGGCAGGGTCTCCGCAGGCATGAAGACCCCGCCGAAGACCATGCTGACGAAGAACACCGCGATCCCGATACCCGTGGCCACCCGGCTGGTCGGCGCGAGCGCGGCGACCAGTAACCCGACGGCGAAGATCGACAGGATCCCGAGCACGCAGGTGACCAGGAAGGCCAGGGGCCGGCCCGGCAGGTCGAAGCCGAACGCGAGCGCGGCCACGGCCACCACCAGGGCCACGGCGACCACCGCGAGCAGCGCGCCGACCGCGAACTGGGCGCCCAGCAGCCGCGCCGGATGGATGGGGGTGGTGGCCATGCGACGGAGTATGCCCTTCTCGCGGTACCCCGCCACCGTGGTGGGCAGCAGGTTCATCCCGAGCTGGGCGAGGCCGAGCGCGATGGCCGCCGAGGGGAAATAGGTCTCGATCGGGTCGCTACCCCCACCGGGGTTCATGATCGCCCCGAACAGGACGACCATGCCCACCGGCAGCACCAGCACGACCAGCGTCGACGCGGGGTCGCGCAGGAACAGCCTGAGCTCGTGGTGGGTGAGGCGGGTCATGTGGTCCTCCTGCCGGTCAGCGCCACGAAGGCGTCGTCGAGGGTGCCCTGCTCGATCCGCAGGTCGGCGGCGATGATCTGGTGCCTGGCGAGCACCGAGGTCACCACGTGCAGCAGGTCGCCGGTGCCGGCGACCTCGACGCGGGGGCCGTGCACGGTCACGGACGCCACCCCCGGCAGCTCCGCGAGCAGCGACTCCGCCACGGGACTCGACGGCCGGAACCTGATCCGCTGCTCCGGGAGCGTGCCGGCGATCAGGCCGGCCGGGGTGTCGATCGCGGCCACCCTGCCGCGGTCGACGACCATGAGCCGGTCGCACAGCCGCTCGGCCTCCTCCATGAAGTGGGTGACGAGCACGACCGTGACGCCGCGCTCCCCGATCCGCTCCACCAGTTCCCAGGTGTCCCTCCGGGCCTGCGGGTCCAGCCCGGTGGTGAGCTCGTCGAGCACGACGACCTCGGGGTCGCCGATCAGCGCGAGGGCGATGAACAGCCGCTGCTTCTGTCCGCCGGAGAGCTTGCCGAAGGCCGTGTCGCGCTTGGCCGCCAACCCCCATTCGTCCAGCAGCCGCCGCCAGTCGGCGGGCCGGGGATAGAAGGAGCTGTACAGGTCCAGGACCTCCGCCACCTTGAGCCGGTCGGGAAGGTGGCTCTCCTGGAGTTGGACGCCGACCCGGCGGCGCAGCTTCGCCCCGTCCGTCCGCGGGTCCATGCCGAGCACGTTGACCGTGCCGCCGTCGGGCCGTCTGAGCCCCTCGACGCACTCCACCGTGGTGGTCTTGCCGGCTCCGTTGGGGCCGACGATGCCGAAGATCTCACCGCGCTCCACGGTGAAGGACACGTCGTCGACCGCGACGTGCTCGCCGTACCTCTTGTGCAGGTTGTGCACCTCTATGACCGTCATGGTCCGAGCGTGCTCCTGGACGGGGGGCGCGCGGATCGCCCTGGTGAGGGCTCGATCGGTGGATCGGCGGCATCAACCGATCGGTGGAGGCGGGTCCACCGGACGACGGGCCGTGCAGGCGATCCGGGAGGCGGGTCCGGGTGGTCATCCTCGGGTCAGGAGGTAACACCATGTCAGAAGTAACGCGTCGTGGCGCAATGAAGATCGCATCAGTGGCGGGGGTGGGCGCGATGGCTCTGGGGCCGGCGGCCGAAAAGGAGAAGGTCACCACGTATCTGTTCGTCACCGGTGCGAACGGCGGCACGGCCGGTGACGCGGAGCTCGCGTTGCGCGGCCACCGTACGGTGGGGGTGGAGTTGCCGGGGCACGGCCCCGACACCCTGCAGTTCCGCAAGGCGTACCAGGCGCCCCAGGATCTGAAGGCGCTGGCCGCCGAGCCGTCCGCGATGGCCGGCATCACTCTCGACGACTACGTCGAAGCCGCGGTCAAGGCGGTACGGCGAGCGGCGAAGCACGGCCCGGTGATCCTGGTCGGCGGCAGCATGGGCGGTGCGACGATCACCGGCGCGGCCAACGAGGTGCCGCACCTGATCGACCGGCTCGTCTACATCTCGGCGTTCTGCTGCACGAGGTTGAAGAGCATCGACGAATACCTGGCGACGCCCGAGGGGAAGGCGAGCAAGCTGGGCGCGATCATCGGCGGCCTGGTCGGCGATCCCGCGAAGCTGGGGGCGGTCAGGGTCAACTGGCGTAGCGCCGACCCGAAGTTCCTCGCCGAGACCAAGGCCGCGCTCAGCGCGGACGCGAGCGACGCGGAGTTCATGGCGATGCTCAACAGTTCGCTGCCCGACGACACGCTGCACGTCTCGGGTGCCGACTCGCGGGGGCGTAAGGCGACGTGGGGACGGGTGCCGCGGACCTATATCCGGCACTCGCAGGACATGTGCATCCCGGTGCCGCTGCAGGACCGGATGATCGCCGACGCGGACGCGCTCACCCCGGGCAACACGTTCGACGTGCACACCGTGCGGGCGGCGCACGCCCCTTCGCGGGCCTCCTGGGCGAAGATCGTGGACATCCTCGACAAGCTGGCCAGGTCCTGAGAAACACGAAAGGCGGGTGTCTCCGTTGGGAGACATCCGCCCTACCTGCTGGGGTACCAGGACTCGAACCTAGACTAACTGAACCAGAATCAGTCGTGCTGCCGATTACACCATACCCCATCGCGCTGACAATCCCGGATGGGGCTTGCTTGGCGACCTCCGAAAGAATAGCCCAGCTTGGGTGCCAAGACCAAAACGAATACCGACTTGGCGCGGATCTGCGAGTCAAGTAGGAAGGATGGGTCCCAGGACGCCCCGTGAGGAGACCCCGATCTTGGCCGTGAACCCGTTCTTCGCACCCAGCTCCCTCCCCTATCGCCTGCCCGCCTTCGCGGACATCGAGGAGGAGCACTACCTGCCGGCCTTCGAGCGAGGGATGCGCGACCACCTCGCCGAGGTCGAGAGCATCACCGCCGACCCGGAGCCGCCGACCTTCGAGAACACGGTCGCGGCCCTGGAGCGGTCGGGCAGGCTGCTCGACCGGGTCAGCGCCGTCTTCTTCAACAAGTCCTCCGCCGACAGCACTCCCAGGTTGCGGGAGATCCAGCAGGAGGTCACGCCGAAGCTCACCAAGCACAGCGACGCGATCCGTCTGAACGCCGAGTTGTTCGCCCGGTTGCGCACGTTGCCCCGCGAAGGCCTCGCCGACGACGAGGCGTGGCTGCTCGATCGCTACCTGATCGACTTCGTCCGCGCGGGGGCTGAGCTGGGCCCGGCGGACAAAGAGCGTCTCGTCGAGCTGAACGAGGAGCTGTCGCGGCTGGCGACCGCCTTCGAGCAGAACCTCCTGGCCGACACCAACGCCGCCGCCGTGGTGGTCGAGGACCCGGCGCTGCTGGACGGCATCTCCGTGGAGGCCGCGGCGGCGACGGCCGGATCCCGCGGTCTGGAGGGCGGCTACGCGCTCGCCCTGAGCCTGCCGACCGGCCAGCCGGCGCTCGCCGATCTCACCGACAGGGGAATGCGCGAGCGCCTGCACAAGGCGTCGGTCGGCCGGGGCGCCACGGTGAACGCCGAGATCGTGGTCCGCGCGGCCCGGCTCCGCGCCGAGCGGGCCAAGCTGCTCGGTTATGCCAACCACGCCGAGTACGTCGTGGCCGACCAGACCGCGCCGAGCACCGAGGCGGTGACGGAGATGCTCGCCAAGCTGGTCCCGCCGGCCGTGGCGAACGCCCGCGCCGAAGCCGACGATCTGCGCGCCGAGGCGGGTTTCGACCTTCAGCCGTGGGACTGGGCCTACTACGCGGCGAAGGTCCGCGCCGCCCGCTACGACCTCGACAGCACCCGGATGAAGCCCTACTTCGAGCTGGAACGCGTGCTGCGCGACGGCGTGTTCCACGCCGCGGGCGAACTGTACGGCGTGACCTTCACCGAGCGTCCCGACCTGCGGGGCTACCACCCGGACACGCGGGTCTTCGAGGTCGCCGACCATGACGGCTCGCCGCTGGGCCTCTTCCTCGGCGACTACTACGCCCGCGAGTCGAAGCGCGGTGGCGCCTGGATGAACAGCCTGGTCAGGCAGTCGGAACTGCTCGGCGAGAAGCCCGTCGTGGTGAACAACCTGAACATCGTCAAGCCGCCGGCCGGTGAGCCGACGCTGATGACGTTCGACGAGGTCACCACGATGTTCCACGAGTTCGGCCACGCCCTGCACGGCCTGTTCTCCGACGTCCGCTTCCCGCGCTTCTCGGGTACGGCGGTGCCGCGCGACTTCGTGGAGTATCCCTCGCAGGTGAACGAGATGTGGGCGGTCTGGCCGGAGATCCTCGCCAACTACGCCAAACACCACGAGACCGGCGAACCGATGCCCCAGGCCATGGTCGACCGGATGCTGGAGGCCGAGAAGTTCAACCAGGGCTACACCACCGTCGAGTATCTCGCGGCGACCCTGCTCGACTGGGCCTGGCACACCTTCGAGGAGCCGCCGGCCGACTGGGAGTCCTTCGAGCGGACGGCGCTGGCCGACGCCGGGGTCGACCTGCCGCTGGTCCCGCCGCGCTACCGCAGCACCTACTTCGCGCACATCTGGTCGGGCGGCTACAGCGCCGGCTACTACTCCTACATCTGGAGCGAGGTCCTCGACGCCGAGAGCGTGGAGTGGTTCAAGGAGAACGGCGGCCTGCGACGCGAGAACGGTGACAGGTTCCGCCGCGAACTCCTCGCCAGGGGCGGCAGCATCGACCCGATGACCGCGTTCCGCAACTTCCGCGGCCGCGACCCCCACATCGAGCCCCTCCTCGAACGCCGCGGCCTCGGCTGACCACGAGCGCACACGGGTATGACCGGGTTATACTTCTCGTATGAAAACCGCGATCTCCATACCTGACGAGACCTTCTCCAAGGTTGAGCAACAGGCTGCGGCACTCGGTATGAGCCGATCGGAGTTCTACACCCGTGCCGCACAGGAGTACCTCCAGCGCCTCGAACAGAAGACTCTGACCCGCCAGATCGATGCCGCTCTCGAACTGGCGGGGTACGACGACTCAGGGGCCGTCGCAGTGGAAGCCGGTCGCCGTGTCCTCTCAGCCGACGACGAATGGTGATCCGGCGAGGCGGCATCTACTGGGCCGACCTCGGGGAGGCAGCCGGAAGCCGACCGGCCAAGCGCCGCCCAGTGATCGTGATACAGGCCGGCTCTTACAACGCGAGCAGGCTTGCTACTGCGATAACGGCAGTGATCACTACGAACACCGGCCTCGCGGCCATGCCGGGGAACGTCTTTCTCCCCGCCCTGTCCACCGGTCTGAAACGAGACTCGGTCGTCAACGTGACCTCCCTGGTCACGGTCAACAAAAATGATCTCGATGGGCCCGTAGGCCAGGCTCCCGAAGCGCTGCTTCAGGACATCGACGCCGGACTGCGCCGGGTCCTGGGACTCTGAGTACGGCTCGCGCCGGGTGGTGGCGCGAGCCGTACGGGGTCAGAGTTTGGCGAGGGCCGTGCGGATACGGTCGATGGTGCGTTCGCGGCCGAGGACCTCGATCGACTCGAAGAGCGGCAGGCCGACGGTCCGGCCGGTGACGGCGACGCGGACGGGGGCCTGGGCCTTGCCGAGTTTGAGGCCGTGCTCGGTGCCGACCTCCTCCAGGGCGGTCTTGAGCGACTCGGGGTCGAAGGAGACGGTCTCCAGCCGGGCGAGGTAGCCGGTGAGGATCTCCTTCGGGGAGTTCTTCATCCCCTTGTCCCAGCTCGCCTGGTCGAACACCGGCTCGGGGAGGAAGAGGAAGTCGACGTTCGCGGTGATCTCCGAGAGCACCGCGACCCGGGTCTGCGCCAGCCCCGCGACCTTGGCGAACACCTCAAGGTCCCAGCTCGGGTCGAGGTACGACGCGCAGCGGGCGATGAACTCCTCCGGCGGCAACGCCCGGATGTACTCCCCGTTGAAGGCGCGCAGCTTCTTCTCGTCGAAGAAGGCGGAGGACGGGATGACGTCCTCCAGGCGGAACAGCGGCATCATCTCGGACCAGGGCATGATCTCCCGGTCGTCGCCGGGGCCCCAGCCGAGCAGCATCAGATAGTTGACCATCGCCTCGGCGAGGTAGCCCTCGTCGCGGTAGGACTCCAGGGCGACCTTGTCGCGACGCTTGGAGAGCTTCTTGCGCTGCTCGTTGACGATCACCGGCAGGTGCGCCCACACCGGCGGGGTGGCGCCCAGGGCCGGCCACAGGAGCTGCTGGCGGGCGGCGTTGGACAGGTGCTCCTCGCCGCGGATGACGTGCGTGATCGCCTGGGTGATGTCGTCGACGGCGTTGGCCAGGACGTAGAGCGGGGAGCCGTCGCCGCGCGCGATGACGAAGTCTTCCTGGGCGTCGTTGGGGAACTCCACCCGGCCCCTGACCACGTCGTCGACGACGACGACGCCCTCGTCGGGAGTGCGGAACCGGACCGCGCCCGCGCTGAGCCCGCGGTCGCGGCAGTGGCCGTCGTAGCCCTTGTGCTCGGAGCCGGTGCGGGCCTGGACCTGCTCACGGGTGCAGTCGCAGAAGTAGGCCTTGCCGTCGGCCAGCAGCTTGGCGACGGCCTCGCGGTGCTGCGGCTCGTTGGCCGACTGGAAGTAGGGGCCCTCGAAGACCGGGTTCTCGCCGTTGATGCCGATCCAGGCGAGCGCGGAGATGATGCCCTCGGTCCACTCCGGCCGGTTGCGCGCGGCGTCGGTGTCCTCGACGCGCAGGACGAAGCGGCCGCCCTCCCGCTCCGCGAGGGCCCAGTTGAACAGTGCGGAACGGGCGCCGCCGACATGGAACATGCCGGTGGGCGAGGGAGCGAAACGAACCCTAATCACGGGAGACCACCCGGTTTGTGAGAGTGCCGATTCCTTCGATGCCGACGCCGACCTCGTCGCCGACGGCCAGCGGCCCGACCCCGGCGGGGGTGCCGGTGAGGATCACGTCGCCGGGGATCAGTGTCATGACCGCGCTCACGTAGGCGACCAGCGCGGGGATGTCGTGCAGGAGTTGCGAGGTGCGGGCGCTCTGCCGGATGTCGCCGTTGACCGTAGTGGTGATCGCCAGGTCGGCGGGGTCGAGCTCGGTCTGGATCCACGGGCCGAGCGGGCAGAAGGTGTCGAACCCCTTGGCCCTGGTCCACTGGCCGTCCTTGGCCTGCAGGTCGCGGGCGGTCACGTCGTTGGCGCAGGTGTAGCCGAAGATGACCTCGCTCGCCCGCTGAGCGGGCACCTCCCGGCACAGGCGGCCGATCACCACGGCCAGCTCGCCCTCGAAGTCGACCCGCTGCGACAGCTTCTCGGGGTAGGCGATCGCCTCGCCGGGCCCGATCACCGAGGTGGACGGCTTGCTGAAGATGACGGGCTCGGCCGGCGGCTCACCGCCCATCTCCCGGGCGTGCTCGGCGTAGTTCTTGCCGATGGCGACGATCTTGCTGGGAAGCATGGGCGCGACCAGCCTGACCTCGGCGAGCGGAAACCGCTCCCCGGTGAACTGGATCGTGCCGAAGGGATGCCCCGAGACCGCGGAGACGAACTCCTCGCCCTGGTCCCCCTCGACCACCCCGAACGTCACGCCCTCGCCGGTCGAGAACCTCGCTATGCGCACTGGTGACTGCCTTACGAAAGTCGGATGTCGTACGGCACGAGCCTACTGAGGTGCGGACGTGCTCGCAGACGGGCGCGGCGGGCAATGACCGGTCATCCCGAGGGAAAAAGCCCATCAAGTCCTGATTATGCCTATGACCTGGGGTATTACCGCTGTACATCGCTTTTTAGGACGACATGTCCGGAAGTAGGGCTGATGGCCAGGTGACCGCCGCGCGCGCCGGTCGCCGACGGGGGAAGGAATCAACGTGTCCGACACCATGCATCAGGGAACCGCGGTACCCCGCGCCCGAACGCAGGAAGGCGGCAAGCCACTCGCCTCCGGCAAGGGAATCACCACCATCGGCGACAGCGTGGTCGCGAAGATCGCGGCGCTCGCCGCGCGCGAGGTCTCCGGCGTCCACGAGATGGGCAGCGGGGGCGCCCGTGCGCTCGGCACCATGCGCGGGATGGTGGGCGCCGGGAAGGGCACCACGCAGGGCGTGTCCGTCGAAGTGGGCGAACGGCAGGCGGCCGTCGACATCGACCTCGTGGTCGACTACGGGGTCGGCATCCCCGACCTGGCCGCCGGCGTACGGCGCAATGTGATCTCGGCCGTGGAGCGGATGTGCGGCCTGGAGGTGACCGAGGTCAACATCAGGGTGGACGACGTCCACCTGCCCGGTGACGACCAACAGGACAAACAGGAGAAGCAGAGCAGACAGGAAGAGCCGCGAGTCCAGTGAGCGAAGTCGCCCACACCGGGGCCCACACCGGGGCTCACACCGAGGCTCACACCGAGCCGGACCAGTCCCAGCCCCAGGACCGATCCCAGGACCGATCCCAGGACCTGGTCCAAGCCGTGGTGAAGGCGGTGGAGGGCTGCCCGGATGTCGCCAGGCTGTCCCCGGGCCCCTTCGGCGCGGTCGCGACCTACCTGCCCGGGATCAGGATCTCGGGCGTGGCCGTGCGCGACGACGAGGTGGAGATCGCCATCGTCGCCCGCCACGGACGGCCGCTCCCGGCGATCGCCGACCAGGTACGGCAGGCCGTCGGCCCGCTCCTGGAGGGGCGACCGGTGAACGTGACGATCGACGACGTGGTGACAGACGTGGCGACTGAAGAGGCGACTGAAGAGAGAGGTCGACAATGAACTCCTTTCCGCTGTGGCCGATCGTCGGCCTGACCGTGGGCATGGTGCTCGGCATCGTCGGCGCGTTCGGCGGGCTGGGCGCGTTCCTGCTGGTCCTCGTGCTGGGGGCGGTCGGCCTGCTGGTCGGGCGCATCCTTGAGGGCGGGACGATCGACCTGTCCCAGTTCGCGATGAGACGTCGATGAGCGTCCCACCCGAGCGGCGTGGCAGGACCCACATCCCGGAGAACGTCGTCTCGAAGATCGCGACCCGGGCGGCCCAGGAGGTCGGCGGGGTGGTCGAGGTACGCCGTCGCGGCCCGGTGCCACGGGGCAGGGCCGCCGACGCGACCGTCCACGGCGGGCTCGCCTCGTTGCGGCTGGACGTGTCGGTGGCCTACCCGGTCCCGATCCGAAGCGTCGCCGACCAGCTCCGCCGCCATGTCGCCACCCGCGTGCACCAGATGACCGGGCTGGCCATCGGCCACGTCGACATCGACGTGGCCGCCCTGGTCCCCGGCGCGCGCCCGGCGCCCGGCCCTGAACCGGCGGCCGGGACCGTCGACGAGACGGCCGACACGCGACCGGAGGTGCCGGCATGACCACCACGGGCGCCCACCGCGTCGCCACGCCGACCCTGCCGGGGTCCGGCGGCGCGAACCGCGCGGCGGCCCGCGCCTTCCGCCCCCGGCGGTCCTGGCCCGCGGTCATCGCCGCCGTCGCCCTCCTCGTCGTCGGCCTCGTCGTCGCACTGGAGATCATCTCGGCGCTGCTGCAGAATCCCGCGCGGCTGCTGCCGTACGACAGCGTCCAGGGCTGGGCCAACGCGACCCGGTGGAACGACACCGGCGTGATCGTCACCGCCGCCGTCGTGACCGCGCTCGGCCTGCTCCTGCTCCTGATCGCGCTGATCCCCGGCCGGCCCAGGTACGTGCCGCTGCTGACCGGTGACCGCGACCTCATCATCGGGCTGCGGCGCCGTAGCTTCGCCCGTGCCCTGTCCCACGCGGCCGAAGGGGTCGACGGCGTGAGCGGCGCGAGGACCCGGGTGCACGGCAACCACGTCCACGTCACCGCCACGACCCCGCTGCACGAGACCGGCGGCCTGGACGACGCGATACGGCAGGCGGTGTCCTCCAAGCTCACCTCGCTGGCGCCCGCGAGTTCGCCGCACCTGTCGGTCTCCCTGCGCAACAAGTAGCCGAGACGAGCAGAGGAAGCAGACATCATGGAGCGAAAGACCGCACGTGGAAACCGGCTGGGCCTGGCGTTGCTCGGCCTGCTGCTGTTCGTCGTCGGCGGACTCTCGCTCGCCAGAGCCCTGGGCGCCTTCGGCCGGCTCGCGTCGATGGAGCGCGTCGTCGGACTCAGGGAGATCGTCTTCTTCGCCCGCAACCCGTGGATGTGGTGGGTGCTCGCCGCCCTCGGCCTGATCGCCGCGATCCTCGGCCTGCGCTGGCTGCTCGCCCAGGCCCGCAACGACACCGTGCGCGGCCTCCGCCTCTCCGAGGACGCCACCGGGATCACCGAGGTCGAGTCCGGCGGCGTCGCCGAGGCCCTCGAAGCCGACCTCACCGGGCACCCGTCCATCCTGCGCGCCCAGGCCGCCCTCACCGGCACCAGAACCGAGCCGGCCGTACGGCTCCGCCTGGTCGCCGACGAGGCCGCGACGATCGACACCCTCCGCGACCACCTCTCCACCCAGGCCATCCCCCGGATGCGCCAAGCCCTCGAAGTCGACCGCCTGCCCGCCCTCGTCCAGCTCACCTTGCGGGAGTCCGGCAGCCGGCCACGCCAGATCCACTGATCGGGCACGACACGCCGAGCGAGCGCCCCGTGGTGACCGTAGGGTGATCGTGGTCGATCACTCATCGCTACGAGGAGTCCCCATGGCTTCGGTCGTGAAGATCAACGTTTTGACGGTCCCGCCGGAGATGCGCGAGGAGCTCGAACGCCGGTTCGCCGGCCGTGCGGGCATGGTGGAGTCCTCCGACGGCTTCGAGTGGTTCGAGCTGCTGCGGCCGGTCGACGACTCCGGCCGCTACCTCGTCTACACCCGCTGGCGCAGCGAGGCCGACTTCGAGCGCTGGCAGAGCAGCCAGGCCTTCCAGGAGGGCCACGCCAAGGCGGCCCAGGGACACGGTCAAGGACACGGCCACGGGCAGGGGCATGGGCACGGGCAGGGGCCGGCGTCCTCGGCGGCGGAGCTGTGGGCCTTCGAGGTGGTCGAGAGCGCCGGGCCCAAGCAGCCCTGAGGTCGCTTCGGCCCAGCTGTGAGACTGATAACGATGTGGCTTTGGCGACGCCTGTGACTTGACCGGACATATGGGATTCGGAAAGCATGATCCGCCCCCCTTGTCCGGCCAGGAAGGAAACTGGCGTGCTCCGCCGCAGCCATGCCCTCGGTCTCTCCCTCATGCTCCTGCTGACCTGTGGCGGAGTGGTGAACGCCGCGCAGGCCGCGGTCGTGAAACGTACCTCGGAATGCCAGGGTGACTGGTTGCCCGCCACTCCGACCTCGGACGACGTCATGAACGGCGAGCTCTCCTTCCTCGGGTTGCCGCCCGCGAAGGTCGGCAAGAACGTCAACTGGCGCTGGAGCCCGTACCGCAACCGCTCCTGGGACATGGTGTTCCACTCGCTGCGGTGGATGGGCAGGCTCGTCGCCGACTACGAGACGAACGGCAAGGAGGCCTACCTCGCCAGGGCCAAGGAGATCGCCAAGGACTGGGTGGCGGACAACCCGCGCGGGAGCAGGAACACCAGCCCGTACGCCTGGGCGGAGCACCCGATCGCGCTCCGCGCCCCCGCGCTGGTGTGCCTGAGCAAGCACGTCAAGGAGAGCTGGCTGACCCAGAGCCTGGCCGAGCACGCCAGAATGCTGGCCGACCCGAGGCTGTACGAGAAGGGCCACAACCACGGGATCGACCAGGACATCGCACTGCTGGGCATCGGATGCAGGTACAAGCGGCCCGAATGGTCCAATCTGGCGATCAAGCGGCTGACCGAGACCGTCAGGCTCGACGTCGACTCCCAGGGCGCGCTGCGCGAACAGGCCCCCCGGTATGCGATCTACGTCCACCAGCGGCTCAAGGTCGCGATGGACAACATCAAGTCGTGCGACCGCAAGGTGCCTTCGACGATCTCCAAGCGATGGGCGTCGCTGGAGTCGTTCATCACGCACTCCACCCAGCCGAACGGGCAGATGGTCCCGATCGGCGACGGCGGCGCCGACGTACGGCCCGCCGGCTACGAGCACCCGAAGCAGACGGTGAAGGTGTTCGGCGGGGCGGGATACATCTACGGGCGTACGGCGTGGGACAAACCGGAGTCGGCCTACTACTCGATCAGGTTCGGCCCCGGGATGAAGTACCACGGGCACGAGGACCACATGGGCGTCACCTACTACGCCCATGGCCGTGACGTGCTGGTCGACGTGGGTTTCCACTCCTACGAGAACACGCCCTACCGCCGCTGGACGATGTCGCCGCAGGCCCACAACGTGCCGGTGGTGGCGGGCGCCGCCTTCCGCGGGCAGACGGTCACCAAGCTGGAGAAGTCGTCGGCGAGCAAGAACCGGCAGAGCTACCGGCTCACCGACAAGGCGTACGGCGTGAGCCGTACCAGGTCGGTTCTCGTCAACCACGGCGAGGACCTGATGGCGGTGCTCGACTGGGCGCCGGGCAGCTCCCGGATCAGCAACCTCTGGCACCTCGACCACAAGCTGACGGCGTCCAATCCGAAGGGCGGCAGGGTCGCCCTCAAGGACAAGTCCGGCTGGAAGGCCACGCTCATCCAGCTCGCACTGCCCTCGTGCGACCCGGTCAGCGGGCTGAAGGTCGTCAGGGGAGCCAGCAGCCCCTTCCAGGGCTGGGTCTCCCCGGCCTACCTGCGCAAGGAGGCCGCGCCCGCGGTGCTCTCCCCCGCCTCGGCCGACCCGCTGCTCACCATCGTGGTGCCGGGGACCGGCGACCCGAAGGTCAAGTGCGGCGGCGGCAAGGTCACGGTGGAGACCTCGGACGGCCCGGTGACGTTCCGGGCCACCGCGTCCGGCCTGGCCTGACCTCGTTCGGTGGCTCCGGCAGGGGCCACCGAAGGCGCCCTTCGTACGGCCCGGCAGGGACCGCCGGGCCGTAACTACAGGCCCCGGACGTGGTGGACTCCGCCCGACGGGCTACCTTTCACGCTGGTCGCGGATGGCCGCACCCCGCGAACGATCGGCCGCACCCCCTGCGAACGACCCGGTCTCGTGGGCCCGCCTGATGTCGCGGCCCCCTGACGGCTACTCGACCTCGCGGCCCGCGCGGAGCAGGCCGTAGGTCACGGCCTCCTCCAGGGCCTGCCAGGAAGCCTCGATGATGTTCTCGCCGACGCCCACGGTCGCCCACTCGGCGGAGGCGTCGCTGGACGTGATCAGCACCCGCGTTATCGCGTCGGTGCCGTGCGTGCCCTCGAGGATGCGCACCTTGAAGTCGACGAGCTCCAGACCGGCCAGCTCGGGGTAGAGCTTCTCCAGCGCCGACCGCACCGCCCGGTCCAGGGCGTTGACCGGGCCGTTGCCCTCGCCGGTCGCGACGATCCGCTCGCCCTTGGCGTGCAGCTTGACCGTGGCCTCGCTCACCACCTCGCCGGTGGGGAGACGCTCGACGATGGTCCGCCACGACTCCACCGTGAAGTGGCGCTTGCGCTCGCCGCTCAGCGTGTCGCGGAGCAGCAGTTCGAAGGAGGCGTCGGCGGCCTCGAAGGTGTAGCCCTTCGACTCCAGGTCCTTGACCCTGTCCACCAGCTCGCGGGACTCCGTGGCGTTCAGCTCGTAGCCCAGCTCGCGGCCCTTGAGCTCCACGGAGGCGCGCCCGGCCATGTCGGAGACGAGCATGCGCATGTCGTTGCCGACCTCGGCGGGGTCGATGTGCTGGTACAGGTTGGGATCGACCTTGATCGCGCTGGCGTGCAGCCCGGCCTTGTGCGCGAAGGCGGACACGCCGACGTAGGGCTGGTGGGAGTTCGGGGTGACGTTGGTGACCTCGGTGATCGCGTGCGCGATCCGGGTCATGTCGGCGAGCGACTCCTGGGGAACCAGCTCGAAGCCGCGCTTGAGCTGGAGGTTCGCCATGACCGTGAACAGGTTGGCGTTGCCCGAGCGCTCGCCGTACCCGTTCGCGCAGCCCTGCACGTGCGTCGCGCCGGCCTTGACGGCGGCGAGCGTGTTGGCGACGGCGCAGCCGGTGTCGTCGTGGCAGTGGATGCCGACCCTGGCGCTGGTCCTGGCCACCGCCTGCACCACCTCGGCCAGCTCGTCGGGCAGCATCCCGCCGTTGGTGTCGCACAGGGCGATCACGTCGGCCCCGGCCTCGGCCGCCGTCCTGACGACCTCCAGAGCGTAGGCTGGGTTGGACTTGTAGCCGTCGAAGAAGTGCTCGGCGTCGAGGAAGACTCGCTGGCCCTCCGCACGAAGGTGCGAAACCGTGTCGCGGATCATCGCGAGGTTTTCCTGGAGAGTCGTGCGAAGGGCCAGCTCCACGTGCCGGTCGTGACTCTTGGCGACAAGGGTCACGACCGGCGCGCCGGATTCGCGCAGTGCGGCCACCAACGGGTCGTCGGCTGCCTTCCCCCCGGCCCGGCGGGTCGCGCCGAACGCGGTGAGCTGCGCGTGCTTCAGGTCGAGCTCTGTTTGAGCCCGCCGGAAGAATTCGGTGTCCTTGGGATTGGCGCCCGGCCAGCCACCTTCGATGAAGCCGACTCCCAGGCCGTCAAGGTGCCGCGCCACGAGGAGCTTGTCGGCGACGGTGAGGTTGAGGCCCTCCTGCTGCGCTCCGTCGCGCAGAGTGGTGTCGTACACATGGAAGCTGTCGTCAGCCATGGTGTCGTCTCCCTAACGGTCTTCGGGTCAGTCGCCGCGCGCCCAAACAAAAAGACCCCTCACGGACGTGAGAGGTCTGCGCGCCGGCGTGGTCCTTTAAGTGCCGGCGCGCCTGCTGATAATGAGCAGACCGTTCAACATGGTGTCTGTAGTCTGCCACACGCACCCACCATCTGGCACATCGATCTCAGAATCCGAGACCTCGGCGCGTGTCTCCGCCCTCTGCACAAGGAGGGGCCACGATCGCGCCGTACTTCACCAACGGCGACTTTCTCGAACTCCTGTGCGGGACCGCCTGTCGGTGACTACTTTGAGTATCGCACCGAACACGTGGTGCCTGGTCATCCGGAGGAGATGATGGAAACATGGTCAAGGTGCTGGACCGACCTATGCAGGAGACGTTTCAGTCAGACACGGACCAGATCTATCGGCGTACCTGCGATCTGTTCCCGGATAGCCGAGTCGAGGTCATCAACGGGCGGGTCGTGGTCGGCGAAATGACCACCGGCGATCACAGCAGCCTAGTGTTCCGCCTCCTCGCCCAGCTCCTCCCCACGGTGACGCAGCAGGGGTGGGAGATCTGGCAGGGAATCATCCTGTTCCTCGGCCCTCAAATGGATCGTTACATCCCCGATCTGACCGTGGTGCCGGAAAAGCCGAGAATGTGGGGGTCCGATCACGTCTACGCGGACGGGATCTGCCTTGCGGTGGAGGTCGTCTCAAAGAGCAGCTCACACGATGATCACGTCATCAAACCGCGGAACTGCGCTACGGCCAACGTGCCTCTCCTCCTGGTGGTGGATCAGTTCCAGGGCACGGCCAAGCTCTTCAGATACCCAAGCGAAGACGGTTACGCACACGTGACAGAGGTCCGCTTGGGCGGTGCGCTTCGACTTCCGGAGCCGTGGGACCTCACCATCGACACCGGCAAGCTCATCGGTTGAGCCGAATCAGGACGGCCCGGACCGAATGGGCCGGGCCGTCCGAAGTCCGGGTTAGCAGATCTTGTGGATCCAGTCGTGGGTGTCCGGGCGCGCACCGTACTGGATGCCCACCAGTTCCTCGCGGAGTTTGAGGGTGACCGGGCCCGGGGTGCCGTCGCCGACGGTCCAGGCGCGGTCGGCGCCCTTGACCGAGCCGACGGGGGTGATGACGGCGGCGGTGCCGCACGCGAAGACCTCGGTGAGCTCGCCCGACTCGCAGCCCGCCTGCCACTCCTCGATGGAGAGCCGGCCCTCCTCCGGCTTCAGCCCCAGTTCCGTGGCGAGGGTGAGGACCGACTCGCGGGTGATGCCGGGGAGCAGCGTGCCGGTGAGCGCCGGAGTGAGGAGCCTGTCGCCGTAGACGAAGAAGAGGTTCATGCCGCCCATCTCCTCCACGTAGCGGTGCTCGATGGCGTCGAGCCAGACCACCTGGTCGCAGCCCTGCGCGACGGCCTGACGCTGAGCGACGAAGGCCGCCGCGTAGTTGCCGCCGCACTTGGCGAACCCGGTGCCGCCCGGTGCCGCCCGGGTGTACTCCGTGGAGAGCCACACCGACACGGGGCTGACCCCACCGGAGAAGTACGACGCCGCGGGCGAGGCGATGACCATGTACTTGTAGTTACGCGAGGGGTAGTTCACACCGAGCCCCGCCTGCGTGGCGATCATGAACGGGCGCAGGTAGAGGCTGTGCCCCTCGGTGGTCGGCACCCAGTCGCGGTCGGTCTGGACCAGCAGCTCCAGGGACTCGACGAACACGTCCTCCGGCAGCTCCGGCATCGCCATCCGCAGCGCCGACCTGTTGAACCGCCCGGCGTTGGCGAATGGCCTGAAGGACACGATCGACCCGTTGACCTGCCGATAAGCCTTCAGACCCTCGAAGAGCTCCTGCGCGTAGTGGAAGACCGAGGTCGCGGGGTCCAGGCTCAGCGGGCCGTACGGCATGAGCCTGGCGTCGTGCCAGCCGACGCCCTCCGTGTAGTCGACCGAGATCATATGGTCGGTGAAGATCTGCCCGAACCCGGGGCTCGCCAGTACCTGCTCGCGCTCGGCCGCGGTGCGCGCGTGGTCGGAGAGCTGCACGTCAAAGCTGAGCTTCGGAGCGGTGGTCATGACGAGGGTCCTTCTCTTCTCTGTGGATGGCACCTGACTCCATTGTGCGATGGAACAGGTAACGGGAAACTACTGCATCAAGTGAGACAACCGGCAGGCGCGGGCATACGAAAACGCGCATGGCGGCCCTCGCGGGGCCGCCATGCGCGTGAGACGTAGGTGGCCCGCCCTAGCCGGCTACTCGGGCGGTGATGTCGTCGCCGATCTGGCGGGTGTCGCGCGCGGGCTTGCCGCCGCGCTCGATCAGGTCGTCGGCCACGGCCTGCTCGACCCTGGCGGCCGCGTCGCCGCGCCCGAGGTGGTCGAGGAGCATGGCGACCGAGAGGATCGTGGCGGTCGGGTCGGCCTTGCCCTGACCCGCGATGTCGGGCGCGCTGCCGTGGACGGGCTCGAACATGCTGGGCGCGGTGCGGTCAGGATTGATGTTGCCGCTGGCGGCGAGGCCGATGCCGCCGGCGATGGCCGCGCCGATGTCGGTGAGGATGTCGCCGAACAGGTTGTCGGTGACGATCACGTCGAAGCGCTCAGGCTGGTTCACGAAGAACATGGAGGCCGCGTCGACATGGCAGTAGTCGGTGGTGACCTCGGGGAACTCCGCCGCGACCCGCTCCGTCGTGCGGGCCCACAGGTCACCGGCGTAGGTGAGCACGTTGGTCTTGTGGACCAGGGTGAGCTTCTTCCTGCTGCGCCCGCGCGCCTTCTCGAACGCGTAGCGCACCACCCGTTCCACGCCGAAGGCCGTGTTGAGGGATTCCTGCGTGGCGATCTCGTACGGCGTGCCGCGACGCATCGTGCCGCCGGCCCCGGCGTACGGACCCTCGGTGCCCTCGCGGACCACGATCATGTCGATGTCGTCGGGCCCGGCCTGCCCCAGCGGCGTCGCCACACCGGGGTACAGCTTCACCGGGCGCAGGTTGACATAGTGGTCGAGTTCGAACCGCAGCCGCAGCAGCAGTTCACGCTCCAGCACCCCCGGCGGCACACTCGGGTCGCCCACGGCGCCCAGCAGGATCGCGTCGTACTCCCGCAACTCCGCCAGCACCGCGTCGGGGAGCGTCTCCCCGGTGGCGTGATAGCGCTTGGCGCCAAGGTCATAGGTGGTCGACTCCACCTTGGACCCGACCGCCTCAAGCACCTTGAGACCCTCATCGACGACCTCGGCCCCGATCCCGTCTCCGGGGATGACGGCCAGCCGGACACTACGTGACTCCATGGGCCCACCCTACCGGCCCGTCTCGGGTGTCGAACACCCATCTCACAATTCGGGACAACCCCAACATCCAGCGGACGCGAGGCGACCAACCGCTAACGAGCGGGCGAACCACCGTTGTCGCGACGGTCCAGTGCGAACTGAACGGCGTCCACGGCCTCTTCGTTCTCATCGTCGAAACGGTTCCAGGGATACATCTCGTACATGGGCACATCTCGTTCTCGATAGGCGCGTACGGCTGGCACACGCGAAAAGACGGGCGAAGGAGAGCCGGATCCGGTCGGGAATCCGCAGCCGGTACTGCTGCCGGAGATCCGGGTCACGGACTCCGGGCGAGAACCGACGGCCGGCGGACGCGCACTCCACGACGGGTCGCCGGCCTGCCCTGGTCAGGCCCCGTCGCCGCAGGCGATCAAGGGGAACACCTGCCGTATTTCCAGCCAGGGTACCCCGGCATATCAGATCCGTCTCGTTGGACGTCAGAACATCTCACATGGCGAGACGCCCGGCCGGCCGTACATGGCGTGGACCGGGCGACGTCAGCGGTCTTCGAAGGCCGGACAGGTGGCGAGGCCGAGCATGATCGGCCTCGCCACCGACGGCGCTCAGGGTGTCAGAGGCGGGCAACTCGGGTCGAGCCAGAGCCGGGCGAGGTCCCTGCCGACCAGCCCCCACGCCCACCAGGAGCCGGGCTCGAAGGCGAGTTGCGGGTTGGTGTACCAGTCGTCGCCGAGGCCGGTCGCGATCAGCTGGGGCTCGTCGAGCCCGGGGCCGAGGCGGTGGATGTTGCCGCCGCCGAAGAAGGTCGCGGCGAACACGTTCCCGCGGTGGACGTGCAGCTCGCCGTACCCGGTGAGCGGGCCTTTACGGAGCACGGCGCGGGTGGCGAGGTCCATCACGAACCAGCTCGCGTTGCGTTTGTAGACGCCGTAGAGGAGGCCGTCGTGCACCTTGAGGTCCTGGAAGGTGCGGTAGCCGGGCACCGGGTCGGTCCGCCAGAGCACCTTGCGCGTCTGCAAGTCGAAGGCGGCCACGGAGGCGGCCGTGCCGACGGGCGGGACGCCGCCGCCGCCCAGCACGTCGCCGCCCAGGTAGACGATGCCGCGCGGTTCGTCGAGCGAGAGGGTCATCAGGCTCTGGTCCGGGATCACGTCGAGGTAGGTGTCCATCGCGCCGGTGTCGGGGTCCACCAGGGTCAGCGCGCCCTTGAGCTTCGGGCCCAGCGGGGCCGAGGCGACCAGCAGCTTGTCGGTCCGCGGGTCGTACTCCAGGTCCCAGGGGCGCTGCTGGCCGTGGCCGAGGAAGCCGAGGCTGCGGATCGCGTCGGTGCGCCGGTCGAGTTCGATGATCTCGCCGCTCGGGTATATGGCCGCGTAGATCTTGCCGCCCCTGCGCACCATCACCTTCGGCTCGCCGGACACCCGGATCCTGCGCTTCTCCCCCGACCGCAGGTCACGGACCTCGATGGCGTAGTGGCCCGCGACGTACACCGCCTTGCCCGGATCCAGCAGGAGCGACTGGGGGCGCTCCGCCCCGGTGGGGATCCCGGCGTCGATCAGGTCGGTGAACTCCGACTCGCCGGTGCTCAGGTCCATGGTCCACATGCCGCCGCTGCCCGAGAAGCCGAGCAGCGTGCCGTCGCCGTTCAGCACCATCCTGCGGGTCTCGTCGCCGGGCGAGGGCGGATCGCCGACCCTGGTGAGCGTGTCGTCGCCGGTGCGGTAGCGGTAGATCGCGCCGTCCGGCCGCGCCGAGGCGTAGACCGTGCCGTCGGCGGCGACGACGAGCCCGTCCAGACTGCCGGAGTCGAGGGAGACGGTTCTCTTGTCCGTCCCGTCCTTGCGGATGTCCACGAGTACGGCCCCGCTCGTGCCCAGGACGCGGTCGCCGTGGTCGGCGATCGCCCCGAAACCGGTGGAGCCGGTCGCCAGCTCGCGGGCCGTACCGTCGGCACGGTCGATCGCCAGCAGTTTGCCCTTGTCGAGCAGCCCGGCGTAGACGTTGTCGTCGTCGGCCCCGATTGCCCGCACATAACGCTCACCGGGCACGAACGGCCCCATGCCACGCACCGCGCCGGTTTCCGGGACGTACTCCCAGACCTTGCCGTCGGGGTAGGTCCCCGCGTAGATGGTGCCGTCGGGAGAGGCGGCGAGGCTCCAGATGAACCCGCCCTCCCGGCCGAACGAACGCAGGTGCTCCACCTCCCCGGTCGCCGGATCGAACCGGTAGAGATCGGGCACCGGGTAGGTGCCGACGTAGACCTTCCCGCCGGACACGACCGTGGCCCACCCGCCCTCGGCGGCACCGGCGGCCGGGCCGTCCGGCAACCGCACGCTGCGGACGACCTTGCGGGTGGCCAGGTCGATCTCCGCGAGCACCGGCGGCTTGATACCGCGCGTCACCACGTACCCGCGCCCCTCGTGTACGGCGGCGCCGACGATGGCCCCGGTGACCGACGCCTCGCCGAACCGCTGCACCCGAGGGGCCGCGCAGTCCTGCACCGCCCCTGCTTCCAGGTACGGCCGGCCGACCGGCAGGTCAGCCCCGGCCGGCACGCCGGCGGTCGTATCGGCCGCAGACGCCGGGCCGACCGTCGCGTCGGCCGTGGCAGGGATCGGTAGGAGTAGGGCCGGGAGTAACCCGGCGAGGAGGGCCAGACGGGAAAGGCGAGATCTTGGCATGCCGTACCTCCCGGAGGCGCACCGCCGCCGAAGGCCGCGCTGCGCAATCTTGCTCAATTATGGCCCAGACCGTAAATTGATGAGCATCGGCTGTCAAGCCTTGTAGTTTTCGCGGCGGGGGGATTATGGTCACGACCGGTATCCACACGATCAACTCCGGCGTCCCGGGCCAGGCCGACCGGCGAGCCGATCGCACGCGAAGCCACCCCGAACGCCCCTAGGAGCCCCCTTGATCCCCCGCCGTCACTTCCTCCAGCTCGCCGCCGTCGCCACCGGCGGGGCGGCAGCCGCCGGCGCCCTGCCCGCCGTCGCCCACGCCGAAGGGTCACCCGAGGGCACGATCACCGACCTCGGCCCGGCCAGCGTCACCACTCCGCTCGGCAACGGCGAGTTCGTCGGCGGCGTGCTGTACGCGGGCACCAGGGGCCTGTCCCCGAACGTGGTCGGCGCCTACGACCTGGCGAAGGACACGGTGACCGCGCACTTCGACATCGCCACCGGCATCGGCGTCTGGGCGATGTGCGCCGTCGGCACCGACGTCTACGTGGGCACCCACTCCCGCTCCGACCTCTACAAACTCGACACCATCACCGCGACGGTCACCAAGGTCGGCGAGTATCCGGATCACTTCATCTGGAACGTGGCCGCCTCCCCCGACGGCAAGGTCTTTCTCGGCATGTCCGAGCCGGGCCGGATCGTGGAGTACGACCCGGCCACCGGCACGAGCCGCGATCTGGGCCAGCCGACGCCCGGCGAGGCGTACGTGCGCAGCCTCGCCGCCGACGAGACCACCGTCTACGCGGGCGTCGGCGCGCACGCCCACCTGGTGGCGATCGACCGGGCGACCGGCGAGAAGCGGGAGATCCTGCCCGCCGCCCTGGCCGGCCGCGACATGGTGGGGAGCATGGCCATCTCCGGCACCCACCTCGCGTGCGGCATCACCTCCAAGGGCGAGCTCCTGGTGATCGCCAAGGACGACCCCGCCGACCACCGGATCATCACGACCGGCGACAAGTACCTCACCTCCGTCGTCATCCATGACGAGTACGTGTACTTCGCCGGACGGCCCTCCGGCACCCTCTACCGGATCGCGCTGTCCGGCGGCGAGATCGAGAATCTGGGGGTGGCCGTGCCGGAGGCCGCCACCCATCGGCTGCTGGTCCATGACGGGCGCGTCTACGGCGTCCAGGACGCCGGAATCCTCGTCTACGACCCCGCCACCGGCGAGCTCGACTTCGTCAACCTGGTGCAGCGCGGCTTCAAGGCGGCCCCCGAGCAGCCGATGTCCGTGCACTCCGACGGCCGGCGCGTCTATGTCGGCGGCAAGAGCGGCGCGGACATCCACGACATCGCCGCGGGGACCCGCTCCCGGCTCGGCATCCCCGGCGAGCCGAAGACCGCGCTGACCCTGCGGGACACCACCTACCTCGGCGTCTACACCCAGGGCCTGCTCTACTCCCACCAGGCCGGCGACCCCGAGGCCAAGCTGCTGGCCGGAGTCGGCAATCAGCAGGACCGGCCGCGCGCGCTCGCCCACGACAAGCGGACCGGCCTGATCGCGATGACCACCCAGCCGGAGCCCGGCCAGATCAACGGCGCACTGTCGCTCTACGACCCGCGCACGAAGAAGATGACGACCTACCGGCCCATCGTCGAACGGCAGAGCCTCTACGCCGCCACGTGCCGGGCGGGCATCGCCTACCTCGGCACGAACATCCAGGAAGGGCTCGGCCTGCCGCCGGTCACCAGCACCGCCCGCCTGGCCGCCTTCGACCTGCGCACCCGCAAGCTGCTGTGGGAGCTCGAACCCGTTCCCGGCGCGAAGGTGGTGCTCGGCCTGGCCCACGGGCCGCTGGCGCTCTACGGCATCACCAACACCGGCGTCCTGTTCGAGTACGACCCGCGCAGCCACAAGGTGACCAGGACCGTGCGGGTGAGCGCCCGGGGCAGCGATCTCCTCCTGCGCGGCCTCGTCGCCTACACCACGGACGGCAACGCCATCTACAAGATCGACCTCGTACGGCTCGCCGTCACGAAGATCGCCGACGGACTCGCCGGCGAATGGTTCGGCGGCGAGCCCAAACTCGCCCTCGACCCGGGCGGCCGGCTCCTGTACGGCGTGCGCGGCCGCAACCTGGTCAGCATCGCCGTCTCCGGCCACCGGTAGACCCGGCCATCGCCGGGAACGGTCGCACGAAGCCCGTGGCCCGGCGACAGGACCGATCTGTCAGACGCCCGGACCACCCGCCCGGCCACGACGTGGCCGGGCGCTCAACCCCACGACAAGCGGACCGCCCACCCGAACCTCCACCAAGCCGCACGGCTGTCCGAGACCACCCAGCGCAGCGGAACCCACACCCGCTCAGGCGCGGAACGCGTCGAACTCCCCCGAGTGCACAGCCCGGCCGCGCAGTACGGAACTAGTCGGTCAGGTCCACGGTCCGGCCGCTGTCGGCGCCGATCTCGGTGACGATCTGGTCGACGACGACGTCGGGGATGGCGGAGTCGACGGTCAGGGCGATGAGCGCGCGACCGCCCTTCTCGTCGCGAGCCACCTGCATGGAGGCGATGTTGACGGAGTGGTCGCCGAGCAGGCGGCCGACCATGCCGACGATGCCGGGACGGTCGGAGTAGGCGAAGAAGGCGAGGTGCTCGGTCGGCACGATCTCCATCGTGTAGCCGTTGACTTCGACGATCTTCATGATCTGCCGGGGACCGGACAGGGTGCCGGAGACGGAGACGTTGCGGCCGTCGGCGAGCACGCCGCGCACAGTCACCACGTTGCGCCAGTCGGGGCTCTCCGAGCTGGTGACCAGCTCGACGGAGACGCCGCGGTCCTTGGCGAGCAGCGGAGCGTTGACGTAGGTCACCGTCTCCTCGACCACGTCGGTGAAGATGCCCTTGAGCGCGGCGAGCTCCAGCACGCGGACGTCCTGGGACGCGATCTCGCCGCGGACCTCGATGTCGAGCTTGGTGGCGGTCTCGCGGGCGAGGGCGGTGAACACGCGGCCGAGCTTCTCGGCGAGCGGCAGGCCGGGCTTGACGTCCTCGGCGACGACGCCGCCCTGGACGTTGACCGCGTCGGGCACGAACTCGCCGGCGAGCGCGAGCTTGACGCTGCGCGCGACCTGGGTGCCCGCCTTCTCCTGGGCCTCGTGGGTGGAGGCGCCGAGGTGCGGGGTGACGACGACCTGGTCCAGCTCGAACAGCGGGCTGTCGGTGCACGGCTCCTTGGCGAAGACGTCGATGCCGGCGCCGGCCACCCGGCCTTCCTTGACGGCCGTGTAGAGCGCGGCCTCGTCGACGATGCCGCCACGGGCGACGTTGATGATCCGCACCGAGGGCTTCACGGTGTGCAGTTCCTTGTCGCCGATGAGACCGATGGTCTCCTTCGACTTGGGCAGGTGCACGGTGATGAAGTCGGCCTGCTCCAGGACCTCCTCCAGGGAGGCGAGGCGGACGCCCATCTGGGCGGCGCGGGCCGGCTGGAGGAAGGGGTCGTAGGCGATCAGCTCGACGCCGAAGGGCTGCAGGCGCTGGGCGACCAGCTGCCCGATGCGGCCGAGGCCGAGGATGCCGACGACCTTCTCGTCGAGCTCGACCCCGGTGTACTTCGACCGCTTCCACTCGCCGGCCTTGAGCGCGCCGTGGCCCTGGGCGACGTTGCGCGCACTGGCGAGGATGAGCGCGACCGTGTGCTCGGCGGCGCTGGTGATGTTGGAGGTGGGCGCGTTGACGACCATCACGCCGGCCTTGGTGGCGGCCTCGACGTCGACGTTGTCGAGGCCGACGCCGGCCCTGGCGACGACGCGGAGCCGGCCGGCGTGGGCGAGGGCCTCCGAGTCGACCTGGGTGGCGCTGCGCACGATCAGCGCGTCGGCCTCGGCGAGAGCGGGCAGAAGTTTGGAGCGGTCGGCTCCGTCGGTGTGGCGGACCTCGAAGTCCGCCCCGAGCACGGCGAGACCGGCCTCGGAGAGCTCCTCGGCGACAAGGACAACGGGCTTGTTCACGGGTGGATCCTTCGAGATGGCGGGTTTTGGACCTCACGCAGTCTATCCGCGCTTGTGAACGTATTCACGAGTGTCCGCGATCCGAGACGCACGACGTAGGATCTGTGGGGTTACCCACTCCCGCTGCAATCCATCCATGGAGCCTCTATGTTGGTATTGATCGCACCGAATATTCACGATTAACCTGATAAGCCGTGGTTCACTACCTATCGTTCGTCATATGAGCATCGGGAACCCCGCTCTCGGAGATGTGCTCGCGCAGCACGGCAGCCCACACCGACTTCTGGCGACACTCGCCGAAGGGGGAATCCTGGTAGCCGTGCGCCCAGACCGTTCCGTCGTGCTCGGCACGACGCAGGCCGGTGATCGAGTGCTGCTCGGCTACACCAGCCCGGAGACCTACACGCGGCACCGCGGCAGCCACTCGCTGTCCGACTGCGCCGCGGACACCATCCTGGACATCCAGCGGGTCACCGGGGTCCGGGAGATCGTCATCGACGCCGCCGGCCCCGCCGCCGCGGCGATCCCGATCGACGATCTCCAGCGCTACCTGCGTACGAACCGGACGGGCTCGACGCCGGCGATGTCGGCCGCCACCCCCACGGCGTACGCGACGGGCGCGATGGCCACGGTCAGCCGCACCACGACCGTGCACGGCCCCCCGCCCGTGCCCGCGGCTCCCCAGTCCGCGCCGTCCGCCCAGTCGTGGATCCCCGCGCCCCGGCCCCACCTGTCGGGGCCGATGCAGCAGGTGGACCCCGGCTACCAGCGGTGCGCGCACCCGATCCTGCCCGGCCTGCGCAAGGCGATAGCCCAGTTGCTCACCGACTACCCGCTGGTCCACCACGTGTGGATCTCGGAGGCCAGGACCGCGTCGGGCGCGCCGGGCATCATGCTGCACGTGAAGGTGCACATGTCGGCCGCCGAGGACGTGGTCCGCGACCTGCACCGGGGCGTCCGCGCCCGGCTTCCGCAACTCGCCGCGAGCGAGGCGCCGATCCTGATGGCCAGGGTCGCCGACTCACGCAGCGAGCGTCGAATGATCGAGATCGGCGCACACGTCGTCTGCGCGGACGTGGACGACTGAGGACCCGCACCGACCCGGAACATGCTGGTGGCGCGCGTCCGGAAGACCCCTCGGGACCTTCCGGACGGCGCGCACGTCGCCCCGCGCCGACCTGAGCGACCCAAGAGACCGAACGGGACCCGCGTCGCCGCCGCCCGCCGGTACGCGCCTGTACGGCGGGCCGCGCCCGCCCGCGCCGACCTGGCCTGCCGTACCCGGGGTGACGCGTAGCTGGGCCTGTTCAGGGCGGTGTCCGCGGGCTCTAATGGCTGCATGATCACTGCGACGGGCGGTTCCTCGCCCACGGTCCCCCGGAGCGTGCGCCTCGGTTACGGCGTGGGATCCTTCTGCACGGCGACATGGGGAGCGATCCCGGGCCTGCTGCTCCTCTACTACATGACCAACGTCATGGCGGTGCCCGCCTGGATCGCCGGCCTGCTCATCACCGCGCCCAAGGTCTGGGACCTCCTGATCAACCCCCTGGTCGGGCGCTGGTCCGACCGCACCGTCTCGCGCTTCGGGCCACGCCGTCCCTGGATGCTCGCCGGGGCGTGCACGCTGCCGATCGCGTTCGCGCTGACCTTCGCTGGCCCCTCCTTCACGGGCACCCCCGCCGCGATCTACGTCGGCTGCTGCTTCCTGGTCGCCGCCACGTCCTACTCGCTCTTCGAGGTGCCCTACAAGGCGATGCCGGCCGAGATGACCGACGACTACCACGAGCGCACCTCGCTCCTCCAGTGGCGCATGGTCTTCATCGGCGCGGCCACCGCGATCAGCGGCATCGCCGCCCCGGCGATCGTCAACACCGAGGGGGACGGCGGCACGCTCGCGAGCTACCGACTGATGGGCATCGTGATCGCGCTCGTCATGCTGGCCGCGATGCTGGGCTCCTTCTTCGGTACGGCCCGCGCGCCGATGACCGGCAGCCCCGAACCCGGCGAAGGGTCACTCTTCGCCCAGTTCGCCGCGGCGAGGGGCAACGCCTCGTTCCTCTGGCTGCTCGCGCTGAGCAGCACGCAGATGCTCGCCGTGGGCGTAATGCTGGCCGCAGCGCCCTATTTCGCGGCTTACACGCTAGACAATCCCAAAGCCACGAGCACGCTCTTCGCGGTCCTCGTCGGACCGATCCTGCTTACCATGCCGTTGTGGGTCCGGCTGTCCAAGCGGTACGACAAGCGCGGTGCGATGATTCTCGCCGGGCTGCTGTTCTTCGGCGGCACCGCCGCGGCAGTGGCCACCCCGTCGTTCGGCTCGGTCTACGCCCACCTGTGCATCTTCGTGGTGGGGGTCGGCTACTCCGGCGTGCAGCTCCTGCAGTTCTCGATGCTGGCCGACGTGATCGCGCTCGACGTGGCGTCGACGGGCAGGCGGCGGGCCGGGGTGTTCACCGGCCTGTGGACCGCCATCGAGAGCGCGGTGGCGGCGTTCGGCACCCTCATCTTCAGCGGCGTGCTCACCCTCGGCGGTTTCCTCTCCTCCGACCCCGGGCACCCCGTGACCCAGCCGGTGAGCGCGGAGACGGCCGTGCTCCTGGGCCAGACGGCGGTCCCGGCCGTCATCATCCTCTCGGCCGTCTTCATGACCATGAAATACCGACTAACGGTGGACCAAGTAACATGACCCGTTCCAATCCGCTCTACCAGCTCCGCTACGCCATCAGCCATCCGCGCAAGGTGGTCCCGCACCTGCGCCGGCTGACCAGGGACGCCTGGCTCCGGCTGCGCACCCGCGACCACGTGAGTTACTACCGGGCGGTGATGAAGTCCGACGTGGGGCGCAGCCCGGAGGCGGCGGTCGGCAGCAAGTCGCATGCCCGCTGGGTCAAGCTGGGCCGGATGCAGTTCGACTACCTCGCCGGGCACGGCCTGCGGCCCGACATGCGAATGCTGGAGATCGGCTGCGGAAACCTGCGCGCGGGCCGGATGTTCATCGACTACCTCGACCCCGGCGGCTACTACGGGATCGACATCTCCCCCGACATCCTCATGGCCGCGCAGGACGTCCTGGTGGAGTACGGCCTGCGGAACAAGCTCCCGCACCTGACCCCGGTCAAGGACCTGCGCTTCGCGTTCCTGCCCGACGAGTACTTCGACGTGGTCCACGCGCACAGCGTCTTCTCCCACTCCCCGCTGCACGTGATCGAGGAGTGTTTCGCGCACGTGGGCCGGGTGATGAAGCCGGGTGGCTGGTTCGACTTCACCTTCGACCGCACCGAGGGCCGAGAGCACCAGGTCCTGCGCGAGGACTTCTACTACCGGACCGAGACCCTGATCGACCTGGCGGCCAGGCACGGCCTCGCGGCGAAGTTCATGGACGACTGGGAGCTGCTGCCGCACAAGCAGTCGAAGATCCGGATCTCCCGGTCCGTCACCTGACGAAGCCTTCGGAACGCAGCCAGTCACGGGCGACCAGGGCGGGCACCTCGCCGCCGACGTCCATCCGGGCGTTCAGACCGCGGATGACCTTGTCGGTGAGCTTGGCGCTGATCGCGTCGAAGATGCCGACGATCTCCGGGTGGGCCCGCACGACCTCCTCCCGGATCGTGACCGACGGGTTGTAGTTGGGGAAGAACTTCCGGTCGTCCTTCAGGATCACCAGTTTGAGCGCCTCGATCCGCCCGTCGGTCGTGGACACGTCGCCGAAGGTGCACTCGCCCTTGGCGATGGAGTCGTACAGCACGCCGACGGACATCCGCCGGATGTTCGACCGGGGCACGTCGGTCCCGTAGGTCAGGCCGTACGCCTTGAGCATGCCGATGAAGCCGTCGTTGCGGCTGAAGAACTCGTTGTCCACGCAGAAGGTGCGGGCGCTCACCGGCACCTTGGCCATGTCCGAGAGGTTCGTCAGCCCCAGCCTGCGTGCCGTCGCGCCCGCCACCGCCATCGAGTAGGTGTTGTTGAACGGCGCGGGCGGCAGCCAGACGATGTGGTTGAGCCTCAGATCGAGGTCGCGCACGGCGACGTACTGCTGCCAGGGGTCCGGGATCGGGTTCTCCCGGCCGAGGTAGGTGATCCACGCCGTGCCGGTGTACTCCCACATCAGGTCGGAGTCGCCGCGGGTCAGCGAGCGGCGGGCGTTCACACTGCCCTGCACGTTGGTCTGATCGGCGACCTCGGCCCCCGCGGCGGTCAACGCCAGCACCGCGATCTTGCCGAGCAGAATCTGCTCGCTGAACTCCTTCGAGGTGACCCGGACGGTCTTGCCCACGAGCGACGGCACCGGCCGGATGCTCCCCGGCTCGACCGGCGGGATGTACGCCGACGCCGGGTGCAGCCCGCAAGCGGCGAGGAGCAGGACGGCCAGCGCGGCGGCCACCCGCCCGCTCACCCGCCGGGCGGCCCGCATTCAGGACAGTCCCTTCGGGGCGAGGAGCCGTTCGGCCACGCCGCCGAGCCAGTCGATGAGCAGCGCGAGCACCGCGATCAGCACGCAACCGGTGACCAGGATCAGCGTGCGCTGGGTGCTCACGCCGGTGGTGATCAGGTCACCGAGGCCGCCCGAGCCGATGAACGCGGCGATGCTCGCGGTGCCGACGTTCAGCACCAGCGTCGTCCGCACCCCGGACAGGATGATCGGCGCGGCCATCGGGAGCTCGACGTGCCGCAGGACTCCCGTCGCGGACATGCCGATGCCGCGTCCGGCGTCGACCAGCGCGGGATCGACCTGCTCCAGCCCGACCATCGTGTTGCGCAGCGTCGGCAGCAGGCTGTAGGCGACCAACGCCACGATCGCCGTCCAGAAACCGATCTGGAAGATCACCGCGAGCAGCACGATGAGCCCCACCGCCGGGGTGGCCTGGCCCAGGTTGACCAGGGCCAGCACGCCCGGGGTGGCCCAGCGCATCGCGCGCCGGGTGAGCAGGATCCCCAGCGGCAGCGCCACGAGCAGGACGAGCACGGTGGAGACGGCGACGAGCTGGATGTGCTCCAGGGTCCGCTGGGCGAGGAAGCCCAGGGTGAGCGAGCGCTGTTCGATGCTGTCGAGGGGGGCCACCTGCGTGTAGCCGACCATCACGGCGGCCACCGCGAGGTAGCACAACGGCGGCACCAGCATCCCGGCCGCCCGCCCGACCCCGGGTTCCGGCATCGCCTCCGTGGTGACCGTCATCCGCGTGGCCCGTCGTGCCGCCGCCTGCGGCGCTCCCGCTCCCGCGCCTTGATGTCCTGGATGGCCTGCTGCACCGTGCTCAGCGAGATCACGCCCGAGTACACCCGCCGCCTGCCCACCACGGGCACCACGTCGGTGTCGGCGTTGAGCAGCGACTCCAGGGCGTCCTGCAAGGTCATCCGGCCGAGGATCGTGTCCCCCACCGGATCCCCGAGGTCGCCCACCGGCCCCGTACGGCCGGCCAGGTCGTCGACGGTGACCCAGCGGAGCGGGTGCCGGGCCTCGTCGACGATCAGCGCGTACTGGTCGCCGCCCGCCTCGATCTCGGCGAGCAGCCGCTCGGTGTCGGCGTCCTCGGCGGCGTGCGGCACCCGGTCGAGCCGGATGTCGCCCACCTTGGTCAGCCGGAGCAGCTTCATCGACGACTCGCCGCCGAGGTACTGCTCGACGTAGTCGTCGGCGGGATCGGTGAGGATCTCGGCGGGCGCCGCGTACTGGACGATCCGTGAACCGCGCTGCATCATCGCGATCCGGTCGCCGATCTTCAGCGCCTCGTCCACGTCGTGCGTGACGAAGACGATCGTCTTGGCCAGCTCCTCCTGGAGCCGGAGCAGCTCGTCCTGCAGGCGTTCGCGGGTGATCGGGTCGAGCGCGCCGAACGGCTCGTCCATGAGCAGCACGGGCGGGTCGGCGGCGAGCGCCCGGGCCACGCCGACCCGCTGCTGCTGGCCGCCGGACAACGCGCGGGGGTAGCGGTCGCGAAACAGGCCTGGGTCCATCCCGACCAGGTCCAGCAGCTCGTCGACGCGGCCGGCGATCCTGCGGGAGTCCCAGCCGAGCAGTTTGGGCACCTGGGCGACGTTCCTGGCGACCGTCATGTGGGGGAACAGCCCCGCCTGCTGGATGACGTAGCCGATGTGCCGTCTGAGCTGGTTGGGGTTGATATCACGGGAGTTCTGCCCGTCGATCAGGATGTCGCCTGAGGTGGGCTCCTCCAACCGGTTGACCATCCGCATGGTGGTGGTCTTGCCGCAGCCAGACGGGCCGAGCAGCACGACGATCTCGCCCGCCGGGATCAGCAGGTCGAGGCGGTCCACCGCGGGAGCGCCGGCGCCGGGAAACCTCTTGGTGACGCCGCGCAGCTCGATGGGAACCCCGCCATGCTCAGGCACGGATGCCTCCCGGGATGGTGAGCCGTCCCAGCAGCACGAAGCAGGCGTCGAAGAGCAGGGCGAGCAGGATGATGCCGATCGTGCCCGTCAGGGTGGAGTTCAGGGCGTTCGCCCCGCCGAGCCGGGCCAGCCCGGAGAAGATCTGCTCGCCCAGCCCCGGCCCCGAGACGTAGGCGGCCACCGCGCCGATGCCCATGGCGAGCTGGGTCGCCACCCGGATCCCGGTGAGGATCACCGGCCAGGCGAGCGGCAGCTCCACCCGCAGCAGCGAACGGCGGCCGCTCATGCCGATCCCCCGCGCGGCGTCGACGAGCTGGGCGTCGACGCCGCGCAGCCCGACGACGGTGTTTCGGATGATCGGCAGCAAGGCGTACAGCGTGATCGCGGTGACGCTCGGGGCCACCCCCAGGCCGAGCGGCGGGATCAGCAGACCCAGCATGGCCAGCGACGGGATCGTGAACAGCACCCCCGCCATGCCGAGGGCCAGCGCGGAGACGTGTGCGCGCCGGTAGCTCAGCACGCCGACGAGCACGCCCAGCACGGCGGCGACCAGCACACACTGGGCCACCATGCTGGCGTGCTGCGCGGCCTCGAAGAGGATCAGATCCTTCCGGCTGCTCACATACTCCCACAAGCTCACATCGGTTACTTACCGTGATCTCATGAGAACTAACAGCACATCACGCGACCCGCCGGGCGAGCACCACCTTCGTACGGGCGAGCAGGCCCGCGACCAGGGCGGCCAGCAGCGGCAGCCCGATGACGATCACTGCGAGCAGCGACCAGGGGATATCGATCACCGGCGTGGCATGACCCGGATTCTCCAGGAAACTGGCATAGCGACGGCCATCCGCACCCCCATCGGACCAGGTGCTCGCCAAGCCGGGGACGAAGCCCGACAGCACGCCGAGCACCACTCCCGCCACCGCGATGATCGCGGCCTGCGCCGCGACGAACGCCCGGCGGGTCCGCGCGGGGGCGCCGACCGCGAACATGCCGGCCAGGTCGGGCCTGGCGTCGGCGGCGGCGAGCCCGGTGGCCATGAAGGTCGCCCCCAGGACCAGCAACGCGACCGCGCCGCCCAGCAGGACGAACGGCAGCGTGAAGTCCTCCGCGAACCCGCGCTCAAGATACGCGCTGACCAGGTAGGTGACGGTCTTGAGCTGTTCGTCGATCCTGGTCCGCTCCGCCTCCGTGACCTGATGTTCCCGTGGATCGATCAGCAACCGGTCGAGCTGCGGCTTCAGCCCGGCCTTCTCGGCGGCCGCGTGCGGCAGCACGGCCTGAACGGGAAGCCAGCGACCGGCGGAGACGGCGATCGCGGGCAGCGAGACGGAGCGGGTGGCCACCTCGGCGTCATCGCCATATGTGTCGACGGCGAGTTTCGCCTGGCCGCCGGTGACCATGCCGGACTGGAACACGACGGCCTTGCCCTCGGCGAACGCCGCCTCCGCCGCCGGATCCGCCCGGCCGAGCAGGTGGCGGAGCAGCCGGACGTCGCCCGTCGGCAGGGCCAGAGGGCTCGGTCGGCCACTCCGCTCAAAGGAGACGTGAGTGTTCTCCCGGGGTGACGCCGCCCAGTACTCGACCGGTGTCACCCCCGGCAACTCGCTCGTCAGCAGGTCCCTGATGGGCTGCCACTCGGCCGCCGACAATTCGTCCGTGCGCTGGACCGCCAGGGTGCCTGGCACCTCGCTCGGCTGGTAGCGCAGGCGGTTCTCGGCGAAGCCGCTGGACAGTCCGATTCCCGCCGCCGTCGCGACCGCGGTGGCGGCCATCACCGCCGCGATGGCGGGAGCCGTACGGCCCCGGTGCCGGACCGCGTCGCGACCGGCCAGCCGTACGGGGAGGGGGAGGCGGGTGGTGAGCCGGGTGATGAGCCCGACGAGACGGGGAGCGAGTGCGACGAACCCGAGCTGGGTGAGCAGTGTGCCGCCGACGAGGGCGAGCAGGCCGAACACGATGCCGGACACGGTGACCGCGATGCCCGCCACGACCAGCACCGCGCCGAAGATCGGCCAGCCGCGCCGTACCCGCGGGCGTTCCCGCCGCCCGGCCAGCACGGCGGCGGCGTCCATCCGGGCCGCCTGCCTGGCGGGGAGCACGGCCGCGATGACCGCGCTCGCGGCGCCGAGCACGACCACCACGCCGACCTCTCCCCACGGCACGTCCAGCGACGGCATCCGCGCGTCGCGCAGCCCCCCGATGACGGCCAGGCCGAGAGGCGTGAGCGCGATCCCGAGCACCCCGCCCGCGAGCGCGCTGAGCGCGCCGAGCACCAGCCCGTCAGCGAGCACGATCGAGCGCAAATGCCGGGCGTCGCCGCCCTGCGCCACGATCAGCCCCAGTTCGGTACGGCGGCGCCGCAGCCCCACGGCGAACGCCGGGCCCGCGAGCAGCACCACCTCCAGAATGACCATGCTGACGACCATGGCGACCAGTGCCACCAGGTTCGTCCCCTCGATTCCCGCGTAGCTGGCCGGGACCATCGCGCTGTTCTGGACGTCCGGGGGGTTCTCGATCACAGCGCGCGACTTGACCGCCAGTCCTTTGGCGTTGAGCGCCAGCACGTCGTCCCAGAGCAGCGGCCGCGGCGTGTCCACCAGCCATTCGACCTCGGGGTGGTTATCCGCCTGCCCGCCGGGGAAGCCGACGAGAGACTTACCGCCCCCGGCGGCTCCCGGGTCGACGACGCCGACGACCCGCTTGGGGACGCTCTTCCGCGACACCGTCAGCGTCGAGCCGACGCGCACCCCGCGTTCGAGCATCGGGGGCGAGACGGCCACCTCACCTGCGGCGGCAGGCAACCGGCCCTGGACCAGGGTGTACATGCCACGGGTCAGCGGATCACGCAGATCGACCTCCGTGATCGAAACCGCGGCGTACCACCGATCCGCCCGATAGGGCTCAGCGCGGGTCCTGATCGGGAGCATTCGGCTCCCTGCGGGAAGGCTCGCGGCCACCTCGGACCCAGCCCACGGCTTCCGGCTCGGCCCGCCGGAGTGGAGGGTCCAGCTTTCACCTGCCGGGGACTGCACCACCTGGGCGCGCCCGGCTCCGGTGATCCGCACGTCCGCCGCGCCCAGGTCGGCGGTGAGGCTCTCCTGCGGCGAGATGTCGATCGTGGCCAGCAGCGAGACCAGCGCGGTGATCACCGCGACCGGAAGGCAGATCATGGCCGCGATCAGGGCACTGCGGCCCTTGCTGCGGCGCAGCTCGCGCCAGGACATTCTCAGCGCGGTCCTCAACGGACGTTCACCGCCGGCGGGACGGTCGCGTCGGCGACCTCGCCGTCGCGCAGGAAGACCACGCGGTCGGCCCAGGCCGCGTAGCGCGGCTCGTGCGTGACCACCAGCACGGTCGCGCCGGCGTCGCACCTGGCCCGCAGGAGCGAGAGGATCTCGTCCCCGGTGTGGCTGTCGAGCGCGCCGGTGGGCTCGTCGGCGAGGACCAGGCGGCGCTCGCCGACCAGGGCGCGGGCGATGGCGACGCGCTGCCGCTGGCCGCCGGAGATCTCTTCGGGGAACCTGTCGGCCAGGTGCGCCAGGCCCACCTCGCCGAGCGCCTCCATGGCCAGTTCGCGGGCGCGGGCGCTGCGGTCGCCGTCGAGCTCGCGGGGGAGCATGACGTTCTCCACCGCGCTGAGGGACGGGATCAGGTTGAGCTCCTGGAAGACGTAGCCGACGTGGCGGCGGCGGATCGCGGCCAGTTCCTTCGCGGTCAGGGTGGCGAGGTCGGTGTCCTCGACGGTGACGGTGCCACTGGTGGGCGTGTCCAGGCCGCCCGCGAGGTTGAGCAGCGTGGACTTGCCCGATCCCGACGGGCCCATGACCGCGACCAGCTCACCGGCCTCGATCGCGAGGTTCACCCCGGAGAGCGCCGTCACGGCGGCCGGTCCCTCGCCGTGCGTCCTGGTCACGTCGGCCAGCCGTACGACACTCATGACTGTGCCCCTTCTGTGTTCGCGGCCAGCACGGCCTCGCAGTGGTCGAGCCAGCGCTGCTCGGCCTCGGCCTGAAAGATCTTGGAGTCGAGGACGAGCCGCTGGGCGGTGCCGCCGGCGGCGGACCTCTTGGCCCGGGTGAGCTCCTGCAGGGTGGCCATCGTGGCGGTGCGCTGCGTCTGGACGACCCGCCCGACGTCCACCCCCGGCGCGGTCACGGCCATGGCCAGCTTGATGACGAGCTCGTCCCGAGGCCGGTCGGCCTGGGCGACGGGGGTGCTGAACCATCGCTCCATCTCGGCGCGACCGGCCTCGGTGATCATGTAGACGACACGGCCCTGGTCGTCCTCCTCCCCGGGGGACACGAGTCCGTCCCGTTCCATCCGCGACAGCGTCGTGTAGACCTGGCCGATGTTGAGCGGCCAGGTCGCCCCCGTCGACGCCTCGAACTCGGTGCGCAACTGGTAGCCGTACCGCGGCTCCGGGCTCAGCAGGGCGAGCAGCCCGTGTCTGATCGACATGGATACTGAGTATGCATACTCAGTATGCTCTCGGCAAGCTGTCTGGACAGAGAGCCCTGCGGGGGCTGATACTCATGAGCATGAGCTCGACGCCTCCCCCGTTTCGCGCGTCCGACGGGGATCGTGATCGCGCGATCAACGAGCTCCGCGACCGCGCAGTAGAGGGACGGTTGTCCCACGACACGTTCCTCGGGCGTGTCGACATGGCGCTGCGCGCCCGGAGCCGCGGCGAACTCGACGACCTCACCTCCGACCTGCCGCCGCGCGGTCGCTGGCGCGCCAGGCTGACCGAGGGCGTGGCCGCGATCTCCGAGTTCACCTCCCGGCTGCAGAGCGCCTGGCGCCGTCCGCGGCTCCCCAAGCTGCCGCTGCCGGGCGAGGAGCGCCCCCGCTTCGTCGTGGGCCGCGGTTCCGCCTGCGACCTGGTGCTGGCCGATCTGACCGTCTCCCGCGTGCACGCCGAGCTGCGCCGCGAGGACGACGGCGGGTGGATGCTCGTCGATCTCGGCTCGCTCAACGGCACCCGGCTCAACGGCTGGCGGCTGGTCGGCCCCGCCCGGGTCAGGCCGGGCGACGAGATCTCCTTCGGCGACTGCGGCTTCCTGGTCGCGAACACCCAGCTCGCCGCCTGAGCCGGGCTCCGCGCAACATACGGAGATTTGCGTATTGCGCGACAGGCGGCCGTCTGTCGATGATCCCCGCAGACGGCTTCCCCCCACTCTCACAGGAGAGCCCGTGCGATCAAGGACAGTTCTGGTCACCGGCATGCTCGTGGCGAGTCTCGCCTGGGCATCCGCGCCCGTTCCGGCCACCGCGTTCGAACCCGCCGCCGGCGTCGCCGACCTGACGCAGGACCTCAACCAGATACTCGGCGACGCCCGCCTGACCGTCGGGCGCGCCGGAGTGGTCGTCAGGAGCGTCGCCTCGGGCGAGGAGCTCTACGGCCAGGACTCCGGCAAGATCTTCACTCCCGCCTCCAACACCAAGCTGCTCACCTCGGCGGCGGCGGCGGAGACGCTCGGCCTCGACTTCCGCTTCACCACCGACGTGCTCGCGGCCGGGCGTAAGGCGGGCTCGGTGCTCGCCGGCGACCTCTACCTCAGGGGCACCGGCGACCCGACCATGCTCGCCGCCGACTACGACGCGCTGGCCGCCAAGGTCGCCGCCGCCGGCCTGAAGGTGGTGACGGGCCGGCTCGTCGCCGACGACACCCACTTCGACTCGGTACGGCTCGGCACCGACTGGGCGTGGGACGACGAGCCGTACTACTACGCCGCGCAGATCTCGGCGCTCACCGCGTCACCCGACACCGACTACGACGCGGGCTCGGTGATCGTCTCGGTCGCCCCCGGCGACGGCGCGGGCACACCCGCCAAGGTGTCCACCAAGCCCGAGACCGACCACCTGAAGATCGTGAACAAGGCGGTCACCGGTGCGGAGACCGACGTGCTGGTGGAACGGCAGCACAGCACGAACACGGTGGTGATCACCGGTACCGTGGCCGGCGCCTACGACGAGTGGGTCGCCGTGGACGACCCGACCGGCTACGCCGCCGGCCTGCTGCGCGCCTCGCTCGCCAAGCACGGCGTGCGGGTGCTCGGCAAGACCGGCCGAGGCGCCACCCCCGCCGAGGCCAAGTCGATCACGTCGCACCAGTCGATGCCGCTGAGCGAGCTGCTGGTGCCGTTCATGAAGCTCAGCAACAACATGCACGCCGAGATCCTGACCAAGAGCATGGGCAAGAAGGTCTCCGGCAAGGGCACCTGGGCCGCCGGACTCGACGTGATCTCCGCGTTCGTCAAGGCCAACGGCATGCCCACGGTCCGGCTGCGGGACGGCTCCGGCCTCTCCCGCGTCGACGGCCTGACGCCCTCCGGCCTCACCTCGATGCTGATCGCCCTGCGCGCCAAGCCGTGGTACCCGACCTGGTACGCCTCGCTGCCCATCGCCGGTGAGCCCGACCGCATGGTCGGCGGCACCCTGCGCAGCCGGATGCGGGGCACGCCCGCCGCCGGCAACGTCCGCGCCAAGACCGGCTCCCTGACCGGCGTCACCTCCCTGTCCGGCTACGTCACCAGCGCGGACGGCGAGCCGCTCGTCTTCTCCGTGATGCTCAACCAGTACCTGTCCGGCTCGCCGAAGGACATCGAGGACAAGATCGCCATCCGGCTCGCCCAGTTCAGCAGGAACGCGCCCGCCGACGTCGCCCAGGTGCAGCTCCGCCGTACGGACGGCGGGCAGAGCGACCTGGAGTGCTCCTGGCTCAAGCCCGCTCCCTGCTGACCGTTCGCGCCCGTGACCGGGAGGAGACGCTCCCGGTCACGGTCCGGTTCGATCTTCTGAGCGACGAGATCGGCACGGTCATGCTCAAGATCGACGAGGCAGTCCCACACGCCCCATAACGTTCATCGGTTTCCCTTCAATCACAAAATTATCTCAATTCACGTGACATGTCCGATGTGTCACCGCCAGAATGCATGTTCCGTAAGGTGTCCGAACCCTTCTGGAGGATCACATGCGGAGACTCGTGCGCACACTGGTGTGCATCGGCAGCCTGGCGGCGATCAGCCCATTCGTAGGCGCGCCCCACGTACAGGCGGAGACGGAGGCGCAGGTCACCAGCGCCGCCTGCCGGGTCATCGCCGTTCCGCCGGTCGCCTCGACGACCTCGGTGCGCGCACTGGCCGTACGGTCCGGCTGCTCTGACAAGGCCGCCGTACGGGTACAGATCAAGACGAGCAATCCGGGACCGGACAAGGTCGTCAGACGGGCGGCGAAGGCGGTCACGAACGGCAAGGTGACCACCTCGGCACGGTGCACCAACCGGTTCCAGCGCTTCTACGTGACGGCCGTGGACGCCGACGGCAACGTCTCCCGCTCGAAGGCGGCCCGTCTCAAGTGCGGCTCCTCCGCCAAGCCGCTCCCCACGCCGCCGCCCACTCCGCCGCCCTCGGGGGACAACGACTCGTCGACCGGCACCACACAGGAGAACGAGGTCGTACGGCTCACGAACCAGGCTCGGAAGGGCTCCGGGTGCGGCGCGCTGACCCACGACCCCAAGCTGCACACCGCCGCGCTCGGCCACTCCAAGGACATGGCCAACAAGGGCTACTTCGCGCACAACTCACAGGACGGCAGGGACCCCGGTGACCGGATCAAGGCGGCCGGCTTCGCCCCGATCCGCGCGTGGGGCGAGAACATCGCCCTCGGCCAGCCCACCCCCGCAGCGGTCGTCAAGGCCTGGCTCGACAGCCCCGGTCACAAGGCCAACATCATGAACTGCAACTTCACCCACATCGGCGTCGGCCTCTTCAAGGGCTCCAAGGGCCCGTACTGGACCCAGTCCTTCGCCCGCCACTGACCCCCGCCACTGACCCCGCCGCCTCGGGCACCGGCCCTCGCCCTCGCCCTCGCCCGAAGCCGAGCCGTACGGCCAAGCCCCCCGCTTGTGACACCGGCCGTACACCCCCCAGGCGTGACCCGACCGGCTACCGCATGTCACGCCTGCCGTACACCCCCAGGCCCACGCAGGACCCAACCCCCCGCGCGTGACGCCCAACCACGCGCGTGACCCCGGCGCGTGACGCCGAACGCACATCCCCCAAGCCCTGCAACGACACCGGCACGCCCCCAGGACGAGGGCGTGCCGGTGACGGGTCACTTCTCCTTGAGCCAGCTCATCATCGGGCGGAGCTTGGCGCCGGTCTTCTCGATCGGGTGCTCGGCCAGCTCCGTGCGGTGCTTGCGGAACTCGGTCTGGCCGCCGTCGAACTCCTCGATGAGCTGCCGGGCGAAGGTGCCGTCCTGGACCTCGGCGAGGATGCGCTGCATCTCCTTCTTGGTCTCGGCGTTGACCACCCGCGGGCCACGGGTGTAGCCGCCGTACTCGGCGGTGTCGGACACCGACCAGTACATCTTGGAGACGCCGCCCTCGTACATGAGGTCGACGATCAGCTTCATCTCGTGCAGGCACTCGAAGTAGGCGACCTCGGGCTGGTAGCCGGCCTCGATCAGCGTCTCGAAACCGGTCTTGATCAGCTCGGAGACGCCGCCGCACAGCACGGCCTGCTCACCGAACAGGTCGGTCTCCGTCTCCTCCTTGAAGGTGGTCTTCAGCGCGCCCGCGCGGGTGCCGCCGATGCCCTTGGCGTAGGAGAGGGCGAGGTCCCAGGCGGTGCCGCTGGCGTCCTTCTCCACCGCGATCAGGACCGGCACGCCGCGGCCCGCGGAGAACTGGCGGCGGACCAGGTGGCCGGGGCCCTTCGGGGCGACCATGGCGACGTCGACGCCCTCGGGCGCCTCGATGAGGCCGTAGCGGATGTTGAGGCCGTGCCCGAAGAAGAGCGCGTCGCCCTCGACGAGGTTGGGCAGGACGTGCTCCGCGTACAGGTGGCGCTGGATGTGGTCCGGGGCGAGGATCATGATGAGGTCGGCCTCTTCCGCCGCCTCGCCCGGGCTGAGCACGCGCAGGCCGTCGTTCTCGGCCTTCTCCCGGCTCTTGCTGCCCTCGGGCAGGCCCACCCGCACGTCGACCCCCGAGTCACGGAGCGACAGGGCGTGCGCGTGGCCCTGGCTGCCGTATCCCAGGACGGCCACATGGCGACCCTGAATGATCGACAGGTCAGCCTGGTCGTCGTAGTAGATCTCGGTCACTTAACTACCTTTCGTGTTATGCGCTGCGGTCCAGGGCACGGAGCGAGCGATCGGTGATGGAGCGGGCACCGCGGCCGACGGCCACCATGCCCGACTGCACGAGCTCCTTGATACCGAAGGGCTCCAGCACCTTGATGAAGGCCTCCAGCTTGTCTGGTGTGCCGGTGACCTCGATCGTCACCGCGTCAGAGGAGACGTCGACACACCGGGCACGGAACAGCGAGACCAGCTCCAGCACGTGGGAGCGGGTCTCCGCCTCGGCCCTGACCTTGATGAGCATGAGTTCACGCTGCACGGACTGGGTGGGGTCCAGTTCAACGATCTTCAGGACGTTGACCAGCTTGTTGAGCTGCTTGGTCACCTGCTCAAGGGGCAGGTCCTCGACATTGACGACGATGGTCATCCGGGAGATGTCGTCGTGCTCGGTGGGCCCGACTGCGAGTGAGTCGATGTTGAAGCCACGACGGCTGAACAGCGCGGAGACCCGCGCGAGCACGCCGGGCTTGTTCTCCACGAGCACCGACAGAGTATGCCTGCTCATATCCCTCTAGTCCTCCGATTCCCAGATGGGAGCCATGTCTCGGGCGAACTTGATCTCGTCGTTGCTGGTGCCCGCCGCGACCATCGGCCAGACCATGGCGTCCTGGTGCACGACGAAGTCGACCACGACAGGCACATCGTTGATCTCCATCGCCTTCTTGATGGTGGCGTCAACGTCCTCGGCGCGCTCGCAGCGCAGGCCGACACAACCGTATGCCTCCGCGAGCTTGACGAAGTCGGGGATCCGGCGGACGGACTGCAGGTTCGTGTTGGAGTAACGCGACTCGTAGAACAGCGTCTGCCACTGGCGGACCATGCCGAGGTTGCCGTTGTTGATGATCGCGATCTTGACCGGCACGCCTTCGATCGCGCAGGTGGCCAGCTCCTGGTTGGTCATCTGGAAGCAGCCGTCGCCGTCGATCGCCCACACCGTCGCGTCGGGCTTGCCCATCTTGGCGCCCATCGCGGCGGGCACGGCGAAGCCCATCGTGCCGGCCCCGCCGGAGTTGATGAACGAGCCGGGCTTCTCGTAGTCGATGAACTGGGCCGCCCACATCTGGTGCTGGCCGACGCCGGCCACGTAGTAGGCGTCGGGCCCGACGATGGCGCTCAGCCGCTCCATGACGTACTGCGGGGCCAGGGAGCCGTCCTCGAACTCCTCGTAGCCGAGCGCGTAGGTGGTCTTGTACCCGTTGAGCTGGGTCCACCAGTCGGTGTAGTCGCCCCTGCGGCCCTCGGTGTACTCGTTCTCCACGGCCGTGGCCAGGTCGCCGATCACCTCGCGGCAGTCGCCCACGATGGGCACGTCGGCGTGCCGGTTCTTGGAGATCTCCGCCGGGTCGATGTCGGCGTGCACGATCTTGGCGTGCGGGGCGAAGCTGGAGAGCTGGCCGGTGACCCGGTCGTCGAACCTGGCGCCCAGCGTGATGATCAGGTCGGCGCGCTGGAGCGACCCGACCGCCGCGACGCTGCCGTGCATGCCGGGCATGCCCAGGTGCTGCGGATGGCTGTCGGGGAAGGTGCCGCGCGCCATCAGCGTGGTGATGACCGGGATGCCGGTCAGCTCCGCGAGGCGAAGCAGCTCGGCCGAGGCGCGGGCCTTGTGCACCCCGCCGCCCACGTAGAGGACGGGACGCGCCGACTCGACGATCAGCTTGGCCGCCTCCCGGATCTGCTTGGAGTGCGGCCGGGTGACCGGACGGTAGCCGGGCAGCTGCATGATCGGGGGCCAGGTGAAGGTCGTCATCGCCTGCAGGGTGTCCTTGGCGATGTCCACCAGGACGGGGCCCGGACGGCCGGTCGAGGCGATGTGGAACGCCTCGGCGATCGTGCGGGGGATGTCGAGAGGATCGGTCACCAGGAAGTTGTGCTTGGTGATCGGCATGGTGATGCCGGCGATGTCGGCTTCCTGGAAGGCGTCCGTGCCGATCGATCCGCTCGGCACCTGCCCGGTGATGGCGACGATCGGCACCGAGTCCATGTAGGCGTCGGCGATCGGGGTGACCAGATTGGTCGCACCGGGGCCGCTGGTGGCCATGCACACCCCGACCTTGCCGGTGGCCTGCGCGTATCCCTCGGCCGCGTGGCCGGCGCCCTGCTCGTGCCGTACGAGCACGTGCCGGACCTTGGTCGAGTCGTAGAGGGGATCGTAGGCGGGGAGGATGGCGCCGCCTGGGATCCCGAACACCGTGTCGACTCCGACGTGCTCCAACGCCCTGACCAGGGCCTGTGCACCTGTCATCCGTTCGGTCATCGGCTCGTTCCTTGTGGCTGAGCTTTCTGCTGGCATAAAAAATGCCCCACCCGCCCGGTCAGGGGCGGAGCTGGGGCGGCGCGCAGGTGGGGGTCTTCGTTATGCGCCTGCGCGCCAACGAAGTACTACGACCCGCAAGGGGGCCGGGTCACTGACCCGGCTGAGAGACCCACCAATACGCATGCGCCTACCTTAGCCGCCCCAGCCGCCTTCATGTCAAACCAGTGGGACAGAAGTCTCACGATTCGGACCACTTCATGCCGTGCTCTGCAGGCTGGTGCGCATCAGGGAGTCGACACCCCGGGCCGCCATCGGCCTGGCCACCAGGTAGCCCTGCCCGCGGGTGCAGCCCATCTCCCTGAGCAGTTCCAGTTGCTCGGGCCGCTCGATGCCCTCCGCGACCACGATGAGGCCGAGGTCGTGGCCGAGGCGCACGATCGTGCGGGTGAGCAGGGTGAGCGTCTCGTCCCTGCCGAGCCCGGACACGAACGAGGGATCGATCTTGATCATGTCGACCGGGAGCTGGCGCAGGAAGGCGAGCGAGGCGTAACCGGTGCCGAAGTCGTCGATCGCCAGCCGTACGCCCAGGGAGCGCAGCTCGGACAGCCGGGAGATGGTCTCCTCGGCGTCCTCGACCAGCATCTCCTCGATGACCTCCAGGGTCAGCGCGCTCGGCGGCAGTCCGCTGTCGGCCAGCGCCTCGGAGACCGTCTCGACGAAGCGGGGGGCGGTGATCTGCCGGGCCGAGAGGTTCACGGACAGGCCGATGTCCCAGGAGGAGGCACGCCAGGCGGCCACCTCGCGGCACGACTCGCGCAGTATCCACTCGCTCAGGGGCACGATCAGGCCGGTGTCCTCGGCCGCGCCGAGGAACTGCTCGGGCGGCACGAACGTGCTCCCCCGCCACCAGCGCACCAACGCCTCGACGGCGGTCACCCGCGAGGTCGCGAGATCGACGACGGGTTGGTACTCCACCGCGAACTGGTTCTCCGCCAGCGCGCGTTGCAGGTCGGCGGCGAGCTCCAGCCGGCGGACCACGTCGGCGTGCATGTGCGCGGCGAACACCTCGACCCGGCGTCCGCCCAGTTCCTTGGCCCTGGCCATCGCCACGTCGGCGTTGCGGATCAGGTCGCCCGACGGCACGCCGTCCTCGGCGAACGCCACCCCGACGCTGGCGGTCAGCGCGATGTCGCGGTCGGCCACCCGGAACGGCTCCTGCGACACCGCGCGCACCAGCCGCTCGGCGAGATCGACCACGGCCTGCGCCTCGGCGCCGCTCTCCACCAGCACCGCGAACTCGTCGCCGCCCCAGCGCGCGAGCGTGTCGTCCGACCGTACGGCGGAGCGCAGCCGGCGTGCCGCCTGACCCAGCAGGTAGTCGCCGCTGGCATGGCCCACCGAGTCGTTGACCGCGGTGAACCCGTCGAGATCGAGGAAGACCACGGCGCTGCGCCCGGCCGCCCGGCCCGCCAGCACCTCGCGGGTGCGCTCCTCGAAGTAGGCCCGGTTGGGCAGGCCCGTCACGCCGTCGTGGAAGGTCAGGTGGGCGACCTGTTCGCGGAGCGCCTCCTGGTCGCTGAGGTCGCGGGTGGACACCAGCAGCAGATCTTCGCCGCGCAGGTGCCGGGTGGCCACCGACTCGCTCGGCCGCCAGGTCCCGTCCGCGGCGCGCACCCGGCAGGCGATCTGGCAGGGCCCGCCGGCATCGAGCGTGTCGTCGAGGTCCAGCTCGCGCAGGGCCGCCTGGATGCCCGGAACGTCCTCCGGGTGGATGTAGTCGAAGATCGATCCGCCGACCAGGTCCTCGGGGCGGTAGCCGTACACGCCCTGGACCGTGTCGCCGATCTCGTGCAGCATGCCGTCGTGGTCGCAGACCAGCACCACGTCACAGGTGCTCTCGGCCAGTTCGCGGAGCCGCAGGTCGGCGACGGCGACCAGCCGCCGCAGCCGCGCGCCCTCTGTCAGCAGCACGAAGAGGCGTAACAGCAGGACCAGGACCACCGAGGCGATGACCGCGGAGATCAGCGGAGGGAGGTGCTCGGCCTGCCCGCGCATCACGTGGACCAGCACGAACGCGGTGGCGACGCCGACCAGGGCCGGCGGCAGGCCGGCGATCAGACCGGCGGCCACCGGACCGGCCGCCGTGCGCGGCTCGTCGGTCATGTCCACGGCGCGGGTCCTGGGCCCGCACCACGGCGCGGCGGCCAGCAGCAGGAACGCCACCGGGGCCGGCCAGACGCCCGCCATCGGCGTGTCCTCGCCCGCCAGCCGGGCGATCGCGGTCGCCGTCTCCCCGGCGGTGATCGCCGACAGCACGACGAGACCGGCCAGCCCGACCGGCCAGCCCGAGGAGCGGGTGGTCACCACCGCGGGGCCGACCGCGCACGCGGCGAGCAGGCAGAGCAGCGGCGAGACGAGCGGCACCACGAAGGTCCCGGGCTCGCCGATCTTCAGGTACGCCGGGCCGAGCACGACGATCCAGCCGACCACGAGCAGGGAGGCGGCGCACAGGTAGGCGTCCGTCGCGTGTCTCAGCACGGCCCGGGCGTGTGGCGGTGGCGCGGCGGCGAGCCAGCAGCCGACCGCGATCAGCACGGTGCCGGTGAGCGTGGGGAGATCGGTGAAGGAGACCGTGTAGGACGCGCCGCCGGCGACCGGCCGCAGGCCGATGCCCACCAGCCAGACCAGCCCGCCCGAAGCGAGCCAGCGCCAGGCCAGCGCCGTACGGCGGTGCGCGGGCGAGATCCGCCCGGCGGCGGCCACCAGCGAGACGACCGCCAGCAACGCGGCCGTGACGCCTGTGACCGCGCCGACGACGGCCGTCGGCGCGCCGGTCACGAGCGCGGCCGCCAACCCCATCGCTCCCGCCGCGGCGGCGGCGGTGAGTGGCACGCGTGGATCACGCCAGCGGATCAAAGTCGTCTGCCCATCCGGTGTTCCATCGGCTCGCGTCGCTCGCGAGCCTGCCGCGGATGCCTCCTCCTTGAGTCCTCCGCAACCGACAGTTTGTGCGCTCCCCAGGGCGCGGGTGGTCACAACGTTTCAGTTGTCACCGATCTGATAGCCAGCCCGGCAGGTCCGCGATCTGCTCGCCGGTCCTGCCCGCTCGTGCGCACCGGATCACGGCGTCGCATTCCTACTGACTCGCGGTTTAACCAACGGTACGCAGCACAGGTCACGGCGCAGCCACGGTCCGGAATCCATTCTTCTCTGAGTATGACCTGGTGATCACGCTCTTCAGTGGTTCCCGGCCACGTGGCGCAGGATCTGATTCCGCGACGGCCGCTCCGTGCGCCGCGCGGGAGGCGTGCACACAGCCGGCTCCCAGCACATCATCATGAGCACTGGTAGTCCCGGACGAAGGCACCCAGATCTCCATGGGTCCTCAACCTAGCGGTGCTTCGCCCTGCCGGGTGTGGAACCTCGATGGGGTGGCAGGCGTAACAGAGGGCCGGAAGAGATGCAGTATGGCGATGAGGAGGTGGCCAGATGTCCTGTGGGTCACGCGGGAGTGGAGTGGCCGTGGTCGTGGTCGCGGCCTTGCTGGCGGGGGCGTGTTCGGCGGCTCCCCCCGAACGGGTCGGCGAGGGCAGGACCCCTGCCGCCGCGGAGGCCGGCGGGACAGCGTCGGCGACGCCGAGCGCGTCCGCCCCGGCCGGGCAGCCGAAGACCCTGGTGGAGGGGCTGGCGGTGCCGTGGGCGATCGCGTTCCTGCCGGGCGGGGACGCGCTGGTGACCGAGCGCGACTCGGCACGGCTGCTGCGCGTCACCCAGCAGGGCGAGGTCACCCCGCTGGGCACGATCGAGGGGGTCTCCCCCGCCGGGGAGGGTGGCCTGATGGGCGTGGCCGTGTCGCCCGACCATGCCAGTGATCACTATGTCTTCGTCTATTTCACGGCCGATGAGGACAACCGGGTCGTCCGTTACCGGCTCGACGGCGACCGCCTCTCCGCTGCCACCACGATCCTCTCCGGCATCCCCAAGGGGACCATCCACAACGGCGGCCGTCTCGCGTTCGGCCCCGACGACCAGCTCTACGCGACGACCGGTGAGATCGGCGACCGGCAGCTCGCCCAGGACCGCGACTCCCTGGCCGGCAAGATCCTCCGGGTGAACGTGGACGGCAAGCCGTCCGCCGGCAACCCGTTCGACGGCTCGCCCGTCTGGAGCTACGGCCACCGCAACGTCCAGGGCCTCGCCTGGGACGAGCGGAAACGGCTGTTCGCGACCGAGTTCGGCGCCAACACCCACGACGAGATCAACCTGATCGAGAAGGGCGCCAACTACGGCTGGCCGGAGGTCGAGGGAGTCGGCGGCGACGACCGGTTCGTCGACCCCGTGCTGACCTGGCCGACCGCCGAGGCGTCGCCGTCCGGCCTGGCCTACGCCGGCGGTTCGCTCTGGGCGGGCGCGCTGCGCGGCGCCCGCCTGTGGCAGGTGCCGGTCGCCGCCGACGGCTCGGTGGGCAGCCCGGTCGCCCGGCTGCGGGACGAGTACGGCAGGCTGCGCGCGGTGGCGACGGCCCCCGACGGCTCGGTGTGGGTCGGGACCAGCAACCAGGACGGCCGGGGCTCCCCGGCCGACACGGACGACCGGATCCTGGTGCTACCCGTCGGCTGACGAATTCGTGCAGGTCAGCTTCGTCTGCGGGCGATAGACCGTACGAACCGGCTCGTCCCGCTTGACCTCCTGCCCGTTGTTGTAGAAGACCCGGGTCACCTCGATGGTGAACCCCCGCCGGCCCGGCATCGGCACGCAGTCCGGGCCGGCGTCGGTGTCGGTGCCGTAGTTCGTGTGGCTGTGCGGATCCGACGCCTTGGCCTCGATCCGGTCGTAGCGCTTGCCGCCCCAGAACGTGACGGTGATCGAGGTGGCGGTGGCGGAGGTCTTGATCAGCACACCGCTCTTGGAGTTGTTCTCCCACTGGAAGTCGGGCTGCGGGAAGGAGACCGTCGACTCGCGTCCCGCCGGGTAGCGGGAGATGTAGAACTCGTGGGCGGTGTGCTTGACGTCCCTCAGCCCGGCGAAGAAGACGGCGTTGTACATCGTGGTGACGAACTGGGAGATGCCGCCGCCCATCTCGTCGGCGAACCGCCCGTCCACGACCTCCGGGGCGGGCACGAACCCGCGCGCCTTGTCGCGCTGGCCGACGATCTCGTTGAGCGAGAACGTCTCACCGGGTCTCACCACATAGCCGTCGAGGATGCCGGCGATCGCCTGGATGTTCTTCGCCTGGGGCTCGCAACAGGGGTATTCGGTGGTGAATTCGCTGATCTTCTCGGTGATGTCCAGCGCCCGCGCGTCGGCGTCGTCGATCCGCGGCTTGGCCTCGACGAGCTGCACCGGAATCGTACGGCTCCCGCCGCCCTCGATGACCTTGATGAGGGCGGCGGAGAGCTCGTCCTCGTCCACTCCCTGGCCCGCCCGTCCCGGGATCAGCTGGGGCACGCCGTTCACGATTTCGTAGGTCGGCTCGATGGGTGCCTTGCCGGGGTCGATGAGCTTCTTCTCGACCTCCGTCAGCGCGTTCTTGGCGTCGAAGACGGGCCGTACCGCACCCTGGGCGTCCGGCACGAAGCTCAGGTGGGCGGCGACGGCCTCCGCGGAGAGCTGCGCCTGCCGGCCCCCGTGGGTGAGCGTGAACGGGCCGGTGACGGCCTTGCGCGCGGTGACCGCCGCCTCCTTGAACGCCTCGGCCGTGGCCTTGGGCTTCAGCACCGTGACCGGCAGCTCGACGGGACCGGCGTCACCGAGGTAGGCCCGCTGGATCGCGGTCGCCGCGGCGGCCGACTCCAGCGCCCTGCCCTCACGCGGCGCCTCGATCTCCGGCTTCCTGCCGTCGAAGCGGATCTCGCCCTCCCGCACGGGCCGGTCGACGTCGTCGGCCAGCCTCTCCACGGAGTTGGCCAGCTCGACCGAGTCGACCGTGATCTTCGGCTCCAGCAGGGTCTCGCCGGTGAGCCCGCGCAAGGTCTCGAACGGCGTGGGGAACCCGCTGGGGGCCTGCTTGATCGTGCCCACCACGTCGAGCTCCAGCCCCGACTCCTCGGGCAGCACCTCGTGGCGGACGCCGACCGCCCGGACGGCGATCGGCTGCCTGGCACGGCCGTCGAGCCGCTCCCTGAGCCGGTCGGCGGCCTGCGTGACGGTGAGCCCGCCCAGGTCCACGCCCTCGACGCTGGTGCCCGGCAGCACCATGCCCGACATCGCGACCGCGGGAACCGCGTAGGCGAGCGAGGCGACCAGCGCCACCACGACGGACGTCATCAGGAACCGGCGGCCCCTGCGGCGGCGCGGCGGGCCGGGCGAAACGGTCGCGGGGTCGCCGCCGAAGCTCTCGTCGTCGGTCTCACCCGCCGAGGCGGGGCCGGTGGGCAGGGCCACGGGATTGCGCCGCTCCGGCGCGCCGGTCATCGGCCAGGGCTGCGGCGGGGGCGGCACGGGCGGCAGACCCGAGGAGCCCGGCCGGCCGGGCGGCGGCGTGGCCGGACGGCCGAAGATGTCGGGCGAGACACCCGGGGGCAACTTCCTGCCTCGGGGCGCACCGGCACCTTCCGACGGCTCACCCGCGGCTCCGGCCCCGTTGGACGCGCGCTTCTTGGGCAGGGGCACCGCGGCGGACGGGTCCGTCGGTGGGTCTATCGACGCTCCGGCGTTCCGCACGCCTCCGTCCTCTCGCTTCGTAGCCTTACCTCTCGCAAACCATAAAGCACGGACGTCCTTGTATGTCACAGAAAGTGGACATTGCCTAACCCGTCCAGCGATATCGGTGTTCGGGCCGTCCGGCGGTGCCGTACCGGGGTCGCAGCTCGGCCCGGCCGGATGCGCAGAGGTGCTCCAGATAACGACGTGCGCTCACCCGTGAGAGCCCGGTGAGCCCGGCGGTCTCGGCGGCGGACAGGTCGGTGCCCGAGTCCCTGAGCGCGTCGGCGACCAGCGCGCAGGTGGTCGCCGACAGACCCTTCGGCAACGGCGGCGTAACCCCCCGCACCGCCCCGAACAGCCTGTCCACCTCCTCCTGCGCCGCCTGGTTGCCGAGGGCGGTGAGCTGTCTGCGCGTGTCGGCGTACTGCACGAGCCTGTCGGTCAGCGCGGCGGACGTGAACGGCTTGATCAGATAGTTGACCGCGCCGCCGCGCATGGCCGCCCGCACCGTGGCCACGTCACGGGCGGCGCTGATCACCAGGACGTCGACCGGTTGGGCCGCGCCGCGCAGCGTCTTCAGCACTTCGAGCCCCGACAGGTCGGGCAGGTAGATGTCGAGCAGGACCAGCTCGGGTGCGTGCTCCGCGACCGCCGCGACCGCCGACCGCCCGCTGTGGGCGGCGGCGACCACCTCGAAGCCGGGGACCCGCGCGACATAGCCCGCATGGATCCTGGCCACCATGAAATCGTCGTCGACGACCAGCACGCGGATCAACGGACCACCCCGGGCACCGGCAGCAACGCGGTGAAGACCGCGCCGCCCGCGTTGTGGACCCGCACCCAGCCGCCGCGCCGCAGACACGTCTGCCGGGTGAGCGCCAGGCCGAGGCCGCGCGGCCCCGCATGCGAGACCTTGGTGGTGAACCCGTCGCGGAACACCTCCTCGGCGAGTTCGGGCGTGACGCCGGGACCCGAGTCGCTGACCCGCACGTGCAACCCCTCCGCGTCGGCCCGCACCGAGACCTCCACCGTGCCGCCGTCCCCCTCCAGCGCGTCGAGCGCGTTGGCCACCAGATTGCCGACCACCAGCACGGCGTCCTGCGGGTCGCCGATCGCGTCCGCCGCCACCATGGAGTCGGCGGCGACCACCAGCGACGCGCCCCGCTCCGCCGCCTCCGCGGACTTGGCCAGCAGCAGCGCGGCGAGCGTGGGATCGGCCACCCGCTCGCGGATGCCGGAGGCGTGGTCGCTGTACGCCTGGGTGGTCCGGGTGATGTAGCCGACGGCCGCCTCGTGCTCGCCGAGCTCCAGCAGCCCGACCACGGTGTGCATCCGGTTGGCGAACTCGTGCGCCTGGGCACGCAGCGCCTCGGTCGTGCTGCTGGCCTGGTCCAGCTCCTGCGCCAGCCGTACCAGCTCGGTCCTGTCGCGCAGCGTCACGACCCAGCCGCGGTGCTGGCCGCGGACCGCCACCTGCGTGCGGTTGAGCACCAGCACACGGCCGCGGCGCAGCACGATGCGGTCCTCGCCCGGATCGTCGCCGCCGAGCACGTCGCGGATCCGGCTGGACACCTCGATCTCGGACAGCGAGCGGCCCACCGGGTCGCCCGGCAGCCCGAGCAGGTCACGCGCCGCGTCGTTGACCAGGGTCACCCGGTGGGCCAGGTCGAGCGCGAGCACCCCCTCCTTGACCCCGTGCAGCACGCCCTCCCGCTGCTCCAGCAGACCGGCGATCTCACCGGGTTCCAGCCCGAACGTCTGGCGGCGCACCCGCTGGGCGATCAGGGCCGCCCCCGCCGAACCCGCGAGCAGTACGGCGAGCACGGTCCACACCAGCGGCGGCAACGCGGCCCCGAGCTGGTCGGCGACGGTGTCCTGCAGCACACCCACCGAGGTCAGCCCGATGACGTTGCCCGCCGTGTCGAAGATCGGCGCCTTGCCGCGCACCGACGTGCCGAGGGTGCCGGTCTCGATGCCGGTCCATCTCCTGCCCGTCGAGAGCACCTGCGAGCCGTCCGTCGACAGCCGCTTGCCGATCAGCGAGGTGTTCGGGTGGGCGTAGCGGATCTGGCTCCGGTTGGCGATCACCACGTAGTCGGCGCCGGTGGCCCGCTGGACGCCCGCCGCGATCGGCTGCAGGGCCAGTTCCGGGCGCGGCGAGGCGAAGGCCGCGCGCACCGCGGGCAGGCCCGACACCGACTCGGCGATGGCCAGCGCCCGCTGTTGGTACTGGTGGTCGAGCTGCGCCCGGGTGTGCTGCACCCAGACGGCCGCGGTGCCCGCGAGGGTGAGGAACACGATCACCATCTGGAGCACGAACAGCTGGGTGCCGAGTGAAGCGTTCAGCACACGTCGCACGACCTCTACGTAACCAGCCGCAGGTCACAGCAGGGTCGCGGCGGGCCTGGGCGGGTGACGGCAGGCGTGACCAATACCACCAATACGACGGCAAACACACAAAGCATCGACAGGGTGACGCGCGGCGTTCACCATCCTCACCACACCCATATCTTGTTCGTTGGAGCGACCATGCGCCTTTCGAGACTCGCCGCCGTCCTCGCGGTCGCGGTCCTCACCGTTTCGGCCTGCGGCAACGGTTCCGGTTCCGGTTCCGGCACCACCGCGCTGCGCATCATGGCCCCCGCCGCACCCGGCGGCGGCTGGGACCAGACCTCCCGTACGGCGGAGCAGGCCCTGAAGTCGGCCGACCCCGCCCAGAAGGTGGAGGTGTTCAACGTCCCCGGCGCGGGCGGGACGATCGGCCTGGCGCAGCTCGCCGGCGAGAAGGGCAACGGCAGGCTGCTGATGACCATGGGCCTCGTCATGGTCGGCGCGGTGGAGCAGAACAAGTCCAAGATCACCTTGGCCGAGACCACGCCCATCGCGAAGCTGACCGAGGAGTACGAGATCGTCGTGGTCCCGGCCGACTCGCCGCACAAGACGCTGGCCGACCTGGTGACCGCGTGGAAGGCCGATCCCGCCAAGATCGCGATCGCCGGGGGTTCCGCGGGAGGCACCGACCACATCGTGGCCGGGCTGATGGCCAAGGCCGCGGGCATCGACCCCAAGCAGGTCAACTACATCGCGCACTCCGGCGGCGGGGAGGCGCTCAACGCCCTGCTGGGCAACAAGGTCGCGGCCGGCGTGTCGGGCATCGGCGAGTTCGCCGAGCACGTCAAGTCCGGCAAACTGCGCGCGCTCGGCGTGACCGCGCCGTCCCGCCTCGACTCCATCGACTCCCCGACCCTCAAGGAGGGCGGCCTCGACGTCGAACTCGCCAACTGGCGCGGCTTCGTCGCCCCCGGCGGCCTCAGCGACGCCGACCGGAAGTCCCTCACCGACCTGGTGACCAAGATGCACGGCTCCGCCGCCTGGCAGGACGCCGTCAAGAAGAACGGCTGGGTCGACTCCTTCCAGACCGGCCAGCAGTTCACCGACTACCTCGCGGCCGAGCAGACCCGTATCAAGGCCATCATCGCCGAGATGGGCCTCGTCTCCTGATGCCTCCCAGTCTCCCGCCATCCCACGATCCGCCACCCACCGACGAACCCCCGCTCCCCCCGTCCGTGGACACCGCGCAAGCCCCCGGCGGACCACCAGCGGAGAACCCGCCCACCGGCAACCACCCCCCAACCCCCGGCTCGCCACCACCCACCAGCTCGCCACCACCCACCAGCTCGCCACCACCCACCGGCTCGCCACCACCCACCGGAGGACCATCGGGCGAGAACCCACCGGCAGGAGAACACCCCCCTCCTCCGGACGACCCTCCGGACGATGGCGACCGGCCCGCCGGCCCGGCCGGGGACAAGGGCCGCCGGTGGAAGCCCGAGCTGGCCCTGGCGCTGACCGTGCTGGTCCTGGGCGTCTTCGTGCTGGCCGGCACGGCGGACGTCACCACCGCCGCATCCACCCTCGGCCTGGGCCCCAGGTTCTTCCCGATCCTGGTCGGCTGCGCCCTCATCCTCATCGGCGTCTGCTACGTGATCGACGTCCTACGGGGCGGCCGCGGCGACCCGGAGCAAAGCGAGGACATCGACCTCCGCATCCCCGCGGACCTCCGCAGCGTCGCCCTGGTCAGCGTGATCTTCCTGGGCTTCACCGCCGTCCTCGAAGTGCTCGGCTGGATCATCGCGGGAGCCCTGCTCTTCTTCGGCCTGTCGACCGTGCTCGGCGCGACCCACCGGCTCAGGGCCGCACTGATCGCCGTCGTGCTGGCGTTCTGCACCTACGCCGGGTTCGTCTGGGGCCTGGGCGTGACGCTGCCGGGCGGCCTGCTCTCGGGGGTGCTCTAGGTGGAGTCGTTCAGCCTGCTCCTGGACGGATTCGCGACCGCCCTGACCCCGATCAACCTGGTCTACGCGCTGGTCGGCGTCACGCTCGGCACCCTGGTCGGCGTGCTGCCGGGCATCGGGCCCGCGATGACCGTCGCGCTCCTCCTGCCGATCACCTTCAACGTGCCCCCGGCCAGCGCGTTCATCATGTTCGCCGGCATCTACTACGGCGGCATGTACGGCGGGTCCACCACGTCCATCCTGCTCAACACGCCCGGCGAGAGCTCCTCCATGATCACCGCCTTGGAGGGCAACAAGATGGCCAGGCGCGGCCGGGCGGCCCAGGCTCTGGCGACGGCGGCGATCGGCTCGTTCGTCGCGGGCACCATCGCCACCGCGCTGCTCGTCGTCGCGGCTCCCCTGGTGGTCGACTTCGCGATCTCCTTCGGCCCCGAGGACTACTTCGCGCTCGCCGTACTCGCCTTCACCGCGGTCTCCTCGGTCCTGTCCCGTTCTGTCGTCCGCGGCCTCGCGTCGCTGGGGCTGGGCCTGGCCATCGGCCTCGTCGGCATCGACCAGCAGACCGGCCAGGCCCGGCTGACCCTCGGCATCGACCAGCTCCTCGACGGCATCGACGTGGTCGTCGTCGCCGTGGGCCTCTTCGCGGTCGGCGAGGTCCTCTATGTCGCCTCCCGGCTCCGCCACGCCGCCCCCGACGTCGTGCCGGTGGGCCGCGCCTTCCTCGGCCGGTCTGACTGGAGCCGCTCCTGGCGGCCCTGGCTGCGCGGCACCGCCCTCGGCTTCCCGTTCGGCGCCCTGCCCGGCGGCGGCGCCGAGATCCCGACCTTCCTGTCCTACGCGGCGGAGAAACGCCTGGCCCGGGGGATCGCGCGCGAGGAGTACGGCAACGGCGCCATCGAAGGCGTCGCCGGACCGGAGGCCGCCAACAACGCCTCGGCGGCGGGCACCCTCGTTCCCCTGCTCACCCTCGGCCTGCCCACCTCGGCCACCGCCGCGATCATGCTCGCCGCCTTCCAGCAGTACGGCCTGCAGCCCGGCCCGCAGCTCTTCGACCACAATCCCGCCCTGGTCTGGGGAATGATCGCGTCGCTGTTCATCGGCAACGCCATGCTGCTGGTGCTCAACCTCCCGCTCGCCCCCGCCTGGGCCAGGGTGCTGCACATCCCGCGCCCCTACCTGTACGCAGGGATCGTGCTGTTCGCCGCACTCGGCGTCTACGCGCTGAACGGCTCGCGGGTCGACCTGGTGATCCTCTACCTGCTCGGCCTGCTCGGCTACGCCATGCGCCGCTTCGGCCTGCCGGTCGCCCCGGCCGTCATCGGCATGATCCTCGGGCCGATGGCCGAGATCCAACTCCGCCGCGCCCTGGCCATCGGCGCCGGAGACGTCACGGTCCTGGTGCGGAGCCCGATCGCGGTGGCCTTCCTCACCCTCGCCGCCCTGGCCCTCCTCACTCCCGTCTTCCGCCGCCTCGCGACGCGCCGCCGTACCGGGAACGCCGTCCGATGAGCCCGAGCCCGCCCAGGTGACCAGACGGGCGCGGATCCGAGCTCGCCGGATCCGCGCCCGAGAGGCAGGCGACCCCGCGGACGCGACCGGATATGGGCCGGGGTCGGCGTCTCTGGTTACTCGAAGACGCCAACCGGGCACGGCCGACCGGTACGAACCGGGGTGGCGCCTCGGTTACTCAGAGACGCCACCTGCGGACGGGCCGGGTGGCGTCTCAGTTGCTCGGAGACGCCACCCGCGGGCGCGGCCGGTAAGAGCCGGGATGGCCTCTCGGTTACTCAGAGACGCCACCTGCGGACGGGCCCGGTGGCGTCTCGGTTACTTGGAGACGCCACCCGCGGGCGCGGCCGGTAAGAGCCGGGATGGCCTCTCGGTTACTCGGAGACGCCCAGCTTCTGCAGGATGAGCTCGCGGGCGCGGCCGGCGTCGGCCTTGCCGCGGCTGGCCTTCATGACGCCGCCGACGAGGGCGCCGACAGCGGCGATCTTGCCACCGCGTACCTTGTCCGCGGCGTCCGAGTTGTCGGCCAGCACCTGTTCGATGATCGCCGACAGCTCACCCTGGTCGTTCACGATCTGCAGGCCGCGCGCCGAGACGACCTCGTCGGGAGAGCCCTCGCCTTCGAGCACGCCCTCCAGCACCTGGCGGGCCAGCTTGTCGTTCAGCGCGCCGCCGGCGACCATCGCGCACACCCTGGCGATCTGGTCGGGCGTGATCGGCAGCGCGGCGAGAGCCGTACCCGACTCGTTGGCGCGGCGGGCCAGCTCGCCCATCCACCACTTGCGCGCGTCGGCGGGCGGCGCGCCGGCCGCCACCGTGGCCTCGACGAGATCGACCGCGTCGGCGTTGTGCATCGCGGCCATGTCGAGGTCGGACACGCCCCACTCGCGCTGCAGCCGGCTGCGCCTGGCGCCGGGCAGCTCGGGAAGCTCCGCCTTCAGCTTCGCCACCCACGCCGGGTCCGGCGCGATCGGCACGAGGTCGGGCTCGGGGAAGTAGCGGTAGTCCTGCGCCTCCTCCTTCGACCGTCCCGCGGTGGTGGTCCCGGTGTCCTCGTGGAAGTGGCGGGTCTCCTGGATGATCCGGCCGCCGTCGGCGAGGATCGCGGCCTGCCGCTCGATCTCGTGCCGCACGGATCGCTCGATCGAACGCAGCGAGTTGACGTTCTTGGTCTCGGTACGGGTGCCCCACTCGGTCGTGCCGCGCGGCATCAGCGAGACGTTCACGTCGCACCGCATGGAGCCCTCCTCCATGCGCACATCGGAGACTCCCAGGGAGCGCATGACCTCACGCAGCTCCGTGGCGTACGCCTTGGCGATCTCGGGCGCGAGCCTGTCGGTGCCCTCGACCGGCCTGGTGACGATCTCCACCAGCGGGATCCCCGCCCGGTTGTAGTCGACGATCGAGTAGTCGGCTCCCTGGATACGCCCGGTCGCGCCGCCCACGTGCGTGGACTTGCCGGTGTCCTCCTCCAGGTGGACCCGCTCGATGCCGATCCTGACCGTCTTCCCCTCGATCTCGATGTCGAGGTAGCCGTCCACGCACAGCGGCTCGTCATACTGGCTGATCTGGTAGTTCTTCGGCATGTCCGGATAGAAGTAGTTCTTCCGGGCGAACCGGCACCACGAGGCGATCGAGCAGTTGAGCGCCAGCCCGATCCGGATCGTCGACTCGATCGCCATCTCGTTGGCCACCGGCAACGACCCCGGCAACGCCAGGCAGACCGGGCACACCTGAGTGTTCGCCGCCGCCCCGAACCCCGTCGGGCAACCGCAGAACATCTTCGACGCGGTCCCCAGCTCGACGTGCGTCTCCAGCCCCAGCACCGGCTCAAAGCGCTCCAGCGCCTCGTCATACGGCATGAGCGTCTCAGTGCTCATCAGATATCTCACCACTTCTCATGTGTCTATAAGTATCAGCAGAGCAAGCTCCCACTACGGCGAAGGGATCACCCATGCCGGAAGCCGAGCCGTTCCATGGCCTGCGTCATCGCCCTCCACCATTCAGCGAACGCGGGCACCTCCCGCAACAGACCTATGTTGACGTTCTCCGCGAGTTCGCTGAAATAACGTTCGACATCGTGACCGTCCGGCCTGGCACGCCGGTGACGCCGTACGAGGGTGCGCATCACCAGCCGCAACAGTTCTTTGGGTTCGGACCTGCGCTCTACCAGCTTCGGCTGCGCCGGGAGTAACGCCCTGACCTTCTCGACCGGAACGGAGAGCACCATCGCCAGGGTTTCGGGGTCGGCGAGGATCCACGCTTCGGTCTCCATCACCGGAACAACAGGGACAAACGCCTCCCTGACCCCCACGAGGCTCAGCGCCTGACGCACAGCCTCGATCTTGTCCGCGGCCGTCCTGCTGGGAAACCCGTCATGGTGGTAGAACAACACGTCGAACGCGCCATGTTCACGCGTCGCCGTAGCGGCGAGAGCCTCCGGCCGCTGGTGGTCGGCAGCCAGCACCCGGACATCTCTGACGTCGACATCTCCGGGAAAGGTCTCCAGGCAGAGTAGGTCCATCGCCCGCTGTAGCAGCACGGGGAGGAACCATTCATCCGAGGGCCCCTCGCAGATGATGACCGATTGCAGGCATCTCATGAGGCAGTGAACTCCCGGCCCGCGCGGAAGCGATCGAGTTCGCTCTCCGTCACCCGGGAGATCTTCTCCTCTGGCAGGCGGTTAGGCCGGCCCGCCTCCACCAGGCGGCGCGCCTGAGTGATGCGGGATACGACCTCCTGCTGGATTCGGGTCACGTTCTCCAGGTAAACGATGTTCGCACGCGGAACCGCATCGAGGACGATAGGCGAGTGGCTGGTGACCAGGACCTGCTTCAGCGGCCAACCCGGGTCGTCCCGGACCGGATCGGTCACCAGTCCGCGCATTGTGGTGAGCAGCTCCCGCAATCTCTCGGGAAAGACGCCGTTCTCGGGCTCCTCGATGGCGAGCAGTCCCGACTTCGCCGGATCGTTCAGCACGCTCAAGAGCGCCAGGACCCGCAGTGTGCCATCAGAAGCCACCTCCGCGCCGAACCGGGGGGTGTAGCGCCCTTCGAAGACGATGCGCACATCCCGCCGCTCCTCGTCCTCGACGACGTCGAACGAGATGACCTCGCGAACGATCCGGGTCAGATCCGCCCTGATCTCCGCAAGGATCCCCGCTGGATCCTCCTCTGTCGCGCTCATCTGACGAAGGCTGTCCAGATATGCGGGCAACCCGGCTCCGTTCGGCTGGAGAACGGGACGCGCAGGCAGGGAACTCAACTTACGCAGAGCGAGATCTTCAAGCTGGAACGCGGAGATGTCGGCGACGGACGAATAGACGGCGGCGACCACGGCGTCGTGCAGTTGCCCGTCCTCGCTGGACTCGGCGTCCGTCTCAAAACTCCGCCGGGGAGGACCTTCAGGCGCTCGGGAGAGACGCAGACGGCCTTCGCCGCCCAGCAGCCCGTCGACAAGCTCGGATTGTGGACCTGCTTCGGCGATATAGGAGACGTACTTCGCCGCCCATTCAGGATCGGCCTCGGCCAGCCCGGTCCACCGATCCTCCGACCTCGGCATCGGAACGAAGGACTCCGCGGACTTCAGCCCGTTCTTGCCAAGGGTCACCTGCAGTTCGTAGCGCCACCGGGTGCCGAACGCCTGCCGCCAATCCGGTGGAACCGATCTGCCCCACGCCCGGTCCGGGTCCACGATCAACTCGACGCCGAAAGTCATCCTGTCGGTCCGGGACCCATCTCCGAGCTGCCTGAACAGACCCACAGCATCGCCGCGTACCGCATCGACCGCGTCGTACACGTCCCCACGCACGTGCGCGGAGAGAAATCGCAACGCATCGAACAGATTGGACTTGCCGCTGGCGTTCGTGCCGATGACCGCGAGGAACGGCGGCAGATCAATGCTGAAGTCCGCGAAGGACTTGAAGCCGTCGATCTCGATTCGGGTGATCATGCCGCCGTTTCCTCCTCTCGGTTTACAACGTGGGCGCCTTGGACAGCAGGCCGCCGCCCCAGCGCTCTTCCAGGGCCCGCTCGACGGCGGCGCCGACGCGGTAGCAGCGGTCGTCGCCGAGGACCGGGGCCATGATCTGCAGGCCGACCGGGAGGCCGTCCTCGTCGGCGAGGCCGCAGGGGACGGAGATGGCGGCGTTGCCCGCGAGGTTGGCCGGGATGGTGCACAGGTCGGCGAGGTACATCGCGATCGGGTCGTCGGCGCGCTCGCCGATCGGGAAGGCGGTGGTCGGGGTGGTCGGGCTGACCAGCACGTCCACCTGGTGGAAGGCGGCTTCGAAGTCGCGCGCGATGAGGGTGCGGACCTTCTGGGCCTGGCCGTAGTAGGCGTCGTAGTAGCCGCTCGACAGGGCGTAGGTGCCGAGCATGATGCGCCGCTTGACCTCGGGGCCGAAACCGGCGGCCCGGGTGAGCGCCATGACCTCCTCGGCGCTGCGGGTGCCGTCGTCGCCGACGCGCAGGCCGTACCGCATCGCGTCGAAGCGGGCCAGGTTGGAGGAGCACTCCGAGGGCGCGATCAGGTAGTACGCCGGGAGGGCGGTGGTGAACGACGGGCAGGAGACCTCTACGATCTTGGCACCGAGGGATTCGAGCAGTTCGACCGACTCCTGGAACCGGGCCAGTACTCCCGGCTGGTAGCCCTCGCCCGCGAACTCCTTGACCACGCCGATCCGCAGCCCCGCCACGTCACCCTGCCTGGCCGCCTCGACGACTCCGGGAACGGGAGCGTCGATCGAGGTGGAGTCCATCGGGTCGTGTCCGGAGAACGCCTCGTGCAGCAGCGCCGCGTCGAGCACGTTGCGGGCGAACGGGCCCGGCGTGTCGAGGGAGGAGGCGAAGGCGATCAGCCCGTACCGCGACGAACCGCCGTAGGTGGGCTTCATGCCGACGATGCCGGTGACGGAAGCCGGCTGACGGATGGAGCCGCCCGTGTCGGTGCCGGTGGACAGCGGCGCGGCGTATCCGGCGACCGCGGCGCTGGACCCGCCCGAGGAACCGCCGGGGACCCGGCTCAGATCCCACGGGTTGCGCGTCACGCCGTACGCCGAGTTCTCCGTGGAGGAGCCCATCGCGAACTCGTCGAGGTTGGTCTTGCCGAGGATCACCAGCCCGGCCGCGCGCAGCCGGCGGGTCACCGTCGCGTCGTACGGCGGGCGCCACCCCTGGAGGATCTTCGAGCCGGCCGTGGTCGGCATGTCGATGGTGGTGAAAACGTCCTTGTGCGCGATGGGGACGCCGGCCAGCGGGCCGAGGTCGTCGCCCGCCGCGATCCGGTCGTCGATCGCCTGGGCCTGCTCGATCGCCGACTCGGCGCCGACGTGCAGGAACGCGTGGAGCTTGCCGTCGACCTCGGTGATGCGGTCGAGATGGGCCTGGGCGACCTCGACCGCGGAGACCTCTCCGCTGCCGATCAGCGAGCCCAGTTCGGCGGCGCTCTTGTGGATCAAGCTCATGCCTCCTCCCCGAGGATGCGCGGGACGCGGAAGCGTTCGTCCTCCACGGCCGGAGCGCCGGAGAGCGCCTGTTGCGGTGTGAGGCCGGGCCGTACCTGATCAGGGCGGAAGACGTTGGTGAGCGGCAACGCGTGCGACGACGGCGGGACATCCTCAGCGGCGATCTCGGCCACCCGGGCGACAGAACCGATGATCACATCGAGCTGCGTGGCGTAGTGATCGAGTTCGTCGTCGGACAGCGCCAGCCGGGACAACCTGGCCAGGTGTGCGACCTCGTCGCGGGTTATGGCGGACATGAGTCGTTTAACCCGTTTCATCAATGGCGATTGGACACTGCCATCCTAGGGCGCTCCCCCCAGCCCAGCCGAACGCATAAGCACGCCGACCGCACAGCGTCACCTCGCACCCGCCGGCGCGGACATCGACGCCGGAGCCGCCATTCGGCGCGCGCGTCCACCCGACGGGTCGCCATCCGGCCTCGCCGTACCGGTCCCGGAGTCCGAAGGTGCGGACATCCGGCCGTTCGGCGAGCACCGGGCTGAAGCCCGCACCCCGCCAGCGCGCTCCTACATTCTGGTGTCGACCATGGCCAGGTCGTCCGGCAGGCCGGCGGCTTTGGGGCCCGCCGCGGTGTAGACGCCGAGCGGCCCCTGGGCCGGGGCGAGGAGGGAACGGCGGGCGTTCAGCCAGAGGGTGGCGTCGGCGGACGGCATGGCCTCACAGAACCACCAGCCCTGGCCGACGTCGCAGCCCATCGCGGACAGCGACCTGGCCACCTCGTCGGTCTCCACTCCCTCGGCGACCGAGCGCAGGCCGAGCGAGCGGACCAGGTCGACGATGGAGCGCACGATGCGGTCGGCGTCGCCGGACTCGCCCAGCCGACGCACGAACGAGGCGTCGATCTTGACTTCGGAGACCGCCAGACGCTGGAGCCTGACCAGGGAGGAGTAGCCGGTCCCGAAGTCGTCGAGGGCGAGGGGGACGCCGAGCGCGGCGAGCGCCCTGACGGTGTCCGCGGTGTACGCCTGGTCGGTCATCAGGATGCGCTCGGTGACCTCCAGCTGGATGGCGGTCGGGGGCAGGTCGTGACGGGTCAGCCCGGCGGCGAGGCGTTCGGGGAGGGCGTTGTCGAGGAGGTCGCGGGCCGAGACGTTGACGGAGACCGGGGTGCGCAGGCCGGCGTGCCACCACTGGGCGGCCTGTTCGAGCGCGGCGTCGATGACGTACTGGGTGAGCTGGCGCATCAGGTACGACTGCTCGGCGAGGGGGATGAAGTCGTCAGGGGGAATCATCCCGCGGACCGGGTGCCGCCAGCGCAGCAGCGCCTCCAGCCCGACCACTCGCCCGGTGCCCAGACCGACCTTGGGCTGGTAGTGCAGGGTGAGCTCACCCGCGTCGAGGCCACGCCGCAGGTCACCGAGGAGATGCAGCCGCTCGGGCGAGTTGCGGTCCTTGCCGGCGACGTAGAGCTCCACGCCGGTGCGGCCTTCCTTCGCGAGGTACATCGCCACGTCGGCGCGCTGGAGCAACAGCTCGAAGTCGGGGGCGTGGTCGGGATGCAACGCGATGCCCACGGAGGCGTCGAGGTCGAAGGTCATCCCCTCCAGGCGCACCGGCTCGGTGAGCGCCACCCGGAGTCTGGCGGCCACCTCGCGCGCGGCGACCGCGTCCCTGATCGAGGGCAGCAGCACGGCGAACTCGTCGCCGCCCAGCCGGGCGACGACGTCGCCCGGACGCACGCTGTGGGTGAGGCGGTGCGCGACGATCTGCAGCAGCCGGTCGCCCACCGCGTGGCCGAGGGTGTCGTTGACCTCCTTGAACCGGTCGAGGTCGAGCAGGAACAGCCCCACCCGCTCCGCGCCGCGCGACTCCTCGAGCGCCTCCTCGGTGCGCAGCACCAGCAGCTTGCGATTCGGCAGCCCGGTGAGGCCGTCGTGCATGGCCTGGTGGTCGCGGCGCATGGACAGGGTGGCGGTGAAGTAGACGGCCACCAGCGGCGCCACGAAGAGGGGCACCAGGGCGGGGGTGTGCGCCATGACGACGACGACCAGCGGGGCGAGGCCGAGCAGCCCCGCGTAGACGAAACTCTGGTGGGCGATCGTGGTCCTGATCACCCGGAACATGGAGCGGCGCTCGTGCAGCGCCACCGCCGCGCACACCAGCATCGCGCGCGCCACGAAGTAGGCGCCGCCGGCGAGGCAGATCGCCAGGAGGTCGCCGCCCGTGGGCACCCAGGGCGTGACGGGACCCGGCCGGATGTCGAACAGTCCGAGCACCACCGTGCTCGCCGTACCGGCCAGGGTGACCTGGGCGATGTTGAACATCACCCGGTGCCACGCCTTCCTGGTCACCACGCCGTTCACCACCACGGCCACGGCCTGCAGCAGCACCGCGACGGAGAGCCCGTAGTGGAGCAGCGCCGCGAAGGCGAACATGGCCGAGGGATAGGTGCCGCCGACCACGGCGGAGGAGGAGACGACGACCGGGCGCAGCTCACCCAGCACGACCAGCACACCGATCACCCAGAACAGCGGCATCGCGGCGAGGCCCGTCAGCTCGTCTGCGCTGAGGACCAGCAAGGCCACGATCAGCACGGTGAAGCCGATCGTGGTGACGCCCGCTAGATAGGCCCACAGGGGTGAGCCGATGCGAGGTCCGGTATCGCGTGTATCGGTCGGGTCGGTCATGAGTAACGAAACCCCCAGGAGGTCACTATGGGAGAGTACGACCTTTGTGCCACTTCGCGAAACCGTTTGGGTACGTTGCGTCACTGGCGATTTGCCGCGATCATCACTGTTGAGTTGACAATGGTCACACACCGTGCTCGCGCCCCGGCAATCGGGGGCATCAGATCACGCAGGGTGTCTACCGGAAATATCAGACTTTGACGGCCAGCTCGGCAGCCGCCTCGGGACCTTCGTCGAGCAGCACCCGGAAGCCGTCCCCATCGAGGATCGGCACGCCGAGCTGGGCTGCCTTGTCGTACTTCGACCCGGCGTTCTCCCCCGCCACCACGAAACTGGTCTTCTTCGAGACCGACCCGGCGACCTTGCCGCCACGGCTGGTGATCTCCTCGCCGGCCGAGTCGCGGGTGAATCCCTCCAGCGTGCCGGTGACGACGAAGGTGAGGCCCTTGAGGGTCTGCGGCCCCTGGCCCGCGGGCGGCTCCTCCGTCATCCGCACGCCCGCCCGCCGCCAGCGATCGACGATCTCCCGGTGCCAGTCGACCGCGTACCACTCCTTGATGGAGGCGGCGATCGTCGGGCCGACCCCCTCGACCTCGGCGATCTCCTCCTCGGTCGCCTCCAGGATCCGGCCGAGGTCGCGGAACTCGGCGGCGAGCTCCTGCGCCGCCTTCGGCCCGACATGCCTGATCGACAGCGCCACGATCACCCGCCACAACGGACGCTGCTTCGCCATCTCCAGCTCCGCCAGGAGGGTCTCCGCCGTCTTCTTCGGCTCGCCCTTGAGATTGGCGAACAGGGTGACGACAGTCTGCTCCCCGGTCTCCGGATCGGTCTTGGGCAGGCCGGTGTCGAGATCGCGGACCACGGTCCTGATCGGCAGCAACTGCTCCATCGTCAGGTCGAACAGGTCGGCCTCGGTGCGGATCGGCGGCTGCTCCGGCGGCAGCGGCTGGGTGAGCGCGGTCGCCGCCACCTCGCCGAAGGCGCCGATGTCGAACGCCTTCCTGCTGGCCGCGAAGAACAACCGCTCACGGAGCTGCGCGGGACACGACTTGGCGTTGGGACAGCGGATGTCGACATCCGCCTCCTTCATGTGCCGCAACTCGGTGCCGCACCCCGGACAGTGCGTCGGCATCTCGAACGCCCGCTCGGACCCGTCGCGCAGCTCGGCCACCGGCCCGACGATCTCGGGGATCACGTCGCCCGCCTTGCGCAGCACGACCGTGTCACCGATCAGCACGCCCTTGCGGGCGACCTCCGTGGCGTTGTGCAGGGTGGCCCGCTCGACCGTGGAGCCGGCGACGATCACGGGCTTCATCACCGCGTACGGCGTGACCCTGCCGGTGCGGCCCACCCCCACCTGGATGTCGAGCAGCTTGGTGTTGACCTCCTCCGGCGGGTATTTGTAGGCGATCGCCCAGCGGGGCGCCCTGCTGGTGGACCCCAGCTCGCGTTGTACGGCGATGCGGTCGGTCTTGACCACCACACCGTCGATCTCGTAGGCCGGGTCGTGGCGGTGCTCCCGGTAGTACTCGATGTAGTCTGCGACGCCGGCGAGATCGTCCACCACCCGGTAGAGCTCGCTGACCGGCAGGCCCAACTCCCGCAGCCGCCCGTAGACCGCCGACTGGGTCTGCGGCGCGCCGCCACCGCCCTGCCAGACCCCGACCCCGTGAGTGATCATCCGCATATCCCGCTGGGCGGTCACCCTCGGGTCCTTCTGCCGCAGCGAGCCCGCCCCGGAGTTGCGCGGATTGGCGAAGGGCGCCTTCCCTGCCTCGACGAGCTGCTCGTTGAGCCGCTTGAAGCCCTCGATCGTGAGGAAGACCTCTCCCCGCACCTCGATGAGGTCGGGCACGTCGGGCCCGCTCAGCCGGTGGGGCACGCCGTCGATCGTGCGGACGTTGGGCGTGACGTCCTCACCCGTGGCGCCGTCGCCCCGGGTGGCCGCCCTGACCAGGCGGCCCTTCTCGTAGACGAGGGCGATCGCCAGGCCGTCGATCTTCAGCTCGCAGAGGTAGGGCCCCGCGTCGCCCTCGGCCAGCTTCTCCGCCCGTGCCAGCCAGGCGGCCAGCTGCTCCTGCTTGAAGGCGTTGTCGAGGCTCTCCATCCGCTGCAGGTGGTCGACGGGGGTGAACTCGGTCGAGACGGGCGCGCCGACCCGCTGCGTCGGCGACTCGGGCGTACGCAGACTCGGGTGCGCCTCCTCCAGGTCGTGGATCTCCCGCATCCACCCGTCGTACTCGGCGTCGGTGACCGTCGGCGCGTCGTGCACGTAGTAACGCCAGTTGGCCTCGTCGATCAGCTCGGTCAGCGTCGCGTGCCGCTCCAGAGCCGCCACCGGAACACCTTCGACCTCGGCGCTCATCGACCCACTCCCCTCTACTCACCCAGGGAGAACGCTATCGCCGACCACCGACATTCGGCCGCCTTGGGAACCCCTGTTCACGGTCGGGGAGCACCTCTCCGGCACCGGGGACGACGGCTCGCGGGCCGAGCGCGGTCCCGATCCGCAGGACGAACTCCCCGGTTCACCCCGAGAACGGGCACGGCTCACCCGAGCGTTTCTTGACGGTTCCCTTACCCCGCCGCCCCCGCGCTCCGGGGATCGGCACGACGCGACGACTACCGCTCCTCCGGATCGTCCCGCAGCACGACGGCCGACTCGCGGCACCTGGCAAGGGCGTCCCTGACGTAGCGGGGCGAGGCGCCGGCCAGCCCGCACGCCGGGGTCAGCACGACCTGCCCGGCCAGCGTCGCGGGCGGGAACCCGAGCCTGCGCCACAACTCCAGCGCCGGCTTGGCGACCACCCCGACGTCGGGCAGCCGGGTGTCCACACCGGGCACCACACCCAGGAACAGCGCGATCCCGGCCTCCACCGTCTCACCGATGGCGTCCTCGTCCCGCCGCCGCAGCAGGCTCGCGTCCAGCGACACACCTCTCGCCCCCGCCTGGCGCAGCACGCCGTACGGCACGCCCGGCGCGCAGCAGTGCACGATCGGGAACACGTCCGCCGCGCTCAGCACTGTGCTCAGCCGCTCCACCACGACGTGCGGCTCGACGGCGGGCAGGCGGCCGAACCCCGAGGCGGTGGGCACAGAACCCGCGAGTACTCCCGGCAGGCCCGGCTCGTCGATCTGCAGCACGATGGCGCTCGCACCGGGCACGCGCCGCCGTACGTCGGCGACGTGCTCGGCGATGCCCTCGGCCAGCGACGCCACCAGGTCACGCACCGCGCCCTCGTCGGCGAGCGCCTTGTCGCCGTAGCGCAGCTCGATCGACCCCGCCAGCGTCCACGGCCCGCAGACCTGGATCTTCAGCGGCCCCGCGTACCCCTGCGCCGACTCCTCCAGCCCGTCGAGGTCCCTGATCAGATGGTCACGCCCCCGGCGCGCGTCGCGGCCCGGCCGGTCGGCGAACCGCCACCCGGACGGCTGCACCTCGACGGGCAACTCCACCAGCAGCGAGGCGCTCCGCCCGACCGTGTCGGCGCCGACGCCACGCCCGGGCAACTCCGGAAGGTACGGCAGGGCGGGCAACTCGCCGAACACGACCCGCAGGGCCTCGTGGTGGTCCTCGCCAGGGTGCGACCCGATACCGGTCGCCGCCGCGTCACTCCAGGGATACTCGCTCACCCGGCTAGCGTATGACCCATGGAGCTCACCAAATTCGGACACGCCTGTGTGCGACTGGAGCAGAACGGCAGGGTGCTCGTCATCGACCCCGGCGCGTTCAGCGAGGAGTCGGCCCTCGACGGGGCGGACGCCGTGCTCATCACGCACGAGCACTTCGACCATCTGGAGCCCGGCCGGCTCGCCCGGCTCCCCGCCGACGTCGAGATCTGGACCTGCCAGGCGGTCGCCGCCCAGCTCGGCGACGTCACGGCCAAGGTCCAGACGGTACGGCACGGCGACGGCTTCGAGACCGCCGGTTTCCGGGTGGACGTGGTCGGCGAGTGGCACGCGCACAACCTGCCCGACGTGCCCGTCGTGCAGAACGTCGGCTTCCTGGTGGAAGAGGATGTCTTCTACCCCGGCGACGCCTTCACCCCGCCGGGCACCGAGATCGGCACCCTGCTCGTGCCCACGGGCGCGCCCTGGCTGAAGGTCTCCGAGGTGATCGGCTACCTCCGCGACGTACGACCCGCCCGCGCCTACTCGACCCACGACGCCCTCTACAGCGAACTCGGTCTGAAGCTGGTCGACAACTGGCTCGACATGGAGGCCGGCAAACAGAAGGCCGAGATGCGCCGCCTCGCCGTGGGCGAATCGGTCACGGTCTGACGACCACCTGGACGATCGCCACACCGCCATCGCAAAGGCCCAGCCATCCCAGACGATCCAGCTGAACCGCTCACCATCCTTGACCACCGGCCACCCCGGTAACGGACGGCCGAGCCGTCGGCAACCGAACCGCTCACCATCCTTGAGGACCGCCTGACCAGCGGTCATCCCAGTGACGGGAAGGCCGAGCCGAACTCGGTCTTTAACCACCGCCGCCTGACCACCGGCCACCCCGATGACGAACAGCCGAGCCGCTCACCGTCCTTGAGCGCCGGTCCCCGTGGTGAATGGTCGAGCCGGCTCAGGCGGCTGAGGCGATCGTGGCCGAGCCGATCACCGTGTCACCGTCGTAGAGGACGGCCGCCTGACCGCCGGCCACGCCTGTGGCGGGCGAGTCGAGCTCGATGTGCAGGGTCTCGCCGGAGAGCTGGGCGCGGCAGCCGTACACCTCGCCGTGCGCGCGGAGCTGCACCATGCAGGACCGCTGTTCGCGCAGCTCGGCGACCGGGCCGTTCCAGACCGGGCGCTCGCACGTGACGGAGGTGACCTCCAGGGCCGAACGCGGGCCGACGGTCACCGTGTTGGACACCGGCTCGATCGACAGCACGTATCGGGGGCGGCCGTCGGCGGCCGGGCGGTCGATGTGCAGGCCCTTGCGCTGCCCGACGGTGAACCCGAAGGTGCCCTGGTGGTTGCCGACGACCTCGCCGGACAACGCGTCGATGATCGGTCCCTCGGCCGCGCCGAGCCGCTCGGCCAGGAAGCCCCGGGTGTCGCCGTCGGCGATGAAGCAGATGTCGTGGCTGTCGGGCTTGTCGGCCACGGCCAGCCCACGCTCGGCGGCCTCGGCCCTGACCTCGGCCTTGGTGGACCCGCCGAGCGGGAAGATCGCGTGCGAGAGCTGCTCGCGGGTGAGCACGCCCAGCACGTACGACTGGTCCTTGCCCTCGTCGACGCTGCGGCGCAGCACGCCGTCGTCGAGGCGCGCGTGGTGCCCCGTCGCGACCGCGTCGAACCCCAGCGCCAGCGCCCGGTCGAGCACCGCCTCGAACTTGATCTTCTCGTTGCAGCGCAGGCACGGATTGGGCGTACGGCCCGCCGCGTACTCGTTCACGAAGTCTTCGACCACTTCGCGGTGGAACCGCTCGGCCATGTCCCAGATGTAGAAGGGGATGCCGATCACATCGGCCGCTCGCCGGGCGTCCCGCGAGTCCTCGACCGTGCAGCACCCTCGCGCGCCGGTCCGGTAGGACTGCGGATTCGCGGACAGGGCGAGGTGCACGCCCGTCACGTCGTGCCCCGCCTCGGCGATGCGCGCGGCGGCCACGGCGGAGTCGACGCCGCCCGACATGGCGGCAAGCACTCGAAGACCCATAACGCTTCGAGCCTACCCGCCTCCGGGACACTCGCAGCCTCACCCGGCCGCCGCGCACCCGTACACGGATCCGAGAACCCCCGCACCAGTACGCAGATCCGGACAAGACACGCAAAGGACCGCGCCCAGTCGACCCCGCCTCGGTACGCCACCACGAGGGCCGATCACGCGCTACGGCCGGCTTCCTCCCGTCGCGAAGCCGTCGGTGAGAGGGGGGTGAGAGGACGGCGGTGAGAGGACACGACGCACGACGCGTGCCGTTCCGCGTTGGCGTGCGGGTGCCGGGGCTGGGAGAATGCCGGTCCATGCGACTGTTCGGCCGCAAGAGCGAAGACGCGGATCCCCAAGCGGCCGGGATCGAGGAGTTCTGGGCGTGGTGGAAGGAGGCCAGACCCGAGCTTGACGCGCTCGGGGAAGCCGGGGAGGCAGCCGATCCGGCCGGCCGGATCAGGCCCGCCGTGGAGTCGATCAACCCGGCGCTGGTCTGCGAGGTGGGCCCCGGGCGCACCGCCCGGCGGGCCCTCGTGGTGACCGCCGCGGGCGACCCCGAACTGCGTGCGCTGGCGCACAGATGGGCCAGGGCCGCACCGCCGGCCGACGCCGCCTGGGAGTTCCACCCGTCCCGGCAGGCCGACCCGCGCGCCGGGGAGCTGACCTTCGACTTCGACGGCTACGACGTCGACGTCGAGCACCTGGTGCTCGGGCTGCGGGTGCCCAGGGGCAAGCCGCGCGTCGACGTCACCGCCTACCACCCGATCTACACGCTGCTCGACGAGGACGCCCGGGTGGAGGCCACCCTGCTGGCCCTCGACCGGGTGCTCGGTGAGGACGAGGTGGCCCGCTGGGTCGGCGAGATCGCGGCGGCGGCGTTCCCGCCGATCGACGCGGTGGCGGCGGCCTTCCTGCCCAGTGTGGTGGCCGACCTGGCCTCCGGTTTCGAGGGCGAGCAGTGGGCTCTCATGGAGGGCCAGACCGCGGGCGGTTCCAGGCTGATCGCCACGGTGCGCTACCCGCTGCGCCCCGTCGACCATCCCTTGTTCGATCAGCACATCGCGATCGCCTTGCCGTACGCGCACGCCGACGCCGAGGGGTTGCCCGCGGAAGCGTCCCTGAAGGCGCTGCGCGGCTTCGAGGAACGGCTCGCGAGCCGGCTCCGCCTGCTGGAGGGCAGCGCCGTGCTCGCCGCGCACCTCAGCGCCGAGAGCCTCCGTGTGATGCACCTCTACGCCGATCCCACGAGCGAGACGGCCACCCAGGCGAAGAAGCTGGCCGCGAGCTGGAAGGAGGGCGACCCGGAGGTCGAGATCGCCGCCGACCCCACCTGGAGCGCCGTCTCGCCGTTCCTCAGCTGATGGCGATGATCACGTGAGCGCGTTCCGTCGAGGTCCGACCTGTCAGCTGACACTGTCGTGGTCCCGTCAGCTGACACCGTGGCCGTTCCTCGGCTGACACCGTCTTGGTCCCTCAGTTGACACCGTGGCCATTCCTCGGCTGGCACCGTCGTGACAGGTTCGACGCCGGCCTCGCACCGCCGAACGGCGTTCCTCGACCGTGGTCCGCCCAGACGCCATCCCAGACGGGCGGCGCCGTACCCGCAGGCAGCGCCGTACCCGCAGGCCGACACGGACGCGCCCCACCACAGGGATCGATCACCCGGCGGCCGAAGCGAGCGTCTCGGCTGATCAGGGTGGTTCGTCAGCTGAGGCCGGCGCGACGGGCGCGCTCGACGACGGGGGCGATCACTTCGACGAGGCGGTCGACGTCGGACTGGGTGGAGGTGTGGCCGAGGGTGAAGCGCAGGGAGCCGCGGGCGGTGGCGGCGTCGGCACCCATGGCGAGGAGCACGTGCGAGGGCTGGGCGACGCCCGCCGAGCAGGCGGAGCCGGTGGAGCATTCCACGCCCTTGGCGTCGAGCAGCATCAGCAGGGCGTCTCCCTCGCATCCGGGGAAGCAGAAATGGGCGTTGCCGGGGAGCCGGTCGACGGGGTCGCCGTTGAGGACCACGTCGGGGACGGCCGCGCGGACCCGGCGGATCAGGTCGTCGCGCAGGGCGGCGAGCCGCTTGGCGTGCTCCTCCCGGCCGATGACGGCGGCGCGGACCGCGGCGGCCATGCCGGCGACCGCGGGGGCGTCGAGGGTGCCCGAGCGCACGTCGCGCTCCTGGCCGCCGCCGTGCAGCACGGGCACGGGGTCGACGCCCCGGGCGAGCAGCAGGGCTCCGACGCCCATCGGGCCGCCGACCTTGTGACCTGACAGGGTGAGCGCGTCGACCCCGGCGGCGGAGAAGGAGACGGGGAGCTGGCCGACCGCCTGGACGGCGTCGGTGTGGAAGGGGACGCCGTGCTCGTGGGCGACGGCGGCCAGCGCGTGGACCGGCTGGACCGTGCCCACCTCGTTGTTCGCCCACATCACGCTGGCCAGCGCGACGTTGCCCGGGTCGCGCTCGATGGCGGCCCTGAGCGTGTCGGGGTGCACCCTGCCGAACTCGTCGACGTCGAGCAGTTCGACGCTCGCGCCCTGCCGGTCGCCGAGCCAGTGGGCGGGGTCGAGCGCGGCGTGGTGCTCGACCGCGCTGACCAGCACGCGGGTGGCACCGGTGGCGCGCCGCGCCCAGTACAGACCCTTGATGGCGAGGTTGTCGGCCTCGGTGCCGCCCGAGGTGAACACGACCTCGCTGGGCCTGGCTCCGAGGGCGTCGGCGAGCGCCTCGCGTGCCTCCTCGACCACCCTGCGGGTTCGCCGGCCGGCGGCGTGCAGCGAGGAGGCGTTGCCGACTCTGCCGAGCTGAGCGGTCATCGCCTCGATGGCTTCGGGAAGCATTGGCGTGGTCGCCGCATGGTCGAGATAAGCGGGCTCCAAGGCCGCACTCCCCTCCTTCCAGTACACGATTTTCCAAGCGTAGCCGCGCTTGCGAGAACGCCAACCGCCAGGCTTGCTACTGTACCGTCCGGACGGTATAGTGCCCTGGTGAGAAGAGATGAGCTCCTGGACGCGGCTGAGCGACTGCTCGCCGATCAGGGCGGGCACGCGCTCACACTCGCGGCCGTCGCCGATGAGGCGGGAGTCAGCAAGGGTGGTCTTCTCTATCACTTCAGCAACAAGGACGCCCTGATCCGCGCCATGGTCGAGCGGCTGATCGCCGACTTCGACGAGCTGATGGCCGAGCAGAAGCAGGAGTCCTACACCCGGCGCTACATCTGTGCCACCTTCGCGGCAGTGCGGAGCGGGCGGCTGAGACGGTGGGCGGTGGTGACCGGCGCGGCCGGCGACCCCTCGCTGCTGGAGCCGTTGCGCGAGGCGATGACCCGCTGGCACACCGAAGGGCTCGACGACGAGCCCGATCCGATGGCGGCGCAGATCGTGCGCCTGGCCTGCGAGGGCATCTGGGATGTCGGCTCGCACGCCCCCGACCTCCACTCGGCCGAGCACCTCGGCGAGCTGGAGCGACGGCTGCTCACGCTGCTCGCCTGACACCCCTCTGGTGGTCGCCCCTTCCGGCCTACGCCGGTCGGGGCAACCTGATGCTGTTTTCCCAACGCCCACACTCTCGAAACTTCTTGGAAGGAAAGAGCGATGACGCGCGCCCTGAGGACCGCCCATGCGGGGGCGATCCTCACTTTTGTCCTGGCCGGCCTGCTGTGCGGCACCTTCACCGTACGGATCCCCGCGCTCTCCGACAGGCTGGGCCTGACGGAGGCGTCGGTCGGCACGCTGCTGCTCGCCTGGGGCGTGGGCGCACTGGTGACCATGCAGTCGATGCGCGGTGTGATGGCCCGCGCGGGCAGCCGTGCCGTCCTGCGAATAGGCGGGCCGCTGTGCGCCGTCTCGCTGATCCTGCTCGCGGTCGCGCCGAGCTTCCCGACGGCGCTGCTCACCGCCGCGCTGTTCGGCATGGCCTTCGGCACGGTGGACATCGCGATGAACGCCCAGGGGTCGGCGGTCGAGCGGGCCGCCCGCAGGCCGCTGATGAACGGCATGCACGCCGGCTGGTGCGTCGGCGCGATCTCCGCGGGTCTCCTCGGCACGCTCGCCATCGCCCTCGGCCTGCCGTACGGCGTGCATCTGTCGGTGGTCGCGGTGGTGGCGCTGCCGCTGCTGGTCCTCGTCGGGCGGACCTATCTGCCCGAGCCTCCGGTCGTGCTCGCGGCGGACGGGACCCGTGCCCGTCGCCGGATGCCGCCGGTGGTGTACCTGCTCGGCGTGATCGCGTTCTGCGCGTTCATGGTGGAGGGCACGGTCGCCGACTGGAACGGCCTGTTCCTGCGTGACGTCCTGGGTGCGCCCGAGGCGCTGGCCGCGCTCGGTTACCCGATCTTCGAGGCGGGCATGCTGCTGGGCCGGCTCGCCGGTGACCGGCTGCGGGCCCGGTTCGGCGCGGCTGGCCTGATGGCGGTCTCCGGGCTGGGCACGGCGGCGACGTTCGCCATCGTGATCACGGCCTCCGCGCCGCAGGTGGCCATCTCGGGCATGCTCTTCGTCGGGATCGCGGTCGCGACGATCTCCCCGATGGCCATGTCCCTGGCCGGCACCGCGACGGACTCCCCGGGCCCGGCGATCGCCCAGACGGGCGCGATGGGCTACGCGGGGCTGCTGCTCGGCCCGGTCGTGATCGGCTACCTGTCCGAACACGCCTCGCTGCGCACGGCCATGTTCACCGCCGTCGTACTCGGCGTCCTGATCACCCTGGCCACCCGCTTCCTCCCCCGCACCCGTACGGCGGCCGCCACCCCGTCCCACCCCGAGGAGAAGGAACTGATGGCCGCCTGACGACCGGAAACGTACGGCGAGCAGCACCGAATCCGTACGGCGTCCCTTGCTCCACGGAACGAGGGGCGCACAGGAGAAGGCCCAGCGCCGAAGCCTGCGGTCGGCGCGACCGCAGGACTGGGGGCAGACGTCACCGGCCGCGTCGAAGGCGGCGACCGGTGAATCGTCCGGAGGTCGACCGGCAGGGCACCTGTGCACGCCCGCCGGCCCGACCTCCGCAGACCGGCTCGGTGGTCGACCGGCGAGGCATCCTCGCCGGCCCCACCTCATCCGCCCGGCCTACTTGCGCTTCTCGACCTCGTCCGCGAGCTGCGGGACGACCTGGAACAGGTCTCCCACCACGCCGAAGTCGGCGAGCTCGAAGATGGGCGCCTCGGAGTCCTTGTTGATCGCGACGATCGTCTTGGCGGTCTGCATCCCCGCGCGGTGCTGGATGGCACCGGAGATGCCCGCCGCGATGTAGAGCTGCGGCGAGACGGTCTTGCCCGTCTGGCCGACCTGGAACTGATGGGGGTACCACCCGGCGTCGGTGGCGGCGCGTGAGGCGCCGACGGCCGCGCCGAGGGAGTCGGCGAGCTTCTCGATGATCGCGAAGTTGTCCGCCGAGCCGACCCCGCGGCCACCGGAGACCACGATCGCGGCCTCGGTGAGCTCGGGGCGCGCGCCCTTCTCCTGCTTGACCCGCTCCACGATCTTCGCGCCCTTGGCGGCGTCGGACACCGTGAAGCCGACCTCCTCCTCGGTGGCCGCCGCCGAGGAGGCCTCGGGGGCGGTGGAGTTGGGGCGGACCGCCACGATCGGGGTGCCCTTGGTGACGCGGGACCTGACGTTGACGCCACCGCCGAAGATGGACTGGTCGGCGACGAAGCCGTCGGCGAGGCCCACCGCGTCGGTGATCACACCGGAGTCGGTCTTGATGGCCAGGCGGCCCGCGATCTCCTTGCCCTCGGCCGTGGCGGCGACGAGCACGGCGGCGGGGGACTTCTCCGCCACCAGCGTGGCCAGCAGTTCGGCCTTCGGGGCGACCACGTAGCCGACCAGGTCGTCGCCGGAAGCCAGGTAGATCTTCTCCGCGCCGTACTCGGCCAGCCTGGCCTTGGCGTCGCCGGAGTAACCGGGACCCGCCCAGACCGCGGCCGGGGTGCCCAGCGAGCGGGCCAGGGTCAGCAGCTCAAGGGTGACCTTCTTGACCTCGCCGTCGACATGCTCGACAAGAACGAGTATTTCCGACATATCAGCAAAACCCCCGTTCTTAGATGAACTTCTTCGACGCGAGGAAGTCGGCGGTCTTCGTGCCGCCGTCGCCCTCGTCCTTGACGATCGTGCCCGCGGCGCGCGGCGGGGCGGCGGCGAACTCGGCCACCTCGCTCCAGGCGCCGGCCAGCCCGACCAGCTCGGCGGCGATCTCGGCGTCGGCGATGCCGAGCGTCTCCACCTTCTTCTTCTTGGCCGCCATGATGCCCTTGAAGGACGGGTAACGCGGGTCGTTGATCTTCTCGACCACCGAGACGACGGCGGGCAGCGTGGCCTCCACCTTGTCGAAGCCGTAGTCGGTGACCCGCTGGATCGCGATGGCCGTGCCGTCCACGTCGACCTTGTTGGCCAGCGTGAGCTGCGGGGTGCCCAGGCGCTCCGCCAGCATCGCGGCGAGCACGCCCGTGCGGGCGTCGGTGGACTCCGAGCCGAGGATGACCAGGTCGAACCCGATCTTCTTCAGCGTCTGCGCCATGGCGTAGGAGGTCGCGAGCGCATCCGAGCCGTGCAGCGCGTCGTCGCTCAGGTGGACGGCCTTGTCGGCCCCCATCGCGAGCGCCTTGCGGATGGTCTCGGTGGCTCTGCCAGGACCCATGGTGAGGACGGTCACCTCACCCCCATGAGCCTCCTTGAGCCGCAGCGCCTCCTCGACCGCGTACTCGTCGAGCTCGTTGACGACGCCGTCTGCGGCATCGCGGTCGAGCGTCTTGTCATCGGACCTCAGCTTGCGCTCGGTCGCCGTGTCGGGGACCTGCTTCACGCAGACGACGATGTTCATGGCCGGTGGCCGACCTCCCGTGGTTCACGCGCGCCACCGCTTTCCTGCGGCCGGCGCCGGATGCTAGGCACGTGCACGTGGGGCACGTACACGTGGTGTAAAGACTGCCAGGTGCCCGGCTGGGCGTCGACAGTGGGTGGCCCGGGTGGATGGTGTCACCCTGGTCCCCCGCCGCAATGTTACCCACCGGTAGCTTGCGCGCAAACCTCCTGATCAGTCCCACGCCGCCAACAATACCGAACTATATTCCGGAGAGGGCGGGCGGCCCTCCTCAGCCCGCCACGACCAGCACCACGAGCACGAACAACACGGTGGACAGCGCGAGCACCAGGGTCAGCGTGCTGAACGCGGCGCTCAGCAGGAACCACAGCGCCGCCGTACCCACGCCGCTGCCCACGTCGACCAGCACCCGCGTCCGCTGGGTCCCCGCCCGTGAGAAGAGCCCGATGCCCGCGTCGACGAGCACCCCGCACGTGTAGATCGCCAGCACCAGCAACGACACCTCGGGCAACGGCTGCTGCGCCGCCGCCGCGGCCAGCGCCGCCACCAGCCCCGAACCGATGACCCACCGGGTGCGGATCTTCGCCGTGTGCCGGGCCCGCGCCTCGTCGGGCGACAGCCGCCCGGCGGGACGCGTCGCCCGGCCCACCTCGCGGGTCAGCAGCGCGTGCACCCCGTCGTCGTCGCGCACCACCGGGATCTCGCCCACGACCGTCGCGTCCGGCACCGGCACGGCCGTGCTCGCGACCCCGAGACGGGCACAGAGCTGCACGGCGGTCGGCCGCACCGCGGGATCGCGCGCCAGGCACTCGCGCAGCAACGGCGCCAGCCAGTCGGGCACCCCGTCGAGGTCGGGCTCCTGGTGCACCACCCGGTAGGCGACCGCCGTCGGCGGTCCCACCCCGTACGGCTGGCGGCCGGTGGCGGCGTAGGCCAGCGTGGCGGCGAAGGAGAAGACGTCGGCCTCGGCCTTCGACTTGGCCGTCGCCACACCCTCGATCACCTCGGGCGCGAGATAGCCGGGCGTGCCGAGCACCGCCCCCGAGACCGTGACGGCGGCGGAGTCGAGCGCGAAGGCGATGCCGAAGTCGATCACCACGGGCTCGCCGTCGGCCACGATCACGTTGGCCGGCTTCAGATCACGATGGATCACACCCGCGCCGTGGACCGCGGCCAGCGCGGCGGCCAGCCCTCTGGCGAGCCGCAGCAACGCGTCGCCCTCGACCGGACCGTCGGCGGCGACCAGCGTGCTCAGCGGCCGGCCCTGGATGTATCGGGTCACCAGGTGGGGACGATCGCCGGTGAGCGACGCGTCGAGCACCTCGGCGACATGCGGACCTCGGACCCTGCGCATGGTCTCGACCTCGCGGGCCAGCCGGGCGAGCACCCCGGCGTCGCCGGCCACATGCGGGTGAAGGATCTTCACGGCCACGGTGTGTCCCTGGGCGTCGAGCGCCAGATGCACCGCACCGAACCCCCCGGCGCCGATGAGCGAGAGCAAGCGATAGGAGCCGAGCTGTTCTTCGGCCGGTGCCCCCATGCCTCTCCTTCCGTCTCCTGCTCTCATCGTGCCTCAGAAGCACGCGATCCGCACGTGAGCGCGGCCTTCCGGCCGGGCGGAAAACGATCCGACGCGGTGATCAGGACCAGAAGGTCAGGAATCCGAGTCCGAGGCTGCTGAGCAGATCGTCGACCAGGCCGGTGACCAGATCGACCACGCCCATGGAGGCGGCGTCGGTGCGCTCGCGGAAGGCGTTCGTCACATCGTCTATCACCACGGACGGCGGTCGCCACGGCGCGAACGACGGATGCGTGCCGATCGCCATCAGCACCGCGAAGAACGCCAGCACGCCCAGCACGATCGCGACGACCATGGCGGCGCCCGGACTCCTGACGACCCCGGTGAGCGCGCGTGCGACCGCCTTGCGCGGCTTGCCACCGCCCGGCAGCAGGAACAGCCCGCCGGTGAACGCGCCCGCCGCGTAGGCCGCCGCCCCGTCGGTGGTCAGCCCCACGCCGTAGGCCAGCACCCCCCACACGCACATGCCGAACATCGCGGCCAGCGGCACGTGCACGAGCGTCGCGAAGGACGCCTTGATCAGCGCCCACGGCGTGCCCAGCACCGCGAGCACCGGATCGGCGCCACTGCTGCCACGGACCTTGCGACGTTCGGCGAGATCACCGAAGAGGTACTCCCCCACCCGCAGGCACAGCACCGCGACGATCGCGATCGCGCTCACGGCCACCGGCAGCGCGCACGCCCCCGCGACGAGCAGCACCAGCAGCAACGCCCCGAGCAGCGGATGGCCCACCCGGTAGGGCGGCCGCTCCTGCCGTTCGGCCGGCGGAGTGTACGGCTTGGGCTGCGGCGGCGGCGCGTACGGCCTGGGCTGACCCGTCGGCTGCGGCGGCGGGCCCGCCACCCGCTGGTCGGGATAGGGCGCGGGCGTGTACGGCGGAGCCTGGACGGCCGGCGGCGCGGGCGGCGGCGCGGCGGAGGCCCGCCTGGGCTGGGGACGGGCCGGGCGTTCCCGCTCCTTGCGCTTGGCCGGCTGGTTGTACTGCACCGGAGGCAGCAGGTCGGAGAAGGAGTCGTCGTGCGTCAGCACGCGGGTGCCGTTGCGCGCCGGCGCGTCGGCGTCGAGCACCTGCGTCTCGCCGTAGACCTTGGTCGCCTCGTGGGGCGTCTCGTGGAAGGAGGTCAGCGTGGGGTCGAGGACCCGCGCCATCCGGTGCAGCTCCTGCGCGGTGGGCCGGGCGGACGCGTCGACCTGCAGTGCCGCACGCAACCAACTGCGCAGCCACGCGGGCGCCTTGTCGACCTGCGCGTGACCGTTCATGATGTTGAAGCAGATCGCCTCGAAGGACCCGGTGCCGAACGGCGGCCTGCCCGTCGCGCCGAAGAAGACCGTGGAGGCCAGCGCGTGCACGTCGGCCGCCTGGGTGATCTCGCTGTCCCTGATGATCTCGGGGGCGAGGTAGCCGGGGGTGCCGACGAACATGCCGGTCTGGGTGAGCCGGGTGGCGTTGACGAGATGGGCGATGCCGAAGTCGATGACCAGCGGCTCACCGCCGATGAGGATCACGTTCGACGGCTTGAAGTCACGGTGGATCACGTCGGCCGCGTGGATGGCGACCAGGGCGGCGGTGATGCCCCTGGCCAGCCGCAGAAGCTCGGGAGCCGCCAGGGGGCCGTCGCTGAGGACGGTCTCCTCCAGCGTCTTGCCGGGGGCGAAGCGGGTGACGATGTACGGCTGGGGGCCGGTCAGCTCGGCGTCGAGGACCTCGGCGACGTGCGGGCTGCGCACCCGGCGCATGGTCTCGACCTCGCGGGTGAGCCGATCGCGCGCCTTCAGGTCGGCGGCCACGTGCGGGTGCAGGACCTTGACGGCCACCTCCCGTCCCTCGTCGTCGATCCCGAGGTGGACCACGCCCATGCCGCCCTCGCCGATCTTGCGGATCAGCCGGTACGGGCCTGCCCTCTCCGGTGCCTGCGTCTCCCCCGAGCTCATTGATCAGCCTTCTTTCGTAGGTCATCGAGTCGTGTCTCCACGGCGTCGACGCTGATCGGCGCCCACTGCGCCCTGGCTCCCTCCCCAAGGGTGCCGACCGCCAGCACGGTCATCAGCGCGGCCACCGCCGCGAGGACTCCGACGACTGCAATGATCACGTTTCTCGCCGGCGCCAGCGAGGCCAGCGTCCTGCGCATCTGGCGGCTGGGGCCCTCCACTCCCGGTCCGGCGGCAATGGTCACCAGGGCCACCGCCGTGCCCCAGCTCAACGCGTTCGCCACGGGCATGCTCCGGACCAGCACGGTGAACAGCAGCGTCACGGGCAGGCCGAGAATCAGCCCGTACGGCACCAGCGCCAGCGTGATGCCCGCCGACCTGACCAGCGCGGCCGGCTGGGAGAGGACCCGGATGACGTCGAGCGCCGCGGCCCCCGCCGGGCGGCTGCCGCCGAACTGCGGCTGCGCGAGGTCGGCCGCCCGCAGCACGACCACCAGCGGGATCGCCAGCACCACCACGATCATCGGCGCCAGGATCGTCAGCGCCGCCATGATGACCAGCAGCACGACGCTCGCCACGCCGTACGCCTTGGACCGCTGCAACCCCATGTTCGGCGGCTGCGGGTAGCCCTGCTGCGCGGGACCCTCCTGGCCCGGACGCCCCGGCTTGGCCTGCTTCTCCTGTCCGGGATAACCCGCCTGGACCTGCGGCGGGTACGGCGCGGCGTAGCCGGACCCGTACGGCGTGGCGGCCTGCGGCTGCCCGCCGTAGGCCTGGCCGGGCTGGCCGGCGCCGTAGTTCGGCGCCGGCAGGCCGAACGGACCGGCCGGCTGGTTGCGGATGTACTCGGGAATCTCGTTCGGCCGGACCCGCTGGGTCGGGATGTCGCCGTCGCTCGACGCCGGGCGGCCGGGCGGCACCGGCGGGCCGTGCCCCTGCCGCCGCGCCGGGTTCTGGCCGGGCCGCTGGGCGGGTTGCGCCGCCCCGTCGGCCTGGGCGCGCACGTCCCAGGGCTGTGAGGGGCCCGCGGAGGCGTCTGTGCCGTCCCGGGCGGGCGGCTCGGGCCGGGACCGCTGCTGGGACGGCGCGGCCGACAGGTCGGCCTGGGTCGCGACGTCCCATGAGGGTCCGGACCCGGTGGCCGGCGACTGCGCGCGCTCGCGGGCCTGGCGGAGCTCCTCGGGAGTCACTCGCCGGGTCGGCCAGGGGTCGGCGGCCCCCGGCGGCGGCTGCTCGCCGAGCAGCGACACGTATTCTTCCTTGTCGCCGCCGGGCCGCCCCGCGTCGGCGGGTGAGCCGGGGCGCCGGGGATCGACCGGGGCCGCCGGGTGGCCCTGGGTGGACGGGACTTGGCCGGGTGGCAGGCCGACGCCGGGGATCTGGGATCGGGAGGGCCCGACCGCCGGAGTCGGAGCCTCCGAGTCGGACCTGCTGTCAGGCCGGTTGCCGGATCGACTGTCGGGCCGGCTGCCGGACTGACTGTCGGACCGGCTCACCGCGTCCATCTCGGGCACCGTGGTGATCTCGTCGGGCCGCCGCGGGCGGGTACCGGTCCGGTGCATCAGCCGGGCGACCTGCTCGGCCAGCTCGGCGGCGGACGGCCGCTTGGCCGGATCGCGCTGCATCGCCGCCCGCAGCAACGGCTGGAGCGGCGCGGGAGCGGCGTCCACGTTGGCCCGGCCCGCGGTGATGTTGTAGAAGATCATCTCCAGCGTGCCCTTGCCGAACGGCGGCTGGCCGCTGCACGCGAACAGCATGGTGCCCGCCCACGCGTGCACGTCGACCTCGGGCCCCGCCTCCTGCCCCTCGATGATCTCCGGAGCGAGGTAGCCGGGCGTGCCGATGAACATGCCCGTCTGGGTCAGCCGGGTCGCGTCGACCGCCTGCGCGATGCCGAAGTCGATGAGGACGGGCTCGCCGTCCAGGATCAGCACGTTGCCCGGCTTCAGGTCGCGGTGGATCACGCCGACCGCGTGCACGGCGGCCAGCGCGGAGGCGACGCCCCCGGCGACCTTCAGCACCGCCGCCAGATCGAACGGTCCGTCTTGTTTGACCACGTCGTCGAGGGCCTGCCCGGCCACGTAACGCGTGACGATGTACGGCCGGTGGCCGGTGACGTCGGCGTCCACCACCTCGGCGATGTGCTCGCTGCGCACCCGGCGCATGGTCTCGACCTCGCGCGCGAGCCGCCGCCTGGCGACGTCGTCGCCGGCGACCTCGGCACGCAGGACCTTGACCGCCACCTCCCGGCCTTGCCGGTCGACGGCGAGATGGACAACGCCCATGCCGCCTTCACCGAGCCGTCGGAGCAGACGGTACGGTCCCAGTCGGTCGTCCTGATTCATGGCATGAAGCACCATACCGGCTCAAACACCGCCCCTGAGATGAACCATGAGGCCACATTCCCCGCTACTACAACGTTCCGGCGGCCTCAACGGTTTCCCAATCGAGGGAGACAAACAAGCTCGAATCGGCCTCAGTTCGCGAGCGCAAGCACCTCCACGCCCTTCAATCCAGCCAGCGCGGACCCGGCCACGGCCAGCTTCGACCGCCGGAGCCCGCTGCCGATCACCACCCCGGGATGCACGGCCACCGCCTCGTCCACCAGCACCGGCCATTCGTCGGGCAGGCCCAGCGGAGTGATCCCCCCGTATTCCATCCCGGACAGGGCGACCGCCTCGGCCTGCGGCGCGAACGACGCCTTACGCGCCTCCAGATGCCGCCGGACCACGCCGTTCACATCGGCCCGCATCGTCGCGAGGACCAGGCACGCCGCATAACGCGTCTCGCCGCCCCGTTTGGCGGCCACGATCACGCAGTTGGCCGACTCGTCCATCGTCACGCCGTAGCGCTCGCAGAAGGCGGCGGTGTCGGCCAGATCGGGATCGATCTCCGCCACCCGGATGCCCGCCGCCACGTCACCGAGCGCTCGCACGGCCCCGGCCACGGGTTCTGCGACGAGATCCAGCCGCCCGGCGACCGGCACCCAGTCGAGCGTCCCCGGCCCCATGTCCTCAACCCCCATCGCGATCGCCCTTCGGAAACCCTACGCTCTCATCTTCCCCCGCGAGCACCCATCCGCCTCATCTCGCTCCCGGCGTCGGCCGGAAGCGACGATGAGTCACCACCTTCCCGGCGAAACCCACGATGCCGTACGTGCCGGCGAGCATCCAGGCGCCGTCAGCCGGCCCGAAACCCCGCGAGCATCCGAACCCATGAGCACCCGGACGCCGCAAGAACCGGCCGCGTCGAGCACCCAGCCGACGTGATCACCAGGCCACCGTGATCCCGCCGCGAGAACCCAGCCACCGTGATCACCCGGCCGCCACAAGCACCCGGACGCCGTGATCCCGTCGCAAGCACCCGGCCGCGCCGAGCACCCACCCACCGCGAGAACCCAGCCACCATGATCACCCGGACGCCGTGTTCCCGTCGTCACCCGGCGGAGGCGAGCACCCGGTGGTGGAGGTCGGTGACGACCTTCCGGGCGGATTCCATGGCGCCCGCCTGCCAGGCGATGAGGTGGGTGAGCCAGTCGCCGGCGAAGTAGACGCGGCCGGCCGGGCGTTGGAGGAGTTCGAACGCGCCGGAGAAGGAGGGCCAGCGGACCCAGCCGCCCTCGATGTGCTGCTGGCGCTGCCAGGCGATGGAGACGGACGACACCACCTCGGAACGGTACTTCTCACCGTGGATCTTCTTTCCCTGGGTGAGGGCACGCCGCAGCCGGTCCCGGTGCGCGAGCCGGCCGTACAGTTCGGCGTGCTCGTCGGTGTTGTAGTAGCCGACGATCAGGCCGCGGGGGGCGTGGTAGCCGTAGGACGGATACCAGATGTGGGTGAGGTCGAGGTCGGTCTCGGTGATGCCGCCGTAGATCCGGTCCTCGGTCTCCCACCAGCGCCTGCCGTACTCCAGGCCGATCTTGCCCGCGGCCACGGGGCGCGGGGTGGCGAGCGCGGTCACGACGGGCGTGCCCAGGTTGCCGGGGATCTTGGCGAGCAGGTGCGGCGGGAGGGCCGCGACGCAGTAGTCGGCCCGTACGGCGGAGCCGTCGCAGATCACCTCCACCCCGTCGGGCAGGTTCGTGATCCTGGTCACCCGGGTGCCCGTCCGGATCCGGTCGGCGCCGACGGCGGCGGCCAGCGCGGTGACGATGGCGTCCATGCCGCCGACCGGCTGGAACATCGGGGACGCCTGTTCGTAGCCGAAGTCCATGGTCACGGCCCTGCCGATGCCGCCGGCCAGCACCTCCGCGAGGCCGGCGGGCGGGGCGAGGGGGGTGCCGGGGCCCGTCCGCGGGAAGGCCGCGAAGCCGCGCCGGGGCGACCCCTCGTAGCTGAGTCTCTCGCCGATGTCGCCGAACCGGCGGAGGAAGGCGATGAGATGGTCCTTGTCGTCGGCGGTGAGCCGCCTGTCGAGGGCGCCCGCGTTCGTGGCCTTCGCCAGCAGTTCGGCGACGTATCCGTAGACGTCGGCGCGTGCCGTACGAGCGCGGACCGGGGCCGTCGCTCCGGCCGGATAGACGTACGCCGAGGAGTTGTTGTTGACGAAGGTCTCGATCGGCACGCCCAGTTCGCGGCAGTAGTCGAGGGTGACCATCCACTGCGCGATGCGCCCCGGCCCGGCGTTGAAGTAGACGCCCTCGCCGAAGTCGGCGCGCTGGGTCTCGCCCGACATTTCGCTGATCCGCGTCCCGCCGCGCAAGGTCAGGCTCCGCCCGCCGACCCGGTCACGCGCCTCGATCACCGTGCAGTCGTATCCCGCCTTGCCCAGCTCGTAGGCGCAGGTCAGCCCGGCGATCCCGGCCCCGAGCACGACGACCTTCGCCGCCGCCCGCCCGCGCAGCCGGAAGTCGGACGCCTGCGGGGGCACGAAGTCGGACCGCTGCTCCGCGGGGGCCAGTCCCAGCGCGCCCATCGCGGCGAACATGGCGCCCGCGCCGCCCGCCGCCCCCACGCCCACCAGTAACGCCCGCCGCGTCGGCCCCCGCGGCTCTCTCTCGCTCACACCTCAGCCGTAGACGCCGCTGCCGCACGCGACCTGGCCGCCGATCATCGCGAAGATCCCGAACAACGCCATGATCTGCGCGAAGTCGTCGGTGACGAACTCGATGTGGCGCGGCCCCACCGTCTTCACCCCGGGGATCAGCGCGCAGCCGGCGGCGATCGCGGTGGAGTTCCACTCGATGCCGAGGGTGTACGGCGGCGCGGTCTGGTAGGGGGTGAAGTCGGGCAGCCGGTTCAGCGCCCGGCGCGCCCCGTCGCCGATCCGCGCCTGGGCCACGCTCGGCGGCAGCAACTCGGCGGCGAACTTGTCGATGCCGTCCTTGACCGCCACGGTCTCCACGTCGCCGAGCAGCGAACGGGCCTCCTCGCAGACGGCCTCGTCGCCGGTCACGAGCACGACGGGCACACCGAGGAACCCCGCGTAGCTCGCCACCACCCGGGTCTCGCCGCACACCTCGCCGTTGAGGTAGACGTTCTGGATCTCCTTGCCCATCCAGGTGTGGTTCAGCACGCCGTGCTGGACCCCCGCCATAGCGTGGTAGCCGACGAAGCAGGCCGCCCGGTGACTCGCGTCGAGCCCCTGGCCCATCCGCATGGGCTTGCCCGGCCCCCTGATCAGGGTGGCGCGCGGGTCGAGCAGGTCGATCCTTAGGTTCTTGGTGGACCCGTGCGCATCGTTGACCAGCACGGACTCGGCTCCCGCGGCGAAGGCGCCGCCGATCACGGCGTTGGCGTCGGCGGTCATCAGCTCGCAGCCGCGTTCGTAACCCCGGCCGCCCGCGCGCATCTCCTCCGGGTCGGTCAGCCCGGTCACACCCTCCATGTCGACCGACATGTACACCTTCACGCCTGCCCCCAGTCACGCACGCGGCGTTCCTCGTCCTCGGTCATGAACCCGACTTCCTCGGCCATGAAGTCCGTCACCTGCTTGCGCCACGGGTCGGGGATCTCCTCAAGCGCCGGACGGTAGCAGTGGTCGAGCCAGCTCGTTGACTCCACGGTGGCCCCGAGGTGACCGGCGGCGACGCCGAAGGGCGTGGTCTCGATGCCCGGCACTCGCGCGCAGCCGTACTCGATCATCTCCTGCCCGCCGTACGGCGGCGGCTTCTGCCACTTGGCGGCGACCGGGCGGGCGGCGGTGATGGCGGTCTTGAGCGGGCGGCGTTCGACGGCCGCGTGGATGAGCTCCTTATAGAGGCACTTGCCGCACTCGCCGCACGGGCCGCCGTCGCCGCGCAGGCACCAGCGCACGTACGGGCGGAGCTCGGAGGTGAGCGCGAGGCGCATCGTCATCGCCTCGCTGACCCCGCCGACGGGCAGCACGATGGGCAGTCCCGCCGCCTGGAAGAGCCGTCCCCACCGCCCGTCGCCCGACCACATCGGGTTGTCGGGGGTGTAACGGAGCAGGTAGCGCCCGCCGCCGAGCCAGCGCGAGCCGAGTTCGTAGCCGAACGCCAGCCCGCCGAGGTCGAGCTCGTCGGCCATCAGGGCGGCTCCGGCGGTGACCGCGTGGTGCTCGGGGTAGCCGGGGCGCGGCTCGGCGAGCGTGAACTCCAGGTCCGACCGGGTGATCGTCAGCTCCCTGCCGGTCCGCGCGGCCAGTTTGGCCAGGACGTCGGAACGGTAGTGGGTCCAGCGGTTGGGCACCCGTGGGTGCGGGACACGCTGGAAGTGGACCAGCGGGGAGTCGGGCAGGATCGCGGCCACGGCGGCGGAGTCGGCGCCGCCGCTGTAGGAGATCGCCAACCGGCCGCCCGCGCGCGGCCCGCCGCCGACCGGGCCCACCTCGATCCCCCAGCCCCGCTCGACGGCCGCCGCCAGATCGGGCGAGACGGGCCGGTCGAAGGTGATCCTTCTGGTGGTCCAGGGCGCGACGACGGTCCAGGCCGCCAGGGCGAGCAGATCGGGATGAACGTCGGCGACCCGTCGCGGCAGCTGTATCCGGCAGGAGTTCGTGGCCAGCCGTACGGCCTGCCCGTCGGTGACCGTGCCGTCGAGGCCGTCTTCGGGATCGAGCCGGAAACCCAGGTGCCAGACGTCGCCGTCCGGCTTCCAGGTCACCCTCATGTGGCACCTTCCAGGTCTATCCGGTCCACCGCCTGCCAGAGCAGGATCTCGTTCTGCAGCAGATGGTCCACGGCCGAGGCCGTCTCGCTCGCGAGCCGGTGCGCGTCGTCCCACCGGGCCGTCTGGCGCGGGTCGGGCACCTTCACGGGCGCTGTCACCGGCGCTGTCACCGGTTTGGCGAGCCGCGCCCGCATCGTCTCCACCTCGCGTCTTAGCTCGGCGAGCTCACGGCCGGCCGCCTGAACCTCCCACAGGATGTCCCGGACGGCGTCCCGGTGCTCGGCCCGCGGAATGTAGCGGGCGTCGAACCAGGCACGCACGGCGCGCCGGAGTCGCTTTGCCATGAGTCGTAAGATAGCGCCAAATCATGATCTAGCTTGTCGATCCGACCGGCAAAGCATCAGTGGCCGGAGAATTCGGCCCGGGTCTTCTCCGTGAAGGCGCGCATCCCGGCCTTCGCGTCGTCGGTGGCGAACAGGCCGGAGAAGTGCAGCCGCTCGATTTCCAGGCCGGTGCCGAGGTCGGCGTCGAGGCCGTGGTCCACGGCCTGCTTGGCCGCGCGGAGCGCCAGCGGCGGGCCGTCCGCGTAGGAGGCCGCCAGGTCGCAGGCCGCGCCGTACACCTCCTCGTCCGGCACCACCCGGTCGACCAGGCCGATCGCGAGGGCCTCCGCGGCGGTCACGTGCCGGCCGCTGAAGATCAGATCCTTGGCCCGCGCCGGGCCGATCAGGCGGGGCAGCCGCTGGGTGCCTCCTGCGCCGGGGATGATGCCGAGCAGGATCTCCGGCTGGCCGAGTTTGGCCCCCTCGCCGGCGACCCGGAAGTCGGCGCAGAGCGCGAGCTCGCAACCGCCGCCCAGCGCGTAGCCGGTGATCGCGGCGACGACGGGCTTCCCGATCGCGGCGACGACGCCGAAGGACGCCTGGAGCGCCGCGCAATACGCCGACATTTCGGCATATGTCATGCCGGACATCTCCTTGATGTCGGCCCCGGCCGCGAAGACCCGCTCCCCGCCGTAGAGCACGACCGCGCGCACCTCCGGATCGTGATCGACCGCACGCGCGCACTCGGCGATCTCCTGGTGCAACCGGGCGTCGATGGCGTTCATCTTCGGCCGATCGAGCCTGATGGTCGCGATCTTCCCCGACCTCTCGACCCGCACGATCTCACCCATCACACGCCCTCCTCGTCAACGGCACCCACAACATACGTGACGGACGATCAGCCGACGGTGAGCGGGTTCACCCATTCGAGCTGCGGGAAGCGCGCGAAGTCGGAGTCGACGGAGCACACGCCGACGCCGTGCTCAACGGCGAGCGCCGCGAGGTGGGCATCGGTAACCAGGTTTCCTCTTAAATCTCCCTTTATCAAAAGCTGTTTCAGCACCTGCGCATGCCGTGCGGTCGGCACCGGAATCCAGGCAGGCTCGGCGCCCAGCCAGTCGTCGACGAATCCCCAGGCCCCGTCCACAGTCAACGGGTTGGCCGAAGCGCGCGGATGCGTTGCGATTCTGACGAATGCGCACAACGAATTCCACGGAAGCCCTATCCGCACCGGCCCGTTGAGAGCACGTTCCAGCCATTTCCTGGACGGCTCGTGAAAAGGGCTGCCCTCGTCCACGGCGTAGAGCAGCACATTCGCATCAACGATCATGTTCCAGCCCGTCGAGGAGGTCGAGCGCCTCCGCCACGTTGGAGACGTCCACCCGCACTCCCATGGCATGGGTGCGTTGTCGGAAGACGCGACGCTCAGGACGAGCGCGCAACCCCGCCCGGACGAGCTCGTTGACGGCTTCGCTCAGCCCTATGTGCCTTTCGTGTCGCAGCCGCTCCACAGCGGAGGCGACATCCTCATCGAGACGCACCGTTGTCCTCACATTTTCAGCGTGACATCAGAGATGCGGCGTATCAAGCATCACGATGCTCACCCAAGGCTACACCTTGCCATCACTTTGCGCGTTCACTCGATGACTTTAAGCAGTCTCCTGGTCACCGCGTCGGCCCATCGAGCGTGAAGGATTTCTTCGACGATTTACCGCGTAAGAAGAAAAATATTGACAACTCGATCACGACTGCTCACGCTGGCTGCACGAACGCCCCCAGCCCAGGAGCACCCCCATGCGATCACGCCTGCGCGCGGCCCTCGCGGTCATCGCCGGCCTCACCCTGCTGACCCCCACTTCCACCTCGGCCGCAGCCGACGACGCCGACCGCCAGCGGTTGTTCGCCGAGGCGGCCCGAGCCTTCGACGTGCCGGAGAGCGTGCTGCTCGGCGTCTCCTACCTGGAGTCGCGCTGGGACGCCAACGCCGGGCTGCCCAGCACCTCCGCCGGTTTCGGTCCGATGCACCTGACCGACGCGGCCGCGCTGATCGCCGGGAGCCACCATCACACCGGCGCCGAAGAGGACCCGCGCGGCGACGACTCCCGCCCGGCGAAGCACCCGGCCGCCCAGCCCGCGCAGCCCGCCGTGACCCCCTCGATGCGCACCCTCGAACGCGCGGCCGAGCTGACCGGCGAGACCCGTGACCGGCTCCGCACCGACCCGGCGGCCAACATCCGGGGTGGCGCGGCCCTGCTCGCCGACTACCAGAAGCAGCTCGGCGCGCCGCTGGGCGACGACCCCGCCGAGTGGTACGGCGCGGTCGCCCGCTATTCGGGCGCCGCCGACACCGCCGCCGCCAAGTCCTTCGCCGACGAGGTCTACGGCGTGCTCCGCGAGGGCGCCGACCGCGTCACCGACGACGGCGAACGCGTACGGCTGGCCGCCTCGCCCGGCCTCGCGCCGCTGGAGAAGTGGCTCGACCGGCTCGGATTGCGCAAGTCACGGCCCGACGGCGTGGAATGCCCGCGCACGATCTCCTGCGAGTGGATCCCCGCCCCCTACCAGGACCTGGGCGCCGGCGACTACGGCAACCACGACCTGGCGGACCGGCCGGTCAGCCAGAAGATCGACTACATCGTCATCCACGACACCGAGACGCTGTACGAGCCCACCCTCCGCCTGGTCCAGGACCCGACGTACGTGAGCTGGCACTACACCCTGCGCTCCCAGGACGGGCACATCGCCCAGCACGTCAAGACCAAGGACGTCGGCTGGCACGCCGGCAACTGGTACGTCAACGCCAAGTCCATCGGCCTGGAGCACGAGGGATTCCTGGCCCAGGGCGGCTCCTGGTACACCGAGGCGATGTATCGCACCTCGGCCAAGCTGGTGCGCCATCTCGCCGCCAAGCACCGCGTTCCGCTCGACCGCGCCCACATCATCGGCCACGACAACGTGCCGGGCACGATCCCGTCTACCGTGCGCGGGATGCACGAGGACCCCGGCCCCTTCTGGGATTGGGCGCACTACTTCAAGCTGCTCGGCGCGCCCCTGCGCGGCTCCGGCGGCCCGCACGCCGAGTCGGTCATGATCCTCCCCGACTACCAGCGCAACCGGCCCTACTACTACGGCTGCGACCCGGCCGACCCGACGGCCGCCTGCGCGCCGCACGGCTCCTCGTCCGTCTGGCTGCGCACCGAGCCCCGCGACGACGCCCCGCTGGTCAAGGACATCGGCAAGCACCCCACCGGCGACTCCCTCTACAGCGTCTACGACCACAGCGCCCGCGCCGCCACCGGCCAGCGCTACGCCCTCGCTGACCGCGCCGGCGACTGGACGGCCATCTGGTACCTCGGCCAGAAGGCGTGGTTCCACAACCCGCCGGGCAACCCCACCGCCGTTCCCGCCCGCGGCCTGCTCATCACCCCCAAGCCGGGCCGCGACACCATCCCGGTGTACGGCAGGGCCTACCCGGAGGCCGAGGCGTATCCGGAAGGCGTGCCCGCGCAGGTGATCACGCCGCTCCAGTACACGCTCGCCGCCGGGCAGAAGTACGCACTCGGCCTGTCGGCCAGGAGCGAGTACTACCGCGCGGTGACCTTCGACGCCACCCAGCACACGGTGGTGCGCGGGAAGCTGAAGTACTACCAGATCCAGTTCGGCCACCGGGTGATGTTCGTCAACGCCGACGACGTCACCGTCTCCGCCGCCTGACCTCCGCCGGCGCGCGGCCCTTTTCCACGCCGCGCGCCGGCGATTACGGCAGCCTCACGCTCCCACCCGGCTCCCCCCAATGATCGCCTCGCCCCGGAACGCCCTGCCAAAAGCCCCGGGAACGCCCCGCCGGTACACGACCATTAGCGCGGCAAGTCAGGCCGGCTTTCCGGATAAGTGAGAAAGCCCGCTCCTCTCACGAGGCGCGGGCTTTCTCTGTTTCGTCCGGCCTCAGCGAGCCTCGTACTTCTCCACAACGCTGCCGGCGATCCGGCCGCGCTCGCTCACGTCTATCCCGTGCTCCTTAGCCCACGCACGGATCTCCTTGGCCTTGTCCCTGCCAAGGGTGTTACCAGCGGCGGATTGGCCGCGCCGCACCACACGCTCACGCCGAACCGGGCGAGCGGCATTGATGTACGGCGCAAGCGCCTTGCGCAGCTTCTCTTCGTTATTCTCGGACAGATCGATCTCGAACTCGGCGCTATCCAACCCGAATCGGGTGGTTCCTACGGCTTCGCCGCCGTCGAGGTCATCAGTGAACGTTTCGACGATCTTCTTTGCCATACCAGCGCTCCAAGGGAAGTCGTGAGGTTGCGCGTACTATAGCGCTTCCAGGAACCACTATCCGCCGTTCAGTGCGTCCGGTTCCCCATCTGGGATCGAGTGCGGAGTCGCCATGGGTTGGATCCGCCCTATCGACGGCGTCCCTGCTCATCCACCGGATGAACGCAGATCCACTGGCCCGCTTCCTGTCGTGTCCCCCGGCCGGACGGTCGCAATGTGTCTGCGTGACGCCATTGGACACGACGCATTCCCGCCAGGCCGGAGCATCGGGGCAGGCCCCGCCATCCGATGGGCACCGACAACAGTGAATCATGACACTTCCATGACAATCGCCCGTTAGCGAAGCGCTTGCCCGCAAGCTCGCCCGCCCGGACTTCTGATAGTCGCACGCGTATCTCCGCGAGAGTAGACACTGCTACGAATAACTTACTGATCTGTCCTCGACAGCGCACGGTAAACCAATCCACCGCCGCCGGTCTGCCCAGGATCGACAACTCCCGCATCCACTCCATGACCATCGGAGACGCCGAGCCGGTTTCACCCGCGGCAATGCCGCCCGGCCCACGCGGGGAGACGCCGCCTCCCGCCCATATGGCAGAACTCGCGGAAGGCGGCCCGGCGGTCGCACGGGTGGCGACAAAACCTGATCCATTGACCCGGCTTGCGCTGATTCAGGCAGTCGTGCCGTCCCTGAACGAGCACCGGATAAAATACCGTTCCAATTAACCACACCCGGACAAAGAACGCCGCCTCGCCACACCGCGCGGAACGGGGCTGCACGCCTCGCCGCACCGCGCGGAACGGGACTTCAGCCGGGCGGCGCCCCGGTCAGCACACCGCCCGCCGCCGCAGCCGGGAGGTCGTCCGGCACCCGTTCCAGTTCGGCAAACAGCCGGAGCGACGCTCAGTTCGTCCGGCGGAGCAGCAGGGTGACGAAACCGAGGATCCCGCGGTAGCCGTACAGCCACATGTCGCGGTGTGCGAGGGCGGCGGCGAGGGCGGCGTCGCCGTCGGGGCCCGGGTGGTCGAGGGCCCAGCGGATCAGGGAGCCGGTCCAGGACCATTCGTACTCGTCCCATTCGCCGAGTTCGCTGGTATGCCCGTAGACGGCGCGGAAACCGGCCTTCTCGGCGACCGCGAGGGTTCCCGGGAGATCCGCGTACTCGTCCGGCTCGGCGTCGAGCCTGGCCAGCGCCTCGGCGGTGGGCGGCGACTCCCAGAAACCCTCCCCGACCAGCGCCAGACCGCCGGGCCGCAGGAACGCGCGGACGCCGTCCAGGGTGGCGGCGAGCCCGCCGAAGGCATGCGTCGCCCCGACACAGAGCACCAGGTCGTACGGCTCGGCGGCGCGGTAGTCGGCGGCCGGGGACTCGTGCAGCCGGAGGCGGCCCGCGAGCCCCCGTTCCTCCGCCGCCTTCGCCGCGGCGGTCAGGCCGGAGACGGAGATGTCCACGCCGTCCGCCGTCGCCCCGGGGCAGAGCTCCAGCGCCCGCAGCGCCCAGGCGGCCTCCCCGCAACCGAGGTCGAGAATCCGCGCCCCCGGCCGGAGCTTCGCCCGGCGAAGCAGCCGATCCAGATTGGCCTCGGTGATGGGGGTGGCGATGGGATGGTCAAGATGCGCGATCGCGCTGATCAACTCTCGATGCATCCGGACAATCTCCCCCGAACATGACGTTCTGTCACCCGGTTATCCCGGGCAAGGAGAGGATCAGCCAGGACTCTCCACCGGAGGCTCGCCTAGACCGTCTTGATCGAGCCGCCGTCGATGAGGTAGTCGGCGCCGGTCACGCTTCCCGACAGCGGGGAGGCCAGGTAGGTGACCAGGGCGGCGACCTCGGCGGGTTCGACGAGCCTGCCGGTGGTCATCCCCGTGGCGGCGGGCAGCCCGGCGAGGAACTGCTCCAGGTCCACGCCCATGGCGCCGGCGACGGCGGCGCCGTACCCGGACGGGTCCTCCCACATGGAGGTGCGGACGGTGCCGGGCGAGACGGTGTTGACCCGCACGCCCCGGGGCCCGAACTCCTCCGCGAGGGCCTTGCCGAAGGCGGTCAGGGCCGCCTTGGCGGTCGTGTAGGTGATCGGGCCCACGTGCGGCATCCGGGCGCCCAGGGAGGAGATGGTGACGACGGCTCCGGAACGGCGGAGCAGGCTGGGCAGGGCGGCGCGGGTGGTGCGGACGGCGCTGAGGTAGTTCAGGTCGAAAGCCTGCTGCCACTGGTCGTCGTCGAAGCCGAGGAACCCGCCGAGTTGCCCCTCGCCCCCATCGCCGCCGCCGACGTTGTTGACCAGCACGTCGATCTCGCCCAGCTCGGTCAGCGCGTGGTCGATCAGCGTGGCCGCACCCGCCGAGGTGGACAGATCGACCGGCACGGCGATCGCGCCGGTCTCCTTCAACTCGGGCGAGACGGTGCGCGACCCCGCCACCACCCGCATCCCCTCGCCCGCCAGCGCGGTCACGATCGCCAGCCCGATCCCCCGGCTGGCCCCGGTCACCACCGCGGTCTTGCCGGCAAGTCGCATGTCCATGAGAACCTCCTGAAGTTGCATCAACTACGATGCGCTCAACCTAGTAGATGCAACACCAATGTTGCAACTAAGGCTCGAGGTGGAACTTTCCTGTAGTCTCGGTGGGCAGCGGAAGGGGTACGAAGTGGTGAGTGGCGGGCGGGCGTTGCGTGCCGATGCCGAGCGGACCGTGCAGACGATCCTGGAGGCGGCCGAGCGCGTCCTCAGCAGGAATCCGGCCGCGTCCATGGAACAGATCGCCGAGGCCGCCGGGGTCGCCCGCACGACCGTCCACCGGCGCTTCGCCTCACGAGACGCGCTGGTCGACGCCATGACGGCCTGGGCGACCCGGCAGTTCGCCACGGCCGTCGAGGCGCAGTACTCCACCACCGCCCCGCCCCTGGTCGCGCTCTACCAGGTCACGGCGAGCGTGCTGCGCGTCAAGATCGACTGGGGGTTCGCGATGAGCCGGGCGTCATCGGCCGATCCCGAGGTGGCGCGCGTCCACGCCGACGTGCAGGCCAAGTGTGAGCAGATGTTCCGCCGGGCCCAGGAGACGGGCGTGCTCCGCCCCGACGTGGACGTGACGTGGGCCCGCCGGGTCTACTACGCGCTGATCCACGAGGCGGCCCAGAGCGACGGCGACGACACCGACGCCTTGGCCGCCCTCCTGGTGGACACGCTGCTCCGCGGGGTCGGCACCGACCGCACTCTCTGACACCGCCGAACACGGCGGACAGGCGCGGGCGGCGGCCTCAGGCGCGGTCCGGCGGCGACTGCCGGATCGTCGTCACCTCTTCGTAGCCGGCGGGAACAGCTCCGCGTGCGCCTGCGCCCACCGCTGGGCCGGCGGTGACCCTGGTCAGCGCGGGTCCCCGGGCACGGTCAGGCCGCCTTCGTACGCCGCGATCACCGCCTGGGCCCGGTCGCGCAGCCCGAGCTTGGTCAGCACGTTGCTGACGTGCGTCTTCACGGTGTGCTCGCTGACCACCATGGCCTGGGCGATCTCCGCGTTGGACAGGCCGCGCGCGATCATCCGCAGCGTCTCCTGCTCGCGCGCGGTGAGCGCGGTGAGCTGCTCCGACGTCTTCGCGGCGAGGCGGGGCGCCGCCCTGGAGGTGAAGTCGGCGATCAGCTTCGTGGTGACCGACGGCGCGAGCAACGACTCTCCGGCCGCGACCACGCGTACGGCGTGGACGAGGTCGTCGCGGCGGACATCCTTGAGCAGGAACCCGCTCGCCCCCGCGCGCAGCGCGTCGTAGACGTAGTCGTCCAGGTCGAACGTGGTCAGCATGAGAACGCGGCAGCCGCTCTCCGCGCACACGATGCGGGCCGCCTCGATGCCGTCCATGACGGGCATGCGGATGTCGAGCAGCAGCAGGTCTGGGCGGTGTTCGCGGACGGCCTCGACGGCTTGCGCGCCGTCGCCCGCCTCGGCGACCACCTCGATGTCCGGCTGGGCGTCGAGGATCATGCTGAACCCGGCGCGCACCAGCTCCTGGTCGTCGGCGACCACGACACGGACGCTCACGCGGCCCTGCCTTCATACGGCGCCCGGGGCAGCGGGAGCCGTACGAGAACGCGGAAGCCGGGCCCGTCGGTGCGCCGGCCGGCCGTGGCGGTGCCGCCGCAGGCCGCGGCCCGCTCGCGGATGCCGATCAGGCCGTTGCCGCCTGAGGGGAAGGCCGATCCGCCGCCGCGGCCGTCGTCGGTGATGTCGATCACGAGGGTGTCGTCCTGCCAGGTGAGGGTGATGTCGGCGCGAGTGGCGCCCGCGTGCTTGACGATGTTGGTGAGGGCTTCCTGGGTGATCCGGTAGGCGGCGATCTCGGCGTCGGGAGACAGCGGCCCCGGCTCGCCCGAGGTGGAGTATGTCACTTCGAGGCCGGTGGCCCGGACCTGGCCGGCCAGGACGGGGAGCGCGGCGATCGTCGGCTGCGGGGAGCGCGGGCCCTCATCCTCCTTGAGCACGCTCAGCATGCGGCGGAGCTGGACCATGGCGTCGCGGCCCGCCGCGGCGATCGCGTCGAAGGCGGCCTCGGCCCTGGCCGGGTCGCTCCTGATCACCACCGGCCCGGCCTCGGCCTGGACCACCATGAGGCTGACCGCGTGGGCCAGGATGTCGTGCATGTCGTGGGCGATCCTGGCCCGCTCGCGTTCGGCGGCCCGCTCGGTCTCGGCCTGGCGCTCGCGGGCCAGCTGGGCGGCCCGCTCCTCCAGCGCGGCGGCGTGGGCCCGGGAGGAGGCGGCGGCCCGGCCGATGGCGTAGGCGGCGACGAAGAGCACGATGCCGCGCAGCGCGGTCTCGGACGAGCCCACGATCAGCAGGCCGCCGCCGATCGCGCTGACGAGCATGATCACGCGGGGCCACCGGGCGGAGTACGCGGCCACGGTGTAGAGCGCCATCAGCCCGCCGTACCAGATGGGCTGGTCGGCCACCTCGTCGACGACGTCGTAGAGCGCTGTCGCGGAGAGGGTGGCCAGCAGGACGGTCACCGGCGCGCGGCGCCGCCAGATCAGCGGCACCGCGGCGGCGATCACGACTGCGTATCCCCACCAGTGCCAGGGACTGGCGAACGGGCTCTCGCGGGAGAAGAACGGCCACAGCTGCACGACCAGCACCAGCACCGCCAACCCGGCATCCAGCCAGATCGGTGGAAGCGAGCGCGACCACCGGCGAACCGGGTCGAAGAACTGCAGATCGGACACAGCGTTCAATCTTGCCGCCTGCGTCATGCGAGGGCCGCGGCGGGCCTGGCCGTGGTGGTGGCGGCCTGGCGGGCGAGCGGCACGAACGAGATCAGCAGGAAGACCGCGCCGACCGGGATGAAGTCCTTGTCCGCGAACGGCAGGACGAGGTAGATGAGGACCAGGACGGGCGTCCACACCTTGACCCGGCGGATGACCGCGAGCTGCACGACCAGGGCCAGCTGTCCGACATAGAACAGGGCCGGGCCGCCGTCGTAGACCGCGATCGACACCCCGGGCACGTCCTGGATCCGGTCGAACAACACGCCCATGCCGGCCCTGTCGGCGGCCAGGAACCCGACCACGATGTCGATGCCGAACTGTGCGAGCAGCGCCACGATGCCGACGATCCCGACCACCGCGCTCACGGTGGACAGCGCGTTCCGCCCGGCCATCCGCCGCATCTGCCAGAAGATCTGGACGAAAAGGACGAGTGCCGCGATGAAGGCGAGATGGCCGGTGGTCCACGCGAGGCCGGGGCCGCGGCTGCCGTCGAGACCGTCGAGGATGCGGATCACGCCGTAGGCGAGCACGAGCAGGGGAGCGGCGATGAAGGCGGTTCGGGAGTTCATGGGGAAAATCCTCGGCCCTGCGCGGGGTCGGGGACATCGCCGGTAGGGGCGATTACGCGGCTCACTCGTACGAGTGAGGACGAATCAGTCGCACCGGCGATCCGCCGCGGCGGCGTGATCGACAGGATTGACCCATCGCACCAGAATCCCTCTCACCTGGAGATACTCCATGAAGCTGGCTGTCGCCTGCCTCGCCCTGGCCACCACCGTCGTGGCCATGCCCGTCGTGGCCATGCCCGCACAGGCGGCCACCCCGTGTCCTCCGCCGGCCGTCATCCAGCCCGATCCCGGCGCGCGGATCCCGCCGATCAACTCCGCCGCGCTGGAGAAGGCCATCGCGAACCTGCCCGCCGCCGACGCCACCGCCGCGATCGTCCGGGTGGGCGGGAGCAAGGGCTCGTGGAAGGGCGTGACCGGCGTGGCCGACCTCGCCACTCAACGCAAGGCCGCGGAGCACGTACGGTTCCGGGCGGGCAGCGTGACCAAGATGTTCACCACCGCGGTCGTGCTGCAACTCGTGGCCGAGGGCAGGATCTCGCTCGACGGGGCCGTCCAGGACTACCTGCCCGGCCTGCTGCCCGGCTCCTACCCCGAGGTGTCCGTCGGCCAGTTGCTCAACCACACCAGCGGCCTGCCGGCCCCCACCCTGCCCGGCACGTTCGACTGGGTCTACCAGACCAGGTTCAAAACCTGGACGCCGCTGGAGTACGTCGCGCTGGCCGTCCGGAACCCGATCGAGTTCCCGCCCGGCAGCAGGCAGCACTACCTCAACACCAACACGTTCGTGGCCGGCCTGCTGATCGAGAAGATCACCGGCCGCTCGTACGAGCGCGAGGTCACCGCCAGGATCCTGCGCCCGGTCGGTATGCGGGACAGTTACCTGCCCGGCGACTCGACGCGCATCCGCGGCCCGCACCACAAGGGCTACCAGGTGGTGCCCGCGGGATTCGACGACGCGGTCCCGTACGGCGACGGCCAGGTGGTCGACATGACCGAGACCAGCGTCACCTCGACCTGGGCCTCGGGCGACCTCATCTCCACCACGGCGGACCTGGAGAAGTTCGTCAAGGCGCTGTTCTCCGGCAAGGTCGTGCCGAAGGCGCAGCTGGAGCCCATGTTCACCGTGCCCGACGTGAAGACGCACGACGAGTGCGGCAACCAGCCGGCCGTCTACACCTCCGGCATGACGCGGCTCGTGCTGCCGGGCGGCATCGTCGCCTACGGCAAGACCGGCGCCCGCTACGGGTACGCGGCCGGCGTCGGCGCCACCCGCGACCTCAGCCGCACCCTGGTGTACTCGGTCAACTCCACGGACGCCAAGGCCTCCGGCCGGAACGACCGCACCCTGAACATCGCGATCGCCTCCTTCTCCTGATCACGCCCTGCCGGCGACATCAGGGGCGCGCCCGGACCGTCCGGCCGCACGCCGATCGAGCACGCGGCCCGTTTACCCCGGGCACGAGCCGCACCTCAGGCATCCGAACACCGACCGTGCCGGCACCGGTCACACCTCAGACGCCCGGCATGGCGGAACGCCATGCCGGGTGCCCGTGCGCGGAGGCGGGGCTGGTCAGTGCGGGCGGCGGGGGAGGCTCGCCGGGCCCTGGCGGTTCGCGGAGTCGAGGGCGGTGACGTAGTAGGTGGCCCCGCGCGGGGCGGCGGGGTCGGTCCAGGCGGCGAAGCGTTTGCCGGGAACGACGGCCACCAGGTGGCGGGCCGTGCGGAAGTCGGGTCTGCCCGCGACGACCCGGTAGACCGCGTAGAGGCGGGGGACGTCGCGGCCGGTGGCGTGGAAGCGGAGTTCGACGCCGGCGGAGGTTCGGCGGGCATGGGTGAGGGCCGGGCGGCGCGGAGCCGTACCGTGGGCGAGGCGAGGGAGCAGGGGAGGCAGGGCGGGGGCCGGGTAGTGGTCGGCCACGACCTTGGTGACGGAGCCGATCCGGTCCTCGCGCACGTCGTTCGCGTTGTAGAAGATGTCACCGCCGACCTGGGGATGGTCCCGGTTCAGGGTCAGGTGGGCGGTCAGTTCGCCCGGCTGGAACCATTCGGCGGGCTGGCCCGCGGCGGTGACCTTGTAGGCGGCCTGACCGATCCACAGTTGCACGTCGGTGCCCGCGGCGACGCCCGCCCACCACGGGGTGAGCTTGGCGTAGTCGGCGACGGTGAAACCGATGTTCCAGTAGATCTGCGGCGCGATGTAGTCGAGCCAGCCCTTCTTCACCCAGCCCCGGGTGTCGGCGTGCAGGTTGTCGTACGACTGGCCGCCGTTGGTCTCGGAGCCGAGCGGGTCGGTGGCCTTGTTGCGCCAGATGCCCGAGGGGCTGATCCCCCAGGCGATCTCGGGCTTGGCGTCCCTGACCCGCTGCCGCATCTCCTGCACCAGGAGATCGACGTTGTTCCGCCGCCACGCGGCCAGGTCGGGGAACCCGCCGCCGTGTTCGGCGAAGGCCGCGGAGTCGTCGAAGGCGGTGCTGTTGACCGGGTAGAAGTAGTCGTCGAAGTGCAGGCCGTCGAGGTCGTAGCGGGTGACCGCGTCCATCATGGCGTCCTGGACGAACGCGCGGACCTCCGGCATCCCCGGGTTGTAGTAGAGCTTGCCGCCGTAGGGGACGATCCAGTCGGGATGCCGGCGGCCGGGGTGGTCGGGGTGCAGCTTGGCCGGGTCCGCCTGCATCGAGACGCGGTAGGGGTTGAACCAGCCGTGGAAGGCCAGCCCGCGCTTGTGCGTCTCCTCGACCGCGAAGCCGAGCGGGTCATAGCCCGGGTCCTGCCCCTGGGTCCCGGTCAGATACTGCGACCAGGGCTCGTACGGCGAGGGCCAGAAGGCGTCCGCGGTCGGCCGGATCTGAACGAAGACGGAGTTGAGCTTCCTGGCGACGGCCAGATCGAGCCAGGCGAGATATTCGGCCCGCTGCGCGTCGGGCGTGAGGCCCGGCTTCGACGGCCAGTTGATGTTGACCACCGAGGCGATCCACATGCCTCGCATCTGGCGTAGCGGCGGCGGGTCGGCGGAGACGGCGTGGGCGGCGAGGGGAAGCAGCGGCGTCAGCGGCACCGCGGCGGCGGCGGCGAGGCCACGCAGGACGGTACGACGTTCCATGGCCATGGGGGAACTCCTCGGGGGTGCACGGGCCTTCTCGGCGGAAGATGGCAGAAATCTCCCGGCTAGTCAATGACCATGAAGAAAATCGCCACCACCGACCGGCCGACCCCCCGGATTCCACCCCACCGGAAACCGGCTGAAGGGCCCGGTTCCACCTAGGGATCACGCCAGGTCGGAACCATCCGCCGGGACCGGCTGAAGGAGCCCGACGGATCACCCCATACCGTCCGGCCGACAGGGCGCACTCACCGAGGACGCCGGTGGACGCCGGTGCCAACGCCTTTCGCTGCGAGCCGGCGAGCTGCGCTGCGGGAGCGACGTCAGGCCTTTCTACGGCCTTCGCGGAGAAATTCGTCGAGGGCGTGGCGGCTGGCCTGAACAGCTTCCTGGGCGGTGTCGAAGGTGCGCTGGGCGACGCCGACGAAGATGCAGTCGACGAGGAGGAGCTGGCTGATCCGGCTGGCGAGCGCGCCCGGCCGGAAGGCCGATTCGCGGCCCGCCGAGATCAGCGGATGGTCGACCAGCGCCGCCATCGAGGACCGGGGGTTGTTGGTGATCGCGACGGTGGTGGCTCCGGCGTCGCGGGCGTTGCGGAGCGGGGCGAGCACGTCGGGGGTCTCGCCCGTGGTGCTCACGCCGACGGCCACGTCGCCCTCGCGCAGCAGCGCGGAGTTGGTGAGCGCGAGGTGGACGTCGGTGAAGGCGTTGCTGGACATGCCGATGCGCAGCAGCTTCTGGGTCAGGTCGCTGGCGACCAGCCCGGAGGCGCCGACGCCGTACACGTTGGTGCGCCGGGCGCCGACGATCGCCTCGACGACCAGGCCGAGGCGCTCGGAGGTGAGCTGAGCGACGGTGTCCTTGATCGCCTCGGACTCGGCGCGGGCCACCTTCACGATGACCTCGGACAGCGGGTCGTCGGGAGCCAGGTCACCCGGGACCAGGCGGTCGGGCGGCCGGGCGGCCGAGGCGGCGGCCAGCGCCAGCCGCAGCTGGGGGTAGCCCGCGAAGCCGAGCACCCGCGCGGTTCTGACGATGGTCGCCTCGCTGGTGCCCGAGGCGGCGCTCAGCTCGGTGATCGTGCTGCGCGCGACCATCCCGGGATCGTCGAGGATCAGGCGCGCGACGGTCCTGGCGGCCGGGGTGAGCGAGGGCAACACGCCCCGCACGGTGGCCACCAGTGTCTCGACGGGGGGATCACTATCGTCCATGGCCGCCCATCTGGGTCACTGCAAACGCCCGTCACTTCGGGCCCAACGGTGAAGGAAGCCTACCCAACCACACATCCTGCTCGCGATAGCCGTCACACATGATCGAAACACCCCACAGGCCCCACCGGCAAAGGCCGCCACGCCCCACACATCCGCACCAGATGGGGGGTGCGCACCAGCTAAGACATGGCGGAGCGCCCCACGACCGGCGCGAGGGCGACCCGGCGTCCGCCGACCTCCCACCACAGCGGCGTGAACCCAGCGGAGACGGCCCGGCGCCGCTGGAGCAGCGTGGACCCCACGGACCGCACCACGAACGGCGCGCGGGCCTGCCCGGCGTGCCGCACACCTCCCACCACAGCGGCGTGAAACCAGCGGAGACGGCCCAGACGCCAGGCGATACGGCGGCACGCCAGGCGCCACTGGAGCAGCGTGGACCCCACGGACCGCACCACGAACGGCGCGCGGGCCTGCCCGGCGTGCCGCACGCCTCCCACAGCGGTGTGAAACCAGCGGAGACGGCCCAGACGCCAGGCGTTACGGCGGCACGCCAGGCGCCGCTGGAGCAGCGTGGACCCCACGGACCGCACCACGTACGGCGCGCGGGGCTGACCTGGCGTGCCGTACGTGCAACGGATCAGCGGCCGGTCTGGCGTGCCGTACCGGCTTCAGGTCAGCGCAGGGTGCCGTTGGTCATGCCGGCCGGTTCTTCGGGGAGCGCGATGAGGCCGAGTTCGGCGGGTGAGGCCATCAGCGGGTGGGCGGGGACCACGCGGATGGTGTAGCCGAAGGCGCCGGTGCGGTCGAGCGGGACCTCGCCAGTGAAGTGCGCCTTGCCGTCGTCGCCGACCGAGGCGATCCCCAGACTGGTGTAGCGGGGATCGACCAGTTCGTCGTGCGGGCCGACCCTGCCGTACGCGGCCTGCACGCTGACGTCGGCGGGTTCCAGCTCGCCCAGCGCGATCGTGGCCCGCAACTCCAGGGCCGCGCCCACCTCGGGAGCCTCCCCCACCCCGGACGCCTCCACGTGCTCGACCCGGACGCCCGGCCAGGCCCTGGTCACGCGCAGCTTCCAGTCGGCGAACGTCCGGGCGGCGGTGTGGCCGTCCGCGGACAGGGCGCGGGCCGAGGCGGCGGCGGGCGTGTAGAGGTCGACCACGTAGTCGCGCAGCATGCGCCCGGCCAGGACCTTGGGGCCGAGCGAGGTCAGCGTGTGCTTGACCATCTCCAGCCAGCGCCGGGGCAGGCCGTCGGCGGCGCGATCGTAGAACCGGTCGGCGACCTCGTGCTCGATCAGGTCGTACAGCCCGTTGGCCTCCAGTTCGTCCCTGCGGTCGGGGTCGGCGACGCCGTCGGCGGTGGGGATGGCCCAGCCGTTGGTGCCGTCGTACCACTCGTCCCACCAGCCGTCGCGGATGGACAGGTTGAGGCCGCCGTTGAGCGCGGCCTTCATGCCGCTGGTGCCGCACGCCTCCAGCGGGCGCAGCGGGTTGTTCATCCACACGTCGCAGCCCTGCACCATGAGCTGGCCGAGGTTCATGTCGTAGTCGGGCAGGAAGACGATCCGGTGCCGCACGCTCTCGGAGTCGGCGAACTTGACGATCTGCTGGATCAGCTTCTTGCCGCCCTCGTCGGCGGGATGCGCCTTGCCCGCGATCACGATCTGGACCGGCCGTTCGGGGTGCAGCAGCATCGCGCGCAGCCGGTCGGGGTCGCTGAGCATGAGCGTGAGCCGCTTGTACGACGGCACCCGGCGGGCGAAGCCGATGGTGAGCACCTCGGGGTCGAGGGCGTCGTCGATCCAGCCCAGTTCGGCGGTCGAGGCGCCCCTGGCCCGCCAGGACTCGCGCAGCCGGCCGCGCGCGGCCAGGACCAGGCGCTCCCGCAGGCGGCCCCTGATCGACCAGAGGTCGACGTCGGACACGTTCCGGACGCTGTCCCAGCCCTGGGCGGGCTCGATCAGGGTCGGCAGCTCCCGCCCGGCCAGTTCCATGAACTCGCGGCCGACCCAGGTGGGCGCGTGCACCCCGTTGGTGATCGACCCGATGGGCACGTCGGCGAGGTCGAAGCCCGGCCACAAGCCCTGGAACATCCCCTTGCTGACGTCGCCGTGCAGCCGCGAGACGCCGTTGACCCGCTGGGCGAGGCGCATGCCCATCACGGCCATGTTGAAGACCGCCTTCTCGCCCTCCTGCGGGTCGGGCTCCGCGCCGAGCGCGAGGATGCGGTCGACCGGGACGGTGGGCCAGGCGTTGTCGCCGCCGAACTGCCTGGCGATCATGTCGGCGGGGAACCTGTCGATGCCGGCCGGCACCGGGGTGTGCGTGGTGAACACCGTGCCGGCGCGGACGGCCTCCAGCGCCTCCTCGAAGGACAGCCGGCTCTCGGTCAGCTCGCGGATCCGCTCCAGGCCGAGGAAGCCCGCGTGACCCTCGTTGGTGTGGAAGACCTCGGGCTCGGAGTGGCCGGTGGCCTCGCAGTACGCCCTGATCGCCCGGACGCCGCCGACGCCGAGCAGCAGCTCCTGCATGAGGCGGTGGTCGGTGCCGCCGCCGTACAGGCGGTCGGTGATGTCACGGGCGGTGTGGTCGTTCTCGGCCACGTCGGAGTCGAGCAGCAGCAGCGGCACCCGGCCGACCTGGGCCACCCAGATCTGGGCGTGCAGCGTGCGGCCCTCGGGCAGGCCGATGCGGACCCGTGCGGGCGCGCCGCCGCCCTCCTTGAGCAGGGTCAGCGGCAGGCCGCCGGGATCGAGGCTCGGGTAGTGCTCCAGCTGCCAGCCCTCGGGCGAGAGCGACTGGGTGAAGTATCCGTGCCGGTAGAGCAGGCCGACGGCGAGGATCGGCACCCCGAGGTCGCTGGCCGTCTTGAGGTGGTCGCCGGCGAGGATGCCCAGGCCGCCGGAGTACTGCGGGAGCGCGGCGGCTATGCCGTACTCGGGCGAGAAGTAGGCGACGGCGTGCGGCGCCTCCGGAAGCGTCTGGTACCACCTGGGCGCGGTCATGTACTCGCGCAGGTCGTCGGCGGCGTCGGCGAGCCTGCGCAGGAAGCGGCGGTCGGCGGCCAGCTCACGCAGGCGGCCGGACTCCACGGCGCCGAGCAGCGCGACGGGGTCTCCGCCGACCTGTTCCCAGACGACCGGATCGACCTCGGCGAACAGGTCCAGGGTCTCCGGGTGCCAGGACCAGCGGAGATTGTGCACGAGCTCACCGAGTGCGGCGAGCTCACCAGGCAGAACGGTACGGACGGTGAACCTGCGGATTGCTCTCACGGTGCCAGACCCTAGTTACTCAGCGCCACGACGCGCGACCGAAACACACTTGCCGGGGAGACGGCTCTCATCCGTCTCACCTTCACCTTGAACAAACCACCTCAAACCGGAATCCTGCTGATCTTTCACACGGATGCCCACCACCTTCGCCCCCCGATCCTGTCCGGCAGGCGGAGGGCAGGGCAACTTGCCCGGGAGGAAGAGATCTCCACTCTTTCCTCCGCACGCATGAAGCGGAACTATTGGGGCACCTTATTTTGATGTACGACCCGGCTCCATCCAGGCGCATGATGAGATCTCAAGGTCGCGCTACGACGCTGCCTTCCCGCTCTTGACGAACCAGAGATCGTTTCTTGCCGCACAACCTCCGACGGCACCGAGTGCGCCGTCGCTACCTTGAGATGCGATGATTGGAAGAATCCCCATACAGGACATCCATCCGGTGGTCGACTGCGGCGGCAGACCCGCCAAGGCGGCAGCGGGTGAGACCTTCGACGTCGAGGCGACCGTGTTCCGTGAGGGACACGACGCGGTCGCGGCCGGGGTGGTGCTGACCGACCCCGGCGGCGCGCGCGGGCCGCTGCTCGCCATGCGCGAGCTGACGCCGGGCAGCGACCGTTGGGGGGTCGTGGTCACGTTGCCCACCGAGGGCTTGTGGCATTTCCGGGTCGAGGCGTGGAGCGATCCGATCGCCACCTGGCTGCACGACGCCGGCATCAAGATCCCGCGCGGCATGGACGTGGACCTGATGTGCGAGGAGGGCGCCCGGCTGTTCGACCGCGCCGCGAAGGCCGTCCGGACCGCCGACTGCCGGCACGCGGGCCGTACGGCGGGCGAGGGCGAGGAGTCGCCGGACACCCGGCCGAACGGCAACGGCAACGCCTGCGGGCACCGGGCGGCCCTGCAGGCCATCGCGGCCAGGCTGCGCGACGGCGACGTCGATCCCCGGGCCAGGCTGGCGATGGCCCAGCTGCGCGAGACCGCCGCCCTGCTGTCCGCGCACCCGCTCCGCGAGCTGGTCACCCGGTCGCCCAGGTACCAGGTGCTCGTGCACCGGCGCAGGGCGCTGTTCGGGTCGTGGTACGAGTTCTTCCCGCGTTCCGAGGGCGCGATCGTCGACGACGTGGCGGCCCCCAAGTCCGGAGACTTCCGTACGGCGGCCAAGCGGCTCCCCGCCGTCGCCGCCATGGGATTCGACGTCGTCTACCTGCCGCCGATCCACCCGATCGGGGCGACCTTCCGCAAGGGGCGCAACAACACCCTGCAGCCCGAGCCCTACGACCCGGGCTCGCCGTGGGCGATCGGCTCCGAACTCGGCGGGCACGACGCGATCCACCCGGACCTGGGCACGTTCGACGACTTCGACGCGTTCGTGCAGCGGACCCGCGAGCTGGGCATGGAGGTGGCGATCGACTTCGCCCTGCAGTGCTCGCCGGATCATCCGTGGGTCAAGGAGCATCCCGAGTGGTTCAACATCAGGGCCGACGGGAGCATCGCCTACGCGGAGAACCCGCCCAAGAAGTACCAGGACATCTACCCGATGAACTTCGACAACGATCCCGAGGGGGTCTACGACGAGGTCAAGCGGGTGGTGCGGCTCTGGATGGCGCACGGGGTGCGGATCTTCCGGGTCGACAATCCGCACACCAAGCCGGTGGCCTTCTGGGAGCGGCTGCTCTCCGACATCAACGCCACCGACCCCGACGTGCTCTTCCTGTCGGAGGCGTTCACCCGGCCGGCCATGATGCGGACCCTCGCCAAGGTCGGGTTCCACCAGTCGTACACCTACTTCACCTGGAAGAACTCCAGGGAGGAGGTGGAGGAGTACCTCGCGGAGCTGGCCCACGACACCGCGCATTTCCTGCGGCCGAACCTGTTCGTCAATACTCCGGACATTCTGCATGAGTACCTTCAGCACGGCGGGGTCCCGGCGTTCAAGATCAGGGCGGTGCTGGCCGCGTTGATGGCGCCGTCGTGGGGGGTGTACGCGGGCTACGAGCTTGCGGAGAATGTCCCGGTTCGCCCCGGTAGTGAAGAATACCTTGATAGTGAGAAATATCAGTACAAACCACGGGATTGGGTGGCTGCTGAGCGCGAAGGGCGCAGCCTGGGGCCGTTCATCACCCGGCTGAATTTGTTCCGAAGAGCCCATCCAGCACTCCAGGAATTGCGTAATCTACGGTTTCACGACGTCGACCAGCCCAACTTGATCTGCTTTTCCAAGCGGCTTCCTGGTCCCTATGACACGGCCACACGACGGCACGGCCTAGGCGACGTGGTTCTGGCGGTCGTCAATCTCGACCCGCACAACACCCACGAGGCGACGGCGACCCTCGACATGCCCGCTCTCGGTCTCGACTGGCAAGCCGAGTTCGTCGTGGACGACGAACTGTCGGGCGAGTCGTACCGATGGCGGAGCTCCAACTACGTCCGCCTCGATCCGCACATCCACCCAGCCCACATCTTCACCGTGCGAGCGACACCGGCACCATCACGGTAGGCCGGCGGAGCGCGCGAAAGGCACAGCGGGGAGTCCATAAGGTGAGCTCGACACCACAGCCCGTCCCGAATACGTTCACCCACGAGAAGCCGAACGACCCTCATTGGTATAAAAGGGCCGTTTTCTACGAGGTGCTCATCCGGGGCTTCGCCGATTCCAACGGAGACGGCACAGGAGACATCCGCGGGCTCATCAGCAAGCTCGACTATCTTCAGTGGCTCGGCGTGGACTGCCTCTGGCTGCTCCCGCTGTACGAATCGCCACTCCGCGATGGCGGGTATGACATTTCCGACTATATGAAAATCCTCCCAGATTTCGGCGATCTGGGAGATTTCATTAAGCTGGTCGACGAGGCCCACAAGCGCGGCATGCGCGTCGTCGCCGACCTGGTGATGAACCACACCAGCGACCAGCATCCCTGGTTCCAGGCGTCCCGGCACGACCCCGAGGGCCCGTTCGGCGACTTCTACGTCTGGTCCGACAACGACGAGCTGTACCGCGACGCCCGGATCATCTTCGTCGACACCGAGACCTCCAACTGGACGTACGACCCCGTCCGCGGGCAGTACTTCTGGCACCGGTTCTTCTCCCACCAGCCGGACCTCAACTTCGAGAACCCCGACGTGCAGGACGCCATGATGGAGGTCCTGCGCTTCTGGCTCGACCTCGGCATCGACGGTTTCCGGCTCGACGCCGTGCCGTACCTCTTCGAGGTCGAGGGCACCAACTGCGAGAACCTCCCCGCCACGCACGCGTACCTCAAGCGGGTGCGCGCCGAGGTCGACCGGATCTACCCGGACCGGGTGCTGCTCGCGGAGGCCAACCAGTGGCCGAGCGACGTGGTGGAGTACTTCGGCGACCCGGTCACCGGGGGCGACGAGTGCCACATGGCCTTCCACTTCCCGCTCATGCCACGCATCTTCATGGCCGTGCGCAGGGAGTCGCGCTACCCGATCTCGGAGATCCTGGCCCAGACGCCGAAGATCCCCGAGCACTGCCACTGGGGCATCTTCCTGCGCAACCACGACGAGCTGACGCTTGAGATGGTCACCGACGAAGAGCGCGACTACATGTACTCCGAGTACGCCAAGGATCCCCGGATGCGCGCCAACGTGGGCATCCGGCGGCGGCTCGCCCCCCTGCTGGAGAACGACCGGAACCAGATCGAACTGTTCACCGCGCTGCTGCTCTCGCTGCCCGGATCGCCGGTGCTCTACTACGGCGACGAGATCGGCATGGGCGACAACATCTGGCTCGGCGACCGCGACGGCGTCCGCACCCCCATGCAGTGGACGCCCGACCGCAACGCCGGGTTCTCCGACTGCGACCCCGGCCGTCTCTATCTGCCGGTGATCATGGATCCGATCTACGGCTTCCAGGCGATCAACGTCGAGGCGCAGCAGAAGAACGCCGGGTCGCTGCTCCACTGGACCAAGCGGATGATCGAGATCCGCAAGCGTCACCCGGTCTTCGGCCTGGGCGCGTTCACCGAGCTCAACTCCTCCAACCCCAGCGTCCTCGCCTTCGTCCGCGAGCTGGGCGACGACCGGGTGCTGTGCGTGAACAACCTGTCCCGCTTCCCGCAGCCGGTGGAGCTCGATCTGCGGAGGTTCGAGCGCGCGGTCCCGGTGGAGTGCATGGGAGGCGTTCCATTTCCACCGATCGGTGAGCTTCCGTATCTTTTGACGCTTCCTGGGCATGGGTTCTACTGGTTCACCCTGCCGCCGACCGCCTCGACCAGTCCCACCACCAATTCCAACGCCGGTTCCACCACCAGTTCCAACGCCGGTTCCAACGCCGGCTCCGCCGCCACAGGCACCCCGACCAAGGAGGCGTGACGACTTCCTTCGAGCAGCTCCTCACCGGCTGGATCGCCCGTCAACGGTGGTTCGCCGGTAAGGGGCGTGCCATCGAAGGACTCACCGTCGACTCCGACATCGAGCTGGCACCCGGGCTCCGCCACCTGGTCGTGGCCGTCCACCAGAACGGCGCCCGGGACCGCTACCAACTCCTCGTCGGCTCGCACAAGGAACTGCCGGCCCGGCTCAAACACGTTCAGATCGGGCCGGATGAATACGACGCCGCCCACGACTCCGAACTCACCGGCGCCCTGCTGAGCGGAATGGCCGAGAACACCGACCTCGGCCCGCTGCGCTTCCGGCACCTTCCCGGCGTAACCATCGACGTCTCCGCCCGGAGCCTGGTGATCGGCGCCGAGCAGTCCAACACCTCCCTGGTCTACGGCGACACCTACATCTGCAAGCTGTTCCGCCGCCTGACCCCCGGGGTCAACCCCGAGCTGGAGATCGTCACCGCGCTGGCCCGGCGCGGCTCTTCGCACATCGCCCTGCCGTACGGCTGGATCGAGATCGACCTGGACGGCCAGAACACCACGCTGGCGATCATGCAGGAGTTCCTGCCCGCCGCCAGCGACGGCTGGGCGCTGGCCCTGGCCAGCGTCCGCGACCTGTACGCGTCGCTCCCCGAGGTCTCCGCCGACCAGGCGGGCGGCGACTTCGCCGCCGAATCCTTCCGGCTCGGTACGGCGACCGCCAGCGTCCACCAGGAGCTGGCGGCGGCCTTCCCGACCAGCGTCGTCGAACCGCCCGAGGTCAAACGGATGACCGAGAGCTTCCGGCGGCGGCTCGACCGGGCCATCGCCGAGGTGCCCGAGCTCGCGGGCTGCGCCGGGGTCGCGCACGACGCCTACGACCAGCTCGCCGACATCGCCGGCTCGATGCCGGTCCAGCGGGTGCACGGCGACTACCACCTGGGCCAGGTGATGCGCACGCCCACCGACTGGATCGTGCTCGACTTCGAGGGCGAGCCCGGCCAGCCCCTCGCCGAACGCCGCGCCCTGTCCTCGCCGCTGCGCGACGTCGCGGGCATGCTCCGCTCCTTCGACTACGCGGCCCGGCACATGCTCGCCGGGCACCCGGACGCCGCCTCCCTCGCCCACCGCGCCGAGGAGTGGTCCGCCCGCAACCGCGCCGCCTTCCTGGCCGGCTACTCCGAGGGCGGCGGCAGCCTGCACGGCGACGACGCCGCGCTGCTGCACGCCCTCGAACTCAGCAAGGCCGTCTACGAGGTCGTCTACGAGTCGCGCAACCGCCCGACCTGGGTCCCCATCCCGCTCTCCGCCTTCGGCTGAGCCCGCCTCCGCCTGCCTCCGCCCGCCTCTGAGCCCGCCTCGACCGCAGGCCGACGCCCTGCGGCGGCGCGTCGCGAGCCGGATCGCGGACCGTGGCGGGGGCCCTGCGGCGGCGCGTCGCAAGCCGGATTGCGGACCGTGGCGGGGGCCGCACCATGCGCCGGCGCGGAAAGTCAGGCAGATCTTTCTTGACGCGTGGCCGGAAAGGGTGGGTTGAAGCGCATCGCTCGGGCAGGGTAAGGGGCATGCGGGACAACACGGAGCTCGACCGGCTGGCAGGTGGCGCACACCACGATCCCCACTCGGTGCTCGGCGCCCATCTGGGGCCCGACGGGGTGACATTCAGAACATTGCGGCCTCTTGCCAAGCGGGTCGAGGTGGTGCTCGACGACCAGTCGCACAACCTGACCCACGTGGCGCACGGGGTGTTCTCCGTCACTGTGCCACGGCTCGACAAGGTCCCGTCCGACTACCGGTTCCGGGTGACCTACGAGGGCGCCGAGCCGTACGAGTGTCAGGACCCCTACCGGCACTGGCCCACGCTCGGGGAGGTGGACCTGCACCTGATCGGCGAGGGCCGGCATGAGCGGCTCTGGGAGGTGCTGGGCGCGCGGGTGATCACGCACGAGGATGTGACGGGCACCGCGTTCGCCGTCTGGGCGCCCAACGCGCGCGGCGTGCGGGTCGTCGGCGACTTCAACCACTGGGACGGCGTGGGGCATCCGATGCGCTCGCTCGGCCGTTCCGGCGTGTGGGAGGTCTTCATCCCGGGGCTCGGCGACGGGGAACGCTACAAGTTCGCCGTGCTGGGCGTCGACGGCGTCTGGCGGGTCAAGGCCGACCCGATGGCGCGCCGTACCGAGATTCCGCCCGCGACCGCGTCGGTGATCGACACGTCCGAGTACGGCTGGCAGGACGAGGACTGGATGCGCGCGCGGCCGGCCAGACAGCCGCTGGCCGAGCCGATGAGCGTCTACGAGGTGCACCTGGGGTCCTGGCGGCCCGGACTGTCGTATCGGGAGCTGGCCGAGGAACTCGTGGCCTACGTCAGCGACCTGGGTTTCACGCACGTGGAGCTGCTGCCGGTGGCCGAGCACCCGTTCGGCGGGTCGTGGGGGTACCAGGTCACGTCCTACTACGCGCCGACCGCGCGGTTCGGCAAGCCTGACGACTTCCGCCACCTGGTCGACGCGCTGCACCGGGCGGGCATCGGGGTGCTGCTCGACTGGGTGCCCGCGCACTTCCCGATGGACGAATGGGCGCTGGCCCGCTTCGACGGCACTCCCCTGTACGAGCACGCCGACCCTTCGCGCGGCGAACATCCCGACTGGGGCACCTACGTCTTCGACTTCGGCCGCCACGAGGTGCGCAACTTCCTGGTCGCCAACGCCGTCTACTGGCTGAAGGAGTTCCACATCGACGGGCTGCGGGTCGACGCGGTCGCCTCGATGCTCTACCTCGACTACTCCCGGCGCGAGGGCGAGTGGACCCCCAACGCCTACGGCGGCAGGGAGAACCTGGACGCCGTCGACTTCCTCAAGGAGATGAACTCCGTCTGCTACCGGGAGGCGCCCGGCATCGTCACCATCGCCGAGGAGTCGACCGCCTGGCCGGGCGTCTCACGTCCGGTGCATCTCGGCGGGCTCGGGTTCGGCTTCAAGTGGAACATGGGCTGGATGCACGACACCCTGGCCTACCTGGCGCACGAGCCGGTCTTCCGGCAGTACCACCACCATCAGATGACCTTCTCCCTGATGTACGCCTACTCCGAGCACTTCGTGCTGCCCATCTCCCACGACGAGGTCGTGCACGGCAAGGGGTCGCTGATCGGCAAGATGCCGGGCGACGAGTGGCAGCGCTTCGCCAACCTGCGCGCGCTGCTCGGCTTCATGTGGGCGCACCCCGGCAAGCACCTGTTGTTCATGGGATGCGAGTTCGGCCAGGGTTCCGAGTGGTCGGAGGAGCGCGGGCTCGACTGGTGGATGCTCGACTTCGACCTGCACAAGGGGACCCAGGGGCTGGTCCGCGACCTCAACCGGGTCTACACCGACACGCCCGCCCTGTGGCAGCAGGACTCCAAGCCCGAGGGCTTCCGCTGGATCGACGCCGACGACGCCTCCGGCAACGTGTTCTCCTTCCTCCGGTACGCGGCCGACGGCTCGGCCCTCGCCTGCGTGGCCAACTTCTCCGGCGGCCCGCACGAGGACTACCACCTCGGCCTCCCCTACCCCGGCACCTGGGAGGAGGTGCTCAACACCGACGCCTACGACTACGAGGGCAGCGGCGTGGGCAACCTCGGCGCCGTCCAGGCCACCGACATCCCCCGCCACGGCCTCCCCCATTCCGTACGGCTCCGCGTCCCGCCGCTGGGCACCGTGTGGCTCAGGCACCCCGCCCCCGACATCGCCTGACCGGCTGCACTACGATTTGATCACTCGGCCCTCCGTGCGCTAAGACCGCGGAGGGCCGAGCCAACTCCGGATGCCCCGCACCGCCGCGCCGCCCCTTCGACCTGGCCGGCGCCGGGCCATCGAGGTCCGTGTCCCAGTGCCTCAGCCTCCGCACCTCGAAGTCCGGCCGGCGACGGCGAAGCCCATGGCTCTTCGTCGCGGTGATCGTCTCGGGGACGCCCCGGCGGGCGTGCCCTTGGTCTGACGTTGGTCGGAGGCTGGACGATCGACCAGGTCAGCCCTTGTGAGGACGGACCGGCCCCGGTGTTCTTGGGGCGAGCAGTCGCTCGATCCCCACCACTCCCGATCACGGAGGAGCCATGTCCTTCCACAAGATGGCCCGCAAGATGGCGCTGTTCGGCGCCGGCACCCTGGTCGTCCTGTCCGGCGTCTCACTCACCGCGCCCCCCGCGTCGGCCGGCGACCGTGTCAGGGCGGGGTGCGACGGCCAGGGCTGCAACGGCCGCGACCCCATCCAGGCCGGTTGCGTCGCGGGTTCGTACACGGCAGCCCGGGTGTCCACGTACGAAGGGCTCTTCGAGCTGAAGTACAGCCCCGCCTGCCACGCCAACTGGGCCAAGGTCTCCGGTTCGTACCCGGGCGTGGGCCTGTGGGTGCAGAACACGAACGGCGACGTAGAAGTGTTCAACGTCCCCAAGGGGCACAACAACGCCTACACCGACATGGTCAACGGCTATCCGCGTGCTCGGGCCGGCGGCGCCAGCGGGCACACCGCCTGGGCGTAGGGGCGCGGGTCTGACAGGGAGCGACCGAGCTCCCTGTCAGACCGCAGCTCACACCAGCAGCTCACACAGCTCAGACCTGCAGCTCACACCGGCAGCTCAGACCGGCAGCTCAGAGTCCGCACCTTCAGCAGCAAGGAAGACGTGGCGATGGCGCCCGCCCAGGACATGTGGGCGCCCTTCCTCGACGGGCCGGCAGCCCACACCGATAGCTCACACACAGCTCAGACCGGCGGCTCAGACCGGCGGCGGGGTGCAGGGCGTCTCCACGATGCCGGACTGGGCGCCGTCGATGGCGATCGCGCCCCTGACGGCCACACATCCGCGCTTCATGTCGAGCATGCCGCCCCAGTGCTGGTCGCGGATGAACGGCTCGTCGATCCGGCTGGCCACGCCGTCGGCGGGGCGGAACGTCTCCAGCCGGACCCGGATGGCGGCCGACGTGTGGTTGATCAGCACGCCGTAGGGGCTGAGCCGGGCCCAGCCCATCGCGCAGTCGGCCGAATGCCTGAGTTCGAGCACCCCGAGCCGCACCTGGCCGATCCAGATGTCCGCGGTGGCCAGGGTCGTCACGTTTCCCTTCCCGCAGTCGGTCCGCGCCGGGTCGGACCCGTCGGCGATCGACTGGGCGGCCCCGGTGGGCAGGGGCCTGACGCTCGTGGCGGACGACCACGTCATCGGCGGCGGCTCGGCCGGCCTGAGCACGACCCAGGCGACGGTCCCGGCCGCCAGGAGTACGGCGAGCAGCGCGGCGACGGTGAGCACCCGGCGGCGGCGTCCGGCCGGTGCGCGGGACTCGCCGGACTCACCGGGCACGCCCGGTTCGCGGCCGGACACCTCCGGGGTGGGCGCCAGCAGGTCCTGCGCGGCCTTGGCCGCCTTCTCCTCCAGGTCCTGCCGGTGCCAGCGCTGCAACTCGCCGTCGGGCAGACCGAACAACCGCTCGTAGCTCTGCAGCGTCTTCAGCGAGGGCATGCGCCTGCCCTGCTCGTAGTCGGCGACGCTGCTGTGCGAGCTGAGATGGAGGTCCTTCGCCTGCTTGCGCTGCGAGTGGCCGTGCTCGATGCGGAGGCGGCGGAGAAGCGCCCCGAGTTCGGCCGAGGGACGGGCGTTGGGTCCCGTCAACGAGGCACGGTCCTCATCCATCGGCGATCTCCAATGCCGGGGCGTCGGACGCAGAATATCCGGGAAGATTTCGCTGCGGTAGGCCGAACACGGCGGTGCGGGAGCCGGCGCGGATCACGCCGCGCGAGCGGTGATCTTATGTCCGCGATCACGACATATGGCTTCCCTCGGGCGGAAGATCCCACCTAAACTCACAAATGTCGTGTGTGCCCCTCCTGCCCCCCGGAGGACGTGTGCGTCTTCGCCGCCTCGTCGTGTGCTCGATCGTGCTGGCGCTCATACCGATCAGTCCGGCGTTCGCCGCGGAGCCGCCGGGGGCGGGCAAACTGGAGGCGGGGCTGTCGGCCGACTTCGACAAGGTGCGGGCGATCGTCGAGGTCCGCGATCCTGCGGCGGCGGCGCCCGTGGCCGCGCAGGCCGGTGAGGTGACCGACGTCGTCCTGACCCCGGAGAGCCAGCCGTTCATCGTGGTGGAGGGCACCGGCGAGTCGCTGACCGAGCTGGCGGACGATCCCCGGGTGGTCTCCATCCACCGCGACCACGCCTACCCGCCCGCGCTCGCGTCCAGCGTCAAGGTGATCGGCGGCGACCGCGCGCACGCCGACGGGGTCACCGGGGCCGGTCAGACGGTCGCCGTGCTCGACACCGGGATCGACCGCGACCATCCCGCGTTCGCCGGCCGGATCGTCGCGGAGGCGTGCTTCTCCTCCACAGGCGAGGACGGCGTGCCGCTCGAATCCCTCTGCCCCAACGGGCAGAGCAGCCAGATCGGGGAGGGCGCCGCGGACGCGGAGACCGCCAAGTGCCTCGACGGCGCGGTCAACCTGTGCGACCACGGCAGCCACGTGGCCGGGATCGCCGCCGGCGCCGCCGGGAACGGGTCTCCGGGGGCCGGGGTCGCGCCCGGCGCGAACCTGATCGCGGTGCAGATCTTCAGCCGGGTCAACGACCCGGAGTACTGCGGGGCGGCGGCCTGTCTGCTCGCCTTCGAGTCCACGCTGCGCCTCGCGCTCGACCACATCGCCACGCTGACGGGCACCCACAAGATCGCCGCGGTGAACCTCAGCGTCGGCGGCGGGCTGTCCGACACCTCGTGCGACGACACCGACGAGGGCCGGGGGCTCAAGCCGAAGATCGACGCGCTGCTGGCCCAGGGAGTGCCCACGGTGGTGGCGGCGGGCAACGAGGCCGTCGACGGCGCGGGCTTCCCGGGCTGTGTCTCCTCCGCGGTGACGGTCGGCGCGACCGACGACGGCGACGCGATCGCCGACTTCTCCAACCGGGGACCGCTGCTCGACCTGTTCGCCCCCGGCCTGGAGATCGACTCGGCGGTGCCCGACGACGGGTACGCCTCCTTCAGCGGCACCTCGATGGCCGCCCCGCACGTGGCGGGGGCGCTGGCGCTGCTGAGGCAGAAGTCCCCCGACATCCCGGCGACCGCGCTGGTGGAGACCTTGAAGACCACCGGACGGAAGATCGTTTACGGCAGCGCGCAGACACCGAGGATCGACGTGTACGCGGCCCTGACCGGGACCGCGCCCGCTCCCCCGATCACGCAGGCGCCGTCGCCCGACGACCCCGGCACCGGCGATCCCGAGCAGCCCGGCGACGACCCCACCCCCACCCCGACGACCGATCCCCCGCCGCAGCCCGCTCCCGAACCGACCCCCGTACCGGTGCCGACCGTGACCGTCACGGTGACCGTGACCGTGACGCCCACCCCCGCCCCCGCGCCGGAGGTCTGCACCCGAGGCAAGGCGAAGACGGGGATGACCGCCGCGAAATGGGCCGCCGAGCTGGGCAAGGGCCGGGGCGCCCTGTCCGACGCGACCCTGACCTGCTACCTCAGCCTGGTGAAGAAGGCCAGCAAGGTCTTCCCCGAGGTCGTCGGGATGTCCACCTTCGGCACGGCGTCCAAGGTCCTCAAATCCAAGGCGCGGCTCGGCCGGGCCCCGCTCACCCGCGAACTGCTGGCCGCCTGGCTCAACTGGGCGTACGGCGCGCGCGACCTCACCGCCAAGGCGGACGGCGCGACCACGCTCAAGGCGGCCCTGGCCAGAGCGGAGTACATGCGCCTCGACAAGGGCGCGACCCCCGCCCAGCTCGCCCGGTCCACGACGCTGCTGGAGCGGCACGTCAACTAGTGAGCCCCGGGCCCGGTCGTGAGGCCGGGATTCCTCCGTCGTTTCAGCCAGGCGGCGCGGGGGGTGAAGACGTCGCTTAGGGTGGGCCACATGGACGCGACCAAGGCGATCATGGACACCGTCGGCAAGCTCAACCAGCGGCGGATCGCACCGCTGGTGCTGGAGCTCGACCTCACGGAAGGGCTCACCGAGGGGCCGCCGGCCGACCCGCTGAGCGCGCTGCTGTCCATGCGCAAGCCACGGCTGGCCGACGTGCTCTCCGGGCTCAAGCGGGCCAGGCAGGACTCGCGGGTCAAGGCGCTGGTCGTCAAGATCGGCGGGCAGCCGCTCGGGCTCGGCATGGTGCAGGAGCTGCGTGCCGCCGTCGTCCGGTTCCGGGCATCGGGCAAGCTGACGGTCGCGTTCGCCGAGACGTTCGGCGAGTTCGGTTCGGGCACCGTGCCCTACTACCTGGCCAGCGCCTTCGAGCGGGTCTACATGCAGCCCTCCGGTGATCTCGGGCTGACCGGGATCTCGCTGGAGCAGCGGTTCGTCAAGGGCGCGCTCGGCAAGCTGGGGGTGGAGTACCAGGTCGCCCAGCGTCACGAGTACAAAACGGCCGCCAACATGTTCACCCAGGGGGGCATGACCGAGCCGCACCGCGAGTCGATCGGCCGGATCGCCGAGTCGATCACCGAGCAGGTCGTGGCGGGCGTCGCCGAGGGCCGCAGGCTCGAACCCGGCAAGGTCCGCGAACTGGTCGACCAGGGCCCGTTCCTCGGCGCCGAAGCGGTCGACGCGGGCCTGGTCGACCGGCTCGCCTACCGCGACGAGGTCTACGACGAGGTGCGCAAGGCCGCCGGAGCCGACTCCCTCCTGCTCTACGTCGCCCGTTACGCCAAGGGCGCGCTGGCCAGAAAGCTGTCCCGGCCGGGCGAGGACGTCGTGGCGCTGGTCCACGGCTCGGGCGCGATCCGGCTCGGACGCAGCGGCCGCAGCCCGCTCGGCGGCGGAGGCGCGATGGGATCCGACACGATCTGCGCGGCACTCCGTTCGGCCAGGCGTGACGAGCACGTCAAGGCGGTCGTGTTCAGGGTCGACAGCCCCGGCGGCTCCTACGTGGCCTCCGACGCGGTGTGGCGCGAGGTGACGCTCACCCGGCAGGCGGGCAAGCCCATCGTGGTCTCGATGGGCGACTTCGCCGCCTCCGGCGGTTACTTCGTCTCGATGGCCGCCGACGTGATCGTCGCCCAGCCCGGCACGCTGACCGGCTCGATCGGCGTGTTCGGCGGCAAGCCCGTGGTCGGCCCCATGCTGGAGCGCCTCGGCGTGTCCACCGAGGTCGTCACCGAGGGCGCCAACGCGGGCATGTTCTCCCCCACGAACGCGTTCTCCGAGCCGCAGTGGGAGCGGGTCAACGCCTGGCTCGACCGCATCTACGATGACTTCGTCGCCAAGGTGGCACAGGGCAGGCGGATCGACCGCGATCGCGCCCACGAGCTGGCCAGGGGCCGGGTCTGGACCGGCGCGGACGCGTTCGGCAACGGCCTCGTCGACGAGCTCGGCGGCCTGGAGGACGCCCTCGCCCTGGCCCGCGAGCGCGCCGGCCTGCCCGCGACCGCCACGGTCCGCACCTACCCCAAGATGAACCCGCTGGACCGGCTGCGACCGGCCGAGTCGAGCGAGGACAGGTCCGCCGCCCTCGCCCGGATGCGCCTCGAAGCGTGGGGCCCGCTGACGCGCGTCGCCGCCGAACTCGGCCTCCCCGCCCACGGCCCGCTGCTCCTGCCCGGCACCTGGACCATCCAGTAACCACACGCCGCCCTCAGCACTTCCGAGGCCTCGTTGGATCGCAGGAAATCCAACGAGGGTTCGAGACGGCAGGGGATGACGACCTTGATCAAATACAGGTACGTCGACGGTCGGCGCTCCGGTCCTCGTCCGTCGGACAGGGCGCACCGGGTCAGGGTGGGTCGAGCGAGCCGACGGTTCACCTGGGTACGCGGGCCGTTGCGGCGGCCGGCCACGTGCGCTGGAGTGCCATGGGTCCACGGACACCGGCCAGGTGCGGCGCGGGGCGCCGGCGTGGCTTGCCGTACTTTCGCGGGCGCGAACGGCGAGCGGGCGCGAACGGCGAGCGGGCGCGAACGGCGAGCGGCGCTTAGGGGAGGGAGTGGTAGCGGGAGCGGAGGCGGATCAGGGGGGCGGCGGCGGTGATGTAGTCGATGGCGAGGGGGGCGGCGAGGAAGAGGGTGTGGTCGCCGGCGGGGACGACCTGGGTGGTTTCGAGTTCGAGGGCCGCGACGCCGTTCTCGATGACGAAGGCTTCGGTGTGCTCGCCACGGTGGTGCGGGGTGTCGGCGAGGAGCAGCCGGGCACTGGGCCGGCCCGCGGTGGCGAAGCGGCTGGCGATGGCCTTCTGGCCGGCGGACAGCAGGGTGGCGGCCCAGCGGTCGCGACGGAGCAGCACCTCACAGGGGTAGCCGTCACTGGCCAGGCTCACGACCAGCAACGGCGGGTCCAGGGAGACCGACATCAGCGACGAGACGGTGGCGCCCACGTCGTCCCGGTCCTCGCGCACGGTCACCACCGCCACGCCGGCGGCGAGCTGCGCCATCGCCTCGGTGAAGGCTGTCACATCGGCACCTCCGTGAGTAGGTTACGCGCCGGCGTCTTGAGCAGGGCGGTGGCACGAGGTGGGGACCCACGAAGGTCCCCGTCCGCTGGGACGGGGACCTTGGTGAGCCGTCCGGCCACCGCTGGGCGGGGACCTTGGAATCCGTCCGCCCAGCGCTGGGTGGAAGCCCTCGTGAGTGGGCCGCCGCCGGGCGGAAGCCTTCGTGAGTCGGCTGCCGCTGGGCGGGGCTTCGTGAGTCGGTCGGCCGCCGCTGAGCGGAAGCCTTCGTGAGTCGGCTGCCGCTGGGTGCGGGAGCCTGGGGGTCGGTCAGCCCAGGCCGTTCTGGGTGAGCCAGTCCTTGGCCACGACGGGCGGGTCGTCCTTGTCCACCGCGATCCGCTTCATCATGTCCACCAGGGTGGTGGTGTCGAGCTTGGCGGAGACCGCGTCGAGCGTGGTCTTGACCGTGTCGTTCACCCCGGCCTTGTTGACCAGCGGCGTGACGTTCTGGGCGGCGAAGACGTTCTTCGGGTCCTGGAGCGAGAGCAGGTCGTTGATCAGCACCTTGGGGTCGGTGGTGAAGACGTTGCCGACCTGGATGGTGCCGTCCTTCAGCGCGTCGGGCGTGGTCGTCCCCGTCGACTTCCACTCCTTGAACTCCAGCCCGTAGGCGTCCTTGAGCCGCTGTTCCTGGCGCTTCTTGAACTCGGGCGGGCCGCCCACCACGAAGTCCTTGGACACCTTGGCCAGGTCCTCGATCGAGGTGAGGGCGTTCTTGGTGGCGGTCTCCTTGGTGACGGTCAGGGAGTCCTTGTCCTCGGCGGGGGCGGAGGCGAGGACTTCCAGCTCGGCCGGGAGCTTCGACTTGAGCTCCGCGTTGACCTCGTCGGTCGTGGCCGCCGTGGTCTTGGGGTCGATGAAGGCGAGCAGGTTGCCGTTGTACTCGGGGAGCACGGTCAGCCCGCCGCTCTTCACCTGGTCGTACACGATCTCGCGGCTGCCGATGTTCGGCTTCTCCTGGACGGTGACGCCCTTCGCCTGGAGCGCCTGCGCGTAGATGGAGCCGAGGAGCACGCTCTCGGGGAAGTCGAACGAGCCGACGATCACGGTCCCCCCTGACGCGCTCGGCGCCCCGCTCGGTGCGCTGCTCGGCGACGCGGAGGTCAGCGGATCCCCGCCGCCACATGCGGATACGGCAAGCGCCGCGGTCAGGAACACCGCCGCGGTACTGAACAAGCGTCTCATCCGCTTTCCCTTCTTCCTTAGGGGGTAATGCATAGATTAGCGAACCTTCAAGCGCTGGCTGACTCCCGGCGAGACCGACAGACGGTGGGCCAGCGCGAACACCGCCTGCATCGCGAGCGCGAATGCGGCGACCAGCACGGATCCCCCGACCACGCTGGGGAAGTCCTTGGTCGCCAGGCCGTCGATGATGTAGCGGCCGAGACCGCCGAGGCTGACGTATGACGCGACGGTCGCGGTCGCCACGATCTGGATCGCGGCGAGCCGCAACCCCAGCAGGATCAATGGCAGAGCGACGGGCACGAGCACACGTAGGAGAACCTGGTTACCCCTCAGTCCCATTCCGTAAGCCGCGTCACGCAGATCGTGATCCACGCCACGGATGCCCTCGTAGGTGTTGACCAGGATGGGCGGGATCGCGAGCAGGACCAGCGGGATCAGCACCGGCAGCACCGTGCTCGTGCCCAGCAGCAACACGATCAGAACGAGCAGGCCGAGCGTGGGAAGCGCGCGGGCGAGGTTGGCCGAGACCACCACGATCAGCGCGCCCCTGCCGGTGTGCCCGATCAGCAGGCCGAGCGGCACCGCGATCAGCGCCGCGACCACCAGCGCGGCCAGCGTGAACTCCAGGTGCTCAAGCAGCCGGATCGGGATCCCGTTGGAGCCCGACCAGTTGGCGGGGTCGGCGAAGAAGTCGATCAGCCAGTTCACGTGCTCCGCCTCGCCTTCGCCCACGGGGTCAGGACCCGTTGCAGGAAGATCAGCAATCCGTCGGCGATGAGCGCCATCGCGATGATCAACACGATGCCCACGATCGCCGGGGTCAGGAAGTCACGTTTGAAGGCATCGGTGAACAGGTTCCCCAGTCCGCCCTGGCCGATCAGGGCGCCCACGCTGACCAGGCTGATGCTGGAGACCGCGACGACCCGGAGCCCGGCGAGCACCACGGGGACGGCCAGCGCCAGTTCGATCTGCAACAGCCGGCGCAACGGATTGAAGCCCATCGCCACCGCCGACTGCCGTACGTGGTCGGGGACGGCGGTTATGCCGTCGACGACCGCGGGCACGAGCACGGCCACGGCGTAGACGCCCAGCGGAATGATCACCGTGGCCCGCTCCAGCCCGGTCACCGGGAGCAGGAACATGAAGACGGGCAGCGACGGCAGCGCGTAGATCACGTTCATCACGCCCGACGTCGGCTGGTAGAGCCACCGCCACCGCACGCAGGCGATCCCCATCGGCAACGCGATGACCAGTCCCAGGACGATCGCCAGGCTCGCCATGATCACATGGTCGACGAGCAGGGACATGATGCTGCCCGCCCGGCCGGTGTCCCAGTTGCGCCCGATCCAGTCCCAGCGGATCAGCGGTTGATCATCCATCGGCGGCGTCCTTCGGATCGAAGGTCGCCGACGCGGCCAGCGCCATCGCCTCGTCCAGGGACTCCCTGGTGGCGACCCCGGCGACCCGGCCGTCGCCGTCGACCGCGATCGCGCACCCGGAGGGCGAGAGCAGGGCCGCGTCGAGCGCGGTGCGCAGCGAGTCCTTGCCGCGTACGAAGGTTCCGTGCGACAGCAGCCGAACGTCGCGCAGGGTGCCCGCCGCCGGCAGGTCGGCGGCCGCGACCCAGCCGATCGGCCGGTTCTCCTCGTCGACCACGGCCAGCCAGGGCGACTCGACGGCGGCTGCCGTGGCGGCGACCGCCGTGACCTCGTCGGCGACGGGGACCGTCAGGTCGGACCTGAGCCGCAGCCCGCTGTCGTCGATGAACGACAGCCGCCGGATGCCCCGGTCCTGCCCGAGGAACTCACGGACGAAGTCGTCAGCCGGGTCGCTCAGCAGCGTCGCGGGCTCCGCGTACTGGGCGAGTTTGCCGCCGACGCGCAGCACCGCCACCCGGTCGCCCAAGGTGATCGCCTCGTCGATGTCGTGGGTGACGAACACGATGGTCTTGTTCAGCTCGGACTGCAGGCGCAGCAACTCCTCTTGGAGGCTGGTCCTGACGACCGGGTCGACGGCGCTGAAGGGCTCGTCCATCAGCAGCACCGGAGGGTCGGCGGCGAGCGCTCGGGCCACGCCGACCCGCTGCTGCTGGCCGCCGGAGAGCTGGAACGGGTATCTGGAGGCCATCTCGGGACGGAGGCCGACCCGTTCGAGCAGCTCCATCGCCCGGTCGCGGGCCTTCTTCCTGTTCCAGCCGAGCAGGAAGGGCACGGTGGCGATGTTGTCGACGATCGTGCGGTGCGGGAAGAGACCCGCCTGCTGGATGACGTATCCGATGCCGCGCCGCAGCGTGGGCGGGTCGATCGTGCGCACGTCGACGCCGTCGAGCAGGATCTGCCCCTCCGACGCGTCGATCATGCGGTTGATCATCCGGAGCGATGTGGTCTTGCCGCAGCCGGAGGGGCCCACAAGGACCGTTATCTCCCCAGTGGCCATCTCCAGCTGGAGATGATCTACCGCGACGGTTCCATCGCCATAGCGTTTGGTGACACCGTCAAATGTGATCACGTGCGTCCTCGTGGTTCTCGGCGGCGGCTGACGTGACCCCCCAGTCACGGCCGCCTCATGATCTGCCCCGAACACCCTATGGGGATCGCTCCTCATCTGTCGTCCCGCCTTGTGCCCCCTTGTCCCCGCTTGTCAAGATCCAAATCGCTGACGGCGGCCCAATTTGATGGTGATTTCTATCAAATAGGCGTCCAGAGATGCGAAGGGCCGCCATGACTTGACATGATTACTCCATGTTGCCGGGTAGATCCCCGGCCGCACGCTTCTGTCGCCCCACGGCACCGCACGTTCCGCGTCCGCCCGACCGCAGAGGAAACGGCTCGTGACTCACCCGCTCACCGATCGTTCCAGGAGCGAACTGATCACCGAGCTCTACGACCGTCACGCCACCGGGTTGTTCGCCTACTGTCACGATCAGCTCGGCGACGCGGGTGCCGCCGCCGACGCGCTGATTTCCCTGCTGACCGGCGTCCCGGCCGTTCCGCCGCCGCGTGCCGGGCTCTACGCGCTGGCACGCCGCGAGATCTACCGGCGCGACATCGTCTACTGCCCGCCGCTCGTCGATCCGGCCGCCGACCCCGCCACCGCACTCGTCGAACGGGTGCTTCGTGAGCTGCGGGCGCACCAGCGCGAGGTGCTGCTGCTCTCCGTCGTCTGCGGGCTGACGATCGACGAACTGGCCTGGGTCCTCGACGTGGCCGCCGACACCGCCGCCGAGCTGGTCGTCAGCGCCGATCACCACTTCACCCAGACGCTCTCCCTGGCCCTCACCGGAACCGGCCCCGTGCCCGGCCACCTCACCGACGTGTACGGCGCGCTCGCCGTGGCCCCGAGCAGGGACGTGCTGGCCCGGCTGCCCTGGCGCCCGCCCCCCGCCCTGCTCCGGGCGCAGGTGTTCGGCGCACTCGGCGTCCTTCCCCGTGCGGCCCGCGCCAAGACGTCCGCGCTGCCGGTCAAACCGCTGTGGCCGACCACGCCCGCCTGGCCGGTCCCCCTCGGCGACACCGACGACGTGACCAACGCCGGGGTCTACGAGGTGGGCGTCGCCCCGCCGCCACCCGGCCGGGTCTCCCCCCACGAGGCGACCACCGAACCGATGCCGAGGCTGCACGGAGCCCCGCTCTTCCGGGCTCCCGCCTCCGCCCCGGTGCCCGCCGACATGCTCGCCCCCAACCTGCTCGACCCGCTTCCGCCGGCCCGGCGGCCGGGCATGTCCCGCCACCGCCCCATGACGGAGCCGGCGGACCTCCTCGACCCGCTCCCACCGTCCCGCCGCCCCACGTCGCAGCCGGCGGATCTCCCCGACTCGCTCCCGCCGTCTCGCCGCCCCACCTCGGAGCCGGCGGACCTGCTCGACCCGCTCCCGCCGTCCCGTCGGCCGGACACGCTCGACCCGCTCCCGCGGGTGTCCCGTCAGGTGCCGGCCGACGTGCTGGACAACTTCCCGCTGCCCCGGCACGTGCCCGCCGATGTGCTCGACGGCCCTGTGGAGAACCTGTTCCAGCCACCGCCCCGGCCGCCCAGGCCGGCCCGGGCACCCGAGCCCGTCTACCTGATGCCGCTGCCCACCGAGGAGGACGTGGAGGCGGCGGGTGAGACGACCGACGTGTTCGACGTCCCGATCCTGGACCCGGAGCCCGAGGCCGAGCCCGTCAAGCCCAAGCCCGTCGAGGCCGAAGGAGAGGATCTCGACGCCGCCAAGGCCCCCGCTCCCCTCAGATACCGGGCCCCGGAACGCGGGCACAGCCGCAAATACCGCAGAGTGCGCGAACACCACCATGATTGGGCCTGGGAAGTGATCGGCTTCGTGATCTGCCTGGCCCTCGCCCTGATCGTCTTCTTCGCTGTACCGACGATCGTCACCCCCTGAGCAGGAGGCGGCCCTCGCTGCGGGGGGCCGTCTCCTCCCGGATGACGCCTTCCCCGGAACCCGCGACAATCGATGACGTGCGGTTCGACATCCTGGGGCCACTGGAAGTCCGGACCGCCGACGGCGAGCCGGTTCCCGTCGGCGGCCGTCTGACGCGATCGCTCCTCGTGCTGTTGCTGCTGGAGGCGGGCCGGACGGTCAGCGTGCACCGCCTGGTCGACGTGCAGTACGGCGAGCGGCCCCCGGCGGGCGCCGCCAACGCGCTGCAGGCCCAGGTGTCCCGGCTCCGCCGCAGGCTTCCCGCCGGTCTGGTCGAGTTCCACGGTGCGGGATACCGGCTCGCGATCGACCCCGACGACGTCGACGCGCACCGTTTCGAACGGCTCGCCGCCGAGGGCCGGCGGCTGCTGGCCGCCGGTCACCACGCGCCCGCCGGAGCCCTGCTCGGCGAGGCGGTGACCCTGTGGCGCGGGCCCGCGCTGACGGACCTGACCGACACGCCGTACGCGCGGGCGGAGCTGGAGCGCCTGGAGGAACTGCGGCTGACCGCCACCGAAGACCACATCGAGACCAAACTGGCCTCGGCCGAGCTGGCCCTGCCGGGTGAGAGCGTGGTGCCGGTGCTGCGGCGTCTGGTGGCCGCCAATCCGATGCGGGAACGGCTTCACGGCCAGCTCATGCGGGCTCTGCACGCTGAGGGTAGGCAGGCCGAGGCGCTGGAGGTGTTCGCCGGCATCCGCCGGTTGCTCGCCGGGGAACTCGGCGCCGACCCGTCGCCCGAACTGTCGGCGATCCACCTCGCGCTACTGCGCGGCGAACGCCCCGCCCACAGCCGCTCGGTACGGCCCGACCCGGCAAGGCCGGCGCCGCCCGACCCGGCGACACGCCCTGGCCGGACGGCGCTGTCCGGCCTCGCGGCACAGCTGACCAGCTTCGTGGGCCGCGAGTCCGAGCTGGCGCGGATCGGATCGGGCGAAACCGCGCGGCTGCTCACGATCACCGGGCCAGGCGGGACCGGGAAGACGCGGCTGGCCGTCGAGGCCGCCGGTCGCCAGGAGCGCGAGGTGTGCTTCGCCGAGCTTTCGCCGCTCGACGCCGGTGAGCAGGTTCCGCAGGCCGTACTGAGTGCGCTGGGGTTGCGGGAGACGGGCCTTCAGGTGCTCGCCGCGCGTGGGCCCGCACCCGCCGACCGGCTCGTCACGGCGCTCGCCGAGCGGGAGACGCTGCTCATCCTGGACAACTGCGAGCATGTGGTGGACGCGGCGGCGGCGCTGGCCCGTCGCCTGCTCGACTCCTGCCCGGGGCTCGTCATCCTGGCCACCAGCCGCGAGCCGCTCGGCATCACCGGGGAAACGCTCGTCCGGTTGCCGCCGCTGGAGGTCCCGCCGCCGGATCTCCCGCCGGAGGCGGCGCTCACCTATCCCGCCGTACGGCTGTTCGCCGATCGGGCCTCAGCCGTACGCCACGGGTTCGCGGTGGAGGCCGGCAATCTGGCCGCGGTGGTCGGGATCTGCGCCGCGCTCGACGGGGTGCCGCTGGCCATCGAGCTGGCGGCCGCACGGCTGCGGTCGTTCACCGTGGCGGAGATCGCGCGGCGGCTGCCGGAGGGCGGGCGGTTCAGGCTGCTGTCGCGGGGCGACCGGACGGCGGCGGCGCGGCACCAGACGCTGCACGCGGTGGTGGAGTGGAGCTGGGAGCTGCTGACACCGCCCGAGCAGGTGCTGGCCAGGCGGTTCGCGGTGTTCTCCGGGGGCGCGACCCTGGAGGCCGTCGAGCGGGTCTGCGGCCTGGGCGGGCCGTCCGACGCGATCGCCGGGCTGCTGGCCGACCTGGTGGACAAGTCCCTGGTCGAGACCGACGGCGACCGCTACCGCATGCTGACCACCATCCGGCTGTTCTGCGACGAACGCCTCGCCCGCGCGGGGGAGGCGGAACGGGCGCGCGCCGCACACGCCGCGTACTTCCTCGACCTGGCCGAGCGTGCCGCCCCTCAGCTGCACGGGGCCGAGCAACTCCACTGGCTGGGCCGGCTGTCCGCCGAACACAGCAATCTGCGGGCCGCGCTGCGCTGGAGCGTGACGGACGCGCCCGTGACGGCGCTTCGGCTGATCGCGGAGCTGGCGGCCTACTGGTGGCTGGGGGGACGGCGCACCCAGGTCGTTCCCGTGGCCACGCGGCTGCTGGAGGTGATCGACGCCGCGCCGGCGGGCTGGGTGGCGGCGGAAGGGGAGGAGATCGACACCGCGCCGGCGGGCTGGGTGGCGGCGGCGGGGCTGGAGGAGGAGTACGTCCTGTGCGTGCTGCATGCCGTACCGAATGTGCCGCCGGAGCATTGGCGGCGGGCCGAAACGATCGTGCGGTCGCTGGATCGGCCGATGCGGAACCCGTTCGCCACGGCGCTGTGGGGGATGACCGCGGGGCCGGACGACCGCGCACCGCGGATCGGGGCCGATCCGTGGAGCCGGGCACTCGCCGGGCTGGGGTCCGCGTTGCTGAAGCTGTTCGGCGGCGAGGTGGCCGCGGCCGAGCGGGAGTTTGAGACGGTGCTGCGGAGCTTCCGCTCGCTGGGCGAGCGCTGGGGAACCGCCCAGGCGCTCGACTGGCTGGCGGAGATCGCGAGCTGGCGGGGGGACGGGGAACGGTCGGCGGACCTGTGGCGCGAGGCGCTGGACCTGCTCGGACGGCTCGGCGCCACCGAGGAGATGGTGGACATGCTGTGTCGCCAGGCGCGGGGGCTCGTTCGCACGGGCGCGCTCGGTGCGGCCGCCGCCGGCTACCGCCGCGGAGCGGAGTTCGCCCGCCGGGCCGGAATCCCGGGCACGCCCGTGGAGGTGGAGCTGGGTCTGGCCGAGATCGCCCGGCTGAACGGCGACTTCCCCGAGGCCCACCGCCGGCTGGCGACCGTGCCGTACGACGACGAGACCGGCCCGTTCGGCGCGCGGACCCTCTCGTTGCAGGCGCTCACCGCGCGGGGACGGCTGGCCGAGGCGGAAGGCGACGTCGAGGAGGCGGGCCGGTGGCACCGCCGGGCGCTCGTCGCCGCGCGGCGGACCACCCTGCTGCTGGAACTGGCCGAGGTCGCCGAGGGTCAGGCCGGAGGCGCACTGCTGGACGGCGCGGCGGAGCGTGCCGCGGCGCTGCTCGGGCTGGGCATGGCGCTGCGCGGGACGTCGGTGACCGGCGACCCCGATGTCGCCCGGGTGGCCGCGGGCGTCCGGGACCTCATCGGCGGAGAGGCGTTCGCGGCGGCCCACTCACGAGGCGCGGCGATGACACGCGACCAGGCCCTGACGTTCCTCGGCCACTCAACGCCCGCACACTGACACCCCCTGGGGCACTCAACGCCCGCGCACCGACACCCACCAGGCGCTCAACGTCCTGGCGCTGACGTCCACCGGGCACTCAACGCCCACGCACTGACATCCGGTACTCAACGCCTGCGGCCTGACATCCACCGGGCGCCTCGACGGTATGGGGCGCCCGTCAGCGGGATGTCGGTGAACGGTCAGCGGGCACGGTCAGGCTGCTGAGCATGAAGAACAACAGCATCCTCGTCTCCGGCGCGAGCATCGCCGGCCCCGCACTCGCGTACTGGCTGGCAAGGTACGGCTTCCAGGTCACCGTCCTGGAGAAGGCGCCGGCGCCCCGCCCCGGCGGCCAGGCCGTCGACTTCAAGGGCGACACCCACCTGACCGTGCTGGAGCGGATGGGCATCCTGGAAGACGTACGGCGGCGGCAGACCGGCGGGACCGACCAGGTCATCGTCGACGCGAACGGCAGACGGCTGACGACGATGCCCGGCGAGTTCACCGGCGGCGACCTTGAGATCCTCCGCGGCGACCTCTCCCGGGTGCTGTACGAGCGGACCTCCGGCACCTGTGAGTACGTCTTCGGCGACTCCCTCACGTCGATGACCGAGACCGCGGACGGCGTGCACGTCACCTTCGAGCGGGCCGCGCCGCGTTCCTTCGACCTGGTGGTGGGCGCGGACGGGATCCATTCGAACGTGCGCCGCCTGGCCTTCGGGCCGGAGTCCGGTTTCGTCCGTCATCTCGGCTACTACTACGCGCTCGCGGACCTCGGCGGCGCCGACTTCGGGCCCGTCCCGATGATGTACAACGAGCCGGGCAGGCTCGTGACCGTCGGCGGCAACAAGGCTCCCGCGTTCTTCGTCTTCGCCTCCGGGGAACTGGACTACGACCGCTACGACGTCCGGGCGCAGAAGCGGATCGTGGCCGACGCCTTCGCGGGCATGGGCTGGCGGACGCCCGACGTGATCGACGCGATACGGTCGGGCGGCGACCTGTATCTCGACTCGATCAGCCGGGTCACGATCGACCGCTGTTCCGGCGGCCGGGTGGCGCTCCTCGGCGACGCCGCGTACGGCCACACGCTGGGTGGATTCGGCAGCGGCCAGGCCATCGTGGGCGCGTACGTGCTGGCGGGTGAGCTGGCGGCGGCCGACGGCGATCACCGGGTGGCGTTCGCGCGGTACGAGGAGCTGATCCGCGGCTACGCCAAGGTCCCCGGTCGCGGTCGCGGCGGTGCGGGCCCCTTCCTCGCTCCGGCGACCCGGGCCAGGATCCGCATGCGGAACTGGATCTTCAAGTTCGGCTTCCTGCTGGGACTGATGCAGAAACTGGGTGACAAGTACGCCACCGACATCGAGCTCAGGGACTATCCCGCGCTCACCCGTGGCTGACCGGCCCGTCAGTCGATGCGACCGGCCCGTCAGTCGATGCGACCGGCCCGTCAGCCGGTGAGGATCAGGCCGCTCGTCGGCACGCCGGTGCCCGCGGTGACCAGCACGTTCCGGGTGCCGGGCACCTGGTTGACCGCGGTGCCCCGGATCTGGCGCACGCCCTCCGCGATGCCGTTCATGCCGTGGATGTACGCCTCGCCGAGCTGGCCGCCGTGCGGGTTGACGGGCAGCCGGCCGTCGATCTCGATGCCGCCGTCGGCGACGAAGTCGCGAGCCTCGCCGCGCCCGCAGAACCCGAGTTCCTCCAGCTGCGAAAGCACGAACGGGGTGAAATGGTCATAGAGGATCGCTGTCTGGATGTCCGCCGGCGACATCCCCGACTGTTCCCAGAGCTTGCGGCCGACGACTGACATCTCCGGCAGACCGGTCATGTCATCGCGGTAGTAGCTGGTCATCATCATCTGCTCGGCGCCTGCCCCCTGCGCGGCGGCGGCGACCACCACGGGCACGCGGCGCAGGTCACGGGCCCGTTCCACGGACGTCACGACCAGGGCCACCGCCCCGTCGCTCTCCTGGCAGCAGTCGAGCAGGTGCAGCGGTTCGACGATCCACTTCGACGCCTGGTGTTCCGCCAGCGTGATCGGGCGCTCGTAGAACCAGGCCGCCGGGTTGGTCGCGGCATGCCGGCGCATCGCCACGGCCACCCGCCCGAAGTCCTCGGACCTGGCCCCGTAGGCGTGCATGTACCGCCGGGCGAACATGGCGACCCAGGCCGCCGGGGTCATCAGCCCGTACGGCACGTGCCAGCTCATCTCCATCCCCTGCGAGGACGGCTCGCCGCCGAGCCGTGCGTCCGGCTGCCCGAACCGCCGCCCCGAGCGCTCGTTGAACGCCCGGTAGCACACGACCGTCGAGGCCGCCCCCGTGGCCACGGCCATCGCGGCCTGGAGCACGGTCGCACAGGCCGCGCCGCCGCCGTAGTGGACCCGGGAGAAGAACGACAACTCGCCGATGCCGGTCTCGCGGGCGACGGAGATCTCCTGATTGGTGTCCTGGGTGTAGGTGACCATGCCGTCCACCTCCGAGGGCGCCAGCCCGGCGTCGTCGAGCGCCTTGAACACCGCCTCCGCGGCGAGTTGCAGCTCGGAACGCCCCGACCGCTTCGAGAACTCCGTCGCTCCGATCCCGACGAGAGCCGCGCGGGACCCGATCACCCGAACTCCACCGGGATGGCGAAGCGGACCGTGCCCACGACGTGGTCGCCGAGGCTGACCCTGCCGCGGACCTCCACGGTGAACTCGCCCGCCCGTTCGGACAGCACGCTCCCCGTGAAGGTCATCGTGTCGCCCGCGTAGCCGGGGACGCCCAGTTTGACGTTGATCCCTCGGATCAGGACCTCCGGCCCGGCCCAGTCGGTCACATACCGTTCCACCAGGCCCATCGTGGTCAGGATGTTGAGGAAGATGTCCGTCGACCCCTGGGCGCGGGCCCGGTCCACGTCGTGGTGGACCGGAGTGAAGTCCATGGTCGACAGGGCGGTGGAGACGATCATCGTCGGGGTGAGCTCCACCGACAGTTCGGGGAGCGTCGTACCGACGGCGAGCTGGTCTTCGGAGACGGTCCGCATCACGACCCCCCGGGAGCCCACATCGGCAGGGTCAGCTCATCGTCCATCTGGACGAACCTCACACGCACCGGCATACCGATACTCACTTCCTCAGTCAGGCAGTTCACCACGTTGCCCACGATCCGCACCCCTTCCGGCAGTTGCACCACAGCGACCACAAAAGGCGTTTCAAGCCCCGGAACGGGTGGATTGTGGTGAACAATGAAGCTGAACACTTCGCCCTCACCACAGGCGACCACATGGGTGCGCGCCACCGACCGGCACTTGGGGCAGAGTGGCCCCGGAGGATGCCGGAGCTCGCCACAGTCGGCGCACCGCTGGATGCGGAGCTCGCCCTTGCGCACACCTTCCCAGAAGAACTCGGTGTCCCTGTTGACCGCCGGCCTCAGCGGATACGGCTGGGAACTCCCAGACTGGGGTTTCCTCTCCCTGGGGCGAAACTTCAGCACCCGGAACAGCATCTCGGCGACCGGTTCGCCCGATGAGTACCAGCTCACGTTCCAGGTGACGAAGTAACCTTCGCCGAGCGCGGTCTGCTTCGGCCCGGTGAACCCGGTCATCCTGGTGGCCGGTTCGAGCCGTTCGCCCAGCCGCAGGTAACGGTGGTAGGTCTGCTCGCAGTTGGTCGCCACCACACCCGTGTAGCCCGAGCCGTCGAGGGCGGCGAGCACGTCGTCCACCGGCGTGCCGCCCTTTTCGTCCCGGCCCCGGCCCGGCATCGTCCACACCTGGGCCATCGCCGGCGGCGCGACGATCTCCCCGTGCACACTGCCCCGGGCGTACTCCTCGTCGGTGTAGACCGGGTTCGCGTCGCCCATCGCCGTGGTCCAGTGGCGGATCATCGGCAGGTTCACCGGATCGGCGGCGGGCGTGCCGCGCACCTCTCCGACGGCGATCTGGCGTTCGGCGAGCTGGTGGACGGTCTCCTGGGTGACGGCGGTCATGCGGCTCCTCCGGGCGGTCAGCGAGGCGGGCGGGGAAGCTGGAGCATGCGGCTCCTCCGGGGCGGTCAGCGGGGCGGGCGGGGAAGCTGGAGGCCGAGCATGGCGATCAGCTCGCGCTGCACCTCGTTGACGCCGCCGCCGAAGGTGAGCACGATCGCGCCCTTCACCCCCCGGTCGAGACGTCCGATGAAGTCGGCGGTCTCCGGGTCGGCGGGGTCGCCGTACCGGGCGAGCACGTCGCCGACGATCCGGCCGATCTCCTGAACGCGCTCCGACCCGTAGACCTTCGTCGCGGAGGCGTCGGGGGCGCCCAGCCAGCCGAGGTCCATGTTCGCCGCGACCTGCCAGTTGAGCAGTTCGTTGGTGCGGAAGAAGGCGCGGACGCGGGCGAGCGCGCGCCGTACGTCCGGCTGTTCGATCAGGCCGGTCGTCCGTGCCCAGTAGGCGAAACGGTCGTAGGTGTGGCCGATGTTGCCGGCCGGGCCCAGGGTGACGCGTTCGTGGTTGAGCTGGTTGACGATCAGGTCCCAGCCCTTGTTCTCCTCGCCGACCAGCATGTCGACCGGGACGCGGACATCGGCGTAGTAGGTCGTGTTCGTGTGGTGCCGGCCGTCCATCGTGACGATCGGGGTCCAGGAGAAGCCGGGGTCGGCGGTGTCGGCGATCACCATGGAGATGCCGCGGTGCTTCTTGGCGGCCGGGTCGGTGCGGACGGCGAGCCAGATGTGCTGGGCGTAGTGGGCGCCGCTGGTGAAGATCTTCTGGCCGTTGACGACGTAGTGGTCGCCGTCGCGGACGGCGCTCGTGCGCAGCGCCGCCAGGTCGGTGCCCGCCTCCGGCTCGCTGTAGCCGATCGCGAAGTGGCACTCCCCGGCGAGGATGCGCGGCAGGAAGTGCTCCTTCTGCCGGGCCGTGCCGTACTGCATCAGGGTCGGGCCGACGGTCTGCACCGTGATGATCGGGTACGGCACCTCGGCGCGGGCGATCTCGTTGGCGAAGATCTGCTGCTCCAGCGGGCCGAAACCGCCTCCGCCGTACTCCTTCGGCCAGCCCAGCCCGAGTTTGCCGGCCTGGCCGAGCCGTCGGCAGTGCTCCATGTAGGCGTGCCCGAACGGGTCTTCCGCGATCTTCCTGCGGTCCTCGGCGGTGAGGCAGCCCTGGAAGTACTCGCGCAGTTCGTCGCGCAGCAGCTTCTGCTCCGCGGTGAGGTCGATCAGCATCAGACGTGCGCTCCGATCAGGTCGAGCTGGGCCTGCGCGCCGCCCAGGAGGTGGGCGAGGTGCTTGCCCCAGGCGAAGTAGCGGTGCAGCGGGTAGGTCACGTCCAGGCCGAGGCCGCCGTGCAGGTGCTGGCAGGTGTGCAGGGCGGTGAGCGCCGACTCGGCCACCTGCAGCGCGGCTATGGCCAGGTCCTCCTCGGCGGGCAGGCCCGCGGCCAGCCGCCACACACCCGACCACATCGCCACGTCCAGCGCCCGGCCGGCGATGTAGACGTCGGCGATCTGCATCGTGACGGCCTGGAACTCGGCCAGCGCCCGGTCGAACTGCCTGCGCGTCCTGATGTACCCGGTGGTGAGCTCCAGCGCGCCGGCCAGCACTCCCGACGCGGTCGCGGTGATCCCGGCGAGCGCCAGCCCGCGCAGCCCGGCCACCGCGTCCGCCCCGCCGGCCCACTCCCCCCGCGTCCCGTCCAGCACCACGGTGCCCACCGGTTCACGGCCCGCTCCCGGCTCCTCCCGTACGGCTGCCGCCCCCTGGGCGACCAGGAACAGGGCGGGGCCGTCGGGAGTGCGGGCGGGAACCAGGATCCGTTCCGCCTGGGCCGCGTAGGACACCATCGTCTTGCGCCCGTCGATCAGCCAGGAGCCGCCGTCGCGCCGGGCGACGGTCTGGAGACCGGCCACCAGGTCCGCGCCGGGTTCCCTGAGCGCGACGGTCAGCGCGGCCTCGCCCTGTGCCAGCGGTGCGAGCGCCGCCCGCTGCTCCCGCGTGCCGTACCGGGTGACGGCCTGAGCGGCGATGAGGCTGTGCAGGGCCGGCACCGGCGCGACGTGCGCGCCCACCTCCCGCAGGAGCACGGCCATCGCCACCGGCCCGAGCCCCGCGCCGCCCGCCTCCTCGGGGAGGCACGCCCCGATCAGCCCCGCCCTGCCCATCGCCGCCCAGACCCGCCGGTCGTACGGCTCGCCGCGTTCCTCGTGCTCCTCGATCCGCGCCTGCGCGGCCTCCTTGGCCAGCACCTCCACGGCGAGTTTGCGTAGATCCGTCTGGGTTTCGTCGAGTTTGAAGTCCACTACCGCTCCAGGGTGTTTCCAGCAGCGAGAAGGCGGGGCGCCGAACAGAAGGCTACCTAACGATTGCTTGGCGCACCTTGACTGAGAAACTAGAACAGAGTCTATTCCGTGTCCAGTGGCCGCCCACCTGACAAGTCGTGACATGTGACCGCAACATGAAAGCCATAGGTAGACCGGCGTTCTTAGGTACCGGTGAGTAACACCGCACTCGACGGCAAAGTCAGATAACGTGTTCTCATGCGCACCCCGCATGTGACCACCGCGGCGCCGGCGACCCAGCGTCGCGCGGGCGCACCCGTCCCCGGCGACACCGAGGGGGCCATCATCGTGGACGACCAGCCGGCGACCGGCGGCGTGCGCACGCGCAGCCAGCTCCAGCGCCGGAAGCGAATCGTCCAGGCCGCCGCCGCCCTGGCCTCGCGCGGCGGGGTCGAGGCGATGCAGATGCGCACCGTCGCCGAGCGGGCAGGCGTGGCACTCGGCACCCTCTACCGCTACTTCCCCTCCAAGATGGATCTCGTGGTGGCGGTCGTCAGCGAGGAGATCGATCTGCTGGAGAGCAGCATCGAGCGCCGGCCGCCGAGCGCGGCGACGCCGGCGGGCCGCGCGGTCGACGTGCTGATGCGGGCCACCCGCGGGCTGATGCGCGAGCCCGAGCTGGCCGACGCGCTGATCCGATCACTGATCATGGCCGAGGTCGAGACCCCGTTCGGCGACCGGCTCGCCCGGCTGCTGCTGCGGGTCTCCCGATCGGGGGACAGCGCTGGGGAGGCCACCGAGGAGGAGTTCGCGCTCACCGGGTCGCTGGCGAGCATCTGGGTCCACGAGTTGCTGGAGATGCTGCGCGGCCGGCGCACCTACGACCAGATCCAGCAGCGCATCGAGATCGCCGCCGGGCGGCTGCTCTCCGACTTCTCCTGACCTGCCCGCCCTTCCGCAAACAAAGTAGAACGCGTTACAGTCCGATCAAGGACTAGAGCGAGGTTCTGGAGCGGCTCATGGGCGCGGTCATTGTCGAGGCGGTACGCACTCCGATCACGAAACGCGACGGCTGGCTCTCCGGCCTCAAACCGCAGGCGCTGCTGGCCGCCGCCCTCAACGGGCTGATCGACTCCTCGGGCGTCGATCCCGCCCTGGTCGGCCAGGTCGTCGCCGGGTGCGTGACCCAGGCCGGCGAGCAGGGCGGGCACATCGGGCGATACGCCTGGCTGTACGCCGGCCTGCCGTACACCACGGGGGTGACCACGGTCGACGCCCAGTGCGGGTCCTCGCAGCAGGCCGTGCACCTGGTCGCGGCCATGATCCAGGCCGGGGTGATCGACGTGGGCATCGCCTGCGGGGTCGAGATGATGAGCCGCGCGCCGCTCGGCAGCAACGTACGGCCCGCCAAGCCGCGGCCCGACGACTGGTCCCTCGACCTGCCCGACCAGTTCACCGCGGCCGAGCGGATCGCGCAGCGGCGCGGGCTGACCCGGGAGCGGCTCGACTGGTTCGGCGCCCGTTCGCAGCACCTCGCCGCCAAGGCGTGGGCCGGTTCCGTGTTCGACCGGGAGATCGTCCCGGTGGTCGCCCCCGGCGAGGACGGCCGGCCGCACAAGGTGACCATGGACCAGGGGCTGCGCGAGACCACGGCCGCCGGGCTGGCGAAGCTCAAGCCGGTGCTGGGCGAGGGCGGACTGCACACGGCGGGCACCTCCTCGCAGATCTCCGACGGCGCGGCGGCGGTCCTGCTGATGAGCGAGGAGGCCGCCGTCAGGCACGGGCTCCGGCCCAGAGCCCGGATTCTGGCCCAGGCCCTCATCGGCAGCGAGCCGTTCTACCACCTCGACGGCCCGGTGGACGCCACGGCCAAGGTGCTGGCGTCCACCGGCATGACGATCGGCGACCTCGACCGGTTCGAGGTCAACGAGGCGTTCGCGTCGGTCGTCCTGTCCTGGGCGTCGGTCCACCAGCCCGACATGGATTCGGTGAACGTCAACGGCGGCGCCATCGCGCTCGGCCATCCGGTCGGCGCCACCGGCTCCCGTCTGATCACCACCGCCCTGCACGAGCTGGAGCGGTCGGACTCGGGCACGGCGCTGATCACGATGTGCGCGGGCGGCGCGCTCGCCACGGCCACGATCATCGAACGGATCTGAGCGCACGGCACCGGCCAGCGCGGCCCGGCGGTCGCCGCACGGCTCGACGGCATCACGTGGGCGTCGGCGTGGGAGCTGCGCGGCCCAGCCGTCGCCGCACAGCGCCCCCAAGGGGTTCCTCCCGGCCCTACACTCCTAGACATCGGATGTATGTCTCAGCGGCTCGTGAGGGTGGTGCGCGCGTGGCGGTCACGGACGCGGCGATCGACAAGATCAAAGAGATGATCATCTCCGGCGAGCTCTCCCCCGGCGCCCGGCTGCCCAAGGAGTCCGACCTGGCGACGCGTCTCGGCCTGTCCCGCAACTCGCTCCGCGAGGCGGTCCGCGCGCTCGCCCTGATCCACGTCCTCGACGTACGGCAGGGCGACGGCACCTATGTCACCAGCCTGGAGCCGCACCTGCTGCTGGACGCCATGTCCTTCGTCGTCGACTTCCACCGCGACGACACCGTGCTGCAGTTCTTCCAGGTCAGGCGCATCCTGGAGCCCGCGGCCACCGAACTGGCCGCCACCCTGATGACGGAGCCCGACATCGCGGACCTCCGCACGATCCTCGACTCCCTCCCCACGGAGCCGACCGTCGAGGAACTCGTCGCCAACGACCTGCAGTTCCACCACCGCATCGCGCAGGGCTCGGGCAACGCGGTGCTCTGCTCGCTGATCGAGAACCTGTCGGGCCCGACGACCAGGGCCAGGATCTGGCGCGGCCTCACCCAGGAAGGGGCGTTCGCCAAGACGCGCGAGCAACACGTGGCCATCTGCGACGCCATCGCGGCCCGCCAGCCCGAGGTCGCCAAGGCCTGGGCCACCGTCCACGTCGCCGGCGTAGAAGACTGGCTACGCAACGCCCTGGCCTGAACCCGACCACGGAACCAGCAGGTTTCGAGATCACCCGCACCAAGAAGGCCGACAACACGGCACCGACCCCCGAAGGTGTGCGAGCTCCACTCCGCAACCGGCTGGGCGTGTGAGTGCGGATCTACACCGACCTCGGCCAGGGCTGCGTGTGGGCGGAGATGCCCTGCTGTGACCGGTGCCGCTGAGATCGAATTCGAACCTCGTCGCAAGAAAATGGGGAAGCCGTCCGGACCTTCTGCATGCTCGTAACGGAGTACAGCTACTGGGCGAGCCCGATAACCATGATGTCCATGACCGGCGCGTCGGGCGCGGGCTGGCACGTGCCCGACACCCTCCACCCCCATCTCTCGTAGAGAGAGTGCGCAGGCGCTTCCGGGTGCGACAGGAGCGTGGCGTACGGCTCGGCCCGGCCGGTTAGCAACTCGCCGAGGAGTTGCTTGCCGATGCCCTGCCCTCGGTATGGCTTACGAAGAATCAGTTCGATCACAGCCAGCTTCGCAATGTCGGCGACCTCCGCAGGAAGCGCGGTGGACTCGCCGCCCCACCACCGCCCGACGTCCATGACGAAGCCGAACGCGAACCCGGCCAGAGTCTCCCTATCTTCGGCCGACACCAGCTCGAACCCCGGACGATGCACCTGGGCACGAGTGCGCTCCAAGAACCGCCCTCGCGTGAACAACGGGCCCGCGTTGTACGGCGGCTCCGCGTAGATCTCCTCGTACGCGTCCCCGTAGGAATCATCAAGGACGGCAGCGGCGCGATCCCGGGCCAGCCCTTCGCCGAGATCCTGCTCACGCGCCCTCCGCACTCCGGCCCCACCGTCCGCGCCTCCCAACGCCGCATCACGGGCGCGCCGCCCTGGCCCGTCAGTCCTTCCTGCGGTCCCAGGGGTCGCCGATCCAGCTGTCGAAGGAGGGGATCAGGGCCACGAGGGCGGCTCCGAGCCGCCAGTCCAGCTCCGGTGCGTACAGACGCACCGTGTCCCCGGACGACTTGAACTCCAGCGGGACCTGTCCGCCGGAGCGCCACTTGATGCGGCGGGGGCCGCGCGGGAAGTCGCCGCCGGTTTCGAATATGGCGACCACGACGACGAGCGGCAGCAGGGGCGAGCAGAGCCACCACACGCACCACCAGAAGAGCCGGCCCTTGTATCCCACCGCGTCGGGGCTGCCGGCGCGACTCACCGTCCAGCGTGTGCGCAGTCCCCGGCTGAACGCCTTGTCGCGTGTGAACATACCGAGCAGTTCGCCCTGCGGGCCGAGCACCTGGAACTGTGCCCGCCCGCTGCCCGCGGAGACGGTGACCAGGGTGGCGACCCGCGCCTGGCGGTGCTCGTCCGCCCACAGGACGAAGGAGCGGGCTCCGCTTTCCCGGGCCGCGAGGTAGGCGGATATGCCGTTGGGCGGCAACTCGCGTTCCACATAAGCGACCGGCCGCGAAGTTCCCGGTCCGTCGGAGAAGCTGATCCGGCAGTCGAGCTGCCCGCCGGGGGTGGTCCTCAGTCGCCGCAGCGCTGTCAAGGTCAGAGTACTGGTCACCCGACGGCTCCTTCACGCGCGCCGAGCTGCAAAGGGCGATCGGCCAGGTCGGGGTGCTGGTCGCGCAGCAGCTCCCGCACCAACTCCGCGCTGATCTCGATCTCGGGGTGAGTCATGCGGAGCAACAGTAGCCGGAAGGCGGCCCGCCGTTTCGGCTGCCTTCGCGAGGTTCGGAGGCTCGAGTCCCGCACTCAGCGTCGGCGGTGGAGCGGAGTGACGTTCGGTTCGGGCAGCTCCGGCTGCGCCCGGCCGACCTGATCGAAGGCAATGGTCACACCATCTCCCACACCTGGTGCAGGCCGGAGGAGCCCGGGTCGAAGTCGCCGTCGAGGAGGCGGTTCATCTGGCGCTGCCACGCCTGGTTGGCGGCGCTCGCGGCCAGTTTCTCCTGCAGGACCGCGTAGTCGTCCACTTCCACAAGATGGAACAGGTCGAGCCCGTCGCGCCAGATCCGCCAGGTGTGCACGCCGTACGCGCGCATCTCGGACTCCAGGTCGGCGGGGATCGTGGCGTGTTCGGCGTCGTAGATCTCCGCGCAGCCGGGTTTGAGTCTCGTGCGCAGGGCGAGTCGCTGCATCAGTCTTGGGCCTTTCCGCCGGCGAGCCGGCTGATCATGAGGGCGATCAGAATGATCGCACCATAGACGAGCTGCTTCCACTCGCCCGGGACCCCCTTGAGCGTGAGGATGTTCTCCACCAGGCCGATCACCAGCACGCCGGTGAGCGCGCCCAGGATCGTGCCCTTGCCGCCGTCCATGCTGACTCCGCCGATCACCGCGGCGGCGAACACCATGAAGATCCAGCCGACGCCCTGGTTGGCGCTGATGCCGCCCAGCCGCCCGGTCTCCAGCACGCCGGCGAGCGCGGCGAGCGTGCCGCCGATGATGAAGACGGTCCACACCACCCGCTCGACCCTGATGCCCGCGGCCCGTGCGGCGTCGGCGTTCCCGCCGATCGCGTAGAGCGCCCGGCCCAGCCGGAAGTAGCCGAGCGCGGCGATGCCCGCGGCGAACAGCAGGCCGGTGATCCAGATGGCGGCCGGGTAGCCGAGCCAGGAGGCGTTGCCCAGGTAGAGGAACGACTCGGGGAGCGCGAACAGGCTCTTGCCGCCGGTCAGGCCGAGCTGGAGGCCGTGCACGACGATCAGCATGGCCAGCGTGACCACGAACGCCGACAGCTTGAAGCGCATGATCAGCAGCCCGTTGAACGCGCCGACGAGCGCGCCGATCAGCAGGCACATCGGGATCGCCAGCCCGGCGGGCACACCGAGCCCGAAGCCGCCCGCCGACGCCGGGATGACCAGCATCACGGCCAGCGCGGGCGCCATGCCCACGGTCGACTCCAGGGACAGGTCGAACTTCCCGGCGATCAGGATCATCGCCTCGGCCAGCACCACCAGCGCGAGGGCCGACTGCTGCTGCAGCACGTTCGTGAGGTTGCCCTCGGTGAGGAACACCGGGTCCACCATCGCGCCCGCCACGAGCAGCACGATGATGACCGGCACCAGCGTCAGGTCCCTGAACCGGCCGAGATTGAAGCGGGGGGACTCGGTCACGGTCTGCGTGCTCAACGGTCGACACCTTCCACTACGGCCACCAGCTCAGGATCGCTCCAGCCGCGCGGCATGTCCTTGACGATCCGGCCGTGCAGCATCACCAGCACCCGGTCGCAGATCCGCAGGTCGTCCAGCTCGTCGGAGACCAGGACCGCGCCCGCGCCGCCGGCGACGGCGTCCTCGACCGCGCCGAGCAGCGCCTGCTTCGCCTTGACGTCCACCCCGGCCGTCGGGTTGATCACGACCAGGGCGGCGGGCGCGTCGGCCAGCGCCCTGGCCATCACCACCTTCTGGGCGTTGCCGCCGGACAGGTCGCCGACCGGCTGGTCGGGGCCGGTGGTCTTGATGTCGAGCTCGCCGATCAGCGTCGCCGCCCGGGCCCTGCGCCTGGCCGGGGAGACCGTGCCGAGGCGGCCGAGCTTGTGCGCGATCGGCAGGGTGGCGTTCTCCGCGACCGACAGCAGCGGGACGAAGCCCTGGGCGTGCCGGTCCTGCGGGACGAAGCCGAGCCCGGCGCGCAGCGCGGCGGCCACGTCGCCCGGCCTGATCGTGGTCCCGTTCACCGATACCGCGCCGGCGTCGGCCTTGCGGAGCCCGACGAGGGTCTCGGCGAGGCCGACCTTTCCGCTGCTGCCCGACCCGGCCAGCCCGACGATCTCCCCGGCCCGCACCGCGAGGTCGATGCCGGAGTAGCGGCCGGCCAGGGTCAGCCCGGCTGCCGAGATGACGACCCGGGCGGAGGCGTCGGCGCTGCGCGACCTGGTCTGGTAGTCGGTGGTGGCCTCGCCGGTCATCGCGGCGACCAGTTCGTCGTGCGGCAGGCCGGCGACGGGGCTGGTGACGACGTGCCGGGCGTCGCGGAAGACGGTGACGCTCTGGCAGACCTCGTACACCTCCTCCAGGTGGTGGGAGATGAACATCATCGTCACGCCCTGCTCGCGCAGCGATCTCATCCGGGTGAACAGCCGCTCGATGGCCGGGCCGTCGAGCTGGGCGGTCGGCTCGTCCAGGATGATGAACCTGGCCCCGAAGGAGAGCGCCCTGGCGATCTCCACGAGCTGGCGCTGCTCCACGCCGAGGTCGCCGGCGAGGACCTCCGCGTCCACGGCCACGCCGTACTGGTCGAGGACCTGTCTGGCCCTGGCGCGCAGGGCGCGCCATCTGATCGGGCCGCGTTCCGACTGGCGGTTGAGGAACAGGTTCTCGGCGACGGTGAGGCTCGGGATGATGGTGGATCTCTGGTAGACGCAGGCGACCCGCCGCCGCCAGGCGTCCCGGTCGGACATGGCGGGCGCGGGCCGGCCGTCGAAGAGCACCTGCCCGGCGTCCGGCCGTTGCAGGCCGGTCAGGATGGAGACCAGGGTGGACTTGCCCGCGCCGTTCCTGCCGACCAGCGCGTGGGTCTCGCCCTCGGCGATGACGATGCCCGCGCGCTCTAGCGCCGTCGTCGGGCCGTACCTCTTGGTGATGTCACTGGCTTCGACGGCGCTCACTGGACCTGGTTGCCCCACAGCTCGGCGTCGTCGACGTTCTCCTTGGTCACCAGCGGGGCGGGGAGCTGGTCCTCAAGTCCGTTGGGCAGCTGGATGATCGTGCTGTCGTGGTCGGTCGGGCCGGGTTTGAAGGTCTTGCCGTCGACGGCGGCCTTGGCGTAGAAGAGGGCCCATTTGGCGTAGAGGTCGGCCGGTTGGGAGACCGTGGCGTCGATCTCGCCCTTGCGGATGGCCTCGAACTCCTGCGGGATGCCGTCGTTGGACACCACGAAGACGTGCTTGGGGTCGTCGGTGGGCACCAGCAGGCCCTTGGCCTTGAGCACCTGCAGGGTCGGCGCGAGGTGCACCCCGCCCGCGTGCATGTAGACGCCCTTGATGTCCGGGTGCTGCTCCAGCCGGGTCTGCAGCATGGAGGCGGCCTTGGTGCCCTCCCACTCGGTGGGCTCCTCGAAGACCTGGATGCCGGGGAACTTCTCCTTCATGCACCCGCGGAACGCCTCGGCCCGGTCGCGGCCGTTGATCGAGGACAGCGCGCCCATCAGCTGGACCACCTTGCCCTTGCCGTCGAGCTTCTCACCGAGGAACTCGCACGCCTTGGTGCCGTACGCCTGGTTGTCGGCCCGCACCACCATGTAGACCTTGCCCTTGTCCGGCCGGGTGTCGACCGAGACGACCGGGATCTTCTTGTTCTCCAGTTGCTGGAGGGTGGCCGCGATGGCGCCGGTGTCCTGCGGGGCCATCACCATCGCCTTCGCGCCCTGGCTGGTGAGCGCCTGGGTGTTGGCGACGAGCTTGCCGATGTCGTTCTGGGAGTTGGTCGGGGCCATGAGGTCGACGCCCAGTTCGGCGGCCATCTTCGGCACGTACTTGTTGTAGGAGTTCCAGAAGTCGGAGTCCGCGCGGGGAAGGTCGATGCCGACCTTCCCGCCCGTGGTCTCCGGGGCCGCCGCGGTGCCGCCGTTCTCGGATACGCCGCACGCGGCCAAGGACAGGCCGAGCGCGAGCACGGCCGCCGCTGGTCCGATCTTCATGGTGGTGCCTCTTCCATGGGGGGGTGTTCAGGTGACAGGTCTGAGGCGCAGACCCCGCGCTCGCCGTCGAGCGCGGGAGGTGTTCAGGTGACAGGCCTGAGGCGCAGGCCCTGCATACCGCCGTCGACGGCGAGCGCCGTGCCGGTGGTCGAGGAGGCGAGCGGGCTTGCCAGGTAGACGATCGCGGCGGCGACCTCTTCGGCGGTGACCAGGCGTCCCATCGGCTGCCGCCGGTTGAGGGCGTCCCGCTCGGCGACCGGGTCGTCGGCCGCGTCGAGCAGCCGGCCGACCCATGGCGTGGCGGCGGTGCCGGGGTTCACGCAGTTCACCCGGATGCCCTCGCGGACGTGGTCGGCCGCCATGGCCAGGGTGAGCGACATGATCGCGCCCTTGGAGGCGCTGTAGAGGGCGCGGTCGGGCAGGCCCGCGGTGGCCGCGACGGAGCAGGTGTTGACGATCGCGGCGTTGCCGGATTCGCGGAGGTACGGCAGGGCGGCGCGGGCCACCCTGACCATGCCGAGGACGTTGACGTCGAGGACCCGGTGCCACTCCTCGTCGGAGTTGGTCTCGATCGTGCCCGCCGCGCCGATCCCGGCATTGTTGACGACGATGTCGAGACCGCCCAGGCGTTCGGCGGCCTCGGCGACCGCCTGCCGTACGGAGGAATCGTCTGACACATCCGCTTTTATCCCGATGAAGGGGGCGGAGGGTGGGTTGAGGTCCAGGCAGGCGACCCGGGCGCCCCGCTCGGCCAGCAGGGTCGCGGCGGCCAGGCCGATGCCGGAACCGCCGCCGGTGACCAGGGCCGCCAGGCCGGTGAACTCGCTCATGCGCTCCTCCAGGCGGGGCCGTCGGGGAAGGTGAACTCCGCTATCGACTCCGGTCGGATGGCGGCCCCGAAGCCGGGTGCGACCGGTGCCGTGTAGTTGCCCTTACTGATCACGACGGGATCGGTGAAGTGCTCGTGGAGATGGTCGACGTACTCGATCACCCGGCCCTCCATGGAGCCGCTCACCGCGACGAAGTCGAACATGGCCAGGTGCTGCACCAGCTCGCAGAGGCCCACCCCGCCCGCGTGCGGGCAGACCGGCACGCCGAACTTGGCGGCGAGCAGCAGGATCGCGATGTTCTCGTTCACGCCGCCGACCCGCGCCGCGTCCAGTTGCAGATAGCTCAGCCCGCCCGCCTGGAGCAGCTGCTTGAAGACGACCCGGTTCTGCACGTGCTCGCCGGTGGCCACCTTGACCGGCGCGATGCCGCGCGCGATGGCCGCGTGGCCGAGCACGTCGTCGGGGCTGGTCGGCTCCTCGACCCACCACGGGTCGAACTCCGCCAGCGCGCGCACCCACTCGATGGCGGAGCCCACGTCCCAGCGCTGGTTGGCGTCGATGGCGATGGGGAAGCCCGGGCCGCAGACCTCGCGGGCGATCCGCATCCTGCGCCGGTCGTCGTCGAGGTCGGCGCCGACCTTCAGCTTGATCTGGGTGAACCCGTCGTCGAGCGCCTCCTGGCACAGCCGGCGGAGCTTGTCGTCGTCGTAGCCGAGCCAGCCGGGGGAGGTCGTGTAGGCGGGGTAGCCGTGCGCCTTGAGGTGGTCGATCCGCTGCCGCCTGCCGGGCTCCGCCGTACGGAGGATGGTGAGGGCCTCCTCCGGGGTGAGCGCGTCGCTCAGGTAGCGGAAGTCGACCAGCTCGACGAGCTCCTCGGGGGACAGCTCGCCGAGCAGCAGCCACAGCGGTTTGCCCTCGCGCTTGGCCCGCAGGTCCCACAGGGCGTTGACCACCGCGGAGATCGCCATGTGCATGACGCCCTTCTCCGGGCCGAGCCAGCGCAGCTGTGAGTCGTGGGTCATCTCCCGGTACAACGCGCCGACGTCGTCCGCGTCCTTGCCGATCACGTGGGACGCGAGAGCCCTGATCGCCGCGGTCTGCACGTCGTTCCCGCGCCCGATGGTGAACGCGAACCCGTGCCCCTCGGTCCCGTCGTCGGCCCGCAGGATGACGTACGAGGCCGAGTAGTCGGGATCGGGGTTCATCGCGTCCGATCCATCCAGTTCCCGCGAGGTGGGGAACCGGATGTCACGGGTGTCCATGGAGACGATATGGGCGGCTTTCCTCACGCAGCATCCTCACCTATACATCGGATGTCTTGTCACGTGATGCTGCTGGACGGCGAGGCCCTCCGTCAACCCTTCATCGGGTAGATACATCCGACTTGACTCCGAAAACCCCTCCACCTCAGCCTTTGACAGTCAACCGTATACATCGGATGACCTGGGATGACATCTACCGTCAACGGCCGACGGCAGCCGCCGCCACCGCCTCCGGGGTCACCGGGATGCGGTCGAGTGCCGCGCCGACGGCGTCCCTGATGGCCGCCGCGACCGCCGCCGGGGCCGACAGCAGCGGCGGCTCCCCCACGCCGGTGAGACCGTACGGCGAGTCGGCGCGCGGCAGCTCCAGAATGTCCAGGACGGTCGGCGGCATGTCCATCGTGGTGGGGATCAGATAGTCGGTGAACGACGGGTTGAGGATCCGCCCGTCCCGCACCTTGACCTCCTCCATCAGCGCCAGTCCCAGCCCCTGCGCGATGCCGCCGTGCATCTGGCCCTCCACGGCGGCCGGGTTGATCGCCTTGCCCACGTCCTGCGCGCACGCGATCTCCACGACCCGCACGGACCCCAGCTCGGGATCCACGTCCACGACCGCCCGGTGCGCCGCGAAGGCGTAGGCCACGTGGGCGTCGCCCTGACCGGTCTCCGGGTCGAGCGGCTGGGTGTCGCGGTGCCGGAACACCGCGGTCTCCTCGATCTCCGTGACCAGCAGCTCCACCAGCGGAACCGCGCGCCCGGACAGTTCCGACACGGCCTGCCCCGATTCGAGCCGGAGCGCCTCCGCCCCCTCGCCGAGCACCTCCGCCGCCCGCTCCAGCAACCGCGCCCGTACGGCGGCGCACGCCGCGCGCACCGCGCCGCCCGAGATCCACGTCTGCCGGGAGGCCGAGGAGGTGCCGGCGTCGCCGACGGCGGTGTCGGCGGGCAGGATCGTCACCCGCTCGACGCCCAGCTCGGTCCGCGCGATCTGCGCCTGCACCGTCACCAGGCCCTGGCCGACCTCGGCCGCGGCGGTGTGCACCTCGGCGAGCACGTCGCCGCCCCGCGCGAGCACCCGCACCCGGGCGGTGCCGAAGTCGTCGTACCCGGCCGACTTGCAGATGTTCTTCACCGACAGGCCGTAGCCGACGCCCCGCAGCAGGCCCTCGGCCCGCGTCGAGTTCGACATCCCGCCGGGCAGCAGCCGGGGATCGGTTCCCGGCGGCGGCGGCAGGGGCTTGCCCGCGACCCGCCGCAGCAGTTCCGCCACCGGCGCGGGCCCCTCGACCCGTTGCCCGGTCGCCATCACCGACCCGGTGTCCACCGCGTTGCGCAGGCGCAGCTCCACGGGGTCCATGCCGAGCGCCGCCGCCAGCCGGTCCATCTGCGACTCGTGGCCGAAGCAGACCTGGACGGCGCCGAAGCCGCGCATCGCCCCGGCGGGCGGGTTGTTCGTGTAGACCGACCGGCAGTCGATCTCGACGGCGGGAACCTCGTACGGGCCGGCCGCGAAGCAGCCCGCGTTCCCGGTGACCGCCGCCGACGTCGAGGCGTAGGCCCCGCCGTCGAGCAGGATGTCCGCCTTGACGTAAAGGAGCCGGCCGTCCCTCGTCGCGCCGTGCTCGTATCTCATCCGGGCCGGGTGCCGGTGCACGTGGCCGACGAAGGACTCCTCCCTGCCGTAGCTCATCTTCACCGGCCGTCCGAGGCGCAGCGCCAGCAGGCAGGCGTGGGCCTGCACGCTGAGGTCCTCACGACCGCCGAACGCGCCGCCGACCCCCGACAGCGTCAGCCGTACCTTCTCGGCCGGCAGGCCCAGGCAGTCGGCGAGCTGGTCCTGGTCGACGTGCAGCCACTGCGTCGAGCAGTACAGGTCCACGCCGTCGTCGGCGTCGGGCACGGCCAGGCACGACTCAGGGCCGAGGAACGCCTGGTCCTGCATGCCCACCTCGTACTCGCCCGTCACGACGACGATGTCGGCGGCGGCGGGCATCGCGCCGCGCCGGATGCGCAGGTGCCGCACCAGGTTCCCGTCCTCGTGCAGCACCGGACCGCCGCCCGACAGGGCCAGCTCGGGGTCCGTCAGCGCGGGCAGCTCCGCGTAGTCCACCCGGACCAGGGCGGCGGCGCGGCGGGCCAGCTCGGGGTCGTCGGCGGCGACCACGGCGACGGCCTCGCCGATGTAGCGGACCAGGTCCTCGGCGAGCACCGGCTGGTCACGGCGTTCGAGCCCGTAACGGTTGACGCCGGGGACGTCGCCGGCGGTGAGCACCAGGTGCACCCCGGGCAGCGCCAGCGCGGCGGACGCGTCCACGCCCAGGACGCGCGCGTGCGCGTGCGGGCTGCGGACGGTCGCCCCCCACACCATCCGATCGTGGCCGAGGTCGGAGGAGAACGCGAACTCGCCGCGAACCTTGGCCACCGCGTCGGGACGGCGGGCCGAATCGCCCACTCCATCACGAACGGCCACAGGGCGGGCAGGCGCGACCGTCATCGTGCCTCCCCCGCGGCCAGCCGTACGGCGTCGAAGATCTTCTCGTAGCCGGTGCAGCGGCACAGGTTGCCGGCCAGGGCCTCGCGGATCTCCGCCTCGCCGGGGTCGGACGTGCGGGCCAGCAGATCGTGCACCGTGACCACCAGGCCGGGGGTGCAGAACCCGCACTGTACGGCTCCCGCCTCGACGAACGCCCGCTGCACCGGGTGCAGCTCGGCGCCGTCGGCCAGCCCTTCGACCGTCACCACCCGTGAGTCCTGCGCCTGCCCGGCGGCCACCAGGCACGCGCAGACCGCCGTCTCGTCGAGGTAGACGGTGCAGGAGCCGCACTCCCCCTGTTCGCAGGCGTTCTTGGAACCGGGGAGGCCCACCCGCTCACGCAGCAGATGGAGCAGGCTCTCCCCCTCCCGCACGCCGTCGAGGCTCCGTCGAACCCCGTTCACCTCAAGATCGACCCGCATCAGTCAGCTCCTCCGGTATTCCTGCCAGGCCCACGTGAGCGTGCGCCGGGCGAGTACGGCCACCGCGTGCCGGCGGTAGCCCGCGGTTCCCCGCACGTCGTCGATGGGTGCCGTGGCGGCCGCCGCGAGTTCGGCGAACCGCGCCGTGACCGATGCCGGCAGCTCGCGGCGGCCGTCCCAGTCGAGCTCGGCGCCCGCGAACGTCTCGGCGTCCCCGGCCACCACGGGGGTGGGCGCCGCCGAGCCGACGGCACAGCCCACCCGGCGGCGCGGCGGATCCAGCGTCACGGCCACGGACGCGACCGCGATCACCATCGCGTTCCGCGGCCCGAGCTTGGCGAACTGCTCCGCCCCCGCAGCCACGGGGATCCGCACCGCCGCCACGATCTCGTCGTCCGCCAGCACGGACCGTCCCGGGCCGAGGAAGAAGTCACGGGCGGGCACCCGGCGCGTCCCGCGCAGCGAGGCGAGCTCGATCGAGGCCCGCGCCGCGAGCAGCGGGGGCAACGCGTCCCCGGCCGGCGACGCCGTACCGAGGTTCCCGCCCACGGTCGCCCGGTTGCGGATCTGCGCGGACCCGATCGTCCGCGCCGCCCGCGCCAGGCCGGGCAGCGCGCCGCCCAGCTCGTCCACGATCCGCGTGTACGGCACGCCCGCGCCGAGGACGATCGTGTCGTCCTCCCGCGACCACTCCCGCAGTTCGGGCACCCGGCTGACGTCGAGCAGCGCCGCCGGGGAGGTGTGCCCGAAGTTCAGCCCGACCATGACGTCCGTGCCGCCCGCGATCAGGGTGGCGTCCGGATGCGCGGCCTTCAGCTCGCAGGCGTGCCGCAGATCGGCCGCCGTGTGGAACCCCGTCATACCCGGCCCGCCTCGGGGGCCGGGTCCACCGCCGCCGTCGCCGGGTCCGCGTGCCGCTCGGTGAGGAAGATCGTGGCCACCGCCCCGACCACGCCGGCCGCGGTCATGTAGATCGCGATGGCCGACCACGACCCGGTCGAGTCGAACAGCCAGGTGGCGATGATCGGCGCCAGCCCGCTGCCGAACACGGTCCCCAGCGTGTAGCCGACCGACATGCCGGTGTAGCGCACGGCGGGCGGGAAGACGTGCGCGAAGAACGTCGGCATCGTGCCGTAGTTCGCGGCGTACGGGATGAACAGCAGCACGAACCCGAGCAGCATCAACCCGAAGGACCCGCTCTGGAAGGTGCTGAACCACACGTACGGCAGCGCCGCCATCCCCACGATGCCGATCCAGAAGATCTTCTTCCGGTCCACCCGGTCGGACAGCCAGCCGAAGAACGGGATGGCCACGATGGTGAACACGTTCACCAGCAGGACCAGCTCCAGGATCATGTTCCGGTCCATGCCGAGTTGCTTCTCGCCGAAGCTGAGCGAGTAGACCGTGGCGATGTAGAAGGTCGCGCCGGCCGGAATGTAGGCCAGGCACATCAGCAGCACCCGGGACCAGTGCTTGGTGAGCACCTCGGCGAGCGGCGCCTTCCTGACCTCGCCGCTGTCCTTGACCTGCTGGAAGTCCGGGCTCTCCGCCAGCTTGAGCCTGATGAGCAGGCCGAGGCCGACCAGGATCGCGCTGAGCAGGAACGGCACCCGCCAGCCCCAGGTGAGGAAGGACTCGTCGGAGAGCTGCGAGGTGAGCAGGAAGACCAGGTTGGCCAGCAGCAGCCCCCAGGCCGCGCCGGTGTTCACCAGGGCGCCGAAGAACCCCCGGCGGGAGCGGGCGGCGTGCTCGACGCTCATCAGCACGGCTCCGCCGTACTCGCCGCCGAGGGAGAGGCCCTGCACGATGCGGAGCAGGACGAGCAGGATCGGGGCGGCGGCGCCGATCGAGTCGTAGGTCGGCAGCAGGCCGATGCACAGCGTCGCCCCGCCCATCAGGCACAGGGTGACGACCAGCATCGACTTGCGGCCGATCCGGTCGCCGAAGTGCCCGAACAGCGCGCCGCCGATCGGCCTCGCCACGAACGCGAGGGCGAACGTAGACAGCGAGAGCAGCGTCCCCACGAAGTCGTCGTAGCTGGGGAAGAAGAGCTTGTCGAACACCAGGACGGCGGCGGTGCCGTAGATGAAGAACTCGTACCATTCGATCGTCGTGCCGGCGAGGCTGGCGAGGACGACCCTGGTGGAACTCGATCGGTGGGCCATGATGCTCACGCCTCCAGGAACCGGGTGACTGTGTCACGGAGCACGGCGGCCTCGTCGCGGAGGGCAGATAGCCGCACGTAGTCGTCGCCGAGCAGGTCACCCTCGGCGGGGACGCCGAACATGACGGTGGGGATGCCCATCTCGGACGGGCCGCCGGCGTCGAAGGTACCGCCGTAGACGCCGTGCCGGGGCTCGCCGAGCCGGGCGCGGATCGCGGCGTCGAGCGGGCCGAGCACGTCCCGCCGCTCGGGCGGGAGGTAGGCGGGCAGCATGGTGACGCCCGCCCGGACGTCGATGTCGCAGCCGCCCGCCGCCAGGTCCTGCAGGGCCGCGCCGATCTCGGCGGCCGCCGCGACCGGGTCGGTGCCCGGCACCAGCCGCCGGTCCACCGTGATCCGCGCCGACTCGGGCAGCGTGTGCGGGGCCAGCGGCTCGTAACTCACCAGGTACGGCACGACCTGCTCGTGGCCCAGCTCCGGATGGGATCGGGTCCGCGCCTTCTCGTCGAGTGCGCGCAGCCGGGTGACGACGTCGGCGACGGTGTCGATGACCCGGCCGCCGTCCGGCGGGACCGAGGAGTGCGTCGCCTTGCCCTTGACGTCGATGAGCACGTCGACCCGGCCGCGGTTCCCGATCGACACCTCGAAGCCGGTGCAGAAGAGCTGCACGACGAGGTCGGGGGTGTGCGGCAGGGCGTCGAGCATCGCCCACGAGCAGTCGTGGCTGCTGCGTCCCTCGTTGTTGACGCAGAGCAGCAGGGTGCCGTGCAACGGGACGCGCTCGGCCACGATCCACCGGGCGAGGTCCAGCAGGCACGCCTGGTGCGCCTTGTTCTGCGACACTCCCTGGCCGAACAGGCACGGCTCGTCGACGCCGAGCTCGATCGGCGTGCGGATGGCGCCCGACCAGGGGTCGGCCATCAGGTTGTGGTGCTGCGTCGGCGTGTAGGCCATCAGCGCCAGGGTGGGGCCCTGGCCGTCGCCCAGCCGTACCGCGAACTGGTTGCGGGGGAGGTCGATGATGTCGAGCGCGCCGGCCGCCAGGAACGCGGGGCGCAGGGATCCCTGCACGTAGTCGGTGAGGATCGGGTGGTCGGGCTCCATGAGCGTCTCCGCGCCCAGCGGCACGGCGGAGGGCACCCGGGCGAGCGCCGCGAGGGCGTCCACCACGTATTCGCCGGTCATGAGGTCGCCGCCGTGTCCGCGCGAAGCCGGGGCAGCACGTCGCCGCCGAAGCTCTCGATCAGCTCGCTGGGCAGCGTGTAGTTGCCCACGTGCCGGAGGTAGAAGCCGGTCGCGCCGAGCTCGACCGCCCGCCTCGCCCGGACCAGGATGTCGTCGACGGTGCCGAACAGGCAGAACGTCTGCGCGAAGCGGACCGCCATCTCGTCGGTCACCCACTTCGAGGCGTGCTTGATCGCCAGCTCCCAGTCTTCGGCGTGCACCATGTCGGGATAGACCTCGGGCACCTTGGGCGGCGGGGCCAGCTCGATCCCGGCCAGCCGGAGGAACTCCTGGCCGCCGATGGTCGCCATGTGCAGGCAGATCGGCTTCAGCACGGCCGCGTCACGTTCCAGGTCGTCGGTGACCTTGCAGAAGGCGCCGACGGTGAACTCGAAGTCCCGCTCCGCCCCGGCCATGCCCGTCGCCACGGACTTCCTCGTCTGGTCGAGGGTCTCCGGCGAGATGCCGGCCAGGGTGACGACGCCGTCGGCGATCTCGCCGGCCAGTTCCAGCGTGCGCGGGCCGCTGGCCGCGATGTGCACCGGCACGGTTCCCCGGGCGTCGCGCAGCCGGAGCCGCCGCTCGCCGTAGTCCCGCTCACCACCGCTGAGCAGCCCGCGGATCTCCTCGATGGCCGCGCGCAGCTCGGCCCGCTTGGTGGGCCGGATGCCCAGCGGCTTCACCGAGCTGTCTCCCGTGCCCAGGCCGAGCACCACGCGACCGGGCGCCAGCTCCGCGACGGTGTTGATGCCGGAGGCCACCACGGTGGGATGGCGGGTGACGACGTTGGTGACGGCGGTGGCCAGTTCGATGGTGTCGGTCCGGGTCGCGGCGAGCGCCATCACGGCGTAGACGTCGCGCCACAACAACTGGGAGTCGGCGATCCAGGCCACGTCGAATCCGTGTTCCTCGGCGCGCCGTACCTCCGCCGCCACCTGGTCCGCGCGCGTCGCCGGGGGGAAGCGGACGCCGATCTTGAGTCGTGTGCTCACACGATTCACCTCTGCTCTGGTGTCCTCATCTGCGATTAGGTCGGCAAACTAGTCTGCTGTCAGACATCAGTCAATCGCTGTGGCACAATGTTCTGGTGAGCACCGACCAGGCACCGGCCCGTGACACCCTGCGTTACGAACCGCTGGCCCGGACTCCGCTACCCGATGTCATCGCCGAGCAACTCCTGGCCGAGATCGACTCCGGCGCCCTGCGTCCCGGCGACAAACTCCCCTCCGAGCCCGAACTGGCCCGCCAGTTCCAGGTCGGCCGCAGTTCGCTGCGCGAGGCCATCCGCAAGCTGCACACGCTCGGCGTGGTCGAGGTCGTCCGCGGCCGCGGCACCTTCGTACGGCACCGCACCGAGCCCGAGCCGACCCCGCAGTTCGCGCACTGGAGCGCCACCGAGGGCCCGGCCATCGCCGAGGTCCTCGAAGTGCGGATCGGGCTGGAGCTCGCCGCCTCCGGGCTGGCCTGCGTCCGCGCCACCCAGGCCGACATCGACGCCATGGCCGCGCGCTGCCGGGAGCACGAGGCCGCCCGCCGCAAGGGCAACCTGGACGAGCTGGTGCGCACCGACGAGTTGGTCCACGAGAGCCTGATCCGCGCCGCCCACAACGACCTGCTGTTGCAGATGTATCTGGTGCTGGTCCCGCAGATGGCCGAGTTCCGCGAGCACACGCTCGCCCTGGGCCGGGCCGACGAGCGGTTCGACCCCGATCACCGGGCCATGCTCGCCGGGCTGGTCAAGCGGGACGCCGCCGCCGTCCGCCAGGCGGCCGTCCACCACATCGGCGCGCTCTACGGCGAGGTCCGGGCGGCGGGCACCGCCGAGACGAACGGCCGCCCCGCGCCCACCATGCTCGACTTCGCCACCATTCTCGCCACCTTCACCTGACTGCTCCTGCCGTTCTCTGAACGGTCACGTATTGAATCCATCCCTTGCCGCACCAGCATGGGCAGCATTCGATACATGGACTTTCCGGCGCGAGCAATATGACGGGCGCGTGTCGACCAACGGGGATGGCCGGCGGGCAGGTGGGGCGGCCATCAGCCACGGGCGCTGGAGTGCCATTGGTCCACGGACGCCGGGTGCCGTACGCACTTAAAAGTGAGCTGTCCTCCAATTGGCGCCCAGATCGTCTCAGGTGACCGTGCGACAGCGGTACGGTGGCCTTGTCTTGACTTACCCTTCCGCGCGTAATAGAACACGTTTCAGCACGCCGTTCTGACCAAGCGCTTGATCAAGTCGGAGGTACTCGGCCCGCATGAACCCCTCTGACATCGACCTCGTCGACCAGGATCACTACGCCGAGCACGGTGCCCCCCACGAGCAGCTCCGCTGGCTGCGGGCCAACTCCCCGGTCTTCTGGCACCAGGGCGACCCCGAGCGTGACTGGCCCGGCTTCTGGGCCGTCACCAAACTCGACGACGTCGTGCAGGTCTCCCGCAACTCGGAGCTGTTCTCCTCCAGCCGGCGGCTCGCGCTGTTCAACGAGGTGCCCGAGGAGCAGCGGGCGCTGCAGCAGATGATGATGCTCAACCAGGACCCGCCGGAGCACACCCGCCGGCGCTCCCTGGTCAACCGCGGCTTCACCCCCCGTGCCATCGGCGCGCTGGAGAAGCACATTCAGGACATCTGCGAGTCGCTGCTCGACGAGGCCGAGCGCCTCCCCGAGGTCGACTTCGTCCGCGACATCGCCGCGCCCCTCCCCCTCTACGTGATCTGCGAGCTGCTCGGCGCCCCCGTCGAGGACCGCGACAAGATCTTCACCTGGTCCAACCGGATGATCGGCTCCGAAGACGCCGACTACGCCGAGTCGCCCGAAGAGGGCGCGGCCGCCGCGATGGAGATCTACGCCTACGCGAACCGGCTCGCCGCCGAACGCCGCGAGAACCCGCGTGACGACATCGTCACCAAGCTCATCCAGCCGGGCGACGGCGGCGAGGTGCTCAGCGAGGACGAGTTCGACCTGTTCGTGCTGTTGCTCATCGTGGCGGGCAACGAGACGACCCGCAACGCCGCCTCGGGCGGGATGCTCGCCCTCTTCGAGGAGCCCGAGCAGTGGCGACGCCTGGTCGCCGACCCCGCCCTGGCCCGCACCGCCTCCGACGAGATCGTCCGCTGGGTCTCCCCGGTCAACCTCTTCCGCCGCACCGTCACCGCCGACACCACCATCGGCTCGCAGGCGGTCGCCGAGGGCGACAAGGTCGTGGTCTTCTACTCCTCGGCCAACCGCGACGAGTCCGTCTTCGCCTCGCCGTACACCTTCGACATCGGCCGCGACCCCAACCCGCACATCGGCTTCGGCGGCGGCGGCGCGCACTTCTGCCTCGGCAACCACCTGGCCAAGCTCGAACTCCGCGTCCTGTTCGAGACCCTCGCCCGCCGCTACCCCGGCCTCCGCCAGACCGGCGAGGCCCGCCGCCTCCGCTCCAACTTCATCAACGGCATCAAGGACCTTCCGGTCAGCCTGTCCTGATCCCCCGCGAGATCCCCCGCGAGCGTTCGTACGGCACAGCCCACGTGGCACCACTCGCCGCCGGCGACCGGGGTCCGTGGGCCCACGCCACTCCAGCGCACGGGGCTGGGCGCCGTGACGACCCGGCCGCCGGCCATGGTCTCCGGTTCAAAAACCCGCCCATCCACACCGTCAGGCGATCAAGGCCCGCCCTCCTCAGGACCGGCGGCGCCCACATCTCATCGAACTCACACGTGATGCAACTCACGTCCGATGCGAGTTGCGTCACGTGTGAGTTACCGATGTGGCGGCTCACATCGAGGAACCGTCAGGGCCAGGAGGAGTCCTGGTCGGGGTCGCCGCCTTCGGAGAGGAGGCGGAGGTCCGACTCGACCATCATGGCGACGAGTTCCTCGAAGGAGACCGTGGGTTCCCAGCCGAGCTGGGAGCGGGCCTTCTTCGGGTCGGCGCACAGCAGGTCGACCTCGGCGGGACGATGCAGCGACCGGTCGGAGACGACGTACCGTTCCCAGTCGAGACCGGCGGCGGAGAAGGCGGCCTCCACCAGGTCGCGCACCGACTGGGTGCGGCCGGTGCCGATCACGTAGTCCTCGGGCGTCTCGGTCCGCAGCATCAGGTGCATGGCGCGCACGTAGTCACCGGCGTAGCCCCAGTCGCGGCGGGCCTCCATGTTGCCCAGGCGCAGCTCGGTGGCGAGGCCGAGCTTGATCCTCGCCACCCCGCGGGACACCTTCCTGGTGACGAACTCGGCTCCGCGCCGGGGGGACTCGTGGTTGAACAGGATGCCGGAGACGGCGAACATCCCGTAGGACTCGCGGTAGTTCTGGGTGAGGAAGTGCCCGTAGGTCTTGGCCACGCCGTACGGCGAGCGGGGGTGGAAGGGGGTGCTCTCGGTCTGCGGGGTCTCCCGGACCTGGCCGAACATCTCGGATGACGAAGCCTGGTAGAAGCGGATCTGCTCGGAGCCGGCGGCGGTGCGGGACGACGAGATCCCCGAGCACACCCGGATCGCCTCCAGCATGCGCAGCACGCCCATTCCGGTGACCTCGGCGGTCAGCTCGGCCTGCTCCCAGGACATCGGCACGAAGGAGATGGCGCCGAGGTTGTAGACCTCGTCCGGCCGTACCTTCTCGACCGCCGAGATCAGCGAGCCCTGGTCGAGCAGGTCGCCCCGGACGAGGTGGAGGTCCTGCAGCAACCGGCGGACGCGCGAGGCCCGGGGGTTGGCCTGGCCGCGCACCAGGCCCCACACCTCGTAGCCCTCGGCGAGCAGATACTCGGCGAGATAGGAACCGTCCTGCCCTGTTATGCCGGTGATGAGCGCGCGCCTGGCCAACGGTTTCCTCCAACACTCGTCTTTGAGAGGTGAATGTACCGCTACGCGCCCTGCCGACCGCTATGACCGACCCGGCGCAGTGCCGCCCCATCGCCTAGAACACGTTCCACCGAGTCACGCTCGGTTAGGCTAACTGTGCAGTTCGCACACCATGGGAGTGACCTGAGGCACAATTCCACATTAGGTCCGGCTGAGCTCCTGGATGGTAAGGTTCGCGACTAAGGTCATCTTTCACGGTACATGCCCGCTCCGGGCGGTCACCGTCGCGGCTACCTTCGGAGAAAGGGGTGTCCCGTGGCAGATGCGGAGGCCCTGCGGGTCGCGCTGCTCTCCTACCGCAGCAAGCCGACCTGCGGAGGTCAGGGCGTCTATCTCCGCCATCTCAGCCGCGAGTTGATCGCGCTCGGTCACCAGGTCGAGGTCTTCTCCGGCCCGCCGTACCCCGAGCTCGACGACGGCGTGGTCCTGACCAAGGTGACCAGCCTCGACCTCTACCGCGACGAGGACCCGTTCCGCACCCCCAAGCTCGCCGAGTACCGCGACTGGATCGACCTCCTGGAGGTCGGCACCATGTGGACGGCCGGCTTCCCCGAGCCGCTGACCTTCACCCTCCGCGCCTACCGCGAGCTCAAGCGGCGCGTCGGCGACTTCGACGTCGTCCAGGACAACCAGACCCTCGGGTACGGCCTGCTGGGCATCCAGAAGCTGTTCCCCGTGGTCGGCACGATCCACCATCCGATCAGCGTCGACCGCCGCATCGAGCTTGAGGCCGCCACCGGGTGGAAGAAGCTCACCATGCGCAGGTGGTACGGCTTCGTCCGGATGCAGGGCCTGGTCGCGGCCCGGCTGAACCCGATCCTGACCGTCAGCGAGTCGTCCATCGCCGACATCCACCGCGACTTCAACGTGCCCCAGGCCAACATGCGGCTCATCCCGCTCGGCGTGGACACCCGCTTCTTCCACCCCCGCCCGCACCTGCCGAGGCGCAAGGGGTCGATCGTCGCCGTCGCCAGCGCCGACTCCCCCATGAAGGGCGTGGCGACGCTGCTGCGCGCGGTCGCGAAACTGGCCACCGAGCGCGACGTCAACCTGACCGTGGTCAGCAAGCCCACCCCCGGCGGCCCCACCGAGCGGCTGGTGGCCGAACTGAGCCTCGCGGACCGGGTGCGGTTCGTGCACGGCATCTCCGACGACGAGCTGGGTGAGCTGATCGCCACCTCGGAGATCGCCGTCGTGCCCTCCCTCTACGAGGGCTTCTCCCTGCCCGCCGTGGAGCACATGGCCTGCGCCACGCCGCTGGTCGCCAGCCGTACCGGGGCCCTGCCCGAGGTCGTCGGCGACGCGGCCGTGCAGGTGCCGCCCGGCGACGCCGAGGAGCTGGCCGCGGTGCTGCGCCGGTTGCACGACTCGCCGGACGAGCGCGAGCGGGTCGGCCGGGCGGGCTACGAACGGGTCCTCGCGCGCTACACCTGGAACGTCGTGGCCAAGCGCACCGTCGAGACCTACCGTGAGGCCATCCGCACCCGTGCGGGCAAGTGACACCACCTGAGGAACAAGGGAGCGGCGCGTGCTGACTGTCGACTTCGGACGCCTGCCGGTCGGACCGGGGAACCGTGTCCTCGACCTGGGTTGCGGAGGCGGGCGGCACGCCTTCGAGGTGCTGCGCAGAGGCGCCGACGTGGTGGCCTTCGACCAGGACGCGGCCGAGCTCGACACCGTCGCCGGCATGTTCGCCGCGATGGACAAGGCGGGCGAGGTCCCCTCCGGCGCGTCGTCAGACACCGTCGTGGGAGACGCGCTCGCGATGCCGTTCGAGGACGCCGGCTTCGACCGGGTGATCGCGGCGGAGGTGCTGGAGCACATCCCCGACGACATGGCCGCGATGCGGGAGATCTTCCGGGTGCTCAAGCCGGGCGGCCGGGCCGCGATCACCGTGCCGAGCTTCCTGCCCGAGCGCATCTGCTGGGCGCTGGACGAGGATTATCACACCGCCCCCGGCGGACATGTCCGGATCTACACGCTGGCGGAGCTTGAGGCCAAGCTGAAGTCGACCGGCTTCGAGATCGGCCCGCACCACCACGCCCACGGCCTGCACGCGCCGTACTGGTGGATCAAGTGCGCGGTCGGCGTGAACAACGACGAGCATCCGCTGGCCAAGGCGTACCACGAGATCCTCGTCTGGGACATCATGGCGCGCCCGGCCGTGACCCGGCTGGCCGAGAGCGTGCTCAACCCCCTGATCGGCAAGAGCGTGGTGCTCTACGTCCGGAAGCCCGCGTGACGGAGGTGCTCGGGCCGGGACGCTTACTCCAGACCGCCCAGAGCATCGCGGCCATCCAGGACGACGACGGCGGAGTGCCGTGGCCCGAGGGTCACGTGGACGCCTGGAACCACATCGAATGCCTGATGGCGATGCGCGTCGCGGGCCTCCACGACCAGGTCAGGCGCGGCTACGAGTGGCTCGTACGGCACCAGCGGGCCGACGGTTCCTGGCCCATGAAGGTGACCGGCGGCCAGGCCGTCGAGCACGGCGGCGAGTCCAATCACGCCGCCTACATCGCGGTCGGCGTCTGGCACGAGCTGCTCGTCACCGGCGACGACGCGTTCGCCCGCCGGTTGTGGCCCGTCGTGCGGACCGCGCTCGACTTCGTCGTCGACCTGCAGACCGAGCGCGGCGAGATCGTCTGGGAACGGTCCGCCGCCGGCGTCGCCGCGAGTGAAGCGCTGCTCACCGGCTGCTCCTCGATCCACCAGAGCCTGCGCTACGGAGTACGGCTGGCGGAGCACGTCGGCGATCCGCAGCCGGAATGGGAGCTCGCCGCCGACCGGCTCGGCCACGTCGTCGCCGCCCATCCCGAGGCGTTCGCCGACAAGGGCCGCTTCTCCATGGACTGGTACTACCCCGTGCTCGGCGGAGCCGTACGCGGGGACGCGGCCCACGCCCGGCTGGCCGCCGAGTGGGAGACCTTCGTGGTGCCCGGCCTCGGCAGCCGGTGCGTCTCCGACCAGCCGTGGGTGACCGGCGCCGAGACGTGCGAGCTCGTCCTCACGCTGGACGCCGTCGGCGACCGGGACCGCGCCGGACGGCTCTTCGCCGACATCCAGCGCCTCCGCCACGAGGACGGCTCCTACTGGACGGGCTGGCAGTTCGCCAACTCCCGCTGGTTCCCCCACGAACGCTCCGCCTACACCGCCGCCGCCGTGATCCTCGCCGCCGACGCGCTGACCGACGGCACCCCGGGCGCCGCCGTCTTCCGCGACGCCACCGCCCCCGTCGCCGCCCCCACCGACCTCTGCGGCTGCCGCACCCCCTCCCACACCTGACCGCTGCGATCAGGACGCCGGGTCGCTCAGGTGTACGCGCCCCGGCGCGACCCGGTGCGGGCCGGCGCGACCCGGTGCGGGCCGGCGCGACCCAACGCGGGCCGGTGCGGGCCGGCGCAACCCGGTGCGGGCCAGTGCGGACCAGTGCGGGCCGGTGCGGACCAGTGCGGGCCGGTACAACCCAGCGCGGGCCGGTGCGGGCCGCCGCCACGCCACGGTGCTCTGCCGCTGATCACCGATTCTTTGCGCGGACGCGTGAGTGCCGCGCTTGAACGGCCGCGACGGCGCCGGTTACCTTCAGCGATGGCCTGATTCCACCGGGCCATCGGGGAGTCGTTGTCGGCAACGTTGCGCAAACCGGGATCATCGCCGCGGTTCGGGTGACGCGCTGCCGCAACCCGCAGCGGGTACGGCGGCGCGACAGCACAGGGAGTACACGTGGGGACCACCACCGTGACCGCCGCGATCGTCGGGATGGCCTGTGTCTTCCCCGAGGCACCCGACCCCGGCGCCCTCTGGGAGTCCGTGCTCTGCCGCCGCCGGGCCTTCCTCCCCGACCCGGCCCGCGAGGGTTCCCTGATGGCGCGGATCGAGGGCGCGTCCTTCGATCGGCGCGGCGACGGCCTCGCGACCGACACGGCGGCCCAGGCACTCGCCGACGCCGGCTTCCCCGACGCGAAGGGCCTGGACCGGGAGCGCGTCGCCGTCGTCATCGGCGCCGCCGGTGGCGCGCTGCTCCCGCAGAGCGGCATCTCGATCAACGGTCTCCCCGACGGCACGGACCAACGGACGATCGCGGGCAACGTGTGCCACCGGCTGGACCTGCGGGGCAGCGGCTACGACGTGGCCGCCGGCTGCGCGTCGTCACTGGTGGCGGTGGTCAACGCGTGCCGGTCGCTGCGTGACGGCGGAGCCGACTTCGTGCTCGCCGGCGGCGTGGACCTCGGGCACGACCGTCCCGACGGGTACTGGCCGGGCGAAGGCTGCGGAATCGTCGCCCTGATGCGCACGGCCGACGCCCTCGACCAGGGCCTCCGCGTCTACGCTGAGATCGCCGGCTGGGGCGTCTCCTCCGACGGCCGCGACGGCGACCCCCGCGGCGACTCCGACGGCCAGCTCCTCGCCCTGCGCCGCGCCTACGCGCACGCGGGAGTCCTGCCCGGCGAGGTCGGCCTCTTCGAGGGGTACGGCGGAGCCGCCGCCGACGCCACCGACCTGGCCGCGCTGGCCGCCCTCCTCACCCCGGTCCCCGCCTCCGCCGGCCCCTTCACCCGTCCGGCGATCGGCTCCGTCAAGTCGAACATCGGCCACACCAGGGCCGCCGCCGGAGTCGCCGGGCTGATCAAGGCCGCCCAGAGCGTGGCGTACGGCGTGCTCCCCCCGGCCACCGCCTGCGGTCGCCGGCACGACCTCCTCGACGACCTGGCCACCCCGCTCCGCGCCCTGGCCCACCCGGAGCCCTGGCCCACCGAGCCCGACGACCCCCGCCACGCCGGGGTGAGCGCCATGGGCCCCGGCGGTGTCAACACCCACCTCGTCCTCCGCTCCGCACCCTTCTCCCTGGCGACCCCCTCCGCCGCCGGCTCCGCCTCAGTCGCCCCCTCCTCCACGAACGTCTCCCTCACCAGCCCCTCGTTCACGAGCGCCGACTTCGACGGCCATCCGTTCGCGAGCCCTGCTGCCGCGACCTCGCCGTCGGCAGGCCGTCCCGGCGCGGGCCCGCCCTTCGTCCGCCCTGGTTCGGCGCCCCCTCCCGCGGCCGGCCGTTCCACCGGACCTCCGTTCGCGCGCCCCGGTTCCGCGAGCCCTCTCGTCGCGGGCCGTACAGGCGCGACCCCTTCCTCGGCAGGCACCCGGCCGCCCCGCCGTACCGGACCGCACGAAGCCGCCGTGACCGGCTGCGGCGGGCCGGTTCCGGGGGCGGCGCCTTCGATGGCGGAACCGCTGGTGTTCGCGGTCTCCGGGGGCGGCGAACGAGAGGTGCTGGAGGTGCTCGACCGCGTCGCGGACCAGGCCGGGCGGTGGACGGAGGGCGAGTTGCACGATCTGGCGTGCGCGCTGAGCCGTCGGCCCGCCGGTGGGCCCACCCGGGTGGCGATCGTCGCCGGGACCTCAGAGCAGCTCGCCGAGCGGGCGCGGCTGGCCGGGAGGCGGGTGCGGACCCTTGTCGAGGGGCGGCTGACGACCGGGCCGGGGTTCTACGCGGGGGTGGCCGTACGAGGGCGGGTCACGCTGCTGTTCCCGGGGCAGGGCGCGCCGGTGCGCCGGAAGGAGGAGGCGGGACGCGGTCCGGCGAGCATCGCGGGAAGCGGTCCGGCGAGCATCGCGGGAAGCGGTCCGCGGGTGGTCGACACGGCGGTGGCGCAGCCGGCGATCCTGGACGCCTCGATCGCGGCGCTGCGCGAGCTGGACCGGCTGGGGCTGAACGCGGGGGCGGCGATCGGGCACAGCATCGGCGAGATCGCCGGCATGGTGTGGGCGGGCTGTCTGACGGTCCACGAGGCCCGCAGGCTGGTGCGCCGGCGCGGGCAGCTGATGAGCGAGCTGGGCACCCCCGAGACGGGCATGGTCAGCGTCCGCACGACCAGGGAGGGCGCGGAACGCCTGGTCGCGGGCACCGGAATGGTCATCGCGGCGGTGAACGGGCCCGCGTCCCACGTACTCGCCGGCCGCGACCCGGAGGTGGCGATGGTCGCGAAACGGGCCGCCGAGGAGGGGGTGGAGGCCACCGTGCTGCCGGTCTCCCGGGCGTTCCACTCGCCGCACGTCGCCGTCTGCGGCAACGCCTTCGCCGACTGCCTGTCCGGCCTGGTCTTCCAGGCTCCGCAACGCACGCTGATCTCCACGGTCACCGGGATGCCGCTGGCGCCCGGCGACGACCTGTCGATGCTGCTCCGGGCGCAACTGGTGGTCCCCGTCCGGTTCTGGGACGCGGTCTGCGAGGCGGCGGACGCGACCGACCTGTTCTGCGAGGCGGGCCCCGGACGCGGTCTGACCTCGCTGGTGGCGGAGACGGGCGTGCCCACGGTCAGCACCGACACCTTCGGCCCCGACGACGTCCCCGCCGCCGAGATCCCCGCCGCCCTGTGGGCCTGCGCCGCCCTCCCCGACCTGGCCACCCTGTACGGCACGCGCCACGCCCGCCCGATGGACATCTGGCGCGACCGCCACTACCTGTGACCGGGCCCGCCCCTCGGCCTACCGGAGATTGTCAGCCGGTCCCCTGACGATTCGGGGCGGCCGACCGGTTCACGTGCACGATGCCGACCGGTTCACGTGCACAACCCGGATGCCGACCGGTCCGCGTGACAGCCCGACGGCGGCCGATCCGCCGACCGCCAGGGGGCGTCAGCCGATCCCCGGGCCGACGCGCTCCAGGACGCGGAGCGATCCCTCCTGCCTGACCTCGATGAACGCGCCCGACTCCAGGGCTCTGCGATAGATCCGCCATGGCGCCTGCCCGCCGTCCTCCGGCCGCTCGAACACGTCGTGGACGGCCAGCACGCCGCCCTGCATCACGTGTGGCGCCCAGCCTTCGTAGTCGGCCCTGGCGGGGTCGTCGGAGTGGCCGCCGTCGATGAAGAGCACGGCCAGCGGCGTGTTCCACAACCGTGCGACCTGCTCCGACCGGCCCACCACGGCGATGACCTCCTCCTCCAGCCCGGCGGCGGCGATCGTCTGCCTGAAGACGGGCAGCGAGTCCATCTTGCCGATCCTGAGGTCCATCAGGGTGGGATCGTGGTGCGCCCAGCCGGGCTGGATCTCCTCTGAACCCCGGTGATGGTCGACGGTGACCACGACCGAGCCCGCCTGCCGGGCCGCCGCGCCGAGGTAGACGGCGGACTTCCCGCAGTAGGTGCCGATCTCACAGATCGGGCCGCGCGTGCCGTACGAGGAGGCGACCTCGAACAGGACCAGGCCCTCCTCAGCGGGCATGAATCCCTTGGCGCGCGCGGCCGCGTGCAGCAGCTCCGTTGGCATGGTCATCCGGGCATCCTGCCACCTGGCCCGGCCGCCGGACCACCCAGGTCGGGCCGGGGGCCGGGCAATGAACCGAATAACATTCCAGCGGGCCCTTGCCCGGCTTGGTGGAACCTGTTCTACTAGCTGCGTGAACCAGCGCGCTCGCATCGTGATGTCCGACGACGAGGTCACCTCCTTCCTCGGGGAATCGCGCAAACTCCAGCTCGGCACGATCAATTCCGACGGCACGCCGCACCTGGTCACCATGTTCTACGGGCTGTCCGGAACCGACCTCGCCTTCTGGACGTACAACAAGGCCCAGAAGACGATCAACATCGCGCGCGACCACCGGGTGACCTGCCTGATCGAGGCGGGAGACGACTACGCCGAACTGCGCGGCGTGATGGTCTACGGCGCGGCGCGGCTGGTCGACGACCCGTCGGAGGTGCTGGAGATCGGCATGTCGGTGACCCGCCGGATGGCCGGCATCACCGACGTCGACGACCAGCTACGCGAGTATGTCGCCCATACCGGGCGAAAAAGAGTTGCCTTCGTCATCGAGCCCCGGCGCGTGGTCTCATGGGACCATCGCAAGCTCAGCGTGACGACGTCCGCCTGACGTAACCGAGGTGACATGAGAATCGCATTCGATTATCTGGTCTGCGAGGCCAACGCGGTCTGCACGGGACTCGCACCGGAGGTCTTCGAGCTCGACGACAACGATCACCTCCACCTGCTGCTGCCCGAACCGCCGCCCGAGATGCTGGACCGCGTCCGGCACGCGGTGCGGTCCTGCCCCAAAGCCGCCCTTTCCCTAGAGGACTAGGCGCCCGTCAAGGAGGTATTCCCCATGCGAGCCGCGCTGTTGCACGCCGTCGGCGATGACAAGCTCGACATCCGCGATGACATCACGCTCGCCCCGATCGGCCCGGCCGACGTCCGGGTGAAGGTACGGGCGACCGGCGTCTGCCACTCCGACCTGTCGGTGCTCTCCGGCGTGCTGCCGATGCCGCTCCCGGTGATCCCCGGTCATGAGGGAGCGGGCGAGGTTCTCGAGGTGGGCGAGCACGTCACGTCGGTGCAGCCGGGCGACCACGTGATCGTCAACTGGACGCCCGCGTGCGGGCACTGCGCCAACTGCGTCGTCGGCCAGCCGTTCCTCTGCCTGACCTACGTCATGGACAGCTTCGTGAACGCCCGCTTCCGCTATGACGGCGACACGCCCGCGTTCGGCATGGCCGGCTGCGGCACCTGGGCCGAGGAGATCGTCATCCCCTGGCAGGGCGCCATCAAGGTCGACTCCGAGGTGCCGTTCGAGATCGCGGCCCTGATCGGCTGCGGCATCACCACGGGCGTCGGCGCGGCGATCAACACCGCGAAGGTACGGCCGGGCTCCACCGTCGCCGTGGTCGGCTGCGGCGGCGTCGGCCTGTCGGTGGTCCAGGGCGCCCGCGTCTCCGGCGCGAGCACGATCCTGGCCGTCGACCCCCTGGAGTCGAAGCACGCGCTCGCCAAGAAGGTCGGCGCCACCCACACCTGCACCCCCGACCAGCTCGCGGACGGCATCGCCGCGGCGACCGGCGGCCGTGGTTTCGACTACGCCTTCGAGGCGGTCGGCAAGTCGGCCGCCATCCTCACCGCGTGGAAGGCCGCACGCCGCGGCGGCGACGTCATCGTGGTGGGCGCGGGCGCGGCGGACGACATGGTCTCCATCTCGGCCTTCAGCCTGCTGTTCGAGGGCAAGAACCTGCTCAGCTCCCTCTACGGCGGGTCCGACACGCGCCGCGACTTCCCCTTCTACGCCGAGCTGTGGAAGGCCGGCAAGCTCGACCTGGAGAGCATGATCAGCTCACGGATCAAGCTCACCGACCTCAACGAGGCGGTGGCGGCGCTGAAGGGCGGCGAGGTCCTCCGCCAGATGGTCATCCTCGACTGACAGCGATGACATAGGTGAACGCCTTCCGGCGGGGTCCGACCGCGGGTCCTCAACAGGATCCACCGGCCCCGCCTGGGAGGCGCTCCACTCCAGACGGCGACCCCTGGGCGCGGAGCCGTCCACCCGGTTGAACGAGGCCGACGGGCGACCGGCTCCGCATCGTCTCAGGCGACGCCCCCGAGCTGTACAGGTCAGCACCGCCTCATCACAGGCCACCGGGTCGAACGAGGTCGGCGGGCGACCGGCTCCGCATCGTCACAGGCGACGCCCCCGAGCTGCACAGGTCAGCACCGCCTCATCACAGGCCACCGGGTTGAACGAGGTCGGCGGGCGGGTCGGCTGGGCGTCGTCACAGGCGGTGGTGGCTGGGCGTCGAGCCGTACGCTCGGCGGAAGGCCCGGCTGAACGAGGCCGGGTCGGGGAAGCCCCAGCGGGCGGCGATCAGGCCGACCGGCTCCCCACCGGCCAGTTCGCGGCGGCAGCGGTCCAGGCGGCGGGCGCGGACATGGGCGGCGACGGTGGTGCCGGCCTCCTGAAAGATCCGGTGGAGCTGGCGCACCGAGATGTGGTGGGCCTCCGCGACGGCGGCGGGGGTCAGGTCGACGCGGTGCAGGTTACCCTCGATCCACTCCTCGATACGGGCGAGCAACTCGGCATGCGCACCGTTCGCCGCCGGCTCGCCGTCGAGTCGTTCCTGCACCGCGCCAGTCACCAGGTTGACCAGCGCCTCGCCGAGATGGGGACCGGACGGTCCCTCCGCGGCGGAACCGTCGGCGGCCAGTGCCGTCAGGAACGACACCGCCAGCCTGCCCGGCCCCCTGCTGCTGGCCAAGATCGTGCCAGTGAGCATCCCGACCCGCGCCGGCGACACCGGCAGTGTCGCCTGCCGCATGGTGAGCGCCAGCAGGTGGTGCGCCTCCATGGTGAAGCGGATCGGCCGGGTCAGGTCGTAGAGGACCAGGTCGCCCGGGAACACCTCGACCTCCCGGCCCGACTGCTCCACCACACCCGAACCGCGCAGCAGCAGGCAGAGCTTGTACTGCTCGCTGCCGTCCGTGGTGACGCGCCTGGCCGCCCTGCTCACCACGTGCGCCGGCGCGCGCACGTCGGCCACCTCGACCGGTCCCAGCGTGCGGGCGGTGATCCGGGCGGGGAAGTCCGCCCTGTCCTCCGCCCGCATCTCCAGCGGGCCGAAGGCCTCGGACACCACGTGCTGCCAGAAGCCGGCCTGGTCCCGCACCGGCTGATCTGCGGTGTCGATGCAAATTGGCACCTTCCAAGAGTGCGTGCGGCAGGAGAGGAGGGGAAATCCCATCCGATACGCAACCGGTGTTATGCCCCCACCCGGCGTCGCCGGTCAACAACCTGGCGCGCACGGCAAAGCTCCCGGCGGGCGACCCGGATATACACATCAGGATGGTTGATTCGGATATTGGTAAGGAGCTGCTGCGATGACGCGCACTGCCGACGAGGAGCCGGGTCTCAGCCGCGAGGCGCACGTCACGGCGGGCGGCTTGGGCACCCTGACCGCGGCGATCCCCGGCTCCGCCGTACTCACTCCCGCCTGTGAGGACGGCGACGCCCTCGCCGCGCCCGACTTCGAGCCGGACTCCCCGGAACGCACCAACCTGATCACCCCCGGCACGTACGGCACCCGCCTGCTGCTCACCGGCCACGTGTACGGCGAGCCGGGCCGGCCGTTGCCCCGGGTGCTGCTGGACTTCTGGCACGCCGACTACCTCGGCCGCTACGACCTGACCGGCTTCCGGCTGCGCGGCCACCAGTTCACCTCGGAGACCGGCGCGTTCGCACTCTCCACGGTCGTCCCCGGCCTCTACCCGGACCGCACCCGCCACCTCCACCTCAGGGTCCGCCACGCGGACGGCCCGCTCCTGACCACCCAGCTCTTCTTCCCGCACGAGCCCCGCAACCAGACCGACCCGAAGTTCCACCCCGACCTGGTCATGACCGTCCAGACCGGCCCCACCGGCAGGATCGCCACCTTCGACATCGTCCTGCCCACATAGGGGTCCCCCGTACGGCGGGCCGGGGTCGCGACACCCGGCCCGCCTTTCTATGTAGATTGAATCTAGGTAGATGGCATCTACATAGGAGGGCTCGACGTCGTCTGGGGTCCTGACGACGTCGTCGCCGTGTGGTCGTGACCGGCGTTCGTGCTGGAGGATGGCAGGCGTGACCGAGGTGCGAATCGCCCATACCTCCGACCTAGCCGCCGCCACCCTCAAGGCGGCCCGTGTCCTGCTTCATGACGCCTTCGAGGGCGACCTGTCCGATCACGACTGGGAGCACGCGCTGGGCGGCGTGCACGCCCTGGTGTGGGAGGGAGCCGAGCTGGTCGGGCATGCGTCCGTCGTCCAGCGGCGGCTGCTGCACGACGGGCGGGCGCTGCGCACGGGCTACGTCGAAGGCGTCGCCGTACGCGCGGACCGCCGCCGTCGCGGCCTCGGCGCGGCCATGATGGCGGCGCTGGAGCGAGTCGTGCTCGGCGCCTACGACCTGGGCGCCCTGAGTTCCTCCGAAGAGGCCACCACCCTCTACGCCGCACGCGGCTGGCGGCTCTGGCAGGGCCCCACCTCGGCGCTCACCCCCACCGGCATCCGCCCCACACCCGAGGACGACGGCGGCGTCTACGTCTTCCCGCCGGCCGTCCCGCTCGACCTGACCGGCCACCTCACCTGCGACTGGCGCGACGGCGACGTGTGGTGAGACCCCACCGAACCTCCTGTGAAGTGTCGGTTGGAAGCCCTGTGAAATGTCGGTTCGGAGTCTGTGAAGTGTCGGTTGGAAGCCCCGTGAAATGTCGGTCCAAGATCTGTGAAGTGTCGGTTCGAAGCCCTGTCAAATGTCGGTCGTGACATACTGAGCTGCTGGTTCGCAGATCTTGGGAGTACCGGTAGGGGCTGGTCGATGATGGCTGACGAAGGTACGACCCGTGGGCTGGTCACCCGATGTATCACCGACCGCGCTCACGAGTTCCTCGACGACTTCAGGGTGCTGATCATCAACGGGCCTCGTCAGTCCGGCAAGACGACACTGCTCAAACAGATGAAGCACGACCGGGGTGGGACGTATCTCACCCTCGACGACGGCCCGCTGCGGGCCGCCGCCCAGACCGACCCGGCGACCTTCATCTCGGACGGTCCACGGCCGATGATGATCGACGAGATCCAGCGTGGCGGCGACGATCTCGTACTGGCCATCAAGGCGGCGGTGGACGTGGCCTCCCAACGGAGCCAGTTCGTTCTCGCCGGATCCACCCGGTTTCTCTCCACTCCCTCGCTGAGCGAGTCGCTGGCAGGCCGCGCCGCGGTCATCGAAGTGTGGCCGTTCGCCGAAGCGGAACTGTCGGGCAAGCCGACGTCGTTCCTCGCCACGGCGTTCGCCGAACCTGAGGCACTCCGCACGGGCGCGCCCTCTCAGCTCAGCCGCCGCGACTACTTCGAGCTGATCTGCCGGGGCTCCTATCCCGAGGCGATCACGATGCGCTCGGAGCGCGCCCGCGGGCAGTGGTACCAGACTTACGTCCAGTCTGTGATCGATACCGACATCCGCGAGATGGCACGGATCGAGGAGCCGAGTAACCTGCGTCAGCTCATGGCGTTGTCGGCGGCGAACACCGGCCAGGAGTTCAACAGCATGAAGGCCGGGAGCGACCTCCAGCTTCACCGCAGTACGGTCAACCGCTACCTCGGTCTCCTCGAAACCGTGTTCCTCGTCCGGCTGCTCCCGGCATGGTCGAGGAATCTCGCGGCCCGTGCGCTCAAGCGGCCGAAGCTTCACCTGACCGACACTGGTTTGGCCGCACATCTGCTCGCCGTGGACGCCGAAGGTTTGACCGCACGCGTGTCGCCCGCCAGGGGTCCGCTTGTCGAATCCTTCATCGTCAACGAGATCGCCAAGCAGGCGACCTGGTCCTCGGCTTCCCTGCGTCTCAATCACTGGAGAGTCAGCCAGGGGCCCGAGGTCGATCTCGTGATCGAACGTACGAACGGGCTGGTGATCGGGGTGGAGTGCAAGTCCACCGACGCGATCGACCAACGTGACTTCCGCGGGCTCACAGCCCTCCGGGAGATGCTCGGGGACGACTTCGTCCACGGCTTCGTCTTCTACACCGGGCCGCGGTCGCTCTCGTTCGGCGATCGGCTGACGGCCCTGCCGATCAGTGCCCTGTGGGACAGGTGAGCCGGCCACACCCGTTCGGAAGGTATGGCCGGCGTGGTCTCGCTGCGTGGACGGCGGGTCAGTCGGAGGCGAAGGCGGCGTCGAAGGACGTGGTGGGCGGTGTGATCGCGTTGAGTTCGCGGATGTAGGAGAGGGCCTCGGGGGCGCCGTCGAGGCGGTCCATGCCGGCGTCCTCCCATTCGATGGAGACCGGGCCCTGGTAGCCGATGGAGTTGAGGGCGCGGAAGCAGTCCTCCCAGGGGACGTCGCCCCGGCCGGTGGAGACGAAGTCCCAGCCCCGGCGCAGGTCGGCCCAGGGCAGGTGGGAGGAGAGCCGGCCGCGGCGGCCGTCGCCCACGCGGACCTTGGTGTCCTTGCAGTCGACGTGGTAGATCCGGTCGGCGAAGTCGAGGATGAAGTTCACCGGGTCGATCTGCTGCCACACCATGTGCGAGGGGTCCCAGTTCAGCCCGAACGCCGGGCGGTGCCCGATGGCCTCCAGGGTGGCGACCGTGGTGTGGTAGTCGTAGGCGATCTCGCTGGGGTGGACCTCGTGCGCGAACCGCACGCCGACCTCGTCGAAGACGTCGAGGATCGGGTTCCAGCGGGCGGCGAAGTCGGCGTACCCGGCCTCGATCATGGCGGGCGGCACGGGCGGGAACATCGCCACCGTGTGCCAGATGGAGGAGCCGGTGAAGCCGACCACCGTGTCCACGCCGAGCAGGGCGGCGGCGCGGGCGGTGTCCTTCATCTCCGCCGCGGCGCGCTGCCGTACCTCCTCGGGGTCGCCCGAGCCCCAGATTCGGGCGGGCAGGATCGCCTCGTGGCGCTGGTCGATGGGGTGGTCGCAGATGGCCTGGCCGAGGAGGTGGTTGGAGATCGTCCAGACCTTCAGGTTGTGCTTGTCGAGGGTTTCGAGCTTGCGGGCGACGTAGGTGTCGTCGGCCAGGGCCTTGTCGACCTCGAAGTGGTCGCCCCAGCAGGCGATCTCCAGACCGTCGTAGCCCCAGCCGGATGCCAGCCGGCACACCTCTTCGAAGGGCAGGTCGGCCCACTGGCCGGTGAACAACGTGACGGGGCGGGTCATACTTCCTCCACGGGTACGTATCGGCTGTCGTGGGCAGCGCTGTGTTCGACCGCCGCGAGCACCCGCTGCACGCGCAGGCCGTCGTCGAAGGACGGGGTGGGGTCGGTGTCGGCGACGATGGCCTCCAGGAAATCCTTCACCTCGTGGGTGAAGGTGTGCTCGTAACCCAGACCGTGCCCGGGCGGCCACCAGGCGTCCATGTACGGATGGTCGCCCTCGGTCACCAGGATCCGCCGGAACCCGGCCTCGGCCGCGGGCAGGGTCTCGTCGTGGAACCACAGCTCGTTCATCGACTCGAAGTCGAAGGCCAGGCTGCCCCGGGAGCCGTTCACCTCGATCCGCAGCGCGTTCTTCCTGCCGGTGGCGAACCGGGTGGCCTCGAAGGAGGCCAGCGCCCCGCCCTCCAGCCGGCCGATGAACAACGCAGCGTCGTCCACCGTCACCTGCCCGGTCGATCCGCTCCGGCCGTCGCCGGAGAGCCCGGCCGACGCCTGCGCCAGCGGGCGTTCCTTGACGAACGTCTCGGTGATCGCCGAGACGCCGGCCAGGTTCTCCCCGGTGATGAAGGAGACGCTGTCGATGATGTGCGCGCCGATGTCGCCCAGCGCGCCGGACCCGGCCCGATCCTTGCGCAGCCGCCACACCAGCGGGAACTCGGGATCGGTGATCCAGTCCTGGAGGTACTGCGCCCGCACGTGCCGGATCGTGCCCAACCTGCCCTCGGCGACCAGCCGGCGGGCCAGCGCGATCGCCGGAACCCGCCGGTAGTTGAAGGCCACCATCGAACGCACTCCCCTGGCCGAGGCGTCCCGGGCCGCGGCCGCCATCGCCTCGGCCTCAGCGACCGTGTTGGCCAGCGGCTTCTCGCACAACACGTGCTTACCCGCCTGCAGCGCGGCGATCGCGATCTCCGCGTGCGTGTCGCCAGGGGTGCAGATGTCCACGATCTGGACGTCGTCGCGGCGGATCAGCTGCTTCCAGTCATGCTCCACAGCCGCCCAGCCGAGACGTCCGGCGGCGTCGGCGGCGTCGGCGGACCTGCCGGACAGCGCCGCCATCGCGGGCCGTACCGGCAGGTCGAAGAACGCGTCCACGCTGCGCCATGCCTGGGAGTGAACGCGGCCCATGAAGGCATAGCCCACGATGCCGACCCCCAGCGCCGGCCTGTTGTCACGCACGAAATGATCCCCCGATCAGGATTCGAAGCCCAAAGGCAGGTACTGCCCCACGTTCTCCTTGGTGATGGTCTCCGAGGCCAGCGTGATCGACTGCGGGACCTGGTTCTCCACCAGGTCGCTCATCCCCTTGCCCTGCGCGACCAGCCGGGCCAGCTTGATCGCCGAGGAGGCCATGGTGGGGCTGTAGGTCACCGTCGCCTCCAGCACGGAGCCACCCGTCTGGATGTCACGCATGGCGTTGGCGGAGCCGGCGCCGCCGACCATGAAGAACTCGTCGCGGCCGGCCTCCTTGATCGCCGCGAGCACGCCGATGCCCTGGTCGTCGTCGTGGTTCCACATCGCGTCGATCTTCTTGTGGGCCTGGAGCAGGCTGCTGGCGACCTCGTTCCCCGACTCGACGGTGAACTGGGCGTCCTGCTTGGCCGTGACGCTGAAGCCGTGCGACTTGAGCGCGTCGGCGAAGCCCTTGCTGCGGTCCTGGGTGAGCGGCAGGGTCGCGATGCCCTGAATCTCGACGATCACCGGATTGGTGACCTTCTTCTCCTTGAGCTTGGCCGCGACGTGGTTGCCTGCGGCCACGCCCATGCCGTAGTTGTCGCCGCCGATCCAGGTCCGGTACGACAGCTTGTCGGGGAAGACCCGGTCCAGGTTGATCACCGGGATTCCGGCGTCCATCGCCTGGCGGGCCACCTGGTTGAGCTGCCCGCCGTCGTTGGGAAGCACCACCAGCGCGCTGACCTTCTGCTGGATCAGCGACTCCACCGCAGAGATCTGCTGGTTGATGTCGTTGGTCGGCTCGACCGGGACGAACTCCACGTCGGTGAATTCCTTCGCGGCGGCCTCCGCGTTCTTGGCGATCGCGGCGATCCAGCCGTGGTCGGCCGCGGGGGCGGAGAACCCGATCCGCACCTTCTCCCCCGGCTGGTCGTTCGCGCCGGTCGCGGCCGGCTGCGGCGCCTGGCTCGCGGCGGGCGCGGCCGCCGGTTCGTTGCTGGTGCACGCGGTGACCAGGGCACCGGCGCCGACCACGGCCCCGCCGAGCAGGAAGCCACGGCGTCCGACTCTCTCGCTCATTCGTTCTCCTAGGTGCGTGTTTCGAGGCTTCGCCTCTGGAGCAGTACGGCGACGATGATGATCAGCCCTTTGGCGATGAGCTGGTCAGCGGTGTCGAGACCGTTGAGGATGAAGAGGTTGGTGATCAGGGTGAAGACCAGCAGGCCGAGGATGGCGCCGATGATCGAGCCGCGGCCGCCGGTCAGCAGGGTGCCGCCGATGATCACCGCCGCGATCGCGTCCAGCTCGTACAAGTCGCCGTGGGTGGAGGCGCCGCTCGTGGTCCTGGCCATGATGATGATCGCCGCGATGCCGCAGCACAGGCCCGACAGGGCGTAGAGCAACATCGTGTGCCTGCGCACGTCGATGCCCGCCAGCCGCGCGGCCTCCGGGTTGCCGCCCACCGCGTAGGTACGGCGGCCGAAGGTGGTCCGGTTCAGCACCAGCCAGCCGATCACCACCACCAGCGCGAAGATGTAGACCAGCAGCGGCACCCCCAGCACCCGCGTGGTGGACAACTCCACCAGCGCGTTGTCGGATGGGATGAGCTGGCTATTCCGGTCCGACATCCGCTGCGCGAGCCCGCGCGCGGCGACCAGCATCGCCAGCGTGGCGATGAACGGCACCAGCCGCCCGTAGGCGATCAGGAACCCGCTCACCAGCCCCGCTCCGGTCCCGACCAGGATCGCGCAGACGGCCATCACCACCGGCCCGTACGACTGGGTGGCCAGTGTCGTGGCCCACACCGACGCCAGCGCCATCACCGCGCCCACCGACAGGTCGATCCCGCCACCGATGATCACGAATGTCATGCCGACCGTGATCACGCCGATGGTCGAGGCCAGAGTCAGGATGCTGACCAGGTTCGACGTCGTGGCGAAGTTCTCCGGCCTGGTCACCAGCCCGACGAGCGCCAGCAGCACGATCGCCAGGACCAGGCCCACGTGCCGTGCCTCGCTGATCCGGCCCAGCCGCACCGCGCCGGCGCTCCGCGCCCTGGGCTTGACTTCACGCTCTTCCACGGGCGGCACGGGTGTCGCCTCTTTCACCGGAATCCTCCTGTCGATGTGGCCATGACCAGATCGAGCACCTGGTGTTCGTCGAGATCACGGGCGGCGGCCTCGTGCACGACCGCGCCCTCGCGGATGACGAGCACCCGATCGGCCAGGCCGAGCACCTCGGGTACCTCGCTGGAGACCAGCAGCACGCCGATCCCCTCGTCGGCCAGCCGCCGGATCACGGCGTAGAGTTCCGCCCGCGCCCCCACGTCCACGCCGCGGGTCGGCTCGTCCAGCAGCAGCAGTTTGCGGCCGTTCACCAGCCAGCGCGCCAGGACGGCCTTCTGCTGGTTGCCGCCCGACAGCGTCTTGATCGGCCTGCGCACGTCACCGGGCCGGATGTCCAGGGTCTCCGCCAGCGTCCGCGCCTCGGCCAGTTCCCGCCGCCGATCGATCCAGCCGAACCGCGAGAAGCGCTCCAGCCCGCCGAGGGTGATGTTGCGGGCCACGCTCTGGTCGAGCAGCAGGGCCTGCGCCTTGCGTTCCTCCGGAGCCAGTCCCATCCCCAGTCGCACCGCCCGGCTCGTGCTGCCCGGCCGTACGGCATGGCCGTCCAGCAGGATTCGGCCGGAGGCCCGGCGCGCGCCGTAGATCGCCTCGACGATCTCCGAGCGGCCCGAGCCGACCAGTCCGGCCAGCCCCACGATCTCGCCCGCGCGCACCGAGAACGACACCCCGGAGACGACTCCCGGCACCACCAGGTCCGTCACCTTCAGCACCTCGGCACCCGGCGGCTCGGTGCGGCGCGGCGGGAACACGTACTCCACGTTGCGGCCCGTCATCAGCGACACGATCTGGGAGGTCGGGGTGTCCTTGGCGGGCAGCCCGACGGCGGCGGTCCGGCCGTCCTTGAGCACCGTCACCCGGTCGCCGATCTCCCGGATCTCCTCCAGCCGGTGTGAGATGTAGACCACCGCCACGCCCTGCGCGGTCAGTTCCCTGATGATCCGGAACAGGTTGCCCACCTCGTCGTGGGACAGCGCCGCGGACGGCTCGTCCATGATGATCAGACGGGCGTCGTGCGACAGCGCACGGGCCATGCTGACCACCTGTTTGCCCGCCGGCGACAGCCGGCCCACCTCGCCGCCCGGCCGGATCTCGCCGTGACCGAGGCGGTCGAGCAGTTCGCGGGCGGCACGGTTGCTCTCCGCCCGGCGGGTGAACCCGAGGCTGGCCTTCTCGTGTCCCAGGAAGATGTTGTCGGCCGCGCTCAACCCGTCGACCAGGTCGAGTTCCTGGTAGATCGTCGAGATGCCGAGCCGGATCGCGGCCGTGGGATTCGCCGCGCGCACCTGCGCGCCGCCCAGCGTGATCGTCCCCTTGTCGGGCAGCTGGGCGCCGGCCAGGATCTTGATCAGGGTCGACTTGCCCGCGCCGTTCTGGCCGAGCAGGCAGTGCACCTCGCCGGCGCGGACCTCCAGGTCCACGCCGTCCAGCGCGCGCACCCCGGGGAACTCCTTGACGATCCCCCGCATCACCAGGAGAGGGGCGTCCTCAGACATGGGACCTCCGATCGGTCATGACGCGCTGAACACGTGGTCGCTCGCGAGGCTGGCCGCGCCGATCACGCCCGCGGTCTCGCCGAGCTCGGAGAGCACGATGGGCAGGTTGCCGGTCGCGAGCGGCAGCGAACGGCGGTAGACGACGCTCCTGATCTCCGCGAGCAGCACGTGGCCCAGCCGGGCGACACCGCCTGCGATGATCACGAGGCCGGGGTTGAAGAAGCTGACCAGGCCGGCCAGCACCACGCCGACCCGCCTGCCTCCGTCGCGGATGAGCCGGGCCGCCGCCGCGTCGCCCTTGTCCGCCGCGATGGCCACGTCCCGCGCGGTGAGCGAACCGGCCGCGGCGAGCCGCTCCGCCAGGTACGGCGAGCGGCTCGCGACGGCCTGTGCCTCCCTCGCAAGGGCGGCGCCCCCGAAATAGGCCTCAAGGCAACCCGTGTTCCCGCAGGCGCAGACCGGGCCGTGGTCGTCGACCCGGATGTGGCCGATGTCGCCGGCGCTGCCCGACACGCCGCGGTAGACCTTGCCGTCCACCACGATCCCGCAGCCGACGCCGGTGCCGATCTTGACGAGCAGGAAGTCGCCCACCTGCTTGGCGAGCCCGGCGTGCAGTTCGCCCAGGGCCATGATGTTCACGTCGTTGTCGACCACGGCCGGGCAGCCGAGTTGCTGGCCGATCGTCTCGCGCACCGGGTAGCGGTCCCAGCCCGGCATGATCGGCGGGGCGACGGGCCGGCCGTCGCGGAAGCTGACCGGGCCCGGGACGCCGATCCCGGCGCCCTGCAGACGGTGGTAGTGGCCTTCGTCGCGCAACTTGCCGAGCAGGTCCAACGTGCGGTCGAGGACGTACGCCGGGCCGCGCCGTACGTCGCAGGGCTCGTTCGCGTGGCCGATGATCTCCAGCTCGCCGTTGGTGACGGCCACGTCGATCGAGGTCGCGCCGACGTCGACGCCGGCGAATCGCAGGCCCTCCGCCAGCCGTACCATGCCTGATCGGCGGCCGCCCCTGGAGGCGGCGAAACCGGCCGATTCCACCAGGCCCAGTTCGACCAGCCGGCCCAGTTCCAGGGTGAGCCTGGATCTCGACAGCTCTCCCAGGTCTCCCAGCTCGGCCCGGGAGCGGGGGCCGTCCCGGAGCAGCAGGAGCAGGCCGGCCTGCTGCGCGTTCTCCGGCCGCAGCGACATCCGCTTCACAGTGCCCCCCACATCGGAGTGACCTGAGCAGAAGCTAACCCCGGCTGCGGCGCCTTGTGAAGACCTTTTGACACGCCAGCCTCAACTTCCGCCCAGATCGGCGAAAGTTCGCGTGAGTCCGCGAGCACCGACAGCATCGGCGGACGCCTGGCCTATGTCCTTCATGTTTCGGGATGCTAAGCGCGACTTATGATTGCGGTCAAGCAAAAGTCTGTTGACGTAGGCCATAATGAGATCTGGGATCATCGGAAGCGACATCGCGAAAGGGGGCGGTCTTGGCCCAGGACACGCTGAGCGAGGCCGGCGGAGGCCCGGCTGCGGGAGCGGGAGCGCTGCTCTCGATCCTGCGCGACGGCCAGGCGCGCACGCGCGCCGAGCTGGTCCAGCTCACCGGCCTCGCGAGATCCACGGTTTCGCAGCGGCTCGACGCACTGCTCACCCAGCGGTGGATCGTCCCGGCGGACGACGCCATCTCCTCGGGCGGACGGCCCGCCGTCGCCTTCTCCTTCAACCGGGACGCCCGGATCGTGCTCGCCGCCGACCTGGGCGCGACCCACGCCCGGCTGGCCGTCACCGACCTCACCGGAGCGGTCCTCGGCGAGCACACCGCCGACCTGGCCATAGACAGAGGTCCCGAGCACGTGCTCGGATGGCTGGCCACGGCGTTCGAGGAGTTGCTCGCCGAGTGCGGCCACCGGCTGCCCGAGGTGTGCGGCATCGGCGTCGGCCTGCCCGGACCGGTGGAACACGGCACCGGACGGCCCGTCAACCCGCCGATAATGCCCGGCTGGGACGGTTTCCCCGTGCCCGCCTGGCTGGGCGAGCGCCTCGGCGCCCCCGTGCTGGTCGACAACGACGTGAACATCATGGCCCTGGGCGAGCACTGGACGGCCCGCCCCGAGACCGACCACCTGATCTTCGTCAAGATCGGCACCGGCATCGGCTGCGGCATCATCGCGGGTCGCCGGCTGCACTGGGGCGCCCAGGGCGCGGCGGGCGACATCGGCCACATCCAGGTGCCCTCCTTCGACGACGTGGTCTGCCGCTGCGGCAACGTCGGCTGCCTGGAAGCCGTCGCCAGCGGCGGCGCCCTGGCCGGCCGGCTGAAGGCGGCAGGCGTCGAGGCCACCGGCAGCCGCGACGTGGTCCGCCTGGTCAGAGCCGGCAACACCCAGGCCGTCCAGCTCGTACGGCAGGCCGGACGCGAGGTCGGGGTGGTCCTCGCCTCGATCGTCAACTTCTTCAACCCCGCCGTGATCGTGATCGGCGGCGACATCGCCGAGGCGGGAGAGCACGTCCTCGCCGGAGTCCGCGAGGTGATCTACAGCCGGTCGCTCCCCCTGGCCACCCAGCACCTCAGCATCCGCGCCAGCGACCTGGGCGACCGCGCGGGCGTCATCGGCGCCGCGGTCATGGTCATCGAGCACGTGCTGGCCCCGGACGCGGTCGATCGGACCATCGCCACCTGATCACGTCCGGCACCCCGGCCACCACCCCTAAATGTGGTCCGGAACCCCAGAAAACGCCGAATGCGATTGATCATCTTATGGCGCGGTGATAGAAACTAGCAGCATGACCGAGACAAAGAAGGTAAACGAGTTCCTGGGCAAGCTCGAACACCCGATGAAGGCGGAGATAGCAGCCGTCAGAGACATTTTCGTAAAGGCCAGCTCCAAGATCGAGGAAGATATCAAGTGGGGCGGCCCCAGCTTCTTCTACAAGGAGGACCTGGCCAGCCTCAACCCGCGGGTCAAGAATTACGTGCCCGTCATCTTCCACAAGGGCGACCTGCTCAAGGACGAGTCCGGCCTGCTCGAAGCGGGTCCCAAGGGCCGCGCCTACGCCAAGTTCCACAGCATGGAAGAGATCGAGGCCAACAAGGACGTGCTGGAGAAGCTGGTGAACGACTGGATCGAACTGATGGACAAGTCATAACCGCTCCATAACGGCCGGACGCCGCACCACCCGTCCATTGAGGTGATGCGGCGACGCGTATGGAGCCAGGGGTCAGAGCATGGCCCTCATGGAGGCGCTGGCCTGCTCACCGAGAGTGGTGGGGGTCAGGTAGGGCTGTTCGGACATGATGGCATCCCAGTTGTCGCGGATGTCCTCGACGGTGTGGTCGTCCTGGCGCCAACCGGGCCCTTCGGCGACGAACACGCGGGCCACCCGGCCACCGCCCACGCTGAAGACCTCGCCGGTGGCGCCGCAGGTCTCGTGGGCGAGGAAGGCGACCAGGGCGCTCACCCTCTCCGGAGTGAACTTCGCCTCGAACTCGGCGGGGAGCAGCGCCTCGGTCATCCGGGTCCAGGCGATCGGCGCGATCGCGTTGGCCTTGATGTTCGCCCGCGCGCCCTCGATGCCGAGCGTCTTGGTCAGGCCGACCAGACCCATCTTCGCGGTCGAGTAGTTCGCCTGGCCGAAGTTGCCGAACAGGCCCGCCGGCGACGACGTGTTGACGATCCGCCCGTACCCCTGCTCCTTGAGGTAGGGGAACGCCGCCCGGCTGACCAGGAACGCCCCCCGCACGTGTACGGCGAGCACGGCGTCGAACTCCTCGACGGACATCTTGCCGAACGACTTGTCGCGCAGGATGCCGGCGTTGTTGACGACGATGTCGAGCCTGCCGAAGCCGTCGACGGCGGCGGCCACGATCGCCTTGGCGCCCTCGGGAGTGGCGACGTTGTCGGTGTTCGCGACGGCCTCGCCGCCGTTCTTGTTGATCAGCTCCACCACGTCGGCGGCCGGCCCGGCCGAGGCGCCGGTGCCGTCGAGTGAGCCGCCCAGGTCGTTGACGACCACCTTGGCGCCGCGCTCGGCCAGCAGGAGCGCGTGCGAGCGTCCCAGACCATGGCCGGCGCCGGTCACCAGCGCGACCTTTCCGTCAAACCGCAGAGCTGCCATGCGCCCTCCCAGAAGAATAAGGTTCTAGTTACCAGAACAATAGCCTGCCTTCTCCTTTCGCGACATCGCTGGAACGTTTCGGATAGACGCAGGTCACAGGGGGTCACTCCGCTGAAACGTTGCAGATAGTGATCGGACGAGTAAATTCCTGCTAGAGTTTCGCACTCCCCGAACGGGCGTGGGTCAGCGTCGACTCCCCTCCCAGCACGGCCCCCGCCACACATCTGGGCTGGAGGCTCTGCATGCCCGTACAGCCGCCCTTTCGCGTGGTCCAGTGGGCCACCGGCGCGGTCGGACGTTGCTCGTTGCACAACCTGATCACTCGCCCCGAGTTCGACCTGGTGGGCGTCCTCGTATACGACCCCGACAAGGTGGGCCAGGACGCCGGGCGGCTCGTCGGCCTACCGGACACCGGCGTGCGCTGCACCGACGACGTCAAGCAGGTGCTGGCACTCGACGCCGACTGCGTCCTGCACATGCCGTTGCCCGCGTCCTACTTCGGCGGCGACCACGTCAGCGATCTGGAGTCGATCTGCACCCTGCTCGCCTCCGGCAAGAACGTCATCACCACCACCGGGTTCGTCCATCCCCGCTCCTACGGTCCGGGCGTGGTCGACCGCCTGGAGACCGCCTGCCGGGCAGGGTGCAGCACCCTGCACGGCACCGGCATCAACCCGGGGTTCATGAGCGACCTGCTCCCGCTGGCCCTCACCGGCCTGTCCAGCCGGGTCGACCACATCTTCGTCCGCGAGTCCTCCGACTTCAGCGGGCATCCCTCCCGGCAGATCGTCGTCGACCTGATCGGGTTCACCCGCTCCCCCAAGGACTACGCGACGGCGGTGCGCCCCTTCCGCGCCTTCCAGCGGGCCCTGTTCGCCGAGAGCGTCCAGCTCGTGGCCGACGCGCTGGAGGTCACGCTCGACGAGGTGGAGGAGAGCGACGAGTTCGAGCTGGCCCGCGAGGAGTTCGAGATCGCGGCGGGCACGGTCCTCCCCGGCACCGTGTGCGCCTCCCGCTGGGTGTTCTCCGGGCTGGTCCGCGGCCGGCCGATCATGACCATCGAGTGCGTCTACAAGGCCGACGCCGCCCGGGTCCCCAGGTGGGCGGAGCCCGGATTCACCCTGCACATCGAGGGCATGCCGCAGATGACGGTCACCGTGAACGAGGTGTCGCACGGCCTGGCCGGCGCGGCCGCGCACGCGGTCAACTCGATCGCCGCCGTGTGCGCCGCCGCCCCGGGCATCCGCACCGTCCTCGACCTCCCCCTCGCCACAGGCCGGGGAACCGTACGGCTCGCCTAGTCTCATTGGACAAACAACGCAGAACGGTCGCTCTTAGCGGAGACACCCGAACGAATTAATATATGCACTCATCCTAGAAATGCAGAAAGCCGACCGAAGCACCATAAAGGCCGACGGGAAGCTGGTCCCGGAAGCGAGCGCCGCCCCCGATGAGATTGCGCGGGCGGTTTTCGTCAAGTGAGTCCGAGCCGGAGCGTGGGAGCCGCGACTGGCAGACAGAGGGAGCTTGCGCTCAACTGTCAGTGCTGTTGATCGTGGCAGTGACTTTCCGTGATCTCCAGGGGCGTATCGGCTCCATGTCCCACCGGTCTCGTCGAGCAGCACGTTCAGGAGCCGGTGCTGGGCGAGTCACCACCCGCGTGCAAGGCGTGGCAAGATCGCGGCCATGTCCCTCAGCGTCCCCCGCGTCCGAATCGGCTCGACCGAGATCATTGCCCTCGCCGATGGCGAGGGCCCATTCTTCTCCCCGCGCGCCGAGGCCTTCCCCGAGGCCACGGCCGCTCAGTGGGCCGAGGCCGACCGCTACGACCCGGGCGCGGTCGACGCCGAGGGCCGCTGGCGGCTCCAGTTCCGCGCGTACGCGATCCGCAGCGACAAGGGCCTCACCATCGTGGACGCCGGGATCGGTCCAGCGGACAGCCCGGCCCGCTCGTGGGCGCCCGTGCCCGGTGCGCTCCCCGAATCGCTCGCCGCCGCGGGCATCGACCCGGCAGAGGTCGACACCGTGGTGCTCACGCATCTGCACACCGACCACGTCGGATGGGCGGTCGTGACCGAGGCGGCCGTCCCATCAGCGGGCGGCGCCCCTGCGCCCGGCAGCGCGACCGGCGACCGCCGCCCCTACTTCCCGAACGCCGAATACCTGCTCCAGCGGGCCGAGTTCGACGCCCTCGACGCGCTCAACCCGCAGCTTCGCGAGACCCTCACCGACCCTCTCGTGGCGGCCGGTCGGCTCCGGCTCCTCGACGGGGACACGCCGCTGCGCGCCGGGCGCACGGTCGCCACGCCCGGTCACACGCCCGGGCACCAGAGCGTGCTGGTCGCCGACGGGCGCGAGCTGGCGCTCGTCACCGGCGACCTCCTGGTGCACGCGCTCCAACTGCTCCACCCCGAGCTCGCCTACTCGCACGAGATCGACCCTGAGGCGGCCAGGCACTCAAGGAAGCGCATGCTCGGCCGCGAAACCGCCACCACGCTGCACCTGGCGACACCGCACCTGACGGAGCCGTTCATCTCGGCGTGATCGCGGCCGTGTCCGCGCGCATCGGACAACGACGATCGTGAACTACATCGGTACAGCCGTTGGCGCCGAGAATGATCATGATCGGCTCGCACAGCGATCGTCCCCGAAGCGGGGTTACTCGCGGACCTGAGCGTTCACTGTGGGATGCGCGTCACCGCTGTCCGCGCCCAGGCCCGCGAGCAGGCGCAGCCCGTCCTCGGCGGGGCTGCCGGGGACTGCGGACAGCACCAGCAGCTCCATGCCCGATTCGTCCGGTAGTGCGAAATTCTCCTGGTGCAGTTCCAGCAGTCCGACCAGCGGGTGCCGGTACGCCTTGCGTCCATGTGTGCGGGCGCGCACGTCCGCGCGGGCCCAGAGGCGGCGGAAGCGCTCGCTGCCCATCGCCAGCTCGCCGATGAGCGAGGCCAGGCGGGGGTCCTCGGGGTATTTGCCGGCGGCCAGGCGCAGGTGCCCGACCACGTCGAGGGTGCATTTCTCCCAGTCCGCGTAAAGGCCGCGCTCGGTCTCCTCAAGGAAGATGTGCCGGGCGGTGTTCAGGCCCGGCATCGGCCGGCCGTAGAGGAGCCCGGCGAGGCGGTTCCCGGCGAGCACGTCCAGGCGGTAATCCATGATCAGCGCGGGCGCGTCGGCGACCAGGTCGAGGACGCGCAGCAGCTCCGGCCGGACCCGCCCGCCCGGCGCCTTCGCGCGGCGGCGGCGCTGCCGGGCGAGCCGGTAGAGGTGCCCGCGTTCGGTCTCGTCGAGGCCCAGGACGCGGGCGAGCGCGTCGAGGACCTGCTCGGAGGGCTGGGTCGCGCGGCCCTGCTCCAGGCGTACGTAGTAGTCGACGCTGACTCCGGACAGGTGTGCGACCTCTTCGCGGCGCAGCCCTTCGACCCGGCGGCGGCTGTCGGTGGGGATGCCGACGGTCGCCGGGTCGACCCGGGAGCGCCGGGTCCGCAGGAAGCCCGCGAGATCGTCCATGCCTCCAGTATGGCCTCGGTGGTGCCCGTGAAGGTGGTCCTGCCATTACCAGGAAGTCCCGTCCGATGGAAGAGGCGCCCCTGAACGCCGGGCGCCGCAACTCCCAGAATCGAAGGCACCCGACCCGAAGGAGTTCCCATGAAGACGCTGATCGTCTACGCCCACCCGGAGCCGAAGTCGCTCAACAGCTCGCTGAAGGACCTCGCGGTGTCCACATTGGAGACCGCCGGGCACGAGGTACGGGTGAGCGATCTGTACGCGATGAACTGGAAGGCGGTCGTGGACGCCGCGGACTACGGCCCTGACGCCTCAAGTCCGCTGAAGGTCGCCCTGGACTCGGGCCGGGCCTTCGACGCCGGGACGCTCACCCCGGACATTCTCGCCGAGCAGGAGAAGCTGCTGTGGGCCGACACGATCATCTTCCAGTTCCCGCTGTGGTGGTACACGATGCCCGCGATCCTCAAAGGCTGGGTGGACCGGGTGTTCACCTACCACTTCGCGTACGGCGTCGGCGAGCACAGCGACACCAAGTACGGCGAGCGCTTCGGCGAAGGCACCCTCGCGGGCAGGAAGGCTCTGCTGTCGGTGACCGCCGGCGGCCCGGAGTCGCATTACGCCGCTCGCGGGATCAACGGCCCCATCGACGATCTGCTGTTCCCGATCCACCACGGCATCCTCTACTACCCGGGCATCGAGGTGCTGCCGCCGTTCGTGCTGTACAGCACCGACCGGATGACCAGCGAGGACTACCCGGACATCGCCAAGGCCTGGGAGCAGCGCCTGCTCACCCTGGAGTCGACCGAGCCGATCGCGTTCCGGCGGCAGAACTTCGGTGACTACGAGATCCCCTCGCTGCACCTGGTGGAGGGCCTGGAGCCCGCGGGCCGCACGGGTTTCGGGCTGCACGTGCGCGGCTGACCGCCGGCGATGGACAGGACGAGCCGGGGCGCGAACCCCGAGGAGCAGCCCGAGGGCCGTGGCGGCGGTGAGGGCGAGCGCCAACGGCTGTACCGATGTCCCCCAAGGCTGTGAATGACGCCCTCGGCGGCACACGGTCAACCATGCGAAACCACCGGGAGAATTCCGTACGGCCGGCGCGGCGGCACACGCGCCGTATGCACCGCCGCGCCGGGGAAACCGGCCCCGGCCTCCCCCTCGACAAGCCGGGAACGGTACGGCTAGCCGTACGGGATGAATCTGCCGAACCGGCCGCGGTGGTAGAGCAGCGGGCGGCCGGTCGGGCCGAGCCGGGCCTCGGTGACCAGGCCGACCACGAGGTGATGGTCGCCCACCTCGATCGTGGTGTGCGGAGCACAGACGAGGTGGGCCGACGCGCCGTCGATCAATGGCACGCCGAGCGGGCCGGGACGCCAGGTGGTGGGCGGGGCGAACCGGTCAATCCCCTTGCGGGCGAATCTGGAGGCGATCTCCGCCTGGTGGTTGGCGAGCACGTTCACCGCGAAGTGGCCGGCCTCGCGGAGCCAGGGCCACGTGGTGGACGACTGGTCCACGTAGAAGGAGACCAGCGGCGGGTTCAGGCTGACGGAGGAGAAGGAGGTGGCGGTGAGCCCGACGGGCAGGCCCCCCGATCTGGCGGTGACGACCACGACTCCGGCCGCGTGCACGGCGAGGGCCCTGCGGAAACCCTCGGCCTGCACGGCCTGCTCGGCGGCGATGTCGGTCACGATCTCACTCCTTCTCTTCGGACTACCCCCGCCACCTGCGGGGCGACCCTGTCCGCCCAGGCGGCGAGCACGTCGTCGAGATCGGCGAGCTGCGACTCCAGCAGCGCCAGGCCGGGCGTGGGGACGAAGGCCCCCAGTTCGACCAGCAGCGGGCGCAGGTGCACCTCCACCGCGAGGCTGTGCGCCGGGTCGCCCATGACCAGCAGCGGGAGCGCCGCGGTGCGCGACAGTGCGCCCGAGGGCAGCCGGTCGAGGAACGCCTTGAGCAGACCCGTGTAGGTGCCCTTGTACGTCGGGGACGCCACCACCAGCACATCGGCTCCGGTGACCAGTTCGAGGGCGACCTCCACGCCCGCCGACGGGACGGGCGCCAGCAGCACGGGGGCCAGCGCGGAGAGGTCGACGACGTCGGGCGGGGCGGGCTCGCCGATCCTGCTCGCGACCGCTTCGGCCGCCGCCACCGCCGCGCCGTACGTGCGGGAGCCCGTGCGGGGGTTGCCCACCAGGGCGACGACGGTCATGAGGCCACCGCCGCGACCTCGTCACGACGGGCGGCCGGACGCGGCAGCCCGTAGTGGTCGCGCAGGGTGCGCCCTTCGTAGTCGAACCGGAACAGGCCGCGCACCTGCAGTTCCGGGACGACGTGGTCGACGAAGTCCTCCAGCCCGCCGGGCAGGTGCGGCGGCATCACGTTGAAGCCGTCCGCGGCTCCCGACTGGAACCACTCCTGGAGCTGGTCGGCGATCTGCTCGGGTGTTCCGGCGATCACCCGGTGCCCTCTGCCGCCCGCGAGGCGCCCGATCAGCTCGCGGATGGACAGGCGTTCTCTCCGCGCCAAGTCGGTGACCAGCTTGAACCGGCTCTGCGCGCCCTCCGTGCTCGCGGGCAGGGCGGGGAGCGGGCCGTCGAGCGGCTGGTCCGACAGGTCGACGCCGAGGATGCCGGAGAGCTGCGCCACGCCGTACGCGGGGGTGATCAGTTCTTCCAGCTCGCGCTCCAGCCTGAGCGCCTCTCGCTCGGTCGAGCCGATGATCGGTGAGATGCCCGGCAGGATCTTCACGTCGTGGCGGCCGTACTTGGGCAGGCGGGCCTTGAGGTCGGCGTAGAACTCCTGGGCGTCCTCCAGGGTCTGCTGGGCGGTGAAGACGGCCTCGGCGTGGCGGGCCGCGAACTCCTTGCCCTCCTCGGAGGAGCCCGCCTGGACCAGCAGCGGATGGCCCTGGGGCGACCGCGAGCTGTTGAGCGGCCCGTGCACATGGAAGTGCCGGCCGTGATGCTCGATCGGGCGAATCTTCTCGGTGTCCGAAAATATCCCGGTGTAGCGGTCGATCACCAGGGCGTCGTCCGCCCAGCTGTCCCACAGCTTGGTGGCGACCTCGACGAACTCCTCCGCCCTGTCGTACCGCTCGCTGTGGGCCGGGCGCTCGATGCCGAAGTTGAGCGCCTCCGCCTCGCCCGCCGAGGTCACGATGTTCCAGCCGGCCCGGCCGCCGCTGATGTGGTCCAGCGAGGCGAACTTGCGCGCGAGGTGGAACGGCTCGTTGTACGTCGTGGACGCGGTCGCGATCAGGCCGATCCGCTCGGTCACCGTGGCCAGGGCCGCCAGCAGGGTCAGCGGCTCAAGACCGCCGAACGCGTTGTGGCGCACGTTCCCGCGCACGGCCAGGCCGTCGGCCAGGAACACGGAGTCGAGCCTGCCCCGCTCGGCGGTCCGCGCCAGGTCCTGGTAGTGCCGCACGTCGGTGACCCGGGACGGCTCGGTGCGCGGGTGCCGCCAGGCCGCCTCGTGGTGTCCAACGCCCATGAGGAAGGCGTTGAGATGCATCTTCCTGCCGGTCATCAGGTGGTCCTCCAGATAGCGAAGCGGCGCTCCAGCCGTACGAGGAACTGCTTGAGGAACGGGGTCCGCGCCCATGGGACGACGGGAGGGACGGAAAGGGCGGGGGGATCGTCGTCGAGTTCGGTTTCGTCGTCGGGAAGGTCGTACCAGTGCTTGTCGCCTTCGGGCGGCAGCGCGATTTCGGGCATGCGAAACTCCTGAGGGCTGATCACGGTCACGGGCAAGCGGGCGCCGTGATCAGCGACACTGGGCGCTGCCGACGCGGCAGAAGTCGACATGCGCGCGCCGGGTCAGATAGAGGACGACCTGGCTCATATCCGAAAAGCTACGCACCCCGTAGGGCTAAGTCAATATTACCTACTTGATTTATAGGGAATACCAGAGATCCGGCTCCCCGATCACCCGCCGGGCCCGTCCCCGCGCCTCCAGCCAGACGAGGTGCGCGAGCGTCTCGTTGTTGGCGCTGCGACGCATGAACGACGGGATCGTCTCCCACGGCCGCGACCAGGTGAGGCGGGTGGCCGTCGCCCAGCAGCTGACGCCGTCGGCCGAGGCGAGCACCGCCTCGATCTCGGTCAGCCGCTCCTCGTGGTGCGCCAGCACGTCGTCCACCCGCTCGGCGAGTCCGAGGAAGCGGTACTCGTGGGCGGGCAGCACCTCGTCCACCTCCCACTTCCGGATGGCGGTCAGCGCCTCCAGGTAGTCGGCCAGCGGATTGGGCGCCGACTGCGGATGCACGGCCACCATCGGCGTGATCTTGGCGAGCACGTGGTCGCCGGAGAACAGCAGCCGCCGGTCCTGCTCGACGAAGCACAGGTGACCGGGCGAGTGACCGGGCGTCCACACGGCCTGAAGGTTCCAGCCGCGCAGGTCGAGCCGCTCGCCGTCCTCGATCAACCGGTCGGGCTTGGCCATCGAGACGAACGACCTGATCATCTTCGAGGCGCCCGCCAGCTCCTCGGCCGCCGGCTCGGGAACGCCGCACCTGAGCAGCAGCCCGCGCTCCTTGTCGATCAGCGACTCGATCGCCTCGTCGTCATAGCGCTCGTGGACCAGCCGCGCGTCCGCCGGATGCAGCCCGATCCAGGCCCCCGACTCCTCGCGCACCCGTCCGGCCAGCCCGTAGTGGTCGGGGTGGATGTGCGTGACGAGTACGGCCCGCACGTCGGTGATCTCGTATCCGGCGATCCGGAGCCCCTCGACGAGCCCGGAGTACGCCTCCTCGGTGTTCCAGCCGGCGTCGATGATGGCGACGCCGTCGGGCAGCTCAAGGGCGTAGACCAGCACGTATCGCAACGGGTTGATCGGGATGGGCACCGGGATCGACCACACCCCCGGCCGGACCCGCTCCACGACCGGGAACCCTCCCGTCCGCCACGCTTCCCGCTGAGCCTCGTTCGCCGGTGTCACCATGCGCATCCCCGAACTCCTTTCGCAGGCTACGATTCTGCCCTCCCCGCAGAATCATGTTCTACCCGGGGGCGTTCACCGGCGTCGAGGACACCACGGCGGGAGCGGGCAGCCGTACGAACAGCAACGCCCCGGCCAGCAGGATCACGGCGGCGATCCCCCAGACGAGGCCCGTGCCCGCACCGGCGGCGAGCAGGCCGCCCGCCACCGAGGCGACCATGCCGCCGAACTGGAGCTGGAGCGAGTCGACCGACATGAGCGTCGCACGCTGGGCGGAGGGCACCCGGTGGTGCATCATCTCGGTCCGCAGCAGGGTGAGCACCGACAACGCGGCGAACAGCGCCACATAGGCCACGGCGGCGGCGACGACGCCGGGCGGGCCGTCCAGCGCGGTGGACGCCGCCAGCGCGCCGGCGGCCAGCGCGGTGACCACCGTCGCCGCGATCGCCGCCCTGACCGAACTCCCGGCCAGCCGGGCGAGCGCGGGCACGAGCGAGCTACCGAGCGCGTGGGCGCCGAAGCCCAGCGCCGCGACGACCGCGTACGCCGTGCCGCCGGTCTCCGGCCGCCCGGTCAGTTCGGCCAGCCGGCCGGGGGTGAGCAGCTCGATCGCGCCGAGCACGACGCCCACCGTGAGGGCGACCAGCAGCAGCCGGCTCAGGCCCCGGTCACGCAGCCCGAGCCGCAGGCCCGCACGGATCGTCACCGGCACGTCGCGCAGCACGGCGCCGAGCGTGGTGCGCGGGCGGGCCGGCTCGGGCATCGCCACCAGCGCGGCCACCAGCAGCAGCCCCGACGCCGCCGCGCCCGCCAGAACCGGTACGGCCAGCGGCGTGATCGGTCCCTCCGGCACGACCAGCGGCACGAACCCGCCGGCCAGCATGCTGACGCAGAGCGAGATCGAGCCCGCCGCCCCGCCCCGCGCCAGCCCCGGCTTCAGGTCGGCGTCCGGCCCCGCCACGGCGTGCAGCGTGTCGACGTACCACGCCTGTGCGGGACCGCTCGACAGCGCCCGGGACACGCCCTTGAGCACCGAGGCCACCAGGAACTGCCACGGCGCGACCGAGAAGGCCATCACGGCCAGCCCCACCAGGCCGAACGCCGCCGAGGCGGCCAGCACGACCCGGCGGCTCAGCACGTCGGCCAGTCCGCCCGTCGGCAGTTCGAGCGCGATGCACACCGCCGAGTAGACGGCCGTGATCACGCCGATCTCGGCGATGCCGATGCCCCGCTCGGCCATCAGCAGGACCATCGGGGCCATCATCAGCCCACTGGGGAGCCAGTTCAGGAAGCTGATCAGCGCGTAGCGCCGCCCGGCCGACCGGGCGGTCAGGACGTGGGAGCCCATGGGTCACTCGCCTTCGGGGTCGCGCGGGATGGCGTACATGTAGACGGCCACCTCTTCGGCCGCCGGGTCGCCCGCGTCGTTCCTCGCGAGCTCCTGGAGCGCGCTGGAGAATCGCGCCCAGTGTTCCCAGAGCGCGGCCATCGAGCCGGGCGTCAGCCGTACGATCTCGTCGGCCATGCCCGACGCGTCGACCCACTCCCTGCTCATCGTGTCCATGCGCTGCCCGAAGGCTTCGTGGTCGTGCAGAAGGTTGGCGATCTGGCGACGGCGCATGAACTCGTCGGCCTCGCGTCCCTCGGGGGTCGCCGACATCTCGCCGGACCGCCACGACGTGTACATGTGTGCGGCCCGCCAGCGGCGCTCGCGGGCGTCGCGTTGCTCGGGGTCCTCCTCGATGAAGCCGTATCTGGCCAGCTCGCGGAGGTGATAGCTGGTCAGGCCCGAGCTCTCGCCGACCTTTCGCGCCAGCTCGGTGGCCGTCGCCGGGCCGTCGAACCTGAGCAGGCTCAGCATCCGGGCGCGCAGCGGGTGGGCGACGGCCTTGAGAGTTCGCGGGTCGGTGACGCGGAAAACCTCGCTCATACCGGTTGATCGTAGAACCGCAAGGGGAAGTTTGCAAAGGTTCCCTTGCAATGTAAGTTTCAGCGGCCCACCCGCAGGACGACCGGCCCGGCGGGCGACTTCATTGACTGCGGTGAAACCCGGTGGAAACAATCGAGGGGCGCGCCTATGGGAGCGCTCCCACAACCCCCGAGGACCCTCGTGACCACTTCTCTCGCCATCGTCGCGGCCCTGCTGGCCGCCTTATCCACCGCACCCGCTCAAGCGGACGATCCCCCCGAGCAGATCGTCAACGGCACCTTCGACACCGCCACGGAACCCTGGTGGGCCACCGCCAACACGCGGCTCGAACTCGACGGCGGCCGGCTCTGCGCCGACGTCCCCGGCGGCACCGTCAACCCGTGGGACGTCATCATCGGCCAGGACGGCGTCCCGCTGGTGCAGGGCGAGACCTACGCCTACACCTTCACCGCCGCCGCGAGCTCCGCCAAGCCGGCCAAGGCCCTCATCCAGCTCCCCACCGACCCGTACACCCAGTATCTCGGCGCCTCCCCCGTGCTCAGCGTCTCCGGCGACACCTACGACTACACCTTCACCGCACCGGTCGACCTGCCCAACGCCCAGGTCGCCTTCCAACTCGGCGGCAGCGCCGAACCGTGGCGATTCTGCGTGGACGACGTCTCGCTCAAGGGAGGAGCGGATCCCGAGGTGTACGAACCCGACACCGGCCCGCGCGTCCGCGTGAACATGGTCGGCTACCGGCCCGCGGGCCCGAAGAACGCCACCGTGGTCACCGAGCGGACCGAGGCGACGGCCTGGCGGCTCAAGGACGCCGCCGGCGACGTCGTGGCGGACGGCCAGACCACGCCGCGCGGCCTCGACCAGAGCTCGGGCCAGAACGTGCACGCCATCGACTTCGGCGCCTACCGCACCGCCGGCACCGGCTACACGCTGGAGGCCGACGGCGAGACCAGCCGCCCCTTCGACATCGGCGCCGGCCTGTACGAGTCGCTGCGGACCGACGCGCTGAAGTTCTACTACACCCAGCGCAGCGGCATCGAGATCCTCGACAGCCTCCGCCCCGGGTACGGCAGGCCGGCCGGGCACGCGGGGACCGCCCCCAACCAGGGTGACGTGCGGGTCCCCTGTCAGCCCGGCGTCTGCGACTACACCCTCGACGTCAAGGGCGGCTGGTACGACGCCGGCGACCACGGCAAGTACGTCGTCAACGGCGGCATCTCCGTCCACCAGCTGATGGCCGCCTTCGAACGCGGCAAGACGCTCGGCCTGTTCAAGGACGGCGAGCTGGCCATCCCGGAGAGCGGCAACGGGGTGCCCGACATCCTCGACGAAGCCCGCTGGGAACAGGAGTTCCTGCTCAGCATGCAGGTCCCGGACGGCGAGCCGTACGCGGGGATGGCGCATCACAAGATCCACGACGCGCAGTGGACCGGGCTGCCGCTGCTCCCCCACCTCGACCCGCAGAAACGCGAGCTGCACCCCGCCTCCACCGCCGCCACGCTCAACCTGGCCGCGACCGCCGCGCAGGCGGCCCGCCTCTACGCGCCCTACGACGCGGCCTTCGCCGCCGAGAACCTCGCCGCGGCCCGCAAGGCGTGGGCCGCCGCCAAGGCGAACCCGGCCCGCTACGCCGACCCGAACGACGGCATCGGCGGCGGCGCCTACAACGACGGCGACGTGACCGACGAGTTCTACTGGGCCGCCGCCGAGCTCTACATCAGCACCGGCGAGAAGGAGTACCAGGACTACGTGCTCGCCTCGCCGCACCACACCGCCGACATCTGGCGCGAGCGCGGCTTCGACTGGGGCAACACGGCGCAGCTCGGCCGTCTCCAGCTCGCCTCGGTGCCCAACGCCCTGCCCGGCCGCGACGCCGTACGGGCCTCGGTGCTGGCCGGGGCCGGGAAGTATCTCGCCACCCAGCGGGCCCACCCGTACGGCGTGCCGTACGCGCCCGCGGAGAACACCTACGACTGGGGCTCCAACAACCTGATCCTGAACAACATGGTGGTGATGGCCGTCGCCCACGACCTGAGCGGCGACCGGAAGTATCTCGACGGCGTGCTGGAGGGCATGGACTACCTGCTCGGCCGGAACGCGCTCAACCACTCGTACGTGACCGGCTACGGCGAGGTGGCGTCGAAGAACCAGCACAGCCGCTGGTACGCCAACCAGCTCGACCCCGCCCTGCCCAACCCGCCCAAGGGCACCCTGGCGGGCGGGCCCAACTCCGCCATCCAGGACCCGATCGCGCAACGGCTCCTCAAGGACTGCAAGCCGCAGTTCTGCTACATCGACGACATCGAGTCCTGGGCGACCAACGAACTGACCATCAACTGGAACTCGCCGCTCTCCTGGATCTCCGCCTACCTCGCGGCTCCGCTCCCCGAGGCCGCCGACTGCCGCGTGACCTACACCAGGCACGGCCAGTGGCCCGACGGCTTCACCACCCAGGTCGACATCAAGAACACCGGCCGCACCACCCTGGACGGCTGGACCCTGCGCTGGTCCTTCCTGGCCGGCCAGACCCTGAAGAACCACTGGGGCGCCACCCTGACCCAGTCGGCCGGCACCGTCACCGCCAAGAGCCTCCCCTACAACGGGCGGCTCCGCCCCGGCCAATCCACCACCTTCGGCTTCGTCGGCAAGACCACCCCCACCGCGAACCCCGTCCCCGACCTGTTCCTCCTCAACGGCAAAACCTGCCGCTAACCCGAGCTTTGGCAGGCCGGCCAGCGGGGCTGACGGGACCGCTGACCTCAGCCGTACGGCAAGCCCCCTTGGCGCCCAGCCAGGGGGGTGGTCGCCGTCCGTGGACCCACGGCACTCGGGCGCGCCCGGCCGGGCGCCGTGACAGCACCGCCTTGCCGTGGCCCCTTCGCTACAAACCCGCGCGACAGACTTTCCGCTGGTATGACCGCCCGGTGACAGCCGCCTGTCCTATGCGCTGTAGGAGGAAACCCCCCTGATGGGCTACCCGATGGTGACCTCTTTGGAGTGTCCTGGGAGGATCGAGCCTGGGCCCAGGTGCCGAGCGGCACTCGGCGCCTGCAAGGGCGAGTAACCTTGAACAGGTTCTCTATCATCAACGCCGATCTGCGGAAGAGGGCGATTTCCGCCGTGTCGTCTGAGTCGTCGCGGACAAACCCGCTGGCAAGCTTCGGGCAGAACGAGTGGCTTGTCGACGAGCTGTACCAGAAATACCTTCAGGACCCGGAGTCTGTCGACCGGGCCTGGTGGAATTTCTTCGCTGATTACAACCCCGACAACGGACCTGGCCGCGCCGCCGCGGCTCCGAGTTCGGCCAACGGCTCTGCAGCCGCGGCCGAGCCCCAGGCTCCACCAGCTCCCCCGGCGGCCAAGATCACCCAGACGGCTCCTGTCAAGGCCCCCCCGGCCAAGGACACGGCGAAGAGCACGCCCGTTCCCGCGGGTGCGGAAGAGGTGCGCCTGCGTGGCGCGGCCGCCCGCACCGCGGCGAACATGGAGTCCTCGCTCACGGTTCCCACCGCGACGAGCGTGCGGGCCGTGCCGGCGAAGTTGCTCGTCGACAACCGGATCGTCATCAACAACCACCTGTCGCGCGGGCGCGGCGGGAAGGTGTCGTTCACGCACCTGATCGGTTACGCGATCGTCAAGGCGCTCCAGACGATGCCGGACATGAATCACTCCTACGCCGAGGTCGACGGCAAGCCGGTACTGGTCAAGCCGGAGCACGTCGGTCTCGGACTCGCGATCGACGTGCAGAAGAGCGACGGCTCACGCCAGCTCCTGGTGCCGTCGATCAAGGCGGCGGAGACGATGGACTTCCGCCAGTTCTGGATGGCGTACGAAGAGGTCGTCCGGAAGGCGCGCGGCGGCAAGCTGAGCGTCGACGACTTCGCGGGCACCTCGATCAGCCTGACCAACCCGGGCACGATCGGCACCGTCCACTCGGTGCCGCGCCTGATGCCGGGGCAGGGCACGATCATCGGCGTCGGCGCGATGGAATACCCCGCGGAGTACCAGGGGGCCTCGCCCGACACGCTGTCGCGCCTCGCGGTCAGCAAGGTCATGACGCTCACCAGCACCTATGACCACCGGATCATCCAGGGCGCCCAGTCGGGCGACTTCCTGCGGCAGATCCACCGGCTGCTGCTGGGCGAGGACCGTTTCTACGACGAGATCTTCGAGGCGCTGCGGATCCCGTACGAGCCGATCCGCTGGACCCGTGACGTCTCGGCCACGCACGACGATGACGTGGCCAAGTCCGCCCGGGTGATCGAGCTGATCCACGCCTACCGGGTGCGCGGTCACCTGATGGCCGACACCGATCCGCTGGAGTACAAGCAGCGTCGCCACCCCGACCTCGACATCCAGTCGCACGGGCTGACCCTGTGGGACCTGGAGCGGGAGTTCGCCACCGGCGGCTTCGGCGGCAAGCCGCTGATGAAGCTGCGCGAGATCCTCGGCGTGCTGCGTGACACTTACTGCCGCACCGTCGGCATCGAGTACATGCACATTCAGGGTCCGGAGGAGCGTGCCTGGATCCAGTCCCGGGTGGAGCGGCCGCACGCCAAGCCTGACCGCGAGGAGCAGCTCCACATCCTGCGCAGGCTCAACACGGCCGAGGCGTTCGAGACCTTCCTGCAGACGAAGTTCGTCGGCCAGAAGCGGTTCTCGCTGGAGGGCGGCGAGTCGCTGATCCCGCTGCTCGACTCGGTGATCGCCGAGGCCGCGGCGGAGGACCTCGACGAGGTCGTCATCGGCATGGCGCACCGCGGGCGGCTCAACGTGCTGGCCAACATCGTGGGCAAGTCCTACGGCCAGATCTTCGGCGAGTTCGAGGGCAACCTCGACCCGCGCAGCGCGCACGGCTCCGGCGACGTGAAGTACCACCTGGGCTCCGAGGGCGACTTCGTCTCCCCCGACGGGAAGAAGATCACCGCTTCGGTGGTCGCCAACCCCTCCCACCTGGAGGCGGTCGACCCGATCCTGGAGGGCGTGGTCCGCGCCAAGCAGGACCTGCTGGAGCGGGGCGAGGAGGGCTTCACGGTCCTGCCGCTGCTCGTCCACGGCGACGCGGCCTTCGCCGGCCAGGGCGTCGTGGCCGAGACGCTGCACCTGTCTCAGCTGCGCGGCTACCGCACCGGCGGCACCGTCCACGTGGTGGTCAACAACCAGGTCGGTTTCACCACCTCCCCGGCGTCCTCACGTTCGTCCGTCTACGCCACCGACGTGGCGCGGATGATCCAGGCGCCGATCTTCCACGTCAACGGCGACGACCCGGAGGCGGTCGTCCGGGCCGGCCGGCTGGCGTTCGAGTACCGCCAGGCGTTCCGCAAGGACGTCGTCATCGACCTGGTCTGCTACCGGCGTCGCGGTCACAACGAGACCGACAACCCCGGGTTCACCCAGCCGCTGATGTACGACCTGATCGACGCCAAGCGGTCGACGAGGAAGCTCTACACCGAGGCGCTGATCGGCCGGGGCGACATCACGGTGGAGGAGGCTGAGCAGGCGCTCCGCGACTACCAGGAGCGGCTGGAGCGGGCCTTCACCGAGACCCGCGAGGCGCTCAAGGAGCACACCGGCGAGTTCTCCCGTCCGGTGGACCACGAGGTGGTCCCCTGGTCGCACAACGACACCCCGACGGCGATCTCCGAGGAGACCGTCAAGCGGGTCGTGGAGACCCAGCTCAACATGCCGGAGGGCTTCACCATCCACCCGAGGCTGGCGCCGGTGATCCAGCGCCGCGGCCAGATGGTGGCGGAGGGCTCGATCGACTGGGCGATGGGCGAGACGCTCGCATTCGGCTCGTTGCTGATCGACGGCCGCCCGGTCCGTCTCGTCGGGCAGGACTCCCGGCGAGGCACCTTCGGCCAGCGGCACGCCGTGCTGGTCGACCGGGTCACCGGCGAGGACCACACCCCGCTGAAGGCGTTCAACCACGGTACGACGAAGTTCTACGTCTACGACTCGCTGCTGAGCGAGTTCGCGGCGCTGGGCTTCGAGTACGGCTACAGCGTGGTCCGCCCGGACGCGCTGGTCGCCTGGGAGGCCCAGTTCGGCGACTTCGTCAACGGCGCTCAGACGATCATCGACGAGTTCATCTCGGCCGGTGAGCAGAAGTGGAGCCAGCGCTCGTCGGTCGTGCTGCTGCTGCCGCACGGCTACGAGGGCCAGGGCCCGGACCACTCCTCCGCCAGGATCGAGCGGTTCCTCCAGCTCTGCGCGCAGGACAACATGACCGTCGCGCAGCCGACGACCCCGGCCAACTACTTCCACCTGCTGCGGTGGCAGGCGTTGTCCGACCGTCATCGGCCGCTGGTGGTCTTCACGCCCAAGTGGCTGCTGCGGCTCAAGGCGGCCGCGTCGAGCGTGGACGAGTTCACCTCGGGCGCCTTCCAGCCGGTCATCGGCGACAGCACGGTCGACCCCTCGCGGGTCCGCCGGGTGGTGCTGTGCTCCGGCAAGGTCTACTACGACCTGGCCTCCGCACGTACCAAGCGTGAGCGTGACGACGTGGCGCTCGTCCGGTTGGAGCGGCTCTACCCGTTCCCGACCGAGGAGATCCAGGCCGAGCTCTCCCGTTACCCGAGCGACGTCGAGCTGATCTGGGCGCAGGACGAGCCGGTCAACATGGGCCCGTGGCCCTACCTGACCCTCAAGCTCACCGAGCACCCCGACTCTCTCGGCGGGCGCACCCTGCGCCGGGTCTCCCGCAAGCCCAACTCCTCTCCCGCGGTCGGCTCACACGCCGCCCACGACAACGAGCTGGAGCAGATCGCCACGCAGATCTTCGGCTGACCTCGTCTCCCGGCTGAGCACCACCACTCAGCCGGGAGCGGCCGACGCGGGCCACCACCTGCTAAATTTGGCAGTTACTAGCAGCTATGTAGCTGCTAGTAACTGCTAATTTTGGCAGGTCACGAGATGAGAATGCCGCAACGACCGCCTCCCTGGCGCGAACTGTGGCTCGAAGCCGACAGCCTATGGCTGCTCTCCGCCGTCGACTCGACCGAGCGCTAGAGCCTGCCAGGCCACTCCAGCGGCTGTGCGACTTCGCCGATGCGGCCTCGGACTCCTCGTACGTCCCGCCCCCTCACCCGTGTGACCGGCGTACCCTTCATGGTCCGTCCCTTCGAGGACGGCGACGGCCGTACGGCGCATGCAGACCGTACTGGCCTCCCGGCAGGTCACCCTGTTGATGGATGCCGCCGAGCATCCGGCGGCCGAGTACACCGTCGCCTCGCACGCGGCGGGTCACGGGGTGGTGTTGCAGACGGCCCGTACCGACCTCCAGGAGCTGGAGGGGCGGGGTTTGCTGGCTAGAGTCAGACGAGGGCGGGCGAACGCGTGGGTTCCCGCACCGGACCTGGCGGATCGCCTGGGTCGGAGATAGAGGAGAAGGATGTACTTCACGGATCGGGGCATCGAGGAGCTGGTCGAGCGGCGAGGGGAGGAGGAGGTCAGTGTCGGGTGGCTGGCGGAGCGGCTGCGGGAGTTCGTCGATCTGAACCCCGACTTCGAGACTCCGGTGGAGCGGCTCGCCACGTGGCTCGCGCGGCTGGACGACGAGGACGAGTAGCCTGGCCCCAAAACGCGATACATCTTGACTTTTCCAAGACACGACATATCGTGTCTTGTGTAGGGTGTCGCGTAGCGAAGGGCGAAGTCAATGTCCCAGTGGGAGATAGAGGGGCCCGAACAGCTCACGTTCGGGCCGGTCCGGACACTCAACGTCCGGATCGTGGCCGGTCGGCTGGCCGTGCTGGCGAGTGACGGGCCGCCGACCCTGGAGGTCACCGAGATCGGCACACCGCCGCTGATCGTCACACACGACGAGGACGGCACACTCACCGTGGCGTACAAGGACCTGACGTGGGAGGGGATGCTCGGCTGGCTGCGGCCGGGCAAACGCACCACGACGCTGACCCTCACCGTCCCGAAGGACTGCCCGGTCCAGGCGGGCGTGATCTCGGCCTCCGCGCTGGTCGCGGGCTTCGAGAACCGGACGCGGGTGAAGAGCGTCTCCGGTGAGATCATCCTCGACGGCGTGAGCGGCGACGTGCACGCCGAGACCGTCAGCGGCGCGGTCGAGAGCCGCAGTCTCACCGGCGACCTGTCCTTCACCAGCGTCTCCGGCGAGCTAACCGTCGCCGACGGCACCCCGCGCAGGCTGCGCGCCAAGACGATGTCCGGGCGGATCACCGCCGACCTCAGGCTGCCGCCGACCGGCCACGTGACGCTGAACAGCGTCTCCGGCGCCATAGTCGTACGGCTGCCGCCGGACGTCGACACGGACGTGAGCCTGCGCTCCACCTCCGGGCGTCTGGACAGCACCTTCGCCGCGCTGAACGGCCGTGACCACACCGCCCCCGGATCCCGATCGCTGGCGGGGCGGCTCGGCGGCGGCATGGCGTCCCTGTCGGCGGCCACCATCTCCGCGGACGTCACTCTGCTCAAGGGGGAGAAGTCATGAGCCCGGTCTTCGGCCACGGCCGTCTGAGGTTGTATCTGCTGAAGCTGCTGGAGGAGAGCCCCCGGCACGGTTACGAGGTGATCCGGCTGCTCCAGGACCGGTTCCTCGGGGTCTACTCCCCCTCGCCGGGGACGATCTACCCGCGCCTGGCCCGCCTGGAGGAGGAAGGGCTGGTGACCCATGAGGTCATCGACGGCAAGAAGGTGTTCTCGCTGACCGACAAGGGCCGGGCAGAGCTCAACGGCCGGATGGACGAGCTGGCGGACCTGGAGCTGGAGATCTCCGAGTCGGTGCGCGACATCGCCAGGGAGGTCAAGGAGGACGTCCGCGACACGGTCAAGTCGCTGCGCGAGGAGCTCACCCAGATGGCCCGCGACGTGCGGCGCGAAGGGGGCGCGAGCGCGGGCACCTGGCGCGAGCAGAAGGCCGAGTGGAAGCGCACGCAGCAGGAGCACCAGGCGGAGTGGAAGCGCGCACAGCAGGAGCACCGGTCGGAGTGGCAGCGGATCGCGCGTGAGCAGGCCGGGGAGTGGCGCGAGCACGTGAAGGACTGGCGTGCCGAGGGCGGCCGCTGGGCCGGCGAGTGGCGGCACCTCTGGACCGACGCGTGGTCGACGCTCGGCGGGGTGCAGGACTCCGCGCAGCGCGCCGAGCTGGACACCGCGCTGGGCGAGGCGCTGGCCGACTTCGTGGCTCAGGTCAGGAGCGACGCCTTCGACGGCCCGCTGACCGAGGCCAAGATCGAGGAGTGCAAGGTCATCCTCGACGAGGCCGCCGCCCGCATCCGCGACACGCTCAGATGATCATGCTGGCGGGCCTACGCCCCCCGATCTTCCGATCAGGACCGCCGCAACAGCGGGACCAGGCAACTTCTGGCGAACCGCCGGGCCTGCTCCTCCTCCCCGAGGGGCACCCGGCCACCGGGAGTCAGCACGAACGACAACGCCAGCCGTACACAGGTCTCGGCGACGGGGGCGGCCTCCTCGGCCGGCACCCCGAAGCGGGCGGCGCGTTCGATCAGGAAGTCGGTGGCGAGGTCGAGGCCGGGACCGGCGCCCACGGTGAGGTACGGAAGCAGCAGGTCGGGCTCGTCGGCGAGGACGCGGGTGAGGAGGGGATGCCCGCGCACATGCCTGAGCGTGACCACGAACCCCTCGACCAGTTGCTCCTCCAGCGTGGGGAGCGGCGAGACGACCGCGTCGAACGCGGCGAGGAACCCGCGCAGCTCCCGCATGATCACGGCCTCGACCAGGTCGTCCCTGCGGGGGAAGCGCCGGTAGACGGTGATCCGGGACACGCCGGCGCGGCGGGCGACCTCCTCCATGGTGGTACGCCTGAGCCCGGTGTCGAGGAATCCGGCGAGGGCCGCGTCGAGGATGCGGTTCGCCGGGGCGTCTTCCGTGCTGTCCGTCGCGGCCAGTCTCAGCAGGAGGTTCATGCCGCACGCAGCGCCTGCTCCAGGCGCGCGCGGGAACGCGCGGCGCGGCGGGCGTGGTAGGCGATCGGCAGATAACGCACCCGTTCGGGCAGGTGCGGGGTCAGCGCCGCGACCGCCCGCCCGAGGGCGCGCAACCGCCGCTCGTCACGGGCGCTCCACGACAGGCCGAGCTTCTCCCGTACGGCGGGCGGCAGGGTGCCGACGGTGACGAAATGGTTGATCCGCCCGGAGGTCAGGCCGAGCGGGCGCCAGAGCGGGCCGAAGGCCGGGGGCAGCATCGGCGGCGGGCCGACGCCCGACACCGCGTCGAGCACGTCGTGGGCGGTGGGATGGTCTTCGAGAGTGTCGGCGACCATGCGGTCGAAGTAGCGCCAGTAGTCTTCGACGGTCGGCGGGAACATCCGCTCGGGCACCTGGAGGATGCGGCCGAGGTGCATGATCTCTGCATACATCCGGCGCTGTCGCTCCATGGTGACCGGCTCGCCGAAGTAGCGGGCGCTGGTGACGGACCGCTCGAAGGCCGTCAGGTGCACCCAGGCGTACGGCTCAGCGCTTAGAGCATGATATTTCCTGCCCTGTAGGTCTACGCCCTTGATGTCACGATGGAGCGCCCTGAGCCGCCGGCCCTCCTCGATCGCGGCGGGCCCGCCGTACACCCATTTCTGCAGTGAGGTCAGGGAGCGGGTGAGTCTGCCCCACGGGTCGGTGCGATAGACCGACTGCTCGCCGACGGCGGCGCCGATCGCCGGATGCATGACCTGCATGATCAGCGCCCCGCCGAGCAGGAACACGAGCCGGACGTCTCCCATGCCCTCCCAGAGGAGCGAGTCCGGGCCGAACGGCTTCAGCTCGTGTTCGGGTTCTGCGCTCATGGCGACCTCCCGGTGATACATCCTTCTCTCCTTTGTATCACCAGGAGTCCGACCGGAGTAACCGACTGCTTACTGCGTGAAGACCACCTTGCCGAACAGGTCGCCCTCGTGCATCGCGGCGAAACCGTCGCGGGCGTCCGTCAGGGGCATCGACCGGTCGATCACCGGCCTGACCCCCGTCTGATCGAGGAAGGTCGCCAGCCGGGCGAGCTGGTCACGGGTGCCCATCGTGGAACCGATCACCGAGAGCTGCAGGAAGAACACCCGGTTCAGCTCGGCCGACGGGGTCTGACCCGAGGTCGCGCCCGAGACGACGATCCGGCCGCCGGGGCGCAGCGACTTCAGCGAGTGGTCCCAGGTGGCCTGCCCGACCGTCTCCATCACCGCGTCCACCCGCGCCGGCAGTCTGGCGCCGGTCGGGAACACCTGGTCGGCGCCCAGCTCCAGGGCCCGTTCCCGCTTCTGCTCCGAACGGCTGGTGGCCCACATCCGGTAACCGCCCGCCCGGCCCAGCGCGATCAGCGCGGTCGCGACCCCGCCGCCCGCCCCCTGCACGAGGACCGTCGAACCAGGCTCCAGACCCGCCTTGTCGAACAGCATCCGATACGCGGTCAGCCAGGCCGTGGGCAGGCACGCCGCCTCGGCGAAGGTCAACGTCGCGGGCTTGGGCACCAGGTTGCGACGGGGCACGACCACGCGTTCCGCGAAGGTGCCGTCGTACGTCTCCGACAGCAGCGACCGCTTCGGATCCAGCGTCTCGTCCGCGCCCGTGCCGATCACGGAGTGCACGATCACCTCGTTCCCGTCCTCGTCGAGCCCCGCCGCGTCGCAGCCGAGCACGATCGGCAACCGGTCCTGCCTGATGCCGACCCCCTTGAGGGTCCAGAGGTCGTGGTGGTTGAGCGCGGTCGCCTTGACGGTCACCGTGGTCCAGCCCTCGGGCACCTTCGGCTCCGGATGCTCTCCGAGAGCCAGTCCCGCGAGCGGATTGTCAGCATCGGTCTGTACGGCGGTAACGGCAAACATTTCCGAACCTTACCCATCTCCATCCCGGGGATGTGTGGGGAGGTCATCGCCCACGTGGCGGGAGGGGGTCCACTCGTAGGTCCCGGACGATCCGGCGGACGAAGTCGCGGTCGCCGCCGGCGGCCACCAGGATGTCGCCCCGGCAGCTTCGCTCCGCGTAGCCGCGGCCGGAGACGACACGCGGCAGCACCGATCGCGGCCCGCACCCGGGAGTGCGCGCGAGCACCACGACCGGGTCCATCCCGCCGCCGAACCAGAGTTGCGGCCCGAGCGTCGCCCCGCCGGCCAGCTCGCCCGGCCGGCCGATCGAGGCGGTCTCCCCGGCCGTCAGCACGAGGAATCCCGCACGGTCCACCTTTCCGCGCACTCCCAACGCCAACTCCATGCGCTGCTCGAAGGTCAGTTCGGGGGCGTAGTCGTCACCCATCGCCATGCTCCACCGGCCGAAGGTGAAGACCATGACATATCCCCCGCCGCCCAGCCGGCCCGCCCGCTGCGGCCACAGCCCGACGGTGCCGGTGAGGCGGCGGAGCATGGGCTCGCCGCCGGAGATCTCCACCTCGCCCAGCAACGGCGCGTAGAGCCTGCGCAGTTCGCCGCTCTTCCCGGGCCGCACGCCGACCGCCGGCCGTACGCCCAGTTCGGCGAGTTTCAGGCGGGCCGGGTAGCTGAGCCTCGCTCGCGTCCCGTCGGGGAAGGTGACGTCGAGCACCCTTCGGTCGCCGTCCTTGCGGGTGTCGGGAATCAGCACGTTCGGCCGTACGTCGACCCGGTTCAGCGTCGGCTGCGACCTCGGCGCCGGCACCGACGAGGAGGACGAGGGCGGCTGGGGCTCGGGCTCCTTCTCCCGCCCGGTCAGCAACCCGATCACCGGCACCCCGATCAGCGCGAGGAGCGCCACGACGGCGATCCAGCCGACACGCCGCCGCCGTGGCCCCGCGTCGATGATGTCGCGTCGCCCGTCACCGGCCACTGGGCCATCCTCTGGGATGCACCGCGCACACCTGGCCGGTGCCCGCCCTCTCACCAGTTCAGTTCAGCGGATGCCGCGAGCGCAAGCCCTCGAACTCGGCGAAGTCGGCATCACGGGTCACGAATTCGCAACCGTGCTCGATCGAGAGCGCGACCGGACCGGCCTCCCGGTCGCGTCGCCCTCCTCACCGAGGCGCTCGAAGGCGCCGGCGACCATGCGACATGATCTCGCGTCACCCCGTCGCGTCCACCCGGCATCCGTGTCCCGACGTCGTCCGGCCCCGCACGCGTCTACCATCTCGCCAGGTTGACGGAGCCGTTCGGGACCAGCCGTACGGATTCGCCGGTCAGCTCGCGCGACTCGGCATCGGCGATCAGATCAGGCTCGACGAACCAGGCATGGGCCCGGCTGCCGTCCGGCAGATCGGCGATCAGCACGCCCCGTTCGGCGGCGCCGTCCCGCCCGTGCGCGACCGTGTACCCCGCGACGGTCGCCGTCCCCTCGTAGGCGGCCGTGATCGCGACGGGCTCCGCCACATGGACCGGCACGGCGGCCGCGGCGAGCAGACCGGACCCGCCGCCGGGCACACCGGACCAGACCGCGGAGGTGTGCTTGGTCAGATGCATGCCGACCCCCGTGACCAGCCCGTGCCCGCCTTGCTCGCGCAGTCGCACGGCCATCGCCGCGGTCGAGTGCAGCACATAGTCGCTGGCGGGCCCGCCGGCGTACGGCAGCCCGCCGGTGACCGTGAGCCCGCGCGGATCGAACGGGTCGAGGCCGAGCGCGGCGCAGGCGTACCGGAGGGCCACCGCGAAGCAGCTGTACAGGTCGAGCGCCGTCATGTCCTCCAGCCGCGTCCCGGCCCGGGCGAACGCCTGCTCGGCGGCGGCCCGCATGGCGGGCGACGAGGCGAGGTCGGGCCGGGCGGCGACCTCCCACGTGTCCTCGGCGTAGGCCCAGCCCCGCAGGTAGAGCCGCCGCTCGCCGGGGATCCCCAGCCGGTCGGCCAGCTCGGTGCTGACCAGGAGCACGGCCGCGGCCTGATCGACCTCCATCACCGCGACGGTCCTCCTGGTGTACGGCCAGCCCACGAACCGGTTCTCGGCGCTCGGCGTCACCAGTTCCGCGGCGGTCCGCACGGTACGGTGCCACGCGTACGGATTGGCGGCGGCGACCGAGGTCATCGGCGCCATGATCCGTCCGCGCTCCGCCTGCTCGCCGGCGATGGTCTGGCCGTCCCTGGCCCGCCGGGCGACGTCCATGATCGCGTAGGTGTGCACCGGCAGGAACAGCTCGTGGGCCAGCTCGGCGGGATGCGGCGGGCGTTCCCACCCGTACGGGGGCTTGGGGTCGGCGGCGTGGCTCCACCGGACCTTCTCCCCCGACCTGCGGCAGGCCCGGCGGGTGGCGAGGGCCTCGGCCCCCGCGACGAGGGCGGAGTCCAGCTCGCCGGCCTGGATGCGGGCCGCGGCGGCGCCGATCAGGAGCTGCGGCGCGGTGCCGCTCACCCTGGAGTAGGCGCGGTGCCGAGGCGTCGCCCCGAGGCGGCCGGCAAGCCGGGCCACCGGGTCGTCGTACTGCCAGGACTCGGTGTAGACGATCTGGATCGAGTCGAGGCGCGCCAGGACGCCCGGCACGCCCGCGTCTGCCGCCGCCTCGCGGGCGACGTGTTCCCATAGGTCGAGGGGTTCGGGGCCGGGCTGGTCGCGGACGGTGTGCTGGGCCACACCGACGAGGCAGGGCGTGCGGGCATCGATCGTCACCCGGCCATACTTACCAGAACAAGGTTCGGCAGGTAAGCGCTGGTCGCCCCGGCGGAGTCCAGCGCATCGAGGGCGGCAGCCCGCACGTCCCCCGCGTCATCCCGGTCACCCTGATGCCCAGGAAAAGCTCCGGCGGTTCGCACCCGACGGCCTGAGATGGCAACCGTTAGAGTCTGTGCCGGAGGCGTCAAGGCGCCTGGTGGCCCTCCCGGTCTTCAAAACCGGTGGCGCCGAGCATCTCGGCGCGGCGGGTTCGATTCCCGTCCGCCTCCGCAGCCCACCTGACCAGAAGTGATCACCATCGTGGACAGACGCCGAGCCGTGCCCCGCACCGACGCCATGCTGGCCGACACCCGGCTGACGGCCGCCGGCGAGACGCTCGGCCGCGACCTCGTCAAGGCCGCCGTGCGCGACGCCCAGCAGCGGATCCGCGAGGGTCTGGCCGCTCCCGAAGAGGCCGTGGACGTGGCGCTGACCCTGCTGCCCGGGCACGCGGGCGGCATCCGGGCCGTGATCAACGCCACCGGCGTCCTCGTGCACACCAACCTGGGCCGGGCTCCCCTCTCCGCAGCCGCGATCGAGGCGATTCGGCAGGCGTCGGGCTACGCCGACGTCGAGTTCGACCTGGCGGACGGCCGGCGGGCCGAGCGTGGCCGTACGGCTCTCGCCGCGCTCGCGCGGGCGGTGCCCGAGGCGCAGGACGTGCACATCGTCAACAACAACGCCGCCGCGCTGCTGCTCGCCGCCACCGCGCTCGCGCGGGACAAGGAGATCGTGATCAGCCGTGGCGAGCTGGTCGAGATCGGCGACGGGTTCCGGCTCCCCGAGCTGCTCACGTCGAGCGGGGCCCGGCTCCGCGAGGTCGGCACCACCAACCGGACGAAGCTCGCCGACTACGCCATGGCATGCGGGCCCGAGACGGGCTTCATCCTGAAAATCCATCCGTCGAACTTCCGGATCGAGGGCTTCGTCTCCGAGACGCCCGTGCGCGAACTGGCCACCCTTGGACCTCCGGTGGTGGCCGACGTCGGCTCCGGGCTGCTGAACGCGGAGCCGTACCTGCCCGGCGAGCCCGACGTCGCCGGCGCGCTGCGCGAGGGGGCGGCGCTGGTCACGGCCAGCGCCGACAAGCTGCTCGGCGGACCCCAGGCCGGGCTCCTGCTCGGCTGGGCCGACCTGGTGGAACGGGTGCGCCGCCATCCCATGGCCCGCGCCGTGCGGGTCGACAAACTGACGCTGGCGGCGATCGAGGCGACCCTGTCGGGCCCCGAGCCGCCGATCCGCCGGGCTCTGCGCGTCTCCCCCGCCGAGCTGCGCGACCGGGCCTGCCTCCTCGCCCGCCGCCTCCCCGGGCGGGCGGAGGTCGTCTCCACGATCGCCCGGGTGGGCGGCGGCGGCGCGCCCGGCGTGGAACTGCCCAGCGCCGGCATCGCGGTCGCGGAGCGGCTGGCCGTACCGCTGCGGAACCACGATCCCGCGGTCGTCGGCCGGATCACGGACGGGCGGTTGGTGCTCGACCTGCGCGCGGTCGCCCCCGCGCAGGACGATCTCCTCGCCGCCGCCGTGAACCACGTCTCCGGCTGACACCCGACGGCCGTCCTCGTCATCCTGGCCACCGACCACGGTGTGTCGCGACGCCCGTCCTCGTCATCCTGGCCACCGACCACGGTGTGTCGCGACGCCCGTCCTCGTCACCCTCGCCACCGACCACGGCGGGCGGCAGGTTCGCACCTTCGCCACCGGGCGAAAAGAAATCCGGCTGACATGTAGAGAGCGGGCAGGCGGCTCCGACTTCATGGTGAACGGCGCGAGACGAGCGCCGAACCTTGGAGGCAGCGAGATGAGCAAGGTCACCTGTGACATGGCGATGTCCGTCGACGGCTACGTCGCCGGACCGAACCAGAGCCTGGAGAACCCGATCGGCGAGGGCGCGGAACAACGCCTGCACCGATGGATGTTCGACGAGCCCGACGCGCACGCCGCGGTGATCGAGGACATCACCGCGGCGGGAGCCTTCATCATGGGCCGCAACATGTTCGGTCCCGGCCGCGACGCCTGGGACCTGGACTGGCACGGCTGGTGGGGCGAGGAGCCGCCGTACCACGCGCCGGTCTTCGTCCTCACCCACCACCCGCGTGAGCCGCTGCCGATGAAGGGCGGCACGACGTTCTTCTTCGTCACCGACGGGATCGAGGCCGCCCTGGCCCGGGCACGCGAGGCAGCGGGCGATCGAACCGTCTCCATCGCGGGCGGCGCGCAGACGGTCAACCAGTACCTGGCGGCGGGGCTGATCGACGAACTGCGCCTGCACGTGGCACCGTTGATCCTCGGCAGGGGCGAGCGGCTGTTCGACACCGTCGGCGACATCACCCTCGAACCGCTCGGCGACGTGTCGGGCACCGCTCTCGTCACGCACCTGATGTACCGCGTCGTCCGGTGACGAGGGAGACGGCGGCCGGATTTCCCGGCCGCCGTCCGGGGGACCTGTAATGGGTCCTGGCGCCTCAGAGCGAGGCGCGGCGCATTCCCCTGGTCCCCAGGAAGAGCCCGATCGACGCGACCGCCACGGCGGCGACCACCCCGTACAGCACCGTGATATTCGTGAGGTCTCCGGCGAACAGCGCCCGCTCCGCCTCGACCACGTACGTCAGCGGGTTGATCCCGGCCACCGTGGCGAGCCAGGCGGGAGCCGTGTCCATGGGCAGCAGCACCCCGGAAAGCAGCAGCAACGGCATCAGCAGCATCTGCTGCACGACGTAGAAGAGCGTCGGCGACTTACGCGCCTTCAGTGCCAGCGCGAAGGACAGCGACCCCAGCCCGACCCCGAGCACGACCAGCACGACCAGCCCCGCCAGGATGCCGACCAGGTGCAACTCGAAGCCGAGCGGCAGCACCACGATGATGATCAGCAGCGCCTGCACGAGCAGCGTGACCAGTTCCTTCATCGTCCGGCCGATCAGCATGGCGGTCCGGCTCAGCGGGGTGACCAGCATCCTTTCCAGGGTGCCGCTGTCCCCTTCGACCAGAAGGTAGTAACCGGCCGAGAACGTCCCGAACAACCCGAGCATCACCACGATCCCCGGCACGAACCACTGCCACTGCGTCTCCTGCCCGCCGGACATCCCCGAGAGCAGCGGGCCGAACAGCAGCAGGAAGACCAGCGGCTGGGCCATCCCGAAGAGGATGCTGACGGGATTGCGCAGATCCGGCCGGATCTCCCGGGCGAACACGGTCCCGGTGTTGGCTACGAAACTCATCATTCAGGCTCCTTCGCTGGATTCGCGCAGACTGCGGCCGGTGAGGGCGAGGAAGACGTCGTCGAGCGTGGGCCGGGTGACCTCCGCGGCGAGCACCTTCACCCCGGACGCCTCCAGTTGACGCAGCAACTCCGGCAGTACGGCGGGGCCACCCGGCACCCGCAGGGTCACCGTCATCCCGTCGACGGCGATCTCGTGCGCCGACGGGATCCGCCCGGCGATCTCCGCCGCCAGGCCGGCGTCCTCCGCGGTGATCGTGAGACGGTCGCCCGCGAGGTCGGCCTTGAGCTTCTCGGAGGTGTCGTCGGCGATCACCTTGCCGTGATCGATGATCATGACGCGCTCGGCCATCGCGTCGGCCTCGTCCAGATAGTGCGTGGTCAGGAAGATCGTCGTGCCGTACTCCCTGCGCAGCCGCAGGATGTGCTCCCACAGGTTGGCCCGGTTCTGCGGGTCCATCCCGGTCGAGGGCTCGTCGAGGAAGAGCAGCGGCGGCCGGTGGACCAGCCCGAGCGCGATGTCGAGCCGGCGCCGCTGCCCGCCGGACAGCGTGCTCCCGTTCCGCTTGGCCAGAGATTCGAGGTCGAGCGCGGCGAGCAGTTCGTCGGCCCGGCTGTGCGCGTCCGTACGGCTCAGCCCGTAGCAGCGCCCCTGGGTGACCAGTTCGTCCCGGACCCGGAAGTTGTCGCCGGATCCCGTTCCCTGCCCGATGTAACCGATTCGCCTGCGCGTCCCGGCCGGGTCCTTGAGCACGTCGCAGCCGGCGACGGTGGCCGAGCCGGAGCTGGGCGGGAGCAACGTGGTGAGCATCCGCAGGCTGGTCGACTTGCCCGCGCCGTTCGGGCCGAGGAAGGCGACCAGCTCACCCTCGCCGACGTCGAGGTCCAGGCCTCGGACCGCCTTGACGGTCTCCTTCTTGACCCGGAACTCTCGGGTCAGCCCCCTGCTGTGGATCATGTCCGCTCCTTCGAGTTTTGGGCATGGCTACGCCGTCAGTTGCCTGACCGCGGTGATGAGTGGGATTCGCTCGGCCCGGTCCGCCGGGCTTCGAAGCTCAAGAAGCGTAGACCGAAATATGACGTTACCGTCAGGCTCCCTGACACTTGTAGCCTGGCGACGTGTATGAGCAGCCGAACCCGCCCATCCCGTACCTGCTGGCGTACGCGTTCACCATCGCGTCCCGCCGCGCCGACGAGGAGTTGCGCCCGTACGGCCTCACCACCAGGCAGTACGGCATCCTGATCCAGCTCCGGCTCGAACCGGGGCTGACCATGTCCGACCTCGCCCGCCAGCTCGGCATCACCCGCCAGTCGCTGCACGAGATGGTCGGTGACCTCGAACGGGCCGGCCATCTCAGCCGCGCCCCCGGCGCGTCCGGCCGTACCCGCAGACTCGTCGTGACTCCCGCCACCGCCCGCCTGCTCGCCGACGCCGAGTCGGCCCTGCTCGACGCCGAAGCCGACTTCCTCGGCGACCTCACCGCCGAAGAGGCCGAGACTCTGCGCGGCCTCCTCCAGCGCCTGCTCGCCCAGGCCACCGACGACGAGGCCTGGCTGCCTCCCGCTTGACATCCCTCCCGCTCACGCCTATAACTCTATACACCGTAGAGAGATTAGGGGCACAGGCATGGAAATCGGTTCCGGCGGATTCGTACCGACCGACCAGGACAGGGAGAGCGTGGCCGCCTGGTTCGAGGAGTACGACGGGCACACGGCGGCGAACGACGTCGAGAAGATGGCCGACATGGCGATGTTCCCGCTCAGCGTGGTCAGCGACGACTCCACCGGCAACGGGGTGGCGGGCCAGTGGACCCGCGAGGAGTTCGTCCAGGGCATGAACCAGGCTTTGGCCGGATCGTCAGACGTCAAGATGGACTCGACCCGCACCCCCCACTTCCTGACCAAGGACCTGGTCGTCGTCATCACCGACGCCACCGTCACCTATGAGGGCACCACCCAGCAGACGCGCTACGCCGACCTGCTGGTCAAGGACAACGGCCGCTGGGTCTTCCAGACCATGGTCCAGGGCGGCTGGGGCGACATGCTCAAACAACCCTGACCCGCGGTACGGCGGGGGCCTTCACCAGCCGTCCGGCCCCGGCCGGCTGGTGGAGTCACCTCCGGTGCGCCGAAGGCGTCCTACTCGGCCGTGATCTCGACCGGCCGGCCCGGGTAGCCGAGACCGGACATGCGAGGCGGGTGGGATGCATCACCGTTTGAAGGTTTTCGCGGTGAAGGCAGGCATTTCTCGGGAAAAGTTTACATCGAAAGTTCAACGATACCGTTGAGGCCATGGACATCAAGGACACAGCCCGTCCGCTGGACGGCGCGGCCGTCTCGGCGTTCCTCCGGTCGCTGCCCGCCCAGCCCCTGCTGCTCGGCCTGGGCGAGGCCAGGCACTTCGTGGGGGAGCTGGGCGAGTTGCGCAACGAGATCTTCCGGCATCTGGTCGAGCACGAGGGCTACCGGTCGTTCGCCATCGAGAGCGACTGCCTCAAGGGACTCGTGGTCGACGACTACGTCACGACGGGCGCGGGCACGCTCGACGACGTCATGGAACGCGGCTTCAGCCACAACTTCGGCGAGCCCCCGGCCAACCGCGAGCTTGTGCGCTGGATGCGGGCGTACAACGAGGAGCATGATGAAAAGCTCCGGTTCTTCGGCTTCGACGGCCCGCTGGAGTATTGGGCGGAGAGCCCGCGCCAGGCGCTCACCGCCCTCTACGCCCTCCTCGACGGCCCCCTCCCCTACACCATGGAAACCCTCGACACGCTGCTCGGCCCGGACGACCGGTGGACGAACGAGGCCACGGCCATGGATCCGTCCCAGTCGATCGGCCAGTCCGCCGACGCCCAGCGGCTGCGCCTGATCGCCGACGACCTGGTGGCGCTGCTCGACACGCAGGCGCCGCGGCTGAGCGCGCAGGACAGGGAACAGGCGGCACTGTACGGACGCACCGCCGTCGGCCTGCTCCGCTACCACTACTGGATGGCCGACGCCTCCCCGGAACGGTGGACCCGGCTGTCGGCCCTGCGGGACGCGATGATGGCCGCCAACCTGCGTGCCGTCGCCGAGCAAGGCCCGGCCCTGGTTTTCGCCAGCAACCTTCACCTGCAGCGGAACAAGAGCCTCATGTCGTTCGGCGACCAGACGCTGGAGTGGTGGAGCGCGGGGGCGATCGCCGGAACACACCTGGGCGACCGGTACGCCTTCCTGGCCTCGGCCCTCGGCACGGTCGGCGACGACATTCCGTCCCCGGACACCATCGAGGGCCTCCTGTCCACGCTCCCGTCGGACCACTCTCTCATCGACGCCCGCCGCCTGGCCGAGGCCGTCACGAAGCCCGCCCCGCGTACCTCCCACGATTTCGCCTATTTCCCGCTGGACCCGGCCCAGCTCGACATGATCGACGGCATCGTCTTCCTCAAACAGGCTGTCAGGCTGAAAAAGCTGGGTTGACAGGCGTGTGCGCGTCAGGCTGGGCTGACCCGCACGCGCATCAATCACACCCTCCATGCCCATCCCCTCACCGAAGGCGGCACCAGGCGATTCCTGTTGGGCGGGCTGGTCGCCGGCCTGCTGAACGGTGGCCTTCGCCGTCGGCCTGAGCCGGGCGCTCAAGGTGCTCTGGGGCATCACCTGCCTGGTGCCGACGCGGGTGGGAGGCGGGGCTGGGCCGCGTACTCGATCGCCGCCGCCGTGGTGTTCGCGGTCGCGTTCGCCCAGCACCCGGCACTTGTGGCCTGCGGCGGGCTCTTCCGTGGCTTCGCCTACTTGATCGAGCGTGTGACGATTTCGTCGAACTCGCGGTCCGGCAGGTCGCGGTTGAGCTGCAGGAGCTTGTCGGCCAGCCAGCCGACGGCGTAGCGGGTGTCAGGGCGGTCGGACTCGATGGCCTGGCGGATGGCCGCCGCGACGACGCCGGAGTCGGAGCCCTCGCTCAGGCCTGTCTCGCCGCGGCGGGCCATGGCCTCGGCCATGTTCTTGTAGGCGCCCCCGCCGGAGAACTCGCGCAGCTGGGCGGCGGTCTGGTCCTCGAACTCGGTCTTGATGATGCCAGGCTGGATGACCACGACGTTGACGCCGAACGGCTCGACCTCCATGCGAAGCGTGTCGGAGAAGGCCTCGAGGGCGTGCTTGGAGGCGTAGTACCAGGCGCCGAGCGGCAGCGCGATCTCGCCGCCGATGGACGAGACGTTGACGATCGTGCCCGATCGCTGTGCGCGCAGGTACGGCAGGACGAGCTGGACCAGCCTGGCCGGGGCGAAGAGGTTGACCTCGAACTCCTCGCGTGCGAGGCCCAGCGGCACGTCCTCGACGGCGCCGTGCAGGACGGTTCCCGCGTTGTTGACCAGGACGTCGATCCGCCCCTGCTCGTCGAGGACGGTGCGGACGGCACGTTCGAGGTCTTCCTGCTTGGTCACGTCCGTGGGCAGGGCGTGACCACCGGCTTCACGGATCGCGTCCATTCGCTCGACGCGGCGGGCCGCGCCGTACACGATGTGGCCCGCACGCTGGAGCTCCAGTGCGGTCGCCAGCCCGATCCCGGACGAGGCGCCGGTGACGAGGCATACCTTCATCGTTCACACCTCCCAGGTGACGGGCAGGCTGTGCACACCGTAGATGATCATGTCGGAGCGCATGGCGATGTCCTCGGCGGGGACCGCCAGGCGCAGCGCGGGGAACCTGGTGACCAGGGCGGGCAGCACCACCTGCAGTTCTACCCGCGCCAGCTGCTGACCGAGGCACTGGTGGACGCCGTGGCCGAAGGCGACGTGCCCGGCGGTCGAGCGGAGCAGGTCGAGCGTGTCGGGATCGGCGAACCGAGCGGGATCGCGGTTGGCCGCGGGGACCGAGACGGTCACGGTTTCGCCGGCCTTGATCTGCTCGCCGTACAACTCGAGATCCTCCAGCGCGGTGCGGACCGTGAACGGGATGATGCTCAGGTAGCGCAGCAGTTCCTCTACGGCCTGATCGGCGATGCCCGGGTCCTCGCGCAGGAGCTTGAGTTGGCGGGGATTGCCGAGCAGGGCGAAGGTGCCGAGTGCGAGCATGTTGGCGGTGGTGTCGAGGCCGGCGACCAGCAGGGTGAAGCCGATGTTGACCAGTTCCTCGTCGGTGAGGTCGCTCGTGGTCAGGCCGCTGAGCAGGTCGTCGGTGGGGTTGGCCCGCTTGTCCTGCACCAGCTCACCCATGAAGCCCAGCACGGCCGTGAGGGCGGTCGCCATCTCCTCGGGCGTGGCGCCCAGGCGGAGGAGATCGAGCGCGTGGCCCTGGAATCGGGCGCGGGCCGCGTACGGCACGCCGAGCAGCTCGCAGATCACCTGAGCCGGGACCGGCAGCGCGAGCGCCTCGAACAGGTCGGCCGTCGGCCCGGCCTGCTCCATGGCGTCCAGGTGGTCGGCGGTGATTTCCTGGATCCGCTCGGTGAGCATGCGCATGCGGCGGACGGTGAACTGGCCGGTGAGCAGACGCCGGTACGTGGTGTGTTCGGGCGCGTCCATCGCGGTGAACATGCCGGGCGGCGGCGGCCCGTTGCCGCCGGGGGCGCCGGGGATGGGCAGGTGCCGCAGCTCGGGCCGCACGCTGAAGCGCGGATCGGCCAGCACCTCGCGCACCAGGGCGTGGCTGGTCACCAGCCAGCCTTCGTGCCCGTCGGGGTAGCTCATCCGGCTCAGCGGGCCGCGCTCACGCAGCCCGGCGGGCGGATCGAACGGCCGTTCAGCCAATCGCTCTGTCGGCAATGATCCAGTCATGTCGGTTCCCCTTTCGTCGCGACGCAGGGAACGCTAGGCAGGCATTTCGTACATCGACAACATGCGATCGTCATTACCCCAGCTAGAGGCAATATTGTGGGTGCAATGACATTGATGCTGAATGCACCGACTTGGAGGATGGGATGCCGGGAGGCCGGCTGAACTACGAGGATCGGCAGCGCATCTCCGCAGGCCTGGCGGCTGGGCGCAGCTACGCCGAGATCGCCCGCGACCTGGGGCGGCCCAGGTCGACGATCAGCCGCGAGGTCACCCGCAACGGCGGGGCGGGCCACTATCGGTCCAACCTGGCACAGCAGGCGACCGGCTGGCGAGCCCGCCGCAAGCCCGGCCTGCATCCGGCAGCGCCGGTCCCCGCCGACACCCCGGGGCGTGACCTGGCGGCGGTGCGCGATTTCGAGGTTCGCTTCACCGGGATGATGATCGAGACCGGCGTTCCGCCGATGGTGGCCAAGGTGTTCGTCAGCCTCTTCACCAGCGACTCCGGGAGCTACACCGCCGCCGAGCTCGTCGCCCTGCTGCAGGTCAGCCCGGCCTCCATCTCCAAGGCCGTCGGCTGGCTGACAGCTCGCGGCCTGGTCAGGCGCGAGCGAGACGACCGGCGCGAGCGCTACGTGATCGACGACCACGTCTGGTACCAGGCGTGGCAGGCCAGCGTCCGGTCGATGGCGTTGTGGCGGGACTTCGCCCAGGAGGGCGCCGAACTGCTCGGGCGCAACAGTTCGGCCGGTGCCCGGATGCACACCACGAACCAGTTCCTCCAGTTCCTCAGCCACGACATGCTCCAGGCGGCCGAGCACTGGCGGCGAATCCTCGGCTGAGCGGAACGCGCCCGCCCAACGGCCGAGCGCTCAACGCGCCGGGCCACCGCTTGATGTGCTGGTGAGCCCGGCACACGGTCGAGCGGAACTCGCCCGCGCAACAGCCGAGCGCTCAACGCGCCGGGCCACCACTTGACGTGCTGGTGAGCCCGGCACACGGTCGAGCGGAACTCGCCCGCGCAACAGCCGAGCGCTCAACGCGCCGGGCCACCACTTGACGTGCTGGTGAGCCCGGCACACGGTCGAGCGGAACTCGCCCGCGCAACAGCCGAGCGCTCAACGCGCCGGGCCACCACTTGACGTGCTGGTGGGCCCGGCACACGGTCGGGTCGACGCTGATGTCCCAGGCGATCAGGCCCTTCGCGTCGGCCTGCTCGAAGAGCCGCTTCCACCTGCCGTTGCGTTGCCGATATTTCGGTTGACCGGATTCGAGGGTGCTGGATACGTTTGCGACAGATCATTCGCTGGAGCTGGAGATTGAGGAGGATTGAGGCCTATGCCGGCGAGCCCCCACGGGCCGCTGCGCATCACCGGCCGGGACCTGTCGTCCCGTTGACCGGTGCTGGTCACTGGAGCGGCCCGGTTCAGCCGACCGTTCTCACTCCGGTTTCCAACGAAGGATCACATCACCGTGTTCGATCATGATGTCCATGCATATCTGCGCGCCCTGGCCGGGGAGCGAGCTCGCCGTACCGGACCGTTCCTGGCGACCTTCGACGAGCACGACGCGGGCCCGTACCGCAACTACGCCGTGCCCGACGACGACGCCGACCCCACCCCCGGCGACCTCGCCGAGCTGATCACCGCCTTCACCAACCGCTCCCGCGTCCCGCGGCTGGAGTACCTCCCCGGTGCCGCCCCGAAGGTCGAGCCGGCTCTGCTGGCGGCGGGCTTCACCGTGGAGACCCGGCTGCCGCTGCTCACCTGCTCACCCGCCGACGTGGCCGCACCACCGGCCATCGACTCCGTCGAACTCGTCCTGGCCCGCACCGACCGCCAACTGAGGCAGGTCGCCGAGGCCCAGAACGAGGCGTACGGCCAGCCGGAAACCGGCGACCACGACGTGGCCCGGCTACGCGGCGTCCTCGACCGGGGCGGCCTGGTCGCCCTCGCCGTGGACACCGGGGCCGGGACCGGCGTGGGCGGCGGGGAGTGCGGGCCACCGCTGCACGGGGTCAGCGAACTGGCCGGCATCGGCGTACGGGAATCCCACCGCCGTCGCGGCATCGCGGCAGCGCTCACCTCGACCCTGACCAGGGCCTGCCCGGCCGCCGGGATCACCACGCCGTTCCTGATGCCGTTCGACGACGACGCGGAACGCATCTACCACCGCGCCGGCTACCGGCCGGTCACCGAGATGCTGCACATCTCACTCCGCTGAACGACCCCGCGTGGGTGAGCCGACTCCCGGTCTCACCCACGCGGGCCCGACCGCAAGCGTCCGCGTCACAGCCGCAGCGGCATGCGCCCAGCCCGACGACAGGCCGCCCGCCGGGTGCTGGCCCCTACCCGGAGATCGCTGGATCAGCACCGATGACTCAGTCAGCACGCTGTTCGCACTGCAGAACGACACTCTCATCGAGGTCGGGAGCCCGTCCATCAGCGGATTGCCAGGCTCCAGCGTCGCTCTCCGTCGTGCCACTGGTCAGTGGGGACAAGACCGGCAGAGGCGGCCACGGCAGCCGACGCGAGGTTCTCCGGATGGATGTGCGCGATCACCGTGTCGACCTTCTCCCCCGTCAGCCAGCCGACGAGCCCGCCTGCGGCTTCCTTCGCGAACCCGCGCCCCTGCCAGGGCGTGCCCACCACCCAGGCGATCTCCGCCGTCGGCCCCTCGATCGTCGCCTGGACATAACCCACCAGGCGCGCTTCCTCCTTGCACCAGATCACCCAGTTGCGCCAGATGATCCTCACATCGGGTGAACCCTCCACCATGCGTTCATAACGGGCGCGCAGCTCGTCCGTGGTCGCGGGCCTGCCACCGATGTAGACGTGCAGCGCCGGGTCCGAGAGCACGACGGCCATCTCCTCGGCGTGCTCCACGAGCAGCGGCCGAAGATCAAGCCGTTCCGTCGCGATGTCATCCGTCATCGGCACTCCGTCCCCGATCGATGCCAGAGTTCCTAGCCAGGATCGCTTCCGTGATCTCCCCGAGCCGAGGCAGGAAGTCCATCACCTCCTGCGCCCGCCGCTGGAGATCGGTGAGCCCCAGCCCTGCCGTCAACTCCTCGAAGGCCGGGACGAAGCGAGCGTACGTGGCCGGCGAAGCGTCATGCGCGAGAATCTTCAGACAACGAGCGTACGTCGCGACGATCCAGAACACCGCCTCCCGATGCCGCCCCCGCTCGACGAGGTGCCGACTACCGTCGACCGCGATCGGCCTGGCCTCGGCCGTGATGTCACTCGCGAAGAAGAACGGCGTCCTGACCAGGGGAACCGTGGCATCGAACACCTCCGTCATCGCCCCCAACCACCGCTCGACCTCCGCCCGGGTGAGGTCTGCGCAACCGAGCAGCCCCAGCAACTCCTCCTGAACCTCCGGCATGCCGTACTCAACGAGAAGCTCCCGAACCGCCAGATAACGCAGCCGCACGGTCGGATTACGCAACCCCGCGCTCAACAACACGTGCGTGGTCACCCCCGCCGGAAACAACCACCCCGTCACCTGCTCGTACGGCGCAGCCGACGCGTCGAGCGAGCCGATCCCGGCGACAATCCGCCGCTCCGCGTCCAGGCATCGGCGGCGAACCCACGGGAGTTTCGCGTAATCCCTGGCCGTCGCCTTCTGCAGCTCGGTCAACCTGCCGGTCGGGTCGGCGATGACGGTGTCCGTCCGGAAACTGCCGGCCAGATGATAGGACGCCAGGATGTGGTCAGCCGAGCGGATCTGTTCCCAGGACAAATAGGTGACCTCAATGAGCACACCTTCGTGACGGAACTTCCCCAACTTCGGCGGCGCCTCCACACCGTCGGTCACGACCATCACATCGACGTCGGACCCAACGGGCAACTCGGCATCATCAGGCAACCAAATCGACGACCCACTGAAATACGCGCCCGCAAAACCAGGAGCCCCAGCGGCCTGCCCAACAACCCACCGCGCCGCCACCGCCCGCGCTTCCCTCACCCCTCGTGCCACCCAGCGAGCCTAGCCAGGTTGCATCGCAAGCGATCCATCCAGATCAGGAGCACCTACACCACCCGGCCAACTGCTTCGCCAGGCCCACCATCGCCTGGCGCTACGTGCGCGAGGTCGACTTGGCGACACTATACCGACCCGTTCTGGCCGGTTCCCGCTGGATTCATGGAATGGGGAAAGACATATCAGTGGGAAGTCTCAGCACGTGATGCCACTACGGGGGCAGCGAATTATCACAAGGGCATGAAGTTCACCACCGGGATCAGCCAGCCCGGCGTGAGCTCACAGCTCGCCACCCAAGGAGCGAACGGCCAGACTGACGCGGAGCAAGTAATGCTAAATGCCGTGGACCAGGGGCGTCTGTCGGATCAGGGTAGAATGGCGACCTCTCGTCCGCCGTGTGGACCCAGTCGGCAAAACTGTGCTGGACGGATTGGCGAGTATCCCGGTGTTGATTTAGTTGGAGGGTGCTGATGCTGCTCTGGGACCATGAAATGGCTTCTGAGCGAGAGATGCTAGCCACTCTCAATCCGGCTGAACGACTGGCGCTGGCAGTGGCTGCAATTGAGTGGACATTGGAAACGATGTCTCCGCCAATCCAGGATGGTGCGACGCTAGCTTTCTTGGAGAGGGCATTAACGGTTTGCCGCCAGGCTGTAGCTGAAGAGAGGGGGGGCATTTCGGAGCAACCGGAACTAGTTGAGGACTTCGATGACGTATACGAGGGGACTGAAGAGCCTGGTACTGCCCATCTTCTTTCGGCTGTAATGGAATGCTGCGAAGCTTCCGATGGCCTGCATGCAGAAGGGGTGTACAACGTTCTTTCTTACTGCTATGAAGGATCGATGGATAGAGAGGAAGTCGCCGATCTCAGTGTCGATGCTGAGCGTAATAATAGGAGGTGTACTTCAGTGATCCTATACCAGCGTGACCTTATTCGAAATTCGCTTATTCATGGTGGTCGTGAGGGCTTCTAATCTGCCTATTGCAGAAATGCTGAAAATGCATTGAGCTGGCGTAGCCCGACGCGGGCAGAGTTGTCGGCAGTGATGTTTGCAGCTAATCCGAGCGATCGATCTGACTCCGTCCAGAATTATCAACTTCGGTCGAGCCCGTCTCTCCGAGTAGCCGAACTGTCAGGGAATCGGCTGTCGATCGAGAGATGCACTTGTCCTTTAAGGTCCAGGCGAGGAGGGTGAACCAGACGGTTTTGCCGGAGGGGGTGAAAGTCCAGCCCCAGTTGTCGGCGAGGGTTTGGACGATGGTGAGGCCGCGGCCGGATTGGGCGAGGTAGTTGAGGCGGCGGATTCGGGGGATGGCGGTGGAGGAGTCGTGGACGGCGACTCTCAGGGTGGAGCGTTCACGGGTGACGGTGACGTGGATGGTGCTGGTGGTGGGGGCGTCGGAGGAGCCGTGGGTGAGGGCGTTCGTGGCGAGTTCTGAGACCAGGAGGGCGGCGGTTTCGGGGATGTCTTCGGCGGCTTTCCAGTCTGCGGCGATGTCGTGGACGAAACGGCGGAGGGAGGCGACGGCGGCGGTCTCGCGGGGGATCCGCTTTTCGCCCAGGACGCATGATGTGGGTTCCCGCGTGTAAGGGTGGCCGGCGAACACCATCCTGGTTTTGAGAGCCTTTTCCATGCGCTCTGCTCCTTTCCGGTTTCCTGTGCTCATCCTCTCGCCGCGAACTACTCTCTGTAAGGAATCGGCTACCAGGGTGAGCCCTTGAAGGCCGTCCGGATTTCGTTGAACTCCGACAGGAAGGGCATAGTGGCCGACCTTTATGCGCCTCAGGCGATCTGGGGCAGGGAACTGCGTCACTACCGCCAGGCGGCGAGCCTCACGCAGGCCCAGCTCAGCCAGAAGATCCACTTCAGCGAGTCGCTGATCAGCGGGGTGGAGACAGGGCAACTCCCGGCCAGTCCCGAGTTCGCCCAGAGCTGCGACGAGGCCCTGGGGACTGGGGGGTGCCTCCATCGACTGCTCGACTGGCGACGCGGTCAGCACATCCCGTCGTGGTTCGGCAGGTGGAGAGACAAGGAACAGGCTGCCACCACGCTTCGAACCCACGAAGCGCTTGTGATTCCTGGGCTACTGCAAACCGAGGCGTATGCCCGTGTCCTACTAATGGGTGACGAAACAGCTCTAGCAGTCCGTCTGGATCGTCAGACCATACTCACCCGCGATGATCCTGCCCCACCAATTCTTCGGTGCGTGATCGACGAGGCAGTTCTCCATCGTCCGATCGGCGGACCTGCGGTGATGCGTGCACAACTAGAGCACTTGATCTCGGCGATCAACCCGCGGCTCAGTGTTCAGATCGTTCCGCACGGGATGCATTCGGGGCTACTCGGGGGATTCGCAATCGCCACGTTCGACGGAGGAAGCGACATACTGTATGCGGAGACGGCCATCCGAGGTATCACCACGAGCGATCCGGAGGATGTAGCAGCGGCAGTGGAGTGCTTCGAGGCCATTCGCACCGAAGCCTTGCCGCTCGCCATGTCCGTGGATCTGATCAAGAGGACGGCAGAGGAAAGATGGACCTGAGTAATGCGACGTGGTTCAAGTCGAGTTTCTCTGGAAGTAACGGCGGCAACTGCGTCGAGGTCGCCCGGATCAACGGCGAGCCGGGCCATGCCGGGCTGATCGCGGTGCGTGATTCGAAGGACCCCGACGGCCCCAAGCTGTTCTTCACCCCGCCCGAATGGGACGCCTTCCTGAGCGGTGCCAAGGCCGGCGAGTTCGGCTGAGGTCTGGTGCTTCGTCAGGGCGATGCCGTCCTGACGAAGCAGAGAGCTCTACCTCACCTCGCCCTCATCCATAGAGGGCTAGGCGAATTCCTCCCATGAGGCGACCGGCAAACCAGGCCGGCAACCCAAGCCGACAAACCAGGCCGGCGTCACCAGGCCGGTCAGTTCGCCGGGCTCTCCGGAACCAGGCAGAAGGGGTGACCTGCGGGATCGGCGTAGATCCGCCATGACTGGGCGTCGTCGAGAAGGGTCGCCCCGAGGGCGACGACCTGCCGGTAAGCCTCATCGAGATCGGCTACGTCGATGTCGAGGTGAAACTGCTGTGGCCGGGTGGGGTCCGGCCACTGGGGCGGGTGATAGTCGTCGACTCCCTGAAAGGCGAGGACCAGGCCGGTGTCGGTGTGGAGGGTCGCCCACTGCTCGTCGAGGCTCCACCGGCGGTCGGGCCTGTTGACCTCACCGCCCACCAGCACCTGGTAGAACCGGGCGAGCGCAAGCGCATCGGGACAGTCGAGCACCACACACTGCAGATTGCCGATCACTTACACTCCTGCGCGCAGAAACGGCACCGAGACATCTGGTTACTGGGCATGCTTCAACTGATGGACTCGCTGCTTCGACAGCCCCATCAGCCTGGCTCCGTCGCGCTCCGTGATTCCCTCGGCCGTGAGGGCACGGGCGGCTGACTTCGCCGCATCGTCATAGGCGGCGGTGACATCCTTGACCCTCCCCGCCAGCTCTGTGAAGCGGTCTAGGGCGCGAGCCGCCTCAGTTCCGATGTCATAGACATACTCGACCGTCAGTTCGTCAGACTCGCAGTCGGCGAGCAGTGGCAAGGCGGCACGTGCCTCGTCCATCATCTCGTCGAGGGTCTTGCCCGCGAAGCTGCCGGGAACGTCCACCGGGAGGCCGATCCAGTAGCCATCTTCCCGGATCACCTTGACCCGTACCGTGATGCTCACTGCAGCCAATCCTTTCCGAAGACGCCTTCCAGATCCTGGCTCAGCCGCGCCAGTCGAGATGGGGTCAATGCTCGCGTGGGCACAGTCGCGCGGGCAAGGACCTTCTGCTCCGAATCGAGAAGAAGAAGCGTGCGGCCCGTCGGATGGTCTTCCACCCAGTCTGGACGAACACCCTTCCGACGTGCCAACTCATAGATCCTGTCTCGTATCTCGGGATACGTACGCAGCGTCACCCACGAAATCTAGCCTACTAGGCGACAACGCACCTAGTGAACTAGGCGACCCGCGGGACCTTAGATGAGGTGACGGAATCGCTCCAGTATCCGGTCGATCGTAGGGCGGATCTGGTCGCGGGCCGTCATCCGGGGGACGCCTGACATCAGGAGCCGGTCGTAGTCGGTGTCGAGGTGGCGGATGGAGGCGATCACGGCGAGGGTGATCGCGTTCTCGTCGAGCGCGCGGGCGGCAGCCGTACGGCCGACGCGGCCGCTGCCTCGCACCGCGGCGTGGGCGGCGATCGAGTCGGCGCGGGCGGCGTCGATGCCGGGGAACAGGCGCAGGATCTCGGCGGCCATCCGGGCCTGGAACTCCACGTCCTGGTCGGCCCGGCGTTCCCGGTCACGGTCGCGGCGGCGCTGCCGTACCTCTTCGTCCGCGAGGCACTGTTCCTCGGCCTGCGCCAGCGCCGCCTCTTCGATGAGCACGCCCTGGCGTTGGTAGACCTTCCGGCGGCGGTTGAACTGGACGACGACGGCCGACAGGCCGCTCTCCTTCTTGGCCCGGCGGCTCATCGCGGCGTTCCCAGCCGGCAGGAAGACCAAGTGGTCCATGTCCGCGCAGCTCAGGCAGTGTGGGGCGTCGTCTTCCATGATCAGGTAGGGGCCGGTGCCCTGGCAGGTGGCGCAGGTCCAGTCGTCGAGGGGGGCGACGACGACGAGGTCGGGCACCTTGGCCGGCCTCGGCTTGGCGCCGGGAGTGACCCAGTGGGTACGGCAGGCGCGTTCGACGTGATCGTCGGCGGTGGCGGTGAAGCGGAGCTCCCGGCGGTCGCGCGTGCCACCCGGATAGGGGGTTTCGACCGGGGTGAGCCCTTTCTCCTCGGCCCATCGCCGGAGCAGGTCGACCGCCGAGGCGAGCCGGTCTGCGTCGACCGCCGCCAGCTCTTCGAGGTGTGACACCCGGCCTTGACGCCACATGTCCAAATGGCGAGATTTCAACCAGCGGAGACCGGTGAGCACGTCAACGAAAGTGACATATTTTCGGTTGGCGAGCGCGATTTCGGCCGCATCAGCGACCCTGCGCGCCAGGCTGGGGCGGCTCATCCCTACAGATTAGAGTCCGGGTCGAAAATAACGACCCGGACTCATGATTCGACATCTGTCAGAACCTGTAGACAGAGCCCGTCGTGGCGTTGAGTGTGCAGGAGTTGGCGAAGGTGCGCTGGTAACGGATGTAGTTGCCGTCCCAGACGCCGTTCGCGGTGACCGTCACCGGGTTGTACTCCCTGGTGCAGGCGAGTCCCCAGGTCGGGCGGAGGTAGGCCGGGTTGCCGTTCGCGCGGGCGAGCTGGATGCACGCCGACCAGGCGTTCGGGTGCCCGGAGTGCCTGGGCGAGCAGACCAGCTGCACGCGCCGATCGGGCTGGTCATACGACTGCCAGCTCTCGCTGATGGTGAGCGTGAGCGTACGGCGTGGGCTGTATTCGGGCTGCCAGGGCCACCACGAGAAAACGTCACCAGGCGGCGGCGTGGTGACGCCCTCCGTGGCTGCGGCGGCGGGCGTGGCGGTGGCCAGGGTGGCACCGATGAGTAGGGCCGGGCCGAGTGCGGCCAGGCGCGCGAAGCGACGCATCAATCCCCCGATTGTGGTTGACATCGATTGCGCGCTCAGCCTCTCCCATCACTCCAGTTCACCTGCGAAACGACACTTCAAGATTTGGCTAATTGGGACGCGATGATCACCAAATCGGTTCCTGCCGCTCAGTAACGAAGCGATAACGGTCCGGCTGTTTGCCCAGTTTCGGGCTGCTTGGACCATGATCAGGTGGCTACGGTCTCTTCTTGTCTCTTTACGCGGCCATGGACTGTCCTTTGACAAGTCTTGACCAAGGCTCGTACGGCTGCGCGGCGCAAGGCGTCCACGCCGCACGACGATCATGAAGGAGCAAGATTGAACACCCGAGCCAAGCGCCTGGTCCTCCCGCTCGGAGGCGTCGTGATCGCCTCGACAGTGGTGGGCGCGTCGCTCGCCACTTCGGCAGAGGCGGCACCTGAGCGGAAGACGCACTCGCTGTCCTCGACCAAGAGTGCGAAAGCCGTCGCGGGCAACTGGACGGCCAGCAAGCTCAAGGCCGCCAAGCACTACACAGAAGACGCTGGAGCGTCAGGCAAGTTCAAGACCTCCAAGAAGGCCGCAGCGGATGGCAAGTCAGGGCTCGTCGCCCCGACCGACGTCAACCGCTCCGCGGGCAGGGCGAAGAACGTGAACCTGCCGACCACGGTCGGCCGCGTCTTCTTCGAGGTGGACGGCCAGCCGTACTACTGCTCCGGCTCCGCCATCGAGTCCAAGTTCAAGAACCTCGTCGCCACCGCGGGTCACTGCGTCTACGACACCGACAAGAACAAGCCGGTAGACAACTTCGTCTTCATCCCCGGCTACTACGAGACCAAGGCGCCGTGGGGGATCTACGTCGGCGCCAAGATGCACACGCACTACGACTTCGATGTCTTCGAGGACTATGACAGGGACTACTCCTTCGTCAACGTCTACAACGGCATCAAGCAGACGGACAAGGGCTGGGTCGACGCCGGTCGCCTGAGCGACAACGTCGGCGCCCAGGGCTTCGCGTGGAACCAGAAGCTCGGCAAGAACGTCTTCGCGTTCGGCTACCCGACCGGTCCGCACCTCGACGGTAACAAGGCCTACACCGGCGAGACCATGAAGCACTGCTACGGCAAGACCTACGCGGGTCCGGCCGTGCCGAAGTACAAGGTCGAGGAAGGAGTCGCCATCAAGTGCGCCTTCACCCCCGGCTCCAGCGGCGGCCCGCTTCTGCTGCAGTACAGCAACAGCAAGCGCGTCGGCTACCTCAACGGTGTGGTGAGCCTGGCTCTCGACACCGATGGCAACCAGAGGTATGACCGCGTCTCCTCGCCGTACTTCGACGGCGAGACCGCTGGGATCTACAAGTACGCCTCCAACCTCTGGACCGGTAAGTTCGCCGGCTGAGTGTTGATCAGGTGACGTGCGAGAGGGCTCGGTTCCGACCGAGCCCTCTCGTCCTCTTATATGACCTTGTTATATGACCTTGGCCGAGACCTCTTGTAGTGGCTGAGACGCGCGCCTCCCGATCGCGGCCCGCAACTATGCGGCAACGGGCTGCGACTCGCTCGATCCGGTTCCCTCGTCGGCGAACTTCTTCACGGAGACTCTGCGCCTCGCGTCGACCACGCAGTCTCACCCATCACTCCAGGTCACAGGGGGAACGCCACCCCAAAGCGCAGCAATATCAGACGCAGCCGTTCCCAGTTCGGTTCCATGGCTTTGATAACAACACGGTAACGGTCCGGCCATTTGTCCGGTTTTCGGCTGCTTAGACCATGATCAGGTGGCTACGGTCTCTTCTTGTCTCTTTACGCGGCCATGGAACGTCCTTAGACAAGCCGTGACCAACGCTCGTACGGCAGCGCGGCGCAGCACCCCCTGATGCCCCTCCGTACGACGATCGAGAAGGAGCTAGATTGAACACCCGAGCCAAGCGCCTGGTCCTCCCGCTGGGAGGCGCTCTCATCGCCTCGACCGTGGTGGGCGCGTCGCTCGCCACCTCTGCTGAGGCGGCACCTGACCGCAAGACCCACACGATGTCCACATCGGGCGACGCGAAGTCCATCGCCGGCAACTGGACGGCGACCCGCCTCAAGGCGGCGAAGCACTACACCGAGGACGCCGGCGTTTCCGGCAAGCTCTCGACCTCCAAGAAGGCCTCGGCCGACGGCAAGGCGGGCCTCGTTCCCCCCACCGGCCAGGGCAAGGGCAGCGCCGGCAAGTCGAAGAACGTCAACCTGCCCCTCACGGTCGGCCGGGTCTTCTTCGAGGTGGACGGCAAGCCGTACTACTGCTCCGGCTCCGTCGTCGAGTCCAAGTACAAGAACCTCGTCGCCACCGCGGGCCACTGCGTCTACGACACCGACAAGAACAAGCCGGTCCAGAACTTCGTGTTCATCCCCGGTTACCACCAGGGCAAGGCTGCCCGGGGCATCTACGTCGGCGCCAAGATGCACACGCACTACGACTTCGACGTCTACGAGGACTACGACAGGGACTACGCCTTCGTCAACGTCTACGACGGCATCAAGCAGACCGGCGAGAAGGAAGTCGTCAAGTCCGAGTACGACAAGCACAAGGGCTTCAAGTACACCGTCGACCGTAAGATCACGGCCGACGAGTACGCCAAGGGCATCGACAAGTACGGCCTCAACGGCCCGTTCTGGAAGAAGCTGACCGACCCCAAGGTCGAGACCGTCGCCAAGCCGGCCGACGCCCAGCAGCACCTTGAGGAGTACATCAAGGAAGGCCGCAACGGCATCAAGCTGGCGGCCGAAGAGGTCACCGAGGCGGTCTACAAGGCCGCCCCCAGTGGCCTGGACAACAACGCCAAGTTCGAGCGCAAGTCGAAGAAGCAGCCGATCACCCAGCAGGAGTACCAGCAGCTCCTCAAGGACAAGGGTGACGGCAAGTTCCTCGGCAAGCTCGAGGCCGACAAGGACACCAACGGCAACGAGACCGCCTGGTACAAGACCAACTTCTTCATCAAGAAGTGGGTCAAGACCACGGTGAAGGAGGAGTACTACCAGTCTCGCTACTTCATCAAGACCTTCGCCAGCGCCGGCCGCCTGGGCGACAACGTCGGCGGTCAGGGCTTCGCCTGGAACCAGAAGCTCGGCAAGAAGGTCTTCGCGTTCGGCTACCCGACCGCGGCGCACCCCGACGGCAACAAGCCGTACAGCGGCGAGACCATGAAGTGGTGCTACAACAAGACCTACGCGGGTCCGGCCGTGCCGAAGTACAAGGTCGAGGAGCAGGTCGCCATCAAGTGCGCCTTCACCCCCGGCTCCAGCGGCGGCCCGTTCCTGCTGCAGTACAAGAGCAGCAAGCGCACCGGCTACCTGAACGGCGTGGTGAGCCTGGCTCTCGACACCGACGGTAACAAGCGTTACGACCGCGTCTCCTCGCCGTACTTCGACGGTGAGACCGCGGGCATCTACAAGTACGCCGCCAACCTCTGGACCGGCAAGTTCGGTGGCTGAGGACTGATCGGTTGAACGCGAAGGGGCTCGGTTCCGACCGGGCCCCTTCGTTCTCTTTGCCAACGGATTTCACGACGTGCTCGTACGACGGAAACCCCGTTGACGTAGTCCTTATACCAGCGAAGGCACGCTTGATCAGGTAACGGACCAGAGCCAGATCGACCAAGCGCGATACCGAAAAGCTAATTGATCTGGGAAAATCGCTCGAACACAGCTTTCGTTCCCCCCACGACAGCGGAAAGGCCAGGTCCACATGTCTCCCCGCGCAAGGCGGCTCACGGCTGCACTCGCCGGCCTCTTGGTCGTGGGTGCGATCGTCGTGCCCGCATCCGCGGGAGCCGCGTACGCCCTGGCTCCCTCCGCTCGCGTCCCATCCGCGGTCCTGTCCTTTCCTCTCGCGCAGAGCAAGGCCCACGTGACCGCGGTCGAGGAGTTCTGGAAGCCCGACCGCCTGAAGAAGGCCGACGACTCCACTCCGAAGACCGCCGACCCGAAGGCCGAAGCCGCCTCCTCGGCAGCCGCCGCCCGATCGGCCGGGAACACCGCCGCGACCGCGGTGACCGCGGTGACGAACCCCCTCTCCGCCGCCCTCTGGACCGTTCAACCGGCGCTGCCCACCAAGAAGCCGGCGACCTCCACCAGCCCCGCCACCGTCGGGAAGGTGTACTTCCGAACCGGGCAGAAGGAGTACTGGTGCTCGGCCACGGCCGTGCGGGCGCAGAGCCGCAGCCTGGTCGCGACGGCCGGGCACTGCGCCTTCGACCTGCGCCAGAACAAGGCCGTCGACTACTGGGTGTTCGTCCCGGCCTATCGCGAGGGGTCGCAGCCCGAGGGCATCTACGTCGGCCACACGCTGACCATGCACACCGATTACGCCAAGGGCGACTACGACTACGACTACGCCTTCATCACGGTGCACCGCGGGTTCAAGTGGGAGGCGACCAAGGACGCGAAGGGGCAGAGCACCTACCGCAAGGTGGATGTCGGCCTGCTCCAGGACCAGGTGGGTGGCCAGGGCATCACGGCCGGCCGGGGGGCTTCGGTGGCGGCCACCGCCTTCGGCTATCCGGCGGGACCCCAGCCTGACGGCAGCCGCCCCTACAACGGTCACTCGCTGAAGTCGTGCGCGGGCCAGACCCGGAAGGTGGGATCGCCCACCTACCTCCTCGACCGCGGCATCGCCATCAAGGGCTGCACGTTCACCGCCGGCGCCAGCGGCGGTCCGTGGCTGATCGTCTACAACCCCGCCACCGGCACCGGCCTGCTCAATGGGATCAACAGCCTCAGCTGGAACCGGAAGGCCGACGGGAAGAACGACGAGATCTCCTCGCCGTACTTCAACGCGTCCACCCAGATCATCTACAACTACGCCCAGAGCCTGAAGGCGGCGTGACCGGTTAGATGGTGTTTGTCCCCACTTGCGTGTGACGCGGGCCCCGGCGGATTCGCCGGGGCCCCGCCGTTTGGGTCGGCTTAGACGTGCTGGGCACCGAATCGGTGCCATCTGCTTGATGTGATCTGAGTCACACCAGAATGGTCACTCTGCGCGATCATAGCCGTCGGGCCACATTGGCCCCACTGACACCATCCTCACAGTGGCCTGCGGAAACAGTTGCCACTCGAGGAGTCCAGGCCCCACTCACACTCAGCGCCCAAATATCACGAAAAGGTCACGCACTCTCAGGCCCCGTTTTTCGTATCAAAGCAGCTATCTGCACTCAAGATCGGCGCTGTATGTTCCTGGCTGTCCCTTTACTGACGCATGAGACGCAAGTGCGTCTCACGACAGCGCAAGGAGTCACCTTGAAGCGCATCCTCCTCCCCGCCACTGGCGCGATCATCGCCACCGGCCTGCTGGCCGCCGGTCTGGCCGGTGCCGCCCAGGCAGCGCCGACCCAGGCGACCGACCCGCTGGCGGCCAAGCCCGCCGACGCCGCCTCGGTGGCGAACTTCTGGTACGCGGCCAACGGCGCGGCCATGAAGAAGGCCAAGGAGTACCAGTGGGACTCCAACGTCACCAAGACCAAGCTGGTGTCCGGCGGCGGTTATAGCCCCGACGGCAAGCCCGGCCTGGTTCTCCCCACCGGCGCCAAGAAGGTCACCCCCGGCGTGGTCAAGAACATCAACCTGCCGCTGACCGTCGGCAAGGTGTTCTTCCAGACCAGCAAGGGCGACCTCGGGTTCTGCACCGGCACCTCGATCGACGCCAAGTACAAGAACCTGGTCGCGACCGCCGGCCACTGCGTCTACGACGTGGCGAGCAACGGCGATGTCATGCGGAACTGGGTGTTCGTCCCGGGCTACCACGAGGGCAAGGCTCCTCGCGGCGTCTACGTGGGTAAGACCGCTTACACCCACTACGACTTCGACAACTTCGAGGACTTCGACCGCGACTACGCGTTCGTGACCGTGTACAACGGCTTCTCCCTCGACTCCTCCAAGCAGGTCCTCAAGTCCGAGTACGAAGCCTGGAAGGGCGAGAAGTACACCAAGGACAAGGAGATCTCCAAGGAAGAGTACGAGGAGGGCGTCAAGAAGTACGGCGAGAACGGCCCGTACCAGCGCAAGTCCGCGGACCCGAAGGTCGAGACGGTCGCCAAGCCGGCCGACGCCCAGCAGAACCTGGACAAGTACCTCTCGGCTGATGGCTTCAACGGCATCAAGCTGACGAGCGCCGAGGTCACCGAGTCCGTGTACAACGCGGCCCCGACTGGACTCGACAACAACGCCAAGTTCGAGCGTCTGTCGCAGAAGGTCGCGATCAGCCAGGACGAGTACAAGGCTCTCCAGACTGCCAAGGGCGACGGCAAGTTCCTGGGCTCGCTGACCACGAACGCCGCTGGGACCGCTTGGTTCAAGCAGCAGTTCTTCGTGAAGAAGTGGGTCAAGACCTCCGTCAAGGAGATCTACTTCGTCCAGTACTACTTCATCGTCTCGGCAGTCGACCGCGGTTCCCTGGGCTCCCAGGTCGGCGGCCAGGGCTTCGCGTGGAACCAGAAGAGCGGCCAGCCGGTCTTCGTGTTCGGCTTCCCGGCGGCGCCCCACGCGGACGGCAACAAGCCGTTCACCGGTGTCACCATGAAGTACTGCTACAACAAGAAGCCCAGCGGCAAGATCTACACCGCCGCCGCGTACAAGGTCGAGGAGCACATCGCGATCAAGTGCGCCATGACCGCTGGGTCTGACGGTGGGGCGTGGCTCATCAAGTACAGCAACGCCAAGCGCATCGGCTTCGTCAACGGTGTCACCAGCCTCTTCGGCGACCAGGACCAGAACGGTCGCGTTGACGCGATCTCGACCGCCTACTTCGACGGCGAGACCGCCACGGTCTACAACTCCGCCGCGAACAAGTGGTCCGGTTCGATCGTGTCCAAGGACGGCATCGTCCTCCGCTAGATCCCGAGGATCGTCGTTCGAGCGAGAGGGTCCAACCCTCGAACTCACACCAGTTCCATCGCAGGGCTCGGCTTCGGCCGGGCCCTGCGCCTGTTTCAGGGGGCACACGCATCGCCGTGAGCCTGATCGCAGGGCTCGGCTTCCGCCGGGCCCTGCACCCGTTCAGGGGTGGCGCACGCATTGCCATAAGGGTTCCGCGTCCGCCTCCGGGATGTCGAAGCACTCGCCGCTCACCGGGTGCACGAGCGAGCCCGCCGCTCCGGTCACAGCCGGGCCCTGTGCCACTTCGCGGGCACACGCATCGCCGTGGGTCCGATCGCAGGGCTCGGCTTCCGTCGGGCCCTGTGCCACTTCGCGGGGCACACGCATCGCCGTAGGTCCACTCGCTGGGCTCCGGTCAGCCCCCGGTTACGCCCCAACACGGGGCGCATGAGCCGCTCTGAACACCTTGCGGGCCCCGGCTCCGGCAGAACCCCGCTTGCCTCTTTTGCGGAGCGCGCGCGTCACCCGCAGACCCCGGAACGCCTACCCGCTCGCGCCTGGAGGCGTTCCGCGACTCACAAGTCATGACCGGTTCAATCCTGTTTGTCCGGACTCCCGAGGTGGGGCCCGCCGGTGAGGTGGTCGCGTTAGACGCGATGAGCGCCGAATCGGTGCCACTTCAAAGTGTGATTTGCGTCACACAAGCCTGCCGGCTCCACCCCTTGGTTCACATTGACACCACTTACACCATTCTTATGTTGATCTGCGGAAACAGCCCCCACAGGAGGGCTGGGCCCCTGCCCACTCCGTGCGGGCGAAAACCCCTTAACGGGTCGCACGCCAACAAGTGCTGACCCTTTCCACCAAATCTCCATGATCAACCATGTATTGTCCTGGCTATCCCTTTACTGACGCATGAGACGCAAGTGCGTCTCACGACGGCGCAAGGAGTCACCTTGAAGCGCATCCTCCTCCCCGCCAGTGGCGCGATCATCGCCACCGGCCTGCTGGCTGCTGGACTGGCCGGTACCGCTCAGGCGGCCCCCAAGCTGGCCAGCGACGCGTTGGCCACCGCACCGGCTGCGGCCGCCAAGGTCGCCAGCTTCTGGCTCGACTCCAACGGCAAGGCCCTCAAGGCTGCCAAGAGCTACGAGACCGCGGTCAGCGCCGTCGGCGCGAAGCTGGAGTCCGGCGGCGGTTACAGCCCCGACGGCAAGCCCGGCCTGGTTCTCCCCACCGGCGCCAAGAAGGTCACCCCCGGCGTGGTCAAGAACATCAACCTGCCGCTGCAGGTTGGCAAGGTGTTCTTCCAGACCAGCAAGGGCGACCTCGGGTTCTGCACCGGAACCTCGATCGACGCCAAGTACAAGAACCTGGTCGCGACTGCCGGCCACTGCGTCTACGACACCGCCACCAACGGTGACGTCATGCAGAACTGGGTGTTCGTCCCGGGCTACCACGAGGGCAAGGCTCCTCGCGGCGTCTACGTGGGTAAGACTGCTTACACCCACTACGACTTCAGCAACTTCGAGGACTTCGACCGCGACTACGCGTTCGTGACCGTGTACAACGGCTTCTCCCTCGACTCCACCAAGCAGGTCCTCAAGTCCGAGTACGAAGCCTGGAAGGGCGAGAAGTACACCAAGGACAAGGAGATCTCCAAGGAGGAGTACGAGGAGGGCGTCAAGAAGTACGGCGAGAACGGCCCGTACCAGCGCAAGTCCGCGGACCCGAAGGTCGAGACGGTCGCCAAGCCGGCCGACGCCCAGCAGAACCTGGACAAGTACCTCTCGGCTGATGGCTTCAACGGCATCAAGCTGACGAGCGCCGAGGTCACCGAGTCCGTGTACAACGCGGCCCCGACTGGACTCGACAACAACGCCAAGTTCGAGCGTCTGTCGCAGAAGGTC
>NZ_JAKNTW010000071.1 GCF_022213955.1 Dolomitihabitans soli | reverse complement strand
GACGGCAAGGTCACGCTCGATGACAACGCGTTGTTCCGGCAGAAGGAGCATGTGGCGTTCGAGGACAAGGGTGCGGAGGATCCGCTGGAGGCGCGGGCGAAGGAGAAGGGTCTCAACTACGTCAAGCTCGATGGTGATGTGGGGATCATCGGTAACGGTGCGGGGCTGGTGATGTCGACGCTGGATGTGGTGGCGTACGCGGGGGAGGGGTTCGCGGGTGGTCCGCGGCCGGCGAATTTCCTGGATATCGGGGGCGGGGCGTCGGCGGAGGTGATGGCGGCGGGGTTGGAGATCATCATCTCTGATCCGGCGGTGAAGTCGATCTTCGTGAACGTGTTCGGCGGGATCACGGCGTGTGATGCGGTGGCGAACGGGATCGTGGCGGCGTTCCGGCTGCTGGAGGAGCGTGGCGAGGCGGTGTCGCGTCCGCTGGTGGTGCGGCTGGATGGGAACAACGCGCTGCTGGGCCGGGAGATCCTGGAGGGTGCGGCGCTGAAGGGCGTGGAGCTGGTGGACACGATGGACGAGGCGGCCAGGCGTGCCGCTGAGCTTGCTTCCGTGGGGGCATGAGATGGCGATCTGGCTGACGGAGAATTCTCGGATCATCGTTCAGGGGATGACGGGGTCGGAGGGGACGAAGCACACGCGTCGGATGCTCGCGTCGGGGGCGCGGGTGGTGGGCGGGGTGAATGCTCGTAAGGCCGGGACGGTGCACGAGGGTCTGCCGGTGTTCGGTGGTGTCGGGGAGGCGATGGCGGCGACGGGTGCGGATGTGTCGGTGGTGTTCGTGCCGCCGGCGTTCACGAAGGATGCGGTGAAGGAGGCGGTGGATGCGGGGATTCCGTTGTGTGTGGTGATCACCGAGGGTGTGCCGGTGCATGACACGACGGAGTTCTGGGCGTATGCGGTGGCGGCGGGGGGCGGGACGCGGATCGTGGGTCCGAACTGTCCGGGGATCGCGTCGCCGGGGTTGTCGAATGCGGGGATCATTCCGGCGGATATCACGTCGGCGGGTCGGGTGGGGCTGGTGTCGAAGTCGGGGACTTTGACGTATCAGCTGATGTATGAGTTGCGGGATATCGGGTTTTCCACGGCGGTGGGGATCGGTGGGGATCCGGTGATCGGGACGACGCATATCGATGCGTTGGAGGCGTTCGAGGCGGATCCGGGGACGGATGCGGTTGTGATGATCGGTGAGATCGGGGGGGATGCGGAGGAGCGGGCGGCGGCGTTCATCGAGCGGAACGTGTCGAAGCCGGTGGTGGCGTATGTGGCGGGGTTCACGGCGCCTGAGGGTAAGACGATGGGGCATGCGGGGGCGATCGTGTCGGGTTCGGCTGGTACGGCGCAGGCGAAGAAGGAGGCGTTGGAGAAGGTCGGGGTCCGGGTGGGGAAGACGCCCAGCGAGACCGCCCGCCTCATGCGCGAGGTCAT
>NZ_JAKNTW010000069.1 GCF_022213955.1 Dolomitihabitans soli | reverse complement strand
TGGCGGATTCGGCGCCCCTGCGCGGTCACGGGCTCAGGCCGGACGGTGCCGCAACCGTCCATCACCCCCGGTCAGCCATATCCGCCTGATCGTCGCGGTTATTCCGGCAGTCCCACATAGGGACCGAAGCAAGTGCTGAAGTCGGGATAGCAGGAGAAGTATTCGAGGCCCTCGTAGGGGTTTCCGGTGGTCATCCAGACATTGACCTTGGTGGCCCCGCCGGCGACGTCCGCGTTGACGGCAAGGGTCGCGGGCCCGGATTCGTCGCACCAGGTGCTGGAACTCTGCCAGTCCAGCCGCCGCCCGGTGCTGGCTAACCGGGTATCCGCGTACACCCGCCGGCACCCGACTGCCTTGAACGCTCCGGTGACGCCGACCGATCGGTTGTACCAGGTGACCGTGCCTTTGTAGTAGCTCGCCCCAACCTCGATCGAGAAGGTGCTGGTGGGGTAGGCGGCGGCGGTGGCGGGCGCCGCTGTGAAGACCATCCCGGTAACCGACGCCACCGCGGCCACGACCGCGCCGACCTTCCTCGTGCGGCTCTTCGCCTTCGTTGTGTCCTTCAGCCTCGTCATGACAACCACTCCCAGGTTCTTCGAGTGACGGGTGCACAAGCCACGTATCACCGTCGTGCGGAGGCGACCCCCTCAGATCGGGCAGTGAACGTTGCCGCCGTTGTTCGGCGACACCACTCAACCCCGCGTGGACCTTGCGCCGCAAAGCATTGGAGCCAGTTCAAATCCACCGCGACGACTGCTACCGTCGGGGCGGTGCTCATGCTGCGTGTAGACGCCGACACGGTGTCCAGGACACGGTTGTCGCCCTCCCCGGCGTCGGAGTCCATGGCGTGGCTGAAGCTCACCGCCGCGTCGGGACGGCACCCGGTGTTCGGAGATCCCGGACCACTCGCCCGCGGGTCTCTTGCCCATCCGGACGTCGCCCTGCTGGCGGACCTGTTGCCGCAGAACGGCGACATCTACACGCCCGACCTGCTCACCCCGCAGCCAGGGACGGATGCGCAGCGTCGTGATCTGCTCGACGAGCAGATCGCGCAGATCGAGGCCACGGCGCAGGACGACCTCGAAACCCAGGTCTTCACCTACGCCCGGACCCACTGGAGCAGTCCACTGCGGGCCACGACCCGCCGGATCGCGGAGTCGGGGCGGATGCAGCGACGTCTCGCCAACGGTCTCGCCCGGTTCTGGCGGGATACTCTCTCCGACGGCTGGCCCGAACTGTGCTCGATCATGGATCAGGACATCGCCCATCGCGCGACGGCCATCGCCACCCATGGCGTCGGCCGAGCGCTCGGAGCACTCCACCCCGACATCGATTGGGCTGGCGACGCGGTTACCCTCGCCAAGTCGTGGGATGGCGAAATCGATGTCACCGGCCGGGATCTGGTCCTGGCCCCCGGCGTGCTCAACTGGCCCGACGTCATCATCCAGGTCGATGTCCCCGGGCAGTTCGTCCTCTACTACCCCGCCCAGCGTGTCGGAGCCAGCCGGGACCGCAGGTCCGGAGGGATCGCGCACGTGGTCGGCAACGCCCGAGCGGCCCTGCTGGCGGACCTCGAAACCGCCCGGTCGACCGCAGAACTCGCCACCCGGATCGGATACACCCCGGGCACCGTCTCCTACCACCTCGGCGCACTGCACCGCGCACGCCTCGTCACCAAGGTCAGAGACGGGCGCTA
>NZ_JAKNTW010000068.1 GCF_022213955.1 Dolomitihabitans soli | reverse complement strand
TTGGCCCCCGCCCAGCCGGTCTGCAGCGGCGCGTTGCTCCCGGTGTGTTTGGTGATCACGGCTGACCAGGCGTCCATGATCTGGATCGCCTTCTTCGCGTAGCGGGCGTCCTTGGTGAGGTACCACTGCAGGGCGTGCGTGTAGGCCGCCATGGCGTCCTCGCGTTCGTCCGAGCAGCCATTGTCGGGAATGGAATTCCCGCCGCAGTTCACGTCGGCGCGGGGCTTGGCCGTGTAGGACAGCGAGGCGTAGGAGTGGCGTTGCAGTTTCCTCCAGGCGGCTCGCCACGGCTCCTTGTCCAGGTTCGCTCTGACGAAGTCGAGCTGAGCGCGACTGACCAGGACCCCAGGATGCTTGAACGGCGCAGCCTGTGCAGCCTGAGCAGGCTGCGGGACGGACAAGGCGGCGACCACGAGCATGGTGGCGGCAAGAGGACGAGCGAGACGCACGGGCTTCCTTCCAAGGCGCGGACGCCTATTCCGCCAGTTACCGGCTCAGCCGTCAAGTCGTTCGTGCCGTGGACAGGGGTCCGATATACCCGCTGCATACCGTGCCCACGGCGGAGTCAGGATTTTCGCCCGCGCCCGCATGTGGAGCGTCTTCCGTTCTGGGGGAATTCGATGTCCTTGACCGGGCCTGCCGGTGAGAATGATCAGGTGAGTGAGCTCGCCGCGCTTCCGAAGCGGCGAGCGTCGGCCGGGTCAGCGCCGGCCCGAGCAGCGAATAGACTAACTCCTCGCCCCGGCGGGGACGTGCGGCTGCTCAAGCTCTAGAACCCCCGGATGAGGGGTGCTGACCTGCGGTTACCTGTCGGCTGTTGATCTCCCGTGTCGCGCCTGCTGAGGATCCTTCCGGGGAGCCGAGAGGCCGGTTTCAGCGATTTTGAAGGGATTTTGGAGAGGCCGGGCGGAGGCTTCCGGCCATGACACCTCCCAAGAGAGTCACCCGGTTCTTACGTCCGGTGCTCGCGGTGACCGTCATCGCTCTGAGCACGGTCGCGATCTCCTCGACTCCCGCGTCGGCGGCGGTCTCCCGCTCCAGCATCGTCTCCATGGCGACGAGCGAGCTCAACAACTCCTCGCGCAATCACGAGTCCCCCGCTGGGAGTGGCTGCAACTACTACACCGGCTACTTCCGCGGCTGGAAGCCCGCCGACGGCTGTCCGTCCACCGACGGGGTCCAGTGGCGAGACAGCGACTGGTGTGCCGACTTCGTCAAGTACGTCTGGTCCAAGTCCGGCGTCACCCATGCCAGCATCCCCGAGGGCGACGGCGGCCTGAGCGGCTGGGCGTACTCGCTCAGGGACTACGGCCAGAAGTACGGCACCTGGCACACCCGCGGCAGTGGCTACACGCCCCAGCCCGGCGATGCCATCACCTTCGACTGGGGCGATGACGGCTCTATCGGTCACGTCGGCATCGTGACTTCGGCGACCTCGAGCACGGTCTACACGATCGAGGGCAACAGCGGAAATCGGACCCAGAGAAACTCTTACTCCCGAGACGACGTCGAGATCGAGGGCTACAGCGCCCCCGTGGGAGCGACAGGTTCCTCGTATGGGGCTGATTTCGACGGTAATGGTGTGGGGGATCTCTTCGCGACGGCGGATGGGAAGTTGTATGTCTGGAACGGCGAGGGCGGTAACGAGTTCGGTGCGCGGGTGGAGGTAGGGGCGGGGTGGTCGGCGTTCGGTAAGCCGATCTCGGGTGACTTCGACGGGGATGGCAGGAGCGATCTGGCGGCGATCAGGGATGGCAGCACGCTGTTCGTCTGGAACGGTGAGGGCGGTAACAAGTTCGGTCCGGCGGTTCAGGTG
>NZ_JAKNTW010000067.1 GCF_022213955.1 Dolomitihabitans soli | reverse complement strand
CCCGAACGGATTCGCCCCGAACAACCACTCACCCGCACCGATCATCCACTTCCCCAGCGGCGGGTGGACGACGTAGGACGCGCACTTGTCCAGCTCGGTGCCCGCACACTGCTGCCAGATGTTCGGGTTGTTCTGCATGAGCAGCTTGTCGGCGTCCTTGATCGCGACCCGCTCGACGAGCCAGTTGACCAGGGACAGGGAGTCCTTCGCGTAGTACGTCTCGTCGAAGACGATCGCGTTCGGCTGCCCGAGACGGTCGAAGCGCAGGAAGGCTCCGAAGAAGGTGACCAGGAGCGGGCCCAGCCAGCCCCAGCGCAGTCCCGCGGGCATGGGCGGCACCAGCCGGTCGCGCACGGAAGTCGGCCGCACGCTGTCCCCCTGGGGTTCCGGCTGTTGGTAGTCCTTGTCAGAGAAGTCGGTCACCGCCACCCGAGACATCGTACGGTGCTCCCAACGTAGTCATCCGAAGAAACACGACCTACATCCCAATTGGGACTCTGATGCCGTTCAGGGCTTCGTGCCCGGAGGGTGCGGGAGGATGAGGGGATGAACGGTTCAGGGAGGCTGGTGCTGGCGGGCGCGCCGATCGGGCAGGCGGGCGACGTCTCGCCGCGGTTGCGCGCCGCGCTGGAGGAGGCGGACGTGGTCGCCGCAGAGGACACCCGGCGGCTGCGGCGGCTGACCGGTGACCTGGGCGCGACGATCCGCGGCAGGGTCGTGTCCTACTACGACGCCAACGAGGCCGCGCGGGCCGCCGAACTGCTGGAGTCGCTCCTCGCGGGCGACACGGTGCTGGTGATCACCGATGCCGGCATGCCGGGCGTGTCGGATCCGGGCTACCGCCTCACGCGGCTGGCCGTCGAGGCCGGCGTCACGGTCACCGTCCTGCCCGGCCCCTCGGCCGTCACCACCGCGCTCGCCGTGTCGGGGCTGCCCAGCGACCGGTTCTGCTTCGAGGGCTTCCCGCCGCGCAAGCCGGGCGAGCGGGGCCGCCGCCTGGCCGCGCTCGCCGGGGAGGAGCGCACGATGGTCTTCTTCGAGGCCCCGCACCGGCTCGCCGCCTGCCTGTCCGCGATGGCCGAGGCGTTCGGCCCCGACCGTCCCGCGGCGGTGTGCCGCGAGCTGACCAAGACCTACGAGGAGGTACGGCGGGGCGGGCTGGGCGAGCTTGCGGAGTGGGCGGCCGGCGGGGTCAAGGGCGAGATCACCGTGGTGGTGGCCGGGCACGTCCGGGTGGCCGAGGAGACCGACCTCGCCGCGCTCGCCGCCGAGGTGGCCAGGCGGGCCGACGAGGGCGTCCCGCGCAAGCAGGCGATCGTCGAGGTCGCGAAGGCCGCGGGCATCCCCAAGCGCGATCTCTACGACGCCGTCCACCGCGTTTCCTGATCGCGTGCTCGTCGGCGCGGGAGTGAATGATGATGGCGTCAAGCCCGGACGACGCCGTCCACCGCGTTTCCTGATCGCGTGCTCGGGCGATCAATAGCCACATAGGGTTCGGACGTGTCTGTTGCTGACATTTCACCGCGGCGGTTGCTGCCGAGCATGCCGGGCGACCGGCTGTGGGGCTGGCTGGGACCGCTGCTGGTGGCGGCCTTCGGGACGTTCCTCCGGTTCGCCGGGCTGGGGAGGCCGCACGCGGTCGTCTTCGACGAGACGTTCTACATCAAGGACGCCCTGGCGCTGATCACGTTCGGCGTGGAGCGGACCGCCCTCGGCAGCGTCAAGGACCCGGTGGCGGACCGGAAGCTGCTGGGCGGCGACACCGACATCTGGGTGCGATGCGCCCCGCCCGACGCGTCGCCCTGCCCCGAGTACGTCGCGCATCCGCCGCTGGGGAAGTGGATGATCGGTGCGGGTGAGTGGTTGTTCGGGGCGAATCCGTTCGGG
>NZ_JAKNTW010000066.1 GCF_022213955.1 Dolomitihabitans soli | reverse complement strand
ACCTCGAAACCGCCCGGTCGACCGCAGAACTCGCCACCCGGATCGGATACACCCCGGGCACCGTCTCCTACCACCTCGGCGCACTGCACCGCGCACGCCTCGTCACCAAGGTCAGAGACGGGCGCTACGTGTTGTACCAGCGGACCGCACAGGCAGCACGTCTGCTCGAAGAATCCTGCGACTAGGGGTGTGATCTCGTCCAAGGCTCTGATGTTCGCAGGAGGCATTGATGCCCCAGCTCCCCTCTGATGTCGAGTCGACGCCGTGGAACCCGCCCTCCGCCGCCGGTGTGCCCCGGCTGCGTGCGGCGATGGCCCGGCAGATGCGTACTCCTCACGAGATCGCCAACACCGCCGCGCTGGTGGCATCCGGTAAGGGGTCGATCGTGCCACCCGCGCTCGACCCGGGGTAGGACGCGCGATGGCTGTGTGAGAGTGAGTACCAGCGGCTGAGCGCGGCGGAGTTGTTCTTCGTCTCGGCGGAGATGACCCAGCTCGCCGTCACCGCGGGAGAGTCCTTGCCCGACTTCCAACTCGAACCGAATGATGTGCCGGCCCCGAACGGTTTTATCGTGTTCAGCGAGCCGATCGGCTCCTACATCTCCACCGACGCACCCTCGCCCACCAGGGTCCTCTCTAGGGCCTGTGCGGAGTTGAGATCAGAGGGATTCGCCTGCGCTGTGGTTTCTGATCCTGGTAAGCCATCGCCATGGCGCGCGGAGACCTCACCGATGACGAATGGGCCCTGATCGATCCTCACCTGCCGCTGGGAGAGCGAGGCCCGATCCCGGATTTGCGGCAGCAGTTCAACGCCGTGATGTGGCGGTTTCGTACCGGCAGTCCATGGCGGGATCTGCCCACCGAGTACGGACCCTGGTCCACCGTCTACGACCGGTTCCGGCTGTGGGCCACAGCCGGTGTCTTCGAGCAGTTGATGCAGGCGGTGATCGCTGAGGCCGCGGCTCGGGGGCAGGCCGACCTTGAGCTGGTCAGCGTGGACTCCACCACGGCCCGCGCCCACCACCACGCCGCCGGAATGGCCCTGGACGGTGAGCTGGTCACAGCGCTGGAGAAGGCCGCCGACCAGGAAAGGGGGCTGCGCCAAAGGGGCAAAACCCCCACAACGGCAAGTGCGGCGACGATGGGGATCATGGCGGGGATGAACGCCGGCGGTTACGACGACGGCGCAGAATACGGCTGACGGCAGCCGCATTGGGCCGCTCTCGGGGTGGACTGACCAGCAAGGTCCATCTGTCCGCCGACCGGCGATGCCGTCCGCTGTCCTTCGTCCTCACCCCGGGCCAAGCGGGAGACAGCCCGCGGTTTCGCGCCGTCCTGTCCCGCATCAAGATCCGGCTGCCCGTCGGACGCCCGCGCACCCGCCCGGCCGCGGTGGCCGCCGACAAGGCCTACTCTTCCCGCGGCAACCGCCTCTACCTGCGCCGACGGCATCAAGGCCGTCATCCCCGAGAAGAGTGACCAGGCGGCCAACCGCAAGAAACGCGGCTCCCGCGGCGGCCGCCCGATCACCCATGATCCGTATCTCTACCAGCAGCGCAACACGGTGGAACGATGTATCAATCGGATCAAAGAGTGGCGCGGGCTGGCCTTCCGTTTCGACAAGACTCCCGACAGCTACCTCGCCGGTCTTCATCTACGCGGAACCATCTTGTGGATCCGAAGCCTTCAACCCGTCTGAAGATCTGAAATCCGTACAGGCCCTAGGCTAGTGCGGTGTCCAGAAACGTTCACCGGCTTCAGGTGCTGTGATCGCCGAGGTCAGGAACCAGCTCGGACCCCGGCGAAGGTTTGTGGACACCGCACTAGTGTCCTGCGTCAGAAATCCGTCGGCAATATCGGGCGAGTGATTCGAGGATCTCTTCGGCGGTCTTTCGCCACACAAACGGGCGCGGGTTGTCGTTCCACTGATCGATCCAGGCCCGGATCTCC
>NZ_JAKNTW010000065.1 GCF_022213955.1 Dolomitihabitans soli | reverse complement strand
GGTTGGCCGACCGTGCCGACGCGGTGAGCGACGAGGTCTGGGACAGGGCCGCCACCCATTTCGACGAGAAGCAGTTGGCCGCGATCGTGCTGATGATCGGCGTCACCAACCTGTTCAACCGGCTCAACGCCACCACCCGGCAGATCGCCGGCGCCTGGGGATGAGCGGTGCGCGATCCCGGCTGGCCGAGCTGGCCACCGCACGCCAGCACCGGCTCGACGTCACCTGGCTGATCATCGACGACGGCGGCTACGGGATCCTGCGCGAGTACATGAACGACGCCTTCGGCGTCGCCACCGGAACCGAACTGACCAGGCCCGACTTCGTGGCCCTCGCCGCGTCCTTCGACATCCCGGCCCAGATCTCCTCGGCCGATCGGCTGGCCGCGGACCTTGCGGCGGCCCTCGCCAGCCCCGGCCCCGGCATCGTCGTACTGCCCGCCGTACCTCGCATGTTCGCGCCCACCCACGTGCGCGGGGACTGGCGGTCCTCGGGTACGGCTGGCCGGTCAGCGGAAGGCTCTGCCGGCTGCTCGCCGAACACCTTCGTCACGATGGCGGAATCCGGCGGGTGTCCACCGGCCTTCCCTCATGGCGGTGAGAAGCGTCTCCGGAAGGGGCAACCCATTGATCACGTTACTGTCACTGATCAGGCCAGACTCGTCGGTTGGTGGCTTGCCGCAGGGCATCCATGATCGGCTCTTGCATGTGCTGGGGCACCACGTCACCCCCGATCCATGGCATGCGCCTGTTGAATGGGGCACTAAAGTCCACGCTCAAGGAATCGTTTTCCCAGTTTTTGATGGTGAAAGCGGGGTTATCGTAGTCCTTCAACGTGATTTGCCCGAAGGCGTTATTGACGTCGTGGTGGCCGTTGCGCGGTACCAGGTTTTCAGGAATTGCGCCGGACAGCAGTGTCGAGTCGCCGCTCGGATAGGCGAGAAACTGGCGCGACTTGGGGTCATACACCCCTGCCCATGTGGAGCGGGGCCGGAAATCGTCAAGGAAGGCCGGGCCGGGGGTGCGGCGGAAACTGGACAGCGCGTGCTTGCCCGCCCCTTCCGGCAGCGCAAAATTCCAACGGACATCGTTCGCCACCGACGCGGGACCAGGCGCGACCGCCGCGCCCCGCACGCTCCCCGACCTCCGGAAGAAACCCGCCCCAAGTCTGCCGAAGAGTCCCTTAACCGCGCGGGATGCTCCCGTTCCCCCTTTCACCACCGTGTCAGTCCGTGAGCGGGATGGCGGCCAGGGCAATCAGCAGGCCGATCAGCCGTCCGGTGATTTCCTTGAAGACCGGTATCTGCAGCAGAGAGGAGCCCAGGGTCAGGCCCGCGGCGGCGATCGCCCGGATCATCGCGGTGGCCAGTGAGGCGAGCTGGACCACAACATGGATCTTGAGGGCCAGCACGATCGCCCCCGAGATGAACAGTCCCGCGCCCACGGCGAGCATGCCGGTCGTGGCGTCGGAGAGCACTACGTCCGGCGCGTCATCAGCGTTCCAGGCGGTCTGGAACGCGTTGATTCCATCACCCGCGTTGCCGTTCCACACCTCGGTGGCCGCTACCCGCCCGAGATCTCGTACCGCGTCGAGCAGCGGCTCAGCGTCCACCACCATGGCGCCTGCTTGGCCGAGCTTCGACTCGTCGGCGTTCGTCCACCAGTATCCGAGGTCCTCGAGCAGCGGGGCCGCCCACCCCGGCAGTTGCAGGCTCATGCCAGGGTCTCCGGGCCGAGGTCGATGATGCTGCCTTGATCCACGGATGAGCAGTTGGCGTCCATCTGGAGCACACCCGTCCCAAAGCTGTGCAGGCCGCTCATCACCGAGCCGAGCGTCTCATCCGCGGCCTCCCGAATCGCCGCGTACGACCCTCCGATGAGCTGGCTGATGAGGTCCTCGCCCACCATGGGTTCGAGCCCGTCCAAAGCGTTGCCCAGCGCCACCCAGTAGTCGCTCAGTTCCTTCATCGCCGCGTGCAGACCCGAGCCCGCGAACTGGAGGCTACTCGTTTGCAACTCCATCGTGCCATCGAAATGGGGGCTCATACTCGCCTCTCGAACCGCAGGACGACATCGTTGATCGCCTGGGTGAACTTCTCCATCTGGCGTACTGATTCCTGTTGCATGGTGAGCAACGTCGACGAGAGCTCCTCCGCGTCAGGAGACGCGCCAGCCTGCTCGACCGCCTTCGTCCGCAGATCGTCGATGGCTGCGTTCACGGCCTTGACGATCTCCGCACACATCTCTTCAGAACCGGCCCGCATCAGGCGCGGATCGACCGTCAGGGACGAGATTCGCCCGCCGGGCGCGACCGTGGCCTGCACCCGGCCTTGGGCCGCCGCGCCCTCACCCTGGAGCGCCACGCCCTGCTTCCCGGACACACCATCGGTCGAGCCGTCGCCGAGGGCCTGAGTGGACGCCAGGACTTGCTGGGCCCGTTCGATCATCCGATCGAGTCCCTCGGCGCTCAGCCCATTACGGTCCGCCATATAACCCTTACCTCGGTCCGAACCTCCGGAGACCCTTTATATCAGTCCTTCTTGCTGAATGTCGGCGACGCAGAAAGGCTCCCGGCCCGCATAAAGTGTCGCCGGTCGGCGCGCCATCTGATCCAGGCGGCGAAGAAACCACGCACTCTCCTTCGGGGTCAGCACGTCCAGCGACACCGGGGGCACCTCCTCCAGTCCCAGCAACCGGTTGCGGCTGGTGATCAGGGCGACGGAGGGGCCTGCGCCGGGCAGCAGCAGGCGGACCTGGTCAGCGCCGGCGGCATTGTCGAGGACCACGACGGCCCGCCGGCCGGCCAGTTCCGACCGCCAG
>NZ_JAKNTW010000064.1 GCF_022213955.1 Dolomitihabitans soli | reverse complement strand
CTGGTGCGGGTGGGGTTCGGGTTGCTGGTTGTTGTTTGAGATTTGCATAGTGGACGCGAGCATCTTTGTGGCCAAGTTTTTTAGGGCACACGGTGGATGCCTTGGCATCAGGAGCCGATGAAGGACGTGGGAGGCTGCGTTAAGCCTCGGGGAGTCGCCAACCAGACGTTGATCCGGGGATGTCCGAATGGGGAAACCTAGCACCAGTCATGTGGTGTTGCCGCCGTCTGAATGTATAGGGCGGTTGGTGGTAACGCGGGGAAGTGAAACATCTCAGTACCCGTAGGAAGAGAAAACAATAGTGATTCCGTGAGTAGTGGTGAGCGAAAGCGGATGAGGCTAAACCGTATGCGTGTGATAGCCGGCGGGCGTTGCGTGTGCGGGGTTGTGGGACCTTCTAGCAGTTTCCGCTGAGACTGCGAACAGTTATAAATCTTTCCGATAGTCGAAGGCTCTGGGAAGGGCTGCCGTAGACCGTGATAGTCGGGTAGGCGAAATCGGTTGGACTGTTTGAGGGGATCCCAAGTAGCACGGGGCCCGAGAAATCCTGTGTGAATCTGCCAGGACCACCTGGTAAGCCTAAATACTCCCTGATGACCGATAGTGAACTAGTACCGTGAGGGAAAGGTGAAAAGCGCCCCGGTGAGGGGTCGTGAAATAGTACCTGAAACCGTGTGCCTACAAGCCGTAGGAGCGTAGTCGAGCTTGCTCGGCTGTGATGTGACTGCGTGCCTTTTGAAGAATGAGCCTGCGAGTTATGGTGTGTGGCGAGGTTAACCCGTGTGGGGGAGCCGTAGCGAAAGCGAGTCTGAATAGGGCGTTTGAGTCGCATGCTGTAGACCCGAAGCGGAGTGATCTACGCATGGGCAGGTTGAAGCTCAGGTAAGACTGGGTGGAGGACCGAACCCACCAGGGTTGAAAACCTGGGGGATGACCTGTGTGTAGGGGTGAAAGGCCAATCAAACTCCGTGATAGCTGGTTCTCCCCGAAATGCATTTAGGTGCAGCGTTGCGTGTTTCTTGCCGGAGGTAGAGCACTGGATGGCCGATGGGCCCGACAAGGTTACTGACGTCAGCCAAACTCCGAATGCCGGTAAGTGAGAGCGTGGCAGTGAGACTGCGGGGGATAAGCTCCGTGGTCGAGAGGGAAACAGCCCAGACCACCGACTAAGGCCCCTAAGCGTGTGCTAAGTGGGAAAGGATGTGGAGTCGCAGTGACAACCAGGAGGTTGGCTTAGAAGCAGCCACCCTTGAAAGAGTGCGTAATAGCTCACTGGTCAAGTGATTCCGCGCCGACAATGTAGCGGGGCTCAAGTACACCGCCGAAGTCGTGGCATTCGCGCACTCCTTGTGGGTGTGTGGGTGGGTAGGGGAGCGTCGTGTTCTGGGTGAAGCATGAGAGTGATCTTGTGTGGACGGGACGCGAGTGAGAATGCAGGCATGAGTAGCGAATCGAGGGTGAGAAACCCTCGCGCCGGATGACCAAGGGTTCCTGGGCTAGGTTAATCCGCCCAGGGTAAGTCGGGGCCTAAGGCGAGGCCGACAGGCGTAGTCGATGGATAACGGGTTGATATTCCCGTACCCGCTTTGATGCGCCAATATCGAATCCAGTGATACTAAGGGTCCTTAAGTCAGTTGCCTCTTCGGAGGGGATGTTAGACCGAACGCCTGGCCTGATCTGGTAGTAGGTAAGCGATGGGGTGACGCAGGAAGGTAGTCCAGCCCAGGCGGTGGTTGTCCTGGGGTAAGCATGTAGGGTGAGGGATAGGTAAATCCGTTCCTCGTGATGCCTGAGGTGTGATGCCGAGCCGATTGCGGCGAAGTGGATGATCCTATGCTGCCGAGAAAAGCCTCTAGTGAGTGTCATGGCGGCCCGTACCCTAAACCGACTCAGGTGGTCAGGTAGAGAATACCAAGGCGATCGGGTGAACTGTGGTTAAGGAACTCGGCAAATTGCCCCCGTAACTTCGGGAGAAGGGGGACCTTCACTGGTGTAGGGCCTTTGCGTCTGAAGCTGGTGGGGGTCGCAGTGGCCAGGGGGAAGCGACTGTTTACTAAAAACACAGGTCCGTGCGAAGTCGTAAGACGATGTATACGGACTGACGCCTGCCCGGTGCCGGAACGTTAAGGGGACCGGTTAGCCGCCTTCGGGTGGCGAAGCTGAGAACTTAAGCGCCGGTAAACGGCGGTGGTAACTATAACCATCCTAAGGTAGCGAAATTCCTTGTCGGGTAAGTTCCGACCTGCACGAATGGCGTAACGACTTCCCCGCTGTCTCAACCGCAGACCCGGCGAAATTGCACTACGAGTAAAGATGCTCGTTACGCGCAGCAGGACGGAAAGACCCCGGGACCTTCACTACAGCTTGACATTGGCGTTTGGAACGTCTTGTGTAGGATAGGTGGGAGACTGTGAAGCTGTCACGCTAGTGGTGGTGGAGTCATTGGTGAAATACCACTCTGGTCGTTTTGAACGTCTAACTCTGGTCCGTGATCCGGATCGGGGACAGTGTCTGGTGGGTAGTTTAACTGGGGCGGTTGCCTCCTAAAGAGTAACGGAGGCGCCCAAAGGTTCCCTCAGCCTGGTTGGCAATCAGGTGTTGAGTGTAAGTGCACAAGGGAGCTTGACTGTGAGACTGACGGGTCGAGCAGGAGCGAAAGCTGGGACTAGTGATCCGGCATCGGCTTGTGGAAGCGGTGTCGCTCAACGGCTAAAAGGTACCCCGGGGATAACAGGCTGATCTTCCCCAAGAGTCCATATCGACGGGATGGTTTGGCACCTCGATGTCGGCTCGTCGCATCCTGGGGCTGGAGTAGGTCCCAAGGGTTGGGCTGTTCGCCCATTAAAGCGGTACGCGAGCTGGGTTTAGAACGTCGCGAGACAGTTCGGTCCCTATCCGCTGCGCGCGCAGGAGACTTGAAAGGAGCTGTCCCTAGTACGAGAGGACCGGGACGGACGAACCTCTGGTGTGCCAGTTGTACCGCCAGGTGCACGGCTGGTTGGCTACGTTCGGAAGGGATAACCGCTGAAAGCATCTAAGCGGGAAGCTCGCCTTGAGATGAGGTCTCCCACCACTTTGTGTGGGTAAGGCTCCCAATAGACGATTGGGTTGATAGGCCGGAGGTGGAAGCATGGTAACGTGTGGAGCTGACCGGTACTAATAGGCCGAGGACTTGACCACAAAGCTTTTGGTTGCTGGTGGTCGCCACGTTTTGATCCCGCATCCTGGTTTGGGGTGTGTGTGGGTTGTGTGGTTGCTGTTGGTGATCTGTTTGCTCGCGTCCACTATGTGATTCTGAGACCGCAACCGGTTGGTTGTTGTGTTTCATATGGTTACGGCGGTTTATAGCGGTGGGGAAACACCCGGTTACATTCCGAACCCGGAAGTTAAGCCCTCCAGCGCCGATGGTACTGCACCGGGGACGGTGTGGGAGAGTAGGTCACCGCCGGACAAACATTTGATGTTTGTCGTT
>NZ_JAKNTW010000063.1 GCF_022213955.1 Dolomitihabitans soli | reverse complement strand
CGTTCTTGCCGCCGATGGCGGGAGGGCTCGCCATCGGGGAGAGGATGCCGGAGTTCGCCGCCACCACCACTGATGGTGAGCCGGTCTCCGATGAATTGCTCGAAGGGCCTGCCCTGATCGGCTTCTTCTCTCCGTCCTGCCAGCCCTGTATGGAGCTGATGCCGCGTTTCATCGACCATGCCCGCCACACCTCGGCTGCGGTGCTCGCTGTCGTCGTCACCCACAGTGATGAGGAGGCCGTCGCCGACGTGGAACGCCTCGCTGAGGTGGCGCGTGTCGTGGTCGAGGCGCCTCAGGCCGCTATTCAGAGCGCTTTCCAGGTCGCCGGTTATCCGGCCCTCTTCGTGATCGGTGCGGATGGCAGGGTCACCGACAACGATCCCGTGTTGCCCGCCACGGTCAGCGCATGATCGGAACGGCGAAGGCGGCTGCGGGGGTCGCCCTGCGCGCGGCCCCGGGATTGATGGCGGTCTACGTCCTGGCAATGCTCGTTGAGGCGATCGCGCCGATTGCGGTGGCCTGGCTGACCAAACTGGTGGTCGACTCCCTGTCGGGAGAGGGATCGGCGACCGAGCTGAGTACCCTCGCGGTGGGGCTGGCCACCGCGGGCGTCCTGATGACGGCGCTGCCCCAGCTCATGCAGTACCTCAACAGCGAGATGGGCAGGTTGTTCACCGCCCAGACCACCGCACAGCTGTTCTCCGCGACGCTGCGGTTCGCCGGGTTGCGACGGTTCGAGGACCCCAACTTCCACGATCAGCTGCGGTTGGCGAAGAACAGCCTGTCGACGGGTCAGGAAGTCGTCACCGGATCCCTGGGGGTTGTGAGCGCGGTGATCACGCTGGCCGGAATGGTCGGCTCCCTTCTGGTGGTCAGTCCGGTTCTCACGGGGATCGTCCTGGCAACCGGGGTTCCCGCGCTGTTGGCGCAGTTGCGGCTGTCGCATCGTCGCGTCGCGATGATGTGGGACATCGGCCCGGCCGAACGACGCCAGATGTTCTACGGCGATCTGCTCACCACGGTTGCGGCGGCAAAGGAGATCCGTCTTTTCAACAGCGGCCGTTTCCTGCGAGGCCGCATGATGACCGAGTTGCGCACGTCCAACGCCGCACGCCGCCGGATGGACATCAAGGAACTGTCCGTTGAGGGCTTGCTGACGCTGCTGGGCGCCGTGGTCGCGGGCGGTGGGCTGATCTGGGCCGTTACCTCCGCCGGCTCCGGCGCGTTGAGCGTTGGCGACGTGTCCTTGCTGATCGTCGCCATCGGCGCGGTCCAGGCCTCCCTCAACGGGCTGATCGTCGGTATCGCCGCTCTCCACCAGGATCTGCTCATGTTCGGCCATTACGTGGCCGTGACCTCTGCCGAACCCGACCTCCCCATTCCCGCCGAGCCCGCGCCACTGCCCCGGCTGAGCCACGGCATCCAGCTGACCGACGTGTGGTTCCGCTACAGCGAGGATCACCCTTGGATCCTGCGTGGCCTGAACCTGTTCATCCCGGCCGCCGCGGCGGTCGCCATCGTCGGTCTGAATGGGGCCGGCAAGTCCACCCTCGTCAAGCTCCTGTGCCGGTTCTATGACCCGCAGCACGGAAACATCACGTGGGATGGCGTCGACATCCGTGACGTGCACCCCGACGATCTGCGGCATCGCATCAGCGGAGTGTTCCAGGACCATATGGCCTACGACATGTCCGCAGCCGACAACGTCTCCATCGGCTTCGTGCCCGCCCGTGAGGACGAAACCCGAATCCGTGGGGCCGCTCACGAGGCCGGGATCGACGACAAGCTCTCCTCCCTTCCTCGCGGGTACGACACCCTGCTCACGCGGACGTTCTTCAGCGAGGAGGAAAAGGACGACCCCGACACGGGTGTCGTGCTCAGCGGCGGGCAATGGCAGCGTACGGCCTTGGCCCGCGCGATGTTCCGCGGCCACCGCGACCTCGTGATCCTCGACGAGCCCTCCGCCGGGCTGGACCCGGAGGCCGAGGCCGACGTGCACACTCGGACCCGACGCCGCCGCCACGGCGCCACCAGCCTGCTCATCTCTCACCGGCTCAACACCGTGCGCGACGCCGACTTCATCATCGTCCTGGAAGACGGCGCCATCCGGGAAGCCGGAAAGCACGACGCCCTCATGGCCGCCCGCGGCCCCTACGCGCGGCTCTTCAACCTCCAGGCGACCGGGTACCGCGAGCCGGAGGAGGCGGTGGCCCTGTGAGGTGGGTGCTCCTCGTCGTGAGCTGCGCGACCGCGACTTCGGCCTTGTTGTTCGTACGGCTGCGCGCGACGTATTCCGTGATCCGGGTCGATGACAACAGCATGGCCCCCACACTGATCGACGGAGATCGGCTACTTGTTCGGCGCGTAGCCGCGCTGGCGTCTCCGACGCGGTCAGATCGCGGTGGTCCGCAGCCCTCATTGGATCGGTGGGACCTTCCTCATCAAGCGGATCGCCGGACTGCCGGGCGATCCCGTTCCGCCCTCGGTGGCCCCGGTGGTGGCCGAAGGTCGTATTCCCGTCGGCAATGTCGTCCTGCTCAGCGACAACAGCGAAGGCAGCTTCGACTCGCGAGACCACGGTTACTTTCCTCTCGCTGACGTTCACGCCGTCACTCGCCGAAGGCTATCCCTGCAATCTTCCGGCTGTCAGTAAAGGAGACGGCATAGATCAACTGGCCAAGTTCTGAGACCGTAAACGAAGAAATGGATGAAGTGCGTGAATATCATTATTAAACTCGCGGACCGCGCCGCGGCCTGGGTCCTCCCCGAGGACCCTGCCGATGCCGTCATCAAGTGCTACAACAAACCCATTGGGGGCTATTGGTGGGGGCGGTGCTATTACAACCCCGGCTGCCCCAGCAAATCCATGAAGGACAAGTACGCGTGCAACTGGGGGCCAGGAAGCAGCTACGGGGTGCGGAGTACTCTCGAGCGCAGGTGTTGCTAGCCGCTTAGCGATCCCCCAGGGCCGGGCAGTTGCCGCAACGCGGGAAATGCCCGGCCCCTGGGCCGTCCAGACCTGAGAAGTCGGCTGCCGGAACGGCCAACCGTCACACGGTCTCGCAACCACCACAGAGAAAGAAGAAGAACAGCATCACGAAACTCGGCGACCGGCTGCTGCCGGTCGATCCTCCAGAACACCACGTTGCGGCGGCAGGGTGCGGTTGCGAGTGGAAATGCTGATCAGCTCTGACGCTGGCCGCCCGAGAGGATCGGGCTGTCAGGGTGTCCGTGAAGGATGTCCTGGTGCAGCCGCCGCACTTCGGCGTTCGGCTGAATGCCGAGCTCCTGGTCGAGACCCGGTACAGCCTCCGATACGCGGCGAGGGCTTCCACGCGACGGTCATCGCCGAGCTCACCCCTCAACAGCGGGCGAGGTTGGTCGGCCTCTTCTCGCGGATGCGCTCGGGCTGTGGCTTCCTCAACGATCTGCGCCCCGGCCGCGAGGTGACCGCCGAGGTCACCCAGCCGGGCCCTGGTCATCGCCGGCCGCGACGACGGCGCCGTCCCGTTCGCTCACGCCGAATCCCTCATCGCCCACCTGCCGCACGCCGAGCTCGTGGAAAGCCGGGCGAGCAGCCGTTTCATCTGGCCGGCCGATGACTGCCCCGCCATCGCGGGCAGGATCGCCG
>NZ_JAKNTW010000062.1 GCF_022213955.1 Dolomitihabitans soli | reverse complement strand
CGGCGATCCTGCCCGCGATGGCGGGGCAGTCATCGGCCGGCCAGATGAAACGGCTGCTCGCCCGGCTTTCCACGAGCTCGGCGTGCGGCAGGTGGGCGATGAGGGATTCGGCGTGAGCGAACGGGACCGCGCCGTCGTCGCGGCCGGCGATGACCAGGGCCCGGCTGGGTGACCTCGGCGGTCACCTCGCGGCCGGGGCGCAGATCGTTGAGGAAGCCACAGCCCGAGCGCATCCACGAGAAGAGGCCGACCAACCTCGCCCGCTGTTGAGTGGTGAGCTCGGCGATGACCTGGCGAGCCGGTCGGGTGGACAGGTCGCCCAGCTCGAATCGGTACTCCACGGGCCCGCACTCAGGCCGGCCACCGCGGTACGCCGCGATGATCCCTCCATGCTCACCTGCCTTTCCTGGAACCGCTTCCCCGAAGAGAGAGAATGCGGATATCGGGGTGCCAGGTTTCCGAGGACGGGCGAGGTGAGTGCGATCCACTCGGCGATGCGGGCGTCGACCTGGCCGGTGATGGCGACCTGGTACCAGTTACGACGTGGCCAACGCATACGGCGGGTCAGGCTGTGGACCGGCGCCCTCGTGGGCGGCGATCCAGGAGTCATGGAGCCACATTTGGGTGCCGCGTCGTCCTTGGCTGGAGTCCCAGGTGATGTCTCGTTCGTAAGTCAGGATGGAGCGGTCGGCGCCGACGACGACCCATGCGTAGCGGCCGTCGTCGTGGTGCATCTTCACTTTCATTCCGGAGACGGTGACAGTGGTGCCGTCAGGCCGGGTCACCGTCTCGTCGTGTTGGTCAACCCATTCAACGCTGAGGCCGTTGACGTACTCGGGGGCTACTTGTCGTAGGAAGTCGAGGGTGATCTGTTCGCTCGCAGCGGCGTCGGGGAGGGCGGCATCGCTACCCTGCCCGGTGAGTCGCGTGTAGCCGAGGATGGTTCCGTCCTCGTCGAGTACGAGGCTGGAGTGAGGGCCGCCGAGGCCGTAGCTGTCGGGTTGGTGGCGGATCACGGTGACCTGGCGGTCGTCGTGTTGCTCATGCCGTACGTCGACGATGTCCCAGCCGGCAGGGATGCTCAGCCCGGTGCCGCGCAGCGCGGCGCTCTCTAGCTGTTGCGCGTCGCCGAGGTCGCCTGGGTGGGATGCGGTGGGGGTTGGCATCGCGGAAGCCTCTCTCGGTTGGCTGATCGGTGGTTGGACGGCGGTTGACTCGGTCTCGTCTCCGGCGTTGGCGGCAACGGCGGTTCCCGCGGTCGCGAGAACCGCGAGCGCGATGACAGGGATGAGTGTTCTCGGGCGTGGCATGGCGTTGCTCCTTTGAGTGAGGGGAGTCGCGTTTGTCTTGGTGCTCATCGGCCGGGGCGGATGCGGCCGGTCGCAGCGGAGACGACGATTCCGGCGGCTAGATAGAGGCCGGCGAGGATGAGAAGAGCGGTGGTGAAGCCACCCGGCAGCTCAGTGGCGTAGGAGCCCAGACTGGCGCCGAGGAAGAGCACGAATCCGTTGATGGCCATCCCGATCCCGCGGGCAGGGTGGGCGGCGTCGCCCCATATGGTGATCATGGTCGGTACGAGGATGGCGACTCCCGCGACGAAGCCGATGCTCGCCGCGGTGACACCGATCAGGTGCCCGCCCAGTACGGCTTCGCCTGCCAGACTCACAGCGGCAACGACGAATCCGATCAGCGCAGTCCGTGTGACGCCGAAGCGGTTCAACAAAGGGCCAACGAGAAGCGAACAGAACATTGCGGGCAGCGCGGCCGCGCGGACCAGCATGGTCTCGGTGGAAGTGAGTCCGGCGTCGGCCAGGTGGGGTCCGAGCAGGGTGTACATGCCGACGAAGCCACCGAGGACGACAAGGTGCCCGGCACAGAGAACGAGTGAGCGGGGCCGGACGGTGAAGCGGATCAGGCTTGAGTATCGACTCAGGAGTGGTCGGTGAGGCCGCTCCACGTCGGGTTCACGGATCGTCGCCGCGGAGATCAAGGTGAGGACAGCCAGGGCCATGCCGCTGAGGAAGAAGGTCCAGCGCCACCCTCCGACGGCGCTGATAGCTGCGGCCGCCAACTGCCCGAGGATCCCTGCGGCGAGGAAGGCCACCGAGATGGCCCCGATCGCCCGCGTACGCCGTCGCGGCGGGAGGGTCTCTCCGAGATGGGCCAGCGCCGTTGGTGCGAACGTTGCGGCTGCAGCGCCTTGCACTGCACGAAGTGTCCCCAGGGCAGCCATCGACGATGCGAGCCCCACCGCAACGGTGGCCACCGTAAGCACAGCGAGGCCTGACACCAGAACACGGCGACGTCCGAGGTGATCGGACAACGGCCCGTAGACCAGGAAACCCACGGCGTAGAAGAACGAGTAGCCCGCTGCAAGTGCCGCGGTCACTCCCGCAGTGCCGAGGTCGGCACCCACGGTCTCTTGAAGGGGGATCGACACGTACAACTGCATCAGCACGATCAAGGCCGTGACGACAAGCAGTGGAACGACGCCACCACGGGCCGCGCGCCGGGCGATGACGGGCGCATCTGGGGTGTTCGCAGTGATCGGCATAGCCCTCCTCCGCAATTCCAACGGTCGCGTTGGAATTCAGTGTAGACACGTCACGACCCAAACTGCAACGGGAGCGTTGGATATGCTGGTCGGCATGGCATGGAACACCGAGGAGACCAAGCGCAAACTCAAAGAAGCTGCGGTTGCCGAGTTCGCTGCCCACGGACTCGGCGGCACGACCATGGAACGCATCGCCCGCCGCGCGGGGGTCAACAAGGAGCGGCTGTACACCTACTTCGGCGACAAGCCCCGGCTCTTCGCCACCGTGCTCGCCGACGAACTCAACAAGGTCGCTGCCGCCGTCCCACTCGACCACCTCGACGGCCCTGAGGCCGTGGCCGAGTACGCCGGCGCGGTGTACGCCTACCACGCCGAACACCCCGAGCTGACCAGGCTCCTGCTCTGGGAAGGCCTGCTCGATCTTCCCGCGGTCCCCGACGAGGCATCCCGCACCGACTACTACCGCACCAAGGTCGCCGCGTTCGAGCGGGCGCAACAAAGCAAGACGATCAGTGACACGCTTCCCGCGGCCGACCTCGCCTTCCTCGTTCTCGCCCTCGCAGGCTGGTGGTACGCCGTACCGCAGATGGCACGCATGATGCACGCCGACAGCTCGAGCACGCCCGCATCGGCCAAGGCCGCACTCATGCAGGCCGCCACGCAACTTGCGGCTCCATCGAACTAAGGCGTGTATCGGAAGTACCCCCCCGGCGCCGTGTTCGCCGGGGGTGCTCCTCGTTCCACGCCCGGGCCGGGGTGCGGCCGTCCAAGCCGGCGTGCGGCCGCTCAAGGTTGTACCAGCGGATACCCACACCGGAGATGACCGCCACGCGAGCCCGGTGCACCGCCGAGACGTTCCCGCGGAAATAGGCGTAGGCCTCCTGGTCCTCGCACCGCGGCGATAAGCCGCGGACCCGTCGCCAGAGGTTCAGGCCGGGATCGATGACCCGATCGAGGCGGGCGATGACGGAAGTTCCGGGCGGGGAAGGACCGAAGATGGGGAGCGGCGACCTGGCACCGGTGGGTGGAAGGGGCGGGGAGAAGTTCGCCACTCGCGGGCTGTCGGAGGTGCGGCGCCGGACCGTCCTGCCACGCGCCTGGCTGATCAGCCAGCTCGGCCGCCGGCATGACGGCAGCCTGCTTAGTCCCCATCAGGGACGGCTGCGTCCGACTCAATCGCCATGTCGGATGCGGCGATGACGGGAGCTGGGGTCTGAAGGACCGGGCGCGAAGGGCGGACCAGCCGTCTCAAACCAGATACGGGGTCTCTGTCTTTACCCCTTTCAGCAGGGGCTCCCTGCTCCTGGGCGGTATGGGTTGCACTGGGAAGCCCACGCCCATATCGCTGATAACGAAAAGGTCCGAATGTCTGACAACAACAGCCGTCGCCGATTCTTGCTGAGCACGGCCGGCCTTGCAGCGACTTCTCTCGTCGCCGGGGTGACAGGATGCGCCTCGGACGAGCAGGCGTCCGTAGCCCAGCGCACGTCTACGCCGGCAGCCGGAAGCGGGGACACCGCGACGACGGCGATCACGCTGGCCGCACGCCGCCGACTGGGTTCGCTGGAGGTCTCCAGCATCGGCCTGGGCTGCCAGACGATGCCGGGGAATCTGTACGGCCCGGTCAGCAGCCGCGAAAATATGATCACCATCATCCGTACCGCCGTCGAACAGGGCGTGACCCTGTTCGATACCGCCGAGGTGTACGGGCCGTTGGAGTCCGAGCGCATCCTCGGTGAAGCCCTGCAACCAGTACGCGACCAGGTGGTGATCGCGTCAAAATTCGGGTTCGACGTCAACCAGCAGACAGGCGAACGTGGCGGCCTCAACAGCCGGCCCGACCACATCCGGCAAGCCGTGGATGGCATGCTGCAACGCCTGCGCACCGACCACATCGACCTGCTGTACCAGCACCGTGTCGACCCGCAGGTCCCGATCGAGGACGTGGCGGGCACGGTCAAAGAGCTGATCACCGCCGGTAAGGTCCGCCACTGGGGCCTGTCCGAACCGGGCCCGCAGACGATCCGCCGCGCGCACGCGGTGCAGCCGCTGACGGCGATCCAGAACGAGTACAACCTGCTGTGGCGCGGACCGGAAGACCAGGTTCTGCCGTTGTGCGAAGAGCTGGGCATCGGCTTCGTCTGCTGGGCCCCGCTGTCGTACGGCTTCACCACCGGCACCATCAACCCCTACACCCGGTTCACCCAGGGCGACTTCCGGGCGATGGTGCCGCGCCACTCGCGAGAGAATATGACGGCCAACATGGCGGTGGTGCAACTGCTGCAGGACTGGGCCGTACGCAAGGGCGCCACGCCCGGACAGCTGTCACTGGCGTGGTTGCAGGCGCAGAAGCCGTGGATCGTGCCGATCCCGAGTGCGACCCGGACCTCGCATCTGCTGGAGAACATCGGCACCGAAGAAGTCACCTTCACCAGTGACGAACTGCAGCGGTTCACCACCGCCCTGAACGCGGTCAGGGTCCGGGGCGAACGACTGCCGGCCCCGGTGCTCGCTCAAACGGGAGTCGAAGCGCCGAGGTCGTGACATACCGCCCGGCGGGCAGGATCGGCGGCAATGCCTGCCTGTTCAGCGGGTGGGCCCGTCCAGCATCACGGTCGTGGAGCCGGGTCCTGACAGGCATGAGCCGGCACGGTCATTCTCTGGCCTGGACCGTGACGCTGGCATTCCTCGCGGCCCACGTGGCGAGCAGTTGGAGGCCGTCACCGGAGGGAGTTCCCGGCTCGGCGGAGTAGGTCAGGACCGTCAGAACCTCATCGCCGGGCAGCTCAAACGCTTCGTAGGCCAGGTCAAGCTCGCCGATGGCGGGATGGCGGAAGCGTTTGGTGCCGTGCCGGTGCACGTAGACGTCCTGGGCGGCCCACCAGGCGCGGAAGGGGTCGCTGCGCATGGACAGCTCGCCGATGAGGTTCACCAGGTGCTGGTCGTGCGGGTTCTGGGCGGCGGCGATGCGCAGCGCGGCGACGGAGGAGCGGGCCACCTGCGCCCAGTCCGGATAGAACGCCTGGGCATGCGGGTTCAGGAAGGTGAACCGCATCGAGTTCACCGGCAGAGCCGTGCCCGCGGCGAACATGGGCGCGTACAGAGCCATGCCCAGAGGGTTCGCGGCCAGGATGTCGAACCGATGGTTGCGCAGGAACGCTGGCACGCTGGTCATCGAATCCAGCACGCGGCGGACCGACGGCCGCACCTCGGGTGTCTTGATGCGGCGGGCGCGGGCCGGTGCGGTGCCGGCGGCGCGGGCCAGGTGGTGCAGGTGCGCCGTCTCCGTGTCGTCGAGTTGCAGCGCGCGAGCGACGGCGTCCAAGACGCTTTCGGAAGCCCCGGCGAGATTGCCGCGCTCCAGACGCGTGTAGTACTCGACGCTGACCCCGGCCAGCGCGGCGACCTCGCCGCGGCGCAACCCGACGACCCGACGGCGGCCGTAGGCGGGGATGCCCGCCTGCTCCGGGCTGACCTTGGCCCGGCGTGAGCTGAGGAACGCCCGGACGTCGCTGCGGTTGTCCATATTCCCAGGCTAGGCAGTCCGTCCGGCGTAAGGGGGTCCCTGTTGTTACCCCTTTGCGCGGTGACTTCCTTCCGGCTGCGGTGAGGGGTTTGCTGGAAGCAGGCGATCCGCCGGCGCCACGCCGGAAGCAGGCGCTGGCGTTGCCCCGGGGAGGACAGGCACTGCCGCACCCGGGCAAGAGCCGTTTGTTGAAGAGCCGCCGGGATATCCCGGGCCGACCGGGCACGCGTAGGGCTCTGACCAGTGACAAGCGTAACGACAAGATCATCGGAGTTTTCGCTCTCAGAGGAGAGAACGACCATGAAGCATGTGAGCGTCGGCGAGCTCGACGTGGCCCGGATCGGGCTGGGCGCGATGGGCATGTCCCACGGCTACACCGATTCGGGAACCGATGAGGCCGAGTCGATCCGCACTCTGCATCGGGCGCTGGAGCTGGGCGTCACGCTGATCGACACCGCTGAGATCTACGGACCCTACGCCAACGAGGAGCTCCTCGGCCGGGCCTTGAAGGGCCGCCGTGACCAGGTGGTGCTGGCGATCCACCGAGGGATTCGGCGAGGGCGACTTCCGGCACGGCAACCCGCGGTTCACCGGCGAGAACTTCCAAGCCAACCTGCGGATCGCTGATGAGGCCCAGGCGGTGGCGGCCGAGGCGGGAGCCACCACCGCCCAGGTCGCGCTGGCGTGGCTGCTGGCCCAGGGCGACGACATTGTCCCCATCCCCGGCACCAAGCGCGTCCACCGGGTGGAGGAGAACACCGCCGCCGACGCCCTCCAGCTGACCGGCGAGCAGCTCGCCCGGCTCTCCGCCCTGCCCCCGGCCGCCGGCGACACCCACACCGAAGCCGGCCTGGTGATGCTCGAACGCTGACCAGGCTCAGCCCCCGACCTCGCCAGCCTCAGCGGCTGTAGTGATCGCCGACCACACGATGAGGAGCGTCCCATGCAGACCGTCGCCCTGAACAACGGCGTCCAGATGCCCATCCTGGGCTTCGGGGTCTTCCAGATCCCGCCGGAGCAGACCGAGCAGGTCGTCACCGACGCTCTGGCCGCCGGATTCCGCAAGTTCGACACGGCCGCGGCTTATGAGAACGAGGAGGCCGTCGGCCGTGCGCTCAAGGCCAGCGGCATTCCGCGCGAGGAGCTGTTCGTCACCACCAAGCTGTGGGTGCAAGACAACCCCGTCGAAGAGCACACCCGGCGGGCGTTCGAGACCTCGGCGAAGAAGCTCGGCCTGGACTACCTGGACCTATACCTGATGCACCAGCCCTACGGCGACGTGTACGGCCAGTGGCGCGCCATGGAGGCCCTGCACCGCGACGGCCGGATCAAGGCGATCGGTATCTCCAACTTCTACCCCGACCGGGTGATCGACCTCGTCGACCACAACGAGCTCACACCGGCGGTGAACCAGATCGAAGTCCACCCGTTCTTCCAGCGCGCCACCGACCAGCAGATCAACAGCGAGCGCGGAATCCTGATCGAGTCGTGGGGCCCCTTCGCCGCGGGCAAGAACAACCTGTTCACCCACCCCGTCCTCATCGAGATCGGCCAGGCCCACGGCAAGACCGTGCCGCAGGTGGTGCTGCGCTGGCTCATCCAGCGCGGCATCCCGGTGAACGCCAAGTCGGTCAGCCCGCAGCGGATGGCGGCCAACCTGGAGGTGTTCGACTTCGAGCTAGCCGACGACCAGATGGCCCACATCGCCGCCCTGGACACGGGCGCCTCCCTGTACTTCGACCACCGCGACCCCGCCATGGTCACCTGGCTCGGCAACCGCCGCATCAGCTAAGGGGTGGAGATGATGGATCGCCCGGCCGGCATGCTCCCACGCCGTCAGCTCCTACGCGGCGCGCTGCTCCTGGGAGGCGCAGTGATCACCGCGACCGCCGGCGGCTGCGGCACACCAGACCAGCGCACGACCCAGCCGACCGGCCAGCCCATCCCAGCCCCTGCCACCCGGCGGCCCACCGCGGCCGCGGGTCGGCCGGTCCTGCTGGCGTACTTCTCCCGGCCGGGCGAAAACTACCACTACGGCGGCCGCCGGAACCTGCGAATCGGCAACACCCAGGTCCTCGCCCAGATGATCAGCGAGCGTCTCGACTGCGACGTCTACCGCATCCAGGCCGCGGATCCCTACCCCGACGACTACGACCAGACCGTCGCCCGCAACGTTCAAGAACAGAACGACGACGCGCGGCCCACCATCGCCAATGCCCTACCTGACCTGGATCGCTACGCCACGGTCCTGCTGGCCGGCCCCATCTGGAACGTCAGAGCCCCCATGATCATGACGACGTTCACCGAGCAGCTCGACTTCACTGGCAAGACCGTCCTGCCCGTCACCACCTATGCCACGAGCGGCCTGGGCACCACTGCCCGCGACTACGCCGCCTCCTGCTCCGGTGCCGCCATCGGCGACGGCCTCGCCGTCCGCGGCGAAGAAGTCACCGACGCCGACCCCGACATTCAGACGTGGCTGCGCCGCACCGGCCTGCCCCGCAGATGATCGACCCGGTGTCCGGTCTCATCCGACCCGAGGCATGTCCCACTGATCATGAGGCATTCGCTCAGGTGCCTCAGGTCCGTGAGACGGCAAGTCCCTGGCCGGACTCAACCGACAGGAGACCGGCGAGCGAAACGAGGATCTGCCTCATGATCAGCGAGACGCCACAGGTTCCGCGCGTCTCATCCAATCTGAGGCACCGCAGCTCAGCGCCATCCCGTACCTCAAGTTCAACGAGACAGGACACCCGGGCAGCGGCTCGACACCAACTCCATGCTGCACACGAACGGCGTTCGGCCCCGAGGTGGCCGACCGGGCGCAGAAGAACGCCGAGGTCATCCGGCGGCTCGCCGAGGGTGGTGAGCCGGTTTACCAGGCGCTTTTGCCGTTCGCCGCGAACCTCGAACAAGCCGTGGTCGAGATCGAAGCGGTCATGGGCACTCCTTGCAGTGAGTTGATCGCAATCCGTTAGACGAAGTGCTGGCGCGGGAGGTTTACCTTCCGTGCTGGTGCTCCATCCGGCGGGCGGCCCGGACTCCGACACCCGCACCGAGACAGGAAGCCCCGAACGCCGGCACGTTCACCTGGAAAGGACAGCAACACCTTAATCAACAAGGAACAAGACACCCTCGCGGAACCGACGTGGGCCGACGTACTGACCGATGCCTACCGGCGCGCCTGACCCCGCTCTTCCACACCGACATGACCCGTACGGGGACCGTGCAGCTTCGGCCTGACCGACGCCTGGACCTGACCGGGCCGCCGCCGGCCCCGGAAAGCTGATGTGACGGGGAAGTGCTGGTCAGCATGAGCGGGACGAGCGCTGGCGTGGCGTCCCCAGCCACCGAGGCGGCAAGGCCAACCTGGCCGCCATGCCGCGGGCTGCGCTACCAGCGCGCTAGCGCCGGGCTAGCACGCCGGAAGAGCATCATGGGTCATGTCCCACGTGCTGGTGGCGAGTCAGGTCCTGCTCGCCACGGTCTTCGTCGTCTCCGCGTTCTCAAAGCTGCGTAACCGTGCCGCACTGCGGTCTTTCGCCGTCACTCTGCGATTGCTGCCCGGTGCGGTCCGGTTCCCGGCTGCCGTGGCGGCGGTGGGTATGGAAGTTGTCACTGCGGCCACCTTGATCGTGTTTCCCCGTGCGGGGTTGGTCGCCGGCGGGATGTTGTTGATCGCGTTTTCCATGTGGATCGCTGTTTCCCTTCGCTCGGGGCAGCGTGAGCCGTGTCAGTGCTTCGGCGTGTCCGCGACGCCGCTCGGTCCGGTGCATCTGGTCCGTAACGGGCTTCTGCTGCTCGTTGTCGCGGTGGGTTGGGTGGCGCTGATGTTTCCTGGCGGCCCGGTG
>NZ_JAKNTW010000005.1 GCF_022213955.1 Dolomitihabitans soli | reverse complement strand
CGCGGATACCCGGTTAGCCAGCACCGGGCGGCGGCTGGACTGGCAGAGTTCCAGCACCTGGTGCGACGAATCCGGGCCCGCGACCCTTGCCGTCAACGCGGACGTCGCCGGCGGGGCCACCAAGGTCAATGTCTGGATGACCACCGGAAACCCCTACGAGGGCCTCGAATACTTCTCCTGCTATCCCGACTTCAGCACTTGCTTCGGTCCCTATGTGGGACTGCCGGAATAACCGCGACGATCAGGCGGATATGGCTGACCTGGGGTGATGGACGGTTGCGGCACCGTCCGGCCTGAGCCCGTGACCGCGCAGGGGCGCCGAATCCGCCAAGTAGGTCAGGACCGGCCGTCGGACCTACTTGGCGGACCGCAGGTCAGCAGCACGGCCCGCCGACTGGACAGGACGATGGGAAGCATTGGGAAGAGGAGGGAAGACGGGTGTAGCGGGGAAGAAGCAGAGCAGGGAGAGAAGGGCCTACGGGAGAGGCTGGGCCGGAATGATCACGGCCAGGCGGCGGCCAGGAGTTCAGAGACGACCTGAGCCAGAGCAATCTTCTCGTCGGTCACCGAGATAGCGAGAACGTCACCTTCCTGTATTTCTTTTTGCATACGGTCCCTCCAGCGGCCATCACTCGGCTGTTCTCGAGAGCGCACCGTATTCGTTCCGCCGCCAGCACGCATCCAGCTTCTTCGAGGGCGTCAAGGTCCTGCCCCGGATTTGCCCTGCCGAGCGCTTCAAAGCGAACGACCAGGGTAATCCCTCGCATGCTCTCGCCGGCGCTGCGCCTACCGGGCGGTGCCGGTGTTCAGGACGAGGTGCAGGGGGACGTGTTGAGGGTGAAGGTCGTCGGGCGGGGGTTGGCGCCGGTGTAGGTGGCGTTGAAGCCGATGCTGGTGGAGGCGCCGGGGGCGAGGGAGTTGTTCCAGGCCGGGGCGGTGGCGGTGACGTCGGCGCCGGACTGGGTCCAGGTGGCCGACCAGCCCTGGGTGATGCGCTGGGTGCCGGGGAAGGTGAAGCGGAGGGTCCAGGCGTTGATCGGGGTGGTGCCGGTGTTGGCGACGACGACCGTGCCGCCGAAGGCGCCGCCCCAGTCGTTGGCCGTGTAGGTCACCTTGCAGCTCGCGCCGCCGCCGCCCGCCGAGGTGGTCACGGTCACCGGAACCGAGCGGGCCGAACGGTTGCCCGCCGTGTCGAGGGCGTAGACCGCGAAGGTGTACGGCGTGCTCGCGGTCAGCCCGGTGATCGTCGTGGACGGGGAGGAGACGGTGGCCACCGGGGTCTCCGTGCCGCCCTCGACCCGCACCACCCGGTAGCCGGTGACGCCCACGGCGTCGGTGGACGCGGCCCACGACAGGGTGACCGACGAGGCGGTGACCCCGGACGCGGTGGGCGTGCCCGGCGTGGTCGGCGGGACGATGTCGTCGCCTGCGGGCGGCTCATAGGTGAGGCCGAAGCCGTACGGGAAGAGGGGGGTCTTGCCGTCGCCGTCGTTGATGGGCTGCTGGCTCGCGCTGTTCATCCAGGTCACGGGGAGCTTCCCGGTCGGCGCGACGGCGCCGAAGAGGACGTCGGCCACGCCGCGCCCCTCGGTGCCCGGCAGCCAGGCCGCGACCAGGCCGTTCCAGTTCGGGAGCTGGGCGGCGATGTCCAGCGGCCGGCCGGAGACCAGCACCACGATCACGGGCACCCCTGAGGCCCGCAAGGTGGCGATGGTGTTCAGGTCGGCCTGGTCCAGGCCGAGGGATCCGGGACGGTCGCCCTGGCCCTCGGCGTACGGCGTCTCGCCCACGACGGCGACGGCCGCCTTGTAGGAGGAGTCGATGCCTGAGCCGTTCTGGCTGTAAGTGACCGTGGTGGAGGGGCCCGCCGTGTCGCGGATGCCCCGCAGGATCGTGGTGCCGGTCGTGATGGCGCCGGAGGAGCCCTGCCAGGAGATCGTCCAGCCGCCGCTCTGGTTGCCGATGTCGTCGGCGCTCTTGCCGGCCACGAAGATCTTGTTGTTGTCGCGGGCCAGCGGCAGGACCTTCCCGCTGTTCTTCAACACGACCTGCGACTTGGCGACCGCCTCGCGGGCCAGCGCGCGGTGGTCGGCGCTGCCGACGGTGGCGGTGTAGGCCCGGTCGGTCAGCGGCTTCTCGAAGAGGCCGAACTCGAACTTCTGGGTCAGGATCCGCCGGGTCGCGTCGTCGATGCGCGCCGTACTCACCCGCCCGGCCTGCGCCTCGGCGCGCAGCAGGTCGATGAAGCGCCGCCAGTCCTCGGGGACCATCACCATGTCGACGCCCGCGTTGATCGCCGTGCGCACGTCGGAGGCGGACAGCCCGGCCGCGCCGTCGATCTGGTCGACGCCGTTCCAGTCGGAGACGACGATCCCGGAGAAGCCCAGCTCGCCCTTGAGCACGGTGCTGAGCAGGTGCTGGTGGCCGTGCAGTTTGCTGCCGTTCCAGCTGCTGAAGGAGACCATCACCGAGCCGACGCCGCGCCGTACGGCCTCGGTGAAGGGTGGGAGGTGGATGGCGCGCAGTTCGGCCTCGGTGAGCTGGGTGTTGCCCTGGTCGGTGCCGTTGGTGGTGCCGCCGTCGCCGACGTAGTGCTTCGCGGTGGCCAGGATCGGGGCCGGGCCGTCCTGCAGGCCGGTGATGATCGAGGTCATCGAGGAGGCGATCTCCGGCTTCTCGCCGAACGACTCGTAGGTGCGGCCCCATCGGTCGTTGCGCGCCACGCACACGCAGGGGGCGAAGTTCCAGTCGACGCCGGTGCCCGCGACCTCCTCGGCGACCGCCTCGCCGATCCGCTCGGCGAGCGCCGGGTCACGGCTCGCGCCGAGCCCGATGTTGTGCGGGAAGATCGTCGCTCCGGCCACGTTGTTGTGCCCGTGCACGGCGTCGGCGCCGTAGATCAGCGGGATGCCGAGCGGGGTGGCGAGGGCCGCGTTCTGGAAGGTGTCGTACATGTTCGCCCAGGAGGTGGCGGTGTTGGGCGAGGGCGCGGAGCCGCCGCCCGACAGCAGGGACCCGAGCCGGTAGGTCGTGATGTCGGCGTTGCTCACGGAGGCGCGTTCGGCCTGGGTCATCTGGCCGATCTTCTCGTCCAGGGTCATCCGGGCGAGCAGGTCGCTCACCCGGTCGGCGACGGGCAGGCTCGGATCCTGGTACGGCAGGGCCGCCGCCGTCGCGGGCGAGGGCACCCCCAGTCCGGCGACTGCCAGCAGCGCGACGAGACCGATTCGGAGCCGGGTGATGCGCACGTTCGCCCCTCACTGTTCGGGCCCCCAGCGGTACGGCCGGCGTGTCCCGTGCCGGCCGTACCTCTTGGGAGCGCTCCCACCAAGGCCGACCATAGAACCTCCCCGCCCCACCGCAAGCCCGCCGCCGAGGTTCACCGGGACGACCAGCCACAACCCCTGAAACTTTCACCGGTAACGTGATCGGATGCGCGCGGTGATGTACCACGAGTTCGGCGGCGAACTGACGCTGGGCGACTTCCCCGATCCCACCCCCTCGGCCGCCGGCGCCGTGATCAGGGTGGAGGCTACCGGCGTGTGCCGGAGCGACTGGCACGGCTGGCAGGGTCACGACCCGGACATCCACGATTTCCCCCACGTCCCCGGCCACGAGCTGGCGGGCGTCGTCGAGGCGGTCGGGGGCGACGTCGCGCACTGGCGTCCGGGCGCACGGGTGACCGTCCCCTTCGTGTGCGCCTGCGGATCCTGTACGGCGTGCGCCACCGGCGACCAGCAGATCTGCGAACGGCAGACCCAGCCGGGATTCACCCACCCGGGGTCGTTCGCGCAGTACGTCGCGATCGAGCACGCCGACGTGAACCTGGTCGCGGTGCCCGAGCCGATGAGCTCCGTCACCGCCGCGAGCCTCGGCTGCCGCTTCGCCACCGCGTTCCGCGCGGTGGTCCAGGTGGGGGCGGTCGCGGCGGGCGAATGGGTGGCGGTGCACGGCTGCGGCGGTGTGGGACTGTCGGCTGTCATGATCGCGGCCGCCGCCGGAGCCCGGGTCGTCGCCGTGGACGTCGCCCCCGGAGCCCTCGAACTCGCCCGCACCCTCGGCGCCGCCGTGGCGGTGGACGCGTCCGCCGGGGATGATCCGGTCGCCCGCGTCCGGGAGGCGACCGGCGGGGGCGCGCACCTGTCGGTGGACGCCCTGGGCTCGGCCGCGACCTGCGGTAACTCGATCATGAGCCTGCGCCGCCGCGGCCGGCATGTTCAGGTGGGCCTGCTCCCCGGCCGTACCGCCCTGCCGATGGATCGCGTGATCGGCCACGAGTTGTCCGTCCTCGGCAGCCACGGGATGGCCGCGCACGCCTACCCGGCCATGCTGGAGATGATCGCCGCCGGCCTGCTCCGCCCCGACCTCCTGATCACCCGGACCGCCGACCTCGCCCAGGCCGGTCACGCGCTCGCCACCGTCGGGTCCACGCCCGGCATCACCGTGATCCTCCCCTGAGCCCATGGGAGGCCCGGCCGGAACGACCGGGCGTGCCGGCTTTCAGGGCAGGGTCAGCACGACCGGGCCGTCCTCGGTGATGGCGACGGTGTGCTCGACGTGCGCGCCGCGGCTGCCGTCGCCCGTCAGCAACGACCAGCCGTCGGACCCCATCTGATAGTCGTCGCCGCCGCCGGCCATCAGGCTCGGCTCGATCGCGATCACCAGGCCGGGCACCAGCCGCAGCCCGCGCCCCGGACGTCCCACGTTGGGCACGAACGGCGCCTCGTGCATCGCCCGCCCGATGCCGTGCCCGGCGAAGTCGTTCTGCATGCCGTACCCCGCGCCGCGTACGATCCGCGACATCACATGGCCGATGTCCCCCATCCGGGCGCCCGGCACGGCCGCCTCGATCCCCGCCGCGAGCGCCGCTCCGGCGACCCTGATCAGCTCCTGGTCCTCCTGCCGCACCCGTCCGACGACGAAGCTGACGGCCGCGTCGGCGTGCCAGCCCTCGACGTGGGCGGCGCAGTCGACGGTGAGCAGGTCGCCGTCGCGCAGCCGGTAGGAGGTGGGCAGCCCGTGCAGTATGACGCCGTTCACCGACGTGCAGATGACCCCCGGGTACGGCGAGCCCCCGAACGACGGGTGGTAGCCCAGGAACGACGGCTTGGCCCCGGCTCCGGCGATGACCTTCCTGGCCAGTTCGTCCAAATCGAGGAGGGAGACTCCGACGGCGGCGCGTGACCGCATCTCGGCGTGCACGGCGGCGACGACCCGGCCCGCCTCGCGCATGGCGTCGATCTCACCGGGGGTCTTGAGCTCGATCACTGTCGTCTCCTCATCATGGCGATAACTATACCGGTATTAATATCACGCCTCGATGGGCGGTCGGTCATCTCGCGGTGACTTAGTAAGTCTTTCTGATTTACATAGTGACCATAGTTCGGCAGGATGGCCGGCATGCAGCAGGGGGCGAACCTGCCGGGACTCGGCAGCTACAACCGGAGTGTCGTGCTCGGCGCCGTGCAGATCTCGGGCGGCATCAGCCGGGTCGAGATCGCCGCCATGACGGGACTGACCGCGCAGACGGTGTCCGTGATCGTGCGGCGGCTGCTGGAGGAGGGGCTGGTCCGCGAGGACGGCTCCGAGCCCTCCAGCGGAGGCAAACCGCGCACCATCCTGCGGGTCGCCCCCGAGGCGGGATACGCGGTCGGCATCCACTTCGACCCGGGCGGTCTGCACTACGTGCTGGCCGACCTGGCGGGGCGGCCGGTCCGCACCTCACGCAGCCCGGTGCGGGGCGACCACTCTCCCGAGCGCCTGACGGCCAGGATGGGCACCGCGGTACGGCGTCTGCTCGCCGAGGCCGGGGTGCCGGCGGAACGGGTCCTGGGCATCGGGCTGGCCTGCCCGGGACCGATCGACCAGCCCTCCGGGACGATGGTCCACCCGCCCCGGCTGCCCGGCTGGGGGAAGGTGCCCATCGGCGACCTGCTGCGCGCCGCCACCCGGCTCCCGGTGACCGTCGACAACGACGCCACCGCCGCCGTCATCGGTGAGCGGTGGGCGGGTCTCGGCCGGACGGCCGCCAGTCTCGCCTATCTCTACCTGGGCACCGGCGTGGGAGGCGGGCTGCTCCTCGACGGCCGGATCTACCGGGGCCGGTCGCTGAACGCCGGCGAGTTCGGCCACATCACGGCCGTGCCCGGCGGACCTCCCTGCCGCTGCGGGAATCTCGGCTGCGTCGAGGCCGTGTGCTGCCCCGATGCGATCGTCGCCGCCGTGCACGAACGGCTCGCCGGCGGCGCGGGCGGCACACTCGCCGCCGCCTTCCGGCGCGATCCCTCCCGGGTCGGTCACGCCCGGATCTGCGCCGCGGCGGCCGCCGGCGACCCGGTCGCGGCGCAGGTGATCGGCGAGGTCGCCGCGCACCTGGCCGGCGCGGTGGTCACCATCGTCAACGTGCTGGACCTCGACCTGATCGTGCTCGGCGGACCGGCCCTCGGACCCGCCGCCGAGATCTACCGGTCGACGATCGCCGAGGCCGTCGCCTCCCGCGCCTTCACCCGCCGCCTGCGTCCCGCCGAGGTCGCCCTCTCCCCGATCGCCGCCGACGCCGCCGCCATCGGCGCCGCCTCCCTCGTCTTCCACGCCGCCTACGCCCCCGACCCCGCCACCCTGCTCAGCCAAGGAACCCGACGCCCATGACCCTGCCGCCTCCCCTCTCCGGCCTGCCGCGGACCCCCGCGGACATCACCGGCCCCGCGCCGGCCGCCCCACCACAGCCGCCGGCGCATCCCTCCGGTCCCACCCGGGCGACGGCCACCCCATCCGGCACACCGGCGACCCCCTACAACCGCCACCCAACGACCACCCCTTCTCCCACCCCGACAACCCCTACCAATTCGGCCCAAACAACCCCCACCACTTCTCCCACCCCGACGACCCTTACCTCCACCCCGTACAGCACACCGGCAACCCGGGTGCTCGCCGTGGACATCGGCGGGACGAAACTGGCCGTGGCGCTGGTCGACGCCTCAGGAGAGCTGCTGCGCCGGGGCGAGGTGCCCACCCCTGATTCAACGGACGGCCCGGTCGTCGTGGGCGCGCTGCTCGAACTGATCGCCCATGTGGCGGAGGGGGTCGCGCCCGCTGCCGTAGGGGTCGGCTCAGCGGGTCCGATCGATCCGGTCCGGGGCACGGTCAGCCCGGTCAACATCCCCGCGTGGCGCGACTTCCCGCTGCTCGACCACGTCCGCGCCGCCGTACCCGGCGTGCCCGTGGTCCTCATCGGCGACGCGGTCGCCGCCGCCGTCGGGGAGCACTGGCGCGGGGCGGGTACGGCGAGCACGGCGTTGCTGGGGATCGTGGTGTCCACCGGCATCGGCGGCGGTCTCGTCCTCGACTCCCGTTCCTATCCCGGTCCCACCGGGAACGCCGGTCACTTCGGTCACATCGTCGCCGACCCTCTCGGCCCGGAGTGCCCCTGCGGCGCCAGAGGCTGTGTCGAGGCCATCGCCAGCGGGCCCGCCATGACCCGCTGGGCCCTCGCCAACGGCTGGCGTCCCGGCGAGCCGGGCCCCAGCGTCCGGCCCATCGGAGCGCGGGAGCTGGCGGCGGACGCGCGGGCCGGAGCGCCGGTGGCGGTCGCGGCGTTCGAGCGGGGCGCGGCGGCGCTGGCGGCGGGCATCGTGTCGGTCGCCGCGATCTGCGACCTCGACCAGGTGGTGGTGGGTGGAGGGGTGTCGCGGTCGGGTGAGATCCTGCTTGGGCCGCTGCGCCGGCAGGTGGCCGCACAATCGCACCTCGGCTTCGTCCGCCGCCTGCGGGTGACGCCCGCCGCGCTGGGTGGCGACGCGGGCCTCGTAGGCGCCGCCCGCGCCGCCCTGTCAGCCCTGTCCCCGTCCACCCCGCCCCCGCCATCCGTCCAGCCCGTCCCCGTCCAGCCCGTCCAGCCCCAGCCGGTCCAGCCCGTCCAGCCCGTCGCCGAGGCTTCGGCCGGCGTGTCGGCACCAACGATCCTTCCGGAGATCCGATGACTTCCGTGCTTCCCATGGCCAACCCCGTCCGCCCGTACGCCTGGGGCTCGCGGGCCGCCATCGCCGCCCTGCAGGGCAGGGAACCCGCGGCGGGCCCGGAGGCGGAGCTGTGGATGGGCTCCCACCCGGCGGCGCCGTCGCTGCTGGAGACCGACGCCGGGCCGGTCCCGCTGGGAGAGGTGATCGCCGCCGACCCGGCGGCGACGCTCGGGCCGGCCGTGGTCACCACCTTCGGTCCGCGCCTGCCGTACCTGCTGAAGGTGCTGGCGGCGGAGCAGCCGCTCTCCCTGCAGGTGCACCCGTCGCCGGAACAGGCGGCGGCGGGCTTCGCCAGAGAGGAGCGGGAGGGAATCGCCCTGGACGCCCCTGATCGCAACTATCGCGACCCGTACGCCAAACCTGAGCTCCTGTGTGCCCTGGAGCCGTTCGAGGCGCTGTGCGGCTTCAGAGAGCCCGCTGAGGGTGCCTCACGTCTCGCGTCCCTCGGCGTGGACGCGCTCGGCCCGTTCGTCGAGACGCTGCGCGGCGGGGCGATCCACGAGACGGTGTCCGCGTTGCTGACGCTGCCGGCGGCCGCGTGCGGGCCGATGGTGGACGCGGTCGCGGCGGCGTGCGCGCGTACGGCGGGGCTGGAATGGGCGGCCGATCTGGCCGCCCACCACCCCGGCGATCCGGGTGTCGTGATCGCGCTCCTCATGCACCGGGTACGGCTGGCGCCGGGCGAGGCGCTCTACGTGCCGGCCGGGCAGCCGCACAGCTACCTGCGCGGGGTGGGCGTGGAGATCATGGGCTCGTCGGACAACGTGCTGCGCGGCGGGCTGACGGGCAAGCACGTGGACGTGCCCGAGCTCCTCCGGATCCTGTCCCCCTCGGCGACCGACCCGGCGATCGTCCGGCCCTCGGGCCCGGCCGCCGGGTCCGGGGTCGCTGAGCCGGTGATCGTGCCGGGCTCCGGGACCGAGGCGGTGCCCGACGTCGTGGAGGTCTACCGGACGCCTGCGCGGGAGTTCGAGCTGTCGCGCATCCGGCTGGACGGTGAGCTGGTGCTGCCGGGTTCGGGGCCGCAGGTGCTGCTGTCGGTCGGGGGCGCGGTGCGGGTTTCCGGGCACGACCTCGTGCCGGGCGCCTCGGTGTTCGCCACCGCCTCGTCCGGCCCACTGCGTCTCTCAGGTCACGGCATCGTCTTCCGCGCCGCGACCCCGGTCGGAGAGGCCCACAGTTCCAGCAGGTCAGAGACCTCCAGATCTTTTTAGTACACCATGGGCCGCAAATCCACCTAAAATCCGCCGATGTGAACCAATCTCCCGAGAGGTTGCCGATACGCGAACGGTCGGCGCGAACGGTCAGCGGGCGGCATCGCCGTCCGGTGCCGACGCAGCTTCCGCCGGGCGCGCCCGCCCTCGTGCTGGCCGTGCCCGGCGGTGGCGACGAGATCTCGGCAGAGGTGGCCAACGTCCTGTCGGTGGAGAATCCGCATGTCGACGTCCGCCTCGTCTATCTCGGCGACGGCGCAGAGGCGGTAGCCAAGCAGTTCGCCGAACTGGGCGGTGAGCGGCCGGAAGGCGCGCTCGCCGCCATCGTGATCCCGCTCGTCACGGGCCCGTACTCCCGCGCCTACCACACGGTGCGCGAGGCGGTCGCGCAGAGTGGCATCACGGTGACGGTCACCGATCCGCTCGGACCGCACCCGATGCTCGCCGAGGCCCTGCACGTACGGCTGGCCGACAAGGGGCTGGCCCGCGCCGACCGGATGCGGCTGTTCAACATCGCCGCCCCGATCGACGGCGTGATCGTCGCCACCGCCGGCGGCGAGGAGGCGGCCAGGGCGGCCGAGACCACCGCCGTACTGCTCGCGGCCCGTCTCGCCATACCCGTGGTGGCGGCCTCCATCGACGCGGCGCCCAGCATCGGCGACGCGGCCGAGCGGCTGCGCAGGATCGGCGCCACCAAGCTCGCCGTCGCGCCCTACGTGATCGGGCCCGAGGGCGATCTCGCGAAGGTCGCGACGGCGGCGGAGGCGATCGGCGCGGGGCACTCGGAGTGCCTCGGCGCGCACTCTGCGGTCATCCAGCTCACCGCGATGCAGTTCGGCGGGTCACTGGACGACGTCTGACGGGGGCGGAGAAAGCGTCAGAGGGGGACGCCGAAGAGGGAGCGCCGGCCCCGGAACTCGGTGACGCTCCACAGCGTGCCCTTCTCACGCCAGCAGGTCAGGTCCTCCGGACCGATGGGAAAGTCGCGGATCGCCGGTTTCTCGCCCGGTCTGGTGACGATCAGGCGGCCGTGGGCGTCGGCGCCGGCGGACTGGCTGAAGTACCAGCGGTCCTCGTGGCAGAGGGCGCCCTGGATCTTCTGGTGGTGCACCTGGAAGGCGTCCGCCGCGGTGGCGGTGCCATCGGCGTTCACCAGGGTGCCGTCGCCGGCCAGGGGCCAGCGGGCCACCCTGCCGATCTTGCCTGCCTGGTCGACGTACTCGCCGCTGACGAGCATGTCCCCGTCCGCGCCGCGGTCCACGGAGGCGTAGGAGAAGCGGGCCGCGCCGGCCGTCACCCGCCAGGTGTCGACCTGCGGCATGATGTAGCGGTAGCCGAAGGCGTGCGCGGCGCCGTCGTGCCGGCCGATCCGGTCGGCGTCGCCCAGGTCGTCACGGCCCGTCTTCATGTCCAGGATCAGCCGCATGTCGAAGACGCGCAGGCCACGGGTGGTGTCCGCGACGTAGAGCAAGTCGCCGTACCAGGCGATGCCGCCGGCGTGGATGTTCACCGGGCCGAAGGAGCCGTCGGCGCGGGCCGTGACGAGCAGCGCGTGCTGGTAGCACAGCGACTCGGGGTTCAGGAAGCTCACCCGGGCGCCGCGCTCGCCGCCCGCCGGCCGCCAGTACCAGCTCACCGCGAACGCCGGGGTGGCGTAGCCCGCGTCGGAGGAACTGGTAACGCCTTGCGGGTACCAGTCGGCGGTGGTGTCGTCCCCGTTCTCGAAGCAGTACCAGTCAACCGGCTTCGGCCGCATACCGCCGAACGCGCCGGTCGTCTTCTTCCGCGCCAAGGTCCGGTTGCCCTTGGCGAGCACCGCCTTGAGGTCCGCCTTGTCCAGGTCGCGCTCCAGCGCCGCCGCCCCGGCCGCCAGCTCGCCGCCGGCCCGCCGCAGCGTGAACGGCGCGGCGTCCGCCGCATTCATCCCCGTCGCCATGCCCTTGCCTCCCTCTTCTCGCCATCAGCTTGACGGAATCGGGACCTGGGGCGCATGCGGTTGTATGTACTCAGGGCAACATATCCGGCCACGTATGCACTGGGAGTCCGGAAATAGATAGTTCGCGGTAGCGGGCCACCATCCGCGCACGCGCAGCCGGATCGTCCCCGATCGCCGAGATGGCCCGCCGCTGCCACCCGGCCCCCGTACGGCGCAGCCTGATCCGCTCGCTGATCACCTGGAGGAACTCCGCCGCGTGCCCGGCGTCCACCCCGCCGAGCTCCAGCCCGGCGGCGGCGACCGGGAGCAGGCTCAGCGCGAGCTCTCCGGCGGGTGTCTCCCCGTCGCGTCCCGGCCACGACATCGGCGCGTCCAGCCCGGTGGTGGCGGCCCGGTAGAAGTTGCGGTAGGCCGCCCCGAAGGGGAAGTCCCGCGTCCACTCCGGCTCGGCCGACATGGCCAGCACCAGGCCGAGCATGAACGCCGAGTTGGCCAGCATGTCGGTGCCGGTGGGCCCGGCGGGGAGCGCACGCAGCTCGACGCGGAGGTGCCCGCCGTCCGCGGGGTCGTAGACCGGGCGGTTCCACTGCCACACGGTGCCCTGGTGCAACCGCAGCTCGGCCAGGCCGGGCACGCCGCCGTCCTTCACCACGGCGATCGGATCCTCCTCGTGGAGGACCGGCAGCAGGGGTTCGTAGTCGCGGACGCACTGAGTGAACAGTTCGCCCGCGCCACCGCTCACCCAGTCCGAGCCGAACGCCACCCGGCCGTCCCTGCGCCAGCGCCGCTCGATGTCACGGTCGTCCGCCGACTCCTCGAACAGCGCGATGCGGGTCTCCTCCCACAGCTCGCGGCCGATGAAGAAGGGCGAGTTGCCGGAGACGGCGAGCGCGGGCCCGACGGCGAGCTGCGCGGCGTTGTAGACCCGGTCGAAGTCCGCCGGAGCGGTGCGCAGGTGGACCTGCCACGAGGTGTTGGCGCTCTCCAGGATGATGTCCTCGGCCTCCAGCTCCAGGCGTTCGGTGCCGTGGATGAGCACCCGGAACGGCTCGACGCGCAATCGCCGGAGGCCATGGCTCAGCGCCCGGTAGCGCGCCTCGTCGGTCATCGAGTCACGGGTGAAGTCGGCCTCCGTCAACGTCGGCAGGATCCCGATCGGCACCACTCCCCCGCCCTGGGTGGCCGCCGCCCGGTCGACCATCCGCATGGTGTCGCGCAGCTCCTCGCCGAGCGCGTCGAACGGGCGTCCGGCCAGCGGGACGGGCGACAGGTTCACCTCCAGGTTGAACCTGCCCAGCTCCAGCACCACCCGGTCGTCGTCCGCGGCGTCGCGCACCTCTTCGTTGCGCGGCAGCGGACGACCCTCCGGGGTCACCAGGAAGAGTTCGAGCTCCGCGCCGACCGAAGCGGGGCCGACGCCGAACCCCGGCCGTGACAGGAGCTCGCGCAGGGCGGTCAGCGAGTCCTCCAGCCGTTCGCCGAACACCGCGAACTCCTGCTCGGAGAACTGTTCCCGGTCCACTTCCTGTCCCATGATCACGTCCTCGTCAGGGTGCGGATGTCTCACCCCTACTGTCCGCCCTGCGGGATTCCACACCTCGCCCCGGACCGGCGACGCCCGAGCGTCAATTCCGCGTCTCCGCGCCCGCCTCCTGATCCGCCGCCGGAATCCCGTCGGCCCGGTAGGTCCACCTGCCGCCGAGGAGGGTGCCGAGCACCTGGGTCCTGCGCAGCCGCTCGGGGGGCACGTCGGCGGGATTCCACGGAACGATCACCAGATCGGCGGGGTCGCCCGCCCGGACGGAGCGCCGGCCCCGGCTCGCCGCCGCCAGCGCGGCGGCCACCGGGATCGCCTGCTCGGGGTGCCACGGCGGCCGGTCGTCGTCGGTCCGGGTGACGGCCGAGGCGATGCCGTCCCACGGATTGAGCGGGGCCACGGGGGCGTCGGAGCCGATTTCGAGCGTGGCCCCGGCCGCGAGCAGTCCCGCGTAGGCGAAGGCCCTGCCGGTCCGCCCCCGCCAGTGCAGGTCGGCCACGTCCCTGTCGTCGGGGGCGTGCGCGGGCTGGACGCCCGCGATGAGGCCGGGGAGCGTGAACCTGGCGAAGTCCTCGGCCCGCAGGAGCTGGGCGTGCTCGATCCGCCCCGGGCAGCCGAGCTTCTCGAAGGCGTCCAGGACGATCGTGGCGGCGTGGTCGCCGATCGCGTGCACGGCCGGATGCAACCCGTGCCGCGCCGCGTGTGCCATCACCTCGGCCAGCCGGTCGGGCGGCGTCTCCAGCAGCCCGTGGGCCGCCGCTCCCGGCGGCATGCCCGGGTAGGGGTCGACGCAGTACGCCGTGCGGGTGTTGAGCGAGCCGTCGGCGAAGATCTTCACCGGGCCGACCTCCAGCAGGCCGTACGAGCCCGGCACCCGCTCGCCGGTGCGCAGTCCGCGCTCGATCGCCTCGTCGAGCCGGTCGCGCGGCACCGAGCAGGCCACCCGCACGTCGACGCGGTGGTCGCGGACCCGTCTGCCCCAGTCGGTCACGTTGTCGGCGAACTCGAAGTCCAGGATGCCCACCACGCCGTGGGCCGCCGCCGCCGTGGTGGCCTCCGCCACCCAGCGGTCGAGCCGATCGGCGGGCGGCGGCGGCAGCGCGGCCACCGCCCGGTAGCACTCCTGCTCCACCAGCACCCCCGTCGGGTGCTCGCCGTACCCGACGAGGGCGAGCGCGGCCGGGCTGCACCAGGCGGTGTGCAGGTCGTTGCTGACCAGCATGACGGGCAGGCCGGGCAGGGCGGCCTGGAGCATCGACTTGTCCGGCCGGTCGGGCCACAGGCCGTCGCGGTAGCCGTACCCGACCAGGATCTCGCCGGGGGCGGGCGGCGGCGCGGCGGCCACCCTGGCGACCGCCTCGCGGGCGGAGCCGGCGCCGCCGAGGTCGAGGCGGCGGCGGGTGACCGCCCACTGCACCGAGTGGACGTGGGAGTCCCACAGGCCGGGCAGCACGGTGCCGCCCTGCGCGTCGAAGACCTCCTCGCCCGGCAGCGGGCCCACGGCTCCCGCCACCCGGCCGTCGGCGACCCGCAGGTCGATGATCGGGCCGCCGGGCGCCACCCGGACGTTGCGCAGCAGCAGCGGACGATGCGTTCCGGTCACTTCCGGCCTCCTGGGAGATTGGCCACCATGTGACCGACGCTAAGCCGTCGACCCGGCCGGGCGCATCGTCGCGACCCGAGATCGCCCGCCGCCGGATCATCGGCCGGCGCGGCGGGTCCCGTCACCGGACGCGCACACATTGCGACTCATCGCTGGTACCACGCCGGACGATCGCGACAATGCGCGAGAATTCATTTGTGGAGCGGCGACGATGCCGTCGCTCACGAGACGTCTGCACACTGGCGAGGTGCCGACAGAGAGGACCGAAGTGCTCGATCCGTGGTTGACCAGCGAACTAGACACCGTGCCCGGTTTCGACAGGTTCCTTACCGTCGACGAGATCACCGCCGCCCTCGCCCGCCTCGCGGCCGACCACCAGCAGGTGGCCACGTGGCGCCGGATCGGCACCTCCCGCCTGGGCGAGCCCATCCTGTGCCTGACCGTCGGCGACGGGCCGGCGCACGCCCTGGTGGGCGCGATGCCGCATCCCAACGAGCCGATCGGCGGCCTGACCGTCGTCCACCTCGCGTCCCGGCTCTGCGCCGACGGGGAGCTGCGCCGCGCCACGGGCTACACCTGGCACATCGTGGCGTGCCTCGACCCCGACGGCACCCGGCTCAACGAGGGCTGGTTCGCCGGGCCGTTCACCAAGACGCACTACGGCAGGCACTTCTACCGCCCCGCCGGTGACGAGCAGGTCGAGTGGACCTTCCCGTTCTCCTACAAGCGCGCCTATTTCGATCAGGTGCTGCCGGAGACGCTGGCGCTGATGCGGCTGATCGACGAGACCCGCCCCACCTTCATGACCACGCTGCACAACGCGGAGATGGGCGGGGCGTTCTTCTACCTGAGCCGCCCCGAGCCCGTCCTGCCCGGCCTGCTCCGCGAACTCGCCGGCCGGTACGGCGTGCCGCTGCACGCGGGCGAGCCCGAGCACCCGTCGGTCCGGCGGCTGGAGGAGGCGGTCTACCAGACTCCCGACATGCGGGAGGCGTACGACTACATGGAGAAGATGGGCCAGGACCCGGCGGTGATGATCGGCGGCGGGGCCAGCGACTCCCACGCGGCGAGATACGGCACGTTCTCGCTGACGGCCGAGCTGCCCTACTGGATCGATCCCGGCGCGGCCGACCGCACCGAGTTGTCCGCCTCCTACCGGGATCTGCTGCTCGACCAGGCCGCCGGGCTCAGGGCGACCTCCGCCGCGCTCGTCGAGGCGCTCCACGGCGCGCGGCCGGACCTGGTGAGCCGTTCCCCGTTCGTGCGGGCCAGCGACTTCTTCGTGCCGGTGATCGGCACCACGGCGGAGACCTGCGAGCTACGGGCCGCCGAGCCCGCCGCCGAACGTCCGGGCACCGTCGCCGAGCGCCAGTCGGGCCAGGCGATGGTGCACAGTTTCAGGCTCAGGTTCGGCGGGATGCTGCTGCGCGCCCTGGAGGGGGAGCTGGCGATCGGCAACGGCACTCCGACGATCAGACGGCACGCGCTCTCGCTGGCCCGGACCTACGACGAGTGGTGCGCCGAGGCGGAGTCCGGCATGCCGGAGGAGACGATCCCGATCGGCGATCTGGTCGCCATCCAGTACGGCTCGATCCTGGCGGGCGCCGCACGGGCGGCCACCATGCCCTGAACCGGCCCCGCCGGCGCGAGCCGGGCCGGCGACCGCCACGTCCTGAACCGGCCGGGGACCGACCGCGACCGGCGCGTGGTCCTCCTCAGCGCGCCTGCCGGCTTGCGACGCCGTGCGGCGGATCAGGGAGCGACATGCACCGCGCTGAACCGGCTGTGGCCCTATCTCACCCCGCAGCAGTTCCTCATCGGCCTCTACACCTCCGCCGAGCGCCTCGACCGCGCCGCGCCGGGAGGTCAGGTCCTGACGTGGACGCGGCGGTGCGGGGCCTCGCGGGTCCAGCGTTCCTCGACCGCGACCCCGGTGACCATCGACATGTAGGCGAGGGCGCGCTCCATGTGGTCGTAGTAGCCGCTCAGGTCGCCGAAGTGACAGAGCCACTCCTCGATCCGGCCGTCGGCCCCCGGCTCCTGACCGGGCGCGATCTGCCTGACTCTGCGGCCGTCCTGCCACACGTGCACGTACACGCCGCCCGTCGGGTTGTCGAACACCGCCGCCATCAGGCCCGCGGGGCTCGTCACGTGCCTGCACACCCCTTCGTTCACCAGGGCCACACCGTCGTACTGGTGCATGGCGACCCCGCCCCACGGCGAGGTGGCCACGTGGATCGCCTCCAGACCGTCATGGCCGACCGGCTGGTCGCGCGGCAGCGTGGGCGGGCACGTCTCGGGGTCGCCGCCGAGCCGCGCGATGACCTCCTTCTCCTCGACGCCGGAGACGAAGGCGTAGGTGCTCTGCCCGCCGAACTTCCAGCCGCCGTAGGAGTCGATCAGCACGTCCGCGTACTCCTGCAGTTCGCGCAGGTTGGGGCCGAGCCGCAGCGCGCCGGGCAGCGTCTCGAACAGGTCGGCGAGCGGGCCGCACAATCCGAGCAGCCCGGCCGACCACTGGCCGAACAACGGGCGCCACGCCTCCGCCCCGCCGCGCAGCAGGGCGGCCACCGCGTCGCGGCGGCCCACCCGCACGGCCTCCCACAACGGCGTCTGGCCGATCAGGTTCATCGTCTCGACACGGGCCCCGTACGCGAGGAGCAGGTCGATCATCTCCGCCGCGGCCGGCTGGTTGAGCACCTCGAACAGCGGCGTGTTACCGACCGCGTGCAGCCGCTCATCCGGATCGGCACCGGAGGCGAGCCGCTCGCGCACGACCTCCGGCGTGATCCGCTGCCAATCCGCCCACTCCAACAGCCAACCGTTCATCTCACTCCACCCAAAGATCACCATAGAACGGGCGAAAGATAGCAGGCCAGCGATTCGGCGAGATTCCGCATGCGAGCATAAGCAGACAGCACGTTATGCCCCGTATGTGTGGTACCGCGAGACGGGAACGTTTCAAACGAGACGGAGGACCTTCCGGCCGACGCCCCAGCGGAAGATGGCCTCCTCATCGACGAAGGCGAGCGCCCGCAGCATGTTGCCCCCGTCGCTCCCGTCGACCGCCCGGCACAGCCGCCGGCGCTGCGAGTCGCGCAGCTCCGCCGTACCGTCCTCGATGGTGTCCCCGTAGCAGGACGCGAAGGCCACCCCCGCGAAGCCGGTACGGCGGAGCAGTGCGGGGAGGGTGTCGGAGGAGTAGAACATCAGGTGGTTCTTGGTGAAGCCGCTCCACTTGGAGCCCTGCGCCTTGAGCAGCAGCGACCGCGCGTTGACCGTGAGGATCAGCAGCACCCCGCCGGGGCCGAGCAGCCCGCGGAAGCGGGTGAAGTCGTCGAGCGGCCGGGGCAGGTGGGCCAGCACGGACCACAGGGTGATCACGTCGAAACCGCCGACGACGATCTCCGGGACGTTCTCAGGCGCGCCGAAGTAGGCGGTGGCCGAGGCCAGCCGTTGGTTGGCCTGCTCGACCGAGTCGGGCGAGAGGTCCACCCCGCACGCGTCGAACCCGCGTTGCTCGGCCAGTTCGAGGAACAGCCCGGCCCCGCAGCCGAAGTCGAGCAGCCGCCGTTCGTTGCCCTCGGTGAAGACGGGATCGAAGGCGTCCATGGTCAGCCGGTAACGCCGCTGCCTGTGCTCGGCGTAGTCGCCGGTCAGGAAGCCGCTGTAGTTCTTGGCGTAGAGGTCGCCGAGCCGTTCGGGCAGCACGTTGGGGTTGCGGTAGAGGAACCCGCACGACGGGCAGCGCACCACCCGGTAGGACCACGGGCTCCTGCCGTCGGTCTTCTTCTCCGCCGGTTCGAAGAGCGGCTGCTGCCGCGTCTCGCCGCACAGGTGGCAGGCGATGAACTCCTCGATCGCACCGAGCTCCACCTTCGAGCGGAACTCCTCCAACGAGATCACCGGGGCCTTGCGCACCTGCATGCGCCACTGCAGCTCCCTGGCGAACCTCTCGCCGGGCCTGACGTAGACGCGCTGCCCCCAGGGGACATGGTCGAAGCGCGACCCGTAGACGACTCGGGCGATGGCCTTCTTGGCTGACCCCATGACGCACCTCGCGGGATGAATGTCCGTTCACAGTGTCACGAGGTCCCTGCCTTCTCAAGGATGCTGAGGCCCGCCGGCGGAAAGCCCGGATTTCTGGCGGACCGTCCGGCGTGTCGTCGGTCGCCGGTCGTGTCTTCGCAGGCAGAGGGGCCTGCGGGCTTGTAGAGTTGCGTCCCCCCCGATCATCGACAGTGGGGGCGTCATGGAATGGGGAAAGCCGATAGTCGCGACCGGCCTGGCGGCCGCGCTCGGGCTGGCCGGAGCGGCGTGCGACGGGCAGGGGACTCCGGCGGCGGGCACCGACGGCCCCGTCCAGGGCCTGGAGTGGACCGCCTGCGACGACCTGCCCGGGACGCCGGGAGGCACGTTCCAATGCGCCCGGCTCACGGTGCCCCTCGACTACGCCGCGCCCGGCGGCGAGACGATCGGCATCGCGATGATCCGGAAGAAGGCGACCGGGCCGGGCGAGCGGATCGGCTCCCTGGTGTTCAACTTCGGCGGCCCGGGCGGTTCCGGGGTCAACGCGCTCGCCCAGGCCGCGCCGCAGTACAAGAACCTCAACACCCGCTACGACCTGGTCAGCTTCGACCCGCGCGGAGTCGGCCGCAGCGCGCCCGTCACCTGCCTCGACGACCGGCAGATGGACGCCGCCCAGCAGACGGAGTCCTCGCCCGACAACGCCGAGGAACTGGCCGCCTTCGACCAGGAGCAGAAGGCCTACATGGCGGCCTGCCAGGCGAAATCAGGAAATATCCTGCCGCACGTCGGGACCCTCAGCGCGGCGAAGGACCTGGACCGGCTGCGCATCGCGCTCGGTGACGAGAAGCTGAACTACTTCGGCATCTCCTACGGGACCTGGCTGGGCGGCAACTACGCCCACCAGTTCCCGCAGAACGTCGGCCGCGCGGTGCTCGACGGAGCCGTCGACACCAAGATCAGCAACGAGGAGCTCAACCTCCAGCAGGCCGCCGCGTTCGAGAAGGCCCTGAACCAGTACTCCAAGAACTGCGTGGCGCAGGGCGCGCAGGCGTGCCCGCCCAGCAAGGACGCCCCCGACGCCAAGGCCATCACCGCCAACGTCGGCAAGCTCCTGAACCGCCTCGACGAGGCCCCGCTGGCGACCGAGCTCGGGCGCAAGCTCAGCCAGAGCCTCGGCGTCACGGGCGTCGCCACCGCGCTCTACTCCAAGCAGCTCTGGCCGGCGCTCACCCAGGGCCTCACCATGGCCGACCAGGGCGACGGCACCATCCTGCTGAGCCTGGCCGACGCGCAGAACGGCCGCGACGAGGACGGCCACTACACCAACATCAACGCCGCCAACACCGCCATCAAGTGCGACGACACCACCAAGCGCTACACCATGAGCGACGTCGACGCGGCGCTGGCCAAGTTCACGAAGGCGTCGCCGGTCTTCGGCCCCTCGCTGGCCTGGAACATGCTCCAGTGCTCCGGCTGGCCGGTCAAGGGCGACGACGCGGCCAAGGAGGTCAGCGCGCCCGGCTCGGCCCCGATCGTCGTCATCGGCAACACCGGGGACCCCGCCACGCCGTACGCCTGGGCGCCCGCGCTCGCCAAGGAGCTGGGCAGCGGTGTGCTCCTGACGCTCAAGGGACAGGGCCACGGCTCCTACGACACCGGGGACGCCTGCATTCACAAGGCGGTCGACGCCTATCTGCTGAAGGGCAAGGTGCCCGCCGACGGCACCAGCTGTCCGTGATCTCCGCTCGGGGAGCCGCGCCTGCGAGCGACCGGTCCGGCTCTCCGAGTGATGATCCTCCTCTTCGTGACCCTCGCATACCGCTGTTCATTGGCCCTGTTCATAGGCATGGGGATCAGTCAGGATAAAGGCGCTAAGTCACTATCTGACCGCGAGGAGCAATGTGATCCGGACCCTGCTCGCCGAGGACATGGATCTGGTACGCGGGGCGATCATCGCCTTACTTGCCTACGAGGACGACATCGAAGTGGTCGCGGAGGTGAACAGGGGGGATCACATCTTAGCGGCGGCGACCGCCAGCAAGCCCGATGTGGCGGTGATAGACATCGCGATGCCGGGCATGGACGGCCTCACCGCGGCACGCGAACTCTACGAGGAGCTGCCCGGCTGCCGGGTGCTGATCCTCACCGGCGTCGGCACGCCCGGGACGCTGCGCCGCGCGCTGGAGGCGCAGGCCCGCGGGTTCCTGGCCAAGGACGCCCCGCCGAAGCAGCTCGCCGACGCCATCCGGAAGGTCGCCCGCGGGGAGCGGGTCATCGACTCCGAGATCGCGATCGCCGCGATGGGCACGCCGGAGTCGTCGCTGACCCCTCGCGAGCTCGACGTGGTCGACGCCGCGGCCGAGGGCGCGTCGATCTCGGAGATCGCCTCCGTGCTGTTCCTCACCGAAGGAACGGTCCGAAATTACCTGAGCAGCGTGCGGAACAAGCTGGGGGCCCGCAGCAACATCGACGCCATCCGGATCGCCCGCAAGTCAGGCTGGATCTGAGAGGCCGGTGCGCGCCGCCAGGAAGGCCAGGGCGTCGGCGGCCAGCGCGATCGACCGGCTGACCGCCCGTGCGCCGTGGCCGGTGTCGGGCTCGTTCCGCAGCAGGATCGGCCGCTCCCCCGCCGTGGCCTGCTGGAGAGCCGCGCACATCTTCCGCGCGTGCATGGGATCCACCCGCGAGTCCTCGCCGGACACGGTGAACAGGGTCGCCGGGTAGTCCACGCCCGGCTGGACCCGGTGGTAGGGGGAATAGGAGAGCAGCCAGGCGAACTCCTCCGGGTCGGCCGCCGAGCCGTACTCGCCGCGCCAGGACGGGCCGAGCCCTGAGCGCTCGTAGCGGGCCATGTCCAGCAGCGGGGCCGCGCAGACGGCCGCGCCGAACAGCTCGGGCCGCTGGGTCAACGCCGCCCCGACGAGCAGGCCGCCGTTGGACTCGCCCCAGATGCCGAGGCGGTCCGGCGTGGTCCAGCGATCGGCGACGAGCCGCTCGGCGGCGGCGGCGAAGTCGTCGAAGACGTTCTGCTTGCACTCCCGCATGCCGTCGCGGTGCCAGCTCTCCCCCTCCTCGCCGCCGCCCCGCAGCTGCGCGACGGCGAGCACGCCCCCCGCCTCGACCCAGGCCAGCGAGTCGGCGGCATAGCCCGGCAGGAGCGGGATCCCGAAGCCGCCGTAGCCGGTCAGGATCGTGGGACGGGGGCCGTTCCGTGACGGCACCGCCACGACGATCATCCGTACCTGGGTGCCGTCGGCGGAGGAGTAGGTGACCTGGCGGCTCTCCACATCGAGGACGGGCACGTCGCCCGGCGGCGCGGCCCAGAGCGTCGCCGTGCCGTCCCGGGCGTCGTAGCGCCACACGCCGGCGGGGGTGACCGCGTCGGTGTAGGTGAACCACGCCTCGGGCCCGCCGTCCGGGCGGCCGGTGAGCCCGCCGACCGTCCCGCTGCCCGGCAGTTCGACCTGGCCCAGCGCCGCACCGGTGAGCGGGTCGTGGACGCCGATCTCCCCCACGGCGTGCCGGATCCGGACGGCCAGCAGCCGGGGTCGTTCCCCATCCGGCCCGTCGACGATCGTGAAGGCGCCGAGCACCGCCTCCGGGTCCTCCGGGATCAGTTCCGCCCACTCCTGCGGGCTGGCCGGGTCCGCCACGCAGAGCCGCCGCCGGGGCGCGTCCCGGTCGGTCAGCACGTACAGGCGGCCGTCGCGGCCGACCGCCGCCGCGGTGCGCGCCGCCACTCCCCGCTGGATCACCCGCATCTCCGGCGGGCACCCGCCGGTCGAGAGGTCGGCCAGCCACAGGTCGTTGGGCGCCGAGGCCCCCTGCGCCGCCGAGATCGTGAGCCAGCGGCGGTCGGCGCTGATCGCCAGCCCGTAGGAGAGGCCCTGCCCGGCGGTGAAGACGGTCACGTCGGTCTCCGGCGGCGTGCCGAGCCTGTGCAGGAAGATCCCCTGCTGGAACCGTACGTAGTAGAAGGCGTCCGCCGCCGGCCAGGCCACGGGGGAATAGCGGCAGCCGCCGATCGGGCCGTCGACGATCTTCCCGGTGCGGACGTCCATGACGTACAGGCTCGCCTTCTCGTCCCCGCCCCTGGAGAGCTGGTAGGCGATCAGTTCGCCGGTGGGGTCGGGCTGCCAGTCGTCCAGCGTCGTCAGGCCGCCGGGGTCGATCCGCATGGGGTCGAGCAGGACCTCGTCGTCGCAGTACAACACCGGGTGTTCCTCGCCGGGCGCGCGCCGCAGGACGAAACAGCGCTCGCCGGACCACACCGGGGGGGTGACCGTCCCGATGGCGCCGAGCTCGGTGAGCCGCGCCCTGAAACGTTCACGCGAGGACAGCCCGCCGGCCTGCGCGTGCCACAGTTCGTCCTGGGCCGCCAGCCACTCCCGGGACGCCGACGGGTCCTCCAGCCACCGGTAGGGGTCGCTCACCTGGTGGCCGTGGATCTCCTCGGTGATCGGCGATCGCTTCGACTCTGGATATCTCATGAAACGGGCTCCGGTTGCCAGTGGCCGACGAGGTCGGCGTACAGGGGGACGGCGCGGACGAGCTCGTCGTGGGTGCCCTTCAGCACCCGCGTGCCGTCCACGAGCAGGACGTGCCGGGCGCGCACCGCCGAGCTGAGGCGGTGGGCGACCACGATCAGGGTGCCGCCGCGCGACGCGAACGCCCGCTCCACGCGTTCCTCGGCGGCGGGATCGAGATGGCAGGTAGCCTCGTCGAGCACGACCATGCGGGCGGGCGCGAGGTAGGCGCGGACCAGGGCGACCAGCTGCCGCTGACCGGCCGAGAGCGCCGCCGGGTCGATCTCGGCCTGGTAGCCGCCGCAACGGGTGACCAGCTCGCCGGCGCCCAGCGCCCGCACGGCCGCCGCCATGTCCGCCTGCGGGACGTCGGCCAGGAATCCGAAGTTCTCCGCCAGCGTGCCCCGGAAGACGTACGCCTCCTGCGGGATCAGCACCCGCGCGGCCGGGACCACCTCGCCCGCCAGGACGCCGCCGAGCCGGATCTCTCCGGCGTCCGGCGGGAGCACCCCCGTGATGAGCGCCGCCAGCGTGGACTTGCCGGCGCCGCTCGGGCCCACGATCGCGAGATGGTCCCCGGCGGGGACGACGAGGTCGAGCCGGTCCACGACAGGTTCGGCGTGCGGGCCGTACGCGAAGGTGACGGCGCGCAGGCTCAGGTCGTCGCCCTGCGGCACCGCCCGCGCGATCACGGGTACGGCCGGCGGGAGCGACCTGAGTATCCGGCCGAGAGAGGTCACCAGTGCGACGCCGCTGACCCCGAGACCCTCCACGAGGCCGCCGAGCGCCGGCCCGAGCGACTGCGTGACGTAGGCGAGCACGCCCACGACGGTGCCCGCGCCCGCGCCTGTGCTCAGCAGCCACGGCGTGCCGGCCAGGACCAGCAGGACGGGCAGTCCCGCGCCCACGGCGAGCGCCGCCGTACGCACGGCGGTGACCCGCGCCAGCCGTCTGGCCGCGGCGGCCTGCGCCGCCACCGCCCGCTCCGTCCCGTTCCCGACGGTGTCCTCCGCGCCGCAGGCGGCGATGTCGCGCAGGCCGCCGGCCATCGAGCTCAGCGCCTCCGCGGTCCGCTCGTCGGCCAGCAGGAACTCCCGCTGCCTCCGGGCCAGGGCGGGCAGCGACAGCAGGAAGAGCGCCAGCCCCACCGCGAACGGCGGCAGGGCGAGCACCAGGGCTTCGGGAACGAGGGTCAGCATGCCGAGCACGACGCCCACCAGGGTGAACAGGAAGCTCCGCACCACGGTGACGACCGCGGCGAACGAGTCCCTGGCCAGTTCGACCTGAAGGTTCGCACGGGCCACGGCCGCGCTGCCCGGCCCAGCGGACCGGAACGAGGCCGTGGCCCGCCGCATGGCTCCCGCTACGACGTGGCCGAGCAGTTCGTCGCGGAAGGGCTCGGCCACGGCGGCGACCGCGAGGATCACCTGGCGGGCGCCGACCGCGGCCACCAGCCAGGTGCCGCCCAGCAGCGCCAGCCAGGCCAGCCCGGTCGCCGGGCGGCCCGCCGCGAACCCGTCCTCGATGGCGCGTGCGACGGCGAGCCCGATGACGAACGCCGGCGCCGCCTCCACCACCGACCAGCCCGCGATCCGCAGCAGCCGCGCGGGCCTGCGCCGCAGGGTCCCGTAGAGCAGCGCGCCAGGCCCGATCACCGGCCAGTCACCGCCCGCGTCCGTCCCCCGCCGGCGGGCGCGCGGGCCGTCCGCTTCGATCCCAGGCTGACTCACCCGCGGGTCGCCGTCTTCGGTCCCGGGCCGGTCTGCCCGCGGGCCGTCCTCGTCGAGTTCGTGGTGGGGTGCGCCCGGCCCCGGGTCGCGGCTCATGGTGCCGCCGCCTGGAAGACCGCGCGGTAGTCGGGGTCCTCCCACAGCACGCGGTGCGGGCCCTGGGCGCGTACCCGGCCCGCGTCCAGCCAGACCACCTGGTCGGCGCGGGCCGCGGTGGCGGGCCGGTGCGCCACGATCAGCCGGGTACGGCCGTCGGACGCTCCGGTGAGCGTCCGGGCCACCTGCCGTTCGGTCACCGTGTCCAGGCTGGAGGTGGCGTCGTCGAGTACGAGCAGCCGTTCCGCCTGGGCGAACGCGCGGGCCAGCCCGATCCGCTGGCGTTCGCCGACCGACATGGGGGCGTCGTCCGGCGGGGTGTCGTACCCGTCGGGAAGTCTTCTGATGAACCCGTCGGCGCAGGCGGCCGTCGCCGCGGCGTGCACGCTCCCGGGATCGGCCGCGCCCATCCCGATCGCCTCGCCGACCGTGTCGCCCACCAGGACCGGCCGTTCGAAGGCGAACCCCACCGCCCGCCGCAGTTCCCCCTGGGCGAGTTCGGGCAGCGGCACCCCGTCCAGCCGGACGGTGCCGCGCGCCGGGTCCACCAGCCGCCCGGCGACGGCGGCGAGCAACGACTTGCCCGCTCCCGACCGCCCGACCACCGCGGTGGCCGACCCGCCGGCGAGGACCAGCCCGCGCACCTCCAGGCCGGGCACGGCCACCTCCTCGAACTCCACCCGGCCCGAACCCGGCGGGAGCACCCGCGTCCCGTAGCCGGTGGCGGGTACGGCGAGCAGATCGGCGACCCGTGCGGCGGCGGAGCGGGCCCGGGCCAGCCGTCCGACGTAGCCGAGCGCCGTGCTCAGCGCCGCCCCCAGCACGGCGTAGCGCGCCGCCGCGTACAGCTGCCCGACGGTGAGCTCGCCCGCGGCCAGACGCAGGCCGCCCACCGCGATCACGGCCACCTCCAGCACCGGCACCATGATCCCGGCCCGTACCCCGGCGGTCGCGGTGACCCGCCACAACTCCAGGCCGTGGGCGCGCAGGCGGGGCAGCGGGCGGAGTACCCGCCGCGCCTCCTGCTCCGCGGTGCCCGTCGCGGCGATCGTGCGCGCGCCCTCCAGCGCGTCGAGCAGGCGTCCGGCGATCTCCCCCTGCACGTTCTGGTAGTCGCCCGCGACCGTGGTGCTCGCCCGCAGGAAGGCCCGCAGGATCAGCAGGATGACCGCGATGCCGACGGCGAGGGTCAGAGTCAGGACGGGGTCGATGAGGGTCAGGGCCACCAGGCCGCCGACGGTCGGGACCAGCAGGGTCAGCCCGCTGATCAGCGCCTCAGGGGCCCTGCCGACCTCCTCGGCGTTCATTCCCGCGCGGGTGACGAGGTCTCCCTCGGCGAACCGGCCCTTGATCGAGGGGCCGACGCCGAGGACGTGGCGCAGGATCCGGCGGCGCATCCGGGCCGAGGCCTGCGCGCCGCTCACGCCTCTCGCCCAGACCGCGACGGTCTCGCACACCATGACGCCGACGACGATCGCGGCGCAGGCGATCAGCCAGGCGGTCCGGTCCGGCGCGCCGGTGACCATCGCGTCGATGGCCATGCCGGCCGTGATGGGAAGGGCCAGTTCGCCCGCGGTGCCGGCCCCCGCCGCCACCGCGAGCACGGACGGCCAGGGCCCGCCTCGCCGTACGGCCTCGATCACCAGGCGGTCTGCCGCGCGCACGGGACCCTCCTTCTAAGACAGGGCCCCGGGCGGCCCGTGGGCCGCCCGGGGAAGGTGTTACTAGTGGCAGAGCAGCACACTGAGGTTGCTCGGCTTGTGCGAGTTGCAACCGAGGACCGTGAGCGTGCTGCCGCCGCTGGCGACGTCACTGCTCGAAGGAGCCTCGAGACCCTGGAGGTCGAGAAGGACCATGTCGTTTACCCCCTTGTGGGCCCCGGGCGGCCCGTGGGACGCCCGGGGAAAGTGTGACTAGTGGCAGAGCAGCACACTGAGGTTGCTCGGCTTGTGCGAGTTGCAACCGAGGACCGTGAGCGTGCTGCCGCCGCTGGCGACGTCACTGCTCGAAGGAGCCTCGAGACCCTGGAGGTCGAGAAGGACCATGTCGTTTACACCCCCTTCCTGTGCTCGTCGTGACGGGACCGCGGGATCGCGGGCCCGAGGAAGGGCAGGCTCACCGGCCGCTCGGACAGAACCACGCCGAGCGCGAACAGGACACCTGCCGTTCCAGTCGAGAAATCCATGGAGAGCCGGAGCATCTGGTCTCCGGGGAAGGCCAGGCCCCCGCCGTACGGCAGCGCGTGCCACCGCAGGCCGTGGACCTGGTCGTCGATGAGGTCGTCGATGAGGTCGTCGGGACCCTGACCGGGCGGGCGCAGTCCCGTGCCCAGCGCGGCGATGATGCCGGCCCGGCCGGTGAACAGTCCCGACTGCACGAAGTAACGCGACCGCGCCACCTTCCGCAGCTCCGCCAGCGCGACCGCGAAGGACTCGTCCTCGCGGTGGGCCAGGTAGCGGGCGAGGACCACGCCGATGCCGACGGAACCCTCGTCGAGGTAGGGCAGCAGCCGCCAGCCCTGGTCCACCTGGCGCGAGCCGTCGTCGGCCAGGCGGCACCGGCGGAGGTCCTGACGCAGCGCCACCTCGGCGAGGTCGAGCAGGGCGGCGTCGCCCGTCTGCTCGTAGGCGTGCAGGAACAGCAGGGCGGGACCCGCCGAGCCGTACATGAGGCCGGCGCGCGGACGGGTGCCGCCGCTGAGTTCCGGCACGTCCTCGGGACCGCCGAGCCGGTCGGCGCAGATGTCCACGACGCGGTGCGCGGTGCGCGTCAGCTCGTGCTCACCGGTGGTCTCGCCCAGGTGCAGGAGGTTCAGGCCGATGCCGGACAGGCCGGAGAACAGCGCGGGCTGGAGCCCTTCCACCTTCTCGCGCATGCAGATCTCGACGACGTCGAGCGCCTCCTGCCGGCGACCGAGCAGGTCGAGGACGTGGGCGATGCCGTGCAGCCCGTCGTAGAAGCCGAGCCCCGAGCCCGGCACGGGCGTCGCCGAGCGGGCGCACAGCCACTCCTCGTACTCGGGGAGACGTCCGGCGCCGACCGACGTCAGCGCGTAGAGGACCCCGGCGGCGCCGTGCGCGAAGTTCAGTCCGTGGCCGGGCTCGAACTGCGCGATGTCGCCCGGGAAGAGCCGGTCCTCGCGGTCGGGCGTCGCGGCGCTCCGGATGGCGCGGCACATCGCGTCGCGCACGTCCGGCCAGGAGTCCGTGCCGGGCATCGGCGGGTCCGGCGTCTCGGGATGGTCGCCGTCGCCCATGATCGTGGCGACCGCCGCCTCGATCGCCGGCGGCGGCACCGGGAAGATCTCGGTGACGAGCCGGCCGAGGTGCCGTGCCTTCGCCCGGTGCAGCGGCAGCATGATCGTGCACTGCGGGGCGAACAACCCGAGCCGCAGACAGGCCAGCGAGTAGGTGTCGACGTCGACCCCTTGCCGGTCCCGGGGGGCGTTGAACGCCGGATGCGCGAGCGCCGCGCGGCCGCCTTCGTCCGCGAGGGTGGCCACCTCGTAGTCGATCATGACCACCCGGCCGCTCTCCATGAGGAGCACGTTGTCGGGGTGCAGGTCGCCGAAGACCACTCCCCGCCCGTGCAGGGACGCCACGACCCGCTCCACGTCGTCGACCGTGTCCATCGCCCACCGCGTGTACTCCGCGAGCACCTCCGGTGTGCAGGTCGCCCTGGTCAGCGGGAACCGGTGCACCAGGCGGCTCTGCAGCGAGGTGCCGTCGATGAACTCCTGGACGAGGAAGTGGTGCTCGCCGAGGGTGAAGTAGTCGTGCAGGGCCGGCACGCCGTCCAGCCCGGCGAGGCGTTCGAGGATGTCCCGCTCGTGCGCCAGGCGCGTCACCGCGTCCCGGCCGGCCGCGTCGAGCCCCGCGTGCGGTCTCCCCTCCTTCAGCACCACCTGCTCGCCGGTGCGCCCGTCCCTGGCGAGATAGACCCCTCCGCCGTTGGAGAACTGCAGCACGCTCTCCACGGTGTACGGCATGTCGTGCGTCGTCACGGTGTTGCGGCTGTCGAGATGGGGCTGGAGGAACCCGGGCAGCGCCGTCCACGGCGGGATCGAGAAGATCGCGTGGCGCACGTCGGGGACCAGCCGCCCGGCGCCGTCCTCGACCGCCAGCACGCGTTCCCCGGCCTCGGTCACGCAGTGGCGCTCGGCGAAACCGCCGTACCTCACGTAGAGGGGGCCTTCCGCGTAGCGAAGATCGCTGAGGATGTAGGGGCCGGTGATGCCGCGCAGCAGCTCGTGGAGGTCCTTCAGGATGAGTTCGAGCTGGTCGACGTCTCGCGGGTAGATCGTGACCAGCTTGCCGCTCGACGCCCGGGAGGCGGCCTTGGAGTTCAGCATGATCACGATGGGGGCGCCGCGCAGGAACTTGAACGCGATCCCACGGGTCACGCAGTAGTCCCACACGATCGCCAGCGCCCGTTCGGCATCCTCCATCCGGGCCGACACGTGGATTTTCCAGCCCTGCGCGGGAAGGGGCGCCTCGCCGCCCGGCGCATAATAGAGCCAGGTGTCGGATGGGTGATGTGCCCAACCTTCGGGGAGCGGCTCGCCGGCTATGGAAAAATCGGCGCCCTCTACCTCGCTGTGCTCAAGCGTGTCATAGAAGAAAGGATCGGCCAGGCAGTACAGCTCGTATTGGTCCATCCCACGCCCTCCCGCTCGAAACCCTCTTAGAGAATGTCGATCGGGAGCTTTTCCGTCTAGTTACACATTACATTACCTGAACACACATATCGCACATGCCTAACATGGATTTCACATAATAGTTTAAGGTATTTGTGCAAATTGACTTATTTACGATGAAATCTTAGATTTGTGCATGAAATGTGCGATAAGTCGGAATCGCCCTTCGGGGAGATCGCCGGCCGTCAGGTGGCCGCCGAGTTCGGCCATGCGGTCCCGCAGATTCCGCAGGCCCTGCCCGTCGCGCGCCCCCTCGCGCGCGGCCACCACCCCGTCGTTCGTCATCGAGAGCTCGACGACTCCGTCCTGTTCGACCAGGTGGATGACGCACTCCCTGGCCCTGGCGTGCCGCAGGATGTTGGTCACGCCCTCGCGCAGGACGTGGGCGAGCACCTCCGTCGCCTCGGCGGCGAGGGTCCGGCACGACACCTCGACCTGGCACCGCACCTCGATCGACTCCAGCACCGCACGCGCCGAGTCCAGCTCCGCCGCCAGCGAGGAGCACGGCGACCCGTGCGCCACGGAGCGGACGTCACCGGTCATCCCCCGCAGCAACTGCAGGACCTCCTGCACCTCGTCGTGCAGCTTGCGGTCGCCGGAGTCCAGCAACCGCTGGATGAGCTCGGCCTTCAGGACCAGCACGGTCAGCCGGTGCCCGACCAGGTCGTGCAGGTCACGGCTGAACCTGCGGCGCTCCTGGGACAGCGCGTTGCGGACCAGCTCGGTCCGCCCGGTCGCGAGCCGCCCCGCGAGGAGGACCCAGGCGCACTCCGCCAGGCCGAGCGCCGGCCCCGCCACCGCCCAGGCCAGGGACCGGCCCACGGCCCAGCTCGCGGTCCAGTCCGGCGGCGGGTCACCGGACGCCGCCACCGCCGACAGGACGAGCAGGAGGGGACCGCTGGTGAGCCCGGCCAGCGCGAGCGCCGGCAGGCGTCTCCGGTAGGCGGCCAGCAGCAAGGTGCCGACCGGCAGCCCGCAGGCGGGCGCCCAGCCCGGCCCGAGAACCAGTAACGGCAGAAACGCCAGCAGCGCCTCCAGGGCGATCGCCCACCATTCCACCGTTTGCTTCTTGAGCGCCTTCACAAGCAGTCGGGCGTGCAGTGCGAGTAACGCCAGTAACCAGACCAGCCCGCCGAACACGTGTCCCTGACCTGATCCGGAGATGCCGGCAAAGGTCAGCGCCGAGATCGCGACACCGGTCGAGGCCGACGCGGCGGCGTCGAGCCACAGCTTGGGAGACGACCCCTGGAAAACCGAGCCCGGCGGAGGATCATTCTCCCTTTGCGTGCGCTCCATCGCCCCCCATTTTGTGCGACCGAAATGCCACGTAGGCGGCTTGCCCATTTTCAAACGGACTTGTCACCTGTCCTGCCTTGCTGCGACATGCCAAGCAGGAAGGGCATGGTCAATCCATTCCCCTATCAAAGCAAATTTCACTATCTTCGGGAAAGATTATCCCGCTGTTCCTTCAAGCAAGCGCCACCGTATTGCCAGAGCCGCACCACCGCCCCCTCCACGGGCACCCCTTGGGCGCGGTTTAGAGTGCTGCGTATGGATTACGTACGGCTTGGCACCACTGGCCTCCAGGTGTCCAGGGTCTGCCTGGGCATGATGAGTTTCGGCGACCCCACCCGATGGCAGGACTGGGTGCTCGACGAGGCGCACAGCGAGCCGATCGTGCGCCGGGCGGCCGACGCGGGCGTCACGTTCTTCGACACCGCCGACGTCTACAGCCTCGGCACCAGCGAGGAGGTCTCAGGGCGGATCCTGCGCCGGATCTTCCCCTCCAGGGACGACTACGTGCTGGCCACCAAGGTCTTCTTCCCGGTCGGCAAGGGCGTCAACGACAAGGGCCTGTCCCGGAAGCACATCATGGCCGCCATCGACAACTCCCTGCGCCGCCTCGGCACCGACTACGTGGACCTCTACCAGATCCACCGCTGGGACGACGAGACGCCGATCGAGGAGACCATGGAGGCGCTGCACGACGTGGTCAAAGCGGGCAAGGCGCGCTACATCGGCGCGTCCAGCATGTGGGCCTGGCAGTTCGCCAAGGCCCAGCACGTCGCCGAACGCAACGGCTGGACCCGGTTCGCGACCATGCAGAACCACTACAACCTGCTCTACCGCGAGGAGGAGCGGGAGATGATCCCGCTCTGCCTGGACCAGGGCGTCGGGCTGATCCCGTGGAGCCCCCTCGCCCGCGGGCTGCTCGCCCGCGCCGGCTCCGACGTCACCGACACCACCCGCACCGCGACCGACGGCCGGATCGAGCAGCTCTACGACCCGGAGAACGACGCCCGGATCCTCGACAACGTCGCCCAGGTCGCCCGTGCGCGCGACGTGCCCCCCGCCCAGGTCGCCCTCGCCTGGCTGCTCGCCCAGCCGGGCGTGTCCGCCCCCATCATCGGCGCCACCAAGGACCGTCACGTCGACGACGCGATCGCCGCCGCGGAGCTCACCCTCACCGACAAGGAACTCGCCCTCCTCGGCGACTCCTACCGCCCCCGCCCCGTCGCCATGTGACCCGCGCCGTACGTCGCGTCCGTACGTCGCGTCCGTACGTCGCGTCCGTACGTCGCGTCCGTACGTCGCGTCCGTACGTCGTGTCCGTACGTCGTGTCCGTACGGCATGCCACGCCGGCGCCACGCGCCGCAGGCGGCGGGTGTCCGCGGATGCACGCCACTCGGGCGCGCGTGGCCGGTCGCCGTGACGACTCGGATGCACTCGTGACCCTTCGAGCCCGGCCCGGCACCGCGCCACAGGTCCCCGCCGCACGGCGGGGACCTGCGAACGGGTCGCTAGTTCTGCTTCACGATCGCAAGGATCTCCTTGAGCATGGCACTGTGCTCGTTCAGGATGACGCTGTGCTCGTTGAGGATCCGATCGTGGTCATCGAGCCGGGACCAGACGGTCTTGTCCGAATCTGCGGGGGCGCCGATCCGGTCGGTCTGCCGCCTGATCTCGTGCAGCAGGTCGGTGTGCCTGTCCAGCTCCACTGAATGATCGCTCACTGTTGCCCCGAGGTGCGATGTCTTCTCTACCTTGACGAGTCTCGCATTGATGTCGCGAACCTCCGTCTGCAGCGCGACGATGAGCACCTCGGCCTGGGCCAGGTCAACCACTTTCACACCCTACTCTCTCGGCTCGTTACCCCCCGTGACCAAATACTGACCCCGCCCTGACCTGGAGGGCGAACGGCGAATTGTCGGGGGGAGCGCCTACGCTGTGGCATATGGCTCGGGCAAACGATGAGGCCGCGGCGGCTCTCGAGGAGTACGCGGATCTGTTCGCGATCAACGGGGGCGACGCCTTCCGGGTGCGGAGTTACCAGAAGGCGGCGAAGGCGATCGCGGGCTACCCGGAGGACATCTCGGGCGCCGATGTGCGCGGGGTGCCGGGGGTGGGCGAGGCGATCGCCAAGAAGGTGGAGGAGTTCCTGGCGAGAGGGAGCTTCCGGCAACTCGACGACCTGCGGGGGCGGGTGCCCGAAGGGGTCCGGCGGATGACCCGGGTGCCGACGCTGGGGCCGAAGAAGGCGATCTTCCTGTACGGCGAGCTGGGCATCGACTCGCCCGAGTCGCTCGCCGAGGCGATCAGGGCCGGGCGGCTGACCGGCCTCAAGGGCTTCGGCGCCCGGACCGAGGAGAACCTGCTCAAGGGCATCGAGCAGATGGAGCAGGCGGGCCGGCGGGTGCACGTCGGCGTCGCCATGGACCTCGCCGAGAAGATCATCACCTCGCTGACCGAGACGGGTCAGGTGGAGCGGATCGCCTATGCCGGGTCGCTGCGGCGGATGCGCGACACGATCGGCGACATCGACATCCTGGCGGTGGCGCCCGAGACCCTGATGACCGCCTTCCGCGCCCAGCCGTACGTCGAGGAGGTCATCGCGGCCGGGGAGAAGAAGACCTCGATCCGCACCAGGCAGGGGCTGCAGGTGGATCTGCGGGTGGTGCCCGCCGAGTCGTGGGGCGCCGCGATGCAGTACTTCACGGGGTCCAAGGAGCACAACGTCCGTATCCGGGAGATGGCGGTCAAGAAGGGCTGGAAGCTGTCGGAGTACGGCCTGTTCGAGGGCGAGCGGGTGATCGCCTCGCGGACCGAGGAGGAGATCTACCAGGCGCTCGGCATGCCGTGGATCCCGCCGACCCTTCGGGAGGACGGCGGCGAGGTCGCGGCGGCGCTCGGCGGGAAGCTGCCCGAGGTGGTCACCCTGGAGGATCTCAGGGGCGATCTGCACACCCACACCGACCTGACGGACGGCATCGCCTCGCTGGCGGAGATGGTGGCGGCCGCCGCGGGCCGGGGCTATTCCTACTACGCGGTCACCGACCACGCGCCCGACCTGGTCATGCAGCGTATGACGCTGGACAAGGCCCTCGCGCAGCGTGAGCAGCTCGGCCACCTTCAACAGAAATATCCGGACATGCGGTTGCTGCACGGCACCGAGCTGAACATCGCCCCGGATGGTTCCGTCGACTGGCCGGCCGAGGTCCTCCAAGGGTTCGACATCACCGTCGCCAGTGTGCACTCGCACTTCACCCAGTCCCGCGAGGAGATGACGGCCAGGTTCATCGCCGCCTGCGAGAACCCGCACGTGCACATCATCGGCCATCCCACCACCCGGAAGATCGGCAAGCGACCGCCGGTCGACGCCGACTGGGAGGCGGTGTTCCGCTGCGCGGCGCGCACCGGCACGGTCATGGAGATCGACGCCTACCCCGACCGCTCCGACCTCCCCGCCGACCTCGTACGGCTGGCCCGGCACCACGGCGTCAAGTTCTCCATCGACAGCGACTCGCACGCGATCCCGCACCTCGCCCACCAGCACTACGGCATCGGCATCGCCCAGCGGGCCTGGCTGACCACCGACGATGTGATCAACACCTGGCCGCTCGACCGCCTCCTCGCCTTCCTCCACCGCCCCTGAGTCACCGCCTTCCCGACCCGAGCCGCCCACCTGCCTGACATGCGGGTCGTACTGCTACCGGGTCCGGTTGGACATGTGGGCCGTCCTGCTGCCGGTCCGGTCGAGAGAGGTCGTCGGTTCGTCGAGCTGCGGCAGGTCTGGGCCATGGAGATCGGATCTGAGCCGCGACACGCCCCGGCCGGAACCCCCCGCCCACTTCCCAATTACATACTCTCTTGGTAGGAAATGAAGTAAACCAAGAAAGAGGAGTGGGCCGCATGCCGTACGAGGAGCTGATCGGTGCAGTCGGAGCGGCCGGGGGTAGGACCACGACGAGGGCCCGCGGCGAGCTGGTGAGCCGGACGGGGACCGGTGAGGGCCGGGAGGACAGGATGAGCGCGAGTCAGACCGGGCCCGGCGGGAGCAGAGCGGTGCTGAGCCGGGGGCAGGCCGGCGGCGGCGTGCCGACCCGGGTGAGCGGGGGCGCGGGGATCGTCAAACCGCTGCCCGACGAGTTGTTCGTGGTGCACGAGACCAACGCGGAGACGCGCTGGGAGGCGCTGAGCGGGGTCGGCTACCAGGTGCCCAACGACCGGTTCTTCGTGCGGAACCACACCGCGACCCCGTTGATCGACGTCACGACCTGGCGGCTGCGGATCCACGGGAGCGGGGTGACGAGCCCCCGGGAGTTCGGCTACGACGACCTGCTCGCGCTGCCGTCGGTGACGGCCGACGTGGCGATCGAGTGCGCGGGCAACGGGCGTTCGTTCTTCGCCTCGCAGCAGGGGCAGGAGGTTCCCGGCACACCGTGGCGGCTGGGCGGGGTGGGCGTGGCGCGGTGGCGGGGGGTACCGCTGTCCACCGTGCTGCGGCAGGCCGGGCTCACCGGGAACGCGGTCGACGTGCTGCCGAGCGGGCTGGACGCGAACTACGTCAGCGACGGGGTGGACTATGGCCCGGTTCGCCGCCCGCTCCCGATCGCCAAGGCGCTCGACGACGTGCTGCTGGCCTACGAGATGAACGGCGAGCCGCTGCCGCCGGACCACGGCTTCCCGGTCCGGCTGGTGGTGCCGTCGTGGATCGGGATCGCGTCGATCAAATGGGTCGGTGACATCGAGGTGTCGGCCGAGCGGCTCTTCTCGCCGTGGAACACCCGTTTCTATCGGATGTTCGGCCCCGGCCGTCCGTGCGGCGGCGGCGATCCGCTGACCACGCGGGGCATCACGAGCGCGTTCGAGCTGCCGTGGGACGCCGTCATCCAGGCGGGCCGGCCGCAGGTGCTGCGGGGCAGGTCGTGGTCGGGCCAGGGGCGGATCACGCGGGTGGAGGCGAGCACGGACGGCGGCGCGACCTGGCGGGACGCCCATCTGGACGGGCGGCGGCCCGCCGAGGCGTGGGCGCCGTGGCAGATCGTCTGGCGTCCGGTCAGGCCGGGACCGCACGTCCTGCTCGCCCGCGCGAGCGACGAGACCGGCGCTCGCCAACCGGACGTGGCCCAGTTCAACACTTATGGCTACCTGTTCGACGCCGTGGTCGCGCACCCGGTGCGGGTCGAGACGGCCTCCCGGTGACGAAGGGCCGTCCCCGGGCACTGGTGAGAGGAAACTCACTGCGTCGAAAACGGCAGCCCATTAGTGCAGCCCAAGCAGCATATAGAACAATATATGAGAACAAATCGCGCTATTAGTGGTCATTGACGCCTAAATTCCCCTGGAAGAATGTGCTGGAGACCTTCAGGAAACGCGCCGGTAACTCAGCGGCGTGATGATGCTCACATTCCCGTTTCAGGAGGCCCCGACGATGCGCCAGCTCTCCGCGCTCGACGCGCAGTTCCTGCACGCCGAATCGGCGACCACCACCGCCCACGTGGCCGGGATGGCGATCCTCGACCCGGCCTGCGCCCCCTCGGGCGCGATCACCCGGGACGGTCTGGTGGCGCTGCTGCGCACGCGGATCCATCTCGCGCCCGCTCTGCGGCAGCGGCTGGCCGACGTCCCGTTCGGACTGGATCACCCCTACTGGACGGAGGACCCCGGCTTCGATCCCGCCGACCACGTCCACGAGCTCACCCTGCCCGCTCCCGGACTGCTCCCCGACGTGGTGGCCAGAATCCACGAGCGCCGCCTCGACCGTCGCCGCCCGTTGTGGGAGATGCACCTGATCCACGGGCTCTCCGGCGGCCGGGTCGCGCTCTACACCAAGGTGCACCACTGCGCCATCGACGGCGTCTCCGGCGCGGACACGCTCGCCGCCCTGCTCGACCTGTCGCCGGAGCCGCGCACGGTCGAGCCGCCCGCCGAACCGGAGCGCGTCACCGCCCCGGCCCCGCTGACCATGCTGGCCGACGCCGTGACCCGGTCGATGACCCATCCGCTGCGGGCGCTCGGGTCGCTCCGCCGTACCGCCGCCGACCTGGACGCGGTGCCACTCGCGGCGGGGCTGCCCGGCGCGCGGCTGGTGGCGCGGGCGGCCCGGCTGATGTCGGGCGACACCCGGAAGATGCCGGACCTGCCCGGGCTGGGGGTGCCGCGCACGCCGTTCAACGGGCCGATCGGCCCGGAACGGCGGTTCGCGTACGGCTCGCTGCCCCTCGGCGAGGTCAAGCGGATCGCGGGGGCGTTCGGGATGAGCGTGAACGACGTGGTGATGACGATGTGCGCCTCGGCGTTGCGCGCCTGGCTGCGGGAACACGACGCGCTGCCCGACCGGCCGCTGATCGCCGCCGTCCCGGTAGCCGTCCGTACGGCGGAGCCGGACCGGGCCCCGGGCAACCGGATCTCCGCCATGGTCGCCCCGATTCCCACCGACCTCACGTCCCCGCGCGAACGGCTCCAGGCGGTCAAGGTCACCATGCGCTCGGCCAAGCGCCGTTTCGCCCGCTCCCCCGCCACCTGGCTGAGCGAGTTGTGCGCCCTGCTGCCCGCCCCCGTGACGGCGATGGCCACCGCCCCGGTCTTCCGGCTCGCCTCGCTCGCCTTCCCGCCGATCAACCTGATCATCTCCAACGTGCCCGGACCGCAGTTCCCGCTGTACCTGTGCGGCGGCAGGGTGGAGGCGTACCACCCGATCTCGGTGCTCACCGACGTGAGCGGCGGGCTCAGCATCACCTGCTTCTCCTACGACGGCTCCCTCGACTTCGGGGTGATCGCCGACCCCGGCCGCGTGGACGACGTGTGGCGGCTGTTCGGCCACCTCCGCGAGGCCCTGGATGAACTGTCGGCCCTCGTCCCCGAGAGTGTCCCCGAGAGCGCCCCCGCCCGGGTGGCCGATCCGGCCGGCGAACGGCTGCGGGCCGGATGACCGAAGGCCCGGCCGTGGCAGTCCACGACCGGGCCCGTCGGTGCGGACGGCTAGTGGCCGTCGGCCTTCTCCATGCCCACGCCGGTCATCGAGCGGACCTCGATCTCGGCGTACTTGCTCGCGTTGTACTCCTTGCTGAGCACGGTGCCGAGCCAGCCGGCGAAGAAGCCGAGCGGGATGGACACGATGCCCGGGTTCTGCAGCGGGAACCAGGCGAAGTCGGCGCCGGGGAACAACGCGGTGGCGCTGCCCGACACGACCGGTGAGAAGATCACCAGGATCAGGGCGGAGCCCAGGCCGCCGTAGATCGCGGACACGGCGCCCGAGGTGTTGAACCTCTTCCAGAACAGGCTGTAGAGGATCGCCGGCAGGTTGCCCGACGCCGCCACCGCGAAGGCCAGCGCGACCAGGAAGGCGACGTTCTGCCCCTGGGCGAGGATGCCGAGGCCGATGGAGACCGCGCCGATGACCAGCGCGGAGATCCTGGCGACGACCACTTCCTCCTTCTCCGTCACATTGCCGCGCTTGAACACGTGCGCGTACAGGTCGTGGGAGAAGCTGGAGGAGGAGGCCAGGGTGAGCCCGGCGACGACCGCCAGGATCGTGGCGAACGCCACCGCCGCGATGATGGCCAGCAGGATCGTGCCGCCGAGGTCGCCGAAGATGGCCGTGCCGATCGCCTCGGCGAGCTGCGGCGCGGCGGTGTTGCCCGCCTTGTCCTGCGCGACGATCGCCTTCCCGCCCACCAGCGCCGCGGCGCCGAAGCCGAGCACCAGGGTGAGCAGGTAGAAGACGCCGATGATGCCGATGCCCCAGAGCACCGACTTCCGCGCGTCCTTCGCGGTGGGCACGGTGTAGAAGCGGATCAGGATGTGCGGCAGGCCGGCGGTGCCGAGCACCAGGGCGAGGCCGAGGCTGATCAGGTCGATCTTGCCGGCGAGTCCCTGCGCCTCGGTGCCGTACTTCAGGCCGGGCTCCAGGAAACCGGGCTTGCCGCTCTGCGCCGCCGCCTCGCCGAGGAGGGCGGACAGGTTGAAGCCGAACTTGCCGAGCACCAGCAGCGTCACCAGGGTCGCGCCGCTCATCAGCAGCACGGCCTTGACGATCTGCACCCAGGTGGTGCCCTTCATGCCGCCGACCACCACGTAGATGATCATCAGGATGCCGACGGCGACGATGGTCCACGCCTTGGCGGCCTCGCCGGTGATGCCGAGCAGCAGGCCGACCAGCGCGCCCGCGCCGACCATCTGGGCCAGCAGGTAGAAGATGCTCACCGTGATGGTGGAGACGCCGGCGGCGGTCCGCACCGGCCGCGGGCTCATCCGGAAGGCCAGCACGTCGGCCATGGTGAACTTGCCGGAGTTCCGCATCAGCTCGGCGACCAGCAGCAGCGCCACCAGCCAGGCGACCAGGAAGCCGATGGAGTAGAGGAACCCGTCGTAGCCGGACAGCGCGATGATGCCCGCGATGCCGAGGAAGGACGCGGCGGACATGTAGTCGCCGCCGATGGCCAGGCCGTTCTGCGCGCCGGTGAAGGACCGGCCGCCGGCGTAGTAGTCGGCAGCGGTCTTGGTGTTCCTGCTGGCCCAGAAGGTGATGCCCAGCGTCACCGCGACGAACAACAGGAACAGGATGGTGGAAAGCGTCCCCGAACTCACTTCGTCGTCCCCTCCGCGCCACCCTCGACCTCGTGGCGGAGCTTGTCGGCCAGCGGGTCGATCTTCTTCTCCATGTGCCGCGAATACGCCCACGCGATGGCGAACGTCGAGACGAACTGCAGCACGCCGAAGATCAAGGCCACATTGATGTTGCCGATGACCTTGGCGCCCATGAAGTCACGGGCCCAACCGGACATAACCACATAAAGCAGATACCACGCCAGGAATGCGGCGGTCATCGGGAAGGTCCACGCGCGGAAACGCCGCTTCAGCTCCTGGAACTCCTCGCTGCCCTGCACCTGTTCATATACGGATGAATCATGTTCTCGCGTCGTCACTGGACCTCCCACGCATGTGATGCGGATCACGCCCACGGTAGGAGGGGAAGGTATCTCCCGCCGAGGGGGTCAGGCGGGCTGTTCGCCGAGTCGGCCCGGCGTGGCGGCCAGCTGATCCCACCTTGCGGTGAAAGGTCGGATATCGGCGATGAGCGGTCGATCAACTTCGCCGGGGCCGCCAGTCGCCGCGGTTGACGTTCAGCCGTTCCGGCGTGTGCAGCCGGACCATCGTACGCGCGACGTCCACGGGCACCCGGTCGGGCGTCGCCAGCGAGACGACGATCATCACGATGAAGGCGACGGGCACCGTCCAGGCGGCCGGCTGGGCGAGTAGCGCCCCGATCCACCCCTCGTACGGCCCGCCGACGACCGTGGTCAGCACCGCCGTACAGGCCAGGCCGCCGCCGGCCAGCAGACCGGCCATCGCGCCCGTCGAGGTGAGCCGCCACCACCAGATGCCGAGCACTAGCAACGGGCAGAACGACGACGCCGCCACCGCGAAAGCCAGCCCCACCACGTCGGCCACCGGCAGTGACCGGGCGACCGAGGCGAGCACCAGCGGGACGATCACCGCCAGCACCGTGGCCACCTGGAAGGAACGCACCCCGCCGCGCAGAATGTCCTGCCCGATCACCCCGGCCACCGACACCGTCAGCCCCGACGACGTGGACAGGAACGCCGCGAACGCGCCCGCCGTCACCAGCGCCGACAACAGCTCCCCCAGCGTCCCGCCGACCAGCCGCCCCGGCAGCGTCAGCACCACCTCGTCGGTACGGCCCGCGACCAGCAGCTCCGGCGTGTAGAGCCGGCCGAGCGCGCCGTAGACGGCGGGCAGCAGGTAGAAGGCGCCCAGCAACGAGAGCACCACCAGCGTCGTACGGCGAGCCGCCCGGCCGTCCGGATTGGTGTAGAAGCGGACCAGCACGTGCGGCAGGCCCATGGTGCCCAGGAACGTGGCCAGGATCAGCGAGTAGGTGGAGTAGATCGGGAAGTCCCTGCCGCTGGCCAGGGGCAGGGCCCAGGTGGCCGCGTCCTGGGCGGAGATCCCCGGGGCTCCGTCGGCCCGCCAGGCCATCAACAGGAAGATCACGGGAAGCGCCAGCGCGGTCAGCTTGAGCCAGTACTGGAACGCCTGGACGAAGGTGATCGAGCGCATGCCCCCCGACAGCACGTTGACGGCCACCACCACCGCCACCAGCACTCCCCCCACCCAGACGGGTGCGCCGGTGACCGCCCGCAGCACCAGCCCCGCGCTCTGGAACTGCGGCATCAGGTAGAACCAGCCGATCAGCACCACGAGCACGCTCGCCGTACGCCTGACGGTCATCGACGACAGCCGCGCCTCGGCGAAGTCCGGCAGCGTGTAGGCCCCCGACCTGCGCAGCGGAGCCGACACCAGGACCAGCAGCACCAGGTAGCCACCCGTCCAGCCGACCGGCAGCCACAGCATGTCCGCCCCGTAGGCGAGGATCAGGCCCGCGATGCCGAGGAAGGAGGCCGCCGAGAGATACTCCCCGCCGATCGCCGAGGCGTTCCACAGCGGCGAGACCGACCGCGAGGCCACGTAGAAGTCGGAGGTGGTCCGCGAGAGCCGCAGGCCGAAGGCGCCGATCAGCACCGCCGCGAGCATCACCAGCACGACCGCGGTGACGCCGGAGGCGGTGCTCACTGCCGCTCGACGATCTCGGCGAAGTGCCGCTCGTTGCGCTCAGCCTGGCGTACGTAGAGCCACGCCCCCGCGACGTAGGCCGGATAGATCACCCCGGCCAGCACCACCCAGGGCAGCGGGACGCCCACGAGGCGCACCTCGCGCAGGTCGGGGACCAGCAGGAAGAGCAGCGGCAGGCCGCCGATCAGGCAGCCGAGCACCGTGCAGACGAACAGCGCCAGCCGGAACTGGGTCCTGACCAGCGAGCGGATGTAGACCTCCCCCAGCCGCGTCTGCTCGTCGATCTCACGCGTCACCGGGTACCGCGGCCGGCGCGCCGCCTGCGTCCGCGGACTGGTCACGACCTCCCTGCGCGGCTTCTCGGTCATCACACCCACCGCCCGCCACAGGCCCGCCCGGCCACCACGCCACCAGGCCCGCCCCCACGCCGCCGAGCCGCCACACCGCCGTGCCGCCGCGCACGCCGGACGACCGGCCCGCGCTCCCACCGCCCGGCCGTCGGCACACCACCCCAGTTCCGCGCATGCCGACGGGGCGTCAGCCGCCCGGCCGGTGGCACGCCACCCCGGCTCCGCGCGGACCGGCGGGGCGTCAGCCGCCCGGCCGTCGGCACGCCGCCCCGGCTCCGCGCGGACCGGCGGGGCGTCACGTGCCGTGGCCTCTGCGTGCTCTGCGGACCAGGAGGTCGCGGAGTTCCCGGGTGTGCCGGCGGCTGACCGGGATCTCGGCGCCGTCGATGCGGACCACGCAACGGCCCGAGTCGATGTGCAGTTCGTCGATGTGCTTGACGGCGACGAGGTGGCTGCGGTGCACCCGGACGAAGCCCGCCGTGGCCCAGCGCTCCTCCAGCGTGGCCAGCGAGATGCGGACCAGGTGGCTGCCGGCGGAGGTGTGCAGGCGGGCGTAGTCGCCCTGCGCCTCGACGTACATCACATCGGTGCTGGCCACGAACCTGGTCACGCCGCCCAGCTCGACCGGGATGGTCTCCGGGTCGCGGACGGCCAGGTCGGGCCCCATCGTCTCGGCGGCGACGCACACCCGCCTGATGGCCTCGGCGAGCCGCTCCGGGCGCACCGGCTTGAGCAGGTAGTCCTCCGCCTTGATCTCGAAGGCGTCCACCGCGTGGTCCTCGTACGCCGTGACGAAGACGATCCGCGGCGGATTGGCGAACTGCGACAGCAGCCGCCCGAGCACCACCCCGTCCAGGCCGCGCATCCGGATGTCGAGGAAGACGGCGTCCACCGGCCGGCCCTCGGCGATCCCCCGGTCGAGCAGCCGCAACGCCGCGGCCCCGTCACGGGCCATCGTCACCTCGCCGATCCGGGGATCGGCCCGCAGGAGATAGGCGAGGTCTTCCAAGGCGGGCAGCTCATCGTCCACCGCCAGGACTCGCAGACCGTTCACCAGCCCTCCCCTCACCATCGAATGCCCTTTAGCGTGATGAAACAGGCATAAAGAGTCAACGGCATCACGACAGCATCACAGGTCAGAGATGTGCCAGGCCTGGATCTTCCACCGAAGACCCACGCCGACGCCCCAGTCGTCACGGCGCCCCGGCCACCCCCACCGGAGCACCCCCGCCCCACGGACCCCCACCCCGTACGGCGAGCGGCTTCGGCCTGGCCTGCCGTACGAACACGTACGGCGGGCACCAGAACGACGGACAGCAGGAGGCAAACGGCAGGCGCCAGCAGACGCCAGGCAGCAGATGCCAGGGCAGCGGACAAGCAGGCAGCAACAGCGGGCAGGCGTTATGCGGGGGCGTGTCAGCGGACGGAGACGCCCGGGCGGTACTTGGGGACGCGGACGCTGACCTTGGTGCCCGCGCCCGAGGCCGTCTCGACGACGAGGCCGTAGTCGTGGCCGTACACCTGGCGCAGCCGCTCGTCCACGTTGGCCAGACCGACCCCGCCCGCGCCGGACCGCTGCCGGTCGTCGCCGGCCAGGATGCGGCGCAGCCGGTCGGGGTCGATCCCGACGCCGTCGTCCTCGACGCTGATGGTGCACTCGGCCCCCGCGTCCTCCGCGAGGATCGTGATGTGCCCGGTGCCGGGCTTGCTCTCCAGCCCGTGGCGGACGGCGTTCTCGACGAGGGGTTGCAGGCAGAGGAACGGGACGGCGACCGGCAGCACCTCGGGGGCGATGCGCAGGGTGACGCGGAGCTGGTCGCCGAACCTGGCGCGCTCCAGGGTGAGATAGCGGTCGATGGAGCGCAGTTCCTCGGCGAGCGTGGTGAACTCGCCGTGCCGTCTGAAGGAGTAGCGGGTGAAGTCGGCGAAGTCGAGCAGGAGTTCCCTGGCCCGCTCGGGGTCGGTGCGGACGAAGGAGCCGATGGTCGTCAGCGAGTTGTAGATGAAGTGCGGGGAGATCTGCGCGCGCAGGGCGCGAACCTCGGCCTCCATCAGGAGGGTGCGCGAGCGGTCCAGCTCGGCGAGTTCGAGCTGGGAGTCGACCCAGCGGGCCACCTCCTGGGTGGCCCTGACCAGCCCGGCGGAGGCGTGCCCGCCGTACGCGGTGAGGGTGCCCACGACGCGGTCGTCGGGGGTGAGCGGGACCACGACCGCGTACCTGATGGGGCATTCGGGGTGTTCGCAGGAGACCAGGTCGGGGCCGAGCACGTGGGTCCGGCCGTCTTTGAGGGTCTCGCCCGCCAGGGCGAAGGCGGTTCCCGTGTGGTGGTCGCCCGCGCCGTCGTAGACCAGCAGCCGCTCGCCGTCGGTGATCGCCAGGGCGGGCGAGCCGAGCAGTTCCCGCAGGTGGCGGGAGGCTTTCAGGGTGCCCGCCTCGGTCAGGCCCGCGCGCAGCGGCGGCGCGGCGAGGGAGGCGGTGTGCAGGGTCTCGAAGGTGGCGCGCTCGGCGGGGCTGCTGCCCAGCTCCCGCCGCCCGCTGAGCACCCGCCACAGCACGAAGGTGGGCACGCCCACCAGGACGACGATCAGGAGGACCGCGACGACGGGTTCCACAGCCGCAGGCTAGCGCCTCTCCGGACGCCGGCCGCTACCGGGCGGCGTCCGGGCGGCGTCCGGGCGGCGTCCGGGCGGCGTCGGACCGGGCGGCGACCACGCGCCGCCCGGCCGGGGCGGCGACCACGCGCCGCCCACGGCGGCGGCGCTGAGCGTCAGTCCTTCAGGGCCGACTGGATCTTCTGGGCGTAGGCGTCGGCCTCCGCCGGGTCGGTGTACTTCACCCTCGGCCAGAAGAAGCCGCGGAGCCCGTCCTTGCGGTTCCGGGGGACCACGTGGGTGTGCAGGTGGGGCACGCTCTGGCTGACCCGGTTGTTGATCGCCACGAAGGTGCCCGCCGCGGCCAGGCCGTCCTCCACCGCGCGGGCGATCCGCTGGACCCGTTCGAAGTACGGCCCGACGAGGCCGGGGGGCAGGTCGGTCAGGGTCTCGACGTGCGCCCGGGGCACGACCAGCACATGTCCCTTGAAGACGGGGCGGGTGTCGAGGAAGCCGATCACGGTGTCGTCGGCGAAGACGACGTGGGCCGGCAGATCGCCCGCCGCGATCGAGCAGAAGAGGCAGTCGTCGTTCACCAGTCCAGTGTGGCAGCACCGGAGATGAGGGATCGGGCGATCACCATGCGCTGCACGTCGTTGGTGCCCTCGCCGATGGCCATCAGGGGCGCGTCCCGGTAGAGGCGCTCCACCACGAACTCCTGCGAGTAGCCGTAGCCGCCGTGGATCCGCATCGCCTCCATGGTGGCCCGCAGCGCCACCTCCGAGGCGAAGTACTTGGCCATGGCGGCCTCGGTGTTCACCGCGCCGGCCGCGGACCGGGTGGCCGCCCAGTAGGTCAGCAGCCGCGCGGCCTGGATGTCGGTGGCCATGTCGGCCAGTTTGAGCTGGATGGCCTGGAAGTCGGCGATCGGTTTGCCGAACGCCTGCCGTTCGCGCGAGTAGTTCAGCGCCGCGTCGTAGGCGCACTGGGAGACGCCGACGGCGCGGGCGGCGATGTTGATCCGGCCGAGTTCGAGCGCGGAGAGCACCTGCTGCATGCCGCGCCCCGTCACCTCGCCGAGCAGGTCGCCTGTCGGCACCCGTACCTCGTCGAGCACGACCTCGCAGGTCTCGGTGCCCTTGTAGCCGAGTTTGGGCAGGTCGCGGCTGACCGTGAAGCCCCGGCTCGACGGGTCGACGAGCAGCACGGACATGCCCTTGTGCGCGGGGGTGGTCAGTTCCGTCTTGACCAGCACGGGCAGCGGGTCGGCGTGCCGCGCGTTGGTGATCCAGGTCTTGGTGCCGGTGACGACGTAGTGGCCGCCGTCGCGGACCGCGCGCGTCTCGATGCCCTGCAGGTCGGTGCCCGCGCCCGGCTCGGTCAGCGCGATCCCGGTACGGCGCGCGCCGCTCGCCAGGTCGGGCAGGTGCCTGGACCGCTGCTCGGCTGTGCCGTACCTGGCGATCATCCAGGCGGCCAGCGAGTGCGAGCCGAGGACCCCCGCCACGCCCATCCAGCCGCGCGCGATCTCCTCGAAGACCAGGGCGAAGGAGACCCGGTCCAGGTCCAGCCCGCCGTACTCCTCGGGGATCGTGATGCCGAACAGGCCCAGCTCGCGGAACCGGTCGATGATCTCCGTGGGATGGCGTCCGGTCCGTTCCCATTCGGCCGCGACCGGCACGATGTCCTTCGCCACGAACTCCCGCAGGGTGCTGCGGAACATGCGCTGCTCGTCGTTGAGCTCGAAATCCATCAGCCCGCCTAACCAGAACGAGGTTCTAGCCCTTCACGCTAGCCGATGGCGGCGGGCCGTACTACTTCCTTCGTCTTCTCAGCAGGCGGCGCACGACCATCAGCGCCACGGCTCCCACGGCGACCTTGGCCAGCCGGGGGCCGTGTTTGGACCCGGCGGTCTGCTCTTCGGGAATCCGCTCCCTGACCCGCCTGCTGGTCGCCACCGGACCCTCCCTGGTCTCACCGGCCTCCCTGGTCTCCGGCGGCGTCACAGAGGGGCCGGCGCCGCTCTCCGCACGGCCGAGGTCCATCGGTCCGCCCTTGCGCTCCATGGGCTGCTCCTCCCTCTCCTCGTCCCGGTCCTCGAACCTGTTCTCGTCCCGGTCCTCGTTCTCGTCCACCTGGGTGGGGGGCACGTTGAGCGAGCCGCTCTCGTCCACGCGGACCGACTCGCCGACGCTGTGCCTGCGCGCGCCCACATCTCCCGCGGTGTGCTCGGCCGGGGGCCCCGCGGGGTCGCTCTCGGTCATCTCGGAAACCTCCGCACATCTTGTGTAGCTGTGCGTCCGCTACCCGGGAGCGACACCGCAAACCCCATGTCAGTCGATCAGGGCGTCAAGGAAGGAGGTGCTGAAGACCCGGTGCGGGTCCAGGGCGTTCAGCGTCGCGACGGCGGCGTTCCAGCCGTCGCCGGCGGGCTGGCCCGCTCGGAAGGCGTTCGGGATCACGGTGTCCCGCACGGCGGGGTCGGCCCAGGCCGCGCTGCCCGAGTATCCCCAGCCCTTGGACCACTCGGGCCTGACCGCCGCGTAGCCGCCGGTGTAGTTGCCGAGGATCCACCGCTCGGTCTCCCGGTAGAACTGCTGGGAGTACGGCGTGCCGGGGACGGTGAGGATGTCGAGCCACACCGCGACGTCCCACTCCGGATGGTCGGGGCGCGGCCTGACCGCCGAGAGCTGCGGGGACACCGCGTTGGGGACGCCCACGTCGGCGGGCACGTCGAGGCCGGTGACCCGGATCTCCAGCGGGCCGTTCATCGGGTAGCGGCCCTGCGCGGCGTAGGCGCCGAGGGCGTTCTTGTAGTAGGTGTAGAACTCGCTGACCACCCGCTGGACGTTGCTCCTGGCGGTCAGGATCGCGTAGCCGTTGGCGGTGACCCGCAGGGTCGTCGGCCGGACGTAGAGGAGCAGGTTCTTCGACCAGCCCCAGATGTCCCAGCTGCCGGTCAGGATGAGCCCGGAGCCGACCACGGCCATCTGGGTGTTCTCGAAGGTCGGGGTGAGTCCGGCGTTGCCCGCGACGATCTGGGAGAGCAGGTCCGACGCCTCCTCGGAGAGGAAGTCGGAGAAGGGATAGTTGTAGGGGCCGTCGACCTGCTTGGCGAAGATCGGCTTGCTCGGCGCCACGCTCCACACCTTCAGCCACGGCACCGTGGTGAACGGGAACCAGATGGCCTCCACCCTCCCGGACCGGTTCACATGGCTCGCGAACGAGTCCGAGCCGGCGGACGCCGGCGGCGCGAACATGGTGTCCACGTTGATGTGGTAGAAGCTCTGGCAGCGCAGCCGCTTGTTGACGCCCACGCGCAGGGTCACCTCAGTGACGAACGACCGGCCCAGCCCGACGAGCAGCGCGCCGATCCGCGGATCGGACCTGGTGAACGTGCTGATCGTGTGGCGTCCGGCGGCGGCGTCCCACACGACCGCCTTGAGCCGCACCACGAGGTTGCTGACGGAGCCGAACGTGTGCCCCGGCGTCAGGGTCTCCCCGGTCTTCGGCACCCCCGTGCCGTGGCCGCCGATGGCGAGCACCCCGCCGAGCGAGAGGTCGCCGGGGGCGGGTGTGGCGGTCAGGCCGTAGCCCGCCGCCTCCAGCGTGGTCAGCAGCGCCTGCATGGTGACGCCCGTCTGGGCGGTCACGCTCGCCGGGGAGCCGGACGTGACCGTGACGGCGGCGAGGTTGCGGGTGTCCACCAGGAGGGTGTTGCCAGGGACGCCCGGCGGGATCAGCAGCGGGGACCAGTTGTGCGAGCGGCCCTTGGGGCGGATCCGCCAGTTGACGGCCCGCGCCCAGTCCGCGAGCGTGACGATCTGCGCCTCGGAGACCGGGGCGCAGGTCCACACCCCGTCCATCTCGATCTCGCCCGACCAGTTCTCATAGGTCTGCTGGTAGGGCTCGATGCCCGGGGGGAAGGACGGCGGGGCCGCCAGGGTCGCGCCGGTGGCCTCGGTCAGCCGTACGGCCGGCGTCCACTGTGCCGCGCTGAGGGCGGCGGCGCCCACCGCACCACCCAGCAGGGTCCTCCTCGACAGGGCGCGGTGGTGACCATCTGCCATGACGCTGACCTCCTGAGGCGGGGGGCGACTGAGCTGGGCTTGCCTGGTTTGTCCAGATTTCACAGCTCGGCGATGGCTCTTTATACGTCCGCGATTTTATTTGGTCAAGCACTTGCTTGGTCGGCGGCCGACTGGGGGTGACCACGGGTTCTCCGGGTTCGGCAGGGCCGTCAGTTGTCGGTGAAGTCGGGGGTGACCATCACGCGGAGGCCGTTGGGGACGGTGCGGAGGGTCAGCGGGGTGCGGAGCCGGACCTCGCCGTCGACGTCGGCGGCCATCGGCGGATCGGTCTCCAGGAACATCTCGCGGCCGGTGACGAACGGGCCGCCGGCGAGGCTCCGCCAGCGGCCGGTGGTGGCGCGGAACATGGTCTCCACCAGGAGCCTGAGACGTTTCCCCGAGCCGAGCTGGTAGGCGACCAGGGTGCCGTTGTCGATGCTGATGTCGCTGGCGACCTGCCAGCCGCCGTGGAAACGGCCGTTGGCGATGTTGAGCTGGTGGGTCAGCAGCTCGTGGCGGCGGCCGTCGACCGTGATGTAGGCGCGGAAGGGGCGGTGACCGGGCAGGATCGAGACGGCGGTCAGAGGGTAGGCGGCCCGGCCGAGAAGGCGCTTGAGCCAGGGCCGCACGGTGCCGGCGACCTCGACGGAGACGCCGAAGCTGGCCAGGTTGGCGAAGGCGCGGTCGTCGGCCATGCCGAGGTCGATGTCGGCCACCTTGCCGGTGCGGAACACGTCGACGGCGCCGGCGAGGTCGAGTGGGAGGCCGAGGCTGCGGGCGAAGTTGTTGGTCGTGCCGAGCGGCAGGACCCCGAGGGCGACGTCGCGGTGGGCCACGTGCTTGACGGCGGCGCTCAGGGTGCCGTCGCCGCCGCCGACGATCAGCAGGTCGGGCTTGGCGTCGAGGGCGCTCTCCAGGGTCTCGCGCAGCCGCTTGGGGTTGACGACGGCGTGCAGCGCGAGCGGCTGGAAGCCACGGGCTCGCAACAGCGCGACCGCCTCGGGGTAGCGGTGCCTGCCGCGCCGCGAGTGGGTGTTGACCACCACGGCCACCCTGCGCTCGGTCAGGATCGCCGCGGTGTGATCCACCTTGCTACGCAGCTCGCTCACCGGCCCCATCGTAGGGCCACCGGCACGCCCGGAACGACCCCCGAGACGACGCCGCCGCCCCCGGATGACCGGGGGCGGCGGGCCGGTTGAGCGGGGTGGCTACTTCGTGGGCGGCGTCACCTGGACGACGGCCCCGAGGTTGCCGGGGAGCGGAGCCAGCAGGCGGAACTGCACGCCCAGCGCCTTGCCCTCGTCACCGGGGTTGCCGGTGCCGAGGACGTGACCGTTGCCGAGGTCCTGGCCGTACAGCTCGGTGGCCGGGGTGCCGTCGGCGTGGACGACCCTGGTGGAGTAGTTCTGGTCGCCCTTGGACGGCACGACCACCGAGGCGTCGAAGTCGCGGTAGCCGAGCGCGCCGTTGAGCAACTCCAGTCCCGGGTACCAGGTCTTGGCGTCGCTGAAGGCCGACACGGCCGGCAGCGCCGGAATCTTGGTGCAGTACTCGCTGTACGGCTCGTCGGCCGCCTCGAGGCACTCGGTGAGCGGATAGGTCTTGTTGAAGGAGAAGGCCGCGTTGGACGTCTGGACCCGGCCCTGCATGTTCTTGCGCGCGGTCGGGTCCTTCTCCGCCGCCGTGCCGGTACGGCGCAGCGGTTCGTAGTGCGAGTCGACGAGCAGCAGGCTGCCCTTGGTCCCGAGGCTCGGGGAGAGCTCCAGGTTGGGGACCAGCGTGTTGGTGGTGAAGGTCGAGTCCCGGTACCAGACGAGCAGGCCGGGGGCGTTGTACTTGACCTTCTCCACCTTCCACGCGCCCTCGCGCGAGTAGCTGGTGTCGTAGGCGTACTGCAGGCCCTTGTCGAACCCGTCGAGGTTCCGCCACTCGGCCAGGTAGAAGCGCTGGACCTCGCGGAAGCCGTCGTTGATCGTCCAGCCCTGGCCGTGGGTGTTGGTGAAGGTGCCGCCGGCGGCGGACCAGCCGTTCTCGCCGCCCTCGACGTCGTCGCTCCACACCGTCTGGTCGCCGTTGGTGACCGAGAAGTCGTCGGCGTGCCAGCCGCGCGGAGTGAACGCCGCGTCGGTGTTGTAGACGAGACGCAGCTTGATCGTCTTACCGGCGTAGGGCGCCAGGTCGACGTAGTCGTGCCGCCAGCCGTCGGTGTTGCCGGTCAGACCGTACTTCTTGCCGCCGAAGGTGGCGAGGTTCTTGTTCGGGTCCGGGTAGCCGTCGGGGGTGGTGACCTCCGTGCCGGCCTGGTCGTAGACCTTCTGCTGCGCCCACGTGCCGCCGCCGTCGGTGGACACCTCGACGAAGCCGAAGTCCCAGTCCTGCTCGATCTCGTAGTTGTTCCACATCCGGAACTTGAGGTCGGTTCCCGCGGGCACCTGGATGTCGCGGGCCAGCTTGACGTCGCCCCACTCCTGGTCGAGGTTGGCCCACCAGGTCTTGGTGCCGCTGTGCGGCTCGATCATCTTCAGCGGCTCGCTCGGCAGGTTGACCCGGACGCCGTCCTCGGTCAGCTTGGGCGTGCGCGAGGACTGGCCGATGGTGACCGGGCGGGCCCGGTCACCGGGGTTGAAGACCTTCGGGTTGGCCCAGCCGAGCACCCACTTGTCCCACAGCCCCATGTGCGTGGGCATCGACTGGAAGATCGGCCCGGAGTGCGACCCGCTGGACATCAGGTCCCAGAAGTCGACCGCGGACTCCGCGCTGCCCGAGGTGTCGTACAGGTCGGGGAGGCCGAGGTCGTGGCCGTACTCGTGGGCGAAGACGCCGACGCCCGAGTCCTCGGGCTGCACGATGTAGTTGGACACCTTGATGTCGGTGCCGGGGATCGTGTGCCCGCCCGCGACGGCGCTGGAGTGCGCCCAGATGGCGTAGGTGCCCTGCGCGCCGCCGTCGCTGGACTTGTCCTTGCCGGCGTGCACGAGCACCAGGTGGTCGACGACGCCGTCGGGCTCGTTGTAGTTGTCGTCACCGTCCGCGTCGGAGACGTCCTCGATGTCGTAGTCGGCCCACGGGAAGTCGGGCTGCTGCGCGGCGAGCACGTTGACCGCGTCGATGGCGAGCTGGGCCCCGCCGACCTTGTTGTCGGGGTGGCCGGACATGTCCTGCGGCACGCCGCCGCAGGCCGACGCGCCGTACCACGCCTCGGAGTGCGGGGCCTTGATCCAGCCCACGGCCTCGCCGGTGACCGAGTAGGCGCCCTTGGACATCTCCTCGTACATGTTCTTCATGGTGTGCCGGGAGATGTCCACGCCCGGCTTGCCGTCGGGCCCCTTGAGGTCCTTGCGGATCCGCTCGGTGATGCCCTCCTTGGTGTAGAGCATCTTGTTGAAGTGCTGCGGGCTGAAGTCGCCGACCCACATGGAGTTGTTGTCCTTGTGGGACGCCTTCGCCGGGTCGGGGATCTGGTTGTGCAGCGGGCCGGAGATCAGCGTCCCCGGCGGCTCGGTCACACAGTCGTTCGCGTCGCTGCCGATCGTCCTTGGGCGCTTGAAGCCCGAGAAGTCGTCCTTGGCGTTCTCGTCGAATTCGACGAGCAGCGTCAGAAGCTTCGCGGTCTGCGTCTCCTTGGCCTTCTTGAAAATGAACTCGGCCGGGTTCTTGCCGGTCTTGATGGCCTGCGCCTCGCGCGCCGCGAGCATTCTGGCCGTGACCGGGTTACCGCTGGAGAACTTCTGGTCGATCTTCTTCGCGGCCTGGGAGCGGGAGCGGCCGGGAAGTCCCGGCTCGCCCTTCTCCGACTCGACCCGCGGCGCGGTGTAGTTGATGTAGTGGTCGGCCGCCGCCGGCTGATATCGCGCGACCGACGTGTCGGCCGGAGCCGCAGCGCCGATCACCGCGAGACCGGCGGCGGCGAGACCGAGCGCGGGCACGATCGCGATGAGGCGCCGCCGGGCGCCCCTGCCTCTGCTGGACACAGGCTTCCTCCCTCGCCCGGGGGTGGTCCGGGCGCACGTCGCGGCACATCAGGGATGAATGTGCCGTTGGGGATTCAGACGGCCCTTGTGACAGAGCACCACTGAATCCGCAACCGGGACGTTAGAGGAGAAGGTAAAGGCGAAGTAAACCTGTCGGCGGATGTTGTCGAATTGTGATCGTTCCGCCGCGGATCAGTTCCATTAGAAACGTGCCAAAACGCGGATTACACCGCCAACAGGGGTGCTCTATAGCACACCCCGCGAGGGTCACGAGGACCCGCCCGGCCCGCAGCACGTTCAGGCGGGCCGTACAGTCCCCTTGTGACTGCTATTTCCGCTCTTGCCGAGATCCTGCCCCCGGGCAGAGTGTTGACCGACCCCGACGTGGCCGACTCCTACGCCCGTGACCGGACCTTCCTGGAGCCCGGCAAGCCGCTGGGCGTGGTGCTCGCGCAGAACCGTGACGAGGTCGTGGCGACGTTGCGGTGGGCGACGGAGCACCGGATCCCGGTGGTGCCGCGCGGGGCGGGCACCGGTCTGGCCGGCGGCGCGACGGCGACCGACGGCTGCATCGTGCTGTCCCTGCACAAGATGACCGCGATCAGGGAGTTGTCGCCGGCGGACGAGATCGCGGTGGTCGAGCCCGGTGTGATCACCGCCGACCTCGACCGGGCGGCCCGGGCGCACGGCCTGATGTACGCGCCCGACCCGTCCTCCTTCGAGATCTCCACGATCGGCGGGAACCTGGCCACCAACGCGGGCGGGCTGCGCTGCGTGAAGTACGGCGTGACCCGCGACTCGGCGCTCGGCCTCGAGGTCGTGCTCGCCGACGGGCGGGTGCTCAACACCGGCAGGCGCACCGTCAAGGGCGTCACCGGGTACGACCTGACGGGGCTGTTCGTCGGCTCCGAGGGCACCCTCGGCGTGATCACCCAGGCCACCGTACGGCTTCGCCGCGCGCCGCTGGCCCCGCCCACCACGATCGCGGCCGAGTTCGCCTCGCTGCACGACGCCGCGTCCGCCGTGTCGGCCATCATCGCCGCGGGTTGCCAGCCCTCGCTGCTCGAACTCCTCGACCGGGGCACCCTGAAGGCCATCGACGACTGGAAGAACATCGGCCTGGAGCCCTCGGTGGCCGCCATGCTGATCGCCCAGTCCGACGCCACCGACGCCGAGAACGCGGCGCGCCGGATGGAGGCGCTGTGCGAAGAGCACGGCGCGTCCTTTGTGGCGGTGTCGGGCGACGCGGCGGAGGCCGAGGAGCTCATCGGCATCCGCCGCCTCGCCTACCCGGCCAAGGAGCGGCTCGGCGCCTGCCTCGTCGAGGACATGTGCGTGCCCAGGTCCGTCCTGCCCGATATGATCACCGAGATCGAGGCGGCAGCCGTACGGCACCACGTGCGCATCTGCACCGTCGCCCACGCGGGGGACGGCAACCTGCACCCGGTGTTCATCTTCGAGCACGGCCTGACCGAGCCGCCGCCGGCCGTCTGGGCCGCCGCCGACGAGATCTTCCGTACGGCGCTGCGGCTCGGCGGGACGCTGACCGGGGAGCACGGTGTCGGGTTGCTCAAGCGGCGCTGGCTCAGCCTGGAGTCGGGGCCGGTGGCGGAGGAGGTCCAGGCGGGAATCAAACAGGTGTTCGATCCCCTTGGCATCCTGAATCCGGGCAAGGCCATCTGAATCACCCCAAGAGAACCCAAGCGCCTCTTGCTCCACACTGGTAGCGTTCTGTGGGAGTTAATCCGTTTGCGTAGTTTGTCGGGGGGGGAATCGTGGCGCAGGTCCAGCCGCTGAGCACGGACGACCCGCGCCAGCTCGGGGCCTACGAGGTGCTGGGCCGGCTCGGCGAGGGCGGCCAGGGAGTCGTCTACCTGGGCCGCGGGCCCACCGGCGAGCAGGTGGCGGTGAAGCTCCTGCACGGCGGGCTCATCGCCGATCCCGAGGCGCGGACCAGGTTCCTGCGCGAGGTCGCCGTCGCCCAGCGGGTCGCCCGTTTCTGCACCGCGCCCGTGCTGCACGCCGACCTCGTGGGCAACCAGCCCTACATCGTCACCGACTACGTGCCCGGCCCCTCCCTGCGCCAGCTCGTCGACCGTGAAGGGCCGCGCCGGGGCGCGGCCCTGGAACGGCTCGCGATCAGCACGGCGACCGCGCTCGCCGCGATCCACCGCGCCGGGATCATGCACCGCGACCTCAAGCCCGCCAACGTGCTCATGGGGCCCGAGGGCCCAGTGGTGATCGACTTCGGCATCGCCAAGGCGCTGGACTCCCCCGGCGCCACGGCGACCGGCATGACCATGGGCACCCCGTCCTACCTCGCCCCCGAGCAGCTGGCCGGCGACGACGTCTCCCCCGCCGCCGACGTGTTCGCGTGGGGCATCACGATGGTCTTCGCGGCCACCGGCAGCCCCGCCTTCGGGCAGGACTCGATCCCGGTGGTGATGAACCGGATCCTGCACAAGGAGCCGGAGCTGGGCGACCTGGACGGAGCGATGCGCGACCTGGTGGTCGCGTGCCTGTCCAAGGATCCCGAGGTACGGCCCACCGCGGACGAACTGGTCAGCCATCTCACCGGACAGCCGACCGCGCCCCTGCGCACCGCCCCGCCCGCGCCGCTGCCGGACGCGACCCGGCGCGAGCCCTCCTACCGGCCGGACGCCCAGCACCACGATCCCCGTTCGGACCCCCAGCAGCCCGGTCCGCAGCGACCCGGACCCCAGCAGCCCGGCCACCCGCAGCCCGGCCACCCGCAGCCCGACCTCAGGCTCCACCAGCCCGGCCCCGGCCCGTGGAACGCCCCCGGCCCGCAGCGCGGCCCCGGTCCCGGCGGTCCGTCGGGCCCCGGTGGCCCGCCGGGTCAGGGCGGACCCTCCGGTCCGGGCAGGCCGCAGAGCCAGGGCGGTCCGCTCAGGCCGCAGAGCGGCGCGCCCGGCCCCAAGTCGTGGAAGGGCCGCAGACCGCTCGTGATCGGCCTGGCCGCGGCTGCGGGCACGCTGGTGCTCGGCGTCGGCTCCGTGGTGCTCGCCCAGTCGGGAACCCTGTCGGCCGACCCCAAGGTCACGCCGTCCTCCGCGCCCGTGGCCCTGGAGAGCACGGACACCGAGACCGCGCCGCCGCCCGAGCTGCCGCCCACCGTGTGGACGTCGCCGACACCGAAGCCGAAGCCGACGCGTACCAAGCGGACGCCTCGCCCGCCCACGAAGCTCGAACTCCCGGTGGAACGTCCCACCACACCGCGCACCACCGCGCCCAAGACCACCAAGCCGACCAAACCGGCCGAGGAGCGGACGCGGACGCCCTCCCCCACCCCGTCGTCTCACGAACCGAGCCAGCCGGAGCCGGAGCCGACCCCGACGCGGAGCACCACCCCGCCCAAACCGACCACGAAGCCCCCGTCGCCGCCGAAGACGACCGCCCCGCCCAAACCCAACCCGCACACACCGGCCGGCGTGTGCGGCGGCGGCTACAAGATCGTCAACTCGCACGGGCTGGGTGGCAAGGCCACGGTCTACCTGCTCTTCAACTCCGCCGCGGGCAAGAACTGCGTCGTGACCATGTCCAGGTACGTCGTTCCCGCGAAGGTGTCGATGGGGGCGGTCCTCCAGGTCAAGGGCGGCGCCAACGGCAGCGACGCGGGCAGGTTCACCACCTACGCCGGCCCGGTCCGCCTCTCCGCCGCCAAGAAGTGCGTCATCTGGGGCGGCTCGTACGGCGGCGTCTCCTGGAAGAGCGGCTGGAGCCACTGCGGCTGACCGCCCCCAAGCGTCACCCAAGAAATTCTCTGCGTGATGGTGTGACTACGCAGAGTTATGGCAACAATCACTGGGTCCAGCTCTTCCTTGAGCAATCCGAGAGGACCAACAGTGAGACCAGTCACTCATCTCGGGCGCATCGCCACCTCGGTGCTCGCCGTCGCGCTCGCCGGCGCGGTGGCGGCACCGGCGCACGCGGCGTCGAGCCCCTCCGAGACGCCGGCCGCCGCGCTGCAGCGCGCGGCCGACCAGTGCGGAGCCGGTGAGATCTGCCTGTGGGCGACCGAAACTACAGCGGCACCCCGTGGCGATGGACCCGCGCGAGCGGCTATCGCGATATGCCCAGCAATCTGCACGACCACGTCTACTCCTTCTACGCCAACACCAACGGCTGCTTCATCGACTGGAACCCCCAGGAGAAGCGCACCGTCAACAGCGGCGACTACGCGCAGGCGTACGACACCAACTTCGGCCGCAGGATCGACGCCATAGCGCCGAACTGCTGAGCCTCCGGCTCGCGTGACGAGGTGATCCCCGGCCAAAGGGGATCACCTCTCCGCGTCGGCTTGTCCCCGCGAACGCCCGCGAACGCCCGCCGTACCTCCTCCTCAGGTTCCGGGGTCGCGTGGCAGGGTGGTGCGATATACGTCGAATCGGCGTAGCGACCGTGGACGAGGAGCGTGCGGGTGACGAGCACAGAAGCAGGATGGCCGGTGGAGCGCCTGGTGCACAGGGAGACGAAGGGCGGGGTGGCCACGATCACCCTCGACTCGCCGCGTAACCGCAACGCGCTCTCCGTGCGGCTGCTGGGCGACCTGGAGGACAGGCTCAACTGGGCGATCGCCGACGACGACGTACGGGTGATCGTGCTGACGGGCACCGGCCCGGTGTTCTGCTCGGGCGCCGACCTGAAGGAACAGCGCATCGAGCGGAGCGATCCGCACGAGGCCCCGGTGACGGCCTCGTTCCCGGAGATCATGAATCTGATCTGGGAGAGCCCCAAACCGGTGATCTGCCGGCTCAACGGCACCGCGCGGGCCGGCGGTCTCGGCCTGGTGGCGGCCTGCGACTTCGCGTTCGCGCCGCTGTCCGCCTCGTTCGCCTTCACCGAGGTACGGCTGGGCGTGGCGCCCGCGATGATCTCGGTCACCTGCCTGCGGCGGCTGCGGCCGGGCGCCGCGGCGGAGTACTTCCTCACCGGCGAGGTCTTCGACGCCGCGCGTGCGGCCGAGATCGGGCTGCTGACGCGGGCCGTACCCGAGGAGGAGCTGGACGCCATCGTCGCGCACTACGCGGGCATGCTGCTCAGGGGCGGCCCCGAGGCGCTGGCGATCACCAAGCAGCTCGTGCGGAGCGTGCCCGCGATGCCGGTCGAGGAGGGCATGCGGCGGATGGCCGCCCTCTCGGCCGAGCGGTTCACCTCCGCGGAGGGGCAGGAAGGCATCCGGGCGTTCATGGACAAACGCCCGGCGTCCTGGGTCGTTGACCCGGGCGACGCGGGCTCGTAGGGTCCTGTTCGGGGACATATTAGAATAAGATTCGGCAGGGGTCACATGAGCGCCACGCACATCGACGTCACCGCCATCGACTTCGGCGTGCTCGGCACGTGGATGGACGAGCAGGGGCTCCCCGGCGGCGAGTTCGGAGCGGCCGAGGCACTGCTCGGCGGCACCCAGAACGTCATGATCCGCTTTTCCCGCGGCGGCGTGCCGTACATCCTGCGCAGGCCGCCGTTACATCTGCGGGCCAGGAGCAACGAGGTGTTGCGCAGGGAGGCGCGGGTGCTCGGGGCGCTCAGGGACACGCCCGTCGCCGCGCCGCGGCTCATCGCGGCGTGCACCGACGAGAACGTCATGGGCGGGGCGGTCTTCTACCTCATGGAACCGGTCAGCGGGTTCAACCCGACGACGGAGCTGCCCCAGCCGCACGCGGGCGACCCGGCGATCCGCCACCGGATGGGCCTGGAGGCGGCCATGGCGCTGGCGGAGCTCGGCAGGGTCGATCACGTCGCGGTGGGGCTCGGCGGCTTCGGGCGGCCGGAGGGATTCCTGGATCGCCAGGTGCCCCGGTGGATGGGCGAGCTGGAGTCCTACGCGGAGCTCCCGGGCTATCCGGGGCCGGGGATCCCCGGCCTGGAGCGGACCGCCGGATGGCTGGAGGGCAACCGGCCGGCGAGTTTCACTCCGGGTGTCATGCACGGCGACTACCACCTGGCCAACCTGATGTACGCCTACGACGGACCTCGGGTGGCGGCGATCGTCGACTGGGAGATGTGCACGATCGGCGATCCGCTGCTGGATCTCGGCTGGCTGCTGGCCACCTGGCCGACCGCCGACGGGGGGGCGATGCTCCCCGGAGCCGTGGACGGGCTGCCGCCGGCGGCCGAGCTGGTCGCCTGCTACGCGTCGCTGTCGGACCGCGACGTGTCCGCCGTCGACTGGTACGCGGCGCTGGCCTGCTTCAAGCTCGGCATCGTGCTGGAGGGCACCCATGCGCGGGCCTGCGCCGGCAAGGCGCCGAAGGACATCGGCGATCTGCTGCACGCCACCACGCTCGCCCTGTTCGAACGTGCTCAGACCTTTATGTGATCGAAAGCCCGAATTGGGCAGTTGAACCCTTCTCGTACCCCTCTGTTCGCGTACAATTGCGCGCAATTGCACCAGCGGGAACCGCTCGGGAAGGACGAAACAATGCGGCTGCGGTTTCTGGGCTCCACCTCCGAGGCGGGCGCCTGCCCGTCGCTCTACGAGACCGACCGGGGCACCATCGTCGTGCAGGGCCTCCAGGTGACCGACGCCGAAGCGCTGCGCGACCTGCGGCACGTCCTCGACGGCGAGGGCGCGGTCGAAGTGCCTCGCGAACTCCTCATCGACATAGCCAGGCAGGTCATCGGCTGATCACGATTCCGCCGCGCCCACTGGCATGATCGGCGGCTTGGGTCTACTGTCGGTGCGCACCCGTGACCCTGCGGATCGTCGCGGGGTCCCGGGGCGTCGCCGGCCATTCGGCGCCCCCATCACGGAGGAAGCGTGAGCGGCTTTCAGCAGGCCCGGATCGACCTTGGCAGTCAATTGCGGCAATTGCGGGAGACCGCGCATCTGTCGGGAAAGGAACTCGCAGAGCGCCTCGGGTGGCAGGCGTCGAAGGTCTCCCGGCTGGAGAACGCCAGGCAGACCGCGTCAGAGGACGACGTGGTGGTCTGGGGGCAGGCCGTACAGGCGCCGCCGGGGGTGGTCGACGGCCTGATCGCGCAGGCCATCCGGCTCCTCGAACGCCACGACTCCTGGCGGCAGCGGCACCGGGGCGGGCTCGCCGCCCTCCAGGAGGACATCCGCGACCTGGAGGCGCGCACCAAGAGGTTCCGGGTGTTCGAGCCCGGTGTGATCATCGGCCTGCTGCAGACGGCGGAGTACGCCCGGCACATCTTCACCAAGGTCAAGCGCCTGTACAGCGCCTCGGAGGAGATCGACTCGGCGATCCGGGTCCGGATGCAGCGTCAGGAGATCCTCTACGACCAGAGCCGGCGCTTCAGGTTCGTGGTGCCGGAGGCGGTGCTGAGATACCGGCTCGCCCCGCTGAACGTGATGCGCGGCCAGCTCGACCGGCTGCTCGCGGTGAGCACGCTGCCCAACCTCGAGTTCGGGGTGATCCCGTTCGAGGCGCCGCTGCCCTCGGCTCTGGTCAACGGGTTCTACATCTACAACGAGGCGATGGTGGGCGTGCCGACCAGGACCAAGGACCTCGTCCTGCGCGACCCCGAGGACATCGCCTTCTACGCGCGCACGTTCGAGGAACTCGCCGAGGTGGCCTGCTTTCAGGATGACGCCCGCGGGGTAATTTTCCGAGTTTTGAATGATTTTTCACGACAGGTGGAACAATCGATGGATTGACCCTCGCAATTGCTTGCCGGGTTCATGATGATCGTGCAATCCTGTCGCAACGGAACATGTCGCGGAGGTGACGGGATGCTGGACACGCTGTCCTGCCTGGAGCGCTTCGCCGGAGCGGCCCGCCTGCACGCCGATCTTTCGGTGCAGAACGTCGCGCTGAGCAGCGACCCCGCCTACGTGAGCGTGCGCAACAGGTTCAGCACCACCCTGTTCGAGACGGTGACCTGCTGCCCCGAGGGGAATTTCATCACCTCGTGGGGCTACCGCCTCGGCGACTCGGGGAACGTCAAGGACGCCGCCGCCCGCCTCGCCTACCTCCTCGCCGCCCTTCCCGCGTGACCCCGCAGGGCCACGCGGCGGCTCGCGGGCTCAGCGTGTCACAGCCAGCGGCTTGCGTTTCAGATCGGTGTAGACGTCGTCGATCAGGCCGTACTCCTTCGCCTCCAGCGCGGTGAAGATCTTGTCTCGTTCGAGATCCTTGCTGACCTTGTTGAGCGGCTGCCCCGAGTGCCTGGCCAGCAGCTCGTCCTGGAGATTGCGCATCCGGATGATCTCCCTGGCCTCGATCTCCAGGTCGCTGGCCGAACCCCGCCCGCCCTCGGTCCAGGGCTGGTGGATCAGGATCCGCGCGTTGGGCAGCGCGGCCCGCTTGCCGGGAGCTCCGGCGGCGAGGAGCACCGCCGCGCCCGAGGCCGCCTGCCCGAGGCAGACCGTCTGGACCTCCGGCCGGATGAACTGCATCGTGTCGTAGATCGCGTTCATCGCCGTGAAGGATCCGCCGGGCGAGTTGATGTAGAGGTGGATGTCGCGGTCGGGGTCCATCGACTCCAGGGTGAGGAGCTGGGCCATCACGTCGTTGGCCGACACGTCGTCGATCTGCACCCCGAGGAAGACGATCCGGTCCTCGAACAGCTTGTTGTACGGGGTGGTCTCCTTCGTGCCGTACGTCGTGCGCTCGACGAAGGAGGGGAGGATGTAACGACCCTCGGCCCGCGGTTCCGACCGGCTCATGATGACGCTCCTTCGGTGGACAGGTGGGTGGCGTTGCGGATCACTTCGTCGACGAGGCCATAGGTCTTGGCCTCCTCCGCCGTGAACCACCGGTCACGGTCCCAGTCGGCCCGGACCTGCTCGGCGGTCTGTCCGCTGTGCGCCGCGATCCGCTCGGCCAGGACCTTCTTGATGAACATCATCTGCTCGGCCTGGATCGCGATGTCGGACGCCGTGCCGCCGATGCCGCCGGAGGGCTGGTGCATCATCACCCGGGTGTACGGCAGGGCGAAGCGCTTGCCGGGCGCTCCGGCCGTCAGCAGCACCTGACCCATCGAGGCGGCCAGCCCGATCGCGACCGTGCTCACGTCGTTGGGCACGAATTCCATCATGTCGTAGATCGCCATTCCCGCCGACACCGAGCCGCCGGGGGAGTTGATGTAGAGAAAAATGTCACGCTCTGAGTCTTCCGCGCTCAGCAGCAGCAATTCGGCGCAGAGCCGGTTGGCGATCTCGTCGTCGACCTCCTGGCCGAGAAAGATGATGCGCTGCTGGAGCAGCCGCTGGCTGACCTGCTCGACGAAAGGAGAGGGCCGCGGCGTCTCGACGGTGCGCGCCCTGATCCGCCCCGCGTCTCCGAGCCCTCCGAGGTCGCGCGCCGCCGCCGGCTGCCATGGATTCGACATGCTCACTCCATCACCCGTCCTCTATCGCGTTCTTCGTTGTTTTGGACATTAGCCAGAACATCGATCCGGGCACACGCGTTTTCGCTGACCGCACATTTCGCTCACAGCTTTTCACTGTGGGCACATTCCGCCTTCAGCAAAACAATGGGGTGAGTTTTAATTATTCGTGGTATGTCACCCAGGTCGAAATGATCGTGAGCCAGGCCATGCGGTCAGCGCGGCGATCGTGATGCCTCATGTCGAGGTCCCTCAGCCCGCGATGTCGGCCACGGTGGAGGTCGGGGCGCTGAGGATGCCGTCGAACGCGTCGAGGACGGGGGTATGCAGGTAGGCGCTCTGGATCCGGATGCGGTCGGGGCCGGGGATCTCGTGATCCGCCTGGCGGAGATCGGCGATGCTGAGCCCCAGGTCGGCGTCGGCGAAGGCGGCTTCGATGCTGCCCGGCTCGGGCGGCTGCAGCGTGGTGTCGTCGATGGCGAAACCGAAGCGGGCGTTCTCGTCGGGGCGCATGTCGGCGGTGTGTCCGGTGATGCTGGTCAGCGCGAGGGCGACGTAGTCATCGCCCAGGGAGTTGTGCAGGTGCTGTCCCATGGGGAGCCCGGTGAGGTGGCCGTCGAAGGAGACCGGTGTCTTCTGGATGTGAGCGTTGTGGGCCGCCAGCACGATGCGGGTCCCGGGGTGGAGGCGCTCCAGGTGCCACAGGATCGACCCGGCCATGTAGACGTCCCGGGCCGAGGTGTCGGCGGTCAGCCCGTTGCCGGCGTACAGGCCGGCCATGGCGCGAAAGCCGTAGTCGGCGTGGCAGGCGGCCTCGAGGCGACGCAGGGCGACGTCATAACTGTGCTGGTCACCACGGGAGACATACAGCGGTGCGACGGCGCGGAACCGGATGAGCAGGCGCATCAGGGTCGCGCTGAGGGCGTCCTGCTCGGCGGCGGCCAGGCGAGTCCAGGCCGGTGCGGCCGAGGCCGCGGAGGCGCTGGCGAACGATTCGGCGATCCGCATCGCCTGCTGGATCGCCGGGAGGACCTCGGGGTCGACCTGGCGCAGGTAGTCGGCGACCGGGGCCAGGGCGGGAAGCAAGGACCCACCGGCCGCCGGGATGTCGATCCCGGCGAAACGGACCGGCGCCGCGGCTGTGGCGTTGTGCCGGCGCATCCAGCGCAGTGGCTCATCGATCCCCACCGGGATCGCCGCGGCGAGATGGGCCGACAGATCATCGTCCGGGCCCTCCCCCTGGGCCCAGGCGTCCAGAGGGAAGCCTTCGCTGAAGCCGTACTCGAAGGCCAGGACGGTGAAGCCGCAGCGTTCGACCAGGAACCGCAGGATGCGCCGGCGCATGAGCGAGAACTCGGTGATGAAGTGGGAATTCTCACCGATCGCGACGACGCGCGCGTTGCCGATGAGCTCGCGCAGCGGCTCCAGGTCATCGAGCGGCGCCTCAGGGTCGAGGTGGGTGAGCGGGACGGCATGGGCTCCAAGCCAGCCGGCGAATGAGGTGGGGTGGGACGGAGCAGGCATGCTGACAGCTCGATTCTGGCGTTGGAAGGTGAATCAAATGACGCGGGGTGGGAGTGCGGGTCACCGCACGCGGGGCGCCACGGGAGCTCGGCGGCATAGCGGTGAAGTCGCCGGGCCGCACCCGGCTGCCGGTTGTCCTGTGCCAGGACTGTCGAGCGGTCCTCACCCCGCTTGGCGGCGGGCCTGACGTACCCCCTACACCTGCGCGGGGGCCGCTTTCTCCAGGTCGTCGATGCTGCCGGACATGATCGTGCGGACGTGCTCGGTGATGAGCTGTAGCGGCCAGTCCCACCAGGCCAAGGCCAGGAGGCGGTCGATGTCGGCCTCGCTGTGGCGGCGGCGGATGAGCCTGGCCGGGTTGCCGCCGACGATGCCGTAGTCGGGCACGTCGTCGACGACGACGGAGCCGGCGGCGATGATCGCCCCGTGGCCGATGCGGACACCGGGCATCACCATGGCCTGGTAACCGGTCCAGACGTCGTTGCCCACCACGGTGTCACCCCGTCCGGGCAGGCCGGTGATGAGGTCGAAGTGCTCGGCCCAGGAACCGCCCATGATCGGGAAAGGGAACGTCGAGGCACCGTCCATGCGGTGGTTGGCGCCGTTCATGATGAACCGTACGCCTTCGCCCAACGCGCAGAACTTCCCGATGACCAGTTTCTCCGGCCCGTAGTGGTACAGCACATTACGGGTCTCGAAGGCAGTCGGATCATCCGGATCGTCGTAGTAGGAGAACTCCCCGACCTCGATCAGCGGCGAGGTGACCAGCGGCTTCAGCAGCACCAGACGCGGCTGCTCGGGCATGGGATGCACCACGGCCGGGTCGGCGGGAACGGGCATCACAAATCATCTCCTTGCTGAAGCTGTCTATGGGACTGAACGACGTCAGGCCTTGGCGCGGGAAGCCAGAGCCGCCTGCACGCCCGGATGCGCGCCCTGCCGGTGCCGACACAGCAGGCGCTCGCGGCCGACGATGAGAGTGCCGTCGTAGCCGGCGACCGTCAAAGGCCGCACGACCGGGCGGACGCTACGAGAGAGCATCGAAAAACTCCACTAGTGCGACAACTGCTGCATTAAGATACTGGCACGACGCCGTCCCACTGAGCAAACCGGATGACCAGCGATGACTTACCCAGCACCACGACCGGAGGACCCCCGGCCGACGCCCGGCCGACGCCCTGGTGGCCGTACCGCACGTATTCGTGCGCAGGTACTCGACGCAGTCCGCGCAGAGCTTGGAGAACACGGTTATGACGGGCTCACCATGGACGCCGTCTCCGCGCGCGCGGGCGTGCACCGCGCAACGGTGTACCGGCGTTGGGGGGACGTCGGCGGCTTGCTCGCCGACGTCCTCGACGCTGCGGGCGAGGACGCCTGGCAACCCCCGGACGCCGGCTCGCTGAGCGGCGACCTGGCGGCACTCAACCATGAGATCCAGGCAGCTCTAACTGCGCAGCCGCCGATCGTCGCAGCCCTGATCGCCGCCTCATTTCGCTCCGAGAAGGCCGACCAAGCCCAACAGCGGCTCTGGGAGGACCGGTACGCCCGCTGCGAGATCATCGTCAGCCGAGCCATCCGGCGTGGCGAACTCCCGTCGCACACCGACGCTCGGCGACTGCTCGTCGCCGCCACCGCGCCGCTCTACCATCAGCTGTTGATCCTCCGCACAACACCCGATCCGCGCTTACCCGAGCACGCGGCCAGAACCGCCGCCCTCGCCGCGTCCGCCGGCGCCTTCGCTGAGCCCCCATCATCCGGCGGCACGTGACGCGACCCAGCGTCTCGCCTGAAGCCCCCACACCGGAGGGCCGCGCCACGTGGCCGCAGGCTGAGCTGTCATCACCCAGGGCAGCAGAAAGGACAGCCCTCCTCCCCTGTCGCCGTCCTGCGCATGCTCCGCGAACACGACGAGGTGAAACGCCACGGCGCCTGCGGCGACCACGCGCTGACCGCTACCGAGTCCTCAACGGCGGGAACAAGCGACATCCACCATGATCCTTCTCAGCGCCAACGGCTGTCCGCCGGTTCCTCAACCCCCGTGATCGCACCGGTAGAGGATCTCCGTCCCTCCGTGATCGGTGACCTTGGCGCAGTTGGCCTCGACCCACGCCGTCACCTCGGCCCCGCCGCGCTCCGGACCTCCCCTCCCCGCGCCCCCGGCGCCCTCGCCGCCCGGCATGACGAATCGCAGCCTGCCGGCGGCGACGTACTCCTTCAGCTTCGCCACGGTCATCGCCGGATCGCCGCCGGTGAAGCCGCCCATCGCGATGACCGGCTCGCCGGTGGACAGGATGAGGGCCGACGCGCTCTGCGCGCTGGAAACCGCGACCAGCCAGTCCGCGCTCCCCCGTTCACGCCGCAGGTAGGCGGCGAGCCGCGTGCTGACCGCCTCCCGGCCCATGCCCGGCCCCCGCCGGCCGCCGCCGGCCCGCTCAGGCGTGCGCGCGCCGTCCTGGCCGGGCTCGGCGGAACCACCGGGACCACCGGGACCACCGGGACCACCGGGACCACCCTGGCCGGGGAAACCGCCAGGGAAGCCGCTGCCCGCCGGGCCCGCCGTCGGGTTGGTGCCGTTGACCGCCGAACCCAGCGGCGTCAGCGCGTAGGCGGTGGGCCCGGCGAGCCCCGCCGCCAGCGTGGCGATCAGCGCGACGGACGCCACGCGCCGCCGTACCCGCCGCCCGGCGCGCGCCACGACCAGCCCGGCCACCGCGACCACCGACGCCCCCGCCACCGCCCACACGAGCCACGGCACGAACTCAGGCGTACGGCGCAGCACGACGAACGCCCACCCCCCGGTCAGCGCCACCCCCACCGGCAACGCCCACCCCCATGCCCGGGACCTCGCCCGCCACATCAGCACCCCGCCGATCCCCGTCAGCGCCGCGATCGCCGGAGCCATCGCCGTCGAGTAGTAGGGGTGGAAGGTGCCGCCGGAGAAACTGAAGATCACATAGTGCACGGCCAGCCATCCGCCCCAGAGCAACAGGGCGGCTCTCACGGAATCCGTCCGGGGAAGGGGAGAACGCGCAGCGGCCGGATCCGGACCGGCGGAGACGACAGGGCCGGACAGCCGGGAGAGCAGGACGAGTCCCACGATCAGGGCCAGCACCGCGAACGGGAGCAGCCAGGAGATCTGCCCGGCCATGGTGTCGTTGAACAACCGCCCGGCCCCCGCCTCCCCGCCGAAACCGCCACCACGCCCGGGACCACCGCCGAAACCACCGCTCACGACATCCCCGGCACCGGCCGGCACCGGCCCGCCGCCGCCCTGGCCGAAGATCCGCCCGAGCCCGTTGTAGCCGATCACCAGGTCCCAGACCGTGTTGTCGGTGCTGCCCCCGATGTACGGCCGATCGGCGGCCGGCCACAGGTCCACCAGCACCATCCACCACCCGCTGGACACCACCAGCGCCGCCCCGGCCGCGAGCAGCCGGCCGCACCGCCGGAGCATCGTCCCCGGCGCCGCGTACAGGTAGGTCGCGGCGAAGGCGGGGACCACCAGGTAGGCCTGGAGCATCTTGGTGTTGAAGGCGAGCCCGACGAGCACCGCCGACAGGACCAGCGTGCGCAGCCGCCCGGTGCGGATCGCCTCCAGGCAGAGCCAGGCGGCCCCGACGAGCAGCAGCACCAGGACGGTGTCCGGGTTGTTGTCCCTGTTGATCGCCACGGTGATCGGGGTCAGCGTCAGCACCAGGGCGGCGAGCAGCGCGGCGGCGTGTCCCGCGCCGCTCCGCCGTACCGCCGAGTGGACCAGCCAGACGGCGGCGACGCCGGCCAGCGCCTGGGGCAGCAGGATGCTCCACGCGGAGACCCCGAAGATCCGGGCGGACAGGCCCATGACCCACAGCGCGAAGGGCGGCTTGTCGACGGTGATGAACGAGCCCGCGTCGAGGGCGCCGAAGAAGAACGCCTTCCAGCTCTCGGTGCCGGACAGGATCGCCGCGGAGTAGTAGGAGTTGGCGTAGCCGTTGGCGCCGAGCGCCCAGGTGTGGAGGACGGCGGCCAGCGCGAGCACGGCCACGAGCAGGGGCCGGGCCCACTTCGGGGTGCCGGGCGCGGCGGCGGCGCGGTGCCGGACGCGAGCCAGGGTCGTGGTCAACGGGTTCTCCTCGACGGGTTGAAGACCCACGCACGCAGCAGCAGGAAACGTACGAGGGTGGCGAGCGCGTTGGCGGCGACGACGGCGGCCAGTTCGGCGCCGGTCGGGGGGCTTGGGACCGCGAGGTGGAGCACGGCCAGCCCTCCGGTGCTCAGGCCGAGCCCGATCAGGAAGGCGAGGCCGCCTTCGAGCTGGTGCCGTACGGCTCCCGCCCGGCCGGTCACCCCGAAGGTGAAGCGGCGGTTGGCGGCGGTGTTGGCGATCGCGGTGGCGAGCAGCGCGACCGCGTTGGCGGCGAGCGCGGGCATGACGAGCCGCAACAGGAGGAAGAGCCCGAGGTAGGCGAGCGTGCAGCAGACTCCTATGATCGCGAAGATCGGAAGCTGCCGGGCCATCCCCGGCGGCAGCTCCGCCTGCCGTCCCCGTCCGCCGGCCCTTCCGCCGGGCACGACGGCCCTGGCCCCGGACGTGGCGACGCGCAGCATGCCGCGCAGGTCGTCCAGGGCAGTCCTGACGATGTCGACCCGGCTGTCGGGGTCGTCGACCCAGTCGACCGGCACCTCGTGGATGCGCAGCCCGTGCCGTTCCGCCAGCAGCAGCAGCTCGGTGTCGAAGAACCACTCCTCGTCCTCGACGGCCGGCAGCAGCGCCTGGGCCACCTCGGTGCGCACCGCCTTGAAGCCGCACTGGGCGTCGGAGAACCGGGCCCCGAGCGCGATGACCAGCAGCAGGTTGTAGGCGCGGGAGATCAGCTCGCGTTTGGGCCCGCGCACCACGTTGGCGGCCGACGACAGGCGGGTGCCGATCGCGAGGTCGCTGTGGCCCGACAGCAACGGCGCGACCAGCGGCAGGAACGCGTCCAGATCGGTGGACAGATCCACGTCCATGTAACTCACCACGTCGGCGGCGCTCTCCCGCCACACCTGGCGCAGCGCCCGCCCCCGGCCCTTCCGCGCCAGGTGCACGGCGTGCACGGAGGGCAGTTCGCGGGCGAGGGCCGTGGCGATCTCCCAGGTGCCGTCGGTGCTGGCGTTGTCGGCGACGGTGATGCGGAAGCCGTAGGGAAAGGTGCGGGTCAGGTAGTCGTGCAGGCGGCGCACGCTGGTGGCGAGCACCCGTTGCTCATTGTGTACGGGAACGACGATCTCGACCACTCGCGTGCGTGGTGGCGCCCCGGTCGGCTGGTTCATGGCTCCACATTCGGAAGCCGGTCTTGGACGAAACTGAGGCGAGAGTTAACGCTCGATGAGAATCACGAGCCGGGCAGCCACAGCCACGCCACCGCGCCGCCGCCCGGCGCGTTGCCCAGGCCGGTCTCTCCCCCGGCCTCCCGCGCGGCCTGCGCCACGATGGCCAGGCCCAGTCCCGAGCCCGGCAGGCTGCGCGCGGCTGGTGAGCGCCAGAACCGGTCGAAGACGTAGGGCAGGTCCTCCTCCGGGATCCCGGGCCCGTGGTCGGTGACGGTGAGCCTGCCGTCCTTGAGGGACACCCGCACCGAGCCGCCCGGCGGGCTGAACTTCACCGCGTTGTCGAGCAGGTTCATCACCGCGCGCTGCAGCGAGGCGGCGTGCCCGGTGACGTGCCAGGGGGCCAGCTCGGTGTCCACCCGTACGCCGGGGGCGCGCAGCCTGGCCCTGGCGACGGCCGCCTCGATCACGTCGTGGAAGGCGACCCGCTCCCCCGGTTCGTGGTCCTCGTCGGACCTGGCGAGCTGGAGCAGGTCGCCGACGAGCGTGGACAACTCCTCGAACTGGGCCTTGACGTTGCCGAGCAGCCGGCGTTTGGCGCCGGGTTCCAGGGCGCGCCCGGTGTGCTCGCTGCGCAGCAGCAGGTCGATGTTGGTGCGCAGGCTGGTGAGCGGGGTGCGCAGCTCGTGGCCCGCGTCGATGATCAGCCGCCGCTGCCGGTCGCGTGATCCGGCGAGCGCCGCCGTCATCGCGTTGAAGGAGGCGCTGAGCCGGGCGATCTCGTCGGTGCCCTCGACCGGGATCGTGGTGCCGAGGTCCTCGGTCTGGGCGATGTGCTCGACCGCCTCCGTCAGGCCGGCCACGGGACGCAGCGCCGTACGGGAGATCAGCAGGCCCGCCGAGGCGGCGCCCAGCACGCCGACCGCGGCGACCCCGGCGAGTATCCAGGCCAGTCCGGCGAGCGTCGACTCCAGCTCGGCGAGCTGCCGGGACTCCATCACCGCGACCCCGGGGGCGACGCCCGAGGTCCTGACCCGTACGGCCGAGCCCTGGTCGGTGACGCCGTACCGGAACGCGGATCCCCCGTCGGACGCGATCCGCCGGTCGGCGGCCGTGACCACGATCCCCTCGGGGCCGATCACGCACCGCTCGCCCCCGGCGTAGGCGATCTGCAACGGCGGGAGGAACGGCCGGAGCCCGTCGCCGCCCGGCGGGGGCCCGCCCTCGGTGCAGCGCTCCAGGATCTTGGCGAGCTCGCGGGGCGGTCTGGGGTCCGCACCCGGGCCCTGCAGGCTGCGGTCCACCTGCCTGAGCATCTCGGCGCGCACGATGAACCAGGACGCGCCCGCGCACACCGCGATCGCCAGCGCGACCGCCGTGGCCACCAGCAGGGTCAGCCGGGAACGCAGCGTGCGCCTGTTCACAGGGTGGCCCGCAACACGTAGCCGACGCCCCGGACCGTGTGGATCAGCCGGGGCGCGCCGCCCGCCTCGGTCTTACGGCGCAGATACATCACGTAGACGTCGAGCGAGTTGGACGAGGGCGCGAAGTCGTAGCCCCAGACCTCGCTGAGGATCTGCTCCCGGGTCAGCACCTGCCTCGGGTGCAGCAGGAAGAGCTCCAGCAGGAGGTACTCGGTCCGGGTCAGGTCGAGCCTGCGACCCGCCCTGGTCACCTCCCGGCTCACGGTGTCCATCCGCAGGTCGCCGAAGGCCGGCACGCCGTCGTCCAGGAGGCTCCCGGCGGCCGCCGTACCGCGCCGCAGCAGCGCCCTGACCCTGGCCAGCAGCTCGTCCAGTTCGAACGGCTTGACCAGGTAGTCGTCGGCGCCCGCGTCGAGACCCGAGACCCGGTCGCCGACCGCCTCGCGCGCGGTGAGCATCAGCACCGGCACCTGGTTGCCCGCGGCCCGCAGCCGCCGGCAGGCGGTCAGCCCGTCCAGGCGCGGCATCATCACATCGAGCAGCACCACGTCGTACGGCACGCGTTCCAGCGTGTCGAGCGCCGCCTGCCCGTCGCTCGCCAGGCCGACGGAGTATCCCTCGAACTCCAGGCTCGCCTGCAGGGCCTCCCGCAGGGCGGGCTCGTCGTCGACGACCAGAACATGTGCGCTCACCAGGTCACGCTAACCGCACCAGATGAGAATCCCGTTAAGCACCGATCCCGTCGTCCCGCCGCGTCCCCCGCCGACCTCGTCGCGTGCCTCGTTGAGCGGGGGACGCCATCCGTCTCCGCCGCATGCCACGCGTGACCGGACCTCCGCCACCGGACCACGGGACCCGGGGAAGTCTGGCCAGCCTCGTCGCGTGCCTCGTTGAGCGGGGACGCCATCCGTCTCCGCCGCATGCCACGCGTGACCGGACCTCCGCCACCGGACCACGGGACCCGGGGAGCCTCGTCGGCCTCGTCGCGTCAGCCGCCGTGCAGGATCGCCATGGCCGCGTTGTGGCCGGGGATGCCGCTGACGCCGCCGCCCCTCCGCGCGCCCGCGCCGCACAGCAGCACCTTCGGGTGCCCGGTCTCCACGCCCCACCGTCCCTCGTCGGCCGGCTCCTCGGCGTACGGCCACGACAAATCTCGGTGGAAGATGTGCCCGCCGGGCAGCCCTGCCTCGCGTTCCAGGTCGACCGGGGTCTTGACCTCCAGGCAGGGTTCGCCGCCGGGGGTGCGCAGCAGGCACTCCTCCAGCGGTTCCGCGAGCACGCCGCCCACGGAGGCCAGCGTCGCCGCCAGCGCCTCCTTCCTGGCCTTCTCCGGGTCGGCCCGGAACAGCCTGGCGGGCATGTGCAGCCCGAACAGGGTCATCGTCTGCGCCCCCGCCGCCCGCAGGTCGGCTCCCAGGATCGACGGGTCGGTCAGCGAGTGGCAGTAGACCTCGGCGGGCGGCAGCGAGGGGACGCGCCCGCCGGCGGCTTCGGCATGGGCGGCGGCGAGTTGGTCGCGGCCCTCGTTGATGTGGAACGTCCCGCTGAACGCCTGCGCGGGATCGACCGCCGGGTCCTTCAACCGGGGCAGCCGGGACAACACCATGTTGATCTTGAGCTGGGCGCCCTCAGGCAGGTCCCCGCCCTCGCCTTCGCCTTCGCCGAGCAGCCGGGACAGTACGGCGGGCGGCACGTTGGCGAGTACGTGCCCGCCGGTCACCGTGTGCTCGCCCCGGTCGTCGCGGAACGTCACCTCGCCGGCGGGGTCGATGGCCAGCACCTCGGTACCGGTGCGGATCTCGGCCCCCGCCGCCCGCGCGGCCGAGGCGAGCGCATCCGTCACCGCCCCCATGCCGCCGACCGGCACGTTCCAGTCTCCGGTGCCGTCACCTATCACGTGGTAGAGGAGGCACCGGTTGGCGAGGCGGTCGGGCGCCGACGGGTCGGCGAAGGTCCCGATCAGCGAGTCGGTGAGCACCACGCCGCGCACCGTGTCGTCGGCGAACCGCTCGTCCACCACCTCGCCGACCGGCCGCTCGAACAGATCGCGCCACGCCTCCGCGCCCACGGCCGCCCGCATCGCCCAAGCGCCGACGAGCGGCTCCAGCAGCGTCGGCGCGACCCGCCGGGCGACGTGGGCGGTCAGCGCGTAGAACCGGCGCCATGCCTCGTACTCCGCTCCGCCGCCGGTCACGGCCGCGAACGAGGCGGCGGTCCTGGCCTCGTCGCCACCGTCGACCAGCAGTCCGGTACGGCCGACCGGGGTGTAGGAGGCGAAGCGGCGGCCACGCAGCTCCAGCTTCAGCCCCAAATCGAATGTGATCTTGGAGGGCAGCAGGCTGACCAGGTACGAGTAGCGGGACAGGCGCGCGTCCACGCCGGGAAAGGCCCTGGCCGACACCGCGAGCCCGCCGACGTGCCCGAGCCGCTCCAGGACCAACACCCGGCGGCCCGCCCCGGCAAGGTAGGCGGCGGCGACCAGCCCGTTGTGGCCGGCCCCGACGATGACAACGTCGTATCGCATCAAATCCGGACCCTATCTGAATTATGAGCGCTTGAGTCCGCCGACGATCACTTCGCGCCGGACCTGGCGATCGTTATGAGCACTTGGGCCCGCCAACGATCACTTCGCAGCAGACCTGGCGATCGCTATGAGCACTCGAGTCCGCCAACGATCACTTCGCGCCGGACCTGGCGATCGCGAGGAGGGTGGCGGCGGGCCCGGCCAGTCTCCGGCCGCGGCGCCAGACCGCGCGCAGGCGGCGGCCGAGGTCGATCCCGGCCGTGGTGACCTCCACGAGCCGGCCGGTCGCCAACTCGGTCTCCACCGCGTACCCGCTGAGCACCGCAGGCGCCGCCCCCTCCCGGGTGGCGCCCTTGACCGCCGTGTTCGAGCCCAGCTCCAGCCTCGGCGCGGCCACCACGTGCCCGCGCATCGCCAGGTCCAGCGTGTCCCTGGTCCCCGAACCACGCTCCCGCACCACCAACGCGGTCGCCGCCAGCTCCGCCGGACGCAACGGCGTACGGCGGCGCGCCCACGGATGCCCGCCGGCCACCACCACGACCAGCCGGTCCGTCGCCACCACCTCCGACTCCAGCCCGGCGGGCACCACCGGCCCCTCCACGAAGCCCAGCTCCACCTCCGCGTCCTCGCCGCCGACCGCAGGCCGCTGCCCCTCCTCGCCCAGCACCAGCGCGGCGACCTCGGCGGAGTTCAGCACGTCCAGCCCGACCTGGACCTGCGGTTCGCGCGCCTGGAACTCGCCAAGCCATCTCGGCAGCAGGTATTCGGCCACGGTCATGCTCGCCGCCACCCGCAGATGCCCCTCACGCCCCCGCCGTACGGCCTGCGCGCCCCGCACCAGTTCCTCCGCCGCGGCCAGCACCTGCGTCGCCCACCCCGCGACCATCGCACCCTGGGTGGTGAGCTTGGACCCGCTGGGCGTGCGCTCCAGCAGCGGCAGCCCGAGCCGTCTCTCCAGCAGCGCGATCCGCTTGCTCGCCGACGGCTGGGCGATCCCGGCGGCACGCGCCGCCTGACCGAGGCTGCCCAACTCGCCCACGTCCACCAGTAGCCTCAGCGACTCCAGATCCGGCAGCTCACTCATAGCCCCAGGCTATGACCTCCCAGCCAGTTGCCGCCTACCCGGCGTGCCCAACCTGCCGAAGACTCGAAGCATGCCCTTCCCTCCCGGTTCAGCCCGGTATGCGGCCACCACTCCGCCCGCCCCGGACACACTCCAGAACCGAGCGCGGACCGAACCACAGGCGAGGGCGCGGACCGAACCACAGACACACCCACAGACCACACCGCCGGTCGGGGCCTCGACCACATCCCGGGATCGAACGCAGACCCGGCCACAGACACAACCACAGACCACACCACCGGCCAGAGCCTCGACCACATCCCCGGATCGAACGCAGACCCGGCCACACACGCAACCACAGACCACACCACCGGCCAGAGCCTCGACCACGACACAGGAGCAAACACGGGCCAAGCCGCCGATAGAGGCACGACCCGAGCCGCGCGGACGGACGCGGGCCCAGGCGGCGGCTCCGGAATCGGCTGCGCCATCGCCGAAGCCCTCGGCCGCGCCGGGTGACGGAGCGCTTGCACTGTCAGGGGCCGGGACGCGGGCGCTGTCGCAGGAAACGGCGCGGGTGAGCGTGGCGGCGCGGGTGCGGGAGCGGCTGCGGGAGCTGGGGCCGGGTGTGGCGTTGACGGGGGGCGTGGTGGTCGCCGGGGTCGCGGCGGCGCGGGTGGTGCCGGGGGTGAGCCCGGCGGTGGTGGCGGTGGCGGCCGGGGCGGCGCTGGCGAACCTGGGGTGGCTGCCCGGAGCGACACGGCCAGGACTCGCCTTCATCACCAAGCGGGTGCTCCGGGTGGCGATCGTGCTGCTCGGGCTGCAGATCGCACTGCCCGAACTGCTCGCGCTGGGCTGGCAGGCCCTGGTGGTGATCGCCGGAAGCACCGCGATCACGTTCCTGGGCACCCGGGCGCTCGGCGCCCGGATCGGCGTGCCGCCGCGCCGGGCGCTGCTCATCGCGACCGGCGTGTCCATCTGCGGCGCCGCCGCCATCGCCGCCATGGACACGGCCACGAAGACGGGCACGACCGCGAAGGGGACGACGCCCTCCGGCGACGGCCGGGAGGACGACGACGTGGGGAGCGCGGTGGCCGTGGTGACGCTTTTCGGGAGCGCGGCGATCGTGCTGGTGCCGATGATCGGGGCGGCGCTGGGGTTGTCGCCTCGCGAGGTGGGGCTGTGGGCGGGAGCATCGGTCCACGAGGTCGCGCAGGTGGCGGCGATCGGGGCCGCCGGCGGAGCCGCCGTGCTGGCCGCTGGGATCATCGCCAAGCTGTCCCGGGTGCTGCTGCTCGGGCCGATGGTGGCGCTGGTCTCGCTGACGGCCCGCCGTACGGATCCGGGGTCGGGGCGGACGCGTGGGGCGGGCGTGCCCTGGTTCGTCGCGGGGTTCGCCGTGCTGGCCGTGGTACGGAGTGCGGAGCTGGTGCCGGCGGCGATCGTGCAGGCGACACCGCAGGTGACGAACGTGCTGCTGGCGGCGGCCCTGTTCGGGCTCGGGACCGGGGTCGACGTGCGCCGGCTGCTGCGCGGCGGCCGGTCGCTGCTGCTCGGGGGCATCGCCACCATGATCATCGCGACCGTCTCGCTCGCGGGCGTCACCCTCGTGGCGTGATCCGCAACGACTCCGTACGGCACGCCGGACGACAGCGCTCCGAGCCGCCGCCGGACGACTCCGGGTGACCGTACCGACTCCGGGTGACCGTACCTACCGACTCCGGGGTGACAGTACTGATTTCGGGTGACAGTACCGCCTTCGAACGACCGCTCCGCGTGACGTTTCGGCGGCTCTGGTGGTGTGCCGGCGACAGTCCGGCGGCTCCGCACCACGTGCCGGCTTGGAACCATCCTCAACGCGCCGCTCCGGGTGGCCTGCCGGCGTGGAACCCCGCTCAACGCGCCGCTCCGGGTGGCGTGCAGCCTGGAGCCCGTCCGACGCGCCGCTCACGGCGCTCCGGGTGGCCTGCCGGCGTGGAACCCCGCTCAACGCGACGTTCCAGCGGGTCCGGATAGCGTGCCCGTCTTGGAACAACCGTGCTCAGCGTGCCGTTCCAGTTGCGCCGGAGCAGCCCATGGACGAGGAGTAAGAACCACCCCATGCCTACGAACACCGTGCTCAGCCTGTCGAAGGAGGTCGCCGGGGCGCTGTCCGCCGGCGATCCGGTGGTGGCCCTGGAGTCCACGATCATCTCCCACGGGCTGCCTCAGCCACGCAACCTGGAGGTGGCCGTCGAGCTGGAGGAGATCGTCAGGGCGGCCGGCGCCGTACCCGCGACGATCGCGGTGCTCGACGGGGTCGCCCGCATCGGGCTGGACGAGGCGGAGCTGACGCGGGTCGCCACCGAGCCCGGCCTGCGCAAGCTGGGCCAGCGCGATCTGGCGGCCGCCGCGGCGCTGCGGGCGAGCGGCGCGACGACGGTGTCCGCGACGTCGTTCCTCGCCGCACGGGCGGGCATCCGGGTGTTCGCCACGGGAGGGCTCGGCGGGGTGCACCGGGGGTGGACGGACAGCCAGGACGAGTCCGCCGATCTCGACACGCTGAGCCGTACGAAGATCACCGTGGTCTGCGCCGGGGTGAAGTCGATCCTCGACGTGCCCGCCACGCTGCAGCGGCTGGAGACCCGCGGGGTCACGATCGCGGGTTTCGGGAGCGACACCTTCCCCGGTTTCTACCTGCACAGCTCGGGGGAGCCCGTCGACTGGCGCATCGAGTCGCCCGACGAGGCAGCCGCGATCATGCTCGCTCAGGATCGGCTCGGCACCGAGACGGCGCTGATCGTGGCCAACCCGGTGCCGCAGGCGGCGCAGCTCGATCCCGCGCTGCACGACCGGGTGCTGGCCGAGGCCCTCGCGGCGGCCGAGCGCGCGGGGGTCACCGGCCAGGCGATCACGCCGTTCCTGCTGGAGTTCCTGGCCGAGGGCACGAAGGGGGCCTCGCTGGAGGCGAACCTGGCCGCCGTCCGCGGGAACGCCCGCCTCGCGGGACTCATCGCGGCCGCCTGGTCGGCGAGGGACTGACCACGTGGCCGGGTTGCTCGTCATCGGCGACGTCGTGACCGACGTCGTCGCCCTGCACCAGGCCGCCGCGTTCGACGCGGGCACCAGCGTCGGCACCGGCACCGGCACCGACACCGCCGCCGACATCGTCCTGCGGCCCGGCGGCTCGGGCGCAAACACCGCCTGCTGGGCGGCCCACCTGGGAGCCGACGCGCGCCTGCTGGCCCGCGTCGGATACGACACCGCCGAGTGGCACACGGCCGAACTGGTACGCGCGGGGGTGCGCCCGCACGTCGACGTCGACCCCGATCACCCGACGGCCGTGGTGATCGCGATGGTGGACGTCACCGGCGAGCGCTCGATGCTGACCAACCGGGGGGCCGGCGCCTGGATCGGCCCCGGCGACTGGGACGACGCGCTGCTGGACGGCGTGGGACTGCTGCACATGTCGGGCTACCTGCTGTTCGCCGAGCCCGGCCTCGAACTGGCCCGGCTGGCGATGGCGGCGGCGTCCGCGCGCGGCGTGCGGATCAGCGTGGATCCCGGATCGGCGGGATTCCTGCGCGGCTTCGGTGTCGAGCGCTTCCTTTCGGAGACCTCATCCGCCGGGCTCATCATCCCGAACCAGGACGAGGCAGAGGTGCTGACGGGGGTGACCGAGGTGAAGCGGGCCGCACGAGAGCTCAGTTCCCGATACGGTGCGGCCGTGGTGAAAGTCGGCGAGAGGGGTGCGCTGTTCGCGAGGGACGGGCGTCTGGAGACCGCCGTCCCGGGCCTGCCCGCCCGGGTCGTCGACTCCACCGGCGCGGGCGACGCGTTCGCCGCGGGATTTCTGACGGCCGTGCTCGCCGGATCCTCCGAGGCCGACGCCCTGACAGCGGGGTGCCGGGCGGGGGCGAGGGCCGTAACCCAGATAGGTGGCCGACCCCAAATACGTGATTCGCCCGATTCACCGCCCAACGAGCTTTACCCTATTGACACCAATTGATAGCTTGCGGCGTAGGCTGCACCACTAGCCACACGCGTCACTCTGGGGAGGTTGCGGTCTGCCGATGGACGCCGAGTCATCGATCTGCCTGAGCGATCTGGTTCCGGCTCTGCGCTGGAGCCGGCCCAAGCAGGTTGCCGAAGTACTGGCCGACCCCCGACTGCCCACCGGCTGGTGGGCCTCTGTGGCGCTGCCACGCGCCATGGCCGTGATGGGAATGGACTGGCTCTGCGACCGGCTGTCCCGCCTGTCGCTCACCCGGTGGGACCACCTCGCACTGACCGACGTGCTGCCCGCCTTGCAGGTGCACGCGGCCGATCCGGCGTTGCCCGGTTGGCCCGCGCCCGCCCGCTCGGTCGTCGCGGCGCTCGGCGGATGGTCGCACGTCACCCGGCTCACCCCTGGCGACCTGGCCGCCCCTGGCGGCGCGGCCCCGCCGGAGGCCGTGGTGTCCGCTGTCTTCCGCGAGGTGCTGAGCCGGATCCCGGCCCACCGCTCCGCGGCGGGCGCGCCCGCCGCCACGACCCAGACCCAGACCCAGCCTCAGACCGCCGTGCCGCACCCGCCTGCCCCCGCGCAGGTCCCGCGGCAACCGCAGCCCGGACGCGCGCCGGCCCAGCCGCCGCAGCCCGCTCAGGCGCAACCGCCGGCGACCGCCCCTCAGCCCGCCGTCGCGCCCGCCGCGTCCACCGAGTTCCCGCTGGTCGGGCTGGTGGACGGGATGTTCCGCGAATGGCAGCCGCTGGAGCGGGCCGTGGCCGTCGAGCGGCTGTTCGCGGCCGACCCGATCAGCCTCCGCACCCTGGCGCACCGGCTCGACGTGGACCGCGAGGTCCTCTCCCTCGCCCAGCGCAGCGCCGAGGAGCGGGTCCTGCACTGGCTCCGCTCTCCCGCGTCCTCCGCCCTCACCGGCCACCTGTTCCGGCTCACCGAGTGGCTGGGCGCGGCGGCGACTCAGGAGCAGCTGATCGGGGCCGATCCCGCGCACCCGATCGAGGTGCCCGTCCTGCGCACCTCCTTGTGGCGGGTCCTGGTCACCCTGATGCCCGACCGCCGCCTCCAGGACGGCTGGCTGGTGGTCGGCGACCTCGGCGGGCTCCGCGAGCGCACCCGCCAGCTGCTGGCCGCCAACCAGGCGGGGGGCGACATGGTGGAGCTGCTCGGCCAGCTCGGCATCCGCTCGCATTCGGCCAGAGCGTGGATGGACGCGCTGCTGACCGCCCCGCCGGCCCAGGAGGCGGCGCAGCACGAACGGGGCGCCGAGACCGCCTCGGGCGCGTTCGCCGCGCAGACGCCGCTGCCCCGCCGTACGCCGGGGGCCAACGGTCATCCGCGCGGCGGGCAGCCGGTCCCGCAGGTCAGCACCGCCAGCATCGATCCGAGTGCGGCGCTCGCCACGTTGTCGGCGCTGTCCGGCAACGGCCGCACCCACCTGATGCCCGGCCAGCGCGCCGGAGCGCCCGCCACGCCTCCGCCGCCGCCGCCGAACCCCGCCTCCGACCCGAGGCGCTGGCAGCGGATCGACGTCACCAGCGAACACCTGCGTGGTGAGCCGGTCGCCGTGCCCGAGGGGTACGCGGCGCAGCTCGGCATGCGGCCCGGCACGCTGCTGTCCGTGACCGGGCCGGGTGACAACGCGGTGGTGCTGGTGTGGCGCGACCGCCAGCCCGTCTTCGACTCGCTCCAGCCGGTGCTGATGCGGCTCAACGCGCGGCCGGGCGACCAGGTCTACGTGACGGTGGACGGCTACCGCCTGGACGCCCAGCTGCCGAGCTGACGGGTGTCCATATCCTGTGCCCACAGCCGTGGGCACAGGACCCACCACGTCGAGGCCCCGGCCGACCTCAGGGCCGCCCGCCGGATGGAAGCCGGCACTCGCCGAGCCGGCCCCGGCGAGGTGAGGATCATGCGGCTGGACTCTCCCCCTGTGGGAGGCCTCATGCTACGCCTGACGATCCTGGTAGCCGGTCAAGGAAGTAGCGGGGAGAACGTATGCCCACCGTGCAGGACATCGAGGCTCGCGGCATGCAGCACTGCGAGACGACGGCGCTGGGGGTGCTGTTGCGGCATGAAGGGCTTGATCTGTCCGAGCCCATGCTGTTCGGGCTGGGCTCGGGCCTGTCCTTCATCTATTGGGACAGCAAGGGGATGGCGTTCCCCTTTCTCGGAGGTCGCGTCAAGCCCTTCGAGCTCACCAGGAACCTGGCTGTCAGGCTGGGGCTGACATTGCTGGTCGAGGAGACCACCTCGCCGCGCAAGGCGTGGGAGAACGTGGCCGCCCCCATCGATGCCGGTCGGCCGGTCGGCCTTCAGCTCGACTGCTATCACCTGGAGTACTTCCGGTCCAAGGTGCACTTCGGCGGCCATGTCGTCGCCATGTACGGCTACGACGAGCACGACGTCTACCTGGTGGACACCGGCCAGCAGGGAGGAGCGGTGCGCACCAGCAGGGTCAGCCTGGCCATGGCGCGGACCGAACGCGGCCCGATGACCGCCAGAAACCGATCCTTCACCATCACCCTGCCGGAGCACCCGCCTCGCTGGCAGGACCAGATCGTCCCCGCCATCAGGGACTGCGCCGACGCCTTCCTCGCCGCCCCCATCGCGAACCTGGGCCACCGCGGCATCGAGAAAGCCGCCGAACAGGTGCCCAAATGGCTGGCGCGCGTCGGCAACCCGCAGCAGGACCTACCGCAAGCCGCCCTCTTGATGGAGAAAGCGGGCACCGGCGGTGCCTTGTTTCGCGCCCTCTATCGCGACTTCCTCGGCGAGTGCCTCCAGCTGATCGACGACAGCGGCCTCCGCGCCGGTCACAAGCTGTACGCCGAGGCCGCCACCCTGTGGACGGACGTGGCCACCTTGATCACGAAGGCTGGAGAGGACGGCGATGTGGGGCATCTCGAACAGGCCCGCGTCATTCTCCACGATCTTTCGCGCATCGAGAGGGATGCCATGCAGGTGCTGCGTCAGTTGTAGCTCTACCCGGATCGTCCCCACCGGCAAGCTCATCCTGGACGCGCCGGCCGGCATCCGGCTGATCCCGGGTGCCGGCCGGTCACCCCCGACCGTCCCGCAGCCCACCGATCTTCAACTCCTGGATCTCCTTAGACCTCCGCTGAGGATCGCTCACATGCGGAAACGGGGCCGGCGGATCACCGGACGGGGTGAGAGCACCCGTCACAGGTCGGCGAGTCCCAGTTCACGGGCGATCAGGAGACGTTGGACCTCGCTGGTGCCCTCGCCGATCTCCAGGATCTTGGCGTCGCGGTAGAACCTGCCGACCGGGAACTCGTTCATGAAGCCGTAGCCGCCGAAGATCTGGGTGGCCGCCCGCGCGTTGTCCATGGCGGCGTCGCCGGCGACCAGTTTGGCGATGGCCGCCTCCTTCTTGAAGGGCAGGCCGGAGAGCATCCGCTCGGCCGCGTGGTGGTAGGCCAGCCTGGCGGTGTGGGTCCTGACCTCCATGTCGGCGATCTTGAACTGAATGGCCTGGTAGTGGCCGATCGGGTGGCCGAACGCCCGCCGCTCGCGCACGTAGCGGAGCGACTCGTCGACGCAGCCCTGGGCCAGCCCGACGGCGAGCGCCGCGATCGCGATCCTGCCCTCGTCGAGGGTCTGCAGGAACTGCGCGTAGCCCCGGCCGCGCTCGCCCAGCAGGTTGGCGGCGGGGACCCGGCAGTCGGCGAAGGACAGTTCGCGGGTGTCGGAGGCGGACCAGCCGACCTTGGAGTACTTCTTGGAGACGGTGAAGCCGGGCGTGCCCGAGGGGACCAGGATGGTGGAGATCTCCGGCTTGCCGGCCGCCGTGGTCCCGGTGATGGCGGCCACGCCGACGACTCCGGTGATGTCGGTGCCCGAGTTGGTGATGAACGCCTTCGTGCCGTTGATCACCCATTCGCCGCCGTCGAGCGTGGCGGTGGTCCGCATCCCGCCGGGCACGTCGGTGCCGCCGCCGGGCTCGGTCAGGCCGAAGGCGCCCAGCATCTCGCCGGAGGTGAGCCGGGGCAGCCAGGTCGCCCGCTGCTCCGCCGTACCGAAGCGGTAGATGGGCATCGCGCCGAGCGACACCGCCGCCTCCACGGTGATCGACACGCTGGAGTCGACCCGGGCCAGTTCCTCGAGAACGAGGCAGAGGGCGAAGTAGTCGCCGCCCATGCCGCCGTACTCCTCGGGGATCGGCAGGCCGAAGAGCCCCATGGCGCCCATCTGCCTGACGATCTCGTAGGGGAACTCCTCGCGCTCGTAGTAGTCGCCGATGACGGGGGCGACCACGTCGCGGGCGAACCCCTGCACGGTCTTGCGCAGTGCTTCGTACTCGTCGGTGAGCTTCATGATCATTCCTTCGCGAGGGCCTGGACGACGCGGGAAGGGCTGGGACGGCCGAGCCGTTCGGCGACCCAGACACTGGTGGCGGCGAGCGAGCCGAGGTCCACGCCGGTCTCGATGCCGAGGCCGTGCAGCATCCAGACCAGGTCCTCGGTGGCGAGGTTGCCCGTCGCCGACTGGGCGTAGGGGCAGCCGCCGATCCCCCCGGCCGAGGCGTCCACCACGGTCACCCCGGCGGTCAGCGCCGCGAGGGTGTTCGCCAGCGCCTGGCCGTAGGTGTCGTGGAAGTGCACGGCGAGCCGGCCTGCGCCGATCCCCCGGGCGTCGAACGCGGCGATCAGAGCGGCGACGTGGCCCGGGGTGCCGACGCCGATCGTGTCGCCGAGCGACAGCTCGTAACAGCCGAGGTCGAGCAGGCGGGCGCCCACGTCGACGACCTGGGCAGGCGGCGTCGGCCCCTCCCACGGGTCGCCGAAGCACATCGAGACGTACGCCCTGACCTTGATCCCTTCTTGGAGGGCCCGGGAGACCACCGGGGCGAACATCTCGATCGAGCCGGCGACGCTGCGGTTCAGGTTGCGCTGCGCGAACGTCTCGGTGGCGCTGCCGAAGATCGCGATCTCGGTGACCCCGTGTTCCAGCGCCCGGTCCAGGCCCCGCTCGTTGGGCACCAGCACGGGGTAGCGGACGCCGGGCACCCTCGGCATCCGTGTCAGGAGCTCCCCCGCGTCGGCGAGCTGCGGCACCCACCGGGGATGCACGAAGCTGGTCGCCTCGATCGTGGTCAGCCCCGCCTCGGCCAGCCGCGCGATCAGCTCTGCCTTCACCTCGACGGGGACGACGGCCGACTCGTTCTGCAGACCGTCGCGGGGGCTCACCTCGTAGATCGTGACCCGTTCCGGCAGCCCGTCCGCCGGAACCTCGTACGGCACGCGCATCATGCCCCTTCCTCCTCCGGACGCACCACGGCGAGCACGGCGTCCATGTCGACGGGCCGGCCCGCCCGCGCGCTCAGTTCGGCGATCACGCCGCCGACCGGGGCGGTCACGGTGTGCTCCATCTTCATCGCCTCCACGACCAGCAACGGCTGGCCCGGCGCGACCCGCTCCCCCGGCGACACCTTCACCACCAGGACGGTTCCCGGCATCGGGCTCCGCACCACCCCGTCCCCCGCGTGTCCCGCGCCCAGCCGGTCGCCGGGATCGCCGAGGAGGTGCCGTTTCAGCGACCAGGTCTCACCGTCCCTGCCCAGCCAGACGGTGTCACCGTCGCGGGCGGCGGCGTAGTGGCGGGTGACTCCGCCCAGCGTCACCAGGAAACCACTCCCGTCCGGGACGAGCCGGGCATCCTGGACGGCTGAGCCCGGCGGGAGGCGTACCTCGGCCCCGGTGAGCGGGAGTCCTCGCACCTCTGCCTCCATCACCTCGCCCCGGCTCTCCAGCCGCCAGGTCGTCCACGCGTGTTCGCCCAGCCGCCAGCCGTCCGCGATCTCCCAGGGGGAGGAGCCCGAGTCGTGCAGGACCATGGCGGCGGCGGCCAGGACGTCGGGGGGAACCTCGGCGGTTCCCGCCAGATCGTCGAGGTGGCGTTCGACCAGGGTGGTGTCCAGGTCTCCCGCGCGGACGGCGGGATGCCGGAGGAGCGCGCGCAGGAAGGGGACGTTGGTGGTGATCCCGAGGATCATCGTCTCGGACAGCGCCCGGGTGAGGGCCCGCAACGCGCCCTCCCGGTCCGGCGCCCAGGCGATGACCTTGGCGAGCATCGGGTCGTACCCGGTCCCCACGACGCCCCCCGCCATGAGACCGGAGTCGACCCTGACGATCGGCCCGCCGGATCGCACCGCCCCGCCTTTCGGCGACGCGTCGCCGTCGGCGGGGAACCGGACGGCGAGCAGCGGGCCGGCGGTGGGCAGGAAGGAGCGGGCGGGATCCTCCGCGTAGACGCGGGCCTCGACGGCGTGGCCGGTGAGCCGGACGTCCCGCTGGGTGATGGGGAGGACGGCGCCGGCGGCGACCTGGAGCTGGAGTTCGACCAGGTCGAGGCCGGTGACGAGTTCGGTGACCGGGTGCTCGACCTGGAGGCGGGTGTTCATCTCCATGAAGTGATATTCGCCGGTGGCACCGTCGACGATGAACTCGACGGTGCCCGCGCCGGTGTAGCCGACCGAGCGGGCTGCCTCCACGGCGGCCGCGCCCATCCGTTCCCTGGTCGGGGGGTCCAGCAGCGGGGAGGGAGCCTCCTCGACGATCTTCTGGTGCCGGCGCTGCAGGCTGCACTCGCGCTCGCCCAGGTGGACCACGTTGCCGTGGGCGTCGGCGAGGACCTGGATCTCGATGTGCCTCGGCCCGGCCACGAACCGCTCGACGAGCAGGGTCCCGTCGCCGAACGCGGCCAGCGCGCCGCGCCGGGCGGACTCGATCGCCGCGGGCAGTTCGGCGGCGGCCCGCACCACGACCATGCCCTTGCCGCCGCCCCCGGCCGACGGCTTGATCAGGACGGGGAAACCGACCCGGTGCGCGGCCTCGGCCAGGTCGTCGTCGGGCTCGGCGCCGCCGGGCACCACGGGCACCCCGGCGGCCGACACCGTCGCCTTGGCCTGGATCTTGTCGCCCATGGCCTCGATGGCCGAGGGCGGCGGCCCGACGAAGACCAGGCCGGCCTCGGCGCACCGCCGGGCGAAGGCCGCGTTCTCGGCGAGGAAGCCGTAACCGGGGTGGACCGCCTGCGCGCCGGTGGCCAGCGCGGCGGCCACGATGGCGTCCATGTCGAGGTAGCCGGGCACGCTCACGGCGAGGTCGGCCGCGCGCACGTGCCGGGCTCCCGCGTCGGCCGCCGTGTGCACGGCCACCGCGCGAACCCCCAGCCGGCGCAGCGTACGGCTGACGCGGACCGCGATCTCGCCCCGGTTGGCGATGAGCACCGTTTCGAACATCTCACTCACATCCGGAAGACGCCGTAGCCGACGGGTTCGAGGGGGGCGTTCGCCACGGCGCCCAGGGCGAGGCCGAGCACGGTCCGGGTGTCGAGGGGATCGATCACGCCGTCGTCCCACAGCCGGGCGGTGGAGTAGTAGGGGTTGCCCTGGCGCTCGTACTGCTCGCGGATGGGCGCCTTGAACGCCTCCTCCTGCTCGGCCGTCATCCCCGGGCGCACGGTGGCGAGCACGTTCGCCGCCTGCTCGCCGCCCATCACCGAGATCCTGGCGTTCGGCCACATCCACAGGAAGCGCGGGGAGTAGGCCCGCCCGGCCATCGCGTAGTTGCCCGCGCCGAACGAGCCGCCGATGACGACGGTCAGCTTGGGCACCCGCGCGCAGGCGACGGCGGTCACCATCTTGGCCCCGTGCTTGGCGATCCCGCCCGCCTCGTACGCCTTGCCGACCATGAACCCGCTGATGTTCTGCAGGAAGACCAGCGGGATGCTCCGCCGGTCGCACAGCTCGATGAAGTGCGCGCCCTTGAGCGCGGACTCGCCGAACAGGATGCCGTTGTTCGCGATGACGCCCACCGGGTGCCCGTGGATCCTGGCGAACCCGGTGACGAGCGTCGCGCCGTACTCGGCCTTGAACTCGAGGAACCGGCTGCCGTCGACGATCCGCGCGATGACCTCGTGCACGTCGTACGGCGTGCGGCTGTCGGGCGGGACGATGCCGTACAGGTCGCGGGGATCGTGCGCGGGCGCCTCCCCCTCGGTGACCTCCCACGGCACGGGGGACCTCGGCCCGAAGGTGGCCACGATGTCGCGGACGATGGCCAGGGCGTGGGTGTCGTCCTCGGCGAGGTGGTCGGTGACGCCGCTGGTGCGGGCGTGCAGGTCGCCACCGCCGAGCTCCTCGGCGGTGACCTCCTCACCGGTCGCGGCCTTCACCAGGGGCGGGCCGCCGAGGAAGATCGTGCCCTGGCCGCGCACGATGACGGCCTCGTCGCTCATCGCGGGGACGTAGGCGCCCCCCGCCGTGCAGGAGCCGAGCACCGCGGCGATCTGCGGGATGCCCCTGGCCGACATGGTGGCCTGGTTGTAGAAGATCCGGCCGAAGTGCTCGCGGTCGGGGAAGACGTCGTCCTGTTCCGGGAGGAACGCGCCGCCGGAGTCGACCAGGTAGACGCAGGGCAGGTGGTTGTGGAGGGCCACCTCCTGGGCGCGCAGGTGCTTCTTGACCGTGATCGGGAAGTAGGTGCCGCCCTTGACGGTCGCGTCGTTGGCGACGACCACGACCTCACGGCCGTCGACCCGGCCGATGCCGGTGATGATGCCGGCGGCCGGGGCCTCGTCGCCGTACATTCCGGTGGCGGCCAGCGGCGACAGCTCCAGGAAGCGGGAGCCGGGGTCGAGCAGCGCGTCGACCCTGTCCCTGGGCAGCAGCTTGCCGCGCTCGACGTGGCGGGCGCGGGACCGCTCCGGGCCGCCCTTCGCGGCCGTCGCGAGGCGCTCCCGCAGCTCGGCGACCAGGCCCTCGTTCGCCTCGGCGGTGCGTTTGAACACCTCCGCGCCGGGGTCGGCGGCGGTCGCCAGCACCGGCCCGGCGCTCATCCCGCGCCTCCGTCCGGACGGCCGGTCTCGTCGGCTCGCACGCGCACTCGTCCCCTCATCTCGGTCCTCGCGGGCGACTGCTCGCTGGGACCAATGTTAGTAATCATTAACGTCACCGTCTACCATGGACGGTGTGACGACCACTTCGGCCCCTACCCGCGATCGAAGGTCGCGGCGCACCGGGATCCTCGACGCCGCCTCCCGGCTGTTCGCGGCCCGGGGCTTCCACGGCGTCTCCATCGAGGACATCGGCGCGGCGGTCGGGGTCTCGGGGCCGGCGCTCTACCGGCACTTCGCCGGCAAGGAGGCATTGCTGGCCGAGATGCTGCTCGACGTCAGCGAGCGGCTGCGCACCTCCGGGGCCACCTGCGCGACCACCGCCGCCGGCCCGGACGAGGCGCTGGACGCTCTGGTCAGGGGACACATCGCGTTCGCGCTCGGCCATCCCGCGCTGATCGTGGTGCACGACAGGGAACTGGACAACGTGCCGGAGCCCGACCGGCGGCGGATCCGCCGGCTCCAGCGGCTCTACCTGGAGGAGTGGGTGACCGTGCTCAGCGAGCTGCACCCCTCGTGCCCGCCGCCCCGCCTGCGCGCCGCCGTACACGCGGTGCTCGGCCTGCTCAACTCCACCCCGCACAGCGCGGGAGAGCTCGCCCCCGAGGACATGGCGGCGCTCCTGCACCGCCTCGCCCTGTCCGCCTTGGTTAGCGTCTACTAACGCTGCAGTACGGCAGGCCGCCGCCGGCGACGGGCGGTCCCGGGTTCCATCTACCGGCCTCCAGGCGGGCCGGCGCGGAAATCGTCAGGATTCAGCAGATCGGGCCGGCCCCCTTACAGGCAGGCCGGCCCGATCTCGTTCGTCCCTGGGTTTCAGGAAACCCTTAGCGCTTCACGCGCACGTAGTCACTCTTGCTGGAGGACCCGTAGGCGTCCTCGTCACCCTTGAACACCAGTTTCCAGGTGCCCGACCGCTTGGCCGTGGTCTTGGTGTAGATCTTGCCGCTGCCCGTGGACCAGGTCGACTTCACCCAGTACCACTTGCCGGAGCCGGCGGGCTTGAAGTAGAGCCGGACCTTGGCCCGGTGGCCGTCCCAGCTCCAGCCCTCGTCGACCTGGAGTTTGCCCTTGAACCGCAGCGTCTTGCCACGCTTGGCCGGCTCGTAGTAGGCGTTGAACTTGGTGATCCGGCTGTCCGCCCGGTCCGGCGTGGGCGGCGGGGTCGGGTCGGAGACGCGGACGTAGTCGGTGCCGCTGGTCGAACCCCGGACGCCGTCCCTGCCTTCGTACTCGGCCTTCCACCAGCCCGACCGGGAGGCGGTCACGGACTCGCGGAACCGGCCGTCCGAATCGGTGTGGTCGGAGTCCACGTGCTCCCACCTGCTGGACCCGTGGGCCTTGAACAGGAGCGAGACCCGCTGGCCGCCGTAGCCGTCCCAGCCGCGCCTGCCGTCGATCTGCAGCTCGCCGCGCAGGGTGAGGCGGTCACCGCGCTCGGCCGGCTCGGGTCCCGCGTCGAAGCCGACGATCCGGGTGTCGTTCGACCGGTGCCTGATGTCGACGCGGTCGGTGTCGCTCACCGAGCCCTTGGCTCCGCCGCCGCCGCCGAACTCGGCCCGCCACCAGCCGGTGGCCTCGGCCTTGACGCTCGCCCTGAACCAGCCGTTGTGGCCGGTCCTGTCAGTGGTGACGTGCCGGTAGGCGTCGGTCCCCTGCTCCCTGAAGGTGATCGTCACCGACTCGCCCCGGTATCCCGTCCAGCCGCCGCGGTCGATCTGCAGCCTGCCGGAGGTCTGGATGGTGTCGCCCTTGGAGACCAGGTCGGGCGAGGCGTTGAAGTCGACGATCCGGGTGTCGAGGACCTGCTTGACGACGAAGCTGCTGCTCTTGGAGTCAGAGGCGCCGCCCTCGCCGTGGGCGATGGCCTGGACGCTCCACCGTCCGTCCTTGCTCTTGGTGTCGAACTCCCTGGTCGCGGTCCACTTCGTCTCGCTGCCGTGCGGGTCCGACTTCAGGTCGAGGGACGTCCAGGTGCCCGTGCCGGGCGGCTTGATCTGCAGCTCGGCCTTGCCCGCCTCCTTGGTGATGACGGTGAACGTCGCGTCGACGTCCCCACCGCTCACCACGACGGGACTGGGATTCACCTGTATCTCGCCGACGGCGGGGGCCGCCGCCGCGGTAGCAGGTGGGGCCAGGGCCACAGCCCCGGCAGCCGTCGCCAATGCGACAACGACGACTCGAATGCGTTGCAACATGCGGGTGTCATCCTCCCGTAGGTCGGAACGCGGCTTGAGGGTGCCACGTCATGCCATTCCTTACAAGTAGACGTCTGGAAACGGTAAAGAGTTGTATAACCTGACAATCTGTCATTAATGATGTCGGAAAGGACGGCTCCGGGATGGATGTGAGTGGGCGGCAGACGGAGCACGGTTCATCGCGACATAATCGGCACGTGGCGCGCGACACTGTTGAGACGCATTTCACCGAGGCGGTTGCGGCACTGCAGGGGGGAGTTCCGCGGGACCCGGACCTGCCCGTCGCCGAGGGCACCGGCCTGACCGGGTACCGCTGTCTGGAGCTGTTCGACTACCAGGTCGGCAGCCGGTTGCTGGACATCGCCGCCCGGGTGCTCCGGGCGGACGGCCAGTCGTTCTACACGATCGGCTCGGCCGGGCACGAGGGCAACGCGGCGGTCGCCGCCGCCCTGCGGCCCACCGATCCGGCCCTGCTGCACTACCGGTCGGGCGCGTTCTACCTGACCCGGTCGGCGGCGGCCGGCCGGCTGTTCGAGGAGGGCCTGCGCGACGTGCTGCTCGGGCTCACCGCCTCGGCGGAGGAGCCCATCGCCGGCGGCAGGCACAAGGTGTTCGGCCATCCCGAGCTCGCGGTGCTCCCGCAGACCTCCACGATCGCGAGTCACCTCCCCCGGTCCGTCGGGGTGGCCTTCGCCATCGAGCGGGCCCGCAAACTGGACGTGCCGTGCGCGTGGCCGGCCGACTCGATCGCCGTGTGCAGCTTCGGTGACGCCTCCGCCAACCACGCCAGCGCGCTGTCCGGGATCAACACCGCCGTCTACGGCTCCCACCAGGGGCTGCCGATGCCGGTCCTGTTCGTCTGCGAGGACAACGGCCTCGGCATCAGCGTGCGCACCCCGGAGGACTGGGTGGAGAAGAGCCGCCACCCGGCGGTCGAATACCTCCGGGCCGACGGCAGCGACCTGATCGACGTCTACGAGACCGCGCTCCGGGCCGCGGAATACGTCCGCACCCACCGCACGCCCGCGTTGCTGCACGTCAAGACGGTCCGGCTGATGGGCCACGCCGGATCCGACGTGGAGTCGTCGTACCGCACCAAGCGCGAGATCGACGCCGGCCTGGCCCGCGACCCGCTGGTCGCCACCGCGGCCCTCCTCGTCCGAACGGGGCTGCGCACCGCCGACGAGGTGCTGGCGCGCTACGAGACCACCCGCGACCACGTGCTCAAGATGGCCGCCGAGACCGCCAGACGGCCACGGCTCGGCTCCGCGCAGGAGATCGTCGCGCCGCTCGCGCCGCGCCACCCCGACCAGGTCACCAGGACCGCCTCGGTCAGCGCCGGGCCCGCGGCCAGAAGCCGCGCCTTCGGCGGCCACCCGCCGGAGGACGAGGGCCCGCTGACCCTCTCCCAGTCGATCAACCGCACGCTCGCCGACGCCCTGGCCGCCGATCCCGGCATGCTGCTGTTCGGCGAGGACGTGGCGCGCAAGGGCGGCGTGTACGGCGTGACCCGCGGCCTGCAGAAGCGGTTCGGCGCCGAACGGGTCTTCGACACGCTCCTCGACGAGCAGGCGATCCTCGGCCTCGCCCTGGGCTCCGGCGTCTCGGGGCTGCTCCCCGTCCCCGAGATCCAGTACCTCGCCTACCTGCACAACGCGCTCGACCAGATCCGCGGCGAGGCGGCGACCATGTCGTTCTTCTCCCGCGGCGCGTTCCGGAACCCGATGGTGGTCAGGGTCGCCGGCTACGCCTATCAGAAGGGCTTCGGCGGCCACTTCCACAACGACAACTCCATCGCCGCCCTGCGCGACATCCCCGGCCTGGTCATCGCCTCCCCCGCCCGGCCCGACGACGCCGCCTCGATGCTGCGCACCTGCCTCGCGGCCGGCCGCGCCGACGGGACCGTGTCGGTGTTCCTCGAACCCATCGCGCTCTACAACACCCGTGACCTGTTCGACGAGGGTGACAACGGCTGGCTCGCGCCGTACGCGCCGCCCGCGCGCTGGGTGGAGACGCACGTGCCGCTCGGCCGGGCCCGCAGCTACGGCGACGGCCGTGACCTGACGATCGTGACCTTCGGCAACGGGGTGCGGATGAGCCTGCGCGCCGCCGTACGGCTGACCGCGGAGGGACACAGCTGCCGGGTCCTCGACCTGCGCTGGCTGGCTCCGCTGCCCACCGACGACCTGCTCCGGGCGGCCGAACTGACCGGCAGGGTGCTGATCGCCGACGAGACCCGCAGGACCGGCGGCGTGTCCGAGGGGATCATCGCCGAGCTGCTCGACGCCGGGTTCGGCGGGAAGATCTCCCGGGTCACCTCCCAGGACAGCTTCATCCCGCTCGGCGACGCGGCCGGCCACGTGCTGCTCTCCGAGGCGGATATCGAGAAGGCGGCCCGCAAGATGCTCGCGTGAGCGCGAGGCGAGTCGCTCGGGGTGAGCCGCGAGGTCAGAGCCAGTCGCGACGCTTGAAGATCACGTACAGGGTCACGCAGACTCCGGCCATCAGGAGGACCGCGAAGGGATAGCCGAACGTCCAGTGGGTTTCGGGCATGAAGTCGAAGTTCATCCCGTAGATCGTGCCGACGAGGGTGGGCGCGAACAGGATGGCGGCCCAGGCGGAGATCTTCTTGACCTCCTCGCTCTGCGCGAAGTTGGCCTCGTTGAGCTTCGTCATCTCCGCGTTCTGCGCCTGGCTGACCAGCGTGGAGTTGACGACGAGGATGTCCTGGAGCATCTGGCGGAGGCTGCCGACCCGCTCGTCGACCGTGATCGCGTGGTCGGCCACGTCGCGCAGGTAGCTCTGCAGTTCCTCGTCCACGCCGTACTTCTCGGAGCCGGCGATGAAGCCGTCGAGCATGGCGAGCAGCGGCCGGGTGGCCCGCTGGAACTCGATCACCTCGCGGGACAGCTCGTAGATGCGCCGGGAGACGGCCGGGTCGCCGCCGAACACCTGGACCTCGATCTCGTCGATGTCGTTCTGCAGGCCGCGCACGACCGGCGCGTAGCCGTCGACCACGGCGTCGAGGATGGCGTAGAGCACGGCCTGGGAGCCCTGGCGGAGCAGGTCGGGATCCGACTCCATCCGGCGGCGCACGGTGGACAGGTCGGGGGCCTCGCTGTGCCTGACGGTGATCACGAAGTTGGGCCCGACGAAGACGTGCAGCTCGCCGAAGTCGACCTCCTCCAGATCGTCGACGTAACGGGCGGCGCGCAGGACGACGAAGAGCATGTCGCCGTAGCGGTCGGCCTTGGGGCGCTGGTGGGCGACGATGGCGTCCTCGACGGACAGCTCGTGCAGCCCGAACTCCTCGGCGACCTCGGCCATCTCCCAGTCCTTCGGGCGGTAGAGCCCGATCCAGGCCAGGCCGCCGGGAGTGTTCTTCAACGTCTCGAAGGCGGCGGCGAGCGAGTCGGGGCTCGAAACACGGCGGCCGTCGACGTAGACGGCGCTGTCGATCACGCTCGGCCGGAACGTGTCCTCCTCCTCCCCACGCGGGTCCAGGAACCGCTCCGGAGGCGCCTCGTCCTGATGCCGTCCGGGAGATCGCAGAAAGGCGCGCACACCCCGAGTCCGTCGCTCCGCCATGGACACCCCCTCCGCTCAGACGTTATGAGTGTAGGTCGACAATTTGGCGGCATTACCGTCGCAGAACATCCAGAACCGTGACCGACCATAACCTCCGAGTCGCGGGATGGTCATCTTTCGGGCAAGCTGTAAGTCGATGGAGTCGCTCAACGAGGTGTGGGCCCACCTGACAACGGCCCAGCAGGATCCCCCCGACTGGGCGATCCTGCTGTCGGCCGCAGTGGCCCTGGTGGTGGTGCTTTCGACCGCCTCCTGGCATCTGTCACGCGGACTGATCACGATCGCCCACGAGGGCGGGCACGCGCTGGCCGCCGTGCTCACCCGCCGCAAGCTGCAGGGCATCAGGCTGCACTCCGACACCTCGGGAGTGACGCTCACCCGTGGCCGTCCCACCGGGCCCGGCATGATCCTCACCGCCCTGGCGGGCTACGTCGCGCCGTCGCTGCTCGGGCTGGGCGGCGCGTGGCTGGTGGCCGAGGGCTACATCACGATCCTGCTCTGGGGCGTGCTGGTGCTGCTCGCCTGCATGCTGCTGCTGATCCGGAACCTGTTCGGGGTGCTGTCGCTGGTGGTGACCGGGGGCGCGGTGTTCGCGCTGTCCTGGTTCGCGCCGCAGGAGGTGCAGGCGATCTGCGCGCACCTGGCCGTGTGGTTCCTGCTGCTCGGCGGGATACGGCCGATCATCGAGCTGCAGCGCAAGCGGCGCGGGGGGCGGGCGCCCGACTCCGACGCCGATCAGCTCGCGAGGCTCACCGTGCTCCCCGGCGGGCTCTATGTCCTGTTCTTCCTTCTTGTCGCGGGTGCCTCCCTGGTGGCCGGCGCCGTGCTCATGGTGCCCTGGCCGCTGAGTTTCACCTGAGCGATCTCCCCCGGCCCACTAGTATCAGCCGGAACGGGGACATAGGGGAGAACGGGTGCAACCAATCGAGGAGGCCCTCGGTTATCGCGTTCTTGATCAGGCCGGGCAGGGCGGGTTCGCCGTCGTCTACCGCGCCTACCAGGAACGTCTGGACCGGCAGGTGGCGCTCAAAGTGCTGTCCGTCGACAAGGTCGATCAGGGTACGCTGCGCAGGTTCCAGCGTGAGCTCCAGCTCACCGGGCGGCTGACCGGCCACCCCAACGTGGTGACCGTGTTCGACACCGGCACGACCAGGGCCGGCCGGCCGTACATCGCGATGGAGTTCTTCGAGGGCGGCTCGCTGCGCGACCGGCTGAGCCGTGAGGGGCCGCTGCCGGTGGCGGACGTGCTGCGCGCCGGGGTGAAGCTGGCGGGCGCGCTGTCCGCCGTGCACCAGGCGGGAGTGCTGCACGGCGACATCAAACCGCAGAACATCCTGATCTCGAAGTACGGCGAGCCGGCCATCGCCGACTTCGGCGTCGCGCGGGTCGTCGACATGGCCGAGGTCTCGGCCGCGGCCCACGCCTTCACTCCCCTGCACGCCGCCCCCGAGGTGCTGCGCGGCCAGCCGCACAGCGTCTCCTCCGATCTCTACTCCCTCGGCTCCACCCTCTACCACCTGCTCGCCGGGCAGCCCGCCTTCCACAATCCGGCCGACCCGTCGATCGCGCCGCTGATGCTCCGCGTGCTGAGTCGGCCGCCACCGCCCTTCAGCAGGCGTGACGTGCCCCCGGCGGTCTCCGAGGCGATCATGCGCGTGCTGGCGAAGCAGCCCGAGGAGAGGTACGGCACGGCACGGGAGTTCGCCCAGCGGCTCCAGGCCATCCAGATCGAGCTGGGCCTGCCCGCCACCGACATGGTGGGCGGCGACCTGCCGGGTGAGCCCAGCCGCGAGCACACGACGATGCCGCGCCCGCCCGCCGCCCCCCGTTCCCGGTTGCGCCTGCACCTGGTCGTGGGGATGGCCGTGGCGGGGCTGGCGGGCGCGGGCATCGGCGTGGCCCTCTTCGTCTCCGCGCAGGACGACCCCGTCACCGCACGTCCCACCGCGACCGCCGTGCCGTCCGGGGAGGCCGACGCGGTCGACCCCGCCGCCGTCAAGGCGCTCACCCCCCGCAACCTGAAGATCGCGGCCGACAACGGCGCCTCGATCACGCTCCGCTGGACCCTGCCCGCGAACGCCAAAAGGTTTCCCCTGGTGCTGCAGCGCGAGCCGGCCGACGGGCAGCAGACCACCGTGCTGGACCAGGGGTCCACGTCGACCCGCGTCTTCGGCCTCAAGCCCGACTCCGGCTACTGCTTCGTGCTGGGCGTTCCGCTGAGCATCGGCGAGAAGTCCACCACCGCCTGGTCCCGCCCCACCTGCATCCGCGGCGCCGTCGCGAACTGACGGGCGGGCCCGCACGGAGCCCGTGGCACGACACCGATCTTGACAACGGACCCGAATTATGATGACCAGAGGGATTTACTGTTAGGAAACTTTCTTTTATATTTGAGTGACCCCCAGCAAAAGGAGTCACCCATGCGAAGAACGATCACGTTCCTCTCGTTGGCGATACTCGCCATCGGGGCCTCGGTGTTCATCGCGTCGCCGGCCATGGCCCACGGCTACATCTCCTCCCCGCCGAGCCGGCAGGCGAACTGCGCACAGGGCCGGGTCGCGAACTGCGGCGACATCATCTACGAGCCGCAGAGCGTGGAAGGGCCCAAGGGCCAGCGGAACTGCCACGGTGGCGTCGGGCGGTTCGCCCAGCTCAACGACGAGAGCAGGGCGTGGCCGAGGGCCAGCGTCGGCAACTCGGTCACCTTCAACTGGGTGCTGACCGCCCGCCACGCCACCAGCACGTGGGAGTACTACATCGGCGGCACCCGGATCGCGTTGTTCAACGACGGAGGCAGGCAACCCGGAGCCACGGTCACGCACAACGTGAGCCTGGGCGGCAGGACCGGCCCGCAGAAGGTACTGGCGATCTGGAACATCGCGGACACCGCCATGGCCTTCTACTCCTGCGTCGACCTGCAGGTCGGCGGCGGAGGCGGCAACCCCGGCCCGACTCCCACCCCCACCCCGACCCCGACCGACCCGCCGGCACCGGGTGGCACCTGGGCCGCCGGCACCGCTTACCAGTCGGGCAGCCAGGTCACCTACGGCGGCGCGACCTACCGTTGCCTCCAGCCCCACACCGCGATCAGCGGCTGGGAGCCGCCGAACGTCCCGGCGCTCTGGCAGAGGCTGTGAGCTGACCCACCCGGCGGGCCCGTGTGTCGCGCGCGGGCTCGCCACCAGGTGGACGCGGCCGGTTCAGTCCGGCTCTCGGTCCGCGACGCACTCGCGGGGTACGGCCGGCATTCCGGTGATGTCCGTCCCCCAGGGCGGGGTCAGGGCCGGATGAGGACCTTGAGCGCCGTACGCCGGTCCATGGCGCGGTAGGCATCGGGAACCTCGTCGAGATCCATGGTGCGGTCGAAGACCTTGCCCGGCTGCACGGCGCCCTCCAGCACTCCCGGCAACAGTTCCTCGATGTAGGCGCGGACGGGAGCGGGGCCGCCGGTCAGGGTGATGTTCGGCCCGAAAAGGCTGGCGAACCCGACCGGCGCGTCGTCGTACTGCGGCACCCCGACCCGGGAGATCACACCACCGGGACGGACGATGCCGACGGCCTGCTCGTAGGCAGGCATGTGCCCGACCGCCTCCACGACCTTGGCGGCGCCGTACCCGCCGGTGAGCTCACGGACCTCGGCGATGCCCTCCTCGCCGCGTGCGGCGACCACGTCGGTGGCGCCGAACTCCCGCCCCAGGTCGGTGCGGGCCTTGTGGCGGCCCATCAGGACGATCTGCTCGGCGCCGAGCTGCTTGGCCGACAGCACGGCCAGCAAGCCCACCGCCCCGTCGCCGATCACAGCGACGGTGTCGCCCGGACCCACGTCTGCGCGTTTGGCCGCGTGGTACCCCGTCCCGTACACATCCGACAGGGTCAGCAGCCCTGGCAGCAGCGCCGAGTCCTCGGCCACGGGTGCCTTGACCAGGGTCCCGTCGGCCAAGGGGACGCGTACGGCTTCGGCCTGGCCTCCGCCGACCCCGTCCACGGCCCAGAATCCGCCGTGCAGGCAGGAGGTCTGCAGGCCCTCCCTGCAGAACTCGCAGGTGCCGTCCGACCAGGCGAACGGGGCGATCACGAAGTCACCGCGGCGCAGCGTGACGACCTCGGAGCCGACGTCCTCGACCACGCCGACGAACTCGTGGCCTATCGGGCTGCCCTCGGAGGTGGCGGGCAGGGTGTGGTACGGATGCAGGTCCGAACCGCACACACAGGAGCGGACGACCCGCACCAGCGCGTCGGTCGGCTCCTGGAGCACCGGGTCGGGGATCTGCTCGATCCGCACGTCACCGGCCCCGTAAATGAATGTCGCGCGCATATCGCTCCAGCTGAAATCACATCGAAACTCCCCTACCCAGACGCTGAGCGTCCGGTAAGGGCCGGCCCCTTGCTGCCGGTCCAACTCCAGCAAACGTTGTTTTACCGACCAGCGGGAGTCACTGCCGTTCCAGGTAACGGCAGTACCTGTCTGGCATCGAAGTCACACACGCCCCCGAGACCGCCACCAACGCGACGGCGATCAGCCGTCAGCCCGCGTTGTCCTTCTGCCGTATCCGCCTGCCCCCAGGAGGGTGCGCGCGTGCAGCCGGCGACGGGGGCGGCGCAGCGCGGGAGTACGGCGGGCGACGATGGCACGGACGGCATCACTGCGACGCCATGCCTCGTCCGCGTCGAGCGGGGTCACCTCATCCAGAGAGAATCCCGCAAAGTTCGAAATATCAGCCAACGGCCGGAGATGTGATCTGATCTCCGCCCCGGCGCAGGGCCGCCGCCCAGACCAGGGAGCAGCGGCGTGATCTCCCTGTGCACGTCGAGTCGCACCCTCGGCGCCGTCCACAGCAGCGCGACGGCGAGGGCCAGCGCTCCCCCGCAGCCCAGGACGGCGAGCTCCGGATAGCCCAGCGCGAAACCCGCCGTGTAGAGCAGTGCCGAGCCCGCCGTCGTCCCCTAACCGAGTGGCGTCGGCATCCGGTTACACCCCGGCGAGCGCCTGGGGCACCGGTATTCCCGCCAGGATCTCGCCAACCAGCGCCTCCGCGGTGCGCTCGCGCAGCTCCGCCTCGGGGGTGAGGACGAGGCGGTGCGCGAGCACGGCCACGGCGAGCGCCTTGATGTCCTCGGGCACGACGAAGTGCCGTCCGGCCGCCGCGGCCCGCACCTTGGCGGCCCTGACCAGGGCCAGGCTGGCACGCGGGCTGGCGCCGAGCCTGACCTCCGGCGAGGTGCGGGTCTGCGTGACCAGGCCGACCACGTAGTCGTAGATGGGATCCGCCACGTGGATGCGCGTCGCGAAGTCGATCATCCCCGCGACGTCCGAGGCCCTGGCCACCATCGGCAGCCGCTCGACCTGCGGCCCCGTCGGCATGCCCTTGAGCACCTCGACCTCCGCCGCGTGGTCCGGGTAGCCGACCGAGATCCGCATCAGGAACCGGTCGAGCTGCGCCTCGGGCAGCGGATAGGTGCCGTCCATGTCGACCGGGTTCTGCGTGGCGACCACCAGGAACGGCCTGGGCACGGAGTGCGCCTCGGAGTCGACGGTGACCCGGCGCTCCTCCATGACCTCCAGCAGCGCCGACTGGGTCTTCGGCGAGGCACGGTTGATCTCGTCGCCGAGCACGATGTTGGCGAAGACCGGCCCCTGGTGGAACTCGAACTTCTGCGTCGTCTGGTTGAAGATCGAGACACCGGTGATGTCGGAGGGGAGCAGGTCGGGAGTGAACTGGATCCGCCGCCACTGGGCGTCCACACTCGCCGCGATCGACCGGGCGAGCGTGGTCTTCCCGGTGCCCGGGACGTCCTCGATCAGCAGGTGACCCTCCGAGAACAGGCACACCAGGGCCAGCTCCACGGCCTCCCGCTTGCCCTTGATCACCCGCTCGATGTTCTCCGCCAGCAGGTTGAACCGCTGCGCGAACTGCTCCGCCAGCGCCGCCACCTCACCCTGCGCCGGCGGCGGCGGAGCGGCCGGCGTGCGGTACTGCTGCGGGTCGGCGTTCCCGGCGGAGCCGTAGGAGTCGGCGCCGTAAGGGCTCGGCTGCGAGGTGTAGGAGGTGTCGGAGGGAATCCCGTAGGAGGCGGCGGGGTCGCCGCCGTAGCTCTTGGACTCGCCGCCGTAGGACGGGGAGCCGCCGGCCGTGGGGTCGACGCCGTAGGACGGGGTACCGCCGGCGGCGGGGTCGACGCCGTAGGACGGGGTACCGCCGGCGGCGGGGTCGACGCCGTAGGACGGGGAGCCGCCGGCCGTGGGGTCGACGCCGTAGGACGGGGTACCGCCGGCGGCGGGGTCGACGCCGTAGGACGGCGGGCTGTGCGGCGCCGCGTCCTTGCCGTAGCCGGGGTCGGGCTGGGAGCGGTAGCTCTCGGGGCTCTGCGGCTGTCCCTGGTACGACGGGGCGTCGCCGTACTGGCCGGGCTGTCCCTGGCCGTACGACGGGGCGCCGGCGGGCGGGGCGGCTTGTGCGGGCGGGGCGGGGGTACGGCGGCCGCTGCCGTCGGCGGCGGGATAGGTGCCGGAGGCCAGGTCGTACCCGCCGGCGGCGGGCGGCTGTGCGGAGTCGGCGGCGAACGCGCCGGTGGACCGCTGGCGGGCCGGATCGGCGGCGTAGCGGTCGGCGGAGTCCTGCTGGCCGTCCGTCGGATACCGGTCCGCCGAGGGCGGCCGGGCCTGGTCGGCCGGGCCGTAACGGTCGGGTGTGGACGGCTGGTCCGGCGAGCCGTAACGGTCGGGGGCGGACGACTGCTCGGGCGTGCCGTAGCGGTCGGGTGTGGGCGACTGCTCGGGCGAACCGTAGGGACCGGGGGCCGGAGGGCGGGTCTGGTCGGGCGTGCCGTACCGGTCGGACGGGGGTGGCGGGTCGGAACGGGGGGAGTCGCCGGCCGGGTAGCCGGGGATGCCGTACGAGACGTTCTGGTCACGGTAGCCGCCGTCACCGCCCGGCCGGGCCTCGTACTTGCCCAGGTTCGCGGTGTCGTAGCCGTTCGGTCCCGATGAGTCGTAACCGGGCTGGCCGGCGCTCCCACCGGGCGGGACGGGCACCGGGTACGCCCCCGTCTGGGCCTGGGCGTCGTAGCCCGTGGCCGGCGCGTTCTGCTCGCCGTACCGGGGCTGCGGGCTGGGGCGGTCGTTCGTGGGGAAGCCCAGCGCGTCGACAGGGCCGGAGGTCTCGCCGGCCCTGACAGTGGATTCCCCGTACGTCTCGCGAGACGTGCCGTTCTCCGGTGTTTGGTTGCTCACTGAGCCCCTCCTCAGTCGTCGCACTGGAACAGCGGGGCGGCCGGGAAGCCACCTCTCGGGGTCGCCATCAGCGTGTCGCTGAGATAGCCGACCCCTCCGTTCCACTCGATGCGGTTCCAGATGTCGCTGGTCTCGCCGCTCTCGCTCTCCTCGTCGAGGAGCAGCACCGTCGAGCCGTCCTCGACGACCTTGAGCTGCCTGCCCTTGGAGCCGGTCCGGGTGATCCGGCCGTCGACCGCGCCCGACAGCCCAGTGGCGTGCACGACGGTCCCGCGCGACTTGCTCCACGACCAGGCGCCCACGTCGGCGGTCGCGGGTTGCGCGCTGGAGATGCCCACGCCGAAGGCGGCCGTGGCGACGACCAGCACTCCGACCACTGTCGTCGCGATCACAGCCGTGGCACGGTCACCCCTTAACTTGGGGATTCTCACCCGTCATTCACCCCACGCGCCCTGAAATGTCCCCCTTTTACCGAGGGTCACCTTAGCGTGCAGCCGAGGGTGGCCGCAGTTAACCCACCAAGACCCCATTTTCCGTACGGCACGCGTCCGCCCGGCCGCTGAGGTGGTCAGGAAATGTCGGCGGCAAGCCTTACGGTAGGGCGCGTGCCCGAGACGAACCACGAGATCACCCTCGACGCCGCGCTGACCGAGGAGGCGGTGCTGGCGACCTACCGGCGCATGTTCGCGGCCCTCGCCAGAGACTCCGGCGCGGTCGTGGACGATCCGGCGCTCGTCGACATCGCCGAGACGCTGTTCGCGGCGTTCGCCGAGGCCGGCGAGGAGTGGCTGACCCACGAGCAGATGCGGCACGCGTGCCGCGCCTACCCCGGCCCGCTGTTCGAGAACCGGCTGCGGGTGCTCAAGAGCCTCGGCGCGATCCGCGAGGTGTTCCCCAAACCCAACCAGCTCCGCCACCGGGCGTCGTTCACCAGCGTCGTCGGCCTGATGTTCGTCCGCCGGATGATGGACGACGGCGGCCAGTCCGAGATGCACCGGCTGCTCGCACTGGAAGACCTCAACGTCGCCGACCCGCGCACCACCATGGAGGAGGCGCGGCAGAGCGCCCACAACCTCGCGCGGGCGTTCCGGCTGTGGGCGCTCGAGCTCATCACGCTCAGCACCGGCACCATCGAGGAGCTGCGGGAGCAGGCGCCGAAGCTGTGGGGGACCGAGGAGATCGCCCGGCGGGCGCAGAGCCTGCACGGCACGATCCTGACCCGCTGGCCCGAGCTCGACCGCACCTGCACCGAGCTCCGCGCGGCCATCTACTCCTACAGCGACGCCTCCCGCCGCGCGGCCGGCCGCCTGGCCGACTCGGCGGGCACCACGCGCAACCTCACCCTGCTGCCGTCCGAGACCTGGCGCACCTTCGCCCAGACCGCCCCCAAGGAGCGGCTCGCGGCGGTGCTCGACGGCTTCGTCTTCGACGCCCCCGCGCCGTGGCACGATCCCGCCGCGATCGTCCGCGCCGTCGACGAGAGCCCGCGTCCCGCCCCGGTCCAGCCGACCCCGCCCCGCTCCGACCTGCCCGACTCCGGCCCGGCGTCTTCCCACGAGGCCGACGCCGCCACCGCGCTCGAACGTCTCACGGCCGTCGCCGAGCAGGCCCTGGCCGGCCGTGACTCGGTTCCCGTGGAGGAGTTGCTGGCGCATCCGGGCGAGTGGGTCTCCGCCCGGCGGCTCCTCGCCGACCTGACCGCCGCCGACCTCCGCCCCGAGCTGCCCTACCGGATCCGCTGGTCCGACGAACTCACCGCCGCTCCCACGACCGAGCCCACCTGGCTCTCCCACGGCCACCTGGAGAGGACCGGCCATGCCGGCTGAGCCCGCCACCTCCCCCCTCTCCCCCGCGCCACGCGCCGCCACCCCGTCCTCGGCCACCCCGTCCTCGGCCTCTCCGCCCTCGGCCGTATCCGCCCGAACCGACACGGCGCGGGTGGCTCATGCCGCCGTCCGGGCGACGGGCCCGCTGTCGCTGACGGCCGGCGTGGCCGCGCCGCCCGGCATGGTACGGCTGGCGCGCAGCGACGGCACCGGGCTGGCGCTGCCGCTGTGGCCTGACGGGGTCACCCCGTCCCTGCTGGAGGAATACCAGGTCAACCCGGTTTCGGCGGAACGGTCCGGAGAAGCGCGGCGGGTGCTCGCGGCATGCCTGAAGTGCTGCTGGAGTGACCACGCCGGTGACCCGTGGCCGGGCGATCCCGCGCCTCTCGACCTGGTCCTCGCGGCCTACCGCGCGCTGATCGGCCGCAACGACGACCTGATGCGCAACTGGGCGATCGGCGCGCTGCGCCGGTTGCACGACTCGGCCTGGGTCATCCTGTCCGGCGCCACCGTCCGTCTCGGCCCACGCTGCGCCACCTGGCCCGCCGAGTCCCACGCCCACCTGCGTGAGCTCGTCCGCCGCCTCCCCGACCCGGAACCCCCCGCCACCCTCACCCTGCCGTTTTCGACTCCCCCGAGACACCTCCCCGTGGCTCCCGGCTCCCACCCTGAGATTCGGACCCCCGAGACCTCGGCACCGGATGCCGCCATCACCGTCGGCCCCCTCCCATCCGTCACCGTCGACGACCCGCCGCCGGATCCCACAACCCCCTCCGACCAGCACGCGGTGGCCCTCATCGGGCACCCGGACGGCCCCGCCGCCGGAAACACGTCACCAGACGACCCCGACCCGCTCCAGGCCACCACGCCCGACGCCGGTCACCTCCCGGCAGCCGACGAGTCCTCCACGGTCCTCGCGTCCGCTACCGGTTTCACCGCCGGGACGGCGGTGAGCGAGGAAGGGTGGGACGACGAGCTGCTCGGCGTCTATGACGAGCGGCGGCGGGCGGAGCTGGTCGCGGCGTTCATGGCCGTGGAGCACGCCGCGGAGCCGGTTCAGGAGGCGCGGTTCGCCGCGCTGCGCGACCCGGCGCTCCGCCGCGGCCTCGCCGACATGCTCGCCAAGCGCGGGCGCACCCTGATCCAGAGCCGCGAACGATGGACCTCCGGCTACGACGACGCCACCGCCGCCGAGGTGGGCACCACGCTGGGCGAGACGGAGCGGGCGGTGCTGGTGCTGGTCCTGGTCCACTCGGTCGCCATCCCCCGGGCGGAAGGGCTGCTGGGCGAGGACACCTGGCTCTCACCGCATCCGACCCCCGTGGACGAGCTGCGCCGCCACACGCAACTGGCGATCGGCGAGCTTGAGGCGGCGTTGCGATCGTTGCGGCACGCCGGGCTGCTCGTCCAGGTCAAGGCCGGGGAGGAGACAGGGGGCTACGTGCCGGGCCCGCAGTTCCACCGGTTCACGCCACGGAGCCGGCGACGTCTCCAGGAGGAGCTGATCCTCGCCGCCGGCCCGCACACCCCGCTGGCGGAAGCCGTACGAGCGAGGCGGAAACCATCCGCGCACGACCTCGCGGCCCGGCCGAGCGCGGCCCAGACGGAAGCGGACCGCCCAGCAGCGGCCCCGGCGAGGGCCGACCGAACGGCAGCGGCCCGGTCAGGGGCAGATCAGGCAGCGGCCGACCGAGCAAGCGCGAACCAGACAGGCGCGAACCGGGCAAGCGCGGACCGCGCAGGGGCGAACCAAGCAAGCATGAACCAAGCAAGCATGAACCAAGCAAGCGCGGACCAAGCAAGCCCGGACCGGAAAATCGCGGACCGGGCAGGAACAGGCCGCGCAGATGCGGACCAGGCAAGCGCGGACCAGGCAAGCGCGGACCAGGCAAGCGCGGACCAGGCAAGCGCGGACCGCGCAGAAGTGGACCGCGCAGGGGTGGAGTCAGAGTTGCGGGGGGATCAGGGGGACATGGCGTGACGCAGGTCGAGAACGTCGTCGGCGACCGGGTGCTGATCGCCGTGCAGGCGGTCAACATCTCCCGGTTGTCCACGCACCCGGTGCCGACGGTCCCCGGGACACTGATCGTGGTGGCCGGCGCGGGCCCGAAGGACTCCAACGGCGCGGGCAAGTCGTCGTTCATCGCGGCGATCACCGCCCTGCTCGGCGACGAGCAGTGGCGTTTCGCCTCGGGCGCGAAGACGGTGTCGGAGCTGCTGTTCAACGCCGAGCTGGCCGCCGGGGCGGGCGGCAGGCAGTGGGCCAGCGCGAGCCACGGCTACATCGTGGGCGTCTTCGACGAGACCACGCCGGGCCGGGCCGTGACGGTGTGGCTGCGGGTCAATCAGGAGGCTCCGCACCTGGAGATCCGCTGGACCGAGGGCGTCTACCTCGCCGCCGCCCCCTCGGAGGCCGAGCGGGTGGCTCGCGCCGACGAGATGTGGCTGACGCTGCCGCGCTCGGCGGGCCGCCGTGACGTGGTGGCCCGCGACCTGACGAAGGTCCTTTACGGCGACCGCGTGCGCTGCGTGTCCTTCCTGTCCACCTCGGTCCGGACGAAGGTGGCCACCAATCTGCTCTCCCAGCCGCTCAACGAGATCTCGCCCGAGCGGGTCTTCGAGGCGGTCGCCGCGCTCACCGGGCTCGACACGGAGCTCGACCAGGAGCGGGAGGCCAGACGCGACGAGCACGCCAGACGGCTGCGGGCTGCCCAGGCGGGCGAGCGGCTGCGGGAGTTCGAGGCGGAGTCCCACGCGCTGCTGGCCACCTTCGACCGCCGCGACCAGGCGAGGGTACGGCTGGCCGACGCGCTGCGCTGCTGGCGGGGGCGGCTGGCCCGCAGGCTCGTCGACGCAGCGGGCCGTGACGCCGCATTCGCCGCCGACCTGGCCAGGCACCAGGCGTCCACCCGCGCCGCGGCCGAGGCGATCGCGGTGGTGAAGGCGGAGATCTCGACGCTGAAGGACGACACGCTCGACCGGGGGCTCGCCGACGCTCGCCGGGAGCACGTCGAGTCACAGTCGCGGATCGCCAGGCTGGAGGCCGACCGCGCCGTGGCGGAGAACTCCGCCGATGAGCTGCGCGGCCGGATTCCGGGGCTGGAGGAGGTCAGGCGGTTCGCCGACGGCCGGGAGGTCCCTGCCGCCGAGCGCGAACTGGCCGAGGCGAGGCAGCGGCTCACCATGGCGCTCAAGGCGCTGGGCGTCGCCGACCGCGAGGCGGAGGGCGCCGCGGCGGCACTCGCCGACGCCGAGGGCGGTCCCGCCGCCGCCCAGCTCGACGCCCTGGCGGCGGCCGGTGTGCCGGCCGCCGGCCTGCTCGACGCGGTCGACGTGGCCGAACAGGCCCGCGATCACGCCGCGGGCGGGTTGCGCGGGTGGCCGCATGAGCACGCGGTGATCGTCGACGCCGGCGCGCTGGAGACGGCGGCCGAGTCGCTGGCCGGGCTTCCCGGATCGGTGCTGGTCAGTTCGGCCGGTGTCACGGTGATCGGCTCCTTCGAGGCGGTGGCGACCGGGCGGGAGGCCCGGATCAAGGCGGCCGAGCAGCGGCTCAACCGGGCACGGGACACCCAGGACGAAGCGGCGGACGTGGTGCGCGAGGCCGAGGAGGGCGTGGCCGAGGCCGCCAGGCGGCTGGAGGGGGCGAAGGCGGCCGTGCAGCTCGCCGACGTCGAACGCCGGCTGACGGGGCGGCGGGAGAGGCTGGCCGAGCTGGCCGGCGCGCTGGCCGAACTCACGCCCAGGGTCACCGAGGCCGAGCGGCGTGCGGCGGCCCTCGACTTCCGTGCCCGGACCCGCGACATGGAGATCGAACGGCTGGAGGACCGCCGCGCGAGACACGAACGCGACCGCGACGACGCCCGCGCCCAGGAGGCCCGCGTCACCGCCGACCGTCAGGCCCTCGCCCTGGAGTCGCTCGCCACCGAGTGGGGCGGCCAGGCGATCGCCACCGCGAAACCCGACGCCGCCGGAGAAGGGGGCCGGGACGAGGCCGCCGCCGACGCCCGCGGGTGGATAGCGGCCCTGCCGGAGGCGGAGCGTCCGCTCACCGCCGAGGAGTGGTGGCGTACGGCGGAGCGGCACCTGGACCGGGCGTTGCGCGACACCTTCCCCGGTGACGACGAGGAGATGCCCGAGGAACTGCGCTACCTCATCCGCGAACGCACCGAGTCAGGCGCCGGCCGTACGGCACGCGAGCAGGCCACCTTCCCCGGGGTGTGCGCCGCGCTCGCCTCCTACCTGCGTGGCCAGGAAGACTACGAGCGGCACCAGCGCCGGCAGATCGAGTCGCAGGTCGCCACCCGGCAACGCGACCTGTCCGCCGCCGACAAGGGAGCCGAGGAGGCCGCGCAGTCCACGGCGGTGCACCGGGCGGCGCTGACCGCGGCGATCCAGTCACGGCTCACCCGCGTCGCCGAGGAGTTCGAGAAACTCGACCTGGCCTACGGCGGTTACGGCGCCACCCTGGAGTTCCCCGTCCCCGCCGCCCCGGCCGATCCCGAGCAGCGGTGGGCGTGGAAGGTCGTCCCCAAGTGGCGGCGCGGCGAGGGCCAGGGCTACGTCCCGTACAACCGCCGCGCCAACACCGCGCTGATGGACGAGAAGGCGGTCAAACTGGTGTGCGCCGCCGCGATCGCGTCCTCCGGCGGCGGCCATCTGTGCCTGGTGCTCGACGAGCTCGGCCGCAACCTCGGCAAGGAGCACCGCCGCGAGGCGGTCGCCCTGTTCAGGCGCATCGGCGAGACGTACGGCATCACCGTGATCGGCGCGCTCCAGGACGACATGGAGCCCTATGCGATCGACGCCTGCGGCCAGTACATCAAACTCCGCCGATCCTCCGACGCCATGCCCTACAACGAGCCTCCCGTGATCGTCGGCCACGACGCGCACGCCGACCGCGTCAGGGAACTGACCGAATACGTCACCCGGACCGGCCACGATCCCTCCCCGCCCGCTGATCCGCCTCCCGGCAACTAGGCCCACGTACGTTCACTTGCTTTCCCCCACCGATCGGCCGGGGGAAAGCGCGTCTTCCCGCCAATCGGCCCGGGGAAGCGCGTCTTCCCGCCGGTCGCGGCGGGAAGGGAATCAGCACCGGGTGAACGCATCCGGCACGCCACGGCCGCCGATCGATGCCGGGAAGCTCTCACCCTCGCGGCACTCGGAGGAACCGGGACCCGGTGAACGCATCCGCTCAAGCCACGAGCGGATCTCGCCCATCCCCGACGTTGCTGCCATCTGACGGCCGCGAGAGACCGCATTCATCCGGAACCCGGAAATCAACCGGTGGTTTGGCGCGGACCCACCAGTGCCGCCGGGTCGAAGCTGATCTCGTACGGCTCGGTCAGCGACAGGATCTGGCCTGCCCGAGCGGACGCGATCGGCATCGGCCGGCCCTCCTTGGCCGCGAACACCTCCACGTACGGCATGACGCCGTCGCCATGCAGCTCGACCCGCATGAACACCGGCACCCCGGCGGCGGCGTAGGAGGCGGGCTTGATGATGTAATCACGTTTGCGGTTGCTCGGGCTGACGATCTCGACGGTCATGACCACATCGCCCACGTCCAGCACTGCGGCATCCGAGAGCATCACATCGGACCATCCAACAACGATGTCTGGAATGAATCCCTCATCCCCGACGCGCATGTTGGCCGCCTCGACGACTTCCATATCGGGCGGCGCGGAGGCCAGCAGCAGAGCCGCCAGCCGGTGGGCACAGATGGCATGCGCCAGAGCAGGGGCCGTGCTCACCCAAAAGCTCCCATCGATGAATTCGACGCGTTCCCGGGTCTCGGGGAACGCCAGCCAGTCCTCGATCGTGTAGGGCCCTGAGATGTTCGGGAACAAGGACACCGGAGGCGGCAGCGGCGGAGCCTCTGGTTGCGCGCTCATGTCATCCTCACTCTCCACATCTCCCAGTGTGGCACCACATGCGGAGAAGTGACCATACGTGACTTCACACGTCGAGTCCGTGACGGAGATACAAGCATAAGCATACCGTCGCCATGCAAACACGGAAAGTATTCATGTCGAGGCACGGCAGACGGGCCGTGTGTCTGGATTCGCCAGTTGGTCCCTGCGGTGCGGGCGTTGGCGATGCCGGTGGTCCATCAGCAAGGTAGGGAGAGTCTGAGCCCGGCCGTCAGCCTACGGAGGCGAACGCGGTCAGACGCGGATGGAGAGGGTGGAGCCGGAGCGGTGTTTGGTGATGGAGAGCTGGGCCGGGATGCGGGTGCGGAGTTCGGCGACGTGGCTGACGATGCCGACGGCCCGGCCGCCGTCACGTAGGTCGTCGAGGATGTCGAGGACGTCGTCGAGGGTGTCCTCGTCGAGGGTGCCGAAGCCCTCGTCGACGAAGAGGGTGCCGATCTCGGCGCCGCCCGCCTCGGCGGTCACCACGTCGGCCAGGCCGAGGGCGAGGGCCAGGGAGGTCACGAAGCTCTCACCGCCGGACAGCGTGGCGGGGTCGCGGTCGACGCCGGTCCAGCCGTCGAGCACGCGCAGGCCGAGCCCGCCGCCGGATCGCTTGCGGCTGCCGGCGGTCTTCCTGATGTCGTACTCCAGGAGGTAACGCCCGCCGGACATGTGGTCGAGCCGCTCGTTGGCCGCGTCGACGACCTGCCGCAGCCGTTCACCGAGCACGTAGGAGGAGAGCCGTATGTCCAGCGCGTTGTCCGCGGAGGTGCCGCCGGCGAGCTCGGCCAGCTGCCTGGCCACCCCATGGCGCTCCTCGGCCGGTAGCCATTCCGCCTGCCGCCGGTCGAGTTCGGCCACCAGCTCGGCGAGCTGCCCGCGGCGGTGCAGCGCCTGGTCGCGCAGGGACGTACGGCCGGCGTGCAGGCCCTCGGCCGTCTCGTGCTCCTCGATCAGCGCGGGGAGGTCGGGTTCCGGCTCCGCCGCCGCGGCGACGAGCTCGGGGTCGGCCAGCAGGCCCGCGACCGCGGCGGCCTCGGCGTCGAGCGCCCGGAGCCGCTCGGTCATGGCCGCGCGCTCCTCCGCCGGACGGGCGGCGGCCTGGGCCTCACCGGCGCTGCCGAACCCGGCGTCGATCGCGGCCTCCGCCGCCTCCGCGGTGGTGCTCTCGGCCTCCGCGGCGGCCGTCCTGGCGAGCCCGGCGGTCTCGGCGGCCTCGCGCAGCAACGCGGCCTCGTCGGCCAGCCGCTCCAGACGCGCGGTCAGCGTGCGGTCCTCGCCCCTGGCCGCGTCGAGCCGTCGCCTGAGCCGCTCGGCCTCGGCCCCGGCCTGGTCCCGGTGCGTACGGCTCGCCGCCAGCTCCCGGTCGATCTCCCGGCTCTCCCGCTCCAGCTCGGCGATCTCCCCGGCCAGCCGCGCCACCTCGGCCCCGGCCTCCTCCTCACCCGCCGCGGCCTCCCGAAGCCCGGCGAGCATCTCCTCGGCCTCCGCCAGCACCCCGGCGGCACCGGCCTCGGTCTGCTCCTGCGCATCCGAGCCCGGGAGCGGCGACCGCGCCGCGAGCAGAGGTACGGCGGCGCGGGCCTCCTCGTGGGCGGCGGCGGTTTCGGCCAGGCGGGTGGCGGCGGTGATGGCGGTGGCGAGGTGGGCGGACTCGGTGGTGAGCCGGTCACGGCGGTCCTGAACGGTGGGGTCGTCGCCACGGGCCGCTTCGAGGCGGCGGGTGAGACGGTCGAGCTCGGACCGCACCTCGAATCGGCGGGCGGCGATCTCGGCGAGCGCCCGGTCGACCTCGGCCGCCCGCTCCCGGGCCTCCCCCAGGGCGTGCTCGGCGCGGGTCGCCTCGTCGGCCAGGCCGGTGGCCAGGTCGTCGAGCGCGGCCAGCCGTACGAGCTCGTTCTCGGCGGAGGTGGCGGCGGTCCGCGCCGCCTCCCGCGTGGTGTTCCCCGCGGTGGCCGCGGCGTCCTGGAGCCGGGCGGCGAGGGCCGCCGACCGGCTCTCGGCGGACTGCCGGTCGTCCTGAGCCGACAGGTAGCGCGCCTCGGCCGCCGCCTCGTCGTCGGCCACGGACACGGTCGTCGGAGCGGCGGGCGCGGGGTGATCGCCGGAGCCGCAGACCACGCACGGTTCCCCCGGGACCAGGCCGCCGGCCAGCTCGCCCGCCATCCCGTCGATCCGCGCCTGGCGGGCCTCGAGGAAACGGTCGCGCAGTTCCTGGGCCAGATCGGTCGCCGCCACGCGGGCCTGTTCCGCCTCGGCGAGCTCGGCGGTCAGGGAGTCGCGCAGCTCGGCCGTCTCCAGCAGCCGGTGAGCCGCCTGGCAGGCGCTCTGCACGGCCGGCAGCGCCGACGTCTGCGCGCGCAACGCCCCGAGCCGCTCACCCAGCTCGGTCAGCCGGGTGGGCAGTTCGGCGACGGCGGCTCGCGCGGCGACCTCCCGATCGGCGAAATCCGCCAGCTCGGTCTCCACCCCGGCGAGCCGGACGCGCAGGTCATCGGCTCGTTCCTCGTCGGCGCGCAACGGCGCGAGGGCCGCCAGGTCGTCCCGGACGGCCCGCTCCAGCCCTGTCAGATGCTCGCGCACCGCCCCTGCCGTCGATCCGTGGCCGTCCGCTCCGGGAAAGGCGAGGATCTGGGCGAGGTCGTCACCGGCGGCGGCGAGACCGTCTCCCGCCCCGGACAGGACGTGGGTGTTTGCGAGATCGCCACCAGCGGCGAGACCGCCCTCCGCTCCGGGCAGAGCGACGGCGAGAGCCTCCGCGAGATCATCACCGGCGGCGGCGAGGTCGGCGGCGAGACGGTCGCGGCGGCGGACCGCCACCAGGACCCTGGACGCGGTGTCGCGGGCCGCGCCGGCTGCGGGTATGCCGGCTGCGGCCCGGCGCGCGGCCTCCCATCGTCGCTCGGCCTCCCCCCGCCGCCCGGGCAGCAGCGCCAGGCTTCCGGCCACCACGGCCTCGCGCGAGACCAGCTCATCCACGGACGCCTCGGCCTGCGCGAGCTCACCCCGCAGCACCGACCAGCGTTCCTCCTCCGCGCGTAACCCGTCGAGGCGGGCGATCTCGTCCAGGCGCCCACGTTCGAGTACGGCGAGCTCCTCGGGCCCGGTCTCCCCCGCCACGAGCCCCGCCGGCGAGTGGCCCCGCCCTTCGTCCTGCTGCGAGCCGGGAACGGCGGTGACCGCTGGGGAGACTGACGGAGGAAGCAGTGGAATGGCTCGGGAAAGTGCGTCGGCGGCGAGACGGCGTGCTTTCGCCGCGGTCTCCGCGCGGTGTTCGGCACGTTGGACGAACGGGACGACGCGGCCGGCGCGGAAGGACTCGTCGAGGAGGGCTTCGAGGTCGGCGCGCTCCTCGGCGGTCCGGTCGAGGGCGGACCTGCGAGCGAGCGCCTCGGTGTGGCGGTGCCGGCGGGCGGCGAGGACACGTCCGTCTTCGAGCCGCGCACGGGCGGCCTTGAGGACGATCTCGCTCGCCGTACCGGACTCGCTCGCCTCGGCGAGGGTCTCGTCGGCGGCGGCCAGCACCGCGCGGGCCCAGGCAGCCGGATCTTCACGTGCCGACACGTCAGGGACAGCGCCGCCGCGGAACGCGCCATCGGGGGCGACCTGCGCGGGAACCAGGGCGGAGCCCGCGGAGGCGGCCGGGATCGCACCGTCCGGGGCGATGGGAGCGCGGACCGCGTCGGCATGACCGGAGGCGGCAGGGACCGTGCCGTCGAGGGCGTCACGGCCCGTGGCGTCGAGGGCGGGGTCGGGGAGGCCGGCGGCGCCGCGGATGCGGTCGGCCACCGAGTCGACGGCCTGGCGGAGCTCCTGCTGTTCGCGCCAGGTCTGGGTGCGGTGGTCGGCCAGCCAGCGCTCCATCTGGCTGAAGATCTTCACGGCGAAGAGGCGTTCGAGCAGGGCGCGGCGCTCATCGCCGTCAGCACGGAGAAATCTGGCGAAATCACCCTGTGGGAGCATCGCGACCTGGCAGAACTGGTCGGCGTTCATTCCCAGCAGGCCGCCGACGAGATCGCCGGTCTCGTCGGCGCGGGTGGAGAGGGTCGTCCAGTCGCCCGATGGGGTGAGCTCCTCGGCCCAGACCTTGGCCTTCTCCTCGATCAGGCCCTCTCCCCTGCGCTTGGGACGCTGCCAGACGGGGGAACGGGTGAGCCGGAGGCGGCGGCCCCGGACGGTGACGTCGAGCACCACGCGGGGGCCGGTGCCGGCGGGGGCGTGGTCGCAACGCAGGCGCCTGGCGTTGTCACGCTGGCCGGGCACATGGCCGTAGAGGGCGTAGCAGACGGCGTCGAGCACGGTGGTCTTGCCCGCGCCCGTGGGTCCGTGGATGAGGAACAGGCCGGCCTCGCCGAGGGCGTCGAAGTCGACGGTCTCCTCGCCGGGAAAGGACCCGAAGGCGGTCAGCGTGAGACGGTGCAGACGCATCTACGCCGTCGCCTCCTTGAGCCTGCACGCCTCGACGGCCTGTTCGAACAGCCGCCGCTCGGCGTCGTCGGCGGCCTCGCCGCGCACCTCGCGGACGAAGTCGAGCGCCACGTCGATCTCCGGCCGCCCGGCGAGCCTGGGCCGCGCGACCGGCTCCCGCGCCCCGCCCTCCGGCTCGAAGCCGAGCGACAGCGTGTGCGGGAAGCGCTGCCTGAGCCGGTCCATCGCGCCCTTGGGGCGGACCGGGTCGGTCAGCACGACCTGCAGCCAGTGATCCTCATGACGTGCGTGCTCCGGCGCCGCCAGCAGCCCCTCGATCGGCCCGCGAATCCTGGCCACGGGGCGCGGTACGGGCGCGGGCACGAACTCGGCCCCATCCAGCCCGGATGGTCCGAGGCCGACCAGCCACGAGCCCTTGAGGTGGCCGGCCTCGGAGAATGAGTAGGCGAGCGGCGATCCGGAGTAGCGGACGCTCTCGCTCATGCGCTGACGGCCGTGGAGGTGGCCGAGCGCGACGTAGTCGACCCCGTCGAACACCGACAGCGGCACGTGGGCGACCCCGCCGACGCTGATGTCGCGCTCGCTGTCGCTGGCCTGCCCGCCGGTCACGAACGCGTGGGCGAGCACCACCGAGCGGCCGCCGCGACGCGGCAGGTCGGCCCTGATCAGCGACATCGCGTGGGCGACGGCGGCGGTGTGGCTGCGCTCCGCCAGCTCCCACGGGCCGCGCACCAGCTCCGGCTCCAGGTAGGGGATGCCGTAGAACGCGACGTCACCGACGATCACGGGGGCCGCCACCGACGCGGGGTCCGTACGCAGGTGGACGCCGCCCGCGTCGATCAGCCCCGCGCCGAATCCCAGCCGCCGGGCGGAGTCGTGGTTGCCGCTGATCAGCATCACCCTGGCCCCGGCGTCGACCAGCCGGGTCAGCGCCTCGTTGCACAACGCCACGGCGTCGACCGGCGGGAGGGCCCGGTCGTAGACGTCGCCGGAGACGGCCACGACGTCGACCCGCTGCTCGGTGACGGTCTCCACCAGGTGGTCGACGAACGCCGCCTGGGCCGCGAGAAGGCTCTCGCGGTGGAAGGACCGGCCGAGATGCCAGTCGGAGGTGTGCAGCACCCGCATTCGCAGGAAGCTAACAGGTCCCAGCGACAATTTCGGCCGCTCCGGCAACGAAGTCTCACATTCGTTTCCCCGTGGCTACAACGGCTACGCGCGTCCGCGCGCGAGAGTACGCTGGAAGATCGTAGGGAACATTAACGACATTGAGCCGTCACGGAGTCAGGCGTTGCGGGGAGCGGTTCGGATGCGGACTGGGCGTGGCGCGCTGGGCGTTGCCGGCGGATTGGTGCTGGTCGTCCTCGCGGCCGTGGGTTATGCGCTGCCCCCGTCCTTCGATCCGCCGCCGCTGAAACCCGACAAGGCGTTCACCGCGCTGCCCGCCCAGCCGACCGCCGAGATCGCTCAGGTGCCGGTCACCGGCCCGATCAGCATCGAGACGGTCAGCATCCCGGCGAAGGGCACCGACCTGCTGGCCACCATCTGGGTGCCGCTGCGGCCGGGACCTCATCCCGCGATGGTGTTCGTGCAGGGCTCGGGGTCGAGCGCGGGATCGGAGTTCGCCGCCCAGGCCGAGTGGCTGGCCAAGGCGGGCATCATGACGTTGTCCTGGGACAAGCGGACCGTCGGCTACTCCTTCCGCAGCCGCGACTTCGCGCTGCTCGCCGACGACGCGCTGCGCATGGTCCGGCATCTGGGCAAGCGGCCTGACGTCGACCACAGCAGGATCGGCCTGTGGGGGGTCAGCGAGGGCACCTGGGTGGTCCCGATCGCGGCGCAGGCGAGCAAGGAGATCGGCTTCGCGGTGATGGTGTCGGCGCCCAACGTCTCGCCGATGCGGCAGGTCGCGTGGGCGCTCAACGAGCAGCTCCTGCGGCTGTACGCGCCGGTCGGCGTACGCGACCTGCTGGCCCGCGCGATGGGGGTGGTCGATTTCGACTTCCTGCGCCACGATCCGGTGCCGCCGCTGAAGAAGGTCACCCAGCCGGTCCTCTCGCTGTACGGCACCATGGATCCCTCGATCCCGTTCGTCGAGAGCACCCAGACGCTCATGACCTCGCTCGCGGCGGGCGGCAACGACGACTACACCATCCGCTTCCTCGGCGGCGCGGACCACGCGATGCGCGTCCACGGCGGCGGCGGCCGGTACGCACCGGGTTACCTGGAGACGCTGGCCAACTGGATCTACGGGCTTCCGAAGTCGGGGCAGCCCGCAGACGGCGTGCGGATGGCCGGGGCGACGCCGGTGCAGCGCTTCCAGGCCAGTGACGTCCCCGTCGCGCCGTGGTACGCCGGGGGCACCGTGCTCGGGCTGGCGCTGTGCCTGGCCGCCGTCGGTTACGTGGCGGGCCCGGTCGCGGAGCTGGTCGTACGGCTGCGCGGGCGGACCACCCCGGCCGAGACCAACGCCCGCCTGTGGCCGCCGATCAGGCGCAGGCTGCGCCGGATGGCCTGGACCGGGCTCGGGCTGCTGCTCTCGGTGGTGGCGTTCATCACGCTGCTGGTGCTGTTCTCGATCCACCAGGCGGGCGCGTGGCCCGCCGTGCTGGCCGGCTGGCTGGTCGTCAGGGTGCTGGCGGTGCTGATCCTGTTCCAGGAGGTCACCGCGGTGGCCGCGGTGGTGTCCGGGCTGCGCGAGGGCTGGCAGCCGAGCCGCTGGCAGCACGTGGCCATCGCCGGCGTGCTGGGCGGCACGGGCCTGCTCCTCGCCTTCGCCGCCTACTACGGGCTGTTCTCGTTCCCCTGGTAGCAGCGCATCCAGCGGTCCATCTCGGCGAACACCTGCTTGCGTACCGGCTCGGCGGACAGCACCAGGTCGTGGATGCCGCCGGGCACCCGCACGCAGGTGACGTGACCGCCGATCCTGGTGGCCCAGCGCGCCATGTGGTCGGGGTCGAGCACGATGTCCGCGCCGTGCGCCTCGGGGGCGAAGTCGCGCATCCGCAGTCCCTTGTCCGCGCAGAGGACCAGCACGGGCACGTCCACCTGGAGCCCGGCGTGCAGCCGCCGCTGGGCGCGCCGGACGGCGGCGAGCCACACCGCGTGCACGGGGAACCCGATGAGCGGCTTCCACGTCAGGTCGTAGTCCCATTCGCCGTTGTGGGTGCGGTGCAGGCTCGTGCCGTACGCCGTGGCCACGCCCATGGGGAGTACGGCGCGCGCGGGCGCCCGGGAGAGGGGGCCCTTGATGAGGTCGGCGACGGCGCGCATGAACGTGGGCACGTTCAGGTCGAGGAACGGGCTGTTGAGGACCAGCCCCTGCACCTTGCCGCTGCCGCGGACCCGGTCGGCCCACAGGGCGGCGATCAGCCCGCCGGTCGAGTGGCCGTTGAGGGTGAGGGTCCGGTTGCCGTCGACCTCGCGGATGACGCGGACGGCCTCGTCGATCTCGGGGAAGTAGTCGGTGAGGCTGCGGACCAGGGCCGGGGTCTGGTGCGGGAGCAGGGACCGGCCGTACTTGCGCAGGTCCAGGGCGTAGAAGTCGATGCCCTGGCCGGTGAAGTGGTCGGCGAGGTGGGTCTGGAAGAAGTAGTCGGTGAAGCCGTGGACGTAGAGGACGGCCCGTCGCGACGGTTCGGGCGCCCGGCGGCGCACCAGTGTGGCGACCACCTCGCCCTCGTCGTCGCGTCCCATCGGGAGGACGGTCGCCTCGTAGTCGGGGCCGAGGAGATCGCGCATGGCTGTCACGCTAACCGGTGACCGGTTCATCCGCATCCGTACGCCGGCGACCCGATCAACTCGCCGGGTGGCACGTAGATCACGGGATTATGCGATGGCTCGGGGTTCAATGTGGTAGAGACCACACACCGCCGATCTCGGCACAGGCCATGAGATCCGATTAAGCCCAGGATGTGATGATTTGCGTTCCCGGGATGTTCACACATCTGTCGCCCATCCGCCAGGGACGCCGGTCTACGATCCCTCCTCGACGCCGGGTACGGCACGGCAAAGCGAGGGGAACGGGGCAGGCGTGCGAGACAGATCCACAACACTCGTCGTCGGCTGGACGATCCTCGCCGCGTTCGCACCCGGAGCCGCCCACCTGCGGGCCGGGTGGCGGCGGACCGGCTACACCCTGCTCGGGATCTACGCGGCGCTGCTGCTCACGGCGGCCGTCCTGGCCCTCACCGCCGACGCCCAGTTGCTCGGGCAGCTGACCTCGTCGTCCTGGCTGACCACGATCACGGTCGTCTCCATGGTCATCGGCCTGGCGTGGTTCGTCATGGTCGTGCACTCCTTCGTCATCCTGCGGCCGGGCAGCCTGCCGGCCGGCGGCCAGGTCGCGGCGGGCGTCGTGGCCGGACTGCTGGCGGTGGCGGTGATGGTGCCCTTCGCGCTGGTGGCGCAGTACGTCATGATCTCCCAGCGGACCCTCGACCAGGTCTTCGACACGGCGCCCGACCCCCGGGGCCCGGCCCGGCCGGAGGACGCGTGGGCCGGGCGCAGCCGGGTCAACATCCTGCTGCTGGGCGGCGACGCCGACGACCACCGGCCGGGCGTCCGGACCGACAGCATCAACGTGGCCAGCGTCGACGTCAAGACCGGCAACACGGTGCTGGTGAGTCTCCCCCGCAACCTGGAGAACGTGCGGTTCCCGCCGGGCACCCCCATGCACAAGCGTTTCCCCGACGGCTTCCGGATCCCGACCCCCGCCGGCGCCGGCCGGGAGGACCTGCTCTTCGCCGTCTGGGAGTATGCCGACGCCCACCCCGAGGTCTTCGGCGGACGTACCGGCCAGGGCGCGCAGACGCTCAAGGAGACCATCGGGTACACCCTCGGGCTGAAGATCGACTGGTATGCCCTGGTCAACATGTGGGGCTTCGCCCGGCTCATCGACGCCATCGGCGGGGTCACCCTCACCGTCGACCAGGACGTGGTCTTCGGCAAGTACAACGAGGGCCTGGTGAAGGCCGGCACCCGCAAGCTCAAGGGCGCGGACGCCATGTGGTTCGCCCGCTCGCGCACCTTCAGCGATGACTTCACCCGGATGCGCCGCCAGCGTTGCGTGCTCGGCGCGCTGCTGGACCAGGCCGACCCGGCGACGGTGCTGGCCCGCTTCAACCGGGTCGCCCTGGCCACCAAGGAACTCCTGCGCACCGACATCCCGCGGAGCATGCTGGAACATCTGGTCCCGCTCGGGCTCAAGGTCAAGGAGGCCGACGTGACCAGCCTCCAGTTCGTGCCCCCGTTGATCAACACGGGGTACCCCGACTGGACCAAGATCCGTACGGTCACCGCCAAGGCCATCCACAGCTCGGTCACGCCGCCCGACGCGCCCACGGCGAAGCCGTCGGCACCGGCCAAGAAGCGCCCGGCGGAGCAGGCGAAGGCCACTCCCAGCGCCGATCCCGGCCCGGCCACCGGCATCACCGACGGCTGCGCGAACGCCTGAACCGCACCCCACGACACGAACGCCCGACCCCGGCAAGCCGGTCTCGGCGGAGGAGAAGCACGGTGCTGCCCCGGGCCTGGATCCCGGCTGACGCAGGGCCGGACCGGCACGTCGCGTAGGACGGGCCGGTGCGGCCCTGGCGACACCCGCGCACAACCGCGGCGGAGCAACAGGGTCCTTGTCCGCCCGCGCCCGTCGCTTGACCTCGACCTTTGTTGAGGTTCTACGGTGATCGCATCAGCAATCAACACCGGGGACCGAGCGTGACGAACCAGCAGATCTCAGACACCGAACTTGCCGCACAACCCGCCGCCTACTGGACTGGCGTGGCCTATGAGGCCCTCATCGCCTTCACCAGGGCTCAACAGGCCGCGCATGGTTTCACTCAGCCCCAGTTCTGGCTGCTGCGCAACCTGTCCGAAAACGACCTGTCACCCAATGGCGAAGGTAAGACCCTCCCCGAACTCCAGCAGGCCATGAGCAGCTATCTCAGGGCCGAGGACGAACTTCCGGCCGAGGCCGGAGTCCTCCTGGAGCGCGGCTGGCTCAGCCGCGACACCGACGATCGGCTGTGGATCACCGACGCGGGCGAGGCGGCTCGCGTTGACCTGAAGCGGCACGCCCCCGAGATCCGCGCCCAGATCCACGAGGGCATCGACGACGTCGACTACGTCACGACGCTCAAGGTCCTGCGGCAGATGATCCGAAACACCGCCCCCGTCCCGGCCTAGACGCCGCCAGGAGCCACGAATCGGTTCGGGTCGCCGGTAAGGGCCACCGGAGCGTCAAAGAAGCCGCGATGCTTGAGGACCTGGAGGTCACCGGCCACGCCGAGCCGCCAGTCGACGTCACAGGCTACCTCGCCCGCGAGATCGGGACCGACGCCGCCTGGCTGCCGTCCGGGCCGCTGGTCGTGACGATCTCCGCCTTCGTCTTTCGTCAAGGGTGCCCAACTGCCGCCGCTGTCAGCTCGGCGCGCAGCAACGCGTGGGGTGGTGGCCGGGATCGCATAGGGCGTGCACCGCGGCAAGCTGCGCGGGCGGGCTCACCGGTTCAGCGTGATCTGGCGTGGAAGCCCGGGCGTTTACTGTTTACGCCCGGGAGGAAACGACAGCGCGGGAGGTCCGCCAAGGGCCGAGCGGTGCCGTGACGGCCGGCCCTGCTGAGCAGCTCTGCCTGGTCGTTTCTGGTTCTCGATGTACTCCTTGATGATCGACAGTGGGGCGCCGCCGCAGGAAGCGGCGAAGTAGGACGGGGACCAGAAGTGCCCACTCCACAGGTATCGGCGGACGTGCGGGCCGAATTCTTTGCGCAGGAGCCGGGCCGAGACGCCCCTTGAGGGAGCCCGACCAGGACCGACAGGGCGACTTCGGGCGGATAGCGGACCAGCAGGTGCACATGATCGTGCTCGCCGTTGAATTCGACCAGGGCAGCGCCGAAGTTGTCGCACACCTCGATCATGAAGTCTTCACAGCGGCGAAGGATCTCGCCGGTGAACACACCCCGCCAACACTTCGTGATGAAGACCAAATACGCATGAAGCAGCGCAAACGACGCTTCGCCCCTTCTAAAATCGAGGTTCGGTTCCCATCACGGTGACATGGACCGAATGATAAAGTGTTCGATTGTGAAGCTGGTGGTGCAGGTGAAACTCCTGCCAACGCCTGAGCAGGCGGCGGCACTGGAAGCGACCCTGCGCGAATGCAACCAAGCGGCCGACCTCGTCGCGCGGACCGCGTTCACCACCGGAATCATCCGCGAATACGACTTGCGCAAACAGACCTACACCGCGTTGAAGGAGCGGGGCCTGGGTGCTCAGGCCGCCCAGCATGTGATCAAGAAAGTCGCCGCCGCCTGCACCACGCTGAAGGCGAACCTGCGGGCCGGAAACCTGGGACCGCCGACCTCGCCACGCCGTATCCGCGCGATGAGCAAACCGATCACCTTCCGCCCGCATGCCGCCCAGCCCTACGACGACCGCTGCCTGTCCTGGCAACTACAAGCGGGCACGGTATCGATCTGGACCACCGCCGGGCGGCTGCGCGGCGTCGCGTTCACCTGCTCCGACCGGCAACTCGCGATGCTGAGCGCCCATCGCCGAGGCGAGTCGGATCTACTCGTGCGAGACGGCCGGTGGTTCCTGATCGCCACCTGCGACCTACCCGACGTCCCGGTCGCCGACCCGGATGGATTCCTCGGCGTGGATCTGGGCATCGCCAACATCGCCACCACCGCCACCGCCACCGCCACCGGTGAGGGAACCCGGCACACGGGCCGGGGCCTGAACGCGGTCCGGCACCGCAACCGGGAACTACGCCGCCGGCTGCAGGCCAAGAACACCAAATCCGCCAGACGGCTGCTGAAGAAACGCCGCCGAACCGAAGCCCGCTTCGCCGCCGACACCAACCATGTGATCGCCAAAGCAATCGTGACCGAGGCAGAACGCACCGGACGCGGGATCGCCCTGGAAGACCTCCAAGGAATCCGCGACCGGGTACGGCTCCGCAAGCCCCAGCGGGTCACGCTGCACTCATGGAGCTTCCACCAACTGGGGAGCTTCATCGCCTACAAGTCCCGCCGGGCCGGGATCGCGCTCGTCCACGTCGACCCGGCCTACACCAGCCAGCAATGCTCGCACTGCGGGCATACCGACCGGGCCAACCGGCCCGGCCAGGCACTGTTCTCCTGTACGTCGTGCGGCTTCGCTGAGCACGCCGACGTCAACGCAGCCCGCAACATCGCCGCACGCGGTGTGGTGGGCTGGGCAGTGAGTCACGCTGCCTGACGCGGACCAGACCGTCGAAGCCATCGACGACGAGGAGCTGCAAGCTCGGCCGTAAACGCGTTTACTGCCGAGAAGCTGACGCGGTGAAGGACTCCTTCGCCAGCCGGCGCAGCCGCGGCTCGTCGACGCTGTGGCCGAGGCCCGGCTGGGTGAGCGGGACGGCGACGACGCCGCCCGAGGCGCCCACCGGGGGCAGCACGATCTGCGCGTTGCGCGGCGGCTGCGTCACGTCGCAGGGCAGCGTGCAGCCGGGCATGCTCGCCACCGCCACGGTGGCGGCACGGGCCAGGCCGGTCCCCTGGCCGCCGGCGCAGAGGATGTCCCACCCGGCGGCCATGGCCCGGTCGTGCGCCTGCCGTACCTCGCTCAGCGACCCGAAGCGCGACGGGCGCAGCAGCAGCGCGCGGGCGGCACGGGCGGTGACGTAGTCGGCGATCACGGTCTCGGAGCTCGGCTCGATCGCCACCGCCGCGGCCACCTGGTCCTGCAGATCGCCGTGGGCCGTCAGGTCGGCGAGGGCGAACGGCCGTTCCATGACCGCGATGCCGTAGGAGTCGAGCGCGAGGAGCGCCTCCGCGTCGGTGTAGGCGGCCTGCGCGTCGATGGAGATCGCCAGCCCGGGGAAGGCGTGCCGTACGGCCCGCACGGGGTCGATGTCCCAACCGGGGTGGACGTCGAGCGTGACGTGGGCGTAACCGCCGCAGATGTGCTTGTTGACCCGGCCGACGAGGCTTTCCAGCGAGCGCTCCGCGCCGATCCGCACGGTGGCCATCAGGGACGTCTTGGTGCCGCCCAGCGCGTGGGACAGCGGAACGCCGCGCATCCGGGCCCACAGGTCCCAGCAGGCCATGTCGCCGGCGGTGCCGCCCACGACGGCGGCGAACTCGTCGGGGTGTTCCCAGTCGACGCCGAGCAGCGCGGGGGCGAGCGTCTCCGCCAGCGTGGCCCACGTCTTGTCGAGGCCCGGCGGCTCGACGATCTCCCCCCACCCGGTCATGCCGCCGTAGTCGGTCAGGCGCACCAGGATGCTCTCCGGCCGCCTGCCGTACGGCAGGGTCAGCCGGAACACCTCGATTTCCCGGACGCGCGGCAATTGACCCCCCTGGTCACTCCTGAACGCTGCTGCGAGTGACCCGCCCAAGCCGTTCGGCGCGCGTCTCTCCTCCCCTCCATGGTGCCCCCTGCGGCGCGCTGAGCAAAACGCCGAGCACCCCTACCCGCGGCCGGCGCCCCCGGTCAGAGCCGCCGGAACGGGTACGGCGAAGCGGCGCGCGAGGACCGGCGCCGGTGGGCCCGCCCGGCGAACGGGGACGCCCCCGGGCCGGCCGTACCACTCGTGACCACGCCTGGTACGGCCGGCCCGGGTGCCGGACCAGGCATCGGCCGATGGCCTCACAGACCGGTGTGCCGGTCCCGGCAGAACGTGCCGAACCAGCCGGTCCGCTCGTCGAGGGCGCGGCCGAGTCATCGCCTGTACCCCTTGCTCAATTTTGGTCCAGACCGTAATCTGCTCAGCGCGATTAGTCAATGGAGGCGGCAGTGACGGCGTTCGACGCACGCAAGCTGGTCGGCGAACTCGAGGTGACACTCGACGTGGACGTGCTGGTCGGTGCCTATCCCGACCGCGACGGCCCACCCGGCACGCCGGAATCCGTGCTGGGCACGCTGGCGGAGCAACGCATCCGGACGGGCGCGATCGCGTCGCTGCGGGCGGCTCTGTTCGACATGCGCTCGGGCAACGACGAGGTGCTCACCCTGGCGTCTGCTCACCCGCTCGATGGGCGCCGCGAGCCGCTTGTCTCTCCGGAGACCGTCCCACCCAGCCCTTCGGACGCCTCCGCAGCCGGCCCCATGGCGGCCATTACTCCGGCGGTCGTCCCGGTCGGGACCGTGGACCTGCGTGACCCCGTCGGGGCGGTGCGGGAGATCGATCGGCTGGTTCCGCTGGGGGTGAAGGCGATCAGGCTCTTCCCCGACGAGCAGGGCGTGGAGGCAGGCTTCCCCTCTGTCCGGCATGTCGCCAGGAAGGCGGCGGCTCTCGGCCTGGTCGTACTCACCGGCGGGGACGTCCGGCGGTTCTGGCAGCCGTTCTCCGGGCTGGACGCCAAGGTCGTCTTCCTGGACACGCACTTCTACCACCTCGGCGACTTTCTCGTGATAGCCGCCGACGAGCCCGGTTTCCACACTTCGACACGGCTGCTCAACTCCCCGGACGCCCTGGAGACCGTACCGCCCGACAGGCTCCTGTACGGCTCGCGAACCCCGCACTACGAACCCGTCGTCCCACTGCTACGGCTGGCGACCAGCGGACTGAACCCCCACGAGATCGCCGCGGTGGCAGGCGGCAACGCGAAGAGGCTGCTCGGATGATCATCGATGTGCACGCCCACTGGGGCCCCTGGTTCTTCACCATGGACGTGGCCGAGGCGAACCTCGCCACCATGGACCGCTACGGCATCGACATCTCCATCGTGTCGGCCACGGAGGCGGTCATCTACGACGCCGCCGCGGGCAACCGGGCGCTGGCCTCGTGGCTGGCCGTACAGGATGAGGAGCGCTCAGCCGGGACCGGCGCGAGTTCACGTAGCGGTGACGGGAGTGAGGAACACCCCAGCGCACGTCGGCATTTCGGATATGTCACCATCAACCCCCGGAGGCTTGCCGAAGCCGAGCGGGATCTCAGCGAATATCTCCCCACGGGGCGTTTCGTCGGTGTCAAGATCCATACCGACTACACGAGGTCGCCGGCCGATTCGCGGCGGGTGCGGGACGCGCTCGGCCTGGTGGCCGCGGCCGGGGTGCCCGCGCTCGTGCACACCTGGGGCGCCTCCGTGCTGGACCTCGCACAGACCTGCCTGGACATCCCCGGCCTGCGCGTGATCGCCGGACACATGGGCGCGGACGGCTTCACGCACGCCATCGAGGCCGCGAACGCCTGCGACCGCCTCTATCTCGAACCCTGCTACTCCCACGCCCCGACCGGCCGTATCGCGCAGGTGGTCGCCGGGACCGACACCGCACGGCTGCTCTTCGGCACCGACTCGACCCTGATCGACCCCGCCTCGGTCGTCGGCGCGCTCGCCGCGGCGAACCTGGACGCGGAGACGGCCGAGGCGATCGCGTGGCGCAATGCCGCGCAACTCTTTGATCTGGGAATTACGGCCTAGGCCGTAAAGCGCGCGGTCCGACCCCACAAGGGAGAACCCGCGATCAGGCCGTCGGACAGCCGATCACGCAGTCTGGCGGCGCGCGAGTCTGGCGCCGGCGGCCTCCCTATGAGGCCGCCGGCGCCAGGCTTTCAGCCTCGGGCTCGCGGGCGCCGCCTCCAGGGGAGGCGGCGATCACTTCAAGCCCGTCATCGCGATGCTGTTGACGAGGTAGCGCTGCAGCAGAGCGAAGACCACAAGGCACGGCACGACCGAGACCGCGGCGGAGGCCATCACCATGGCCAGCGGGTACTCCTCGCCCTTCAGCGTGGTCAGGCCGACGGTGAGTGTGCGCACCTCGTCGCTCTGCGCCACGACCAGCGGCCAGAGGAAGTCGTTCCAATGCCACAGGAACACGAAGACGCCCAGGGTGGCCAGGATCGGCTTGGTCAGCGGCACCACGAGTTGCCAGTAGATCCGCCATTCGGAGGCTCCGTCGACCTTGGCCGCCTCGAACAGCTCGCTGGGCAGGTCCCTGATGAACTGCCGCATCAGGAACACCGCCTGCGAGTTGGCCAGCGTAGGTACGATCATCCCCCAGAACGTGTCGACCCCATCCAGATCGGACACCAGCACGAACAGCGGGATCAGCAGGGCCTGGAAGGGCACCATCACGGTCGCGAGAAACGCCCACATCATCATGTCCCGGCCGGGGAAGCGTTTCTTGGCGAAGGCGTAGCCCGCCATCGAGGCGGTCAGCAAGATGATGACCACCGAGACTCCGGCGTAGATCAGTGAGTTCACGGTCCAGCCGACGAAGCCCGATGCCGACAGCGTGCCCAGCAGGTTGTCGATGGTCAGCGTGTCGGGCCACTGGTTCGGAACGGTGGGCTTGCGCGGCGGCGTCAGCGCCACCACCAGCATCACCAGAAAGGGACTGACGGTCAGCACCGAGACGAGCCCGAGCAGCACCGTCAGTGGCCACTTCCTGCCGCGACGGCGGCGGGACGGCACGGCCTTCTTCGCGCCGGCGGCGCTCGGCCTGGACGTGGTCAGGGTCATGTCGTGCTCCGGTCGAGAAAGCGGCGCTGGATCATCGAGACGACGAAGACGAGGACGAAGAGCACGATGCCGATCGTCGCCGCGTAACCCAGGTTGAAGAACTTGAAGCCCTGGTCGTAAAGGGCGTAGACGAGGTTGTAACTCGCCCTTGACGGCCCGCCGCCGGTCATGACGTAGATCATGTCGAAGGTCTGGAACCCGCCGATCGTCTCGATGACCAGCACGAAGAAGAGTGCGGGCCGCAGCAGCGGCAGCACGATGCTGCGGAAGCGCTGCCAGGCGCTCGCTCCGTCGACGCGGGCCGCCTCCAGATAGGAGGAGGGGATCGACTTCAGCCCCGCGAGCAGGATGAGCATCGAGTAGCCGAAGCCCTTCCACACCTGTACGAGAGCGAGCGACGGCAGCACGAGCGCGGTGTCGTCCAGGAACCCGATGGGCCCCAGGTCCAGGTGCGCGAGCAGCCCGTTGATCAGGCCGTCGAAGTCGTACACCCACTTCCAGATCACACCGGCGAAGATGAAGCTGGTCACATACGGGAGGAACAGCATTCCCCTGAACAGCCCGCGCATGAAGATCACCGAGTTGAGCAGCAGCGCCGTACCCAGTGCGACCAACACGGTCAACGGAACGTAGATCGCCACATACACCAAGGTGACGCGGAGACTGCTCATGAAGATCGGGTCGTCGAAGAGCCTGGCGTAGTTGTCCACGCCGGTGAAGGTCCACTCCCCGCTGATCTGATAGTCCGTCAGGCTCATGCCCGCCGCGCCCAGCGCGGGAACGAACCGGAAGACCGCGAAGAGCACCAGCATGGGCAGGACGAACAGCAGGCCCGTGACGGGGTCGCGCCACCGGTGTCGCACAGGTTTAAGCCTTTCAACCAAGGGGGAGGCCGCTCGCGCGACCTCCCCAGGACATCATCCGGCGCTGGTCAGAAGGCCGTCGGCCTGCTTCGCGGCGTCGTCGAGCGCCTGCTTGGCGGTCTTCTTACCTTGCAGGGCCGCCTGGATCTCGGGCGAGAGCAACGCCATCACCTGGCGTGCCAGGGGATGGGTGTCGCCCGGGAAGGCGAACTCCAGCGACTTCTCGAACTCCTTCGCCGTCGCGCTCAGCTCGCCGAGCTCGGCGTCGGTGCGGGCGGGGAAGTAACCGGACTCCTTGGAGAGCCCGGCGGCCACCTCAGGTGAGGCCACGTACTCGGCGAACTTCTTCGCCGCTTCGGGGTTCTTGACGTGCTTGGGCAGGATCAGCGCGCCGGGAATGCCGAACGCGACCCGCTTCGTACCCTCGATGGGCAGCCCGACGGCCACGTTCTCCTCGCCGATGGCCGCGCCCAGTTGCTCGGCGCTGACGTTGGCGGCGGCATGGTAGAAGCCCACCTTGCCCTGCGCCAGCGGGCTGCCCTCGACGGTGTTCAACAGCGTGGCGGCGTTCTCGGGCAGGCCGCCGATCTTCTGGAGGTCGAGCAGGTACTGCAGGGACTGCACGCCCTCGGGGCCGTTGAACGCCGCCTTCTTCCCGTCGGGAGAGAAGACCGTGCCGCCGTTCGACCAGAGGATCGGGAAGAAGCTCAGGTTGAGCGAGACCTCGGGGGCGCCGGTGTACATGAAGATCGGGGTCTTCTTGGCCGCCAGCTTGGGCGCGGCCTCCATGACCTCGGCCCAGGTGTCGGGCATCTCCTTGACGCCCGCGTCCGCGAAGAGCTTCTTGTTGAAGATGGGCGCCGTGATCGTCTGATAGATCGGCACGCCGTACAGCTTCCCGTCCACGGTCAGCGCGGTCAGCGCGTTGGGCAGGTAGGACGCCTTGGAGGCGGCGACGACATCATCGACAGGGCTGATCGTGCCCTGCTTGGCGTACTGCGGGATCTGGTCGGGGCCGAGCACGACCAGATCGAAGCCCTTCTTGGAGACCAGCGCCGTGGTCACCTTCTCCTGACGGCCGTCCCAGGGCTGCAGGTCGATCTTGACGTCGACGGTGGGGTTCTTGGCCTCGTAGTCCTTCTCGACCTTGCCCCAGAATGCCTTGCTCTTCACCTGGTCGTCGATGACGGGATACATCCACATCGTCACCGTGCTCTTGCCTCCGGAGTCGGAGCTGCCGGAACCACATCCGGCTACCACCACTCCCAGTGCGGCCGCGAGGCCGGCCACCGCTACCTTCCTCATTGGCCTACCTTTCCCTTGCAATACCGGTCCAGACCGAAATCTAGCTATCTGGCGGATGGGGGTCAATGCTTGATACATGACCGTAACTAGCGTTCCGGTTTCGAAACTGTTGTTTAACAGGGAGATGGCGGGGAGACCTGGACGTCCGCTCGTCCCGACCTCGGCTTCGCCGGTCTCGGCTGCGACTGCGCGCGAATTTCCGGACCAGGACACCTAGCTCCCGACCGTGACCTTCAGCAGGTTGCGGCCGGTGATCGTGTACAGGGCGCCGTTGTGCTTGTCGTAGGCGGCCATGGGGAAGCTGGTCGGATCGGTGGCCAAGCCGTCGACGACCACCTCGACGGCAAGAGTCCGTGGCGTGATCCTGAGCAGCCGCTGGTGGCTCACCGCGTACAGCCGCTGATCCGCGACGACCAGGTCCACCCTGGCGGTCGCGACGGTCGTGGTGGCCAGGACGGCTCCCGTGCCGGTGTCGACGGCGAACAGCACCCCCTTGCTGGTGGTGCCGTAGAGCACCTCGCCGAGCACTACCAGGCTCGGTATCGAGACCGCGTCCGGCACGGGGACGATCTCGGCGTACTTGTGGCCCGAGGTGGAGTCGAGAACCGCGATCGCGGCGGGGGCCGTCGAGCCTGTGGGCCGTTCCGACCCTGCGTAGGCCCGGCCCCTGCCGACGTGAGTCGCGGCCGACACGATCCCGTGGCCCTGGACGACGTCGCGATGGACCTGGAGCTTGCGCGTGACCAGGTTGTAGATCGACAACGCGCCGCCGATCTTGCCGTAGTCAGGGCTGGAACCGACGATCAGCAGCTTGCGCCGGGCGTCGTAGGCCATGTCCCCCGGCCTGTTCTGTTCATTGCCGATCACCGCGAGCACCTTCGTCCGCCCGGTCTCCGTGTCGTGCTCCACCAGGGAACCGGACGGGTAGGTCGCCATGTAGACGTGCCTGCCGACCGTGGTCATGGCCTTGGTCTCCCCCGCGAGCCGGATCCGCGTCGTGGCACCCGGGTCGGCCAGGTCGTGCAGCTCCACCCCGCCGTGCCCGCCCACGTACACCCGGCTCCCGTCGTGGCCCGCCACCGACTGGGGCAGCTCGGGCGCCGTGGGCATCCCCATGGCCTGGAAGTCGGCCATGTCCATCTCCCCCGACGCGGGGTCATAGGTCCACATCGTGGCCGAGTTGGTGAACACGACCACCTTCCCATCCTTGATGTGGACGGCCGTCACGAAGTCACCCTCGGCGGTGACGCCGACCTTGCGGGTGACGCCGCCGTCCAGGTCGAGGTGCCATAGCGAGTCCCCGGCCCCGAAGTACACCTCGCCCTCGCCGGCGGCGGTCATCTTGCCGATGGTGATGACGCCTTCTGGATGGACGACACGGTAGGAGGAGGGATCGCTCTTGTCGATGATCGCGATCAGGCCGGAACCGTGGGTGCCCGCGATGACGTGGGTGGCGGTCTGGGTGAGCTGGTAGACGAAGGACTCCCCGACCAGCTCCGGCGGGGTGATGTCGCGGGGAGCTCCGCCTGAGCGGTCGAGCGCGACGAGCCGCGCCTTCGAGCCCACCCCCGCGTAGATGGTGGTGGCGTCGGCGACGATGCTCCGCACGTACGTCTGGCCCGGCACGGCGACGCCGAGGTCGCGCAGCGCGCCGGATCCCGGATCGAGCTCCCACACCTTGCCGTCAGGGTAGGTGCCCAGGTAGAGCTTCCCGTCCACCTGGCACATGTCCCAGATGTACGTGGCTCCCGGAACGCGGCCGATCCGGTCGAGCGCCCCCCTCGTGGTGTCGAACGCGTACACGTCGGCGACCGTGTGGGTGCCGATGTAGATGGTCGTCCCGTCGACCAGGCCGGTCCAGGCGCCGCCGCCGGTGGGGATCTCGGTGAGGCTGTCCGCCCGGCCCGCGGCCACGTCGAACACCCCCAGCCGGACGGGGGTCAGCAGGTGGGAGACGATGTACGGCTTGTCGCCCACGAATCCGCCGTTGAGCGTGCTGCAGGCGAGCGTCGCGGGGCCGAGGTCGACCTTGGTCACGCCCTCGGCGTAGGCCGCCGAGTCGACGCCCAGGTCGCTGATGGACAGGGCCACGCCCACGCCGCCAGCCACGGCGGTGGTGCGGAGGAACGTACGGCGATCCATGATGCCTCCTGGGGGGGTGCTGCAATATCGGTCAGCGCCGAAATAGTAGGGTGACGTGGCACACCCGTCAATGACGCCGGTACGCGGCCAGCGCCTCCGCGATCAGGCGTACGTGTTCATCGGTGTAGTTCTCGTTCCAGTCGATGACCAGCAATGTCCGGTCCACCAGCCGCTCGGCTTCCGGGCATGGCGCGGTGGGCCCCTCGCCCGCGCTGACGGAGTCGAGCGGAAAGCGCGACTCGCCATAGATCGGCCCGTCCCACACCGGCGCACGGTTGAGCGGCTCTCGCAGATATCCGGCCCGGGCCGGAATTCCGGAGGCCTGGAGATGGGAGGCCAGCTCCGGCGCGTCGCCATTGGGCAGGACGAGCGGAAACAGCCACCACGCGTGCCCGTCGAGCCGGGGCAGCCGGATTCCGTCGAGCCCTCGGATCGCCTTGACCAGCTCCCCGGCGGAGCGCCGGCGGGACGCAACGACGCCGGGCAGCTTGGCCAATTGCGCCCGCGCCACCGCGGCCTGCAACTCGGTCATCCGGTAGTTGAGGCCGAGACTCTCGTGCGACCGGCCTACCGCGCGGTCCCAGCCCTTGTCCGCGAAGAGCCTCATCGCGCGCGCCAGCCGGTCGTCGTCGGTGATCACCAGACCACCGTCACCACAGGTGATGTGCTTCCACTGCTGCAGGCTGAGTGTGCCGACCTCGCCCACCGTGCCCGCCAGCCGCCCGCCCGGCAGCTCCGCGAGCCAGGCCTGGGCGCAGTCCTCGATCAACGCGAGGCCATGCTCGTCCGCCAGCGCACGCAGCTCGTCCACCCGGGCGGGCGCGCCGAACAGGTGGACCGCCATGATCGCCCGAGTCCGCGGCCCGATGGCCGCGGCCACCGCGTCCGGATCGAGATTGCCGTCCGACGGGTCCACGTCGGCGAAGACGGGAACGGCGTTCTGCGCCAACATGGGGGCCACGGTCCCGAAGTCCGTGATCGGCGTCGTGATGATCTCGTCACCCGGGTTCGGCGCGGCCGCCACGACGGCCAGATGGAGAGCCGCGGTGCCGGAGCTGCACGCGATCGCGTGGCGGGAACCGTACAACTCTCCGATCTCGCGCTCGAGCGCCCGCGTCTCGGTCCCCCAAACGGAGCTGAGCATGCCGGTACGGATCACCCGCTCAAGCGCGGCCACCTCCTCGTCGCCGAGGGTACGGCCCGCGGGTTCGGCCATGCTGGGGAAGTGCAGATTCACAGGTCAACCTTTCGGTCTATTCCGAAATATGGAGATCGGGGTCGTCGGCCCGCACGACCCGCTCGACGGCGTCGCGGTCACGTGCGAGGACCACCCCCGGCGTCAGCGCCCTGCGACTCGACGACGAGTCGCAGGCTCCCGAGATCGTGGAGGCCCACGCCACAGGCGAGATCGCCGATCGCCTGGCCGTGCGGCGACGAACGGCTCACCGCATGCTCCACCGGCCGGCGCTCGCCGGACCCGCCGAGCGCACCGGCGATCTCACCAGCGGGCGACCTCGCACCCGCTGCCGGATTGTCTTCTGACCGCCTGGCCAAGGCGGGGCCGAGGCGGGCGGGCGACGGGCGCACACCGGTCAGGAGAGCCAGCGGCTGAGGCCGTCCGCGACGAAGTCGTCGTCTCGGAGCCAAGGGTAGGCGGTCCAGACTCGGTCGATCTCGGCGAGTTGCCCGGGGGACAGTTCCTCGGTCCGATCGAGGCACCAGCGCCCCGCCAGCAGGCCCTGGCGCCTGAGCACCTCGTGGATGCCGGGGATGCAGCCGTGGAAGCCGTTCGCCGAGTCGAAGATGGCCGCGTTGGCGTCGGTGAGGTGGCCGTCCAGGGTGAGGAGGCGGCGCACCGCCGCGTCGTCGCCTGAGCGGGCCAGCGTGGCCTCCTCCAGGAGTTCCACCGCGCGCCGTACCCAGACCGCCCACTGGCCGAGCAGGCCGCCGACGAACTCCACCTCCACCTCGCGCCCGTCCACCACGACGCGGTGAGTGGTGATGAGGTCGGCCAGGATGTGGTCGTCGTTGCCCGTGTAGAGGGCCACCTCGCCCGCGCGGCCCGCTCTGACGACACCGTGCAGCACGTCGAGGGTGCGGTACCGGTCGAAGGGGGCGACCTTGATGCCCGCCACGGAGTCGATCGCGGCCAGCCTCGTCCAGAAATCTCGCGACAGGTGGCGTCCCCCCACCGCGGGCTGCAGGTAGAAGCCGATCACCGGCAGGACCTCGCCCACCGCGCGGGCCCGCTCGATCAGCCCGTCCTCGTCCAACTCCCGGTACGGGCTGAGCAGCACCATGTGATAGCCGAGCGACCTGGCCAGTTCGGCCTCGGCCACCGCCTGCGCGGTGGGCCCTGTCGCACCGGCCACCAGCACCACCTCGCGTTCGACCTCGCGCGCTGTGAGTGCCGCCAGTTCGAGCACGGGCGGCAGCAGATCGGTCCCGTGGATGGCGAACTGCGTGGTGTGCACGCCCACTGCCAGCCCGCCTGCGCCCGCTTCGACGTAGTAGCGGGTCAGCGCGCGCTGACGGCGTTCGTCCAGCTTCCTTTCCTCGGTCAGGGCCAGTGGGTGCGCCGGGATCACCAGGCCCCGCCTGAACAGGTCGCGCACGGACATCTGTGCCTCTGGAGCCGTGCTGAGCACGTGAGGCCCCCCTCTTTCTCGAGCCATTTCGCGAGATGATCAGTCGCGCGGCACGCCGACGACCCCCGTGACCGGCCGTGGCAGCCGCTCCTCACGTTCAACCGTCGTCCGCACGTGCCTCTCCCATTTACGGTCCAGACCGTAACTTGGCCAGACTTCGGCTGTCAACGGGTCCGGTCCGCTCCGGCGCTCTCGCGCGGAAACGAGGACGTCGAGGGTGGCCCGGCCGCCCGCCACGACATCGGGCTGACCGCACCATCCACCATGGCGCGATCCGGCGGCGATGGCGGTCGACGCGGAGATCGCGGCCGACGTGCCGAAAGGCTGCCCCAGGAGCTGGAGACCCGACTCTGGGGCTACCCCGTCTACGCCGCGCAGAGCGTGCTAAACCTCCGGAATCGGCCGGGCGAATCGCGCCAGGCCGCTGAGCAGCAGGTCGAGTCCGAACTCGAAGCGTTCCACGCCGCCACCGCTCATCAGCTCGTCCACGTGACCGACGATCATGGGGAACCGGTCCGCGGGAAGTGATCGGTAGAAGACGGCGAGCTGGCCGAAGATGCCGTCCATGTAGTCGCCGATGTCCTGGCCGCTCGTCCGCTGCCTGGCGAGGTGGAGCGACCCCTCGTAGGCGTCGGCCGCGACGTAGAGGCCGAGCCGGTCGACCATCCAGCTCGCGATCTGGGGCGGCACCCCGCCCTTGATCATGATCGCGAGCGCCCCCTCGGCCATGCGCAGCGAGTTCGGCCCGGTGGGGATGTTGGCCAGGGAGACCTTGGCGATGTCGGAGTGCGCGGCGAGCACGGTGAAGGTGTCCACGGCCACCTGGCGGAGCTGCTCCAGCCACCGATCGGGATCCGGCTCGGGCAGCTCGATCTCGCCGATCACCCGATCGTAGATCAGTTCGAGCAGCTCGTCCTTGCCGGTCACGTGGGCGTACAGCGAAGCGGGGCCGGTGCCCAGCTCCTGGGCGACCCTGCGCATGCTCAGGGCTTCGAAGCCGTCGGCGTCGAGCACCCGCAGTCCGGCCTCGACGACCAGGTCCTGACTGAGTGGCCGGCGGGCCTCGGTGGTCTTGCGCGGCGTCCGCCAGGGCGGCACGGGTACGGCTGACGCCTCGTGATCCATTCGACCTTTCCCGCCTTCTCTCGACCCGACCCTGTCACGAACATCGTACTTGACACGAACGGCGTTCGCCTTTAAAACAGTGTTCGTATAGAACGAACCACGTTCGTTGTATGTACGTTGTTCGCTCATCGATCGATGTTCGCAAGGAGTTTCGATGACGATGGAAACCGCCGCCTTAGGCGAGGTGAGCCAGCCGTACCGCCGGCGATGGGCCGCCCTGTTCGTGCTCCTCGGCGCGGAGGTCATGGACCTCCTCGACTCGATGATCACCACCATCGCCGCGCCGTCCATCCAGGGCGAACTGGGCGGCTCCGAGAGCCTGATCCAGTGGCTGAGCGCCGGATACACCCTCGCCATGGCCGTCGGCCTGATGACGGGCGGACGACTCGGCGATCTCTACGGCCGCAAGCGCATGTTCCTCGCCGGCGCCGTGGGCTTCACCGCCGCCTCGCTGCTGTGCGGCCTGGCGGTGTCGCCCGAGATGCTGATCGGCGCCCGCGTGCTCCAGGGCCTGTGCGGAGCCGTGATGATTCCGCAGTGTCTCGGCATGATCAAGGAGATGTTCCCGCCGAAGGAGCTGGGCACCGCGTTCGGCGCCTTCGGGCCGGTCATGGCGCTTGGCTCGGTCGGCGGGCCGCTCCTGGCCGGCTGGCTGATCGACGCCGACCTCTTCGACGCCGGCTGGCGCATGATCTTCCTGATCAACCTGCCGATCGGACTGCTGGTCATCGCCTGCGGATGGCGGTTCCTGCGCGGCCACCGGTCCGAGCGGACCGCCCGGCTGGACCTGACCGGCGTCGGGCTCGCCTCCGCCGCCGCGTTCCTGCTGATCTACCCGCTGGTGCAGGGCCGGGAACTGGGCTGGCCGGCCTGGAGCTTCGGGTCCATGGCCGCCTCGGTGGCCCTGTTCGCGGTCTTCGCCGTCCACCAATCACGCAAGCAGCGAGCGGGCGGGGATCCGCTCATCGTCATCAGCCTGTTCCGCAAGAGGGCGTTCTCCGGCGGCCTGCTCGCCGGCCTGACCTTCTTCGCGGGAATGATCGGCTTCTCCCTGATCCTGAGCGTCTACCTGCAGGCGGGACTCCACTACACCCCGTTGCAGGCCGGGCTGGCCTTCCTCCCGCAGGCGATCGGCACCCTGATCGGCTTCGGGCTGGCCGGCGCGGGGCTCCAGGAGAAGTACGGCCGGGGGCTCATCCACCTGGGCACACTGATCATGGCGGTCGGCGTGGCAGGCTTCGCGGTCACGCTCGGGCTGGTCGGCGAACCCGGCAACTGGCAGATCAGCCCCTCCCTCGTCGTGATCGGCGTCGGAATGGGCCTGACCATGTCACCGTTCTTCGACATCGTGCTCGCCGGGGTGGAGCCGGAGGAGACCGGCTCCGCCTCGGGCACCCTCACCTCGATCCAGCAACTCGGCGGCGCGCTCGGCGTCGCGGTGTTCGGCACCATCCTCCTCGGCCTGGCCGACGACGCGGGAGGCTTCGCCGACGCCATGTGGTTCACCGCCTGGACCGTGGCCGGCCTGCTGGTCCTGACCTGCCTGCTCGCCCTCCTGATGCCGCGGCGCGCCCGCCCGGAGACCTCGGGCGGCCACTGAACGTCGGCCTCCCGAGCCCGCCCCCGCCAGGCCGGCCCCTGACATCGCGGACCTCGGTCTCCGGCGCGGTAGTCAGCTGGACGTCGACCTCTCCAGGTGACGCTCCGCCCAGACGCCGATGTCACGGCGCTCCACCGCCGCGGCCATCAGATCGGGGAAGACGTCGGGCGTGCAGGCGAAGGCGGGCACGCCCAGAGCCGCCAGCGCGGCGGCGTTCTCGTGATCGTAGGACGGCGCCCCCTCATCGGAGAGCGCGAGGAGCACGATGACCTGCACCCCGGCAGCGGTCATCGCCGCCACCCGGCGCAGCATCTCCTGACGCACCCCGCCCTCGTACAGGTCGCTGATCAGGATGAAGATGGAGTCGGCCGGGCGAGTGATCAGCCCCTGGCTGTAGGCGATGGCCCGGTTGATGTCGGTGCCGCCGCCGAGCTGGGTGCCGAACAGCAGCTCGACCGGGTCGTGGAGCTGGTCGGTGAGATCGACCACGGCGGTGTCGAAGACGACCAGCGAGGTCTTCATAGAACGCATCGAGGCCAGCACCGCGCCGAAGACGCTGGAGTAGACGACCGACGCCGCCATCGAACCGCTCTGGTCGACGCACAGCACGACCTCCCGCTTCACCGCCTGCTGCCTGCGGGCATAGCCGACGAGGCGGGAGGGCACCACGGTGTTCCGCTCCGGCAGATAGTTCTTCAGATTGGCGCGAATCGTGCGATCCCAGTCGATGTCAGCCGCCCGGCGTGGGCGGTGCGTGCGGGCCGAACGGTCCAGCGCCCCGGTGACCGCGGCCCTGGTCCGCTGGGCCAGCCTGCGCTCCAGCTCGACGACCACCTTGCGGACCACCGCCCTGGCCGACTCCCTGGCCTGCTCCGGCATCACGCTGTTCAGCGACAGCAGCGTGCCGACCAGATGCACGTCGGGCTCCACCGCCTCCAGCATCTCCGGCTCCAGCAGCAGCCGGGTGAGGTTCAGCCGCTCGATCGCGTCCTTCTGCATGACCTGCACGACGGTGCTCGGGAAGTAGCTCCTGATGTCGCCGAGCCAGCGTGCCGCCCTGGGCGCCGAGGCCCCGAGTCCCGCCCCCCGCGAACCGTCCCCCGCCTGACCGGGCGCCCCGCCGTACAGGGCGGCGAGAGCGCCGTCCATCCCCGTGTCCGCGCCGGTCAGCGCGCACCCCGTGCCGTCGGCGTCGCCGCCGAGCACGAGCCGCCACCGCCGCATCCGCTCCGCACCCGCCACGCCTCCCGGTCCATCGGTCATGTCGCGTCCCTCCCCATCCGCTCGCCCGCCACCGCTGCTCCCGGCTGCCGCTCATGCCGGACCGCTGCCACCGCTCCGGCACCGGCCCGTTCACCGACCGGTCCGTCCGGCTTCCTCATCACCAGCCGGTCCTCCCCAGAATCGTCAGGACGGTCGCCACGGCTCCGGACGCGCGCACGTCGTCCGGTTCGACGTCGCTCGTGCCGCCGCGCCGATCGCCGGCCGATCGCACCCGGGAGCCGATGGCCCGCCGTTCCGGCGCGTCGAAGGCCGCGAACGTACGGCGAAGCAGCGGCAGGACGTCGACGAACGCCTCCGCCGTGAGCCCGGCCAGCCATCCGTCGACGAGCCCGAGCAGGCCGTCGTCGTGCACCAGCAGCAGACCACCGCCCGACAGGAAGCCCTCGACCCAGGCGGCGACCCGCGCCGGCGGATGCCCCGGCGAGGTCGCCCTGGCCATCCGCCTGGCGGCCTCGTCACCGTCGACGTCGCCCGCGTCGAGCAGGATCCTGGTGAGCCTGCCCTCGATGAGCCCGTGCAGGTCGCTCCGCCCGGCGACACCGCGCAGGGTCGCCAGCCACGCCTCCCGCTCCGGTGCGCGGAGCAGTGCCGTGGCGGCGTGCACCGCGTCGATGTGGCCGAGCGTCTCACGGGCGGCGTCGTCGTCGAGACCGGTCAGCGCCGGGGAGAGCCCGGCGCGGATCCTGGCCAGCATCGAGGAGACGGCGCTCCCGAGCCCGTCCGCGGGTGTGCCGCGCACGTCCCCGTACCGCCACGCCCTGACCATGGCGGGCAGCGCCGCCATGAGACGGGTGACATCGGGGTCGAGCGCCGCCCGCTCGGACAACGCCCCCAGCGCGTACGGCAACGCCTGCGGCAGCTCGGCCAGCAGGCACTTCTCCACCAGCCCCGTGAGATCGGCCAGCGTCACCCCGCCCTCCGCCTGCCGCATCCCGCCACCGCCTTGACCACCACCGCCTTGACCACCAGCGCCGGGACCGGAGCCCGATCGACCCGGACCGGGCTGACCCGAACCGCCGTGACCCGCGGCGCCGCCGGTGAGCTGGTCGCCCGACCTGGCCTGATCGCGGACGCGGGCGGTCGCCGCGGCGGGGACGGTGGTGCCCCAGGCACTCGCCTCGATCAGCACCACGTCGAACTCGGGGTGCCAGGCCAGCCGCCATGATTCGCGGAAGGTCCCCTTGCTCTGCGACCCCCGCGGCTCGCCCCAGCCGACGCCGAGCAGCCGCAGCCGGTGCAACAACCTGCTGCGCTCCAGGTCGAGCGGTTTACGCAGGTCGAGATCGAGGTCGCGGTCGAGTGCCTCCGGCTTGAGCCGGACCCGGCGCTGCTCGTCACGCAGGTGCCGCTGGAGCGGGACCATCGGCGTCGCGTCGGGCACCTGGCCGAGCCGCTCGCCGACGACCATCCGCCGCTGGATCAACTCGACCGGGAGGTCGTCGCCTTCGCAGAGCACGGCCCTGGCCGCCTCGGTGACCTCGCCCAGCCCGGCGAGGGGCCGCCCGCGTAGCGCCGCGAGCCCTTCCGCCAGCCGTACGGCCTCGATCACGTGCGCGGAGGAGACGGGCAGGCCTTCGTCGCGCAGCACCCGGGCGGCCTGGGTCAGCCACCGCTCGACGGGCCGGTCGGGCGCGGCGAACAGGTGGGCGTACCACCCCGGCGAGGTCACGCCCGCGCCGTAACCGCTCCAGGAGGCGAGCCTGCCGTGCGTCCACGGCACCCAGGTGATCTCCACCTTCACCCGGGGCAACCCCTTGAGCAGCGCGTCGTCGGCCTTCGCGGTGACGGGCGCGGTCAGCGCGGGCACATGCCAGGCACCGCACACCACCACAACCCGCTCGAACCCATCCTTCACCGTACGGCGGAGCGTCCGGCGCATGTGGGCCTCACGCCACGCCTCCCTGCCTTCGGCGACATACCCCTCGCGAACGGCGGCCATCGCCTCCCCGATCACCTCGAACGGGGTCAGCCCGCCTCGATGCTCGACGACGTCCTCCCACCACCGTTCCGGATCGTCGTATCCGGCGGCGGTGGCCAGCGCGCCGATCGGATCGGCCCGCGCGGCAGCATCCGCGTCCGCCGCCCGCTCCGGACCGCCGGCCCCCGCCCGCTCTTCCGGGGAGCCGCCCGCCCGCTCTTCCGGAGAACCACCCGTCGGCCCCTCGGATCCGCCGGCCGCCGCCGGCCGCGCCTGTTCTGCTCCGGGGCCGCTCGTCTGCTCTGGCTCGGGCCGGTCGGCCCGTTCTCCTCCGGCACCGCCCGCCGACTCGTCTTCGGGACCGCGATCCGGCTGGGCGGCCGGACCGTCGGTTCCCTCTTCGCCGGGGGCACCCGTCGGAGGCGCCTCCGGTCGCCCGAGCGGCGGCTGCTCGTCTGGGAGGGCGAGGGTCACGGCGGCCGGGAGGTCGAAGAAGTGGACGGGGATCCCCCTCTCCACCGCGTAACGGATCGCCTGCCATTCGGGGGAGAACACGGCGAACGGCCAGAAGGCCGCCTTGGCCGGCGCTCCGGGGACGTGTGCCAGGAGCGCGACCGGCGGCTCCATCTCCGGGTCGGCGGCCAGCGCGAGCAGCGCGTCGGCCTCGGGCGGGCCCTCGATGAGCACGACGTCGGGCTTGAGCCGCTCCAGTTCGTCGCGCACCGCGCGGGCCGACCCCGGCCCGTGGTGCCGGACGCCAAGGATCGCCGGCGTCATCGGCTTCCTCCCTCACTGAGTCTGCGGCCTGGTTGACGGCGGGCTCGCCGTACGGAGCGCGGGCGGTCGGGGTGGTCAGTCGGCATCGCGGCAGGCGCGGTAGAAATCGCGCCATCCGTCGCGCTCGCGGACCACGGTCTCCAGGTACTCCCGCCAGATCACCCGGTCGGAAACCGGATCCTGCACGACGGCCCCGCGGATGCCGGCCGCGACGTCGGCGGGCCGCAGCACGCCGTCGCCGAAGTGGGCCGCGAGGGCGATGCCGCCGGTGAGGACCGAGATCGCCTCGGCCGTGGACAGGCTGCCGCTCGGGGACTTGACCTTGGTGCGGCCGTCCTCCGTCGCACCGGAACGCAGCTCGCGGAAGACCGTCACGACCCGGCGGATCTCGTCGAGCCCGGCCGGGATGTCGGGCAGGTCCAGGGACCGGCCCAGCTGGCCGACGCGGCGGGAGACGATGTCGACCTCCTCCTCCGCCGTGGCGGGCACCGGCAGCACCACCGTGTTGAACCGTCTGCGCAGGGCGCTGGACAGCTCGTTCACCCCGCGGTCGCGGTCGTTGGCGGTGGCGATGACGTTGAACCCGCGCTGCGCCTGAACCTCCTCGTTCAGCTCCGGGATCGGCAGCGTCTTCTCCGACAGCACGGTGATCAGCGCGTCCTGGACGTCGGACGGCATCCGGGTCAGCTCCTCGACCCTGGCGATCGTGCCCTCCGACATCGCGCGCATCACCGGGCTGGGGGTGAGCGCCTCCCGGGAGGGTCCCTCCGCGAGGAGCCTGGCGTAGTTCCACCCGTAGCGGATCGCCTCCTCCGCCGTGCCCGCCGTACCCTGCACCAGGAGTGTGGAGTCGCCGCTCACGCCCGCGGCCAGATGCTCCGACAACCAGGTCTTGGCCGTGCCCGGCACGCCGAGCAGCAGCAGCGCGCGGTCGGTGGCCAGGGTGGCGACCGCGACCTCGACGATCCGGCGCGGCCCGATGTACTTCGGGGTGATCTGGTCGCCGTCGCCCAGGATGTAGGCCGTCACGGCCCAGGGCGACAGCCGCCATCCCGGCGGCCTCGGCCGGTCGTCGTTCTTGGCCAGGAGCGCGAGCTCCTCGGCGTACTGCTCCTCTGCGTGGGGCCGCAGAACGTCGGTCACAGGATCTCCTTCAGCATGTCGCTACGGAAACGGAGGACGGCGGCGACCTCCTGGACGGGCTGCTCGGGCGAGAGGCGCGCGGCGGGCTCGTGCTGGTCGGGGTCGGCCCGCTCACCGGCGAGCCTGACCAGCTCGCCGAGGTTCCAGGGCTGGGTGTCGGCGACTTCCAGGATCTTGTGCAGGACCGCGCCGGTCAGGGCGGGGCCCCATGGTGCGGTCGCGCCGCCGAGCACCATGATCATTTGTCCGTCGACGGGATGGCTCCTGACGAAGTCGACGGCCATCTCCTCCTGCTCGGCCGGCGGGAGCGCGGCCAGCAGTTCGGCGAGCGGATCCCAGGCGAAGAGCGCGCGCGCCCACGCCGGGTCGCCCTGCAGTACGGCGGCGCGCACCCAACCGGCCCGGACCTCCCGCTGCCAGTCGACGATCTTCATGCCGACGATCCGCTCGGGGGGCGCGCCGAACCCGCCGGTCCACAGCGTCAGCGGCGTCCTGGCCACCACCTGCTGCAACCACCAGCTCTTCGCACCGGTGCCTCGGGGCGGGTTCGGCCGGATGCCGTCGCGTTGCATGAGGGTGTCGCACTCGCGCGGCGGCTCGACAACGATCTTGTCCTGGGCAAGCCGCAGGCAACGCCCGCCGCGTTCGGTCATCCGCGCCACCAGCCGCGACTCCGGCAACCTCGTCAGCAGGTCGGCCGCGCACTGCCGTACCTCACGGCGGGCGTCGTCGAGCGCGGCCTCCAGGAACGGCTCGTCGGCCATGGACAATCCAGCACCGAACGCCGCGAGGAACGCCGCCCGGTCGTCCGGGGTCTCCTGACCCCAGGTGCGCTCCAGCAGCTCCCGCGCCGCGTCCGGGTCGCTCGCCCGCAGTGCGGTCAGGAGCGCGCGGCGGTCACCCGAGCCGCCGAGCTGCCACGTCTCGCCGTCACCCGTGGGCTCCTGGAGGAGGTAGGCCCACTTCTCGTTGCCGAGCCCCGCGAGCCATCTGCCTCGCTGACCGGCCAGGGCTCCGACGTGCCCCCGGATCGAACGGTCACGCGCGGCATGGTCGAGGAGCTCGGGGAGCAGGTGCGGGGGCACCCGCAGCCCACGCGTGGCGGCCGCGGCGAGCCACTCGGGCAGGAGCCGCGGATGTTCGCCGTCACAGATCCGCGCCAGCCGATCGCCCGCCGCCCGCGACACCACCGGCCGCTCTTCCGGCGGCGCGGCGGGCAACGGCTCGCCCCTGCTGAGCCGCTGCCCCGCCCGCCGCCGTACGGCCTGCACCGCCGCCCGCTCCAGCAACTCCCCCGCCGTGGCGAGGGGGCGGCGGTCGGTGCCCACCAGGGCGGCGGAGACCAGCTCCTGCCACGTGTCGTCCATCACCACGTCGTCCCGGTGGTCGCTCACAGCACCACCACCCGCCCCTCCTCGTCCCAGGTCGACAACGGCACGAGCCCTCGCGGGCTCCATTCGGCGGCCACGGTCACCGGCCGTCCCCCCGACGCGGCCACCAGCCGCCACGGCGTCCCCACGGCGGGATCGAGCGGCCACCCGGCAACGCCCGCCGGCACCCGGAGCGAGCCGTCGTCCGTCGCCGCGGCGGTCTCCAGCGGCGGACGGCCGCCGGGCGGCTCCTGGTGCACGTCGTCGTCACCCTCCGGGACGGCGGCCGACGAGGATGCGCCCGTTCCCCCGTCAGGCCCCGGGACCGGCTCGCGAGCGGAGCCGCCGGCCGTTTCCGCCGGTGCGCCGTCGGGTGGGACGCCGAGGAGCCAGGTGGGGCCGGGCCCGGGGACGGGGACCACGCCGGCGAGGACGACCGGCCAGGATTCGATCCAGGGGTCGCCGGTCAGCGCGGCGGCGACCTCGTCGAGCGCGGCGGCGACCGTGGTGCCGCGCGGCCTGCGATCGACGCGCAGGTCGTGCCGGGCGGCGATCTGGGCGCGGAGCGGGGCCGCGCCCGGGTAGAAGGCCAGTTCGGCGTCGAGGCAGGTGCCGGTGACCAGCGACGCGTCGAGCGCCTGACCGATCGGCGCGAACGACAGCACCAGCGCGGCACGGCCGGTGGCCCGCCCGCGCAGCCAGACCCGCCGGGCGATCAACCGATCCTGCTCCTGGTCGCGCCGGCCGAGCACGTACCAGTCGTCCCTGACCGCCTCGCCGGCCAGCACCTCCTCACGGGTGACCGGGAACCCGATCCGCGATCTGACGGTCTCGCCCAGCGCTCCCGGCACCCCCCGCCGATGCCCCACGGCCAGTAGGTGCAGCATCGCGTACTCCTCCAGGATCCGGCCCGGCCACTCCTCCTCCGCGAGGATCGGGGCCAGCCGCGACACCACGCCGGCCACGCCGGGAGCCTGGGCGTCGACCAGTCGCCTGGCCAGGTCGTCCCAGTGGCCGAAGCCCGCCTGCCGGGTGCCGGCCAGGCCCTGCCTGATCTGGTCTGTCAGCCAGCGCTCCAGCTCGGCGAGTCCGGCGGTGACCCGCTGGTCGCGCTGGGCCGCCCGCCGCGCCGCCTCCGCGCCGGCACGCTCCGCCGCGCCCGACTGCTCCGCCGTACCGCTCTTGTCGTCGTCCGCCGCGGCCGGATCGTCGCCGGGGCGTGCCGCCCGTCCGGTCGTGGCGGGGCGTGCCGCCCGTCCGGTCGTGGCGGGGGCGGCGCGGGCGCGGCGCTGGGCCAGCCACTCGGCCACCCACTGCGGCTGCGTCTCGGCGGCGGGGACTCCGTCGGCCGACCACAGCAGGAGCAAGCCGAGCGCGTGCTTGCAGGGAAACTTCCGGCTGGGGCAGCCGCACTTGTACGCGGGCTCGGAGAGGTCGACGCACGCCCGGTACGGATTCGCGCCGCTGCCCTTGCACGCGCCCCACACGACGCCGGGCGCCACTCCGGCCTCCGACCACTTGGCCGGCGACGCGACCCCCTGCGCCGCCTTGCGCGAGGACGCGTCGGGCGCGAGCTCCAACACCTGATCACGGCTCCAACGTTCGATCACGCAGCGCACATTAGCGGCGTTCACCGACAGAAACAGCACCGTCTGAATGATCGTTCTCGACCCGTTCCGCACCAATGTTTTCGGTAGCATCGGGGGGTGCTGGTCAAGATCTATCCCGATGGGACGCCGATCGAGGTCGACGGTGAGACGGACGCGCTGCGCGTCGCGGGCGAGGCCTTCCCCGGGCCCGAGCCGGTGGTCGCGGTCGACGCTGGGCGGGTCCGGTTCCTGCGGCGTGACGTGACGGGGGCGTTCGTGGCGATCGAGGAGCGGCCCGCGACGGCCGAGGCGCTCGACCTGCTGCCGCACCCCGAAGGCGGGTGGTACCGGGAGACCTGGCGCACCGGGGTGACCTTCGAGCCGCCCGGGTACGGCGGGGCGCGGGCGTCGGCCACCGGGATCCACTTCCTGCTGATGCCCGGCGAGGAGTCGGTCCGGCACGCCGTACGCTCCGACGAGGTCTGGTTCTGGCACCGGGGCGGGCCGTTGACCCTGGTCGTCGGCGAGGAGGAGGTCTGCCTGGGCCCGGACCTGGAGCGGGGTCAGGTCGTGCAGGCGGTGGTGCCCGCGGGCGTCTGGCAGGCGGCCAGGCCGGCGGGTGACCAGGAGGTCCTGGTGAGCTGTGTGGTCTCCCCCGGCTTCGATTTCGCCGACTTCACCACCGAGGACGTGCGGCCCTAGTGTATTTCATGTAAAACCAGTAGGAAATATTGACTTAGGGTCGGCCTGTACGTAGATTCCCAGCTATGAGCGTGGGCCTTTACCTGACCCGGCGCCCGCACGTGGATTTCGGCCACGTCGCCAGCGCGCAGTGTCGTTGATCACGGACCGATAGCCCTCCCGGGTGCGTCGCGGTTCGCGAGCGAGCCGCATCCGCCCGTCGCGTTCCCCGCGTGGCCGACGTCGTCCACGTCCCCCCGGCGTCTCCCTCCTCCGGCATGTCCCGCGAGCATGCCCCACTCCTCCCGAGGATCTCCCGTGATCAGAATCAGAAACGCCCTGTCGTCCGTGCTGCTGGTGACCACGCTGGCCGCCTGCGGTTCGGCCGAGGGCTCGGCGAAACCAGGCGAGTCAGAGGTGACCGAGCTGCGCTACCAGGGCAGCGCCGGCGCCGTGTCCTTCCCCGAGCTGGCCGAGGACCTCGGCTATCTGGGGAACCTCAAGCTGAAGTGGGTCGGCAACACGACCTCCGGGCCGCAGGACATCCAGTCGGCCGCGACGGGCCAGACCGACTTCGGCGGCGCGTTCAACGGCGCGATCATCAAGCTGAAGGCGGCCAGAGCGCCGATCAAGGCGGTGATCGGCTACTACGGCTCCGACGAGAAGAGCTTCAGCGGCTACTACGTGACCGATGACAGCCCGATCAGGACCGCCCGTGACCTCATCGGCAAGAAGATCGGGGTCAACACCCTCGGCGCGCACCACGAGGCCGTCATCAAGGAGTATCTCCGGAGAGGGGGCCTGACCGCCGCGGAGGTCAAGCAGGTCGAGCTGGTCGTGGTGCCTCCCGTCAACACCGAGCAGACCCTCCGCCAGGGACAGCTCGACGTCGGCACCCTGGGCGGCGTCCTCAAGGAGAAGGCGCTGGAACGTGGCGGGGTGCGGCCGCTGTTCACCGACGTCGAGCTGTTCGGGCCGTTCACCGCGGGGGCCGTCGTCCTGCGCGAGGACTTCATCGCCGAGAACCCGAACACGACCAGGACCTTCGTGACCGGGTTCGCCAAGGCCGTCCACTGGGCGCAGACCCATTCCCAGAAGGAGGTCATCGCGAGGTTCGAGCAGATCATCGCCAAGCGCGGACGCAACGAGAGCGCCGCCACGGTGGCCTTCTGGAAGAGCACCGGCATCGCGGGCAAGGGCGGGGTGATCGCCGGCAAGGAGTTCCAGACCTGGATCGACTGGCTGCAGCGGGAAGGCGAGATCAAGCCCGGCCAGGTCAAGGCGTCCGACCTCTACAGCAACGCGTTCAACCCCTACGGGAGTGGATCATGACCGCCACGCTCAGCGAGACCGCCACCCTGACGAAGATCGACATCCGGAACGTGACCAAGGACTTCGAGGTCAGGGACACCGGCGGGGCGTTCACCGCGTTGCGCGGCGTCTCCCTGGACGTCCGCGAGGGCGAGTTCCTCACCCTGGTGGGCCCCAGCGGCTGCGGCAAGTCCACCCTGCTCGACCTGGTCGCCGGGCTCACCGGCCCGACCGCCGGTGAGATCACCATCGACGGGACGCCGATCACCGGCCCGGGGCTCGATCGGGGGATCGTCTTCCAGCAGTACGCGCTCTTCCCCTGGCGTACGGCCCTGGCCAACGTCGTGTTCGGGCTGGAGGCGAAAGGCGTGCCGAGGCGGGAGCGGGAGGGACGGGCGCGGGAGTATCTCGGCCTGGTCGGGCTGACCGGGTTCGAGGAGCGGTATCCGCACGAGTTGTCCGGCGGCATGCGGCAGCGGGTGGCGATCGCCCGCAGTCTGGCCTTCGACCCGGACGTGCTGCTGATGGACGAGCCGTTCGCCGCGCTCGACGCGCAGACCCGCGAATCGCTCCAGGAGGAGTTGCTGGGCATCTGGGGGAAGACCGGCAAGACGGTCATCTTCATCACGCACGGCATCGACGAGGCCGTCTACCTGGGTCAGCGGGTCGCCGTGATGACCTCGCGGCCGGGCCGGATCAAGGAGGTGGTCGACGTCTCCTTCGACTCGCGCGAGGGAGATCTGCGGGCCGACCCCCGGTTCGGCGAGTACCGGCACCACATCTGGACCCTGTTGCGGGACGAGGTCGCGGCGGCCGTGGTGCAGGAGCGAAAGGTGGCGGTCCCCCGTGGCTGACGTCCAGACCGGAACGCGGCGGGCGGCGGGCCCGCGAGACACCGTGTGGCGCGAACCCGCCGGCATCGGGCAGACGCGCCGCGCTCGGCCGGAGGTCGTGCGGGTGGCGTCGAAGGCGATCCGTAAGTCGGCGGCGATCGTGCTGCTGCTGGCGCTCTGGGAGGTTCTGCCCAGGCTGGAGGTGTTCGACCCGGTGTTCGTGCCGCCGCTGTCGGAGAACCTCGCCGCCTGGTACGACCTGTTGCTCAGCGGACAGCTCCTGGAGCACTTCCAGGCGTCCCTGACCCGTTCGCTGGCCGGATTCGGCCTGGCCATCGTGCTGGCGATCCCGCTCGGCCTGCTCATCGGCTGGTACACACCGGTGGCCGACCTCCTGATGCCGCTGCTCGAACTGTTCCGCAACACCTCGGCGGTGGCCCTGCTGCCGGTCTTCATCCTGGTTCTCGGCCTGGGCGAGACGTCGAAGATCACCTTCGTGCTCTACGCGTGCTCCTGGCCGATCCTGCTCAACACGGTCAGCGGTGTGAAGACCGTCGAGCCGCTGCTGATCAAGTCGGCCAGGTCCATGGGACTCGGCCCGATCAGGCTGTTCCAGAAGGTGATCCTGCCGGCGGCGGTGCCCACCATCTTCACCGGCGTACGGCTGGCGGGCGCGTACTCCATCCTCGTCCTGCTGTTCGCCGAGATGGTCGGCGCCAAGGCCGGTCTCGGCTACCTGATCCAGGACTCCCAGTCCAGTTTCCGGATCACCGACATGTACGCCGGGATCATCACGATCTCCGTGCTCGGCCTGCTGTTCAACCTGCTCCTGCTCACCGTCGAACGCCGCTTCTCCACCTGGCGGACCTGACCCCGGCAGCGAAGAGCCCGGCCGCGAGGGGGCGGCCGGGCTCTTACGCGTGCGGTCAGGCGGCGATCGGCGAGTAGGCGGCGGCATCACCCGCCAGCGCCGTGCTGGGACGGCCGTCGACGCCGACGGGAAGGTCACCGGCGATGGTCACCCGGTGCAGCCGCCGCGGCTGGTCGCCGAAGTCGTGCACGACCCGGTGCTGGGTGGCCCGGTTGTCCCAGATCGCCACGTCGCCGGACGCCCAGCGCCAGCGGACGGTGTTCTCCACCTGGGTGACCTGTTCCTGCACCAGCTTGATGATCGAGGCGGAGACCTCGGTGGACAGTCCCGCCAGCCGCTTGGCGAAGTCGCCCAGCAGGATCGACCGCTCGCCAGTCTCGGGGTGCACCCTGACGACGGGGTGCTCGGTCTCGAAGGCGATCGAGGAGAAGGTCTCGGCGTATCGGCGGGACCGCTCGGGATTCACGGAGGTGGCGACCCGGGCGTAGTCGTACTGGTTGGTGTGCACGGCCCGCAGCCGGTCCAGCAGGTCGCGCAACTCGGCCGGGAGCTGTTCGTAGGCGGTCACCGTGTTGGCCCACAACGTGTCGCCGCCCGCGGGCGGCACGACGATCGCCCGCAGCACCGAGGCCAGCGGCGGCCGGTCGACGAAGGTCACGTCGGTGTGCCATCGATCGACCTTCTGACCGTGGCCGTAGTCGAGGTCCAGGATGTGCGCGTTGCCGTCGAGCGCGGGCACGGTCGGGTGCGCGGTGGTCAACTCGCCGAGCAGCTGGGCGAAGGCCACCTGGCTCTGCTCGTCGAGATGACCCTGGCCGCGGAAGAAGATCACTTTGTGGCGGAGCAGCGCGGCTCGGATCTCCGCGACCGTGTCGGCGGGGAGGTCGCCGCCGAGCCGTACGCCGGAGATCTGGGCGCCTATCCGGCCCGAGACGGGCGCGAGGGAAAGGGTTGACATTGGATTTCGTCCTTCCGGAAGGGATTGGCCTAGGGGCGGAAGGAGGGACACAGCGCACTGGCCACGCGGCAGTAATCCACGTGGGCGCGGATGATCAGAGCGGTGGTCGTCACGGTGCCAACGTAAGTCGGAGGCGCGTCTAAAGTCAACAAAACAAGTAGGAAATAGGGGTTAGGCGTTTTTCGCCGTTGTCGGAGGGAGGTGATTTGCTTGGGGCAGGAACCACGAGGAGGTCAACGGTGACCCGACAGATCGTCTCCGCCATCGGCGGCAAGGACGTGCCGGACCCCGGCACGCCGTACGAATCGATCAACCCGGCGCGCACCGGTGAGGTGGTCGCCGGCGTGGGGCTGGCCGACGCCGCCACGTTCGCGTCCGCCTGCCGGACGGCACGCGAGGCGCAGCGGGAGTGGGCGGCGGTCCCCCCGCCGGTGCGCGGGCGGGTGATCGCCTCGATCGGGCGGCTGGTGGAGGCCAACGCGGAGACCCTGGCCGCGCTGGTCACCCGGGAGATCGGCAAGCCGTACGCCGAGGCGCTGGGCGAGGTGAGGGAGATCGTCGACACCTGCGACTTCTTCCTCGGCGAGGGCAGGCGGCTGTACGGCCAGACCGTGCCGTCGGAGATGCCGGACAAGAACCTGTTCACCTTCAGGGTGCCGGTCGGCGTGGCCGCGGTGATCACCGCGGGCAACTTCCCGGTCGCCGTCCCGTCGTGGTATCTCGTGCCCGCCCTGCTGTGCGGCAACGCCGTGGTGTGGAAGCCCGCCGAATACGCCGCGGCCTCGGCCCACGCGCTCTACCGGCTGTTCACCGCCGCCGGGCTGCCCGACGGCGTGCTGAACATCGTCTTCGCCGACGGCCAGACGACCTACGACGGGCTGTCGGCCGCCCTCGACGAGGGCACCGTGCACAAGGTCGGCTTCACCGGCTCCACCGCAGCCGGCCGTTCGATCGGCGAGCTGTGCGGCAGGCACCTGCAGTCGCCCTGCCTGGAGCTGGGCGGCAAGAACCCGATGGTGGTCGCTCCCGACGCCGACCTGGAGCTCGCCGTGGAGGGCGCGCTGTTCGCCGGCTTCGGCACGGCGGGCCAGCGCTGCACCTCGCTCGGCACCGTCATCGCGCACTCCTCGATCCATCAGGAGTTCGTCGACCGCTTCGCGCGGGCGGTCGCGGCCGCGCCGCTCGGCGACCCGGCGGGCGACGTGGTGCTCGGGCCGCTGCTCGACCACAAGTTCGCCGGCCGTTACGAGGAGTACCTCACCTGGATCGAGCCGCACCACACGGTCGTGTCGGGCCCGGCCGGGCGGATCACCCCGGAGAACCGGCGCGGTGACTTCACCGGCGAGGGCGGGCTCTACTACCACCCGGTGATCGTCGACGGCCTGCGCCCGGACGACCGGCTGTTCAAGGAGGAGACCTTCGGCCCGATCGTCGGCGTCACGTCCTACGACACCCTCGACGAGGCGATCACCCTGGCCAACCTCCCCGGCTACGGCCTGTCCTCCTCCATCTACACCACCGACCCCAAGGCCGCCTTCCGCTTCCGGGCGGGCATCGGCGCGGGCATGGTCAGCGTCAACAACTCCACCTCCGGCGCCGAGGCCCACCTGCCCTTCGGCGGCAACGGCAAGTCGGGCAACGGCAGCCGCCAGTCGGGCATGTGGGTCCTCGACCAGTTCACCCGCTGGCAATCCATGAACTGGGACTACAGCGGCCGGCTCCAGAAGGCCCAGATGGACGTCGCCGACATCACCCCGGACCTGGGCTTCCGCCTCTGAAGGACTGTTACGTGACCGGCCACGAGGCGACAAGTACGGCGGAGCGCGGCACAATTCTCCGCGGGACCAAGGGGGAAGGCGGAGGATCGTGACGACCTCTATACATCAGCGGATCGCCGAGGAGCTCGGCGTACGCGAGCGGCAGGTGCAGGCGGCGGTCGACCTGCTCGACGGCGGCGCGACCGTGCCGTTCATCGCCCGGTATCGCAAGGAGGCGACGGGCACGCTCGACGACGCCCAGTTGCGCACGCTCGAAGAACGGCTGCGCTACCTGCGCGAGCTGGAGGAACGGCGGGCCGCGATCCTGGAGTCGATCCGGTCGCAGGGCAAGCTCGACGACGCGCTCGAAGCCCAGATCATGGCGGCCGACTCCAAGGCCCGCCTGGAGGACATCTATCTGCCGTTCAAGCCGAAGCGGCGGACCAAGGCGCAGATCGCCCGGGAGGCTGGGCTGGAACCGCTGGCCGACCGGCTGCTCGCCGACCCGGGTCTCGATCCGGCGAGCGAGGCGGCCGGCTTCGTCACCGAAGGGGTCGCCGACGCGGCGGCGGCGCTCGACGGCGCGCGGTCGATCCTGGTCGAGCGGTTCGGCGAGGACGCCGACCTCATCGGCACGCTCAGGGAGCGGATGTGGTCGCGGGGCAGCGTGAAGTCGGCCGTGCGCGAGGGCAAGGAGGAGGACGGCGCCAAGTTCTCCGACTACTTCGCGTTCGCCGAGCCGTTCACCAAGCTGCCCTCGCACCGCATCCTGGCGATGTTCAGGGGCGAGAAGGAGGAGATCCTCACGCTCGCGCTGGAGCCTGAGGACGACGCGGAGGGCGGCTACGAGGCGCGCATCGCCAAGCGCTTCGGGATCGCCGACCACGGCCGGCCGGCCGACAAGTGGCTGACGGACACCGTGCGCTGGGCGTGGCGCACCCGCATCCTGGTCCATCTCGGGATCGACCTGCGGATGCGCCTGTGGCAGGCGGCCGAGGAGGAGGCGGTGCGCGTCTTCGCCGCCAACCTGCGCGACCTGCTGCTCGCGGCGCCGGCCGGCACCCGGGCGACCATGGGGCTCGACCCCGGCTTCCGGACCGGCGTGAAGGTCGCGGTCGTCGACGCGACGGGCAAGGTCGTGGAGACCGCGACCATCCACCCGCACGTTCCGCAGCAGCGATGGGATGAGTCGCTCGCCACCCTCGGCAGGCTCGCCACCACCCACGGCGTCGAACTGGTCGCGATCGGCAACGGCACGGCGTCGCGGGAGACGGACAAGCTCGCCGGCGAGCTGGTGAAGCTGGTCCCCGGAGTCACCAAGATCGTGGTGTCCGAGGCCGGGGCGTCGGTCTACTCCGCCTCGGCGTACGCGAGTCAGGAGCTGCCCGAGCTGGACGTGTCGTTGCGCGGCGCGGTCTCGATCGCCCGGCGCCTGCAGGACCCGCTGGCCGAGCTCGTCAAGATCGACCCCAAGTCGATCGGGGTCGGCCAGTACCAGCACGACCTGTCGGAGCTGAAGCTGTCCCGCTCGCTCGACGCGGTGGTCGAAGACTGTGTGAACGCGGTCGGCGTCGACGTCAACACCGCGTCCGCGCCGCTGCTCACCCGCGTCTCCGGGATCGGGTCCGGGCTGGCGGAGAACATCGTGCTGCACCGCGACAGCAACGGCCCCTTCCGCTCACGGACGGCGTTGAAGCAGGTGGCCAGGCTCGGGCCGAAGGCGTTCGAGCAGTGCGCGGGCTTCCTGCGCATCCCCGGCGGCGACGACCCGCTCGACTCCTCCAGCGTCCACCCCGAGGCGTACCCCGTCGTCCGGCGCATCCTCAAGGCGACCAGCGCCGACCTCGGCACGCTGATCGGCAACGGCACGGTGCTCCGTACGCTCAAGCCGCAGGAGTTCGTCGACGACACCTTCGGTCTCCCGACGGTCACCGACATCCTCAAGGAGTTGGAGAAGCCGGGACGCGATCCCCGGCCCGCCTTCAAGACCGCCACCTTCGCCGACGGCGTGGAGAAGCTCTCCGACCTCAATCCCGGCATGCTGCTCGAAGGCGTGGTGACCAACGTCGCCGCGTTCGGCGCGTTCGTCGATGTGGGCGTGCATCAGGACGGGCTGGTCCACGTCTCCGCCATGTCCAGAAATTTCGTGAAGGATCCCCGCGAAGTGGTCAAGCCTGGCGATGTGGTCCGGGTGAAGGTGCTGGAGATCGACATCCCGCGCAAACGCATCTCCCTCACCCTCCGCCTCGACGACGAGCCCACCCGCCGCGACCCGGCCGCCGACCCCAGACGCGGCAACCAGGGCAGCGGTCAGGGGGGTGGCCAGGGCGGCAACCAGGGCGGCGGCCAGGGACGCCCCAAGGGCGGCGGCAAGGACGGCCGTCGCGGCGGCGGCCAGCAACGTCAGGGCGGCACCCCGCCGGCCAACAGCGCCATGGCCGAAGCCCTCCGCCGCGCCGGCCTCGACAAGAACCGCTGACCACCCCGTTTCCGGGGCGTACGGCATGGCGCCTGCGCCCCGGCACGACGGCCGCGAGGTCGGCGTCCGAGTCGGCAGCAGGTGGACCGACGGCACCGGCAGCGTGGAGAACGGCCTCTTCCTCGACGGCCGGCTGCACAAGATCAGCGAAGAGCTGGTCGGGTGAAAGGGCGAAAAAATGACACACGAGACGATGGAACCCACCGCGGCCGGGCTGCCGTTCGGCGCCGGAGCCGGCCTCGACCCGCTGCGCCGCGACGACGACCTGACCGGGCTCACCTCCTCGACGGTGGACCTGCTGGTGGTCGGCGGCGGCGCGACGGGCGCCGGAGCGGCCCTCGACGCGGCGGCGCGCGGGCTGACCGTGGCGCTGCTGGAGTCCGGCGACCTGGCCTCGGGTACCTCCAGCAACTCCAGCAGGCTGCTCCACGGCGGCGTCCGCTACCTGGAGCAGATGGAGTTCAACCTGGTCCGTGAGGCCCTGCACGAGCGGGGACTGCTCGGCGAGCTGGCTCCGCACCTGGTGAGCAGGCTGTCATTCCTCTACCCGCTGACCCACCGGGTGTGGGAGCGCGGCTACGTCGGCGCCGGGCTGACGCTCTACGACGCGCTGGCCGGGATCGGCGACCGCCACGGCTTCCGCCGGCACCGCCACCTGTCCCGCCGCGCCCTGCTGAAGGAGGTCCCGCACCTGCGCAGGGACGCGGCCGTGGGCGCCCTGGCCTACGACGACGGGCACGTGGACGACGCCCGCCTGGTCGTCGCCCTGGCCCGTACGGCGGCGCGGGAGGGCGCCACGGTGCTCACCCGGGTCCGGGTCATCGCACTCGCCTCCAGGATGGACCACACCGTGGCCACCTGCGAGGACCTGCTCAGCGGCGAGCGGTTCACGGTCCGCGCCCGCCGGGTGGTGCTGGCGACCGGGCCGTGGTCGGGGCTGACCCAGGAGATGCTCGGCGACCAGCGGGTCCGCGTGCGCGCCTCCAAGGGCGTCCACCTGGTCATCCCCCGCGAGCGGCTGCCCATGACCAGCGCCCTGATCGCCCGGACCCCCAGGTCGGTGCTGTTCGTCATCCCGACCGGCGACGTGGTGCTGCTCGGCACGACCGACACGCCGTGGGAGATCGGTCCCGGTCCGGTGCTGCCGACCGGCGGCGACGTCCGCTACCTGCTGGACGAGGCCAACCGGTGGCTGCGCGAGCCGCTGACCCCCGACGACGTGCTCGGCGTCTACGCCGGCCTGCGCCCGCTCGTGGACCAGCCCACCCGCGACCAGACGCAGTCGATCAGCCGGGAGCACGTCGTCAAGGAGGTCGCGCCCGGGTGCGTGGTCATCGTCGGCGGCAAGCTGACCACCTACCGGATCATGGCCCGTGACGCGGTCGACGCCGCGACGCGCGGACTCGGCGTCAAGGCGTCCCCGACCGGCCACCTCGGGCTGGTGGGAGCCGCCGGATTCGCCCAGTCCTGGGCCAGGCGCGACTCGGCCGCCGCCGCCGCGGGCGTGGACGTCGCCGCGGTGGAACGGCTGGCGAGCCGCTACGGCTCCGACTACCCGACGCTGCTCTCCATGGGCCGCCGGGACCCCGCCCTGCTCGAACCCGTGCCCGGCGCGCCGTCGCTGCTGCGCGCCGAGGTGATCTACGCGGCACGGTACGAGGCGGCGATGACCGTCGAGGACGTGCTGCGCCGCCGGAGCCGGGCCGGGCTGGAGACGCGCGACAGCGGCGCCGACGCCGCCCCGCACATCGCCGGCCTGCTGGCCGGGGCGCTCGGCCGTACCCCTGCCTGGGCGCAGGAGCAGGCGGAGAGCTACCGGCGGGGCGCGGAGGTGGCCAGGTCGGCGCTCGCCACCGCCGACGACACCGAACTGGTCCCCCTCCTCGCCGACCTGGCCTCGGTCTGGGGCGGCGCCGCCTGACCGCGCCGAATCCCGCCGCTCGCCGACCTGGCCTCGGTCTGGGGCGGCGCCGCCTGACCGTGCCGAATCCGGCCGCTCGCCGACCTGGTCTCGGTCTGCGAGCGTGCCGGATGAACACGGCATACGCCGTCGCTCTGCTGCGGTGTGCCCATGGCACTGTCGACGGCATCACCGGCTTCAGCGCGGCGGGCGAGTCGGCCAGGCGGGGGCTTGGTCAGGCTTCTTTGGGCGACTCGGGCCAGCCGGATGCGAGAAGGTCGAAGATGGCGTTCAGCGCGGCCAGGGGGTCGGGTTCCGTGCCCGCGAGCTCGGGGATCTCCAGGACATAGCGGGCGAGAGCGCGGACGGTCATGTCGGAGGGGTCGCGGCCGCTCTCGGCGGCGACCGCCTCGGCCAGTGCCCCCTCGCTGGCTATCCACAGCTTGCGTGAGTATTCCCGCAGGGCGGGCGTGCTGACGATCAGGTCGCGCTTGCGCCGAAGTTCGGGCGGGAGATCGTTGGTGAAGGGCCCCCGGGTCCCGGGAGCCGCGTCGTCGCCACCGGCAGCTTCACGGCGAAGTCCGAGACTCTGGACCTTGACGATCTCCAGAGCGCACGCGACTACCGGCCGAAACGCACCTACGTACGATCAAAACTCGCGCAGATGCTCTTCGGCTTCGAACTCGACCGCCGCCTGCGCGCCGCCGGCAGCACGACGCTGAGCGTGATCACCCACCCCGGCGGCGCACTCGACTCCCTCACCCCCTCACGCCCGCCAGTCCACCTCCGAACCACCGGCGTACGACTGCGCGGCCTGTTGGCCGGCCTCCTCTTGCAGAGCAAGGAGGCCGCCGCCTGGCCCGCCGTCCGGGCCGTCCTCGACCCGTCCGTGCGCGGCGGCCAGCTCTGGGGACCTCGGATATTCGGGATCCGCGGCCTGCCCACCCTCGAACCCATCCAAGGCCAGCTGGCCGACACCGTACTCGCGGCGCGCCTGTGGACCTCCACCGCCAGCCTGACCGGCCTCGATCCAAGCTCGAATCTCAGGTGAGCCGCCTCGAGTCAAGGAGGGGGTCAGCCCACATAAGCCCAAACCCCACATTGGGATGATCTTGGGGTGAACGGCGGTCGGAGCTGGCACGCACCGGAGTACTGGGCCATGTACACAACGCTCGCCGCGGTCCGGCCGCGGGCAGCCCGGCGGGGAACACCGGCGAACGCGCCGGTTCCCCGGTCGGCCCCGGGTTGCGTTCACAATGCCGGTTGTGAGCCGCTGGACGGCGGCATAACCGGCTCAAGTGCTCAGTGCCGGTTCAGCGACCGGTGTCCTTAGGTGAGCGGAGAGAACTGCGTCGGCCAGGCGATCACCGAGGTGGCTTCGAGGATCTGCTCGGGCCCGCCCGGCGGTGGCCACTGCCCCGACGCATACAGATCTCTGCGGATGGCGACCCGCTCGTCAAGGCTGTGAAACGGCCAGATCTGGAGAATACGATCGGGACCGTCCAGTGCGTACATCACCACCGTCAACGGATCGATGCGGTGCCTTGCCGGCAAGGCCTTTCGCCAGCCCGCCATCGTCGCGGGAAGGCCGCCAGGCCGAAGGTGATAGTCGCGGATCTCGTACGCCGGCCCGAACGGGCCCGTTCGCACCGGCGGGACGAACGGGAACGGAACGAAACTCTGCGTCGTCAGATCGGTCAGATGATCACCGGCGCCGAACGGCCGGTCACTGGCACGCGCTCGCATCCGCTCCCGCAGTAGCTCCGCGTCGTCGGCGAAGCCACGCAGCACGATCAGGCGCCCCAGTGTGCCGTTCTCCGTTTGCCAGCAGCCAAGGAGCTCTCCGTATGCGTCAGGGCTGTTCACCCAGGGTTCAACTCCGGCAGCCGCCTTCTCGGCATCGAGCAGACGAAAGGCAAGGATCGCGAGCTCGTACCGGATGTTCTGCTGCTCCTGATCGACGTCTTCTCCGCTGATCGGCGCGGACTGTTTCATGGCTGTATCGCCCCTGGTATCGACGGTGGTGTCCACGGTCGATACCCGCTCCGTGGGCCGGGGCAACGACCGTTGTCGCTGGTCATCGCGCTCTGCGGGGGTCAGGTCCTGGCAGCGCGGCCTGGCCTGGATCCTCGCCGACGACGGCCGCGTCGCCTACCACCACGGCTGGACCGGCACCAGCCTCTACCTCGCCGCCGCCCGGACGCGCGTCAGGGGAGCGTGGGCCGCACGTGCTGCCGCGCCCACTCCTCGAAGCTGGTTAGCGGGAGGCCAAGGTCCTTGGCGTATTGCGGGCGTGCTGGCTGACCGGCCACGTTCATCCACTCGTGCGAAATGCCCATCGCCGGCATTCCGGCGGCGAGCGCCTCTTCCTCGGTCATGTTCGGCGCGGACAGGTGTGTGCCCAACGCTCGAGAGAGGACCTCGGCTATCCCCGTCATGGACAGATAGTCGCTCGCCAGCTCCAGCTGCAGCCCGTCGAACCGCTCGGGTGTGGCCATGGCCGCGGCGGCCGCGGTGCCGATGTCGTCCACCGCGACGAGGGACAGCCGCGTCTCGGGCTTGACGACGCTCACCAGCCCGCCCTCGATGCCGCGGGGGAACAGAAACGCCATGGAGGGCAGGAAGTTCTCCATGAAGAAGGCCGGCTTGAGGATCGTCCAGTGGGAGAAGCCGGCCGCGCGTACCCGGTCCTGGATCGTGCTCTTGGCTCCCAGGCTGTCGTCCAGCGAGCCCCAGCGGCCTGGGATCCAGCCGGGTGTCTCGGTGTGCTGGCCGGCACCGCTGGTGGAGGTGTGCACGAACTGCGGCACTCCCGCGCTCTTCGCGCCCTCGATGAGGTTGACGGCCTGGGCTACCTCTCCGTCGAAATCGAAGCCTTCGGTGGTCAGGGCGGCTATCTGCACGGAGAAGACGGCGCGCACGCCCTCGGCGGCCCGGACCACCGAATCGCGGTCGTGAAGATCGCCGGTGACGAGTTCGGCTCCGAGCGCCTCGACGGCCTTGGCCCGGGCGGCGGCCGGATCGCGCACGAGGGCGCGGACAGGAATGCCGGCCGCGCGCAGGACACGTGCGGTGGCCCCGCCCTGCTTGCCGGTGGCGCCGGTGACCAGGACAGGCGCGGAATCGGTGGACATGGTTCCCCTTCGGACTCATAAACGGCGAGGCCCGCCGTTTTCTTTGCGGTACGATACGGCGGGGCCCGCCACTTAGCAACCTTGGAGACGACGCCATGCCCGACCGCCAACGCGCGGACGCCCGGCGCAACTACGCGCGCATCCTCGCCGTGGCCGAGGAGGAGGTCGCCGCGCACGGCGCCGGCGCCTCCCTGGAACAGATCTCCCGCATCGCGGGGGTCGGCTCGGCGACCGTACGGCGCCACTTCCCGACCCGCCGGGCACTGCTGGAGGCGGTCTCCCACCAACGGATCGAGGCCCTGAGCGACCGCGCCCGCGAACTGGCAGGCAAGGGCAACAGCCGCGATGCGCTCCTGGAATGGCTCAGCGACGTCGTCGCCTACTGCGTCGCGGCCCGGGGACTGGCGCCGGCACTGGTTCACGACGGGGCCGAACTCGACTCCGTACACGAGAACACCTGCTCGGCGATGCTGGAAGAGGCGGGAAACCCCCTGCTGCGCCGCGCCGCGCAGGACGGCGCGGTGGCGGAAGGCATCACCGTCGCCGACCTGATCGCACTGATCGTCGGCATCGCCCTCGCAACAGAGCACCACCCCGACCCCGCCACCCGCGCGAACCGCCTGTTCCAGCTGGCCATTGCAGGCCTCAGCCCGCAGAACTCGTGTTAGAGAGGCTCTGCTACTCGTTCGAGGTGACGCGGCCTTCTTAAGGACACACAGACTGGGCGGGCGGCAGCGCAGAGCTGCATTGCGTCCGATTGCAGCTACCTGAGCGGCGGCCGACAGCGGTCGGTCCTACGGCCTGTTTCAGAAGTGGATCACATGAGTGATCGACTTCCAGGATGATCCTTGGGTGGGCCGTGGGGATTTGACCGCCGCGCAGTGGGCGGTCCTGGAGCCGTCTCTTTATGGCGGTTTGTTTGTGGCGGTTTCATTGGGGCGGTTTCATTGGGGCGGTGCCGCCCGATACGGCCGGATGTGGGTATCCGGTTCCGGGCGGCACCGCTGGTGACGTGGTCAGGAGGATCGGGTTCCAGCCGTCATGGACGGCGGGTGCTCCGCAGGCCGTACGCGGGCCTGCCCGATCCGCCCGCCGGAGATCACCCGGTCACTGGCGGGTGATCTGCACGTTGTCCACGCCCGCCTCGACGAGGCTGGCCGTGGACGTGTCGGACGCCTCGATCAGGATGCGCACGCTCTGACCGGCGAACGCGGAGATGTTCGCGGTCGCCGTGCTCCACGCCCCGTTGCGGTTGGTGGCCGCACCGAGTTGCTGGAACACCTGGGTGGTCGTCGAGCCCACGACCTTCACGCGGAAGAAGTCCGCGCTGGAGGAGTTCGAACCGTGGGCGAGATACCACGACAGGGAGAGCGTGAGCGTGCCCGAGGCCGGCAGCGTGATCGGCGGCGACTGGATGGAGGTCAGGCCGCCGTCGACGTCGTGATCGCCTGCGGCGGCGCCGGCGAGACGCCCGGTGACCAGGTCGTTCGCGCCGCTGACCGTGGTTCCGAGCTGCTTGGCCCCGCTGGACGTGGTCGCCTCGGGGTCGCCGCGCTCCCACAGGCCGGCGGTGGCCGCGCCGGGGACCGTCGCCCATCCGGTGGCCGTCTCGAAGGTGTCCGTGTAGACGACGGTCGGCGGGGTGCCGCCGCAGTACTGGGCGTCCTTGCCGATGATCCGGTAGACGCAGTCGGCGTACTCCAGCAGGCGCAGGGTCGCCTCCCTGTTACGGGTCGTCTGCGGCCCGATCTGTTCGTCCGGCGGGTAGAAGCCGGGCGAGGAGCTCACCGGATACATCTCGAAGGTGTAGCTGAAGATCTTGTAGGTGCCCCACATCCAGTCGTCGATCGAACCGTCGGTGATGTAGAGGTCGCTCGCCTGCTGCGGGGTGTAGTTGTTGGTGGAGGCCATGCTCTGGCCGAGTGTGGCGTGCGCGTCCCTGTCGTCCTGCGTCAGGCCGGGACCGGTGTCGTTGAACGTGTAGCCGTAGGGCCACAGGATCAGCTCGCCGTACGTGTGCCAGTCGATGTGCGCCTTGATCTGCTGCACGCCGCCCACCACGCGGGAACGGACGAAGTTCGCCACCGCGCGCACCTCCGGCGCCGACTCGGCGGCTGCTCCCCGGTAGGTGTCGCTGGAGGGGGTGGGTGAAGAGCCGCCGCAGCAGCCCCAGTTGTAGCCCCAGTTGCGGTTCATGTCGGTGCCGACGGCGGACGAGCCGGAGTTGGGCTGCCGGTTCTTGCGCCAGGAGCGGTAGGAACCGGTGGCGATGTCGTACTCGCCGCCGTCCGGGTTCAGGTCGGGCAGGATCCAGATCTCCCGGCCGTTCACCACGTCTGCGATGCGGCTGTCGGAGCCGTAGCCGTCGGTGAGCAGGTTGAGCAGGTAGATCGCCATCTCGACGGTCAGGTGCTCCCTGGCGTGCTGGTGGTGGGTGAACAGCACCTCGGGCTCGTTCTCGTCGGAGGCCACGTTGTCGCTGATCTTGACGCCGATCAGGTCGCGGCCCTCGTAGGAACTGCCGTAGCTGATCCTGCGGGCGATCGTCGGGTGATCGGCGACCACCTGGTTCACCACCGCGTTCAGCTCGGCGTAGTTGTGGTAGCCGGAGTCGGCCGGCGGGAAGTCCTGCGGCTGGGGCAGGGCCGGGGCTAACGGACGGGGCAGCACGGTGACCGTGTACCCGAGCTTCTTGATCTCGGCGACCTCCGTCTCCGACGCGGTCACCACCACCGAGGTGGCGGCCACCTCGTCGATGGCGGCTCCCACGCGCGCGACCGCGCTGCGCTGCTGGGCCGTGGCCGGTCCTTCGACCCGGTACTGCCTGTTCGGCGGTGGTTCCGCCGAGGCTCCCACCCCGGTGATCCCACTGAGGCACAGCAGCGTGATTACCGCCAGCCCAATGAGTAATCGGCGTCCCATGAAACCCTCCTCAGGCACGTGGTCTAAAGGGTTTGCCACGTGCCTGCACTGAGAGTCAGGCCATTAGGGAAGTCGCGAAAGGCCCAAATTTCGCGACCTGTGATCTCCTGGCGCGTCCCGGCCACCGGCGTACCCGAGCGGCGCGGCGCGACATGCCGTTTCCGGTTCTTCCGCCCTTGGCCGCTCCAAGACCTCCAGGCGGGCCGGATCGGAGCCGTGTCCGTGGCGGATTCCGCAGCACGCGCTCGCCGGCGCTGCCGCCCCACCGCCTTTACAAAGTAGATCAACAGCTGCCCGGCGGCGCCGATACGGCCTGGCCATCGCCTGGTTTCGACCTCATCCGGCTGTAACGCCGGCCTCTCAGACACGACATATGGGTACGGGTGGAAATGCCCGCGTGAAACCACTCTGTTGTCGGGGCCGAAATTGGCAATGAACGTCACGGCGCAACCCACTCGCGAACGACCGCCCTCAACGTGGTGACAGGAGTCCTGTTAGGAGACAGCATTCGGTCTCCTCCCTTCAGAAGGGAGGAGAATTCCCCGGTCTTCACCGCCGGCCGCCCGCTCGCCCGCTCGCCCGGAAAGGATCTTCCTTGAGGTCGCACCCCAGAAGCACAGGCGTTTCACCTCTCCGTCGGCCAGACGGCGAGGTCGGCACGGACCGCGCGGGTGACAGCCGTGGTCATCACCGCCCTCGGCGACATTACCGAATCCCGCGCCTCCGCGCCCGCGTTTCCGCCCTCGTCTGAAGCAGGGGTCGCACGCGTGAGGAGCATCGACAACGCTCCTGACCGGGAGCCCGGATTGGAGATCATGGAGTCGGTCTACGGCAGGGACCAAGGGGATGACGGCCCCGGCGACTTCCTCGCGAAGACCGTCGAGCACCTGTTCGCGGAGGTGTGGGCACGTGACGTGCTCACCGTGCGGGAGCGCCGCCTCCTCCTGATCGGCCTGCTGGTCGGCCAGAACCTGGACGACGCCGTGAACGTCCAGCTCGACGCCGCCCTGCGAACCGGCGAACTCACCCCCAAGGAGCTGCGGGAGATCGTCCTCTTCCTCACGCACTACGCGGGCTGGCCCCGCGGCGCGAGGCTCAACACCCAGGTCGAAGAGCTGATCGCCCGCGTCATGAAAGACTGAACGCGGCCACGGCGAGCGGTGCCGTTACCCTGCACTCATGCCTACCGCATTGATCACGGGTGCCACCTCGGGGATCGGCGCCGCCTTCGCCCGCCGCCTCGCCGCCGACGGATTCGCCCTGGTACTGGTCGCCCGCGACGAGAAACGGCTCGACGAGGCAGCCGCGGCGCTCACCCTCAGGTACGGCGTGGCGGCCGACACCCTGCCCGCCGACCTCGGCACGCCGGAGGGACTCTCGGCCGTCGAGCAGCGCCTGCGGGAAGGGGTGGACCTGCTGGTGAACAACGCCGGCTTCGCCCACCCCGGAGCGTTCCCCGACGTCTCCGCCGACGACGAGGCGCGCATGCTCCGCGTGCACTGCGAGGCGGTCCTGCGGCTGACGCTGGCCGCACTGCCCTCGATGCGCTCACGCGACCGCGGCGCCGTGATCAACGTGGCGTCGGTCGCCGCGTTCTTCGCCAGCGGCACCTACAACGCGAGCAAGGCGTGGGTGCTCAACTTCAGCGAGTCGGCGGGAGCCGACCTGTACGGCTCCAAGGTGCGCGTCATGGCCCTGTGCCCGGGGTTCGTGCGCACCGAGTTCCACCAGCGTGCCGGGATGGAGACCTCGGGGATCCCCGGCATCCTGTGGATCCCGGTCGACCAGGTGATCCGGGAGGGCCTGCGCGACCTGGCCCTGGGCAAGGTCGTCAGCGTCCCCTCGCTCCGCTACAAGCTGATCGTCGCCGCCGGCAGGCTGATCCCGCGCAACCTGGCGGCCCGCGTCTCCTCCCGCGTCGGCCGCCACTTCAGATGAGCCGCCCGGCTGACGCCCACCCGACTGAGCCCGGCCCCGCTGCGTCCGGCCCCGCTGAGCCCGCCCCGCTGAGCCCGCCCCGGCTGAGCGGCGGCGCGGGCGCACGGCCAAAGCTCCGCCAAGGATGACTCTCCGCCGCGTGTTGCCCCGGCGGAGAGTGCCCTTCTAGCTGTAACAAGGAGCGCATCCGGACGTCTGATCGAGGAAAGGCAGGATGTCCGCGTGCGCCAGCAGAAGTGTGACATAACACGAATCAGCCATCCGTCGACCGGTGGAACGCGTACCAGGATCGCGGCCGCGCCATGAACATGATCGTGGCGGCGGCGGTGGGCATGGCGGCCTGTGGCATCAGCGCGGCGACGGGCAGCCCGCTCCGGGTCGAGGCGCGGCGCTGGGGGCTGACGGACCGGCCCGCCGCGCACCGGCCGCAGCGCCGCTCCATCCCCTTCCTGGGCGGGCTCGCGATCGCGGCGGGCACGCTGATGGCCGTGCCGTGGGCCGCGGGAGACATCCGGCTGGCCGCGATCCTGGCCGGCGCCCTGCTGCTGGCCGTACTGGGCCTGCTCGGCGACATGCGGCCGCTGCGCATGGGGACCCGGCCGGCCGTCGTGGGCCTGGCCGCGTGCGGGGTGGCGCTCAGCGGCGTCACCGTCCCGCTGACCGGAGGCTGGGCCGACATCCCGCTGACGGCCTGCTGGATCGTGGTGACCACCTGCGCCACCGAACTGCTCGACGACATGGACGGCGCGCTGGGCGCGGTCGCGGTGACGACGGCGCTCCTGCTCTCGCTGACCGCGCTGGCCGGCGGCCTGCCCGCGCCGGGCATCCTGCTCGCCGCGCTGGCCGGTGGCTGCCTGGGCTTCCTGGCGCACAACTGGCCGCCCGCCCGGATGTTCATGGGCGACTCCGGCGCGCTGTTCATCGGGTTCGCGATCTCGTGCTCGGCGGTGCTCATCTTCTCCGAGGTCGCCGCCGGGTCCCTGGCGGGCATGCTCGCCGGGGTGCTGGCGGTGACGTTGCTCGGCTCCGTGAACGCCTCGGTGGTGCTCCTCGCACGCCTGCTGGACCGGCGGCCGTTGTTCCGCAGCGCGAGCGACCACCTCTCGCACCGGATGCGGGCGCTCGGCATCGGCAGGCAGACGGCGGCCTGCCTGCAGGCCGGTTCGGCCGCGGTGACCTGCATGCTCGGCCTCGCGGTGGCCGCGGGCGCGGTCGCGCCGACGACGGCGATCGGCGCGTGTGGCCTGGCGTGGCTGGTCGCGACGGCCGTGGCCCTGAGGATCCGGCTCACCGGCCACGTGGGCCCCGCCGGCCCTCGGGGCAGCACACGCCGCCCGGCCCGCCGCTGAACCGCGCTCCGGCTCACCGCCCGCGATACCCGCCCGCGCGGCTGCCCGGTCCGCAGCCGGTCCGCAGCCGGGTCGCCGGGCGGTTCCGGACATCCGCGGACCGCTGCCGCCGTCCGGATCAGGACGGCGAGAGGCCCTCGCCGTAGGAGGGGGTCACGGCGAGGGCCTCTCGGTTCGTACGGCCCGGCTTAACGACCGGCGTTGGCCGGGTGGCCGATGGCCAGGCCCGAAACGGAGTCGAAGAAGTGCAGGTTGTGCGTGTCCACGATCAGCTCGATGTTCTGACCGGGGCGCACGTGGCTGCGGGCGTTGACGCGGGAGGTCCACAGGGACTTGTCGCCGGCCAGCGGGATGGTCTCCTCGTCCTCGTCGGCGTCCTTGGCGGCCACGGTGTCCTTGTGCTCGACCGGCGGGGCGTCGATCAGGAACAGCACGTTGATCTCGCTGCCCAGCTCCTCGGTGACCTCCGCGCGAGCCGGGATGCGGGCCCAGCCCGTGGTGCCGCTGTGGCCGTTGGCCGCGGCCGCGTCCTCGAAGTCGGACGGGCGGATGCCGAGGATGAGCTGCTTGCCGATGTAGGCGTCGAGGCCGGCCTTCTCGGTGAAGGTCGATTCGGGCACCGGCAGGCTGATGTCGGCGAAGGTGACGGCGGCGCCGCCGCCGTCGGTGCGGACCAGGTCGGCGGTCACGAAGTTCATCGAGGGGGAACCCATGAAGCCGGCGACGAACAGGTTGACCGGCTTGTCGAACAGGTTCTGCGGGGTGTCGACCTGCTGGAGCAGACCGTCGCGGAGCACGCAGACGCGGTCGCCCAGGGTCATGGCCTCGACCTGGTCGTGGGTGACGTAGACGGTGGTGACGCCGAGGCGCTCGTGCAGGGTGTTCAGCGAGGCGCGCATCGACACGCGGAGCTTGGCGTCGAGGTTGGACAGCGGCTCGTCCATGAGGAACGCCTGCGGCTCACGCACGATCGCGCGGCCCATCGCGACACGCTGGCGCTGACCACCGGAGAGCGCGGCCGGCTTGCGCTTGAGGTACTGGTCGAGGCCGAGCATCTTGGCGGCCTCGTTGACCCGCTTCTGAATCTCGGGCTTGGGCATCTTGCGGAGCTTCAGGCCGAAGGCCAGGTTCTCCTCGACCGTCATGTGGGGGTACAGCGCGTAGTTCTGGAAGACCATCGCGATGTCACGGTCCTTCGGCGGCAGGTGGTTGACCACCTTCTCGCCGATGGCGATCTCACCGCCGCTGATGTCCTCCAGACCGGCGATCATCCGCAGGGCGGTCGACTTACCGCAACCCGACGGGCCGACCAGCACCATGAACTCCCCGTCCTTGATCTCAAGGTTCAGGTCGTTAACGGCCTTCACGCCACCGGCGTAAATCTTGTCGACATTGCTCAGAACGATGGATGCCATGACAGTCCTTCGTGCTTGCGGGTGGTAACGCCCGCTCGTCCACGGGTTTCCCCGCGGATGTGGATACGTTTTCATGCATCTCACCCGAAACGGACATCGGTGTCAAGACCCCGTAGGTCACGACCTTCACCGTTACGCAATCGCGCTCGCATTCGCGCGGAAATAATGATGGAATCGTTTCCATGAGGGCGCGGACAACCATCAAGGACGTGGCGGAGGCCGCCGGGGTCGGCGTCGCCACGGTCTCGCGGGTGCTGTCGGGCGGTTCCGCGAGCCCGCAGACCAGGGAGCGGGTGCTCGCCGTGGCGGCGCAGCTCGACTACCGCCCGAGCGCGCTCGGGCGCAACCTGCGCCAGCGGCGGACCGGCGGGATCGGCCTGCTCGTGCCCGACGTCACCGACTCCTTCTACGGCAGGGTGGCCGACGGCGTGCTGGCCTGCGCGAGGGCGGCCGGCGAGCCGGTGATCATGGGGGTGACGGGCGACGACGCGGAGAGCGAGTCCGAGCTGATCGGCATGCTCCTCGAACAGGGCGTCGAGCGCGTGGTCGCGGTGCCCTCGGGCGACCACGAACCGTGGGGGCCGGCGGTCCGGGCCGGGCTGACCGTCGTCTTCGCCGACCGGCGGGCGACGGGCCGCGACGACATCCCGGCGGTGCTCGCCGACGAGCGGGGCGGCGTGCGCACCGCGGTGGAGTATCTCGTCGGGCTCGGGCACCGCCGCATCGCCTATCTCGGCGGCCACGGCCAGGGACAGCGCGCGGCGGCCTTCCGCGACACGCTGGGCGCGCTCGGCGTGACCGTCGACGAGGAGCTGGTCGTCTTCGGCAGGGCGACGAGAGACTCGGCCTATGCCGCCGCCTCGGGGTTGTTCCAGCACCGCCCCGACCTGACGGCACTGGTCGCGGGCGGCAACCAACTGGGCGAGGCCGCGGTGCTGGCCGCCCGGGAACTGGATCTGCGGGTGCCCCGCGACCTGTCTCTGATCATGTTCGACGACGTGCCGTGGGCCGAGCTCTGCGCTCCCCCGCTGACCGTGATCGCGCCGCCCGCGCAGGACATCGGCTACCGCGCCGCCGAGCTGGTGCTGCGCTCGGCGGGCCGCAGGGCGCGCGGAGTCAGCCTCCCCACCGAATTGATCATCAGGGGAAGCTGCGGCCCGCGCCGTTAGGCGCCCAGCGTCTTCTCGATGGCCTGGATGACGGCGGGGTCGTCCGGGACGGTCCCCGGCCGGAACCGGGCGAGCACCGTGCCGTCACGGTCCAGCAGGAACTTCTCGAAGTTCCACTGGATGTCGCCGGCTTCGCCGTCGGCGTCGGGCGTGCCGGTCAGCTCCGTGTACAACGGATGCCTGTCGTCGCCGTTCACCTCGGTCTTCTCCAGCAGCGGGAAGTCGACGCCGTAGGTCGTGGCGCAGAACTCCTGGATCTCCTCCGCGCTGCCCGGCTCCTGCCCCATGAACTGGTTGCACGGCACGCCGACGACGGTGAAGCCGCGCTCGCCGTACTCCTGCTGGAGCCGGACCAGGCCGGTGTACTGCGGCGTGAGGCCGCAGCGGGAGGCCACGTTGACGACCAGCACGGACTTGTCGCCGGCCAGTTCGGCAAGCGTGGTGGGAACGTCCGCCAGCGTGCGGACGGGAATCTCGCGAGGACTCATCCCCCGAGGCTACTCAACGACCCGGTAGGCCGATCAACAGGCCCCGGTCGCCGAAAGTGTGCCGCAAAACACATCAAACATCACTTGTAGCACTATAAGCACATGATCGACATTAAAAGGATCTTTGACTCCGATCTTCACACATAGCGGTCAATTCGCCTGAAAATCGGCGATACGGCAGGGTGACGGCCGTCCTCCGACCCCGATGAAGGGAACATGCATGCCGACGCCACGCCGTACCGGCGCTTCGCTCGTGGCCGCCGCGGTCATCGCGGCCGGCGCGAGCACCGCCGGCGCCGCGGTCGCCCATGCGGACGGCTCCGTCACCACGGCCGCCGAGTCAGGCGCCACCGAGCAGGCGAAGAAGACCGTCAAGAGGTCGACCGAGAACAAGCGGATCGCCCGGCCGCTGGCCGCCAAGAAGGGCTGGAAGGCCGCCCAGTTCCGGTGTCTCAGCCGGTTGTGGCACCGCGAGAGCGGGTGGAACCACCGGGCGCACAACGGCTACTCGGGGGCCTACGGGATCCCCCAGGCCATGCCCGGCCGCAAGATGTCCGGCGCCGGCAAGGACTGGCGCACCAACCCCCGAACCCAGATCAAATGGGGCCTGAAGTACATAGCGCAGCGGTACGACACGCCCTGTGGCGCGTGGGCGCACTTCCGATCGCGCGGCTGGTACTGAAAGGAACCGGCAACCGGGGCCCATCCCCCGGTCTCCCCGCGGGCTCCTGATCAAACGGACCGCAGCGGGAACGCATGAAGATCGCGGTAGCCGTGCAAAGTTCCTCCCTGTGCGTGTCGCGGGATACCCGCCGCGAGCGGGTCGGCGTACTTCAATCCGCGTATAGGGAACCGTCGCGGCGCCGTCCGGAGCATCTCCTCGGGGATGTCCGGCCGGATCGGCCACGCGGGCCCGCCACGTCCGAGCCACGGGCGTGGCGCGGCAGCGCGCACGGGCACGGCAGTGCTTATGCGCCACTCGCACGCGACCTGACGACAAGGAGCGATTTGGACAGCTACCGCGCTCTGCGCGCCACCGTGATAGCCGCCGCCCTGACCGTCGGTACGGCGACGGCGGCGCACGCCGAGCCGATGCCGGGGGGTGAGGGCCCCGACACTCGACAGACCGTGACCGCTGGTACGGCGACGGCCGAGAGCGACCCTGACGGTCCGCGGAACACGAACACCGGCCCGGCGACGACCGAGGGAGTCGGATACCCCGACGCCCGACAGGCCGTGACCGCCGGTGCGACCATGGCCGACGGGGACCTCGGCGGCCCGCCGCCCATGACCGCCGGAACACCGGCGGCCGAAGGGACGGAGGACCCCGGCACCGAGCAGACCGCGTCCACCGGTACCACGAGGGGAGGGAACGCCGCCGCGCCGATGATCGTGCACGAGGCGACCTGGACGACGACCGCCGAGCCGCGTCGGGCGATCAGGAGACCCGTGACCAGGAACCGGGCGATCGCGTTCCGCTTCGTGGTGCGGCGGGCGTGGAAGGTCCGGCAGTTCCGCTGCCTGGACAGCCTGTGGACCAGGGAGAGCAACTGGAACCACCGGGCCACGAACAGCTCTTCGGGGGCCTACGGGATCCCGCAGGCCCTGCCCGGGGGGAAGATGGCCGGCGCCGGCTACGACTGGCGATCGAACCCGGTCACCCAGATCCGCTGGGGTCTCGACTACATCAAGGTCCGCTACGGCTCGCCGTGCGGTGCGTGGGGTCACTTCCAGTCGCACAACTGGTACTGATCCCGCGAGTCATCAGGGAGCGCCCAGGGGAAGGGCGCGCTCCCGCGCGGCGCCCGGGGCGGGCCTCAGCTCCGGGCGCCGCCTCTTCCTTCGGGGCGCGGCAGCAGGGCGATCGCCTGGATGAGCAGGTCGATGCCGAACTCGAAGTCGGGCTCCTCGTCGCAGGACCCCAGGATCGGCGCCAACCGGCCCACCTCGGGGAACAGGGCGGGATCGACGTTCTCCACCTGGACGCCGACGCGCGGCACGGGCGCGAACGTGGGCGTCACCCCGACCTCGCGGAGCAGCGAGCCCACGATGTAGGCGATGAAGGTGCGCAGGATGCGCACGGCGTCCTGCCCGTCGAAGCCGGCGTCGCGCAGCGTGGCCAGCGCCCGTTCCACGGGCAACAGTCCGGCCGGCGACTGGAGCTGACGGCTGACGACCACCATCGTGCAGCGCGGATAGTGATGGGCGATCTGGCGGAAGGCGCGGGCCTGCATCCGGACCCGTTCGGTCCAGTCCGCGTCGGGGTCGTCGGTGAACTCGATCTCCGACAGCACCGCCTCCGCCACCGCGTCGAGCAGCGCCGCCTTGTTCGGCACATGGTTGTAGAGGGACATCACGCCCACGTTCAGCTCGGCCGCGATGCGCCGCATCGACACCGCGTCAGCCCCTTCACGTTCGATGAGATCGACTGCGGCGGTGACGATGCGTCCGCGAGACAGCGGTTCCGTGCTCATCATGCCATTCTCGCCCATTGACTGCCATACACCGTATATGCAACGCTCATTAGGGTACGTACGGTGTACGTCGTTTGGAGGCCCCTCGCATGACGACTCATGACCTGTACACGATCCCGGCCGAACTCTCCACCTGGGATGTGGGGATGGCCGGAGCCAGCCGATTCACCTGGGAGTACGACGACGGCAGGGACCGGATGCTCGCCCTCTACCAGAAGGGCAAGGACAAACAGTGGGATTCGACCAAGCGCATCGACTGGGATCTTGAGGTCGATCCTTACGACGTCCTTGGCATCCCCGACCAGTCCATCGCGATCTATGACACGCCGCTGTGGCACCGGATGGACGACAAGCAGCGCAAGGAGGTGCGCAGGCACGGCGCCTCCTGGCAGTTCTCCCAGTTCCTGCACGGCGAGCAGGGGGCGATGATCTGCTCGGCCAGGATCGTCGAGTCGGTGCCCGACCTCGACTCCAAGTTCTACGCCGCGACCCAGACCATGGACGAGGCCAGGCACGCCGAGACCTACGCCCGGTTCCTGCAGGAGAAGGTCGGCATCGCCTATCCGATCAACCCCTATCTGAAGTCACTGCTGGACAGCACGCTGAGCGACTCCCGCTGGGACATGCCGTACCTCGGCATGCAGGTGCTCATCGAAGGGCTGGCGCTGGCGGCCTTCGGGGTGCTCCGCGACATCACCACCAAACCGCTGCCCAGGCAGATCCTCGCCTACGTCATGCAGGACGAGGCCAGGCACGTCGCCTTCGGCCGGATGGCGCTGCGCGACTACTACAAGCAGCTCACCGAGGCGGAACGGCGCGAGCGCGAGGACTTCGTCATCGAGGGCTGCTACCTCATGCGCGACCGGCTGCGCGGCCTGGAGCAGTGGGAGAACCTGTGCTCGTCCCCGCAGGAGGTCAAGGAGGCGATGCGGGCCGTCGAGGAGTCGCAGTACATCCGGACGTTCCGCTCGCTGCTGTTCAGCCGGATCGTCCCCTGCGTGAAGGACATCGGGCTGTGGAGCGAGCGGCTGCAGCAGGCGTACGCCGACATGGGCGTGCTGGACATGGCCGGGCAGAACCTCGACGCGCTGATGAAGCAGGACGAGGACCTCGCCGAAAAGCTCGACCAGGAGCGCTTCGCCGCGGAGGAGGCCGACCGCGCCGAGGAGGTCGCCGCCACCGTCACGCTGGGCGCCGGCGAATAGCCGAACGCACGACCCACCCGGCGGGCGCATGGAGGTCCCGCCCAGTGGGGGACGCGGTCGCCAGGTGACCGGTTCGCGAGTTCGCCATCACGCGAGGGGACGCGCCACGCGCGTGGCGCTCGGTCATCTAGCGGGCGAGGACGAAGGTCACGGCTCCGGCCGCCACGGCGAGGGTGCCGAGCCAGGCGAGCACGGCGTCGGCCTGCTCGTCGAGCGGGCGCCCCTCGTGCAGCGCCCGCTGGACCTTCGAATAGCGCACGCCCGTGCGGGCGAGCAGCACGCCGCCGAAGAACGCGGCCAGCAGGAAGGCGCTGACGGCGACCGGCGGCAGGCCGCCGCGGGCGGCGACCCCACCTGCGACGAGCCCGCCCGCGGCCAGCGTCGTCGCCGTGCGGACCCAGGCCAGGCGGGTGCGTTCGCTCTGCGCGCCGGAGTCCCACGGCTCCGGTGACACTAGATGGCGACCAGGATCAGGATGAGGGCGAGCACCGCCACCACCGCCACGCCGTACCCGAAGAGGGAGGCCAGCGCGGGCGGCGGCAGCGGGGCCTCGCGCCTCAGCGCCCGCTGCACCCGCCGCCAGCGCGGGTAGGCCATGCCGGCCGCCAGCGCGGCGAGCACGACCAGGATGACCGCCATGGCCGTGCGCACCCACGGCACGAAGAAATCGGCCCGGACCGCCGCCATCGCCACCCCGCCGGCGCTGAGCGCGAGCGAGGTACTCAGCCAGGTCAGATAGGTGCGCTCGTTGGCCAGCGTGAACCGGGGGTCCGGCTCCTTTCCTTCGGCTTTCATGCCCTAAAGGCTAATTCGGCACCATTTCCCCTAGAGAACCTGGGATACGTCCTTACTGGGCGGCACAGGCCGCGGTGATCACTTGGAGGTACTTCGCGGTGTTCGAGGCGACCTTCCTGGCCGCCTCGCCGTCGACTTCGAGGTCACGGTAGTAGTCGGCCAGTCCCTCGACCGCGTCCTTCAGGGTGGCGTCACCGGCCCGTGCCGCGGCGTCATCGAGATCGTCAGCGGCGGTGTCGAGTGCCTCGCCGAGCTTGCCGGGGTCGCCGCCGAGGCGCTGCGCCGTACCCGTCGTCTCCGAGGCTAGCTTGATCGCGTCCTCGCACGCCTGCACGCGGACCACCGCGCCGCTGAGCTCCTGAACCTCGCCGCAGCCCGCGAGCATGACGACGGCGGCGAGGATCACGAATGGTCGCACAGCCGGTCAGGCGCAGGCCGCGGTGATGTCCGACAGGTATTTGGCCGTCTCCGTGGTGGCCTTCTGCGCGGCGTCGACCGCACTGTTGACGTCGGTGATGTCGATGCTCTGGTAGACGCCCGCGAGACCGTTGAGCGCCTCCGTCAGGGTGGTGTCGCCGGCCTTCGCCGCGGTGTCCTCAAGTTTGGCGGCGCTGTCGTTGAGCGCCTTCTCCAACTGCTCGGGGTTGTCGCGCAGGCTGGCGACCTTACTGGTCATCTCGCCTACGATCTTGGTTGCCTCCAGGCATGCCTGGGCCTTGTCGACGGCGCCCGTGACCTCCTGGACCTCGCTGCACCCGGTCATCAGGATGGCGGCGGCCGAGAAGGAAACCAATGTACGGGGGAGGAGTCGCATGCCTGAGAGCCTACCCAAGACGGCCCTCTTCCGCCGTGATCGCGATCAGCGGTCCTGCGGGACGCGGGGGCCGACGCGTCGTCGCGGTCGATGGAGAGGTGGCCGGATCGGAACTCGGCCCCCGGAACTAGGATCGAGAGAAGTAGACGCGCCGAGGGGGACTCATGGCTGGTTGTGAGCACATCGCGGAAGCGGCGGACCCTGCCGCGCGCACGCCTGACGGCTGCGAGGAGTGCCTGGCACAGGGCACCCGATGGGTCCACCTGCGCAGGTGCCTCGGGTGCGGGCACATCGGCTGCTGCGACTCCTCGCCGTACCGGCACGCCAGCGCGCACTTCGAGGGGACCGGTCATCCGGTCATCCGCTCGTTCGAGCCGGGCGAGGAATGGAAGTGGTGCTTCGTCGACCAGGTGATGGGGTGACGGCCGGGTCACGCACTCGGCGGGGAGGCTAGGACCGCTCCATGATCGCCTCTTCGAAGTCGAGTTCCTGGGTCACCCGGCGGAGCACCTCGTCGTCGATCCGGCGCTCGTTGCGGAGCCGTACGAAGACCTGCCGTTCGGCGACGAGCATCTCGCGGCGCAGACGGCGGTAGACCGTGCCCGGGGTCTCCTCGCCCTCCTGCCCGGTGCCGCCGCCGAGCCGCTCCCAGGCGTTCAGCGACCGGCGCTCCTCCTTCACCCTGAGCTGGGTGACCACCGCGTCGTGCGTCTCGCTCAGCTCCGCGGCGAGCTCGTCCAGGCGGGCCAGCGCGGCGGAGGACGCCGCCTGCTGCGCCGCCGCCTCGGACAGGTTGTCGGCGTAGATCTCCCGTTCGCTGGACACCTTCAGCCACCTGATCAGCGCGGGGAACGACAGCCCCTGGACCAGCAGGGTGCCGATCACCACCGCGAAGGTGAGGAACAGCATCAGGTCGCGGCCGGGGAAGTCCTGCGGGATCGTGAACGCCGCCGCCAGCGACACCACGCCCCGCATCCCCGCCCACGACACCACCGTGATCAGTTGCCACGTCGGCGCCGGCTCCCGCTCGCGGATCTTGCGCGAGAACAGCCGCGGCAGCAGGGCGGTCGGGACGACCCAGACGGCCCTCGCCAGCACCGCCGTGACGAACACCGCCGCCGCGTAGCCCGCGAGCCGCCACGGATCCTGCTCGCGCAGCCCCGCCTCCACGATCGAGTGGAGCTGCAGGCCGATCAGCGCGAACACGATCGCCTCCAGCAGGAAGTCCATCACCCGCCAGACGGCGTCCGACAGCAACCGGGTGCCGAACCCCACCGTGTGCATCCGATGGCCGATGTAGAGGCCGACGATCACCACCGAGATCACACCCGAGGCGTGCACGATCTCCGCCGCCAGGTAGGAGCCGAACGGGATGATCAGCAGCAACGTGTTCTCGACCAGCGGGTCGCGCAGCCGCTGCAGGATCCAGCTCAGCGCCCAGGCCAGCCCGAGCCCGATCACCACTCCGCCCGCCGCCGCGTAGAGGAACTGGCCCGTCGCCCCCAGCCAGCTGATCCCCTGCCCCACCGCCGCCGCGATCGCCACCCGGTACGCCGTGAGCGCCGTCGCGTCGTTGAACAGGCTCTCCCCCACCAGGATCGTGATCACCCGCCTGGGCAGCCCCAGCCGCCGCGCCACGGCCACCGCCGCCACCGCGTCCGGCGGCGCCACGATCGCCCCCAGCGCGAACGCCGCCGCCAGCGGCAGCTCCGGGATCATCAGGTGCACCACCAGGCCGATCACCGCCGTGCTGAACAGCACCAGCCCGACCGACAGCAACCCCACCGCCCGCTTGAAGTCACGCAACCTCAGGAACGAGCTGTCCAACGCCGCCGAGTACAGCAACGGCGGCAGGAAGACCAGCAGCACGATCTCCGGGTCGAGCCTGTACTCCGGCACCCCCGGCAGGAACGACACCAGCAACCCGGCCGCCACCAGCACCAGCGGAGCGGGCCACCCCCTGCTCCTGGCCACCGCCGCCAACGCCACCGCCCCCACCGGAAGCGCCAGCAACTGAACCGCCATAGCAGCGTCCACGCCATCCCCCCTCAGAGGATCAGCGTACGATCCCCCGCCGATCCCCGCCCGACACCCCCTCCGCCCCTCGTACGGCAAGCCAGGCCGGCACCACCCACCGCCGGCACACCGCCCCGCGAACCCACGCCACTCGGGCGCGGCGGCCAAGCACCGTCACGCCCCGACCCTCGACGTGGCCCCTTCGGTTTCAACCCCGCGCACCACCGACGACCGCTCGGACAAGGGTGACCGGACGCCGTCACGTCCCCGGCCCTCGACGGGGACCTTCGGTTTCAGGGGTTCCGTTCACCGGTCGGAACTCACGGACCTGGGAGGGGGTCACCAGTCGCCGCGGCGTTCGTCCCTGTCGTCGTGGCCCTGCTCGGGGCGCAGGCGTTCACCGGTGGCGTACAGCGAGTCGTTGACGTAGGGGCGGGGCAGGTGCGGGTCGCGCGGGTAGTAGTCGTCCGTGGCGCCCGGAGGAGGCTGCTGCTGGCCGAGGCCGAGCGGGTCGGACGGGTCCACCGATCCGTAGGCTCCCCCCTGCTCCTCGCCGTACCCGGGGGTGCCGTAGGGATCGGGGTGGGGAACCTGCCTCCCGTACGTCTCGCCCTGCTCGGGCGGATCGAGCGCGTCCGGCTGGGAGAAAGCGTCCGGCTGGGAGAAAGCATCCGGCTGGGAGAAGGCATCGGGCTGGGAGAAGGCATCCGGCTGGGAGAAAGCGTCCGGCTGGGAGAAGGCATCCGGCTGGGAGAAGGCATCCGGCTGGGTGCCGCCGTAGTGATCAGGCGAGCCGTAGGGGTCGCCGCCGGGCTGGGACGGCACGGAGTAGGCCGGATTGTGCTCCGCCACCTCGCTGGCGGCGAACCCGTAGGGATCGGTGGCCGGGCCTCCGCCCTGGGACGGCGGCAGCGTGGCGTACTGGTCGGACGGGTATCCGCCGGCGGACGGCTGGCCGTACTGGAGGGAGTCGTTCACGATGAGGTTCTCGCGGGGCACGGACTCGACGCCGGCGCCGGTCCCGTAGCCGGCGACGAGCTTGTCGGCGGCGGGGGCGCCGCGGGCGACGAGCACGTCGTTCTGCCCGCGGGCGGGAGCGGGACGCTCGTCCGGCAGCCCCTGCTCGGGCTCGGTGTAGTAGTCGCCCTCGGCGGACGTGCCGTACTGGTAGTCGCCCTCGGCCGACGTGCCGTACTGGCCGGCCTGGTAGTCGCCCTCGGCCGGGGTGCCGTACTGGCCGTACTCGGCGGCCTCGGAGGTGGCGTACTGGCCGTACTCGCTCTCGGCGGGCGTGCCGTACTGTCCGTAGTCGCCCTCACCCTGCGCGGGGAGCAGGCCGTACTCGGCCTCGCCCGGGCGCGCGTAGTGCCCCGTCTGGGGATAGTCGCCGTGGTGCTCCTCAGGCGGCTCCCCGGCGGCGGGGGGCTGCATGGCGTGCTGGCCGGACTCGACGAGCTCGTCACCGCCGGCCTCGGCATACCCGTCGTCGAGGGTGTCGAGCAGGCGCCCGACGTCCTCAAGGGGCATGCGGAAACTGGCTGTGCACATCTCGCCTCGCCAGAGGCTCAGCACAAGGGTCCCCTCATGCCACGTGACCCGGAGCACCCGCTCCTGGCCCCGCGAATCGAAGAACACCTCACCGAACGACGGCAACGGGACAACTTCCGACATGGCAGACATAGTGCTTTAACCAGCCTTTATTCGTCCACTCGACCTCGCAGAACCCTACCGAACCGTCCCTTTCGTCCGTTTCTCTGGCCCCATTTGACACAGAACGAAGATCATTATCGATCGTCCGGGAGAGCCTCAAGGGCTCCAGACAGTCTGCCACGCTGCATCATGTCCGTGTTCGGGAATACCCGGATGCATCTGCCTCGTCACCCCCTGACAGGACGCGAGCGCCCCCGAGAGCGGGTAGCGTTGACTGCCGTGCCCGACGAGACTTCCGAGACCGCTGAAACAGCACTGCCGTCCGTCGAAGAGCTGCTCAGACACGCCGTGCAGGCGCTCGGCGGAAGCGAGCGCCCCGGGCAGGTGAAGATGGCGCAGGCGGTGCAGCACGCCATCGAGGCCGACGAGCACGTCGCCGTCCAGGCGGGCACCGGCACCGGGAAGTCGCTGGCCTACCTGGTCCCGTCGATCCGGCACGCGATCTCCTCGGGCCGCCCCGTGGTCATCTCCACCGCCACCATCGCCCTGCAGCGTCAGCTCGTCGACCGCGACCTGCCCCGGCTCGCCGTGGCCCTGGCGCCCGAGTTGCCCGGCGAGCCCGACTTCGCGATCCTCAAAGGCCGCCGCAACTACCTGTGCCGCTACAAGATGACCGCCGGCTGGCCCGAAGACGACCAGGACGAGCTCTTCGACCCGCGCGAGGTGAGCGCCACCGGGCGGATGGTCCAGCGCATCCAGGAATGGGCGGAGAAGACCGAGACGGGCGATCGAGACGAGCTGGTCCCCGGCGTCAGCGAGCAGGCCTGGCGGCAGTACTCCGTCAGCGCCAGGGAGTGCCTGGGCGCGCAGAAGTGCCCGAGCGGCACCGAGTGCTTCGCCGAGCTGGCCCGCGAACGCGCCGGGCAGGTCGACGTGGTGGTCACCAACCACGCGCTGCTGGCCATCGACGCCATGGAGGACTTCGAGGTCCTGCCCGAGCACAAGGTGGTCGTCGTCGACGAGGCGCACGAGCTGGCCGACCGGGTCACCTCGGTGGTCACCGACGAGTTGTCGGAGACCATCGTCGGCATCGCGGTGCGCCGGGTCGGCAGGCTCATCGAGCAGTCGACGGCCGACCGCCTCCAGCAGGCGGGCGAGGACCTCAAGGCGCTGCTGGCCGCCGCCCCGCCCGGCCGGATCGACGAACTGCCCGAGGTGCTCGGGATGACGCTGGCGCTGATCCGCGACGCCGCCTTCGGATGCATCACCGCGCTGGGCCCGCGCGGCGGGCGTGACAAGGGCGACCCCGAGGAGGCGGGCCTGCGCAAGGGCGCGTTCACCCTCCTCGACGAGGTGCACGACACCGCCCAGCGCATGCTCGACGCGTACGGCCACGCGGGCGAGGTCGACCGGGCCGAGGTGGTCTGGCTCGACGAGGGCGGCGACCGGCGGCCCGCCGCGCTGCGGGTCGCCCCGCTGTCCGTCGCCGGGATGCTGCGCGAGAAGCTCTTCGGCGACCGCACCGTGATCCTCACCTCCGCCACGCTCGCCCTCGGCGGCTCCTTCGACGGTCTCGCCCGGCAGTGGGGCCTGTCCGGGCCCGCCGCCGAGAACGAGGGCAAGGACCCCGGCTGGAGCGGGCTCGACGTCGGCTCGCCGTTCGACCATCCGCGCAGCGGCATCCTCTACATCGCCAAGCACCTCCCCCAGCCGGGCCGTGACGGCCTCCAGGCCGCCTACGTCGACGAGATCGCCGAGCTGATCGAGGCGGCGGGCGGGCGCACGCTCGGCCTGTTCTCCTCGATGCGCGCCGCCAAGGCCGCCACGGAGGCGCTGCGCGAACGGCTGAGCGTGCCGCTGCTGTGCCAGGGCGACGACTCCACGATGCTGCTCGTCAAGCAGTTCGCCGAGGACGAGCCGACCTGTCTGTTCGGCACGCTGTCCCTGTGGCAGGGGGTCGACGTGCCCGGTCCCGCGCTCCGCCTGGTGATCATCGACAGGATCCCGTTCCCCCGTCCCGACGATCCGCTCACCTCGGCGAGGCAGCGACACGTCGCGGCCAAGGGCGGCAACGGCTTCATGTCCGTGGCGGCCACCCACGCCGCGCTCCTCCTCGCCCAGGGCGCGGGCCGGCTGCTGCGCACCCAGTCCGACAAGGGGGTCGTGGCCATCCTCGACCCGCGTCTGAGCACCGCGCGCTACGGCTCGTTCCTGCGCGCCTCGATCCCGCCGTTCTGGACCACCAGCGACCCCGACCAGGTCCGTTCCGCCCTCAAACGCCTGTCCCAGTCGTAACGCCGCACGCGCACGCCGCAGAACCACGGCGACGCGCGAACCGGCAAGGGGCGACCCCGCATGAGGCCGACCCGACAGGGCCGACCCGACACGGGGCCGACCAGCAGGAGATCGGGGCGAACACGGAGCCGAACCGGCACCGGATCCGAACCGAAGGATCCACTCCTGCCTTCAACGGGTTACGGCGACCGGCCCCCGCCGCCCGAGTGCCATGGACCGGCAGGCCGCCACCAACGACGGCGAGTAGCGCCGGCCTGGCGTGCCGTACTTTCTCCAGAACCAAGCCGGGTCAGTCGTAAGGTGTCAGGTCGGGGCGCTTGGGATCCACGGCGTCGCCGGAGGAGGTGCCCTGGAGCCGCCGGCCGATCCAGGGCAGCAGGTGGCGGCGGAGCCACTGGGTGTCCTCGCGGCGCCTGATCCGGGGGTCGGCCGACTCGCGGGCCGGCCACACCTTGTGCCAGGAGTCCTCGCAGGGAACGCCGAGCACGTCCAGGACCCGGGCCGCGACCAGCCGGTGGCCGTCCTCGTTCATGTGCAGCCGGTCCTCGCTCCAGGCACGCCAGTCGCGCAGCCCCTGCATCGACCACTGGTCGACGACGCGGCAGCCGTACAGGTCGGCGATGGAGCGCACGTGCAGGTAGAAGACCGCGAAGCGGCCCCGGACCTGGCGCATGAGCGGCGTGTCGCGCGGGTCGACGCCGGTGAAGACCAGCACCTCCGCCCCCGTCGCCCGCAACTCTCGTACGGCGTGCGCGAACCTCTTGGCCATCCGGTCGGGGTCGCAGCCGGGGCGGAGCAGATCGTTGCCGCCCGCGCAGAAGCTGACCAGGTCGGGACTCATCTCGACGGCCCTGGGCACCTGCTGCTCGATGACCTGGTCGAGCAGCCGTCCCCGGACGGCGAGGTTGGCGTAGCGGAACCCGGGGTCGAGTTCGGCCAGCCGCTCGGCGACCCGGTCGGCCCAGCCCCGGAACCTGCCGTCCGCACCCGGATCGTTCAGCCCCTCGGTGAAGCTGTCCCCGAGGGCGACGAAGGAGCGCAACGGCCTCACCCCGTGGCGACGGCGTGCAGCCCCAGCACGTAGGACCGCAGGCCGAAGCCCGTGACCGTGCCGCTGGCGACCGCCGAGACGACGGACGTGTGGCGGAACTCCTCGCGGGCCGCCGGGTTGGAGATGTGCACCTCGACCAGCGGCGCGGTGCGCATCGCGACCGCGTCGCGCACGGCGTAGGAGTAGTGGGTGAAGGCGGCGGGGTTGAGCACCACGGGGACGCGGCCGTCCGCGGCCTCGTGCAGCCAGCCGATCAGCTCGGCCTCGCTGTCGGTCTGCCGCACCTCGACCTTCAGGCCGAGGCTCCGCCCGGTCTCCTCGCACAGGGTGACGAGGTCGGCGTAGGTCTCCGCGCCGTAGACGTCGGGCTCACGGGTGCCGAGCCGGGACAGGTTGGGCCCGTTGAGGACGTAGACGAGTGTCATGATGATCGCGCCACCTCGTGGTAGGCCGCGGCCAGCAGTTCCTCCGGCGGGTCCTCCAGGCGGCCGACCTCGGCCAGGCCGTCGAGCACCACGAAACGCTGCTTGGCACCGCGGTTCTTCTTGTCCAGGCGCATGTGGTCGCGCAGCTCCGGCCACGCGTCCGCGCGGTAGGCCGTGGGCAGGCCGACGGAGGTCAGCACCGCCCGGGTGCGCGCGACCAGGTCGGCCCTGCCGCTGAGCCGGGACAGCTCGGCGGCGTAGACCATGCCGATGGCCACGGCCTCGCCGTGCCGGATCCGATAGTCTTCGACGCGCTCGATCGCGTGGGCCAGCGTGTGGCCGTAGTTGAGGATCTCGCGGAGCCCCGACTCGTTCAGGTCGGCGCCAACCACGTCGGCCTTGACCTGGATCTTGCGCTCGATCAGCTCACGGGTGTGCGCGCCGTCGGGCCGCCCGGCGCCTTCGGGGTCGGCCTCGATCAGCTGCAGGATCGTCGGGTCGGCGATGAAACCGCCCTTGATCACCTCGGCCAGGCCGCCGATGTAGTCTTCCCTCGGCACCGAGACGAGCGTCGCCAGGTCGCACAGCACCCCGGCCGGCGGGTGGAACGAGCCCACCAGGTTCTTGCCCTCAGGGGTGTTGATGCCGGTCTTGCCACCGACGGCCGCGTCGACCATGGCGAGCAGGGTGGTCGGCACCTGGACGACCTTGATCCCGCGCAGCCAGGTCGCCGCGACGAAACCCGCCAGGTCGGTGGTCGCGCCGCCGCCGACGCCGACGACCGCGTCGGACCTGGTCAGGCCGTGCCTGCCGAGGGCCGACCACAGCTCGGCGGCGACCTGCGAGGTCTTGGCCCGCTCACCGTCGGGCACCGGCAGCGGCACCGGCGTGCGGCCCGACGCCTCGATCGCGCCGCACACCGGCCGCGCGATCTCGGGCAGGCTCTCCGGATGCACCACGGCGACGGTGCGGGCGTCGGCGCCGAGCAGCGAGGGCAGCTCGCCGAGCACGCCGGTGCCGATCACCACGTCGTACGGCTGGTCGCCCTTCACGGCGATCCTGGTGGCGCTCATCGGGTCAGCGCCTTGGCGATCTCGTCAACGATGTCGGCGGGCTCACGGTCGTCGGTCGCCACCGTGATGGTCGCCAGCCCTTCGTAGATCGGACGGCGGCTCTCCATCAGCTTCTTGAGCTGGCTGCGGGGGTTGAGCACCAGCAGCGGCCTGGCCGAGGCCAGCCCGACCCGCTGGACCGCGTGCGTCAGGCCGACTTCCAGGTAGACGACGGTGTGCCCGGCCAGCAGGCGCTGCGTCTCCTCGGCCAGCACCGCGCCGCCGCCGAGCGACAGGACTCCCGTGTGCTCGCCGAGCGCGCCGCGCACGGCGGCGGCCTCCAGCTCGCGGAACCTCTCCTCGCCGTCCTCGACGAACACGTCGCTGACCGGCTTGCCGGCCACCGCCTCCACGTCGGCGTCGGTGTCGCGGAAGAGCACGCCGAGCCGTTCGGCCAGCAGCTGCCCGACGGTCGACTTGCCCGAGCCCGGCGGCCCGATCAGCACGGCCGACGTCATGACCCCGCCTCCGCACCCGGATGCGGCGGCTTGAGCATGGCCGAGAGGTAGCCCGACAGGTTGCGCGCGACCTCCTCGACCGAGTCGCCGCCGAACTTCTCCACCACGGCGTCGGCCAGCACCAGCGCGACCATCGCCTCGGCGACGATCGCGGCGGCCGGCACGGACACCACGTCGGAGCGCTGGTTGATCGCCTTGGCGGGCTCGCCGGTGAGCACGTCGACCGTGGCGAGCGCCTTGGGCACGGTGGAGATCGGCTTCATCGCGGCGCGGACCCGCAGCGGCTCGCCGTTGGTCATGCCGCCCTCGATGCCGCCGGCCCGGTTGGTGACCCGCCTGACGCCGTCGGACTCGCCGACGATCTCGTCGTGCGCCTGGGAGCCCCGGCGTCTGGCCGTCTCGAAGCCGTCGCCGACCGCGACCCCCTTGATCGCCTGGATGCCCATCAGGGCACCGGCCAGGCGCGAGTCGAGGCGGCGGTCCCAATGGACGTAACTGCCGAGGCCCGGAGGCAGCCCGTAGGCGATCACCTCGACGACGCCGCCGAGCGTGTCGCCCTCCTTGCGGGCCGTCTCGATCTCCTCGACCATGGCGGCGCTGGTCTCCGGGTCGTGGCAGCGCACCGGGTCCTCGTCGACGGCGGCGAGGTCGCCCGGGCCGGGGATGACCCCGTCGGGCGCGCTGACCGTGCCGATGCCCACCACGTGGCTGACGATCTCGACGCCGAGCGCCTGCTTGAGGAAGTTGGTCGCGACCTGGCCCAGCGCGACGCGGGCGGCCGTCTCGCGGGCGCTGGCCCGGTCGAGGACCGGACGGGCGTCGTCGAAGCCGTACTTCTGCATGCCGGACAGGTCGGCGTGGCCAGGGCGCGGCCGGGACAGCGGCGCGTTGCGCGCCTGGCCCGCCAGCACCTCGGGATCGACCGGGTCGGCGGCCATCACGGTCTCCCACTTGGGCCACTCGCTGTTGCCCACGCGGATGGCGACCGGGCTGCCGAGCGTGCGCCCGTGGCGGACGCCGCCGACGACGGTCACGACGTCCTGCTCGAACTTCATCCGCGCGCCACGCCCGTAGCCCAGGCGGCGACGGCGCAACGCCTCCGCCAGCTCGGCGGTGGTCACCTCCACCCCGGCGGGCAAGCCTTCGAGTATCGCGACGAGCTCGGGGCCGTGTGACTCCCCTGCGGTCAACCAGCGCAACATGGTGGCAATTCTTCCATGTGTGGTGAACGGCGAAGCACACCGCGCTCAACAGGTGAGACAGAAGCTTCATCCACCGGCGAGGAGCACGCCCAGCGTTCCCATGATCATAAAAGGGCCGAACGGGATCTCCGACTTCCGGCCGCCCCGCCTGGTGGCGATCAGGGCCACGCCGTACAGGGCCGCGGCCAGATAGGCGACGAAGGTACCGGTCAGCACGCTGGTCCAGCCGAGCCAGCCGAGCGCGGTGCCCAGCGCGGCGGCGAGCTTCACGTCGCCCAGCCCGACGCCCGCCGGGTTGACGGAGAACAGCACCAGGTAGAAAGCCGCCAGCGCCAGCCCGCCGAGCAGCGCGCGGATCAGGTCGTCGTGACGGCGCTCGACGACGGCGGCGACCGCGAGCAGGGCCAGCGTGCCGAGATAGGCGAGCAGGGTCAGCCGGTCGGGCAGCCGCAGGACCGCGACGTCGACCAGGGCCAGCGGCACCGCCAGCACCGCGACCCACCCGAAGGCCGCCAGCTCGCCCGCCGACGACGTGGACATCACCAGGAACCCGAGAATCGCCGCGGTGACCACCTCGACGGTCAGCGCGGGCGGCCCGATCCGCACCGCGCAGGCGGGACAACGACCGGTCAGCGGCAACAGGACCGGCCGCGGCCCGTCACCCGCCAGCCGTACGGCACAGCCCGGGCAGTGGGTCCGCTGCCCCTCACCGGCCTCGTGCCGGAAGGCCGCGCCACGCTGCCACCCGCCGGCCACCAGCGAAACGGCGACCACCGCCGCCACGACCAGAACCACCGCCACACGGCGACCCTACGCCGATCCCCCGCCCCGCATTCCCGGATCCCGGGACGCACGGCGAACAAACGCGAAGCACGGAACGGGCGGTGGACCATTCGTGCGCGCCCCAGGATTCCAGGTCGGCTCGGACCCGGTAGCCGTGGGCGCGACCGTGCCGCCGGACCGCGCCGGCACCAGCAGGCGGATCACTGACATGTGCTGTTGTCCTTCGTGTTGCCCGCCGGACCGGTGCCCGGCCCGCGTGCCGGTCAGGCCGGCAGGGTGGCCGCGAGGTCGCGGAGGCCGGTGAGGGTGTCGGTGAGTGCGTCCCGCTCGGCGTCGGTGAGGGGGACGCGCTCGGCCCGGGTAAGGAAGGTGCGGACGCCGGCGGTGTCGTCGGACCGTGCCGCGAGTTCGGCTCGGTAGGCCAAGGCTTCCAGCAGGTCGGCCGGTGTCGCTTCAGCCTGGTCCCGCAGCAGCGCGTTGTCCAGGATCCGGGCGGCCTGACCGTGTTCGCCGTGGGAGTCGCCCATGACCACGGCGCTGCGCAGGGACGTGGCGAGCCGGCTCAGGGCCGGTTCCTCATCGACGGGGTCGGCTTTGGCGGCCATGATCCTGATCCAGTTCCCGCCGGGGTCGATCACGGTGAACCCGGACAGGTTGCCGGCGTTCTTCCGCTTCCGGGGCCGGGTCATCCGGGGAATCCCGGAGACCAGCAGCTTGCCGTGGACCGCGCGCATCCCCTCGGCGAACGCACCGAACAGCTCGCCCGTGTCGGGCACCAGTACCAGGCAGGTTCCGTAGGAGTCCTCGGCCTTGAAGCCCGGGATGCCGAAGAAGTCCAGCTGGAGATCCTCGCGCTTCAACGACACGTATGGGTTAGGCCGGACCTGGCGGTAGGTCCGGGTGAAGCCCAGCATCTCGTAGAACTCGACGATCTCGTCGATCGACTCGCAGGGCAGCAGGGGCACGGTCATCTCGCCAGCCATACTCTCTCTCCCAACGCACTCCAGTAGCTAAATTTGGCTACTGGAGTTCAGCGTACTCCATTCCTCCCGTCGCCCCCGGATCCTCTGTCCGTCCCAGGCGGCACGGCACTGCAGGGCGACACCGCCGCGGCCAGCCGTCCAGAAGGTCTGCTGAGGGCGTCACCGCAGGTCAGAGGCAACGCACTGGCCGTTCCGTTGTCGATCAAGTTCCGCAGCGGCGCTGAACCCTGGGACGAGGGGTGGGAACGGCGACGACGGCCGGTACGGCGAGCGGCCTCCCGCACGCGGAGGTCCGGGAGGTCACGGGCGGCGGCCGGGCCGCGGAGCGTGCAGCCGCGGACGGCGGCGGCTCACGAACGGCAGGACCAGGGAAAGCGGCAGCAGCTCACGAACGGCGGGACCAGGGGAAACGGCGGCGGGGTGGAACGGCGGGGGCGAGACGGGCCACGGTCACGCCGGATCCGGCGAGGCGGGCGGCGACCTGGCTCGCGGGGCCGTCCATGGCGGCGAGGGCCTGGAGCGCGGTGCCCTCGATGACGAACGAGACCGGTCCGGCGACGTCCACGACCACGGCGGCGGCCCGTTCCGAGACGGCGGCCTGACAGACCTGGGGGCCGGTGGCCTGGATCGGGCGGGCGTCGGCGCGCCAGCGGGTGAGCGGCTCGGCACCGGTGAACGCGAGCACTGCCTCCCTGCCGTCCTCACCGATCAGCTTGGGGAGGGCCATCTCGCTCTCCTTCTCCCGCGTGATCCCGTGCTCGCCCACTTCCGACTCGGTCAGCAGGGCCACCACGGGCACCAGCAGGCGAGCCGTGCTCAGGACGGTCAGCACCTCGGCGGCGTCGGCCGCGCCCCGGGAGAACTCCAGGAGCACCGCCGCCACGCGGGCGTCGGCGCTGCCGTCGTCGTCGGGAACCAGGGGTCGCGGAATGCTCGGCACGTTGGGCGAGTTTACCCGTCTCCCGCCTCCCCTCGACGGCCCTCGGCACCGAGGGGAGGCGGGATCGGGAGGATCAGCCGAGGTCGGCGATGGCCGCCACGGGGGCGCCGCCCGATGGGCCCTGGTGCACGGCGGCGACGGAGACGAAGACGGCGGGGTCGCCGGTCACGCTCGCGGCGACTCCGCCGACCGTGGCCTTGATCTGGCGGTGCCAGTGCACGTCGGAGTCGTCGAGCATGATGTTGCGCCGGCCGCGTACCCGCCCCGACGGGTCGGCCTCGCACTTCATGAAGACGTTGACGAGGCGGTCGCCGAGGTCGCTCGGGTGCGGGCGGTCCGGCAGGTCGATGCCGCTGGAGCGGATCGCGGCCCAGATGCCGTCGGCGTCGATGGCGTCCTTCATCACACTGTGCCCGACGCGGTAACGGCCGCCGATGCCCCGCACGTTGCCGACCACCACGATCTGGGCGCGGTCCAGTTCCACGCCGCTGGAGCAGGAGGCGACGCTGGAGTACAGCGACAGGTCACGGTGGATCTGGTCCGCCGCGGGCATCTCGATCTCGCCGAGCGCGACGGCGATGCCGAGCGCGGTGGTGGAGTTGGAGATGTCCATCGACGGCCCGGTGTCCTCGGTCACCACGTCGTGGCCGCGCGACTTGGCGTCGGTGATGGTGGCCAGCGTCAGCAGCGGCGTCTTGGTCTGCACGTAGTGGACGTCGGCCGGGTCGTCGATGCCGGCGAGCTTCATGGCCTCGCGGACGCCCGCGGCGACCTTCTCCACCATGGCGGGGCGGCCGATGTCCTCGGGCAGGATCACGTCGCTCATCGCCACGCCGACGCTGACCCGCGGCTCGTCGCTCGGCAGGGCGTCGGCCGTGGTGGCGAAGATGGTGGCGTGCGGGCTGAGCACGCCGTCGGTGCCGCCCGACCAGACGAGCGGGACCTGCGCCACCTCCTCGGCACTGCGCGTCCCCCTGGCCATCAGCACCTCACGGAACGCACGGTCGGCCAGGATGCGGGTGTAGTCGTTCACACCGCCGTTGCCCTCGGTCTTGCCGATCACCGCGAGCACCCGGTCTGCCTCGATCACCCCGTCGTCGATCAACTGGGCGAGCCCTGAGGCGTCGGTCACGCTCTCGATGGCGACCTTGCGCACTTCGATCGGTTCGGGCATGCCTGGGCACCTTCCGTTGGTTCACGGTCACTCTCTCCCGCCGAAGGTACCCAGCGGACGGCCTGGATTCACTGGCACTCTTCGCGAGTCGGAGGCCCGGTCTTCGGCAACTCTTCCCAAATCAGGTCCGGGTCACCACGGTGCCCGCCGCGCCGGTGAGCGCCGCGCCGAGGTCGTCGAGCGCGGCGATCACCGCCCGCGCCCCGCCGTACTCCACGAACCGCAGCGCCGCCTCCACCTTGGGGCCCATGCTGCCGCCGGCGAAGTGGCCCGCCGTGTGCAGGGCGCGCAGTTCGGCGGGGGCGACGCGGTGCAGGGGCCGGGCCTGCGGCGTGCCGTACCCGGCGAACGCGCAGGGCACGTCGGTCGCGATCACCAGCACGGTCGCCCGTACGGCCCGCGCCAGCAGCGCCGCGGCCAGGTCCTTGTCGATGACCGCCTCCACGCCGCGCAGCGAGCCGTCGGGGGCGCGCGTCACCGGGACTCCGCCGCCGCCGGCCGCCACGACCACGAAACCCTGGTCCATCAGGGCGGACACGGCGGCGGCGTCGAGGATCTCCCGCGGTTCCGGCGAGGCCACGACGCGCCGCCAGCCACGCTCGAATTCGCGCCAGGTCTGGCCGAGCCGTTCGAAGCGCCTGGCCTCGCGCTGGGTGAAGTAGCGGCCGATCGGCTTGACGGGGTCGGCGAAGGCCGGATCGGCGGGATCGACGAGCGTGCGGGTGACCACCACGGCCGCCCTGCCCGGCAGCGCGTTGAGCATCAGGGTGCCGATCGTGGCCTGGGTCTGGGCGCCGCACCAGTCGAGCGGCACCGGCGGGACGACGTCGGCGGCGAGCTGGTTCTTCAGCAGCAGGTTGCCCACCTGCGGGCCGTTGCCGTGGGTCAGGATGACCTGGTGCCCGTCGGCGAGCAGGGCCTCGACGTGCGCCATCGCCTTCTCCACCGCGCGGCGCTGGTCCTCGGGCGAGGCGCTGCCGTCGGCCGCCGTCATCGCGTTGCCGCCGAGCGCGATCAGTACGCGTTCCCTCACAGCGTGAAGCTAACCAGGTGACGGCCCGGCTGCATCGGCAACTCTCGCCGAGAGAACGCGGGTTCTTGGGATTCGCCGCCTGCGGACCCCGCCCGGCCTGCCGTACGGGTGTTCCGCCGAAGGTCAGGGCCGGTAGGCGTGCAGGCGCGGCCACCAGCCGGGCACGGCGGCGCGGTACCTGTCGTACTCCTCGCCGAACCTCCGGCGGAGCACGGGCTCCTCGTACCACCGGACGAAGGCGACCGGCGGCACGGCCATGACGACACCGTAGAGCACCAGGGCGAGGCTGCCGAAGATGAGCGCCTGCCCGGCGACCGTGGCGAAGATCGCGACGTACATCGGATTGCGGACATACCGGTAGACGCCGCCGACGACCAGGTGCTCGGTCGGCGCGATCGGGACCGGCGTGCCGAACCCCTCCACGACGAACCGGGTGAACGCCTGGATCAGCACCACGACGCCGGCCAGGGCGAGTGCCGCGCCCAGGATGCGCAGCGGCGCCGACGCCCAGGACAGGGCGCCGGGCGGCCAGTCGCGCGACTCCCAGCCGGTGATCCACCACGGGATCAGGACCGCGACGGCGCCCGGAGCCACCGCGAAGAAGACCGCACTGCCGACCGCCGCCGGTGCTCTGCGCATCGCGCCACACTCCCTCGCCGCTAACTCATCATGTGATGAGTTTAAGTCGGCGACGAAGGCCGGTCAACCACGGTGAGGCACGCCTCGAAGACGGCGGTGAGCCTGGCCACCAAGGCGTCGCGGTCCTGCGCGCGGACCACGTCGGTGCCGAAGAGCTGGCGCAGGGTGCCGGTGCCCATGATCAGCGCGGTGGCGATGCCGGCCCGCAGCCGCGTGTCGGGACCCGTGAGGCGAGCCTCCAGCGGCTCCAGAATCGCGCTCAGCACCCGGTCGCGGATCAGCTCGTGGATCTCCGGGCTCGCGGCGGAGCGGCTGATCGTGGCCACCACGGGGCTGCCGGTGCCGGAGGTCAGCCGGTCGGCGACGTACTCGGCCAGCCGCCGGGGCAGCCCTTCCTCGTCGACGTCGAGCACACCGGGAAAGCGCCCCTGCTGGGCGAGCACCTCGGCGAACAGCTCGCGCTTGGCCCCGAAATAGCGATTGATCAGCGCGATGTTCGCATCGGCCTCCGCCGCGATGAGGCGCATCGTGACCTGCTCGTATCCGAGTTCGGCGAACAGCCGCCGCGCGGCGTCGAGGATCCGCCGCCGGGTGTCCTCTCTGTCCCGTCGCATCTCGGCATGCTCCCAGATTTGACCTGTAAACACGCGTCTACTAATTTCATATGTACCATACACGTATCGGGGAGGGTCACTTGCTGACCGAAGAACAGGTGGAGGCCGAGGCGGCGCCGCGCTTCACGCACAAACAGGTGCTGGAGATCATGATCGGCCTCATGCTCGCCATGCTGACGTCGATGATCTCGACGTCCGTGGTGGGGACCGCGCTGCCCACCATCGTGGGCACGCTCGGCGGCCAGGAGCAGCTCGCCTGGGTCGCGAGCGCGACACTGCTGACGATGACGGCGTCCACCCCGCTGTGGGGGAAGCTCTCCGACCTGTACGGCAGAAAGCGCATGTTCCAGGTGTCGCTGCTGATCTTCGTGCTTTCCTCGGTCGCCGCCGGCTTCGCACAGGACATGGGGCAACTCATCGCGGCCCGGGCGGTCCAGGGCATCGGCGCGGGCGGCCTGCAGGCGCTTCCCCAGATCATCCTCGGCGACGTCGTCGAGCCGCGCGAGCGCGGGCGCTACTCCGGCTACATCGGCGCCGTCTTCGGTGTGGCGACCGTCGCCGGGCCGCTGCTCGGCGGGTTCATCGTGGACAACATGTCGTGGCGCTGGTGCTTCTGGATCAGCGTGCCGCTCGCCGTCGTCGCCTCCGTCGTGATCCACAAGGTGCTCAAGCTCCCGCTGGTCCGGCGGGACGCCAAGGTCGACTGGTGGGGGGCCACCTTCATCACCGGAGGCACCACCGCGCTGATGCTGCTGCTGTCCTTCGGGGGCCAGGAGTTCGCCTGGAACTCCGCCTGGACCTACGGGCTGGGCGCGCTCAGCCTCGTCATGCTCGCGCTGGCCGTGTTCGCCGAGCGCAGGGCGGCCGAGCCGATCCTGCCGCCCCGGCTGTTCGCCAACCGCACCTTCGTGCTCACCGCGCTGGCCTCGCTGCTGGTCGGCGCGGCGATGTTCGGCGCGCTGATGTTCCTGCCGCAGTATCTCCAGATCGTCAAGGGCCTGAGCCCGACGGCCTCCGGCCTGATGACGCTGCCCATGGTGTGCGGCCTGCTGCTCTCCTCGATCGTCACCGGCCGGATCGTGACCAGGACGGGACGCTGGAAGGTCTTCCCGGTGGCCGGGATGCTACTGGTCGCCGCCGGGCTGTTCCTGCTCTCGGGGCTGCACGTCGACTCCTCGCTGATCGTGGTCGGCGTGGACATCGCCGTGCTGGGCATCGGGCTGGGCGCGTGCATGCAGATCCTCATCCTCGCCGCGCAGAACTCGGTGGACCGTACGGACATGGCCTCCACCACCTCGGGCGTGGCCTTCTTCCGCTCGCTCGGCGGCGCGGTCGGCGTGGCCGCGTTCGGCGCGATCCTGTCCAACCGGCTCAGCGCGGAGCTGACGGCCGGACTGCGGGCCGCCAAGATCCCGCTCACCGGCGGCGCGACCCCCAACCTGGGCGCCCCCGACGCGATCCGCCACCTGCCCGGGCCGGTGCTGGACATCGTCCTGGAAGCCTTCACCCGGGCCATCAACATGGTGTTCCTGGTCGGCGTGCCGGTCGCGATCCTGGGCGCGGTCGCCGTGCTGGCCCTGAAGGAGCTCCCGCTCAGGTCCGCACGCTCCACCGACTGACCACCTGGTACGGCCCGCGGCCACCCGGCTAGGATCGCCCTCTAAATCGTGATTTATCCCGGTTACGGAAGGACTGCGAGCCGTGCCCCAAACGCGATACGCGGCGAACGGGATGGTCTGCACCATCGACCATCTGGCCACCACGGCGGGGCTCGCCATGCTGGATCGGGGCGGCTCAGCCGCGGACGCCGCCATCGCGGCCAACGCGGTCCTGGCCGTCACCGCGCCGCACATGTGCGGGCTGGGCGGCGACCTGTTCGCCCTCGTGCACGCGTCCACCGGTCCCCCCGTCGCGCTGAACGCCTCCGGCCGGGCCGGTTCCGGAGCCGACCCCGACCGGCTGCGCGCCGAAGGGCACGACCGGATGCCCTTCCAGCACGACATCCGCTCGGTCACCGTCCCCGGCTGCGCGGACGGCTGGCTCGCCCTGCACGACCGGTTCGGCCGCCTCCCGCTGGACGAGATCCTCAGCCCCGCGATCGGCCACGCCCTCGACGGCTTCCCCGCCTCCCCGCTCCTCGCCCCGGGCGCGGCCGTACTCCCCGAGGTCGGCTCCCCCCTCTCCCCCGGCGACCCCATCACCCGGCCGGGCGTCGGCCGCACCCTCTCCGCGCTCGCCACCTCCGGCCGCGCCGCCTTCTACCTCGGCGAGTTCGCCGACGGCCTGCTCGACCTCGGCGAGGGCGAGTACGGCGAGGCCGACCTGGCCACGCCCGGCGCCGAGTGGGTCACTCCGCTGCGGGCCCGCGCCTACGGCCACGACGTGTGGACCATGCCGCCGAACTCGCAGGGCTACCTGCTGCTCCTCGCGACGGCCGTCAGCGAGGGCCTCGACCTGCCGGACGACCCCGGCGACCCGCTCTGGGCGCACCTGCTGGCCGAGTCGGCCCGGATCGCCGGTCACGACCGCCCCGACGTCCTGCACGAGCACGCCGACGTGGCCGCCGTCCTGGCCGGCGCCGCCGCCCGCCGGGCGGCGATCGACCCGTCACGCCGCCTGGACGTGCGCGACCTCACCTCGCCCGGCGACACCACCTACCTGTGCGCGGTGGACGGCGACGGGATGGGAGTGTCACTGATCCAGTCGAACGCGGCGGGCTTCGGCAGCATGCTGTTCGAGCCGCGGACCGGGATCAACCTGCACAACCGGGGCATCGGCTTCTCCCTGTCGCCCGGCCATCCCGCGGAGTACGGTCCCGGCCGCCGCCCGCCGCACACGCTCGCCCCCGCCCTCGTCACCCGCGCCGACGGCTCGCTGCGCGCCGTACTGGGAACCATGGGGGGCGACGCGCAGCCGCAGGTCCTGCTCCAGGTGCTCACCCGGCTGCTGCGCCACGGGGAGACGCCGGCGCAGGCGATCACCGCTCCGCGCTGGCGGATCGCCCCCGGGCCCACCGGGTTCGACACCTGGCTTCCGGGCGGAGCCGCCTCCCTCGACATCGAGCAGGGCACGCCGTGGGCCGACGGGCTGGGCTCGCGCGGCCATGACGTGAACGTCACGCCGTACGGGTCGGCGTTCGGCCACGCCCATCTCATCGAGGTCGCCGGCGGGGTCCTCGGCGGGGCGGCCGACCCGCGCGCGCTGATCTCCTCGGCGGGCGGCAGATGACGGCGGCGCCCGCCCCGGCGAGCGGGACACCGGAAGCCGCCGGCGACGCGCGGTGACAAACCCCTGAGACCCGGCCGGGGCTGGGGGCGGTGGCCGGGGAAGTGCCCTGGTCGGCGGGCGTCAGCGGCCGGTGAGGGCGCTCTCCAGCCGCGGGGTGATCTCCTCGACGAACTGCCGGGCGGTCCGGCAGTCGGTCCGCTCGACCGCGGAGTGGCAGGCGAGCAGCGCGTGCAGCCCGGTCTGGAAGGTCCGGCTGAACTCCAGGTAGTAGGGCGTCTTGGGGCGGGGCACGGCATCCTGGATGGCCCGCTCCAGCACGCCGTCGCTCAGCTCCGGCACGTCGTCGCCCAGCTCCCGCACCGGCGTGGGGCTGACTTCGCACCGGGGCCTGGGCAGGTCGAAGGCCGACGCGCGGGCCGGGGCGAAACCGCCGCACCGGTACAGCATCGCGGACTGGGCCGGCCCGGTGAGCGCCTGGATGAGCCGCTGGACCCGGCCCTGCTGCCTGCCGTACGCGGAGACGGCGAGGTACTGCCCGCCGAGGACGCTCCGCCAGGGCAGCATGGTCACCGCCAGGCCCTTGGTGCGGGACGCCGCCAGCACCCGGTAGGCGTACGGCCAGTTGCGCATGAAGAGGGCGTCGCCCGACTTGAACTCCCGCAGTGCCTGATCCTCCGCGAACTCCAGGACGGGGCGGGGGATCACGACCGGCGGCCGTACGGCGTCGATGAGCGCCTGGATTCCGGCGATGCCCTTCGGGTCGTCGAGCAGGACGTCGCCGTCGTCGTCGGCCAGTTCGCCGCCGTGCGCCCGGATGATCTCCAGGGCGTTGACGGCCAGGCCCTCGTAGGCGGCGAACTGGCCGGCGAACCGGGTGCGCGGCTGGGTGCCCGACAGGAGGCCGCGCAGCTCGCCCCAGGTCCCCGGGGGGGTGGTGAGGTCGGAACGGTAGAACAGCAGCCCGGCGTCGCTGTTGAACGGCACCCCGTACTGCGTGCCGTCCCACTTGCCCGACTTCCAGACCTTGTCGTAGAAGTCGCCGGTGTCACCGTGCAGCGACACGTCGATCGGCACCAGGTGCCCGCCGGCGGCGAAACTGGGGATCGCCTGGATGTCGAGGTTGAAGGCGTCGAAGCGGCCGCTGCCCGCCTGCGCCGCGGCCCGCATCTCGCTGTGCTGGTCGTCGGTCGATCCGGCGACCACGACGAAGCACGCCTGCGCGCCGGTGTTCGCGGGGTCGGCGTTCCAGGCGTCGAGCACGTCTTGGCGGGCGTCGCCCGACAGGTCGGTGCCGGTGGCGATCGTCAGGTCGCACGGCTTGGCCTCGGCGGCGGGCTCCGCCGTACAGGAGGGGACGGCGAGGACCGAGAGCGCCAGGGCGGCGGCGAGCGCGCGCCTCATTCCGGGCCTACCTGGGCGCAGTTGTCGGTGAAGCAGGAAACCCAGCCTGTGAAGGTTGGAATCCCCCGCCCTTGTCAGGCGTGGGGAGGAAGTCAAGACTGCTCCCTGTCCAGCAGATCGGTCCGGATGGCGTTGAGCACCGCGGCGGGCTCCGTCTCGTCGGCGGTGTGGCAGGTGATCGTCTCGGCCTCGACGAGGGCGGGCAGCGGTGCCTGGTCACAGCCCGGCCCGCCGAACGCGAGCACGATGATCTGCACGCCGTTCAGATCGCCGAGGGGATCGGCGGTGAGGCCCGACGGATCGCCGCCGTCGGAGAGGACGATCAGCGTCCGCCGTCCCCGCTGCCCGCTCAGCGCGGCCAGGCCGTCCGCGATCGTGTCACGCAGCGGGGGATCGCTCAGTGCGCGGTCGGCGGACAGGCGGCCCAGTTCACGCTCCGCCGCCCGGGGGTCGCGCGCCGCCGCCTCGCTCGGGCCGATCACCCGGCGGAACGTGCGCGGGCCGTCGGGAAACGCCCACAAACTGGTCGTGAGCTGCCCGGACAGGCTGCCGATCAACGCCTGAGCGGTCCTGATCGACGCCTGCCAGCGGGAGGATCCGGCGTTCAGCGGCTTCGTCAGGGAACCCGACACGTCCACCGCCAGGGCGAGGTGGTCGATCTGCGGCGGCACCTTCGCCTGCGCCAGGGTGGGGGCGAGCCGTTCGGGCCATCGGTGGTTCCCGATCGGGGTCCGCTTCAGCAATTTCGCCTCGTCGGTGACCGAGAGCCGGCCCTCGGCGGAGCGCAGGCCGAGCCGGGGCAGTTCCCGTTTCAGCGCGGCGCAGAAGGCGCGGGCGAGGGCGGGGACCGTCTCGGCTGTGCGGCGGCTCGCCCAGGTGGTGGGGACGCAGCGATGGACCACGCTCGGGCCGCCCTCCAGATAGAGCGGGTGCAGCGGCGGCAGTCCGCCGCCGCCGGGCAGGGTGACCGCGCGGGAGCAGTCGGCGGGTTCCCACACGCCGCCGGGTTTGCCCGCCCTCGCCTGGTTGAAGTCGTACAACTGCTGCTCGGTGAGGTAGACAGCGACCGGACTGCCGGCGCCGGCCTCGCGGCACATCAGGTCATAGGCGTCGTCGAACCAGCCCACCTCGGTCGAGACCCTGCCCTCGACGTACTGCCGCTCCGGGAGCCCCCGGTCGTCGAGCCTGCCCTCGTACAGCCCGACGGTCGACAACAGCCCGACGTTGGAGGTCCGCGGATGGGTCCGCAGCACGCGCTGGGTGAGGCTCTTCCGCAGCACGTTGAGCCAGGTCTTGTCGGTCAGGCCCGCCAGGTTGGCCGCGTCGGCCTCGGGCAGCGCGAGCACCAGCGGCGAGGAGGCGACGACCTCGGGATTCCCGCCCAGGGTGAGTTCGCCGCCGGTCTTCGCGCCGACCTCCGTGATCTCGGCGAGCGAGTCGGCGACCCACAGGTCGGGCGTCGGCCCGGCCACCTCACCGTCCCAGCCCTCGCTCAGCCAGGTGCGCAGGTCGGCGGCCGACCGCGGCGCGTTCACCGAGACGTGTACGGCACGGCAGCCCCGCCAGTCGAGGCGCTCGTCGGCGAAGCGGTCCGCGACCGTCTCGATCAGCGGAGCCGTCTCGGAGGAGGCCAGCACGCGCAACTCCGCGGGCAGCCGGCACTGCCCCCACGGCGGATTGGCGACGACGATCACCGCGCCGAGGAACGCCAGGGCGAGCAGGACCCGGAGCGCCGTGGCCGCCCGCGGTGGCGTCAGCCGCAGCCGGCGCTCCTCCGGCCGGTGCGGGAAGCGGTCGTGCGCGCGCAGCAGCAGCAGCGTGAGGGCGGTCCCGAAGAGGATGAGGAGGCCGCCGACGGCTGCGAGGGTCAGGATGACGACGGCCCGCAGGGGGATCTCGGACGGCGGGACCTCGGAGGCGGCAAGGGAGATCCAGCCGCCCAGCAGCAGGGTGAGCGCCGTGCCCGCCGCGAAGGCCGACTGACGGTCGCGGTCCCTGCGGTTCTTGTCCGGCTCCCGCGCATGCCTGCCCGGCTCGGGACTGCGCGAGTTGTGCTCGTCGGCCATGCCCGATCGCCCCACTACGGCATCGTGTGATCGTTACGCCTAGCCTACGATCTCTGGCACCTGTCGTGGAGGGTGAACCGTCATCGTTCGCCCCGCGCCGCCTCGCCGAGGGTGGCCAGCCGGGCGGCGGCCTCCTCGATGATCTCGTCGCGTTTGCAGAAGGCGAACCTGACGAAGTGCCTGCCGCGCTCCGGCCTGTCGTAGAAGACCTGGGTGGGGATGGCCACGACGCCGGCCAGGGAGGGCAGCTCGCGGGTCAGGGCGAGGCCGTCGGTGAACCCGAGGGGACGGATGTCGGTCTGCACGAAGTAGGTGCCCGAGGGGCGCAGCACCTCGAAGCCGGCGGCGGCCAGGCCGGTCATGAGGCGGTCGCGTTTGCCCTGCAGGGCCAGGCGGAGGTCGGCCACCCAGGGCTGCTCGTGGCGCAGGGCGTGGGCGACGGCGAGCTGCCAGGGGGCGCCGGCGGTGAAGGTGACGAACTGCTTGACGGTCTGCACGGCCGAGGTCAGCGCGGGCGGGGCGCAGATCCAGCCGGTCTTCCAGCCGGTCACCGAGAAGGTCTTGCCCGCCGACGAGATCATCACGGTGCGCTCGCGCATGCCGGGCAGGGTGGCGATGGGGATGTGCTCGACGCCGTCGAAGGTGAGGTGCTCGTAGACCTCGTCGCTGATCGCGATCAGGTCGTGCTCGCGGCAGACCTCGGCGATGGCCGACAGCTCGGCGCGGGTGAACACGGTGCCCGTCGGATTGTGCGGTGAGTTGACCAGGATCGCCCTGGTACGCGGGCCGACGGCGGCGCGCAGCTCGTCGGGGTCGAAGGCGAAGCGGCCCGCGTCCGGGCGCAGCGTGACGGCCTTGCGGACCGCGCCGGCCAGCGAGATCGCCGCCGCATAGGAGTCGTAGAACGGCTCGAAGACGATCACCTCGTCACCCGGCTCGCACAGCGCGAGCACCGAGGTGGCGACCGCCTCGGTGGCCCCCACGGTGACCAGCACCTCCCCGTCGGGGTCGTAGTCGAGGCCGTAGTGCTCCTTGCGGTGCCACGCGACGGCCTCGCGCAGCGCGGGCACGCCGGGCCCCGGCGGGTACTGGTTGAAGCCGCCGCCGATGGCCTCGACGGCCCGCGCCAGCATCCCGGGCGGGCCGTCCGTGTCGGGGAACCCCTGCCCCAGGTTGATCGAACCGGTCCGTACGGCCAGCGCCGTCATCTCGGCGAAGACCGTCGTGCCGAACTCTCTCATGCGGGCGATCAGTGGCTCTCTCACCCGGCCCAGCCTAATGCGGCGGCCGTCCCTGAAGGGGACGCGGGTCGCTGGGTCACCGTCCCGTCCCGGCGTCCGCGATGTAGTCACGGAACCATCCGTAGCTGGCCTTGGGGGTCCTGGCCTGGGTCCGGTAGTCGACGTGGACCAGGCCGAACCTGGCGTCGTATCCCCGCGCCCACTCGAAGTTGTCGATCAGCGACCAGCAGAAATAGCCGCGCACGTCGACGCCCGCCGCGATGGCGTCGCCGGTGACCGCCAGGTGGTCGGCGAGGTAGGCGATCCGGCCCTGGTCGTCGAGTTCGCCGCGGTCGCCGTAGCCGTTCTCGGTGATGTAGACCGGCGGCAGGCCGGGGTAACGGGCGGCCAGCCCGCTCAGCGTGTCGTACAGCCCGCGCGGCTCGACGACCCAGCCCAGGCCGCTGGTCCGCGGGGCGGCCGGCTCGACCGTCCGCGCGCCCAGGTCGCACGCCGTGCGCCTGGCCGGGTCGGCTTCGGCGTACGGCGCCGCCACGGCGTGCAGCCGGTAGTAGTAGTTCACCCCGAGGAAGTCGACCGGCGCGCCGATGATCTCCAGATCACCTTCTCGCTGGAAGGAGAGGTCACTGATCGGGCCGTAGACCTCGGCCAGGTCCTCGGCGTAGCGCCCGCCCAGCAGCGGTTCGGTGAACTGCCGGTTGACCATCAGGTCCATCCGGCGGGCCGCCGCCACGTCCTCGGGCGCGCCGGTCCCGGCCACGGTGGGCGACATGTTGAGGGTGATGCCGATCTGCTCCTCCGGCCCGGCGCGCTCGCGCAGCCGTGCCACGGCCAGTCCGTGGCCGAGCAGCAGGTGATGCGCCGCCGCCAGCGCGCCGTGCCCCTCGCGCGCCCCCGGCGCGTGCCGCCCCTCCCCGTAGCCCACGATCGAGGAGCAGTAGGGCTCGTTCAACGTGATCCAGTACGGCACGGCGTCACCGAGGGCCTCGTGGACCACGGCGGCGTAGTCGGCGAACCGCAGCGCGGTGTCCCGTTCCCGCCAGCCGCCCCGGTCCTCCAGCCCCTGCGGGAGGTCCCAGTGGTAGAGGGTGGCGAACGGGGTGATCCCGCGGTCGCGCAGGCCGTCCGCCAGTCTGCGGTAGAAGTCGAGCCCTCGCCGGTCGGGCTGGCCGTACCCGGTGGGGAACACGCGCGGCCACGCCAGCGAGAACCGGTAGGCGCCCGTGCCGAGGCCGGTGAGCAGGTCGAGGTCCTCCTCCCAGCGGTGGTAGTGGTCGCAGGCGTGGTCGCCGGAGGCGGCGTCGGCGACCACGCCCGGGATCGCGCAGAAGGTGTCCCAGATGGAGGGGCCCCTGCCGTCCTCCGCGGCGGCCCCCTCGATCTGGTAGGCCGAGGTGGCCGTGCCCCACACGAAGCCCGGCGGGAAGGCGGCGCGCCGCGCGGTCTGCTCGTCGATGGCCGTCATCCCTTGATCGCTCCTGACATGATCCCTCCGATGATCTGGCGGCCCAGCAGCGCGAAGACGACCACGATGGGCACGGTCGCGATCACGGTGCCTGTCAACACTAATGTGTAGTCGGTGGTGTAGCCGCTGGCCAGAGCGGAGAGGGCGTACTGCACGGTCGGGTTCCCCGGGGTGAGCACGACCAGCGGCCAGAAGAAGTCGTTCCAGGCCTGCATGAAGGTGAACAGGCCGAGCACGGCCGCGGCGGGCCTGGCGGCGGGCAGCACGACGTGCCAGAACAGGCGCAGCGTGGTGCAGCCGTCCATCCGCCCGGCCTCCAGCAATTCGTCGGGCACGGCTCCGGTGAGGTACTGCGTCATGAAGAAGACGCCGAACGCGGTCACCAGGCCGGGCACGATCACCGCCTCGATCCGGCCCGTCCAGCCCAGCTCGCCCATCAGGATGTAGAGCGGGATGATGCCGAGCTGGTGCGGCACGGTGGTGGTGGCGATGGCCGCGACGAGCAGCCCGCCGCGCCCCCGGAAGCGGAGCTTGGCGAAGGCGAAGCCCGCCAGGGTGGAGAAGAACACGACCGACACCGTCACCGAGCCGGAGACGATGAAGGAGTTCAGCAGCGCCTTGCCGAACACCGTGGTGTCGAAGACCCGCGCGATGTTCTCGAACAGGTGGCCGCCGGGGGTGAGCACGGGCGGCACCTTGGCGATCGCGTCGTTGCTCTGCGAGGCGACGACGAGCGACCAGTAGATCGGGAACAGCGAGCCGAGCAGCACCGCGATGAGCGCCGCGTAGGTCCAGAAGCCGGCCGACCTGCCCGGCCGGAGCACGCCGCGGAATGGTCTGGTTATGGTCGCCATGGGTCAGCCGCTCTTGATCCGTCGGGTGATGGAGAAGTTGACGACCGCCATCACCACGATGATCAGGCAGAGGGTCCAGGCGATCGCGGAGGCGTAGCCGAACTCGTACCGGCCGAAGCCCTGCTCGTACAGGTAGAGACCGACGGTCTGGAACTGGCGGTCCGAGCCGCCCGTGGGGTTGCCCGTGCCCGACTGGAACAACAGCGGCTCGGCGATGATCTGGAAGCCGCCGATGGTGGAGACCACAGCGGTGAAGATGATCGTCGGCCTGAGCATCGGAATCGTGATCTTCCAGAACTGGGTGGCCTGGCCAGCGCCGTCGATGGTGGCGGCCTCGTAGAGGTGGTTGGGGATCGCCTGCATGGCGGCGAGGTAGATCAGCGCGTTGTAGCCGGTCCAGCGCCAGATGACGATCAGCGAGATGGCGATGTGGGAGCTGAGCGTGCCCGCCTGCCAGTCGATCGGGTCGAGCCCGGCCAGCCCGATCAGCCAGTTGACCATGCCGAAGTCGCGGCCGAAGAGCTGGGCGAAGATGATCGTGACCGCGACGATCGAGGTCACGTTGGGCAGCAGCACGCCCATCCTGAAGAAGGTCCTGGCCCGCAGGCTCCGGTTGAGCATGTGCGCGATGAACAGCGCCCCCAGGAGCTGCGGCACGGTGGACAGCAGCCAGATGCTGACGGTGTTGACCAGCGAGTTCCAGAAGTACGCGTCGCCGATCAGCTCGGCGTAGTTCTCCAGCCCGACCCATTCGCGGGTGGTCTCCAGCAGGTTCCAGTCGGTCATCGAGACGTACGCGGTGTAGAGCAGCGGGAACAGGCCGACCGCGCCGAACAGCAGGAAGAAGGGCGCTATGTAGATGTACGGCGAGCCCTTGACGTCGAGGACGTAGGCCCAGCGGCGGCGCGGCCGGGTTCGTGCAGAGGTCATCGGTGGTCCTATCCGGGGGGATAGGGGCACCGGCGGGCCCTGACCCGCCCGCCGGTGCCCCTGGCTCACTTCTCGATGCGGTCGACGTCCTTGAGCAGTTGCTCCCATGCCTGGGGACCGTCCTGCTTGCCCTCCTCGACGCGGTTGATCGCGTCGCGGATCGCGGTCTGGATGTCGCCCGCCCGCGGGCCCTGGTACTGCGGCTCGAGGTTGACCGCGGCGGTGGTGAAGATCTGGCCGATCGGCGCGTCATTGAAGAACTCGCTGGTGAGCCCGGTGACCTCGGGCTTGTCGTAGCCGGCCACCGTCGAGGGCAGGATGCCGTGCTTCGTGAACACCTTGACCTGCTGTTCCGGCGCGGTGAGCCAGGCGATCAGCGCGACGGCCTCCTTGGTGTGCTCGCTCTGGGCGGGCACGGTCAGGTAGGCGCCGCCCCAGTTGCCGCCGCCGCCCGGGATCGCCGCCACGTCCCACTTCCCGGCGAACTCCTTGGCCTGGTCCTGGATCTTGGCGAGCATCCACGCGGGGCACGCGATGGTCGCGAACTGCCCCTTGGCGAATCCGGTGTTCCAGGCGGGCGAACTGCCGACGAGCTTGGCCGACTGCCCGGCGGCGACGGCCCCGAGCACCTGGTCGTACGCCTTGCGCACCTCCGGGTTGGTCGCGACGACGACCTGGTCCGCGGTGTCGTAGTAGCCGACGGGGGCCTGGCCGATCATCGCGTTGAACACCTGCGGGCCGCCGTCGAAGAACGCGGCCCCCGCGGGCTTCTTCGCCGTGTAGCGCTTGCCCGTCTCGAAGTAGGCGGCCCAGTCGGGCCACAGCTTGGAGACCTCGTCCCGCGCGGCGGGCAGCCCGGCCTTCTCGAACAGGTCCCGCCGGTAGCACATGGCCAGGCCGCCGACGTCGGTGCCGTAACCGATCTGGGCCCCGGTCTTGGCCAGCGACGCCTCCCACTTCCAGGGCAGCCACCGGTCCTTGAGCGCCGCCGCGCCGTGCTGGTTGAGGTCGGTGAAGTGCTGCGGCTGCCCGCGGAACTGGGCGACGAAGCCGGTGTCGACGGCCTCGACGTCGGCCGCGCCCTGCTTGGTGGCCAGGTGCGCGGCGAGGTTGCGGTGGTGGTCGTTGTACGCGGAGGTGCGCTCGACGATCTTGATGTTCGGGTGCGCCGCCTCGTACTCGGCGTAGAGCTCCTTGAAGCCCATGTTGCCGAACAGGTTGAGGGTGAGGGTGATCGGTCCGCCGGAGGCGGCGGGCTCGCCGCCGGACCCACAACCGGTGGCGAGCACACCGAGCGCGAGCAGGCCGGCGGCCAGTCTCTTGGAGAACACGGCTTTACTCCCTTTCCTGATTGTCACGGGGAAAGGGATGCGACCGGTCGCCGGGCAACGGGAGCGACCGAATTCGAGGTCGATTGCACAATGCCAAACCACCGACTGTCAAGTCCCTTACGAATAACCAACAGAGGGGGTTGACGAACATTCCATCAAACGCTAGCGTCCATGAAACCGGTTACATGAAACCGGTTACAAGGGATGCGATAGCGTGTGACCGTGGCAACGATCCGAGAGCTCGCACGCCTTGCCGACGTGTCGGTGGCAACTGTCTCCCGCGTCTTCAACAACCCGGAGGTGGTGAACCAGGAGACCCGAGAGCACGTGCTCCGTGTCGCGGCGGACCTCGGCTACCAGCCGAACGAGTCGGCGCGCACGCTCGCCACCAAGAAGTCGCACATGGTCGGGCTGATCTGGGACACCGACCATCGCCGCCCCGGCTGGCGCCACCCGTTCCTGCAGGAAATACTGATCGGCCTGAAAACCGCTCTGAGCGCCCGGGGATATCACCTTCTCCTGCTCGCCACGAGCGGCTCGGAGATTCCCGGCCCCGACATTTATTCACGCGCCGTCACAAGGCACAACCTGGACGGCGTCGTCTTCATAGACAATGGCCGGCAGGACCCGGCGCTGCACCATCTGGCCGCGTCCGGAGTGCCCTGTGTGTCGCTGGACCGCCCGGTCTCGGGGCCCCGGGCGACCTATGTGATCTCCGACAACGCGGGCGGGGCACGCAGCGCGGTCGCGCACCTGTACGCCAGGGGACACGGCTCCATCGCCACGATCACCGGCCCCGCCACCACCCGTCCCGGAGCCGAGCGGCTGGCCGGCTACCGCGAGCAGCTGGCCGCCCTCGGCCTGCCGTACCGCGCGGAACTGGTGGTCGACGGCGACTTCTACCTCGCGGGCGGTCAGGCCGCCATGTGCCGCCTGCTCGACCTCGACGAGCGTCCCCGCGCGGTCTTCGTGGCCGGCGACGAGATGGCCGTGGGCGCGCTGCGGGCCATCACGGAGGCCGGCCTCAAGGTGCCCGAGGACATCGCGCTGGTCGGCTACGACGACATCGAGCTGGCGGCCCTGGTGCGCCCGGGGCTGACGACCGTCGCCCAGGACAAGGCGGGGTTCGGCACCTCGGCCGCCGCCGCGCTGGTCGCGATGATCGACGGTACGGCGGGCGAGGCCCCGCCCCCGACGGTCCTGCCCACCCGTCTGGTGGTCCGCGACTCGACCTGATCCCCCGTCCCGCGCTCGGCGACCTCCGGCGAAATCGTGGCCCCGCCCCTGCTCCGTACCAGGGTGGGGCCACGGTTCCGTCATCCGATCAGCCTCAGGCCGCACACCTCGGGTGCGGCAATGCCCGGGCGCGAGACGTCAGGAGGCGCGGAACGGAGACGCGGCCTTGCGCAACGCCGCTCCGACGGGCAGCACGGTGCCGACCACGGCGAGCAGCGTGGACACGACCGCGACGCCGATGACGAGGGTGTAGGGCACCACAATGGGCGTCGCGCCGAACAACTGCAGCAACGCCCCCCACAGACCGGCCAGATTGATCGCGCTCGCCACCAGGGCGAGCACCAGGCCGAGGGCGGCCACCAGCAGCGATTCGGCGACGAAGAACGTCATGACCTGTTTCGGCGTGGCGCCTGCCATCCGGAGCACCGCGAGGTCACGCCGCCGGTCGGCGGTCGCCATGAGCAGGGTGTTGAGAATCGCGATGAAGCAGAACAGCATGACGATCACGGCGGTGGAGCGCTGCCGTACCTCGGTGAGATGCCGCGCGTACGCGCTCTCCGACGCGACCAGTTGATCCCTGGTCATGAAGATCGCTCCGGTGCCACTGATCGCCCGGCTGATCGCGGCGGTGGCGGCGGCCGGGTCGGTGCCGGAATCCAGAGAGATGTAGGCACGCCGCGCGAGCCCGTCGCGAGCGTAGGCGGCGCTCTTCGCGAACCGCTGGGGGAGGTAGGCGACGTCCTCACCGCGCATCGCCCGGTAGGTGGCGGCGACCACCAGGTCGGCCTCTTCGCCATCGGCCATCAAGACCTTCCACGTCGAGCCGACCCGCATGCCCCAGACCTCGGCGACGGCCACGCTGTCCTCATCGAGGTCGTCCAGCGAGCCGTCGACCACCTTCAGGTCCATCGTGCGCCTCAGCGCGGCGGCATCCACGACGAGCCCGTCGTTCTCCTCCAGCCGGCCCTCGTCTCGGGTGTAGACGGTGGTGAGGATCGGGGCCGCGATCCGCACGCCGCCGATGCGGGAGACCCGGTCGATCACCTGCGGGCTGATCCCCGGGGTGCCGTCGGGGGCGAGGGCGTACTGCGATCGCACCTGGTTCCGCAGACCGTTGTCGCGTGCGGCGCCGAGCGAGTCCGTGGCGGCGAACAGCGAACCCGCCAGCCCGACGGTGAGCAGGATCGGCGCGGCCGTGGCGGCGACGCGCCGCCGCGAGGTCAGCACGCTCGCGCGCACCAGCATGGCGGTGGGTCCGGGCGATCGCCGGAACGGCCACATCAGCACCATGGTGAGCGGCCGGACGGCGAGCGGTGCGAGCACCGCGGCCGCCAGCACCGGAACCATCAGCGACAGGACGTAGGTGGTGGGCGAGAGCACACGGTCCGGCTCGCCGACGGCGATCCAGGCGGTCCACCCGACGCCGCAGGCCAGCCCGGCCGCCCCGAGCAACAGCCTGCCCGGGGTCGTCCCGGGGTCGTCGACGACCGCCGCGTCCAGCGCCTCGACAGGCCGGACGACTCCCGCACGCCGAGCGGCGAAGACCGCCCCGCCGAGCGCCACCACGACGCCGACCACGAACGCGACGGCGATCGGCGCCAGCACCGGCCAGGTCAGGGAGGGTTCGACCCCGAACCAGGGTGGGGAGATGCCCATCGTGATGAGCAGGTCGGCGAGCAGTTGGGCGCCGAGCAGGCCGAGTGCCGTGCCGACCGCCGAGGCGAGGACGCCGACGAGCAGCGCCTCGTTCCGCACCATGCCGCGCACCTGCCCGGGGGTGGCGCCGACGATACGGAGCAGGGCGATCTCGCGGCGGCGCTGGATCACCGCGAACGCGAAGGTGGAGGCCACCACGAAGATCGCCGTGGTGCCCGCCACGATGGCCATCACCGGCAGCAGCGTGACGGTGTTGTCCAGGGTCTCGCGGTCGCGCGCCGCACTGGCGTCCGCCCGGTGGCGATCCTGCCCGGTGAGCACCTCGGCCTCTCCGCCGACGGCCGCACGCACCCTGTCGAGCGGGCCGAGCGCCACCAGGGCCTCGATGCGCGGGGAGAGCCTGGCCGCCTCTGCTTCGTCGAAGAAGATCGCCTCCTCCCAGCCCACCGGGGAGACGGTGCCGCTCACGGTGTACCGGGTGACGCCCGCGGCGGTCATGACGGTCACCTGGTCCCCGGTCCGCGCCTGGCCGGAGGCGACGACTATCTCCTTGCCGGAGGAGGGCGGCCGGCCGTCCCGCAACGCGTGACCACCGAACCGCGCCACCGGCCACGGGTGCCCGACCTGGTCCTTGGAGCCGTTTTCGAGCTGGGCGTAGAAGGCCCGGTCCACCACGGTCTCACCGGTGGCGGCGACCTTCCGCCGCAGGTCCGCGGAGATGCCCTTGGCCGCTGCCCACGAGCGGACGCCGAGGTCGTGCCGGGCGGGGTCCCATGCCGGATCGGAGGCCAGCACCACCGCCGGGGCCTGGGCGAACCGTTCCACGGGCCGGTCTGGCGGATCGATCATGGTCATCAGCAGGATGCCCATCGCGGTGACCTGGGCGACTCCCAGCACCAGCGCCACGACGGTGCCGAGGAGCGACACCCACCGGGCCCGCAGCGTCTGCACGGCCAGCCTGATCATCGCGACACCGCCAGATCCGTCATCCGCGCGGCGACCGCTTCGGGCGCGGGTGCCGGCAGTTCGCCGGCCACCCGGCCGTCGGCGAGGAACACCACCCGGTCCGCGGCCGACGCGACGTTCGGATCGTGCGTGACCATGATCACCGTGGCCGGCCGGCCGTCCGCCGGGTCGTCGACCAGGTCGCGCAGCACGCCCAGGAGTTCGCGTCCGGCGGTGAGGTCCAGCGCACCGGTCGGTTCGTCGGCGAAGAGTACGGCCGGCCGGGTGACCAGGGCGCGGGCGATGGCGACGCGCTGCTGCTGGCCGCCGGAGAGCTGACCGGGGCGGCTACCCCCTTTGTTCGCCAGTCCCACCTGGGCGAGGGCCTGCCGTACCGCCCGCCGGTCGGGCCTGTGCCCGGCCAGCCGGATCGGTAGCCCCACGTTCTGCTCCGCGGTGAGTGAGGGCAGCAGGTTGAACGCCTGGAAGACGAACCCGACCGACTCGCGCCGCAGTTCGGTGAGCGCGGTCTCGCTCAGTCCCGTGAGGTCCTTCCCGTCGATGAACACCCGGCCGGAGGTGGGCCGGTCCAAGCCGGCGGCGCACTGCAGCAGCGTCGACTTCCCCGACCCGGACGGCCCCATGATGGCGGTGAAGCCTCCCTGGGGAAAGCGCAGGTGGACCTCGCGCAGCGCGACCGTCGCCCGGTCGCCGGATCCGTATGACCTGGTCAGTGCCTCAAGCCGGACCGCGTCATCCATGAGTTCTCCGTACGTGTCGTGTGGTGGCGGCTCCGGGCCGGGCACGGGCGCCGCAGGATGAACGGGTCAGGCCGCCCTGGACTTGTGTACGATGTCCACATTTTCGGTGCCGCTACGAGCGACACCGCCGACGGGCGGACGTCCTGTAGGCTACACACTTAAGTGGATGCCGTCCACATAAGGGAGTGGTGATGGTTTCCCCTGCCGAAGCGCCGAAACGGAGCACCTACCGCCACGGCGATCTGCGCAACGCGCTGATAGAGGCCGGCGTCGACCTGGCCCGCGAAAGCGGCCCGGAGGCGGTGGTCCTGCGCGAGGCCACCCGGCGGGCAGGCGTGGTCCCGAACGCCGCCTACCGCCACTTCGCGGATCGTCGTGCCCTTCTTCGCGCCGTCTCCCAGGTGGCGCTGGCCCGGCTGGCCGTCGCCATGGAGAGCGAACCGGAGGACGAACCGGCCGGTGTCCCGGCCGTGCCCGGGTACGGCCGCATCCTGGCCCTCGTCACCGGCTACCTGCGCTTCGCCCAGGCCGAACCGGGACTGTTCCGCGCCGCGTTCTCCACCACCGACATGGTCGGCACCGAAGCCGGATCCAGCACCGAAGCCGGCGGCGTGACGGCGTTCCAACTCCTGAGCACCGCGCTGGACGACCTCGTCGAGAGCGGCGTCCTGCCGGCCGAGCGCCGCCCCGGCGCGGAATACTTCGTCTGGCCCGCCGTGCACGGCTTGGCCGTCCTCCTCATCGACGGCCCGCTGCGCGGCCTGCTCCCGGCGCAAGCCCATGCGGCCGGGCAACGACTCATGGACTCGATCGCACGAGGCATCTGACCCGCGCCAGAGGGTGACAGGCGTATTCGATCCCGGTACACGCGCGCATGGAGAAAGGGGGGAAGTCCGAACCCGCGCCCGTGATACCTGGGGCCGTTCGGGAGGTCCGTGGCGGTCCGGCGCGGGGTCGGCCATCATCGTCCCCAGCCCCGAGACCGGAGATCCTTCGCAGGGCCGCCCCTGGGGACGATCGTGGCCCCGCGCCGCCATGGGGCGGGGCCACGGTCCCGTCATCTGGTCAGGCGTAGCACGCCCCAGCCGGCCGTGCTGAGGTAGGACCGGCCGCCGGCGTCGTGCCAGGTCGCGGCCCCGGTGCGGGCCGGCCCGGTGGCGTCGTTGACCTGGACGTCGAAGCCGAGCAGGGCGTCCCTGGCGAGCCGTACGGTGGGCAGTGCGATCGTCGCCTCGATGACGTAGCCGCCGGGCACCTGCCTGGCCGCCGAGGTCAGGTTGTCCTTGATGGCGAAGGCGTCGAAGGTGCCGCCGACGGTCTGCCTGCCGGTGAAGCCGATCCGGTACTGGCCGTCGTCATCGTCGTAGCCCTTGGTCTTGCCGTTGCCGGGGTCGACGAAGAACTCGACGGAGTCCTGCTCCCAGGCGTTCGCCGACTCCGCGCTGAGGTCGTCGTCGGTGACCTTGGCCAGGACGTGCAGGCGGCCGGGCGACCACAGGGCCTTGACCTTGGCGACGGCCTTCGGGGCGCCCTCGATCACGGTGGCCGTCGTGATCGCGGGAGCGGCGGCCCAGACGGCCTCCTCGACGCCGTCGAGGGTCGGCGTCCCGCCGGGCGCAGACGCCACTTTCACCCGATTTATCGCCTTAAGTCGCCCATTCCATGAAATTTCATCACCACCGGACGTCACCGTGACTCGCCACGGCACCGGCTCCCCCAGCGTGACCGGCAGCAGCGCCTCCACCCGGTACCCGCCGTCCACCTTCTTCACGTGCGCCTTGAACCCTCCTGCGTGCGTGCCACCACGCCTGACCACGTAGTCGGTGCCGCCCGCCCGCACGGTCACCGTGTCCGCCTTGCCGTACGACGGATCCCGCACCTCGGCGAGCACCGCGACCCCGGAGGCGGACCAGCGTGCCTGGAACCCGGCGGACAGCTCGCCCTGCCTGGCGATCGGCGTGTCGGGGAGCAGGTCCCATTCGAGCTCGCGCTTGCCGTCGATCCGCACGCCCGCCTCGGGCGCGCTCAGCTCGCGCACCAGCGGGGCCAGCTTCGCGGGATCGACGACGCCCCAGTAGGCGGGCTTGGCCTGGAGTTCGTCGTCGAAGAGCAGCGGCGGGTTGAGCCGTGTGATGGGGAAGGTCGACAGCCAGGTGCCGTCGTCGGCCAGGCCCCAGACCGTGACCGAGCTCAGCCGGTCCGACTGGCGGCGGAAGACGTCGAAGAGCTCCTTGTACCGGTGGCCCTGCTCGTTGAACAGTTCCGGGGAGATCTCCGGGTAGGACTGGACGAAGTCGGTGTAGACGCTCACGTCCAGCTCGGTGACGTGCTGGTCGACGCCCAGATCGGCGAACCGCTCGATGGTCTTCTCGATCTCCGCCGCGGGCGCCTGCTCGATGTTGACGTGCAGCTGGTGGCCGACGCCGTCGATGGGCACGCCCTCGGCGCGCAGCTTGGCCACGAGGGCGTGCAGGGCCTCCCGTTTGCGCGGGTATTCGGTGTTGTAGTCGTTGATGAACAGCTTGGCGTCCGGATCGGCCTCGCGGGCCACCCGGAAGGCCGTGCGGATGTAGTCGAGCCCGGTGATCTCGAACCATCTGCTGCGGCGCAGGCCGTCCGGCTGGTTCTCGTCGATGACCTCGTTCACCACGTCCCAGGCGTCGATCTTGCCCCGGTACCTTCCCGCCACCGCCCTGATGTGCTTCTCCAGCCTGCTGAGCAGCAGCGCCTTGTCCTCCGGGGTCGCCTCCAGCCCTTCGAACACCCACGCGGGCGTCTGGCTGTGCCAGGCGAGCGTGTGACCGCGGAACTTCAGGCCGTGCTGCTCCGCGAAGCCCACCAGGTGGTCGGCCTCGGCGAAGGTGAACTCGCCCTCGCGCGGCTCGGTGGCCTCCCACTTCAGGTCGTTGCCCGGCGTCATGCTGGAGAAGTGCTTGAGCAGCAGCTCACCGTGCTCGCCCAGGGTCGCGGCGCGCTCGACGGCGGTCCCCAGCTCGAACGGCAGGCCGTCCGCGGCGTCGGGGATGTCGGTCTGGATCGGCTTGGGCTCGATGTAGGAGAGGGCGAAGTCGTCGAGCAGGAAGGGGAACGTGCCGGTCCCGGACTCGACGTAGACGGCCAGGAAGTCGACGTCGTGCGCCAGCGTGTAGGTGCCCGTGAGCCGCGTCCACTCGCCGGCGGTGATCGCCTTGGGCGCCGCCACCCGCTCGTAGACGGGCTCGCCCGCCGTCCGGCGTTCGAGGGAGAGGCCGAGGTCGCCGGAGGTCACGTCCGGGCCGAGCCGTACCCACACCGACAGGGCGTACTTCGAGCCCTTGTTCATCCTGCCGAGGACCTTGAGCGACGGGCCGTCCCAGGAGGCCGAGCGGCCGGTGACCGCCAGGCTGCGGGTGCCGCCGTGCGCCGTCTCACCGGTCACCGCGAGCGCCGCCGACGCGCGGGGGGTCCAGCCCTGGGCGGTTCCCGACTCGAAGTCGGTGCTCAGCCCGCTCTGCCCGGGATCCTCGTCGGCCGTGATCGTGATGTCGTCGAGGTAGTAGCGGGAGGTGGCGTCCGAACTCTCCGCGTAGAGCAGCAGTTCGCTGGAGGCCGCGCCGTAGGTGTACTCGCCGGACAGCTCCACCCAGGCCGCGTCGGTGACGGTGCCCGCCGCCACCCGCTCGTAGGCGGTGGTCCCGCCGTCCGGCGTGCGCTGCGCGGTGAGCGCGACGGTGCTGGACGGCTGCCCGCTCACCAGGCGGGCGTGGGCCGTCACGGTGTAGGTGACGCCCACGTCGAGGAACGGCAGCGCGTCGACGCTCGCGCCGTGCCAGGTGGCGGTGCGGCCGTCGACGAGCAGCGCGCGCGTACCCGTGTGCGCCGCCGCGCCGGTGACCGTCACGGACACGCCGTCGCCCCGGGGACCCCAGCCGTGGGCGGTGCCGTCCTCGAAGTCGTGCTTCTCGATCTGTACGGCGTTCGCCTGGGCCGGCGCCACCACGGGCGCCACGCATAACAGGAGAGCCGCCGCCCACAGGCGGAGGGTGCGCATCGGGGGGCTCCTTCGGTTCAGCGGCCGAGGCTGCCGGCGAGCAGGTCGATCAGGGGTTGCCTGCGCGTGCAGGCGGGCAACGCGAAGGAGTCGGCCAGGGCGAGCAGTTCCTCGTCCGGCAACCCCCGCAGCAGCTCCGCGTACTCCGGGACCAGGGCCTGCGCGATGAGGACGTGCCTGATCAGGTCGTCGATCTGGTAGCGGGCTCCCCACGGGTAGGGGTGCCAGGCGGGGAACTCCGTCTCCAGCATCTCGTGCAGCGGCCCGAGGACGCCGGACGACTCCTCCATCGTCGAGCCCCACCGGTCGGCGCCGAGCCGCCGCTTCTTCTCGATGAACGGCCCGAACCGCTCAAGGTAGGGGCCCGTGGCGTGCACCAGCCCCTGCAGGCCGACGTCCTTGTAGGTCCAGATCGACCAGCCGGCGTCGTGCGCGTCGTAGATGTCGAGCTGGTCGGCGAGGATCTGGTACCGCTGCGCGTCGACGACGGGGTCGCCGGTGTAGACCGGCCCGAACTCGCCCACCCACAGCGGGGTCCCGGTCTCGCGCTGGAACCGGGTCCGCTTCTCGAAGGCCTGCTCCAGCTGCGCGCGGTCGCACCACTCACCACGCGTGTGACCGGGGTACGGCCCGCCGTGCGCGAACCCGGCCAGCGCGTAGTCGTGGCAGACGAAGACCGTGTTGGCGTACACCTCGCGGAAGACCGAGAAGTCGGTGGAGTAGGTGTTGCCGTCCATGAACAGGACGTGCCCGGGGTCGGCGTCGCGCACGGCCTTGACCAGCCGGTCGTAGAACGGGCCGATCACCTTGCCGCTCGGGTCGCCCGGCTCGTTCACCGGGTTGTAGCCGGCCACCCAGGGATGGTCGCGGTATCTGTCGGCGATGGCCTCCCACAGGTGCACCACCCGGTCCTGGAAGTGGCGGTGCTGCCAGAACGCGGCGATGTGGGTGGGGTTGTCGGAGTGCCAGTGCTGGTTCTGCGAGCCGGGCAGCGCGTGCAGGTCGATGACGCTGTAGATGCCCTCGGCCGCGCACAGGTCGATCACCCGGTCCAGGTGGCGGAACCCGTCCTCGATGATCTCCATGGGCCGCTCGTCCGACTCGAAGTGCCGGTAGTTGATCGGGATCCGGACGCAGTTCACCCCCATCCCCGCGAGCAGCTCCGCGTCGCGCTCGCCGAAGAACGCGGTCAGCAGCCGGTCGAAGAAGAGCTCGTAGCGTTCCTCGCCGAGGACCTCGCGGACGGCGGTGCGCATGGTGCCCTCGTTGGCGGGATAACCGGTGATGAAGTTCTCCATGTTCATCCAGCCCCCGAGGCCGACACCGCGCAGCCGTACCGGGCTGCCCGCCGCGTCGACGAGGCGGGATCCCGAGACGCGCAGGGCCACCTGGTTGTCGAGCATCAACTCTCCTCTTGTGGCGAGATCTTCGCTGATGGACCGCTCCTGGCGTGTGAAACTTTCGATAATATACCGAATATTTCGTGATCCGGAGCGTACGCAACCATCGTGCCCCGGTCAATAGGATGAAACGGGAGCGCTCCCACAAGTCACGCTCGTCTGGTGAGAGGCCGACGTCAATGCCCCCGAAAGTTTTCGGCTAGAATTCTCCGCATGGCAGTGAAACGGCGGGTCACGATCGCGCTGATCGCGGAGGAGGCCGGTGTCTCGGTCCCCACGGTCTCGAAGGTGATCAACGGCAGGCCCGAGGTCGCCCCCGACACTCGCCGCCGGGTGGAGAAGCTGCTCCACAAGCACGGCTACCAACGGCGCGGCGGGCAGGGCGACGGTCCCGTCGGGCTGATCGACCTCGTCTTCGCCGAGATAGAGAGCCCGTGGGCGATGGAGGTCATCAGGGGCGCCGAGACCGCCGCCCACGAGGCCGAGGCCAGCGTGGTGATCTCGGTGATGCACACGCACTCCGGGCCCGGCCGCGACCTGCTCGACCGCATCGCGGCCCGCCGTACCGACGGGGTGGTGATAGTGGCCTCCCGCCTGTCCCCCGTGCAGCACGGCCAGCTCGGCGCCCGGAAGATCCCGTTCGTCGTCGTCGATCCCGAGGGAGAGCCCGGCCCCGACGTGGCCTCGGTCGGCGCCACCAACTGGCAGGGCGGGCTGGCCGCCACCCGGCACCTCCTGGAGTGGGGACACCGGCGGATCGCGGTGATCGGCGGACCGCCCGACATGCTGTGCAGCCGGGCGCGCATAGACGGTTACCGCGCCGCCCTGGAGACCGCCGGTCTGGACGTCGACCCCGACCTGATCCGTTACGGCGACTTCCTCGTCGGCTCGGGCCACGAGCAGGCCCACGCGCTGCTCGACCTTCCCGAACCGCCGACCGCGATCTTCGCGGGCAGCGACATGCAGGCGTTCGGCGTCTTCGAGGCCGCCCGCCGCCGCGGCCTGCGCGTCCCCGACGACCTCAGCGTCGTCGGCTTCGACGACCTCCCGCTGGCCAGGTCCGCCTGGCCGCCGCTGACGACCGTCCGCCAGCCCCTCCAGGAGATGTCCGCCCTGGCCACCCGCATGGTTCTCGCCATGTCCCGCGGCGAGCCCCCGGAGACCCGCCGCGTGGAGCTCTCCACCGACCTCGTCGTCCGCGACAGCACCGCCCCCTTCGCCCGCTGACCCGGGGACGCCCCGCCGGCGAGTGCGCGCCCTCCGGCCAGGACCTGGGAGAAACCCGCCGCGCAGGGTGACACGCCCGCACCGGAGGCGGCGTTCGGCTCGGATGACCCCGCGAGTCCGCCCGTCGGGTCTCACCATGATCCGGCGGCCTCGTCCTGTCGTGCGCGAAGCCGTGGCATTGACGCTGCCGAGATCACCACATACGTTGGCCAGCGAAACTTCTCAAGATCTAACCGAAAGTTTCATACATCCGATCCATGCAGGAAGAGGCGGGAATCCCCGACGGCGAAAGGGGCAGGCATTGTTCTTTCCAGGTGGTGTGGGCGTCTCCGGCCTGCGCGTCTACGACTGGCCGACGACCGACGGCCTGTGCGGCGGCTCCCCGCACATGCACCTGGCCTGCACGGAGGCGTACGTCGTCATCGGCGGCTCGGGCGCGGTGCAGACCCTGACGCTCTCCGGCTACGCCGAGACCCCCCTGGAACCGGGCGACGTCGTGTCGGTCCCGCCCGGCACGATCCACCGCCTGCTCACCTTCGACGGCCGCCTGCGGCTCGTCGTCATCATGCAGAACGACGGCCTCCCCGAGGCGGGCGACTCGGTGTTCACCTTCCCCGCTCCCGTCCTCGCCGACCCGGAGGCGTACGGCAGGGCCGCGGCGGCCGACCCGCGTCCCCGGCGGGACCTGGCCATCCAGGGCTTCCTCGACCTCCGCAGGAACGGCCGCAAGGCGGTCGGCGACTTCCACCTGGCCGCCTCCCGCCTGATCGCGCCCAGCCTCGACGCGCTGGAGGACCGGTGGCGGGCGGGCGCGCTGGCCGCCGCCGAGGAGACCCGCGGACACCTCGCCGGCCTCCGCCGGGGCGACCTGTCCCACCTGCGCGAGGCGAGGGTGCGCAAGGCCGGACCCGAGGCCCGGATGGGGATGTGCGGGCACCTGGACGCCTATCCGGTGGACTAGCCTGCATTGTGTGATCTCCGCCGTGTACGGGTGGTCGGGCTGGCCGAGCTGACCCGCCAGGAGAAGGCCGGGCGCATCCACGAACTGGACGCTGTCCGCGGCTTCGCGCTGTGCGGAATCATGCTGGTGAACTCCTGGCAGCAGCCGAACGACGCCTTCAAGGGCCAGCCGGACGTCCCCGTCGACTGGGTCGCGGAGAACCTCCTGCAGAGCAGGTTCTACCCGATCTTCTCCTTCCTGTTCGGCGTCAGCCTGGTGTTGTTCCTGCGCTCCACGGACGACGACCGGTGGGCGCTGTTCCGGCGGCTCGTCGTGCTGGCCGGCTTCGGCGTCCTGCACACCGCCGTCAACCCCGGCGAGGTGCTCCTGCCGTACGCGGCCTTCGGTCTGGCGGTGCTGCTACCCGCCGCGTTTCTGCCCCGGCTCGCCGTGCTGGTCCTCGGCGTCGCCGCGACCGCGTGGGCGGCCGGGCAGGGCGGCGGGGTGATCCTGATCCCGGGACTGTTCCTGCTGGGGGCGGCCGCGACGGAGTATCGGCCGTCTCCCCGGCTGGTGGTGCCCGTCTTCCTGGTCAGCGCCCCGCTCGGGGCCGCGCTCACCACCCTGTGGGTGCTCACCGGCGGCGACTCCCGCACGTTCGTCGCGGCGGTCTACCCGATGGCGGGCCTGGTCACCGCGGTCGCGTACGTCACGGGGCTGCTGATCCTGCTCCGCACCCCGATGCGCGGCGCCCTCATCGCCGTGCTCGCTCCGCTCGGCCGCATGGCCCTGACCAACTACGTGCTCAGCACGCCGATCATCCTGCTGGCGCTGCCGTTGCTGGCCGCCGATCGCACCCGCCTGGCCGGGGTCGTCCTCAGCGTGGTGGCGCTCGCCGCGCAGGTCGCGGCGTCCCGCTGGTGGCTCGCCAGGTTCAGGTACGGCCCGCTGGAATGGGTGTGGAGGTGCCTTACCTGGGGGGCATGGGTTCCCAATAGGGTGGACCGGTGACGACTCTCGCACTGTGCCAGATCCCCGTCTCCGTCGACCCCGAGGTCAACCTGGAGCGGGCCGTCCGGGCGATCGCCGAGGCCGCGGCGGGCGGCGCCAAGCTGGCGATCTTCCCCGAGGCGACGCTGACCAGGTTCGGCAAGCGGATCGTCGAGCTGGCCCAGCCGCTCGGCGGGCCGTTCGTCACCGGCCTCGCCGAGGCCGCCGCCGCCCACGGCATCGCGGTGATCGCCGGGGTGTTCGAGCCGAATGCGGGCCGGGTGCACAACACCGCGGTCGCGATCGACGAGTCGGGCGAGATCAAGGCGGCCTACCGGAAGATCCACCTGTACAACTCCTTCGGGGCGCGCGAGTCCGACCTGGTCGCGCCGGGCGACTCCGCCACCGTGGTGGAGCTCGCCGGGCTCCGGGTCGGGCTGATCACCTGCTACGACGTCCGCTTCCCCGAACTGGCCAGGGATCTGGTCGACCAAGGCGCCGAACTGTTCGCGGTGATCGCCGCCTGGGGTTCCGGCCCGATGAAGGAGGACCACTGGATCACCCTGGTCCGGGCCCGCGCGATCGAGAACACCATGTGGACCGCCGCCGTCGGGCAGGCCCCGAGCGCGGAGAGCAAAGACGGCTTCGGGGTGGGCCGCAGCATGCTCGTCGATCCGCTCGGCGTGGTCCGCTGCGACATGGGCCCCTTGGCCGGGGTGCGGACCTGCACGGTCGACGCGGCCGCCACCGCCGAGATCAGGGCCACCCTTCCCTGCCTGGAACACCGCGTCCTGGGCGTCAAGCGATCGTAAACTGATTCCTGTGAACGAGCCGGGTAAGAGAACGCTGATGTTAAAGGTCATTCCCCCCCGGCTGCTCGTCCCGTATCTCTCCGGTAAACGCAACGTGATCTCCGGCTACGTCTACCGCGCACAGGACTGCACCAGGCTGACCACGCCCAAGCACTACTTCCATGCCCTCGACCTGGGCTTCGAGGGTTCCGAACTGACCGCCGACGTGCCCGAGCTCTACCTCGTCAAGTGGGAGGCGCGCGACGTCGACACCTACGTCGTGCCGTACGGCCCGCACATGGGCGGCGACTGGAGCGATGCACCCCCTTTCGCCGGCAACGGCTTCACCACCTCCCGTGACCATGTCGTGCTCCAGTTCCACACCGTGCCGATGCCGATCCCGGCCGGCGCCGAGATCGTCTGCGTCACCCCTGGCACGGAGCGCCCTTTCGGCGTCTACGACGGCCTCACCTGGCGGCGGGCCGCATGAGCGCCGAGCTCGAACCGGTCGCCTCCGGATTCGTCGCCCATCTCGGCGACCAGACCTACGCCGCCGCGCTGGGCGGCGGCTTCGACGACGTGGTGCTGTTCAGCGAGGAGGCCCACGAGGGTTTCACCGACGTCGCCGGCTACTGGCGCAGGGTCGTCACCCGGGCGGAGCTGACCTGGCTGGTGATGATCCGCACCGTCGGCGCGTTCGGCGGCGAGCCGTGCGTGGTCCTCGACGAGGACGAGGACGGCCTGCACATCGCCTACACCGGGCACAGCGGCACCAAGGCCGAGACCCTCGGCTACTGGATGGTCGACCACGGCGCCTACGAGGTGGTCGTCCCCCGCGAGGAGGTCTTCTCGATCCGCATCGAGCGCACCCGGGTCCCGCTCACCGAGTCAGAGTCCTAGCCTCCGGTAGCGGTCGAGGCGGACCGCCAGGCGGTCGGCGGGCCGGCGGCCGAGCAGCCCCGCGATCTCGTACTCCAGGGCGGCGGCGATCCGCGCGCAGAACGCCTCGGGCTCATAGGCGGCGTCGGGGAGTTCGGGGACGATCCTGTCGATGATCCCGTCGCGTTGCAGATCGGCCGCCCGCACTCCCTGGGCGGCGGCGATCTCGGGGGCGAAGTCGACGCTGCGGTAGAGGATCGCGGAAGCGCCCTCCGGGGGCAGCGGGGAGAGCCAGCCGTGCTGGGCCGCGAGCACCCGGTCGGCGGGCAGCAGGGCGAGCGCCGCGCCGCCCGCACCCTCGCCGAGGATCAGGCACACCGTCGGGGCGTCGAGCATGACCATGTCGGCCAGCGATCGGGCGATCTCACCCGCGAGGCCGCCCTCCTCGGCCGTCTTGGACAGCGCCGCGCCACCGGTGTCGATCACGGTCACCAGGGGCAGGCCGAGGTCGGAGGCCAGTTTCATGCCGCGCCTGGCGACCCGCAGGCCGGCCGGCCCGAGCGGGGCGACCGCCCGCTGCCGGTTCCGGTCCTGGCCGAGCACCACTGCGGGCGCCGCGCCGAACCTGGCCAGGGCCAGCAGCAGTCCCGGGTCGTTCTCCCCCGTGCCGGTGCCGTTGAGCGGGGTCACGTCGGAGGCGCCGAGCTTGAGCACGGCACGCACGCCGGGCCGGTCGTCGCGGCGCGATCGGCTGATGGCCTCCCACGCCTCGACCGGCCGTACCGGCGCGACCGGCTCGGGGCCCACCGGCAGCCCCTCCCGCGGCCCGCACAGCACCGCGAGCGCCCGGACGGCGAGCTGCCGGGCCTCCTCGGCCGAGACGACCGCGTCGACCAGGCCGTGCGTGAAGAGGTTCTCCGCGACCTGCACGCCCTCGGGAAAGGGATAACCGTGCAGCGACTCGAAGACGCGGGGCCCGAGGAACCCGATCAGCGCGCCCGGCTCGGCGGCGGTCACGTGCCCGAGCGAGCCCCAGGACGCGAAGACCCCGCCGGTGGTGGGGTGCCGCAGATAGACGATGTACGGCAGGCCGGCGTCCTTGTGCAGGGACACCGCAGCGGTGATCTTGACCATCTGGGTGAAGGCGAGCGCGCCCTCCTGCATCCGGGTGCCGCCGGAGGCCGGGGCGGCCAGCAGCGGCAGCCGCTCGCGGGTGGCCCGCTCGACCGCCCGCACCAGCCGCTCGGCCGCGGCCACCCCGATGGACCCGGCGAGGAAGGAGAACTCACAGGCCACCACGGCGACCCTGCGCCCGTCGAGCAGCCCTTCGCCGGTCACCACCGACTCGTCGTACGACGTCTTGGCCCGCGCGGCGGCGAGCTCCTCGGCATAGGAGGAGCCCGGCTCGGCCGGGTCCACCGGCGGCGCGTCCCAGCTCTTCCAGGAGCCGGGGTCGAGCACGACCTCGATCAGCGTGCGGGCGTCGGGGCGCTGCGGCAGGCTCACCGCTCCCGCTCCTCCAGCCAGGCGAGCACCGCCTCACCATCCTGGCCGAGCGCGGGCGGGGCGGTGTGTTCGACGGCCGGCGCGCCGTCGAAGCGCAGGGGCGGCCCCGGCAGGCTGATCCGGCCGAGAACGGGGTGCTCGACGTCGACGATGAGGCCCTGGGAGCGGGTCTGCTCCCATTCGTAGACCTCGTCGAGGGTGCGGATCGCGCCCGCGGGGACGCCGAGCGTGGCCAGCTCGGCGAGCCAGTGGGCGCGGTCGTGCGCGGCCAGTGCCTTCTCCATGTCGGCGATCAACTCCTCCCGGTGCGCAAATCTCTCCCTATTTGTCGCATATTTCGGCATTTCCGGGTCGATGTCGAGAAGAGGGGCGACTTTTCTCCATTGTGAGTCATTTGCGGCGGCGATCTGGAGCATGCCGTCGGCGCATCGGAAGGCACCGTAGGGGGCGATGCTGGCATGGTGGTTGCCGTTGGCGCGGGGCACCACGCCGCCGACCGTCCACGCGGTCGCGTGGTAGGCGTGCACGCCGGTGATCGCGGCGAGCAGCGAGGTGCGCACGACCGTGCCCCGCCCGGTCCGCTCCCGCTCGTGCAACGCGGCGACCACGCCGTACGCGCCGTACATGCCCGCGAGGATGTCGCCGATCGAGGCGCCGACCCGGTACGGCTCCGCCGGGGAGGGCCCGGTGAGGCTCATCAGCCCCGCCTCGCCCTGGGCGATCTGGTCGTATCCCGGCCGGCCGCCCTCGGGACCGTCGTGCCCGAACCCGGTGATCGACAACACCACGAGGCGCGGGTTGAGCTCGTGCAGCCGCTCGACGGGGAAGCCGAGCCGGTCGAGGACGCCGGTCCGGAAGTTCTCGATCAGCACGTCGCTCTGCCGTACGAGCCGCTCGATGAGGGTCTTGCCCTCGGGCGACTTCAGGTCGACGGCGAGCGACTCCTTGTTGCGATTGCTCGCCAGGAAGTAGGTGGATATGTCGTGATCTGGGCCGACGAACGGCGGGCCCCATCCCCGAGACTCGTCGCCTCCGTCGGGATGCTCCACCTTGACGACCTTGGCTCCGAGATCGCCCAGCATCTGGGCGGCGTGTGGTCCTGCCAGCGCGCGCGAGAGATCGAGCACGACGATGTCGGCGAGAGGTCCCTGCAAGATCAGCCTCCTGTGGTGGTCGCCGAGCCTAGCCGAATCGCAGTAGTGCGTTCGCCTGCCCCAGCCTGCCAGGTGCCCCCATCGCGCCCGGTGGTGGGCCCGGACACCTACCCTCGATCCTGCCCGAACCCCGCTCTCGTCCACACCCCCTGTTCCACCCACCGGCCACATCGACGACACTCAAACCCATCCCCACCGGACTCCCGCCGTCGTAATCTAGGCTGGCCGCCTCCTACGGGGGGAACTGGAAGTGAGCCCGGGTGGACCGCCGGACGACGGAAGCCCGGGCTTCGCGTTGTTCAGGTGACAGCGAGTGCCCGAGTGGGTACATTGAGGTTGCCGCCCCTCGCTGAGGGGAGAGGAAGTGAGCCCGGGTGGACCGCCGGACGACGGAAGCCCGGGCTTCGCGTTGTTCAAGGTCATCCAATAGAGCATCGCTCCATGACCACTCCCGCCCCCAGTTCTTTCCAGAACCGTTCTTGTCCGGCCTCCGCCAACGAGGCGGCGCCGGCGACAATGTCCGGCATCCAGATGAGCGGTTCTGCTTCCGACTTCTGCCTGCGAACCCTGAGCCGAGGTGGAATCAGGTCCCTGATACGCATCACGTCTTTACAGAACGTGTTCATTCCTCGGATATGCGATCGACGTCGGCGTGCGGGCTGCCGCCTGAGAGGCGGGGGTAGCCGGGACCGCGGTCGAAGAAGGCGGGGGACGGGGGGTGGGCGCGCAGGCGGGCGGTGACCGCCTCGTCCACGGTGAGGTCGTCGCGCAGGGCCACGCCGTAGTCGTCGCGGGCGCCGCCGGGCGACACCTTGCCGTCGCGGACGTCGGCGGCGACCAGCGCGGGATCGCGCTCGTACGGCGAGCCCCAGCCGCCGCCCCCGGTGGTCCGGATCCGGATCACCTGGCCCTGCCGTACGGGTGAGTCGTCGACCAGGCCGTCCATCTCCTCGCCGTCGACGGTCACCAGGAACGGGCGTCCGGCACGGCCGCCGTTGACGCCCCAGCAGGCCAGGATGGCACGGTCGGCGATCGACATGAACGAGGCGTCGCGGAGCATCCGCAGGTGCTTGTCGTAGCCGAGCCCGCCGCGGAAGAGCCCGGGGCCGCCGCTGTCGACCGCCAGGCCCAGCCGCTCGACCCGGAACGGCCAGCGCGACTCGGCGAACTCGACGGGGATGTTGCGCGAGTCGGGCACCACGTGGATGGTGTCCTCGCCGTCGGCGTACCAGCGTCCGCCGGAGCCGCCGCCGAGGACCTCGCGCATGAGGTACGGCGTGCCGTCGGCGGCCGTGCCGTACACGCCGGTGTAGCGGATCGTCTCCTGGTCGGCGGGCATCCGGCCGCCGGTGGCCTTGGCCAGGACGCCCGCGAGCACGCCGAGCAGGCGCAGGATGACGAAGGTACGGGCGTTGGTGGGGGCGGGGAAGATCGGGGTGAGCAAAGTCCCCTTATCCGGAAAAATCATCTTTATAAGGGGCACGACGCCCTCGTTGACGTCCAGCTCGGCCATCCGCTCGGGAGTGTCGGCCAGGTTGCGCAGGATCGGGGCCAGCCACTTCTTCAGGAAGACCCCGTCGGCGTAGTCGCCCGCGTGGTTGATCGGGCCCTTGGCCTGGGGCGAGGTACCGGTGAAGTCGATGGTCAGCGGCTCGGGTGCGGCGTGGTCGACGGTGAGCGTGATCCGCTGGGCGTGCAGCCGGGGCGGATCGACCCCGTCGTGCTCGGCGTAGTCCTCCCAGACGTGGACGCCTTCCGGGATCTTGGTGAGCAGTTCGCGGCGGAACGTCTCCGTCGTCTTGGCGATGATCGCGTCGAAGCACGACTCCACCGCCGCCCTGCCGTACCGGTCGAACAGCTCGGCCAGGCGGCGGGCGCCCATCAGGCAGGCGGAGCACTCGGCGTCGAGGTCGCCGGCGAGGGAGTCGGGCATCCGGGAGTTGCGCGTCATGATCGTCAGGGCCGCGCGGTTGGGCACGCCGCGGTCCCACAGCTTGATCGGGGGGACCATCAGCCCCTCCTCGAACACGCTGGTCGCGTGCGACGGCATGGAACCCGGTACGGCCCCGCCGATGTCGTCATGGTGGCCGAACGCCTGGACGAAGGCGACCACCGCGCCGTCGTGGAAGACGGGGACGGTGACGCACAGGTCGGGCAGATGGCCGATGCCGCCCTCGGAGAGGTAGACGTCGTTGTGGAAGTAGACGTCGCCCGGGTGCATCTCCTCGATCGGGAAGTCCCTGACCACCGGCTGGACCAGGGCGGAGTAGGACCTGCCGGTCAGCTTGCGCAGGCGGGCGTCGTGGATTCCGGCGCGGAAGTCGTGGGCGTCACGGATCATCGGAGAGCGGGCCGTACGGGCGATGGCCGTCTCGACCTCCTGCTCGACGGAGGCGAGGGTGCCTTCCACGATCTCCACCAGGATGGGATCGATGATCATGCTTGCTCCCTGCGGATCGTCAGGTTCCCGTGGTCGTCGACGGTGGCGGTGAAGCCGGGGTGCAGGGGCAGCGTGGAGCCGTACTCCTCGATCACGGCGGGGCCCGTGACGCGGGCGCCCGGCGGGAGGTCCGCCCGCTGGTGGACGGGGGTGTCCTCCCGGGTGTCGAAGAAGACGGGACGGCTGCGCGGCGGGCCGGCGGCGGGGGGCGGCGGGGCGAAGCGGGGGGCCGGGTGGGTCGTCGGACCGATGGCGGAGACGCGGAGGTTGACCCATTCGGGGCTGTGCCGGGGATCGTCGTGGTAGGCGTAGCCGTACAGGCTCTGGTGGGCGGTGTGGAAGCGGGACAGGACCGCCGAGCGCCAGGCGTCGTCGATGGGGCCGCCGGGAGCGGGGACGCGGACCTCGTACGCCTGGCCGTAGTAGCGGAGGTCGGCGCTGCGGGCGTAGACGTGGCGCTCGCGGGGGAAGCCCTCGCGGTCGAGCGCCTCGGCCGCCTGCGCCTCCAGGTCGGCGTAGACGACGGCGGCGGTCGCGGGGGCCAGGTCACGGGTGACGAAGGTGCGCACGTAGTCGTTCTTGACGTCCACGGTGAGCAGGCCGTACGCCGAGACGTTGCCCGGGTCGCGCGGCACGATGACGGCGGGCAGCGACAGGATGTCCATCAGCCGGCAGGCCAGCAGCGGCCCCGAGCCGCCGAACGTGACGAGCGGGAAGTCGCGCACGTCGAGGCCGCGTTTGACGGTGAGCCGCCGGATCGCGTTCGACTGGTTGAAGGCGCTGATCTCCAGGATCCCGGTCGCCGTGCGCTCGGGGGTCAGGCCCAGCTTGGCCGCCAGCTCCTGGATCCCACCGGCGGCCGCGGCCGCGTCGAGCGGGATCTCGCCGCCGAGCAGGTGCGGCGGCACCCTGCCGAGGAAGACATGGGCGTCGGTGACGGTGACCTCGCTGCCGCCCCTGCCGTAGCAGAGCGGACCGGGGTCGGCGCCGGCCGACTTCGGGCCGACCTTGAGGGTGCCCTCGGGCGAGATCCAGGCGACCGAGCCGCCGCCCGCGCCCACCGTGCCGATGTCGATCATCGGGATCTTGCACGGGTACCGCCCGATCGCGCCCTCGGTGGTCAGCGACGGCTCCCCCTCGATCACCACCGCGACGTCCGTCGAGGTGCCGCCGCCGTCAAGGGTGATCACGGAGCCGTGCCCCGCCGTACCGGCGATCAGAGCCGCGCCCAGGGCTCCGGCGGCGGGCCCCGACAGGACCGTGGTGATCGGCTGGTGCACGACCTCGGCGGCGGACAGCATGCCGCCGTTGCTCTTCATCACCGAGAACGAGGTCTGCAGGCGTTCGGACAGGTTGGCGATGTAGCGCCGCATGGTCGGCTTGACCGCCGCGTCGACCAGCGTGGTGACCGACCGCTCGTACTCCCGGTACTCGCGCAGGACGTCGCTGGACAGCGAGACGACCGCCGCGGGGTGCTCCCTGGCCAGCACTTCGCGCATCCGCAGCTCGTGTTCGGGATTGGCGTAGGAGTGCAGGAAGCACACGCCGATCGCGGTGATCCCCCGCTCGCGGAACCACCCGGCCACGCTCGCGGCCTGCTCCTCGTCGAACGGGCGGACCTCCCGCCCGAGATGATCGAGCCGGCCGCCGACGGTCCTGACCCGCTCCACGGGCACGATCCGGGGCGGTTTGACCCAGAAGTAGGAGTTGCCGTAGCCGTCGGGGACACTCTGCCTGGCGATCTCCAGGATGAACTCGAACCCCTCGGTGGTGACGAAACCGAGGTCCTCGATCCGGTCTTCGAGCAGCTGGTTGGTCGCCACCGTGGTCCCGTGCACGATGCCCGCCACCTCGTACGGGCCGGCACCTGACATGATCTTCTCGATGCCCGCGAGGAACCCTTCCGCGGGATCGGCGGGCGTCGACGGGGTCTTGGTCGTGATGATCTCACCGGTCTGCTCGTCGACCACGACCACGTCGGTGAACGTGCCCCCGGTGTCGACGCCGATTCGGACGCTGCGCATGCAATGGTGTCTACCCACCTGCCGGGCACCCGCGATTCGGCGGACTATGCCGAAATCATCGGCCCGCCTTGGAGCACCTCGCCGCTGACCCGCTCGGCCGTGACCTGGCGGAAGGCTCGCACCATGGCGGTCTCACCGTCCGCGTGCCAGACCAGGGACAGCATCGACCTGGGCAGTCCCTCCACGGGGACGAAGACGATGTCCGGGCGGCTGTGATAGTCGGCGGTCAGCGCGCACAGCACCAGCACCCCCTGATTGGCCGCGATCAGGCACAACCCCTCCTGCATGGTCGCCGCCACCGGCCCGCGCGGCACCGGCCGCCCGCCGGGGGTGACGGTGGGCGAGAAGAGCTCCCGCCAGTACGGCGGCGCGGGCTCGGCGATCTGGACGAACCGGCAGTCGGCCAGTTCTTCGGCGGAGATCGACACCCGGCCGGCGAACGGGTGCCGGGTGGAGACGGCGAGCGACTGCGGCTCGCTGTTCACCTTCGCGCCGAGGACCAGCCCGGGTTCCGCCACCGGTTCGCACACGAAGGCCACATCGACCTCGCCCCGCAGCATCGGCCCGAACGGGTCGCTGAACGGCATCTCGCAGACCTCCACCGCCGAACCGGGATGCCTTGCCTGGAACGCTGCGACGATCTCCATCACGATCTGGTGCGGCGTGCCGACGAACCCGGCCCGCAGCACCCCCGTGACCCCTCGGGCCGCCGCCGTCGCCGACTCGACGGCCTGCCTGAGCGAGTCGTAGGCGGGACTCAGGTCCGCGAGGAACCGGGTGCCGAGGGGGGTCAGCCGCACCCGGCGGCTGGTGCGCTCGAACAGCCGCGCCCCGACCCGCGTCTCCAGCGACCGCAGCAACTGGCTGACCCGTGCCTGGGACACGTACATCCGCTCCGCCGCCCGGCCGAAGTGCAACTCCTCGCTCAGCGCGAGAAAGCACTCCAGTTCCCTGATCTCCAGCCCGCCCACCACGCACTCCCTCGATCGATAAGCCCCACTGATCCAATGATTCGATCTTCGGCGTTGTTCCCCAGGTGGGACGGCTGAAGGGTGGGAGCCATGCCTGCAACGACTCGATCGCCGCTCATGTACTGGCTCGCCGTCATATCGGTGTCCGTCGGGACCTTCGCCGTCGTCACCACCGAGATGCTGCCGGTCGGGCTGCTCAGCTCGATCGGCGCCACCCTCGACGTCTCCGACGGCCGGGCGGGCCTGATGGTGACGGTGCCCGGTCTGGTCGCCGCGTTCGCCGCCCCCGCCGTCACCGTGGCGGCCGGTCGGCTCGATCGCCGTCTGGTGCTCGGCGTGCTGATCTCACTGCTGGCGGCGGCCAACCTGCTCGCCGCGCTGTCGCCGTCCTTTCCCGTCATGCTGCTCGCCCGGGTGCTGTCGGGGGTGACCGTCGGCGGTTTCTGGGCGATCGCGGTCGGCCTCGCCGTACGGCTGGTGCCCGAGCGGTCGGTCGGCACCGCCACCGCGATGATCTTCAGCGGGATCTCGGTGGCGTCCGTGGCCGGAGTCCCCGCCGGCAGCCTGATCGGCGAGGTCGCCGGGTGGCGGGCCGCGTTCACCGCGATGGGAATCCTGTCCCTGGCCGTGCTCGCGGCGATCGCCCTGCTGGTGCCGCCGCTGCCCACCGCCCAGCCGATCCGGTTCCGCCAGCTCACCGGCCCCCTCGGCGACCCCCGCCTGCGGGCCGGCCTGATCACCACCGCCCTCGTCGTGACCGGCCACTTCGCGGCCTACACCTACGTGACACCCGTGCTGCGCGACGTCTCGGGCGTCGCGCAAGGCCTGATCAGCGCACTCCTCCTGGTGTACGGCGTCGCCGGGGTCGCCGGCAACTTCGCGGCGGGCTGGGCCGCGCCGCGCGACCTGCGCGGCACGCTCCTCACGATCATCGTCCTGCTGGCCGCCGCGATGCCGCTCATCCCGGCGCTCGGCCCGGGAACGGCCGGGGTGATCGCCCTGCTCGTCGTGTGGGGCCTGGCCTACGGCGGTGTCTCCGTCTCCCTGCAGACCTGGATGGTCTCGTCGGCGCCGCAGAACCCGGAGGCGAGTTCCGCGTTGTTCGTCTTCGCCTTCAACCTGGCGATCGCGCTCGGCGCGCTGGTCGGCGGCCTGGTGGTGGACGCCGCCGGCCCGTCTGGCGCGATGTGGTTCGGCGGCCTCCTCGCGTTGGCAGCCCTGCCGGCGGTGGCGCTCTCGCGGCGGGCGAAGCCCCCCGCGAACACCGCTAGGACTTGCGCGGAGAGCCCATCACCTCGTTGATCACCTGGGAGGCGTTGTGCGCCCCGACGTGGGCCGCGAGCCGTACCGACAGCTCGTGGGAGCGCTGGAGCTGCAGGTCGGTCCGGGCCTTGCCCGACTGTCCGGCCTGGACGCCGAAGTACGCCCCGGTGATCGTGCCCGCCACCCCGCACACCCCGGCGAACAGCGTCGCGAAGTCGGCGCTGGCGAACACCGCGGCCCCGAACGCGACCAGCACCACCACCAGCCCGGTGATCACCACGTAGAACCCGTACCGCCACCGCGACGCGTCCGCCTGCGCCGCCGTCAGGTCGTCGGACACCATCATCGCCTCCAGCGCCGACGTCCTCTCGGCCGGCTCCAGCGGCAGCGGCTTCTCGGTCGGCGGAGCGGACATTGGGGCCTCCCATGGCGAAGATTCGGATGCTCGGAGGCAATCTCCCACGTCTTCCCGCCTAAACCAACCTGGTCCGTCGAAGACGACGTGAGGTCAGGAGGCGTCCTCGATGTCGTCGAGACGGGCGGCGAGTTGCGGTCCGTCGCCGTCGACGAGCGCCGAGACGGCCCGCCACCAGGCGAACCACTCGCCGCTGCGCCACATCCAGTCGACCCGCTCGATGGCGGCGATCACCTCACCCTTGAACCGCCACGGCGGCCCCGCCTGCTCGACCGTGGCCCCGTGGCGGAGCGCCCAGGCGCGCAGCGGCTCGGCGGCGCCCGGCTCGACCGGCTCCGCGTAAGGGTCGGGCTCCTCGCCGGGGAGCGGGTGCGGCCCCAGCCCGGCGGCCACTCCCCAGCTCCACTGGGCCTCGGCCGGGGGCGAGTATCTGAGCGAGGCGAAGTCGAGATTGGAACCGAGTTCCTCGTCCGCCCTGCGCACCACCACCGCGTCGAGCCGGCCGCCCGCGTCGAAGCCCACCACCAGCCGCTGCTCCGGCTCGGCCCCCTCCGGAAGCTCGATCCGGTCCTCGGCCTGCCAGGAGTTCAGGTCGGCGGTCGCCACCGCCGGGCCCCACCGCGCGTCGGCGGCGTCGTCGGCGATCCAGGCGGCCAGCATCTCCAGCACGGTGAGGTCGGTCCACGGCTCGATCGCCGTGCTGGTGGCCAGGACCTCGTCCGGGGCCGGCAGCTTGACGCCCCGGCCCCGCTCCCACCAGCCGGACCCGAGGTCGCGGGTGCCGACCAGCAGGCTCGCCAGCGACGCCAGCTCCGCCGAACGCCGGGTCAGCGGCGCCCATCTGGCCAGTTCGGCACACCGCGCCGTCCGCTCCGCACCGAGTGCCGCCCTCGCCTCGCCCACCAGCGCCCCACCGGTCGGCTGCTCCTCTCCGAAGAGATCATTGACCAACCGCCTGGCCTGGCTCCGAGCATCATCCGCGCGTGCCTCCCGCATACCGCCACGTTACGCCCAGAGATCCTCTTCCGCGAGGCTCCGTCACAACGACCCCAAACAGCGGTCAGTGGCCGGAAAAGCGTGGATCCCGTTTGGCGACGAAGGCGTCGATGCCCTCGGCGGCGTCCGCCGTGGCGAACAACCGGGACAGCACGGACTGTTCGGTGCTGAGCGCGGCGCCCAGGGACTGCTGGACGCCGTCATCGATCAGGCGCTTGGCCTCACGGACCGCGAGGGGAGCCCGTGCGGCGATCTCCTGAGCCAGCGCGAGGGCCGTCGGCAGGAGGTCCGCCGCCGGGACGACGCGGTGCAGCAGGCGGAGACGGTCGGCCTCGTCCGCCTTCATGACGCGGCCGGTCATCACCAGTTCCTTGGTCGCCCGTGTGCCGATCGCGCGGGAGAGGCGCTGGGTGCCGCCACCGCCGGGCAGCAGGCCCAGCTTGACCTCCGGCAGCCCGAACCGGGCGTGCTCGGAGGCGATGATGAGGTCGCAGCACAGGGCCACCTCGAAACCGCCGCCGAGCGCGTAGCCGTTGACCGCGGCGATGACGGGCTGCGGGAGCTGCTCCAGCTCCTCGAACACCGAGCGGGACAACCGCTGGTAGGCGTCGAAGGCGGGCAGGTCGACACCGTGGTACTCGCCGATGTCGGCGCCGGCGACGAAACCCCGGCCGGTGCCGGTGAGGACCAGCACCCGGACGTCGGTACGGCCGCGCAGCCCGCGAAGATAGTCACCGAGCGCGCCGACCATGCTCTTCGACAGCGCGCCCAGCGCTTCCTCGCGGTCGATGCGGAGCACCGCCACGGCTCCCTCGCACGTCTCGACGAGATGCTCGTGGACCCGCCGTTCCCCGTTCACTGCGCGGCCATGTCCCGCCGCAGGGCGGCGATCTCGCCGGCCGAGAGAACCTCGCCGAGCACCTCGTCGGTGTGCTGACCGGTCACCGGCGGCGCGTGGCGCAGCCGCCACGGCGTCTCCGACAGCCGCACCGGGCAGCCGATGAGCTCCAGCTTGCCGGCGCGCGGATGCTCGACTTCGACGATCATGTCGTGGCCCTGCTCGCGCAGCTCGTCGACGGCCTCACGGGTGGTGCGCACCGGCGCGCACCAGATGCCCCGCGGCAGCAGGAGGTCGACCAGTTCGGCCACCGGCCTGGTCGCGGTGACCCGCTCCAGCCGCTCCTTGATCTCGTCGCGGTCGGCCCACGCGTCGAGCGCGTCGACGCCCTCGGCCCCGAGGAGCCCGGCGACCTCGCCGGCCGGGGCCATGGCCAGCGCGAACCAGCCGTCGGAGGCACGGTAGACGCCGAACGGGGCCGACAGCCACGCCTGGCCGATCCCGGTGCTGGAACGTTCCCAGTCCTGACGCTGGTTGACCATCGCGGAGATCTCCTGGCACTGCAGGGCGATCGCGGTGGAGTACAGATCCACTTCGACGCGCTGCCCCAGGCCGTGCCTGGCCCGTGCGAGGAGGGCGGCGAGGATCCCGTTGGCGAGGCACAGCGCCGTGGACGCGTCGACGATGGACGTGCCGGCCGGGGTCGGCGGGTCGCCGGCCCGCCCGCCCGCCGCGGCCAGGCCGGACATCGCCTGAATCAACAGGTCCTGGCCCGGACGCCGCTGCTCGGCGAACACCGTGTCCCTGCCCCAGCCTGAGCCCGAGCAGTAGACGATGTCCGGCTTGACGGCCTTGAAGTCGTCGTAGCCGAGGCCCAGCCGGTCGAGCACACCGGGCCGGAAGTTCTCCACCACCACGTCACACGTTTCGGCGAGCTTGAGCAGGGCGGCACGTACGGCGGGCGCCTTCAGGTCCACCGCGATCGAGCGCTTGTTGCGGTTCATGGCCAGGAAGGCCGCCGAGTCGCCGGCCACCAGCTCGCCCATCATCTCCAGACCGCGTTCCCACTCACCGCCCATTCGTTCCACCTTGATGACGTCGGCGCCGAGATCGGCCAGCAGTTGCGTGCCGTACGGACCGAGCATCATCTGGGTGAAGTCGAGGATGCGGATTCCGTCGAGTGCTTCGGGCATGAGGTCCTCCCTAAGTTCTTGGTGGCTAGTTCTTGGTGGCGGTGGATGCGAGGCGGGCGGCACGGCCGAACAGCGCCAGGAGCACGGCGGGGATGCCGGCGATCAGGGCCGAGATCCCGAAGGCGAGCACCCAGGACTCGCTGTCCTCCACCAGGTAGCCGACCACGACCGGGGCGAAGATGCCGGACAGGTTGGCGATGAAGTGGATGAAACCGGAGACCGATCCGAACCGTGCCTTGGGGATGGCCGGTCCGATGAGGGCGAAGAACTGGGCCCCGACGACGTAGAGCACGAACACCACCGCGCCCATCAGCGCGACCGCCGCGGCGGTGGAGTCGACCAGCCCGACGGGGGTGAAGGCGAGCGCCACCACGATCAGTCCGATCACGATGGTCCACTTGCGGGCGGCGAACACTCCGAACCGCCGCCCGAGCGCGTCGGTGAAGACGCCGCCGAGGGCCAGGCCCAGGAAACCGGCCACCCACGGCAGCGCGCCGGCGACCGCCAGCCCTTCCAGTTCGACGCCGTGCGCCTCGGTGAGGAAGACCGGGAACCAGGTGAGGAAGGTGTAGAGCACCCAGGCGTACCCGAAGTAGCTCAACGCGGTGGTCAGCACCAGCGGCTTGCGCAGGTAGCTCAGCAGGGGCGCGTCGTCGTCCGCGCCGTTCCCGAGACGGGTGGCGTCCTGCGCACGCTCGTCGGCGGCCATCTCCGCCGCCTCGGCGGGGCCGACCCGGGGGTGCTCCGACGGCTTGTCGCGTACGACGATCCACCAGCCGATGACGAAGAACACGCCGAGTGCGCCGAGACAGATGAACGGAGCCCGCCAGTTGCCGTTGAAGGCGGCCATCAGCGCCACCACGAGCGGCGTGCCGATCGCCCCGCCGAGCGGGGTGGACGCCTGCGACAGACCCAGCGCCGTGCCGAACTGCCGCTGCGGGAACCAGTTGGACATGGTCTTGGCCGTGACCGCGGCCTGCGGTCCCTCGCCGAAGCCGAACAGGAACCGGATGATCATAAAGCTGACGGCGCTGAACCCGGCCGCCGTGAGGGCCGTGAACAGCGACCACCAGGCGATCGCCCACGCCATCACCTTGCGCGGCCCGAACCTGTCGGAGGTGTACCCGCCCACGAAGCAGAAGGGGGCATATCCGACGAAGAACACCGCCGAGATCCACCCCCAGGTGGACATGCTGAAGCCGTACTCGGCGATGATGACCGGTGCGGCCACCCCGATCGCCGCCCGGTCCGCGTAGTTCAGCCCAAGAACGAGGAAGTTCATGGACAGCACACCCCAGCGGTAGCGGATTCCCCGCTCCCGCTCGGGCGCGACCGGTCGGGCCCCGCGTGTCTCGGTCATGTGATCCTCCGAATCATTCGCCGACATGCCTGCCCCCGGCCGACCAGTAGCGGTCGCGTATCTCCCGCCGGTTGATCTTGCCGGTGCTGGACAGCGGCAGCTCGCCGACGAAGTCGACGAACAACGGTTTCTTGTAGCTCGCGAGCCTGTTACGGCAGGCGGTGACGACGTCGTCCGCCGTCGGGTGGCAGCCGGGGGCGGGGACCACGGCGGCGGCCACCGCCTCGCCCCAGCGCGCGTGCGGCACGCCGAACACCACGACCTCGTGCACGCTCGGCAACTCGGCGATGGCCCGCTCGACCTCGCCGGGATACACGTTGAAGCCGCCCGACACGATCACGTCCCGGCGCCGGTCGACGAGGTACAGGTACCCCTCGCCGTCGAACCGGCCGACGTCGCCCGTGCGGAACCAGCCGCCGGCCCCGAGCACCTCGGCGGACTGCTCCGGACGGTTCCAGTAGCCCGGCATCACCGCGTCGCCGCGCACCCGCACCTCGCCGGTCTCGCCGGCGGGCACCGGACGGTCCGCCACGTCGACGACCTCGACCTCCACCCCGCTCACCGGCCGGCCCGCGGACGCCAGCCGGTCACCGCCGCGCCGGTGGTCGGCCGCGGAGAGCACGGTGAGCGGAGCGAGCGCCTCGCTCAGCCCGTAGCACTGGTACAGCACGTCGCCGAACACCTGGGTGGCGCGGACCGCCGCCGGCACGGAGATCGCCGACCCGCCGTACGGCACGGCGGTGAGGCCGCCGAAGATCCCGGGGGCGGGCACGGCCTCGGCGGCCACGGTCAGCTCCTTGAGCATGGTCGGCACCAGCGGGAGCACCGTGACGCCGAACCTCTCGACCGCCGCGAACACCGCACCGGCCTCGAAGCGCAGCAGCGGCACGACGGCGGCGCCCGCGAAGGTGTACGCCGAACCGACCGAACCGCCGAAGTGGCTCATGGGCGCCACGTGCAGCACGACGTCGCCGGGACCGCGCACCGGCAGGTTCTCCGACAGCGCCCTGATCATGGCGAGCCACATGCGGTGGGTGACGACCGCGCCCTTGGGATCCCCGGTCGTCCCGGAGGTGTACATCAGCGCGGCCGGGGCGTCCGGCTCGGGGTCGGCGACGTCGAACCGCACCGGCTCCCCGGGTAGGGCGATCAGGTCGGCGAGGTCGAGCGCGCCGCTCCCGCCGGGCGCGTCCACCACCAGCACGCGGGCCGGCGGCGCCGCGCTCACCAGCGCCTCGAGGTGCTCCGGTTCGCAGATCACCACCGCGGCCTGGCAGTCATCAGCGATGCCCGCGATCTCACGCCCGTGCAGCCGGCTGCTGACCGCCACCCGGACGAGGCCGGACAGGAACAGCGCGTGCTCGATCCGCAGGATCGCGGCCTGGTTGTGCAGGGCGATCACCACCCGGTCGCCGGTCCGGGCGCCCCGCTCGCGCAGCCGTACGGCGATGGCGCGAGCACCGGCGCCCAGTTCCCCGAACGTCAGCCAGCGGGTGCCGTCGTGGACGGCGGGGAGCTCCGCGTGCCGCTCGTGCGCCTGCCGTGCCAGCGCGGCGAGAGTGCTCACGGCGCGATCACCTCCCGCCACAGCTCGCCGATCGCGGTGACGACGGCGGTGTCGGACTCGCCGCGGGACACCATCCGGTGCAGCAGCTCACCGGCCCGCTGCTGGAACAGCGGATATCCGGGCGTGCGGTCGCGCAGGAAGGCGCGGTCGAGGGTGGCGAGGGTGCCGTCGAAGAAGCCGTGGGTCAGCCGGTTCAGCTCTGGATCGTTCCAGGCGGCCCGATGCCCGGGCTGTCCGCCGGCGGTGGCGAAGATCCCCGTCTGACACGACCGGGACACCACCCAGGACGCCAGCTCCGCCGCCGCCGTCGCGGCGGGCATTCCGGCGCACCGGGCGGAGATCGCCAGGCCGACGCCGCCCAGCATGGTGCCGTGCCGTACCGGCGCGTCGGCGAATCTCACCAGGTGCCGGCCGAAGCCGCTGCGGGCGTAGTTGGAGTAGCCGAAGATCAGCGGCGCGTAGCCCACCGGCTCGCCGGCGGCCATGCCGTCCAGCGTCTGGATCGGGTCACGGTCGAAGGAGACCGGGTCCACCAGGCCCAGCAGTTCCCGCAGCAGGGCCAGGCCGTCCGCGGCGACGCCGGGCTCGATCCCGGTCTCCGGCCACCACGCGGGACGCCCGCCGTTGTGGCCGTTCCCGCTCGACACGTCGGCGGCCTGATGCTGGCACAGCGAGAGGAACGAGGACCAGAGGTGCGTCGGGTTGGCCGGGATCTGCGCGGACACTCCGGCGGGGAGGTTTCGCAGCAGGTCCAGCGCCTCCGCGAGGGTGCGCGGGGGCGCGCCGGGCAGCAGGTCCGGCCGGTACGCGCTCACCTGCGCGGCGGCGTCCATCGGCAACGCCCACTGCGAGCCGTCCATCGAGTAGCTGCGAAAGCTCGGGCCGACGCTGTTGGCCCGCTGCTCGTCCAGCACCTCGGGCGGCAGGATCTCCTCCAGCGGAAGCAGGGCACGGCTTGCGGCCGCCTGGCCGGTGAACGGGTGGTCGATCGCGAGCAGGTCGTAGCGGGCCGCCAGCTCGGTCACCGGGGTGTCCTCGAACTCCCGCAGCGCCCGCGCGTGCCATTCGACCGTGATGCCCGGGTGCCCGGCGAGGAACGCGGTCGTCGCGGCCTGGATCGAGGACATGCCGCGGGGGTGGTTCCACGTCATGCCACGCAGATGGGTCATCGAAGGTCCAATCGGAGAGGTTCAGGGACGGCCGGTCGAACCGCGCACGACCAGTCGCGGGGGTGGATCGGTGATGAGATGGCCGCCCTCGGGACCGTCGAGGTCGTCGCCGAGGACCAGTTCCACCGCGCGCCGGCCGAGCTCGCGCAACGGAAGCAGGACCGTGGTCAGCGGCGGAGCGCCGTGCTCGACGAACCACGCGTCGTGGACGGCGATCATCGACAGGTCGCCCGGCACGCCGACGCCGTGCTCGCGAGCCGCGGCCAGCGCGCCGACGGCCACCACCACGTTGGCCACGAAGACCGCGGTGGGAAGTCGCGGGCAGGCGAGCAGCGAGGTCATCGCCGCGTGGCCGGCGGCGGCGTCCCACTCCTGCGCGATGATCCATTCGGGCCGGATCGGCAACCCGTGCCGATCCATCGCCTCGCGGAAGCCGGCCAGGCGGCGCACGGAGATGTCGGTGACCGCACGGCCGCCGACGAACCCGATGTCGCGGTGGCCGAGCTCGATGAGGTGCTCGACGGCGAGCGCGGCGGCCTCCTCGTCGGCGAGCCGGATTCCCGGGACGCCCGCCCGGGGCCGGTTGTTGACCAGGATGGTCGGCAGATGGCCGGCGGCGCGCGAGGCCAGTTCGTCGTCGAAGTCGAGGCCGCTGCTCTGCCAGAGCAGACCGTCGATGCGCCCCTCGCCGATCAGCCGGTCGAACGCCTGGGCGTTGGAGGCGAGTTCCGGCGAGTCGGCGAGCAGCAGCACCTGTCCGTGGGCGGCCGTGGCGAGCTGGGCGCCGCGGATGATCTCGGCGTGGATCGGGTTGCTCACGTCCTGCACGACCAGGCCGATCGCCCCGGCCTTGGCCAGCCGCAGGGCACGGGCCGAGACGTGGGGAACGTACTTGAGCTCTTCGGCCGCCTGGATCACCCGCTGCCGGGTGTCGTCGCGAACCCTGAGGGTGGCGTCACCGGTGAGGATCCGGGACACCAGCGAGACCGACACCCCGGCCCGCTCGGCGACCGCCGACAGGCCCGGCGCGCGACGGCCCTTCACGCCCGCACCGCGGGGCGGTGGCCGACGAGGTAGAGGTGGACCAGTGACAGGACCACCTCGCCGCGCTGGTTGGCGACCGTCACGGTCTCCTCGACGAAACCCGCGTCGGCGCGCCGGGGATGGGCGCGCTTGGCGGTGATCTCGGCGGCCACCGTGATGGTGTCGCCGATGTGCACCGGCCGGATGAAGCGGATGCGGTCGTAGCCGTAGCTCATCGAGGCGGGGTTGATGTCACCGGCGGTCATCCCCACCGCGACCGAGAGGATCAGCGTGCCGTGCGCGATCCGGGCGCCGAACGGCTGGGCGGCACACCATTCGGCGTCCACGTGGTGCGGGAACCAGTCGCCGGTCTGACCGGCGTGCAGCACGATGTCGGACTCCGTGATGGTGCGCCCCATGGTCCGGCGGACCTCACCGATCTCGATGTCCTCGTAGTGTCGCTCGATCGTGCGCACCAGCGATCTCCTCATCCCCTGCTGCCGAACTTCTGTTGGTATAACGTTTTCACGACCCAGTGAAACGTTATACCAACAGAGAGAACCGGACGCAAGAGACAAATCACCGGACCTGGCGCCGACGGTTCCACCGCACGCGGCGCACCACCGACCTCGAAACCGGGCGACCGAGAACACACGGAACGGCAAGGACCGCCCTCCAGCGCGCAGCCCTGGCACGGCGAGCGACCCCGTCAGCCCCGCCGCCCCTGGCACGACGAGCAGCCCGACGCCTCCTGTACGGCGAGCGACCCCGTCAACGCCCGGCCTTGTACGCCGAACGACCCCGTCAACGCTCAGCCCTGTACGGCGAGCCACCCGTCAACGCTCAGCCCTGTACAGCGAGCCACCCGTCAGCGCTCAGCCCTGTACGCCGAGCGGCCCCGGGTCAGCCCGCCGGCCCCTGCACGGCGAGCGGCCCGGTCAGCCCCGGCGGCCGCCACGACCGAGCAGCCACCCGATGACGGCGCTGCCGAGAGCGACCCCCGCGCCCATGCCGAAGGCCGCGAGCAACGACCACGCGGGCACCCCGGGACGCACCTCCTTGCCGGGACGCGAATAGACGGGCCGCCCCGGTTCACCGGCCACCGCCCCGTGCTCCGCCATACCCGGCACGATGGGCGTCGCCGTACCCGAGACGATGGGCGTCGCCGTACCCGCGACGGCGGGCGGCTCCCCCACCGGGGCGGCCAGAGCCGTGAGATGGGACTCGACCGCGGTGAAGAACTCGGCGGCGGTGCGCTTGGCCACCGACCCGAGCATGCGCTGCCCCACCCCGCCGATCATGCCGCCGACGACCGCCTCGGCGTCGTAGTCGACCCGGGTGCCGCCCTCGGCATCGGTCAGCCGTACCTGAACGGTCGCGTCGACGGTTCCGGGCGCGCCCTGACCACTGGCCTTGAGGACGAAAGCACCCGGCTCGTCGAGATCGGACAGCGCCACCTCGCCCTGGTAGACCCCCTTGATCGAGGCGACCCCCGCGCTGACCGTCATCCGGTAGGCGTCGTCACCGAGCGCTTCGAGCCGCTCGCAGCCGGGAATCGTGGTCACCAGCACCGCCGGATCGCGCAGCGCGGTCCACAGCCGCCTCCGTTCGACCCCGAGCAGAGCACTTCCGACGACCTTCATCGACACCTCCAGAGCCCAGACAGTAGACAATCCCCGACCACGCCGGTAAGAGCAACACCTGCCCACCGGCGCGCCCCCGAATTGTCGACGGCACCCTCAGACCCAGGCCGGGCTGCGCTGGACGGACGTCGACCTGGACACGGCGAAGCCGACGGCGGCCGGACCGTCCGACAGTGGACCGCCAGGCGGGTACACCCTTGATGACCAGACTTACACAAGAACACATCATAAGTAGGCATGCGACTTCGAGCCCTCCCCTTACACTGCGCCGCCCGCACACTCGTCATGAGGAGGAGTGAACCCGTTCAGGGAACCCTCTCGCTCAGTAATCATCAACTCTTCAATAAGCGGGGGCGTGGTCGTCAGGAGAATGGCTTCGGGAGGGGAGCGTCGAAGTCGTAGAGGCGGGCGTCGACGTGATCGAGCGCGCGCCGTACCGCACCCAGGACCACGGCCTGCTCCCCCAGATCGGAGATCGCCACCACGGGAGGTTCGAGGCAGAACGGGTCCAGATGCCGGCGCACCGGCGCAAGCAGCACGTCGCCCGAGCGCGAGACGCCACCGCCGAGCACCACCAGCTCGGGATCTACGGTCAGCACCAAGGCGGCGATGCCTTCCGCCAGGTCACGCGCGTATTGCTCGACCGCCCACTGCGCGGCCGGGTCGCCGGACCTGGCCGCGGCGAAGACCTGGGCGGCGGCGTCCAATGGCGCAGTGCCGGGCGGCAGGCCCTGGAAACCGGTCAGATGGACGGGCGCGCGGTGCCAGCCGACCAGCGGCAGCGCGCCGATCTCGCCCGCGCCGCCCCTGGCGCCTTTGAGCAGCTTGCCGTTCACCACGATGCCAGCGCCCGTGCGCACGCCGGACAGCACGAACACCAGGTCGTCGACGCTCCCGGCCTGGCCGCGCCAACGCTCGGCGAGCGCGGCCAGGTTGCAGTCGTTCTCCACCAGCGCGGGGCAGTCGAAGCTCGCGCGCAGTTCGCCCGCCAGATCGAGCCCGGTCCACTCGGGAAGGGCGACCGACAGCCTCACCACGCCCTCGGCGGTCACCACCCCGGTGGTGCCCGCGCAAACCGCGGCGATGCGGTCGACGGTCAGCCCACCGGCCTCCAGCGCGGCCGCGACCGCCGTCCTGAGACCCGCCAGTCGCTCGGCGCGGCCGGCGGTGGCGGCGATCCGCTCGACGTGCGCGGCCACGACCGTGCCCTCCAGATCGGCGACGCCGGCCCTGACCGTGTAGGAGCCGATGTCGATCCCGAGCACGTGGGCGCCCGTCGCGTGGAAGGCGAACAACCTGGCCGGCCGTCCCATCTGGCCGCTCTCCGGTGGCAGCTCCCTGAGCCAGCCCGCCGCCAGCAGCTCCTCGACCAAGCTCTCGACGGTCGGCCTGGAGAGCGCGGCCGCCTTGGCCAGGTCGGTCAGTCCGAGCGGCCCCTGCGACCGGACCGTGCGGAGCGTCGTCGCAAGATTGATCCGGCGAAGCCGCGAGGTGTCGCCGCCGCGAATTGTCACGCTTGCCCCCTTGACAGATGCTGCACCGTAGAAATAAAAACATCCTTCATTAGTAATGTGCAAACTCATAGGGGATGCGGATGGTCACTCTTGCCGTCATTGGGGCGGGCCTGCGAGGCACCGGTTACGCCAGGCTGGCGCGCCAGGGCGGGTTGGCCGAGGTCGTGGCCGTGGCCGAGCCCGACCAGGGCAGGCGGGCGGACTTCGCGGCCGAGCACGGCATCCCGGCCGAGCGCGTCTTCGCCGACTGGCGGGACCTGCTGGCCGACGGGCGGCTGGCCGACGCGGTGATCGTGGCCACGCAGGACCGCCTGCACCTCCAGCCCGCCGTACGCGCGGCCGAGCTGGGTTACCACATCCTGCTGGAGAAGCCGATGGCGCCGACGGCGGAGGACGCCGAGGCCATCGCCGAGGCCGCCGACCGCAACGGCGTGATCCTGGCGGTCTGCCATGTGCTGCGCTACGCGCCCTACACCATGAGGCTCAAGGAGCTCCTGGACGAGGGCAGGATCGGCCAGATCATGAACATCCAGCACCTGGAGCAGGTCGGCTGGTGGCACCAGGCACACTCCTTCGTGCGGGGGAACTGGCGCAACGAGGCTGAGTCGGCCCCGATGCTACTCGCCAAGGCCTGCCATGATCTCGACTGGCTCGTGCACATCAAGGGCGATGTGCCCGAGCGGGTCTCCTCCTTCGGCAAGCTCGTCCACTTCACCGAGGAGAGCAAGCCCGCAGGGGCTGCCGACCGATGCCTGGACTGCTCGATAGAACCCACCTGCCCCTACTCGGCCAGGCGGTTGTACATGGAGTGCCTCGCCGATCCGGACCGGCACGTCTGGCCGCTTGGCGCGATCACCCGCGACTTCACCGAGGAGGGCGTGCTCACGGCCCTGCGCGAGGGCCCGTACGGCAGATGCGTCTACGCCTGCGACAACGACGTGGTCGACAGTCAGGTGGTGATCATGGAGTTCGCCGACGGCACGAGCGCCACCTGCACCATGACCGCGTTCGGCGCGCTCGAGCACAGGAAGACCAGGATCTTCGGCACGCACGGCTCGATCGAGTGCGACGGCGAGACACTCCGCGTCCACGACTTCATCACCGATGAGGTGTCGGTGGTCGACGCCCTCTCCGGAGCGGACGCCTCGGCCGCCTCCGGGCACGGAGGGGGTGACGGAGCGCTGATGGAGGCGTTCATCGCCGCCGTCCGCGACAACAACCCGGCCCTGGTCTCGACCGACGCACAAGCCAGCCTCGCCACGCACCGGGTGGTCTGGGCTGCGGAACAGGCCAGGCACACCCGAACCGTCGTCTCGATAGGAAAGACCCCCCACCAAGCGTAAAGTGACGGCCCTCCTCCTGATCGGCGCCCTCGGCCTGACCGCCTGTGGCACCGGCGCCACCTGGATGATCGAATTCGGCGGACCGGCCTTCGCCGGTCTCGGCATCACGGCCGCCCTCCTACGCCACCCGCACCCGCCCGGTCTGCGCGAGCCTCGCCCATGGGATTTCGGCACCTGGGCGAGTTGCGCCTTGAGGTCGACGCGAACCGCCCGGCCGCGGCTATCGGGTGCACGACGAAAATCCCGCCGGCTTCGCCCACGCCGTACGGGATTTTCGCAAAACGGAGCCCACGGTGGGTGCCGGCGCGTGCTCAACGCGTACGCGTGAGCAGGCCGGCCTTCCACCGGAACGATGAACACCGCCACTACCGACTCGTCAACGCGGGCGGGAATTAGAGAATTGCACGGCACGAATTGCATGCCGTGTATTCGAACCGGTCCCGAGTGTCCGCTCAGGATTAGCCGGCTCGGCAGAACGTGCCTTCGACCAACGTCTTGATACGCCCGGCCTCGGTCTTGTTGATCTGAGCGCCGTTGGTGCCGAACCGTTCCTGGATCCGGGCGACCACATCCGCCTGTTCCACGCCGGTCCGCACCTCCTTGCAGGTCTCCAGTGCTCTGTCGATCGACCGGTTGTGATCCAGCGCCGCATCGATCGCGACGAGCCCTTCCATCAGCGCGGTCTTCTCGTCGGCGTTCGGTGAGGGGATGGCATTTGAACTGTTGACCTTATCGTCGGACGAACTGACCAAATCTGGTTTGCCACCTCCTCCGCCCGCACATCCGGCGAGGACCGTGAGCCCGGCGAACGCCGCGACCAGGACCGTGGCCGCTCGCGATCCCTTCCGCAGGAGCGGCTGCGGGCTTGGCACCGCATATACGTTCGACTGTTCATGTAAAAGCTGAGGCTGGTGATGTCCGTGAGGCATAATTAAACAGATTAGACCACTGCTATGAATTCCTGCTATATCAGCCTATGGCGGACGCCCGATATGGGCCCTCACGAGCAGTCTCTATCCCTCGTATCCCGAGCACTGCTCATCAGACCGCCGCCTGCCCCGGCCCATCGGCGCGGCACACCGCCGCACCCCGGCCCCTGCGGGCATCTCACCCGCCGGCACCGGCTCCGCGCACCGGTGCCGCCGAGCCGGCCGGACGCCGATGACGGCATCCCTGATCAGGGATGCCCTGATCAGGGATGCCCGGCGATCATCCGGCCATCGAGGCTAGGCGGTCTTGGCGAGAAGGCCGTGCGGGTCGATCACGTACTTCCGGGCCGCCCCCTGGTCGAAGTCGTGGTAGCCCTGCGGAGCCTGGTCGAGCGGGATCGGCGTGGCGTTGACGGCCTTGGCGATGTGCACCCGGTCGTGCAGGATCGCCTGCATCAACTGGCGGTTGTATCTCATCACCGGGCACTGGCCGGTGGTGAAGGAGAGCGACTTGGCCCAGCCGAGACCGATCTTGATCGACAGCGAGCCGTGCTTGGCCGCGTCGTCCGCCGCTCCCGGGTCGCCGGTCACGTACAGGCCGGGGATGCCGAGCGCGCCTCCCGCCCGGGTGACGTCCATCACCGTGTTGAGCACCGTGGCGGGATGCTCCGTCGACGCCTCCCTGCCATGACCGCGCGCCTCGAACCCGACCGCGTCGACGGCGCAGTCCACGTCGGGCGCCCCGAGGATCTGCTCGATCTGGTCCTTCGGCTCGCCGGCCGACACGTCGATGGTCTCGCAGCCGAAGCTGCGCGCCTGCGCCAGGCGGTCGGCGTTGAGGTCGCCGATGATGACCACGGCGGCGCCCAGCAACAGCGCCGACGCGCCCGCGGCCAGCCCGACAGGACCGGCGCCGGCGATGTAGACGGTCGATCCCGGCTGCACGCCCGCGGTGACGCAGCCGTGGTAACCGGTCGGGAAGATGTCCGCGAGCATGGCCAGGTCGAGGATCTTCTCCATCGCCTGGTCCTTGTCGGGGAACTTCAGCAGGTTCCAGTCGGCGTACGGGACCAGCACGTACTCGGCCTGCCCGCCGACCCAGCCGCCCATGTCGACGTACCCGTACGCCGAGCCCGGCCGGTCCGGGTTCACGTTCTCGCAGATGCCGGTCTTGCCCTCCTTACAGTTGCGGCAGCGTCCGCAGGCGATGTTGAACGGCACGGACACGAGGTCCCCGACCTTGATGAACTCCACGTCCGGGCCCACCTCGACGACCTCACCGGTGATCTCGTGACCGAGGATGAGACCCGGCGGGGCGGTGGTACGGCCACGCACCATGTGCTGGTCGCTGCCGCAGATGTTGGTCGCGACGGTCTTGACGATCGCCCCGTGTCGGACCTTGCGTCCCACGTTCGCCGGGTTGACGCCCGGCCCGTCCTTCAGCTCGAACTCCGGGTAGTCGGTATCCTCGACCTTCACCTTGCCCGGCCCGAGATACGCGACCGCCTTGTTTCCCGCCATGATGTTTCCTCCCCCGGTCGGCGGCCCATCATGAGAGCCATGATGCCGGCCACCCAAACAGGGATCCTTCCCGCCGAATGCCGCAATATACCTGCTGGTCACAGCGTCGGCGGCCCACTCGCACAGTGAACGGCGGTCCCACCGACGAACCGGCCATCGCGACGACCGCCAGCCTGTACGGCACGCCGTAGCACTTCAGAGCTACCCGAAATGTGCGCTCTCCAGGGGGAGGCCGACTACACGCGGTGATCCATACCTTTTCGATGCCTGATCTCCGGCACGGAAGGACCACCGCCCATGGCGACCCGCCTGCTACTCCGCGCCCGTATGGCCCTTCTCCTCGAAGTAGTCGGCCATCATCAGCTCCACGTAGCGCTCCATAGCGCGGGTCTGCGCAGGTGACGGCTGGACAGTCGCCGTGCGCATGGCCTGAGCCCCGAGCGTGATCCCCCGCTTGTCGGCCTCGCTGAGGTCCGGCTCCGGCGGGCGCACGCCGGCTGCTTCCTCTGCGGCCTCCACCGCCGCGCGGTACGCCGCCATCTCCTGGGCGTACCGCTCGACGCGGACGTCATCGACATGGACGTCAGCCAGCTCTTCGAACAGCGTATTCAGCCGCAAGTCTTCCGCCTTGAGGCCCGGACGGCTCTCCAGGAAGGCTTCAGCATGCACTATGTCGAGCGCGAAGCCGGTGCCGAGGGTCGCCTCCAGCAGGAGTATGAACTCCTGCTTGTCCTTGCTGGGGACCTCAAGTCCGGCTGCCTTGTAGGCGGCAGCCACCTCGGGGGTGAACAGGCCCGTGGTGGTGCCGAACTCGCGGAGCCGCGCTATCACCGCCCGCTGCTGCCGCAACCCCTCCTCCTTGGCCGCCAGGACGCGGTCCAGCTCGGTCAGGAGTGTCTGAACCTGCTCGTCATCGCCGGCGTTAGCGGCCTCGCGGACAGCCTCCAGGCTCAGCCCGGCTGCGGTCATCCGCTGAACCCACAGCAGTCGGGTGATTTCCCCCATGCGGTATGCCCGGTTGCTCGTGCCGTTCCGGTCAGGCTCGGGCACCAGGCCGATCTCGTGGTAGTAGCGGATGGCCCGGGGCGTGAGGGAGGTCAGCTCGGCGACCTCGCCGATGGACAGCGGCTTGTCAAGAAAATCTGTCGCGTGCATGGGCTACATGCCAGCACATTCCGCTACGTCATCTGCAAGCCGAGGTCGACGGAGCGCACCCCATGCCGTAGTAAGCACCCCCAGGCTCCCACCGCAAGGCCCCCGGTGTTGCCGTTCAGGTGACGACAAAACTCCCATGCCCTCTCATACCGCCCTCTCAGCGACGAAACGATCAGACGAGGGAATGGCACCTGCGAGAGGGCCAGATGTGCGGCACGCAACCGGGCGGGTCAGTCCTTCGGGCGGACGGACAGTTCGAGATGCGAGCACCGGGTACAGCGGAAGGCGTCAATGATCCAGCGCCGCTTCCCCAAACGTCTGGCTCCGCCGAACGGCCCACGCTCCAGGGCGCCCTGAATCCAACGGCCATATCCCTGGGACCCTTCACCATTGTCCTCGATGAAGCCCGGCTCCAGATCCGTGCCCTCACACTGGGTGCATCGCATGTCCGCATTGTGCCACCACGTCCGGACGCCTGGCCGGACAAGAGGGCACAAAGGCCGGGCATATCGTGATCTGCACAGCCAGCGCACCCGGAGGAACCCATGATCGAGCGGAACGGACATCGGTTGCGGCCCGCCGTCCCTGCCGACTACGACGCCATCGCCGCCGTCGTCGACGACTGGTGGGGACGTCCCATCCTGCCGATTCTGCCCCGGCTCTTCCTCGACCATTTTCATCGCACCAGCCTCGTCTCCGAGAACGCGGTCGGGCTGGCGGGATTTCTGGTCGGTATCATCTCCCCGTCGGAACCGGAGCAGGCCTACATCCACTTCGTCGGCGTCGCGCCGCACGCGAGAACGAGCGGCCTGGCCCGCGAGATGTACGAGCACTTCTTCGAGATCGCCCGCCGCCACGACCGGCACATCGTGAAGGCCGTCACCTCACCGGCCAACAAGACCTCCATCGCCTTCCACCAGCGGATGGGCTTCACCGTCGGCGGCCCGACCCCTGACTACAACGGCCCCGGCCACGACCTGGTCACCTTCGAACGCGCCATCTGACGGGCCGTGGCGATCGACTGCCACTGCTGAGCCGGGCAACGAGTAATCCATCGCCTCCCACAGGTGCCCTGATCCCGCCTGCCAAGGGCCCGGCCACGATCTGGCCGCCTTCGAACGCCCTGGCCGGCCCCGTTCATCTGGCCGCGCGGGCCGGGTCGTGGGGCGCGTCCGTGACACCGCGGTCCGCGGTCGTGGCCGAGGAGTCCGGCCGGGTGCCCAGCAGGCGTACGGCCAGCGCGGTCAACCAGGCGTAGCCGGCGCAGACCGAGATCCGCTGGTACAGCCCGCCGAGTTCGACCAGTCCTTCGGTCTGCTCGAAGGCGCGGCCGGACAGGAAGAACGCGGTCAGGAACACCACGACGGTCACGGCCGAGTAGAGCGCCCAGCCGCGCTCGCGCCGTACCGCGAACCGGACGGTGAACACCACGCAGGCCGCGGCCAGCCCGAAGAAGGCCGGCACCGAGAACGCGTCGTGCAGCACGCCGTGCAACGAGGTGTACGTCATCCGGTCGGGCGTCCCCTGCGGATAGCCGCTCACCGGTTCGGTGACGAAGATCCCGGCGCCCAGCAGCCCTGCCCCCCACAGGCCGATCAGCAGCGGCCCCCCGGTCGACCCCTTGGCCGGTCCCGGGGCGGACCGCAGCGCGCGCCGCGCGCCGACGGCGAACGCCACCGTCAGCAGGCCCGCGACGATGAAGTTGACGATCTGCGTCCAGCCGAAGTCGCCCAGCGCGAGCGAGCTCACCGGGTGGCGCAGCGCGCTGTAGCCGTCGCGCGTCGCGCCTTCGACGAGGAACGCGACGACGAACAGCGGACCGGCGACCACACCGCACCGGAGCAGCCGTTTCGTGACCTTGGTGAGCCGGAGTCCCCCGCCGGGACCCGGGGCCACCGGGGATGAGTGTGATGATCTGGTCATGGTGTCAACATAAGTTGACGAGCCTTCTCGTGTCAACTTACGTTGACGCGAATGGAGCGCGCTGGAGGTCTTGCCGGCCGGTGAGGAACCGCGCGGGATCGGGAGATCCGGATCCTGTTCGTCTCCCCCCGTGAACGGCTGCCCGTACGACAAATACACCTAAAGCGGATCCATAACGGCTCTTTCTAGAGTGCGTCCAGAGGAATCAGAGAGACGACGACGTAGGAGGAAATCATGCGACGGGACAACGACTGGGGCGCACCGGATCACGAGTGGGGCGCACCGGAACACGACTGGGGCGCACCGGAACACGAGTGGACCTGACCGTAACCCGCCCCGAGCGGCAGTGATCGGGTGAACACCTGGTGGCGGCGTCCGGATACGGGCGCCGCCATCGGCTATGCGAAGAGAGGGCACGATGCGGCGACGCGGCCATGGCGCGGGGTTCCGGCAGGTGTTCGGCTACGCGGAGTTCCGCGGGTTGTGGATGGGCGCCCTCCTCTCCCGAGCGGGTGACCAACTGGCTCGCGTGGCGCTGGCCGTCATCGCCTACCAGCGCACCGGTTCCGCCGCGCTGACCGCCGTCGTCTACGCCCTGACCCTGGTGCCCGCCCTGCTCGGCGGGCCGCTGCTCGGCTGGCTCGCCGACCGCTACCCGCGGCGCGAGGTGATGATCTCCTGCGATCTGGTCAGGACGGTCCTCATCGCCCTGGTCGCCATCCCCGACGTGCCGCTGCCGGTGCTGTGCGCGCTGGTCTTCGCGTCGCAACTGCTCGAATCGCCGGCACGGGCCGCCCGCATCGCGATGCTCCCGGACATCCTGCCCGCCGACGCCTACCCGACCGGCGTGGCGGTCAACCACCTGACGAGCCAGCTCATGACGCTCATCGGGTTCGCGGGAGGAGGGCTCATCGTGGCCCTCACCGGGCCCGGCGTCTCCCTGGTGATCGACGCGGCGACGTTCGCCGCCTGCGCACTGATCACCACGCTCGCCGTACGGCGTCGCCCCGCGTCGGGCAGGCAGGACGAGGGGGGCTCCTGGCTCGCCTCCACCGGTGGCGGACTGCGGTTGGTCACGGGTACGGCGACGCTCCGCAGCCTGCTCGTGCTGGCCCTGATGTCCGCCTTCCATGTGATCCCCGAAGGAATCGCGGTGCCGTACGCCGCCTCCCTGGGGCTGGGCACGACCGAGGCCGGAGTGCTGATGGCGGTCGTCGCGGTGGGCAACGTGCTCGGCGTGTTCCTGCTGACGCGATACGTGCCGCTCGACTCCCGGTTGCGGCTCATGGGCCCGATGGCGATCGCGGCGAGCGTGCCCCTCGCCGCGAGCCTGCTACAGCCCGGCTTCGTGGTCCTGCTCGTGCTGTGGACGGTCTCCGGGGCGCTCACCTCCTACCAGGTGATGGCGAACGCGGAGTTCGTCCGGATCCTGCCGCCGGACCGGCGGGGTCAGGCGATCGGCCTGGCCTCCTCGGCGCTGGTCGCCGTCCAAGGTCTGGGCATCCTCCTCGGCGGCCTGCTCGCGGAGTGGGCCGGCCCCGCCAACGGGCTGGCGATCGCGGGCGTCGCGGGGATCGCGGCAGCCATCCCCGCCACCCTCGCCTGGAACCGAGCCCGGGCCGAAGTCCCCATTCCGTGAAGGGATGACAGGGGAAGACCAGGTGGGGGTCGCGGGGACGCGCGGCCCGCACCTGTACGGCGAAGCCGTGTGACGAAGATCGCAGCCATCGACCGCTCCATCCCCGCCATTTGCTCTACAGCCTGTAGTACTACTAGGAGTAGAACTACAAGCCGTAGAGCTCAGCATCCCGTGAGGGGAAGATGGAAGCACTCGACCTGGCGCGGTGGCAGTTCGGCATCACCACCGTCTACCACTTTCTGTTCGTACCGCTGACGATCGGCCTGGGGATCTTCGTCGCCGGGCTGCAGACCGCCTGGCATCGCACCGGCAAGGAGCACTACCTCACGCTCACCAAGTTCTTCGGGAAGCTGTTCCTGATCAACTTCGCGATGGGCGTGGTGACGGGGATCGTGCAGGAGTTCCAGTTCGGGATGAACTGGAGTGAGTACTCCACGTTCGTCGGCGACGTGTTCGGCGCGCCGCTGGCCATGGAGGCGTTGCTGGCGTTCTTCCTCGAGTCCACCTTCCTGGGACTGTGGATCTTCGGCTGGGACCGGTTGCCCAAGCGGGTCCATCTCGCCACCATCTGGGCGGCGGCCATCGGCTCCAACTTGTCGGCATATTTCATCCTTGCTGCGAACGCCTGGATGAAGCACCCCGTCGGCTACGTCGTCGAGGACGGCCGAGCCAGGATGACCGACATCTGGGCCGTGCTGACCAACTCCACCGCGATCGCCCAGGTCCCGCACGTGGTCGGGGCCGCGTTCGTGGTCGCCGGCGGCTTCGTGATCGCCGTCAGCGCGTACCGCATCCTGCACGAGCGCCGCGCGGTGCCGGCCGTCCCCGTCCCTGACACGAGCACGACGACCCCAGCGAACGCGAAGGCGAGCACCGGGGACCCGGCGATGTGGCGCACCAGCCTGCGCGCCGCCCTCGTCATGACCGCCATCGCGGGAGCCGTCGTCGCGGGCACCGGCGACATGTCGGCCAAACTGCTCCACGAGCAGCAGCCCATGAAGCTCGCCTCCGCCGAGGGTCTCCAGCACGACGAGAGCAGCGCGCCGTTCTCCCCCCTCCCCGGCGTGGAGATCCCCTACCTGCTCAGCTTCCTGGCCACCAACGATCCGAACGCCGTCATCCAGGGCACCGAGGACCTCCAGGCCCGGTTCGAGAAGCAGTTCGGGCCCGGCGACTACCGCCCGAACCAGGCCGTCGTCTTCTGGTCCTTCCGCGTGATGGTCGGCTTCGGGCTGGCGACCATCGGCCTGTCCGTACTCGGCCTCTGGCTGACCAGGAGGCGCAGGCCGCTGCCCACCTGGTTCGCCCGGATCTGCCTGCTCGCGCTGCCGCTGCCCACCCTGGCGATGATCGCGGGCTGGCTGCTCAGCGAGATCGGCCGCCAGCCGTGGACCGTCGCGGGCGAACTGCTCACCGCCGCGAGCGTCTCCCCCGGCGTCAGCCTGGCCGAGGTGGCGATCTCACTCGCCGTCTTCACCCTCCTGTACGGCGCGCTGGCCGTGGGCGAAGCCGTACTCCTCATCCACTACATCAAGGCCGGGCCCGAGGTCCCCGCCGCCGAGTCGCAGCCCGGCGACGACGAGGCCCCTGTCCTCCAGCCCACCCTCATGTACTGATCGGGGCGCAGAAATGGAACTCACCACCGTCTGGTTCGTCCTCATCGCCGTCCTGTGGACCGGTTACTTCGTGCTGGAGGGCTTCGACTTCGGCGTCGGCCTGCTGGCTCCCGTACTGGCCAGGAACGAGGGGGAGCGCAAGCAGGTCCTGAACACGATCGGCCCGGTCTGGGACGGCAACGAGGTCTGGCTGATCACCGCGATCGGCGCGATGTTCGCCGCCTTCCCCGCGTGGTACGCGGGCATGCTCAGCCGGTTCTACCTGCCGCTCGTGCTGCTCCTGGTCGGCCTGATCATCCGGGGCGTGGGCCTGGAGTGGCGCGGCAAGGTGCGAAACGCCGGCGAACGCCGCCTGTGCGACCTCGGCATCGGCATCGGCAGCGCGCTGCCCGCGTTCCTGTGGGGCGCGATCTTCGCCGACCTGCTGAAGGACAGCGCGGTCGCCGCGGTGATCGGCGGACTGTTCTCGCTGGCCCTGTGCCTGCTGCACGGCGCGGTCTTCGTGTCCCTCAAGACCACCGGCCGGGTACGGCAGGCCGCACGGCGCGCCGCGCTGGCCGCCTCCGTGGTCGCGGTCCCGGTCGGGGTGCTCGCCCTGTCGAGCGTCCCCGAGGGAGGCACCGCGTTCGCGTGGGCGGGGGCGCTGGTCGCGATGGCCGCCGTCGCGGCGGCGGTCGCGCTGATCTGGCGGCGGCGCGAGGGCTGGGCGTTCGCGGCGACCGCCACGGCGATCGTGCTCGGTACGGCGGCGCTGTTCGACGGCCTGTGGCCCGAACCGCTGACCGGCCTCACCGTGACCGAGGCCGCCTCCGGCCCCTACACGATGCAGGTGCTCACCTGGATCGGCCTGATCGCCCTGCCGTTCGTCCTGGCCTACCAGGCATGGACCTACTGGGTCTTCCGCAAGCGGCTCACCGCGGACGTCGTCTGATCCGCACGCCGGCCGGCCGTACGGCGCTCTCATGGGCGCCGGAGCGAATGTCGTGGCCCTCACCGGGGGCGGCGCCTCCCTGAGGATCGGCTCGGCGCCGTTCGCGGCCCACCCGCTGATCACCCCGCTCGCCGTACGGCATCGCCCCGCGTCGGGCTCGGCGGTGGCCCACGACGTCGAGTGACACGACGACCTTGCCGTTCAGCGCGAGGGTGGCGGTGGCGTGGCCGTGATCCGGTACCCCACCCCGGGCGTGGTCGTGATGGCCGGGGGCTCGCCGAGTTTGCGGCGGAGGCGGCCGATGGTGACCGTGACGGTGTTGGTCAGGGGGTTGGCGTGTTCGTCCCACACCTGTTCGAGCAGGTCCTCGGCGCTGAGGAAGGCGGGGGCGGCGCGGAGGAGGGCTTCGAGCAGGGCGAACTCCTTGACCGACAGATCCAGGTGGCGGCCGTCGCGGGTGGCGGCGCGGCGCAGCGGGTCGATCTCGATGCCGGCCGCGCGCAGCGTGCGGGGCCGGGCGGTGGGCTGGCGGCGGGCCAGCGAGCGGATGCGCAGCACCAGCTCGGGGAAGTGGAAGGGCTTGGCCAGGTAGTCGTCGGCCCCCAGGGTCAGGCCGGTGACTCGGTCGACGGGCGAGTCGGAGGCGGTCAGCATCAGGACCATGACGCGGTCGTCGCGTTCAGTGATCATCTGGCAGATGACGTCGCCGTGGATGCCCGGCAGGTCGCGGTCGAGGACGACCACGTCGTAGGCGTTGAGGTCCAACTTGGCGGCGGCCTCCAGGCCGTCGTACGCCACGTCCACGGCCATGCCCTGATCGCTCAGACCTTCGACGAGTACGGCGGCGAGGGAGCGGGCGTCCTCGACCACGAGCACCCTCATGCCGGCACCTCCGCCGGCACCTCCGCCAGGGGCAGCGCGATGGCGACGCGGAGGCCGCCTTCCGGCCGGGCCCGCAGGTCGAGGGTGCCGCCGTGGGCGGCGGCGATGGCCGCGACGATCGAAAGGCCGAGCCCGGAGCCGTTGCCGGAGTGGGTGCGGTCGGCGCCGAGTCGCTGGAAGGGCTGCGCCAGCCGGTCGACCTGCTCTTGGTCGAGGACGCGTCCGCCGCTCTCGACGACGAGCTGAGCAGTCGTGCCGTCGGCGGTGGTGGCGAGACGGATCCAACCGCCTTCGTGGTTGTGGGTGATGGCGTTGTCGATGACGTTGTCGATCATGCGGGTGAGGAGCGTCCGGTTTCCCTGCGTCCACGCGCCGTCGTCGACGGCGCCCGCGAAGTGGACGGTGCGGTTGTGGGCGGTGAGGTTGTCGGCGGTGAGGTCGGCGGTCCGGGCGTCCAGGGCGGCGGTCGCCAGATGGCGGAGCGAGAGCGTCGTGCGGTCGGCCAGGGCGCCGTGCTGGGTGCGGGCGAGCATGAGGAAACCTTCGAGTAGCCGGTCGACCTGGTCGAGCTCGGTGCGGAGCCGGTCGGCCAGCGCGGCGGTCTGCACCGGTACGGGCTCCGGCTTGGCCAGGGCCACGTCCAGGGACGCGCGCATGGTGGTCAGCGGTGTGCGGAGCTCGTGGGAGGCGTTGGCAACGAACCGGCGTTGTGCGGCGAACGAGCTCTCCAGTCGTCCCAGCAGCTCGTCGATGGTGTCGGCGAGATCTTTGACCTCGTCGGCCGGGCCCTGTGCGGCCAGCCGCTCGTGCAGGTTGTCGGCGGAGATCCGGCGGGTGGCCGCGGTGATCATCCGCAGCGGGTGCAGCACCCGGCCCGCGATGACCCTGCCCAGGACGACCGACACCACGGCCATGACTGCGAGTGCCAGCGCCGAGCCGATCAGAAGCTGGCGTGACTGGGCCGCGTGGGTGTCCGCCAGCTGGGCCTGGAGCCAGGTGATGCGATCGGTGGCGGCGGCGAGCGTGGTCGGCTCGACCGGCGTGGTCCCGACAGGAGCGGATTGGGTGACCTGCATCCCTCCGAGGCCCACGAGATTGATGATGACCAGCAGTCCGACGGCGGACAGCAGGAACATGGCACCGTACAAGACGGTGAAGCGCAGCCGTACGGTGCGCGCCGGGCGTCGCCACTTTCGCATGGGTTCCAGCATGCCGTGCCGGACCTAACAGCGATGTGACAGCCTCTGTTCGGCCCGTGTTAGGGCCGGGTCCGTACAACCGATCACATGCAAGCAACCATCGAAGTCAACGGGCTGCGCAAACGGTTCGGCCAGACCCTGGCGCTGGACGGCATGTCGTTCACCGTGCTGCCCGGCCAGGTGACCGGGTTCGTCGGCCCCAACGGGGCGGGCAAGTCCACCACGATGCGGGTGATCCTCGGCCTGGACGCGGCCGACGAGGGCCACGCGCTGATCGGCGGACGGCCGTACACCAGCCTGCGCAACCCGCTCACCCACGTCGGCGCGTTGCTCGACGCCGGCGCGCTTCAGCCCAGCCGCACCGCGCGGAACCACCTGCTGTGGCTGGCCCACTCCCAGGGCCTGGACGGCAGGCGGGTTGACGGGGTGCTCGAACAGGTCGGGATGCAGTCCGCGGGCCGGCGCAAGGCGGGCGGCTTCTCGCTGGGCATGCGCCAGCGGCTCGGCATCGCGGCCGCGCTGCTCGGGGACCCGCCGGTGCTCATGCTGGACGAGCCGGTCAACGGCCTGGATCCCGAGGGCATCGTGTGGATGCGCGGCTTCCTCCGGGCCCTGGCCGGCGAGGGGCGGGCCGTGCTGGTGTCCAGCCATCTGATGAGCGAACTCGAGGACACCGCCGACCATCTCGTGGTGGTGGGCAAGGGCCGCGTCATCGCCGACACCAGCGTGGCCGACCTCATCACGACCGCCTCCCGCGGCCAGGTCACACTGCGTACGGCGGCGCGCTCCGAGGCGATGTCGGTGCTGGGTCACACCGGCGCCACGATGGCCGTGACCGATCCCGACACGATCGTCGTCTCAGGGCTGCCGTCCGAGCGGATCGTGGCGGTACTCAACGCCAACGGGGTGCCGTTCTCCGAGGTGGCGACGCACCGGGTGACGCTGGAGCAGGCCTACATGGACCTCACCGGCGATGCGGTCGAATACCGGGGAGCGGCACGATGAGCGCCATTTCACAACGCTCCGCACACCGCTCGGAACCGCAGGCCGGGCGCGAGGGCTTCGGGCGGTTGCTGCGCGCCGAGTGGATCAAGTTCAGGACGGTACGCGGCTGGGTGGTCGCGATGACGGCGGCGGCGCTGGTCACCGTGCTGCTCGGGCTGATGTCCGCGTCCAGCAACCACGGCTCGTGCAGTTCTGGTCCGGTCGAGGTCGCCTGTCCACCACCTCTGGTGGGTCCGGGCGGTGAAGCGGTGGACGACAAGTTCTACTTCGTGCACCGGCCGCTGGCGGGGGACGGCAGCATCACCGCCCGCCTCACCTCCATGACCGGCCAGATCCGTAAGCCCGACGTCACCCCAGGGCAGCGCAACGTGGTTCCCGGCGTCGTCCCGTGGGCCAAGGCCGGAGTCATGATCAAGGAGAGCACCAAGCAAGGCTCCGCCTACGCGGCGATGATGATGACCGGCGAGCACGGGGTGCGGATGCAGCACAACTTCACCCACGACGTGGCCGGCCGGCCGGGCGGCGTCTCCAGGCAATCGCCGCGCTGGCTCCGGCTGACTCGCGCCGGCGACACCCTCACCGGATACGAATCCGCCGACGGCACGAACTGGACCCAGATCGGCACCGCAACCCTCGCCGGACTACCGCAGACCGTCCAGATCGGAATGTTCGCGACGTCCCCCGGGGATCTGACAGTCACCCAGGGGGACCTCGGCGGGTCCATCGCGGCGTCCCGTTTCACCGAGGCCACCGGGGAGTTCGACCAGGTCACGCTCCAGGGCAACGCGTCCGGCGCGTGGCGCGACGACGACATCGGCGTCAGCATCGCGCCCGACGGGTCGGAGCACCACCCGGGCCGCGCCAGCCAGTCCGACGGCGCCTTCTCCGTCACCGGCGTCGGCGACATCGCGCCGACCATCGAGGGCCCGACCGCCGAACGTCCCCTCAGCAGCGCGCTGACCGGGCTGATCCTCGTGATCGTGGTGGCGGTCATGTTCATCACCACCGAGTACCGGCACGGCCTGATCCGCCTCACCCTGCTGGCCGGCCCGCGCCGCGGCCGGATGCTGACGGCCAAGGCCCTGGCGCTCGGCCTGGTCACCTTCGCCGCCGCCCTGCCTGCCACCGCGATCACGTTCACGATCGGCGGCCGGATTCTGCGCGACAACGGCAACGCCGTCCTCCCGGTGTCCCTGCTCACCCAGGTGCGCATCGTGGTCGGCATGGCGGCGCTGTTCGCGCTGGCCGCCGTACTCGCCCTCGCCCTCGGCACGCTGCTACGGCGCAGCGTCGCGGCGGTCATCACCGCCATCGCCGTGATCGTGGTCCCGCACGTCCTCGCAACCACCTCGGTCCTGCCCGACAGCGCCGCGCGATGGCTGCTGCGCGTCACCCCCGCGGCCGGCTTCGCCACGCAGCAGAGCATCCCGGAGTACGCGCACGTGCTCGGCCACTACGCGCCCATCGCCGGGTTCTACCCGCTGCCGCCGTTGGCCGGCCTGGCCGTACTGGCCGGCTATACCGCGCTCGCCCTCGGCCTGGCCGTTTTCCAGCTGCGTAGGAGGGACGCATGAGACATCCCCATCTGGACGTCTCCCGGAGTCGCGGGAGGAGCGCATGAGAGAGCACCTGCATGCGGAGTGGACGAAACTCCGCACCCTGGGCGGCACCGGATGGCTGCTGCTCGCGATCGTGGTGCTGACCGCCGCCGTCAGCGTCGCGGCATCCGCCGTCGTGTCCTGTGCCTCGGAAGGCTGCGGCTACGACCCCGCCAAGATAAGCCTCTTCGGGGTCCAGGTGAGCCAGGCGGCCGTCGCCATCCTGGCCGTCCTGGCGATCAGCGGCGAATACAGCAGCGGCATGATCCGCCTCACCCTGACCGCCATGCCGCGCCGGACCGGCGTCCTGGCCGCCAAGGCGATCATTCTGGTCGGTTTGACCCTGATCGCCGGGAGCGTCGCCGTGCTCGCCTCCGCGCTGGCCGCGCGACGCATTCTGCTCGACAACGGCTTCACCGCCGAAATGCTCATGCTCACCAGCGGTCCCATGCTGCGCGCCGCCGTCGGCTCGGTCCTCTACCTGGCGCTGATAGCCCTGTTCAGCCTGGGGGTCGCCACCGCCGTACGAGACCCCGCCACCGCCATCGGGGTCGTGCTCGGTCTGCTCTACCTCTTCCCCGCCCTCATCCTCATGATCGGCGACGATGACTGGCAGCGGCTTCTCTGGCAGATCTCCCCGATGAACGCCGGGCTCGCCATCCAAGCCACCACCAACCTCGCCGGCCTGCCCCTCAGCCCATGGGCCGGCTTGAGCGTACTCGTCGCATGGGCCACCGCGGCGCTCCTGGGCGGTGGGCTGCTCCTGCGGATGCGCGACACATAGCCGCCGACCGGAATAGACATACGTCTCCGCCCCGACACCGTCCAGGACGAGCAGCGGCTCATGAGCGAGCAGATAACCGAAATCTTGGGAACGTCGGGCGAACTCGGCTATCTCTGGCAGTGGTTCCGTCGAGCGCGGGTGCTGTGCGGTTATCGCTTGGTGCGCGGCCGTACGGCATGGGCGTACTGGTCCGGCCAGTGGGGCTCGACGCCGAGCTGCACGGCAAGGGTGTGTTGCTTCGTGGTCCGGCTCAGTCCAGCCAGCCGAGCCGTGCTGCCCGCACTCCGGCTTGGAAGCGGCTGGTCGCGCCGAGGATCCTGGTCAGTTCGCCGACTGTGCGGGTGACCGTACGGATCGAAACGCCCAGGCTACGTGCGATAGCGGAGTCCTTCGCACCGGTGGCGAGCAAGCGCAGGACGGCTTGCTGTTGCTCGGTGAGGGTGACGCCGTCCGCGGAGTGAGGTACCTCCCCGGGCTTAGCGAAGCTCACCTGAGACGGGGCGCCTAAGGCGCGGCGGCAGGAACCGCTGCGGAATCAAACGTCCCCGGGCCTGGCGGTGGGACGCGAGGTGATTACGGCTCGCGCTATTATGCAAACGCATCCGTATGCGTTTACGAAATGAGGTGGCCGGATGCTGAAGACCCTGAGCAAGATCGGGTTAATCGTTACCGCCCTCGCGGTCGGCGCTGCCTGGTTGGTTGTCCTGCGGTTGAAGGACGTGCCGGTGCCGGTGCTGGTGGCCTATGGGCTGCTGCTGGTTGGCTTGGTGGTCGGGCTGCTGTGGCCCGGTGTGCTCGGCCGGCTATCCACGCGGTGCCGGGTACTGATGGTCATCGGGGTTCCGGTCGGCCTGGGCACGCTGGTGCTCTACCTCGCGGTCGTCTACTACGTCACGGACCTGCCGGTGCTGCTCGCCCTGGCTGCTGTGGGATGCCTGGCATGGGCGGCGGCCGCCCTCCTGCGCGGACGCCGGGCGGCGGGTGGCCGGGGCGCCCGGCATACCAGGCGCGCCTTCCTGGCGGGCGGCGCCGGGCTGGTGCTGGGCGTGCTGAGCGGGCTGTCGGTCAGCTGGGTGGAACGGCAGCGCCGCGAAGTGCTGGCGCGGGGCGAGCAGGAGCGGCAAGCGGCCGTGCGCGCCCCGAACGCGCGGCGGCGGATCACCGACGGCACCGTGCGGGTGTTCCCGATCCACACCGGCGACACCATCGTCACCTACGGCCAGTTCTACGGCGGCCTGGACGGCTGGGAGGGGCTGAACGGCTACGTGCGCACGCTGGTCGACAAGACGCAGATCGCGGTGCCCGTCTACGCCTACCTCATCGACCACCCCCGGCACGGCCTCCTGCTGGTCGACACCGGCGTCAACTGGGAACAGGCCCACGATCACGACGGGTACTACGACCACAACCGCATGGTCTCGCGCCTGCTGACCCAGCGCGACGAGTACCAGATGACCCCCGAGCAGGACCTGCGGGTCCGCCTGGCCCGGCTCGGCTACGACGCCAAGGAGATCAACACCGTGTTCCTCACCCACGTCCACGACGACCACGCGGGAGGGCTGCGCCACCTGCCCCAGGCGACGGTGGTGATGGACCGCCGTGACTGGGACCACGGCGTGCTGTATCCGTACTCCTTCGACCTGGTCAAGGACAACCTCTCCTTCCCCGCCTTCGACTCCGGCGCCTTCGGCGCCTTCCCCGACAGCCAGGACCACTTCGGCGACGGCAGCCTCATCCTGCTACCCACCCCCGGCCACTCGCCCGGCCACATGTGCGTGCTGCTGCGCATGGACGCCTGCAGCGTGCTGTTCATGGGCGACACCCTCTACACGCTGCCCCACCTGGCCACAGGCCAGGTACGCCAGACGACCATCGGTGGCGCCGATACGATCCACCAGATCGAGGCAGCCCAGCGTATCCAGAATCTGCTGGCCTCCGACCCCGGCACCGTGCCGCTGTTCGCCCACGACAACACCCGCTACCAATACGACCGGGTCGCCTCCGCGTTCGCCCACGGGACGCCCGGCAAGGAGGGGCTGCGGGAGTTGCGCCGACACATGCAGGCCGTCCTCACCCCCGACTGGCGACTGCGGCCCGGGCACATTCCCCACTTCGTACCGCCGGCATCCGGCACGGGATCGGGGCGGGTGGAGTTCCGATGACCTCTACACGACGCACCCGGGGCAGACCCCGCGACCCCGATGCCGACGAGGCGATCATGAAGGCGGCACTGGAACTGTTCGTGGAACGCGGCCTGGAGGGCGCGAACTTCGAGCAGATCGCCAAGCGCGCCGGCGTGGCCAAGGTGACCGTCTACCGGCGCTGGTCGTCGAAGGAGGAACTGCTCATCCAGGCGATCGAGCAGGCCCGCACCCTCGTCCCCGAGGCCGACATCTGGGCCACCACCGATGCCGCGGCGCAGCCGGTCGACGAGCGGCTCATGGACACCTGGGTGCACACCCTCGGCGACGCCCGCTTCAGGGCGATCCTCGCCCAGCTCATCGGCTCCAGCGTCACCCAGCCGTCGCTGCTGGCCACCTACCGCGAACAGTACATCCAGCCCCGCCGCAGGCTGATCCACGCCGCGCTGGAACGCGCCCGCCGCAGCGGCCAGCTGGCCGCCGACGCCGACCTCGACACCGTGATCGACATGGTCGTCGGTGCGGCGATGTACCGCATGCTCATCGACCCGGACGCACCAGCCGATCCCGCCGCCACACGCCAGTACCTGGAGGGCGTCCTCCGCCAAGCCGACCGGTTACTACGGCTCCCCGACGTGCCCCATCGACAGGAAGAAGGACAAGAACCCGCATGACCGGCGCCTTCGCCAAGCCGGGGCACGTGCTGTACGCCAGCGACTGGCCCCTTCGTCCCCGAACTCGCTGTCTCCTACTTCAACGGCCACCTCCAGAATTTCGCCCAGGACACCACCGACATCGGCCACCGCAACGCCCAGCTGCTGTTTTGGTCCGGCGAACTTGCGGAATGAACGAATCAGCATCCTCGGTCTGGGAGCCATGGGGCGCGCGCTCGCGAGCGCGCTCCTCGAAGCCGGTCGCGAGGTGACGGTCTGGAACCGTACCCCCGGGAAAGCGGGCGACCTCGTTGCGCGCGGTGCGCGGGAGGCGTCGAGCGTGGTAGAGGCGATCGAGGCGGGCGACCTGACGGTCGCGTGCCTGCTGGACGACGCCAGCGTCCGCGAGGCGCTCGCACCGGCCGTGCGGAAGCCGGCCGGCGGGACGCTCGTCAACCTCACCAGCGGCTCTGTACGGCAGGCGCGCGAGCTCGCCGGATGGGTCGAGGGGCACGGGGTGCGTTTCCTCGCCGGCGGGATCAGGCGGTGCCTCCGACGGTGGGGACGGAGGGGGCCTTCATCCTCTACAGCGGTGCACGTGACCTGTTCGACCGTGTCGCCCCTGTGCTCGGCCCCATCGGCCGTCCTCATTGGGTGGGCGAGGACCCAGGGTTCGCGGCGCTGTACGACATGGCCGCGTTGAGCGGCATGTACGGCGGCTGAGCCCGCACCAGTAACCTGCCCAATGTCGTATGGACCACGTCGAGGTAGAGGACGCCGCGCAGGGTCGACGCCGCCGCCCACTGGTTAGCGGACGTCGGCCTGGCCCGCCGCCGGTGACTGCTCCCCGGCCTCCCTGGCCGCGGCGCCGCCGAGGTACAGCGCGCCCAGGCGGGAGTCGGCGGCCAGGTCGCGGGCGGGGCCGGAGATGTGGACGCGGCCCAGGTCCAGGACGCAGCCGACGTCGGCCATCTCCAGCGCCCGGCGGGCGTTCTGCTCCACCAGGAGCACCGCGACGCCTGTCTGGCGCATCAGGTCGATCTGGTCGAAGACGGTCTGGGTGGTCTTCGGGTCCAGGCCCATGGACGGCTCGTCGAGCAGCACCACCTTGGGTTCCAGCATGAGGGCGCGGGCGAACTCGACCTGTTTCTGCTGGCCGCCGGAGAGCAGCCCGGCGATGCTGGTCCACCGCTCGCCGACGACGGGGAAGATCTCCTTGACCGCCGCCACCCGCTTCCTGAGAACCGCGGGATCGCGAACCGTGTAGCCGCCGAGCCGGATGTTCTCCTCGACCGTCATCTCGCGGAAGACGCTGTGCCCCTGGAGCACGTGCGCCAGGCCCAGCCCGAGCAGCGCCTGCGGGGTGCGGCCCGTCACGTCCGCACCCGACAGCTGCACCGTGCCCGAGCGAGGGGCCAGCAGCCCGCTCGCCACCTTGAGCACGGTCGACTTGCCGGCGCCGTTGGGGCCGACGAGGCAGACCACCTCGCCCTGGCGGACCGTGACCGACAGCCCGCGCAGCACCAGCGCCGCCCTGCCGTACCCCGCCTCGATCTCGCGGAGTTCGAGGACCGTCTCAGACGCCAAGGTAAGCCTCCAGGACGCGGGGGTCGTTCCGGACGACCTCGGGGGTGCCTGCGGCGATGGGGGCGCCGCGGTCGAAGACGATGACGTGGTCGCACATCCCCATCACCATGTCCATGTTGTGCTCGACGACCAGGAACGTGCGGCCTTCCTCGTTGAGCGTGCGGACCAGGGTGACGATCCGTTCGATGAGGGCCGGGTTGACGCCGCCGGCCGGCTCGTCGAGCAGCACCAGCTCCGGGTCGCCCATGAAGACGGCGGCCAGTTCCAGCAGTTTCTGCTGGCCGTAGGAGAGGTTGCGGCCCTCGGCGGACTCCAGGTGGTCGATGCCGACGCGACGCAGCCAGTGCCGGGCCCGCTCGACCTCCGCCTTGTCGTGGCTGCCCGCGAGCAGCTCGCGCAGGCGGGTACGGCGGACCGCGACCAGCATGTTCTCCATGACGGTCATCCGGGGGAAGATCCGGCAGAGCTGGAAGGTACGGCCGAGCCCGGCGTGCGCGATGCGGTGCGGCGAGTAGCGGGTGATCTCGCGGTCGCCGTAGAGGACGCGCCCGGAGTCGGCACGGATCATGCCGGTGACCAGGTTGAAGAAGGTCGTCTTGCCCGACCCGTTGGGCCCGATCAGGCCGTTGATCTTGCCGGGGAGCACCTCGATCGACGCGCCGTCGACCGCGGTCACGCCGCCGAACGACTTGGTCAGCCCTTCCGTGCGCAGCGACGACGTCATGCGACCGCCTCCTTCGACCGCTGTTCCGCGGTCTCCTCCCTGATGGACGCCTCCGGCGGCCGGAACCTGCGCACCAGCTTGGCCACCGCCGGGATGATGCCCTCGGGCATGAACATGACCACGAGCACCAGGAGCACGCCGGTCGCGGTCAGGTGGATCTGCGATTCGCCCAGCGCCACCAGGAAGTACTCCCCCGCCGGGGCCACGATGAGCGCGCCGAGGAGCGGCCCGAACAGGTGACGCACCCCGCCGAGCAGGCTCATCAGCACCATGTACGAGCCGACCAGGATGGAGAAGACGAAGATCGGGTCCAGGCTGCGGAACCACAGCGCGTAGAGCCCGCCGGCCAGCGCCACGAACAGCGCCGACAGCCCGTAGGCGACCACCTTGAACGCCGTCGTCGGGACGCCCAGGGACTCGGCCTTGTCCTCGTCCTCCCTGATCGCCTTCAGGCCGCTGCCGAACCGGGACCGGCTGATGACCCACCAGGTGAGCAGCGCCAGCACGAGCAGGACGAGGAAGAGGTAGAAGAACACCAGGTGGCTCTCGCCGCGGTTCAGCTCGCGGAACGGCGTGGGCACCCGCAGCCCGGTCGAGCCGCCGGTCAGCGACCGCCAGCCCTGGACCAGCAGGTTCATCATCGAGACCAGGGCGATCGAGACGATCACGAACGACGCGCCGCGCACCCTGACCGCCGCGACGCCCACCAGTCCGGCGAAGACGGCCACCACCAGCGCGGAGACGAGAAGCGCCGGTATCCAGGGCCAGTCCGCCTTGGTGACGAGGAGGCCCGTGCCGTACGCGCCGAGGCCGAAGAACGCCGAGTGGCCGAGCGAGACGTAGCCGGTGAAGCCGCCGAGCAGGTTCCACGAGGTGGCCAGCACCGCGTACATGACGGTCAGCACGCCGGCGTAGAGGAGGTAGGTGTTGGGCGCCAGCCACGGGTAGGCGATCACCAGCGCGGCGCCCAGCGCGAGGAGCCCGTACCTAGAACCGCTGCGCAAGGCGACCTCCGAAGAATCCCTGGGGGCGCACGACGAGGGTCAGGAACAGGAAGATGTAGAACATCATCGTCGCCCAGGTCGCGTCGACCGTGACCAGCACCAGGCTCTCGATGACGCCGAGCATGAGCGCCGCCACGGCCGCTCCCTGCACGCTGCCGAGCCCGCCGACCACGATGATCGCCATCAGTTTGCCGATCCACACCCAGTGCGCCGCCGGGAAGAACGGCGTGATCAGCGCGAGCACCGCGCCGCCCACCGCCGCCGTCGCCAGTCCGACGCCGAAGCCGTACCCCGTCACCCGCTCCGTCTTGATCCCGATGAGCCGCGCCGCCTCCGGATGCTGGATGGTCGCCCGCAGCGCCTGCCCGAACCGGGTCATCCGCAACACCGCGAACAACACGCCCAGCGTCACCGCCGCGACCGCGAACGCGATGATCCGGTCGTACGGCAGGCGCACCGGCCCCAGGGCCAGCGACTGGGTCGCGTACTCCATGCTGATCGACCGGTACGAACCGGTGTAGAACGTGCCGAGCAGCCCTTCGATGATGAGCGCCAGGCCGAAGGTGAGCAGCACCGACATCATCGCCATCGTGTCCGAGGCGAGCCTGGCGATCAGCAGGCGCTGGATCGCCACCCCGGCGACGAAGAAGACGGGGACCGTGATCGGCAGGGTGAGCAGCGGGTCCAGGCCCAGCCCGGTGTGCAGGGTGAAGGTCAGGTAGGCGGCGACGATCAGGAAGGCGGGGTGCGCCACCATCACCACCCGCATCACGCCGAAGTACAGCGACAGGCCCGAGGAGAGCAGCGCGTACAGGCCACCGGTCAGGATGCCCAGGGCCAGCCCCTGGAGAAGGAGGGTCACCACTCCTTCTTCGGGAAGACGAGCTTGCTGGTCTGCGCCTTCGATCCCTCGGGGAGGACGATCTCCACCTTGCCGTCCACGTACTGCTGGATCATGTGCGCCGCCTCGGGACGCCCCTGGTCGTCGAAGGTCAGCGGGCCGACGATCGTGTCGAACTTGCCGCCCCGGATGTGGTCGGCGAGTTTGCCCTGGCACTCGGCCACCGGGTCCACGCAGCCCACCGCCTTGACCGCCGCCTCGACGATCTGCCCGACGGTGTAGCCGTTGGCGGCGTCCTCGTTGGGCTCGTTCTTGAACATCTCCTTGTAGCGCTTGACGAAGGCGTCGTTGCCCGAGAAGCCGGAGGAGACCGACCAGCCCACGGGCGACAGGATGTGCTCGACGGCTCCGCCGACCGCTTCGGGGAACTCCTGAAGGGTGGGGCCGGTGGAGAAGGCGGCGAGCTTGGGCTGGGAGCCGAGCTCCTGGAGCGCCCTGACCAGCCCGACGGAGTCCTCGAACTGGGTGCCGCCGACGACGATGTCCGCCTTGGCAGCGGCGATCTTTGCCGCGATCGGGGCGAAGTCGGTGGTCTCCGGCGGGTAGACCTCGTCGGCAACGGTCTTGATGCCGGCCGCCGCGAGCTTGTCGCGCAGGCCGTACGCGGTGCCCTGGGCGAAGGGGTCGTCGAGCGAGGCGTAGGCGGCGGTCTTGGGACGCCGGTCCGCGGGCAGCGCGATGATGTACTCGGCCAGGTAGTTGTAGTGGTCGTCGGCCACGGCGGGAGCGGCGTAGAACAGGTTCTTGAAGCCCTGCTCGAAGACCTCCTTCGCGGCACCGGCGGGCTCCACGAAGAGCATGTCGTAGGACTCGGCGACCTCGGCGGCGGGGATCACCAGCCGGGTCGAGAACGGGCCGAAGACGAGGTTCACCTTGTCCTGGGTGATCATGGACTCGTAGTCGGAGACGACCCGGTTGGGGTCGGAGGCGTCGTCGCGGAAGAGCAGCTCGACCTTGCGCCCCAGCAGGCCGCCGGCCTTGTTCACCTGGTCCGCCCAGACCTGGTAGCCCTCCTGGACCCCCTTGCCGGGCTCGGAGAAGTCGCCGGTCAGCGGGAGCGAGATGCCGACCTTGACCGGGCCGGTCCCGTCATCCTTCTCGGCCCCGCCGTTCACGCCACCGCATGCGGTGAGCCCCAGGCTGCCGATCGCCAGAATGGCCAGGCTCCTGCGAGCGCCTTGACCCCTAGTCATCGCGAACCTCCAGATCAGAGGCGATTGTTCGGAAAGACGAAAGCGCTTTCGTAAGCGCTTTCGGCTACGATGGCACGTGTTACAGCGGTGTGACAAGGGGGTTGGGTAACGAGATGGAAGACCGCCCGTCCACTCCGCGGCTGGTCGACGTCGCACGTGCCGCCGGGGTCTCCCTGGCGACGGCCTCCCGCGCGCTGACCGGCAGCAACGGCGTCAGCGCCACCCTCGCGGCACACGTCCAGGCCGTCGCGGCCCAGGTCGGCTACGTGCCCAACAGCCACGCCCGCGCGCTGGCCGGCGGGCAGGTCTCCACGGTCGGGCTGATCGTCCACGACGTCGGCGACCCCTACTTCGCCGAGATCGCCAGGGGCGTGCTGCGCGAGGCGGAGAGCCGCGGCTACACCGCCATGATCAGTCAGACGGAGCGCGATCCGCGCGCGGAGCTGAGCCGGATCCGCGGCCTGCGCGCCCAGCGGGTCAACTCCATCGTGCTGGCCGGGTCCGGCTACATCCAGCCGAGCGCCGAGACGGCCGCCGAGCTGGTCTCCTTCCGCGCCGCCGGCGGGCGGGTGGCCGTGATCGGCCGCCACCACCTGCCCGTCGACGCGGTGCTGCCCGACAACCGGGCCGGCGGGGTCGCCGCGATGGGGCATCTGCTGGAGCTCGGCCACCGCCGGATCGGCGTGATCAGCGGCCCCGAGCAGCTGACCACGGTCGAGGACCGGCTACGCGGGCTGCGCGAGGCGGCCCAGGCCCACGGGCTCGCCTGGGAGTCGATCCCGGTGACCTGCGGCGACTTCACCAGGGAGGGTGGCGCCGCCGCGGCGGCCCGGCTGCTCGGCGAGCATCCCGGTCTCACCGCCGTCGCCGCGCTGAACGACCCGATGGCCGTCGGCGCCCTGTCCTGGCTGCTGCACGACGGCCGCCGGATCCCGGCGCAGATCTCGGTGATGGGCTTCGACGACATCCCGGTGGCCGTGGACGTCTATCCCGGCCTGACCACGATCCGCCTGCCGATGATCACGATGGGCAGGAAGGCGCTGGAGCTCGTCCTCCAGCCCTCGGCCGCCCGCCCCCGGCGCCGCCGTACGGGGCACGAACTCGTGATCCGCGCCTCCACCGGCCCCGCGCCTGCCTGACCCGCGGCGTCTGCCTCCGGCCTGACCGCTCGATCGGACATCACGGCCGCGCGGGCGCGCTCTGGTGCGGGCGACCGGCGCGTCGTTCACTTCACGCACGGGCCCGTCGGCGTCGCCGTACGACACATCGGCTGATCAGCGGGATCGGCCCTTCCGGTGTCCCGACCAGGGATCCCCGCAGACATGGGGTACGGACACACGACTTGACGCCCCGCGCCCATATGACGACACGGCCTGGCATAGCTTAGGGACCGAGTACGGCGCCGCCTGGGCGATCCGAGCGAGACACATGGCGATGGAAATTCCGCCATGCAGGCCGGGCTGTGACGCCTTGGGGCTGACGGACATGGCCCCCACCGTTCTCCCGAAGCCGTTCGTCCTCCAAGGGCCACCCGCCGCCTTCCTAAGACGACTGGGAGCGCGGTCAGGAGTATCGCGAGTACGAGGAACCTGAAAAGAGCCGACTCCTGCGCCAGGCTCAGCAGCACGTTACTCCACAGCACGAGAGCCAACCGGGAGTTGGTCCGACGAGGTCCACGACGAGGGCGGCGGGGCAGTCCGGGGCGAGTAGCGGTCGAGCATGACGTCCTGTGCACGCTTCGCATCATACTGACTCATACTGAATCATCGGAAGCCCTTCGTCAAGAGAAAGTCGCCCATACTGGCCAATCCTCGCGGAACGCTAGAAGCACGACGTGTGCGCACATGGTTTGACACGCACGACTCGATCTGATTTAGTTCCACATCATTCCGAATCATAGTGGATCAGGTAATCCGTCTGCGAGATGCTGACAGGACGCCATGGGGGGCGAAGCGATGAACATACCCGCAGGTGACGGAGGGGGACAGGGCACCAAGCGGCAGCGTCTCGCAATGGAGCTTCGGCGCCTGCGCGACCTGGCCGGTATCTCAGGGCGTGATCTGGCCCACCGGATCGGAATCAGCCAGTCCAAGGTCTCACGCATCGAGTCTGGAACCGTGATCCCCTCACTACCGCAGGTAACGGCATGGGCCGAAGCTGTGGGTGCCTCCGATCAGACTCGGGCGTGGCTGACGGACACAACCGAGGCGGCGTTCACCGAGGTGCACACGTGGCGGGACGCGCTGCAAGGTCAAGCCCACCTTCAGGACGACATCCGGGATCAAGAAGATCAAGCAAAGATCGTGCGTGTTTTCCAGCCCACGCTCATCCCCGGACTGTTGCAAACCGCAGAGTACGCCCGGCGGATCTTCTCCCTCTTCGACCCGCCGTACTCCGACGGTGACCTGGCCATGGCCATCGCCGGTCGTTTGCAGCGCCAACTCGCACTGTATGAGGAAAGCCGGCGTTTCGAATTTCTCATTACGGAGGCAGCCCTGAGGTGCCGGCCCGGACCACTCAAACTCCTGGTAGCCCAGTTGGACCGAATAGCATCACTGAGCACATTGGAAAACATCTCCGTCGGGTTAATACCGCACAACAGGGAAGCGGTCGTCTGCCCGCCGCACGGTTTCATCGTCTACGAGAGCGACGGCAGCGCCGGAGACACTTTTGTCGAGGTAGAGACGACACATGTCAGGTTGACCGCGAACAACGCCGAGGACATCGCCATCTATCAGCGGCAATGGTCGCTGCTGAGCGAGACGGCGGTGTTCAACGACGAGGCGCGGGAGTTCCTCGCCACGCTCAGCGCCGACCTCAGAGCCACTGCCCAGTGAGCGTCATCCCCGCCGCCTCGGATATGGGGTACTGGCGGCGCAGTCGGCGAACGCCTCTCTCCCTGAGATACGTCCTGCGGGCGCAGGGGACATCGCAACCTGATCATCGTGACGCCCCCTGCAGACCCGGATCACCTCAGGTCGAACTCCCCCGCACAGACGCCGGCAATGAACGCGCCCCACTCCTGGTCATTGAAGTAGAGCACAGGCCCCCTGGGGTCCTTGGAGTCACGAACCGCGACCAAGTTCTCGCCAAGGGCGACCTCGACGCAACCGCCGCCGTTGTCGCTGAAGGTCGCCTTGAACCATCCGCGCTGTGGCTGATTTTCCTTTGCAGTACCCATCATCCTTCTCCTGTCCTTCGAGGGGGCCTTGTGCCGCCCGATGGAAATAAGGATCGAATACCGCGCTGGGCGGTCGACTCGGTTATCCGCTGGGTGCCGTGCTGTAGGTCTGCCATAGCAACTCTGCAGGACGGGTCACGCGTGCTGTATGACACATCCAACGCAAGGTCAGAAGGGACGAGCGATGCAGTTTCGATTGCTGAGTGGTGTGGCGGCTTACAGCGAGGGGGTGTGGATTCACCTCGGTGACCGGAAGCAACGCTTGGTACTGGCCATACTCCTGCTGGCGGAGTCGCGGCCGGTCCCCATGGAACAGTTGATCGACAAGGTTTGGGGCAACGAGCCGATAGCCAGCGCACGCAAGGTCATCCACCACTACATGAGCGAACTGCGCGGCCATCTGGGCAGAACCGTATCCGGATCCACCGACCTGCTGCCCAAACACGATGGCGGATACCGACTGCTGGCCAGTCGTGACCAGGTCGACTTGCACCGATTCCGCGACTTGGTGAGCACCGCTCAACCGCTGATTCGCCACGACGACGCCCGAGCCGTGCGAACCCTCCGCGACGCCCTCAGTCAGTGGGGAACCCCTGGGCTGCGGGTCGGCGAACCACTCAACGACGTGACCGGCCAGTGGGCGCTCAACCATCGTCACAATCTGCAGGAGGAGCACCGCGCCGCAGTGATCGACTGTATGGAAGCCGAGCTACGGCTTGGCCTCCATACGCGACTCATCCCCGAACTGCTGGATCTCACCGCTGCTGGACCGCCCGACGAGCAAGTGACGGCTCTGCTCATGCTGGCCTATTACCGCGCTGGCCGCTCGGCTGAAGCCCTGGCCGCCTTCTCGGGCTTGCGGACACGACTGGCCGAGGAGATCGGGGCCGATCCTGGCGCGGATATCGAGCGATTCCACCAACGCATTCTCCAGCGTGACCCTGGCCTTGACCTGCCCATCGATGCTAACCGATTCACTGCCGCCGGTTCCGGCTCCGCAGCGGATACCGATGATCCCTCCGGCTCCAGAACCGAATCCCGATCACCTGACGAGGTCGGGAGGCATGCCGCCCGCCTCGTGGCGGAGGGCGCCAGGAAGGGCAACTCGAAGGGGATTGGGGCCGCATGGTTGAGCCCGTCGGCTCCTCTGATCGAACGCGTGCGCACTCGATTCCATGGTGACCTGGCAGCACAAGGCACGCTTGCGCAGGTCGAACTGAATCCTGCCGACGTGGTCGCGGTCACCGCCCTGGAGCGCGTGCTCATCATGCACCTCATACGTGACCTGGCCTTCTTCGAGGACATCACGCGCCTGGTCGACCAGGCGCACACAGCCAAGCAGGCGGCCAGCGGACCCGCGATCGTCGCCAACACGATCAAGACCGCCGCCGTCTACCACGCACCCGTGACCATCTCGGGCGACTTCAACATCTCCTGAGTCCCTCTCGAAGGCGGAAGGCGCATGAGCCAGATCGACGGCCCGCTGAAACAGCAAGGCTCTCCGGCGGGGGACGACGAGTCCAGCAGGAAGCCGGAGGCTGCCGACCAAGCGGAGTCATCTGAAGCACGCCCGGAAACGGACGATGATGCACCGCTCAGCGAGAAAGACGCGCTGCGGGCACTGCGCCGCGGCGGAGCGGACGACGCCGAATCCGCCCAGGCGGCGGCCATCGCGGCCCGAGTGACCGAACGGTTACAGCGTGACTCCCTGGGCGTGCGGATCGACACGCTCGCGCTGTTCAACGACTCCGTCAGCATCGGCGGTGGATTCACCATGGCCGGTCATAGTCGGGGTACCGGCGACACGACAATAAAGGTCAACAAGAAGCGGCTCGCTCGGTGGACCGAGAGTTACCTTCGGCCGCCCCGATGGGACGACGCGCTGGACGTCCTCCGCAATCGCGGATTGCTGATCCTGGCCCTCTCACCGGGCGGGCGGAAGACCACGGGTTTCAACCTGCTGGCCGAAGTGCTGAAGACGCACGCCGAAGGTGAGTGCTATCGCATCGTCGACTCGTCGGCGTTGGACGGGTCGAACTGGCCAGCAGCAGGAAGCGGGTATCTCCTGGTACTCGACGACGGCTCCTCGGGTACGGCGGGTCTGTCCATGGACACGATCGACGAGCAGTGGATCGACGACACGGCGGCCATACTCCAGGAGAGCAAGAGCTTCATGATCCTGGTGACGGGGCCTCCTCGCGGGACGCTGGTGGAGGCCGCTGCCCGGTCTGGGCACATCATGACCTCGCTCGGCCTCGTCGACCCGGTGCACATCGTGCAAAGTCACGCGTTCGACGTCCCTCCAACACCAGAGGAAATTGCGGAACTACACCGCAAGCTCGCCGATTCCCGCGCGCTGGAGCTGCTGCGTGAAGTTCCCCGTCCGCGCAACGCCGTACACCTTGCCGCCGTGATCCGTAGTGGCGGAGACCTGGCGGCCGGGGTCGAGTCGCTACGGGATCCGACCGATCAGGTACACGCCTGGTTTAGCCAGTTCCGGTCTCCGGAGGTGACGAGCTTCGCGCTGGCGGCGGCGACGCTGGAGGAGGCGACATATCTCACCGTGTCCGACGCCGCCATGACGCTGTACGGCATGTTGACCCCGGATACGGGTTCACCTGCGGACTTGAGGTTCCGAGAGCGGCTCGAATCCGACCATCCGTGGATCCAGGTGTCCGTGACCGCCGAGGAGACCGGACGTACCAAGGGCAGCGCACTGCCACGGGTCCGCTTCGTCAACCCGCTCGTACAACAGGCGATTTTGGGATACGCGTGGACGTATCTCGACGGTTACCGGCCCACGATGCTTGCCTGGCTACGCCGATTGATGACGCATCCGGACATCGACGTGCGGGCGCGGGCGTCCGTAGCCGCAGGAGTGATCGCCTGGAGTGACCACTCCCACGCGGTCAACCGCTACCTGAGGCAGTGGGCGGGAAACGAATCCCCGGCGCTTCGTCAGGGGGCCGCAACAGCGCTGGGGGTCGTGGGCGGAAATCGCGATCTCGCAGAAGCCGTCTGGGTCCTGCTCGAATCCTGGGTCGCGGAGAAGGACACGCCCTTTCAGCGACGCCTGTCTCTCACCGCGGCCACGACGCTCGGCGGCTGGCTGGGGGCACAGCAGCCGGCACGTGCCACAACGGCGCTGCGCACAATGCTCGACCGCGAGGACTGGAGCACCCTGCCACCGGTCGGCCGGAGCCTGCTGCATCTGATCGAGCAGGGCTGTGCCTCCGAGGTCCTGTCCGCCCTGCTCACATGGTCGGAGCCGCAGGATTCCTCTCCGATGGTGACGAAGTCACTGTCGGCCTTCGTCTTCATGGCCAGCCAACCGGCGCCGGCAGAATACCCCGGAGGGGGCGCCCTGTCCTGGACGGCATCCTCACCTGGCGACCCGCCACTCCCCCTCCTGCTCGCCAACGCCAGAGAACACCTCCCGCAACTCGTGGAACTCTGGGCCCGCGCCCTGGCCCGTAAACCAGCACAAACTCAGGCGCTCGATGCGCTGCGCGAGTATCTGGATAAATATGCTGACCACGATCGCACGGCATTCAGCAATATCTACGACATCCTGCTCGCCGTCGCCGCCCGGCCGGGAAGGCATCGGGAACGCCTCGATTATTACCTGGACGGCTGGGCGCGTGCGGGGAAGAATCCCTCCGGCTCAGCGGCACGAATTCACCACGCATTACGGAATTCCGCATGACTAACCTTACTCATCCCAGACCGGAAGACAATAACTATGCAACCGTTCACCTATGATCCAATTATGGAGAGCCATATTCTCTCCCGCTTCAGGCTTCTGAAGCCACTGCGCCCTCCCGCTCCGGGCACCGCGCTGGTGCTCGTCCCGCACAATGGCACGCCACTTGTAATCAGACACGGCGAACCCATTATCGATGCGAGGTACGGCACCTACCAGCGATCATATCTGGTCAATGTCGGCGAGCATCGACTCATGCTCGAGATCCCCCTTCTCAGTAATGACGCCGCCTTCGGCTTCCGTAGCCTGATCAGGCTGAACTGCCGCGTGGTGGCACCCGACGAGATCGTGCACCGTAGAATTCGCGATGTCAGCGCCGCCCTTTATCCGGCTATCCAGCAAATGCTCCGCAAGGTATCCAGAAATTTCGATATCAGCGAGTTCCACATCGCCGAGGACGCACTGAACGATTCGATTCGCATCTTCACCGGAGATTCGGCTATCCGGCTACGCAACATCTCCGTGGAACTGCTGGTCGATGAGGACGAAATCCACACCAGCGGGCGCGCGTACCGCGATATCGAACGCGATACCCGGCTCATGGCCATGCGCCGCAACCGTCATCTGAAAATGCTGCGCGCGGACGGCATGGAAGGCTTGATCGCCGAAATCATGGAACGCGAGGGTCCGCGCGCCGCGCACGAGTTGATCACGGCCGCAGAAGGCGCCGAACGCACGGAACTGCTCAGAGCGTGGGAAGCCGTATTGAAGCATTCGGACGCCGACCGCGAGTCATGGGAACTCCTCCAGGCAGAACGCGCCCTTCGGGATCGCCTCGTCGGTGACTCTGCCGCCCCCTTCGGAGGCACCCGGTCCAGCCGCCTCCGCAGCTCGCTCGCGGCGAGCGAGGCCCACCCGAGGGCGGGCCGAATCGGCACCGGCGAGGACAGGATGGGCGCGAGCGCCGGAGAACCGGACGCGGGCGCGGCACGAGAGCCCACGCCCGCTGCTCACCGAGAAGACCCAAAAGCGGAGAACCGCGTACGGCCGGCAGCAGCTCCGCCGGACGAAGAACCGGTCGGCGGAACCCATTTCCACGAGCGGAAGGGCGAACGGCGCCCCAGCAGAGTGCGCGGCATCCCACTGCCAAGGACCGAATATCCAGATGAGCGGCCCGACGGCGGGCAAGGATGAACCACGACGCGACACGTGCGCAACGGACGGTCTGGCATCACAACGGGGAAGGTGTGCTGGCCATCGGGGTGTGGACTGAGCGAAACACCGGACGAGGAGAGGACGCGGAACCGCTGCTGGCCCACCATATTCCGACAGCCGAGGGCATCCTGGGCGTCTTCGACGGGCTGGGCGGCTCAGGGGCTGAGATCGCCCACACCTCACGCGACGGGACACGCCGCAGCAGTGCGTGGATCGGTGCGCGAGTGGCCAGGATCGGCGTCGACTCCTGGTTCCGCCACTGCGTCAACGAACGCTCCTCCTTTGAAGCGCAATCGCTGCGGGTCCATCTGGCAAAGTTACTGGCCGAAATGCGCCCGCTCGGCCGTAGCAAGATTGTCGGGAGCATGCGCAGATCCCTGCCTTCCACGATGGCCGCCATCCGCTATCGCCTCAGTGGCGAACAGGCCGAATGTCAGATTCTGTGGGCGGGCGATTCAAGGGCCTACGCGCTGAATCCTCGCAGTGGCCTTCAGGCGCTGACCCGGGACCACACGGTGGAGACCGATGGGTTGGAGCAGTTGTTACAGGATCCGCCGCTGACCAACGTGCTTTGCGCCGACCGGGACTTCACGATCGATTCGCACGTCCTACTTCTCGACCTGCCATGCGTACTGGTGTGCGCCACCGACGGCTTCTACGGCTACGTCGATACGCCTGCCCACTTCGAATGCCATCTTCTGAACACTCTCCAAGTGTCGGGCCATCAACGAGAATGGGCAGAACGATTGGCCAGGCAGGTATCGTCCTACTCGGGCGACGACGCCTCGCTCAGCCTCGCCGCGCTCGGTTTCTCCGACTTCGAACAGCTCCGGGAAAGTTTCGGCCCACGCACACGGGAGATTGATACGCGCTATCAGCCCCGCGATTCCCTGATGAGGGACGATCCCGCAACGGTACGGCAGTGGCGGACACGCACGTGGAGTTACTACCGATCGGACTATGAACAGCTCATGCCGCCCGTCGATGAAGGGTTGAGATGAAGGCTGGGGACATCATCAGCGGCTACCGCATAACCAGCGAGCCAACAAACGACGGTGGCGGAAAATGCGTGTGGGCTTTTGCCGAGAAGAACGGACGCGAATATTTTATCAAGCGCTTCCTCGACCCGAAACGCCCCAAGCCGGGCTCAACCGCGACAACGGTCAGCAAGAGCCTGCGACTGCAGTCATGTGAGGAATTCGAGCAGCGACACAAGATGATTATGAATCGTCTGTCGTACGACACGGTCGGAGGGGGCAATCTCATCCTCGCCCTCGACTTCTTTCACGACGGCACCACCTACTACAAGGTCACAGAGCGCATAGACACCGAAAACCTGCACCGGCCGCAGTCACTCACCCCGGGTCAGAAGGCCGTGCTGCTGAGAACCCTCGGACTGAGTGTGGGCCTGCTACACGGTATCGACGTGGTACACGGGGACCTGAAGCCGGCCAATGTTCTGGTACAAAACAAGGGGGGCGGTGCCTTTTACACCGCCAAGCTCATCGACTTCGACGATGCCTACGTCTCGCGACAGCCTCCGGAACGAGAGGACATAGCGGGGGACTCGCTGTACGGGGCTCCCGAGTGGCGGCGGTACATGCAGAGTGACTCGGACGTGCTGGCCGGCTATCTGACCACCAAGGTGGACATCTTCGCCCTTGGATTACTAGCGCATCACTATCTCACGGGGGCTGTCCCACGCTACGACGAACGGTTCGGATCGCCCGCCGACGCCGTCAACGCCGGTACGACATTGCACCTCGACCACCGACTGAGTGATCCCATGCGAGAGCTAGTGGGCGCGATGACGTCTCGGGCGCCTGACGCCCGGCCACAGATAGCAACCTTCATGGAAACGCTGAAAGAACCGAACGTGTGCGAGCTGCACCGAAGAGAATCGACAAAATCTAAACCGGTAACACCGAAAGTTTCCCGAGTGCGAATCAACATCGACAAAAAGGAGAACCATCGATGACACACGCCGAGCAGTATCAAGGAAATCTGCAGTATGCGGTGGACATCGTGCTCTGCATCGACGCGACCGACAGCATGATGCCCGTTCTGGACACGGTAAAGAAGAGCGCTGTCATGTTTCACGAGAGGCTGAACCTCGTGATGCGGGAGAAGGGTAAAGCAATCTCCCAGCTCCGCTTGAAGCTCATTGCCTTCCGCGATTTCGGCGACTACGCGGAGGATGCCATCCAGGAAACCCCTTTCCTGCTTTTTCCCGACCAGTCAGCGGAATTCGAGACTTTCGTGCGCAGCCTCTATCCGTCAGGGGGCGGCGATATCCCGGAGTCCGGCCTGGAAGCCCTTTCCCTGGCCATCGACGCACCATGGGAGACGGGACTGGATCGGCGTCGCCATGTCATCGTGATGTTTACCGACGCGCCCGCTCATCCGCTTCGCACGCCGGCAGCGGTCTCCGCCCACACCTATCCGCAGAACATTCCCCGGGACATGGACGAACTTTTCGAGCGGTGGGGATATGCCAGAAGCCAGACCGCCGTGATGGACAATTCAGCCAAGCGCCTCGTGCTCTTCGCGCCCGACGCCTACCCCTGGACCGATATCACCGAGGAGTGGAACATGACCATGCACTTCCCCTCCACGGCCGGCCTGGGCCTGGAGGAGCTGGAAATGGACGAGATCATCAACACTATCGTGAACAGCTTGTGACCGCTTCCGTTGTGGAAGGCCTCGACGCGCGACTGATCTACGACGGAGAATCGATCACCGTACGCTGGCGCGGTGGAGGATGCCTGGAACTACCCAGCGAGTGGTGTGCCGCAGCCGATGTCCGAGAGACCGAGCCGATACAGCTCATACTGCGCTTTGCCGCCGGCCCACAAAGGTCGCTCCAATCGGGTGACATGCTCACATTGCGAATTCTCCTGCAACGCGAACAGGCCTTGCACGCCCGCGAGATGGCTCATTGGCTGACGGTTCGTGCACAAGCGCGGACCGTACCGGACACCGAGCATTGGATCAGCTTCCAACCGTCGTCCGAAACCGAGGAACTCATCGATGACCTGCACGGGAAACTCCTGTGCCCTGAACACTGCGGTTGATCCTTGGAAGGGGAATCATCGTGGCAGGTGCCACGTGGCGCTGCAAATCATGCGATACCTACAACGATGCGGAACGCCGCCGTTGCCAAGCGTGCGAGGAACGGCAGGGTCCTCCAAATCCGGGCGGCGGCGACCCAGCCCGCAGGCCGACATGGCGATGCCTTCGCTGTGATGTGTGGAATGACCCCGGCGAGATCAACTGCCAGGGATGCGACACCGACCGGAAGGCCGCGACCGACCATACGAAAGTCTTTCCGAATGACGGTCCTTCGACTCCACCGTTCAGGAGCGGCACGAGATTCAGCGGGAGAGAGAGGCCGTCGGAGAGAGTCAGATCCACCGGCGCGGGGATGCCCACCAGCGGCGCGGCGGCGACGCCCCATGTACCTTCCCGCTCTCTATCGGATGGCGCCATCTTCTTCGCACCCCCCGCCGGCGCAGGGGGACGAATGGGATACGCCCCTCTCCGACCAGGCCCCCCGCCCACGGGCCCCAGACCACCCGTATCCCCGTACGGCACACCGCCGTACGGTCATCCCCCACCGGCCCGATACCCACCGGCCGGCGGATATCATCCGCCGTCACCAATCGTCCGGCCATCCAGCGGCTCGTCAGTGAGTGGGTGCGCCGGCTGCCTCATAGCGTTCGTCATCTGCTTCGTGCTGCTGATGTTCTCCGCCTACGTCGCCTCGCTGATCTCGGCGAATCGCCCATCCGGCCTCCGGCATCTATCCACCACCGGGCCACAGGTCGAACCAGAGGCTCGTCCACCTGGGTGCCCAGACCGCGTGGTCGAAATGCTGCCCAGATCGGAGACCGCCGAACTGGTCGCCGCCTACAGCACCGCAAACAAACAGATCATCCTGTGTCGCGGGAACTCCGGCCAGGTGTACTACTACGGGGAATACACCGGTCAGCCGGATACCGGACTGGCCTTCCCCGCCGAGGAGACTCCTTATGGGTATGTCGCTCTCAACGGTTCCTACGCCTACGAGGTGCGCGGCAACGAAGTGATCATCACCCGGAACGGTGATCAGATCGGCAGAGAGGATCTCACAACGCTCCAGCCGGTCCCCTGACCGCGGCTTCAATCCGTTCGATGCGACCGCCCATCGCCGGGGAAACAGCCGAGGCCAGGCGGGCGTTCGCGTGTCCGTCGGAGTTCCACACCGCTCCTCGACGGCCCGTCAGGGGAACCGGCGAGCGGTCAGCGGGTCGCCCTCAGGTGGAACAGGTCCGAGGGGGAGATCGGCATCCGGTCGATGACGATGCCCTCGGCGTCCTCGATGGCCGAGGCGATCACGGCCGACACCGGGATGACGCCGGCCTCGCCCGCCCCCTTGATGCCGAGCGGGTTGAGCGGCGAGGGGGTCTCCAGGTGCGCGGTCTCCACCCGGGGGATCTCGGTGGCGTAGGGCATCAGGAAGTCCATGAAGGAGGCGTTCAGGAGCTGGCCGTGCGAGTCGTAGACCATGCGCTCGTACAGCGCGCCGCCGACGCCCTGGGCCACTCCCCCGTGGATCTGCCCTTCGACGATCACCGGGTTGATTACGACCGGCTTGCCGTAAACCGCTCCCGGATCAGATGGTCGGGACCGGCGCTGGACGAATGACCGTTGTGACGATGACCTGGACGAGACGCGTGATCAAGGCCTCGATGAGCAGTACCGCTGCTCGCGCGAGCACAGAACCCAGAAACTCCGACATAGTGCACCTTAAAGGGATATAACGACATGTATCTATAGGTTCGGGTTCAATAGTTGAAAATGGGGACGATTGGGTCGAACTAGGGGTTAACGTTCGGTGACCATCCCGGGGCGGACCGTTCGACCAGCCTTCCCAGCGACGCGGCGGCGGTGGCACAGCCCAGTGCGATGGCCCAGCCGAACGGGCCGATCGGACGTGAGCCGAAGAAGTGGCTGATGCCGGGGACCGACACGATCGCCGCCAGCACGGCCACGGACGACAGGCCGGCTAGCAGCACGGTCCGATCCTGGCTTCCCGTCGCCACCGTCTGCAGAAGCTGCGCCGTCACCAGGGCGATCAGCCCGATCGTGTCCGCCCGGCTGCGCGTGCCCGACATCCTGCCGAGCGACCAGGCCATGGCCGCGGCCGCGGCGGTGGTGACGGCACGCACGTAGATGTCGCGGGTCAGGGGCGTGCCAAGGGATGCCTCCGGCCCTTCCGCCAGCAACTTCTCCGGGTCGACGGCGCTCGGTCGCCGTACCGCCACCGCCATCGAGGGCAACATGTCGGTGAGCAGGTTGACCAGCAACAACTGGCGGGCGTTCAACGCGCTGCGGCCGGTCAGCAGGCTCGACCCCACAGTGAAGGCGATCTCCCCGATGTTGCCGCCGAGCAGGATGCTCAACGCGTCGCGCACCGAGCCCCACATCGCCCGGCCCTCGCTGATCGCATCGATGATCGTCTCGATGCGATTGTCGGTCACGACGATGTCGGCGGCGGACCGGGCGGCGGGACTGGCATGAGACCCGAGCGCCACCCCCACGTCGGCGAGCCGGATCGCGGGAACATCGTTGGCGCCGTCCCCGGTTACGGCGACCACCTTCCTCGAACGCCGCAGGCTCGTGACGATACGTGCCTTGTGCGCAGGAGTCACCCGGGCGAAGACGGACACGTCGTCCAGCACTGCGGCCACGGCCTCGTCGTCGAGCGCGTCGAGTTCCTGGCCGGTCATGACCCGCATCCCGTTCAACGCCCGCACCTCGGCGGCGATGGCCTCCGCCGTACTCGGATGATCTCCGGTCATCATGATGACGCGGACCCCGGCCCGGATCAGTCCCCGGACGCTCCGTGCGGCGGTCGGACGGACCGGGTCGGCCAGGCCGAGCAGTCCGAGGAAGCGCAACCTGCTGATCCTGGACTCGTCGAGATCCGAGCGGCTGGAGGCCGTGCGTTCCGCGACGGCCAGGACCCGGTAGCCCTGCATGGCGAGCCTGTCGACCTCCCGCTCCAGCTCGCGCCTGGCCGCGTCGTCGAAGGGGACGGTCTCCCCCGCGTGGACCAGGCTCTCGCAGCGGGTCAGCACGACCTCGGGAGCGCCCTTGACGCTCAGCAGATGGCCGGACTCGCACAGGCCCAGAACGGCGTGGTAGCCCCGCGCCGGCTCGAAGGGAAGCTCGTCGACGCGTCGCCACGCGCGGAGGCCGTCCCGGGGCGACACCCGCAGCCTCTCCGCTCCCTCCACGACGGCGCGATCCGTCGGATGGGGAATGGCACGCCCGCCGCCGAACCGCGGTCCGGCACGAAGCGCCGCGGCGACGATCGCTCTCAACTCGGGCGTCAACCGTTCCATCGGGCGCTCCACCCGTCCGTCGGAGATCCGCCGCAAGCTGATGCGTCCCTTGGTCAGGGTGCCGGTCTTGTCGAAGCAGAGGACATCGACCCTGCCGAGGGCCTCGATGGTCGACGGGTTGCGCACCAGCGCGTTCCGCAGCGACAACCGCTTGGCCGCGGCGAGCTCGGCGATGGTGGCGATGAACGGCAACCCTTCGGGGACCGCGGCCACCGCCAGGTTCACGGCAGGGGCGAGCGCCCGGTCCAGCGGCGAGCCACGGAGCAGATCGATGCTCCCCAGGAGGACACCCGACCCGATCGCGGCAGGGAGGATCCTGCGGCTCAGCGCGCGCAGCCGTAGCTCCACGCCGGTCGGCGGCGGCGCGTCGAGGGCGAGCCTCGCGGTCCTTCCGGACTCCGTCTCGGTCCCCGTGGCCACGACCACGCCGCGGCCATGCCCGGCCGCGACCGTGGTGCCCGCGTACACCATCGATCCCCGGTCCGCGACGATGGGCGTGGCGGTCGGCGCCGTGGTCTTGGCGACGAGCTGCGACTCACCGGTGAGGCTGGACTCGTCGATCTCCAGCCCGGCCGCCGTGACCAGCCTGCAGTCCGCCGGTACGGCATCGCCCGCGCGTAGTTCGATCACATCGCCCGGAACGAGGTCGTCGGCGGTTCCCTCCTTCAGGCCGTCCGGGCGGCACAGCCGTACCAGCACAGCCGTCTCCTCGGTGAGGCGGTGCAGCGCGCGCGAGGTGTTCCTTCGCTGCGCACCGCCGAGGAGCGCGTCGACGATTATCACGCCCCCGATGAGCGTGGCGTCCAGGACGGAACCGACGACAGCCGACGCGCCCGCGCCCACGGCGAGGACGGGAGTGAGCGGGTTGGCGAGCTCTTCCACGGTCGCGCGCGTCAGCGACTCCGGCTCGGCGAAGGTCCCCGGTCCGGGTTTTCGCCTGCGGCGTGCCGATTCTCCCTCCGGCAGCCCGTCGGGCGAGGTGTGCAGCCTGGCCAGCACCTCGGATGCCCCCATGGCGTGCCAGGGCGTGCGGTCCGCGCGGAAAGGCGGCGGCTCGCGGCCGAGATGACGGCCTGCCCACCTCCCGGCGACGAGCGCGGCCACCGACGTGCATTCGCTCACGAGGTGAGCCCGGCCGACCGAGGCGCGGTGATCGCCGAGGAATGCCAGGCCGGCACCGATGATCGCCCCCGTGGCGGCCAGCCGCACGCTCCGCACGCTTGCCGTCCTGGCGGCGGGCAGGCAGCGGAGCAGCAGTTGCGCCCCGTCCAGACCGCCGATCACATGGGCGTCCCAGGGCACCCGCCTCGGCTGGTCGAGCACGCCGATGCCGAGGTCGGCCTCGCGTAGCGCGCGCATGGAGCGTCGCGAGAGCACGGCCACGGCGTGCCCGTCGGACTGCAACGCCCGCACCGACGCGTCGAGCCGGGACCGGCCGCCGGAGAGACGGTCGAGGCCGAGCGTTTCGGCCAGCCACGGTTCACCTCCGGCCAGCAGCACCGTACGGGTGCCCTTCGCCGCGGCCGCGACGGCCTCGGCCAGCGGATGGAGCTCCGGCACCAGGCCGGCGAACGCCACCACGGTCCCGTGCCGCGAGACCACGACAGGCGTCACCCCCGCACGGCGCCACCGCCCGACCTGCCGCGGCCCCCGCGCGGCGGAGTACGGCCTGGCGACCCACCCGTCGCTCTCCCGCCGGACCGTGACGTCGGTGAGATCGAGGAGGCTGTGCAGCCGGGCATGCAGTTCGTCGGGATCGACGTCCGAGCCGGTGGAGACCACGTCGTGCAGCGCCCACGCGCCCGTGGTGAGCGCGGTGGCGTCGATGAGGACCGTGTCGATGCGATCCATCCGGCGCAGGGCGTCATGCTGGAGGACGATGGCGCCGCGACCGGCGAGAGCCCGCACGACAGCGCCGGTGAACGCGTCCCGGCCGACCGCGGCGGCCTTCGGCGTCCCCGAGATCAGCACGGAGAGCCCCCGCTGGTGGCTTCGGCTCAGGATCGCGGTCACTCCATGCGCGGCGAGCGCCGCAGGGCTCACCGCGTCGGCGTACCGCTCTACCGGCCCGGGCGGCAGCGGGACAGGCCGTGGCCGCGCGGCCGTCCGGAGGTGCCGGTAGGTGCCGTTCGCCCCGGCGAACTCCTCCTCCCAGCTCGCCCATGCCTGCAGCCCGGCCCGTGCGTCGATGTATCTGCCCGCGGCCGCGGCCGAGTCGATGAGCAGCCCGATGGGCCGTATCGCGAGCGTCTGGGTGACGGTCCGTGCCGTTTCGAGCATGGCGGCCGCGGCGGGCGGCCCCATCAGACGGTCCAGCTCCCTGCGGATCCTGGGGGTGTGCTCGGCCAACTGGAGGAAGGTCGGCACAGCCGAGTGCAGGAGCCGCATCCGGGTGACCCGTCCGGCCAGCGCCAGGCTGGTGCCCAGGAGACTTCCGCCGAGGCTGACGGCGGCCCTGGCATGGTGTTCCGCGCCGTGGCGCGCACTGGGCCCGGCGCCGGCCTCCTGGCCCTCGTCGAGCTCCGCCACGATCGCGACCAGCTTCTCGGTGTCGGCCGTGGTCGCGTCGCAGCCGATGTACACACAGCCGAGCGCGCCGTTCACCTCGGCACGTCGTGTACCTGCGGCGCGCAGCCGGTCTTCGAGCTCCCGGGCGGCCCGCTCGCCGCCCCGGCCGCCGATGTTCCGCAACTCGACGCGGATCCCGCCCGCGCACGTCTCGATCCGGCGACCGCGCGGCACCAGACTCCGTACCGGCTCCGGCAGCAGGCTCAGCAGGGTGTCCGGGCGAAGCGCGCCGAGCAGGCTCATGTCACCTCCGGTGGAGTCCTGTGGACATGCCGGTCGGACAGGATGGACCTACTTGCCGGCCCGCGTGCGGCGTGTTGTCACTTTCTCCCCGGAGCTCTTGGCGGAGCTCCTGGCCTGCTTCGGTTTCCCGACGTCGGGCGACTTCGTACGACCTCGCGGTGCTGTACGAGCTCGCGGTGCTGTACGCCCGCGCTGTGCCGTACCACCGCGCTGTTCTGTACGGCCGCGCTGCGCGATCACCGTTCCCGCGCCGATCGCGGCCGCCACCGGCCAATCCAGTACGCCGAACGCGGCGAGTGCGCCGAGCCCGCCGTAGTAGGCGATGCGCTCAGGCGGCGGCAGGAACGTCCGTGCGACGTCCATCGCGTGCCCCAGTTCCCGGCGGCTGACGCCGGGGACGTGCGGGAGCCGTGGTAGCGGCACGTGCGGCGGCTTGACGCTGGGCGGCCGCACCTGGATGGAAAGAAGTGGCAGGTCCAGCGTGAACTCTCGGCCGGCCCGGTGCCCGTCTCCGGCTCCGTCTCCGGCCGCGGGCCCGCCGGCCGCTGGAACGCCTCTGCTGGTCGGCGTGCGGTTTCGGGTCACACGCCGCGACTGGGTGACCATAACCCCTCCAGGGCGAGAAAAAATGGCACTCCTGAGCCATTTGCCCCCTTTGTGGCCCTGTATTCCTTTTTCAGCGTTCACCTTGCCGACCTCCACCGTCACCCGCCCAGGACCCCCGCCCACACGGACGAGCGGTCAGCGGGTCGCCCTCAGGTGGAACAGGTCCGAGGGGGAGATCGGCATCCGGTCGATGACGATGCCCTCGGCGTCCTCGATGGCCGAGGCGATCACGGCCGACACCGGGATGACGCCGGCCTCGCCCGCCCCCTTGATACCGAGCGGGTTGAGCGGCGAGGGGGTCTCCAGGTGCGCGGTCTCCACATGGGGGATCTCGGTGGCGTAGGGCATCAGGAAGTCCATGAAGGAGGCGTTCAGGAGCTGGCCGTGCGAGTCGTAGACCATGCGCTCGTACAGCGCGCCGCCGACGCCCTGGGCCACTCCCCCGTGGATCTGCCCTTCGACGATCATCGGGTTGATCAGCTTTCCGCAGTCGTGCACCACGGCGTACCGGAGGATCTTGATCTCGGCCGTCTCCGGGTCGGTCTCGACGATCGCCGCGTGCATCCCGGAGGCGAACGTGGAACGGATCGGCGAGTAGTAGTCGCGTCCCTCCAGCCCCGGCTCCTCCCCCTCGGCCACCGGCGGCCGGTCCATCGCCGGGGTCGCGGCGAACTGGGTGGCGCGGGCGGCCTGCTCGTCGAAGGCGTAGCGCAGCGGGTTGGCCAGCGTGGCGACCGTGGCCAGCGGGATCGACGCACCCGGCGACCCGGCCACCCGCACCACGCCCTCGCTGATCTCCAGGTCGCCCGGGTCGGCCTCCAGCGCGTCGGCCGCGATGCGCAGCGCCTTCGCGCGCACCTTGCGGCAGGCCAGCGCGATCGCGTTGCCGCTCATCACCGCCGCCCGCGAGGCGAAGGTGCCCACGGCGTACCCGAACCGCCGGGTGTCGCCGGTCACCACCGAGATCCGCTCCAGCGGCACCCCCAGCTCCGCGGCGGCGATCTGCGCGAAGGCCGTCTCGTGACCCTGTCCCTGCGAGGTGAGACCGGTCGAGACGTGCACCCGGCCGTCGGAGGTCACCTGCACGTGCCCGCCCTCGTACGGCCCGACCCCGGTGCCCTCCACGTAGCAGCCGATCCCGATGCCGAGGCGGCGGCCCTGTGCCTCGGCGGCGGCGCGCACGGCCGGGAAGCCGTCCCAGCCGATGAGCTCCTTGATCATGCGGAGGGACTCGGGGTAGTCGCCGCTGTCGTAGATCAGCGGGCGGCCGTCCTGGAAGATCAGGCCCTGGTCGTAGGGGAACTCGTCGGGCTGGATGAGGTTGGCCGCGCGCACCGCCGTACGGTCGAGGCCCAGGTGGGCGGCGATGTGGTCCATCGTGCGTTCCATGCAGAACACGGCCTGCGGGCGTCCGGCGCCACGGTACGGCGTGACCTGGACGGTGTTGGTGTAGATCGAGGTGAACTCCACCCGGTAGGCGCCGATCCGGTAGGGACCGAGCAGCTGGGTGGCGGTGATGATCGGCACGATGATGCCGTACGGGGTGTAGGCGCCGTGGTCGTGCAGGATCGTCACGTCGAGGCCCAGGACGCGGCCCTCGTCGTCGAAGCCGACCCTGACGAAGTGCACCTGGCCGCGCTCGTGCGCCGCGGAGATGAAATGCTCGCGCCGGTCCTCGGTCCACTTGACCTCCTGGCCGAGCAGGATCGCCGCCCACGGGACGAGGACCTCCTCCGGCCACGGGTGCACGATCTTGACGCCGAAACCGCCGCCGACGTCCGGGGCGATCACCTCCACCGAGGGCAGCGGCAGGCCGAGCCTGGCGGCGATGGCCATCCGCACGCTGGTGGAGGTCTGGGTGCTGGAGTAGACCCGCAGCGAACGGTCGTCGGCGTCCCAGCGCGCGTACACGCCGCGCCCCTCAAGCGGCATGGACGCGCTGCGCTCGATGTCGAGCCGGAACGACAGCTCGTGCGGGGCCCGGCCGATCGCCTCGCCCGCGCCGAGCCCGGCGGCCGAGGGCACCTCCTGCACCAGGTGGGCGCCCGCGTTGCCGGGCACGTCGGCATGGACGAGCAGCCCGCCATGGGCCGCCTCCTCCACCCCGACGACCGGTTTGAGCACCTCGTAGTCGACCCGGATCAGCGCGCACGCGTCCTCGGCCAGGTAGCGGTCACGGGCGACGACCATCACCACCGGCTCGCCGACGTGCCTGACCAGGTCGCGGGCGAGCGGATAGGCGGTGCGGCCGTGGGTGAGCGCCGGATGCGGGATCAGCAGCGGCAGCGGCGCGCCGACCTGTTCGGGCAGGTCCTCCCAGGTGTAGACGGCGACCAGGCCCTCGACGTCGAGGGCGCCCGACACGTCGATGTCGCGGATCCGCGCGCTGGCGTGCGGCGAGCGCACGAAGGCGGCGGCCAGCGCGCGCGGCCCCAGGTCGTCGAGGTAGCGGCCCTGCCCGGTGAGCAGCCGCGGATCCTCCCGCCGGAGCACGGGCTCGCCGAACATCCGCGTGGTCACGCCTCCTCCGCGATCAGCTCGGCCGCGTCAAAGGTCCTGGTCCTCACGACTCCCCCACGATCAGCTCGACCCCACCGAAGGCTCCGGTCCTCACCATCAGCTCGGCCACACCGAAGGGCCTTGTCCCCACCCTCAGCTCGGCCACACCGAAGGACCTGGTCCTCACGACATCCCCACGATCAGCTCGATCCCACCGGACATCCTGGTCGTCACGGCTCCTCCGCGATCAGCTCGGCCGCGCGGTGGACCGACTTGACGATGTTCTGGTAGCCGGTGCAGCGGCACAGGTTCCCCGAGATGCCCTCCAGCACCTCCTCCTCGGTGGGCGCGGGGTTCTCCCGCAGCAGGGCCGTCGCCGTGCACAGGAATCCCGGCGTGCAGAAGCCGCACTGCAGGCCGTGGCACTCGGCGAAGGCCCGCTGCACCGGCGACAGCGCGCCGTCCGGACCGGCCAGCCCCTCGACCGTGGTGATCTCCCGCCCGTCGACGGTCACCGCGAACGTCAGGCACGACCGGACCGGCTCCCCGTCGAGCAGGATCGTGCAGCACCCGCACACCCCGTGCTCGCAGCCGACGTGCGTGCCGGTCAGGCCGAGGTCGTGCCGGAGACAGTCGGACAGCAGCCGCCGGGCGGGCACCCGCGCCTGCCGTACGACGCCGTTGACCGTCAGCGTGATCTCATGCATCGGCCGCCTCCCTCGCCGCTTCGCCCAGCGCCCGTTCGGCCAGGACCCCCACCAGGTGCCGCCGGTAACCGGCCGTCGCGTGAATGTCGTCCTCCGGCTCCACTCGATCCTGTACGGCACGCGCCGCGGCGGCCCAGTCGCCCGGCCGCCCGGCAGAGGTCACGTCGACCACGATGGGCACCGCGCCGACGCCGATGCACGCCACCCGCGCCCGTACCACCTCGCCCGCCTCGCCGAGGCTCACCACGGCGGCGACCCCGGCCAGCGCGTAGTCGCCGTGCCGCCTGGCCAGCTCCCTGAACGCGGTGCCGCTGCGGGGCGGCGACGCCGGGAAGAAGGCGGAGACGGCGAGGTCGCCGGGTTCGGCCGCCGACTCCAGCGGACCGGTGAAGAACTCCCCGGCCGCGACGTCCCGCTCCCGCTCACCGGCCCGCGCCAGCCGTACCGACCCGCCCAGCAACGCCAGTACGGCGGGCAGCTCGGCGGCGGGGTCGGCGTGCACCAGGCTGCCCACCACCGTGCCCCGGTTGCGGATCACCGGGTGGGCGACCTGGCGCAAAGCCTGGCGCAGCAGCGGCTGCGCGGCGGCCACCTCGGCGGAACGCTCCACCCGCGAGTGCCGGGCCAGCGCCCCGACCCGCACGCCGTCCGGACCGGCCGTGACGGTGTCGAGTCCGGCGAGGCGGTTGATGTCGATGAGGTGTCCGGGCGCGGCCAGCCGCATGTTGAGCATCGGGATCAGGCTCTGGCCGCCGGCGAGCACCTTGCCGTCCGTTCCGGCCTCGGCCAGGGCGGACAACGCCGAGCCGAGGTCGCGTGGCGCGTGGTAGTCGAAGGGTGGCGGCTTCACCGGTCAGCGTCCCACGCGTTCGAAGCCGACCTCGCCGCCGGAGACCTCTTCGCCGCCGCGCCCGCGTCCCGCGAGGGCCCGCAGCACGTGGTAGCCGACCAGCACCACGATGGTGCCCAGCGCGATGCCCTCAAGCGAGAACTCTCCCGTGATCATGTGTCCGACCGGGCCGATCGCCAGGATGATGCCCGCGCCGATCGGCACCATGTTCACCGGGTTCGCGAAGTCGACCCGGTTCTCGATCCAGATCTTGGCGCCGAGCAGCCCGATCATGCCGTAGAGGATGACGGTGATCCCGCCGAGGACCCCGCCGGGCGTGGCCGCGATCAACGCGCCGAACTTCGGGCACAGGCCGAACAGGATCGCGATGACGGCGGCGATGTAGTAGGCGGCGGTGGAGTAGACCCGGGTCGCGGCCATCACCCCGATGTTCTCCGCGTACGTCGTGGTGGGCGAGCCGCCGACCGCGCTGGTGACCACGGTGGCGATACCGTCGCCGGCGATGGCCCTGCCCAGGTAGGGATCGACCTCGGTGCCGGTCATCTCGCCGACCGCCTTGACGTGGCCGACGTTCTCCGCGATCAGGGCGATCACCGCGGGCAGCACCAGGACGATGGCGGAGATCTTGAAATCGGGGCCGTGGAAGCTCGGCAGGCCGAACCAGGGCGCGTCGGCGACGGCCGAGAGGTCGACGCGGTCGTGCGGGAAGGCGGTGGCCACGCAGTAGACGCCCTCCGGCGAGCAGGTGGCGCCCGCGGCGTCACGCAGGTTCTGCCCGGGGAGCACCGAGGTCACCGGGCCGAAGACCAGGTCCGCGCCCCAGGAGAGCACGAACCCCACGATCAGCCCCAGCAGGATCCCGATCCGGCCGAGGAACCCCCGGAACACCACGATGAACAGGAAGGTCACGACCATCGTGGCGAGGGCCAGCCAGTGGTCCTGCGGCCAGTAGACGTCCGCGACGACGTAGGCCAGCCCGAAGCCGATCAGCATGACGACCGCGCCGGTGACCACCGGCGGGAAGACCCGGTTGATGATCTGTACGCCGAGGAAGTGGATGGCCAGGCCGACCAGCGCCAGCACCGCGCCCACCACCAGGATCGCCCCGGTGACCGTGCCGCTGTCGCCGCCGGCCGCGCGGATCGCGATGACGCCGCCCACGAACGAGGCGCTGGTGCCGAGATAGCTCGGGATCTTCCCCTGCACGATGAGCAGGAACAGGATCGTCGCGACTCCCGACATCATCACCGCGACGTTGGGGTCGAGCCCCATCACGATGGGGAAGACGAACGTCGCGCCGAACATCGCGATCACGTGCTGGGCGCCGAAGCCGACCATGCGCGGCCAGGTCAGCCGCTCGTCCGGTTTGACGACCTCACCGGGAGCCAGCCGCCGTCCGTCACCGTGCTTGGTCCAACCCGCAACCATGGGAGCCCCTCTTCACTCAGGCCGTCGCCCGGTCACCATCCCGCAGGTCTCCCGCACGATGGCTCTCCGTATTGCCGGGCACATTAGGCCCGATCTCACGGTCCTACACGGGCATGATCTGCCAAATCTGGGCCGAAGACCAGTACTCCCGTCGCGCACTTCGGGACGGCGCCCTCCGTTAGCCCGCGGCGACCACGTCGATCTCGAAGCCCTCGCCGGTGACGACCTGACCCGGGCGGATCTTCCGGCCCTTCCTGAACTCGACCTCGCCGTCGACCATCACCTCGCCGTCGACGATCAGCTGCTTGGCGACGCCCCCGGTGTCGGTCACACCGCAGACCTTCAGCAGGTCGCTCAGGGTGATGTAGTCGGTTTCCAGCTCGAAGGTCTCTTCCACGGATTCCAGCATAGGGACTCAGATGCCGCGCATGCGCAGGACGTGCAGGGCGAGGGTGAGGTTGAGACGGAGATGGGAGTCCTCGGTGAAGTTGCCGAGCAGGCGTTCGAGCTTGCCGATGCGGTAACGCAAGGTGTTGTAGTGGAAGTGCAGGCGCCTGGCGGTCTCGGCGACGTTCAGGTTGGTCTCCAGCAGGACCTGGAGGGTGCGGCGCAGGTCGGCGTTCTCCGCCTCGTCGTCGGCGGCGAGCGGGCCGAGCGTCTCCCGGACGAAGGCGTGCAGCTCGGCGGTGTCGTTGACCAGGGACAGCAGCCGGTAGACGCCCAGCTGGTCGAAGTGGGCGACCGCGCCGGGACCGTGCAGCTGACGGCCCACCCTGGCGGCCTTGAGCGCCTGGCCGTACGCCTCGGGGAGGGCGTCGGGACCCGCGGCCGGGCGGCTGGTGCCGGTGGAGAAGGTCGCGGGCAGCGCCTCGGCGAAGGTCGCGGCGGCGTCCCTCGCGACGCGGGCGGTGTCGGCGGCGGCGTCGAGGACGGCGACCACCTCGTGCGAGAAGCCCGCGACGGCTCCCCGCGCGTCGTGCCTGCGCATCGCGGTGGTCCACGAGGTGACCAGGCGGTCCTGCGCGGTGCGCTCGTCGGTCTCCGGGTCGAGCTCGGCGACCATCACCGTGACCGGCCGCTGGAGGTCCCAGCCGAACGCACGGGCCCGGCCGGCGATCCGCTCGGCGGACCCGGCCCGCCCGGTGAGGACGTCGCGCAGGAAGTCGGCGCGATACTTGCTCTCCACCGCGTTGACCGCCTCCTGTCTGGTCACCACGAGCGCCGCGACCGTGGCGGCACGTTCCAATATCCCGACGTCGCTGTCACGGATGGTCCCTCCCGGGCTGTAGGCGACGAACCTGCCGTGGTGGTGCCCTCCCGCGACGACCGGGACCGTCGCGAACGCGCGTCCCACGCCGCCGGGGCCCGGCTGTCCCGACGGCTCGGGCGGCATCGTGCCCTCGCCCGCCGCCAGCAGGCGCAGCACCGCCACGTGCTCCTTCGGCCCGGCCGCCGCCAGCTGCTGCCCCGCGCCGTCGAGGACGGCGACGGCCACGTCGAGCAGCCCGGCCACCTCGGCGCTCACCTCGTGCAGCCCGCCGCCGGCCAGCACCACCTGGACCAGCGCCCGGTGCGCCTCCTCGGCCCTGGCCAGCACCGCGGCCTGCCGGTTGAGGATGTCGGTGAGCACCTGGTTGAGGATGTCGTCGAAGCCGACGTCGTCGGGGAGCCGGATCAGCGGGAAGCCCAGCCGGTCGGCCTGCTCCACCATGTTCTCCGGCAGGTCGTCGAGGTACCGGCCGAGCTTGATGGCCAGGGCCGCCAGGCCGCGCTCGTCGAGGTCGGCCACCAGCCGGTCGAGGGACTGCGGGGTGTTGCGCAGCGGGTAGCCGGTGGTGAGCAGCAGTTCGTGCGGCTTCACCCAGGCGAGGACGTCGGGCACCTCCATGACGTTGAGACGCTGCACGATCCGGCCCAGGCCGCTCTCGCCCGCGATCAGCTTCGCGCCCGCGAGCGTGGAGACGCCCAGGACCTCGCCGACCGCGACGCCATGAATGATCGTTCCGGTGCTCGCCAGCCGCACGGGGGGTTCCATGAGTGAATTGTGACTGATGGTGTGTCTGGCAGGAAGAGCCAACCTTTCAGCTGACTGTTGTCAGCTTTCTCCGTACGGGGGCTGTCAAGGAGCGTTCTACGGTCGGGTTCAGAGTTCGCGCCGCGAGGGCAGGTCTGTCCATACGCGCCCGACGTGCGCGAACCGGCGATCCAGGGGAGGTTCGGTGACCGTTGGAACGCGTCCGCGTGCGCGGCGCGGCCCTGCGCGGATGACCGTACGGACACACGGTTCCGGCGCCTGCAGCACCGCATTGCGGCCCCTCCTCGACGCGCCACGCCGCCCCGCGCGGGTGCTCGCGGCCTTCCCCGCCGGGCTCTACCTGGAGGTCAGGACCGCGCTGGAACCCCACGTGATCGCCGTCGTGAACGGCGGAGCCACCCGGCTGCCCAACGCCATGATCCTCGCCGGGCCGATCCCCCAGGCGGCGGTCGGCGAGGAGGCCGCGGTCGGCGACGGCGCCATCGAGGTCGGCGCGCACATCCTGCGGGCCCGCCGCTGGTGGAATCCCGCCCCGCCGCTCGGCCCCGTCGACCTCCCCCAGCTGGCGCGGGCCCTCCCCGAGCTGGAGGCGATCTGCGCCGCCTCCCCCAGACAGCCCGGACTCGAACGCGACGGCGCCGCCGCCCTGCTCGCCGAAGGCTGCGTCACGGGCTCCCTGGTGGACACGATCACCGCCGCCGAGCACCTCGTCGGCCTCGGCCCCGGCCTCACCCCCAGCGGCGACGACGTGCTGGCCGGCCTGCTGGTGGCCCTGCGCCACCTGGGCCTGGCCTGCGGCGCCGGCCGCGCGGTCTGGCTGGCCGACTGGCTCGCCGCCGCCGTCACCTTCGACGCCCGCACCCGCACCACCCCCATCTCGGCGACCCTCCTGCACTGCGCGGCCAGGGGCGAGGCCAGCGGGGAGATCCTCGCGACCCTGCGCGGGATCGCCGGCCGGCAGTCCCTCGAACCCGCCCTGCGCCGTCTGCTGCACCTCGGCCACACATCGGGCGCCGACCTCGCCTGGGGCCTCCGGATCGGTCTCGCCGCCGTCCTCGCGCTGACGGAGTCTCCCCGTTGAGCACCGGGGACGGGCCGGCGGTGGATCTGGTCCTCATCCGGGCGGGCGTCTATCACGACTCGGTCGGCCTGATGGGGGTGAGCCGGGCCCTGGCGGCTCTCGACGGCGTCGAGGTGGCGATCGTGGCCATGGCGACGGAGCTCAACCTGGGGCTCGCGGGAGAGCTGGGGTTCACGCTGCCCGAGGCGCGGCCGGCCGACCTGCTGATCGCGATCAGGGCGTGCGACGCGGCGACCGCCGACGCCGCCACCGGCGAACTCGACCGCCGACTCACCGCGCTGGCCGGCCGTACGGCGGGCGGCGGGCCCGCCGAGGCGCCGCCGCGCACCACCGGGGCGGCCGCGCGGGCGCACCCGGCGGACGTGGTGCTGGTCTCGGTGCCGGGGGAGCACGCTTTCGCCGAGGCGCTCGACGCGGTCGAGGCGGGCCTGTCGGTGATGGTGTTCAGCGACAACGTGCCCGTGGCGCAGGAGATCGTGCTGAAGGAGCGGGCACGGCTGCGTGACGTGCTGGTCATGGGGCCCGACTGCGGCACGGCGGTGATCGGCGGCACGGGGCTGGGCTTCGCCAACGTGCTGCGGCCGGGACCGGTGGGGGTCGTCGCCGCCTCCGGCACCGGGGCCCAGCAGGTGACCTCCCTGCTCGACCTCGCCGGCGCCGGCGTGAGCCACGTGCTGGGCGTCGGCGGCCGCGACCTCTCCGCGGCGGTCGGCGGCCTGTCGACGCTGCGCGCCCTCGCCGCGCTGGACGCCGACCCGGCCACCGAACTGATCGTCCTCATCTCCAAGCCCCCCGCCCCGGAGGCGGCCGACACCGTCCAGCGGACGCTGACGACCCTCGCCACCCCCGCGATCACCGCGCTGCTGGACGTCCCCGGCGCGTCCGATCTGACCGCCGCCGCCGAAGCCGTGCTGCGCGCCCTGGGCCTCGCCGTCCCCCGCTGGCCGTCCTGGCTCGCTCCGGCCGCGCGCCGCCGGGGGTCGGCGCTCTGGGGGATCTACTCGGGCGGCACCCTGTGCGTCGAGGCGTCGATCATCGCCGGCCGCGGGACGTTCACCGACTACGGCGACGACGCCTACACCCGGGGCAGGCCGCATCCGATGATCGACCCGGCGCTCCGGCTGGAGGCGCTCGCCAAGGTGCCCGAGGGGGACGTGGCGCTGCTCGACGTGGTGCTCGGGCACGGCGCGGACCCGGATCCCGCCGTGACGCTGGCCCCCGCCGTGGCGGACGCCACCGGACGAGGGGTCGCCGTGGTCGTCGCGCTGGTGGGGACCGAGGGCGACCCGCAGGGCCTGCACCGGCAGGCGAAGGCGTTCCACTCGGCGGGCGCCTCGGTGTTCGTCTCCAACGCCCACGCGGCACGTCACGCGGTGGCCCTGCTCGGCGACGCGCCGGAATCGGGAGTCGGCACATGACGCTTTCCATGCTTCAGGGGGAGCCCACAGTGATCACCGTGGGGGCCGGGCTGCTCGGTGAGGCGCTGGACGCGCAGGCCGTGCCACGGGTGGACGTGGCGTGGCGGCCGCCGCTGCCGGGCACCGAGGAGGCGCTGGCCACCGTGCTGGCCGATCCGCGCCGGGTGCGCGCCAACGAGGTGGCCGCCGGCCGGCTGGTCTCCGCCAGGCCGCAACTCGTCGGCGTACGGCCGGCCCGCGAGGCGCTGGACCTCCCGCCGGGCACGTTCCTGCACGCGGGACCGCCGATCGAGTGGGAGCGGGCCTCGGGGCCGATGCGGGGCGCGCTGATCGGCGCGATGCTGCTGGAGGGCCTGGCCGCCGATCCGGAGGAGGCGGAGCGCCGGCTGGCGGCGGGCGAGGCCCGGCTGGACTCCTGCCACCATCACCGGACCGTCGGGCCGATGGCGGGCGTGGTCAGCCCGTCGATGTGGGTGTTCGAGGTGCGCGACGCCGAGCACGGGGGCACCGCCTACTGCTCGCTCAACGAAGGGCTCGGCAAGGTGCTGCGCTACGGCGCGTACGGCGAGGAGGTGCTGACGCGGCTGCGGTGGATGGGCGAGGTGCTCGGGCCGGTGCTCGCGGCCACGCTCGACCGCGCGGGCCCGCTCGACCTGCGCGCCCTCGCGACCCAGGCGCTGCAGATGGGCGACGAGCTGCACAACCGCAACCGGGCGGCGACCTCGCTGCTGGTCAGGGAGCTGGCCCCGGCCGTGGTCGAGGCGGCGCCCACGCACGCCGCCGAGGTGCTCCGCTTCGTCAACGGCAACGACCACTTCTACCTCAACGCCGGGATGGCGGCCTGCAAGGTGGGGGCGGACGCGGCCAGGGACGTGCCCGGCTCGACGATGGTCGTGGCGATGGCGCGCAACGGCACCGACTTCGGCATCCAGGTCTCGGGGCTGGGCGACCGCTGGTTCACCGGCCCCTCCGGCGTCCCCGACGGCCTCTACCTCGGCGCGTACGGCCCGCAGGACGCCAACCCGGACATCGGCGACTCGACGATCACCGAGACCGCCGGGCTCGGCGGGTTCGCGATGGCCGCCGCGCCGGCGATCGTCAGGTTCGTCGGCGGCGACGTGGCCGACGCGGTGGCCGCCACCCGGTCGATGTACGAGATCACCCTGGCCGAGCATCCGGCCTACCAGATCCCCGCCCTCGGCTTTCGCGGCACCCCGGTGGGCGTCGACGTGACCCTGGTGGCGAGGACGGGCCTGCTCCCGGTGGTGAACACCGGGATCGCGGGCCGCCTGGCGGGCACCGGTCAGGTCGGCGCGGGGCTGGTCAGCCCGCCTGCCTCGGCGTTCACCGCCGCGCTGGAGGCGCTGGCCGGGGAGTCCCGCGCGCAAATCGGGTAACCGACAGGAATAGCCGGAAACGATCATCGATCTAATGGCATCGCGCCTGGCCGGATAAGGGTTCGGGGGTTTGTCACCCGGCCAACTACCATTCCCGATATCGTGTCGCACCTCACAATCTGGAAGAATCGCGACTCATGCCTGTCAGCGAGACGGGGGTTTCGATTTGGGACTGGATATGGGGGCTCGGATATGACCGCTGACCGCATGCTCGGTAATGTCCCCTCCATGCCGGATGGTCATGAAACCACGGGAGAAACCGTCGAAGGTCAGAACCGGCTGGTCGGCAGGCGTTACCGCCTAGTGTCACCGGTCGGCCGCGGCGGCATGGGCATGGTGTGGCACGCCCACGACGTGCTGCTCGACCGCGATGTGGCGGTCAAGGAACTGCTGCTGCCCTTCGGCCTCGATCACGCGGGCAAACAGGTCGCGCACCGCCGCATGATGCGCGAGGCCCGCTCGGCCGCGCGGCTGAGCCACCCCGGCATCGTGACCGTCCACGACGTGGTCGAGGAGGACGGCCGGCCCTGGATCGTGATGGAACTGGTCCGCGCCTGGTCGCTGGAGCAGGCCGTACGGCAGAGCGGGCCGTTGCCCGTGGTCCAGGCCGCCGAGATCGGCATCCGGGTGCTCGACGCGCTGCGGCACGCCCACGCGGCCGGGATCCTGCACCGTGACGTCAAGCCCGGCAACGTGCTGCTGACCTCCGACCGGGTGGTGCTCACCGACTTCGGCATCGCCGCCATAGAGGGTGACGTCACGATCACGCAGACCGGGCTGCTGATGGGCTCCCCCGCCTACATTCCGCCGGAGCGGCTCCAGGGACAGGCGATCACCCACTCCGCCGACCTCTGGTCCTTCGGCGCCACCCTCTACGCCGCCGTCGAGGGGCGCCCGCCGTACGAGGGGCCCGACGCGATGGCCGTGCTCGGCGCGGTGCTCACCCAGGAGCCGTCCAGGCCGCAGCGAGCCGGCGCGCTGCTGCCCGTGATCGAGGGCCTGCTACGGAAGAACCCGGCTGACAGACTGACCGCCGTCCAAGTCTCCGACCTGCTGGAACGCGTGCTCCGCAGCCACGGGTCCGGCAGCACGGGACAGCCTCCCGAACCCGCGCCGATGCCGACGCCGGCCGACTCCACGCCGATGCGCCTGCTTCCGCCGCTCGACCCGCCTTCGGGGCCGATGCCCTCGCGGATCGTCGAGACCCCGTCCGGCCCGGTGCGCGTGCCGTACGAGCCGGCGGCCGACGTCTCCGACGGTCACGGGACGCCGTACGACGCGCTGGCCGGCCCCTCCGGACCGCACCGCGCCGGGGCCGGGCGGGCCGGTGCCGCCTTCGACCCGATGACGAGCCCGTCCGCGCCGCAGGGGTTCGACGCGTTCGGCAGCCCGTCGGGGCCGCAGGACCCGTTCGACCAGCGTGCTTCCGGAGACCCCTTCGGCCGGGCCGCCGGGCCGCAGGACCCGTTCGCGGGGGTCCGGGATCCCTTCGGCAACCCGTCGGGTGGTCATGACGCGTTCGGCGGTCCCTCCGGGCCGCAGGACCCGTTCGGCAACCCATCCGGCCCGCACGCCTTCGGCAACCCGTCCGGCGGGTACGACGCCTTCGGCAGCCCGTCGGGCCCGCAGAACGGGTCCGGCGATCCGTCGGGCCCACGCGACCCGTTCGGCAACCCATCGGGCCCGCACGCGTTCAACAACCCGTCGGGCCCACAGGACCCGTTCGGCAACCCGTCCGGCCCGCACCCGTTCAACAGCCCGTCCGGCCCACACGACCCGTTCGGCAACGCTTCAGGCCCACAGGCGTTCAACAACCCGTCAGGCCCTCAGGACCCGTTCGGGAACCCGTCGGGCCCGCACGCGTTCAACAACCCGTCCGCTCCGCAGGACCCGTTCGGCAACGCGTCGGGCCCGCAGGACCCGTTCGGCGGTCAGGGTCAGCGGGATCCGTTCGGCGACGCGCCGGGCAGGCAGCAGGCGGTCCGGCCGCGGCGCGCCGGTTATGACGCGTTGAGCAGCCCGTCCACGCCGATGCCCGCCGAGTTCCAGGCCCTCGGCGCGGCCCCGGCGCCACAGCCTGGCCGGGGCGCCGTGGGGGCCTTCGAGGCGCTGCGCGAGCAGACCGGCGAGACCCGGGCGAGCAGGCCGCGGAGCGAGCTCGACGAGCGGCGCGCCGAGAGCGCCAGGAACGCCCGGCGTAGAAATCCCGACGGCGGTGGCGGGTGGCTGCGCGGCAGGCGGCCCACATTGAGGCTGCTGCTGGCGGCGGCGGGCGCGGCAGGGGTGGCGGTCCTCGCGGTGCTGCTGCTCCAGGGCGGTTCGCCGGAACCGGCGCCGCCGTCCTCCCCGGCGCCGACCGCGGCGGCACCGAGCACCCTGACGGCGGACACCGGCGGCGGCGAGGTACCCGACGGCTTCACGACCCGGGCCCAGGCCGGGATCACGGCGGCGGTGCCCGAGGACTGGAAGACGTCCGTGGCGGGCAACCGGGTGACCTTCGCCGGGCCGAGGAGCAGCGGGGAGAGCATCACGGTCGACCGGGCGGGCCCAGCGTCCGACGGCGGGCTGGCCGCGCTCGGCAGGGCGCGGGAGGGGTCGGAGCTGACGGAATACATCCAGGTGCAGTTGCAGCGGGCCTCCTACGGCTCGTGGAAGGCGGCCGACTGGGAGTACACCCACACGCTGTCGAACGGGGTGCCGATGCACACGCTGGTGCGACACGTGACCGTGGACGCCAGACGGGCGTACAAGATCACATTCGCCACGCCGGACCTGCGATGGGACGACAGCGCGGAGACGCGATCGGTGTTCTTCGACAACTTCGCCCCGGAAGACTGAGCCCCCACCTCACCAACCGTCAGGGTCAGGTGTGATGGCAGACTTCACCCGTGACGACGACCCAGACTAATCACGATAAATCCCTGCAACCTCTGGCGTCGCGCGAAGTCCGGCAGACCCAGCGGCGGACGCTGGCCACCTTGTCCACGGCCCAGATCGTCGGCGGCGTCGGGGTGGCCGTCGGCCTCACCTTCAGCTCGCTGATGGTCGAGAGGTTGTCGGGCTCGGTGGCGATCAGCGGCTTCGCGGGCACCGCCACCGTGCTGGGCGCCGCCCTGTTCGCGCTGCCCACGGCCAAGGCGTCCGGCGGCGGCGGCCGCCGAGCGGGCCTCTCCCTGGCCTACGGCGTCGCCCTGGCCGGCTCGCTGATCAGCGTCGCGGCGATCACCATGGGCTCCTGGCCGCTCCTGCTCGCCGGGCTGCTCCTCCTCGGCGGCGGCAGCGCGGGCAACCTGGCGGCGCGCTACTCCGCGACCGACCTGTCGCCGCCCGGGCACACCGCCAGGCACCTGGGCCTGGTGGTGTGGGCGGCCACCATCGGCTCGGTCATGGGCCCCAACCTCGCCCAGCCCGCGGAACGCCTGGGCGCGACCCTCGGTCTCGACCCGGCGAGCGGGCCCTACGCCCTCGCGGCGGCCGCCTTCGCCGTCGCCCTGGTCGTCGTGGGCGTGGCCCTGCGCCCCGACCCCCTGCTGCTGGCCAGGCGGCTCACCAGCACCGCGGGCGCCGGCGCCCCGGCACGGCCGAAGCGGGCCCTGCGCGACGCCTGGCAGACGTTGCGCGGCACCCCCGCCGCCCGGCTGGCGCTGATCGCGATCGCCGTCAGCCACACCGCGATGGTGTCGGTGATGTCGATGACCCCGGTCCACCTCGACCACGGCGGGACGGCCATCTCGGTCATCGGCATCGTGCTCAGCCTGCACATCACCGGGATGTACGTTTTGTCCCCGGTGGTCGGCTGGCTGGCCGACCGGATCGGCAGGGTGCCGGTGCTCGTGCTCGGCATGGGCCAGCTCCTCGCCGCCGCCGTGCTCGCGGGCACCGCCGGGCAGCACGGCGTGGTCCAGGTGAGCGCCGGGCTCTTCCTGCTCGGCACCGGCTGGTCCTGCGGGCTGATCGCCGGGTCCGCGATGCTCTCCGAGGCGGTGCCGCTGGACCGCAGGCCCGCCGTACAGGGGCTGTCGGACCTGATCATGAACGTCTGCGGCGCGACCGGCACAGTGGTCGCCGGCGCCGTCGTGGGCTGGCTGTCCTACGGCACGCTGGGGCTGGCCGTCGCCCTGCTCGTCACCCTGTGCGCGGCCTGGCTGCTCCTGTCCCGCCCGCGAACCACCTGACCGCCCGCCCGCCCACCGCACGTCCGCACGACCCCGGCCACGCCGCTCCCCCACGTCCGCGCGACACCCGGCCACCGCGGCGGCTCACTTGGCGTCCGCGTAGCAGGTGACCGCCACGGCCTCCATGGGGAAGCGCACCTCGGTCGCGCCGAACAACAGCCGGGTCGCCTCCTCCGCGGCTCCGGCGACGGCGGCGACCACCTCGCCGGACAACTCGGCGGGACAGTGCACCATCACCTCGTCGTGCTGGAAGAACACCAGCCGGGCCGGTTCGGGCAGCCGCCCGCGCAGCACGGCCATCATGGCGAGCGCCCACTCGGCGGCGGTCGCCTGGACCACGAAGTTGCGGGTGAACCTGCCCCGCTCGCGCGCGGCCCCGTTGCCGCCGGGCCCGGAGACCAGCTCGCGCCAGCGGGACGAGGGAGGCGGGCAGGTACGGCCCAGCCAGGAGCGGACCAGCTTGCCCTCCTCCCCGGACCTGGCCGCCTCCTCGACGAAGGCGTACGCCTGGGGATAACGCCGGCGCATCACGGCCAGCAGTTTGGGGGCGTCGCCGCTGGTCCCGCCGTACATCGCGGACAGCATGGCGATCTTCGCGTGGTCCCTGGCCCCGCCGAACGACTGGGCGAGCGCGGCGTACAGGTCGATCTCGCCCGCCGCCTCGGCCAGCCCGCGGTCGCCGGCCATCGCCGCGAGCACCCGCGGTTCGAGCTGGGCCGCGTCGGCGACCACCAGGTCCCACCCCTCGTCGGCCACGACCACCCTGCGCATGACCTTGGGGATCTGCAACGCCCCTCCCCCGCTGGTCGCCCAGCGGCCCGACACCACGCCGCCCACCACGTACTCCGCCCGGAACCTGCCGTCGCGCACCCACGCGTCGGCCCAGGTCCAGCCGTGGAAGCTGAACAGGCGGGCCAGTTCCTTGTAGGCGAGCAGCGGTGCGACCCCCGGATGCTCGACCTCCTTGAGCACCTGGGAGCGGGTGGACGGGACGGAGATGCCGGCCGACTTGAACGCCTTGACGATCTGCTGCGGCGAGTCGGGGTTGACCGCCTGGCCGAAGGCCGCGCTGACCTGGTCGGCGAGGGCCTGGAGCTTGACGGGGCGCATCCCGTGCACCGGGCGGGGGCCGAGCAGCCCGGTGAGCAGCTCGTCGTGGACGTCGGACCGCCAGGGCATGCCGTCGTGGCCCAGCTCGGCCGCGATCAGCGCGCCCGCCGACTCGGCGGCGACCAGCAGCCGGAACCTGCCGGGGTCGGCGGTCGCCTCGATCCGTTCGAGCTGGTCGTCGTGCACCTCGCCGACGAGGTCGATCTCCGTGACGTCGGGGCCCCGCCTGGCGGTCTCGAACAGGGTCGCCTGCGCGGGCCGGCCCGAGGGGTCGTCGGGCACCGGGAGGCCGTGCAGCCGGGCGTAGGCGGCGGCGGCCGAGGCGGGCTCGCCGTACCGCCCCTCGTGGCCGAGCAGCAGCGTCTCGGTGAGCGCGAGGTCGTGACAGCGGGACAGGCGGACGCCCCTGGCGAGCAGCTCCGGATAGACGGCCCGGCCGTCGGCCCAGACCCACCGGGGGCGCGCACGCTCCGCCTCACGCACCGCCGTGGCCAGGTCGGGCACCGGACCGCCGGGCCGCAGCACCCCGCCGCCACCGGCGGTGGACGCCACTGTCACATGCACGGGGCCAGCCTGCCACGGGGGTCTGACAGTTCAGGCGAGCGGGATGGCGACCTCGTCCTCCAGGGGCGGGTCCAGCTCCTGCGTGCGGCAGCCGGTGGCGGCGAAACAGCGGATCCGCAACTCGCCCGCGGTGACCTGGACGTGCAGGAAGCTCTTGAAGAACGGCGGGGAGTCCCAGTCGGACAGCTCGGAGAGGTAGCGGTGGAAGACGCGCCCGACGGGGAGCCGCAACGGCATCGGCCACGAGCCGAGGAACCGGGCCGCCCAGCGCATCCGGCGGGTGAGGGTGACCTCTCGGGCGATCGGGCGGACGGGATCGTTGCCGATCTGCTCCCGCATGATGCACGCCGCCTCCTCCGGGCGCAGGTAGAGCCAGCGCATGCGCAGCCTGCGGCTGTAGAGAAGGCTGTAGAAGGACAGGGAGTCGCCGCGCAGCGGGTAGCACCGGAACTCGTCCTCGGTCACCCCCGCGACGTCGACCCGGCGGATCGTGTGGGTGGCGTGGGTGAACGCGCCGGATCCGCCCGCGACGACGTACTGGATGACGCGGTCGCCCACCTTGACCGGATAACGCTGGTAGTTGTGCACGTCGCCGCCGATGACCGCGACGTAGCGGTGCGCCGGGTCGCGGACGACGTCGTCGACGGTGCCGCCGCCCTCGATCGGGCACGGCCGGTGCTCGTTGCCCACGTAGATCGGCTTACCGGTGATCAGCAGCTTGGGCCGTGGATCCGCGGAGACCCGGCGCAGCCACTCGCCCTGGTCGCGGTCGAGACCGGCGCGGATCCCGGTGTCGATGCCGACGATCAGCAGGTCGGGGGACTCCATCACCCAGTAGGGCGCGGGCTGCACGGCCTGCTGTTCCGGCCGGGCACGCCGTGCTCGCGCCGCCGCCAGCCGTACCTCGTCGATCTTGTCCGGCCGTCGCCAGAGCAGGCCGCGCAGGCCCGAGGGGGAGAAGCGGAAGGCGTCGCGGACGGGCCTGAGCGGGGGCGCGTCGCAGAAGACCCGCATGAAGCCGCCGAGCCCGTCGTACCAGTCGTGGTTGCCGGGGATCGCGTAGATCGGGGCGGGATACTCCTGGTAGGGACGGAAGAACTTGTCCTCGTAATCGTTGCCGGAGCCGGTCGGATAGATGACGTCGCTGGCGACCACCGTGAACGAGGTGTCCTCGCCGATCTTGAGCAGGCCCGGCACCGTGGCGTACTGCGAGGCGTCGCCCTCGCCGGGATCGCCGAGCACCAGGAAGGAGAACTCGTGGCCCGGGTCGCGGTCGATCCGGCAGCCGGGATCCGCGCCGCGCTCCCGCTGGGCCGCCATCCACCGGCGCCGCACCTCCTGGGACGGGTCGCCGAACAGGCTCGCCAGGATCTCGTTGCGCGAGCGCCACAGCGTGACCGGATTGAGCCAGGAGAAACTCCGCCCATCTGGTTGCAACGCGCGAAAGGTGCCCTCTTCCGCGCAGACCCACCCCGCGCCCTCCTCCGAGATCCGGGAGGACAGCCCTCTACCTCGTTCCGCGGCGACTTCCACCATGGTCACATCCTTGCCGCGATCTTGCTGGAATACCGTCGGATTAGCGAAAACTGGCCGTCGCCGAAGGGATCAGCACGCCCGGATTGAGCACTCCTGACGGATCCAGCCGATCCTTGACCGCGCGCAGGACGGCGACGCCCAGCTCGCCGATCTCCTCGGCGTAGGCGTCGCGGTGGTCGCGGCCGACGCCGTGATGGTGCGAGATCGTGCCCCCCGCGCCGATGATCGCCTCACCGGCCGCCCGCTTGGCCCGCTCCCACTGCCCGAGCGGGTCGCCCGACTGGGCGGTGACCACCGTGAAGTAGAGCGACGCGCCGGTCTCGTAGACGTGCGAGATGTGGCACATCACCAGCGGGGAGCCCAGTTCGGCGTGCAGCGCCCGCCGTACCTCGTCGTAGAGCCGGGGCAGGTTCGACCAGAACCCCGCCGTCTCCAGCGTCTCGGCGGTCGCGCCCGCCGCCAGCAGGGAGTCCCGGAGGTACGGCGCGGCGTACCGGCCGTGCGCCCACGACTCTCCCGGCTGGGCGCCCAGGTAGACGCCGCCGAGCTCGGCCAGCGCCGAGGCGGCGGACTCCCGGCGCGCGGCCGCGTCGTCGCCCTCGTAGCCCACGATCGCCAGGCAGCCGGCGTCGGTGTCCAGGCCGCCCAGTTCCCCGGGCCTGGCGAGCCCCGCCATCGTCTCCGTCTCGTCGGACAGGCGCAGCACCGTCGGCAGCGGCCCGCGCTGGGCGAGCACGCGCAGCGCCGTACGGCCGGCGGCGAAGGACGCGAACCGCCATCCCTCGTACACCTTCTCGGCGGGGGCCCGGCGGACCCTGAGCCTGAGCGAGGTGATGACCCCGAAGGCGCCCTCGGAGCCCAGGACGAGTTGCCGCAGGTCGGGGCCCGCCGCCGACTTCGGGGCGCGGCCCAGCTCCAGGGTGCCGCTCGGGGTGGCGACGGTCAGCCCGGCGACCATGTCGTCGAAGCGGCCGTATCCCGCCGACGCCTGGCCGCTGGACCGCGCGGCGGCGTAACCGCCGAGCGTCGCGTACTCGTAGGACTGCGGGAAGTGCCCGAGGGTCAGCCCGCGGCCCGCGAGGAGCCGCTCGGCCTGGGGCGCCCGCATGCCCGGTTCCAGGTCGGCGATCATCGACTCCTCGTCGACGGAGCGCAGCCGGTTCAACCGGCTCAGGTCGAGCGCGACCACGCCGGCGAAGCCCGCCCGCGTGGCGACCAGGCCGCCGACGACCGAGGTGCCGCCGCCGAACGGCACGACCGCGACCCGGTGGGCGGCGCAGAGCCGCAGGACCTCCAGCACCTCCTCGTGCGACCCGGGGAGCGCCACGGCGTCGGGCGCGTCGGAGCCGTCGCCGGCGCGCATCCGGATCAGGTCGGGGGTGGACTTGCCGCGGGTGTGCCGGATGCGGGTGTCGTCGTCGAACCGGACGTGGTCCGCTCCCACGACGCCGCGCAGCTCCGTCAGGACGAGCGGGGACAGCGCGACCGGCGGCAGCCGTACCTCGCCGAAGCTCGCGGCCGGCGTTTCCGGGGGGCGCAGGCCGAGCAGGTCCACCAGCAGCTTGCGCAGGGGTTCCGGCAGGTCGGCGGCCTTGGCGGGATCGCCCCAGCCGGACCAGAGCATGGGTTCGGCGGGCGTCGTCGGAGTCTCCACGCCTAAACTGTGACATATGCCCCGCCTCTCCCTCTTCCGTTCATGAACACCTCCCTCAACGCAAGACGCAGGACGCGCGAGCTGACCGAGACCCAGGACGGGGACGCCGTCGCGGACGTGCTCGTCGTGGGGCTGGGCGCGACCGGTGCGGGCGTGGCGCTCGACGCCGCCTCCCGCGGCCTGTCCGTCACCGCGATCGACGCGCACGACCTCGCCTTCGGCACCTCCCGGTGGAGCTCCAAGATGATCCACGGCGGACTGCGCTACCTCGCCAGGGGTCAGGTCGGCGTGGCCGTGGAGAGCGCCGTCGAACGCGGCATCCTGCTCACCCGCACGGCCCCCCACCTGGTCAGGGCCCAGCCGTACCTGCTCCCGCTCACCGCGGCCGTGACGCGGCGGCAGGCGGCGACGGTCATGACCGGGTACCGGCTCGGCGACTCGCTGCGGGCCGCCGCCCGCACCCCGCGCCGCCTGCTGCCCGGCCCCGCGCGGGTCTCCGTCGAGCGGGCGATCTCCCTGGCCCCCGCCCTCCGCCCGTACGGCCTGCGCGGCGCGCTGCTGTCGTGGGACGGGCGGGTGGTCGACGACGCCCGGCTGGTGGTGGCGCTCGCCCGCACGGCGGCGGGGCACGGCGCGCGGGTGCTCACCCGGTGCCGCGCGCTCTCGCTGGACGGCGACGGCGCGCTGGTCAGGGACGAGCTGAGCGGCGAGACCCTGCGGATCCGGGCCCGCGTGGTGATCAACGCCACCGGCGTGTGGGCGGGCGAACTGGTCCCCTCCGTCACCCTGCGGCCCTCCAGGGGCACCCACCTCGTGCTGCGCCCGGGGACCCTGCCCGGACTCAGGGCCGGGCTGCACGTGCCGATCCCCGGCGAGCGCGACCGCTTCGCGCTGGTGCTGCCGCAGGCCGACGGGCGGACCTACATCGGCCTCACCGACGAGCCGCTCGACGGGCCGGTCCCCGACGTCCCCGAGGCTCCGGAGGAGGACATCGTCTTCCTGCTCAAGGTGCTCAACTCGGTCCTGTCCTCGGCCGTGGAGCGCGCCGAGGTGGCGGGCGCCTTCGCCGGACTGCGGCCGCTCCTCGGCGAGGGGGGTCCCGACGGCCCGAGCGCCGACCTGTCGCGCCGGCACGCCGTACTGGTGTCCCCCGAGGACGTGGTGACGGTGGTGGGCGGGAAGCTGACGACGTACCGGCGGATGGCGCAGGACGCCGTGGATCGCGCCGTGGCCCTCAGATCCCTTCAGGCGGGCCCGAGCGTCACGGCGCGACTTGGACTCGTGGGAGCCGCCGCAGGGCCCGTGGCGGCGGCCTCACGGCTCGTGGAGAGGTACGGCAGCGAGGCTCCCGCCGTACAGGCGCTCGCGGACGAGGATCCGGCGCTGGCCGAGCCCGTCGCGCTCGGCGTCACCGGGGCGGAGCTGGTGTGGGGCGCGCGGCACGAGGGGGCGCTGGACGCGGACGACCTGCTGGACCGCCGCACCCGGATCGGCCTGGTGGCCGAGGATCGTGCGCTGGCCCTCCCCGCGGCGCTCGCCGCCATAACCCGGGAGATACACTCTCCTAACACTTAGGTTAGACTTACCTAAGTACATGGAGGAGGGGTCGGGTTGTCGGGGGGAAAGCCGCCGAAGGGCTGCACGCATCCGGCCGGGTGCCACACCGGCGAAGTGCCCGTGCTGGCCAGCGCCACGGTCGGAGCCAGGACATGGCTGCTCGTGGAGCACGAGGGCCCCTGGGCCGCCTATCTACCGGACTGCGACCTTCCCGGCAAGACTCTTTCACTGATCGAAAGAGCCACCGCCCTGGGCATCCGGCCGCAACTCATCCGCCGCCCCGGTGATCGCCCCAGAAATCGCACCCGCCCGGCGGGGCAGGACCTCCGTGTGCTACTGGCCTACACCGCCACCGAGACTCCGTGGCTGGCAGAGGGCGTTTTCGCTGATCCAGACGATCTTGACCTGGAAGCGCTGGTGGACGGAGTGGTCCCCAGGTCCTGCATACTGGTGAGCGAGGCGGTATTTCTGGTCTGCACGCACGCCAGGCGCAATGTGTGCTGCGCCCGCATTGGACTACCTCTCGCACGCCTTCTCGGTGAAAATCACCCGGGGAGGGTGTGGGAAACATCACACGTTGGCGGCGATCGTTACGCCGCCAACCTGGTGTGCTTGCCACACGGGCTTTACTACGGCAGCATGTCTCAGGCCGCCGCGCTCGTGGCGGCTAACGCGTACCGGCACGGTGAGATCGTTCTTGACCGTTTCCGGGGACGCGCGGGTATCCCTGAGCCACTGCAGGCCGCTGAGCATTTCGTGCGTCAACACACGGATGAGCTCTCGGTCGGCGGAGTGGCCGTGGAATCCTCAAGGTCGGACGGTGACGTCACCGAAGCGGTCATGCGCTGCGGAGACGTCCGGTTCCGGGTTGTGGTCGAGCCCATGGCGTTCCCTTCGCCATGCGGTACGGCTTGCGCCGAATCGATCGCGACCTACCGGCTGGTGTCGCTGGACAGGCTAACGCCTGTCCGCTATGCCACGCCCGCCCTGACCTGACGAGTGGGAACATCACGGCTATTTCGCACGTTGCAACCAGGGACGCCACAAGCGTCCAATGCGGCAGAAACACGAAATACCTCTCACTAAAGGTGGTTGTCTCATGTCTCAGGTACGTCGGCAGATCGCCCGCCCGCGGCCCAGCTGGGGCTGGCAGGATGATGCCGCGTGCCGGGGTGAGGACCTCGTACTCTTCTTTGGCCCTGACGGTGAGCGTCAGCCTGAGCGGGACATCCGGGAGCGCAAGGCCAAGGCCATCTGCGCACAGTGCCCCGTCAGGGCGGAATGCCTCGACTACGCGCTGTCCCGGCCGGAGAAGTACGGCACCTGGGGCGGACTGAACGAGGACGAGCGCGCCTCCGAGCGTCGCCGTCGCATGCGCCGTGCTGCCAGCGCCGGCATCAGCGCCGCCTGACCCCCCTTCACACCCGGCTTCCACGCTCCCCCGGGCCTGATCCGCCCGGGGGATGTGCATGTCCAACGTCATTCCGGCCCGTCCGGGCTCATTCCGGTGTGCCGAGAATGCCGAGCACGTCATCATCGGACAGTTGTCCGAAGCGGGCGTACCACTGCCCCACCGAGTGGAACCGCGGCGGCGTGGCCAGCACCACGACCTGGTCGGCCTCGGCCGACATCGCCGCCGCCGTCTCCGCCGACGCGACCGGCACGGCGAGCACCAGCCTCAGCGGATCGGCACGGCGCACCGTGCGCAGGGCCGCGCGGGCGGTGACCCCCGTGGCCAGCCCGTCGTCCACGACGACCACGTCCCGCCCGGTCAGCTCCGGCAGCGGCCGGCTCCCCCGATACACCTCCACGCGACGGCGCAGCTCGGCCCGTTCCGCCTCGACGACCCTCGCCAGATCGGCCCGGGTGAGTCCCAGCCGCAGCAGCAGGTCGTCGTCGAACACCGGTTCCCCGCCCTCGGCGATCGCCCCCACTCCCAGCTCCGGCTGCGGCGGATAGCCGATCTTCCTGGTGACCAGCACGTCCAGCGTGCCCCGCAGCCGTGCCGCGAGCGGCGCCGCCACCGGCACCCCGCCACGGGGCAGGGCCAGCACGATCGGATCCACGATCCCCTTCACCCGGGCCGCGAGCAGTTCCCCCGCCGCCTCCCGATCGGCGAAGGGCAACGTCACACGAGCACCGCTCACTCTCCCCGGCCTACCCCCGTTTCCCGCCGCCGGACCCGCCCCCGGGAAGGGACAGGCCCGGCGCAGAGATCGTCAAGTGCGATTACGACCGGTACGGCGCATCTCCTTGTGGATGATCTTCCATTTGCGGGTCTGCTCCTGACGCAGCCGCGCGTCCGCCCTGGACGCCATCCAGGCCGCCTCGCGCTGGAGCTTGTACCAGCTCGCGAGCCGGCGTTCCGGCAGGTCGCCCGTCTCCACCGCGGCCATGACCGCGCACCCCGGTTCTCCCCCGTGCCCGCAGTCGGCGAAGCGGCACTGCTCCGCGAGCGCCTCGATGTCGGAGAAGACCAGGTCGACGCCGTCGCTGATGTCGTAGAGCCCGACGCGCCGGATGCCCGGCGTGTCGATGATCAGGCCGCCGCCGGGCAGCACGATCAGCTCACGGTGCACCGTGGTGTGCCTTCCCCGGCCGTCACCCGCCCTGACCTGCTGCGTCTCCATGAGCTCGCCGCCGGCCATCGCGTTGACCAGCGTCGACTTGCCCGCTCCCGACGGCCCGAGGACGACGGCGGTCCTGGCCCCTGACAGGTAGCCGCGGGCGACCGCCACGCCGTCGCCCCGCTCCGCGGCGACGGCGTGGACGTCCACCCCGGGCACGGCGGCGGCGACGTCGGCCAAGAGCTCGCTCAGCCCCTGGTCGAACAGGTCGGCCTTGGTGACCAGCACCACGGGCGTGCCGCCGCTCTCCCAGGCCAGCGCGACGAGCCGCTCGATCCGCCCCAGGTCGGCGAAATCGGTGGAGTGCATGGACGGCTCGGCGACGAAGACGACGTCCACATTGGCCGCGAGCACCTGGCCCTGGCCGTCGCCCGACAGCCCGCCCCGCGAGTCGCGGCTCACACCGCCACGGACGAACGCGGTACGGCGGGGCAGCACGCCGTCCAGTTCGAGGCGGCCTTCGGGCAGCAGCCGCAGCGCCGCCCAGTCGCCCACGCAGGGCAGCGCCACGGGATCCTCGGCGGCGGCCCGCCGTACCCGTGCGTTGTACTGGACGTGGTGGGGCCCGTCCGCGGCGATGACCTCGGCGGCGCCCCGGTCGACGCGGGCGACCCTGGCAGGCGTGGTGTGCTCTGGAAGCCCGGCGGCGAGCGACTCGTCCCAGCCGAGCAAGGAAAGATCGAAAGAACCAGTGCTAACTGGCGAAGACATGATCAGGAAACCCTTCGAAAACCGGGCATCCCTACATAAATGCGGACACCCGGGGACTGGTGGCTGACAGGCGCGTCAGAAAGACCCGCATGAACCCCACCTCCTCGGATGCCGGGGGTCGCCTCGATCACGGCGACCCATCGTGGCAACTCTAGCACCACGGCTCGCAGCCCTTCATCTTCATTTCTGCGGCGTGTATCGGTCGAACGCGGGGACCGCCCTCAGGAACGATTTCCGGTCGCCGGTGAACCATCCACCCGGTGCGCGCCGTACAGCATGACAGCGGACTTTTCGCACTTACCGAAGGGTCAGGCGATGTTGCGACAAGGGTTGCCACAAGGGTTGCGACAGGAGTTGCGACAAGGCACGTGCTCACCGCCCGCCGATCTCCCCGGAGCCGACCCGATGGCGAAGACCCCCACCCGGGCCGACGGGGAGCGCGGCTGGCTGCGCCGGCTGCGCCCGGTCGAGGCGCCCGACGACGAGCGCGTCGTGGCGGAGCTGTACCGGGAGTACCACCGGCCGCTGCTCTCGTTCGTCATGCGTCTCACGTCGGGCGACCGGCAGTGGGCGGAGGACGTCGTGCAGGAGACGATGCTCCGGGCCTGGCGCACCGCCGGACGGCTCGACTCCGAGGCTTCCTCCCTGATGCCCTGGCTGGCCACCGTCGCCCGGCGTATCGTGATCGACGACCGTCGTCGCAAGGACGCGCGGCCCCTGGAAACGGGTGAGGAACCGCTGGAGAGCGTGCCGATGCCCGACGAGACGGACCATCTCCTGCGTCAGGTGGTGGTCGCGGACGCGCTCAGTTCGCTGTCCCCCGCCCACCGCCAGATCCTGAACGAGACGATCCTGCGCGACCGCTCGGTGAACGAGGCCGCCGCGGCGCTCGGCATCCCCGTGGGCACGGTGAAGTCCCGCGTCTACTACGCCATCCGCGCCGCGCGCCTGGCCATGGAGGAGAGAGGGGTGACGGCGTGAACCCCGCGATCGAGCACACCGACGTCGCCGCCTACGCCCTGGGACTGCTGGAGGAGCCCGACCGCCGCGCCTTCGCCGCGCACCTGCCCGGCTGCCCCTCCTGTACGGCGGAGCTGGCCGAACTGTCCGGGATGGCGAGCGTGTTCGCCGGCGTCGAGCCCCTCGACGACGACCGGGGCAGACCGCCGGAACCACCGGAACCACCGGAGCCGCCGGCCGCCTTGCTGGATCTGCTGCGCCGGCGGAAGGCGGCCGACCGGAGGGCGCGGAGAGGGACCTTCGTGATCGGGATCGCCGCCGCGGCCGCCTTGGCGGCGGGCGGCGTCGCGGTGGGCGCCACGATGGCCGGTGGCGGCACGGCCCCGCCCGCCGGGCACTCCGCGCACGGCCCCGCCGAGGAGTTCTACCTCCAGGGCGAGCCGATCGCCGGACAGGGCGCTCCAGGGGTCAGCGGCGGCGTCGTGCTGGAGGCCAAGGCCTGGGGCACCCATGCCGCGCTCGAACTCAAGGGGATCAGGGGCCCCCTTGAGTGCGAGCTGATCGCCGTGTCGCGGTCCGGAGACAGGCGGGTCGTCACCGGATGGGCGGTGCCCGACGAGGGATACGGGACCACCGGCTCCCCCGGCGCCCTTTACGTGCACGGTGGGAGTGCGCTCCGGCCGGGCGAGATCGACCGCTTCGAAGTGACGACGACGACCGGCTCGACTCTGCTGACCATCGATCTCTGAAACTTTGAACATTAGCCCTTCCGTTCGCCGGAAGGGCTTTTTCACGGCCATAAACGAGTATGCATTTTTACGTATTCAGGGGTTGAACCTGGCACGCACGGCGCTTCGTACAACGTGATGGCAACGCACCACCCAGCCAGTCACCGAGAGGTTTGATCATGTCCAAGCGCATCCTCACCGTCCCCGGCGTGGCCGTCGCCGCCGGTCTGATCGCGGCCTCCCTGGGCCCGGCCACCGCCCACGCCGACACGACGACAGCCGCCGACGTCTACTTCGCCGCGACGCTCCTCGGCGAGAACGAGGTCCCGACCGATGGCGGCCCGGCGGTCGGCGACCGGAACGGCGAGGCCGTCGGCGTGTTCCGCATCCACGGGAACAAGATGTCCTACGCCATCAGGTGGGACGGCGTCGCCGCCCCCACCGCGTTCCACATCCACCAGGGCAAGGCGGGCAGGAACGGCGACGTCAAGATCGGCTTCTTCGGTGAGGCCCTGCCGGGCGGGCTCCGCGCCGTGACCGGCACCGTCAAGGTCGGCGACTCCGGGCTGCTGGCCGGCATCAGGAAGAACCCGAAGAACTGGTACGCCAACCTGCACACCGGCGAGTTCCCCGGCGGCGCCGTACGCGCCCAGCTGCACCGGATCCGTCCCGTGCACCTCTCCTCGGTGCTGGCCGCCGGGGTGAAGGCGTCGATCAAATCCGACGCGAACGGCAGGCAGGAGGTGCCGGCTCCCGGGCAGAAGGTCGGCGACCGCGACGGCCGGGCCGAGTGGCTCTTCCGGGTCAGCGGCGGCAAGCTCTACTACGCGACCATCTGGGACAGGATCGGAGCGCCCACCAACGGGCACATCCACCGGGGCAAGAAGGGCAAGAACGGCCCTGTCGTGGTCGACTTCTTCGCCGACGCGAACGGCCTGCCCAAGTCGATCAGCGGCGTCGCCGGCGTCGCGCCGGTGAAGCGTGCCATCGGCAAGGGGATCAAGGCCAACCCGAAGAACTGGTACAGCAACCTGCACACCGGAGAGTTCCCCGGCGGCGCGGTGCGCGGCCAGCTCCGGGGCGCCCACGGCGGCTGGTGACCCGCCGGCAGACGACGGCGCCCGCCACGCGAAGGACTTCCTTCGCGCGGCGGGCGCCGTCGTTTCGTCAGGCCGGGCCCGGGGCGGGAAACCTCGGGCGCCGTCCTTCGTCAGGCCAGGCCCGGGGCGGGGAACCTGGCGGTCAGCTCGCTGAGCTCGCCGTGCACGCGGGCGATGACGTCTTCCGCGTCGTCCTTCGCCACGGCGGTGACGACCTCGTCCATCCAGGCGCCGATCTGCCGCATCTCGGCCTCGCCCATGCCGCGCGAGGTCACCGACGGGGTGCCGATGCGGATGCCCGAGGGGTCGAACGGCTTGCGCGGGTCGAACGGGACCGTGTTGTAGTTCGTCTCCAGACCGGCACGGTCAAGGGCCTTGGCGGCGGGCTTGCCGGCGACGCCCTTGGAGGTCAGGTCGATCAGGATCAGATGGTTGTCGGTGCCGCCGGAGACCAGGTCGAACCCGCGGGCCAGCAGCTCCTCGGCCAGCGCCCGGGAGTTGGCGACCACCTGGTGGGCGTAGACCGAGAACTCAGGTGTGGAGGCCTCCTTGAGCGCCACCGCGATGGCCGCGGTGGTGTGGTTGTGCGGGCCGCCCTGGAGGCCGGGGAAGACCGCCTTGTTGAGCGCGGTGGCGTGCTCGTCGGAGGTGGCCATCAGCATGGCGCCGCGGGGGCCCCGCAGCGTCTTGTGCGTGGTGGTGGAGATGACGTCGGCGTGCCCCACGGGCGACGGGTGGGCGCCGCCCGCGATCAGGCCCGCGATGTGCGCGATGTCGGCCGCGAGCACCGCGCCGACCTCCCTGGCGATCGAGGCGAAGGCCGGGAAGTCGATCTCGCGCGGGATCGCGGTGCCGCCGCAGAAGATCAGCTTGGGCCGGTGCTCCAGGGCGAGGGCGCGCACCTCGTCCATGTCGATGCGGCCGGTGTCCTCGCGCACGCCGTACCGGACCGGGGTGAACCACTTGCCGGTGGCCGAGACCGACCAGCCGTGCGTCAGGTGGCCGCCGAACGGCAGGCCCATCCCCATGACCGTGTCGCCCGGCTGCAGGAAGGCGAGGTAGATCGCGAGGTTGGCGGGCGAGCCCGAGTACGGCTGCACGTTGGCGTGGTTCACGCCGAACAGCGACTTCGCCCGGTCGATCGCGATGCTCTCGATCTGGTCGATGACCTGCTGGCCCTCGTAGTAACGCTTGCCTGCGTAGCCCTCTGAGTACTTGTTCGTCAGGACGGTGCCCGTCGCCTCCAGGACGGCCCTGGAGACGTAGTTCTCCGACGGGATCAACTTGACGGTGTCGGCCTGACGCCGCTCCTCCGCCTTGATGAGCTCGGCGATCTCCGGATCCACGTGGGCGAGACTCATCGCTCCTCCTTGAGTTGGACGTCTCGCGAAGACCCAGGCGCCCGGCCTCCGCCCTTCCGCTCCCCGGTGGTAGGCCCCACCTTGATGCGCCAGTCGCGACTCATCAGACGATAGCGGACGCGGACCGCCCCCCTCCTACCCTTGCTCCAGAGCCTGCCTGCGGCTCTTCCCGCTCGGCCCGTCCACCGGCCACAGGCGGTCGACCTCGGCGTTGAGGGTGGCGCCGATCAGCACGGCGAGCGCGGTGATGTAGAGCCAGAGCAGCACCGCGATGGGCGCGGCCAGCGAGCCGTACACGGAGAGCGGGGTGAACCAGGCGGCCAGCACGGCGCGCAGGACCGCGGCGCACAGGATCCAGATGACCAGGGCGAGCACCGCCCCGGGCAACTCCCGCCACCACCGGGTGCGCACCGGGACGCTCACGTGGTAGAGCGCGGTGAGGAAGAGCACCGTGCCGATGACCATCACCGGCCAGTAGAGCATGTCGACCACGAGCCCGTACGGCGCGGGCAGCGCGTCCGACAGCAGGGTGGGGCCGATCACCAGGATGGGCATCACGATCAGCGCGATCAGCAGGGCCACCAGGTAGAGCCCGAAGGACATGATGCGCGTGCGGATGATGCCGCGCTCCTCGCCGAGGCCGTAGGCGACGGAGATCAGGTCCACGTAGACGAACAGGGCGCGCGACCCCGACCAGAGGGACAGCAGGAAGCCCAGCGAGATGAGCGGCACCTGCCCGCCGCGCAGGACGTCGTCGATGAGCGGATTGACCACGCTTTCGACTGCGTTGTCGGTGAACAACAGGTGAGCCTGCTCGTCGACCCAGCTGCGGACCTCGACGACCGTCGCCGGGCCGAGGAAGGTGCTGAGATGCGCCAGGATGCCGATCAGCCCGAGCACGAACGGCGGCAGCGACAACAGGGCGAAGAACGCCGCCTCCCCCGCCAGGCCGGTGACCCGGTAGGCCACACCGGCCAGCGTGGTGGCCCGCACCACGGCCCAGGCATGGGTGCCGCGCACCCGCCGGAGCAGGGCCCGCGCCCGGACGGCGGCCCGTCTGACGACCGGCGCGAAGCTCGACAGGAGCGGGCGCTTCTTCAAGCGCCCGCGCCGCGGCGGCGCATCGGTGGAGGTCATGGCACCCAACGGTATTCGCAGGACGGGCTCGGCTGGACGCCCCACCCGCAACGATCGGATCTCGGGTCCCCTACCCGGCGGGCGACCCGGCTAACGGTCAACGGCCCAGGTGGCCGGTGTCGTCGACGTCCACGATCCGGGCGCCGAGCGGCAGCAGGGAGATCGGGATCATCTTGAGGTTGGCCAGTCCGAGCGGGATGCCGATGATCGAGATGAACAGCGGGATCGAGGTGATCACGTGCCCGATCGCCAGCCAGATCCCCGCCACCACCACCCAGATCACGTTTCCCACCGTGGTCAGGCAGCCCGCCCCGGGATCGCGCTCCACGGTCCTGCCGAACGGCCAGAGGGCGTAGGCCGCGATCCTGAACGAGGCGATGCCGAACGGGATGGTGATGATCAGAATGCAGCAGATGACTCCGGCCACCAGATAGCCCAGTGCCAGCCAGACTCCGGCGAAGACCAGCCAGATCACGTTCAGTAGTGTGCGCACACCTCAAGTCTGCCCTTCCCCGCCCTCAGATGGGGGCGGAGGGGGAACGCCCGTTGCCCGGCGGCCCTGCGTACGCCTGCGCCACCGCCATCCAGGCGTGCGCGGCGGGCCCCGTGACGGCCAGCGCGGTGTCGGCGAGGTGCCTTCGCTGCGTGACCACCAGACAGAAGTCGAGCACCGGCCCGCGCACCGTGTCGGGCGCCCCCGGTGGCCCCGCCGTCCACGGCGAGCCGTCGGGCAGCGTCAACTCCACCCGCACGGGCTCCGCCGGCACGTCCATCGCCCGCATCGCGAAGCCGTACGGCAGGGCGCGCACGCCGAGCGTCGCGATGTGGCGCAGGCGGACCGTGGGGGCGCGGCGCACGCCGACGGCGTCGGCGACGTCCTGGCCGTGCGCCCAGGTCTCCATCAGCCGGGCCGTGACGAAGGAGGCGGCCGACATGTCCGGGCCGTACCACGGGAGCCGGGTCCTGGCGTCGAGCCCCTCGAAGGCGGTCAGGCTGCGCGCGCGGGCCGTACGGAACCACGCGTGGACCTGCCCGGCCGTCAGGCTGCGCGCGGCCACGGCGATCTCGTCGACCGCCGCGTCGCCGCGGGACAGCAGGGCGGGCAGCACGGCCCGGAACCCGTCGGGGTCGGTCGCGGCGGTGGTCGCGGCGTCGTCGAACCAGGCCAGGTGGCCGATCTGGTCGCGGACCGACCATCCCTCGGCGGGTGTCGGCCGCTCCCAGTCGCCGGCGCGCAGGGCGGAGAGCACGGTCTCCAGCTCGGCCGTCTCGGCGCGCAGGTCGGCGATGAGGGCGGGCATCGAGACGGCCATGGGCCTCAGCGTAACCGAGCGTTGTTCTGGAGGAAATAATGGAGACGTGATCTGTGAGAAGTGCAAGGAGAGACTGCACGAGGAATGCCGCGGCGGTTCCTGGTGCGACTGCCAGCACCAGCAGGGCGAACAGCCCTCCGAGACGCCCCTCGACTGGCTCAGGCAGGGGTGACCCGTCCCACACTGTGGACCCGACATTGGACATCGCGGACGCACGAGGTATGGTTTGGACATGCCAGCGGATCCGCTTCTCGTCGTGCGACGCCACGTCGACTTCCTGCGCGTCCGCAGCGCGATCTGTATCGACGCCCGCTGACCATCGCCCTGTTCTCTCTTTGGGCGCGTGGTTCAACAGGCGTCTCTTCTGTGAGATGGCCCCGCACTCGACGATGAGGCGGGAGACGATCCTGTGACCCGCGCGTCCGCGCCCCACGTGCTACCCGCACTCAGCTGACGCAAAGGACGCGCTATGACCACCCCGGCCAAGCCGGCGAATCGCCACCACAAGCGCCCGCGTGGCGAAGGCCAGTGGGCCCTCGGCTATCGCGAACCGCTCAACAAGAACGAAGAGAACAAGAAGAACGACGACGGGCTCAACGTCCGCCAGCGGATCATCGACATCTACTCCAAGCAGGGGTTCGACTCCATCGACCCCGCCGACCTGCGCGGCCGGTTCCGCTGGTTCGGGCTCTACACCCAGCGCAAGCCCGGCATCGACGGCGGCAAGACCGCCATCCTGGAGCCGGAGGAGCTCGACGACCGCTACTTCATGCTCCGGGTGCGGATCGACGGCGGCCGGCTCAGCCTGGCGCAGCTCCGGGCCATCGCCGACATCTCCAACGACTACGGCAGGGGCACCGCCGACGTCACCGACCGGCAGAACATCCAGTTGCACTGGATCGAGGTCGAGTCGGTCCCCGACATCTGGAAGCGGCTGGAGGCCGTGGGCCTGTCCACCATGGAGGCCTGCGGCGACACGCCCCGGGTGATCCTCGGCTGTCCGCTCGCCGGGATCGACAAGGACGAGGTGGTCGACGGCACGCCGCAGATCGAGGAGGTCCTCGACCGCTACATCGGCGACCCGGCCTTCTCCAACCTGCCGCGCAAGTTCAAGACGGCGATCAGCGGCTGCCCGGCGCACTGCACGGTCCACGAGATCAACGACATCGCCTTCGTGGGCGTGGAGCTGGCCGACGGCACCAAGGGGTTCGATCTCTGGGTGGGCGGCGGGCTGTCCACCAACCCGATGCTCGCCAAGCGGCTGGGCACGTTCGTCCAGCCGGAGCAGGTGCACGAGGTCTGGGCCGGAGTTTGCGGGATATTTCGTGATTACGGGTACCGGCGGCTCCGGCACCGCGCCCGGATCAAGTTCCTCGTCAACGACTGGGGCCCGGAGAAGTTCCGCGACGTCCTGGAGAAGGAGTACCTCGGCTACACGCTGGCCGACGGCCCCTCCCCCGAGCTGCCGCGCGGCGGCCGGCGCGACCACGTCGGCGTCTACCCGCAGAAGGACGGCAACTTCTACGTCGGCTTCGCGCCCAAGGTCGGCCGGCTGAGCGGCGACCAGCTGCACCGGATCGCCGACATCGCCGAGCGGCACGGTTCCGGCCGGGTGCACACCACGGTCGAGCAGAAGATGGTCATCCTGGACATCGCCCCCGAGCGGGTCGACGCGATCGTGGCCGACCTGGAGGCGCACGACCTCCAGGTCAACCCCTCCACCTTCCGCCGCCAGACGATGGCCTGCACCGGCATCGAGTACTGCAAGCTGGCCATCGTCGAGACCAAGGACGCCGCCTCCAGGCTGATCGACGAGCTGGAGCAGCGGCTGCCCGACTTCACCGACCCGCTGACCATCAACGTCAACGGCTGCCCCAACTCCTGCGCCCGCATCCAGGTCGCCGACATCGGCCTGAAGGGCCAGCTCGTGATCGACGGCGAGGGCAACCAGGTCGAGGGCTACCAGATCCACCTCGGCGGCTCCGTCGGCGTCAACCCCGGCTTCGGCCGTAAGGTGCGCGGCCTGAAGACCACCGCCGCCGAGCTGCCCGACTACGTCGTGCGGGTCGCGAGCAACTTCCAGGCGCAGAAGAAGGAAGGCGAGACCTTCGCCGAGTGGGTCCAGCGCGCCGAAGAACCGGATCTCAAGTGACCACGGCCAGGGCGGTGCCCTTCCACTGCCCCTACTGCGGCGAAGAGGACCTGGAGCCGTACGAGGGTGACGGTGGCTGGTACTGCCGCTCCTGCGTCCGCGCGTTCAAGCTGAAGTTTCTCGGAATTGGGGTGCGTTCGTCATGACATTGGTGGACATAGAGATCGAGGCACAACAGCAGCGGCGTAGTGCCCTGGACCTGCAGGAAATCGTCGAGTCCGCCGCCGAGTTCCTGGAGGACGCCTCCGCCAGGGAGATCATCCGGTGGGCGGCGGCGACCTTCGGCAACCGGCTGTGCCTGACCTCCTCGATGAGCGACGCCCTGCTGATCGACCTGGTCAGCAGGGTCAAGCCCGGTGTCGACGTGCTGTTCATCGACACCGGCTACCACTTCGCCGAGACGATCGGCACCCGCGACGCCGTACAGCAGGTGTACGACGTCAACCTGATCAACGTGGAGTCGTCGCGGACCGTGGCCGAGCAGGACCGTGACCTCGGTCCCCGGCTCTTCGGCCGCAACCCCGACCTGTGCTGCTACCTGCGCAAGGTCGAGCCGCTGAACCGCGCGCTGGAGCCCTACATCGCCTGGGTGTCGGGCATCCGCAGGGACGAGGCGACCACCCGCGCGAACATCAAGGTCGTCGAGTGGGACACCAAGCGCCAGATGGTCAAGGTCAACCCCATCGCCCGCTGGACCCAGGAGGACGTCGACAACTACATCGCCGACAACGGCGTCCTCATCAACCCCCTGCACTACGACAACTACCCCTCCATCGGCTGCGCCCCCTGCACCCGCCAGGTCATGGACGGCGAGGACCCCCGCAGCGGCCGCTGGTCCGGCATGGGCAAGACGGAGTGCGGCATCCACGTCTGACGCCGCCCGCGAACGTCCCCCAGCCACGCGCGACCCAGCCATCCCCGGGTCGCGCGCGGCTCACCCACCGACGTCCGGACCCGACCCGTGTGACACCCGGGTCGGCCACCACACGCCAGAACCAGATCGAGGTCACATGCACGCAGCAGACGTCCCGCTGATCGCGGTGGCACACGGGTCCCGCGACCCGCGGGCCGCCGCGACGGTCGAGGCGCTCCTCGACCTCGTACGGCAGGCTCGCCCGGACCTCGACGTGCGGACGGCCTTCCTCGACCACGCCCCGCCCACCCTCACCGGGGCCCTGCGCGGCCTTCCCGAGGCCGTGGTCCTGCCGCTGCTGCTCACCGAGGCGTACCACAGCCGGGTCGACATCCCGGGCGTGCTCCGCGAGGCCGCCGCCCGCGCCCCCAGACAGCTCCTGCACCGCGGCACCACCCTGGGCCCGGACCCGCTGCTGACCACCGCCATGGAGCGGCGCCTGACCGAGGCGGGCGTCACCGTCGGCGATCCGGACACCGCCGTCGTCCTGGTCTCCGCCGGCTCCAGCGACCGCCGGGCCAACGCGGTCGTCGCCGGGGTGGCCAGGCAGTGGGCCCGCGACCGCCGGTGGTGGTCGGTGACCGCCGCCTACGCGTCGGCCGCGTCCCCGACGCCGGCTGCGGAGGTCCGGCGGCTGGCCCGCGCGGGCGCCCCGCGCATCGTCGTCGCCCCTTACCTGCTGGCTCCCGGTCACTTCGCCGACAAGATCCGCCGGGACACCCTGGCCGCCGGCGCGTCCGTGGTCGCCGAGGTCCTCGGCCCCGCGCCGGAACTCGCCACCGTGATCCTGGACCGCCATGCGCGGGCCGTCCATCAGGAAGAGCGTTCCGCGACGGCCTGACCTGGGCGTCCTCTCAGCAGTGGCGCATCGTCGACGACTCGGGGGCGTACGCGATCATAGTGGGTTCGCCAGTCCCACTCAATCACCCAAATTAGTCAAATTGCCACTTGCAGCGCAGTGTTAACGTTAGAGGGAGAAATAGGACACATCCTGCAAGGGGGCCGGCGTGCCCCGCCGTACGACGGAAGGCAGACGTGCGAGTTCACGATCAAAGTCTTGACGTGAAGATTGAGAAAGCCGACTTCAACGCCATCTATGATCGCCCAGATCCTCGCGACTACTACAACGGCCTGGGGGCCCTCGACTACGCCGCTCCCCATCACGGTCAGCGCGTGTTCCGCAAGGTGCTCGACGCCCTCGACGTCGACCGGCCCACCATCGTGGACCTGTGTTGCTCCTACGGCGTGAACGCCGCGCTGCTGAAGCACGACCTCACGCTTGAGAACCTCTACGACCGCTACGGTTCCGACCAGATCGCCGGCCTGGCGACCGACGAACTGACCGACGCGGACCGCGCCTTCTACGCGGACCGCCGCCGCGCCGACGCGCCACGCGTCATCGGGGTGGACACCGCCGCCTCCGCCATCGAGTACGCCCTGGAGGTCGGCCTGCTGGACGGCGGGGCCGTGGAGGACATGGAACGGGACAAACCCTCATCGGAGTTGGCCGACGCCGTCGGCGAGGCCGATCTGATCACGGTCACCGGCGGCATCGGGTACATCACCGACCAGTCGATCGACCGCCTGCTCGACTGCACATCCCCCGAACGGCGGCCGTGGTTCGCCGCCCTGTGCCTGCGGACCGTCAGCTACGAACCCGTGGCCGAGTCCCTGGCCCGGCACGGGCTGGTGACCGAGCAGCTGGAGGAGCACACCTTCCCGCAGCGCCGCTTCGCCGGCCCCGAGGAACGCGACTACGCCATGCGGGCGCTGGCCGAACAGGGCCTTGACCCGCTCGGCAAGGAGTCCGCGGGCGAGTATCACGTGAACGTGTATCTCTCCCGCCCCGGTGACGAAGTCGCCGCCCGCCCGATCCAGACGATCCTGACCGACGTGGCCTGATCCCGGCAGGGCGCGGGCGGGCACGATCCCTTCGATCGTCTCCGGGAACGCGACCGCCCGCGCCCATTCACTGTGAAGCCTGATATTCCAGACAGGCATCCTTTTCAGCCACCAGCCACATCTGAAATGGATATCGGACGTTATTTCGCAGCGTTCCGCCGCGTTTGAAATTGATGTTTTCGAGAAATGTTTATTGGGGATGTCGCCTCCTGGTCTGTTGTTGTACGGCGAGCCATACGAGGGGATCGTTGTGGCCGACCTCGATCGCGAGGCGATGCGGGCAGTGGTGGAGCGGGTTCAACGACTGTCGGACGAGCACTGGTGGGCGCTCGATCCCTCCTGCCGGCTGATAGCGGGTGACGCGTGGGTCGGCCCCGCGGGTACGCGGTTCGGCGCCGACGTCCACGCCGATCAGCGGGAACTGCGCGACATGCTCGCCAAGGCGGTGCACAGCGCGAAGGCGAAACTGGCGTCATTGCCGGACAAATCATGAGCCGGCGTGGTTTCACGGGAGTAAAGCAGCCCGATTTCGATGCGATGACCGGCAAACACACCCATGCCGCCTGCCGGATCGACCAACTGGCGAAGGCCCTGTACGGCGAGCTCTACCGCGCCGGGCTGGACACCTCTCCCGCGCTCCGCATCCGCGAACTCGCCCAGCGGGTCGGCAAGCAGGCCGGTGACCTGCGACGCCGCCAGACCCTGCTCCGCGAGATGGAACACCAGAGGTCGACCTTCGGCTTCTCCACGGCCGCCGGGTCCTTCGTGGCGATGCCCGACGGCCTGGAGTCCGCCTGCGGTCTGCTCGCCGCCGACGCCGCTCTGCTGGCCGCGGGCGGCGACGCCAGAGCCCTCGCCGAACTCCAGAAGTACGCGCGAGATGCCGGAAACGCGGACTTCGTCAAGGCGTTTCTCGGCAGGCTGGGAGCCAAGGGCGTCACCGAACTACCCGGCTCGCTGGGGGCGCAGCTCGTCGAGGCTCGCGAAAACGGCGATCTCGCGTCGGTGAACCACCTCGCCACGCAGGGGAGGCAGGCCCTGACCTTGCTGAGCACGGCGCTGGCCCGCGGCACCGATCCCAGGAATCCCGCCTACGCGGGCGACGGTTTTCTGCGGGCCCTCGCCGACGAGGGCCGGGCGGAACACACCGCCGGCGACGTCAGCTACACGGGATACCAAGCCCAGGCGTTGCTCTGGCGGGCGCACAACGGCCGGCCGCCGTTCTCCGAGCGGTTCGCGGAGATCGTCGGCCGTGACGTGATCGTGCACGAGAAGCAGCGGTACGCGGACGGATGGCCGGCGAGCGAGATCATCGGCCTCTCGAAGGTGCCCATGTTCGACCTGGCGGGAGCGCTGGGTCTCGGCGGCCTGCTGGGCCGCACGGCCGCCGACGCCCACACGGTCGTCGACGATCTGCTGCACACGACCCGGTTCAACAGGCACGCCGCCCACGCCTTGCTGGACCACACGCCCGCGGGCTGGGATCGGTCGGTGCTGTCCCATCTGCTGACCACGCGGCCGAGCGCCTTCGGCCACACCGGCCACCGGCGGATCCAGCAGACGCTGATAGCCGGAACCACCGGGCGGGACGCGACCTCCACACGACTGGCCGCCGAGATGACCAAGGTCCTGGCCGACCAGATCCGCGGATGCCTCGGCAAGGCTCCGGACGGCAACGCGCGCTGACCGGCGCCGGCTACGACGAGATGCGGACGCGGGGGGTGGATCGCGAAGGTCCGCCTCCCGTCACCAGTGCGGCGGGGCGGGCGGGTGCGGCGGGTTCGGGTGGCCGTGGCTCGGCGGGAGCCGGTGGCCGTGGCCGGGCGGGTTCGGGTGGCCGTGGCTCGGCGGAAGCGGGTGGCCGAGGAGGTCGCGGCGGAGCTCGTGCCACTGGTCGCGCCAGGCGGCCCAGCCGCGTTGCAGGGGACCGGCGTAGGAGTCACCGACGATCTTTACATCGCCCATCACGGCGTACGCCTTGACCCGGATCACCGGGACGTTCATCCCGGCGGGAGCCTCGGCGACCTCGATCTTCTTGTCGCCCATGATCGCGATGCCGTCGAGGTCGACGTCGACGCCGTCGGGAACGATGATCTTCACGTCGCCCATCACGGCGGTCGCCACGATGTCGATCCCGTTGGTGCGGACCTCGGCCTGGCGCAGGTCGAGCAGCACGTCGCCCATCACCGCGATCGCGCCGAGCTGCTGGTCGACGCGCCACTTGCCGCGCCGCTTGGAGTCGCCCAGCACCGCGACGAACCAGCGCCGGGCGCCGTGGGCGGGAGCGGGCGCCGGTGCGGGGACGGACATCGGGGCCGAGCCGCTCGCGGGCAGGTCGGAGGTGATCACGGCCAGCTCGGCGTGGGTGGTCGCCAGATAGGCGGCCTCGGTGCGTTCGGTCAGCTCGCCCAGGGTCAGACGGCCCTCGACGGAGGCGGTCTTCAGCCTCTCGACGACGGCGTCCCGCTCGGCGTCTGACGCGCGCATTCCACCCGGCTCGTTCACGCCTTCCAATCTAGACGGCCCCGGCAGGGTCCACCGTCCTCCGAAAGGAGGAACCTCGTACGTCTAAGGAGCCGGTCCCACGCGGGCCGAGAATGCCGGGCGCCCGGCGCAGGTACGGCAGGCGGTCGCCGCGGCCGGGGCGCGGAGCGGTCGCGACGAGGCCGTGAGCAGCCCGGTACCCGCACTATGCTCGGCCTATGTACGAGGAACTGCTGGACGCGGTGATCGGGAACGACGTGGAGCGGGTGCGCGGCGCGCTCAAGGACGGCACGGCCGCCGACCCGCAGGAGGCGGGCACGACCAGCGCGCTCTACCGGGCCGCGGTGAGCGGGCGGGCGGAGATCGTGAAGGTGCTGCTCGACCACGGCGCCGACGCCAACCGGCTCAGCGACGGCGGCGACGACGAAGGACTCCCGCTGTGCGCGGCGGCGGCCTGGGGCCACCCCGAGGTGATCGACCTGCTGCTGGCGGCCGGCGCCGAGCCGGACGCCCGGGAGACCGGCGGCTGGACCGCCCTGCTCTGGGCGGCGACGAACGGTTATGGCGACTGCGCCGAGGCGCTGCTGACCGCGGGCGCCGACCCCGACGGCGCCAAGGAGCAGGGCGACACGGCCCTCACGCTCGCCGCGAGGCGCGGGGCGCTCGGCGTGGTGCGCGCGCTGCTCGCCCACGGGGCCGACGCCTCGCTCCCCGACGGGGACGGCGACACGGCGCTGTCCATCGCCGAGGACTGGCTGGGTGTACACCTGGAGAGCGCGCTGCTCGAACAGTTCGAAGGCGAGATGCCCGAGGGCACGCGCTACGCGGTGGCGCGGGCCTACGCCGCCGACGGGACCGAGCTGGTCAGCGTGACGGCGCTGGGCGAGGACGGCTCGCCGGGCGCGGAGATCCAGGCTCAGCGCGGCCACGCGGCGGTCGCCACCCTCCTGGAGAGCGCCGAGGACACCTACGTGGCGGCCGAGGACATGGTCAGGCGGGCGGTCGCGCACCGCGACGCCGACGAGGACCATGAGACCTGGTGGGTCGTGGCCGAGGCGCTCGGCGCGCGGGCCGACGAGGAGACCCTGGAGGCCGCGCTCCGCCTGTGCACGGCTGAGGACCCCCGTGAGCGGGAGTTCGGCGCCGACGTGCTGGGCCGCCTCGCGGAGGCGGAGGACGCCCCTGACGACGTCAGGGAGCGTGCCGTGCCGCAGCTGCGGCGGATGGCCACCACGGAGGGCACGGAGGCGGTGCTCGACTCGGTGCTCGCCGCCCTCGGCCGCCTGCGCGACCGCAGCGCGCTGCCCGAGGTGCTCGACGTCATCGGCCGCCCCGGCAGGACCCCGACCCCCGCCGACCCGGTCACGCTGGCCGCCGTCCTGCCGCCGGACCACGAGGAGGGCGTCGCCCTGCTCATCGCCATGACGGAGGACCCGGACGCGGAGGTGCGCGACTGGGCGACCCTCGGGGTGGCCGGTCTGGAGCGGAACGACGAGCTGGTCACCGGGGCGTTGCTGGCCCGGCTCGACGATCCCAGCCTGACGACCGTGGCGGAGGCCGTACGCGGGCTGGCGGATCGGGGTGACGCGCGGGCGGAGGCCGGAGTGCGGCGGGTGCTGGCGGAGAGCGACGACGAGTACGCGCGCGATCTCGCGACCGAAGCGGCCAAGAAACTCGGCGTAACACCATAAATGAGATAAAGGAGGGGTCCAGCAGGCACCCGTACCAGGAGGCCCCACCGTGACCCACGACGTCTTCAACCAGGCCCACCCGCTGACCGGCCACGACGTGTCCGCCGACGCCCCGCTGCTGGCGGGTGTCCGCCGCGAGGGCGCCGACTGGGCGATCGGCGAGCTCCATCGGCTCGGCAGGCTGGCCGGGTCGGAGCAGGCTCAGGAGTGGGGACGTCTGGCCAACGACAATCCGCCCGTCCTGCGGACCCACGACAGGTACGGCCACCGGATCGACGAGGTGGAGTTCCATCCCGCCTGGCACGAGCTGATGACGGTGGCCGTGGAGAACGGCCTGCACGCCTCGCCGTGGACCGCCGCCCGGCCGGGCGCGCACGTCGCCAGGGCGGCCAAGTTCTACGTGTGGTCGCAGGTCGAGGCCGGTCACGGGTGCCCCATCTCGATGACGTACGCCTCGATCGCGGCGCTGCGCCACTCCCCTGCGCTCGCCGCCGAGTGGGAGCCGCTGCTGGCCTCGCGCAGCTACGACTTCGGGCTGCGGGCCCCCGCGGGCAAGCGGGGACTGCTGGCGGGCATGGCGATGACCGAGAAGCAGGGCGGCTCCGACGTCCGCGCCAACACCACGACGGCCGAGCCGCTCGGCTCCGGCGCCTACGCCCTGACCGGCCACAAATGGTTTAACTCCGCCCCGATGTGCGACCTGTTCCTGGTTCTGGCCAAGACGGGCAAGGGGTTGTCCTGCTTCCTGCTCCCCCGGGTGCTGCCCGACGGCACCCGCAACGCGATGCGGCTGATCCGGCTGAAGGACAAGCTGGGCAACCGGTCGAACGCCTCCGCCGAGGTGGAGTACGACGGGGCCGTCGCCTGGCTGGTCGGCGAGGAGGGCAGGGGACTGCGCACCATCCTGGAGATGGTGAACATGACCAGGCTCGACTGCGTGGTCGGCTCGGCGGCGGGCATGCGCGCCGGGCTGACCCAGGCGCTGCACCACACGAAGCACCGGGCCGCCTTCGGGAAACGGCTCGCCGACCAGCCGCTGATGCGCAACGTGCTGGCCGACCTGGCCCTGGAGTCCGAGGCGGCGACCACGCTGATGCTCCGCCTGGCGGGCGCCGCCGACAAGGCGCTGCGCGGCGACCGGGCCGAGTCCGCGCTGCGCCGTACGGCCCTCGCGGTGAGCAAGTACTGGGTGTGCAAACGCGCGCCCATGCACGCGGCGGAGGCGCTGGAGTGCCTGGGCGGCAACGGCTACGTCGAGGAGTCGCAGATGCCGCGGCTGTTCCGGGAGTCGCCGCTCAACGGCATCTGGGAGGGCTCGGGCAACGTCGCCGCGCTCGACGTGCTGCGCGTGCTGTCGCGTGAGCCCGACGCGCTGGAGGCGTTCTTCGCCGAGGTCGCCCAGGCGGCCGGCGCCGACCGGCGGCTCGACGACGCCGCCGACCGGCTGCGCAAGTCGCTGAGCGACCTCGACGACCTGGAGGGCCGCGCCCGGCGGGTGGCCGAGGACATGGCCCTGGTCCTGCAGGGCTCCCTGCTCGTACGGCTGGCGCCCGCGGCGGTCGCGGACGCCTTCTGCGCCTCCCGGCTGACCGGCGAGGGGGGCCGCGCGTTCGGCACCCTGCCCTCGGGGCTCGACCTCGACACGCTCATCGCCCGGGCGGCGACGGCGTGACTCCGCGGGCCCCCTAGGCTCGGTTCCGAACGAAGGGAGAACACACATGGCAACGGTTCGCACGGCGACGACCCAGTGGAAGGGCGCGCTGCTCGACGGTTCCGGCACGGTCTCGCTCGACTCGTCGGGGATCGGTACGTTCGACGTCTCCTGGCCTTCCAGGTCGGAGCAGGCCAACGGCAAGACCTCGCCCGAGGAGCTCATCGCCGCGGCGCACTCGACGTGCTTCTCGATGGCGCTGTCGCACGGGCTGGCCGGGGCCGGCACGCCGCCGCAGTCCGTGGAGACCAGCGCGGACGTGACGTTCCAGCCCGGCGAGGGCATCACGGGGATCGTCCTGTCGGTCAAGGCCCATGTGCCCGGCATCACGGCGGAGCAGTTCCAGACCGCCGCGGAGACGGCCAAGGCCAACTGCCCGGTGAGCAAGGCGCTCACCGGTACCACCATCACGTTGAAGGCCGAACTGCTCGGCTGATCGTCCGAGATGCCCGCCCTCTGAGCCGGAGGGCGGGCATCCGGACGGTAAGAGTTCGTACCGGCTGCGCGAAGCGGCGAGACAAGAGGACAATGGGGCTACATGCGCGAAGTCTGGCCCGGAGAGTCGTACCCGCTCGGTGGCACCTGGGATGGCGCGGGCACCAGCTTCTCGGTGTTCTCCGAGGCCGCCGAGGCGGTAGAGCTATGCCTGTTCTCGGCCGACGGGCGTGAGGAACGCGTCGAGCTGCCCGAATCCGATGGATACGTCTGGCACGGCTACCTGCCCGGCGTCATGCCGGGCCAGCGGTACGGCTTCCGCGTGCACGGGCCCTACAACCCGGCCCGCGGTCACCGGTGCAACCCCGCCAAACTGCTGCTCGACCCCTACGCCAAGGCGATCGAGGGCGACCTCCGGTGGAACGAGGCGCTGTTCTCCTACCACTTCACCGATCCGTCGCAGGTCAACACCGACGACAGCGCGCCGTACATGCCGAAGAACGTCGTCATCAACCCGTTCTTCGACTGGGGCGCCGACCGGGCGCCCCGCACGCCGTACCACAAGACGGTGATCTACGAGGCGCACGTGCGCGGGCTCACCATGCGCCACCCGGCGGTGCCGGAGGAGCAGCGCGGCACCTACGCGGCGCTGGGGCATCCGGCGATCATCGACCACCTGCTCAGCCTCGGGGTGACCGCGGTGGAGCTGATGCCGGTCCACCAGTTCGTGCCCGAGCACGCGATGGTCGCCCGCGGGCTGACCAACTACTGGGGCTACAACACCATCGCCTACCTCGCGCCGCACAACGCCTACGCCGCCGCCGGGCAGAGCGGCGAGCAGGTGCTGGAGTTCAAGGCGATGGTCAGGGCGCTGCACGAGGCGGGCATCGAGGTCATCCTCGACGTCGTCTACAACCACACCGCCGAGGGCGACCACATGGGGCCCACGCTGGGCTTCCGCGGCATCGACAACAACGCCTACTACCGCCTGCACGACGGCGACAAGCGCTACTACCTCGACTACACGGGCTGCGGCAACTCCCTCAACGTGCGCTCGCCGCACGCGCTCCAGCTCATCATGGACTCGCTGCGCTACTGGGTGCTGGAGATGCACGTCGACGGCTTCCGGTTCGACCTGGCCGCCGCCCTCGCCCGCGAGCTGCACGACGTCGACCGGCTGAGCGCGTTCTTCGACCTCATCCAGCAGGATCCGGTGATCTCCCAGGTCAAGCTGATCGCCGAGCCGTGGGACGTCGGGCCGGGCGGCTACCAGGTCGGCAACTTCCCGCCGTTGTGGACCGAGTGGAACGGCATGTTCCGCGACAACGTGCGCGACTTCTGGCGCGGCCACGGCTCGGTGCTGCCCGAGTTCGCCACCCGGCTGACCGGTTCGCAGGACCTCTACGCCTCCTCCGGCCGCCGCCCGGTCGCCTCGATCAACTTCGTGACCTGCCACGACGGTTTCACCCTCAACGACCTGGTCTCCTACAACCGCAAGCACAACAAGGCCAACGGCGAGGCGAACCGCGACGGCACCGACGACAACCGCTCGTGGAACTGCGGAGCCGAGGGCCCCGTCGAGGACCCGGCGATCGTCGCGCTGCGCAGACGGCAGCGGCGCAACCTGCTGACCACGCTGTTCATCTCCCAGGGGGTGCCGATGCTGACCGCGGGCGACGAGTTCGGCCGCACCCAGCAGGGCAACAACAACGCCTACTGCCAGGACAACGAGATCTCCTGGGTCGACTGGTCGCTGCCCCGTACCGAGCCCGAGCTCCTCGGGTTCGTCCAGACGCTGTCCCGGCTGCGCCGCGACCATCCGGTCTTCCAGCGGCGGCGGTTCTTCCACGGCGGCAAGAACGACGACGGCGTGCGCGACATCGTGTGGTTCACCCCGGCGGGCGAGGAGATGTCGGCGAGCGACTGGCACAACGGCTACGCCAAGTCGCTGGCCGTCTTCCTCAACGGCGAGGCGATCTCGGAGCTGGGCCCCAGGGGCGAGCGGATCGCGGACGACTCCTTCCTGCTGCTGATCAACGCGCACCACGAGGACCTGACCTTCACCCTGCCTGGCCCGGAGTTCGGCGAGGGCTGGCAGCCCGTGCTCGACACGGCCGACGAGGGACCGCGCGACGACCCCTTCCCCGAAGACCGGTGGGCCACCGACGCGCTCGTCGCGGTCACCGGCCGCTCCGTGCAGATCCTGCGCCGCCCCCGCGAGTGACCCCTCGGCCGCGACGTGCCCGTTCAGAGGCCGCTCCGTACAGATCCCGCGCCGCCCCCGCGAGTGACCCCTCGGCCGCGACGTGCCCGTTCAGAGGCCGCTCCGTACAGATCCCGCGCCGCCCCCGCGAGTGACCCCTCGGCCGCGACGTGCCCGTTCAGAGGCCGGAGGCCACCGCGGCGGTGAGCAGCACCAGCACGAACGTGGTGACGCCGGCGAAGCCGTGCAGCAGGACGGCCAGGACGGGGAAGCGCTGTTCCGCGCCCCTGGCGTGCCGGCCCCCGCCCAGCCACCTGGTGAACATGGTGAAGCCGAGCGCCGCCGAGGCCGCGAGCACGCCGAAGGCGACCCAGGCGACGGCCCGGTGCCCGGTCAGCAGGTAGCCGACCCAGCAGCCCAGCGCGCCGACGGCGAGGGCCGGGTGGGAGAAGATGAGCGCGGCGGGAAATCTGGTGACCTTGGTCGCCTGCTGGTGCAGCCCGCCTCCGGACAGCCACAGATACAGGAGATACACCCCTACCGTCGCAGTGATCAGCCATGTCACGATCGCGGCCAGCCGCACGAGCCCTCCCAGGTTCGCCGATCCCCACGTTCACATCGCGTGGCGCCGCCGCAACGCTACGCACATCTCGCCGCCGGCTCCACGACATACGCGCGAGCGGGTATCCAGACCGGGGAATCAGGGCGGACCGAGACTGTGACAGGGTAGGGATGTGCGCCGTATCCACCCTGCCCACTCCTCGGAAGACGTCGAGCTCAGCAGTCTTTACGCCTATCCTGACCAGCCGTGGCTGCGTGTCAACATGGTCGCGAGCGCCGACGGGGCCACCTGGTTCAAGGGGCTGTCCGGCGGGCTGTCCAGCAAGGCCGACCGGCGGGTGTTCGGGGTGCTGCGCGGGCTGGCCGACGTGGTGCTCGCGGGGGCCGCGACGGTCCGCACCGAGGGGTACGGCCCGGCCAGGCCGCGCGAGTCGTGGCGGCCGTTGCGCACCGACCGGCCGCCCGCGCCGCCGATCGCCGTGGTCACCCGCAGGCTGGACCTCGATCTGGGCGGCCCGCTGTTCACCGACGCGGATCCGCGGGCCCGCACGATCGTCATCACCTGCGACGCGGCTCCGGCCGATCGGCGTGCGGCGGCGGCCGAGCTGGCCGACGTGGTCGTCGCCGGTGACGACCGGGTCGACATGGAGCGAGCCGTCGGAGCACTGCGGGAGCGGGGGCTCACCAGGATCCTGTGCGAGGGCGGGCCGCGGCTCAACGGCCAGCTCGCCGCCGCCGGGCAGATAGACGAGCTGTGTCTCACGATCAGCCCGATGATGGTCGGCGGCGGGGCGGCACGGGTCCTCAACGGCCCGGCCGGGCAGATCGGCCTGCGCCTGGTTCACATTCTGGAAGAGGACGGGTACCTCTTCACCAGATATCTCAAGGGGGAAATGTGAAGCTGCCCGTCGAACCGCCGGTGGCGCCCATGCTGGCCAAGGCGATCAAGGGGATGCCGCCGCAGGACGGCACCCTGTTGTACGAGCCGAAGTGGGACGGCTTCCGCTGCATCATCTTCCGCGACGGCGACGAGGTCTATCTGGGCAGCCGCAACGAGCGGCCGTTCACGCGCTACTTCCCCGAGCTGGTGGAGGCCGTCCTCGCCGAGCTGCCCGACCGGGTGGTGGTCGACGGGGAGATCGTGCTCAGGCGCGGTCAGGAGCTCGACTTCGACGCCCTGCAGCAGCGCATCCACCCGGCCGCCTCGCGGGTGAAGATGTTGTCGGAGCAGACGCCCGCGTCGTTCATCGCCTTCGACCTGCTGGCCCACGGCGACGACAATCTGATGGATACCCCGTTCGGCGAGCGGCGGGCGCGGCTGCGGGAGCTGTTCGGCGAGCCCGGCGGGAGCATCCGCCTGACGCCCGTCACCGACGATTTCGAGCGGGCCTCGGAGTGGTTCGAGATGTTCGAGGGGGCCGGGCTCGACGGGATCGTCGTCAAGCCTCGCGACCTGCCGTACGAGCCGGACCGGCGGACGATGTTCAAGGTCAAGCACGAGCGCACCGCCGACGTGGTGGTGGCGGGTTACCGGGAGCACAAGTCGGGGCCGGTGGTGGGCTCGCTGCTGCTCGGGCTCCATGACGACAGCGGGCGGCTGCACCACGTGGGGGTGGCGGCGTCGTTCCCGATGGCGCGCAGGGCCGAGCTGGTCGAGGAGGTCAAGCCGTACCTCACCGAGTTCGCCGAGCATCCGTGGGGCGGCTGGATGGCGGAGGCCGCCGACCAGCCCGCGCAGCGCCGGCCGGGCAACGTGTCGCGGTGGAGCGCGGGCAAGGATCTCTCGTTCATCCCGCTGCGCCCCGAGCTGGTGATCGAGGTGGCCTACGACCACATGGAGGGCGATCGGTTCCGGCACACCGCCCAGTTCCGTCGCTGGCGGCCGGACCGCACGCCGGAGTCGTGCACCTACGAACAACTCGAAAGCCCGACCTCCTACGACCTGGACGACATCCTGGCCCGCTGAGAATCTCAGGGTTGTCCCCGATGGACCTCCTCCGGCTAGTGCGATAAATCTCAAGCATGACAAAATCCGGCCCCCTCGACGACGAGCTGCGCGCCGCCGTTTCGACCCGTCGCGACCTGGGCCCCGACTACGAGGACGCGATCGTCGAGTCGTTCCTGGACAAGGTCGACCAGCAGATCGACCGGCGGGTCGAGGAGCGGCTCGCCACGGCCTCCCGCGGCGGCGAGCCCCGTGCGCGGCCGACCGACAACCAGGGGCTGGCGCTGGCGATCGTCTCGCTGTCCCTCGGCGTGTTCGGGTCCATCGGGATGGGCATCTCGGCGGTCGACTTCGAGATGCTGCTGCTGGTCTGGCTCGGGATCGTCTCGATCAACGTGGCGTTCGCGATCGGCCGCCGCCGCCGCTGACTTCTGGATCAAGCAAGCGTACGCTTGGCATCGGTCCCTGTACGGCGTGCGCACCCCGGGAGCTCGGCATGGAGGAGTACCACAACCTGATCGGCGGCCGGCTGGTCCCGGCGGCCGACGGCGGAACGCTCGACTCGGTCAATCCGGCGACGGGCGAGGTGTGGGCCCGCATCCCGGCCTGCGGCGACCGTGACGCGGACGCCGCCGTGGCCGCCGCCAGGCAGGCCCTGCCCGGCTGGTCGGGGATGCCCGCGCTCGGCCGGGCCCGCTACCTGCGCCAGGTCGCCGAGGTCTTCGCCGGGCACGCGGAGGAGCTCGCCCGGATCGAGACCAGGGACAACGGCCGCATCCTGCGCGACACCCTGAAGCGCGACCTGCCCGGCATGACCTTCCTGTGGCAGTTCGCCGCGGGCGAGGTCCTCGACGCCGTCACCGGCGACACGGTGATCCTCGGCCCGGACACCCTCGGCCTGACCAGGCGCGAGCCGTACGGCGTGGTGGTGGGGATCATTCCGTGGAACTCCCCCGTCTCCACCTTCTCGGCCAAGGCCGCCTACGCGCTGGCGGCGGGGAACACTGTGATCATCAAGCCGGCCGAGCAGGCGTGCGCGTCGGTGCTGCGGCTGGGCGAACTGCTGGCCGGGGTGCTGCCGCCGGGGGTGCTCGGCATCGTCAGCGGGACGGGCGAGGAGGTCGGCGACGCGCTTGTACGGCACCGCGGAGTGGACAAGGTCAGTCTGACCGGGTCCACCCAGACGGGACAGGCGATCACCCGGGCGAGCGCCGACTCACTGAAGCCGCTCACCTTCGAGTTAGGCGGCAAATCCCCAAATATCATCTTCGAGGATGCTGATCTGGAATCCGCCTCCCAGGGAGTGACGGTCAACTCGGTCTACACCGGCAACGCCGGGCAGGTCTGCGTCGCCGGCTCGCGCATCCTGATCCACCGGCCCGTCTGGACCGAGATGATCGAGCGGATCGCCGCCATCGCCGGCCACATACGACTGGCGGACCCGCTCGACCTGGCGACCACGATGGGCCCGATCGTCTCCGCCGGCCAGTACGAACGGGTCGCCTCCTACCTCCAGATCGCCGAGAAGGAAGGCGCGGAACTGATCTTCGGCGGCCGGACCGGCGCCGCGGTGGTGCCCTCGATGCCCGGCGGCTACTGGGTCGCGCCCACGCTGTACACCACCACCGACAACTCGCTGCGGATCTGCCAGGAGGAGATCTTCGGCCCGGTGGCGGTGGCGATCCCGTTCGACACCGACGACGAGGCGCTGGCGATCGCCAACGACTCCCGCTACGGCCTCGCCGCCGGGGTGTGGACCCGTGACCTGGCCCGCGCCCACCGGTTCATCCGCGACCTGGACACCGGCACCGTCTGGGTCAACACCTTCCGCCAGATGCCTCCCGGCCTGCCCTTCGGCGGCACCAAGGACAGCGGCTACGGCGACGACTCCGTCCGGGCCTACACCAGGGAGAAGGCGGCGATCATCCAGACCGGTTGAACAGCCCCCGCTCGAAGGCCACGGCGACGGCGGCGGCCCGGTCGTTGACGCCGAGCTTGGCGTAGATGTGCAGCAGGTGGGTCTTCACGGTGGCCTCGCTGATGAAGAGCCGGGAGGCGGCCTCGCGGTTGGTGGAGCCCCGGGCGATCAGCGCGAGCACCTCCAGCTCGCGCGCGCTCAGCGGGTCGGACGGGGCCCGCACCTGGCCGATCAGCCGGGTGGCGACCGAGGGCGACAACACGGCCTCGCCCCGCGCGGCGGCCCGTACGGCCCGCACGAGCTCCTCGGGCAGCGCGTCCTTCAGCAGGTAGCCGGTCGCGCCCGCCTCGATCGCCGGCAGCACGTCGCTGTCCATGTCATAGGTGGTCAGCACGAGGATCCTGGCCGGATTGCCGCGCTCGGCCAGCCGCCTGATCGCGGTCACCCCGTCGGTGCCCGGCATCCGCAGGTCCATCAGGATCACGTCGGGCCGCAGCTCCTCGGCGAGGCTGACCGCCCGCGCGCCGTCGGCCGCCTCCCCGGCCACCTCGAAGCCCGGCTCGCCGGTGAACATGCCGCGCAGGCCGTCGCGGACGATGGGATGGTCGTCGACGATGATCAGCCGGATCGGCGGCTCGTTCACCTGGCCTCCCGCGCCGGGACGGTGGCCGAGACGGCGGTGCCCGCACCGGGCTCCGACTCGACGGCGAGGGTGCCCGCCAGCCGGGTCACCCGCTGCCGCATCGAGGTCATCCCGAAACCGCCGCTCTTCGCGCCGGGGGTGAACCCGGCGCCGTCGTCGCGCACGTCCAGCGTCACCACGTCCTCCATGTACGACACCGTCACACCGACCCGGGTCGCCCCGGCGTGCTTGCCGACGTTGGTCAGCGCCTCCTGCGCGACCCGCAGCAGGGTCACCTCCACCTCGGGGTGCAACGGCCGGGCGGAACCGGTCGTGGCCAGCTCGATCCGCACGTCGTTGGTCTCCTCCCAGCGTCTCGCCACCTCCGACAGCGCCTCGGGCAGGCGCGCGGACTCCAGTTCCACCGGGCCGACGGCCTGCACCGACCGCCGGGCCTGCGCCAGGCTCTCCCTGGCCATGAGCGCCGCGTTGTCGAGGTGACGCCGCCACTCCGGCGGGTCGTCCGCGGCCCGGGAGGCCGCCTGGACCTGGGTGATGATCCCGGCCAGCCCCTGGGCCAGGGTGTCGTGGATCTCCCGCGCCATCCGCTGCCGTTCGTCGGTGACGCCGGCCTCGCGCGCCTGGAGCAGGAGCTGGGCCTGCAGGCCGGCGTTCTCCCGCATCGTCTCCTCCAGCCTGGCGTTGGTCTCGGCCAGCTGGTCGACCATCCGCTGGCGCCGGGCGCTCTGGTCGTTGGCGAGCTCGCCGACGAAGCTGAACATGGCGACCAGGACGACGATGGCGACGACGAACAGCAGGAAGGAAAGGATCGTGGCGAGATGAGGGCCGGGCAGCCCGCCGAAGTAGCCGGTGACCGCGCCGACGGCCGTCGTGGTCACGCCGGCTATCCGCCACCGCCCCCGCAGCAACGCCCAGGAGTGCATGTAGCCGATGAAGGAGAAGAAACCGGCGAACCAGACGCTGCGCAGGCCCAGCACGGCGACCAGGACCACCAGCCCGGCGATGTAGACGGCCATCTTCCGCTGGTCGCCGGCCCATCGCGGATGCAGGGTGAGCATCCACAGCATCCAGGCCGCGGTGAGCAGGACCAGGCCGAACGTGCCGAGCCTGACGGTCCACGGGTCGTCGTCGAGGAGCAAGGACAGCCCCAGGGAGATGCCCAGCAGCGCGTACGGAACGACGGCCAGCCCTTTGGCCAGCCGTCCCGCCGCGACGTCGAGCGGATCGCCCGAGCTCACCGCCGCCTCACTCCCACCGGAAGAAACGGACGGCCGCGAACCCCACGACCAGCGCATAGGCCGCCATTATGCCAAGGAGGTGCGGCTGGACCGCGACCCCGGTCCAGGCGTCCCCGATCGCCTGCCTGAAAGCGCCCAGCGGGGTGAACTCGCCGATGGCGGCCAGGAAGGACGGCATAGCCTCCTTCGGCTGCATCAGCCCGCCGAGGAAGGCCAGCGGGAAGTAGAGCAGCACGCCCACGCCGTTGGCCGCACGCCCGCTGGCGGCGAGGGCCGCGATGACCAGCCCGATGGAGAACAGCGCCGTGGTGCCGAGCAGGAAGACCAGCGCGAACGGCAGCACCCGCGCCGGCCAGGCGGCCTGGAAGACGAACCCGGAGACCGCGACCAGCAGCGCCGAGGCGACCGCCGCGAAGAAGAGTTGCAGCAGCAGTTGCGCCGCCAGCAACGAGCCGGGGCTGACCGGGGTGGTGGACATCCGGCGCAGGATCCCGCGCTCACGGTAGGTCGCCAGCGTGGTCGGCACGGTGTAGAGCCCGATCAGGCCCACCGCGATCGTCAGCGCCATGGTGGGGACCGTGGTGTCCCCCGGCTCGGTGGCGCTGCCGAAGACGACCAGGATGAACAGCGGGATGGCCATCGCGAACAGGGCGCCCGGGTCGCGCAGCAGCAGCTTGATCTCGATCCCGCCCAGGGTGGCGAAGCCGGTCATCGGGACTCCTCGGCATCGAAGGTACGGCCGGTCAGTGCGACGAAGGCGTCGTCGAGCGTGTGCTGTTCGACGCGCAACCCGGCCACCGGGACGTCCCGGCGGGCCAGCACCGAGGTCACCGCGCCGGCGAAGTCCCCACGGCCCGTCACCACCACCTGGTCGCCCGAGCGGGACACGGACGCCACGCCGGGCACGCCGGCCAGCAGCGCGTCGTCGAAGGGCACCAGCGGGCGGAACCGCATGCGCTGGTCGGCGTCCACGGCCGAGATCAGGCCAGAGGGGGTGTCGAGGGCGACGATCCGTCCCCGGTCGAACACCGCGACCCGGTCGCACAACTCCTCGACCTCGTCCATGAAATGACTGACCAGGACCACGGTCACGCCACTCTCGCGAACCTGCTTGATCAGCTCCCAGGTGACGCGGCGGGCGGCCGGGTCCAGCCCGGTGGTCAGCTCGTCGAGGAAGGCGAGGCGCGGGTCGCCGACGAGGGCCAGCGCGATGAACAGGCGCTGCTTCTGGCCGCCGGACAGCGTGCCGAACCTGGCCTTGCTCTTGTCGGCCAGCCCCCACTGCACCAGCAGCTCACGCCAGTCCCTGGGCGCCTCGTAGAAGGAGGCGTACAGGTGGAGTGCCTCCCAGACCTTGATGTTCTCGGGCAGGAGCGTCTCCTGGAGCTGCACGCCGACCTTGCCGGTCAGCCGCCGCCGGTCCTTGACCGGGTCGAGCCCGAGCACCCTGATCGACCCGGAGTCGGGCCGCCGCAGACCCTCGGCGCATTCCACGGTGGTCGTCTTGCCCGCCCCGTTGGGCCCGAGAATGCCGAAGATCTCGCCCTGCTCCACGGAGAAGGACACCCCGTTCACGGCCGGGAACCTGCCGTACCTCTTGGTGAGGTCGTTCACCTCGATGACTGCCATGCACCAAGCTTCGGCCAGACGCCCCCTTCCCCGAATCGCCCGCCCGGCCCTGATCGTCCGCTGGTACGGCTGATCCGCACATCCACCGATCGGTTGATGCGCTCCCCGGTCCCCGGCCTTACCGGGGGTCTGCATTCCGATCCCGTACGGCAGGCCAGGCCGGCGCCACGCGCCGTCGTCCGTGGCGGTCTGCGGGGGCACGCCACTCGGGCGCGACCGGCTGATCGCCGTCACGACCGGCCCGCCGGCGAGGTTCTCCGGTCACCTGATCACCGGTGACGGCGCCCCTGCGGGATCGGCGTGGCCCGGCCTGGCGTACGTGATCGGCGACCCGGCCCCTTACTGAAGCCGGCGAGCGCTACCGGACACCGCATCACCGGCGCGATCCGGCTGGAGATCATCGCGGCCGCTCAGGGGGTGCGGGCGCGGAAGGCGGCGCTCTTGACGCGGTTCTGGCAGGCCGTCGAACAGAACCGGCGCATCCCGTTGCGCGAGGTGTCGACGTAGACACGGTCGCAGCCGGGCGCCGTGCACACCCCCAGCCGGTCGTGCAGGTCACTGCCGAGCACGATGGCGAGCCCGGTGGCGCAACTCGCGGCCCAGTCGCGGGCGGGACCGCCCCCGGCGCCGTGGAAGTGCAGGTGCCAGGGTTCGCCGTCGTGCCGATCGAGGTGCGGCCTGGCCTCCGTCTCACTCAGCAGGCGGTTCACCTGGTGCGCGGCGTCGTCGAGGGCGCCGGCGGCGACCGCGTCGAAGACCACGCGCAGGGCCGCCGCCACTGCGCCCAGTTCGGCGGCCTCCTCCTCGGTGACCTCGCCCTGCCGGCGACTGCCGAGCCGCAACGCCCGCGTGATGACGGCGCGTCCCTCCTCGCCCTCCGGTGGAAGGTACGGCCTGCCGCGCCGCCCGCCCGGGGTGAGCGCGTTCACCAGATCGACGGCCACCGTCACCACCGCATCTGTATGACTGTTGAAATCCACTTGACCAGTTACATCCTTACTATCTATGTTGGTGACTGGCAAAAGTATAGAAGACAGTGACGCAGGAGGTTCACATGCTCACCCGTGACACAGCCGAGGGATGGATCACCCGCTGGGACCTCCAGCAGGAGGGCTACCTGCCTGACCGGGAGGACCGCTTCACCGTGCTGATCGACGCCGTGGAGGCCGCCGGCCGGCCCGACCCCCTGGTGATCGACCTTGGCTGTGGCCCCGGTTCGCTGGCCGTACGGCTGCTCGACCGGTTGCCCGAGGCCCGCGTCGTCGCCGTCGACACCGATCCGCTGCTGCTCTCGCTCGGTCAGGCGGGCTACGCCCACGTGCGCGGCCTGCGTTTCGCCGACGTCGACCTACGCACCCCGGGATGGACCGGCGCCCTCGGCCTGGACCGGCCGGCGGACGTCGCGGTCAGCACCACCGCGCTACATTGGCTGCCCGAGCCCCACCTGCGCGAGGTCTACGCGGAGCTGTTCACGGCCCTGCGGCCCGGCGCGCTGTTCCTCAACGGCGACCACCTCGACGTCGACGACACCACCCCCGTGCTGGCCGCCCTGGAGCTGGCCGTACACGAGCGGGAGACTCGGCGGCGCTTCGCGGACTCCCACCCGGAAGACTGGCGCGCCTGGTGGGACGCGGTCGGCCAGGACCCGGCTCTGGCCGCCCTCGCCGGACAGCGAGAATCGGCCGCGCACCACGGCTCGGAGTCCCGGCTGCTCTCCACCCACCTTTCCGCGCTCCGCGACGCCGGGTTCACCGAGGTGGGCACGCTGTGGCAACGCGGCGACAACCGCCTCCTCGCCGCCGTGCGGCCCTGATCGCCGACCCTTGCCTCCCGGAGCCACCCGGTGAGGACGGCCTGGCGCCTCTGACCCGGGCGGCCCGTGGGTTCGGCGGGCCGCCCGGTCACTCGCGGGCCTTGCTGGGCTGCACCCGCTTGGGTTCGCCGGGCATCTTCGGATAGTTCGGCGGATAGGGCATGTCACCGCGGTCGTCGCGGGTGAACCACTCGACCAGCGTGTCGATGGAGTACGACTTGTCGTCGATGGCCGCGTGCACGTCGCCCAGTTCGGCGAAGCGGGCCGGGACGGTGCGGAGGTCGAAGTCGCGCGGGTCGGCGTCGCGCAGCTCCTCCCAGGTCAGCGGGGTGGAGACGGGGCCGTGCGGCTGGGCGCGCACCGAGTAGGCGGCGGCGACCGTACGATCACGGGCGTTCTGGTTGAAGTCGATGAAGACGCGTTCGCCGCGCTCCTCCTTCCACCAGGCGGTCGTCGCCAGCGCGGGCACCCGGCGCTCCACCTCGCGGGCCAGGGCGATCGCGGCGTGCCGTACGCCTGTGAAGTCCCAGTGCGGCTCGATCCTGACGTTGATGTGGATGCCGCGGCTGCCCGAGGTCTTGGGGAAGCCGGTGACGCCCAGTTCGCCGAGCACGTCACGGGCCACGAAGGCGACCTCGCGGGCCTGCTCGAAGCCGGTGCCGGGCTGCGGGTCGATGTCGATGCGCAGTTCGTCGGGGTGCTCGAGGTCATCGGCCCGGGCCGGCCACGGGTGGAAGTCGATGGTGCCCAGATTGGCGCAGTAGGCGAGGTCGGCCACCTCGGTGACGCGGAGCGCGTCGGCCTTGCGCCCGCTCGGGAAGGTGACCGTGACCGTGCGCATCCAGTCGGGGTGCCTGGGCGGCAGCCGTTTCTGGTAGATCGCGTCGTTCAGCACCCCGTCGGGGTGCCGCTTGATGTAGGTCGGCCGATCGCGCAACGCTCTGAGCGCGCCCTCGCCGACGCTGACGTAGTACTCCACGAGGTCGCGCTTGGTCGCCCCGATGCCCGGGAAATAGATCTTGTCGGGGTTGCTGACCTTGACGGTCCGCGTCCCGACCTCCAACTCGATGTACGGCGAAGCCATCCTCTGACCCTACGCGGTGGGCGGGTCCGTACGTGGGTGGGCGGGTCCGTCCCGGAGCTCCCCGGCGGCGGGACCGGGCGCTCGGACGGGACGGACCTCTTAGGCCGCCCACCTCGCCATACCCGGCAGGAGTGCTGGCGCACCACCCGTGCCGGGCGGCCTGGACCGGCCGCTCCGGAGGCGCCCAGCACGGGCGTGGGCCAGCGCTCCCCGGGGCAGCCTGGCGGACGGTCTCACCCATCTGGGGAGGTGACATGCACCCCCCACACTTACAAAGACGCCAAATTACCCGCGAAAGGATGCTTCCCCCGCGAAATAGCTGGCCCGCTCAGCTCGTACCCTGAAGGTATGGAAAAAGTCGTCAAGAGCGATGCCGCGTGGCGGGTCGAGCTGTCGCCTGAGGAGTTCCAGGTGCTCCGGAAGGCCGGCACCGAGCGTCCCTTCACCGGGGAGTACGTCGACACCAAGACGGAGGGCGTCTACTCCTGCCGTGCCTGCGGCGCCGAACTGTTCCGCTCGCAGACGAAGTTCGAGTCCCACTGCGGCTGGCCGTCGTTCTTCGAGCCCTCGGAGTCCGACGCCGTGGTCCTGATCGAGGACTCCTCGATGGGCATGGTGCGGACCGAGGTGCGCTGCGCCCGATGCGACTCGCACCTGGGCCACGTCTTCCGGGGCGAGGGATATCCGACCCCCACGGACGACCGGTACTGCATCAACTCGGTGTCACTGCGCCTGCGACCCACCGGCGACTAGTCGTGTGGCAAGGTGCTCCCGGCTGGAAGCCGGGGTGAGCCGGGGTATCAGGTCAGGAGACGCCGTCCCGCGGCGGGTGGCGCACGCCCGCGTTGATGCCCTACGTGACCTGCTCCGCCCCGAGCCGCGCGCCTGGTCCCATTTCGTCCCGGCGGGCCGGCCGGATCCGCTGCGCCCTCCCGCCGGGGAACCGGCGGCCACGTGCGCCCCTGAGCCGTGAGCCGGCCGGAAACGGGGTTGCAGGAGCGCCTCCGCAGGGTACACCGACTACTGAGCGTGCGCGTCGACGCACGCCGGGTGACGGTCGCGGTGTGGGGACAAGTGCATCTGCGTCACAGGTGGAAGAGCGTCGAGACCATCGGACGGGTGGTCGTCCAACGCTGCTCCCGATGCGGCAAGACCAGGGTCCGGGTGCGGTAGGGGCCGCCCCTCGACGGGCTGAGTGGTCATGGCCACCACCACCAGGGTCCGGGTGCGGTAGGGGCCGCCCCTCGACGGGCTGGGTGGTCATGGGCACCACCACCAGGGTCCGGGTGCGGTAGGGGTCACCCCGGCTCTGGGTAGGTGACCCGGCAGTTCTCGTCCGCGGGGCCGAGGATGTTGGCGATGACCGGGTTGCCGTTCTCGCCGAACTCGGCCTGCACGAAGACGACCGGGTCGGGGACGCCCTGCTCCTCGATGAGGTAGCGCAGGCCGCGCTGGCACAGCTCGATCGCCTGGCTGGAGTTGTCCGCCGACTGCGGCAGATCCGTATATATCCGCAGATAGCCGCCGACCGAGCGGACGTCCTTGACCCGGCTGGACGCCTTGTCCTTCGTCCTGCGCAGATACTCCACGGCACCGGCGTCCGTGTGCTTGGACTCGCCGGACGCCTCGTCCTCGACGTCCTTGGCCTTCTTCGGCTTCGCCTTCTTCGCGGCGGGCTTCTTCGCGGACTCCTGCTTCTCCGGCTCCTGCTTCGCCTGCTCCGGAGACTTCTGCTTCGCCGGTTCGGCGGGCTCCTGGATCACCCGGCCCGCGTCGGCGGCCACCACCGGCGCACGGTCCGCCTGCGGCCCCGGCTCCGCCACAGCCCGCTCAGGGGGTCGCTCGTCCCGGCCGAGCAGCGGCCCGGCCACCACCAGCCCCAGTACGGCGAGCGTGGCCAGGCCGACCGCGCCCTCCCCCACCCACGATCGGCTCCGCTTCTTGCGGCGACGCCCCTTCCGCCGCGTGGACCGTGCCACACTTCCGCCCGTTTTCACCCATTGCCTCACTAAGACAGGGGATTTTCCCTAATTATGATAAACGAATGACGAGATATCGCCTATTTCGACACCCGGCAGGGCGGCACCTCGCCGAGGCGACCGGACCCCCCGTCCGGCGCACGCCCCGCCGCGTCATCCTGCAACGACCCGGATGACGGCGTCAACCGTTTACGGAAGTCCCGCGATGAGCTCGCCGACCGGCTTGCGGACGCCGGTGTAGAAGGGAATCTCGACCCGGGTGTGCGCACGGGCCTTGGCCGCGCGCAGATGACGCATGAGGTCGACGATCCGGTGCAGCTCGTCGGCCTCGAAGGCGAGCATCCACTCGAAGTCGTTCAGCGCGAAGCAGGCCACCGTGTTGGCCCGCACGTCGGGGTACTCCCTGGCCATCAGGCCGTGCTCGGCGAGCATCGTGCGGCGCTCGGCGTCGTCGAGCAGATACCACTCCAGGGAGCGGACGAAGGGATAGACGCTCACGTAGGCCCGCGGCTCCTCGTCCGCGAGGAAGGCCGGCACGTGCGACTTGTTGAACTCCGCCGGCCGGTGCAGCGCCATCGCCGACCAGACCGGCTCGCAGCGCAGCCCGAGGTCGGTACGGCGGAAGCGGGAGTAGACCTCCTGGAGGTCCTCGGCGGCCGGCGCGTGCCACCAGAACATGAAGTCCGCGTCGGCGCGGAACCCGGCCACGTCGTAACAGCCCCTGGTCACCACGTCCTTCTCGGCCACCTGGGCGAGCAGGTCGGCGACCTCCGCGGCCATCCGCTCCCGGTCCCCCTCGCAGTGCCCGCGCAGCTTGAAGACCGACCACATCGTGTAGCGGATCACCTGGTTCAGGTCTCGCGCCTTGGGCCGTGCCTCGCCGTCGCCTGCCATCGTTACCCCTCGATCATCTCGTCGGTGAACCCACCGACTGCCATTCTCGCGTGGGATCCAGGTGGTCCATCACCCGGGCGGCGGCGCTGCGCGCGCCCGCGACGCAGGCGGGCACGCCCAGCCCGTCGTAGGCCGCCCCGCAGACCGCGAGCCCCGGCAGGCCAGCCACCGCCGCGCGGACCCTCGCCACGCGGTCGAGGTGGCCCACCTCGTACTGCGGGAGGGCGCCGCCCCAGCGGGTGACCCGGCTGTCCATGGGCAACCCGCGGACCCCCATGATCTCGGACATCTCGGTCATGACCAGCGCGACCAGCTCCGCGTCGTCGCGCTGGAGGACGTGCTCCTCGCCGATCCTGCCGACCGAGCAGCGCAGCGCGATCACGTTCGGGTCGGCCTCGGCGAGGTGCGGCCACTTGACGGAGCTGAACGTGGCGGCCTTGACCGGGCGGCCCTCCACGGGCGGCACCAGGTAGCCGCTGCCGGTGGGCGGCTCGGGGAAGGCGGCGCGCGGGTAGGCGAGGGTGACGATGGCCATGCTGGCGTACTCGATCCTGGCCAGCTCGGTGGCGGCCGCGGGCGCCTCGGCGGCCAGCAGCCTGCTCGCGGCGGGGCCGGGGACGGCGATCACCACGGCGTCGGCCGTCACGGTCTCCGGCCGGGGCACCGGACCGGTGACCAGCCGCCAGCCCGACTCGGCGCGGAGCAGCTCGCGGACGGTCACGCCGGTCCTGATCTCCGCGCCCGAGGCGGCGGCCACGGCGTCCGGCAGGCTGCCCATGCCGCCGCGCAGGGTGGTGAAGACCGGGCCCGCGCCCTCGGGCGTCTCGGCGGTGATCGCCTTGGCGGCGGTCAGGAGTGAACGCTCCGACCTGGCCACGGCGGCGATCCTCGGCATGGTCGCGTCGAGCGAGAGGGTCTCGGCCCGGCCCGCGTACACACCGCCGAGCATGGGCTCGATCAGCCGATCGACGACCTCGCCGCCCATCCGCGCCCGGATGTAGGCGGCCACCGACACGTCGCCGGTGATCATCGTGGGCGGCAGTACCTGGTCGAGCGCCACCCTGCCGAGCCCGGCCGGGCTGAGGATGCCGGTCCTGCCGAGCGCCGCCAGGTCGGACGGCACGCCCAGCACCTGGCCCTTCGGCATGTCGCGCAGCCCGCCCCTGCTGTAGATCGCCGACCGGGTGGTGCCCGGGTAGACGAGGTCGTCACCGAGGCCGACCAGCCGGGCCAGTTCCTTGCCCTCCGGCCGCCGGGCCAGCATCGCCTCCGCGCCCACGTCGACGGCCAGCCCGGCCACCTCGCTCGCGCACAGCTTCCCGCCGATCCTGGGCGACCCCTCAAGGATCGTCACGCGAAGCGTGTCGCCGCCGGCCTGCCGCAGGTACCAGGCAGCGGCGAGGCCGGCGATCCCGCCGCCGACGACCACCACATGCCGCCGATTCCCTTCCATGCCACCCGACGCTACCGCCACCCGGCCCCGCCCACCCCGCCGGACCGCCCTCCCGCCGCGTGTCGCGGGCGCTCCGAACGTGATGTCATCGTGACGCGCCGGATCAAACGCGCCGCCCCCGGCTTCCGTCAATGAGGGCATGAACACATACAGGTACGGCGCGCGCCTCGCTCTGTCCCTGGCCGCGGCGGCACTGCTCGCGACGGCCTGCGGCGGGGGCGAGAGCGGGACGGCGGCCTCGGACGAGGCGGCGCCGGTCTCGCTGGCTCAGGAGAACGCGAAGGGCGATCGGGAGTACACCTCCGGGAACGCCGAGCGTCAAAGCACCTCCGCCCAGCCACAGCCGAGGGCCTCCCAATCGGCCAAGGCCGCAGATGAGACGGAGAAGGCCGTCGAGATCACCCTGGAGGCGCGGTCGATCATCTACGTCTCCGAGATGACCGTGCGGGCCACGGACGTCACGGCGGCGGCGGAGAAGGCCAAGCAGATCGTCACCGCCGCGCAGGGCTACCTCGCGCGGGAGGAGTCGAACTCCGCCAGGAACGGCAGGGGCTCCGCCAAGCTGATCTTCAAGATCCCGCCGGTGGCGTACCAGGGCGTGCTGGGGCGGCTGGGCAAGGAACTCGGCACCCGGATGTCGATCGAGCAGGGCACCGAGGACGTCACCGAGGAGGTCGCCGACGTCGGCGCCCGGCTGAAGTCGGCGGTGTCGGCCCTCGAGTCGCTGCGGACGCTGCTCAAGAGGGCCGACACGATCGGCGAGGTGCTGGAGGTCGAGCGGGAGATCAACAACCGGGAGGCGGAGCTGGAGTCGCTGCAGGCGCGGCAGAAGTCGCTGGCCGGGCAGACCAGCATGGCCACCCTGACCCTGCGCCTGGTCGGCCCGGCCACCGCCAGGCCCACACCCGAGCCCGTCGCGGACGGCTTCGCCGGCGGTCTCGCCGCCGGCTGGAGCGCACTGGTCGGCTTCGGGAAGGTGGTGCTGGCCGTCCTGGGCGCGCTGCTCCCGTGGATGATCTTGATCATCCCGCTGGCGCTCGTGACGCTCGTGATCGTGCGCCGGTACAGGCGGCGGCGTCCCGCTCCCGCCGCCCCTGCTCCCGCCGCCGCTCGCGAGCCGGTGACGGCCGGGGCGCCGGACACCGAGTGATCAGCGGGCGGACTCCTCGTGGACCAGGGCGGTGAGGCGGGCGAGCTGGTCGGGGTCGGTGCTGGGCAGCACGCCGTGCCCGAGGTTGAACACGTGCCCCTCGGCGGCCCGGCCCCTGGCCAGGATGTCGCGGGCGCGCGGCGCGACGACCTCCCACGGGGCCAGCAGGATCGCGGGGTCGAGGTTGCCCTGCAGCGCCCTGCCGGGACCGACCCGGCGGGCGGCCTCGTCCAGCGGCACCCGCCAGTCGACGCCGACCACGTCGGCGCCCGCCTCGCCGAGCAGGCCGAGCAGCTCGCCCGTGCCCACCCCGAAGTGAATGCGGGGCACGCCCAGATCGGCCAGACCGGCGAAGATCCGGCTGGTGTGGGGCAGCACGAAGGTGCGGTAGTCGTCGGGGGCCACCGCGCCGACCCAGGAGTCGAAGAGCTGCAGCGCCGACGCGCCCGCCGCGGCCTGGACGCGCAGGTAGGCCAGCGTGATGTCGGTCAGGCGCGTCATCAGCGCGTGCCACAGGTCGGGCCGGCCGTACATCATGGCCTTGGTGTGGTCGTGGTTCTTCGACGGGCCGCCCTCGATGAGGTAGGACGCCAGCGTGAACGGCGCACCGGCGAAGCCGATCAGCGGCACCTCGCCGAGCTCCTTGACCAGGGACCCGATCGCCTCGGTGACGTAGGGCACGTCGCCCGGTTCGAGGTCGCGGAGCACGGCGAGCGCCTCGGGCGACCTGATCGGGTCGGCGATCACCGGGCCGACGCCGGGCTTGATGTCGAGGTCGACCCCGATCGCCTTCAGCGGCACCACGATGTCGCTGAAGAAGATGGCCGCGTCGACGCCGTAACGGCGCACCGGCTGCATCGTGATCTCCACGATCAGGTCGGGCGTGGCACATGCGGTGAGCATCGGCACGCCCTCGCGCACGGCGAGGTACTCGGGAAGCGAACGGCCGGCCTGGCGCATGAACCACACCGGGGTGTGCTCGACGGGCTGACGGCGGCAGGCGCGCAGGAACGTGGAGTCGGCGGGATTCACCCCCCAAGGTTCCCATGCCGGGGTGCCGGTCCGCTCCCCACCCCGCAGCGGAGATGCCGGAAAAGTGGGCATGGCTGAGCCCAAGTCATAATCAGGGAGACGAGCCGAGGTTTAACCGCTTCACCCGGTTCGCCCGCACGCCGAGGAGGGCTCTTCCGGGCGCGCCGCGAGAGCTGAACACTGTCTGAACGAGCGCTGAAGGGTACAGTGCGCGTCAGGGATGTCCCGTGACCTCTCCCCGGCTGGTCCAAATGTTCGCCAACACACCGCGCGGCATCGATTCCAGCACCACTTTCGGGACACGCCGAGCGCGTTGCACGGAATTGTCGGCACCACGTGCCAACGTTCGGAACACGACCCGACGAAAGGCCCGTGAGATGACCGCGATGTGGAGTTCCCCCGAGCGCCGCAGTGAGCGACGCACTTCCTGCGCCGGCGAACGGGTGTTCGAGCAGCCGCCCTCTCCAGAGGGACATCGGCAGGGCCGATCCCCCTCCCGGGCCGGGGCCGGACACGGTCACGCGTCGTTCATCGCATCACCCGGGCGCCAGGGCCGCCGTGCCCCCCGCCGGGTGCCGGCCACGGCTTGATCGACTTCCATGGCACCTATACATACCCCCGTGGTCCCCATGCGCCCGCCTTCGACCTACTCTTCGGATATGACCACCGGTGATGCGGCTCTCGCCCCCGCGGCCTTCAGGCGCGCGGTGGAGAGCATGCGTCAGACCGCGGTCCGGCCGGAGATCGAGCTCGAAGACCTCCCCGCACCGCAGCGTCTCGCCCCCTTCTCGGCGGCGATCGGCGCCTCCGTCTACCGCGACGACGACGAGCTGGCCGTCGGCAGGCTGATCGTGCTCTTCGACCCCGACGGGCAGCGCGGCTGGGACGGCCCGTTCCGCCTGGTCGCCTACGTCAGGGCCGACATGGAGCCGGAGATCACCTCCGATCCGCTGCTGGGCCCGGTCGCGTGGAGCTGGCTGACCGACGCGCTGGAGTCGCACGGCGCCGGCTACTCGGCGGCGGGCGGCACCGTGACCCGCGCGGTGTCCGAGGGCTTCGGCAACAAGGCCGAGGATCCGGTCACCACCGAGCTGGAGCTGCGCGCCTCGTGGTCCCCGGCCGAGGACGACTTGTCCAGCCATGTGGCGGCATGGTGCGATCTGATGTGCCTCGCGGCGGGTATCCCACCGCTACCACCTGATGTGGCGGCTCTGCCACCACGTCGACGCGAAGATCCGGAGTCCTTCAGGCAGTGACCGACGAGACAACCATGCCGGCGGAGGAGGTCGTCCTTCTGCTGGAGCCGCGCGAGGGCATCCCGCCGGTGATCAATGACCCAGGCGACCTGGCCAAGGCCGTGCACTCCTTCGCGCGCGGGCACGGACCGGTCGCCGTCGACGCCGAGCGCGCCTCCGGTTACCGCTACAGCGGCAGGGCCTACCTCGTCCAGCTCCGCCGGGCGGGCGCGGGCAGCGTGCTGATCGACCCGACCGCCTGCCCCGACCTCGCCCCCCTCGACACCGCGCTCGCCGACGCCGAGATCGTGCTGCACGCCGCCTCCCAGGATCTCCCCTGCCTGGCCGAGCTGGGTTTCCGGCCCAGGAGACTGTTCGACACCGAGCTGGCCGGCAGGCTGCTGGGCTACGAGCGGGTCGGGCTCGGCACGATGGTGGAGACCGTGCTCGGACTGCGGCTGGAGAAGGGCCACTCCGCCGCCGACTGGTCCACCCGCCCGCTGCCTGAGGCCTGGCTGCGTTACGCCGCGCTCGACGTCGAGGTCCTCGTCGAACTGCGCGACGTGCTGCACGGGGAGCTGACGGAGAGCGGGAAGCTCGACTGGGCGGAGGAGGAGTTCACCGCGGTGCTCGCGTCGCCGGTGCCCTCCCCCCGCTCCGATCCGTGGCGGCGCACCTCCGGCATCCACAAGGTCCGCTCGCTGCGCGGGCTGGCGATCGTCCGCGAGCTGTGGAACCTGCGTGACACGCTCGCCCGCGACTCCGATCTCGCACCGGGCAGGGTGCTGCCCGACTCCGCGATCGTCACCGCCGCGCTGGAGATCCCCCGCACGACCAAGGCGCTCACCGAGATCGCCCCCTTCACCGGCCGCAGCGCCAGGCGGCACCTGCGCGACTGGCTGGCGGCCGTGACCCGGGCCAGGGGGCTGCCGGAGTCGCAGCTCCCCCAGCCGAGCACGGCGGGTGACGGACCGCCGCCCGCCAACCGGTGGGCCGACCGCGATCCGGTCGCCGCCAAGCGCCTGGCCGCCGCCCGCGCGGTGGTGGCGGCGCTCGCCGACGAGCACCGCATGCCGACGGAGAACCTCCTGCAGCCCGACGCGGTCCGCCGGCTCACCTGGGAGCCTCCGGAGGAGCTCGACGAGGAGACCGTGGCCGCGCGGCTGCGCGAGCTGGGGGCCCGTTCCTGGCAGATCTCCCTGACCGTGCATCCCATCGTCAAGGCACTCACGAGGCTGGCGACCAAGGGTGAAGTTTGATCTCAATTCACGGCCTAGTGCGAAATATCGCTATAAATCGCAATCATGAGCTCCGTTCGGCATTTAGGCCCCGCCCGGTTTGACGGAGCCGAGCGAAATGCCGGAATACCGCGTCGCGGAATCCTTTCCGGAAAGGACGTCCGCTCGCGATCAGTGACGGCATGATTGCATCGTGTCTGGCCCCACCCTCTCCACCGGCGTCCTTCCCGGCTCGGTCACGCTGACGCGGCTGCGCGCGCGGACGCGCGCCACCAGGCGCCTGGCGCTCGCCGGCCTCCTCGGAGCGGTGTGCCTGCTCGCCACCGCCCAGATACTCACCGAACGCGCCCCGGCCGGCGAGCCCGCCCTGCCGTACGCGGTGGTCGCGCTCGGCACGTTCGTGCTGGCGCTGCCCGCCCTGGCGCTCACCCAGCTCGTCTGGGGTCTGCGGGCGCGGAAGTCGGCGGCCTTCGAGCGGGAGCTGTTCGTCGTGCCGCCGCGCACGCGGACCCTGAGCAGGCTGGGGGTCGCCGCGGGCTGGGCGGTGGTCCTGCTGCTCGGGCTCACCCTGCCGCGCCTGTTCGGCGACTCCGGGCTGTACGGCGTGGCGGGCCCGCTGGCGAACGCGGCCGGACCGCTGGCACTGGCGGGTTACGCGGCGGGCGTCGTGTTCACCGCCTGGTGGGCACGGGACGTCGCGCGAGCGCTGGCGCGTGCCCGCCAGGCGGAGGACTCGCCCGGCGACCCGTGGGACCCGGAGCGCGGCAGGCGGCCGGCCCGCGGCCGGACGCTCTGGGCGGGGGCGGCCGGGTGCGCCGGCGCGCTGCTCGCGGCCCGCGCCCATCTGTGGGACCCGAGTTCCCCCGCCGTGTGCGTACTGGCGCTCGCGGGGATCTCCGGACTCGTCGCGTGCACAGTTGTTACTGACCAGTAGCATAGGACGGGAAGCCATCCACCAACGAGGAGCGAACCGTGCCTTCCTCTCGTGACGTCGTGTTCGTCGACGGAGTGCGCACACCCTTCGGCAGGTCGGGCCCCAAGGGCCTGTACGCCGAGACGCGCGCGGACGACCTGGTGATCCGGGTCATCCGCGAGCTGCTCAGGCGAAACCCCGGCCTGCCGCCGGCGCGTGTGGACGAGGTGGCCGTCGCGGCCACCACCCAGATCGGAGACCAGGGCCTGACCATCGGCCGTTCGGCGGCGGTGCTCGCGGGCCTGCCCAAGAGCGTCCCCGGCTACGCGATCGACCGCATGTGCGCCGGCGCCATGACAGCGGTCACCAACGTCGCGGGCGGCATCGCCTTCGGCGCGTACGACGTCGCGATCGCGGGCGGCGTCGAGCACATGGGAAGGCACCCGATGGGTGAGGGCGTCGACCCCAACCCGAGGTTCCTCGCCGAGCGGCTCGTCGATCCCTCCGCCCTGGTCATGGGCATGACCGCGGAGAACCTGCACGACCGCTACCCCGCTGTCACCAAGGACAGGGCGGACGCCTACGCGGTCGCCTCCCAGGAGAAGGTCGCCAAGGCGTACGCCGACGGACTGATCCAGCCCGACCTGGTGGAGACGGCCACCCGCTCCGCCGAGCGGGGCTGGGGGCTGGCCACGGCCGACGAGGGGCCACGCCCGGGTACCACCCTGGCGGCGCTGAGAGACCTCAAGACGCCGTTCCGCCCGCACGGCCGGGTCACCGCCGGCAACGCCTCCGGCGTCAACGACGGCGCCACCGGCTGCATCGTCGCCGCCGCCGACGTCGCCCGCGAGCTGGGGCTGACCGCCAAGATGCGGATGGTCTCCTTCGCGTTCGCCGGAGTCGACCCCGAGGTGATGGGCGTGGGCCCGATCCCGTCCACCGAACGGGCACTGCGGATGGCGGGCCTGTCCATCGAGGACATCGGCCTGTTCGAGATCAACGAGGCCTTCGCCGTACAGGTGCTGGCCTTCCTCGACCACTTCGGGATCGCCGACGACGACCCGCGGGTGAACCCCTACGGCGGCGCGATCGCCTTCGGCCACCCGCTGGCCTCCTCGGGGGTACGGCTGATGACCCAGCTGGCCCGCCAGTTCGGCGAGCGCCCGCAGGTGCGGTACGGCGTGACCACGATGTGCGTCGGCATGGGCATGGGCGGGACCGTCATCTGGGAGAACCTGAACGGGGAGGGCAAGTGAGTCTCGACACCTGGCGGTCGCTGCTGCTGCGCCGTGACACCGGCGAGATCGTCACCAAGGCGCTGGTCCGCGACGTCGAACTGCCGCACGGCGCGGGCACCATGGCCCTGATCACGCTCGACAACGGCCTCGACCACACCAAGCCGAGCACGTTCGGCCCGCAGGGCATGCTCGCGCTGAACGGCGCGCTCGACGGCATCGCCGCCCGCACCGACCTGGCCGCGGTGGGCGTGACGGGCAAGCCGTTCGTCTTCGCCGTCGGGGCCGACCTCAAGGGCGCGGCGACGCTGACCGGCCGCGAGGAGGCCGCCGCGATCGCCGGGCTCGGCCACCACGTCATGCGGCGGCTCGGCGAGCTGGACGTCCCCTCCTTCGCCTTCGTCAACGGCGCGGCGATGGGCGGCGGCCTGGAGGTCGCGCTGCACTGCACCTACCGGACCATCTCCTCGGGCGTGCCCGCCGTCGCGCTGCCCGAGTGCTTCCTCGGGCTGGTGCCCGGCTGGGGCGGCTCGCAGCTGCTGCCCCGCCTGATCGGCCCCGAGCCGGCCCTGAAGCTGATCATCGAGAACCCGCTGTCGCAGAACCGGATGACCAAGGGGCGGCAGGCGTTCGAGCTCGGCGTCGCCGACGCCCTGTTCGAGCCGGCCGACTTCCTCGAGGAGTCGCTGCGCTGGGCCGCCCAGGTGCTCCGCGGCGAGGTGACCGTCACCCGCACGGACCACACCGCCGGCGACTGGGCCCCGGCCGTCCAGCGGGCGCGCGACCTCGCCGACCTGAAGCTCCACGGCGCCGCCCCCGCGCCCTACCGGGCGATCGACCTGGTCGAACTGGCCCGTACGGCGAGCCGCGACGAGGGCTTCGCCGCGGAGGACGCGGCCCTGACCGACCTCCTGGTGAGCGACGAACTACGGGCCGGGCTCTACGCCTTCGACCTGGTGCAGCGCCGGGCCAAACGGCCCGCCGGAGCCCCGGACGCGGCCCTGGCCCGCAAGGTCACCAAGGTCGGCGTGGTCGGGGCCGGCCTGATGGCCTCCCAGCTCGCGCTGCTCTTCGCCCGGCGGCTGGAGGTCCCCGTCGTGCTCACCGACCTCGACGAGGCCCGCCTCGCCAAGGGCGTCGGCTACGCGCACGCCGAGATCGGCAAGCTGCAGGCCGGGAACCGCGTCTCCGCCGACGCGGCGAACCGGCTGAAGGGGCTCATCACCGGCTCGCTCAGCAAGGACTCCTTCGCCGACGCCGACCTGGTCATCGAGGCGGTCTTCGAGGACCTCGCCGTCAAGCAGAAGGTGTTCGCCGAGGTCGAGGCGGTCGTCTCCGACGAGTGCGTGCTCGCCACCAACACCTCCTCGCTGTCGGTCACCGAGATGGCCGCCGGCCTGCGGCGTCCCGAACGGGTGGTGGGCCTCCACTTCTTCAACCCGGTCGCGGTCATGCCGCTGGTGGAGATCGTCCGCGGTGACCGGACCGACGACGCCGCGCTCGCCACCGCGTTCGCCGTCGGCAGGTCGCTGAAGAAGTCGTGCGTGCTGGTGAAGGACTCACCGGCGTTCGTCGTCAACCGGCTGCTGACCCGCTTCATGGGCGAGGTCGCCGCCGCGGTCGACGAGGGCACGCCGCTGGAGGTCGCCGACCACGCGCTCGACGGCCTGGGCCTGCCCATGACGCCGTTCACGCTGGTGCAGCTCGTCGGCCCGGCCGTCGGCCTGCACGTCGCCGAGACCCTGCACGCGGCCTACCCCGACCGCTTCGGCGTCTCCGAGGGCATGGTCAAGCTGGTCGCCGCCGGCAAGCCCGGCGTCCACCTCCCCGACCTCACCCTCGACTCGGAGGCGGTGGCCCTCTTCGCCGGCGGCTCGTCGCCGTCCACCGCCGACCAGGTCCGGGACCGGGTGCTGCGCGCCCTCGCCGAGGAGATCCGTCTCATGCTCGACGAGGGCGTCGTCGCCGCCGCCGAGGACATCGACCTGTGCCTGATCCTGGGCGCCGGCTGGCCCTTCCACCTCGGCGGCATCACCCCCTACCTGAAGCGCACCGGCATCGCCTAACGCCTGCGGGCACGGACGACGCCGACGGCGCCGGCCGTGCCCGCCAGCAGCAGCACCAGCGCGGCCACGGTGTACGGCGAGCGCCACCACGGGGTGGCGGGGCCGGCCACCGTGGCCGTGATCGTGTTCCCGGCCGCCCCGCTCGCCGGCGCCGGTTCAGGCGTGCCGGCCGGCTGCGTCCCGCCGTCCCCCGCCGGGCCGACCGGCTGCGTCTCACCGTCCCCCGCCGGGAACCCCGGCGGGCGGATCGCGCCCCAGTACTCCTTGCCGCCCTCCGGCGGCTCCATGGTCGGCAGATCCTGCGGCAGCGGGTTGACCTTGAGGCCGCCGGGCACGGTCAGCAGGCCGACCTCGTGCGGCTGGAACATCCCCTGCACGCCCGTCATCCGCCACGACCCCGCGGGCAGCGAGACGGCCGCCGCGTAGTGCGCGGCCTCCTTCAGCTCCACCCCGGGAAACGTCAGGACCTCACCCGTGTCGCCGGTGAACCGTAACGCGACCTCACCGATGTCCTCACCCCAGAACGGGTGCGTGCCGTGTTGCAGCACCCAGAACCCGAAGGTGTACGCCGTCCCGGCGGAGAACCGGGCGGGGACCGGGTCGAGGTAGGTCACCGCCCAGTTGCCCCGCGCCTGGGCCGTTCCCGGCGCGGCCACCGCGGCCAGCACCATCAGCACCGTCACCAGTCGTGCGATCGTTCTGCTCATCGAGCACCTCCGCCCTGCTTACCGCGGAGACGCCTCCGAGGTTCCCTCCAGGCCGACGCGGCTGTGCCGCCTGCCGTACAGGAAGTAGAGGGCGACGCCGATGAGCATCCACACCACGAACCTCAGCCACGTCTCGACGGGAAGGTTGAGCATGAGGTAGAGGCAGGCGAGCACGGACAGGATCGGGATCAGCGGGACGAGCGGGGTGCGGAAGGCACGGGGGAGGTCGGGGCGGGTTCGGCGGAGGATGACCACTCCGGCGGAGACCACGATGAAGGCGAACAGGGTGCCGATGTTGACCAGCTCGGCGAGGGCGGCCAGCGGGATGAAGCCGGCGAGCAGCGCCACCACGACGCCGATGATGACCGTCACCCTGGCGGGCGTGCCGAACCTCGGATGAACGGCGGCCAGCCCTCTCGGCAGCAGGTTGTCGCGGCTCATCGCGAACAGCACCCTGCTCTGACCGAGCATCATGATCAGCACCACCGTGGTGAGGCCCGCGATCGCGCCGATGCTGATCACCGTCGCGAGCCACGGCTGCCCGACCGCGGTGAACGCGTCGGCCAGCGGGGCGGAGGTGCTGAGCTGCGTGTACGGCTGCATGCCGACCACGACCAGCGAGACCGCGACGTAGAGTGCCGTGCAGATGGCGAGTGAGCCGAGGATGCCGATCGGCATGTCGCGCTGCGGGTTCTTGGTCTCCTCCGCGGCGGTGGCGACGATGTCGAACCCGATGAAGGCGAAGAACACGATGGCGGCGGCGGAGAAGATCCCGGCCACGCCGTACGCGGTGGGCGTGACCCCGAAGATGACCTGGATGAGTGGCGCGCCCAAGCCGGCGACCCCGGGGGTCGCCTCGCTCGGCGGGATGAACGGGGTGTAGTTCGCGCCCTTGATGAAGAACAGGCCGGCCACGATCACCAGCAGCACCACGGCCACCTTGACGGTCACCAGCACGAGGGTCGTCCGCGACGAGAGCTTGATTCCGGCGACCAGGATCGCGGTGAGCAGCAGCACGACGATCATCGCCGGGAGGTTGATCAGCGCGTCCTCGCCCGCGATCGAGGCGGGCAGCGGCACGCCCAGCGACGACAGCAGCGAGCCGAAGTATCCCGACCAGCCGACCGAGACCACGGCCGCGCCCAGGGCCAGTTCCAGCATGAGGTCCCAGCCGATGATCCAGGCGGGGAACTCGCCGAGGGTCGCGTAGGAGTAGGTGTAGGCCGAACCGGCGACCGGAACCGTGGCGGCGAACTCGGCGTAGCAGAGCGCGGCGAGGGCGCACACGATCCCCGCCGCCACGAAGGACAGGGCGACCGCGGGCCCGGCGGTGTCGCGTGCGACCTGACCGGTCAGCACGAAGATGCCGGTGCCCACGATCACGCCGACACCGAAGACCGCCAGGTCGACGGCGCTCAGCCGCCGTCGCAACCGGTATTCCGGCTCCTCGGTGTCCCTGATCGACTGTTCGATGGGCTTCGTGCGGAACATGACCACCGCCCTGCCCCCTGATCGGCTCCCTAGTCCCTGGTTGCCCCCTTCTTTCTCCTTCTAAGGGCTGGGATGTCCCAGGGTTTGCCAAGGGAGGAGGATCAGTTGCTCGGGTGGTGCTCCAGCGCGGGGCTCCGCTTGGCGACCGCCTCGGTGATCTCGCGGGCGAGATCCTGCGGGTTGAGGCCGATCTCGTTGAGGATCTTGGCGCGTTTGGCGTGGTCGAGGAAGCGCTGCGGGATGCCGTACGTGCGCACGGGCACGTCCACGTCGGCGTCGTGGAGCATCCGCGCCACCCCGTCGCCCACACCGCCCACCCGGCCGGCGTCCTCGACGACGGCGACCAGCTTGTGCGCGCCCGCCGCGAGCACCAGGGCCTCGTCGAGCGGCCGGACCCAGCGGGGATCGACCACCGTGGCCGAGATGCCCTGCGCGTCGAGCAACACGGCGGCCTCCAGGCAGACTCCGGCCATCGGGCCGACCGCGATCAGCAGCACGTCGGGGTCGCCGGTCCGCAGCACGTCGGCTCCGCCCAGCTTGCCGACCGCCTCGATCTCGGCCGCGACCGGGCCCTTGGGGTAGCGCACCACGGTGGGGCCGTCGGCGACCTCGACCGACTCGGCGAGCAGCTCGCGCAGCCGTACGGCGTCGCGTGGCACGGCGATGCGCAGGTCGGGCACGACGTGCAGGATCGACAGGTCCCACATGCCGTTGTGGCTGGGGCCGTCGTCTCCGGTGACCCCGGCCCGGTCGAGCACCACCGTCACGGGGAGCCGGTGCAGGGCGACGTCGAGCAGGAGCTGGTCGAAGGCACGGTTGAGGAAGGTGGAGTAGAGCGCGACCACGGGGTGCAGGCCGCCGAGGGCGAGTCCCGCCGCGGAGGTCAGCGCGTGCTGCTCGGCGATGCCGACGTCGTAGAAGCGGTCGGGGAAGGCCTCGGCGAAGGGGGCCAGGCCCACCGGGTGCTGCATCGCGGCGGTGATCGCGACGACGTCGGACCGCGCCTGGCCGATGCGCACGATCTCCTCGCTGAACACGCTCGTCCAGCCCGGCGGCTTGGGCAGCTCCTCGCCGGTGACCGGGTCGAAGGCGCCCGGCGAGTGGTAGCAGTCCTCCTCGTCGTTCTCGGCGGGCGAGTAGCCGAACCCCTTACGGGTGATCACGTGCACGATGACCGGGCCGCGGAAGTCGCGCCCCTTGCGCAGGGCCGCCTCGACGGCCTGCTCGTCGTGCCCGTCGATGGGACCGACGTATTTCAGGCCGAGGTCCTCGAACATCGCCTGCGGGGCCAGGATGTCCTTGAGGCCCTTCTTGATGCCGTGCAGGGTCTCGTAGAACGGACCGCCCACCACCGGCACCCGGCCCAGGTTGTCCTTGACGAACTCCAGCGTCTCCTCGTAGCGCTGGGTCACCCGCAGCGAGGACAGGTGGCTGGCCAGCCCGCCGATGGTCGGCGAGTAGGAGCGGCCGTTGTCGTTGACCACGATGATCACCGGCAGGTCCTTGCCGGCGGCGATGTTGTTCAGCGCCTCCCAGGCCATGCCGCCGGTGAGCGCGCCGTCGCCGATCACCGGCACGATCGCCCGGTGCGGCTCGCCGCGCACCTTGTACGCCTTGGCCAGGCCGTCGGCGTAGGACAGCACGGTCGAGGCGTGCGAGTTCTCGATGACGTCGTGCTCGGACTCGGCCTGGCTCGGATAGCCCGACAGCCCGCCCTCCAGCCGCAGCGAGCCGAAGTCGCCGGCCCTGCCGGTGAGCATCTTGTGGACGTAGGCCTGGTGACCGGTGTCCCAGAGCACCTTGTCCACCGGGGAGTCGAAGACCCGGTGCAGCGCGATGGTGAGCTCGACCACTCCGAGGTTGGGGCCCAGATGGCCGCCGTTCCTGGCTGCCGAGGTGACGAGCAGGTCGCGGATCTCCGCCGCGAGCCGTGGCAGCTCCTCTGCTTCCAGCCGTTTGAGGTCCTTGGGACCCGTGATCGACTTAAGGAGTCCAGCCCGCTCAGCCACGGAATCATCCTCTCTGCTCGCGCTACCGATTCCACGAGTGTAGTTCGCCGGGGGGCCGGTACTTCAGGCGATCCTTCGAAGGATCGTGAAGCTGGCCCGATTTGCGACGTAATGGTCTAATCTTTGCACCATTATGAACACCCTCCCCATCAGCAAACTCTCATCCCTAATCGCCGCGGCCGCGGTCCTCACCCTCCTCGGGGCGGGCACGGCTGAGGCATCGGGCGCCACGGCGCCGGCCGCCACGAAGGAGACGCAGCAGCAGAACACGCGGCAGGCCGTGCCGCAGGGCAAGCGTGCCGCGACGCACAACCCCATCTACCGGACCGGACTGCTCTCCCGGATCAACTGCCGACCGGGTTCCATCCGCACGGGGAGTGCGGCGTCGTACAAGACCTTCATGAGCCGGGTGAACACCTGTCTCAACAACTCCTGGGCCCGCCAGTTCAAGAAGGCGAAGCTGCCCTTCAGCAAGCCGCGCCTCCGCTTCGTCACCAGCCGGGTGAGCAGCCCGTGCGGCAGGTGGCCCTCGGGTGCGGGCGGCTACTACTGCTCGTCCAACAAGACGATGTACATCGGCGTCACGAAGAAGATCCTTCGCGACCCGTTCGACCTCGGTCTCGCGCAGTTCATGGCGCACGAGTACGCGCACCACGTGCAGACCGTCAGCGGCATCGCCACCAACTACTACTTCCCGGTGCACGCGCGGGCTCGCGGATCCGCCAAGCTCGCGCTCTCGCGGCGCTTCGAAGTGCAGGCCGACTGCATGGCCTCCGCCTTCCTGCGCAGCGTCCAGAGCTCCCTGCCGGTGAACTCCCAGGAGTGGAGCGGCATGGTCGACTGGACCTCCAAGAACGGCCACAAGGGCTGGCCGACCAACGACCACGGCAAGGGCTACACCCAGGCGTACTGGATGAAGCGCGGATTCAGCACCGGCGGCCCCAGCGGCTGCAACACCTGGACCGCCCCGAACGGGCGCGTCGCCTGATCCCCGACCCGACCTTCCGATGACGTACGGCCGTGCCTCCGGGCGCGGCCGTACGATCTTTTTACGGGGAGCGACCGGCTAGGAGCTCACCCGCGCGAGGGCTTCGAGGGGATCGGCCAGCACGTGTGAGAAGGCCAGCTCGGCCGCGCCCACCAGGGTGGCGTCATCGCCCAGCGCGGAGGTGCGCAGACGCAGGCGCTCCCGTGAGGCGGCCAGTGCCTCGGTCGCGATGCGGCTGCGCACCTGCGCCGCCGCCCCCAGGTAGACCTCGCGGAGCATCCCGCCGAACACCACGATCTCCGGGTTGAACACGTTGACCAGGTTGGCGACGCCCAGGCCGAGCCAGTCGCCGACCCGGCTGAGCGCCTCCTGGGCGACGATGTCCCCCCGGTCGGCGGCGTCGACCACGGCCCGCACGGCGTCCCTGCCGACCTGCTGGCCGAACCGGCCGGCCAGCTCCAGCAGGGCGCGTTCCCCCACCTCCGCCTCCAGGCAGCCGTGCGACCCGCAGCCGCAGGCGCGGCCGCCCGGATTGACCACCATGTGGCCGACCTCGCCGCCGTAGCCCTCGTGGCCGCCCAGCAGGTGGCCCCCCGCGATCACACCGCCGCCGATGCCGACGTCTCCGTGCAGGTAGATCAGGTCACGGCTGCCCACCCCGAGCCCGCGTGACTGCTCGGCCATGGCCGCCAGGTTGGCGTCGTTGCCGACCGCGACGGTCAGCCCGAGGCCGAGTTTGCGGGCCAGTTCCTCGCCGAACGGCACGTCGTACGCCCCCATGTTCGGGCCGAACCTGATCACGCCGTCGTTGCGCACGCCGCCGGCGAACGCGGCCCCCGCCCCCACGCACACCGTGTCGGAACGGGTCTTTCGGTGCATCTGCCTGGCGAACGAGGCCAGCCCGCCGACCACCTCGTCCAGCTCGAACGGGCCGCGGTGCCGTACGGCGTCGCGGCGGTCCAGGATCGTCCCGCCGAGGCCCACGCGGGCCGCCGCCACGCGGTCCACCCCGACGTCGAAGGCGAAGACGTAGACCTTCGCCGACTCGGGCCGGACGACCAGCGACGGCCTGCCCGCCCGGCCCGTGTCTCGCGGCAGTTCCTCGCGGACCAGCCCGGCGGCGGTGAGGTCGGCGGTGAGCGCCATGATCGTGCTGCGGTTGAGCCCCATCCGGGTCGTCAGCTCGGCGCGCGAGGTCGGCCCGCCGAGATGGACATGGCGGAGCAGCGCGCCGAGATTGTGGCGCCGGATCTCCTCTTGGGAGGGGCCTGCGCGCATGGCCGTGGGTGCCTGCCGTTCGAGGGAGGGGTCCGAGTCGCTGATCACCTTAGACCAGTGGCGGCGGCGCGCTTGCGCAGGAGGGCGTCGACCCCCGCCGCCAGCAGCAGGACCGACCCGGTGACCATGTACTTCACCCCGGCGCTGTAGCCCATCAGGCCCATGCCGTTCTCGATCACCGCGACCACGGCGCCGCCCAGCACCGCGTCCATCACCCTGCCCTTGCCGCCGAACAGGCTGGTGCCGCCGATGACGGCCGCGCCCACGGCGTACAGCAGGGCGGTGCTGCCTCCCGTCGTGGGGTCCACGGAGGCGGCCTTGGAGGCGAAGATGATGCCGCCGATCGCCGCCATGCCGGAGCAGATGACGAACGCGCTGATCTTGATGCGGTCCACCGGGATGCCGGCCCGGCGGGCGGCCTCCGCGTTTCCGCCGACCGCGTAGACGTGCCGCCCGAACGCCGTACGGCGCAGCACGAAGGTCCACACCAGCAGCAGGACCACGATGAGCGGCACCACCATCGGCACGCCCTTGAGCGAGACGATCAGCTCGTTGCGGCTGCGCTCCAGGTTCAGCGCGTAGACGGCCAGCCCGGCGATCAGCGCGAGCAGGCCCACCCGGAGCGCGATCAGGGTGAGCGGGTCGGCGGTCAGCCCCCGGGTCGCCCGCTTGCGTGCCCGCACCACCTGCACGGCCGCGTAACCGGCCACGCAGACCGCGAAGAGGGCCCAGCCGAGGGCGGGCGGCAGGTTGTTGTTGGCGAGGGCCAGGATCGTCTCGTCGCGGACGGCGATGATCGTACCGTTCTTGACCAGCAGCAGGACCAGTCCCTGGAAGGCCAGGAAGGCGGCCAGCGTGACCACGAAGGAGGGGATCCCCACCTTCGCGACGAGTAGCCCGAGCACCGCCCCGATCAGCACCCCGACCGCGATCGCGGTGCTGACCGCGATGTACCACGGCAGTCCCTGCCCGGTCAGCAGGACCGCGAGCACGGCGGCGCACACCCCGCTGGCGAAGCCCGCCGACAGGTCGATCTCGCCGAGCAGCAGGACGAAGACCAGGCCCATGGCGATGACGGTCACCGGGGCGCCCTGGGTGAACAGGTTGGCGAAGTTGCCCGACGTGAGGAACGAGGGCCGCAGCACGGCGAAGACCGTGCAGAGGACGATCAGGCCGAAGACGGCGGGCAGCGCGCCCATGTCCCCGCCGCGTACCCGCTCGAAGTAGCCGCGGGTGTTGTTGGCGATCGAGGGGGTGTCGACCGTGCGGTCGGGGGTCAAGGTGGCGCTCATGACGCGACTCCGCTGCCGTTGTTGAGGCCGAGTTCCCCGCTACGGCCCGAGGTGATCAGTTCGACGACCTGCGCGTGCGTCACGTCGGAGGTCTTGACCTGGGCCGCCATCCGCCCCAGGTAGAGGGCCGCGATCCGGTCGGAGATCGCGAACACGTCGTTCATGTTGTGCGAGATCAGCACGACGGCGAGGCCGTTGTCGGCGAGCCTGCGGACGAGTTCGAGCACCTGGGCGGTCTGTGCGACGCCGAGCGCCGCCGTCGGCTCGTCGAGGACGACGATCTTGCTGTTCCAGAGCACGGCCTTGGCGATGGCCACGGTCTGCCGCTGGCCGCCCGAGAGGCTGGAGACGAGCTGGCGGATCGACTTCACGGTCTTGACGGAGAGGCCGGCGAGGGTCCGCTCGGCCATCTCCTCCATGGTCGGCTCGTCGAGGACCAAGCCGCTCTTGCGCTCCCGGCCGAGGAACATGTTCTGCACGATGTCGAGGTTGTCGCAGAGCGCCAGATCCTGGTAGACGATCTCGATGCCCAGTTCGGCGGCGGCACGCGGGTCGTTGACCTGCACCGGCCTGCCCTCGAAGAGATAGTCTCCGGCGTCGATCGGATAGATTCCGCCCACACACTTGACCAGCGTGGACTTGCCCGCGCCGTTGTCTCCGACGAGCGCGGTGACCTCGCCGGAGTGGGCGGAGAAGGCGACGTCGTGCAGGACCTGCACGGGGCCGAAGCTCTTGTCGATCCCGCGTAGCTCGAGTACGGGGGGCATGGGGGCTGCTCCTCTTCGGGGGCGCTGATGCGGATGGTACGGCCGGCACGTCCCGTCTGGACATGCCGGCCGTGCGGGATCAGGAGACGCCGGCCTCGGTGCACTTCTCGGCGAAGTCGCCGGTGCACAGCTCGTCCTTGCTGACGTACCCGTCGGTGACGACGTCCTTGACGTTGTCGAAGAAGATCGCCTGGGGCTCCAGCAGGACCGAGGGCACGTCCCTGCCGCCCTCGGGGTCCTTCACCGACCCGCTCACCGTCGGCTTCTCGCCCTTGGCCAGGGCGATGGCGAGCTCCGCGGTCGCGTCGGCCTCCTTCTTGACCGCCTTGTACACGGTCATGCACTGGTCGCCGGTGAGGATGTTCTGCAGCCCCTGCACGGTGGCGTCCTGGCCGGTGACCGGCACCTTGCCGTTGAGCTTCTGCTTCTTCAGCACCGTGATGGCTGCGTTGCCGAGCCCGTCGTTCGCGGCCAGCACTCCCGCGATCTTCGGCTCCTGGGTCAGCATCTGCTCGAAGAGCGTGCCCGCCTGGGTGTTGTCCCACTCGGGAACGGACTGGTCCGGGCCCTTGACGTAGTCACCCGAGTCGTACTTGGGCTGGAGCACGCCGTCGTACCCCTGCTTGAACAGCGTGGCGTTGTTGTCGGTCGGAGAGCCGTTGAGCTCGGCGACGATGGGCTTGTCCGCCTTCTTCTCGGTCAGGCACTTCGCCAGTCCCTCCCCTTGGAGGGTGCCGACCTTCACGTTGTCGAAGCTGACGTAGTAGGAGGCGCTGCCGCCCAGGGTCAGCCGGTCGTAGTCGATCGTGGCCACGCCCTGCGACTTCGCCTTGTCCAGTACGGCCTTGCCGGTGCCGCTGTCGAGGTTGACGATGACCAGCACGGTGGCGCCATTGGTGATCATCTGGTCGGCGATCGTCTGGAAGGTGTTCTTGTCGCCCTGGGCGTTCTGGATGTCGTGGGCGACGCCGGCGGTCTTGAACGCCTCTTCGAGGTACTTGCGGTCCGCCGTCTCCCAGCGGGCCGAGGACTTGCTGTCGGGCAGGATGACACCGATCTTGCCCGGCTTGGCCGCCTGGGTGGCGGTCTCCTGGGCGCCCGTGGTGCCACCGCTCTCGCCCCCGCAAGCGGTGAGACCGAGGGTGATCGCCGCCGCGGCGGCCGTAAGGCTGAGGATCCCCTTGCGCATCGCACGGGTCCTTTCGTGGGGGGTTGGGGGGAGTTGAAAGTTGTTTGCGGCAACGTAATCCGCCGACGGCCTGCTTAGGAAGACCCCCACAGGGGTGAGTTTGTTGTTCCTGGTAACAATCCAGAAACGTCGCCCTAACGTCCCAGGCTCTGCGCGATCAACGCCACCGCCGACGCTCCGGCCACGACCAGGACCGCGACCCTGACCCGGCCCCCGTCGAGGTAGCGGCGCAGCGGCCCGGAGACCAGGAAACCCGCGATCATGAACGGGACCAGCAGCCCCCCGAAACGCACCGCCTCGACGGTCAACTCGTCGACGAGCCAGAGGATGAGCAGCGCCTGCGCCGCGCCGAGGAAGAAGTACATGGCCAAGGTCGCCCGGATCTGCGGCCCCTTGTCCCCCTGGAAGACCAGCGCGATCGGCGGCCCGCCGATGCCGGTCGCGGTGCCCGTGACGCCCGAGACGAGCCCCGCCCCCGTGATCGTCCCCGCGTTGCGCGGCACCGCCACCGTCCACGCGCTCAGGGCCACCGCGACGAGCACCATGCCGCCCACGAGAATGCCCAAGGTGTATGCGGATATGTAGACCAGAATGACTGCGCCGAGAGCACTGCCGGGTAGTCGGCCGAGCAGCGCCCACCCGACTCCCCGCCAGTCCACCCGGCGCCACCCCACGGCCAGCGTGAACAGCGGCATCGTCAGATTGACCACCTGGATCGCGCCGGGCATCACCCCCGGATCCAGCATCATGATCACCGGCGCGCCCACCAGCCCCACCCCGAAACCCACACTTCCCTGCACCACGGCCCCTACAAAGACGGCCACACCCGCCAAAACAAGGAGAAAAGCGTCATCACCCATGACGACGAGCTAACCATCTCCGCTACCGACGTCCACATGGTTTACTCTGTGTTGCAGAGCGTGTGACCAGAGTGAGCAATTCGTAGTAGACTGCATCGTAGACGCGGACGTAGCCTCAGGAGTATGACGATGAAGCCTAAAGCGACGACGATCCGCGTCAGCGTCAGCACGAGAGACAAGCTCGCGAAACTCGCCCGACAGGAGGGTCGCAATATGACCGAGGTGCTCAACGAAGCCATCAGCGACTACGAGAACAAGATGTTTTGGCAGGAGCTCAACGCCGCGATCGAGCGGACCCAGCGGGAGGAACCCGAGTCCTGGGCCGAATACGTCGCGGAGCGGGAGCTGTTCATGGGTCCGCCCGCAGGCTCTCGCAGGATAGCTCCCGAGTGGGAGGGCCTGATCAAATTTCCCGAGGAGAACGATGAAGATAGCTCAAGGTGAGATCTGGTTCGCCGACATGGGCGAGCCGATCGGCCGCGAGCAGGGCTATCGCCGCCCTGTCCTGATCGTGAGCGACGAGCATGTCAACCAGTCGAGGTTCGCCCTCGTCTTCGCGGTTCCGCTCACCACCCGCGAACGCCGGTTCGGAACTCACGTCGAGATCAAGGCCGCTGAGACCAACCTCTCACGAACGAGCTGGGCCATGGTCGAGCAGATCCGGGCCGTCTCACCGCAGCGATTCGAGTTTCATATCGGCCGGGTGCCGGATGAGACGATCGCCGAGGTGTCCACTCTGCTGAGACGAATGATCTGACAGCGAAGAGCCGCCCGGCGAAGTGATAGTTCGCCGGGCGGCTCTTCATTGTCTCGGGTGGTTCCCCCGAATGGGGCGTATTGAGGTAACGCCCCACCGGGCCGCACCGATCAGGTGCGGCCCGGTTCCCGCGTCCCGCTGCTCAGCTCTTGGCGAGCAGCGACCGCAGGACGTACTGCATGATGCCGCCGTGCCGGTAGTAGTCGGCCTCGCCGGGCGTGTCGATGCGCACGACCGCCTCGAACGTCTTGTCGCCGGCCGTCACGGTCACGGTGGCGGGGATGCCGCCCTCGTTGAGCCGCTCCACCCCGGTGATCTCGAAGGTCTCCTCGCCGGTCAGGCCCAGGGAGGCGGCCGAGCCGCCCTCGGGGAACTGCAGCGGCAGGACGCCCATGCCGATCAGGTTGGAGCGGTGGATGCGCTCGTAGGACTCCGCGATGACCGCGCGGACGCCGAGCAGCGCGGTGCCCTTGGCCGCCCAGTCACGCGACGACCCCGAGCCGTACTCCTTGCCCGCGAGCACCACCAGCGGGATGCCCGCCTCCTGGTAGTTGGCGGACGCGTCGTAGATCGCCGCGACCGGACCGCCCTCGGCCGTGAAGTCGCGGGTGAAGCCGCCCTCGGTGCCCGGTGCGAGCTGGTTGCGCAGGCGGATGTTGGCGAACGTGCCGCGGATCATCACCTCGTGGTTGCCGCGGCGCGAGCCGTACGAGTTGAAGTCCTTGACCGCCACGCCGTGCTCGCGGAGGTACCGCCCCGCCGGGGAGTCGCCCTTGATGGAGCCCGCCGGCGAGATGTGGTCGGTGGTGACCGAGTCACCGAGCAGGGCGAGCACCCGGGCGCCGTGGATGTCGGTGACGGGCGTGGGCTCCGGCGGCATGCCGTCGAAGTAGGGGGCCTTGCGGACGTAGGTCGAGGCCGGGTCCCATTCGAAGATGTCGCCGGTCGGGATCGGCAGCGAGCGCCAGGTGTCGTCGCCCTTGAACACGTCGGCGTAGTCGCGCTTGAACATGTCCTGGCCGATCGAGGAGTTGACGACCTCGGCGACCTCCTCGGGGGCGGGCCAGATGTCCGCGAGGTAGACGGGCTTGCCGTCGGACCCGAGCCCGAGCGGCTCGTTGTTCAGGTCGAGGTCCATCGTGCCCGCGAGCGCGTAGGCGACCACCAGCGGCGGCGAGGCCAGGTAGTTCATCTTCACGTCGGGGTTGATCCGGCCCTCGAAGTTGCGGTTGCCCGACAGGACCGCGGTCACGGCGAGATCGCTGGCCTGGACCGCCTCGGAGATCTCCTCCGGGAGCGGGCCCGAGTTGCCGATGCAGGTGGTGCAGCCGTAGCCGACCAGGTTGAAGCCCAGCTTGTCGAGGTACGGCTGGAGGCCGGACCGTTCGAAGTAGCCGGTCACGACCTGCGAGCCGGGAGCCAGCGAGGTCTTCACCCACGGCTTCCTGGAGAGGCCCTTGTCCACGGCATTCCTGGCCAGCAGGGCCGCGGCCAGCATGACGAAGGGATTGGACGTGTTGGTGCACGAGGTGATCGCGGCGATCACGACGGCGCCGTGGTCGATCTCGAAGGAGTCGCCGCCGGCCATCGTGACCGGAGTCGGCTTGTGCGGCCGCACCCCGTTGGCACTGGAGTTGGAGGCCGGCGAGTCGGAGGCGGGGAAGGACTCCTTGCTCGCCTCGTCGACACCGTCCTCGTCGGCGACGAACACCCGCACGTCGCGGCGCCAGGTCTCCTTCGACTCGGTCAGCGCGATGCGGTCCTGGGGACGCTTCGGGCCGGCGATCGACGGGACGACCGTGCCGAGGTCGAGCTCGATGTACTCGGAGTAGTCGGGCTCGTGCGCCGGGTCGTGCCAGATGCCCTGGGCCTTGGCGTACGCCTCGACCAGTGCGACCTGCTGCTCCTCGCGCCCGGTGAGGGTGAGGTAGTCGATGGTCTGCTGGTCGATCGGGAAGATCGCGCAGGTGGAGCCGAACTCGGGGCTCATGTTGCCGATCGTGGCCCGGTTGGCCAGCGGCACGCTGGTGACGCCCTCGCCGTAGAACTCGACGAACTTGCCGACGACGCCGTGCTTGCGCAGCATCTCGGTGATCGTCAGCACCAGGTCGGTGGCGGTGGCCCCGGCGGGCAGCTTCCCGGTCAGCTTGAAGCCGACCACGCGGGGGATCAGCATCGAGATCGGCTGGCCGAGCATGGCGGCCTCGGCCTCGATCCCGCCGACGCCCCAGCCGAGCACGCCGATGCCGTTCTCCATGGTGGTGTGGGAGTCGGTGCCGACGCAGGTGTCGGGGTACGCCTTGCCGTCCCTGATCATCACGACGCGGGCCAGGTGCTCGATGTTGACCTGGTGCACGATGCCGGTGCCGGGCGGGACGACCTTGAACTCGTCGAAGGCGGTCTGGCCCCAGCGCAGGAACTGGTAGCGCTCCCGGTTGCGCTCGTACTCCCGCTCGACGTTACGCCGGAAGGAGTCGTTGCCGCCGAAGAAGTCGACGATGACGGAGTGGTCGATGACCATCTCGGCCGGCGCCAACGGGTTGATCTTGGACGCGTCGCCGCCCAGGTCACGTACGGCTTCGCGCATCGTGGCCAGGTCGACCACGCACGGGACGCCGGTGAAGTCCTGCATGATCACGCGAGCGGGGGTGAACTGGATCTCCACACTGGGCGCGGCCGAGGGCGACCAGGCGCCGAGCGCCCGGATGTGGTCGGCGGTGATGTTCGCGCCGTCCTCCGCGCGCAGCAGGTTCTCCAGCAGAATCTTCAAGCTGTACGGGAGGCGCGCCGATCCCTCGACAGCGTCCAGCCGGTAGATCTCGTAAGCGGCGTCGCCTACGTGGAGCGTGTCACGGCTGCCGAAGCTGTTCGCGGACACGATGAATCGCCTCCTCCATTGCTGTCTGTCTCAGCAGAGATCCTGCCGCACCGACGGAGTGGCTCAACCACTTAGGTATGCCTAACCCCATCACCGAGCGCGGCGGATGTCTCGATATCAAGATACCGCCAGATATATCTCGACATCAAGTTATCGCTGTCAGGCTGGGACCAGGCGGAAGTAGAGCAGTCCCACGATCACGACGGACAGCACCGGAGCGAGGATCTTCTGCTCGAAGGCCCGCCCGGTCTTGATCCCGATCTTGTACGGCAGGACCCACCGCCCCTTGAGCGGCCAGAGCACCGGGCATCCCCGCTCGGTGCAGCAGTCGCCCACCACGTGGATCAGGCTGCCCACCCCGATCGCGAGGCCCAGCCAGGCGTATCCCACGTCGAAGGACCGGAAGACGGCGTACAGCCCGATGGTGAGCCCGGCGTTCACCAACGCCGAGGCGAGCTTCTTGCCCGGAATGCCGATGCCGATGGCCCGCAGCGCGAGCCCGATCATCAGGACGACGAGGATGTCCCTGCCGATCGGATAGTTGTCCGCGAGCAGGTGCGCGCCGATGCCGACCAATATGGCGAAGACCAGGGAGTGCGTCGCCCCCCGGTGCCCGCCGCTGGCCCAGGCGACCGCCTTGCTCAGCCCCCAGGTGAGCGGCCCGAAGGTCTGTGCGATCGTCGCGCTCGGATGGTCGAGGTCGGGGAGCATGGCCGCTCCCGCGCACACCAGCGTGCCGGCGATGAACTCGGCCGGGGTCAACGCGGTCGCCATGATCCCTGTCTCGACGAACCTGTTCGACTCGGTGAGGTAGGGCAGCGCGGCCAGCCCGGGCGCCACGGCCAGCCAGGCGACGGCTCCGGTGAGCGCGTGCGTGTGGCCCATCATGTCAAGATCACGCTTACCGAGCCTACGGTAAAGCGGCGGCAAATCCCACGGCGTCCCGCCGGAAATAACAGACGGGATCGTTCACCGGCCCTCGAAAGCACCCCCCAGCCCTTCCGAGGCGGGAACGATCCCGTCTATGCCCTGATAACGCGTAGATCTCAGGCGTTTGTTCCCCTCGTTATCCAGAAATCCAGTGATCTGGCTCACTCGGCACGGGGTTGCCCTAAGAACGCTCTCGATATATCTTTGAAGCATCGAAGAACGATCGACACCTATTCGGAGGACGAGATGACATCGGCACACACCATGGGGTGGGCCGGACAGGACCCCCATGAGATCCGCCGCGAGATGCGGCGCGCGGCCAGAGGAGCCTGGGCGGCGATGACCACGGCCGCCTCCGCCTGGCAGCAGGCAGGGCCGCCGCGCGGCGGCCCGCACGAGCACCGCCACCGGGGACACGGCGGCCACCGCCCCTTCCCCTGGGACTTCGGCAGGGGCGTCTTCGGTCCCGGTTTCCCGCCCGGAGGCAGGGGATTCGGGCGGGGGCGCAAGGCCAAGCGCGGCGACGTCAGGGCCGCGATCCTGGCTCTGCTCGCCGAGGAGCCGCGCAACGGCTACCAGATCATCCAGGAGATCGCCGAGCGTAGCGAGGGCGGTTGGAAGCCCAGCCCCGGCGCCGTCTATCCGGCCCTGCAGCAGCTCACCGACGAGGGCCTCGTCCGTCCCGAGGAGAGCGAGGGACGTAAGACCTTCCGGCTCACCGAGGCCGGCCTGGCCTACGTCGCCGACCACTCCGAGGAGGTGCGTGCCCCCTGGGAGGAGATGAGGCCCGACGTCGACGACAGCACCTGGGAACTGATGGACCTGGCCAAGCAGTCGGGATTCGCCATGGTCCAGATCCTGCAGACGGGCAGCGAGGCACAGATCCGTCAGGCGAGGCAGACTCTAGTGGAGACCCGACGCAAGCTCTACCAAATCCTGGCAGACGGTGACCCAGCAGAGGAGTGACCCCATGACCTCTCGCGACGACCTGCGCATCGGTGACGCGGAGCGCGAGGAGATGATGGGCGCCCTGCGCGAGCACTTCGCGCAGGGCCGCATCACCCATGAAGAACTCGAAGAGCGCCTCGGGCTGACCCTCACCGCCCGGACCGGCCGCGAGCTGGCCCGGGTGGCGGAGGATCTGCCCGATCCCCGGCCCGTCGCGCCCAGGCATGAGCCCTTCCGCCCGGCGCGCGCCTACGACCGGCCCCACTGGCACGGCCACCGCGCGCGCGGGCGGCGGCACGGGCCGCCGGTGGCGCCGGTGCTGTTCCTGCTCGGGCTGGTCATGTTCGTCGGCGGGTTCGGCCCGCTGCCGTTCATCTTCCTGGCCTGGCTGATCTTCGCCACGGTGGGCATGGCGCGCCACCGCCATCACCGGGCGCACCGGATGTGACGGCCGTCACCCCATCTCCTCAAGTTTCTTGCCCTTGGTCTCCTTGACGAACACGACCACGAAGATGAAGGACAGGACGGCCATCGCCGAGTAGCCGACATAGGCGCCCGACAGGCTCCACGCCGACAGGCTGGGGAACGACACGGTGATCAGCCAGTTGGCCAGCCACTGCGCGGTGGCGGCGACGGCCAGGGCCGTCGCGCGGATGCGGTTGGGGAACATCTCACCCAGCAGCACCCATACGACGACACCCCAGGACAGGGCGAAGAACAGCACGAACACGTGCGCGGCGATCAGCGCCACCGTGCCCTGCGTCTCCGGCAGGGTGACGGCCTCGCCGACCTTGATCGCGCCGCTGAACGCCCAGGCCGCGGTGCCCAGTGCGATCGCCATGCCCGCCGAGCCGACCAGCAGCAGCGGTTTGCGGCCGATCTTGTCGACCAGCGAGATCGCGATGAACGTGCCCACGATGTTGATGATCGAGGTCGAGAAGCTGATCAGCAGCGAGTCGCTCTGGTTGATGCCCACCGACTGCCACAGTGAGGCCGAGTAGTAGAAGATCACGTTGATGCCGACGAACTGCTGGAACACCGACAGGGCGATGCCGACCCAGACGATGCTCTGCAGGCCGAGCGCCGTCCCTCGCAGGTCGCGCAGCGTGGGCCGGCGCTCGCCCTTCAGCACCGCCTGGATCTCCGCCACCCGGGCGTCGACATCGACCTTGTCACCCTCGACGTCGCGCAGGACCCGCTTGGCCGCAGGGATCCTGCCCACCGAGACGAGGAACCTGGGCGACTCCGGGATGATCGTCGCGAAGATCAGATAGAGCAGGGCGGGCACCGCGCAGGCGCCGAGCATCCACTGCCAGGCCTGCAGCCCGAAGATCTCGTTGTTCACGTTCCCGCCGGCGCGCTGCGCGATCGCGTAGTTGACGAGCTGCGACACCGCGATGCCCAGGACGATCGCGAGCTGCTGGAACGAGCCCAGCCTGCCCCGGTACGCCGGCGGCGCGACCTCCGCGATGTAGGCGGGCCCGATCACCGAGGCGATCCCGATCGCGACACCCGCCATGACCCGCCACAGGGCCAGATCCCAGATCGCGAACGGCAGCGCCTGCCCGATCGAGCTGATCGCGAACACGATCGCGGCGATCTGCATGGTTCGGGTGCGGCCCAGCCGATTCGCCAGCATGCCGGCTATCCACGCGCCTAGTGCCGAGCCCAGCAGGGCCGCCGCGACCGTCGCCCCGATCTGGACAGGCCCGACGTTGAAGTGCTTCTGGATGCCGGTGACCGCCCCGTTGATCACCGCACTGTCATAGCCGAACAGGAAACCGCCGATGGCTGCTGCCGCCGTGATGAAAACGACGTGGCCCAGCCTCTCCTGGTGCGTGCCCGGCGAAGATGTGGCTCCCATGCCGATCCTTACCCCGAAAAGGACGCCGTAGCGACTACGGCAGGTGGGAGACACCTACCCATCGCTCACGTACCGTCACCTTTGTGGGCTGATCAGGCGTTCTGTGGTCACAGACGAGGGTCTACCGGCTCGGATTCCAGGGCCAGCACCGCGAAGACGGGCTCGTGGACCCGCCACAGCGGATCCCCCTCCGTCAGCCGGGCCAGCGCCTCCAGCCCCAGCGCGTGTTCCCGCAGCGCCATCGACCGCTTCCGGCCCAGGAAACGGTTGCGCAGCACGTCGAGGCTCTCGGTGTAGTCGGGGCCGTAGATGATCCGGAGATACTCCCGGCCGCGCACCTTGATCCCCGGCTGCACGCGCCCCTCCGTGAACTGGGCGGGCTTGACGACCATGCCCTCGCCGCCCTCGGCGGTGAGCGCCTTCCACCAGCCGACGGCCGCCTCCCGGGACGCCTCGTCGGCCAGGTCGACGAAGACGCTCCTGGTGGGCGCGATCAGCTCGGACTCAAGGCGGGACAGCACGCCCAGGTGCCAGGCGTGCGGTTCCCGCGTGGCGAGCAGGCGGCCCTCGCAGGCGAGGATCTGGAACGGGGCGAGCCGTACGCCCTCCAGGCCGGAGACGGGCCAGCAGTAACGGGCGTAGGCGTCGCGGAAGCGGGCGGCGTTCTCGTGGCGGCGGCGGGTGTGGTCGAGCAGCGTGCCCACGTCGATCCCGCGCGCGGCGGCCGACTCCAGCGCCGCGACGGCCTCCGGCAGCGCCGTGCGGGCCGCCGCCCCCACCGAGGCGTACTGCCGGCGGATCAGCTCGCCCGCCTTCGCCGACCAGGGCAGCAGCTCGCAGTCGAGCACCACCCAGTCGGAGCCGAGCTCCTCCCAGAGCGGGGCGAGGTCGTGCCGCAGCCGGGCGACCAGCTCGGTGACCAGCGCGGGGTCGGTGAAGAACGGACGGCCGGTGCGCGTGTAGACGGCCCCGGTACCGCCGTCGTCCACGCCGAACCTGGCCGCGGCCACCTCAGGGGTGCGGGCCAGTACGGCCACCGCCCGCGAGCCCATGTGCTTCTCCTCGCACACCACCTCGCCCACACCCGCCTGGTGATACTCCGCGAACGCCTCGGCCGGGTGCTCCAGATAGCCCTCCAGCCTGGAGGTCTCCGGCGGCGCCATGGTCGGCGGCAGGTAGACGAGCCAGCGGGGATCGGCCGCGAACCGGCTCATGATCTCCAGCGCGGCGGCGGAGTTCTCCTCCCGTACCTTGATCCGCCCGCCGAACCTGGTGTCGACGTGCCGGGTGCCCGCGACGTCGCCGAGGTCGAGCACCGCGGGGTCGCGGCGCCCGGCGGCGGCGGCCAGCGGCTTGACCGGCTCGTACCAGACCTGCTCGGCGGGCACCGAGACGAGTTCTCGCTCGGGGTGGCGCAGCGCGGTCAGGGCGCCGCCGAACACGCAGCCGGTGTCCAGGCAGATCGTGTTGTTGACCCATTCGGGCTCGGGGATCGGCGTGTGACCGTAGACGACCGTCGCGCGGCCGCGGTACTCCTCGGCCCAGGGATAGCGCACCGGCAGGCCGTACTCGTCGGTCTCGCCGGTCGTGTCGCCGTAGAGGGCGAAGGAGCGGACCCGGCCGGAGGCGCGGCCGTGGTACTCCTCCTTGAGCCCCGCGTGCGCGACCACCAGCCCGCCGCCGTCGAGCTGGTAGTGGCTGATCAGGCCGTCCATGAACAGCCTGGCCCGCTCGACGAACTCCGGCGGCTCCAGCGCGAGCTGTTCCAGTGATCGCTCCAGGCCGTGCGCGACCCTGACCTTCCTGCCGTTCAGCGAGCGGGCGAGCTTCTGCTCATGGTTGCCCGAGACGCACAGCGCGGTCCCGGCCGCGACCATGCCCATGACCAGGCGCAGCACGCCCGGCGAGTCGGGCCCGCGGTCGACCAGGTCGCCGACGAAGACGGCGGTCCTGCCCTCCGGGTGGGTGGCGCCGACCGCCCGGCCGTCGGCGCGTTCGATCTGCCAGCCGAGGGTGCCGAGCAGGGTCTCCAGCTCGGAGCGGCAGCCGTGCACGTCGCCGATCAGGTCGAAGGGGCCGGTGAGGTCGCGTTTGTCGGTCCACGCCCGCTCGCGGGACACGGTGGCCGCGTCGATCTCCTCGACGCCGCGCAGGACGTGGACCCGGCGGAAACCGTCCCTGGAGATCTTGCTCATGGATCTCCGCAGGTCCTTGCGCTGCCGCACCACGACCGCGGGCCCGAAGGCGCGCTCCGGCCGTACGGCGTTGCGGTCGATCGCCAGCTGCTCGGGCACGTCCAGCACGATCGCGTCGGCCAGCACGTTGTGCGACCTGGCCAGCTCGATGAGCGACTTGCGGGACTCCCACTGCACGTTGGTGGCGTCCACCACGGTGAGCAGGCCCCTGCGCAGCCGGGTGCCGACGATGTAGTGCAGCACGTCGAAGGCGTCACCGGTGGCGGCCTGGTCGGTCTCGTCGTCGGCCACCAGACCGCGGCAGAAATCGGAGGAGACGATCTGGGTCGGCTTGAAGTGGCGCGACGCGAACGTCGACTTGCCGCTGCCCGACACCCCGACGAGCACCACCAGTGACAGCTCGGGAACGCTGATCTCAGAACTCATTCGCCGGTCTCCGCTCGCTCGGCACGGCTGAACACGCCCATCTGGGTCGGCGCGCCCACTTCCGGGTCCTCCTCGCCGACCGGCTGGAGCACGACGCGGTAGCCGTACCTCTCGCAGACGGCGGCGGCCCACGCGGCGAACTCGGCGCGGTCCCACTCGAACCTGTGGTCGGGGTGGCGGTGCCCGGTGAGGAACTCGTAGCGGACGTTGTACTCGGCGTTGGGGGTGGTCACGAGCACATGAACGGGCCGGGCCGCGCCGAAGACGACCCGTTCGAGGGCCGGCAGCCGCGGCGGGTCCACATGCTCGATCACCTCCATCAGCACGGCGGCGTCGTACCCGGCCAGCCGCCGGTCGGTGTAGGTCAGCGCCCCCTGGAAGAGCTCCAGCCTGCCGCGCTGGGCGTCGGGCATCCGGTCCAGCTTGAGCTTCCTGGCCGCCATCGCGAGCGCGTGCGTGGAGACGTCCACGCCGGCGATCCTGGCGAAGGCGGGCCGCTTGAGCAGGTCGGCGAGGAGTTGCCCGGATCCGCACCCGAGATCCGCGACGCTGCGCGCGCCCAGCCCTTCCAGGGCGGCCAGCACGGCCTGCCTCCGCAGCGTGCTGAGCGGCACCCTCGGCTCCCCGCCGCTCTCCTCCCCCGGCGAGCCGGCACCCTGGGGCACAACCCCGGGAGACTCCACACCTTCAGACTCCACGCCCTCAAGGGCCGCACTCTCAAGGGCGCTCGCGTTGGGCGGTGGGCTCGGCTCGTGCTCGGGAGCGGCGGGTTCCTCCTCGACGGGCGGCTCCAGGTCCTCCTCGACGTCGTCGCCGACCTCGGCCAGCCGGGCGAACGCGGTGCGGGTCAGCGCCCAGCGGCGGCCCAGGTATCTGCGGGTGATCACCCCTCGCTCGGGGTGGGTGGCGAGCCAGCCCTCCCCCGCCCTGATCAGCTTGTCGACCTCGTCGGCCGCGATCCAGTAGTGCTTGGCGTCGTCGAGGACGGGCAGCAGCACGTAGAGCTGGTTGAGCGCGTCGGCCAGCCTGACCTCACCGCTCAGGGCCAGCCGTACGTAACGCGAGTCGCCCCACTCGGGAAACCCCTCGTCCAGCGGTACGGCACGCGCCTCGGCCCGCCAGCCCAGCGGCTCGAACAGCCGGGCGGCCAGCTCGGGACCTCCCCGGCAGGGCAGGGCGGGCAGCGTGATCTCCAGCGGAACCGGCCCGGCGGCGAGCCCGGGCCGCGCGTCGCAGCGCCCGGTGCGCGCCGTGCGGAACACGTCGGCCAGCGCCACGGCCAGCAGCGAGGAGGCGGCGTAGGGACGGTCGTTGACGTACTGGCTGAGGCTGAAGTCCGGGGAGGAGCGCCCGCGGGAGCGCACCAGCTTGATCGGGTCCACGTCGAGCATCAGCGCGGCCGTGCACCGGTCCGCTGCCGCCTCGGGGTAGAAGACGCGTGCCATGCCGAACGACTGCCCGAACTCCTGGACCCGATCTGGATGCTTGTGCAGCAGAAAACCCAGGTCGGTGGCGGGTTTCGCGGTCGTCGTAATCGTCAGCAGCACGCTCGCCAGTCTGGCGCACCCGGCACCGCACCGCGACCCGTTATCAGCCGGTACGGCAGGCCGTACCGGCTGATGACGTCACATGTGCGGCAGGACCTCTGCGGCCAGGAGTTCCAGGTGGTCGAGGTCGGACAGGTCGAGAACCTGCAGGTAGATCCGCTCGCAGCCGGCCTCGGCGAACGCGCCGATCTTCTCCGCCACCTCGGCGGGAGTGCCGGCCAGGCCGTTCTCCCGGAGCTCGGCGGGCTCGCGGCCGATCGCGGCGGCGCGCCTGGCGATCTCGGCCTCGTCGGTGCCGCAGCACACGATCTGCGCCGCCGAGTAGATCATCGACTGCCTGTCCACGGCCGCACAGGCGGCGCGCACCCGCTCGATGGCGGTCGCGGTGTCCTCCAGGCTGCTGAAGGGCACGTTGTACTCGTCGGCGAAGGCCGCCGCGAGCCGGGGCGTGCGCTTGGCGCCCGAGCCGCCGATGATGACCGGCGGCCTCGGCCGCTGCGCCGGCTTGGGCAGCGCGGGCGAGTCGACCAGGCGGTAGTGCGCCCCGTCGAAGGAGAAGGTCTTGCCCGCGGGGGTGCCCCAGAGGCCGGTGACGATCTCCAGCTGCTCCTCGAACCGGGCGAAACGCTCGCCGAGCGGCGGGAAGGGGATGCCGTACGCCTGGTGCTCCTCCTCGAACCAGCCGGTGCCGATGCCGAGTTCGACCCGGCCGCCGCTCATCTGGTCGACCTGCGCGACGCTGATCGCGAGGACGCCCGGCAACCGGAAGGTGCCGGCGGTGACGAGGGTGCCGAGCCTGATCGTGGAGGTCTCCCTGGCCAGGCCGGCCAGCGTGATCCAGGAGTCCGTGCCGCCCGGCCCCGGATCGCCGTCCCCCATGCGGACGTAGTGGTCGGAACGGAAGAAAGCGTCGAAGCCGAGCCGCTCGGCGGCCCGGGCGACCGCGAGAAGGTCGTCGTAGCTGGCGCCCTGCTGGGGCTCGGTGAAGATCCTCAACTTCATGACTTCATTATCCGGGCACATCGGACTCGATCGGCTGAGCGCCCCCCCTTCTGAGGAGCACGCGGTAATATTGCGAGTGCGCTGAGTAGCCGCATGGTGAACAGGAGGCCCTGTCCGATGTCGGAGCGACCTCCCGGCACCCTTCCAGGGCCCGTCACCGCGCTGGCCGCGATCGCGCTGGCCGCCGCCACCGGCACGGCCATCTGGCTGCTGCCCGCCGAGGCCGGAGACGACCGGAGGGCTCCCGCAACCGCAGCCGCAGCCGCCGGTCTGCCCCTGAGCGCGGCGACCGAGCTGTCCGGCATCGATCGCAGGCTGGTCCCCTCGATGACCTCCCGGCCTCGGGGGTTCGTCGGCTTCGTGGACACCGCCCGCACCCCGGGGTTCGACCTCTCCGCCGATTCCAGGCGCACCGGCGTGCGGTTCTACACCCTCGGCCACCTCACCGCCGGGCCTGACGGTTGCACTCCCCGATGGCACGGCATGCTCGCGCAGGGTCGCGACCCGGTGGCCAACCGGCTGGCGGGCCTGCGCACCGCGGGCGGCGACGCGGGGCTGTCCTTCGGCGGCGCGGGCCGGGACCCGGCCGACGCCTGCACCGACCAGGACCGGCTGACCGCGGCCTACCGCCGGGTGGTCGGCGCCTTCGACCCGTCCCATCTCGACTTCGAGGTCACCGGCGACTCCGACCACGCGGCGGCCCTGCGCCGGGCCGGGGCCGTCATCGCGCTCAAGGACCACGCCCCCGAGCTGGAGGTGGGCTTCTCGCTGCCGCTCTCCCCCACCGGCCTCGCCGACCACCATGTGCGGATGCTCCGCGAGACCGCCGAGGCGGGCGCCGTCGTCGACACGGTCAACCTCCTCGCGCCGCTGCGTCCCGTCCCCGACGGCGGGCACCGGCACGCGCTGGCGTCCGCCGCCCGCGTCGCCCGTGACCAGATCGCCATCGCGCTGGGCATCCCCCCGGCGCGGGCCTGGCGGCGCGTCGCGCTGACCACGGTGCTGGCGGCCTCCACCGACCTGAGCCAGGCCGACGCGGAGGAACTCACCGCGTTCGCCGCGCGCAACGAACTGGCCTGGCTCTCCACCAGGGGAGCGCGACCCACCGCCGACGTGCTGAAGATCCTCAGCGAACCACGGGTATGACCTCGCGAACCGCAGAGGTGCGTCGCCGGCGATCCGCGGGGTGACTTCGCCGGCCGCGCGTGCGACCTGCGGGGCGGCTCGCGAGCCACACGTACACCCCGACGGGCCGCCAAATGCCACCCCAGCGACCCACGAACCGCATATACACCCGAGCGACCCACGGAGCGATCCGCGAGCCGCGGGCGCGGTCTCAGCGAGCGTGCGACCTCAGGGAGCCGCGGGTGTGAGCAGCGCGACGCACTCCACGTGGTGAGTCATCGGGAAGGCGTCGAAGGCGCGCAGCTCGGCGAGCCGGTAGCCGTGCCCGGCCAGCCAGGCGATGTCCCTGGCCAGGGTGGCGGGGTCGCACGAGACGTAGACGATCCGGCCGGCTTCGAGCGAGGCGATCCGGTCGACGACGTCACGGCCGAGCCCCGCGCGCGGCGGGTCCACCACCACCAGGTCGGCCCGCTCGATGCCGAACTTCTCCAGCGCGTTCTCGACCCTCCCGCGCTCGATCTCCGCCTGCGGCAGGTCGGCGAGGTTGCGCTGGGCGTCCTGCACGGTGGCGGCCTCCGACTCCACGCCCAGCACCCCGCCGTCGGGCCCGACGGCCTCGGCGAGCGCGGCGGTGAACAGCCCGGCCCCGCAGTACAGGTCGAGCACCCACTCCCCCGGCCGCGGCGCCGCGAAGTCGAGCACCGCTCCCAGCAGCGTCTCCGGCGCGCCGGGATGCACCTGCCAGAAGCCGCTTCCGGTCACCTCGAAGGTCCGGTCGCCCACCCGCTCGCGCAGCCGTCCGGAGCCGCGCGCCGCCTCGGTACGGCCGCGGCCCTCGTTCACCAGCACCGCGGCCGGCGCGTCGAGCTCGGGAACGGCCACCGACCTGCGGCCCTTGGGCGCCACCACCACGGCACGGTCACCGCCGGAGGCGGCGATCACCTCCACGCCCGCGGCCCCGCGCCAGTTCTTCCGCTCCGCGCCGACCGCCTCCACCTCGGGATGCGCGATCAGGCAGGCGTCGATCGGCTCGATCTCGTGCGACCGGTGGCGGCGCAGACCCAGCGTGCCGTCGTGCTGGGCGGCGAACTGGACCCGGGTGCGCCAGCCGAGGCCGTCGGGGGCGCCCGGCACCTCCTCGACGGTGACCTTGCGGTCGATCCCGGCGAGCCGGCTGAGCTGCTCGGCGATCACCTCGGCCTTCAGCCCGCGTTGCGCCGCCAGCTCGACGTGCTGCCAGTCGCAGCCGCCGCACTTGCCCGGTCCCGCGAACGGGCAGGGTGGTGACACCCTGTCGGGCGAGGGCTCCAGGATCTCGACCGCGTCGGCGCGCAGGAACTTCGCGGTCTCCTCGGTCACCTCGACGCGGACCCGCTCACCCGGCAGCGCGTGCCGTACGAAGACGACCCGCCCCTCATGCCGGCCGACGCACCAGCCACCATTGGCGACGCGTTCAACCGTGATCTCCACTGTTCCCCCGAAGGTGTTGGCGACCTGTCACCGTACCCTTTCACGAGTCGTGCCGACCGACTTCCGGCCGCGGCCTGCGTACCGATCCGGGAGCGACCGGCTCGGGGCGGCCCTTGAGCCGGTCCGCGGAGTGCAACTGCCACGGCACGCTGGTCACCATCACGCCCGGCACGAACAGCAGCCTGCCCTTCAGCCTCAGGGCGCTCTGGTTGTGCAGGATGTGCTCCCACCAGTGGCCGACGACGTATTCGGGGATGTAGACGGTGACCACGTCTCTGGGAGATCGCCTCCGCAGCGTCTTGACGTACTCGAGGATGGGACGGGTGATCTCGCGGTACGGCGAGTCGAGCATCTTCAACGGCACCGGGATGCCGTGCCGCTCCCATTCCTCCTCCAGCGCGCGGGCCTCCGCGCCGTCCACTCCGACGGTGACGGCCTCCAGGGTGGAGGGCCGGGTCGCCCTGGCGTACGCGAGGGCCCGCAGGGTGGGTTTGTGGATCTTGGAGACGAGGACGATGGCGTGGTTGCGCGCGGGCAGCATCGACGCGTCCTTCTCGAACTCCGCGGCCACGGCCAGCTCGGCCGCGACGTTGTCGTAGTGCTTCCTGATGGCCTTCATCATCAGGAAGATGACCGGCATCGCGATGCACACGATCCACGCGCCCGCCACGAACTTGGTGACCAGCACCACGACCAGGACGACCCCGGTCATGATCGCGCCGAACCCGTTGATCAGCCGCGAGCGCATCATCTGCGCGCGGATCTTCAACTCGGTCTCGGTCCGCAGCCGTCTGGTCCAGTGCAGGACCATGCCGGTCTGGCTGAGCGTGAAGGAGACGAACACCCCGACGATGTAGAGGTTGAGCAGCCTGCTGACGTCGGCGTCGAACCCCCACAGCAGCAGGCACGCGGCGCTGGCCAGGATGACGATCCCGTTGGAGAACGCGAGCCGGTCCCCGCGCGTGTGGAGCTGGCGTGGCAGGTAGCGGTCCTGGGCGAGGATCGAGCCGAGCACCGGGAAGCCGTTGTAGGCGGTGTTGGCCGCGAGGAAGAGGATGAGGGCGGTCACCGCCGAGATCACGAAGAACAGGACCGAGCCGTTGCCGAAGACCGCGTCGGCCACCTGGGAGATGATCGGCTGCTGGTAGTAGCCGGTCCCGGCAGGCCGGCCGTCGATCAGGACGTCGCGGTAGGCATAGGCGGGCTCGGCCACTTTCACTCCCGAGGCCAGGCCGAGAGTGATGATGCCGCTGAACATGGTCACCGCGACCACGCCCATCATCAGCAGCGTGGTCGCGGCGTTCCGGCTCTTGGGCTTGCGGAAGGCCGGCACGCCGTTGCTGATCGCCTCCACACCGGTCAGCGCCGCACACCCCGAGGAGAAGGCCCGCAGCACCAGGAAGGCCAGCGCGAAGGACGCCAGGTCGGTCTGCTCGGCGACGATCTCGTAGTCGGCGGTGGGCGCGCGCAGTTCGTCGCCCAGGACCAGCAGCCGGAACCCGCCCCAGAGGATCATGCCGATCACGGCGACCATGAAGGCGTAGGTCGGGATGGCGAAGGCGGCGCCGGACTCGCGGAGGCCGCGCAGGTTGACCAGTGTCAGGACGACGACGATGAGGATGGCCACCAGCGGTTTGTGCTCGGCGACGAACGGGATGGTCGCGCCGACGTAGTCGACGCCGTTGGCCACGGACACCGCGACGGTGAGCACGTAGTCGACCATCAGCGCGCTGGCCACGGTGAGCCCGGCGTTGCTGCCGAGGTTGACCGTGGCCACCTCGTAGTCGCCGCCGCCGCTCGGGTAGGCGTGCACGTTCTGCCGGTAGGAGGCCACCACGGTGAGCATGACCACCACGACGGCGAGCGCGATCCATGGGCTGAAGTGGTAGAAGGACACTCCGGCGAGCGAGAGGATGACCAGGATCTCCTGCGGCGCGTAGGCCACCGACGACAACGCGTCACTGGCGAACACGGGCAGCGCGATCCGCTTCGGAAGCAGCTGCTCGTGCAGCTGCGTACTCCGCAGCGCCCGTCCCACGAGGAGGCGCTTGGCGAGATCCGTCACTTTCGGCACGCCAGCCGATGCTAGTCCCGATAGCCGGGGTCTGCTGCTTCGGCACTCCATAAGCGGGCCATACTGACTAGGTACATATTCGGACCGCCTCAAAACGTGAGCGGCGGGGGAGAATGCATATCGTGATCATGGGATGTGGACGGGTCGGGTCGACCCTCGCGCACATCCTTGAGGACAACGGCCATTCCGTCGCGATCATCGACAGGGATCCCCAGGCGTTCCGCCGGTTGCGCGCCGGTTTTCGCGGCCGCCGGGTGACCGGCGTCGGCTTCGACAGGGATGTCCTGGAAGAGGCCGGCATCGGAGCCGCCGGCGCCTACGTGGCGGTCAGCAGCGGCGACAACTCCAACATCATCTCCGCACGGGTGGCCAGGGAGACCTTCGGCGTCGACAACGTGGTGGCCCGCATCTACGACTCCAGGCGCGCGGAGGTCTACCAGCGGCTCGGCATCCCCACGGTCGCCACGGTCCGCTGGACCGCCGACCAGATCCTGCGGCGCATCCTCCCCGAGGGGGCCGAGCCGCTCTGGCGCGACCCCACGGGCACCGTGGTGCTGGCGGAGGTCGCCTGCAACCCCGGCTGGATCGGCATCACCGCGATCGATCTGGAGGCCGCGGCCGGCGCGCGCATCGCGTTCGTCAACCGGATGGGCGAGGCGTTGCTGCCCGGCCAGGACACCGTGATCCAGGAGGGCGACATCCTGCACGTGATCGCCGCCGGCACCGACATGGAGCGGATCAACAAGGTGCTCTCCAGCGCACCGGAGGGAGATCACTGATGCGCGTCGCGATCGCGGGCGCCGGGGCGGTCGGCCGGTCCATCGCCGCCGAACTGCTGGAGAACGGCCACGAGGTCCTGCTCATCGACATCGACCCCAAGGCCATCAAGATCGACACCGTGCCGCGGGCCGAGTGGCTGCTCGCCGACGCCTGCGAGATCTCCTCTCTCGACGAGGCCGGCCTGCGCAACTGCCACGTGGTGGTCGCCGCCAGCGGTGACGACAAGGTCAACCTGGTGGTGTCGCTGCTGGCCAAGACCGAGTACGGCGTGCCGCGCGTGGTGGCCAGGACCAACCATCCCAAGAACGAGTGGTTGTTCAACGAGTCGTGGGGCGTCGACGTGGCGGTCTCCACGCCGCGCCTGCTGTCGGCGCTGGTCGAGGAGGCGGTCAGCGTCGGCGACCTGGTCCGGCTGATGACCTTCCGGCAGGGGCAGGCCAACCTGGTCGAGCTCACGCTGCCCGACGACGCGCCCGTGGTGGGACAGCGCTCGGGTGCGGTGCCGTGGCCGGTCGACTCGGCGCTGGTCGCGATCCTGCGGGAGGGCCGGGTGCTGGTGCCCAGCGCCGACGACCCGCTGGAGGCCGGAGACGAGTTGCTGTTCGTGGCCTCACAGGAGGTCGAACAGGAGCTGGCCCAACTCCTCTCCCCCCACTAGCTGTTCTGTCCCGTACGGCACGCCCGCTGTCGACCACGCGCCGCGGGCGATGCGGTCTTCGGGGTCAACGCTCCTCGGGCGGCCGTGGCCAGCCGCCGTTTCGCCGAAGTGTCGACCGTTTTCGTTGGTTCGAAACCGCTCAAACGGGACTGTGGCCGATCCTGGCCCTGAAACCGCTCAGACGGGACTGGGGCAGATCCCGGTCCGGGAACCGCTCAGGCGGGGGTTGACTGGATCGGGGTTCGCCCTCTGGCGAGGAGCCACACCATCGCGCCCAGACAGGCGACCTGGAGCGGCCAGCCGAGCACCACCTTGGCGATGCCGAGCGCGGCCACGCCGTCGTCGCCCGCGGTCAGATAGATCGGGAGCTGGACCACGACTCTGATCACACAGGGCACGATCAGCAGCCAGGTGAGCCGGGAGCACAGCTTGACGATGCCGGGATCGCGGCGCCAGCCCGTCGGGTCACCGGTAACCGAGCCGATCATGAAGCCGACCAGCGGCCACCGGGTCACGATCGACAGCAGCATGGCGCCCGCGTAGCCGGCGTTGTAGAGGATGCCCGGCAGGTAGACGTCTCTTGCCTCGCCGGTGCGGGAGGCGAAGAACGCGCCGATGCCGATGCCGATCAAACTGTTGATCACGAACTGCGGGGTGGAGCGCTGTGCCAGCCGTACGACCAGCAGGAGGACGGCGAGGCTGATGCTGATGATCAGGGAGGTCTTGAGGTCCTCGGTGCTGATCCAGCCGATGGTGAAGGCGACGGTGGGCACGGCGGCCTCCAGGATGCCGCGTTTACCGCCGAGCGCCTTGGCCAACTGGGCCCGGACGGCGGCCTCCACCGTGTCGTGGGCGCTGGTCCCACCCGAGGTCACGTCGGCCGTGCTCATCGACTCGCCCACCATTTCCTGATCACGCACCGCCTACCGGGCGGAGCTCGTATCTGGGGTTGAACATGACCTTGCGCCCGTCTTGCAGGCTGACGAGGCCTTCGGCTCTGACCAGGCGGCCGGGCTCGATACCGATGATCTTTCTACGGCCGAGCCAGACCAGGTCGATCACGTCAGAGCCGTCGTACAGCTCCGCCTCCAGGGCGGGGGCTCCACCGCGGGGACGCAACGTCACCGTCCGTAGCGTACCCGCTACGCAGAATCTGCGCCGCTCGGCGCACGAGGCGATGGGAGTGGCTCCGTGGCGGTCAAGGTCTTCCTGGAGTTCCTCGGCCTCCAGTTCGGCCTGGCTTGTGGCCAGCCGCCGGAAGAATCCGCGGAACCCCTTCTGTTTGTGGGGCTCTGCCGCACTCACGACCTTTTCCTCTCAACCATGATGAGTCAGCCTATGCGATGGCATGACAGCGGTCGCCTTCTCGATGTCACCGAGTTTCACCGATCTCGGGCTCCCGCTTCCTGACGAGGTGAGCGTCAGCGGGTCTCGCTGATCTCGGGCCCTCGCTCCAGCGGGTTGAGACCGGGCCGGTCGTTCTCCGCGGCGTGCTGCTCGGCGGCCTGCCGCGCGTCCGCGGGCAGCCGCAGCGCGATGGCCTCCTTGGGTGCCATCGGCTCGTCGCCGCGGACGACGACGATGTCGCGGACGACCTCCTCCAGCGGCTCCGCCGCCGCCGGATCGTCGGCCGCCTGACCCGAGATCACCGCGCGCAGGAACCAGCGCGGGCCGTCGATCCCGACGTATCGCACGGCCTGGGACTCCTGGCCCTCGACGGGAACCTTCCCGGCCAGCTCGACGCCGAACGGCCCGTCACGCTCCTCCGTGCTGCCGCCCGCGTCGGCGACTCCGGTGGCGAGCTCGGCCCGCACCTCGTCCCACACGCCGGACCGCTTGGGCGCGGCGAACGCGTGGATCTGCATGGCGCTGCCCTCCACCAGCACGACAGCGCCCATGACCTGGTCGCCCGAGACGTTCAGCTGCACCTCGAACCCCTCGCCGACGGGCATGAGCAGACCTCCCAGGTCCACCCGGTCCCGCTTGGGGTGGGGCTCCTCGGAGTCCCATGGACCGGTGTCCCTGGCGGGGGCCTGCGGCTCCTGCTCGGTCACGGCCTCCGCTTGCGGCTCCGCACGACGACGACGTCGGAACACTTTCCTCACGCTCCTTGAACAGAATCAGCGACCGGTGGACCCGAATCCGCCGGCGCCGCGCGCCGACTCCGGCAACCTGTCGACCTCGTGGAAGGTTGCCCGCTCCACACGCTGGATCACCAACTGGGCGACACGGTCACCACGCCTGAGGCGGACGGCCTGCTTGGAGTCGGTGTTGAGCAGCGTCACCCTTATCTGGCCACGGTAACCCGCATCCACGGTGCCCGGCGCGTTGACGAGCGTGACACCGTACTTGGCGGCCAGGCCGGAACGCGGATGGACGAACGCGGCGTAGCCCTCGGGCAGCGCGATCGCCACCCCCGTGCCGACGATGGCCCGCTCTCCGGGCAGCAACTCGACGTCCTCGGCCGTGCACAGGTCGGCCCCGGCGTCGCCCGGATGGGCGTAGGAGGGCGCGGGCAGGCCGGGATCCAGCCGGTGGATCAGGACCTCGATCATGCGTTCACCCCGAAGCCGCAGGGCGAGGTGGTCATGGTGGAACGAGTCACGGTGGGGAACACTACCGCTACCGGCGCGCTTCTCAGCCCTTGTCTCGCGGCTCGTCGTGTCCGACGGCGGGCGTCGCGGCTCCGGCGGCGGTCGCCGCGGCCGGGACGGGCGCCTCCGGAGCCTCGGACGTCGACGTCGGAGGCGGTGGCGTCGGGGGCGTCGGCGCGGGCCCCAGGGCGGGTTGCTCGACGGGTGGATCTCGCCGGAGCTCCGGCAACGCCCGGTAGAGGACGGCGGCGATGGGCACCGCCACCGCCGCCCCGGTGATGCCCGCGAGGACGCCGCCGACCGCCAGCACCAAGATGATCGCCAGCGGGTGGAAGTTGAGCGCGCGGCCCACGATCAGCGGCTGCAGCACGTGGTTTTCCAGCTGCTGCTCGACGACCAGGATGCCGACGAAGACCAGGGCGTAGACCGGGCCTTGCGCGCCGAGCGTGACCAGGGTGGCCAGGGCGCCGGCGAAGAGGATGCCGACGATCGGGATGAAGCTCGCCAGGAAGATCAGCATCGCCAGCGGGGCCCACAGCGGCACCCCCATGCCCGCGAGCACGATGCCGATGATCACCCCGTGCACGGCCGCGACCGCCACCGTGCCCTGCACGTAGTGCGACAGCGTCTCCCAGGCCGCGGTGCCCGCCCGGTTGACCCGGGGAGCCGCCCCGCCGAACGCGCGCAGGAACCACGACCAGATCCGGTCGCCATCCTTGAGCAGGAAGAACGTGACGAACAGCAGCAGCACGATCGACGCGAGCACCTCGACGGCCACCGTGGCCCCGGTGAGCACCGTGTTGGTGATCGCGCTGCGCTGCGCGTTGAGCTGGTTGGCGATCTCGTCGAACCACGAGGTGAGCTGCGCCTGCTGGAGGTGCAGCGGCCCGGTGAGCAGCCACTTCTGCACCTCGCCCGCGGTGCTCTGGACCTGCGCGACCAGCCGGGGGAACTCGTCGTTGGCCCGCACACCCACGATCCAGCCGGTGGCCACCAGCACGGCGAACGCGACCAGCATGGTGATCCAGGTGGCCCAGATCGGCCGCAGCCCCGCCCGCCGCAGCCGGTTGGTGATCGGGAAGAGCAACGCGGTCAGCAACAGCGCGATGGCGACGGGCAGGGCGACGAACCGGAGCGTCGCCACCACCTGGGCCGAGAAGTAGACGACCACGCCGAGCAGGATGAGGCAGCCGCTCCAGGCGGCCATCGTGGCCAGCGCGGGCGGCACGAGCTGGGAGCGTCGTTCCGGGTCGGGGATCACGTGTCCAGACTGGCACGCCGGTCCGCGAAACGCGCACCTGTTTTGCCACCGCGCGACCCGGCGAGGGCCACGCGATGGCAGATCCCGGCGTCAGGTACGGCTCAGGTCAGAGTGACCACGCCCGGCTCAGGTCAGGGTGACCACCCACGGCTCAAGTCAGGGCGACCACCCACGGCTCAGGTGAGGGTGACCTCCACGGCGAGCGGCCCCGGGGTCGTGTCCAGGACGAACTCCTCGACGTGCCCGGCTCCGCACAGGTCGTCCTGTGCCTGCCGTACGGCGTCGGCCTGGGGGCCCGTGACGGTCAGGCGGGCGACCTCGGCGCGCATCGACACCTTGGCCTCCGACTTGGCCCTGCGGACGCGGCCCAGCACCTCCCCCACGGCGGCGAGCACCCCGGGGTCGCCGCCGGCGCCCAGCTCGGCGGGCTCCGGCCAGGTGGCACGGTGCACGGAGCCCTCGTGCCACCAGGACCAGACCTCCTCGGTGACGAACGGCAGGATCGGCGCGAACAGCCGGAGCTGCACGCCGAGGGCCTGGCGCAGGGCGGCCTGGGCGGATCGGGCGGGCGCGTCGGACCCGTAGGCGCGGGACTTGACGAGCTCCAGGTAGTCGTCGCAGAACTCCCAGAAGAACCGCTCGGCCGCCTCCAGCGCCCGGGTGTGGTCGTAGTCCTCGAACGCGCGGGTGGCCTCCTCGACCACGCCCCGCAGCCGGGCCAGCATCGACAGGTCGAGCGGCTCGGTGACCTCCGCCCCCTCGCCGCCGCCGAGGCCGAGCACGAACTTCGAGGCGTTGAGGATCTTGATCGCCAGGCGCCGGCCGATCTTGAGCTGGCCCGGGTCGAAGGCCGTGTCCACGCCGAGCCTGCCGCCCGCCGCCCAGTAGCGCACCGAGTCGGAGCCGTGCTGCTCCAGCAACGACATCGGGGTGACGACGTTGCCCTTCGACTTGGACATCTTCTTGCGGTCGGGGTCGAGCACCCAGCCGGAGATGGCCGCGTGCTTCCACGGGAGCCGGCCCTGCTCCAGATGCGCCCGGACCACGGTCGCGAACAGCCAGGTACGGATGATCTCGTGCGACTGGGGACGGAGGTCCATCGGGAAGACCCGCTCGAACAGGTCGTCGTCGGCGCACCAGCCGCCCGCGATCTGCGGCGAGAGCGAGGAGGTGGCCCAGGTGTCCATGATGTCGGGGTCGCCGGCGAAGCCGCCCGCCTTGCCCCGCTGGTCCTCGGTGTAGCCGGGCGGCACGTCGCTCGACGGGTCCACGGGCAGCGTGTCCTCGTCCGGCACGATGGGCCGGTCGTAGCGGGGGCGGCCGGCGTCGTCGAGGGTGTACCACACCGGAATGGGCACGCCGAAGAACCGCTGCCTGGAGATCAGCCAGTCGCCCGCCAGGCCCTGCACCCAGTTGTCGTAGCGGACCTGCATGTGCTTCGGGTGCCAGGACAGCTCGGCGCCCCGGTCGAGCAGCTTCCCGCGCAGGGCCTCCTCGCGGCCGCCGTTGCGGATGTACCACTGCCGGGTGGTGACGATCTCCAGCGGCTTCTCGCCGCGCTCGTAGAACTTCACCGGACGGGTGACGGGCCGCGGCTCCCCGTCGAGGTCGCCGCTGTCGCGGAGCAGGCCGGTCACCCGCTCCCGCGCGGCGTGGATCGTACGGCCCGCCAGCTCGGAGTAGGGGCCGGCGGGGACCCGGTCGGGCGGCTCGGGCAGCAGCCGCCCGTCCCAGCCGATCACCGGCCGGGTCGGCAGACCCAGCTCGCGCCACCAGATCACGTCGGTGAGATCGCCGAACGTGCAGATCATCGCGAGGCCCGAGCCCTTGTCGGGCTCGGCGAGGCGGTGGGCCACGACGGGCACCTCGACCCCGAAGACGGGCGTCCGCACCATGCTGCCGAACAACGCCTGGTAGCGCTCGTCGCCGGGATGCGCCACCAGGGCCACGCAGGCGGGCAGCAGCTCGGGCCGGGTCGTCTCGATCCAGACCCGCGCGCCGTCGGCCTGGTGGAAGGCGATCCGGTGGAAGGCGCCGGGCCACTCCCGGTCCTCCAGCTCGGCCTGGGCGACCGCCGTGCGGTACGTCACGTCCCAGAGGGTGGGGGCCTCCGCGACGTACGCCTCGCCGCGCGCCAGGTTGCGCAGGAAGCCCCGCTGGGACGCGGTCCTGGACCGCTCACCGATCGTCGTGTAGAGCAGCGACCAGTCGACCGACAGCCCGACCCGCTTCCAGACCTCCTCGAAGGCCTGCTCGTCGATCTCGGTGAGCCGGTCGCACAGCTCGACGAAGTTGCGCCGCGAGATCGGGATCTGCTTCTTGCCCGGACTCTCCGGCGGCACGAAGTCGGGGTCGTACGGCATGGCGGGCTCGCAGCGCACGCCGAAGTGGTTCTGCACCCGGCGCTCGGTCGGCAGCCCGTTGTCGTCCCACCCCATGGGGTAGAAGACGGACTTGCCGCGCATCCGCTGGAACCGGGCGACGAGGTCGGTGTGCGTGAAGGACAGGACGTGGCCGACGTGCAGGGAACCGGAGACGGTCGGCGGCGGCGTGTCGATCGAGTAGATCTCCTCGCGCGGCTTCGAGCGGTCGAACCGGTAGATCTCCTCGGCCTCCCAGCGGGCTACCCATACCGCTTCGAGCCCGTCGAGAGTGGGTTTCTCGGGCACGGCGGCATGGCGCGGTCGCTGATCGGTCATGCGTCCCTATGGTAGTCGGACCACTTGCCGGGAAGGACTAGGGTTTTCCGCACAGCTGGCGAAAGGGGACACAGTCATGGCCGACAAGGAGAAGCCGGACCTGGCGTGGCGCGTGATCGGGGGCCTGGTCGCACTCGGCGTGGGTTTCGCGACCCGCAAGGGCATCGAGTACGGCTGGCAGAAGGCGACGGGGAAGAAGCCGCCCGCCGATCCCGACTCCCTGGAGATCAGCATGGCCGAGGCGGTCGGCTACGCGGTGGTCACGGCGGTCGGCATGGAGGTGGCCCGGATCGTGGCGACCCGGGCCGCGGCCAAGCGCTACCGGGCGTGGTCCGCCAAGGCGGTCGCCCAGGCGGCCACGCCGAAGGCGTAGCCCTAGCTCTCCAGCGCCGTCAGGAACTCACCGGCCCAGCGGTCGACGTTGTAGGTCGCCACCCGCCTGCGCAGTGAGCGCATCCGCCTGGCCAGCTCGTGCGGGGTGGCGCGCATCCCGGTGAGCATGGCGCGTTTGAGCCCGTCGACGTCGTAGGGGTTGACCAGGAACGCCTGCCGCAACTCGTCGGCCGCCCCGGCGAACTCGCTGAGCACCAGCGCTCCGCGCAGGTCGTGGCGGCAGGCGATGTACTCCTTGGCCACCAGGTTCATGCCGTCGCGCAACGGGGTCACCACCATGACGTCGGCCGCCAGGTAGAGCGCGGCGAGTTCCTGGCGGCTGTAGGACTGGTGGAGATACTGCACGGGCTGGGTGCCGATCTCCCCCTGTTCCCCGTTGATCCGCCCGACCCGCAGCTCGATGTCGTTCCGCAGGCGGCGGTACTCCTCGACGCGTTCCCTGCTCGGGGTCGCGATCTGCACGAACGCCGCCTCGCCCGGCTTGATCGAGCCGTCGGCCAGCAGTTCGCCGAACGCCTTGAGCCGTTGCCCGATGCCCTTGGTGTAGTCGAGCCGGTCGACGCCGAGCAGCACGTACTCGGGCTCGCCGAGTTCGGCGCGGATCTCCTTGGCCCGCTCGATGACGCGCGGCTCGCGTACCAGGCTGTCCAGCTCGCCGAAGTCGACCGAGATCGGGAACGCCTCGGCGCGGATGACCCGGCCGTCGAGGTAGATCTCGTGCTTCTGGTGCTGCAGCCCGAGCAGGCGGCGCGAGAGCCGGATGAAGTTGGAGGCGCCACCCGGCCGCTGGAATCCGACCAGGTCGGCGCCGAGCAGGCCCTCCAGGATCTCTCTGCGCCACGGGAGCTGGGTGAACAGCTCCGACGGCGGGAAGGGGATGTGCAGGAAGAACCCGATCCGCAGGTCGGGCCGCAGGCGCCGGAGCATCGCGGGGACGAGCTGGAGCTGGTAGTCCTGGATCCAGACCACCGCCCCCTCGGCGGCGGCGTCGGCGGCGGCCTGGGCGAACCGCTCGTTGACCGTGCGATAGGCGTCCCACAGCACGCGGGAGTAGATGGGCGTGGCCACGACGTCGTGGTAGAGCGGCCACAGCGTGGCGTTGGAGAAGCCCTCGTAGTAGAGCTCGACCTCGGTGGCCGAGAGCGGCACCGGGATCAGGTGCATGCCGTCGTTCTCGAACGGTTCCAGCTGCTCGTCGGGAGCGCCGTGCCAGCCCAGCCACGCGCCGTCGCGGCGCTGCATGACAGGGGCGATCGCGGTCACCAGACCGCCTGGGCTACGGCGCCACTCCGCCTCGCCGACCCGGTCGACCGGTAGTCGGTTGGCGACGATGAGAAATGAGCTGCGCCCCTGCACGCGTCCTCCAAATGATCGGCTTACGACCACCTTACGAAAGCGACACGGACCGCTTTCGGGCGGCTACCGGGTGAACCGTTCACGAACCTGGGGGAAGAGCGTGGTGCCGGCGGAGATCGACGCGTACGGCTGCCGCCATCCGCCGGGTCGCCAGCCGGTTGAGCGTGCCACCCGCGACGGCGCCGGTCAGGAAGGGACCGAGGGTCGTCAGGTGGCGGCCGAGGGTGCGCATGAGCCGGTTGCGCAGCGCGGTCTTGGCGGCGGCGCCGAGGGCGAGGGTCACCGAACTGGGCGCGAGGGGGTCGACGCCGCGCTGCTTGGACCAGGCGACGGCGAAGGCCATCGCGCGCTGACCGCCGCTGCCGGGCACCTGGATGCCGTAGACCTCGTGCAACTCGGCGATGAGCTTGGTCTCGATGGCGGCGACCACGAGGGTCTCCGCGACCAGTTGCGCGGGGGCGGAGAGCAGGAGTGGAGGGGCGCCGAACTCGGCCGCGGCCAGGGCGCCGCCGACGGCGCCGACCGCCATCGTCGCCTTTGCCGCGGTGCGTACGAGGTCGTCGGCCAGGGCCTCGCCGTACAGGCCGTAGTGGTGTTCCTGGAGAGTGGCGAGATCGCGGATCGGGACGCGGGGGGCGACGGCCATGTAGACGTCGGCGAGCCATCTGCCGCGGCCCACGCCTGAGGCGCCGGCCTTTCGCGCGCCCGCGGCGAGCGAGGACATGAGGCGGCGGAGCAGCTTCCGCTGCTCGGTGCGGTCCATGTCGCCGCGCTCGGCGAGTTTGCCGACGAGCTCGGCGACCTCTTTGTTCTCACCCGACCAGCCTTCGCCTGACTGGTCTGCATCTGACTGGTCTGCATCTGACTGGTCTGCATCAGATCGTTCCGCACCGACGGGGTCCACCGGGTCGGCTTCGCTCGGCGCGAGCGCCTTCGACGACCCGGCGGCCACGGGATCGTCGTGCTCTGCGCCGGGCTCGCCGCCCGGTGGGTTGCCGGAATCGTCGTTCGACGGTCGATCCGCTTTGTTTGTCACGCTGCGGAACCTCCCTCAAGGTCCGTCGGGACGATCAGGCCGCGCACTCCCTGCAGATCTGCTGCCCGCCCTTCTCCGAGGCGAGCTGACTGCGGTGGTGCACCAGGAAGCATCGCGCACAGGTGAACTCGTCGGCCTGACGAGGTATCACCCGGAGCGAGAGCTCCTCGTTGGACAGATCGGCGCCGGGAAGCTCCAGCGACTCGGCGAGATCGGTCTCGTCGATGTCGATGCTGCCCGAGGACTTGTCGGTCCGCCGGGCCTGGAGCTCCTGGAGACTGTCCTCGTTCAGGTCGTCATCTGTCTTGCGTGGGCTGTCGTAATCGGTAGCCATTGTGTGTACTCCATCCCCCTCATCTATCTCTCTGCGCTCCGTCGCGCGCGTATAACGCCTGGGAGGCCCATCTTGTGCCCGATAGGTCCGAGAGATTTGTGCTTCGGTACCCCGCCGGGACGGCCACTGAACCTCCCCACACGTGAGTGAGCCACCGCCAATGGGAGTAGTTAGCCAAATATGGCGAAAACCACAGCATTGACGCCATGCAGCACCGCGTTCGACGGCACATCCAACCACATGTACGGCGCGAACGAGACGCCCCCCGCCGGATCAACGGCCCGAGTGTGCCTTTCCGGGCGTGATCGAAGCTCTGGGAAGGCGCACGGTGACCACCAGACCGCCGCCCTCACGGGGAACAGCGGTCACATTGCCACCATGCGCCTGCACGACCGCGCGGACGATCGACAGCCCGAGACCCGCCCCCTTGGCCGAGTCGACCCGGTCGGCGGCGAGCCGTCTGAACGGCTCGAACAGGCTGCCCACCTCGTACGCGGGAACGTGCGGCCCGGTGTTGGCCACCTGAACAAGCAGGGCCCCGTCCACCATTCCCGTCCGCACCCAAATCTTTCCCGAATCGGGAATGTTGTACTTGACCGCGTTCTCCACAAGATTGGCCACACACCGTTCAAGGAGGACAGGATCTCCTGTCGTGACGGCGGGGCTCAGGTCGCTGCTGACGGTGACCCCGGCCTCCCGCGTCACGGTGGCGAGCTGCTCCAGCGCGGTCTCCGCGACGTCCTTGACGTCCACCGGCTGCCGCACGCTCAGCTCCCGCTCACTGCGGGCCAGCAGCAGCAGTCCTTCGATGAGACGCTCGTTGCGGGCGTTGACCTCCAGGAGGGTACGGCCCAGCGTCTTGAGGTCCGGTGACGCCTCCGGATCGCTGAGGGCGATCTCCAGCACGGTCCTGTTGATGGTCAGCGGCGTGCGCAGCTCGTGCGAGGCGTTGGCCGCGAACCTCCGCTGGGTGTGGAAGGCGACGTTGAGCCGGGTCAGCATCTCGTCGAAGGTGTCGGCCAGCTCCTTGAGCTCGTCGTCGGGCCCTTTCAGGTCGATCCGCTGGTGGGCCAGGGTGTTCTCCGACATCTTCCTGGCCGCCGCCGTCATCTGCGCGACGGGCCGCAACGCCCGGTCGGCGACGAAGTAGCCGAGGATCAACGCCAGGATCCCCACTCCGATGAGCGCCAGCAGCGAGTTGCTCACCAGCCCCTGGAGCACGGTCTCGCTGGTCACTCGCCGCTGGACGACGATCGTGTCCTTCAGGTACTCGATGAGCCCCGGATCCAGGTTGCTGGGCAGTTTCACATTGATCTGCTGCTGGCTGTCGAGGACGGACTGGACGATCACGTACATGACCACTTCGAGCAGCGCCCCGGCCGCGAAGAACAGCGCGCCGTAGGTGAGCGTGAGCCGCCAGCGGATGCTCAACCGGCCGGGTATCGACCTGATGGAGTCCCAGGTCCCCTTGTCGACGGGGTGCGCGTCCAGCGGCGGCGGCCCGTCCCACGCGGGCGGGCCGGTCGGCGGCGGCGGCTGCCCCTTGGGCATGGCCGTGTCGAGCCGCTCCGTACGGCCCCGGTTCTCCGGGTGCGGGCTGATCATGGGATGCGTCGGCTCGGCCGGCCGGGGTGCCGCGAACGCCGGCCGCGAACGATCCCGCCCGGTCTGCCCGCCGGGCCCCTCGGGCTCGCGTGCCTCGCTCACAGCTTGTACCCGACTCCTGGCACGGTCTCGATCACCTGTGGGTCACCGAGCTTCTTGCGGAGCGTCATCATCGTCACCCGCACCACGTTGGTGAACGGGTCGATGTTCTCGTCCCACGCCTTGTCCAGCAGGTCCTCCTGGCTGACGACCGCGCCCTCGGCGCGCATCAGCTCCTCCAGGACCGCGAACTCCTTCTTGGTCAGCGCGATCTCCCTGCCGTCCCGGGTGACCAGGCGCTTGCCCGGGTCCAGCCGTACCCCGCCGCGTTCCAGGATCGGCGGCAGCGCGGGCGCGGAGCGGCGGCCCAGGGCGCGCACCCGGGCGACCAGTTCGACGAACACGAACGGCTTGGCGAGGTAGTCGTCGGCCCCGAGGCCGAGCCCCTCGACCTTGTCGTCCACGTCGCCCGAGGCGGTCAGCATCAGGATGCGCGACGAGGTGCGCTCGGCCACCAGCCGCCGGCAGACCTCGTCGCCGTGGACCACCGGCAGGTCGCGGTCCAGCACGACCACGTCGTAGTCGATGTAGCCGGTCCGCTCCAGCGCGCCGCCGCCGTCGTAGGCCACGTCCACCGCCATGGCCTCACGTCGAAGCCCGGTCGCGATCGCATCCGCGAGCACCCGCTCGTCCTCCACCACAAGCACTCGCATCGGCCTCTGGCACCTCCTGATAAGTCCCCGTCATGGCGCGCCGGAACGGCCCCTCATTGTCATCACAGCCGTCGTAAGCGCACGGTAAGCGTCGTCTTTCACGATAGGACGACCCGAGTGACCGTAAACACACCGAGGAGTTCCGCATCGGATGGTTTGAGGTTGCCAGGCCAGTGGGTAGAGGGTGTGCCAAACCCGTGTCGCGCGCAGCGTCACCCCCTTCGCCCCCGTAGAAAGAAGGTGAGATGGGCGAGTTCACGACTACGATCGAACACCGGCTCGACCAGGCCTACCAAGGTCTTCATGAGGCCAGGTCCGACGGCGACGAATTCCTCGCCGACACCCTCACCGCTGAGATAGAGGACCTGCGACGCCTGGCCGTCGACAACGGCGTATCTCTGCAGCGCTGACCGACACCGACAACCACGGAAGGGGCCCGTCCGCCAGGACGGGCCCCTTCCCCTGTCCGGCCCGGCTAGCCGTCGCGCTCGGGGTCGAGCGGGACGAGCAGGTCGTGCAACTCCTCGAACAGGCCGGGTGACGCGCACAGGGTCAGGCCCGGATTGGCCGGCTTGCCGTTCAGCCCGCCGATCACCGCTCCCGCCTCGGTGGCGATCAGACCTCCCGCGGCGTAGTCCCAGTGCTCGGGGCCGCGCTCGTAGTAGGCGTCCACCCGCCCCGCCGCGACCGAGCACAGGTCCGACGCGCACGACCCGCCCCGCCGTACGTCGCGGACCTGCGGCACGAGCTGCGCCAGGACCTGCGCCTGTACGGCACGGCGGGCGGGGATGTAGCCGAAGCCGGTGGCGACCAGGGCCCCGGCCAGCGGCACGCCGGTGTTGCAGCGCAGCCGTTCCCCGGCGAGCCAGGCCCCGCCGCCGAGCGAGGCGGTGAACACCTCGCCGCGCGGCACCACGTTGACCACCCCGGCCACGGCCACGCCGTCCACCTCGACGGCGATGCTCACCGCCCAGTCGGGCAGGCCGTACAGGAAGTTGACGGTGCCGTCGATCGGGTCGACGATCCAGCGGACCGCGCCGTCGCCGGTCGCGCCGCCCTCCTCGCCGAGGACCGCGTCACCGGGCCTGGCCTGCTTGATCCGCATCCGGATGAGTTCCTCGGCGGCCCGGTCGAGCGCGGTGACCACGTCGGTCGGGCTGGACTTGGTCTGCAGGACCTCCGGCCTGGCCGGCCGCTTGGCCTTGAGCATGTCGCCCGTCTCGCGGGCGATCTCCTCGGCGAGCGCGGCGAAGTCGGCGGGGGTCATGACAGCGACTCCGGGCGCCGCCAGTCCTCGCCGAGCACGTGCTGGGCGAGGAAGGCCAGGACCGTCTCGTACCAGACGACGACGTTGCCCGGCTTGAGCACCCAGTGGTTCTCGTCGGGGAAGTAGAGGAACTTGGACTCGACGCCCGAGCGCTGCAGATCCCACCACAGGCGCAGACCCTCGCCGATCGGCACCCGGTAGTCACGGTCGCCATGGATGACCAGCATCGGCGTGGAGATCTCGGCCAGCGACGCGTGCGGGGAGAGCCGCTCGTAGAGGTCGGAGCCCGGCGGCCCGAAATCGCGCTGCCAGTAGTGCGGCACGTCGGTGGTCCCGGCGAACTGGTCGAGGTTCCACAGCGACGCGTGCGTGACGATCGCCTTGAACCGGTCGGTGTGCCCGGCGATCCAGTTGGCCATGTAGCCGCCGAACGAGCCGCCCATCGCCCCGATCCGGGTCTCGTCGATCTCCGGCCTGGCCAGCGCCGCGTCGGTGATCGCCGTCAGGTCGGCGTGCGTCCGCGGCCCCCAGTCCTGCCAGCCGCGCTCCAGCATCTTCTGCCCGTAACCGGTCGACAGACACGGATCGGGAAGCAGTACGGCATAGCCGCGCTCGACCATGATCCACGGGTTCCACCGCCACGACCAGTCGTTCCAGCTCGACATCGGGCCACCGTGGATCCACAGCAGGAACGGCGCCGGATCGTCGGCGGAGGCGCCGGCCGGCTGGGCCAGCCACCCCCTGATCTCCTGGCCGTCGTCGGCGACGGCGCTGATCTCGGTCAGGGTGCCGGGGAGGTCGAGCCGGGGCGTGGGCGAGGGCAGTTCCTCGACGCCGCCGCCGTCCACGGAGATCCGCACGGGGGTGTGGGCCTCGGCGACGCCGCTGCGCAACGCGTAGACGGAACGGCCGTCGGGGGCGGGTGAGAGTTGCAGGTAGGAGGAGTCGTCGGGGGTGAGCCTGACCGGGTCGCCGCCGTCCACGCCGACCCGGAACACCGGGCGGCGGCCCAGGTGGTCGGCCACGACGTAGAGCGACTGGGAGTCGGGGGCCCAGCGGATGCCGCCCGGCGACAGCTCGCCGCCGCGCGCCACGCCCTCGCCGGTGGCCAGGTCGATCACCCAGAGCGTGATCTCGGGCACCCGGTCGGGGCCGGCGTGCAGTTCGCGGCAGCAGGCCACGTGACCGCCGTCGGGCGAGACCGCCACCGGGCCGCCGAAGTCGTAGCCGTCGGCCGAGGCGAGCACCCTGCGGGTGCCGTCGCCGGTGTCGATCGTGACGAGGTCCGTGCGCAGCTCACCGCCGGGAAGCGCGACGGTCCAGGTGGTGACGACCGTGGACCCGTCGGGGGTGACCGCGAAGGACAACTCGTCGAGCGCCCGCCCCGGCTCGGGGGTCAGGTCCCTGACCTCGGCCAGCCGGTCGCCGATCGGCGCCGTCGAGGCGAACAGCCGGGTCTGGCCGGGGCCCAGGTCGTGGTCCCAGTAGCGCACCGGGTGCGACTCGTGCAGCACGGCGCTGACGCCCGCCTCCTTGCGCTTCTTGCGCCGGTCGGCCTCCCCCGCCTCGTCACCGGGCAGCACGTCCGCGGCGAAGACGACGGTCCCGCCGCCGGTCCGCGTCCCGCCGACGCCGCCGGGCCGGGCCGCGATCTGCCGGGCCTCGCCGCCGCGCGCGGGCAGCAGCCACAGGCCGGGCACCTCGTCGTCGGCGTCCTTCTCGGTGGGATCGGGCCGCCGTGAGACGAACAGCACGTCTCCCGCCTCGGTGAACTCGGTGGCCGCCTCACCCGCCGCCGACCGGGTCAGCCTCGTGGTCTCACCGCCCGCGTCCAGCGGCACCTCCCACAACGAGGTCCCGTAGGACTTCCCGTCGGGGTTCAGCGCCTGCACCACGGCGACGAGCCTGGCCCCGTCCGGCGAGAGCTTCAGATCCAGCATCCGGGGCACGCCGATATATTCGCGAATGTCCTTGAACAACGTCACCTGACGAACCTACAACGCCCTCAGCCCGCGCACCGGTCCGAGATTTCGCCGGCCCCGGTGCCCACGCCGGTTCGGGACCCGGGGCGTGGATCGGGTTGGATGGAGGGCATGGGGAACTATGACGCGCTGGTCGTGGTCTCGTTCGGCGGGCCGGAGGGACCGGCGGACGTGCTGCCGTTCCTGGAGAACGTCGTGCGGGGCCGGGGGGTGCCCAGGGAGCGGCTGCTGGCCGTGGAGGCGCACTACCAGCGGTTCGGCGGAGTCAGCCCGATCAACCAGCAGTGCAGGGATCTGATCGAGGCGCTTCGGCCCGAGATCGGCCTGCCGGTCTACTGGGGCAACCGCAACTGGCACCCGTTCCTTGAGGAGACCGTGCGCCAGATGGCCGCCGACGGCGTGCGCCGGGCGGCGGCGTTCGTGACCTCGGCGTACGGCGGCTATTCGAGCTGCCGGCAGTACCTCGACGACGTGGCCCGGGCGACCTCGGCCGTGGACGGCGCCCCGGAGATCGTCAAGCTGCGCCACTTCTTCGACCACCCCGGCTTCCTCGCGGCGATGATCGACCACACCGCGGCGGCGCTGGGCAGGCTGCCGGCCGAGCACCGGGAGACGGCTCGCCTGGTGTTCACGGCGCACAGCGTGCCCGTCTCGATGGCGGCCTCCGCGGGCCCTTCGGGCGGCCTCTACGAGAAGCAGCTGCACGCGGCGTCCTCGCTGGTGGCGGGGTCGTTCGGCCGGCCGTACGACCTGGTGTGGCAGAGCCGCAGCGGGCCGCCGCAGGTGCCGTGGCTGGAGCCCGACGTCTGCGACCATCTGGGCGCGCTGCACAAGGACGGGGTCGAGGCGGCCGTCCTGGTGCCGATCGGCTTCGTGTCCGACCACATGGAAGTGATCTACGACCTCGACGTCGAGGCCGCCGACCTGGCGCGGGAGCTGGGCATGCACCTGTCCCGGGCAGCCACCGCGGGCACCCATCCCCGGTTCGTCCGCATGATCTCCGAACTGGCGGCGGAGCCGGAGCCGGTCGGGTGCGCGGCCACCTGCTGCCCCGCGCCCGTACGCCGTCAGGGGTAGTCGCGGGCGTACGCCGCGGCGATGCCCATGACCTTGCTGACGTAGGACCAGGAGTGGTTGTAGAACCAGATGGCCTTCTCCAGCTTCTTCCCGCCCTTGGCGGCCCCGTTGGCGCACAGGTAGTTGGCCGCCGAGGGCACCGCGTCGTACGGGCTCCAGATGTCGGCGACGCCGTCCCCGTCGCCGTCCACGCCGTACGCCTTCCAGGTGGCGGGCATGAACTGCATCGGCCCCTGCGCGCCGGCGGACGACGGCCCGTTGTTGCGCCCGTGCGAGCTCTCCACCTGGCCGATCGCGGCCAGCACGGTCCACGAGAGTCCGGGGCAGACCTGCGCGGAGAGCCGGTAGAGCTCCAGGTAGCTGCCCGGCCGGCCCACCTGGACGCGTGACGACGGCGCGGGCTTGGCGACGGGTTTCCTGGTGGGCTTGGCGCTGGGCTTCCCGATGACCGGCGCCTTGCGGGCCCCGATGGCGACCACCTGGGAGCCCGTGCCGAGCAGCTTGCGCACCTTCGCGTCGAGCGCCCCGACCCCGCGCGGCCCGTGGACCAGCACCGCGACGCCGGGCATCAGCCCGAGCGTCCGCCCGGTCCCGGTGCCGACGAGCCCGTCGATGCCGGGCAGCCCGAACGGCGCGGAGGCGGCGAGCCGCAGCCGGGGACCGCGGTCGACCTGGTACTTGGCGCCCAGCACCAGGCCGAGCCTGCGCGCGGCGTCGGTCTCGGCCACGAACTCCCCCTTGGCCAGCGCCTCCCACACGGCGGGCTGGTCGGCGACCGCCTTGGGCGCCCACGACCGGAACTCGGTCGGGTCGACGGCCAGCAGGTTGAGCCTGGTGCCCGACACCTTCACCGCGCCGGCGTCGACGGCCGCGACCTTCTGCACGTGCTTCAGCGCGGAGATCTTGAACAGGGTCTCGCGCGGGACCGACGCGTCGGCGATCGCGATCAGGTTCGGCGGGGTCGGCGTGACCCCGGGACCGCCGGTCATCCGGGGCCGCTCGGGGGTCGGCGACGGCTCAGGCCGCGTGGTCGTCACCGGTCGGCGGGAGATCTCCGATCGGGCGGAGGCCTGCGGCCGCCCGGTGACGGGGGCCGGCGTGGGCACCAGCCGGTCCAGCTCGTTGAGCGGCTTCTCCGCGGCGGTGACGGCGCGGGGGGCGTCCTGCCGGAGCAGGAAGACGCCGCCGCCCGCGATCGTGAGCACGATCGTCGTGGCCAGTCCCGCCACGAGGGCGCGCAGCAGCGTCGGCCGGGGAGGAGCGGGCATCCGGCTCACAGTAGCCGATACGGTGACATGGCAGCTGAATGATGCGAAAAATCACTTGATCTGCCGCTCAATCGTGGGTCATCGTCAGATTGGGCAGTCAGCTGTCCAGCAAACCGCCGGCGGGCGGCGCGTCCCAGATGGAACGCGCACGCTCGCGCGGGAACAGGCACGCGGCGGGGAGATGATCCCGCGTGCCACCAGGCGACCCGAGTCGGCAGACGCCGTACCGGGCACGCGGGCGGGTGAAAGCGTTCTGATTCACGCCGTGCGCGTGCGGGAGGAGTTTCGTCGTGGTGGTGGCTTCGTATCGCGGGCTGTTCGCGATGCCCGGCGTCAAGGGCTTCGTCATCAGCGGCTTCATCGGGCGGATGCCCATGTCGATGCTCGGCCTGGGCATCGTGCTGCTCGTCCACGCGCTCACCGGGTCCTTCGCCACCGCGGGAGCCGTGGCGGCCACCGTGTCGATCGCCTACGCCGTCGCCGCACCGCTGTCGGGCCGTCTGGCGGACAGGTTCGGTCAGGCCAAGGTACTCATCCCACTGGTCCTCGTGCACGGTGCCGCGCTGGTCGCGCTCATGTTGTCGGTGGAGTACGGCGCGCCCGAGTGGACGCTCTACACGACCGGCGTGGTGGTCGGCGCGGCGGCGGTCTCGCTCGGCTCGATGGTCAGGGCCCGCTGGAGCCACCTGCTCGGCGGCTCGGCCAAGCTGCACACCGCGTTCTCCTTCGAGTCGGTGGCCGACGAGGTCATCTTCGTGGCCGGTCCCGCCCTGGTCACGGGCTTGGCGAGCGCCGTCAACAGCTACGCGGGACTCATCGTGGCGCTCGTCTCCACGGTCGCCGGCACGATCGTCTTCGCCCTGCAACGCCGTACCGAGCCGCCGATCCGCCCGGGCGGCCTGAGCGGGGGCAGCCCGATCACCATCCCCGGGGTGGCCCTGATGTGCGGCGTGTTCCTGGCGATGGGCTCGGTCTTCGGCTCGGTGGACCTGATCACCGTGGCCTTCGCGGCCGAGCACGGCTCCGCGGGCCTGGCCGGGGTGCTGCTCGCGTCCTTCTCGGCGGGCAGCCTGGTCTCCGGCCTCTGGTACGGCGCGCACGACTGGAAGATCTCGCTGCGCCGGCGCTTCGTCCGCAGCCTCGGGGTCTTCGCCGCGGGCCTCGCCCCGATCACCCTCATCGGCAACGTCCCCCTGATGGCCGTCTCGCTGTTCCTGGCCGGGCTGGCGATCTCCCCGACCGTGATCACGGGTTACTCGCTGACCGCGCGGCTGGTCCCGCCGCGCCTGCTCACCGAGGGCATGTCGTGGATCTCCACGTCCGTCGGGTCCGGGGTGGCCCTGGGAGCCTGGGTGGGCGGGCATCTGACGGACACGTTCGGGGCCTCGGCCGCATACTCGTTCTCGTTCGGCTGCGCCCTGCTGGCGGTGGCCGTCGGGATCGGCGGTTCAGGCCTGCTGCGCTCCCCGGAGCCCGCCGGCGGGCGGGTCTGAGGCCCCTGTTACACCCCGCTGTTCATGAGTATCGTTCGCGTTCATCGAATTCCTTGAGCTGTCAGAGGGGAGGAGGCCGAGGTGTTCCGCAACTGGGCGCGCAACCAGTCCGTCACGCCCGCCGAGATCCGGGTTCCGGCGTCCCCGCAGGAGGTGGCGCGGGCCGTACGGGACGCGGCGTCCGCGGGGCGGCGGGTCCGGATGGTGGGCACCGGTCACTCCTTCACCGGCGTGGCCCTCACCGACGGCCTGCTGCTGCGCCCGGAGGCGCTGACCGGGATCCGCGCGGCCGGCGCGGACTGGGTGACGGTCGCCGCCGGCACCCCGCTGCACGTGTTCAACGCCGAACTGGACCGGCTCGGCCTGGCACTGGCCAACATGGGCGACATCGACGTGCAGACCGTGGCGGGCGCGATCCAGACCGGCACCCACGGCACGGGCCGGGACACCGGGGGCATGGCCGACCAGGTCACCGCGCTCGAACTGGTGCTCGCCGACGGGGAGATCGTCACGGTTCGCGACGGCGGCGCGACCACGGTCAGGGAGGGCGTCGCCGAACAGGACCTGTTCGACGCCGCCCGGGTGGGGCTCGGCGCGCTCGGCGTGATCACCGCCGTGACCTTCCGGGTCGAGCCCGCGTTCCTGCTGCACAACGTGCGCCGGCCGATGGCGCTCAGCGCGATGCTCGCCGATCTGGACCGGCTCACCGCGGAGAACGAGCATCTCGACTTCTTCTGGCTGCCCCACACCGACACCTGCCTGACCAAGCGCAACAACCGCTCCCCCGGCCCCGCCGCACCGCCGAGCCCGTTCCGCCGCTGGCTCGACGAGCGATTCCTGGAGAACACGCTCTTCGGCGCGGCCTGCGCGGTGGGCGCCCGGCTGCCCGGCGCGATCCCGGCCATCAACCAGATCTCCAGCCGGCTGCTGTCGGAGTCGGCCTCCGTCGACGTCTCGCATCGGATCTTCGCCACCGTCCGGGACGTGCGCTTCCTGGAGACGGAGTACGCCATCCCCCGCGAACACCTCGCACAGGGCATCCGGGAGATACGCGACCTGATCGACCTGAAGGGCTGGAACATCAGCTTCCCCGTCGAGATCCGCGTCACCCCGCCGAGCGACGCCTGGCTCTCCACCGCGTACGGCAGGCCGTCGGCCTACCTCGCCTGCCACGTCTACCGGTCCACCCCGCACCCCGCCTACTTCGAGGCCGTCGAGGAGATCATGGTCAGACTGGGCGGCCGGCCGCACTGGGGCAAGATGCACACCCGCGACGCCTCGTACCTGGCCGCCGTCTATCCCAGGTTCACCGATTTCGTCGCCCTGCGTGACCGGCTCGACCCGGACCGCCTGTTCACCAACGACTATCTGCAAGGGGTGCTCGGCTGACCCTCCCCCGGTAAAGAGCTTCCTCGGAATGGACGCGTCGGCGTGTCCCGCCGTTTGCGCGGTCCGCGCGACCGGCACATTCGTGACCGCCTTCCCGCCGCCCGATCCCGAGGGAGTTCCCCGGAGATGACCGCCTCCCGCATGCCGTTCACGCCTCCCTCCGTGCCTCCTGTCGCGCCCCCCTCGCCGCATCGCCGTCGCATAGGACAGAATCCGTCAAGGAACCTTCTCCTGATCACGGGCGGGGTTGCAGACCGGTGAACGCGCTCAATGTGACCGGCGTCACATCGATCGGCGTACCCTCCAGGAAGGCGATGTTCGGACATGCCGGGTACGGTGCTGGCAGGCAACCGGCACACGCGAGAGACTCAAGGGTCCGGGGGAAGATTGAGCACGACGACGAAGGGACTCGCATGCAGGAGCTCCGACTCGTCGCGGTGAGCGAGGACGGCACCTACCTCGTGCTGGCGACGGCCGGCCGTGGTACGCGGTTCACGCTTCCCGTCGACGACCGGCTCCGAGCTGCGGTTCGCGGCAACTTCTCCCGTCTCGGCCAGTACGAGATCGAAGTGGAGAGTCCGTTGCGTCCCAAGGAGATCCAGGCTCGCATCCGCGCTGGTGAGACCGCCGAGGAGATCGCCGCGACCGCGGGGATCCCCGTGGAGCGTGTCCGCTGGTTCGAGGGTCCCGTCCTGCAAGAGCGGGAGTACGTCGCCCAGCAGGCGCAGCGCGTCGCGGTGCGGCTGCCCGGCGAGTCCGTGCCCGGTCCCACCCTCGGCGACCTGGTCGCCGAACGGCTGACCAGGCGCGGCGTGCCCGCCGACGAGATCGACTGGGATTCCTGCAAGCGCGACGACGGTTTGTGGCGAGTCAAGCTCGGCTACGTATGGAACGGTCACACCCGCCACGCGGAATGGCTCTTCGACGCCCGCCGCCGGCACGTCTCCCCGCACGACGACGAGGCCATGCGCCTGTCCGCCGCCGACTACGTCGAGCCCGCCGCCGACACCACCGTGACGCCCTTCGTGCCGCGCGTCGCCAAACTCCAGCCCGTTCCCTCGCTGGCTCCCGAGCCGCTCTCCCAGCCGCCCGTCCACTTCCCCTCCGTCGTACGGCACGAGCCCCCCGGCCCGGAAGCCGACCCCCGCCCGGCCCTGCCGGCCCTCCCTCGCGCGGAGCCCCCGGCCCTGCCGCGCGCCGAGCCCGGCTTCGCCTCCTCCCGCGCCGAGCCGACCTTCACCCCGTCCCGGCCGACCGAGCCGACCTTCACCCCGTCCCGCCGGGACCCCGGCTTCACCCCCTCCCGCCCGGATCCCACGTTCACCCCCTCCCGCCCCGCCGACGCCAAGCAGCCGTACCGCCCGGCGGGCGACCAGAGCGCCCCTCCCGCGCGCCCCGAGCAGAGCTACTCCCCCCCGAGAAGCACCCCCACGCCGCCCCAGTACCCCGACGTCACCCGCCAGGAAGCCGTCCCTCCCCCGCCTTCCGCCCCCCAGGTCTCGGCTCCCACGGAATCGGCTCCGCCGATGCCCACCGCACCCGCTCCCCAGGCGCCGGCTCCCACCGCACCCGCTCCTCAGCCGTCGGCTCCCACCGCGTCGGCTTCGCCGGCCCCGGCTCGCGAGGCCGCACCGGCAGCCGCCACCACCCCGGCGGAGACCACAGACTCGACCACGGACCCCGCGAGCTTCACGCCGACGGAACGGCCGGCGGCCCCGGTGAACGACCTCACGGCTCCGGCGGAGCCCACCCAACCGGCGGCGGACACCGCCCCGGCATCGGCGGAGCCCACCCCGGCGGAGTCCGAGCTCGCACCGGCGCCGGTGGAGAGGGTGGAACCGGCTCCGGACGCGGTGACGTCCGTCCCGGAGGCCACCGATCTCGCATCGGCCCCGGCGTCTCCGGCAGCCGGAGACACCACGGCGGCTCCCGTGGTCGCCGACACACCGGCCGCCACACCCGCTGCCACCACGCCACCTCAAGCAGAGCCGGCGGCAGCGCCTGCTGAGGCCGCCGCCACACCGCCCCAGACGGCACCGGCGGCCGAGCCTGTGGCCGCCCCTGCCACCCCGGTGGCCGCCGAGCCCAGCACCGCTCAGTCCACGCCCGCCACCACGCCCACGCCCGCCACCTCGCCGGAGCTCGTGCCGGAGCCCGTGCCCGTGTCGCAGGACGAGCGCGCAGCGTCGGCGGACACGCGGTCAACGCCCGCGCACGACGAACCAGCTGCGGTCACCGGCGCCGCGGAGCCCACGACGCCGTCGGCCGAGCCCACCGCTCCCGAATCCGCGCCCCCGGTGACTCCCGCGGAGCCGGTCGCCGCAGAGCACGCCGCGGCGGCCGACGACGCGGCCTCTATCGCCCCTCCGGCGCCCCCGGCCCCAGCCGAGCGGGCCACCGCCCAGGAGGAGCATCCCTCCGAGGCCGCCACCGAGCAGAAGAAGGCGGCGCAGGAGGTGCCGCCCACGGCGTCCACCGAGGCGGCGACCTCGCGTGAGCCCGCCGAGAAGACGGCGCAGAAGAAGTCCCCGGCACCGGCCCGGTCAGAGGAGCAGGCCGCACCCGCCGCGGCGGCGTCCGCCAAGCCCGCGGCGAAGGACGCCCCGAAGAACGACCCCGCCGAGCAGGACGACGCCCAGGCACCCGCCGAGGAACCCCCGTCCGACCAGGTGCCGGAGCCCCCTGCCCAGCCTGCTCCGCCGCCCCAGCCCAAGCCGGCCCCCGCCCGCCCCGCCAAGAAGAGCCGTGGCCGACGCGCCTCGGTCCCCTCCTGGGACGAGATCATGTTCGGCGCCCGCCGCCAGGACTGACTCCGACCAGCCACGTTCCGGCGTCCCGCCCGCACGCGGGACGCCCAGCTTTCTGATGCCCGACCACCTCAACGGCTCCGGCACGCCGCTCACGCGGGACGCCCAGCTTTCTGATACCCGGCTACCTCAACGGCTCCGGCACGCCGCCCTCACGCGGAATGCCCAGCCACCTCACACCCAGCGGCTCCGCAAACGGCGCAGAACACACCCAAGCGATGATCATCAAGCCCTGGGACGCGCCGCAACCAGGCGCACACGATCATCAAGGAGATCGAGCTCCGGCCGAAGATCGACCCGCACGACTACGAGACCGGCCGGGTCCGTCGGTGAGCCGGCCGCGTCACTCCGGCCACGAGGACCCGGGCCGGCCCGTCAACGGACCGGCCGCGTCGCTTGGGCCACGAGGACCGGGCCGACCCGGCGGCCGGGTCACTCCGGCCGCGAGGTCCCGGCAGCAGGCTCCGTCAGCAGGAACGGGGTGAGCCAGTCGGGGGTCACCTCGGCGGCGAAGACCGGGCCCGCGGATTCCGCGACGTCGAGCGCGGCGTACCCGCCGCTCCCCGCGCCCACGCCCGCGATCACCGTGAGGACTCCTGCCTGCCGCTGGAACCAGGTCTGCCTGATGGTCCAGCCGACCACGGCCCGGCGCTCGACGACCGCCTGGGAACGGCGCAGCGAGCCGGATCGGACGGACAGCCGCGTCCCGTCGTAGGTGTGCCCGAGTGAGCGGTAGCGGTCGAGGCCGAGGGGAATGCCGAGTACGGCGAGCAGCAGTCCGAGCGACGCCGGCAGCCACCACTCCCACGGCCCGGTGAGCAGGGCGGGAACCGCGCCGGCCACCGCGACCGCCAGCCAGGGGGCGATGGCCCGGAAGAGCCGCCTCCGGCGGGCGGCCGGCGGATGGGGGCGCAGCGGTGCGCCGAGGGCGCCGATCGCCTCCGTGGTGACGCCGAGCGCCGCCGCGCGCGGCACGACGGGCAGCAGTTGACCGCGGGTCTCCGAGTCGCCGAGGCCGGTCACGATGGCCCAGACCCTCATGACCCCGGCCCACCGCTCGGCGAGTCCCTCGACGATCTCGTAGCCCCTGACCCTGCGACGTTCGAGCGACACGCTGCGCCGGTTGATCAGCCCGCGTTCGGCGACCAGGTAACCGTCTCGCGCGCGCAGCGTGAAATCCCAGTTGAACACCGCGTACATCACGCCGCCGGCGACGGGCATGGCGAGGATGAACAGGATCACGAAGACCACCAGCAGGTACGGCCGCTCCCACAGCCACATCCCCGCGCTCCACGCCTGGTTCCGGCTCAGCCCGAGCTGCTCCCCCCACTGGAAGACCAGCCCCACCGCACCGGCGATCAGGGCGAACGGCGTGAGCAGATAGGCGCCGGAGAGCGGCCCATAGGTGAGCCAGCCGCGAGACACCCGGGCGTAGACGACCTCCTCCGCCCCGGAACTCGCCACTCCCCCACCCTCAGCCACCCCCGCGCGGCCCTCGAAGGGCACGCTGGGACGTCCGTAGGCCTGATCGCCCGCCCGCTGCCCCTCCCGGTCTCCCGGCCCGCCCTCCTGCGCTGGAGGGCGGGCGAGCGGGCCGGACGGATCGCCCGGCTCCGCGCGCGATTCGGGGATGCCGGGGAACGACCGGGAGACGTCCTGCGGCAGTACGGCCGGCTCTCCGCGGCGGGCCTTCGCCGTACGCAGCAGAACGGTCTTGAGCCGCTCGGCCTCCGCGACCGTGACCCCGTTGAGCTCCCCCTCCTGCTTGTCGCCTCCGCCGTGGGCGCCCGTGTCGAGCCTGAGCACGGACAGGCCGAGCAGGCGGTGCAACGGCGGCGTGCTGATGTCCACGCCGCGCACCCGTTCCAGCGGGATGGTCCTGACCGAACGGCTGACCAGCGAACGCGTCAGCTCCAGGCGTCCCCCGACGATCTGATAGGTGAACGTCGCCCACCGCACCACCGAGAAGACGATCGACCCGACGATCCCCATCGCCGCCCACCCGAACGACGCCGGGGAGAACCCGCCGACGAACAGCACACCGGCCAGCGGCAGGAACAACGAGGGCAGCATCCGGACCGGATCGATCAACAGCACCCGCGGGCTCAGCCTCGAAGGCACCCCCACCGGCGCCACCCCGTACGGCGGAGCCCCCGCGAACCCTTCGGCCACGGCCCGGTCTCCGGCACCCGGACGCTCCTGCGGACCGGCCTGACCCTCAGCTCCGGGCCGCGCCGCCTGCCCCTCCTCGAACGGCGGCCGACCTGCCCCGCCCTGATTCTCGAACGGCGGCCGATCTGCCCCTCCCTCAGCTCGCCGCCCCTCCTCGGCCGGCGGGGCACCCGGCCGCCGGGCCCCGCCCGGGTCAGGCGGCGGCCAGGGGGGACCAGGTCTGCGGGACGGTGGGACGTCCGGGTCTCGTGGGGGCTCGCCGGCGGTCATGTGGCGTCGTCCCTGAGCTCCTCGGCGCGGCGGGCGAGGTCTTCGGAGAGCCTGGCGGCGATGGCGTAGTCGAGGCCCTTGATGCTGGAGGAGCCCGCGTACGAGGCCGTCCGGATCTCGACGGTGGCCAGGCCGAGGAGCCGCTCGAACCAGCCCTGGGCCTTGTCGACGGTCTGGATGCGGCTGACCGGGACGAAGACCCATTCACGGCTGATCCAACCGGCGCGGGCGTAGACCACGTCGCCGGAGAGCTCCCACCGGTGTACGGCGTAGCGCCAGAAGGGCTCGATGACCACCAGGGGCGCCATCACGACGCCGACCACGACGGGCAGCAGCCAGATGTTGTCCGACAGCCAGCCGGGAACCCAGGACCAGCCGCTGCCGCCGATCCAGGTGGCGGCCAGGATCGAGCCGCCCACCAGGAGCACGAAGCCGAACAACGCCTCCAGCAGCCACAACGTGATGGCCTTGCGGGAGACCTGGTTGGCGGGCGCACGCAGGGGAACGGTCACCGGGCCTCCCGGTGGACGGCCGTGCCGTACAAGCTCGATCGCTCGCTCACATTGCCAGCCTAAGCCGTGCCGTACGGGCGGATTCACCCGCTCACGTCACCAGTGTGAGCCGTCCTCCGCGAGCGGGTTCACCCGCTCGCCTCACCGGTGCGCGCCGGGCCCCGCGAGCCGGCCCATCATGCTCACCTCACCGGACGCGGTCCACCCGCTCACCTCACCGGACCGCGCCAGGCCCCGCGAGCCGGTCCACACGCTCGGGTGGCACAGCTGGGCGCTGCCGGGCAAGCAGGTCGGCTTGTCGGGCGCCACGCGTACGGCGAGTCCGTGGCCTGCGGTTTCGCGGGGGGTCTCAGCGTGGTGCCAGCGAGATCTCAGCGGGCGGCGGACGGGACGGCCGCGGCTCAGAGAATTGTCAGTGCCTTGGTGCATCGTTGCGGAGGTGACGAAGAAGGGATCCACGGACATGGCATATGCGATCGAAGCCGAGGGGCTGGTGAAGCATTATGGGCAGACCAAGGCGCTCGACGGGGTCGACCTCGTGGTGCCGCAGGGCCGCCTGCTCGGCGTGCTCGGTCCCAACGGGGCGGGCAAGACGACCGCGGTGCGCATCCTGGCGACGCTCCTCCGACCCGATGCGGGCCGGGCCGCCGTCGGCGGGTACGACATCGCGAGTGAGTCTCACCAGGTTCGCTCGCTGATCGGGCTGACGGGGCAGTACGCCGCGGTCGACGAGATGCTGACCGGGGCGGAGAACCTGGTGATGATCGGCAGGCTGCTCGGCCTGTCGCGGAGCGCGTCCAAGCAGCGGGCGAACGAGCTGCTCGCCCGTTTCAACCTGGCCGACGCGGGCGCACGGGCGACCAAAACCTACTCCGGCGGCATGCGCCGGCGGCTCGACCTCGCGGCCAGCCTGATCGGCAGGCCCCAGGTGCTGTTCCTCGACGAGCCGACGACCGGTCTCGACCCGCGCAGCCGCACCGAGCTGTGGGAGGTCGTGCGCGGTCTGATGGCCGACGGGGTGACGGTGCTGCTCACCACGCAATACCTGGAGGAGGCCGACCAGCTCGCCGACGACATCATCGTCTTCGACCACGGCAAGGTGATCGCCTCAGGCACCTCCGACCAGCTCAAGTCGACCACCGGGGCCCAGGTCCTGGAGGTCCGGCCGCTCCAGGAGGGCCATCTCGACCTGGTCGTCCAGGTGGTCGGCGACATGGTCGAGACCGCGCCCGAGACGTCCGGCGGCAAGGTCACGGCCGCCGTCCACGACCCCGCGGTGGTGCCGGCGATCGTCCGCCGCCTCGACGAGCTCGGGGTGATCGCCTCGGAGCTGACGCTGCGCAAGTCGAGCCTCGACGAGGTGTTCCTGGCCCTGACCGGACACCGTGCCGAAGACGAGATCGCGACGGAGAAGGAGGAGGCGTTCGCATGACCACGATGACGACGACGGCGCCCCCCGTGGCGAAGCGGGTCAGTCCCGGCGCCACGATCAGCCAGACGATGACGCTGGCCTGGCGGAGCCTGGTCCAGATCAAGCACAACCCGTGGGAACTGCTGGATCTCAGCATCCAGCCCATCATGTTCCTGCTGCTCTTCACCTACGTGTTCGGCGGCGCGATCTCCGGCTCGACGGGCGACTACCTGCAGTTCGCGCTGCCGGGGCTGCTGGTGCAGAACGCCCTGTTCTACACCCTGTCGACGGCGATCGGGCTCAACACCGACATCACCAAGGGCGTGTTCGACCGGCTGCGCAGCCTGCCCATCGCGCGCACCGCCCCGCTGTCCGGCCGCATCATCGCCGACACCTTCAAGCAGGTGTGGGCGTTCCTGCTGCTCGTCGGGTTCGGCATGATCCTCGGTTTCCGGGTGACGACCAGCGTCGCCGGGCTGGTCGGGGCGCTGGCCCTGCTGGTGGTCGTCGCGCTGGCGATGTCGTGGATGTCGGTGGTGATCGGGCTCAAGGCGTCGAGCCCGGAGAAGGTGCAGATGATCGCCTTCTCGACGATGATGCCGCTGACCTTCACCAGCAGCGCGCTGGTGCCCTCCAGCACTTTCCCCTCCTGGCTGCAGACCTGGTCCGACATCAACCCGGTCACCCACCTGGCCGACGCCATCCGCGGGCTGCTGATCGGCGGCGACGTGGCCCAGCCGGCGCTGATCTCGCTGCTCTGGTCGGCGGGCTTCGTGCTGGTGTTCGCCCCGCTGGCGATCCGCGTCTTCCGCCGGACGTGAGTGGGCGCCGCAGCGTGCGCCGGGGGGGCGGGCTGCGGCGAGATCGACGCGATCCGGGGCGGCCGGCTAGATCTCCGCGCCAGGATCGCCGCCTCGGCCGAGGTCGCCCGCGAGGGCGGCGATCTCGGTGGACGGCAGGCCACGGCCGCGCTCGAAGCACCGGGAGAAGTCTTCCGGGTCGAGCGCGGCCTTCGCCGTCTCGGTGACCCGTACATGATCGAAGTCGATCACCTGGTCGATGCCCCTGATGGCCGCCGCACCGCCCAGCAGGGTGGCGGCGAGCGGGGCGTCCCCGTCGGCGAGCGCCAGCGCCGCGCAGCCGATGACCGCCACGCTGAGCGCGGGCCCGTCGGCGACTCGCTCGGCCTGCGCGAGCGACCGCATGTGCAGCAGCCGGGCCTGCTCCAGCTCGCCCTCGGCCTCTGCCAGCATCGCGAGCGAACTGTCCAGCAGCGACCTCACCTGCTCCGGCATCCTCTCCCGGTCGTCGATCAGAGCCGACGCGGCGGCGTAACGGCGGCGGGCGGTCGTCAGGTCGCCGTCCTCGCGGGCGAAGTCGCCGAGCACGGTCTGCACGCCCGACTCCCCGATCACGTCTCCCACCCCGGACGCCAGTGCCAGCGCCTCCGCGAGGACCCGGTCGGCCGCCTCCCGGTCACCGGCCAGCCTGAGTCCGGCCGCCAGGCGGCACCGCATGTACAGGGTGTCCTCCACCGCGCCGAGCTCCTCGATGTAGGCGATCGCCTCGCGCATCGCGGAGATCGACCGTGCCGGCTCGCCCTTGAGGAAGTCCAGTTCGGCGAGCGTGGCGAGGGCGTTGCCGATGCCCCACCGGTCGCCGGTCACCCGGAACCGCCGCAGCGACTCGGTGAGGTCGGCCCGGCCCTCCGCGATCCGGCCCCCGTTGAAGTGGACGTGCCCGCGCATCATGTAGGCCGCCGCGATCACCCACGGGTCGGGATGCCCGATCAGCCCGTCGAACATCTCTTCCACCTCCTCGGACCAGCGGCCGCCGTAGAGTGCGTGGATCGGCTCGGCCAGCGCGAGGAACGGCGTCAGCGGCGGCGTGCAGTGATCACGGACCAGCTTGACGGCGGTCTCCAGTGAGGCGTACGGCTCCTGGCCGAAGATCGAGGCGCCACTGGCGTTCATGGCGAACGACATGTGCGCCATCGCCAGCAGGTCCGGATCCGCGTCACCGGCCAGCCGCAGCGCCTCGCGTGCCCGGTGCGCGCCCTCGACCCGGTGCCCGACCAGCCACCAGTACCACGCGAGTGCTCCCACCAGCCGCAACACCAGATCGCTGACGCCCGCGTCGATCGACCAGCGCAGGGCCGTGGCCAGGTTGTCGTGTTCGGCCGTCAGATCGGCGATCCGGCCGAGTTGCTCGCCGCCACGCAACCCCGGCTCCGCCGACTCGGCGAATCCGGTGAAGAACCGCGCGTGCGCCTGCCGTACCCGGTCCTCCTCGCCGGACTCGGCGAGGCGCTCGGCGGCGTAGGCGCGGACGGTCTCCAGCATGCGGTAGCGGCCGTCCTCGGCGGTCAGCAGGGACTTGTCGACCAGGCGGGCCAGCACTTCGAGCACGTCGGCCGGGTCGACGCCGCCGCCCGCGCAGATCTGTTCCGCGCTGTCGAGCGTCGCGCCGCCGCCGAACACCGCCAGCCGGGCCGCGAGGGTGCGCTCGGCGTCGTCGAGCAGGTCCCAGCTCCAGGAGACGACCGCGCGCAGCGTCTGGTGGCGGGGCAACGCGGTACGGCTGCCGCCGGTGAGCAGCCGGAACCGGTCGCCGAGCCGATCGGCGATCTGACGGGCGGACAGTGCGCGCAGACGGGCCGCGGCGAGCTCGATGGCCAGCGGCATGCCGTCGAGCTCGCGGCAGATCCGGGCCACGGCGGACACCTCATCGCCGAAACGGTATCCCGGGCGTACGGCGGAGGCCCGGTCGGCGAACAGCCTGACCGCCGGGTGGCGCAGGGCGTCCTCCTCGGTCAGGTCGCCGATCACGTCGTCGGGGGGCAGGCCGAGCGGTCCGACGGGCCACAGGGTCTCGCCGGTGATGCCGAGCGGTTCGCGGCTCGTCGCGAGGACGCGCACCCTCGGGCACTCGGCCAGCAACCTGTCGGCCAGTACGGCGGCGGCCTCCACCACGTGCTCGCAGTTGTCCAGGATCAGCAGCAGCTCACGCCGGGCGATCACGTCCACCAGCCGGGTGCTCGGGTCGACGGGGTCGCCGTCCGGCTGCGTCGCCGGCCGGGCCGCCGACGCGATCGGGTCACGCACGCCCATCGCGGTCAGCACCGCCTGCGGCACCTCCCCCGGATCCCGCACCGAGGCCAGTTCGGCCAGCCACACCCCGTCGGGCATCCGCCTGATCGCATCCCCGGTCTCGACCTCGGCCCCTATTCCGGCCCCTATTCCGGTCCCTGTTTCGGTCCCTGTTTCGGCCATGGCCTCGGCCGACTCGATCGCGAGACGGGTCTTGCCCGCGCCTCCCGGGCCGAGCAGGGTGACCAGCCGCCGCTCGGCGAGCAGTTCCCCGGTCCTGGCCACGTCGCGCTCACGCCCGACGAAGCTGGTGAGACGGGCCCGCAGGTTGCCTCGCCGTCTGCCCCTGTCGTCGTCGTGGGGGGCGGGACGGTGGATCTGCCGGGGTCCGGGGGCATCGGCGGCCTCCCGGGTCCCGGGGGCGTCCAGTGTGGCGAGATCGCGGACACTCTGGGCGGCAGGGGCGTCGCGGGTAGCGGACTCACGGACGTCCTCGACGCCCCCGGCGGCGGGCTCGCGAAGCTCCCGGGCATCGGAGACGTCCCCGGCGGCGGGCTCGCGGACGCCCCGGGCGTCCGGGTCGCCCCAGGTGGGAGGGGTGTCCTGGGTGGGAGGGGTGTCCTGGGTGCGGCCGTCGTCGTGGGCGTCTCGGGCGGGCCGTACCGGCTGGGCGGGCCGGGGTTCGGTCCAGTCACGGCGGAGCATCGCGACGTGCAGGCGGGAGAGTTCGGGCGAGGGATCGACGCCGAGTTCGGCGGCGAAACTCGCGCGTGCCCTCTCGTAGGCGGCGAGGGCCTCAACATGACGGCCCGTGCCGTACAGGGCGCGCATCTGCTGGCCGCGCAGTCGCTCGCGGAGCGGGTGGGCGGCGATCAGCGCGGGCAGTTCGGCGACCGCCTCGGCGGTACGGCCGAGCAGGAGGCCGGCCTCGAAGCGGTCCTCCACGGCGGCCAGCCGGAGCGAGTCGAGCCTGGTGATTTCGGCGGCGGCGGCCTGGTTGCCCGTGAGGTCGGCGAAGGCGGGACCGCGCCACAACGCGAGCGCGGCCCGGAGGGTCTCGGCGGCGGCGTCGGGGGCTCCCCCGTCCAGTTCCCTCGCTCCCTCGGCCGCCAGGCGGGCGAAGCGATGGGAGTCGAGTTGCCGGGGCTCGATCGCGAGACGGTAGCCGGAGTTGTCGGCGGCGACCAGTCGCGGGCCCAGCACCGATCGCAACCGGGAGACCAGCGACTGAAGCGCGTTGCCGACGCCCACCGGCGGATGATCTTCCCAGACTCCCGCGACGAGGGTGCCCAGACCGACCGTCCGGCCGGGTTCCAGGAGGAGGAGACAGAGCAGTGTCCTGAGCCGGTGCCCGCTCACTTCGACGACCTCGCCGTCGAGACGGATCTCCAGGTGGCCGAGGACGGCGAAGCTCACGCGCGGGTCCCCGCTCACCCTGTCCATGCCCTCGATTGTGGCTGATTCCCGGTCATCTCGACGGTACTGAACCCGTCGATCCGGTCAGCACTTCTTCCAGATCCGCGTAGCATCAACGGTCATGGGGCAGCCTAGGAGATCAGCGCACGCGTGGCGCGCCGCCGTACACACGGTGGCTGCCTGCGCGTTCGCGAGCGTCGCCACCGGCTGCGGGATCCTGGGCGACGGCTCGGCCACGGGCCAGCCCCTCGATTCGATCAGCGTGTCAAGCCCGCGCCTCAGTGAGAGTGCCCCGCTTCCGGCGGGTTACTCCTGCAAGGGCAAGCTCGGCAGCCCGCCGTTGCGCTGGTCGGGGGTCCCCTCACCACAGACCAAGTCGATGGCCGTCGTGGTCGACGCCGACAACGCTCGAGCCGGAGCGGAGGTGCACTGGGTGCTGTTCGACATCGACCCGCGCACCACCGAGCTGGGGGAGAACCTCGACGCCAACCTCCCGAAAGGTGCCAGACAGGGGCGCACGACGAGTGGCAAGGTTGGCTACTCGGCCCCATGCAGGCCCGATGGCAACTATCGTTTCACTGTCTATGCGCTCAGTGCCAAGGTGAACCTCAAGGAGGGTGCCCTACTCTCCGACACCTTGGAGCGCATCGCGGACCGGACCATCGCCCGGGGTCGCCTGACATCGGTTCACATCGAGTGACCTGCCGAGCACCGGAGGTAGTAATGGTTACCAATTCTTCACTTAGGGTGTGACAACGGTCATAGTGGTCCGACACAATCAGATCCAACCGCTGAGCGTAGATGATCAATTTGGGCAGGTCGCGTCAATGGCCGCGCGATCTCACCGGCGCCGCTGGCAGGCCATGGCCTTGAGGGTGGTGCAATGATCCCGGTCGTAGGTAGTCTGGTCGCCGTCGTGCTCCTCGTGCTCGTCGTCGTCGTGCTGGGTATGCGGTCGATGAACCGACGGGAGAGCTCCCTTCCAGCCGACCGGCGTAAGAAGATGGCCGAACAGGCGGAGGTCGCGGGTGAGCTCTCCTGCGACGACTTCGCCACCAGAGAGCCGCGCGTCCACCACTTCAGCCCCGACCTCAGCCCCATCGACGAGCCGGTGGAGAAGCCCGCGCCGCGCCCCCGCCCGCCGGGCGGCCGCCCCGGGCCCCGCGGTAAACGCGGTGTAGACGAGTTCGGCGGCGCCGACGACTACGACGACGGCTACTGGACCAGGGTCCGCGCCGACGAAGGCGGTTTCGGCGGAACCATCGCGGCCAGGAAGGGCGCCAGCCGCCCGCTGTCCGAGGAAGAAGCGAAGTCCGCCGCCGACTCCGGCGAGCGGACCACCCAGATGCCCGCCCCGGCGGCCTCGCGCGCCAGCGGTCTGGCCGATCTCGTCGAGCCCGTCACTCCCGCCCCCGTTTCCGCCGCGGCCATGGCGTCCGAGCAGCGGACGGTCACCTTCTCCGCGCCGACTCCTGAGGCCGGCGAGGCTCCGAACCGCCTGCCTTCCAGGCCGCAGCCGTCCGCCGGGTCTCCTCGTCGCGCTCCCGCGGGCACCCCACGGCGGGGGTCCAACGGCGCCACGCGCCGTACGCCGCCCGCTCCCCGCTCCGAGCCGCGCACACCCTCGCGACCCGATCCCGCCGCACCGCGCACTCCTGCCCGGCCCGAGCCCCGCACCTCGTCGCGTCCCGACCCGCTGACCGGCCCGCGCACCCCGTCCCGGCAGGACCCGCGCACCCCGTCGCGCCCCGACCCGCTGACCGCTCCGCGAGCCGCCGCACACGATCCGCTGACCAGCCCGCGAGGCGCCGCACACGACCCGCTGACCGGTCCCCGGCCCACCGTCACGAACGACCCGCTCGCCGGACCCCGCGACCCGCTGATGGATTCGCGAGCCAACGGGCACGACCCGTTGACCGGCCCGCGACCCGCCGTCAGGCCCGACCCGCTCACCGGGCCCCGCCCCGTGATCTCCTCCGATCCGCTGACGGGCCCCCGGCCCACCGTCACGAACGACCCGCTGTCGGGCGGCTCCTACCCGGCCGCCCAGACACGCGGCGCCGGCTCCTTCTCCGTCGATCCTCTGGGCAGCGGCGCCAGGCCCGCGGCCGCGCACTCCGGTGCCAGGCCCGCGGCTTCCAGCGGCCAGTTCCCCGCCGCCCCCGCCGCGACGACCTCGTTCGCCACCACGCCCTACGGCGGGTCCGACCCGCTGTCCAGCCCCGTCTCCGAGCAGCAGCCGGGATACGGCGGCTGGCCCGCCACCGCCGACATCCTCGACGACCCCGGCCCCTCGACCTCCCCTTGGCAGGCCCCCGCCGAGCCCCAGCGCCCCGCGGCGTCGTACGACAGCTCCTACGCGGCGCCGTCCTACGAGGTCAGCGCCGGCTGGGCCACGATCGACGACTCCGACACCGTGACCGGCCCCTCCCCCGCGACCGGCACACCCACCAGTCCGAGCAGGGCCGTCTCCGGCTCCGGCTACGACTACACACCGCCCGCCGACGACGTGCTGTCCGGCGGCTCCGGCTACTCCTACAACACCGGCGGCTACCAGGCGCCCACCCCGGCCCCCGTTCCCGCGCCCGCTTGGTCCGAGCAGACCTCGGCGGCCGTGCCGGGCAACAACAACTGGCCCACCTACAGCGACCTGTACGGCGGAGCTCCCGAGCCGACCGCCGTGCCGGACACCTCGCCGGCGACGGGCGGACGCGGCGGCCACCACCGGGCCCCCGCCGAGCCCGACTATCCCGACTATTACCGCTGATTTCCCGACCCTTTCTCCGCCAGATGTAAAGCAGTTTCTCAGCCACTTCAAATCTGCACGGGCCCTGCACGTAGGGTCTGTTTCATGACGAACACTCTGAGTGATACGACGACTCCACAGCGTCGCCTCACCTCCGTGCTCAGACACGACGTGCCCGCCTCTCTGGTGGTCTTCCTCGTGGCCATGCCCCTCTCACTCGGCATCGCGGTGGCCTCCGGCGCACCGTTGGTGGCCGGCCTCATCGCAGCCGTGGTGGGGGGTGTGGTGGCAGGTCTGTGCGGCGGTTCCGCGGTGCAGGTCAGCGGTCCGGCCGCCGGTCTCTCGCTGGTCGTGGCCGACCTGGTCCACACCTACGGCTGGCGCGCGACCTGCATGATCACCTTGCTGGCCGGGGTCGTGCAACTCGTCCTCGGGGTCTTCAGGGTCGCCCGGGCGGCGCTCGCCGTCTCTCCCGCGGTCGTGCACGGCATGCTGGCCGGCGTCGGCGCGGTCATCGCGTTGTCGCAACTCCATGTGGTGCTCGGCGGCAGCCCGCAGCGGTCCGCGATCGAGAACCTGGTGGAACTGCCCGCCCAGATCGCGGGCAACCACAGCCACGCGGTGGGTGTCGGGCTGCTCACCATCGTGGTCCTCATCATCTGGACCCGGCTCCCCGCCGGACTGCGGATGTTCCCCGCGCCGCTGGCCGCGCTGCTGGTCGCGGCGATCACCGCCTGGATGTTCGGGTGGGACGTGAGCCGCGTCGACCTGTCCGGCAGCCTCGACGGCTGGGTGTCGCCGCTGTGGCCGCAGGGTGACTGGCACGGGATCGTCGGCGCCGTCCTGCTGGTCGCGCTGCTCGCCGGGGTGGAGTCCCTGCTCTGCTCGGTGGGTGTGGACCGGCTGCACGACGGTCCCCGCACCGATCTCGACAGGGACCTCACCGGGCAGGGTCTCGCCAACATCGTGTCCGGGTCGCTCGGCGGGCTGCCGGTCGCCGGGGTGATCGTCCGGAGCACCACCAACGTCCGGGCCGGCGGCCGCAGCCGCTGGTCGGCGACGCTGCACGGGGTGTGGGTGCTGCTGTTCTCCGTCGGCTTCGCCTGGACCGTCCAGCTCATCCCGATGGAGGCGCTGGCGGCGCTGCTCGTCTTCATCGGCATCCAGATGATCAACCTGGGCCACATCCCGCACCTGCGGGGCCACGGCGAGGTGCCGGTCTACGTGGTGACGTTCGGCGGTGTCGCGCTGCTCGGGCTGGCCGAGGGGGTGCTGCTGGGCCTCGGCCTGGCCGCGCTGCTCGCCCTGCGCCGCCTCACCTGGGTGACGGTTCGGCTCAGGCCCGACGCGGGCGGCCGGTGGCATGTGCTGATCGCCGGTTCGCTCACCTTTCTCGGCGTGCCACGGGTCACCGCCGGGCTGCGGGCCGTACCACCGGGAACGGCGGTCGACCTCGACCTCAACATCGACTTCATGGACAACGCCGCCTTCGAGGCGATCCACGCGTGGCGGCTGGAGCACGAGCGGTCCGGCGGCATCGTGCACATCGACGAACTCCACGACGAGTGGTACTCCCTGGCCGCCAGCGGCGCCAGGATGTTCCCCGCCAAGACACCCCTGCGGGCCCCGGAGCGGTGGTGGCTGCCGTGGGCCGACCGCCGCCGCAAGGGGTTGCCGAACGCGGGAGCGACCGCCGTGACCACCGCCCGGAGCCCCGCGGGCGGCCCCGGCGGGCCCGATCTGCTGGCGGGCGCGCACGAGTTCCACCGCAGGACCGCGCACCTGATCAGGCCGATCCTGACCCGGATGGCCCGCAAGCAGGAGCCCTCCCACCTGTTCATCACCTGTGCCGACTCGCGGATCGTGCCCAGCCTGATCACCGCGAGCGGGCCGGGCGACCTGTTCACCCTGCGCAACATCGGCAACCTGGTGCCGCGCATGGGCTCAGCTCCGCCGGAGGACTCGGTGATGGCCACCATCGAGTACGCCATCCATGTCCTGGGCGTACGGACGATCACGGTCTGCGGGCACTCCGGCTGCGGGGCGATGGCCGCCCTGCTCAGCGGCGGGGTCGAGGTCGAGGAGTTGCCGGGGCTGCGCCGCTGGTTGCGGCACGGCGACCACAGCCTGGCCAGGTTCATCGGCACGGACAGCGACGGCACCGACGCGGGGCCGCTCGACCGGCTCTGCCGGCTGAACGTGATCCAGCAACTGGCCAACCTGCATACGTATCCGCAGGTGGTCGAGCAGGTCGCGGCGGGCCGGCTGGAGCTGGTCGGCCTCTACTTCGACATCCCGTCCGCGCGGGTGCACGTCCTCGACCGCGAGAACTTCGAGCCGCTCGCCACCGACCGCAGCCGCCAGATCTGCTGATCAGCTCTGCCGATCAGCTCTGCCGATCAGCTCTGCGCGTACGGTTTGCGCTGCGAGTGAAAGGAAGGCGACGCGGCGCGGGCGATCCGCCAAGAATGGCGCGTATGAAAGTTCTGATCATCGGTGGATCCCAGTTTCTCGGCAGGGCGATCGTGGCGGAGGCGCTGCGGCGCGGGGACCAGGTGACGACGTTCAACCGGGGCAGAACCGGGCCCGACCTGCCCGGTGTCGACGCGGTGCGCGGCGACCGTCACGTACCGGCCGACCTCGATCGCCTCGCCGAGGGCCGCGAGTGGGACGCGGTCATCGACGTGTGCGGCTACGTGCCCCGCAACGTGGGCGAGTCGGTGCGCGCGCTGTCCGGTCACGCCGCCACCTACGCCTTCATTTCCAGCATCTCCGCGATCTCCACTTTTCCGGCCGAACCGGTCGACGAGAGTTCTCCGCTGTTCGCCTGCGCCTCCGACGCGGGTCCCGACGACGGCGAGTACGGCACGCTCAAGGCAGGCTGCGAGCGAGCCGTCGAGGAGGGCTTCGACGGCAACCGGCTGATCATCCAGCCCGGTCTCATCATCGGCCCGCACGAGAACGTGGGCCGGCTCCCCTGGTGGCTCACCAGGATCGCCCGGGGCGGCCAGGTCCTCGCGCCCGGCGACCCGGCGACCCCCATCCAGCTCATCGACGCGCGTGACATCGCCGTCTTCACGCTCGACCAGGCGGAGGCGGGCACCGACGACCGGTTCCTGACCAGCGGGGTGCCCGGCGCCGTCACCTACGGGGGCTGGCTCGCCGAGTGCGCGGCGGTGACCGGCGCAGACGCCGAGTTCGTCTGGGCCGACGACTCCTTCCTGCTCGAAAGGAGTGTGCAGCCCTGGACGGAGTTCCCGTTGTGGACGGGAACCATGCCCAACCTCTGGAAGATGTCGTCGGCCAAGGCCCTCGGCGCCGGACTGCGCTGCCGTCCCGTCGCGGAGACCGTCCGCGACACCTGGGAGTGGCTCCGCGACATCCCGGAGGAGCGACGGGTCTTCAGCACCGAAAAGCTCCAGCACGGAATCGATCCCGCCAAGGAGGCAAAGATCCTGGCCGAATGGTCGTCCCGCTGAGTCTGCATCGCTCCGCAGAAGGGACAGGAAAGGGTTCTGGCGTCGAAGGCGCGGCCGGCCCCGGTCGGCGGCCGTATGCTCCCCGGCGACTGTTTCCGGGGGCTCCGACCGCCCCGCTCTCTTGACAAGCGGCCGAAGGCGCCGGGGCGACATCCACCCGGGGGTCAGCCGACTGGTCGATCGCCCGAATGCCGTGGCGGGGCGGTCCTGACTCCAGGGATCTTCGGGGTGGGCTCGTCCCGGCGTCGGCCCGCTCAGGTCGGTCAGGCGCAAAGCTCGTTGGACGGCGAATCTGGCGAATCAGGTCAGGCGCTAAACCCGGCAGGAGTTGATCAGGCGAAGGTGTGGTCCAGCCAGGACTGCCAGGCCGCGTCGGCCCGCTCCGGGTCCGGGTGGCCGGCGAAAAGGTGGTGGCCCACGACGAACGTGCTGCGCATGCCGTAGATGAAACGGTAGAGCGCGTCGCTCGTGCGGACGCCGAGGAAGGTCGGGGAGACGTAGTCGACGACGCCCTCGATGGGGGCGAACCCGTCGGGGGTGAGCCGGACGTGATCGCCCTCGGCGACGGGAGCGGTGAGGCCGAGGGCGGCTCTGATCGACGCGAACGCGTGATCGGGGGCGCCTGCCTCGGGGCGCGCGGCGAAGACGGGTGTCGCGGTCCGGCCGGGGAAGTAGGTGAGGTATTGGACCAGCTTGTGGAGATACATATCCCAGCCCTTGTTCAGGGCGTCGTATTCGGTTTCCCAGTCGTCGCCGAGGAATCCGTTGTGCACGAGCCTGAGCACGGTGCTGCCACGATCGCGGGCCTCGATAAGCCACTCGAAGGCCATAAAGGCCCCGTTTTCACCTGTTTCACCCCGATATGCAAGCCGTTTCGACGGCTCCCAGGCGGTCACATCCGCCGCTTCGGTGTGACCGCCGATCGTGAGGCGGGTAGCCCCGCCCGCGCCGGGGTCGATCTCGTTGCGTCCCATGTACCACGAGTCGATGCCGGGGCCGGTGGCGATCGCCTGCCAGACTTGCTCGGGGGTGGCGTCGAGCGTCAGCTCCTTGTGCACCTCGAACGCGTGCGGCATCTCTCAGGGCTCCTTGGTCTCTGCCTTGACGCTCGGATGGACGGCAACGATCAACCGGTGCTCGCGCCCGCCTTCTGCCGTCTCATCATGGTATTTACTGACGAGTGCGGTGACCGCGGTCGCCAGTTCTTCGGCGAAGGCGGCGCGGTCGGACGCCGAGGCGAATCGCACCTCCCCGTCGAGCGCGAACGTCGCGACCCGCATACGCGCCTTGGCGGCGCCGGCGAGGAGGTCGCCGACATCGCGCACCAGGCGGGAGGCGACCGCCAGCAGCCAGCGCGCCGACAACCGGTCCGGCGAGCGGGACGGATCCGGCTGCACCGCCGAGAGCGCTGCGGGTGAGATCACGTAGGAGGCGGCGGTGGCACGCATCACCCGCTCGGTGACGTTGCCCTTCCTGCGCTCCTCCACCAGCTCGACCAGCCCGTGCCGCTCCAGCGCCTTCAGATGGTAGTTGACCTTCTGCCGGGGGAGGCCGACCTTGACGGCCAGCATCGTGGCCGAGCCGGGCTCGGCCAACTCGGCGAGCAATCTGGATCGCATCGGATCCAGGGAGGCCTCGGCCGCGGCCGGGTCGTCGATCACCGCCACATCGAACATGAGACCAGCGTGCCACCGACAATCTTTATTGTCAAGGCGACGATAGTTGTCGGCTTGGGCGGCCGGGGCCAACGCCGTCCGGCACTCGCCCCGCCAAGGGCCGGCCGCACCCCGCCAGGACCGGCCGTCCCGTCAGGACCGGCCGCGTCCCGTCAGGACCGGCCGCGTCCCGTCAGGACCGGCCGTCCCGTCAGGACCGGCCGCGTCCCGTCAGGACCGGCCGCGTCCCGTCAGGACCGGCCGCGAAACACCGCGGGGACACCAGCGCAGGAAGCCCTCACGACCCCTTCTTCGCCTCGCGCCGGACGCTGAGCACCACCAACGCCAGACCGAGCAGGCCTTCGGCGGCTCCTGCCAACGTATGTGCGCCCCCATCGAACACCCGCTGCAACAATCCGAAATCCCGGTCGAACAAGTGCTTGGCGATAAGACTCCCGAAGCCTTGGATCATAAGAAGGACACCGATGAACGCCATGTCCCCATGGTTCTACGGCCCTGCGGAGCCGTCATCGAACGAAGGTATTTCCCGCCCCCTACCTTCGGCTCTGTCCGCCCGCCGTACACAGCCCTAGAAATACCTAAAGACCACAGAATCACGATATTTCGGGAGAATTCGCGTTACGCTCCACTACAAAGGGGTCGAACGGGGAGGTCTGCCGTGTCCGACACAGATCCCGAGCGGGTGCCGCCGGAAATCGACGTCAACCAGCCCAACATCTCCCGTGTCTACGACTTCATGCTCGGCGGCAAGGACAACTTCGCCGCCGACCGCAAGGTCGCCGAGATGGCGCTGAAGATCGCGCCGGACGCGCCCGAGGCCGCGCGCGCCAACCGTGACTTCCTCCGCCGGGTGGTACGCCACCTGACCGCCGAGGCGGGGATCCGGCAGTTCCTGGACATCGGTTCCGGCCTGCCGACGCAGGGCAACGTGCACGAGATCGCCCAGGAGATCGCGCCGGACGCACGAATCGTCTACGTGGACATCGACCCGATGGTGCTCGCGCACGGCAGGGCGCTGCTCACCAAGAGCAGCCACACCCTGGTCCTCGCCGGCGACGTCAGGGAACCGGAGGGCATCCTGACCCACCCCGAGGTGCTCGAACTGATCGACTTCAGCCGGCCGGTGGGCCTGCTCCTCTTCGCGATCCTGCACCACCTCAACGACGACGAGAATCCGCAGGATTTGGCGGCCCGCTACCGTACCGCCCTCTCCCCCGGCAGCCACCTGGCCATCTCGCACTTCCACAATCCCGGCGCGCTGCGTCCCGAGGTGGCCGCGCAGGCCGCATCGGCCGAGAAGATCTTCAACGAGACGCTGGGCACCGGCAGGTGGCGCTCGCGGGAGGAGATCCTCGCCTTCTTCGGCGACATGGACCTCCTGGAGCCGGGCCTGGTGCCCCTGCCGGAGTGGCGTCCCGAGGACGGCCACCTCTCCGATCAGGGCATCACCTACCATACCTTCGTCGGCGGCCTAGCCAGAAAGTCCTGACCTTGGAGAAGCGCCCCGGCCGGGGCTGACCCGCGCCGTCAGCGAATGGTGCGCGACCCGTCAGCGGCTCCCGTCACGCTCACGGGCATGAACCACATCCCTGTCAGCGGGCGGCGCAAATGGGCGACTCTCGTCATCGCCTGCCTCGCCGTACTCCTCCTGGCCATCGACCTGACCGTGCTGCACCTGGCGCTGCCGAGGCTGGCGGCCGACCTCTCGCCCTCGGCCACGCAGATCCTCTGGATCAGCGACGCGTACGGCTTCGCCCTGGCCGGCCTGCTCATCACGATGGGCAACATCGGCGACAGGATCGGCAGGAAGCGGCTGCTGCTCATCGGGTCGGCCGCGTTCGGCGCCGCCTCGCTGGTGACCGCCTACGCGCCGAGCGCCGAGTTGCTCATCGCGGCCCGCGTGCTCCTCGGCGTCGCCGGAGCGACCATCATGCCGTCCACGTTGTCGATCATCCGGAACGTCTTCACCGAGCCGGGCGAGCGGACCACCGCGGTCGGCATCTGGAGCGGGATGAGCGCCGCGGGCTTCGCGCTGGGCCCGGTGGTCGGCGGTCTGCTGCTCGACGACTTCTGGTGGGGCTCGGTCTTCCTGATCAACCTGCCGGTGATGGCGCTCGTCCTGATCGGCGGCGCGCTGGTGCTCCCCGAGTCGCGCAACCCCCGCGCCGGACGGCTGGATCCGGCGAGCGTGCTGCTGTCCGTGCTGGGGATGGTGGGCATCATCTACGCGATCAAGGAGGCGGCCACCGGCGGCCTCGCCCAGACGAACGTCCTGGTCTCCGCCGTCGTCGGCGTGCTCTCCATGGTGGTATTCGCCAAGCGCCAGACCCGGCTCACCGAGCCCCTGATCGATGTCCGGTTGTTCCGCAGCCGGGCCTTCACCGCCTCGGTCGGTTCCAACCTGGTGGCCATCTTCGGCATGTCCGCGCTGTCACTCGTCTTCGCGTGGTACTTCCAGCTCGTCCTCGGCTGGTCCCCGCTCCAGGCAGGGCTGGCGGGACTCCCCGGCGGCATGTCCGCGGCGGTCGGCGGCATGATCGCGGGCACGCTGATCTCATGGTGGGGCCGGGCGCGAGTCGTCGCCCTGGGCCTGGCGATGGCCTCCGTCTCCTTCGTCTTCTACAGCCAGATGGGCCTCGACAGCACCTACCTCTACTTCCTCGCCCCGATGATCATCGGCGGCGTGGGCATGGGGCTGACCTTCGCCGTCACCAACGACACGGTGCTCGCCTCCGTCCCGAGGGAGCGCGCGGGCGCGGCGGCGGCGATCTCGGAGTCCTCCTTCGAGCTGGGCGGCGCGCTGGGGATCGCCGTTCTGGGCAGCATCCTCAGCGGCTTCTATCGCACCAACCTGCGGCTTCCCGCCGGGCTGCCCGCCGAGGCCGTCGACCCGATCAGGGAGTCGCTGCCCACCGCCCTGGAGGCCGCCTCGGCCCTGCCCGTAGAACTGGCCACAGCGGTCGCCGCCACCGCCAAACAGTCATTCGTCGACGCGATCGCGGTGACCACCCTGGCCACCAGCGTGGTGGTCGCCGTTCTCGCGGTGGTCTCGCTCTTCGGACTGCGCGGGGTCCCCGACGTGATCCCCGAGGAGGTGCTCGCCGAGGCCCACTCCTAGTGCCGTGTCAGGCAGCGTTTGCCCTGTTGACGACCCTGTGTAGTTGTTCGTCGGCGGCGTGCTTGTTCCGCCGGGTGTAGGTCGCCCGGCGGCGGGCTCTGGGATCGCGATCGGGGTCCTTGTGCTTTCCACCGCGTTCGGCCCACTGCCGTCCGGGGTGGGGCTGGACAGCCGCTTCTGGGTGGACAGCCCGCCGGGCGGGCCCACCGTGGTCGGCGTCAACTGCCAGGCGAGCGACCTGCACCCTGCCGCGCAGTAATTCGGCGACCAGATATTCATCAAGAACACATTAACGGCCGGGTGAAGAGATCGGCGTTAAGAGATGATTTCTTGAGGGTAGACACGTCAGGGGATCGCGGCATTTCTCGTGACCGATGATGCCGCCCGTTCGAGGGTTGTTGGATTAGGCGGATGGCGCGCTTAGTCGTCGGCGGTGTCGGCACATCGGTAAGTACAGGCGTAAGAACGAACCGGGGGCGACGTGAAAGCGTTCGTGATGAAGGAGATCGGGCGCGTCGGTTTCATGGAGAAACCTCTTCCCGAACCGGGCCCGCTCGACGCCGTCGTGCAGGCGACGGCAGCCCTGATCTGCACGTCCGACTCGCATACCGTCAAGGGTGGCATCGGCCCGCGCGAGAACCTGACCCTGGGCCATGAGGCGGTCGGCGTGGTGCGTGAGGTGGGAAGCGAGGTGCGGGTCTTTCGGCCTGGCGATCGCGTCCTAGTGGGCGCGATCACTCCGGACTGGGGCGACCTCGCCTCGCAGAACGGCCACCCGTCCCAGTCGGGCGGGCCTTTGGGAGGGTTCAAGTTCGCCAATTCCAAGGACGGGGTGTTCGCCGAGTTCTTCCATGTGAACGACGCTGACGCTAATTTGGCGAAAATACCTGATGAGATTCCCGATGAGATGGCGGTCTACTGTGCCGACATGCTCTCGACCGGATTCATGGGCGCGGAGCACGGAAACATCCCGATGGGCGGGACCGTGGCCGTGCTCGCCCAGGGGCCGGTGGGACTCATGGCCACCGCAGGTGCCAAGCTCCGCGGCGCCGGCTTTGTCATCGGGGTCGAATCGGTCCCCAGCCGGCAGAAACTCGCGCGTACCTACGGCGCCGACGAAATCGTGGACTTCACTGCTGTGGACGTCGTCGAACGGGTTCACGAACTGACCCAGGGGCAGGGGGTGGACACCGCGATCGAGGCCCTCGGCGCGGACGCGACCTTCCAGGCGGCCATCAAGATCACCAAGCCCGGTGGGACGGTGTCCAACATCGGCTATTACGGAGAAGGTGAATTCGTCCGCATTCCCCGTGTCGAATGGGGTGTCGGGATGGCTGACAAGACGATCACCACCGGCCTGTGCCCAGGAGGTCGGCTGCGCATGGAACGGCTGCTGCGCATGCTCCTGACGCGGCGACTCGACCCCACACACCTGACGACCCATACCTTTCGCTTCGACGAGATGGAACGAGGCTTCGAGATCTCGGACAAGAAACTGGAAGATGTCGTGAAGGTTCTGATCACCTTCTAGGGCCACGACCGGGCGATGTTCGTCCACGCTAAGGGCGCCCAACGGAAGAGAACTCGGCAATGCTTGATCCTGATCCACCGTTTCGCCCGGTACGCCGCCGGGATGGCTACCTGCCTCTGGAAGATCTCGGTCTCATCGGCGATGGCGCGACGGCGGCGCTGATCGGCCTGGACGGTTCGATTCCGTGGCTGTGCCTGCCTCGTTTCGACAGCGAGCCGTTGCTGTGCGGCTTGCTGGATCACGCGCAGGGCGGGCATTTCACGCTGACCGTGGAGGATCTGCTGGAGGGGCGCCAGCGCTACGAGCCCGACACCGCGGTGCTGGTGACCGAGATGCGTGGCCCGACCGGCCTGGTCAGGATCACCGACGCGCTGGCCCTGCGCGCCGGCGCCGACCTCAGCGATGACGCGGGCGCCGGCCGGGCCGAGCTCGTCCGTTCCGCCGTCGTCCTGACCGGGACCGTGCGCCTGCGGGCGGAGCTGGAGCCGCGTGGCGGCGGACAGGCCCGAGCCCTGGGCAGCGGCCTGGAAGTACGGGCTTTGCGGCGGCCGGATCTGCGCCTGCATCTGCGGTCCAACCGACCCCTGACCGGTCTGCGCACCGTGCATGACCTGGAAGAGGGCGACCGGCTCGATCTGGTGCTGTCCTGGGGGCGCATCCACCGCCATCACCGGTTCGCGCCCGAGGTGATGCTGCGGGAGACCGCCGACGCGTGGCGCCGCTGGATGTCGAAGTGCGACTACAGCGGCCCGCAGGAAGCGCTGGTCCGGCGCGCCGTGATCACGTTGAAACTGTGCGACGACTGGGTCAACGGCTCGCTCCTCGCGGCCCCCACCTCCTCGTTGCCCGCGCCGATCGGCGGTGTCCGCAACTGGGACTATCGCTACACCTGGATCAGGGACGCCGCCTATGCCGTGTTCGCATTGCGCCGCGTCGGTTTCGGCGAGGAGGCCGACGCCTTTCTCGGCTGGGTTCTCGACGCCTTCGAGCAGAGCCGCTATCCACGGATCATGTACACCCTGGGCGGCGACCCCGTACCCGAGGAGATCCAGGACGCCGAGCTGGAAGGCTACCGGCGCTCGGCTCCGGTGCGATGGGGCAACGGCGCGGCCGACCAGCGCCAGCACGACGTCTACGGCGAGGTGCTGGACTGCGCCGACCAGTGGCTGCGCCCCGGCCACGAGCTCCAGTCCGCGCTGTGGTCCGGCCTGGCGGAGCTGGCCGAGTCCGCCGCGGCCATGTGGCGGCAGCCGGATCAGGGCATCTGGGAGGTACGCAGCGAAGGCCGGGTCTTCACCTACTCGGCCGGGATGTGCCAGGTCGCCCTCGATCGGGCCGCGACGATCGGCGAGCGGCTCGGCCTGCCCGGACAGATAGCGAGATGGCGCGCAGAAGCCGAGAAGCTGCGCGGGCTCATCCTCGACCAGTCCTGGGATGAGAAGGCACAGTGCCTGAGCGAGCACCTCGACGGCGGTGGAAGTCTCGACGCCAGCCTGCTCGCGCTTCCGCTGCGGCAGGTCATCCCGGCAGACCATCCGCGGATGGCGGCCACCACCGCGGCCATCGCCGAACGCCTGTCCGCCGGTGACGGCCTGCTCTACCGCTACCTGCACCATCGCTCACCCGACGGGCTGCCCGGTGACGAGGGCGCCTTCCTGCTGTGCAGCTTCTGGCTGGTCGACAACCTGATCCTGCAAGGCCACCTCGAACGAGCCGAAGACCTGTACGCGTCACTGTGCGCCCGCGCCAGCCCGCTCGGGCTGATGCCTGAACAGATCGACCCGTCCACCGGCACGTTCATGGGCAATTTCCCGCAGGCGTTCAGCCACATCGGCATCATCGCCAGCGGCGTCAACCTCGCGCGAGCGAAAGCAGGTGGCACGGCATGATCGACCGGCTGGTCATCGTCGGTGCCACCGGCGACCTCAACGCCCGCTACCTGCTACCGGCGCTGACCGCCTTGCGCGCGGCCGGACACCTCGACGACCGCTTCGTGTTGACGTGCGCCGACCGGGAAGACTGGACCAGCGAGCAGTTCCGAGCCTGGGTGAACGATCAGCTTGACCGGCATTGCCCGTCCGAGCCCGCCGGCGTCAAGCAGGCGATCGCCGACCTAGCACGCTACCGTCAGGCGGACGCCACCGAAGCCGCTGACCTCGCGCCGATGATCGCAGGGGAGGGGCCCGTCGTCGTTTACCTGGCCCTCCCGCCGGTGATCTTTCCCAGCACGGTCACCGCGCTGCACCGCGCGGGCCTGCCCTCAGGCAGCCGCATCGTGCTGGAAAAGCCGTTCGGCGAGGACTTGAACAGTGCCGCGGAGCTGAACCGGCTGCTCGCCGGCGTCGTGCCAGAGCAGGCGGTGTTCCGCGTCGACCACTTCCTGGCCATGACGACCGTCCAGAACGTGCTCGGCAGCCGGCTGGCCAACCGCGTGCTGGAGCCCATCTGGAACAGCTCCCACATCGCCGAAGTGGAGATCGTCTGGAACGAGACCCTGGCTCTGGAGGGCAGAGCGGGCTACTACGACGGGGTCGGGGCGCTGAAGGACATGGTGCAGAACCACCTGCTCCAGGTGCTGTGCCTGGTGGCCATGGAACCACCGCTCAGCCTCGGCGAACGTGACCTCCGTGACCGGAAGATCGACGTGCTGCGCTCGGTACGCCCGCTCACCGACGACGACGTCGTACGCCGTACGCGCCGCGCACGCTACCTGGCCGGCCGCATCGGTGATCGCGAAGTCCCCGCATATGTTGAGGAGGACGGTGTGGACCCCCGCCGCCGCACCGAGACTTTCGCCGAGGTGGAGCTGCGACTCGATAACTGGCGCTGGTCCGGCACCACCTTCCGCCTCCGCACCGGCAAGGCGCTCGGAAACGACCGCAAAGAGGTCGCCGTACGCTTCCGATCGGTGCCTCATCTGCCGTTCGAGGAGAGCGAGGAGGCCACCCCCAACGTGCTTCGATTCGGACTCGAACCGGAGAGCATGACGTTGGCCCTGACCGGCATCGGCCCTGGCACGCGCGCCCTTGCCCCACTCACGCTGACCGCCCAGATGGAGCCCGCCGATCTCCCCGCCTACGGCCGGCTCCTGCTCGCCGTACTGAACGGGAACGCCGCCCTGTCGATCCGGGGCGACGAAGCGGAAGAGGCATGGCGGGTGCTCGAACCTGTCATGTCCGCTTGGTCCAGAGACCTTGTCCCCCTTGAGGAATACCCGGCCGGCTCTGACGCGCGTGACGTGCCCGAGGGGTAGAGCATCTGCAACGCTCGCCTTGCTGGTGACTACGTGTAGCCATTCGTCTCAAGCGTGCCTGTATCGTCAGGCGATGTAGCGGCTGATCACGCGAGGCTTCTTGGAAGCGTCACGCTGCCGAACTCGTCGCGGTCGGCGATTTCCATGTGCCTGGCGTGCCTCCCATGCATCATTGCTGTCGGCCGCCGGGATACACGAGCATTTGTCGCTCGGGCCCCGATTGGGTGTTCAGGCCCCCGGTCCGGCAGGCCAGTACCCGCACCGTGTGCCGGGCGTGCCGGCGGGCGTTGTCGAGCAGTTCGGTGAGCAGGCGGCCTAGCTTGGGTGCGATCGCAACTGGGCCGGCGGTGGGGCGTTGCGAGGCGCACCAGCCGCGTGCTGATGCGCCCGGATAGTGGTGGAGTCCACCGAGATGTCCCAGTCCACGCGGCCCTCGGCATCGGTGGCGGCCTGGACGGCAGTCAGTAGGCGGCGCCAGCCGTTCCCGTTCGGCGTTCGTTAAGTCACCACGACCCATACGCCAAGCGTGACAAGTCAGGCACCTACTGTCAGGAGATCTAAGAAACAGTTCCTAGCGGCGCCTGGTAGAGCGAGACGGCGAAGGGTCGTTGTTCGATCTCGTCCACCTGCTCCGCGATCCGCGACACCGCGGGGTTGGAGTCGAGGTAGCCATGCAGCCGGCGGGCCTCCGGCCACGGGTGGACCAGGACCAGCAGCCCTCCCGGTTCGAGCAGGTCGCTCAGCCGTGTGGAGGCCAGGCGGAGTCGCTCGTCCCGGCCGAGGTAGTAGAGCGTCTCGGCGCAGAACACCAGGTCGAAGCGTTCCTTCGAGCTGTGGGTCAGGATGTCGCTTTCGATGAACCTGGCCCGTCCGCCCGCACGGTCACGGGCTCGGCCGAGCGCCCGCGCGGAGACGTCCACCCCGGTCACCTCCGCCTCGGGGTAGGTCATGGCCAGGAGTTCGGTGAAGACCCCCTCGCTGCATCCCACGTCGAGGATCTTCCGGTACGGCCGGCCGGGCACCTGACTCAGCGTGGTCGTGTACTTGTAGCGCTCGTAGGCGTCGCTCGACAGACTCCAGGGATCAGGTCTGCGGTGCCACCAGTCGAAGTAGCGGCCCAGCACCGCCCCCTGCTTGCCCGGAGCCAGCAGCGACAGGCTCTTGAAGAGCACCCGGTGCATCATGTCTGGAATCTCGCGCAACCGCGTCATCTGATCCTTCCCGTGGCATCCGGCGTCATCGGTTGAGAAACCTAGGGCCTGGGGCCCGCCGGCCGCATCGCCCCTGAGGAGGATTCACGATCACCCCCAGGGACGATGGCCGGGCTCCGGCTCAGTGACCGGCTCAGTGACCGGCTCAGTGACCGGCCAGGTCGGAGTCGGTGGCGGCGGCCTCGCCCCGGTCCAGCGACGAGAGCTCCGCGACCTCCTCGGGCGTCAGCTCGAAGTCGAAGACGTCGATGTTCGCCCGCATCCGCTCGGGGTTGACCGACTTGGGCACGGCGGCCAGGCCCAGTTCCATGTGCCAGCGGAGCACGATCTGCGCCGGGGCTCTGCCGTACCGCTCGGCGATCCGGCGCACGATCGGGTTCTCCAGCAGGTCGCCGCCCTGGCCGATGGGGCTCCACGACTGCGTGAGGATGCCGTGCGCGGCGTGGCAGGCCCGGGCGGCGTCGCGGGTGAGCGTCGGGTCGAGCTCGATCTGGTTGACATCGGGGACCACCCCGGTCTCCGCGAGCAGCCGGTCGATCTGCGCGGGCTTGAAGTTCGACACGCCGATCGCCCGGACTCTGCCGTCTTCCAGAAGTTCGGCCATACCCCTGAACGCGTCGACGTATCGGTCCTGCGCGGGCAACGGCCAGTGAATGAGGTAGAGATCGACGTAGTCGACGCCCAGCCGCTCGGCGCTGGCCGCGAACGCCTCCTGGGCCGCGTCGTGACCATGCCACTCGCCGTTGAGCTTGGTGGTGACGAACAGCTCCTCCCGCGGCACTCCCGACGCCCGCAGCCCACGCCCGACCCCCACCTCGTTGCCGTAGGCGTACGCGGTGTCCACCAGCCGGTAGCCCAGCTCGACCGCCTGCGCGACGGCCTTCTCCGCCTCGGCGTCCGACATCGGCCAGGTGCCGAGCCCGATCCGCGGGATCGACGCCCCGTTGACCAGGTCAGCGGTCGGGGCCGCGGGTATTCCACTCATCGATCTCATCCTTCACACAAGTCATCAGATCCCACACCGGGAACCTGCTTCCGACCGTACCCACTCCAGCCCCGGATCGGCCCCTCCCCGTCGAGTCACCTGTACTCGGGGCGCGTGGCGACACCGGAGTGATCCGTCCCGTGGCCTCCCGGCCTTCCCTCACCGCAGTGATCGTGAAGCGATCCAACCGATGAGCGTCGCTGGAATCCCAGAGTAGGATTTATCCACCTCTGAACACATATATATCCCACAAACGCGTATATATACCCCACCGCAGTATCCACAGAGCACGGCGGACGGTGCTGTCGAGGACGACGCAACGGGTATTCTCGTGCGCCTACCACAGCACCTCACGTAAGGCGCAGCACATGACGGATACCGCACGTGAGCTTGCCCTGATCTTTCATCCGGATCCCCCGGAAAGCACAGAAGAGAACGACAATTTCTACCAAGAGCAACTAAAGGCCATCAAAGCCGCCAGAAAAGCGGCCGAGGCATATTTCACCTCGATAGAGCCCAGTGACCCCGTCCTGGACCAGCTCAACCAGCTGAGCATCGCCAAACAGCACCTGGAGGAGCTGATTCGCCTGCTCCTCGCTTATGCCCGCGACTTCACCCGCCCCGAGCCGTACCGCCTCCACGCGCTCGCCACCGCCACCGGAATGTCCATTTCCGGGGTGCGGACCGCCTACGGGCAGAACGAGAAGGACATCGTCGCCGAAAGAATTCAACGCGGCGACCGTCACCACTCCCCACCCGAATCATCCTGCCCCCAGGACGACTATGTCCCGATCGGCTACATCCAACCCGGCTACCGGGTCGCGAACTGGCTCATCCCTCCCCTGAGCCGCCCCGTCAACTGGGAAGAACCCACCTGACAAACATTCACCCAAAAAAGGTACGGCGAGCACCGCAGCCGTTTGAACCGGCCGCCAAGTCCCGGTGTTGGATCATCCTGCGCGGTGCCGGGTTGGTGCAGTTCAGCGACACCCGGACCCGGGTTCGTGGTGGACACGACGCGGCTGCAGCGTCCCTGCCTCCGGCCGGCTCCAGTCCACCCACGCCCGGTCAGGTGGCGTCCCGGTCGACAACACGTGACCGGTCTAGGTCTCAGGGATCTCGGGCGGGCTGTCAGCGGTCCGTTGCCGTGAAGCCCAGCAGCAGTTCGCTGGTCGTCTCGGGCGCTTCCAACAGGGGTAGGTGCCCGACGCCGGGCAGCAGCTCGACCCGCGCGTTCGGCACCGCGTCGTACTGGTGCGCCGACGACGGCTCCCAACGGGGGTCGGCAGCGCCGAAGATCACCAGCACGGGGACCCCGAGGACGGCGAGACGCTCGGGCACGCTCCGCTCGGCGATGTACGCGGTGTTCCAGCGCAGCACCGTCCTCATCACGCGGTAGGTGATGCCCCGTACGTCGGCGACCACGTCGTCCGGGACGTCCACCGGGCGAGCGGCCGTCGCGCTGATCCCCCTGCGGATCAACGCATCCGAACGCCTCGACCACAGGAGCGGGCCCACAGGCGGGGCCAACAGGACCCGAAGGATGAACGGCTGCGGAAGGAGCGCATCCAGACTCGGGCCGCTACTGATCAGTGCAAGCGAACCCACGAGGTCGGGACGTTGTTCGGCAAGCGCGGTGGCGACGTAGCCGCCGCTGGAGTGCCCGACCGCGGCGACGTGACGAAGACCGAGGTCGTCCAGCAGCGCCGCCAGCCGGCCCGCCTGCGCAGGCACGTCGTACGAGGGCGCGGGCGGGGATTGGCCGCAGCCCGGGAGGTCGACCCGGATGACGTGATGGTGGCCGACCAGTGCCGGGACCATCGGGCTCCAGAAGCCGCCCGAGGCCCCCGATCCGTGGATCAGCAACAACGGCGGCGCCTGCCGCGGGCCTTCGTGGACCACGTGCATCCCATGCGAGTGCTCAATGTCGTACTGACTCATGCGGAGACTATGCACGGGCGGTCGACTATCAGTCTTGGACAAATGTTCCCGCGGAGTTGGTCGAGGTGAGGTGCTGGACTGGCGGGCCTGGGCGCCGTCGTGAGCCTCCAGATCGAACCCGAGCTCGGTGCACACCTCCTCCAGCATCCGCCCTTCCACGGAAACCGGCGGTGCATGGAGATGACGTAGAACCCCATTTGTTGAGGCTTTTTCGATGTTCCTGAGCCGGTCTCCTGTCACATTCGGCGCCTTCGCGGGTTCATGTCCTTGAGCCTTGACGAGGGGATGATGTGACCGATGGAGGAGACCGAGTGGCTGGCCGAGTGTTTCGAGCAGCACCGGCCCCGGCTGCGGGCGGCGGCCTACCGGATGCTGGGTTCGATGGCCGAGGCCGATGACGCCGTCCAGGACGCCTGGCTGCGGCTCTGCCGGTCCGACGCGGACCAGATCGACAACCTCGGCGGCTGGCTGACCACCGTTGTGGCCCGGGGGCTCCGCGACCCCGAGCGGGTCCGCCAGTTCGCCGACGCCGCCGGGATTCCTCCGCCGCCTGTCACATCTACGGCACGCGAGGGTTCATAGGGGCGACAACATTTCCCGAGCACCATGGAGGACACCGTGGGACCACGGATCCCCGACGCCAACACACACCTGCCCGAGATCCAGGAGCTGGCCGGCGCGATGGTCAAGGCCACCGGCAACGGCTCGGTGCCGGCGACCACGACCAGCCTGGTCTACCTGCGTGCCGGCCAGATCGTCGGCAGCACCTACCAGGTGAAGCGGCACTCGGTCGACCTGCGTGAGGCGGGCGAGTCCGAGGCCAGGATCGCCGCCGTGGCGACCTGGCGGGACGCGCCGTACTTCACCGACGCCGAGCGGGCGGCACTGGCGTTGACCGACGCCGTTTTCCAGCCCGCCGCGCGTGGCGGGGAACGGGTACCGGACGACCAGTACATCGAGGTCGCGAAACACTACGACGACAAGGCGATGGCCACCCTGATGATGGTGCTCGCCTCGGCCGGCTTCTGGATGAACATCGCGCTCATCAACAAGCCGACACCCATGCCGGCCTGACCGCCGACCACAGCATCGAAGCGGCGTTCCCCACGGGCGCACTCTGGACCCTCGCGAACCTGCGCGCGGCCCGCCCCACGTCGAAGACGTGGGGCGGGCCAGCAGTCCCGCATGGCCGACTACTTCCTCGACCTACCGGTGTGTTCGCAGCGTTCGACGCCATCGCCCATGGATCGCACACGACCGGCACCGACTACGTGGTACAGCGCTGAGCTGCTCATGACGGCGCCGCCTGGCCTGGACCGTGACCGGCACCACACGCGGCGACCCACCACACCCTGTCAACTCGCCGCAAAGCTAGGGCATGCGGCTTTCGTTGGACAAGCGCCCGGCCACCGGCCGCCCGTACCAGTTGAAAGGACTGCGAACAGCCTGGTCGGGGAAGGTGAGAACCGTGATGACCGAACGCCATGGGGACGCCGCGCTCTCCCCCTCGGAACAGGCGACCATGCGAGAACTTCTCGACGCCGACCATCAGATGACCACGGCCCGCGTCGCCATCTTGGGCCGTGACCGGGACGAGATGGTCGAATCGTCGGCGACGACGGCCTCCGACGACGAGCACGACCCCGAGGGAACGTCCACCGCGTTCGAGCGGGCCCACATCCAGGCTCTCCTCGACCAGGCCCTGACGCACCTCGCCGAGCTGGACCTCGCCTTCGAGCGACTGCACGACGGCACCTATGGGATCTGTGCGGGTTGCGGGCAACGCATCGCCCTCGAGCGCCTGATGGTCCTCCCGGCCACCAGGACCTGCGTCACCTGCGCCGCCGGCCGCCGCTGACCCGCGCGGACGTCCGTTCTCACACCGCATTCAGGGCCTCTGAGCAGGAACTACGCTTGCACGCCTCTAGCACAAGAAACCCGCAGATTGCAGGCGTGGTTCGGCTATAAGGTGCGCTCGTGGACAATCTTGAAAGCCTCATCATCGCCAGGCGGCTACGCGTCCCCATCGACGCCCCCGCCGACTCCACGCCGGACTGGGGAGAGATTGCCGCCCGCCAACTCGACGCCGCGCTGCTGAGCGTCGGCTTCACGTGCTCGGCGGCCCTGCTCGAACGCCTGACGCGGCTACGGGGTGAGACCGTGGTGGATCTCGGCGTACGGGTCCTGGCCGCCGTCCGCGACCTGGTAGGCGACCATGTCCAGCACAACGCCTACTTCATCGACTTCCCCGAGAACGTGCCCGACACCCTGGAGTTCTGGGCCGGCCTGCTGCGCGAGGCCCTGCTCGACCCGGTCACCGCCGCGCGTGTCCAGGCGCCGACGCTCAACCTGCTGACCCTGCCGGGTTACGGCCGCTACCAGCACGCCTACACCGACCTGCTGGCCGCGCACGCCGAGCTGATCCCGCTGGCCGGGGACCGGGTGACCGTGCTGGAGCTGGGCGGGAGCCTGGAGTCCGAGGCGCGTGAGCTCTACTTCTCGCTGGCGGGCTCCGAGACGCCGCCGGCCGCCGAGGATCTGACGGCCCTGCGCTCCCTCGCCTCGTTCTGCGCCGACCAGCCGGAGCACATCCCCGTTCGCGAGAACCGCGCCGTCGTCAACGAGGTACGGCTGGCCGCCGGCCGTACGCTGCTCGTCGACACGGTGACCGACGTGCTCCGGCTCGCCTGCGGCTGCTCCGGCGGCGATGTCACGCTGGCCACCCGCACCAGGTTCCGCTCGTTCCGCCGCGCCGAGCGCCGTGCCCTCCTGCAGGCCCTGGACACCGTCGCCACCCCGGCCAAGCTCGGCGACGTACGGCGCCACCGGGAGCAGTGGAAGCGGCTCGGCGAGCGGCTGCATCCCCACGAGTACCCGCAGTTCCCACGTGCCGCCGGCGTCTTCGAGGTGGCCAGGGGCGTGCGCGAGGCCGCCGGCTTCGACAGCCGCGTCGAAGCCGCCCTGTCGGCGGGCCGTACCGCCGACGCCGTCAAGCTGCTGGAGAACGCGCCCGGCGCGCTGCTGCGCCGCCTCGACCATCTGCTGCGGACCAGCCAGTCCGCGTCGGCCGTACTGGACGCCGTGGAGAGAACCGTGGCGGACGCCTCCGGCCGCGTCCTGCTGTCTCTGCGCGAGCACCTGCAGAATCGGCTCGCCCCCGCCGCCGGCCGCATCTTCACCAACCAGCACGGCAAGGCGTGGACGGTGCCCGACTCCCGCTCACCGCTCGATGAGGAGGTCCTCTGGCGGGCGGTGGCCATCCTGGACGAGGAGATCACCCGCCGCCTCCCCGAACCCGGCCGGCTGATCGTCGATCCCGACGTACTCGACGTCGCCCTGCCGCTGTCCGGCAAAGCCTTCTCTCCCGGGCTCGGCATGCTGCCTCGCGGCTCGCTCTCGGCGGTGGACGGCGAGTTGCTCAGGTTCTTCGTGCACTGGCGCCAGGCCGAACGGCGCACCGACTACGACCTGTCGGCGCTCATGCTCGACGCCTCCTACGACAATGCGACGCACATCTCGTGGACGAACTACGCCAACGGCTTCGCCGAGTACTCCGGCGACCTCACCGAGGCCCCCGACGGCGCGTCGGAGTTCGTCAACATCCGGCTCGCCGACGCGACCCAGCCGATCATCATTCCCCAGGTGAACGTCTACGACGGCGAGCCGTTCGGCGAAGCAGCCGAGGCGTTCTTCGGATACATGACCAGGGACGCCGAGCAGGAAGGCAGGCCGTTCGAGCCGCGCACCGTGCGTATGAAGTCCGATCTGCGCGGCTCCGGCCGGGTCGCCCTGCCGCTCGTCTTCCTCCGCGGCGACGATGGCGCATGGCGGGTCAAATGGCTGCACCTCTACCTGAAGGGGCATCCCAGCTTCAACCAGGTGGAAGGCAACCGGGTCACCGCGGCCCTGCTGGTGCGCTCGATCGTGGAACGCGACCACCTGCGCGTGCGCTACCTGGCCGACCTGCTGAACACGAAAGGCTCCTCAGCCGAGCACACGACCTACATCGGACTGGAGGCTCCGGCCGACCTCCCACCGGGATCGCAGGTGTACACGCCTGGGACTCTGCATGAACTGATCCCTGCCTGATACGGTTGGGCCCGCGAGGCCATGGGAGGACTTCCTTCTCAAAAAATGATTTTTTTGACTCTAGTCTCCCCGCTTTCCTCGCATCCCGGTCGTGAGGCCATTCGAGAGCTTCCTTCTCACCTGGTTAATTCCAGGTAGGCCGTTCACCTGCGCCTTCTGGCGCATCTAGCTCCCGAGCCTTCCTCACAACCGGGTCGTTCGGCTGCGGCGAGGCTCCGAGTGAGGGCTTCACCGACAATCCGCCCGGCAGTCGCGCACAGAACGGCGGAATCCACCGGCCGGCACGGGCTACGACGATTGCCAGCTAAATGCGCCATCTTGCCCGGTGGATTCTCCACACCAGGCCAGCGCGTTAAGGGCGGACGAGTCGGCCTGTAGGCCGGGTTTTGTGCCCGCGCTTGGCGGGCGGCGGCCATCCATCTAGGGCCGTCGTTGCCGACGGCCTCAAGCGGTCTACCCGCGCGGCTCGGGCGGGCAGCCCTCGAACGTCGCGCGCGGAGCGATCCTTGCGGACCGCCCCTTCTTGACCTTGCTCCGGGTGGGGTTTACCTAGCCGCCCACGTCACCGTGGGCGCTGGTGGTCTCTTACACCACCGTTTCACCCTTACCTCCCGTCGCCGGGAGGCGGTTTGTTCTCTGTGGCACTGTCCCGCGGGTCACCCCGGGTCGGCGTTACCGACCACCCTGCCCTGTGGAGCCCGGACCTTCCTCGGCGGGCCCGTTGAAGGACCCGACGCGACCGCCCGGCCGGCTCGTCCGCCGTATATCCAGCCTAACGCGTCCCAAGCGGGCTCCAACCGGCCGACGAGCGCGCCGGCCGGAGATCCACCCGGTCAGGTCAGTGGAGGTGGCCCGTGTCGTTGACCGCCTTGACGACGGCGGGACCGTCCTCGTAGTACTCGATCACCGAGAGGGAGGACAGGTCGAGGTGCATCCGGTAGAGCGCGGCGGGGGGAGCCATCAGCGCGAACCGGAGCAGCATCTTGATCGGGGTCACATGGGAGACGACGAGCACGGTCTTGCCCGTGTACTCGCCGAGCAGCCGCTCCCTGGTCTCCTGGAGCCGCTCTGCCACGACCGCGAAACTCTCCCCTCGCGGCGGCGCGGCGTCCGGATCCGCGAGCCACGCGGCCAGTTCATCGGGCCAGCGACGCTGGATCTCGGTGAAGGTATGGCCCTCCCAGTCACCGAAGTCGGTCTCCCTGAACCCTTCGTCGACGACCACCTTGGCGCGTGTCCGCCCGGCGATGATCTCCGCGGTGGCCCGTGCCCGTCTCAGCGGGGAGGTCACGATCACGTCGACCTCGTACGGCTCGCGCTTGAAACGGGCGGCGGCGGCCTCCGCCTGGGCCACGCCGTTCAGGGTCAGCTCCGGGTCGCCGATCCCGGAGAACCTGCGCTCCACCGAGAACGGGGTCTCACCATGCCGGAGCAGCAGCAGGGTCATCGCCGAACTGGCCGGGGCGCGCCAGCCGGTTCCCGGCGTGGCCGCGGCGGCGACGGGGGTGTCGGCGTCGGGTTCGTCGAAGAGCGACGCCTGCCCGATCTCGCCGGACACGACACGGACGCCGCTCGCGGAGTCCTGAGCCGTCGTACGGTCACCGCCTCGGGAGGCGGCGCCGGCGCCGTCACGGGTGCGCCCCGGGCCGTCCTGAGCCGGACGGTCGCCCTTCGGAGAGGTTCCGGGGGCAGCTCCGGAGGGGTGCCAGGGGAGGTTCTTGGCGGCGGCGTCCATGGCCTCGTTGGCCAGGCGGTCGGCGTGCCGGTTTCGCTCGCGGGGGATCCACGTCCAGGTGACCTGGAGGCGCCGGGCCAGGGAGGCGGCTTCCAGGGCGAGCGGACGCAGACCCTCGTTCTTGATCTTCCAGCGGCCGGCCATCTGCTCGATGACGAGCTTGGAGTCCATCCGGACCTCGACCACCGCGCCGTCGCCGCTCAGCGTCAGCAGGGCGGCGAGGCCGGCGATCAGCCCGCGGTACTCGGCGACGTTGTTGGTGGCCGTGCCGATGGCCTCGGCGGTCTCCAGCAGGGTCTGGCCGTCGGCCGCGTCCATGACGACCGCGCCGTAGCCGGCGGGCCCGGGGTTGCCGCGGGACCCGCCGTCGGCCTCGATGACGAAGGAGGTCACAGTCCTGACTCGGGGGTGCGGACGAGGATTCGGCGGCACTCCTCGCAGCGGATCACCTCGTCGGGGGCGGCGACCCTGATCCGGTTGATGTCGGCGATGGAGAGGGTCACCTTGCAGCCCTGGCAGCGTCCGCCGTGCAGCATCGCCGCGCCCACGCCGTACTGGCCGCGCAGTTTCTCGTACAGGGCGAGCAGGTCGGCGGGGATCTCGCCGGACAGGCCCGAACGGGTGCCGGCCACCTCGCCGTGCTCCTTGTCGATCTCACCGAGGGCGGCGTCGCGGCGCTCCTCGGCGGCGGCGAGGTCGGCGGCGACCCGCTCGCTTTCGCCGCCGAGCTTGGCGACCTGGGCGTCGGCGGCCTCCCGGCGCTCCATGATCTCCAGGACGACCTCCTCAAGGTCGCTCTGGCGGCGTTGCAGGGAGGCGATCTCCGACTGGAGGCCGGACAGGTCTCTGGCGGAGGAGACCTGGCCGGAGTCGAGTCGCTGCTGGTCGCGTGCCGCGCGGGCACGCACCGCGTCGACGTCGCTCTCCGCCTTGGTCTGCTCGCGTCCGAGGTCGCCGGCCTCGGTGGCGACCGTGATGGCGGCCGTGCCCAGGCGGGCGCGCTGGGCGGACAGCTCGTCGATCTCGGCGAGCTCGGGCAGAGTGCGCCGGCGATGTGCCAGCCGGTCGAGGACGGAGTCGAGCTTGGCCAATTCGAGCAGGCGCTTCTGGGCTTCCGGGGCTGCTTTCACTACGTTTCCTCGCACTGTGCTGTTGTCGTCCAGGCGTCCGTGACCGTCTCGGATACGCGCGTCTCAACAGTAATCCCCCGCGCGCGCAGTCTGGTCGTCAACTGGCGGGCCGCATCGGCCAGCCAGGGCCATTCGGTCGCCCAGTGGGCGGCGTCGATCAGGGCGGGGCCGCCGGATTCGACGAACTCACTGGCCGGGTGGTGGCGAAGATCGGCGGTGAGGAAGGCGTCGACGCCGGCGGCGCGGGCCGTACTGAGGAGGGAGTCGCCGGCTCCGCCGCTGACGGCGACCCTGTGCAGGACGCGGTGGGGGTCGCCGGCGACGCGCAGGCCCGAGGCGGTGCGGGGCAGGCCGGCGGCGGCGCGGGCGGCGAACTCGGCGAGGGTGAGCGGGGCGGGCAGTGAGCCGACGCGGCCGAGGCCGCGCCTGGGTTCCGCGCCCGCGGGCAGCAGCGGGACGAGGTCGCCGGTCAGGCCGACGGCACGGGCCAGCGAGTCGGAGACGCCGGGGTCGGCGACGTCGGCGTTGGTGTGCGCGGTGTAGAGGGCGACGTCGTTCCGGATGAGGGTGTGGATCACCCGGCCCTTGGCGGTGGTGGCCGCCACGCTGGTGGTGCCGCGCAGGTAGAGAGGGTGGTGGGTGACGATCAGGTCGGCTTTCCAGTCGAGCGCCTCGGTCACCGTCGCGCGGACGGGATCGACCGCGAACAGCACCCTGCGCACCTCCGCCCCGGGGTCGCCGCAGACCAGGCCGACCGCGTCCCACGTCTCGGCCCACGTGGGGTCGTACATCGTCTCCAGCTCCGCGACCATGGCGGCGAGCGTTGAACCAGGCACGTTGCGCACCCTATCGCCGTACCGCAGAACGGTATTCACTACACGCGCCAGATCTCGTAATGTAAGTGATTACTGACAGCGAGGAGGCCGGGCATGCCCAGTGTCGCGATCATCGGCGCCGGTTTCGGCGGGCTGTGCATGGCCATCCGCCTCCAGATGGCGGGCACCGCGACCTACACGGTCTTCGAGAAGGCCGGAGACATCGGCGGCACCTGGCGCGACAACACCTACCCGGGCGCGGGCTGCGACGTACCCTCCCACCTGTACTCCTACTCCTTCGAGAAGTACGCGAGCTGGACCCGCCGCTACCCGGAGCAACCCGAGATCCTCGCCTACCTGGAGCGATGCGCCGACAAGTACGGCGTGCGGCCCCGGATCCGGCTGAACACCGAGGTCGTCGCCGCCGAGTTCACCGGCGAGAGATGGCGGGTCACCACGGCCGCGGGCGACGTCGAGGAGTTCGACGTGCTCGTGGCCGGAGTGGGCCAGCTGAATCGCCCCCATCTCCCCGACATAGAGGGAATGACGGAGTTCACGGGCACCAGTTTCCATTCCGCCCGGTGGAACCACGGCCACGATCTCACCGGCCGCGACGTGGCCGTGATCGGCAACGGCTCGTCGGCCGCCCAGTTCGTCCCCCGGATCGCGCCGATCGCCCGGCGGGTGGACCTCTACCAGCGCACGCCCAACTGGGTGATCCCCAAGCCGGACGCGGGCTTCACCCTGCCGCACCGGCTCTCCTTCCGCTACCTGCCGTTCCTCCAGCGCGCCTACCGCGAGTGGATCTACCGGCGGGTGGAGGCCACGTTCTACCCGGCGCTGCGCAGGAACGGCTGGAGCGCCGGATACGTCCGCGGTCTGGCGCTCAAACACCTCCGCGACCAGGTACCGGACCCGGAGCTGCGCGCCAGGCTGACCCCCGGCTACCGGATCGGCTGCAAGCGAATCCTCCTGGACAACGCCTTCTATCCCGCGCTGACCAGGCCGAACGTGGAGGTCGTCACCGATCCGATCACCCGGATCACACCCCGCGGCGTCGGCTCCAGGGAGCACGACACGATCATCTACGCCACCGGCTTCGAGACCTCCGACTTCCTCGCCCCCATCGAGATCACCGGCCGGGCGGGCCGTACGCTGGCCGGGCAGTGGAAGCGGGGCGCCGAGGCGTATCTGGGGATCACGGTGCCGAACTTCCCCAACCTCTTCCTGCTGTACGGGCCCAACACCAACCTCGGCCACAACTCGATCGTCTTTATGATCGAATGTCAGGTGCGGTACATCATGGCCTGCCTCCCGCACATCGCCGCGCGAGGTCCGATGGAGGTGCGTCAGGACGCGATGGACGCCTGGCGTCAACGGCTGGAGCGGAAGATGGGCGAGATGGTCTGGCAGGACGGCTGCCGCAGCTGGTATCAGAACGCCGACGGCAAGGTGACCGGCAACTGGCCCGGCACCACGACGCTCTACCGCCGCCTGACCCGCTCCCCCCGCCTGGAAGCCTACGGTTGGGGCTGAGGCATCGACGTATCGGAGGGCGAGACCGTGGCACCTGATCTTCATGACCGCGCAGTCGTCGCGGACACCCACAACGACCTGCTGATGGCGGTCAGCGCGCGGCCACCGGAGCACTGGGCGTCGTTCTTCCGCGAACGCTGGCTCCCCCAGCTCACCGCCGGCGGGGTGAACCTCCAGGTGCTGCCCGTCTTCATCGACAACCAGTATCGTCCCGAGGGCGCGCTCCGGCAGACACTGCGCATGATCGAGTGCGCACACGTGATCGCCGAGGGCAACCCCGACACCGTACGGCTCTGCCTCGACGGCCGGCAGATCGACGACGCGCTCGCCGCGGGCCGGATCGCGCTGGTGCTCGCGCTGGAGAGCGCGCCCGGCCTCGACGCCGACGTGGAACTGTTCCCGACCATGCACCGGCTCGGAGTGCGCGTCGCGTCGATCGCCCACTGGGGCCGTACGGCACTGGCCGACGGCAGCGGTGAGGACGCCACCGGGAGCAGGCTCACCGCGCCCGGGGTCGCGGCGCTCGCCCGGATGGAACGGCTGGGCATGATCTTCGACGTGTCCCATCTGGGCGCCTCGGGCGTCGCCCACGTGCTCGAACTCGCCACCCGGCCGGTCATGGCCACCCACTCCTCGGCCCGCGCCCTGCGCGACCACCACCGCAACCTGACCGACGACCAGCTCAGGGGCGTCGCCGCGACGGGCGGCGTGGTCTGCGTCAACTTCCTGCCCGGCTTCCTGGCCGAGGACCCCGTCGACTTCACCGTCGAACGGCTGCTCGACCACATCGAGCACGTCGCCGGCGTCGCCGGGATCGACCACGTCGGCCTGGGCCCCGACTTCATCCGCGAGGTGATGGCCGACCTCACCCCGCCGTGCTGCGAGGACTTCAGCTACGGCAGCGTCGACGTCAAGGCGGTCCTGCCCGGCGTCGACGGGCCCGCCGGCCTGCCGCTGGTCACCGAGGGGCTGCTCAAACGCGGCCTGGCCGAGGACGACGTCACGAAGATCGTCGGCGGTAACGTGCTGCGCCTGTTCCGCGCCGAGCTCGGACGCCAGGCGTGAGCCCGTTCGATCAGCGGCGGATGCTGGCCGACCTGGAGGAGCTCGTCCTGTGCGAGTCCTTCTCCGCCGACCTCGCCGCCGTCGCGCGCAGCGCCAAGGTGGTCGCCACGCTGGGCGCCCGCCTGCTCGGCGCCGCGCCGGAGACGATCGTCATCGACGGCGTCACCCACCTGCGCTGGCGCTTCGGCACGCCGAAGGTGCTGCTGGTGGGGCACCACGACACGGTCTGGCCGATCGGCTCGCTGGCCACCCACCCGTGGTCGGTGGTCGACGGGGTCGCCAGGGGGCCCGGCGTGTTCGACATGAAGTCCGGACTCGTGCAGACCTTCCACGCGCTCGCCTCGCTGCCGTCCCTCGACGGGGTGACCGTCCTCGTCACCGGTGACGAGGAGCTCGGCTCGCCGAGTTCCCGGACGCTGATCGAAGACTGCGCGCGGGGCATGGACGCCGCTTTCGTGCTGGAGGCGAGCGCCGACGGCGGCGCGCTGAAGACGACCCGCAAGGGCGTCTCCCGGTACGAACTGGTGGTGCACGGCAAGGCCGCGCACGCCGGGCTGGAGCCCGAACTGGGCGCGAACGCGGGGATCGAGCTGGCGTACCAGGTGATCGCGATCGCCGGACTCGCCGAGGGCGCCACGACGGTCACCCCGACCGTGCTGTCCGCCGGGACCAGCCCCAACACTGTGCCCGCCGAGGCGCGGCTCAAGGTCGACGTGCGGGTGACCGATCTCGTCGCCCAGGAGCGCGTCGACCGGCGGATGCGGGCGCTGACGCCACGGCTGGCCGGCACCCGCCTGGAGCTCATCGGCGGCCCCAACCGGCCGCCGATGGAGCCGTCGTCCTCCGCCGGGCTGTTCGCGCTCGCCGCCGAACTGGCCGCCGAACTGGGCCTCGGCCCGCTCGAACAGGTCGCGGTGGGCGGCGCGTCCGACGGCAACTACACGGCGGGGGTCGGCTGCCCGACACTCGACGGGCTGGGAGCCGTGGGCGGGGGCGCGCACGCCGACCACGAGCACATGATCGTGGCCGAACTGCCGCGCCGTACCGAACTGCTGGCCGCGCTGGTCACCGCGGTCCTCTCGGGGCGGACGGCCGCCCGGTGAACGCCGGGGAGGCGGCGAGCCTGGCCGCAGCGAGCCGTGGCGTACGGGTGTGCGAGCTGCGGGAGATCGAGGACTTCGAACAGGTGTCCCGCCTCTTCGACGAGATCTGGCATCCCACCCCGACCAACCCGCCGATCACGGTGGAGCTGATGCGCGCGCTGGCGCATTCGGGCAACTACGTGGCCGGGGCCTACCGGAACGATCAGCTGGTGGGCGGCTCGGTGGGGTTCCTGGCCGAGCCGGTGGGGCGGGGGATGCACTCCCACGTCACCGGGGTCACGCTCGGCGGCACCGGCTTCGCGCTCAAACTGCACCAGCGCGCCTGGGCGCTGGCCCGCGGCCTGGATCGGATCACCTGGACCTACGACCCGCTGGTGCGCCGCAACGCCTACTTCAATCTGGCCAAGCTGGGTGCCGCACCGGTGGAGTACCTCCAGCGGTTCTACGGCGCGATGGACGACGAGGTCAACGCGGGCGACGAGTCCGACCGGATTCTCGCCGCATGGGAGCTGGGCGCGCCGCACGTGGTGGCCGCCGCCGGGGGCGAGCCGTACCGGCCGGAGGTGCCGCCGGACGCGGTGATCGCGCTGGAGGACCGGGCGGGCCGTCCCGTCCCGGGGCGGGCCGACGCCGCGGTGGTGCTGGTCGCGGTGCCCGAGGACGTCGAGGCGCTGCGCCGCGGCGCGCCGGAGGTCGCCGCGGAGTGGCGGCACGCGGTGCGGGAGGTGCTGGGCGGGCTGCTGGCGGACGGCGCCCGGGTCACCGGCTTCCATCGCAGGACCTACTACGTGCTCGAGAGGAAAGCATGAAGATCACCGGAGTGGAGCTGCGGCGGATCGCGCTGCCGCTGGTGTCGCCGTTCCGCACCTCGTTCGGCACCGAGACGGCCAGGGACGTGCTGCTGGTCCGGGTGGTGACCCCCGAGGCGGAGGGCTGGGGGGAATGCGTGGCGATGGCCGAGCCGCTCTACTCCTCCGAGTACGTGGAGGGCGCCGCCGAGGTGCTGCGGCGGTTCCTGATCCCGGCGCTCCCCGACCGAGCCGACGTCCACGCGGTGGAACGGGCGCTGGCACCGGTCAAGGGGCACCGGATGGCGAAGGCCGCGCTGGAGACCGCGGTGCTCGACGCCCGGCTCCGGGCCACCGGCCAGTCGTTCGGGTCCTTCCTGGGGGCGGCCCGCGACCGGGTCCCGTGCGGAGTCTCGGTCGGCATCATGGACTCCATCCCGCAGCTCCTGGACGCCGTCGAGGGCTACCGCGCGCAGGGCTACGTGCGGATCAAGCTGAAGATCCAGCCCGGCTGGGACCTGGCCCCGGTGCGGGCGGTCCGCGAACGGCTCGGCGACGATGTCCTGCTCCAGGTCGACGCCAACGCCGCCTACACCCTCACCGACGCCCCCCACCTGGCCCGCCTGGACCTCTACGACCTGCTACTGATCGAACAGCCCCTCGCCAACGACGACCTCGTTCAGCACGCCCTGCTCGCCAAGCGCCTGACCACGCCGATCTGCCTGGACGAGTCGATCGAGTCGGCCCAGCACGCCGCCGCGGCGATCACCCTGGGCTCCTGCTCCATCATCAACGTCAAACCCGGCCGGGTCGGCGGCTACCTCGAAGCCCGCCGCATCCACGACCTGTGCCGCGCCCACGGCGTCGCCGTGTGGTGCGGCGGCATGCTGGAGACCGGCCTGGGCCGCGCCGCCAACATCGCCCTGGCCGCGCTGCCCGGCTTCACCCTGCCGGGCGACACCTCCGCCTCGGACCGCTACTTCGCCACCGACATCACCCCGCCGTTCATCCTCGACGACGGCCATCTCCCCGTCCCGACCGGCCCCGGCCTCGGCGTCGAGCCGATCACCGCCATCCTCGACGAGGTCACCACCGCCACCGAGTGGATCCCCCTCTAGCGGGCGGCCAGATACTCCTCGCGCACCTTCGACCGGGAGAGCTTCCCGGTGGGGGTGCGGGGCAGTTCGGCGCGGTACTCGATCCGCCTGGGGTGCTTGAAGCGGGCGATCCGGGGGCCGCAGTGCGCCAGCAGCGCGGCGGTGAGGCCGGGGTCGCCCGTGACGCCCTCGACCGGCTGGATCAGCGCGACCACGGAGTGGCCCCACTCCTCGTCGGGCACGCCGATCACCGCCACGTCGGCCACCGCGGGGTGTTCGAGCAGGGCGGCCTCGATCTCGGCGGGGTAGATGTTCACCCCGCCGGAGATGATCAGATCGGTGCGCCGGTCGCAGAGGAACAGGAAGCCGTCTTCGTCGAGGTAGCCGATGTCGCCGGGGGCGTACCACTCTCCGCGCATGGCGGCGGCGGTCTTGGCCGGGTCCTTGAGGTATTCGAACCGGCCCAGGGACGACTTGACGTAGATCATGCCGGGTTCGCCCGGCGGCAGCTCGGCGCCGTCCTCGTCGAGGATCCGCGCCTCGAACATGGGCGCGGTCCTGCCCACCGTGCCCGGGTGGGCCAGCCAGTCGTGCGGCTTGACCGCGAAGGCGATCGCGGACTCGGTCGAGCCGTAGTACTCGTACAGCACCGGCCCCCACCAGTCCATGATTCCCTTCTTCACCGCGACGGGGCAGGCCGCGGCGGTATGGATCACCTGGGCGAGTGAGGAGACGTCGTATCCCCGCCTGGTCTCCTCGGGGAGCTGGAGCATCCGGTGGAACATCGTCGGCACCATCATCGCGTTGGTGACCCGGTGCCGTTCGACGAGTTCCAGGATGGTCTGCGGCTCGAAGCGGGGGGTGATGACCAGCGTGTGGCCGAGGTGCAGCGCGAAGGTGGAGTGCGCGCACGGCGAGGAGTGGTACATCGGCGAGGTCACCAGGTGGACGCCGTCGCCCGGCACCAGGTCGCACACCTCGCCGAGGAACCAGAGGTAGAGCGGCACGACCTGCTCGGGCTCGGCGCCGGAGAGCGGTCGCCGCACCCCCTTGGGGAAGCCGGTGGTGCCCGAGGTGTACCACATCACGTTGCCTGCCGTACGGTCCGCGGGCGCGGTGGCGGGCTGCCCGGCCGCCAGCGCCCCGGCCCCGGTCACGACCTCCTTCGCGACGGCCCGCACCGACTGCGCGTACGGCTCGGCGGAGACCACGAGACGGGCGTCGCAGTCGCCGAGGATGTACTCGATCTCGCCCGGCGTGAGATGCCAGTTGATCGGCACGTAGTAGAGGCCGAGCTGCCCGGTGGCCATCAGCATGGCCACCGCGTCCAGCCCGTTGGGCAGCACCCCCGCGACCACGTCGCCCGTGCCGAGACCCCGCGCGCGCAGGCCGTGCGACACCTGGTTCACCAGGGCGAGCAGCTCGCCGTACGTCGTCACGGAGCCGTCGGCGTCGATCACGGCCCGGCGGCCGGGGTCGGCCTCCGCAATCTTGTAGAAGCCGGGTAACCGGCTGATCTCAGGCATCGGGGCCTCCGATCGTCAGAGCTCCAGCAGGTCGGCGAGACGGGCGCGGGCGGCGCGCGGCGGGCCGAGGAGCACCTCGTCCGCCTTGGCCCGCTTGTAGTACAGGTGCGCGTCGTGCTCCCAGGTGTAGCCGATGCCGCCGAACAGCAGCAAGTGGTCGCGAGCGACCTCGAAGCAGGCGCGGCCCAGGTAGATCTGCGCGAGCGCGGCGGCCTCCGGCAGTTCGCCGGGCGACTCGTCGGCCGCCCAGGCGGCGTGGCGGACGATCGACTCGGCCTGCTCCAGCTTGCAGTGCATGTCGGCGAGCTTGTGCTTCACCGCCTGGTAGGACCCGATATAACGGCCGAAGGCGACCCTGATCCTGCTGTAGGCGAGGATCGCGTCAAGGCTCGCCCGCAGCACCCCGAGCTGCTCGGCGGCCAGCGCCACCGCGATGAGGTCGCGGCTGCGCGCCTCCCCCGCCGCGCTGCCCGCGATGACCCGGCCGGACGCCCGGTCGAAGGTGATCCTGGCCTGGCGGCGGGTGGGGTCCAGGGTGCCGAGCGCCTCGCGGGTGACACCGCCGGCGTCCGCGTCGACGGCCACCAGTCCGTGCCGGCCGTCGCGGACGAGCAGCACCTCGGCGTCCAGGCCGTTGATCACCTGGGGGGCGATGCCGCTGACCACGCCGTCCGGCCCGGCCGACGGCCCGGAGACGACGGTCGCGGTGAGCCCGCCGCCGGCGACCGCGGTGAGCAACTCCTTGTCCCGCTCCGGGAGGAGCGCGATCGTGGCGAAGACGGTGGCCAGGAACGGCCCGGGAAGCAGCGCGGCCCCGGTCTCCTCCAGCGCTACGGCCAGGTCGGCGTGCCCGGCCCCGGCCCCGCCGTACTCCTCGGGGACGATCAGGCCGGCGAGGCCCAGCTCGCCGTTCAGGCGGTCGTAGACCGAACGGTCGTAGCCGTCGGCGGACTCCATCGCCTCGCGGACCCCGGACATGGGCGAGACCGAGGCGAGGAAGGAGCGGACCGAGCCACGCAGATCCTGCTGCTCCTGACTGAGCACGAGCTTCACTGCTGGGTCCCCACCTTCAGGTCCTTGAACGGCACGTTCTTGTCCGACCTCGGCTCGGGGGGCAGGTTCAGCACCCGGTCGCCGACGATGTTGCGCATGATCTCGTTGGTGCCGCCGCCGAGGGACAGCCCCGGCGCCTGGGAGACGGCGCGGGCCAGGCCGCCGCCGTCGTCGTCGTAGGCGACGGCCTCCGGACCGGCGAGCGAGATCGCCAGGTCGGCGCCGAAGTTGGTCAGCTCGGCCAGCAGCAGCTTGGCGGCGCTGCCCCTGGCCCCGGGGAAGACGCCCGCCCTGGTCTCCTCCGCGAGCCGCTGGTTGAACAGGGTGAGCGCGCGGGAGCGCACGTAGAGCTCGACGAGCTGGTCGCGGACGATCGGGTCGCCGGTGTCGACCACCTCGCGCAGCCGCTCGAACGAGGCCGGGTTGTCCCGCGCCCCGCTCATGCCGACCCCGCCGGAGATCGACAGCCTCTCGTGCAGCAGGGTCGTGACCGCGCAGCTCCAGCCGTCGTCGACCTGCCCGATCAGGTTCTCCGCCGGGATGTGCACGTTGTCGAAGAAGATCTCGTTGAAGTTGCTGCGCCCGCTCATGTCCTTCAGCGGCCTGACGGTCACGCCGGGCGCGTGCATGTCGATCACCAGCATCGTCAGGCCGCGGTGCTTGGGCGCCTCGACGTCGGTCCTGGCCAGCAGCAGGCCCAGGTCGGCGTACTGGGCGACGCTGGTCCACACCTTCTGGCCGTTGACGATCCAGCCGTCCTCGGCGGGCTCGGCCCTGGTCTGCAGGCTCGCGACGTCGCTGCCCGCGCCCGGCTCGGAGAAGAGCTGGCACCAGATCCGCTCGCCGCGCAGCAGCGGCCGGACCCAGCGGCGGCGCTGCTCGTCGGTGCCCAGGTCGACGATCGTGGGACCGCACATGCCCAGCCCGATGGAGAAGGCGTAGATCGGCAGCGTGAAGTCGCGGGCCTCCGCGGCGAAGGCCAGTTCCTCCGCCTGGGTCAGCCCCTGGCCGCCCCACTCCTTCGGCCAGGAGATCCCCGAGTAGCCCGCGTCGTACATCGCGGCCATGAAACGCCTGGCCGCCGCGACCCCTTCGGCACCCTCCACGGCGTTCTCAACGAGCCACGCCCTGGCCCGGCGACGGTATTCCTCAAGATCCATCTTCGCTCCACCGCATCGGAAATCAGTGCTTACTTACTCTAACCAGCGACCCACCACCCGTACAGAGCATTGATCTGTACGGCAGAGCGGCCACCCCCTCGATCGCCAGTGGCCGGCTCACTGCCCCAGAACTCCGCGCGGCGATCACGCGGAGCACCTGACAGGTCACTCGAATTCGGTCATCCCATATGGCGACATTCGGCATGATTTGATCACTGGGCGTGGAAGCATGCATCTTGCATATGGGAGCGCTCCCGCGATCGGGTGCGCTCCCGCTCCACGTCATAGATCGAGAGGGAAACCCCTTGTCTCGCACCCGCGCCAGAATCACCGCGGTCTTATCCGGTGCCACACTCGTGCTCACCGCGTTCGCCGCTCCCGGATCGGCGGCCACCCCGGCCGAACCGGTCGGCGCCGAACCCGGTGGGCAGGCCGTCACGGCCACGACCACCGTCACGCTGATCACCGGTGACGTCGTCGAGTACACCCCGGCGAAGGACGGCGGCGTGCCGTCGTTCGACATCCGCGAGGCGCCCAGGCCCGACGGGGCGCCCGTCACCTTCACCACCCTCCCCGACCGCGACGGCGGCCACCTGGTCATGCCCTCCGACGCCGCCGGGATGATCGCCTCGGGAGCCCTCGACGACGAACTGTTCGACGTCGAGACGCTGGCCGCGGAGCAGCGCACCGAGACGATCCCGCTGATCGTCACCTACGCCGGCGACCCCGCCGAGTCCGCCGTCGCGAAGGCCGCGGCGGCGCTGCCCGCCGCCGAGACCACCCGCACCCTCGACGCCGTCAACGGCGCCGCGGTCACGGTGCGTGTCGCGGAGGCGCCGAAGTTCTGGGCCGCGCTCGGCGACCGGCCCACCCTGGCGGGCGGCATGTCCAAGATCTGGCTGGACCGCCGGATCGAGGTGTCCCTCGACCAGAGCGTCCCCCTGATCGGCGCGCCCACCGCCTGGGACCGCGGCTTCGACGGCAAGGGAACCAAGGTCGCCGTCCTCGACACCGGCATCGACGCCGCCCATCCTGACTTCGCGGGCCGGATCGTCGCCGGTGAGAACTTCTCCGACGCCCCCGCCCTCGCCGACCGGTCAGGGCACGGCACCCACGTCGCCTCCACGATCGCGGGCTCCGGCAGCGCCTCGGACGGCAAGTACAAGGGTGTCGCGCCCGCCGCCTCCCTGCTCGTCGGCAAGGTGCTGAACGACGCGGGGAACGGCGACTGGTCCTGGGCCATCGCCGGCATGGAATGGGCCGCCGAGCAGGGCGCCGACGTGGTCAACCTGAGCCTCGGCTCCTGCTGCGGCGACGGCACCGACCCGATGAGCCAGGCGGTCGACCGCCTCACCGAGCAGCACGGCACGCTGTTCGTCGTCGCGGCGGGCAACGAGTCCGACCCGCTCACCGTGGGCATCCCCGCGGCGGCCGACCAGGCCCTGGCGGTCGGCGCGGTGGACAAGACCACCGGCACCACCCTCGCCGAGTTCTCCAGCCGCGGGCCCCGGCTCGACGACGCGGCGGTCAAGCCCAACATCGTCGCCCCGGGTGTCGACATCGTCGCCGCCCGCTCCGCCGACTCGGCCGCCAAGCCGATCCCCGGCAACGACAGGTACACCGCCAACAGCGGCACCTCGATGGCCACCCCGCACGTCAGCGGGGCCGCCGCCCTCCTGGCCCAGCAGCACCCGGACTGGCGGGCGGGGGAACTGCGCGAGGCGCTGACCTCGACGGCCGAACGGAACGAGGCGCACAACTGGTTCGAGCAGGGCTCCGGTCGTCTCGACGCGGGCCGTGCGGTGACCCAGACGGTGTTCGCGACCTCGGTCGTCGACTTCCGTCTCCTCGATCCGGCCAAGGGACCGGTCACCAGGCAGGTCACCTACCGCAACACGGGCGGCGAGGCGGTCACGCTGGACGTCGCGCTGCACACCCGTGGCTGGAGCGGCGCCGCCGCCCCCGCCGAGGCGATCGGTCTCGGCTCCCAGACCGTCACCGTGCCGGCGGGCGGGACCGCCACCGTCGACCTCAGGGTCGATCCCGCCGCCGCCAGGACCGGCGCGTACGGCGGGTGGGTCACCGCGAGCGGCGGCGACGTCCGGCTCACCACCCCGTTCAGCTACTACACCGGCCCGGACACGCACCGGCTCTCGTTCTCCATGACCAACTCTTACGGAACCAAGGAGTTCTACACCAGTTCCCAGTTCGGCCCGCTCGTCTACGCGATCCCGATGAAGCGGACGAACAGCCCCGAGGATCCCTTCAACCCCTACGCCTGGTACTCCTTCCGGCTCGACCTCTCCGGCGACGGCGAGCTCTACCTGCCCGGCGGCGACTGGGAGATCGTCGGCATCGCCAGCGAGTACTACCCCCGGACCCGCAACAGCTGGGTGATCAAGGAGGTGTCCCTGGACAAGGACCAGAAGGTCGCCCTGGACGCCCGCGAGACCGTGCCCCTGCGCCCGATCACCCCGCAGGCCACCGACGGCAGCGGCCACGTGCGCTACACCCGGACGTTCACCGACAGGCCCTCCCCCGTGATGGTCTACGGCGGCACGTCCGACGGAGGGGCCGACCACGATCTCTTCATCACGCCCGTCTCCAAGGTGAAGTCGGGCAAGATGCGGCTCTCCCACCAGTGGAGCCTGGAGCGGGCCGTACTGGATCGTGCCACGGCGGGCCGGCTGGACCTGCACCCGACCTACGACCGCGTGTCGATGAGCAAGATGCTGACCGGCCCGGTGTCGTATCCGGTCGTGTGGGCCGGTCAGGGCCGGGCCGAGGACTTCGAGAACCTCGACGTGACGGGCCAGCTGGTGCTGACCGGTGTCCCCGTCGGTTCCGGCGCCTCGCCGTACCTGGACGCGGCGAAGCAGATGGATACCGCGGCCAGATTCGCCGGGCAGCGGGGCGCGGCCGGTTTCGTCGGCTACTTCGACGTGGACGGGGCCGGGCCGCGCGTTCCCGGCGGGGCTTACACCACCCACCGGCTCGGCCTGAACGTGACCGAGGGACGCGCGTTGCGCGCCGCCGTGGAGTCCGGCAACGGCCTGTCCATCAAGCTGGAGCCGTACACCGGGCGCGAGACCGTCTACCGGCTGCGCTTCGAGGAACGCGGCCGGGTGCCGGCCAAGCCGGAACGCCTCGACAACCGCGAGCTCATCCGCATCGAGTCCGACTACCACGCCGACCAGCCGGAGACCAGCGGCTGGGAGTTCGGCCAGTCCACCGCGGGCGACGCGTCCACCAGCCTGTCGTACGGCGAAGCGATGAAGCTGCCGCTCTCCAGGACCGAGTACTTCGGCCCGGCGTCCGGCGAGGTGGTCTGGTCGCGCGAGATCAGCAGCCAGGGCCTGGACCTCTTCGCGCACGACCGGTTCCCGCGTTCCCGCGCCCGGCTGGACGAGAGCTGGTTCAAGGCGCCCCTGGTGCCCGGTGCCGCGGACGTGCCGGACGGCTATCCGGCCCAGGTGCCGTGCGTGCTGTGCCGGGACGGCGACCGGTTCGTCCCGGCCGAGTACTGGCTGGACTCCGATCCCCGGCACTACAGCCGCCTGAGCCCGCTGAAAGCCGATCCCCGGTTGACCGCCGGCGACGCGGTGATCACTCCGCAGGGGCGGCGTCCCCGCTCGTTCATCGTCCCGGACGGCTCCGCCGCCTACCGGCTCGACGCCGTGGACACCTCTGACCGAAAGCTGTCGGAGCAGGTGACCACCAGTTCGCGGTTCACCTCCACGCCGCCGACCGGCACGCCCGGCGGGTACTCCTGCACCTTCGGCCCCGCCTGCTCGTTCCAGCCGGCGATCCAGGTGACCTACGACGTGCCGCTCGACCTGCTCAACCGGGCCCCGGCCGGGCGCGCGTTCACCTTCGGCCTGCGGGCCGGCGCGCACTCGTCGATCCGCCGCGCGCCCGACGTGCGCGAGGTCGAGGTGGAGTACTCCGTCGACGACGGAGCCACCTGGCGGGACGCCCGGCGGGTGTGGAAGCACGGCCACGACGGCTACCGGGTCACCGTGGACCACCCGCCGCTGGGTGCCACCAGTGGCTACGTGTCGCTCCGGGTGCATGCCTCGGACAAGAAGGGCGGTTCGACGACGCAGACCGTCAAGCGGGCGTACGCGCTGAGATAGCCGGATGACGGCCACGGGGCACGGGACCCCGTGGCCGTCCTACCGGACGCCCAGTTCGTCGAGGCGGCTGAGCATTTCGGCGGGGTCCGCGTAGACGCGGAAGGCGGACGAGCGTTCCAGCTCGTCGCGCCCGTAGCCGCCGGAGAGGAGCCCGATGCCCAGCGCGCCCGCCCTGCGCGCGGCCAGCAGGTCCCACACGCTGTCGCCGACCACCATGGCGGACCGCGGGTCGATGTCCAGCAGGGCGGCACCGGCCAGGAAGAGGTCGGGGTCGGGTTTCGCGTGCCGTACCCGGTCGCGGGTGACCATCGGGGTGTCCTCGGGGAGTCCCAGCATGTTCAGCGCGGGGCGCGCGGTCATGGCGTATCCGCTGGTGGCGATCGCCCACGGGATCGCACGCTCGGTCAGCTCCGCGAGCAGGTCGACGGCGCCGGGCAGCGGGCCCACGGTGTCGATCTGCTCCGTGTAGGCCGCGGCGTGCGCCCGCTGCAGGTCGTCTATCTGCTCCTGGGTCAGGGAAAGACCGGTCTCCCGCAGCAGCGCGGAGACGAACAGCCCGCCGCTCATCCCGATCCGCCGGTGGATCCGCCACACCGACAGGTCGATGCCGAGCCCCTCCAGCGCCGAACGCCAGGCGATCACGTGCTGATAGACGCTGTCGATCAGGGTGCCGTCGAGGTCGAACAGGAACGCCGGAGCCACCGGCTCGCGATAGGCGAAGTCACTCACCGTCCCATTGTCACGTGCCCGGCCGTCCGGACGTCAGGTGGGTGTCCAGGCCCCGGGATGCGATACCGGTCATAACGCCTTAATCATGCATATAACGCCGTTTGCATCATAGAAAGCTATTTTTAGCCTGCCTTGGGGATGAATCTCCACGACTCCGAGCAACATATGCCTAGTGTGATCATTTGATTGCCGGGGGGTCGGGTGAGCCGGAGGCATGACTGGTCGGTCAGAAAGCGCATGACGTTGATCGCCAGCGCCGCGATGGCCCTGATCTGCCTGCTCTGCTCCGTTCTTGTACTGATCGGGCTACGCGACCTCGTGGCCCAGCACCGGCGCGAGCAGACCGTCAAGGCGACGCTCAGGGTCACTCACCTGGTGCAGCGCGACCAGTTGCGGCCGGATCTCCCGGTGGAGAACGTGCCGTACATCCAGGTCCTGAACCCGCAGGGGAAGATCGTCGCAATCACGCCCCCGATGAGGGGCAAGCCCCCGATGGCACGGTTCGCCGGGAGCGAGGATCGCGTGCGAACCGACCGGGTGGTCTGCGACTCCCCCGCCTTCCCGCCCGGCGAGTGCCTGATCATCGTGGGCACCCGCGTCTACCAGCCGAACGGCGACTACATCGTCTACGCCGCCAGCCCCCATGTCGAGTGGTACGTCAGCCCGGCGCTGATCCTCGTGCTCCTCGGAGGATCGCTCCTGCTGGTCGGGGTGACCGCCGCGGGCACCTACCGCACCGTCAGCAGGACCCTGGCGCCCGTGGACGCCATCCGCTCGGAACTGGCCGAGATCAAGGCCACCGACATCGGCCGCCGGGTCCCGATCCCGCAGTACAAGGACGAGATCCGGCGGCTCGCCGAGACGGTGAACCAGACGCTGGACCGGCTGCAGTCCCTCGTCGAACGTCAGCGCCGCTTCGCCTCCGACGCCTCACACGACCTGCGCAGCCCGCTCACCGCGATGCGCGCCCAGGTGGAGGCGGCGCTGCTGCACCCCCGCGAGACCAACTGGCCCGAGGTGTCCGTCGCCCTGCTCGGCAGCCTCGAACGCCTGGAGGCGCTGGTCAGCGACCTGCTGATGCTGGCCAGACTGGACGCGGGCGCGCCCGCCCTGCGCGAGCGGCTCGACCTGACCGAGCTGATACGCAGCGAACTGGACCGCCGCCCCCGCCGGGTGCCGATCACCAGGAGACTGACCCCCGGCGTGAAGGTGACGGGCGACCAGCTACGGCTCGCGCGGCTGTTGACCAACCTGGTGGACAACGCCGAACGGCACGCGAGCCGGCACGTCGCCGTGACGGTCCGCCCGGAGGCCGGCATGGCGGTGGTGGAGGTCGTCGACGACGGCACGGGAATCCCGCCCGAGAAGCGTGAGGAGGTCTTCCAGCGCTTCACCCGCCTCGACGCGGCCCGCAGCAAGGACGCCGGCGGCACCGGCCTGGGACTCCCGATCGCCAGGGAGATCGCCAAGGAACACGGCGGCACCCTCACGGTGGAGGACTCCCCCCACGGCGCCAAGCTGGTCGCCCGCTTCCCGCTCGCGCACTGCGAGAACATCGTCCCCCGCCACAGCGCGACCCGCTGACGCCGAACCGGCGCTCCCCCACTCCTCTCATCGATCCCCCGGTTCGGGCGCCGTCACAGGCCACGGCAGGTGTCGAGGGCGTGGCGGGGATGGCCGGCGGTACGGCGCCCGAGGCCGGCGTCCAGGTCGCGGCGGGAGAACTCCGCGAGACGGCCGCCGAGACCGAGGTCGAGATCATGGCCGGGATCACGGCCGGGGTTCGCGCCGAGACCGGCGGCCGTATCACCGCCAGGACGCTCACCCAGCCGGCCGCCCGGACCGGCGTCGGGATGACAACCGAGAGACTCGGCAGGACGGCCACCGAGCCCGGCATCCAGGTCACAGCCGGGAAATCCGGCCGGACGGCCACCGAGAGCGGTGTTCGGATCACGGCCGGGATGCTCGACGAGAGCGTCACCGGAGCCCGAGCCGGAGCCCGAGCCGGAGCCGGAGCCGGAGCCGGAGCCGGAGCCGGAGCCCGAGCCAGAGCCCGAGTCGGAGCCGATGTCCGGCGGTGCCGGCGCCTCCCCGTCGACGACCGCGATGAGAGGGGCGCAGCTCTCGGTGAGGGCGGGGGTCGTCCTGCCGCGGACCACGGCGATCGCGTGCTGTACGACCTGCTCGACCATGTCGTCGGGTGCGTCCCGACCGTCCTCCGCGGGCTGCGCCTCCGCGGGGGCGCCGGCCGGCAGTTGACGCCAGCCGGGAAAGGAGTCGTCGGCGGGCGCCCGGGCCGCCTCCCCCCGGCTCTCCTCCCGGAGGGAGAGCAGGATCTCCGACGCCCGCCATCGGATCCGGAGAAGCTGTTCACGGTTCTCGTCCGGGAGCGGGGCGGCCTCCTGCTCGGGTCTGGCCCGGCCCGGAATCACCACGAGCAGCATCGAGAACGCCACGAGGCAGCCGCCCAGTGTCACGCTCCAGGTCAGCGCTTCGCCGTACAGGGCGACCGCGAGGCCGGCCACCCACAGCGGCTGCGAGGAGAGGATCACGGCGGCGGGTACGGCGGGCACGTGCGCCTGGCCGAAGGTCCTGGCCAGGAAGCCGAGCGCGCACGACACGATCGCCAGATGGCCGAGCACCATCCAGTCGGCGTTCGTGGCGGGCAGCGTCAGGCCGCCGGGGGCGGCGAGCACGCCGGTCAGCGCCGCGATCGTGCCGAGCTGGATCACCGTGATCGCGTAGCCCTCCTTCCGGGCGCCCGGCAGCTCGCCGAGCATGAGCGTGTGCCCGGCGTAGAGCGCCGCCGCGAGGAGCGTGGCGGACAGGGCCGGGCCGGAGATGTCGCCGCCCTCGAACCCGTGCAGCAGGGTGAACGCCGCCATCGCGGCGACCGAGAGCACGACGGCGGTCCAGATGCGGCTGGACACCCGCACACGTAGCAGGACGAGGCCGAGGATCGGCGTCATCACCACGTTGCATCCCACGGCGAAGCCGGAGACGGCGGAGGGCAGGCTCTGCAACGCGAAGGCCTGCGCGGTCTGTCCCACTCCGAAGAGCAGGCCCAGCAGAATTCCCCGTGACCAGGTGCCGGCGGTCAGCCCGCGCAGGCAGCGCGGCCTGATCACCAGCAGGACCAGTACGGCCAGTCCGTAACGCTCAGTGAGCAGATCGGCGACCGGTATCCGGATGATCAGATCCTTCATCAGTGGGAACGCCGACCCCCAGGCGGCACTGACGAACAACAGAAGCACGGCTCCCATCAGGGGGCGGGGAGCGGGTACTGCCATGGCAGGCAGCCTCCCACTACCAATCGCTACCGGCGTGTCACTCCTCGCAGAGGGGTTTGCTCCTGTTCCACTCGGGGTGGATGGCCTCACACCGAGTCTCATTCTTAAAGCGTCTTCATAGCTGACGGTAATGAATTATGCACGCTCTTCACACGTTATTAGATGTCAGACTTAATACCGGCGAGCATCCGGTGCCACACGACTTCCCTCGTCCGTACGGCACGCGAGCCGGACGGAGCGAGCGCCCCGCGGGACCGGCCGCCGTCCCATGGACATGTCCCGGGCCATGTCCAGGGGAGGGCCGCGGCTGACTGGTGGGACCATGGCTGAGTGACGGATGTGTCCCGCTGGAAGGAATCTCGTTGAGGCGGCTACTGACGGTCCTGCTGCTCGCCTGCGCCGCGCTCACGACGGTGGCGGCCCCCGCGCAGGCCCACAACGTACTGGTCGGCAGCGATCCCGAGAAGAACGCGAAGCTGTCCCGGTGGCCCTCGAAGGTCACCCTCGAATTCGACCAGCCGGCCCGGCGGGGCTTCTCGCAGGTGACCGTGACGGGGCCGGGCGGAGTGCGGTTCGACCAGGGCAAGCCGTCTACGTCGGGCGTCAAGGTGACCGCCGAGCTGAAGGCTCCCGGTCCAGCGGGCTCCTACGTGATCGGCTACCGGATCCTGTCGTCGGACGGCCACCCGGTCACCGGAAAGATCACTTTCACGCTCGACGCCTCCGAGGGCGGCGACGCGGTCACCGTACCCGTCGACGAACCGGCCGCCACCGCGACCCTCCAGTCCCGGCAGGCCGACGGCGGCGAGCTGAGCGCGCAGGCGACCGAGGCGGCGCAGAACGGCGGCGCCGGCATGGCGGTCGTCTGGATCGCCGGAGCCCTCGTGCTGCTCGGCGGCGCCACCGTCGTGGCCATGCGCAGAAGCGCCCCCCGCGACTCCACCCAGCTCTCTGACAAGCCCTCTGACAAGCCCTCAGACAAGTAGGCGCCGCTCCCATGTCCCTGACAGAGACCAGCCCCGGCCCTTCCGCGTCCCCGCCCGCCGGCAGTCCACCGTCCACCGGCGCACCCGTATGGCGGTGGACGGTGCTCGCCGGGCCGATGGTGACGGCGGCGGTGCTGGCCGCGCTCGCGGGAACGTCGCTGACGGCGGCGGAGGCGGTGCCGGCGATCATGCTGCCGGGGCCGGTCGTGGAGTACGGCCTGCCGGTGGTGCGGGTGCTGCTCGACCTCGCCGCGCTGGCGGTGGTCGGCCTGAGCCTGCTGCCCAAGCTCCTCGGCTGGCGCGACCCCGACCGGACCGAGCCCGTCATGCGCCGGGTCAGGCCCGTCGCGGTGACGGCGGCGTGGATCTGGGCGGTGTGCGCGTTCACCGCGGTCGTGTTCCACGCGGCCGAGCTGAATCCGGGCGCGTTCCCGACGCCGGGGTCGATCGCGAGCTACGTCAACGACGTCGGCGCGGGCCAGGGACTCGTGATCAGCGGAGCGTGCGCCCTGGCGTACGCGGCGGTGGGGTTGCTGGCGGTGCGGTTCGGCGAGAAGGTGCCGGCCGAGCTGCGGATCGTGGTCGCGCTGTTCGGGCTGCTGCCGATCCCGGTGACCGGCCACGCGGTCGACTCGGTCTGGCACGACCCGATCATGATCTCGATGGAGCTGCACGTGATGGGCGCGGCGGCCTGGACCGGCGGGCTCGCCGTGACCGTGCTGTACCTCGCCCGCCGGCGTGACCTGCTGGCCGAGGTGCTGCCGAGGTTCTCCAGACTGGCCACCGTCTGCCTGCTGCTCGTCTCGGCGTCAGGCGTGATCACCGGGCTGGCGACGCTGGCCCTCACCCCCGGCGTGGAACTGCCGGGCGCGATCCTCACCAGCTCGTACGGCCTGCTGGGGGTGGCCAAGGTGGCCTGCGTGGCGGTGCTGATCCCGCTCGCCGCGCACATCCGCTACCGCCTGCTGCCGCGGATCGAACGGCAGCAGGCGACGGCCCTGGTCGGCTGGGTGGCCGTGGAACTGACCGTGATGGGTGTGGCCTACGGCATCGCGGTGGTGTTGAGCAGGGCACCGGTGGGCTGAACGGCCGGCCGCCTGGCCGCCCACTCCGCGCCCAGCCACAGCACCCCGAGCAACGCCGCGGCGACGGGCGCCGAGCCCACCGCCACCGGCGGCGCGGCCAGCACCTCCCCCTGTACGGCCAGCGCCCCGTACGTGCCCGCGGTCACCAGCGCCGCCCCGGCGACGGCCCGGACGGCCCAGACCCGGATCAGGAACGCCAGATCGATGCAGAGCGCCCCCGCGATGAGGAAGAACGGCACGGCGGAGGGCGGGAAGTCGGCGACGGTCAGCAGCGGCCAGATGACGCACCGGTAGGCGACGAAGGCCGCGGCGATCGCGGTGGCGGTGAACGTCCTGCCGACCAGCATGCGGGCGATGACGAGCACCAGCAGGCAGGCGGCCACCGTGTAGACCGGGTAGAGCCAGTCGGGCATGGGCAACGAGAACTGCACGACCATCCCCCGGTCGACCGGCCGGTTCAGCTGGTCCGCGGCGAACTGGAGCAGGATCGGCTCGGCCGTGGGGGTGCCCCTGTCCCAGGCGGCGATCCCCAGCACGCCGTACTCCTGGTGCTGGTTGGGGAAGAAGGTGTTCTCCAGGGAGAAGAGGAATAAGGCGGCGAGGATCAGGTGGCGGCGGCTGCCCTCGGGGGCGCCGAGGAACCAGCCGCGGGTCACTCCCGCGATCATGACGGCGGTCCCGCCGTACAGCATGACGTGGGACGGGCTCCACGACGTGATGTCCAGGCCGTTCACCGCGTGGTTGATCAGGTCGAGCGGGACGGCGACCAGGAAGATGCCGGTGCCCCACTGGATGAGCCGCAGCGCCGTCTTGTCGGCGCCGTAGCCGGTGTAACCGTGGATGATCGTCAGGGCGACCGCGATGGCGGTCCCGACGCTGTTGATCAGATGGGGGGGCGCAAGGTCGTCGCGCAGCCACTTGAAGTGCCACGACACGTCCCACGACGAGCCGAGGACCTTGAGCGCGAAGGCCACCAGCCAACCGAGGTAGAGCACCCTGAAGAGCTCGGTGGGGGTCTCGCGTCCCGCCTCCCCGCGAGTCCAGTAGGGAAGGGCCCACGCCAGGATCCGGGAGGGGGCTTGTCTGAGGGTTGCTCCTACGTTCACGCGTCGAATGATGCCGGGCGACCACCCGCCGCGCAATCGGGGATGACCCTGATGGAGGCGCAGGCCAAGGGGTGCGGCGCTACGATGGAGGACGTGACACACGGGCCGGACGACCTGCGCCCCGTGGATCTCTCCGACGAGGGGCCACCGGTGCTGGAAGATCAGACGAGTGACGACACCGACCTCGGGTGGGGCGGCTGGCGTGAGCCTGACGACGACACCGCACGGCTGATCGCGGAACGCCCGCCGCACTGGTGACCGGCCCGCCTCCCGGCGCAGCCGCCTGAGCGGGCCACGACACCGTTCGGCGTCACCGGCGCACACTGTACGGCGGGTCACGCGAACGGCACGCGCCGAAGCGAGCCGGAGACCGGTGGCCCGGTGGCCGGTCAGGAGTGGCCGGTCAGGAGACGATGTCCTTGCGGCGGAAGCGGCGGAACGCCAGCGCCAGCAGGATCACCGAGTAGGTCACCGACACCGAGGCGCCCTTGAGCATCCCGCCCCACTCGAGTTCCGGGGCGAGGGCGTCGAGCCAGGCCGAGTTCCAGAACGTCGGGAGGAACTCGCGGAGCACCCCGAGCGCCTCGACGGCCTGCAGGATGTTGCTGACGATGACCAGGCCGACCGCGCCGCCCACGGCGCCGAGCGGGGAGTCGGTCGTGGTCGAGAGCAGGAACGCGACCGAGGCGACGACGAGCTGGCTCACCAGGGCGTAGCCGATCACGATGCCGAACCTGGGCAGCGCCGCGGCGGCGGGGATGATCTCGCCGGTGATCGGCACCTGGATGTCGTCCCAGCCGAAGGCCACGGTGCCGGCCAGCAGGGCCATCAGCGGCAGCGAGATCACGGCCGCGGCCGAGTAGCCGAGCGCCACGATCAGCTTCTGCCGGAGCAGCCTGCTCCGCGGCACGGGCGCGGCCAGCAGGTATCTCAGCGACGACCAGCTCGCCTCGCTGGCCACCGTGTCGCCGCAGAACAGGCCGACGGCGACCACCAGCAGGAAGCCGACCGACACCGACAGCGCGAACGCCGCGAAGTTGAGCGCGCTCTCGGTGGCCAGGTCGGAGAGGCGCAGGGTGTTCTGCCCGGTCGTTCCCGTGCCGACCTTGAAGGCGATCACCAGCACCCAGGGCAGGGCCAGCAGCAGGCCGAACATGACCAGTGTGCGCCGGCGTCTGAACTGCCTGACGATCTCCACCGACAGCGGCAGCGTGTGCCGGGCGGCGTATCCGGGAGCGGGGCTCCCGTGCGTCTCGGTCCGCTCGGTCAACTGTGGTCTCCGATCAGGGTGAGGAAGACGTCCTCAAGTCGGCGGGTGGAGCCGTTGTCCTTGGCCGCGCCCGCCAGCAGGTCGCTGACCGGGCCGGTGGTCACCAGGCGGCCCCGGTGCATGACCACCACGTGGTCGCAGGTCTGCTCGACCTCGGCGAGCAGGTGGCTGGAGACGATGACCGTGCGGCCGCCCTCCGCGTAGCGGATCAGGACCCGGCGCATCTCCCTGATCTGCGGCGGGTCGAGCCCGTTGGTGGGCTCGTCGAGCACCAGCAGGTCGGGCAGGCCGAGCATGGCCTGCGCGATGGCCAGGCGCTGCCGCATGCCCTGGGAGTAGGTGCGGACCGCGCGGTCGAGGGCGGCGCCCAGCCCGGCGATCTCCAGCGCCTCCGCCATCCGCGCGTCTCCCGCCGGCCGGCCGGTCGCCCGCCAGTAGAGCTCCAGGTTGGCCCGCCCGCTCAGGTGCGGCAGGAATCCGGGACCCTCCACGAAGGAGCCCAGCCGGGAGAGCACGGGGGCGCCGGGGGTCACCCGCCGCCCGAAGACGTGGATCTCGCCCGCGTCGGGATGGATCAGGCCGAGCAGCATCCGCATCGTGGTGGTCTTGCCCGCCCCGTTGGGCCCGAGCAGGCCGAGCACCTGCCCGCGCTCCACCCGGAAGGACAGGTCGTCGACCGCCAGCTCGCCGTTGCGGTAGGCCTTCGTCAGGCCGCTGATGCGCAGCGGCACCTCGGCCGACGCGGGATCGACGATGTCCTGGGTACGGCGGCGCCCGGCGAGCAGGATGCCGGCGGCCAACACGAGAGCCGCCGCCGGCAGCGCCCAGGTCCACCAGGCCGGGCCCGCGGCGGGGGTGCGCAGCGCCGCCACGGTGGGCAGGGTGAGCGTCTGGGAGGCGAGGCCGATCCGGTGCACGGACGGCGTGGCCGGCATGGCGTAGCCGAGGTCGGTGGTGCTCAGGGTGACCCGCAGCCGGTGCCCGGCGTCGAAGCGGTGGTCGATCGCGGGAAGGCGGATCGTGACCGTGGTCCCGCCGTCCTCCTCGTCCTTCTCGGCGGGAACCGAGATCTTGACCGGGGAGACCAGGCCCTCCGGCAGGGTCGGCGGCTGCGTGCCGCCGGCCACGTCCTGCAGTTTGGCGAAGAGCGTCACCTCGCCGGTCTCGCCGCCGCCGTGCACCCGCACACTGATCGTGGGACTGCCCGTGACCTGGAGGGGGCCGGTGAGCGGCGCGGAGTCGAAGCTGGCGCTCTGCCCCGGCACGTCGACGGACACGCTGAGGTTGCCGTTGCCCAGCAGGCCGCCGAAGCCCGGCACGGAGGAGACCACGGCGGGCGATCCGCCGGGCGGGGACGCCACGTTCTGGTCGGGGCCCGAGAGGAGCACGGTGCTCTGCCCGCTGCCGCCGAGCCCCGGATAGCCGTCCGCGCCCGCGTGCAGCAGGACGGGACGCCGGGTGCCGGGGTCGCGCCCGCCGTCCCTGGTCACCTCGAAGCCGCTGCCGGGGATGCCGGACCCGCCGTCGCGCTTCAGCCAGTGGTCGAACCAGGCGAGGGTGCGGTCGTGGGTCCAGTCGATCTCTCCGTCGCCGCCGTCGTGGCCGCCGTCGAACCAGGCCACCTGCACGGGCGCGCCGGTCGCGGCGACGGCCCTGGCGTTGGCGTCGGCGTGGTCCAGCGGGAACAGCGAGTCGCGTTGCCCCTGCAACAGCAGGGTCGGGATCTTGATGCGTCCCGGCACGGAGACCGGGCTCGACCTCCTGAGCCGCTCTACGGCCTCGGGCGTCGCCTCCCCCGTGGTGGCCACCGACTGGTACATGGCGCAGATCTCCGGCAGGAACCGGCCGCAGGCGGCCTCCTGCTCGTTCAACGGGCGTGGCGACCGCGCGGAGCCGCCCAGCGCGGCCAGCCCGCTCCGCTCGTCCGCACCGTCCTGCGCGCCGGTGGGGGCGCCGCCCCTGCTGAAGAACAGGCCGGCCCACATCCGCTTGAACACGCCGGTCCGCGCCTTCCCGACGCCGTCCTCGACGTCGTCGTCGACCACGGCGTTGGGGAAGAGGGCATCGGACAGATCGTGCCAGGTGATCTGCGGGACGATCGCGTCGATCCGCTGGTCGTACGCCGCGGCCAGCAGCGCGATGGCTCCGCCGTACGAGCCGCCGGCGATGCCGACGCGGGGGTCGCCGGCGGCGTCGAGCCGTACCTCGGGACGTTCAGCGAGCCAGTCGAGGAGCTGCTTGACGTCCTTGACCTCGTAGTCGGGCGAGTTGAGGGCGATCTCGCCGGTGGACCGGCCGAAGCCGCGCGCCGACCAGGTGAGCACGGCATAGCCTTCGCGGGCGAGCCGCTCGGCGGGCTCCCTGACGCTCTGCTTGCTGCCGCCGAACCCGTGCGCGAGCAGGACGGCGGGCGCCTTGCCGCCCCCGTCCGGCGCGAAGTAGGTCGCGTCGAGGACGACGTTCTGGTCGTCGTCGGGACCGTCGACGACCGCGATCTCGGTGTCGAGCCGGTCGAGGGGCGGCGGGGCGGGCCACAGGGCCCAGGCCGCCACGCCGACCAGCGCCAGCACGACCAGCAGGACCACGACTCTGTGTCTCCCCGCGAACTTCATGCGCAGAGCCTACTTAGCACTGCTGAGAGAAGGCTGAGATCTTCTCGGTCCGGTGGAAAGCTCATCCACCACGGCTCTCCGGGCCCAAGGACAGGCCCGGGCATCGGCGGTACGATGCGGTGGCAGGTGTCAGCTACCCCCCGTGAGGCGGCCATGGCAACGCCATCAGGATGGCGGCGAGAGGGAAATCTGCCCGCGGAGCTCACCAGCTTCGTCGGGCGCACCAGGTTGCTGACCAATCTCAAGCGCCAGCTCCGGGAGTCCCGGCTCGTCACGGTGACGGGCATCGGCGGCGTCGGCAAGTCGAGGACCGCCCTGCGGCTCGCCCACCAGGTCCGGGTGCAGTACGAGGACGGCGTGTGGTTCGCCGACCTGGCCAGGCTGCAGGACGCCGGGATGGTCGAGCACACCATCTCCGCGGCGCTGGGCATCGCCGACCAGTCGGCCCGCTCGGAGTCCGACACCCTGACCGAGTGGGTGGGGCAGCGCCAGATGCTGCTCATCATCGACACCTGCGAGCACCTGATCGAGTCCTGCGCCGCGCTGGTCGTCAAGCTGCTCAACCAGGCGCCCAACCTGACGGTCCTGGCCACCAGCCGCCAGTCGTTGCAGGTGCCGGGCGAGCACGTGGTGCCGATCCCGCCGCTCGCCGTACCGGGTGACGACCCTGACGAGAGCCTCTTCACCAACGAGTCCGTGCAGCTCTTCGGGGCGCGGGCGGGCGCGGTGGTGCCCGACTTCTCGCTCGACGAGGGCAACATCGGCACGGTGGCCGAGCTGTGCCGCAGGCTCGACGGCATCCCGCTGGCGATCGAGCTGGCCGCCGTGCGGCTGCGCGCGCTGTCGGTGCAGCAGATCCTGACGCTGCTCACCGACCGCTTCAGCCTGCTGGCGGGCGCCAGCCGTACGGCGCTGCCCCGTCACCAGACGCTGCGCGCGGCCATCGGGTGGAGCCACGAGATCTGCGAGCCGGCGGAGCGCCTGCTGTGGGCACGACTGGCGGTCTTCGCGGGCGACTTCGAACTCGACGCGGCCAGGTTCGTCTGCGCCGATCCCGACCACCTGCCCGCCGATTCGATCATGGATCTCGTCACCGGGCTGGTCGAGAAGTCCGTGCTCCTCATGCAGAGCAACAACGCGGGCGTGCGCTACAGGCTGATCGACACGCTGCGGGAGTACGGCGTGGAGTGGCTCGACAAGCTCGGCCAGACCGACGCGATCAAGGAGCGGCACCGCGACTACTACCTGGAGCTGGCCCAGACGGGTGAGCACGCCTGGTCGGGTCCCCGGCAGGTCTACTGGTTCGTCCGCATGCGCCAGGAACACGACAACGTGCGCGCCGCGCTCGAATACTGCCTGGGCCACCCGGCGCACAAGAAGGTCGCGCTCCGGCTGCTGTCCTCGCTGTGGTTCATGTGGGTGGCGTGCGGGTTCGCCCGTGAGGGCCGCGTCTATCTGGACCGTGCTCTGGCCGCCAACACCGAGGCCAGCAAGGAGCGCTGCAAGGCGCTGTGGGTGCTGTCCTACCTGTGCAGCGCGCAGGGTGACATCGAGTCCGCCCAGCGGTACGCCGAGGAGTGCAGCACCCAGGCGGTGCTGGTCGGCGACTCGGGCGCGGTGATCCTGGCGACCAAGATGCAGGGGACGGCCGCGGCGCTCCAGGGCGACCTGCAGAAGGCGACGGCCCTGCTCGGCGTGGCCATCGAGTTCAACCGGTCGGGGCCCGAGCTGAATCCCGGCCTGCTGCCGGCCATTCTGGAGCTGGCGTTCGTGCTCACCGCGCAGAACGAGGCGACCGAGGCCGAGGCTCTGCTCGGCGACCTTCGCCAGACCTGTGACCAGCGCGGCGAGCTGTGGCTGCGGTCCTACGCGCACTGGGCGACCTCGCTGGCGCAGCGGGCCACCGGGCGGCCCGAGGAGGCGCTCGGCCACGCCCGCGAGGCGTTGCGGATCAAGGGCCACTTCCACGACGTGCTCGGCGCGATGATGTGCCTGGAGGCGTTGGCCCGGATCGCCGCCGACTCCGGCGACGCGAACCGCGCGGCCCACCTGCTGGGCGCGGCGGAGACCAACTGGCCGCTGTTCGGCCTGCCGCTCCTCGGCTCGCCGTTCCTGAGCGGCGAGCACGAGCAGAGCGTGAAGGAGTGCAAGCGGCTCATCGGCGAGGCCGACTACGACCGGCAGTTCCAGCAGGGTGCACGGCTCAACCTGGAGGAGGCCATCGCCTACGCGCTCGACGACGACGTCTCCGGCAATTCGCCGGCGGACTGACGCTCCAGGCCGGACTAACGCTCCAGGAGGTCCTCCAGCCGGTAGCCCGCGCCGGTCACCTCGCTGACGTCGCCGGCCCGGCGGTAGCGGAAGGTCTCGCGCTGCCATCGCTCGTAGCCGCTGATCCAGGCGGCGAGCGCGTCGGTGTAACGGTGCAGGACCGCCCTTTCCGCGTCGGGCAGCTGAAGGCCGTCGCACACCTCGGGAATCTCATTCCTGAGCTGCACGAATCTGGCCACCCGGCCCTCCACGAAATGGTAGGCCCGCTGAATCGCCTCGTCCATCGAGCAGTTCCGCTCGTGCCGGATGACCATCACCAGATTGTCCGTCTCGCCGGCGGCTATCTCTTTCTCCAGGGAGGCCAGGTCATTGGCCAGATTCACGAAATCCGCGGTGAGCCTGCGCATGATGCGCACGTGTGGAATATTGAAGGCGATCGGCGGGACCTCGAACTCCCCGGCCACTTCGCAGGCGTCGGTGAACTGCTGCATGGCCCCGGTGACCAGGCGTTGTTCCAGATAGCAGTCCAGCGACAGGAATACGCCCCGGCGGCGGTTGCCCGACTCGTGGACCAGCGAGCCGAAGTAGCGCCGCCAGCTCTCGGCGGCGCGGGCGCGCCACGCGGGCGTCTTCCCGTTGCACGAGTCGCTCCAGGTCTCGCAGAACGCGGCCTGTAAGGGGGTGCGTGGCCTGGGCTCCCGGACCAGCGGTTCGAGCAGGGCGGTGAAGCCGTCGCTGATCTCGCGCGCCTTGGCCGGGTCACGTCCGGCGGGGCCGTCGAACTGGTCGTCGAGCAGGGTGCACACAGAGACGATCCGGTTGGCCAGGTCGAGACCGCGTTCGGTGGCGTCGGGGAACGTGTAGCCGACGAGTTTCTCCGATTTGAACAGGTCGTAGAGACCTATGGTCCCGTCACTGATCAGACGACGGCGAGTGAGCCAGGAGAGGTTGCGTTCGGCGGCGGCGTGCCAGCCATTGTGTTGTTTGAGCGGGAGAGGAATATCGAAGGTCACATCGGCCGGCATTTGTACTCTCCGTAATCGCACCAGTGTCCGGAACCAGATATAGAGCCTCAATTATGAGTCGTAGGGGGAAAGTGCCTGAATCTCCGCATACCCCTCATTCTAAAGAGGTAATCGCGCTTACGGGAATCTGTGCAAGGAGAGCGTGCGGACACCTCATGGGGCTGCTGGGAACCGCCACGCGGTGCTCCTGGGGCTGGAGTGGCCGGAGTAGGCCACGTGACTTGTCCCCTGGGCAGGGTTGATCGTCTCCCGCCCGGGGTATGGCCGTATCGTTATTCGGCACTTTTAGTGCCATAAATACTCTTTTCGGACTGTTGCAGCCCCTAGGGAGGTTTGGGTGGAAAATATAGTTTTGCCCGATTTGCGAATCCCCTTCCCCTCACGGGTCAATCCCTTTGAAGCTCAGGTGGCCCGGCACACGACCAGCTGGGCGATGCGGCACGGCCTGATCACCGAGGGACTGGCAGCCGCCAGGTTCGCGGGCGAGTCGTACGCCCGGCTGGTCGCGCGCCTCTACCCCGAGGCCTCACTGCCCGACCTGGAACTGGCCGCCGACCTCAACAGCTGGTTTCACGTTTTTGACGACCAGTTCGAGCTGGCCGAGGTGGGTCGCGACCTGGAGCTGGCCCGCAGGCTCGCCGACCGGGCCGAGGGCCTGCTGCGTGGCGAGCCGCCGGGTCCTGCGGCGGGCGCGCTGCTGCACGGGCTGGCCGACCTGGGAGAGCGGATGCGGATCAGGGCCGGCGACCTCTGGTGGGACCGGTTCGCGGGGAACCTGCGGACCTGTTTCGACGCGGCGCTGTGGGAGGTGGACAACCGGGCCTCCGGCAAGATCCCCGACCCGGTCGCCTACGTGGAGCGCAAGCTGGAGATCGCCTACGTGCCCCCGTCGTTCGATCTCATCGAACTGGTGGAGCACTTCGACGTGCCGGCGGCGATCCGTGCCTCCCGCGAGTACTCCATGCTGTTGCACGAGGCCGGACACGTCGTCGTGTGCACCAACGACATCATCGGGCTGCGCAGGGAGCTGGTGCAGGGCGAGTTCCACAACCTCGCCATCGTGCTGTGGAACGCCACCGACTGCACGCTCCAGGAGGCCGTCGACCAGGTGGAGCAGACGATCTACGACCGCATCGAGCACTTCCTGGCCGCGAGGGATGCGCTCGAGGTCAGGTTCGACAGTCTCGGGATCGCGGAGCCGGTCAGGCTGGCCACCCGACGATGCGTGACCGGTCTTGAGGACTGGATGCGCGGCTACCTCGACTGGGCGTTGGAGACCCGCCGGTTCACCGACCCGGTGCTTCCGGGTCAGACCGGGAGCTTCCATCGGGAGCTGGCCGACTGACCTCGGCGAACCAGCCGAGGAACTCCTCGTTGGCGAACATCCGGGCGGTCTCCACGGCGGAGGGCGCCCCCGCCTCCGGGTCGGCGCCCGCATCCAGGAGGGCCCTCACGACCTCGGGCGCCTTCTTGAAGACCGCGCCCGCCAGCGGCGTCTGCCCCTTGTCGTTGGGCCGCCCGGGCTCGGCTCCCCTGGCCACCAGCGCGCGGACCGTCTCGGCGTGCCCGTGGTAGGCGGCCAGCATCACCAGGGTGTCGCCGTTTCCGTTGGTCAGGTTGGCGGGCACTCCCGCGTCCACATAGTCGGCCAGCAGCTCGGTCTCCCCAGAACGGGCGAGATCGAACATCCGGGTGGCAAGCTCCTCGACGTCCTGATCCGGGTCCATGAATCCAATTCTGCACCGATAAGGTGCGCTAGATGGAATTCCCCCCGGTACACCCTTGGTTGAGGTGGGAGGAAGGACTCGAGGAAAGGCTGGATAAGGTGTTCGACCCGACGGATCTCTACCGGCTCGGTGAAGAGCTTCCCGAGCTGACCGATCCGGTGCTGCTCTACCACTTCGACGGGTTCGTGGACGCGGGCGGCGCCGGCCGGCTCGCCATCGCCCACCTGCTCTCCGAACTGGAGCACCGGGTCGTCGCGACCTTCGACGTCGACCGGCTGCTCGACTACCGGTCCCGTCGCCCGATCATGACTTTCGACACCGACCACTGGGTGGAGGCCGAGTCGCTGGAGCTCGCCGTACACCTGGTGACCGATACCACGGGCACTCCGTTCCTGCTGATGACCGGTCCCGAGCCGGACCGGGAGTGGGAGTTGTTCATCACGGCCGTGGGCGGGCTGGCCAAGCGGCTGGGCGTCGGCAAGATGGTCACCGTGCACGGCATCCCGATGGCCATCCCGCACACCCGCCCGCTCGGTATCACCGCGCACGCCAGCCGTCCTGAGTTGATCAGCAGTCAGACCACCAGTTCCTTCGGCAAGGTTCAGGTGCCGGGGAGCGTGTCGGCGATGCTGGAGCTCCGCCTCGGTACGGCCGGGCACGACGCCCTGGGCTATGCCGTACACGTGCCGCACTACCTGGCACAGGCGGAGTACCCGCAGGCGGCGGTCGCCGCTCTGGAGGCCGTCACCAAAAGCACCGGATTGGTGTTCCCGACCGACAGCCTGCGCAACTCGGCGGAGAAGACCACGGCGGAGATCGAGGAGCAGATCCAGACCTCGACCGAGTTGTCCACCGCGATCACCGGCCTGGAGCAGCAGTACGACGCGTTCGCGGCCGGCGCGGCGCAGGACAGCCTGATGGCCGAGAGCGCCCCGATGCCCACCGGCGACGAACTCGCCGCCCAGTTCGAACGGTTCCTCGCCGAGCGCGACGACCGCGAGGGCCTCTAGGGGCGGCCTGATCGGCGTATCCGAGGGCCGTCAGCTCGGCCTCTGGTCGCCACTTTTCGCGATGGTTCACATCCGGTCGGTGAGCGACGTGGGGCTCAATCGATCTCATACGGTCGGCGTCGTGGCGGTCGGTGGGTGCGCCGACGTGTCCGCCACCCGGCCGGGTGGCGGAGCGGCCCTTGGTCCACCTCGCTGATCAGCTCTGCGTCACTCTCGATCGTTTATGACGCCATAGGTGGACGCCCGGAACAAGAAGGAGGCCCAGGAGCGGTAGGGCCGCCACGCCTCGGCCAGCTTCCGGTAGGCGGCCGGCGCCGCGTCCTCCGGCAGGCCGTACGCCTCGCGCAGGATCGCGAACAGGCGCGGCTCGTCGCCTGGGAACGCGTCCGGCGCGCCCGCGCCGCGGATCAGGATCAGGCCCGCGGAGAACGGCCCCACGCCGGGCAGGGCGCGCAACTCGGCCAGGGCCTCTGCCGGATCGAGCGCCCGCAGGTGTTCGGCGGTGAGCACGCCGTCAAGCGCCGCCCGGGCCAGCCCGCGCACCCACTCCTCCTTCTGCGCGGGCAGGCCGAGGCCGCCGGCCTCCAGCAGCGTCATGGGCGGGGGGAAGGCCGCGTACGCCTGCCCGTCCACGGTGACCTTCGCGCCGTACCGCTCCGCGATGCGCTGCTTGAGGCGGGAGGCGATGAGCATCGACGAGCGCTGCACGATCACCGCCCAGCACGCCGCCTCCCACGGGCTCCAGAAGCACACCGGCCGCAGGCCGGGGCTGTGCCGCTGCAGGTCACCGAGCACCGGGTCGGCTTCGCCGAGGTCGGCGAAGCCGGTGCCGTCCACGTCGAGGGAGAGGATTCGCGCCACCTCGCCCCGGATTCCCGGCCCTGCGGCCCGCGTCGTGGCGACGGCGACCCCGCCCGGCGCGGCCGTCACGGTCACACCGATCGGCAGCCAGTCGGACTCCGCGTTGTAGGCGAAGCGCAGCGCCCGCCCGTCGGAAGGCAGCGCGCTGGTGGCCGGCCAGTCCTCGACGAAGCGGAGCGAGGCGCCGAAGTCGAACGGGCCCTCGGCGGTGAGCGTGAATCCGTACGTGGCCATGCGCGTATGGTAGGGGCCCCCGGAGGGGTGAAGGCCCGCGCGCCGGTGCGCCTTCCCGCCGTGGCGGCCATCGACATAGCCCTCTGGGATCTGCGCGGCATGTCCTAGGATCAAGCTCATGGGGGCTGAGCCGGTGCGCACCGGTCTGATCGGGTACGGCACGGCGGGCGAGGTCTTCCACGCGCCCCTGATCCAGGCGGCGCCGGGCCTGACCCTGTCCGCCGTCGTGACCCGCGATCCCGGGCGGGCCGCCAAGGTCAAGGCGGCCCATCCCGGCGCCAGGGTCGTCGCCGACGCCGCCGAACTGTGGGAGCACTGCGATCTCGTCGTGGTGGCCTCCCCCAACCGCACCCACGTGCCGCTCGCCGAGGCCGCCCTGCGCGCCGGGCTCCCCGTGGTGGTCGACAAACCCCTGGCCGGCACCGCCGACGAGGCCAGATCCCTGGTACGGCTGGCCCGCGAGCGGGGGCTGATGCTGACCGTGTTCCAGAACCGCCGGTGGGACGGCGACTTCCTGACCCTGCGGCGGCTGGTCGAGACCGGCGAGCTGGGCGAGGTGCGGCGGCTGGAGTCGCGGTTCGAGCGCTGGCGGCCGGTCCCCAAGGGCGGCTGGCGCGAGACCGGCGGCGCCGAGGAGATCGGCGGCCTGCTCTACGACCTCGGCAGCCATCTGGTCGACCAGGCGCTCCGCCTGCTCGGCCCGGCCCGCGACGTCTACGCCGAGAGCGACGTGCGCCGCCCGGGGGTCGACGCCGACGACGACACCTTCATCGCGCTCACCCACGCGAACGGCGCCCGTTCCCACCTGTGGGTGAGCGCCGTCGCCGCCCGGCTGGGGCCCCGCTTCCGCGTCCTCGGCGAGCGGGCCGCCTACGTCAAATACGAGCTCGACGTGCAGGAGGAGCGGCTGCGTGCCGGAGCGTTCCCCGGCGACCCGGGCTTCGGAGAGGACCCGCGTGAACACTGGGGCGTGCTCGGCAACGACGACGACAGCCGCGTGATCCCCACCGTTCCCGGCGCCTACCCCGACTTCTACACGGCCGTCACCGCCAGCCTCACCGACGGCACGCCACCGCCGGTCGACCCGGCCGAGGCCATCGAGACCCTGACCGTCCTCGAAGCCGCCCGCCGCTCGGCGACCCACCGCCAGGTCGTCCCCCTCCTCTGACCGTCACGCCCACCCTCCACACCCGGCCCCGGCATCACGCCCGCGGTCAGCTGGGCGATGTTCGGCTGACTGGGAACGGAGAGGTCAGTAGGATGACGAACTCACATCGTAAGATCCACCTCGCTTGTCCCCCGGCAGGTGGCGCCGCTTATCCACGCCGAGCGCTTCACCTGCCCGGGAGACGGAATGACCAGCCCGAAGACCACCATCGACGTGGTGGTTCTCACCATGAACGATCGGCCTGTCGCATTTCCGCAGGCGATGGCGTCGCTTCTCGCCCAGCAGGGTGTCGATCTGCGTGTGGTCATCGTGGGCAACGGGGTCGAGCCCGACCATGTGCCCGCCGGTGTGCGGACGGTTGTCCTGCCCGTCAACGAAGGAATCCCCCAGGGGCGCAACGTCGGCGCTGACGCCCTGGCCGGGACGGGCTGTGGTGAATTCGTGTTCTTCTTCGACAACGACGCCGTCCTGCCCACCCCCGACATCCTCGCGGGGCTCGTCGCCGAAGCCCGCCGTCATCCAGAAGCCGCCTATATCCAACCCCGCATCGCCGATCCGGATACCGGTGCCACCCTGCGCCGTTGGGTTCCGCGCCTGCGCGCCGGCGACGCCGTTCGGCCCGGCACCATCACCGTCATGGCCGAAGGCGTCGTTCTCGTACGCCGCGCCGACTACGAGCAGGCCGGCGGCTGGCCCGGCCACTTCTTCCTCTTCCACGAAGGCATCGACTTGAGCTGGAGGCTGTGGGACCTCGGGCGCACCGGCTGGTACGCGCCCAGTATCGTCATCCATCACCCCGCCACGGACCCCGCCAGGCACGCCACGTATTACCGTCTCGTCGCCCGCAACAGGGTCTGGCTCGCCTACCGCCGCCTCCCCGCCCTCTTGATCCCCGTCTACCTGACGACATGGACGCTGCTCAGCCTCGCCCGGGTCCGCTCCCGCGCGAACCTGGCCGTCTGGTTCGCCGGCCTGAGAGAAGGTCTCAGGGGCGGGCACGGACAGCGCCGGCCGATGTCCTGGAGCACGGTGCTGCGGCTGGCCCGAGCCGGTCGCCCTCCGATCGTTTGAGAACCGGGCACGACGATCCCGCTGCCGCCGGAGGACGGCGCGGCGCAACGGCCGCCGCCTCGGCGATCTGACGGAACAGCTCCTAGTCGCGGAGGCGGGAGTGGAGGGCGGTGGTGTCGGCGGGGGTCCAGCCGTTCGCGGTCAGCCAGGCGAGAGGGCTGCCGAAACGGGTGTCGAGGGTGGCGAGGAACTGCTCCATGAACTCCGCCTGGGGACGGTGCGCGTCGGCGGGGCGGGTGTCCAGGTCGTCGCGGTAGGTGGCGCTGGCGCGGAGGCGGGCCAGGACGGCGGTGAGGCGGTCGCCGGTGGCCACGTAGTCGGCGACGATGGCCTCGCGGGTGGCTCCGGCGACCTCCAGGGCCAGGGCGCACACGACGCCGGTGCGGTCCTTGCCGGCCGCGCAGTGGACGATCGCGGCGCCGTCGTCGTGGGCGAGCACGCGGAGCGCGGCGATGACGGAGTCGGGACGGTCACGCAGGTAGGCGTAGTAGTAGCCGGTGACGCGGAGCTCGGCGAGGTCCTCGTCGACGCGCTCGTTCTGCCAGGGCAGCACCCGGTCGGCGTCGACGGTGTCGGCCTCGACGTCGGTGTGGACGCCGCCCTCGGCGAAGAGCGTGAGGTGGTGGATGGTCACCTCGGGCACCCGGGTCAGCGGTCCCGGGCCCTCAAGCGTGACTTCGGGACCGGAGCGCAGGTCCACGACCTGCCGGAGCTTCAGGTCGCCGACGAGTACGGCGATGTCGCCGTCGGTCAGTCCCTGGAGGTTGTCGGAGCGGAAGACTCGGCCGGACTGGATCGTCCCGCCGTCCGCCGTGGCCAGACCGCCGAGATCGCGTACGTTCGCGGCGCCTTCGAGATCGATCCATCGTCTGAAGTCGTTCATCACGGGTCAGCTTATATGGCGATTTATGGACCGTCGGTTAATGGTCTGCGAGAGCTTCCGTAAATCCCGATGTTGGCGACTAGGTGACCTAAATAGTCATATCTCGCGTCAGATGGGTTAGGAACGGAAGGGTCCGCAGCCATCGGGAGATCACGTGGATCCACGGGAACAGGCCTACGACACCGGCGACGAGCATCCCACCCGCACGCCCGGCGGCGGCCGCCCGCCGCTTCCCTTCCCCGCACCGGCCCCGTCCGGCGACGGCGCTCCCGTCGCGGAGCCTGGCGGCCCGCCACGCGCCCCCGGAGGCATCGGCTTCCGCGCTCCGTACCGCAACGGGCCACCCGCCCCGGGAGTCGGCCCGCCCCATCAACCCGGACGCTACGACCCCCGCACCCACGGGCACAACACCGCCGCGTATGGGCCGGGGTATGGCGCCGGGCGGGCCAGGGAACCGGGCCACGGGTACCGGGCGTGGCAGCAGCAGCGGCCGCCACGAGGGCCGCGGTTGGTGATCGACCCGTTGCTCGCACCGGAGGTGTCGTGGACCCTGCGGTCGAACCCGCTGCTGCTCCGCGAGGCACGGGCGCACCTGGCACGGGACCACGACGGCCGCCGGCGGGCGGAGAGCGCGGCGGCGGCGGCCCGGTCGGTCGCCCACCAGAGCGGGGAGGCCGCCGGGCAGGTGCGCAAGGCCGGGAACGCCGACCTGTTCACGTTCTTCTCGGTGGTCGCGTTCATGGTGCTGATGACCGGCCTGGCGAACGCCGGCGGCGTGATCTTCGCGATGATGGTCGTGGGCGCCGTCGCCACGGTCAAGTGGGCGACGGCCGGCTCGGGCAACAGGAAGGCCCGCAGGCAGCTCCGGGTCGCGATCGAGAACGCCGACAGATACGTCCTGCCGGAGGACCTGGACCACGCGTGCCAGGATCTGCTGCGCCGTACCCAGGACGCCGTGGAGTCGGTGCTGGCCTCGCAGGTCAACCAGGCCGGGCTGATCGACACCATCGACAACCGGATCACCCTGCCCGAGGAGACGTGGCGGATCGCGCGGCAGCTCGCCCGGCTCTCCGGCATGCATGCGGAGCACTACCGGATCGTGCCCCAGGACCTGCCCCGCGAGCTGGCGGAGGCGTTCCGGCCCTACACGGCCGCGCTGAACACGGCGCTGGGCTCGCTGACCGCGCGGGTGCGGGCGCTGGAGGACTACGCGTGGCGGGTCCACCAGGCCGACCGGATGTATCGGGCGTACGGCCGGCTGGAGGTGCTGGCCGAGCGGACCCCGGAGTACGAGAGCCTGCTCGCCGACATCGTCGACGACGAGCTGGCCGTACCGCACATCGAGCAGCTCTCCGGCCGGGCCGACCAGGTGCGCGAGCTGTTCAAGCAGAGCATCCAGGACGCCAGGCTGGCCGCCGCGCACCTGCTGGCGAGCCGTGACCTCACCGATCCCGAGCGCGGGTGAGCAGTTCGAGGGTCCGGGCCATGCCCGACTCGTTGCCCAGGCTGCGATAGAGGTCCTGGGCCTGGACGAGCGGCGTCAGGGCCCTGTCCGGTCTGCCCGCCTCCAGCCGGATCTCCCCGAGGTAGCGCAGGCAGCGGGCCAGCCACGAGCGGTCGCCGAGTTCCGTGAAGGCGCGGACGGCGCCGTTCAGGGTCGCGTCGGCCTCGGCGAAACGGCCGAGCCTGGCGTGCGCCCGCCCGGCGGAGAGCTGGGTGCGCGCCTCCCCCCAGGTGTCGCCGAGCGCGCTGAGGATCTCGGCGGCGCGGCGCACGTAGGTCAGCTCGCGCAGCCCGTTGCCCGGGTCGCCGACGTCGCCGGCGGCGCGCAGGCACCGTGCCTCCTCCCACAGTTCGCCGCGCAGCCGGAACATCTCGGCCGCCCGGTCGAGGCTGAATCCCGCCTTGGCGAAGGAGTCGGCCGCCGCCTGCGCCTGTCCTTCGGCGCGGAGCCCGCGCGCCTGGGCCGCGAGCACCTCGCCGTAGACGCGCAGGGTCTGCGCCTCGGAGTAGCGGTTGCCGTCGCGCTTGAACACCCCCAGCGCCTCTTCGAGCAGGTCTCGGGCTTCCTCGGGACGGCGCTGGGCGAGCCGTAGCTCGGCCAGGTTGCGTTGGGTGCGCGCCGACCACCACCGGTCGTCCTCGCCCTTGAACGCGGCGACGGCGGCGATGAGATACTCCTGGCCCCGGTCGACGTTGCCGTTGCCGAACAGCGTCATGCCGACGCTGCGCATCGCGCGCGCCGCCCACCAGGACTCGCCGAGCCCGGTGAAGATCTCCAGCGCCCGCTCGGCGTCGGCCAGGGCCTTCTCGTGACTGCCCTGTCCCCCGGTCACCGCCGCGCGCTCCAGCAGCGCGATGCCCAGGGACCGCGGATCGTCCATCCGCACGGCCGCGTCGTACGTGATCTCGGCGACGGCCCGCCAGTCGGACCAGTACGCCCGCAGCGAGTGGCACAGCGAGCAGAAGGCCCGGCCGACCCCCCAGGTGAGCTCCCACAGCTCCAGGTCCCGGGCCTCGGCGACCACGGCGACCAGGGTCAGCCGCTCGGCGTTGAGCCAGTCGGCGGCGGGCCCCTGCGCGTCCCGGTCGCCGTGCCTGCCCGCGCGGCCCCAGTCCTGCGGCCAGCGGGCCATGGCGGCGGCCTCCGCACGGCGGCGATAGCCCGACAGGACCCGCTCGATGGCGGCGCGGCGGCGGTCCTCGGGCTCGTCCTGGCGCGCGATCTCCTGGGCGAAGACCCGCACCAGATCGTGCAGCCGGTAGCGCAGGACGCCCGCCGCGTCGGTGCCCGAGCAATCGGCGAGCTGCACGTCCATCAGCGCTTCGAGCTGGTCCGCGCCTTCGAGGGAGGAGATGGACAGCAGTTCGCCGGCGACCCAGCCGGGCACGTCGGGCGCCCTGAGCAGGCTGAGCAGGCGGAGCAGGCGGCGCTGGATGCCGGTGCAGTCGGCGTAGCTGAGCTGGAGCGAGGCGCGCACGCTCTTGTCGATCCTGCCCGTCAGTTCGAGCTGGTCGAGCCGCCTGCGCTCGTCGGCCAGGCGCAGGGACAGCTCGGCGAGCGACCAGTTCTCCCGGGTGGCGAGACGCCCGCCGCAGATGCTGATGGCCAGCGGGAGGTTGTCGCACATCCGCACGATGTCCGCCGCGGCCGGGGGCTCGGCCGCCACCCGCTCGCGACCGGCCAGCCGGGCGAGCAGTTCGACGCCCTGTTCGGGGGTGAACACCGTCAGGCGCTTGTCGTAGGCGTTGAGCAGGTAGAGCGGCTGGCGGGAGGTCACGATCACCGCGCAGCCGGGCTCGGCGGGCAGCAGTTCCCTGATCTGGTCGCCGTCCCGGGCGTTGTCGAGGCCGATCAGGATCCGGCGGCCCCTGGTCCAGGTCAGCCAGAGTTTGCGCAGTTCGGTGAGGCCGCCGGGGTCGGTGGTCAGCCGTACGCCGAGGGCGCGCAGGAAGCCGATCAGCACCTCCTCGGGGCCGACCCCGGTGTCGCCGCCGCCCCGCAGGTCGGCGTAGAGCCGCCCGTCGGGGAAGGAGTCGGCGATCTCGTGCCCGAACCGCGCGGTGAGCGCCGACTTGCCGACGCCCGCCCTGCCGTACATCGAGACGACCAGCGGGGAGGTGATCTCCTCGACCTGGTGGCGGCGGTCCCGGTGGTCGGCGAAGACGCGGCCCAGCTCGGCCAGCGACTCGTGGCGGCCGGTGAAGTGGGCGGGCACGGGCGGCCACTGGTCGGGCGGGCGCCAGGAGGGGCCCGCGGGAGTGGCGTCCTGGTCGGGCGGTGGCGTGGACTTGGTCGTCGCCCAGGTCAGCAGTCCGACCAGGAGGCCGGCCAGGACGGTGACGCCGACCTTGGCCTCGGTGGGCAGGTCCCACACGTCGAGGGAGGTGGCCAGGACGCTGGCGACCGCCGCCGCGATCCCGGCCGCGGCGGGCGCCGCGAGAGGCACGGTACGCCGCCGGCCATCGTCCCGCTTGTCGGGCAATCGCGACGCCCGGGGCATCGGCACACCTACTCGGGGAGAGATCGGTTTCTGGATGATTCAACCAAGGGGCCGGGGTGGCGGCAACCGTACGCCCCGCTTCCGGGGGGACGAAGCGGGGCGTACGGAGACTGTTCACCGGCCGTTCAGGTGACCGGCGTGACGCGTCTCACCGGGCGTTCGGGGCGGCCGGTGAGACGCGTGGTTACCGGGGGTTCAGGTGGCCACAGCGACGCAGGTCGCGGTGGCGGTCTTCGTGGGGTCGCTCTCCGAGGTCGCGGTCAGTTCGATCTTGGCGAGCCGGTTCCCGCTGTCGCGCTTGGCGTGGACGGGAACCAGCACGGTCTTGCCCGGCTCGGCGCTGGCGAGCTGGTTGGGCACCTGGACCGACCAGCCCTTGGTTCCGGCCTTGGCCGACAGGCGGTAGACGTCCGACCCGAGGTGGGCGGAGACGTCCTCGGGGTGCTGCCCCGCGGCCGGCGCCGTCTTGCCGGTGTTGCGGAGCGGGAAGGCGCACTTGGCCCAGCCGTCGCCGGTGGGCACGCCCGCCGCCGGGAGCACCTTCACGCCCCGCTGGTACGGACCCGCGCCGTCGAGCGATCGGACCGCCACCGTGTAGGACAACACGCCCTTGCGGTCACGGTGCACGTCGAGCACGTAGAAGTGCAGGCGGTTGCCCTCGTCGGTGAACTCGAACTCACTGCCCGAATCGGTGCCCGCGTGGAAGAGGGCGTCGGAGAGCTGCCGGTAGTCGCCGACGGTGATCGGCACCTGCGTGCCGTCGGGCAGCACGTAGTCCGTCATGCCGATGTCCTGCGGGTTCGCGTCGATCACCCACTCGAACGGCGCGCGGTCCTCGTTCTTGGTCTTGGCCAGCAGCACGCCGGAGTCGGGGGTGAAGGAGTCGGCCCCCATCCGGTCCACGACCTCGACGGTGTAGTTCTGGTAGCCGCCGCCGTCGCACAGCGGCTGCGTCCGGATGTCGCAGGCCGGGCTCTTGTCGCCGTCGCCGAACTCGATGTTGACGCCCGAGAGGCCCTTGTCGCCCGGCTGCGCCACCCGGGAGGTCACCTTGGCCACGACCATGCCCGACTGGGCGAGGGCCGCCCGGGAGAGCCGCAGCACGTTCGCCTCGTCGACCATCTCCAGCTTGATCTTGTTACGCAGCATGTGCTGCGCGCCCATCGAGCCGCCGCCGGTCGGCGGGATCATCCAGCGGCTGTGCGGGCCGCCGGGGCCGTTGAAGCTGCCCCGGCTGAGCATCTCCCAGACGCCGGTGTAGGCGCGGCGGGGTGGCACGCCGTACGGGTTGTTGTAGTTGTCGCCGATGCCCAGGATGTGACTCAGTTCGTGGGCGTAGACGCCCTGGCCGGAGCTTTCCGCCTGGGTGGAGGAGCCGCCTCCGGCGTTCGGCCAGATCGACGAGCCCGCCGCCCAGGAGGTCCAGTCGACGTAGCGGGTCGCAGACCAGTTGGGCAGGGCGTCGTCGGGCGGGCCGAAGTCGTCGGTCACCGCCTCCTTATCCGGAAATTTCATCATTCCGAATTCCTGCCAGGTGGCCGACTCGTCCTGTCCGGCGCTGAGGAAGAAGATGAAGTCGTATCCGGCGGGCACCTGTTCGCCCACCTCGGCGACCCAGGCGGCGCGGCCGTCGGTCCGGATGTTCCTGGTGCAGGTGTCGCCGGCGGGGCAGGCGGTGCCGGCCTGGAACTCCATGCCGTACTCGTGGTCCTTGCCCGGCATCGTGAACGGGCCGAACGCGGTCAGGTCGACGCCGTAACGGCCGCCGGAGTCCTCCATCCAGTACTCGTGGATGGTGTGCCCCCGGTTGAGGTCGTTCGGGGTGTTGAGGAAGTCCTTGTAGAACTGGGCGACCTTGTCCCGCGGCACGTCGTGGGCCTCGGCGCTCGGGTTCTTGAACACCGACGAACCCTTGGGCTGGGTCACCACGAAGGGCTGGTTGGGATAGTCGAGCAGCACCAGAGCGCCCTTGAAGGTGCGCTTCGTGCCCTTCGCCGCTGGATCAGCCCAATTCGTCCCCGGCGGTTGCTTGTAGTCCGCCCAGGTCATGTTGTCGGGGTTCTTCCAGTTCTGCGGGTCGATCGGGGCGGGCGCGCCCGGTTTGGTCTTCAACGTCGACGCGGGCGCGTCCTGCTGCCACGGCTGCTGCTGCGGCCAGTGGTCGTATCGCCACGGATGAGCGGGCTCTGGCGGCGGTTCGGCCGACGCGGGCGCCGCCGCCAGCCCCACGGGGAGCAGTACGGCAGTCGCCACAAGGATCTTCGCAAGCTTTCCGATGGTCACGGACACCTTCCACCTGAGCGAAACCGGCACACACTCAGCGAAGGACGCTATAGACGCCCTTGACGGAGATCATCGATCAGTTGTAGAGAAGGTGCACAGTCATCTTTCCGACAAATGTTGAAACGGGCTGCTCCGGAGGCACACATGGCGGGCGACTTGCAGCGGCTCGTAGACGATCTCGCGCTGCGCCTGCGCCGGCCGCTCCTGCTGGAGGACCACGTTCAGCGGGTGATCGCCTACAGCGAGCAGACGGGCCCGCTCGACGAGATCCGCCGCGACTCGATCCTGCGCCGGCACACCGCGCCCGAGGTGCGCGCCTGGCTGCGCGGCGCCGGCATCCACGACGCCTCCGGGCCGCTGCGGACCCCGGGGGCGCCGGCGCTCGGCCTGCTCCCCCGAATCTGCCTGCCCGCCAGGCACGGCGGCCGGCTGCTCGGCTTCCTCTGGTTCATCGACGTGGACCCGCCCATGACGCCCGTCGAGATCGCGCTCGCCACCGAGGCCGCCCCCGGCGTCGCCCTGGCGCTGTTCCGCGAGAGCCTGGCCACCGGTCTCGCCTCCCGGCGTGAGTTCGAGGCGGTCACCGAACTGCTGTCCGGCACGCCGGAACCGGCCGCCAGGACCCTCATCGAGGCGGGCGGCTTTCCCCAGGGCGAGCCGGTCACCGTGCTGGTGGCGCGTCCGGCGTCCGCCGCTCCGGCCGACGAGGCGTCCCGGCTCGGCCTGGAGCAGGGGCTGCTCGCCGTACGCCGGAGGATGGGCGCGCGGAATCCGCTGCACCTGGTCCGCTACGACCACGGCGTGCTGCTGGCCGCCGGGGCGGCGGTCGCCCCGGAGGAGGTGCACGCGGCGATGGCCGCGCCCGTGGTGGTCGGCGTGGGACGGCCCCGGCCGCTCCTCGAACAGGCCGCCGCCTCGTACGCGGAGGCGCTGCAGGCCGCCGAGGTGGCGGCGCGGGTCCCCGGGCTCGGCGACACGGCGCACTGGGCCGAGCTGGGCGTCTACCGGCTGCTCACCCAGTTCCCGCCGGGCACGGTCGGGCTGCATCCCGGGCTGGAACCGCTACTCGGCGACGAGGCTCACCTGCCGCTGCTGGAGACCCTGGAGACCTACCTGGACCTCGCGGGCAGCGCCGTGGCCACCTCGCGCACGCTGCGCCTGCACCGGACCTCCCTCTACTACCGGCTGCAACGGCTGGAGACCCTCGCCGGAACCGATCTCAAGGACGGCGCCGAGCGGCTGACCCTGCACCTCAGCCTGAAGCTCGCCCGGTTGTCCGGACGGTACCGCCCGCGCGTGTGAACCGCCTGCGGAGCCGCGCACGGAGGGTGTGCGAGAGATCCAGCTCGCCGGCGTGCTGACGATCGCCGCCACGCCTGCCGCCGCCGTGGCCCTGGCACGCACCCGAAGGCACGGCACGTCAGCACGACGCGCGCCGCTCCCGCCGAGGCGGTCGCGTGATCCGTCACGGTTGTGGCCGGTACGCCTCCATGAGGAGGGCCTCGGCGTCGTCGAGGTAGCTCACCAGCTCACGCTCGGCCTTCTCCGTCTCCCCCGCCGCGAGGAGTTCGAGCAACGTGCGGTTACGGGCCACGAACGGCTCGTGGAAGGAGCGCGGGTTGCGCATGACGTGGAAGACCAGCCGCAGCTCGGCGAGCAGCTGGCGCATCAGGTCGTCGAGCCGCTGGCTGCCGTTGAGCCGGGACAGCGCCTGGTGGTAGCGGATGTTGGCGGTGCCGACCTCGCGCCACCGGTTCTCCCGGGCGGCCCGCTCGCCGTCCTCGACCGCCTCGCGCATCGCCGCGATCCCCTCGGCCGACGCGTGCCGTACGGCGGAGACCTCGATGACCCGGCGCACCCGGTAGAGGTCGGCCACGTCGTCGGTCGACAGGACCCTGACGAAGACGCCCCGGTTGAGGCGGTGCTCCAGCAGCCGTTCGTGGGAGAGCAGCCGGAACGCCTCCCGCAGGGTGTTGCGCGAGACGCCGAGCGCGGCCCCGATCGCCTCCTCCGACAATCGCTGGCCCGGCGAGAAGAAGCCCTGCGCGATGCGCTCGCGCAGGATGTCGGCGACCCGCTCCGCGGTGCTGCTCCGGCCGAGGCGGTCACGGTCGTGTTCAAGCCCGGCGACATCGTCCATGTGAGAAATCATCCCACAAAACTCTTGTCGAATTGTTGAACAATACTTATGTTGAGTGAAAGCCACCCCCGACAGGAGCGAACGCCATGGCAGGCTCCCAGCACCAGGCCAGGCGGGTGATCATCGCCAGTCTCATCGGCACGTCACTCGAGTGGTACGACTTCTTCCTCTACGGAACCGCGGCGATCCTCGTCTTCAACGAGCTGTTCTTCCCCACCTTCGAACCGCTGACAGGGACATTCCTCGCCTTCACCACCTACGCGATCGGTTTCGTCGCGAGGCCCGTGGGCGGCATCGTCTTCGGCCACTTCGGTGACCGCGTCGGCCGCAAGAACGTGCTGATCATCACTCTGTTGATCATGGGTGTCGCGACCGTCCTGATCGGCCTGCTGCCCGGCTATCCGACGATCGGCGCGGCGGCGCCGCTGCTGCTGGTGACGTTCCGGTTCCTGCAGGGCCTCGGGCTCGGCGGCGAGTGGGGCGGCGCCGTACTCATGTCGATCGAGCACGGGGACCCCCGGCGGCGCGGCCTCAACGCGAGCTGGCCCCAGGTCGGCGTCCCCGCGGGCAACCTGCTCGCCGCGGCGGCGCTGGGCGTGATGTCGCTGACGCTCTCCGACGAGGCGTTCCTGTCCTGGGGCTGGCGGATCCCGTTCCTGCTGTCGGGCGTCCTGGTGATCGTCGGGCTCTGGATCCGGCTGCGGATCTCGGAGTCCCCGCTGTTCACCGAGGTCGAGCGGAACAACCAGAAGGCCCGGATGCCGGTCATCGACGTCATCCGCTCGCACCCCCGCGCGCTGCTGGCCGCCATCGCCGCGCGCGTCGGGGTGGACGTCGCCTTCTACACCTTCGCGCTGTTCATCGTGCAGTACGTCTCGGGCACGCTCGGCCTGGACCGCACGGTCGGCCTGAACGCGGTGCTCATCGGATCGGCCTGCCAGCTCGTGCTGATCCCGCTGTTCGGCACCCTCTCCGACCGGTACGGCAGGCGCCCGGTCTACCTGATCGGCGCGGTCAGCGCCGGGATCTGGGTGTTCGCCTTCTTCCCGCTGCTCGACACCCGCTCGACCCCGCTGATCATCCTCGCCGCCGTCATCGCCCTGATCACCCACGCCGCGATGTACGGCCCGCAGGCGGCGTTCATCGCCGAACTGTTCAGCACCCGGCTGCGCTACAGCGGCGCCTCGATGGGCTACCAGATCGCCGGGGTGCTGGGCGGAGCGCTGGCCCCGATCATCTCGCTCGCCCTGCTCCAGGCCACCGGCACCACCGTGGCGATCTCCCTTTACGTGGTCGTCACCCTGGTCATCACCGTGATCGGCCTCGCCCTGGCCCCGGAGACGCGGGACCTCGACCTCGCGACCGCCGAGCCCACCGCCGAGCCCACCGCCAAGACCGCGCGCTGACCTCCGCCACGAGGGAAGGACGTGGGGTCCCGCGCGGCCACGCGGGACCCCACCCGGCATCCGCATGGGTGCTCAGCGGCCGGCTCGCTGGACGCGCGAGGACCAGACCCCCACGAGCACCGCGACCGCCAGGCCGAAGGTCGCCATCCCCAGCGGCACGTGCAGGGCGATGTCGCCCCGCCCGCCGATCGCCGACTGGACGCCTCCCATGAGGAACAGGATCAGAGAGGCCATCGCCGGCCAGCCCGGCCCGCGTCCCGGCCGCCACAACAGCACGGCCATCACGAGCTGCAGGAGCCCGAACAGGTGCACCGGGCCGGCGCCCACCCCGTGCGCGCCCGCCATGTCCGCTCCGCCGACGATCTGCCCGGCGGTCACCGCCTGGATCAGAATGGCGACGACGTGCAGCACCGCGGCGTACCGCAGGGTGATCAGCGCCGCCCCCGGCCTCTTGGTCATCTTCGCGGTGTCGACTGACTGCATGGGAACCGTCCTTCTGCGCGACCGAAACGAACGTCGCCCAGCATCGCCGTACGGCGGCGGCGCGGCATCCGCCGCCAGGCGGTTCCCTGACTACCCCACCGGATGTAGCCGGCCCTCGGCCAGCGCGACGACCAGGTCGTCGAGGCCGTCCAGCACGAGGTCCGCCACGGCGGCCTCCGGGCGTACGGCGTGCAGGTGGCCCCAGGGGCCACGGCGCAGCAGCGCGGCCCGCAGCCCCGCTCGCTGCGCGGGCAGCACGTCGTTGTCGAGCCGGTCCCCGACGTAGAGGATCTCGTCCGGATCCTGCCCGGACACGGCCACGACCCTGTCGAAGAAGGCGGGATCCGGTTTCTCCACGCCCCACTCCGCCGAGGTGTGCACGGCGTGCGCCGGCAGGTCCATCGCGGCGAGCGTGGCGGCGGCCTGCGGCGGCTGGTTGCCCGCGACGATGATCCGGTAGCCGGCCTCGCGCAGGTCCGTGAGCGACCGCCGCACGTCGGGGTAGAGGTCGGCGGCGTCGAAGTTCTCCCTCAGGCCGGACGGGTCGTCACGACGCCACGCGGCCAGCTCGGCCTCGACGTCCAGCCCCGGCCGGAGCAGCTCGAACGCGTCACCGTAGGACCGGTCGAGCGCCGCCATCCCGCCGAGCACCCCCAGCATGGTCAGCCTCGGCACGCCCAGCCTGTCGGCCCACCGCGACCAGATCCGCGTCTCATCGACCAGCGTCTCCCCCACGTCGAAAACCAGCGCCCTGACCACGGAACCCCCTGCTGAGACGACGACGACGTCATCCACTCTAGAGTTCCGGCTTTGCTCCCTTGCACCCGCCGAAACACCACGCGCCCGCGCCGACTGCATGGAATACTTAGCGTGCCTGTTCGAACACGAAGGGATAGCAATGGACACGTCGATCTTTAAGTGATCTTGTCCATCGCCTTCGCGATGCGTTTCTCCGAGACCGGGGTGGGGGTGCCGATGGTCTGGGCGAAGAAGGAGACCCGGAGTTCCTCGATCATCCAGCGGATCTCCAGCACGTCGGGATCGGACCGCCGCGCGGGCGGCAGCTTCGCCAGCAGGTCGTGGTAGTCGTCCTCGACCTTGTGGACCTTGGCCATCCACTCCTCGTCGCGCCAGGGCTCCTCGGGGAGCTTGGTGAGGCGCCGATCGATCGCCCGGATGTAGCGCAACATGTCGGGGAGCCGCCGGTAACCGGTGGCGGTCACGAAACCGGCGTAGACGAGCTGGTCGAGCTGGTCCTTGACGTCCTGGGTGGAGACGCCGGAGCGCAGGGCGTCCAGGCGGGTGCAGACCGAGTGCCAGACGCTCAGAATCTGCTCGACGCGTGAGACGACCTCCCGCGCGGTCTCGTACAGCTCGGCGCGCGTGTGCTGGTAGAGACGGTCGAATCCGGCGGCGTCCCAGGCCGGGCCGCCCAGATCGATGATCAGCTTGTCGGCCGCGGCCTGGACGCAGTCGTCGAACAACGCGATCGCGCCGCCGTGCGGACTGCGGGAGAGCGCCAGCTTCGCCTGGTTGTTCAGCCCGCCCAGCAGCGACTTGGCCGGAGAGGTGACGTTGAGCAGCAGTAACCTGCGGGTGCCCGGCCACATCGACCTGCGCTGCTCGGCCTCGGTCTCGAACATCCTGACCGAGACGCTGTCACCGTCGTCGGCCAGCGCCGGATACGCCTTCATCCGGCCCTGCTCGAACAGCTTGGGCAGGGTGCCGAAGCTCCACGTGCGCAGGCCCGAGCGCTCCAGGTCGTCGGCGGCGGCCGACAGCGTCTGGCGCAGCTTCGGCGCCAGCCGCTTCTTCAGCGCCGCCAGGTCCTTGTCCTCCGCGATGGTCCGCTTCCGCTCGTCGACCACCCGGTAGGTCACGCGCAGATGGTCGGGAAGCTGGTCGACCTGCCACTCCTCGCGCGCCACCCTGACCCCGGTCAGCTTGAACAGCTCACGCTCCATCGCGGCGAGCAGCGGCTCACCCCCCGGCTCGACCCCGGCGAGCACCCGCCTGGCGAAGTCGGGCGCCGGGACGAAGTTGCGCCGCACGTTCTTGGGCAGCGACCTGATCAGCGCGGTGATCAGCTCGCCGCGCAGGCCGGGGATCTGCCAGTCGAAGCCGTCGGCGCTGACCTGGTTCAGCACCTGGAGCGGTACGTGCACGGTCACCCCGTCGGCGTCGGTGCCCGGCTCGAACTGGTAGGTCAGCTTCATCCGCTGGCCGAGCTGCCGCCAGGTGTCGGGGTAGTCGCGGGTGGACACGTCCGCGCCCTCGTTGACCAGCATGTCGGTCGAGAAGGTGAGCAGGGTGGGCTGCTCGTGGCGGGCCTGCTTCCACCAGCTGTCGAAGTGGCGGGCGGAGACGACGTCGGCCGGCACCCGCTCGTCGTAGAAGTCGAACAGCGCCTCGTCGTCGACCATGATGTCGCGTCGCCGCGCCCGGTTCTCCAGCTCCTCGACCTCCTCCAGCAGCTTCCTGTTCTCCTTCAGGAACGCATGGTGGCTGTTCCAGTCGCCCTCGACCAGGGCGTGCCTGATGAACAGGTCACGGGACAGCTCGGGGTCGATGCGGCCGTAGTTGACCTTGCGCTGCGCCACGATCGGCACGCCGTACAAGGTGACCTTCTCGTAGGCCACGACGGCGCCCTGGGTCTTCTCCCAGTGCGGCTCGGAGTAGGTGCGTTTGACCAGGTGCTGGGCGAGCGGCTCGACCCATTCGGGCTCGATCTTGGCGTTGACCCGGGCCCAGAGGCGGGAGGTCTCCACCAGTTCGGCCGACATCACCCACTGGGGCTGCTTCTTGGCCAGCGCGGAGCCGGGGAAGATCGCGAAGCGGGCGTTCCGGGCGCCGGTGTACTCCTGGATCGCGCGGCGCGGGCCGTCCTTCTTGTCCAGGTCCTTCAGGCCGATGTGGGAGAGCAGGCCGGACAGCAGCGAGACGTGGATCTTGTGCTGGTCGCCCGGGGTGCTGTTCAGGGTCACGCCGAGCGACTTGGACATCTGGCGTAGCTGGCCGTAGACGTCCTGCCACTCGCGGACCCGCAGGTAGTTGAGGAAGTCGGTCTTGCACGCGCGGCGGAACTGGCTGGAGGAGAGATCCTTCTGCTGCTCCTGGAGGTGTTCCCAGAGGTTGAGGTAGGAGACGAAGTCGGATTCCTTGTCGGCGAACCGGCGGTGTTTCTCGTCGGCCGCCTGCTGCTTCTCGGCGGGGCGCTCGCGGGGGTCCTGGATCGACAGCGCGGCGGCGATCACCATGACCTCGCGCACGCAGCCGTTCTTGTCGGCCTCCACGACCATGCGGGCCAGGCGGGGATCGACCGGCAGGCCGGCCAGCTTGCGGCCCAGCGGGGTCATCCGCTTGCCCTCGTCGAAGGCGCCGAGTTCCTGCAGGAGGTTGACGCCGTCCTTGACCTGGCGCTGGTCGGGTGGCTCGACGAAGGGGAAGGCCGCGATGTCGCCGAGGCCGATCGAGGTCATCTGCAGGATGACGGACGCGAGGTTGGTGCGCAGGATCTCCGGGTCGGTGAACTCCGGCCGGCCGACGAAGTCGTCCTCGGAGAAGAGGCGGACGCAGATGCCGTCGGAGACGCGGCCGCAACGGCCCTTGCGCTGGTTGGCCGACGCCTGCGAGATGGCCTCGATGGGCAGGCGCTGCACCTTGGTCCGGTGGCTGTAGCGGGAGATCCGGGCGAAGCCGGGGTCCACGACGTACTTGATGCCGGGGACGGTCAGCGAGGTCTCCGCCACGTTCGTGGAGAGGACCACGCGGCGGCCGGAGTGCCGCTGGAAGACGCGGTGCTGCTCGGCGGCCGAGAGCCGGGAGTAGAGCGGGAGGATCTCGGTGTTCCGGAGGTTCTGCTTGGCGAGGGCGTCGGCGGTGTCGCGGATCTCCCGCTCACCGCTGAGGAAGACGAGGATGTCGCCGGGCCCCTCGGCGCACAGCTCGTCGATGGCATCGGAGATCGCCCCGATCTGATCCTCTTGTTCATCATTTATCGGCCTATATCGCACTTCAACGGGGAATGTACGGCCGGACACCTCCACGATCGGCGCGTCGCCGAAGTGCCGTGAGAACCGCTCGGGATCGATCGTCGCCGAGGTGATGATGACCTTGAGATCGGGACGCCTGGGCAGCAGCTGTTTCAGGTAGCCGAGGATGAAGTCGATGTTGAGGCTGCGCTCGTGGGCCTCGTCGATGATCAGCGTGTCGTACTGGTCGAGCATCCGGTCGTTCTGCAGCTCGGCGAGCAGGATGCCGTCGGTCATCACCTTGATCAAGGTGTCGTCGCCCACCTGGTCGGTGAAGCGCACCTTGTAGCCGACGGCGTGGCCGAGCTCCGTCTTCAGCTCCTCGGCGACCCGCTCGGCGACCGTGCGCGCGGCGATCCTGCGCGGCTGCGTGTGACCGATCAGGCCCTTGACCCCGCGCCCCAGCTCCAGGCAGATCTTCGGGAGCTGGGTGGTCTTGCCCGAGCCCGTCTCCCCCGCGACGATCACGACCTGGTGGTCGCGCACGGCGGCCAGGATGTCGTCTCTGCGCCGGCTGACGGGCAGCGCCTCGGGGTAGCTCACCTCGGGCACGGCCTCGCGCCGCGCCGCGACGCGCGCCTCCGCCCGCTCCACCTCGGCCGCGATCTGCGTGGCGATCTTCTGCTGCGCCGCGCGGTCACGCGTCCTGCGGGCGCCGTCGAGCCGCCGCCGCAACCGGCGCTGGTCACGCAGCGTCAGCTCGGACAGGCGGATGCGCAGATCATCGAGCGGAGATTTCACCGAAGAGGTTCCCATGGTCGCTTTCCCGGCCGCCTCACCGGACGGCCGCCCCACCGCAAGGATAGGCAACCCCCCCGGGGTCTTCGCCAACCCATTTCGCAATGTGGATCAACGCGACCCCTGGGAACCCCTTACGGGCGGAGTCTCCCGCCCCCTTCGCGAGCCGGGCCGAGGGCGCACCGGCCACCGCCCACCTGCCGCGCGGGAGGCTCCCGCTCAGATCTTCAGCGACTTGAAGGCGGCCACCTGACCGGTGATCGCCCGCTCGGTCGGCAGCCGCTCCACCGACGACGCGCCGAAGAACCCGACGACCCCCTCGGTGCGGGAGAGCACGTAACGGGCGTCGTCCGGCTCGGCGATCGGCCCGCCGTGGCACAGCACGAGGATGTCCGGCCGTACGGCGGCGGCCGCGTCGCGCATCGCCTGCACCCGTTCCACGGCCTCGTCCAGGGTGAGGGCCGTGGACGCGCCGATGCTGCCCTTGGTGGTCAGCCCGACGTGCGGGACCAGCACGTCGGCGCCCGCCTCGGCCATCGCGCGGGCCTGGCCCTCGTCGAAGACGTAGGGGGCGGTGAGCAGGTCGCGCTCGGCGGCCAGCCGTACCATGTCCACCTCCAGGTCGTAGCCCATGCCGGTCTCCTCCAGGTGTTGCCGGAAGACGCCGTCGTACAGGCCGACCGTCGGGAAGTTCTGCACCCCCGCGAAGCCCATCGCCGCGAGCTGGTCGAGGAACTTGGGCATCAGCCTGAACGGGTCGGTGCCGCACACCCCGGCGAGCACCGGCGTGTCCTCGATGACCGGCAGCACCTCCGCCGCCATCTCGACGACGATCTGGTTGGCGTCGCCGTACGGCAGCAGCCCGGCCAGTGAGCCGCGACCGGCCATCCGGTAGCGGCCGGAGTTGTAGACGATGAGCAGATCGACGCCGCCGGCCTCGGCGCACTTGGCGGACAGGCCGGTGCCCGCGCCCGCGCCGATGATCGGCTTGCCGTCGACGACGGCCCATCTGAGCCGGGCCAGGATGTCCTGTCGGGTCACCGGGAACCTTTCCGCGAGGGGATGGAGCTGATGGAGCGGCCGGCCGTCGCCAGATCGAAAGCCGGGGCGGGACGGCTTGCACCGTCGGCACGCGATCCCCTTTCCTGGAGGGACTTTTCCCGCCCCGGATTGGTATGGCCCGTCAGACCGCGTTCACACCCGCGATACGCCGGAACACCTCCCCGCCGCCCGTGGCGAGGGCGGCGGGGAGGGGATCAGAACAGGCGTTCCTGGGGGATCGGCAGGTTGATCTGAGGTGGTCCGCGCCAGTTGTCCTTCTTGCGCAGATCAGCCGGCGTCCCGGTCAGGACCAGCGGCACGGTCACCTTGCTCTTGGCCAGGTCGACCGTGACCAGCGCGCCGGTGGCGGCCTCCTGGCTGTAGTTCGCGTCCGTACCGGCCAGCACGAGCGCCAGGCGGTGCCCCTTCTTGAAGGTGTAGTCGTGCGGCAGGGTCTGCCAGCGGACCCTGCCGTAGTCGCCGACCGGCAGCGGGGAAGGCAGGCTCAGCGAGTCGCGGTTCTGCACGTCGATCCAGCCGCGCCCGACGATCTCCAGCGGGCGGGTCGCCACGTTGGTGACCGTCTTGCGGTAGCAGCCGTCGTCGGCGGCGGTGGCGTCGCCGTGGCAGCTCTCCTCCGGCAGGGTCGTGATGCCCTGCAGACGCCGCCAGTCGACACGGGTGTCGTCGCCGAAGTCGACGAGCAACGCGGTGAGGTTGGCCGTCGGTTTGTCCAGCTTGACCCGCAGATCGACCGTCGGGGTGCCGGACAGCCGCAGGTCCAGCGGCAGCGGTCCGGTCACGAACGCCGCCCGGCCCGGCTTGACCTCGCCGGCGTCCGCCACCATCGCGTCCTCGGTCTGGCGCACGTCGGTGAACGTCGCGCCGGAGCCCTTCCGGGCCGGCAGCAGGCCGAGCGAGCCGTCGGCGGCGGGGAACAGCGGCAGCTTGAGCGCGTTCGGCGCGGGCCAGTCGCGCTGGGTGACCCAGGTGTCCGGGCTGGTCTGCACGTCCGCGCGCGGCTCGTGCTCGATGCCGTTGCGCACGCCGTACAGCCAGCGGTCGAACCAGCGGTGCAGGGTGTCCACCCACTCCTCGCGGCGGAAGTCGAAGGGATCCACGTGGCTGTACTGCCCGACCCACACCTTGCGCGGCACCCCGCGGTCGGCCAGGGCCTGCCACCACAGGGAGAAGTGGTCGGGCTTGACGTTGAGGTCGTTGACGGTGTGCACGGCGAAGACGCTGGCGCGCACGTTCGACGCCTTGGCCAGCGTGCCGTCGAGGTAGTCGCGCTCCGCCCAGAAGGCGTTGTGGTCACCGGTGTCGTCGGCGTCCTCGGCGTCCATCCTGGCCCGTACGGCGGCGCACTTCTCGGCGCCGTCGGTGTCGACGCGGCCGGCCAGCCAGGAGGAGTAGTCGTAGTTGTAGACGACCCCGTTGGAGCGCGAGTAGCGGTACCAGGTGCTGATCGCGGAGATCGGCACGATGGTCTCCAGACCCCGCACGCCGGTGGCGGCGACGGCGTTGGCGAGCGTGCCGTCGTACGACTTGCCGATCATGGCGGCCTTGCCGGTGGTCCAGGTCGCCGTGGCCGGGCCGCCGTCCGGGGCGTAGGCCTTCGCGCGGCCGTTCAGCCAGTCGATGACGGCCTTGCCGCCCAGGACGTCCGCCCTGCCGCCGGTGTCGGGGCACCCCTCGGACCTGGTGGTGCCGAGCATGTCCACGTTGAGTACGGCATAGCCGCGTGGCACGAAGTAGTTGTCGTAGTAGAGCGGGAACCTGGCGAGGTTGCCGGCGTCGTCGTAGACCTTGCGCTCGGCCTCGTTCCCGCGCCCGGAGTTGTCGTAGTAGGGGCTCTCGTCGATGATCACCGGCACCTTGAGACCGGGACCCGACTCCTTGGGCCTGATGATGTCGACCCGGACGCGGTCGTTCCTGCCGTCGCCGTCGCTGTCGAGGCTCGATTCGACGTAGACGTGCTCGCGGATGGCCTCGGCGTAGGAGAACACCGGTTGGGTGCGCCCCTGCTCGATGGTGATCGTGGGTTCCGTCGCCGCCTGGGCCTGTGGGCTCGCCATGATGCCGCAGACGAGCGCCATCGACAGGCAGGCTAAACCGCCACGCCGTCGTGTTCGTGACACGCGTTTCCTCCCGTTATTCACCTGACAAGTGGGGAAGAGCGAGCGCAATGTCTCATGTCACGCTGAGCGGGTAGCAATATCTCTTGATGGGTTCTATGCCAGCTTGACGCCGTGACGTTATCTTTCGAGCCCCGGGCACACGGCGCGTACAACCATGCCCGTGACCGCTTCCCCGGCGCATCGGTGGATTCACCGGTCTGCCGTCGCCGGCGGGGAGGGGCCCTTCCACGCCGGGACATCAGGGCGTAACACTTGTGGCGTGTCCGCACCCTCGCAGTTCGCGCACGTTTCGGGTGTGCCCCCGTTACGCGGGCGGCGCGCCGAGCAACTCGCGCTCAAACGACTGCTCGACGGGGCCAGGAACGGCTCCGGCGGGGCGATGACGCTCCTCGGCCCGCCCGGCGCGGGCGTCTCCTCGTTGCTCGATCACGCGGCGGCGGAGGCGACCGGGTTCACCGTGCTGCGGGCCGGGGCGGCAGCGCCGGAGGCGGGTCTGCGGTTCGCCGGGCTGCACGCCCTGCTCCGGCCGGTGATGGACCGCCTGCCCCGCCTGCCGCCCGCGCAGGCCGCCGCGCTCGCCACGGCCCTCACCTCGGGCTTGGAGGGCGACGGGATCGTCGTGCCCGCCGCCGTGCTCAACCTGCTCTCCGCCACGGCCCGTGAGCGACCGGTCCTCGCCTGCGTGGACGACGTGCACCATCTCGATCCGCCCAGCCGCGAGGCGCTCCTCTTCGCCGCCAGACGGCTCGGCGGCGAGGCCGTCGCGCTGCTCTTCGGCGGGCACGACGGCGCGGACGTCCCGGCGATCCCCGAACTCCGCCTGGCCGCCCTGAGCGAGGAGGCGAGCCACGAACTGCTCGACGACCTGGTGACCGGCCCCGCGGCCGCCCCCGTCATGGGCCACGAGACGGGCCCTGAGACGGGCTCGGCGACCGGACCCGTCGCCGGTTCGGCGCGTGCCGGGACGAGCGGGCTCGCCGACGACATGCGCGGCCCCCTCGTCCAGATCGCGGGCGGCAACCCGCTGGCGCTGATCGAGCTCACCGCGTCGCTCACCGCGCGGCAACGCTCCGGCGAGGCCCCGCCGCCCGAGACGCTGCCGCAGGGCGGCCGGCTGTGGCGGGCCCACCGGCAACGGCTGGCCCCGCTTCCCGCCCGCACCCGGCGGGTGCTGCTGCTGATCGCGGCCGATCCGGAGATGGAGACCGACACCCTCATGCGGGCGGTCGAGCCCGAGGACGCGCTGGCCGCGCTCGAACCCGCCGAGGCCGCCGGAATCACCCGGGTGACCGGCCGCGCCATCGGCTTCCACGAGCCGCTGATCGGGCCGGTGATCTACCAGGAGGCGTCGCTGGCCCAGCGCCGCGCGGCGCACCGCCGGCTCGCCGCCGTGCTGGACCACGAGCACCAGCGGCTGCGCCGCGCCTGGCACCGGGCGGCGGCGCTCGACGGGCCGCGCGAGGCGCTCGCCGACGAGCTGGACGCCGCCGCCACCGAGGCCCGCCACCACGGCGGCCACCTCGAATCGTCCCTCGCCTTCGAACGCGCCGCCGAGCTGACCGCGCCGCGCGGCCCCAAGGCCACCCGGCTGGCCGCCGCCGCCTACGACGCGTGGCTCGCGGGCCAGCCGCAGCGCACCCGGATGCTGCTCGCCCGCCTGTATCCGCTGACGAACTCGCCGAGACTGCGGGTCCAGGCCGAGCTGATCCGCGGCAACCTGGAGTTACGCGGCGGCGAGACCGGCCAGGCGCGCGATGAGTTGCTGGCCGCCGCCGAATGGCTGCTCGACCGGGACCGGGCGCTCGCCGTACGGGCCCTGATGCGGGCGGGCGAGGCGAGCTACCTCGCCGGCGATCATCAGCGCTACCTGGCCATCGCCCGGCACGCCGGGGCGTTGCGCAGGCCGGACGACCCGGCGGCGACCCAGCTCATGTTCGAGTACCTCGCGGGCATCTCGGCCACCTTCCGCGGCCGGCACGAGGAGGCGGCGGGCCCGCTGCGGCAGGTGCTCTCGCTCGCCCCCTCGGTGCGCAATCCCTCGGTGCTTGTGTGGGCGAGCGTCGCCAGCCTGATGCTCGGCGAGGACGAGAACGCCCTCTCCCTGTCCGGCCGGGCCGTGGAGACCGCGCGGGCCCGCGGCGCGAACGCCACCGTCCCGCACGCGCTGGAGTTCCTGGTCAACGCCGAGATGTGGATGGGGCGCTACGCCTCGGTCACCGCCAACGCGCTGGAGGGCTTCCGGCTGGCCAAGGCGACCGGGCAGCACAACAGCGCCGGGCAGCACCTCGCCTGGCTGGCCCTGATGGCCGCGATCCAGGGCGACGAGGAGACCTGCCGGATCCGCTCGAAGACCGCCATCGAACTCGCCGGCGCGCACGGCCTGGGCCTCACCAGCGCGCTCAGCAACTGGGCGCTGGCCTTCCTCGACCTGTCCGGCGGCCGTACGGCGAGCGCCGCGAACCGGTTGCGCGCCACGGCCTGGTCCGGATCGGGGAACGGCCACCTCGTCGTCCAGGTCATGGCGACGCCGCACTTCGTCGAGGCGGCTGTGCGGACCGGCGACCGGGAGCGCGCCCGCGCCGCGCTCGGCGTGCTCGACCCGTGGGTGATCAGCACCGGCAGCCCGGACCGGCTCGCGCTCGCCGCCCGCTGTCACGCCCTGCTCGCGCCCGTGGCCGAGGCCGCGGCCAGGTTCGAGGAGGCGCTGGAGTTGCACCGGCGGGGTTCGTCCGAGTTCGAGCTGGCCAGGACCCAGCTGTTGTTCGGCAGCGCGCTGCGCCGCAGCCGCCGCCCCGGAGCCGCCCGCGAACACCTGCACAGCGCCCTCGCGACCTTCGAGCGGTTCGACGCGCGCCTCTGGGTCGACCAGGCCCGCAGCGAGTTACGCGCGTCCGGCGAGGCCGTACGGCCGAGCACCGCCCCGCCCGGCGCCGAGCTGACCGCCCAGCAGCACCAGATCGCCCGGATGGTCTCCGGGGGCGCCACCAACCGCGAGGTCGCCGCCCAGCTCTTCCTCAGTCCCCGGACCGTCGAGCACCATCTGCGCAACATCTTCGCCAGGCTCGGCGTCCGCTCCCGCGTCGAACTGTCCAGGCTCCTCGGCTGACGAATGGGGACGCGGCGCGGGCCCTCTTCGAAGCGTCGCGAAACCTCCGTCGCGACTCGGGGCCTCGCCGAGCTCGCGCTCGCCGCCCCCGATCCCCGGCACGGACTGACGGCCCGCGGGGAACGGCGAGGGCCCCGCCACCGGATCGCACCGGTGGCGGGGCCCTCTCACTTCAGGTGATCTACCAGGTGATCTAGAGGGGCGGGTAGGCGTTCTGCAGGAGCTGGCGGAACTGGGCGGAGAACCAGTGCCCGGAGAGGGGGGCGCCGTTCAGCGCGCCACTCATGTTGTTGCCGTTGCGCTCGTTGCCGGGGTACGTGGGATCGCACATCCGGTCGAAGCCCTTGCCCTCGTCGTTCTCGATGAACTCGCTGGAGCCGTCCGACTCGCCCGGAGGCTTGATCCAGACGTAGGCGTCGATACCGGTGGCCGGGTTGGCGCGCGGCCGCTCGCCCAGGCCGGCACCGCTCTGGTTGCACCAGTTGCCGGCGTGGAACCGGCGGTCGATCCGGGAGTCGTTGACGAAGGTCTCCAGCACGGTGGAGGTACTGGGCGCGGCCGGGCGGGCGGAGCCGCCCCAGCCGTTGCGCGAGGTGTCGATCAGCATGCCGATGTTGCTGGAGAAGCCCGATGAGACGAGCCGGTTTCTGAACGCCTGGGCGTAGGTCAGCTCGTCGACGTAGAAGTTCCAGTCAAGCCACTTCGACTGGCGGACCGAGGTGCCGTTGACGGTGGAGTTGATGGTGAAGTGCGGCTCCGACAGGGCCGAGTAGTTGGCGGTGTTGGTGATGAAGCCGTCCACGCTGGCCATGCCGGCGGTGGTGCCCCGGGCCGTGCTGGCGAACAGGTCCGCCGCGGGTCCGAAGTTGGAGTCCCAGCCGAGCCAGCCGTGGTGCGCGGCGTCCACGTAGGTGTAGACGTTGGGCACCGCGTGCAGCTTGTTCAGCGCGTACTGGACGCCCTGCACGTAGGCGCCGGTCGACTGCGCCTCCTGGCACTTCGCGATGTTCAGGTTGGTGACCAGGTTGGGCAGCGAGTCGATCTCGACGACCGACACGATCCGCAGGCCGGCGTACTTGGGGTCAGCCATGATCGCGGCGATCGGGTCGATGTACTCGGTCTTGTACCTGTTGAGGCCGTTCTGCGCGATGTGGAGCTCACCGTTGGAGGCCAGCGCCGAGCAGTCGCGGTTCGGCAGGTTGTAGATGACGATCTGGATCGTCAGGGCCGAGCTGCCGTTGGCCGCGTCCTGCACCAGCGCCTCGTCCAGGTGCTCGCGGAGACCCATGGTGTTGCTCCCGGCGGAGCCCGAGGTGATCGCGGCGATGCGGTCCAGCCACACACCGGTCGAGACGTTGGCCACCGCGCTGCCGCCCGGTTCCGAACGCGCCTTGGCCGACCAGTTGGGGTTCACGTAGCCGGTGGCGCCGGCGTAGGGGTTGTTGACGTGGCCCTCGCCGCCGCCGCCGTCGTCGTCCGCCTCGGTGGCGCTGACGGCCACGGCGGTCAGGCCGGTGGAGGTGACGTTGATGGTGCGGGTGCCGTTGGTGGTGTCGGTGTCCTGCGCCGCCGACAGGGTCACGTTCTGGGCGGTGTTCCAGTTGGCGGTGGTGAAGGTCAGGCTCGCGCCACCGGTCACGGTGATGTTGGTGTCACCGCTGGAGGCGGCGGCCGAGGTGACCGTCACGCCGGCGGTCGGCTGAACCGCGAGCCGTACCGCGTAGGTCGCGGTCGAGCCCTCGGGGACGCTGACGCTGGTCGGGGTCACCACGAGCGCCTGGGTCCCGGTGCCCGAGTCGTCGTCCACCTCGGTGGCCGTCACGGGGACGGTGGTCAGGCCGGAGGAGGAGACGTTGATCGTGCGGGTGCCGTTGGTGGTGTCGGTGTCCTGCGCCGCCGACACGGTCACGTTCTGGGCGGTGTTCCAGTTGGCGGAGGTGAAGGTCAGGCTCGCGCCGCCGGAGACGGTGAGGTTGGCGTCACCGCTGGAGGCGGCGGCCGAGGTGACCGTGACGTTGCCGGACGGCTGGCTCGCGAGCCGTACGCCGTAGGTGGCGCTGGCGCCCTCGGGGACGTTGACCGATGTGGGGGTGACGACCAGTGACTGGGTCGGGCCGGGCTGCCCGGTGCACACGGTCCCGTTGATCGAGAAGCTGGTCGGGTTGGCGTTGGTGCCGGAGAAGCTGCCGTTGAATCCGGCGGTCCACTGGGCGCCGGTCGCCTGGGCGCCGTTCCATGACAGATTCTCGACCGTCACGTTCTGGCCCGACTGGGACCAGGTGGCGTTCCACCCCTGGGTCACCTGCTGGTTACCCGGGAAGGCGTAGGTGAGCCGCCACGAGGTGAGGGGATCGCCCAGGTTGCGGATCGTGAGGTTTCCCCCGAATCCGGTCCCGCCCTCCCATGCCTTGGCGTAAGTGACCTCACATGCGACCGCAGCACTGGCCGGGGCCGGGCTGGCGATGAGTCCGACGGCGGCGAGCATCGAGACGACCACCGTCGTCAGCGCTCTGCGCCAGGAACTCCGTTGGGGTTCCATCGCTGTTTCGTCTCCCTTAATGAAACCGATGAGTCCGCCGCCTCGTGCGGACGGCCTCGCAGCACCCAGCTCGGCAGTCGCCGGTGGGAGCGCTCCCAGAGTGTTGGGATTTCGGGCGGAAGTACACAGGCCGCCGGCTCTCTGACCGGCGCGGAGCAGGCGTCCCACAGTTGACCTCGTACAACACCACCGCGCGCACGGTCGGCACCGATGAAAGTTTCAACCGTGTTACGCGCGGCGGTGTGGTTCAGGCGTGGTTCAGCGGTGACGCAGGCGGGCGAGCGTCGCCGGGAGGTCGCCGGAATGGACGACGCCGAGGCGCTGGGTCGTCCTCGTCAGGGCGACGTAGAGATCGTTCAGACCGCGTGCCGACTCGGCGACGATCCGGGCGGGGTCGACGAGCACGACCGAGTCGAACTCCAGCCCCTTGGCCTGCCGTACGCCCAGGATCGAGAACGGGCTCTCCGGGTCGCCGAGCACGGCGTCGGGCAGGGCCTCGGCCAGGTCGGCCAGCCGGCCCTCCGGCGCGATCACCGCGAGCGTGCCCGGCAGGGCCGCCTCGGCCGCCACGATCTCCGCCAGCGCGTCCGGACCCGTGTGCCAGGGGACGACACCGGTCTCGCGCACCGAGCGGGGCGGCTCCAGCGCGGTGCCGAGCGCGGCGAGCACGTCGGCCGCGACCGCCATGACCTCGGCGGGCATGCGATAGTTCACGTTCAGCCGCTCCAGCCGCCACCGGTCCCGCACGTAGGGGTCGAGCACGGCCTCCCACGACGACGTGCCCGCCGGGTCGCCGGTCTGCGCGACGTCGCCGACCAGCGTCATCCACCTGGTCGGGCAGCGCCGCATCAGCATCCGCCAGGCCATCGGCGACAGCTCCTGAGCCTCGTCCACGATGACGTGGCCGAAGGTCCACGAGCGGTCGGCGGCGGCGCGCTCGGCGGTGGTGCGGTGGTCGGGGGCCTCGTGCCGGGCCGCCAGCCACTCGGCGTCGACCAGGTCTGCGGCCGACAGCACATCGTGATCGGTGGACCGCGAGCCGTGCGCGATCTCCAGCACGCCCTGGGCGTACTCCACGCGGCGGCGATGCTCACGCTCCGCGAGCACAGCGGTCAGCCGCTCGTCCGCGCCGAGCAGCTCGGCCGCCTCGTCCAGCAGCGGCACGTCGGCGGCGCTCCAGCCGCCGGGTTCGCGCAGCAGCGCCGCGCGCTCCCGCTCGGTGAGCTCGGGCGCCGCCGAGGCGAGCCGCTCCGGCGAACCGAACAGGTCGTCCAGGAACCGCTGCGGGCTCAGGCTCGGCCACAATGTGTCGATGGCCGCCTGCACTCCCTCGTCGCCGATCAGATCCGCGCAGATCCGCTTGATCTCCCCGTCGTCGACGAGGTCCGTGCCGCCCAGCCGCCGGACGACCTGCCCGGCCAGCGTGCCGATCACCTCCGTGACGACGATCCGCCTGGCCTCGTTGTGCGGCAGCAGCGACTCCCTGGCGTGGTCGCGGATCCCTCGGCAGGTCGCGCCGTCCAGCTGGAGGGTGTCCGTCTCGCCCGCGACCTCCAGGACCTCGTCCGGCACCCACTGCCGGTCGGCGAGCGCCCCGGCCAGCACCTCCGCCATGGCGGCCCGGCCCTTGACCGCCACCGTCTCGTCCGGCTCCACCCGGTCCCCCAGCACGCCGGGGAACAACTCGGCGACCGTCGACAGCAGCACCCCGCTCTCGCCCAGCGACGGCAGCACCTCCCCGATGTAGCGCAGGAAGGTGGTGTTCGGGCCGACGATCAGCACACCGCGCCTGGAGAGCACGTCACGGTGGGTGTAGAGCAGGAACGCGGCCCGGTGCAGCGCCACCGCCGTCTTGCCGGTGCCCGGACCGCCCTGCACCACGAGCACCCCCCGATGGCCGGAGCGGATGATCCGGTCCTGCTCGGCCTGGATGGTCTCCACGATGTCGCCCATCCTGCCCGTACGGCCGGCGTCCAGCGCCGCCAGCAGGGCCGCCTCCCCGACGAGCCCCTCCGGGCCCGCACTGTCGGGGTCGAGGGTCTCATCGTGGACGGCGGTCACGGTCCTGCCGCTCGTCCGGATGTGCCTGCGCCGCCGTACGTCGCCGGGGGCGGCGGCGGTCGCGAGGTAGAACGGCCGCGCGGCCGGGGCCCGCCAGTCGAGCAGCAGCGGCTCGTAGTCGCCCTCGTCGTCGGTGATCCCGATCCTGCCGATGTGGAAGTGTTCGCCGTCACGGAAGTCGAGCCTGCCGAAGCACAGGCCGTTCTCGGCGGCGTCGAGGTGGCCGAGCCGCTCGGTGTAGCGGGCCGCGGCGGCGTCGCGTTCGACTTTGGCCTGATCGTTCTCCGCCTCGTCCGTCAGTGCGACCGCCAGCCGTTTCGAGGTCCTCTCCCGGAGTTCGTCGAGCTTGCCGTAGAGCATCGAGACGTTTTCCTGCTCGTGGCCGATCTCTCCGCTTGACAAGATTTGGTCCTCCGTGAGACAATTAACCGAGGCAGTATGCCTCTCAATAGCTGCGCTGCGTTCCATGCTAGCGCGCCGATCGCCGTCCCGGGAGCGATCCCCTTCGACGTGCCGAGCCGCCCACCTGCCCGCCAGGTTACGCGTTCCCGACGCGTGGATCAGGCGCGGCCCAGCCTGGCCAGCAGCCACTCGTGGAAACCGGCGATGTGGTGCTCGCTCGGCACCAGCACGCCCCCGTCCGCGTAGGCGCGGGAGGACATCGAGGGCTGGCAGCGCTCGCAGGCGTCGAAGTCCTGCTGGTTGACGCGGTGGAAGAGCTCCACCGAACGGGAGACGTCCCTGCCGCCCGCCACCACCTCCGGCAGATAGAGCCAGTCGCACTCCACGACGGTGCGGTCGGCGGCCAGCGGGTACATCCGGTGGAAGATCACGTGGTCGGGCACCAGGTTGATGAAGACCTGCGGGCGCACGGTGATCGCGTAGTACCGGCGATCGTGGTCGCCGGAGACGCCCGGGATCCGGTCCAGCCCCTCACTCCCGTCGATCGTGAAGCCGCGGACGTCGTCGCCGAACCGGGCGCCGTGGCCGACGTAGTACTGCGCGGCGTAGCCGTCGGCGAACTCCGGCAGGACCTCGGTCAGCTCGGGGTGGATGGTGGCGCAGTGGTAGCACTCCATGAAGTTCTCGATGATCAGCTTCCAGTTGGCGCGCACGTCGTAGGTGATCCGGCGGCCCACCTCCAGCTCGCCCACCTGGTAGCGGTCGAGGACGCCGAGGTCGCCGAGCCGCTCCACGCAGGCGCCCACGACCTCCTCCTCGAAGGAGGGCGGCTCGTCGGCCAGGCACGCCCACACGTAGCCGAGCCACTCCCGGACGTGCACGTTGATCAGGCCGTAGGCGACGCGGTCGACGTCGGGCATGCTGGTCAGGTTGGGCGCCGCGATCAGCCTGCCGTCGAGGTCGTAGGTCCAGGCGTGGTAGGGGCACTGGAAGGCCCGCCGTACCTGGCCGGACTCCGCCACGCACAGCCGGGCGCCCCGGTGCCGGCACACGTTGAGGAAGGCCCGGCAGGAGCCGTCCCTGGCCCTGGTCACGATGACGCTCTCGGACCCGACCGTGAACGTCCGGAACGCGCCGGGGACGGCGAGGTCGGCCGACCTCGCCAGGCAGACCCACATGGACTCGAAGACGTGCTGCTGTTCCTCGGCGAACACCGCGGGATCGGTGTAGTAGCGGCCGGGAAGGGTGGAGACCAGGCTCGTCACCGGCGATCACGACCTTTCAGCGACGGATCCGGCTCATGTCCGGATCGACCAGCGGTTCCGCGGCGACCGTGGCGGGCAGCCGCTCGCCGAAGTAGGCCACGGTGACATGGGTGCCCGGCTCCGCGACCGCCGCGGGCAGCCAGGCGTAGGCGATCGGCCGGCCGATCGTGTAGCCGAACGCGGCGCTGGTGACGTAGCCCACCGGGACGTCCCCCAGGTAGACGGGCTCCTTGCCGAGCACCATCGTGGCCGGGTCGTCGAGGGTCAGGCAGGTGAGCCTGCGCCGCGCGGTCGCGGCGGAGCGGCCCTCGATGGCGGCGCGGCCCACGAAGTCGCCCTTGTCCATCCGCACGGCCCAGCCCAGACCGGCCTCGTAGGGGTCGTGCTCGGGGGTCATGTCGACGCCCCAGGCGCGGTAGCCCTTCTCCAGGCGCAGGCTGTTGAAGGCGCTGCGGCCCGCCGCGACCAGGCCGAGCGGCTCGCCCGCCGCCCACAGCGTGTCCCACAGCTTCAGGCCGAGATCGGCCGTGGTGTAGAGCTCCCAGCCCAGTTCCCCCACGTACGACAGCCGCATGGCGGTGACCGGGACGTCACCGACGTACGCCCGCCTGGCCCGGAAGTAGCCGAACCCGCGGTGCGAGAAGTCGTCCGGGGACAGCGGCTGGACCAGGTCCCTGGCCAGCGGTCCCCAGACGCCCAGACAGCAGGTGCCGGCGGTGATGTCGCGCACCTGGACGTCGTCCGGCCGGTGCCGGCTGAGCCAGTCGAGGTCGAGGTTGCCGTTGGCGCCCACCTGGAACCGGTGCTCGCCGAGCCGGGCCACGGTGAGGTCGCTGCGGATCCCTCCGTCGATGTCGAGCAGCAGCGTGTAGGTCACCGCACCGGGCGGTTTGTCCAGGTTGTTGGTAGTGAGCCGTTGCAGGAAGTCCAGCGCGCCCGGCCCGGTGACCTCCAGCCGTTTCAGCGGCGTCATGTCGTACAGCGCGACCCGTTCCCGGGTGGCCGCCGACTCGGCGGCGGCGATCGGCGACCAGTAACGCGCCGACCAGGCGTCCCGCCGGGGAACCGGGACCGCGTCGTTCGTCTCGAACCAGTGCGGCCGCTCCCAGCCGGCCGCCTCCAGGAAGTACGCGCCCAGCTCCCGTTGCCTGGCGTGGAACGGGCTGACCCGCAGCGGCCTGGGCGACTCCATCGGCTGCGACGGGTGGATGATGTCGTAGACCTCGACGAAGTTCCGCATCCCGCGCTCGCGGATGTAGGCCGGCGAGAGCTGCACGTCCTCGAACCGGTTCAGGTCGCACTCGTGTACGTCGGCGCGCGGGCGGCCCTCGGTGAGCCATTCGGCCATCGCCTTCGCCACCCCGGCCGAGTGGGTGACCCACACCGCCTCCGCGACCCACAGGCCGGACAGCTCCGGGTGCTCGCCCATGATCGGGAAACCGTCGGGGGTGAAGGAGAAGATGCCGTTGAAACCCTCCTCGACCTTCGTGGCGGCCAGCGCGGGCAGCAGCTCGACGCTCGCCGACCAGGCGTCGGCGAAGTCGTCGGGGGTGAAGGGCAGCATCGACGGCATCACCGGCGCGTCGGCCGGGCCGAGGAACTCCGCCGGTTCGACGGGCATCGGCCGGTGCCCGTAGGAGCCGATCCCGATCCGGTCCACGTGCTCGCGGAAGTACAGGTCACGGTCTTGGTGGCGGAGGATCGGCAGGACGGCTTCGAGCCGTTCGTCGGCGGTCGCGGCGAGCGCGGGCACCGGACCGGTCCTGGCGTACTGGTGGGCCAGCGGCAGCAGCGGCACCGTGAGACCGGTCAGCGCGGCCAGTCTCGCGCCCCAGAATCCGGCGCACATCACCACCACGTCGGCGGCGAACCCGCCCTCGCTCGTCTCCACCCCGGTGATCCGGCCGCCCGCCCGGGTGAAGCCGGTGACCTCGTGCCCGCCGAGGAACCGCGCACCGCGTCCCATCGCCCGGCGGGCCTGCGCCTCGGCGGCGCGCGGCGAACTGGCCAGCCCGTCGGAGGGCACGTGGTAGCCGCCTCGCACCCGCTCGCCGTCGAGCAGCGGGTACAGCTTCAGGCACTCGGCGGCCGACAGGATCCGGCCCTCGACGCCCCAGGAGGCGGCCCAGCCCTGCCTGCGCGACAAGTCGGCCCACCGTTCCGGGGTGGTGGCCACCTCCAGGCCGCCCACCTGGCGGAAGCACCACCGCCCGTCCAGGGTCAGCCCGGAGTACTTGCCCACGGTGTAGGCCGCGAACTCGGTCATCGTCTTGGAGGGGTTCGTCTGGAAGACGAGTCCCGGCGCGTGCGAGCTGGATCCGCCCGTCGTGAAGAGCGGCCCCTGGTCCAGGACCGTCACCTCGGTCCAGCCGCGCTCGGTCAGCTCGTCGGCGAGGGCGCAGCCGACGATCCCGGCACCGATGATCAGTACGTGTGGCACTGGTACTCCCTCATCGCGTCGATCAGCCATCCGGCGAGGTAACCGGCCAGCGAGGCCCGCACGAACAGCCGGTACGCCGGGCGCTCGTCCACGCACACGATGATCACCTGGGCCCGGCCGAGCAGGGTCTGGGCGCACCGGCCCGGCGGGAACACGCCGGGATGCAGGTCGATCGGGCAGCCCTTGAGCAGCACCTCGCGCGCCGCAGGACCGGCCAGCTCGACCACGGTCCGGTGCGCCGAGACGTCGGCCACCGACTCGTGCTCCGCGCCGGGCATGCCGGGCACCTCTCCCGGCCCGACGACCAGCCACTCGTCGGGGCCGAGCCAGACCAGGACGGTGTCACCCTCGGCGTCACCCGCCGCGTCACCCGCCGCGTCGCCGGTCGTGGCCACCGTGTTCGGCTCGGCGGGGAACGGCTTCCCGCCGGGGCCGCGCACGTTCACCTGCCGCACGAACGGCACCTCGCGCACGGTCACCGTGCCGGGCACCGAGGCCGCCCGCAGTTCGGCGGCGAGATGGCCGAGCGGGCTGCGCCGTACGGCCTGCGGGGGCTCACCCATCGCGGTGTGCTCCTTCCTTGTCGTACAGCACCGGATCGGCCACCCGGGCGGCGACCACCCGGTCGCCGAGCGGGGCGAAGACCGTCGTGCCGATCCGGTCCCGGCCGCCCTTCACCAGCGCGAGCGCGAAGGTGGCGCCGAGCGCCGCGCTGCGGTAGCTGGAGGTGACGTGCCCGATCATCGGCACCGGCACCGGCACGTCCGGGTCCTCGACGAGTTGCGCGCCCTCGGGCAGCGACTCCTCGCCGTCGATCGGCAGCAGCCCGACCAGTTGCCGGCGGTCCGGCCGGGAGGTGTCGGAGCGGGAGAGCGACCGGCGGCCGATGAAGTCCTTGGTCTTCGAGACGGCCCAGCCGAGGCCCAGGTCGACCGGCGTCACCGTGCCGTCGGTGTCCTGCCCGATGATCGGGTAGCCCTTCTCCGCCCGCAGCACGTGCATGGTCTCGGTCCCGTAGGGCGTGATCCCGTACGGCTCGCCCGCCGCCAGCACGGCCTCCCACAGCGCCAGGCCGTACCACCACGGGACGTACACCTCGTAGGCCAGCTCGCCGGAGAAGCTGATCCTGGCCACCCGCGCGGCGCCCCCCGCCCCGGGCACGTCCGTCTCCCGCCAGGTCATGAACGGGAAGCCCGCGTTGTCCAGCACGAGTCCCGGCGCCAGGGCGGCGACGACGTCGCGCGAGCGCGGCCCGACGACGGCGACCCCGGCCCACTGGTCGGTGACCGACGTGCAGCGCACCCGCAGGTCGGGCCACTCGGTCTGCAGCCACTCCTCCAGCCAGTCGAGCACGGCCGCCGCGTTGCCCGTCGTGGTGCTCATCAGGAAGCGGTCCGGCGCCAGGCGCATCGTGACGCCGTCGTCGAACACCATCCCGTCCGCCCGGCACATCACCCCGTACCTGCACGAACCGACGGGCAGTTTGGCGAAGGCGTTGGTGTAGACCCGGTTGAGGAACTCCCCCGCGTCGGGCCCCTGGACGTCGATCTTCCCGAGGGTCGAGACGTCCATCGCCGCGACCCCCTCGCGCGCCGCCCGGCACTCCCGCAGTACCGCGGCGGCCATGTCCTCGCCCGGCCCCGGGTAGTGGTGCGGGCGCTTCCACTGGCCGACGTCCTCGAACACCGCGCCGCGCGCCACATGCCAGGGGTGCATGGCCGTGGTCAGCACCGGGTCGTGCAGCACCCCCCGGTCCCGCCCGGCGAGCAGCGCGAAGGACACCGGCGTGTACGGCGGGCGGAACGTGGTGGTGCCCAGGTCGCCCATCGGCACGCCGCGCAACGCGGAGATCACGCCGACGGCGGTGACGGCCGAGGTCTTGCCCTGGTCGTGCGCGGTCCCCGCGGTCGTGTACCGCTTGACGTGCTCCACCGAGGTCATGCCCGTGGCCAGCGCCGCCTCGATGTCGGCGACCGTCACGTCACGCTGGAGGTCCACGAAGTGCGTGTCGTAGCCGGGTTCGTCCCCTGGCACCAGCCACACCGGGGCCGCGGGCGGGCCGGGGCGCGGCTCCTCCCCCAGGCACCCCGCCAGCGAGAACTCCCCGGCGGCGGCGCCCACCACCCGGCAGCGGCCGGCCGTCCCCTCCGGCACGAAGCAGGCGAGGTCGTCGTCGTATCTCAGCCGGCCGCCCGCCTGGCCGTAGAGGTGCGCCACCGGGTTCCAGCCGCCGCAGACCAGCACCAGGTCGCACGCGATCTCCCGGCCCGCGACCCGGACCCCCGTCACCTCCGCCGTCCCCGTCGCGCCCGCCACCACGTGCCCGGCCAGCACCTCGAACGCGGTGTCAGGGCCGCCTCCCGGGCGCGGGTCGACGACGGCGGCGATCTCCAGGCCCGCCTCGGCCAGTTCGGCCGCCGCCGCGTAGGCGCTGTCGTCCGTGGTGAAGACGACCGCTCGCCGCCCCGGCAGCACGGCGTACCGGTTGGCGTACGCTCGGGCCGCGCCGGCGAGCATCACCCCCGGCAGGTCGTTGCCCGCGAACACCAGCGGGCGCTCGTGCGCGCCCGTCGCCAGCACCACCTCAGCCGCCCGGATGCGCCACAGCCGCCCGCGCGACCCCCGCCGTTCGGCGGCGACCACGTAACCGTCGTCGTAGCGGCCGAGGGCGGTGGTCCGGGTGAGCACCCGGACCTCGGGCAGCTCGGCCAGCAGGCCGGTGGCGGCGGCCACCCAGGCGAGCGCGGGCGCGTCGCCGACCAGGTCGCGGGTCTCCAGCAGGGTGCCGCCGGCCTCGGTCCGCTCATCCACCACGATCACCCGGGCCCCGGTACGGCCGGCCTCCAGGGCGGCGGTCAGCCCGGCGGGTCCCGCCCCGACGACGAGCACGTCGCAGTGGGCGTGCATCCGGTCATGACCGGCCTGATCGGCCTGGTCGTCGGGCGCGGTCAACCGTCCCCTGCCCGTCAGGCTCCGTGCCGTCAGCCCGTCACGCAGCTCTACCGTGGTCGCGGTCGCCATGGGCTCGCCGTCGACCTCGACCAGCGCGTTGGGCTCCTCCACCCCGGCCGCGAAGATCCCGCGCGGCCTGCCGTACCTGATGCTCGTCGCGACCGTGCGGACCCCGGCGGCGAGCAGCGCGGAGGCCAGCGTGTCCCCCTGGTAGCCGGTGTACGGGGCGCCGTCGAAGGTGAAGGTCAGCGGGGCGGACCTGTCGATCCGGCCGCCGGTGGCGAGCCTGGTCATGGACGCTCCCCGGCGCGGTAGGAGAAGTGGATCTCGTGGGTGGCGGTGTCGCGCAGCACGTTGAACCAGCGGCGGCACCCGGCCGCGTGACACCAGCGTTCGGCGAAGGGGCCCTTGGGGTTGTCGCGGAGGAAGAGGTAGGCGGCCCATTCGGCGTCCGTCAGCGCGGCGGGCTCGGGCGGGTACGCGACGTGCGCCTGCCCGCCGTACCGGTACTCGATCTCGGCGCGGGGCCCGCACCAGGGGCAGGGGATCAGCAGCACGGCACCCTCCTCAGTGCGCCACGGCGGCGGCGCCGTGCTCGTCGATCAGGGCGCCGGTGGTGAAGCGGTCGAGGGAGAAGGGCGCGTTCAGCGGGTGGGGCTCGCCGGTGGCGATGGTGTGCGCGTAGACCCAGCCGGAGGAGGGGGTGGCCTTGAAGCCGCCGGTGCCCCAGCCGCAGTTGACGTAGAGCCCGTCGACGGGGGTGCGGCCGATCACCGGCGAGGCGTCGGGGGTGACGTCGACGATGCCGCCCCAGGTGCGCAGCACCCGGGCGCGGGCGAAGATCGGGAACAGCTCCAGCGCCGCGGCCATCTGATGCTCGATGACGTGGAAGCCGCCGCGCTGGGCGTAGGAGTTGTAGGAGTCGATGCCCGCGCCCATGACCAGCTCGCCCTTGTGCGCCTGGCTGACGTAGACGTGCACCGCGTTGGACATCACCACGCAGGGATGGACGGGTTCGAGCAGCTCGGAGACCAGCGCCTGGAGCGGATGGCTCTGGATGGGCACCCGGAACCCGGCCAGGGCGGCCAGCACGGAGGTGTGCCCGGCGGCGGCGAGCGCGACCCGGCCCGCGCCGATGTCGCCCCGGGTGGTGCGGACGCCGGTCACCCGGCCGCCGGCCGTGGTGAAACCGGTGACCTCGCAGTCCTGGATCAGGTCCACGCCGAGCGCGTCGGCGGCACCGGCGTACGCCCAGGCGACGCGGTCGTGCTTGGCGATGCCTCCCCTGCGCTGGAGCGTGCCGCCGAGCACCGGGTGCCGGGAGTCGGGCGAGATGTTCAGGATCGGGCAGAACTCCCTGGCCTGCTCGGGGGTGAGCCATTCGGCGTCCACCCCGTTGAGCCGGTTGGCGTTGATCCGCCGCATGCCGTCGCGCACGTCCTGCGGCGTGTGCGCCAGGTTGAGCACGCCACGCTGGCTGAACAGCAGATCGTGGTCGAGCTCCTCGGCCAGGCCCTCCCACAGCTTGAGCGCGTGCTCGTAGATCCCGGCGCTCTCGTCCAGCAGGTAGTTGGAGCGGATGATGGTGGTGTTCCTGGCCATGTTGCCGCCGCCGAGCCAGCCGCGCTCCACCACCGCCACGTCGGTGATCCCGTGGTTCCTGGCCAGGTAGTAGGCGGTGGCCAGGCCGTGACCGCCGGCTCCCACGATGACCACGTCGTAGGTGTTTCGCGGACGGGCATCGCGCCAGAGACGCGGATTTGTTGCGCTTGATGGAACAGACAGCTCCATAAGCAACAGATTGCGCCCATCCGATCAGGGGTGTCAAGCCTCGCGTAACGGTCGATTTCTCAGGTGCTCGTTCGCATGGGAGCGACCGGTGAGGGAAGAGAGACGTCAGGACCTACACCCCCCGGGAGGGGTGCTGTCGTGTCCGTGCGGAAGGACGTCGATCGGGCGGTGCTGTTCGTCGCGGCCGGGCTGACGCTGCTGTTCGTGCTGTGGGGCGTGCTCGCCACGGACAGCCTGGTACGCGTGTCGAACGCCGCCCTGGCCTACGTGATCGAGGCCTTCGGCTGGTTCTTCATCCTCAGCGCGGCGGCCATCGTCGTGCTCGCGGCGGCGCTCGCCGTCAGCCGCTACGGCCGGGTCCGCCTGGGCGAGGACACCGACCGGCCGGAGTTCCGCACCGTCTCCTGGGTGGCGATGATGTTCAGCGCCGGGATGGGGATCGGGCTGATGTTCTTCGGCGCGGCCGAGCCGCTCAGCCACTTCGAGGACCCGCCGCTCGGCCAGGCGGCCCCGGAGTCGCCGCAGGCCGCCAAGCTGGCGATCCAGTACTCCTACTTCCACTGGGCGATCCATCCCTGGTCGATGTACGCCGTCGTCGGGCTGTCCATCGCCTACTTCACCTTCCGCAAGGGCGCGCCCAACCTGGTCAGCTCGACCTTCCGGCCGCTCATCGGGGAACGCGTCGAAGGGGGGTCCGGCAAGGCCATCGACATCCTCGCCATCTTCGCCACCCTCTTCGGCTCGGCGACCTCGCTCGGCCTGGGCGCGCTCCAGATCAACGGCGGACTCAACGCGTTGTTCGGGGTGCCCGGCTCCATCCCGCTGGCGATCGGCGTCATCGCCTCGCTCACCGTCGCGTTCGTGATCTCCGCCGTCACCGGGGTCCATCGCGGCATCCAGTGGCTGTCGAACACCAACATGGTGCTGGCCGTACTGCTGCTGTTGTTCCTGTTCGTCGTCGGGCCGACGGTGTTCATCCTGAACACCTTCACCGAGTCGATCGGCGCCTACCTGACCCGCCTGGTGTCGATGAGCTTCCAGACCGCCGCGTTCGGCGGGGCGAAGTGGCTGTCCACCTGGACGCTCTTCTACTGGGCGTGGTGGATCTCCTGGACCCCGTTCGTCGGCGCGTTCATCGCGCGCATCTCCAAGGGCCGCACGATCCGCCAGTTCGTCGTCGGCGTCATCCTGGTCCCCAGCCTGGTCAGCTTCGTCTGGTTCGCGATCCTCGGCGGCACCGCGCTGCACCTCCAGCAAAGCGGCCGGGCCGACCTGGCCGCCGCCGCCGCTTCCGGCCCGGAGTACGTGCTGTTCGCCATGCTCAGGGTGTTCCCGCTGTTCGGGGTGACGGCGGTGCTGGTCACCCTGCTCGTCGCGCTGTTCTTCGTCAGCGGGGCCGACGCGGCGTCCGTCGTGCTGGGGACGCTGTCCTCGCGCGGGACCCTGCGGCCGGCCACGACGGTCGTCATCATGTGGGGCGTCCTCACCGGCGCGGTGGCCGCGGTGCTGCTGCTCGCCGGCGGCGAGACCGCGCTGGACGCGCTGCAGACCGTGCTCATCCTGGCCGCCGCCCCCTTTCTGCTGGTCGTGCTCGGCATGTGCGTCAGCCTGGTCATCGAGCTGCGCAGGGAACCCCGGTCGGCGTCCGCCCGCCCGAAGGAGGACAGGTGATCGGCACGGCCGGTGGGCACGCGTGACCGGCGCGGACCGTGGGGCACACGTGATCGGCGCGGCCGGTAGGCACACGTGACCGGCGCGGACCGTGGGGCACACGTGACCGGCACGGCCGGAGGAGTGGGGCAGGTGATCTCCGGGGACGGCGGGGCACACGTGATCGACTGGTAACACGTGAGGGCTGTTGCGTGGTGGGCGATGAAGCGCATAATCAGCAACAGCTTGGGGGCGGGGAGGCCGGCCTGGACGACCGGCCGCCCGGAGTCCGCCGCGGGCTCTGGTCCCGCGGCTCCCAACACCCCCTGGGAGGTTGCCTCCGTGTCCGCACCACCGACCGAAGAGTCCATCCCGCAAGCGCACCAAAAACGCATCGACCTGCCGGTGTTCGCCATCGCCGCAGGCCTCTCGGCCGTCTTCGTCGTCTGGGGCGTGCTGGCCACCGAGAACCTGGCGAGCGTCGCCCAGTCGGCCCTGGACGCCGTCATCAAGGGCTTCGGCTGGGTCTTCGTCCTCACCTCGGGCATGTTCGTCGTCCTGGCGGCGGTGCTCGCCGTCAGCCGCTACGGCCGGATCCGGCTGGGCAAGGACACCGACCGGCCGGAGTTCCGCACCGCGTCGTGGGTCGCGATGATGTTCAGCGCCGGCATGGGCATCGGCCTCATGTTCTTCGGCGTCTCCGAACCGCTCAGCCACCTCGGCACCCCTCCGCTGGGCCAGGCGGCGGCCGGCAGCGCGGCGGCGGCCAGGATCGCCATGGAGTACTCCTACTTCCACTGGGCCGTCCACCCGTGGGCGATGTACGCGGTCGTCGGCCTGGCCCTGGCCTACTTCACCTTCCGCAAGGGACGCGCCAACCTGATCAGCTCCGCCTTCTTCCCGCTGATCGGGGCGCGCGCCGGCCGGGCTCCGGGCAAGGCCATCGACATCCTCGCCATCTTCGCCACCCTCTTCGGCTCGGCGACCTCGCTCGGCCTGGGCGCGCTCCAGATCAACAGCGGCCTGACCACACTGTGGGACGTGCCGAAGTCGACACCACTGGCGATCGGCATCATCGCGGTCCTCACCGTCGCGTTCGTCATCTCGGCCGTCACAGGGGTACGGCGGGGAATCCAGTGGCTGTCCAACACCAACATGGTGCTGGCGATCGTGTTGCTCGCGTTCCTGTTCGTCGTCGGGCCGACGGTGTTCATCCTGAACACCTTCACCGAGTCGATCGGCGGCTACATGGGGAGCCTGCTGCCGATGAGCTTCCAGACCGGGGCGTTCGGCGGGGCCGACTGGCTGTCGGGCTGGACGCTCTTCTACTGGGCGTGGTGGATCTCCTGGACCCCGTTCGTCGGGATGTTCATCGCGCGCATCTCCAAGGGCCGCACGATCCGCCAGTTCGTCGTCGGCGTCATCCTGATCCCGAGCCTGGTCAGCTTCGTCTGGTTCGCGATCCTCGGCGGCACCGCGCTGAACGTGCAGCTCACCGGGCAGGCCGACCTGTCCGTCGCGAACGCCAAGGGCGCGGAGTTCGCGTTGTTCGCGCTGCTCCAGGAGTTCCCGCTGGCGGGACTGATGTCGGTGATCGCGATCGTGCTCGTGGCGCTGTTCTTCGTCAGCGGCGCCGACGCCGGATCGGTGGTGCTCGGCATGCTGTCCAGCCGTGGGGTGCTGGAGCCGAGCCGGACCGTGGTGATCGTGTGGGGCACGCTCACCGGCGGGGTCGCGGCGGTGCTGCTCCTCGCGGGCGGCCTGTCGGCGTTGCAGACGCTGTGCATCCTGGTCGCCGGGCCGTTCCTGCTCGTCATCTGCGGCATGTGCGTCAGCCTGGTCAAGGAGCTGCGGCGCGAGCCCCGGTTCGCGGCGGCGGCCCCGGAGCGACCCGTGGATGAGAAGTCGCCGGTCTGATCCACCGCGCGGGTGCTCTCCGGGCGGGGAGCGCCCGCGCCTCAGCCCATTCCGGCGGGCAGATAGCCGCCGCGCGCGCTGATCTCGGCCGCCGCCGCCCTGATCGGCTCCACGACCTGCGCGATGTGGTCGGAGGTGAGGCGGTAGGACGGGCCGGAGGCGCTCACCGCGGCCAGGATGGAGCCGTCCTGCGCGAAGATGGGCGCGGCGACCGCGTTGAGGCCGATCTCCAGCTCCTCCTCCGTGCAGGCCCAGCCGAGCTCGCGGGCCGCGTCGAGCGTACGGCTCAGCAACTCGCGGTCGGTGATCGTGCTGGGCGTGTAGGCGGCCAGCTTCCGGTTCAGCAGCGCCTCGCGCGTCTCCGGCCGCTGGAAGGCGAGCAGCACCTTGCCGCTCGACGTCGCGTGCAGCGGGGTGCGCTGGCCGATCCAGTTGTAGGAGGAGATGGCCGACGACCCGCGCACCTGGAGGATGTTGATCGCGTATCCCTCGTCGAGCACGGCGAGGTTGACGGTCTCCCCGGTCTCCTCGGTGAGCCGTTCGCAGATGGAGCGGCTCTCCCTGACGAGGTCGAACTGCGCCACGGTCGCGCCCGCCAGCCGTACCAGGCCGAAGCCCAGGCGGTACTTGCCGCGGCTGGTGACCTGTTCCACCAGGCCCCGGTTCTCCAGGACCCCGACGAGTCTGAAGGCCGTGGACTTGTGGACGCCCAGCTCAGCGGCGATCTCGGTGACGCCCGCCTCCTTCCGTCTGGCCAGCAGCTCCAGCACGCTCACCGCCCGGTCGACGGACTGCACCAGCGCTCCCGGTCCCGCGTTGTTTCTCATGGCGAAACTGTAAGCCTTGGATCGAATCGGCACTTGACGAGCGGCCTGCGATAAGCGCATTTTGTTGCGTATAGGAGTTCAAGTTGCGTTATAGGCAACTTACTGCGGAGGTGCGTTCCATGGAGATTGCCGCGCTTGCGCCCCTCGGATTCACCGAGGTCTGCCGGCTCGACGAGCTACGTCCCGGAGAGTCCCATCGGATGGAGGGCGAGGTGCCGATCGCCCTCTTCAACGTCGAGGGCGAGATCTTCGCCATCGACGACACCTGCACCCACCAGGACGCCTCCCTCGCCGACGGCTGGCTGGAGGGCCGCACGATCGAGTGCCCGCTGCACTCCTCCTGCTTCGACCTGCGCACCGGAATCCCCACCGGCCTCCCGGCCAGGCGGCCGGTCCGGGTTCACCAGGTCATCATCGAGAACGGGGTCATCTACGTCCGGGCGTGACCATCGACGACTGACGCGGACCGGCCTCCCCAGCAGGTCCGCGTCAGTGGTATCACCGGCCGGTGCGCCCCGTCACAGCAGGCCGGCGGCGGCCAGATGCTTGCCGACCCGGGCGATCTCGGACTCGTCCAGCGGGATCTGCGGGAGCGCGGTGGTCGGGTGGTCGATGATCCCGCGCAGGTACAGCGCGGCCTTGAAGGCGCCCAGGGCGGAGGAGGAGCCGCCCATCCGGCCGCCGCCGACGTGCACCAGCTCGAACAGCTGGAACAGTCGTTCCTGCTCCAGCCGCGCGGCCTCCCAGTCACCCTGGGAAGCGGCGCGGAACAGCCGCGTGTAACCGTGCGGGTCGACGTTGCCCAGGCCGGGGACCACGCCGTCGGCCCCCATCCACAGCGCGGAGTCGACCGTCAGCTCCGACCCGGTCAGCACGCTGAAGGAGCCGCGCCGCCCGAGGATCACCTCGCGCAGCGCGCCGTCGTCGCCGCTGGAGTCCTTGACCCCGGCGAGCACGCCCTCGGCGGCCAGGCCGAGCACCAGTTCGGCGCTGAGCTTGTTGTGCACGGCCACGGGCAGGTCGTAGGCGTACAGCGGCAGCCCGGCCCGGTCGGCGATCATCCGGAAGTGCACGGCGATCTCCGCCGGATGGGTGCGGGTGTAGAACGGCGCGGTCGCCACGATGCCCTGCACCCCCGCCCGGACCGCCACCGCCACGTGGTCCAGCACCCGGGGCGTGGTCATGTCGATCGCCCCGGCCAGCACCGGAACCTGCCCCGCCACGTGCCCGAGCACGGTGTCCAGCACGACGGCACGCTTCGCGTCGGTCAGGAACGCCACCTCCGAGGTGGAGCCGAGCACGAACAACCCGTCCACCCCGCCGTCCAGAAGGTGGTCCACCAGCCGGATGAGCGAGCCGGTGTCCACCTCGTGATCAGGCGTCAGCGGGGTGCACACCGGGGGGATCACGCCGGTCAGTGCGGCGGCGGAATTCATCGTTTCTCCTTGAGCGTGGATACCCCTGCCTTGAGGCGGGGCAGGAAACCCTGCGGGCGACTGTGGGAATCCCCTCGTTCACGGGGGAGAGGATGTCAAGGACGCTCCTGTACTTGGCTGATCAGTTCGAGGTCGGTGGCCCCCGCGGGGACCGGGTGGTGGCAACGGAAGAGATGGCCGGTGGTGTTCTGTACGGCGGGCATGCTCGCCGCGCACGCGTCGTCAGCCTTCCAGCACCGGGTGCGGAACGGGCAGCCGCTGGGCGGGCGGGTCGCCGACGGCACGGATCCCACCAGCGGAATGGGGGTGATCGGTGAGATGAGGCCGGGCGTGGCGGAGAACAGCGCCCGGGTGTAGGGGTGACGGGCGTTCATCGGCACGGCGTGCGCCGGAGTGTCCTCGACGATCCGGCCCAGGTACATGGTGATCACCCGGTCGCTCATCCGCCGTACCGTCTGGATGTCGTGCGAGACGAAGACGAGGGCGAGGCCGAGCCGGTCCTTGAGGTCCAGCAGCAGGTTGAGGATCTGGGCGCGGACCGACACGTCCAGCGCGCTGGTCGGCTCGTCCGCGATCAGCAGCTCGGGTTCGAGGGCGAGCGCGCGGGCGATGGCCACCCGCTGCCGCTGGCCGCCGGAGAGCTGGCCGGGCAGCCGGCCGGCGGCGCTCCGCGGCAGGCCGACCAGGTCGAGCAGTTCCCGCACCCGTTCGTCGCGTTGCCCCGGGGTGCCGCGGCGGTGCACGTTGAGCGGGTCACGCAGGACCTGCCCGACGGACAGCCGCCGGTTCAGCGCCGTGGACGGATCCTGGAAGATCATCCCGACGCTGGACCCGATGACCGCCCTGCGCCTGCTCTCCTTCATCGACCACAGGTCCTCGCCCTTGAAGGACACCGTGCCGGAGGTCGGCCGCTGCAACCCGACCAGTACCTTCGCCAGCGTGGACTTCCCGCACCCCGACTCGCCCACCACTCCGGCCGTCTCGCCCGCCGAGAGCGTCAGATCGGCGGCGGTGAGGGCGTGCACCCGGTCCCGGGTGAACAGGCCGCCCGACCGGGCCCGGTGCACGACATGCACGCCGTCCAGTTCCAGCAGGCTCATGCGGGCACCTCGATCTTCGCCGGATGATGGCAGGCCACGGAGTGCCGGTGCGCGTCCCCGGTCAGGGCCGGGGTCTCGGCGCGGCACACGTCGGTGGCCATCGGGCAGCGGTCGGCGAAGCGGCAACCGGCCGGGAAGTCGGCGGGTGAGGGGACCACGCCGCGGATCTGGGTGAGCCGGGCGGCGCCGGACTCCAGCGACAACACCGAGCCGAGTAGTCCACGGGCGTAGTGGTGGGCGGGGGCGCCGACGAGTTCCCAGGTGACGCCGGTCTCGACGATCTGCCCGCCGTACATCACCACGACCCTGTCGGTGACGTCGGAGACCAGCGCGAGGTCGTGGGAGACCAGGATGAGCGCGAAGCCGAGTTCCTCGCGCAGCCGCAGCAGCAGTTCGATCACCTGGGCCTGCACGGTGACGTCCAGGGCGGTGGTGGGCTCGTCGGCGACGATCAGCTTGGGGTTGCGCGACAGGGCCATCGCGATCAGCACGCGCTGACGCTGGCCGCCCGACAGTTCGTGCGGGTAGGAGGACAGGGTGCGCGGCGGGTCGAGGCCGACCAGTTCGAGGAGTTCGGTCGCGCTGCGTTTGCCGCCGCGCCTGACGACCTGTTTGAGCTGGGCTCTGATGGTCATCGCGGGGTTCAGCGAGGAGAGCGCGTCCTGGTAGATCATCGCCATGTCGTGGCCGAGCAGCCGCCGCCGCGCCTTGCGGGACAGGCTCAGCAGGTCCTGACCGTCGAAGTGGATCTCGCCGCGGATCCTCGCCTCGCGTGGTTGCAGGCCCATCACGGCCAGCGCGGTGAGCGACTTGCCGCAGCCGGACTCGCCGACCAGCCCGAGCACCTCGCCCGGCCGGATGTCGAAGGAGATGCCGTCGACGATGTCCACCCCGTCGTGCCTGCCCTCGAAGCCGATGGCCAGGTTCGTGACCCGCAGGATCGGCGGGCCGTCCGGGAGGGGGCGGGCGCGTTCCGCCAGGCGGCGCGCGGCCTCGGCGAGTCCGGGCAACTCGGTCGTCTCGCCGGAACCCGGCCGGGCCTGCTCGAACGCGTCGCCCTTGCCGCCGCTGCCCGCCGTACGGGTGGCGGGCGCGGCCCAGGCGTCGGAGACGCCCTCGGACAGGATGTTCAGCGCCAGCACGGTGATCAGGATCAGCAGGCCGGGGAACACGGTGGCCCACCAGCCGCCGAGCAGCACCATGTTCCTGCCGTCGGCGATGACGCTGCCCCAGGAGGGGTCGGGCGGGCGCACCCCGGCGCCGATGAACGACAGGGACGCCTCGAAGACGATCGCGTCGGCGACCATCACCGTGCAGAACACCAGCACCGGCGCGGCGCAGTTGACGGCCACGTGCCGGGTCAGGATGTGCGGGGTGCGGGCGCCGATGACCCGTTCGGCCGCCACGTAGTCCTCGCCGTACTGGGCCAGCACGTTGGCCCGCACCACCCGGGCGACCGAGGGCATGTAGAGGAAGGCGATGGCCATCACCAGCACCGGGACGCTGCCGCCGAAGACCGCCACCAGCACCGCGGCCAGCGCGATGCCGGGGAAGGCCATGATCACGTCGAGCAGGCGCATGATCGTCTCGTCGACGGCCTTGCGCGAGGTCGCGGCCACCGCGCCGATCGCGGCCCCGGCGACCAGGGCCAGCCCGGTCGCGCCGAGGCCGATCAGCAGCGACCACCGCGCGCCGTACATCAGGCGACTCAGGATGTCGCGGTTGGCGCTGTCCGCGCCCATCCAGTGCGCGGCGGACGGGCCGCCGCCGGCCGCGTCCTGGAAGTACGGCGAGTGCGGCGCCAGCCAGGGGGCGAGCACGGCGGCGAGGATGACCACCGCGAGCACCGCGAGGGCGACCCAGGAGGACCAGGAGAGCCTCTTGAAGTCGATGCCCGGCCGCGAGAGGGCCTCCGCCAGTCCTCTTCTCATCAAGCGGCGCTCCTGAGTCGGGGATTGATCAGTAGATAGAGGACGTCGACCAGCAGGTTGACGACCATGAAACCGACGGCGATGGTCAGCACCACGCCCTGGACCACGGCCGGGTCGCCGTCGCGGACCGCGTTGATCATGAGCTGGCCCATCCCGGGGAGGGAGTAGATCTGCTCGATGACCACCGCGCCGCCGATCAGGTAGCCGACCCGCAGGCCCAGCACCGTGAGCGGGTTGATCAGCGCGTTGCGCAGCACGTTGCGCCCGACCACCACGATCGGCGGCAGGCCGCTGCCGATCGCGGTCCGCACGTAGTCGCGGTCCAGTTCTTCGACCATCGACGTGCGGATGATCCGGATGAGCTGGGCCGCGATCGGGAGGGACAGCGACAGCGCGGGGAGCGTCATCGACCGCAGCCAGCCGAGGAAGGAGTCGGCCGGGTTGATGTAGCCGCCGGTGGGGAAGAGCCCCTCCCCCACCGCGAGCCACTGAATCATCAGCAGGGCCAGCCAGAACGACGGGGCCGCCACCCCGACCAGCGAGACCACCCGGATCAGCTGGTCGGGCCAGCGGTCCCGGAAGATCGCCGCCGTGACGCCGAAGAGCAGCGCGAGGACGATCCCGATCGCCAGCCCCAGCAGGGTGAGCTGGAAGGTCAGCGGCAGCGCGGTGAGCACCGAGTCCAGCACCGGCGCCTTGGTGAGCACGCTGGTGCCCATGTCCCCCTGGAACAGGTCGCCGACGAAGCGCAGGTAACGCACCGGCAGCGGATCCAGCAGGCCGTTCTCCAGCTGGAACTGGTGGATCTGCGCCGGGCTCGGATTGGCGCCCTGGAAGTAGGCGTACTCCGGCTTGTTGTTCGAGAACCGCATGACGATGAACACGAACAGGATGACGCCCAGCAGCAACGGGACGAGGATGAGCAGCCGGCGGACCAGCATTCTGACGATGACGGCCATGGTCAGACGCGCTTGGCCTGCAGCACGTTGATCCCCGGGTACGCCTGGGCCTTGAGCCCGGACACCTTCTTCGGATCCCAGGCGGTCATCAGCTCGGTGTGCACCACCGGGTAGAGCACCGCCTTCTCGGCGATCACGTCAAGGTACTCGTGGGTCAGCTGCAGCTTCTTCTTCGGGTCCAGCTCCTCGGTGGCCTTGTCCATCAGCGTGAACAGGGCCTTGGCGTCGGCGCTCTTGTCCCACTTGCTGTACTGCATCCACAGGCCCTCGGCGACGTAGTTGTAACGCATGATCAGGTCGGCGTCGAGCCCGAACTGGTTGGGGTTCGAGGCCGCCGCGACCACCTGGTAGTCCTGGAACTGGTCCATCTTGGTGAACACGGCCGTGGTCTCCTGCGGCTCCAGGGTGGTCTTGATGCCCACCGCCTCCCAGGAGGCCGCGATGGTGGGCAGGCAGTCGACGATCCAGCTCACGTTGACCGACATCAGGTTGACCGTGAGGTTCTCGACCCCGGCCTCCTTCAGCAGCGCCTTGGCCTTGTCCGGGTCGTAGTCGTAGACCGTGGACGCCTTGGCGTAGGCCGCGTTCTCCTCGTTGAGGAAGGAACTGGACGCCGTGCCGTGGCCCTTGAGCGCCACCTCGATCATCTTCTGCTTGTCGATGGCGTAGTGCAGCGCCTGCCGTACACGGACGTCGTCGAAGGGCTTGGTGGCCGTGTTGAACATCAGGAACATGTGGTTCATGCCCTTGCCGCCCTCGACGGTCAGCCCCGACTTGGTGAGCTGGTCGATGTTGGCGTACGGGACGTTGTCCGCGATCTGCGCCTCGGCCCCGCCGCCGGAGATCTTCGCGACCCGGGCGGAGGCGTCCACGATGGTCAGCCAGTTCATCTTCTTCACGGTGGCCGGCCGGGGGCCGTTGTAGTCGGCGAACGCCTCGAAGGTGGTGTTCGACTTGGGCTGGTGCGAGGTCATCTTGTACGGCCCGGAGCCGCAGGTCTTGCCGCCCTTGGCCGCGTCCCAGGCGCCGGGGGCCTCGAAGACGTGCTTCGGCATGATCTTGGCGATCGACAGCCGGGGGGCCGCGTCGGGGAAGGGGAACTTGAAGACCAGTTCGACGTTGCGGTCGTCGATCTTCTTGACCTCCTTGAGCCAGGACTTGAAGAACGAGCCGACCAGCACGTTCGCCTCGGGGTCGAGCACCCGCTGGAACGTGAAGACCACGTCGTCGGCCGTCACCGGCTTGCCGTCGTGCCACTTGGCGCCCTCCCGGAGGGTGAACTTCCAGGTGGTGGCCTCGACGTCGGCGGGCAGCGCGGTGGCCAGGGCCGGGTACGGCTCGCGGGTGATCGGGTCGGTGTCCAGCAGCCCCTCGTAGATGTGCTGGATGCCGGCCATCCCGAAGGCGGAGGCGGTCTGCGTGGGATCCCAGCTGCCGTCGTTTCCGTATCCGATGACGGCGGTGATCAGGTCCTTGTCCGTACCGGCGCCGACCGAGCCGGTCGAGGCGGGGCCTCCCGAGCAGGCCGCGAGGGTGGACGCGATGACCGCGGCCGCACCGGTCGCCCCGCTGTAGCGCAGGAAGTCGCGACGGCTGAAGACCGGCCGAGATGACGGGGCGCTCACTGTGCCTCCTCTGAACATAGGACGTCCCATGTCCCATGTTGTGCGTTAGTGTTGGACGGTAAAGGGAGACTGTGATCCAGGTCAACAGGATGTTGCCGGATTGTTTCGTCTTTGCCTTCTCGATCCGATGGGATTACCGGATGACTACTGCCCCACGCCCGCTGCGCGGACGGCTCAGCCGTGCGGTCGAGGCCCAGGAGGCCGTCAAGGAGATGATCCTTCGACGAAGGCTGGTGGCAGGCGACCCCCTGCCCACCGAGACGGAACTGATGGAGGACCTCGGGATCAGCCGCAACTCGGTCCGCGAGGCGCTCAAAGCCCTCCAGGCCGTCGGCATCGTGGACATCCGCCACGGTTTCGGGATGTTCGTCGGCACGATGTCCCTGACCGGTCTCGTCGACGAGTTGGCCTTCCACAGCCGGATCACCCTCCAGGACGGCCGCAACGACCTCGGCTACCTGATCGAGATCCGCGAGATCCTGGAGAGCGGCCTGGTCCAGCGGCTGATCGAGCTGGACGAGGTCGACCTGACCCCCGTCGCCGAGGTCCTGACCCGGATGGAGGCCGAGGCGCTGGTGGGCGAGGTCTCCCCGGACACCGACCGGCTCTTCCACGACCTGCTCTACCGTCCGCTGGAGAACCCCCTGGTCAGCCAGTTACTGGGAGCGTTCTGGGACGTCTACTTCCAACTGCGCGACAGTTTGGGCACACCGGACGAGCCGGCCGCCGACGTGGCCCGCAGACACCGCGACATCTACACCGCCGTCGCGGCGGGAGATCGGGAGGCCGCCGTCACCGCGGTCTGCGCCCACTTCGACGGCGTCCGCAACCGGCTGGCCCGGCTGCGCGACCGGCCCCGGAACGGGGAGTGACCTCACGGCCCCGACACCGCGGCCGGTCCGGCTCCGCGACCGGCCCCGGAACGGGGAGTGACCTCACGGCCCCGGCACCCGGCTGCCGGTCCCGGGGGAGCGCATCCTGCCGCTGACCGCGTCACGGCCCTCCATCCGGCTGCCGGAGGGCCGCCCGGTCGCGTCGTGTCACGCTGAACCCGCTTCGAGTCAGCTGCTACCGCTCATCACGATACTGACGGCAGGTGCAGCTATTTCACCCGATGAGATGGGGATGACGTGCACGAAAACCATCCATTGTTCGGCCGCAGCCGGGAAACCGAGATCATTGAGGGGCTCATAGACGGTGTCGCGGAGAACCGCTCCGCCGTAGTGATCATAGAAGGCGGAGCGGGGGCGGGGAAGACCGCCCTGCTCGACTATGTGGTGGAGACCGCGCGACAGCGTGAGCTCCGCGTCCTCTACACCTCCGGGGGCCATCGGCGCCCGCAGCGGATCCTCGGCTGCGCGAGAGAACTTCTCGGCGTGCCGCCCGCCGTCCCCACCCTCTCCTCCGGCCCCGACCTTGGACTCGGCTTCGGCCCCGACCCCGGACTGGACGACCAGTTCGCCGAACTCGACGCCCGGGTCCACCACCTCACCGCCGAAGGACCGCTGGTGCTCGTGGTGGACGACGTGCAGCGGATCGACGAGCCGTCGCTGAGCTGGCTGGCCCACCTGGCCCGCGGACTGTCCGGGCTCCCGCTCCTGCTGGTGGCCTCCGTGTCCACCGGCGAACGGCCCGCCGCCCGCGAGCCGTACGACGATCTGCGCAACACGCTCAACCTCACCGAGATCCACCTGAACCCGTTCGGGCAGGAGGACGTCGAGCAGGTCCTCGCGACCAACCGGGAGACTCCGGTCAGCCCTCAGTTCGCGGCCCTGTGCCTGCGGCTGACCGGCGGGAACCCGCGTTTCACCTGGGATCTGGCCCGGCTGCTCAACGCCGAGGGCATCGCCGCGGACGACGAGTCCACCGGGCTGCTGGCCGGTCTGGCCCCGCCGCGCATCGCGCGGTACATCTCCGACAGGCTCGCCCGCCACTCGGCCCAGGCGCTGGACGTCGCCAAGGTCCTCGCCGTCCTCGGCGGCACCGCCCGGCCCTCCGTCGTGCGGGAGCTGTGCGGGTTCGAGGGGTCGACGTGCGACGACACCATCCAGTCGCTCACCGAACTGGGGCTGCTGCGCGCCGGAGGAACCGTCGCGTTCGTCCATCCCATCGTGCGGACCACCCTGTACCGGTGCATGCGCACCGCGGAACGGAGCACCCGCCACCTGGCCGCCGCGAAGGTGCTGGCCGCCCGGGACGCCGACGCCGCGCTCCTCGGCCGGCACCTCCTCGCGGCCGGTTCCACCACCGACCCGGAGATCACCGACCTGCTCTGCGACGTGGCCGTACGGCTGGCGTCGATGGGCGACCTCGAACAGTCCACCGCCTGCCTGCAACGGGCCATCCAGGGCTCGTTGTCCCCCGCCCATCGCGCGAAACTGACCCTGCAACTCGGCGTCGCCCTCGGCGGCTACGACGCGCGGGCGTCGATCAAGCATCTGCGGCACGCCAGCACCGGGGTCAGGACCTCCGCCGAGCACGCCGTCATCGGGCAGCACCTCGCCCTCGCCACCGCCGCGCTGGGCGACCTCGACGGCGCGATCGGCGTGCTCGACGAGCACGTCGGGTTGCTCCACGAGCGAGATCCGGGGCTGGGGCGACGGCTGAGAGGGTACCGGCGGATGCTGAGCATGCTCCGCGGCGGGTCCTCAGAGGGTTTCGCGTGGGAGCAGCCGAGCCGGGGCTCCACGCACATCGAATGCGACAGCGGGACGCGGGCGGCCCTGGCGACCGGGCTGGCCTGGAAGGGCGAGAACCTGGAGCGGTCGGCCGGGGAGGCGGAGGCGGCCCTGGCGACCGGGCGGCTGACCGGCGCGGGCTCCCTGGTGATCGGTTTCGCCCTGCTGCCCATGGTGTACGCCGACCGTCTCGACGCGGTGGAGCGGCAACTGCTCGACGCCGAGCAGCACCTGCCCGCCGTACAGGTTCCCGAGTTGGCGGCGCTGCGGTCGCACGTCGCGTTACGACGGGGAGACGTCGCGCAGGCCGAGGTAGCCGCATGGGCCGCCACCGCGGCCGTGGCGGACGATCTCCCAGAACCCGTGCTGCTGCACCATCTCGCCGTGCTGGTCGACGTCATGCTGGAACGGGGCGAGCACGAGGAGGCGGCCGAGATGCTCCGCCAGGCCGGGCTCCCCCACGAACTGCCCGTCACCTGGCGGCACAACCACCTGCTGCACAGCCGCGGCCGGCTGCGGATCGCGTGCGGCGACATCCGGGCCGGCATCGAGGACCTGCTCGCGTGCGGCGAGCGCCTGGCGCGCTGGGGGGTGACCAACCCGTCGGTGAGCACCTGGCGGTCGGACGCGGCACTCGCCTTCGACCGGCTCGGCGAACGCCCCAGGGCACGGGCGCTCGCGCGCGAGGAGGTCATCGCCGCGCGCAGCTGGCTCGCCGGCCGGTCCCTCGGCGTCAGCCTCAGAGCGCTCGCCCTGCTCACCACCGATTCGGGCAAGCGGCTGACGATGCTCCGCGAGGCCGTACAGGTCCTGGAGAGGTCGCCCGCCGCACTGGATCTCGGCCGCGCGGTCGTCGATCTGGGCACCGCGCTGGCGGAGGACAACCAGGAGAGCGAGGCCCGCGACATGCTGCGCCGCGGCCTGGACCTCGCCCAGCGCTGCGGCGGAACCGCCCTCGCCGACCACGCCCTCGCCGAACTGGTGAGGTACGGCGCGCGGCCCCGGCGGCGCGCGCAGACCGGATGGGCCGCCCTCACCCCCGCCGAGCGGCGGGTGGCCCAGCTGGTGGTCGAGGGCAGGAAGAACCGGGAGATCGCACAGATCCTGTTCGTCTCCCAGCGCACCGTCGAACTCCACCTGACCAACATCTACCGGAAGCTGAACGTCTCCAGCCGGGTGGCACTCGTCAAGGCGAGCTGACCTTGGCCCGTGCTCCCGCCGCCGGCCCGGCACGACCCGCATCCCGAACCGACCTCGGCCGAAGCGAAGCGCCGCCCACCAGGGCGGCGCTTTTCGCCGTCAGCCCGATACACCACCCGCCGCCCTGAGCAGCGCGCTCACCGGCGCCGCACGGGACGGCCCGAGCGGCGCACTCTCACCTGGCACCCCAGCAGACCAACGGCCCCGGACCGACGGCCCCCGGACGGCCGAGCGGCGCACTAACCCGGCACCTCGGCAGACCGACGGCCCCGGACGGGCTGAACGGTGCACTCACCCGGCACCCCAGCAGACCAACGGCCCCGGACCGACGGCCCCCGGACGGCCGAGCGGCGCACTAACCCGGCACCTCGGCAGACCGACGGCCCCGGACGGGCTGAACGGTGCACTCACCCGGCACCCCGGCAGGCCCATGGCCCCGGACGGCCCGAGCGGCGCGCTCGCCGCCACCGCACGCCACCGAGACCGGACGGCCTGAGCGGCGCGCTCACCCGGCACCTCGGCAGACCGACCGCCCGGAACGGGCTGAACGGTGCGCTCACCCGGCGGCACCGCACACCGGCAAAGGAAACGCCGCCCCTCAGGGCGGCGGTTCCGGCGTCGGCACGACGTCGTGCGGGCCTGTCCGGCCTGAAGCGAAGCGCCGCCGTAAGGGCGGCGCCTCGCCGGGCGCTACACGGCCACTGCGGCATTGCGTTCGGCACGGCGTTCGGTGAAGCGGCCGGCCAGGGTGTCGAGGCGGTGCAGGAAGGCGGCGAGTTCCGAGCGGGCCTGGTCGCCTCTGCCGGAGAAGTCCTCGCGTTCAAAGATGCGCCAGTGCCGCAGGATGGGCATGATGACCTTGTCGTGGTGCAGCCGCAGGTCGTAGATCCCCGCGTTGGCGATCATCGCGGCGAAACGCCGGAAGCCTGGCTGGCCCACACCGGGCATCTCGAAGTTCATGACGACGTCCCTGATCGCCTCCATCGTCTCGTCGGGCGCCAGTTCCAGCGCCGAAGCGACGAGATTCCGGTAGAAGAGCATGTGCAGGTTCTCGTCCGCGGCGATCCTGGCCAGGAGCTGCTCGCCGATGGCGCAGCCGGTGGCCGTGCCGGTGTTGCGGTGCGAGAGGCGGGTGGCCAGCTCCTGGAAGGCGGTGTAGACCACGTTGGGCAACAGCTCCGTGGGCTCGCCGGCGCCACCGGACGCGACGAACTGCATGCGGCGCTGCTCCAGGTCGACCGGATCGACGGCGCGGGTCACCACCAGATAGTCGCGCAACGTGATCGCGTGCCTGGCCTCCTCGGCCGTCCAGCGGTAGACCCACTCGCCCCAGGCGCCGCCGGTGCCGAGGGCGGTGACGAGATTCTGGTGGTAGGCGGGCAGATTGTCCTCAGTCAGCAAGTTCACGATCAACGAGGCCCGGGCCGCCGGATCGATCTTGGAGTCGTCGGGTTCCCAGTCGGCGCCGCCGAGCAGCTTGTAGTTGCGGCCCTCGCTCCACGGCACGTAGTCATGTGGATTCCAGTCCCGCACCACCGCGAGGTGGCGATTCATGTTCTCGGCGACGACCGGCTCAAGTTCCCGGAACAGGGCCGCCGACCTCTCGTGGTCAACCGTGCTGCTCACGTGCGCAACCTCCTTGATGTGATGGGGGGGACCGGGGAGCGGGGACGGCCACAGGTAGGCCGTCCCCGCCACTCACCCGGTTCAGGCCACGCCTACCGGGCTGTTGCTCTCGATGTGGGCGATGACCGCGGCGACGGTCTCCAGCTCGGCAGCCAGCTCGTCGGGGGTCGCCACGCCGAACTTCTCCTCGATGGCGACCATGATCTCGACCATGGAGAGGGAGTCGATGTCCAGGTCGTCGCGCAGGTGGCGGTCGGGCTGCACCTCGTTGGCGGACAGTCCGACGACCTCGTTGACGATCTCGGCCAGCTCCGCGAGAATCCGCTCGTTGCTCATGTCGTGTTCCTCTTTCGTGGTGTTTCGTGGTTTTTCGTTGATTTTGTTCGGGTTCTTCGGTCGTGCGATCGTGCGGGTTGTTCGGTCGTGCGGGGTGTTCGATCCAGTGGGTTGTTCGATCGGTTGGTCTGATCGGATGGGTCGGCTGATCGGATGGGTCGGTCTGATCTGGTGGGTCGGTCTGATCTGGTGGGTCGGTCTGATCTGGTGGGTCGGTCTGATCTGGTGGGTCGGTTACGGCTCGTAGCGCCGCACGACGAGGGTGGCGTTGTGCCCGGCGAAGCCGAACGAGTTGCTCATCGCCACCTTGACGTCGTGTTCCTGCGGCCGGTGCGGAACGAAGTTCAGCCCGGTGTCCTCGGGGTCGTCGCAGTTGATGGTCGGCGGCACCCATCCGGTGAGCAGTGCCTGCACCGTCGCGATGAGCTCCACCGCGCCGGCCGCGCCGATCATGTGCCCGGTCATCGACTTCACGCCGCTGATCGGGATGTTGGGAGCGTGGTCGCCGAACACCCTGCGGATGGCGGCGGCCTCGGTCCGGTCGTTGAGCACGGTGCTGGTGCCGTGCGCGTTGATGTGGTCGATGTCGGAGGCGGCCACGCTGGCGTCGTCCAGCGCGAGCTGCATGGCCCGGCGGGCGCCGAGCCCCTCCGGGTGCGGCGCGGTCGGGTGGTAGGCGTCGCTGGTCGCGCCGTACCCGACGACCTCGGCGAGGATCGGGGCGCCGCGGCGCTCGGCGGAGCGGGCGTCCTCAAGCACCAGGGCCCCCGCCCCGGCGGCCATCACGAACCCGTCCCGCTCCTTGTCGAAGGGACGACTGGCCCGCTGGGGGTCGTCGTTGCGGCGGGAGAGCGCCCTGGACATCGCGGTCGAGCCGATGTCGAAGGAGGTGATGGAGTTGTCGGCGCCGCCGGCGATGACCGCGTCCACGTCACCGCGCTGGATCATCCGCATCGCCTCGCCCACCGCGGAGGTGCCTGACGCGCACGCCGTGCTCACCGCGCCGGAGGGGCCGGTCGCGCCGAGCTTCAGGGCGATCTCGCCCGCGGCGCAGTCGATCGAGGTGGCCGCGGAGAGCCACGGCGCGAGGCCGCGGTGTCCCTTGCCGTCCAGCGTCAGCGTGCCCGACTGGACCAGCGCGGTGGGACCGTAGCCGGAGCCGATCAGGATGCCGACCCGGTGGGTGTTGGCGTCGTCGATGACGAGCTTGGAGTCCTCCATCGCCTGCATCGCCGCCGCGACGGCGAACTGGGCGTACTTGTCGATCCGGCGGCTCACCGTCCTGGCCATGTACTCCAGGGGGTCGAACCCGGTCACCTCGCCGGCGATCTTGACCGGCAGCTCGCTGGTGTCGAAGGAGGTGATCGGTCCCACGCCGCTCCGGCCCGCGAGCAGGGCCTCCCAGAAGCTCTGGACGCTCAGCCCGACCGGCGTGACCACGCCCTGTCCCGTGATGACGACCCGCCGTTGCCCGTAGGTTCTCATGAGTGCTGTCCCTCCATCTCCGTGAGATCGGCCGGCACGTCGTCGAGCCGCACCGGAATCCTGACGACCGCCACGCGGCCTGCCGCACATTCCTCCGCCGCCAGCCGGAGCTCCTTCTCCAGCCGCGTCTTGTCGTCCACGACCGCGTGGTGCGGTCCGAAACGGGTGTCGCCCGTCACCGGGTCCGTCATCGCGACGTCGCCCGCGAACCGGAACCGGGAGTGGCCCGCGCCCGCCTTTTCGCGCTGGGCGTCGAGCTGGGCCTGCAGCCAGCCGTAGCCACCGTTGTCCAGCACCAGGAAGAGCACCCCGATCCCCGACTCGACCAGGACGTCGAGGTCGGCGCCGAGCTTTCCGAAGGCGCCGTCGCCGACGAACGCGGCCACCGCGTGGTCCGGAGCGGCGAGCTTGACGCCCGCCGCGGCCACCGCGCCGAAACCGAGACTCGTCTGCTCCGACGGCACGATCGAGTCGGCCGCCGCGCCGCAGCTCCAGAAGGGATAGAAGTAGGACCACATGTCCGCGAGGCCGTTCTCCTGCACCAGGATCCGCTCGGGCGGGAGCACCTCGTCGAGGACGCGCAGGACGTCGGCGACGTGGATGCCGGGCAGTTCGGCGACCCGCCGCCGCTCGGCGGCCACGCGCTCGGCCGCTTCCCGGCGGGCGGCCCGCACGGAGGCGGTCCACTCCGGGTCGGCCCCGCCGTACTCCTCGCCGAGGCCGTCGAGCCAGGCGGACACGGCCGCGGCGCCGTCGCCGACGACCACCGGCCCGCCCCACTCGGCCGACACCTCGACCGGCTCCACGTTCACCTGCACCACCTGGACGCCGTGCCCGACGAAGCCGCCGCCGTAGGTGGCCGTCTCCTCCAGCCGGCTGCCGAGGGCCACCACCAGGTCAGTCTCGGCCCACAGCGGGTGCGTCTCCTCCGGGGCGTACAGACCGGAGAGCCCGCAGAACAGCGGATGGTCCTCGTCGACGCTGCCGCGACCGGTGGCGGTGACGAAGATCCCCGCACCGAGCCGGTCGGCGAGCTGTTCCACCTGGCCGTCCTCGTTGCGGTGCCGCATCCCCCCGCCGACCACCAGCATCGGTCGGCGGCTCGTCCGCAGGGCGGCCAGCGAGGCCGCCAGCGACGGGGCGTCCGGCGTGGGGCGGTGCGCCCGCGCCGGCCGCCAGGGACGGTCGCGGACCACCTCCAGATCGATCAGGTCGGCGGGGAACTCCAGGTAGACCGGTCCCGGCGCGCCGTTGGCGGCGACCAGGAAGGCACGCTCGATGGCGGGCACCACACGGTCCGGGTGATCGACCCGGTGCGCCCACTTGACCACCGGCGACATCATCGCCATCTGGTCGAGCTCCTGGAACGACCCGGAGCCGCGGGCGCCGGCGGCGGTCCCGGAGGCGAGCACGACCATCGGCGCGCCCGAGCAGCGCGCCTCGACCAGACCGCCCACGACGTTGGCCACCGCGGGCCCCTTGCCGATCACGCACACCGCCGTACGGCCCGACCGCAGCGCGTGCCCCGCGGCCATGAAGGCCGCGGCGCGCTGGTCACGGCAGAGCACCATGTTGATGTCAGTGGGTTCGAGTGCCTTGAGCGGGACGAGGTCGTCGTCGGGCAGTCCGAAGACGGTCTCGATACCGCTCACCTGGAAGAAGTCGACGGCCGCGTGCCACGCGCTGGGGTACCGGCCATCGGTCTTGGTCGCGGTGTCGGTGGGGTTCATCGGCTCCCCGCATTCGCCTCGGCCATGTCCTCTACGAACTCGGCGACGACCTGGGAGATGAGCAGCGGCTTGGCGACCCGCTTCTTCTGGAAGCTGACGTAGTTGGCCATGATCCCGCAGCCGCCGAACGCCTGGTTGCCGTCGTCGATGTCCAGCAGGGTCTCGTCGACGGCCACCATGTGCCGCTTGCTGAGGTGCTCGACGAGCTCGGGAGCGTCGCCGTACACCATCGCGCCCATCGCCCTGTCCTGGTAGTAGCCCGTCGCGAGCCGCTCGTACACCTGCGCCAGGTCGGTGTAGGTGACGAGATTGAAGACGGGGGAGAACAGTTCGCTGAGCGCCATCTCGCCCTTCATCGAGCGCAGCAGCACGGTGGGCTGGATCTGCCGGGTGCGGAAGTCGATCTGCCCGCCGTAGATGATGTGACGGTCGTTGTCCTGGAGGAACTCGGCCGCGGCGACGACCGCGCTCGGGTAGCACATCGGCCCGTAGTCGGCCTCCGGGTCGTCGTACTCGCCGAAGGTCAGCGCGGACAGGCGCTTCAGGAGGGCCTCGACGAACCGGGGCGCGTCGGGCTCGTGGATGAAGAAGACGTCGGGGCCGAAGCAGTCCTGGCCGGAGTTGAGCATCCGGATCCGGATGGCGTCCTCGGAGGCCAGGTCGATGTCGGCCCCGGGGGCCACGATGAACGGGTTGGCGCCCTGGCCGAAGAGCAGGAAGATCTGGTGGGGCGACAGGTCGGCGCGGATGATCTCCGCGTTCTGGTAGGTACCGGTGAAGACCACGACGTCCGCCTCGGCGACGGGTCCCTCGCGGAACTTGCGCTGGCTCAGCGACGTCATCTCGATCGGGAGGCCGTGCACCGGCGCCAGCAGCTCGTGCAGCCGCCAGGTCTGCTCCGCGACCTGGGTGGAGGGCCGGACGACGATGTGCTCGACGTACAGCGAGGGCACCATCAGGTACAGCACGTAGGAGTTGAGCAGCACGTTGGAGGACATGAAGACCGCCAGGCTGTCCTTCTTCGGCGGCCCGTTCCTGATGACCTCCTCGACCGCGCCGGCGAGCGTGTGCAGCGCCCCCTCGACCTCCATCTCCACCGACTTGTAGTCGGAGATCTCGGTGAGGATGTCGACGACGGCACCGGCGTCGGTGTGCAGGTAGTCGGCCAGCCTGCGCAGTCCGGCGATCCGCTCGGGGAAGGGCACCCGCTCCAGGTCCTCCGGCGACGGGCTGACCGCCGGTCCCGGTTCGGGGTGGTCCGGACGCAGCCGGGCCGGCCGGTAGAGGGCGTCCTTGGCGAGCTGCCGAAGCCGCCTGATGTCGGACTTGCCGGTACCGTTCACCGGCAGCAGGGGCAGGACGACCACCTTGTTGGGGTGCTCGTACGACGGCAGCAGCGAGCAGATGGCGGTGCGCCAGTGCGTCGCGGACGCCTCGTTCACGTCCTCCACGAAGAAGACGAGCTGGCAGCCCTGGCGGTCGTCGTCGACCGCCACCACCCGCACCGGGCGGCCGCAGAACTCGGCCTTGCGCTGGATGGCCTCGGGGTAGAGGTTGTGTCCCATCCGGTGCACGGCGTACTTGCGGCCCATCACCACGAGGTTGCCGTCCGGCGTCCAGCAGCCGAGGTCGTCGGTCGGGTACAGGTCGGTGTCGATCGGCAGGATGGTCCCGTCGGCGTCGAGATATCCCTCCATCAGGCTCGGCGACGACACGAAGATCTCACCGACCTTGCCGGGAGCCACCGGGGTTCCGTCCTGGTCGAGGATGCGGACGTCCACGTCGGTGAGCGGACGGCCGCAGGCGACCGGGTTGGCGGGGTTGGCCAGGGCGATGTTGCCGGCCTCGTTGCTGCCGTAGCCGTCGAGCACGGGCAGGCCGAACATGCGCTCGAACCGCTCGGCCAGCGCCGCCGGCAGCGGCGCCCCGCCGCTGCAGAACATCCGCACCGCGTTCAGCTCACGCACGGTGCCGGGCCTACGCTGGGCCAGGCTGTGCAGGCTGTGGTACGTCGAGGGAGTGGCGTCGATGACGGTCACGCCGGCGACCGCGGCCAGCCGTACGGCCAGGTCGAGACGTTCACGCGGGGCGATCACCAGGGAGCAGCCGACGGTCCACTGCAGGATCGCCAGCGTCAGGCCGTAGAAGTGGGAGAACGGGAGCAGGGGCAGCAGCACGTCCTCGGGCCGGTAGCCCATCCGCTCCCTGGTGCGCTGCAGGTCGTTGAGGAACGACCGGCCCGAGCGCACGACGCCCTTGGCCAGGCCCGTCGAGCCCGAGGACCAGGTGATCAAGGCGTCGGCGCGACCGTGCCACGCGGAGAGGCTGAGGAACTCGGAGCCCGGCGTACGGGACCGCGCCTCCTCGGCCAGGGTGTGGATGCCGAGGGTGTCCGCGTCGCCGATGAAGCCGGTGAGGTCGACGCTGTCGGTGATCAGCAGGCAGGTGTCGGAGATCGTGCTCATCCGTCGTCGTTCGGCGGTCGTCTCCCGGTGATCCACCAGCACGATCGACGTGTCCAGGTGCATCAGGGCAAGAAGAGCGGCGACGTACTCCGCGGAGTTGTCCGCGCTGATCATCACTCGTTTGCCCGCGGTCACCGAGCGCTCGCTCAGGATCGCGGCCATGCCGAGCGCCAGTTCCTCGATCTCGATCGAGGTGTAGGTAGCGGTGGGAGTCACAATTTTTCCGGTGGCCCAGTCCAATGTCTCATCCATTCGTTTCGAGCGGACGGTCGGCGTAATCAACTCGACAACCTCTTCAGTTCCTCGGCGAGGACGCTGACGGTGTGTTCGATCTGGTGCGAGGTGTGCTCGGAGGTGACGAAGAACCGGAGTCTGACCAGTTCCTCGGGGACAGCGGGATAGAGGATGGGGTTGGCGCTGACTCCCCTGTCGAAGAGCCGGTTCGCCAGCGTCAGACACTGCTGGTTGTCGCCGACGATGCAGGGGATGACCGGCGAGTCGGTGCTCACGCCGGTGTCGACGCCCGCCTCCTTGGCCAGTCGGAGGAACAGCTCGGAGTTGGCGCGCAGGCGCTCCAGGCGCTCCGGTTCGTCCCGCATCACCTGGAGGGCGGCGAGCGCGGCGGCGGCGTTGGCCGGGGTCATCCCCACGCTGTAGACGAAACCGGGGACGGTGTACTTCATGTAGTCGACGACGTCACGGGAGCCGGCGATGTAGCCGCCGCAGCTCGCCCCGGCCTTGGACAGGGTGCCCGACCACAGCTCGACCCGGGAGCGGTCGATGCCGAAGTAGTCGCCGACGCCACCGCCCGACTTGCCGACCGTGCCGAGGCTGTGCGCCTCGTCGATGAGCAGGACCGCCCCGTACTTGTCCTTGATGTCCAGGATCGCCGGCAGGTCGGCGATGTCGCCGTCCATGCTGTAGACGCCCTCGATGACGACGAGCGCCCTGCGGTGCAGGTGGCGGTTGCGTTTGAGCACGTCCTCCAGCGCGGCCGGGTCGTTGTGCGCGAAGGGCCGGCGGGTCGCACCGGACAGGTGGCAGCCCTGCAGGATGCTGTCGTGCGACAGCTCGTCGTGGACGATGAGGTCGCCGGGCCCGACGATGTGCCCGATGACGGAGACGTTCGTGGCGTGGCCGCTGACCATGACCACCGAGTCCTCGGTGCCGAGCAGCGTGGCCAGCTCGGCTTCGAGCTCGGTGTGGATCGGGCGGTTGCCGGACAGGAAGCGGCTGGCCGAGACCGACGTGCCGTACCGTTCGACGGCCACCCGGACCGCCTCGTTGACCCGCGGGTGCCCGGACAGGCCCAGGTAGTTGTAGCTGGAGAAGCTGATCAGCTCCTGGCCGTCCACCAGGGTCGTCGACTTGATGTTGGCCTGGTGGTCGATGAAGTACGGGTTGCGGCCGATCCCCTTCATGAACTCCCGGTGCTCCACGACGTCGGACCAGCCCTCGATGCCGGTCTCCATCGCGACCCGCTGCCCGGAGACCGCGGCCTCGGGGACCAGGACGGGAGCGGGGGCCTCCACGGGCAACCCGGCCGTCGCGGCCACGGCGGCGACGAACTCGTCGATCGTCGGCCGCTTCGGCAGCCCCGGGAGGCCGCCGGCCAGCGCGGGCCAGACCGTCTGGAGCGAGACGCGCAGCTCGGTGAGCATCAGCGAGTCGAACCCGAGCTCCTCCACCATCCGAGTCCGGCCGGCGAGCTGCTCGATCGGGAACGCGCCGATCCTGGCGATCTGCTCGTGCACCCGAGTCCTGACCGCGCCGGCCTCGGCGGAGGGCCGGGGGGCCGCGGCCGGCTGGGGAGCGGCGGCAGGCAGCGCCTGGGGCACGATCTCGGCGACCGTGACCGGCGGAGCCGCGGGCGCCGTCGCCAGGGCCCCACCGGCCCCGGCCGCACGCAGCAGCGCGACCTGTTCACGGAAAAGGCTGACCATCTCGCTCACGTGAATCTCCTCCGCTGTGGACGGTTGTGGTGGTGACCCCGCCGCGACCGGCACGGCCGCGGCGTCCTGCCGTACGGCCGGCGCGGGGGCGGACCCCTGCTTGGCGGCGGGCATCGGGAAGGGGGGAAGGGCGTGGATCCTGCGCAGCAGCGGCGACGGCGGCAGGCTCACGACCGGCAGGTCATCGCCGTCGGGGGGCGTCACCGGCAGGCCGAGGACCGCGAGCTGGCCGAGCCCGGCCAGGAAGGAGCGGGCGTCGTCGGGAGTGTCGCCGGACAGCGCGACGAAGTGGCAGTCGTCCTGGTCGCCCAGGGTGCGGCGGGTCATCGCCAGCAGCGACCGGCCCCCGTTGACCTGGACGAAGATCCGGGCGCCCAGTTCGTAGGCGGCCAGCGTGGCGTCGGCGAACCGGACCGGGGAGGAGGCGTGCCCCTCCCACAGGTCGCGCAGCGCCGCCGGGTCCGACGTGTGCGCCCCGCTGACACACGACACGAAGGCGGCGTCGGCGGGTTCGGCGATCCGCCGGAGGTCGAGGTCCTGCCGTACGTCGGCGCGGACCGCTTCGAGCAGCGGGGTGTGGAAGGCGTTCGACACGGCCAGCGGCTGGGCGCTGACCCGCGCCGCCGCGCACCTCTCCGCCAGTACGGCCAGGCTGTCCGGCGCGCCGGCGACGACGGTCTGCCGCGGGTGGTTGAAGCAGGCGGGCCACACCCCGTCGATCCCGGCGGACAGCTCGGCGACCGCCGCGGCGTCGGCCTGGACGACGAGCATCCCGCCGCCTTCGCCGTTCTCGGCCCGCCGCATCACGGCGCCGCGCCCGCCCATCACGCGGACCGCCTCCGCCTCGTCCATCGCCCCGGCCGCGGCCGCCGCGGGGAACTCCCCGACGCTGTGCCCGAGGGTCACCGACGGCGTGATCCCGCAGGAGCGGGCGAACCGGGCGGCGGCGAGGCCGAGCACCCCGAGCAGGGGCTGGCAGACGTCGGTGCCCTTCATCCGCATCAGCCCCGCGTCGGTGGCGGCGTCCGCGCCGTAGACGCTGTCCAGGACGTCGATGCCGAAGTCGTTCCGGACCACCGCGTCGAGGGCGTCTGCCGTCGCGCGGAACCCGTCGTAGCGTTCGTACAGGTCGGCCAGGAGGTGCGGCCGCTGACTCCCCTGACCGGGGAACAGGAAGGCCACCGAGCGTTTCTTGGCGTCGACCGGCGACGCGGCCGCGTACACGCCGTCGCCGAGGGAGCCGGTCCTGCCCTCCCGCAGCGCCGCGCCGGCCGCCTTCAGCAGCTCGGCCAGTTCCTCCCGGCCCGCCGCGACGACCGCCAGCCGGGCCTTGAGCAGCTCACGCCGGGCGAGGGTGGCGGCGACGGACGCCGCGGACAGCTCGGGGTCGGCGTCGAGCCGTTCCAGGATCTGCTCGACGTGGCCGGCGAGCAGCTCGACCGAACCGGCGGAGAACAGGAACAGCTGGGGACGCGGCTCGTCGGGGAGCGGGGTGGCCTCGGGGGCCTCCTCCAGCACGACGTGGACATTGGTACCGCCGAACGCGAAGGAGTTGATGCCGGCCCGGCGTACGGCGGAGCCGGTCCGCGGCCAGGGGACGTTGTCGTCCGGGATCCGCAGGGCCGCCGCGGCCGGGTCGGCCTCCGGGCCCGGCACCGTCTCCGGCTGCTTGGGGATCACCGAGTGGTGCAGCGCGAGCGTCGTCTTGATCAGCGACGCCATGCCGGAGGCGGTGAGGGAGTGGCCGATCAGCGCCTTCACCGAGCCCACGTACGCGGGGTCGGGCGCCTTCCCCGACTCCTGCCGGACCCGCTGCAGCGACTCCAGCTCGACCCGGTCGCCGACCATGGTGGCCGTGCCGTGGGCCTCGATGAACCCGACGGAACCGGGGTCCACGCCGGCGTCGGCGTAGGCGCGGCGCAGCGACAGGCGCTGCCCCTTCGACCGGGGCGTCATCGGCCCGTCGGTGGTGCCGTCGTTGGAGCAGCCGACGCCGCGGATCACCGCGTAGACACGGTCCCCGGCGGCGACCGCCGCCTCCAGCGGCCGCAGGACCACCACGCCCACCCCTTCGCCGAGCACGAAGCCGTCGGCGCGGTGGTCGAACGGCCTGCACACGCCGGTCGGCGACACCGCGCCCACCTTGGAGAAACCGATCAGGCTGTGCGGGATGAGGTTGACGTAGGCCCCGCCGACCAGTGCCTCGGTGCACACCCCGGCGCGCAGCGCGACGACCGCCTCGTGCAGGGCGACCAGCCCGGAGGAGCAGGAGGAGTCCATCGTGAAACTGGGCCCGCCGAGGTCGTAGAACTGGCTGACGTTGGTGGCCGCCATGTTGAGCTGCTCACCGGGGATCGACCAGGGCTCCATGTCCATCGGGTCGGGGGTGAGGTACATGAAGTCGGCGGTGCTCATCGCGAAGTAGACGCCGGTGTTCTCGCGGTCGAACGGCCGGCGCTCCCAGCCCGCGTCCTGGATGGCCTCGCGGGCCACGTCGAGCAGCAGCCGCTGCTGCGGGTCCATCGTCCGCACCCGCCGCGGCGGCATCCGGAAATACGCGGCGTCGAATTCGTCGATGTCCGCCAGATAGGAGACCTGGTCGGTGTAGGCCTTCCTGGCGGCCCGGCGATCTGCCGGGTCGTGGAAACTCTCGTGCTCCCAGCGCGTCGCGGGCACCGAATGAAATCGGCGTTCGCCACCGAGCAGGATTCCCAGATATTCGTTCAGGTCCTTTGCGCCAGGGAAACGGCATCCCATGCCGACTATCGCGATATCACGCATCGTGTCCCTACTTCGCGTCGCCGCATTTACAGTCATCGCTTCCAAATTCAGCATCGCACTACTCCGGCGATTTTCCACCGAGAGAATTACCGAAGTCCTTCATGCACCTTCGGTCGCGCGACGTGCTTGATCCGCCCGGAGACCAGGGCCGTCAGCAGGGCCACGACCCCCGCCGCGACGGTGACCCGGAAGGCGTAGTGCCCGTTGAGGGCGTCGGTGACCTGACCGGCCACGCTCACGCCGGCGGCGAGGCCGATCATCATGGCGCTCTGCACCCAGCCGAAGCCCTCGCTGCTCCTGGCCGTGGGCACCAGCGTCTCCACGATCTCGTAGACGACGATCAGGGTCGGGGCGATGGCCGCGCCGGCGATGAACGCGGCGACGGCCATCAGGGGCAGCCCGGTGACGACGGTGAGCGGCAGCAGTCCCGCGGCCAGGCACAGCGAGCAGATGAGGAACCGCTGGGCGAGCGACGCCTGCCACTGGCGGGAGCCGTACATCAGGCCGGTGACGAGGCTGCCGACCGACAGGGCGGCGACCAGCGGCCCCGCCATGGCCGTGCTGCCCATGTCCTCGGCGAACGCGACCATGGCGATCTCCACCGAGCCCAGCACCATGCCCAGGGCGAGCGCGAACACCAGCACCAGGCGCAGCGCGGGGATCCACAGCAGGGACGGCTCGCGCTCCCGTGCGCCGGTGAGCGGCGGCTCGGTGCGCCGCATCGCGGCGAACGCCAGCCCGCCGCCCACGGTCAGCACCAGGCCGGTGACGAAGCCCGCGGCCGGGTGGATGGACGAGGCGATCACGGTCGCGAGCACCGGCCCGACGATGTAGATGATCTCGTCGATCGCGCCCTCGATCGAGAAGGCCGTCTTGAGCTGGTCCGTTCCGCCGACCCTGGCCGCCCAGCGGGAGCGGACCATCGGGCCGAGCGGCGGGAAGGCCACGCCCGTGCACACCGCGGACGCGAACAGCAGCCAGGTGGTGCCGGTGGCGACGCCCACCATGATGCCGACCAGCCCGAGCGCGTGCAGCAGCACGACGGGCCGCAGCACCCTGCCCTGCCCGTAGCGGTCGCCCAGCCTGCCGATCCGGGGCGCCGCCAGCGCCTGCGAGACCAGGATGGTGGCGCCCACCGCGCCGGCCAGGGTGAAGGAGTCGGTGACCGAGGTCACCAGCAGGATCGTCGCGATGCCCAGCATGGACATCTGCATCCGGCCGACGAAGCCGGCCAGGACGAATCGTCGTACGTCGGAGGAGGCGAGCAGAGTCTTGAAATCGTTGTCAGCCACGCGACAACAGTGCATCGCCGTACTTCCCGCGATAAGACCGTAGCGAATCTCTTCGGTAATCTCCTCGGTTCCGCAGGGCCCGGTCGATGGCAATGTGGCTTTCGGCGGGCTTCGCCTGACCCGCTCACCAAACCCTCCGAATAAGGGGATGCAATGACCGAGATCGGCACCTATTACGACGTCATCATTATGGGTGGGGGTCCGGCCGGATCAACGCTCGGCTCACAGCTGGCCCGCACCACGAATTTGAGCGTCGCGATCTTCGACAAGGCCAAGTTCCCCCGGGAGCACATCGGCGAGTCGCTCGCTCACCCGACGACGCCGGCGCTGGAGGAGATCGGCGCGCTGGAGAAGATGATGTCGAGCGACTGGCGCGTCCAGAAGTTCGGCGGCGTCTTCAAGTGGGACAAGGAGCCCAGCGTGGGCTTCTTCGACCACGAGTCCTACCAGGAGGACGGCGTCCACCGCTGGGCGGCCCACGTCAACCGGTCCGAGTTCGACCACATGCTGCTGGAGCACTCCGCGGAACTCGGCGTGAACGTGTTCGAGGAGACCACCGTCTCGGCCTTCGACCGTCTCGAGGACGGCTGCGAGGTCACGCTCAACGACGGCCAGAAGATCCGCTGCGGCTACTTCGTCGACGCCTCCGGCCGCCGGAACAGCATCGCTTCGAAGAAGAAGCGGAACTACCTGTCCGGCTACAAGAACATCGCGATCTGGCAGCACTACACCGGCGCCCAGCACGCCTACGACCTCGACGAGGACTGGAACATCTTCCACGAGAAGAGCCTGTCCCCCATCACCTGCTCGGCCTTCGCCGACGGCTGGTGCTGGTACATCCCGGTGCCGAAGGTCATCAATGGCGAGCGTGTGATGACGCACTCCGTCGGCATCGTGACGATCCCCTCGATCCTCAAGGAAGAGGGCAAGGACTTCACCGAGATCGAGAACTTCACCCGGGCGGTCAAGGACATCCCGCTCGTCGGCGAGCTGGTGCGGAACGGCACCCCGATCTCCGACAAGATGCAGACCGCCACCAACTACTCCATGATCAACGACCAGTTCGCGAACTTCGACGAGCGCTGGATCCTGGTCGGCGACGCCGCCTACTTCGTGGACCCGCTGTTCTCCTCCGGTGTCGCCTTCGCCATGCACCACGGGCTGTCGGCCGCCACCGTGATCAAGGCGACCTTCGACGAGAGCGTCGACGAGCAGCACAAGCGCGACCTGTGGCACGACTACGACATGGAGTGGCACGGCATCGCCGAGTCCTTCTCGCTGTCGATCGACCAGTGGTACCACGCGATCGGCAAGAGCAACCCCGAGAGCGTCTACTGGCGCACCAGGGGACAGGACGTCACCACCTCCGAGATCCGCGAGCAGACCTTCCAGATCCTGCTCAGCACCACGATGGAGCCCGACCTGCTGCGGGTGCTGACCGACAAGGACGGCTCCCAGGCCGACCTCGACGCCGACGGCCCCTACATGAAGGCGTACGGCATGGCCGACCCCGGCCAGATCGGGCAGGACGACGTCGTCGCCCTGGCGCCCGGCGCCGTCATCCGTACCAGCCTCGGCCTCGACATCCCGGGGTTCAAGGGCTTCGCGCCGCCGCCGCCGTTCGAGCTGTCGGCCGAGGAGCGGGCCGCCCTCACCAAATACTGGGAGGACCCGGTCGCCAACGGTGACGCGGTGATCTCGCCCCTCACCAGCCCGCTCCCCTGCCACCGCTACTCGGTCGAGGGTTCGCCCGGCGGCATCGAGGTGCGCAGCTTCGACGAGGTCGACGGCGGCAAGGTCGTCTGGGACGCCCTGCAGGACGGCGGCATGCGCTTCAGCGACCTCACGGAGACGCTCGACGAGCTCCAGCTCCACCTGGTCAAGCTCCTGTGGCGGACCGGCGTCGTCACCGTGACCCCCGCCACCACCGGCTGAAGGGGGCTGCCGAGATGGGGATCCTCACCGGGAAGAACCTGCTCATCACGGGAGTGCTGACCGAGGCGTCCATCGCCTTCAACGTGGCCAGGGTCGCGCAGGAGCAGGGCGCGAAGGTCGTGCTGACGGGCTTCGGCAGGATGAGCCTCGTCCAGCGGACCGCGCGGCGACTGCCGGACCCGAACACGCCGGTCATCGAGCTGGACGTGACCGACGAGAGCCACCTGGCGAGCCTGGGAGCGAGGGTCGGCGAGCACGTCGACCGGCTCGACGGCGTGCTGCACGCGGTGGCCTTCGCCCCGGAGAACGCGCTGGGCGGCAACTTCCTCGACACCTCGTGGGCGGACGTCGCCACGACCCTGAACGTGTCCACCTACTCCCTCAAGGCACTCAGCGTGGCGTGCGCCCCGATGATGCCGAACGGGGGCTCCGTGGTGGGCCTCGACTTCGACGCCACCGTCACCTGGTCCTCCTACGACTGGATGGGCGTGGCGAAGGCCGGCCTCGAATCCTGCTCCCGGTACCTCGCCAGGTACCTCGGGCCGCAGGGGATCAGGGTCAACCTGGTGGCGGCGGGCCCGCTCAAGACGCTCGCCGCCCGCAACATCCCGGGCTTCGCGGGGGTCGAGGCCACCTGGGACAACAGATCACCACTGGGCTGGAAGGCCGACGACTGCGAGCCGGTCGCCCGCGCCTGCGTAGCCCTGCTCTCTGACTGGTTTCCGGCGACGTCCGGAGAAGTGATTCACGTAGATGGAGGCTTCCATGCGATGGGCGACTGACAAACGAACCGCGTTCCGGATCGGCGCCGCTGTCGGCATCGCCGGCGTGGTGCTGGCCGTGACCAGCGCGCTGCTGGTCCTGGTGACCATCCAGGACCCGTTCGCCGACATCTCCGCGGCCGACTACATGGGCGCCATCCTCTCCGCGCCCGCCCTGTGGCTGCTGCTCCACCTCGCCGTCACGGTGGGCACCGGGCTCAAGCTGATCGGCCTGCTCACCGTCGGCCAGACCTTCGAGAACACCCCCGCCAAGCCGCTGGCCCTGGCCGGCAACGGGCTCGCCATCACCGGTGTGGCCCTGCTGATCACCACCTACGCCCGCGACGGGTACGTCCACACGTTCATCGCGGACAGCTGGCAGGCCGCCGGCGGCACCGACACCTACGAGGCCGTCTTCGCCGCGAGCACCCGGAGCGCGTTCTCCACCGAGATCACGGGCGTCCTGCTGGTGCTCGGCCTCGCCCCCCTGGCGTACGGCACGGCCATGCTCCTCACCTCGCTGTACGCCCGCTGGCTCGGGTGGCTCGGCGTCGTCGGGGGCGTCGGCGGGGTGCTGACCGCGAGCTACCTCTACGTGACCGGGCTGACCGACCTCGGGTACGGCGTGCTCTACCCGCTGTTCGGCATGCTGATCCCGGCGGTCTGGACGATCGCGGCCGCCCTTCGGATCTGGCGCTCCACCGGATCCGCCACTCCCGTCCCGGTGACGGTCCCGGCCCAGGCCTCGGCCCCGGCCGAGGGAGCCCTTCGATGACCCTGCTCGACGAGACCCGCGCTCCCAGCCTCCTGCCGGAGGCTGGGGACGCGGACCCCCGGGACCCCTGCACACGTCTCGCCCGGTTCTTCGACCCCGGGTCGATGACCCTCCTCTCGCCCGAAGACGGCAGCGGCGCGCTCGCCGCGATCGGCCGGGTCCTGGGGGTGCGGACCGTGGCGTTCGCCAGCGATCCCCGCGTCCAGGGCGGCGCGATGGGCTCGGTGGGCTGCGATCACATCGTCCACGCGTACGGCGCCGCCGTACACGAGCGGCTGCCGATCGTCGGGCTGTGGCACTCCGGCGGCGCCCGGCTGGCGGAGGGGGTGGCCTCGCTGCACGCGGTGGGCCGCGTCTTCGCCGCCATGACCAGGGCGTCCGGCGTCGTGCCGCAGATCTCGGTGGTGCTCGGCCCGGCCGCGGGGGGTGCGGCCTACGGGCCCGCGCTCACCGACATCGTGATCATGTCGGACCAGGGCCGGATCTTCGTCACCGGGCCCGACGTGGTCCGCAGCGTCACCGGCGAGGACGTCGACATGGCCACGCTGGGCGGCCCCGAGCCGCACGGCAGCAAGAGCGGCGTCGTGCACGTGGTGACCAAGACCGACGAGGAGGCCCTGGCCAAGGCCCGCGCGCTGACCGTGCTGCTGGGCGACCAGGGCGGCGTGCCCGGCGAGGTCTCCGAGGTCGACTTCTCCGCGCTGCTGCCCGACAACCCGAAGCGGGCCTACTCGGTGCAGCCGGTCATCGCCGGGCTCCTCGACGAGCGCGGCGTCGAACTGCACGCCAAGTGGGCGCCGAACATCGTCACCACCCTCGGTCGGCTCGGCGGCCGGACCGTCGGCGTGGTCGCCAACAACCCGATGCGGCTCGGCGGTTGCCTCAACGCCGTCGCCGCCGAGAAAGCCGCCCGCTTCGTCCGGATGTGCGATGCCTTCGGCGTCCCTCTGGTCGTCATCGTGGACGTCCCCGGCTATCTGCCGGGGGTGAGCCAGGAGTGGGACGGCGTCGTACGGCGCGGCGCGAAGCTGCTGCACGCCTTCGCCGAGGCATCGGTCCCCCGCGTCACCCTCGTCACCCGCAAGGCGTACGGCGGCGCCTACATCGCGATGAACTCCCGCTCCCTCGGCGCCACCAAGGTCTTCGCCTGGCCGACCACCGAGGTGGCCGTGATGGGCACCGTCGCGGCGGTGCGCATCCTGCACCGCCGTCCGCTCGCCGCCTGTTCCTCCCCCGAGGAGCGGGCGGCCCTGGAAGAGGAGCTGGCCGCGCGGCACGACGAGCTCGCCGGCGGTCTCGGACGCGCCGTCGAGCTGGGCGTGGTCGACGAGGTCATCGGTACCAAAGAGACCCGGGGCGCCATCGCGCGGGCCATCGCCTGCGCCGTGCCCGCCCGGGGCATCCATGGCAACATCCCTCTCTGACCTTGGAGCCACAGGCATGGATGACGATGTCTTCGACGCTCTGGCCAAGTTCATCGAGCAGAGCGACTTCGTCTGTCTCGGGGCTCGTGCCGCTCTGCGTAAAAAGTCGATCGTGCACCACCACTATCCGGCGCTGGGCGAGCAGGAATCGGTTCTCGCCCACCACCGGGACCTGCTGACCTTTCTCTCCACCTTCGAGCCGTCCGCCCGCAGCTTCACCTCCTTCGTCGCCACCTTCGAGAACCCGCTGCACCTCTCTGAGCAGGAGTTCGAGGACCAGGTCTGGCGGCACCTCCAGACCCTGCACGACGAGGACAGCAAGAGCTTCGAATGGAGTGACAAATACGACTCCGATCCGGCCTCGGCCGACTTCGCGTTCTCCGTGGGCGGTCACCCGTTCTTCATCGTGGGCCTGCACGGCGGCGCGTCCCGGCCGAGCAGGCGATTCGAGAAACCAACCCTCGTCTTCAACTCGCATATTCAGTTCAACGCGCTGGGCATCAAGTTCTTCAAATTGCGTAGCAAGATCCGCACCCGTGAGCGCTCCTTCCACGGGTCCGCGAACCCCAGTTTCACAACGTATCGAGAAGAGGCACGACACTACGGCGGAAGATTCACTGAGCCCGACTGGAAGTGCCCATTCTCGCCGAACGGTGAATGACGGTGCTGGACACTGTCGGGCATTTCTTCATCAGCATCGTGGTGGTGCTGTCCTGTGCCCATCTCGCCGGTTCACTGGCCCAGCGCCTCGGGCAGCCACGGGTGGTCGGCGAGATCGCCGCCGGCCTCGCGCTGGGCCCCTCCCTCCTCGGAAAGATCAACCCTGACCTCGCCGGATGGCTCCTGCCCGACGAGGTCGGGCCGATGATCGACGGCCTCGCGCAGCTCGGCCTGGTGCTCTTCATGTTCGGGGTCGGCCAGGAACTGGCCACCACCCGGATCCGCGGCACCGCGAAGCAGGGACTGCTCATCAGCCAGACGTCGATGGCCGTCCCGTTCGTCGCGGGCGCCCTCGTCGCGGTGCCGCTGATCGGCGGTTTCGCCGGCCCGGCCGGCAACCCGGTGGCCTTCGTGCTGTTCGTCGGTTGTGCGATCAGCATCACCGCCTTCCCCGTGCTGGCCCGCCTGATCAGCGACCTCGACCTCGGCCGGACCGTGCCCGCACGGCTCAGCCTGTTCGCCGCCGCCGTGGGCGACGGGGCGAGCTGGCTGCTGCTGGCCGTGGCCCTGGCGGTGGCGAGCGGCTCGGGCGCCGGCGGCCTGCTGCTCAGCGTGGCCGGCGCACTCGCCGTCACTCTCGCGTTCGTCGGCCCGGTGCGCACCACGCTGGCCCGGTGGGCCCACCGCGACGCCATCGCCACCGGCAGCGTGCTGCCGGTCGTGGCGGTGGCCGCCACCGCGACCCTGACCGCGGTGATCGGCATCCACCAGCTCATCGGCGCGCTGCTGGTCGGCATCGCCTGGCCGGCCAGGAGCCAGGGCGCCACCGCGCTCATGGAGACGTCGAAGTCGGTGCTGCTGCCGTTCTTCTTCCTCAGTTTCGGCCTCACCGTCGACCTCAGCGCGCTCAAGCTCGACGGGCCGACCGTGATCGCCCTGGTCGTGTTGCTCCTCGTGGCCGTCGTCGCCAAGGTGGCGGGGCCCGGCCTGTGCGGCAGGCTGACCGGGCTGTCGTGGCGTGACTCCTTCATCCTGGGCTCGCTGCTCAACGCCCGCGGCCTGACCGAACTGGTCGTGCTCCAGATCGGCTACCAGGCGGGACTCATCGACCAGCGGCTGCTGGCCATCCTGACGATCGTCGCGCTGGCCACCACCCTGATGACGACTCCGCTGCTCAGGCTGGTCGGCGTCCGGCCGCCCGTCACGCACCAGCGGGTCGCGACGGTCCGCCCCCCGATCCCGGCTGAGGCCCCCGCCGGCTGATCGGACGGCATCGGCGGACTACTCCTTTCGATACCCCCGAGATTCCCCCTGGCGCACATCGAGTGACCTTGGATGATTTCTATTGTCCCGCGGCCAGGCCACTGGCTAACGTCAAGTTAGACCACTACCGGAACCGGCCTGGAATTGGGGGTAAATCTGATGGTGGCGTTCAAAGTTCTCGGGCCGTTGGAAATCAGTTCGGGCAACCGGATCTGGCGACTTACCGCTCCTCGTCAGCAGCAGATCCTGGGGTTGCTGCTGCTGACCGCGAACCAGCTAGTCGACATCAATTCTCTCGTTCTGGAGCTGTGGGGAGAGAATCCGCCGAAGAGCGCGGTCACCACGGTCCAGACCTACATTTACCAGTTACGCAAACTGTTCGGCCACGAGGCCCCGGCGTCCGAGATCCTGATCACCAGGCCGCCGGGGTATGTGCTTGCGGTCGACCCTGAGCAGATCGACCTGTTCACCTTCCGCAAACTCGCCGACGAGGGTCAGGCCCTCCTGGCGAGCGGGAACCACGAGGAGGCCGCGCGGCGGCTGCGCGGGGCCCTGGCGCTGTGGGCCGGGCCCCCGCTCCAGGGGATCACGGCCGGGCGCGTCCTGGAGGCCCACCTCGCGGACCTGGAGGAGCAGCGGCTCCGCGCCCTGGAGCTGCGCATCGAGGCCGACCTCCAACTGGGCCTGGGACGCGAGCTCATCGGCGAGCTCAGGTTCCTGGCCGCGACCAATCCGCTCAACGAATGGTTCCACGGCCGCCTGATGGTTGCGCTGTGCCAGGTCGGCCGCCGGAACGAAGCCCTCGGCGCCTACCAGGAGCTGCAGGCCGTACTGGATCGGGAGCTCGGTCTGGAGCCCTCGCGGGAGTTGCGCCGGCTGCGCTACCAGATGCTGGACGCGCCTCCCGCGCCGGTGAAGGCGGCCTCGAAGCGGCACGGCGTCGCAGCAGTCGTATGAAGTCACGTCGTATGGCTAGAAGGGATAGGCAGTGAAAGCACTTGTCCTGGCGCGCTGGACGCACCTGCGGCCGTTCGACCACTCCGCACAGAGACAGCTCGTCCCGGTCGCCAACCAGCCGGTCCTGTTCCTCGGTCTGGAGGCCGTCCGGAAGGCGGGGATCTCCGAGACGGCCATCGTCGTGGGCAGGGACGACCGGGCGGTTCGGGAGGCTGTCGGCACCGGTGCGGCGTTCGGCCTCGACGTGACCTATATCTACCAAGATGCACCACTCGGTCTCGCGCACAGCGTGCTGATCGCGCGGGACTATCTGGGCGACGACGACTTCCTCCTACATCTCGGAGATACCGTCATTTTGGATGGTTTCGATGGGTTAGTGAAGGAGTTCAAGCGGCGCGGCCGTCCCGACGCTATGGTGCTGGTCGGCGGCGCACAGGACACCGCCGACCACGGCGTCGCGAGCGTCGACGAACTGGGCAACGTAACGGCTCTGACGAACGGGCCCGGGGAGGGCGGCGGTGAAGTACCACTGGTCGGCGCGTACGTCTTCACCCCGGCCATCCACCAGGCCGTCCTGTGCACCAAGCCCAACTGGCGCAGGGAACGCGAGATCACCCGGGCGGTCTCCTGGCTGGCCGTCAACGGAGGCACGGTGCGCGCGCACGTCGCCGAGGGCTACTGGAAGAACATCGCGCTCGTCGACGACCTGCTCGACTGCAACCGCGAAGTGCTCTCCAGGATCGACCCGGTGATCCGCGGCGACGTCGACGACGCCAGTGAACTGCTGGGCCCGGTGCTGGTCGACGCGGGCGCGTCCGTCCGCGGTTCCCGCGTGGTGGGGCCCGCGGTCATCGGCGTCGGGGCCACCGTGGTGGACAGCGCGATCGGCCCCTACACCTCGATCGACGCCGACTGCGACATCCGATCCAGCACGATCGAGAGCTCCATCGTCCTCGCGGGCGCGTCGCTGCGCGGCGTCGGCCCCGTCCGGGACTCGCTGATCGGCAGGGACGCCCGCGTCCGGTCCGACGCCGGTGGGGCACGCCTGATCCTGGGCGACCACAGCCAGATACTCCTCCAACGGCGCGAGCTCGCCGGACCCCAGACGGAAGTGACGTTGTGAACGCTGTGACATGGGACGTCCTGTGGCCCGACGCCGCGGGGAAGGAGGCCCTGGAGGTCGCCGCCCGGCTCGCCGGGCAGGGCCTCCGCGCCGGTGACCGGGTGCTCTTAACCGGTGAGAACTCCGCCGCCTTCGTGACGTCGCTGCTGGCCCTGTGCCACCTCGACGCCTCGATCGTGCTCGCGGACCCGCAGCTCACCACCGAGCAACTCGAACGGATGACGCGCATCGCGGGGGTGCGCTGGGCGGTCGCCGGCGAGACGGCGGCCGGGCTCCCGCTGCCGCCCTCCGCGATCCTGGACCCCGGAGCCGGGCAGGCTCTCCCCGACCCGTCGGCGAAGATCTCCCTGGACCGCTGGACCCAGCGCCGGGACGCCGTCGTCATGTGGTCGTCGGGGACCACCGGCGACCCCAAGGGCGTGGTGAAGTCGGGCCGCGCCGTGATGGAGAACTCCCGGGTCACCGCCGGGGTGATGGGGTACCGGACCGACGACGTGCTGGCGCCGATCCTGCCCTTCTCCCACCAGTACGGCATGTCGCTGCTGCTCATCTGGTGGCTGACCGGATGCGGGCTGCTGCTGGCCCCCTACCGGCGGCTGGAGCAGGCGCTGACCGCGATCGGCGAGTCGGGGGCGACGGTCGTGGACGGCTCGCCGCCCACCTATCACGGCATGCTCACCCTGTTCTCGCGCAACCCGGCCATCCTCGCGGCACTGAGCGGGGTTCGCATGTGGTGCGTGGGCGGGGCGCCGCTGCACCGGCCGCTGGCCACCCAGTTCGAGGCGGCGACCGGGAACGAACTGCTCGACGGCTACGGGATGACGGAGACCGGCAACATCGCACTGACGGTCCCCGGCATGACCGAGGGCGTCGGGGCGCCGTTGCCCGGCGTCGAGGTGCGGGTGCTCGGCGAGGACGGCGAGCCCGTGACGCCCGGCTCCCCCGGCGAGATCGTGGTGCGCACCCCCGGCCGGATGGAGGGCTACCTGCGGGTGGACGGCAGCCTGGAGCCCTGCGCCGACACCTGGCTGCGGACCAACGACCTGGGACGGGTCGACGACGACGGCCGGCTCCACGTCTTCGGCAGGATGAACGCGGTGCACCGGATGGGGCACACCCTCTACCCGGAGTATCTGGAACGCCGGGCCGAGGAGTGCGGCGCCCCCGTGAAGGTCGTCGCGCTCGACGACGACCGGTCCGGGTCGGTGCTCGTCTTCTTCGTGCAGGACGTCGACGACGACGAGCGGGTCTGGCGGGCCCGGTTCCGCGCCTACCTGGCCGCGTACGAGCGGCCGAACGCCGTGGTGACGCTCCCCAAGTTCCCGGTCAACCGGAACGGCAAGGTCGATGTGGCGGCGCTCAGGGAGAGCGCCGTCCAGATACTCACGAGTCCCCGAAACAGAGTTGATGATGGACGCTGAAATCCTGGCGCGAGTTCAGTTCACGGTCACGAGCGGGTTCCACTGGCTCTTCGTCCTCCTGACACTGGGCCTGGCGCCGATCATCGCGATCATGCACGCGCGCTACGTCTTCACCGGCAACCCGCGGTTCGAGCGCCTGACCCGGTTCTGGGGACAGATCTACGTCGTCAACTACGTGCTCGGCATCGCCACGGGCATCGTGATGGAGTTCCAGTTCGGGCTGGCGTGGAGTGGCCTGTCCACCTTCGCCGGGAACGTCTTCGGGGCGCCGCTGGCGCTGGAGACCCTGGTCGCCTTCTTCGTCGAGTCCACCCTGCTCGGGATGTGGATCTTCGGCTGGGGGCGGCTGCCGAAGGTGCTCCACATGGTGCTGTTCTGGCTGATCACGGCGACGGCCTACTTCTCGGCCTTCTGGATCATGGTGGCGAACGGCTTCATGCAGAACCCCGTGGGGTACGAGGTGCGCGACGGGGTCGCCTACCTCACCGACTTCGGGGCGATGCTCAGCAACCCGATGGCCGTCAACGCGATGGAGCACATCACCGGGGCCGCCCTGCTCACCGGGGGCGCCTTCGTCACGGGGGTCAGCGCCTACCAGTTCTTCAGGCGCACGACCGAGGTGCAGTTCTTCAAGACCTCGCTGCGGACCGGGCTCGCCTTCGCGGTGCCGTTCAGCATCGTCACGGTGGAGGCGGGCTTCCGCCAGTTCCCCGACCTCAACGTGGCCCAGCCGATGAAGATGGCGGTCCTCAGCGACTACCTGCAACCCGAGGACCGCGGGCCGTACACCGTCGCGCAGGTGCAGGACATGATGGTGGCGCAGCACGGGCCCGGTGACTACGTCCCGCCCATGTGGATCGGCGGGGTCTACGACATGATGATCATCCTGGCCTTCTTCATGGTGGTGTTCTCGTTACTCGGGGCCGGGTTCCTGATCGGTGGCTTCATCATGCGGTCACGCGGCGCGGCCCTCACGATCATGATCCTCATCCCGATGCCCTTCCTCGCGACGTCGGCGGGCTGGGTCGTGCGGGAGGTGGGCCGGCAGCCGTGGGCCATCTACGGCGAGCAGCTGACCTCACAGGCCCGCTCGGACGTGAGTGAGGGAGCCATGCTCGCCTCCCTGATCGGCTTCAGCACGCTCCTCGCCGCGCTGGCGCTCACCAACTGGTTCCTGATCGCCCGGTACGCGCGGCGCGGGCCGAGGGACACGGACCTCGGCAGCCCGGGCTCGGCGGTCGAGCACCAGCCCGCCATGGCCCTCTGACCCCAAGGACGACTCATGACTTTGGAAGCCATCTGGCTCGCCCTGCTCGGGCTGCTGCTCGCCGGGTACTTCGTCCTCGGCGGTTACGACTACGGCGTGCAGATGCTCCAGTCGACCCTGGCTCGCGGGGAGACGGAGCGTCGCCTGGCCCTGAACTCCTTCGGACCGTTCTTCCTCGGCAACGAGGTGTGGCTGGTCGCCTTCGCAGGCGTGCTCATCGGAGCGTTCCCCTTCCTGGAGGGGCCGCTGCTGTCTGGAATGTACCTTTTGTTCGTCGTGATCATCGGCGGGGTCGTCCTCGGCAACGTCTCGGTCCAGCTCCGCAGCAGGCACACCGGACGGTGGTCGCGGGCGATCTGGGACCGGCTGGTCCTGATCGGCGGCGTGGTGCCGGCCGTCGGCTGGGGGCTCGTCCTCGGCCTGCTGCTCCGCGGGCTGCCGCTGACCCCCGAGCGCACCTTCGCCATCGGCGCCGCCGAACTTCTCGACCCCTTCGTCCTGCTCTGCGGGGTGACGACCCTGGCGTTGTTCGCCGGGCACGGCGCGACCTTCCTCGCCATGCGGACCACCGGCGGCCTGCGCGAACGCGCGGGACGCGCCGGACGGCCGCTGCTCGTGGTCGCGGCGCTGTTCGCACTGGCCGCGGCCGGCGTGGGCGCCGTCTCCGGGGTGGCCGCCGCCGGCCTGACCGCCGCGATTCTGGCGGTGGCGCTGCTCCTCGCGCTCGGCGCGGCCGTCGTCGCCCTGTCCAAGGGGGCGACACGTGCGGCGTTCGCGGCCACCAGCTGCGCGGCCGTGCTGCCCGTGCTGATCGTCGGCTTCGGCCTCTACCCCGACCTGCTGGTCCCGGCGGACGGCGGGGCCCACCGGATGGCCCTGCCCGAGGCGGCGGCGGACACCGCCACGCTGCAACTGCTGATGCCGGTGGGCGCGCTGGTGATCCCGCTGCTGATCGCCTTCCAGGCGTTCAACTGGTGGGCCTTCCGCGCACGGGTAGACGAACGGCAGTCTCTTTACCTGTGAGGGCCCTGCGATCGAAGAGGATGGAGGTGAACCCATGCAGCGCAGAAGGCTGGGCCAGGCTGGGCCCGTCTCGTCCTGCCTTGGTCTGGGCAGCATGGCGCTCAGCGACGGATACGGGCCGGTAGGAGTGGCGACTTCCGCCATTGTGAGCTATGCCCTCGACGCCGGGATAACCATGCTCGACGTGAGCGATCTCCCGGCGGGAAGCGAGATGGAGCCGCTGATCGGCAAGGCCGTGGCCGGGCGGCGGGCGGAGGTGCTCCTCGCCACCCGCCAGGACGCGGGGACCGACTTCCGGCGTTCCTGTGACGCCACGCTGACCAGGCTCGGCACGGAGTATCTCGACATCTACTACCTGAGCGTCGACCGGAGCGAGCCCGTCGAGTGCGGCATGACCCAGATGGCGGAACTCGTCGCCGCCGGCAAGGTCCGTCACATCGGCCTGCTCGAAGGCACCCCTCAGCAACTGCGGCGCGCGCACGCCGTCCACCCGGTCGCCGCGCTCGCGATGCCGTACTCCCTGTGGCAGCGGGAGGCCGAGCGGGAGCACCTGGCCGTCGCGCGGGAGCTCGGCGTCGGGGTCGTCGCCAGGAGTCCCCTCGGGCGCGGCTTCCTCGGCGGCCGGATCAGGTCGAACGCGCAACTCGGTCCCGCCGACCCCAGGCGGGCGGACCCGCGCTTCTCGGCGGAGAACCTGCCGGACAGCATGCGGATGCTGCGTGAGGCGGAGGCCACCGCGGCCGATCTGGACATCGGCATGAGCCGCCTGGCCCTGGCCTGGCTGCTGTCCAGGGGCGACGACATCGTGCCCATCCCGAGCACCCGCGACCCGATCCACCTGGAGATGAACATCGCCTCGGCCGAAGTGAGCCTGACCGACGAGGCCTGCGAACGACTGTCGCACGTCTTCCCGCCAGGCGCGGCCTAACCGGGCAGCGCGGTGCCCATGTCGCCCGGCCCACCCGGCCGGGCGACTTTCGTTGTGTCCGGGCTCCCAGCTCCGGGAGTACGGCAGGCGCCGTCCGCATGAAGGGTGCGCGCGGGGCGAGGAGCCGAACACATCCGAGGTGACCGCGAGGAGGGGTGGTGTTTCGCGAATAGATCATCCAGAATCGGGCCATTAGGGCTGTTTCTAAAGTTGCCAGGACTATGGAGACTGAGCACCATTGATCGAGTTCCGCGTTCTGGGTCATCTTCAGGTACTCCACAGAGGAGAACGGGTCGAACTCGCCGCGAGCATGTGGTGCCGGCTGCTGGCGGTGCTGCTGTCCGAGGCGAACCGGCCGGTGCCGGTGGACGCTCTCATCGATGCGCTGTGGGACGGCGATCCGCCGCGCACTGCCCGTAAGGGCTTGCAGGTCTATGTCCACCGTCTCCGGAGCACCCTCGGATCCGCCGACCGCATCGGGTACGGCAGGAACGGCTATTCGATCTCGGTCGACGAGTCGGAGCTGGACGCGATGAGGTTCACGGACCTCGTGGGGCGGGCACGTGCCGCCCAGCGCGGCGGTGACCTGGCCGGTGCGCGCGGTCTGTACCGGACGGGGCTGGATCTGTGGCGGGGACCGGCCTACGCCGACATCCCCTCGGCGGTGACGGAGGCGCACCGGCTTGAGGAACTGCGCCTCCAGGTGTGGGAGGACTGCTTCGACGTCCAACTGAAGCTCGGGCGGCGCGATGGCATGATCGCCGAGCTGACCACGCTCATCGCGGCACACCCGTTCAGGGAACGGCTCCGGGCCCAGCTCATGGCGACGCTCTACCAGTCCGAGCGGCAGGCCGAGGCGCTCAAGGTCTTCCACGACACCCGGACGTTGTTCGCCGACGAGCTCGGCATCGCGCCCGGTGCCCGATTGCACACGCTGGATCTGTGGATCCGCGGGCGCGAGGCCGCCTCGGCTCAGGTGGGACGGGCGCTGCGGCAGCCGTCCTCCCTGCTCGACTTCATGGGCCGGGCCGAAGATCTCGACTGGCTGTCCTTACTGCTCAGTTGTGGTGAAGGCGCGGGGCAGGCAAGAGCGGAGGGCCCCTCCACGAGCGGACTGTAAACGTCTACAGTCGGCGTGACCTGCGCCGTTGGATCGGCTCCTCGACCAGTTGGCTACTGACGAAGGCGTACAAGACGGTCAGGACGGTGACCGCCGCGAGGTTCATCGCCAGCCCTCCGGTCCACCCCTGTTGCCCGGTCAGGAGGTACCAGGTATCCATTGCGACGAACTGCCACAGGAAGATCCCGTAGGAGATACCGCCGAGAGTGCCCGCGACGCGGTTCCCGAGCAGCGTTCGCACGAGCCCGGGGCGTGGCGGAAGCGCGGCCGGGGCCACCAGCGCGACGGCGACGACCGCGTACAGCGCCTGCTCGGCCAGGTTCGTCGGCAGATCGTCGGCGGTGACGAAACGGCCCCCCGTCACCGGCGTCGAGGCCAGCGCGTACGCCGCCCCGGCGACGATCCAGCAGACCCACCACCACCGTGCGAGCGAGCGCTGAACCTCCTCCCGCATGGACGGCAGCCAGGCCATGACGACCGCCAGCGCCATACCGCCCGCGAAACACGCCCAGTAGCGGGGCAACCAGAGCTGCATGTAACCGGAGCCCACGGGCGAGAACGCGACGAGCGTCCAGGCGAAGGAGGCCAGCGCGACCCCTGCGAGAGCGACGAGTTGCCGCTTCGCGCGGGCGGCCACGCCCACCGCGCCCCCGGACAAGCGGGCGAGCAGCAGTGCCATCAGCGGCAAGGTCAGGTAGAAGGCCACCTCGACCGACAGGCTCCACATCTGCATCAGCCCCGGAGGTCCGGTGCTGCTCCACCACGGCGAGGTGTCGTAGTTCTGGGTCAGCGTCAGAAGCTTCAGCCAGGTCCACAGGTCGCCGGTGTGCTCGCGTGACCAGCCGAACATGGCGACCACGACGACGATCCAGTAGAGGGGCAGGATGCGCAGGCCCCGCCTCACCAGGTACGCGCGCGTGTCCGGGGGCCGCTCACCGGTCAGGGAGGCGACCGCCCACGGCCGGTACAACAGCAGTCCCGAGAGCACGAAGAAGATCGGCACGGCGACGTCCGCCCTGGACAGCAGCGCTCCGACGATCCCGTCCTGCAGCGCCACCCCTGTCTGCAGGGCCACGTGATAGAGCAGGACCGCGAGGGCGGCCAGCGCCCTGACGCCGTCGAGGGCGTCGACCCTGGCGAGCGCGGGCTCCCGCCGGATCGCGTCGGGAGGGAGGTGGGCCTGGTCAGCGGACATCTTCCAGCTCCCCATCCAGCCAGGCGGCCAGGGTTCTCGGATCCGGTCGGCGCTCGTGCAGGTCGCCGATGAGGCCGTACACCGCCCTTACCAGGTGAGGTTCGTGCACCATCGCGCCGGACTCGCCGCCGCCGTGCAGCGCCAGGGCCAGCCCCGCCCAGTGCATGGCCTCGTCCGACCCGGCCGCGATGCGCTCGGCGTACAGGCGGGCGGCCGTCGCGTGGTCACCGCGCAGGTGGGCCAGGTCGGCGTCGGTCACGTCGGCCGCCATCTCCGCTTCCAGGTCCGCGTAGAACCGCTCGGCGGATTGTGCCGACAGGAGTTGCGCGTATCGCAGCCGGAGCCGGATGTGACTCGGGCGGGCGCCGGTGAACTGCCGCACGACGGGCTCCGGCCCTCCCGCTCCGCGATGCGCGTGCTCACCGGTTATCCATGCCTTGGCCAGCACCATCAGGTCATCCGGATGGTAGTGGAGGTTGTTCAGCCGCCAGAGGAGCCGGTGGTCGAGGATCGCCGCCTCCGCCCAGGCCGCGTACGTGCCGGGCACCTCCTCGGCGACCCATCCCCGCGCTGTGGCGTCCATGCCCGCGACGAGAGCCGTGCCGTCCGCGTTGAGCGCATCCGTCTCCAGCAAGGCGTGGGTGCCGATGAGGGTCTGCTCGCGCGCCATCGCGAATCGGACGTGTGCGTTCGCCCGGCTCTCACCGTCGTGGACGTGGCGGTGCCGGCGCCAGAAGTCCGCGATGCCGAGGTAGGCGTACGTCGCGTGCAGCAGGCCGTGCAGCGGCCGGGCGTCGTCGCGGGCGGGAGAATAGTGGAGCCCGCCGCCTTCCTCGTACAGGGGACACAGGTCGAGCAGCGCGTTGAGCTTCGAATGCTGCGATTCGTGCACGAGGGCCTCGGCGAAGGTGGCGGCGTCGTTCTCCGTGAGCTGGATCGAGCCGAACGCGTCCCGCGAGGTGGCGCTCTCGGCCTCGCCCTCCGCCTGCGGGACGAGCGTGGCCAGCACCTCGGCTATCGAGGCGGCTCGGCCGGGGGTCACGGCGACCAAAAGCATCCAGGCATCTCGCACTCGGTCGGACCAGCGGCCGAAGCCGTCCGCGTCCAGCCGGGCGGACACGCCACTGCAGATGGCCCGGTACGGTCCGAGATCGTCAAGATCGACCCGCAGGCGGACGCCCGCGCTCTCTGCCGTGATCTCGCGCAGCCCGAGCCAGCCGGGGCCGTCCTCGCGGTGGTCGGCGGGCAGGACGACCGTGGTGTCACCCATGGTGAGCGACGGCCCCCGCCCCTCGTCGCGGATCGTCACGCTGCCGTCCGCGGGAAAGACGGCCTGGCCGAGGGTGGGCAGCAGGACGGCGTTCCGCCGCAGGGGGACCACCGTCTCGAACTCGACCCCGGCCCTGATCGCCGCGGCGGCCGCCACACCGCCCAGCTCGCCGAGCACCACGCGGACCTGCTCGGGATCGGCGCCGGGATCCTGTGCCAGGCGCAGGCAGGCATGCGCCCACGAACCGGTATGAGGATGCCCCAGAACGGCGGCGACCTGCTCCGGCTGGACCGCCTGCACCGAGGCGAGCAGATCGTAGGCGCCCTCATAACCCGACGCCGTGTACGCGTCCGGGAAGACCTGCTGCGCCGAGTCCATGATCGCGCGGAGGAACAGTGCGTGCTTGCCGAACTGACCTGCCCGGAAAGTCGCCACCATGGCGGGCTCGTCATCACCGGTCGCCAGCGCCTCCAGGTCGGCGGGCGTGAGGATCATCAGGACACCATCCTTACTGCGCGGGCTGCTGACGGTTCGGTACGGCCCGGCGGCCTCTGAGCGTCAACGCACGGCCTCCGTCGCGCCCCGCAGGTCCGCGGCCATCCGCTGGGCGATGTGCGTGACGAGGCGGTACAGGTCGGCGCAGTAGACAGTGGGATTGCGGAACCCGGAGCCGGCCCGGTAACGGTGCACGTAGTGACCACCGCCGCAGATGTCGCGTATCTGGCAACCCATGCAGGTATCGGAGAGCGCGTCGAGTCCGGCCTGCCTGGCCACCACCCCGGGGTGCCGCAGCGCGTCGTCGAAGCTGTTCGCGAAGATGTCGAAGCCGGTTCCGGTGGCTCCCTCGAACGCCGACTTCAGCGAGCAGACCTGCTCCACGGTGGCGCTCGTCTCGACCTCGATCAACTGAATCGCCGCCAGCCCGATCACCTCGTCGCGGCTGCGCCCGCCGAGCATCTCGTCCACCACGGCGCGCAAGGTCCGCACGACCGTCTCCTCCACCGGCGCCGAGTACCACCGGTCGAAGATCGCAACCAGCCAGTCGCCGTACGGGGTGTGCTCCGGATCGTCCCTCCAGCGGGGCGGCGGCTCGCTCCAGTTGGCGTGCGGAAGCATGAAGTCCATGGTCGGCGGCTCGAACTCGAGCAGCGCCTCGTAGCTGTCCACCGGATCGTTGTCGACGTCGATGGTGCACAGCAGCCCGGCGAAGAGCCGGCGGAAGGCAGGCCGGGTCAGCAGTTTCAGGCCGCGTACGACCTCGTCGTAGCTGCTGCGCCCGTTGGCGTAACGGCGGTGCCTGTCGTTGGCGAGGCGGCCGCCGTCCAGGCTCACCCCCACATCGATGTCGTGCCGGTCGAACACCCGCATGAACTCCTCGTTGAGCAGCACCGCGTTGGTCTGCACGCTCAGTCTCAGCGTGGTTCCCGAAGGCATCGCCGCCCGCAGCGTCGCGGAGGCTTCATCGATGAACTGCGGTCCCGCCAGAAGCGGCTCACCACCGTGGAAGACGACGTAGACCTCGGGCAGTTCGTGGGCGGCGGCGTGCTCGCCGATGCGCCGTGCCGCCTGTTCGAGGATCTTCGCGCTCATGACGCCGGGCCGGGTGCGCCAGGACTGGTCGGCGAGCTCGTACATGTAGCAGTAGTCACACGACAGGTTGCACCGGCCGTGCACCTTCAGCACGAACTCCTGGAACGGCGCGGAACGCCATCCGGGACGGGCGGTGACCGTGGTGGCCCACTCCGCGTCGGGCCACTCCCGCGAGCCGGGACGTGCCGACAGGACGATCGGGACGGGCTGCATGAGACCTCCTTTGAAGACACTGGGAAGGGGTGAGAGCGATGACGGGCATCGCTCTCACCAGATCCGTCAGAGACGCGGCGCGACGCTGGTAAACGTCGTGAGCGGGCCGGCGGCCCCCGCTTCGGAGGTGGCCCTGCTGATGGCCTGAGCCAGCACGGAGCCGTCGTTCGCCTTGAGCTCGGCCAGGTCCACGTTCACCGTCGTGGACGAGGCCGAGGCGGTGCCCGCGGCACTCGCCATCCCCGCGCCGGTGATCACTCCGATGACGGCCGTCGCGGCCACCGTCGCCAACTGAATCGTCTTCTTCTCCATGGGGTCTCCCAGAGTCGATTCGCAGCAGGCTTTGTTGCCCTGCCACCACCAGGGTCAGGAAGTCTGGTTAAGCGGCGGTTGTCGCCCGACTGCATGGGGTGGAAGCCACCGGTTGGGCTGGAGAAGACCGGCACCTCAGACACGGCGCGTTCAGCGGAAAACGGCCTGCCGCCCCCGCTGCGCCCCCGCGCGGGTCATCGCCGACAAGGCCTGCGGCTCTGCGGCGATCCGCGCCCTGTCACGTCGGCGTGGGATCGCCGCGACCATCCCCGAACGCGTCGACCATAAGACCGATCACGCCCGCCACGGTGGACGGCCGCCTCGCTTCGTTGCGCTCCTCCAGCGACGTCGTGACATCATCGAACGCCGCATCAACCCACTGAACCAATGGCGCGGTATCGCCACCCACCGGTCACGACCCTGTCATGGATCAACACATGATCCGGACACGCTCTAAGCGAATCCCTGCGGTCCCGAGCCGAGGTCGCGCTGTGAGGTGATCAGGGAGGCCGCGATGGCCTTGTTGACCGCGTCGATCCGGGAGACGGCGCCGAGCTTGACGAAGATGTTCCGCAGGTGCCTCTTGACGGTGGCCTCGGTCAGGCCGAGCCGGGTGGCGATCTGGTGGTTGCTCAGCGCCTGCGCGGCGAACTCCAGGACCTGCCGTTCCTTGTCGGTCAGGATGTCGGGCTGCGGCGCGTGGATCTGGGCGAGGCTGTCGCGCGAGACCGCGAGCACGAGGCGTTCCGGGTCGCTGACGACGCTTCTGATCGCGGAGATCACCTCCTCCCGGTGGACGCTCTTGAGGAGGTAGCCGCGGATTCCCGTGGAGAGCAGCCGGCGCAGCAGTTGCGGGCCGTCGTACATGCTCAGTACAATGATCTTGGTACCCGGGGACATGGCGCGGACGTGGCCCACGGTGTCGAGGACTCCCGCACCCGGGATCTCGATGTCGAGCAGGAGGACATCCGGCCGGGTTCGCTCGATCATCGTCAGAGCTTCGGCGGAGTCGCCGGCCTCGCCCACCACGTCGAGGTCGTCGTTCGCTTCCAGGATCTCCCGCAGCCCCTCCCGGAAGAGGGCGTGATCGTCGACGATGCCTATCGTCGTCGCCGCTCCGGGTTCACTCACCGAGCCGCCCGTGTAGCGGGACGTGGAGCTCCACGCAGGTCCCCTCCTGCGGCTCGCTCGTCACGGTGACGGTACCGCCTAATAATTGGGCACGCTCCCGCATCGAGATCAGTCCCATCGACTGCTTGCGCGTCGCCTCTTCGGGGCAGAAGCCGTGACCGTCGTCCTTGACGAAGCCGAGCAGCTCGTGCGGGGCGATGTCGATCCGGATCAGGATCACCGAGGCCCCCGAGTGCGCCAGCGCGTTCCTGGCGGCCTCGCGGAAGATGAGGAAGGACTCGTCGCGCACCTCGGGCGACGCCCACGTCTCATCCCCGTTCACATGCAGGTGAACGGTCATCGCCTTGGTGTCGACGCTGCCCAGGTAACCGAGGAGGGCCTTCTCCAGGCTCTTCAACGGCTCGTGGGGATGCAGCTCCGACGTCACCTGCCGCAGGTTGCGCATCGTCTCCTGTACGGCCTGCCCGGCGAGCTCGACGTTGACCACGGCCCTGGCCGGCTCTCTTGAGCGGTGGAACTCGTGGAGTTCGAGCTGCTGGTGGGCGACGCTCATGCCGTGCCCGATGCGGTCATGGAGCTCCCTGGCGATCCGCCGCCGCTCCTCCACCTGCACCTCGTGCATCCGGTTGAGGAGGAAACTCGTGTAGCTCGCCGACGCGGCCCGAATCCGGGTCGAGATGCTGTGCTCCAGGCTCAGGACGACGATGGTGAACAGCCGGGCGTACTCGGCGTGTCCTCGCAGACGATCGCCCAGTGTCTCCAGGGCGATTCCGAACAATAACGATGCGGCTTCGAGCGACTCCCTCGGATGGACGCCCGCCTCGGCCCTGTCCGTGCCGATGTCCCTGGCGAGGCGGCTGTGCGGGTCATCCGATCTGACCTTGCCCGCCTCCAGGGCGACGGCCACGTCGTTGAGGATCTCGTCCGCGTTGGCCAGCAGCTGGCGCATCACGCGTGGCTCACGCGCGAGTCGGCTGCCCTCGGCTTCCAGCCTCCGGGTGTATTCCTCAAGGACACGACAGCGGCAGTCGTCGACATATGCTGTGAAGTTTCCCGCACCGCGAGTATGGCCCCCCACCAACTCCGCCTCTCGGTACTATGCAAACCTAATAGACCATTTGTACCCAGTATGAGCTACTCAGGCAACAGTCTAAATGCCAATGGCAGGATTAAGCTGAGATGTAGCGCGTACTGCGCCACCATGAACGCACGATACGGGCGCCGGCGCCGGGCACGGCTTCCCCGCGAGAGCGGGCTGAGGGTGATCACGACGACGGCGAACGCGCCGACGAACAGCGTGACAACCGGCCCCACCAGCGGAAGGTTCATGACCGCTACGACCGCCGCGAACGCGGAGGCAACCGTCAGCGCGGCGCCTGCGGTAAGCAGTCTGACCGGCTTATCCCCCCGTGTCACCGCCAGCGTCTCCCGGCCGGCCGCCGCGTCCCCGTCGACGTCCGACAGGTCCTTGGCACACGCGCCGACCAGGCCCATCCACAGGGACGCCACCAGCGCGAAGATCCACAGCATCACCGATGGCTCGGTCCATCCGCCGGTGTGGCCGGTGAACCCCGCGGCGTACGTCAGCAGGCAGGAGGCCGCGCCCACCGCCGCGGTGGAGCCAGACCTCCGCTTCAGGTAGAACGGCGGCCCCGAGTACACATAGCCGAGAACCAGCACAGTCAGGACCATCCAGGCGGTCGGCGGGGCCAGCAGGGCAGCTCCCGCCACCGAGGCCAGCGCGGCGGCGACCACGACGCGGTAGGCGTCCGCGGGGTCGAGTTCGCCCCGCGCGATGGGTCTCGACGATCCGTTCGCCCGGTCCTCCCGCACGTCCGTGACGCCGTTGAACAGGTAGACGGCGAAGATCGCCGTGCCCCAGACGAGGGCGGTTCCGATGATCTCCGGGCCCACCCCGGAGACCCCTGCGCCGAGGGCGGCGCCGGCCAGGAACCTCAGCATGAAGATGACCAGCACCGACGGGCGGGCCTCGGCGAGACACAGCCGAAAGACACTGACACTGATCCTGACAGTGCTGATTGACGGCGACCCACTGAGACTGCGTATGGTTGGCATGCCCTCGATCTTGCAGCCAATAACAATGCAAGTTAAGAGCCAGGATTAAAGGTTGTACGTCGACTACTACTTCCGATATTTCCATCGTACTTGTCGACCCCTCAATAGCGCTTGTACCGTGAGGGCGGGACAGTGGAACATGGAAATACGAACGCACTGCGACGGTGCGGGAGGAAGGAAATCCGCTGTGGAATCCACTCGACTGCCATCCGAGCGTTATAGCGAATTCACCCCGATGTCGCTGCTGGACCGCACCTGGCCGGACAAGCGCATCGTCGCGGCTCCGCGCTGGCTCTCCACCGACCTGCGCGACGGCAACCAGTCACTCGCCAGCCCGATGGGCCCCGCCCGCAAGCTCGCCATGTTCGAGCTCCTGGTCACGATGGGCTACAAGGAGATCGAGGTCGGGTTCCCCGTCGCGAGCAGGGACGACCACGACTTCGTCCGCCTCCTCATCGAGGAGGACCGCATCCCCGACGACGTCTGGATCTCGGTGCTCGTCCCCGCCCGCGACGAACTGCTGCGCCGGACGGTGGAGAGCCTCAGGGGGGCGCCGCGCGCCACGATCCACGTCTACAACGCGACCGCGCCGATGTTCCGCGAGGTGGTGTTCGGGATCACCCGGCCCGAGTGCAAGGACCTCGCCGTACAGGGAACACGGCTCATGATGAAATACGCGGAGCGGACCCTCGCCGACTGCGACCTGCGCTACCAGTACTCCCCCGAACTCTTCAACGAGACCGAGCCCGACTTCGCGCTGGACGTCTGCGAGGCGGTCATGGACACCTGGGAGCCGGGGCCCGACCGCGAGATGATCCTCAACTTCCCGGCGACCGTGGAGCGCTCGCTCCCGCACGTCTTCGCCGACCAGATCGAGTGGCTCAGCCGCAGTCTGGCCAGGCGGGAGCATGTCTGCCTGTCGATCCACCCGCACAACGACCGCGGCACGGGCGTCGCCTCCGCGGAACTGGCGCTGCTGGCGGGGGCCGAGCGGATCGAGGGCTGCCTGTTCGGCAACGGGGAACGCGCGGGGAACGTCTGCCTGGTGACCCTGGGCATGAACATGGTGACCCACGGCGTCGACCCGGGCATCGACTTCTCGAACCTCGACATGATCAGGGACACCGTCGAGTACTGCAACCAGATGGCGGTGCATCCCCGTCACCCCTATGGCGGCGAACTCGTCTACACCGCCTTCTCCGGATCCCACCAGGACGCGATCAAGAAGGGCCTCGACGACATGAGCCGCCGGGCCGAAGAGGCGGGCGTCACGCCGGCCGACCTCCCCTGGCGCATGCCGTACCTGCCGCTGGATCCGGCGGACGTCGGGCGCACTTATGAGGCGGTGGTGCGCATCAACAGCCAGTCCGGCAAGGGCGGCGTCGCCTACGTGATGGGCGCCCACCACGGGGTGGACCTGCCGCGCGAAGAGCAACGCCAATTCGCCGATCTCGTCCAGACCCACGCCGACGCCGAAGGCGGGGAGATCTCGCCCGACCGGATCGCCGAGATCTTCCAACGGGAGTACGCGCCCAGCCATCGGCGGAGAATCGCCGCCCGTTCTTGACTACCCATCTGACAACTGCGGCTATCGCAGATTCGACACCCGTACCCAGGGAGAGCCCGTGAGTCGTTCCGTCCTCGTCACCGGAGGCAACCGCGGCATCGGCCTCGCCGTAGCGCGCGCCCTCGCGAGCGACGGCGACAAGGTCGCCGTCACCTACCGATCGTCCCCGCCACCGCCGGATCTGGTGGGCCTGCACTGCGACGTCACCTCAGCCGCCGAGGTGGAACGGGCCGTCTCCGAGGCGGAGCTGCGACACGGCCCGGTGGAGGTCCTGGTGGCCAACGCCGGCATCACCCGCGACAAATTACTTATGCGGATGAGCGAGGAGGACTTCGAGGCCACCCTCGACGCCAATCTCAAGGGTGCGTTCCGAGTGGTCAAACAGGTCGCGCCGAAAATGCTCCGGGCGAGGACGGGACGCGTCGTCTTCATCTCCTCCTCCGTGGGCCTGCGCGGGGAACAGGGGCAGAGCAACTACGCCGCCTCGAAGGCCGGACTGATCGGTTTCGCCCGATCCCTCGCCTGGGAATTCGGCAAGCGGGGCATAACGGTGAACGTGGTCGCCCCCGGCCTCACGAACACCGACATGATCGCCGCGCTCCCGGAGAAGCGGATCGCCGAGATGTGCGCGCAGGTACCGCTCGCGCGGATGGCGACCCCCGAGGAGATCGCCGCGGCCGTACGCTTCCTGGCCTCCCCGGAGGCCTCCTACATCACGGGCGCGGTCATCCCCGTGGACGGCGGCGCCGCGATGGGCCACTGACCATTCGGACACCGCGTCCCGCCCGGAGGCGACCGCTCATCGGGAGACTCGACAATGACGATGACACCGGCGGAGAGGGCGACGGCGATCCCCCGAGTGCCATGGTGAACGGTCTTCCGAGATGGCGCCGTGCGGGGGGTTGCCGACAGCCTGCCACCCGGTCACCATTAGCGTGGCGGCCCCGGCGCCCAGGAAACTCACGACGGTCTCGCCATAACTCCAACATGAGGCTTAATCATATTAAGCGGCGAGCTAATCGGAGAAGTCCGGAACAATCTTCTCGTGCCGGGCGGCGTAGCGCACGGTTTTGCGACACCGCGCAGCGCGATGTCGCGTGACCCACCCGCCGGCACGCCCACTATTCGCACATCACCGACAGCGGAGCACCGACCGGGCAGGGCGGACACGCAGGGGTACGGCACCGGCCGGGCCGAAGTGATTACCTCCGCCGATTCCCGCCCCGAACGTGAGCGACAACTCGGAGAGGGCTCCGGATCGTCGCACGGATTGACCGCCGACACCAGTGACGGAAACGCGAGAATATGGCCACCGCCGACTCCGGAGGAGACATCAGGATTGGCGGGGATCCCATACTTTCGCCGTCTGCCAATGGCGACACCTGAATCCACTTCCCGGCCGGGCTTCCTCACCCGGCCTTCTGAAGGAATTCATCTGACTGGTTCCACCGACAACCCATAATCTCCGTGGGAGGGCTGAACCTTCTCTCCGGCCCATATCGGCCGGGGAGGAGGCACGCCGAGGCCACGCCGATCCGGCCGCCCGCGTCCAACCGGCCGTCGGCCTCGGGGTGCGCGGAAAGCGCGGAAGCGCGAGTGCCCGGCTCGCGCGGAAGCGCGGAAGCGCGGAAGCGCGGAAGCGCGGAAGCGCGGAAGCGCGGAAGCGCGGAAGCGCGGAAGCGCGGAAGCGCGGAAGCGCGGAAGCGCGGAAGCGCGGAAGCGCGGAAGCGCGGAAGCGCGGCTTGCCCGGCTCACGCGGCTCACGCGGCTCACGCGGCTCACGCGGCTCACGCGGCTCACAAGGCTCACGCGGATGCGCGGCCAGGTTCTGGGCCGGGTATGGCCGATCGCCGGGCTATGGCCATGCGCGGGCGCGCAGCCGGCTGGTCCTCGTCCGCTGGACCTGCTTTCCCGCGGGCTCCACGCCCAGCCGGTCAGCCGCCCAAGACGGCCCGGCCGTACTCCAGGTAGACGGTCCTCCCCTGGTCGCGAGCGGCGACCGCGGCCTTGACTCTGCGGGCGAGCCGGTCGATCAGGATTCCGTCCAGCTCGCCGACCGGATGGAAGTCGTACGCGTTGATCTCGTTGTCGGTGAACCTGATCAGGCCGAGCGTCTCGGGGGCGAGCACGCCGCCGTCGAAGATGAAGAGGATCATGTCGCCTGCACTGGGATGCGGCGACCAGTCGGCGACGAGGAGGCGGCCGATCGGCGGCTCGATGCCGAGCTCTTCGCGCACCTCGCGCACACAGGCGTGGAAGGGCGTCTCCCCCGGCTCGATCATGCCGCCCGGGATGTCCCGCTCCTTCTTGTAGACGGGATGGACCACCATCACCCGGCCCGCGCCGTCGAAGAACAGGGCTCCGGCGGCGGCCCGGGCCAGGGTGTGCGGCGGCATGTCATGATCGCTCACAACTCGACCATACGCCTGAGCGGCCCTTCAGGCGGGCAGGCTACGCCGGGGCCCGCCCGGCCGGTGCATCCGGCACAGCCGGGGCCTCGACTCCGATGCGTGCAGGGCGGCGGAATGCCCGAGATCGTCGCTCATGTGCCACGGCGACACCCACAGCGGTCAGCTTCTGTCCGCCATCCCTCATGTCCGCCGCCCGCCCGCTGGCCGTACCCGAAATCGAGTGGACACGCCCTGAACACTGAGGAGGTGAACGAACACACTCCCTCAATCCGGTCAAACGAGTTGCTGGGCCTCCCGTCCGAGGCCCGGGTGCTGATCGTCAACAACGACGACTTCGGGATGTACCAGGCGATCAACACCGCGATCATCCGGTCGATCGAGGAAGGGATCGCCGGTTCGTGCAGTCTGATGGCGCCGTGTCCGTGGGCGTCGCACGGCATAAACCTGCTTCGTGAACGGCCGGAGATCCCGTTCGGGATCCACCTCACCCTGTTCTGTGACACTCCCGACTACGGGTGGGGGCCGCTGACCGCGAAGGAGAAGGTGCCCTCCCTGCTCGACGGCGGAGGCGAACTCTTCACCCCCGCCCACGTTCCCGCGCTGCTCGCCCAGGCTCGCCTGGACGAGGTCGAAATCGAGTTCCGAGCGCAGATCCGCATGGTGCTCGACTCTGGACTGACCCCGACGCATCTCGACTGGCACTGTCTGGCCGACGGCGGACGCGACGACATCTTCGACCTGACCGTGGCGCTGGCCGACGAGTACGGCCTGGCGGTGCGGGCCTGGCTCACGCCCGGACGCCAGAAGCTGCGGCAGCGCGGCCTGCCGGTCGTCGACCACGATTTCCTGGACAGCTTCAGCCTCGACCTGGACGGCAAAGCGGACCGGTACGCCCGGTTGCTGCGCGATTTGCCGGTCGGGCTGAGCGAGTGGGCGGTGCATCCCAGCCTGGGCGACGAGGATTCGCAGGCGATCGAACCCGGCGGCTGGCGCGTCCGCCGGACCGACTACGAGTTCCTGACCTCGCCGGTGGCCCGCGAGATCCTCCAGCAGGAAGAGATCGTCGTGACCGACTACAGGACCGTCCAGCAGGCGTGGCACCGAGCCGGCGCACCCGGAAACCGAAGCGACCGGACAACGCCGACGACGAATCCGGCCCGCAACCACTGACCGCCGATTCTTGTTCGCAAAGTCATTCGCGATCCCGATTCGCCTTTCGCTAGGACAAAATAACTCGGCCCCGCACTTTCTACAATAGACGCGAAGAGAGGCCGTCAAGCGATTGATGTCTCCACCGAGAGGTAGCGTTAGACCCCCTACCGCATGATCGACCATTCCCGGCACCCTACGGCAATCTCACTCCCGATATTCCGGAAATCCGCTAGAGCACTTGTCGAAATCACGAGTTATTCCACTCAAATCGTGCGAAACATCAATCGACGGAAGCCACCCGCTCAGCCTGACTCCGTAGTCGGCAAATTTAAGTCGATCGCGACCTGCCGTACAGCGCACACACCGCATCGCCACCGGCAGGAACAGACCCGCGGTAATCGACATTCGAGAAATCCCGACCTTCGAAGACGTCTGAACTAGTCGTGATTCATCACGACAGCCCATCACTCACCGATCAGACCACAGTCGCACCCGGACCAGTCCGGCACGACTCTGGGATCACTTGAAGTTCCCCACGAATGCGGAGTGGCCGCCCGATTCGACGCCCGACGATGGAGATTCTTCAATCCCGTCCGAAGGAGTCACCCGTGGTGCGCACGTCTGATCGTCGAAGGGCCGGGGCACTGGCCGGGCTGCTGACCGTGGCCCTCGTCGCGGGAGCCGGTTCCCCGGCACACGCGGCGGGGAGGGACCTGTCCGCCGACGAACACGCCGACGTACGGCAGGCGCTGAAGGCCGTGGTCGAGGCCGGCGCACCCGGTGTGCTGGCCCGCATCGACGACGGCGACGGCCGGTGGGTGGGCACGAGCGGCGTCGCCGACCTGGCCACCGACGCCCCTGTGCCCGGCGACGCCCGGTTTCGGGTGGCAAGCCTGACCAAGAGCGTCGTGGCCACGATCGTGCTCCAACTCGTCCAGGAGAAGAAGCTGAGCCTGGACCTCCCGATCGAGACCTGGCTGCCGGGCATCGTGGCCGACGACGACCGAATCACTGTCCGCCAACTGCTCAATCACACGAGCGGCCTCTCCGACTACATCGATCACACCGAGTTCAGCGACCCCACCGTGTACGGCACGCGCACCTACCGCCCTGAGCGGTTGCTCCAATACGCCGAGGAGTCCGGCCCGGCCGGCGAGCCTGGAGAGAGATTCCACTATTCGAACGCGGGATACATCCTGCTCGGCCTGCTGGTGGAGAAGGTCACCGGGAACCGGCTCGGCGCCGAGATCCACAAGAGGGTGCTGAAGCCCACCGGAATGACTCGCTCGTACTTTCCGAGCACCGATCCGGAAATACACGGGCCGCACGCCACCGGCTACTACCTCCCGGAGGGCACGGACCCCGGGAGCCAGGGAGCCCTGAAAGCGATCACCGAGCTCAATCCGTCATTCGCGTGGGCCGCCTATGGATTGGTCTCCGACGCTCGTGACATGAACCGCTTCTATCGCCACCTTTTCCGTGGCCACCTTGTCGACAAGGCACTCCTGCGTCAGATGCGTGACGGTGTGACGACTCCGCAGGCACCCGTATTCCCGCACTACGGGCTCGGACTGGAGTCGCTCGCGCTCACCTGCGGCGAGAAATGGGGTGCGACCGGTTCCATTCCCGGCTACCTGACGTTCGCCTTCGCCGACGAATCGGGCGCCCGCCGCATGACGCTCTCGATCAACGTGCAGCGCAACGATCCCGGTGTGGGTCCGATGTTGCTGGCCGGCGTGGACGCGTTCAACCGCTATTTCTGTGGCACGCCGTACCAGCTGCCGATCACAAAATGACGATCTTAGAAAGGGATCTTGAATTCCCGACTTGACATAGTGCCGTCAGCGAGAGGTCAGCCGGACCGACTCGCTCGTGACGGTTACCTGCCGGCGTGCGGTCAGGGCCATAGCGTTGTCAGAAGGCGCGGAACGTCGCCCGGTAGTTCCTTGGGCTGGTGCCGACCTGTTTGGCGAAATGGTGCCGGAGGGTCTCCACCGATCCGAACCCTGTCGTCTGCGCGATCCGGTCCACCGGCAGATCCGTCGTCTCCAGCAGTTCCCTCGCCCGCTGCACACGCCGGTCGAGCAGCCACCGCAGCGGTGTGGTGCCCATTCGAATCCGGAAGTGGCGCGACAGACTGCGAGTGCTCATGGCCGCCCGGCCCGCGATGTCCGCGAGGGACAGCGGCTTGTCAAGGTTGTCCTGCATCCACCGCAGCGCCGGGGCAAGGTCATCGGGTTCGCCGTCGGGAGGGCGGTGCTCGATGAACTGCGCCTGACCGCCGGAGCGTAGCGGCGGCATGACGATCGCCCGGGCGACACTGGCCGCCGAGGCCGCGCCCAGGTCACGGCGCACCATGTGCAGGCACAAATCCAGGCCGGCCGCCACTCCGGCGGAGGTCAGGATCTCCCCCTCGTCGACGAACAGGACCGACGGGTCCACCTCGACATCCGGGAAGTCTCGCGCCAGTTGATCGGCGAGTCGCCAGTGAGTGGTCGCCCGGCGGCCGTCAAGCAGCCCGGCCGCCGCGAGCACGAACGCACCGGTGCAGATCGACGCCACCCGGGCGCCCCGAGCGGCGGCCTCCCGTAGCACGCGCAGCACATCCGAACGAGGCGGGCGGTCCGGGTCAGCGCCCGGAACGATCACCGTATCCGCGTCGAGCGCGTCATCGAGCCCGTAGCGCGAGGAGATCCGGAAGGCATCCTGGTCCCAGGCTGTCGCGGTGACCACCTGCTCGGCGCACACCCGGACGTCGTAGACAGGCGTCATGTCCACCTGCCGCGCGGCGGCGAACACCTGGCACGGAATCGTCAGATCGAAGGCCACCACGCCATCGAAGGCGAGGACGGCGACAACTCGCATGTGGCTAGATCTTACGCATACGGGGCGTTCATGCCACTGTTCGCCTCAATCCCATGTCGACATAATCGTGATCACTCACCCCAAACCACCCTTGGAGGATCACGTGAGACCCCTCAACGTGCACACCGTGCTCTACGACGCAGTCGAGGATCAGGACTTCATCGGCCCGATCACGGTCTTCGGCGTCTCCGACAGCGTGCGGCAGACCTATGTCACCGTGGACGGCCCGCGGACGGTGACCACCGCGTCCGGCGCCGAGATCACTGTCCGCGCCCTCTGGTCACCAGAGGCCGCGGACCTGATCCTGGTGCCAGGTGGCGGCTACGGCGAAGGGAGCGGTGTGGACAGGGAGATCCGCCGTGGCTCGCTGCCGGCGGCACTCGCCGAGGCGAAGCGGCCCGGCCTCGTCCTGGCGGCGGTGTGCACGGGCACCCTACTGCTCGCCGCGGCCGGCCTCACCAAGGGCAGGCCCTGCACCACGCATCACGTAGCCGAAGACGATCTGCGGGCGCAGGGCGGGAACGTCGTCAAGGCGAGAGTCGTCGACGACGGCGACCTGGTCACCTCAGGTGGCGTCACATCCGGCCTCGACCTGGGCCTGTGGCTGACAGAGCGCTTCCACGGCCCGGAAGCCGCGTTGCTCGCCGAGGAAGTGCTGGAGTACCAGCGTCGCGGAACCGTCTGGCACGCCACGACGCACTGATCAGCCGCGCGGCGTCGCGGTGGACCTTGTCAGCATGCCCCCGTTGTCGACCAGGAGTGGCGGCGCATCGAAGGCCGGCGGAGCTGGTCTTCCTGCCGGTGCCTGCTGGGCAGGAATCTCGCCTCAGGCGTTGCCGTCCCTGCTAGCTGGGGATGAACATCAGGTAGTCGATCTTCCCGGCGTCATCCACGGAAATCTCCGTCTTGTAGCCCTGCTCGGGAATCGACGCCCGCAACCATTCATGAGCTCTGGTTCCTTCATTGCGATCACCCCGGAACTGAGACCTCGCCGGAGGCATCTATTGCTTCCCTCGCAGGTCGCTGATGGCGCACGCAATGGCTCCGAGCATGACCACGACCGCCATCTGCAGGAGAACCGCGCCGTGATGTTGGTCGCGAGCGTCGTCTCCGAAGGAGATGACGCCTCCTATTACCAGTAGAACCGTGCCGACGGACAGGAAGACATTCCGCAGTGTGAGCACGTAGTGAGCGAAGTATTCAAGCATGGTCCGTGATGCTACGACCGCGTCGCGGAGCGGACGGCGGGTTCACCGCGGACGTGAAGGCCGCGCACGGGCGAGCGTGTCCGCGAGGTGGTTGAGGACCTGGCGCTCCTGGGTCCGGCCCGAGCCTGAGGGCTACTCGGCAGGCAGGGCCTCCCGCATCGCCTTCGCGGTGGAAGTCGGGTCGTAGCCATCGGGGACGCCTTCGATCAGGATGATGTCGCCCTCGATGTGCCGCGAGCGTAGCGGTGCGATCTCCTGGTATGCGGGAGAGTCCCACCAGCTCCGCGCCTCGGCGACCCCGGGGAAGCCGATCATCACGACGTTCCCGGGCCAGCTGCCCTCCTTCACCTCGTGCTGCGTGGCGTGCACGAGGAAGCGACCGCCGTACGGCTCGAAGGTGGCGGTGATGCGCTCGATGTACTCAGCGATCTCCGGGTGCGGGGCGGCCGCTTGCAGACTTGCTATGACGTAGGCGGGCACGGTGTTCCTTTCGGTCGGTCGGGCTCCGTACACCGGCGATCATGGCAGGCGGGCGCGCCGGGAGTCGATGACCTGGCAGGTAAGCGTCCCCATAATCCGTGCCGCCCTTCCAGGCGGGAACCGTCTGGTCAAGGGTCAGTGCAGCAGCTGATCGCTAAGCGACGCCGTACGCCCTTGACTCGGTCGGGCGCGGCCGGGCACGAGCGAACAACGCTCCAGATGGCGGCCATTGAGCGTTCACGACGCCAAGATCTTGGCCTTCGCGCGTTCGTATTCGTCCGGAGTGAGTTCTCCGTGGTTCCTGAGATCGGCCATCCGGGCGACTTCCTCCGCTTGGCTGGTGGTCCGGCCCATCCGGTGTTCGGCGGCCTCGTAGTATCGGGCCTCCCGTGCGGCCATTATGGCGGCCTCGCGTCGGCCCATCCCCTTTCCGCGAACGATCAAGTACACGAAGACCCCCAGCAGCGGCAGCACGATGACGAAGACGGACCAGCCGGCCTTGGCCCAGCCACTCAGGGTGTCGTCGCGGAAGATGTCGACGATGACCCGGAAGAGCAGCATCAACCACGCAAGCCAGAGGAAGAACCACAGCATGGTGAGGAAGATGTCGAGCAGCGGGTAGTCCATCAGTCGTTCCTCCTGTCCTGGATCGCGCCCGGGAGCGTCCTCCTTCGTGTCGTCAATGACGAACGGTGGAGTCCGCGGCCCGGCGGGTGTACGTCGTCAGAGCCCAGATGACCAGGACGTCCAGCAGGATGATCAGCAAACTCCAGATCGGGTAGTACGGCAGGAACATGAAGTTCGCGATGGCGCTCAACCCAACCAGGACGACGCCGACCGCGCGCGCCCAGGCCTGGCCGGAGAACACGGCCAGACCGGCCAGGAAGATGAGAATGCCGAGGGCGAGGTGGACCCAGCCCCACGCGCTCACATCCCATGTGAAGAGGTAATCCCCGCGGATGACGTACACGTCGTCCCGGAAGATGGCGGTGATCGCGGCCAGAACGCTGAACACGCCGATTATCACCATGACGCTTCCGGCGAAGTAGGCCAGTCCGGCAACCCAGGAAGACGCCGGCTGATCGGCTCCGGACGTCCATCGGTTCGTTACTTGGGGCATCTCGGTTCATCCATCTTTGGATCAAGCCATATGCGGCGTATCCAGGCCGTCTCCTACCCTCCGCCCCAGCACAGAACCAGACAAAAGCGAAACTATGCGAACCTTTTGGACTTACCAAGGGATGTTTACGCGACCGAGGGCCGACCGGTGCTCATGCGGGGTGCGCAGGCCACGAACGAGATTCCTCTCACCCCCAGGCTCACTATTAACCCGCTCCCCGGCGCAGAGCGCTCCAGGCGACGTCCGTGGACCCAACACGAGCGCCACAATCAGCCGTGTGGTCAAGTCCTGTAGACGTTCGTAAGCGGCAGATAGGAGCGGAAGTGGTCGGCAACGATGTCTGCCACGGCCTCCGCATCGTCGGATCCGTCGACCTCTAGTACTCGGATGCCAAAGAGGCGAGCGGAGCGGGCGGCCTCGCCGGCGACGAGTCGGTCTCGGGCGAGTCGGTTGCGCTGTGCTCGCTCAGGGTCGCTCACCGAGTGATGGACGGTAGCGGCACGGGGCAGTTCGCGGAGCTGGTGCCGACGAAATTCGTCGCTCGGCACCATGACGATCATTCGACGGGGTGAGTCGATGAGGGGAGCGACCAGTTCGGGACGCAGTCCCCAGCCTTCGGCGATGATGGGTCGCCCTGAAACCAGGCCGCGAAGGTCGTCCAAAGCCCACTCGAACCGCGTGGGGAAGCCGGCCAGGGTCTCGTCGGCCATCTCATGAGGGCTGGTGTTCACCCAGACGCTGTCCGGGTCGGGGTCTGCGGTGGGCTCGCCAAGCCGCACTCGGCGTGCGATTCGACGGTCATTGTGCGCACGCGCGTCGTGATAGTCGTAGTGGTACGCGGTCAGCCCGTACCGAGTGGCCAGCAGCCTGGCGACGGTGGATTTGCCGGCCCATTGGCCACCTCCGATCCATAGGGCGCTGTGCAAAGTGCCGAACGGATCCCAGACCTCGCTACCTGTGGCGTTCACGGTTACAGCCTGGCGACGTACAGACCAAAGAAACAGTCTTGTTCTGCCTGCCCGGCCGGGTGATGATCGTAGAGAGGGGACCGTGCACGAAGGGCTGCACGTCCATGATCTCCGACACACGGGCAGCACGCTCGCGGCGGCGTCGGGGGGCGAGCCTGCGGGACCTCTTGGAGCGGATGGGCCACGACTCGGTACGGCGCCGCGATGACCTACCGGCACAGTACGGCGGGGGCCGTACCGCAAGATCGCCAACGCGAGGGGCAGCACGATCACAGGAGCCCGGCCACCAACCGCGAGCACAGCAAGATCGCCGACCTGAGCCAATGCCACACTTATGGCACGAGCCCCGTTCTCCCAGGTGGGAGACGGCGAGCCCTGCGACGTCTAGCCGGTTCAGGCCAGGACGGTGACCGGGTCGCCGAGTCGTAGTTCGCCTCGGTCTCGGGGGACCAGGCGGATGCCGAACCAGGTATTGCCGTCCCAGCGGCGGTGGCGGGCGAGGGTGCGCAGGGGTTCCTTGCCTTTCTGGAAGGTGACCGGGTCGTAGGTGGTGGCGGCGCAGCGGTCGCAGCGTTCCAAGAGGCGGAAGGCGAGCGGGCCGATGCGGATCTCGCGCCAGTCGTCCTCGGCGTACGGGGGTGCGCCGTCGATCACGAGGTTGGGGCGGAATCTGGCCATGTCCAGGGGGGCGGGCGGGTCGTCCTGGCGTTCCATGGCGCCTTCGAGGATCCAGTCGTCCAGGCGGCGCAGTGAGGAGCGGGAGGTGAGCAGGATGGGGGCGTCCCCGGCGAGGCTGACGACCTCGCCGGGCAGGCCGCCGTGGGACGCCGGGACGGCGCAGCGGTTGGGGTCGTCGAGCCAGACCAGGCGGGCCGGTTTGCCGAGCAGCCGGGTGAACCAGGCGTGCGCGTCGGGGTCCGCGAGCACAACGCTGTCCACTTCGGCGAAACCCACGGGAACGCTCTCTCCGGTGGCCGGGGGGACCTTCAGCTGGGGCAGTCCCGGCGCGTCGAGCAGCAGCCCGTCCTCGGCCGTGACACTGGCGACGACGGACAGCAGCCGGGGATTCTCCCCGAGCCAGTGAACGTCCCCCTGCTCGTCCACGACGGCCCAGCGGCGGTCCCCCGCCAGCCCCCAAGGCTCCACGACCGCCGAGTCCACCACCCACCCTGAAACCGACTTAACCGGATATCTCCGGATCTCAGCTAGCTCCATTCCGACACCGTACGTCCAAGAGAGCGCTTTCACGAGTGGGTTGGCCTCTGCCCGGCTCACCGTCCAGAGGCCGCTCGTCTAGGTGTCGCCCGTCTCGAACGGGATGAGCTCCGGTCTTTTCGCGGTGACGTTGTCGCCGGAGGAGATTCCGCGCACGCGCCGTCCGAGCCACGGCATGAAATGTTCACGGAGCCACTGCGCGTCCTCCCGGCGTTTGGCCGCGAGGTGGACCCGCTCCCGGGGTGGCGACACCTTGCTGCCGACGGCCGGGACCAGCCTCCAGACCGCGTGCCCGGCCGCCAAGCAGGCGCAGGGCCTCTGGGGCAGCGTGGGGTGCCGCCGCCGCTTGACTCAGTGCGGCATCACTGAGGGTTTTCCACCCTGAAGTCGCAGATCATGGGTTTGTCAGACCGTCCATCGCGGGGCGTACTCCAAGTGGATGTCCTGCCCACCGCCTGGATCCAGATTCGGCCAGTAGAACAGTCGGCAGACGTGGTAGTTGCAGGCGCCCGAGATGTACAGCGAGGTCGCGGCAGCGGGCGGCCCTTCCTTCGCCACAGCGAAAAAGTGACGGGCCGGCTGCCGAAACGCCGCAGTGCTGCCGGTCAGAAACAGCGTCTCGGCGTGCAGGTGCTGGTGGAGTTTGTCCTTGTTCTCCTGGTAGTTCAGGGCTCGGTAATCGATCTCTTCGTCGTCGGGTAGGTCGGTGTCCGGCAGACTTGCGGTCCGTATTTCGCACGGAGAGCTTCCCGCGGTGATCCGCTTTCGTACCTGCTTCCAGCGGGAGGGCGGGAACTGCAGCGAGTGGTGGACCAGCACGAGATCAAGCGGCCGGTCCGGGCACCTCTCCTCCTTGTCCCAGTCGGGGTTGATCCCAGGGGCGGCCGGAGTGGCGCGCATCGGCAGGTAGACCAAAGAGCGTGGCGATCGGGCCGCGAGCAGCCACAACGCGCCGATCCGTCGGCCATCCGTCCGGTCCACATACACGTGATACTGACTGCCGGTGTCGTAGAGTGCCCCATTGGCCAAAGGTGTGGCCGGGCGGATCACCCGGAATTCCGAGGCTCCCAGCCGCACGCGCTGAATGATGATCTTCACCTGCACGATCGTCAACTGTAACGACCCACAACACGCACCGAGACTTCCGGAAGGTGCTCGACGACGCGGGACTCATCGGGAAGGAACGGGCTCCCCCGAGAACTAGCTACGGGCGCATAGGTGCTTGGCGTGTTCGACGTTGGCGGAACCGTGTAAGCCGTGAGTGATCACCACCACGGTAAGTTGTGCAACAGGCACCGAACATGCCGCCCGAGGTGCCGACGGGCTCAGGTGCTGCGCGTTTGTGCGCACCTCTCCAGCCGAATCACCCCGGAGTCGGAGGGCTCCTGCCAGAGGAACTGGGGTGTACGGTCACCCGCATGGACCCGCAGTACGCCGAGGAAGCCCGGCGCATTTGGAAGACCTATGTGCCACCTCGCGGACAGGCCGACACCGTCCAGGGCGAGTTGTTACGGGCAGTGGAGAAACTCCGCGACGAGGCATACCGCAACGGCAACGTCAATTGGGACGAGCACCACGAGCGGCTATTGGCCTACTTGCATGAGAAGCTAACGGGATCGGGGCTGTTCGATGCGGAGACGTCTCGGCAGTTGATCGCAGACATGGATCTGCTGGCCGACTTCGAGCATCCTCTCGTCGATGACGAACCCTTCGACCGCGTCACGGTTCGAGTCATCGACTGGTGCCGTACTCACCCTGATCCAATACCACACGAGCACGATTCGAACCTGCGACGCTGAAGCGCGACCGGGCCCACGGCAATCGCCGGCCTGCACTGGGGCGGCGGCACAACCAGAGGCCTGGCGACACGTGGCCTGACCGAGAGCTCAATCCTGAACCTAAGATTAAAAGATCGGCCGTGGCTCGTTCCGGATAGTTCAATGCAGTTCAGAGGCTGTGTGTGGCCCATCCTGAACGGCCTGGGACGACCTGGAACTGCAACGGAGACTGCAACTGGCCAGAGCTGGGTAGCGACCTCTGATGGGTCCGCTACGCCCGGATGATGCGCTGCGGTTGGCCACGTCCCGGTGGGCCAGAGAGAGTTATCTCCGGCTCCGAGGACCGTGGTCGGCGAAATGCCGTAGGTGCATATAGAAGGGGAATCGAACCCCTGACCACCAGTTTGGAAAATTCGGTACGCGACCCTCTGACCTGCTACGGCCCTGGTCAGAGACAATCTTGCCCTCCCCCTGAGGCCCCCTTGTTTCCCGGCTCTACTGGCACGAGGGTGGCACGTCACCTACGACTCTTGATCGCTGCCTCAATACGTAGTCCAATTCCGACGGTCGCGAAGATGAGCGCTCCAAGGAGGGCGTTAGTGGTGAGCTCTTCTTCGATGATGAAGCCGAGGATGGGAACTGCTGTACCCATGGCAAGAGCTGCGTTCCCCCACCCGTCTATTGGTTGGGTGCCGTCAGTTGCCTTCCCCTGACGTGCGGCAGGATCTTCTCGTTCACTCATGGGCAGAGCATCTCATTGGTGTGAGGCCAGCAAAGGGATAGACCATGCGTACGCACGCCCCCTCCCGCCGGATCTTCAGATCCGGCTGGAGCCGGCTGCGGCAGCTGCGGTGTTCGGCGCAGCGACCGAGCCCAGAGGGACGGTGATATCCCTCGAGGATGTCTGGGGCCGCGACGCCGGGCGAGCCGAGGACAGGCTGCGCGCCGCCGCGTCGTGGGACGAACGGTTCACGATCGCGGTGGAAATCCTCGGTCGACGGCTGGGCGCCCGCCCACCCGTCGCTCCGGAAGTCGTCTACACCTGGCGGCGGACGCTCATCAGCCGGGGGCGGGTGCGGGTGGACGGCCTGGCGGACGAGGTCGGCTGGAGCCGCAAGCGCCTGGTGGTCCCGCTTCCGGTCCCAGCTGGGCATCACACCCAAACGCGCCGCCCGACTGGTGCGGTTCGACCACGCCGCCCACCTTCTCGCGGCGGGTCACGCCGCCGCCAGCGTTGCCGCCGAGAGCGGCTACGTCGACCAGTCCCACCTCTACCGCGAGGTCAAGGCGTTCACCGGGCTCTTACGCCCACGGCCGTAGCCGTCGCGCCGTGGCTTGCGATTGACGACCTTGCGTGGCCGGTCAGGACGGTTTCGTCCGCGAAATGATTTCGACCGTGAAGGGCCGGCTTGAACGTCACGGGATTAGTGCGCTACGCGCAGAGGGACGGCTGCAACATGGTTCAGTGCTTCTCCGTGCGAAAGCACGGTCAGGAAGAGCGCGCGAAGCACCTTCCTAGCCGACGCCAGCAGATCAGGCCAGTCATCCAAGAGAGAGCAACGACCCTGGACCGCATCCCGCAAGCTCCGTAGCTACAACGGATGTCACGCAGTTTGTCACTCAGACGCCCCGCTCATGATCACGAGCGGGGCGTCTCTACTGGTGGGCGGTACTGGGTTCGAACCAGTGACCCCTCGCTTGTAAGGCAAATCGAACGCATGTTCTACGACGATGAGATGTGGTGCTGACCAGCTCTGATCGTCCAGCATCGTCCGTCAACGTACGCCGTCGTCTGCGGTGGTTGTCAAGCAGTTAGACAAGCACTCCCCAGCATTAAAGGCGCTTCGCCCGCTCTTCCTGGCCGCGCTTCACACGGAGAAGCGCTGCAACATGTTGCAGCCGATCTTCCGTGTGTAGCGCGCGCTGAAAGGCATGCGAAGCACCTCTTCGCCTTCCCTTGCCGAAGGGACGGCGGAGACACCGGCGAGCAGTAAGTGTCCCCCTTGATGCGCCGAGACTTCCGGAAGGTGCTCGACGACGCGGGACTCATCGGGAAGGAATGGGCTCCCCGAGAACTACGCCACAGCTTCGTCTCGCTGCTCTCCGATCACGACATCCCCATCGAAGACATCTCACGTCTCGTCGGCCACTCCAACACAGTGGCCACTGAGACGGTCTACCGCCAGCAGATCAGACCGGTCATTCAAGAGGGTGCCACGGCCATGGACCGAATTTTCCCATTGTTCAGAGAGTCATAGTCAAGCAGTCAGACAGACACCTCGTTTCCGAGCAAGGAAGCGGGGTGGAATAAGTCGGTCTCGCTAACGATCAGCAGCGCGTTTCCCCAGGTCGCACTGCTCGGTATCAAGCCTTATGTCAACCGGCTGCCCCTTCCCAGCGTACGTGGGCTGGGGCCCGGGAGAGACGACGACATCAGACAGACCTTCGCCGATGGGCCGGAGCTGGGACACCAAGATCAAGCACTGGGATCTTGCCGGGATAGCCTGGCTTCCAGCGTCGGCCCGGCCCCGGGCGGTGCGGCAGCAAGCGCACGCCACCCCGGGCGCCTGTGAGCCGGCCTGGGCCACCGACCGGGTGGCCCTCCCGGAAGAAGTAGGGGAGACATGCGATTTCTGGAGCGGGAACGCGCCACTCTGGCGAAGCTGCTGCCGGGGCTGGACGAGGGCCTGCGGGCGGTACCCCTCATGGAGCTGGAGGGCCCGGATAGCCCCGGCATCCAGCTCTTCCGCGACAAGGGCGGCCCCGGGCTGCTGGTGCCGAGCGCCCAGGAGGGGCGGGGAGGCACCGCCCTGGACGCCCTGCGGGTGCAGCGCGCACTGGGGAGCAGGGCACCGTCGCTGGCCGTGGCCACCACCACGCACCACTACTCGATAGCCACCCTGATCTCCCTGCTCCTCTCCAGGAATAGGGTTGGCGATGTCTATGAGTTGGCTGCCGACAACCAGCTCGTGACGGCTAGCTTCGCCGAGCCCTTCGATGCCGGAATCCTCTCCTCGCTGACCGCCACGGATGGTGACGTGATGCTGATCAACGGGGTGACGCGCCCATACAGTCTGGCCCGGTCGATGGACAGGCTCCTCGCCAAGGTCACGGTCTCCGACGAGGAACACGATGACGAGGGACAGGCCCTGACGCTGATGCCCGCGGACGCGGAGGGTGTGACCGTCAGCGGGGCGGGGGCGGAGGGCGAGCTGGTCACCTTCCACGACGTAAATAGGAGGGACGGGCTGCTGGTGCCGCTCTCGGCCAAGGGGCAGGCGAACCAAAAGCTGACCGCGGGCTTCGCCTGGTTTCAGGTACTGATGACGGGCAGCTACCTCGGGGCCGCCAGCGCACTGGTCGAGCGGGCGCTGCTCAACGACCAGGTGCCCGAATCCGAGCGGGTCCGGCTGCTGGTGGAGACCGAGCTCGCGATGTCGACCGCGGAGGGCGTCGCCGGCCGGATCGACGCCGGCGACCCGGACGAGTCGACGCTCGCCGCGGCGCTGTATGTCCGGTACAGCGTGCAGGACACCCTAGCCCGGATAGTCCCGCGCGCGGTCGACCTGCTCGGCGACCTCGACCCCACGGCCTCCGATGAGGTCGCCTACCTCACCACCTTTGCCAACGGCCTGACCCCGCATCCGCCGACACAGTCCCAAATGGCCGGTCCGCTGGAGGCGCACCTGGCCGGCGGGCCGCTCACCCTCGCCTGATCCCAGGCGTCCAACGGCCAACGGCTGTACCTGAATTCCTCGCCCGCGAGGATGGCCAGGACGCCGAGAGCATCCCCCCGCACATTCCGCAGACGGGCTCGGGTGTCCCATAGCATCAGCCGGAAATCCCAAACAGATATGCCTCTGGCCTTTCATAGACAGGGCTCAGGTCTGGCCCATTAGCCTCAGAGCTCTGCATAAGCGCAGGTGAGAGGCATATCCGTTGGATTTTGCGCCACCAATCCGGAACCCCCTCTTCAACAGGACTAACACCACGTCACACACGTTCGCCACGTGACAACCCAGCAGAGCAGGGCCTCCTGAGAATCCGAGGTCAGTAAAACCGACCGAGCCACATCGTGGTGTCGCTACGTGCGCGCAGGCAGGCACATGGTGCCTTCGACGTGCGGATGGCACCGCCCGCTCCTTGGTAGCCCTTGTCCGCGAAGGTCTTCACGCCGGCGCTGGTCAAGGCGTCGATCAGGCGCCGACCGTACGAGCGGCGGCCACATCGTGCACGGCGCCCGGCATTGCAGGTGAAGCCCACACCAGCCAGCCCATGGGGTCGGCCAGCGGCCCACAAGCCATAGTCAAGCAGGTAGACAAACACGCCCCGTTTCCGATCAAGGAAGCGGGGTGTTTCTACAGGTGGGCGGTACTGGGTTCGAACCAGTGACCCCTCGCTTGTAAGGAGCCATGATCGCCGCCAACCGGCCCCTGACCTGTGGGTGCGTCTCTTCCGACCACTAGCTTCCAGCCATCCCCAACGGACCTAATGGCACGCTAATGGCACGGCGATCATGCCCTCCGGCGCAGGTCTACGGCACTTTGGATCATCGTCTTCGCGTCCCACTTCAACGCCAAGCGGCACGCTAATGGCATGGCGGCCACTCACGCTCTGTAGGCGGTGCAAACCTGCACACTCCTCCCCCGCCTGATCTTCCCGTCTGCCTCGACCCACCGCGAAGCGGCAGCGGGCCGGCGACGGAGGATCAGGCCCGTCTTCGCGTGTCCGTCAACTGGTCGCCGTTCCTCGATCACCGGATGCCAACGGTCACAGACGGGCTTGACCCGGAGGACTCGGTCTGCTGGGCTTGCCTGGGTCGTGGTGGACGGGAAGATCAGGCCCACCTCAGCCACTACAACCCCCCGCCTTCCGACGGCGATCATCCCGGAGCCGAGCGCCCCCGCCGGAGGCGTCGCTTAATTGCGCTGCACAGAAGATCCTGATTGCCCTAGTATTTTGATGGTCTGTCCATGAGACAAGTTGTGTAGGCCAGTGGAGCCATACGCTCCCGCGCCTCTCGGCAAAACATTGCTACTCGGGCGTAGCTATGCCCTGATCGATGTCGATCAAGGGCTCCCGAGGCAGCAGGGCCGAGAAGGGAAAAGCGTGAGCGATACCTCCCGCAGGGTGCTCCTGATCTTCGTCGCTGCACTCGTCGGAGTCATCATCGGAGAGACCACAGGCATTCTCGTCGCCATCGACGGTGGAAGCATTTCCAGATGTTTCATCGCTGGTGGCGGAGCCTTCGCCGGAAGCGTGGCCTTGACCCTCGGCGTGTTCCACGCTCTCAAGTTGCTATGACGCCTGGCCAGCAGGTTCCCGGCTCGTGCGCCGATCGCTGCCGGGAACCTGCACAGCCCATATCAGCTGCAGAAGCAGGCCACCACCCTCGGCTTTCCACATTCCCAGACGCAACGGCGATCAACGACGCTCCCCGGTGAGCCAGGGTGAGGAACGAATCCTGGATCTTCGATCGCCCCCGGCCACAGCAGACATTGGCCACCCCGTGGCGATCGTCGTGCTGCATGTGGGCGGCGGCGCGACCAGAGGCCGGCGACGGGCGTAGGTACGGCGCGGCGTGCGTACGGCGACGGCCCGGAGTCCTGCTCGCGCGCCGGGACCGGCCCCCAGGCCGCATGCCCGGCGTGCGCCGCAGGCGCAGGGCCGGGCGACGGCGCGCAGCGCCGTCGCCCCTTGATCCATATAAGAAGGATTCGGCAGCGCGGCCAAGCCGCCGTTCTGATATCGGCGCACTCAGGTATGAACCGAATGCCGGGAGACCCCCGGAACGGCCGGCCACGTTGGTGACCTTCGCTCCCGACAGCACCTCGATCACCGCGTGATAGCGCTGTTCCACGACGCTCAACTCCACCAATGCCACCTGGGCCTCCCCAGCAGCGTCGATAACGCCACGAGCAGGAACAAAGACGATCAAGGTGTCAAGCATCAAGCGGGGCCAGAGTGTCAACCATCAAACGAGACAGGACAGCACCTTGTCCTGCGGCAGGAAGCGCTTCGTGAATTTGACGCGAACAGAAGAGGCAATGGGTCATAATCTTCCTGTGGCCCATGACCATTCCTCACGCTATCGAATCAGCCCTTCAGTGATCGCTCGTGCCGTTTGGGATGATACAAATGCGAGTTTTGTGGCGGCAAAAATTGCCGCGGGCGCACTGGCAGGCTTATTGGTAGCATTTCTTTTCGCCCCTGCCCTCCATGGATGGACACTAGCCCTGGGACTCATAGCGGGAACAATTGTTGGGCTGACAGTAAACGGCGCTCAGATACTTCAGCTTAATGCAGACCGGATTTCACGTAGAGATCGGGTCGTTCGAGGCCTGTTTAGGTATGGGCCTAAACAGCATGAGGTAGCCCTGGCCCACGACTTACAAGCGGGGGACTGGATTTGCTCAGCGAAAGAATACGAAAAGCAATGTGAATATTTAAACGGCACAAACAGGAAAAGAAAGGATGACTTTGAACAAGCACTGGAACGCGAGGACTATTACTACCAACGCGAACTAGCAGAGTATGAAGAACTAGATAGAGAGCACAGAATAGATCGCCCCCATCCACGAAAACGTCATGTTCAAGAACCGTATTATTATGGCCTGCCCGAGCCGGACACTTGTCCAATAGTCACAATAAGGCCAATAGAAAATGGAGCTAGACTGAAAATTAGCCGACACGGCAAGGAGCTTTTATTTTTGGACCGCAATGCCGAATGCCATCGTCGACTGAATTACAATCAGGATAATTTCGCCTTATCCGAAAATTCAGTAGAACCATCCAGGGCTGTAGTGGATCTTTTATGCGCACTTTCAGCACAGCGGCAACTGGAGGCTGACGTAGTAGCCCGCCTCATAGCTTATGGTCACTCACGGCCACATGTGAGCCAAGCAGTGAGGGCCGTTCTCGTGGCAGGACTTGCAAGTCGTGATAGGGACCTTCGATCTCGCTTTTTGGAGGTGGAAAAGCTTTTCAGCCTGTCTTCTAAAGCTGCACCCAGAAGGGATATCTGGCTTACTAGCTTGGGGGAATTATGGAAGGACGCTGACGACTATGCGGCAACCGAAAAGAAGGGAGCGCAGTTGAAGCAAGAGTTCAATATTTCCGGTGGCAATTGGCAAGGAAACTCATTTGGTTCCGGCTCTGTCTTCTACAACGCCAACCCCGACTCGAATATCCGCAACGTACTTCAGCAGATAGTCTCCGTTCTCGACAGTCGGGAAAATTTGTTTCGCGAGATGGAAGGCGAGCAAGAACTCCGACAAGCAGTTGAGATTATTCGCGCCGCCGCAAACCTGGAGAACATCCCGCAATCACGTCTACGGCAGGCACTTTCAATCGTTCTCAACACTGGAGGAGCGTTGATCATCGGCATGGCTGGGAACGGACTGTACGAGCAAGCAAAAGCCATCTTGGAGACTATGGGCGGCTAACTTTCCCATGCGGCGGTTACTCTTTGCATAGCAAGCTGCCAAGGGTAAACGTCGATGCGGTCGGCTCCCGCGCTTGGAGGGTGGGGCTCGAACTCGCCAGGTCCGAGTAGGACGCGGACGCCTTCGGTGCGTAGCTGCTCGACACTCTTGCGGAAGGGTGCGCGGGAAGCCAGAGCGCTGTTTACGAATGGCAAGAGCACGATTGGGATGCCCAGTCCGGGGGCTTCGGAGAGCAAGCCGAGTGCGTAGGTGTCGGCGATCCCGTGGGCGAACTTGTTGATGGTGTTGTAGGTGGCGGGAGCGACGATGATGGCGTCGGCTCTTGGGGACTTGGGCTCGTCCGGTTTCCGGTACTGGCTGCGGACGGGGCGGCCGGTCTGCTTCTCCAGGGCGGGCACGTCGATGAAGTCGAGTGCGGCCGGGGTGGCGATGACCTGGACGGTCCATCCCTCATCGGTGGCCAACGTGACGAGGCGGGCGACGTCGCCGGCGGGGCCTGCGGCGCACACGATGATGTAGAGGACCTTGCCGGGTTGGGTCACGCGAGGACTCCCAGGGATGCGGCGTATTCGCGGGCGTCGCGGCGGACGCTGATCGGTGCGGTTGCCAGGATGTCACGGACGAGGCGGAGGGCCGCGGGGCGGCCGGTGACTTCTTCGGGGGCGATGTCGGCGGTGGCGCGCAGGATGTGGAGGGCCTTGTCGTGCTTGCCGTACATGAGGAAGGCGCGGGAGGTGTCGAGCAGGAGCTTGGCTTTGCGTTCGTTGATGGGGAGTTGGTCGAGGTCGACTTGGCGGGCGTAGTCGATCGCGGTTCCGGCGTCGCCGAGTTTGAGGGCGATGTTGACGCGGTGGGCGAGGACGTTGTTGGGGCCGAATGCGGTCCACATATGGTTGGCGTCGCGGCCGAGTCGGCGTCCGGCCTGGGCGGCTTCGTCGAGGAGTTCGGTGGCGGCGTTGCGGTTTCCGGTGTGGGCGGCGGCGACGGCTCCGCGTAGGAGTAGGGCTCCGTAGATGGACAGGTCGTCGGGGGTGGGGTTGCTGAGGTCGGCGTTCATGCGCTGGGCTGCGGTGCCGGCCGTGGTGGTGGCTGCGCGGTGGTGACCGCCGTCCATGAGGGCGTGGGTGATGATGCGGGAGCTGGAGCCGATCATGAGCGGGCTTTGGCTGGCGTGTGCTGCTTGAACGCTGCGGTCTGCGGCGAGCCAGGCCAGGCCCTTGTCTTCCTGTTTCAGCAGGATGGAGGCGGCCACGTGGTGGGCCTCGGCGGACAGGGCTTGCGCGCGTAGCAGGGCGTCGCCTTCCAGCGCGTTGCAGGCGGCTCGGAGGGTCCGGAGCATGTGAGGCAGGGCGGCGACGACGGTGGAGTAGCGGCAGGCTTGGTAGTTCTGCTTGGCCTCGGCGACTGCGCCGGTAAGCGCGGCCAAGTCGGTGGGGCCGTCTATGGGGGTGGAGTAGTCGACCAGGGCGACCGCGAGGTTTTCGATGTCATGGCCGGCGGCGGAGCTGGTCTGGGGTGACCCGAGTACCGCGCCGAACAACACGCCTCCGGTCATTCCGACGAATTCGCGGCGTCGCACGTCGTCTTCCTCCTGCCCTTGGCCGACAAGGTTCACGGTACGGGGGCCGATTGCGGGGCTGCCGATGAGGTCATTCATGCCGGGGGTGATCGAACGGGCTGTGTGCGGGGTTGCGCTCTGTCCGGGTCTGCCTCGTCGGGTGGGGACGAACCCCAGGTCTTCGGCGTCTCGGTGCGTGAGTTCGCTCAGCGCCAGCCGGTAGGGCTCGCGGGGCCAGGAGACCTCTCCGGCTTCCCATCGGCGGATGCGTTCCTCGTCGCAGGTCAGGCCGTATTTGATGCCGCTGGCGGTGAGGTTGACCATTTTCGCCATTTCGCCACGTGACAAATCGGCGTTGTGGCGCCATGCCCGCAAGTGGACGTTGGGGGTCACGGGCATATGTGGCCTTCTTTCCGACGGGGATCGAAAAGGGGTAAGAGGGGGCCTCTTGGGGGGTCTCGTCATTTCACTTTGCCGGTGGACTTGCCATCAAGCAACCACGGTACGTCAAGCGGGCTTCCGCAGCAGGGAGCACCGGACGAACAAAGGGAGATGGCGACGGTGACCCGGCCAGAGGAGTCCAGTGAGATACGACCCTGCCCTATGTGCCGGGGGCGCGGGAGCAAGTTACGCAGCTCGCGCCGTGCCCTTCTGATCGGCGACGGCAGGGAAGATCACGAATCCGATGGGGAGCAACGGTGTCTCGACTGCCTCGGAAGCGGCCGGGCCGAAGGGAGCGTGAGATGAACCCGATCATGTCCGCGATGACGGATGCGGTGCAGCAGGTCAACCGGGCGGAGGAGGTGGCCGC
>NZ_JAKNTW010000061.1 GCF_022213955.1 Dolomitihabitans soli | reverse complement strand
CGCGTCCTCCTCCTCCCTTGTCTTGATACTGTCGCGGAGTTCCTTGGCCAGCCGTCTCCTCTCAGCAGCCGTCGTGCCGATGGTGGTGTCGGGAATGTCGCCATGAAACTTCCCGGTGTTGTCCTTCCTGCCCCACCCCATGTTCGTGCGCATGCCGGGATTCCCGGGGGAGGCGGCCTGCAGCGGCCTGATCTCGTACGGGCTGCGGCCCCCGCCCCCCGCCGGCGCGAGGTTGCCCAGGCCGCCTCGCGGGCCGGCCACCTGTTCGCCGAGCTCTTCGAACCGCCGGGTAATGCGTTGGACCGCGGGGGTGAGACGGGTGGCGACACCCCGCTCGAAGGTGTGCTTGATCCGCAGGATGGCCAGGCGGGAGAAGGCCACCTTGCCCGCCGCGAAGCCCGCCCCCGCCGCGCCCGTTCCCATGGCCACCTTCAGGGTGGTCGCGAGCTCGACGAGTTGCGTGATCTCCGCGAGCCTGGCGGCGGAGGCCACCGACGCGAAACCGTTCGTCACCGGTGGCAGGACGTTCATCGCGGCGCCGGTCTGCTGCAGCCGCCCCCCGCTGCCGCCGACCTCCTGCCAGTTCTCCGCCAGCGCCGTCGCCGACTGCCCCTGGTACTCCTCCGTCGCCCGGCCCATGGTGAGGTCGGCGTGCTCGGCCATCATGGCCATGCTCGGGACGGCGGCGCGGATCGCGTTCGCGTCCGTCACCACGTTGTCCAGCTCGACGTCGAGGACGTTGACGCCGGCCAGCCGGGCGAGTTCCTCGATGAAGGGCGGCGTGCTCATGACGCGGTCCCCGGCGCCTCGACGGCACTCCTGGCGGCGGCGTCGGCGGCTCCCGTCGTGGCGACCGTGTCCCGCAAGCCGCTCCCCGTGGTGTCGAGCGCGGCGCCGTTGACGGACACCGCGCGCGCCCCGGCCTGAACGCACTCCACGAACGCCGTGACGAACGGCGCGATCAGCCCGTCCGTCCCCCACGACCCGCCGAGCCCTTGAGTCGCCAGTTGCCGGGACACCGCCTGGCACTGCTCGGCCTGCTGCGCCAGCCGGCCGGATCCGGTTTCCAAGGAGCTCAGGTTCACCCCGAAACTTTGGTCCATCTCAGGCACGCTAGGCAGCGAACGACGGCCCCGGCGCACAGTTCGAGGAATCTGCAAGTGCTTGACGTCACCGAATCGTCTCGGTGACACTCCACCCTGGAAGGGTGTCGGGACCGACCGGATCGGAGGGCCGCTTGCGACCGTCGTCCATGCAGGAAGACCGTGAATACCTGGACCACCTGCTCACGCAGGCGGAGGACGTGGTGCGCGGTCTCCGTGCCGCGCACGCCCGGCTCGGGCAGGTCACCGGTAGGGGCGAGGGCGCCGACGGGCTGGTCCGTGCGGTGTCCGACGGTCACGGGAAGCTGCGGGAACTCCTCATCGCCCCGCGCGGCATGCGACTCGACTTCGCGGTCCTCGCCCTGGAGGTCGGGAGGGCGATCCAGGCCGCTCAGCGGGACGCCGAACGCCAGGCCCAGGCGATCATGAGCGAGGTCGACGCGAAGACCGCGAAGCTCCCCAAGGCGCTCGACGCGAGCTTCGTGCAGGAGCGCATCGAACAGGTGTCCCGCGAGATCGATGTCCACCTGGGAGCCGACCTCCCGGGCTGATCGGGCTGATCGGGCTGATCGGTCGGCGGGTGGCGCCTCCTGCCCGCCCCCGGACATCGGCGGAGCCCTTGTGCCGGGCGGCAGACCCACGGGGTAGGCTCACCGGATGTGTTCAATCGTCCGCTGAGCCTGCTCGCAGCCGCCGTGGCCGTCGCGCTGGAAGGGCTCACCGCGCTGGTGCTGGGCGGCTTCGTCGCGGTGCAGACCGTGGTGGGTTCCCCGTCGGATCGCACGACGTCGGCCGGAGTCGCCGTCTTCGGGCTGCTGGTGGGCGCGGGGCTGCTCTGGGTGGTGTGGGGCCTGGTCACCGGTGAACGATGGAGCCGCGCGCCCGGCGTGCTGGCCCAGATCTTCGCGCTCCCCGTGGGAGGCACCGTCATCCAGTCGGGTCAGCCGGCGATCGGCATCCCGCTCATCGCCGTCGCGCTGGTCGGGCTGGCGGGGCTCCTCGCCCCGCCCACGACCCGCATTCTGTACGGCGACGACGCCTGAACGTGCGACGACGTCACTGAATCGGCGACAGCCCACGGCTGGTGCGGTGTCCGGTGACGTTCACCGGCTCCGGGAGCCGTGATCGCCGATGTCAGGAGCCGCTTGGACCACGGCGAAAGGTTGTGGACACCGCACTAGTCGTCGGTTGAACGTGCGACGACGTCTTCGAACCGGTGAACAGCCCACGGCTAGTCGTCGGCGGTGAGGCCCTCGCGGAGCTGGGCCAGGGTCCTGGCCAGCAGACGGGAGACGTGCATCTGGGAGATGCCGAGCTCGGTGGCGATCTGCGACTGCGTCATGTTGCCGAAGAACCGCAGCAGCAGGATGCGCTTCTCCCGCGGTGGCAGTCGCTCAAGCAGCGGCTTGAGCGACTCACGGTATTCGACCCCTTCGAGCGAGTCGTCCACGATGCCGAGCGAGTCGGCCACGGCGGGCGCGTCGTCGTCGCCGGAGTCGGGGGCGTCGAGGGAGACGGTGGAGTAGGCGTTGGCCGACTCCAGGCCCTCAAGCACCTCCTCCTCGGTCATCTGGAGATGCGCGGCCAGCTCGGCGACGGTCGGCGCGCGGCCCTCGCGCTGGGAGAGCTCGCTGATCGCCTTGGTCAGCGAGAGCTTCAGCTCCTGCAAGCGGCGCGGGACGCGGACGGCCCAGCCCTTGTCACGGAAGTGGCGCTTGATCTCGCCGACGATGGTCGGCGTCGCATAGGTGGAGAACTCGACCCCGCGACCGAGATCGAAGCGGTCGATCGACTTGATCAGGCCGATGGTCGCGACCTGGGTCAGATCGTCGAGCCATTCGCCGCGGTTGCGGAAGCGGCGGGCGAGATATTCGACCAAGGGCAGGTGGAGCTCGACGAGCTCGTCCCTGATGCGCTGCCTGCGTGAGTCGTCGGGGGCCAACTCCGCCAGTTCCGCGAAGAGCGTGCGCGCGCGCACCCGGTCGGGCACCGCGTGGTCGCCGGCGGCCATGGCACGAGTCCTTTCCGTCACGCCGGCCTCGCCGCGCCTCGCCGCTTGCGCAGCACGATCGCCATGCGGTCAGGGGAGTCGGTCACCGCGTCGACCTCGTCGGCGAGCGCGGTGAGCACCATCCAGGCGAAGTCATCCCGTTTGGGAGCCGTACTCCCCACGGTGCTGACTTCCACGCTGACCTGCATCTCTTGCCCGGTGAGCTCGAACTCGGCCGTCAGATCGGTGCCCGGCACAGCCTGGGTGAGCAGCATGGCACACGCCTCGTCGACCGCGATCCGCAGATCCTCGATCTCGTCGAGCGTGAAGTCAAGCCGCGCCGCCAAGCCGGCGGTCGCCGTACGCAGAACGGACAGGTAGGCGCTTGCCGCAGGCAGCCTGACGCTGACCACGTCGCGAATCCCAGCCATGCCTTCCGTCCGCGTCTCGGTTTCCTCGGTCACGTTCCTCCTCACGCCTTGGCGTGTATTGCCGCTGACTGCAACTTACCGCCCTCAGGGACCTGATGGTGGTCTGAGACTCGCGATCAAGAGAAAATGGTCAGGCCCCGTGTGAGTTGTCATCACACGGGGCCTGTGTTGCCGTCATCAGGCGGCCTTGGTCTCCCAGAAAATCTTGGAGATCTCATCGATCTTGCCGAGGAGGTCCTCGGCCTTGGCCACGTCGACCGTGCCCTTGGCGCCGGCCGCGCCCGCGAGCTTGGTGGCGTCCCAGAACAGCTGGTGCAGCTGCGGGTACGTCTCCAGGTGCGGCGGCTTGAAGTAGTCGGTCCACAGCACCCACAGGTGGTGCTTGACGAGCTCGGCCCGCTCTTCCTTGATCGTGAGAGCCCGGGAACGGAACACTGGGTCCTCGTTGCCCGCGTACTTCTCCATGATCGCCTTTACGGACTCGGCCTCGATACGCGCCTGGGCCGGGTCGTAGACCCCGCACGGCAGATCGCAGTGCGCGGATGCCACGTGCTTGGGTCGCAGCAGTCGTGCGAGCATCGGAAAAGTCCTTCCTTGATGCTGATACAGCATGGTCCACGACCGACCTTACTCGTCCTGATCCACCTCTCGCCCAAAGGGGGGCCGCCACCGTGAGGGTTCGTGTCGAGGGCGAGTCGATGTCGCCGGGACTCCGCCCCGGCGACTGGCTGTTCGTACGGCGGGCCGCGCCGGTGCGGCCGGGCGACGTGGTGGTCGCCCGGCTCCCCGGCGACGAGTCGCTGCTGATCGTCAAGCGGGCGGCCTGGCGGACCGACGAGGGCTGGTGGCTGGAGAGCGACAACCAGCGCGCGCCGGGCCGCCGCGACAGCTGGGACTTCGGCCCGGTGCCGCCCCGCCTCCTGGTCGGCCGGGTCGTGCTGCGTTACTGGCCGATCGGGACCTTCCGCTTGCGCGCCCGGTAGGCGGCGACGTTGGCCCGGCTCGCGCACCGCTCCGAGCAGTAGCGCCGGGAGCGGTTGGAGGAGGTGTCGAGGAACGCCCTGCGGCAGGGCGCGGCCTGGCACACCCCGAGCCGGTCGACGCCGAGATCGGTGACCAGCGTGGCCAGGCCCATCACCGCGCCCACGGCGTACTTGTCGGCGACGCGGCCGCCCTCGGTCAGGTGCATGTGCCAGCTCTCCCCGTCGTGCCCGGAGATCTGCGGATGCACCGGGTGACGGATGAGCAGCGAGTTGAGCCGGTCGACGACGTCGTGCTCGTCGCCCGCGGCGGCCGACTCGAAGACCGTCATCAGCTCGTCGCGCAGCTCGCGCAGCGCGTCGAGGTCGGCGCGGGTGACCCGGGGGGCGTCCGCCTGCCTCCCGGACTCGTCGAGAAGTGTGCGGACGCCTTCGAGGCTGTCCAGCCGGGCGGGCCCGTTGATGAGGAGCACCGCCAGCTCTGCATAGGAGATCAGATCCACGTGCAACCCTGGTAAGAGATGACTCGGGATAACGAGTATTACACGCTCAGTCCACGTGTGTGGGGTTCAGCACACGACTGAGGAAACTCCTCGTCCGCTGGTGCTTCGGATTCGCGATCACCTGGCTCGGCGGCCCGTCCTCCACGACCATGCCGTCGTCCATGAAGACCACCCGGTCGGCGACCTCCCTGGCGAACGCCATCTCGTGCGTCACCACCAGCATGGTCATGCCGTCCTCGGCCAGCTTGCGCATGACGGTCAGCACGTCGCCGACGAGTTCGGGGTCGAGGGCCGAGGTCGGCTCGTCGAACAGCATCAGCGACGGGTCCATCGCCAGCGCCCTGGCGATCGCCACCCGCTGCTGCTGCCCGCCGGAGAGCTGCGCGGGATAGGAGTCGGCCTTCTCGGTCAGCCCGACCCGCTCCAGGTTGTGCCTGGCGATCCGCTCGCACTCGGGGCGTCTACGCTTGAGCACCCGTTCCTGCGCGATGGTGATGTTGCGCAGCACGGTCAGGTGGCCGAACAGGTTGAACTGCTGGAACACCATGCCGACGCCCCGGCGGGCGGCGTCGATGTCCACGTCCTCGTCGGTCAGCTCGACCCCGCCGACGAAGACCTTGCCCGAGGTGGGCTGCTCCAGCAGGTTCACGCAGCGCAGCAGGGTCGACTTGCCCGAGCCCGAGGGCCCGATGACGCAGACGACCTGGCCGGGCTCCACGGACAGGTCGATGCCCTTGAGCACCTTGTTCGACCCGAACGACTTGTGCAGGCCGCGAATCTCTACGGCGTGGTTCACTGGCGTGCCTCCATCCTGCGCGACAGATAGCCCAGGGGGATGGTGAGGAGCAGATAGGTCGCGCCGGTGACGATGAGCGGCGTCGGGTTCGCGAACGTGGACGCCACGTCGTTGCCGAACTTCGCCAGCTCGACCTGCGCGGCCGTCACGCCGAGGAACAGCACCAGCGAGGAGTCCTTGAACAGGAAGACGAGCTGGTTGGTCAGCGGCGGGATCACGATCCGCAGCGCCTGCGGGATGACGATGGAGACCATCGCCCGCATGTACGGCATGCCGAGCGAGCGGGCCGCCTCCATCTGCCCCTTGGGCACCGCCTGGATGCCGCCGCGGAACGTCTCCGCGAGGTAGGCGGAGGAGACGGCGCCCAGGCCCAGCGCCGCCTGGCCGTACACGCCGCCGGGGATCTGCAGCCACGGGAAGGCCAGCGGCAGGCTGGCGATCATCAGCAGGACCACCAGCGCCGGGAGGCCGCGGAAGATCTCGATGTAGACGGCCGCGATCCACCGGTAGGGGGCGACCGACGACAGGCGCATCAGGGCGAGCACCATGCCGACGACGAAGCCCACCACGTAGGCGGTGACCGTGTAGATGACGGTGTTGCGCAGCGCGACGGTGAACAGGGTCGGCAGGGTCTCGCCCGCGACCTCGACGTTGAGGAACGAGTTGATGATCGCCGGCCAGTCGGCCAGCAGGGCGACCACCACGACGATGACGATCAGGATCGCGTACTGGATGCCGCGGCTGATCCGCTGTTTCTTGCGAGGGCTGAGCCCTCCCCGCTGGGGGAGGGCCGCTACGGGCTCGCTCATGCGCTCACGACGCCGAAGGGGCGGGCGTGGGCTCGGTGCCGAACCACTTCTTGTAGATGGCGGTGTAGGTGCCGTCGGACTTGGCCGTCTCGATGGCCTCGTCGACGACCTTCTTCAGCGCGGTGTTGTCCTTCTTCATGCCGATGCCGTACTGCTCGCCGGTGTCGAGGCTGAGCACCATCTCGAACTTCGACGCGACGTCGGGCTTCTTGAGCCAGGTCAGCACGACGGGAAGGTCCTGGACGATCACGTCGGCCTGGCCGGTCTGGAGGCCGAGCAACTCCTTGGGGGAGTCGGCGAACTCGATCGGCGAGAAGCCCTGCTTCTTGACGTACTCGAGGCCGGTCGTGGACGCCTGGGCGCCCAGCTTGAGGTTCTTGGTCTTGACGTCCTCGAGCGAGGTGATCCCGCTGCCCTTCTTGGCCATCAGCGCCTGGGTGGCGTCGAAGTAGGGGACGGAGAACCCCATGTTCTGCTGGCGCTCCGGGGTGATCGTCATACCCGCCGCGGCGACGTCGCACTTGCCGGCATTGAGCGCTGCGCCGCTCTTGATGGCGGCGAAGTCGATGTCGATGATCTCCTGGGTGACGTTCAGCTTCTTGGCGACCAGATCGACGATGTCGACGTCGAAGCCGACGACCTTCTCGCCCTGCTTGAACTGGAACGGCTCGTAGGGAACGTTCGTGCACGTGGTGATCTTGCCGCTGTTGACGAGCTTCACGCCGCCCGGCGCGGTGGCCGTGGCGGCGGTGTTCTCGTCCCCGCCGGAGGAGCCACACGCGGCGAGCAGCAGCGCCGAGGCCACCGCCATCGCGCCGATCATGGGCACTCGGGGCCGCTTGGTCCAGGGAGCCATGGTTGGCCTCCTCATATGAGTTTGAGCCGTATTCGTCCGTTAACGGGCAGTTTATGGTGCGCTTGGCCGTCCGCTGTACCGGGCGGTTAACAGACCGTCAACGAAACGGAGTCGCTACCGAGACTCGCCGTCGTTTCAACATGTGGCACAATCGAGCCACGGGTGACCCCCGTACCCCTCAAGAGACGACCGTTCCGGCGAGGGGACCCTGGCGGCTACCGAAGCCGGGCCTTTTCGCTGCTCGGCGTCCACCGAAGGATCCGTCCGCCTCACTACAGGGGTCTCTGTGGCTGTCACGCCATCATCCGTCTCTCTCGAAACCCTCGATCTCGATCCGGCCTTCGCGCTGCACCGCGGCGGGAAGCTGGAGGTCCGTTCCACCGTCCCGGTACGCGACGCCGACGACCTCTCCCTTGCCTACACCCCCGGTGTGGCCAGAGTGTGCACGGCCATCGCCGACACGCCGGAACTCGTCAACGACTACACCTGGGTGTCCAACGTGGTGGCCGTCGTCTCCGACGGGACCGCCGTCCTCGGCCTGGGCGACATCGGCCCCGCCGCCGCCATGCCCGTGATGGAGGGCAAGGCCCTGCTGTTCAAGCAGTTCGCGAACGTCGACGCCGTGCCGATCTGCCTCGACTGCACCGGAATCGAGGAGCTGGTCGAGACGGTCGTACGGCTCGCGCCCTCGTTCGGCGGGATCAACCTGGAGGACATCAGCGCCCCGCGCTGCTTCGAGGTCGAGGCCCGGCTGCGCGACCTGCTCGACATCCCCGTCTTCCACGACGACCAGCACGGCACCGCGATCGTGGTGCTCGCCGCGCTGCGCAACGCCGCGCGCCTCACCGGCCGCTCCCTCGGCGAGCTGCGAGCCGTCGTGGCGGGCGCGGGCGCCTCCGGGGTCGCGGTCAGCCGGATCCTGCTGAACGCGGGCATCGGCGACATCGCGGTGGCCGACTCCAAGGGCATGATCCACGCGGACCGTGACGACCTCAACCCGGTGAAGCGGGCCCTGGCGGCCGACACCAACCGCACCGGATTCACCGGCTCCACCGAGCAGGCGCTGGCCGGCGCCGACGTCTTCATCGGCCTGTCCGGCTCCACCGTGACCGAGGCGGCCATCGCCTCGATGGCCGCCGACTCGATCGTCTTCGCGCTGTCCAACCCGACGCCCGAGGTTCAGCCCGAGGTCGCCCGCCGGCACGCGCGCGTGGTGGCCACCGGCCGCTCCGACTTCCCCAACCAGATCAACAACGTGCTGGCCTTCCCCGGCGTCTTCCGCGGCGCCCTCGACGTCCGAGCCTCCACCATCACCGAGAACATGAAGGTGGCCGCCGCCGAGGCGCTGGCCGCCGTGGTGGGCGACGACCTCTCCGAGGACTACGTCATCCCCGGCCCGTTCGACGCCCGGGTCGCCACCGCGGTGATCGCCGCGGTGTCCGAGCAGGCGCGCGCCGACGGCGTGGCCCGCCGGTAACTTCCTCCTCAAAGTGCCCTTCCCTGCCGGGGAGGGCACTTTTCGTGTGTCCTGGGCCAAGTTTTGGGAAACCCAGAAAGCTTATTACTCAACGTGCTATAACAAGAACCCTCCGTTACAGAACCATGGTGGAACCGTGTGTTTCGCGGGGTGGCGTGTGGGCAATCCGTTCGCGCGCTTGGGGAGGAGTGAGCGATGGAACGCGGGCCCAATCGGTTGTTGCAGCGTCTCATCGCCGAATCCAAGTTCTCCCATAAGTGCCTGGCCAGGCGGCTCAACGACCTGGGTTCGGCCCGGGGGCTGGCAGGGCTGAAATACGACCACAGCTCGGTGTTGCGCTGGCTCGGTGGCCAGCGTCCACGGGACCCCGTGCCGAGACTGCTGGCAGAGATCTTCGCACTACGGCTGGGCCGTACGGTGAGTTCCGAAGACCTGGGCATGCCGGTCACCTGTACCCCCCTCGACCTTGGGCAGGAGTTTTCGCATACGTGGCAGGAGGGGGTCGCGACCGTGACGGCGTTGTGGCGGGCGGACGTGGAGAGACGCAGGTTCCTGCTCGACTCCACCTTCGCCATCGGAGCGGGTGCGTCGGGAGCCGTGCGATGGCTGACGCTTCCGGCGGAGAACCGGTTGTCGGGCATGGGCGGCCGAGGCGTCGGCAGGGCCGACATCGCGGCGATCCGCGAGGTGACCCGGTCGTTCGGCGAGCTGGACAACCGGTTCGGCGGCGGGCGCGTTCGTCCCGCCGTGGTGCAGTATCTCGACACGGCGGTCAGGCCGCTCCTCAACGAGGGCTCCTACAGCGAAGCCACCGGGCGGGAGCTGGCCTCCGCCGCCGCCGAGCTGACCAGGCTCGCCGGCTGGATGGCCTACGACCTGGAGCAACACGGTCTGGCCCAGCGCTATCTCATCCAGGCGCTCCGGCTCGCTCGGGGAGCCGGAGACCACGGGCTGGGCGGTGAGATCCTCGCGGGCATGAGCCACCAGGCCATCTACATCGGCCAACCGGCGCACGCCCTCGATCTGGCTCGCGCCGCCCAGCTCTCCGCCCGTCGCTCCGGCATCGACTCCCTGCTGGCCGAGGCCCATGTCCTGGAGGCACACGCGCACGCCGTCCTCGGTGACGGACCGTCCTGCGGCAGCTCCCTGCGCGAGGCGGAGACTGCCTTCGGCCGCCGTTCGCCACGCGACGAGCCCGGCTGGATCGCCTACTTCGACGAGGCCTACCTGTCGGCCAAGTTCGCCCAATGTTTCCGCGACCTGGGCGACGGCCCCCAGACGGTACGGCACGCACAGCGCTCGCTGGAGATGGACGACCGTTTCGTCAGGGGCAAGATGTTCAACCTGTCCCTGCTCACCGCCGGTCTCGTGCAGTGCGGCAAGATCGAGGAAGCGTGCGGCGTCGCCACCGAAGCCCTTGAGCTGGCCGCCGGCCTCAACTCGGTTCGCATCCAGAGCCACGTCACCGACCTGCGCAGGCGCCTGCACCCCTACGCCGACACCGCGGCGGTCTGCGCCCTGCGTTCCCGCGCGGGGGAGCAGACACCCGCCTACGCCTGACCTTCCACCACGCCGACCTGCGTTTTCACGCCGAGGCGTTCGCACGCCGAGACGTTCTCCGAGGCCGGACACTCCGAGGCCGGACACAAAGGCGCAGGGCCCGGCCGAAGCCGGGCCCTGCGATGAAACTTTGAAACTTTTGAACTCGGGTTACCCCTCGCTCAGGACGATCGCCAGAGACTAGTTGGCGATGACAACGCCGTCCTTGGACACGATCGAACCGGACCACTTGTTCGCGGCGGTGTTGTAGATCGTGGCGGCCTCGCCGTCGAAGTACGGCGACGAGATGGTGTCGTAGCGCTTGTCGTTGTTGGTGTCGTGGGCCAGGCTCACGACGCCGTTCACGAAACCGATACGCTTGGCGTTGCTGTACTTGATGAGGAGCGGGCCACCGCTGGCGCCACCGGTGAAGACGCACTTGATGGCGTACTGCTCTTCAACCTTGAACTTCGGCGCCACAACGGTCTTGCCGCTGGGCTTCTTGTCGTAGCACCACTTCATGGTGACACCGGTGAACGGCTTGTTGCCGTCCAGGTGCGGGCCCGCGGGGTAGCCGAACGCGAAGACCGGCTGGCCGGTCTTCTGGTTCCACGCGAAGCCCTGGCCGCCGACCTGGGAGCCCAGGGCACCGCGGTCGACTGCCGAGACGATGAAGTAGTACTGGACGAAGTAGATCTCCTTGACGGAGGTCTTGACCCACTTCTTCACGAAGAACTGCTGCTTGAACCAAGCAGTCTCGGCGCCGTTGGCGTCCTTGGTCACGGTCAGCGAGCCCAGGAACTTGCCGTCGCCCTTGGCAACCTGGAGAGCCTTGTACTCGTCCTGGCTGATCGAGACCTTCTGCGACAGACGCTCGAACTTGGCGTTGTTGTCGAGTCCAGTCGGGGCCGCGTTGTACACGGACTCGGTGACCTCGGCGCTCGTCAGCTTGATGCCGTTGAAGCCATCAGCCGAGAGGTAC
>NZ_JAKNTW010000060.1 GCF_022213955.1 Dolomitihabitans soli | reverse complement strand
TGTCGAGTTCCGGCTCACAGGCGCGTACGGCTCTGTGGCCCGGGTCATCGCCATCGCCGGTTTGACCATGGCTGAGGAGTCGTCGCATCGGCAACCGGTCGAGCACCCGTCTCCGCTCAGCGGCGAGTGCTCCCACGGGTGAGCCGGCGGCTGAGTCCGGCGGCGAGGGGATGCCCTGCCTGCTGCTGAGGCAGCACGACATGATGGGCGCCTATCCGGCTGAGGATCCGCGCATGCTGCTGGGTCACCGCTCCGGCCCAGATCTGGCCGACGGCGAGCTCTACCAGCAGTGAGGTGGTCAAACACTTGGCGTCTCGCTGAACAATGAACGGGGCATGCGTAGAGCTTCGGAACATCTCAAAGCAGGAACGCCGCATCGGTGCCACCCTGTTCGAACGCAACAACCGCAACGTGACGCTGACCCCCATCGGCCAGAGGCCCTTCGACGACCTCCAAACCATGTACCGCGGTCTGCGCGAAGGCGTGAAACGCGCACGATGCCGGCCAGCGCGTCCATTAGCGGCACCCTGAGCGTCTGTGGGCCGAGATTCCCGCGTTACCGCCGAACGCCATCCTGCGCTGGTCCTCATCGGCTCGCTGATCACCCCTACCGGCATCTGTCGGTTTATGGGTGGGGATGGACGGGACAGGTGCGGCGGGAACGGTCCAGGCATAACCTGGGGTTGTCGGCTCGGTCGTGGTGGCATGGTGACCTTCAGGCTCCGAACCGGTGGAACATCTCATGACTGCGGTGACATCGAACGTCGCGAGTGTGTGCGGGCGTCCGCCCGGGAGTCTCCTGTGACCCGGACAGCGCACGATCATACGACCATGGCCGGTCCCACAATGGACGTGTCGAGCTTTGTCGGGCGCAGACGCGAACTCTCCGCGGCCAGGAGGGTGCTGTCACAGGCGCGGTTGCTGACCTTGACCGGCACGGGCGGGGTCGGCAAGACCCGGCTGGCGCTCAAGGTCGCGGAGACTCTTGGGAGCGCATACAAGGACGGCGTCGAGGTGGTCGAGCTGGCCACCCTGGAGGCCGGTGACCTGCTGGAACCGACCGTCGCCGCGGCGCTCGGTCTGCACGACACGGGGCCCGACCCCATGACCGTGCTGGTGGACTTCCTGTCGGACAAGCGGATGCTGCTGGTCCTGGACAACTGCGAGCATCTGCTCCAGGACTGCGCCTGCTTCGTGGACCGCCTGCTGCGCGGCGCTTCCCGGCTGCGGGTCCTGGCGACCAGCAGGCAGACGCTCGGGGTGTACGGCGAGCAGGTGCTGGCGGTTCCATCGTTGTCCGTGCCGGACCCCGGCGGCTCGACTCGCGACATCGCCCGGCATGAGGCGGTACGCCTGTTCGTGGAGCGGGCAGCGAGTGTGTGGCCTGACTTCACCCTCGACACAAGCAACGCGGCGTGCGTGGCGCGGTTGGCCCAGCGCCTGGAGGGAATTCCGCTGGCGATCGAGCTGGCCGCGGTGCGACTGCGCACCATGTCGCTGGAACAGCTGACGCGCGAGCTGGAGAAGTGCTGCGGGGTGCTGTCGACCGGGAGCCCTGTCGCGTTGCCGCGCCATCAGACACTGCGGGCGACCATGGACTGGAGTTTCCGTCTGTGCTCACCGGCGGAGCAGCGGCTGTGGGCCCGACTGTCGATCTTCCCTGGCGGGTTCGACCTGGACACCGCCGAGGCCGTGTGCGCCGGTGAGGGGATCGACCGTGCCGAGGTGCTCGATCTGGTGTCCGGGCTCGTGAACAAGTCAGTTCTGGTCAGCGAGCGGCGGGAGGCCACCGGGCTCAGGTACCGCATGCTGGAGAGCATCCGCGCGTACGGTGGCGAGCAACTGGCGTCCTCCGACGGCGAGGTGGTGCGCCGGCGTTACATCGACCACTTCCGGGAGCTGGTGGAGAACCATCAGATCGACCGGATGGTCCCGGACCAGCTTGAGCGATACCGGCGCCTGCAACGGGAACTTCCCAATGTGCGCGTCGCGCTCGAACTGTGCCTGCGTGAGCCGCGTACGGCAACCGATGAACTGCGCACCGCGTCGACGATGTGGTCCTTCTGGCTGCTCGCCGGTTCACCCACCGAGGGCCGCTACTGGCTGGAGCGCGGCCTGGAGTTGGTGGGGGAAGCGAGCAGTGCCCGGGCGACGGCGCTCTGGGTGAACAGCATGCTCGCTCTTCGCCAGGGCGATCTGGCGGCGGCGATGCCAAGGCTGGCCGAATGCCACCTCATCGTGGGACAGCTGGAAGATGCGGCGGTCCTGCCGTTCGCCATCCGAACCTCCGGGGTCGCCGCGTTCTCCACCGGTGACGCCCAGCGCGGCCTCGCGCTCCTACAGGAGTCGCTCGCCCTGTACCGGTCCGCCCGCGACGTCGACGACATCGCCCACACCCTGTACTACGCGGCGGCCTACGGTTCGATCGAGAACCCCGGCCTGGCCGCGGTGTTCGGCGAGGAACTCCTGACGCTGTGCGAGGCGCATCATGCGCTGGTGACCCGTGGGTATGCCCAGTTGGCGCTCGGCATCGCGGTGTGGAACCTGGGTGACCGCCGTCGGGCCGAGGCGCTGGTGCGCGCGGCCGCCGAGTTCGCGGGAGAGATCAACGACCGGTGGTGTCTCACACAATGCCTGGAGGTATTGGCGTGGGCGGCCGGTGCGCGAGAAGACCATGAACGGGCCGCCCGGATGCTGGGCGCGGCGCACGCGTTGTGGCAGGCGGCGGATGCCTCACCAACCCGGCTGTGGTACCACGCGAAATGGCATGAGCACTGCGCGGAGCAGGCCCGCCACGCGCTGGGGAGCCGGGCGTTCACGAGGGCCTTCCGCGACGGGACGAGGCTCGGCATGGAGCGCGCGGTCATCCATGCGATCGAAGGATGACCTGGTCGTCGGATATTCGGACATGTTCAGCCTCACCTGTCAGGCGTGGACCTGGGCGCCGAGTTCGAACCAGACGGTTTTCCCCTCAGGCGTGAGCTCGCTGCCCCAGCAGCAGGCCAGCAGGTCGAGCAGATCCATTCCGCGGCCGTGCTCGTCGTCCGGGCGGGCGTGCTGGAGGTGGGGCAGCGTGGTGTCCGCGTCCTCGACCTCGCAGCGCAGCAGGCCGTCGGCGGCGGAGAGGGTGAGCCGGTACGGTCCCCTCGCGTGGCTCAACGCGTTGGTGACCAGCTCGCTCACCAGCAGTTCGGTGACCTCGACCAGGTCAGCGAGCCCCCATGCGGCCAGCTGGGTACGGGCGAGACGTCGTGCCCAGGGCACCGAGGACACCTCCGATGGCAGCGACCAGGAGCCGATCTGTTCGCACATCGCCTGGACGGGACCGACGGTGAGCTCCTCCAAGCGCTCCTCCAAGCGCTGTACGAAGGCCCTGAGCCAGTCCCAGACCCGGGTGCGGCCGTCCCCGCACTCGTTCGTGTCCGGCGAGTCGTTCGGCCAAAGGGTGTTCACGCCCATGACGGCGGGCACGGTGCACTGGTTCATGCCGCACATCCGTAGTGGTCACGGTGGACGGCGACGCTGCGTCCGTCGGGCAGAAGCTCGCCGGTGTCGTCGAAGACCACCACGCCGTTGCAGAGCAGTCCCCATCCCTGTTCCGGGTGGAAGGCCACCAGGCGGGCGGTCTCGTGGCCTTGGGCGTATGCGGATGGGCATGAAGGCCGGTGCTGGCACATAGTTCGTTCCCTGGAATCCTTGCTGTTCTTACCGATGAAACCAGCATGCGCTTGGAACAACGGGCTCGGAACGGGATATCCCCCCGTATGGGTACCTGCTTCCACGTACGTAGGTATCCCTCTCGCTCGCGAAACGCCGCCTCTCCCCGTTCGACCAGGGTCCTGTTTTCACAGGTCAGAGCCGCATGGGGCAATGATCGCGCACACAAAACTCGTGAAGATCGCCAGCTCGGGATGAGCTAGTCTGAAGGTGTCATGGGAGATGGCGGCGATGACGCAGCGGCGAACGGGGAACCTGCCAGCTGAGTTGACGAGTTTCGTTGGTCGTCGGCAAGAGCTGACCGCGGCCAAGCGCTTGCTCTTGGCTGGGCGGATGGTGACGTTCACCGGTGTCGGCGGAGTGGGCAAGACCCGGCTGGCACTGCGGGTGGCCGCGACGATGTCACGGGAGTTCCCTGACGGGGGATGGCTGATCGACCTGGCTCCGCTGGCGGCGGGAGAGTTGCTCGCCGAAACGGTCGCCGAAACGCTCGGCTGCCACCAGCCGGACGTGGCCGCTCTCTCCGAGCACCTGCAGCGCAAGCGGTTGCTCTTGGTGCTGGACAACTGTGAGCACCTGCTGGACGAGTGCGCCAGCCTGGCCAGCAAGCTTCTCGGCCTGGCGCCTGAGCTGCGAATCCTGGCGACCAGCCGGCAGCCGCTCCACGTGTCGGGCGAGCACCTCCTGGACGTGCCGCCGTTGACGGTACCGGAGCGGGCCGAGGCGGTGTTCGCGGATCACGATCCACGGTACGAGGCGGTGAGCCTGTTCGCGGACCGAGTAGCGGCCGTCGTACCGGATTTCACTGTCGATGCCGCCAATAGCGTGACGGTGGCGCAGTTGTGCTGGCGACTGGACGGGATTCCGCTGGCCATCGAGCTCGCGGCGGGGCGAATGCGGGCCTTGTCCGTGGGACAGATCCTCGATCGGCTGAACGATCGGTTCCGATTGCTGACGAGAGGAAGCACGTCCGCGGTGCCGCGCCAGCAGACGTTGCGGGCGCTCGTGGACTGGAGCCATGACCTGTGCTCGCCCCAGGAACGGACGATGTGGGCACGGTTGTCGGTCTTCTGCGGCGGCTTCGATCTGGAAGCGGCCGAAGAGGTGTGCTCCGGGGACGGGATCGCCCCGGAAGACGTCCTCGAAGTGGTGACAGAGCTGGTGGACAAGTCGATCCTGCTGCGGAAGGGGCAGGACTCCGGCGTACGTTTCGAGATGCTGGAGACACTCCGCCAGTACGGATGGGAACGGCTCGTCGAAAGCGGCCAGGAGACGGTGCTTCGGCTGCGGCACCGCGACTGGTGCCGCGACCTGGCCGCGCGGATGGAGGCTGAGTGGTTCGGCGAGCATCAGATGGAATGGCTCGTCCGGATCCGTCGGGAGCAGGCCAACGTGCGGGCGGCGCTGGAATTCTGCCTGCGCGAGCCGGGCGAGGCGTGGGCCGCCCTCGAGATCGCCGCTGCGATGTGGAGCCACCGGCTCTCGTGGAGTTCCCCGAGCGAAGGGCACCATTGGCTGGAGCGGGCGCTGGCGCAGGAGACCGGTCCCAGCGTCGCGCGGGCCAAGGCCTTGTGGGTCGACGCGTGGCTCGTGCTGTTGCGGGGCGACGCCCTCGCCGCAGAACCGCTGCTGCGAGAGTGCAACGTGTTGTCGAAGCAGCTGAATGACGCGGCTCAACTCGCCGGCGTGGTTCACATCACCGGCTTCGCCGCGCTGCTCACCGGAGACTTCGCACGAGCCTTCACTCTCCTGGAGGAGGCCCTGGCCCGTCGCCGCGTCCTCGGCCACCGGGGCCATGCGTGGGTCGCCCTCCTCCAACTGACCATGGCCGCCGTTCTCATGGACGACCCCCGGTCCACGGCGCTCTGCGAGGAGGCTCTGGAGGATTCCCGGCGTGAGAACGCGGAGTGGTCCGTCTCGTACGCGCTGTGGGTCGCGGCCCTCGACCGGTGGCGGCGCGGCGATCCGGAGACTGCCCTCACCATGATGCGGGACGCGATGCGGTTGAAGCTGCGTTGCAACGACCATCTGGGTATCGCCCAATGCCTCGAGGTGTACGCATGGATCACGGCGGATGAGAAGCAGGGCGAACGCGCCGCCCAGCTGCTGGGCGCCGCCCACATGGTGTGGCGGTCAATCGGCACGTCGCTGGCCGGTCTCGGGCATCTGGCATGCTTCCATGACCGATGCGAGGCCCAGCTACGACAAAACCTCCGTGACGGGGCGTTCACCGCGGCTTTCGAGCGTGGCGCGGAGCTCACGCTCGACCAGGCCGTCGCCTATGCGCTCGAGGAGAAGCCCGCGAGGGACATCGAAAGCCTTCAGCCGGAATCCGACGTCGCGTCCGTCCTCACCCGCAGGGAACGGGAGATCGCCGAGCTCGTCGCGCAAGGGTTGAGCAACCGGCAGATCGCGCAGACCCTGGTGATCGCGCAGCGCACCGCCGAAGGCCATGTCGAGAACATTCTGCGCAAACTGAGTTTCACCTCCAGATCGCAGATCGCCAGCGTCTGGGGTTCACGACAGCAGACGGGTGGACAGTGACCCGAAGCTCCTCCGCACGCAACGGATGTGATCCTTACCGCGGCAGGTCATGCGCTTGGAGCAACGAGGTGGCGAGCTCTTGACCATCAGTTTTGTACGATGAGCCAGATATTGGACGAACCGGTGGAGCTTGCCGGCCGGGCGATTGAGCCCCGCGGAGGGGCCTGTGTACGATGCCTCCACTCACGATCTCGCGAGTCCGGGATCACACACTCCCTCTGATCCGCTTGTCCGGATCCGAGGGTTGTGCAAGCGGTTCGGCGGCACTTCCGCGCTGGAAGGAGTGGATCTCGAAGTCCACCGCGGCGGCATCCTCGCGCTGCTCGGACAGAACGGCGCCGGCAAGTCCACGCTGATCAAGATCCTGGCCGGCGTGTATCACGCCGACGAAGGCGAAGTGGTGGTGGCTGGCCATCCCCTGGGAAGCCAGGCCGCCTTCCGCGCCATGTCGTTCATTCACCAGGACCTCGGTCTCGTCGAGTGGATGACCGTCGCCGAGAACATCGCCCTCGGCACCGGCTATCGCCGGCGCGGCGGTCTCATCTCCTGGCGTCGGGTGCGCGACCGCTGCGCGGAAGCCCTCCAGATGGTCGCGGGCCACCTCGACCCGGATGAGCAGATCGTCAATCTCACGCGCGCACAGCGGTCACTCGTCGCCATCGCCCGCGCCCTGGCCACCGAAGCGGAGATCATCGTCCTCGACGAGCCGACCGCGAGCCTACCCGCAGCCGACTGCGCCCGCCTGTTCAAGGTGCTCCGCGCGCTACGTGACCGGGGTCACGGGATCGTGTACGTGAGCCACCGGCTCGACGAGGTGTATGAGATCGCCGACAGAGTCGCGGTCCTGCGTGATGGACGCCTCGTCGGCCAGGGGTCTCTCACCGGCCGTCATCCCGCCCGCCTCGTGCGTGACATCGTCGGGCGCGAGCCGACGATCCACCGGCGCCAGGTTCACGACACGGGAGAGGTGGTGCTGAGCCTCGCTGCCGTACATGCCGGGCAGGCCGGCCCGATCAGCCTCGAACTGCGGGCCGGCGAGGTGGTCGGCCTTATCGGCCTCACAGGTGCCGGCCACGTGGATCTCGGCCGTGCTCTGGCCGGCTCAGGACCCGTTCTCGCCGGCCGCGTGCTGCTTGACGGGCAGCCGTATCACCCCAGGTCGGTGTCTGCGGCCGTCGATGCGGGTGTCGGTCTCGTGACGAGTGACCGGCAGGAGGAGGGCGCCGCCCCTGACCTCAGCGTCCGGGAGAACTTCCTGGCGAATCCCCGGGCACACGGCCGGTCGCCGCTGAGCTGGACCCGGCCGCGACGGGAGCGCGCCGAAGCGGCGGCGCTCGTCGCGTGCTTCGGCGTCCACCCGGCGGACACTGAGGCACCTCTCGCCACCCTGTCGGGAGGGAACCAGCAAAAGGTCATGATCGGTCGTTGGCTCGGGACGAACCGTCGTCTCCTGATCCTTGAGGAGCCGACGGCCAGTGTCGATGTCGGCGCCAAACCCGAGATCTACGGGCTCCTCGACGACGCCCTGGCGAGTGGCCTGACCGCCATTCTCATCTCCTCCGACTTCGAAGAGGTCGTGAACGTGTGTGATCGCGCCCTTGTCCTCGTACGGGGGATCGTGACCGCCGAGTTGGCCGGTGATGCCCTCACGGTCACCGGGCTCACCCACGCCGCATCGGCCGCGCCCCCTGTCACTGGGACGAACCGCTGATGACCGCGGGGCTCCCCTTCCGACGGCGGTCCACCGTCGGCCATCTCATCGGCAGTTACGGACTGCTCGCGCTGGCGGGCGTCCTGTTCGTCGTGTTCGCGCTCGCCCTGCCGGACACCTTTCCCACGATGGCCAACATGACGTCGATCCTGTCGACTCATTCGCTGACCGCGATCCTCGCGCTGGGTGCGATGATCCCCATCGTCACGGGAAAGTTCGACCTGTCCATCGGCTATGGCCTGGGCCTCTGGCACGTCATGACGTTGCAACTCATCGTCGTCGCCGGCTGGCCATGGCCTCTTGCCTGCCTCGGCGTGCTCGTCGGCGGAGCCCTCACCGGCGTGATCAACGGCTTTCTCGTCGAGTTCGCCCGGATCGACTCTTTCATCGCCACCCTTGGTACCGGCAGCGTCCTGTACGCCATCACGGGCTGGGTGACCAAGGGCGCCCGGATCGTTCCCGGCCCGCAGGGCCTTTCGGAGGCCTTCACCGGCATGGCCGACTCGAAGCTCCTCGGCCTGCCGACATCTGGGTTCTACGTCCTGGTGCTCACAGCGGGGCTCTGGCTTGTGCTCGAGCGCCTTCCCATCGGCCGCTACCTCTACGTCATCGGCTCGAACCCGCGAACCGCCGACCTCGTCGGGATCCCGACCCGCCGGTACATCATCTACGCCTTCACGGGCTCCGGGCTGGTCACCGGCTTCGCGGGCGTCTTGCTCGCCGCTCGTCAGCAGATCGGCAATCCGAGCGTCGGACTCGACTTCCTGCTGCCGGCGTTCGTCGCCGCCCTGCTTGGCTCCACCGCGATCAAACCCGGGCGGGCCAACCCTCTCGGCACCGTCGTCGCCGTCTCCATCCTCGCGATCGGCCTGTCGGGCATCGGTCAACTGGGGGCGGACTTCTGGGTGACGCCGCTGTTCAACGGTGTCACTCTGCTCATCGCGGTCGGACTGGCCGGCTACTCGGCACGGCGTCGCCTACGCGCGGGTCTGGCCGCACCACACCACACGCCACCACCTCCGTCAGGGGAGACATCAGTCGAGTCCGCCATGGCCACGCCGCCTGAAAACCCGCCATCATCGCCCATCCCACCCGCCGAATGAAGGAGCCGTGCGTGAACCCCACCCGTAACCGCCTCTCGCGCACCGCGACGACGCTGGCGGTGCCCGCCGTGGTGGCCGCCCTGGTGGCCGGCGGTTGCTCACGCGGCTCGTCCAGCTCGACGCCGGATCACGCCCCCCTAGCGAGCGCGTGCCCCGCTGTCCTGAACACGGCGAAGCAGGCCCTCGCACGGGCCGAGAAGGTCGACGCCCCTTGGGACGGTCCAACGAGCGGACCACGAGCGGTTTCCGGGAAGAGCATCGTGTTCGTCGCGGCGACCATGACCAATCCCGGTGTGGCCGGCGCGGCCAAGGGCGTGGAGGAGGCCGGACGGTCCATCGGATGGAACGTCCGGGTGATCGACGGCCAGGGCACTCCCTTCGGTATACAGGAGGCCTTCGGCCAGGCCATCGCCCTCCGCCCGTCGGGGATCGTCATCGGCGGGTTCGACCCGAACTCCGTGGCTGATCAGGTCAAGCAGGCCGATGACGCGCACATCCCGCTCGTCGGGTGGCACGCGACCAGGTCGCCCGGGCCCAGCGCGAACCCGAAACTCTTCACCAACGTCACCACCCGAGTGGAGGACGTCGCGAGGATCAGCGCGTACTGGATCATCGCCAGGTCGAACGGGAACGCCGGGGTCGTCATCTTCACCGACTCGTCGATCCCCTTCGCGGAGAACAAGTCGCAATTGATCAAGAAGACCCTCATGAGCTGCTCCAGTGTCAAGCTGCTCTCCTACGAGAACATCCCGCTACCGGACGCGGGCAGTCGCACGCCGCAGGCGGTCTCCTCGCTCCTGTCGCGCTTCGGTGATCGATGGACCCACTCGGCCGCCATCAACGATCTCTACTTCGCCGACGCGGCGGCGGCACTGCGCGCTGCGGGCAAACAGGGCGATGAGGCCCCCTTCTCGATCGGCGCCGGTGACGGCGACCCGTCGGCGTTCCAGCGAATCCGCGACCGGCAGTTCCAGGCGGCGACCGTTCCCGAGCCGTTGAACGCACAGGGCAGCCAGATCGTCGACGAGTTCAACCGCGCGTTCGCCGGTCAGCCCCCGAGTGGCTACGTCGCGCTGGTGCACCTGACCACGACCAGGAACGTGGGCGACACCACGTCGTGGGAGCCCTCGGGCTATCGCGCCGCCTACGCGCGGATCTGGAGTGGCTAGCTACTTGCTCCTGAAAGGGCTTTGAAGCCTCGGGCTGGAGTTGGTGGCAGGCCTACGGCACCGGCCAGGCGCGCCAGGGGTTACAGGCCGCCGGGCACACCCTGGTCATCAAGCCTCCGCGGTTACGGCAGGCCATTCCCGGCGGTTTCACCATCGACGACTTCCACATCGACACCGCCACCGGCAAGGTGACCTGCCCGGCCGGGCACACCGTCGTCGTGGGGCGGCCACAAGCCAGTGGCACCCGTATCGCCCAGTTAAAGACGCGGTGCATCGATTGCCCGCTGAGGGCCCAGCGCGGATGTCGTCAGTGTGCACCGGATCTCTCATCCTCGCCGCGGCAGGGTTGCTCGCCGGCAGGCGCGCCACCAGCCATTGGTCCACGCGCTGCGCGAAATCGACGACATACCGGCGACATACCAGGCCGAACTATCATCGCTCCGCGTCCGCAGAGGCGCACGAGCAAGGTGAAGAACGAACCGGGGTCGGCGCTCCTCTAATCGGCACGGTCGGTCTTAGCGCTCCGCAGGACTGCCGCTTCCGCCGTCACAGGGAGAGAGTGATTTACAAGCATGCGTGAGATCGCGCGCCGCGTCGCGTCCTGGGCGCTCGGTGGTCTGCGATGGCCCGAAGGGGCTGCCCCAGGCCATCGAGCCGTTCTGGCGGCAAGCCGTGGTCGCGGATCGGCGTGGTGCACCTGCTCCATGCGTCGTTCCGGCGCGCCGCGTGCCAGCGCCGGGATGCCATGGCCAAGGCGCTCATGAGCTTGGCCCAGGAGTCAGGGGCCACGAACGCCGGCTACCCGCTGGAAAGCCCGCCCCGAACGTCTTCGTCACCTCCAAGGCCGTCTGACTCCGACCACCCGTAAGCCCCAGCTACGCCGTTCTCTGTCCGGCCAGCTCCCTTTGAAAGGAATCCCGTGCGTCTCGCTCGTCCTGTTGCAGCCGCAATGCTCGTGGCCGCCGCGCTAGCTGTCCCGCAACCCGCGCAGGCTGCTGTGTTCAAGCATCCTGGGGTCCTGGTCAGTCGCGCTCAGCTCGACTTCGTCAGAGCCAACCTGGACAAGGAGCCGTGGCGAGCCGCCTGGAGGAAACTGCAACGCCACTCCTACGCCTCGCTGTCCTACACGGCCAAGCCCCGCGCCGACGTGAACTGCGGCGGGAATTCCATTCCCGACAATGGCTGCTCGGACGAACGCGAGGACGCCAATGCGGCCTACACGCACGCCCTGCAGTGGTACCTCACCAAGGACGCCCGCTACGCC
>NZ_JAKNTW010000059.1 GCF_022213955.1 Dolomitihabitans soli | reverse complement strand
TCAGCTTGATGCCCGGCATGAACACCGCGACGAGCCGCATGCTGCGCATGTTGGCCTCACGGTAGTTCTCGTTCAGCTCCTCGAAGATCTCCTGATTGCGCGGCTCCCTGCGGAACGCCTGCACCGCCCGGATCCCGGTCATCGACTCCACGAAATGGACGATCACCAGTGCGACGGTCTCCCTGGTACGGCGGTAGACGATGCTCGACTGCCGTCTGAACCACCGGGTGAACAGGAAGCGGGACAAGTTCCCGGGAACTAACCGCCCAGCGGAGCAACGGCCAGCCCGCTGGTCAGGGCGCCACGTGATGCGTTTGGCGCGTAACGAGATGGCCTCGGGTTCAAATCCTCGTCGAGCGCTGACCGGCTATGCGCCACGCAGGGCTGACTCGGCGAATTTGTGAGCCGGTTTGGCGAGCCGTTCGCGGAGCTCGAAGAAGATGTCGGCGGCCCGCACTCCGTTCCAGTCCCCGGGGAGCACCTCCAGGGGCAGCCCGGGATCGGAGTAAGGAAGGCGGCGCCAGTCGGTCAGAGCGCCGATGTAGTCGGTGAACGCCTGAGCGGGATCAGTGTCCGCGCCGTCGCGGTAGCCGTCGAGAATCGGCTGGTGGCGGTCCAGGAATTCCTGGTGGAGCGCTTGCAGGCGGGTCAGGTCCCACCAATCGGCGACCTGGCCAGCGACATCGGCAAAGGCGACGTGCTGCGCCTGGAAGAGATTGACGTAGGCGCTCAGCCCGTGGCGCTCCAGGGCGTCACGCGTCTCGTCGAGCAGGTGGGCGGGGGCGATCCAGACCCCCGCTGCGACCGTTCCGAATCCGAGCCAGGAGAGTCGCGAGCGCAACTGGTGTCGCTTGTCGCGCTCGGTCTCGGGGACGCTGAAGACCGCCAGCAGCCAGCCCTCGTCCGTGGTCGCGCGCCGGCGTTCGAAGATCCGGCGGTCGCCTTCGCGCAGGATCTGGTACGCCTTGTCGGTCAGCGTGTACCCGGCCACGCCGTTCATCTTGGCCGATGTGAGCAGGCCGCGTCGTTTGAGGCGGAAGATCGCGGACCGGACGGACGGCGCGTCCACCCCGCACTGGGCTAGTATCCGGATGAGCGCCGCGATGCTCATCCAGCCGCCGCTCTCGCGCGCGTACAGCCCGTACACCGTGACGATCAACGCGCGTGGCTGTTGGCCGCGCCCGGTGAATTCGTCGTCGTCTGCCACCCCGGTGCACCTCCGTGCTCATGCGCGCCCGATGACAGGAAGCGCTCTGTTTACGCAGAATTTACCGTCGTCATGATACCGAGCTTCACGGTCACCAGGCAGTGCGTCCAGAACGGATCGAAAGCCGAACGTCACCGCACCTGGTGTCCCGCACGTCTGCGCAACGTCCAACGGTGACGACTGAATAGATAGTGCGCCAATTTGACGGTCGACACATAAGCAGAAGATGAGTTAGCGTGTGAGGCCAGCCCACCTGAACGAACGAGGAGGAGCAAGCATGGCCGAGCGGTCCTTTGCCAGCGAAGTCCAGCAGCTGCGCCATGGCGCGGGGGCCACTCTGCACGTCGAGGGCATTCTGGCCGTCACCAAGGCCCTGCTTCAGTCCGGGGTCGCCTACGTGGGCGGATACCAGGGCGCGCCGATCTCCCACCTGATGGACGTGCTCGGCGACGCCCGGGAGATCCTCCAAGAGCTGGATGTCTATTTCGAGAACAGCGCGTCCGAGGCGACCGCGGCGGCGATGCTCGCGGCCTCGGTGCACTACCCGTTGCGTGGCGCCATCACCTTCAAATCCACGGTGGGCCTCAACGTGGCTTCAGACGCTCTGGCCAACCTGGCGAGCGGCGGTGTCACTGGCGGAGCGCTGGTCATCCTCGGCGAGGACTACGGCGAGGGCTCCAGCATCATGCAGGAGCGCTCCCATGCCTTCGCGATGAAGTCGCAGATGTGGCTGCTGGATCCCCGGCCGAACATCCCCGCGATCGTCGAGGCGGTCGAGACGGGGTTCGAGCTGTCGGAGGCGAGCAACACTCCGGTGATGCTCCAGTTGCGGCTGCGCTCCTGCCACATGCATGGCGCCTTCGTCGCCAAGGACAACGTGCGACCGCAAATGACGATCAAGGACGCGATTGAGAACCCCAAACGCGACCTCAGCCGGATCGTGCTCCCGCCCGCGAGCTTCCTGCACGAGCGGGAGAAGATCGGCTCCCGCTGGCCCGCCGCGGTCGAGTTCATCCGCGAGCGCGGCCTCAACGAGGTCATCGCGGGCGATGCCGCCGACGTCGGCATCATCGTCCAGGGCGGCCTCTACAACACGCTCAACCGGGCACTGGAACTGCTGGGCTGCTCAGACACCTATGGCAACACCCGGATCCCGCTCTACGTCATGAACGTGACCTATCCGGTCGTGGACTCCGAGATCCTCGAGTTCTGCGAGGGCAAGCGGGCGGTGCTGATGGTTGAGGAGGGCCAGCCCGACTACCTCGAGCAGAATCTCCACGCCATCCTCGGGCGCGCCGACGCGAGAACCGCGCTCCACGGCAAGGACCTGCTGCCGATCGCCGGCGAGTACACCGCGACCGCGGTGACCCGGGGCCTGTCCGCGTTCTTGAACAAGTACCGGCCCGAGGCCGTCGACGGAGCACCCGCGCTGATGTTGCCCGACGACGACCCCGGCAGCCCGTTCGCCCCCCGTGTGGAGCCCAAGGCGGTGCACGTCCGTCCGCCGGGACTGTGCACCGGCTGCCCCGAGCGGCCGATCTTCAGTGCCCTCAAGCTCGCCGAGCGCGAGATCGGCAAACAGCACCACATCAGCGCCGACATCGGCTGCCACCTTTTCGCCATCAACGAGCCGTTCAACCTCGGCGCGACCACCATGGGCTACGGCTTGGGCTCGGCAGGCGCGGCCGCCCTGAACTCCGCCGAGGCCGACCGCAGGACGATCGCGGTCATGGGCGACGGCGGCTTCTGGCACAACGGTCTGACCAGCGGTGTGGGCAACGCCGTCTTCAACGACACCGACCAGCTGCTTCTCGTGGTCGACAACGAATACGCCGCGGCGACCGGAGGTCAGGACGTCCTGTCCTCCCAGGCCGACAATCCGATCCGCTCCACCAAGCACCCGATCGAGAAGGCCGTGCGCGGCGTAGGGGTCAAGTGGGCCACGACAGTCACGAACACCTACAAGGTGGGCGAGCTGCGCGACCTGTTCGTGGAAGCGCTGACCTCCGAGCAACGGGGCCCGAAGGTCATCGTCGCGCAGAGCGAGTGCCAGCTGAACCGGCAGCGCCGCATCAAGCCTGAGACCAACAAGAAGATCAAAGAGGGCAAGCGCGTCGTCCGGCAGCGTTTCGGTGTGGACGCCGACACCTGCACCGGGGACCACGCCTGCATCCGGGTGTCCGGGTGTCCCTCTCTCACGATCAAACCGAACCCCGACCCCATGCGGACCGATCCGGTCGCCACAGTGATCGACAGTTGCGTCGGCTGCGGCGTGTGCGGGGCGAACGCCCACGCGGCATCGCTCTGCCCGTCGTTCTACCGGACCGATGTGGTCGTCAACGAGACATGGTGGGACCGCGCTCTCACCAGGGTGCGGACGGCCTGGATCAGGGCGCTGTCCGCACCCGTCGAACGCCGCGCGGCGAAGTACGAGGTGGTTTGATGTCGAGCTGGCAGTCCGGGCGGCGCCCGATAACGATCGCGATCCTGGCAATGGGAGGGGAGGGCGGAGGTGTCCTGTCCGACTGGATCGTCTCCGTGGGCGAAGCCGCCGGGTACACCGCCCAGAGCACCTCGGTGGCCGGGGTCGCGCAGCGTACCGGCGCGACGGTCTACTACGTAGAACTGTTCCCGCCGTCCGAGAAGGCGGTTCCCGAGGGCGCCCGGTCCGAACCGGTGCTCAGCCTCTTCCCCACTCCCGGCGAGGTCGACATCGTCATCGCCTCCGAGCTGATGGAGGCCGGGCGGGCGATCCAGCGCGGCTTCTGCACCCCCGACCGGACGACCTTGATCGCCTCCACCAACCGGGTCTACGCGATCACCGAACGGATCGCGCTCGGCGACGGCCGCGCCGACAGTGACCAGTTGATTCAGGACGCCCACGTCGCCGCCAAGCGCTTCGTCGGCGCGAACTTCATGCTCCTCGCCGAAAAGGCGCGCAGCGTGATCAGTGCCTCGCTGTTCGGCGCGCTGGCCGGTTCGGCGGCGCTGCCGTTCACCCGTGAGCAGTTCGAGGCTGCGGTACGTACGTCAGGGAAAGCCGTCGAGGCGTCCCTCTCCGCGTTCGCCCTCGGGTTCGACGCGGCGCGGCAACCCGCGCCCACGCCCGCGCCCTCCCGCCCGGCGGACAGCGGACCGGTGCCGGTCACCATTGGCCTCCGCCCTCCGCACGACGCCGCGGCCGAGGCCGCCGCCGCGGAGGATGAGCGGCACAGGACACTCGCGGCCACCGCCCCTGGGCAACTCGTCGGACCGGCCCTTCAGGCACAGGCTGCTCGGGTGGCCGAGTTCCCCGACCCTGCCCGCTCCATGCTCCTGCACGGCTGCGTACGGACCGCCGTCTACCAGGGGGTGTCCTACACCGACAGTTATCTCGCCCGGGTCGCCCGGGTGACGGCGCTGGAGTCCGAGGACAAGGGTGCCGCGCGCCTCACCACCGAGACGGCCCGCCACGCCGCGCTCTGGATGTGCTACCAGGACACGACCCACGTCGCGCAGCAGAAGATCCGGCGGCGCCGGATCGCGGGCATCCGCGAGGAAGCGCATGCCAAGTCCGGCCAGCTCATGCAGGTTCGCGAGTACCTCCACCCTCAGATCGACGAGATCACCGACACCCTCCCCACTCGCCTGGGCCAGCGGCTGGCCGGCTCGACGCCCTTCCGCCGAGTCGTCACGAAGCTGACCCGCAACGGGATGGTCGTCAACACCACCTCCGTCGCCGGCTTCACGGCGCTGTGGGTGCTGGCCCGGATGCGCCCGCTGCGGCCTCGCTCGCTACGCTTCGGCCGGGAGCAGGCGGGGATCGACGCCTGGCTCGACCTCGTCGTGCGGACCGCGCCCGACGACTACGACCTGGCCTGCGAGATCGTCGAATGCCAGGGCGTGCTCAAGGGATACGGGCAGACCCACTCCCACGGCAGCGAGAGTTTCGCCGTCCTCATGGACTCCGCCCGACGGCTCGCGGGCCGTGCCGACGCCGCCTCCGCACTCGCGCGGCTACGCGCCGCCGCGCTCGCCGACGACGACGGCACCACGCTTCGTGCCGCCGTCACCTCGGTCTTGGGAGAACGGCTCGCCGACGAGCGGCCTTCCTTGACGGCCTGACCGCACTGCGCCACTTGGACATGGAGCGGGTGAACGTCTGTGCGGGTCAAGGGAGGAGGCGGACCCGGTTGCGCAAGACACCGATCCCGTCGATCTCGGTTTCGACGAGGTCGCCGTCGGCGAGGAATCGCGGCGGATCCATGGCCGCGCCGATGCCGCCGGGAGTGCCGGTGAGGACAAGATCGCCGGGCCGGAGCACCGTGAAGGTGGAGATGTAGGCGAGCAGCGCGGCACAGTCGAAGACCAGCGTGCGGGTGTTCGCGCTTTGGACGAGCTCGCCGTTGACGCGGCAGCGGATCGCGACGCCGGCGAGAGGGTCGAGATCATCGGGCGTGACCACGACCGGACCGATCGGTGTAGTACGGTCCCAGGCCTTGCCCTGGAACCATTGCAGGGTGCGCCTCTGCCAGTCGCGCACGGAAATGTCGTTGGCGACGGTGTAGCCGGCGATGGCGGCTGCAGCCTCGTCCCGGTCGGCTCCGCGGATCGGGCGCCCGACGACGACGGCGAGCTCGGCCTCCCAGTCCAGGGCGACGTCCTTCGGCACCAAGATCTCTTCGGCCGGCCCGAGCAGGGTGTCGGCGTGCTTGGCGAAAAGCGTCGGGTGGGACGGCAGATCACGGCCGGTTTCCGCGATGTGGTCGGCGTAGTTCAACCCGCAGCAGATCACCTTGCCGGGGCACGGCAGCGGGTTGACCGGCTCCCAGTCCGGCAAGGGCTCACCCGGCTCGGCATTCTGCCCGGCGAGCAGCCAGGCTCCCAGGTCCGCGGCGGGAAGACGCCGCCAGAGGTCGTCGACGAGAACAGCGGCGGTGCTCGTGCCCGCACCTCGGGACACAGTGGCGAGCTTCATGTACGTGACTCCTCAACGGCATCTATGTATCGTATTTTTCACGATCGTCAGATATTGTCAATATAGTATCAAGTCGAGAGGAAGCCTCGTGAAGCCCATCGCCATCAACCCCGACAGCCTTCCGAAGCCCAGTGGCTACTCGCACGGCACCCTGGCCGGGAACACGCTCTACCTGGGCGGGCAGACCGCGCTGGACGCGAACATGCGCATCGTCGAAGGCGGGATCGTCGAGCAGTTCCGCCAGGCTTTCTGGAATGTGCTGACCACCCTGCGGGCGGCCGGAGGAGAGCCCGCCGACCTCGTCAACATCACGATCTACCTGACCGACGTCGAGGACTACCAGGCGCACGGCAAGGACATCGGTGAGGTCTGGCGAGAGCTGGCCGGCCCGGTCTACCCGGCCATGGCCGGGATCGGATGTACGAGGCTCTGGCAGCCCGAAGCCATGATCGAGATTCTTGGCACAGCCGTGATCCCGGAGGAGCGGCTGAAGCCCCCCGCATGATGATGGCGGCCCCGGGCCGCCCATCGATTCAGATGACCCGGAAGCGCGAAAATCCCGTCCGATCGAGATGATCGGGCGGGATTTCGTCGTCCTTCAGATCGAGCTGCCGGTCCGGCTCACGGCCGCCACCGCGCGTGCCGGGTGGTGGTCACACCCTCGCGGATCAATTCCAGACGCGGCTTGGGCCCGTCGGTGCGTCGCGTCTGCGGCTTGCGGCGGCCGGGGCGCCAGGGGTCGGGCCACGCCGCCCCGGGTCCGGTGTAGGCCTGCTCGGCGGCGGCGTGCAACGTCCAGTTCGGGTCATAGAGGTGGACCCGGCCCAAGGCGCACAGGTCGGCGCGCCCGGCGAGCAGGATCGAGTTGACGTCGTCGTAGGAGGAGATCACGCCGACGGCGATCGTCGGGATACCGACCTGGTTGCGGATCTTGTCGGCATAAGGGGTCTGGTACGACCGGCCGAAGGCCGGTCTCTCCAGCGGGCTGACCTGACCGGTGGAGACGTCGATCGCGGCGGCGCCGACGGCGCCGAAAGCGCGAGCGATCTCCACGGCGTCGTCGCCGGTGATGCCCTCTTCGATCCAGTCCGTGGCCGAGATCCGCACGGTCAGGGGTTTGTGCCGGGGCCACACCGCACGCATCGCGGCGAAGACCTCCAGGGGGTAGCGCAGCCGGTTCTGCAGGCTCCCGCCGTAGTCGTCGGTGCGTTGGTTGCTGATCGGGGAGATGAAGGACGACAGCAGGTAGCCGTGCGCGCAGTGCAGTTCCAGGAGGTCGAAGCCGGCCTCGTCGGCGCGGCGGGCGGCGTCGGCGAACTGCTGCTTGATCTGCTCCATGTCGGTCCGGGCGAGCTCGCGGGGGGTCTGGTTGACCCCTTCCTTGTACGGCAGGGCGGACGGAGCGACGACCTCCCAGTTACCCTCGGGGAGTGGCTGGTCTATCCCCTCCCACATGAGGCAGGTGGAGCCCTTGCGTCCGGAGTGGCCGACCTGGATGCCGATCTTCGCCCTGCTCTCGCGGTGCACGAAGTCGGCGAGCCTCCGCCAGACGGCCGACTGCTCCTCGTTCCAGATGCCGGCGCAACCGGGCGTGATGCGGCCGCTCTCGGAGACGCAGACCATCTCGGTCATGACCAGGCCGGCGCCGCCCAGCGCCTTGCCTCCCAGATGGACCAGGTGGAAGTCATTGGGGACCCCGTCGACCGCCCGGTACATGTCCATCGGCGACACCACGATCCGGTTGGCGAGCTCCAGCTGGCCGAGCCGGAAGGGGTGGAACATGGGCGGCGTCCCGGCCCCGTCTCCGGCACGGCCCGAGTGCCGGCCGGCGAACCACGCGTCGATGCGGGTCACGAATTCCGGGTCACGCAGTCGGAGGTTGTCGTAGGTGACACGACGGCTTCGCGTCATGATGTTGAACGCGAACTGCTCGGGCTCCTGGCCGACGTACTGCCCCAGGTTCTCGAACCATTCCAGGCTCGCCTGCGCCGCCCGCTGAGTGGACTGGACGACCGGCTTGCGCTCGGCTTCGTAGGCGGTGAGCGCCTGGTCCAGGGTGGGCTGCTCGTGCAGGCACGCCGCCAGGCTCAAGGCGTCCTCCATGGCCAGCTTGGTGCCCGAGCCGATGGAGAAATGGGCGGTGTGGGCAGCGTCGCCCAGGATGACGATGTTCTCGTGACGCCAGCTCTCGTTGCGGACGGTGGTGAAGCTGATCCACTTGCTGTTGTTGGCGAGCAAGGAGCAGTCGCCCAGCTCTTCGGCGAAGAGCTCCTTCACCCGCGCGATCGACTTCTCGTCGGACTCGCCTGGAGCGAACTCCCGATTGGCGAACTCGTCGAAGCCGGCCCTGCGCCAGACGTCCTCGTGCATCTCAGCGACGAAGGTGCTGCCATGGGCGTCGAACGGATAGCCGTGCCCCTGGATCACGCCGTACGGCGTTTCGAGTACGTAGAACTTGAAGGCGTCGAACACCTTGTCCGTGCCGAGCCACATGTACTTGCAGGCGCGCCGCTCCAGATCCGGGTGGAAGGAGTCGGAGTATTTGGAGCGCGCGAGCGAGTTCAGCCCGTCGGCGGCGACCACCAGGTCGTGGGTCGCGGCGAGCTGTGCCACGTCGGGCGCCTCCACGAGGAAGTTGATCGTGACGCCGAGCTCCCGGCAGCGCTGTTGCATGATCTCCAGTAGCCGCCTGCGGCTGAGCGCCGCGAAACCGTGGCCTCCGCTGGTGAGCACCTGTCCCCGGTAGTGGACGTCGATGTCATCCCAGCGGGCGAACTCCGTCTCCATCTGGCGGTAGATGGTGGGATCGGCGTGCTCGATCCCACCCAGGGTCTCGTCAGAGAACACCACGCCGAATCCGAAGGTGTCGTCCGGAGCGTTGCGCTCCCATACGGTGATCTCGTGTTCGGGTCCCAACTGCTTGGCCAGGACCGAGAAGTACAGCCCGCCCGGGCCTCCTCCGATGACCGCAATCCGCACGGTGTCCTCCTCCTGTTACGACGAGCCGACGTCAAAGTATCGCGTCCAATCAACGATCGTCAACAAAACGCAATGGGCCTTGATCCGCCGTCCGCCCGAACACGACCCCGAACCTCGCATTTCGCGGCCGGGGGCGCCGCGGAACATCCGGGCTCGGTATTGACATTCCATGACGACCGTGAAAGATACGAGATATTCAACTGCTGGGTCCCACTTGCCCCAGACCGTCCGAATCCCGATCGAAACGGAGCCGACCCGTGGAGCCCGACTTCAGCAAGTACCGCCTCGAGGGCGACAACTCGATATATCGACTGCCCAGTGGTCTGGTCGCTCCGGTCGTGACACGCGGTGGTGCCGAGGACGCCAACACCGCCGGCTCGGGCGGGGCCGTCCGGATCTCGGGGGTCAGCATCCAGCACACGCCGGCCACCAGGCTGTGGTTCGGCAAGGTCAGCAACGAGCCCGGCTACCGCTCGGTGTCGCACCATCACGGCGAGGCCGAGACCGGCGGCTACGTCCTGTCCGGCCGGGCACGCATCTATTTCGGCGAGAAGTTCGAGGACTACGTCGACATGGAGGAGGCCGACTGGGTCTTCGTGCCGCCGTTCATGCCGCACGTGGAGTGCAATCTCTCGCGCTCCAAGCCGCTGGTGTGGATGACCACGCGCACGCCGGAGAACATCGTCGTCAACCTGCCCGACGTCGCCGACACCGACCTGCGCGACTGGCTGGACCGATGACGACCGGGACGCTCACGACCTCCGCGGCCTTCACCGCGGCGGTCACTCTGACGCCCGCGGACCCCGAGCACTTCGACCTCGCCTACACCGCCACCACCCAGCCCTGCCCGTGGCCCAAGGCGTACGGCGGCGACCTGGTCGCCCAGGCCGCGGCGGCGGCCATGCGGTCGGTGACCGACGGCAAGACCTTGCACTCGATGCACAGCTACTTCCTCCGGCCGGCCGACATCGGAGCGACAGTGCGGTACGAGGTGGAGTTGCTGCGCGACGGTCGTGGCTACAGCAGCCGCCAGGTGCGCGCCTACCAGAACGGCAAGCCGGTCTACGTCTGCCTGGCGAGCTTCGCCGCGGGCGAGGCCGGCGCGAGTTACCTTGCCGAGCCCGCCGAGATCGTCCCCGGCCCCGACGAGTTGCACGCTTCGGCGGCGTACCTCGCGGAGCGGAGCGGCGGCTCGATGACCGAGGAGTCGAAGGCTTACTGGTCCGCGGGCCGGAGCTTCGACATGCGGCACGTGCCCGGCCCGGTCTACCTCACCGTCGAGGGCGAACAGGTGCCCCACCAAGCGGTGTGGCTGAAGCCGTTCGACCCGCTCCGGCCTGTCGAGGGACTGAGCGAGGCCCAGCGAGACCTGGCCGCGCTGGCGTACGTCTGCGACTACACGATCCTGGAGCCCGTACTGCGGGTGCTCGGCCTGCCCTGGGCCAAGCCCGGGCTGATCACCGCCAGCCTGGACCACGCCATGTGGTTCCACCGTCCCGGACCGGTCGGCGACTGGCTCCTCTACGTCCAGGAAGCCGTCGCCGCCGACACCGGTCGCGGCCTGGCCGCCGGCCGCTTCTTCACCCACGACTACCGTCACTTGGCCACCGTCGTCCAGGAGGGCCTGATCCGCACCACCTGACCGCCACCCCCGGCGGCTCATGGAAGGACTTCCTCCCTTGTCCCCTTCGACCTCGGCGCACGTCGACACGTTCGCGCGTGATCACCTGCCTCCAGCACATCTCTGGCCGACCATCGAGTTCACCACACCGGACCTGCAGTACGGGGACCGGCTGAACGCCGCCACGGAGCTCATCGACGTCCCGTCCGCCACGTTCGGGGCCGACCGGCCCGCGCTGCGCACACCGACCGGGGAGACCTGGTCCTACGGCGAGTTGCGGACGCGTGCCAACCAGATCGCCCAGGTGCTGACAGAGGACCTCGGCCTGGTTCCGGGACAGCGGGTCATCCTGCGCTCCCCCAACAACCCGTGGACCGTCGCGGCCTGGCTCGGCGTGCTCAAAGCCGGCGGCGTGGTCGTGACCACGATGGCCGCCCTGCGTGCCCGTGAGCTCGCCCCGATCGTGGAGCGGACCCGGCCCTCGATCGCGCTGGTCGACCACCGGTTCGCCGACGAGGTGCGCGCCGTCCGGGACACCGCGCAGCCGTCACTGACGATCGTGGAGTACGGCGGAACGGGGCCCGAGGACCTTCTCACCCGGGCCGGCGCCAAGTCGGGCGAGTTCACCGATGTGCAGACCGCCGCCGACGACGTGGCACTGCTCGGGCCGACCTCCGGCAGCACCGGCGTCCCGAAGATCACCATGCACTTTCACCGCGACATCCTGTCCATCGACAACACCTTCGGCCGTCACGTGCTGAAGCCCGCCGCGGACGACCTGGTGGCCTGCTCCGCCCCCCTCGCCTTCACCTTCGGCCTCGGCATGCTCATCGTCTTCCCGCTGCGGGCCGGCGCCTGCACCCTGCTGACCGAGGCGGCCACCCCGCTCCAGCTCGCGGAGATCGTCGAACGCGAAGGAGTGACGGTTCTCGCCACGGCACCCACGGCCTACAAAGCCATCCTGCGAGAAGGCGCGGAACACAAGCTCGCCGGGCTGCGGACCGCGGTGTCGGCAGGCGAGCACCTTCGCCAGGAAACGTGGGTGCAGCTACGGGACCGGCTCGGGCTCAGGATCATCGACGGCATCGGCGCCACCGAGATGCTGCACATCTTCATCGCGGCCGCCGGCGACGGGATCCGCCCCGGCGCCACCGGCACGCCGGTGCCGGGATACCGCGCCGCCATCCTCGATCCCGACGGCTCCGAACTCGGCCCCGGCGAACCGGGGCTCCTGGGCGTCATCGGCCCGGTCGGCTGCCGCTACCTCGACGACCAGCGTCAGAGGAACTACGTACTCAACGGCTGGAACGTCACCGGCGACATCTTCCACAAGGACGAGGACGGCTACTTCTACTACGAGTCCCGCACCGACAACATGATCGTCACGTCGGGTTACAACGTCGGTGGGCCCGAGGTCGAGGCCGCCATCGACGCCCACCCCGACGTGCTCGAGTGCGCCGTCATCGGCCGCCCCGACGCCGAACGCGGCTCGGTCGTGTGCGCCTTCGTCCGGCTCCGCAACGGCGTGACCGGCGATGACACCAAGGCCAAGGAGATCCAGGACCACGTCAAGCGGGTCCTGGCCCCCTACAAGTACCCCCGCGACGTACGGTTCTGCGACTCCCTGCCACGCAACACGAACGGCAAGCTGCAACACTTCAGGCTTCGCGAAATAGTCCAGAACGAGCACGCGGCCGTGCCATGACCTGATCCGGGCTCGAACCGCCACTCCGGCGACATGCGTAAGGGACCGGCCGACCCCTTCCGCGACTCAAAGCAGACTCCCCGCCCCCAGAACCCCCACCCGCTGAGGAGACCCCATGTCCCATCAGAGCCTGCGCCGCAGGCCAGCTGTGAGCCGGGAGGACGTCTGACATGACGTCCGCAACGTTCTCTCACAAGACCGCCCCCGGAACCCGGCATGCCGTCACGATCACCCGCCGGGTCGAGTGGGCGGACACCGACGCCGCCGGGCACCACCATCACAGCGTCATCCTGCGCTGGGCCGAGGCCGCCGAGGCCGAACTCCTCCGCCGTCTCGGTCAGGAGCACCTGTTCGGCCACGCCCCCAGGGTGCGATACGAGGTCGACTACCGGGAGCGGCTCTGGTTCGGCCAGACCGCCGAGATTGAGCTCGCCATCGCCCACCTCGGCGAGAAGTCGATGCGTTACGAGTTCACGGTCCGCCACGGATCGAGTGTCGCGGCGGCCGGGAGCGTGGTGGTCGCGTTCGCGGCCCCTGACGCCGCCCACGCCGTATCGTGGCCCGATGATGTGCGAGCCGCTTTGGAGGCGCTGTGAGCAACAACGCGGGGCCTCGTGACTCGAGGTCGAGGATCGTCGTCATCGCGATCTGCAGCGCGACGATCATCATCGACGGATACGACCTGATCGTCTACGGCACGGTCGTGCCCACCCTGGCCGACGGGTCCGCCGAGTGGACCCTCGGCACGGCCGAGATCGGCCGGATCGGCTCGTACGCGCTGATCGGAATGTTGATCGGCGCGATGGTGATCGGCACGATCACCGATCTCGTGGGGCGCAGGCGCGTCATGCTCGGGTGCATCGCGTGGTTCTCGATCGCGATGGGCCTGGCGGCCGCGGCACCCACTGTGGAGTTGTTCGGGTTGGCCCGCTTCGTCGCGGGCATCGGTCTGGGCGGCGTCGTGCCGACGGCCATCGCGCTCACGATCGAGTACGCCCATCCGAAGCGCCGCAGCACCACGAACGCGTTCATGTTCTCCGGTTATTCGATCGGCGGCATCGTGGCCTCGCTGACGGCCATCGGCGTGATCCCGGCACTGGGCTGGCGTGCGATGTTCTGGATCGGCGCGATACTCGGTGCGCTGCTGCTGCCGGTGGCCTGGCGGATGTTGCCCGAGTCTGCGAACTACCTGCTCCTCCGCGGACGGGAGGCCGAGGCCGCCGAACTCGCCGCACGTTACGACCTGACCTTGGAGAAAGCGCCCCCGCGTACCAAGGAGGGACCGGCGGGCGCGATCAAATCGCTCTTCGGACGGCCGTTCCTCACCGGGACGCTCCTGTTCTGGCTCGGCACCGGCGCGGGACTGCTGCTCGTGTACGGGTTGAATACCTGGCTCGCGCAGATCATGCGTCAGGCGGGCTACCCGCTGGGGTCGGCGCTGGCCTTCCTCCTGGTGCTGAACCTCGGCGCCATCGTGGGCACGCCGCTGCTCGGCATGGCCGCGGACCGGTTCGGCTCCAAGCCTGTGACGTTCGGCATGTTCGCCGTCGCCGCCGTGAGCATCTTCCTGCTGAGCTTCCGCCTGCCGAGCGTGCTGCTGTTCGCGCTCGTCGCCATCGCCGGCGCGTGCACCATCGGCACGACCGTGCTGGTCAACGCGTACACGGCGAACTTCTACCCGGCCCACATGCGGGCGACCGGGTTGGGCTGGGCGTTGGGCGTCGGCCGGCTCGGCGCGATCTGCGGACCGATCTACGGCGGCGCCGTCCTCGCCTCCGGCTGGGGTATCGAGGCGAACTTCTACGCGTTCGCGATTCCCGCCCTGGTAGGGGCGCTGGCCATGCTCCTCGTGCCGGCCCGGCAAGACGCAGTGAGTAAGCCTCATCAGGGGGCCGATCAAACCGAGCCGCAGCTCCGCGGCTGATCCCGGGCCGACGGTGCTTCAGCCGGTGTCAAACGCCGACGTGATCGTCAGCGCTGCGCATGCCGAGGACGAAGGGATCGTTCATCGGCGCACCAAAGGTGAAGACGATCAGCGGGAACACGCCCCGGTGATAGAGATCGGCGGCACAAATCGCCACGCCGAGATCATGACTGCCAAGGCCGACACCGACGTCCGCAGGCCGCTCCACATGATGCAGGTCGTGGTAGTCCCACAGCATCTCGACATCAGCACGGATCATGTCGGGCAGGAGGCCCTTAGAGATCATCCGCGCCCCTTTTCGTGCCGTCACGCGACACCTTCTGATGCTGCTGCCAGCATAGATGCCGAGTCGTTCGGGCTGAGTGCCGTCGCCCGGAGGTAGTCGAACACCGTTGCCCCTGGCGCGAGAGTGGGGCATACGGATGGTCGGTGGTGGGCGGCAGTCGGTGTGGGCGTTGCTGCCGGCGGCCCTGGAGGCGTCGGCTTCGACGTGATCGGCCGCGAGACGAAGGCCAGGGCCGAGGCGGTACGGATCGCCGACCGCCTCGGCCCCAGGGGATCAGGCCA
>NZ_JAKNTW010000058.1 GCF_022213955.1 Dolomitihabitans soli | reverse complement strand
TGTACTGGAACTACCAGGCCGAGACCGGCACCAGGAACCGGTCGACCAAGCTGACCATCCGCAGCATCCCGAAGAGCGTGTTCGGCGACCGGATCCGGGTGGAGGCCTGGCTGGTCGACGCGACCAACAACAACTACAACCACAACAAGACCACGACGTTCGCCCGGAACGCGATCTTCAGCATGGACCGTCCCGCCGAGTTCAACCGCGTACTCTCCCTCACCAAGAACGCGGTGGGCCTGCTCCGCATCACCCCGGCCTAGTGCCGCGTCAGACCACTGGGACTGTACGGTTCACTCACTCCCGATTGGACGTGACCGTCGCTGCCGCCGTCCGGTGGCTTGGCGGTTCGGGTGGAGGTGTGCGCGTACGAGCGGTGTGATCGAGGTGGCCATGTGGGCGTAGCCGTCCGCGTTCGGGTGCAGGCCGTCCGGCAGTAGGTACTCCTGGGCCGGTCCGAACACGTCGAGCCCGTCGATCAGGTGAACATCCGCGTCGCCGTGTTCGCGCAGCAGGCGCACGGCCTCGGCGATGTCGGCACGCATCTCGGCCAGGCTCATTCCGGTCTGCCCGGTCTGCTCCTCGCGGCTGGGTGAGAAGATCGGCGACATGACCAGGATGGGCACCCGGGGCTGGCCGTCCCGGATGGTACTGACGAATCCCAGGACCGCGGGCAGGAACGAGCGCTTGGTGAACGTGCCGGCGCCGTAGACGTTGACGCCGAGGCAGGTGATGATCACCTCGGCGGGACGGTCCCGGATCAAGCGTGCGACCATCGGGTCCAGGTGGCACTCACCGTCGAATCCGAGACAGGTCAGATCCAGGCCGAGGCTACGCGCGACCAGGGCGGGCCAGGTTCGCGACGGCGATGCGGCCGCGCGGCACTGGGTGATCGAGCTGCCGTAGGTGATGAGCCGCGGGCGAGGCGTGGCCGGTGTCGCCCATAGTCGCGCCGACTCGTCGACGGCCAGCTCCACCAGCCGGAAATCGCCGCCCTGCGGTAACCAGATTTCCATGATCTTGTCGCCGGGCGGCAGTTCGGCGAAGTGAAAGGATCCGTCCGAGGCTACGGGTGCGTCGACGAGCGTCCCGTGCACCACGAGGTCGACCGGGCCGACGCCGTCGGCGGACAGGCATCGCCCCCGCAGCACGGTCGCGTCGGTGCCGAACGTGATCCTGACACCCGCCTGCGCCTGGGCATGGCCTTGCAGCCGCCGGCCGGGGAAGAGGCGAAGCCGGCTGCGGGGCAGCCGCCAGCCTCGCGACCAGCCCGCCGTGTGCTCGACCTCGATCGCACCGGCCCAGGTGAGGACCGTATCGCTCGCCCGGATCGACCGCAGAGCCTTGCTGGGGAAGATGTTCATCGACAGACCTGCCAAGTGGTGAAAGCGTCATGAGCTGCCCGGATGTGATACTGCCGGGGAGCGTGACCGATGCGGACGTCGCTTCGCTGCTCTACGCGGCCTGGCACGACCGTCACGAACGGATGCGGGGTGGCTCGTTCTGCCCCCGGCCTGACGCCGGGCCCGGCGTCAGGCCGGCGAGCGTCCGTACCGTTGTCGAAGGCATTCGGGGTCGTTCGTGGCTGGACGGTCTCGATGGTCGATGTCACGCGTACACGCGAAGGGAGATCACGTGTGCGGATGGGGCGCCGTTGGTGGCGGTGAGACGTAGCCGTACCGCGGTGGTGGTCACCGCCTCGGTCAGGTCGTGGACGCGGTGGCGGCGGCGGTTGCCGGTCTCGATGCGCCGCTCGACCCAGTCGCCGTCAGAACCGGCGGTTTCGATGACGTAGTCGCGGACCAGGGTGGGCATCTCGCGGCCGGGGGTGCGGTGGTGGTGCAGGTTGATGAGGTCTTCATGGACGTCGTCGTCGAAGATCACGTCGATTCGGCGCACCATGGTCGGCTGCGGCCAGTCCAGTCGCAGCCACGGCTCGTCGTCGGCCGGGTCGGAGCACCACATGTGTGGGCCGCTGCCATAGGCCCGTTGGTAGCCGTCGAGCACCCGGGCGGGCGCGAGCGCTTCGGTGTCGGGGCTGAGCCGGATCGCCGGTGCGCGGCGGTGCAGCGGGATCGACCGCCAGGCCAGCACCTGCTGCGATCCGAGCGGCATCTGGTCGTCCGGTGAGCGTTTGCCCGGCTGGTTGATCAGTGCCAGCACGCCCGGGACCGTGTTGTCCGCCAGGTGCACGGTCACACCCGGAACGCTGCGCAGGACGACGATGACCGGCAGGCCCTCGGGAAGCTTGATCGGCCGGCCGGCCAGGACGAAGCTCACCCACTGCGGCCGGCCGCCGGCGACGGTGGCGGTCGCTGACGCCAGTTGCCGAGCCGGTACGTAGTTTTGGCCGCGGTCGCCGACGCATACCTCGACGGTCACCTCGCCGTCGCCACTGAGCAGCAGCGACACCGATTCCAGCAGCGGCCCGGCCGGTATCACGACGGCGATGTCGCTGGTCAGCTCCTGGGTCTCACCGTTGGGCCGCAACGCCGGCGACCGGATGTACGACGACGCGGTCACGGACGCGGTGGCGGCCAGGTCGGCAGGGTCGTGCGCGGCCAGGCCGACGATCGAGCCGTCCTGCCGCAGCAGTGTCTGTACCAGGTCGCTGCTGTGACGCTCGCTCAGCTCTCGCGGGCTGAGCCGGCGCTGGACGCACAACGCAGCGGCGGTGCCGGCGGCCTCCCCGAGGGTGCCGCACGTCGCCATCACCCGGGTGGAGCCGAACGCGACGTGGCTGGCGGAAATGTCGCGGCCTGCCATCAGCATGTTGGCGCAGTTCACGGAGTAGAGGCTGCGGTACGGGACGTGGTACACGCCGGTGGAGTACAGGTGCTTCGAGCCGGCTTCGGTGGCGTACATGCCGCCGGGCGGGTGCAGGTCGATCGACCAGCCACCGAAGGCGACCCGGTCGTCGAACTCGACCTGGTCGATGATGTCGTGCTGGGTGAGAGTATGGTCTCCGACGAACCGGCGGTACTCCCGTTTGCCGGGCAAGGCACCGACCCATTCCAGGCTCATCGTGTCGGCGTCGAACTTCCCCGAGTTCTTGATGTGATCCCAAATGCCGTAGATCACCGACCATAGCTCGTCGCGGATGCGGTCGTTGTCGTGCACCGTGTCCAGCTCGCCGCCCCACTCGATCCACCAGTATGCGCAGCCGTTGTCGCCGGCCCGGATGATCCGATGTTCGGGGATCGGCGTGGCGGTGATGTCCTTGGCGAAGCTCGGCGGCACATACTGCGTCGGTTCGCCGACGTCCTTTGTGTAGAACAACAGCGTGCTGCCGAGGGTGATGTCGTCGGCGACCTCGGGCGCCCACGGCTCGCCGTACTCCGAGCGGGCCTCCCGGCCGATCCGGTACCTCGCCTCGGCGAGGTGGCCCACCAGGCCGTCGCCGGTGCAGTCGAGGTACAGCGGGCTGTCGAACCGGATCAGCCGCTCCGAGCCCATCATCCAGCCGGTCACCGAGTCGATGCGGCGGGCGTCGTCGGGGCCGCTGGCGGCGACCTCGCGGACGTCGGTGTTGAGGAACAGCGTGATGTTCGGCTCGGCGCGGACCGCGTCGAGCACCACCAGATCCCAGTAGTACGGGTTGCCTTCCGGGTTGCGGTACTGATTTTCGACCAGCAGTTCCCCCATGACACCGCCTTCGCGGGCGAAGTGGTGCACGCCGTGGCCGGTGGCGCCGCACACCCACACCCGTACCTCGCTGCTGGAGTTGCCACCCAGCACCGGTCGGTTGGTGGCCAGCGCAACGCGGTGGCCGAGGCGCGCGGCGGCGACTGCCGCGCACACCCCGGCGAGCCCGCCGCCGACGACCGTGATGTCCGAGGTCACGACCTCGTGTCGCATGAGCTGTCCTATCTGGCTGCGGTGGTTTCGGTGGCTTTACTTGATCCCGGAGTGAGCGAGCGCTTCCACGAACTGGCGCTGGAAGATCACGAACGCCGCGGCGACCGGTACCAGTGCCGACACCGCCGCGGCCATCGCGAGGCCGGCGGAGATGCCGCCTTCAGAGTCTGCGAAGGTGGTCAGGCCCAGCGGGATGGTGAAGTTGCTCGGGGTGGTCAGCATCACCAGCGGGGTCTCGTAGTCGTTCCAGGTGCTGACGAAGCTGATGATGGCCAGTGCCGCCAGCATCGGCCGCATGAGCGGCAGGTACACCCGCCAGAACACCTGCCATTCGTTGGCGCCGTCGATCCGGCCGGCCTCGCCGAGCGCGTCCGGTGCCGCGGCGAATGCCTGCCGCAGCAGGAACGTGCCGTACACAGTGAACACACCCGGCAGGATCAAGGCCCACAGCGTGTCGTAAAGGCCGAGCTGCTGGAAGAACATGAACCGCGGGACGAGCAACAGTTGCGCTGGAATGATCGCCGTCGCGAGGTACAGCAGGAAGATCTTGTTCCGGCCGCGGAACTTCAGCCGCGCGAACGCGTAGCCGGCCATCGCCGACGTCGTCAGGTCTCCCAGCACGCCGGTCAGCGTCACGATCAGCGAGTTGACGTAGTAGGTGACCATCGACTTCTCGCCGATCCACACTTCGGCGTAGTTCGCCCAGTGCACCGGGTCGGGGATCCACCTGATGGGTAGCGTGAACACGTCGATGTTGCGTTTGAGTGACGACGACAGCATCCATAGGAACGGCACCACGAACAGCACCGCCAGGGCCCACGCCAGCAGCGAGGCGCCCAGATTGCCGCCGCGGCGCCGCCATCGGCGCGTACCGGCCGTCTGCAGAGTGCTCACGTGTACAGCCCTCGTCCCTTTTGGAACCGCCAGAAGAATGCCGTCAGCAGCAGGACCCCGACGAAACTGATCATGCCTACGGCGGCGGCGTAGCCGAACCGGTAGAACTGGAACCCTTGCTGGTACATGTAGTACGACAGGGTTGTCGTCGATTCGCCCGGTCCGCCCTGGGTCAGGAACGCGATCAGACCGAAGCCCTGCGACTGGCCGATCGTCATCGTGATCGCCAGGAAAGTGGTGGTGGGCATCAGCGCCGGCCAGGTCACCGTGGTGAATCGCCGGAACGCGCCGGCGCCGTCTATCGCCGCCGCCTCGTACAGGTCGACCGGCACGGCTTGCAGCGCCGACAGATAGATGACGGCGTTATAGCCGACGGCCGACCATACTGCGATCATCACCAGCGATGGCAGTCCCCACGTCTGGGAGACCAGCCAGTCCGGTGGGGTGTCGGCGCCGAGCGCCCGCAGCCCGGCGTTGACCGGACCGCTGTCGGGGTTGAGCAGCAGCAGCCACACAAGGCCGATCGCGACCGAGGTCACCACGTGTGGCAGGAAGAACAACACCCGGAGGAGGGTGCGGCCGGCGATGTCGCGATTGAGCAGCAGTGCCAGGCCCAGCCCGCCCATCATGGACGCTGAAACCCCGATGCTCGCGTAGAGCAGGGTGCGGCCGACAGCTCCCCACAGCGCGCCGTCCCCGAGCGCCTCCGCGAAGTTCGCCAGACCGACGAAGGTGATGCCGGCGTAGCCGGACACCACGTTCCAGCTGGTGAACGCGATGGCGATCGCTGTCAGCAGCGGCAGCAGCGTGAAACTCAGGAAGCCGACCAGGTTCGGGGCGAGGAACAGCCAGCCGACGTGGCCCGACTGGCCGGCCACCCTCCGCCGCTTGCGGGTGTCACCGGTCCGCCCGTCAGCGCCTGCCGGGAAGGTGCCGGCGCTCACCCCGCCGCCTTGATGGCGTCGTCGGCCTCCTTGGTCGCCTGCGTCACCATTTGGTCGACCGTGATCTGGCCGAGCAGTACCTGGTCGTAGAGCTTCTTGTAGATGGTGTCGACCTGGTTGGACGCCGTGGTGATGGTGTCGATAGGGAACTTGTACTCGGTCCCGAAGATCACCTTCTCGAACGACGCGACATCGTACAGCTTGTCGCGCTCCGGGCCGAGCAGGTCCGCGATCGTCTGGGACCGCTTGCTCGGGTCGAGGATCGACGGCAGCCGGCCGCCCTTGGTCATGAGGTTGCTGTTGTTCATCCAGAACTTCACGAACGTCCACGCCGTGTCCTGCTGCTTGGACTTGGCGCTGATCGAGATGTGGTCACCAATCGGGCCGTCGTTCCAGAACTCCTGGCCCTTGACGGGTACGGGGTTCGGCAGGGCGCGGACCTTGAAGCCGTGCGGGAACTCCTCTAGGTCGCTGATGTAGCGCAGTACGAACACCTGCGCCGGCAGCAGCGCCACCCGGCCGGTCAGCAACGGCCCGTGGCTGAAGGTCTGCAGCTTCTCGGAGATGATCGTCCGCCGCGGCAGCGCACTGCCTTCCTCCTGCATCGCCAGGGCGAGTTCGAAGTATTGCCGCCACACCGGATCGCTGAACGACGAGGACTTGCCATCCTCGCTGTAGTAGTAGTCCGGGCCCAGCGTGTACCGGTGGATCGGCGGCGCGCTGAACGTCCCGAACACCGTGCCGGCCTTGCTGAGCTTCTTTGCCACCTCGCGGTACTCGTTGATGTCCCAGCCGTCGGGGATGGTGACGCCGGCCTCTGACAGCATCGTGTCGTTGGCGAAGATCAACGTCGGCGCCTTCTGCGCCGGCACAGAGTAGAGCTTTCCGTCGTACACCAGGTTCGCCGCTGGGGACACGTCCGCCCCGAACTGCGCCAGATCGGAGTCGTTCTTGACCCGGTCGGTGAGGTCGACGGTCAGCCCCGCCTGGACCCGCTTGCCGAGGGTCGGGTTGTCGTACGAGAAGAACACGTCGATCGGCACGCCACCCTGCAGCGATGTGTCGAGCTTGAGTTTGCCCTGGTCGTCGTTGACGTACCGGGTGTAGGTGACCTTGATGTCGGGGTATTGCTTCTGGAATGCCTCGATCATGGCGTTCGGGCCGCTCTCGGCCGGCACGCCGCCCCACACGTTGAGGACTCCGCCGGTTGTGGAGGTACTGCCGCCGTCCTTGCCGCAGGCGGCGAGGACGGCGATGCCGGCGGCGCCAGCGGCCGCTTTCAGGACGGTACGCCGGGAGAAGGGTGTGCCGATCACATCAGGCTCCTTTTACGGGAGATGCGTTTGGGTGGGAGGGAATTGGGCGGGCCTCGGGATGGCTTCAACGCGCGGCGAGTGCGGCTTCGACGGTGCGGCGGGCATCGTGTAGCCACAGTCGCAGGGTTGCCGGGTCGGCGATGCGGACGTCGCCGGTGAGCGCGAGGGCCACCGGGTGGTCCTCGTCGGTCTTGACGGGGATCGCGGCGCCGACCATGCCGGCGAACCCCCATTCCGGCAACACGAGCACGTCGTGCTCGACATTGACGCGGGCGAAGGCGAGGACATCCTCCTCGGTCGCCGGTACCGCCGCGGTGCCGGGCCAACCGTACCGATGGCGAGATTGCCGGAGGATCTCCAGCGCCTCGTCTTCGGGCAGGTCGACCAGCATCCGCAGACCGGGGGCCGAGAGGTGGACCGGGAAGCCCGCCCCGAAGTCGACGGTGCCGATGTCGCCGCCGGTTCTCAGGAAATAGATCATCTCGCCGCGCCACAGGACACACAGCGTGGCGTCGAGCCCAGGGTGGGCGGAGGCGATCGCCTCCATTGCCGCCCGCGGCTTGCGGATCAGCGGAAACCAGGTGGTCGCGGACATCAGCGATAGCACCCCAAAGTCCGGCGCGAACCGCCGGTCCGAGGTCTTGCGGACATATCCCACCTGCGTCAGCGTCGCGAGTATTCGGGACACCGAGCTCTGGTGCACCCCGATTCGCCGGGCGATCTCCGTGGCGGTCAGCGGTGAGCCCTCGTCCACGAGCTCCCGCAGCACGTGCAGCCCTCGGGCAAGGGCCGAAGTGTTTGACGATTCGACAAGCGTACGACGCATGGGAGGGAACGTATCGTGCGTTACGTGCATGAACAATAGATTACGGCGCGTTATTGAAGAGCTATAAGCTAGCTGCTAGCTTATAGGACATGCAGCCAGTGCACGGGGAAACGTTCCGGGTGGCGCAGCAACGGCTGCGCGAGTACATCGATGATCACGGCCTGCGTCCGGGGGACCCCCTGCCCTCAGAGGCGAAGCTCGCGGAGGGTCTTGGGATCAGCCGGATCTCGCTACGCGAAGCGACGCGCAGCCTGCAGGCGCTTGGCGTGATCAATGCGGTCTCCGGGCGGGGACTGTTCGTGAGTGAGTTCTCGTTCCGGCCGATCCTGGAGCAGCTTCCGTACCAGATCGCCATCGGCGGCGCATCGTTGTATGAGGTGCTTGTCGTGCGCGAGGCGCTCGAAGTCGGCCTCATCGAGATGGTCTCCAAGTGCCTGACGCCGGCTGACCTCGAGGACCTGACGGGCCTCGCCGACGAGATGGAGCGCAGGGAACTGGCCGGCGAGCCACTCGGCGACCTCGACAAGGCGTTCCACGAGCGGCTCTATCAGCCACTCGGCAACGGCTTGGTGTCGTCGCTCATCGACCTCTTCTGGGAGCTCTTCCACAGGCTGTTCGACTCGCTTCCCGGCGAACCGGGCCATCCCGCACGCGTGCACAAGGACATCGTCGCGGCGCTTGGCGCCGGTGAGGGGATGTCCGATGCGATGGTCGCCCACTTCAGCTACATCCGTCATCGGCTTGAGCCGCTGGCGTCCTCCCATCATGACCAGAATGGTGACCCCCGCTGACCGTCTCCAGCCCTTGGCTTCAGGTAGGGAACATGGAAATGGTCCAGCAACTCACCCCGCGGCCTGAACGGGCCGAGAGGTGGGAGTTCAGCGACGCCCCCTCGAGAGATGACCACTGATGCCGGCGACCAAGCGTCCGAACATTCTCTGGCTCTGTGCCGACCAGCAGCGCTTCGACACCTTGGGCTGCTACGACAATCCGTTCGTCAAGACGCCGAACCTGGACCGGTTAGCCGACGGGGGCGTGGTGTTCGATCACGCCTACGCACAGAGTCCCGTGTGCACCCCGTCGCGGGCGAGCTTCCTGACCGGCCGCTACCCGCGCACCACCCGCACCCGCCAGAACGGTCAGTCCATCCCGGCCGACGAGAGGCTTCTCCCCCGAGTCCTCGCCGATGCCGGTTACACCTGCGGGCTGGTCGGGAAGCTACACCTCCGGGCCGCCCACCCTCACCCGCATCGTCCGGTGGAAAGCCGCATCGACGATGGCTACAGCTGGTTCAGCTGGTCGCACCAGCCGCCGCCGAACGCCGCGCAGGCGGCGATGGACTGGCCGACCAATGCGTACAGCAACTGGCTGCGCGCCCGAGGTATATCGTTCGCGCGGCAGGCCCATCCGGACACCGAGCACGTCCAGATCGGTATGGAAGAGCAGCACCAGCACACGACCTGGTGCGCGGAGACCGCCACGGAGTTCGTCGAGACGATGGCCGGCTTCCCGCAGCCGTGGCTGCTGTCGGTCAACTTCTACGACCCGCACCACCCGTTCGACCCACCCAAGGACCTGCTCGAGCGCTATCTCGACCGGCTGGACGACATTCCGCTACCACGTTTCCGGCCTGGCGAGCTCGACAACAAGCCACTGCTCCAGCAGGAGCACTACGCCGGCGGACACAGCGCCGCGCGCACCTTCGTCCATTCCGAAATGAGCGAACGAGAGCACCGGGTGATCCGCGCCGCGTACTGGGCGTTGATCGACATGCTCGACCGGCAGATCGGCCGTATTCTCGACGCGCTGGAGCGCACGGGGCAGCGCGAGGACACGATCGTCATTTTCCACGCCGACCACGGCGAAATGCTCGGTGACCATGGCATCTACCTCAAGGGCCCGTACTTCTACGACCCGGCCGTGCGCGTTCCGCTCATCCTGAACTGGCCACGTCGACTGCCGTCCGGACGACGGGTAGGCGGCCTGGTCGAGCTCGTCGACGTGGCCCCGACCCTGCTGGAGGCGGTGGGCGCGGACCCGGAGCCCGGCATCCAGGGCCGATCACTGATGCCGTTGATCGACAACAAGGTCGCCGAGCACCGCGACGACGTGTACTGCGAGTTCTACAACGCCGGCGGCCAGCGAACGTACGCGACCATGGTCCGTTCGGAAAGGCACAAGATCGTCGCATACCACGGCAGCGGCGACGGTGTCCGCGGCGAGCTGTACGACCTCGACGACGACCCAGGCGAGCACGTCAACCGGTGGGACGACCCGGAATACCTGACGACCAAGACAGACATGCTGCAACGAATGACCGACCGCATGGCGATGACCGCCGACCCCCTGCCTGTACGAGACGACGTCTGGTAATCGCAGCCACGGGACTGACGGTGCACTGTCGTCCGCCCCCCGCAGCACGCTGCGGTCGACCAGGCAACGGTGAGAGAGATGAGCAACGACATGGCCGCAGCGGTGATGGATATCGACGGGCTGATGCACTTATGCGCCGGTGGCGTCTCGGTGATCGTCGACACCCGGGACGGTGGCCTGCCACGGATCGTGTACTGGGGCGCGGACCTCGGTGACCTCGACCGCGACAACCTGCCGGCGCTGGCCGCGGCCTCCATCCCGCCGATCGTGCGCGGACCTGTCGACTCGGTCGTCCCCGTCGCGGTGCTGCCCGAACAGTCCGCCGGTTGGCTCGGTACGCCGGGGCTGTCGGGGCATCGCGACGGGCGGGACTTTTCGGCGAAGTTCACTGTGACCGGGGTTGAGTTCGAGGAGGTGCCGGGCCCGGTAGAGCACCGGCTGATGGTCAGCGCCGAGGACCCGAACGCCCGGCTGGGCCTGCAGATCGAGCTTGAGCTGACCACGTCCGGCCTGCTGCGGCTGCGTGCCGTGCTGACCAACGACGATCCCGAGCGGACGTACACCCTGGACGGCTTGGTGCTCGCGCTGCCGGTGCCGGCCCAGGCCCGGGAGATCCTGGACTTCTCCGGCCGGCATCTGAGAGAACGCTCGCCGCAGCGGCACGAGTTCACTCTCGGCACCCACCAGCGGGACAACCGCCGGGGGAGGACGGGGTTGGACGCGACGCCGTTGCTGCTCGCGGGGACACCGGCGTTCTCGTTCGAGAGCGGCGAGGTCTGGGGGCTGCACGTCGCGTGGAGCGGCAACCACCGGACATTGGCCGAGCGTACCCCCGACGGGTACAGCCTGCTCGGCGGCGGGGAACTGCTGCTGCCCGGCGAGGGCACGCTCGGCCCGGGCGAGTCGTACATGTCGCCGTGGGTCTTCGGCGGCTGGGGACGTGGCCTCAACGATCTGTCCGCCCGGTTCCACGAGTACCTGCGGGCCCGCCCGCAGCACCCGTCCGCCCACCGCCCCGTGGTGCTCAACACCTGGGAGGCCGTCTACTTCGACCAGGACATCGCGGTGCTGACCGAGCTCGCCGACCTCGCCGCCGAGGTGGGTGTGCAGCGGTTCGTGCTGGACGACGGATGGTTCCGGCACCGCCGTGACGACCGTGCCGGCCTGGGCGACTGGTACGTCGACGAGCAGGTGTGGCCAGGCGGGCTGCACGCCTTCGTCGACCACCTCCGTGTGCTCGGCATGCAGTTCGGCCTGTGGTTCGAGCCCGAGATGGTCAATGTGGACTCGGACGTGGCCCGCGCACATCCGGAGTGGATCCTCTCCGCCGGGTACCGGCTGCCGCCGGAGGCCCGCCACCAGCAGGTGCTCGACCTGGCCAATCCGGACGCGTTCGCGTACATCCTGGCGCGGATGGACGCGCTCGTCACCGAGTACCGCATCGACTACATCAAGTGGGACCACAACCGGGACCTGGTCGAGCCGGGGCGGACGGCGCATGGCCGGGCCGGGGTGCGCGAGCAGACCTTGGCGGTGTACCGGCTGATCGACACCCTCAAGGCCAGGCACCCCGGGCTGGAAATCGAATCGTGTGCGTCCGGAGGAGGCCGGGCGGACCTCGGCATCCTCGACCGGACCGACCGCGTCTGGGCCAGCGACTGCATCGACGCACTCGAACGGCAGCAGATCGAGCGGTGGACCGGGCTGCTGCTGCCCCCCGAGCTGATCGGCTCGCACGTCGGGTCCCCGTCCGTGCACACCACCAGGCGTACCCAAGTCCTCGCCTTCCGCGCCGGCACCGCGCTCTTCGGCCATCTCGGCATCGAGTGGGATCTGCGGTCCGCTTCACCCGCCGACCGGGCCGCCCTCGCCGAGTGGGTACGGCTGTACCAGCGGCACCAGGTACTGCTCCACACCGGAAGGGTCGTTAGGGTCGACCACCCCGACCCCGCCGTCCACGTGCACGGCGTCGTCGCCCCCGACCGATCCGAGGCGCTGTTCACCGTGGCCGCCGTCGCCACCTCGGAACTCACCCGCACGGGGCTGGTCCGCATCCCGGGGCTCGACCCGGACGCGGGCTACCGGATCACGCCGCTGGACCTCACTGCGGACGTCGCGGCATTCGTCGGACGTGCCTGCCCGCCATGGTGGACCGGCGGCACCACGCTGCCCGGCCGGGTGCTCGCCGAGCACGGAGTGCAGTTCCCGCCGCTCTTCCCTGAACGGCTCACCCTCGTCCACCTCGTCCAGTAAGCACAGTGACCGTCCACAGAGGACCCAGCGCGGGCTCTGTTCGTGGGGTGATGGAGAGCTCGCCAGCACGTGCCTCGGGGATGTGCCGAAGCTCGATCCGCCGTCCCGCCGACCAGTAGGAGGTATCGCACGTGAAGCCGAGACAAGGAACCGGCCGGAGTCACCGACGGTTGTCGTCCGCCGTGGCTGCCGCGCCTTTCGCAACCGCCAGGGAGCAGATATGGTAACCCGCCGGCTACTGCGCGCACTGATTCGACCGATGGTGGTCGCGCTGATGGCCGCCACCGCCTTGGTGGCGGGCGGCGGGGCCCCCCCCGCCCCCGCCCCCGGGGTGCCCCCACCACGCCACTTGCTCCG
>NZ_JAKNTW010000057.1 GCF_022213955.1 Dolomitihabitans soli | reverse complement strand
CCACGTCCTCGCGCGGCGGGGGGGGCCGCGGGGGCCCCCCCCGGCGGGGGGGGCCCCCGGCTCCGCCGCCACGGCGGCCGAGCCGGTGGTCACCGACGACGTCCTGTTCAGCCGCGGAGAGGCGGGATACTTCTGCTACCGCATCCCCACCCTGGTGAAAGCCACCAACGGTGACCTGCTGGCGATCGTGGAGGGGCGGGAGCGAGCCTGCAACGACGACGCCGACATCGACCTCGTGCTGAAGCGCTCCACCGATGGCGGCGTCACGTGGGGGCCGGTGCAACTGATCGCGGAGGCCGGCGGGGACACCCTCGGCAACCCGGTACCAGTCGTGGACGAACGCACCGGCCGCATCGTGATCCTGGCCAACCGCAACGCCTACGATGCATGCCCTCCCTGCGACCGGGACGTGTACCTGCTGACCAGCGACAACCACGGGGCGACGTGGACCGCCCCGCGAGAAATGCCGCACCTCAAGCGGCCGGAGTGGGACCGGTTCATCGCCAACGGGCCGGTGCACGGCATCCAGCTCAAACGCGGTCCGCACGCCGGCCGGCTGATCGTCAGCTCTATGCACGAGATGAGCGACGGCGACGAGCTGCCGATCTTCGGCGCCCACCTGTACTTCAGCGACGACGGTGGTGTCACCTGGCAGATCGGTGCCACCATCGCCGACTTGGAGGGACGGACCAAACCCACCGAGACCACGGTGGTCGAGCTGACCGACGGCCGGCTCTACGTCAGCGCCCGCGAGGTCGCCTCCGCGTCGGACGGGGTGCGGGCGTACGCCCACTCCAGCGACGGCGGCGAGAGCTTCGACGGCTACTTCCAGACGTTGCCGACATTCTCCACGGTGCAGGTGCAGGCGTCGCTGCTGCGACTGACCGCCACCGACGAAGGTGACGCCCGTGACCGCATCATGATCTCCACGGTCGCGCATCCGGGCGCTCGCGAGGTCATGGCGATCCGGTCGTCGTTCGACGAGGCGCGGACCTGGGACCAGGGCAAGGTCTTCTGGTGGGGGCCGACGGCCTACTCCGACATGGTCGAGATCGGCACCGACGCCACCCACGGGATCATGACCGGACTGCTCTACGAGGCTGGTGCCACCAACCCGTACGAGACCATCCGCTGGGCCCGGTTCAACGAGGCGCACCTCGGCACCCCGAACGGCACCCCGGGTGCCTTCCCACCGCCACCGGTGCCGGGCCCGACGACCCCGGACGTGTCACCGCGGTACGACAACACCGCGTACGTGCGGGGCGACGCGAGGCTGACCGGCGGCCGGTACGGCAAGGGGCTGGCGCTGGACAAGGTCGACGACGGCGTCGAGGTGCCGTACACGCCAGCCGTGGACGTGGAGGACGGCGACTTCACGGCCATGACGTGGTTCCGATACAACGCGGCCACCGGCTCGCACACCATCCTGTCGGCGTACCGGATCAACGCGGCGCCGCAGATGTGGCTGCTGGCCGAACCGGCGAGCAACCGCATCCGGGCGTTCCTCGGCACCGGCCTGGGCACCGCAGTGACGCTGGCGTCGCCGGCGGCGTACAACGACGGGGCCTGGCACCACATCACGCTACAGCGGATCGACCGCCAGCTCACGATGTACGTCGACGGTGCCCCGGTCGCGACGGGCACCACGCCGCCCGGCTCGGTCACCAACGGCCGCGAGTTCGGCGTCCACGGCCTGTCCGTCGGCCAGCGGCTCGACGGCGCCAATCGGTTCCTCGGCACGCTCGACGAGTTCCGGTTGTACGGTCGCGCGTTGACGGCCAAGGAGCTTTCCGAGATCCGTACCCACAATGTGCCCATCGCTGGCCGGCTGCGGCTACGGCTGCCATTCGAAACGCTCGATGCGGGTTGACGTGATGACCCGTCGGCGACTGTCCGTCCTGACAGTCGCCGGGGTCGCGACCAGCCCACTCATCAACCTCCAGCACGAAACATCATCTCGGGCGAGCAGAATCAGCCACTCGGTCCAGCGGTTCGGCCGGCTGGCGTCGCGCTGCCGGTTCTGCCACGGCCGGGGACGGGTCGGCGCCGAGCACGAACCCGCCGAACCGCCCCCGGGCCCGCCGCCGCCTCCGCTGCCGGCCTGGGAGGGACATCAACTCGCGAACCGCCCTCTGAGGCGGTGCACGGAAAGCCCTGCAACGCAGTTCCGATGCCTCGCTGTCCTACACGGCCAAGCCCCGCGCCGTCGTGGAGTGCGGCATGTATGGGAACCCCGACCACGGCTGCTCGGACGAGCGTGAGGACGCCAATGCGGCCTACACACACGCCCTGCAGTGGTACCTCACCAAGGACTCCCGCTACGCCAAGAAGGCGATCCAGATCATGGACGCCTGGTCGGCCGTGATCACCAAACACACCGGGAGCAACGCGCCGCTGCAGACCGGCTTTGCGGGCGCCAACTTCTCCCGCGCCGCCGAACTCATCAAGCACAC
>NZ_JAKNTW010000056.1 GCF_022213955.1 Dolomitihabitans soli | reverse complement strand
AACGAGTTCGGTGCGCGGGTGGAGGTAGGGGCGGGGTGGTCGGCGTTCGGTAAGCCGATCTCGGGTGACTTCGACGGGGATGGCAGGAGCGATCTGGCGGCGATCAGGGATGGCAGCACGCTGTTCGTCTGGAACGGTGAGGGCGGTAACAAGTTCGGTCCGGCGGAGCAGGTCGGTGGGGGCTGGGGACCCTACGGCAACACGTTGACGTCGGTGGGTGATGTCAACGGGGACGGCCGGGACGACATCGCGGCGATCACCGATGGCACGTTGTTCGTGTGGAACGGTGAGGGCGGGAACAGGTTCGGTCCGGCGGAGCAGGTCGGTGGGGGCTGGGGGCCGTACGGCAAGCCGGTGGGTGGTGACTTCAACGCCGACGGCAGGGGTGATCTGGCGGCGATCAGGGATGGCAGCACGCTGTTCGTCTGGAACGGTCAGGGCGGCAACGAGTTCGGTCCGGCGGTTCAGGTGGGTGGGGGCTGGGGACCCTACGGCAACACGTTGACGTCGCTGGGTGATGTCAACCGGGACGGCCGGGACGACATCGCGGCGATCACCGACGGCACCCTGTTCGTGTGGAACGGCCGGAGCGCCAACGGGTTCGGTCCGGCGGTCAGGATCGGTGGCGGCTGGGGCCCCTACGTCTGACCTTCCCCCAGTTCCCTGGGGGCGGTGGACACCCCCAGATCCCCCCAACCTGGAGCAGCACATGTTCTCAAAGACGTTTGCCCGTTATGCGGCGACGGCGGCCCTGACCGTTCTCGCGATCGGCGCCCTGACCCCGACGGCGCTGGCCGACCCGGATCCGGTTGGACCCCGGGCCGGTGACTTCAACGCCAATTACCTCACCGCCCCGTGCGACGCCCGGGGCGCGACCGGCAGGGACGCCGCCATCGCCGACCGGCTCGCCGGAGTCCTGGCCGGCGAACTGGCCAACAAGATAAACGCCTACCGCGTCTCCTGCGCCCGCATGGTCGTGAAGGCCGTCCGCGATCGTGGCCTGTCCGAGCGTGCGGCGGTCATCGCGATCACCACCACCATCGTGGAATCGACCATCCAGAACGTCGCCGAGAAAGTCGACCACACCAGCCTGGGCCTCTTCCAGCAGCAGGACCCATGGGGCAGCGAGGAGCAGCGACTCAACCCGACCTGGGCCACGAACGCCTTCCTCAACGCGATGATCCGGAAGTACCCGAACAACTCCTGGCAGAGTGCACCGATCGGCGAGGTGTGCCAGAAGGTACAGGTTTCCGCCTTCCCTGACCGCTACCAGCCCCAAGCCGGCAACGCCGGAAAGATCGTCGACGCCCTCTGGGTACCCCCGTATGGGGCTGATTTCGACGGTAATGGTGTGGGGGATCTCTTCGCGACGGCGGATGGGAAGTTGTATGTCTGGAACGGCGAGGGCGGCAACGAGTTCGGTGCGCGGGTGGAGGTAGGGGCGGGGTGGTCGGCGTTCGGTAAGCCGATCTCGGGTGACTTCGACGGGGATGGCAGGAGCGATCTGGCGGCGATCAGGGATGGCAGCACGCTGTTCGTCTGGAACGGTGAGGGCGGTAACAAGTTCGGTCCGGCGGAGCAGGTCGGTGGGGGCTGGGGACCCTACGGCAACACGTTGACGTCGGTGGGTGATGTCAACGGGGACGGCCGGGACGACATCGCGGCGATCACCGATGGCACGTTGTTCGTGTGGAACGGTGAGGGCGGGAACAGGTTCGGTCCGGCGGAGCAGGTCGGTGGGGGCTGGGGGCCGTACGGCAAGCCGGTGGGTGGTGACTTCAACGCCGACGGCAGGGGTGATCTGGCGGCGATCAGGGATGGCAGCACGTTGTTCGTCTGGAACGGTGAGGGCGGCAATGAGTTCGGTCCGGCGGTTCAGGTGGGTGGGGGCTGGGGGCCGTATGGCAACACGTTGATGTCGCTGGGTGATGTCAACCGGGACGGTCGTGGCGACATCGCGGCGATCACCGACGGCACCCTGTTCGTGTGGAACGGCCGGAGCGCCAACGGGTTCGGTCCGGCGGTCAGGATCGGTGGCGGCTGGGGCCCCTACATCTGAGTTCGGCCCAAGAAGGACCCCGGCGACGGCCGGGGTCCTTCTGACATACCCGGTCTATACCGTCCACTCCCTAGAGTTGACTCCGGCACATCGGCGCCTTCATGGGAGAGCCAATGGAGTTACGGCTCCTGGGTCCGGTCGAGGTGTGGTGCGACGAGCGGCAGCTTCCCCTCGGGGGACGCAAGCCGCGAACGTTGCTCGCCGCTTTGCTCCTCGACGCCGGACAGGTGGTCACGGTTGAGCGGTTGATGGAGGCGCTCTGGGGGGACGACCCGCCTCGGAGCGCCCGGGGAGTACTGCACACCTATGTCGCCTCGCTGCGCCGGTCCTTCGACAGCGCGGGCCAGAAGGGCGTCATCGTCTCGCACCGGGTCGGCTACACCGCCACCATCCCTCCCGACGCGCTGGACAAGGACGTGTTCATGCGGCTTGTCAGCCGGGGACGGCGAGCCGCACGCGAGGGTGGCGCCCACGAAGCGGGGGAGGCGTTCCGCGCGGCGCTCGCGCTGTGGCGCGGCCCGGCCCTCGGCGGCCTCGGGGACACCTACCTGCGCGCGGAGGCCGCCAGGCTGGAAGATCTGCGGCTCGCCGTACTGGAGGAACGGATCGCGGTCGACCTGGCGACCGGTGGCACCGAAGGCCTGATCGACGAGCTGACCGAACTCGTCGCGACACATCCGGTCCGTGAGCGGCTGCGCCGCGACCTCATGGTGACGCTGTACCGCGCAGGCCGCCAAGCGGACGCGCTAGCGGTCTACCAGCAGGGCAGGCTGGTGCTGATCGACTCGCTGGGCATCGAGCCCGGGCCCGAGCTGCGGCAGTCGTACGAGGCCATCCTGCGGTCGGATTCACTGCTCTTGGGTACGGCCAAAGCCTTACCGCCCAGGCAGTTACCCTCCTCGCTGCCAGACTTCACCGCCCGCGAAGACGAGCTCGCCGCCTTACGCGGCCTGCTCACCAAGCCCAACACCACACCCGTCTGCGTGATCTTCGGGCCGGGCGGCGTCGGCAAGTCGGCGCTGGCGCTGCGCGCCGCACACGAGATCGTGCCCTTCTACCCCGACGGCCAGCTGCACGTGGAGCTGCGCGGCACCAGCGAGGCACCCGCCACCCCGCATGAGGTCCTCGGCCGGTTGCTGCGCGAGCTGGAACCCGGCCTCTCGTCCCCAGGCACGCTGGAGGAACGAGCCGCCCGCTACCGCACCCTCCTGGCCGGCCGCCGCCGACTGATCGTGCTGGAGGATGCCGCGACCGAGAGCCAGGTCAGGCCGCTCATGCCGGGAACCCCCGGCTCCGGCGTGATCGTCACCTCTCGCAACCGGCTGACCGGCCTGGCCGGCGCCGCGGTCCTCGAGCTCGGCCTGCTATCCGACCAGGCGGCTCTGCACCTCCTGGGGCAGATCGCCGGCCAGGAACGGATCGCCGCCGACCCGGACGCCTCGCGGCGCGTCGTACGGCAGTGCAGCGGCCTGCCCCTGGCCCTGCGGATCGCCGGGTCGAGACTCGCCTCGCGCCGCCGGTGGTCGGTGACGAGGCTGGCCGACCGGCTGGCCGACGAGCAGCGCAGGCTCGACGAGCTGGCCGTCGGCGACCAGGAGGTGCGGGCCGGCATCGCCCTCAGCTACAACCTGCTGCCACCCGAGGCCAGGACGGCGCTGCGCCGCCTCGGCCTGCTCGGCCTGCCGTACATCCCGGTGTGGGTGGCGGCCGCCGCCATGGAAACCGGCCTGGACGAGGCGGAGCGGGTGCTGGAGCACCTGGTCGACGCTTCCCTCGCCAGCGTGGCGGAGACCCGCTACCGGCTGCACGACCTGATCCGACTGTTCGCCCGGGAGCGCGCCCACGAGGAGGAAGCGCCCACGGAATGCACGGCCGTGGTGCGCCGGGTGCTCGGCGGCTGGCTCTGGCTCGTCCAGCAGCTCGGCGAAGCCGTACCCATCGGAATTCCGACGCATCGCGGCGTCCACGACCTGGCACGACCGGTGGACCAGCAGGTCCTGCGGAGAGCACTCGCCGACCCGCACGGCTGGCTCCGCGCCGAGGAGGAGACCCTGATCGTCGCGGTGGAGCTGGCCGCGGCGATGGACCTCGACGACATCGCCGTCGAACTCGCCGCCACGCTGTGCTCCACAGCTCTCGAAGGCAGCCGGTACGTCTTCGACAACCCCTTCGCCGCCTGGCACCGCACGCACGACGCCGCGCTCGCCGTCGCCTGCCGCATGGGCAACACGCTGGGCGAGGCGACCCTGCGCGCAGGGCTCGGCCGCCTGTACTACGAGCGCGACCACTTCGCCGAGTCCCGCTACTACCTCAGCCAGGCGCTGTCCCTGTTCCGCTCCGCGCAGGACACCAGAGGTGAGGCCACTACGCTCGCCGCCCTCGGCGCCTCCTGCCTCGGGCAGGGATACCTGCTCGAAGCCCTCCGCTTCCTGGAACGCGGGAGCCGGTTGTGGAGCGACCTCGCCGACCCGGCGGCCCTCGCGCACGTCAAGCGGCTGGCCGGCAACGTCCACGTGGAGCGCGGTGACTACCCGGTCGCCTGGAGCGAGCTGACCTCCGCGCTCTCGCTGTACCGACGCGCGGGCAGCCGGCGCGGCGAAGGGCTGACCCTGCGCAGCATGTCCCTGTACCACCGCGCACGCGGCGAGCTGGCGCAGTCGCAGGAGCTGTGCGAGCGCGCGCTGGAAATCTTTCGCGAGCGGGGCGACCGGCTGATGGCGGCCTACTGCCAGTGCGAACTGGCCAAGACTCAGGTACGGCTCGGCCAGTTCGACGCGGCGGGCCCGGCGCTGGCAGAGGTTCTCGCCGTGACCCGCGCGCTCAACGACCGCTGGGGCGAGGCCTGGACGCTGCGCACGCTCGGTGCGCTCGCCTTGGCCGAAGGGCGGCTCTACCAGGCAAGGAGCCGCCTGGAGGAGGCGATGGCGCAGTGGGACACGTTGCGCGCTGCCCTGTCTCGGGCGCGTACCCTGCGTGACCTGGCCCATGTGCACGAAGCGCTCGGCGATCACGCCGCCGCCAAGTCGGCGATGGCCGTGGCCCTGGAGATCTTCCGGCTGCACGGGGCACGGGAGTACCGCGAGCTCCTTGGGTCGTCAGAGTTTTGAAGCGCGTCCCCACATGATGAGGCCTGCCCTGCACGCATCACGGAGGCCTTCACCATCCGGGGCCACCGTGGCCGGACAGGGCGACCCCTCCGGGTTCGTCCTCGTCGATCAGCCCTTGTCGCTGCCTTCGTTGGCGCCGCGGACGAACCTGCGCTGGAATATCACGAAAATCACCGCGACCGGAATCGTCGCCAGCAGCGCCGCCCCCAGCTTGAGCGGATACTGCGTGCCACCCCCCAGCGACCCGCTGACCAGGTCGGCCAGCCCCCGAGGCAGCGTGAACAGCGCCGGATTCTGGACCGCCACCAGCGTGTGCGGGAATTCGTTCCACGTCCCCTGGAACGAGATGATCGTCAGCGTGATCAGAGCCGGTCGCGCCATCGGCAGCACCACCGACCAGAACGTGCGGAACGCGCCCGCCCCGTCGATCCGCGCCGCCTCCTCCACCCCCGCCGGGATCGAGTCGAAGAACTGCTTCATGATGAACACGCCCGCCGCGTCCACTATCACCGGCAGGATCAACGCCAGATAGCTGTCATACATCCCCAACTGGTTGAGGACCAGAAATTTCGGGATAAAGAGGACGACGCCTGGCACGGCCATCACCGCGATGACCGCCCCGAACAGCGCCGCCCGCCCGCGGAAGCGCAGCCTGGACAGCGCGTACCCGGCCAGCGAGTCGAGGAACACCCGCCCGACCGTCACCACGATCGTCACCAGCAGCGAGTTGCCCAGCCAGATCGGCAGGTCGGTACCGCTGAACACCCGCTCGAACCCCGCCAGCGTCCCCGGATTCGGGAAGGGCGAGAGCGGGGAGGCGGCGGCGTCCGGCTCGGTCTTGAACGAGTTCGCGATCTGGATGACGAACGGGTAGATGAACACCAGCGCGAAGAAGATCAGGATCGAGTAGCCGGTGAAGGTGCTCGCGAGCTTGCGCACCTCAGCTCCTCCTCTCCCGCATCACGCGGCGCTGGAACAGCGTCAGCAGCACGATGATGAGGAACAGCACGAACGAGATCGCCGTCCCCGCCCCGTAGTCGAAATCGCGGAACGCCGTCCGGTACGACAGGAACGCCGGGGTCAGCGTGGTCTTGGCCGGAGCGCCCTGGCTCATGACGTAGATCTGGTCGAACACCTGCCAGCTCCCGATCAGCCCGAGCGTCAGCACCAGGAACATCGTCGGCCTGAGCATCGGCAGCGTCACGTAGCGGAACCGCTGCCACCGCCCGGCCCCGTCGAGCTTGGCCGCCTCCTCCAGCGTCACCGGGATGTCCTGCAGCGCAGCCAGGTACATCAGCATGAACGTGCCCGACGTCGTCCACACGACCAGCGCGATGATCGCGCACATCGCCACGCTCGGCCCCGCCAGCCACTCCCACCACGACAGACCGAACGGCCCCGCCCCGGCGAGCGCCGCCGGCGGCGTGTCCATGCCGAGCAGCAGGTGCAGGACACCTCTGGCGTCGGAGAACCACTGCGGCCCTTGGATGCCGAAGAAGTCGAGCAACTGCGTGAGCGCCCCCGAGTTGCTGAAGATGAACAGGAACATCACGCTGATCGCCACCGAGCTGGTGACCGACGGGAAGTAGAACGCGCTCCTGAAGAACGACTTGCCCTTGAGCAGGCGGCTGTTCACGATCAGGGCCAGGCCCAGCGCCAGCGCCGTCTGCAGCGGTACGACGATCGCCACGTAGTAGGCGTTGTTCCTGATGCTGATCATGAAGTTCTCCCGGGCCAGGTCGTCCCGGGTGAACAGCCGGTCGTAGTTGTCCAGCCCGACGAACGGCACGTCGCTCCTGAACGGGCTGCCCTGGCCGTTCCACGAGGTGAGGCTGACCCACATCGCCATCAGGATCGGCAGCAGCAGGAACACCGCGAGGATCACCACGACCGGCGCGACGAACAGCCACCCCGTCGCGTCGTCCCTGGCCCGGCTGCGGCGCGTCGGCATCAGTCGCTCAGCGCGGACTGCGTGTTCTTCTGCAGTCTGGCCAGCAGCGCCTTCGGGTCCTTCGAGGTGAGCTGCTGGAGCCCCGCGTCGAAGTCGGACAGGACGCTGTCCATCTTGGCGGCGTTCACCGGGCCCTGGGCGTAGGCGGCGCCGTCCACGAACGCCGTGTCCGTGGGGAACTCCTTGACGTAGGCGTCCTTGGCCGACTGCCGCGACGGCATGACCCCGAACGCCTTGGCGAACGTGAGCTGCTGGTCGGCCCTGGTCATCGCCTCGACGAAGGCGACCGCCGCCGTCTTGTTGACGCTCTTGGCCGCGATGCCCCAGCAGTTGGTGAACGACAGCGTGCCCTGCTTTGCCCCGGCGGGCAGCGGGTGGGCCGTGTACTGGATGTCCGGGTAGTCGGCCTTCAGGGCGCCCTTGATCCAGTTGCCCTCGATCGTCATCGCGGCCTTCCCCTTGCCGAACGCCTCGCCGGACCACGACGCGCTGAGCTGCTTGGGGTATTCGGCCAGCTTGTCCTTGAGCAGCGTCTTGACGTACTCCAGGGCCTTGAGGTTCTCGGGGCTGTCGCCGGTGGCCTGCTTGCCGTCGGCGCTGGTGATCCAGCCGCCCGCCTGCACCATGAACGCGCCGATCCGGTCGCGGGTGTCGCCGATCGCCAGCGGGGTGATGCCCTCGGCCTTGAGCTTGCCGGCCACCTCGGTGAACTGTTCCCAGGTGGTCGGCACGTCGGACGCCGCCAGGCCCGCCTTCTTCCACAGGCCGTCGTTGACGATCAGCGCCAGCGTGGAGAAGTCCTTCGGCGCGCAGTAGAACGTGCCGTCCCGGGTGAACGTGGTGCGCAGGCTCGGGTAGAAGTCGTCCGGGTTCGAGATCTTGTCCCCGTACGGCTCCAGCGCGCCGACGCTGGCGTAGTCGGCGAACCGGGAGGCGTCCACGTAGAAGACGTCCGGCGGGGTGCCGCCCGCGAACGCCTGACCGAGCTGCTGGTGGATGTCCTGCGCAGGGGTGACCGTGGCCTGGTTGCCGCTCTCCTTCGCCCAGGCGTCCGCGGCCTGCTTGACCGCGGTCGTCTCCGGGTCGCCGGAGGAGGCGATGAGGATCCGCAGCGAGGCGGGGCCGCTGCTCTGCGGCGCGGCCGCCGGCTTGTCCTCGAAGCCGCTGCCGCACGCGGTCGCGGCCAGCGCCAGTACGGCGAGCGCCGCCAGGGGGAGGTGTTTCATCGCGCTTCCTTTCACGCAGTACGCCGGATCACCAGGGAGGGTTCAAGCAGTACGTGATCCGGCTTGTCCGGGCTGTCGTCTTCGAGGAGCCGGGTCAATACGCGGACGCAGCGCGCGGCGGCGTCCGACAGAGGCTGGCTGAGGCTGGTCAGACCGATCGCGGCCGCCACCGGCGTGTCGTCGAACCCGATCACGGGCACCGGCCCGGCCTGCAACGCGCCCAGGGCGACGGAGTCGCTCACGCACACGAGGGCAGTGGCGCCGGCGGCGATCAGCTCCCTCGCCGCCGCCTCACCCTCGGCCGCCGACCCATCGGTCCGCCGCTCCAGCACGCCCGCGTCTTCGAGCTTCGTACGTGGCAACGGACCCGCGTCTTCGAGCGCCCGGGCCCAGCCGCTCCTGCGGTCGTCGCCTACGCCGGATCCCTCGGGCCAGCCGATGAACCCGATCAGCCGGTGACCCGCGTCCAGCAGGTGCCGGGTGGCGGTGGCCGTCCCCGCCGCACCGTCCACATCCACCCACGGGTGGGCGCCGCCCTCCGGCATGCCCCACGGCCGCCCGAACGTGACGAACGCCAGCTCCCGTTCGGCGAGCCACGAGGTGCGCACATCGCCGTAATGCGTACTGGTCAGCACGAAGGCATCCGGTTCGTACGCCCCGAGCAGGTCGTCGAACGTGGCGATCTCCGACCGGTCGTCGTCGGCCGTGTAAAGGATCACCCGATATCCCGCCTTGGCCGCCGACTCGGTCAGCCCGTGCAGGAACCGGTCGAACACGTTCATGCCATCCTGGGTCTGCTCGATCCGTACTGCCAGGAGCCGCGACCGGCCGGTCCGCATGCGCCGCGCCGCCTGGTTCACCCGGTAGCCGAGCTCCTCGACCGCCTGCCGTACGCGCTCGCGGGTCTCCTCGCGGACGAGGCCGGGGGAGTTCAGTACGTTCGAGACGGTCTGCCGGGAGACGCTGGCCCGCCGCGCGACGTCGGCGATCGTCACCTTTTCGGGCATCATGTCGCTTTCTAATGGTTTGAACGTTCAAATAGAGGTATGGCAGGATTGGATCGTTCAAGTAAACGGAGTGTTACGCACTATCTCCCTTGGACGATTCGCCTGTCAAGATTCGGGGGCCGCTCGTGCTCGACCAAGCCACGCACCGCCTGCAACCGCTGCTGCATGATCTCGTCAGCACCGTTCTGGCGCCGACGACCGCGCTGAGCGGCACCGACGGGCAGATCAGGGCGGCCGGAGTGCAGGGCCTGTTCCACGCGGACGCGCGGGCGTTGTCGCAGGTCACACTGGCCGTGGACGGCAGGGAGCCGGAGGCGGTGGGGCACGCCGTCCAGGCCGCCGGCCGTACCAGGTTCGTGTCCCTGGTCCGCTGGCTGGGCGACCCGATCGCGGACCCCACGGTCCGCGTCGACCGCACCCGCGAGGTCGCCCCCGGACGGATGACGGAGCTCATCGAGATCGCCTCCACCGCGACACGCCCGGTGTCGGCCACCGTCACCCTGGACCTGAACTGCGACTTCGCCCCGATCGACCTGGTGAAGTCCGGCGGCACGGCCTCTCCGGCCCCCGCCTCGGCCGCCGGCGACGGGTCCCTGGAGTGGCGGTCCGGCCGCATCCGGGTACGAGCGACCGGCGAGAACGCGACGTTGGAACCGCACGCTGAGAGGCGTGACCCGCCGGCAGGCGACGGCTCGCCTGCGGGTCAGGGCTCCGCTGAGGGCGGCGACTCCCGTGCGGCCGGTGGGCGGTTGCGCTGGGAGATCTCGCTCGCGCCCGGCGAGCGTGTCACGCTGCGGTGGGTCGTCGTGATCGAGGACCCGGACGCGGTGGTCACCGCGCCGTCCGTACCGCTGGAGTGGAGCGTCCCCCAGGTGACAGCCGACGATGTCCGGCTGGTACGGCTGGCGGCGCGCTCGCTCGAAGACCTGCGCTCCCTCCGGCTGGCAGAGCCCGGCGAACCGGGGGAGACGTTCCTGGGCGCGGGGGTGCCGTGGTTTCTGACGCTGTTCGGGCGCGACAGCCTCTGGGCCGCCAGGATGCTCCTGCCGCTGGGCACCGACCTGGCGGCGAGCACCCTGCGCGTACTGGCCAGACGACAGGGCACCCACGTCGACCCGGCCACGGGTGAGGCGCCCGGCAAGATCATGCACGAACTGCGCCGCCACGAGCACAGCGGCGGCAGGCTACGGCTGCCCGCCGCCTACTACGGCACCATCGACGCCACCCCCCTCTGGATCGGCCTGCTGCACGACGCCTGGCGCTGGGGCATGCCCGCCGCCCAGATCGAGCCCCTGCTCCCAGCCCTGGAGGCGGCGCTCGGCTGGCTCGGCGACCACGCGGACCCGGACGGGGACGGCTTCCTGGAGTACATCGACTCGACCGGCCACGGCCTGGCCAACCAGGGGTGGAAGGACTCGGGCGACGCGGTTCGCTTCCACGACGGCCGCCAGGCGGAACCGCCCATCGCGCTGGCAGAGGTCCAGGGCTACGCCTGCGCCGCCGCTCACCAGGGGGCCGCCCTGCTGGCGGCGTTCGGCCGCAAGGGGGCTGGGCGGTGGCTCGACTACGCGGGCTCGATGACCGACCGCTTCCGTGCCCGCTTCTGGGTCACCCGCCCCGCGCCGGGCACCGATGCGGGGGGCGGCCATCTGGCGTTGGCGGCCAGTGCCGAGTACGGCGATTTCGCGTCGGTCGCCGGTCACGAGAACGGTTATCCCGCGCTGGCTCTCGACCGTGACAAACAGCCGGTCGACTCGCTGACCAGCAACATCGGCCACCTCCTCGGCACGGGCCTGCTGTCGTCGGGGGAGGAGGCGAGGGTGGCGGAGCTCCTCGGCACTCCGGCGATGTCCGGCGGCTTCGGGCTCCGGACGATGTCGGCCGATGACGGCGCGTTCAGCCCGCTGTCCTACCACTGCGGGTCCGTCTGGTCGCACGACACCGCCATCGTCATCGCCGGCCTCGCCAGGACCGGTCACCACCGGCTGGCGGCGGATCTGGCGCAGGGCCTGCTGGCGGCGGCGGAGGGTTTCGACTACCGCCTGCCCGAACTCCACGCGGGCGACGAACGGGACACGGTCGGCCGCCCGGTGACCTACCCGGCGGCCTGCCGCCCCCAGGCGTGGTCGGCCGCCGCCGCCGTGACGCTGCTGCACGCGGCTGTGGGCCTGTATCCGGACGTGCCGGGCGGCAAGGTCCTGCTGCGTCCACTGGCGGGAACCCCGCTCGGCGCGGTTACGGTGCGTGGCCTGCGAGTGGCGGGCGCCGACGTCACCGTGTCGATCGACCGCTCGGGCAGGGCCGAAACAACGGGCCTCCCACCCGGCTTGTCGGTCGAGGTGGTCGACGGCCGTACACCCTGAGCTGACGGGGCGTAGGCCGGTGACCGCCCTGGCGTCGCGCAGGACGACGGCGTGCCGGTCGATGGACAGCCGGATGACGTCTGCGTCGGCGGGTTCGAGGTTCTTGGGTCGGGCGGGTAGTCGGCGTGGGTGGTGCGGGAGTATGCATCTCACGCCTGCCGGTGTGCTATGTTAGACGTAGTTGCAGTTGTGGTACCCATATGAACTTGTGTGCACCTGACGGAACTTAGCGTCAGGTGCATTTTTGTTTGCCGGTCTTCTCCGGTGTGGGCCTACCGCGGCGACGCGGAATTCGTGTCGGTACGGATTTCGGCTTTACACCTATCAAGAGGAGATCAACATGGCTTCTGGCACCGTGAAGTGGTTCAACGCGGAAAAGGGCTTCGGCTTCATCGAGCAGGACGGTGGCGGCGCGGACGTCTTCGCGCACTACTCCAACATCGTCGCTCAGGGCGGCTACCGCGAGCTGCGCGAAGGCCAGAAGGTGGCCTTCGACATCACCCAGGGCCAGAAGGGCCCTCAGGCTGAGAACATCGTCGCCGCCTGACACAGCACCGCCTGTCGGCGTTCCACATCAGGGCTCGCACCTCCGGGTGCGGGCCCTGACGTGTTTCGGCCGCTGTGCCGCCGGTCTTGGTCCGCATGAGCAGCCAAGCGCTCATCGGCTCGCGGTCGGCTGGGCAGCGGTACCCGACTGGCGCAGTGAGATCACGGTCCTAGGAACTGTTTCTCGGATCAGCTGCGGAGCCAGATGGCCAGGGTTGCGAGGGTGGCGGTGCCGAGGAAGATGTAGGCGCGTTTGTCGTACCGGGTGTCCAGGCGTCAGCACCAGCGACAGCGGACGGCACCGGCCATCGGCGCGGCGGCGCCGCCGCTCGTCGTCCGCCGGCATCCTGACACTCCGTGGCGTCTCCGCACGGTGGCCGTGATTCCGGTCTCCTTTGGCCGTACGCGCTCGCCGGTCTCGGTTGGCCGTTCGGTGTCCGAGCTCACTGAGCCGACCCGGCCTGATCCAGCGAACCCTCGCCGAGGTCCGCCGCGTCGTGGCCCACGGCTGTTCCTGCCCGCAACCCGCATGGCCGACCACGTCCTCGCCTGGTCGGACTTCCTACGACGCCACCAGACCCGGCGGTGTGTCAGCCGCTACCGCCGACGCGGAGACCCGCCATGAACCGATCTACGAATTACGTGGCACCAGGAGACCGGTCGTGGGCGATCACAGTCGGCGACGATGGGCGGAAGGTAAAAAACAATCACCCGAACATCAACAAATGTGAGGCATTAATGCCGCAATCAGATGGTAGTTATCCTTTTGTTGCTAAATTATGGAGGAATCGGAATGGAAATCAGGCCACAGGCAGTTGTTATCCCCAAGGAGACCGACCAGCTCGAGCAGGGGAAATATGGCCCTGTCTTTCCGAGGACCCCGGCGTGTTACGGGTTCACCATCATCGCGAAAGTAAAGCCCGGCCGGGCCGAGGCGATACGCGAATACGGTCACGCCCTCGCCAAGGCGCTGGAAGGAGACCCGTACCTTCTCGCGCCCCTCAAGCTGCACTATCTGCGCTGGGTGCTCTTCGACGACGACACACGTTTCATGTACCAGGGCATCTTCGACACCGACTTCGACAAGTACACCGAAGATGCCGTCGCGCTGTTCACCAAAGCAGGCGTGAGTACGGCTTTCGAGAACCTAGAAGGATTCCCTGAAGACTGGAAAACCAATCCCGAGGCGTTCATCAGGTTCGTCCGCGAGCGCCACTGTCCGAGCTTCATCGAGTACGGGGAATATCCGTACTTCACTGCCGACGAAATCAAGAAGGCTCTGCGCATCAAGAACGCCCTGTCGGAGATGCTCGACCAGATGCAGTGATATCCGGCGCAGCCGCACACACCCCTGCAGATCGGAGATGGAATGAACGAGTTCAGGACCGCACGCATATACAACCAGAACCACGTACCGCGCGAGTACACCCCCGGACGCCGACGCGTAAGCATCTACGTCGCATGGAGCTACCCGGCCGAGGCTGGCCGGAACCCGGCCGAGCTCGACAACCGGTTCTCCACGATGACCGAGGTCCGGCGCGTGGCCTGGCCCGCCTACGAGGATCCGAAGTGGTCCGACCCGATGCGCTTCCAGCAGGGCATCGCAGGGACGCTGGAGCTGTTCTTCTGGGCCTGGGTGCCGTTCCAGCAGTTCGTCGAGGAGACCACGGGACACCCCGTACCCGTGTACCAACGCGTCGATCAGGCCGGTTTCCACACTCCGCTCGACGAGCGGGTGCTCGCCGACACCGACACCTTGTTCGTGTTCGGGCTGGACCACATGATCACTGGACAGGACGCCGCTCCTGAGGAGGTCGAGGCCCTGCGGCAGTTCCTCCACCGGGAGAGAACCTGCCTGGTCCTGGGGCCGCACCACGACATCGGGGCGTCGGACGATCTGGAGGTGCGAAACGTCGAGTACCACCATCACGGCGACGCCCTGGTTCCCCGCCAGCAGCGGTTCGGCCGGTACACCCGCTCGTTGATGGAAGGGCTCGGAGTACCCGTCGAGAACCGCTACGGGCTGCGTCCCGCGGCGCAGGGACCGAACAGGATCGCCCCCCTGTCCATCACCAGAGACCTGGACCCCAAGGGATGGCTGGCAGGGGTGACCACCTTCAACTTCCACCTGCACCTGCCGCATTACGCGGTGACGACCGATGAGCCGGACGCCATCCACGTGCTGGGCAGGCAACCGATCGACATGTCCAGGCCGCACCCGTTCACCGAGGCCGGCAACACCGAGTTCAACATGTTCCTGTGGATGCCCCCGCGCGGTGAGCGGGCCGGCGACGTGCTCATGGCGGACTCCACGATCTTCAGCTCGTTGTTCGGTGGCGACGAGAGCCTGCGCAACTTCTGGAGAAACATCGTCTTGGCGAAGTAGTGCCGCAAGAAGGGAGCTTTCCGTGAGCGAGCGAACGCATGCCATGCTCGAACTCGACGACATCCAGCGCGGGGTTCTCAGCCCTCGGCCGACCCCCTACGCGGCGACGTACATCCTTTTCCGCATCGATGACCGTGCGCACGGGCGGGAGCTGATGCGGCGGGCGAGCGCGGTGGTGACCTCGGCTGCTGACTCGATGAGTCCCCTCGGTGAGACCTGGGTGAGCGTCGCGGTCAGCAATCAGGGCTTGAAAGCCCTGGGCGTGCCGCGGGAGTCGCTGGACACCTTCGCCTGGGAGTTCCGGCAGGGGATGGCCGCACGGGCGACGGCGCTGGGCGACACCGGAGAGAGCGCCCCCGAGAACTGGGAGTCCCCGCTGGGCTCGCCCGATGTCCACGTGGTGCTCACCGCGCTCGCGCCTGATCCCGCGCAGTTGGAGAAGGCCATTGACCGTGCCCGCCCGGCGTATCACCGGCTCCCCGGTGTGACCGCGATCTGGAGGCAGGACTGCAACGTGCCGCCCGATGAGAGCGAACCTTTCGGCTATCGCGACGGCATCAGTCACCCCGCCGTCGAGGGTAGCGGCATCGCCGGGTCGAACCGGCTGGAGGCGCCGCTCAAGGCCGGCGAGTTCGTGCTCGGCTACCGCGACGAGCTGGGCGGCGTCCAGACCCCGCAGCCTGAGGCGCTTGGCCGCAACGGCACGTACGTGGCCTTCCGCAAACTCCACCAGCGGGTCGCCATGTTCCGGCGGTACCTGAAGGACAACTCCACCGGCCCCGAGGATGAGGAACTGCTGGCAGCGAAGATCATGGGACGCTGGCGCAGCGGCGCGCCACTGGCGCTCAGCCCGCTGCACGACGACGCGGAGCTCGGCGCCGACCGAGGTCGCAACAACAGCTTCCTCTACGAGCAGGACGATCCGGCGGGATTCACGACTCCCGGCGGCTGCCACACCCGCCGGGCCAATCCCCGTGACGCGTCGGTGGCGGGAGCGCCGAGACTGCACCGGATGATCAGACGCGCCACCGCGTACGGTCCGCCGCTGCCCGAGGAAGCCCTGGAAGACGACGGAGCCGACCGCGGACTGATGTTCGCGTTCGTCGGAGCGCACCTCGGACGACAGTTCGAGTTCGTCCAGTCCCAATGGATCAACGACGGCGTCTTCTTCGGCGCGGGCGACGCGAGAGACCCCGTGGTCGGATCGAACGACGGCACCGGTGAGTTCACGATCCCCCGGCGACCGATACGGCGGCGCCTACCGTCGCTGCCGCGGTTCGTCGTCACACGCGGAGGCGAGTACTGCTTCATACCAGGGCTGAGCGCCCTGCGCTGGCTCGGTGATTTCGAAGACTGACACTCAGCGGCGAACGCCGCCCGGACACGATCGCCATCGGGGTGGGTGGTCTCATGAATACGCTGCATCTGCAGTTCAACGCGATCACCGTGATTTTCATCGCGAGCACCATGTTCGCCGCCGGTCTCGGAGCCACGCTGCCGGAGTTGCGTGCGATCCTGGCGAACCCGCCGCTGCTCCTGCTGGTGCTGGTGGCCAACCTGGTCGCCGTTCCGCTCCTCGGCTGGGGCGTCGCGGCGCTGTTCGGCCTGCCCGCCGCGTCTCTCACAGCGCTGGTCCTGGTCGCGTCGTCGCCGGGCGGACCCTTCGGTCACCACCAAGATCCACCTGTCCGCCTATGGCCGGTGCCGTCCGCTGTCGCTGGTGCTGACGCCTGGACAGCGCGGCCTGAAGAACTTCCGGGCCGTGGCCACCCGGTACGACAAACGCGCCTACATCTTCCTCGGCACCGTCACCCTCGCAACCCCGGCCATCTGGCTCCGCAGCTGATCCGAGAAACAGTTCCTAGAACGTTCAGCGTTCGTCGCCACCAGGCGAGTGCGGCCTTGTGTGGTGTAGATCACTTCTTCGGAGTGTCACGTCTGCGAAGGCCCATTTGTCCCATAGGCGGTGCCGACACCGAAACCTGAGTCGGCGGCCCGATCCAGGGAGGCAGACATGAGGAACATCGACCACCGCATCGTGATACTGGGCGCCGGTTACACGGGCATGATGGCCGCGATCCGCCTGGCCCACCGGACCCGGCGCACCGGCGTCCGGATCACGCTGGTCAACCCGTCGGCACGGTTCACCGAGCGGCTGCGGATGCACCAGATCGCCGCCGGACAGGACCTGGCCGACCACCGGATCTCCGACCTGCTGGCCAGGACCGGGATCGATTTCGTGCAAGGAGCAGCCACCGCCATCGACCCCGGGGCCGGCACGGTGGAGGTCGACGGCGGCGCGGCGACTCTCGCCTACGACACCCTGGTGTACGCGGTCGGCAGCTCGACCGATGTCGTCCGGGTGCCCGGTGCCGACGTGCACGCCTTCACGCTCGACAGCCCGCAGGACGCCGCCCGTTTCACCGATCGACTGCACCGGATCGCGGCGGAGGGCGGCATGGTCACCGTCTGCGGCGGCGGCCTGACCGGCATCGAGGCGGCGACCGAGATCGCCGAGACCCACCCCGGTATCCGCGTGACGCTGATCAGTCTGGATGAGCCCGGCGTGATGATGGGCACCAAGGCCCGCAGCCACCTGCGCCGAGCGCTGGACCGTCTGGGGATCACGGTGCGGACCGGCGCGCGGATCACCAAGGTGCTGCCCGACGCGGTGGAACTGGAGGGGGGCGAACTGGTGGCCTCGGACGCGTGCCTGTGGACCACGGGCGTGCGGGTGCCGGCGCTGGCCCGCCAGGCCGGTGTCGCCGTGGACCAGCGCGGCCTGATCCTGGTCGATGCGACCCTGCGTTCGGTGTCGCACCCCGACATCCACGCGATCGGGGACGCCGCCGCCGTCCGGCTGGCCTGGGGGCAGATCCACGGCACCTGCCAGAGCGGCCTGCCCACCGCCCAGTACACCGCCGACGCCATCGCCCGGCTGCTGCGCGGCAAGAAGGTCAAGCCGTTCCGGTTCGGCTACTTCCACCAGCCGGTCAGCCTCGGCCGCCGCGACGCGGTCATCCAGTTCACTCACGCCGACGACACCCCGCGCCGGGCCTGCCTCACCGGCCGCGCCGCCGTGCTGTACAAGGAGATCGTCAGCGGGAGCCCGGTGACGATGTACCGGCTCAGCAAGCGCATGAACGTCAGCGCCACCCTCTCCAAGGGCGGCCGCGCCACCCGCAGGCCCGCCGCCTGAGCACCGGCGCCTTTCGTGAAAGCCCCCAGGACGGCGACCGGCCTGCCGGTTGCGGCCCGCACCCCTGCCGGCGCCGCCGTGGTGATCACCCCGGCTCTCGTCGTATCACGCACCCGAGTCTCAAGGAGCACGCCATGACCACCACCACGCCCCCCGGCGACCGGGCGCGAGCAACGCGCACGCCGTCCGCTCGGACGCTGTTGATCCCCGTGCTGGTGTTCGCCGCAGCCCTGCCGGGTGCGCCCGCCGCTGTGGCCGCCCCGGCATCGATGAGGGCAGCCACGTGAACGTCCTTCTCGCCGGCGCCACCGGGGCGATCGGGCGCCGGCTCATTCCCGCCCTGACCAATGCCGGCCATCACGTCACCGCGATCATCCGCAACCCCGGCAACCGAGAGCGGGTGAAGGACCTCGGTGGCGAGTCGATCGTGGCCGACGTCATGAACCGCGATCAACTCCTGAAGGTTGTCGACGGGATCTCCGCGGACGCCGTCATGCACCAGGCGACCGCACTGCGCGGCGCATCACCCCGGTTGCGCCCTGACGACCCCACCAACGCGCTGCGCTCCACCGGCACCTCGCATCTGCTGGAAGCCGCCCAGGTGGTCGGTGCCAGCCGGTTCGTCACCCAGTCGCTGATCACCGGATACGGTTACCTCGATCACGGCGATCACGAACTCACCGAGGACGACCCCTTCGGGCAGCCGCGGGGAACCTACGGCGACCCGGTCGTCGAAGGCTGCCGCTCCACCGAGGAGCAAGTTCTGAGGGCCGACGGGATCGCCTTGAGATACGGCATGTTCTACGGCCCGCACGCCTTCAGCGACATGTTCGCCGGGATGATGCGCAAACACCTCCCGATCCTCCCGGCCGGAGGCGGCGGAACCACGTCCTGGATCCACATCGCCGACGCCGCCGACGCCACCGTGGCCGCACTGGAACGCGGCCGGCCGGGCCAGGCCTACAACATCGTCGACGACACCCCCGTCACCTGGGGGCAGTTCGCCGCCGCCGTCGCCGCCGCGCACCGCACCCCGCGGCCCAAGGCGATGCCCCGCTGGCTGCTGAAACTGGGCGCCCCCTACCTCGCCTGCCTGATGGCCGACACCTCCATGCGCGTCTCGCATGCCAAAGCCACCCGGGAGTTGGGCTGGACACCGTCGCGACCATCGATACACGACGGTCTGGAAAGGACCGAGAAATGAGTTCGGCCGCTACGCGCACCCGGCTCTCCACAAGCCCCGGAGGCGCTACCGGCGCGCTAGCGCCGGGCTAGCACGCCGGAAGAGCATCATGGGTCATGTCCCACGTGCTGGTGGCGAGTCAGGTCCTGCTCGCCACGGTCTTCGTCGTCTCCGCGTTCTCAAAGCTGCGCAACCGTGCCGCACTGCAGTCTTTCGCCGTCACCTTGCGATTGCTGCCCGGTGCGGTCCGGTTCCCGGCTGCCGTGGCGGCGGTGGGTATGGAAGTTGTCACTGCGGCCACCTTGATCGTGTTTCCCCGTGCGGGGTTGGCCGCCGGCGGGATGTTGTTGATCGCGTTTTCCATGTGGATCGCTGTTTCCCTTCGCTCGGGGCAGCGTGAGCCGTGTCAGTGCTTCGGCGTGTCCGCGACGCCGCTCGGTCCGGTGCATCTGGTCCGTAACGGGCTTCTGCTGCTCGTTGTCGCGGTGGGTTGGGTGGCGCTGATGTTTCCTGGCGGCCCGGTGACCGTGGTCGGTCTCGTCCTGGCTGCGCCGGTTGGGCTGGTCGGCGCCATTCTCTTGATCGTCTTCGACGATATCGCCGATTTGTTCTTGGAAGTCTCGGGGAGTGCGTGATGCCGTATCTGATCGTTGCCGTCGTCCTGGTCGGTGTGTTGTGCGTGTTGAATCTCCTGCTGACGGTGGGAGTGATCCGCCGGCTGCGGAAGCAGGCGGCGTCGGCGGCGTTCTTGCCGCCGATGGCGGGAGGGCTCGCCATCGGGGAGAGGATGCCGGAGTTCGCCGCCACCACCACTGATGGTGAGCCGGTCTCCGATGAACTGCTCGAAGGGCCTGCCCTGATCGGCTTCTTCTCTCCGTCCTGCCAGCCCTGTACGGAGCTGATGCCGCGTTTCATCGACCATGCCCGCCACACCTCGGCTGCGGTGCTCGCTGTCGTCGTCACCCACAGTGATGATGAGGCCGTCGCCGACGTGGAACGCCTTGCTGAGGTGGCGCGTGTCGTGGTCGAGGCGCCTCAGGCCGCTATTCAGAGCGCTTTCCAGGTCGCCGGTTATCCGGCCCTCTTCGTGATCGGTGCGGATGGCAGGGTCACCGACAACGATCCCGTGTTGCCCGCCACGGTCAGCGCATGATCGGAACGGCGAAGGCGGCTGCGGGGGTCGCCCTGCGCGCGGCCC
>NZ_JAKNTW010000055.1 GCF_022213955.1 Dolomitihabitans soli | reverse complement strand
GGCCATCGCTTTGTTCTCCTTCGATCTTGTACTTTCGCACTCGAAGGATCACGCGATGGCCGTCCTCATTAACGACGCCACGCCTGTCACCAGGCCAAACTCATACACCACTTCCGTGGACGCAACCATCCTGTAGAACGCTTCGGCGGTGTCCCCGTCGTCGTGTCTCGCCAAGGTCGCCGCTGACCAGACGGTCCCGGTCAGGTCATACGCCTCAAGGATTTCCATGATCTCTTTGTCGGATTTCGTCACATGTCCTCTAGGCTTCACAGTTTCGCGATCACTCCTGCGTGATCATGAGCACCATTACGGGTCTGCCGCGTAGACACAGGCGTCCACGCGGCAGACCCGTAACCGTGAGAGCAGGGCGTCGTCGCGCGTGCACATGCACGGCACTTCACCGTTCGTGCGGTGTCAGTTGAAGTCGGCGCGGTGCTCCTCGCACCACTGGCGGAAGGTGCGCGGTGCGGTGAGCGGTTAGAACCCGTATTTGAACCCCTCTCACGGGGCTGCTGAAGCTGGATGAGGCTAGTGCCCCGTGGACGACGGCTCAGGTGCCACGTGCGGTGCCCGAGTGAGGGCGGCCTGCTTGACGAGGCGCCATGGAGATCGGCCCGCTCCGGACCGCCCGCTCGCCGGTACCGATCGAGGGCACGCTCGCCACGCAGGCCCGCACGTTGCGAGTTACCTACCTCGTGGGCCTGTTCAGATACAGATCGGCCTGTTCAGATGCAGATCACGATCTTTCCTCGGGTGCGTCCGCGCTCGGCGTGCGCGTGGGCGTCGGCGATCCGCTCCAGGGGGTAGGCCTGTTCGATACGGGGTGTGTAGCGGCCTTGCCGGCCCAGTTCCGCGGCTGCGGACAGGAGGGTGGAATCGTTCTCCGCGTTGACCACATGCGTGCCCAGGCGCTGCCCGCCCGCATGGTCGGCGACCGTCGCGACGCGCGTCGGGTCACCTGTGATCGCGACGAGGTCGTCCAGCGATCCGGAGGCCGCGGTGTCGAGCGCTGTGTCGACTCCGCGCGGCGCGAGCGCGGACAGACGCTGCGCGAGGCCGGGGCCGTAGGTGGTGGGAACGGCGCCGAGTGCGGTGAGGAACTCGTGGTTGCGTTCACTGGCTGTCCCGATCACAGTGGCACCTTGCGCTACCGCGATCTCGACCGCCGCGCTGCCCACGCCACCGGCGGCGCCCTCGACGAGAAGGGTGCGCCCCGCGAGGGAGCCGAGCGCGTTCAGGCCGCGCATCGCGGTCACGGACGCGAGACCGGCGCCCGCGGCCTGCTCGTCGTTCCACGTGTCGGGGGCGTGGGCCCAGGCCGAGAGGATGACCAGCTCCGCGGTTGCGCCGGTGACACCGCCCAGCCCGAAGACGCGGTCGCCGATGCTCACCCCCTGCACTCCGTCACCGATCTCGTCGACCACCCCGGCGGCGTCGCGCCCGGGAATGGCGGGTAGCTCCAGGGGAATCAGCTGCTGCAGGGCGCCGGCGCGCAGCTTCCAGTCGATGGGATTGACACTGGCCGCCGCGACGCGGACACGGATCTCACCAACTCCGGGGTGCGGGTCGGGGGCCTGCTTGATCACCAGGCTCTCCGCTCCGCCGTATTCGTGGAACCGGGCTGCGCGCATAATGGTCTGCCTTACTTTGATGGGCCGGAATGACGTGTTCATCCGACGCTCGTCACTCTAGAACCTGACGTTGACGTGAGGTGCAAGCCGCAACTGCCGCCCGGCCGGAGGAGGGCAGGCGCGGATGGGTGAGGTTGCCGAGCGGGCGGGGGTGAGCGTGGGGGCCTGCGCCACTACGAGGGATCACGCCGCCCGTCACGGTCGACACCCGTGTGCCCTCGGGGGGGCTCGGCGATCCCGGCACGACGCGAGGACTGCCGTGCGTACGTAAACCGCGTGAATGCCACCGGGTCATGATCAATCTCGGCGCCCGCAACGGTTCAATCGGCCCCCAGGGCTGCCCCCGGAGCCGGTACTGCTAGCCTAAACCTGACGTCAACGTGAGGTACGAGCGGGAAGGGAGTGACCTGCGTCATGCGCATCGGACAGCTTGCCAGGCGGTCAGGGGTCAGCGTGCGGGCACTGCGCTACTACGAGGAACAGCGGCTCCTGGAATCGGCGCGGACGTCCGGTGGGCAGCGTGACTATCCCGACGAAGCCCTGGAGCGGGTCCAGCTCATCCAGGACCTCTTCGCGGCCGGCCTCTCCAGCCGTACCGTCGTCGAACTCCTGCCGTGCGTGAGCACCGGCGTCGCGACCCCCGCCATGCTCGACCAGCTCATCATCGAACGCGACCGCATCGCCGCACGCATCGAGGACCTGACCCGGGCCAAGACCAAACTCGGCCGCGTGATCGAGAATGTGGCCGCGGCGAACGTGGCGCAGGACTGATCAACCCGTCGCGAGGGGTGGGGCCCCGACCTATCCGGCATCTACCGGGCACTGGCCGGCCACGGGAAGCCCCAGGCGTATCCGGAGGCCGTCGAGACAGAGTTCGTCGCTCTCGCTGCCCCGGACACACGCCGGGCAGCGGTGGGCAGGGCAGGTCGGCAGCGATGCCGACCAGCAAGACGATCGCGGTCCTTTCCCTGTCACCGAGATCTTCGTGTTCGTCGTGGACGCGATCCATGACGAAGTCGCCGATGTCCTCGCCCGGAAGGCCGTCCGCGTGGGCCTGGCGGACGAGATGAACTGCTATCGCGGCGGCCTGGCGCCAGTCCACCTGATGGTGCCAGCAGCAGCCCCGAGCGAGGACGTTGCCGGGGTATGAGCCAGGGAGCAAGGCAGCGGATCCGGCGCACCACCCAGACCTTCGGGCCGATCATGCACGTGGGGTCGCGGAGTTCTCGAGGGATGGGCAACTCGGTGACCTCCACGACCTCATACACCCAGCGGGGATCGTGTCGTTGGGCTACCACCGCACGACGGTGAACGTGCCGACGCCCACCTCGACGGGTTCGAGAAGGGAGCCGTCCCGGCCGGCGGCCAGTGTGAGCATGCCCGCCGTCTGGCACGACCGTTCCCCCGCGGAAAGAAGCGCGGTAGATGGCCGGCGCTGATGGTCATCGGGAAAGGGCCGATCGTCACCGGGAAGACGCACATAGCGCATGTCCATCGACGGCCCCGGCGGGTGCACCATGACCCCGAGGCTGCGGGGCAGGGCGGGGTCTGCCTCCACGGTGAGCGCCACATGCACGTCTGCGACGTGCGTGGGCGATTGAGGAGGGGTGCGCCCGGGGACGGCCAGGACCGACCATCCCGTCATGGGCACCGGATCTTGCCGCCGTTCATCGTGGGGGCGGGCCGGCCGAATCTTGATGACGCGGCCAGAATCAGGACACGGGACCTAAGCAAACGACAACCAAGCCAGACGGAATTCACAGGATCAAACACCCACTAGCGCTCGCCTGGAGTGACAACGCCGGACTCGTAGGCCAGGACCACCGCCTGGACCCGGTCGCGCAGCCCGAGCTTCGTCAGAATGCGCCCCACGTGTGTCTTGACCGTGGTCTCCGACAGGAACAGATCGGCCCCGATCTCGGCGTTGGACGCGCCCCGCGCCAGGCCGAGGAAGACCTCACGCTCACGCTTCGTGAGCACCTTGAGCACAGCGTCCGGGGCGGTGTCGGTCTTCGCGACGAGCCGCCCGATGAGCCGCCGGGTCGTGGAGGGTGCGATGATCGAGTCGCCCCGGTGCACGTGCCTGATCGCGGCGATGATCTCCTCCCCCGGCGCGTCCTTCAGCATGAACCCGCTCGCGCCCGCGCGAAGCGCGGCCAGGGCGTGCTCGTCGAGGTCGAACGTGGTCAGCGCCAGCACCTTCGGCGGGTCCTCCATCCGCTGGATCTCCCGGGTGGCGGTGACACCGTCCATCCGGGGCATGCGGATGTCCATCACCACCACGTCGACGCGCCGCGACTCCAGCGCCTTCAGGGCCTCCAGGCCGTCAGCGGCCTCCGCGACCACCTCCACGTCGGGCTGGGACCTGACGACCATGGTCAGGCCGTTGCGCAGCAGTTCCTGATCATCGACGATCATGATCCTTATGATGGGAAGCTCCTCACTCATAGGGCAGGGCGACCGACAGTACGTACCCCGCCCCGGGCCGTCTGCCGGCCTCCAGGGTTCCGCCCACCATGCTGAGGCGTTCGCGCATCCCGGTCAGACCGACGCCGGGCTCCTCGGCGGGCGGCCCGGCGCCGTCATCCGTGATGGTGATGTGCAGTCCGTCCGGACGCCACGCGAGCGTCAGGTCGGCGACGGCCGTAGCCCCCGCGTGCTTGATGACGTTGGTCAGCCCTTCCTGGATGACGCGATAGGCGGTCAGGTCGACGGCGGGGCGCAGCGGCCGGTCATCGCCGAGTTCCTGTACGGCGACGCGTACGCCCGTACTGCGCACCTGGGCGAGCATGTCGTCGAGGTCCCCGAGGCCCGGCTGCGGAGCGGTGCCGCCGTCGGCGCGGACCACGTTCAGCAGCCCGCGCATGTCGCGCAGGGCGTCGCGGCCGACCCCGGCAATGGTGGCGAACACGCCCGCCTGGGGCGAGTCCGGATCGGACAGCCTGCCGCCCTCCGCCTGGCTGACCATGACGGCGAGGGAGTGGGACACCACGTCGTGCATTTCGCGGCTGATCCGGTCGCGCTCCGCCCGTGCCGCCTCCGACCGCTCCCGGGCGCGGTCGGCCTCGGCGCGCTCGGCCTTCGCTCTGAGCTCGGCCAGGAACAACATGCGTATCCGGCTGAGACGGCCCAGCGACCAGAGGCACGCCGCCGCGGCGACCAGGCCGACCGCCAGCCCGATCCGCCACGCGACCAGCCCATAGGAGCCCGACGAGCCGCCCCACGAGGCCGGATTCCACAATCGCCCCAGGATCAGGAGCACTCCGGCCAGGGAGACGGCCAGGCAGACCAGGCTGGGCAGCAGGCCGAGCCGACCGGACACCGTGTAGAGGAGCAGCCCGAAGACCAGTGAGCTCGGCAGCAGCACCGACGGATAGTAGGTGCCGCCCGGGTCGTGCAGGGGCGGCAGCACCACCAGCAACAGCATCGCCGCCGCGGCCAGGCCGTACGCCGCCGTCGGGCGCACGCGACGCGGGACGACGCAACCATGCAGCACCAGCACGCCGAGACCCGCGAGCAGGCGGAGGGACACCGGACTGTCCGAGGCCCGGAGCAAGCTAAACGAGACCAGGCCGAGCGGCAGCACGAGCAGGACGGCGAGCACGGCGTCGGCGCCCATCTGATGCCTGTGGAGAAACGAGTCCACCGCGGCGCCGGCAGGGAACGGGGACTCCTTCACACCCACCATTATCGTCACCATTCGTGAGCGAGGTGCCGGCGCCGGCTGAGGTACGCCACAGCGGCCACCGCCAGGGCCGCTCCCCACAGCGGCCACAACATCTCCGGCAGCCAGGCGCCCAGCTCGTCGGCCGACCCCGCCGGGCCGGCCTGCTCACCGGTGAGCTTCTTACGCACGTACATCAGCCCAGCGGACGTGATGGGGAGGGACACGGCCAGCGCCGAGTAGGCCGGGAAACGCGCCGGAATCGGCCGCCCGCGCAGGAACGGCACCCAGCGCGGCCAGATCTCACCCCACGGCCGGACCAGGCCGACGGTCAGACCCGCCCCGATGAGGCCGAGAACGGCGAGACCGGCGCCGATCGGGGTGATCTCGGCGATGTAGGCCAGGAACTCGTCGCTGATGCCGACGGGCACGCCCAGGAGCCAGCCCAAGCGGGTGACGGCATAGACGACCGGGACGGCGACCGCGACGACTGTCGCGTACCGCCCGATCCTGAGCGCGCCGACGGCGCTGAAGGGCTGCCTGCGCCCTCCGAGGAGCGCCCGCGTTCCCGTGACCATCAGGCTGACACCGACTGCCGTCATGATGAGCAGGTTGACGATCGGCCAGGTCAGCATGCTCGCGATCAGCGAGAACTCGGCCTGGCCGATGAGCGCGGCGGCCAGCATCACCGGCAGGTACCCTGCGGTCATCATGATGCGTACGTCGGGCAGCACCACCGCCAGGCCGACGCCGGCCACGACAGCCACCACGGCGGGGGCCCGGTTGAGCGGGCCCCTGGCGGCGAGCACGGCGACGCCGGTGGCCACCAGCGCCGACAGCGCCAGCACGCTCCCGCCGACCGCCGCCGGAACGGGGTCGAGCAGGGTTTGGCCCGCGCCCGCGCGGCCTGCGTCGAACGGATATCCGGGCCCTCCGAGAGCCCAGAGCAGGCCGAGGGCCAGATAGCTCACGGACCAGACCCCGATGATCAGGACTGGCACGACCATACGGCGATTTCCTGGATGAGAGGTGTTCACCCGGCTCAATCTGCCGCCGCGACGGTGCCTCGCACATCGTCACCGGGTCTCGACGAGGTCCTCCGAAGGTCGCGACGGCGTCGTCCCCGAGGAGGACCTGTCAGCCGCGGTGAGTTCGGGGCGAGGTTCGATCGTCCGGTGCCGATAGCCGCATCCGCGCTCCCCCCACGCGACCTGTACTGCACTGACGGTAGACCTCCCAGCGCACTGGAAGGTCAAGGCTTGGCCTGGCGGTATGCGCATCGGCGACCTCGCCGCCACGAGCGGGCTGACCACCAAGACCATCCGCTTCTTTGTAAAGGAGACGACTTCGTAGCCATGCCGATGATGAGCGCTTGCCAGTCCCCATGAAGCCGACGGTCAGCCGACGCGATCACCCTCGGGTCCGGTTGCCGTAGAACCTGATGGCGATGTGGGTGTCGTCCACGGTCACGTTCAGGATCTTGCGGGCGTGCACAGCGGGAAGCGCCTGGACGTGAGCACGATCTCCGCCGCCCCGGGCGCCTGTCCACCAGTGGACGTCCAACCCGGCCGGACAGGGCAGTCCCCTGAACCGGACCCGGCGGATCTGGGGCCGCTGACCACGACCGCGCAAGCCCTGCCGCCCGGTCGAAAGGAGGGCGGCAGGGGGCTTGGCTTTCCGTTCGGGACCTTTGGCCGCTGAGGCCGTCTAACGGCCTTTCAAGGCGCGGCGGACGAGAGGATCACCCGCGGGTCCAGCGTTGGTTGGAGCCGCCGGTGCATGTCCAGATCTGGAGTCTGGCGTTGTTGGTCGTGGCGTTGTTGGCGACGTCCAGGCATTTGTTCGCGCCGACGGCGGTGATGGTGCCATCGGTGTTGAAGCGCCACTTCTGGTTGTTCTGGCCGTTGCAGTCCCAGATGAGGACGCCGGTTCCGTCGGCGGTGCCGTTGTTGTTGACGTCCAGGCACTTGTTGCCGTAGACCCGCAGTTCACCGGCGGCGGTGGAGGCCCACTGCTGGTTGTTCTGGCCGTTGCAGTCCCAGATCACCACCTGAGTGCCGTTGGCCTGCGAGGCGCCGGTCACGTCCAGGCACCGGCCCGACCCCACGCCCTGGATGCGCGACGTGGACGGGGAAGGCGTGGGCGTGGGATTGGGCGTGCCGCCGCTGACCCGGAACACGACGGTGCCGTGGGACGGGACGCTCGCCGAGATGGCGCCGGTGGTCGTGGTGACGGCGTTCGTCCAGGCGTCACGCAGGCTGAAGGAGCTGCCGGACAGGCCGATGGCGGACGCGGTGGTGCTGATCGTGGTCGTGCTGCCGCCCTGGTTGAACAGGGCGACCGCGACGTCGCCGTTGCTCAGGCGTTTGGCGAGGATGCGGCGCGTGCCGTCGTTGCTGATCTGGGTGGCCTGAAGGCCGAGCGAGTCCTGGTTGATGGCGGTCAGGTGCTGGTTCTTCAAGATCGTGGCGGTCGCGTTGTCCATGTTCCGGACGTCGTTCCCGGCGATCAGAGGCGCGGCCATGATGGCCCACAGGGCGAAGTGGCTGCGCATCTCGGTGTCGGTCATGCCGCCCCGGCCGACCACCATCATGTCGGGGTCGTTGAACTGCCCCGGCGCGGCGTAGCCCGACAGCGGCGCGTTGACGTTGACGATGTTCTGGATGCCCATCGGGTAGCCGTTGGTCTGGCCCGTGTTCCAGGCGTTGGTGATGTCCTCGGTCGTCCGCCAGATGTTGGCGACGTCACCCCAGTTGCGTTGCGGGCCGGTCTTCTCGTGGATGCTGTTGGAGTTGATGCTGTAGAGGATCGGCCGCCCGGTGGCCGCCAAGGCGTCGCGCATCTTCGCGAAGGTGCGCACCTGGTCGTCGATGGTGCCGGTGGGTGAGCACCAGTCGTACTTGAGGTAGTCGACGCCCCAGGCCGCGAACTGCCGGGCGTCCTGGACCTCGTGGTTGAGGCTGCCGGTCGCGCCCGGGTAGGAGTTGAAGTACTGGGCGCAGGTCTTGTCCAGGGGCGCCTGGTAGAGGCCGAACTTCAGCCCTCGGGCGTGCAGGTAGTCGCCGAGCGCCTTCATCCCGCTCGGGAACCGCGACAGGTTGGCCTGGAGGTTGCCGGCGGAGTCGCGGTTGGGGTCGAACCAGCAGTCGTCGACGACGACGTACTGGTACCCCAGGTCGCGCATGCCGTTGCTGACCAGGGCGTCGGCGGTCTGCCGGATCAGTGTCTCGTTGATGTTGCAGCCGAAGGTGTTCCAGGTGTTCCACCCCATGGGCGGGGTTCGGCCCACGCCGTTGTTCAGCGCCTGCGCGGGAACGGCCGGGGTGACCGCCACCATGGCCAGCACCGCGGCGGTCAGCAGCGCGCGCGTTCGTTTCCTTCTCATGGACATCGCTCCTCAGTGGATGGAGGCCGGGCCTACGGGGCGGGATGGCGCTTACCGCACCGTGGGCCCGGCGGTTACTCGGTCGGAAACGCGTCAGGATCACGGACTGGCGCAGGTGGCCGCCAGGTGTCTGCAATTCGAGTTGTTATCGCTAACATTTGAGATTCCGGATATTTTGTGGCCTGCTCCTGAGTGGGGTGATGTCGCGGAGTACATCCAACTGGTCGATCGGCGTCAACGAGTTGCGGCCCTCGTTGACCTGGGCATCGCCGTCGGCATGCTTCCCTGCCTGGACATTCGTCCGGAGAGAGATCACCTGACGGCGCCTGCGCAAGTGAAAGATTCACCGAAGCCAATCTCGTAACCTGGCTGGTAGGGATAACGCGGCTGTTAGCGCAAACAGCCGTTTCGGCGCACGACGTGCACACCGGGATGTGCGTCGCCGCGATCGGTGGCCGGCTGTGGCGAAGCGCCTACGGATCAGGTCGGGGACCGTCACACGCCCGTGATGGTCCATTGGTTGTTGGTGTTGGTGTTGGGCGTCCACATCGCCACGGTGGAGCCGGCGGTGTTGTTGCCCATGCCGTCCAGGGCCGTGCCGGTGCCGCGGTTGATGATCTGGTGGCGGCCGTCGCCCATGCTGTTGAGCCGCCACTGCTGGTTGTTGCCGCCGTTCCAGGCCGCCTGCCGGGCGTTGGCGCCGTTGGCGGTGTTGCCCCAGCTGTCGATGACCATGCCGTTGGTGCGGTTGACCACGCGGTACCAGCCGCCGCCCAGATCCACGAGCTGCCACTGCAGGTTGGCGCTGCCGTCGTAGTTCCACTGCTTGAGGTTCGATCCTGAGGTGACGTTGCCGCCGCTGTCCAGGACCAGGCCGGTGGTCACGTTGGCGATCCGCACATAGCTCGTCGGGGGTGCGCCGGACCCTGTCAGGCGGTACGTGCGGCCCGCCTGGCCGGTCAGCGCGATGACGTCGGACTCGGGTTTGGTGACGGTGACGGTGCCGCCGTTCGTGGTGTCGACCACCTGGTAGGTGCCGGTGAAGATCCGGTTGCGCACGTTGACGGTTCCGTCGCGGTCGAACCTGACGAGAATCTCGGTCGCCGCGCCTGAGCTCCACGTCGTGTCCACGGTGTAGCCGCCGCGCCCCCGCAGACCCTGCACCTTCCCGGCCGGCCAGGCGGCCGGCAGCGCCGGGAGCACGTGCAGTTCGCCGTTGTGGCTCTGCAGGAGCATCTCCGCGATACCGGACGTGGCGCCGAAGTTGCCGTCGATCTGGAACGGGGGATGCAGGTCGAACATGTTCGGCGCGAGCCGGGCCGTCGTCACCAGGAGGCGGAGCAGGGTGTGCGCGCGGGCGCCTTCCTCCATCCGCGCCCAGTAGTTGATCTTCCAGGCGAGTGACCAGCCGGTCCCGTCGTCGCCGCGCAGTTCGAGGGTCCGCCGCGCGGCGGTGTACAGCGCCGGGGTGCCACGCTTGGTGATCTGGTTGCTGGGATGCAGGCCGTACAGGTGGGAGATGTGGCGGTGGGCGGGCTCGGTCTCGACCCAGTCGTGCAACCACTCCTGGATGTTGCCGCGCGAGCCGGTCTTCATCGGAGGGAGCCGGTCCCGGGCGGCCAGAACCTGCGTCCGGAAGGTGGCGTCGACGCCGAGCGCCTGGCCGGCCTTGGCGCAGCCGTTGAACAGGTCGCGCAGGATCTGGTTGTCCATCGTGGGGCCGGCGCAGACGCTGACGCCGCTGTGGTGGGCCAGTTCCGGGGAGTTCGACGGGTTCGTGACCAGATACCCGAGGCTCGGTTCCTGCACGAGGGTATCGAGGAAGAACTGCGCGGCGCCTTTCATCGCGGGGTAGTACTGCCGGAGGAACTCGATGTCGCCGGTGAAGGTGTAGTGCTCCCAGATCAGGGTGGCCAGCCACGCGCCGCCGGTCTGCCACATGCCCCAGAGCGCGCCGTCGACGACCGACGTTCCCCGCCACGCGTCGGTGTTGTGGTGGGTCACCCAGCCGCCGGCGTTGTACTGGACCTGGGCCGTGCGGGCGCCGCTGACCGTGAGATCGTTGATCATTTTGAACACCGGCTCGAAGCACTCCGACAGGTTCGTCGTGTCGGCCGGCCAGTAGTTCATCGGCAGGTTGGCGTTGATGGTGTATTTCGAGTCCCAGGACGGCGCCAGCGAGTCGTTCCAGATGCCCTGCAGGTTGGCCGGCTGGGTACCGGGCCGGGAGGAGGAGATCAGCAGGTATCGGCCGAACTGGAACAGCAGCACCGAGAACTGCGGGTCGTTGGTGCTCGCGTGCTGCGCGATCCGCACGTCGGTCGGCTGGTCGGCCGCCGCGGTGCGGCCGAGGTCGAGCGTCGTGCGCCCGAACAGCCGTTGGTAGTCGGCGACGTGCCGGGCGCGCAGGTCGGCGTAGGTCCCGGCGACGGCGGCGTTGAGATGCTGCCGCGCGATGCCCTGGTAGTCGCCGCCGACGTCGCGGAAGTTGCGGTAGCTGGAGCCGATGGAGATCAGCACCGTCACGCTGGTCGCGGACGTCACCCGCAGCGTGCCGCCGGAGCTGCTGACGGTGCCGCCTTCGACGACGGCCCGGGCCAGTCCGAGGAACCGGACCGCGCCGGTCTTGCCCTCCATGTCGCCCGAGACGCCGTCGAGCGCCACCGTCGCGCCGTCCGGGCTGGATCGCGTGGTCCGCTGGGGGCTGTCGAAGGTCGCGGAGAACGTGATCGAGCCGGGCCTGTCAGCGGTCAGGCGCATGACGATCACCTGGTCCGGCGCGCTCGCGAACGTCTCGCGCTGGTATCGCACGCCGTTCTGCAGGTACGACACCGTCGTGGTGGCCGTGGTCAGGTCCAGGTAGCGGTTGTACTCCGAGACCCCGGCGGCACTGCCGAAGCTGAGCCGCAGGTTGCCGACGGTCTGGTAGGCCAGCTGGCCCGCGGGGCTCCCGAGCATGTTCTGGTCGACCAGGGTCTGGGCCTGGCTCCACTGGTTCTGGAAGACCAACTGCCGGATCTGCCCCAGCGCCGCCGCGCCCCTGGGATTGCTCTGGTCGTACGGTCCACCGGCCCAGACGGTGTCCTCGTTGAGCTGCAGCCGTTCGGTGTCGACGTTGCCGAACACCATGGCGCCCAGGCGGCCGTTGCCGATCGGAAGGGCGCGCAGCCAGTCCGTGCCGGCGCTCTCGTCGTACCACAGCGCCAGATCGTTGGCGGCGCTCACCTCCGGAGGGGGCGCCGACGCGGCCCGCGCGACCGCCGTCCATTGCGGCGGTAACAGCAGAGCGCCGGCTCCGGCTGTTCCGATCTGGATCAGTCGCCTTCGTGTCAGGTGGTGCTCGTCGGACATGGTCGTTCCAATCGGTAGGGGGTGTGGCACTTGGGGGTGCCGCGGCGGAGGAACGGAAAGGGGTATCTGAGGCGGGTTATTCCTGGGCTTTCCTTTGGTGAGGCGGGACAGGATGATGGCGCCGTTGAGAACCTGGATCCTCTGGGCGGGCACGCCGGCCAGGGTGAGGACGGTCTGGATCAGGTAGAGGAGAAGACATGGACGGTCGGTGTCGAACGGTGGGAGTCACCTCGGCGTTCGATCGCGCAGGTTCACAACCAAGGGGCTGAGCCGGCGCTGCTGTGCGACGCGACCGTGATCGGCCACCGCCAGCAGCCGCCGGCCGGCCTGTTCCGGCCGAACGCCGGGACCGTCGGCCGTCAGGGTGCCCGGCCGGCGGGTGAGCCCTCTGATGACGTCCTCGTCGATCGTGAGGCCTAGGCCGGGCGAGTCCCCGAGGAGGAACGCGCCGTCCTCGACGCACAGGTCGACGGACACCCCGAGCGGCGGCTGCAGATCCTGCAGCTCGCTGGCCATGTGATTCGGCACCGACGTCGCGGCGTGCAGCAGGGCGACCGGGATGTTGCCGATCGGGCTGACCGGCAGATCGTGGGCGTGAGCCAGGACGGACACCCGCAGAAAGTGCGTGACTCCCCAGACCGCGGCCGTCTGGACGATGTCGACGGCCCCCGCGGCCAGCAGCGGACGATACTGCTCAAGCCCGGTGAGGTTCTCCCCGGTGGCGACCGACGCGCGGATCCCACGGCCGACGACGGCCAGGCCCTCGGCGTCCCACCGCCGGACGGGCTCCTCGATCCAGCTGAGATCCAGGGTGCGCTCAAGCTCGCAGACGTGCCGGATCGCCTGCTTGCGCGACCAGGCTTCGTTCGCGTCGAGCATCAGGCCCGGCCGCCTTCCGTGCCCGGCCTCGGTCAGGACCTCCTGGACCAGAGTCAGGCGGTGTCGGTCCCGCTCGATGTCGAGGCCGCCCTTGATCTTGGCCGCCCGTAGACCGTGCTGGGCGTAGACCTCGTACACCGAGACGAGTTCGTCGTCGGTCAGGCCGATGTCCAGGCCCGAGGCGTAGGCGGGAACGCGCCTGTCACGCCCGCCCAGCAGACGCCAGAGCGGTTCACCGGCCGCCTTGGCCTTGATGTCCCACAGGGCGGTGTCGAGCGCGCCGATCGTCCCGAACACCGCGCCCGCGTGGCCCGCCTTGAAGGTCTGCCGCAGCATGCGGTCGTACAGCGCCGTCACGCCGCGCGGATCCTCACCCTCGATGGCGGCGAAGACGCTGTCGAGCTCCACGTGCGGCCCGATGCCGACACCGGTGATCCCCTCGTCGGTGTCCACCATGATGATCGACACCGGAACGACCCCATCGGCGTAGACGCCGTTGGCGTCACCGACCGGACGGTCCCATTCCTGGACCGTCGTCAACGTGCGATACCCCGAAATCCGCATGTCAGCCCTTCGTGGAGCCGGCGGTGACGCCGTCGGCGATCTGGCGCTGGAGAAAGAGATAGATCATTAACACGGGGACGGCGGCGATGAGAACCCCGGAGGCGAAGGTGGGGATGTCGTCGGAGTACTGTCCACGCAGCGCGGTGACCCCGACCATGAGGGTGCGGTGGTCGGCCGACGGCATCATCAGCAGGGAGATGAGCACGTCGTTCCAGCAGAACAGGGCATTGAGAATGCCGACCGACAGGAGGGCCGGAGTGCCCATCGGCAGCATGATCCGCCGGTAGACGCCGTACGTCGTGTTCCCGTCGATTCTCGCCGCGTCGACTATTTCCGGCGGAATGGTCTTGTAGTAACTCGTCATCAGGAAGATCGTGAACGGGAGGAACTGTGCGACGTACGCCAGGATCAGTCCCGGGTAGGTGTCGATGAGGCCGCTATCCGCCATGACCCGTGCGAGCGGCACCATGATCACCTGAAACGGGATGAACAGTGCCGCGAGACAGCCCAGGAAAAGCGCCTTGGAACCGCGAAACCGCAACTGGCTCAGCGCGAAGCCCGCCATCGATCCGAGGAGCAGCAGGACGACCACCGAGATCGTCACCACGATGACCGAGTTGGCGAAGTAGCGTGCCATGCCGACGCTGGTCCACGCGGTGACGATGTTGTCCCAGTGCAGGGAAGTCGTCGGGGAGAACCGGTCGAGGACGTAGTCACGCCGGGTCTTCATGGCGACGTTGGCGGTGAACACGAGAGGGTAGATCGTCGCCAGCGCGAGGAGCGCCATCGGAACGGCGACCACCCACTTGCTCAGACGGCTGCCGGGCATCAGTCCTCCCTCCCGGCGCGGCGGAGCACGCTGATCTGCAGGAGCCCCACCACGAGCATGATGACGAAGAGGATCGTCGACGCCGCCGAGGCGAGCGCGGGGCGGTTCATCTGACCCTGCTGGATCCAGATGTAGTACTCCGGCAGGTAGGTGGACCCCTCCGGACCACCGCTGGTCATGACGTACAGCAGGCCGAACATGGACGTCAGCATCCCGATCATGGTGGTCACGAAGACGAACTGAATCGTGCGGGTCAGGCTTGGGATGATCACGTGCCAGATGATCTGGGGAAGCGACGCGCCGTCCACCCGGGCCGCGTCCAGGAGCGCGGAGTCCAGGGTGGCGAAGCCGGCGAGGAACACCACCAGGGCCATCCCGAACGTCGCCCAGATCTGCACGCCGACAACCGCGAACATGGCGACATCAGGGTCGCCGAGCCAGTCGATCGGGCCGACGCCGATCCCCGCGAGAACGGTGTTCAGCGGGCCGTCGAAGGCGAGCATGAGGTTGAAGATCGCACCGACGATCACCGGCGAGAGCACGGCCGGAAAGAAGTAGACGCTGCGGAAGACCCGGTGTCCGGGTACGCGCAGATAGATGAACGTCGCGAGCAGGCCCGGGATGGCCACCGCCACGGGAAGCAGCAGCACCAGCAGTCCGACGTTGCGCAGCGCGCCGCGGAACAACGGGTCCTGGAACAGGTCCAGGTAGTTGTCGAGGCCGACCATCGTCCCGTTGCGCTCGCCGTCGCCCGTGAAGGAGAAGTTGACGCCCAGGAGCAGCGGCCACAACCGCAGCGCCACGATGATCAGTACGGCCGGAGCCACCAGAACGAAAGGCGCGAGGCGCTCGGAACGCAACGTGCGGGAAATGGTCCCGGTGCCACCGTGGCGTGCCCGCCGCCTGATCTCTCCTCCGCCGGCCCGCCCGGAGTCGGCCGGGCGGGCCAATGGTGACGTATCTCGGATCGCCACGCGATCAGCTCTCCCGATCGGAGGCGGCCAGTTGCTCCACCGCCTCGTCAACGGTCGCCGATCCGCTCAGAAGCTGCTGGGACAGCCTGCCCATCAGATCCAGAGTCTTCGAGGACAATGCGACATGCAGGGCGGGCTTACCACCCTTGATCTCGGACACGATCGTGCCGACGGCCGCTGGGCCCTGCGACACGTCGATCGTGGTGTCGGACGCGATCGCGCCGGCGTCGGAGTAGAAGGAGGTCAGGGCGTCGGTCGTGGTCAGCGACCGCACCAGGTCGGCGGCCAGCTTCGGGTCCTTCGCCCACTTCGCGACCGCGTAGCCGATGCCACCGTCGTACGGAAGAGTCGGTCTGACCCCGGTGGTGACGACCGGGGCGCGCATGACGCCGACCTTGTCGGCTCCCAGGAACTCGCTGAAGTCCTTCCAGTGCCCGATGTCCGACATCAGGCCGATGATGTGGGCGGCCTTACCGGAGTTGAAGATGGCGAAGGCATCGTTGAACATCGCCGTCGAGTTGGCCCCGTCGTTGTTCAGCCCCGAGTCGCCGGCCTCCTTCCACAGCTTGAAGACCCGCTTCACGTTGGGAGAGGTCCAGGCGCGCTTCCCGGCGATCCAGTCGTCGTACTCCTGCGGCGTCAGGATGCCCGAGCCGAGGCCCGAGAGGAAGAACTGGATGCCGGCGCCTTCCTTGTTGCCGAGCGCGAAGCACCTGACCCCGGTCGCCTTCTTGATGGTGGCGCAGTCGTCGATGAACTCGTCCCATGTCGTGGCGGGGCTCGCCGGGTCGAGTCCCGACTTCTCGTACAGCGTCTTGTTGTAGTAGATCGGATGGCCCTGCAACGTCACCGGCGCGGCGTAGATCTTGCCGTCCTTGCTGAACGCGTCCCAGCCCGCCAGGCGCTGCTCGTCCTCGGCCACGTACTGGTCGAGCGGAAGGAGCGCGTCGACGCGGTCGCGGATCTGGCCACCTCCGTTGAAGAGCATGACATCGGGTCCCGTGCTGGACTGGATGGCCGCGCCCAGCAGGGTGTAGTACTGGTCGAACGGCTGGGCCACGAACTCGACCGTGACACCAGGATGCTTCTTGGCGAAGTCCTCCTTCGCCTTACGGACGTAGGAGGCCGCAGCCGCGTCACCGGATTTCCAGTCCCAGACCACGAGCTTCGTGACCTTGCTGGAATCTCCCGGCGACGATGCGGGCCGTGTGGCGCTTCCGCAGCCGGCCAAGGCCAGCCCCGCTACCAGGATGGCCGACCACAGTGTTCGCTGCTTCATTGCTGTTCACTCTCCAGAGGACGGCCGGCTCACCCGGCCGCTGCTTTTGAGGCGAAACGTAATTCGTATGACGTGTGACGTCAATACGTGTGACATATACTCACGTTGAATGTGGCGCGGCTTGCGGCACCGGAGGAGATATGACGACATCGCAGGAGTCGCCGCCGAGCGTCGTATCCCCGGCGTGGGTGCGACGGCCAGCCAACCTCGCCAGGGCGGTGACGGCGGAACTGGTGGAGCGCATCGTTCGGGGAGTGCACCCCTCCGGCACGCCGTTGCCCGCCGAACCCGCGCTTTGCAATGCCTTCTCGGTGAGCCGGACCGTCATCCGCGAAGCGGTGAAGATCCTTCAGGAGAAGGGGCTGGTGCAGGTTCGCCAGGGCAGCGGCACCATAGTCACCCCGCCGACGATGTGGGACATGCTCGACGAGCTCGTCCTCGCGGCGACTATCGCCGAGGATGAGAGCCTGGCGATCCTTGACGACCTCGTCGTCACACGGCGCGTGCTGGAGTCCGACATGGCGAACTTCGCCGCTCGCCTCGCGGATCAGGACACCATCGACCGGCTGCGTGCGCTGGTGGATCGGATGGACGAGCTCGTGGACGACCATGTCACGTACGCCGAGCACGACCGCGCCTTCCATGACACGATCATGCAGACGTCCGGGAACCGTATCGCCCGTGGCGTGGTGCGGGCCCTGGAAAGCCAGGTCATCAACACCGCCCGCTACATGGGCCAGCCCCAGCCGGCCCTGTGCGTGGCGTCCAATCTCGGCCATCGCCGCATTTACGAGCGCATCGCCGCCCACGACCCCGGCGGCGCCGCCGAGGCGATGTTCAATCACATCACCGACGCCTGGCTCGTCCGCCGCGGCGGGCCGGACGACCCCGTGCGCCTGGAGCGTTGAGCGCCGACCTCGCTCGACCAGGACGCGGCGTCCGTCAGGCTCGGCCCGATGGACATGCCTGTGAACCACGCGGGAGGCGCCCTCGGCATGGACCCGGAGGCGTACCCGCGCGCGGGCGACGTGGTCGAACTCGAGATCGACGGCCTCGGCCGCCGGCGGCAGCGGATAGGGCAGGCGTGAGAGCGCAGGAAAGCTCCCCGAGCGCGGCGGCACGGGAGCGCTCTCGGTGATGCCGACGGCTATGGACACGCGTTCCCCCGCGCAGGGCTGTCGGGGAGGTTCGAGGGCTCGGTGGAGGGAGCCGGATGGGGCAGGCCCAGGGTGGTGATGCGCCGCACCAGGGCCTCGCGCCGCACCTGGACCTGCCGGCCGCTGTCGTGGCCGGCCAGGGTGGCGGCGTGAACTTCGGCGATGACGTGGGAGTGCGGAACGTTGAGCACCGCGGCGGCCGTGGCGACGCTCACCCAGGGCTCGTCGGGCAGCATCGCCAGCCGTTCGGCGATCATGTGCTCGCGGAATTCGGCGGCGAACCACACGGTGGCGTCACCGATGCCGAGATGAAGGATGAGGCCTTCACGTTCCAGGTGCCACAGGAGGTCGTCGATGCCGCCCGGCGTGCTCATGCGGTGCTCTCCTTCGTGTCGGTGGTGTCGGCGGAATGGGGATGCCCGGCACCGCGTTCCTGCGACGACGTCCCCCCGGACGGTCCCGGACCAGTGGTTCGTCCGGGACCGTCTGTGCCCGCCCCGGCCTTCCGCGGCCGGAACGTCCAGGTGATGGCCTACGCCGGGACGGTGGGCCGCCCCGGCGAAGGCATGAGATGGCTGGATCAGCTACGCAGGCTCCAGCGCTGGTTGGCGCCGCCGTTGCAGGCCCAGAGGTTGAGCTTGGCGCCGTTGGCGGTGGCGCCATTGGGCACGTCCAGGCACAGTCCCGACTGCACCCCCGTGATGGTGCCGTTGGCGTTGACGTTCCACTGCTGGTTCGCCTGCCCGTTGCAGTCCCAGATCACCACCTGGGTGCCGTTGCCGGTTCCCTGACCGTAGGCGTCCAGGCACTTGTTCCCGTACACCATCAGCTGCTTGCCCGAGGTGGGGGTCCAGCGCTGGTTGGCGCCGGCGCCGCAGTCCCAGATTTGAGCCTGGGCTCCGTTGGCGGTGCTGCTGTTGCTGACGTCGACGCAGCGGCCCGACTGGGCCCCGACGACCTGCACGTTCTGCTGGCTGCCGCCCCCCTGGGGCCCGGCGGACGCCATCACGGCCTGGGCGCCCGACGGCCAGTTGCCGTTGGTGACCGTGACGTTGCCGTTGACGACGTTGCCGCGGTCGCCGTTGGTCACGTTGGTGCTGTTGTTGGTCGACCAGTTGTTGGTGACGGTGAAGTTCCCCATGTTCTCGGCGAACCAGTAGTTGGCGGTGGCCCAGGTGCCGGTGGAGGAGAAGACGTTGTTGCGGGCGGTGTAGTAGCGGGAGCCCTCGTCGAAGTAGATGCCGAAGTAGCCGTTGGTCCGCAGGCAGTAGTTGTCGCTGATCAATCCGTTCGGGTTCGCCGACAACGTGTAGATGCATCCGCCGTCGTTCATCTGTTGCATGACGTCGTGCACGTAGTTACCGGTGAGCCGGTTGTTGGACGCGGTGGTGGGCGTGGTGTACCGCGGCTGGTAGTTGTACAGGCCGCGGCCGGCGTAGTGTTCACTGCCGCCGGCGTCGTTGGCCCCCCAGCCGTACCCGATCGACATACCGGTGTACGGCATGTTGTAGACCTCGTTGTTGGAGATGGTGGCGGTGTTGACGTAGGTGGTCAGGACCGAGACAATGCCCCGGTACTCCACGCCGAGGTCGTGGAGGCGGTTGTTGCTGACGGTGATGTTCCGGTTGACCATCCGCTGGTCGCCGGGGTGATGAGCGTCGGCGCGCACGCCGCCGACCACGATGCCGCCGGCCGAGTTGCGGGCGATCTCGGACCGGGTGACGGTGATGTTGCTCGCGCCCAGGCCGACACCGCTGGTGTGACCGTTGGCGTCGTTGCCGATGCCCACGGCCGTCTGACCCAGGTTGACGAACTGCGAGTCGCTGAAGGTGATGTTGTTGGCGGCGGACACCTGCACGGCGGCGGGCATCTGGTACCAGTTCGGCCGGGCGGCCTCGAACTGCGGGCAGCCGTTGTGGCAGGAGGTGAAGCTCGGCCAACTCCAGTTGCCCGCGATGTAGGAGCCGGTCTGCTGGTCCACGTAGCCCTGGTTGCTGCTGGGCCCCATCCAGGTCGTGCCGGTGAACGTGATCCCGGTGAACGTGATGTGGTGCGCGGGCGCGTCGTAGGTGCCCCCGACGTTCACCAGGGACTGCAGCACCGGCAGCTCCACGCTGACGTTGCTCATGTTCTGCCCGGCGAGCGGGATGTAGGACAGCACACCGGTCCCGGGATTGATGTGCCACTCGCCCGGCGCGTCGAGGAACTCGTACGCGTTGGCCAGATAGAGCGGACCCGCCCGGTGCGGGCTGGTGAAGGTGTCGTACCCGAAGTTGTTGTTGCTCCAGCCGGGCTGCTGCATCGTGATGAAGTTCCCGCTGATGTTCTGCACCGTCACGTACCGGTCGGTGAACGAGCCGACGCTCTCCATCTCGACCCGGTTCTTGTTGGCGAGGGTGTTCAGATAGTTCAGGGCTCCGTTGGTGAAGGCGAGGCCACTGCTGTTCGCGGTGAAGTCCGACCGGTTCACGGTGGTACGTGCGCGCGTCGCGATGGCGCCGTTGACGTAGAGCTGCCGGGTGTCGCTCCCGGCGCCGACGTTGGCCTGCCAGATGTTCTTCCCGGAGTCGGTGAGCGACCAGCCGGTGACCGCCCTGGCGCCACTGACGACGGGGCGGGCGCCTGCGGCGGCCTGCCATTTGACGGTGTAGCCGTTGTTGCCGGAGTCGGCGGCGGTCAGCCGGAGCGGCGCGGAGAGCCGGTACACCCCGTCGGCCAGCTCCACGACGATGTCACCGGACATCGCGCCGGTGAGCGCCCGCACCGCGGTCTGCGCGGCGGGCAACGAGCACGGCTGAGCGGCGGAGCAACTGGTTCCGGTACCGGCAGGGGAGGCGTACAAAGTCGTGGTGGCCGCCAGGGCGGGGGAGACCGGCGCCACCAGAGCGGCCGCGGCGGTCAATCCCATCGCGGCGGCTCCGGCCAACACCAGCCTCCGCATCGCGGGGTACGAGAATCCAAACATGGGACTTCCTTATGTGTGGGGGGCGCTCGGCGGAACGTCCCATCGGAGCTGGTCCGGCGGGTGCGGCTCCGGTCCTCGTGCCGCCGTCGCGTCGAGCGCGCGGCCTCACGGCCCGGGTGGCACACCCAGGGCGCAGCCGTCCGGGTGCGGATGACGTGCTGACCTTCTGGGGCGGGTAAGCATGGGAAGGTGGCCCTGCCGTGGGAGGAGATCCCCCGCCGGGACGGTCGCTTTCCCCGGCGAGGGATCCTGAAGGTGCCTCAGAGGTCCGGAAAGGGATCAGCCCCTGGTCCAGCGCTGGTTGCTTCCGCCGTGGCAGGACCAGATGGCGAGTTTGGTGCCGTTGGCCGTGGCGCTGTTGGGTACGTCCAGGCACTTGTTCGCGCCGATGGCGGTGATGGTGCCGTCGGAGTTGACCCGCCACTTCTGGTTGTTCTGGCCGTTGCAGTCCCAGATCTGCACCGGGGCGCCGTCGGCGGTGCTCTGGTTGCTCACGTCCAGGCACTTGTTGCCGTAGACCCGCAGCTCAGTCGCACCGGTCGATGCCCACTGCTGGTTGTTCTGGCCGTTGCAGTCCCAGATCTGCACCTGGGCGCCATTGGCCTGCGAGACGCCGCTCACATCGAGGCACCTGCCCGAGCCCACACCCCGGATCGCACCCGCCCCCGTCGTCGGCGTCGGCGTCGGAGTGGGCTCGGGCGTGGTCCCGAACTGCGTGAAGAACCTCCACACCTCTCCCTTGGTCCAGGTCGTGATGCCGCTCTCCGTGTAGGTCCCATCCACTGGGCCGGGCATGTGACCGTTGTCGAAGGCGGCCCACACGACCGGATACCCGGCCCGGCACCCCGAGTAGGTGGTGGTTATGTGCGTCCTGCTGCCCGACCCCGGCTCGGGCGGGTTCTGGGCGGTACAGCCGTTGTTCCTGACGAACCTGTCACGCAGCGACCGTCCCTGGGAGATGTTGAGCACCGAGTCCCCGATGCCGTGGAGTCCCATGTACGCGATGGGCTGAGAGCCGTCGCTGCACCCGCTGAGCTGCGCGCCGGCGTAGACCGCGACCGCACGGAAGACCGTCGCCCTGCTGCACGCGAGCGAGTAACTCATGCCGCCGCCGTAGCTGAAGCCCAGAGCGAAGCGCTGCGCGGTGTCGACGCACAGGTCCGCCTCGATCCGCCTGATCAGGTCGTCGACGAGGGTCACGTCCTCGCCGCCGGAATTGGCCCAGCCGTTGCCGATGCCCTGGGGCGCGACGAAGATCGCGCCGTTGTTCGACATCTGCCGCAGGCCGTAGAAGGACCAGGGGTACCCGCTGGTGCCGCCCGAGTCGATTTCGTTGGCGGTGCCGCCCCGCCAGTGGAACGCGAAGATCAACCGGTAGGGCGTGTTGTTGTTGTAGTTGTCGGGGGTTCGCAGGATGAAGGAGCGATTCTTGCCGCCGCTCTGAATCGAATGCGTACCGCTCACCAGCGTCGGGGCCTTGCCGCACCCGGCGGTCGGCGCCAGGGCGCCGGCACCCGTGGACGAGGTGGTTCCGCCGAGGCTGTTGCTCAGCGCCGCGTGACCCATGGACACGACGAGAAGTGCCGCGACCGCGATCACTCCGAAGATGGATCTGCGCTTCGACATCACGCGACTCCCTCTGCGGTTCGAATGTCGACACGTCTGGATGGGTACACCACTGGGTTCTCCTTCATTGGGGGGTGGGAGCCTCAGCCGGCCGGGTGGCGGCTCAACGCCGTTTCGTTGGTTTCCGCGCCGAACACCACGTCTGGCCGGTTCTTGCCGGCGCCGCCGTACGGCCGCGCCCTGGTTCGAGGCGGCCGGAACCGTCGGCGTCACCGTCGTGGACGACGATGTCCGTCCCTATCTCCGGTGGCTTCGGCCGGTACGGCTCAGCCGCGAGCTGCCTGGTGAAGTCCGCCTACGCCATCGGTTTGCCGCCGTTGATCCGCGTGGCCTGCTTGAAGCCGCCCTCATGGCGGTGGCACGGCCGGCGAGCACGGCGAGTACCGTCCCACGCTCAGCGCCGACAGCCGGTCGCCCCGGCATCGGTCGCTTCCGCGTGGCTGAGTCCGATCGCTCACGTGATTCTCCAGACATACCGCGGTGTCCGGCGAGTGGCACCGCGAGGGGGGTGTGATCTGAGGGACTGCGAGAGTCGCGGCGGTCAGGCCACGATGCACGACCGCCGCGGAGTGCCCCACTCCAGATGCGGTCCAGCCGAGGAGACCTCCGACAGGAGATGTCCCGGAGACTTAGCTACTAATTACGTTCCTCACGCTGAGGCGCGTCAAGACCTTAAGCCCACTTATTTCTGACTCCTCACAAGGAGGTCCTTGCCAGAGTGGGAGCTCTTCCCAGCATAAGTACAGCTAGATGGCCTTCCCCTTCCACCCGCCCGGTTCAAGAATTTGGTAGCGCGTCAGATGTATAGCATTCAATGCCGGGGCGGGCGGGAAGGATTGATACCGATCCGGGCCTCAGTTGGTCGTACTCTTGAGGAGGTGGTGGCAGGGAGGGAGAACGGGCAGCGTGATCGATACTCCGCGTGCGAAAGGCCCATACCGGCCGGGCTACGAGGTGGCCGCGGAGCAGGTGCTGGAGTTGATCAGTCGGTTGCGCCTGCGGCCCGGCGACCGTATGCCCACCGAGAACGAACTGGCCCGGCAACTGGGCACGAGCCGAACCGTCGTGCGCGAGGCGGTGAAGATACTCTCGGCGCTCGGCCGGGTACGCGCCCAGAAGGGGCGCGGTCTCTACGTGGCCGACGACGAGGGGATGCTCGGCACCGGACGCTGGGCCTCCTTCTTCCTGCCCACCGACCTGGACCACATCTACATGCTCTTCGAGTTCCGCCGGGCCCAGGAGATGGAGACCAGCCGGCTGGCCGCCCGCCGCGCCACCCCGGCGGAACTGGGAGACATCGAGAAGTCGGCAGGGGTGTGCCGCTACGGATTCGACACCGGACGCGAGGATCTGTTCAACGAGGGCGATGACGCGTTCCACACCGCCATCGCGACAGCCTCGCACAACATGTTCCTGCAGATAGCGGTGCGAGAGGCCCGCCGGCTGCAGGCCCAGTCCAACCTCATCGGACTGCGCGGCTCGGTAGGCGGGCACGCGGCCAAGGCCGTTGAGGAACACGACGCCATCTACCAGGCCATCCGCGTCGGCGACCCGGAAGCGGCGGCCCAGGCCGCGGCGACACACATCGACAACACGCTGGACGACTACCGCAGGGAGATCCAGCAGCGCATCTTCTCGCCGACCGATTGATTCCCCGTGAGCAGATTGCGCTGGTAGCGCGGGCGCGGCGCCGCCGTCGCGCCGGTCGCTGGCAGTGGCTGGCAGAAGCCCACGTGCGCCGATGACCGCTCTGCTCGGGAGGAGAGTGCGAGGTGCCGCCCGACCGCCGCAGGACGGTCACGGGTGAAAGTTTCACCGCGCCGCGCTCTCGGGAAGAGCGAACGCTCTTGGGTGAAAGCAGATGAGACCCGCTCGCCGAACAAACGCCCGGAACGCAAGAACCACTCGATTCTTGACAGGCCTTCCTCGCTTCGTGTCTACTCTGCCGCACTACCCACAACCAAGCCCGCCGGGCAGAGGACAGGTCTCGATGAACTCATGTGAGCGCTAACAAAAACACTCGACTCGAGCGTCCCGCCCCAGACGCTCTGTCCAACCCGGTTGACTAAGGATGTGAGCGTTACCGTCACCGGCCCTCCTCGCACAGGACATCCTGGAGGACTCACGAGGATCAGCCGCCTTCGATGCCGGGACGCCTAGAACTCGGTGAACGTTGTCGTCGTCCAGACCCAGCGCCGGGAAACGGTTCGACGGCCTTCCACGTCGAGGCGGTCCGGGTGAGCTTCCCGCGGACCGGCTTCGGATCGACCGGGTGAAGAACCCGCCCAGGGCGCCGACCGTTCCGGGCGGTTCACTCGGTGGAATCAGCCCCTGGTCCAGCGTTGGTTGCTTCCGCCGTTGCAGGACCCGATGGTGCCGATGGCGGTGATGCCGGGGGAGGTTCAGGAGCGGAACCAGCGCCGGCCGTTGAATCCGATGGCTTCGACGATCAGCAGGATGATCTGGGCTCTCCGCGTGACCCGGGCGGGCTCGGTCTTGCGCCGAGCCCGCCGCTCCGGCTCCACCCGGTCCTGATCGCGGCGCTCACCCGATGGGCGTACGCGTTTGTGGTGAACGTCGGGAACCTTCGAGCCGGATCTGTGTCACGCCGTCAGCGTTGGAGTGTCAGCAGGCCTGGCCGGTAGGGGAGGAGGCCGTAGTCGCCGCCGGAGTTGGGGTTGCGTCCTTGGTAGAGGAG
>NZ_JAKNTW010000054.1 GCF_022213955.1 Dolomitihabitans soli | reverse complement strand
GCGAGGTCATCGCACGCCTCGAAGGCGACGACCTGACCACCCGCCTGTTCGCCGCCGCAGCCGCGGCGAACCTCGCCGGGGGCGACACGAACCCGCTGGAGCATGCCGCCGCCGCGGAGAACGCCGAAATCCGCTCGTTCGCCCAGGAGCGGCTGAGGTCGTCCCGCTGAGGCCGCCCGGCCATCAGGAGGCACGAGGCAGCACGAGGCACGAGGTGCCCGGGTGCCGGCCGATAAGGGCGAGCCGATACGTGTGAGCCGGTGGGTGTGAACCAACGGGGATGGCCGGCGGGTCGGTGTCGCGGCGGCCGGCCACAACCGCTGGAGTGCCATGGGTCCGCGGACCCCCGGCGGCTACGGCGCCGGGCGCCGGGTCGGCTGTGCCGTACGTTCGCCGCCCGTCGCCGCGGGGCGGGGGTTACGCTGGCGGGATGCGTGGCATGTTGCTGGTCAACCCCAAGGCGACGACGACGAATTACCGTACGCGGGATGTGTTGATCCGGGCGCTGGGGGCGGCCGTCGATCTCGTGGTGGAGGAGACGGCGTATCGGGGGCACGCGGCGGCGCTGGCGGCGACGGCGCACGCGAAGGGCTTCGACCTGGTGGCCGTGCTGGGCGGGGACGGGACCATCAACGAGACCGTGAACGGCTTGCTGGCCCCGCTCGACGTCGCCGAGAGCGGGGCGGCGGGGCGGCCGGGGCTGATCGTGATTCCCGGCGGCAGCGCGAACGTGTTCGCACGGGCTCTCGGGCTGCCCAACGAGCCGGTGGAGGCCACCGGGGCGGCGCTGGAGGCGTTGCGGGAGGGGCGCAGACGGGTCGTGGGGTTGGGGCAGGCGCTGTGGGAGGGCGAAAGCCGTTATTTCACCTTCTGCTCTGGGATGGGGTACGACGCGGAGGTCATCCGGGCGGTGGAAGGGCTTCGGGGAGCGGGGCTCCGGGCCACACCCGGCCGCTACGTCGCGACGGCCGTGCGCCACTTCTTCATGACCGACCGTCGCCAGGCGGCGATGACCATCGAGGGCCCGGGCATCCCGAAGGCTCCGCACGTCTACATGGCGATCGTGTCCAATACCACACCCTGGAGCTATATCGGCAACCGGCCCGTCCATCCGACCCCGTGGGCGGGCTTCGAGACGGGCCTCGATCTGCTCGGTCTGCAGCGGATGGGACTCCCGGCGATGCTGCACGTCATCCCCCAGATCCTGGGCGATCGGGAGACGCTGCCGAGCGGCAGGGACCTGGTCCAGCTCCATGACGAGGCGGAATTCACGCTGACGGCGACCCGACCTGCGGCGTTCCAGCTGGATGGCGACTACCTGGGAGAACGCGAGCGGGTGACCTTCCGCTCTATCCCGAATGCGTTACAAGTTCTGGTCTAGTCGGTTACATTCGGTCATAGTGTGACGCATCCGACATCCATAAGGCCCAAAAGTTCCGGCCAAACCCCTTGCGTGCACAGAGCGTGGCTGACAATCTCAGGATTGACGTCGGAACGTAGGACCTTTGAGGCGGCACCCCGCTGACAAGGCTCCCCGGCGATCTCCGAACGGATCCCCGAGCCGAACCTGACCCGGGAACTGTTCGCGTGAGCTAGTGAAACTCTTCACAAAGTACCCCGCCACGGAGCTTACGAAGGCTCCACCTTACGAAGGAGTGGAACGCATGGACTGGCGCCACCGCGCTGCCTGCCGTGACGTGGACCCCGAGCTGTTCTTCCCGATCGGCAACACCGGGCCCGCTCTGTCGCAGATCGAAGAAGCCAAGCAGGTCTGCCGTCAGTGTACGGTCAACGAATCGTGCCTGAAGTGGGCCCTGGAGTCGGGGCAGGACGCCGGCGTCTGGGGCGGCCTGAGCGAGGACGAGCGTCGCGCCCTGAAGCGTCGCAGCGCCCGCGCCCGTGCCCGCGCCAACGTCTGAGCACCCATCACGTCCCCAGGATGCCCCCTGGGGATGATCACTGGGGTGCGGGCAACGGCACGACCAGACTGACCTCGGTGCCACCTCCCTGGCGCGGCTCAACGGTGAGCCGCCCGGAGAGTTCCCCCACGACGAGCGTGCGGACGATCTGCAGGCCGAGACTTGTCGAGGACTCCAGATCGAAATCCTCGGGCAGTCCCTTCCCGTCGTCGGAGACGAGCACGTCGAGCCGCTCCTGGCCACGTGACACGATCACCTGGAGTTTCCCGCTCCGATAGGCGAAGCCGTGCTGCACCGCGTTCTGCAGCAGCTCGGTGAGCACCATCGCCAGCGGAGTGGCGATCGCCGCCGGCAACACCCCGAAGGTCCCCGTTCGCCGGGGCTTGGTCATCGGGACCTCCGCCGAGGACACCTCGCCCGTCATCGCGATCACCCGATCGGCGATGTCGTCGAAGTCGACGAATTCCTCGGGCGCGTGCGACAGCGTCTCGTGCACGATGGCGATCGAACCGACCCGCCGTACCGCCTCCTCCAGCGCCTCCCGCCCCTCCGGTACCTGCAACCGCCTGGCCTGCAACCTGAGCAGCGCCGCGACGGTCTGCAGATTGTTCTTCACCCGGTGGTGGATCTCCCTGATCGTGGCGTCCTTGGTCATCAGCTCCCGCTCGCGGCGGCGCAGCTCCGTGACGTCCCTGATCAGCACGAGAGCGCCGATCCGCCCGCCGCCGACGATCAGCGGAATGGCCCTGAGCTGGACGATCGTGCCACCCGACTCCACCTCGGTCTCCCTCGGCGCCCGGCCGCTCGCCACGATCATCAGCGACTCGTCCACCGGCTCGTCGCCGTAGCAGAGCGCGGCCGTGACCTTCCCCAGCTCGGCCCCGACCAGATCGGCGTTCAGCCCCAGCCGCCGGTAGGCCGACAGCGCGTTGGGCGAGGCATAGGTGACCCGCCCCGCCCGGTCGAGCCGCAGCAACCCGTCTCCCACCCGGGGAGAACGGACCAGGATCGGCTCCTCCCCCGAGAACGGGAACCGGCCCTCGGCCACCATCTGGGCCAGGTCGGAGGCGCTCTGCAGGTAGGTCAGCTCCAGCCGGGACGGCGTGCGGGCCGAGGAGAGGTTCGTCGAGCGCTGGATCACGCCGAGGAAACGGCCCGAGGGGGTGTCGGCCGGACGCCGTACCGGGATCGTCTCCTCGCGCACCGGCACCCCGCTCGACCAGTCGGGATCGCCCTCCCGGCAGATGCGCCGCTCGTTCCACGCCGTGTCGATCAGCGGGCGCTCGTCCTTGGCCACGACCGAGCCGACCACGTCGTGGTGGTAGACGGTCGGGCCGGTGGTCGGCCGCATCTGCGAGACGGCGATCCAGCCGGTTCCCTCGCGCACCGGCACCCAGAGGATCAGGTCGGCGAAGGAGAGATCGGCAAGCAGTTGCCAGTCGGAGACCAGGGAATGCATCCAGTCGAGGTCCGTGGCATCGAGTTCCGTGTGGCTGACCGCCAGGTCGCTGAGTGTCGGCACCTGTGCATCATGCGTGCTCAAGGGCCCGCCGAACAAACCGGCGCACACGATTCGCCGACCCTTCTGCGGACTTCACGCACCGCACTTGCGAAGATGCCCGGTATGCAGCCCAGTTCGACAGACCCCCTGGCCAGGTTCCGCGCCGCCGCCGCCGCCCGCGCGGAAGCGGGACTCAAGCGCCTGCTCCGCCCCCGCACCCCCGACGACGACGGCCTCATCGACCTCGCCTCGAACGACTACCTGGGGCTGGCCAGGGACGCGCGGCTGGCCAGGGCCGCCGCCGACGCCGTCCACCGCTGGGGCACCGGCTCGACCGGCTCCCGGCTGGTCACCGGCTCGACCCGGCTGCACGCCGAACTGGAAGACGCGCTGTGCGCGTTCACCGAGGCGCCGGGCGCCCTGGTCTTCTCCTCCGGTTACCTGGCCAACCTCGCGGCCGTCGCGACCTTCGGCAAGGACGCCCTGGTGGTCTCCGAGGCGGGCAACCACGCCTCGATCGTGGACGCCTGCCGTCTGTCGCGCTCCCGGGTGGTGGTCACCCCGCACAAGGACGTCGAGGCCGTCGAGAAGGCGCTGGCCGACCGCAGTGAGGAGCACGCCGTGGTGGTGACCGACGCGGTGTTCTCCGTGGACGGCGACCTCGCGCCCCTCGCGGCCCTGCACGAGGCGACGCTGCGGCAGGGCGCGCTGCTCATCGTGGACGAGGCGCACGCGATCGGCGTGATCGGCCCCCGTGGGCAGGGCGCGGTCCACGCCGCCGGCCTCGCCGCCGAGCCCACCGTTGTGAGAACGCTCACACTCTCCAAGTCGCTGGGCTCCCAGGGCGGAGCCGTTCTCGCCGCGCCGGAGCTCGTGGACACCCTTGTGGACACCGGTCGCGCGTTCATCTTCGACACGGGGCTCGCCCCAGCCTGCGTGGCGTCGGCACTCGCCGCGGTGGATATCCTGCGTAGCCAGCCCGAGCTGCCGGAACGTGTCAGGAGCAGGGCCAGGGAGCTGGCCGCCGTGGCCACCGCTCTTGGCCTTGAGACCGGCGAACCGGCGGGAGCGGTCGTCCCCGTCGTGCTCGGCCCCCCGCATCTCGCTCTCGGGGGGGCCGCGACCTGTGCGGAGCACGGGGTGCGCGTCGGATGCTTCCGCCCGCCCTCCGTCCCCGCAGGTCGCTCTTGCCTGCGGTTGACCGCGCGGGCCAATCTGAGTTCCGATGATCTCGCGGTGATCAGAGTCGCGCTCACCGCCGTGGCCGAGACGAAGGTGAACGCGTGACAGAAGATCCCCCTCGGGTTCCGAAATACTACGACGTCAAACGGAGCCTGCTGGAGCTGACGAAGAGCCTGCCGCCCGGCAGCGCTCTCCCGCCCGAACGCGCGCTCGCCGTGCGCTTCGAGACCTCGCGCACCACCGTCCGCCAGGCGCTCACCGAGCTGGTCGTCGAAGGCCGGCTCGTGCGCATCCAGGGCAAGGGCACCTTCGTCGCGCAGCCCAAGGTCGCCCAGGTCCTCCAGCTCACGTCCTACACCGGCGACCTGCGCACCGTCGGCCTCGAACCCGATACCAAGATCCTCGACATCAGCTACACGACCGCCGAGGAGACCCTCGCCCGCCGCCTCGGCATCAACCCCGGGGGCCGCATCCTGCGCATCCACCGGCTGCGGCTGGCCAACGGGGAGCCGATGTCCATCGACACGACCCACCTGTCGGCGCGGCGCTTCCCCCGCCTGCGCCGGGAGCTCGAAGGACACTCCTCGCTGTACGAGACCCTGCACAACGCCTACAGCGTGCGGCTGACCGACGCCGAGGAGATCATCGAGACCGTGCTGGCGACACCGTACGACGCCCAGGTCCTGGGCGTCGACGTCGGCCTCCCCATGCTGCTGCTGACCCGCCACGCCTTCGACGCGGACGGCAACCCGGTCGAATGGGCCCAATCCCTCTACCGCGGCGACCGCTACAAATTCATCACCCGGCTGCACCGACCGTGAGCCTGCGGATGTCGTACGGCAAGCCCAGTTGACGCCGACCGCCGCCTGTAGCCGGCGTCCGCGGGGTCCACAGCACGCCAGCGGCTGTGCCGCGGCGCCGTGACGACCCATACGGATACAGATGTCGTACGGCAGGCCAGGTTGACGCCAACCACCGCCGGTAGCCGACGTCCGTGGGTCCACAGCACGCCAGCGGCTGTGCCGCGGCGCCGTAACGACCCATACGGATACAGATGTCGTACGGCAGGCCAGGTTGACGCCAACCACCGCCGGTAGCCGACGTCCGTGGGTCCACAGCACGCCAGCGGCTGTGCCGCGGCGCCGTAACGACCCGGCCGTTGACGGAGTTCTCTGGTTCACACCCGTGCTGCGGCCTCGAACCGAACGACGATCACGGTAGTGCCCGAATGACGGTCACAGTTCGAACCGGAGGACGATCACGGTTTTGAAGCGAAGGGAATGGGCGGGCCTGCCGATGCGGCGCGCGGCCACCTCCGCCTGAGAAGCGTTGACCCCACAGGCCCCCGCCACGTACGGCGCCTAGTGGAAACGTGGCGCGCCGTGATGGGCGGGAGCGAGCCCCTACGCTCGGGGGAATGAGCGTTCTGGTGGTGTCGGGGACCGATACCGGTGTGGGGAAGACGGTGGTCACCGCGGCGGTGGCGGTGCTGGCGCTGGAGCGGCAGGTGTCGGTGGCGGTGGTGAAGCCCGCGCAGACGGGGGTGGCTCCGGGCGAGGCGGGGGATCTCGACGAGGTGATCCGGCTGGCCGGTGTGACGACGACGTTCGAGTTGGCCCGGTTTCCCGATCCGCTGTCGCCGGCCGCGGCGGCGCGCAGGGCGGGGGTGCCGCCGGTGTCGCTGACCGAGGCGGCCGAGCGGATCCGGGAACTGGCGGAGACCCACCGGCTGGTGATCGTCGAAGGCGCGGGCGGGCTGCTGGTCCGGTTCGACGAGGACGGCGGCACGATCGCGGACCTGGCACGGATGCTGGCGGCGCCGGTCCTGGTGGTGGCCAGGGCCGGCCTCGGCACGCTCAACCACACCGCGCTTACGCTGGAGGCGATGGCCAACCGCGGCCTCGAACCCGCCGGCGTGGTGATCGGCTCCTGGCCGGTCGGCGGCCAGGATGCCCGCCATTACGACGGGTCCGCCTGGCTCGGTGCCCCGCTGGACGACCGGCCCGCACGTCCCGGGGGCGAGGACAGCGGACCCGGGGGTGACGACGGCAGGCCCGGGGGCGACGACGGACCAGGGGGCGAGGGCCGCGGGCCCGGGGATGAGGACGGCGGGCCCGGGCTGGCGGAGGAGTCCAATGTGGCGGATCTGGAGATGCTCGCCGCGCGTCCGCTGGCCGGGGTGCTTCCCGAAGGAGCCGGTCGCCTGGGCCGGGACGACTTCGCGCGGGTGGCGCGGGCGGGGCTGAGCAGTTCGCTCGGGGGGAGGTTCGACGCCGCGGAGTTCCGGGAGAGCCTCCGGCTGCGGTGAGGACCTCGGGCTGCTCGCCGGCCTTGAGCGCCGACCTTAAAATGCCGACCAAGGCACTATCCGGCACGCTCTAATCACGGGTCCAGACCATGACAGATCGCCAGGCCGTGCTCATGATGTGAGACATGGCCAAGGCGATCGAACAACCCGTGCCCGGCATCACCGTGGGTCACGCCCTGCTGGCGCGGACCAAGGGGGTTCCGCAGCCGGTCAGCACCGTCGTGCACGACGGCGACACGATCAACGTCGCCGCCGACGGCAACCTCGGCGTGCGCCTGCTCGGCGTGGACGCGCCCGAGGTCAGTTTCCAGCTGCCCGCCAACCCGACGCTTCCCGATCAGCCGAAGGGATTCGTCAAGATCAGCCATCCGGCGTGGACCGCCTTCCTCGCCGACCCGTTCGCGGCGGGCTACGCGCCCCTCACGCTCCGCGCCGCCCTGCGCACCGAGCTGCTGACACGGCTGGACGCGACGACCGCGCCCAACCACGCGGAGCACGGCGGCCACTCCACCCTGGCGCTCCGGAAGATGATCACGGATGACATCGCAGAACAGGGCCTGACCCCCGAGACCTTCAAGATCAGGCTGGCGTTCGCCCACGAGATCCTCGACCGGTACGGCAGGATGCTCAGCTACGTCAACCGGGATCAGAAGGTGCCGCCCCGGCCACCGGCCTACAACGAGCGCCTCCTCGCGGCGGGTCACGTCATGCCCTACTTCATCTGGCCCAACGTCGATCCCTTCGTCCGCCAGGAGGGCACCGTGGCCGCCGCCGTACCCGCTCCCGGCAGCGGGCGCGAACTGGGCGAGACGGGAGCCCTGGGCCGGGCGCGGCGGGCCGTACGGGACGCGCGGGCGGCGGGTTCCGGGCTGTGGAGCGCGGTGCCGCTCAAGCTGCAGCCCTTCGAGCTGCGTTTCCTCGCGCAACGGCGGGCCCCGGACCGCTACGTGCTGGATCTGTCCGACAATGCGAACGAGTTGCTGCACGCGCAGAGCTACTTCCGCATCCCGCACCCCGAGGACCGCCTGTTCGTCAACGCGGAACACGCCCCGCTCTTCCACGAGAAGGGCTGGTCGGTGCCCCAGCCGTAGAGGTGTGGCAGGGGGGAGAACGGGGCATGAGGAGGCCCACGAAGAGCCCTGTCCCCCTATGTGACCGACTGGTAGGTTCGCCGCATGGAGTCTTCCAAGCACGCAGGTGACATCGCCGTCGCCGTCTCCAAGGCCTATGGCATCGACACCATGTTCACCCTGTCGGGCGGACACGTGTTCCCGCTCTACGACGGTGCGGTCCACGAGAAGATGCCGATCCTGGACGTGCGACACGAGCAGAGCGCGGTCTTCGCCGCCGAGGCGACCGCACGGCTGACGAGAAAACCCGGACTGGCCGTGCTGACCGCGGGCCCCGGCATCACCAACGGCGTCAGCGGGGTCGCGACCGCCCACGCCAACGGCTCCCCCGTAGTGATCATGGGAGGGCGCGCGCCGCAGTCCCGCTGGGGTTCCGGCGCGTTGCAGGAGATGGACCATCCGCCGCTGTTCGACACGATCAGCAAGCTCTCCTTCACCGCCGGGTCCGCCGAGAACGTCGGGCAGGACGTCGAGAGCGCCTTCCGCACCGCCATCGCCCCGCACCGCGGCCCGGTGTTCCTCGACTTCTACATGGACCACCTGTTCGCCCCGGCGCCCGTGCACAAGGTGGAGACGCTCACCCCGTCGCCGCTCGAACCCGACCCCACCTCGGTCGCCGCGATCGCCAAGCTGATCGCCGAGGCCGAGCGCCCGGTGCTCGTGCTCGGCTCCGACGTGTGGATGGACCGCGCCGAGGAGGCCGCCCGCGACTTCGCCGAGGAGTGGCGGCTGCCCGTCGTCCCCAACGGCCAGGGCCGCGGCATCCTGCCCGCCGGTCACGAACTGCTGGTCACCCGGGCCAGGAGCGTCGCGTTCGGCCAGGCCGACCTGGTGATCGTCGCCGGCACCCCGCTCGACTTCCGCCTCGGCTACGGCTGGTTCGGCGGCAAGGAGGGCGCCCCGCTGGCCAAGGTCGTGCACCTCGCCGACGCCCCGTCCCAGCTCGCCACGCACGTCGGTACGGCGGGCACCGCGGCCGGCGACCTCTCCCTGCTGTTCTGGAGCCTCAGCGCGGCGTGCGGCACCGCCGGCGTCTCCCCCAAGGCGTACGCGCCCTGGGTGACCAGGCTGGCCGAGACCGCCGCCGCCGCGGTCACCGGCGACGCCGAGCTGCTCCAGGCGGGCGGCGACCCGATCCACCCGATGCGCATCTACGGCGAACTGAACCGGCTCCTCGCCGACGACGCGGTGGTGATCGGCGACGGCGGCGACTTCGTCTCCTACGCGGGCAAGTACATCGAGCCGAAGCAGCCCGGCTGCTGGCTCGACCCGGGCCCCTACGGCTGCCTCGGCACCGGCCTCGGATACTCCATCGCCGCCCGGCTCGCCCGGCCGTCCTCCCAGGTGGTGCTGCTGCTCGGCGACGGCGCGGCGGGCTTCTCGCTGATGGACGTCGACACCCTGGTCAGGCACCGGCTGCCGGTCGTGATGATCTGCGGCAACAACGGCATCTGGGGGCTGGAGAAGCACCCCATGCAGCTGATCTACGGCTACGACGTGGCCGCGGAGCTGCAGCCGCAGTGCCGCTACGACCAGGTGGTGACCGCGCTCGGCGGCGGCGGCGAGCTGGTCACGTCACCGGACGAGATCGGCCCGGCGCTGCGCCGGGCCTTCGACTCGGGCATCCCCTACATGGTCAACATCGCCACCGACCCGTCGGTCGCCTACCCCAGGAACACGACGGGGATCTGAGCCGTGCGCTCCCCGATCGGGAGCGCACACCTCAGGCGGGTTTGGACGACGGGGGTTTGTACGACAACGAGGGCGTGGGCGACGGGTCGGCCGAGGCGCAGCCCGCCTCCGGGTCGACCACGATGGAGACGGTCTTCTTCAGCTCCAGTTTCACGCCGTCACCCGGGTCCTGCTGCACGACGAGGTAGCAGTCCTTGGGCTCAAGATCACCGCTCACATGGGTTTCGACCTGGAAACCGGCCCGGGACAGCACCGAGCGGGCCTGGCCCAGGTTGAGGCCGAGCACCGGCGGAACCGCCTTCTTCACGGCGGGCGTGGGAGTCGGGGTCGGAGTGGGCGTGGGGGTCGGCGTCGGAGTCGGCGTCTTGGACTGCCTGCGGGTGGGCGTGGGCGACGGGGTCGGCGGCTCCGGCTCCACCGGGACCTGGACCTTTGTGGCCTTCGGCGTCTGCCGGGGCGGCCGGGAGGTCTTCGGGGTTTCGAGCTCCCTGGTGACCTCGGTGTTCGGCTTGCCGTCACCCTCGGCGCCCACGTTGGTCGTCGGCTCGGGCTCGCCGAAGTCGGCCAGGGCGACGGCCGCGCCGCCGACGCACAGCACGGCGGCCACGGCGACCGCGCTCAGCACCCCGGCCCTGCTCCTGCCGGGCGCCTTCTTGCGTCCGCGCGAAGGACCTGACACGGTGTCGAGACCATGCGGGTCACCCGGCCCCGGCGGACGGCCAGCGGGGGACGACGTCTCCCGGTAGGGACCGGTCGGGGGCGGATAGGAATCCGTCGGCTGCGAGTAGTTGCCCGTGGGCGGTCCGTAAGCGCCCGTAGGCGTGCCGTAGGCGTCTTCTTGGGGCCGCTGGGGGGTGTGGGACTCCAGAGGCGTGAGAAAGCCGCCTGGCGGCCCCGTGCCGTAAGCGTCCGGAGCCTCGCCGTGGGCCGCCTGCTGCGCGGCCAGGCTCATCGCCGCCGCGTCGGGGAACCGGCGGGCCGGATCCTTCGACAGGGCCCGCTCCACCAGGCGGCGCACGCCCAGCGGCACGTCCGCGGGAAGCGGCGGCGGCTCCTCCCTGATGTGCTTGAGCGCGATCGTCACCGGTGTGTCACCGTCGAACGGCCGCTGGCCCGCGACGCACTCGTACGCCACCACGCCGAGCGCGTAGATGTCGACCGCCGGCGTCACCGGGGCGCCCTCCGCCTGCTCGGGCGCGCAGTAGGCGGCGGTGCCCAGCACCATGCCCACGTCGGTCAGCCTGCTCGCCGCGTCCGAGCGGGCGATGCCGAAGTCGGTCAGCACCAGCGTGCCGTCCGCCCGCACCAGCAGGTTGCCCGGCTTGATGTCGCGATGCACGATTCCTTGCGCGTGCACCGCGTGCAGCGCCGAGGCGGCCTGCGAGATCAGCTCCATCGCCGACTCGGGCGAGATGCGCCCCAACCGGGTGAGGAGCCGGTCCAGCGGCTCGCCGTCGACGAACTTCATCACCAGGTAGACCTGCGCCCCCGCGCCCGGCACCTGGTCCACACCGTAGTCGTAGACGTCGACGACACCTGGATGGTTGATCGTCGCCATCGCCCGGGCCTCGCCGCGGAAACGCGTCACGAACCCCGGATCATCGGTACGGCCGGGCAACAGCACCTTGACGGCCACCGTGCGGGCGAGGACGACATCCTCGCCACGCCATACCTCGCCCATGCCGCCCGCGCCGATGCGGACGTCCAGGCGATATCGCCCCGCCAGCGTCGTCCCTTGGGCCACCATGATTCCCCCGCTACCCCCTTGTCGCGTTCAACCTCTCCCACCCCAGAGTTCTCCAACAAAGCGGATTAGTATCGCGGGGAGATAACACCGAGGTCACGAAACCCTGTGTGCACGTGCGCTCCTCGACACCCGATGGGGGGTCGATGCGCCCAGAGGGTGATAAAGGGTAAGGCGCCGCTAGCCTACTCGGATCCCGTGTTCCACGCAGCTTGCCGCCCATCCTGGGGGTGTGACCTGCACGACCATCCCGGGCCGGCGGGCGGGGCAGCAGCGTGGCGGCTCCATCGAACGTACGGCCGGCAGGCCGCGTGCTCCCCTCCGCCAGCGGGACCCCGCAGTGGTCGCGGTGGTCGCGGTACTCGCTCACAGTAACCGACCTTAAACTGGCCACCATGACGCTCGCTCCAGGTCTGCGCGGACACGTACTCATCATGGTCGAGCGCGAGGACACCGCCGCGAAGATCGGCAGCGGCGACGTGCCCGTGCTGGCCACCCCCCGCCTGCTCGCCGTCGCCGAGTCGGTGACCGTGAGTGCCGTGCAGGACCATCTCGCTCCGGGTCAGACCACCGTCGGCACCCGCGTCGAGCTGGAGCACCTGGCGGCCAGCCCGATCGGCACGCACATCGAGGTGACGGCCGAGCTGACCAAGGTCGACGGCAGGCGGCTGGTCTTCGGTTTCACCGCCCGCGACAAGGACAACACGCTGGTGGGCACCGGCACCATCGAGCGGGCGGTCGTCGATCGCGAGCGGTTCCTCAACCGGCGGGGCCGCTGAGTCACTCGATGACGGCGATCAGGTCGCCCTCCTGGACCACGTCGCCCTCGGCCACCTTGAGCTGCGCGATCACTCCGGGATCCTCGGCCAGCACCGGGATCTCCATCTTCATCGACTCCAGGATGACCAGCGTGTCGCCCTCGTCGACGACGTCGCCCTCGGCGGCGACGACCTTCCACACGTTGGCCACCATCTCCGCGCGTACCTCAGCCATCTGCCACTCCCATCGCAATCATCAAAGTCCCGCTCGCCCGCGACACCGGAGGGGTGTCGCGGTCACCGCCGTCGCCTCCGCGGCGCCGGTCACCGCTCGTGAACCAGGCCCGGCTCAGCGCATCCGCGAAACCAGGCCGGTGTCGTAGTCGCCGCTCTCGAACTCGGGCCGGTCGAGCAGCTCCGCGCAGAACGGCAGGTTGTTCTTCGGCCCTTCGACCGTGAACGACGCCACCGCCAGCCGCGCACGTTCCAGCGCCTGTGCACGGGTCTCGCCGTACACGCAGAGCTTGGCCATGAGCGGGTCGTAGAACGGCGTGACCGTGGTGCCCGCCTCGTAGCCGGAGTCGACGCGCACCCCCTCGCCGGACGGCTCGCGCCAGACCTCGATCTTGCCGGGGCCGGGGAAGAAACGCTTGGGGTCCTCCGCGTAGACGCGCATCTCGATGGCGTGGCCCCGGGGCGCCGCCACCGGGCCGACCGGCTCCCCCGCCGCCACCAGCAGCTGGGCCTCGACCAGGTCGAAGCCGGTGACCAGCTCGGTCACCGGGTGCTCCACCTGGAGCCTGGTGTTCATCTCCAGGAAGACGAAGTCCTGCTGTTCCGCGTCGACCAGGCACTCCACGGTGCCGGCGCCGCGATAACCGACCGCCTCACCCGCTCTGACGGCCGCCGCGAGCATGCGTTCACGCAGTTCGGGGGTGATGCCCGGGGAGGGCGACTCCTCGACGACCTTCTGGTGCCGGCGCTGCACCGAGCAGTCACGCTCGCCCAGCGCGAGGACCCGGCCGTCGGCCAGCCCGAGGATCTGCACCTCGACATGCCTGGCCCGCTCGATGTAACGCTCTAGCAGGATGGCGACCTCGCCGCCGAACCTGGCGGCCGCGCGCGCCGCCGCGTCGAACGCCTTGGCGAGCCCCGCGTCATCGCGGGCGACGCCCATCCCGATGCCGCCGCCACCGCCCGTGGTCTTCACCATGACCGGGTAGCCGACCTCGGCGGCGGCGATCAGCGCCTGCTCGATGTCGGTGACCGGCTCCCGGTTGCCCGCCGCGACGGGCACACCCGCCTTCTCCATCAGGTTACGGGCGTTGATCTTGTCGCCCATCTGCTCCATGGCCTCCGGCGACGGGCCGATCCACGTCATGCCGGCCGCGGTCACGGCACGGGCGAACCCGGCGTTCTCCGCGAGGAAGCCGTATCCGGGGTGGACGGCCCGCGCCCCGGTGCTCCGCGCGGCCTCCATGACCTTGGCCACGTCGAGATAGCTCTGCGCGGGATTGGCCGGCCCGATCAGGACCGCCTCATCGGCCTCGCGCACGTACGGCAGGTCGGCATCGGCCTCGGAGTAGACGGCGATCGCCCGAACGCCCATCCGCCGAACAGTCCGGATGACCCGCCGCGCGATCTCACCCCGATTCGCCACGAGAACGGACTCGAACACTATGTGTTCTCCCTCAGCGGTTGACGGTAGCGACTGAACGCTCCCACCCTGGGACAGGTGCTCAGACGAGCCTTTCCCCCAATTAGCACCGTTCCCAGCTTCTGGATCTGTGGAAACCCTACAGAGTCGGAGCCCCCCGCTCCACCCTTGCGGGCACTTGATCCTCACGACCGCCGAACGGGAGGTCAGAGGCGGTTGAGCGGAGCGAGGCGATCCACCAGGTGCGACATCGCCTCGACCACCTCGGGGTCGTACTCCACCGTGACGCCGAGGCGCAGGCGTTCCAGGGCGGCGCCGGCGCGGTCGCGGTCGGTGGAGCCGCCCACCAGGTCGTCGTAGTCGTTGGCCGCCTTGATGATCCGGCTGGCCATGGGCGGGGAGTCGGCGCAGGGCTCGCACTGGCGGCGGACCACTTCGGCGACCGTGCCGAGCACGCCCGTCTGCCTGATCACCTCGGCGCCCAGCTCGGCGATCCGGCGGGCCTGGTCCCTGTCGGTGAGGACGGTCGCCCCGCCGGGGATCGGGTCGCTCAGGGAGAGCTGGCCGATGTCGTGCATCAGCGCCGCGTACTCCAGCTCCAGCAGTTCCGACTCGGCCATGCCCAGCTCCCTGCCGACCGCCACGGCGAGGACGCTGACCCTGCGCGAGTGGCCGGGCTCGACGTAGCCGCCCACCTCGGTGACCCGGGACAGCGCCCGGACGGTCTGCAGATAGGTCGCCCTGATCCCGGCGTACTTGCGGAAGGCGACCTGGGTGACCAGCAGCGGCGCGGCGAAGACGAGCAGGGCCGCCATGTCCATGCTGTGGGCCGCGAGGGCGAGGAGCATGCCGGACGCGGCCACCGCCGCGCTCAGCGGCGCGGCCATCCGCAGTTCGTCGTGGATCGCGACCGCCAGCGCCGCGCGGACCTGGTCGGCACGGAGCATCGCGGCCACCACGATGTCGGTGAGCAGCGCCAGCACGATCATCGCGGCCATCACGCCGAGCGCGGGCGACCAGGTCATACTCGGGCCCATGGTCAGGTCGAAGAGCGGCCCGGCGAGCGGCCGGAAGGCGAAGGCGAGCAGCGCCCCGGTGAGCAGCCGGCGGGCCATCGCGTCGAGTCGCGGCGGGCGGCCCACCGCCAGGTGCGGCAACGCCCCGGCGAGCATGCCCACCGCGAGCACGGCGACGACCTGGAGGGCGGGGTGCTCGACCTGGCGGCCTCCCATGTCGAGCAGCAGCGTGTAGCCGAGCGCGGCGGCCGTGCCGATCGGCGCGACCTCGCGGTTGCCCGGCATGGTCAGCCGGGCCAGCTCGCCCGTCGCGATGAGCGCGCCGAACCCGACCGCGATCGGCGGGTCGAGCAGCCCGGCCGCGGCGGTGTGCGCGACCCCGGCGACCGTGACCAGTCCCGCCATGCAGATCAGCAGGAGCTGCCCGGAGTCGAGTGACCGCCATGGCCGGATCGGGGGGGTCATCGCTCGGACACCACCTGGATGGGCATGGTCGGGTCGTCGTGGTCCTTGACGATGGGCTCCGCCTCACCGGACGGCGGCGCGGGCACCTTGCCGGGGGCCTCCCAGCCCGCCCGCTCGACCGCCTTGATGAACGCGGTCACCATCTCCGGGTCGAACTGGGTGCCCGCCCCCTTGCGCAGCTGGTCGATCGCCACCGGAACCGGCCTGGCCCCGCGGTAGGAGCGGTCGGAGGTGATCGAGTCGAAGGCGTCGGCCACCGCGATGATCCGGGCGAACTCCGGTATCTCCTCGGCCGCCAGCCCCATGGGATAGCCGGTGCCGTCGTGTTTCTCGTGGTGGTGCATGATCCCGGCGAACGCCTCGTCGAGGAAGTCGATTCCTCTGACGATCTCCAGGCCGCGCATCGGATGGAGCTGGATCGCGGCGTACTCCTCCTCGGTGAGCGGGCCGTCCTTCTGCAGGACCTTGGTCGGCACGCCGAGCTTGCCCACGTCGTGCAGCATCCCCGCGTAGCGGATCGCGCGGGTCCGCTCCGACCCCATGCCGATCTCCTCGGCGATCATCGTGGAGGCCAGCGAGACCCGGGTGCAGTGGCCGCGCGTGTAGTAGTCCTTCGTCTCCACGGCCTGGCACAGCGCGGCGATCGTCGCGTCGTAGGAGCGCTGCTGGGCGAGATACTGCCCGAATCCCCAGCGGGCCACGAACAGCGGCAGCAGCACCAGCACCGCGGAGATCGACTGCACGGTCGCCCACAACCCGGCGATCAGCAGGCCGAACGTGGCGTATCCCAGGTAGGAGACGAGCAGCTGGGCCACCCCGCGCACCGGCACCCGGTCGACCTGCCCGGCCAGCGACAGCATGACCGCGATGAGCGCGAAGTTGAGCGGCACGTAGACGCCCGCCGCCCCCGCGAAGGGCAGGATCAGCTCGTCGAACCTGTCGACGTCGGGCACCCCGGGCCGCCCGCCGAGCAGCTCGAACGTCCACCCCGCGGCGTACCCGCAGATGGCGAACTGGGCGCCGTTGAACAGCCTCTTGGTGAGCGGCAGCCCCGGCCGCACGCTGAAGACGGCGGTCATGCCGACCAGCGCGGCCCCCTCCGGGCCGACGAGCACCACCGCGGCCAGGGCGGCGGAGAAGCTGACGGAGATGGCCGCCTGCTTGACGTTGAGCAGGGTGGGCACCGACTCGCACACCAGGAACAACAACGCCAGCACAAGAAGGGTGGGCCACTCCAGCCGATCGAAGCGGCCCCCCACGAGGGCGCTGTGGCCGAAGAGCCCGAACGCCACTCCGATCACGGCAACCAGATAAACCTTGGCAAACCACGGCAGTCCACGCAATTGCGGCCACCTTACGGTGTTACAGGCGCGCGCTCACGTCCAGGAGAGGCCGGAAGGCGCACTCATCGCGCTCGCCAGCACCAGCACCGGGGCGAACAGCACCAACGCTGCCACCAGCCGGGTGGCCATACCCTTGAACATGTGCTGCCTCCACGTCGATTTCGCACCTCAGGCTACCGAAGCCGACACCGCTGAGGTGGGCAACTCCGCGAATCGCAAGCAAAGCGTAATCAAGCCGTCACCGCACGCCACTTGCCCGGACACCCCAAACCGGATGAAAGCTACCGAATCGAGAGCCGGCCCCTGGCCCACTCGGCGGTGGCCTTGAGCCCCGCGGCCAGGTCGGTGCGCGGGCTCCAGCCCAGGGCCTCGGCGGCCGGTCCCGGATCGACGGCCATCGCGGGCAGGTCGCCCAGGCGCGCGGGCGCGAGCTCGGGCTCGTCGCACGCCCCGACCGCCTCCGCGACCAGACTGTGCAGCCGCCGGTCCGTGGTCTGCACCCCGGTGCCCAGGTTGAACCTGCGCCCGTCGCCCAGCTCGCCGCAGGCACGGACGAACCCGTCCACGACGTCGTCCACGTAGATGTAGTCGCGAGTCTGCGAGCCGTCGCCGTACAACACGGTCGGAGTGCCCGACAGCAGCCCGTCAGTGAAGATCGCGACGACGCCCGCCTCGCCCTCCGGCGACTGCCGCGGGCCGTACACGTTGGAGAGCACCAGCGTGGTGTACTCGATCCCGTGCAGGGCGCGGTAGGCCGACAGGTAGATCTCCGCGCTCAGCTTCGAGGCCGCGTACGGCGAGCGGGGGTCGGTGGCCGCGTCGACGGGGACCGGAATGACCTCGGGCCTGCCGTACACCGCTACCGACGAGGCGAAGACGATCTTCCGTGCGCCGCCCTGGCGGGCCGCCTCCAGCACCGACGCGGTGCCCTCGACGTTGAGCCGTGCGTCGTGGACCGGGTCGGCCACGCTCCTGCGCACGCTGATCTGGGCCGCCAGATGGCAGACGACCTCGGGCCGGAAGTCGGCGGCGAGGCCGATCAGCGCCGGATCGCGGATGTCGAAGGCGTGCAGCTTGAAGCGCGGGTGGCGGGCCGCCTCCGCCAGGTTGCCCCGGTCGCCGGAGGAGATGTCGTCGACCACCGCGACCTCGTTGCCGCCGGCCAGCAGACGGTCGACGAGGTTCGACCCGATGAAGCCGGCACCACCGGTAACCAGCACTCTCATGCGCCGCGCCCCCCTGTCTCCGTGAATACTGAGATCCTAGGAGATCACTCGGTGAGGTCGGCGCGTACCTGGTCGATTCTGGTGAGGACTTTGGCCCGCAGATCGGCCGGGACCGACTCGCAGCCGCAGTGTTTGGCGATCAGTTTCTTGACCGCCTCCTCCAGGCCGTACTCCGCCAGGCACGGGCCGCACTCGTCGAGGTGCACGCGGATGTCGTGGCAGTTGTTCGCGTCGAGCTCGCCGTCGAGGTAGGTGTAGACCTTGTCCAGCACTTCTCGGCAGTCGGTGTCGTGGTGGTTGCCGCAGCTCATCAGGACCCCTCCGCCGGGACCAGCCCGCGCTCGCGCGCGTAATCCTCCAGATGCGTCCGCAACTGCCGGCGGCCACGGTGGAGCCGGGACATCACGGTGCCGATCGGCGTGCCCATGATGTCGGCGATCTCCTTGTACGGGAAGCCCTCGACGTCCGCGAGATAGACCGCGATGCGGAAGTCTTCGGGCAGCGCCGCGAGAGCGTCCTTCACATCGCTGTCCGGCAGGCGGTCGAGCGCCTCGATCTCCGCCGACTTCAGACCCGCCGACGAGTGGGACTCGGCGCGTGCGAGCTGCCAGTCCTCGATCTCCTCGGTGCCCGACTGCTTGGGCTCCCGCTGCTTCTTGCGGTAGGTGTTGATGAAGGTGTTGGTGAGAATGCGGTAGAGCCATGCCTTGAGGTTCGTGCCCTCCTGGAACTGGTGGAAGGACGCGAACGCCTTGGCGAAGGTCTCCTGTAGGAGATCCTCCGCATCCGCTGGGTTCCGGGTCATCCGGAGCGCGGCAGAGTACAGCTGGTCCAGATACGGCATTACGTCGCGCTCGAACCTAGCGCTCCGCTGCTCCAGAGTCTCCGCGCCTGTCGCAGGGACGGGACCCACCCCCTTAAGATCACCGGTGCCCGGCCGAAGCGGGATACCGTACTCAGCGGAGGATACCCGCTCGGCAGGATCCAACCGCTGACCGGGGCGGGTGCCGGGTTCGAGAAGCGCTTGCATGCTCGGACAACCTCTCGGGAGTAGATCGTGCGTCGTCGTGCTGCAACATCCGCGGAGGATCGTCTGTTCCCACAAGATAGAAGGTGACGATCGACCCGGTGCGGGGAAAAAGAATACGTACCGGTAGGTAGCCCCAAACCCCGGATACCCGACGCCAGGAGCCGCGTGTGCTGCCCATTCCGGCCGAAGAACTGAACGGCACAGGAACCCTGGGGCCGTACTGGAACTTTTATCGCGCGGTCGCCGCCGAGCAACTCGACCGGTGGCTCCCCGCCCGGCCGTCCGTCGTGCTGGACCTCTCTGGAGGCGGCGGTCAGTGGGCCGCACAAGCCGCCAAGTCCGGACATCGTGTGATAGAAGTCATCGACTTTCGGCTGGCCGGGCGCGCCACCCTGCGCGACCCGGACGGCGTGCGGCAGATCCGGGCCGACGACCTCGGCTTCCTCCCCGACGAGAGCGTCGACGCCGTGGTCGCCGAGGAGCGGGCGCTGTCCGTCGAGCTCATGGCGGAGTCCGCGATCGGCGACGTGGCCCGGGTGCTGCGCCCCGGCGGCCGCGCCCTGGTCTGCGTCGACTCCCTCGTCCTCGGCATGGCGATCCTGGCCGAGCAGAACTACTGGGCCCACCTGCGCCAGACCGGCGAGGTCATGCTCGTGCCCTGGCCCGACGGCAGCATCACCCGCTGCTTCACCAGCGCCCAGCTCCGCGAACTGCTCGCCGGAGTGGGCCTGGAGGTGGAATGGGTACGGCCGCGCACGGTCCTGTCCCCCTCGACGGTCGACCACGTCCTCGCCGCCGACGCCCAGGCCATGACCTGGCTGGTCCGCACCGAGCTCGAAGCCCATCCCGACGACGACGACACGGTGGGCATCCACCTCGTCGCCAGCGCCAGGAAAGCCGGTTGACCCCGGCGGCCCGGGTCAGCGGCGGCGTTCCCGCCTCGACTGGCAGCTGACGCACCGGCTCGCCTCGGGACGGGCCTCGAGGCGGCCGTCGGGGACCGGCTTGGCGCAGTCGACGCAGTGCCCGTAACGGCCCGCGTCGAGCCGTACGAGAGCGTCGAGCACGGCCGCGCGCTGCCGGGTGGCGACGTCGAGCATGGCCTCGGCGCGGTCGGCGTCGAAGAGGTCGGCGCCCCCGTCCGCCTGCGAACGGTCTCTGATCGCGACCGGGTCGCCCCGTAACACCGCGATCGACCGGTCAAGCTCGGTGAGCATGCTCTGCAGGCGCATACGCGCGGTCGTGTCGTCCACGAATCCGCACCTCCGGGAAGAGATAAGGCCTCGCGGCGGGATTCCCCGGATCTCCCGTCGTGCGCGGGGGGCTGGCGGTATGAGGCGGCGCCCCCTTACGGAAGGCAACCGCTTTCCTCACCGGATGCCCATTCGGCGATGGTCTTACACCGATGTGAGCCCGGCTTTTCGCCAACCAGTTGGAGAACTAGCCGAGCGGGCTTTCCTCGGCGGGCTCCAGGGGCTCAAGCAACTCCGGACCGTTGTTGCGCACGTTGTTGACCGCCGTGGAGACCGGATACGCCTCCAGCCGGCCGGGCGCCGCCGGGACGAGCAGGGAACGGGCGTCGTCAGGGGCGGTGAGCGTGGGGTCGAGCCATTCGTCCCACCGCTCGCGCTCGATGAACATCGGCATCCGGTCGTGGATCTTCCCCAGGTCGTCCTCGGCCGTGGTGGTGATCACCGTGCAGGTGACCAGCCAGGCGAGCGGGTCGTCGTCGGGGCGCCCCTTGTCACGCCAGAACTCGTACAGCCCCGCCATGGCCAGCACGCCGCCGTCGGCCGGATGGATGAAGTAGGGCTGCTTGCGCTTCTTGTCCACCGGATACCACTCGAAGTAGCCGTCGGCGGGCAGCAGGCAACGCCGTTTGGCGAACGCCTGCCGGTAGGCGGGCTTGTCCGCGACGGTCTCGACGCGCGCGTTGATCATGCGCGAGCCGATCGACGGGTCCTTCGCCCACGACGGAACCAGCCCCCACTTCACCACCCGCAGCTGGCGCACCCCGCGCTCGGCCTCCTTGGGCACCCGGCTCAGCACCGCCCAGACGTCCTTGGTCGGCGCGACGTTGTAGTCGGCCCCCAGCTCACGCTCCGGCGCCCCGTCGAGCTCCACCCGGAACTCCTCCAGCAGGTCGTGCTTCTTCCGCGCAGAGGCGTATCTCCCGCACATGGCCCCCACCCTGCCACGTCCCCTTCTCGCTCGCATGTGCGATGCGCATGGGGAATACTGTGCGTGTCAGCGCGGACACGAAGGGACACCAGGATCATGGTCACCACCTCTCGACGCCCCCACGCCCGTTCCGCTTCGGCCCCCGAGCCGGAGTCCGCCCCGACCGCCGAACCCACCCCCTCCCCCCAGGGCGAGCAGGAGTTGACGACTCTTCGCGAGATCTACGACTCCCTCGTCGGCCGCACCAAGCTGCGCGCCGAGATAATCAACGGAAGGTTGATCGTGAGCCCCGTCGGCACCCCCGAGCACCAGAGAGCCGCCGCCCGTCTGCTTCGCACGCTCTACGACCACGTCGAGAGGCGGGGCTGGGACGCCTTCGCCGGGCTCGACGTGTGCATGGACGGTTCGCGCGACCCGTACGAGCCCGACCTCGTCGTCGCGCCGCCCGACGCACCCCGCTGGGGCGGCCGTGAGCTGTTCGTCAGTGGGCTGATCATGGTGGCCGAGGTGGTGTCGGAGAGCAGCGTCCGCGACGACCGCGAGGAGAAGCCCGGCATCTACGCCACCGGCCGCATCCCGGTCTTCCTGGTCGTCGACCCGATCGCCGACCCCGCCTCCGTCACCGTCTACAGCGCTCCCAAGGACGGCCAGTACACCACCTCGACGACCGTCACCATGGGCAAGGAGATCCACCTCCCCGACCCGATCGACTTCACCCTGGACACCGCCGTCTTCCTCTGACCGCGTCCCTTAGAATTCGACCATGTCCTCATGGCCCGCACCGACCACCACCGAACCCGTCACGGCGACCGTGACACTGCCCGGCTCCAAGTCGATGACCAACCGCGCGTTGCTGCTGGCCGCACTCGCCGACGGGCCCAGCGTCGTACGGCGGGCGCTGCGCAGCCGCGACGCCGACCTGATGGCGCAGGCGCTGCGCGCGCTGGGAGCCGGAATGGTCTCCTCCCGGGAGAGCGCGTCGAGCGTCGACTGGCAGGTCGCGCCCGGCCCGGTCCGCGGTGGGACGCGCATCGACGTGGGGCTCGCGGGCACCGTGATGCGGTTCGTGCCGCCGATGGCCGCGCTGGCCGACGGCGAGGTGTTCTTCGACGGCGACGCACACGCGCGCACCCGCCCGATGGGCCCGTTGCTGGGCGCGCTGCGCCTGCTGGGCGCGCGGATCGACAGCGACTCCCTGCCGTTCACCATCAGGGGCCCGATCCAGGGCGGTGAGGTCACCCTCGACGCCTCCGCCTCCTCACAGCTCGTCTCCGGCCTGCTGCTGGCCGCCCCGAGGTTCGACAAGGGCGTCACCGTACGGCACGCGGGACCACCCGTCCCCTCCATGCCGCACATCGAGATGACCGTCCAGATGCTCCGCCTCCTCGGCGCCCGGGTCGACGACTCCGAGCGCGACGTGTGGCGGGTGGAGCCCGGCCCGATCGCCGCCGCCGACGTGACCGTCGAGCCCGACCTGTCCAACGCGGCCCCCTTCCTGTCCGCCGCGCTGATCACCGGCGGCACGGTCACCATCCCCGGCTGGCCGGAGCACACCACCCAGCCGGGCGACCACCTGCGCCACCTGCTCGCCGAGATGGGCGCGGCCGTGGCACGCACGCCCGAGGGGCTGCGGGTCACCGGCACCGGCCGGATCACCGGCCTCGACGCCGATCTGCACGAGGTGGGCGAGCTGACCCCGACGATCGCCGCGCTCGCCGCGCTGGCCGACTCGCCGAGCACGCTGCGCGGCGTCGCGCACCTGCGCGGCCACGAGACCGACCGGCTGGCCGCGCTGGCCACCGAGATCAACCGGCTGGGCGGCGACGCCCGTGAGACCGACGACGGGCTGGTGATCCGGCCACGCCCGCTCACCGGCGGGGTGTTCCACACCTACGACGACCACCGGATGGCCACCGCCGGCGCGGTGATCGGCCTGGCCGTCCCCGATGTCCAGGTCGAGAACATCGCGACCACCGCCAAGACACTGCCCGAGTTCACGGGCATGTGGATGGAGATGCTGGGAATGGATCGCTGAGAAAGCGGGAGTACGACGAGGACGACGTCAGGGTACGGCCGGGAAAGGGATCCAGGCCGCGTACCCGGATTCGTCCTGCCCACGAGGACGCGGTCCAGGGTTTCGTGGTGGCCGTCGACCGCGGCAGATACACCTGCCTGGTCGAGGCCACCGGCGAGACCGGGCGGCGCCGTAAGAAGGACAGGCTGTCCGGCGCGGAGATGAGCGGCCGGGTCGTCGTCGCGATGAAGGCGCGGGAGCTCGGCCGCAAGGGCATCGTGGTGGGCGACCGGGTCATGCTCGTCGGCGATGTCACCGGCCGGCCCGACACCCTGGCGCGCGTCGTCAGGGTCGAACCGCGCGCGTCGATGCTCCGCCGTTCCGCCGACGACACCGAGGACACCGACGGAATCGAGCGCCCGGTGGTCGCGAACGCCGACCAGCTCGTGATCGTGACCGCGCTGGCCGACCCGCCGCCGCGCCCCCGCATGATCGACCGCATCCTGGTCGCGGCCTTCGACGCGGAGATCGACGCGCTGCTCTGCCTGACGAAGTCCGACCTGGCGCCGCCCGACGAGCTGGTCGCGCTCTACGAGCCGCTCGGCGTCTCGCACGTGGTGCTGCACAAGGGCGGCGACCTCGACGAGATCAGGGAGCGGCTCGCCGACCGGATCAGCGTGCTCGTCGGCCACTCGGGGGTCGGCAAGTCGACCCTGGTCAACGCGCTGGTGCCGGCGGCGGACCGGGCGGTCTCGCACGTCAACCAGGTCACCGGGCGCGGCCGGCACACCTCGACCTCGGCGGTCGCGCTGGAGCTGCCCGCGGGCGGCTGGGTCATCGACACGCCCGGTATCCGCAGCTTCGGCCTGGCCCACGTCTCGGCCGACACCGTGTTGCTGGCCTTCCCCGACCTGGTGGAGGGCTCGGTCGAGTGCCCGAAGGGGTGCAACCATCTGACCTCGGAGTGCGCCCTGGACGCCTGGGTCGCCCAGGGCCACGCCGATCCCGTACGGCTGGCCTCGCTGCGCCGCCTGCTCGCCAGCCGTGAGGGCGAGCCCGATCCCGATTGAATCCCCGCCACCCGGCGACCACCCCTCGACGCGATAGCGTTTCCCCCCGTGACGGGATATAGCGACGATCTGCGCCTCGCGCACGTCATGGCGGACGCCGCCGACGATCTGACGATGCGCCGGTTCAAGGCGGTCGACCTGCGGGTCGAGACCAAGCCCGACCTCACTCCGGTGAGCGACGCCGACGAGGCCGTGGAGGAGGCGATCCGCGGCTCGCTCCGGCGCGCGCGGCCACGTGACGCCGTGGTGGGAGAGGAGTTCGGCACCACCGGGTACGGCGCGCGGTCGTGGATCATCGATCCCATCGACGGCACCAAGAACTACGTGCGGGGAGTCCCCGTCTGGGCCACCTTGATCGCCCTGATGGACCAGGGGCGGGCGGTGGTCGGCGTGGTGTCGGCCCCCGCGCTGGGCCGGCGGTGGTGGGCGGCCCGGGACGGCGGCGCGTGGGCCGGCCGCAGCCTCACCAAAGCCACCCGGTGCCGCGTCTCCTCGGTCGGCAAGCTGGAGGACGCCTCCTTCTCCTACTCCGACCTCGAAGAATGGGAGAAGGCCGGCCGGCTTGACGCATTCCTGGACCTGACCCGCGCGTGCTGGCGGACCCGCGCCTACGGCGACTTCTGGTCGCACGTGCTGGTGGCCGAGGGCGCGGCCGACGTGTCCGCCGAGCCCGAACTGTCCCCGTGGGACATGGCGGCGCTGACCGTGATCGTCGAGGAGGCCGGCGGCGTCTGGACCGATCTGTCAGGCGTTCCCGGCCTCGACGGCGGCAGCCTGGTGTGCACCAACGGCGCGCTGCACAGCGAGGTCCTGCACCGCCTCGGCGGCGGCCCGCTGACCCTTCCCGTCTAACGCGTCCACCGGTTCGCCGTATCAGCCGTATCACCGGTGAACCTCGGACCGGTCCCCGCGCTACCTACGTCCGATGGGCCCGCGAGACGAGGAGACGCCGTGCCGGCCCGGTGACGCTGAGCGCCGTTCGCGTGCCGGGACGGAGGACACGCGTGTTCTCGCCCGGATCGCGGACGGGGAGACCACCGCGTTGGCCGAGCTGTACGAGCGCTACGCCGGCCCGCTGTTCGCCTTCCTCTACCGGCTCGCCGGAGACCGGGGCACGGCCGAGGAGATCCTGCAGGACACGCTGCTGGCGGTGTGGCGTTCGGCGGCCACGTTCCAGAGCCGCTCCAGCGTGAGCACCTGGCTGTTCGGCGTGGCTCGCAGGCAGGCCCACAACAGACTGCGCGCCGTACCTCCTCCGCCGGCGGCCGAGCCGTACGAGCGGGCCGATCTCGTGGCGGGGCCGGAGGAGCTGGCCGTGGGCGGGGATCGGGTGCAGGCGGCGCTGGCCCGGTTGCCGATGGCGCAACGGGAGGTCGTCGTGCTCTCGTTCCTCGACGATCTGAGCCATCAGGAGATCGCCGAGGTGCTCGGCATCCCGGTCGGCACGGTGAAGAGCCGGCTTCATCACGCGCGCGCGACCCTGAGGGGGTGTCTCGATGAACGAATGGCCTGAACTCCATGGACTCCGGGAGGGTGTGCCACCGCCCCCTCCGCCACCCGAGATCGTGCGGGCAGCCCTACTCTCCTCCGCCCTGGACGGCGGCCTCGGCGACGTGGCGGCGCACTCCGCGTCTTCGCCGCGACGGGCCTGGGCGCTGCTCGTGATGGAGGCCCGGTTGCTGCATCCGGCGCTCTGGACGGCGTCGTTCGCGGTCATGGCGCTGATCGTGGTGTTCGTCATGATCGGAGGCGACATCGCCGAGACCCTGCTGGCTCTGGCCGCTCCCCTGATCGCCGGGATCGGCGTGGCGGGCCTGTACGGTCCCGAGCACGATCCGGCCTTCGAGCTCGTCGCGGCCACCCCGACCTCGCCCCGGGTCATCCTGCTCGCCCGGGTCACCCTGGTCTTCGGCTACGACCTGGCCCTGACCCTGCTCGCCTCGGCGGCGCTCACCGTGACGGGCGCGACCTCCGCCGGCCTGACCACCCTGGTCGTCGCATGGCTCGGCCCGATGGCGCTGCTCTCGGCTCTCAGCCTGCTGTTCTCGGTCTGGTGGAATCCCGAAGCGGCGATCGGCGTCACGCTCGCGGTGTGGAGCCTGCCCCTCCTCGCCCACCTCGACCTGCGGATCGCCGACGGGCCGACGAGGTGGGAGAACGGCCCTCTCACCTTCGGCCTCGCGGTCGTGCTCACCGTCGCCGCCCTCATTCTCGCGGGCGGCGGTGAACCCGTCCGGCGGACGCGCGCTACTCACCCGTCGTGAAGCCCATCGCTCTCTGGGCACACGAGGTACGGCTGGCAGGCCTCCCCGCGCTGCTGGGGCCCCCGGCTCTCGCCGTCCTCATCGTGCTCCTCATCTTGTTCGACCCGTTGCTCGGCTCACCCGACGCGAGGACGGTGATGTTCCTGATGATCCTGGTGGAGGCCGGATTTCCACTCCTGGCCGGAATGGCGGCGGCTTCGCTGCCGAGCCGCGACCCGACCGTGGAGCTGCGGCTCACCCTGTCCGGCGGATACCGCCCTGTCCTGCTCCGCCGCCTGGCGGTGTCGATCGGCTGGTGCGCCCTGTGCGCCCTCGCCGTCACCGCGCCGCTCGCGTCCAGTGGCTGGTGGAACCCCGCGTACGGCGGGCCGGCCGGCCAACTCGTCTGGCTTTCCCCACTGCTGTGGCTGAGCGGCCTGGGACTTCTCGCAGCCGTAGCGCTCCGGAACAGCGCCGCCGCCGGCTCGGTGGTCGCCTTCGTCTGGACGCTCGAACAGGTCGTCGCCGGCCCTCTGCAGGAGAACGTCGTGTCCCGACTGCTCTACCTGTTCGCCACCACCCGCGGCGCCGCCTCCGAAGGCTGGGCGGGCAATCGGCTGACCCTGCTCGCCACCGCCCTGCTGCTCGTCCTCGCCGCCTGGTTCCTGCTCCACGACCCCGAACGCGTCCTCGAAGGTGAACCAGAATGACCGCCACTCTGCGCTACGAGTTTCTGATGCAGATCCGCCGCCCGTCCCTGTGGATCGTGTACGGCCTGGTCTTCGCGGTGCTCGTCGCCACGCTCCCGTACCTGACGCTAGATCTGGGCTTCAGGGACGCCGACCTCGTCAAGGCGGCCATGACCACCGCAGCCAAGCTGATCATGACTCTGCTGCCGATCGTCTATGGGTGCATGGTCGCCGACCGGCTCGTCAGGGATCGGCGGCTCGGCGTCGACGCGGTCCTGGACAGCACTCCGGCCGGCCGGACCGGCCGCCTGATCGGCAAGTATGTGGGCGTCTGCGCGGCCACCGCCGTACCGCTCGCCCTCGTCTACTTCGGGCGTGCCGTCGTCTACACGGTGACCGAGGGGAAGCCCGCCGCGCTCGGCTGGTCCGCGGTGGTCTTCCTGACCTCCATGCTCCCCGGCCTGATCTACCTCGGCGCGCTCGCGCTCATCGGGCCGCTGCTGGTGCCGCCGATGCTGTTCCGGGTGCTGTTCGTGATCTATTGGTTCTGGGGGAACCTCATCCCGGCGACCATGATGCCGACCCTGTCACGCACGATCTTCTCGGCGACCGGCGACTACGCGTCATACGGGTTCTTCCTGCAGGAGCGGCTGGCCCTGTACGAGGGCGAGCCGGAGGCGGCGCTCGACTTCCTGCGCCCCGCGTTCTCGCCCGCCGTCGCCTGGCTGTGGATGGGCGTGATGGTCGCGCTCGCCGTGGCCCTGCTCTCCGCCGCCCGCCTGCACGCCATCCGAAGTGAGTCCTGACATGCGCATCGAGATCTCCCAGCTGACCAAGACCTACAAAGGCGGCGTGCACGCCCTCGACGGCCTCGACCTCGACGTCCCGACCGGCATGTACGGCCTGCTCGGCTCCAACGGAGCGGGCAAGACGACCCTCATGCGGATCATGGCCGGGTTGCTCCGGCCCACCTCGGGAAGCGTGCGCATCGGCGGCCATGACATCACGACCACCGACGGACGGCTCGCCGTACTGCGGGCGCTCGGCTATCTCCCGCAGGACGTGGGGGTGTACCCGGACCTGACCGCCCGGCGTTTCCTCGACTACATCGCCCTGCTCAAGGGGCTCGACTCCCGGTCGGCACGGCGGCGCAGGATCGGCGAACTGCTGGAGGTGGTCGCGCTCACCGAGCAGGCCGACCGCAAGCTCAAGGGGTTCTCCGGCGGCATGCTGCGCCGGGTCGGCATCGCCCAGGCGCTGCTCGCCGACCCCCGCCTGCTGATCGTGGACGAGCCGACGACCGGTCTGGACCCCGAGGAACGCATCCGGTTCCGCACCCTGCTCTCCCAGCTCGCCGGGGACCGCACGGTCCTGCTCAGCACCCACATCGTCGACGACGTGGCCCAGACCTGCCGCTCCCTGGCGGTGCTGGCGAAAGGGCGGCTGCTGTTCCGCGGCGGGGTCGGGGAACTGGTCGCGTTCGCCGACCGCCGGGTGTGGACGGTGTCCACCGCCGGCCCGGCGCCCGCCCAGGGGCGCATCGTGGCCGCACTCCCCGAGGGAGCGGGGATGCGTTACCGGATGGTCTCCCTCACCCGGCCGGCCGCGAACGCCGAACCGGCCGAGCCGACCCTGGAGGACGGCTACCTGGCCCTGATGGAGTCCGCCCAGGCCACCGTCCCGACGCCCTGACCGCGACAGGGCCGGCCGCACTGGAGTCGCTCGCGTGCTTCCACGCCGCACCCCACGCGGAAGTACGGCGCCGACCAGGGGACACGCCGGGATCAGGTCAGCTCGGGTAGACCAGAGCGGGGCCGACCGACTGGCATGGGGCCGGGGTCAGGCCAGTTCGAGTGCGCCCGCCGCGGCGGTGAGGAGGCTGCCGCGGTAGGCCTCGCCGTACAGGCAGACGTGCACGAGGAGGGGGTGGAGCTGGTGCAGGGGGACGCGGGCCCGCCAGCCGTCGGCGAGCGGGGCCGTGTCGCGGTAGGCGGCGAGGATGGCGCCCAGGTGCGGAGCGCCGAAGAGGGCGAGCATGGCGAGGTCGGTCTCTCGGTGGCCGCCGTGCGCGGCCGGGTCGATGAGCACCACCTGGCCGGGCGTCCACAGCAGGTTGCCGCTCCACAGGTCGCCGTGGATCCTGGCGGGCGGCTCCGCAGGTCCGGCGAGGGCGGGGAGGTTCTCGACGACCTCGTCGAGGAGTGCGGCGTCGGCGGCCGTGAGCTGGCCTTCGTCGCGGGCCCGCCGGACGAAGGGCAGCAGGCGGCGGCTGGCGTAGAACTCGGGCCAGTCGGCGGCCGGCGCGTTGTCCATGGGCAGCTCGGCGATGAAGCCGGGCCAGGGCGCGCCGAAGCCGTCGGCGCCCGAGCCGTGCAGCCGGGCCAGCTCGTGGCCGAACTGCTCGGCGACCGCGGCGGTGGCGTCGCCCGTCTCGACCCAGTCGAGCACCAGCCGGTCGCCGGTGACCTCGATCACCTCGGGGACGGAGACCGCCCCGGCCTCGCCGAGCCAGCGCAGACCGGCGGCCTCGGAGGTGAACAGATGGGAAACAAGCCCTGTCTTCACAAAGGCCCGGCGCCCGCACGGCAGCTCGGCCCGGTGCAGGCTCCAGCTGTGCGAGGCGCCCAGATCCTCGACGATCTTCACCTCAGCGTCTCCCCCAGGTGCTTGGCCAGACCCTCGGAGGCGGCCCTGACCAGGCGCAACACCTCGTCGAACCCGTCTTGGCCGCCGTAGTAGGGGTCGGGCACCTCCGCGTCGGCCGGCGCCGCGGGGTCGAAGGAGCGGAAGAGCCGTACGTCGGCGCCCTCGGGAGCCAGCCGGCGCAGCGCGCGGAGGTTCTCGGTGTCCATCGCCAGCACCAGGTCGGCCCGCGCGAACCAGTCGCCGAGGAACTGCCTGGCCTGGTGGCGGGAGCCGTCGTAACCGTGCGCCGCCAGCGTCGCCGCGGCCCGCTCGTCCATGGGATCGCCCTGGTGCCAGCCGCCGGTCCCCGCGCTGTCGACCGTGACCAGCCCGTCGAGGCCGTGGTCGGCGAGGGTCTGGCGGAGCACGACCTCGGCCATCGGTGAGCGGCAGATGTTGCCCATGCAGACCAGGCACACGTGGTGGCTCATGACCACCAGCATGCCGTACGGCTGCCCTTGACCCACCATGCTGACCAACATCTGACGACTTTGACAGCGTATTCATACAGCACCGTGAACCTCTTCCAGCTTCGGTCATGGCTCGTTTCATTGCCGTTCACTTTCACCCAGTTGTCTCTAGGTGTAACGGCATGGACCTCACTACGGAGAAGGACGACATACCGTGACCAGTGGACAGCGCCGCCTGAGCGCGGCGGCGATGGCAGCCCTCGCGGTCGCATTCGCGGCGGGCTGCGGCGGTAGCCCCAGCACCGGCAGCGAAGGCACCTCCTCGGCCGCGCCGGCCGAGGGCTCCGCCCTTACGGGCGAGGTCAAGGTCGACGGTTCCAGCACCGTCGCTCCCCTCACTCAAGCCGCGTCCGAGTTGTTCGGGGAGGAGCAGGCGCAGGTCAAGGTGCCTGTCGCCACTTCCGGCACCGGCGGCGGCTTCGAGAAGTTCTGCAACGGCGAGACCGATATCTCCAACGCCTCCCGTCCGATCAAGGACGAGGAGAAGGCGATCTGCGACACCAAGGGCATCAAGTTCTCCGAGCTGACGGTCGCGACCGACGCCCTCACGGTGGTCGTGCCCAAGGAGAACACCTGGGCCACCTGCCTCACCACCGACCAGCTCAAGAAGATGTGGGAGCCGGCGGCCGAGGGCAAGGTGAAGACCTGGAAGGACGTCGACGCCAAGTTCCCGGCCGAGGAGCTCAAGCTCTACGGTCCCGGCACCGACTCCGGCACGTTCGACTACTTCACCGACGAGATCAACGGTGAGGAGGGCGCGAGCCGTAAGGACTACAGCCCGAGCGAGAACGACAACGACATCGTCACCGGTGTCCAGGGCGCGAAGGGCGGGCTGGGCTACTTCGGCTTCACCTACTTCGAGGAGAACGCCGACAAGCTCACCGCGGTACAGATCGACTCGGGCAAGGGCTGCGTCTCGCCGAGCGTCGAGACGGCCCAGGACGGCACCTACGCCCCGCTGTCACGGGCGCTGTTCCTCTACCCGTCCGCCGCGTCGCTGAAGCGACCCGAGGTGGCCGCGTTCCTCGACTACTACGTCGCGAACATCAACGCCATCGCCAAGGACGCGAAGTACATCCCGCTCAACCCTGAGCAGGAGGCCAAGCTCAAGTCCGACCTCACCAGCCTGAAGAGCCAGGCGGGCTGATGGCCGCCCAGGACCAAGCGACCGCACCGGGGACCAGCAGGTCTCTGGCGCGGTCGCGCCCGCGTTACGGGGAGTCCGTGATCAAAGTCGTGCTGATGGCGGCCGCGATGATCTCGGTCGCCACCACGATCGGCATCGTGGCCGCCCTGCTCGAACCGACCATCGAGTTCTTCTCCGAGATCAGCTTCGGCGAGTTCTTCGGCTCCACCACATGGGGCCCGCTGTTCAACCCGGCGCACTTCGGCGTGTGGCCGATCATCGTGGCCACCCTGGAGATCACGCTGATCGCGGTGGTGGTCGCCGTGCCGCTCGGGCTGGCCGCCGCGATCTACCTCTCGGAGTACGCCACCCCCCGGGTCCGCAAGATCTTCAAGCCGGTGCTCGAAGTCCTGGCGGGCGTCCCCACGGTCGTCTTCGGCTTCTTCGCCCTGGCCTTCGTCACGCCGCTGCTGCGTGACTGGTTCCCGTTCCTGGACCTGGAGGCGAAGAACGCACTCGCGGCCGGTCTCCTGGTCGGCGTCATGATCGTCCCGATCGTCGCCTCGCTCTCCGAGGACTCCATGGCGGCGGTGCCGAACGGCCTGCGTGAGGGCTCGTACGCGCTCGGGGCGTCCAAGATGCTGACCTCCGTGCGGGTCGTGGTGCCCGCCGCCTTCTCCGGCATCGTCGCCGCCGTCATCCTGGCCATCTCCAGGGCCATCGGCGAGACGATGATCGTGGCCATCGCGGGCGGCTTCAAGGCCGTGTTCACCTTCAACCCGACCAACGAGATGTCCACGATGGCGGCCTTCATCGCGCAGGCCGGCTCGGGAGACGCCTCAGTGGGGTCGATCGCCTACAAGACAATCTTCGCCGTCGGCTCGCTGCTGTTCATCATGACCTTCGTCATGAACTGGTTCAGCGCCCGCCTGGTTCAGAAGTATCGCGAGGTATACGACTGATGTCCGTCCTCTCGACGCCCCGCTCCGCCGTACGGCTGGCGAGCAAGGGGACGCCCCTGCGGGAGCACGTCTTCCGGATCGCGCTGCTGTCCAGCCTGGTGATCGCGCTGGGCTTCCTGCTGATGCTGCTCATCTACGTGCTGGAGGAGGGCTGGCCCAGGATCGACGCGACGCTCTGGGAGAACATGCCCTCGATCCGCCGCCCGGAGACGGCCGGCATCCAGTCCGGGATCATCGGCACCCTGTGGATCATCGGCCTGACCGCGCTGATGGCCCTCCCCACCGGCGTGTTGGCGGCGATCTACCTGGAGGAGTACGCCGACAGGACGAAGTGGTACAACCGGGTCATCGAGCTGAACATCTCGAACCTGGCCGCGGTCCCCTCGATCGTGTACGGCATCCTCGGCCTCGGCATCATCGCCCGCTGGCTCGACTTCGGCTTCACCGTGATGACCGGCGCCATCACGATCTCGTTGCTGGTGCTGCCGATCGTCATCATCTCGGCGCGCGAAGCGATCCGGGCCGTGCCGCCGTCGATTCGCGAGGGCTCGCTCGCCCTCGGCGCCACCCAGTGGCAGACGATCTACCGGCAGGTGCTGCCCTCCGCCGTCCCCGGCATCGCCACCGGCTCGATCCTGGCGCTCTCGCGGGCGATCGGCGAGGCCGCCCCCTTCCTGATGCTGGGCGCGGCGACCCTGGTCCGCTTCAACCCCGAAGGGGTCTGGAGCAGCTTCACGGTGCTCCCCCTGCAGATCTACAGCTTCATCAGTCAATCCCGCGAGGAGTTCCACATCCTGGCCTCCGCGGCGATCGTCGTACTCCTGGCGATCCTGCTGCTGATGAACTCCGTCGCGATCTGGCTTCGTAACCGCTACCAGAAGCGTTGGTGAGAAATGTCTGAGATAGGAATCTCCATGCAGAACGTCAGCGTGCGTGGACCGGAGGTCCCCCGCAACATCGAGGCCCTCGACCCGGTGTTCACCGTCTCCGATCTCAGCGTCTTCTACGGCGCCTACGAAGCCGTCCGCGGCGTGGACCTGACCATCGGCAACCGCGAGATCACCGCCATGATCGGGCCGTCCGGCTGCGGCAAGAGCACGGTGCTTCGCTGCTTCAACCGGATGAACGACCTCATCCCCGGCGCCCGCCCGGCCGGGAAGATCTTCTTCCACGACGAGGACCTCTACGGCGACCACGTGGACCCGATCGAGGTCCGCCGCCGCATCGGGATGGTCTTCCAGAAGCCCAACCCCTTCCCCAAGTCGATCTACGACAACATCGCCTACGGCCCCAAGGTCAACGGCATGAAGGGGAAGATGGACTCCATCGTCGAGGAGGCGCTGATCAAGGCCGCCCTCTGGGACGAGGTCAAGGACAAGCTCAAGCAGAACGCGCTGTCCCTCTCCGGCGGGCAGCAGCAACGCCTGTGCATCGCCCGGGCGATCGCCGTGAAGCCTGAGGTGATCCTCATGGACGAGCCGTGCTCCGCGCTCGACCCGATCGCCACCACCAAGATCGAAGACCTGATGCAGGAACTCGCGCGTGACTACACGATCGTGATCGTCACGCACAACATGCAGCAGGCCGCCCGCGTCTCCGACCGCACCGCCTTCTTCACCGCCGAGGTGGACGACGCCGGAGAACGACACGGCCGCCTGGTGGAGTTCGACGAGACGAGCCGCATCTTCACCAACCCGAGCGACAAGCGCACCGAGGACTACATCACCGGCCGTTTCGGCTAGAACCGCGCGGCCTACTCAACTGGAGGAACCGGGTGATCCAGCCGCAGACGGCAGCCGCGGTGGACGGGGAGACGCGGACGGCGCCCGTGTTGCTGGTGGCCGATCCGGACACAGCGCTGGTCGAGCGGCTGGCCGCGGCCCTCGAACGGGAAGGCGTCGAGGTCGCGGGCGCCGCCGACGGCGCCCAGGCGCTGATCCAGGCCGGGGCCCTGCGCCCCGACCTGGTCCTGGTGAGCGCCACGCTGCCCGTCATCGGCGCGGTCGACTTCGTCAGAGCCGTACGGCTGTCGCGCGCCGTCCCGGTGCTGCTCGGCGTGGGAGAGGGGGATGCCGAGCAGGTGGTCCAGGCCCTCGCCGCCGGCGCCGCCGCCTGCGTGGCCAGGCCGTACCGGGTGCCGGAACTGCTGCCGATGGTGCAGGCCGCCTTCACCGGCGACGCGGGAGCCCGGCGGCTCCTGGTGGTGGGCGCGGTGGAGCTCGACGTGCACGCCTACCAGGTGCGGGTGCTCGGGCGAGGGGTGCATCTTCCGCTCAGGGAGTTCGAGCTGCTGCACTATCTGATGCGCAACGCCGACCGTACGGTCACCCGCGAGCAGATCATGCGGCATGTGTGGAACTCCACCGAGAGCACGTCGACCAACACCATCGCGGTGCACGTCAAGCGATTGCGGGCGCGGCTGGGCGACAACGACGACCAGCTGATCCAGACGGTCAGAGGGGTCGGATACCGGCTGGTGACGCCGCAGGCGGAGTGACCGTTCCATCGGGGGTACGGTCATCCACCACGGCCCACCGGCACCATTCGTGTCGGCACACGCTAGCGGATGGAGGCTCCGTACGGCAGACGGCCGGCCGTGCAGCCGTCCTTGCCGCGGAAGGCGGCGAGGATTCGCTTGGCGACGCCCTCGATCTTGGCGATGCCGGCCTCCATGGAGAAGTTGTCCTCGGTGAGCACCGCGATGGCGTAGTGGTGGCCGTTGCCGCTGATCACCCCCGCGCTCACCACCGCCCAGCGCATGTTGGAGACGTGCCGGAGCCAGCCGTTCTTGAGCGCCACCACGTCGTCCTCACAGGCCGCCGCGCTGACTCCCCACTTCTGGTCCCTGATGACATGTTGCATCAGTCTGAGCACCTGGTCCCGGTCCGCGCGGTCCACCGGGCTCTTCTCCGCCACGAGTTGCGAGACCAGCTTGACCTGGTCCTCGGCGGAGGTCTTCGTGATGCCCCAGCAGTACAGGTCGATGCACCGGCCGTCGATCGCGGTGGTGTGCCGCAGGCCCAGCCTCCGGTTGGCCTTGGTCAGGCCGTACGCGCCGCCGATGCGGAGCCAGAGCCGGTCGGCGGCCCGGTTGTCGCTCTCCTTGATCATGAGCGTCGCGTCGTGCCTGGTCTCCGCGCCGAGCCTGCGCCACGGTGTCTTCAGCAGCAACGCCATCAGAATGTCGATCTTCGAGGTGCTCGCCGTGGGGAGTCGCAGGTTCCGCTGGTAGCGGTACGTCCGGCCGGTCGTCACGTCACGGACCATCGCCGACACGCGGCCACGGCCTTCGAGGAAGCGATCGAGGATCCGGGTCACCCGGGAAGAGACGATCTTCGGCGGGCTCGGGAGCCTGAATGCCGCCGGGTCGCGCGGCACGTTCGTCTCCTCCACGCGCGGCACGTTCGTCCCCTCCACCCGGGGACGCGACGACTCAGGCGACAGGCTGGTGACGACCCGCACGGGTTCAGGATGCGAGCCCCCGCCACAACCGGCGAAGATCAGTACGGCCAGCACGGCCGCCGCCAGGGATCGGAGCATCACCACCGGCCCGCCTCTCACTCGCGGCCGAGGAACCACCGACCCCCGACCCTCCTCGATCGGGATATCTCCCCAGGATGCGAACAAAAGAATATGATCGCGCTGAGCCTAGCCCTAATGGGGCGTATCTCCTTAGACCCTCGCGAAACCCGCAACCGACATTTAACGCACAGGCGGGATTAGCCGGGCAATAGTGTCGTCGTCACAGGTGTCCCAGAAGCCGCCCACGACGTCCTCCAGATGGTCGAGCGACTCGGCCCGAAACAACACATCCTGATATTTCGTGATGTCGTAGTGAGTGGTGGCCATCGCCGCTATGTCCAACGGGCGGATGTTCATCCCCCGGAACTCCTCGATCTCCCCGTACGAGGACAGGATGCCCGCGCCGTACGCCCGGAGTTCCCCTCGCTCCGCGAGCACACCGAACTCCATGGTGAACCAGAACACCTTGGAGACCGCCTCCAGCGCCGCCTGTCCCTCCACCCGCCTGGCCGCCTCGCCCGCCAGCCGGTACAGACGTGCGAACCGGTCGGAGGCCAGCGCGTTGGCGTGTCCGATCACCTCATGGATGACATCGGGCTCGGGTGTGTAGAACGGCACGGAATGATGGCGAATGTACTGCGTCGAATAGAAATATCCGTCCCGCAGCACGCCGTAGAATTCGCGCAACGGCACCAGGCCGGCGGCCGGCAAGTACCGGAATCCGGTCAGCGGCGCGAGCAGTTCGCCGACCTCCTGCAACTGGGGGATCCGGTCGCCGGGCAGGCCGAGCCGGGCGACCCCCGCGAGATACTCGGCGGCGGCGTACTCCTGGTGCTTGCCCGCCAGTTCCGCCGTCACCATCCGCCAGACGGCGTGCTCCTCCTCGGAGTACTCCGCGATCGGGATGGGCGTGCCCGGCACGTGACCGGCGGCGAGTCCGGCGATGGCGTTGCGCCGCTCCCGGTAGACCTGGTCGGCGAAGCCCGGATGCCCGGCCGCCAGTTCGACGACCACCGAGCCGTCGTCTGAGGCCGACACCGGGGCGAAGTACTGCGCTTCCTCGAACATCCCTAAATGAGAGCAATATACGAATCAGCTGGCAATAGCGAGCAATCCCACTGAGCGAAACTGTCAGGATCGTATCGATGAGACCGGGTTGTGCTGGTCGTTTCGTCCAGCCATAGTGCTGTGGGTGACCTCTCCCTCGATCGACACGCTGGACGCCCGCCTGCTCGAAACCATGCGCGCGCATCCCCGCATCGGCCTGACCGAGTTGGCCCGCCTGCTCGGCGTGGCCAGGGGCACCGTGCAAGCCAGGGTCGACAAGCTCACCACCCGCGGCGTGATCACCGATTTCGGCCCCACGGTCGCCCCCGAAGGACTCGGCTACCCGATACTCGCCTTCGTCTCACTCCAGATCGCCCAGGGCCGACTCGCCGAAGCCGTCCACGACCTCGGCGCCCTGCCGGAGATCCTGGAGGTGTACGGCACCAGCGGCCAGGCCGACCTGCTCTGCCGGGTGGTCGCCCAGAGCACCTCTGACCTGCAGGAGGTCATCGCCAGGATCCTGGCCTCACCCGCCGTGCAGCGGACCGACACCACGATGGCGCTGTCCACACAGATCCCCTACCGCATCGAGCCGCTCCTACGCACTACACCGCGCACATGACCACCGCCACCCACCACGTCCGGCACAACCACCGGCCCGCACCACACCGAGCCATCGCCGCCCACCACCCGACGCACGACCACCGCCCACCGCCCACCACACCCGGCTCGCAACCACCGAACCCGGCCACACCGAGCCGCCGCGCACCACCCCGGAGGCACGACCACCGCCACCCATCACACCCGGCACACAACCACCGGCCCCCGACCACATCGAGCCGCCGCACACCGCCCGGAGGCACGGCCACCGCCACCCATCACACCCGGCCCCAGACCACACTGAGCCACCGCACACCGCCCGAAGGCACGACCACCGGCCTCCGACCACACCGAGCCGCCGCCGCACACCGCCCGGGACTCACGACCGATGCCGCGTACTACGCAGGGCACTTGACCATGCAGACCCGGCGCGCGATGAGGTCCGCTATCACCCGCTGCGCCGCCGCGAAATCCTGCACCAGGTACGCCTTGCCGTTGGTCGCGCCGGTGATCCGCTTCAGCTCGTCGGCGCCGACGTCTCCGCCGTAGCCGACTACCGCGATGTTGACCGGCTTCTGTTCATCGAACTCCTTCCGCAAGGTATCGACGAGTTCGTCCAGCGTGATGCCTTTGGCGCCCGGGTCGTTCCGCCCATCGGTGAACACGAGCAGGGTGCTGACCTTGCCTCCGCCGCTGGACGCCGACGCCTCGCGGAAGGCGGCCAGGATCGAGTCGTACAAGCCCCTGCGACCGCCGACCTTCCCCGGCAGCGAGTTCAGGACTTTCTCGATCCGGTCAAGCTGCTTCTCGACCGGGCCGATCGGCAGCAACTCCTTGTGGTCACGGTCGCCGTCGAGCTCACCGGCGAACTGCCAGACCCCGACCTCGCTCTCCTCCGGGAGCATCGCCACGCTGTCCCGTGCCAACTCCGCCATCTTCGACATCCGCGTGACCTGCGTACCCGGCACCTTCTGGGCCATCGACCATGACGTGTCGAGCAGGAGCAACGCACGCGTGGGGGCCAGCAGCAGGCGCAGCGACGCCAGGGCTCGCGCGGTCACCTCGGCGGGCGGGCCGGGAATCCTCTCCGGTTCCTCGGCACGCAGGCCGTACTGGTCGCCCATCCGCGGCCCGGCCTTTCCGTCCCCCGTACGGAACCCCGCCTCCCGCACCGCCGTACGGCCGCGCGCCGAGGTGAGGGTCTCCCTGAACTCCAGCGCCGCGGCCCGCTTCCTGGAGTCATCGACGGTGACGATGTAGGGATAGTCGAGGCTCATCGCGCCCTCGGGCGGGTAGAGCCCCACCGCCAGGCGGTCGGGCCGTGCGACGTTACGCGCGTAGAGCGTCTGTTCGGTGGCGACCACGGCCGGCTTCGTCCCGGGCCCCGTCGGGTCGGCCTTCTCGTCGTCGAGCACACCGAGCAGGGCCTTCTGGTCGGGCATGATCGAACGCCCGAGGTCGGGGATGACCTCCGTCATGACGTCCATCAGGTCCGGCCGGTCCTGCATGGCGGCGGTGAAGACGTTGACTACCGCGAGTCCCGCAGCGGAACGGCGGGGATCCGGCAGCATCACATTCAGGTCGTGCTCCTTGCGGACCTTGTCGCTGGGCGTCAGGACGTTCCACGTCGGCTTGTCCCCCATGACCGCGATCTTCGTCGCCAGCTCCTGCCGTACCGCCATGATCACAGGTGTCCGCGCGATCGACGGCGCCTCCGCGTCCCGTAACCTCGGCGACGCCCCCTCGGCCACCGCCAGATCCCGCCAGACGGACGCATCCGGGATCCACACCTCGGGTGCCGGCCCGCCCTTGGCCAGCTCCGCCGACACCTCGGACGACGCCTTCGCACGCACCGCGACACACTCACTGTCACCGGCCAGCTCCCGCAGAACGGGCGTGATCTCCGGGGACGCCGTCACGGTCACCGGCTGCGCGCACCCCGGCGTCCCCAGCACCGCCCACGCCGCTCCGCCCGTCATCGCCGCCGCCATCACGACGACCGACATCGCCACGGCTCCTCGCCCGCCACGCCGCCTCGGCTCCCTCCTCGCAGGAGTCACGGCGCGTGGGGGCCCGGCCTCGGGAGTACGTGGGCCGGGCGCGGGAGTTCGCGGGTACTGGACTCCGGCCGCTGGGGGCAGGAGGGTCGGCATGGGTTGCGGTTGCGGTTGCGGTTGCGGTTGCGGGGAAGGTGGGAGCGGCCAGGGTGGTGTGACCGGCGGTGGCAGTGTGACCGGGGGTGGCGTCGTGTCGCGAACCGGCGGCGAGGCGCTGGGGATCGGGTGATCGTCCCATGCCGCGTCGTTCCAGAACGTCTGCTCACCTGGGGACGTCTGGTCGTCTAGGGGCCACACCTTCTGCTGATAGGGCGTCTTCGCGTTGCCTGGCCGTACGGACTGCCCCCATGGGTGGTCGCCCTCTGGGGGTATATCCGACGTACGGTGCCGTTCGCTCACTCCTCCACCTTCAGCGGTAGATGTCGTCCGAAACCCCTGATTCAGATGGGATCTTAGCGACCTGAGTGCCACGCGACACAGCGTTACCATTGGGAGGCCGGATTACTGTCAGGTTCCGCCTGCTCTTCTCCCACACCATCGCGACGGTCACCCAGCGGCTCCGCCCGACACGCTCACCCAGCTGATCCCTCGCACAGAGCAATATCCTTCAACCCGTACGGCTCCCGCGACGCAGCCATCACTGAGCGTCACGAACGCGGTCATATCTGTCCAGAAGGTCTTCGACGGGCAGCTGTGGGCCGGCCGGGTCCTTGGCCTCGTCGTCCCAGCAGCGCGATCGCGTCCCCGCCCCACGGGTCCGGAGAAACTGAACAGAAAGACCCCAGAAATAGAAGAAGGCCCGCACGGAAACCGTGCGAGCCTAACTTCCAACAACGACAAACATCAAATGTTTGTCCGGCGGTGACCTACTCTCCCACACCGTCCCCGGTGCAGTACCATCGGCGCTGGAGGGCTTAACTTCCGGGTTCGGAATGTAACCGGGTGTTTCCCCACCGCTA
>NZ_JAKNTW010000053.1 GCF_022213955.1 Dolomitihabitans soli | reverse complement strand
CTCCTCTACCAAGGACGCAACCCCAACTCCGGCGGCGACTACGGCCTCCTCCCCTACCGGCCAGGCCTGCTGACACTCCAACGCTGACGGCGTGACACAGATCCGGCTCGAAGGTTCCCGACGTTCAACGCCCCATCGGGTGCGTCGCGATCAGGACCGGGTGGAGCCGGAGCGGCGGGCTCGGCGCAAGACCGAGCCCGCCCGCGTCACGCGGAAATGTCAACGCTCACCTAGCGAGCGTCCGCCGTGCTCGGGGCCCACGAACACCCCCCGTCGACTACCCGCCTGAGGGAGACAACAGGTGAGACCCGCTCTGCGCACGGTCCTGTGTACCGTGGGCCTGCTTCTTTCGACCGTGCTGTTCCCGTCGTCGGCCCTGGCCGACAACCCGATCGTGCAGACCATCTACACGGCCGACCCCGCACCGCTCGTCCACAACGGCCGCGTCTACCTCTACACCGGCCACGACGAGGACGGCTCCACGTACTTCACCATGCGGGACTGGCACGTCTACTCCTCTTCGGACATGGCCAACTGGACCGACCACGGCTCGCCCATGAGCCTGGCCACCTTCGCCTGGGCCGACGCCAACGCCTGGGCCGGCCACGTCGCCCAACGCAACGGCCGCTTCTACTGGTATGTGCCGGTCCGCGACCGCGCCACCGGCTCGATGGCCATCGGTGTCGCGGTCGCCGACAGCCCGACCGGGCCCTTTCGCGACGCCATCGGACGCCCACTGGTCAACAACGGCGAGATCGACCCCAACGTCTTCATCGACGACAACGGCCAGGCCTACCTGTACTGGGGCAACCCTCGCCTCTGGTACGTCCGGCTGAACACCGACATGATCTCCTACTCTGGCAGCCCGACCCAGATCCCCCTCACCACCGCGGGCTACGGCACTCGCACCGGCAACGCCGGCCGCCCGACCCTCTACGAGGAAGCCCCCTGGGTCTTCAAGCGCAACGGCCTGTACTACAACGTGTTCGCCGCCGAATGCTGCTCGGAGTTCATCGCCTACTCGACGGCCCCCAGTGCCACCGGTCCGTGGACCTACCGGGGAACGATCATGCCCCGGCAGGGAGGCAGCTTCACCAACCACGCCGGGATCGTCGACTTCAACGGCGGGTCGTACTTCTTCTACCACAACGGCGCCCTCCCCGGCGGAGGCGGTTTCACCAGGTCGGTGGCTATGGAGAAGTTCACCTACAACGCGGACGGCACCATTCCCACCATCAACATGACCACCGCCGGACCACCCCAGGTCGGCACGCTCAACCCGTACGTCCGCCAGGAGGCCGAGACCGTCGCGTGGGCATCCGGGGTCGAGACCGAAGCCTCCGGCGAAGGCGGCATTAACGTGGGCCACATCGAGAACGGCGACTACCTCAAGGTCAAGGGCGTCGCCTTCGGCAACGGATCCTCCTCCTTCACCGCCCGCGTGGCCTCGGGCACCGGCGGCGGCCGGATCGAACTGCGGCTCGGCAGCGCCACCGGCACCCTCGTGGGCACCTGCACCGTCACCGGCACCGGCGGCTGGCAGAACTGGTCCTCGGTCACCTGCCCGGTGTCCGGCGCGACCGGCACCCGTGACCTCTACCTCCGGTTCGCCGGCGGCAGCGGCTACCTGCTCAACCTCAACTGGTGGCAGTTCACCTCGGGTGGCGGCAGCGGTGGGAACCTGCTGACCAACGGCACCATGGAGAACGGCACCACGGGCTGGACCACCTCCGGCGGCACCCTGTCCGCCGTCACCGACGTCGCCCACGCGGGCAGCCGGTCCCTGCTCAACTCCGGACGTACGGCGGCCTGGAACGGCCCCAACCAGAACGTGACCTCGCAGCTCACCAACGGCAAGAGCTACACCACGAGCGTCTGGGTGCGGTCGCAGAGCGGAACCCCCAGCGCGAAGGCGACCCTGGCGGTCACGGCGAACGGCACCACGAACTACCACCAGCTGACCCCGGCGCAAACGGCCGACACGAACGGCTGGACCCAGCTCACCGGCACCGCGACCGTCTCCTGGACCGGCACGCTGACGAACGCCTCCTTGTACGTCGAGACGGCCGCGGGCACCGACGGCCTCTACGTCGACGACGCCTCCTTCCAGTGATCTGGCGGAAGGGACCTCGTTGAGGAGCCGACGGGGCGTCTGCCATCGCGTTGCGGCCGCGCAGCTGCACGGACCGGCTGGACGCCACGGTCCGGATCACGCCATAACGGATGGGGTGGGTTGACCCGAGGAGCGATCGAAAATAGGTTGACCCAGTAAAAAGTGATCGATCACTCTTTGGGTCGTCCAAGGGAGCCATGCATGCCTGCGTCTTCGTCCCCGATTCGTGTCGCCATCGTCGGCACCGGGGGCATCGCGAAAGCCTGTCATCTGCCCGCCCTGGCCGCGGCGGGCGACGCGGTACGGGTCGTCGCCGTGTGCGACGTCGACTCCGCCCGCGCGAACGAGCTGGCCGACGCCTACGACATCCCGGGCCGCCACACCGATCTGACCGAAATGCTGGCAACGGAGAGCCCCGACCTCGTGGTCGTCGCCACGCCGCCGGTGGCGCATCGCGAGGCGGTGACATCCGCGCTCGACGCCGGCGCGTGGGTCTGGTGCGAGAAGCCGCCGACGCTGTCACTCGCCGAGTACGACGAGATCACCGCCCACGAGAAGGACGGCGGACCCTACGCCGGCTATGTCTTCCAGCACCGCTTCGGCGGCGCGGCCCAGCGGCTGCGGCGGCACATCGGCGACGGCGAGCTGGGCGCGCCGCTCGTCGCCGTGTGCAACACGCTGTGGTACCGCGGACACGACTACTTCGAGGTGCCCTGGCGCGGCAGGTGGGAGACCGAGGGCGGTGGCCCGACCATGGGCCACGGCATCCACCAGATGGACCTCCTGCTCAGCCTGCTCGGCGACTGGCACGAGGTGCACGCCGTGGCGGCGACCCTCGGCCGCCGGGTCGAGACCGAGGACGTGTCGTTCGCGATCGTCCGCTTCGACTCCGGCGCCATCGCCTCGGTCGTCAACAGCGTCCTGTCCCCCCGCGAGACGAGCTACCTGCGCTTCGACTTCACCGACGCCACCGTCGAGGTCGAGCACCTGTACGGCTACGACAACTCGAACTGGCGCTGGACTCCCGCGCCGCACGTCACGGATGAGGACCGGATCGCCGGCTGGGCGCCGGCCGAGAACACGCCCAGCTCGCACCGCGCCCAGCTCACCGCCCTGCTGGCCGCCATGAAGGCCGGCGAACGGCCCCCGGCCAGCGGCGCCGACGGCAGGCGCATCATGGAGCTGATCACCGGCATGTACCAGTCCGCCATCACGGGCCGTCCCGTCTGCCGGGCCGAACTCGGCCCGGCCAACCCCTTCTACCACGCGCTCAACGGCGGCGACACGCCAACCGCCATCAGCCGCCTCCAGCACAAGGAGAACACCCATGCCTGAACCCGGGCTCAGCGTCCGCGACGAGGACAAGTCTCTGATCATCACCGCCGGCGACGTGGACATCGCGCAGTACGTCTACCACCCGGACGCGCCCGACGCCGAGTCGCCCAAGCCCTACGTGCATCCCATCCGCAGCCTGACCGGCGCGCCCATGTCGGTCTACCGGCCGTGGGACCACCGCTGGCACAAGGGCCTGCAGATGACGTGGGCGCACCTGTCGGGGCAGAACTTCTGGGGTGGCCCGACGTACTCGGTGGAGCGGGGCTACCACATGGAGGACAACCTCGGTCACATGAACCACATCGACTTCACCGCGCTCTCCTCCGACGAGGAGCGGGTGACGGTCGAGGAGAGCCTGCACTGGGTCTCGGCACAGGGTGAGCATTGGATCACCGAGCAGCGCCACCAGGTCTTCCACGGCGTGGACGCCGAGCGCGGCATCTGGGCCCTGGACTTCACCACCCGCCTGCGCAACGTCCGCGGCGCCACGCTCGACTTCGGCAGCCCCACCACGCACGGCAGGCCGATGGCCGGATACGCGGGCTACTTCTGGCGCGGCCCCAGGTCCTGGACCGGAGGAACGATCATCGGCGCCGGCGGTCAGGGCGGGGAGGAGATGATGGGCACCGAAGCCCCATGGCTGGCCATGGTCGGGAAGCACGACGAGATCGACGGCGGGGGCACCGTGCTGGCCATCGCCGGACGCTCCAGCGCGTCCGTGCCGATCAAGTGGTTCGTCCGCAGGGAGGCGTTCGCCGTGATCAGCCCCTCCCCCTCCTTCGACGAGGAGATCGCGCTGGCCGACGGCGACACCCTCGAACTCGCGCACCGCTACGTCTTCATCGACCACATGTGCGACCGGGCCGAGCTGGACGAGCTCGGCACGGAGTTCGCGCTGTGACCCCGCTGTTCCCCGGCGGCACCTCGATCAGCGACCTGGCGGTCTACGACTGGGAATGCGCCGACGGCGTGCACGGCGGCACCCCGCACCTGCACACCGTCTCGACCGAGGCGTACGTCGTGACCGCGGGCCGCGGGGAGGTGCACACCCTCAGCGCCGCGGGCTTCGCCCGGGACCGGCTCGAAGCCGGCGCCGTCTTGTGGTTCTCGCCGGGAACGATCCACCGCCTGGTCAACGAGGACGGCCTCCGGCTGGTCGTGATCATGCAGAACGCGGGGCTGCCCGAGGCAGGCGACGCCGTGCTCACCTTTCCCCCGGACGTCCTGCGCGATCGCGACGCCTACCTCACCGCGGCCACGTTGCCGGCGGACGGCTCGGAGGACGAGCGGGCGGCCGCCGCCCGGACCCGGCGTGACCTGGCCGTCGCCGGCTTCCGACAACTCCTGGAGGAGGTCGACAAGCGCGGCGGCGAGGCGCTGGCTGACTTCCACCGCCTCGCCGCGGCGATCGTCCGGCTGCGGGCGGCGGCCTGGGCGGAGCTGTGGAGCCTAACCGTCGCGGCCGAGACCGAGCGCACCCGCGAGCAGCTCGCGGCCATCGCGAACGGCGATCCCGCTCACCTCGGGCAGGCCACCGTGGTACGGACCACGCCCAGGCCCGGCCCCCGCGCCTTCGGCATGTGCGGGCGGCTGCGTACCTGGACGCCGGTGCCCCCGTCCTAGTCCGGCGAAGCGGCAGGACCGAGCCGAGCCGCCGGGTCGCGCGCATCGCGTGCCCGGCGGCACGGCGTGAGCGACCGCGGCTCAGCGCAGGACGATCGTCGTCAGAGCGGCGCCATGGAGTCAGCACATCGGTGCCGTCCGGCTCACTACGCAGGGGCCGGACTCAGGCCGGCGGCGGGCCGGCCGTCTCGCGGACGATGACCCGGTTGATCGACCGTGCGGAAGGCGGCGGCTCGGGCTCACCGCGTACCTCCGCGATGAGCCTGGCCATGGCCTCCCGCCCCTGCACCTCCCTGTCGACGGCCACCGTGGACAGGGAGGGCGTGGCGAAGCGTCCCAGCTCCTCGTCGTCCCAGCCGAACACGCTGACATCGCCGGGAACCCGCCAGCCGCGGGAGAACGCTCCCCGCACGGCGCCCATCGCCACGTGGTCGTTCACGGCGACGATGGCGGTCACGCCGCACCCGTCCGGCAGGCCGCGTACGGCATCGTGGCCGGACTGAGGGCTCCAGTCGCCGAGGGCGACGCCGTACGAGGTGAGCCCGAGGCGCTCGATCGTCTGCTCGTAGACCAGCTTGCGGTTACGGGCCGAGGTCCAGCTCTGTGCACCCGCGATGTGAAAGAAGACCCGGTGGCCGAGCGAGGCGAGATATTCGATGATCTCCTGGATCGGGGAGGCGTCCGCGAGTTCGCTGACCCCGCGCAGCTTGTCGTCGTAGCCGCCCGTGACGACGACGGGCACCGGCGAGGCAGCGTGGTCGAACTCCAGAGGCGTCAGCGACAGAATGCCCTCCACCTGCCCCGAGCCGGCCAGCTCCAAGATCCGCTCCACCCTGGCGCGCGGGTCACCCTCGACGCTGACGACCTCCAGTTGGAAGCCCTCGGCGTGCGCGACGGCGGAGGCGGCACGGAGCAGGCGCACCGGCCACAGGTAGCTGGAGACGGGCAGGGTGATCGCCAGCCGGTTCGTACGCCGCGTGCGCATGGAACGCGCGACCAGATTCGGCCGGTAGTTGAGCTCCTGGACGACCAGATCGATCTTCTTGCGGGTCTCCGGCTTCAAGCCCTCGTTGTGGCGGAAATACCGTGAAACCGTCTGGTGCGAAACTCCTGCACGCCGGGCCACCTCATGGATCGTGATGCGCGGCGTCTCGGCCTCGTCCAAGGGAACCCTCTCCTCGCTCCGTGCGCCACAGCCTAACCAATGCCGCCAACAGGGCATCGACGCGGAAGTGATCGATCACTAATCGACACGACTGACCCGGTCCCCGGCGGACCGCCCCCGAGTTCGACAGATATCGTCGTTCACGCCCATTCAAGACCGCTGGTGGGAGCGTGTCGGGATCGGCGAGCCGTCCAGCCGTCCGCTACTCGCCGCCTCCGGCGGCGGCGAGTTCGGTGATCAGTTTCTTGATCCGGTCGCGGATCTCGTCCCGGATCGGCCGGACGGCCTCGATGCCCTGACCGGCCGGGTCGGCGAGCTGCCAGTCCTCATACCGCTTGCCAGGGAAGATCGGGCAGGCGTCGCCGCAGCCCATGGTGATCACCACGTCGGAAGCCTCGACGGCGTCGGTGGTGAGGACCTTGGGCTGGGCGGCGGTGATGTCGATGCCGACCTCGCGCATGGCCTCCACGGCGACGGGGTTGACCCGCCCGGCCGGTTCCGAGCCCGCGGAGCGGACCTCGACCGTGTCCCCGGCCAGGTGGGTGAGCCAGCCGGCGGCCATCTGGGAGCGGCCGGCGTTGTGGACGCAGACGAACAGGACGCTGGGCTTGCCGGAGGCGGTCTCAGACACTGGCGGACTCCTTGCCGGTGAACAGGCGGCGGCCCCAGAGGCTGACGTAGACCAGGGCGACCAGGACGGGTACCTCGATGAGCGGGCCGACGACTCCGGCCAGGGCCTGGCCGGAGGTGACGCCGAAGACGCCGATGGCCACGGCGATGGCCAGCTCGAAGTTGTTGCCGGCCGCGGTGAAGGCCAGCGTCGTGGTCCGGTCATACGGCAGGCCGATCGCCCGCCCCGCCAGGAAGGACCCGCCCCACATGATCGCGAAGTAGGCCAGCAGCGGGATGGCGATGCGGGCCACGTCCCAGGGCTGGGAGGTGATCGTGTGGCCTTGCAGGGCGAACAGGATGACGATGGTGAACAGCAGCCCGTACAAGGCGACCGGCCCGATACGCGGCAGGAAGCGGCCCTCGTACCAGTCCCGGCCCTTGACCCGTTCACCGAACGTGCGGGACAGGTATCCGGCGGCGAGCGGGATGCCGAGAAAGATGAGCACGTACTGGGCGATGTCCCACATCGAGACCTCCAGCGCGGTCTGGGTCAGGCCGAGCCAGCCGGGCAGCAGGTCCAGGTAGAACCAGCCGAGTACGGCGAAGGCGAGCACCTGGAAGACCGAGTTGATCGCCACCAGCACGGCCGCGGCCTCCCGGTTGCCGCACGCCAGGTCGTTCCAGATCAGCACCATCGCGATGCACCGCGCGAGCCCGACGATGATCAGCCCAGTGCGGTATTCGGGCAGGTCGGGCAGCAGCAGCCAGGCCAGCGCGAACATCAGCGCCGGGCCGGCGACCCAGTTCAGCACCAGCGAGGAGATGAGCAGCCGCCGGTCACCGGTGACGGTGTCCAGCCGGTCGTAGCGGACCTTGGCCAGCACCGGGTACATCATCAGCAGCAGTCCGAGTGCGATCGGCAGCGAGATCTCCCCGACCTTCACCGCTTCCAGCGCGGCGTCCAGGCCGGGCACCAGCCTGCCGAGCAGCAGCCCGGCCACCATCGCCCCGATGATCCAGACCGGCAGGAACCGGTCCAGCGTGGACAAGGCGCCGATCACGCCCGTCGGGCCCGCCGGAGCGGGCGCCTGCGCGCGGGTGGGAGCTTGAGACATGGATCTTCCTTCTCGACCGGGTGGTCAGTCGGTGCCGTCGGCCTGCGCGCTCTGCCGGCGCTCAAACGGTGGCGGGCGTATTCAGCAGCGCCGACAGTTCGGCGAGCGTGTCGGGGACCACGCGGTAGTACACCCAGGAGGCGCGCCGCTCCGAGGTCAGCAAACCCACGTCTTTCAGCACCTTGAGGTGGTGGCTGATCGTCGGCTGGGACACGTCGAACGCACCGGTGATGTCGCACACGCACACCTCGCCGCCCTCGCGGCTGGCCACGATCGACAGGATGCGCAGCCGGACCGGATCGCCCAGCGCCTTGAACACCCGTGCCACCCCGGCGGCCTGATCGGCGTCCAGCGGTTCACGCGCCAGCGGCGGGCTGCACTCCAGGATCTCCAGCAGCTCCATCAAGCCTCCTGAATAGATGAGCATCGAAATTAGTGTACATCTATATCGATGTGCATCTATGGATGCCTGCCGACGTAGTCGGTTCACTGGCACGCCGAGGTCGGTGAGCAGAGTGCGGACGCGGCGTTCGATCTCCTCGCGGATCGGGTGGATCTCCTGCGCGGTGTGACGTGTCGTCCCTCTTCAGGGGCTACAACCCGCACGCATCAAGCACTGGCTGGCGGCGGCGCGAGCTCGGCCGCGACCTCGACGGCGATCTCGATGGCCCGGCCGGCAAGGGGTGAGTGGGTACGTCCGGCCCGCCAGTGCAGGTAGATCTCCCGTGCCGGCAGGGAAGGCCGTAGCTCGTGGACGCGGAGCCTGCCGTCGGATGGGACGCCGGCACCGCGGATGGCGAGCCAGGGCAGCACCGCCGATCCCATGCCGGCTCGCACCATCGACAACAAGGTGTCGTTGACCGCGGAGCGGAACACGATCTGCGGACGGGCGCCGCTGCGCGCGACTGCCTGCTCCATCAAGGGCTGGTCGCAGGTCAGCGGCCAGGCCACCATCGGTGCGCCGTCGAGCCACTCCAGCGGGACCGGGCCGTCGGGGAAGGTGCCGGCGTCGGCCACCAGCAGGTACGGATCGTCGAGCAGCTTGATGTGCTCGACGTCGCCGTCGATGCGGCCGTCGTAGAACAGCAGGTCAAGGTCACCGATCTGCGGCTGCTCCGGCTCCTCCTCGGACAACCTGATGTCACAGCCGGGGTGCTCGTCTCGCAGCCGCCGTACGACCGACGGCAGGATGACGTTGGACACGCTCTGGAACGTGCCGATGTCGATCCGGCCGTCTCCCGCCTTGAACCGGTCCACGGCGTCGGCCAATGCCTCCGCCTTCGCCAGCATTTCGCGACCCTGGTCGAGGACCACGGAGCCGAGTGGGGTGAGCCGTACTGGCTTGGGACCGCCCGGCCGGTCGAACACCAGACCGCCGACGGCCCTCTCCAACGCGGCGATCTGCTGGCTCACCGTCGACTGGGTGTACCCGAGACGGGCGGCCGCCCGACCGAACGAGCCCTCCTCGGCGATGGCGGCCATCGCCGCCAGGTGGCGCAGCTCGATGTCGATCACGAATTCCAGCCTAGCGAAATCCATCGTTATGAGCGATCAACTCGATCGAAAATCATCGCTTTTCACGATGAAGTCGCGGGCCTAGCGTGCCAGACATGAACGCTCACCAATCCCACGGCCGGCAACTCCTCTCGATCAACGGCGTCGAGCTGTGTGTCGAGACCTTCGGAGACCGCGCGGCCCCGGCGATCACGCTGGTGGCCGGGGCTGCTGCCTCGATGCTGTGGTGGGACGCCGAACTGTGCGAACGCATCGCCGCCCGTGGTCGGTTCGTGGTCCGGTACGACCATCGAGACACCGGCCGGTCGACCTGCCACCCGCCGGGACAGCCGGCGTACTCCTTCACCGACCTGACCCTGGACGTGCTCGGCATCCAGGACACCTTGGGCATCGAACGCGCCCACGTGGTCTGTCAGTCGATGTTCGGCGGGACCGGACTCATCCTCGGTGTGGACCATCCCGATCGGGTCGCGTCGCTGACGTTCGTCTCGACCTCGACCGGGGCCGACGACCTGCCGCCGCCCTCGAGCGATCTGGCCATGCCGGCCGAGCCGGATTCCTCCGACGCGGCCGCGATCGTCGAGTACGTGGTCGCCGGCGCGAGGGCGTACGCCGGTGGCTCGCCGTACTTCGACGAGGCCGCGATCCGCGCGTTGGTCGAACGTGACGTGGCGCGCGCCAGGAGCTACGCCTCGACGCTGGCCAACCACTACGCCATCGAGCTCGACGGGCCGGCCCGAGGCGGCTTCGGCGACATCACGGCGCCGACGCTCGTGGTCCACGGCGACCACGACCCATTCCTGCCGCTGCCGCACGGCAAGGCGCTACGCGACGCGATCCCCGGTGCCGAGCTGCTGGTCCTGGAGGGGGCCGGACATGACCTGCCGGAGCCGGTGTGGAATGCCTTCGTGTCGGCCCTGGTACGGCACACAGAAGGTGACCGCCCATGAACCGGCTACGGTCGGCACTCTGGCTGCCGCTCTTCGACGACCTCGCCGACCCACGGGTGGTCGCGCGCCTTGCCGCCGACGCGGAGGAAGCCGGGTGGAACGGCTGCTTCGTGTGGGATCAGCTGTGCTGGCGGGCGCCGGTCCGACAGGTCGCCGACCCGTGGATCGCGTTGGCGGCGATCGCGACCGCGACCGAGCGGCTGCGGCTCGGCCCGATGGTGTCGCCGCTTCCCCGTCGGCGGCCGGCCAAGATCGCGCGGGAGGCCGCGACGCTGGATCGGCTCAGCGACGGCCGCCTCACCCTCGGCGTCGGCCTCGGAAGCGACCGGTTCGGCGGCGAGCTGTCCAAGACCGGCGAGCAGCTCGACGACCGGCGGCGCGGGCGGATGCTGGACGAGTCCTTGGCGATCCTGGCCGCCGCCTGGTCCGGCGAGCCGGTGCGCCATCGCGGCGAGCACTACACCGTCGACGACATCGCGTTCCTACCGCGGCCGGTTCAGCGGCCCGGCGTGCCGGTGTGGGCCGCCGGGTTCCCGGGCAACACCAAGCCGATCCGCCGGGCCGCCCGGCTCGACGGCTTCTTCCCGGCCGATCTCGAGCACCCGGACCAGCTCGCCGAGGTCGTCGGCACCCTCACCGAACTGCGACATGGCGAGATGGCCTCGTACGACATCGCCGTCGGTCTGCCGCTCGGTGTCGATCCCGAGCCGTACGCGAAGGCCGGCGCGACCTGGTGGCTGCCGGAGTTCGAACCAGGTGTACGGCTCGACGCCGTGCGTGGCGTACTCCGCGATGGCCCAGCGGTGTGAGGAGGCGGTCGCGCTGTTCGACTCCGACTCGGAGCTCCTGGCCGGGGGCACGGGGACCGGCACTCCAGCCAGGCGGCAGACGGAGCCATCGAACCGGCGGCACGCCCGGCCCGGCGGATCCAGGAGACCGTCTACGAGGCCGGCGGCCTGGCCGTGGCGGTGGCCCCCACCTGACGGGAGGATGCATCCGCTCGCCGAGATCTGGCCCACCGAGGAGAGCCGCCGCTACTCCGGCCAACCCCCCGTGATGGCAGGTCTGGAAAAGGTGTTGTTCGATCCATACCACGGCGTTATGGGCAAATTGGGAGCTATCACTTAGGTCACTCGAAATGTCAATCTGAGTGCACCCCAGCCGGCCGGGGCTCGTCCACTCCACCCCCCTGAGGAGCAACGAGCGATGAACCCCAAGCACAGGTTGGGCTCTGCCGCCATACTCGCGTTAGCCCTGACCATCACCGCACCGGCGGGCGCCACAAGCGCGAACGCCCAGGTGGCCGACCCGCCCTCACCCTCGGAGCGCGGCACCGCGGTGGCGACCGCGCAGAACGTCATCGCCTCCAGCCGGACACAGCTCCTGGCCGCCGACCAGGACGCTTTCTCCCTGTCGTCGGCCATCGCCGGCGTCAACGGCATCCAGCACCTCACGTACACGCGTACCTACGCCGGCCTGCCCGTCTTCGGCGGCGAGGTAGTCATAACGACCGACAAGTCCGGCAAGGCGGTCAGCACGATCGACACCGGCCAGCAGGCGAAGATCGCCCTGGACACCAAGCCGCAGATCGCCGCGCAGGCGGCGGCGGACACGGCCCGCAACGTGGCGCCCAAGGCCACTTCGATCGGCACGCCGACTCTCGTGGTGCACGCCGCCACGCCCACGCCACGCCTGGCGTGGGAGGTCGTGGCCGCCACCGACGACCAGTCCAGCATCGTGCACGTGTACGTGGACGCGCGTGGCGGCCAGGTCATCGACCAGTGGGACCAGGTAGTCGACGGCACCGGCAACAGCTACTACAACGGCAACCCGGTCACCATCGACACTTCCCCGTCGTACGTGATGCGCGACCCCACGCGCACCGGCATCCAGTGCGGCGGTCAGAACGGCACGGCGTACACCAAGTCGACCGACAGCTGGGGCACCGGCAGCGGCACGAACCTGGAGACGGCCTGCGTCGACGCGCTCTTCGCGGCCCAGCGCCAGTGGAACATGCTCAGCGAATGGCTCGGTCGCAACGGCGTCAACGGCTCGGGCCGCGGGTACCCCGCGAGGGTCGGGCTGAACCAGGCCAACGCCTTCTGGAACGGGTCGTACGCCTCCTTCGGCCGCAACTCCGCGGGCAGCCAGCAGGCCGTCTCGATGGACGTCGTCGGGCACGAGTTCGGCCACGGCATCTTCCAGTTCTCCGGCGGCAGCGGCGGCAGCGGCAACGAGTCCGGCGGCCTGAACGAGTCGACGGGTGACATCTTCGGCGCGCTGACCGAGGCGTACGTCAACGAGCCGGCCAGCCTCGACCCGCCCGACTACCTGGTCGGCGAGGAGGTCAACCTGTCGGGCCGCGGGGAGATCAGGAACATGTACAACCCGTCGGCGCTGGGTCACCCGAACTGCTACAGCTCCGCCATCCCGGGCACCCAGGTGCACGCGGCGGCCGGACCGCAGAACCACTGGTTCTACCTACTGGCCGAGGGCACGAACCCGAGCGGAAAGCCGGCCAGCAGCCGGTGCGACGGCGGCGCGGCCATCACCGGCATCGGCATCCGCAAGGCGGGCCAGATCTTCATGACCGGCCTGAACATGAAGACGGCGCCGTGGACGCACGCCAAGGCGCGCGTGGCCACGCTGCGGGCGGCCAAGACGCTGTACACCGGCTGTGTCGAATTCAACGTCATCAAGGCGGCCTGGAGCGGGGTGAACGTACCCGCGCAGAGCGGCGAGCCGACCTGCCCCTGAGCACGATGGCGGCCCTGTTCAGCGCGGATCGTCCGTAATCCGCCTGAGCAGGGCGCAGCAGTCCCCGCGCATACTTGCAACTGCCTCGCCGAAGCCGGCCGCACCGCTCTCGAGCGTCGGCGGCCCCGCCAGGTGCGCCGACGCCACAGGCGGGCGCCGCCTCCGACTTCTCCAATGTCATCCCGCCAGGGCCAACCGCAGTCGCGCTAGTGGCGGTTTATCGCCGGGCTAGTGAGACCGGGCACGCTGTGCGCCATCGGGCGTGGCCCCGGCCGTCGCCTGATCCCGCGCCGCCGGGCTGGACTGACCGGCGGCTTCCTCCGTGCGATCTGGGAGACATGAATGAAGGAATTCATCGGCAACCTCAGCGATGCGCTGCTGGCCAGGTTGGTCCCGCGTGAGAACGCCCAAGCCTCAAGCGGTTGCTGGTACAACAATTCCGACACCTGTAAGATCCACTTGGCGTGCGGCTTGCCGCACTTCTTGGGAAAGCGGCGCTACTACTGCTGCTATCGGCCGGGCGGTACGAGTTGTGTCGAGGTGGATCCCAGGATCTGTTGCTGAGGTTGGAGGGTCGCACCCGCGGTCCGACTGCGGACACGTCACTCGGTCACAACCATACGGTGGCGACTCGGCGGGGTCCTGCGTCGCCGGACCGGACCTGCGCGGCATCGACCTCGTCGATGACCCGACTTTGACCCGACTTTGCGAGAACCCGCGATCCTTCGCGCCGCCGTGCTGAGCTCGGCACGGCGGCGGCCGCTGATCGACGCGCCCCGTTCGACCTCGCCGCCTACACCAGCCGTGCCCGAACCGGGCCGTACGACCGGCCCAAACCCTGCGAGAGAAAGAACGCACGACCTCCAGCCTGTGGAGACCGGACGTAGCCGCAGTGACATATAAAGGCCGAACCCCTCAAACAGGGGGCGAACGGGCAGGGCGAGGAGCGTCGGGTCAGGTGCCCGTGCCGTTGTCTCCAGACAACGTCTGTATTGCCCAGATGGTCTTCCCGGCAGTCGTGTGGCGCGTGCCCCAGCGTTGGGTGAGCTGGGCGACCAGGAGCAGACCGCGGCCGCCTTCGTCGTAGACACGGGCGCGGCGAAGGTGGGGGGCGGTGCTGCTGGCGTCGGACACCTCGCAGATCAGGCTGCGGTCGTAGATCAGCCGGAGCTGAATGGGTGCGTCGCCGTAGCGGATGGCGTTGGTGACCAGTTCACTGACCACCAGTTCCGTGGTGAAGATCGCTTCGTCGAGTCCCCAGAGGGCCAACTGTTTGGAGGCGTTCCTGCGCGCCTGGGCGACGATGGCGGGGCGGGCAGGCAGATCCCAGGTGGCGACCTGGGACGCGTCCAGCGCTCGGGTGCGGGCGATCAACAGGGCGACGTCGTCCGGAGGGTGGGAGGGGAGCAGCGCCTCGAGCACGTTGTCGCAGATGGTGTCCAGCGACTGATCGGGCCTGGCGATGGCCTTGCGCAGAATTTCGAGGCCCTCGTTGCTGTCGCGGTGACGGGCTTCGACGAGGCCGTCGGTGTAGAGCACGAGCAAGCTGCCCGCGGGCAGTTCTATCTCGGTGCACTCGAAGTTGAGGCCACCCATACCGAGCGGCGGCTCGGCCGAAAGATCGACGAATTCGACGGTGCCACCAGGACTTACCACGACGGGCAGCTGGTGACCGGCCCGGGAGAGGCCGCAACGGCGCGTCACCGGATCGTAGACGGCGTAGAGACAGGTGGCTCCGATCTCTCCCGGGGCTTCGGCCGCGCCGTCGCGCCACCCGGTGCTGTCCACTTCGGCGGCCAGGTGGGTGACGAGGTCGTCCAGGTGAATAAGTAGTTCGTCGGGCGGCAGGTCAACGTCGGCCAGAGTTCGGACCGCAGTACGAAGGCGGCCCATGGTGGCGGACGCCTGGATGCCGTGGCCGACGACGTCGCCGACGACCAAGGCGACACGGGCCCCGGAGAGGGGGATGACGTCGAACCAGTCGCCACCCGCGCCGGCCCGGGCTCCTGCGGGCAGGTAGCGAGAAGCGACCTCGACTGCCGCCTGCTGGGGCAGCCGTTGTGGCAGCAGGCTGTGCTGCAAGGTGAGGGCCGTTTCACGCTCACGGCTATAACGGTAGGCATTGTCGATGCAGACCGCTGCTCTGGCCGTGATCTCTTCGGCCAGCAACAGGTCGTGCTGATCGAACGGTTCCATCAGCCGGTGGCGTGCGAAGACGGCCACCCCCAGGGCGGTGCCACTGGCTCGTAGCGGCACCGCCATCGAGTGAAGGGCCCAGTCTCCGGGCGTGTCGTACAAGAAGGACCGTCCTGAACGCAGGCACTGGACCTGTGGAGGGTCGTCCGAATAGGTGGTGATCTCTCCTGGCTCAAGGGTGGCCGCAGGGCCGTCTTCGATGACCGACCGGGCGGCATGACGCATCGTGATGGGCCCGGCCGGAGGGACGGTGGGTGGCTCGCCCTGGTCCAGCGAGGCGAGCAGGGAGATGTCGACGGAGTCCGCGAGTTTGGGAACCACGACGTCCGCCATTTCCTGGGCGGTGCGCACGACCTCGAGTGTGCGGCCGATCCGGGCACCCGCCTCATTGAGCATCAGCAGACGCTCCCGTGCCCAATACTGCTCAGTAATGTCGTGCGCCGCGAGGCACACCGCAAGGATCTGATCGTCTTGGTTCCTGAGCGGGGTGAGGCGAACCGCCCAGGCCTGCTTACGGCTCTTCCCTGGGGTGCGGAAGAAGTTCTCCCTTTCTCGTGGCTCGCCGCTCTCCAGCACCTGGCGGATGCACTCGTCGACCTCCTCCAGATGGGGGTCGAGCACGATCTCCGACACCCGCAGCCCGCGCATCTCATCCTCCGTGAGGCCGAAAGCGCATTGCATGTCTCGGTTCGCCCGACGCAGGCGCAGATCGCTACCGTAGATCGCCATGGCGCACGGGCCCTGACCGAACGCCCACTCCATCAGGACATCGTGCTCGAGCGGCCGCGTCTCGGCCATGACGGATGACACGACGATCCACTCGCTGCCACCGGAGTCCGCCGTCCGGTGATGCGCCAGTATCTCCACCTTCAGTCGATGGCCGTCCCGATGCAGCAGTGTGACTCTTCCGTTCCACCGCGGCAGTTCCGCCAAGGACGACTGAACCGGCTCGGGGACGATCTCCTCGGCGAGGAGGATGGCCGCGGACCGTCCAACGATGTCAGCGGCGTGGTAGCCGAGCAACCTCCGGGCCCCCGTGCTCCAGCCGGTCACGACACCTTGGTCATCGATCACGGCGGTCGCCGTGTACGGTGCGTCGAGCGAATCACCCAACCAGAACGAGCCGGGTCGTGGATCCGGCCGGTCACTCGCGGGAGTGCTGGCTTTCTTCATCGTCCCTCATCTCGCGCTCCCGGCCCTACGGGCAGTCGTCTGGCCTGAGCTCGCAAGAACGCCTTGCGATCGCACGTCTCGGTCTGACCACGCCGGCGTGCCGTTCGCTCATGACCTCATGGCCTCCCCGCCCGAATCGGCCCACGGCTTGACGCGACTTCGTCGTGGCCAGGAGCGGAGTGCGTGTACCGTCCCTGGACCCATCCGCAACCTGGGAGCGGTTGAGCCCTCAAAGAGCGCTCAATCGGCTTGTTTAGTCCATGTTGGTATGAGTTTACATATTTGCAGGTCAAGGGCGGTGCGGGTTATATCCCAGATCCGACGTATGGGCGTCACGCGTGGGTCAGCGGTGCAACGGTGGTAGCAAGCATGGTCGGGAGGATGTCGACCGGGTCGGTGCGGATGGTGACGCCCGCGCGCAGCGCGTTGATCATCATGCTCTCGCCGATGCAGATGCCCACGTGGTGGGCCTTGACCGTTCGCTCGCGGCTGTTCGTCAGGACGAACAGCGCCAGGGACGCCTGCCGGGTGGAGGAATGGCGCCGGCAGCCGCAGCAGTCGGCGGACTGCCGGCGCCGCTGGGTCAGCACCAGGTCAGCGTCGAGTTGACACGAGTCACGTTGCTGATCGCGTTGTTGCTGCCGGTGCAGGGGCTCCACCTGATGTTGGTATTGGTGACCGTCAGATTCTGGAACCTGATGCCCGACGACGGAGCGAATTCCGTACGGGCCGCGATGCGGACCTCGCCGCCGCCGCTGATCGTGCCCGACGCTCCGGCGATGACGACGTTGTAGCAGTTCTCCACCAGGACCGAGTTGTTGCCGGTGTTGGCGATGTCGACCCGGTCGATGGTGGCGCCGCCGCTCTCCGAGACGCAGAAGATGCCCCGGCCGCCGCCGCGTGCCTTGACGGTGCCAACCCGGATGTTGTTCGGGTAGGAGCTGCCGACCCGGCCGTTGCGGTTGGCCATGCGGAAGGCCGCGTACCCGGTGCCGGTGCCGGCGTTCTCGGCGTCCACGGTGCCGACCGTCGCGTTGATGGTCTGGTTGAGCAGCAGACCGGACTCGCCGACGCTGCGTGCCGTCACAGTGCCGACGGTGAGACCGTCGACGCCGTAGGTCTCCATCGCGTGCGAGCTGGCTCCTTGCACGTACACGTTGTCGACTCGTACGTTGCGGGTCCACTGGCTGGTGTCGCCGCGGTTGTCGATGCGCACGCCGAGGCCCCGGCCGAGCCGCATGTCGATCTGGCCGAGCCAGACGTTCGTGACGTTGCGCAGGAAGATGCCGTAGATCGGGGTACCGCTGACGTTGAGGTAGGGGACCTCGATGTTCGTGGTGCCGCGGGAATAGATCGGCGCGTAGTCGCCGGAGCCGGAGCCGGTGACGTTGATCGTGCCGCAGACCGACAGGGAGGTGTAGCTCGGCAGCGAGATTCGACTGCCTGCGCTCATCGTGCCGTTGCCGCGCACGACGACCCGCTGGATCGAGGTGCGCCCGGCCGTGAGGCTACCGATGCCGGCCTGGACCGCCGCCCGGAAGTCGGTGCCGCTGTAGACGCTGCTGCCGGCGCTGTTGCGGGCGGTCCAGGTGCTACCGCTGAGCGTCACCTGCGACTGGAAGGTGCCGTCACCGCACGCGATGGCGGACGCTGAGGGCACGCCGAGCACGACACCGGTCCCGGCACCGCCGATCAGGACGGCGAGCGCGGCGACGATCCGGGTGAGCCGACGACGTCGGCCCTCGGGCGTGCGTAACGCGGTGGTGGTGACTGTTGCCATGAGATCCTCCTCTGGGATGCTCGCTTAGTTGGTGACGACGAAACTTTGATGCGCGCCTGGTGCCATGCGAATGGCATCGCCCGGCGCCCTCACCGCAGGTAGCGAGCTCTCCCCCGACGCGGCGTAATTGGTCACCACCGCGCCGGCGCGGACCGAGGCGGTCAGCATCTGACCCCACCCCGTGTACGGCACCGCCCTCTGGTCGCACGCCGTCGAGTCGCCGGCGAGATGGACCACCAGCGGACGCACGGCCGAAGCGAAAGTCAGGCCGGCCATCTGAAGTGCGGCGCCGCCGAACGTGACGGTCAGGCCGGCGCTCCCGGCGACCTCATCAGTTGGCTGGCCCTGGGGCACCCGGACATTCACGGTCGCCATGCACACCGACCTCCCGTCATCCGGACCCGCGGCGAAGATCAGCCGGCGAGCCTCGACGCTAACGCTCGTCTCAGCGCCGAACACGGCGCTCATGTCGTAATAGCAGGGGATACGTCGTAGTGGCAGACCACGGGCGCGGTACCGCCGCGGTCAGCGAGCCGACCTCCAGGAACGGTTACGAATTGCTCCTTCGGCTATGAAACGTTCGGCGCGGGTTACCTGCCGGCGCGGCGACCGACAGGGCACCCAGGGACGGCCGCGACAAGATCTTCAGCGAGAAGATCTCCACCCGCTTTAGGGTCCGGTCCGAGGAGCGATCATGTAATCACGTTCCGGGGCTCTCGCAGAACTCGCACAGATGGTCATTTATGAGAACGAGAGCGAAGGGCATCACCCTGCTCTCGGCGTGCGGCATCGCCCTGTGCGAACTCGCCGTGGAGGGCCTTGCGCAGTGCGGTTGCTGCCGATCCGGACGTGTCCGTTCGTCGGGGGCTTCGCGGTCCCGCCCGGCTCGGCCGCCCCGGCGCTGCCGATCCACTCGCCCTGCTCGTCGTGGACGCGCAGTGTCACCCCGGTGAAGCCGGTATCGACCATTTCCTCGATGGTTTTCTGCAGTTCCGGGCGGTCCTGGTCGGTGGGGGTGGTGTGCCCTTTGGAACTGGTACGAAATTCACCTGAACGGGTAGGGTCGCCGCGCCTGCGGGGTGCTTCTCTTAGAGGCTGCGGGCGGTGATGTCGCCGTATGCGGTGGTCGCGTGGATGGTCAGGGCGGCGTCGGCGCCGTCGGTGTTCTTGAGCGTGTTGTGGATCCGGCCGTAGGTGGTGCCGGCGTCCAGGGTGGCGGAGGCTCCGCGGGCGGCGCCGACGGAGATCTGGCCGGATTCGGTGCGTAGCGTGAGGGTGCCGCGTACGGCTTCGGTGATGTGGAGGTCGCCCTTTTGGGTGCTGATCTTCGCGGGGCCGTTCAGGCGGCCGACGGAGATGTCGCCGGACTGGAGGGTGAGGCGGGCGCTCGCGGCTTCGTCGAGCTTGATCGAGCCCTGCGCGCCTTCGAAGGCGATGTCGCCGAGGCGTCCGACGCCTCGGAACTCGGTGAGGGCCGTCTTCGCTTCGATGCGGGAGCCGGCGGGGAGTTGGATGGTGACCTCGATGGATCCGGAGGGGCCGAGGATCTGGTTTTTCGCCTCTGGGGCCGTGATCTGCAGGATGCCGTCGCGGTAGGTGACCTCGGTCTGTTCCGCCGTCTTCACGTCGCGGCTCTTGGAGGCGTTCGCGGGGAGGATTTCGACTGTGGTGTCGGCTCGGTCGGCGGCGATGAGCTGGATGCGGCCGGCGGGGATGTCGAGGATGGCGGTCATCGGGGTGGGGGTGTCGAACTTCTGCATCGTGTTTTCCTTCGGCTTGTTGTTTCTGATGAGGGAAACACTACGTTGCATTTCCAGATGAGGCAATCGATTCATTGCGTGCACTAGCCATCGTCGCAGGTGGAGATAGGTGATTCGTTGCAATGGTTTCAGAATCTAATGCAACAACGCTCATCTGTTCGTTGCAATGGATCGAGGGTGAACGCTATCGTGGAGACACCACAGACCACGAAGGAGACCGCGATGCCGGGAGGCAGACTCACCCAGCAGGACCGCCAGCAGATCGCGCTGGGGCTGGCCGACGGTCTCGCCTACGCGGAAATCGCCAGAGGCCTCGACCGTCCGACCTCGACGATCACGCGTGAGGTGATGCGCAACGGCGGCCCCACCGCCTACCGCGCCGACCTCGCCCACCGCGCCACCGAACACCGCGCCCACCGCCGCAGAAAGGCCGCGCCCCGGGACCCCGACACGCCCCCGCAGGCCCACGGACGCGATGCCGAAGCCGTACGCGAGTACGAGGAGACGTTCACCACCGTCTTCATGCAATCGGGCCTGCCCAAGATGACGGCCCGCGCGCTGGCCAACCTCTACACCACCGACGCCGGCAGCCTCACCGCCTCCGAACTCGCCGGGCGCCTCCAGATCAGCCGGGCATCCGTCTCCAAAGCGGTCACGTTCCTCGAAAGCCAGGGCCTCATCCGCCGGGAACGCGACGAACGCCGCCGCGAACGCTACGTCGTCGACGACGACGTCATGTACCAATCCACGATGGCCAGCGCCCGATCTACCGCCCACCTCGGCGAGGTCGCCCGGCAGGGCGTCGGCATCCTCGGTCCCGACACCCCGGCCGCCGCCCGCCTGGAGAACATCGCCCGCTTCGTCGACTTCGTCTCCGAGAGCATCGCCCGCGCCGCGGACCAGGCCCGCGAGATCCTCCACACGAAACCCGAAACGAACTCAGACAGCGTCACCTGAGCCACCTTCAGAAGGCATTCGGCCGTGGTGCCCGCCTCATGCAGGTCCATGAGGAGGTTACGCCCGAGTTGGGTGACCTACGGACCGGTGGGGTGTGCGGTTACGCCGAGGACGACCAGGAGGTGATCACGGGGCTGAAGGCGTTCCTGCGGCTGGTCAGGGCGGACCTGCGTAGGGGGTAGCCGGGGTCAACGATCATCACCATGGCGGGCGAGGTGGGCGCGGATGCTCTCGACGTCGACCCCCCTTTCGTCGCTGTGGCCGGTGCCCAGGGCGCTCAGGATGGCCAGGGCCTGGCACCAATGGTGGCGGGCCTGGTCGTGGTGGCCGAGGGCGGCGTGGGCATGGGCGAGGCCGTCGTGGGCGCGGGCCTGGTCGCCGGGTTGGTCGAGGTCTGTGGCGAGGCGGAGGGCCTGACCGTGGCTGTCGAGTGCCTCATCGGGTCGCCCGCAGTCGTGCTGCAGCCGGCCGATGCTGTGGATGGCCTCGAACTGCCAGTTGCGGTTGCCGATCTCGCGGGCGAGGTCGACGGCCTGCTGGTAGCAGTCGCGAGCATGCTCGTACCGGCCCTGGAGACGGTTCAGGTCGCCGAGGGCGGTGAGGCTGTCGAGCTCGCCGAGCCGGTGTTCCGCGCCACGAGCCAGATCCAGGGCCCGCGTGAAACAATCGGTCGCCGGCCCGTACTCGCCCTGGCCGAGATGGATGTGACCGAGCCCGAGCAGTGCGCGGAGTTCGCCGGTGCGGTGACCGATCGTGCGGGCGATGTCGAAGGCCCTCTCCAGATTCTCGACGGCCGGCTCGTGCCGCCCCATCATCCTGTGGATGTGTCCGGAGCCGATCAATGCGTCCAGTTCGCCGGTCCGCTGACCAATCGCCTGGGCGAGGTCCAGGGCCTGTGTGAAGTCCTCGATGGACTGTGCGTACTGCCCGTGCACCGCGCGGAGCAGGCCCAGGGTGTTCAGCGCACGCAGTTCGCCGGAGCGGTTGCCGATGTCGCGGGCGAGGTCGAGGGCGCGCGAGGTGTCCTCCAGGGTCATGTTGTACTGGTTCTGGCGGTAACGGATCTCCCCCAGCCCGAGAAGCGCCTCCATTTCGCTCGTACGATCCTCGGCGGCGCGGGCGGCGGTCAGCGCCCGCGCGTGCAGGGTCTCGGCTTCGGCGTAGCGCCCACGAGTGCGCAGGCAGCGATGCAAAGTGACCGACAGGTGCTGGATGTGTTCGGGGAAGCCGTGTTCGGCGGCGTATTGGGCGAGGGCGAGGAGGTTGGCGAGTTCCGCGTCGAGCCAGGTGGTGGCTGTGGCCGGGTCGGGCATGGATGTGGTTCCGGTGGGGGGGCGTGGTCGTGCGTCGGCTTCGTAGGGGTAGAGGCGGTCCATCGCGGCTGAGGCGGCCTGGCTGTAGTGGTCGAGCAGCCGGGTCAGTGCGGTGCGTCGATCGGATTCGGGTTCCTCTTCCGCGGCCTTCTCGGCGGCGTGGGCGCGGATCAGGTCGTGGAAGCGGTAGCGGCCGGGGACCGGTTCCTGTAGGAGGTGGACCTCCAGCAGTCGGTCCAGCAGTGTCAGGGCCCGCGTGATGGTGGTGTCCAGCAGGGCGGCGGCGGCGTCGGGCGCGATGTCGATCCCGGCGTGCAGGCCCAGCAGACGGTAGGTGTGTTGTTCGGCGGGAGTGAGTTCGCGGTAGGACAGGTCGAGCGCGGCGGTGACGCTGCGCTGCCCGGCCTGTAGTTCTTCCGGCCTGCGCTCGTGTTCTTCCAGCCGTTGCAGCAGATGGCTGACGCTCCAGGCCGGGTGGGTTTTCAGCCGGGCCGCGGCCAGGCGGATCGCCAGTGGGAGCAGCCCGCACCGCCGTACCACCTCGGCCAGCAGGTCGTGTGGCACCCCTGCGACCCGTTCCTGGCCGGCGGTGCCGGTGAACAGCGCGATCGCGTCCGCGGGTGGTAGGACGTCCACCGATACCGTGTCGGCGCCGTCCAGGCCGACCAGCCGGCGCCGGCTGGTGATCAGGACGAGGCAGCCTCCCGCGCCGGGCAGCAGCGGACGTACCTGGGCCTCGTCCGCGGCGTTGTCCAGCACGATCAGCATCTTCCTGCCGGCCAGCACGCTGCGGTACAGGGCCGCCCGGTCATCGATGTGCTGCGGGATCGACTCCCCGGGGACGCCCAGCACGCCCAGTACGCGGGCGAGTGTGTCGGCCGGGTCCGCGGCGGTCATGCCGTGTGTGTAACCGTGCAGGTCGACGAACAGGTCGCCGTCGGGGAAGCGGGGGGAGAGCTGGTGTCCGGCGTGGATCGCCAGCGCGGTCTTGCCGACCCCCGCCATGCCGTCGATGGCGGTGATCACCACCGTGGCCGTGTCACCGACGCGGTCCAGAACGGCCAGTTCCTGCTCCCGGCCGACGAACGCCCCCACATCGGCGGGCAGTTGCCGCAACATGGTGCGTATCGGGGAAGGGCCGCCCGGGCTCCCGATCGAGGCTTGCGTGAGGATCGACACCTCCTCGGCATCCAGACGTAGCGCCTCGGCGAGTAGTTGCACCGACCGGATGCGCGGCCGTCGTAGTTCACCGGCCTCCAACCGGCGGACGGTACGGACGTTGAGGCCCGCCCGCGCCGCCACCTGCTCCTGTGTGAGGAGAGCACGCTCCCGCCAGGTACGCAACAACACACCTAACGCCGGCTCCTCCTTCGGAGGGACCACCGGGGAATCGTCGCCTGCTCCGGGGGCGGCCACCTGTCTCGTCGGGGCGCCACCGTCCGCCTGGAGGGGTGGGCGGGGGTGCTCCTGTGGCTGGTATTGCTGGGTGAGGATGTCCTGGTGGAGTCGGAGCAGTTCGGCGTTGGGATCGATGCCGAGCTCCTCCTTGAGCCGGTGGGAAACGGTGCGGTACGCGTCGAGGGCGTCGGCCTGCCGCCCGGTCCGGTAGAGAGCGGTCATTAGCTGCGCCCAGAAACGCTCCCGCAGAGGGTGCTCGATGGTCAGGGCCCGCAGCTCCGCAACGAGCGCGGCGTGCTCACCGAGGTGCAGGTCGATGTCCATACGACGTTCGACCGCATGAAGACGTTGCTCGGTGAGGGGCGGGACGTCGATCTGGTGGAGAGCGTCCGATTCGACGTCGGCGCATACCGGCCCGCACCACAAGGCCAGCGCCTCGCGGAGGAGACGCCCCTCCAGCACAGGTGTCGCCGCACCGGCCGCCGTCTGGATCAGGTGCTGGAATTCGAGCAGATCGAGCTGGGCGGGCTCCAAACAGGCGGCGTAACCACCCGGCTGTGTCAGGATCAATCCGCCCAGGTCCAAGGACTGCCGCAGACGCACCACATTGGTCTGCAGAACCCGGCGAGGATTTCGCGGCGGGTCCTGACCCCACAACCGTTCGGCGAGCTGGTCGAGCGAGACGGTCTGGTTAGGCCGGAGCAGGAGCGCCGCGAGCAGAGTCCGGATCTTGCCGCTCGGGACCGGCACCTTCGCGCTGTCACGAGCCACCGTCAAAGGACCGAGCACCGAAAACCGAATAGGAATCACAACACCCTCACCTTTCGCGCTCACGATAGGTTCACCGGCACGTCCACAGCACGACGAAGGGAACGTTGCCGGGAGCCGTTAGTGGCTGGTCACCGCGCTGTCCAACAGACCGAGCGACGAAGGAGCGGCCGGCTCGAATGAGTCGCCCGGCATGCTCCCGACGATCGCCACCCAGCCCGGCACCAGGATTCTCCGATCCATGCGTCCGAAAAGCTTGGAGATCTGGTCTGACCAGACTAATCGTCGGCGCAGGAGCCCGATGACGTCTCATCGGGATCGCCGACTGGTCGACGCCTACGGCTGAGCGGCCCATCACGTCCGCTCCTCGCGGGGCGCCACGGCCCGGCGTGCAGCCGGCGTGGTCGCTGACCAGTTCGAATAGGCAAAGGCCGGGGCGATGAAGAGCAGGTCGATCACCGCGAGCCGGCCGCATCTCGTGGACAGGGCCTCCGTGCGCAGCCCCGCCCGGCGGATGACGATGATCAGGATGAGTTCCGCCCGATTCGCCAGGGAGAGACGCGTTGCCCGGAGCTCTGATGTCCGGTCGATGCCCTGTCTCTGCCCTGCGAACGCTGCCATCGTTGTGCACGACCAAGCAGGTTCACAGAGGGAGATCAAGAGTGCGATCGAGAATCAGCGCGTTTGCCTCCAGCGTTGCTTTCACCGGTCTCGTGGCAGCGGGGATGATGGGGATGGCGGCCCCCGGTTCGGCGGCGGTATCTCATGAACGGGCCGCGTCCGGGCAACTCGTGTTGTACAAGGAGCCCTTCGTCGGCCCAGCGACGACGATCATCTACACATCCTGCCAGCCGGCGCGGAACCATCAGACGGCGAGTTCCATCGGCGCGTTCGACAATCGTCCGTTGCCGGGCTGCCAGGTCGTGCTGATCAACCGCGTGGGCGCCACGAAGGTGCTGTGCGCGGGCCGATCCACCGTGCCAGCCGACTTCCGGGACGCGCCGCAGGTCCGCATCCAACCGGGCACCGCTCCTGCCTGCCCGATCGGCGCGGGTTCGGGCGTCTGAGCCGTCCAGTTCGTGCAGGCCGTCAACGACCGGCTCATCGCCCCGTGATGTGGTTGAGAACGAGTTCATGACCGCCGCGTACCAGTCTGAACGCGTATCGGGTACCGGTCTGCTCCGGCGACGCGCACACCATCGCGCGGAGGTTGATCTTGGCAGCGACGGCGTGCGCTGCCGCTGCCGAGATCATGCCGTGTCCGGCGATCTGCCGCACGTCGGTGTCAGCAGATCGGCGGCCTTCCGCAGCGGTGGCTTTCTCCCCCGAACCTTGCCGTACGGCTGGCTATGACACCGTGTAGCCGATTCTGAACTCGGCTCGCACCGGGTTGCGCGGCGTGGATTCGCAGTCGGGGTCGACTGAGAAGAAGTGGCTCTTGTGGGCCACGACGTAACAGCGGTAAATGGCCTTCCTGCCGGGGGCCGCCTGCTTGTACACGTATCCCTCGGTGCGCAGGAACACGTTCTTATCGCCTTCGCAGGCACGGTCCGCCGACAAGAACTGATTCAGCGGGGCCTGAGCGGCGAGGCAGCCATGGATCGCCAACGTGCCCGGACCCCCCTCCGCCAGGATCGGCACCCGACCCTCCACTCGATAACGCGAGCTCGGGGCCGGACCGGTCGTACTCCAGTGCCGCTCACCGCCGAAGTACCGCACCAACTGCACCACCTCAGCCCCGGAATCCTGGCGCTGGACGGCGGAGGCCGCGCCGGCCTGACCCGTCATCGCCATACCTGCAAGGACGAACGCCGAACCGGCGATCGCTACAACTCTCCTCATGCGATGCTCCTTTTCCTTCTGTTTCAGGCAGTAAAGTCTGGGCGCCCACCGGTACACAGACCAGGGCAAACGACCGGACATTTCCCGGACATCACCCCCTGGCATCAGGGCACCATGCGGCGGGCGCATGCGTGATCATCCGCAGGCCGGCTCCCATACGCGAAGTGGCTCCTTCGGACGCGTGAGCCCGAAGGAGCCGCCGGCATTCGTCATTGGAATGTGGTTACCGGAACTTCCCAATGGCGGGACGTCGCCTTGACCACCGTCGCCGAAGACGGCGGTTTGCACGGTCAGGTTCGCCTTGCGGATGTAGAACGCGGCCTCGGAGGGGCGGTAGACCGCCAGGTTGTCCGAGGCGATGTTCTCGTAGCGGCCGATCGCCGTTCTGCCCGAAGACTTCCTTTCGTACTTGTCCGTTGGCGAGCCGGATGTGGGTCGGACAGCGCCGGTGGATTCGACCAGCTGTCCGGCCGTACCAGGCTAAAGATCTACAAATGGGTGCTCACCGGCACAATCGAGACTGCCCTGGCGGAGCATGCTGAACCGGAATTTGCGGGCCGAGGTGTGTGACGCCGGTTTGAAGGCGATCCGAAGGCGATATGAAAATTGCCGCCCCTGGCGTTCCGGCCGACCGGTCGTGCCGTGCCGTGCCGTGCCGTGCCGTGCCGTGCCGGAACAAGGGAAGATCAAAAGAGCACTTGATGCCTGGCACACGCCGACGCGTCCTAGTTCCGATAGCCCGTCGCCTGCAGTTTGAAGAGCTCGGCGTAGAGCTCGTCGCGGGCGAAAAGTTCCTCATGGTTGCCCTGTTCGACGACCTGGCCGTCGGCCAGCACCACAATATGATCGGCCGTTCTGACCGAGCCGAGACGGTGGGAGATGAGCAGGCTGGTCTTGTTCTGCGCGCGGTAGTCATCCAACCGCCGATGGATGTCGAACTCGGCACGGGCGTCAAGGCCCGCGGTCGGCTCGTCGAGGATCAGCAGCTCGGGCTTGTCCCGGATGAAGGCCCGAGCCAGTGCCACCCGTTGCCATTGACCACCAGAGAGAAGCACGCCGTCCTGGTCTCCGTCGTCCGTCTGATCGAACCAGTTCCGGCTCAACAGGGTCTGGTAACCGCGGGGAAGCCCGGTGATGATCTCGTGTGCCTCGGCACGGCGGGCGGCGGCTGTGATGCGGTCCATATCGTCGAGGGCGTCCAGCCACCCGACTCCGATGTTCTCCGCCGCCGACAGTTCGTAGGTCATGAAGTCCTGGAAAATCGTGCCTATACGCCGGCGAAGCTCCTCGACGTCCAACTCGCGGACGTCGACACCATCCCACAGCACCTGCCCCTGCGTCGGGTCGTACAGCCGGCACAGCAACTTCACCACGGTGGTCTTGCCGGCACCGTTGTGGCCGACCAGTCCGGTGGTACGCCCCGCCGGGATGTGCAGGTTGACGCCGCGCAGCACCCATGGCTGGTCAGGACTGTAGCGAAACCAGACATCGCGCAGTTCGATACCGCGTCCGAGTTCCGTGACCGGTTTCGGGTCGGCTGCGAGCGGCATGTCCGGCTCCGCTTCGACGATTCGTCGATACTCCCCGAGCAGCACCGCCGCTTGGTGCACCCCGCCCAGATGTGATGACGCCATCGTGATTCCGGACTGAACGCCGGATACGGCCATCACGAAGATGGAGACGTCGCCAGGCGTCAGCCGGCCCGACGACGCGGCCGTGATGGCCCAGACCAGCCCGCCGCCGGTCAGCAGCGCACCGAGGAGAGCCAGCGATCCCTGGGTGACCATCTCCTGCCGGTCGAGCCGGCGGCGGGTGGCGTTGACCTTCCGCAACTCGTGCAGCATCCGGCCGAGGAAGAATCCCCCGAGGTTCAGCAGCCGAAGCTCTTTCGCCGCGTCCATTCGACTCTGCAGGCTCTGATAGAAGAAATCCCGCCTTTCGGTCTTGCTGATGCCGATCGTCACCCGGACTCGCCGGCGCGACAGCGCGAACTCCGCGCGGACGGTGACGACTCCGGCCGCGAGGACTGCTATCGCCAGCCAGGGGTTGAGAACGACGAGTGTCCCGATGAAACCCACGGCGGTGACCAGGCTCTGCGTCGTTCCCAGCAGTCCGGAGATCACCTGTGCCGGTCCGGCGTAGCCGGCTTGCTGGGCGAGCTGGAACTGGTCGTGAAACCGTGGATCTTCCAGCCGTGCGAGGCCCTTCAGCCGGTTGATGGCGGTGAACAAGGTCGTTCGCACGATGAGGTTGACGGACCGGTCGAACTCGGTTCCGATGTATTGCGAAACAATCGGTAGAACGCCGACCACCACACCGGTGACGGCGACCCCGACCGCGAGGACGACGAGCGGAACGGAACCGGTGCCTGCGCCGGTGAGCCCGTCGAGCACGAACTTCATCAGCCAGGCCAGCACGATCGGCGTCACGCCGCCCACTATTGTCAGGAACGCCTTCGTGACCAGGCAGAAACGGGAGGCTTTCCAGCCGAGTGTCAGTGCCGTCCCGATCGACGAGAGCAAGGCTCCCCGGTCGATCGTCCTCGACGAGGCCGGCGGCCACATTGCCTAGACCGCCGCGATGTCGCGTAGCCGGTCGATGGTCAGGTCGGACTCGACCACGGTCCCGCCGTCGGTGACGATGCCGAGGCAGGGAAACGCCCGCACGTCGTACGCGCTCGACACGGCGCCCCCGGTCAGCTCGCGTACGACCTGAACGACGTCGCCGAGGCTCTCCACCAAATCCCGGGTCTCGTCTTCCCGCCCGACCACGACCGCCAGCGCCCGGCGCTCCTTCTCGGGGAGCTCGGCGACATGCGCGGCGAACGCGGGGGCGTACTGGCGGCACAGGGAACATTCCGGCGAGAAGAATCCCAGTAGCGTGGTGCCGCTGATCTCGGACCGCGACACGGTCTGGCCGTCCACGGTGGTCACGGCGAACTCCGAAGGCGTCTCTCCCACCGGAAGCATCGCCTGACCGGGGGCGGTCACGCTCTGCGACTTCCCGGACAGCAGCTCGCTGTGCTCCCGCAGCCGCCGTACCACACCAAACGTGAAGACAAGGTTGAGGACACAGAGCACTCCCACGAATGTCAGTGCCCCGATGACGAACGTCATTTCACTCCCTGATCGCGAATTCGGGCGAATTGCTGATTGGAGCCTCGTGGCCGGGCATGCGGAAATCGCCTACCATGCCCGGCCACGAGTTACTCATCGGCTAGCAGTTTCCGTAGCGGGTCTCTTCTATGTTGCACGGCCTCGACTGGTACCAGCGGCAACCATCGCACTTGAAGTAGTTGTACCAATGATGGACGACGCTGGTGCCTGACTTTTCGGTACAGAGGCACCACTGACGTCTCTCCTTGCCGGCCTGGCCGATGCAGTCGCACGGCTCGGCTGCGGCGGTTACCCGCGGGACGAGGCTTGCCACCAGCCGGTCTCCGAGCGACTCGATACTTCGGATCATTCGGATCCTCCTAATCCGTACTCGAGTAAGAGTTCACCCGAACTGTAGAGATGTCGAGCTTCATATCGCCTTCAGTTCGCCTTCCTTCTTGCTTCAAAACGGGCTTCACCGAATAAGGACAAATAAGACCACTTGACCCGGAGACAGAAAACCGGTCATTCTCTGGGCAGTGAGGTGTCGAAGACGCCGAAAGTTCAAAGGACGGGGAGGGAAACGCATGCGAATCCGCGGCCACCGTGTTCTCGTCGCGGGCGCGCTCGCCGCGGCCGGTCTGGCCGCGGGCATCGTCTGGGCGCGACGGACGCTGGTCCTGGCCACGGTCGAGGGTTCCAGCATGGAACCGACACTTCGCGCAGGCGACCGGGTCCTGGTACGCAAACGCGGGCTCGCCGACGTTCGGCACGGCGATCTGGTCGTCCTCATGCCGCCACCGGAGCAGGTGATCCGGCGGCGGCCGGCCCCCCGCTGGAACATCAAACGGGTCGTCGCGCTGCCCGGCGATCCGGTGCCGGCCGCCGTGGCGCACATCGAAGGCGTCAGCCGGGTTCCTCACGACGCGCTGGTGGTCTATGGCGACAGCCCCGCCAGCGCTGATTCCAGGCAGCGCGGCTTCTTCGCCTCCGACCGCCTGCTCGGCGTCGTGGTCAGGCAGTTGCCCGCGCGGACTCCACCGGCCTAGGAGACTCATGATCTACGTGGTAGTCGGGTGTCAAGCCGCGCTCATCGGCGTCTTCCTCTTCTCGGTCGTGGGCAAGATACGTACCCGCCACGCCTACGACGAGTTCGTCTCGTCCGTGGTGGCGATGCGAGCGTTGCCCCGATCGTGGACAAGATCGGCCGCGATCGCCACGATCGCGGCCGAGGCGGCCGCCGTGGCGCTGCTGGCGATACCCGCCACAGTGCCGGCGGGTTTCCTGCTCGCCGCCGGGTTGCTGACGATATTCACGGTGGCGATATCCAACGCCGTGCGGCACGGTCGCCGCGCACCCTGCCGATGCTTCGGCGCCTCGACGACTCCGCTCGGCCGGGTCCACATGGTCCGCAACCTGGTCCTTCTCTCCGCATGTCTGGCCGGCCTCACCGCCATCTGGCGCGAGACCTGGGCTGCTCCGCACCTCGGCGGCCTGGTCATCTCGCTGGGGGCCGCAGCGATCATCGTGCTCCTCGTCGTCCGCCTCGATGACCTCGTGGGCCTGTTCGGCTCCGATCGCTGACGCTCCACTGCCTGACATGCCTAAACCGGGCGGTGGCGGTCGCCATGGCGCAGAGACCGGCCGCAGCGCTGCCGCTCGTGGACTCGCACCTGTTGCCGAGCGTCCGCGGGGAGTTGCTCATCCGCCTGGGACGCACCGACGAGGCGCGCACCGAATTGGAGCACGCCGTACGGCTGTGCGGCAACGAACGCGAGCGGCCGGTGCTGGAACGTAAGCTCGCCGACCTCGGCTGACCGGACCGCATCGTGGGCCGACACAGGACGCAACCGGACGCGCCTCCCGGCTCACCCCCGAGACGCACCGTAGCGGGGGCGTTCTCAGGTTCAAGGGCTGTTCAGACAGGTGCGCCGTTCAGGATCTCGACCTGGCCTGTGTCCAGAGAGTAATACGCGCTGACCACAGCCAGGACTCCCTCGGCCACCAGCGGCGCGAGGTCTCGATTGCTGCGCAGGGCATCCGCGGTCAGCTTCACCTGGGCTCTGGCCATCGTGTCGGCGGGGTCGGCGCTGCTCTCCCGTACGGCCTGTTCGTATGCCGGGCGCAGAGCCTTCGTGATCGCCTGGAGGTTGCCCGGCAGCGGTTTGCCTTCCCGCAGGGCTCTGTACGCGGCGGAGACCGCGCCGCACCGCTGGTGGCCGAGTACGACGATCAGCGGAGTTCCGCTGGTCATTGGCCCGTACTCGATGGAGCCGGTAATGACGGGCCCCGCAGCCCCCCCGCCGCTGCGCATGACGAACAGATCACCTAGACCGGTGTCGAAGACAAGCTCGGGTGGCACCCGGGAATCGATGCATGACAGCACCGCTCCGTAGGGCTGCTGGCTGGCGGCCAGCAACTCCCGGCGTGTGGGATCGCGATCCGGATGCAGCAGTGCGTTGGCCACCCAGCGTCTGTTGCCCTCCATCAGCCGTTGGTATGCGGCCTTCGGCGCGCCAGGAGCCGGTCCTGTGCGGGATGCGGGCGGCGCCGTGTGCATCTCGTTCCGCACCTCGGCCGATGAGCAGCCGACCAGGCCGGCCACCGCCAGAGACGCCGCTGCTGTGAGCAGCGTTCGCCGCCCCGGACCATCGCCCACGGTGGTCTCGCCGAGTTGGCGGGCCGGCAGTTTCCGGTGGGCGGCCCCGCTCTGGCTGGTATCGACGCCGACGTCGAGCGGGTCGTGCGGGCAAACGGGTGGGCTGTTCACGAGGGTGACGGTACGCGGTCCCTTCGTCACTTGTCTGGCGATAGCGCGAGCTCAACGCCTGAATACCGATCCGGCAACTGGGATCGGGCTCATCGCCTTCATGGCAGGTGGCACCATTACATGGACAGCACCGCCACGCTGATCCCCGCACGTCTGCACCGGACACGTGATCAGCGGGCGGACCAGTGGTCACGACTACTCGCGCTACGACGTCTCGTTCGAGCGCCTGGCCGACGCCGTCGAGTCCGGGGACCAGGTGTTCCACGGACACCGCCGGCCCACGGGACAAAATCAGCGCTTCCCTTCGCCAAGACATCCAGCGTTGGGGCCGTTACGCGCAGCCGGTCCCAGGACTTTCACGGGAACAGCGCCGGACGCAGCACTTGCATGGCCAGATACGCCGCAGGAAGCGACGAGACACGACACACCTCGGCGATCAGGAGTAACCGCCGTCTCGCGAGCCGGAATCGGCCCGCGGCGTCGGATCACGGTAGGAGCATCGGCCGTACCGCGCCTCCGGTGGCGAGTCGTTCGAGGGCGACGTTGACGTCCGAGAGGGGGAACATCTCTCCAAGCAGCAGGTCGACGGGGAGCCTGCCGGCCCTCCACAATGCGACGTAGCGGGGGATGTCGCGCTGTGGAACGGAGTCGCCCTGATAGCTGCCCAGAAGCGTGCGCCCCTCTCCTACCAGGGCGGCGACCGGGACCGGCAGCCGCTCGGACGGATCGGGGAGGCCGACCGACACGGTACGGCCGCCGGGACGGGTGTGCGACCACGCGGTCTGGAGCGCGGAAGCGCGCCCGACCGCTTCGAACGCCACGTCCGCTCCGCCGTCGAGGACGGCCGCGAGTCTGGTTTCCACCTCCTCCGGGTGGACCGCGTGCGTGGCGCCCAGCTTGAGCGCGAGGTCGCGTTTCTCCGGGATGGGGTCCACGGCGATGATCGGGTGCGCGTTCGCCAGGACCGCGCCGAGCAGGGCGCACAATCCCACGCCACCCAGCCCGAGGACGAGGGCCGACTCGCCGGGGCGCACGTTCGCGGTGTTGAGAGCCGCTCCGACGCCGGTGAGGACGGCGCAGCCGAACAGCGCGGCGACCGGCGCGGGGAGGTCGGCCGGGACGACCACTGCGGAACGGCGGTCGACGACCGCGTGCCGGGCGAAGGCGGAGACGCCGAGATGGTGGTGGACGGGTTGGCCGTCGCGGTGCAGGCGGCGGGCCCCGGACAGAAGCGTGCCGGCCGCGTTGGCGCGGGCGGCGCTCACGCACCGGGCCGGGGCGCCACCGGTACAGTGGCCACAGAGCCCGCAGCTCGGGACGAAGACCAGCACGACGCGGTCGCCGACCTCGACGTCGGTCACGTATGGGCCGAGAGCCTCCACGATGCCTGTCGCCTCGTGCCCGAGCGCCATGGGGGTGGGACGCCTGCGGGAGCCGTTGACCACGGACAGGTCGGAGTGGCACACCCCGGCCGCGTCGATGGAGACGAGCAGCTCACCCGGCCCCGGGGCCTCGAGGTCGACGGCGCCCACGCGTAGCGGCCGGTCGTGCGTGAACAGCCGGGACAGGTCGGGATGATCGAGGACGGCGGCCTGTGTTCGCATCGCGTGACTCCGGGTTGGGGGCATGCCTTAGTCAGGGCGCACACCCTGGGTGTGGAAGAACGAGAGAATGATCGGGATGGTCGCCGAAGACGTGGTCATTATTTCGTCTTCCCATGCGATATGTTGAACAACATACTTCCAGTGGCGAAGTTGTCAAGATGTGGCGTTTCGATTCGGGCCGCTGGTCGAGGCAGGAGGTGGGTTCGTGACCGAAGCACCCCGTGATGGGACCGTGGACCCCGAGGCGCCTTCGAGGGTGCCCGCGGTCAGCCGAGCCGTGGCCGTGCTCAGCGACATAGCCGTCCATGGCCCAGCCTCCCTAGCCAATCTCGGCCGGCGTCTGAGACTGCCGAAGAGCAGCCTGCTGGGCATCTGCCAGACGCTGGTGGAGGAACGGTTGCTCGTCCAGGATCAGCAGGGCCGTTACGCTCTCGGGCTGGCGGTCGCGGAACTCGCCGCCGCGCAGCTGCGGCATCCGCCCAAACTGGCCCGGATCGGTGTCGCCGTCCCGAACACCGGCAATCCCTTCTACGTCGTCGAGCTCCGCGCTTTGGCGGAAGCGTCCGCCGAGATAGGGGCCGAGATCGTGGCGCTCGACTCGGGGCAGGACGTCGACGTGCAGATCAAGCAGATCGGTGACCTGGTGAACATGCGTGTCGACGCGATCGTGCTCGACGCTGTGCACTCCACGAAGGTGGCCGGAGCCGTACGGCTGGCGCGCTCTGCCGACATCCCCGTCATCGCCGTCAACGTCGGCGCCGAGGGTGCCGACGTGACCGTGACCACCGACAACGTCCAGGCGGGCCAGCTGGTCGCGCACCACCTCGCCGGCCTGCTGGGCGGCAGGGGTGAGGTGGCCATCGTCGACGGTGAGCCGGTGACCGCCACGGCCGACCGGGTCGCCGGATTCATGTCGGCCCTGCGTGAGCACCCGGGCGTGAGCGTGGTCGCTCGGGAACGCGGCGACCACTCCCCGCAGGCGGGCAGGTCCATCGCCCGCGGAATCCTCGCCGAGCACCCGCGGCTCGCGGGGTTCTTCGGCATCAACGACCCGACGTCGACAGGGATCATCGAGGCGCTGGAAGAGCGGGGGGCTTCGGTGCCGGTGGTGAGCGTCGACGGGTCAGCCGCCGCCGTCTCGGCTATCGCCGCCGGGGGCCCTCTGAAGGCGTCCGCCGCGCAGGACCCCGCTCAGCTCGCCCGCCTCGCCTTGCGCCTGGCCGCGCAAGTGCGGGCTGGGGAGCGTCTGGTCACCCAGACTCGACTCCTTCCCACGACGCTGGTCACCGAGGCCAACGTCGCCGACTACCACCCCTGGGGGTGATCGCGATCAGCGAGAGCACGACCCCGGGCCGATCGCCCGCGGTGCGCAAGGCGGCCCGCATCCTCTTCGAGCTCGCCGCCCACCATGAAGCGGCGAACTTCGCCGAGCTGAGTCGGCGCCTCGCCATGCCCAAGAGTTCCCTGGCCGACATCTGCGGTGTTCTGCTGGAGACCGGAGTCCTGGCACGCGACATCGACGGGCGCATGCAGCTCGGCGCCAGGCTGAACGAGATCGCCAGAGGACTAGTGGGCGGCACCCCGCTTCTGGAGCTGTTCCACGCAGAGACCCCGCACGCCAAGGGTCTTGCGGGGCGCACGGTCGTGCTCGCCGTCCTGTCGGGCCTTGACGCCGCCTACCTCTCGGTACGTCCCGGAGAGAGACCTCTTCCGCTCACCCTCAAGCCGGGTATCCGCCTGCCCGCGTGGTCGACAGGGACCGGCCGTGCGCTGCTCAGCACGCTGCCTGATCCGGTGATCAGGGAGATGCACACCGATGCAGCTCCGCTCTCACCCAGCGGGCAACTGTTCGAGATGGAGCGGCTCATCGAGGCGGTGGGCCTGGCCCGTGCCCGGGGCTTCGCTTCCAACGCGGACCTGGGCGAGATGGCGCTGGCCGGAACCGCCGCGGTCGTGTACGGCCGAGGCGGCCCGCTGGCCGCAGTCGGATCGATCGTCGACATCGCCTCGGCGGACGCCGACGGCGACGGCGACGCCGAAGCGGTCCGAGCGCTCGCTCGCCACCTGTCCGAATCCCTGTGACGGGAGCGGACTAGCCCGTCCGAAGCCTGACGGTGCGGCCCACGCCCCGTCGCACCTGAGCGGACTCTCCGTGCCGCGCGGCGCCTGAGCACGCCACGGGCCGGCGGCCGTGGCGTGCTCCGACTGAACCCGCTCGTGCCGGTGCCGGTGCCGGTGTCGTGTCCGTGATCGTCTGTGCCGCCCGCGACGTCCGTCGTCTTATGGTGGCCGCCTTCGAAAGCCCGGCCCCGCCCGCGCTTTAACCCTCTCCTGGCCGGGTCTTGGCTCCTCCAACCGGCCGCCTGGGCGTGCCACAAACTCCAGCGACGTGAGCAGGCACCGCTCTGGCGCCGGGTCGGCCCCCGTTCAAGGCGGCCGACCGATGCCGCCATTCGGACCTTCATGTTTCGGACGCTTGACAGCCGAATTACGGCCACCTACGTTGTTCAATAGCTCGGACGGCACGCCGAGATATAGAACACTCATCAGAATGTGGACCTGCTTGGATCACTCGGCGGGGGGTGCCGAGATCAAGTTCGAACGGAGATGACATGAACGCCCACGCTCTCTCCCGGCACTCGCCGGACAGTGCCCATCCGGTACCGCCAGACGGCGCACGTGCTGCGGTCGCCGTACATGGCCTGGTCAAGCGCTATCCCGGCGTGCAGGCGCTCGACGGCGTCGATCTGTCGCTGGCGGCCGGGGAGGTCCGGGCGCTGCTGGGGAAGAACGGCGCGGGGAAGTCCACTCTCGTGAAGATCCTCTCCGGTGCGGTCCGCCCCGACGCCGGGCGGATCCATATCGGTGGCAGGCAGGTCGAACTGCCCAGCCCGGCCGTCGCACGCGAGCAGGGCATCGCCACCGTCCACCAGGAACTCAGTCTCGTCCCGGAACTGAGCGTCGCTGAGAACATCCTGCTGGGCCGCTGGCGCGCTGCAGGCACCCGCGGAGGACTGATCAACCCCGCCGCGCTCGTGCGTTACGCCAGCCGGTTCCTCGACGACCTGCGGCTCGAACTCGACCCCCGGGCCAAGGTGGGTGAGCTCAGCGTGGCCGAACAGCAGATGGTCGAGATCGCGCGAGCGCTGTCCTACGGCGGCAAGGTGCTCATCCTCGACGAGCCGACCAGCTCACTTCCGGCCGCCGAAGTGGACACGCTGCTGGTCCTCGTGCGAAGGCTCGCGGAGACGGGTCTCGCCGTCATCTACGTCTCGCACAGGATGGACGAGATCCCCCGGGTCGCCGACTCGATCACCGTGCTCCGCGATGGGAGCCACGTCGCCACTCGGCCTGTCGGCGACGTCACCACCGCGGAGATCGTGGAGATGATGACCGGCAGGACCGCCTCCCCCAGCCGCGGGCCGAAAAGGAAGGCCTCGGAGCGCGTGGTGCTCTCGGTGTCCGGGCTGAGCAGCGGTGACCGCGTCCGTGACGTCTCGTTCGATCTGCGTCAGGGGGAGATCCTCGGCATCGTCGGACTGCTCGGCTCGGGCAGGACGGAGCTCTTCCGATGTCTCTATGGTCTGAGCCGGCGCGAAAGCGGGTCGGTGGAACTGGACGGGCAGCCGCTGCGCCCCCGCACCCCACGCCAGGCGATCGACGCCGGTCTGGGCTTCGCCCCTGAGGACCGCAAGAAGGAAGGGCTGGCCCTCGGCATGGGCGTCTCAGTCAATGTGACGCTGTCCAGCCCGCGCCGTATCAGCGTCGCGGGGCTGCTCTCCCGGCGCAAGGAACAGCGTGTCGCCGAGGCCACACGCAGCCGCCTGGCCATCAAGACCCCGGCGCTCCGCACCGCCGTCGGCACCCTGTCCGGCGGCAACCAGCAGAAAGTGGTCCTCGGCAAGTGCCTGAACGCGCGGGCGCGGGTGCTGCTCCTCAACGAACCCACCCGGGGCGTGGACGTGGAGGCCAAAGAGCACATCTACGCGCTCCTGCGCGACCTCGCCGACGAAGGGTCCGGGATCGTCGTCGTCTCGTCCGAGATCGAGGAGCTGTTTCTCGTCTGCGACCGCCTCCTGGTTCTGAACTCCGGCAGGGTCGTCCTCGACCGGGAGACCGGTGAAACGGATCTCCCAGCGGTGATGGCCGCGGCCATGGAAGGAAGCGCGCGATGACGGGCACGACCGTCTCCGACCGTTACTCGCCGGGCGAGGGCACTGAGAGCCGGCTCCGCCGGGTCACCGGGGTGGCGGGGCGCCCCACCATGGAGCACCTCGGGCTGCTCGGCGTGCTCGCCGTGGTCTTCGTCCTGCTGTCCCTGACCGCGCCGAACTTCCTGAGCGCGGAAAACCTGCTCGACGTCGCCCGCCAGATCTCCTTCACCGGGCTCATCGCCTTCGGCATGACCCTGGTGATCATCGCTGGCGAGATCGACATCAGCGTCGGCTCGGCCATCGCCTTCGGCTCCGCGCTCTTCGGGGTGCTCGCGGTCGACCGGGGGTGGCCGCTGTGGCTCGCCGCCGTCGCCGTATGCGCGCTGGGCGCGCTGATCGGTGTCGGAGCCGGCCTGCTGCGGGCCCTGCTCAACGTGCCGTCCTTCATCGTCACCCTGGCGTTGTTCTCGGCACTCAGCGGGCTGGCGCTGTTGATGACCGACTCGATTCCCATCCCCGTCACCGACGCCGGTTTCGCCGCACTGGGCAACGACTCCGTGCTCGGCGTACCGATCCCCGCGCTGATAATGATCGTGGTGTTCGCGGCCTTCTGGCTGCTGGCCAACCGCACGACGTTCGGGCGCAGCGTCTACGCGATCGGCGGCAACGCCGAGGCCGCCAACCTGTCCGGCATCTCGGTCGCCCGGGTGCGCGCCGTCCTCTTCGGGACGACCGGCCTGCTCGCCGCGCTGTCGAGCCTGCTGCAAACGTCCCAGCTCGGATCCGGGAACCCGACGATCGGCATCGGGGTCGAGTTCGCGGTGATCACCGCTGTGATCGTCGGCGGAGCCAGCCTGTACGGCGGCCGCGGCTCCATGGTCGGGACCCTGCTCGGTGTCGTCCTCATCGGAATCCTCAACAACGGCATGGTCCTGCTGGGCGTCAACAGCTACTCCCAGAACGTGGCCAACGGCGCCATCGTCCTGCTGGCGGTCCTCGTCAGCGTGGCGAGGCCGTCGACCCGCCGCACCCGCCGACGGGCCGTCATCGCCCCGGCCCCCGGAAGCTGAAGAACGGTTCCGCCGACCGGCCCAGCCCGTCCTCGTCACCGAACCATGTCGGCTGGCGTGACCACAGAAAGGATCGCTCATGTCCCGTCCACACTCCGCAGGACTGCTCTTTCGCTGCGCCGCGGCCGTGGCCGTCCTCACGGTCGTGGGTTGCTCCGCCGCCGGGCCGTCCACCGGCCCCGCGAAGGCGTCCGGCTCAGGCGAGCCGTTCACCGTCGGCGTCACGACGCTTTTCCCGACCGGTACCTTCGCCGAATTCGCCGCCGCGTTGAAGCGCGAGGGCCCGAAGCACGACATGGCCTTCGACGTGCAGGACGTCGGCAACGACGCAGGCAAGGAGAGCCGGATCATGTCCGCCTTCGCCACCAGGAAGGTCGATCTCGTCGTCGCGAGTGTCGTGTCGCCCACAGGCTCCGCTGCCTCGCTGCGACGCCTGCAGTCAAACCGCGTACCCGTCGTGTGTTACAACACGTGCCTGGGCGCCCCGCAGGATCGGCAGCTCGCACGGGCGTTCGTCACGAACGACAACGTGGCGCTCGGTGTGACGACGGGTGAAGCCGCCGCGGCCTACATCAAGGACACGCTCGGCGGCTCGGCGAAGATCGCGTATCTCACCTGCGAGACCTACGACGTGTGCAAGCAGCGCCGCAAGGGGCTCGAGAAGGGCCTGTCCTCCGTCACGACCGAGGTCGTCGCATCCCAAGAGGGCTTCGTCGTCGACAAGGCCACTCCGGTCGCCTCGGCCATCCTGTCCGCCAACCCGGATGTCGACGTCATCTTCGCCGAGAACGAGGACGCGGTCATCGCGAGCGCGAACGCGATCAAGGCTCGCGGACTCACCGGCAAGACAACGGTTTTCGGCATCGGCATCAACCCCACGGTCGGCCAGCTGCTACTCGCAGGCGACGGCACCGTCCGGCACACGACCGGCCAGGACGCCGCGTCCTGGGCAGCCGAAGTGATCAAGGTGGCCGACGCCCTCAGGTCCGGTGCGAGCACCGGTGGGTTCGACCACTTCACCGCGGGCCCGACCTATACGCACGACGACCCCGAGCCGGTCCGGCGATACCTGTCAGTTGCGGGCCGGTGAACCCGATCTTCTACACGGAGCCATCATGAGAAAGTTCATCAACGAACCGCGCCAGGTCGCCCGGGAGACCCTGGAAGGCTTCCTCGCTGTATACGGGGATCGGTTCACACAGGTGCCTGGCTCGCTGGCCGTCGCCAAGCGGATTCCGGCCGACAAGGTCGCGATCGTCTCCGGAGGAGGCAGCGGCCACGAGCCGGTGTGGCTGGAGTACATCGGACCCGGCTTCGCCGACGCGGTGTGCCAGGGGGACATCTTCGCCGCGCCCGCGCCGCGGTCGATCGTGCGAGCCGCCAAGGCTGTCGAGCGCGGGCGCGGCATCCTGTTCGTCTACGGCAACTACTCCGGTGACCGGCTCAACTTCGACCTGGCGGCCGAGGAACTGCAAGCCGAGGGACACGAGGTCCTGACCGTACGGGTCGCCGACGATGTCGCCGCCGCGCCACCCGAGCGCGCGAACGACCGGCGGGGGATCGCCGGAGGCTTCTTCGTCAGCAAGATCGCCGGTGCGGCCTCCGAGGTCGGTCTGGACCTCAAGTCCGTTCAGGAACTCGCCACCCTGGCCGCCGACCGCACCCGCAGCATGGGGGTCGCCAGCGCCGGGGGCACCATCCCCGGGACCGAGGAGCCGACCTTCGTCCTGCCCGACGGCAAGATGGAGATCGGCATGGGAATGCACGGCGAGGCGGGGGTCCGGCGCGCCGACATGGCGACCGCGGACGAGACCGTGGACCAGATGGTACGGCTCATCATGGGCGACCGCTCCCTGTCACCGGACGAGAAGGCATGCGTTCTGGTCAATGGACTCGGCGCGACCACCCGCGCCGAACTGCTGATCATCGCCCGGCGGACCGCGCGGGTCCTGGACCAGGCGGGCATCCGAATCCACGACCTCCAGGTCGGTGACTTCGCCACGAGCCAGGAGATGCACGGCTTCTCCATCAGTGTGTTCGGCCTGACACCGGAGCTCCAAAAGCTCTATGACGCCCCCGGGCGGACCTCCTTCTTCTCCGGCGCGAACCGCCACTGACCACCGTCTCCACCAGGACTGAGCATATGGACCGCATGACAGCCGACGACGTGCGAAGCATGATGATCGCCGTCGCCGACCGCATCATCGCCAGCGAGCAGCTGCTGACCAAGGCCGACCGCGACATCGGGGATGGAGATCACGGGCTCGGTATGACCCGCGGCTTCACCGCGGTGCGGGAACTACTGCTGGAGAACACCTACGACGACGTCCAGAGCGTGCTGGCCGGTGTCGGCGACACACTGATCACCTCCATGGGAGGCGCGTCCGGAGTCGTCTTCGGCCTGCTGTTTCGTGCGGGAGCGCAGGGGCTGCTCCCGTCGGACGTCCTCACAGTTCCCATCGCCGCCGACCACTTCGAGCGCTCCACTCGGGAGATCTCCAGGCGGGGAGGGGCCACCATCGGAGACAAGACCATGCTGGACGCCCTGCATCCCGCCGTGGAGTCGTTGCGCCGCAGCTCGGAGGCCGGCGACACGCTGGCGTACGCGTTTCGCGGGGCCGCGATCGCGGCTGGGGAGGGCACCGATCGCAGCAAGGACCTCGTTGCCCGCTTCGGCAAGGCCATGACCCTCGGCGAGCGATCTCTCGGTTTCCCCGACGCCGGCGCCGTGTCGACGACGATCATCTTCACGGCCATGGCGGAGTGGATCACGGCCAACAACGAACACCCGACCACATCGGCACAAGGAGAGGTATGAACAACGCCGAGCTGAGAGAGCTCAACAAGTCGCGCAAGATCTACCAGATCGCGGTCGTCACACGTGACCTGGAGAAAAGCATGAAGGCGTGGGTCGAGAACCTGGGCATCGGTCCGTGGACCGTGCTGACCTTCACCCAGGACACCGTGGACAACCTCCAGGTGGCCGACGAGCCGGTCACCGAGCCGTTCAAGTTCCTCATCGCCATCTCCTGGGTCGGCGACATGCAGTTCGAGATCATCCAACCGGTGTACGGCCCCACCATCTACGAGAAGTTCCTGCAGGAGAAGGGCGAGGGACTGCACCACATCAAGGAGCGGATCGCCGACGCCGACATCGACGCCGTAGTGGCCGCGTACCGGGAGAAGAGCATCGGGGTCATGCAGACAGGCCGGTTCGACGTCGACGTCCACTACTACCTCGCCACGGAGCCGAAGCTGGACTTCATCTACGAGCTCGGCAACTGCCCCGTCCTCGACCTCCCGGCCGACATGTACTCGATCTACCCGCCTGAACCGGCCAACTGACCGACAGGAGTACGACATCCGTGAAAGCACGACTGGACCGCTTCTTCGGGCAGAGCGGCAAATGCCTCGACGTTGCCCTCGACCACGGCATGACCAACGAGTTCTCGCTGCTCGGCGGTATTGAGGACATGCGCACAGCGGTGGCCCGCATCGTGGACGCGGGACCCGACGCCATCCAGCTGACACCCGGGATGGCGCGCCTGCTCGACGGAGTACGAGGAAAGCGGCGGCCCGCTCTGGCACTGCGCGGCGACGTGTCGAACGTCTACGGGCCGACACTTCCCCGCCATCTGTTCTCTGAGGCCATGGGCGCCGCGGTCGACCTCGCGGTGGCCGCCGACGCCGCGTGTGTGGTGGTCAACCTGCTTCTCCTTCCCGGCCGGCCCGAGCTGCACAATCAGTGCGTGCGGAACATCGCGGGGCTGAAGCGCGAGTGCGAGAGCGCCGGGATGCCGCTGATGGTCGAACCTCTTGTCATGGCGCCGAACGACGTCCAGGGCGGATACATGGTCGACGGCGACCTGACGAAGATCACGACGCTGGTCCGGCAGGCCGCCGAACTGGGCGCGGACATCATCAAGGCCGATCCCTGTACCGATCCGGCGGACTTCCACCAAGTCGTCGAGACGGCCTCCGGCATCCCGGTCCTCGTCCGCGGCGGCGGCCGGGCTTCGGACGAGGAGATCCTGGCTCGCACTGCGGAGATCATGAAACAGGGCGCGGCCGGCATCGTCTACGGGCGGAACATCATCCAGCACCCCCACCCGCGGCGCATGGTGCGGGCGCTCATGGCCCTGGTTCACTCACCGGAGCCGTCCGTCGCGGACGCACTGATGGTCCTGGAAGACAACAACGCGCCGGAACCCGCGATCGAGACGGCCGGCGTCGGCCTGTGAACGGTGGCCGCATCCCCAGAAATCCGGGGAGACCGGCCATACCTGAGCAGTCCGAGAAGGCCGACGGTGGAGACACCCGAATGGTGCGCCCACCATCTGACAGGTGAAAGAAGAACCTCTTATGCGCATTTTCCTGACCGGCGCGACCGGATATCTTGGCGGATCCCTCGCCACGCGGCTCATCGAGGCCGGGCACCATGTTCGCGGGCTCACCCGCTCTCCTCAGACGATCGAGGTTCTCCGCGCGCTCGGCGTCGACCCGGTGCTCGGCTCGCTGGACGACGACATGCTGCTGGCACAGGAGTCACAGGCCGCCGACGCCGTGGTCAATGCCGCCGACAGCGACCACGCTGGTGCGGTGACCGCGCTCGTCGGTGCCCTCACCGGGTCCGGCAAGCCGTTTCTGCACACCAGCGGGTCGAGCATCGTCGGAGAGCCCTCGAACGGGCACCCACAGGAGGAGGTGTACACCGAGGCCGACATCGCCCCGGGAACGTCCTGGACGCCCGCGCCGGACAAGGCCGCGCGGGCGGCGATCGACCGGCACGTGATGGCCGCCGCTGATCTTGGCGTGCGGTCGGCGGTTCTGTGCAACACGATGGTGTACGGGACCGGCACCGGGCTGAACCCCGACAGCGTCCAGATTCCCCGGCTTGTACGCGCGGCACGGGAGAGCGGCGTCGCCCGGCACATTGGCTCGGGTGAGAACATCTGGTCCAACGTGCATCTGGACGACGCCTGCGACCTCTACCTCCGGGCGCTCGACTCGGCCGCCCCCGGTTCCTTCTTCTTCGTGGAGAACGGGGAGACCAGGTTCAAGGACATTACCGCCGCCATCGCGTCAGCGCTGGGCGTTCCCGGGCCGGAATCCATGGACATTGCGGCCGCCATCGAGATGTGGGGTTACGAGCCCGCCGTGTACGCCCTCGGGTCGAACAGCAGGGTCCGCGGCCACGCCGCCAGGACCGAACTCGGCTGGCGCCCGGAACGCCCCTCCATCCTGGAGTGGATCCTGCTCGCCACCGGACCGGACGAGACCGCAACGGACCGCCCCGGGCGCTGAAACCCCGTGGCCCGCGAAAGACCCAGCATTCACGTGCCCGACTTCCCGGAGCCAGGCGCCGAGCTACCGAGGACGGCCGCGTACGCCGACGAATGGTCCTGGACCGCCGCTATGGCTGAAAGGGAGAGCGCGTCCTGCCCCTGGACCCCGACCATGGGCAGGACGTCGATCCCGCCCAGAAGTCCAGGACCACCTTGCCGCCCTCGTGCAAGAGCTTGACCAGGTCCATCCTGTCCTTGCGCAATGGACGCTCGAGCAGGTCGTGAGCGGCGACCAGGGCTGCGCCCTCACAGCCCCCGAAAGATCACCAGGAGGTTGAAAGAATCCTTTAGCGGCCGCCGAGACTGTTGCCGCCGTACGGGAAGCTGATTGATTTCGAGGTGCCCGGTGCCACGAGAACGTTGTCGCCCATGCAGTTTATGGCGCTCCAGGCACGCTGCGGTACCGTGGAAAGATTCCGGATGAAGTCGAAGCGCCAGGGATTTTGTTGCCCCGCCCAGCGGCACTGGCCCGAGGGAACCGGTGCGAGTCTGTTCACTAAGGAGCCGTCTCGGTAGATGCAGACCTGGCCGGTCAGGCACGGCGCATCCGCTGCCGCCGGCTGAGCGGGTAAGGCGGTGAGGATTCCAGCCGTCGCCATGACCAGGGCACCAGTCACCGTCAGGGATTTGACCTTCAAGGGTTCTCCTTTTGGTTGATGGGACTTGAGGCCTCGTTGTTTCCTCACTTCGAGGATGGCAGGCTGCTGCTCGGCACGTCTTTCGTGTGCGCGCCCACCTCTTTAGTCAGCGCGCACAGTTGCGCACTGCCGGCGGAACTGGCGTGGGGAGAGGCCGTAGGTGCTGCGGAAGACCTGGCTGAAATGCGCGGAGCTGGTGAACCCCCACCGGGCGGCGATCGCGCTGATCGAGTGGGCGGCCAGGCGGGGGTTGGCGAGGTCGCCTCGGCACTGTTGCAGGCGGCGCTCGCGGATCCAGCTGGCGACGGTGCGTTCTTCGTCGTGGAATAGCTTGTGCAGATAGCGCAGGGAGATGTGGTGTGCCGCGGCGATCGCGCCCGGGGTCAGGTGCGCGTCGCCGAGGTTTTGCCGGATGAAGGCGTGGATTTCGGCCATCAGCGCGCGTCGCCTGGTCTCGGGGGGTACCGCGCCGTGGGCGTCCAGCGCATTGGCCAGCGCCGCGGTCAGCACGTCGAGCGTCAGGGTGGACAACCGGGCGGTGTCGGAGGGAGTGAGTTCATCCATGTGCTCAGCGAGTTGCAGCATGAACTGCGAAGACAGCGCGCCGATTCCCTGGATGCCTGAGATGGGAACCATGGTCAGGCGCTGTAGGTCCCGAGTGGGCAACGGTAGTAATGAGCGCGGGAATTGCAGGACCAGCATCTGAATCGCCGGAATGTCCGGTGCCAGCTCGGCATGGTAGGGGCGGGAGGTGTCATACAGGACCAGGTCCCCGGCTCCGAAAACGGCCTGCCGGTCATCTTGCACCACCACACCCTGACCGTGCGTGGTGCAGCAGAGTTTGTAGACCTCGGGATCGGTCTGGCGGATGAGCTTGTGGGTGCGGTGGATCGAGTACGGCGTCGTGGTCATCAGCGTCGACTGCACCGGACCCAACTGGCGGAAACCGATCTGAGCCCGGAACCGGTCCTCCAGATGCGGCGCGCAGCGCGCATCGTAGGGTACCCAGGTCTTGGAGCTCACCTCACGCCAGAAGGCGAACCGCTCGTTCGCCGGGACTTCGGTGGTGCTAACAACATCCATGACGCCACCACAGTGTCGACAGCCGGGACGTCCATTCTCGGCGAACGTTTCCGTGTCATCATCCGCCGCGCGGCGTAGGTGCCGAATACCCCTATAGACGTACAAGGGCCGACCGTTGTCTCGAACCTGACGTGTGGCAGGACGGCGATTATGTCCGGCAATGACGCCCCGTGGAGCCGGTCGCCGGGGGCGGACCGGCTCCAAGGGGCGCGTCACATCACGGTCATCCCCGGGCCCACTTCTGGTTGGTGCCGCCGTGGCAGGTCCAGATGTGCACCTTGGTGCCGTTGGCGGTGCCGGAGCCGGACACGTCCAGGCACTTGCCGCTTCCGACCGCGGTGATGGTGCCGTCGGTGTTCAGGCGCCACTTCTGGTTGTTCTGACCGTTGCAGTCCCAGATGGTCACCGCGGTGCCGTCGGCGGTCCCGGCCGCGTTGACGTCCAGGCACTTGCCGCCGTACACCCGCAGCTCACCTGAGCCGGTCGAGGTCCACTGCTGGTTGGACCGCCCGTTGCAGTCCCAGATGTTCACCTGCGCGCCGTTGGCCTGCGAAGCACCGGAGACATCCAGGCACCGGCCCGACGCCATCCCCCGCAACGCGCCCGTATCGCCGGAAGGCGGCGGAGTCGGCGTCGGAGAGGGCGTCACGCTGGTCAGTTCCTTGATGCGGATGTTGCGGAACGACGCCACGTCGCCGGACCCGTGGTTCTGGATGCCGATGTAGCCCTGCTGGAGCGAGCGGACCGGATCGGTGTTGGTGAAGTCGTTGATCTTCGCGCCGTTCAGGAACACCTGCAGCCGCTCACCCTCCACCAGCAGCTCATAGGTGTTCCACTGACCCGGCGGATTCAGCGCCGCGTCACGTGCGGTGATGTCCGCCGCCTTGAAGCCGTAGATCGCCCCCGTCGTCTTGTCCGAGCTGTCGGTCGCGTCGATCTGCACCTCATGTCCGGTGTTGAGCGCCGCGTTCGCGTCGCTGGTGGCCGGGAACCCGACGACCACCCCCGAGTTGGAGTCGCCGGTCAGCCTCCAGTCGAGCTTGAGCGAGTAGGAACGGAACTCCTTGGCGCTGTACCACAGCATGCCCATGCCCCCCTGGGAGGTCAGCGTGGCGGCGCTGTTCGTGAACGACCCTGGCCCGGCCTGCGACCAGCCCGTCGTCGACCCGTTGTACAACGCCGTGTACCCGGTCTCCGGGCGGCAGTCGGCGTTGGTCGCCTTGGCCGCGTACCGGATTCCGCCCAGCAGCAGCGTGCGGAAGTTCGAGTCCGCGTACGACTCCTGGGTGTGCCCCAGGCCGGTGTAGAACGCGCGGCCGGAGGACTGGGGGTGACACCAGGTGATCGGGTGGTCACCCATGCCGCCGCCGCTGTAGCTGCCTTCGTCCAGGCTCTGCAGGACCCGCGTGTTCGAGCGGGGGTTACTTCGGTAGTTGTACCATTCGTCCGTCCGCGACCACGTCGCCGCCAAATGAGCGGTCGCAGCGTGCGCCCGGTCCTCGTTTCGTACCGTGGCCTGCTGGATCGCCGGATGGTTGCTGAACCAGGCACCCACCAGTTGTCCGTAGTACGGCCAGCTGTACTCCGTGTCGGCGGCCGAATGCACCCCCACATAACCGCCCCCGCCGTCCACGTACGTCTGGAAGGCGGTTTGCTGGGTGTCGTTCAGCACGTCACCGGTGGTGCTGAGGAACACCACCGCCTTGTACTGGGCGAGGTTGGCCGCGCTGAAGGCGCTGGAGTCCTCGGTCGCGTCCACGGTGAAGTCATTGGCGGCGCCCAGGTCGCGGATGGCCCGGATCCCGGTGGGGATCGAGTCGTGCCGGAACCCGGCCGTCTTGGAGAAGACCAGCACCTTGAAGGTGGCGGCCTGGGCGGGGATGGCGGGGATCACCGTCGCGGCGGCGGCGGTGAGCGCCACCGCGGCCACCGACAGGCGTCGCAGCACGGATGTCTTCCGGCCGTCACCCGCGATGCGCCCGAGCGCGGCGCGGGTCAGATGTCGCAGCATGGATGTCCTTCCGTCGTGGCGCCCGGCGCGGCCCTTTCGGCGAAGAGCCGGGCCGTGCCGGGCACCACATCGATTAGGTGCTCGTCGTGCGGTCGAGGTCGCGTGGTGTGGCGGATGGCCTCAGACGCGAGTCCACTTCTGGTTGGTGCCGCCCTGGCAGGTCCAGATGTGCACCTTGGTGCCATTGGCGGTGCCGGAGCCGGACACGTCCAGGCACTTGCCGCTTCCGACCGCGGTGATGGTGCCGTCGGTGTTCAGGCGCCACTTCTGGTTGTTCTGGCCGTTGCAGTCCCAGATGATCACCGCGGTGCCGTCGGCGGTCCCGGCCGCGTTCACGTCCAGGCACTTGCCGCCGTACACCCGCAGCTCACCTGAACCGGTCGAGGTCCACTGCTGGTTGTTCTGGCCGTTGCAGTCCCAGATGTTCACCTGCGCGCCGTTGGCCTGCGAAGCACCGGCGACGTCCAGGCACCGGCCCGAGCCCACCCCCCGCAACGCGCCCGTATCACCGGAAGGCGGCGGAGTCGGCGAGGGCGTCGTGCCGGTGCCGAAGGTGAAGGCGTCCAGGTCGAACAGGTAGCCCTGGCCGGTCGAGCCGCGGAAGACGAGGTACAACGTCGTGGTGCCGGCCGGCGCGCCGCTGAGGTTCGCCGAGACGTCGGCGAAGTTCTCCCAGTCACCGGTGCTCGCGACGTTCACCGTTCCCAGCAGCGTGCCCGTGGCCGAGCCTGCTCGAACCTCGATCCGGCCGCCCGCGCCCGCCGAGGACACCCGCGCGGTGATGCTCCTGGCGTTGCTCAGGCTGTACGGCTGGAAGGAGATCCAGTCGCCGTCGTCGACGAAGCCCACGGTCTTGCCGCCCTCGGCGCTGGTGTGGTCGGCCGTCTGCACGCCCTGCTGAGCGCCGAAATGCTCGCCCTGACGGTGCCGTGGTTGCAGTGTCCGCGTACTGGTCGAGGTCAGGCCACCCCCGTCGGTGTAGGAGGCCACGAAGACGCCGCGGATGTTCGCCGCTACGTCGTGCTCGCCGTCGGCCGGCACCGCGATGGAGCCGCTGCAGCCGGTACTGGAGGTGATCTGGTGAGCGTGGCTGTCATGGCCGAGCGAGTAGGTCACCGTCACTTTCGAACAGTCGATCGCGTTGTCCTCCGGATCGCTGACGTTGACCTGGAACGGCACCGTGTCGCCGAAGGAGAACAGCTGACCGTCGACGGGGGTCGTGAGCGTGACGGACGGGGCGGTGTTGCCGACGGACACGCCGACGCTCGCGCTTCCGGTCAGCCCTTGAGGGTCGCGGACGGTGAGCGTGGCGGTGTACGTGCCGTTGGCGGTGTAGGTCTTGCTCGGGTTGGCGGCGGTGGAGGTGGTGCCGTCGCCGAAGTTCCACGAGTACGTCAGCGTGCCGCCCTCGGGGTCGGAACTGCCGCCCGAGGAGAAGTTCACCGTCAGCGGAGCCGGTCCTGAGGTCTTGTCGGCCGAGGCCCTGGCGATCGGGTTGCGGTTGGCCTGGCCGATGTACTCGATCCGATAGAGCGCCTGGTTGTTGCTTCCGGTGCCGTAGTCCAGCACGTACAACGCCCCGTCGGGGCCGAAGGCCAGGTCCATCACCTGCGTCCCCGACCAGGGGAACGCGGAGATCTCCCCGTAGCCGCCGTCCGCCTTCACCTCGATGGCCTTGATCCAGCGGCGGCCGTACTCGCCGGCGAAGAACCGTCCGTCGAGCACCTGGGGGAACTTGACGCCGGAGTTCAGGTTCGGGTCGTACCGGTAGACCGGACCGCCCATCGGCGACTCCGAGCCGGTGCCGAACTCCGGTGGCGAACCGGAGTCACCGGCGTACTTGATCCACGCCGGCTTGGCCTGGGGCAGCGTGGTCAGGCCGGTGTTGCGGAAGGAGTTGTTGGTCGGGCCTCCCGCGCAGTTGTACTTCGAGCCGGTGCTGTTGGAGGCGAAGTTCCACTCGTTGTAGGTCTCGCTGGTGGTGTTGGTGCCCGTGCAGTACGGCCAGCCGTAATTGCCGGGACCGGTGACGCGATCGAACTCCACCTGCCCGCTCGGCCCTCGGCTGGAGTTGGTCACCCCCGCGTCCGGCCCGTAGTCGCCCAGGTAGACGACGCCGGTCGCCTTGTCGACGCTCATCCGGAACGGGTTGCGGAAACCCATCGCGTAGATCTCCGGCCGCGTCCTCGCCGTCCCCGGCGAGAACAGGTTGCCACTGGGAATCGTGTAGGTGCCGTCCGACTGCGGCTTGATCCGCAGGAGCTTGCCGCGCAGGTCGTTGGTGTTGGCGGATGAGCGCTGGGCGTCGTACTGCGGATTGCGGTTGGTCCGCTCGTCCAGTGGGGAGTAGCCACTCGACTCGAAGGGGTTGGTGTCGTCGCCGGTGGTCAGATACAGGTTGCCCTGCGCGTCGAAGTCGATGTCGCCGCCCACGTGACAGCACTGGCCGCGATCGTTGGCGACCCGCAGGACCACCTTCTCGCTGGCCGTGTCGAGCGTGTCATCCGATTTGAGGGTGAACCGGGACAGGTAGAGCTCGCCCTTCCACTGGTCGAACTGCGCCTGGGTGCCGGTGGCCGGGGCGTCGCCGTTCGGCGTGCTCAGCCGGGGTGAGTAGTACAGCCAGATGTACCGGTTCGTGGCGAAGTTCGGATCGACCGCCACCCCCTGAAGGCCCTCCTCGTCGTGGGTGTAGACGTTGAGCCTGGCGGCCACCTTCGTATTGCCGTTGACGTCGGTCACGCGCACCGTGCCGTCGCGGGCCGTGTGGACAACCGATCGGTTCGGCATCAGGGCCAGTGACATCGCCTCACCCAGTTCGCCACCGCCCGACGCGAGCGGCACTTGCTGGTAGTCGGACGCCGGGATGTTCAGCGCGTTCGCCTGGTACAGCGAACCCGCCCCGTCGGCGCCGGATGATGACGCGTGCAGGCTCGGGGTGGCCGCGAGGGTGGAGGCGACCGGGGTGACGAGGGCGAAGGCTGCGGCCAGCGCCGCGGCGACGATGCCGGTCAGGACCGGTCTGAGCGCCACGGCGGGCGAAGATGGTTGCACGGTGGTTCCTTTGGGGGTGGGGGTGTGGGTCAGGTCACGCCCTCCTCCTCAGGTGGGTGACGCCCTCCTGAGATGGAGGCCGTCGCCGAACGGGGAGGTGTACGACGGCGGCCGGCTGCGCGGATCCGGCTACGAGGTCGGCCGGATCATGCCGCTCCGCGGCATGGTGACCGTGATCGGCGGGCCGGTGGAGGCGGTCTCCTGGCCATCACGACGCCGATGGGGACGGCCACGCCGGATTGAGGCCGACCTCGTCTGCGGAGCTCGTTCGATCGGGCACGTGCTTCTCCCAGGATGGCGCGCCTCACCGGTGACACCACGAAAGAGGGCATGGTGCGGCGAGGCTGTGGATGTCGACATGGCCGACCACAACGTGAAGGGCCGCGAAGCGCCTCCATATGCCGCTCATGTGATCCAGCCGCGGAGGCCACGGAAGGTGCCCCCGGGACCTCACTACCAATTACGTTCCGACGACTTATGTCCGTCAAGGCATTAAGCCTACTTATTTCATACTATGCACACTGAGATTCTGGCCCTGGTTAGCCGTTATCCGCTGTGATCTGCGACGATGTCCGCCACAAGGTGGCCTACACCGGCCATCTCGCCCCATGAAACGTTCAGATGTGTCGTACTGATCGGGCACCTGATCCGTCGTGAAGGCGACCTTGACACCCACCGCGGCGACGACCTGTGGTACCAGGGATCCAGTCCCCCAGAGCAGGCCCGCGACCGCGACCGCACCGAGTCGCTCACCATCGGCGGCAACGAGGCTTACTCCCTCCACATCAACCCCGGCACCAGCTACTGGCGGGACGGCCACCTGACAGGCGTCCCCACGGGCAGCGCACCCGAGGGCATGTACATGGTGACCAGTGGCACCCACATCAACAGCGGCTGCTGCTTCGACTACGGCAACAGCGTGACCACCAGGAAGGCCGACGCCCCCGGCGCCATGGACGCCATCAACTTCAGTACCCAGTGCTGCCCGTCGGCTGGTCCCGTAGCGGCGGCGATCAGCCGGCGCTGCAGAACCTGACCTGCCCAGCTTCACACTTCACCGGGGCGGCCTCTTGGGTGTCGGCTCCCCACCATGCCGGCGCCTGAGACCGCCCCGTGCTCCTTCCCGCGTCAGACGCGGGTCCAGCGCTGGTTGGGGGCGCCGTTGCAGGACCAGATCTGGAGTTTGACGCCGTTGGCGGTGGAGTAGTTGGGTGCGTCCAGGCACTTGCCGGCGCCGAGCGCGGTGATGCTTCCGTCGCTGTTGAGGCGCCACTTCTGGTTGCTCTGGCCGTTGCAGTCCCAGATATGCACCTGCGCGCCGTCGGCGGTGCCCATGTTGGACACGTCCAGGCACTTGTTGCCGTACACCCGCAGCTCATCCGCGCCGGTCGGCGTCCACTGCTGGTTGGCCTGCCCATTGCAGTCCCAGATCTGCACCTGCGCGCCGTTGGCCTGCGAGACGTTGGCGACGTCCAGGCATCTGCCCGAACCCACCCCGCGGATCCCGCTCGCAGGCGAGGGCGTCGGGCCGGGGCCGCCGGGCTGGCCGATGCTGCCGGAGACCGACTGGAGTGCCGCGTACCAGGCGGCGGCCATCTTGTCGTATCCGCCGGCGGTGGGGTGGATGCCGTCGATCAGGTCGGACGTGGTCAGCTTGCTGTGCATGTCGACCAGGTGGACGCGCTTGCCACTGTTGACCTTGTTCTGCACGATGCCGGGGATGGCCGCGTTGAAGGTACGGGCGGCGGACTCCTGGCTCGCCGACGACAACGGGATGATGGTGGCGACGAACACGTCCGCGTCCGGCACTGCCGTTGTGATGCGATCGATCAGGGTCGACAGCCGTTGGGGCGCACCGGCCACGTTGTAGTTCTGCAGTATGTCGTTGGTGCCGATGTGCAGCAGCACCGTGCGCGGACTGTAGGTCCGCGCCCAGCCGGTGATGTTCCCGTCGATCTGGTCGATACGCCAGCCGGGGTGCCCCTGGTGGTCGTGGTCACCCAGGCCACCCGGTCCGTTGAACTGCGACCCGACGAAATCCACCGTGTACCGCCCGGAGACCAGCCGCTGCCACAGGCCGATGCGGTATCCGCCCGGCACCTGCGTGCCCTCGGTGATCGAGTCGCCCAGTGGCATGACCCGCACTCCGCCATTGGACTCCGCGCCGGCGACGCTCGTTTGCGTCGCCGCGCCCAGGGCAACCATGGTCGCGGCCAGAAGCGCCGCGCTGAACCACCGTCTCCACCCACGCATGCTCAACCTCTTTCCGGCAACTGAGAGCAGTTACTGCTGACAGCTCGTGTAGCGCTAACGGTCTGTATTCGGATCGCTCGCCAACGGATGTCATGCGGTGGCGGGCTTGGCGGCCGGGCGTGGCGGCTCGGGCGCATCGCAGGTGTCCCCGGTCACCTGAGGACCGCGAGGCCCGATATATCAGGCTGATCCGAGCTTTCGCTTGTGCGGGAATTCTCCTGTCAAGAGTTCGGCGACCGTAGGGGAGGAACCCGCGGATGTGGTGTCTGTCCGGGGGTTCACGGTCGCCGAGCATGCCTTTGGGGGACGGCAGAATGTGAGCGCTAACATTCTGCCTGTCGGTCGTGGCTCCTTCTCCGTCGAACGGTTGTGGTGGTGGAGCGGAGCAAACACGAGGCAGGGAGAAGCTGTCAAGAGTACGAAACATAGCGTGCCGGGAGAAGTGAGAGGCAGGCACGGCTCATCTGGTGTTTCATGAGTCACCGCATCGGGCCGGGCAGGCCGATGTGATGAAGATTTCACAAGAAGACGTCTCGGCCCAGGTGGCGGAACCACAGCTTTTCAGGGGTCAGGAGACGTTGGCGCAGGTGCGAGACATGGGTAGCAAGCAGTGCGACAGAACCCTTCTGGATGAGCTTGACACATTTTGCAATAGTTTCCACACTGAGTCCCCGAGACGGCCCCCTGCCAAGTCGGTGGTGAGCGGCAGGGGCCGTCGGCCACGACGCCCGGTGGTGTGCGTCCCTGATGACGGGACGCGGCGTCGATCCTGCGGGTTTCCCCTCGTGATTACCCGCTTCCGCGTTTCTGTGATGCAGTTATGGAGGCTCAGGCATGGGCACAAATGCCATACCCCCGCCCGGCACCCGGCGACCTCTCGGCGGCCTTCGACGGGCTCTGATCGCCGGCGCCCTCGGCACCCTCGTGCTCGGCACGCTCACGGTGGTGACCGGCCAGGTCTCCTCCGGTGCCGCTTCCGCCAGTGCCGCGGAGACCACGCTCGGTGCGGCCGCCGCGCAGAGCGGGCGATACTTCGGCACCGCGGTCCCCGCGGGCAAACTCGGTGACTCGGCGTACACGACGATCGCCAACCGCGAGTTCAACATGATCACGGCCGAGAACGAGATGAAGATCGACGCCACCGAACCCAACCGGGGGCAGTTCAACTTCACCAACGGGGACCGCATCTACAACTGGGCCGTGCAGAACGGCAAACGGGTCCGCGGGCACACCCTGGCCTGGCACTCCCAGCAGCCGGGCTGGATGCAGTCCCTGTCCGGCAGCACGCTGCGCCAGGCGATGATCGACCACATCAACGGCGTCATGGCCCACTACAAGGGCAAGATCTACGCCTGGGACGTGGTCAACGAGGCCTACGCCGACAGCGGCGGCGGCCGGCGCGACTCCAACCTCCAGCGCACCGGCAACGACTGGATCGAGGTCGCCTTCCGCACCGCGCGCACCGCCGACCCGGCCGCCAAACTCTGCTACAACGACTACAACATCGACAACTGGACCTGGGCCAAGACCCAGGGCGTCTACAACATGGTCCGCGACTTCAAGGCCCGCGGCGTACCCATCGACTGCGTCGGCCTGCAATCGCACTTCAACAGCAACAGCCCCTACAACAGCAACTACCGCACGACCATCCAGAGCTTCGCCGCACTGGGAGTCGACGTGCAGATCACCGAACTGGACATCCAAGGCGGCTCGGCCACCACCTACGCCAACGTGACCAACGACTGCCTGGCCGTACCCCGGTGCACCGGCATCACCGTGTGGGGCGTCCGCGACAGCGACTCCTGGCTAGGCGCGAACGCCGCCCCTCTGCTCTTCGACGGCAACGGCAACAAGAAACCCGCCTACACCTCGGTCCTCAACGCCCTCAACGCCGCGAACCCCAACCCCACCCCGACGCCCACCGTCACCCCGACCTCGGGTGGCGGAACCGGGCAGGTCAAGGGCGTGGCCTCCGGCCGCTGCCTGGACGTGCCCGGCTCCAGCACCACCGACGGCACCCAGCTGAACCTGTGGGACTGCCACAACAACGCCAACCAGCAGTGGACCTACACCGCCGCCAGTGAGTTCAAGGTCTACGGCAACAAGTGTCTGGATGCCGGAGGCACGGGCAACGGCGCCAAAGTCCAGATCTACTCCTGCCACGGCGGCGACAACCAGAAATGGCGCGTCAACACCAACGGCACCATCGCCGGCGTGCAGTCCGGGCTGTGCCTGGACGCCGTCGGCACCGGAACCGCCAACGGCACCCTGATCCAGCTCTACACCTGCCACACCGGCGACAACCAGAAATGGACCTGGAACGGCACCCCGGGAACCCCCGACCCGACGCCGACGCCGACGCCGACCGGTACGTGCGATCTTCCGTCGTCGTACCGCTGGACATCGACAGGCCCGCTGGCGAACCCGAAGTCGGGATGGGTCTCCCTCAAAGACTTCACCACCGCCCCCT
>NZ_JAKNTW010000052.1 GCF_022213955.1 Dolomitihabitans soli | reverse complement strand
AATGCCAAGCCCTTGGACATTCCGTCGGTGGAGTACGGGGAGAGTTGGGAGGGTCCGGGCAGTCCGACTCCGGATGGCCCGCCCGGCCAGGTGGAGCCCAGTCTGCCGAGTTCGGAGGACAAGTCCGGTCCTGCTATGGACCAGGCCGTCCAGCCCGCGAACGCCACCGTGTCCCAGCCCGACACCCTGCGCGCCGCCGAGGTCGGGACGCCCTACGGGGCGGAGGCGCGGATCGGGACTGACCTGCCGCCCGCGGCCGGCGGCATCGAGACCGGCGCGGAGCCGTTGCCCGCGCCCGATGTGACGCCTGATGTCGTGCCGCCGACCGATCCGGCTCCCAACGGGGTTCCTGGGCCTGAGGCGGCGGAGACGTCGCCCGCGCCTGAGCCCGTGCCGGACGAGGCGCCGCCTGCCGTACCGGATTCGGGGCCTGAGGCGGCCGAGACGTTGCCCGCGCCCGATGTGACGCCTGATGTCGTGCCGCCGACCGATCCGGCTCCCGATGGGGATCGCGGGCCTGAGGCGGCGGAGACGTCGCCCGCGCCTGAGCCCGCGCCGGACGAGGCGCCGCCTGCCGTACCCGATTCGAATCCCGTTCCAGGTCAGGAAGCCGGGCTGCCGACGCCCGGGGAGGATGCGGCACGGGATCCCGACTCCGAGTGCGCCGAGCCGGAGACGCCGCGGTCCGAGCAGCCGGAGTCGCCGCGTGCTCCTGAGCAGGGGGAGTCGTACCCGGCACCGGGTGAGGCGTCGGAGCGGAATGGTCAGTCGTCGGCCACGTTGCTGATCGGTGGCGAGGAGGGCGATGGGCAGGCCAGGGGATACGGGGCCTGACCCGAGTGGACCGGTGACCGAATCGATGGGGAGCCGAAAGCCTGCTGGAGGGCTGACTGTGAGGAGAACGTGATGTATGTCGACCCACCGGCGCCGCAGCCGTTGCAGCCAGGTGAGACCCCGCCCGCGCAGGGGAGTGGCGACCCGCTCTCGCCCGACGGGCAGGCCAGGGCGTGGGAGTTCAACCCCGACTACCAGAAGCTGGTGACGTTGTGGCAGCAGGTGCTGCCGATGATGGAGACGCTGACCGGTTCACTCGATCAGGCGTACCAGCTCGCCAGGAGCTCCGACACCTGGGACGCGCCGGTCGCCGCCAGATACGTCGAGGATGTCGCCGAGTGGCGTAAACGTCTGGGCCTGTACCGCCAGGCCGTACTGACCTCGATCAGCGACCAGGCGGCCGACACGCCGCGCTGGGTACCGGTGGCGGCGGGTGCGCCACACGCCTTCTCCTGACCATCTGACCTGGGAAATCCGGCGTCACCAGGCTTACAGTGGTGAAAGAGGTGAGCCGGACGGAGTGACGCCATGAGCACCGAGCCGTTCTACGGCCCTGACTTCGGGAGGCTGCGCCGCGAGGATCCCGAGGTCGCGCAGGTGCTGCTCGACGAACTCCGCCGGGTGCGGGGCGGCCTGCAGCTGATCGCGAGCGAGAACTTCACCTCGCCCGGTGTGCTCGCCGCCCTGGGTTCCACGCTCACCAACAAGTACGCCGAGGGCTATCCGGGCCGCCGATACTACGGCGGCTGCGAGGTCGTCGACCGGGCGGAGACGCTGGCGATCGAGCGGGCCAGGCGGTTGTTCGGGGCCGACCACGCCAACGTCCAGCCGCACTCGGGCGCGTCGGCGAACCTCGCGGCCTACGCGGCGCTGTTGCAGCCGGGTGACACGATGCTGGCGATGGCGCTTCCGCACGGCGGTCATCTCACGCACGGTTCGAAGGTCAACTTCTCCGGCCGGTGGTTCGACGTGGTGGCGTACGGCGTGCGGCGTGACACCGAACTCATCGACTACGACGAAGTTCGGGACCTCGCGCTCCGGCACCGCCCTAAGATGATCATATGTGGTGCCACGGCCTACCCGAGGCTGATCGATTTCGCGGTGTTCCGCGGGATCGCCGACGAGGTCGGCGCGTGGCTGCTCGCCGACGTCGCGCACACGATCGGTCTGATGGCGGGGGGCGTGATCCCCTCCGCCGTGCCGTACGCCGATGTTGTGACCTTCACCACACACAAGGCGTTGCGCGGTCCGCGTGGCGGCGGCGTGCTGTGCACGGACGAACTGGCCGCGAAGATCGACAGAGCGGTCTTCCCGTTCGTGCAGGGCGGGCCGCTGATGCATGCGATCGCGGCGAAGGCGGTGGCGTTCGGCGAGGCACTGCGTCCGGACTTCGCCGAGTACGGCAGGCGGGTCGTCGACAACGCGCGGTCGCTGACCGAAGGGCTCGCGGCGGAGGGGATGCGGCCGGTCTCCGGCGGCACGGACACCCATCTGGCGCTCGTCGACCTGCGCTCGCTGAACGTCACCGGCGCGGAGGCGGAACGACGGTGCGCCGACGCGGGCATCACGCTCAACCGGAACACGATTCCCTACGATCCGGAGCCTCCCACGGTAACCTCGGGCATCCGGGTGGGCACACCATGCGTGACCACCCAAGGGCTCGGGCCGGTGGACCTGAAGGAGGTGGCCTCGATGGTGGCGCAGGCGGTGCGGAGTCCGGAAACCGCCGGAGAGGTCCGCAAGAAGGTGGCGGCGTTGTCGGCCGCCCATCAGGTTTATCCCAGCGAATTTTGAGCCGTTCTGTGTCTTCTTCCGGTCACAGCAGGCCGGTGCGTCGAGGAAACTAGGGGCCGTGCGCGAATACCTTCTCATTGCGCTTGTGGCGGCAGCGGTGACATACCTGCTGGTGCCGCTGGTCCGTGTGTTCGCCATCCGGATCGGCGCGATGCCGGAGGTCCGCGACCGCGACGTGCACACCACGCCGACGCCGCGCCTGGGTGGCCTGGCGATGTACGGCGGGCTGGCCGCCGGCCTGCTGTTCGCGACGCAGTTGCCCTGGGTGGCCAGCAGGCTCAGCGATCCGGAGATCGCGGGCGGGCAGATCGTGACGGCCCTGCTGGTCGCGGGGGCGGTGATCACGATCACCGGGTTCCTCGACGACTGGTGGGGCATGGACCCCTTCATCAAGCTGGGCGGCCAGATCGCCGCGGCGGGCCTGCTCGTCCACTTCGGGCTCACGCTGAACTGGATCCCGCTGCCCGGCGGCGGCTCGGTCAGCCTCGACAGCACGCTGCGCATGGTGATCACCGTGCTCATCGTGGTCGTCGCGATCAACGCGGTGAACTTCGTCGACGGCCTCGACGGACTGGCCGCCGGCATCGTCGGCATCGCGGCCATGGCCACCTGGGCCTACTCCATCGTGCTCTCCAGTTCCATGGGCAACACCCGGATCAACACCACCGCGGTCATCACCTCCATCCTCATCGGGGTGTGCCTGGGGTTCCTCCCGCACAACTTCCATCCCGCGAAGATCTTCATGGGCGACACGGGCGCGATGCTGATCGGGCTGGTCCTCGCCTCCTCGGTGATCACCGTGACGCCGATCGATCCCGGCGCGCTGAGCCCGGGCGCCCTCAACTCCTCGATCAACCGCTTTCCGGTCATCCTGCCGCTGCTGCTCCCGGTGGCGGTGATGGTGCTGCCGCTGCTCGACCTGGTGACGGCGGTGGTCAGACGCACGTCGTACGGCATGTCGCCGTTCGCGCCCGACCGCGGTCACCTGCACCATCGGCTGCTCGACATCGGCCACTCGCACCGCCGTTCGGTGCTGATCATGTACGCGTGGACGTTCCTGTTCGGGTTCACGGTGGTGGGCATGTCCATCGGCGGTGTGCCGGTGATCGGGTTCGTGCTGACGGTCATCCTGGCCATCGCCGTCCTGGTGCTGATGGCGTTGCCGAGCTGGCGGGCCCGGCGCGAGGGCGGGGGAGGGGCGCACGCGGCAGGGCGCAGCAAGGGTCCCGCCGGTGATCCGGCGCAGGGCGAGGCCCGGCCGATTCCGCAGCCGGGACCGGTGCTGGAGGAGGGAACCTCCGGGCAGCGCCCGCCGGCGCCCGGCCGGATCGCCGAGAGCGGCGGACCCGCTCCTGAGCAGGGGCCGCCCGCCGCTGAGACGAGTGACGAGACCGCCATCATGCCGACCGTCGGCGGCCGGGTCCCCAACCTCTCCCGGCGGGTAACCCGCTGATCGTCTTCTAGAAACGGCAGGTAAAGGCACTCTTCCCAGAGCTTGTGATAGCTTTCACTAGCAGGGAGCCTCACGGATCGCATCCGTCGAGGTAGCAAATGCTCGCTTGACAACCGTTTCTGGAGCACCGATGCAGGCCAATGACGTGCGCCTTCTCAAGAGCGCCGCGATACCCGCCCTGGCGGTGGGATTGGTCGTGGCCGTCATCTCGACGATCATGGTCGGTGCCAAGGGCGCGCTCGCCACGGGAATCGGTGTCCTGGTCGTCGGCGCCTTCTTCGTGATCAGCCTCGTCGCCGTCACCTACGCGTCGCGCATCTCTCCCACGATGATGATGGCCGCCGCCATGGGTACCTTCTTCACCAAGATCGTCGTACTGATTCTCATCCTCACCTCGCTCTCCGACGTGACGGCATGGGACCCCACTGTTTTCTCCTGGACTGTCATCCTGTGCACCGTCGCGTGGACCTTCGGCGAGGCTCGAGGGTTCATGAAGCTGCGCATTCTCTACGTGGAGCCGGGCACCGAGGTGCCAGGGCAGTACGGGAAAAAGTGATGTCAGCGGGTTGGCCTGATATGACTAGTCACCCTTATAACTGCTATCGTCGCGTGCGCGATGTGTACGGCGGAGAATCACCTGTCAGTGCCCGTGGGCCATGGTCTCCGCGCCATCGCGTCTCTCATCTGCTCGATCTTCCTGATCCCTCGCCACAAGGTCACAGGACAGCGGAAGACATCCTGATCCACCACGACGAAGGGAACGCCGAGTGAGCGCCGCGCCGCTTCTCGCCGCCGACGAGTTCCAGGCCCCCGGGCTGGGCCTGTTCGACTGGCCGCCGCTCGTGGAGGGCGCGGCCTGGTTCAACAAGCCGGCCCTGCTGGCACTGGTCGCGGCGCTGCTGGTCATCGTGTTCGTCTACGCCGCGTTCTCCCGGCCCAAGCTGGTGCCGCGTGGTGTGCAGAACATCGGTGAGCTCGCTTACGAGTTCACTCGGGAGCAGATCGCCCGGCCGTTCCTCGGCAAGGACAGCGACCGGTGGATGCCGCTGCTGTTCAGCATGTTCCTCTTTGTGTGGATCATGAACTTGTTCGGGTCCATCATCTTCGTCCAGTTCCCGGTGATGTCGCGGATCGGCTACCCCGCCGTGCTGGCGATCGGCGTGTGGGTGCTGGTGATGTATCTCGGCATCAAGCACCAGGGCCCGATCGGCTTCTTCAAGAACGTCATGTTCCCGCCGGGACTGCCGGGCTGGATCTACGTGATGGTCGCTCCGATCGAGCTCGTCTCGACGTTCTTCCTGCGGCACATCACCCACGCGATCCGGCTCTTCGCCACCATGATGGCGGGCCACCTGATCATCGCGCTCTTCTCCGAGGTCGGCTGGCACTTCCTGTTCGTCCAGCTCACGCCGCTCGGCGCGCCGGTCGGGGTGCTGGGTGTCATCATGACGATCCTGCTGACCGCCTTCGAGTTGTTCATCCAGGCCCTTCAGGCCTACGTGTTCGCGCTGCTGACCGCCATGTTCATCAATGACGCTCTGCGCCCCGCGCACTAAGACTTACCGCCCCCACAATCGCCCGACTGTTCCGGTGGATACTCCATCGGTCGATAGAAAAGGAAACGAAAGCATGAGTGGTGTGCTTGCTGAGGTGACCGGCAACCTCGGTTCGATCGGGTACGGCCTCGCCGCCATCGGCCCCGGTGTCGGTATCGGCATCATCTTCGGCCAGGGTGTGCAGGCGATCGCCCGCCAGCCTGAGGCCTACGGCCTGATCCGCCAGAACATGATTCTGGGCTTCGTCTTCGCCGAGGCGCTCGCCCTGATCGGTATCGCGCTCGCGTTCGTCTTCCGGGCCTGACGGCGACCGGGCCCCTGACGGGAGGCAGCACCTATGTATTTGCTAGCCGCTGAAGAGAACAATCCGCTGATTCCGCATCCGGCCGAGATGGTCGTCGGTGGTTTCGCGTTCTTGCTCGTCCTGTTCTTCGTCGGCCGCCTCTTGGTGCCGCGTATCCAGAAGACCCTTCAGGAGCGCACCGAGGCGATCGAGGGCGGTCTGAAGAAGGCCGCCGACGCGCAGGAAGAGGCGCAGCAGGCGCTCAAGGAGTACCGCGAGCAGCTTGCCGAGGCCAGGCACGAGGCCGCCCGCATGCGGGATGAGGCTCGTGAGCAGGGCGCCCAGATCAAGGTCGAGCTCCGCGAGGAGGCGCAGGCCGAGGCCCGCCGCCTCGTCGAGGCCGCGCACGTCCAGATCGAGGCCGACAGGCAGCAGGCGTTCGCGCAGCTTCGTACGGAGATCGGCCGGTTGTCCACCGACCTGGCCGCCCGCATCGTGGGTGAGTCCCTTGAGGACGAGGCCAGGCAGCGCCGTACCGTCGACCGGTTCCTTGAGGAGCTGGAGAGTTCCAACACGCAGGCGGTGCGCTGATGATGCGCGGCCTGAGCAGGACCTCGCTGGCCGAGGTCGAGGAGCGTTTCAACGCGGTGGCGGGCGGTGCCGACCTCGGTGCGCTCGCCGGCGAGTTGTTCGCCCTTGCGGACCTGCTCGACCGTGAGCACGGGCTGCGCCGTGGCCTGTCCGACCCGGCCCGTCCGGCGGAGCAGAAGGCGCAGACCCTGCGGATCCTGCTTGAGGGCAAGGTCGGCGACGCCACGCTGGAAACCGCGGTGGCGGCGGTCGAGGCCAGGTGGGCACGCGCCGGCGACCTCGCCGACGCGCTGGAGCGGCTGGGCGTGATCGCGGCTTCGGCCGCGGCCGAGGCGGCCGGTCAGATCGACGACGTCGAGGACGAACTGTTCAGGTTCGGCCGCATCGTCGAGGGCAACCCCGGCCTGCGCGCCGTCCTGACCGACTCCGGCGTGCCGGCCGCGCGTAAGGGCGAGCTGCTCGCCTCGCTCATCGATGGCAAGGTGGCGCCGATCTCCGCGACGCTCATCACGCAGGTCGTGACGAGCCCACGGGGACGTAGCCTGGAGAAGGGCCTGACGGAGTACGGCCGTCTGGTCGCCGCCCAGCGGCAGCGACTGGTCGCGGTGGTGCGCAGTGCCGTCCCCTTCAGCGAGGAGCAGAAGCGGCGGCTGGCCGCCACGCTCAGCACCTCCTACGGCCGCGACGTTCACCTGAACGTCGAGGTGGATCCGCGAGTGCTCGGTGGGTTCTCCGTGCGAATCGGAGACGAGCTCATCGACACCACCATCGCGGGACGTATCGAAGAAGTCCGCCGCCGGTTGGCCGGCTAGGCGAATAGGGAGACAGAGAGAGATGGCGGAGCTGACGATCCGGCCGGACGAGATCCGGAACGCGCTTGAGCGCTTCGTCCAGGCGTACGAGCCGGAAGGCGCCGCGCGCGAGGAGATCGGGACCGTCGTCGACTGTGGCGACGGTATCGCCCATGTCTCCGGCCTTCCTTCGGCGATGGCGAACGAGCTGCTTGAGTTCGAAGACGGCACGCGTGGCCTGGCACTGAACCTTGACGTCCGAGAGATCGGCGTCGTGGTCCTGGGTGACTTCAGCAAGATCGAGGAAGGCCAGACGGTACGGCGGACCGGCGAGGTCCTGTCCGTGCCCGTCGGCGACGACTTCCTCGGACGCGTGGTCGACCCCCTGGGCAACCCACTTGACGGCAAGGGCGCGATCGAGTCGACCGAGCGGCGTGCACTTGAGCTGCAGGCCCCCTCGGTCGTGCAGCGTCAGTCGGTGAAGGAGCCGCTGCAGACCGGTCTCAAGGCGGTCGACGCCATGACGCCGATCGGCCGCGGCCAGCGCCAGCTGATCATCGGCGACCGCGGCACGGGCAAGACCGCGATCGCCGTGGACACGATCCTCAACCAGCGCGACAACTGGCACTCGGGTGACCCGAGCAAGCAGGTGCGCTGCGTCTACGTCGCGATCGGCCAGAAGGGCTCGACGATCGCGCAGGTCAAGGCTCGCCTGGAGGAGGCGGGCGCGCTGGAGTACACCACCATCGTCGCCGCCCCGGCCTCCGACCCGGCGGGTTACAAGTACATCGCCCCTTACACCGGTTCGGCCATCGGCCAGCACTGGATGTATCAGGGCAAGCACGTGCTCATCGTCTTCGACGACCTCACCAAGCAGGCCGACGCCTACCGCGCCGTGTCCCTGCTGCTGCGCCGCCCGCCGGGCCGTGAGGCGTTCCCCGGTGACGTCTTCTACCTCCACTCGCGTCTCCTGGAGCGCTGCGCCAAGCTCTCCGACGACCTCGGCGCGGGTTCGATGACGGGCCTGCCCATCATCGAGACCAAGGGCAACGACGTCTCGGCGTTCATCCCGACCAACGTCATCTCCATCACCGACGGCCAGTGCTTCCTGGAGACCGACCTCTTCAACCAGGGTGTGCGGCCGGCCATCAACGTCGGCGTCTCGGTCTCCCGAGTCGGCGGCTCGGCCCAGGTCAAGGCCATGCGGAAGGTGGCGGGCACGCTCCGTCTCTCCCTGTCGCAGTATCGCGACCTGGAGGCCTTCGCCTCCTTCGCCTCCGACCTCGACGCGGCCTCCAAGGCCCAGCTCGAGCGGGGTATGCGCCTGGTGGAGCTGCTCAAGCAGTCGCAGTACAGCCCCTTCCCGGTGGAGAAGCAGGTCGTGTCGGTGTGGGCCGGCACGAGCGGCGAGCTCGACGAGGTGCCGGTCGAGGACATCCGGCGCTTCGAGACCGAGTTCCTCGACTACCTCGGGCGCGAGAGCAAGGGCGTCTTCGACAGCATCAGGGAGACCGGGCAGCTCAGCGACGACACCGTCACCACCCTGAAGGACGCGGTCACCGAGTTCAAGAAGGGCTTCGAGACGGCTTCGGGCGAGCTCCTGGTCAAGGACGAGCCGGTGGAGGCGCTCGGTGCCGACGAGGTCGGCCAGGAGAAGATCACCAAGGTCGTCCGCAAGGCCGAGAAGTAGTAGGCGGCCATGGGAGCTCAACTAAGGCTGCTGAGGCGGCGGATCAAGTCGGTCAAGTCGACCGCCAAGATCACGCGCGCCCAGGAGCTCATCGCCTCTTCGAAGATCATGAAGGCGCAGGCGCGGATGCAGGCGGCCCTGCCGTACGAGCGTGAGATCACTCGCGCCGTGTCGGGGGTCGTCAGCAACACCGCCAGCGTCGACCACCCGCTGACCGTGGAGAAGGACCAGCCGACCCGCGCGGGCGTGCTGATCATCACCAGCGACGGCGGCTTCTGCGGTGGCTTCAACGCCAACGTCCTGCGCGAGGCCGAGGCCCTGAAGGGCCTGCTCGAAGGGCGCGGCATCACGGCTGTGCCGTACGTGGCGGGCACCAAGGGCGTCACCTGGCACAGCTTCCGCAGCAGGGAGATGGGCGGCCGGTGGACCGGCTTCTCCAGGCAGCCGTCCTATCGTGACGCCAAGGAGATCGCCGAGACGCTGATCGAGTCGTTCAAGGCGGAGGACGGGATCGACGAGATCCACATCGTCTCCACCGAGTTCGTCTCGATGCTCACGCAGACCGTCGTGGTCAAGCGGATCCTGCCGTTGGAGGTCGTCGAGACCGAGGCGGAGACCGAGGACGCCATCCTGCCCTACTTCGAGTTCGAGCCGACCGCGGAGGCGGTGCTGGAGTCGCTGCTGCCCCGCTACGTGGAGTCGCGCATCTTCACCGCGTTGCTCCAGTCGGCCGCCTCCGAGGAAGCCGCACGCCGCCGGGCCATGAAGTCGGCGACCGACAACGCCAACGAACTGATCAAGACGTTCACCCAGCAGATGAACCAGGTTCGGCAGGCGGAGATCACCCAGGAAATCAGCGAGATCGTCGGTGGCGCGAACGCGCTGGCTGACGCCGCAGCGGGGAAAGAGTGAAATGACTGCACAGACTGTTGAGACCGGCGTGGGCCGCGTCGCGCGGGTCACCGGTCCCGTCGTCGACGTGGAGTTCCCCGTCGAGGCGATGCCCAAGCTCTACAACGCGCTCACCGTCGAGGTCACCCTCGCCGGCAAGACCAGCACGCTGACCCTGGAGGTCGCCCAGCACCTGGGTGACAACCTGGTCAGGGCCATCTCCATGCAGCCGACCGACGGTGTGGTCCGCGGCTCCGCGGTGACCGACACCGGCGCGTCCATCTCGGTGCCCGTCGGCAACGTCGTCAAGGGCCACGTGTGGAACGCGCTCGGCGAGTCGCTCGACGTGCCGACCGCGTCGCTGAAGATCGAGGAGCGCTGGGGCATTCACCGCCCGTCGCCCCCGTTCGACCAGCTCGAGTCGCGCACCGAGCTGCTGCCCACCGGCATCAAGGTCATCGACCTGCTCACGCCGTACGTGCAGGGTGGGAAGATCGGCCTGTTCGGTGGTGCGGGGGTCGGTAAGACGGTCCTCATCCAGGAGATGATCCGCCGGGTCGCCCGTAACTTCGGCGGCACCTCCTGCTTCGCCGGTGTCGGCGAGCGCACCCGTGAGGGCAACGACCTCTGGGTGGAGATGGAGGAGGCGGACGTCCTCAAGGACACCGCCCTGGTCTTCGGCCAGATGGACGAGCCGCCGGGCACCCGCCTGCGGGTCGCCCTGTCCGCTCTCACGATGGCGGAGTACTTCCGCGACGTGCAGAAGCAGGACGTGCTGCTGTTCATCGACAACATCTTCCGGTTCACCCAGGCGGGTTCCGAGGTCTCCACGCTCCTCGGCCGCATGCCGTCCGCGGTGGGTTACCAGCCCACCCTGGCGGATGAGATGGGTGTGCTCCAGGAGCGCATCACCTCGACGCGCGGTCACTCGATCACCTCCATGCAGGCGATCTACGTGCCCGCGGACGACATCACCGACCCGGCGCCGCACAACGCGTTCGCGCACCTCGACGCGCAGACGGTGCTCTCCCGGCCGATCTCGGAGAAGGGCATCTACCCCGCGGTGGACCCGCTCGACTCCACCTCGCGGATCCTCGACCCGCAGATCGTCGGCGTGGAGCACTACGCGGTCGCTCAGGAGACGAAGCGAATCCTGCAGAAGTACAAGGAACTGCAGGACATCATCGCCATCCTCGGCATCGACGAACTGTCGGAAGAGGACAAGGTGACGGTCCAGCGGGCACGCCGGATCGAGCGGTTCCTGTCCCACCCGATGTACGCCGCGGAGGCGTTCACCGGTCAGCCGGGCGAGAACGTCCCGCTGGACGAGACCATCGCCTCGTTCAAGGGCCTGTGCGCCGGCGAGTACGACCACCTTCCCGAGCAGGCGTTCTTCATGGTCGGCGGCATCGAGCAGGCCATCGCCAAGGCCAAGGACCTCGCCCGCTAGTCGCCTCGGTGCCGGTACGGCGAGCCGTACCGGCACCTCATCGGAAAGGAGACTCGTCGAAGTGGCGAAGCTGCGAGTAGGGGTCGTTTCACCGGAGCGCGAGATCTGGTCCGGCGAGGCGGACATGGTCATTGCCAAGACCGTGGACGGCGAGATCGGTATTATGCCTTCACACGCTCCTGTGCTCGGCGTTCTGGTCGAGGGTGGTGTCCTGCGTGTGAAGCGTGGTGGCGACGAGGGCGACCTGGTCGCCGCCGTTCACGGCGGGTTCATCTCAGTGGCCGACAACGAGGTGTCGGTGCTGGCCGAGCAGGCGGAGCTGGGCTCGGAAGTGGACGTAGCGGCCACTCGCGACGCCTTGCAGCGTGCTCAGGCCTCGGTCGACGCCGACGCGGAGGACGCTGAGGCGGCGCTTGAGGCCAAGCGGGCCAAGGCGCGGCTGCGTGCGGCAGGCGAAGAGGTCTAACTTAATTGTGAATCAGGTGGGGGCTGCGATGTCGGCGACGCTGGCGGTTTTGATAGGCGTGCTGCTGATCGCGGCCCTCATGCTCATTCGCGGGCTGGTTCTCGCCCGTTATCGAGGTTTTGTCCCCTGTCGCCTCAGCGACGGGGGAAGGAGCTGGCAGAACGGAGTAGCCCGGTACGCCGACGGGGAGCTCCACTGGATTCCGCTCCTGGGCCTGCGGATGAGGCCGCGCCACGCTATCGCGAGGCGCGGCCTTCGTGTTTCCGGCCGGAGGCCGCAGGGCGAGCTGTGGGCCGTCGACTGCGGTGCGGTGTCGCTGGCGATGAGCGAGGACGCGCTCACCGGCTTCCTCGCCTGGCTGGAGTCGGCCCCGCCGGGCGCCTACCTGGACGTGGCCTGACACGCCCGAGGGACGACTCCGGGCTAACGGTCAGGTGCGGGTGCCGCCGGGCTTCCAGAGGATCTCGTCACCGTCGGCGGCGATCCGGCACAGGATGAACAGCAGGTCGCTGAGCCGGTTGAGATACTTCACCGCGAGCGGGTTGACGTCGTCGTGGGCCTCGACGGCCGCCCAGGCCGTGCGTTCCGCTCGCCGTACGACGGTGCGGGCGACGTGCAGGTGCGCGGTGGCGGGGGTGCCGCCGGGCAGGATGAAGCTGCGCAGCGGTTTGAGCCGCTCGTTGAAGAGGTCGCACTGCGCCTCCAGCCACTCGACGTAGGACGCCTCGACGCGTAGCGGGGGGAACTCCGGGTTCTCGGTCACCGGGCACGCGAGGTCGGCGCCGAGGTCGAACAGCTCGTTCTGGACGCGGTCGAGCACCTGCGCGATGTCGGGGGCGAGCCCGAAGGCCAGTGCCACGCCGAGGGCGGCGTTGGCCTCCTCCACGTCGGCGTAGGCGGCCAGCCGGGGATCGGTCTTGGCGGTGCGGCTCATGTCGCCGAGCGCGGTCGTGCCGTCGTCGCCGGTGCGAGTGTAGATCTTCGAGAGTACGACCGGGTTGTCCTTGTCAGCGCGGGTCATGCCGCCCAGCGTAATGACAGATGTCATTCCCGCCACCCGTGAGACGCATGTCGGCGCGGTGATTTCGGCGACTACCCGCCGGGTGGCGGCGCGGCGAGGATCGAGGCATGCGAACGACACAGGCGGCGATCGAGGTGGACGGCCTGCGCCAGGGCTACGGCGACTTCGAGGCGGTCCGGGGGATCTCCTTCACGGTGCGCGAGGGCGAACTGTTCGCCCTCCTGGGCACCAACGGCGCGGGCAAGACCACCACGATGGAGGTGCTGGAAGGCTTCACGAAGGCCCGCGGCGGGCAGGTCCGGGTGCTCGGCCTGGACCCCCACCGGCAGCGGCGCGAGCTGCGGCCACGGGTGGGGATCATGCTCCAGGAGGGCGGCTTCCTCGGCGATCTCACGGTCGCCGAGACGATCGCGATGTGGCGCGGCATGGCGGCCGACGTGGGTCGCCGGCCGATGACGGACGCCCTCGCGCTGGTCGGGCTGGAGCACCGGGCCGGAACCCGGGTGCGGCAGCTCTCCGGCGGCCAGAAGCGCCGCCTGGACCTCGCGTTGGCGGTGCTGGCCCGGCCCGAGGTGCTCTTCCTCGACGAGCCGACCACCGGGATGGATCCCGAGGCGCGCCGTGACACCTGGAAGGTCATCCAGGACCTGAAGGCGGAGGGGGTCACGGTGCTGCTCACCACGCACTACCTGGAGGAGGCCGAGCGGCTGGCCGACCATCTGGCGATCATGCACGAGGGGGTCGTCCACACCCACGGCTCGGTCGAGACGGTGGTGGCGGCCGCGGGGGACCAGGTCGCCTTCCGGCTGCCGATCTCCCCGGAGGCGCTGCGGGCGCGAACCGGCGACGGGCTGCCGTTCCTCGCGGGCGCGGCTCCGGCGGCGGTGGTCGCGGGCGAGGTGACCCGCGTGACGTACACGCTGCCGGCCACGTCGTCGCCGGACGGCGCGCACGCCGCCCTCCGGCCGTTGATGGCCTGGGCGGAGAAGTGCGAACTGCCCCTGGAGCGGCTGGAGATCCGCAGGGGGACCCTGGAAGACGTGTTCCTGCGAGTGGTGGGAGATGCCCGATGAGAACCGATGTGATGCACGCCGTACGGCTGGCGCGGGTCGATCTGAAGCTGCTCGGCCGGAACCAGACCGCGATGATCAACGTGGTGCTGTTGCCGCTGATCATGGGCTGGCTGTTCACGGTGACGCTCGGTGGGGAGCAGCTCGCGGGCGTGTCGATGACCCTGTTCGTGCTGACCGGGTTGCCGGGCGTCATGCTGGGGTTCGCGGTGTTCGTCCATCTGGTCATCACCTTCACCGCGCGACGTGAGGAACTGGTGCTCAAGCGGCTGCGCGGCGGGCAGGCGTCTCCCGTGGGCATCCTCGGCGGGTCGGCGCTCGGCGCCCTGGCGATCTGGGTGTTCCAGGTGGTGCTGGTGGTCTTCTGGACCAACCGAATGGAGGATGACGGCCTGCCGGGCAACGTGCCGCTGCTGTTGCTGGGCGGGCTGCTGGGGGTGGCGGTGTTCGCGCTGCTCGCGGCGGCGGTGTCGGGGATCACCAGGAGTGCGGAGCTGGCGCAGGTGGCGGTGCTGCCGGTGGTGCTCCTGATCATGGTGGCCTCGCCGGTTTTGATGCCGCTGTCCGCGATGCCGGCCGCGATTCGGGTGGTGGCCGAGGTGGTGCCGGTGACGCCGGTCATCGAGATCATGCGGACCGCCTACGTGGGCAGGGACTTCTTCGACTACGGGGGCCAGGTGATGGGGATGGGCGAGCAGTGGGTCGCGGCGCTGCCGTCGATCGGGATCCTGCTGGTCTGGATCGCCGTGGGCACGCTGCTGGCCAGGTGGCTGTTCCGGTGGGATCCGCGGCACGGCTAACGTGGAGGCCACCATGTCCGCACCCTCCCCCGTGTCATCGGATTACGAGCGCCTCAGAAAGGTGACCTTGTGGTCGCTGGCCATGATGGTGCTGGTCGCCTGGCTGGGTGCGGGTCTGGCGGTGTTCGCGGCCCCGTGGCCGCCTTCCACGGGTGCGCTGGTGTTCCCGGTGGCGGCTCTCATCGCCTTCAGCGTGCTCTATCTGCGCGCCGCCGCCAGGGCGGTGGAAGGGTGTTCCCCGGTTGTGGGCGAACTCACCGCGGCCGGTCTGCTCTCGGCCGCGGTGATTCTCTCGCAGGGCGCCGTTCCGTGGTCCTGGGGGGTCATCGGGGCGGCGTGGACCGGCATGGTGGCGTTCGGCGGGACGTTGTGGCGGGTGGTGGCCGCGTCCGCCGCAACCGGCGCGATCTGCTTCGTCGCCGCTCTCGGGAGCGGCGATCCGTTTCCCGCCCTGTTCAACGCCGTGTTCATGTCCGCGATGCTGTCCGGCGCGAACCGGTTCCAGCTCTGGTTCTGGAAGGTCGTCAAGGCCGCGAACGAGGGGAAGGAGGCGCAGGCGAGGCTGGCGGTCACCGAGGAACGGCTGCGTTTCTCTCGTGACCTGCACGACCTGGTGGGACACAGTCTCTCGGCCATCGCGGTCAAGAGCGAGGTGGCCACCAAGCTGGCCGCCGCCGATCCCGCCCGTGCCGCCGCCGAGATGGCCGAGGTGCGCCGGCTGGCACGGGAGGCGCTGCGTGAGATCCGTACGGCGGTGCGCGGCTACCGCACGGTCGACTTCCAGGCGGAGCTGCACAGCGTGCGGGCGGTCCTGGACGCGGCGGGCATCCGGTGCGCGCTCACGACGCCGGCGGCCGAGGTGCCCGCCGAGCTGGGCACGCTGCTGGCCTGGGTCGTCAGGGAGGGCACCACCAACGTGCTGCGCCACAGTACGGCGACGCGGTGCCGGATCGAGGTGACCGTGGACGAGCGGCTCGTCACCCTGGAGATGGTCAACGACGGCGCCGGAGCAGGCGGGGCCCGGGGCACCGGCCTCGACGGCCTGGCCGAGCGGGTCGCCGCCTTCGGCGGTGAGGTGACGGCCGGTCCGGCGGACGGCGGGGAGTTCGTGCTCAGGGCCGTGGTTCCAACTGGAGGGATCAGATGATCCGGGTGTTGCTGGCCGACGACGAGCACCTGATCAGGTCGGCGATCGCCACGTTGCTCGGCCTGGAGCCCGACATCGAGGTGGTGTCGCAGGTGGCCAGGGGGGACCAGGTGGCCGCGGCGGTCACCGCGGAGCGGCCCGACGTGGTCGTCCTGGACATCGAGATGCCCGGCATGGACGGGCTCACGGCCGCGGAGGGCCTGCCGGGGCAGGCGGTGCTGATCCTGACGAGTTTCGGCAAGCCCGGATATCTGCGGCGGGCGCTGGCCGCGGGGGTCCGCGGGTTCATTCCGAAGGACTCCTCGGCCGACGAGTTGGCCGCGGCGATCCGCAAGGTGCACGCGGGCGGGCGCTACCTCGATCCTGAGCTGGCCGCCTCGGCGATGATGGCGGGGGAGAGCCCGCTGACCGACCGGGAGCGTGCCGCGCTCGCGCTGGCGGCGGAGGGCGCGTCGGTGGGCGAGATCGCCGTCTCGCTGCACCTCACCGAGGGGACGGTGCGCAACTACCTGTCGAGCGCGATGACCAAACTGGGCGCGACCAACCGGATCACCGCGATCACGACTGCCCGGGAGATGGGCTGGTTGTGACCAGGCACGCATGGACGCATCCGATGTGGGCAGGGGATCGAACACATTCTATTGACTGGAGGTCGAATGCGGTCCGGAAGGCAGGTGGTCCAGGTCGGGCAACGGCTCGACGTCGGGACGGTGTCCTCCGTGCGCGACCGGCTGCACAAAGCGCTCGACCAGGGCAAGGGCGACCTGGTCGTCGATCTCACCGGGTTGGAGATGATCGACTCCACCGGTCTGGGGATGCTGGTGGGCACCCACCGCCGGGCGCTCGAAACCGACCGGCGGCTGGTGCTGCGCGGGGTGCCTCCGCGGATCATGCGGGTCCTGACGGTCACCCGCCTCAACAGGGTGCTGCGGGTGGAGTCGTCGACCGCGGCCATGGCCTGACCCTGCTTGCCAGGTTTTCGCGTGCCAGGTCTTCACTCGACCTAGTGGGTGAAAGACCTGCGAAAGATGTGTACTGCGGTGCTGACGAGCTGGTCGGCGGCGGGTGGGTCGTCGGATAAGACCCACTCGATGAGTAACTCCTGTAACGCTCCGATCAGCCCGAGAATGAGCAGGCGGGAGTTGTGGGGGAGCCGTTCGGGATACGCCTCGACGGCGTCCTGCATGATCTGGGTGAAGCCTCGTACGGCCCGCTGCCTGGCGGTGACCAGGCAGTCTCCGGCCCGGCGCACCTCCACATGCATTATGTGCGCCCTACGCGGATCTTTAGTGATAAAAGCGACATACTCTGAAATGCCGGATTCAATGCGGTCGTTTAGTGTGTCCGGCGCCTTCGCCACCGCCTCGGAGACCGCCTGCAACGTCTCATCCACGCACCGGTCGTAAATCGCCTGCATCAGCGACTCGCGCCCGGAGAAGCACTCGTAGAAGGCGCGGTTGGAGACCCGCGCCGCCGTACACAGCCGCTCTATGGTCGTCGCCGGGAATCCCGGGTTGGCGAACAGCGTGTACGCCGCACTCATGAGTCGTTCCCGTCGGTCGGCGAGCCGTTCCTCGGCCGACATCCCCCGGTACGCCCTACCCGTCACTTTCCACCTCGTGCCCAGCGTGATCGCGGCCCCCCCAGAGCCCACCATTATGGACGCAAGATCCTTTTTCGGGAAGAGTCAGGACATTAGTGCTTCCGTCGCCCATGCAAGAAGGTCACCAGCTTGACCAACCGGTCAAGCTCGGCCTGACCCCTGCCGAAGGACGTGAGCTTCATCCCCGGCAGCGCGAACCGCTGGCGGGAGATGGACTTGGGCCGGGCGAACTCCCTGAGCCCGTCCGCGCCGTGGATGCGCCCGAACCCGGAGTCGCCCACCCCGCCGAACGGCAGGGCCGGGATTCCGGCGAACGAGATGACCGAGTTGATCGCGGTCATCCCGCCGCGCATCCGGCGCGCGAGATCCATCGCCCTGCGGGTGTTCCCCGAGAAGACCGTGCCGGCCAGGCCGTACGCCGAGGCGTTGGCCTTCGCCAGCGCCTCCTCCGTGTCGGCCACCCGCTTGACCGTGATCGTCGGCCCGAAGGTCTCCTCCGTCACGGCCGGGCTGTCCTCGGGCACGTCCGCCACGATCACCGGATCGACGTACGGCGCGCGCACCGACTCGGGGCCGCCCAGCAGGGTCCGGCCGCCGGCCGTCGCCGCGTCGATGTGCCGCTCGATGATCGCCAGCTGGCCGGGCATGGTGATCGGGCCGTACTGCTCACCGGCCTTCACCTGGCGCGCCCGGCCGGTCAGCTCGCGCAGGAACTCGTCGTACACCGCGTCGACGACGTAGACCCGCTCCACGCCGACGCAGGTCTGACCGGCGTTGGACAACGCGCCCCACAGGGCGGCGTCGGCCGCCGCGCCCAGGTCGGCGTCCACGTCCACGATCAGCGCGTCCTTGCCGCCGCACTCGGCCACGATGGGCGTGAGGTTCGCCGCGCAGGCCGTCATCACCCGTTTGGCGGTGGCGGTCGAGCCGGTGAAGGCGATCTTGGCGATCCCCGGGTCGGACGCCAGCGCGGCGCCCGTCTCGCCCAGCCCGGTGACGACCTGGAAGACCGGCTGCTCGGGCACCGACTCCCGCATCAGCTCGGCCAGCAGCAGGCCCACGCCGGGAGTCAGCTCGCTCGGCTTGAAGACGACGGCGTTGCCCGCGGCGAGCGCGTACGCGATCGAGCCCATCGGCGTGAACACCGGATAGTTCCACGGCCCGATCACGCCGACGACGCCGAGCGGCTGGTACTCCAGCGTGGCGGCGAGATTCACGCCGAGCAGGCCGGAGGCGACCCGGTGCGGGCCGAGCACCCGCTGCGCGCGGCGGGCGGCCCAGTCGAGGTGGGTGATGGCGAGCACGATCTCCAGGGTGGCGTCACCCTCCGGCTTGCCCGTCTCCTCGTGGACCAGGGACGCGATTCGTTTGAGGTTCTGCGTGATGACGGCCTTGTAGTCGAGCAGCCGGGCCCTGCGTCCGGCGTATCCGAGTTCCGCCCACCAGGAGGCGGCCTCGCTCGCCCGGCCGACCGCGGCGCGCACGGCCGCGGCGTCGTGGACCGGGTGGGTGCCGACCGTGCCGCCCGTGGCCGGGTTCAGCGAGTCGAACGTGCGGTTCTCGGTAGTCGCCGTCATGCGGGTCACGATAACTCCGTATCATCGCTCGGTAAACCGTCACTTACCGAGGAGTCCGCGGTCCATCGCCGTGGTGACGGCCGCCGATCTGCGTCAGGGCGGCTACGTCCGGTGGTCCGCCCTGTTCTCCGGACGGAGGACAGGGCGGGAGGTCAGAAGAGGGTCGGGTTCTCCGGGGCGATGCCGCGCAGCGTGTTGTAGTCGAGCACCACGCAGCCGATGCCGCGGTCGGTCGCCAGGACCCTGGCCTGCGGCTTGATCTCCTGTGCCGCGAAGAGGCCCTTGACCGGGGCGAGCAGCGGGTCGCGGTTGAGCAGCTCGAGATAACGGGTGAGCTGTTCGACGCCGTCGATCTCGCCGCGCCGTTTGATCTCCACCGCGACGGTCGCGCCCGTCTGGTCGCGGCAGAGGATGTCGACCGGGCCGATCGCCGTGGGGTATTCCCGCCGGACCAGGCTCCAGCCCTCGCCGAGCGTGCTGATGTGCTCGGCGAGCAGCTCCTGCAGGTGGGCCTCCACGCCGTCCTTCTGCAGGCCGGGGTCGACGCCCAGCTCGTGGCTGGAGTCGTGGAGCAGCTCCTCGATGGTGAGGATCAGCTTCTCGCCCGTCTTGCCGTGCGTGACGGTCCAGGTCTCGCCGTCCTCACGCAGCTTGCAGGGCGGGTTCATCCAGTTGAGAGGCTTGAACGCGCGGTCGTCGGCATGGATGGACACCGAGCCGTCCGCCTTGATCAGGACCAGCCTGGGGGCCATGGGGAGATGGGCGGTGAGCCGCCCCACGTAATCCACGCTGCAACGCGCGATGACCAGCCGCATGACCGCCAACCCTACCGGCCATCCCAGGTCGTCATCCCCCGATCCGCCGGAGCCGTTGCGGTGGGACGTTTTGGGGCAACTGCCGGAGCCTGGGAGACTGGCACGTGTGAGCCCCCGCCGCGCCCGCCGTATGGACCCCTACAACAGGGGACGCCGCGGCGCGCCCGCCACCAGACCCACCGAGGGCTTTCCGGGCGGTATGGACCGGGTGGAGGACTGGCCCGACGGCGAGTGGCGAGTGCGCAGGCTCACCGGCGCCGCCGCCGACAAGACCTACCGTTGCCCGGGATGCGACCAGGAGATCGGGTCCGGGTTGCCGCACATCGTGAGCTGGCCCAACTGGACGGGTGGCGAGGGAGAGCGGCGGCACTGGCACACGGCGTGCTGGCGCAAGCGTCTCGACCGAGGCCCCGGCCGTAGCAGGTACTGAGGTAGCAGGTACTGAGAAGGAGTCGCACAGATGGATATTCGGGCGTCCACGGTGCTGCCGGCCAGGCGCGAGCCGATCGAGCTGCACACCGCCGACGGGCTGACCCTGGTCGGCGAGCTGGCCCTGCCTGCCGAGCGGCCACCGGTGGCCACGCTGATCTGCCTGCATCCGCTGCCCACCCACGGCGGCATGATGGACAGCCACGTCCAGCGCAAGGCCGCCCTGCGGCTGCCCGCGCTCGCCGACCTCGCCGTGCTGCGCTTCAACACGCGCGGAACCACCTCCGAGCGCGGCACCTCCCAGGGCGAGTTCGACGAGGGCGAGAGCGAGCGCTTCGACGTGGCCGCCGCGATCGAGTACACCGAGTTCCACGATCTGCCGCACCCGTGGCTGCTGGGCTGGTCCTTCGGCACCGAGCTGGCGCTGCGGTGGGGCCGTGACCCGCTGGTCGAAGGGGCGATCCTGCTCTCGCCGCCGCTGCACCGGGCCGGTGACGCCGATCTGACCGCGTGGGCGGAGTTCGGCCGGCCGCTGGTGGCGCTGGTGCCGGAACTCGACGACTACCTGCGCCCCGAGGAGGCCATCAAGCGCTTCGCCCTGGTGCCGCAGTGCGAGGTGGTCCCGGCGCGGGGGGTCAAGCACCTGTGGGTCGGCGAGCCGTCCGTCCGGATCGCGCTGGGGGAGATCGTCAAGCGGGTCAATCCGGCGGCGTACCCCCTCCCGGTCGAGGTCCCTTCGCCATAGAATATTGTTCGGGTCAGCTGAGAGGTGGCGGAGTGCAGGCGTTCGATCTTTCCGGCAAGAAGGCGTTCGTGACGGGGGCCTCGCGGGGCATCGGCAGGGCGATCGCGCTCGCCTACGCCGAGGCGGGGGCCGACGTCGCGCTCGTGTCCCGTTCGGCCGACAGCCTCGCGGAGGTGGCCAAGGAGGTCGCGGCATTCGGGCGCGAGGCCGTGGTCCTCCCCTGTGACGTCACCGACCGCGACGCGATCACGCACGCCGTACGGCAGGCCGTCGAGGGGCTCGGGCACGTCGACATCGTGGTGAACAACGCGGGCGGGTCCAACTTCATGGTTCCGTTCAAGGATCTGCGGCTGGCGGGCTGGGACAAGCTCATGCGGCTCAACCTCGACTCGGCCATGGTGGTCTGCCACGCGTTCGCGCCGCACCTGCTGGAGCGGGGCGCCGGCTCGGTGATTAACGTGGCGTCCGTGGCGGCGCTCGGCGCGCCGTTCCTCGCGCCCTACGCCGCGGCGAAGGCCGGCCTGGTCGCCCTGACGAAGAGCCTCGCCCTCGAATGGGCCGGAAGCGGGATCAGGGTCAACGCGCTGTGCCCCGGCTGGACCGCCACCGAACTGAACCGCACCCTCTGGGAAGACGAGCAGGCCAGCAGGAACACCATCGGGAGCGTGCCGATGCAGCGCTGGGGCACGGCCGAGGAGATGGCCCATCCGGCGGTCTTCCTCGCCGCGCCCGCCTCCGCCTACATGACCGGACAGGTGCTGTTCATCGACGGCGGGGCCACCACAGCCTGAATTGTTACGGTCGGGATGTATGACCGGTAGTGGCCGGAGGGGATGGCAGAGAGCCGCTGTCAGGTTACGTTGTTCTGCGTGCATCTGTACTCGCGATCAACCGGCAGCGGCGTGCCGGTCGTCCTGCTTCACGCCTTCCCGCTCTCCTCGGCGATGTGGCTGGCCCAGCGTGAAGGGCTGGCCGGCTCCTGCCGGGTGATCACACCCGACCTGAGGGGGTTCGGCGGCTCGCTGCTCGATGACGAGCCACCCTCCATGGACGCGATGGCCGACGACGTGGCCGGCCTGCTCGACTCCGAGGGGATCGAGCGCGCGGTGATCGGCGGTCAGTCGATGGGCGGCTACGTGACCATGGCCTTCTGCCGCCGCCACCCGGAGCGGGTGCTGGGCGTGATCCTCGCCGACACCAGGGCGAGCGCCGACCCCGAGGCCGTGCGCGCCAACCGGGAGCGGATCGCTGCCGAGACGGCCGACAACGGCACCGGCATCCTGGTCACGGAGGTGTTGCCCGGTCTCCTCGGGCCGACGACCAAGGAGCGGCGCGGGATGGTCTTCGGCCGGGTCCGCGGCCTGGTCCAAGCCGCCCCCCGCGGTGCGGTGGCCTGGGCCTCGCGGGCCATGGCCGGCCGGCCGGACTCCTTCGACACGCTGCGCGCGCTGAGCGTGCCCGCCCTGGTCATCGTGGGCGAGGAGGACGACCTGACGCCGCCCGCCGACGCGGAGGCCATGGCGGAGGCCGTTCCGGCGGCCACGCTCACCGTCATCGAGAAGGCGGGCCACCTGAGCGCGGTGGAGCAACCCGAGGCGTTCAACGCGGCGGTCGCGGAGTTCGTGGGCCGGTTGAAGGAGTGAACGACGTCCTCCCCGGCGAGGATCGTCGACGCCGGGGGACCCCTGCCCGCGCGGATCACGCAACGGGCGGACGCCCTCCGGCGGGCCGGTCGGAGGCGCACCCGGTCAGTGGTGGGCCGGTCGAGGCCGCACCCGGTCGGAGGGGGGCCGGTCGGAGGTGCGCCGGTCAGAGGCGGGACTGGCGGGGCATGACGACCTCGCGGATGATCAGCGAGATCGCCGCCGCGACCGGGATCGCGAGCAGGGCGCCCACGATGCCCAGCAGCGCGCCGCCGAACAGCGCGGCGATCACGGTGACCGCCGGCGCGACGTCGACCGAGCGCTTCATCACCCGGGGATAGATCACGTAATTCTCGACCTGCTGGTAGACCAGGAAGAAGACCGCGCAGGCGATGGCCAGCGGCAGTGACTGCAACAGTCCGACCGCGCTCACCAGAACCGCGCCGATCGTCGCGCCGACCAGCGGGATCAGGTCGGTGACCGCGACCACCAGGGCCAGGGCCAGGGCGTACTTGGCCCCGGCCACGGTCAGGAAGACGTACGACAGCACGCCCGCGATCACGGAGATCAGCACGTTGCCGGCCACGTAACCGCCGATGCCGTCGAGGATCTCGTCGCCCATCGCCCGGGTCCGCGCACGCCGGCTGGTGGGCACCAGCCCGAAGAGATAGTCCTTGATCGTGTGCAGTGAGCCGAGGAAGTAGAGCGTCAGCACCAGCAGGGTGATCCCGGAGAAGAACGCGCCGAGCACCACCGCGCCCGCGCCGAGGATGCCGCCGGCCACCGTGCTGCCCAGCGCGCCGCCCGCGATGTACTCCTGCAGCCGGGTGAGGAGCTGGTAGTCGGCGTCGAGTTGCCTGATCGTCGGGTTGGCGAGCAGCTCGTCGATGTAACCGGGGAACGCCTGGACGAACTCGGTCGACTCCTGGCTCACCGGCGGCACGATCGCCAGCCCGAACAGCACGAAGAAGGCGATCACCCCGGCGAACACGATCAGGATCGCCCACCGCCTGCCCAGCCGCCACCGCTGGAGGGTCTCCACCACGGGATTGAGTCCGACGGCCAGGAACATCGCCACCACGATGAGGACGATCACGCTGCGGGCGCTCATCAGCGCCTGCGCCAGCCCGATCGCGGTGAGCACGCCCAGCGCCCCGGTCAGCCCGAACAGGAACGGGCTCTTGCTCAGCGGCTTCCCCGGCAGGCCGTACGGCAGGGCGGCGTGGGCCGTGTCGTCGCCGGGGGGCGGATCCTGCTGGCCCGTGGGCTCGGGCGGGACGTCCTGCTTGGCGTCCAGGGTCACGCTGCTCCTCGGATCGGAGTGATGGGCGGGAGATCTCTGGCGGAAAGGCAAGGAGAGCCTAGCGACCGGGTGGTCGCCAGACTCTCCCCTGTAGCCGTCCCTAACGCCCCGTGTCGGTGTGCTACTCCTGCCACCACTCCGCGTCGTCCGCTGACGCGGCTCCCTTGGCCGCGGCCGGAGCCGGGGCGGGCGCCGGTGCGGCGGGCGCCGGCTTCTCGGCGCTGGCCGAGGGTGCGATGGCGGGCTTGGGCGGTGCCGCGGCGATGGCGGGCTCGGCGGGCTCGGTGCCCGGGAGCGCCGCGCCGCCGAGCAGCTGGCGGAGCTGCGCGAGGTGGCTGGTGATGCTGTCGCGCTGGCGGGTCAGCTCGTCGACCTGGCGCTGCGCGGAGGAGCGGCTGCGCTCGGCCTCCGCCTTGGCGTCATGCACTATCGACTCGGCGCTGGCCTTGGCCTCGGCGACCACCTGGTCCGCGTTCTTCTTGGCGTTGGCCAGGAGTTGCTTGGCGTGCGTGTCGGCCTCGCGGCGGGTCTGGTCGGCCTGCTGGGTGGCCTTGGTCGCCCGCTGCTCCGCGGTGGCGGCGCGCTGCTCGGCCTCGGCGACCAGCTTCTGCGTGTTGGCCTGGGCGGTCGCGTGGCGCTCGGCCTCCTGGCGCTCGGCGTCCTCCCTGCGGGCGGCGAGCTGGATCTCGAACTCGGCCTCGTCCTGGGCCCGCTTGGCCTCGGACTCCTCCAGGACCCGCTGGGCCTGGGCGCGCATCTCGTCGGCCTGGCGCTTGGCGGTGGTCAGGACCTCGTCACGCTCGCGCTTGGTGGAGGCGCGGAGCTGGGCCACCTCACGCTCGGTGGTGGTGCGCAGCTTGGCGATCTCACGCTCGGCGTCGGCGCGCTTCTCCGCGACCTCGTGGTCGGCGGTGGCGCGGAGCTTGGCGACCTCGCGCTCGGTGGTCGCGGTCAGCTCGTCGGCCTCACGACGTGCGGTCCCGCGGGTCTCCTCGGCCTCACGCTCGGCAGAGGTGCGCATCTCATCGACTTCACGGGTGGCCAGAGCCCGTTTCTCGGCCGCCTCGTTCTCGGCCGCCGCCCGTACGTCGGCGGCCTCGACCTTCGCGGCGGCCTTTATCTCGTTCGCCTCCGACCGCGCCGCCTGGACGAGCTCGGTGGCCTGTTCCTCCGCCAGGCGCAGCAGCTGCTCGATCCGGGCACCCAGGCCGGAATAGGTGGGGCGCTCCTGCTCCTGGAGCTGGCGCTGTGAGTCGGACAAATCGCGCTGCAGGCCCTGGACCTGCTCTTTTGTCTGCCGCAAGTCGGTATCGAGCGACTTGAGGTGATCGTGGACCTGGTGCCGGTCATAGCCCCGGAGGACCACGTCGAACTCACGCGCTGGGGCGTCTTCAAAGAAATTGTTTAGTTGGGCGTCGATGTCGGACTGCATGGAGGCTCGATCCTGGGTTGTCGAGACGGCTACACGGGCCGGACGGGGCTGCTGGCATCCAGGGCGTGAAAGCCCCTGCCGAACCCCACGCTAACGCGCGGAGATGGCAGGAACCACGTCCGGTGGTAGGCCAGCGTACTCCGCCGCTGCCGTGTTGGAGGCCCCGTCAGACTTTCTGCGCGACTTGTTACGTATGAACGTTTCTTGGGTCAGGAAAAGCGGTTAAGGCACCTGTTTCGGACTCTCGACCAGTTCGGTCAAGACGCCGCCGACGTCTTTCGGATGCAGGAACGCGATCGAGGCGCCCATCGACCCGTGCCGTGGACGCTCGTCGATCAGCCGGACGCCCTTGCCGCCGATCTCCGCCAACGCCCTGGTCACGTCCGGTACGCCGTACCCGATGTGGTGGACGCCCTCGCCCCGGGCGGCCAGGAATCTGCCCACCGGCGTGTCCGGGCTCAGCGGCTGCAGAAGCTGGATGTAGGACGCGCCCTGCTCGCCGTCGGCCACGTGCAGCATCGCCTCACGCACCCCTTGCGACTCGTTGACCTCGCGGCTCACCACGGTCAGCCCGAAGGTGGACTCGTAGAAGGCGATCTTCTCCTCCAGGTTGTGACAGGCGATCCCCACATGGTCGATGCGGAGAAACATGTGACCCACCTCCATGGCAGATGTCCGGCTCCTGCTGGGTATGGTGTCAAAGTCGCCCCCTATCGGTCGCTGGAGGCCCCTGATGTCTGGTTCCGTCATCCTGGCCGGGGCGCGCACGCCCGTCGGCCGCCTGCTCGGCGCGTTGTCGAGCATGTCCGCGGCCGAGCTCGGCGGCATCGCGATCAAGGCGGCGCTCGACCGGTCGGGAGTGGCGCCCGAGGACGTCCAATACGTGATCATGGGGCAGGTCCTGCAGGCCGGAGCCGGTCAGATCCCCTCCCGCCAGGCCGCGGTCAACGCCGGCATCCCGATGACCGTGCCCTCGGTGACGATCAACAAGGTGTGCCTGTCGGGCCTCGACGCGATCGCCCTCGCCGACCAGCTCATCCGGGCGGGCGAGTTCGACATCGTGGTGGCCGGCGGCATGGAGTCCATGACCAACGCCCCGCACCTGCTCCCCGGCATGCGCAAGGGAGTCAAGTACGGCGGCGCGGAGGTGGTCGACGCGATGGCGTACGACGGCCTCACCGACGTCTTCGACCAGGTCTCGATGGGCGAGTCGACCGAGCGGCACAACAGCCGTCTGTCCCTCACCCGCGAGGAGCAGGACGCGTTCTCCGCCCGCTCCCACCAGCTCGCCGCCGCCGCGATCAAGAACGGCGTGTTCGACGACGAGATCACGGCCGTGCCGGTCCCGCAGCGCAAGGGGGAGCCGGTGCTGGTCGCCGTCGACGAGGGCGTGCGCGGCGACACCACGGTGGAGACGCTCGCCAGGCTCAGGCCCGCCTTCAGCAAGGACGGCACGATCACGGCCGGCTCCGCCTCGCAGATCTCCGACGGCGCCTGCGCGGTCGTGGTGATGTCCCGGGCCAAGGCGGAGGAGCTCGGCCTGCCCTGGCTCGCCGAGATCGGCGCGCACGGCAACGTCGCCGGCCCCGACAACTCGCTGCAGTCGCAGCCGGCCAACGCCATCAAGCACGCGCTCGGCAAGCAGGGGCTCGACGTCGGCGACCTCGACCTGGTGGAGATCAACGAGGCGTTCGCCGCGGTCGTGCTCCAGTCGGCCAAGGAGCTCGGGCTGCCGCTCGACCGGATCAACGTCAACGGCGGCGGGATCGCGCTCGGCCATCCGATCGGCGCCTCGGGCGCGCGGATCGTGCTCGCGCTCGCCCACGAGCTCAGACGGCGGGGCGGCGGCCTCGGCGCGGCCGGGTTGTGCGGCGGAGGCGGTCAGGGCGACGCCCTGATCATCCGCGTGCCCTCGGCCTGACGCCGGTGGACGCGGTCAAGCTGGTCGAGCTGGCCAGGGAGGGGCGGCCGAGGGCGGTGGCCCGGCTGATCTCGCTGGTGGAGAACGCCTCACCCGAGCTAAGAGCGATCACGGCCGAGCTCTGCACGGGCCCGCGCAGGCAGCCGCCGGCCACGGTCATCGGCCTCACCGGCTCGCCGGGGGTGGGGAAGTCGACCTCGACGGCGATGCTCGTCCGGGCGTTCCGCGCGCAGGGCAAGAAGGTGGGCGTGCTGGCGGTCGATCCCTCCAGCCCGTTCACCGGGGGAGCGCTGCTCGGCGACCGGGTGCGGATGCAGGACCACGCGACCGACTCCGGCGTGTTCATCAGGTCCATGGCCAGCCGCGGCCATCTCGGCGGCCTCGCCTGGGCCACGCCCCAGGCACTGCGGGTGCTCGACGCGGCGGGCTGCGAGGTGATCCTGATCGAGACGGTGGGCGTCGGCCAGGCCGAGGTCGACATCGCCTCGCTCGCCGACACCACGATCGTGCTCCTCGCCCCTGGGATGGGCGACGGCGTCCAGGCGGCGAAGGCGGGCATCCTGGAGGTCGGCGACGTGTTCGTGGTGAACAAGGCCGACCGGGACGGCACCCAGGCCGCGGTCCGCGAGCTGCGCAACATGATCGCCCTGGTCGAACGGCCGTGGAAGCCGCCGATCGTGACCACGATCGCGTCCCGTGGCGAGGGCGTCGAGGAGCTCCTCGTGGCGTTGGCCGCGCACCGGACGCATCTCGTCGGCTCGGGAGAACTGGAAGGGCGGCGCCGCGCCAGGGCACGCGAGGAGATCGAGGCGATCGCCGTGGCCGCGTTGCGCGGGCGGTTCGCCTACCTGCACGGCGACCGGCGCCTCGACACCCTCGCCGCAGGCGTGCTCGCCGGTGACTCCGATCCCTACACCGCGGCCGACGAACTGCTCTCCGCGCTGTGACCGTCAGGGCTCGTCGGCGAACTTGACGGAGACCTTCTCGAACCCGAGCGACTTCAGCATGCCCTCGAGCATCCGCTTGGTGTTCTGGTCGGCCCGGTTGCGCAGGTCGCTGGCCGCCGCGGCCTCCGCGATCTTCTTCTCGGCCAGCACGTAGAGCTCCTGCTGGTTCTGCGGGGAGGACGACAAGAACTCCTGCACCCGGTCGAGGATGCCGCGCTGCTGGTGGTAGACGTAGGACCGCCGGTTGTCGAGGTTGGGCTTCTCCAGCGCGGCTCGCGGCAGCCGTACGGTCACCTCGGTTCGGTCGGGTGACATGGTGAGCGCGTTCGAGGCGATGGAGGAGAGGTCGACGTAGGCGTCGACGCCGCCGGCGCCGACGAAGAGGGTGCGGCTGCCCTTGATCGCGTCCGGCAGGAACGCGGCGTCCTTCTCCAGGTCGACGACGACCTGGAAGTTGCCCGTCGCGGCTTCGAAGCGGCTCAGGTCGTGGATCGACTCCAGCAGCACGGGCTGGCTGCGGTCCACGCTGCGCTCGCCGAACGGGTTCAGCCAGGTCCACGTCAGCCGGGCGCCCACGACCAGCAGGACGATCACGACGAGGAGGCCGGCGAGGAACCGCCAGCCGCGGCGACGGCGGGGCTGGTCCGCGGGGGCGATGGGAGTAGCGCCTGGGGGAGTGGAAGCCTGGCGGGTCACGCGTCTTCTCCTTCCCCCGGGTGCGGGGATATCACCTGTTTTCCGGGGTTCCCCCGTCGTCGTGCCGATCTTGCCGTGATGGGCTGGAATGACGGTAATCGCGCGGGTGCTGCGGTTCGCCGGCCCGCTGGGGTGGCTCCTCCGGCGGAGCCTGCGGCTCGGCCGTCGGCTCCGCCGGTTTCGGGGCGGGCTCCTCCGGAAGCGGTGTCGGCTCCACGGGCTCGGGTTCGGGCGCCGGGCTGGGCTCCGCCGGAGCGGTGGGCGGGATGGGCTGGGGCACGACCGGGACGCTGGGCGCGGACTGCTCGGGCGCCGGGCCGCCGTGCGGTGAGTCGGCGTGCACCTGCGGACCGCCGCCGAAGTGCTCGGCGCGCAGCGCGCACCTGGCGAAGTCGGAGTAGAACAGCCGCAGCCAGTCACGCCGCTGGGCCTCGGTCAGGCTGGAGAACCAGGCCGCCGCGAACTGGTGCTCGGGCAGCGGTCCCACGGGCAGCGACTCGCCCCGCAGCCACGCCATCACGATCCCCCGGTATCCCGAGCCGCGTGCGCCCCTGCACTTCGCCGCCAGACCGTCGAGGAACTCAGCCGCCGCCTCGTCGGCGAAGCCCGCCGCCAGATCGTCCACGTGCACGGTCGCCACGCCTGGTCCCTGGCCGCTGCCGGTGCGGCGTGGATGCTGCTCGACCCTGGTGAACTCCGCGGGCGTGCCGCTCAGCCGAGAGGCGATCTTGGTGAAGGCGGCGCCCAGGTCGGTCAGCCCGCTGCGCATGCCGGGATGCACGCAGATCGTGATCGGCCACTCCTGGCAGCTGTACACCACCGGCTGGGCCGACACGGTCTGCGGCTCGCTCACCAGCCTGGCCAGCCCGGTCGCCGCCGCCAGCACCGCGAGCATCGCCGCGGCGAGCACCAGCGCCTGCCGGGTGACCAGCGCCGCCCAGCCGAGCAGCAGTGCGCCGCTCACTCCCACCAGCCAGAGCGTCTGGTCGGTGAACGCCGAGGCGCTCAGCCCCTGGAAGACGTCGTACGGCTCGCGCGTGGCGGGCGCTAGGCGATCCGCCCAGGCTCCGCCGTCGGCCAGCCGGCTGAACAGCGCGTAGCAGCCCAGCCCGGCCAGCACGGGCGTGCCGATCCACGGCAGCAGCCAGCCGGCCACCCAGCCGATCGCGACGTAGAGCGCCAGCCCCGCCATGCCCATCGCCAGCCCGCTCGGCGCCAGCCGTCCCGCCTGCTCGTTGAGCATGCTGTTGGCCGCCAGCAGCAGGGCGGTCGCCGCGAACGCCGCCACGGTCACCACCATGATGGCCAGCGGCACCTTCATCGCCTGCCAGGTGGTGAACGCACGCCCGGCGCTGGCCCGCCGCTTGCGCAGCGCCACCCAGCAGGCGAACGCGGCGGCGACCGGCCCGGTCAGCCGCAGCGAGCCGATCACGGCCACCATGATGTTCTCCCAGGCGTCCACGCCGGGGATAAGGACGCTCCACGCCGCCACCAGCCCTAAAACGAGCAGGACGGCGACAGTCACGGCAGCACTCTGCCTGAGTTCCGCGCGTGAAACGCCCTTCTGCTCACGCACCGTCACATGTGCGCCGGTCGCCCGGGCACACTGCGTCGGTCGATACGATCACTCCACGTCGCCATCGCGACGTCCAGTCACTGTTCATCAAAAGCACCCCCCGTGCCTCGATCAGGCGGACTCCCCAGCCCCCGTGCCGGTCCCCTCGACACCGACGGTCCTGGCCCGCACCCCTGCAGGCCCGGCTGAGCACGGCCGATCCCGGCCGCGTGGCCACTTGGCCTCCGCCTCACCAATCGATGCGAGAACCATAACTGAGCGTGATGTTTGGCGTACGGCTTCTTGGTCAAGCTCCGAGATTTGCTTGCTCGACGTAACCGGGCGAACCGGGATGTGGCCGCGCTACGGTAAGCGCTGTGCCTACAGGTGAGCCGCTGAACCTGCCGTTCGACCCGATCGAGCGCGCCGCCAGTAGCTGGCGCGTTCACTTCGGGCCGTCCTCGGCCATGGCCGCCGTCACATCGATCATGAGAGCGCACCAGATCCTGCTCTCGCAACTGGACGCGCTGCTCAAACCGTATGACTTGACCTTCGCCCGGTACGAAGCTCTCGTGCTGCTGACCTTCAGCAAGACCGGATCTCTCCCTTTGTCCAAAATCGGGGAGCGTCTCATGGTCCACCCCACGAGCGTCACCAACACCGTGGACCGTCTCGAACGCGCCGCCCTGGTCCGCCGCCGCCGCAACCCCGAGGACGGCCGCGGCGTCCTCGCCGACATCACCCCCCAGGGCCGCGACCTCGTACAGCGAGCCACCGCCGACCTGATGGCCGCCGACTTCGGCCTGACCATGTACGGCGAGGCGCAACTCGACGAGATGTTCACCCTGCTCCGCACCCTGCGGGTGGCCGCCGGCGACTTCTAGGGGCGTCCTCGCCGTGACTCGGCTACGAGCCGTGGAGCACCAAGTAATTCAACTATTAACTACCGTCTCGCCTGTCAAGATGTGATGTTTTGTACGAGTTAAAGTTGAACAACATATGAAATGGTGCTCGTGTGACAGATGTGTTCCGGGACACGGTGGAGGATCTGGCCGCGGAGTATGACCGGCATCTTCGGCAGGTCAAGGAGCTGTTCGGCAAGCTCGACGAGGTCGAGTCCACGGTCAGGTCGGACGACGGCATGGTGACCGTGACGGTGGGACGGCACGGGCAGGTGCGCGCCATCGAACTCAATCCGCGTGTATACCGGAGGTTGTCGCCGTCAGAGCTCTCGCGTTCGCTGATGACGCAGATCAACCAGGCCACGGAGGCCGTCGCCCGGCAGTCGAAGGAGCTCATGGAGCCGCTCGTGCCGGAGGGCCTGCCGTACGAGGACATCTTCGGCGAAGGGGTGGGTCTCGACTCGTTTCTGCCCCAGCCTGTGGAGCTCGACGACCCTGTGGAGTTCGACGGCAGGGAGGGAAGGGCATGGCGAGCTCCTACACCCTGAACGTGTTTCGGACGGCGCTGGTCCGCGAGTCCAAGGTCGTCGGCGGGCGGCGGGACAACGTGACCTCGGCACGCGACACGCTGCGCGCCGCCTTCGACCGCGACCGGCGGGCTCTTGGAGACGACGAGTACGGGGCCGAACTGGAGAAGAAGATGCCCGGGATCGAAGCGGGCATCTTCAACGCGTTGCAGGCGTACATCGATGATCTGGACGGCCTCGCCACCGGGCTCCGCGTGAGCGCCGCGAGGTACGAGCAGGCCGAGCACCCCAACCGCTGACCTTATGGCATTCGATGGCTTTCTGATCCCCGACTGGGCCAAGCCCTATGTCGGCTGGGTGGTCGGGATGAACTGGCCCGAAGGCGACGAGACGCGGTGCTTCCGGCTCGCCGACGCGTGCGTGTCCGCCGCCTACCAGATCGTCGAGGGCACCGGCGCTGAGCGGCCCTGGTCAGCCGACAAGATCGGCGACGCCTGGGACGGCGCGGCGCACCTGGCCTTCGCCGAACATGTCGCCCGGGTGACCGATCCGCTGGAGGCCGAGCCGGTCACCCGGCTGATCGACACCGCTATCGCGATCAACAACATCGGTGTGCAGATCCAGTACGCCAAGTACATGATCGAGGCCACGGTGTGGCTGCTGATCCTGCAACTCGGTTACCTGCTGGCCATCGCCGTGACCAGCAGCGGCGCGAGCCTGGCGCTCATTCCCGCCCGCCTGCAGCTCGCCCGGATGACCATCGCGCAGATCGCCAAACGGACCCTGGCGAATATCGCGATCTTCGCCGGCATCGTCGCGGGCATGGACGCCGGGATCCAGCTGACGCAGATCGCGAAGGGCCGCCGGGACGATCTCGATGGACGCCAGCTGGTGATGTCCGCGCTGGCGGGCGGCGCGATGGGCGGCCTCATGGGAGGGCTTACCGGCGGCCTGACCCGCCTGGCCACCCCCGCCCTGCGGGCCGGACTGACCCGGGCGGAGATGACCGCGGCGGAACGACTCCTCGCCGCCGCCAGCTCCTCCATCTACGGCCAGGCCGCGCAGTACGCCGTGACCGGCGGCATCACCACCGCCGGCAGCCTGCTCTCCCAGGGGAACTTCAGCTGGGACCTGTTCGCCAAAGGCTTCACCTCCAGCGCCCTGGGTGCGGACGGTCAGCACCTGGGCGGGCTCACGCCGGGCGGCGGCGAGCCCCCCGCGCATCCCACAGCCTTCGCTCCGCCGTCCGGGCCCACGCCGCACGGCCCCGCTGCCGGAACCGGCCCGGTTATCCCGTCCATGGCCGACACCCCGCCCGGCCATGGCAGCTCGCTCAGCCAGGCCGACGTCATCACTCCCAAGGCGCCTCCCCCGCAGGAGGAATCGGTCCACGCGCCGCGTAGCGGGCAGGACGCCCCCGCCACGGTCGTGCGGCCGCATGCCCTACCCGGCGACGACCAGCCAAGCGGCGGAAGACAGCGCCAGGAGCGCGGCGCTGGGCCCGAACCGGCACCGCGCACCGGCGACGCGGGACGCACCCAGACAGCCGAGCCACAACGGGCCCCTCGTGCGGCGGACCGTACCGAGGATGGCGGTCCGGGGGTTCCTCGTGGGGTGGATCGTGGTGAGGGCAGTGGTCCGGGTGGCCCCCGTGGAGCGGATCACGTCGAAGGCGGGTCTTCTCGTCCGGCGATGCCCGGTGACGCGCATCCACCCGGCCGTCTGGATCAGATTCTCAACCACGGAGGCCGGCCGGAGACGCCCGACGGCCACGCCGTGCGCGCACCGGAGCCGCCCGTCGGCCACGCCGTGCGCGCACCGGAGCCGGATGCGCTCCACGCCGTGCGCGCGCCGGAGACGCCCGACGGCCACGTCGCGCGCGCACCGGAGACGCCCGACGGCCACGCCGTGCGCGCATCGGAGCCGGATGCGCTCCACGCCGCCGTCCCCGATGAGCGGACACCGGGTGAGCGAACGCCGGCGGCGGACGTGCCGACGCGAAGCGAGCAGCTGTCCGGCACCGACACCCCGCCACCCGCGTCATCCGGCGCGCACGTGGCCGGCACCGCCACATCGTCCGGCGTGGCGGATTCGGCGCCCGGTGCCCCGCGGGCGCCGTTCGAGTTCGAGAGGTTCTTCAACGATCCCCGGTGGGCGGCGGAGGCCACCCAATTCGAGCAGCGGCTGGGCGCCTACTACTTCAACGATCCGCAGACCGCCGACGCGGCCCGCACGGCGGTGAGCAAACTACGAGACGTTCTCCTTGAGCTCACCCCACGGAAGGCGGACGAGAGCTACGCCGACCTCAGGCGCCGGGTGGAGAGCGCCTTCTTCCGCGATGACGAAGGCGCGCACAGCAGCGTCGGGCAGGTCGGGACCAGAGTGCGGTTCGATGACCTGCTCGAGTACGGCAACGTGCGGGAGCTGGTGACGGCCTTCTACAACGCGAGCTACTTCAACCACGACAACCCGCAGATCCTGGGCAAGCTCCTGCTCGACATCATCGACAACGAGCGATGGGCGGAAGCGCGGGCCGCCGGACTTGACGTCGGTGAGCTCAGACGCATGCAGCGGCAACTGGACGACAGCCTCAACCGTGCGATCATGGGCAGGCTTGAGAACTGGTTCGACCCGGCCGTACACCGGTTCGACCGCGACCCGTTCGGCACCGGAAACGTTCTCATGGTGTCGGAGCACGGGCTGCGGAATGTCGCCGACGTGGTCCAGAGCCAGGCGAGCAGGCACGACCGTACCCCCGAAGAGCAGCAACGGCTCGGGCTGATCACGACTCCGGAGCACTATCAGGCGCTGCGCGTGCCCCTTGGCATGTTCGAGCGGGCGTTCGTCGAGAGGATCGTCGGCGAGCCCCTGCGCCCGGACACCCTCCTCCCCTGGCGGGAGGGCGTGACCGCGCACGAGACCACCTCCAGCCGATGGGCCAGGCGGATGACGGACGACGGCTTCCCCGTGATCGACGGGGTATCGGCGACCACCACCCGAATGCTGACGGCGGCCAAGTTCCTCGACCTCGGCGGCGCGACGAACGAGCGCTTCCTCGGCGCGCTGATGGGCTGGATGCTGCCGGGGCGGGACCATTCGCTGTTCGAGATCATCCGCGGTGCGCAGATCGCCGGCCTGGGGCGGCTGGACGTCCCGCCGGGCGCCCGGCTCACCCCGGTGGACATGTACCGCGGCCTTCCCGGCCTGGATCTGCGCACGCTGCGGGCCGAAGTGCTGTCGAACCACCTGTTCCCGCACGAGGCCCGGTACCTCCAGCACGCCGACAATCCCAACGGCTTCTCCGAGACTCAGCAGCCCGGCGTGCGGCACGCTGCGGACGAGGTGTGGCCGCAACTGTACAGAGGAAAGGTGACCAACACGATCCTCGCCGACTGGCTGCAGCGCCACGGGATCGACCCGACGGACACGGCCGCGGTCCGGCAACTGGCCGACCGGCTGTCGCCGGCGCACGTGATGGCCCTGACCGTGTACACCATGGACGGCCACTACCTGATCAACAACGTGACGCGCACGCAGCTGTGGACCGGCGGGGTGTCGGAGGCGGCCGTGCGGGTCAGGATGGCCCAGAAGGCCGAAAGCCTGACGGCGAGCTATCTGGACTCCCGCGTGCTCGGCCCCAAAACGCTGCCTCTCCCGCTGGCGCTGATCCACGCGCTGCACACGGGGACGGACCACTACGCCTCGCAGTCGCCGCTGAACGCGCTCTCCCAGGCGTACGTCGACGCGGTCCTCAAGGGCGAAATCGCCAAGCGCGATGGCGAGGAGCACCGCGAGGCGGGTCGTGCGGCGGAGGCTCGGAAGGCCGACGGCGACGCCAGGGATGCCCGTAAGGCGCAGCGTGCGACCTGGACGGAGATCCGCGAACTGCTGAAGCCGGTGATGCCACGCCTGTTCGACGAGATGCGATGGCACGCCGACATGATGTACGACGCCATGATGCAACTGCCCACGCTGGGCACGCCCGAGGCGCCGGTGCGCGCGTACCGCGGCGACTGGATCACGCCAGGGCATTCGCCCATCTACGGATCGCAGCTGTACCCGCATGGCAGCGCGCGCGAGTTCCTCAGCGCGAGCCGGCGGCTGGCGGTGGGCTTGCAATTCATGGCGGATAACCCGAGCAGCCGGAAGGTGCTGGTCGTCTACCAGCTCACCGGTCAGCAAGCGCGAGACATCTCGGTTTTCTCCGCCATCTCGAAGGAGCAGGAGGTCATCCTCCCACCTCACTCGCGCGCACGGCGGATCCAGGATCCCGAGCTGGTGGAGCAGATCCGCAAGGAGGTGGAGCGGCTTACGGAGGACATGAAGCTCAGGTTGGGCCCGGACGACTATGAGATCATTGTGATGGAGGAGGGCTGACGTGTCGGCTGAGTGGGCGGAACTCGACGAAGAGGCGTGGCGGGTCTTCGGCGGCATGCACCTCCTGCTCCTACGCCTGGCCGGCCAGGTCCCCGATGATCTGCTGACGCACGTCCGCACCATGCTGGCCGTGGGCGATCTGGCGGCACTCCCCGACGCGGTGTCGGTGGCGGCGGTGGAGTTCGGCGTGCCGCTGACGGCGGCCGAGGTCGAACTGCTGCGGCGGGTGCCGGTGGTGCTCGGAATCGGCGGCGGCGAGCCGGTCGGGGTGGACCAGGTCACGATCGGCGACGCCGGCCCGGAGGTCGGCCACCGCTTCGCCCCGGTGCCGCCGCACGTTCTGGCGCGCGCGGGGACGCGGATCCCGGCCGAGCTGGATCTGACCGGGGCCCCGCCGGCCGATCTCGCGGACCTGGCCGACGAACTGCGTGACCTCACCGATGACCTCGTGGCTGACGCGCTGGCAGAGCACGGCGGCGTGGTGGCGGTCTGGCGCACCTGGCGGTTCGGGCCGCAGGGACCGCCGGACGGCGCGCGCAGGGTGTACCTCGCGGAGGTGGAGCCGGGCGTGCGGGCCTGGGAGGTGACTTTGGCGGCGCAGCGTGAGTTGCTTCAGATGGACGAGGACTCTCCGCAGGTCGAGGTCTACTGGACCGGCGATGACCTGCCGCCGTACCACCTGGCCGCGCGGGCCGCCACGACCTTGCTTTGGACCCGGCGCTGATCGCGCCGGCCCCGCCACGCGGCGGGACCGGAGGGCGAGGCCGGCGGGGGCCGGCCGGCGGGCGTCCATCGTGGGCGGCCTGTGCTGATGGATCGGCGTCGCGCACCGGCGATACGGGCATGGTTGCGGGCCGGCCGTTTTAGGGGCGGCGTTCGCTGGCCTAAAATAGTAGGACGTCCTAGTATTTCTGTGCCGGGCTACCGCTGGGCGAGACGTACTGCCGTACCGGGACATGGAGGGGCAGCATGGACGCGAGAGAGATCGAAGAGGGCCGGGTACGCTGGGCGGCGCGGTTCGACCGGGTGGCGAAGCGGGAGCAGGAGTTCCGAACGCTCTCCGGGCTGGAGGTAGCGCCCGTCTACGGACCACCGGAAGACGTGGCGGATCCACGGTTCGAGCGGATCGGCTGGCCGGGCGAGTTCCCCTACACCCGGGGGCTGTACCCCACCGGCTACCGGGGCAGGGCGTGGACGATCCGGCAGTTCGCCGGGTTCGGCAACGCGCGGCAGACCAATGAGCGATACAAGATGATCCTCGGCGCGGGCGGCGGCGGGCTGTCGGTGGCCTTCGACATGCCGACGTTGATGGGGCGCGACTCCGACGACCCGTGTTCGCTCGGCGAGGTGGGGCACTGCGGCGTGGCCGTCGACTCCGCGTTGGACATGGACCTGCTCTTCGACGGCATCCCGCTGGGCGAGGTGACCACCTCGATGACGATCAGCGGTCCCGCCGTGCCCATCTTCTGCATGTACCTGGTCGCCGCCGAGCGTCAGGGGACACCGGTCGGGCGGCTCAACGGCACGCTGCAGACCGACATCTTCAAGGAGTACATCGCGCAGAAGGAGTGGCTGTTCGCGCCCGAGCCGCACCTGCGCCTCATCGGCGACCTGATGGAGTACTGCTCGGCCGAGATCCCCGCCTACAAGCCGCTGTCCGTCTCCGGCTACCACATCCGCGAGGCGGGCTCCACGGCCGCACAGGAACTGGCGTTCACCCTGGCCGACGGGTTCGGATACGTCGAACTCGGTCTCTCCCGCGGCCTCGACGTCGACGTGTTCGGGCCGGGGCTGTCCTTCTTCTTCGACGCGCACATCGACTTCTTCGAGGAGATCGCCAAGTTCCGCGCCGCCCGCAGGATCTGGTCCCGCTGGATGCGCGACGTGTACGGCGCGCGCACCGAGAAGGCGCAGTGGCTGCGCTTCCACACGCAGACGGCCGGGGTCTCCCTCACCGCGCAGCAGCCGGACAACAACATCGTCAGGACCGCCGTCGAGGCGCTGGCGGCGGTGCTCGGCGGGACCAACTCGCTGCACACCAACGCGCTCGACGAGGTGCTCGCGCTGCCCTCGCAGAAGGCCGCCGAGATCGCCCTGCGCACCCAGCAGGTGATCATGGAGGAGACCGAGGTCATGAACGTCGCCGACCCGCTCGGCGGCTCCTGGTACGTCGAGGCGCTCACCGACAGGCTGGAGGCCGAGGCGGAGGCGATCTTCCGCCGGATCCGCGAGATGGGTTCCGACGGGACCATGACCTCCGGCATCCTGCGCGGGATCGAGGACGGGTGGTTCATGTCCGAGATCGCCGAATCCGCCTTCGACTACCAGCGGAAGCTGGAGAAGGGGGAGAAGCGGATCGTCGGGGTCAACTGCCACACCGCCACCGTCGAGGAGCCGCTGGAGATCCTGCGCGTCAGCCATGAGGTGGAGAAGGAGCAGAACCGCGTGCTCGCCGAGCGCCGCGCCGGACGCGACCAGGGCGCCGTCGACGCCGCGCTCGGCCGCATGGTCGCCGCCGCCCGCGGCACGGAGAACATGATCCCCGCCATGCTCGACGCCGCCCGCGCGGAGGCGACCCTGGGAGAGATCTGCGACGCGCTGCGTGCGGAGTGGGGCACCTACTCGGAGCCCGCCCAGTTCTGACCTCTTGGCGGCTGTGCTCTCCGGGCACTCCGGGGTTCTGGGAGCCGGTCGCGGGTCGACGGGCGCCGTGACGGCGGCCGGCCAGGTGAGCTGGAGTGCCATGGGTCCACGGACACCGGCCGCGTGCGGCGCGGGGCGGTGGGTGGCTTGCCGTACTTGTTGTGTTACGTGGTGTTCATTTTCAGGTTTGTTGAAGCATTCGCCAGGGGATCCTTGTGCCCGTTATCGTGCTTTAACGGGTTAAAGGGACACGGGGGAAAGGTGCCTCGTACACAGAACGGCGTGTGGAGCGAACTGCGGATCGGCGCCACGCCGAAGGTGATGGTATCCATCTCTCCGCAGGTCACAACGCTGGCGATGTTGACCGACGCGGTCGCCGGGCGGCGGAGGGGACTGCCCGAACGTTGGCGGCGTACGGTGGCGGAGGCGGTCGGCCCCGAAGGCTGGGAGGCGATGCGCCCGCTCGGCGCGCCCGGACACTCGGTCGGGCCGGACAGCATCGTGCCGCTCACCCCGCTGGGTGACGTGCCGGTCGAATTCCAGGTCGCGTGGTTGCGTGACGCCTCACCGGACGTGCTGGTGGGCGATCTGGAGCAGGCGTTCGGCGGCGAGCCGGTGCCCAGGCACTGGCGGTCCGCCGCCGACGATCCCCAACGGTGGCTGCACGGCTACGCCGCCGCGGTCGACAACGTCTGGTCGGTCACCGAGCCCCTGTGGCGGCGGGCCAGGTCCGCACTCGACCGGGAGGTCGAGCGGATCGGGGCGGCCGTCGTGCGCGGCGCGCTCGACGGGTTGCTGAGCTCGCTCAGCGATCGGATCGTCTACACCGGCAACGCCCTGCGAATCGGCGACCTCGAACCCAGCACGTTCGAGCTGGGCGACCGGCAGCTGATCCTGGTGCCCACCCTCGCCGGACGCGACTCGATCATCGTCAATCTGGACAACCCGGCGCTGGTCTGGATCGCCTACCCGCTGCCGGGCGCCGAGTCGCTCTGGCGTGACACGACGGGCGCGGGCAACACCGAGCAACTCGTGGCGGTCCTCGGCGACGTCCGCGCCGGCCTGCTCGCCGGGCTCGACCACGCCACCACCATGAGCCGGCTCGCCGGTCAGGTCGGTACCGTGCCCAGCGCGATCACCTACCACTGCGAACGGCTCGTCGCCGCCGGCCTGATCAGCCGGGAGCGCCGCGGGCGCGAGGTCTGGGTGTCCCGCACCCGGCGCGGCGACGACCTGCTGGAGCTGTTCGAGATCTGAGGCCCCCCACCTCGTACGGGCATGCGTGCTTATGCGGCAGGATTGGAGTATGAGCCCAGCGGACATCAATCGACCCGGATCGCTCTACGGTGCCGTGGACCTCGGCGCGCGCAAGCAGGCACTGGAGGCACAGGCCCGCCGGGAGGCCACGGCCGCCCAGGGAACAGGCGACACCACCGGAAAGGCGTCGGTCATCGACGTCACCGACGAAACATTCTCCACCGAGGTGATCGAGCGCTCCATGCGTGTCCCGGTCATCCTCGACCTGTGGGCCACATGGTGCGAGCCGTGCAAGCAGCTCAGCCCGATCCTGGAGAAACTCGCCGCCGAGGCGGGCGGGAAATGGGTGCTGGCCAAGGTCGACGTCGACGCCAGCCCCCAGGTCAGCCAGGCGTTGCGGGTGCAGAGCATCCCCACCGTGCTGGCCATCTTCCAGGGGCAGGCCGTGACCGGCTTCCAGGGCGCGCTCCCCGAACCCCAGGTGCGCCAGTTCGTCGACCAGCTCCTGGAGGCACTGGCGCAGTATCTGCCGCCCGGCGGCGAGCAGGACGACGAGGCCGGTCCCCAGGAGGAAGGCCAGGAGGCTCCGGCCGGGCCGCCGGTCGACCCCGACCTGCTCGCGGCCGAGCAGGCGATCGACGACGGCGACATGGACGCCGCGGAGGCCGCCTACCAGCGGCTGCTCGCCCGATCGCCGAGGGACGAGGACGCCAGGATGGGTCTCGCCGGCATCGGGCTGATCAAGCGGACCGACGGTCTCGACCCGGCCGACGTGCAGCGCCGCGCCGCCGACGGCTCCGACGTGACGGCCCAGTGTCAGGCCGCCGACCTGGAGATGTTGAGCGGTGAGGTGGAGAAGGCCTTCCAACGGCTGGTCGCCACCGTCAGGCGCACCTCCGGTGACGACCGTGACCAGGCCCGGGTGCATCTGCTCGGCCTGTTCGACACCATGCCCGCCGACGACCCCGCGGTCGCCGCCGCCCGCCGGTCGCTGGCCGGCGCCCTGTTCTAGGGCGCGGATCCTCAGGGCAGCCGTTCTGGAACGAACGGCTGCCGCAGGGTGGGCTGAGAGGAGCCGGTCGACGTAAGGGGGCGGACCGTCGACCGGCTCCTCGCTCGGCGGGGCGGACTCAGCCGGCCGGGGGAGGGCCACCGTGGCGCGGAGCCGTCCACCTGCACCGTGACGGTGCGGGAGCGCGGCGGCGCCTGCACGCGCCGCGACGGCCCGGGACGGGCCACGTCGCCCGGACGATGTCCAGGCCGCAGTGCGCGACGCGGCGCCACCGGATGGCCCGGTGCAGACTCATGGGCAGTCCGTCAGGCGGTGTTCTCCCGCGTAGACGTTCATCGAGGCGCCCCTGACGAAGCCGATGAGGGTCAGCCCGGAGGCGGCGGCCAGCTCGGCGGCGAGTGAGGAGGGGGCGGACACCGCGGCCAGCGCCGGGATGCCCGCCATCAACGCCTTCTGCACGAGCTCGAAGGACGCGCGCCCCGACACCATCAGCATGCTGGAGCGCAGCGGCAGGCGGTCGCCGCGCAGGGCCCAGCCCACGATCTTGTCGACCGCGTTGTGCCTGCCGACGTCCTCCCGCACGCACAGCGCCTCGCCGTCGGCGGTGAACAGCCCGGCCGCGTGCAGGCCGCCGGTGCGGTCGAAGACGCGCTGGGCGGATCTCAGCCGGTCGGGGAGGACCGAGACCGTGGCCGCGGGCAGGCGCAGCGGGTCGTCGTCGACGGTCCATCTCGCCACCGTGCGGACCGCGTCGAGGCTGGCCTTGCCGCACACGCCGCAGGACGAGGTGGTGTAGAAGTTGCGCTCCAGAGATCCGTCGGGCACCGGGACGCCCGGCGCGAGCCGGACGTCGAGCACGTTGTAGGTGTTGGAGCCGTCCTCGGTGGCGCCCGCGCAGTAACGGATCGTCGTGATGTCGGCGGCCGAGCCGATCACGCCCTCGCTCACCAGGAATCCGGCCGCCAGGTCGAAGTCGTCGCCCGGCGTGCGCATCGTCACGGTGAGCGGCCGGCCGTCGAGCCGGATCTCCAGCGGCTCCTCGGCCGCCAGCGAGTCGACACGGCGGCTGACGCCCGTCTCCCTGACCCGCACGATGGGCCGCCGGGTGATCACACGGCTCAATCGGATCAGTCCTTCTGAGTCTGTTTGGCGGACCGGCCGTTCTGCACGTGCTGGAAGCCGAAGCGCCCCTTGATGCAGAGGTTGCCGTGGGTCACCGGGTTGTCGTGCGGCGAGGTGACCTTGACGATCTCGTTGTCCTGGACGTGCAGGGTGAGGTTGCAGCCCACGCCGCAGTAGGCGCAGATCGTGGTGGTCTGGGTCTGCTCCTCCTCGTGCCAGGTGCCGGCGGCGCGCATGTCGAACTCGGTCTTGAACGACAGCGCCCCCGTCGGGCAGACCTCCACGCAGTTGCCGCAGTAGACGCAGGCCGAGTCGGTCAGGGGCGCGTCGTGCTCGGTGGAGATGTGGGAGTCGAACCCGCGCCCGGCGACCGTGATGGCGAAGGAGTTCTGCCACTGGTCGCCGCAGGCGTCGACGCACTTGTAGCACATGATGCACTTGCCGTAGTCGCGGACGTAGAGGTCGTTGTCGACCTTGACGGGCTGCTCCACGGTCGCGGCCTCCTGGCCGAACCGCTGCGGATCCGCGTCGTACTCGGCGATCCACTCGGCCGCCCCGGGCGTGGTGGACAGGTCGACGGAGGAGCCGAGCAACTCCAGGACGAGCTTGCGGCTGTGCCGTACGCGTTCGCTGTCGGTGCTGACCTTCATGCCCTCCTCCGCGCGGCGGGAGCAGGCGGGGACCAGGGTGCGGGAACCCTCGACCTCGACCACGCACACCCGGCAGGCGTTCTTCGGCGTCAGAGTGTCGCCGTAGCACAGCGTCGGGGTGTCCTGGCAGGCGTCGAGGATCGTCGAGCCCTCGGGGAGCCGGACCGGCTCCCCGTCCACGGTGATCTCGACGAGTCTGCGCGGCGGCGGCAGGGGGACGCTCATGATGCCTCCTCGGAGGTGAAGACGCCCAGCCGGTCGATGGCCGACTCCACGGCGTTCCAGGCGGTCTGGCCGAGGCCGCAGATGGACGCGTCACGCATGACCTGCCCGACCTCGCGAAGCAGCGTGAGGTCGCCGGCCTGGGGTTTTATCGCGAGTCTGTGCAACGCCTCCTCCTGGCGCACGGTGCCCACCCGGCAGGGCACGCACTGGCCGCAGGACTCGTCGCGGAAGAACTCGGCGATCCGCAGCAGGATCTTGACCAGGTCGGCGCCGTCGTCGAGGACGAGGACCACGCCGGAGCCGAGTGTGGTGCCGGCGGCGCGGGTGCCCTCGAAGGTGAGCGGGATGTCCAGCTCGTCGGGCCGGACGAACGCGCCCGCCGCGCCGCCGAGCAGTACGGCGCGCAGCGAGCGGCCCTCGGGGACGCCGCCGGCCAGGTCGAGCAGGTCGCGCAGGGTGGCGCCGAACGGCAACTCGTAGAGACCCGGCCGGCGCACGTTGCCCGACAGGCAGAACAGCTTGGTGCCCGTCGATCCCTCCGTGCCGGTGGCCGCGTAGGCGCTCGCCCCCGACAGCAGGATCGGCAGGACGTTGACCAGCGTCTCCACGTTGTTGACCACGGTCGGCTTGCCGAACAGCCCCTTCTCCACGGGGAAGGGCGGCTTGCTGCGCGGCTCGCCGCGTTGCCCCTCGATGGAGTTGAAGATCGCGGTCTCCTCGCCGCAGATGTAGGCGCCGGCACCGCGCCGGATCTCGATGTCGAAGGCGAACCCCTGCCCCATGACGTCGTCGCCGAGCAGGCCGCGGGCCCGGGCGGCGGCGATCGCGCCGGTGAGGCGGTGGAAGGCGCGCGGATACTCGCCCCGGAGGTAGATGTAGCCCTTCCGGCAGCCGGTGGCGTAGGCGGCGATCGTCATCGCCTCGATGAGCGCGAACGGGTCGCCCTCCATGATCACCCGGTCCTTGAAGGTGCCGGGCTCGCTCTCGTCCGCGTTGCAGACCAGGTAGTGGGGATGGTCGGGCTGGCGGGCCGTCGCCTCCCACTTGCGCCCGGTCGGGAAGGCCGCGCCGCCCCGCCCGACCAGCCCCGCGTCGAGCACCTCGCGGATGATCCCGGCCGGCCCGAGCGTGAACGCCCGCCGCAGCGCGGCGTATCCGTCGGTGGACCGGTAGTCGTCGAGGCTGCCCGGATCGACCACGCCGACCCGCCGCAGCAGCACCAGTTCGTCGCCGGCTCCGGGGCCGGAGTGGAGGGACTGGGGGACCGCCGCTTCGACGGGCGGCTCGGCGAACTCGGTCAGGGCGGCGTCGGCCGGGCCGTACACCGCGTGGGCGGGCGGGTCGCCCGCCTCCAGCGCGAGGGCGGCGGGGGCGCGCTCGCACAGGCCCAGGCAGGGGCTGCGCTGCCAGGAGAGCCCGGGCGGGCCGAGCCGTTCCTCCAGGGACGCGCACAGCCCGGCCGCGCCCCTGGCCTCGCAGACCAGGTCGGTGCACACGTGCAGCACGCGGCTCGGCCGGGGCTTGAGCGAGAACATCGAGTAGAAGGTGGCCACGCCGTACGCGTCGGCGGGCGGGACGGTCAGCCGGCGGCAGATGTAGTCGAGCGCGCCCTCGCTGATCCACCCGATCCGGTCGTTGACCGCGTGCAGGGCGGGCAGCAGGAGGTCGCGCTCCTGCTCGCCGGCGGCGGCGAAGCGCAGGTCGTCGTCGGTGCGTGCGCCGCCCACCCAGCCCGACGCGGGGGGGCCGAGGAGCGCGTCGATCGCGGCGCGCTCCTCATCGGTCGGCTCCGTGTCACGAAACCGCAGGTCCATGCGCTGTCACCCGGCCTTCGCTGGAACGAGCTTGTCGATGCGGACGGCCGCGGCCTTGAACTCCGCGGTGCCGGCGATGGGGCAGGTCGCCTCGATCGTCAGCGAGTTGGTGTCGACCTCGTCGGGGAAGTGCATGGTCATGAAGACCAGGCCGGGCCGCAGCGCGGGGTCGATGAAGACGGGGGCGACGACCGTGCCGCGCCGGGAGCTGATCCGGACCTCCTCGCCCGCGGTCAGGCCGAGCCTGCGGGCGTCTTCCGGGCACAGCTCGACGGTCTCGCCGCGCCGGAGCGGTGAGGCGAACCCGGAGGACTGGACGCCGGTGTTGTAGGAGTCGAGGCGGCGCCCGGTGGTCAGGCGCAACGGGAACTCCTCGTCGAGCACGTCGACCGGCGGGGAGTGCTCCAGCACGGCGAAGGGAGCCGGCGTGCCGCGCGCGACCGGGTCGGTCGCCCACAACCTGCCGTGCAGGTACGGCGGCTCGATCGAGTCCTCCGACGGGCAGGGCCACTGGATGCCCTGGTGCTCCTCCAGCCGGCTGTAGGACATGCCCGTGTGGGCGGGGGAGAGCCTGCGCAGCTCGTCCCACACCTCCTCGGCGCCGTCGTAGTGCCAGTCGTGGCCGAGGCGGCGGGCGAGGTCGCAGAGGATCTCGATGTCGTCGCGCGCCTCGCCGGGCGGCGTCAGCGCCTTGCGCACCCGCTGCACCCGGCGCTCGGAGTTGGTGAAGGTGCCGTCGGCCTCGCACCAGGCCGCGCTGGCCGGCAGCACGACGTCGGCCATCTGGGCGGTCTTGGTCAGGAAGATGTCCTGCACGACCAGGTGGTCGAGCATGCCCAGGCGCTTGATGCAGCTGAGCGAGTCGGCCTCGGACTGCACCGGGTTCTCCCCGATGAGGTAGCAGGTGGTGACCTCGCCCTCGCCCATCGCCTCCAGCATCTCGGTGAGATTGAGGCCGTGGCGGGGCTGGATGGTGTTCGACCACACCTGTTCGAATCGGGCGCGGACCTCGGGGTCGAGGAGGTCCTGGAAGCCGGGCAAGCGGTTCGGGATCGCCCCCATGTCGCCGCCGCCCTGCACGTTGTTCTGTCCGCGCAGGGGGGACAGGCCGGAGCCGTAACGCCCGACATGCCCGGTGAGCAGCGCGAGGTTGATCAGGGCGCGCACGTTGTCGGTCGCGTTGTGGTGTTCGGTGATGCCGAGCGTCCAGCAGAGCTGGGCGCGGTCGGCCGTGGCGTAGGCGTGGGCCAGCCGCCTGATCGCCTCGGCGGGCACGCCCGTCACCTGCTCGGCGACCTCGGGCGTCCACGGCTCGACGGACCTGGCGAACTCCTCGAAGCCGCTGGTGGCCCGCTCGATGAAGGCGGTGTTGTGCAGGCCGGCATGGATGATCTCGCGTGCGACGGCGTGCGCGAGCGGGATGTCGGTGCCCACGTTGAGCCCCAGCCACAGGTCGGCCCACTGAGCCGTGCCCGTGCGCCGGGGATCGACGGCGAACATCTTCGCGCCCTTGCGGATGCCCTTCAGCACGTGCTGGAAGAAGATCGGATGGGCGTTGCGCGCCGCCGACCCCCACATGACGATCACATCGGTGTCCTCGACCTCCTGGTAGGAGGAGGTGCCGCCACCGCTGCCGAACACGGCGGACAATCCCGCCACGCTGGGGGCGTGACAGGTGCGGTTGCAGGAGTCGACGTTGTTGGTGCCGACGACCACGCGGGTGAACTTCTGTGCCACGTAGTTCATCTCGTTGGTGGACCTGGCGCACGACAACATGGCGAACGCGTTGGGCCCGTGCGCCTCGATGTTGCGCCTGAACCCCTCCGCCGCCCGGTCGAGCGCCTCTTCCCAGGTGGCCCGGCGGAGCACTCCGTCGTCGCGCACCAGCGGGTGGGTGAGGCGGTCATACGGCTCGGCGCGCTTTTGCTTCATGCCGATCCCTCCATCGAATGCTGTATGCAGTCTACGGTATGTGTACGTGGCGCTAGGCGACAACCTGGGCCTGCGCGGTGATCTGCTCGTTGAGCAGGTCGGCCACCGCGTGGATCGCCCGCAGCGTGGGGACCTGCGTCCCGGTCAGGTCGGCGAGCTCGACCACGGCCGCGAGGATCACGTCGAGTTCGAGTGGTTTGCCCTTTTCCAGGTCCTGCAGCGTCGAGGTCTTGTGCGCGCCGGCCCGCTCGGCTCCCGCCAGCCGCCGCTCCACCGAGATCCCCGGCCGGCAGCCGACGCGCTCGGCCACCGCGAGGGTCTCCCGCATCATCGCGACCACCAGCTCCCGCGCGGCGCGGTGCCGGCAGATCCCGACCATCGTGGCCCGGGCCAGCGCGCTGATCGGGTTGAAGGCGATGTTGCCCATCAGCTTGACCCAGATGTCGTTGCGGAGATCGGCTTCGACCGGGCACTTGAGCCCGCCGGCGATCATCGCCTCGCTGAAGGCGGTGCACCGCCGGGAGATCGAGCCGTCGGGCTCGCCGATGGAGAAGCGCGTGCCCTCCAGGTGCCTGACCACGCCGGGCGCCTCGATCTCGGTGGCCGCGTAGACCACGCAGCCGATGGCGCGCTCCAGCGGCAGCGCGGTGGTCACCTCGCCGCCGGGGTCGACGCTCTCGATCCGATAGTTCTCGTACGGCCCGGCGAGACGGTGGAAGTACCACCACGGGATGCCGTTCTGCGCGGCGATGATGCCCGTGGTCTCGTGGAGCAGCGGATTGATGAGGGGGGCCGCCCTGCCGTACCCGTTGGCCTTGAGGCCGAGGAAGACGTAGTCGACCGGGCCGACCTCCCAGGGGTCGTCGGTGGCGTGCGGGCGGGCGGCGAAGTCTCCCCGCGGGCTGAGCACCCGCACTCCGGAGGCGCGCAGCTCGCGAAGGTGCGGACCGCGGGCGATCAGGTGGACGTCGACGCCCGCTCTGTGCAGGGCGGCTCCGACGTACGCGCCGATGGCGCCGGCGCCAAGAACAGCGACTCTCACAAACGGCTCCGTTCTCAGTTGCCCCTTGCATTCGGTATACAGTATGGAAATCATCACGGTCAAGATATGGGGGTCGGCCCATGACGGTCACGACTGCTCGCGCCGCGGCCATGCCGTGGCAGACGGCCAGGGCGCTGGCGGAGGGGGTCGCGGCCCCTCTTCCCGCCGTGCGGGTGGCGCTGTGCGAGGCGGCGGGCCGGCGGCTCGCGGAGCCGCTGCGCTCACTGGTGCCCGTCCCCGGGTTCGACACCGCGGCGATGGACGGGTTCGCGGTCGCGGGCGCACCGCCCTGGCGGATCGTCGGCGGTGTGCTCGCCGGGCAGCGTCCACCCGAGGGGGTGTTGTCCCCCGGCACCGCCGTCGAGATCGCGACCGGCGCGGAGGTTCCGCCGGGCGCCGACGCGGTCCTCCCGGTGGAGGCGGCCGACCGGTCGGGCGACCTGGTGTGGGGCGAGGTGACGCCGGGGCGGCACATCCGCAGGCGGGGCGAAGACTGCGCGGAGGGGCTCGACGTGGTCGCGCGGGGCGCGATGGTCACGCCCGCGCTGCTCGGGTTCGCCGCGAGCCTCGGCCACGACACGCTCACGGTACGGCCGGCGCCCCGGGTGGCCGCGCTGGTCACCGGTGACGAGGTGGTGACCGGCGGGCTGCCGGGCCGGGGCCGGGTGCGCGACGCGATCGGCCCGATGCTCGACGGGCTGGTCCGGTGGGCCGGCGGACGGCTCGCGGACGTCGTCCGGGTGGCCGACGACGCCGGGGCGCTGACCGCCGCCCTCTCGTGCCGCGCCGACGTGGTGGCGGTGTGCGGGGCGTCGTCGAGAGGGCCCGCCGACCACCTCGGGGAGGTGCTGCGCGACCTCGGCGCGGAGTTGCTCGTCGACGGCGTCGCCTGCCGCCCCGGGCATCCGCAGGTGCTGGCTCGGCTGCCGGGCGGGACGATCCTGGTCGGCCTGCCGGGCAACCCGTTCGCCGCGCTGGCCGCCGCCATGACGCTGCTGGTGCCGGTGCTCGGCGGGCGCGAGCGGGCGCACGGGGTGTGGTCCGCGCTGGCGGGAGAGGTGCGCGCCCATCCGTCTGACACCAGGTTGGTGCCGGTGCGCGGGTCGCAGCGGGGCGCCGTTCCGGTCGGGCACGAGGGTCCGGGCTCGCTCAGGGGCCCTGCGCTCGCCGACGCGCTGGCCGTGGTGCCACCGGGCCACCGGGGCGGTCCGGTGGAGTTGCTGGAGCTTCCGATGTGAAAGGTGTGACGAAGGCCGTGACGGCAAAGGTCTAGACATCGGCCGGTGATGGGGTTAACCATAAGGATGCACATACGGTATGCAGTATGCAGCAGACTGAATTCCGCGCAGGCGGGGAGATAGGGAGAGGCCGCAATGACCAAGACTGCGCCCGAGAGCACACCCTCGCTCACGGTTCGCGAACCCGAGGTGATCTCCGGGGGCCATTTGGTGGCGAAGGCGCTGAAGGCCGAGGGGATCGAGGTGATCTTCACCTTGTGCGGCGGTCACATCATCGACATCTATGACGGGTGCGTCGATGAAGGCATCGACGTCGTCGACGTCCGGCATGAGCAGGTGGCCGCGCACGCGGCCGACGGCTACGCCAGGATCACCGGCCGCCCTGGGTGCGCCGTCGTCACCGCCGGCCCCGGCACCACCGACGCGGTCACCGGTGTCGCCAACGCGTTCCGCGCCGAGAGCCCGATGCTGCTGATCGGCGGGCAGGGGGCGCTGAGCCAGCACAAGATGGGCTCCCTGCAGGACCTGCCCCACGTCGACATGATGTCGCCCATCAGCAAGTTCGCCGCGACCGTGCCCGGCACCGAACGAGTGGCCGACATGGTGTCGATGGCCTTCCGCGAGTGTTACAACGGCGCGCCCGGGCCGTCCTTCCTGGAGATCCCGCGCGACATCCTCGACGCCAAGGTGCCCGTCGAGAAGGCCAGGATCCCCCAGACCGGCCAGTACCGCGCCTCGACCCGGCAGGCCGGCGACCCCGAGGCCATCGAGCGCCTCGCCGACCTGATCTCCCACGCGAGCAAGCCGTGCATCCTGCTGGGCAGCCAGGTCTGGACCTGCCGGGGCAGCGACGCCGCGATCGACCTGGTCCGCGCGCTCAACGTGCCCGCCTACATGAACGGCGCGGGCCGCGGCACCCTCCCGCCCGGCGACCCGCACCACTTCCAGCTGTCCCGCCGCTACGCCTTCACCAACGCCGACCTCATCATCATCGTCGGCACCCCGTTCGACTTCCGGATGGGCTACGGCAAGCGCCTCTCACCCACCGCGACCGTCGTCCAGATCGACCTCGACTACCGCACGGTGGGCAAGAACCGCGACATCGACCTCGGCATCGTCGGCGACGCGGGCCTGGTCCTGTCCTCGGTGGCCGCCGCCGCGAGCGGCCGGGTGAGCAACGGCGCGGCCGGGCGGAAGGAGTGGCTGGAGGAGCTGCGCGCGGTCGAGACCGCCGCCTACCAGAAGCGCCTGCCGCGCCAACTGTCCGACGCGGACCCGATCGACCCCTACCGGCTGGTCCACGAGATCAACGAGTTCCTCACCGAAGACTCCATCTACATCGGCGACGGCGGCGACATCGTCACCTTCTCCGGCCAGGTCGTCCAGCCCAAGTCGCCCGGCCACTGGATGGACCCGGGTCCGCTCGGCACCCTCGGCGTGGGCGTGCCGTTCGTGCTCGCCGCCAAGTACGCCCGCCCCGACAAGGAGGTCGTGGCCCTCTTCGGCGACGGCGCCTTCAGCCTCACCGGGTGGGACTTCGAGACGCTGGTCCGCTACAACCTGCCCTTCGTCGGGATCGTCGGCAACAACTCCTCGATGAACCAGATCCGCTACGGCCAGATCCAGAAGTACGGCGAGGGCCGCGGCAGGGTCGGCAACACGCTCGGCGACGTGCGCTACAGCGAGTTCGCCAAGATGCTCGGCGGCTACGGCGAAGAGGTCCGCAGTCCCGCGGAGATCCGGCCGGCCATGGAGCGCGCCCGCGCGTCCGGCAAGCCGTCCCTGATCAACGTGTGGGTGGATCCGGAGGTCTACGCCCCCGGAACCATGAACCAGACCATGTACAAGTAAAGGGGCATGCGATGACCAAGGCTCTGGAAGGCGTGCGTGTCCTCGACATGACCCACGTCCAGTCCGGTCCTTCGGCCACCCAGTTGCTGGCGTGGCTCGGGGCCGACGTGGTCAAGCTCGAGGCGCCGTCCGGCGACATCACCCGCAAGCAGCTCCGCGACCTTCCCGGGGTGGACAGCCTCTATTTCACGATGCTCAACTGCAACAAGCGGAGCATCACGCTCAACATGAAGTCGCCCGAGGGCAAGCAGATCTTCACCGACCTCGTCGGCTCCTCCGACATCATGGTGGAGAACTTCGGCCCCGGCGCGATCGACCGCATGGGCTTCACCTGGGACCGGCTCCGCGAGCTGAACCCCCGCCTGATCTACGCCTCGATCAAGGGCTTCGGGCCGGGCAGATACGCCGACTACAAGGCGTACGAGGTGATCGCCCAGGCGATGGGCGGCTCGATGACCACCACCGGCTTCGAGGACGGGCCGCCGCTGGCGACGGGCGCCCAGATCGGCGACTCGGGCACCGGCATCCACGTGGTGGCCGCCATCCTCGCCGCGCTCTTCCAGCGGGAGCAGACGGGCAGGGGCCAGCGGGTGCAGGTGGCGATGCAGGACGCGGTGCTCAACCTGTGCCGGGTCAAGCTCCGTGACCAGCAGCGTCTCGCGCACGGCCCGCTCTCCGAATACCCCAACGAGAACTTCGGCGACGAGGTGCCCAGGTCGGGCAACGCCTCGGGCGGCGGCCAGCCGGGCTGGGCCGTCCGGTGCGCTCCCGGTGGTCCCAACGACTACATCTACGTGATCGTCCAGCCGGTCGGCTGGGCCCCGCTGTCCCGGATCATCGGCCGGCCCGAGCTGGCCGAGGACCCCGAGTGGGCGACCCCGGAGGCCCGCCTGCCGAAGCTGGACAAGATGTTCCAGATCATCGAGGACTGGAGCGCGGGCCTCGGCAAGTGGGAGGTGCTCGACCGGCTCAACGCCGCGAACATCCCATGCGGTCCCATCCTGTCCACCCAGGAGCTGATCGAGGACCAGGCGCTGAGGGACAACGGGATGGTGGTCACCGTCGAGCATCCCGAGCGTGGTCCGTTCACCACCGTCGGCAGCCCGCTCCAGCTCTCCGACTCGCCGGTCGACATCGTCAGTTCCCCGCTGCTCGGCGAGCACAACGAGCAGATCTACGGCGAGTTGGGCATCTCCGCCGACCGCCTGGCCGAACTGAAGACGAACGGAGTGATCTGACGCATGAGCCACGACCAGACCGCGGTGCGAGAGGTCCTGGAGAAGGCCAGGGCCGAGGGCCGCACGGCGCTGACCGCGCCCGAGGGCAAGAAGATCTGCGACGCGTACGGCATCGCCACGCCCGGTGAGGGGGTGGCCGCCTCCGCCGAGGAGGCCGCGCGGCTCGCCGAGGAGATCGGCTTCCCCGTCGTGCTCAAAGTGGTCTCGCCCGACATCCTGCACAAGACGGAAGCCGGGGGCGTCCTCGTCGGTGTCGCCACGGCGGCCGCCGCGCGCGCCGGTTACGACCAGGTCATGGCCTCCGCGCTGGCCTACAACCCGGAAGCGGTGATCGACGGCATCCAGGTGCAGCGGATGCTCGGTGGCGGCCAGGAGGTCATCATCGGCGCGGTCACCGATCCGACCTTCGGAAAGGTCGTCGCCTTCGGCCTCGGTGGGGTGCTCGTCGAGGTCCTGCGTGATGTGACCTTCCGAATTACCCCACTTTCGGGTGATGATGCACTAGGGATGCTCGACGACATCAGAGCGGCGGAGGTGCTGCGCGGTGTGCGGGGGGCCGAAGCGGTCGCTCGTGAGCCCCTTGCTGACATGATCCAGCGCGTCAGCGCGCTCGTCGACGACTTCCCCGAGATCACCGAGATCGATCTCAACCCCGTCTTCGCCGACGCCCGCGGCGCCACCGCCGCCGACGTGCGCGTCCTGCTCGCCGCCGGTCCGGTCGTGGAGCCCGCACGGCTGGGACGCGACGAGATCCTCAGCTCGATGAACCGGATCTTCAAGCCGCGCTCGGTCGCGGTGATCGGGGCGTCGGCCGAGGATGGCAAGATCGGCAACTCGGTCATGCGCAACCTGATCAACGGCGGTTACCGGGGCAACATCTACCCGATCAACCCCAAGGCCACCGAGATCCTCGGCCTGCCGGCCTATCCGAGCATCACTGCGGTGCCGGGCGACGTCGACGTGGCGGTCTTCGCCATCCCCGCCAAGTTCGTGCCGGCCGCGCTGGAGGAGGCGGGCGCGAAGGGGGCGGCGGGAGCCATCATGATCCCGTCCGGCTTCGCCGAGACCGGCAACGTGGCGGGCCAGCAGGAGCTCGTGGAGATCGCCAGGCGGCACGGCATCCGGATGCTGGGCCCCAACATCTACGGCTACTACTACACGCCCGAGAACCTCTGCGCGACCTTCTGCACGCCGTACGACGTGCGCGGGAGCGTGGCGTTGACCTCGCAGAGCGGCGGCATCGGGATGGCCATCCTGGGCTTCAGCCGTACCACCAAGATGGGCGTGTCGGCGATCGTCGGGGTGGGGAACAAGGCCGACGTCGACGAGGACGACCTGCTCACCTTCTTCGAGCAGGACGACAACACCCGCTGTGTCGCCATGCACCTCGAAGACCTCAAGGACGGGCGGGGCTTCGTCGAGGTGGCGCGCCGGGTCGTCAAGACCAAGCCGGTGATCGTGCTCAAGGCCGGCCGTACGGCCATGGGGGCCCGGGCGGCGAGTTCGCACACCGGGGCGCTGGCCGGCGACGACAAGGTGTACGACGACATCCTGCGGCAGGCCGGGGTCGTCAGGGCGCCGGGGCTGAACGAGATGCTCGAATACGCCAGGGCCCTGCCGTTGCTGCCCACGCCCAAGGGCGAGAACGTCGTGATCATCACGGCGGCGGGCGGCTCCGGCGTGCTGCTCTCGGATGCCTGCGTCGACAACGGGCTGACGCTCATGGACATCCCACCCGACCTCGACCAGGCCTTCCGCGCCTATATTCCGCCGTTCGGCGCGGCGGGCAACCCGATCGACATCACCGGCGGCGAACCACCCACCACCTACGAGAACACCATCAGGCTTGGCATGTCAGACCCCCGGATCCACGCGTTGATCCTCGGCTACTGGCACACCATCGTCACCCCGCCCATGGTCTTCGCCGAGCTCGCGGCGCGGGTCGTGGGCGAGTGCCGGGCGGCGGGACACGACAAACCGGTCGTGGTCTCCCTCGCCGGCGACACCGAGGTCGAGGCCGCGTGCGAATACCTCTTCGACCACGGCATCGTCGCCTATCCCTACACCACCGAGAAGCCGGTCGCCGTGCTCGGCGCCAAGTACCAATGGGCCCGGGCATCGGGGTCGATGGGCGGCTGACCGGCAGCACCACGACATCACTGTACGAACAAGGAGTCCCGCGGGCACGGGCGCGCTTCCCGTCCCGCGGAGCTCCAAGGGGGCCATCGGGGTCGACACCCGGATCCGCAAATCTCCCGAGGAGGTCCAAGCGTGGACACTTCATCAACACCGGCGGCGACGCCGCACAGCTCGGCGGGTCCCACCCCGCCGGACCAGGAAGAACGGGTATGGCACGCCGGCAAGCTGGAGCCGATGCCCATCCGCAAACTGCCCGACGCGCCCCCGTCGGTACACCTTCTCGGGCCCACCGTGTTCCTCGTCGCGCTCGGCGTCGGAATGGGCGAGTCGTACATGTGGCCACGCCTGGTCCTGCTGTTCGGGCCGGAGATCAGGTGGCTGTTCCTGATCGGCGTCACCCTCCAGGCCGTGGTGATGCTGGAGATGGCGAGATACGCCATGGCGACCGGGGAGAGCATCTTCTTCGGCGCGGCGCGGGTCTTCAAGCCACTGATGTGGTTCTTCTTCGTCGTCGCGATCCTCGTCTACATCTGGCCGGGGCACCTGTCGGCGGGAGCCGCGGCCTTCGAACAGATCACCGGAATTCCATGGCTGATAACGGCGTGCGTCGGGCTGGTCCTGGTCGGCGTGCTCTTCAGCCTCGCGAAAGTGATCTACAACCTGCTGGAGAACGTGCTGTCGATCCTGATCGGCACGCTCGTCATCAGCACCGCGGTCGTCGCGGCCATCGTCGGCACCTGGGGCGACGTCGTCACCACGATCAGCGGCATGTTCGCCTTCGGCTACCTGCCGTCGGAAGCGATGTCGGCGGCCTGGTTCCCGGTCATCGTGGGCTCGATCGCCTTCGCGGGGCCCTCGGGCATGCAGCAGATGTGGTACACCCTGCACCTGCGCGACTCCGGCGCCGGAATGGGCGCGCACATCCCGCAGGTCCGCGGGCTGCGGCACGCGGGCGAAGAAGAGGCCATGCCCTCGCGGGGCTTCATGTTCGACACCGACAACCCGGCGGAGCTGGCGAAGTGGAAGGGCTGGCGCCGCTGGGTGACCTTCGACGCGCTGCTGCTCTTCTGGGGCATCACGATGCTGGTGACGATCTCCTTCACCGTGATCGCGCAGGCCGCCGCGCGGCAGAACCCGGGCGTGCGTGATGTGATCGAGTCCGGGGAGCGGGAGGCGGCGCTGAACGCGATGGCCGACTCCTTCGCCTCCGCGGGCAGCTCGGTCCTCGGCGCGGTCTTCCTCGGTTTCATCGCCCTGATCGGCATGAACGCCACCCTCGGCCTCTTCGACTCCTTCTCGCGTGGCCAGGCGGACATGACCTACCACTTCGTCAAGGGGGCCAAGAGGCTGCGGATGTCGCACCTCTACGCGGTCTTCCTCTGGGGAGTGATCGGCTTCGGCATCCTGATCCTGCTGTTCGGCCCCGCGGACGGGCCGAGCGGGATCCTCGACACCCTCGCCTTCCTGTCCACCTTCGCCATGGGCGCCTACTGCGTCACCCTGCTGCTGGTGAACAACCGGATGCTGCCCAAACCGATCCGGCCGAAGATCTGGACGAACCTGATCATCGGCTTCGGGGCGGTCTTCTATCTGGGAATGCTGTTCTACAGCCTCTTCCAATTCGGCGTGGTCGTGGGCTGACATGACCGCCGAACGTGTACGACGACTCGGTGAGCTCGCGCTTCCTGGGTTCGCGATCGGAGTCGCGGCCGGCGTCATCGCCGGTGGGCTGTCCCTCATCGCAGGGCAGCCCGCCGGTTGGGGCCTGGCCTCCGCTCTCGCCCTCGGACTCCCGCTGGCCGTCTTCGGCGGGATGTACGGCGTGCTGATGGGCAAGGAGATCTTCAGGCCGGGGGTCTTCGCGCCCGCCGGGCTCTACTGGATGGTCGCCTTCCCCATTTCCCGGCTGTGCCACGAGACGGTCACCAGCACTCTGGTGACCGGATCTCCCCAGCTCCGTGAGGACCTCCTGGCGTTCCTCGCCTTCCAGGCGCTGATCAGCCTGGGCTTCGCCATCGGATTCATCTGGCTGCACGAGCGGATCACGCCGCGGTGGCTGATGCGCATCCAGGCCGGCAATCCCGAAGCCCGCCGGTTGCTCGCGAAATACGTCCAGCACGCCGAGATCCTCTGGCAGGGACGAGAACAGCGGCGGACCGCACGGGCCCGCAGCAAAGGAGCGAGTTGACTTCCTCCCCACGCCAAATAGAGGCGGGGATTCCAACCTTCGAAGGAGCTCTCGATGAGCCTGCCCGCCTGGGTGTGGATCGTGACCATCGTGGGTTTCGTGGCGGTGATCGCATTCGATTTCCATCTCGTGGCGCGCAACCCACATGAGCCGTCATTCCGGGAATGCACCGCGTGGGTGTCCTTCTATGTCCTTCTGGCGATCATCTTCGGGGTTGGAGTTCTCCTCGTCGCCGGCCCTCGGTACGGCGGGGAGTTCTTCGCCGGATGGATCACAGAATATTCGCTGAGCGCCGACAATCTTTTCGTTTTCGTGCTCATAATGAGCCGTTTCTCGGTGCCGAGGAAATATCGGCAGAAGGTGCTTCTCGTCGGGATCGTGCTGGCGTTGCTGATGCGCGGGATCTTCATCGCGGTCGGCGCCGAGGCGATCACGCGGTTCGACTGGCTCTTCTACCTGTTCGGCGCGTTCCTCATCTACACCGCGTGGAAGCTGATCGGCCATCAGGAGGAGGAGGCGGAGTTCTCCGAGAACCTCGCCCTTCGCACCGTGCGCCGGGTGTTTCCCACCACCGACCAGTACCACGGCGCCGCCGTCACCACGAGGGTCGACGGCCGCCGCATGGTGACCCCGATGCTGATCGTGATGGTCGCCATCGGCACCACCGACCTGCTGTTCGCCCTCGACTCGATTCCCGCGATCTTCGGCCTGACGAAGGAGCCCTACCTCGTCTTCACCGCCAACGCCTTCGCCCTCATGGGGCTGCGTCAGCTGTTCTTCCTGATCGGCGGCCTACTGGACCGGCTCGTCTACCTGAGCAAGGGCCTCGCGCTGATCTTGGGCTTCATCGGGGTCAAACTCGTCTTCGAGGCCCTCTACCACGACGGCGTCTCCTGGGCGCCGCAGATCTCGATCGCCCTGTCCCTGAGCGTGATCGTCGGCACTCTCGCCGTCACCGCGGTCGCCAGCCTGCTGAAGAACCGTTACGACCGCCTCAGGGCCGCATCCTCCACCGAGAACCAGGCCACCGAGAACCAGGCCACCGAGAACCAGGCCACCGAGAACCGGTCCGACAGGGAACCGGCCGACGTGGACTGATGTGGACTGACGTGGCCGACGCGGACAACCGGCGGGGCCGTCATCAGGCCCGCTGCCAGCGGCTGAGGTCCTGGCCGCTGCCGAGACCGCTGCCGGGCTGACTTAGCGGGAGCGGGTGTCGCCGGTGTACCGGGCACCCGCTCTCCGCCGCGCCGCGGGGGGTGAGCGGCGGAACCGCCGTAGGTTACCGGCCGGCCTTGAGGCTCTCGTCGGCTGCCCAGCGGCGTAGGTGCCTGTCGGCATCGCTGCTGTCGATCATGAGCTCACGCTGCTTGGCCATCGCGGTCGCCAGGCCCAGCCCCAGCGGACGGCCGTCGGCCAGCTGGCCCAGCGGCGGTTTGATCAGGAACCGCAGGCTGTTCTTGAGCTTCGGCACGTGAATTACCTCCTTCTTTCTCATTCATTCTCCGCCGCCCGCGTTTCTCGCGAGCGGAGTCTGTGTGACGTTCATGTCAACGCGTCCCGCGCCCCCCGCCCATCCCCTGACCAGAACTCCGCAGCCTGTGCCCGTGCTGGCCTGGGGGCGGCTGACCGCGCCGCCGTACGCGCCTGAAACGGGCGTCGTCGCGAGCTCACGCCGGCAGCGGGCCGCGTGCCGTACGCGACCGTTTCCGGACACGGGCCTGGACGAACGGGCGGCGGCGAACCCGGTCAGGTGGTGGGCGGGTCGGTGGTCAGCGGGAGCGGCGGCGCCTGGCCGGGACGGGCTCGGCGGCGGTGTCGTCGGTGTCGTCGGTGCGTTGTTCGAGGTAGGACCGGCGGGTGTGTTCCGTGTGGTCCCGCATCACCTCGGCCGCGCGGTGACTGTCACCGGCCTCGATCGCGTCGATGAGGGCGGTGTGCTCCTCCCACGACTTGGCGCCGCGATGGCGGGCCACGGGGGTGTAGTACCACCTGACGCGCCGGGACACCTGCGCCGCCAGCTCCGCCAGGACCTTGTTGCCCGAGAGGGCGGTGACGTAGGCGTGCAGCTCCGCGTTCGAGGCGACGGCGCCGTCGACGTCGCCCGCGTTGTGCGCCGCCTCGCCCCGCGCGCAGATCTCGCGCAGGTGGGCGGTGCCGCTCTCGTCGGAGTTCAGCGCCGCCAGCCGGGCGGACTCGGTTTCGAGCAGCCCGCGTACGGCCAGCAACTGGTCGGCCTCCTCATGGGTGGGCAGGTGCACGAAGGCGCCCTGCCCCGGCCGCAGATCGACCCAGCCCTCCCCGCTCAGCAACTGGAGCGCCTCGCGGACGGGCTGCCGCGACACCCCCAGAAGATCGGCAAGCTCATTTTCCACCAAATGCTGACCAGGGCTCAGGCTGCTCGTGATTATGAGTTCGAGGATCGCCTCGAAGACGCTTTCTCGAAGAGGCACAGGCCGTGCGATTCGCTGGGTCGCCATTTCCGTTCGCAACATTTCTCAGCTCCAATGAGAGGGGCGACCGGGTGGTTTGGCCCACGCTGTATCTCCACGATCCAGTCGACTGAGTACAGTATACCGTCCAGAAATGTTCTCTATCCGTGAACCTGGTCACAGCCATTTCACGCGGCTGCGGCGGGGTGCGGCACGGGAAGCGTGTCGGGCCGTCCGGGCTGGCGGAGACCGCGTGCGAGCACGATCGTGGTGAGGCACAGGCCGGCGGCGACCAGGCACGTGGTGGGCGACGGGCCGAACACGGCGACGCTTGCCATGCCCACGCCCACCGCCCCGCCGAGGCCCTTGGCGGCATAGATGACCCCGTGGATCTCGGCGGTGCGCCGATCCCCGAAGTACTCGCGGACCAGGCCGGCGATGAGGGGATAGAAACCCCCGCCACCCAGCCCGGCGAGGCAGACGAAGGCGGCCAGGAGCAGATGCGACCCGGTGGCGACCGCGCCCGCGAGTGCGAACTGGCCCACGGCCAGCAGCGTCAGCACCCCCAGCAGCGCCGCCCGCCTGCCCGCCTGCTCGGAGATCGCGACGGACACCGACCGCCCCGCCCCGTTCAGCGCGACCAGCACCGTGACGGCCGCGACCGCCGCACCCGGCCCGTACGGCGCGGCGAGGACGGCCGCGTAGACGACGTTGAAGAGCGAGACGGCGCCCGCGAGCACCAGGATCACCGCCATCGCCGGCAACGCGGGCGTCCGCATCGCCTCACCGGCCGAGAACTCGCGTACGGCGCGCGGGTTGGTGCGCAGTCCGGGGTTGAGCCGCCCGTCCAGAGCCCACTGCCGGGGATCGATGTGCGCCGGCCACCAGTGCCCGGGGGGATCGCGGAACACCAGCCCGGCCACCGTCACGACCACGAGGATCACGCCTGCCATGCCGTCGAGCACCCACGTCAGCCCCGGCCCCGCGGGCGACGCGTGCAGGGCGATGATGAGGGGGACCGCGCCGTAGGCGAACGCGCCGGTGACGAAGCTGACGCGCGCGGCGGAGCGCTCGGGGTACCACTTGGCCACGGTGGAACTGCAGGTGGCGTAGACGAGACCGCCGCCGAGGCCGCTGAGCAGGGAGTATCCGGCGAAGGCCAGTAGGTGGTCACCGGCGTGGGCGAGCGCGAGCGGGCCCACGGCGCTGAGCGCGGCCCCGACGAGCATCGTGGCGCGCGGGCGGAGCCGGCGGCGCTCCATCAGCGCGGCGGTGGGGAGGCCGACGACCGCCTGGCAGAGGGTCCACCCGGCCAGCAGCCAGAGCGCCTGACCGGTGGACCATCCGTGCGCCGCGGCGATCATCGGCAGGGTGGCGCCGTAGCCGTACTGCAGGACGCCGATGGCCGCCATCGCGGCCCAGGCCGCCCACAGCATCGTCGACCTGGGGCGATCTGGGGTGATGCCGGTGAGATAGACGCGGCCACGCCAGTCGCGGACCTCACGGCCGCGCGTTCTGAGAGTCTCCATACTGTATGTGATATGCAATTCTGGCCCCAATGTCGAGCCCTGGACGCAGAATGGACCATACGGTATACAGTCTACTAAGTCGTCCGGCGGAAGCGAGGCGCAACGCGTGGATCTGTACGAATACCAAGCGAAGGAGCTGTTCGCGGCCCACGGAGTCGCGACCCTCCCAGGTCAGGTGGCGCGGACCCCCGAGGAAGCGCGCGAAGTCGCAGCGCGGCTGGGGGTCCCCGTCGTGATCAAGGCACAGGTGAAGACCGGAGGCCGCGGCAAGGCGGGCGGCGTACGGCCCGCCCCCGGGCCGGCCTCGGCCGAGGACATCGCGCGCGACATCCTCGGCATGGAGATCAAGGGACATGTCGCGCGGAGTGTGCTGGTCGAGGCGGCCCAGGTCGTCTCGGCGGAGTATTACCTGGCCTTCCTGCTCGACCGGGCCGAGCGCACCTTCCTGGCCATCTGCTCGGTGGCGGGCGGCATGGACATCGAGGAGGTCGCGGCCACCCGGCCCGAGGCCCTGGCGCGGCTGCCCGTCGACCCGAACGCCGGAGTCGACATCCCCGCGGCCCGCCGCCTGGCCGTACAGGCGGGCCTGCCCGAGGAGGTCATCGAGCCGGCGGCCGAGGCGATCGTCCGGCTGTGGCGCGTCTTCGTCGCGGCCGACGCCACCCTCGTCGAGGTGAACCCGCTGGCCGCCACGGCCGACGGCCGGGTCATCGCGCTCGACGGCAAGGTCACGCTCGATGACAACGCGTTGTTCCGGCAGAAGGAGCATGTGGCGTTCGAGGACAAGGGTGCGGAGGATCCGCTGGAGGCGCGGGCGAAGGAGAAGGGTCTCAACTACGTCAAGC
>NZ_JAKNTW010000051.1 GCF_022213955.1 Dolomitihabitans soli | reverse complement strand
TGTCGAGTTCCGGCTCACAGGCGCGTACGGCTCTGTGGCCCGGGTCATCGCCATCGCCGGTTTGACCATGGCTGAGGAGTCGTCGCATCGGCAACCGGTCGAGCACCCGTCTCCGCTCAGCGGCGAGCGCTCACACGGGTGAGCCGGCGGCTGAGCTCGGCGGCGAGGGCATGCCCTGCCTGCTGCTGAGGCAGCACGACATGATGGGCGCCTATCCGGCTGGTCAGCCCACCCCGAGAGCGGCCCAGCCCGGCTGCCGTCAGCCGAAGCCTGCGCCGCCGCGGTAACCGCCGGCGTTCATCTTCATCCCCGTCCCGGCCTTCGCCGCCGTCCTGGGGTTTTGCCCCTTTGGCGCAGCCCCTTTCCCGTTCGGCGGCCTCCTCCAGCGCTTCGATCAACTCGCCGTCCAGGGCCATTCCGGCGGCGTGGTGGTGGGCGCGGGCCGTGGTGGAGTCCACGCTGACCAGGTCAAGGTCGGCCTGCCCACGGGCAGCGGCCTCAGCGATCACGGCTTGCATCGGCTGCTCGAAGACGCCGGCCGTGGCCCACAACCGGAACCGGTCGTAGACGGTGGACCAGGGGCCGTACTCGGAGGGTAGATCCCGCCACGGGCTGCCGGTACGAAACCGCCACATCGCGGCGTTGAACTGCTGCCGCAGGTCCGGGATCGGGCCTCGCTCACCCAGGGGCAGATGAGGCTCGATCAAGGACCACTGGTCATCGGTGAGGTCACCACGCGCCCTGACGATGGCCTACCAGGACCCAAACCAACGCGCAGGTGAATCCCCCTGATCTCAACTCCGTACACGCCCTAGTGCGGTAGGCGGAGTCCTGCGATGAGGAAGTCCACCAGCCGCCGCGCGTCGTAGCGGGGATCGTTGTCCGCGCCGATGCAGAGGTTCCCGACGCCGCGCATGAGTTCGAGGGCGTCGACGTCGGAGCGGATCTCGCCGGAGGCGGCTGCGGCTTCGAGCAGGTGGGCGCACACGGGCACGAGCCGGTCGAGGAAGTAGGCGTGCAGCGTGTCGAAGCCGGCGTCGTCGGAGTGGAGCACGGCGGCGAGTCCGTGCTTGGTGACCAGGAAGTCCACGAACAGGTTGATCCATCGCCCCAGTGCGGCGTAAGGACTCGCGACGCCCGCCAGCAGGGCTGGACCGGCCTCGGCGCAGGCCTCGACCTGGTGCCGATAGACGGCGATGATGAGATCCGCGCGGGTCGGGAAGTGGCGGTAGATCGTGGCCACCCCGACTCCCGCCCTGGCCGCGATGTCACGCACCGGCGCCTCGACGCCCGAGGTCACGAAGACGGCTGCCGCGGCGTCGAGCAGCGTCCTCTCGTTGCGCCGGGCGTCGGCCCGCTTACGGGGGGCCGCACGCCCCGCGCCTCCGTCGGTCACCGCGTCGTTCCTTTCCACTGCCGTACTTGCGAAACGGAACAACGTTCCCTATCGTAGTCGGAACAAGGTTCCGTTTACCTATGATGCCAGAGCGCCGGCAGACGACCAAACCACGCATCGCCACCAAGTTTTCCTCAGCGGAAGAACGCGGCCAGGCATGCAAGGCGGCCGCGATGAGCGTCGGCTCTCGCACGCCGGAAACGTGTTCCGTTTACCCCTCGGTAGCGCCCCAGCCGGCGCGGCCGGTGTCGAAAGGACCAACGCCCCAATGCCGCACACCACCCGGCCTCGCTTCGGAATCATGACCGCCCCATCGCAGGTCGACTACCACGACGTCCTGCGGGTCTGGCGCGAGGCGGACACGATCCCGGAGATCGAACACGCGTGGCTGTTCGATCATCTCCTGCCCATCTTCGGCGACCCTGACGGAACGACCTACGAAGGCTGGACACTGCTCTCGGCCCTCGCCGCACAGACCCGGCGGCTGCGGCTCGGCGTGCTCGTGACCAGCAACCGCATCCGACCGCCCGCGATGCTGGCCAAGATCGCCACGACCGTCGACATCATCTCCGGCGGACGGCTCGACTTCGGCATCGGCGTCGGTTCACGACCCAGCGCGCCCTTGGCCCGGCGCGAGTACGAAGCCCACGGCCTGCCCTTCCACGACACCGCCCACGCCGTGGGCGGCCTCGCCGAAGCGTGCACGGTGATCCGGCGGTTGTGGACCGAGACTGAACCGTTCGACTTCCACGGCACCTACGTCCAGGTCACCGGCGCGTTCGGCAACCCCAAGCCCGTCCAGCGCCCCCACCCGCCGATCCTCATCGGCGGACGCTCGGCTGCGACGCTGCGTGTGGTCGCCGAGCACGCCGACCTGTGGAACATCCCCGGCGGCGACATCGACGACGTCGTCAGCCGCAGTGCGCTGCTGGACCGCTACTGCACCGAGATCGGTCGCGACCCCGCCTCGATCACCCGCTCGATCCACCTGCCCGTCTCCTACGACCAGCCCGGCACCACCCGGGACGCGATCGGCGAAGCGATCGACGCCGGCTTCCGGCACATCGTCCTCGGGCTGTCGGCGCCCTATCCCGCCGACGTCGCACGGTGGGTCACCGACCAGCTCATCATGGACAATCGCTGAAGGAGAACGCCTGCGACCGCTGGAGCAACCCGGCCACCTTCTGTCCATCGCCCCGGCCAGGGACCGCGCCCTGGTCCGGGTTCGGCGGCATCACGGTCGACGGGCTGCTCTCGCAGGCGTTCCTCACCCGGTAACCCCGGACTTCGACCGGCACGACTTCACGTTCACGCCCGGACAGGGCGAGCGGTCGGCGTCCGGGCTCACCAGTTGGTGAAAGCCCCATCCGGGGTGCGCAGGTGCGGACGCTCCGCGGCGACGGCCTGGTAGCGCCGGGCCGCGGCCCGGTCGAGGTCCACACCGAGGCCGGGCAGGTCGGGGACCTCCACGCGGCCCGCGCGGATGACCGGACGCGCCGTGAACAGCGCGTCGATCGCGGGCTCCGGCTGGGTCTGGTGCTCCTGGATGGCGGCGTTCGGCGTCGCGAGGTTCAGGTGGAGCGAGGAGGCCGCGGTCACCGGGCCGAGGGGGTTGTGGGTGGCGAGCCTGATGTAGTGGGTCTCGCACATCGCCGCGATCTTCCTGGCCTCGGTGAGCCCGGCCGCCACGCCCACGTCCACGCGGGCGTAGTCGATCAGATCCGGCTCCACCAGGCGCTGGAACTCCCACTTCGAGCCGAACTGCTCCCCCGCCGCCAGCGGCACCGCGGTACGGGCCCTGAGCATGCGGTAGGCGTCCAGGCCCTCGCTACGCAGCGGGTCCTCCACGAAGTACGGCCGCGCCGCCTCGATCTCCCTGCACAGCGTGACCGCCTCCGGCGGGTCGAGCCGGGTGTGCACGTCGAGGATGAGCTCCACCGGATCGCCCACCGCCTCCCGCACCCGGTGGAACAGCTCGATCCCCGCCCGCATCGAGGCCCGCTGGTCCAGCACCCCGTCCGGGGCGTGTGGCACGGCGAAGCGCAGGTGCCGCCAGCCGTCCGCGACCAGCGCGCGGGCCTTGTCCAGGAATGCGTCGATGTCGTGGAAGTCGTCGCCCAGATGGACGTAGGCCGGCACGTGATCGCGCACCCGCCCGCCGAACAGCTCGTAGACCGGCACCCCGAGGGCCTTGCCCCGGATGTCCCACAGCGCCACGTCCACGGCGGCGATGGCGGCCGACAGGAACCGATCGGCGGGGAAGAACCCACGCCGGAACATCACCTGCCACAGGTGCTCGATCCTGGTCGGGTCCTCGCCGATCAGGAGCTCGCCGAGATGCTCGATGCCGCCGGCCACAGCCTTCTGCCGCGACCTGATGCCGACCTCACCGAGGCCGTGCAGCCCTTCGTCGGTATCGATGACCAGCAGCATCATGCTGTCGCCGTGATCAGGCAGGGTGAGCAGCTCCCAGCCGGTGATCTTCATCTGACTCCTCATGAAAACGATCCCGCAAACACTCAAGAACGAATCATGACAGAGCAACACGAAGTTGAATAGATCCGGATTTTTCCTGGACGAAACACTCTTGACGTATTCCGGGAACGTTTGCAACGATCCTCCGTACCAGCGACACAGGAGGCCCTAGGTGGCGGTAACGATCAGGCAGGTGGCGAGCGCGGCAGGCGTGTCCGTCTCCACGGTCTCCCGTGCGTTCACCGCACCGGATCAGGTGCAGCCGCAGACCCTGCAACGCGTCCGCGAGGCGGCGGCCGAGCTCGGCTACTCGCCCAACCCCGCCGCCCGCTCGCTGCGCGGCGGCAGGACCGGGTCGCTCGGACTGATCATTCCCGACATCGCGAACCCGTTCTTCCCGCCGATCTTCAAGGCGATGCAGGCCCGCGCCAGGCGGCTCGGCTACACCGTGCTCGCCGCCGACACCGACGAGCGCGAGTATGACGAGCTGGAGACCATCGCCGCGGTGTCCAAGCAGGTCGACGGCCTGATCCTGTGGGCCTCCACGTTGCCGGAAGAACGGCTGCGCGAGCTCGGCGCCGAGATGCCGACCGTCCTGGTCAACCGGCACGTCGAGGGCATGGCGGAGCTGCACGTCTCGCTGTCGGCGGGGATCGCGCAGGCCGCCGAGCATCTCAAGGCGTACGGGCACACCCGGTGCGTCTTCGTCAACGGCGAGCACGGTGAACACGGCCGCGGCAAGTCCATCAGGCAGGTCTTCGAGGCCCATGACCTGTCGCTGACCGAGCTCGGCCCCTACGAACCCCGCTTCGAGACCGGCGTGCACGCGGCGACGCTGGTCGCGGCGGGCGACGCGACGGCGGTGCTCGCGCACAACGACCTCGTCGCGCTCGGCGTGCTGCACCAGCTCGCCAAGCTCGGCGTCGGCGTGCCGGACCAGGTGAGCGTGATCGGCATAGACGACACGCTGCTCGCCGCCACGTCCACCCCGTCCCTCACCACGATCAGGATCTCGGCCGACGAGGTCGCGACCAGAGCCGCCGACCTGCTCATCGACACGATCGCGGGCAAGGGCGAAGGGCGGATCGCCGAGATCGGCTCGCGCCTGATCCCGCGAGCCTCCACGGGCCCCGCCCCCGCCGAGCCCGGAGGCTCGGCCGCCGGCTGAGTCCCTCCCCCTGAAGAACCCCTTTCCGGTACGGCCCGCGCCCTGCCGCCATCTCGAGCTGCGCTTTTTCATCACTGGAGTCACCATGAAGCTGACCGCCGGCCTCCTCGGCTGCGCCGTACTCGCCTCGGCGCTGGCCGGGTGCGGATCCCCCACCCCCAGCGAGCCCGGCACCGTCGTGATCCGGGTGCAGGGCATGCCCCCCGCCACGGACAAACCAGGACTCGACGGGTTCAAGAAGACGGTGGCGGACTTCGAGCAGCAGAATCCCGGCATCAAGGTGCAGGGCTCGACCTCCGTGTTCGACCCGCTCACGTTCTCGGCCAAGCTGGCGGGCGGCAAGGTCGAAGAGGTGATCAAGGTCCCGCTGACCGAGCCGCAGGGCCTCATCGCCCGCAAGCAGGTTCGGCCCCTCACCAAGGAACTGTCCGGGTGGGCGCACTACAAGGAGTTCAACCCTCAGGTCCTGCTCCCGCTCAGCGACCCGGCCGGCGACGTGTACGGCGTGCCGCAGGCGCCGTTCGCCCAGGGTCTGGTCTACAACCGGGACCTGTTCACCAAGGCCGGCCTGGACCCGGACAAGCCGCCGAAGACGTGGGACGAGGTCCGGACGGCGGCCAAGACGATCTCCGACAAGACCGGCAAGGCGGGCTTCGTCCACCAGTCCAAGAACAATCAGGGCGGCTGGCAGCTCACCATGCTCGCCTACACGCACGGCGGCGAGATCGAGCGGGAGGAAGGCGGCGAATACGTGGCCGCCTTCAACGCCGACCCGGTGAAGAAGGCGCTCACCATGCTCAAGGAGATGCGCTGGACCGACGATTCGATGGGCGATGCCCAGCTCAACGACCAGAACGACGTGATCAAGCGGTTCGCCGCCGGTGAGATCGGGATGTACATGGGCACGCCGGGCACCTATCGGCTGGCCAAGATGACGTACGGGATGGAGGACACCGACGCGTTCGGGATCGGCCCGCTCCCCCAGGCCGGCGGGAACGCGTCGCTGACCGGCGGCGACGTGTACCTGGTGCCCAAGTCGGTGTCGCCGGACAAGGCCGCGGCCGCGGTGAAGTGGCTGCTGTTCGCCTACGCCCAGCCGCAGTACGACCCCGCGACGGCCGCCTCCAGGGCCAAGGAGCTGGCCGCCGATCCGAAGTCGGCGGTGGGGGTGCCGACGCTGCCGATGTTCGACGCCGCGCAGCAGTCCAAGATCGACGAGGCCGTCCTGCCGTACGTGAATGTCAAGCTGGAGCACTTCCGGCCGTGGCTGGACGGGACCCCGGCGCTCACCCTGCGCCCCGAGCCCCCCGTGCAGGCCCAGCAGGTGTACGCGGTGCTGGACACCGTGGTCCAGGCGGTGCTCACCAACAAGGACGCGTCCGTGGACGACCTGCTGGCCAAGGCGGAGACGGACGTCAACACCAAGCTCGCGGCGGCCCGGCAGTGAGTGCCGGCACGCGGACCGCACCCCTTCCCGCCGGCCCTGCCGCCGGGGCGACGCCCGGGCTCGGGCGAGACGCGCCCAGGCGGAGCCTGTTCGGGCGCAACGCGCTGACGGCGCTGGTGTTCCTCATCCCGGCGCTCGTGGTGTTCGGGGTGTTCTCCTGGTGGCCGATCGTCAGGGGACTGCTGATCAGCTTCCAGCAGACGAACCTGATCGACCCCGCCACCTGGGTGGGCCTGGAGAACTTCCGCGCGCTGTTCGCCGACCCGCTGCTGGGCACGGCCATCGCCAACACCCTGCTGTTCGTCGGGCTCGCGCTGCTCATCGGCTTCCCGGCGCCGCTGGTGCTGGCCGTCGTGCTGTCCACCGTGCGCCGGAGCGCGGGGGTGTACCGGTTCCTCGTCTACCTGCCCGTGGTGGTGCCGCCGGTGGTGGCGATCCTGCTGTGGAAGTGGTTCTACGACCCGGGCCACGGCTTGTTCAACGGGCTGCTCGGCCTCGTCGGGCTGGGCCCGTACCTGTGGCTGGACTCGCCCGACACCGCGATGGTCAGCCTGGTCCTGCAGTCCACCTGGGCGGGCATGGGCGGCGCCGTGCTGATCTATCTCGCCGCGATCGTCGGCGTCCCGTCCGAGCTTTACGAGGCCGCCCAGATGGACGGGGCCTCGATCTGGACGCGCGTGTGGCACATCACGCTGCCGCAACTGCGCCCGGTGATCGGGCTGCTGCTGCTCATGCAGCTCATCAACACCATGCAGGTCTTCACCGAGCCGTACGTCTTCACCGGCGGAGGCCCGGAGAACGCCACGCTCACCGTGCTGCTGCTGATCTTCCGGTACGCCTTCCAGGACGGCGCGTACGGCCAGGCGGCGGCGCTGTCGTTCCTCCTGGCGATCATCCTGGGCCTGCTGTCGGCCGTCTACCTGCGGGCCACCCGCAGTTGGAGCGCCGCATGAGCCTGATCTCGCACGTCGAGGAGCGCCGGCCGGCCGTCCGGGCGGGACTGCGCTCGATCCAGGGGCTCACGCTCGCCTTCCTGGTGCTGATCGGCCTCGGCCCGCTCTACATGACGGTCAAGGGCGCGATGTCGCCGAGCACCGACCTGATCTCCAGGCCGCTCGACCTCTGGCCGGCGGACCCGCGTCCCGAGAACTTCGCCACGGCCTGGGCCGACCTCGGCATCGGGCACTACCTGCTCAACACCCTGCAGGTCGTGGGCGGCTCGTGGGCGGTGCAGCTCGTCGTGGCGGTCACCGCGGGCTTCGCGCTGTCGGTGCTGCGGCCCAGGTTCGGCAGGTACGTGTACGGCGCGATCCTGGCCACGATGTTCGTCCCCTACACGGTGTCGATGACCAGCCTGTTCCTGACGGTCATCGACCTGGGGCTGGTCGACTCGTACTGGTCGATCTGGCTCCCTTCCGGGGCCTACGCGTTCAACGTGCTGCTGGCCAAGCGGTTCTTCGACGCGCTGCCTCCCGAGCTGTTCGCCGCGGCCAGGGTCGACGGGGCGAACACCTGGCAGTTGCTGACCAGGATCGTGCTGCCGATGAGCCGGCCGATCCTCGCCGTGATCAGCCTGCTGGCCGTCATGCACAGCTGGAAGGACTTCATCTGGCCGCTGGTGGCCATCACCGACCCCGAGAAGCAGCCGATCAGCGTCGCCCTGGCCAGCCTGGCCGTACAGGCGCCGCAGGACGAGCTGATCGCCGCGATGGCGATGGCGCTCGCCCCGCCGGTCCTGGTGTTCCTGGTCTTCCAGAAGCACATCGTGGCCGGGCTCGGCTTCACCGGCATCAAGGGCTGAAATTTCACGAAAGGCACCCCCCATGGCCGACATTTCCCGCCGCATCATCATCCAGGCCCTCCCCGCCGCCGCCGGGGCCACGTTCGTGGCCACGCCGAGCACCTCAGACGGCAGCCCGGCAGGCGCCACCGCCGAGCCGATCTCCATCCAGGCCGACGGCATCACGCTGGTGGCCGAGCCGGGCGGCTCGGTCCTGGTCCGCGACGACGCCGACCGCATCCGGCTCAGCCACTTCATGATCAAGGACACCGTGCTCGGCCAGCAGCGCACGTTCGGCGGCACGCCCTCGCTGGTGACCGTCGACGGCCGGCCCGCCATCCAGATCGACTACACGATGTCGGCGTCGGCGCAGCAGGTCAAGGTGCGCGGCCTGTTCACCGTCACCGCCCGCCGGGCGCACCTGCGCTGGGAGGTGAGCGGCAGCACCACCCTGACGCCATCGGGTTTCATGTTCGCCAGAGCCGTGCTGAGCCCTTCGGCCCCCGAGCGCTACGTACCCGTCACCAGGTGGACCCGCGACACCCGCGGCGGCGTCCCGTACGAGGTCAACGCCAGCGCGCTCTACCAGGAGACCTGGGCCGGCACCGGCGCGTTCTTCAGGCTGGCGAAGACCACGCCCGGCTTCACCAACGCCACCTGGATCCACGCTCCCGGATCCGCCGCGAACGTGACCGAGGCCGAGCTGGTGCTCGGCGCGATGCGCCCGGCCGCGGCCGACGGGATCGCCGCCGCGCTCCCGCTGAGCGTGGACGCATGGAGCGAGCAGCCGTTCGGCCTGTACGACCCCGGCGCGGCCATGCGGCTCAGGGCGCAGGTGGTCAACGGCTCCGCCACCGCGCGCGACGTACGCCTGACCTGGTGCGCCCGCGACTTCGACGGCAAGAAGGCCGGGAAGGGCGCGCTGACCAGAACCCTCGCGCCCGGCGCGGTCTGGGACGAGACGTTCACCGTCGGGGGCGACCCGCAGGGCATCGTCTTCGCCGAGGTCAAGGCCGTCTCCGGTACTGACGAGGCGTTCGCCAGGACCAACCTGGCCACGCTCAAGCCGTACGCCTACCAGGCCGAGGGCAGGTTCGGCATCGCCAACTACAGCTGGATGCTGGTTCCGGACAAGGCGTCGGTCGGCGCGCTGATGCGGAAGATCGGCGTGAAGTCGGTGCGCATCGCCTACGACGGCGCCCCCGGTCACTCCCCTGCCGAACTGGACGCGCTCGACATCCCGCACAACGTGCAGCTCGGCGGCGTCATCTTCAACGGCACGGCCGAGCAGGTCGCCGCCTGGGCCGACGACCGGGCGGCCATCGCGAGGGCCTCGGGCGCCCGCTGGTTCGAGGTGGCCAACGAGCTGAACAACCCGTGGATGAAAGGGGAGCGAGTGCTCGAGTACCTGCGCGACGGCCTCAAACCCATTCACGACCGGCTCAAGGACTCCGGCATCAAGCTGATGAACTGCGGCCTCGGCGGCATGGACACCGTGTGGACCGCGAAGTTCGTCGAGGCCGGCGGCTGGGACCTGATCGACGCCTTCGCCTTCCACCCCGGGCGCGGCAACTTCACCCCCGACTACGCGCCGCCGCCCGAGGAGTGGCAGCAGGGCGAGAACGGCACCTACTGGAACTTCCTCGGCGCGCTGAAGGAGGCCCGCAGGATCGTCGACGAGCAGGGCGGCGGCAAGGAGCTGTGGCTGACCGAGGCGTACGCCTGCACCAGGCCCAACAGGTGGTGGAACGACAACCACCGGCAGGCGGCCGAGAACGTGCTGCTCACCCTGGCCCTGGCGGTCTCGGAGCGGGTGGACGGGGTGAACTGGTATCAGCCCCACGACAGCACCATCCACCACCCGCAGGAGGCCGACCCCGCCAACCCCGAGTACCACTTCGGGCTGATGAACCGCGACACCAGCGTCAAGGCGGCGTTGCTCGCCTACGCCACGGCCACGCGGACCCTGGAGGGAGCGACGTTCGTCCGGTGGCTGACCTTCGCCGATCCGGACCTCAAGGGCCTGCTGTTCGACGGATTCGCGATCCTGTGGAGCCGCAAAGACGGATATCTCCTGAACAACGACCACGGCACCGAGCAGTGGTACCCGCACAAGGAAGCCTGGGTCGACCACTGGCCCACCAAGACCTCCCTGACCCTCCGGGCGAAGGGCACGAGCGTCCGCGAGGTCGACTGCATCGGCCGCGAGCGCACCGTGCCCGTACGGAACGGCCAGGTGAGGCTGACCCTGGACGGCGCGCCCCGCATCTACTACGGATTGAGCCAATGAGACAAGAGACCGTAGATCATGACATAACGGTAGTGGGCGGCGGGCTGGCCGGAGTGTGCGCGGCCGTCGCGGCCGCCCGGCTCGGCCGTACGGTGGCGCTGGTCGGCAACCGGCCCGTGCTGGGCGGCAACTCCAGCAGCGAGGTGCGCGTCTGGGTGTGCGGCGCGACCGGTCACGGCAAGAACCACCACGCCCGCGAGGGCGGCATCATGGGCGAGCTGTTCGTCGAGAACCAGTACCGCAACCCGCACGGCAACCCCTACTTCTGGGACACCACGGTGCTGGACGCCGTCCGCGCCGAGCCCAACATCTCGCTCTTCCTCAACACCGACGTCCGCCTCGTCGACGCGGACGAGAACGGGATCGCCTCGGTCACGGGCTGGATGATGGGCTCGGAACGGCTCATCACGTTCGAGTCGCCGCTCTTCCTGGACTGCACCGGCGACGGCCTGGTCGGCCACCTCGCGGGCGCGGACCACCGGATCGGCCGCGAGGGCCGGGCAGAGTACGGCGAGCCGTGGGCGCCGGAGGAGCCCGACGACATCACGCTCGGCAGCACGCTGCTGTTCTACACCAAGGACGCGGGCGAGCCCGTCCGCTACGTGCCGCCGGGATTCGCCAAGGACATCACCACGACCTCGACCCCCGAGCGGCGCATCATCAAGGCCGGCGACAACGGCTGCGCGTACTGGTGGATCGAGTTCGGCGGCGAACTGGACACCGTGCACGACAACGACCGCATCCGGGACGAGCTGTGGTCGGTGATCTACGGCATCTGGGACCACATCAAGAACTCGGGCAAGTTCGACGCCGACACGATGACGCTCGAATGGGTGGGCGCGCTGCCCGGCAAGCGGGAGTACCGCCGCTTCCTCGGCGACCACGTGCTCACCCAGCACGACGTGCTCGGGCAGACGCCGTTCGAGGACCGGGTGGCGTTCGGCGGCTGGTCGATCGACCTGCATCCGCCGCAGGGCATGTACGCCACCGAGGCCGGGGCCAAGCAGCGCTACGCCGACGGGATCTACCACATCCCCTACCGCTCGCTCTATTCCGTCAACGTGCCCAATCTGCTCATGGCCGGGCGCAACATCTCCGCCTCGCACGTGGCGTTCGGCTCGACCCGGGTGATGGCCACCTGCGCGACGATCGGCCAGGCGGCGGGCACGGCCGCCGCGCTCTGCGTCGAGCGCGGCACGCGCCCGCGCGACCTCACCGCGGCCGACCTGCAGCGCACCCTGCTACGCGAGGACGCCTCCATCGTCGGCCTCCCGCTGGACGATCCGGCCGACCTCGCCCGCACGGCCGCCGCCTCCGCGACCAGCACGCTGTCCCGCCTCATGGTGGACACCCCGGCCGGCCTGTGGCCGCTCGACGCGGACGCGGGGGTCGTGCTGCCCGCCGATCCGGCGCTCGGCGGCGTACGGCTCCTGCTCGACGCCGCCGGGGACACCTCGCTGGCCGTCGAGCTGCACGATCCCGTGCTCGGCCAGAACTACGTGCCTCGCGAGCTCGCCGCCACGAGCGTGATCCCGCTTTCCGCGGGCGAGAAACAATGGGTCGACCTGGCCCTGGACTGGCGGCCGGACACGCCGCGCAACGCCTTCGTCGTCGTCAAGGCCAATCCCCTGGTCTCCTTGCACGTCGCGGACGAGCCCGCGCCCGGGGTGCTCTGCTTCACCAGGGTGCCGCTGCGGCCGCAGGACGAGTCGCCCCAGCCGCTGCGCGAGTGGACGGACGCCGGTCTGCTCCGCCGTACGTTCTGCCTGGAGACGGGTGACACGACCGCGTTCGCCCCCGGTAAGGCGCTCGACGGCTACCAGCGCCCCTACGCCGGGCCGCACATGTGGGTCTCCGGCACGCTCCCCGCCGCGCTGGAGCTGGAGTGGGCGGAGCCGGTGACGATCGGGCGCGTCGAGGTGATCGCCGACGACGACGTGAACGAGGACCTGATCAACCTCCACCACCACCGCACCCCGTTCGAGGTGCTGCCCACCCTGGTCCGGGACTATCGGGTCGAGGTACGGCAGGGCGGCGCCTGGCACGCTGTCGCCGAGGCCCGCGAGAACCGGCGGCGGCGTATCGTGCACCCGCTCGCCGAGCCGGTGCTCGCGGACGGGTTGCGGATCGTGGTCGAGTCGACGAACGGCGCGCCTTCGGCCCACCTGACCTCGGTCCGCGCGTACCCTCCGGGGGAAGTCGGGATGAGCGTGGGATCGGGGGTAGACCGGTGAGCGTGCGACGGGTGCTGGTGACCGGGGCGGCCGGGCGGATCGGGCGTGCCGTCCTGGACCTGCTGGCCGACCGCGGGATCGCGGCCGGCGCGCTCGTCCTGGCGGATCCCGGCGACCTCCCGGCCGACCTGGTGGTCGAGGGCGACGCGACCGACCCCGCCGCGGTGGACGCCGCTCTCAAGGGGGCCGATGCCGTCATCCACCTCGCCGCCATCCCGACGCCCGAGTGGGAGCCGGCCGGGAAGGTGTTCGCGGTCAACACCCAGTCCACGTTCACCGTGCTCGAACAGGCGGGGCGGGCGGGAATCCGGCAGGCGTGCGTGGCGACCTCCCAGGCGGCCGACGGCCTGGCGTTCGCCGCGAGGGAGCTGCATCCCGCCTACGCCCCGGTCGACGCCGCCCTGCCGTCGCAGGCCGAGGACCCGTACGCGCTGTCCAAACTGGTCGACGAGCTGACGGCGGAGACGATGGCGCGCAGGCACGGGATGAGCGTGGTCGCCCTGCGCCTGCCCTACGTCGGCGGGTTCGACGAGCGGCTGCGCGACTTCGCCGATCGATGCGCCGCCGACCCCGGCCTGCACGCGCGGGGCCTGTGGGCCTACCTGGAGACCCGCGACGCGGCCCGCGCGTGCGTGCTGGCCCTGGACGTGCCGGGGCCCGGAGCGCGCACGGTGCTGGTCGCCGCGCCCGAGACGCTGGTCCCCCACCCGACCGAGGATCTGATGCGCCGCTACCACCCGACGACCGAGCTACGCTCCCCGCTGCCCGGCCGCGCGGTGCCCATCGACCTCACGCCGGCGGCCGGCGTGCTGGGATTCGCCGCCCGGTTCACCCTCTAGGCCAGTAGTAGAGGCCCTCATCGGGTGTCCTGGTCGCGGGCACGGACTGTCGCGGGCACGGACGACAGGCCGACCGCCGCGCCGGGGACTTGGCCCGTCGCGGCGGTCGTGTGTGCCGGTGGGGATCAGGCGGCCACGGTGCAGGTGCGGTCGCCGACGAAGGCGTTGTCGACGGCCCACCAGCCTGAGTGCTGGCCCCGGTAGTGGAGGCGGAACTTGACTTCGCTCTGGCCGGAGGCCTGGGGAACGGGAATGACCTGCGTGGCCGGCCCGGGGGCTCCGGGATAGCCCTTGGCGGTCCAGACCGTCTTCCAGGTGCGGCCGCCGTCCAGGCTGAGGTCCACGGAGGTGGTGGAGTTGATGGCCGGTTTCAGGTCGTGGGCCAGTTCCAGGGTGGCCTTGGTGCGGCCGGTCAGGTTGTAGGCGGGGCTGGTGAGGTAGGTGTTCTGAATATGGCCCTTGCCGGAGTTGAGGGAGTCGACGATCGCGAAGCCGCCCTCGCCCCCGGTGTGGTTGCCCCGCTTGCCGGGGTCGGAGAACTCCCAGCCAGGCTGATAGTCGTAGTTGGGGATCCCCAGGTTGATGTTGGTGACCGTCCAGCCCTTGGGCTTTCCGGTGCCGTTGAAGGGCTGGTTGCTGCCGTCGCGGGTGACCTGGTAGCCGGATGCGGTGCAGGCGAGCGAGACGGTCAGATTTACATCGAGGGGCTGGCCGGCGTCGCCCATGATCACCTGGTGGGTGGCCGGATCGTAGCCGGGTTCGGTGGAGATGTAGGTGAGGGAGTAGGTCGTCGCTGGGAGCAGGGGCAGGGTGTAGGCGCCGGTGTCGGGGTCTGCCTCGGTGCTCCAGCGGTGGCCGGCGCCGTCGTCGGCGGTGATCTTCGCGCCCAGCGGGCGGCCCAGGCCGGAGCCGTCGGCGACCGTGCCGGTCAGGTTGATCCGTACGGTGGGCGGCAGGGCCACGTCGTGGGTGAGTGCGCTCTCCTTGGTCAGGGTGACGGTCTGGGTCGTGGGCTGGTAGCCGAAGGCCGTCACCTTCACCTGGTAGTCGCCGGCGACGAGGGTGAAGGCGTAGGCGGCGTCGAGGCCGAGGGTGAAGCTGCGGGTCAACGGGCCGGTGACGGTGACGGTGGCGCCGCCGACGGGCTGCTTGGTGTTCGCGTCGGTGACGGTTCCCGTCAGGGTGGCGGTGCCGACCAAACCGGCCTGGACCAGGCCCAGCGCGTCCAGGCGGCCCTCGCCGTACACGTTGTTGTTGGCGGCGGTGCCTCCGCAGGTGGTGTCGTCGGTGTCGATCGCCGACAGGTCCAGCAGGACCCGGGTGCCGTCGATGTCGCGGGCGTACTCAGGGCGCGCCGACCACAGCAGCGCGACCGCCCCGGCCACGTGCGGTGCCGCCATGGAGGTGCCGTCCCAGGCGGAGTAGGTGCTGCCGGGCAGGGAGGAGACCACCCGGACGCCGGGGGCGGAGATGTCCGGCTTGACCTCGCCGTCCTGGCCGCTCCCGCGGCTGGAGAAGCTCGCGATCTTGTTGTTGGCGTCGTAGGCGCCGACGGAGTAGTTGATGGTACGGCTACCGGGGGCGCCGGAGGTGTGGCACCCGGCGCCGTTGTTGCCGTTGGCCCAGATGGCCATGATCCCCGAAGCTGCCCAGGCGAGCTGGATGTCCTCGAACAGGGGGTCGTTGGAGGGGTCCGAGCCCCAGGAGTTGTTGACGATGTGCGGCCGCTTGGACACGTCGGGGTTCTGGCCGGACAGGTCGGTGGGGGCGAGCATCCACTGCGACGACTTGATCAGGGCTTCCTCTGGGCAGGAGCCCGCGGGGCAGCCGATGCCGGCGATCCACTTCACGCCGGGGGCGACGCCGATCTGGTTGCCCGCGCCGTCGTCGCCGGCCATGGTGCCCATGGTGTGCGTGCCGTGCCCGTGTTCGTCGCACGGTTCGGCGGTGGAGCAGTCGCCGAGCGGGTCGATCCAGTTGTGGTCGTGGGTGAAGGTGCCGTCGCCGTTGTTGCCCCGGTAGGACTTGACCAGGGCGGGGTGGTCGAACTGGACCCCGGAGTCGACGTTGGCGACCACGATGTCCTCGCCGCGGCGGCCGGTCTGGGCCCACACGTCGTCGGCGTTGATGTTGCTCACCCCCCACGCGACGCCCTGGACGGCGGTGGACAGGGCCTCGGTCCGCACCGGTTCGGGGATCGCGTAGGTCTTCGGCGCGCGGACCTCCTCGACCCCCTTCATACCGGCGATCTTCCGGGCGACGGCCTCGGAGGCGTCCTTGACGTACACCGCGTTGGTGGCCCAGAACGCGGTCGACTTCAGCCCTTCGGCCTTCAGGAGCTCGCGTAACGGCTTCTGCGAGTCGGTGGCGGTGGCCTGGAGCCGTTCCACGACCTCCTGGCCACGGGGTGTCCTGCTTTGGATCTTCTTCGCGGAGGAGATGTCCGCCTTGTCGGACAGACGTACCCAGAAGTCCGCAGTGTCGGCCTTGTCGAAGGTCGCCAGCAGATCCTGGGCGATCTTCGGCTTCGGCGCGGGTGCGGCGGTAGGCGCCGGGTCGGCCTGTGCCGCACCAGGTGTGGCGGCGAACGTCCCCGTGACCAGCGTCAGGACGCACGCGGCCGCGATGTGTGCCAGTCTCATCTCACTTACCCCCGCAGCTCAGGTGGGCGATCAGCCGTCGCGACCGCAAGAAGGGGTAGTCGATGCCCGAGGGTTCGGTGAAGGTGGAGGTGCCCACCACCCACACGTCGTCGGGGCCGCTGCCGCCCACGTCGGAGAAGTTGAATCCGTACTCCGACGGTTGTGCTCCCTGGGGCTTGACGTCCTGCCAGGTGGTGCCGTCCCAGTGGGTCAGCCGGAACCCGTTGTTCTGCTGGGTGTCGACGGCGACGGCCCAGAGGTCGCCGGGGGCCGCGGCGTACAGGCGGGTGATCTCCGTCCCGTGGGGTCCTGGCTCGGGAGTGGGCATCGAGCTCCAGCTCTTCCCGTCCCAGTGCAGCAGGAGCGGCGCGGATTCGAACTCGTCACCGGTGAACCCGCCGATCCAGACGTCGTCGGGCCCGGTCGCGCTGATCGATTTGAGGTACCCGCTCGGCCCGATGTCCGGCAGCGGGCTCTCCGTCCAGGCGGTACCGTCGTTGTGCAGCACCAGGGGGTGGTAGGCGCCGTCGCTTCGGGAGAAGCCGACCGCCCAGACGTCGGTGGCCGACACCGCCTTCAGGGCGCTCAGACTGGTGGTGGGGCGGTCTGCGGCGGGATGGTCGACCATCGTCCATTCCGTGCCGTCCCAGCGCTCGATGAAGGCCTGATATCCGGTGCCGTGGATGGTGCCGACCGCCCACGCCAGATCCGGTGCCAGAGAGGCGATGTCCTCCGCCCTGGGCCCGCCCGAGGTGGGATCGGTGCCCGGCGCGCCCGGGGTGAGCGTCCACCGGCCCCCTGCCCATCGGGCGAGCATGCGCGCTCCGTCAGGCCTGGCGGAGCCGTTCATCCGCACGTGCGCCCAGCCGCTTCCCGCCGAGTCGAACGAGGCGTTACCGGCCTCGAACGCGGTGGAGGTCCGCGGGGGGACCGCGATCTGCGGGCCGTTCTCGATCAGCGACCGGCCGTCCCAGCGCAGCGTACGGATGCCGGCGAAGGAGAGGTTCTCGGTGAACCTGACGTCGTTGGGTGCGATGACGCTGACGTCGACGATGTCGGCGTCGACGGCCGCGGCGGGCATGATGCTCCAGGCCGGGGTGCAGCCGAGTCCCGCGCTGGCGGGGGTGGGGGCGCCCGTGGAGACGAACGTGCTCAGTAGGGCGGTGAGCCCGGCCGCGAGCGTCGCGCGGCGTAGATGATGACGTGTTCTTCGCATGGGGATCTCCTAGAAGGCGCCGGTGCCGTTGGGGGTGCCCATGCCGCTGGGCCCGTCGTAGCCGCGGTTCGCCGCGCACACGTTGCTGCCGGCGCAGCTGCCGTTGGCACCGGCTGTGACGTCGAACAGGTACCGCGAGCCGCCGTACAGGCGCTTGCCCGCGGGCGTGGCCGAGTCGGTGCCCGCCAGGCCGTACACGCCGGCGATGAACGCCGCCGCCAGCGGGGTGCCCGAGGCCGCGGCCCAGCCGCCGAGAGCGCTGCTGTAGATCTGGGTCGGGGTTTGGGAGGAGGCCACGGACGACACGTCGGCCACGGTCCGCCGGCTCCCGCAGTCGCCACGCGGCTGCCAGGACGGGCGCGCCTCGTAGAGGGAACAGCCCGAGCCGGTGTCCCGCCAGACGGTCTCACTCCAGCCGCGTTCGGCGGCCGGGTCCCGCCACAGCTCGGTGCCGCCCACCGCGATCACCGAGGAGTAGGCCGCAGGGAGCAGCTGGCGGCCGTCGGTGTTGAAGCCGGCCCCCGCCGCCGCGGTGATCGCGACGCCCGGATGGTTGAAGTGAGCGGCCTGCGCGGCCTGGTCCTCGAACTCCGCGACCCCCCACATGGGGACGATGGCGTCCGCTCCCTGGGCGGCGGCCTGGTCCACGGCCAGGGCCAGGTTGGCGAAGGAGGTGTCATCCGCCTGCACCAGCACCAGCCTGCAGTTGGGGCAGGCCGCCGAGGCCATGTCCAGACCGGCCGCGGCGTGCGCCGCGTAGCTGGGGCTGGAGGGCGGCGGCGTTTCTCCACCGCGCTGGTTGACCTTCCTGAAGCAGGTGAAGACCTCGTCGCAGGCGGGCAGGCCGTTGGTCTCCCGGAAGACGGCCAGGTCCTGCTCAGCCGAGCTGATGTCGTACGGCACGACGACGGCGATGGTCTGGCCGCCGCCGAGGAGGTCGACGGGCAGCCGGTAGGCCTCCTGCAGATCCTTGGCGGTCAACGGCCCCGAGGTGACCTTCGCGGCCTCGGCGGGGCGCAGAGTGCGGCCGGTGCTGTCGGTGGCCACCCGCAGCAGGCAGGCCGCCTTTTCGGCGTCCCCAGGGCAGATCGCCCGGGTGGACGGCGGTGGCGCGTCGGCGACGGCCGGGGCAACCGGCACGAGCGTGGTGAGCAGGGCGGCCACCACGCCCGTGAGCATCATGATCCGTTTGGTGCGCATGTCATCTCCCGGTCAGCCGGTCAGCCGGTAGGCGCGGATGTTGGTCTGCGTGACGGTGCTGCCGCCGGCGTCGTGCGCCTTGACGCGCAGCGACACCCACCGGGTCGCCTCGGCGTAGCCGGGGTGCGTGATCGGCGCGGTGAACGTGCCGTCCGCCTTCCGCGTGGCCGCCTTCGGCTCCGACCAGGTCTTCCCGTCGTCGTAGGACACCTCGACCGCGGCCGCCACCTCGACGGGCGCGGGCTGGTACTCCTGGCGCGACACCCGGAATCCCAGGTCGAACGGCTGCCCGGCCTTCGCCCGTGACTCGTGGTCCAGGGCCAGGTCCCAGTGCACGAACAGAAGCGGCAGGAACGAGCACGCCATCGACGGGTCCGCACACTGCAGGTCGCCGGGCAGGGTCGCCGCGCTGTCCTGCGGTCCGGAGCGGAACGTCCAGTCCGTGGTGCCCGGCGAGTCAGGGGTGCTCTCGTTGGCCGTGGTCCACGTCAGCCGGTACTCCGCCGGGCGAGACAGCAGGGGAAGCGTCTCGGGGGTGGGGTCGTACCCCCCTAGGTCTCCCGTGCCGAAGACCGGCTTGCCGTCCCGGTAGAAGGCCAGCTTCGACGACGTCCACCCGTATTCGGTGAAGTGCAGCGGGTCGGAGTCGCCGAAGCCCTGGAGGTAGACCATGCCCAGGTCGCCCTGCCTGCAGGCGACGCAGACCTGACGCAGCGGGGCGCCCACCTGCGTGTCCGGGGTGCCGAGCATGCCGTGCTGGGCCCGCATGACGTAGGTGGCGGCGGCCGACGGCACGTCGGGCCCCCGGTTCCACTCCTCCCTGATCACCTGTCCCGGCTGGATCTTCCTGCGCGGGCCGTGGATCCGCTCGCCGCGGTCGGGGCCCATGATGCTCTGCCAGATCACCTGATCGGGGCGGCTGCTGTAGAGGTAGTCGGTGCGCTCGCCGTTGACCGGTTGGCCGCCGTAGCCGAAATCGGTCCAGCCCCACGGCAGGAACGCGTAGTTGTGCCGGTTGAGCGGGCTGGGCGAAGGATCGTCCGACGGCGCGTCGTGCAGGGCCGAACGCACCGTGGTCAGGTCCGACGCCTTGACGGTGTGCGTCATCGAGGCGGGGACCGCACCGCCGTACGGGAAGAGCAGTTCGTAGGTGGAGCCCATCTCGGGGCCGGAGACCGCGCCCTCGGCCAGCGACGTCATCGCCATGAAGTCGAAGCGGCCCTTCGTGACCGGCTGGGTCGGGGTGGCGAACAGGCCGGGGTTCCCGTTCGGCGGGTAGGAGATCGTCTTCCAGAGGAGACCGAAGAGCAGGCCGGACGGCGCCACTCCGGTCTGGTCGCCTGCGGCGCTGGTGCGCAGGAAGGTGAAGGCGTCGAGCCGCTGCAGGTCCCGCTGCGGCGGGGTTTCCAGATTCGCCTGGTACGGCACGGCGCCGCGCGCGTCCAGAGTGACCGTGGTGTCGGAGCCGACGCGCACCTCCGGCTTCGTCACCAGCGCCATCTGCGAGGTGAGGTCGTCGGCCGGGCCGGTGAGGACGCTGGCCATGATGTTGTAGGTGCCGGCCGGCACCATGAACGACTTCTTTCCTTGCCCTGGGTAGGTGAAGCCGAAATTGGCCAGTTGCCCGTCGGCGACGTTGGTCACGGCCCCGAGCATCACTCCCGGCTTGCCGTCGCGGCCGATCGCGTCGACGGTCAACCGGTGGAAGCGCACTCCCTTGCTCGCCGCCTTGGCGGTGCTCGTCCCCAGCGGCGCGGCGGGAGCCTCCGGCGCGCCCTTGGGCACGGCGAGCTCGATCCGCTCCACCCCCGGCAGGGTGCCGATCGTGGCGCTGTCCGACGAGGCGCCGCGCCACTGCTTGGCCAGCAGCCGGCCGAAGCCGTCGGCGTCCTTCTTGGTCACCTTCGCCTTGGCGATCCCGCTGGTCGCGGAGGCGACGCTGGTCGCGGGCAGCCCCTCCGCCTTGGCCTTGGTCGCTGTCACCTTCACCGGCAGGGTCTTGCTGCGCTCGTCGTCCAGCTTCGCCCGCACCAGGTAGCTGACGTTGAACAGGCGCATGTCGATCGTCTTGCCGAGGTACGGCACCGCCTCCGAGGGCACCACATAGGTGTCGCGGCCGAGGGTGAACTGGGAGAACGTGCCGCCGGCGGCGTCCTGCCCGTCCGGGAGCAGGTTGACCTGCTGGGTGCCGTCCTCCGCGGTCTCGACCCGGAACCGGTCACCGGTGAGCAGCGTCACCGTGGACGTCGTCGTCTTATCCGGGGCGCTCTGGTTTCCCGTGGTGCTCGGGTCTGCTCGGGCGGTCTGGGGTGAACCGTGCTGGATGTCCGGAGGGGTGGGGGAGGCGGCGGCCGAGCCGGCCGTACCGCCTCCCGCGGCTATCGTCAGGGCCAGCGCCGCACCGACCGCGGTCGCCCGATCTCTGAGAAATCTCATGGATTCCCGGCTTTCTGCCGCGTGCCATGCGTCGGACGACGCCTGGCACGCGAACGTGGGGGGTAAGGATCCGCGCGGTGGTTACAGCGGTTCGTGCTCGTCTACGAGCGGCACTTCATCCGGGGAAGTCTCCTCAGGCTCTTCCACCGGTGGTTCCTGCTCTTGCTGATCACCTTTCATGAAGATCATGATCAGCTCGGCACGGTCACCGCCGCGAGTCGGCAAATCACCCATTTAATGCCGCGGGAACCTACGTGTCGGTCGGGACCCGCCTACGTCGGTTCCTGGTCGGGCACGGCGTTCGGCAGGCCGGCGGGGGCGACCGCCACGACCAGTGCGGTGCGCGAGGCCACGCCGACCTTGCGCATGGCCGCGCTCAGGTGCCGCTCCACCGTCCGCGGCGACAGCTGCAGGCTCTCCGCGATCCTCTTGTTGGTCCAGCCGAGGGCGAGCAGGTTCACGATCTCCAGCTCTCGGGGCGACAGCCGGTCGCCGTACCCCTTGCGGCCGCCCCGCCACGGGCGGGACACCTCCACGCCGTGCCCGCGAAGGAGATGGGCCACCCGGTCGGCGTCCCAGCGGGCGCCGAGGTCCTGCAGCCGCCGCTGCGCGTCCGACAGCACCGCCAGCCCTCGCTCGCCCGCTCCCGAGCCGAGCAGGAATCTCCCCTGCCGCTCCAGCGTCAGGAGCTCGTCATACGGCTGGGGCAGGGCCGCCCACGCTCGCGCGGCCGCGGCGAAGAGCGCTTCCGCGTCCCGGCCTTCGGCCTCGGCGACGATCGCCAGGCAGGTGGCCAGAGACGCGGCGGGACCTGGGGTGTCCCGACCGGCCAGCCCGTCGGCGAAGGTGTTGACGAGCGCGCGGGCCTCGCCCGTCCGGCCGGCGGCGATGAGAGCGTTGACGTGGACCGGCATGAGGTCGGTGGCCCACAGCCACACCCCCTTGCGGTCGATCATGCCTATGATCGGCTCGGTGAGCTCGATCGCGCCCTCGTGGTCGCCCCCGGACAGTGCGATCCTGGCCAGGGCGGCGTTGGGTAACACGAAAGGATCCGCGCTGCCGCGTGGCCCGTTGGCTTCCAGCACCAGGCCGAGGCGGCGCTCGGCCCGCGGCCGCGCCCCCGACGCGAGATCGAGCTGCCCCTGGATGGTCCTGGCTTCCAGGCGGGTCGCCGCGTCGGCCGACTCCGAGGTGGCCAGATCCTCGACGATCTCATCCAACCCCTGCCAGTCGCCGGCGTGCCAGGCCAGCCGGGCCTGGCCGATCCGCACGGTGTCGGCGACCCGCCGGTAGCCGATGTCCTCCACCATGGCGCCCACGGCGGCCAAGCCGGCGCGGGCCTCCGGGTATCGCCCCCAGAGCAGGGCGGACTGGGCCACGATCAGCCGTGTCCTGACGATCCCCCGGCGCTCCAGTTGGCTCTCCGCCGTCCGCGGGATGGTCTCCGCCACCCGCCACCCCTCGCCCTCTCCGAGCAGGAGCAGCGACATGACATGGCCGGTGAGGAAGACCTGGCGCTCCACCGGAGCCTGAAGGTACGGGAGCAGCGCCACGGCACGATCCACCCAGGCCAGGTGCCGTGCCGCCGGCCATGCCGCGTTGAAGGGCGTCGCGAGGATGAACATGCCCTGCACGGCCAGGGCGGGGCGAGACTCCAGGTCGGACACGGCTGCCTCCACGTGGGCCGCGCCGTCCTCGAACCTGCCGAGGTGCAGGACCACCTGCCCCAGACGTAGCCTGATCTCCCCGCGGTCGCCCTGTGGCAGGTCGGGGTCGGCGAGCACGTGCTCCAGCGCTTCGCGGACCAACTCGCCCAGCCCGAACAGCGGTTCGGCGGTCAGCGTCGCGGCCTGGCCCAGCTTCTGCGCCAGCCGTACCCGCCGGTCGACGGGATGGTCGGCCATGGTCAGCAGTTCGTGGAGCAGGGCCACGCCGGTCTGGTCGTCACCCGACTCCAGGGCCAGTTCGGCGCTGGCCTCGGCGTAGCGGCACCACTCCCCCACGTCGCCCGCCTCCCGGAAGTGGCGGCAGAGCCGTACCGCCGGAGGGTGTTCCCTGTCGCGGAGCGACACGGCCGCTCGCCGGTGCAGCAGGCGCCGGGTCGGGACCGGGATCGCGTCCGCCACCGCGCGCGAGGCCAGGACGTGGCGGAAGGCGAAGGCGCCGCGGGCGGTCTCCCGCATCAGCCCGCTCGCCAGGGCCTCGGCCAGGCTGTCGCGGGTGGCGTGCTCGTCCAGATCGGCCACGGCGGCGATCAGGTACTCGTCCGCAGGCGCCTCCAGGACCGCGGCCGCCTGCAGCACCGCCCGGGTGGCCGGGGAGAATCTGGCGGCGCGCTCCAGCACCGAGTCCCGCACCGTGGGCGGCACCTGCAACTCCGCCATGAGCCGCCGCCGCCACCCGGTCTCGGTTTTGAAGATGTCGCGCCGATCGCGCAGCAGCCGGACGGTCTCCTCCACGGCCAGCGGGATGCCGCCAGTGTGCTCGCGCAAGAACGCCGCGAACTTCTCAGATACCTCCGTGTCCGAGAACATCGACGCCACGAACGCTCGGGTCTGCGGCACGTCCAGGGGTTCCAGGGAGACGCGTTCCTGCGTCATCTTCCTCGGCAGCCGCGAGGTCAGGCGCAACAGCGGGGATCGTTCGCTGACGTCCACCGGTCGGTAGGTCGCCACGATCGAGCGTCTCCCGCCGCCCGACGCGCAGAGCATGAGCAGCCAGTCGAGGGTCGCCGCGTCCGCCCAGTGCGCGTCCTCGACGACCAGCACGTCGATGCCCAGGGCATCGATCAGTTCGGTGAGTGCGCGAAACAGCCGGTGGCGAGTCTCCTGCGGATCGGCGAGCGACTCCAGCGCAGGCGGCAGCAGCGCGCTCCACTCCGGGAACAGTGGTCGTAGCGCTCCGGCCAGCGGGCTCAGCTCGAGCGCGCCCAGCCGATCGTGGAAGAGCCGCAGTCCATCGACCACGGCGCCGAGCGGAAAGGGCTCCCGCAGATCCGGGCACACCGCCATCAGCACCTGCAGGCCACACAGTGCGGGAGTGGCCATACATTCGTCGACCAGGCGGGACTTGCCGATACCCGCCTCGCCCTCGATCAGGATGAGCGCGGCGGGCCGTTCGAGCGCGTCGACCACCGTCGCCATGGCGCCGGCCCGGCCGATGAACGCCGGGCCCTCGGCGTCCAGTGTTACGCCTACTGTCGCTTTTGCATCATTCATTCTCTACATGCATATACCTCACGATTCGTCACATGACTATCCCTGCCCGTCCAGCACCAGACTTCTCTCAGGGAGGATGCGTACCAGCCGACAGGGTGATCGGGCCTATGCTCAGCCGGCCACCGGGAGTGCGGTCGTGACGGCGAATCCGGCGATCCATTCCGGAATGGCGCGGTAGAACCGGGACCGCATCCGGTACGGGCCGGACGCGGCAAGCGAGGCGTACGCGGCGATCCAGGTACGCACTTCGTGTGACGAGCCGCCGCCCTCCCGCTCGAACCAGTCGTTGCTCCAGGCGTCGATGTCACTGAGCCGGCCCGACTTGAAGGTGTCGAGCACCAGCTCATCCCATGCGGGATTGATCGGTGTCCTCGCCGTCGACCCGGCGGCGTACTCGATTCCGGCCCGCAGAACGCGCTGCTCGCTGCGGGCGCGCTGCTCCCGCGTCGGTTCGACGCCGTCGGTCAGCGCGTCGGCGACCCGTGGCGGCGCGCCCGCCAGCACCGGCACCGGTGGGTCATGCGACAGCCCGCCCGACGCGACGAACAGTACTCGCCGGCCGAGCGCAGCCGCAGTCGTACCGATCGCCGAGCCGAGCGCGCGGACCCGGCTGACCGGCCCGAACGGAGCGGCGACGCCGTTGACGAAGACCGGAACGACGGGCACGACCCCGATCCCGCCGAACAGCATCTCCAGCGGTTGCGCGAAGCCGTGGTCCACCCGCATCCTGGCCGAGATCGTCAGGTCGATTCCGGCGTCGAGGACACGTGCGGCGATGTGCCCGGCCGCGTCGGCGTCGACGGAGATCTCGCCCGCGGCCGAGCCGAAGTCGCCGACCGCTCGGGCCGCCGTGCCAAGACAGAACGGCGGCATCTTCTCGTAGAAGAAGCCGTTGTAGTGGTCGGGTGCGTAGAGCACCACCAGGTCGGGGTCGAAGTCCCGCACGAAGGAGCGGGCGTCGTCGACCGCCTGGTCCACGGTTTCGACGACCTCGGGCGCGGGCTGGTTGGAGCCGATCAGTGGCGAGTGCGACAGACCGACGAGTGCCACCGGCATGAATTGCCCCTTTATTGGTTGGTCGGCGGATTGACAACGATCTTTCCGGTGATCTTGCGGTCGATCATCAGCTGGAAGCCGGCGTGGATCCGATCGAGCGGGAGGCACTGATCGATGACAGGGCGCAGGCCGGTGGCCTCCATCATCCGCAGCATCGCGACGAGTTCGCCGCGGGTGCAGCCGGTCGAACCGAGAATGCGTTGCTGCAGGTAGAAGATGCGGCCAAGGTCAGCGGGCGGGTTCGGCCCGCTGGTCGCGCCGGCTACCACAACGGTGCCTCCCGACCGGAGGGACTTCAGCGAGTGCGACCAGGTCGCCGCGCCGACGGTCTCGATGACGACGTCGACCTTCTCCGGCAGGCGTTCGCCGGTCGGCAGCGCATCGCGTGCCCCCCACCGCACCGCCGCAGCGCGCTTGCCCGCGTCGCGGCTGGTCGCGTACACCACGGCGCCGGCGGCCGCGGCCAGGTGGATCGCGGCCGACGCCACACCGCCCCCGGCGCCCTGCACCAGCACCCTGTCACCAGCGGTGATCCGGGCCTGGGTGAAAAGCATCCGGTAGGCGGTGGTCCACGCCACCGGCAGGCAGGCCGCCTCATCGAACGTCAGCCAGGAGGGTTTCGGCACCAGGTTGCGCCGAGGAACGGCGAGGTACTCGGCGAACGCGCCGTCGTGACGCTCCGACAGCAGCGCCCGGTCCGGGTCGAGCGTCTCGTCGCCGCCTCCGGCGTCTGGGTCGCCGAGCACCGGATGGACGATGACCTCGTTTCCGTTCTCGTCGATGCCGGCCGCGTCGCAGCCCAGCGTGATCGGCAGCCGCTCCGGCGGATGCCCGACCCCGAGCAGTGTCCACAGGTCGTGCATGTTGAGCGACGATGAGACGACCCGGACCAGAGCCCAGCCGTCCGGTCTGTCCGGCAGGGGGACATCGTCCAAGACGAGCCCGGACAAGGGGTGGGCGGGGTTCTGCGCAACGGCGACGGCGGCGAGCATGCCTTCACGATCCTCTGGCCACCCAGCCCTTCCCACCAGATGTGCCGCCCAGTAGCACGCGGCGTGGCGGCCCGCGCGCCGGTACTGGTGTCGTGGCGACATGACCGATTCACGTACCGGCCCCGGAGCGGCAGTGCCTTCCGATCCCGCCGCCCGCTCGGAGCCCGAGCCCCGCCGGAGCCGGGCGACGGTCACCCGGCGTGGCGCGCTGCACCGGCCCGCCGGCCTCGAACCCGGTATCGATGTCGGCGGGCTCGTCGACACCGAGGCCGGGCTCGTCGATCGGGCGATCTTCACCGACGAGCGGATCTACCGCCAGGAACTGCGCCGGGTCTTCGCGCCCAGCTGGCTGTTCCTCGCGCACGAGGACCAGTTCGCCAAGCCGGGCGACTTCTTCACCACGTACATGGGTGAGGACCCGGTAATCGTCACCCGGGACCGGACGAACACGATCCGCGCCTTCCTCAACTCGTGCCGGCACCGGGGCGCCCGGGTCTGCCGCGCCGATTTCGGCACCACCCGCAACTTCACCTGCACGTATCACGGCTGGTCGTACGACCTTGCGGGAAAGCTGGTCAGCGTCCCCAACAGGGACGGTTACCCCGGCGACTTCGAGACCGGGCAGTGGGGCCTCGTCGAGGTGCCCGGAATCGACAGCTACCACGGCCTGATCTTCGGCACCTGGAACTCCGAGGCGCCACCGCTGCGCACCGCGCTCGGCGAGATGACCTGGTACATGGACGCCATGCTGGACCGCGACCCCGAGGGCACCGTCGTGGTGGGCGGCATCCACAAATGGGTGCTGGAAGGCAACTGGAAGCTGGCCGCGGAGCAGTTCGCCACCGACTGGTACCACGTGAACATGAGCCACGCCTCAGCCCTGCAGCTGCTGGCACCGAAGGCCAAGGGGCCCAAGACCGAGATCGTGCACCGCACCGGCCGCCAGTACGTCGACCCGCGCGGGCACGGCGCCGGCTTTCCGGTGCACCCGAAGAACCGCTTCGACGCGCAGACGGTGCACGACTGGTACGACTACGGCGCGCTCCGGGAACGGCTCGGCGATGCCCGAGTCGAGGGACCGCTGACGAACGGGCACGCAACCGTGTTCCCGAACTTCTCGTACCTGCCCGTCAACGGCAGCATCCGGGTCTGGCACCCCAAAGGGCCCGATCGCATGGAGGTATGGGCGTGGACCGTGCTCGACCGGTCGATGCCTCCCGAGGTCAAGGAGGCCCAGCGGCTGTACAACCTGCGCACTTTCGGTCCCAGCGGCATCTTCGAGCAGGACGACGGTGAGAACTGGAGCGAGGTGCAGTCCATCTCCCGCGGGTTCATCACCAACCGGGTGCCGCTGAACTACCAGATGGGCATCGGCTCCGAGCGCGACGACGGCCGCTACCCGGGGATGACCAGCGAGCTGTACAGCGACGCCGCCGGCCGGGCCTTCTACGCCCGCTGGAAGGAACTGATGACCACCCCTGCCTGGCACGAGGAGCAGCCATGAGCCCAGCGATCAGGGTCGCCCCGGTCGAGGACATCGCCGAGGGCGAAGGACTCAAGGTCGACCGTTCCGTCACCGGCACCGCCGACCACATCGCCGTCCTCCGCGACGACGACGGCGAGTTCTACGCCCTGGACGACACCTGCACCCACGAGGAGGCCTCGCTCGCCGAGGGCTGGATCGAGAACGGCCAGGTCGAGTGCCCTCTGCACGCCGCGAGGTTCTGCCTCAGGACCGGCGCGGCGCTCTGCCTGCCCGCCACGCGCCACATCCGCCGCCACCAGGTCGAGGTGCGTGACGGCGAGATCTGGTTGCTTCCGGACATGGCGCCGGTCCCGTGAGCGGGCAGGTGCGCAGGATCGTCGTGGTCGGCGGCGGCATCGGCGGAGTGAGCACCTGCGCGGCGCTCCGCTCCGGCGGGTACGACGGCGCGCTCACTCTGATCGACGAGGGCGAGTACCCCTACGACCGGCCGCCGCTGAGCAAGCGGTTCCTCGGCGCTTCCGGCGGGTTCCCGCTCATCGCCCTGCGACCGGACGCGTGGTACGACGACCAACGGATCACGTTGCTGACGAACTCCCGCGTGGCGGGACTGCTGCCCGGCGAGGCGTCGGTCCGGCTCGCCGACGGCGGCGTGATCGGCGCCGACCGGGTGGTCCTCGCTACCGGCGGCCGGGCCGCACGCCCGCCGATCCCTGGAGCGGACGGCCCGAGGGTCCACGTGCTGCGCACCGTGAACGACGCGATCAGGCTGCGTGCGTCCCTCGGCCCCGGAGTCCGGCTGCTCGTTGTGGGCGCGGGCCTCATCGGCGCGGAGGTCACCTCCACCGCGGTCGAGCTCGGCTGCGAGGTCTGCCTGGTCGACCCGGATGCCCGGCCGCTGGCCGGCGCCGTCGGTGACCGGCTCGCCGGATGGCTGCACGACCAGCACGCGGCGCGGGGCATGACCGTGCTCCGCGAGGCCGTGGCGTACCTGCGCGACACCGGCCGGACGGTTCTCGCCGGTCTGACCGGCGGCTCCCGAGAGTTCGACGCGGTGGTGCTGGGCACCGGGATGACTCCGGCGGCCGAGCTGGCCGAGACCGCCGGACTGGAGGTGTCCGGCGGCATCATCGTCGACCAGGGCCAGGTGACGTCCAGCCCGGCGGTGCTCGCTGTGGGTGATCCGGCGAGGCCTCGTCTGCCGGACGGCCGACTCGGCCGGCGCGCCGAGCACTGGGAGGCCGCCCAGCACGACGCTCTGCGGGCCGCCGCGACCATTCTCGGCGCCCCGCAGCCGGCCGCCACCGCGCCTTGGTTCTGGACGGACCGGTACGGCCGGCACGTCGAGGTCGTCGGCAGCATGGCGGACGCCGGGGAGATCGTGTTCCGGGGAGCGGCCGGCGACGGCCCGTTCGCCGCCTTCGGCCTGCGCGGCCCGCAGATCGTGTCCGCCGTGGCGGTGGACCAGCCGCTCGCCGTTCGGGCCGCCCGCCGGTTGATCGACCGGCACGCCGAAGTGGATCGCGGGCTGCTGGCGGACCCAGCGGTGGATCTGCGTCGGCTGTCGCGCCGACCCCGGATACCTCAGGACGAAACGGCCGTCCCTCAAGAATCTGGATGGGGATCATGAAAAGCGCAGCACATGAGGGCGTCGTGCAGGCGGGCGAGCGCGCCGACGCGGTGACCCACTTCGAAGTGGAGCAGTTCTACTTCGAAGAGGCTGAGTTGCTCGACGACGGCCGGCTGACCGACTGGCTGGACTTGCTCGCCGACGACCTGCACTACTGGATGCCGACACGCAGCAACCGGCTGCGGCGGCAGCAGGCGCTGTCGGTGGCCGCCCCGGGCGAGGCCGCCTTCTACGACGAGACCAAGGAGAGCCTCGCGTGGCGGATCCGCCGATTCGACTCCGGGATGGCCTGGGCGGAGGATCCGCCCTCGCGGACCCGGCACCTGATCGCCAACGTCACCGTCCGGCACGCCGACCCCCGGCAGGAGCCGGCGGAGTATGTCGCCCGGTCGGCGTTCCTCATCTACCGCAACCGGCTGGAACGCGAGGAGAACGTGTACGCCGGTGGGCGGGTCGACGTGCTGCGGCGCACCGGCGGCGGGCGGCTCCAGATCGCCCGGCGCACCATCCTGCTCGACCAGAACGTCCTGCTGTCCAAGAACATCAGCGTCTTCTTCTGACCCGAGACCATCCCCGGAGGAACCGATCATGACGTCCACCGCCGAGCCGGTACGCCACAGCGTGCGGACCACGCTCGGGACCATCTCCGTCACCGAGTCGGGCGCGGGCCCCGCGCTGGTGATGCTGCACGGCGGCGGCCCCGGCGCGTCCGGCACCGGCAACTTCCACCAGAACCTGCCGGCACTGGCCGAACACTTCCGCGTCCTGCTCCTGGACCAGCCGGGCTTCGGCGGCAGCTACCGCCCGACCGAGACCGACCTGGCCGAGCGGTCCATCACCCAGATCACCGCCGATGCGCTGTTCCAGGCGCTCGACGCACTGGAGGTAGAGGAGTTCCACCTGCTCGGCAACAGCCTCGGCGGCGCCGCGGCGCTCGCGATGGCACTGGCCGAGCCTCAGCGGGTGCTGCGGCTCGTGCTGATGGCGCCGGGCGGTGGCTGGCTGCCCACCGGACCGACCCCCACAGAGGGCCAGAAGGCGATGTGGCGCTACTACAACGGGTCGGGGCCGAGCGAGCAGAAGATGGCCGACTTCATCAAGGCGATGGTCGCTGACCCCAGGCGGTTCGGCCCGGACGCGATCCGTGCGCGCTACGAGGCGTCCCTGGACGACAGCCATATCGAGTTCTACCACCGGTACAACGCCGCGTTCGCCAGACGGGGCGGCATGGACCCCCTCTGGCGCGACGTCCACGGGATTCAAGCACCGACGCTGCTGCTGTGGGGCCGCGACGACCGTACGATCACCCTCGACGGCGCCTGGCTCATGCTCACACGGATCCCCGATGTGCGGCTGCACGTGTTCGGCCGCTGCGGGCACTGGGTCCAGCTGGAACGGCAGGCGGAGTTCGAGCGCCTCGTGACCGACTTCCTCGGCGCTCCGGCATGAACGCGGGCTGGCTGGCAGGCGATGTCGCCCTGATCACCGGTGGCGGTTCCGGGATCGGCGCCGCCGTCGCCCGACGCTTCGTTCAGGAGGGCGCCCGCGTCGTCGTACTGGACCGCGACCCGGATCGGTTGGCGGCCGTCGTCGCGGCCTGCGGCGATCCCGCCCGAGCGCATGCCGTGGCGGGCGACGTCCGTTCGAGCGAGGATCTACACCGGGCCGTCGGCGAGGCGGTGACCAGGTTCGGTCGACTGGACACGCTGGTGGCGAACGCCGGCATCTGGGACTACCAGCGGCAACTCACCCGGCTGACGGTCGCGGAGCTCGACGCCGGCTTCGACGAGATCTTCGCGATCAACGTCAAGGGCTACCTGCTGGCCGCCGAGGCCGCCTGGCGAGAACTCGTGCGGACCACGGGCAGCATAGTGATGACGCTGTCCAACGCATCCTTCTATGTCAACGGCGGCGGACCGCTCTACACCGCGAGCAAGCACGCCTGCCTCGGCCTGATGCGCGAGCTGGCCTACGAGCTGGCGCCGAAGGTGCGGGTCAACGGCGTGGCCTGCGGCGGGATGCGGACGGACCTGCGCGGGCCGGAGTCGCTGGCCCTCGGCGGCCGATCCCTCGCGGCCTCCTTCGACCGCATGCCCGCGGGCAGACGGCCGCCGATCCCACTGGACGGCTCCAGCGTCGATCCGGCCGACTTCACCGGCCCGTACGTGCTGCTCGCCTCCCGTGCGCAGAGCGGCGCCATCACCGGGCAGGCCATCCAGGCCGACGGCGGGATCGGCGTCCGCGGGTTCGCCACAGCGGCGGGGGGCGACCACCTGTGAGTGACCCCAGGTCAGATCGCCGCCCGTCCATCCTGCTTGAGCGGGCCTGGAGGGTTTCGCGCTCGGCGGGATCGTGGCGACAGCGGGATGGCGCACCGGTATGAGCATCCCACCGCTACCGATTCCGGTCCTCGGGCCGCGCTGGCACGCCACCACCGCGGATGGCTGGTCACGCACGGCGGGGCGGCTGCTGGTGACGATCGGGGGCATCCGGATGCCGGTGCTTCTGGAACGATGCGCGGCCGGACGGCTGCGCGACGCCTACCCGGTGAGCGGTCACGACACCGAGGTCAGGTTCGCCGCCGGCCCGCCCGGCGGCGAACCGGCGAGGGCCCTGCTGCGCGAACTCGCCGGCGCGATCCAGCAGGCCGACCCACTGTGTCGGCGTGTCGTGTGCGGGGCCACGGTCGGCGACGACATCCTCTTCGACGCGGCCCAGGGCGCGGGGTTCCGCTACGTCGTCACGGTGGACGTCGCCGCCGGGAGCATCCGGCTGTTCGTCGCCGAACCCGCTTGGGTGACCGCCGTGGACCTGAACCTCGATCAGGTTCCGCAGACCTGACCGGTTCACGGTTCGCGGACCAGCACCCGCACCTCCTGGACGCGATTGCGGGTGGGAGCCTCCGGCTGCACCCTCCCGGCCGCGTCGGCGGCTCGGCAACGGATCCGGTGCCGTCCGGGATCGAGCCGGCGCGGCTGGTGGAACCGCTGCCAGGCCGGATCGTCACCGCGCGGGGCCAGCTGCGCCCGTTCCCAGGGGCCGTCATCGACGCAGATCTCGACGGAGACCACCTCGGTCGTGCTCCATGCCCAGCCCGTGACCTCCACCGTCCCGGCGGGCAGCTCCGCCCCGCCGCGCGGGTAGGCCAGGACGCTGTTGACGTCGACCTCCCGGACTGGCACAGGTTCGTCCCGTCCCGGCTCGAGACGGTTGTACAGCTCGGTGGTGAACAGGTGATCCGGCCTGGCGTCGGCGACGATGACGCGCCTCAGCCACTTGACGGCGTTGGTGCCGAACATCCCCTGCGCCACGCTGCGCAACGGGTATCCGCGGGCGGGTTCCAGCGGGGCGCCGTTCATCCCGTAGGCGAGCAGGACGTCCCGGCGGGCGACGTCCAGCGGGAGGTCCTTGAGATAGTGGATGCCCACATGCTCGCCGAAGTCACCGGTGTCCAGGCCCTCGAACCAGATATGTGAGGCGCTCGGCCGCGGCGCCGCTTCGGCCAGCAGCTCCGCCAGACGGACGCCGAGCCACGTGACGTTGACCACCCGGCGCACCGGAACGTGAGGTTCCAGCGGGTTCCCGAAACACTCGTGGAAGACCGTCTTCTCGGTCGCGGGGCGAGCCTGTAACTCCTCCAGATTCAGCCGGATCGGATGGGCGACGAGCCCCTCCACGCTCAGCGACCACGTGGACATGTCCACTGTCGGCATGCCGAGGTGCGCGATCGTGAAGATCTCGCCGGGGGGAGTGATGAAGTCGCGCATGGGTGACGGCGGCAGAACGCGCATGTGTCTCGATTTCCCAGGTGAGTCGGAGCGGTTCGCGAACCGCTGTGCGGGTGGTGTGCGGTCCAGGGACCGGTGCGCCGTTCACGGCGTTCACCGGTGCGGGTCGGCCGGGCTTCGACGGCGAAACCCGGCGCTCATTCGACGAGGCTCGACCGGATCTCACCGCGCCGGCTGACGGCGCCGGGGTAGCCGCCGGCGAGCGCGGCGGGCCGGCCGCGGCCGGCCGCGGAGATCCGTGCTCGCGCGAGCGCGGCGGTCGCGGTGTGACCGACCCGGCGCAACAAGGCGGCATGTGCCCTGATGTCCATCCGGCCCGCGGCCCCGCTCACCGACAGGGCTGCCACCGCCCTCCCACCGGGCCCCATGATCGGCACGGCCACGCAGGCGAGGCCGAGCACCGACTCCTCGAAGTCGAACGCGATCCCGTCGTCGCGGATCTGCTTCAGCTCTGCTTGCAGGGCCGCAGGCGTGGAAAGACTGTGCTCGGTCAGCGCGGTCAACGATCCGGCGAGGACCCGCTCCACGGCCTGGGCGTCGTAGGCGAGGAGCGCCTTGCCCAGACCGGTGCAGTGGGCCGGCGCCCGGCTGCCGATTCGGGTCGGCGGGTGTGGCCGATGGCCGTACAGCTTGCTCAAATAGACGACTTCGGTGCCGTGCAGCGTCGCGAGATGGACGGTCTGGCGGGTGTGCTCGTAGAGGTCGATCAGGCAGGGCGTCAACGCGTCGCGCAGCTGATCGGACTGCGGCGCGTAGACACGCGTGCCCAGGTCGTACAGCCGCAGGCCGAGCCGGTAATCGCTGCCCACCCGCTCCACGACCGCGTTGCGTTCCAGCATGCCGAGCAGGCGAAAGGCCGTGGACTTGCTCATCCCGGTCCGCCGGGCCAGCTCGCTCACGCCCACTCCCGAGGACGCCTGGTCGCCGAACGCACCCAGCAGGCTCATCGCCTTGTCTATGGCGGCGCGCTCGTCGCGGCGCAGGGGCTTGTCGGGCATCACGGCACCCCCTCCAGTGTCATTTATAGAGTGCCGATCGGCCTCTATAGTGGACATAATGCTCATCCGGACGTTGTCACGTCAAGATGACGACCTCGATATTGAAAGTGACGGCCTAGGTGAACGGGAACCTTCTGGTCGCACGGAACCTCCGGCGGTTCCGGCAGGAGAGACAACTGTCGCTGGGGGAACTGGCGCGCAGAGCAGGGCTGTCGAAACAGACGCTCTCGAAACTGGAGCAGGGCATCGGCAACCCCACTGTCGAAACCCTTGTGGCGGTAGGCGACGCGCTGGACGTTCCGCTCCGCCATCTGGTGACCGAGTGGGGAACGCCGGTGTACATCCAGCGCGAGGGCGACGGCCTGTGGGAGAGGCAGGGCGGCGCGGCGTCCCGCCTGCTCGACCAGGTCTATGGTTCCGGCCGGGTCCACACCGCGCTCATCGAGCTGGTCAAGGACGACGGGCCGCCCGAAGAGATCCCCGCGCATCCGACCGGCACGTTGTACCACGTGTACGTGATCAGCGGCCGGGCGCGGATCGGCCCGGCGGGCGAGCAGGTGGAGGTGGCGGCGGGAGACTTCGTCCGGTTCCCCGGTGACACGGTGCACACGCAGCAGTCCCTCACCCCCAAGGCCCTGATGCACGTGGTCACCACCGTGCCCCAGGTCCCGCAGTTCGGCCCTGGCGGCCCGAAGGCGGCCTGACCATCGCGGCCACATCGCACCGGGTCCGCCCGATCAGCTGATCCGGTGGCTCCCATCAGGACGGGACGTCGTGGCCCGCGAGGTCCAGTGCGATATCGGTGAGCATGTCCTCCTGCCCGCCGACCATGCCGCGCCGCCCTGCCTCCACCAGGATGGTGCGGGCGTTCACCCCGTACCGGGCGGCCGCGATCTCGGCATGGCGCAGGAAGCTGGAGTACACCCCCGCGTAACCCAGGGTGAGGGTCTCCCGGTCCACCCGCACCGGCCGGTCCTGCAGCGGGCGGACGAGGTCGTCGGCCGCGTCCATGAGCGCGAACAGGTCGCAGCCGTGCTGCAGGCCCGTCAGGTCCGCGACGGCGACGAACGCCTCCAAGGGGCAGTTACCCGCTCCCGCGCCCATCCCCGCGAGGGAGGCGTCGACGCGGGTCACGCCGTTCTCGACGGCCACCACCGTATTGGCCACGCCCAGAGCCAGGTTGTGATGGGCGTGGATACCCGTCTCGGTCGCGGAGTCGAGCACGTCGCGAAAGGCGCGGACGCGGGCCCGGACACCGTCCATGGTCAGCCGCCCGCCTGAGTCGGTGACGTAAACGCAGAGCGCGCCGTACGACTCCATGAGTTTGGCCTGGCGGGCGAGTTCGGCCGGCTCCGCCATATGGGACATCATCAGAAACCCGGCCACGTCCATGCCGAGCTCGCGGGCGGCGGCGATGTGCTGGGCGGAGATGTCAGCCTCGGTGCAGTGGGTGGCGACGCGCACCGAGCGGATGCCCAGGGCGTGGGCCTGCCTGAGGTCGCGGAGCGTGCCGATGCCAGGCAGGAGCAGCGTGGTGGGGACGGCCTCGCGGACGGCGGCGACGACGGCCTCGATCCACTCCCAGTCGGTGTGGGAGCCGACCCCGTAGGTGACGCTGGAGCCCGACAGGCCGTCGCCGTGGGCGATCTCGATGGCGGCGACACCGGCCGCGTCCAGGGCCGCGGCAATCGCGGCGGCCTGTTCGACGGTGTAGCGGTGCCGGACGGCGTGCATGCCGTCCCGCAGGGTCACGTCCTGGATGTACAGCGGCTCGGTCTCGGTCATCGGGAGATCGCCTTCGGGGTGCGATGTGCGGCGATGCGCTCAGCGGTGCGCATCGCGGCTGAGGTCATGATGTCGAGATTTCCCGCGTAGGCGGGCAGATAGTGCGCGGCACCCTCGACTTCCAGGAACACCGACACCCGGGTGACCGTCCGCGCGGCGGACGTGCCGGGCGTCAGCCGACGCAGCGGGTCCTCCTGGGCGACGCGGTCGAACTGCACATCCTGCTTGAGCCGATAGCCGGGCACGTAGGCCCGGACCCGCTCCACCATCTCCGACACGGAGGCGGTCACCGCATCCTGGTCGCAGTCGTGCGTCAGGCAGTACACGGTGTCGCGCATGACCAGGGGAGGGTCGGCCGGGTTGAGCACGATGACGGCCTTGCCGCGGGTGGCGCCGCCGACCTGCTCGATGGCGAGGGATGTGGTCTCGGTGAACTCGTCGATGTTCGCCCGGGTGCCCGGCCCTGCGGAACGGGATGCGATGGAGGCGACGATCTCTCCGTAGTGCACCGGCGTGACCGCCGAGACGGCCGCGACGATCGGGATGGTGGCCTGCCCCCCGCACGTGACCATGTTGACGTTCGGGGCGTCCAGGTGCGCGTCCAGGTTCACCGGCGGCACCACGTACGGGCCGAGCGCCGCCGGGGTCAGATCGACCACGGTACGACCCACCGCCCGCAACACCTCGTCGTGGCGGCGGTGCGCGCCGGCCGAGGTGGCGTCGAAGACGATCTCGACGTCGGCGAACTCGTCCATCGCGACCAGCCCGTCCACGCCCTGGTGGGTGGTGGCCACCTTCAGCCGGCGGGCGCGTGCCAGCCCGTCCGACTCAGGGTCGATGCCGGCCATGGCGGCGATCTCCAACCGGCCGGACAGCCGGATTATCTTGATCATCAGATCGGTTCCGATGTTGCCCGAGCCGATGACGGCGACCTTGGTCCTCACCGTGCTCCTCCTTCCTGCGCGGCGAAGCACACGTCTACCTGGCCGAGGCCGGAGATGCGGGCCTCGAACACGTCGCCGGGAGAGGCGACGGCCATCGGGCCGAGAGCGCCGGTCAGCACCACGTCGCCCCGCTGGAGCGGTTCGCCCATCCCGGCGAGGACGGAGGCGAGCCACAGGGCCGCGTTGAGCGGCCCGCCGAGACAGTCGGCGCCGGTGCCCGTGGAGATCTCTTCCCCGTTCCGGGCGAGGGTCATCGTGACGGTTCGCAGGTCCACGGCGGTCAGCGGCACGGGGGTACCACCCAGTACGAACAGGCCGGAGGACGCGTTGTCGGCGATCGTGTCCACGATGGTGATGTCCCAGTCCGCGATCCGGCTGTCCACGATCTCCAGGGCGGGCAGGGCGAAGTCGACCGCGCGCAGCAGGTCCGCCATCGTGCAGTCGCCGTACGGCAGGCCGGCGCCGAGGACGAGGGCGACCTCCGCCTCCACCTTCGGCTGGATCAGCCGGCCGGCGGACACCGTCCCGCCCGGCGGCACGGCCATGTCGGACAGCAGCGTCCCGAAGTCCGGCCGGTCCACGCCGAGTTGCCGCTGGACGGCCGGTGAGGTGAGGCCGATCTTGCGTCCGACCACCCGCCGGCCGTCCGCGAGCGCCCGCTCGACGTTCACCCGCTGCACGGCGTACGCCGCCGCGATGTCGCCGTCGGCGAACATGCCTCTCAGAGGTGCGCAGGGAACCGCGGTACGGGTGGCTTCCGCCAGGGCGTCGGCGGCCCTCAGGGACTCGGTGGGCGGGGCGGCGACGGTCATGGGCACCGCCTGGCTGGGCGGGGAGCGGGCATGGGACACCTCCGTGGTCGGGGAGCGTTGGCGAGGATCTCGCCACCACTCCGGTATAGACACCGCGCCGGATGCCCGGCACCCGGCGTGCCGCGAATCGGCACAGCAAGGGAAACCGGTCCGCTGGTCGGACCGACAGGCCGACCGGTGGACCACTCTGGATCGGCGGTTGTACACTCGCTTCTCCCGGGATGCCGTGGCGGCTGCGCGGCACTGTCACGATCGACGACAGGCTGATCGCCGATTCGAACCGAAGAGGTCGCCTCGTATGCACTCCTCGTATCCGACCCTGCGTGACCTGGCCCGCTCGACGGCGGGTGGGAGTGTGTCGCCATCGCACCTGGTGCGCCAGAGCCTGGACCGCGTGTCAGCCGTGGACGGGGAGATCCGCGCCTGGGTCCGGGTCGATGCCGAGGGAGCCGAGCGGGAGGCGGCCCGTCTGGACGAGGCGGCGGACCCGGGCCTCCTGCACGGTCTCCCCGCGGGCGTCAAGGACACGATCGACGTGGCGGGTCTCCCGACGGAGTGCGGGTCGGTCCTGCGTGCGGGCAGGATCGCCGGGGGCGATGCATGGGTCGTCACCCGGTTGCGGGCGGCGGGGATGATCGTGCTCGGCAAGACGGTCACCGCCGAGTTCGCCTGTTCCGAGCCGGGCCCCACCCGCAATCCCCACGATCAGGCCCGGACGCCGGGCGGGTCGTCGAGCGGTTCGGCCGCCGCCGTGGCGAGCGGCATGGTTCCCTTCGCCCTGGGCACGCAGACGGGCGGATCGATCACCCGGCCCGCCGCCTTCTGCGGGATCGCCGGGTACGTGGCGCCGCCGGGCGCGTTTCCCATGGACGGGATCGAGCCGCTCAGCGAGACTCTCGACTCCGTCGGGATTCTCGCCCGTGACGTGGCCGATCTCGAAGTAGTCCGGGCCGCCCTTCTCGGCCTTCGCCAGGTGCCGGCTCTCCCGGAGATGTCCCGGCCGCGCCTGCTGATGGCGAAATGTTCGGAGCTGGCCGTGCTGGATCCGGGGTTCGAGGAGGAATTGGAACGGGTGGTCTCCCTGCTGGTGCGGCAGGGGGCGCGCGTCGACACTCTGCCCGCTGACCTGGACCTCAAGAGCCTTCTCGGCGCGCATTCGACCGTGCTGACCTTCGAAGCGGCCGGCGCCCTGCGGTTCGAGCCGGCGGAGCGGCGGCACCTGAGCGCGTCCCTGCGGCACCTGCTGGATCTGGGAGCGCGCACACCGCGGGGGGCGTACGAGCGCGCGCTCGGCGGCATCGCCCTGCAACGTGCTCGCGCGCTGGAGTTGCTGTCGGAGTACGACGCCGTGCTGGCGCCCGCCGTGCCCGGGGCGGCCCCGCCCGGCCGAACGACCGGTGACGCGGTGATGAGCCGGCCATGGCAGGCGATGGGACTTCCGGTGGTGACCGTTCCCGGGCTCGTCGATCACGCGTCGATGCCGCTTGGCCTGCAACTCGTCGGGAACCCCCGGTCCGAGGAGCGGTTGTTCGCGGCGGGACGATGGCTGGAGGCGCGGTTGCGCAGCCGAAGGTAGCCCGCACGGGCCTACCGGTGCCGCAACTCCCCCGCGATCCGCTCGGCGGTCTCGCGCACGTGCTCGCCGTAGTTCTCGTAGAGGTCGGGGGTGACCCTGACTCCCGGCGCCGAGATGGAGATCGACGCGATCGGACGGCCCTGCCCAGGTGCGATCGCGGCCGCTATGGCGACGACGCCGGACTGCCACTCCTCCTCGATCACCGCGTATCCGTCTCGCCTGATCTTGGTGATCTCCTCCCGCAGCGCCCGGGGATCCGTGACGGTGCGCGGCGTCACCGGCTCCAGCCCGCGCGCGATGTAGCCCTCGACGGCGTCGTCCGCCATGGCCGCGAGAACCGCCTTGCCGCTGGCGATCGCATGCATGGGCACCGCGACACCGAGTGGGGAGATCGTGCGCAGTTCGTGCGAGGTGTCCAGCCTCTCGATGAGCACCATGTTCCGGGCCTCGGGAACCATGAGATGGATCGTCTCGTTCGCGTACGCCTGAAGGGCGCTGAGCAGCGGCATGGCGATCACCCTGAGGCTGCCCGGCTCGCCGACCCGGCGCCCGATCGTCAGGGCACGCGTGGTGAGGACCCAGCGCGGCCGGTCAGGATCGACGGCCCGGATCCAGCCGGCCTCCGCGAGGGTGACGAGGCATCTCTGCACGGTGGTCTTGGACATTTCCATCGTGCGCGCCAGTTCGCTGAGACCCACGGGCTGATGCTCCGAGACCGCCTCCAGAACCAGAAGCGTCGTCTTCGCACTCTGAATCGTCACGCGCAGCCTTCCTTGACGGTCCGGGGGGGTTCCGTTGCATACTTGGACCGCATTCTAGACCATCGGACCGCATAGCGGTCCACTCGGGCTCACAGGATCCGCGAAGCCCGCCACTGAGAGAGAGGCCACCTGTGAAGCCACTGCTGGACGGTGTCCGCGTCCTTGACCTCACCCGAGCGCTCGCCGGTCCGCTCTGCACGGCGCTGCTCGCCGATCTCGGCGCCGACGTCGTCAAGGTCGAGTCCATCGGAGGCGGCGACCCCGCCCGGAACTGGCCGCCGTTCGACGAGGACACCAGCCTCTACTTCGCCGCCGTCAACCGCGGGAAGCGGAGCCTGGCCCTCGATCTGCGCACCGACGAGGGGCTGGCACTGCTGCACCGCCTCATCGCCCGTTCGGACGTGGTCGTGGAGAACTTCCGCCCCGGCGTCTTCGAGACCATCGTCGACCCGGCCGAGCTGAGAGAACGACACCCAGAGCTGATCCTGATGAGCATCAGCGGCTACGGACCGGTAGGCCCCGAACGTACGACGCCGGGGCTGGACCAGATCGCCCAGGGCATGTCCGGGCTGATGTCCCTCACCGGAGCGGGCGAGCAGACGCCGATGCGCATGGGCGTGCCGATCGTCGACGCCCTGGCCGGCATCTATGCCGCGCTGGGAATCGCGGCGGGGCTGGCGTCCCGGCGCGCGAACGGGTCCGGGCAGCACGTCCAGACGTCCCTGCTGGAGGCCGCGATCTCGGTCACGGTCTTCCAGGCGCAGCGGTTCCTCAGTCTGGGCGAGGTCGCGGAACCGACGGGCAACGACCATCCGACCATCACGCCCTACGGCATGTTCCGGACGGCCGACGCGCCGATCAACATCGCGGTCGGGTCGGAGGCCGGCTGGGCGAACCTGTGCGAGGCGCTGGGCGAACCGGAGCTGGCCCGGCGCCCGCAGTACCTCACCAGCCGGAACCGGTTGCGCCTGCGCGAGGACGTCAACCAGGACATCGAGCGGCTACTCTCCGGGCGCGGGGCGGCGGAGTGGATACCGCTCATCCGGGCCGCGGGCGTGCCGTGCGGGCCGATCCACACCATGGACCAGGTCTTCGCCGATCCTCAGGTCCGCGCGCTGGGCATGGTGCAGACCGTGGTGGACGGCGACGGCAAACCGGTTCCCCTCACCCGTGGGCCGTTCTGGGTGGACGGCACGGCCACGCCCGTCAAGCACGCCCCTCCCCGCACGGTGGGCCAGAACACCGAAGAGATCCTGCTCGAGATCGGCCTGACGCCCGAGGACGTGGCCGGCCTGCGGGCCGGCCGGGTCGTCGGCTGCGGAGAAGTGGCGGGGTGACGCCGGTGCCCGCGATCTCCCCGCACATAGCCGTCGGTGTCGCCGCCGGAGTGGCGACCATCACCATGGTGAACCCCGCGCACCGCAACGCGCTGACGTCCTCGATGCTGCGGCAGCTGACGAGCTCGGTTCGCGAGCTGGCCCAGGATGGCGCGGTCTCCGTGCTCGTCCTCACCGGGGAAGGCGACTTCTGCGCGGGAATGGACCTGTCCGAGTGGCCGCGCGCCGACCAGGACGAGCGGTACGGCGAGGAGTTCACCGCCGCCGAAGAGGTGCTGGCCGCGTTCCCGAAGCCGACCATCGCCGCCATCGACGGCTACTGCCTGGGAGGTGGCGCGCAGCTGGCCATCGCCTGCGACCTGCGGGTGGCCGCCGAGGGCTCGCGCATCGCCATCACCCCCGCCAAGATCGGCCTGGTCTACCCGGCGAGCTCAGTCGACCGGCTCGTCCGCGCGGTGGGGCCCGCGGTCGCCAGATACCTGCTCTTCACGGCCGAATTCGTCGACGCGGCGACGGGACTGCGCATGGGACTGGTGAGCGAGGTCGTCATGGCCGGCGAGCTGACGTCGCGCACCCGGCGGCTCGCGGACACCGTCGCGACCCGCTCGCCGATCAGCCTGCTCGCCGCCAAGCAGATGATCGACGCCGCGGCGTGCGGCGGGGTCGGCCCCGGCCTCGCCGAGTACTGGGCGACGGCGCCGAACATCGACCTCGCGGAAGGCGTCGCGGCCTTCCGAGATCGCCGCAGCCCGCGGTTCACCACCCGGTCGTGACACCCGGCAGCGGGGCTTCCGATGCAACCGATCATTTCGTAAATTGGAAAGACAAACCGGACAAATCCGGCGGAAAGGAGAGCGGGTGCGCGCTCTGGTGACGGCGAGCGAAAACTCGGCCTGGGTTCTGGCGGATCGGCCGGAACCGGCCTGCGGTCCGGCGGACGTCCTGGTGGAGGTGCGGGCCGCCGGTCTCAACCGGGGCGATCTGCTCATGCGCGCGGGCAAGTACCTTCCCACCAGCGCCAGCTGGAACGTTCCGTTCGACCGGGTCGGCTTCGACATGGCCGGTACGGTCCGTGCCGTCGGCCCGGAGGTACACGGTGTGGAGGGCGGCCAGGCGGTGATGGCGATGGCCGGCGGCGCGTGCGCGGACCTGCTCGCCGTCGACCACCGCATCCTGCTGCCGGTCCCCGCCGGGCTGGGCTGGGCACGGGCCGCCGCGCTGCCCAGCGCGCTGGCGACCGAGTACGACGCGCTGGCGATCCGGGGCCGGATGCGGGTGGGCGACGTCGTGTTCGTGACCGGCGGCACCACCGGGGCGGGTCTCGTCGGCGTCCAGCTCGCCCGGGCTCTCGGAGCGTCACTGGTACTCGCCACCACCCGATCCGCAGGCAAGGCGGCACAGCTGCGTGAGCTCGGGGTGGATCGGGTCATCGACACCTCTGCCGAGTCGCCGTCCGATGCCGTCAACGACGCCACCGGCGGGCACGGCTTCGACGTCATGCTCGATCACCTCGGCGGGAGCGTGCTGGAACGGTCGCTCGCGGCGGCGGCATCCGGCGCCCGGATCGTGCAGATCGGCCGCCTGGGCGGCGGGAGCACGACGGTGGATCTGGACATCCTGGCGAGTCGCCGGCTGGAGCTCATCGGCACCACGTTCCGTGGCCGCCGGATGGACGAGTTGGCGAGGCTGACCGCAGAGCTACGGGAGAAGGTGCTCCCCCTGGTCACAGAGGGGGCGGTACGGCCCATCGTCGAGACCGTGTTCCCGCTGTCGCGCGCGGAGGAGGCCGCTACGCGGCTGAGCACGCAGAGCACCACCGGAAAGATCATCTTGACCGGCTTCGGCCGGGCAGGCACCGACCGGCATGTCGAGGCAACCGATCAAGGCAGGGGATTCAATGAGCCACATCAATGATGTCGGAGGCATGCGAGGTTTCGGCCCCGTCCAGTTCGGCGGTGACGACGACGAGCCGTTCCATTCCGTCTGGGAGGCCCAGTGCATGATGCTCATTCTCGCAATGGTGGACCGGGGTGTTTTCACCCTGGACGAATTTCGGCACGCGGTCGAGTCGCTTCCGCCTCAGCAGTACCTTTCCCTGCCCTATTACGAGCGCTGGCTGACTGCTCTTGAGGGCATTTTCGATCGGCATTGCCTGTCATGAGCGGGCGATCCGATGCTTTCGCGGTCGGGAATCGGGTCCGGGTGAAAGTGTCCAACTCCGCCGGGCACCACCGGGCTCCCCGGTACGTCCATGGCCGGTGCGGGCGCATCGAAAGCTACGTCGGCCGGTTCGGCCTTCCTGACGACCTGGCGGAGCCGGGCCGCCCGGTCCGCACGGACCGGCTGTTCACGGTGTGCTTCCGTGCCGAGGCCCTGTGGGGAGCGGACGGTCACCCGTCCGACTCCGTCTACGTCGATCTCTACTCGCTTTATCTGGAGCCCGCATGAGCGCAGAGCACTCGCCCGAGCACGGCCACAACAAGAACGCCACCTTGCAGGCACGCGTCAACCGGCTGCTGGAGATCGCCGAACGGCACGGCCTCACCACCCCGGCCGCCGTCGACGAGCGAGTCGACGCGTTTCTGTCGAAGACGTCTCCGGAGAACGGCTCCCGGGTGGTCGCGCGCGCCTGGCTCGACGCCGGATTCGCCGACCGGCTCCGGGATGACGCGACGACCGCCGTACAGGAACTCGGTTTCTCGGGCGGCCACCAGTCGGACATGCGCCTGCGGGCGGTCTTCAACTCGCCGACGCAGCACAACGTCATCGTGTGCACCCTGTGCTCCTGCTATCCGCTGACACTGATGGGCCCTCCGCCGCCCTGGTACAAGGCCGAGGCGTACCGGTCCCGTGTCGTGCACGATCCGCGCGGCGTGCTGGGCGAGTTCGGCCTGGACATCCCCGAGTCCGTCGAGGTCCGGGTGTGGGACTCCACCGCCGACGTGCGCTACATCGTCATCCCCGAACGTCCGATCGGCTCGGAAGGGCTGGACGAGGAGTCCTTGATGGCCTTGGTCACCCGGAACTGCCTGATCGGCACGGGGTTCCCCACGACCGGCCGGCGCCCTTGACCGCCCGGCACGCAGACGGCCCGGCTCGGTCGCCGGGCCGTACGAGGGTCATGCTCGTCCAGACCGCGGGCTGGGGTTCGCCCGCCTCCTTCGATGTCCAGGCGAATCTCGGCCTGTGCCTGGGCCTGCTGGACGGGGCGCTTGCCGAGCACCGGCCGGACATCGTGCTGCTGCCCGAGATGTTCGTTTCGCCGTATTTCTGTGGTTCGCGGGACGACAGCCATTTCGGGCTCGCCGAGCCGATCCCGGGGCCGACGACCGATCGGCTGGCCGGGTACGCGCGAGAGTACGACTGCCATATCTTCGCCCCTTTGTTCGAGCGCGCGGACACCGGCGAGTTCTACGACAGCTGCGCGCTCGTTGGACCGTCCGGGGACCTCGTCCCAGCTGATCTGTCAGAGGGAGGGACGCTCCCCGCGGCGCGGAAGATGCACATCCCGCGGATAGACGCGTACGGCGTGGCGACCGACGAGAAGCACTGGTTCCGCCCCGGGGAGGGCTTCACCACCTTCTCGACCAGGCATGGGCGCATCGCGGCCCTGATCTGCTACGACCGCTCGTTCCCCGAGTCCTGGCGGAGCGTCGTCCTCGCCGGCGCCGAGGCGGTGTTCATCCCCGTCGTCTCCTACGGCTACCGCGAGGAGTTGTTCCAGGCGGAGCTCAGGACCCGGGCGGCCGAGAGCGGCGTGTTCGCGTTCGCCTGCAACCGGGGCGGCCCGGAAACCGTCGGGAACCATGCCATGACCATGTTCGGCGGCTCTTGCGCAGTCGACCCCACCGGCCGTGTCATCGCCGAGGGCCCGCTGCGGCAGGGCCCCGCCGTCGTCGTCGCCGACGTCGATCTGGCCCTGGTCAAGGACGTTCGGTCAAGGGTGCCCTATCTGCGTGACCGGCGGCCGGACGTCTACCGGACCCGTTGACCCGTTCGTCGCCGGCCGGCGACGAACGGCACCACCCGCGTCTCCCGCCGGTGGTGCCGTGGACGTCGCGTGCCTTCGCTCAGGCGTTGAACTCCACGTCCCGGGTCTCCGGCAGGGCCAGGATGCAGGCCAGGCTGATCAGGCAGAGTATTCCGGTGTACACCCCCAGCACCACGGGTGTCTGCCAATGGGAGTTGAGCCAGGAGGCGACGAGCGGCGCCGACCCCCCGCCCAGCGTGTTGGCGAAGATGAACGTCGTCGACGCCCCGCTGTACCGGAGGCGGGTGGGGAACAACTCCGGCAGGTACGCGGCCATCGGTGCGAACATCAGCATGAACGCGCACAGCCCGACAACGAAGGCGCCAGTGATGAGTACTTCGTTGCGGGTCGACAACGCGCCGAACATCGGCACGGACCAGACGCTGGTCGCCACCGCTCCGCAGATCATCACCGGCCGGCGGCCGACACGGTCGGCCAGCCGGGCCGCCGGGATGGTGATCGCCGCGGCGGCCGCGGCACCGGCGCTGGCGGCGATCAGCATCGTGGTCTGCGAGATGCCGAGCGCCGCCGGTCCGTAGGACAGGCTGTAGACGATCGTCATGAAGTAGATCGCCGAACCGCCGGTGGCGGCGCCGATCCCCAGGACGACGCGTGCGGGGTAGGTGCGGATGAGCGTCCAGAAGGGGAAGCGCGGCGGAGCCTGCTCGCTGGACTTCTCGACGAAACGGGGCGACTCGTGCACCGTCGCCCGGACCCAGAGTCCGACGACGATGAGCACCAGGCTGAGCAGGAAGGGAACGCGCCACCCGTATTCACGGAAGCCGTCGGCTCCGACGATGCCGAGGGTCGGCAGGACGACCGCGCTCGACAGCAGGAACCCGGCGAGCGGCCCGATCTGCGGGATCGCGGCGAGGGCCGCCCGGCGGCGGGGCGGGGCGTGCTCGGCGACCAGCAGCACAGCGCCTCCCCACTCGCCGCCCATGCTCACCCCCTGGACGAGTCGCAGCACCACCAGGAGCACCGGGGCGAGTACGCCCACCGACTCGTAGGTCGGCAGCAGGCCGACACCCACCGTGGCGAAGCCCATGAGCAGCAGGGAAAAGAACAGGCCGGGTTTGCGCCCGTAGCGGTCGCCGATCGTGCTGAACAGCACCACGCCGACCGGGCGAGCCACGAACGCGGCCGTGAAGGACAGGAAAGAGGCGAGGGTCGACGACGCCGGGCTGCCCGTCGGGAAGAACGCCGGCCCGAACACCAGAGCGGCGGCGGTGCCGTACACGGCGAAGTCGTAGTACTCGATGGTGGTGCCCACCATGCTGGCGAAGGCGGTCTTTCGGGTAGTGCGATTAGTCTCAGTCGATCCGGATTCTGGATTCGCGGACACGTTCGTATTGGTCATCTGCCGACGCCTTCCGATGGGAGGAATGCCGCAGCGGATCCGAATATTAAGATCGGCTATCTCACCGCAGGGCGTATATCCTCCGGTTTGCGCAGTTGTTGGGCGATATTACGTTCAGGGTCGACTCGACGTCGGCCGAGCGTGCCGCACAACGGAACGTGGTTGATTCGGAAAGATCGATTTCTCAGATATCGGCACTGTTCTCCGCGATGCAGATACGAAATCATTGCGCAATCAGGCATCTTCATTCCATGTTTCGCTGGCCACTACGTCGGCACCCCCCGGCAACTCACCGGAGCGCGGCAACTGGTCAACGGCGGCGGCATCGCGGACCCGTCGATGCACCTCTGGCGGTTCGAGCTGTCCGCCGACCTCGCCGAGGGCGCGCACAGCGCCATGGTGACCGCGACCGACTCCCACGGCCGCCGATTCACCGACGTCCTGCAGTTCCGCGTCGCCGAGCGGCGGTAACGGATTCCCCACCCAGCCACGGGGCAGCCACCACACCGGAGGCTGCCCCGACGAACGATGAAGCCGCCGGTCCGCGCGCGAGCCCGGCCCCCTCGATCCCCGCACGGGCTGCCCGGCCGGCTCGCCTTCGCCGGCGATGAACTCATCACGCCGGCCCGTGGCGTACGGCGAGGCGACCCACCGCGGTAGGTGGTCAGCTCTTGGGAGTAGCCCGGGAGGCGGGACCCCTCCATGCGTAGTTGACGTCCTTTTCCTGCTCGGCGACCTGGTTCGTCTCGTCGTAGGACGTGGCGTCCGCCTGGCAGGCCGTTTTCCGCCGAGTCCGTCGTGTCTCACGTGCCGATCTTCTCTAGCCCAACCGGTGGCTTCCGCCGCACGCAGTCGGACGGCAACCGTCGCTTAACCAGACCGTCTGACCCTGAAGGTGACAAGGCGACAAGCCTGCTGCAGATCGACCCAGGGAGACCTCGTGGAGAAGAAGACGATTCGGTTGGCGACGGTGGCCGCGACGGCCGTCATCGGAGTGATCACCGGCGCGGGGATGGCGAGTGCCGCGGCCTCGCCCACGACGGTGAGCGTGGACCTGGCCGAGGTCAATGCGAACGACGGCTCCGTGCTGGCTCAGGCCATCAGCAGGGCGACCTCCGAAGCGGGGGCCGCCGGCCCGCTCACGACGTTCAGCAGCGTCGCGCCGCGTCTCTGACGGATCTGGTGAGAGCGATGCCCGCCATCGCTCTCACCCCTTCCACCGTCTTCAAAAGAGGCCCCATGCCGCCCGTCCCGATCGTCCTGTCGGCACGTCCCGGCTCACGGGAGCCGGCGCGGACAGCAGCCACCCGATCGGCCCAGTCCACCTTCTGACGGGCGACCTGGCGAAGCGGCACCCCCACCTCATGCCGCAGCACCAAGATCTCCATCTCCTCGGCGGCAGCACCGCGAGCGAGCATGACGAGCCAACCGGACACCCGGACCGCCGGCAGATAGCACGACAGCTGGGCCTAGAAGACCAGGTCAACTGCCCTGCACCGGTTCTGGCACCGGACGCGCTGTTACAAGCCGGCAACACATTCGCCCTCCAGCGAACATTCTACGTTCACCATCTGTTTAACATCCTACGTTGGACGTAGGATGTCCTCTCATTACCTTCTCCTGTCTGGAAGGACGAGGACATGCACGATGGTTATCCCCCGGAGGGCCGTACCGGGCGCTCCCTGCGCCGCTGGATGTGCGCCGTGATGGTGCTCGCCGGCTTACTCGTCAGCGCGTTCGGCGCGCCGGCGGCCGCGGCGCCGGCGGAGACCTTCGAGGCCGGCGACACCGCACCGTTCGTGGACGAGCAGGTGCTCTACAAGCAGGGCGACTTCGGATACGGCTGCTTCCGGATCCCCGCCGTGGTGCGGGCCACGAACGGCATGCTCCTGGCATTCGCCGAGGGGCGGGTGAAGGACTGCGGCGACGACGAGGACATCGACCTCGTGCTGCGCCGTTCCGCCGACGGCGGGCTGACCTGGGGACCACTGCAGGTGATCTCGGAGGGCAACGGCACGACCCACGGCAACCCGGTGCCGATCGTTGACGAACGTACCGGGCGAGTCGTGCTGGTGAGCACCCACAACGGTGCGGAGCCGTGCCCGAACGGCTGTGACCGCGACCCCTGGGTGCAGTCCAGTGACGACCACGGGGCGACCTGGTCGGCCGCCAGGGAGATGACTGAGGGCAAGCGTCCGGAGTGGAACTTCTGGTACGCCACCGGCCCGATGCACGGCATCCAGCTCAAGCTCGGCCCGCACGCCGGCCGGCTGGTCGTCGGGGCGAGTTTCGAAGGCTGGGACCGGGTCGGCAAGCACGTCTACGGCACGCACCTGCTCTACAGCGACGACAGCGGGGTGACCTGGAACATCGGCGCCGAGACGTCCCGCGACGACGGCACGGTCATCGCCCAGGAGGTCACCGTCGTCGAGCTCACCGACGGGCGGATCTACGCCTCGGCCCGCGAGCGCGGCACCGACGAGGGCAGCCGGGCGTACGCGACCAGCAGCGACAGCGGCGCGACGTGGGACGCGCCGTTCCGCACCATGCCGGCGCTGGCGACGACCGACATCCAGGCGTCGCTGCTGCGGTTCAGCGAAGAGCGCCTCCTCTTCTCCGCGCCGATGCACCCGGGCGCCCGGGAAGCGATGGGGATCCGGTCGTCCTCCGACGAGGGAAGCCGCTTCGAGACCTGGGACGAGGGCAAGGTCTTCTACTGGGGGCCGTCGGCGTACTCGGACATGGTGCGTCTGGACGGCGACGAGGCGGCCCTGATGTACGAGGCCGGCACCGTCACGCCGTACGAGCAGATCCGGTTCGCGCGGTTCAACGAGGCGTACCTGGAAACGCCGAACAGCGCCCCGCCCGGCATCCCCGGACCCCCGGCGCCCGGCCCGACGACGCCGGACCAGTCGCCGCACCGCAACCAGGCGTATGTCCGCGGTGGTGCGCAGACCACCGACGGGCGGTTCGGCGACGGGCTGGCCCTGGACCGGGTGGACGACCGGGTGGAGGTGGCGTTCAACGACTCCATCGACCTCGGCGCGAAGGACTTCACGCTGACCTCCTGGATCCGGTACTCGGACCGGGCCGGCGCGCACTCGATCCTCTGGTTCCACCGGGTGGACCGGGGCACCAACCCGCCGGCGCTGTGGCTGCGGGCCGAACCGGCCAGCAACCGCATCCGGGCGACCCTCTCCGTCGACCGGTTCGACGTGACCGTACAGTCGCCGAGCGCGTACAACGACGGGCAGTGGCACTTCGTGGCGCTCCAGCGGGTACATGGTGAGCTCCGGCTCCTGGTGGACGGCGTACAGGTCTCGTCGGCTGCGGCGCCGGCCGGTTCGCTGACCCTCGGCAAGGAGTTCGGGCTCGAGGGGATGCACATCGGACAGCGGCTGGACGGTGCGGACCGCTTCCGCGGGACGCTGGACGAGGTACGCGTCTACCGGCGCGCCCTCACCGGCACCGAACTGGACCTGATCCGACGGTCGAACCTCCCGATCGGCGGTCAGCTCGGGCTGCGGCTGCCGTTCGATCACGTCAGCTGAAGGGACACGAACCGCTTGGCGATGGCGCTCGCAGGACCCCGGCGGGCGTCATCGCCACGCCTTGACGGCATCCGGATGCCGATCATGGATAACAGCGAAGGACGTCCTACGTCCTGTGGGTGCCCGCTACGCCCCGGGGAAGAGCTCGGGCAGTTGTGCCCGGGCCAGCGGCCTGAGCCGTACGGCGAGCGAGGCGTCGACCGAGTCGTACGGCCACCGGACTCGAGTGCCGATGTCGGCCCAGTCGCCGAGGTGGGCCAGGAACTTGTCCAGCGCGGCGTTGGCGTACCCGCCGCGCTGGAGCGGCTGGACATGCGCGGCGAAGAACTCGCGGATCCGTTGCTCCACATCGAGCGCGGCATCGGGTTGCGCGACCATCATCCGCTGCCATGCCATGGCGCCGGCCGGGCTGAGGGCGGCGATATTCGAGTAGGAGCCGGCGGCACCGTGTCGCCGTCCGGTCGCCAGGTCGTGGCCGGCGACGAAGACGGCGAGGCCGGCCGCGTGGCGCTCCATCTCCGCGTACCACCGCGCGTCACCGCCGGCCACCTTGATCCCGATGACCGCGGGAACCTCGCGGCGGATCACCGGATACAGGTCGGCCGGCACCTGCGTCTTGGCGTGCGGCGGGTTGTACAGCACGAGCGGCACCGGGTCGGCGACGGCCGCGACGCGGGCCAGGAAGCGCACCACCTCGCCGCGCGACAGCGGCGACCAGTCCGGCAGCGTCACCTGGATCGCACCGGGCCGGAGCGCCCGCGCGCGGGCCACCCGGGCCAGGCAGGTCTGCGCGCTCATGTGGCCGGCACCGATCTGGAACGGCAGCCGATGCCGTTCGCACTGCTCGGCCAGCAGCGCGTTGACGCGGTCGTACTCGTCCTCGCCGAGCGTGTGGAACTCGCCCGCGGTGCCGTGCGCGTACAGGCCGTCGAGCCCCACGGCGCCGAGCACGTCCAGCGCCGCCTCAAGGCGTGCCCAGTCGATCGACTCGTCGTCCCGGATGGGCAGCAGGACCGTACCCCAGGTGCCGCCAAGCGTCCCAGACGTCAATGTCTCCACGACGCCCCGCCATCCGATCGACACACATAGGACATCCTATGTCTTGGAACGAGCGGCGAACAAGCCGCGTCCGTCCAGTGGCCCATCCGTGTCGTCGGCATAGAATTTCCTGCCCCGCCTGGCCTTCCGGGACCGAGAGGTGGGAAGTTTTGACACAAGGTCTTCGACGAGCCTGGAGGCAGCATGCCCACGCGTGACGGCGCGTCGCTTCAGGAGCGCATCGTCGCCCTGATCCACGAGCGCGGACTGGCCCCCGGGTCACCGATGCCGACCGAAGTGCAGTTGATGGATCTGCTCGGGGTGAGCCGCAACAGCGTCCGCGAGGCCGTGCGGGCCCTGCGGGCGTTGGGCATCGTCGAGATCCGGCACGGACATGGGACGTTCGTCGGGCACGCGTCGCTCGACGTACTGACCCCGTCGCTCGCCTTCCAGGTGCGTTCGGGGCCGGGCGGCGGGATCCGCGCGCTGCACGATCTGGTCGAGGTCCGCGAACTGCTCGAAACCGGGCTGATCAGCCAGGTGGCCCAGAGCACCAGCGCCCCCCGGCTCGCCGCGTTGGACGCCCTGGTCACTGGCATGGATCGGGACCGGGAAGCCGATCGGGCGTTCCACGCGCTGCTGTACGAGTCGTGCGGCAACGAGCTGGTGCTGCAGCTGATCGGCCTGTTCTGGGACGTCTACCACGAGGTCGAGCCGACGCTCGGCCCGCCGGAGGAGCGGACCGCGGAGATCGTCGTCAACCACCGCCGGATCGTGGCGGCGCTTCGCGCCCGGGACGCCGAGGCCGCCCGGGAGGCGATGCGGCTGCACTTCCACGACGTCAAGGCACGCATCGCGCGGGCGGCGGCCCGGCCGGTACCCACGCCGACCTGACCGCGGCGTGTTCGTGGCGCCGCCCGTCTGATCCTTCCCTGGAGGACATCATGCGTCTGCCACGTGTCAGAGCCAGGGCCTGCGCCGCAGCGGCGTCGTCGAAGGTGAATCGATCCTGCTCTTCCCGGAAGCCGACGATCGCGCCGAACGGCCCGCTGCGACACAAAGCGGCGTACCTGCAACGATAGAAGTGCCGGTGAGCTTTTCCGGGACGCCGGTAATCCAGATGGGCCCTCGGAACAGTTCTAAGCGTGGACGATCCCGAAGAACGATTCACCAACCTCTATGACCGGCACTATCGGAACGTGCTGGGTTATGCCCTGCTGCGTGCCGAGTCGGCCCTGGCGGAGGACTTGGTCAGCGAGACGTTCCTGGTCGCCTGGCGGCGTTTGGACGATCTACCCGAGCCACCGTTGCCGTGGTTGCTCGGCGTCACCAGGAACCTGCTGCGCAATCAGCGCGTCAAGCGGTTCCACAGTGACGAACTGGTCGTCCGGCTCGCCCAGCTGAGCACGTTCGTCGAAGGAGACGTCGCCGAGCGCGTGGCGAACCGGCAGGAGGCGCTTGCCGTACTCGCCGGCCTGCGGGAGCAGGACGTCGAGGCGGTCGTCCTGGCCAGTTGGTACGGCCTCACGCCCGCGGAGGCGGCGGAGGTCGTGGGCTGCTCGGCCCGCACGTACAACGTCCGGCTCCACCGCGCACGCCGCCGGCTCGCGGACGTGCTCCGGCCCCACCCCCCGCTGACCTTCCAGGAACAGGCATGAACGACAACGACTCGGTGAACGAAGTGATCGCCACGCTGCGTCCCGACACACTCACCGAGGACGCGCATCGGCGGCGGCGCTCGGCGGATCTCGCCCGCGCATTCCAGACGCCCCGCGTCCCTCAGCACACCCGGAGGATCTTCATGTCCCAGCGTCGCCCCCTCTATCTGATCGCAGGTATGGCCGTGGCGGGGCTCGCCGCCGCCGCGATCATCGTCCCCCAGGTCGTCTCAGGCGGCTCCTCGCCGAGCGCGGTCACCGCCAGCGGCGCGAGTTCGAGCGTTTCCGACGGCGTGACCTCCGGAAACGTCGAGATCTCCACCGGCACGAAGATCGGAAACACCCGGACCATTCTGCTGGCCGCGGCCAAGGTGGCCGCCGAGGAGCCGGCCGGCTCCGGCAACGTCTGGTACTCCCGGGTGCGCACCGCCCAGTTGGTCCGTGTGGCCCCGGGCGAGTACGCGGCCGAGATCAAGAAGCTGCACAAGGAGCAGGAAGCCAAGAAGGAGGAGCTGAAGGGCAAGCCCGACGAGCTCAATGCCGCCATGAAGGAGTTCGACAAGAAGATTTATCAGCTGAAGACCACGCGACTGCCGTACGCCGCGAGCCTTTCGGAGACGACGGACACCTGGCGCTCGCTCAATGGCACGGACGGTCGCCGGGTGCCCAACCAGGACGTGAAGGTCTCGTTCGCGACTCCGGCCGACGAGGCGAACTGGAAGCGGGCCGGTTCGCCGCGCCTGTCCGACGACGCCTCCGGCCGCATTGAAGAAGACCTGCCCAACAGCGTTGTGTCGATCGCCAACCCCAGCCTGACCTGGTCGAACCTCTCGGAGCTGCCGACCGACAAGCAGGGGCTCAAGACCAGGCTGGAGAGCCTGTACGCCAAGAGTTCCGCCAAGGATGACAAGAAGCTCGCCGACTACATGTGGCAGACGGGCGCCGATCTGCTGACCGCGCCGATCACGCCGGGAACCCGGGCCGCTCTTTATCAGGTGCTGGCCGACTCGGCGTCCGGGCTGAAGTCGCAGACGGGAGTGACCGACGCGCTCGGCCGTACCGGGGTGGCCCTCGACACGACCGGACCGGACGACGCCGGCGAGCCCGGCAGGATCACCTACCGTCTGATCTTCGACCCCAAGACCGGCAAGGGGCTGGAACTCGACGTCCTCGAGGCTGGGACTGCCACGCCGCTGCTGCAGCAGACCTTCGAGACCACCGGCTATGTCGATGACCTGGGGGACACTCCGAAGTAGTGAGCGCGGCATGATCGTGGAGACCTCGGGCGGGGTCTCCACGATTCACGCGTCTCCGACCGCCGCTCCCGCCCACCACGGCGTGTCCGGCCAGACCTGGGCCCAGGTGCGCGAGCACTACGACGACGACCGGATCGCCGCACTGGTCTCCCTGGTGGCCAAGGCCAACGCGGCCAACCGGCTCGGCGGCATGCCGGTCACTCCATGTTCGCGAGTTCGCTTTCGAAGCGCTTGCGCAGCGCGTCCTTCTCAGGCTCCGGCAGCCAACACGCCTCCACCCCGGCCAGCGCCATCGCACGCAACCGCTCATCCGGTACGGCGAGCTGGTCGGAGAGGATCCGATACTCGTTCGCCAGCGACGTCGGGAACATCCCCGGGTCGTCGGAAGCGGGAATGACGTTGAGCCCGGCCTCGAGCATCGCCGCGATCGACGCCCTCCGCCACGGCCGCCACGACCGCCGCGAGGTGGTCGAGATGACGGTGAACGGGATCTGCTCGTCCCTGACCCTGGCGACGACCTCGTCGTCCTCGAGTACGAAGTAGCCGTGGTCGATCCGGTCGCACCCGAGCGTGTCGAGGCAGGTGATCGTGTTGACGGCGACGGGCGCGTGCTCGGAGGAGTGAGCGGTACGGCGGAGCCCGGCCTCACCGGCGAGCCGGAAGGCGGCCTCGAACCGCTCGGGCGGCCCGGCGGTCTCCAGGTTGTCCAGCCCGATCCCCGCCACGTAGTCGTGCGGGTCGTCCACAACCGTGCGTACCCAGGAGAGCGCCTCCTCGCCCGACGTGCTCCGGTCGATGGCCGCGATGAGCCTGCCCGACATGCCGAAGTCGCGTTCCGCCATCCTGATGCCCTCGGCGTACGCCTCGATCACCGTGGCGTAGCCGAGTTTCTCCTGATGTTCGGTCAGCGCGTCGAAGGAGAGCTCGAGATGCCTGGTCGCGCTGGTCCGGTGGGCGGCCTCGAACGCCTCATAGGTGATCCTGGTGAGATCGTCGGCGTCGCGCAGGACCTGGACGACCCACGAGGACACCTGGAACAGCGAGTAGGAGACCTCGGGCTCGTCCGCGCTCCTGCCCTGCGGAACCGGGATCCGGGTGTTCAGGTAGAGCGCCGGGTCCGGCGGAAGCGAGTTCACATCCGCGTAGATCCGCTCGGGTGTGTCGGGCAGGTCGAGCCCCTCCCGCCTGGCCAGTTCGGCGAAGGTCGAGGCGCGCACGGTGCCGATGAGGTGGCAGTGCAGATCGACCTTGGGCATCAGGTCAAGATTCACTTGCCGGCCACCTCGCGGGTGAAGCGGTCGACCCAGGTGGTGCGGGTGTCGACGAGTTGGGCGGGGTCGAGCGTCTTGAACCCGGCGGCCACGGGGTCCTTCGCCGCCTCGCCCGTCACCTTGGCGATGTCGGCCGGGATCTCGGCCTTCGGATTCGTGGGCAGGTCACCGGCGGCCTTCGCCATGGCACTCTGCGCCTCGACCGACAGCATGTAGTCGATGAACTTCGCCGCTCCCTGCTGGTTGCGCGCGCCCTTGGGGATCATCGCCCGGTTGGTGGCCATGTAGCGGCCCTTGGCGGGAGCCGTCCAGGCGATCGGCTCGCCCGAGGTGACGAGCTTGGTGGCGAAGCCGCTCAGCGCGTCGGCAGCGACGATCTCGCCTTGGGTCAGCAGGTTCGTGACCTCGGTCGAGGAGTTGTAGAACTGCAGGACGTTCGGCGCCCAGCCGGCCAGGGTCTTCAACGAGGTGTCGATGTCGTAGGGGCCCTTGCCGTACGACTCACCCACTCCCGAAATCACGAGTTGTCCGGCGGTCACCGAAATATCGGGAAGCGCGACCTTCCCCTTGTGCGCCGCGCTCGCGAACAGCTCCCAGTCGGCGGCCTGCTTCTGGCTGAGCTTGTCGGTGTTGTAGATGATCCCGTTGAGCTGGTGCGTGTAGGCCGGCCCGTCGTAGGCGCCCTCGGTCGCGAACGGCGCGAGCTCCTTGATGGTGGGCACGTCGACCTTTTGGAAGAGGCCGTCCTTCTGCCCGAGTGCGGCGAAGTAATCGGAGATCAGCACCACGTCCGCCTCCGGCTCACCCTTGGCGAGCTTCAGCTTCGACAGTCGGTCGGCGTTGGACCCGGTGTCCAGCTCGACCTTGATCCCCGTCTGCTTGGTGAACGGAGCGACGACCGCCTGCTCGAACTCCTTCACACCGAAAGGGAAGGTGCTGACGACGATGGTGTCCTGATCGGCCTGTTTGTCACCGGAGCCGGAGCCGGCACATCCGGCTGCGGCGAGCACTGTCAGAGCAGCGGCCAGTACGGCACGGCGCGTGAGCATGGGGTTCCTTCTTTCAGCGGGGCAGGGAGACCAGATGGTCGTCCGGCGCGATCACCGTGACGCCCGATCCGGGTGTCAGGGTCGCGCCGCTGCGTACGTCGGCGAGCAGCCTGACGGTCGCGCCCGACGGGTCGACCACGTCGAGCGAGACCAGCAGGTCGACGCCGCGAAAGGCCACGTCGACCACCGTTGCGTCAAGGCCGTGACCTTTCTCCACGATGTGCAGGTGCTCGGGGCGGATGGTCAGAGGAGTGCCGTCGGCCGCGGTGAGGAAGTTCTCGTAGCCGAGGAACTCGGCGACGAAGCGGTCGGCCGGGCGGGGGAAGACCTGCTGAGGAGAGCCCTGCTGCACGATCCTGCCCTCGTTCATGATGACCATCGCGTCGGACATCTCCAGCGCCTCGTCCTGGTCATGGGTGACGAGGATGACGGTCAGCTTGGTCTCCGCCTGAATGCGCCTGAGCTCGGCCCGCATCTGGACGCGCAGGCGGGCGTCGAGGTTGGACAGCGGCTCGTCGAGCAGCAGAAGCTTGGGCCTGATCGCGATCGCCCTGGCCAGTGCCACCCGCTGCTGCTGCCCGCCGGAGAGCTTTTTCGGCTTGCGGTCGGCCAGGTGCGCGAGCCCGACGAGCTCGAGCGTCTCCATGACCCGCAACCGTCTTTCCGCGGATGGCACCTTGCGCAGCTTGAGCCCGTAACCGACGTTGTCGGCCACCGTCATATGCGGGAACAACGCGTACGACTGGAAGACCATCCCCAGATTCCGCTTCTCCGGCGGCGTGCGCGTGCTGTCGATCCCGGCGATGCGGATCGTCCCCGATGTCGGTGCCGAGTAGCCCGCGATCATCCTGAGCGTGGTGGTCTTGCCGCAGCCGCTCGGGCCCAGCAGCGTCGTCAGCTTCCCTGACGGCACGGCGAGGTCGATCTCATCGACGGCGGTGAAGGAGCCGAACCTCTGGGTGACTCCGATCAACTCGGCGGCGGCGGTCATTGATTGATCCCTCCGAAGATCTTGGCGAATCCGACCGTGCGCTCGGCGATCACCGCGATGACCACGGTGGCGGCCAGGATGAGGGTGGAAGCGGCGGCGACCATCGGGTCATACGACTGCTGCACGTAGTCGAGCATCGTCACCGGCAGCGTCCGGAAGTCGCGTCCCTGCAGCAGCAGCGACAGCGGCACGTTGTTGACGGACGTGACCATGCTGAGCAGCCCGGCAGAGAAGATTCCCGGACGCAGGACGGGCAACGTCACGGTGAAGAACGCGCGCAGCGGCGAGGCACCGAGACCCCGGGCGGCCTCCTCCAGCGCGGGGTCGGCCAGCGCGAGCGAGGCACCGGTCACGCGCACCGCGTAGGGCAGCATCAGCGCCGTGTGCCCGACCAGCAGGGTGCTGAAGTTGTCCAGGTCCATGCCGATCATCAGCTGCTGGTACAGCGCGAGGCCGACGACCAGCTCAGGGACGATGAGCGGCGACAGGAACAACCCCTCGACCAAGCCCTTACCAGGGAGTTTTCCACGGTGGATGGCGAGCGTGACAGGCACGCCGACCAGCAGCGCGAGCGCGGTGGCGAGTACGGCGAGCCCCAGGCTGGAGATCGCGGCCTCGATGAACGGCTCGTAGCCGAGCGCCTCGTCGAACCAGCGCAGCGAGATCCCTTCGGGCGGGAACCTCAGGGTGCTTCCGGCCGTGAAGGCGGTGGCGACCACGAAGATGATCGGCACGATCATGATGACGTAGCCGATGACCGCGAGCGCCGCTGTGATCGGCCGCTTCATGAGGTGGCCCCCTTCCGCCCGATCAGCGAGGAGAGCCCGGAGATCAGGAAGACCAGGACCGTCATGATGAGCGCCGTCGCCGAGGCGGAGGCCCAGTCGACCGTGGTGCTCGCGTAGTTGAAGAGCTGCGTGGAGAGCATCCGCTGGCTGGACCCGCCGAGCAGATAGGGCGTCGTGTAGGCGGTGACCGACCCTGCGAAGACCAGGGTGGCGGCCACCACGATGCCCGGCATGGTCAGCGGGATGACGATGCTCCACATCGTGCGGATCCTGCTCCCGCCGAGTCCGCGCGAGGCGTCGTCCAGGCCAGGATCGACCTGCGCGACGGCCGAGTAGCAGGAGATGATCGCCAGCGGGAGGAACAGCTGGGTGAGGCCGAGGATGATCGCCAGCTTGGTGTAGAGCAGCTGTGGCGCCACCTCGACGATGCCGAGCTGGACGAGCAGTTGGCCGAGCGCGCCCTTGGAGCCGAGAATCACTAGCCAGCCGAACGTACGCACCACGTTGCTCAGCATCAATGGGAAGATCGCCACTGCCAGGAAGACTCCGCTCCAGCGTGACGGCGAGCGGGCGAGCCAGTAGGCGATGGGAAAGCCGAGGACGACGCAGATGATCGTGACAGCCAGAGCCAGCCCGACCGTGCGCCCGATCACCTCCAGGTCGTAGGGATCCGTGAGCATCTCGCCCAGGCGTGCGAAGATCTCGCTGGCCGGCACGTCCGGCGGCGCGAAGAGCATCGCGGCGGAGGGGATGAGGAAACCCGCGACGAGAAGGACGAGACCAGGCACCAGTAGAAAGGCCGATTTGCGGGAGATGTCGGCGTCCTTTCTCGGTGGCGTACGCTTTGATGGAACCGGTTGCGGAACCGGTTCCAGGAGCCTGACCATAGATTATGAGAGGCCTCGCGCACAAACCCCGTTGTGAATTCCCTGTAACGACTCAAGGAGAATCAGTGCCGACACTCGCGGACGTCGCCGCGCTGGCCGGGGTTTCCAAGGCGACGGCCTCCCGCGCCCTGGGCCGGCCGGACCTGGCCGCCCCGGAAACGGTGGCCCGCGTCCGCGCAGCCGCTGAGCAGCTCGGATTCGTCCCCAACCGGGCAGCCACCCAGCTGGCCCGCGGGAAGGCCGGGGTGGTCGCGGTCGTGGTGCCCACGCTCGACAACACCTTCTTCAACCCGATCATCGGCGGTGCCCAGGCGCGCGCGGCCGACTCGGGCATGCAGCTGACCATCGCGGTGCACTCTCTGGAGCACGCAGCCCAGCTCGCCGCGGTCGAGCAACTTGCGCACCAGGTCGACGGCTTCCTGCTTGCCGCGCCCCGAGGTTCGGACGAGATCGTCCGCGCCGCCTCGTCGTTCAAGCCGACCGTGCTCATCGATCGCGAGATCGAGGGCATGACCTCGGCGGTCGCCGACACGGCCACCGCCTTCGGCGCGCTCGTCACCTGGTTCGTCGAGAAGGGCCACGAGCGCATCGTCTACATCGGCGGCCCGGCGGGCTCCTGGCAGGATCGCCAGCGCCAGTCGGCCATCCGCGCCGCGGCCGAGTCGAGCGGCGCGACGCTGACCATGCTCGGCCCCTACCCCTCGACGTTCGCCGCCGGGGTCGAGACGGCGGAGGCCGTGGTGGCCGCCCGCGCCACCGCCGTAGTCCCCTACGCGACCTCGATCGGCCTTGGCCTCATGTTCGCCCTGCTGCGCCGCGGAATCCGCGAGGTCGTGGTCAGCTCGGAGCGCATGGTCGTCGAGAGTCTCGGCCTGGACGACGTCCCCTCGATCGACGTGGACGGCGAAAAGCTCGGCGAGGTGGCCATGGACCAGCTCATGACCCTCCTCGGCGAGCGCAGGGAGCCACCACCCACCAGACGCCGCCTCACCGTCCCGATCAGCTAGGCGGATCGTCTTTTCCGGCCGGTGCGGAGGCGGTGGAAGCGCGGCAGACCATGGATACGGGACGATGACATCCTTCGGCGATGCGCTTCTGGACGCGATGCGATCGAGGAGGAGGCGGCGGACGGCGGCCGCTCCGGCGTCGAAGAACGGCATGCGGACGGTCGTCAGCGGCGGGATGGTTCACAGCCGACGACAGAGCGGTCACCAGGGATCGGACGCCCTAGCTCGTGCAGCGCGTTGAGCACGCCGACCGCCATGAGGTCGCTCTGCGCGTAGATCGCGGTGATGCCGGGGGCCCGGTCGAGCAGCCGGTGCCGGCCCGCGAGCGATGGACAGGTCTCCTTGGGTCCAGGACGACGGATTTCTTCCGGCTTATTGACGTAAATCAGCAGACTTCGGCAGACTCTCCACATGCTGCACATCGGCGGCCCTTTCGCGCAGCTATGGCACCAGGGGCTCGTCCTCGGCCTGCCACGCGACAACCGGCCGCTGGGCAGAGGGCTGATGTGAGAGGACATGACCGATGACTGATGCCGGAAACGAGTCGCACGTGAACCGTAGGTTCGTGCTGGCCGGGGCCGCCGGCGTGCTGGGGGCGGCGGCGCTGCCCGCGAGCGCGGAGGCCGCTTCGTTGCGGAGACACCCGTCCAACTGGCCCGACCCCGAGCCCTACGGCCTCGCCGACACCCGCCTGGACCTGTGGCCGCGCGCGGACAACTCCTTCATCCTCCCGCTCGAGCAGCGCCCCCGCGACAAGGAGCTCGGCCGGGTCTGGATGCGGGACACCTACGTGAACTGCTTCGTCGTCAACGGCCGCCCGGTCTACGTAGCCACGGGCACCACCCGCCCGGCCGGCCTCGCCGGGCCGGGCCCGTGGAACGACGGCATCTTCGTATGGGTGTCCTCGTCCCTGCAGGGGCCGTGGAGGCTGGCGGACACCACACGTATCCGGCCCGGCGCCGAGAAGGGCAAGGTGTGGTCGCCCGAGTTCGCCGGTGAGAACCGGCCAGGACGCGTGGTGGTCGCCCCGTGGCAGGAGTACTGGAACGACGAGCAGTTCGGCAAGCGGGGCAACGCCTGGGCCCCGGAGGTGCACCACTTCCGCGGCAAGTGGTACATCGCGGCGTGCATGGGCGACCACTCCCAGAAGGTCGGCTCGTTTCTGCTCGTGAGCGAGGGCGGGGTCGAGGGGCCGTACCGGCTCGTGGAGGGCAACCACGACAAGCCCTTCGGCGACTCCTTCATCGGCGGGCCCGCCTTCATCAAGCCCGGCGCGTACCACCACATCGACGGCAGCCTTTACACCGAGGGCGACGACGCGTGGCTGGTGCTGCACAACCACCTGTACGCCAAGTTCAGGGACGACATGGAGGACATCGTCCCGGTGACCGGTCTCCCGGCGTTCCGGCAGACGCCCTACGCGCCCGAGCCGTACCTCGAAGGCGCGTACGTGTTCAAACACGGCGGCAAGTACTACCTCCTGCACGCCGCCTGGAACCGGAGCTCGGCCAACCCCGACGGCAGCACCCGCTACGCCTACGACCCGCCTGCCGCCGGCCGCGTGCAGTACCACTACGACGCGGTCGTCGCCGTCTCCGACCGCTTCGAGGGGCCGTATTCCGAACGGTGGACCATGGGCGTCGGCGCCGGCCACAACAACATCTTCAAGGACCACAGCGGCCGGCTCTGGGCGACGTTCTTCCGCAACCCGCGCTTCGGCTACTGGGCCGACCCCTCACGCAGCGCCGAGGCCGCCGTGCCCGGTGTCGTCCGGCTGGAATGGACCGGCCCGCAGGGCCGCCGCCTGTACGTCCAGCGCCGCGACCACGGCTGACGATCCGGGGCTCAACCGGTGACCAGCGTGAGCCCGAAGGCCGACAGCGGCTCCCCGACCGGCTGGAAGTAAGTGGTGCCTCTGGCGGCGCAGTTGCCGGTGCCGCCGGAGGTCAGGATGCCGCTCGGCGTCCAGCCGGGAGGACGTAGACCGCCATCAATCCCAGGGCCGCGCGCAGGGCGACCCCCGCAGCCGCCTTCGCCGTTCCGATCATGCGCTGACCGTGGCGGGCAACACGGGATCGTTGTCGGTGACCCTGCCATCCGCACCGATCACGAAGAGGGCCGGATAACCGGCGACCTGGAAAGCGCTCTGAATAGCGGCCTGAGGCGCCTCGACCACGACACGCGCCACCTCAGCAAGGCGTTCCACGTCGGCGACGGCCTCATCATCACTGTGGGTGACGACGACAGCGAGCACCGCAGCCGAGGTGTGGCGGGCATGGTCGATGAAACGCGGCATCAGCTCCGTACAGGGCTGGCAGGACGGAGAGAAGAAGCCGATCAGGGCAGGCCCTTCGAGCAG
>NZ_JAKNTW010000004.1 GCF_022213955.1 Dolomitihabitans soli | reverse complement strand
CCGGCGAGGCCGCTGCCGCCGGTGTCGGTGGAGGCGGTCCAGGTGAGGGTGGCTCCGGTTGAGGTGAGGTTGGCGGCGGTGGGGGTGCCGGGGGTCGTCGGCGGCGTCGTGTCGGTGCTGCCACCGCTGTAGATGGTCGCCTCCTTGGCGGTGGACGAGATGCCGTTCGCGCCGTTGAAGATCCGCTGGCCCCAGGAGGTGAGGCTGCCGGCGTCGAAGTTGTTCGTCATGTCGAGATAGCCCACGTCGCTGCTGTTGCCGCTCCAGGACCAGCCGATGTAGCCGAGGCCGCGCGACTGCGCCTCCGACATGATCGTGTCCTCGTCGGGGTTGCCGTCGCTGTGGTTGTGCCCGAACTCGCCGATCACCAGCGGCAGCCCGGCGGTCTGGAAGGCGTTGAGGTAGGAGGTGACCTCGGCGGCGGTGTCGAAGACGCCGTACATGTGGACGGAGAAGACCGTGTTCCGGTCGGGGTCGGCGTTGAAGACGGTTCGGGCGTTGTCGCGCATGGTGAAGCCCCAGTCCTGGCCCCAGTTGGGGGCGTCGACCATGAGCAGGTGGTCGAAGCCCGCGTCGCGCATCCTGGTGATCGCGCTGGTGGTGGCCTGGGTCCAGCCCGGAGTGGTGGCGTTGTTGCCGAACGGCTCGTTGCCGATGTTGATGATGATGTTGTTCTCCTGGCCGTCCAGCGCGCTCTTGACGCTGATCCAGTAGCTGACGGCGGCGTCCAGGGTGACCGCGCCGCTCTGCTCGCCGTACCCGGTCGTGTCGTGGTTTTCGAGCACGCAGATCAACCGGTTCGTCTTGCAGAGGGCGACCACGTTGGCCACGTCGGCGGCGGTGTTGGCAGTCCAGCGGCCGCCGCTCAGTACGACGCGCACGGTGTTCGCGCGCAGTGACTTGATGCCGGCGAAGGACGCGGTCTGGCCGGTGTACCAAGTGTGTGCGTGGCTGGTGCCGCGCATGACGAAGGTGCTGCCGTTGGCCTCGACGATGTTCGTGCCGCTCACTCTCAGCCCGACGGCGGCGTTCGCGGGCGGCGCGGCCACCAGCATCGAGAAGAGCAGCGACAAGATCGCCGCCCCTATGAGTCCGAGTCGCGTTCTCATGGACTGCCTTTCATTGCATTAACCGGTTAAGTGAATGGTGTCGATTGATCGCCGGCGTGTGGGGAACACGGTTCCCGCGAGATCGGCGGGAGCGCTCGCATGGTCCTCAAATTCGGCGCGCGTGTATAGCGCGGCACCGCCCCGGATGGCGTCCGCCGTGTCCGGAGGGCCTGCGACATCGGCGCTTGTCGCCGGTGCGGGTGGCCGGCGGTTGAAAGTTTCAGGTCGGCTGCCGTGTCCCGGGCGGGAGCGTCCCGGTGCCGGTCGGGGGGCGATGCGGACGCTCCGGCGTCACGGAGGCCGGCCTCGTCGACCCCCTCGGGCCGCTGCCTGAAGGCATGATCCGCACGTCCGGCGGAGGTGAGTGCTTTGTGAGGGAAATGCCAGCGGGCCTGCCTAGATTCGTCATCGCCTGGGAAACAGGACGACGAACGGAGAACATCATGCGAACCAAGGGTTGTCTCGCACACGGCGGAGCCGTCTGCGGCAGGAGCGTCCGCGTCACCTGGCGGGGGGCGGGGGGGCCCTGGGGCGGGGGGGCGCCCGGGGGGGGGCCCCGGGGGCCCGCCCCGGCACGTCAGGTGACCGGTCGCATCGGGGCGATGACTCCCGCCGCGGTGGTGCCCGGGGAAGCGAGAAGGAGACGGGGTGGTCGGAGTGCGGTGGTATCAGGGGAACCGGCGACGGCGGGCGCGGTCCGTTACGACGTGGGGCGGCCAGGTGCTGAGGAAATGGTTTCGGCGAGACGCCGCTGGAGGGCGTCAGCGCGGGCGTCGTCGAGGGCGGTGAAGATCGCGGCGGCCGCGCGCCAGTGGGACCGGGCCGTCGCGAGGTCGCCCGACTCGCGTACGGCGTCGCCGAGCCGGCTGAGGAGGTCCGCCTCGCCTCGCCGGTCCTCGGACTCCCGCATCAGGTCGAGCGCCCGCTGGAACACCTGGGCCGCCTCGCCGTACTCGCCCAGGCCGGTGTGGGCGACGCCGAGGATGCGCAGGGCGTCGGCGCTGCGGTGGCGGTCGCCGAGGGCGGTGTAGAGGGTGAGCGCCTGGCCCGCGCCGGCCAGGGCCTCCGCGTGGCGGCCCGCCTCGTTGTCGTTCTGCGCGATGTCGTCGAGGGCCTCCGCCTCCAGCCGCCGATCGCCGATCTCGCGGGCGATGTCCAGCGCCTGGCCGTAGCAGTCGGAGGAGTCGGTCAGGCGGCCCAGCCGGAAGTACGCGGTGCCCAGGTTGACCAGCACGTCGCCTTCGAGATCGCGGTCACCGGTGCGGCGGGCCAGTTCCAGCGCCTCGCCGTGGCGGATGACGGCCTCGTCGACCCGGCCGAGCCGGGTGAGCACCAGAGCGAGATGGTTGAGGGCCAGACCCTCCTCCAGCGGCTCGCCCGCCAGCCCGCTCGACCGCGCCGCGACCTGGTAGAGCGCCGCCCACGCGGCTCCGGGAACGTGGAAGTCGAGGAAGGAGGCCAGCACCCTGGGCAGCCGCCAGGCGAGGTCGTGCCGGCCGCGCGCCGCCGCCAGGTGGGCGGCGGCCATCAGGTTCGGCAACTCCTCCTCGTACCATTCGACGGCGTCCTCCGCGTCGGCGAACGCGAGCGGGGTGACGTCGGCGGGCGCGGGACCGGGGAAGAAGGGACGGCCTCCCGGGGGGAGGTGCCTGGCGGCGTCGCCGGCGGTGTGGAGGTACCAGTCGAGCATCCGCCGCAGCGCGGAGTCCTGGTCCGCGTCCGCGCGGGCCCGTTCGGCGGCGTAGTCGCGCAGCAGGTCGTGGAAGTCGTAGCGGCCGGGAGAACGGGACCGGAGCAGGTGGTCGGCGGTGAGCCGGTCGAGGGACCGGGACACGGCCGCGACGTCCGTGCCCGCCAGGGCCGCCGCCGCGCCCGTGCTCACCTCCGACCCCGGATGCAGGCCGAGCAGCCGGAACAGGCGGGCCGAGCCGGGCTCCAGCGCGCCGTACGTCCAGGAGAAGACCATCCGCAGGTCGGTGTCGTCGCCGTCGCCGGTGTCGAGCGCGGCCAGCCGGGTGCGTTCGTCCCGCAGGTCGGCCACCAGCTTGCCGAGCCGTACCCCGGGGAACCGCGCCGCCCGCTCGGCGAAGATCCGGAGCGCCAGCGGCAGCCGGGCGCAGCGCTGCACGATCTCGCGCACCGCCTCGGGATCGGCGGCGACGCGCTCCCGGCCGAGCACCTCCGACAGCAGTTCGGCCGCCTCGGCGGCGGGCATCAGGTCGAGCACGACGCGCCGCGCGCCGTGTTGCACGACCAGGCCGCGCAGCTGGTTGCGGCTGGTGACCACGACGAGGCCGTCGGAACCGGGCATCAAGGGCCGGACCTGGTCGCTGCTGCCCGCGTTGTCGAGCAGGACGAGCATCCGGCGGCCGTTGAGCAGGGTGCGGAACAGGGCCGCGCGTTCGTCCAGCCCGGTGGGGATCCGGGCGGCCGGGGTGCCCAGGCCGCGGAGCAGGGTCTCCAGCGCGGTGGCCGGGTCGACCGGCGGCTGCGGGCCGTACCCGTGCAGGTCGAGGTAGAGCTGGCCGTCCGGGAAGTGATCGCGCACGCGGTGCGCCCAGTGGATGGCCAGCGCGGTCTTGCCCGAGCCCGCGGTGCCCTGCAGCGAGACGATCCTCGGGCCCGGGGACGGGGCGGTGCTCTCCAGCAGCCGGTCGAGGGAGGCCAGTTCCGCCCTGCGCCCGGCGAAACCTGGGATGTCGGGCCGCAGCTGGCGGGGCACCGGCTCGGCACGGGCGCCGTCGGTCGGGCCGAGCGCCGGGTCGTCGGTCAGAATCGCCTGGTAGGTGGCGCGCAGCGACGGGCCGGGGTCGACGCCCAGCTCCTCGGACAGCAGCTCGCTCACCGCGTGGTACGCCTGGAGGGCCTCGGCGTGCCGGCCGCCTCGGTGCAGGGCGAGCAGCAGACGCTCCCAGAACGGCTCGCGCAACGGGTGCGAGCGGGTCAGCTCCCGGAGGGCCGGGACGAGGTCGGCATGCCTGCCGGTCCGCAGCCCGACGTCCAGCCACTGCTCCTGGACCAGCAGCCACTCCTCCGTGACCGGCCCGGCCTCCTCGGCGTGCAGGGCGGCGGAGTCGACGTTGGACAGCACCGGCCCGCGCCAGAGCCCGATCGCGGCGGACAGGTCACGCGCGGCCGTCACCAGGTCGCCGGCCGCCGCAGAGGTCCGCCCCGACCTCGCGAGGGCGCGGAAGCGGAGCAGGTCGAGAGAGCCGGCGTCCACCTCGGCGCGGTAGCCGTCCTGGACGGTGCGGACCACCTCGCGCAGTCCCGGCTGGCGGCGCAGCCGGTTCACGTAACTGTGCACGGTCGCCTTGGCCCGGTCGGGGTCGTCGATCTCGCCCTCCCACAGCCAGGCCGCCAGCCGGGTGGCGGGCACGGTCTCGCCGGGGCGGAGCAGCAGGCCGGAGAGCACCACACGCAGCTTGTTGCCGCCCAGCGGCAGCTCGTGGCCGTCGTCGGCCACAACAAGTGGCCCAAGCACCCGAAATTTCACAAAATCACCCCCTGTTGACCTGCATAACATGCAAGGTCACGCTATCGCGTGCGGAAGGGGTGTCGATGATTATTCGACAGGGGACGAAGTGTCAGTGCCCGCCGACTCAGGCCGCGCCGCCTGATGGTTCGACGGACTGCGCGTGCCGGAAGACGTTGTTCGGGTCCCAGCGCTTCTTGGCCCGCTGCAGCCGGGCGTAGTTGGTGCCGTAGTAGAGGGTCGACCAGGGCACGCCGGAGGTGTTCCACTCCGGGGAGCCGAGGTCGACGTCCGGGTAGCCGATGTAGCAGCCGTCCGTGTGCGCGCTGTGCGCGGGCACGCCGTACGGGTACATGTCCCGGTACAGCGAGCGGATCCACCGCAGCTGGTCATCACCCGTCTGCCCCGCCGGCCAGTATGCCTGGTGCTGCAGTTTCATGACGGAGTCGCGCTGCACCGTCGCGGTGTCATCGGGCCGCCGCCGGTTGATCGCGGAGCCGTAGGAGTCGATCTGCACCACCGCGTCGAGGGGGACCGTGGTGTTCCTCTTCAGATAATCCCACAGCACGCCCACCTGGTCCTCCGGCAGCCGGGTGCGCATGTAGGCCGACTTGTGCTTGCCGCACCGGGCGTTGCTGTGCGGCACGCCGATGATCCTTTCGACTACATCCCAGGGCAGGGGGGCGGGTTCGGCCGCGCCGGTGAAGAGGTCGCCCAGCATGGCCAGGGCGGCGAACTCCCCGCGAGCCTCGGTGAGCGGATCGAGATCCCGCCCCACGCCCGCGTTGATCTCGTGCTGGAAGTCGGTGATCAACCTCCGGGCGTCGCGGACCCCGGAGTCGATCTGGGCGACCAGGCCGATCTCCTTGCCGCTGCCGTGGCTCAGCAACAGCATTCCGAACAGGGCGGCGTACTCGTCGTCCGGGCCGCCCTGGTGCCGCTCGAAGAAGGCGCCGTAGTTCTCCACGATCCGCCGGAAGCGATCCTCGTCGACGTGCTCCCACTTCCAGCCGCCGGTGGCGAGGAAGGCGCTCTTGGGGGCTTTGGGCAGACCGCGGAACCATAGTCGGGTGATGACGCCGAAGTTGCCGCCGCCGCCCCCGGTGTGCGCCCACCACAGGTCCGCGAGGGCCGGGTCGGTGTCGTCGGCGGTGGCGGTGACCAGCTCGACCTCGCCGTTCGCCGCCACGACGGCGACCTCGACGGCGTGCAGGTAGTCGACGGTGAGCCCGTGCTGACGCGACAACAGCCCGAACCCGCCGGCCACCACGTGCCCGCCGATCCCCACCGTGGCGCACGAGCCGCCGGGCAGCGTCCGGCCGGCCCCCACGTACAGCATCTTGTTGAGGTACCCGATGGTGACGCCCGCCTCGACGCAGACGGTGTCGGTGGCCGTGTCGACCTGGACGCCGTCCATGAGCGACATGTCGATGATCACCCGGACGTCGGGAGCGCACACGAAATCCTCGTAGCAGTGCCCGCCGGACCGGATGGTGATGCGCGACTTCTCCGGCGTCGACGGTTCGGCGAGGGCCTCCCGCAGGGCGTGCTTGACCTCCTCGCCGGTCCTGGGCAGCCGGATGTACTCGGGCTCGGCCCGCCATCTGGGGTTGTAACCGCGGCTGAGCGGGCCGTAACGGGGGTCGTCGGGCTCGATCTTGACGCCGGATCGCCGGTCTGGCCGCACCGCTGTCACATCCTCCAGGTCGGGGTACGGCCAGCGGAAGCTGGGCGGAGGGCGTGCCGTACCGGGTTGGTTCATACCCGGACGTGTACAATGTGTAGTTATGTGACTTCTAAAGGTGTCGGCCGGTGACGATTTCAGCCCGCTGGGTGTCACGGGCTCGCCTGCGATCGTGCCGGGGAGCCGCTGGGCTCGGCAGTGCCGCCGGTGCCGCCGGTCCTATCGGTCCTGTCGGCCGGGCGCAGGGCGCCGGCGCACAGCGCCATGGCCGCGATGACGCAGGTGATCAGGCCGAACGCGACCGGCAGCGAGGACGCACCGGCTATCCAGCCGGTGACGGCGGGCGCGACGAGCGTCGACAGGTAGGTGATCGTCGTGGCGCCCGCGACGCCCTCGCCGGCGGTCGGGGCGGCGTTGCCGGCGGCGGCGATGACCAGCGGCACGACCACCGCGACACCCAGGCCGATCAGCGCGAATCCCACGATCCCCAGGGCCGGTGCACGGGCCGCCACGACCACGACGCCGCCGGCCGTGGCGAGCACGGCGCCGGCGCGGACGGTCGCGACCGGCCCGAAGCGGCGGATCACCAGGTTGCCGCCCAGCCGGGCGAGGGCCATGCAGGAGGCGAAGACGGCGAAGCAGGCCGCCGCCACCCCGGCCCCGCCGCCGGTCACCTGGCCGATATAGATGGCCGACCAGTTTCCGCTGGCGCCCTCGGCGAAGGTCGCGCAGAAGCCGACGAAGCCGATGGCCGCGATCGACCGCGTGGGCACGGCGAAACGCGGCGGTGCCACACCCCCGGGCTCCGGGCGCGTGTCGGGCAGGCCCCGGCCCACCAGGCCGCCCGCCACCAGCAACGTCAGAGCCATCAGGCCGAGGTGGACCCGGGCGTCGACGCCGGCCTGTGCCGCCAGCACCCCGACACCGGCGCCCGCCAGGCTGCCTACGCTCCACATGCCGTGCAGTCCTGACATGATCGACCGACCCAGCCGCCGCTCGACCAGCACTCCCTGGGCCGGCACCGGCTCGACGCCCCCGTCGTCCTGGAGAACGAGGTGAACCTGGCCGCCATCGCCGAGCATCGCGCGGGCTCGGCACGGGGCAGGGACGACTTCGTCCTGCTCTGGCTCGACGACGGGGTGGGCGCCGCCGTCGTGCTCGACGGCAGGCTGCGCCGGGGGGTGTCGGGCGGCGCGGGGGAGATCGGGTACCTCGACGTGTCGGGAACCCGGCTCTGCGATCTGGTGGGGGCCGCCGCCGTGCGGAACCTGGAGGCGGACGCCGTGGCCGAACGGATCGCCAGGGGCGTCTTCCCCATGGTCGCCGTGCTCGACCCCGGGCTCGTCGTCCTCGGAGGTGAGATGGGCCGGTCGGGCGGCGAGGCGCTGGCGGCCCTGGTGGGCGTGCGCCTGGCCGCCCTGAGCCCGATTCCCACCCAGGTCAGGCCCGCCACCACCGGCGACGACCCGGTCCTGCGGGGAGCGGTGTTCACCGCGCTCGCCACGGCGCGCGACGACCTCTTCGGGCCTCCCGTGCCGTCGTCGGCAGGGTGACCGCCGCCGCGATCAGCGGCGGGGACGGTCGAGCCGCGCACGACGAGTCCGGGACGCATCAGCGGGGAACGGCTGGTGAGCTTCGCGTTGAGAGGCCGTCGGTTGAGCGGGTCTGATGGTTATGCTGGGGCTGCGGAGCGAAATGAGTGGGAAGTGGTCTGGGGGAGATCATGATCGTGGTGGGTGTGGACGGGTCCCGTGCCGGCTTGGAGGCGGTCGGCTGGGCCGTCAGGGAGGCCGCGCTGCGGCGGGCCGGCGTGCGGATGGTGCACGCCGTGCCGAAGTGGTCGATGGAGATGTCGGAGACCGTGCCGTACGCCGAGGTGGGCCGGTGGATGCGGGAGTGCGCGGCCGGCGTGCTCGCGGAGGCGGTCGAACGGGCCGCGCGGGAAGGGCTTGACGTGGCCGTCGAGTCCGAGTGCCTGCCGGGCGACCCCCGGCCGGTCCTGATCGAGTCGGCTGGTGATGCCGAGCTGCTGGTGGTCGGCAACCACGGGCTGGGCGGCTTCCGCGGGTTGCTCGTGGGATCGGTGGCCCTCGGGATCACCGGGCGCGCGCCGTGCCCCGTGGTGATGGTGAGCGGTGCGCCCGCCGTCGCGGACGACACGGACGAGGCCGCCCCGGCCGGCCCGGCGGCGCTGCCGCATGGCGAGGTGGTCGTGGGGGTCGACGGGTCCGACGGCGGATCGGCGGCGATCGGGTTCGCGTTCGCGGAGGCGGCGCTGCGGGGCGCCGAGTTGCGTGCCGTACACGCGTGGAATCATCTGGCCCCGGGGGCGGGGTTCGACCCGATACCGGTGATTCCGGAGGAGGGTGCGGAGCGGCGGTTGCTGGCGCAGGCGCTGGCGGGCTGGCGCGAGCGGTATCCGTCGGTGAAGGTGACCGAACAGGCCGATCGCGGACATCCGGTGGACGTGCTGCGCAACGCCTCGGCCCACGCCGACCTGCTGGTCGTGGGATCGCGGGGGCGCGGCGGGATGACCGGGCTGATCCTCGGCTCGGTGAGCCACGCCGTGCTGCACCACGCGAGCGGTCCCGTCGCGGTCGTGCCCGACGGCTGGCAGCAGCCGGTGCTCTCGCAGGCGTAGTCCCGCGCGGCTTCCGAGCTCTCAGACGATCATGTCCAGCCGGTGGTGGCGTGGCCTCGTGCGCGGGTTCCGCGGATGACCGGCGACGTGTGCATGCGCGGGCGTGGCCCGGCGGCGGATGTGAGAGTGCGGGGGCGTGACACCGGCCGGTCCGGGTTCCGTGGATGACCGGTGGACGTGGGGGCGTGGCCCGGCCGGATCGGGTCGTGTACCGGGCGGTCAGGTGGTGGCGGTGCGGTCGGCGTAGATCTGGGGGTTGCGGCCCTCGGTGACGATGGTGGCGGGCCAGCCGGGGTCGTACGTTCCGGCGGTCGCGATGCGTTGGTACGCCTGGCGTTTGTGCTCGCCGTCCAGCAGGAGGACCAGGCGGCGGGACAGGCCCGCGATGGTGGCGGGGCCGACGGTGACGCCGTGGTCGGGGACCTCCGCCGATGAGGCGAAGGCCGGGAAGGTGCCCAGGTTGTCGCGCTTGGTGGTCTCGGCCAGGCGGACGATCCTGGTGGCGGCCTCGCGCGGGGTGCCGGGCGGGTTGAACGCGACGTGCCCGTCCGAGCCGCCGCTGGCCAGGATGAACAGGTCGATGCCGCCGGCGTCGCGCAGCCGCTCGTCGTACTGCTCGGGAGCCGCGGGGTCCGGCAGCCACAGCCCCCCGACCGGTTCGGGCGCGGCGGCGGAGAGCGGGCCCGCGATCTCCTCCCTGCCGAACCGCCGGCAGCTGAAGTGCGCGTCCGCCGGCACGTGCGCGAACCCGCCGCTGGGACCGGGCACCACGTAGTCGTCCATCATCGCGATGACGAGGTGCCCCAGCGGCAGACGCCGCCGTGCCACCTCTGCGGCGAGCGCCGCGTAGGTGGGCCGGGGGGTGCGCCCACCGGGACAGCCGAGCAGGTACGGCACGCCTTCGGTCCGTGCCTTCTCGATGCCGTCGGCGATCTCCGCGGCGAGGACGCGGCCGATCGTGGCGGCGTCGGGGAACACCTGGACGGGGATGGTCATGGCGAGCCTTCCTTCCGCGTGGCCGGGCACCGTGGACGAGTTCCCGTCACCGGACCCGGGTGGGCGTGCTCTGGGGTGGATGCGATCGGGGTGGTGAGGGCTCGGTGGGATGGGGACCGAGCGGGCGGAACTTGGTGGACGCGATCGAGGTGGTGAGGGCTCAGGGGATGGGGACCGAGCGGGCGGAACCTGGTGGACGCGATCTAGGTGGTGGGGGAGCGGGCGTCGGGCGCTGGGGCGGCGGGGGCCTGGGTGGCGAGGGCGGCGCCGATCACGCCGGCGTCGGGGCCGAGGGTGGCGGTGACCATCCGTGGTCCGAGCGGGCGGCGGGCGGTGAGTTCGGCGAACCGGCGGGCGGCGGTCCGGGTGACCTCGGCTCCGCTGGTGCCGAGGCCGCCGCCGAGCACGACGAGGTCGGGGTCGAGCAGCGAGACGAGCCAGTCGGCGACCGTGCCGAGGGCGCGGCCCGCGCTGTCGGCGACGGCCCGCGCGGTGGAGTCGCCGGGCAGTTCCCTGGCTCCCGCCACGGGGACGCCGGTGGCGGCGGTGTAGCGCTCGGCCATGCCCTGCCCGGAGGCGTACCGCTCCAGGTTCCCCCGCCAGCCGGGGTCCACGACGGAGGGCACGCCCAGCTCGCCGAGCGCGATGGCCTCGCCGCGGCGGCCGGCGACGCAGACGCCGTCGAGGACGAGGGTGTGCGAGAGTCCCGTGCCCCAGGAGATGTAGAGGACCGACCGGAGGCCGGCGCCGGCGCCGAGCCGGGCCTCGGCGAGCGCTCCGCAGCGCACGTCGGACTCGATCACCACCGGTATCCCCGGCAGCAGCCGGGCGAGCAGGTCTCCCGGCTGCTCGCGCCAGGCCACCACCTCGTCACTGGTCAGCCTGCCCGCGCTGATGTACTCGGGGAACCCCGCGCCCACGGCGGTGATCGTCAGCCCGGCGGCTCCGGCGCGGGCGGCCAGTTCCGCCGCGACCCGCAGCGTGACCTCCGAGCCCGGATCGGCGCCGCGTTCGTCCCTGCTGGGCAGTGACCACGTCTCGCGGACCGTGCCGTCGCGGTGCACGAGAGCGCCGAGAACCTTGGTGCCACCGACGTCGATTCCCAGCAGAACATCGTGATCAAAAGGGTGCAATTGCAGTCTCCGGCCGCGTTTAGCCTGGTCGTCAGAGGTCTATATCAATCAGCGACCATACAACAGATCCACCTAATGTCTTAACAAAGTTTGACACGACCGCCCGTCTGCCAGTAGAAATCGTGCATACGGCGACAAACCGCCCCGAGTGCGTCTCTGTAGCCACTCGTCCCTGTAAGAGAGGGTATGCGCCTGATGTCCGGTGGTACCGATCTGCTCACCGTCGATGCGAGCCTGCCCGCGCCAGACCCCGATCTGCACTATCTCCACTACCCGATGGACGTGCCGGAGGGCTGCGCGGAGATCGAGCTCGTGCTGGAGTACGACAAGATCATGGACGTCGTCCAGATCTACGCCGTGCTGCTGGAGCCGGACGGCACCTTCCGCGGCCACGTCCAGTGCCCCGGCGGGCCCGGCCCTCGCCGCCTGACCATCGGGATCGGTACGGCCACCGCCACCCCCGGCTGCGTGCCCGGGCCGATCCCCGCGGGCCGCTGGACCGTCCGCCTCGACCTCGACCGGCACAAGCTGCCCGCGCCGTACCGGCTCACGGTGACCGCCACGCGGGGCACCGGCACGCCGGGCGGGCCCGCGAGGGAGATCGGGCCGGTGCCCGCCGAGCCCACGGGCGGCCCCGGCTGGTACCGGGGTGAGCTGCACAGCCACTCGATCCACTCCGACGGGCGCAGGCCCGTCGGAGACCTCGTCGCCGCCGCCCGCGCCGCGGGCCTCGACTTCCTCGCGGTGACCGACCACTTCACCGCGAGCCACTGGCAGGACCTGCCGGACCACGAGGACGACGGGATCGTGCTCCTGCACTCCATGGAGCTGACCAGCCACCGGGGCCACGCGAACCTGCACGGGCTCAGCCGGTGGGTGGACACCTACGTCGACCGGCCCGGTCACACCATGACCGACGTCGCCGCCGACGTGCACGCGCAGGGCGGGCTGGTGTGCGTCAACCACGCCTTCAGCGGCGACCAGTCGTGGCGGCGGTTCGAGACCGACTGGCGGGACGTGGACCTGATCGAGGTCTTCCACCTCCAGCAGGGCTCCAACAACGACGCCCAGGTCGGCCTGTGGGACCGGCTGCTGACCGCCGGCCACCGGGTGATCGGCGTGGCCGGCAGCGACTGCCACGACCCGCACGACCCGGGACAGGCGCTCGGCCAGGCGATCACCGTGGTGCACGCCGAGGAGGGCACCGAACGCGGCATCGTCGAGGGCCTGCGGGCCGGCCGGGTGTGGCTCCGCCGCGGCGCCGACCTCGACATGCGCGTCCACGGCGCGCCCATGGGCGCCACGGTCAGCGTGCCGGGCGGCGAGGTGCTGCTGGAGGCGGACGTGCGCGCGGAGGAACCCGTCGTGCTGTTCGTCATCCGCGACGGCCTGCTCCAGGCCGTGCTCCCGGTCGAGGAGAAGCCCGGGGAGTGGCAGCGGCTGACCCTCGCCGACCGGATCACCGCCCCCGGCTACTACCGGGTCGAGGTGCACGCGGATCCGGGTCGTCATGATCCCCAGTTCTGGGCGAGCTGCCTTCGGGACCACGGCTCGCTACGCGCCGCGGGCAACCCGGTGTGGGTACGGCCCAGCTAGGTGCTGGATCGTGCCAATCCCCCCGATTTCCTTCAGGAGAAGTCTCTGATGCGCTATTTGAAGGTTCTGAGTGTCGGCCTGCTCGCCGTCAGCCTGTCCACCTGCTCCGGCGTGCTGACCAACAACGCCAGCGGTTCCGGCAAGGGCGACGGCAAGTCCCTGACGCTCTACTCCGTCAGCGGTCCCGAGGTGACCGACCCCATCCTCGCGGAGTTCAAGAAGAGTCACCCGGACATCGTGGTGACCAAGATCGCCCTGCCGGGGACCGGTGAGGCGTTCGCACGGGTCAGGGCGGAGAAGGACCGGCCGCTGGGCGACGTCATCTGGGGCGGCTCGTCGGAGATCTACTCCTCGAACGCCGACCTGCTCGCCGCCGCCGAACTGCCGAACGACGCGGCGACCGCCGCGAAGGACCCCAAGCACATCTGGCACGCGACGGACCTGCTCTTCCAGGCGATCGCCGTCAACACCGAGAAGTTCCCCGACGAGTCCAAGCACCCCAAGACCTTCGAGGACCTGGTCCGGCCCGGCTGGGCCGGCGGGAAGATCGCGTTCGCCACGCCGAAGTCCTCGGGCACGTCCTACAGCCTGCTCACCACCATGGTCACGCTGCACGACTGGGACTACGTCACGAAGTTCGCCGCCAACGCGCGGATGCTCGACGGCTCGACCGCGATGTTCAACCTCGTCAAGGACGGCGAGGTCGGCACCTCCTTCATCAACGAGGACCTCGGCGCCAAGTGGGTCGCGGCCGGCGTCAAGCTGAAGCTGATCTACCCGGCCGACGGCGTGTCCAGCCAGATCGGGTCGGCCGGCATCATCAAGGGCGCCAAGAACGAGGCCGCCGCCAAGACCTTCGTCGACTTCCTGATGTCGAAGGAGGCGCAGCAGGTCATGGTGGACAAGGTCCAGCGCCGCTCGTCCCGCACGGACGTCACCGCGCCCCTGGGGCTGCCGCCCGTCGAGCAGCTCAAGCGCGCCGAGATCGACGAGACCTGGGCGGCCGGCGACAAGGACGAGATCCTCGACAAGTTCGACGCGGCCGTGAAGAGCGCCCGCTGATGACGGTGACCGAAGCGCCGCCACGACCGGGCAGGACGGCGGCCGTCAAGGCCGCGCGGTCCCGGTCGTGGCGTGACCCCTGGCGGCTCGCCGCCCTCTTCGCCCTGCTCATCCTGCTGATCTTCATCGTCTACCCGCAGCTCTGGATCGTCAGGTCGGCGTTCACGAGCGACGACGGCGCGTTCACCCTGGCCCGCTTCGTCGCCTTCGTCGGCGACGACACCTTCACCACCCCGCTGGTGCACAGCGTCGTCGTCAGCGTGGCCGTCGGGATCGGCGCCGCGCTGATCGCGGTGCCGTTCGCGTTCGTCATGGCGAGGTACCGCATCCCGGGCCGCGAGGGCATCCTCACCATGCTCACGATGGCCACCACCTCGCCGCCGTTCCTCGGCGCCTACGCGTGGCTGCTGCTCCTCGGCAGCGGCGGGATCATCACCAAGGGGGCGAAGGAGGCGGGGATCCCGCTGCCCTTCGACACGATCCTCGGCGTCGGCGGCATCATCTGGGTCGGCGTCTGGTTCACCTTCGCGCTGATCTTCCTGATGGTGTACGACGCGTTCCGCGCGGTGGACCCGGCACTGGAGGAGGCCGCCGCGTCCGTCGGGTCGCGCCCGCTGCGCACCCACTGGAAGCTCACGCTGCCGCTGGCCGTACCGGCCATCGCGACCGGGTTGTACCTGGCCTCGATGCGGATCTTCGCCGACTTCGGCACCCCCATGCTGATCGGCGGCGGCTTCCAGATGCTGCCCGTGGTGGTCTACCAGAACTTCCTGTCCGAGGTGCAGACCAGCACCGGCACGGCGGCGGCGGCCAGCGTGATGATGGTGCTCGTCTCGGCGGCGGCGCTCGTCGTGCAGCGCAGGATCGTGTCCAGGCGGTCCTTCGCCGTGACGGGCAGCAAGGTCCAGCCCCTGCGAGAGCTGCGGCCCGTGCCCCGGGCGTTCGTGCTGGCCGGCATCTGGATCACGCTGCTGATCTCCTTCGTCCCGCACATCGTGGTCGTCGGCACCAGCTTCCTGCGCTGGCAGTCGGGCATCCTGCAGTGGGAGCCGACCATGGAGAACTACAGCACCCTGCTGGCGGACTCCCTCCAGCCGATCGTGCTCAGCTTCGTCTTCGCCGGGATCGCCTGCCTGCTGGCGCTCGTGATGGGCGTGGTGGTGGCCTACATCGTGGCGCGCAAGAAGTTCAGGATCTCGGCCCCGCTGCTGAACAACCTGGTGATGGTGCCCTACATCCTGCCCGGCACGGTGTTCGCGATCGGGTTCATCCTGGCCTTCAACCACCTGCCGGTGATCCTCACCGGCACGGCCCTGATCCTGGTGGTCGCCTACTTCATCAGGCGCCTGCCGTACGTCATGAAGTCGATCGAGACGGCGCTCGGGCAGGTGCACCCCTCGCTGGAGGAGGCCGCGATGAGCGTCGGGGCCGCGCCGCGCCGCAGCTTCCGCGACATCGTGATCCCGATCATCCGGCCGGCGGTGATCTCGGGCGGCACGGTCGGCTTCCTGCAGATGATCACGGAGCTGTCGGCGACCGTCATGCTCTACGCCGTTCCCTGGGTGACCATGACCGTGGTCATCTTCACCAACGCCATGCAGCCGGGCAGCCCCTTCGGCGTCGCCTCGGCCATGACGACGGTGCTGATGGTGTCGATCTACATCCCGCTGTACCTGCTTCGCCGCAAATACAGGACCCTGTCCTTCTGATCCGGAGCCCCACCATGAAATCCACCAGCCTCGACATCCGCGTGGACGGCATCTCGAAGTCGTTCGGGCCGGTCAGCGCGTTGGAGTCGGTAGATCTGCACGTGCCCGCCGGGCAGCTCGCCACGCTGCTCGGAGCCTCGGGGTGCGGGAAGACCACACTGCTGCGGATCATCGCCGGCTTCGAGACGGCCGACGACGGCGGCATCCGGTTCGGCGAGAAGGACATCGCCAAGGTGCCCGTCTGGAAGCGGCGCATCGGATTCGTCTTCCAGAGCTACGCCCTGTGGCCGCACATGACCGTCGAGGAGAACGTCGCGTACGGCCTGCGCCTCCGCAAACTCCCCAAGGACGACGTCAAGGCGAAGGTCGCCCACGGCCTGGCCATGGTCGGCCTCACCGGCAGGGAGAACCGCCACCCCGGCCAGCTCTCCGGCGGCCAGCAGCAGCGGGTCGCGCTGGCCCGCGCCCTGGCGCTGGAACCCGACGTGCTGCTGATGGACGAGCCGCTGTCCAACCTGGACGCCAAGCTGCGCGTCGAGATGCGCAGGGAGATCCGCAGGATCCAGCAGGAGACCGGGATCACCGCGATCTACGTGACCCACGACCAGGACGAGGCGCTGGAGATCTCCGACGTCGTCGCGGTGATGAACGGCGGCAGGGTCGAGCAGGTCGGCACCCCCGAGGAGATCTACGAACGGCCGGAGACGACCTTCGTGGCCTCCTTCGTCGGCAGCGTCACCCTCCTCGCGGGCACCGTCGCGCCGGGCGGCGGGCTCGACCTCGACGGCCTGGGAACCGTGGAGTTCGGCGGCCCGCTCGGCGAGGCGGGCCGGCCGGTGACCGTCGCGCTGCGCCCGGAAGACATGAGCATCGTCGACGGTGGGCAGGCTCAGTTCACCGGGCGGGTGGTGCACAGCAGCTTCCAGGGCAGCACCCGCGAGTCGGTCGCCGAGCTTCCCGGCGGCCAGCGGCTCTGCTTCGAGCACCGGCGTCCCCTGACCACCGGCTCCGTCGTGGGCCTGACCGCCGACCGTCACACCGTCATCGTCAAGGACACGGGCGTCGCCTGACGTCCCCTCGCGTAACAGAGAGAAGTCATCCATTGCGTCTCGGCATCATCGGCCTCGGGCTCATCGCGCAGGCCGTACACCTGCAGAATCTCCAGACGCTGCGTGAGTCCTACCAGGTGACCCACGTGTGCGACCTGTCGTCCGCGCTCGCCGCGCAGGTCGCCGCCGAGTACGGCGGCGCGGTCAGGCACTCCGCCGACGCCGCCGAGGTGTTCGCCGACCCCGAGGTGGACGCCGTCCTCATCCTCACCCCCGGCACCCACGCCGCCCTGGCGCACCGGGCGTTGTCGGCGGGCAAGCACGTGCTGGCGGAGAAGCCGCTGGCGCACACCGTGGCCGAGGCCGCGGCGCTGGGCGAACTGGCCGCCGCGAAGGGCCTGGTGCTGCAGGTCGGCTACATGAAGATGTACGACCCGATCATGGCGAGGGCCCGCGCCGAACTGGCGAACATCGGCGCCCCCCGGCTGGTCCGGGTCACCGTCCTGCACCCGGACGACGAGCCGCAGTTCGCGCACGCCCGTCAGGTCAGGCACGGCGACGCCGACCCCGCCGCGATCCAGGCCGCCGTCGCGAGCGAACGGGACAGGGCGGCCGAGGCACTCGGCGACATCGGCGAACCGTTCATGTCGATCTACACCGACGTGCTCCAGGGGTCGGTCGTGCACGAGCTGTCGGTGCTGCGCGCCCTGTTCGGCGAGCAGCCGCTGACCATCGCGCACGCCCAGGCGGGAGACCTCCGGGCCGGCGTCAGGCTCACCGAGCCGCCGCAGCTCCAGGCGCTCGGCACCCTCGGCGCGAGCCAGCTCTCGCTGTCGTGGAACTGGCTGCCCGACCACCCCGAGTACGGCGAGGAGATCGCGGTGTTCGGCTCGGCCGGGCGGCTCTACCTGCGCATGCCGGGCCCCTACCTGCGCGACGCCCGCGCCGAACTGACCGTCGAGACGGTGCAGGGCGGCGAGCGGGCCACCACCCGGCTGCTCTCGGAGCACCGCACCGGCTTCGTGCACGAACTGCTCGCCTTCCACGCCTCGGTCACCGAGGGCGCGCCCGTCCTGTCCACCGCCGCCGGCGCGGCCTACGACATCGCCGCGCTGCAACAGCTCGCGTCGGTGCTGGCGCAGGCGCACGGCGTGAAGTCCGGAGGAGAATCCCGTTGAAGATCGCATCGGCCCCCTGCAGTTACGGCGTCCACGGACACTCGACCATCGACCTCCCGCCCGCCGAACTGCTCACCGCCATGGCCGCCGCCGGATACACCGGCAGTGAGCTCGGCCCGCCCGGGTTCTTCGGCACCCCTGAGGAGACCGCCCGCGTCTTCGCCGACAACGGCCTGACCGTCGTGGCCGCCTACGTGCCGCTGCATCTCTCGCTCTCCGACGAGGCGATGGCCGCCGACCTCGCCGGGATGCGGCACACGCTCGAAGAACTGCGCGCCTCCGGCAACCCCGACGCCAGGGCGGTGCTCGCCGACGAGGGCGATGACGCCCTGCGCGCCGACCCGTGGCGGGCCCCCGGCGAACGCGGCCTGGACCGCGCCGGATGGCAGCGCGCCGCCGAGCGGATCGCCGCCGCCTGCGAGGTCGTCAGATCGTACGGCGTGACCCCCACCTTCCACCCGCACTACGCCACCTACGTCGAGCAGGCGCAGGAGATCGACACGCTGCTGGAGCTGACCGACGTCGGGCTCTGCCTGGACAGCGGCCACTTCGCGCTCGGCGGCGCCGAACCGGCCGAGTACGCCGCCAAGTACGCCGACCGGATCAACCACGTCCACGTCAAGGACGTCAGGCACGCCGTCGTCGCCGAGGCGAAGGCCGCCGGGAACACCGACCTGGAGGACTGGTGGTCCCAGGTGAGCTGCCCGCTCGGCGAGGGCGACGTCGCGCTGACCGGCTTCCTCGCCGCGCTGGCGGCCGGCGGCTACGACGGCTGGCTCGTCATCGAACAGGACCGCGCCGCCGTCACCCCGCAGACCTGGGACGAGACCGCCGCCCACCAGCTGCACAACCGCGAATGGCTGTCCCGTGCCCTTTGACGTGCTGACCATGGGCAGGATCGGGGTCGACGTCTACCCGCTGGAGATCGGCGTCTCGCTCCGCGAGGTCAAGACCTTCGGCAAGTATCTCGGCGGCAGCGCCACCAACGTGGCCGTCGCCGCGGCTCGCCACGGCCGCGCGGCCGCGGTCGTCACCAGGACGGGCGCCGACCCGTTCGGCGAGTTCCTGCACGACGCGCTGCGCGGCTTCGGGGTGGACGACCGGTACGTCACCGCCGTGCCCGGAATGCCGACTCCGGTGACCTTCTGCGAGGTGTTCCCGCCCGACGACTTCCCGCTGTACTTCTACCGGTTCCCGACGGCTCCCGACCTGCAGATCCGCGCCGCCGAGCTGGATCTCGACGCGATCCGCGACACCGGGATCTTCTGGGTGACCGGCACCGGCCTCTGTCAGGAGCCCAGCCGGACCGCGACGCTGGCCGCCCTGGAGGCCCGCGCCAGAAGCGGCATCACGGTGCTCGACCTCGACTACCGGCCGATGTTCTGGGAGTCGCGGCAGGCCGCCGCCGAACAGGTCCGGCGGGCGCTGCCGTACGCCACCGTCGCGGTCGGGAACCTCGACGAGTGCGAGACCGCGGTCGGCACCCGCGACGCCGGGCGGGCGGCGGCGGCGCTGCTCGCGGCCGGCGTCGAACTGGCCGTGGTGAAGCAGGGCCCCGACGGCGTGCTGGCCACCGACGGGACGCGGACCGTGGTCGCGCCGCCGCTGCCGATCGAGGTCGTCAACGGGCTCGGCGCGGGCGACGCGTTCGGCGGCGCCCTGTGCCACGGGCTGCTGGCGGGCTGGGACCTCGCCAGGGTCATCCGCTTCGCCAACGCGGCCGGGGCGTTCGTCGCCGCCCGGCTCGCGTGCGCCGACGCCATGCCAACAGCCTCCGAGGTGGAGGCACTGCTGCGGGAAGGGCCTGATGATTAGAGACACGCTGGCGACGCTGGTCACCACGAGGGCCAACCGGCCCTCCGCGATCGCCGAGGCCGCTGCGCTGCGCGTGCGTCCCACCGGACTGCTCGGCGAGCACGGGAAGCTCATGGTGATCGCCGCCGACCACCCGGCGCGCGGCTCACTGCGCGCCGGGCGGCGGCCGCACGCCATGGCCGACCGGATGGACCTGCTCGACCGGTTGTGCACCGCGCTGGCCCGCCCCGGCGTCAACGGGGTGCTCGGCACGCCCGACATCATCGAGGACCTGCTCCTGCTCGGCGCCCTCGACGGGAAGGTGGTCGTCGGCTCGATGAACCGCGGCGGGCTCGCCGGCTCCGCCTTCGAGATGGACGACCGCTTCACCGGCTACGACGCGGGCAGGATCGCGGCGATGCGCTTCGAGGGCGGCAAGACGCTGACCCGGATCGACTACGAGGACCCCGCGTCGGTCTCCACCCTGGAGGCCACCGCCCGCGCCGTCAGCGACCTGGCCTCCCATGACCTGCTGGCGATGGTCGAGCCGTTCATCTCCAGCCGCGTAGACGGCGCGGTACGCAACCAGCTCACCACGGACGCCATGCTGAAGGCCGCCACCATCGCGGCCGGGCTCGGCAGCACCTCCGCCTACACCTGGCTCAAACTCCCCGTCGTGGACGACATGGAACGGGTGATGGCCGCCACCACCCTGCCCGTGGTGATCCTCGGCGGCGAGGTCGACGAGGACCAGGACGCCACGTTCGCGCGCTGGGGCAAGGCGCTCGCCTGTCCCACCGCCCGGGGCCTCGCCGTCGGGCGATCCCTCCTCTATCCGCCGGACGACGATGTCGTCTCCGCCGTCGACGCCGCTGTGGGGCTGCTGTGAACGTCTACCGGAAGGGCGAGCTGGCCGCCGGGCCGTACGAGCTGGAGGTAACGCCGGTGACCGCCGGGTGGGGGTTCTCCGGGCTGCGCGTCCTCGAACTGCCCGCCGGGGGCGAGCACACGTTCGGCACCGGCGAGGAGGAACTGATCGTGCTGCCGCTGCGCGGCGGTTGCGTGGTCACCGTGGACGGGGAACGGTTCGAGGTGACCGGCCGCGACGGCGTGTTCGAGCGGGTCACCGACTTCGTCTACGCGCCCAGGGACGCGGAGGTGCGGATCGCCTCGGCCGCCGGTGGCCGGTTCGCGCTGCCGTCCGCACGGGCCGGCCGCCGGCTGCCCGCGAGGTACGGCCCGGCGGAGGCGGTACCGGTCGAGATCCGGGGGAGCGGTACGGCGAGCCGCCAGGTCAACAACTTCGCCGCCGCCGACGTCTTCGAAGCCGACCGGCTGATCGCCGTGGAGGTGATCACCCCGGGCGGCAACTGGTCGTCGTACCCGCCGCACAAGCACGACGAGGAACGGCCGGGGGAGTCCAGGCTGGAGGAGATCTACTACTTCGAGGGCAACGGGTTCCAGCGGGTGTACACCTCGGGGCCGGGCCGCGAGATCGACGTGTGCGCCGAGGTCGGGCCCGGCGACGTGGTGCTGATCCCGCACGGCTACCACGGCCCGTCGATGGCGCCCCCCGGCTACGACCTCTACTACCTCAACGTGATGGCGGGCCCCGGCGAGCGGGTCTGGCTCGCCTGCGACGACCCCCGCCACGCCTGGGTGCGCGACACCTGGGCCGGCCAGGCCGCCGACCCCCGGCTGCCCCTCACCACCGCACAGGGGAGGACCTCGTGAAGCTCACCGTCGCCCAGGCGACCGTACGGTTCCTGGCCGCCCAGTGGAGCGAGCGGGACGGCACGCGGCAACGGCTGTTCGCCGGCTGCCTCGGCATCTTCGGCCACGGCAACGTCGCCGGCCTCGGCCAGGCGCTGCTGGAGGCCGGCGACGACCTGCGCTACTACCTCGCGCGCAACGAGCAGGCCATGGTGCACACCGCCGTCGGCTACGCCCGGATGCGCGACCGGCTGTCCACCTTCGCCTGCACCACGTCCATCGGGCCCGGGGCCACCAACATGGTCACCGGCGCGGCCCTGGCCACCATCAACCGGATCCCGGTCCTGCTGCTCCCGGCCGACACCTTCGCCACCAGGGTCGCCAATCCGGTGCTTCAGGAGCTGGAGGACCCCCGCAGCCACGACGTGTCGGTCAACGACTGCTTCAAACCGGTCTCCGTCTACTGGGACCGGATCCAGCGCCCCGAGCAGCTCGCCTCCGCGCTGCTCGCCGCCATGCGGGTGCTCACCGACCCGGCGGCCACCGGCGCGGTGACCCTCGCCATGCCGCAGGACGTGCAGGCCGAGGCGTACGACTTCCCCGACGAGCTGTTCGCCGAGCGCGTCTGGCGGATCCGCCGTCCCGTTCCCACGCCCGAGGACCTGGCCGACGCGGTGGAGCTCCTGCGCGCCTCCGCCGCGCCGCTGATCGTCGCCGGCGGCGGCGCCGTCTACTCGGGCGCGACCGACGCGCTGCGCCTGCTGGCGGAGACCACCGGCATCCCGGTCGCGGAGACCCAGGCGGGCAAGGGCGCGCTGCCGTACGATCATCCGTCCGCGGTGGGGGCGATCGGCGCCACCGGGACCACCGCCGCGAACGAGCTGGCCCGCGACGCCGACGTGGTGATCGGCGTCGGCACCCGGTGGAGCGACTTCACCACCGGGTCCCGCACGGTCTTCGCCCACCCCGGCGTCCGGTTCGTCAACCTCAACGTGGCTCCGGTGGACGCCTACAAGCATGCCGGCGTGCCGCTGCTCGCCGACGCCCGCGCCGGCCTGGAAGCCCTGTCCGCGCAGCTGTCCGGCTGGTCGGTGCCCACCGCCCACCGCGAGCGCGCCACGACGCTGGCCCGCGCGTGGGACGCGGTCGTCGAGCGGGCCTACACGCGTCGCCACCGGCCGTTGCCCGCCCAGTCGGAGATCATCGGCGTGGTCAACGCGCTGAGCGGCCCTCGCGACGTGGTCGTGTGCGCGGCCGGTTCGATGCCGGGCGACCTGCACAAGCTGTGGCGTACCCGCGACCCCAAGGGCTACCACGTGGAGTACGGCTTCTCGTGCATGGGTTACGAGATCGCGGGCGGGCTCGGCGTCAAGCTGGCGGACCCGGAGCGCGAGGTGTTCGTGCTGGTCGGCGACGGCTCCTACCTGATGATGGCGCAGGAACTGGCGACCGCCGTGCAGGAGGGGATCAAGCTCACCGTCGTGCTGGTGCAGAACCACGGCTTCGCCTCCATCGGCGCGCTGTCGGAGTCGGTCGGCTCCCAGCGGTTCGGCACCGGCTACCGGTACCGCGACGATTCCGGCCGGCTGGCCGGTGACCTGCTGCCCGTGGACCTCGCCGCCAACGCCGCCAGCCTCGGCGCCCGGGTGCTGCGGGCCACCACCGTCGACTCCTTCCGCGACGCGCTCGCCGAGGCCAAGGCGTCGCCGGTCACCACCGTCGTGCACGTCGAGACCGACCCGTACGTGCCCGCCCCCGACTCCGGCGTCTGGTGGGACGTGCCGGTCGCCGAGGTGGCCGCGCTCGACTCCACCCGCGAGGCCCGCGCCGGATACCTCGAGAACAAGCGCGCGCAGCGCGACTACCTGTGAAGGGCTGACATCTTGCGAACGATCGGTCACTGGATCGGCGGACGGCCGTCCACCGGCTCCGCCACCCGGCACGCCCCCGTCTTCGACCCCGCCACCGGGGCCGAGCAGGCCCGGGTGGTGCTCGGCGAGGCCGCCGACGTCGACCTCGCCGTCCGCGCCGCGGCCAAGGCGTTCGAGTCGTGGGGCACGGCCTCGCTGACCAGCCGCACCCGCGTCATGTTCCGCTTCCGCGACCTCGTCGAGCGGCACCTCGACGAGCTGGCCGAACTGGTCGCCGCCGAGCACGGCAAGGTCGTCGACGACGCGCGCGGCGAGGTCGTGCGGGGCATGGAGGTCGCGGAGTACGCCTGCGGCCTGGCCGAGCTGCTCAAGGGGGAGTACTCCCAGCAGGCGTCCACCGGCGTCGACGTCTTCTCCGTCCGCGAGCCGCTGGGCGTGTGCGCCGGTGTCTCGCCGTTCAACTTCCCGGTGATGGTGCCGATGTGGATGCATCCCGTCGCCATCGCCTGCGGCAACACCTTCGTGCTCAAGCCGTCGGAGCGCGACCCCTCCGCCTCGATCAGGATCGCCGAGCTGTACGCCGAGGCGGGGCTTCCCGAGGGCGTCTTCAACGTGGTCCAAGGCGACCGGGTGACCGTGGACGCGCTGCTCGACCATCCCGGGGTGGCGGCGGTGTCGTTCGTCGGCTCCACGCCCGTCGCGAGACACGTCCACGAGCGGGCCGGGCGCAGCGGGAAGCGGGTGCAGGCGCTGGGCGGCGCGAAGAACCACGCGGTGGTGCTGCCCGACGCCGACCTCGACTTCGCCGCCGACCAGATCGCCGGCGCCGCGTACGGCTCGGCCGGCCAGCGCTGCATGGCGATCTCGGCCGTCGTCGCGGTCGGCGACGCCGCCGGTCCGCTGGTGGAACGGCTCGCCGAGCGGGCCAGAGCGATCAAGGTCGGCCCCGGCCGGGACCCGGGGTCCGAGATGGGGCCGGTCGTCACCCACGCGTCCAGGGAGCGGATCACCGCGATCATCGAAGGCGCGGACGGCGTGCTCGTGGACGGCCGTGACGTGGCGGTGCCCGGGCATCCGGACGGCTTCTTCGTCGGCCCCACGCTGGTCGACGGCGTCACGCCCGGCATGGAGGTCTACACGGAGGAGGTCTTCGGGCCGGTCCTCGCCGTCCTGCGCGCCGAGACCCTGGACGACGCGATCGAGGTGATCAACGCCAACCCCTACGGCAACGGCACCGCGATCTTCACGAACAGCGGCGAGGCCGCCCAGACCTTCCGGCGCCGGGTCCACGTGGGCATGATCGGGGTGAACGTCCCGATCCCCGTGCCGATGGCCTACCACTCCTTCGGCGGCTGGAAGGACTCCCTCTTCGGCGACACCCACGTCCACGGCCCCGAAGGCGTTCGTTTCTACACCCGCGCCAAGGTGACCACCACCCGCTGGCCCCGATCCACCCCGGCCGGGCACACCTCCCTCAGCTTCCCCACCTCCGCCTGACCCCGGCACCCGTGCGGCGTGTCCACCAGGAACACGCCGCACGGGCGGCGGCAGGTCAGGGAAGGACGGCCAGTACCGTCCCGGCGCCGACGGTCAGCCCGCCCTCGCGGATCGCGAAGCCGAGCCCGGCCTCCAGAGCCACCGACCTGCCCAGCTCGACGATCGCCTCGACCGTCTCACCCGGCAGCGCCGTCCCGTCGCCGGGAAGCTCCATCCGTCCGGGCACGTCGGTCGTGCGCAGATAGAACTGCGGCCGGTACCCGCTGGCGACGCCCGTGCCGCGACCGCCCTCCTGCGCGCTCAGGAAATAGATCCTCGCCGACATCCGGCGATGGGCGGACTGGCTGCCGGGCGCGGCCAGGATCTGGCCTCGGCGCACCTGCTCGCGCCGTACCCCGCGGAGTAGCAGCGCGGCGTTGTCGCCGGCCTCGCCCCGCTCCATCGTCTTGCCGAAGGTCTCCACGCCGGTCACCACGGCGGTGAGCCGCTCGCCCAGCCCGACGGTCTCGACGGTGTCGCCGACCCTGACCGTGCCGCGCTCGATCGCCCCGGTCACCACGGTGCCGCGCCCGGCGACGGTGAGCACGCTCTCCACCGGCATCAGGAACGGCGCGTCCGTGTAGCGGACCGGCAGCGGCACGTGCTCGTCCACGGCCTGGAGCAGCGCCTCGATGGAGTCCACCCACTCCGGGTCGCCCGCCAGCGCCCGCAGCCCGGAGACCCGCACCACGGGCACGTCGTGGTAGCCGTGCTCGGTGAACAGGTCCGCCAGCTCCAGCTCGACGAGGTCGGCCAGCTCCGGGTCGGCGCCGTCGGCCTTGTTGAGCGCGACGACGAGGTGCTCGACGCCCACCCGGCGGGCGAGCAGCACGTGCTCCCGCGTCTGCGGCATGATCCCGTCGCGCGCGGACACCACCAGGATCGCCCCGTCGAGCTGCGCCGCCCCCGTGATCATGTTCTTCACGTAGTCGGCGTGGCCTGGCATGTCCACATGGGCGTAGTGGCGGGTGCCGGTCTCGTACTCCACGTGGGACACGTTGATGGTGATCCCGCGCACGGCCTCCTCGGGGGTCCGGTCGATCCGCTCGAATGGCACGTACTTCGCGCCGCCCCGGTCGCTCAGCACCTTGGTGATCGCGGCCGTCAGCGTCGTCTTGCCGTGGTCGACGTGACCCATCGTGCCGATGTTGAGGTGCGGCTTGGACCGCACATAGGCCTGCTTGGCCATTTCCCTGTCCTTCGATGCTGGTTCCTGCGGTGACCCGCGCGATCGCCCACCCTCCCCCGCCGGGTCACTCAGGACGACCGGGAAAGGGTCAGCGCTCCGCGCCGTCTAGCCGCACGGCGGCCGGCATCGGGGCACGCTCACGCACACCCGCGGCTGCGGGCGTCACGAGACAGGCGTGCCGGAACATGCCCCCAATGCTCAGGTACGGCCCGCCGGACCCGCAACCGGTTTTATCGCCGCGCGGCGAACCGTGGCGGCCCGGCCCGTTCCGGTCAGGGCGGTCGATGGAGCGCGTCGTCCGAAATTCCGGGTTCGAGGGTCGGGATCAGCGGGAATCCCGTTTATAAATCCTCGTCGAGGGGCCTGGAGGCGGCGCTGAGCACGCGAGATGTGGTCACCGTGCTGGCGGCCGCCGTGGTCATGTTGTCGCTGGCGGCGGCCCCGCGCCAGGGCACCGTGGCGCGATTCGCCCCGCTCGACAATCCCAGCGGCACGCAGCCGGGACTCGCGCCCACCACGTCGGCCGGCGACCGGGCGGAGGCGGTCAGGCTGATCAGGAGACTGCCGGTCGACGGCCGCGGCGCCAAGACGGGCTACGAGCGGACCAGGTACGGCGGCGCCTGGATCGACACCGCCCGCGACGTGCCGATGTCGCGCAACGGCTGCAGCACCCGCGACGATCTGCTCGCCCGCGACGGGCAGAAGGTCACGTACCAGAAGGGGTCCGACTGCTTGGTCACCTCGCTGAGGCTGCGCGACCCCTACACGGGCAAGACGATCGAGTGGCGCAGGGACCGCGACGTGGTGCAGGTGGACCACGTGGTCCCGCTCGCCTACGGCTGGCGGATGGGCGCCTCGCGGTGGACGGAGTCCAAGCGGCTGCGTTTCGCCAACGATCCGCTCAACCTGCTGCCCGTGCTCGGCACGGTCAACGAGGCGAAGGGCGGCTCCGGGCCCGCCTCGTGGCTGCCGCCCTCGCGCCGGGCCCGCTGCTCCTACTCCGTCCGCTTCGCCCAGGTCGCGCTGAAGTACCACCTGCCCGTGACGAGACGTGACAAGGCGGCGATGCTCGCCCAGTGCCGGTGACCCTCCGCGGAGCCGGGTACGCCCGGCTCATCGCACCTTTCCCGCCGTGAGGGCGGGCGCGTCCGGGTTCGGCCAGGGGTTGGGGCGGCACCCGCCGAGGGACTTGGTCTGCTGCGCCATCACCGGGGCCCGCCTGCCGGGCCCGGGGCAGGACTCGTGACCGTGGCCGAGCGCGTGGCCGACCTCGTGGTTGACGACGTACTCGCGGTAGGAGGCGAGGTCCCCGCCGTACTCCTTGACGCCGTGTGCCCAGCGCATCGCGTTGATGACCGAACGCGTGCCGTTCCAGCAGGACAGTTCGCCGCCCGTGCGCAGCGGCAGGCACTGGGCGTCGGTCAGCGCCGGGCTCGACAACGCCACCCTGACCCGCGCCGGAGGCCGGTCCACGCGCTGGAAGCGGTGACCCCAGCCGCGCGGGTCGTTGAGGATGCGGTGCACGGCGGCGGCGAACGCGCGCGGCCGGAAGGGCAGACCCCGCTCCACCTCCACCAGGTAGCGGACCACCTGCCCGCGCCCGTGCCCCGGAGGTGCAGTGCCGGAGACGACGCGGAAACGGCCACTCGCCGACCTCGGCACCCGCGTGACCTTCCGCTCCTTCCGCTCCTTCCGCTCCTTCCGCGCGGTGGCGGGCGTCGCCGAAGGGCTGACCGCGGGCGTGGCGCGCGGCGGCGGAGGGCCGGCGGCAGGAGGCGGTGACGGCGGGGGCGTGCCGCGGAGGAGCAGGAGCAGCGCACCCGTCGCGAGCACGCAGACCAGGAGCACGATTCGCCGCACCGGCCCGCCTCCCCATCGCGATTGGGGAGGGTTTGGTCATACCCGGTCTAGGTCGTGGTGATTCGTCGCCAGAGGGGATCGCGGTAGAGCACCATGGAGCCGTCGTTGCCGAGCAGCTCGTCGGGGGCCGAGACCATGACGAGCTCGCCCTCCTGTTCGAGCCGGAGGAGCAGGTCGCGGACCCGGGGGCCGACCGGCAGCCGCCCGGCGGGCAGGCCGAGCATGCCACGGACCGCGTCGGCCGCCTGCGACAGCGCGAACGGCTCGGGAAGCCGCCTGGTCACCTGCCGCACCAGGCCCACCGTGATCACCTGCTCGGCCTCGCCGTACGCCGTCTCCCACATCAGCTGGGCGCCGCGCCGGCCGGTGCCCGCGCAGGCCCGGCACGCCTCGGTGAACCCCGGGAGGACCTCGCGCGACGCCCGGCCGAAGCACGTCGAGCACTGGTCGGTCTCCATCGCGTGCAGCTCGGCCTTCACCCGCTCGCCGAGGGGGATGCCGCAGGCGCAACGGTAGGTCCGGTGGGCCCCGTCGAGCAGGGCACGATCGTCGGCATCTTCGGGGATCTCGTCCCAGTCCACGGAAATCGGGTGCTCGTTCATCGAGAGCTCCTTCGCTGGAGACCCTGGGCTTCAGCCCTGGGGAGGAATGCGAACCCGCCGCGTAGCGGCGTAAGGGAGGTCGGTCCGCGGTCATGGCGGAATGACATACCCAGGGGCGGTGTCGTTGTTAGGTTCCTGGTGTGCGGACGGCGTACAAGTGTCGGGCCTACCCGACCCCCGGACAGGCGGCGGCGCTGAACCGCACGTTCGGGTGTGTGCGCGTGGTGTGGAACCAGACCCTCGCCTGGCGGCGCCGCCGCTGGCATATCGAGCGGGTGTCCACGGACATGTCGCAGGCCAGCGCGTTTCTCACCGGGCTGAAACGTGCCGAGGGGTATGCCTGGCTGAACGAGGTGTCCTCGGTGCCGCTGCAGCAGGTGCTGCGCACCCAGCAGCAGGCGTTCGCGAACTTCTTCGCCCGCCGGGCGAAATACCCGCGTTTTAAGTCGCGGCACGGCCGGCAGAGCGCGGAGTACACCCGCAGCGGGTTCCGCTACCGCGACGGGCGGCTGCAGTTGGCGAAGATGGATACACCACTTGCGCTGGTGTGGTCCTGGCCCGGGGTGGACCCGGCGGCGATCGACCCGTCCACGGTGACCGTCTCCCGCGACCCCGACGGCCGCTGGTACGTCTCGCTGGCCGTCGAGGTCGCCGACCCCGGGCAGGCCCCCGCGACCGGCGTGGTGGTCGGGATCGACCTGGGCATCAAGGACTTCGTGGTCACCTCCGGCGGGCTGAAGGTCGCGAACCCTCGGGCTTTGGCCGCGCGGGAACGTAACCTGGCCCGGTATCAGCGCAGGATGGCCCGCAAGGTGAAGGGCTCGAACAACCGGGTGAAGGCGAAGGCGAAGGTCGCCCGGGCGCATCGGAAGGTCCGCGCGTCCCGCACGGATTTCCTGCACCGCACCTCGGCCGGGCTGGTCCGCGACCACGATGTGATCGTGATCGAGGACCTGGCGGTGCAGAACATGGTCCGCAACCGGTCGCTGGCCAGGGCGATCTCCGACTGCGGCTGGGGCGCCTTCCGCCGGATGCTCGAATACAAGTGCGCCAGGTACGGCCGCCGTCTGGTCGTGGTGGATCGCTGGTTTCCCTCCTCGAAGACGTGTAGCGGGTGCGGGCATCTGCTCGCGAAGCTTTCGCTTTCCATCCGGACGTGGCAGTGCCCGTCCTGCGGCACCCGGCACGACCGGGACGTCAACGCCGCGAAGAACATCCTGGCGGCAGGTCGTGCCGTGACCGCCTGTGGAGGTGACGTCAGACATTCCGGGCCTGCCCGGGTGCGGTCGCCGGTGAAGCAGGAAACCCAGCCTGTGAAGGTTGGAATCCCCTGCCTTCTTTAGGCGTGGGGAGGAAGTCAACGCCGCCACACTACCGAGCGGTCACCGGAATGGATCGCCCCGCTGCGCTGTTCGATCCGGGCGGAGACACGTTGTCGAGATCATGGAGGTTGACATGGGGAAACTGCCAGCAGGCGCGCAGGAACTGCTCCGCAAGCCGGTGCACGCGTGGGTCACCACCGTCCGGCCCGACGGATCGCTGCACAGCACGGTGGTCTGGGTCGACCTCGACGGTGACGAGATCATCTTCAACACGGCCGTCGGCCGGGCCAAGGAACGTCACCTGCGCGAGGACCCCCGGGTGTCGGTCAGCGTCCTGGACCCGGCGGACCCCTTCCACCTGGTGAGCGTCTCCGGCGAGGGCAGGCTCGATCTGGAGGGGGCCGACGACGTGATCGACGGCCTCGCCAAGAAGTATCTGGGCGTGGACAGCTATCCCTACCGGAGCCCGGACGAGCAGCGGATCAACGTGCGGGTCACGCCCGACGACGTGATCTTCAGCGCCGGGCGCTGAGTCACCAGCCGTACCTCGCGCGCAGAGCCGCGGCGACCTTGTCGAAGGGGGCGCGGCCGAGCGCGGCGGCCTCGCGCCGCATGCCATCGGGATGCACCCGCAGGATCCGGCTCGTGTCCACCCACGAGGGCCGGTTCTCCCCGTCCCAGGAGCCACGGCCGATGGCGACCCAGCCGGGGTCGCCGTCGTGGTTCCTGCTGGAGAGCTGAACGGCCAGCAGGGTGCCGGCTGTCTCCTGGGCGACGATGAGGACCGGCCGGTCCTTGCCCCTGCCGCGGTCCTCCTCGAACGGCACCCAGGTCCAGACGATCTCGCCGGGGTCGGGGTCGCCGTCGGTGCTCGGGTTGTAGGTGACGCGGACCCGGCCGACCCGCCCGGCCGACCCGGTGGAGTGCGGCCCGGTGGAGTGCGGCCCGGCCTGTCCGGGAGGGGCCGCCGGGCGGCGACGGAACAGGAGTCTTCTGAGGAGATCACGCAGACGGGACACTGCGGCACCCTACCGCCTGCCGGTGAACCCGGCGGGCGGGAGGTGCGTACCTCAAGGGTGTTGACATATCTTCGCCAGACCGCGCTGCCCGCCACGCTGCTGATCCTCGCCGCCGCCTGCGCGTCGGCCTGCTCCGCGGCTCCGGCCGCCGACGCCCCGAAGAAGGCTCAGGCGGCCGTACCCACGGAGACCGGCCCGCCGCCCACGGTGGAGGAGCTCGCCGCCCAGGTGGGATGCAAGCCCCGGATGCAGGTCGACGCCGAGGAACTGCGGACGGGCTACTGCAAGACCGAGCTCGGCAGGTTCTTCCTGTCCACCTTCGCCACCCAGCAGGGCAAGGACGAGTGGATGGACCGTGCCCCCGAGTACAACCCGCATCTCGTCGGCAACCTGTGGACCGCGCTCGCCGACCGGGCCGTGCTCGACCGGCTCCAGGCGGAGATCGGCGGCGACCTGCACCTGAAGGACCACCGGGTGACCCCGACCCCGTCTCCCGGCTAGCCGGTCAGCGGAAGGCCGGAGTGCCGGTGAGGACCTGGCCGAGGGTGAGCGCGTGCACCTCCTCGGTGCCCTCGTAGGTCGCGACCGACTCCAGGTTGAGCATGTGGCGCATGACGGGGTACTCCAGCGTGATGCCGTTGGCGCCGTGCACGCCCCGGGCCACGGCGGCGACCCGCTGGGCGGCCCGGACGTTGGCGAGCTTGCCGAAGCTGATGTGGGAGTGGTGCGCCCGGCCCTCGTCCTTGAGACGGCCGATCCGCAGCGCCGTCATGGTGGCGTGGTTGACGTCGATGAGCATGTCCGCGAGCTTGCGCTGGGTGAGCTGGAAGCCGGCGATCGGGCGGCCGAACTGCGTGCGGCTCTCCGCGTAGTCGAGCGCGGAGGTGAAACAGGAGCGCGCCGCCCCCGCCGCGCCCCACACGATGCCGTACCGGGCCTCCGACAGGCACGACAGCGGCCCTCGCAGGCCCTCCGCGCCGGGAAGCAGGGCGTCACCGGGCAGCCGCGCGTCCTGCAGGACCAGCTCGGAGGTGATCGAGGCGCGCAGCGACAGCTTCTTGTGGATCACGTTGGCGGAGAAGCCGGGGGTGTCCCGGGGCACGATGAAGCCGCGGATGCCGTCGTCGGTGGCCGCCCACACGACGGCGACGTCGGCGACGGAGCCGTTGGTGATCCACATCTTGGTGCCGTTCAGGATCCAGTCGGAGCCGTCGCGCCTGGCCCTGGTCCGCATGGAGCCGGGGTCGCTGCCCGAGTCGGGCTCGGTCAGGCCGAAGCAGCCCAGGGCGTCACCGGACGCCATCCTGGGCAGCCACTCCTGACGCTGCTCCTCGCTGCCGTAACGGTGGATCGCGGTCATCGCCAGCGAGCCCTGCACGGAGACGAAGCTGCGCAGCCCGCTGTCGACCGCCTCCAGTTCGCGGCAGGCCAGGCCGTAGCTGACGGCGTTGGTGCCCGCGCAGCCGTACCCGGACAGGTGCATGCCGAACACGCCGAGCGCGCCCAGGCCCTTGGCGACGCCGCGCGGGTCGGGAATCGTGCCGGCGTCGAACCAGTCGGCGACGTGCGGGAGCAGTTCGGCGGTGGCGTAGTCGCGCACCGTGTCGCGGATCGCGCGCTCCTCGTCGGTGAGGTCGTGATCGACGGCGAGAAAGTCGTGTGCGTCGGGTGTGTTCAACGGTTCGCACCTTCCTGGACGGGCGTCTTGGCCTGGACGGGCGTCTCGGCCTCGGCGGGCATCTGGGCTTGACGGACCACGCCGTCGCTCTCCAGACGGCGGATCTCATCGGGGGTCAGGTCGAGCTCGGCCAGCAGTTCCCTGGTGTGCTGACCCTGTAGCGGCGGGGGTTCGGTGCGGGGCGTGCCGCCGGCCAGCGTGAAACCGGTGCGCATCAGCTCCAGTAGCCCGGCGGTCGGATGGTCCACGGTGATCGTGGCGGGATCCTCGGCGGCGCGGATCGCCTCCAGCACGCCGCGGATCTTCCCGACGGGCACGCCCGCGTCGAGCAGCACCGTGGTCCACTCGGCGGCGGTCCTGGTCAGGAAGACGGCCTCCAGTTCGGGGATCAGCTCGTCCCGGTGCTCGATCCGCAGCGGATTGGTGCCGTAGCGGGGGTCGGCGGCCAGATCGGGGCGGCCGATGGCCACGCACAGGGCGCGGAAGAGCGCGTCGTTGCCCGCCGCGACGGTGAAGCCGCCGTCGGCGGCCTGGAACGTCTGGTACGGCACGACCGTCGGGTGCGCGTTGCCGTAGCTCACCGCCTCCTGCCCGGAGACCAGCGCGCTCTGCGCCACGTTGCCCAGCGCGGAGAGGGCCGAGTGCAGCAACGACACCTCCACCCGCTCACCGGCGCCGGTGAGCGCCCGCCGGTAGAGCGGCCCGAGGATCGCCACCGCGGCGTTGAGCCCGGCCAGCACGTCGGCGATGGCCACGCCCACCTTGGTCGGGGTTTCGCCGGTGATGTGCATCAGCCCGCTCTCGGCCTGCACGACCGCGTCGAACCCCGGCCGGTCGTCCTTGCCGAACCCGGTGATCGAACAGTAGACGACGCCGGGGTTGCTCAGCCGTACGGACTCGTAGCCGATGCCCAGGCGGTCGGCGACGCCCGGCCGGAAGTTCTCGATGATCACGTCGGCGCGCTCGCACAGGCGGGCGGCGACACGGCGGCCCTCCGGGTGCTTCAGGTCGAGCGCGATGTCGCGTTTGTTGCGGTTGACCGACAGGTAGTAGGCGGCCTCACCGCCCGCGGACGGCGGCCCCCACGCCCGCGTCTCGTCGCCGAGCCCGGGATGCTCGACCTTGACGACGTCGGCGCCCATCTCGGCGAGCAACATGGTCGCGTACGGCCCGGCGAGCACGCGGGAGAAATCGGCGACCCGGATCCCGGTGAGGGGACCGCTCATCAATGTCCTCCATAAGTTGGATCCAATATTAAGTCTTCAATCTGTGACAGGATAACCCCATGACGGACAGCCGCGTCGGACCGCCCCAGACCACCCAGCAATACGTGCTGGGAGAGCTGCGGCGGGCGATCCTCAGCGGAAGCCTGGCCCCGGGCAGCCCGATCAGGCAGGACGCGCTGGCCGAGCAGTTCGGGGTGAGCAGGGTCCCGCTGCGCGAGGCGTTGAAGATCCTGGAGGGCGAGGGCCAGGTGATCTATCGGCCGCGCCGGGGATACGCCGTGGCCGAGCTGGCGCTGGCGGACTTCCTGGAGGTCTACCGGATCAGGCAGATCCTGGAGGAGGAGGCGGCCAGGCAGGCGATCGGCCGGATCACCGAGGAGGACATCGAGCGGCTGGAGGAGGCGCACGCGGACGTCGTGGCCGCCGGGCGGGCCGGTGAGATCACCGCCATGGCCGCCGCCAACCGCCGCTTCCACTTCACCCTGATCGACGCGGCGGGCATGCCCCGGATCCGCCGGTTCCTGCGCATCCTCTGGGACGCCACCGACGTCTACCGCTCCCTCTACTACGGCGACGCCGGCAACCGCGACCGGGTCGACCACGAGCACCACGCCATCATCGACGCCGTCCGGGCCAGGGACGCCGACGAACTGGTCCGCCGCCTGGACGAGCACCGCTCGGGCACCATCGAGACCTTCAGCGCCTTCATCGAGGGACGCGAGGTCCGGGACGGCCATCACTGAGACGGCCGGAATCGGCGGGCCGGCTCGACCGGCGCCCCGCGATCGAGGTGCTGCTCGCGGCGGGCGCGGTCAGTGCCCGCCACCGAGCCGGGCGGGGAAGCCCCCGGTCGCCACCGGCCCCCAGCTAACGGGTGTGATGCGCAGCAGCGACTTGTCCTGCTTGACCATGGCCGCGCGGTAGTCGTCCCAGTCGGGGTGCTCGCCGGAGATCGACCGGTAGTAGTCGACCAGCGGCTCCAGCGCCTCCGGCATGTCGAGCACCTCCGCCTCCCCGTCGACCTGCACCCACGGCCCGTTGAAGTCGTCGGACAGCACCACCACGCTCACCCGGGGATCCCGCCGCGCGTTCACCGCCTTGGCCCGCTCCGGGTAGGTGGACACCACGATCCGCCCGGCCTCGTCGAGGCCGCAGGTCACCGGCGACGCCTGCGGCCCGCCGTCCCGCCGGGCGGTGATGACCAGCGCCCGGTGCCGGTCACGCACGAAGTCGAGCAACTGCTCCCGGGAGACGACCTCTGTCGTCGCGATCTTCGGACTCATACCTTCACTGTACGGCGAGCCACACCGGCGACCCGGGTGGGGCAGCCGCCTCCGGGGAGGGCCGTGTCAGCACGGCCCGGCACGGCGACCGCCCCCGCCACCATCGAGGGCGGCGACGTGCCAGCACGGTCCGGCACGGCGACTGCCCTCGTCACCATCGAGGGCGGCGACGTGCCGGCGCGGGCAGACTAGGAGCCGCCCTCCTCTTCCTCGATCCGCTTGTTCCACTCGCGCTTGGAGGACTGCCAGCCGTCCTCGTCGCTGCCGCGCCGCCAGTAGCCGGAGATGGACATCCGCTCCAGCGGAACGCCCCGCTCATTGCGCAGGTGACGGCGGAGATCCTTGACGAAGTGGGCTTCGCCGTGGACGAACACGTGCACGTCGCCCGCGGGGAAGTCGAGGGAGCGAACGGCCTCCGTCAGAGCCTCGCCGACAGGCGCGTCGCCACGGTGCAGCCAGACGACGGAGACCTCACCGGCGGTGTCCAGCTTCACCTCCTCCAGCGGGCCCTCCACCTCGACGAACACCCTGGCGGGCGCACCGGCGGGGAGCCGTTCCAGCGCGGCGGCGATGGCCGGCAGCGCGCTCTCGTCGCCCGCGAGCAGGTGCCAGTCGGCGGCGGGGTCGGGGACGTAGGCGCCACCGGGACCGGCGAAGTGGAGCACCTGGCCCGGCAGCGCGGCCTTGGCCCACGGGCCGGCCAGTCCTTCGTCGCCGTGGTAGACGAAGTCGATGGTCAACTCCAGGCTGTCCGGGTCCCACCGGCGTACGGTGTAGGTGCGCGAGCGCGGCCACTCCGCACGGGGCAGATCGCGGCGGATGACCGCCATGTCGAACGGCTCGGGATAGCTCACCCCCGGCACCGGGAACTGCAGCTTCACATAGTGGTCGGTGAAGTCGCCCGCGCCGAAGCCGCGCAGCCCTTCGCCGCCGAGGACCACCCGGATCATGTGCGGGGTCAGCTGTTCCACCCGGCGTACGACACCCCGGATGGTCTTGGGCGCCTTGCGCGCCGGTGCCTCTGCCATCAGCCACTCCGATCAATCGACTTAGGCCAGCCTAAGTTATGTGAGACACCGGTGGGGCGTCTGACCCCCGCAGGGCGGCTGGGTGCCAATGATCACCAGGAGCCGGGACGGCCAGACCTTTTCGCGTCATATGCGGGTCTGGCGGCGCCGATGGGGTGTACGCGCTGAGGGCGACTCCGGAGGGGGAGCCTTCCTGGCCCTTCGATATGCCGGGCCGGTGGTCACCCGGGGTGAGTTGACAGATACGGAGAGGCCTTGTTAGCTGTTCTCAACCACGCCATCGGACTCGTGCCGATGGAGGCAGGCCCCGCCCTTTCGGACGGGGCCTCATTCATTTATCGGATCTGCGGGAGCCAGGCCGCAGGACACTGGATCTCTCCGTCGTCGCCGTGCAGTTTCGTCGGAAACTGACTGGCTTCGAGCGCGCGCGTTTTGATCTGGCGTATGAAGGTCGGGCGAACTCGTTCGAGTGCGCCGCTCTGCCGGTTGATTCGTTGCGGGTTGAGGATGCCCACGGGCCGGCCATAGTCGTGACAGGCCATGCGGATGGGCTCGGCCAGATCCGCGTCGTTGCTGATCACCACGGCGGCTTCGCAGTCTCCTGCCAGGGCGTCGGCAATCAGGTATGCCCCGAGGTTGACGTCGGTGCCTTTCTCTTCGACCTTGATGACCTCCACGGTCTTGGGTCCGAGCACGGGAGGATGGGCGAGACGCATGCGTGTGGTGCTCACCTGGAAGCGGCCCAGGTGGATGCTGACGTGCGGGATCGTGCCGAGTGCTCGCAGGTAGAGATCCTGGCGATTGGGCTTGTCCGGGTCGTCCGGCCAGGCCCTGATCTTGGCCGTGAAGTATCTGACCCGATGGATGTCGTCTTCGGGCAGCAGACGCCGGGCCAGCGCGTCGAGATCCAGCCATTTGTACGGCGTGCCCTTGAGGCGTCCGTAGAAGAGGTTGAGGGCGTCGACGTAGACGTTGGTTATCACTCGGTAAAGACATCGCTACCGACTGTCACTATCATCCCTCTCGAATAATAGTTCGGGTGCGCAGTGGGACGGACGTAAACGGAGTTTCTGGGTCTAATTGAATTGCCCGTGATGTGCGCTTATTTCTGTTATTTCGGGATCATTCCGGGTTATCGTCGGCCCCGTTCGGGCGCGGTCGGCGGAGGGATGGGCGGATGAGCGGGTTACGGGTGGCCGTGGTCGGCGGCGGGCTGGGCGGGCTGGCGGCGGCGTTGTTCCTGCGGGCGGCCGGGGTCGAGGCCACGGTCTACGAGCAGGCGCGGGAGTTGCGCGAGGTGGGGGCGGGCGTGGGCGTCGCGCCCAACATGGTGCGCCTGATCGACAAGCTGGGGGTCGGCGAGCGGTTCCGTGACCTCGCGGTGTCGATGGAGGCCGCGTGGGAGTTCCGGCGCTGGCAGAACGGCGACGTGTTGTTCAGCCAGCCGATGGGAGCGGAGTGCGAGCGACTGTACGGCGCGAACTACTTCATGGCACACCGCGCCGACCTGCTCACGATGCTGCACGAGGCCCTGCCGGGCGACGCCGTACGGCTGGGCAGCAGGTGCGTGGCCGTACGGCAGGACGACGCGGAGGCCGAGGTGATCTTCGCCGAAGGCGGCTCCGTGACCGCCGACGTCGTGATCGGAGCCGACGGCATCCACTCGGTGATCCGCCCCGGCGTGGTGGCGGAACGGCCGGCGAGGTTCTCCGGGCTGTGCGCCTACCGCTGCCTGGTGCCCGCGGAGCTGGCGCCGCCGTTCGCGCGCCGGCCGGTGCAGACGCTCTGGCTGGGGCCGGGCCGTCACTTCGTGCACTACCCGATCAGCGGTGGCCGGGTGGTGAACGTCGTGGCCATCGTCCCGGCGGGTGACTGGCGGATCGAGTCGTGGACCGCCGACGGCGACCTCGGCGAGCTGGCCGCCGATTTCGACGGCTGGGACGAGCGGGTGCACCGGCTGATCAGCCCGGCCACCGTGACCAAGCGCTGGGCGTTGTACGACCGTTCGCCGCTGGAGCGCTGGACCGACGGGCGGGTAACGCTGCTCGGCGACGCCGCGCACGCGATGCTCCCGTTCTTCGCGCAGGGCGCCGCCCAGGCGATCGAGGACGGCGCGGTGCTGGCCGGCTGCCTGCGCGGGCGCACGGCCGCCGAGGTCCCCGCCGCACTGGCGCGGTATGAGGCGATCCGCCGGCCGCGCGCCGCCGAGGTCCAGCTCATGAGTCGTGGCCGGGAGGTGGCCAACCACCTCCCGGACGGGCCGGAGCAGGCGAAGCGGGACGCCGGGTTCGCCGACGGCGACCTGCTGCGGAAGAGCGCCTGGCTCTACGGCTACGACGCCGAGTCCGCACTGGCCTGAACGCCTCCCGCGCGCCGGGCGCAGGCCGGTGACCCGCATCGTCCCGAACCCTTGACCCCGCCCGGGTGCGCGGTCCTCACCTTTGTGCCACCCCGGGAGTCGTGCGGGAACCGCTGTGCCACCCCGGGAGCCGTGCGGGAATCGCTGTGCCATCCCGGGAGTCGTGCGGGAACCCGCGCGATAGTCGTACGGCGGAGCGCCCCCGACCCCCCGCTCGCGGTCGGGAAAAGGAGGGCCGACGTCGGCCCCGTTCTGGACGCGCGCGGTGGGCCGATGTGGAACACTCGGCTGGCCGCCGCCTCGCTCGCCGCGCCGCCGATCCCGGTGGTGTTCGCCGTGGCGTGGAATCGGTTCGTCGAAGGCTCGCGCACACCGGCCTGAAGGGCTGAACTTCCGGCGTCCCAGGCTTAGTCTGGTCTTGCGTCAACGGTCATCCTGGCGGGCGTTGACGTTGCCTACCTACTTTTCCTACATTGTAAGTAGGTTATTCTCTGGGAGGGGACATGGGCACTCCGCTCGACGCCGCGGTCGAGGCGGGCCGCTGGATCCGGTCGGCCGCAGTCGACGGGGACCAGGGACGATGGTGGCGTGCCAATCCCGATCCGAACGGCGCCTCGGCGGTCACCGGGCAGCCGCTGTCCCTCTACGCGGGGGCGGCCGGCATCGTGCTCTTCTTCGTCGAGCTGGCCGCCGCGACCGGCGACGCCTCCTATCTGGAGGACGCCACGCAGGGCGGCCGTCATCTGGCGGCCGCCGCAGGCCGGATGAACGACCTGACCCTGCACCACGGTCTCGCCGGCGTCGCGTTCGCGCTGGCCGAGGCCGGCTGGGCCACCGGCGAGGAGTCCTTCGAGGTCGCCGCCAGGGCCGCCGCCGACCGCATCGTCAGGAGCGTCCGCACCGTGGGCCCGGGCCTCGGCTGGACGGGCGACCCCGCCCAGAGCGGCGACGGCGGGATCATCCTCGCGTTGCTGCACGCCTCGGGAATCCTCGGCGTGCGGGCGTACGAGGAGGTCGCCGTGGAGGCCGGACGGCGGGCCGCCGACCAGGTCGTGCCCGGTCACCGGTTCGGTGAGGACGGCTGCGCCGGGCTGCCCGCCGACGCCGTCACCCCCGGTTTCCTGTCCGGCACCGCCGGGACCGCGTTCCTGCTCGCCCGGCTGTACGGCGTGACCCGCGAGGAGCCCTTCCTCACCGCCGCGCGCCGGGGGGCCGACTTCGTCCGCACCGTGAGCACCGTCGCCGGCCGGTGCGCGGTCGTGCCCCACCACGTCCCGCAGGGCCGGTCCCTGCACTACCTGGGCTTCTGCTCGGGCTCCGCGGGCGTGGCCAGGATGTTCTACGAGCTCTACCGGGTCACCGGCGACCCCGGCGACCTCGACTGGGTCGAGCGGCTCGCCCGCGGCATCATCCAGAGCGGCGCCCCCCACCAGCGGACGGACGGGTTCTGGGACGTCGACTGCCAGTGTTGCGGCGCGGCGGGCCTGCTCGAACTCTTCGTCGGCCTGTGGTCCGCGACCGGCCACCAGCCCTACCTCGACTTCGCCCACGTCCTGGCCGACTACCTCGCCGGCCGTGCCACCTCCCACGACGGCGCCGGCTATCGGTGGTACCAGTCCTACCGCCGACTCCGCCCCTGGGAGGTCACCGCCGACACCGGCTACATGGTCGGCGCCGCCGGCATCGCCTCCGCCTTCCTCCACCTGCACGCCGCCGACCACCCGGCCGAGTCCCCCCGCCTCATCCTGCTCCCCGACAACCCGTTCCCGGCGATCCCCATCCCCACCCCCACCCTCCAGGGTCCTGCCGCGGAGTGACCGGACAGGGCCCGGTCACCGGATCCGCGTCGTGTCGTCCAGGTCCCCGACCCGGCGGTCCTGCCGCGGAGTGACCGGACAGGGCCCGGTCACCGCCGTCCGCCGTCGCAGGTGAGGGCCCGCGGGAGTCGCCGCTTTTCCCCTGATGGCGCGGCGCCGTATCGGCCGGCCGTGTAGTGAGTTCTCCGGTTCGGGGCCGCGCGCGGCCCCGGCGCGTAGCGCGCGGACGACCCTCCCGGTCCGCCCCGGACGGAGCCCGGGACTCCTCCGGCCCTCGGGCTTCCGCCCACCCGGCCAGGTAACAGGATGACGAATGCCCATGGGACGCGCAATCATGATGCATCGACGGGCCATCCACAGGAGGAAACCCATGCACGGTCGCGTCCGGACCGTTCTGGTGGGGCGGGACGACGCGCTGCGCGCACTCGGGCAGGCGGCCGAGGAACCTGGGTTCACCTTCACCGTCGTCGTCGGCGATCCGGGGGTCGGCAAGAGCCGGCTGTTGTCGGAGCTCGCGGACCTGGCCGGCGAGCGGAAACTCGTCACGCTGGCGGGCCGGGCGACCGAGTTCGAGCAGGAGTTGCCGCTCGGCCCGCTGATCGACGCGCTCGACGACCACCTGGAGGGGCGCGCGGAGCAGATCGCCGAGCACCTGCCGGCCGCGCCGATGCGCCTGCTGGCCGCCGCCATCCCCGCGCTCGCCCCGCTGGCCGGCTCGGCGCCGGAGACCGACCTTTCGGGGCTGGGCCGCTACCGTCTCTACCGCGCGGTCAGGCAGCTGCTGGAGGAGCTGGCCGTGCCATCGGGCCTCGCGCTCATCCTCGACGACGTGCACTGGGCCGACGCGACGTCGATCGAGCTGCTCGACCACCTCGTACGTCATCCGCCACGAGGCAAGGTCATGGTGGCCGTCGCCTACCGGCCCGCGCAGGCGGGGCCCCGGCTGGCCGCCACCGCCGAACACGGCACCCGGATCGACGTGCGCCCGCTGACCAGGGCCCAGACGGAGGAACTGCTCGGCTCCGCGGTCGGCCGCGCGCAGATCCGCACGTTGTACCAGGCCAGCGGCGGCAACCCGTTCTACCTGGAGGCGCTGACCCGGACCGGCGGCGAGCCCGCCGCAGGCGAGGGCGAGAAGGGGGAGCTGCCGCCCGCGGTCTGGGCGGCGCTCCAGGTCGAGCTGAGCGGCCTGGACGCGGCGGCGCTGCTGGCCGCGCGGGCGGCGGCGGTGACCGCCGACGAGTTCGAGCCCGCGCTGGTCGCGGTCGCGGCGGAGATGACGGAGCCCGACGTCCTGCGGGCGCTCAACGAGATGGTGGCCCGCGACATCGTACGGCCGGCCGGCGCGGGCAGGTTCGGTTTCCGCCACCCCCTCGTGCGCCGCGCGGCCTACGCCTCGGCTGCTCCCGGCTGGCGTTACGCCGCGCACGCCAGGCTCGCCGACCATCTGCGCGACCTCGGGGCCCCCGCCACCGCGCGGGCCCATCACGTCGAGCGGTCGGGCAGGTTCGGCGACCGGGCGGCCGTCGGCACCCTGGTCGACGCGGCGCGCGCGGTCGCGGCCCGAGCTCCCGAGACCGCCGCGCACTGGCTGGAGGCGGCCATGCGGCTGTTGCCGGAGGTGGGCGGCGACCTGTCGGGCGACCGGCTGGAGCTGCTCCTCGAACTGGCGCGGGTGCAGAGCGTCAGCGGGCGGCTCGCGGAGGGCCGCGACTCCGCGCGCGAGCTGCTGCGCCTGCTCCCGGCGGGCGACCACGCGCGCCGGGCCCGGGCCGCGCGGCTGTGCGCGCTGATGGAACGCCAGCTCGACCGCCCGCACGAGGCGCGGACGCTGCTCCTCGACGAACTGCGGCAGATGCCCGACCCGAGGGCGCCGGCGGCGGTGCCGCTGCGAATGCGGCTGGTGGCCGAGAGCCTGATGCGGGTCGACTTCCGGGCCGCCCAGGCCGTGCTCGACCTGATGCCCGACGAGGCGGCCGACTGGGAGCCCGGCCTCTCGACCGGGGTGGCCGCGCTGCGGCCGATGCCCGCCTACGCGGCCGGGCGGATCGACGACGCCATGCGCTACATCGAGGTGGCCGACCGGCTCATCGGCGCGGCCCCCGACGACCATCTCGCCGAGTGGCTGGACGCCGTCGCCTGGCTGTGCTGGACCCAGACCAGCATGGGACGCCACGCGGGCGCGTTGCGGCACTTCGAGCGGGCCGTCGGCGTGGCCCGCTCCACCGGGCAGGCGTACATCCTCACCAACCTGCTGGCGGGCCAGGCCAGGACCTACAGCATGCTCGGCCGGCTGGCCGAGGCGCGGGCCACGGCGGAGGAGTCCGTCGAGGACGCCCGGCTGCTCGGCTCCGGCCAGCAGCTCGTCTTCGCCCTCACCCAGCAGTGCCTGTCGGCCTCCTGGTCGGGCGACGACGACGCGGCGCTGCGCGCGGGCGAGGAGGCGCTGCGCACGGGCGTCGGCGGGGGCGAGGTGTGGGGCGCGATGGCCCGGCACGCCATGGGGCTCGCGCTGATCAACGCCGGGCGGCCGGAGGAGGGCGCGAGCGCCGTGCTCGACGCCTGCGACCGGTTCGAGTCCCCGCGCCTGGACCGCGGCACCCTGTTGTGGTGCTGCGAGGCGCTGGCCCAGCTCGACGCGGCGGCCGGCCGGGTGGAGGAAGCCGGCGCCTGGGCGGCCAGGGCGAGCAGCCTGTCCCGGCCGGAACTGCCGGCCTTCGCGGGGCTGGCGAAACTCGCCCGTTCGCACGCGCTGCGCCCGCACGACCCCACCTCGGCCGCCGTGCTCGCCACCCAGGCCGCCGAACTGCTCGGCGGCGAACGGTTGATCGACGGAGGCCGCGCCCTGCTCGCCGCCGGTCTGGCGTACGGCGAGGCGGGGGAGCGGGAGGCCGGCCGTGAGCGGCTGCGCGCCGCCGCCGAGGTCTTCGCGGGCTGCGGCGCGCACAACCTGCACGCCCAGACCCTGCGTGAGCAGCGCCGTCTCGGCGTGCGGGTCGGCGCGTCCGCCCGTACCGCGAACGCCCGCGTGGCGAGCGGGCCGTACGGGCTGTCGCCGAGGGAGTCGGAGATCGCCGAGCTCGTCGTTCAGGGACACACCAACCAGCAGATAGCGGAGAAGTTGTTCCTCAGCGTGCGCACCGTCGAAACGCATCTGTCGAGGGTCTTCACCAAACTGGGCGTCACCTCACGTGTCGGCGTCGCCACCACACTCAACGCACGTGACTAGATATGTACGGGTTTTCCACGATGCCTGATCATCCGTGAAGTTGGCATTGTTGAGGCGTTCGCAAACGGGGAGGGCTGAGATGGAGCATCGCATCGCGCGCTTCACTCTCGACGGGGTCGAGGACGCGGAGATCTCCGTGCATCCTTTCGCCACGGAGGACGAGCTGGGCCTGAAGCTGACCAGGTTCCGCCGGGGTGAGAGCGACGACGTGGTGCTGCTCATCCACGGCCTGACCTCCTCCAGCGACATCTTCGTCATGCCCGAGATCCGGAACATGACGAACTTCCTGCTCGACAACGGGTTCGGCGACGTGTGGGCGCTCGACTTCCGGATGAGCAGCCACTTCCCCTACGACGTGGAGACGCGCGACCACACCCTCGACGACATCGCCCACTACGACCACCCGGCCGCCCTGGCGGAGATCAGGCGGCACGTGGGCGACCGCAGGATCCACGTCATCGCCCACTGCCTGGGCTCGGTGTCGTTCGCGATGAGCCTGTTCGGCGGGGCCGTCGACGGGATCACCAGCATGGTCGCCAACAGCGTCGCGCTGACCCCGCGGGTGTCGCCCTGGTCGAAGGTGAAACTGGCCTTCGGCGCGACCGCCTTCGAGTACCTCCTCGGCCTGCCGTACATCGACCCGCGTTTCCACGGCGCGCCCCCGCTCACCCGCAGGTGGCTGTTCGCGCGGGCGGTGTCGATGTTCCACCCCGAGTGCCGGGAGCCCGCCTGCCACATGCAGAGTTTCATGTGGGGGAGCGGCCGTCCCGCGATGTACCTGCACCGCAACCTCGCGCCCCGGACGCACCTCCACGAGCGGCTCGCCGACCTCAACGGGGCCTCCGGGGTGCACTACTACCGGCACATCCGCAAGATGGTGGCGGCCGGCCGCGCGGTGCAGAACGATCCGCACGACGCGCGGCACGAGGCGTTGCCGGCCGACTACCTGAAGGACGCCGGGAAGATCACCACGCCGGTCCTGTTCCTGACCGGTGACCACAACCGTGTCTTCACCGACTCCAACGTGTTCTGCCACAAGGTGCTGGAGAAGCTCGCTCCGGGCCGCCACGAGCTGCAGATGCTGCCCGGCTACGGCCACATCGACCCGATCATCGGCAAGGACGCGCACCTGGACGTCTTCCCGCGGATCGTCGACTTCATCAAGCGCCAGGCGGGCTGACCGGTGACCGTACGTGAGCATGTGGACGCCGTGGTGGTCGGCTCCGGGTTCGGCGGGTCCGTCACGGCCTGCCGGTTGGCCGAGGCCGGGCTGGGCGTGGTGCTGCTCGAACGCGGCCGCGACTATCCGCCCGGCAGCTTCGCGCGCACCCCCGCCCAGATGACCAGGGCGTTCTGGGATCCCGACGCCGACCTGTACGGGATGTTCGACGTGTGGGGGTTCAGGGGGTTCGACTCGGTCGTCGCCAGCGGCCTCGGCGGCGGATCGCTGATCTACGCCAACGTGCTGCTGCGCAAGGACGAGCACTGGTTCGCGCAGGACGAGGCGCAACCCGGCGGCGGGTACGAGAACTGGCCGGTCACCAGGGCCGACCTCGACCCGCACTACGACGAGGTCGAGCGGATGCTCGGCGCCACGCCGTACCCCCTGCACCGTCCCGCCTACGCGGGCACCGGCAAGACGCACGCCATGCAGGACGCGGCGGCCGAGCTGGGCCTGGAGTGGCGGCTGCCGCCGCTCGCGGTGAGCTTCGCGCCGTCGGCCGGGGCCGAGCCGGCGATCGGGGTGCCCGTCGCCGAGCCGTCCTACGGCAACCTGCACGGCGTCTCGCGGCTGACGTGCCGGCTGTGCGGCGAGTGCAACATCGGCTGCAACGACGGCGCCAAGAACAGCCTCGACCACACCTACCTGTCGGCCGCCGCGCACCACGGCGCCGACCTGCGCCCGTTGCACGAGGTCAAGGGCATCCGGCCACGGCAGCGCGGCGGCTACGAGGTCGACTACGTCGTGCACGACCCCGACTCCGGCGGCCGGAGCCCGGTCACCACGATCACCTGCGACCGGCTCGTGCTCGCCGCCGGCTCCTACGGCACCGCCTTCCTGCTGCTGCGCAACCGCGCGGCGTTCCCCGGGCTCAGCGATACGCTCGGCACCCGGTTCTCCGGCAACGGCGACCTGCTCACCTTCCTGCTCCGCGCCAAGGACCGCGGCAGGGTCAGGCCGCTCGACGCCAGCAGGGGCCCGGTCATCACCAGCGCCATCCGGCTCCCCGACGACCTCGACGGCGTCCCCGGATCGGGTCGCGGCGCCTACATCGAGGACGGCGGCTACCCCGCCTTCATCGACTGGATGATGGAGGAGGCCGATCTCGGCGACAACGTGGCCCGCGCGGCGAAGTTCCTGTTCGAGCGGTTCCTCGCGTTCTTCTCGCACGCTCCCGACACCAACTTGTCCAAGGAGTTGTCCGACCTCATCGGCTCGGGGGCGCTGTCCGTCAGCTCGCTGCCGTTGCTCGGCATGGGCCGCGACGTGGCCGACGGGGTGCTGCGCCTGCGCGGCGGGCGGCTCGACGCCAACTGGTCGGCGGTCACCAGCGAGGCCTACTTCGAGCGGGTCCGCAAGACCATGCAGCGGATCGCCGACGTGCTCGGCGCCGAGTACGCCGACAACCCCGCGTGGTTCCGCAAGCGGGTGATCACCGTTCACCCGGTCGGCGGGGCCCCGATCGGGCGGCACCCGGGCGAGGGCGTGTGCGACCCGTACGGCGAGGTGTTCGGTTATCCCGGCCTCTACGTCGCCGACGGCGCGGCGATGCCCGGTCCGGTGGGGACCAATCCGTCTCTCACGATCGCCGCCATGGCCGATCGCATGTGCACGCGTCTGCTGGAAACCCGGCCGGTGGGCGCTACGAAGGGGAGCAGGCCGGTGGGCGCCACCACCGGTCTGGCGGGAGGGGGTGGGGACGACGCGACGTGTGATCTCCCCGGGGCCGGCGGTCGTGCGGGCCGCGACGGCCGGGAAGATCACACGTCGCTGTCGTTCACGGAGGAGATGAAGGGCTTCTACCGGAACGGTGTGCGCAACCCTGACTCGCTGGGAGAGCCCTTCTCCTTCCAGCTAACGATCACCGCGGAGGACGTGGACGGCTTCCTGGACGACCAGGAGCACCTCGCCCGGGCCGAGGGATGGATTGACGCCGCTGCTTGCGGGGGCCGGCGTCCTGTCGAGCGGGGCTGGTTCAATCTGTTCGCGCCGGGGGGCGCGCCGGATCGCAGGCTCATGCGTTACCGCCTGCATTTCACCGACGGTGAGAACCGGCCCCGCACCCTCATCGGCTGGAAGAACGTCTTCCACGGGCCACCGTCCGACATCTGGCCGGCGACCACCACGCTGTACTTCCGGCTGCTCGACGGGCACATCGCCGAGGGTGACGACGACACGGCTCCGATCGCGGGGGCCGGAACGTTGCACATCGAACTGAGCGACTTCATCCGGCAGCTCACGTCGTTCCGCACGGAGGGACCGCGCGGGGTGGCGGCGCTCGACCGGTTCGCCCGGTTCTTCGCCGGCAACCTGTGGGACGTGTACGGTCCCGGCTGACCGGACCGCGTACGGCGGGCCGGGCCGGCGCCCCAGCGCCTGCAGCCGGCCGCCGGAGAGGTTCTCCTGCTCGCCGCCGCGTTCCCGGAAGTGTCGGGGGCGGGCCATAGGGTGAACGCATGGCGGATGTCGAGGTCGTGGGGGTCGCCGGGCGCGAGGTGAGGGTGACGAGCCCGGGGAAGGTGATCTTTCCCGAGGCCGGTCACACCAAGCTCGATCTGGTGCGTTACTACCTGTCGGTGGCCGAGGGGGCGCTGCGGGGGGTCGAGGGCAGGCCGATGATCCTCAAGCGGTTCGTGCGGGGGATCCAGACGGAGGCGTTCTTCCAGAAGCGGGCGCCGGACAAGCGGCCGGACTGGGTCGAGGTCGTCGAGCTGCGCTACCCGTCGGGGCGCACGGCGGACGAGGTGGTGGTGCGGGACGCGGCGCAGCTCGCCTGGGTGGTGAACCTCGGTTGTGTGGACCTCAACCCGCATCCGGTGCTGGCGGCCGACCTCGACCATCCCGACGAACTGCGGATCGACCTCGATCCCGTGCCGGGCGTCGAGTGGCCGCAGATCGTCGCGGTCGCGCAGGTCGCCAGGCGGGTGCTGGAGGACTTCGGGCTGACCGCCTGGCCCAAGACCTCGGGCTCGCGGGGTTTCCACGTATACGCGCGCATCGAGCCCCGGTGGACCTTCCCCGAGGTACGGCAGGCCGCCGAGGCGGTGGCCCGCGAGGTCGAGCGCCGGGCCCCCGGCATGGCCACCAGCAGATGGTGGAAGGAGGAGCGGGAGGGCGTCTTCGTCGACTACAACCAGAACGCGCGCGACCGCACCGTGGCCTCCGCCTACTCGGTCAGGCCCACCGCGGACGGCCGGGTCTCCACCCCGCTCGCCTGGGACGAGGTCGCCGCCTGCCACCCGGAAGACTTCACGGTCGCGACGATCCCCGGCAGGTTCGCCGAGCGCGGCGACCCCTGGGAGGGCATCGAGCGGTCGCACGGCTCGCTGGCGGATCTGCTGGAGTTCGCCGAGTCGCTGCCGCCGCACCCGTCGGCCAAGGGCACGATCCCGGTCGTGGAGGTGGCCAGGGCGCGTACCAAGGAGGAGGCGCTGGCGGGCCTGGAGGTCTGGAAGGCCCGCCACCCCGGGGTGGTCGCCCGGCTGCGTCCCGCCGACGTGCTGGTCGACGGCATGCGCGGCCGAAGCTCCGTCTGGTACCGCATCCGGATCAACCTCCAGCACGTCCCGGAGCCGGAGCGGCCCGAGCAGGAGCCGCTGGAGGTCGACTACGACCCCTGGGCGGGGCTGCGCGATCAGGAGGGATAGGATCGCCCGCCATGGCGGCAGATGCGATCGTGCGGCAGATCTCCACCGAGGTCGTCTACGTCAACGCGTGGATGAGCGTCAGGGAGGACCAGGTCGAGTGGCCTGACGGGACTCGCGGGATCTACGGGGTGATCGACAAACCCGACTTCGCGGTGGTGATCCCGATGGAGGACGACGGGTTCCACCTGGTGCAGGAGTACCGCTACCCGGTCGGGCGGCGCTCGTGGAGCTTCCCGCAGGGGACCGTCGCGGACGCGCCCGGCCCGGCGGAGATGGCCAGGACCGAGCTGGTGGAGGAGACCGGGCTGACGGCCGGCAGCCTGGTGGCCCTGGGCCGGCTCGACAACGCCCACGGCACCCTCGCCCAGGGCTTCCACGCGTTCCTCGCCACCGACCTCACCCGGGGGGCCGCCCGCCGCGAACCCTCGGAACAGGACATGGTCCAGCGGCACGTGCCGCGCGCGGAGTTCGAGGCGATGATCGGCGACGGTGAGATCACCGACGGCTGCTCGATCGCCGCCTACACCCTGCTGCTGCTCCATGAGCGAACCGGATGAAGCCCGCGGCGGATGGGTAGAGCAGTCTCGCCGGGGGCCCGATGACATGAGGAGTCGTGATGACGCACGAGCGTGCGGGGACACCTGCGAGGACGTCCGACCTGGTTGACGTGGCCAGGCTGGTGACGGCCTACTACGCACGGCACCCGGACCCGGGCGAGGTCGGGCAGCGGGTGGCGTTCGGCACCTCGGGGCACCGGGGGACCTCGTTCGGCACCTCGTTCAACGAGGATCACATCCTGGCGACCAGCCAGGCGATCTGCGAGTACCGCACGGCCCAGGGCGTGGACGGCCCGCTGTTCCTCGGGGCCGACACGCACGCGCTGTCCGAGCCGGCCAGGGTGTCGGCCGTGGAGGTCTTCGCCGCGAACGGCGTCCGGGTGCTGATGGACGTCCGCGACGGCTACACGCCGACGCCCGCGGTGTCGCACGCGATCCTCACCCACAACCGGGGAGGCGGGCGCGGCACGGCCGACGGCGTGGTGGTCACACCGTCGCACAACCCGCCCGCCGACGGCGGGTTCAAGTACAACCCGCCCGACGGCGGACCGGCCGGCTCCGAGGCCACCTCCTGGATCCAGGACCGGGCCAACGCGCTGATCGCCGGCGGCCTGAAGGAGGTGCGCCGGATCCCGTACGAGCGGGCCCTGGCCGCCGACACCACCGGCAGGTACGACTTCCTGGCCGCCTACGCCGACGACCTGCCCGCCGTGCTCGACCTCGACGCCGTCCGCGCGGCCGGGGTGCGGATCGGGGCCGACCCGATGGGCGGCGCGAGCGTGGAGTACTGGGGGGAGATCGCCGAGCGGCATCGGCTGGACCTCACCGTGGTGAACCCCGACGTCGATCCGACGTGGCGGTTCATGACGCTCGACTGGGACGGCAAGATCAGAATGGACTGCTCCTCGCCGTACGCCATGGCGTCACTGATCAAGAATCGCGACGCCTACCAGATCTCGACGGGCAACGACGCCGACGCCGACCGGCACGGCATCGTCACGCCCGACGGCGGCCTGATGAACCCCAACCACTTCCTGGCCGTCGCGATCTCCTATCTCTACTCCCACCGGCCGGGCTGGCCGGGGGCGACCGGCGTGGGCAAGACCCTGGTCAGCAGCAGCATGATCGACCGGGTGGCGGCCGATCTGGGGCGGCGGCTGGTGGAGGTGCCCGTTGGATTCAAGTGGTTCGTCCCTGGTCTGCTCGACGGGTCGCTCGGGTTCGGCGGCGAGGAGAGCGCGGGGGCGTCCTTCCTGCGCAGGGACGGGTCGCCGTGGACCACCGACAAGGACGGACTCATCCTCGCCCTGCTGGCCGCGGAGATCCTCGCCGTCACCGGGCGTTCGCCGAGCGAGCTCTACGCCCAGCTGACGGGCCGGTTCGGCGAGCCGGCGTACGCCAGGGTCGACGCCCCGGCCACCCGGGAGCAGAAGGCGGTGCTGGCCCGGTTGTCGGCCGACGACGTGCAGGCCGACGAGCTGGCGGGCGAGCCGGTCACCGCCGTGCTCACCGCCGCACCCGGCAACGGCGCGCCGCTGGGCGGTGTCAAGGTCTGCACCGCGAACGCCTGGTTCGCCGCCCGCCCCTCGGGCACCGAGGACGTCTACAAGATCTATGCGGAGTCCTTCGAGGGACCCGGGCACCTGGCGAACGTCCAGGAGGAGGCGCGGGCGATGGTCTCGGCGGCCCTGGGCTCCGCTTGAGCGGCGGCCGACGGCGTCTCCCGGTGTCTGCACGCCTGGCTAGGGTGGGGATGTGGCACAGCTTCCGTTGGACGTTCGTGAACTCGCCGTCGGCCAGCTCGCCGAACGGAGCGGGGTGGCGGTGTCCACCCTGCACTTCTACGAGTCGAAAGGGCTGATCTCCAGCCGTCGTACGGCGGGCAACCAGCGCCGCTACCCCAGGGACACGTTGCGCAGGGTCTCCTTCATCCGGTTGTCGCAGCGGGTCGGCATCCCGTTGACCCAGATCAAGGAGGCGCTGGACCGGCTGCCCGCCGGCCGTACCCCGACGCGGGCCGACTGGGTGAGCCTGTCCGAAGGCTGGCGGGCCGATCTCGACGCGCGGATCGAGCGGCTGCTGCAACTGCGCGACGACCTCACCGACTGCATCGGCTGCGGCTGCCTGTCGCTGGACAGGTGCGCGCTGGCCAACCCGCACGACCTGCTCGGTGAGCAGGGCACGGGCCCGCGCAGGCTGATCGCGGCGTCGGAGGCGCGGGCCGCCGCGGCCGCCTGCGAGCCCGAGCGGGGCTGTGCGGGCGGCGAGACCTGACGGCGCGGTAGTAGCGTCAGCACATGAGACTTGGAGTTCTTGACGTCGGTTCCAACACCGTGCATCTGCTGGTGGTGGACGCCCATCGGGGCGCCAAGCCGTTACCGGCCTTCTCCCACAAGGTGGACCTGCGGCTCTCCGAGCACCTGGAGGACGGCGATCGGTTGTCCGACAGCGGCGCCGAGCGGCTGCGTGAGTTCGTGGTGAAGGCCCTGGACGTCGCCGAGGACAAGGGCGTCGAGGATCTCGTGGCCTTCGCCACCTCCGCCGTGCGCGACGCCTCGAACGGGGAGTCGGTGCTCGCGGAGATCAAGGACGCGACCGGCGTGGGCATCCGGGTGCTCGCCGGGAAGGACGAGGCCCGGCTGACCTTTCTCGCCGTGCGGCGCTGGTTCGGCTGGTCCGCGGGGCGGTTGCTGGTGCTCGACATCGGCGGCGGATCGCTGGAGGTCGCCTCGGGCATCGACGAGGAGCCCGACGTGGCCGTGTCGCTGCCGCTGGGGGCCGGACGGTTGACGCGCGACTGGCTCACCTCCGATCCGCCGAAGCCCGACGAGGCGCGGAAACTGCGCAAGCACGTGCGGGCCGAGATCGCCCGCACGGTCGGCGACGTGGTCAGGTACGGCGTGGCCGACCGCGCGGTCGCCACCTCCAAGACCTTCAGGCAACTAGCCAGGATCGCCGGAGCCGCCCCCTCCAGCGAGGGGGTGCACGTCCGCCGCCTGCTCCGGCACGAACAGGTCACCGAGCTGGCCGACCGCCTCGTGCGCGCCACGTCCGCCGAGCGGGCCCGGCTGCCCGGGGTCTCCGAGGGGCGCGCGCCGCAGCTCGCGGCGGGTGCGGTCGTCGCCGACGCGGTGATGGACCTGCTCGGGATCGACGAGCTGGAGATCTGCCCGTGGGCGCTGCGCGAGGGGGTCATACTGCGGCGGCTCGACGTGATGCCGTTCCCTTCCTGAACAGGTGGGCGTGGGCCGCGGCGGCCCTCGTACCCTGAGAGCACCCTGAGTTGTCCCTGACTTCGGCGCCCGAGCCCGCCACGGTATGAATCGACCGCATACCGTGGTGGGCATGGGAAAGATTCTCTTGGGCATCGCGATCGTCGTGGTCGCGTTCATGGCGTTCGGCTGGTTGCTGGGGCTGCTCGGCACGCTGCTGAAATGGGCACTGATCATCGGGGCCGTCGTCCTCGTCGTCGGAGCCGTCTCCCGCTTCGCGCGGACGAGTAAGGACTGACCGTTACCGGTCCGCCGACGGGGTAGACCTACCGTCATGCGGGTCCACGTGGGCACCTCCGGCTGGCAGTACGCCGACTGGCGCGGCCGGCTGTACCCCCGTGGGCTGCCGCAGCGGCTGTGGCTGGAGAGATACGCCGAGTGCTTCGGCACGGTCGAGAGCAACAACGCGTTCTATCGGCTGCCGTCGGCGGAGATCTTCGCGAGCTGGCGTGAGCGCACGCCGCCCGGTTTCGTGATGGCGGTGAAGGCCAGCCGGTTCCTGACGCACATCAAGCGGCTGAAGGAGCCGCGCGAGCCGGTCGAGCGCCTGCTGGGGGCCGTCGCCGGGCTGGGCGACCGGCTCGGCCCGATCCTGCTGCAACTACCGCCCACGCTGCGCGCCGACCCGGCGCGCCTGGCGGAGTGCCTCGGCTGTTTCCCCGCCGCGATCCGGGTGGCCGTCGAGCCGCGCCACGAGTCGTGGTGGACCGACGAGGTCCGCGAGGTGCTCTCGGCGCGCGGGGCGGCGCTCTGCTGGGCCGACCGGCTCGGCCGCCCGGTCACCCCGCTGTGGCGCACCGCCGACTGGGGCTACCTGCGGCTGCACGAGGGCCGCGCCACCCCCCGCCCCTCGTACGGCGACGCGTCCCTGACGTCCTGGGTGCGGCGGATCGGCGACGGCTGGAGCGAGGTCTACGTCTATTTCAACAACGACCTGGACGGCGCGGCGGTGCGGGACGCCGAGCGATTTGGCCGCCTTGTCAAGGAAAGAGACGACAGTGTCGTCTAATGAGCAGACTTTGGTTGTGAGTTAAGCTTAAGACGCTTAGGGGCGGATGAAACGGGCAGCATCGTCTCTCGAACGGGCGAGGAGGATGCGGCGATGTTTTGGGAGCTCACGGGGACGGCTGTCTCGGTGGGGATGGTACTGGTCATGATCGTGCTGGCGCTGCCGGTGATCTCGGTTCTGGTGCTCGGGGTGCTCGCCTTACTGGCGTGGAACACGGGCAACCTCGAACGGCCGGGCGCGGCCCGTGCGAGGCGGGCGCTGAAGAAGCGGGCACGGAACGATCAGCGGGCGCAGGTGCGGACATCCGCCGTCCTGCGCCGGCTCAGCGGTCCCCGAGAGGGCAGTGCAGCGCCCGGGCGGGCGCACCCTCGACGAAACGCAGAGTTTTCTCCACACTGACCTCCGATCCGTGATCGACGGGCGTGACGCGCATGTCGTCGGCGAGTGCCCGCATGATCTGCAGGCCCCGACCATGCTCGGCGGTTCTGGGGGCTTCGCCGACGTCGTCCGGGTCGAACCCGCCGCCGTGATCGGTGATCTTTATGGTGCAGCGTTCCTCGTCGACCGACGCGCTCACGGTGTAGTTGGAGCTGGGGGCGGCGTGCCTGACGACGTTCGAACAGGCTTCGGACAAGATGATGCGGATGTCGTCGCGCACGGGGGGAATCACGCCCAGCGAGCGCAGGGCCGTGTCGAGCAGGTGCCGGATGAAGGGGACGCTCGAGGCCTCCCGTGGCAGTCGTAGTGCGATAGTGGCCTCCATGCTCTGTCAACTGCCCGGAGCGCCGCGTTCAAACCTCCGGAATCGGGCCCAGGGCGTCGTTTCGCCCGTCGTCCCGGATCATCTGGTTGATCGTCTCCACGAGCTCCTCCTGGTCGTAGTCGCCTTCGGGGAGCTTGTCGAAGTAGGACATCACATCGGCGGGCAGGCCGGCGGTGATCATCCGTTCCAGGATCGCCACTCGGTTGACCCGCTCCTGCCCGGTGTAGAGCCCGTCGATGAGGTCTCTGACGTGCGTCGTCTCGCCGTTCTCCGTCATGCGACGGTGGTTCCCCCGGCTGGACGGCCGCAACCAGGGAGAAGAACGTTTTAACACCCTCGCCCCCTGGTGGCCGGTACTTCTCGGCCGGAGTGGCGTTTTGGGAGTTGATTCGTTTTAATCGTGGGTCATGAGCATCTATGCGGCCGTCGATCTCGGCGCGTCCAGCGGCCGGGTCATGACGGTGGAGCTGTCGGGCGGTGAGGTGCGGCTGGCGGAGACGCATCGCTTCGCCAACCGCCCGGTGCGCGCGGGCGGCACGCTGTACTGGGACGTCCTCTCGCTCTACCAGGGGGTGCTCGACGGGTTGCGGCGGGCGGGCCCCGGCGTCTCCTCGATCGGCCTGGACTCCTGGGCGGTCGACTACGGGCTGCTCGACGGCGGCGGCCGGCTCCTCGGCAACCCCGTGCACTACCGCGACGAGCGGGCCGCCGGGATCATGGAACGGGTGGTCGCCGAGCTCGGCGCGGACACCCTCTACGCGACGAGCGGGCTGCAGTTCCTCCCGTTCAACACGATCTACCAGCTGCTCGCCGACCGTCTCGACGGCGCGGAGACGCTGCTGATGATCCCCGACCTCCTCACCTACTGGCTGACCGGGTCGGTGGGAGCCGAGGTGACGAACGCCTCGACCACCGGCCTCTACGACGTGCGGACCGGGGAGTGGGCCCGGCCGCTGATGGACCGGCTCGGCCTACCCGGCCGGATCCTGCCGCCCCTGCGGCAACCGGGAACCCCGGCCGGAACCCTGCGCGCGGATCTGGATCTCGGGCCGATCCCGGTGACCGCCGTCGCCTCCCACGACACCGCCTCCGCCGTGGTCGCGGTGCCCGCCGCCACGGACAGGTTCGCCTACATCTCCTCGGGCACCTGGTCCCTGGTCGGGGTCGAGTTGCCCGCCCCCGTCCTGTCCGAGGCGGGGCGGCTGGCGAACTTCACCAACGAGGCGGGCGTCGACGGCACCACCCGCTACCTGCGCAACGTGATGGGCCTGTGGATCCTGCAGGAGTGCCTGCGCGTCTGGGGCGGGCCCGACCTGCCCGCCCTGCTGGCGGAGGCCGGGCAGGCTCCGCCGTACCAGGCGGTCATCGACCCCGACGACCCGTCCTTCCTGCCCCCGGGCGACATGCCCGCGCGCATCGCGGAGTTCTGCGCCCGCACCGGTCAGCGCCCGCCGGAGGGCCGCCCCGCCGTCGTGCGCTGCGTGCTGGAGAGCCTCGCGCTGGCCTACCGCCGCGCCCTGCGCGACGCCGTACGGCTCAGCGGTCGCGACGTCGAGGTGATCCACGTCGTGGGCGGCGGGGCGCGCAACGAGCTGCTGTGCCGTCTCACCGCCGACGCCTGCGGCCTGCCGGTGCTCGCCGGGCCGGTCGAGGCCGCCGCCCTCGGCAACGCGCTGATCCAGGCCCGCGCCCGTGGCGAGGTCGGCGACCTCGCCGAACTGCGCGCCCTGGTACGGCGGAGCGAGCCGATCGCCGCCTACGAGCCGCGGGGCGACCCGTCGAACTGGGACGCGCTGGAGTCGCGTCTCTAGCCCTCAGCGGTGGGGACGCGCCTCCCGGTCCCGGAGCGCGGGGCATGGCGATCATCTCCGGGGAGAGGGTGCCTAGGCGTGGGACTCGCGCGGAGAGTGCCAGGCCTGTGACTTGGATCGAATGACGTCTTTGCTCGGTATCTGTCGTGGTCGCTTCGGCCGTTGTGGTGGGTTGTGCTCTGAACGCCGCTGCCCGGTCCGGATTTCCGGACCGGGCAGCGGCGTTCAGATGAAGGTGTATCCAGAAACCGTACAGTCCCAAGCCGGGACGACGAGGACGTCCGGGCGGGCCGGATGACCTCCAGGGTGACGCCCTCTGACCCGGCGCCGGTCGCCGTGCCGGCCTACGACCTCATTCCCATCTCAGCAGGCGTGACAGTGTGATGAGGTGCGAGGCGTTGGTGGGGGTGAAGTTCGTGTATTTGGTGGCGGTGAGCGTCCATACCTGCCTGTCGAACTCGGTGAGTTCCAGCCAGGAGTGCAGGTAGTAGTCGACGCCGTTGGGCGCTCCGGTGCCGTCGACGTAGAGGGCGAAGACGGGGGCGGTGGCGGAGCCGTTCCACATTTTGGTTTTGAGGGTGTTTTTGAAAGCGGTCATGTCTGTGGCCGTGAAGACCTGGCCGCGTCGGTAGGACTCCACGAAGGCGGACAGGTCTACGTTGCCGTGCGACAGGTCCTCTTTCTTGGTGGTGTAGGTGCCGTAGTTCCAGATGTAGGCGCCGGCGGAATTGATGAGCTTGCTTTTGGTCCATTGGGCGATCTTGGTGGCTCTGGCAAGGTAGGTGGGGTTGCCGTTGATCTCGTGCAGGATCGTGAGCATGTTGGCGAATGCCAGGGACATGTTGAAGGGCAGGTCGTCGTAGGCCCTGGTGTGGCTGAAGGTGTCGACGTTGGGTGGCTGCTGATAGGAGGTGCCGTTCCAGGTGTTACCGAGATATGTGCTTTGTTCCCAGCGGGGGATGATCTGGGTCTCCAGGAACGTCTGGTAGGCGGCAGCCTTAGCGCCATATCCCGATAGAGCCGGATTTTTCGCGACAAGTCTGATGAATTCTGCGATCGGTATGCCGATCATGCCGTCGTGCACGATGTAGGGGAATATCCCGCTGAGCCGGACGTCGTCGAAGTAGGCGGAACCGCTGACCGTATACGAAGCATGCTCCAGCCATACCTCCGGCGACCGCCCGGCCGGAATGTCGCAGGTGGTCTGCTTCAGCGCCCAGGTGCTGGTGGTGTACTCCAGCATGCACAGCGTCGTGGACCCGTCGCGCAGCACGATGCGCCCGACGACCGAGCCGGTGCGCTTGCCCCAACCTCGCAGGACATGCCTGGTGCCGCCCTCGTAACTTGCGCCGATCTTCTGCCGGAGCTTCTTCCACTTCGTCTGATCGGACACCACCCGCACGGACTGGGTGCCCGCGCTGCTGCCGGGAACGTCCGTGGTCCGATAGATATGGCTGCCGGTGTCCTGGAACCTGCTCCAGTTGGCGGGCAGGGTGGCATCGCCGGAAGCCGCCGTCTCGAAGCTCGGATTGGCCAGTTCGGGGGGCGAGTACTGGCTCGTGCTCCAGCCGCGGAAGCCGTCGCCGTCGACATCGTCGGCGTTCGCGATGATCGTGTCCGCATGCGTGACGATCTTGTCCAGCCAGGCGGTGTCCTGCGTCGCGGCGTAGACGTCGAGGTAGCTCCGCATGATGTAGCTCTCGCCCCACGCCAGGTTCGCGCTGTTCGGATCGGTGTAGACGGCCTGGCCGATCTGCGCCTCGAGCGCCTTGTACTTGGTGAGCCACACGCTCTCGGCGGCAGCCGGAGTGGGCAGCAGCAGGGCTGCGGCCACGATCAGGTTGCCTATCATCACTGCCCCCTGCGGGCGTGCCAGTTGAGGTAGGCGACGCAGCCCAGATAGGAGCCCAGCTGCGGCGGCACGGCGCGTGCGTCGTAGATCGAGCGGGAGTGGCTGAACACCGCGTCGTCCCACTGCGCCACCGCCATCCACCGGGGCGCCTGCAGGTACTGCCCGGCGCTGGTGGTGCTGCCGGTGCCGTTGACCCGCTGGTAGGCGGTCGGATGCCCATCGGCGCCGACGGGCGCGATCAGGTTCCGGCTGTAGGTGCGCGCGAACCTGGCCATGTCCTCGCCCTTGTAGAACAGCCGGTTACGGAAGACGACCGCGGCGAACTCGACGTCGATCGCACCATGGCTGAGATCCTCGAGAGCCCGCCCCGGAGTGGCGGACGGGGTGTACTCGGAGACGCCGTCCGCCTTGGCGAAGCCGTTGTAGACCTTGCCGAACTTCGGCCAGTACGACCACACGTAGGCGTCGTCCGCGTCCAGCGTGAGCTCGCGGGCGAACGTGCGCGCCAGCCGCTGCGTCCGGTCCCGGTAGAACGGATCCCCGGTGGCCGCGGCCAGTTCGGCGTAGGTCTGGCCGAGCGCGAGACTCTGGTTCGTGGGCTGCTCGGTGCCGTCGTTCGGCAGCGGCGTCCCCTTGTTCCACACGAAGTAGCCGTAACCATCCTCGGTCTGCCGCCACTCGTCATCGTGGACCGCCGCCGCGTTCCTGGCCGCCTTGAGGTACTCCACCGCCTTCTGCCGATATTTGGGTACGGCCAGCAGCCTCGGGCTACGGAAGACGATCTTCGCGAACGACGCCATCGGATAGGTGATCATCCCGGTGTGCACGGTGAAGACCACCGGCTGGGAGGTGAACGGGGTCGTCCCCAGCACAGGCGAGGCGTTCCCCGACGGCGACGGCCTGAGCTCCCGCGCCGTCACCAGCGTCGGCGTCGGATAGGCGTCCAAGATCCGGCGCACGGCATAGTCGGCGGCCGCTGGGTCCATCGACAGGTCGGGGAAGGTGGCGACCAAATTCGTCCGGTCATTCTTCACCTCAAGGGTGAAGCGGCCCTCGACGCTGCCTGCCCGGACCGTGGCGACCGCGTTGTCCGCATAGGCAAGGGTCCGCACCTCCAGTAGCGGCGTGCCGTCCGCGTCCTTCAGGGTGGCGATGCCCGCCGAGTAGGGAGCCATGGCCCGCCAGGCGGGCGATGACAGGCCCCGGTGGTCCTTGACCCCGCGCACCGAGTCGCGGGTGGCCAGCACCAGGTCGATATTCGTGATGAGCCGGTCGAGGTAGTAGGTGTCGTGGTAGGCCTCGTACATCCGGATGAACCCCGCCATGATGTACGACTGACCCCAGGCCAGCCCGCCGTGCTCGTTGTCGTCGGTCGGCTGGCCGCCGTTGCCGCTCTCGTGGAAGGCCTTGTCGAACAGGTCGAATGTCTCGCGCGAGGTGTAGTCGTAGCCCGCGGTGGCGCGGGCCGTGCCAGAGAGGGGTCCGAGGGCGCCCAGGGCCAGGGCGCCGACGATGAATTGCCTGCGGGACAGTTTCATGCGACTACCTCCGGGGGTGAGAGGAACGGCGTCAGCCCTTGACCGCGCCGCGCATGCCTTCGAGGACGTGTCGTTGCATGAGCATGAAGACGACTACGACTGGGATGATCGGTCCCGGCGGGGAGCGTGCGGACGTTTGTGCCGGTGAGCCCGGCGCGGTAGGCGATCCCGAGCGCGATGGGTTCCCCACGTGCAGGAAACCAGGATGGCTGTGATCATTGGGCCGAACAGCGGAGAGGCGCTTCGCGTGACCGCCGTTTACCGGACACACCCGTCAGCGGGGGGAGATGGCTATGCGGATGAGGTTGCGGCCCTTGATGCCGTAGAGGGCCTTGTGCGATGGGTCGATGTTGAGCTTGGAGCCGCCGCCGAACCAGTCGCTGGCCAGGCCGGTCACGATCTTCTTCGCCGTCCAGGCGCGGAGGTCGATGCGGTAGACCGCGTCGACGTCGCTGGTGTAGGCGGTGAAGCCGGCGATGAGCAGATCGCCGCCGCGGTTGTTCACCTTGAGGGTGCGGGTGATCTTGCGCTTCAGCAGGTGATACTCGAACAGGATGCCGGTGTTGGTGATGCCGTAGACCGCGAGTGGGGTGTGCGCGAGGTCGGTGACACTGGCGATGCCGGGCAGCGGCTCGAGTTCCCATTTCACCTTGCGGGTGCGCAGGTCGAAGGCGGCCAGTTTGGCCGTCGGAGTCACCGGCGGCGAGCCGAGGCCCTCCTGGGTGCTGGTCCCGAGGTAGAGGGTGCCGAGGTGGGCGGTCACCGAGAAGACGGTCTGCCGCTCCACGACGGGGCGGTAGGTGTCGACCTTGCCGGTTCTGGGGTCGTAGATGTCCAGGGCGCCGTTGGGGTGGCCGGGCTCCGGCTGGGTGGGCATGGCGATGAGGCCGGTCAACGGGTCGTGGCACAGGTCTTTGGGGCGGTCCTGGTTGTGGCCGGTGCGGAAGAGGAGTTCGGCCTCGGGGTCACCCGCGTGGTGGGAGTAGAGCGCGGCCTGGGTGTAGATGCCGAGGTAGGTGGTGTCCTTGATGGTGATCATGGTCTTCGGCTCGCCGGGGATGGGGAGCCTGGTGACCTTGCCTGTGGCCAGGTCGTGGAGGTCGGCGCCGCTCTTGCCGCCGACGTAGACGCGCTCGCCGTCGGAGTGCACGGACATGGGCGCCTCGGGCGCCGCCCTGAAGCCCCGCTGCACGTGGCTGAGGTAGTCGATCTTCCCGGTCGCCGGGTGGTAGACGAAGATCCCGCTGTCCTGCAGGCCGTAGATCTGCCCCTCGAACTCCAGGATCCGGCTGGTTGCCGCCTCCGGGAAGGGCACGCCGAGTACCTCGTACTTGTCGTCAGCGATGTGGTAGCGGTAGAGGGTCCCGGAAGGACGGCCGGCGAAATAGACCCAGCCGTCGTGGATCAGCACCGCGACGACGTACTTCTCGCCCGGCCCCGTCGCTTTGACGATCTTGTAGTTGGCCGGGTTCGCCTTCTCCACCACGACCAGTTCGGCCAGCGACAGCACGCCGCCCGCGACATGTGTGTCGGAGCTGGACATGCTCGACACCCAGTCACGGTCGGCCAACTCGGCGGGGAGCAGGTCGCGCTTCTCGCCGGTCTTCCTGTCGATCGCGATGAGGTGGGCGTTGCTGCCGATGCCGGCGTATACGTGGGTGGCGTCGGCCTGGATGCTGCGCACGTACGACTCGCCGGGCGCGGGCTGGCCCAGGTCGCGGCTGATGCCGGTGGCGGGGTCGTACTCCACGACCCGGCCGGGCTCCGACATGCCCAGGTAGATCTTGCCGTCCGGCGAGGCGGCCATGGTCCAGATGAAATGGTCCGGGTACTCGGCGAGCTTGGTGGTCGTGCCGGTGAGCGTGTCGATCTTGTAGAGGTCGGATCTGGAGTGCGTGCCCACGTAGACGTCGGTGCCCACCTTGCACATCGCCCAGATGCCCACGCCGGTGGGGATCTCAAAATGGGTGGTGACCGTATCCTTTTCAAGGTCCCACGCGCCCACGACATTGGGCGACAGGCCGCGTGAGCCCATGTAGAGGACGTTGCCGACGAACTCGCCGTTGCCGAGGGGGCTGGCGACGCTGGCCGGGCCGAGGTCGGTGATCATGCCCTCCGGTTCGCCGGTGGCGGCGGACGCGGGGGTGGACGGCAGGGAAACCGTGACGGCGGACGCGGCTGCGGCCTGGAGGAAACGGCGGCGGGGGATCATTCGCTGGTGCTCCCTTGTGAAGTTTGGCCGCACGCTATAACGGCCTAGGCCGTAATGTCTAGATCGAAGAGTGGTACGGCCTTGCGCCACGCACGACCGCGAGGCCGATCTGGACCGGATCGAGGAGGTCACCTGTCATTCAGGATTGGCGCGCCGGCCTGCTCACCGATGTCGGCACCCTGCACCTATGACTCCGGTGCGGTCCGAGATCGTCTCCGCGCCGCCGGGATCGACCAGTCCGCGATCCAACTGCGAGGAGCCCAGGTCTCCGGCGTGAAGAAAGCAACCGATCCATCTCGGACCGCGATGGATCGTCGAAGCGACCAGCACGTGGTGGTCGAACTACGGCCGGCTTCGCCGCACCACCGACCGCGGAGCCCGGGACCGCCACGCCGCGCTCTGCCGCGCCATGACGGTCCTCATCGTCGGTCGGCTCATCGGCCGGCGCGACCGATGGAGCCCTGTGACGCCTATCTGCTCAGGTCCCTATTCGCTGGAGACCAGTTCGAAGGCGACCTCCAGGGCGGCCTCCTTGCGCTCCTCGTCGGTGATGCCTTCGCTCATCGGCAGGAATGCGGCGGCGTGCACCGCGAACAGCCCCAGCGAGCTTTTCACCCTGGTGACAGGGGAGGCGTCGGGCGCGTGCAGCAGGGCGACCAGGTCCATCATGAGCTCGCGGTTCTTACCGACCGTCGGGTGGTCGCGCAGCGCCGTCTGGTTGCGCTCGAAGAAACGCATGATCGCGGTACGGTGGGCGCTGTAGAGGTCGTCGCAGTAACGGCGGACGATCTCCCTGCGGGTCTCCACAGTCTGGGGTTGGCCGCGCGCCCAGTCAAGGATGCGCTGGATGTCACCCAGGCGGCCCTCTGCCAGGCTCGCCACGATGTCGTCCTTTGACCGGAAATGGTAGTAAAGGGCCGCTTTGGTCACGCCGAGCTCCTCGGCGATCTCACGCAGGGAGGTCGCCTCGTAGCCCTTCTCGTTGAACAGCTCAAGGGCCACCCGCTGGATCCGGGTACGAGTGTCGGCCTGGTCCCTCATATGTTTTTGCATCCTTATTAACTTGACGGCCGGTAAGTAGCCTTCTAATCTCGTCATCCTACCGAACGCTTGCCGGTCGGCAAGTAAGGAAGCTGGGGGACACGTGAACGAGATCACCGAGGTGCCCGGACGGCGACGAGAAGTCATGATCGTACTGCCCGGGTTGATGCTGGCCATCGTCCTGGCGATGCTGGACAACATGATCGTCGGTACGGCGATGCCCCGCATCGTCGGCGAGCTCGGCGGGCTGGCGCACCTGTCCTGGGTCGTCACCGCCTACGTGCTCGGCACCACCGTCTCGACCCCGATCTGGGGCAAGATCGGTGACCTGTACGGCAGGAAGTCCATCTTCATGGCCTCGATCGTGATCTTCATGATCGGCTCGGCCCTGTGCGGGATGGCCGGTTCCGCGCTGCTGGGCGGGCCCGCGGACGGCATGGCGGAACTGATCGCCTTCCGCGCCCTGCAGGGTCTCGGCGCCGGTGGCCTGATGGTGAACGCGATGGCCATCATCGGCGACCTGGTCCCGCCCCGCGAGCGCGGGCAGTACCAGGGCATCATGGCCGGCGCCATGTCCCTGGCGATGATCGCCGGGCCGCTGGTCGGCGGGTTCATCACCGACCACCTCGACTGGCGCTGGGCCTTCTACGTCAACCTGCCGTTCGGCGCGGTCGCCCTGGTGCTGCTGGCACTGCGGCTGAAGCTGCCGAAGTACCGCACCGAGCACCGCATCGACTGGCTGGGCGCCGCCCTGCTCTCGGTCGGCATCACCGCACTGGTCCTGATCGCCACCTGGGGCGGCAACCAGTACGAGTGGGGCTCCCCGCAGATCCTCGGCCTCGGCGCGCTCGCGGTGGTCACACTGGTCCTGTTCATCCCGGTCGAGCGCCGGGCGGCCGAGCCCATCATGCCGCTGAACCTCTTCAGAAACCGCAACTTCACGCTGATCTCGCTGATCGGCTTCCTGCTGGGCTTCGCGATGTTCGGCGCCATCACCTTCCTGCCCCTCTTCCAGCAGACGGTCCAGGGGGCGTCGGCGACCAACTCCGGCCTGCTGCTGCTCCCGATGATGGCCACCGCCATGGTGGTGTCGCTGTTCGTCGGGCGCGCGATCACCAAGACCGGCAAGTACAAGATCTATCCGGTGATCGGCGGCGTCGGCATGGCGGTGGGCATGTGGCTGCTCTCGCTGCAGGGCGTGCACACCCCCACCTGGCAGACCGGGGTGTTCATCGCGGTGCTCGGCCTCGGGATGGGCTTCCTGATGCAGACCACCATGCTGATCGCGCAGAACAGCGTCGAGCAGCGCGACCTCGGGGTGGCCAGCAGCGCCTCCACGTTCTTCCGGTCCATCGGCGGCTCGTTCGGGGTCTCCCTGTTCGGCGCGGTCTTCAACAGCCGCCTGGTGGCGGACCTGACGGAGAAGCTCGGACCCCAGGGGGCCAAGCTCGCGGACGCGGGGGGCCAGCTGTCCCCGGCGGCCCTGGGGCAGTTGCCCGCGCCGGTGCGCTCCGGGTTCCTGGAGTCGCTCGCCTCGGCGATCTCCGGCGTGTTCTGGTGGGCTGTGCTCTTCGCGGTGGTGGTTCCCCTGCTGGCGGCCTTCCTGAAGGAGATCCCGCTCCGCGGCGCCGCCCCGGGCGAAGCCGTCCCCGATCCCAAGGACACGGTGACCGCACACGACTGACCTCCCGTTACCGATGCCGGGGGATGGGCAGCAACCGGGGAGAGGGGAACTGAGGCAGGGAGGTCACCGTGAATGAGAACATGCCCGAGCGCGACCCGCGTTCGAGATTCGAGGACGAGGGCATCCCCGACCTGCAGGACGGCATTCCCGGCCAGCAGTGGGCGGTCGACCCGCAGGAGGCCCCGCTGCCCGGCGACGAGCCGGTCGCGATCGACGACTACGGCACCACGGCCGCGGAGGAGCACGGCCACGAGTCGCTGGACGGCCGCCTCGACCGTGAGATGCCCGAGGAGCAGGCGCTCTTCGACTCCCCTCCCCAGGCGGACGAACTGGAGGGGGAGGAACCGCTGGGTGAGGCCGAGGAGGAGGAGGTTTTGACCGAGGAGAGTGGTCTCGGGGTGGGTTCCGACCTCGACACCCGCTACCAGCGGGACACCGGAACCGACCCGGAGTGGACCGCCCAGCCCGAGGAGCCGTCGGGGACGGTGTGGGACGAGCCCCGCCGGGCCGGCCGGCTCGTCGGCCCCGGCGAGGGCGCCCACGCGGACACCGAGGCCGACGAGATCGCCACCGAGGTCGGTCCCGACGGCGGCGGCTTCTCGGCGGAGGAGTCCGCGGTGCGCGTCGATCCCGAGTGAGACCGGGCGGCGATAATTCACATGCCGGCGGCTGGGGGTCAGGGTCACACTGACCCCATGGAGACGACGGAACCGCTCGCCGGCCACGTGATCAGGCGGCCCCGGATCGAGGACGCGGCGCAGATCCACGAGTTGGTGGCCGCCTGCGACACCCGGGTGCTCGGCAGGCCGGACACGACGCTGGACGACATCGCCGACGAGCTGGGCGAGCCCGGCTTCGACCGGGACCTCGACGGCTGGCTGGTCCATGACCTCGACGGCGCGCTGGCCGGCTGGGGGTGGGCCTGCCGGAAGGGCGCGGGCGACATCGTGGACATCGACGTCGTCACCCGTCCGGACGTGCCCGAGGTCACCGCGTGGTTGTGGGAGACCGTGACCGAGCGGGGCCGGCGGATCGCCGCCGGCCTCGGCCACCCTGGCGTACGGCTCGACATCGGGCTCTACCGGGGAGACCACGGCAAACGGGCGGTCGCCGCCGCCCACGGGTTCGCCCCCGCGACCAGCTTTCACCGGCTCCGCGCCGACCACGAGGGACCGGCGGCCGCGAAGGCGGCGATCCTGCCGGGCGTCACCTTCCACCAGGGACTCACCGAAGAGGTACGCCGGCAGGCGCATCTGGTGAAGCAGCGGGGATTCGCCGGGCACTTCGGGTTCGCGCCCCTGCCCTACGACGAGTGGTGCGCGGAACTGGTCTCCTCCAGCAGCCACGACTGGGCGCAGCTGCTGCTCGCCCGGGTGCATGGGGCGCCCGCCGGGATGCTGCTCGGCACCGACCACTTCGCCGCCGACGACAACTGCGGTTATGTGCGCAACATCGCCGTGCTTCCCGCCTTCAGAGGCAGGGGGCTGGGGCGCGCGCTGCTGCTGCGGGCCTTCGCGGCCGACGCGGGCCGTGGCAGGGTGGGCACCTACCTGCACGTCGACGCGGGCAACAGCACCCCGGCGCTGGCGCTCTACCTGTCGGCGGGGATGCGGGAGGTGCTCGTCATCGACGTGTGGCGCAAGACGCTCTGACCGGTCCGCGCCATCTCCGGCGGGGACGAATCGACGACGACCTCCGCACCCGTTGGTCGCCTGAGATCGGCGAGCCGGGTCTTCCGCCGCCGGACGTGGCCCCGCCCGCCCGATCCTGTCACGGAGTGACCCGGTGGGCCGCCAGATGGGTGAGGACCGACTGGTTGGCCTCCCACCCGTCGGGGAACTTCACCGGCACCCCGAGCTGCACCGGCTCCGCCGAGGGGTGGGCGTCGAGCAGTTCGGGGATGCCCGCCCTGGCGACCACGACGCAGGCGTGCCGGTGCCGCGACGTCAGCACGCACAGCCTGCCGGACTCCAGGTGGAAGGCGGTCGCGTCGCGCCGCCCCGACAGCGGGTGCAGCACGATCGTCACGTCGTACTCCCTGCCCTGGAGGCGGTTCGCGGTGTCCACGGTGATCTCGGGCGGCACCCCGGCCGCGCGGATCGCCGCCACCTGGTCGCGGTGCGCGGCGCCGACCGCGATGCGGTCCGGGCCGACCGGGTGCTCGCCTCGCTCGGAGACCGCCACGGGGGCGCGCTGCACCAGACGGGTGGCGAGCAGCGCCACGGCCCGTACGGCCTCCGCGTCGGTGCGCACCGTGTGCCGTTCCGGCAGCTCGTACAGCGCCCAGCCGGTCGCCGCCGCCTCCTCTAGGGCCCGGTCGAAGGAGGTGCGCATGCCGTCGGCGGTGAAGCGCAGGCTCCGGTCGTCCGGCCCGGTGCCCGCCCGGAATCCGGTGAACGGGTAGAACGCCTCGGACACGACGGGAGCCGCCGAGGCGGGCAGTCGCCAGGAGACCGGCAGCCGGTGCACCGGCAGGTCCGGGTTGTGCCGCAGCAGCACCGACACGGCGCTCTGCACCGGATCCCACGACAGGCCCGCCCAGCGATCGCCGTCCACGACGGAGAACGGGTCGAGCTGTCCGGGGTCGCCGACGAACAACGCACGCTCGAAGTTGCGGGCGATGCGCAGCAGCTTGTCCGAGCGCATCTGGTACGCCTCGTCCACGATCGCCCACGGCCAGGTCCGCTCGCCGATCCACGCCCACTTGTCGGCGGTCGCCACCACCACCGCCGGGTCGCCCAGATCGGGCACCTTGGCGGCGACCCGCACGTTGCCGTGCGCGAGCAGCCGGGCCGGTGCGCGGTACGCGGAGGCGGACAGCCGCCCGATCGGCAGGCCGGGATGCTCCGCGGCGAGCCGGTCGATCAAGTCGTCGACCTGCTCGTTCGTCTGCGCCACGATCATCAGGGGGTCGCCGGTCTCGGCGATGTGCCCGGCGGCGCGCACCACCAGCGTCGACTTGCCCGCCCCCGGCGGCGAGTCCACCACCACCCCCCGGTGCCCCGGCAGATCGGCCAGCACCGCCGCCACCACCGCCCCGGCCTCCGCCTGCGGGGTCCCGGCCAGGCTCGTTCGTGAGGTCATCGAAACTCCTTAGGCGTGAAGAACCCTGGCTTCGGGCGGGGCAGGGAACGCGGCGCGGGCCCGCAGGACCCCGGTTCAGGGAGAGGAGGGGTCATTCCCAGTGTTCGGCCGCGTCCGCGTCGTCGGGGACCCATTCCTCCGGCGGCCCGCCGTGGGTCCACGGGGTCAGGTCGGGGTCGGGCAGCGACGCGGACGCCTGGAAGTCGTCGGTCAGCGAGGTGTAGCAGACCCGCTCGCCCACCGCGGGCACCGCGCCCGGGGACGGGGTTTTGCCGCGCCCCATCCCCTTGGTGATCTTCAAGGTGATCTCGCCGCCGTCGGTGGCGACCAGCTCCGCCTCCTGGCCGCGCCGGTCCGGAGTGCCCACGGCGGTGCCCGCGGCGAGCCGTACGGGATCGACGGTGCGGATCGTCACCAGCGGGCGGAGCTTGCGCGAGCGGCCCTCGCCCTCGGTGTGCTCGGGATCGGCGGCGATGACCTCGCCGGCGAACGCCTCACCGGTCAGCCGGTACTCCGCCATGATCAGCGGATCGTCGTAGGCGCGCTGGACGTCGAAGGACACCCGGGCCCGCTCCATCCTGGCCAGCCGGGACGCGGCGGCGACCGCTCCGTCGCGGCGGGCCTGCGGCGGCCCGCCCTCGGCCACCCGGCCGAGGAACTCGGTGAAGGCGCCGCGGTCGTACTCCCAGCGCCGGGTCACGCTCGCCCCCGCGGGCAGCCCGCGCAGCAGCTCGGCCGCCCGCCACACCAGCCGCCACGTCGGTTCGAGCTGGGTGCGCACCGCCTCGCGCACCCGCTCCACCGCGCGGGCCGTCGGCGCGCGCGTGTACCCCTCGATGGCGGGCGCGAGCACCTCGTTGTCGAAACCCGGATCGGTCGCCGGCCCCGCGGGCGGCCACAGGAGCGGATCCTCGGCCTCCTGCGCGGCGCGCAGGCCGGTCAGGCCGGGCGGCGGGTCGATCCAGCCGAGCAACGCGGCCAGATTGGCGTCCTCCAGGCCGCTCTGCCCGCTCGTCCAGTGCAGAGCCAGCGCGTCGGTGGCGGAGACCAGCAGCGAGGAGCCGGGGTACGCGGCCCGCTCGGCGAAGAACGTCAGCCACCTGCCGAGCACCGGAACCGAGGGATGCACGGGATAGGGGCCCTCGGCCCGCCGGAACCTGGTGGACCGGCCGAGCAACCCGGTGAACGCCGCCGCCTGCCCGTTCGGCACCAGCACCTGCGGCGCGGACAGACACCGCTCGTACGGCTCCGCCCCCCGCCGCGTGGCGGTCTCGGTCTCCTTCGCGAACCCCTCCACGTACGGCAGGAGCACCTCGGCCAGCTCGGCGGCGAACGCGAACCGCAGATCCCGGTCACGCGGCTGCGGCACCACCAGCAGCCGCGGCGAGCCGGGATCGGTCCCGATCATGGCCGCCAGCGGCGCGGCCGCCTCGCCCGCCATCCGCAACGGGATGAACACCATGGGCGCCTCGGCGATGTGGCAGTGCCGTACCGTGGCGGCCGGCTGGGCCCGGCCCTCCCGCACCGCGCGCAGCCGCGCGAGGGCCGTGAGCGCGCTCATCGGGCGGGTTCCAGCGACTCGGCGCGCAGCCGGTCGGCGAGGCGGAGAAGACGGGCGATCTCCTCCTGGCCGTCGGCGGGGCCGCGGGTGCCCTCGGCGAGGGCCAGCGCCTCGTCCACGCCGGCGACGCCGCCCAGCTCGTCGCGCACGTGCCGGCCGAGCAGGTCGGTGGAACCCTCGTCGCGCGCCTCGTCGCGGCAGAACAGGCACATGTCGCAGGTGGATCGGCATTCCGGGGCGTAGCGGGCGGCGACCGTGCCGATCGCCTCGGCCAGCTCGGCCACCGGGCGGGTGGGCACGCCGTCCGCGTCGGCCGCCAGGTCGAAGGTCAGCCCGGACGGCAGGCCGGAGACGAGGTCGCCCACCCCCGTCATCCTGGCGAGCTGCCTGCGCAGCACGGCGAGTTGCCTGCGCACGTCGACCAGGGTCGCGACGGGCCGGTTGGCGAAGTTCTCCGGGCAGACCAGGATGACCTCGTGGGAGACGCGGCCGGGATCGTGTCCGAGCTCCTCGACCAGCCGGCGCAGGGCCAGCACGTAGACGGCCGCCTGACGGGCCGCGGCGGCGACCTTCGCCGGTTCGGCCTGCCCGTCGATCACCGCGAAGGACTTGATCTCCACGATGTGGAAGCGGCCGCCGAGCCGGAAGGCGACCACGTCGGGCTCCAGGTAGGAGGTGTGGCCGGCGATCTCCAGGCTGAGCAGCGGGTGGTCGTAGAAGGTGCCGGCGTCGTCGCTGTCGCGGGCGGCCCGGTCGATCAGCGCCCGGGTGTGGGCGTGCCGGAGGTGGGCGCCGACGTCGGCGGCGTCGTGGTACGCGACCAGCGGGATGGGCAGGCCGAGCACCTCGCGCAGCAGCCGCAGCAGGCCGGCGCAGCCGTTCGCCTTCACCTGGGCCTCGAAGACGTCGCCGCGGGTGATGGCGAAGCGTGACTGGCCGAAGGGCGCGGGGAAGCCCAGGTGCCTGGCGGTGGAGTCTTTGTCGATGCCCGCGGCGTCGAGCACCGCGCGGCGCGCACAGCCGGGGTTCGCGGCCAGGGCCGCGATGGCCCGGGCGTCGTGCGGGCGTGGCGGCACGGGCCCCCTCAGGGCGTCGAGCCGGTCGGTCGCCATCATGCTCCTCTCTGGGCGTGACTCAGCGTAGCTGCTCCGAACAGCTGTTCCACGTCGCCGAGCTGTCGCGCGGCGCGTTCCGCGGTGCCGGCCCGGCCGGCCGTGTCGGCCTCCAGGTGCACCGTGAGCTCCGCGGCGGCGGCACGGATCACCGTCTGCGGCTCGGCGCCGCCGAACCGCTCCACGGCGCCGGGGATGTTCTGCGCCATCCGCGACAGCAGCCGCAGCGCGCCGGGCGGGGCGTCCTCGCCGGCCCTGGTCAGCCTGCCGAGGTGCTCGGCGATCCGGCTGGCGGAGACGAGGAAGTCGACGCGGTGGCTGAGCGGGCCGACGATCCTTTGTTCGAGCGGCCAGGTGCTGACGGCGAGCAGGCCGCGGGCGGGGGACAGGCGGTCGGTCAGCGCCGCGCACAGGTAGTAGGGCCGGGAGAAGGGCGCGGTGCGGAAGGACCGTTCCTCGTCGCGGCGCAGGCTGGTGAGCCGCCCGGCGCTCAGCCCGCCGGCGAAGAACGCCTCGTGTACGGCTACGACCAGCCGGGCGGCGGTAGGCACGCCGAGCAGGGCCAGGGCCTGGTGGACCTGTTCGCGCACGGGCAGCAGCGACGGCGTCCCGGCGGGCTCGGGGGCGTCGCCGTGCTCGGCGGACACCGCGTCGTCCCAGGCCAGCTCGGCTTTTCGCAGCTCGCCCCGGAGCGAGCGCGCCAGCGTGCTCTGCCTGGCCTTCACCGCCCGGCGGACCTCGCCCCTCAGCTCGCCGATCCGCCGCTCCAGGGCGTCTAACGGGTCACTCACGGCGGGCAGCGTAGCAGGAGCTTCCGCGTGTCTCCCTTGAGTTCCACGGATTTCCAGCATTAAAGTGAAGGCCATGCTTCGGTAATGGTGCGAAAGGGGCAGGCGATGCGGAACCTCTCGTTTGGCCGGACAGTCCACCTGCTGGATGTGGAGAACCTCGTCGGATCGGCCCGCCCGGGCACCCGCGAGGTGGCCACGATGATGACCCATTACCGCAGGCGCGTGCCCGCCGGAGTCATGGACCAGTACGTCGTGGCCGTCAACCACGGGGCTCTGCTCACGGTCGGCATGGCCCTGACCGGAGTTCAGCTGCTGGCCCGCTCCGGCCGCGACGGCGCCGACAACGCGCTGCGCGAGGTGATCATGCTGGACCACCTCGACGCCAGGTTCGAGCGGGTGGTGATCGGCTCGGGCGACGGCATCTTCACCGAGCTCGCCGCCTGGCTCGCCGGCCTGGGCATGCTCGTGGTGGTGGTCTCCCGGCCGGGCGCCCTCAGCCACGGGCTCCGCCGTACGGCCCGCGAGGTCATCCCCCTCGATCTGGCCGCGTGATTGAACACCTGTGATCGTTTGGGTAACGCTATGGTGACATATCGCCTGTCAGAGGATGAGGACCGACAGACTGGGGCCCATGGTGAAGTGGATTCTGGTGGTCGTGGGGGTGCTGCTGGCCCTGATGGGGATCCTGTGGACCCTTCAGGGGCTCGGGTTCGTGGGCGGCAGCGTGATGTCGGGCGCCACGGAGTGGGCGGTGATCGGCCCGATCACGGCACTCGTCGGAGTGGGCCTGGCCGTGGTCGGCCTGCGCCGGGCACGCTGACTCCAGCGCGCGGCCGGGCACGCTGACCACTGGCACGGCACCCACTGGTACGGAGCCGGGCACGTCGGCCTGCCGGCGGGTGAGCCGGGTGTGGACCCGGGGGTGACTCCGGTGACTCCCGCCGTACGGCCGACGACGGTGTGCCGCCGGCCGTACGGTTCGGTCAGGTCGCGGTCGTCGTCGGCGCGGGGGGCGCCTCCGTCGGCGAGGGAGCGGTCGTGCCGTCCAGCTCGAGGTCCTTGACGCGGGGGTCGCCCTCGTCGGCGAGGTAGTGGTCGGGCCGGGTGGTGTCGGTGCCCTCGGCGACGCCGGCGCGGCGGCAGATCACGGTGGCCACGGCGGCCACCACCAGGTTGACGATCAGGGCCAGCAGGCCGGCGTAGACGGTGGTCGTGGTGTCGAAGCCGAGGTTCCCCAGTGAGAAGGCCGAGCCGCCGAAGTGCGCCTTGCCGCTGACCGGGTTGGGGATCGTGTAGAGCATCATGACGCCCGCGGCCATGCCCGCGACCCAGCCGGCGACCAGGCCGCCACGGTGGAACCAGCGGGTGTAGAGGCCGATGGCGACCGACGGGAGCGTCTGCAGGATCACGACGCCGCCGATGAGCTGCAGGTCGATGGCGAACTGCAGATCGAGGAAGATGATGCAGAGCACCGCGCCGATCTTGACGGCCAGCGAGACCAGCTTGGAGACGCGTGCCTCCTCGGCGTCGGTCGCGTCCGGCTTGAGATATTCGCGGTAGATGTTGCGGGTGAACAGGTTGGCCGCGGCGATCGACATGATGGCCGCGGGAACCAGCGCGCCGATGGCGATCGCGGCGTAGGCGACGCCGGTGAACCAGTCGGGGAACATCTGGTCGAACAACCGGGGCACGATCGTGTTGTTGTCCTTGCCGATCGGGGTGGTCCCGGCCGCGATCGCCATGTAGCCGAGGATCGCGATCAGCCCGAGCAGCAGGCTGTAGGCGGGCAGCGCCGACATGTTCCGCTTGATCACGTTACGGTTCCGCGAGGCGAGGACGCCGGTGATGCTGTGCGGATAGAGGAACAGCGCCAGGGCGGAGCCGAGCGCCAGCGTGACGTACTGGAGCTGGTTGCCCGCGTTGAGCAGGATCCCGTCGCCCTTCGCCGCGGAGTCGGTGAACTTCTGCTGGGCCTTGTCGAAGATGCTGTCCCAGCCGCCGAGCCGGGTCGGAATGTAGACGATCGCCACCAGGATCACGATGTAGATGAGCGTGTCCTTGACGAAGGCGATCAGCGCGGGTGCGCGCAGCCCGGACTGGTAGGTGTACGCGGCCAGGATCGCGAACGCGATGATGATCGGCAACTGGCTGAAGAACCCGGTGCCGGTGATGCCCATCGACTTCAGCACCGCCTCGATCCCGACGAGCTGCAGCGCGATGTAGGGCATCGTCGCCACGATGCCGGTGATCGCGATCAGCAGCGCCAGCGTCGGCGAGCCGAACCTGGCCCTGACGAAGTCGGCCGGGGTGACGAACCCGTGCACGTGCGACACCGACCAGAGCCTGAGCAACACCAGGAACACGATCGGATAGACGATCACGGTGTACGGCACGGCGAAGAAGCCCATCGCGCCCGCGCCGAAGACCAGGGCGGGCACGGCGACGAAGGTGTAGGCCGTGTAGAGGTCGCCTCCCACCAGGAACCAGGTGATCCACGAGCCGAAGTTGCGCCCGCCCAGCCCCCACTCGTTCAAGCTGTCCAGATTCTCCGGCCGCCGCCAGCGGGCCGCCACGAAACCCATCACGCTGACCGTCAGGAAGAGCACCGTGAAGATGATGATCTCGGTTACGTGCTCGCTCATCGGCCGTTCCTCCGAGACACGCGATAGACGATCGTGGTGCAGGTGACGCCGATGGCGATGAAGGCGAGTTGCAGCCAGTAGAAGAGCGGGAAGCCGAAGAGGCGGGGTTCGTCGGAGTTGAACAGGAACGGCAGCAGGGGGATGATGATCGGCAGCACCAGCAGCCAGTTCCACGGGCTGTGGTCACTTCTGGCGGTCGGCGGCCGGTCGGTGTTCGGTGCGCTCAACGGATCTCCTTGGGCGTGCGGAGAGAATGCTGACACGGGAGCGTAGTTTCACCCCGGCGTGCGGAAGCTCACCGATCGCCGAACGGGCGTGTTGGCGCGGTGAACGGCTGAGGGGGGCTTGCGGACGCCGGACGGCCGAGGGCGGTCACACGGTCCGGTCCGCCGCTGTCCTCGGCTCGTGCCTGACGTCGCCGGGCTGGTCCAGTTCGCGGATCCAGGCGGCGAACTCCACCAGGATGCCGTCGGGGTCCTTGAAGTAGATCGAGCGGACGAAGACGCCCTCCCGCATCGTCGGCGCGATCCCGAACTCGCTGTCGTCGTGGTTGAGCAGCACGCTCACGTCGACACCTTTGGCGACGAGCTTGTCGCGGTACTCCTCGATCTTCTCGGGGGACACGTCGAAGGCGACGTGGTTCATCGATCCCACGGCCGAGAGCAGTTCGCCCCGGTCCGGGAGGTTCCTCGGGGCCGAGACGCCCGGCACCGGCTCGGGGGCGTCGGGGAACCAGAAGAACGCCAGCGCGTCGCCTCCGCCGCAGTCGAAGAAGAAGTGCTGCCCCCAGCCCATCGGCAGCTCGATCGTCTTGATCAGCGGCATGCCGAGCACGCCGGAGTAGAAGTCGATCGTCCGCCGCATGTCGGAGCACACGAGCGCCAGGTGGTTCACCCCGCGCAACTCGAACTCGCTGTTGATCCTGCCGGCCATGGTTCGCCTCCCGTCGCGGTAATCGACTGCTTATCACAGGTGCGCGGGCGACACCACGCTCCCGCCGCGAACGGTTCGTTGCATGATCACCGCAGTGGGCGGTAATCTGTACGGCATGCGACACCGTCCAGCCCTTCAGTGGTGGCGCCGTCAGTAGGCGGCGCTGGTTTCGCATTCGCGATTTTCTCGACGGCCGCCCCGAGTGGCGGCCTTCTGCGTGTCCGCCCCGGGGCATCGATCAACCGGACTAAGGGGCGACACAGGGTGGAGATCAGCGGATATACCACTGCGGGGGGAATCGGAGTCGAGGTCTCGACGTCCGACGTCCCCGAGACGGTGCTGGAGGAGGTCGTCAGCACGCTGGGGGAGCGGCGCGGCGGCGTGCTCTCCTCCGGGATGGAGTACCCGGGCCGCTACAGCCGCTGGCACCTCGCCTACATCGACCCGTGCCTGGAGATCGTGGCCAGGGGACGGCGGATCTCGGCCCGCGCGCTCAACGCCCGCGGCAAAGTGGTCCTGCCGGCCGTGGTGACCTGCCTGCTCGCGGCGGGCAAGCCCACCGGGGAGCCCTCGGACGAGCACATAGAGATCTACGTGGCCGAGTCGGAGGACCTCCTCCCCGAGGAGATGCGCAGCCGCCGCCCGACGGTCTTCACCGCGCTCCGCGAGGTGATCGCCGCCTTCCGGGGCGACGACGAGCACCTCGGTCTGTACGGCGCGTTCGGCTACGACCTGGCCTTCCAGTTCGAGCCGATCCGCCAGGTGCTCACCCGCCCCGCCGACCAGCGTGACCTGGTGCTGCACCTGCCCGACCGGGTCATGGTCATCGACCGCAAGCGGGAGACCAGCAAGGAGTACCGCTACGAGTTCACCGTCGACGGGGTCTCGACCAGCGGCCTCGCGCGCTCGGGGGAATCGGTGCCGTTGCCGTCCGCGCCCCCCGAGGTCCCGGCGGACCCGGAGCGTGGGACCTACGCCGAGGTCGTCGCCGCGGCCAAGGAGAAGTTCGTCAGGGGCGACCTGTTCGAGGTCGTCCCCGGGCAGGTCTTCCACGCGCCCTGCACCGACCCCGCCTCGTTCTACCGGGGCCTGCGGCACAGCAACCCGGCGCCGTTCGAGTTCCTGTTCAACCTCGGGGAGGGCGAGCACCTGGTCGGCGCGTCCCCCGAGATGTACGTCAGGGTGAGCGGCGACCGCGTCGAGACCTGCCCGATCTCGGGCACCATCGCCCGGGGCAGCACCCCCGTCGAGGACGCCGAGGCGATCAGGACCCTGTTGTCCTCCGTGAAGGAGGAGTCCGAGCTGACGATGTGCACCGACGTCGACCGCAACGACAAGTCGCGGATCTGCGTGCCCGGGAGCGTCCAGGTCATCGGCCGCCGCCAGATCGAGATGTACTCCCGGCTGATCCACACCGTCGACCACATCGAGGGCCGGCTGCGCCCCGAGTTCGACGCCCTCGACGCCTTCCTCACCCACATGTGGGCCGTCACCGTCACCGGCGCCCCCAAGACCTGGGCGATGCAGTTCATCGAGGACCACGAGGCCACCACCCGCCGCTGGTACGGCGGAGCCGTCGGGTTCGTCGGCTTCGACGGGACGATGAACACCGGGCTGACCCTGCGCACCGCGCAGATCAGGAACGGCGTGGCCATGGTTCGGGCCGGCGCCACGCTGCTCTACGACTCCGACCCGGAGGCCGAGGAGCGCGAGACGGAGCTGAAGGCCAGCGCCCTGCTCGGGGCACTGGCGGCGGTGGGCGTCGAGGAGGTCCCCGCCGTGCCCGGTCTGCCGCCCGCGGAGCGACCGGGCGAGGGCATGCGAGTGCTCCTCGTCGACCACGAGGACTCCTTCGTCAACACCCTGGCCGACTACTTCCGCCAGCAGGGCGCGAGCGTCGTCACGCTGCGCCACGGGTTCCCGCAGACGATGATCGAGGAGGTCGCGCCCGACCTGGTGGTGCTGTCCCCGGGCCCCGGCTGGCCCTCCGACTTCGGGGCCGCCGATCTGGTGGCGGCCCTGTACGAGCGGCGGCTGCCGGTCTTCGGCGTGTGCCTCGGCCTGCAGGCCATGGTGGAGCAGGCGGGCGGCGAGCTGGAGCTGCTGTCCGCCCCCGAGCACGGCAAGCGCGGCCTGGTCCGCCGGCTGGGGGACAGCGCCCTGCTGGCCGGGCTGCCCGAGGAGTTCACCGCGGCCCGCTACCACTCGCTGCACGCCAAGCAGGCGGGGGTGAAGGGGTTCACGACCAGCGCGCTGACCCCTGACGGCGCGGTGATGGCGATCGAGGACCCGGTCAACCGGCGCTTCGCCGTACAGTTCCACCCCGAGTCGATCCTCACCGCGCAGGGCGGGGCGGGCGCGAAGGTCATCGCGAACGTGCTGCGCCTGACGCGAACGGCGGCCGCGGAGGTAAAGGGCAGGTAGAACGCCGCGCCGGGCGGACACGTGGCCTCTAGGCTCCAGCGGGTCCGTGTCCGCCCGCACGCTCCGCGGAAGGAGGTGCCATGTTCCCCCCCGGCCTGCCGGACCAGGTGCGCGAGGCGCTGCTCGCCCCGCTCGTCGACCACCACTGCCACGGGGTGCGCCGCGACGATCTCGGCAGGGCGCGGTTCGAGCTGATGATCACCGAGGCGGCCACCCCCGCACCGCCCGGCACCACCCATTTCGACACCCCGGTCGGCGCGGCCATCCGGCGCTGGTGCGCGCCCGTCCTCGACCTGGAGCCGCACGCGCCGCCCGCCGTCTACCTGGCCAGACGGTCGGAGCTCGGCGCGGCGGAGGTCAACCGGCGGCTGCTCGGCGAGTCGGGCATCGTGGCGTTCCTGGTGGACACCGGCCTGAACACGTCCGAGACGCTGTCGTGCGCGGAGATGGGCCGGCTCGGCGGCGCCGCCGCCGACGAGATCGTACGGCTGGAGCAGGTCGAGCAGGCCGTCGCGCTCGCCGGGCCCGCCGCCGTCGACTACCTCGACGACGTCGTGGGCGAGCTGGCCAGGCGGGCGGCCAGGGCCGTCGGGCTGAAGTCGGTCATCGCCTACCGCGACGGGCTGGAGTTCGATCCGTCGCGGCCCAGCCGGGGCTCGGTGATCGCCGCGGCCAACCGCCGCCTGGCGGAGCCGGCCAGGCGGCTCACCGACCCGGTGCTGCTGCGTCACCTGCTGTGGTCGGCCGTCGACGTCGCGCGGGAACGGTCGCTGCCGATGCAGTTCCACTGCGGGTTCGGCGACCCGGATCTCGACCTGCACCGCACCGACCCGTCGTTGATGACCGGGTTCATCCGGGCGGTGCAGCCGCTCGGGATACCGGTGGTCCTGTTGCACTGCTATCCCTTCCACCGGCAGGCGGCCTACCTCGCCGGCGTCTTCCCGCACGTCTACGTCGACGTCGGCCTCGCGCTCACGCACACCGCCGCGGGGTCGGCCGCGGTCATCGGCGAGCTTCTCGAACTGGTTCCCTTCCACAAGCAGATGTTCAGCTCCGACTGTTACGGGGTGGCCGAGACCTGCCATCTGGGGGCCCTCTACTACCGGCGCGGGCTGGCGCGGGCGCTCGGCAACCGGATCTCGGAGGGGGAGTGGAGCGCCGGCGACTCGGCACGGATCGCCCACATGATCGGTTCGGGCAACGCGAGACGGGTCTACCGGTTGTGAGCGTCCCCCGCCGCCGCCGGACGCGGAGGGCACCCACCCGGCCTGTAATGTGGGGGCCGCCCGAGTTCGCGATGAAGGGGATCAACAGGTGGAAGACAGCCGGCCGCGGTTTCTCGACGACGTCACGGTGGAGCTGGTCAAACACAGCGCCGCGGATTCCGATGTGCTGTTCGCGGCCCGTGTCTCCACCGCCGGGGAGCAGTCCCTGGAAGAGGTGAACAAGGACCCGGAGCGCTCCAAAGGGCTGATCAACTTCCTGATGCGCGACCGGCACGGCAGTCCCTTCGAGCACAACTCGATGACCTTCTTCATCAGCGCGCCGATCTTCGTCTTCCGCGAGTTCCACCGGCACCGGGTCTGGTCCTACAACGAGGAGAGCGGCCGGTACCGCGAGTTGCAGCCGGTCTTCTACGTGCCCGGCAGGGACCGCAAACTCGTCCAGGAGGGCCGGCCGGGGCGTTACGTCTTCGTTGAGGGCACCGACGAGCAGCACAAGCTCGTCACCGAGGCGATGGAAAGCTCCTACCGGCAGTCGTACGCGGCCTACCAGGAGATGCTGGCGGCCGGGGTGGCCCGTGAGGTGGCCAGGGCGGTGCTGCCCCTCGGCCTCTTCTCCACCATGTACGCGACGTGCAACGCACGGGCGCTGATGCACTTCCTGTCCCTGCGCACCAATAACGAGGACGCCAAGGTCCCCTCGTTCCCGCAGCGTGAGATCGAGATGGTGGCCGAGAAGCTGGAGACGATCTGGGCCGGGCTGATGCCCCTCACCCACGCCGCCTTCGTCGCCAACGGCCGCGTCGCCCCCTGACCGTCCGCTCTCAGGTCAGCGCGGGCAGCACGTAGACCTCCGCGCCCGGCGGCATAGCGCACTCCAGGCCGCCGAGCCTGCGGGTGTCCTGCCCGTACACGAACATGCTGATGTTCCGCTTGACGTGGCCGTACTCGTCGCACAGCCGTTTCTCGAGCAGGGGATGGGTACGGCGGAGCTTGCCGAGGGCGGTGCCGAGCGTGGGATGGGTGTCGTCGTCCTGCGCCACGGCGAAGACCCGCACCTCACTCGCCCCGCTGACCCAGCGCCGCAGCGTGCTGGGCAGCACGAACGTCACGAGGGTCACGGGCCTGCTCATGAGGTCATGGTCATGGCGACGGGCGTGCCGGTGGGCACGGTCACAGCACCGTGGCGCGCACGGTGAGGACGTCGGGCAGGTGCCGTGCGATCAGCGACCAGCTCTCGCCGTCGTCGCGGGAGCCGTACACCTCGCCGTCGCGGGTGCCGAAGAACACCCCGGCGTCGGAGGCGCACATCGCGTCGCGCAGCACGGCCGCGTGCACCGGCGTGTCGGGCAGGCCGTCCGCGAGCGCCCGCCAGGAGCCGCCGCCGTCGTCGGTGCGGTAGACGCGGTAGCGGTTGCCGACCGGCACGCGGTTGAGGTCGGACTCCAGCGGGAGCACGAAGACCGTGTCGGGCCGGCTGGGGTGGACCACGATCGGGAAGCCGAAGTCGGAGGGCAGCGAGTCGCCGATGGAGCTCCAGGAGGAGCCGAAGTCGTCGCTGCGGTAGACGCCGAAGTGGTGCTGGAGGTAGAGCCGGTCAGGCCGCTCGGGATGGAGGGCGACCTTGTGCACGCACTGGCCGAACTCCGGATACTGCTCGCCCTCCGGCAGGAAGGGGGCGCGGATCCCCTTGTTGGCGGCGCTCCAGCTCTGCCCGCCGTCGGTGCTGCGGTAGAACCCCGCGGCGGAGACGGCGACGGCGATGGTCTTGGGGTCGCTCGGGTGCGGCAGCACGGTGTGCAGGCACAGGCCGCCGCCACCCGGCTGCCAGCGCTCCCGGTGCGGATGCTCCCACAGCCCCTCGACCAGCGAGAAGGTCTCGCCCGCGTCCTCGCTGCGGAACAGCGCTCCCGGCTCGGCCCCGGCCCAGACCACCCCGGGCTCGGCGGGGGAGGGCTGGAGCTGCCACACGCGGGCCAGGGTGGCGCCGGTGCCCTCGGGGAAGGCGACGGGCGGCCGCTCGGACTCCTGCCAGGTCTCCCCGAGGTCGTCCGACCACATGATCGAGGGCCCGAAGTGGCCGTACTCGATCGCGGCGAGCAGTCGCGGCGCCGGTCCGCGGGTGTCGATCGCCACCGCGTGCACCGCGATGGTCGAGAACTGGACCGGATCGACCTCGAAGGGTCCGTCATCCGCGGCGCGCGCCAGGAACAGTCCCTTGCGCGTGCCGATCGCCAGGAGCGTGTCGCCCATGGCCGGCCCTCCCCTCTTACTCTCGATTCGAACACTGGATCGGCATCATCGTGTCATGTTGCGGGGCGGGCTGCCGGGCTCTGTGCGATTTGCGTCGGCGGTTCGTCCCGCGTCTCGCGAATACCCGCTGATCGGATGGGCGACGCGGCCGGCGGCTGGGGCCTGTCGGTCCAGCCGGAGTTCCGGGCCGCCCCGTGGTCGATGACGAAGCCGGGCTCGCGCTTCCTGTATGCCCCCACCAGGCTCGACAGTACCTTTCTGGTCGCCGGGAACTGTCGAAGCGGTTGCTGCCGGCCACATGGCCGTGGTCCGGCCTGGACGGGGTGGGCGGGCTCCCATCGGCTGCCGACCGGCCATCGTCACCGGCCGCTCGCGCCTACCCGGGAGGTAATCGCCGCGATTCTCTCCCGCCGATAGCGTTGGCCGCATGACATCAGCGGTGGTCGAACGTGAGGAGAGCGTCGGTGATCTGCTGCGCAGCTGGCGGCAGCGGCGCAGGGTGAGCCAGCTCGACCTGGCGATCGAGGCGGAGGTCTCGGCCAGGCACATCAGCTTTCTGGAGACCGGCAGGGCACGGCCGAGCCGTGAGATGGTGCTGAAGCTGGCCGGGCACCTGGATCTGCCGCTGCGTCACCGCAACCGCCTGCTGCTGGCCGCCGGGTTCGCCCCCGTCTACCGTGAGCGCGAGGTGGCCGCACCGGAGATGGGCCCGGTACGGCAGGCGCTGGACAAGATCCTCGCCGGTCACGAGCCCTACCCCGCCCTGGTCGTCGACCGGGCATGGGACCTGGTGGCGGCCAACGACGCGGCCGGGATGTTCCTCGAAGGGGTGCCCGCGCACCTGCTGGCCGAGCCCGTCAACATCATGCGGCTCTCCCTGCATCCCGAGGGCATCGCCCGCCATCTGGTCAACCTGCCCGAGGTCAGGGCCCATCTGCTCGCCGGGCTGCGCCGCCAGGCGGAGCTGTCGGGCGAGGGCGTGCTCGCCGACCTGCACGACGAGCTGGCCGCCTACCGCTATCCCGGGGTCGACCTCAACGTCGCCCTGCTGCCCGGCGGCTCCGACATCCTGGTGCCGCTGCGCATCCGGCACGGCGACACCGTGCTGTCGATGTTCACCACGATCGCGACCTTCGGCACCCCCGTCGACGTGACCGTCGCCGAGCTCGCGATCGAGACGTTCTGGCCCAACGACGAGGAGACCGCCGCCTTCTTCAAGAACTAGGCGAGGTAGCGCCGCCGGAGCGCGGACAGCCCGGCGGCCCCGATGACGCGGGCCGGCGCGGTGAGGACGAGCAGCGGAGTGCCGGTGAACTTCCCTCGGCAGGGATTCCGGGGGCGGCACGATGGTGTTCGCGATCCGGTGGCCGACGCCGAGGGCGGGCCCGATCGACTCGCCGAAGAGCTGCCGCGTCAGGAACACCACCCAACCGACGGCCACGGCGGCCGGCGCACCCTCGCTGTGACGAGTGTCACAGCGAGCACGGCGAACCTGGGCGCGTGATCGGGGCTCAAACTGGCGTGAACAACACATTCCGTACGCTGATCGTGGCCGCTGCCGCGGCGGCCGTCGTTCTGCCGGGCGCCTCGGCCCAAGCCATGGCGACCCCCGTCTACAAGAAGCCGAAGATCTTCGGCACGACCTTCCAGCCGGACACCGGCCACGACTTCTCGAAGAGGATCCACCCCCGCCGCAACGGCATCCTGCGGGGCTGGATCACCACAGTGCAGGGTCAGGTCGCCGAGTACGAGCCGATTCGATGGAAGAAGGGCACCAAGACCGAGGGATACTTCGTCGGCCCGCCCGAGGGCGACGTGCAGGCGTACGCGTCGCCGATCTCCTCCAGCGTGCGATTCCTGAGCGCGCATGGATGCAAGGCCTCGATGACCGACCTGACGGTGGACAGGCGCACCGGCCTGGGGAACAAGCGCTGCTCCAGGAGCACGCTGATCAAGCGGGCCAAGAAGCCGGCCCCCCGTCCGGCGCTGATCACCGTGCACCGCGGTCACATCGTGCAGGTCCAGGAGATCTTCACCCCCTGACGTCCGACGCCCCTGCCGGGAGGCGTGGTCTGCCGCGGCCGCCGCCTGGGGGCGGGCGAAGTAGAGGCTGCGGTCATGCCTGGCACGAGTGGACGCGACACGTGTCCCTCCGGTTACGGACATCGGTGAGCCGGAAGCCGCCCGGGACGAGCGGCCACATCGGGTTGGGCACGAGGACGGCCGGTCGCCGAACAGGCAGGCGACGACCGGCGAGCGGCTCGACCTCGAGCCTCACGGCTCGCCGGGGACGGTGTCGCGGTGGATGCGGGTGAGCGGCATCCCGCCCTGCTGGAGCCGGCGGACGGTCTCGTTGACCATGGCCGACGGCCCGCACACGTAGGCGACGTGCTCCCGCCAGGAGCGAAAGCGTCCCACCACGTCGGGCAGCCGGCCCCGTACCCCGTCGTAGCCCGGCTGGTCGGAGATCACCGGCAGCACCCGCAGCGACGGGTACCCCGCCCGCATCCGGTCCAGGTCGGGCAGGTCGTACAGTTCGCCGGTGCGCCGCGCGCCGTACAGCAGGTGGATGGCGGGACGGTGGCCCGAGCGGATGACGTGCTCCACGATGGCCTTGAGCGGGGCCAGGCCGGTGCCTCCGGCGACCGCGAGGATGTCGCGGCCGGTGTCGTGCGACGGGGTCATGCCGCCCATCGCCGGGCCCAGCGTCACGGTGTCGCCGGCGCGCGTGTGCCTGACCAGCGTGCCGGACACCCACCCGCCGGGTACGGCGCGCACGTGCAGGCGCATGGTGCCGTCGGCGCGCGGCGCGTTGGCGATGGAGAAGGCGCGCCACACCCGCGGCCAGCGCGCGGTCTGCACGTTCACGTACTGCCCGGGCTGATACGGCAGAGGCTGGGCCGGGCGCAGGGTGATGACGGCGATGTCGGCCGTCCGGCACTCGTGGTCGATCACCTCGGCCGGCCACCACGCGGGCGCGACCCCCTCGTCGGACCTGGCCGCCTCGATCATGAGGTCGGCCGCGGCCCGGTAGGCGGCCACCCAGGCGGCCTCCATCTCGGTGGACCAGATCTCGGCGGCGAAACGCCTGGCGGTGGCGATGAGGGCGTTGCCGACCGCGCTGTAGTGCTCGGCGAGCACGCCGTACTTGCGGTGGTCGCGCCCGAGCTGACCGAGATAGGAGGCGAGGGTGGCCGGGCTGTCCACGCTCCAGACGATCCGCGTCAGCGCGCTGAACAGGCGGTCGCGCTGCACGTCCATCGCGGGCGGGAACATCCCCCGAAGGTGCGGGCTCTCCGCGAACAGGCGGCCGTAGAAATATGTCGCGGCCGGGACGGCCGCGGGTTCGATGAAGGCGAAGCTCTCCTTGACGAGACGCGGATTCAATAACATTTACCGGAACCCACCCTAATCGATCGAAATTTCGTCCGATCGCCTTGACGCACCTCTCTGACGGTTCCGGGTGATGAGTGATCGGTGACCCCGGTCCGTCCGATCGCTCGAATTAGAGTCTTCCACCGTTACTTGGACGACACAACCTACTTGCCGCAATATGGTGCGTAAGCGAACTGTTCGTAATTGCAGTGTGATTATCCGTGATCAAGAGAATTGATGGGCGCAAGAGGTGAAAACGAATCATGTTCACCATTTATCGGGTGGCTGGTCGTGGGGCCGTGTTCGCTGATCCGGTGTCACCTGACGTCGAATTCATTGCCCCGGATCGGCGAGGGTGCGGTGGTGCGAGCCGTTCGCCGAGCGTCGTAAGCAAGCTCACGTTTGCACAGCCCCTGAGGGGGGTCGCCGATGGCTTCGACGCGGGCGCACTGTGCCTGGAGTCGCTGCTCACAGGCGGGGTCCGGCGGGTCGGCGAGCTGTCGCGCCACGAGTCGCCGCGGGATCCCGGCGACTCGGTCGCCGACCGGCGACCTCCCGTCTGCACGTGCCTCCCGGTTCGGTGACCCCCGCGGACGTGGACGCCGCCCGGGTGCCGCGGGACGCGCTGTGGCGCCTCGCCGTGGCCCTGGTGCGCGGCCCGGGTGCGGCGGGCCCGGGTGCGCGGCACGGCGGGGGACGCGGGGGACGTGGGCGACGTGGGTGTGGTCAAACGGGCCGCCGCCTCGCCCCCGGCGCCGCGCGTGATGACGGACGGGACGGTCGGTGGGGCCGCGCCGGTGACGGTCGGGGCGATCGGGTCCAGCGTGGCGCGCGATGCGGTGGAGCTGCTCACCGGGCCGCCGGCGCCGCGAGTGCGCGGCGGCCGACCGCCGGCTCGTCTTCGTCGACATCTCCCGGCCGGGCCGGCGGCGGTGGTCCCGATGGAAAGATGTGAAAACCGCGACAAAGTACGCGCTCACCGAGGTCGTGGGGCCGGAAGATTGCGAAGAGACGGCACCGATACCCCAGATGCGTAAGACTACCGAAATGTTCTGCGCCATGATGGGATCGCGACTGGAAATGGGGTGGGTGTCGCCCGCGACCGGGTGGTACGACCTCGCGCATGCCCCTCTGGAGATCGAATGTCCCGACCGCTGATCGGTATCACCGCTTATCTCGAGGCCGCCCGCTGGGGAAACTGGGTGCGCGAGGCGGTGTTGTCGCCTCCCTCCTACGCGGGGGCGGTGACGAAGGCCGGCGGTGCGCCCGTGGTGTTACCGCCACTGCGCCTGGACTCGATCGACGACTACGTGCGCGGCCTCTCGGGGGTGATCCTCGGCGGCGGGGTGGAGCTCGACGCCACCCTGTACGGAGGGACGCACGACGAGCGCGTGGAGGATCCTCAGCCGCACCGTGACCGGTTCGAGCTGGCGCTGGCCCGCGCCGCCGTACAGGCCGGGGTGCCGGTGCTCGGGGTCGCGCGCGGGATGCACGTCCTCAACGTGGCGCAGGGCGGCAGCCTGATCCCGTGGCTGCCCGAGGTGGTCGGCCACACGCGGCACGGCGAGGCGGGACTCCCGCACACGATCCAGGTCAGCGTGTCCAGCAAGCTCGGCAAGGCAGTGGGCGACCGGGTCGAGGTGACCGCGCCGCACCGGCAGGCGGTCAAACGCCTCGGCACCGGCCTGCTCGCCGTGGCCTGGGCCGACGACCAGATCATCGAGGGCGTGGAGCTGCAGGGCCACAAGTTCGCGCTGGGCGTTCAGTGGCACCCCGAGCGCGGCGAGGACAACAGCGTGATCGAGGCGCTGGTGGAGGCGGCGAGGCCCTGACGGTTAGGGTCCGGTCATGGCGGATTACCGGGGCTACGAGCGTCTGAGGATCGACTGGGCGGCGGACGGTGTCCTGCGCGTCGTGATCAGCGAGCCGCGCAGGCTGAACGCGGTCGACATGACCGGCCACCGCGAGCTGGCCGAGATCTGGCGCGACGCCGACCGTGACGACGACGTCCGGGCCGTGTTGATCAGAGGCGAGGGCGCGGCGTTCTCCGCCGGCGGCGACCTGTCCATGATCGAGGAGATGACCCGCGACCACGCGACCCGGATGCGGGTGTTCGGCGAGGCCCGCGACATCGTCTACAACGTGCTCAACTGCTCGAAACCGGTCGTGTCCGCGATCCAGGGCCCGGCGGTGGGCGCGGGCCTCGCCGTCGCGCTGCTCGCCGACGTCTCGGTCGCCGGACGGACCGCGAGGATCATCGACGGCCACACCCGGCTCGGCGTCGCCGCCGGCGACCACGCCGCGATCATCTGGCCGCTGCTGTGCGGGCTCGCCAAGGCGAAGTACCACCTGCTGCTCTGCGAGCCCGTCAGCGGCGCGGAGGCCGAGCGGATGGGCCTGGTCAGCGTGTGCGTCGAGGACGACCAGGTGCACGACGAGGCCCTGCGGATCGCCACCCGCCTGGCCGCGGGCTCGGCGGAGGCCATCCGCCTGACGAAGTACGCGCTGAACAACTGGCTGCGCCTCGCCGGGCCCTCCTTCGACGCCTCGCTCGCCATGGAGTTCCTCGGCTTCACCGGTCCCGACGTCGCCGAGGGCGTCAGCGCGCTGCGCGAGAAACGCCCCCCGGACTTCGCCTAGGGCTGCCTCGGCCGGCGGGCGTTGTAGACGAACGCGGGAGGCAGGTTGCGCCACACGGTCCGGCCGGGAACGACCTCCTCGAAGGTCGTCCGCAGCAGATGGCGGAACCTGCGGGCGGTCGACAGCGGCACGGCGTGCGCGTAGGCGAACGTGGTGAACGCCCCCGAGGGCAGCAGCGACCGCGTGACGGCGCTCAGCAGCCGTCGCTGGAGGTCGCCGGGGAAGGCGGCCCACGGCAGGCCGCTGACGACGACGTCGGCGTGCGTCAGGCCACGCTCGGCCAGCAGTTCGGGCAGGGTCGCGGCGTCGGCCGAGACGATGTCCACCTTCGGGAATCTGCGGGCCAGCCGCTTCGCCATCGGCTCGTTGATCTCGATGGCCAGGTGGTGACCGCGACCGCCCAGCCGTTGCTGGATCGCCGCCGTGAACGGGCCGGTGCCCGGCCCCAGTTCCACGATCACCGGGTCGCCGGTCTCCGGCACCGGTGACGTCACGACCTCGGACAGCCGCCTCGAACTCGGGGCGACCGCTCCGATCACGGTGGGGGCGCGCATGAACTGCTCGATGAAAAGCGAAGCATCACGGGGCATACTTATGACGGTAGAACCTGTGGAACAGTGTTTGGTCCATCGCGCGGCCGATCTTTCGGCCACAAGGAGGAGATATCCTCCGGCCGGCCTGCGGGAGGGTTCCGGCTCCCGGACGATGTCCTCCCTCGCCAGGGGGCGCGAAGCCGGGGTCCAGGCGCCCGTGGTGGTCTTGGTTCTCGGCCTGGCCGACGCCGGGTTTCGCCCGGTGAGCCGATGATCCGTCGTCCCCTTTCGCACGGCGGGGCGGTGCGCGCGGGTTGCCGGAGGGAACAGTAGGGTCGGCAGCGTGAGCGTGAATCCCGCCGAGGACCGGATCTGGACGGTTCCCAACGCGCTGAGCCTGGCGCGGCTGCTCGGCGTGCCCGTCTTCCTGTGGCTCGTGCTCGGACCCAAGGCCGACGGCTGGGCGGTCGGGCTGCTCATGCTCGCCGGCTTCTCCGACTGGCTGGACGGCAAGATCGCTCGCGCCTGGAACCAGACGAGCAGGCTCGGCCGGATGCTCGACCCGCTGGCCGACCGGCTCTACATCCTGGCGACCCTCTTCGGGCTGGCCATGCGGGAGATCATCCCGTGGTGGCTGGCCCTGGCGATCCCGTTGCGCGACCTGTTGCTGGTGGTCATCGTGCCGCCGATCCTGCGCCGCCTCGGTTACGGCCCCGCCCTGCCCGTGCACTTCCTCGGCAAGGCCGCCACGGCCAACCTGCTCTACGCCTTCCCCCTGCTGTTCCTCGCCTCGGGCGACGCCTGGTACGCGGACCCGGCCCGTGTCCTCGGCTGGGCGCTCGCGATCTGGGGCACGGGCCTGTACTGGTGGGCCGGGGTGCTGTATGTGGTACAGGTGCGCCACCTCGTAAAAGGAGCAAGGACACCGACAAAGGGGTGATCCGTGAAGGCCGTAGTGATGGCTGGCGGGGAGGGGACCCGGCTTCGGCCGATGACCGCTAACCAGCCCAAACCTCTGCTCCCTGTGATCAATCGGCCGATCATGGAGCACGTGCTCCGCCTCCTGCGGCGGCACGGGCTCACCGAGACCGTGGTCACCGTCCAGTTCCTCGCGGCCCTGATCCGCAATTATTTCGGCGACGGCGACGAGCTCGGCATGAGCCTCTACTACGCCACGGAGGACATGCCGCTGGGCACCGCCGGCAGCGTCAAGAACGCCGCCGACAAGCTGCGCGACGACCGGTTCCTGGTCATCTCCGGCGACGCGCTCACCGACATCGACCTGACCGACATGATCCGCTTCCACCGCGACAACGGCGCGCTGGTGACCATCGGCCTCAAACGCGTGCCCAACCCACTGGAGTTCGGCATCGTCATCGTCGACGACCAGGGCCGGGTGCAACGCTTCCTGGAGAAGCCCACCTGGGGCCAGGTCTTCTCCGACACGGTGAACACCGGCATCTACGTCATGGAGCCCGAGGTCCTCGACGAGGTCGCGGCCGGCGAACCGGTCGACTGGTCCGCCGACGTCTTCCCCCGTCTGCTGGCCGCCGGCGCCCCGCTGTACGGCTACGTTGCCGAGGGCTACTGGGAGGACGTCGGCACCCACGAGAGCTACCTCAAGGCCCAGTCGGACGCGCTGTCCGGCCGTGTGCGGGTCGAGATCGACGCCTTCGAGCTCTCGCCCGGGGTATGGGTCGCGGAGGGCGCCTCCGTCGACGCGGACGCCGTCCTGAAGGGTCCCCTCTACATCGGCGACTACGCCAAGGTGGAGGCGGGCGCCGAGTTGCGGGAGTACTCCGTGCTCGGCAGCAACGTCGTCGTCCGCGAGGGCGCCTTCCTGCACCGGGCCGTGGTCCACGACAACGTCTACATCGGGCCGAGCGCCAACCTGCGCGGCTGTGTGATCGGCAAGAACACCGACGTGATGACCGGCGCCAGGATCGAGGAGAGCGCGGTCATCGGCGACGAGTGCATCATCGAGGCCGAGGCGTACGTGTCCTCCGGCGTCAAGATCTACCCGTTCAAGACCATCGAGGCCGGCGCCGTCGTCAACACCAGCGTGATCTGGGAGTCGCGCGGCCAGCGCAACCTCTTCGGCCCGCGGGGCGTCTGCGGCCTGGTCAACGTCGAGATCACCCCCGAGCTCTGCGTACGGCTGGCGAGCGCGTACGCCACCACCCTCAAGAAGGGCGCGTCGGTCGTCACCTCCCGCGACTCCTCACGCGCCGCCAGGGCGCTGAAACGCGCGGTGATCAGCGCGCTGAACGCGGGCGCGATCGACGTGCTCGACCTGGAGGCCGCGCCGTTGCCGGTGGCCCGGTTCCACACCTCCCGCACCGCCGCCGTGGGCGGCATCGCCCTGCGCACCACGGCGGGCGACCCGCAGAGCGTCGACATCGTCTTCATGGACTCCCGCGGGGCCGATCTGTCCCTGGGAGCCCAGCGGAAGCTGGAGCGGGTCTTCTCCCGGCAGGAGTTCCGCCGGGCCTTCCCCGGCGAGATCGCCGAGCTGAGCTTCCCCGCCAGGACCGTCGAGGACTACGCGCACGAGTTGCTGCGCTGCGTCGACATGACCGGCGTGCGCGGCACCGACATGAAGGTCGTCGTCGACTGCGCGGGCGGCACGTCCTCCCTGGTGCTGCCGAGCCTGCTCGGCAGGGTCGGGGTGGACGTGCTGACCGTGAACAGCCGCCTCGACGACTCCTCGCCCACGGAGACGCTCGCGGAGCGCCGCCGCGACCTGCAACGCCTCTCCGAGCTCGTCTCCTCCTCACGGGCGGCCTTCGGGGTGCGCTTCGACCCGGTGGGCGAACGGGTCGCCCTGGTCGACGAGAAGGGCCAGCTGATCAGCGAGGAGCGCGCCCTGCTGGTGGTGCTCGACCTGGTGGCGGCCGAGCGGGGCGGCGGGCGGGTGGCGCTGCCCGTCACCACGACCCGGGTCGCCGAGCAGGTCTGCCGCTTCCACGGCGTCCAGGTGGAGTGGACCGCCACCGCCGTCGACGCGCTGACCTCCGCCGCCACCGGCGAGGACATGGTCTTCGCGGCCGACGGGCGCGGCGGCTTCGTGGTGCCCGAGTTCGGCCCGACGGTCGACGGCGTGGCCGTCTTCATGCGGCTGCTCGGCCTGGTGGCCCGCACCCGGCTGTCGCTGAGCCGGATCGACGCGAGGATTCCCGAGGCCAAGCTGCTCAGACGCACGGTGCCCACTCCGTGGGCGGCCAAGGGGGCGGTCATGCGCTCGGTGATCGAGGCGGCCGAGGGCTACCGCATCGACACCACCGACGGCGTCCGCGTGGTCGACGACGACGGCGGCTGGGCGCTGGTGCTGCCCGACCCCAGCGACGCCGTCACCCACCTGTGGGCGGAGGCGCACGACATGGACTCCGCGCAGAGCCTGCTGGAGCGGTGGGCCAGAGTCGTCGAGCAGGCCGCCGGGACGTGACAAAAAGAATCTTGCCACGATTCGGGGCCGATCATGCCGAACGGCGCGGCGGCATGGACCTTGAGGCGTGCTCAACGGTAGCTTTGTCTACGTCCGAACCCGCCGTGCAGCCCCGCCTTGACCTTTGACTCTCAGCCGCGTATGTTGCGGCATTCGCAGTTCCTGGAACGTTGAGAAGCGAAGAGCGAGGCGCGCAGCCGTTACCACCGTAACCGCGTCTTCGCGGTAGGAGGCCGAGCCGATCGATGCCGAGCGTCTACTGCACGCAGTGCGGTCATGCCAATCCCGAGGATGCCCGTTTCTGCTCGCGATGTGGGTCGCCGTTGAGCCGGGTTGAATCACCGGGTGACACCACGTCGACGATCTCCATAGCCGGGATCGAGGCGTATGAGGCCGAGACAGGGGAGGCGCTCCTCGCAGAGCGGGCGGCGGTGGAGCAGCTACCGCCGGACACCGCGTTGCTGGTCGTGATGCGCGGCCCGAACGCGGGCAGCCGCTTTCTGCTGAACAACGACCTCACCACGGCGGGTCGCCACCCCGAAAGTGACATCTTCCTGGACGATGTGACGGTGTCACGCAGACATGCCGAGTTCTACAGGCGGGGTGGCGGCAGCTTCACCGCGCGAGACGTGGGCAGCCTCAACGGCACCTACGTCAACCGGGAGCGCATCGAGGAGGTGCCGCTCCACGGTGGCGACGAGGTGCAGATCGGGAAGTTCCGCCTGGTGTTCCTCACAAGGGGCGCTGGGGGGCCATGAGCGCGCAGGCCGCCCGCTCCCATATGAGCATCGGGGAGGTGCTCTCCCTGCTCCGGGGAGACTTCCCCGATGTCACGGTGTCCAAGATCCGCTTTCTTGAGGGTGAGGGGCTGATCGAGCCGCTGCGCAGCCCCTCCGGCTACCGCAAGTTCACCCACGCCGACGTCGAGCGGTTGCGCTACATCCTCACGGAGCAGCGCGACCGCTACCTCCCGCTGCGGGTCATAAAGGATCACCTGGAGGCCGCGGACAAGGACGACCCCGACCTCGCCCGGCCACGGGCGCTGCACCCCGAGCCCGAGGAGGTGCGGCTCAGCCGTGAGGAGCTCCTCTCGGAGAGCGGCATCGACGACGAGACGCTCACCGAGTTGGAGGACTTCGGCCTGCTCGCCGCCGTGGCCAGGCGCTACGACGCCGACGCGCTGGTGGTCGCCCGCAGTGTCGGCTCGCTGGCCGCCTACGGCCTGCACGCCAGGCACCTGCGGGCCGTCCGGGCCGCGGCCGAGCGCGAGGTGGGGCTGGTCGAGCAGGCGGTGGCCCCGCTGCTGCGCAGGCGCGCCCCCGGGGCGATCTCCTTCGCCGACGATTCCGCGAGTGAGATCTCGGGGCTACTGTTGGAGATCCACGCCGCGCTGGTCCGCGCGGGGGTACGTGGCGTACTGGGCCGTTGACCACCCATCGGGCCGTTCACACCTCAGCGAGTGTTACGTTGAATTGCGGTGTTGAGCGACCAGTGGTGATGGAGAGCGGGCCCGACGCGGTGCGGCCGAAGAAGGTTCGCCACAACGGATACGGAGCAGCCCGTGTTGCAGATGGAGGTCGTGGGCGTCCGGGTCGAGATGCCCACCAACCAGCCGATCGTCTTGCTCAAGGAGGCTGACGGGGAGCGGTATCTGCCGATCTGGATAGGCATGACCGAGGCGACGGCCATCGCCATGGCCCAGGCGGAGGAGCCTCCGCCCAGGCCGCTGACCCATGACCTGTTCAGGGACGTACTGGACGCGCTCGGCGTGCGGTTGCGCAATGTGAACATCGTGTCACTGCGTGATGGCATCTTCTTTGCCGACCTGGTGTTCTCCAACGGGGTCGAGGTGAGCGCCCGGCCGTCCGACTCCATCGCTCTCGCCCTGCGCACCGGGGCGCGCATCTTCGCCAGCGAAGAGGTCGTGCAGGAGGCCGGAGTGACGATCCCGGATGACCAGGAGGACGAGGTGGAGAAGTTCCGCGAGTTCCTCGACACCATCACCCCGGAAGACTTCGGCCGTGCCGGGTGAGATGGTTTGTAGTGCTTTTTGTTACGCTCGCGACGCGCCGGGCCGGATCGTTGACTGCGGATGACCACGGTCCTACGGTGCAAGTGAACCCTGCGGTTGTAATTCACGAACCCCCAGATCAGACCGCGGGATGAGAGAAAGCCGGAGGTCCGCAGTGGCGGTCAGCAGCGGCGAGGGAAAGACAGCCGGCCAGGACGACCCGGGGCCGCGTGAGGACGCGCGCCAGCGTGCCGGTGAGCAGGGGCTGCTCTTCGACGAGCAGCCGAGGACAGTGCCCGCCGACATCGGGTATCGGGGCCCGACCGCCTGCTCGGCGGCCGGGATAACCTATCGTCAGCTCGACTACTGGGCGCGCACCGGCCTGGTCGAGCCGGGAATAAGAGCCGCGCAGGGATCGGGCTCACAGCGGCTCTACAGCTTCAGAGACATCCTGGTGCTCAAGGTCGTCAAGCGGCTGCTCGACACCGGGGTCTCCCTTCAGCAGATCCGCACCGCCGTACAGCACCTCAGGGATCGCGGGGTCAACGACCTCGCGCAGATCACCCTGATGAGCGATGGGGTGAGCGTCTACGAGTGCACCTCGGCCGATGAGGTGATCGATCTGCTCCAAGGCGGTCAGGGCGTGTTCGGCATCGCGCTCGGCCGGGTGTGGCGCGAAGTCGAGGGATCGCTCGCGGAGCTGCCGGGGGAACGCGCGGAGGCCGATCCTGGCCTCCGTGACGAGCACCCGAGTGACGAGCTGGCGCGGCGGCGCAAAGCGCGCAAGACAGGGTAGAAGAAGTCAAGGCGGGCAGGACCGGGTAGGGTTGAGGGGAAGGCCGACGACCCTGTGCGGGAGAGTCCTCGACGCCGCCGCGGCGGCGAATCGGGGCGCCGAAGGAGCAACCTCCCCGGAATCTCTCAGGCATCCGTACCGCACGGACGAGGCGCCTCTGGAAAGCAGGTGTGCCCGCCAGGCGCATCTCACCGACGGTGCAAATCCCCAACGGCGGGGATGAAGCTCTCAGGTTGCCATGACAGAGGGGGAGATCCGGCATACGCCCGCGCCCAGCGCCGGTCTCCACAGCCTCGGGAGGCTTCTTCCATGACTGATCTGTCACCCCTCGGCGAGCTCGCCGCTCCGCCGTTCGCCACCCGCCACATCGGGCCCTCTCCGGCCGAGCAGGCGCGGATGCTGGAGGCCGTCGGCTTCGCGTCCGTGTCCGACCTGGTGGGCGTGGCCGTTCCGGAGGCGATCCGCGCCAAGGACCGGCTGAAACTGCCCCCGGCCGCGAGCGAGACGGAGGCGATCGCCGAGCTGCGCGCGCTGGCCGGCCGCAACCGGGTGCTGACCTCCATGATCGGGCTCGGCTACCACGACACGGTGACGCCCGCCGTGATCCGGCGCAACCTGCTGGAGAACCCCGGGTGGTACACGGCCTACACGCCCTACCAGCCCGAGATCTCCCAGGGCCGGCTTGAGGCGCTCCTCAACTTCCAGACGATGGTGGCGGACCTGACCGGGCTCGACGTGGCGGGCGCGTCCCTGCTCGACGAGGCCACGGCCGCCGCCGAGGCGATGACGCTCGCCCGCCGCGCCGGCCGTGTCAAGAGCCAGGTCTTCGTCGTCGACGCCGACGCGCTGCCGCAGACCAAGGCGGTGCTGCGCACCCGGGCCGAGCCGCTGGGCATCGAGCTGGTGGAGTCCGATCTGCGTGACCCGGACCTGACCGGGCTGCCGGAGTGCTTCGGCGTGCTCGTGCAGTATCCCGGCGCCAGCGGCAGGATCGCCGACTTCCGCGCCGTCGCCGAGCGGGCCCACGCTATGGGCGCCCAGGTGGTCGCCGCCGCCGACCTGCTCGCGCTCACCCTGCTCACCGCCCCGGCCGAACTGGGCGCCGACATCGCGGTCGGCTCCACGCAGCGGTTCGGCGTGCCGCTGGGCTTCGGCGGCCCGCACGCGGCGTTCATGGCGGTCCGCGAGGGCCTCCAGCGGCAGTTGCCGGGCCGCCTGGTGGGCGTCTCACAGGACGCCGACGGCCGCCCCGCGTACCGGCTCGCGCTGCAGACCCGTGAGCAGCACATCCGCCGGGAGAAGGCCACCAGCAACATCTGCACCGCGCAGGTGCTGCTGGCCGTGATTGCCGGCATGTACGGGGTCTACCACGGCCCCGAAGGGCTCACCCGGATCGCCAGGCGCGCCCACCGGCACGCGGTGCTCCTGGCCGAGGCCCTGAGCGCGGCCGGCGTCGAGGTGGTGCACCGGAGCTTCTTCGACACCGTCCTGCTGCGGGTGCCCGGCCGGGCGGGACAGGTCGTCCGCGCCGCCGCCGTACGGGGGGTCAACCTGCGTGAGGTGGACGCCGACCACGTGGGCGTCTCCTGCGACGAGACCACCACCGCCGGGCACATCGGCTCGGTGCTCGCCGCGTTCGACGTCGACGGGGTCGACGTGGCCGACCTCGACGTGGCGACCGGCGACACGCTGCCGCCCGCCCTCGCCCGCCGTACCCCCTTCCTGACGCACCCCGTGTTCCACGCGCACAGGTCGGAGACGGCCATGCTGCGCTACCTGCGCAGGCTCCAGGACAAGGACATCGCGCTCGACCGGTCGATGATCCCCCTCGGCTCCTGCACGATGAAGCTCAACGCCACCACCGAGATGGAGCCGATCACCTGGCCCGAGTTCGGCGGCATCCACCCCTACGCGCCGCAGAACCAGGTCGCCGGCTACCTCGACCTGATCAAGGACCTGGAGGGCTGGCTGGCCGAGGTGACCGGCTACGACGCGGTCTCGCTGCAGCCCAACGCGGGGTCGCAGGGCGAGTTCGCCGGGCTGCTGGCCATCCGCGCCTACCACCGGGCCGGGGGGCGGCCGGACCGGGAGGTGTGCCTCATCCCGTCGTCCGCGCACGGCACCAACGCCGCCAGCGCGGTCATGGCCGGGATGCGGGTCGTGGTGGTGGCCTGCGACGACAACGGCAACGTGGACCTCGCCGACCTCGACGCGAAGATCGGCAAGCACCGTGACGAGCTGGCCGCGATCATGGTGACGTATCCCTCGACGCACGGCGTGTACGAGGAGACCATCACCGAGGTCTGCGCCCGCGTGCACGAGGCCGGCGGTCAGGTCTACGTCGACGGGGCCAACCTCAACGCGCTGGTCGGGCTGGCCAAGCTGGGCGAGTTCGGCGCGGACGTCTCCCACCTGAACCTGCACAAGACCTTCTGCATCCCGCACGGTGGCGGCGGTCCGGGCGTGGGCCCCGTCGCGGTCCGCGCCCATCTGGCCGGCTACCTGCCCGGTCACCCGCTGCACGACGGCTCGGAGGTCGGGCCGGTCTCCGCCGCGCCGTACGGCTCGGCCGGGATCCTGCCGATCTCCTGGGCGTACATCAGGATGATGGGCGGCGACGGGCTCACGGCGGCCACCGAGCAGGCGATCCTGTCGGCCAACTACCTGGCCCGCAGGCTCGCCCCGCACTACCCCGTGCTCTACACCGGCCGCGGTGGCCTGGTCGCCCACGAGTGCATCATCGACCTGCGGCAGCTCACCAAGGAGACCGGGGTTACCGTCGACGATGTCGCCAAGCGGCTCATCGACTACGGCTTCCACGCCCCGACCATGTCGTTCCCCGTCGCGGGCACGCTCATGATCGAGCCCACCGAGAGCGAGGACCTCGCCGAGCTCGACCGTTTCTGTGACGCCATGATCGCGATCAGGCGGGAGATCTCGCGGGTGGCGACCGGCGACTACGACCGCACCGACAACCCGCTGCGCAACGCTCCCCACACCGCCGACGCGCTGGTCGCCGACGTCTGGCCGCACCCGTACGGCCGGACCGAGGCGGCCTACCCGGTGCCGGACCTCCGCGAGGGCAAGTACTTCTCCCCGGTCCGCCGCATCGACCAGGCCTACGGCGACCGGAACCTCGTGTGCTCCTGCCCGCCGATCTCTGCCTACGAGGACTAGCGGCTGCCACGGCGCGTCAGCCTGTTCGGACGGCCCGGCCGGGGTATCGGCCGGGCCCGCCCGTTCAGCCCAGCCGGCCCAGGTCCAAGCGGTCGATCAGCCCGGCGTCGGTGAAAGCGGCTACCAGTTCGGCACGGCCCTCGGTGAAGTGGGACCAGCTGTCGTAGTGGACGGGAACCACCCGGCGGGCGTCGAGGATCGTGACGGCCTCGGCGGCCTGGGCGCTGTCGAGGACGATGGGCGCGCCGTCGAAGATGACGGGGACGCGGGGAGCCCCGGCGAAGAGGATGGCGGTGTCCACCGGGCCGAAGCGCTCGGCGATCTGCTTGACCAGATCGAGCGAGGCGTTGTCCCCGCTGACGTAGACCGTGGGCAGGTCCTCCCCGGTCAGGACGAATCCGACGACCTGGCCGGTGATCGGTTCGACCTCCTCGCGTGCGCCGGGCCCGTGGATGGCGGGCACGCCCGTCACGGTGATCGTGCCGCCGCCGGGGCGGTCCAGCTCGATCGGCTCCCAGTCGGCCAGTCCCTTGGCCCCGCTCCCAAGGCGCTGCCCGCCCCCGGGGGTGGTGAGGGTGAGCGGGACGTCGGCGAGCAGGGCCCGGCCGGAGTTGTCGAGGTTGTCGGGGTGCTCGTCGTGGGAGAGCAGGACCACGTCTATGCGGCCGAGGCCGGCCGGTGCGGCGGAGGAGGGCTCCGTCTTGGTCAGGAGGCCGCCCGGCACCTGGTAGTCGCCGGGAGCGTCGAAGGTCGGGTCGGTCAGGAACCTCAGACCGCCGTATTCGAAGAGGGCGGTCGGGCCGCCTAATACGCGGACGGGGAACTGCTCATCGGCAGAAGTCATGACGAATTCCTCACGGATGAAGGCTTGTCTATCCGTGAGTGACAGTAGTTGTTCCTCACGGATGAACGCAAGTCGTACCATGAGAGCCATGAGGGAAACCCCGACCGCCGAGTCCGCGTTGCCGCCCGCGCCGGGGGCGGAGCAGTACCTCGCCCTCGACTTCGTCAACAGCGCCATCGCTCAGCCCGGCGGGCAGTTCATCGACCTGCTCGGCACCCCGGCCACCGCCAACCAGTGGCTGGTCGGACGCGGCCTCTTCCCCGGCGACGCTCTCGCCGTGCAGGAGATGTGCGCCGCACGGCTCCGGTCGCTACGCGAACAGATCAGAGCACTGCTCGCCTGCCAGGTCGGCGGGCACCCCGCGTCGCCTGGGGCCCTCGCCGCCGTCAACGCCGCGCTCACCCTCGCCCCCGCCGCCTCCCTGCTGCACTGGGACCCCACTCGCGGCCTGTACCGCGAGGCCTCCTGCCCCACCGACCAGTTCCTCGACCACGCCCTCGCGGTCCTCGCCGCCGACGCCGCCGACCTGCTCACCGGCCCCGACGCCGAACGTCTCACCGCCTGCGACTCCACCCCCTGCAACCGCTACCTGCTGCGCCACGGCCGCCGCCACTGGTGCTCCACCCGCTGCGGCGACCGCGCCCGCGCCGCCCGGGCCTACGCCCGACGGTCGAAGGCGGACTGACGAAGCCTGCCCGAAGGGACCCTGCCGGTCGACGCTTCGGCGCGGATCTCGGAGTTCTTGACGTTTCCACCTTTGATGAAGTCAGCGTTGGGGCGAAAAGGTGCTGGATAGGGTGATTCGCGCGAGCGGCGAATACGCCGTGGGGAAGGCTCTGACGCTGCAAGGTGAGTGACGCGTGGCCGTACGCTGGCGAGGTCTTCGGGGGAAGGCCGTGGTCGGGAAGCTCACGGGCAACCGGCTGACCGTGGTGATCGCGATCGGGTTGGTGACCCTGCTGACCGGCTCGGTCCTGCTGTTCGGAGTGGGCGTGTCCAGCGCGCGGCCGGAGCTGGCCAACATCGGGGCCTGGCTGGCCAGCGCGATCAACGGCGAGGTCTCGCACGCCAACGGCCTGTCCGGGCAGGTGGACGCCCGGGTCAAGCTCGCCTCGGCCAAGGCAGGCAAGCTGAAGGTTGTCGAGGACGGTTCCAGCGTGCTGGTCGTGGACGAGGAGACCGGGGCGGTCAGCCGGATCGACCCGACCCAGCTCAACGTCGCCCAGACGGGCAACCTCGGGGCCTCGGGCATGCAACTGGTGGCCGGCGGCGGCAAGACGTACGCCGTGGACCCGCGCAAGGGGACCGTCCAGCAGATCGACCCGCTGAACCTCAACACGCTCGGCAGCCCGGTCGCCCTCAAGCCGCCCCTCGGCCAGGCGGGGCTCGACAAGCACGGCACGCTCTGGGTGCCGGTCCCCGCCGAGGGGAAGGTCGCGCAGGTCAAGGGCGCGCAGCAGGGGACGGCCGTCGATGCGGGCGAGCCGGGTGACCCGCTGTCCCTCACCATGGCGCAGGGCGTGCCGGTGGTCACCAACTCCGCGTCCGCGACCGCGATGGTGATCGGCCCGACCGCCACCCGGCTGAAGGTGAGTCTGCCCTCCACCGTGACCGAGGCCGGGCGCGGCGGCGTGCTCGCGCCCGCGCACACCGAGGGCCCGATCGTGCCGATCCTGGCTCCCCGGCAGGGCGCCCTGGTCCTCGTCGACACCGCCGGCGGCTCGCTCGACACCGTGTCCGTCAGGGGCGGCAAGCTCGGCGCGCCCCAGGCCCTCGGCCGCCGGGTCTACATCCCCGACGAGGGCAGCGGCACGCTCATCGTCTACGACGCCGCCGCCGGGCGGTTCGACCCCGAGGTGTCCGTCACCGGCAAGGCCGGCGACCTGGAGGTCTTCGTCAAGGACGGCCTGCTCTGGGTGAACGACCAGGGCAGCGAGACGGCCCTGGTGGTGCAGCAGGACGGCAGCACCCACCGGGTCGGCAAGTACGGCAGGCCGACGCCCGGCCCCAACACCGCCACGATCACCCCGATCCCCATCCCGACCAGCGTGCCCAGCAGGCAGCCGGTGACGCCCCCGAGGCCCACCGGGAAGGCCGGGAACACGCCGGGCCCCACGGCGACCGTCACCGTGACGCCCACGCCCACCGTGACCGCCTCCCCGAGCCCGACTCCGACCGGGACGCGCACGTCGTCGCCGCGGCCCACGCCGACACCCACCCCGACGCCCACGCCGCCCAGCGCGCCGAGCACGGTCACGGCGCACTCCGGTCCCGGCTGGATCGAGGTGACGTTCAGCCCGTCGGGGACCGGCACCCCGACCGGCTACACGCTGAAGGGCGCGTCGGGCGACGTCAGCCCGTCGAAGGTGAGCCCCGACGGTCCCTTCCAGTTCAAGGTCACCGGTGGCGACTGCGCCCAGGAGTACTCCTTCCGGGTGGCCGCCGAGTACGACGGCGGCGAGGCGGTCTCCGAGCCGAGCATCCCGGTACGGCCGTGCGTCGCGCCCGGCAAGCCGTCCGGCTTCGAGGCCAAGGCCAAGAACCACGGCGCCGACCTGACCTGGTCGGCCCCCGAGAACGCCAAGGACGGTGCCACCTACGTCCTCTCCGGCCCCGGCGACCACCCGGCGAACCCTGAGGGGACGAACGCCGAGGTCACCGGGTTGAAGAACGGCCAGGAGTACACCTGGACCATCAAGGCGAGGAACAACGCCGGGGAGAGCCAGGAACAGGCCGAGGCCAGGGCCAACCTCCAGCCGCCGCCCGCCCAGTTCCAGAACGCCAACAACGACGATCGGAACACCTTGATCAGGCCCGGCCCGTCGGCCGACGGCGAGGCCGGAACGATCCTCAAGGGCCAGTACATCACCCTGACGGTGCTCTGCCAGGTGAAGGGCGCGCACTACACCGACACGGACACCAACCAGAGCAGCGACGTCTGGAACAAGGTCGAGTCCGGCAACGGCAACGGCTATCTCAACGACGTGCTCATGGCCACTCCGAAGGGGGGCTTCCCCGCCGCTCCGCTGTGGGAGTGTGAGTGATCGTCAGGCCGCCTCAGGGATGCGAATGATCACCAAGACCGGTTGGGGGACCCTCGCCGCCGCCGCGCTGCTCTACGGCGCGGGGGGCCCGCTCGGCTTCCGGTTCGCCGCCGTGCTGGCCGCCGGTGCCGCCGCCGCCGTCGCGGCGAGCCTGCTGTGGACGCTGGGCCGCCCGCGGCTGGCCGTACGAAGGGAGATCACTCCGGTCAAGGTGACCAGGGGAGAGGCGGCCATCGCCATGCTGAACGTGCGGAACCTGGGCCGGATGGCGCGCGGCGGGCTGCGGGCCGAGGACGCCTGCCTGGGCACGCCGCTGGCGGTCGAGGTCCCCCGGCTCCCCAGGGGCGCCACCCGGACCGTGTCGTACCGGCTGCCGACCCGGCGGCGCGGCGAGATCGCCGTGGGCCCGCTCCGTCTGAGCAGGGGCGACCCGTTCGGCCTGGCCAGGCGCACCACACAGTACGGCGGCGCCGACACGCTCCTGGTACGGCCGCGCACCGTCCCGCTCGACCTGCTCTCCGCGGGCCGCAGCCGCCACCTGGAGGGCGTGTCCACCGGGGCGGCGCCGAGCGGCACGGTCGCGTTCCACACGCTGCGCGAATACGTGATCGGCGATGACATGCGGCACGTCCACTGGCGGTCGAGCGCGCGCACCGGGGTGCTGATGGTCAAGCAGCTCGTCGACATCAGCCTGCCGCACACCACCGTGGCCTTCGACACCCGCCCGGGAGCCTACGAGGGCGACGACGACTTCGAACTCGCCGTCGACGCCGCGGCCTCCGCCGCCTGTTCGGCCGCCCGCCGGCACTACCCGGTCCATCTGCTGACCGGCGCGGGGACACTGCTGACGACGAAGGGCTCCCCCGCCGAGGCGGAGGAGGTGCTCGACCGGCTGGCCCTGGTGGAACGGGAACCGGACGCCAGGCCACCGCTGGACATCGTACGGCGAGCCCCGGCCGGCGGGTCCCTCGTCCTGGTCAGCGGGGCCCGGGACGCGCTCGCCCAGGCCGCCTCGCTGCGCCGCCGCTTCGACCGGGTGGTCTGCGTCTGGGTCCAGGCCGCCGAGGACGGTCCCCGCCTGGCCATCGCCGACGTCTCCGTCGTCGAGATCGCCGATCTGGACGACCTGCGAGCGGGGTGGCCGAGGTGACCACTGGTGCCGGGGGTACGGGAGGCGCCGGTCCGGGCGTGCGGCGGGTTCTCGCCGTTCTCGTGGTGGTGGCCCTCGCGGGCGTCGCGGGGCTAGCGTTCGACGGGGTCTTCCTGCTCGGCGACCTGGTTCCCGTCGTGGCGGTCGCGGCGGCGGTGCCGGCCGCGGTGTCGGCCGTGCTGTACGGCAGGCTGCCGCTCTGGTGCTCGCTCGTCGTCAGCCTGCTGAGCTGGACGCTCGTCGTCTCCGCGACGCTGTTCCGCGCCCAGGCCACGGCCGGGTTCCTGCCCGGCCCCGGGACCCTGAGCGGCGCCGTCCTCGGCGTGCGCGACGCCTGGAAGGCGCTCCTCACCACGATCCTGCCCGCCGCCCCCGCCCCCGGGACGATCGTCCTGGTGCACGCCCTGGTCTGGCTGGCCGCGCTGGCCGGCGCGGAGACGGTGCTGCGCACCGGGACCAGGGTGTTGCCGGTCGTGCCCGCCGCCCTGGTGTTCCTGGTGGCGTCGGTGCTGGGTGTCGCGGGGGTGGGCTCCGGGTTCCCGTGGGCGTCGGCCCTCGTCGTGGGGGCTCTGCTCCTCGCGCTGGTGCGCGCCGCGGGGTCGGCGCGGACGGCCGTCGCCGGCGTGGTCGCGTTGCTCGTGCTCGGACCGGCGGCGGGCGTCGCGGGTGCGATGATCCCGGTCGCGGCCGAGCCGTACGACGTGCGCAGGCACGTGACGCCGCCACCGGCGCGGCCGCTCCAGGGGGTCAGCCCGCTCGACTACGTCTCCTCGTGGCTGCAGAACCCGCAGCGGCCGATGTTCACGGCGCGGTCCGGCACCGACGCCAACTGGCGGCTGGCCGTGCTCGACCGGTTCGACGGGGCCGCGTGGTCGTCCACCGGCGGGTTCCTGCCCTCGCAGGGGCGGGTGCCGCCGTCCGCGAGCGAGGGCGACCGCGAGGAGGTGGAACAACGGGTGACGATGGCGGGCCTGCCGGGGGTCTGGCTGCCCGCCGCGGACCGGCCCCGGTCGGTGAGCGGCGCCGCTGTGACGGTCGACCCGGTGACCGGCGTGCTGACCAGCCCGACGCCGGTGCGGGAGGGGATGACGTACACCGTGACCTCGGCCGTGCGGGAGTTCTCCACGGCGGAGTTGCGCGACGCCGTCCCGACGCGGAACCCGACGGCGCTCGAACTGCCCGCCGCGCCGGGCGGGCGCACCGCGCCGCAGGTGGCGAAGTTCAGGAGGCTCGCTCAGGACGCCACGAAGGGGGCCCGCCGTCCGATGCGGCAGGCCGTACTGCTCGCGGAGTATCTGCGGCGCCGGGCGGTCTACGACGTGAACTCGCCCCCCGGCCACAGTTACGGCAACCTCGACTTCTTCCTGCGGCAGGAGCGGCGCGGGACCACCGAGCAGTTCGCCGCCGCGTTCGCGGTGCTCGCGCGGACCCTCGGGCTGCCCAGCAGGGTCGTCGTCGGATTCCAGCCGGGAACGGTCGCGGACGGCGAGCGGCGGGTGCTCTCGGGTGACGTGCTGGCCTGGGCGGAGGTCGAGTTCACCGGGCTGGGGTGGGTGCCGTTCTACCCGACGCCCCCGCGCGGCGACTCGGCGGGCGACGGGGAGACCGCCGAGGGGATCAGCGAGCGGCGTCAGCAGATCGAACGGCAGATCGGCTCCGAGAGCGCCGAATCCGAGCCGACGCCCCGTCCTTCGCCGTCCAAGAAGCCCACCCCGCGCGGTGACCCGCGGGAACGGGACGCCGAGCCGCCGTGGCCGCTGATCGCCGGCGCCTCCGGGGGCGGGCTCGTCGCCGTCTACCTGCTCGCCGTCCTGGTCGTGCCGGTGTGGAGGCGGTGGCGACGACGGCGAGCCGGTACGCCGGAGGCGCGGATCGAAGGGGCGTGGCGGCAGACCACCGGCCGGCTGCGCGCGGTGGGCGTCCCGGCCTCCTCGTCGCTCACGGCCGAGGAGGTCGCGGCCATCGGCGCGTCGGCGTTGCGGGATCCCGCCGCGGGCGCGCATCTCCGGCCGCTGGCCGGGCTGGTGAACCTGACCTGGTTCGCGGACGGCGGCGGCCACCCGGACTGGGCCGCCGCCGACACCGCCTGGGAGCACAGCGCGGCCGTGGACCTCATGGTCAGACGCGAGGTCACCCTGCCGCGCCGGATCCGCCGCCGTCTCGGCCCCGGCTCACTCTCCCGCTGAGCCCGCCGACTCAGGGGGAGGTGAAGACGGTCACCGGAGCGGTGGCCGGCGGCGAGGCCGGAGGCAGGACGATGGGCGGCTGAACGTCCTCGGGGGTGTCGCCGGTGTCGCCGGTCTCCGTTCCGCCGCGAATGCAGAGGGCGGGGGACCAGGCCACGGTGGACGGCCGGCCGAGGGCCACCACCACGCCCGCCTTGAAGCAGTACGCGGTGGCCGGGTCGAGGCCGCCGACGGTGAAGGTGCTGGTGGAGGCGTCCATGGTGGTGAGCGCGGGGGCGCCGGGGGAGCGCTGGAGCACCATGGGGTAGTCGCTCCTGCGGGCCAGCCGCCACGACAGGGTCACCGTCGCGCCGTTGTCCGTCACGAGCTTCAGGGCGCGCGGACGGGCGGCGGCGAGGGTCGCGGGATCGACGCGCTTCTTCGAAGGACGGGCCGAGGGCGGAGCCGATGGCTCCGTGGAGACGACGGCGTCCGGTGCGGTGGGGCCGGGGGTAGCGGGGGCCTCGGTGCCGGGCTCGCCGGCGGCAGGCGTGAGCTTCACGGGGCCGCCGCGCACGATCGCCGTGATCACTCCGCCGATGCCGATGACGACGGCGAACGCCAGCACCGCCGCGACGACCGGCTTCGCCGACGACTTCGCCGCCTCGGCCGGGCCCGTGCTCCCCGCCATGGTCGCCTTGCCCGATGTGCTCGCGATCCCCGGGGGCCGGGGCCTGCCGGCGGTGAACGGGGGCGCGGACTGACGGCTCGCGGCGACGGGCGGTGATGCCGGGGCGACGAGCGGGGGAGCGGTCTGGTGGTTCGGGGTGGTGAAAGGGGAAGCCTGGGGAGTGGCCTGGTGGTTCGGGGTGGCGGGCGGTGATGCCGGGGCGATGAGCGGGGGAGTGGCCTGGTGGTTCGGGGTGACGGGCGGTGATGCCGGGGCGGGAAGCGGTGGTGTGCCGGACTCGGGGCGGGGCAGGGCCGGGGCGACCGGCCAGACCAGCCGGTCCGGCGAGCGGGGCGCTTCGCGGGTCAGCTCGCCGGGATCAAGCGGCGGCTCGATGGTCCACACCAGGATGCCGTCGTCGGGGCCCCCGCCGTCCGGCGAGCCCTGGGCGGGGCTGGGCGGGGGAGCGGGCCGGGTTCCCGCGACGATCAGATCGGCCAGGAGTTCCGCGAGGGCGAGCGCGGTGGGCGGACGCTCGGCCGGGTCCTTCGCCATGGCCTGGCGGATCGTGTGCAGGACCGGGGCCGGCACGTCGGGCCGGGCGATGCCCGGCGGGTCCTCGGTGAGCACGCGCAGCACGAACTGAGCCATCGCCGTGCGGCCGTCGACGTGGAACGCCGGCCGGCCGGCGAGCAGCTCGTACAGGGTCGAGCCCAGCGAGTAGACGTCGGAGGCGGGCGTGTGCGGTTGCCCGTTGAGGACCTCGGGGGCGAGGTGCGCGGGGCTGCGGACGGGCTCGGCGGGCGACTCGCCCAGGTCGGCCAGGCGCGCGACGCAGAAGTCCGCCAGGGCGGGCTCGCCGCTCGCGGACAGCAGCACGTTGCCGGGCTTGACGTCTCCGTGCACGATCCCGGCCTCGTGGGCCGCCGCCAGCGCGCCGGCGACGGCCATCCCGGTGCCGAGCACCTCCCGCAGGGGCAGCGGCCCGATGCGGCCGAGCCGGTCGGCGAGCGTGCCGCCCTCGTAGAACTCCGAGACGATGTACGGCCGGCCGGACCGGGTCACTCCGGCGGCGAGCACCGCGACCACGTTCTGGTGGGCGGAGAGCCGGGCGGGCAGCAGGCACTCGCGGGCGAACCGTTTCAGCCCCCGCCTGCGCGTCTGCTCCACGGACAGCACCTTGACCGCCACGATCCGGCCGGGATCGCGCTCGGGATGCGCCCGGTAAACCGTGCCGATGCCGCCCTGCCCGATCGGCTCGAGCAAGGTGTATCCGGAGACCTTCTCGGTCTCCGTGGCCGAGGCGGTCAATCGAGCACTGCCGGCGAGCCGGCGTCATCGGTGCCCCAGATGTCGTCGTCCTCCAGCAGGGAACTGATGCGGTTCTGGGTCTGCTCCTGGCCCGGCTGCCCGCCGCCCATCATCGGCGGCATCATGCCGAACGGTCCCCCGGCGGCCCCCGCGCCCCGGCCCCCGGCGACGACGCCGCCGTTCGCCGGCCCGCCGGCCTGGGCGCTGACCGGTGCAGGACCCCCGGGGCCGGTCCCGGTCGACGGTCCCAGACCGGTGGTGGTTCCGTTGGTTCCGTTGGTTCCGTTGGTTCCGTTGGGGCCGAAGTTGGGATTGGTCAGGGCGGTCTCGGGCACTCCGGAGAGCTGGGTCTGCCGGCCGTACTCGGGGACCTGTTGCCGGGTCGCCGCGTTGAGGTCGGGATTCTGCGTGGTCGGCACCTGCGGCCCGGGAAGGTCGGGGGAGGACGGATCGCCGGGATCCCGCGGGCCGTTCAGGTCAGGGGTGTTCGGCCCGGCCGGGCCGGGCGTCTGCCATGGCGGGACGGTGCCGCCGGGCTCCTGCGGCCCGGTCAGGTCGCCGAGGCCGCCGTCCAGCGGGGTGGAGCCGTAAGGGTCGGGGACGCCGCCGAGTCCGGGAGAGGATCCGAGGCCGCCGAGCCCGTTCAGGCCGCCGAGGCCGGACCGGTCGGTCGCCCCCGGATCGTCGCCGGGCGTCACGGCCGGGAGGTCCTGCCGCAGGAACAGGGGAGTCGGGTCGTAGACGTCGCCCACCAGGCGCCGGTTGAGCTCCTGGAGGTGGACCCGGGCCACCTCGTCGCCCCGCTCGGGCAGGTGCTGCACGAAGAACGGCAGCAGGGTCTCGCCGCACCAGCGCAGGCGGGGGGCGATCTGCTCGGACGTCCACTTGACGTTCGCCAGGGTCTCCTGGAGCTTCTGGACGTCGTCGAGTGCCTTACGGGCCGCCTCGCCGCCCCAGTTCTCGGCGATGACCTCCGCCTGCCTGCGCAGCGTCTCGACTGACTGCACGCAGCGGGTGCGGATGTCCTCGTACCCCTGCCCGGCGGCGATGACGCCGCCCGTGTTGATCGTCGACGCGTCGTGGCCCAGCACCTTCCGGACCTCGTCGTGTGTCTGGTAGGGATGCTCGATCTCGGGTCGTTTCACGCCCGACCTGAGGGGGTGGCTCTGCTCGCCGCCCGCGTCGCCGACCATCTCGTCCTCCGTCAGGTGTGCTGGGCGATGTCCGCGGCGCTCTTCTCGTCGTGCGCCCTGCTGTTGTCGGCACAGGCACGGAGGGCCTGGACGATCGCTTCGTACTGGATGAGCGCCTCGGAGAGGACCGAGGCGGTGGTTGACTGGCACTGCGCGACCATCGGCTGCATCTCGTGAGCGGTCGGCCAGCTGCCGAAGTCGCCGTCCTGCGGGGCCAGGCGTTCCTGCAGTATCCGTTGCAGGGCCCCGTCGCCGTCGCCCTTGAACTGGTCGAGGTCGCGCTGGAGCTCGTCGGTGATCGCCTTGAACGCCTCGGGATTGATGAAGGTCTCCTCCCGCACCAGGGAGGGGTCGACCCGCATCGCGTTGAGCCAGTCGTCGTGCGTCTTGACCGAAGGTGGCGCGGGTGGGGCGTGCATGGTGTTCAGCGTGTTGTGGTAGTCCTCCCAGAACTCCCGCTTCGCCGCCTCCGGGTCCTGAGCCGAGTCGCCCGCGAGCAGGCCCACGAGTGCCGCCCCGCCGAGGACGGCGCCGATGACAAGTGGCGCGACCATCGAATCCCCCTTGACGCCATACGTCAGAATGCATTCGCCGTAGATGTTATTACAGATATCCCACGTTGATGTCAGCATATACGGCAAGTGAGGAAATGTTAGGAGAGGCCGCCTATGACGGTCTATAGCAGTTTATTCGGCTGCGCGACTTATATTTCACGATTTCTGGAAATGTTCGGTCGGCGGGAAAATTTACGGCCGCGCCGGGGAAACACGGTCGCCGTCTGTGCCGCTGTCATGGTGGTCTCGGGGATGCCGGCGGCGCCGGCCGCGTCGGCCGCGTCCCGAGTGGCTCCGGCCTGCACGCCGGAGCCCGGGGTTCGCGACGTCGAAGGCATCCCGTGGCCGCAGGAGCGGCTGAAGTTCAGGCAGGCGTGGAAGCTCACCCGGGGTGAGGGGGTGGTCGTCGCGGTGGTCGACAGCGGGGTGGACGCCTCCCATCCGCAGCTCGCGGGCAGGGTGACGGACACCGTGGACCTCACGGGGACGGGCGCGCGCGACTGCGTCGGGCACGGTACGGCCGTTGCGGGGATCATCGCGGCCCGCGACCTGACCGCGCGCGGCGTGCCGTTTCTCGGCGTGGCGCCGGACGTCCGGATCGTGGCCGTCAAGCAGACGGACCAGCGGGACGGGAGGGTGTCCAGGCTCGCCGAAGGGATCAGGCGGGCGGCCGACCTCGGCGCGGACGTCGTGAACGTGTCGGTGCAGGCGTCCGACCAGGCCGACCTCAAGGCCGCCGTCACCTACGCCCAGGGGAAGGACGTCGTGATCGTCGCGGCGGCGGGCAACGTCGAGAAGGAGGGTGGTGGGAGCACCACACCGGCCTATCCGGCGAACTACCCCGGCGTCATCGCGGTCGGGTCGGCCTCCCGTGACAGCTCCCGCTCGGAGTTCTCCAACGGCGCGACCACGGTCTCGGTCACCGCTCCCGGCGCGGAGATCACGAGCATCTGGACGGGTGGCGGCTACCGGACCGGTCTGGAGGGCACGAGCTTCGCCACGCCGTACGTCGCGGGGGTGGCGGCGCTGGTCAGGGCGCGTCACCCCGGGCTGGACCTGTGGCAGGTGAAGCGGCGGATCGAGGCCACGGCCGACGGCGGGGGCGCGGCGGGGACCGGGGCGGGCATGGTGAACCCGGCGCAGGCGGTGAGCGCGGCGCTGCCCGACGGTGTGCGGCGCTCCTTCAGAGCCCAGCCGGTCATCGTGGCCAAGCGGGTTCCGCCGGACGAGCGGATGCTGTCGATCGCGATCGGGGTCGCGGCGGTCGCGGTCGCGGTGAGTGCGCTGGTGATCTTCGTGGCGGTGACGGTCCCACGCGGCAGGCGCAGGCGCTGGCGCCCTGGCGTTTCAGGATTTATTGAATAGTTTCATGTCAAGAGACGAAGTAAATGTTCAGAATCCTTGTAAGTAGTTGATGGGGTGTTATTTCTACCCCTAGTCTCTCTTTTCATAGTGGGGGAGTTCTTGTCCGGGCCTCCACGGGGGAACTCGCGGAGGTGAGTGGTGCAGCAACAGCAGTACGACGATGGAAGCCAGCTTCTGGCGGCCACGCGTGCGTCGGACGCACACGCGTTCATCGTGCAGATCCAGACGCGGCTGCGGGAACTCAACGGGAGCGTCGGCACTGTCTGGACGGGTACGGCCGCGACCGCGTTCAGCCAGGTCGTCAACGAGTGGGACCCGCAGTTCACCGCGGTGATCAGGTCGCTGGAGAGGATCGCGACGACGCTCAAGGACAGCGACATCTCCTACCAGAATTCCCAGACATCCGCCGAGGAGCTCACCCAGCAGCTCAAGGCCGCATTGGGTGGCGACCCGGCAGCGGTCGTCTAAGTCACAGCCGGTCTCGACGGAGAGGAAGAGAACGATGCCGAACCCGGGGGAGCGGATCTCCGCCCACTTCGATGGTATGAACAGCCTGGCCGAGGAGCTGAACAGCGCCTACACCCAGTTCATGGGTGAGCTTGAGGACATGGAGAACGACCTCAAGGTGCTGGAGACCTGGCAGGGGGCGGCCGGAGACGTGTACCGCGAGGAGAAGCTGAAGTGGGACCAGGCGCAGTTGCAGGTCTCGGCGACCTTCCAGCGGCTCGCGCCGACCATGCAGAACGCCAATGACATCCTGCAGGAAGCCGAGAGGCAGAACGTCGCCCGGTGGTGATGGACCCGCTCGACCTGATCTCCCCTGATCCCGGCCCCGAACTCTCCATGGGCATGGACGAGCTGCTGCTGGGGCGGGACTGGGAGTGGTACCGGATCGATCCCTCGACGGCGGGCGATCGGATCGTGTGCAAGCCCGACACCTTGCGAACACTCGCGGGCCGGATGTCGCAGGACGTGTTGGCTCCCCTGGAGGCGGCGCTGGGGGCGCTGCCCGCGTTTCCCGCCGGCGCAGCGGGAAACTGGGACGTCGCGGCGGGCTACGAGGCGGCGCTGCTGCGCGGCGACGACGCGACGCGGCAGACGCTCCAGTTGGTGATCCAACAGGTCCAACAGGTGATCGACAACGTCAACGGCACGGCGGACGCCTTCGAGAACGGCGATCTCCAGGCTGTCGCGAGCACCCCGAAATCAAGCTGAGGAGTGTGTGGTGGGCGAGCCGCCACCGATCAGGCAGGGCTCGCTCCCACACGTCCCCGGCGAGGCGTACGGCGGGCGCGACCAGATCAGAGGACTGGTCCAGTCGGCCGACCCGCCGCGGTTCGAGGCGGTCGCGGCCGGCTACGAGGCCACCGCCGAGGTGCTGTACAGGGCGTTCATGGACCTCAGCTCGTACGCGACGAAGCTGGTCGCGGAGGACACCTGGGGCGGGGAGTCGGCCAGGGAGGCGCTGGGCCGCATGGAGCGGATCCAGCGCTACGTCGAGAGCCTGCACGACGCCGTCGGGGTCATCCCCGCCGCGATCCGCCCGGCCGCCCAGGCGCTGGCGAGCACCAAGGCGTCCTTCGAGGGCGCCACCGAGCCGGAGTACATCGACGGAGACTACGGCTCCGGCCAGGTTCTGGTGGGGCCGAACGGCGACCAGAAGGCCCAGAAGATCATGGGCGAGCTCAACGGCAGCCTCGGCCGGGCACACGACGCGCTGCCGCCGACGTTGCCGTGGGACTCCGCACTCGCCGCGGCCGGCCCGCCGGCGGTTCAGCCTCCGCCCGGGGGCGACGCCCAGCCGCGTCCGCCGGGCGGCACCACCGGCCACGCCGTACAGTCGGCCGTCCACACCACGCCGTCGCCGGGCCCGCACTCCTCGAACATCCCCGGCGGTCTCGCCGCCACCGGCTCCCCGTCTCAGGGACCCGACCCAGGTGGCACAGGCGCCCAGGGCCCGGCCTTTCCACCGGTCGGCGGGGAGGCCGGGCAGGACGGCCCCGCGGGGAAGGACGACGGAAAGACCGGCCTCGCCGGGACGCAGCCGCCTCCCGGCCAGGCCCCGCAGACCAAGGTTCCCGAACCGGTGCCCGACCGGCCCGCCACGCCGCCTGCTGACACCGTGCGCCCCCCGGACACCCGCACGCCGGTCCCCGAGACCAGAACGCCGGTCCCCGAGACCCGCAACGCGAACACGTCGCCCAAGCCGGAGAGCGGCCCGTACGGCCCGCAGACGAACACCACGGAGCCCGGCGCCCGCCAGGAACCACGGGTGAACCCCGCGCCGCACGGGACCGCGGACGTCCGCCCCGGCACGGTCCCCGTGGTCGGCGGCGGCCCGGCCGGCGGCGCGGCGGGTGCGGGCCACGGCGGCGGCTTCCCGTTCCTGCCGATGGGCGGGGCGGGCGGCGCGCAGGGCGGCGAGACCCAGCACACCACGGGCCCGGCTCTCCCCCCGGACGACGAGGACTTCTGGGGCCGGAGACGCGACACCAGCCCGCCCGTCATCTCCTGACCGCCGCGACCAGCGATCCCGCCGGGCGGCCGGAGTCCGTCCAGGTCATCCGCCGGCGGCTGTGAACAGCGACTTCCGGAAACCCTGCCCGCCCGTTCGTGTCCGGCGGGCGGACTCAGCCGGCCGGACTCAGCTGGCCGGGGTCAGGTGCCAGAGGTCAGGTGGCCGGGCTCAGGTGGCGGGTGTCAGGCGGCGGGCGGCCGGTCCGAGGGTGCGAGGTAGGCCGACTGGATCAGCCGGGCCCCCGAGCGCCGGTCGACGTGGTATCCCCGGCCGGTGGGCAGGGACTGGGGGCGGACGTTGCCGAAGAGCTGGCCTTCGTCCCTGGAGCCGGACATCATCAGCGCGGGGCTCGCCATCTCCTTCAGCCGCCGCACCACCGGGTCCATCATGGCCCGCCCCGCGCCGCCCATCGTCCGCCCGAGGACCAGGTGCAGCCCGATGTCGCGCGCCTGCGGGAGCAGGTCGCCGAGCGGCGCCAGCGGGTTGGCGGAGGTGGCCACCAGGTCGTAGTCGTCCACGACGATGTAGAGGTCCTGGCCGGTCCACCAGCTACGCGAGCGCAGCTGCTCCGAGGTCAGGTTCGCGGGCGGCAGCCGGGTCATCAGCACCTCGCGCAGGCTGTTCACCAGGGCGGCGGCGGCCGTGCTCGACGCGGCGTAGCCGATGCGGTGCTCGGTGTCGGCGGTGTCCAGCAGCGAGCGCCGGTAGTCGATGACGACCATCCGCGCCTCGCCGGGCGTGTGCCTGGCCACGATGCTCTCCGCGATCACCCGCAGCAGGTTGGACTTGCCGCTCTCGTTGTCGCCGAAGACCACGAAGTGCGGGTCGGCGTCGAAATCGAGCAGGACGGGAGCCAGGGCGGCCTCGTCGATGCCGATGGGGATCTTCGGCCCGGTCTCCGCCGGTCCGGGAAGCGTGTGGAAGGGCAGCAGGCCGGGCAGCAGCCGTACGGGAGGGGCGGCGGGCCCCTGCCACGCCTCGGCCATGGCGGCGGCGAGTTCGCGCACCCCCGCGGCCAGGTCCTCGACCGCCTGCCGGCCGTCCACCCGGGGCAGCGCCGCGAGGAAGTGCATGCCCTCGCGGGTCAGCCCCCGCCCGGGCGCCCCCTCGGGCACGTTCGCCGCGATCTTGCGGTTGATCTCCGACTCGAACGGGTCGCCGAGCTTCAACTCCAGCCGGGTCGCGAACAGGTCCCGTACGGCGGAGCGGAACTCGGTCCACTTGTTGCCCGTCGCGACCAGGTGGATCCCGTACCCGAGGCCGCGGGCGGCCAGGTCGGTGACGGCCGGTTCGAGCGCGTCGAACTCCTGCCTGAGCGTGGACCAGCCGTCGATGACGAGGAACACGTCGCCCCACTCGTCGTCGGGGAGTTCGCCCCGCGCCCGCATCCGCCGGTAGGTCGCGACCGAGTCGATGCCCCGCTCGACGAACATCCGCTCGCGCCGTTCCAGCAGCCCGGTCACCTCCGCCACCGTGCGCCGGACCCGGTCGCCGTCCAGCCGGGAGGCGACCCCGCCGACGTGCGGCAGCCCGGCCAGCGAGGACAGGGTGCCGCCGCCGAAGTCCAGGCAGTAGAACTGGACCTCGCGCGGCGTGTGGGTGAGCGCGAGGGAGACGATCAGGGTGCGCAGCAGCGTGCTCTTGCCGGTCTGCGGCGCGCCGACCAGCGCCGCGTTGCCGGCCGCGCCGGACAGGTCCAGCCAGTACGGGTCGCGCCGCTGGTCGAAGGGCCGGTCCACGATGCCCGCCACCGCGTGCAGCCGTCCGGGCCGGTCCTGGGAGGTGCCCGCCGCGGTGAGCCCGTGGGTGGCGGTTCGCTCCAGTTCGGGGAGGAGCTGGTCCAGGGTGGCGGGCTCGGCCAGCGGCGGCAGCCAGATCCGGTGCGCGGCCGGGCCCTTGCCGGTGAGCCTGCGCACGACGATGTCCAGCAGCGTCTCCTGCGGCGCGGGTTCCGCCGCGCCGGGCGCGGCCGGGCCGGGGTCGGCGAGCGCGGGCAGCGGCACCCGCTCCGCGCCGTACCAGACGATCTTGCCCTGGTGTCCCCGGTGCCGCGGCGCGGCCTGTTCCTGCCTGACCGGCTGGTACCGCCCGGAGACGTAGGCGGCCTTGAACCTGGTCATCCCGGTCGTCTCGAACATCAGGTAGCCGTTGCCCGGTTCCGAGGGCAGCGAGTACGCGTCGGCGACCCCGAGCACGGCCCGGCTCTCCATCGCCGAGAACGTGCGGAGCCCGATCCGGTAGGACAGATGGGTGTCCAGGCCGCGCAGCCGCCCCTGCTCAAGGCGCTGCGAGGCCAGCAGCAGGTGCACGCCGAGCGAGCGGCCCAGCCGTCCGATCATCACGAACAGCTCGGCGAACTCGGGCTTGGCCGACAGCAGCTCGCTGAACTCGTCGAGTACCAGGAACAGCGTCGAGATCGGCACCAGCGGCGTCCCCTGCTCGCGCGCGTGCTCGTAGTCCCTGACCGACGCGTAGTTGCCCGCCGAGCGCAGCAGTTCCTGGCGGCGCACCATCTCCCCGTGCAGCGCGTCGTACATCCGGTCGACGAGCGGCAGCTCGTCCTCCAGGTTGGTGATCACCGCGGAGACGTGCGGGAGCGTGTCCAGGCCGAGGAAGGTCGCGCCGCCCTTGAAGTCGACCAGGACGAAGTTCAGCACCTCGGAGGAGTGGGTGACGGCCAGGGCCAGCACCAGTGTGCGCAGCAGCTCGCTCTTGCCGGATCCGGTCGCGCCGATGACCAGCCCGTGCGGCCCCATGCCGCCCTGGGCCGCCTCCTTGATGTCCAGCTCGACCGGACGGCCGTCGCCGCCCACCCCGATGGGCACCCGCAGCCGGTTGCGCGCCGGGCGCTGCTGCCAGGTCACCGACGGTTCGAGCCCGCGGGCGTCGCCGAGCCGCAGCAGGTCGGTCAGCGTCATGTCCGCCGCCAGCGCGTCCTCGGTGGCCTCGGTCTCGCCGCCGGACACGCCGGTCCGCAGCGGCGCGAGCTGCCTGGCCAGCGCGCGGGCGCAGGTGACGTCGAACCTGTCGGGCCGTCCCAGCGGGGTGCCGACCGGCTTGCCCATCTCGTCCTCGCGGATCCGCGCGACCAGCTCCGCCGTGACCTCCAGCCGCAACGTGACCTGGGCGGGGACGGCGTCGGTGACCTCCCCCGACAGGTCGATGACCGTCACGCCCTCGATGGGGTCGGTGCTGAGCTGCGCCCCCGCCGTCACGCTCCCGCCGTCGAGGATCACCACGTGGTACGGCAACGCCTCGGCCGACATCCCCCGGCTGAACCGCGGCCGGTCCTTCAGCTCGCCGCCCAGCAACTCGTCCAGCTCGCCCAGGCTCCGCGTGATCAGGCGTACGGCTCCCGCCCCGTCCTGCTCGGCGGGGTGCAGCGCGTGCGGGAGCCACTTGACCCAGTCCCAGTCGGCGATCCGCTCCGGCGACGCGCACACGGAGATCCGCAGTTCGTCGGGGGAGTGCAGGGACACCAGCTGCGCGATCACGGATCGGACCAGGTCGCGGACCGGCTCCGGCTCGCCCGTCGGGACGATCCTGGCGAAGGAGTGCAGGGCCAGCGCCACCGGCAGGTCGGGGACCGTGCCGTGGGTCCGCACGAAGCGCCGCAGCGCCCCGGCCGACATCGGATCGAGGTCCTCGACCGGTTTGCTCTCCGGCGGGACCAGCGTGATGGCCAGGCGCTGCGCCGAGGTGCCGATCCGGACCACGCAGAAGTCCTCGTCCCGGGGCCTGCGCTCCCACAGCCGCGAGCTCATCACCACCGACCACAGGGTGGCCGGGTCGGGATGGTTCCAGGTCATCGCCTCGCGCTGGCGCACGGCGGCCTTGCGCACGCGCCGCCGTACCTGGGTGAGGTAACGGAAGTAGTCGCGGCGCTGCCCGTTGATCCGCCCCTTGCGCTCGCCCGACTGCCTGGCCACCTGGCCGAGCGACATGCCGACCATGGAGACGGCGAACAGCCCGCTGGCGACCAGCATCAGCGGGTTGGTGCGCCCGCCCGCGGTGAACATCAGGCCCATCGCGCCCGCGCCCGCGAGCATCGGCAGGTAGGTCAGCATCTGGGTGAGGCCGCCGCCCGGGATCGTCTCGGGGATCTCCGGCGGCGATTCGAGGATCACCTCGCCGGTCGGCGGCTCCGGCGCCGGGCGGCGTTCCGGCCGCCGGACGATGATCGTGCTGTTGCTCATCCCGCCCCACCGACAGTCCGCCCCGTTTACCGGCAAGCCAATCGCATCGGACCCCCAATTGCCTGATATTTCGAAGTATCTAGATGCATAGAGGCCTTTTGCCGATATGCGGGGAGTTGTCAATAAACTCTGGCGGGTGAACCTGACTGGAACCGACCTGTGCCGGGTAACGGTCGTCACTCCGCGCCGCAACCTGGACGTCGGGCTGCCCGCCGACCTGCCCATCGCCGACATGCTGCCCACACTGCTGCGGGTGGCGGGCGGCGGCCTGGCCGACGCCGGGCTCGCCCACGGCGGATGGGTCCTCCAGCGCCTCGGCGAGCCGCCGTTCGAGCTGGCCGCCACCCTGTCGGACCTGGAGGTGCGCGACGGGGACGTGCTCCACCTGCGCCCGCGCGGTCACGAACTGCCCCAGGTGGCCTTCGACGACGTGGCCGACGCCGTCGCCACCGGTATCAAGGAGCGCACCGACCGCTGGGCCCCCCGCCGCACCAGGACCTTCGCCCTGGCGGCGGGTACGGCGCTGCTCGGCGTCGCGGCGCTCGCCCTGCTGGCGGCCGGCCCGCCGTGGACCCTGCCCGCGATCGAGGCCGCCGTGGCGGCGGTGCTGCTGCTCATGGGCGGCACGGCGCTGTCCAGGGCCGCCGGGGACGCGGGAGCGGGCGCCGTACTCGGATTCGCGTCCCTGCCGTTCGGCTTCATCGCCGGGCTGCTGCTGCCCGCGCCGCCGATCCCGCTGGCCGGGATGACGGCCGCGAACCTGCTGGCCGCCTTCGGGCTCACCATGATGCTCGCCACCACGGCCGGATTCGCCGTGGCCAAGGGCCTGCCCAGCTTCCTCGGCGCGGCCGTCGCCGCCTTCTTCGGGCTGCTGGGCTCGGCGGTCACCCTGTTCTTCGAGGTGCCGGCGGCGGGGATCGCCGCGGTGCTGGCCGCCCTCGCCGTGGGCCTGACGACCGTGACGCCCTCGTTGGCGTTCCGGCTGGCCGGCCTGCCGCTGCCCGCCCTGCCGACCAACGCCGAGGAACTGCGCGGCGAGGGCGGCGACCTCGACGGCCGCATGGTCCTGGACCGCACGGTGGTGGCCGACCGGTTCATCGGCGGCCTGCTGGGCGGGGTCGCCCTGGTCGCGCTCGGCGCCCAGGCCCTCCTGGTGACGACGGGCACCTGGGTGACGATCACCACCAGCCTCACCCTGTCGTGCGCGCTGCTGATGCGGGCCAGGGCGTTCGAGGGACGGGCCCAGCGGATGTGGCTGCTCGTCTCCGGGCTCGCCGGGATCTGCCTGCTCGCCGTGGCCGTGGCGGTGGGCGCGGGCTCCACCGCGGTCCTCGGCGTGGTCGTGCCGGGGCTGCTCGTGGTGGCCGTGCTGGTGGTCTGGATCTCGCTACGGCTCGTGACCCGCAAGCCCTCGCCGCTGTGGGGACGGCTCACCGACGTCGCCGACATCGTGCTCATGCTGGCCCTGATGCCGCTGGCGCTCGCCGTACTCGACGTCTACCAGGCGATTCGTGCCTTCGTGAGCTGATCTCAGTAGGGCTGGTATCCGCCGCCGTTGTTCAGCGAGTCGATGCCCGGGTGGCCGTTGAGGGAGCCGTAGCGGCTGAAGGTGTAGCGGACCCCGGCGATGATGTTGTCCACCGGGTTCCAGATGTTCCCGTGGCCGGGGAGCGCGTTGCCGTTGAACGTGGGGTCGATGGTCTGCATCAACCCCTTGGACGGGGTGCCCTTGGCGGCGTTGGAGTCCCACAGGTTGATCGCGTTGGGGTTGCCGCCGGACTCGTGGTGGATGATCGTCCAGATCTTCTCGATGTCCGCGGGGTTGTCCGGGCTCACCTGGTAGCCGTTGTCGCGCAGGATCGCGAGCGCCTGCTTGATCCACTCGACCACCTCGGCCTTCGGCGCGGGGATGTTTCCGCCCGGTGGCGGCCCGCTCGCGCCGTACCCGCCGAAACCGGTGGCGCCATCACTGGTCCCGCTTCCGCTCCCGTCGCCCGAGGCGGTCGTCACGTCCGGCATGGGCACCCACGAGCCGCCCCTCGCCGGGACGAACTCCTGCTCGCCGGGGAGACGCATCGCGGTGAACTTCGCGTTCAGGTCGCCGGCCGCCTGGTCGAGGCCGGACATCGCGGCCTGCAACCGCCCGTTCGCCGTCGTCTCGTACTGCCGGGCCAGCCCGAGCTCCTCGTTCACGATCGCCTCGATGCCGGGCCTGAGCTGGTCCTCGGTGAACTCCCCGGGCTGCCCGCGGTAGGCGTCGATCCGGGTCACGGCGCTGTCGCGGCGGCCGGTGACTCCGGCGACGGCCTCCTCCAGGGCCTTGGCGGCGGAGTCGAGCCGGTCGGCCGCGCCGGTCAGCGCGGTCTGGACGGCGTCACCGGACGTCCCGAAGGCCCGCATGTAGCCGACGAAGGCGTCGGCCGAATCGCCCGACCAGGTGCCGTTGACCTGCTTCACCGCCGCCATGACCTCGTTCGTCCCGCGCGAGCAGCCGGTCGCCGCCTCCCGCCAGCGGGTGGCGGTCGCACGGATGGCGCCGGGATCGCCGGTGACGTCGCCGAGCAGCTGATTCAGCGGCGCCACGTCCTCGGTGGTGCCCATCAGGCGCTCGTCGCACGCGTGGGCGTCGCCGCGTCCTCCGCGCCGCGCAGGCTCGCCGACACGGCCTCGACGGCTCGTGCGATGCCGCCGAGCAGGCTCTCCGCCGGGGCGAACTGCCCGGCGGCGGCCGTCTCGACCCCGCCGGTCGCCTTGGCGACGGCCTCGGAGGCGTCCAGCCGCCCGAAGATCGAGGCATCGCACGCGCCTGGCGTGAACCCGTCGCCGATCCCGCCGAAGACGCCGGTCTGGGCGGCGGCCACGCTGCCGCACTCCTCGAGCGCCCGGTAGTTCACCTCGAAACCCGCCACATGTCCCCCAGCAAAAGAGTTCGTCGAGACGATCCGACCATGTAGCCACCGAAGGAACCCGATATTTCGGCAAAAACGGAACCGTCAGCCGTCGTCCAACTCGGCGGCGGTCTCCGGCGGCTCGCGAAGCGGCGTGACCCACTCGAAGCCCTCATATCCCCGGGGCAGCGGGCCGCGCTCCGGCCGCCTGAACGGCACGGGCAGGTCCTCCGGCTTTTCGTCATATGAAAGCCGGAGAGCGTTCACGCTTCTAGAAACGTGAACGCGTTCGCCCTTCCCGCCTTCCGACCCGATAGCTTGCTGACGGCAAGTGTCCGCGGCGACGGGGGTGGGCGTGCAGAGCCGCCGTGATCTCTACCAGGCGTACCGTCTCACGATCCAGCGCGTCGGCCTGGCCCTGATGCAGAGCGAGCCCGACCGTTCGGAGTGGCCGCTGCGCCGGCAGAACATCGGGTTCCTCGCGGGCATCGCCGTCGCGGTCCTGATCGGCGTCGGCTTCGCGGTCTGGGGCCTGCTGCGCCCCGCGGGCGGCAAGTCGCTGGAGAACCCCGCCACGCTGATCGTCGAGCGCGAGACCGGCGCCCGCTACGTGTTCAGCCAGCAGGAGCGACGGCTGATCCCGGTGGCCAACTACGCCTCCGCGCGGCTGATCCTGGACTCCGCCGTCATCACCGAGCAGGTGGTCGCCCGCGAGGCCCTGCAGAAGTACGAGCGCGGGCACGCGGTGGGCATCGCGGGCGCCCCCGACTCGCTGCCCGCCTCCGGCCTGCTCGTACGCGGGCCGTGGCCGGTCTGCGTCCGCCAGGGGGAGGACGAGGCGGGCGGGCGCAAGCCGTACGTGACGCTGATGGCCGGGACCGACGTGGGCGGGCGCCCGGTCGGCGACGACAGCGCGCTCATCGTGGACGTCGGCGGCCAGGCCTGGGTGATCTGGCGCGACACCCGGATGCGGGTCACCTCGCCCGGTGTCCGCAGCCTCACCCCCGACGAGCCCGGCGCCGTGCCCGTGGACTGGCTCAACGCCCTGCCGGAAGGCTCCGACTTCGCCGCGCCGGCCATCCCGGGACGGGGTCGTCCCGCCACCGGCCCCGGAGGCGACGCCGCCGCCGTCGGGCAACTGTTCCGGGTCGCCCCGGTGGCGGGGAGCGGCCCCCGCTGGTACGTGCTGCTCGCCGACGGGCTGGCCCCGATCAGCCACACCCAGGCCGTGCTGCTGGCGAACGCGCCGGAGAGCAAGGCCGCGTACGGCGGGGGCGCGGTGGTCGAGATCGACCTCGACGCCGCCACCGCCAACGCCGCGCCGCAGTCGCGTGCCCGCCTGCCGGGCGGGGACCTGCCGAAGTCGATGCCGAAGATGATGGCCTACGACGCGGCGAGCCCGCTCTGCGCGGTCTACTCCAGCGCCGCGAAGGGGTCGGCGCGGGCCAGGCTCGTCGTCGGCGCCAAGGTGCCGGAACCGCGCAAGGACGCCTCCGACCTGCTCCGGCTGCCTCCCGGCCGGGCGATCCTCGCCGGGCTGCTCCCCGGCGACGGCCAGCTCGCCGCCGTCCAGACGTACTACCTGGTGACCGACCAGGGCCGCCGCTTCGCCATCCCCGACAAGGACCTGCTCCCCAAGCTCGGCTACAGCGTCAAGCAGGCGACTCCGGTGCCCGCCAACGTGCTGCAGCTCATCCCGCAGGGCCCGGCGCTGGACCCGGCGAAGGCCCGGCTCCCCGTCGTCCCGCCGAGCTGATCATGACTGTTGTGGGCATGTCGGGCGACGGGCGGGGCCGGAGTCGTTAGGCTCGGGGTGATCATCGATTGGAGCTTGATGACACCCCCCGAGCTGGAGACGCCCGCGCTCGACACCGCGCGCCGCCTGGCGGAGAGCGGTGACCTCGACGGCTCGGCCCGCATCCTCGCGGAGCTGGCCGCCGACCCCGGCCACCCCGACCACGCCCAGGCCGCCGTCGGCCTCGCGGTGGTGCTGCAGGAACTCGGCGACGCCGAGGGAGCCCGCGCGGCGGCCCGTACGGCACTGGCCACCGGGCACCCCGAGTTCGCCGCGCAGGCCGCCTGCCACCTGGCCGGCGGCTTCGAGCGTGACGGGCTCACCGAGCAGGCGAGGGCCGCCTGGCAGGCGGTCATCGGCCTGGCCCGGGCCGACTACCTGCCGGTGGCGCACCTGGCCCTGGCCCGGCTGGCCGGCGACCCGGCGGAGGCCGAGCGGGCGTTGCGCGAGACCATCGCGACCGGCGACCCCGACTTCGGCTCACGGGCCGCCCAGTGGCTCGCGGAACGGCTGCTTGAGGACGGCGAGCCCGGCGAGGCGGCCGAGGTGCTGCTGCACGCGCTGCGCACCCCCGGCATCGAGGACGCGGCCCGGCTCCGTGTCCTGCTCGGCCTCGCCCACCTGGAGCTGGCCTGCGCGGAGTTCGCCGAGGCGGTGGAGGAGAGCCCCGAACCGGAGACGGGCGCGCTGGCGATCGAACTGCTCGCCCGCACCCTCCCGTTGCGGGGACGCGAGGAGGACGCCGAGCGAGTGTGGGCCTACGGGCTGGAGCACGACGACCTCGACCTCGCGGCCGAGGTCCGCCTGCGGCACGCCCGGGAGCTCTAGGGCGCACCGGGCCGATGGCGTCCGTGTACGACGGGGAGGTCAGCGGCGGCGGTTGATCGCCGCGGCGAAGTTGATCAGTACGATGCCGGTCCAGGACACCAGCAGGCCGATGGTCCCGGAGGTCCCCGCGGCGATCCCGGTGAGCGGGATGCCGAGGCCCATCGAGATCAGTGCCGTCCACAGGGCTTCGTTGCCGCTCTTGGCAGGCGGGGGAGGCGGGGGGGACGGGCCCAGCCGCGCGTTCACCTCGGAGTGGACCCGCGCCGCGATGGCGGCGTCGACCTTGTCGACGAACGACTCGACGAGCGCGGACTCATACTCGGGACCGAGTTCCCTGGCGGCCTCGACGGTCGCGCGCAACTCATCACGTGGCAGGTAGTTTTCCGGCACGATGCCAACCTAGACAACCCGGCGGCGGAATCTCATCGTCCGAACGGACGGATGTCATGTCGTGCTCAGGGATGACGTCTCACTGGGCGGGCCGCCGCCGTTCCGGCCGGTGACCCGGCTACGTTGAACGGCATGCGGATCACCACGGCGCAGGGACCGGGAACGGTCGTAGTCGAAGAGGCGGCACGGGCACGGATGGTGCTGGTGCTCACCCACGGGTCCGCCGGGGGAGTCGATGCGCCCGATCTCCTCGCGGTGCGGGACGCCGCGCTCGACGCCGGGGTCACGGTCGCGCGGGTGACGCAGCCGTTCCGGCTGGCGGGCCGCCGGGCGCCGGGGGCCGCCGCGCGGCAGGACGAGGCCTGGGTCCTCATGGTCGGCAGGCTGATGCGCAAGCTCGGCGCGCGCTACGCGGGGCTGCCGCTGGTGCAGGGCGGGCGAAGCAACGGCGCACGGGTGGCCTGCCGTACGGCGGGGGCGGTGGGGGCGGCGGGGGTGGTCGCGCTGGCCTTCCCGCTCCACCCGCCGGGCAGGCCGGAACGCTCCCGAGCCGACGAGCTGAGAGGCGCGGGAGTAGACGTCCTGGTGGTGAACGGCGATCGTGACCCGTTCGGGGTGCCGGACGAGGCCGATGCCGCCCCGCTGGTCGTGCTACCGGGTGAGGGTCACGATCTCAAGAAGAACCCCGCCCGGGTGGGAGAGGTGGTGGCCGAGTGGCTGCTCGGCCGGATGGCCTAGAGGGAACCTCAGGCCGCGCCGAGCAGCGGGAGCGGCCGGTGCGGGTCGATGACAACGCCGCTCGGCAGGAGCTCGCCGGTGTCCTCGAACAGCACCACGCCATTGCAGAGCAGGCTCCATCCCTGCTCGGGGTGGGCTGCGACGGTGCGGGCGGCTTCGTGGTCATGCGCGTCCGCGGACGGACAGCACGGGTCGTGCGGGCACATCGGTAGTGCCTCCGGATCTCTCGTGGTCGGCTCGTCGGGACGTTTGGGTCCCTCTCCCTCTGTGACGACGGGCGAGCAGCTGGGGTTGACGTGTGGCGAACCACACATTGACAGAACAAGTGTGCGGTGCAATCACTTCCCGGGGACATAGTCCGTTAGGACGGTTCCCACCTAGCGGATGGGTGGTCCACCAGGAAACGGTTCTGTGACCTATCACACAGGGTGCCCTATGGATAATAACGGTCCAAGCGCGACACGCTGCCAGATCGGTAAAATTCGCTTTGCCTTAACCGGCAAGCCCTTTGAGCAGGGCGGACAATCCCTGCTCGAAGGCCGTGTCGCCATCGGGATCCCGAGCCGCCGGCTGGGCCTTCGGGTCCGCCCACTCGGTGTGCTGCAGTTCCACGGCCACGCTGCCGAAGACGTAGGCGCGCATCGCGCGCACGCCTGCCGGCGGGTCGCCCAGCCCCGCCTCGCGCAACTGCTCGGTCTGCTCCCTGATCGCCGCCGCGGCGCTGCCCCGCGGCGGCTTGGTCATCGCCAGCGCGAGCACCCCGGGATGGGCCAGCAGCGCCGTACGGCTCGCATGGCACCACGCCCGGGCCAGGTCCTGCCACGAGGAGGGGGCGGTCTCGACGTTCACCGTGGTGACGTGCTGGGCCAGCGCGTCGAGCAGGGCCTCCTTGCCGCCGGGCACGTGGTGGTAGATGGCCATCGCCTCCACCTGCAGCGCGTCGCCGAGCCGGCGCATGGTCAGGCGCCGCAGGCCCTGGGCGTCGGCGATGTCGAGCGCGGCGTCGATGATCCGCTCGCGGGAGAGCGGGATGGGTGGTCGCTTGGCGGGCATGGGGATCATCCTGCCAACGGAGCCTTACTGTGTAAAGGGCGCCGCGCGCAGACTGTACGGCCAGGCACTGTAGGGTTTCCCTGACAAGCGTGAGAGATCGCCGGGTCCGCCCCGGCGAAGGCCCGAGGAGGGGCAGGCGATGGCGTTCTTCCGACCGCGTGTGAGCCGGGAGGCGGAGGTCCGTTACCACGCCGACCAGGAGGTCGGCAGGACATTTCCGCAGCTGCTCGAGAAGGCTCGTGCGGCCGAGCATGCGTACCGTGAGGTGGCCGGCGCCGTCGAGCTGCCGACCGAGCGGCTGCGCGCCGCGGGCCTGGAGTTCGACCGCACGCTGACCGAGGCGCTCCGGGCCGCCGAGGCGAGCCGTCGGGCCACCTTCGGGGTGAAGGCGTACGACGACCGCATCGCGCGCCGCAAGGGCCGTGCGACCCCCGAGGGGGCGAGGTGGACCGCCGAGGTCGACCGCCTCCGCACGTTGCGCGAGGAGCACCGCATCACCGGTATCGCGCGCCTCCCGCGTCCCGTTCCCAGCACGGTCAAATCCTGATCCGAGCGTACGGAAGCCCGGCACCGCACGCGGTGCCGGGCTTCTTCGCTACCGGGGTCAGCTCGCCCAGTCGAGCAACGGGCGGGTGTTGCTGGGGTGCCGCAGCTTGGACAGCGACTCCTTCTCCAGCTGCCGGATCCGCTCGCGGGTGAGGCCGAGGTACTTGCCGATCTCGTCGAGCGTGTGCGGCTTGCCGTCCACCAGGCCGAAGCGCAGGGCCACGATGCGGGCCTCACGCGGGCTCAGGTTGCCGAGGACGCCGCGTAGCTGGTCGGCCAGGAGCTGACGGTCGACGATCTCGGACGCCTCCGGTGAGTCGACGTCCTGGATCAGGTCTCCGATGGTGGTCTCACCGTCGTCGCCGATGGTGGCGTTCAGGCTGATCGGCTGGCGGCTGGTGCGCAGCAGCTCCTCGATCTGGTCGGGGCTCTTGTCCAGCTCGACCGCCAGCTCCTCGGGCGTGGGCTCCCTGCCCAGGCGCTGGTGCATGTCGCGCTCGATCCGCGAGAGCTTGGACAGCAGTTCCAGAACGTGCACGGGCAGCCGGATGGTGCGGGCGGAGTCGGCGAAGCCGCGCTGGATGGCCTGCCTGATCCACCACATGGCGTAGGTCGAGAACTTGTAGCCCTTGGTGTAGTCGAACTTCTCCACCGCGCGGATCAGGCCGAGGTTGCCCTCCTGCACGACGTCGAGCAGCGCCATCCCGCGGTCGGTGTACTTCTTGGCCACCGACACCACCAGGCGCAGGTTCGCCTCCAGCATGTGGTCCTTGGCCCGCTTGCCGTCCTGCACCACCCACTCCAGCTCGGTGCGCGTGGTCTCGGGCAGCTGGGTCTCGCTGTCGAGCTTGTGCTCCGCGTAGAGCCCGGCCTCGATCCGCTGCGCCAGCTCGACCTCCTGGGCCGCGGTGAGGAGCGTGCGGCGGCCGATGGACTTGAGGTAGGTGTGCACGGAGTCGCCCATGACGGAGGACTGGTCGTCCAGGTCCATGGTGGAGGACTCGCGCTCGGGCTCACGCTCGGGCTCCTCGGTGTCGGACCACTCGTCGTGCTGGTCCGTCACGTCCTTCGCAGGTTCGGCCGACTTCTTCTCGGCGGCCTTGGACCTGCGGCTCGCCACCTTGGTCCTGGGCTTCTTGACAGCTGACTTCGCGCTCAGTGCGGGCTCCTCGTCGGCGCCGAGGCTCACCCCGGCCTCGGTCAGGTCGCGCAGTATCGAACGACCCTCCGCCGGGCTGATCTCCGCTGACGCGAACGCATGACGAAGCTCGTCGAGAGAAAGGTGACCCTGTGCTCGCCCTCGGTCGAGCAGCTGGTCGAGTGACGTCGGGCTGACCTCGGGCGGGGTCGCCACGGCGGTTCGCGACATGAGGGCACCTCCTCCTCAGGGGGAGTCATCTGTCAAGGCGGGTTTTCGGGTGGGGCGGCCAGGGAGCCGCTCGGCGCACCAGTATCAATAACGCCGCAGAGCGCAGTAAATTCCCATCCGGCTGTCCATATTGCGGTCGGCCCCCGGGATGGCCTGACATGGCTAGGGCGGGCCACCTGTCCGGGCGGCCCGCCCTGCCGGCTGTGTGCGGGCCCCTAGTCGGATTTCTTCGAGAACGTCACCGCGGGCATCGGCATCGGCTCCGCCTCTTCGAGCCGGTCGGGCGTCCAGTGCTCACCGACCTTCCCAGGCTTCGGGTTGATCTTCTCCGACACCACGTAGTCCTCGGGGGTGGGCGTCGTCTTCGGCTCGGCGGGCGAGTCCTCGGGGCCTGGCGTCACCACGGTCCTGGTCTCCTGACTGACCGTGTCGAGCCGCCCCGAGGAGGCGGCGGCGGCGACGGTGAAGCCGCCGACGAGGACCACGCCCACGACTCCGGCGGAGATCCACATCTTGCGGTTCGGGTTCATTCAGGCTTCCTTCCTCAGTCCGGCTTCTCTTATAGACGTCACCGGAGGGCGAGTGGTTCCGTTTTGCAGGATTCTGGTTACATGTGACTAGTCATTCGCAGGGCTGCCAGATCGGGTTTTCCGTTGGGCAGCAGAGGCAGTTCGGGTAGCAGTACCAACTCCTTCGGCGCGGCGTGCGCGGGCAGGTCCTGTCGGCAGAAGTCACGCAGGGTGCCCAGGTCGGGTGGGCCGGCCGGGTCGGCGGGCACCACCACGGCGACGACCCGCTCACCCCACTCGGGATCGGGCCTGCCGACCACCACCGCGTCCGCGACTCCGGGGTGGCGGGCCAGCACGGCGGCGGTCAGCGCCGCGACGACCTTCTCCCCGCCGGTGTTGATCACGTCGTCGGAGCGGCCGAGCACCCGCAGCCTGCCGGCGGACACCTCGCCCAGGTCGGAGGTCAGGAACCAGTCGCCGTCGCGGGCGGCCGCCGTCAGATCGGGCCGCAGCCGGTAGCCGGAGAACAGGACGGGCCCGGCGAGCCGGATCCGCCCGTCGTCGCCGACTTTGAAATCTACATTGTAAAGGGGCCGGCCGTCGTAAACGCAGCCCCCGCACGTCTCGCTCATGCCGTACGTGGTGACGATCCGGCCGCCCGCGGTCCTCGCCTCGGTGAGCAGCCCGGCGGGGGCCGCCGCCCCGCCCAGCACGATCGTGCGGAAGACGGACAGATCCGCGCCGAGGTCGAGCAGACGGCGAAGCTGCGTGGGGACCATCGAGACGTGCTCCGCGCCGGAGGCGAGCACCGCCCCGGCGGAGAAACCCGGATGGATGATCGGCTCGGTGCCGGCGAGCATGGCGCGTACCAGCACCTGCAGGCCTGAGACGTGGTCGGGAGGCAGGCAGCACAGCCATCGCTCGCCGGGTCGCGCGCCCACCCGGTCCAGGGACGCCTGCGCCGAGGCCCGCAGCGCGGCGGCCGTGAGCTGCACCCCCTTGGGCGTGCCCGTCGAGCCGCTGGTGGCGATGACGACCGCGACCTCGGCCGGCACCGGCACGCCGTCCTCGCGCCGCCGTACGCCCTGGGGCGTGACCACGTGTGCGGGCCGCAGCGCCGTGAGCGCGGCGGACAGCGCCGCGGCCGGGAGCGCGGGGGAGAGGGGGAGCACGGCCGGGCCGTCACCGTCGAGGGCGGTGCGCAGGGCCGTGAACAGGGCCGGGCCCGGCGGCAGGATCAGCGCGTGCAACTCCCGGTCCCCGGCCGGGGACCGGGGCTCCGCGCGCACAGGTCTGACTGCCACGGACGTAAGGTTAGTGCCGATCGCCTGATCGCGTGATTCGCCGCCGGTCGTCCGCACGCCGTGTCGGGCCCGGTGCCGAGCGGCCCGGTGACGGACGCGCAGGGTCAAGAGGGCGGTCCGATCCCCTCGATGCCGCCGATGAAGGACATGGGGCGACTTCGACGTCCGAGCGATTGCCCCGCGATAGCCCATGGGGCGCGCGCGAGCCGGGACGGGCGAGGCCGTAGATTACAGGGCGAGCCTGCTCCGCCGATGCGATGCTCATGCGGACCAGGGGATATGCCAGAGTATGTGCGGCCCGCTCTCGGGAGGGCCGTACGATTCGGGATTACGCAAGACGGCTGATCAGTCTTGTGCCGACATGCCGGACAACCACCGAGGAGGGTGCTGTTCGGCGGGTGAGAGCCCTGGCGCGAGGGCTCCAGTGAGGGAGGGGACGGTCGTGAATACGATCGACTGGAAGCGGTCGGGCGAGTACGAGGACATCGTCTACGAGACCGCCGAGGGCATCGCGAAGGTCACGATCAACCGGCCGGAACGGCGCAACGCCTTCCGCCCGACCACGCTGTTCGAGCTGCAGGACGCGTTCAACCACGCGCGCGACGACGGCGAGGTCGGTGTCGTCATCCTCACCGGGGCCGGCACCGAGGCCTTCTGCTCCGGCGGCGACCAGAAGATCCGCGGCGATGACGGCTACATCGGCCCCGACGGCATCGGCCGGCTCAACGTCCTCGACCTCCAGGTGCAGATCCGGCGGCTGCCCAAGCCGGTCATCGCGATGGTCGCCGGTTACGCCGTCGGCGGCGGGCACGTGCTGCACGTCTGCTGCGACCTGACCGTCGCCGCCGACAACGCCCAGTTCGGCCAGACCGGTCCCAAGGTCGGCTCCTTCGACGGCGGCTACGGCGCGTGGCTGCTCGCCGAGACCGTGGGACTGAAGAAGGCCCGCGAGATCTGGTACCTGTGCCGCCTCTACGACGCGCAGGAGGCCCTGTCCATGGGCCTGGTCAACAAGGTCGTCCCGCTGCAGCGGCTGGAGGAGGAGACCGTCGAGTGGTGCAGGGAACTGCTCGACAAGTCGCCGCTGGCGCTGCGCATGCTCAAGGGCGCCATCAACGCGGTGAGCGACGGCGCCGCCGGGATGCAGCAGTTCGCCGGCGACGCCACGCTGCTCTACTACATGAGCGAGGAGGCACAGGAGGGCCGCGACGCGTTCAAGGAGAAGCGCAAGCCTGACTTCACCCGGTTCCCCCGCCGCCCCTGACCACCGCAAGGAGCCCACGCCGTGAATCCCGCAACCGCACTGGCGACCGTGCTCGTCGATGAGATGGTGCGTTGTGGCCTCAGCGACGTGGTGCTCGCCCCCGGCTCCCGCTCGGCGCCGCTCGCCATGGCGATCCACGCCGAGTCGCGGCTGCGCCTGCATGTGCGGATCGACGAGCGGTCAGCGTCCTTCCTGGCTCTCGGCCTGGCCCGCCGCGGTGAGCGTCCGGTGGCGCTCGTCTGCACGTCGGGCACGGCCGCGGCCAACTTCCACCCGGCGGTCATCGAGGCGCACGAGTCGGGCGTCCCGCTGCTCGTGCTCACCGCCGACCGGCCGCCCGAACTGCGCGGCACCGGCGCCAACCAGACGGTCGACCAGGTCAAACTGTACGGCGAGGCGGTCCGCTGGTTCACCGAGGTGGGCGTCCCGGAGGAGCGGCCCGGGCAGGTGGCCTACTGGCGCTCCCTCGCCTGCCGCGCCTACCAGCGCGCGCTCGGCCCGACCGATCCCGGCCCCGTGCACCTCAACCTGGCCTTCCGCGAGCCGCTGATCCCGGACGGCGACACCACCTGGTGCGAGCCGCTCGACGGCGACGCCGCAGGGGCGTGGGTGCGCGCCCGGGTGGCGCCCCCGCCGGTCGCGCTCCACATCCCGCCGACCCGGCGCGGCGTGCTCGTCGTCGGCGACGGCGCGGCCAACGTGCGGCGCTACGTCGCGGCGGCCGGCATGGCGGGCTGGCCGGTGCTGTCCGAGCCCAGCGGCGGAGCCCGTTACGGCGACCACACGATCTCCGCCTATCACTTCCTGCTGGGCACCCCCGAGTTCGCCGACGCGCACCGGCCCGAGGTGGTGGTCACCCTCGGCCGGCCGGGTCTGTCCCGGCCGCTGATGTCGTGGCTGCAGCGGGCCGATGAGCACATCGTGGTGGCGCCCGACATGACCCGCTGGCCCGACCCGACCCGCTCGGCCACCCAGGTGACGCAGGCGGCGGAGATCGCGGTGGCCGCCGGCGACGACGCCTGGCTGCACTCCTGGCGGCACGCCGATCTGGCCGCCCGGGTCGCGGTCGACGGGATCCTCGACGCCTCGGGGCTGAGCGAGCCGCGTATCGCCCGTGACCTCGTCGACGTGCTGCCCAACGGTTCGCTGCTGTTCTGCGGCTCCTCCATGCCGATCCGCGACCTCGACCAGACGATGCGGCCCCGGCGCGGGCTGCGGGTGCTCGCCAACCGGGGCGCCTCCGGAATCGACGGGACCGTGTCCAGCGCGATGGGCGCCGCCCTGGCCCACAACGGCCCCTCCTACGCCTTGATCGGCGACCTGTCCTTCCTGCACGACCAGAACGGCCTGATCACCGGACCCCGCGAGCCGCGCCCCGACCTGTGCCTGGTCGTGGTGAACAACGACGGTGGCGGGATCTTCTCGCTGCTGCCCCAGGCGGCGCTCCGCGACCCCTTCGAACGGGTCTTCGGCACCGCCCACGGAGTCGACCTGGCCTACGTCGCCGCCGCGACCGGCACGCCGTACACCCAGGTCACCGATCCCGACCAGCTCTCCAAGGCGATGCGGGGCGAGGGGCCGAGGATGATCGAGGTCCGCACCGACCGTGAACAGAACGCGATCCTGCACGCCGCCATGCGCGACGCCGCGCAGGACGCGATCCGCGCGGGCGCCGCGTAGGAAGGGGTGCGGCCGGAACACGGCTGAGGCAGGGCGCGGCTCGATGACACGACGATGGTTCGGGCCGGTGTCGAGTTCGGGGCGGCCCGCCTACGGGACTACTGGTTGCGGACGAGGTCCAGCAGCGCCGCGTGGGTCTCCTGGTCGGCCGCTGCGATGAGCCCGCCCGTGCCGGTCTGCGGCGGCCGGCCGTCGAGGCCGGTCACCACGCATCCGGCGGCCCGGCACAACGCGATCCCGGCGGCGAAGTGCACGCTGTCATGCAGCCGGCCGTCGGTGACGTAGCCGGCTCGCCGCCCGGCGGCCACCCAGGCCACCGCCAGGGTGGTGGAGACGACGCGCGGGCGGAACCGTTCAGCGAACCCCGGGTCGGCGAGCAGGGCGACGGCACGGAAAGCGGGCGAGTTCGGGAACGGCGGGTCGAGGTTGACGTCCACCAGCCGCGAATCCGGCGATGGCCTGAGCGGCTCGTCCACTCCGTCGCGGCGGACGCGGGCGTGCACGCCGTCGGTCCAGAACACCTCGTCGGCGAACGGATCGGCCGAGGCCGCCACCGTGACGTCCGGGCCCACGCGCAGGGCGACGTTCACCGCGACCAGCATGTTGCGCACGGCGTAGTTCAGCGTGCCGCACAGCGGGTCGACCAGCCACCTGCGCTCGGCCTCCGCCGGGCCCGTACACCCGCTCTCCTCGCCGGTCACGGCATCGCCGGGCCGGGCGGTGCGAACGACGTCCAGGATGACCCTCTCGGCTTCCAGATCGGCGGCCGTGGCGAAGTCACCACCCTGTTTCGCCACACGCACCGGCGACGCGCCGAACATGGCCCGCACGACGGCGGCTCCCGCCTGCGCCGCCGTACGGGCCAGTTCACCATCCGTGATCGACATGAAAGGCAGGGTAGTTCAGGCGGTCCGGGCCAGCCGAACAGGCCCGGAGCTCCCGCCGCGAGGGCAAGACGCGATCCTCCGGCGCCGGCGACGCGCAGGGTCATGAGGGCGACGGCCCGTCAACCCGTCGTGCTGGACGCGGTTCCGCTCGCGTCGGGCGATCAGGTGATGTCGCGGCGCAGGGTGAACAGGCGGGCGGCGAGCACGAGCGTGGTCACGTAGGCCGCGAACAGCAGGCCGCCGCCCCAGGCGGGCAACAGCGCGCCGCTCTCCAGGTGCATCCCGCCGACCGCGCGGGCGGCCCCCGTGGGCAGCCACCTGCCCACGTCGGGCAGCAGGCTGGACAGGAAGTAGTCGCCGTACATGAACCACAGCAGCGCCACTACGAGGGCGACCACCTGCTTACGGATCAGCGCGCCCAGCGCCACCCCGAACAACCCGTACAGCGTCGTGCTCGCCACCGCCCCGAGCAGGACCAGCGGCACCTGCGGGGTCATCATCGGGTGGCCGCGAAGGGCGAGCAGCGCGGCCCCGGCGGCCAGCGTCGCCAGCGCGGACACGACGGCGATGGCCAGCCCGACGAGCCCCGACGCGACCAGCTTGGCCGCCACCACCCGGCTCCGCGACGGGGTGACCAGGAACGCCCAGGTGATCGTCTGGTGGCGGTACTCCCCGGTCATGGCCAGCACGCCGAGCACGAGCGTGAACACGTAGGCCTGCTGCGCCATGTTGTAGACGTTCTCCACCCGGTGCTCCATCGGCATGGCGCTCTCCAGGTCCAGCAGGAACACCGGCAGGACGGCCCACAGCGCGCAGGTCAGCGGGGCGATCGCCGCGAGCACCCAGGTCGTGCGGCCGGCCCGGGCCTTGAGCAGTTCGGCGCGGATGAGACCGTTCATCGGGTGGCCTCCAGATAGAGATCTTCGAGGTTCGTGCCGGACGTCAGGGTGGCCTGCCGTACGAGGGCGCCGCGCGCGATGATGACCACCTGGTCGGCGATCTGCTGGATCTCGGTCAGCACGTGGGTGGAGACCAGTACGGCTCCGCCCTCGTGGGCGTAGGCGCGCAGGAAGCCGCGCAGCCAGTGGATGCCCGCGGGATCCAGGCCGTTGGCGGGCTCGTCGAGGATCAGCACCCCGGGGTCGCCGAGCAGGGCCGTGGCGAGGGCGAGCCGCTGACGCATGCCCAGGGAGTAGTGGCCGACCTTGCGGTCGGCGGCATCGGCGAGATCCACCAAATCCAGGACGTGGCCCACCCTGGCGTGGCCCAGGCCGGCGGCGGTGGCCAGGACGCGGAGGTGCGTCCGGGCGGTCAGCGCGGGGTGGAAGGCGGTCGCCTCCAGCACGGCGCCGACCTTGGTGATCGGCTTCTCCAACTCGGTGTAGGCCCTGCCGTCGATGGCCGCCGCGCCCTCGGTAGGTGTGACGAGCCCGAGGATCATTCGCAGCGTCGTGGTCTTCCCGGCGCCGTTGGGGCCGAGGAACGCGGTGATCGTGCCGGATTCGACGGTGAACGAGAGGTCGTCCACGGCGCGCACGTCGCCGTAGTCCTTGCTCAGGTGACTCGCGGTGATGGCTGACATGAGGGTGAGCCTGACTCAGGTCGCCCCGATGATTCACGCGTCCGGGGGTGGACGAACGCGACTCCACCCTGGGGCCGATGGTGTCCCCCTCGGCCGAGGGCTAGCGTGGCCGGGTGGCCTTCTCCCACCGTCCCCTCCTGCGCCGCGTTCTCGGTGTGATCCTGGCCGTCTACCTGGTGTACGGCCCGGTCATCACCACCGTGGCGGCCACCCAGCGGTGGGGCTGGGGTGTGTTCGTGCCGGTGCTCCTGCTCGGGGCGGCCACGGTTCTCGGCGGCCTGGCGGGGCTGGCCGGCCGGGGGCCCGGTCATCTGCTGGTGTTCACCCTCGCCGGTGGGCTGGCGCTGCACGCGATCGAGCCCTTCACCGGTTTGGCGTTCCCCTTCGTGGTCGTGTTCTTGGCGCCGCGCCGTCTCCGGCTCCGGTGGGCGATCGCGTTGTCCGTCGTGGACGTCGTGGCGACGGCGGGCGTCTGCCTGGCGATGGGCCTGGACCTCGGTACCGCGCTGGGCCTCCCGGCGGGCCTCGCCTACTGCTCGATCGTGGCCTTCCTGGTCCACCAGCTCTCCCTGACCCGGACCCAGGCCACCGCGGCCGCCGAGGCGCAGGCCCGTGAGGCGGTGCACGCGGAGCGGAGCAGGCTGGCCCGCGAGATCCACGACATCCTCGCCCACTCCCAGTCGGCGCAGATCGTCCACCTGGAGGGGGCGCGCCTGCTGCTCGAACGCGGCGAGGACCCGGCCGGGGCGCTGACCCGCGTGAACCTGGCCGTACGGTTGGCGCGCGCCGGTCTGGAGGAGACCCGCCGCGCCCTCGACACGCTGCGCGGGCAGGAGCTTCCACTGGCCGAGCGGCTGGACTTGCTGGCCGTGGAGTTCCGCTCGATCACCGGTGCGGCCTGCGCCGTCTCGGTCATGGGCGACCTCGCCCCGCTCAGCTCGGGCGCCCGCCTCGCGGTGGCCCGCACCGCCCAGGAGGCCCTGACCAACGTGCGCAAACACGCTCCCGGCGCCTCGGCCAGCGTGTCGCTGAGTCAGGAGGGAGGCTGGTGTGAGCTGGAGGTGCGGGACCGGGGCGGCCGGCCCGTCGGCGAGCAGGCGACCGGCGGTTACGGCTTGGTCGGCATGCGCGAACGTGCCGAGCTCATCGGCGGCTCCCTCACCACGGGCGCGGACGCCGACGGCTTCCGCGTGTTCCTGCGCGTCCCGACCTGAGCGCGTTCGTGCTCACGTGCAGGCCCGGTCGCCGACGAACGGCGATGATGATCGTGGCGGTTCGTCGGGCGAGACGCCGGGCCAGGTGGAAGGAGAGAGCGAGGCGATCGGGAGCGGCCGGTCGGCCGGGTGGGTATGGCGGAGATCCGGTGGTGGGCGTGTCCGGTGGGCTGAGGTGAGGACGTGGTGGGTGGCGATGGGACGGGGCGTGCCGACGTGACCGGGCCGGTGCGGGTGCTGGTGGCGGATGATCAGACGGTGGTCCGGGAAGGGCTGGTCCTGCTGCTCGGGCTGTTACCCGGGGTCGAGGTGGCCGGGGCCGCCGCCGACGGTGCGGAGGCCGTACGGCTGGTCGGCTCCGTGCGGCCCGACGTGGTGCTGATGGATCTGCGGATGCCGAGGATGGACGGCGTCGAGGCGACCCGCAGGATCCGGGCGGCGCACCCGGCCGTTCAGGTCGTGGTCCTGACGACGTATTCCGATGACGAGTCGGTCTTCGCCGCCCTGCGCGCGGGCGCCCGCGGTTTCCTCACCAAGGACGCCGACGCCGAATCGCTCGCCCGCGCCATCACCGTCGTCGCCGGCGGCGAGGCCGACTTCGATCCCGGGGTCCAGCGCCGGCTGGCCGAGGCGGTGACCCGCAGGCCGCCCCGGGCAGGTGACCTTCCCGACGGTATGACGCCGAGAGAGGGAGAGGTGCTCCGGTTGATCGCCTCCGGCCGGTCGAACGTGGAGATCGCCGAGGAGCTCCACATCTCCGCGGCGACCGTCAAGACCCACATCAACAACCTGTTCGCCAAGGCGGGTCTGCGTGACCGCGCCCAGGCCGTGACGTACGCCTTCCGCCACGGCCTCGCCGGCTGAACGGGACGAAGGATCAGCCGGGTGGTTCTTCGCGTGCCGGGACGAGGTGCCAGAGAGAGGTGGTCTCGGCGGCGCGCGCGGCGTGCAGGGGGTCGGTCTCGTCGGCGACGCGGGGGTGGGTGGGTTTGGCGTCGGTGCGCGCGGCGACCGTGAGGCCGGCCTCCTCGAAGAGCGCGTGAAGCTCGGCCCTGGTCCGGAGGCCGAGATGCTCGGCCAGATCGGAGAGGATCAGCCAGCCCTCGCCGCCGGGCTCCAGATGCGCGGCCAGGCCGGTGACGAAGCCGCGCAGCATCCGGCCGCCGGGGTCGTACACCGCGTGCTCCAGCGGCGTCCCGGCACGGGCGGGGAGCCACGGCGGGTTGCAGACGATCAGGGGCGCGCGTCCGGCGGGGAAGAGATCGGCCTCGACGACCTCGACGCGGCCGGTCAGGCCCAGCCGCTCGACGTTCTCCGCCGCGCAGGCCAGCGCCCGGGGATCCTGGTCGGTGGCCACGATCCGGTCGACCCCGCGCTTGGCCAGGACCGCGGCGAGCACGCCGGTTCCGGTGCCGATGTCGTACGCCAGGGTCGTCGCGGGCAGCGGCGCGGTCGCCACCAGGTCGACGTATTCGCCGCGGACGGGTGCGAAGACGCCGTAGTGCGGGTGGATCCGGTCGTCCAGCGCCGGCACGTCCACCCCCTTCCTGCGCCATTCGCTCGCGCCGATCAGGCCCAGCAGTTCGCGCAGCGAGATCGCGGACGGCTCGTCCGCCTCGCCGTACACGTCGGCGCAGGCCTGCCGTACGTCCGGTGCGCGGCGGAGCGGGATGACCCAGCCCGGGTCGAGGGGGATCAGCAGCATGCCCAGCGTGTGGGCGTGCTGGGCGCGGGCCTGGCGGAGGGCGTGGAAGGCGTCGGCGGGGGTGGGCGGGGGCCGGCGGGGCTTCCGGGTGGCGCGGCGGGTCATGGCCTGCAGGAGCTGCCGCGCGTTGTGGTAATCGCCGCGCCAGAGGATCGCGGTGCCTTCGCAGGCCAGGCGGTAGGCGGAGTCCGCCGTCATGCGGTCGTCCGCGACGACCACCCGCGCGGGCGGCGGCCTGCCGCTCTCCGAGCGCCAGCGCACCGAGTGCTCCTGATCGCCCTCGTTCCAGGTCAACTTCACCGTGCCACCGTAGCCGGGTTCACCGGGAACGTCGTTTCGAAGGGGCGGGTCAGCGTTCGATGAGGGTGACTTCCAGCGAGTAGTGGGAGGCGCGGTAGACGTGCGAGCCGTGCTCCACGGCGCGTCCCTGGTCGTCGTAGGTGGTGCGGACCATGGTGAGGAGGGGGGCGCCCCGGCGCTCGGCGAGGAGCTTGGCCTCCGGGACGGTCGCGGCGCGGGCGCCTATGCGCTGGTTGGCCACGCGCATGCGGACGCCCGCCGCGCGCAGGACCTCGTACAGGCCGCGTTCTTCGAGGCCCTCGGCGGTGAGGGGGACCAGGGCGAGCGGGAGCCAGTTGTGCATGATCGCGAGTGGCTCGCCCGAGGCGTAGCGGAGGCGCTCCAGCCGGAGGATCTCGGCGCCGGGCGCGACGCCGAGGATCTGCGCGACGTCCTCCTCGGCGGGAGCCGGTTCGAGGGTGAGGACGCGGGTGGCGGGCTCCTGGCCGGCGCGGCGGAGGTCGTCGTAGAGGCTGGTCAGCTCGACCGACCGCTTGACCTGCCCGTGCACGACCTGGGTGCCGACGCCGCGTTTGCGCACCAGCAGTCCCTTGTCGACGAGATACTGGATCGCCTGGCGGATCGTCGGGCGGGACAACCCGAGGCGATCGGCGAGCAGGATCTCGTTGTCGAGGCGGGAGCCGGGCGTCAGGTCGCCTCGGCGGATGGCCTCGGCGATCTGTTCGGCGACCTGGAAGTACAGCGGCACCGGGCTGGACCGATCCAGGTCGATCTCAAGCTTGGTGCTCATGGACGCTCCTCCACAGCCGGCGGTTCGTCTCGCGGGCATACTCTCTGTGATCAGTTTAGCGGACATCAGAATGTCCTGACAAATAAGCACCCGGTGACCGTGGCGCGCCCGGCGTGCCGTGAATGTCCTTTCGCAGGGCGCGACCCGGCCGGGATGAAGGACGCGGGGGCCTGCTGGTTGACTGCGGTGGAGCGATCGTCGTGCCGGCCTCGGCGCGACGGTGCCGACGAAGCCGGGCGGCAACGGCGGGATGTCGTCGCCGTCCGACGGAAACGCCGTGGTCAGGGACCTGCGACGGCTTCTCGACCTGCTGGAGGACATGTGGACTTGAAAGGCTCCCAGGAGCTCGCCGACATCGCCCTGCTCGCCGCCCGCTCGGTCGGGGACCGGCTGCGCGGCGCGTTCCGCTCGCCGCTGGTGGTGGAGACGAAGCGCGACTTCCACGACCCGGTGACCGAGCACGACAAGGCGGCGGAGGAGACCATCCGCGAGGTCATCGCCCGCCACTGCCCCGGCGGCGTCGTCATCGGCGAGGAGGGCGGCACCCGGCCGGCGGCCGACCACGATCGCGACGTCGCCATCGCGGATGGCGAGGAGGTGCGGTGGTTCGTCGATCCCATCGACGGGACGGCCAACTTCGCGGCCGGGGTGCCGTTCTTCTGCGTGTCGATCGCCGCGGCGGTGGGGGACGAGGTCGTGGCGGGGGTGGTGTACGACCCGGTTCGGGGGGACGAGTTCGTGGCCAGCCTCGAAGGGGCCTACTGCGGGGACGTCAGGTTGCGGAGCGCGGGGGCGACGCGGGATCGGGAGGCGATGTTGCTCAGCAGTTACCCGACCCCGCGGGACCTGGACGAGGAGGGCGATGAGGCGCTGCGCAGGTTCGGCCGGTTGATCCGGTCGTTCGCCGCCGTGCGGCGGCCGGGCAGCGCGGCGTTGAAGCTCGCGCACGTCGCGGGGGGCTGGGCCGACGCCGCGCTCGGGCTGGGGGCCAGCCCGTGGGACGTGGCGGCGGGCTCGTTCCTCGTCCGGCAGGCCGGCGGCGTCTACATCCCGCTGTCCGGGGCGGTGCTGGAGCCGGGCGGTTACCTCGCGCACGTCGGCGGCTTCGACCTAGCGGGGTCGGCGCTCGGCGCGTTCGTGCCCGGGGGAGGACACGCGTGATCCGCTGGATCGTCACCGATCTGGACGGCACCCTGATCCGGCGGGACCTGGCGATGGTGCCGTCGAGCAGGGCGGCGCTGCGCCGCTTTCAAGCCGCGGGCGGTGAGGTGGTCATCGCCACCGGCCGCGGCGAGCGATCCGCTCGCCGCTACTACGAGGAACTGGAACTGTCGAGCGGCGCGATCCTCTACAACGGGGCGCGGACCGTCGATCTGCGGACCGACGCCGTGTTGCGGACGCGGGTGCTGGCCGAGGAGGCGTGGGCGGCCCTGCGCGTGGTCCTCGACCGGCTGCCCGAGGGCGTCTATCCGGTGGTCTTCAGCGGGCACGACGAACTGGCCGTGCACGACGTCCCCGAGCTGCGCGAGTACGAGCGCCGTGGCAACGGCTCGCTGCGGCGCCCGCCGGACGGGAACGGGAACGGGCCGTGGGGAGCGGTGGCCGGCGCGGTCACCAAGTGCATGCTGATCGGGGACCTCGCGGCCCTGACCGGGCTGGTGATCCCGGGGGCGACGCTGGTCCGTTCGGCGGACTCCTACCTGGAGGTGCTGCCGGCCGGGGCGACCAAGGGGGCGGCGCTGAGGGAGCTGGCCGCGCTGCGCGGGGTACGGCTGGAGGAGATCGCGGCGATCGGCGACAACCCGAACGACCTGGACATGATCGGGGTCGCCGGGCTCGGCGCGGCCGTGGGCGACGGGCATCCGGACGTGCGCGCCGCCGCCGACGTGGTGGTCGGGAACTGCGCCGACGGCGCGGTGGCCGACCTGGTCGAACTGGCGCTCGCGGGCTGAGGGCGGGAGGCCCGGCGGGTTTCGCTCCGCCGGGCCTCCCGGCCGTCAAGAACCGCGCAACGTGGTCCCGTCGCGCGAGGCTGGAGAGCAGACCAGTCCTCAACGCCCTGCGGAAGGGTCAGGTCCGCACGGGCGTCGTCTCCTCGATCGTCTGGATGGGGTCAGTCGCGCGGGTGCCAGCCGTCGGTGTCGGTGTCGAGGTCGAGCTGGTCTGCGATGTCCTCCCATTTCACGAACTTGAAGTCGGTGTTCTCCCGGTCGGGCGTCCCGGGGGTGTTGACTCCGTCGTGCGAGACGAACAGGCCCTTGCCGTAGCGGGCGCCGAGGGGCACGTTCGTGACCATCGAGCCGTCGCTGGTCTCGACGCCGTCGAGCGATCCCGCCGCGGCGACGCGGAACCGGCCGACGTACTCGTTGCCGCCGGCGCGCTCGTAGACGGCGAAGGTGTCGTCACCCTGGCTGGAGGCCAGGAGGTAGCCGCCGCCGTCGCCCGTGTGGTAGATCGTCAGCCCTTCGGCATCGGCGGCCAGATGCTCGCCGCCGACGCCGGGGTCGATGCCGGGCACGCACTCCTCCGTCGCCGGATCGTAGGCGCCGGGCACGCCGTACTCGCGGACCTTGTCGACGAGCACCGGGTCGCCGGTCAGGTCGGCGCGCATCCGCCAGATGCCCACGTCCTCCTGGGCGGCGTAGAGCACGTCGCGGTCGCCGTCGACCACCATGCCCTCGACCTGGGGCTGCTCGCCCGGTTCGTTGCACGGGGTCCACGAGCCGCCCCCGGGCAGGGTGAAGGAGGCGGGCAGATCGATGGTGCGCACTCGCCGGTAGCCGACCCTGCCGCCCGGGGTGGCGGCGAGCTTGAGCAGCCCGACCGAGGTCAGGTGCCGCCTGCTCACCAGCGCGTAGTCGCCGGTCCTGTCGTTCCAGGTGGCCAGGCCGTACGCGGTCTCCTGGTCGTTGACCTGCTGCTGGGTGGTGTTGAAGACGAAGGGTACGGCCGGGTCGGTGACGTCGGTCAGCGGCGGGCGACCGGCCGCGGCCTTCGCCGGATCGACCGCGTAGAAACGCACGTGGTCGCGGCCCCGGTCGGAGACCACCGCCAGATCCACCTTGGCGCCGGTGGCCAGACGGAAGCCGTAGACCAGGTCGACGTTGTTGAAGCGGCCGGGCTCGTCGTCGGGGCCGGGCGCGGCGGGAGCGGGGATGTGCTGGAGTTGCGCGCCGCCCAGGTCGTAGACGTACAGCCCGCCCTCCTTCGCGGTGGCGACCACGACGCTCTTGCCGGATCTGGTGGGATGGATCCAGATGGCGGGATCGTCGCCGTTGGCGTTGCCGCCCGCGGCGTCGTCGAACAGCCCGGGGGTCTCGGACTGGGCGTGCACGGTTCTCACCCCGCCGGCCTCCGCCGAGGAGACGGCGGTCAGACCGGCCAGGCCGAGCGCGAGGGCGAGCAGGGAGAGTCTGGAGAGCGGACGCATGGCGCCTCCACCTTGGGGGCTCGGGTGATCATCAAGGATCTTCCTGAGGTCAAGGTAACGGCCGGCCAACCCCGCCGCAACGGAACATCACGATGTCCTGACATAAAGAGGAACCGTGGCCGAGCCGAGTGGACGAGTCGAACCAGTTGAGAACTCGTCCACGGCGTCCGCGAGGGTCTCGTTTCAGGTGCCGACGTAGGCCGCGAGGTGCTCGCCGGTGAGGGTGGAGCGGGTGGCGACGAGGTCGGCGGGTGTGCCCTCGAAGACGATCCGGCCGCCGTCGTGCCCGGCGCCGGGGCCGAGGTCGATGATCCAGTCGGCGTGCGCCATGACCGCCTGGTGGTGCTCGACGACGATGACCGACTTGCCGGAGTCGACGAGCCGGTCGAGCAGGGCGAGCAACTGCTCGACGTCGGCGAGGTGGAGGCCGGTGGTCGGCTCGTCGAGGACGTAGACGCCGCCCTTCTCGGCCATGTGGGTGGCCAGCTTGAGCCGCTGCCGCTCGCCGCCGGACAGCGTGGTGAGCGGCTGGCCGAGGCTGAGGTAGCCGAGCCCGACTTCGGCGAGCCGCTTGAGGATGGCGTGCGCGGCCGGCGTGCGCGCCTCGCCGGCGCCGAAGAACTCCTCGGCCTCGGTCACCGACATCGCGAGCACCTCGCTGATGTCGCGGTCGCCGAGGTGGTATTCCAGCACCGACGCCTGGAACCGCTTCCCCTCGCACTCCTCGCAGGTGGTGGCGACGCCGGCCATCATCCCCAGATCGGTGTAGATGACGCCGGCGCCGTTGCAGCTGGGGCAGGCGCCTTCGGAGTTGGCGCTGAACAGCGCCGGCCGCACGCCGTTGGCCTTCGCGAACGCCTTGCGGATCGGGTCGAGCAGCCCGGTGTACGTCGCCGGGTTGCTCCGTCGCGAGCCGCGGATCGCGCCCTGGTCGATCGAGACCACACCCGCGCGGCCGGGGATCGACCCGTGCACGAGCGAGCTCTTGCCGGAGCCGGCGACGCCGGTGACGACGGCGAGCACCCCGAGCGGGATGTCGACGTCGACGTCGCGCAGGTTGTTCGCCGTCGCGCCGCGGATCTCCAGCTTGCCGATGGGCTCGCGGACCTTCTCTTTGACGGTGGCCCGGTCGTCGAGATGGCGGCCGGTGAGGGTGTCGCTGGCCCGCAGTCCCTCGACGGTGCCCTCGAAGCAGACGGCGCCGCCCGCCGTACCGGCGCCGGGGCCGAGGTCGACGACGTGGTCGGCGATCACGATCGCCTCGGGCTTGTGCTCCACGACGAGCACCGTGTTGCCCTTGTCGCGCAGCCGCAGCAACAGGTTGTTCATCCGCTGGATGTCGTGGGGGTGCAGGCCGATGGTCGGTTCGTCGAAGACGTAGGTGACGTCGGTGAGCGAGGAGCCGAGGTGGCGGATCATCTTGGTGCGCTGGGCCTCGCCGCCCGACAGCGTGCCCGACGGCCGGTCGAGCGAGAGGTAGCCCAGCCCGATCTCCACGAACGACTCAAGGGTGTGAAGCAGCTTGGCGAGCAGCGGCGCGACCGGCGGTTCGTCGAGGCCACGGACCCATTCGGCCAGGTCGTTGATCTGCATCGTGCAGGCGTCGGCGATGTTGGTGCCATTGATCCGCGAGGAACGGGCCTCCTCGCTGAGCCGGGTGCCGCGGCACTCGGGGCAGGTGGTGAAGGTGACCGCCCGGTCCACGAACGCCCGGATGTGCGACTGCAGCGCCTCCTTGTCCTTGGACAGCATCGACTTCTGGATCTTCGGGACCAGGCCCTCGTACGTCAGGTTGATGCCTTCGACCTTGATCTTGGTCGGCTCCTTGTAGAGCAGATCATGGAGCTCGGCCTTGGTGTACTTGCGGATCGGCTTGTCGGGGTCGAAGAAGCCGCAGCCGCTGAAGATCCGGCCGTACCAGCCGTCCATGCTGTAGCCGGGGATCGTGAGCGCGCCCTCGTTGAGCGACTTGGACTCGTCGTAGAGCTGGGACAGGTCGATGTCGGTGACCCGGCCCATGCCCTCGCAGCGCGGGCACATGCCGCCGGTGACGCTGAAGTCGCGCCGCTCCTTCACACTCTTCCCGCCGCGCTCGAACGAGACCGCACCCGCTCCGCTGATGGAGGCGACGTTGAAGGAGAAGGCCTGGGGCGAGCCGATGTGCGGCCGGCCGAGCCGGCTGAAGAGGATGCGCAGCATCGCGCTGGCGTCGGTGACGGTGCCGACCGTGGAGCGAGGGTTGGCCCCCATCCGCTCCTGGTCGACGATGATCGCGGTCGTCAGCCCGTCGAGTATGTCGACCTCCGGCCGCGCCAGCGTCGGCATGAAGCCCTGCACGAAGGCGCTGTAGGTCTCGTTGATCATCCGCTGTGACTCCGCGGCGATCGTGCCGAACACCAGCGAGCTCTTGCCCGAGCCGGAGACGCCGGTGAACACCGTCAGCCGGCGTTTCGGGATCTCGACGCTGACGTCCTTGAGGTTGTTCACGCGCGCGCCGTGCACGCGGATCAGGTCGTGGCTGTCGGCAGCGTGCAGCGCAGGCGACTGCGAATCCGTCCTCGTGGCCATGCTCATCGTTTCTCCATCTGTTGCGGGGCCGCCTTGGCGGTCTCCATCGGCGTCGCCTGGCTAGATTTAACCAGCTTTGAGCTGTAAGTCTGGTTCTCCTTCGTCGGCGCGATCGTGGCAACGCCTGATCGGCGGTGTCGGTAGTCGGTCAGGGCTGCGCCGGACGGCTCAGCGGAGCTCGTTGATGCGGATCAGGTTGCCCGCGGGATCGCGTACGGCGCAGTCGCGAATGCCGTACGGCTGCTCGGTCGGCTCCTGGACGACCTCGGCGCCGCCGGCCCGCAGCCGCCCGAAGGTGCCGTCGAGGTCGGCGGTTGCCAGGAGGATGCCGGCGTAGGTGCCCTTGGCCATCATCTCGACGATGGTACGGCGCTCGTAGTCGGTGACGCCGGGGTCGGCGACCGGCGGCTCCAGGACGATGGACGTGCCGGGCCGGCCGGCAGGGCCGACCGTGATCCAGCGCATCCCGTCGTATCCGACGTCGTTGCGGACCTCGAAGCCGAGGGTGTCGCGGTAGAAGGCCAGGGAGGCGTCCGGGTCGTCGTGCGGGAGGAAGCTCGCGTGAATCGTGATGTCCATGGAGGTCACGCTAGGTGCGGCTCGGCGACCGGCGCTTCTCGATTCCTGATCGGTCTGGTCACCTGTTCGGCCACGCACGACGGGTGGGGGTCAGGTGTCTGAGCGGCGCGGGGCCAGGCCGTGCTCGTAGGCATAGATGACGGCGCGCACCCGAGTGGGCAGCCCGAGCTTGCGGAGGAGGCTGGCGACGTGGGTCTTGACCGTCCCTTCCTCGATGGTCAGGGCTTCGGCTATCTCCGCGTTGCTCAGCCCTCGGGCCAGTTGCTGGAGCACCTCGAACTCACGAGCGGTGAGGCGCCGTCGCGCGTCGGTGGCGGACGCGGGTGACAGTCTCGCGAAGCGGTGGATCAGCCGGGTGGTGACCTGCGGGTCCACCAGCCCGTGTCCGCGGTGCAGCGCCCGCACCGCCTCCAGGAGCAGCTCTGGGTCACTGTCCTTGAGCAGGAACCCCGCGGCCCCTGACTGGAGTGCGCCGAACAGGTACTCGTCCGTGTCGAACGTCGTCACAGCGAGCATCCTCGGCGGCGCCTCCACGCCGGCGAGCTGCCGGATCGCGGAGATCCCGTCGACGTACGGCATGCGCAGGTCCATCACCACCACGTCGGGGCGCCGCCACAGCGCCTGGTGCACGGCCTCTGCTCCATCGGCCGCCTCACCGACCACCTCGACGTCGGGTTCGCCGTCCAGCGTCAAGCGCAGTGCTTCGCGTACGGCCGGTTGGTCATCGGCGATCACCACCCGAATGGTCACGCCGTACTCCTCCCACGGGTCGGCCGGATCGGCATGCGGCGCACGCCGTGATCCCGGACTGTCGACGTCGGGCCGTCCGTCATCCCGGCCCCTCGCGTCGTGCCGGCTGACTGCGCCAGATCTTCGGCGATGCCGAGCCGTCCGCGAGCGGCACGACGGCCTCCACCAGCCAGCCGTGATGCTCTCCGGGACCCGCCGTGAGCGTGCCGCCATGCTGGTGCACGCGTTCGCGCATGCCCCGGATGCCCCGCCCCTCCGCTCCGGCGCGGGCCCGGCCGTCGTCCGTGATCGAGATCGTCACCGCGGTCCGGCCGTGCCGCAGCCGCACCTCCACCTTGGTGGCTCCCGAGTGGCGGGCGGCGTTGGTGAGCGCCTCCTGCACGACGCGGTAGACCGTATGGCCCACGCCGCGTGGCAGCGGGGTGCCGGGGCCGGCGCGGTGGACCGAGATCCGCAGGTGCGGGGTGGAGAGCCGCCGGGCCAGGTCCTCGATCTCTTCCAGGTCCGGTCCGGCGGGTTCCTCGCGCAGGGTGTCGAGCATGGCGCGCACCTCTTTCAGCGCGGCGGAGGACAGGTCGGCGATGGTGCCCAGTGCCCTGTCGGCGGCCGGCGCCTGGCCGCGCGAGGCCCGGCGGGTGGCCATGGCCTGCATGCGGATCGCGGTGAGGTGGTGGCCGACGCTGTCGTGCACGTCGCGGGCGAGCCCGGCGCGTTCCTCGGCCATGGCGCGCCTGGCCTCGGCGTGGTCGAACCGCGCCGCCTGTGCGGCCCGTTCGCCGTGCAGCCGCAGGGCGTGGCCGACCGCGACCGGGGCCACGCCCATGATGACCAGGTCGGTGACCACCGAGAGCCCTTTGTGGGCCTGCGGTATGAGCAGGCCGTAGCCGGTGGTCCAGGCGATGGACAGGCTCATGACGAGCCATGGGCGGCGCGGCAGGTGGAAGGCCGCCGCGCCGAACATGACCATGGTCACCAGCCGGCCGGGCCAGCCTGATATCACCAGGCCGAGGAGAGCCACCGCTGCCGACAGCAGCGCTCCCGCCAGCGGGAGGCGTACTCGCAGTGTCAGAGGCAGCGCCGCGGCGAGGCCGGCGGCCGCCAGGAGGGGGAACCCGGGTCGCGGTGGCTCGCCGTCGAGCATGGCGAACGCGGTGAGCACGGTCGTGGCCGCGAGCACGAGCAGTCCCTCCCTGGCGTACACGGGGCTTCGCTACTTCGCCGGTCCGCAGGAGGTGCCGCGCGGCGGCATCGTGCCCGTGGTCAGGTAGCGGTGCACGTGCTCGCGTACGCACGGGTGGCCGGAGAAGTAGAGGGCATGTCCCCCTACGGCCTTCAGATAGCGGGCGCCGGGAAGCTGGGCGGCCAGTCGGCGGCCGTCGGCGGCCGGGCTGTTGTCGTCGTGTTCGCCGTTGGCGATGAGCACGGGCGGCAGGCCCGGTGTCTTGATGGGGTGGGGCGGGTACGTCCTGGTCGGCGGCAGGCCCGCGCAGTGGTTGGCCATCGGCCATACCATCCGCCATCCGATGCGAGGCGTATCGCGGCGCAGAGCGGTCTCCAACGTCTTGAGCTTGTCGTAGCCGGGGTAGGGCAGGTCCGCGCAGAGGACGACGCGCGACAGGTCGGGGTCCGGCAATCCTTCCACCTTGGCGAAGAACGAGGCGTCACCGGCCTGCGCCCGCGCGAGTCCGGCGGCCAGGCGCTCCCAGGTGGCCTGGTAGGTGAAGTTGACGCGGGAGGCGATCTGGGTGTCGCTGATCCGCACGTCGGGACCGGCTTCGGGGGCGGGGATGGGCTCGCGGCGGGCCGTGGCCATCACCTCGTCCCAGACGGCCAGGGGGTCCTTGCCGCGCAGCGCGCAGGTCGCGGTGCTCTCGCACCAGGCGGCGAAGCGTTCGGCGTTGGCCTCCAGGGCCCGCGCGCGCGGCCGGAGCCACTCGTACAGGTCGGGTGTGGTGTGGTCCCACACGCTGTCGAGGTACATCCGGCCGATCTTTCGGGGGAACAACTCGGCGTAGGCCTGCCCGAGCACAGTGCCGTGCGAGTTGCCCAGGTAGGTCAGTTCGGTCTGGCCGAGGGCCTTTCTGATCGCCTCCATGTCGTGCGCGATCTGCCAGGAGTTGAGTTTTCCCGACAGCGTACCGGCCTCCTTGGCGCATGCTTTTCCAAACGTACGATTCTTCGCGGCGTAAGCGTCGTAAGCGGGCTTGTTCGGAAACACCCACTCGGTGGCGTAAGGCGCGGGGACAGGGCAGTTGATCACAGCGGACTTGCCGAACCCCCGCGGGTCGAAAATCACCACGTCGAACCATTTTGTCAGGTCTGTGAAGTATTTCTTTCCTTGACGGAGCAGCGAGATCTGCTCGCCGGGTCCACCGGTGTTGACCAGCAGCACGCCTTTCTTACCGGCCTGATCCTGGGCGGGCAGCTTGGCGAGACCGATCGCGACCTTCGGCCCTGATTCGCGAGCCCAGTCGGCCGACACCTGTATCTGCGCGCATTGCAGACCGTCTCCGCAGTCCTGCCACGATATCGGCGTGGTCGTGGCAGGGGCGACGGCGGTGACCGCGCCGATGACGAACGAGGCGACGATGTTCATGCCGGAAGGATGGCCGGGGCCGTACCGCCCGCGCGTCCCTCTTTCTGCATATCTTTCACTGAAGGCGGCGGCCCGCCGCAGCGGCACAGATCGCGTGCGGAGCAGACCTCCCGGGGATGCGCGATCGTACGTCGCGCCGGAGTCGCCCAGCCTCTCTGGCGTCCCACCCCGCAGGGGCCGCTCTGGCGAAGGCCTCAACGCGTAGTTCGTCCCACTTCAACACGTCTCGTTACCAGCGAAGACGGGCGTTGCTCTCCTGGCTAAGTCTTAATGTCACGACAAATTGTTGACATGTGGGTAATGCCACGGTTACAAACCAGGGGCGGGGGGATCTCGCGGAACGACCCGGAGGTACCTGATGAGGCGAAGCAGATGGCTGGCCGCGGCGGGCCTGCTGACCACCCTTGCCCTGAGCGGCTGCTCGAACGACGCGGGACCCGGCGGCGAGCCCGCCACCAGCGCGGCGGCCGCGCCGGAAGGCGCGGGAACCTACTCGGTGATCACTCACGGCGCGGCCGGCGACTCGTTCTGGGACGTGGTCAAGAACGGCGCCGAGGCCGCCGGCCGGCAGTACGGCGCGAGCGTGACCTACCAGGGGGACGGCGACCCCGCCCGGCAGTCCCAGCTCATCGACCAGGCGGTCAGCCAGAAGGTCGACGGCATCGTGGTCTCGCTGGCCAACCCCGACGCGTTGAAGGAGTCGATCGGCAAGGCCGTGGCCGCGAGGATCCCGGTCGTCACCATCAACTCGGGCGTGGCGGCCAGCAAGGAGTTCGGCGCGATCACCCACGTCGGCCAGTCGGAGGACGTCGCCGGGCGCGGCGCGGGGGAGAAGCTCAAGGCGGACGGCGTGAAGAAGCTGCTGTGCGTCATCCACGAGGCCGGCAACATCGGCCTGGACCAGCGCTGCAACGGCGCGACCGAGGGCCTGGGCGGCACGGTCGAGCGGCTGCAGGTGGACGTGAGCAACCTGGCGGACGCCACCTCCAAGATCACTGCCAAACTTCAGACGGACACCGCGATCGACGGGGTGCTGGCGCTCAACCCGGCCGTCGCGGTGGCCGCCCGCGACGCGATCGCCGACGGCGGCTCCAAGGCGCGGCTGGCCACCTTCGACCTGTCCGCCGACGTGGTCGCCGCCATCCAGGACGGCGAGATCCTGTTCGCGGTGGACCAGCAGCAGTACCTCCAGGGCTGGCTGCCCATCACCTTCCTGCACCTGCACAAGACGAACCTGAACACCGTGGGCGGCGGCCTGCCCGTGAACACCGGTCCGGGCTTCGTCACCAAGGACACCGCGGCGCAGGTCGCCAAGCTCGCGGAGGGCGGGACGAGGTGACCGCCGGCACCGTGGACGAGCGGGTGGCCGACACCGGTCGCCTGCGCCGTATGCTGATCCGTCCCGAGCTGGGCGCGGTGGTCGGCGCGATCGTGGTCTTCGCGTTCTTCGCGAGCCAGTCGGCCACCTTCCGCTCGGTCGACGGGGTGGCCAACTGGCTGGATCCGGCCTCGACGCTGGGCATCATGGCGGTGGCCGTCGCGCTGCTGATGATCGGCGGGGAGTTCAACCTCTCGGCCGGTGTGCTCACCGGCACCACCGGGCTGATCCTGGTGACCCTGGCCACGCGTTTCGGCTGGAACGTCTGGGCCGCGATGCTCGCCGGGCTGGCCGTCGCCCTGCTGGTCGGCTTCCTGAACGGGCTGATCGTGGTCCGCACCCGGCTGCCCAGCTTCATCGTCACCCTGGGCACCTTCCTGATGCTCCAGGGGATCAACCTGGGCGTCACCAAGGCGCTCACCGGAACCGTCCAGGTCAGCGGACTGCGCAGGGCCGACGGTTTCGAGAGCGCGCGGGCGGTTCTCGCGGATTCGGTGACGATCGGCGGCACCGGCTTCCGGGTGGCCATCCTGTGGTGGATCGCGGTGACCGTGCTGGCCACCTGGGTGCTGATGCGCACCAGGGCCGGCAACTGGATCTTCGCGGTCGGCGGCGACGACCGGGCGGCCAGGGCGGTGGGCGTCCCGGCGGAGCGCACCAAGATCCTGCTGTTCATGACCACCGCGGGGGCCGCCTGGCTGGTCGGCTCGATCCTGGCGCTGAGATTCACCTCGGTGCAGGCCAACGCGGGTCTCGGGCAGGAGTTCATCTACATCATCGCCGCCGTGATCGGCGGCTGCCTGCTGACCGGCGGGTACGGCTCGGCCGTCGGCGCCGCCATCGGCGCGGTGATCTTCGGGATGGCCGACAAGGGGATCGTGTTCGCGGGCTGGGACGCCGACTGGTTCAAGTTCTTCCTCGGCGCCATGCTGCTGCTGGCCACACTGGCCAACCGCCTGGTCCGCAGGTACGCCGAGGAGGTACGGCATTGAGCGCGCGGCCGCCCCTGATCGAGACACGCGGCGTCGGCAAGGCGTTCGGCGGTGTGATCGCCCTGCGCGACGTCTCGCTCACCGTCGAGGCCGGGCGGGTCACCTGTGTCCTGGGTGACAACGGCGCGGGCAAGTCGACCCTGATCAAGATTCTCTCGGGAGTCCACCCCCCGGACGAGGGGGAGTATCTGGTGGACGGCGAGCCGGTGCGTTTCGCCGGGCCGCGCGAGGCCCTGGACCGGGGCATCGCGACCGTCTTCCAGGACCTGGCGATGATCCCGCTGATGTCGGTGTGGCGGAACTTCTTCCTCGGGTCGGAGCCGACGCGCGGCTCGGGCCCGCTGCGCCGGTTCGACCGCGCGGCGGCCAGGCGGATCGCCCGCGAGGAACTGCGTGCGATGGGCATCGACATCCGTGACGTGGACCAGCCGGTCGGCACGCTGTCCGGTGGCGAGCGCCAGTCGGTGGCGATCGCCCGCGCCGTCCACTTCGGCGCGCGGGCGCTGATCCTCGACGAGCCCACCTCGGCGCTGGGCGTCAAGCAGGCGGGCGTGGTGCTGCGCTACGTGGCCAGGGCGCGCGATCGCGGGCTCGGCGTGGTCTTCATCACCCACAACCCGCACCACGCCTACCCGGTGGGCGACAGGTTCCTGCTGCTCAACCGGGGCAGGAGCCTCGGTGAGCACGCCAAGGCCGAGATCACCAAAGAGGAACTGACGACCCTGATGGCGGGCGGGGCCGAGCTTGAGGAACTCGCCCACGAACTGGCCCGCGACGACGATAACGGATCTACTTTGTAAAGGCGCCGGGCCGGAGCGATAACCTGGCCCGATGGCCACGCCGTACCTCACCCCACGACGACCCGCCGAGCACGAGATCGAGGTGCGCCGCTCGCGGTTCGTGTGCGCGGTGGCGAGTGTGGCGAGCGAGGGTGAGGCGCGGGCCTTCGTCGAGGGACGCAGGCGGCTGCAGCCGGGCGCGAGCCATCACTGCTCGGCGTACGTGATCGGCGGCGACCGGCACCTCCAGCGGGGAGACGACGACGGCGAGCCGGGCGGGACGGCGGGCACGCCGATGCTGGAGACCCTGCTGCGGCGTGGCTACAGCGACACCGTGGCCGTGGTGACCCGCCACTTCGGCGGGGTGCTGCTCGGCGCGGGCGGCCTGGTGCGCGCGTACGGCAGGGCGGTGGGGGAGGCGCTGGACTCCGTGGCCGCCGTCGAGATGGTCCCGGCCCGGGTGGTGACCGTACGGATCGGCCACGCGTACGCCGGCCGGCTGGAGAACGACCTGCACGCCTCGCCGTACGACGTGCGGGAGGTCGGTTACGGCGCCTTCGTCACGATCGAGGCTGGTGTGCGGGAGCAGGACCTGGACGGATTCCGGGCCTGGATCGCCACCGTCACCGCAGGTCGCGCCGAGGTCGTGCCCGGCGAGACCGTCTTCGTCGCCGCCTGATCTCCTTTGCCCCCGTTGTTGCGGGGAACTTTCGGCGCTATGGTTCGTTAGTGAAGTAATGAACCAGAGAGGTGCCATGTTCGACGACCGGAGCCCGATCTACCGGCAGATCGCCGACCAGATCAAGGCCGACGTGCTGAGCGGGGTGCTCGACGGCGACGAGCAGGTCATGTCGACCAACCAGTACGCCGCGTTCTACCGCATCAACCCCGCGACAGCCGCGAAGGCGTTCCAGCAGCTCGTGGACGAGGGCGTCCTTTACAAGAAGCGAGGTATCGGCATGTTCGTCAGCCCGACGGCCCGCGAGGCCTTACGAGACGACCGGCGGAAGAGTTTCTTCGCCGACGTGGTGGACCCGATGGTCGCCGAGGCGAGGGCCATCGGCATCCCGCTCGACGAGGTCGTCGCCAGGATCAGCGGGCACGCGAAGGAGGAGGGGCGGTGACGCTGAGCATCGAGACCGAGGCCCTGCGGCTCGACTACGGCAGCACCAAGGCCCTCGACGGCCTGACGTTCTCCCTCGGCGGCGGGAAGATCTACGGCCTGCTCGGCCGGAACGGGTCCGGAAAGACCAGCCTGCTGACGATACTGGCGGCGTTCCGGAAGGCCACCGCGGGGCGCGCCCTGGTCGGCGGCCGGCCGGTGTGGGAGAACGCCCCGGTCACCTCGCAGGTCTGCCTGATCAGGGAAGCAGGAGAGGCGGCTGGCGTCGGCACCGCGGACGACGCGTTCTACTTCGCCGAGGCGTTGCGGCCGAACTGGGACGGTGAGTATGCCGCCCGGCTGCTCGACCGGTTCGAGGTGCCGCGCGGCAAGAACGTCGAGCAGCTCTCGCTGGGCAAGCGGTCCGCGCTCGGGGTCACGCTCGGCCTGGCATCCAGGGCCCCTGTGACCATGTTCGACGAGTCCTACCTGGGGATGGACGCGCCGTCGCGCTACGCCTTCTACGAGGAACTGCTGGCCGACTTCATGGCCAACCCCCGCACGGTCATCATGTCCACCCATCTGATCGAGGAGGTGAACGCGTTGTTCGAGGAGGTACTGATCATCGACAGGGGGCGGCTGGTCCTCCAGGAGGACACCGACACCCTGCGTTCGCGCGGTGTGTCGGTCACCGGGCCCGAGGAGGTCGTCGACCGGTTCGTGGCCGGGCTGACGGTGCTGGGCGACAAACGGCTCGGCCGTACGAGGTCCGCGATGGTCTACGGCGAGATGGGCGAGACGGAGCGCAGGAAGGCGGTCGAGGCGGGGCTCGAACTCGGGCCCGTCGCGCTGCAGGACCTGTTCGTGCACCTGACCGCGAAGACGGAGGAGGCGGAATGAGCCGCGGACGCCTGGTCTTTCCCAGCCGGTTGCTGCTGGCCAACCTGTTCGTCGGCGGCGGTCTGTATCTGGCCCTCCTCGTCGTCATCGCGTGCATCGCGCTCGGCATCGGCACCTGGGGGGATCTCACGTCCAGCGTGTGGGAGAAGGCGATGCAGTTCCCGCGCTGGTACGCGCTCTTCGTGGGCGTCTACCTCATCCGCATGTTCCTGCCGGTCTACATCGCGCACGGCCGGACGCGCCGCGCCTTCGCCGGTCAGGCCGCCCTCTTCCTCCTGGTCTTCGCTCCGGTGCTCGCGGTGCTGATGACCCTTGGCTACGTCCTCGAGGGCTGGCTGTACGGCGTGGGCGGATGGCCGCACGCGCTCTCCGACGAGCACCTCTTCGCCGCTACGGGTGACCTGCCGCTGGTGTTCGTGGAGCACTGGGCCCACTTCATGGTCTGGCTGGCGGCCGGCGCGTTGCTGGGTGCGGCGTTCTACCGGCTGGGCGCAGGGGGCGTGCTGCTGATCCCGGTCGCCGTCGCCTTGGCCGTTCCGCTGCAGAGCACCGTCGGCGCCCCACGCTTGATCCCGCTCGTCAGCGGGCGGCTGGCTCTCCCCCTGCCGGAGACGACGGGGATGGTGGTGCTCACCGCAGCCGGTGCCTTCCTGGTGGCGTTGCTGCTGACCTGGGCCTTCGTTCGTGACATGCCGATCCGCAACCCTGCCTGAAAGGAGATGAGATGGCAGTGCTGGAGGTCAGCGGCCTGTGCAAGAGCTTCGGCGAGACCCTCGCCGTGGACGGGCTCGGCTTCTCGGTCGGAGAAGGCGAGACATATGGTCTGCTCGGTCCCAACGGCGCGGGCAAGACCACCGCGATCTCGATGATCGCCGGGGTCCTCGGCCGCGACGGCGGGGAGGTGCGCGTCGGGGGACAGCGGCACCATCCCGCCGGCCGGCGCACCAAGGCGATGATCGGCTATGTGCCGCAGGAGCCGGCCCTCTACCCCGACCTCACCGGCAGGCGGAACCTGCGGTTCTTCGCCCGGCTGCACGGCCTGGCGCGCGAGGAGGCCGGTCGCAGGGCGGCGGAGGTGCTGGAGCTCGTCGGGCTGACCGGTCGCGGCGACGACCTGGTGGGGACCTACTCCGGTGGGATGGCGCGCCGGCTCAACATCGCGGCCGGCCTGCTCAACCGGCCCCGGTTGCTCATCCTTGACGAGCCGACGGCCGGCGTCGACCCGCAGAGCCGAAACGCCATCTTCGACGCGGTGCGGCGGCTGACGGCCGACGGCGTCGCGGTCCTCTACACCACCCACTACATGGAGGAGGCCGAGCGGCTGTGCGATCGGGTGGGCATCCTCGACGGGGGCAGGATGCGGGCCGAGGGCACCCGGCGGGAGCTGGTCGCCCTGGTCGGCGAACGCGACCAGGTGACCCTGCGGGCCGAGGGCGATCTGGGCGCCGCCGTACGGGCTCTCGCGGCGATCGCGGAGGCCGGGGAGGTGAGCGAGCGGGAGGACGGTGTCGAGCTGCTCGTGCGTGACGCGCGGGCGGTGCTGCCGCGCATCCTGGCGGCGGTCACGGGGACGGGGGCGTCGGTCGGCTCGGTGGAGGTCCGCGAGCCGGATCTGGAGGCGGTCTTCCTGCATCTGACCGGACGGGCGTTGAGGGACTGACGATGCGCACAATGATGATCATCTTGGCCAAGGATCTGTGGCTGCGCTCGCGGGACAGCACGCTGCTGGTCTACGCGGTCGTGCTCCCGCTGGGCCTGGCGTTCATGTTCAACCTGGTGCTGGGCGGCGGCGGCGGGGATCGGCTCGGCGCCCGGTACGGCGTGGCGGACCAGGATCGCGGCCCGGCGGCCACCCGGTTCGTGACCGGTGTGCTGCGTCCGATGGCGGCGCAGGGGCTGATCACCCTGCACGCGGTGACCTCGCGGGAGGAGGGCAGGAGCCGCACCGAGCGGGGGGAGCTCGACGCGGTGTTCGTGATCCCGGAGGGGTTCTCCGCGGCCGTCGGGGCGGGCCGGGCGACGACCCTGGAGGTGGTCGGCGACGTCGACGCGCCGATCGCGGTCCAGGTCGCCCGCGAGGCCGCCCAGGCGTACGCGACCGAGCTGCGTTCCCTGCGCCTGGCGTCACCCGACGGCACGGCCCGCGATCTCCCTCCCGCGCCTCTGACGCTGGTGGACGACGCGTCGGCGGTGACCAGGCAGCTCGACACCACCACGTACCACGCGGCGGGCATGGCGGTGTTCTTCCTCTTCTTCGCCGTCATGTTCGGCGCGACCGGAATTCTCGACGAGCGGAGCGCGGGCACCCTGGCCAGGCTGCTGGCCGCGCCGGTCTCCCGGCACGCGATCCTGGCGGGCAAACTGCTCGGCGGCGTGGTGGCCGCCGTGGCGGGGATGGCGATCCTGGTCGTCGCCTCCACCCTGCTGCTGGGGGCGCGCTGGGGAGACCCGCTCGGCGTGGCCGCCCTGGTGGTGGCGGGGGTGCTCGCCGTCACCGGGCTGACGGGCGCGGTCGCGGCCTTCTCCCGCACCTCAGAGGAGGCGTCGAACCGGCTGTCGGGGCTGGCGATGGTTTTGGGGCTGTTCGGCGGCGCGTTGTTCCCGGTGGCGCAGCTCGGCGGGTTCGCCGCGGTCGCGAGCCTCACGCCGCACCACTGGTTCCTTCGCGGCCTCGCCGACCTGGCGGGCGGCGGTTCGGCCGGGGAGGTCCTGGTCCCGGTGGCGGTGCTCCTGTGCTTCGCCGTACTCGGCGGCGCGCTGGCCACGGTCAGGATCGGAAGGTTGATGCGGGTATGAAGGTCTGGATCATCGCGGGCATGAACCTGCGCAGGACGTTCAGCGAGCGGACCAACGCGTTCTTCATGATCGCTATGCCGTTCCTGATGATCTTCGTGATGGGGCTGCTGTTCGGTCCCGGTCAGCAACTCAGGCTGGGGGTCGCGGGTGGTGACCAGGGACCGTTGGCCCGCGACCTGGTGACGGCGCTCACGAAGGGGGAGCGGGTCGCCGTCGAGCCGTTCGGCGGCGCGGACGCGTTGCGCCAGGCGGTCGAACGCGGTGAGGTCCAGGGCGGGCTGCTGATCCCGGCGGGCTACGACGCCGGGCTGCGCGGCGGCGGCGGGGCCGAGGTGCGCTACCTCTCCCGCGCGAGCGATCTGCGGTCCCTCGACCTGACCGCGTGGGTGCGCTCGGTCGTCCCGCAGGAGGCCGCGGTGCTGCGCGCCGCCCGGCTCGGCCCGTTCGACGAGAGCCTGGCGGCGGCCAGGAGGGCGGAGGCGCCCGGTGTGGAGGTGAAGGTCTCCACGGCCGGAGAGGCGATCTTCCCCGAGGGGCTCGGCGCGTTCTCGGTCTCCGCGCCGTCCCTGGTACTGCTCTACACCTTCCTGTCCTCGCTGACCGCGGCGGTCGGACTCGTCGCGCTCAGGCGTTCCGGCATCGCGCGGCGGATGTACGCGACGCCGACTCCGGCCAGGACCCTGGTGGCGGGGGAGGCGCTCGGCCGGCTGTTCATCGCCCTCGCGCAGGGTTTGCTGATCATGCTCGGCTCGGCGTTGCTGTTCGGCGTCGACTGGGGCGATCCGCTGGGCGCGGCGGCGTTGCTCGTCCTCTTCGCCATGGTGGGCGGGGGAGCCGCGATGCTGCTCGGCTCGCTCTTCGACAAGGAGGGTCCCGTGTCGTCGGCCGCACTGATCATCGGGATGGGCCTGGCGGGGGCGGGTGGCACGATGGTCCCCCTGGAGTCGCTCGGCGAGACGATGCGGTCCGTGGCCCGCTTCACCCCGCACGCCTGGGGCTACGAGGGCTTCGCCGAGCTGGTACGGCACGGCGCGGGCGTCACCGGGATCCTGCCGCAACTCGGCGTCCTCGCCGGCTTCGCCGCGGTTCTGTTCTCGGCGGGGGTGTGGGCGCTGCGCCGGGCGCTGATCCGGCCCTGAGGGAGTGGTCCCGGACCAGCTGACCTTTGCGCAAAGATCGCCCACGCAAATTGATGTTCGCCCGCCGGGAACGGTGTGCCCTTCACGAACCGGCACGCCCGGCTCCGACTGGAGCCGGGCGTGCTCAGCTGCGTGACGTCCCGACGGAGGGGGACGGCCGTCACACGGCATGCGTCTTGGTGACGGAGAGTTCCGTATCGCCGAGGAACAGCCACTCCGGCGGCGCGATGAAGCCCGGGAGGCCCGACAGCGCGCCGGGCGAGGAGCTCACGTCCGTGATTCGCAGCCGGACGGTCCCAGCGCCGGCCGGGAAGGCCAGGGAAGCCTCGACCCATTCCGTTCCGGGGGCGTAGAAGATGAATCCCGCTTCGGGATGCGCCGTGATGGGGCGGCCCTCGACGGTCAGCGAGCGCAGGGTGGCGGTGTCACCGTCCACCCGCAGCCCGACGGCGTCGGCTCCGCGTTCGGTACGGATCAGGACGCGCAGGGTGCGCACGCCGTCCCGGGTTCTGTCCGCGCGCACCTTGAACGAGGGGGCCGGCAGCGCGGCGGCGTCCGCCGGAGCGAGCAGTTTGTCGTCGCCCCACAGCTCGGCCGGGCGCCCGGGCGGATCGACCCCGCCGAAGCGGCGTGCCCACGTATCGGGCGCCTTCGAGGTGAGCCAGACGGCCTTCCCCGTGTCGGCGTCCAGGCCGTACGCGAGGCTGGTCCGCCTCGGGTGGTCCTTGTCGACTCGCTCGGTCATCAGGCCCGTCGCCAGCAGGGCGATCGAGACGGCCAGGGCCGTCAGGGGGACCAGCGGGGAACGCCGGCGGGGCCAGACGGTCTCGGCCAGCGGCAGCAGCAGCCCGCAGAGCAGGACCGTCAGCGGCATGACGGCGTAGCCGACGTACTTCAGGCCCGTCGGCAGGACGTTCCACGCGCCCGGGGCCAGGATGAGCGCGGCCGGGACGAGTCCCGCGGCGAGTGCCACGACACGCCATCGCGGCGGGCAGCGGAGGGCGGCGAGTCCGCCGAGCGCCGCCCCCAGCGCGGGCCACGCGGCCAGGTGCGAGGCCCCCGGCGACACGATGCCGAGCCCGAACGACATCAAGGCCGCCCAGGTCAGCATGCCCAGTGCCAGTTCCGCGGCGCCGAGGCGACGGCGCAGCAGGGCATACCACGCGACCGTGATCGTGCCCGCGAGCGCCAGCACGGCGAAGTAGAACGCCTCCGGCTGGTACGGCGTCGTGGTCGCGGTCCCGCCGAGTTCGGGCCTGATCGTCTTGATCAGGTCCCAGAAGACGCTGCCGACGCCCACCGCGAGCCCGAGCGGGATCAGGCCGAGCGCGGTCGCGAGGAGCGTCCGCCGCAGCGTGACCACACCCCGGCGGCGCGCCAGGAAGATCAGTCCCAGGGCCGCCGACAGGGCGACGACGCCCAGCAGGGTCGCCGTCCAGGTCGGATAGCGGACCAGGAGACCGGGCGGGAGGTTGAAGTAGACCAGGTCGTGACCGGCGGTCAGCCGCGCGAGATCGGCTCCGCCGAACGCTCGCGCGAGGGCCAGCGTGTTGTCGCCCATCTGCTGCAACGTCGCCAGGTCGACGTGCGCCGGGTCGTCGAGCACGCTGTGGTAGTAGGTGCCCGCGTTGGCGTACGCGGAGTCGAGGACGGCCATTCCTCCGGGTTTGAAGGCCGTGAAGTCGGTGTCGTTGGGGAGCAGCCGCATCAGCTCGGCGAAGGCGGAATCGGCCACCGGCTGAGGCGCCGCCGATCCGAACGTGGAGATCAGGCCGGAGTTGGGCGTGGTGGACCGGAACATCAGAACCGGGCCCTTCGCCCCACGTGCCTCGTTGTTGATCACGACGCTGCTGCCCTTGGCGAGCGGGTGCCCGGCGACGAACGCCTCCGCGCCGAGGAGACCGGGCTCCTCGCCGTCGGTGATGAGGAACACGACGTCGTTGCGCAGCCGTGTGCCGCTCGCGGTCAGCGCCCTGGCCGTTTCGATCGCGCTCGCCGTACCGGCTCCGTCGTCGTTGGCGCCCGGCCCCTCCGGGACCGAGTCGTAGTGCGCCGTGACGAAGACCCGCCCGGTGGGAGCGGTGCCGGGGATCACGGTCACGATGTTGAAGACGCGGCCGGTGGTGGCGGGGGACCCCTGCTCGGTGCGCGGCGCGACGCCCACCGCCTCGTGGACCTCGGGCCGCAGCCCCAGCCGGCGCAACTCGTTGACGAGGTATTCGCGGACGCGTCCGTGCTCGGCCGTGCCCATCGGGTGCGGCTTGGTCGCGAAGTTCTCGATCTGGGTCAGGGCTCGTTGAGCGCTGAACTCCCGGGCCGGTGCGCCGGCCGGGCTCACCGATGAAGGGGTGATGTCCCAGATGGCCCCGATGGCGATCAGCACAAGCACGCCCAGAGCCGTCAGTCCGGCGGCGAAGGATCGGTGTCTGGCTGTGGCGGAGGCGTCGCCGTCCCCGGGTGATGCCGTCATCGTCGTTCACTCCCGTGTTTCTCGTTCCCGCAAGTCCTGGCTGTGGCGGTCCGGGGCGACCGTGCCGACGTCGCCGGTCCGGCGGCGTGAGCAGGGCGGTTCCGTGGTGCCGTGGCCTCCGGCGAGGCGGTCGGCCGGGTCGGCGTTCCGTTCGTCACGCGTCGGAGTATTGCAGAATAAATTCTGCATAGAAAACTCCGCAAAACTGTACGGGCTCGATGTACGCTGATCGTCGTGGGGGACAGAAAAGCGATGCGAACGCTCAGTGATCCAGGTGCGCTGAAGGCGCTCGGTCATCCGCTGCGCCAGCGGATCCTCCGCCATCTCGGCGTGCACGGCCCGGCCACGTCCACCACCCTGGCCCACGCCCTCGGGGAGAACACGGGGACGCTCAGCTATCACCTGCGCCAGCTGGAGCACCACGGCTTCATCGAGGAGATCCCCGAGCGCTCGGCCGGGCGGGAGCGCTGGTGGCGGCAGGTCAGCCGGGACCTGAGGTGGCCCTCACCGGACGAGGTGGACGAGGAGTCACAGAAGATCCTCGATGAGATCACCGAGTTCAAGATCGACGAGGAGGTGGCGCTCGCCCAGCGCTTCTTCGCGGACCATCGCAGATACGGGGAGTGGGCGAAGGCGTCCCGGGGGCTCACCCACCTGACCCAGCGGGAACTGGCCGAGTTCTTCGAGGCGTACATGGAACTGTTGTCCAGGTTCGGCCGCTCATCGGAGGAGGCGTCCCCCGGCGCGCGGCCGGTGTTCCTGAGATTCTTCACGATGCCCGCCACCGAGGATCCCCCGGCGACGTGACCTCCGTTCCCCGGCGGGCCGCGCCGAATCGGGAGGCGTCGAGCACGTCGGGACCCCCTCTGAGGTCGCATTCAGGACATCCTCGCGTAGCATGAGGGCCGCGTGCCGTATCCACGATCCTCCGAAGGATGCCCCGGCCCTGAGGTTTTCCGCACCCCCTTCCTGAGGTGGTGCTTCGGGGAACCGGTGGCGCACCGCATCCCCAACCACACGAAACGTTCAATATCGTTTGTGCCATGGACACGGTTAACACGGAAATAGGGGGGATCGCCGGGTGGGCGATCGGCCTCATGGAGCAGATGGGCGAACCCGGCGCGGGTCTCGCCATCGCGCTGGAGAACCTCTTCCCGCCCCTGCCGAGCGAGGTCATCCTGCCGCTGGCGGGATTCGCGGCGAGCAGGGGCGACCTCAGCCTGGTGGGCGCGATCCTGTGGACCACGATCGGTTCGGTCCTCGGCGCGCTCGCCCTGTACGGCGTCGGCGCACTGCTCGGCCGTGACCGGACGATCGCGATCGCCTCGAAGCTGCCACTGGTGAAGATCGCCGACATCGAGAAGACGGAGGCGTGGTTCGCCCGGCACGGGGTGAAGACCGTGTTCTTCGGCCGGATGATCCCCATCTTCCGCAGCCTCATCTCGGTCCCCGCCGGTGTCCAGCGCATGCCGATGACGAAGTTCCTCCTGTTCACCACGCTGGGCAGCTTGATCTGGAACACGATCTTCGTGATGGCGGGCTATCTGCTCGGCGAGAACTGGGGCGTGGTCGAGGAGTACGCCGGGGTGCTGTCCAAGGCCGTGATCGTCGTCTGCGCGCTGGCCCTGGTCTGGTTCGTGGTGACGCGGTTCACCCGCGAGCGGCGGACCGGGCGGCACCGGGAGAAGATCTGAGGGCGGTGCTGCGGCGATGGGCGCTGGTCGGCGCCGGGCTCGCCCTCGGCACGGTGACCGCCTTCGTGTCGATCGGTTTCCTCCTCGGTTCCGGCCTGGCGATCCTTCCCGTGCTGGCCTGGCCGCGCCCCCGCGCCGCCGTAGTCGGGCGGGTGCACGCCGGCGCCCGCCTGCTGGCCGGCTGGGACCGGCGCCGCCTGGCGCGGTACCTCAACCGGGAGATCGCGGCCGACTACGACGGCGGACGGGCCCTGCGTTACCTCATCTCGCACTGCGGCGTGGGGCTGCTCGGCTTCGCCGTGTTGTCCCTGCTCGTGCTCGGACTGGTGGTGATGATGTCGATGGTGCTCGCGTGGGCCACAGGATTCCCATGGGCGTTGCTGGAGGACGCCGGTGGAGTCACCACCCAGACCATCCTGTGGGTGCTCGCCCCCGGCCTGGTGCTGCTCTACCTCAACCTGACCGGCATCGCCGGGGTCGCCGGCCTGGAGCGCCGGCTGGCCACCCGGATCCTCGGCCCCAGCCCCACCGAACTGCTCCAGCGGCGCATCACCGAACTGTCCGACACCAGGGCCGGAGTCGTGGCGGCCGTCGACCAGGAGCGGCGGCGCATCGAACGCGACCTGCACGACGGGGTCCAGCAACGGCTCGTCGCACTCGGCATGCTGCTGGGCAGGGCACGTCGCCAGGGCGACTCCGCCCTCCTCGAACAGGCCCACGAGGCGTCGGCCGAAGTGCTGCGCGAGCTGCGGGAGGTGGCCTGGCGCGTCTACCCGACGGCCCTGGACACCCTCGGCCTGCGCGACGCGCTCGCCGCCGTGGCCGAGCGGTCCGCCGTGCCCGTGCGCATCACGTACGGCCTGGCCGAACGGCTGCCCACGCACGTCGAGACGGCCGTCTACTTCGTGGTGTGCGAGACCGTCACCAACGCGGCCAAGCACTCCGGCGCCGGGCGGATCACCGTCAGCATCACCGCACCGGGCACAATGATCGTCGTGCGCATCCATGACGACGGCAGAGGCGGTGCCGACCCGCTCGGCGGCGGCCTGTCCGGCCTGGCCCGCAGGGTGGCGGCGGTGGACGGCCGGTTCGCCGTCGACAGCCCGGCCGGCGGCCCCACCGAGATCACCGTGGAGCTGCCATGCGGGTGATCCTTGCCGAGGACTCCACGCTGCTGCGCGAAGGGCTGGTGCGCCTGCTGGCCGAGGAGGGCCATCAGGTCCTCGCGGCGGTGGGCGACGCGGACGCGCTGCTGGCGGCGGTGGGCGAGCAGACGCCCGACATCGTGGTGGTGGACGTGCGGATGCCGCCCACGCACACCGACGAGGGTCTGCGCGCCGCGCTGGAGATCCGCCGCAGCCGACCGGGCATCCCGGTGCTGGTGCTGTCGCAGTACGTCGAGAAGCGGTACGCGACGGAACTGCTGACGGCCGAGCGCGGGGGAGTGGGTTACCTGCTGAAGGACCGTGTCATGCGGGTCGGGGAGTTCCTGGAGGCGCTGGAACGGGTGGGCGGCGGGGGAGCGGCCTTCGATCCGGAGGTGGTCCGGCAACTGCTGGCGCGCACCACCCACGTCGACCCGCTGAGCAGGCTGACGCCGCGTGAGGGCGAGGTGCTCGGGCTGATGGCCGAGGGGCGTACCAACGCGTCCGTCGCCGCGCGGCTGCACGTGTCGCAGAGCGCGGTGGAGAAGCACGTCAACGCGATCTTCGACAAGCTGGAACTCTCCTCCGCCGAGGGTTACAGCCGCCGCGTGCTGGCCGTACTGCGTTATCTCGGCTCCTGACGCGGACCGGTACCAGGGGTCGTGACCCGCGGACGATCGGTGCTAGCCCTCCAGCGCGTACTGCATGACGCGGAGTTTCGCCTGGGCCTCGGCGAGTTCGGCGGCGGGGTCGGAGTCGCCCATGATGCCGCAGCCGGCGAACAGGCGGGCCCGGTTGCCCTCGATCGAGCCGCAGCGCAGCGCGATGCCCCACTCGCCGTCGCCGCGCGCGTCGATCCAGCCGACCGGCCCGGCGTAGCCGCCGCGGTCCATGCCCTCCAGTTCGCGGATGAGCCTGGTGGCCCGGCCGGTGGGGGTGCCGCCGACGGCGGCGGTCGGATGCATGGCGGCCACCACGTCGAGCACCGAGGCCCCGTCGGACAACCGGCCGCTGACCGGGCTGGCGAGATGCTGCACGTTGGACAGCACCAGGAGTTCGGGTTCGCCCGGCACGGTCAGCTCCTTGCAGAGCGGGCCGAGGGCGTCGCGGACCGACTCCACCGCGCAGGCGTGCTCGTGGCGGTCCTTCTGCGAGGCGAACAGGCTGGCGCCACGGGCGGCGTCGTCCGCCGGCGAGGAGCCGCGCGCGATGGTCCCGGCCAGCACCAGCGACTCGATGTCCTCCCCCGTGCGCCGGACGAGCAACTCGGGGGTCGCGCCGACGAGCCCGGCGCAGGAGAACGCGTAGCACTCGGGGTAGCGGCGGCTCAGCCGGGACAGCAGCAGGCGCACGTCGATCGGGTGCTCGGCGATCGCGGTGAGGTCGCGGGCGAGCACGATCTTCTCCAGGTCGCCGCGGTTGATCCTGGTCACGGCCTCGGCGACGGCGTGCTGCCACTCCGGCGCGGTCAGGCCGCCGTCGCCGTAGAAGATCGGACCGGGATCGCGCGGCGGGGTCACGACGCCGGGCGGGGCGTCGCCGACGGTGGTCAGCCAGGCCCGCCCGCCGCGTCTGGCCAGCACCACCTGGGGCACCACCAGCACCGAACCGGGGGAGTCGGCGTCGAAGGTGAAGGAGCCGAAGGCGACCGGGCCGGAACCCGGCACCCGCACCTCGTCGCGGACCCGGGCCTCGCCCAGGATGCGCCCGGCCCACTCGCGCGCCCACGCGAACCGGCCGGGACCGGGCGGGACGGCGACGCGGGCCGCCTCTCCCCAGCCGACCATGCCCTCGCCGTGCCTGATCCAGGCGTAGGGTGCGGTCTCCGGCAGACGGGCGAGCAGGTCACCTGGATCGGCGACGGCCGTCGTGCGGACCATGAGGGGACGGGTCAATCCGAGCGTGACACTCACCCGGCCCACTCTAGGTGGAAACTGAACGTGTTCGAAAGGCGGCCCCGACTTGACGGACGGGCAACGCGCTGAGCAGCACAGGTGCAATAGCTTGTCAAGGAAACCAAGGCACTCGGTTACATGTGGTCACGATTGCGCTGCACAGTGATACAAGCGAGCCAGGAGTGATCTCATGCGGAGGTGCCATGGTTCGCGCGTCGGTCACCGCTCTGGCGGGTGCGGCCCTCGTCTCGGCGGTCTGCCTGGTCCCCGGCCAGGCCTCGGCTTCGGCCTCGATCTGGCCGCCGGGGGTCATGGCCGCGCTCGGCGACTCGATCAGCGCCGGGTTCAACGCCTGCGGGTGGTACGTCAAGTGCACCTCCCGATCCTGGTCGGCGGGTGACCACGCCGATGTCGACAGCCACTACCTGCGCCTGCGCCGGGCGGACGGGCAGATCTCCGGCCACAACCTGAACCTGGCCAAACCGGGCGCGACCAGCGCGGAGCTGGCCGTACAGGTGCGGGAGGCGATCGAGCGGCACGCCGACTACGTCACCATCCTGATCGGCGCGCAGGACGCCTGCGTCGACGACGAGGCGGGGATGACCCCGGTCGCCGCCTACCGCAGGAACATCGGCAGGGCGCTCGACCTGCTCCGCACGGGCGCGCCGCAGGCCAGGGTGTTCATCGCCAGCATCCCCGACATCAAGCGGCTGTGGCGGGTCGGCAAGGACAACGCGTTCGCCAGGACGTTCTGGTCGGTGGGCAGGATCTGCCAGGCGATGCTGGCCCGGCCCACCTCCACGGCGCGGGCGGACCAGGCCAGGCGAGACCGCGTGCGGGCGCGCGTCATCGCCTACAACGACGCGCTGGCCGACGCCTGCAAGGGGTACGGCGTGGCCTGCCGGTTCGACGGCAACGCGCTCTTCACCTATCCCTTCACCCTGAGCCACATCAGCAAGTGGGATTTCTTCCATCCCAACGTCACCGGGCAGCGGGCGATCGCCTCGCGTACCGCCGCCGCGCTGCACGACTGGCCGTTGCCGGTGCCGCTCACCTGAGCGTGACGGCGGGCTCCCCGCTGATCGTTCCGGCGACTCCCCCCACGGTGTCGGGTGGACGCCCGTGAGCAGGGCAAAGAAACGCTGCGGCCGCTTGCCCTGACACAGGTGTGGGTAGGCGTATCACAGGGCTCAAGCCCGGCTCGCGTGATTCGGGCGAACCCGCGGGAAGACCACGGGGACGCCGTAGAGCAGGCAGGAGTGCGCCATGTCCGATCCGGAGGCGCGGATGCTCGGCGAGCTGTTGCACGACAGCCACCTGGCCTCACTGGAGGACGTGCCCGCCCTGGTCGGGATCCATGCCCGGCTGGCCGGTCTCTCGAAGTGCGAGATCTATGCGGCCGACCTTCAAGGGCAGTTCCTCGTGCCGTTGCCCGGTCAGCGGGACGACTCCGGGGAGGCGCTTCCCACGCTTCGGATCGACGCGACCTTGGCGGGGCGGGCCTTCCGCAACGTCGAGGTCGCGTCGACGCTCGCCGGTGAACCCTCCCAGAGCGAGTCCGCCGAGCCCGTGTCCGGGGCGGGGCCACGGCGGCTGTGGGTCCCGCTGCTCGACGGCACCGAGCGGGTCGGCGTGCTCGGCGTGACGGCGTCCGCCGGTGACGAGAAGGTCATGTGGTCGGTGACACGGCTCGCCGCCCTGATCGCCCTGCTGGTGGTCAGCAAGCGTCGCTTCAGCGACAGCTATTCGCGGGCCGTGCGCACCCGGCCGATGGACCTGTCCGCCGAGATGTTGTGGGCGGTGCTGCCGTCCGGCACCTTCGCCGACGACAGGGTGGTGGTGAGCGCCGCGATGGAACCGGCCTACGAGGTGGGCGGGGACGCGTACGAGTACGCGATCGACGGCGACCGGCTGTATCTGTCGATCTTCGACGCGATGGGGCACGACATCTCCGCCGGGCTCACCGCCACCATCGCCATAGGGACCTGCCGCAACACCCGGCTCCAGGGAACGGATCTTCTCGCCGCCAGCGAGGCCATCGACGAGGAGATCGACAGGCAGTTCACCGACGTCCGGTTCGCCACCGGCATCATGGCCTACCTGCACACCCGGAGCGGGCGGCTGACCTGGGTCAACCGGGGGCATTACCCGCCGCTGATCCTCCGTGACGGCCATCAGGTCGCCATCCTGGACACGCCGCCCAATCCGCCGATGGGGTTCCGGATGGGACTGTCGGAACCTCTGGCTCGATACCAGCTCGAACCAGGCGATCGGCTGCTGCTCTACACCGACGGCATCATCGAGGCGGAAAGCCCCGGCGGGGAGCGGTTCGGGCTGGACCGGTTCACCGACTTCATCATCCGCCGGGAGGCCGACGGACTCGCCGCCCCGGAGACCCTGCGCCGGCTGATCAACACGATCCTTTCCTACCAGGAGGGCCGGCTGCAGGACGACGCCACGGTGCTGATGGTCGAATGGCACAGCCAGCGCCACCACCAGCTCACCCTGTGACAGCCCGGCCGGGTCAGGCGCCGCTCCCCTCCGCTCATGATCCGGTTGCGGTCCCGGCGGCCCGCTGCAGGCGCGCGGTCAGCGTCCGGAGGTGTTCTGCCAGCTCGGGCGGCTCGTGGATCTCGAACTCGAAACCGAACGCGGCGACCCACACCGCGAGCTGGTCGAGGCTGTCCGAGCCGATGCGCAGGGTGCAGGTGTCCTCGCTGACGGGTTCCACCACGCCGATCGTGGGAGGAACCTCGTCGGCCACCTCCCTGGCCGAGCCGTGCATGGTGAGCACCGCCTGGTAGCGGTAGAGATCCGTGGTCACGCCCATGGCGAAGTGGGCGGCCAGGTCCGCCGCGGGGAGCGGCCTCGGGCTGAACCGGGGGCCGGTGGGGATGCGCGTGGACAACCTGTCGACGCGGAATCTCCGCCAGTCCGACCTTCCGACGTCCCAGGCGAACAGGTACCACCGCCGTCCGTTCTGGATCAGCCGGTAGGGCTCCACGTCCCGCACGCTCGCCGTACCGTTGTGCGCGATGTAGTCGAAGCGCAGCCGCCGGTGGTCGCGCGCCGCCGAGGCGATCGCGGTCAGCGTCGCCGGATCGACCGTCGGGCCGAGCATCGGCATGGTCACCATGGCAGAGCTGAGCGTGCCGACCTGGTGGCGCAGCCGCGAGGGCAGCACCTGTTCCAGCTTGGCCAGCGCCCGTACGGAGGTTTCGGCGATGCCCGTGACCGCGCCGCCGGCCGCCGTCCGCAACCCGACCGCGATCGCGACCGCCTCGTCGTCGTCCAGCAGCAACGGCGGCAGTGCGGCACCCGTGCCCAGCTGGTAGCCACCGCCGACGCCGGCGACGGCGTCGACCGGATAACCCAGGGCCCGCAGTTTGCCGACGTCGCGCCGTACGGTCCGGGGACTGACCCCGAGGCGTTCGGCCAGGGCCGATCCCGGCCAGTCGCGGTGGGCCTGCAGCAGACCCAGCAACCGGAGCAGCCGGGCCGAGGTTTCCAACATGAGACGACTCTCGCACCGATCGCGGACAGCAGCTGACCGCGATCGCCCTCATGGCCGGCCGCTTCGGGCGAAGCCGGCGTGCGGTCGCCGTCAGACGGGTTCGAATTCTCTGGTCAGGTGGGACAGCAGCTGGGCCGGGGCGTCGTGCTGGATGACGTGGCCCGCGTCGTCCACCCAGTGGAGTTCGGCGTGCGGGATCCGGCTGTGGAGCAGTTCGGCGAACTCGGGCGGCATGAGGCGGTCCTCGCGGCCCCAGATGATCCGGGTCGGAATGGTGATTCCACCCAGCAGGGCCTCGAACTCCTCCGTCTGGGCCTGCTCGGCGTGGCGGTACTGGCGGTAGAACGCCGCCTGTCCGGCGGGACCGCGCCACGGCGCGAGGTAGGCATCGAGCACGCCGGGCTCGTAGCCGTTGTGACTGGCGAGCCGGAGGTGGCTCGCGACCAGCGCCTCGTGGGCGTATTCCGGGAGTTGCCGGAAGATGTCGGCGTTCTCCCTGATGAGCCGGAAGAAGCCCGTCCCCCACTCGCCGCCGCTCACGGCGTCGACGAGGGTGAGATCCCGGTATCTCGCTCCCTCCAGCAGGAGCGCGCGGAGTGCCACCGCCCCGCCGAAGTCGTGCCCGACGACGCTGGGCTCGGACAGTCCCCAGTGCGCGAGCAGCCGTGCGAAGAGCCTGCCCTGGGCGGCCAGGCCGACGTCCTGCCCGTCGTGTTTGTCCGACTGGCCGTAGCCGAGCATGTCCCAGACGTAGACCTTCCGCGTCCGGGAGAGCGCCGGAGCGATGTCACGCCAGATGAAGGACGAGAACGGCGAGCCGTGCAGGAGAACGACGGGATCGCCGGCTCCGAACGACGCCCATCGCACGACGCCGCCGGGTGTCTCGAACTCTTCTCGCAGGTCCCAGGTCATCTCACAGCCTCCTTGGTGGTCGGTTCCCATCGGACGTTACCAGCTAAAGCCGATTGCTGGTAACGTGGCAGGCATGCGGCGGAAACCGGCACCCGAGGAACTCGCAGTGGTCGAGGACTTCTGCAACACGGCGACACATCTCCACGGCGAAGACGTCCTCGCGCGGCCGGACACCGCCGCCGCCTGGCTGGCGGCGCACTCCGGACAGGCGTCCCTCGGACAGCCCGAGCTGGAGGCCCTCGTGGCCGCCCGCGAGACCATCCGGGCCTTCATCGCGGACCGGACGGACCCCGAGGCGATCCGGAACGTCAACGCCTTGATCCAGGCCGTCGCCGGCCCGCCGGCCATCGGCCCCGACGGCACCCTCGCGATCCGGCCGGCCGTCGGCGACCCGGCCGCCGATCTCATCTGCGCCGTCCTCGCCGCACTGCTCGCGCACGGCCTGACCGGTCAGGGCGGCCGGCTCAAGGCATGCGCCGCCCCCGAGTGCCGGTGGGTCTTCTACGACCGGGCCCCCTCGGGTAACGGCCTCTGGTGCGACATGGACATCTGCGGCTCCCGCCACAAGATGCGGGCTTATCGGGCCCGCGCCGACCCGAGCTGACACGGCCGCGGCCGAGCGCGGGCCCGCGAACGGAGGACCCCCGTCGAGCCCCCGGTCGCGACGGGTGCCCGAAGCGCGCCCAACCCGGACGGAGCCCGTGTGCGCAGGAGCTGGAACAGACCAGACGAGCCGATAACTCAGCTCAGCAGTTCACGGACCAGGACGTCGCCCCACCATCGCTCGACGCGATCGGGTGACCACCCGCGCTCGGCGGTGAGGGTGGTGTAGACGTCGATGGTGCAGATGGCCGCGTAGACGTCGACGGCGGTCTCCACGTCCAGCCCGGCGCGCAGGGTCTCGTCCGGCCAGGAGGAGAACACCTGGACGCGGGTCTCGTCGCCGCGGCGGCGACCATCGTGGTACACCGTGGCCAGGTCCGGCTCGGTGCGGCCCGCCTCCCGCAGGAGCACGATGATGTCGCCCGCGCGCTCGTACAGCCGGCGGTCGAAGCCGGCCATCGCGCTCAACTGCCGCGACGGATCCGCTGCGGAGTCTTCCAGCTCGGCCAGCATCCGCGGCGCGTCGCCGTGCAGGTCGGCCGAGTCGGCCAGGGCCCGGGTCAGCCCGATTTTGTTCCCGTATGTCGAGTAGACCGTCGGCACGGACACGCCGGCCTCGCGTGCCACGTCGCGCACCGTCGTCTCCGCCCACCCTCGGGCGAGGAAGAGCCTGCGGGCGGCGCGGGCGATCTCGGCTCGGGTCGCCAGCGCCTGGGTGGTACGGCGCAGCGAGTCGTAGCGACGCTGCCCTCGTTCCTCGTTCATGATCCCCCATGGGTTTACGCTACTTATAATCAATATAGGGTGCGTCAAAAGCAGATGTCACGACGCAAAGCTAGCTGGAGGCAAGCACATGAGACTCGTGATCTTTGGGGCCAACGGCCCGACAGGGCGGCTCGCCACCGCCCAGGCGCTCGCCGAGGGCCACACCGTCACCGCCGTCACTCGGCATCCGGAGACGTTCCCCATCAGCGATCCCGTGCTGGACGTCGTGAAGGCGGACGCCCTGGACCCCGAGGCGGTGGATCGGGCGGTGGCCGGGCATGACGCGGTGATCTCTACGCTCGGTGTCCCCTACGGCTCCGAGGCCGCCACCATGTTCTCCGAGTCCGCTGAGAACATCATCGAAGCCATGGCCGCACACGGCATCCGGCGCCTGGTCTGCGTGACCTCGACCGGCGTGCCGATGGAACCCCCGACCGGCGAGACCCTCATCTATCGCAAGGTGATCATGCCGCTGCTCATCAGGATGGGGCGTCCGCTGTACGAGGATGCCGGCCGTATGGAGGAGATCGTGGCCCGTACCGACCTCGACTGGACCGTCATCCGCCCCTCGGGACTGTTCGACGGCGGCGCGGTCACCGACTACACCGTCGGCCCGCCGCAGATGGTCGGCCGGTTCACCGCACGTCGCGACCTGGCGGACGCGCTCATTCGCGAGGCCGTCGACGGTAGCAACGTCCGCTCCATCGTCGAGGTCATCACCACCGAGGGCACGCCGAGCATCTACCGCGTGTTTCTGAAGGAAGCGCTCCGTATCGGCGGCGGTACCGCGTGAGGGCACGCGGTCGGCGTCCACAGCGGCCGAGGGCTCCTCGGTGCCGAGGTCGCCGGCGAGGTGGTCGGAGGGGACGAAGAGCCGCCAAGCCGAGGTGCTGATCGGAGCGGCCAGGCGTGTTGTGACAATGTGCGAACGATCGGATACCTAAAGTCGTCATATGGACGCCTTGGATCTCGCTCGGTGGCAGTTCGGGGTTACCACCGTCTACCACTTCCTGTTCGTGCCCGTCACCATCGGGATGTCGCTGCTGGTGGCGATCCTGAACACGGCCTGGGTGCGCACCGGCAAGGCGGCCTACCTGCGTGCCACCAAGTTCTGGGGCACCCTCTTCCTGATCAACTTCGCCATGGGCGTGGTGACGGGGATCGTACAAGAGTTCCAATTTGGGATGAACTGGAGCACCTATTCCAGGTTCGTCGGCGACGTCTTCGGCGCCCCGCTCGCGCTGGAGGCCCTGGTGGCGTTCTTCCTCGAGTCCACGTTCCTGGGCCTGTGGATCTTCGGCTGGGACCGGCTGCCGAAGATGGTCCACCTCGCCTGCATCTGGGTGGTCGCGATCGGCACGATGGTGTCCGCCTACTTCATCCTGGCCGCCAACTCGTTCATGCAGTGGCCGGTCGGTTTCACGCTCAACGGGCGAGCCGAACTGGCCGACTTCGGCGCCGTGCTGACCAACAAGGTCCTGCTGGCCACCTTCCCGCACACCATCTTCGGCTGCTGGCTGGCCGGTGGGGTGATCCTCATGGCCGTCTCCTCCTGGCACCTGGCCAGAAGGAGGGACACCGACGTCTTCCGCCCTTCGCTCCGGCTCGGCGTGGCCGCGGTGCTGATCGGCGCGGGTGGCGGTCTCATCTCCGGCGATGTCCTCGGCAAGATCATGACCCAGACGCAGCCGATGAAGATGGCCGCCGCCGAGGCGCTCTACGAGACCCGGCAGCCGGCGCCGTTCTCGCTCTTCACGATCGGCACCCTCGACGGCACCAAACCGATCTTCCGGCTGGAGGTCCCGCACCTGCTGTCGTACCTCGCCACCGGCTCGCTCAACGGCAGGGTGGAGGGCATCAACGACCTCCAGGCGGCGTACGAGCAGAAGTACGGCCCCGGCGACTACCGCCCCTACATCCCGCTCGCCTACTGGGGCTTCCGGCTGATGATCGGCTTCGGCATGCTCGCCGCACTCGTGGCGCTCGCCCTGCTCTGGCTGACCCGCGGCGGGATGGTACGCGGCAGCAGCCGGATCTGGCGATTGGCGGTCTGGTCGGTCGTGCTGCCCTTCCTCGCGCACAGCTTCGGATGGATCTTCACCGAGACGGCCAGGCAACCGTGGATCGTGTTCAGCCAGATGATGACCGCCGACGGCGTCTCGCCCAGCGTCGGCGCGGGTACGGTGCTCACCTCGCTGATCGTCTTCACCCTCGTGTACGGCGTGCTGGCCCTGGTCGAGGTCGGCCTCATGATCAAGTACGGCAGGGCGGCCCCGCCGTCCGCCGGCGACGACGAGCCGCGCGACGACGGCACGACGTCGTTCGCCTACTAGTTCGCCTACTAGTTCGCCTATTAGGAAGGACCGGCCAGTGGAGCTCACCGACGTCTGGTTCGTGGCGATCACCGTCCTGTGGGTCGGCTACTTCGTCCTGGAGGGGTTCGACTTCGGAGTCGGCATGCTGCTGCCGGTCCTGGCCAGGGACGAGCCGGAACGCCGGGTGGTGCTCGGCACGATCGGCCCGGTCTGGGACGGCAACGAGGTGTGGCTGATCACTGCGGGGGGCGCGACGTTCGCCGCTTTCCCGGAGTGGTACGCGTCGCTGTTCAGCGGGTTCTACCTGCCGCTGCTGCTGATCCTGGTGGCGTTGATCCTGCGCGGGGTGGCCTTCGAGTATCGCGCCAAACGGGACTCGGCGAGATGGCGACGGCGGTGGGACGTGGCCATCGTGTTCGGCTCGTTCATGCCCGCGCTGCTGTGGGGGATCGCGTTCGCCAACATCGTGCGGGGCGTGAAACTCGACTCCGAGCACGAGTACGTCGGCACGTTCTGGGATCTGCTCAACCCGTACGCGCTGCTGGGCGGGCTGACGACGCTGACGCTGTTCGTCGCGCACGGCGCCGTCTTCCTGGCGTTGAAGACCATCGGGGAGATCAGCCGGCGCGCGGCCGTGCTCGCGCTGCGGTCGGGGGTGGCGGCGGCCGTGCTCGCGGTGGCCTTCTTGACCTGGACGCAGTTCGAGGGCGGGACACCGGGCACCGCGGTGCTGGCCGCGCTCGCCGTCCTCTCCTTCGCCGCCGCGCTCGGCGTGCTCGTCAAGGGTCGTGACGGCTGGGCGTTCCTCCTGTCGGCCGTCGGCATCGGGATGGTGGTGATCAGCCTGTTCGCCGTCCTCCACCCCGACGTCCTCCCGTCCACGATCGACCCGGCCTACAGTCTGACCGTGGAGAACGCGGCCGCCACACCGAAGACCCTCGGCATCATGACCTGGGTCGCGGTGATCTTCCTGCCCCTGGTGCTGCTCTACCAGAGCTGGACCTACTGGGTCTTCCGCCGCAGGATCGGAGTCGGCGACACTCCGCACCACTGACTCGCCGCATACGCCGGGGCCGATTTCTCCGATCTCCGTCCGGAAAGCAGTTCATCCGAGGACGGCGCGATGCCGGTGGCCGGCCATCAGCGAGGTGACGAACGGCATGTGCCCCGTCGCCACCGCCGCGAAGTCGGCCGGGTCGACGCCTGCCGCGACGGCGTGGCCGAAGCCCGCCGGCGCGCCCCAGGCCAGACCGAACAGGGCCGTGTCGTACACCGGGGTCGGCGCCGGATCAGCACCGAGATGCATGGAACTGCCCAGGCCCGCCGGCGCCGACCGGTGCGTGCCGAAGGCCCGGCGGCGTCCGCAGGACGGATGAAAAACAGGACACAAGACGTCAGGTTTTAGAGCGATCATGGGTTCGCCGGTCGGCACCGATCTGCGGCACGGGCCGCATCAAGACCGGCCACGTGCTGAGAGATCTGGGGAAGCGGCCGCCCAGCGCCGTTGTGACGAGCGGCCGCCGCGTAGTGGCGTGATCGGTTGCTCGGCATGGGTGGGGCGCCTGTCCGCCCATGTTCTGCTGTGTTGCGAGAGGGTGGACGAAGGTTGACTGCGTTCGTACGGGACGTCGCGAGTATGGGGTGCGAGGCCATCGAGGTGGTGGGGGCTCGTACCAACAATCTGCGGGACGTGTCGGTGAGCATCCCCAAGGGGCGACTCGTCGCCTTCACCGGGGTGAGTGGCAGCGGCAAGACCTCGCTGGCCATCGACACCCTGCACAACGAGGCCCAGCTGCGGTATCTGGAGGGGCTTTCGCCGTTCGTGCGGCAGTACATCACCCAGCGCAATCGGCCGAAGGTCGACCGCATCCTGGGACTCGGCGCGACGCTCGCGGTCGACCAGCGCCGGCTGAACCGCAACCCCCGGTCCACGGTCGCGACGATCACCGGCATCGACGGGCATCTGGGGCTGCTGTACTCGCGCCTTCCGGGGATCGGCGCGGACCCGGCGGCGGAGCGTGGAGACGGGCATCTGACGACCGCTCATTTCGACCGCAATACGCCGGAAGGGAGCTGTGCGGACTGCCACGGGGTGGGCGGGCGCTGGCAGGCGCAGGAGGGCCTGGTCATCACCCATCCGGACCTTCCGCTCTTCGAGGGGGCCTCGCCCTGGTACGCGAAGTGGCGGTCGGGGGAGCACGCGTTCGTACCGGCGCTCGCCGAGAAGCGTGGCGTGGACCTCGATCGGCCGTGGCAGTCGCTGCCTGAGGAGTTCCGTCACTGCGTGCTGTACGGCACGGGCGACGAAAAGATCGAGGCGACCATCGACATGACGAACAAGAACGAGACGGCTCTGGTGACCTACACCTCGAGCCAGCCGCTGCGGGGCGCGCTCGCCGAGGTGGAGCGGGTGTTCGTGAACGCCCAGACCTCCAGCGCCAAGCAGCGCTACCTGCCGTACATGCGCAAGCAGCCGTGCGGCACCTGCGGCGGCAGCGGGTACGACCAGGTGGCCCGGTCCGTGCGGCTCGGCGGGCTGACCTATCCCGACCTGCTCGAGGTGGAAGTACGGGAGGTGCGCAGCTGGGCGAAGCGCGTGGCGGACGACCTGGACGCCCGGCAGCGCGAAGTGGGTGAGCCGCTGCTGCAGGACCTGGGCCGCAGGCTCGGGATCCTCGACCGGCTCGGCCTGGCCCACCTCCAGCTGTCCCGGAGCGCGGCGACGCTGTCCGGGGGTGAGTTGCAGCGGACCCGGCTCGCCGCGCAGCTCAGCACCGAGCTGAGCGGCATCATCTTCGTCCTGGACGAGCCCGGGACCGGACTGCATCCGGCGGACAAGGCACACCTGCTCGACATCGCCCTGGAGCTGCGCAAGGCAGGCAACACGGTGCTCCTGGTCGAGCACGACCCTGAACTGATCGCCCGGGCCGACTGGGTGATCGATATGGGGCCCGGCGCGGGCCGCCTCGGCGGTGAGATCCTGGTGTCGGGGCCGCCCGCCGACGCGGCCGCCCACCCGACGTCGCTGACCGGACGCTATCTGGCCGGTGAGGGGCCGCGGCTACGCCGGACCCGCCGCCCGGCCGGGGATGACACCGGCTGGGTGGAGCTGCACGGCCTGCGTGCGCACAACGTGACCGCGGACCTGGTGCGTTTCCCCGCCGGTCGGCTCACCTGCCTGACCGGGGTGAGCGGCAGCGGCAAGAGCAGCCTGCTCGGCGCGCTCGCGGCGAGCGTGGAGGCCGCCCTGAACGGGACGACGACCGACACGGTGCGACAGGTGACCGGCCTCGAGGGGTTCGACTGGGTCGCCGTCGTCGATCAGGAACCGCTCGGGCGGACGCCGCGGTCCAACCCGGCCACCTACAGCAAGGCGTTCGACATTGTCCGCAAGCTGTTCGCCGCAACCGACGTGGCGCGCGGACGCGGGGTCAATGCCTCCTGGTTCAGCTTCAACACCGCGGGTGGCGGCCGCTGCGAAACCTGCACCGGTTATGGCCGCAAGCTGGTCGACATGCACTTCCTGCCGGATGTGTGGGTGGTCTGCGACGCGTGCGAGGGTCGGCGCTACAAGCCGGAGGCCTTGGAAATCAGGTATCAGGGGTTGGCCATCGATCAGGTGCTGGAGCTGACCGTCGCCGAGGCTGTGGAGCGGTTCTCCGCACCCCGGCAACTCGCGGAAACCCTGGGAGCCTTGAACCAGGTCGGGCTTGGCTATCTCCAGCTCGGCCAGAGCGCCACAGAGTTGTCCGGCGGCGAGGCGCAGCGGCTGAAGCTGGCGTCCGCGATCCAGCGCGGCGCCGCGGGCCGCAAGGCCGGCCTCGTCGTTCTCGACGAACCCGTCTCGGGCCTGCACCCGTCTGACATCCAGCGTGTGGTGGATGCGCTCGATGTGTTGCTCGACTCGGGCAACACCGTCGTCGTGGCCGAACATGACATCCCCGTCGCCGCGTCCGCGGACTGGGTGATCGACCTGGGGCCGGGAGCCGGTCCGGACGGGGGTGCGGTGGTCGCGGAAGGCCCCCCGGACGCCGTCGCGACCGCGGACACCCCGACCGCCGGTTTCCTCCGGCGGTACGCGGCGGGCCTGCCGCTCCTGGAAGTGCGGGAAGGCGCGCGCCGCTGAGGGGCGGGGCGCGTCTTGCGTCACGTCCTGCATCGCACACCTCCAGCATCGCGGGCAGCCGTTCGCTGGGATGATCGCCGGGTGGACAAGGACCTCTCCGCGGCTCTCGATGTCGTGCTCCGGGACGTGCGCTCGCACTGCGCCGTACAGCCCGATGTCCGCGAGGGCGAGGTGCGGAGCTGGGAGGAGCCCTTCGTCTGGCTCTACGCACCCGATGGATCCGGGCGCGGCGTCTCAGCGCCCTCTGGTGGTGGTGCCGAACAGATCGCCGGGCTGGCGGACCAGGTCCAGGAGTGGGCGGTCGAGGCGTTGTGGTCGGAAGGACTGTCCGCGGTGTGGCCGCAGTGCCCGGCTCACCCGGACTCCCATCCGCTGTCCGCCGCCGTCGAGGGCGGAACCGCGGTGTGGTCGTGCCCTCGGACCCGGAGCGTGGTCGCCCCCATCGGACGGCTGGCCGGACCTCCGGAGGATCCTGGCGGGCGTCCATAACGGGTCCCGGTGGCAATGAAGAAAGTCGCCGCCACCGGTTACGACCAGTGCGTCGGCGTTCCTCCGGCGGACAGCCGCGAACGCCTGGCGTACCCGCTCGTCATGCTCGCCGAGAAGGTGATGAGGAACCCTCCCAAGGCCGGGTCGGCCACGAAGGCGAGCACGAGCGGCCATCCAGCAGCGATATTCGGTCGACGGAGCTGGAGAAGCCCATGGCGATGTGGGTGGGGTTGCTGGTCTAGCGGTTGAGTCCGAAGAGCTCTCTCGTGGCTTGGACGGCGTCGGGCTCTCCTCGCACGTGGAGGCGGCTCCAGTGGCCGGAGATGGGGTTCGACATCTACCGGGTCATCGTCGGTGACCGCCACTGGGTTCTCGACTGGGCGCTCACCGCCGTTCTCACCGACCCGGACGGCGATCGACGCCCGATCCGCTTCGACTGCCTCGACGTGGTCACGCTCGACGACAACGGACTGGTCGAACGCAAGGACACCTTCATCGACCTTCCCCAGGCCCAGGCCGCGCTCACCGCCGCCGCAGCGGCGGCCGGATCCAGGGGCCGCTCATGACACCGAAAATCGGAGTGTTCCCGCCCGCCCGAGAAGCACTCCTCAACGGCACCCTCATCGCCGAGGTGCTCGACTTCGCGAAAGAGGCGGAGAGCGCCGGGTTCGACCCGGTGCGGACGGGTGACTCATTAGTACTTGGGGTTGGGTCAGATTGGGTGCGGTGGTCAGTGACGGCGCGCTGTGATGATCCAGGCACGCGAGTCGAAGTACACGCCGCTGTCGGTGTTGTGGGCGGCGAGGGTGGCGCGTAGCCGCGTGCGTGCTTGCTCGGCTGTCGCGGTGTCGAGGTTGGCAAGCAGGTCGTTGTATTCCCGTAGGCGGAGCACGTTATCGAAGGCGGTGGCGGTGTCCGGGCCGTAGAAGACGGGCTCGTGCACGTCGGTGAAGCTGATTTGCGTGAAGCCTGCCGCCGCCAGGATGCCTTGCGTGGTGGTCGGATCGGCGAGTGAGAACGGGCCTGGACCACCGGTGGGAGGGGCGGGCGTGGCCGTTGCGGCGGTGAGGCTCTGGCGGATCGCGGAGGCCCATTCATTGCGGTCGCGGTCTTGCCAGACCAGCAGCACGAGGCGCGCTGCGGGGCGCAGAGCGCGCCCGATATTGGTGAACGCGGCGACGGGGTCGGCGAAGAACATCGCTCCGAACCTGCTGATACAAAGGTCGAAATGTGTCGAGGGGAAGCGGTGAACCTGGGCGTTCGCCTGCTGGTAAGTAATGTTGGGCAGTCCCTGGTCGTCACTGAGCTGACGGGCCCGTTCGAGCATTGGTGCAGAGAGGTCGACGCCTACCACGCTTCCGTTGACGGCGGCGCGGGCGGCCTCGCGCGTGGGCTGCCCCGTACCACAGCCGATGTCGAGCACACGGTCGCGCGAGCCGACGCGGGCAGCGGCACGGAAGAGTTCGTTGTGCAGACGCAACTCCGCGTCGTAGTCGAACAGGTCGGTCTGCCTGGTCCCGTGCTCACCCGCGGTCGGCTCGGAGTTCGGCCGCATCTGGGTACCCTGCTGGTCGGACATCACTGTCACCGGATCCTCTCGATACCGATTCGACATGGTGGTCGGTCGTGTGGATGGCGATGTCTCAAGGCTCTATCGGGCCCTTCGCGGAGTACGCCTCGCATCTGGTCCAGCGCACTGTTTCCGGCGGGAGGTCCGCCAGCCACCAGGTGTCACCAGGCCCATCACGAGCAGCAAGAGCCTGATCTGCGCGCACCCCAGCAGCTGCCGACGGGTCACGGCCAGTCGACCCAGACCGCCACGCCCCGCCAGCGCCCCGCCCACCAGCAGGCCAGCCGTCAGGAAGCGGACACCGGCGCTCACGAGGGGCGGCATCTCCTCGTCCATGATCCGGATCGCGAGGTAGGTCGAGCCCCGGGCGACGTAGACGATCGCCAGGGCGGCCCCGGCGAGCAGGGAGAGGGCTTCGAGCTTTTGTCGGTGCAACGGTGGTCACTGTCATGCCAGCCACGCTAGGAGCCAGGCGCCATCGTGAAAAGCGATTGTTTCCGATCAACTCGATCGCTGGAAGCGATGGCTGGGAGTCGAGTCTGGTCACCACGAGTTGGTCGCCCTCGCGGACGATGAGGAGGGCCTTGTCGAGTTCGGGTCGGCGGGCGAGCTTGCCGCCGGCCTTGTCGGTGAAGATCTTCTCGTAACCGGCCGAAGAACCGGCTTCACCTCGACGTCAGCCTGATCGACGGCAGCACCGAGGACGAGGTAGATTGCTCGGCCTCGGCGCCACCAAGACGGATGTGGGCCAGGGCTCAGACCGAAACTGGGTGGTCATGGCAGACCCCGAGGGCAACGAGTTCTGCGTCCTGCGCACCCTGGCACCGCAGAATTGATCGACGGCGAGGAGGTGGCGCCGGGCCGGTACCGGCTGCAGCTCGGCGACGCCGACCCATCCGATCGACGGTGGCGGCCGTCACAGGAAGTCCACGTCCTGGGCCAGGACCACCTGCTCGGAGTAGTTGATCGTGTTGGTGGCCCGCCTCATGTACGCACGCCACGAGTCCGAGCCGGACTCGCGGCCGCCGCCGGTTTCCTTCTCGCCACCGAAGGCGCCGCCGATCTCCGCGCCTGACGTGCCGGCGTTGACGTTGACGATGCCGCAGTCGGCGCCGTCGGCGGCCAGGAATCGCTCGGCCTCACGCTGGTCACGGGTGAAGATCCCGGATGACAGGCCCTGGGGCACGCCGTTGTGCAGTGCGATGGCCTCGTCCAGCTCGGAGTACGTCAGGACGTAGAGGATCGGGGCGAACGTCTCCTCGCGCACGATGCCGGTCTGCGCGGGCATGCGGACCAGCGCAGGCCGTACGTAGCAGGCGTTCGGCGAGGTGTCGGCGAGCTCGCGGTCACCACCCACCAGCACCTTTCCGCCCTCCTCCGTCGCGCGGGCCAGCGCCTGCCGCATCCGGACGAGGGCGGCCTCGTTGATCAGCGGTCCGACGAGCGTCGCGCCGTCGAAGGGGTCGCCGACCAGCAGGCGCTGGTAGGCCGCGGTGAGTCTGGCGATCAGCTCGTCGGCGACGTCTTCGTGGACGATGAGGCGCCGCATGGTGGTGCACCGCTGCCCGGCGGTGCCAGCCGCCGCGAAGACGATGGCGTTGACCGCGAGATCCAGGTCCGCCGACGCGGTCACCACAGCGGCGTTGTTGCCGCCCAGTTCCAGGATGCTCCGGCCGAAGCGGGCGGCCACCCGCGGCCCCACGGCACGCCCCATACGTGTCGAGCCGGTGGCACTGACCAGCGCCACCGACGGGGAGTCCACCAGCCGCTCGCCCACCGCTGCGTCGCCGAGCAGCACCTGGTGCACCTTCGGCGGGGCGCCGGTGTCCGCGATGGCCCGATCGAGCAGGGCGGCGCACGCCAGCGCCGTCAGCGGGGTGAGCTCCGAAGGCTTCCAGACCACGGTGTCACCGCAGGTGAGGGCGATCGCGGTGTTCCACGACCAGACGGCGACCGGAAAGTTGAACGCGCTGATGACGCCGACGACGCCCAGCGGGTGCCAGGTCTCCATCAGGCGGTGCCCGGGGCGTTCCGACGGCATGGTGCGCCCGTAAAGCTGGCGGGACAGGCCGACGGCGAATTCGCAGACGTCGATCATCTCCTGGACCTCGCCCAGGGCCTCGGAACGGATCTTCCCCGCCTCGATGGCCACCAGCTCGGCGAGATCGTCGCGGAACTCGCCGATCAGCTCGCCCAGCCGTTTGACCAGGGCGCCACGAACCGGGGCCGGAGTGGTCCGCCAGTGGAGGAACGCCGCATGAGCGGCGGCCACGGCCCCGTCCACGTCGTCGGCGGTCGATCCGCCGATCCGGAACAGCGTTTCCCCCGTCACCGGGGTGCGGGCGGTCAGCAGGTCGCCGTCGATGGCCGCGAGGTCGACCCCGCAGTGCCGCAGTGCCGTACGGGCGCCGGCTCGCAGGTCGTCGGTGGTCGTCATGATCGCTCCTGAGAGGTGGGGGAAAGGCCAAGGGCGGTGATCTCAGCGGGTCTCACGGGGTCGTCGACGAGGTCGCGTCGAAGCAGTGCGCCACGGACGGCGAGAGCTTGCTCTTGATCACCCGTTCGCTCGGCGTTCGCGGGAAGTCGTCCACGATCTCGACATAGCGCGGCACCTGGAAGTCGGCGAGGCGTTCCCGGCACCAGTAGAGCAGCTCCGCGACGTCCAGCGTCGTGTCGCCCGCGAGCCGGATGAATACCTTGATGTCCTGCTCGCCGACCTCGGCCGCGACACCGATCATCGCGCTCTCCGCCACCGCGGGATGCGTGTTGAGCACCGTCTCGACCTCCCAGGCGGATACGTTCTCGCCGCGTCTGCGCACGGAATCGGACGCCCTGCCGATGAAGTGGAGGTTGCCGTGCTGGTCGAGGCGCCCGAGATCGCCCGTGCGCCACCAGCCGTCGCGTCGCGCGGCACGGGTCTGCGCCTCGTCATGGAAGTAGCCGGGTGTCACGATGGGCAGCCCGGCCGAGCGCACCACGATCTCCCCGGGTTCACCGGCCGGGACCTCGGCGCCGTGCTCGTCGTGGATCGCGGCTCGCAGGTACGGCAGGACCCGGCCGACGCCGGCGTGCGGACCGGTGGTGTTCACCGAGAGGAAACTTGACGCTTCGGTCTGCCCGTAGCATTCGGCGATCCGCACGCCGAACCGCCGCTCGGCCTCCAGCCAGGTCTCCGTGGTGACCCCGCCGCCCCAGGCCAGCCGTACCCGGTGGGAGAACTCCGCCTCCGAAGGCGGCCTGCCGAGGAGCATCCGCAGGATCCCGCCGAGCTGGTGCACGTGCGTGGCGCCGGAATCCCGCACCTGGTCCCAGAACCGCGAGACCGAGAACCGCTCGACGACGGCGAGCGAGACCGGCCGGAGTAACGGGACGAACAGCATCTGCGCGCCGCCGATGTGGCACAGCGGCTCCCACAGGAAGTAGACGTCCCCGTCCCGCGGAGCGGTGGTGAACAGCGCGCCGAGGGCCGCGGCACGCAGCATGCGGTCGGTCACCCGCACGCCTTTGGCCGGGCCGGTGGTACCCGAGGTGTAGATCAGGCCGACCACGTCGTCCGGCCCGGCGGCCGGCAGGGCCGGCGCGGCCGCCGGGGCGTCGCCGAGCCAGCGCAGATCGACGCGCTCGCCCGCACGGGCCCGGGTGATCACCGGCGGCGGCGGCTCGGGCAGCACGCCGGTCAGCCGGTCGGCGTAGGAGCGGTCCACCAGCACGAGCCCGGGTTCGCCGTCCCGCAGCACGTGTTCGAGCGCCGCGCCACGCAATCGGGGATTGATCGGCAGCCAGGTGGCGCGCAGCGTGATGAGCGCAAGGATCACCGCGATGTGGTCCGGGTGGTTGGGCAGCAGCACAGCCACCCGATCGCCCGGCCGTACGCCCAGCGCGGCCAGCCGCGCGGCCCCGGTTCGCACCTGGTCGGCGAGTTCGCCGAGGGTCAGCTCGGCGCCGCCGAAGACGCAGTAGCGCGAGTCCGGCCGGTCCCCGGCCGCGCGCGCGAGCAGTTCGGGGACGGCCGCGCCGGTGATGATCTCCTGCCAGTCCGCAGGGGCTTCGCCGTCGGGCATTACCTCTGCTCCCTGGACTTCTGCTTCCTCGCGGTGAAGAACTCGCGCATCACCTGCTGCGGTTGCCCGGAGGCCCAGGCCTTCTGGTCGATGGCCCGTGCCGCCTCGAACGCCTCCCAGAGCCCGGGTGTGATCAGGTCGCGGTACCGCTGCTTGGTCAGCGCCACGGCCACACTGGGCTGCTCGCCGAGCTGCGCCCCCACCTTGACGGCGGTGTCCAGCACGTCACCCTCGGCGACCACGTGATGCACCAGGCCCACCTGCCGCAGCTCGTCGATGTCCATGAGCCGGCCGGACAACATCAGTTCGAGGGTCCGCGAGGTGCCGAGGGCGCGCATGGTCAGGTACATCCCGGTGACGCTGGGGATTCCGGACGACACCTCGGTCTGGCCCATCCGCACCCCTGGGTGGGCCACCCGCACGTCGCACAGCATGCTGAGCTGGTAGCCGGAGCCGGCGGCGACGCCGTTGAGCGCGGCGACCACCGGCTTGTCGATCTCGAGGATGGCGCGGTAGAGCGAGCGGAAGTTGTCCAGCCACGTGTCCACGTTCTCCGGCCCGAACTCGGCCGTCTCGGCGAGGTCCTGGCCGGCGCAGAACGCGCGGTCACCGGCGCCGGTGATGACGACGGCCCTGGTGCGCTCGTCCGCGCCGAACTCGGCGAACCGGCGGCGGACCTTGTCCTGCATGGCCATGTCCCACGCGTTCAACGACTCGGGGCGGTTCAGGGTGAGTACGGCGACGCCGTCGATGTGCCGTACGAGGACGTTGTCATCGGTCATGCTCGGTTCCTTTCAAGCGTGCGGGAACCGCCCTGTCGACTCGAATCTCCGAGTTGTCCCCGCGCAGCATGGAAACGCGCGAGGTCTCGGGCAGGCGGAGGATGGGCACCAACGCGACGAGCGCCAGCACGATCAGGTAGTAGGCGGGCGAGATGTCGGAACCCGTCTGGTTGACGAGGTATTGGCCGATGAACGGCGCGGTGCCGCCGAACACGGCGTACGCGATGTTGTATCCCAGGGCCGCGCCGGTGTAGCGGATCGCCGCGGGGAAAAGCTCGGCCTGCGCGACGGCCACCACCGACGCCACCGCGACCAGCGGCACGGTCAGCATCACCTGCCCGAGCACCGCGCTCCCCAGCCCACCGGACCCGGCCACCATATAGCCCGGTACGGCGAGCACCGCGAGCGAGAGCGCACCCGCGAGGATCACCCGTTTTCGCCCGATGCGGTCCCCGAGCAGGCCCATGATCGGGATGAGCACGCTGTACGTGCACAGGGCCAGCGCGTTGGAGAACAGCGCGGTCGTCTCGTCCAGACCGGCCACGGTGCTGAGATACGTGCTCATATAGCTGGACATCGTGTAGAACGCGACCGCGTTGAGCGAGGCGACACCGATCAGAGTGACTAGCTCCGGGATGTAGTTCCGCAGCACCTGACGCACCGGTGCGTGTTCCACCTTGCCGGTGCTTTCGAGCGACCGGAAGACCGGCGTGTCCTCCAGCCGCAGCCGGACGTACAGGCCGACCAGCGCGAACGGCGCGGCGAGCAGGAACGGGACCCGCCACCCCCACGACAGGTACGCCTCCTCGGAGATGGTGCTGCTGATCGCCAGCACCATGAGGGCGGTCACCGCGAAGGGGAGGGTCTGCGTGCTGTTGGACAGGCCGGACCACATGCCGCGCCGGTTCGGCGGGGCGTACTCGCTGAGGAAGGTCGCACCGCCGGACGACTCACCGCCCGCCGAGAACCCCTGGCACAATCGCAGGACCGCGAGCAGGATCGGCGCGGCGACACCGATGCCGCCATACGTGGGCAGCAGCCCGATCAGCGTGGTGGCGGCCCCCATCAGCAGCAGGATGATGGACAGCGTGTTGCGCCGGCCGATGCGATCGCCCATCCGTCCGAAGAAGATGCCACCGGCCGGGCGGGACAGGAAGGTCACCCCGAAGATGGCCAGGGTGCCGAGCAGGGCGGTCACCGGGTCGCCTTCGGGGAAGAACAGGGTGGCTATCGCCTTGGTGGAATAGGCGTAGACCGCGAAGTCATACCATTCGACGAAGTTGCCGACCGCGACCCCGGACAGTGCGCGTGCGGCCATCTTGCGGTCGCGTACCGGCCCCGAATTCGAGGATGTTGCTCGCTGCGTCATGGACTCTCCTCACCAAAGCCAACGGCCGGTGTCGGTGAACTCCCAGACGTCCACTCCGTCGCGGATGGTGAAATCGCTCGCCACGTGCCCGTTGAGCATTCGCGTGGCGGCGCTGTGAAACTCGAAGAACGCGGATCTCAGCTCGGCGGGATGGCTCGCGTCGAAGGGGTTCGCGGAGCGCACGAGCAGCCGGAACGTCCTCTCGTCAACGCGTTCCAGGGTGGCGTCGCGACGGGTGGCGCTGACCAGGGCGTGGTGGAATCCGGCGATGTCGGCCACGGTCGTCCCTTCGACGCCGGCCTTTGCCGTGAGCTCCGGGGTGAGCTGGATGGCCAGCATGCGCATGGCGGATCGGACGAGCTGGTGAGTCGTCAGCGCGCCGTACCGCTCGTACAGGCACTCCACGGTCGAACGCACATAGCCGGCGGAGAACTTCGGGCGGGCCTTGAGAATCCGCGCCTCGGGCCACAGCTCCGGATCTAGCACGGGCGCCCGCGCCGGGTCGAACTCCGGCGTGCGCGCCACCACCTCGAATCGCATCGTCTCGTCTTCGGTGAGCTCGTGGTCGTGCTCGATGAAGTAGCCCTCGTCGTAGGGGTCGCCCTCCATGGAGAACTTCGTGCCGACGTAACCAAGCCGCGGGCAGCCCATGTAACGCCCGTTCCGGGGGTGCCAGGAGCTGAACACGGTGCGGCGAATCGACGCGGGCATGGCGATCAGCGCGACGCCCGAGTACATCCACATCGGTGCGCGGTACCGGATCCACACCTTGCGGGGGGATTCCTCGGCGTACTCCATGTCCAGGCCGCCGATGATGTTCGTGAAGTAGTGGTACTTGGCCGCCGCGACAGCCGGAGGGTCCTCGTGGATGCCGAGCTTCTTCAGGCCCTCGGCGTACCGGTCGCCCTGGTGGCTGGTCAGCACCCGGAACCACAGGTCGTTGACCGCGGCCTCGCCCTTCTCCCGGAAAGTGATCGCGGTCAGCGCGGAGAACACCTTGCTGTAGAACATGGTGGACAGTGCCGAGCTCGCCCGCAGTTCGGCCGGCTCGCCGGTGTTGCTTGTGCTCACGGAGTTCCTTTCAGGCTCAGTACTCGCGTCCGGGTGGCCGGCTGCGCAACGGAGCACGGCTGATCTTTCCCGACTGGGATCGGGGGAGTTCGTCCACGAACTCGACCAACTTGGGATATCCGAACGCGGAATGCTCCCGCCGTACGAAGTCCTTTATCTCATCGGCGAGTTCGGCGCCCGGCGCAATTCCCGGCTCCGGAATAACGAACGCCTTCACCCGCTGGCCGCGTTCGGAGTCGGGGACGCCGATGACCGCCGCCTCGGCTACTCCGGGATGCAGTGTGCAGGCGCGCTCCACCTCGCCCGGGCTGATCCGATATCCAGAAGATTTGATCACGTCGTCGTTGCGGCCGATATAGAACAGGTAGCCGTCTTCGTCGGCGTATGCGCAGTCTCCGGTGTGAAACCAGGTGCCGCCGAAAACGCGCTCGCTCTCCTCCGGCATGTTCCAGTAACCGAGCGGGTATTGCGGATTGTCGCGCGCCCGCAGGCAGATCTCACCGACCTCGCCCACGGAAAGTTCACGTTCGTGCTCGTCGAGCACCCGAATATCCCAGCCGGGAACGGGCAGCCCGAGTGACCCGGGTTTCACCGGCACGCCGGGGAAGTTCCCGGCCATCGGATACGCCTCGGTCATCCCGTAGTTCTGCAACACGGGTATCCCGAACTGCTCGGCGAACCACTCGCTCTCCCGTTCGCCGAGCGGTTCGTTGGCGCTGCAGCACACGCGGAACGCCTGCGGAAACCGCCGACCGGCGTCCGGCACCTGCCGCATCATCAGGCGCAGCCCGGTGGGGTTGACGAAGATGTTGCCGACCTGGTGCCTGGACAGCGCGGCGAGCAGGCCCTCCGGGTCGTAGCGCCGATCGGTGGCGTAGACCAGGTTGACGGCGCCGCGCCGCCACGGCCCGAGGATCTTGTAGACGCCCCAGGCCCAGTCGCCCATCCAGTACGAGATCTCGCCGGAGCGCAGGTCCTGACAGTAGCCGAACTCGTTGTGGCCGATCAGCCCGCGATGCGGGGACACCACGCCCTTCGGCCTGCCGGTCGAGCCCGACGTGTAGTAGAGCAGTGCCGGGTCGTCGGCGGCGGTGTCGACCGTCTCGGCGGTTCGGGGGTAGTGCTCCACGGTTTCCGGGCCGTCGACCACGAGGGTCGCCTCGGCGCAGTCGGAAAGTCCGCGGGCCGCGTTCTTCGCGTCGGTGACGAGCAGGCGCACCCCGGCGTCGGTAAGCCGGTAGCGGAGCGAGTCGTCGCTCCACAACGCCGCCATCGGAACGCCGATGGCGCCGATCTTGAGTACCGCGATGATCGCGGCGGCGGCCTCCGGCAGGGGTGGCAGCAGAATCGCGACGCGGTCGCCCTTGCCCACCCCATTCTCGATGAAACAGTTCGCGAACTGATTGGTCAGGTCCTGCAATTCTCCCCACAACACCTGCCGATCGTCGCCGCTGCCATCGGTCCAGATCATTGCCAGTTTGTTTCGGGGATGTTTATCCGCCACGTCGGCGGCCACGTTGTACCGGTCGGGGACGATCCACTTGTGAGCTGCGAGCATTTCTTTGTACAGCGACAGATCAACCACGTTGCTTCCTGACGCGCTGGGGGAGGAGCCCATTGGTGGAAAGGCTCCGGCGAGGCCACTTCCGAATGGGCGCCGAGCGGGGTTCCTCGCTCGCCTATCGAAACAGCAGCCATGAATACGTTGGATGAACGGCGGTAAAGCCGATCGTAAACAGGGCTGCGCATGAGGCGCAATACAAGCCAGTGCGAGAGAAACTTGCCGGTGCGTTAAGCCGGTCTTGCGCTGGGACCTCAGCCCGTCAGACGGATCTCCTCCTGAGACCTCGCGCCGCGACCTCAGCCCGTCAAGCGGATCTCCACCTGACGACCTTGCATCGGGACCTCAGCCCGTCAAGCGGATCTCCACCTGGAGCGTGCCGCACGCGCGGCGCAGGGCATGCAGCGCTTCGCCGAGCAACGGGTTCGAGTTCGCCGTCCGGTGCAGTGCGAGCACACGGCGATGGGTGCGCGACGCCGGAAGCGGTTCGGCGCGGATCGCGTCGTCGGGCGTGTGCGCGAGACCGGGCACGACCGCCACGCCCACCCCGGCGGCGACCAGGCCGCGCACCACGTCGTAGTCATTGCTCCTGAACGCGATCTTGGGCTCGAACCCTCGCGCCGCGCAGAGCCTGGTGAGGCAGGTCGCCCCTGGCGTGTCCTCCTGACTGGAGATCCACTTCTCCGGTCGCAGCATCGCGAGATCGGTGATCGCCCCGGGGTGCGGATATCCGGCGGGCAGCAGCAGAACGAGATCTTCGACCAGCAGTTCGACCGGTGTGACCTCCGCCGGCCACGTCATGGGCACCAGGTCGTAGGCGTACACCACGGCGATGTCGATGCTTCCGTCGATGAGCGAGGAGGAGATTCTGTCGGGCTCGCCCTCGTCCAGCAGGACCTCGACGCCGGGGTGCGCCTCCACCAGGCTGGCGATGACCCGCGGCACGATGCGCGCGTTCGCGGTGGGGAAGCTCCCCAGGCGCAGCGAGCCGAGTCGCCCGGCCACCCGGGCGGCGACGTCCTCCTGTAGTTCCTCGATCGCCACCAGCAGGTCGGTGCCGCGCGCCGCGATGAACTGCGCCGTGGCGGACGGTCGTATCCCGTGCGCCTCACGCTCGAACAACTGCGCCTTGACGACGCGTTCCAGTGCGGCCATCTGCTGGGACACCGCGGAGGAGGTGTAGCCAAGTCGTCGTGCGGCCTCGGCGAACGAACCGGTCTGGATCACTTCGGCGAGTGTCCGCAGGTGGCTGGGGTTGAGCATTTCGTCACGATACCTACTGCCTATCCGATATGTGCAGTGGGTAACCGCGTAGGGAGACGACCCGGCCGAGCAGGATTCGCGGTCCGGGTCGGCATCCAGGCTTGATCCGATCGGTGCCGCGGGACGATCTGGTGGCCTGCCATCTGGCCGACCGATCCTGAAGGTTCACCGGCGGCAGAAGAGCATGTGGGCCGGTGCCGCCCTACTTCGCGATCGCCTCGCGTACGGACGGGACGATCTCCCGGGCCCAGCGGGCCAGGAGGGTGCGGTCTGGGGCGCCGTGGCCGGTGGAGAAGAGCGTGAAGCCTGACGCGCCGTGCTCCAGCACGGCTCCGGTCAGTTCCTCGACCCACTGGCCTACGGAGCCGCCGAGCCAGCGGCCGTCGCGGTCGCGGGTGGCGGACAGGGGCCGGTCGGTGATGCGTCCGGGGAAGTTGAAGACAGTGCGGATCTCGCTCGGATCGCGGCCGGCGGACGCCGCCGCTTCGTCGATGATGGGCCGCGAGGCCCGGTGGCGTTCGCTGAGCCAGTCGGCCGCGTGGCCGGGGATCCAGCCGTCGGCCACGCGGCCGGTGGCGGCCAGGGATTTCGGGCCGACCGATCCGGTCCACACGGGAGGCGCGGCGACGGGAGCGGGCTCGATCTGGTTCACCTGGTAGTGATCGCCCTGGTAGGTGACCGGGGGACCGCCGCCCGACAACAGCTTGACCAGGACGATCGCCTCCTCGAAGGCGTCCACGGCGTCGCCGGGCGTCAGCCGCGGCACTCCCATGTCGACGATGCGATCCCACGACCCGCCGGCGCCCATGCCGAGCACGATCCGGCCGCCCGACAGTGCCGACAACGATGTCACCGTCCTGGCCAGCATGGGCGCGGGCCTGGTCGGCAGGTTGGTGACGTTGGTGAAACCGGCGATGCTCTGCGTACGCCCGAGAATGAAGCCGAGCGCGGCATAAGCGTCCAGACCTCGGCCGTTGTAGGGATGGTCCGACAGGGTGAAGAGGTCGAGCCCGTCCCGGTCGGCCTGCTGGGCCATGCGCAGCAGATCGGGTATGTCGTCGATGCCGGAATGCGCGCCAAATCCGAAGACGACGTCATGTGCTGACAACGTTCTACCTTTCCGTGCAAACGGAGATGGTCGAGTTCGTACTACGAACCATATTAGTTCGCAGCGCGAACTTCAACTCCCCTCGGCTCAGCGCACGGGATCTGGTTCCATGAAGACGGTGGGAACCTTGTTGTCCGTCACGATGCGGCCGAGCAGGACGGCGAGCGTGTCGCGCTCCGCTGGAGCGAACCCCGAGGTCATCTCCTCGATGCGGCGGCAGGTCTCGGTGTAGAACTCGTCGGCGAGCTTGGCGCCCCGGCTGGTGAGCGCCACCCTCACCGCGCGGGAGTCCTGGGGGTCCGGTTTGCGCTGAACCAGGCCGTTGCGCTCGGTGCGGTCCACCAGGCCGGTCAGGCTCGACTTGGCCAGGCCGAGCGTCGCGCCCAGCTCGCTCATGCCGTACGGCTGCGCCATCAGGACGCACAGCAACTGGCCCTGCTGCTGGGTGAGGCCGTGCTCGCGGGCGGAACCCGCGTACACGGCATTCACCAGGAATGTGGACCGCACCAGCGCGGCTACCGTCCCGATCTGGCCGTCAACATGTTCACTCACTGGGCCATGGTAACAAAATTCGTGGGACGAACTACCGCCTGATGACCGTGTTCTGAGCCCGCCGCGGACGGGTGAACGGTGGCCCTGCCTACGACCCGGTTCCGGCCCCGCCAGGGGCGCTGTTGAAGATCGGTGGACGTGGGGCATCGGGTCATTGGTTTCGGGTCTGGTAGGCGTCTCGGCTGGCCTCGATGTGCGAGATGTGCTCGATGGCCCAGCCGGCGAGGGCCAATGCGGGGGGAATGAGGCTCTTGCCGGTGGGGGTCAGTGCGTATTCGACCCGTGGCGGGACCTCGGCGTACACCGTCCGGGAGACCAGGCCGTCGCGTTCGAGGTTGCGGAGCGTCAGGGTCAGCATGCGCTGGGAGATCCCGGGGATCTGCTGGTGCAGGTCGGTGAAGCGCAGGCATCCCCGATCGAGGGTCACCACGATCAGCAACGTCCATTTGTTGCAGATGCGGTCGAGGATGGCGCGGATCGTCCGTCCTCCATCTCCTCGGATCATGCAGGTGTGCTCGTACTCCGACATGACAGCCCCCTGTGCGTAACGCACATGCATGTGCCTTTTGTAAGGCTTTCAATAGTGACGCATCATGAGGCTACTTACGACTGGTAACCATCATGGCCAGCGCCACGTCACTAACCTCCGAGGTGTCCTTCATGGAGATTTCCTACTGGATCGTCGCAGCACTCCTGGGCGCCTTCTACCTCTACGCCGGAGGCAAGAAGGTCACCCAGAGCCAGGAGCGGCTCCAGCCGATGATGGGCTGGGTCGACACCGTTCCCATGCCGCTAGTCCGCTTGATCGGAGTCCTGGAAGTCCTCGGCGCGGCCGGCCTGATCCTGCCGCCGCTGACCGGGATCGCACCCTGGCTCGCCATCGCCGCGGCGATCGGCCTCGTCCTGATCCAGATCGGCGGCATCGCGGTCCACCTGAGCCGCGGCGAGGCCCGGCAGATCGGACTCAACATCGCCCTCCTGGCAGCCGCCGCAGCAACGCACCAGCTGGCTGTCAACTTGACCCGGCCCTGAAGGGCCGGGTTTGGAGGTAGGGCGCCACTGGGTGTGGTGTGACCTCCTCCGTCCAGGCCACCGGCGGGGTGGCTGGGACGCGTGACTCACGCCCCGCAATCCACGCAGCCTCGCCGCGTGCGGCGATGTTGCGGGAGGCATTCCGGTCGGCGTGGGCAACGACCCCGCAGTTCCGGCAGATGAAGAGGGCCTGGTTGACCCGGTTGTTCTTCTCGATGTGGTGGCAGTCGGCGCATTCCTGACTGGTGTACGCCGGATCGACGTGCACCAGCGGGACGCGCGCCCGCCGTGCTTTGTACGCAAGGAAGGTCCCGAGCTGGTGGAAGGCCCAGGAGTGGAGCGTGACCCGTTGGGGCTTGCGGAGCCGTACCCTCTCCCGGATTCCGCCCAGGTCTTCCAGGGCGATACCGGAACAGGTGCGTGCGGCCTCGGTCACGATCTTCTTCGAGATGATGTGGTTGACGTTCGCGGCGTGCCGCTGCTCTTTGCGGCGGCGGTGCTTGAGCCGTCGTCTGGCGGACGTGGTGCCCTTGGCCTGGAGCTTGCGGCGAAGTTCGAGCTGCCGCTTGCGGTGCCGGTTCAGCGCACGTCCGCTGAACGGTGTCATGCCGTCCACGGTGGCGATGTTGACGATGCCGAGGTCCACGCCGAGCCAGCCGTCGGGGTGCTCGTTGACCGGGGCTTCGGCTACCTCGCACACGGCGATCAGGTAGAAGACGCCGTCGCGTTCGATCAGATCGGACTCGCCCTTGCGATGCTCACGCAGCGTCTTGAGCGCGTCGGCGGAACAGGCGAAGCGGACGTTCTTGATCCGCCCGGCGGTGGTCCAGATACTGACGGTCTGGGCGTCGTACTGCCAGCTCAGGCACCGGTCGTCGTATGGGTGCGCCGCCTGCGGGCGGAAAGTGATCGGCTTGGACTCCGCTTTGGTCCGGCGTTTGGCGCCTTTCTTGCCGAGGTTCCCGGCACGGATGTTCGCCTTCAGTGTGGTGTAGGCGTCGCGGACCTTCTTGATGGTGTGCTGGGCGGCCTGTGCCCCCAGCCCTCGCGTCCTCAACTCGGCGTAGGTGTGTTTGCGCAGCTCATACTCGCGCGGCACGCCGTGTTCGAATGCCACGGCCGACACCCAGTTCGCGGCGTCGTTGACCGCGTGCAGGGTCGCCGACAGCGCGGGGGCCTGATCGGCCTCCGGCATCAGTTTCACCTGCACGACGATCTTCATGTAGCAGATCGTACAGTTGGTCTATGTCACCGCGCTGGGAGTCGAACCAAATATTCGCAGGGCCGTACGGTCGAGTGCACCCTCTATGTACATTTGGTCTTCATGCCCAGGTATCGGCGCGAGCCGTTCACCGACGAAAATCCTCACGCGGTGCGAAGGAATCATGCGGACCGTCCGCGCCGATTTCGAGACCGAACTGGTCGAGTTCAACGGCGAGCGTGACCACGTGCATCTGCTGGTGCGCCACCCGCCGAAAGTCTCCCTGTCCAGGCTGGTCGGCTCCCTCAAGGGCATGTCCGCCCGAAGATTTCGACAGGAATATCCCGGCTACATCCGCACATTCCTGTGGGTGCCCGCTTCTGGTCGGCCTCGTACTTCGCAGCCTCGTGCGGCGGAGCACCGCTGTCCATCGTCAAAGAGCGCATCGAGAACCAGAAACGCCCAGGCTGAGCCGTTCTCCGGAGGTTGCCGTCACCGCACCGCTCGGCCCTTGGCGGGCCTGCCGCGCTGCTGTTTCCTATCGGGCGTGGACGCCCGGGGTTCCACGACAGACCGCTCTGAACCGGCTGCCCGACGTCCCGGCCCGACCGTCAAGGCCTCCACTCGGGTCCGTGTCACCAGATGCAGTGCGCCACGAGGCGCTGATTTGTCCGAATGGAGGTGGAAGACCACCATCCCGTGGGGAAGATCGGGCCTCTTCCCGGATCTTCGTCGCGTCGGGTTTCTCCGGGAGGGGCTTCAAGTAAGCTCCTGCTCTCGCGGCGATCGTCGCGGATGCCTTGGCGAGCGGTACCGAGGCGCCGCTCGATTTCATGTCGCCGCGGCGGTGGCGACGCGAGGGCGATCCTGCGTCCATGTGAAGGGGGGCGCCCACATCATGCGCGAGAGTATGAGGTCGCGTCCGCCGACCGTGCAGGAGTTCGTACTGGAGGAACTGCGCCGAGCGGTGGTCAGCGGTGAGCTCAAGCCGGGGCAGCCGATCCGGCAGGAGGCGATCGCCGCAGACCTCGGGGTGAGCAGGGTTCCGCTGCGTGAGGCGCTCAAGATCCTGGAAGGCGAAGGCCAGGTGGTCCACCGGCCGCATCGTGGCTACATGGTGGCCGAGCTGTCATTGCCCGACCTGCTGGAGGTCTACCGGATTCGGGAGATCCTGGAACCCGAGGCCGTTCGGTCCGCGGTCGAGAAGCTCACCGATACCGACATCGAACGCATCATCGCCGCGCAGCACGACGTGGAGATGTCATCGGCGCAGGGCGACCTGCAGGCGATGACCGTGGCGAACCGGCGGTTCCACTTCGCCATCATCGACGCCTGCCAGATGTCGCGGCTGGTGCGGATCATTCGGAATCTCTGGAACGCCACCGACGCCTACCGTTCGGTGTACTACAACTCGGCGGGCAACCGCGAGCGTGTCGAGCACGAGCACCGAGGGATCGTCGAGGCGGTCCTGCGCCGGGATGCGGAGCAGTTGATCCAGGCGCTGGCGGAACATCGTGCCCATGCGGTCGACGCGCTCAGCGCGATCTTCGAGCCGGCCGTCGAAGGGTGAAACCTGCGACCCGGCCTGTCGCGGCCGGTCTCCGCGACGGCCGGACACCACCACGAGGGCGAGCTCAGGCCCCGTAAGGCGTGGCAGAACAGCAGTGTTCGTCAGGGCGCGCCAGTACGGCGAGCGTCCTGCTCTGGTTGCTTCGAGGGGGTGGTCAGTCGTGCCAGCGGGGCGAGGTGGTGCGGGGCGGGGTGAACGAAGCCTGTAGATGGATGAGGTGGGGGCCGGGGCGGCCGGCGGCTTCGCGCAGGGCGCCGGGCAGATCTCCGTCTCCTGGCAGGTCGATCACGTCGACGCCGAACGCGCGCGCCAGCGCGGGGAAGTCGGGCGCCGCGAGGTGTACGCCCCGCTCGGGATCACCGATCCGTTGCTGGTCGTAGCGCAGCATCCCGTAGCAGGCGTCGTCTACGACGAGTACGGTCACCGGAAGCTGTTCCTGGACCAGGGTGGCGAGTTCGCCGACACCGAACAGCAGGCCGCCATCGCCGCATACGGCCAGCGTGGGCGTGCCGGACACCGTCGCGGGGCCGATGGCGGCCGGCAGCGCGTAGCCGAGGGTGCCCCAGCCGACCGGGTACTGCAACCTGCGTGGCCGGCCCATCGCGGCGTAGCCGCCCACCCAGTAGCCTGCGATCGCCATGTCGGCCAGTACCGCACCCTCCACGGGCCAGGCCTGTTCGACCGCCTCGGCGAGGGCGAGCCCGCCGTCGTCCTCGCCGCGGAGCCGGGCCCGCACCTTGGCGCTGACGTCCAGGGCGTCGATCCAGCCTGCCGTGCGCGGGGCCACGGCGTGGGCGAGCTCCCGCAGCGCCAGCGCCGCATCCGCCAGAACAGGGACGTCGGGGGAATAGTTCTTGTCCAGGTCGACCGGATCGCAGTTGATCGACACGAGTCGCGGCGGCCGGGGCATGGACCAGTTGCGGGTGTTCATCCCGTCCAGGTCGCTGCCCACGACCACCAGCAGGTCGGCATCTCCCAGCAGGGCGGCGACCTCCGGCTCATGCGGGGGCGCGGCGACCAGGCAGGGGTGGCCGTCGGGCAGCACGCCTCGCGCCCCGTAGGTGGTGACCACGGGCGCGTTCAACCGGCGGGCGAGGGTGTCCAGCTCGGCCTCGGCGTCGGCCGCGACGGTGCCGCCACCGACCCACAGCACGACCCGCTCGGCGCGGTCGATCTCGGCCACCGCCGCGGTGATCTGTTCGGCCGAGGGCGGTACGCGTCGCGGTTGGGAGGTCTCGACGGGCGGCGCGGGATGATCGAGTACGTCGGTGGGCACATCGAGATAGACCGGGCCCCGCGGCCAGGTGAGCGCGGTGCTGATCGCCGCACTGACCGCCTCGCTCACCTGCTCGGCGGTCCTTGGCCGGTACACCGCCTTGGCCAGCGGCTCGAAGAGCGCCGCCTGGTCCGCGCTCTCGTGCAGGATGCCGCGGACGACGCCTGGCCTGCGCAGGGTGCTGGACACCTCGCTGGCTACCAGCAGGACGGGACTCTGCGAGGCGGCGGCTTCGCCGAAGGCGGCCAGCGCGTTCGCGGCGCCCGGCCCTGTCGTGGTCAGCGCTACGCCCAGGGAACCGGTCGCGCGGCTGGCGCCGTCGGCGGCGTACACAGTCGTCTGCTCATGGCGGACGCCGACGATGCGCGGTCCGCCCGCGCCCTGCTCGCGCCAGAACGCCAGGTTGTGCACACCGGGTAGACCGAAAACGTGGTCGGTTCCGGCCGCTGCGACGGCGTTGAGGATGCGGCCTGCGGCGCTAGGCATGTTGCTACTCCTGTGTCCTGACCAGGGAAGGTCATCGCAAGGGTTCGTTAAAATTGGATCCACTATACATTCGCCAACCTGAACTCTTGGCTGAATCCCGGACCAGGAACGTCTCGGAGATGACGTCGGCCGTGTCGTCGGGGGAGCCGGTACGGCGGGCGGCGTACTGATGTATCGCCGGGTAGTACGCGTCATAGATCGCTTCGAAGCGATCTCGGTGTGTCACGAAATCTCCTTGCCGCAAGGTGTCGGGACACCTGGTTAATGTCCGGCACCTTGCGGAATGTGACAGCTCGGTGTGAGCAGTTCGCGATCGGGTGTGCCGCCGACAGCGATCTTCTCGAACAGCTCAAAACTGCGCATGGTCCCGCACGCCGACCGGCCGGGCCGACGGACGCCGACGACACTCCTGCCATGAACATGCGTGACACGCGGGCGGCTCCGGAGCGGATGAAGTTCGAGGGTGCCGTCTACGGTTCCCTGCTGGCGGCTTCCGTGGTCGCTGGCAGCGCGGTGGACGGCACGCCCATCCCGGCCGGGGATCTCGTGGTCGTGCTGATCAGCACGGGGGTGGTGTTCTGGATCGCCCACCTCTACGTCCACCTGGTGAGCGGCGGAGCCCACCCGCTGACATGGAGGCGGCTGCGCGCCGCCGGCCGGCGGGAATGGCCGCTGGCCCAGGCCGCGTTCCCGCCCGCCATAGCCGCCGCCCTGGCCTCGGCGCTGGGGCTGTCCGACGTGGTGGCGTCCTGGGCGGCGATGGCCGTGGCGGTGGCGAGCCAGGTCGCCTGGTCCGTCGCGGCCGCGATCGGCGGCCGCGCCTCCACGGGAGTCGTCGTCCTGTCCGGAGCCGCCAACCTCGTGCTGGGCCTGGCGATCGTCGCACTCAAGACCCTGCTGGCCCCGCACTGACAGCCGGAACGGCCGCGCGCGTACCTCGTGATGCCGTTCTCGTCACCGGTGTGCGCCCGGCCCAGCAGGACCTGATCGGGCGGGCAGACGGCGGGGATGCCGTCCGATTGGCCTGCCAGTAGGAGTGGAACGGCGAACCGGGTGGCGCGGTGTGTTTCTGGCGTACTCCGGCTGTCCCCCTGGTGGGCAGGCCGCGGTGTTCCTCGGCGCTGTCGACACCTGGCCAGACATCCCATGACGTCACGATGTAGTCGTCTCGCCCGCCGTCATAAGTCGTGGAACTTTCATGGCCTGTGGCCACAACTGGCCCACGCTCACCTGGCGAGCCCCCTCGATCGCTGCCCAACCGAAGGACCACACACCCCCTGCTCCATCGCGGGGTTCATCCCATCACCGCCTAGGTGCAGGAGTGGTCGGAACGCTTCCTAGCGACACTTGGGGCATTGTTTAATTCTCAATTATTTGTTCTCATGGGGCCCTTGTCCCCTCCTGCGAAGGAACGGATTTGAGGTACCTGGGCCACGAGCCAGAGCGTCGTTCCGCAACTCGACCGCAGGCCATGGAACGACCTTGGTCTGCACCTCTGCTGGACCACCTGTCACCTGAGGATCGCCGCCTCTTCCAGCTGTTCGGGAAGGGCCCGAATCGGGCGGTTCCTCATCAGTACATCCATCGGGCATTCGAGCGGTGGGCCGCGGTCACCCCGGACGGGGTCGCCGTAGAGCATCTCGGCGAGACCGTCTCTTACCGTGAACTCGACCGCCAGGCGAACCTGCTGGCGGGCCTGCTGGTCCGGCACGGCGTTCGGCCAGGGGACAACGTCGGGCTGTTCGTCCGGCGCGGGATCCCCATGATGGTCGGACTGCTGGCCGCGTTGAAGGCGGGCGCGGCCTACGTGCCGCAGGACGTGGACATCGCCCCGGAGGAGCATCTCCGCCATGTCATCGCCACGGCGGCCACGCGGGTGATCCTCACGCTGTCGGACGTGGAGGAGCGCATCCCGGCAGGTGCCGGGCAAGTGTGCGTCCCCATCGACGCCGTCATGCGGGACGGTGGCCAGCGCGCGTTCGAGCCCGTCGATCCTGCCGGGGGCTGCTATGTACTGTTCACCTCCGGCACGACAGGAAAGCCCAACGGTGTCATCGTCACCCATCGGAACGTCTGCAACGTCCTGCTCACCGAGCCCGGAGACCTCGGCATGCGCCCGGGCTTGCGGGTCGGGCAGATCCTCAACATCGGGTTCGACATGGCGGCGTGGGAGATTCTGGGTGCCCTCTCGCACGGCGGGACGCTGGTCATCCGGGGGAAGGACATCGCCGAGACCCTGACGGACGTCGAGGTGGTGATCGCCACCCCGACGATCCTCTCAACGGTCGATCCGGGGCGCTGCCGCCGGGTACGGGTAGCGGCCGTGGCTGGAGAGCCGTGCCCCCGCGCGCTCGCCGACCGGTGGGCGGCCGTCGGCACCTTCTACAACGCGTGCGGCCCGACCGAGACGACCATCGTCAACACGATGCAGCGTCATGATCCGGCGGCGATCCGGCTCACCATCGGCCAGCCCACGCCCAACAACACCGTGTACGTGCTCGACGAGCATGGGCGCCCGTGCGCCATCGGTGAGATCGGCGAGATGTGGGCCGGCGGCGAGTGCGTGTCCGCGGGATATGCGGGGAACCCCGAGCTGACCGGCGAACGGTACGCGCCGGATCCATTCCTCGGCGGGGGACGGCTGATGTTCAGGACGCGGGATCTGGGGCGCTGGACGCCCGATGGCGAACTGGAACACCTGGGGCGGACCGATGACCAGGTCAAGATCCGAGGGTTCCGGGTCGAGCTGGACTCGGTCTCGGCCGTCCTCGAGGCGTTGCCCGGATGCGATCGCGCGGTGACGCTCAAGCTCGACGACCGGACCCTCGTGTCGTTCGTCGCCGGGGCGCATGTGGAACAGGAAGCAGCCCGAAGAGCGGTCGCCGCCGTGCTTCCTTATTACTGCGTGCCATCAGCCGTGTACGAAATGGGAGCGCTCCCACTCACCAGTAGAGGGAAGATCGACAAGGAGGCCCTGCTCCGGCTGGCGGTCGCGGAGGTGGCTTCATGACGACGATCGACGCAGGAGAAGGGGTCGCACGGCGGTCGCCGGTCGAACTGCCTGAGCTGACGTCGCTGCCGCGGCGCGTCCTCAAGCATCCGCGTCTCATGCATTACAACCGGCTTGCGGCCTTCGTCCTTGCGGTGAACCTGGTCGTTGTCTCGTACGGGCTGGGCTCGGGCGGGTGGTGGTCGCGGGACGGGGTGGACCTGCGTGCTCTGTCGTATGCGGCGCTGGGGAACTTCGCGCTGGCCGTCATCATCCGGCAGCAGTACGTCGTCAACCTGCTCTTCTGGCTCGCCATCCGGCCGCCCACCACGTGGCCGCTGCGGGTCCGGTGGGCGCTGGCCAAGGTCTACCACTTTGGCGGTCTGCACATCGGCGGCGCGCTGGCCGGGACCCTCTGGTTCCTCGCGCTCGTCGGTGGGCTGACCCACCACGCGGTCCTGGGCCTGGGCGGCGGTGCGACGGCCGGGACCGTCGCGGTCTCCTACACGCTGGTGGCGCTGCTCATCGGCATGGTGGTCACGGCACTGCCTCCGCTGCGGTCCAGGTTCCATGACCTCTTCGAACGAACGCACCGGTTCGGCGGCTGGACCGTGCTGGTGCTCTTCTGGGTCCAGACAGTGCTGTTCGCGCGGGCCGCGGAGCAGAGCCTCGCGGCGGCGCCTGGCATCTGGGTCCTGGCCGTGATCACGTTCAGCATCGCTCTGCCGTGGCTGCGGCTGCGGCGGGTGCCGGTGGTCATCGAGCGACCGTCGTCACATGTGGCGCTGGTGCACTTCGACCACGGTGTCACGCCGTTCGCGGGCTCCTCGACGGCGGTCAGCCGAAGCCCGCTGCTGGAGTGGCACTCGTTCGCCAACGTCCCGACCCCGGGACGACCGGGGTTCCGGCTCACGATCTCGCGGTCGGGAGACTGGACCGGGTCCTTCATCGACGACCTGCCCTCGCACGTGTGGGTCAAGGGCATCACCACCGCCGGCGTGGCCAACATCGAGACGCTGTTCACCAAGGTGGTGTACGTGGCCACCGGCAGCGGCATCGGGCCGTGCCTCCCCCACCTGCTCGCCGCGGAGGTCCCGTCCCGGCTGGTGTGGTCGGCACGCCGGCACCGGAAAACCTACGGTGACGCGCTCGTCGACGAGATCCTGGCCGTCCAGCCCGACGCGGTCCTCTGGGACACCGCCGAACACGGCAAGCCCGACATGGTCCGGCTGGCGTACGCGGCGTACGCCGAATTCGGTGCCGAGGCCGTCATCTGCATCTCGAACAAGAAGCTCACCTGGCAGGTCGTACACGGCATGGAGCGCCGCGGCATCCCCGCCTACGGCGCGATCTGGGACTCCTGAGGAGGCAACGATGCACGTGAAGATCGATCGTGCCGGCCGCGCTGTCACCGTGCGCCTGCACCGCCCCGAAGTACTGAACGCACTGAACACCGACCTGATGAACGACCTGTTGGGCGCGCTGCGGCCGCTGGACCGCGACCCGGGCGTCGGCTGCTTCCTGATCACCGGCTCCGACCGGGCGTTCGCCGCCGGGGCCGACATCCGGGAGATGGCCTCCAAATCCGCGACCGACCTGGCCGAGGAGGACTTCTTCGCGGGATGGGAGGAGTTCGCGGCGCTGCGCACTCCGAAGATCGCCGCGGTCGCGGGGTACGCGCTCGGCGGCGGCTGCGAGCTCGCGATGATGTGCGACGTCATCATCGCCGCCGACACCGCGGTCTTCGGACAGCCCGAGATCCGGCTCGGGGTGATCCCCGGCATCGGCGGCACCCAGCGTCTCACCCGCCTGATCGGACGGGCCAAAGCGATGGACCTGATCCTCACCGGGCGCACGCTCAACTCCGCGGAGGCAGAAGGCGCCGGCCTGGTCTCCCGGGTGGTCCCAGCCGACCGCCTCTTGGAGGAGGCGACGCAGATCGCAGCCACGATCGCCTCGTTCAGCAAACCGGCGGCCGTGGCCGCCCGGGAAGCGGTCAACCGGGCAGACGAGACTTCCCTGCGCGAGGGTCTGCTCTTCGAGCGACGCGTCTTCCACGCCCTCTTCGCCGGCGATGACCAGACAGAGGGCATGCGCGCCTTCCTGGAAAAACGCGCACCGTCCTTCAACGAAGGCTAGTAGCACTTCGTTGAATTGGTCCTTAATTGGCCTGCAGAATCGGATCTTATCGCGTGTACCGATTCCTGCCAGGCTGAGTGGCATGACAACGACAACGACCCGCTTCGACGGCCGGCTCCTCACCCCTGGCGACGCCGGCTACGACACCGCCCGTACCGTCTGGAACGCCATGATCGACCGGCGTCCACGCATGATCGTCCGCGCGGCGAGCGTCCCCGACGTGGTCGCCGCCGTGCGGATGGCCCGGGAACTGGACCTGGAGATCGGCGTGCGCTGCGGCGGCCACAACGCCGCCGGCTTCGCCGTGCCTGACGGTGGTCTCATGATCGACCTGACGCCCATGGGCGGCGTGCGGATCGACCCGGCCCGTCGCCGGGCCCGGGTGCAGGGCGGCGCGCTGCTCGGCGCGCTGGACCGGGCGTCCCAGGCGTACGGCCTGGCCACCACCGCCGGCAACGTCTCGCACACCGGCGTCGGCGGGCTCACGCTCGGCGGCGGCATGGGCTGGCTGGCCCGCCAGTACGGCCTATCCTGCGACAACGTCGTCTCCTACACGATGGTCACCGCCGAGGGGGACGTGGTGACCGCGAGCCGCGCCGAGAACCCCGACCTGTTCTGGGGCCTGCGCGGCGGTGGCGGCAACTTCGGCATCGTCACCGAGTTCGAGTTCCAGTTGCATCGCACCGGCACGCGGACGCTGGTCGCCGAGTTCGACTTCCGCGCCGAGGACGCCGTCCCGGTCATCGAGGGCTGGCGCGACCTGAACGCCGTCGCGCCCCGGCAGGCGACGTTCACCGCCGGTGTCGGCAGCGGTCCCGCCGGCCCGATCGCCACGCTGGGGTTCGTGTGGGTCGGCGACCCGGCCGAGGGCCGCCGGCTGCTCCCCGCGATGCGTGCGCTCGGGCGTCCCGTCGCCTCCCGCGTCACCACACCGTCCTACCTCGAACTTCAGCGACGCGACGACTCCACCGGCGGCCACGCCTACCGCCGCTACTCCAAGGCTCACTACCTGCGGAGCTTTCCCACCGCGGCGATCGAGGCGTTCCTGCTGCGCGGCGGCACCGACCTGAGCGCGAGCCCGCACCTGCCGGGCGTCGGCCTGCAGGCGCACGGCGGCGCGATCGCCGATGTCCCGGAAGCGGACGCGGCGTTCAGCCACCGCGGCACGATGTTCGAGTTCGGTGCCGGCTCTCGCTGGACCGACCCGGCCGAGGACGACGCCAGGATGGGCGCCGCCCGCGCCGCCGGTGCGTCGCTCGAGCCGTACGCGAGTGGGGTGTACGTCAACTCGTTGACGGCCGACGAACTGGCCGATGGGCAACGCGGCGTACGGCGGGCGTACTCGGCCGCGAAGCTGGCCCGGCTGACCGCGGTGAAGACCGCGTACGACCCGGCCAACGTGTTCCACCTGAACCAGAACATCCGCCCGGCACTGTGACGGGCTGCGTCAGGATCCCCGTACCTCCCGGATGGCCGTCGCCAGCAGCGCGACCCCCTCGGCGATGGCGCTCTCGCTGAGGATGGCGTAGCCGAAGATCAGGCCACCGGGCCCGGCGCCGGCGATCCGGAACGGCCCGACGCCCTGGATGCCGAGCCCGTGCCGGGCGGCTGCCGCCACCACCGCCGCCTCGTCGAGGTCGGGCGGGAGCCAGGCGACCACGTGCTGCCCGGCGGCGATCCCGGCCGGTTCCAGCTCGGGCAGCTGGGTGCGCAGGGCGTTCAGCAGCGCGTCGCGGCGGCGCCGGTACACCGGACGCATCCGGCGCAGGTGACGGTCGAACTCGCCGCGTGCGAGGAAGTCGGCGAACGTCAGCTGGTCGATGACCGACGAACCGCGGTCGGCGAGCAGCTTGGCCGTGGAGACGCCGGTCACCAGATGGGCAGGCAGCACCATCCAGCCGAGCCGCAACCCCGGCGCGAGCGTCTTGCTGGCCGTACCGCAGTAGACGACGTGATCGGGCGCGAGGCCCTGCATGGCGCCCACCGGCGAGCGGTCGTAGCGGTATTCCGCGTCGTAGTCGTCCTCGATCACGAGCGCGCCGCGGCGCCTCGCCCAGCGGATCACCTCGGCCCTGGCCGCCGCCGACAGCACCCCGCCGGTGGGCCACTGGTGCGACGGCGTGAGCACGACCGCGTCGGCGTCGGCCCGATGGAGCGCGTCGACCTGAACGCCGTCCGGACCCACCGGGATGCCGACCACGTCCAGCCCCGCGGCCCCGGCCAGCACCCGGGCGTCGTCGGACGACGGGTCTTCCAGGGCGATCCGCCTGGCGCCACGCTGCGCGAGCACCTGGATCAGCAGCGAGATGCCCTGCCCGTAGCCGTTGCAGATCACCATGTTGCCGGGGACGGCCAGCGTGCCGCGCACCCGGTTGAGGTAGTCGCACAGGGCCCCGTGCAGTTCCGGCACGCCACGCCCGTCGAGGTAGGCGAACCGGTCGTTGGGCGCGGTGGTGAACACGGTACGAACCGAGCGCAGCCAGGCGGCCCGCGGGAACTGCGACACGTCGGTGCGCCCGTACCCGAAGTCGACCCTGAAGCCGACGCCGCGCGCGGCCGGCTGCGCCGTCGAAGCTGCCGTCGAGCCCGCGCCGTCGGCGGCCGGCGGCATCGACGCGGCGACCTGGGTGTAACCGCCCGATCGGCTGACGAGGTAACCCTCGGCGACGAGCTGCTGGTAGGCCTCCACGACCACCCCGCGGGAAACCCCGAGGCCGGCCGCGAGAGTGCGGGTGGGTGGCAGCGACGCGCCCGCTCGCAGCCGGCCGGCCCGGATGCTCGCGCGGATGGACGCCTCGATCTGCCGGTGCAGCGGCACCCCGGCGTCGCGGTCCAGCTCGATGAGCAGATCCTCGGCCAGCCCTGAATTGGTCCTCAATCGGCCCATAGAATCGGACCTTATCGGCGTGTACCAATTCCTGCCAAGCTGAGTCACCTGCCGGGCTCCTCGGTGGCGAACCATCCGGATGAGCTCCTGGCCGGGGGCACGGGGACTGGGCCATCTCTCATCTCTCTTCGACGAGTCACAAACCGCGAGCAGATCGCAGGAGGCGACGAATGAACGACATTGATCCGCAGACCGCAGGCGGGAAGGTGCTCTGGCACTTCACGATGTCCCTGGACGGCTTCGTGGCAGGGCCGAACCACACCACGGACTGGATGACCGGGATGTCATCTCGTCCGGGCCTGATCGACGAGCACGTGCAGACCACGGGCGCCGTGCTGGGAGGTCGAGACGGCGCCCGACCGTACGGCGGCGACTGGAAAGGACCGATCTTCGTCCTCACCCACCACCCCGAGGACGCCACGCCCGCCGACGACGTCACGTTCCTGAACTGCGAGGCGTGCCCGTGCTGAGCCAGGTCGCGGAGGGTGTGCTGGTCCACCAGAGCGAGTTCGTGCAGAGCAACGCCGTTGTGGTGCAGGGCCGGGCCGGTGTGTTGCTCATCGACCCCGGGGTGACCGGCTCCGAGATCGACTGCATCGCGAACGACCTTCGCGAGTCGGGCCGGCCCGTTGTGGCAGGGTTTTCTACGCATCCGGATTGGGATCACGTGCTCTGGCACGCCCGGCTCGGCGAGGCGCCCCGTTACGGTACTGACCGTTGCGCGGCCGCTATGCGAGATCTGCTGTCGGACGCAGGTGCGAAGGCCCGCATCGCCGCCGGCCTGCTCGAGACGGAAATCGCCGGGCAGGTCCCGCTGGACCTACTCGGCCTCATCACCGGCCTGCCCGCCGAGACGGCGCAGATTCCATGGGAGGGCCCCGGGGTCCGGATCATCGAGCATCAAGCGCATGCACCGGGCCACGCGGCGCTGTTCATCGAGGAACGCGGGGTTCTCGTCGCCGGCGACATGCTTTCTGATGTCTTGGTTCCGATGCTCGACGTGGACGGAACCGCTGACCCGATTGAGGAATACCTCGCCGCGCTGCGGCTGCTGGAGGGCGTGGCGGGCGACGTCGATGTCCTCGTCCCCGGCCACGGGTCCGTCGGCGGAGCCGGCGAGGTACATGCCCGGATCGAGCGGGATCGGGCGTACGTACTCGCCTTGCGTGAGGGCCGGGATCCCAGCGACCCACGGGTCGGCCCATCGGCCAAGCCCGGCTGGGAATGGGTGAGCGACGTGCACACAGGGCAACTACAAGGCCTCGCCCGAAGAAGCGAGCGCGACGGGACGCCCCGCTAGCGATCGGTGTGCGACACAGCCAGTACGCGCGGGTCGCGAGTCGGGCTGGTCCACGAACAAGGAGCGAAACCATGAGATTCGACGACCATCGCGTTGTCATCACTGCTGCCGGCCGCGACTTCGGGCGAACTCTGGCCATCCGGCTCGCAGACCTCGGCGCGGAGGTCTTCCTGTCCGCACGCAGCCTCGCTGCCGCTGAGCGTGTCCGCGATGAGATCCGCGACCGAGGCCATCGGCAGGTCCACGCCTATGCCTGCAACCTGACGGATCCCGCCTCAATCCGCGACTTCGCGTCCGGCGTCACCCAGCGCACCGACCGCGTCGACATCCTGATCAACAACGGCTCGCGCTACCTCGAAGGGCCGGACCTCCAATCAGCCTCCGACGCCGATGTCGTCGACACCATCGCATCCGGCGCAACGGGCACGGTCCTGACCGTGAAGAACTTCCTCCCTCTCCTGCTCAACTCGGACAAGCCGGATGTGGTGACGATGGTCTCCGCCTGCGGAACGGCCGGACATCACCGCTCGGACGCGCACGACGCCTTCTATGCGGCCAAGAGCGCCCAAGCCGGGTTCACCGAGATTCTCTCCAAGCGCCTGCGGTCCCAGGGAGTCCGGGTGATATCGCTCTACCCGCCCGACTTCGACAACACCGACCCCCTCTCTGAGGAGGGGAAGTCCACGCCACGGGAGGCCAAGGACGCCCTCACCGCACAGTCGCTCGTGGAGTGCATCCTCTTCGCAGTCACCCAGCCCCGTGACTGCTTCATCAAGGCATTCCACTTCGAACAGGTCTGAGCGCTCGCATATTCAAGGAAGGCTGACGTCGGCTCCCGGGTCGCACACCGGAGGCTCCGGACCAGAGGCATCCGGACAGTTCCAATGCCCGACGTCACCACCACCGCTGCTCCCCGGCTGCCCGATGTCGTCTCATCCGCGCACATCACTTGCGTCATGCCGGGAGGCTAGAGCCCTCCACCGACAACACGCACCCGGCCCTCTTCATAGGAGTCGGGGCAGGCTGTGGGCCAGGCAGAGCCCGCAGGGCGGCGTTCAGGGTCCGGTTGGCTGCACCACCGGAAGCCTCTTCTCGTGCCGACGTGCACGATCAGGCAGGCGAAGCCACAGGCTTTATCGCCCCTGGTGGCGATCAGAACATACCGCCGACATACCGCACATCTGTAAAGTTCATTTGTGCCGGTCATTGCTAATGCGATTCGGCGGGTCGGCATTTCAGCATTCGGAACCAAGGGGAGTCAAATGCTACGGCGAATATCGGTGGCAGCCGTCGTCGGCCTGGCCATATTCACGGCCACCGGCACGGTGTCGGGAGCGGTACACGCCGATTCCTCGTACAAGTCCGCTGCGAGCTCAGCGGCGGGAACGGCGCAAGCCGATCGCTGGTACAAGGCCGTGACGAGGTTCAAGACCAAGTCGTCCTGCGTGGCTAGCGGAAAGACGCACTACAACACTTACAAATGCGTGCGAGCTATCCCTCTGGTGCCCAAGGGGTATTGGCTCTTCTTCAAGCGCGAACCGTCGTAAATTCGCAAATCACGACAGCCGTGACTGGCCGGGAGGGCGCAGGGGAGCCACACCAGGTGAACGAGTATCGCGTCTGGGTTTGACTGACAGGCCAGACGCGCCGCTGTATCGGTGCGGGCTGATCGAAACCATAAGAGTCCTACCGCGGAAGCGAAAGCAAGGCCCCGCACCTGTTCAGGTGTGGGGTCTTAATCCTTCCGGGGCCGGGCCCCGGCGCAAGGAGCGGTCGATCAGCAACTCGCCCGGCCGCACCTTCGCCACAGCCGCCGCCCACCTCGACGACCCCGCCACACCGCACGGCCGCCGCGTCATCGCCGGCCAGCCCTGGTACTGGTGGCCGTGCGCCCCTTCGGAGTCGGCATAGAGGCGGATGTGCTCGGCGACCCAGCCGGTGGGGCTGTCGAAGATCTCTTCACCGGCGCTCATCGGCTGGCCTGTGGGGTGTGGCGCAGGGTCGGGATGAGGACGGCGGCGAGGGCGACGTGGGTCAAAGCGAGGGTCGCCTTGGAACCCGTGGTCGCCGTTACGCCGAACAACGGGGCGAACGACAGTGCCACGACCAGGAGGGCGAGGACAGTCCAGATCGTGGCGGCGCGGGCGGTGAACCCTTCCAGCACCGCCAGTGCCGCCCAGCCGAGGAGGGCGAAGATCAGGGAGAACATGCCGATGGCGGCTGCTCCGAGGTCCATGGGGTCCTGTCCGGGAGAGGTGACGACGACCAGTTCGTTGCCAAGGAGAGGTTCGCCCACCACCCAGACGGCAAGGGCGGCGAGAGCCGCCCCGGCCACCGCGAGACTACGGTGGCGGAGGCGGAGACCGGTGGGGAGTCGGTCGGCGGCGACGGTCATGAAGGATTCTCCTTGAGGAAGTCGATTGTTTAGGAACTCAACCTTTTATGAGCTCATCCAGGTCGCCGACCGACTGCGCGGTGGGTTCAACACCATCGCCGCCGACTTGGGCCTGCCGCCCGCCCAGGCGCTCCTGCTGGTCCACCTGGCGTGCCCCACGCCGATGCGCGAACTGGCCGAGCGCATGGCCTGTGACGCCTCGAACGTGACCGGCATCGTGGACGGCCTGGAACGGCGCGGTCTGGTGGTTCGCCGGCCCTCGTCCGATGACCGCCGCGTCAAGCTGGTGGCGCCCACCGAGGAGGGCAAACGGCGCCAGGCCGAGCTCCGCGAGCATGGCGCGGCGCGGGCCGAGAAGCCTTTCACCCTCGCGGCAGGCGATCGTGCCCGCCTGCGCCACCTGCTGGCCGAGGTCGCGGCGGTAACATGATCGGCGTCCTCCTCACGAGCGTGGCTCCAGCCCCTAGGTGGAGCGGTTGTCGCAGGTGGGCGTGCTGGGCGGAGCCGAGTTCCGGCTGCCGCTGCTGATCAGTCTGTTCGGGTTCGCCGCGCTGTCGGCGGTCATCTTGAACAAGGCGATGAGCCTGATCGTGGTGCTGGTCGCGCTGCCCGCCCGGCTGGCCGCCGTCCCCCTCACCGAGTTGGCCGCGCACCGGTCCGTCGCGGTCAATCGTCGCGTTCATACCGGGGTCTCAGTGGCCGGCGCGGACGAGAGCATGGCGCGTTGTTCTCATTCTGTTTCCATCAGCCGCCGTCTGGACTGGCTTGCGCACACCGGGGGTTTACACGTAATGATGTAAGCAGCATCGTTCATCTAGCCCGAGGAGGGCTGTGACGTGGACGGGTACTCCCAGATCGTCTCCTCCGTCGCCGCCGAGCTGTTGCCGAAGGTGGCGGAGTTGCGGACCGACCGGGGGAGCGGGTCGGCCGTCGTGTTCACCGCGGACGGCTTCCTGCTGACCAACGCGCACGTGGTGGGGCGGGCGCGGTCGGGGACCGTGGAGTTCGCGGGAGGCGGATCGGCGGAGTTCGAGGTGGTGGGGGTGGATCAGCTGTCGGATCTCGCGGTGGTCAGGGCGCACGGGGAGACGCCTCCGCCGGCCGCGCTGGGCGACAGTGAAGGGCTGGTGGTGGGGCAACTCGTGGTCGCGGTGGGGAATCCGCTGGGACTCGCGGGTTCGGTGACCGCCGGGGTCGTCTCGGCGCTGGGGCGGTCGCTGCCGGCGCGCAGCGGCTCTGCCGTACGGCTCATCGAGGACGTCATTCAGACCGACGCGGCGCTGAACCCGGGGAACTCGGGTGGGGCGCTGGCCGACTCCGAGGCGCGCGTGGTGGGCGTCAACACGGCGGTGGCGGGGGTCGGGCTCGGGCTGGCGGTTCCGGTGAACGCCACCACACGCGCGATCATCGCCTCGCTGATGCGGGACGGGCGGGTCCGCCGGGCCTACCTGGGGCTGATCACCGCCCCCGCACCGCTGTCCGATCACCTGCGAGGACAGACCGGGCAGGCGACGGCGCTGCGGGTGGGCGACGTGGTACCGGGGTCCCCGGCCGCAAGGGCGGGACTGCGGCCGGGGGATCTGGTGCTGAGCGCGGGGCGGCAGCCGGTGGGGAACGCGCGGAGCCTGCAGCGGCTGATGTTCGCCGAGGCGATCGGACGTCCCCTGCCGATCACGGTGTTCCGGAACGGCGCCCTGGTGGACGTGATCGCGGAGCCGGTGGAACTGGGCCCGCTCTCACAACTCTGATCTACTTTGTAAAGGCGGGATCTTGGCGCAAAATGATCTTTATCATCACGGAACCTAATACCCAGCAAGCTGGAAGTGCCAGATGACCATCACCGGGACGCTGGCGTTGGCCGCTCTCGCCGCCTCGGGCGCCAGGGCGGCCAGGCACCACGGCCAAAGGTCCCAGGGGCCGATCGTCTCGGACGCACTCGGTGTGTCCACCGGCTCGGAGTGTTCCGCCGTCGGCGGGCGGGGTTCCTCGCATCGGCGTACCTGCAGGCCCACCGGAAGGGCGGCGCGCACGTAGTCCCCGATCAAGTGGCGATAGGTGGCCAGGCGTCCAGGTTGCCCGTCCGGCCGGCGTACGGGCGGAACCACGCCCCGGGCCACCCCTTCAGGGTGGATATCTGAGATCACCAGGTGTCCGCCCGGCCGCAACACCCTGGCGAACTCGGCGATCACCGGGTCGAGTTCGGGCACATGCGTCAGTGCCAGGGAGCAGACGACCAAGTCCACGGCGTCGTCGGGAATCGGCAGGTGACGCAGGTCGCCGAGGAGGAATTCGCCCTGCGGCACCCGTTCGTGTGCCCGCGCGAGCATGTCGGGGGAGCTGTCCACGCCGAGGATCCGATGGCCGCGCTCGGCCAGGTAGGCCGCGAACCGGCCGGTGCCGCACGCGGCGTCCAGGGCGACGCCCGCCGACAGGGTGTCGACGATCTCCTTGACCGTGGGCTCGTCGAAGTCGAACGCCGAGTTGGCGGCGCCGTAGCTGGCCGACCAGATTCGGTAACCCTCGACCGTGTCCACGCGAGCGACCTCCACTGCCGCGCTCGCCAGGGACTCGTCGTCGAGCAGCCTTCGGATCTCGGCGATGCGCGCGTCGACGAACTCGCGGTCGTGCTCTCCGGTGAAGGAACGCAACAGGGCGATGCCTTCAAGGCCGAGCAGGTAGGCCAGCGGATGCTCATAGATCACCGGCGTCAGACTAATGACGAAGAATCCGCGAGCGCCACCGAATAACTCCTTGCGCCTGCGGCCTCATCGCTGTCCGGCGAGCCACTCGTCGAAGGTGGTCGGCGCGATGCGGGCGTCGTCGCCGGGCAGCAGCACGTTGCCGGCCATCGCCGTGCCGAACAACGCCGTCCACGTCGGCACCAGCTTCACCGTGCGGCCGCGTGCCTCGTTGGTGCGCCGGGCCATGTCGACGAGGTCGTGAGGCTCGGGCCCGGCGACGTCGACGTGGCGGCCCTGCGGCGCGCCCGCCGCGATCTCGGCGAGGATGTCGGCCACGTCCGCGGGTGCGATCGGCTGCACGAGCAGCGGGGCGATGGTGGCGACGCCGTCCTGCTCGGTCCAGCTCGCCACCATCGCGGCGAAGTCGTGGAACTGGGTGGCCGGGACGATGCTCCACGGCACCGGGCCGGCGGCCACCAGGCGCTCCTGCTCCCGCTTGCCGGCGTAGTGCGCGTTGCCTTCGACCCTGGCGATCGCGGTGATCGAGAGCAGCACGTGGTGACGGACGCCGGCTCGCTTCTCGGCGGCGAGCAGGTTCCCGGTGGCGGTGCTGAAGTACGCGACGGTCTCGGCTCGGTCGGTCGACGGCCCGTTGGTGGCGTCGACGACGACTTCGACACCCGCCAGGGCGTCGTCGAGCCCGTCGCCGGTGGACAGGTCCGTGCCGAGTGAGCGGCTGATGCGCACCACGTCGTGCCCGTCTCGTTCGAGGGCGGCGACGGTGAGGGCCCCGATGTTCCCGGTCGCGCCTGCGACTGCGATCCGCATGATGATCTCTTCTCTCTTGCTGGTGCACGGGACGCTATCACGGACAAAAAAGGTCTGCAATGTCTGCGATAGGCTGGTGCGGTGAAACTGCCTGTGAGTACCGAATGGGTTCTGCACTGCGCCACGACGCTGGCACAGCTCGATCCGGGAAGCACCGCGTCGGCGGCGCAGCTCGCGCAGTACTACGATCTCCCGGCGGCCTATCTCGCCAAGCAGTTGCAGGCGCTCGTCAGAGCCGGCGTGCTGGCCGCGACCACGGGCCCGCGGGGAGGTTTCCGGCTCGCGCGGCCCGTCTCCGAGATCACGCTTCTGCAGATCGTCGAGGCGGTCAACGGCACGTCCTCGCCGTATGAGTGCCGCGAGATACGCCAGCAGGGAAGGGGGGCGCTGCCGCCCGAGGATTGCCGGCGCACCTGCATCCTCGCGGAGAAGATGGGCGAGGCGCACGACGCGTGGCGGCACAGTCTCGCCGGGGTCTCGCTCGCCGACATCCTCGCCGCGCTGCCTCCGTCGGCACCGGCCCGCACCCGATCACGCCTCGCGGGCACGCGCTGACGCCCGCCGCTGTCCGCTGCTCACCTGCCGACGTTTCGGGCATCTTCGGTCAGATGGTCGGAGGCGAAGAGGGGCGCCGCCGAACTGAGCACGGCATGACCCATTGGCCTTGGTCCGGCGTCATCCAGTCGTCTCCTCACGGCGCGCGAGAGCGAACACGGACAGGCGATGGCGCAGACCGCGGCCGACACCAGGAGAGCTCATCAGGCCTTGCTGTCCGCCCCTGGGGCGATCTTCCTGTCCGCTGACACATTTCAACAGCCGCCTCTCCTGCTGCCAAACCTGCACAAAATCGGACGCGCCCTTGCATGTACCACTAGTCGCCTGCATTCGCGGACGAAACCATGGAGGTAGCGGGCCTGCCCAGGGATTGGCGCCGGCCCGGGGGCGCGGTGGGGTGCACGCCGAAAGGTGAAACCGAAGGAGAGTGGCACCATGACCGAGCTCCTGGTCAATACGACAACGATACGCACGCAAATGCAGCCCGCCGTGGCACCGATGCAGGGCACACGATTCTTCGTAGCGTGGGCCGACAGCAGCGACGCCACCATCAAAGGCCGTGTAGTCCGGGCGAACGGCCCGGTATCCGGCCAGGAATTCATCGTCAACAAGCCGACCCCGGTGGGATCGAACATCACCAGGAAGATGCCGGCGGTGAACATCGCGGGCTCAGGCCCCGTCGTGGTGTGGATCGAATCCGCCGTCAACCCGCCGGGCCCGCTCCCGCATGTGAAACTGCAGAGATTCAACACCAGCGCGGACAAGGTCGGGCCCGAGACGCAGGTGAGCACCACCGACATCGACCCGAAGAATCGGCCCTCCGTCACCAATATGATCGACGGGGGCTTTCTCGTCACGTGGACCGACGCACGACAGGATAAGCGGATCCGTGCCCAGCGATTCGGCTTCGACGGCACGAAGACCGGCTCCGAGTTCACCGTCAACACCACCCAAGGGTTCCACCAGGAGCCGCTGGTGAGGCGACTGGTCAACGGGAACTACGTGGTCGTGTGGAGAAGCGACCCCGACCCGCCCGGAGGGGGGCGACTCACCCTGCGCATCTTCGATCTTCAGGGATCGCCGGTGACCGGGGAGGTCACCCCGAACCTGTCCGGGTTCGGTGGTCAGAAGGCCCTCAACCTTCTCGACAACGGACGGTTCGTCATCGCTCACGTACGCGCACTGGGAACCAGCGGCATCGGCGTCTCCAGGAGCAACGTGGAATGGAGGGTGTACGAGCCCGGCGGCGCCTTCGCGAACATCTCGCTGTTCGCCAGCGACGCACAGGGGATCAACTGCTCGGCACCGGCTCTCGCGCCCCTGCCGAGTGGGCGCTTCCTGGTGGCCTGGGTGGAGAAGAGCGCGGAGACCTTCGCCACGGTCCCGCACGTCAAGGCCAAGATTTTCTCCGATAGCCAGGGAGCGGTCGGTCAGGAGGTCCGGGCCAGCGAGTCCCCGGCCGAGGTCCGGTCGGGCACCGCCGCCGCCACGGCCTTCGGTGAGGGCGAAGGCGAGTTCGCCATCGTCACCTGGCACGATGACAGCGAGTCCGGCGGCGACACGTCGGAGTTCGGCGTGCGCGGACGCGTTTACCGCGTTGTTGGTCAGGGACAGCTGACATAGTCCCAGGTGCTCCGCTGGAAGGCCGTGCGACACGGCATCGGCGATGCTTGGCGAGCCGATGGTGTGTACATACGGTAGTCAAGCGTACTCAATGGGTATACGCATCGCGAACATCGAGCGTCCACGGTTCGCAGGAGCGGTGCCAATGGCCGACCCCTACTCGCTGGAGGAGGTACGGCAAGTCGTCGCGGCACATCGTGAAGCGATCATCGACCGCTTCTCCGCCGCAGGCCTCGGCGTGGGCAGGCCCGATCCGGATGGGCCGTATGTCATCACCGTCTACCTCGAGCGCGGCCCCGAGCGCTCCGAACCGATGACCATCGAAGGGGTGCCGGTGCGCCTGCTGGTGACGGGGCCGTTCCGTGCCGAGTCGGGGGAGGGCGATGACCGGCCCCGGCGACGACAGGGACCTCCGGGGCCTCTCGCTGTCCCGGTCCGTACGGCGGGGAGCGCTGGCCAACATTCTCGACGACGTCAACGTCGCGGGGGTCGCCTACGGCCGGCGGACGGCCGGCGGGATGCGCACCGACGAACCCGCCGTGGTGGTCTACGTGCACCGCAAGGTGTCCGAAAGGTTCCTCCCGCCGAGTTTCCTGCTGCCCCGCCGTGTGTACGTCGGCAGAGACCCCATCGAGGTCGACGTCGTGGAGACCGGCCCGTTCTACGCGCTGGGCCCCACGCCACGTCCGCCTCGGAGAAGAGATCTCAGCCCGGCTGTCACGGCGACCGGGTTGTGTCCTACTTCAGGAAACGCCTACTTCAGGAACGCCGCGACGGTGGACACGAATCGGTCGGCGTCGTCGAGCCAGGGGAAGTGTCCGGCTCGGGCCTGAATGACGAGTTCGGCGGCCGGGAACAGCGCGGCGTACTCGGCAATCGTGGGAGGAGGTGCTCCCAGATCGACCTCCCCGGCGAGTAGCAGTACGGGCGCCGCGAAGCCGGCGAGCGCGGTTCGTGTGGCGTCCGGGTCGAAGGCGCCTTGGGCGCCGAAGGCCGCCATGACCTCCGTGTTCTGCTGTCGCGCATCAGCCGCCTGATGGGCCTGCGCCGTCTCGTCCCAGCGGCCGTAGGAGAACGGCGCGATGGCCTGCCGGCTGTCGTTCGTGGCCCTGCCAGTCGTGATCGCTTCGAGGGCCGCGAACGCCTCCGGGAACCACGACTCGTCTCGGCGCAGCTGAGCCGTCTCGCGCCGGAGGTCGCCTGTGATCGCGATGCCGACGGCCCGGACACTCGGCGTGATCAGCGCGAGTCTGCTGACGCGCTGCGCGTGGCGGGCCGCATACTGCGCGGCCAGGTTCGCGCCGGCGCAGTGCGCGAGCAGGTCCATCCGGTCCAGGCTCAGGTGCGCGCGCAGCGCCTCCACATCATCGATGAGCCGGTCACAACGATAGGACGCGGTGTCCTCGGGTGTCGCGGATTGGCCGGTGCCCCGCGGGTCCAGCATGATCAACTGCCGGTGCGCGGACAGGCCGCCCAGGTCGCCGAGGTAGGTGGAGGCCGTCGGCCCGCCGGGCAGGCAGACCACCGGTGGACCGTCCCCGGACACGTGGTAGGCCAGCTTGGTGCCGTCGTAAGAGGTGAAGAATCCCATGCCAGGCAGCCTGGGGGTGACGACGCTGCGACGGCTATCGTTTAGCCACAGCTACATGATGGGGCGGCACGGATGGCGGTCGAGATCAGGTTCACCGCGGCGGCGGTCGCCAAGGTGCGATTCGCCGTCTCGCCGCTGGGGGAGACGGTGCTCGCGCTCCGGATCCTGTTGGGCACGGGTGGGCATGCGGTGCACCGGCCGTGGGTGCGCAGGGCGCGGCCGCTGCTTGCGGACGAGCGTGAGCTGCCGCTGCTGCGGGCACTGATCGCCGGACCGATGCCGTCGTTTCTGTTCCCGGCGCCGGAGGAGCGGCTGCCTTCGATGACGACGGAGCTGGACCTGCTGCGGGCCACGGGGGAGGACTTCTACCGGCGCGAGTACGGCGCGGTCCTCGGCGTACCCGCCGAGGAGGTTCCCGAGCCGGCAGCGGTGCTGCCGCGACTGGCGCAGGCGCTCCACCGCTGCCACGAGCTGCTGATCGCCCCGCAGTGGGGCCGGATGCGCTCGGTGCTGGACGCCGACCTGGCCAAGCGGGCGCTCACCCTGGTGGACGGCGGAGTGCAGGCGCTGTTCGCCGAGCTGCACCGGGATATCGCCTGGGACGGCGGCCAGTTGGTGGTGCACGGCCGGCGCACCCCTCATGCCGTCTACACGGTGGACCCCGGTGGACATGGACTGGTCCTGCTGCCCAGCGTCTTCAACTGGCCGAACGTGGGCGTCGACAAGTCCCCGGTCGCGGCCGCGTCGATCCGCTATCCGGCGGTGGGCGTCGGCCTGCTCTGGGAGGCGCCCCCGCCGGCGCCGGCGGGCCTGGCCTCGGTGCTGGGCCGTACGAGGACGGCGCTGCTCGTCGCCTTGGCCGAACCTTTGACGACCGCGGCCCTGGCGACCCGCCTGGGCATCACCCCGAGCGCGGTCTCGCAGCACCTGGGCGCACTGCGAGGGGCGGGTCTGGTATCGACGCGACGCAACGGCCGGACGGCGCTTCACCTGCGCACGGAACGAGCGGCCCAGCTGTTGGGCACCTCAGCCCGGGGGTCTTCTCCGTACGTGACCCCAGCCCCAAAGTAGCTCTGGGCAATCCCCTGTGACACGAGGTCACCGACGTCGGGCAGCCGGTCGGTAGGACGCCTCCGGTGTTGCCGCCGCTCCTGACGCGTGCCCGATTCTCCTGGCGGCGCGCCGGCTACACGAGCGTCCCGCCGGAGACGTCCAGGTGGTGCCCGGTCACGTACCGGCTGTCGTCCGAGGCCAGGAAGGCCACCGTGTCGGCGACGTCCTCCGGCGTGCCCAGCCGGCCCAGCGGCGACAGGGATGACAGCCAGGCCAGCGCCTCGCCGACCAGGCGGCCCTGGTGCATGTCGGTGTCGATGACCCCGGGCGCCACGGTGTTGACGGTGATGCCGCGCGAGCCCAGTTGCTTGGCGAGTGTCGAGGTGAGCACGTCGAGTGCCGCCTTGGACATGGCGTAGTCGATCGCCGAGGGCATGGCCATGCCTCGCGTCAGCATCGTGCCGATCGTGATGATCCGGCCGCCGTCTCGCAGCCGCGGCAGGCCGAGCTGGGTGATGAAGAACGGGGCTGTGCTGTTGACCGCGAACAGCCGCTCGAAGCCCTCCCTGGTAACGCCCGCGATCTCGGCCTGGCCGCCGAGGATTCCCGCGTTGTTGACCAGGACGTCCAGGCCGTCGGCGTGCGCGTCGAACGCGGCCCACAGTGCTTCGGCGTCTCCGGGCACGCCCAGCTCGGCCTGGACGGCGAAGGCCTGCCCGCCTGCCGTTTCGATGGCCGCGACCGTGTCTTTGGCGGCCGTGTGGTTGCTGCCGTAGTGCACGGCGACGCGGGCGCCCTGTCGCGCCAGCCGGGTGGCGATGGCCCGGCCGATTCCCCTGCTCGCGCCGGTCACCAGCGCTGTCTTGCCGGTCAAAGTCGTCATGATCACGTCTTTCTGTTAAACGGTGGTGGCCTTGGGCTCGGTCCACACGTCCCCAATTCGCGTACTGCGTACTCGAAATGAACCATAGCCATTCAGGTACGATGTACGCAAACAGAGGGGGTGCAGATGCCCGACGAGGAACCGACCAGCATCTGGATGCTCCCGGAACGCCAGGAGCGTTCCGGGCCTGGGCGACGGCCCGGCTACAGCCGCGAGCAGGTCACCCGGACGGCGGTCCAGATCGCCGACGCCGAAGGCGTGGAGGCCGCAACCATGCGCCGGATCGCGTGCGAGCTGGGCACCGGCGCCATGTCGCTCTACCGGTACGTACCGAAACGCGATGACCTGTTCGACCTCATGATCGACATGGTGATGGGCGAGATCGAGCTCCCGGACGGCACGTCCGGCGACTGGCGCGCCGATCTCTCGCTGGTCGCCCACCAGATCCGTGCCGCGGGCCTACGCCATTCCTGGCTGATCGCGCTGCTCACGAGCCGTCCGACCCTGGGCCCCCAACTGCTGCGCGTGCACGAGTTCGCGCTCAGCGCACTCGACCGGCGCGGCCTGGACATCGACGACATCACTGGCTTCGTCGGCATGCTGAGCGACTATGTTCACGGCGCGATCCGCCGCGAGATCGGCTGGCTGGAGGAGGCCCGCCGTACCGGCTTGGATCCGGAACGATGGAAGCGGGACTACATCGGGCCGTACGTGCGACAGGTCGTCGAATCGGGCGCCCATCCGCTGTTCAACCGCTCCCTGTTGGAATCCCGCACCGCGCACCTCCCTCCCGCGGAGCGCTTCCAGTACGGGCTGGATCGCGTGCTCAACGGGATCGGCGCGCACATCACATCAGACATCTCTCGTTGATCGAGATGGACTCGCTTCCGATCTCTTCAACAAGTCGTCGTGGGTTGGGGCACCGGCGCTCGGGCACCACTTGCTGGTTCTGAGTCACTGCCGTCGCCTGACGTCCCGGCCTGCACAGCTTGGCCAGCCGGCCTCAGCGGCCGAGCACGGCTGGCACGTGCCCGAGGTCCTCTGATACCTCTTCAGGTCGTGGTGGCCGGTTCGGAGGCGGCAAGGTCTTCGTTGCGCATGCGGAGCGGCTTGCTCTTCGACATGCGCCGCAGGAACCAGGTGTTGCCCATGAGCAAGCGGGGCAGAGCATCGCTTTGGCCGCGGCGGACGTCGAGCCGGCTACTCCGCCATTTTGAGGTGGCGGTCCAGGTCGTCGAGGGTCAGCGGCTGCCGGCGCAGCGGCTCGGAGGCGTCCAGCGCCGTGGCGTGGAGGCTGCCGAGGAGCAGCTCCAGTTGCTGGTCGGTGATCAGCTCGTTCAGCTCGGCGCCGATGACGGGCAGCGGGCGGGACAGCTTGATGACGCCGAGCCAGATGTCGATGGGGTTGATGCCTTGGCGGAGCTGCCCGTCCCGCTGGGCGGCGCGGGTGAGCTGTTCCATCTGCTCGTAGAGCTGGTTGCGTCGCGTCTTCAGCGTTCCCCCCTCGCTGCGCGCGTCCTCCTCCAGGCCGGGGAGCAGCACCGGCATGATGACGTTGAGCCGCAACTCCACGAGGCGGCGTATGAGCTGCGTTAGCGCGCCCCAGGCGTCGGGGTGCGCGGCGGTGGCGCGGTCCAACTCCTCACCGACCAGGGTCAGGTTGTCCAGGGCGACCTGCTGGACGAGCGTGTGGCGGTCGGGGAACCGGCGGTAGAGGGTGGCGATGCCGATGCCGGCGCGGCGGGCGATCTCCTCCAGCGGCGCGTGGATGCCCTGCTCGAGGAAGACCTCGCGGGCCGTGATGATGATCTGCTCGCGGTTGCGACGGGCGTCCGCCCGCAGTCGGGTCGTGTTCTCGGTCAACCGGTACCCATCTCCTTGAGATGTGGAGGGAGCCCCTTCGGTTGTGCTAGCTTACCCTCAGCAGCAAACGAAGGGTTATCCTCCACTTATTAGGGAGAGGCTGATGTCCCAGACCACGACTCCTGAGAGCCGGAGCTTTCCGCTCCCGAGGCAGTGCCCGTTCGCCCCACCGCCGGAGTACGGCCGGCTGCGCGCCGAGGAACCCGTCTCCAAGGCGCGGCTGCCCACCGGCGGCACCGCCTGGCTGGTGACCCGGTATGAGGATGTCCGGACCGTGCTGAGCAGCGCGGTGTTCAGTGCCGACGGCACCCGCCCCGGCTTCCCCACGCTCCTGCCAGGGCAGGCACAGGTCCTGCAGCGCCCGCCGTTCATCCGCATGGACCCGCCGCAGCACAGCTTCTACCGGCGCATGCTCATCCAGGAGTTCACCCTCAAACGCATCAAGACGATGCGGCCCGGCATCCAGGCCACGGTGAACCGGCTGCTCGACGACCTGCTCGCCAGGACCCCGCCGGTGGACCTGGTCGAGGCGTTCGCGCTCCCCGTGTCGTCGCTGGTGATCTGTCAGTTGCTCGGTGTGCCCTACGACGACCACGAGTTCTTCCAGAGCAGGAGCAAGGTCGGCGTGTCAGGGGAGAGCACCGCGGAGCAGTTCGCGGCCGCGTTGGGTGAGCTGCGCGCCTATATGGACGGCCTGATCACCCGCAAGCAGCAGGAGCCCGGCGACGAACTGCTGAGCAAGCTGGTCACCGAGCACCTGGAGCCCGCCGGCGAGCTCCGCCGGGATGAGCTGCTCATGATGTGCCTGATGCTGCTCAACGCGGGCCACGAGACCACGGCGAACATGATCTCGCTGGGCACCGTGGCGCTGCTGGAGCACCCCGACCAGCTCGCCGCCCTGCGGGAGAACCCCGAACTGCTACCCGACATCATCGAAGAACTGCTGCGCTACCTCAGCATCGCCGACCTCGTCACCACCCGGATCGCGGCCGAGGACACCGAGCTCAGCGGCACCCGGATCCGCGCCGGCGAGGGAGTCATCGCCCTGCTGGCCGCGGCCGACTGGGACCCCGCAGCGTTCCCCGAGCCCGAGCGGCTCGACGTTCACCGCGGCAACCGGCACCACGTCGCCTTCGGCTACGGCGTGCACCAGTGCCTCGGGCAGAACCTCGCCCGGGCGGAGCTGGAGGTCGTGTTCTCCACCCTGTTCAGGCGCATCCCCACCCTGCGGGTCGCCGTGCCGGTGGACGAGCTGCCCTACAAGCACGGCAATCTCGCTTACGGCATCCACGAACTGCCCGTCACCTGGTAGGTGGAGCATGCGGATCACCGCCGACACCACCGTCTGCATCAGCGCCGGCATGTGCGCGCTCACCGCGCCGGGGGTCTTCGACCAGGAGGACGATGACGGACTGGTCGCGGTACTCCTGCCGGACCCTCCCGAGGAGCTGCGCGAGACCGCGGCCGAGGCCGTCCGGCTGTGCCCCAGCGGGGCGCTCGACATCAGGTAAGCAAAGAGCAGGCACGAGCCTCGATGATCTGGAAGTTCTCGACGCTTCCTCCTCACCAGGAGAACCTGCACCTGCCCTGCCATCGTGGCTCACCAACCCGCTGCGGGACCGGTTCACCGCGCTGCCGCCCGACCGCCCCGCCGGCTACCACCCCGACCACCCGCTGGGTCGCCACCGGCGACCAGTCGCCGACCAGGTCGTGTTCGACAAGCTCATCCAGGTACTGGCGGTCGGCTGCGGATACCGCGAGATCGCCGACGCGACCTGCCCGACGGCCAACGAGCCGCCCTGCCGTCGAACGGCGAACGGTGCGAGCAGAGCTGGAAGCGGGAAGCTGATTGCGCAGCTCAGGACCTGTTTGGCGGCTGGTGTCACGTTGGTCAAGGGCACCCCGATTTCTCCGACTACGCCCGCGAAACCGCGGCCACCGGCGTCTGGAACGCCTGACCGCCGCGTTCTCCGAGACTCAGCTCAACGAATCGACGAACAACAGGAAGGGACGAGCATGTCTGGTCCGCAGGACAAGGTAGTGATCGTGACGGGTGGCGCCCGCGGGATCGGTGCGGCCGTGGCCACCCGCATGGCTCGGGACAGAGCCAAGGTGGTGGTCACCGACCTGTTCGACGAACAGGGTGCGAAGACCGTCTCCGAGATCCGGGGCCTGTTCCTCCGCCACGATGTGACCAGCGAGGATGACTGGAAGAGCGTGGTGGAGGCGACCGTCGAGCGCTACGTGTAAGTTCCGGCGGTATATGGCCGGGAATCTCCGAGCTATTTGGCCAGACAAGATCTCTTGACGGCAAAAGTCAGGCCCCGCCTTGGCGGGGCCTGGGGTTCTCGGGTGTGGTGGGTGGTCGCGGGTTCGAGGCGGGGGCCTCACATGACCCCGATGATCCCGTTCGGAGTGTTCCCGCTCCGCTCACGAAACTCGCCGGCAGTTAAGAGTTATGCGCGGTCGCCGGCAGGGGCGACCGGCTGTCGCCAGTGTGGCAGGCAGGCCCTCGCAAGACGCTCCTAGCCACAAGGGCTGGCTGCGGAGGCGGCGGACAGCAAGATCAGTGCGGCTTGGCGGGCATGCTCACCCGCGCCGACGCTGTCGTGGTGCGCGGCGACGACGGTCGCGCCCTCGACCAGCATCAACAGCTGCCGCCCCAGGACTGGTGGATTGGCGGCTCCGGCGCCCTCGGCGATGCCGGTCAGCAGCTCGAGGTAGCCGTCAAGATGGCGCACGGTGATGGTGCGTACGGGCTCGACGTGGTGCTGAGCGGCCGCGTTCAGCATCGCGCAGCCGCGGAAGACCGGATCGTCGTACCACAGCTGGAGGGCGTCGAACACGGCGGCGAGCTGGTCGCGGGGGTCGTCGCCAGCGGCTTCGACGGCCGCGGTCAGCCATTGCGTGACCCGCTCACTGCGCTGCCGGAGCATGACCTCGACTAGGCCCTCCTTGGTGCCGAAGTGCCGGTAGAGCGTCTCCTTCGACACGCCGATGCGGGTGCACAGCTCGGCGACGCCGATGCCGTCGAGCCCGCGCTCGTACAGCACCGCGGTGGCTGCTTCGACGATGGTGGCGCGGGTGCGTGCGGGGTCGATCGTCGAGCCTTTGGCGACTGGCATGCATAGATGGTACCGCTCGGTCCGATCCGATGCTAACGTGTCTGATCATACCGATCGGTTCGATCTCGGGAGTTCTTTCATGTTTGACTCGTTGGTCGCAGACCCGCCGGGCGACCCTGACTTTCCGGCCACCACACCGGCGCTGACGTTCGACAGCGGGGGCGCGTCCTTGCTCGGTGTGTTGCACGTGCCTGCAGGCCGAGGGCCGCACCCTGTCGTCGTGCTGCTGCACGGATTCCCCGGCAACGAACGCAATTTCGATCTCGCACAAGTGCTGCGCCGTGCGGGCTACGCGTCCTTGGTGTTCCACTATCGCGGTTCGTGGGGCGTCGGCGGCTCGTGGTCGTGGGGCCACGTGCTGGAGGACACGGCAGCAGTCGTAGCCGGCCTGCGCGATGAGGAGCTTGCAGCCGCCCACCGGCTTGATCCGCGGCGGTTGGTGCTGATCGGCCATAGCATGGGCGGCTTCGCCGCGTTGATGACCGCGGCGACCGAACCGTCCGTCGCCGCGGTCGCCTCGGTGGCTGGGTTCGACTTCGGTACGGTAGCGGCGCTCTGCCGTGCCAACCCGAGTGTCCGAGCGAGTTATGTCGAGGCGTTCACCGGCGAACTGGGTCCCCTCCGGGGCACCAGCGGGGAGGCGCTGGTCAGCGAGATGGAGGCGGCCGGCGACTCGTGGCGGCTGGCCGGGCTCGCGCCGCTGCTGGCGGAGCGCTCGGTGCTCCTGATCGGCACGGGCCTCGACACCGTCACCCCGTATGACGTGCATCACGAACCGGTCGTCACGGCGTACCAGGCGCAGCCCGTCGGATACCTCGAACATCATCTCTTCGCGACCGACCACGCGTTGTCAGACCATCGCGTGACCCTGGCACGTACGATCTTGAGCTTCCTGGCACGGTGCCCATGAGGCAGGCGCAGTGGCAGGCGCTGCGGTTGGCTCTCGGCACCGCTTCGGCGCTCGGGCTGGCCCGCTTCGCCTACGGGCTGCTCCTGCCGGCCATGCGTGACGATCTGCACTGGACCTTGTCCGAAGCCGGGACGATGAGCACCGCCAACGGGCTCGGCTACCTGCTCGGCGCGCTGCTGACCGCCGTCGCCGTCCGCCGGATGGGCGCCGCCGCCACCTTCCGCTGGGGCATGATCCTCATCGCGGTGTCGCTGGCCGCCACCGCCGCCAGCGACCACATCCTGGCGCTGCTGGCCACGCGAGCCGCGGCCGGGGTGGCGGGAGCCGCGGTGTTCATCACCGGTGGTGTGATCGCATCGCGCATAGCCATGCGCGCAGCCTCCGACTCGCCCATCACCATCTATTTCGCGGGCACTGGCTTGGGTATCGTCTTCAGCGGCGTCACCATCCCGCCGCTGGCCGAGCACTGGCGCCCTGCCTGGCTTGGCCTGAGCGTCGCCGCCGCTCTGGCAACGCTGATCAGCTGGCGCGCAGCCCATACCCGTGAGGAAGCGACGGCCGTCGGCGCCGGCCGGGCGCATGTGCGCCCGCTGTGGGGGATCGCCTTGGCCTACCTGCTGTTCGCCGCCGGGTACATCACCTACATCACGTTCCTGTCCGCCTACCTCGCCGATCGGCACGCCCCGCTCGGGCAGGTGGTGCTGACTTGGACAGCTCTGGGACTGGCCGTCGTGGCGGCACCCGCGTTGTGGAGCCGCCCGATCGCACGCTGGCCGGGCACCCGGGCCCTGACCATCCTGCTCGGCCTGCTGGCCGGCGGCGCGGCGCTGGCCCTGGCCGCGCCTGCACCCCCGGTCATCCTCGCCTCCGCGGTCGTCTACGGGGCGACGTTCATGGGCGTCCCCGCCGCCGTCACCACGCTCATCAGGGCGAACACCCTACCCGCCGACTGGACCGCCACGCTGGCGGTCTTCACCATGCTGTTCGCGGCCGGCCAGACGGCCGGCCCCTGGCTAGCCGGACTGCTCGCCGATCACACCTCGACCAACGCGACCCTGGCGTGGACCGCGGCCCTGTGCGCCGCGGCGGCTCTGATCGCCACGATCGCGGGCCGCTCGCGCCTCTCCGCAGCGTCCCAGCCGAGTGTCATCGAGACGAACGCCTGACCCGGGCGCCCGCACCAAGAGACCAATGTCCAACAAACGATAAGGAGCACGGCAATGGCCACCTACCTCCTCATCCCCGGCATGTGCCACGGTGGCTGGTGTTTCGACGGACTCACCCAACCGCTCCGCGACCACGGAGACCGCGTCTACCCGCTGACGCTGACCGGGCTCAGCGAACGCGCCCACCTGCTGCAGGGCACCGTGAACCTCGACACGCACATCCAGGACGTGACCGGTGTCCTGGAAGCCGAGAACATCCACGACGCCGTGCTGGTCGGCCACAGCTACGGGGGAATGGTGATCACGGGGGTCGCCGACCGCATGCCCGACCGCGTGACCGCCATGGTGTACCTGGACGCCATGGTGCCGGAGAACGGTGACTCCTGCTGGAGCCTGGTCTCTGATCGAGAACGGCAGTGGTACGCGGACGTGGTGGAGAGCGGGTACGCGGTGCGACCACTGCCGTTCTTCGACGCCCGGGCCACGCCCCACCCGCTCGCCTCGCTGCTCCAGCCGCTCCGGCTCACCGGCAATCTCGCACAGATCCGGCGCCTGGTCTACGTATACGCGGCGGCGTGGGACGGCGAGTCCCCCTTCACCCCTGTATACCAGCGGCTACGCGAGGACTCCTCGTGGGCGACGCACGCGCTGGACAGCGGGCACAACCTCATGCGGGATGCATCGCAGGACCTGCTGAAGATTCTTTTTGACGCCGCAGAATGTCGGTGATCGCCAAGGATCGGCAGCTCAGACCGGCGTAGCGGGGCCGTTACAACGGGGCAACGAACAGCCTTGACGCCGACGAGCGTTCGGTTGCTGCCAACACCCCGCTGCCGTGCTCACCTTGCAAACCAACCTCCGCGTCTCACATTTTCACGCTACGGCCGGGTGGACGGCCTGGTCAACAACGCCGGGATCGCCGTGGGGGCACCTCTCGAGAGCGAGACGCTGGAGCAGTTCGAACGGGTGCTGAAAGTCAACCTGATCGGGGTGTTCCTCGGGCTGAAGGCGGTCATCGAAGCGATGCGGGCGGCCGGCGGCGGCTCGATCGTCAGCATCGCCTCCATTGCAGGACTGATCGGGCTTCCTGGGGTCGCGGGGTACGGGGCGTCCAAGTGGGGCGTCCGCGGCCCGACCAAGATCGCCGCGACGGAAATGGGCCGCCATCGGATTCGAGTCAACGCCGTGAACCCGGGCGTGATCTACACCCCGATGACCATGGAGCGTGACGCGCAGCTGGGAGAGGGCAACTTCCCGTCGGCCCCGCTGGGCCGGATCGGCGCCCCGGAGGAGATCGGCGAGGCAGTGTCCTTCCTCATCTCTGACGCGGCTTCGTATATGACCGGTGCGGAAATCACGGTGGACGGCGACCGGACGTCCGGACAGGCCATGATGACGCGGCCCCTCGACACCACCGACGGGACCGCCCCTGACCCTTGGGTTCAAGTCAATTCCCTTTAGGTCGGGTCGCCCGGGGGAGTCGCATCTCCGGGCGACCCGACCTAAGAAGCCGAACAGGATGCGGCCCGGGCCGGTGGGGTCGTAGATGCCGGGCAGCGGCCCGGCGAGCATCCCCAGCACCAGGCCGTGCGCCGCCCCTTCGTGATCGGCTCCTGCTTCCGCAGATGCGCGGGCAGGGTGAGTGGGGCGGGCGGCCAAGCTCGGCCGGCGGGTCCGCCGGTGACGCTCGCGGTCATGCAGAAACCTCCCAGTCATGGATCCGATGAGGTACTGCCTGCTACGTGGTCTTGCCGCCGCGATCGGCACGGCGACGGCCCGTGACCAACAGGTGTCGCCGGGGTGCGCCGCGGCGGCGATGCGACCGAACGCGGGCCGCTCCAGTGCGGGGGTCTTGGAGGTGATGGCCGGATCCTCGAACAGCAGCACTCCTTCGGCCGGGTGGAAGCCCTCGGCGACGCCTTCGGTTCGGACCAGCAGCCCGGCCTCGGTGAGGATGTGCCGTTGCCGGAGCAGGGACTGGGTCGCGGTGGACGAGCGGGAGTAGACGATCCGCACTGGCGCTCCTGGGGGGAGGACGGAGCCCCGTTCTATCTGTCGGAAAATCCTGTCGTCAATCAGCGCTCGACATTGGCCGCCGAGCGTGGTATTTCATCCCTCGCTGTCTGGTTTTCTGGGGCCGGTCTGCGGCCTGTCGGGAAACCGTCTAATCCCGACGCCCCAGCGAAGACCCCACAGCACGATCAAGACCTACCTGGCGGCTGGGGGCATGTTCGGGAGCGGAGAGCCGTCATGGCCGTCGACGCCGGGCGGGCCGGCGTACTTCGCATGACCGGTTGGATGCCATGGACGACCCCCCACGGTGGAACTCGGGAGAGCCTGGCCTTTGTCCACCGGCCCGTTCATTGTTCGGCGCGTAGCCAGGTGAGGACGGCGAGTACGCGGCGGTTGTCGTCGCTGGCGGGGTCAAGGCCGAGTTTGGTGAAGATGGCGTTGACATGCGTTTCGACGGTCTTACGGCCGAGGTAGAGCCGTTCGGCGATGGCGTTGTTGGAGCGGCCTTCGGCCATGAGGGCCAGGACTTGGCTCTCCCTGTCGGTGAGGCGCCGCAGCGCACCCTGGCCAGGGTTGACCCCGTCGACCAGGGCGGTGACGACGTCGGGGTCGAGGACGGTGCCGCCCTTGGCGAGGCGGCGCAGCGCCTCGAGGAAGTCGTCGACGTCGATGACGCGGTCCTTGAGGAGATAGCCGAGCCGCGCGCCGTTGCGGAACAGGTCAAGGGCTTGTCCTGCGTGGACCCACTGTGACAGCAGCAGGATCGCCAGTTCGGGGTGATCGTGACGGAGCTGGATGGCCGCGCGCAGCCCTTCGTCGGTGTGGGTGGGCGGCATCCTGATGTCGACGATGGCGATGTCGGGCTCGTGGGCGCCGACCGCTTGCAGGAGCGCGTCGGCGGTGCCGACGGTGGCGACGACCTCGAAGCCCGCGTTGGCGAGCAGGCCGGCGATGCCTTCGCGCAGGAGAACACTGTCGTCGGCGATTACGGCGCGCATGGCAGCTCCACCTTGATTCGTGTGCCCGCCCCTTGCGGGCTGATCACGTCAAACCGGCCACCGACGGCGGCCACGCGGTCGCTGAGTCCCTGCAGCCCGCCGCCCGACACCACCGCGGCGCCGCCCCCGCCGTCATCGCGCACGTCCAAGACGATGGTGTCGCCGGCGCGGCGCAGGCTGAGCTGGATCGTGGCGGCCGAGGCGTGTTTGACGGCGTTGGCCAGGGCTTCGCAGGCCACGTACCAGCAGGTCGCCTCGATCGTGGGCGGGAAGCGCTCCGCGGAGACATCGAGGGTCACCCGGAGTGGTAGCCGGGCCGCGGCGGTTCGTAGCGCGACGGCGAGCCCTTCGTCGGTGAGGACGGGCGGCAGGATGCCGCGCGTGAGCTCCCGCAGCTCATCGACGGTGGCGCGTAACTCCTCCACCGCCTCGCCGAGCACCGTGGCGGCACGGTGACTCGTGGAGGTCAGCTCGCGTTGCGCGATGCGCAGCTGCAGGGCCAGCGCGACCAGGCGCTGCTGGGCGCCGTCGTGCAGATCCCGTTCGATGCGCCGCCGTTGGGAGTCTTCGGCGGCCACGATACGGCTGCGTGAGGCGCGCACATCGGCCAGTCTGACGGCGGCGCGGGCGTGCAGGGCGGCGTTCTCCAGCGGGAGAGCGGCGGCGGCCAGCGCGGCCTCGACCAGGCGCGGCTCGTCGGCGAGCCGTGCGTCAAGCTCGACCATCGCCACGACCGAACCCCCGGCGGTCACCTGCCTGCGCACTCGTCCAGGCTGTGGATCGCCGAGGTCGGCGGGGCTGCCGTCCAGGTCGATCAGTTGTCCGTCGTCAACGCAGGCCACGCGCACCGTGGGGTCGTCGACGGCCTTGCGTAACGCGGCGAGCAGGTCGGCCGGGGCGGCGGCGCCCGCGCGAAGCCGCCCCGTGAAGTCGTCCAGGGTCTGCACGGCAAGCCAAGTACGCCGGTCAAAGCGCCGGTCCACGAACGCGCGCACGAGACGCAGGGCCGGGCGGAACACCGCTGCGACCGCGAGGGTCGCCGCCGCCACGGCAATCGAGGAGCTGGAGCGCAGCTGCCCGGTGATGGCGCCCACCCCGACCGCCACCAGGGTGTAGAGGCCGAGCAGCAGCGCGGTGATGGCGGTGTAGGTGACCGTACGGCTGATCAACCGTTGTACGTCGAACAACTGGTGGCGGCGCATGGCCACGGTGATGGCGGCGTAGAACGGCAAAGGCGCGAGCACCGCCAGGACCGTTTTTACCGGTCCCGACACCAGAGCGGCCGCCATCATGATCGTTACCGTGATGCCCAGGCCCCATGCCGCCCACAACAGCTGCGTGCGTTCGATTCCCCGGGCCCGGCGCAGACGCAGCACCACCGCGGCGATACCCACGAGCAGGAACAGCATGCCGAACAGGTCGGCCGCGGCGCTGACCGCCTCCGGCGCGGCCAGCCGCTGGGGCAGCGTGTCGACGCGCCCGCCGACGTACTCGGCGATGACCGCCTCGCGCGACGGCCAGACCACCACGGCGGCGGCCGCACCCGCTGCCGCCCAGCCGACCAGGTAGAGCGCAAGGACGGGCCGCCACCGCTTTGAGGGCAGGTCGCCGGTGGGAAACAGCAGCAGGAACAGCGGCAGCGCCTCCCCCGCCAGGGTGTCCACGGCGAAAGCCGCCGCCAAGGCCGCAGGCGATACGGAGCCCGTCTGCGCCTGCAGAGCGGCCCAGGTGTAGGCGAGGCTGCCGGAGACCAGCAGCCACCCACCTGCCAGCAGCGCCCAGGCGGCCCGATTGGCGGGTTTGTGATCGATGATGACCGCGCACAACACGCTGACGCAGGAACCGCCCGCCACGCCCACGGCCGACACGACACCGGCGACACCATTGGCCATGGCCAGCAACAGGGCGAGTATCCCGAGCAACGCGCCCAGGACACCGGCGATCCAGCCCGACACGCGAAGTACGCCGGCCCGCCCGGCATCGATGGCCATGACCGAATGGTCGCGTGTGTACGCGGCTTGCGGCAACCACGTCATCCAGGAGCCCGCACTCCGGGAAAACCCGGACCCGATCGGCGGGCCACCACCCGTGAACGACCCCCCAGCAACGGCCATCGTTAACGCCATGACCACACAGCACCCTTCCTCCTTTACCAGCGGAGTGAAGCCCCCAAGTTCCTGGACGGCGCCGCCTGGGGACTGACCGCCCTCGGCTTCGCCGCCGCCGCGTTCACCCTGGCCAGGACGGGCGACGACGACTACGAGCCACAGGGGTTCGGTGCCATCCGGTGACCCGGCTGTATCTGTCTACGGCTCTACGCACTTCCGCGCACACCGCGCGGGGTGACTTATGTCCAAAAATCCCCTTAGAAGAAAAGGAAAGTCTCATGCGTAGAATCCACACGCTCGTGGCCGCGGCCCTGGCCGCGGTGGCCCTCACCGCGGGGCTGTCACTCCCGGCTGCCGGGACGGCCCACGCGCTCGCCTCCAAGACCTTCACCTGGAAGACGATGACGACGGGCGACTGCACGATGTTCGAAGGCGCGCGATGGACCCTGTACCCGGACGGCACGGCGACGTTCGACGCCACGGTCACCAGCGGCGGCAACAACGACGCCTGGCTGATGTGGGCGCGAGTCAAGGACGCCAACGGCGCCGTGCTCGGCTCACTGACCAACGCCAACATCCAGGACCCCGCGGACCGGGCCAAGTTCGTCAAGAACCTGCCCAGCCGTACCCAGCGATACCGGTGGTTCGCCTCCGGCCGATTCGACGCCGCCAAGTACCCGCTCATCAAGCGCATGTCGCTGAGCAAGCACTGCTGAGCCGGCAACCGGCACGCCTCATGCCGGTGCTGACCCGCGGCTTCACCAAGGAGCAGAACGTCCCGCCCTCCGGCCGGAGGGCGGGACGTTCTGCTCTCCCGTTCCGGCGCGCGGGCGCAGGCACGCGTGAGCCTGCGTGAGGCCCATCGCATGTTCGACCGCATGGGCGCCGCCGCGTTCGCCACCCGCGCCGCCCGGGTGCTACGCGACCTCGGGGATCGGCCGGTCAGCTCCGCCAGCTCCCCTCTGGACGCCCTGACCTCGCAGGAGGCCCATATCGCCCGACTCGTGGCCACCGGCAGAACCTCCCGCGAAGTGGCCGCCGACCTGTTCCTCAGCCCGCGCACAATCGACAACCACCTGCGCAACATCTACCGCAAACTCGGCATCGGCTCCCGCCGCCAGCTGCGGGAGCTCGACCTCGGCACCTGACCGGCGCGGCCGCGCCGGTCAACCTGGGTCGTTCAACATGGGAGTGATGCACCCAGGCAGCCGGTCCAGCCGTTGCCTAACCTCAGATGTCATGGACAGTGATCGCAACGACTCGCTGGGGAGGTTTCTGCGAGAGCGCCGCGCGCTCGTGCGGCCCGAGCATGCCGGGCTGCCCGCGGACGACCGCCGGCAGGTTCCCGGGCTGCGCCGCGACGAGGTCGCCCACCTGGCCGGCCTCAGCGTCGGCTACTACGCCAGGCTCGAACAGGGGCGCGAGCACCCCACCCGCCAGACCGTGGAAAGCCTGGCCCAGGCGCTGCGCCTGGACGAGCACGCCCTGGTGGAGCTGTATCGGCTGGCCCGGCCCACCGCCGCCCGCCGCCGGCCCGGCCGCGTCGAGCGCGTCGCACCCGAGGTACTGGCCCTGCTCAACGACTGGACGGTGGCCCCGGCCTTCATCCTGGGCTGGTCCGGCGACGTGCTGGTCCGCAACCCGCTGGCGAACGTGCTGCACAACCGCTTCGTCCTCGACGACAACCTGCTGCGCATGATCTTCCTCGACCCGGCAGGACGGCAGTTCTTCCGCGACTGGACCAGCACCGCACGGGCAGCCGTCCACGACCTGCGGCGAGCGGCCCGTCAGACCCCGGACCAGCACCAGCTGCGTGAACTCGTCGGCGAGCTGGCCATCGCCAGCCACGACTTCTGCCTGTTGTGGGCGGCCCCCGAGCCGCGCGGCACGCTCACGCCCGGTACCCGCTTCCATCACCCCGACGTCGGCGACCTGCACCTGCGCACCGAGATCTTCCCCATCGCCAGCCGGCCCGGCCTGCGGCTCATCGCCCACCCGGCCGAGCCGGACTCGCCCTCGGCCCAAGCCCTAGCCCTGCTGGGCACGCTGGCCACCTGATGGGGACCTCAGACGTCTCCCCGCGGGCCGCCAGGGTTGACGGGGGCGACGTTCACCCGGACCAGCACCTGGCCCGGGCCCGGCGACGGCCGGGGCACGTGGACGACCTCCAGCACCTCTGGGCCGCCGTAGCGGCTGAATCTGACTGCTCGGGGCACGCGCACGTCTCCGTTCATCACAAAGGGTCCTTTTGCCGGGCGTCGCCATCGGGGCGTGAGGCCGCGGACATCACCGGACATGGGGGCCTCCCAACAGGGGTGGATCGGGAGATGAGGATGGCAGGGTGCGCTCGCCGCCCGCCTCGGCGGAAGTTATTCAACGAATGCGGCGTTCATGTCTATATGAGTAATTCTCGCCGATGCCGACATCGTCCCTGGTCAGAGAGGCTGTAGCGGTGACGGCGATGGACAGGAGCAGCAGGTGAGGGCGCTGGTCTCCCGCGCGTACGGGCCTGTGAAGGAGCTGTCCTACGCCGATGTGCCCGTTCCCGTGCCAGGGCCGGGACAGGTGCTCATCCGCGCCGAGGCCGCGGGGCTGAACACGATCGACGTCAAGCTGGTCACGGGCGCGATGCGTGGAGCCACCCGGTCGCGCACCCGTTCGTGCCGGGCGTCGACATCACGGGCGTGGTGACCCGGGTGGGCGAGGGGGCCACGCGGTTCGCGGTCGGCGAGCCCGTCCTGGTCTGGAACGGCGTCCGCTCCGGCGCGCTGGCCGAATACGTCATCGTCGACTCCGGGCCCGCCAGCGCGCGACGGCCCGACGGCCTCGACCCGCAGCGGGCGGCGGCGCTGCCGACGGGCGCGCTGACAGCCATCGTTCTCTCATCGAGGCTGCCGTGCTCGGCCCGGGCATGACCGTTCTCATCGTCGGCGCCGCCGGCGGCCTCGGCTTCTACGCCGTGCAACTGGCCACGCAGGCCGGAGCGCGCGTCATCGCCACCGGCCGCGCCACGCAGTTCGCTCTCCTGCGCGGCCTCGGCGCCGACGCGGTGATCGACCACACCGCGGCGGAGGTCGCGCCTCAACTGCTGAACCTGGTCCAGGACGGCGCCGACGTCGTGATCGACCTCGCCAACGCCGGGCCCCGACTCGAACGCAGCGCCGACGCAGCACGAACGGGTGGCCGGCTGGTGTCCCCGCTCGGCGGCCCGTCCAGCTTCGCCCGCGGCGTGCAGGCCATCTACGCTGGCACCGCGCCCGTGCCGGGACGGCTGGACGCGCTCGCCGAGCAGGCGGCACGGGGCGCCCTGCGGATCGTGATCGGCGCCACCTACGACTTCGCCGACGCCCGCCAGGCGCTCATCGACTTGGCCACGCGAGCACAGCCAGGGAAAGGTGACCATCACCTTCTGACGGTTCCGCACGTTGAAAGGACGGACATGACAGCCCGCACGAGCCCGCTCGCCATGGTCATGCAGGCCGCGCCGATCGAGAGCCCGGCCGAGGAGACGGCATGACCGGGACCCCGCTGGGCGACTTCCTGCGCGCCCGCCGTGGAGCTCTCAAGCCGCAGGACATCGGCCTGCCTGAGTACGGCCGCCGCCGGGTCAAAGGCCTGCGCCGTGAAGAGGTGGCGATGCTGGCCGGCATGAGCAGCGACTACTACGTGCGACTGGAACAGGGCCGCGAGTCCAGCCCCTCCCCGCAGGTCGTCGACGCGGTGGCGCGGGCCCTGCGCCTGGACGAGGCCGCCACCGAGCACCTGTGGCGGCTGGTCCAGCCACCGGAGTCGCGCACCTGGCGGCGCGCGCGGGACACCACCGTCAACCCGCAACTGCTGCAGCTCATGGACGGCTGGTCCACCTCGCCCGCCTTCGCACATGGCCCCGCGCTGGACATCCTGGCCTGCAACCCCATGGCCGCCGCCCTGCACGAGGGCTTCCACCCGCCCGACAACCTGGCCCGCATGGTGTTCGCCGACCCGGCCGGACGGGAGTTCTACCAGGAGTGGGAACGGGCGGCGCACTCATGCGTGGCGGAGATCCGCGCCGCCTACGGCCATGACCCCGACAATTCGCGCATCGCCGAGGTCGTAGCGGACCTGTCAACCGCCAGTGACGAGTTCGCCGAGCTGTGGGGCCGCCACGACGTCAAACCCAAGACCCAGGAAGGCAAGCACCTGCGCCATCCGGTCGTGGGAGACCTGCACATCCTGTTCTCGGCCTTCACCGTCAACGGGGCGCCGCACCAGCAACTCGTCGTCTATCAGGCCGAGCCCGCCTCACCCACCGCGCAGGCGTTCGAACGGTTGCGCGCCCGCGCCGACGACGCGCTGTCCAAGGCGATGCAGGACGCGGATCAGGCACTGACAGCACGAGCCGACTGACACGACGACACGGCCGGCACCTGGTGAATCGATGGCGGTGACGCCGTACCACTTCAGGGTCGCCAGGCGGTCCTGCGGGGACTCCTCACGGAGTCCATCGGATGCGGCAACACGATCAGTGCAGCAAATACTCCTCCTGCAACGCCGCTGCGACCTGCGGTCAAGCTGCTACTTCGCCCCTGGCCGTAGCTTCGGGAGTTCGAGGCCGAGAAGGCCCAGAGTTCACGCGAACTGAAGGTTCTTCGGCGTCGGCGTCGGCCGGTTCCATCGACCACAACGGTCGGCCGAGCCATGCCCGGACCTGCTCGATGTGGATCACCTCAGAGCTGATCGTGGCGTCTGACAGGCCAGCAGCCGCACGCGCGAGCACGAACCCGGCCAGCACGTCGGTCTCGAACTCAACCAGCTCTTCAGGGCCGACCGGGGCACGCGCCTCACGGAGGTCTCGCACGACGGACAGGCTCAACTCGCGCCTCCTCGCCTTCATCGGCGATGTCAGACGATCGAGGAGAACGATAGACCTTCAGAATCTCTGAAGTCTCGTCAACTTCGGAAACTCCAGGAGTCCCAAGCAGAAGGTGCAGGTCCAGGAACTAGTCAAGCCATAGGGACCTCAAGGAACCCAAGAGTTATCTCTTACACGACCATGCAAGAGGCCGGGGCCATGCCCCAGCCTCTTCTTGTGCGCAGCCGATCCGCCGCACGGCCCGGTTCCTAGGTATGACACTCCCAGGAATTTCGCGACCTTCTTCCGCCCGGCTGACCTGGGCAAACTCCTAAATGTCAGTCAATCGGAACGGAAGCGAAGGACACCGTCATGGCCACCTGGTTCATCACCGGAGCATCCCGCGGGCTGGGCGCCGAGATCGCCCGCACCGCCCTCGCCCAGGGCGACAACGTCGTCATCGCGGTCCGCAACCCGGCCCGGGTTCCGGACGACCTCGCCAAGGCCGGCAATGTGCTCACCCTCGCCCTGGACGTCACCGACAGCGCAGCCATTCCAGCCGCCGTGCAGGCCGCCGTCGATCGGTTCGGCCGGATCGACGTGCTGGTCAACAACGCCGGCCGTGGCCTGCTCGGGGCGTTGGAGGAGATCAGCGACGCCGAGGCGCGCTCCCTGTTCGACCTGAACGTCTTCGCTCTCATCGACATGACTCGCGCCGTGCTGCCCGTGATGCGCCGCCAGGGCTCCGGCAAGCTGGTGCACATCGGCTCGCGGTCCGGGTTCGAGGGCGAGCCCGGGGTGAGCATGTACTCCGCCTCGAAGTTCGCGGTGGCGGGCATCAGCGAGGCGCTGTCGCAGGAACTGGCGCCGTTCGGCATCCAGTCGATGGTGGTCGAGCCGGGCGTGCTGCGCACCGACTTCCTCGACGCCAGCTCCCTGTCCGTCGCCGCCGCCCGGATCGACGCCTACGACGGCACCCCGGCCCACGTCACCCTCGACTGGGCGGGCACCGCCAACCACACCCAGCTCGGCGACCCGGTCAAGGGCGCGGCCCTGATCTACGAGGTCACCTGCCAGGACAGCCTGCCCACGCACCTGTACCTGGGCCCGGACACCCTGGAGCGGCTGCGGGTCAAGCTGGACCAGATCGAGCAGGACGTGGCCCCGTGGCGGGAGAAGTCCGCCGCCACCGCCCACGACGACGCCGCCTGAACGGGACAGGACATGAGCAGGGACTACGACACCTGGCTCGTCACGGGCTGCTCGACCGGGTTCGGCCGCAGCCTGGCCGAGCACCTTCTCAACACCGGTCACCGCGTAGCGGTGACCGCCCGGACACCGGCCAGATCAGTGATCTGGGCGAGCGCGGCGACGCCCTCATCCTGCCCCTCGACGTCACCGACCCCGGCAGCGTGCACGCCGCCGTTGAGCGGGCCGAGGAGCGTTTCGGCGGCATCGACGTGCCGGTCAACAACGCCGGCATCGGCTACTTCGCCGCCCTCGAGGAGAGCGAGGAAGCCGCCGTGCGGCGACTGTTCTACATCAACTTCCACGGCGTCTCCCGGACGATCCGCGCCGTCCTGCCCGGCATGCGCCGGCGCGGGAAGGAGTTCATCGTCAACCTGACCTCCATCGGCGGGCTGGTCGGGTTCACCGCAGTCGGCTACTACTCGGCCACGAAGTTCGCCGTGGAAGGGCTTTCCGAGAACCTGCAGCGCGAGGTCGAACCCTTGGGCATCAGGGTCATGCTGGTTGAGCCCAGCGCCTTCCGCACCGCATGGGCCGGCTCCTCCCAGGAGTCTCCCGTCGTCATCGACGACTACGACGCGACCGCCGACGCGGCCCGGCGCGCGTACCACGCCTCGATCGGCTGCCAGGCGCGCGATCCCGACCGTGCGGCCCGCGCCGTGGTGGCCGCCATGCACTCACCCAGGCCGCCGCTGCACCTGTTGCTCGGCAACGAGGCGTACGACACGGCGATGGCCAAGCTCTCGGCCCTCCGCGCGGAGTTCGAAGCGTGGGAAGCCACCACCCGCGCGGCCGACTTTCCCGCAAGCGGCGGACATGAGTGACCTCGCCGTCCGCACAGAACTGATCGCACTCATCCTCAGGAGGACTCTGTCATGACCATGCTCACCGGAACCCCGCTCGCCAGCCGCGTCGCCGTGATCACCGGCGCGTCTAGCGGCATCGGCGCCGCCACCGCCCTGCGCCTGGCCGAACTCGGCGCCAAGGTCGCCTTCATGGCCCGGCGCAAGGAGCGGCTCGACGACCTGGTCGCCACCGTCCAGGCCGCCGGCGGCACCGCGATCGCCATACCCGTGGACGTCACCGGCCGCGATTCCGTCAACGACGCCGCGGCCGAGGTGGCCGAGCGGCTCGGCACCGCCGACCTGGTCGTCAACAACGCCGGCGTCCAGCTCATCTCGCCGATCACCGACCTGAAGCAGGACGACTGGCAGCGCCAGATCGACCTGAACGTCACCGGCGTCATGAACGTCATCGGCGCCTTCCTGCCGCACCTGACGGCCGCCGCCGAAGCGGGCCGCCCCGCCGACCTGATCACCACCTCCTCGATCGCGGCGACCCGGATCCTGGAGAAGTTCTCCGTCTACTCCGGCACCAAGGCCTACATCAGCCACCTCACCCGGCTGCTGCGCGTCGAACTCGGGCCCAACAACGTCCGGGTGGCCACGATCGAGCCCGGCATGGTGGACACCGAGCTGCCCAGCCACGTCACCGACCCCGACGCCAGCGCCCTGATGAAGGGGCTGCTCACCGAGATCGACCCGCTGCGGTCGGCGGACGTGGCCGAGACGGTGGCGTTCATCGCCGCCTCGCCCCGCCACGTCAACCTCACCGAGATCACCATCCTGCCCACCGCGCAGGCCGTCTGACCCCGCCTCCCGCCCGGCTCCCGCACGAGGAGCCGGGCCGGGCCGGACCAAGGAGCACCTCATAGATCCCGCCGGATTCATCCCCTACCCGCTGGAGCACGTGTACCGGCTCATCGAACCCGGGCCCGTCCTGCTCGTGTCCACCTTCGACGGCCGCCGGGCCAACCTGATGACCAACGGGTTCAACATGCCCGTCTCGCACGAGCCGCCGCTCATCGGCCTCATCGTCGGCCCGTGGGACCACAGTCACGCCACCCTGCGCGAGAGCGGGCAGTGCGTGCTGGCGATCCCGTCCGTCGACCTGGCCGAGCAGGTGGTCGACGTCGGCAACACCTCCGGCCGCGACACCGACAAGTGGCGCCGCTTCGGCTTCACGCCCGTGCCCGCCGCCACCGTGGACGCGCCGCTTGTGGCCGAGTGCTTCGCCAACCTCGAGTGCACGGTGGCCGACGACCGGCTCGCCGGCGACCACCACCTGTGGATCCTGCGCGCCGAGCGGGCCTGGATCGACCCGGGCCGGCGCGGCGCGGGCGAGTTCCACCACCGCGGCGACGGCACCTTCTCCGCCAACGCCACCACCGTCGACCTGCGCCACCGCATGACCAAGTGGCAGTACCTCACCCAGCCCTGAAGGAGACAACACCATGACCCCCACCCTGGACGAGCTGCGCCGCCCCGGCCGCCGCATCCTGCTCACCGGAGCCGCCGTCGTCACCATGGACCCGGAGCTGGGCGTCCTGCCCCGCGCCGACCTGCTGATCGAAGGCGACCGGATCGCCGCCGTCGGCGTGGACCTGCCCGCCGGCGACACGCTGGTCATCGACGTCACCGGCGCCGTCCTAGCCCCCGGCTTCGTCGACACCACCGCCACGCCTGGGAGGCGCAACTGCGCCGCATCATGCCGGACGTCAACGACCTCGGCGAGTACGTCACCTCCACCCTGGCCGGCATCGCCCCCGCCTACCAGCCGCGGGACATGTACGTCGGCACCCGCCTGGCCGCGCTGACCGCCATCGACAGCGGCATCACCACCATGCTCGACTTCTCCCACAACTCCCGCACCGCCGCCCACTCCGACGCCGCCATCCGCGCGCTGGCCGATACCGGCATCCGCGGCGTGCACGCCTCCATGCGCCCCCACTTCGGCGACTGGGACGGCCAATGGGCCGCAGACCTGACCCGCCTGCACGACACCCACGTCGCCGGCAATCCCCTACTCACCCTGCGCCTAGCCGCCCTGGCCACCGGCGAGGTCGCCGGCCCCGGCCTCGCCTACGGCGAGCACCTCGCCCGCGCCGCCCGTGACCTCGGCATCGGCGTCAGCATCGACGCCGTCTTCGGCCTGACCTCCTCCGAGGCCACCGGCCTGGTCTCCGAGTCCCTGGTCCGCGTCACCATCCACGCCGTCGGCCGCGCCCGCGAAGCCGAGTGCTGGGACAGGGCAGCCGCATCCGGGACGTCGCCGTGGCCGGCGACGGCACCGTCTGGTACGTCGAGGACGCCGCCCCCGGCCGCCTCATTCGCCTTGTGCCCCTCCAGTGACAACCCATTGAGGAAACCCCGATGAGCCACCGAAGCATCGAGATCGTGGTTGTCGTGGTGACGGCCGTGCTGGCCCTGACCTGGCTCGCCAGGAGATTCCGACTCAGCGAGCCCATGCTGCTGCTGGCCGGCGGGGTCCTGATCGGGCTGCTGCCCCGCTTCGGCGACATCCCGCTGCCGCCCGAGGCCGTGCTGTTCATCTTCCTGCCGGCCCTGCTGTACTACGAGTCCCTGACGACCTCGCTGCGCGAGATCCGGGCCAACCTGCGCTCCATCACCCTGCAGGCCACCGGCCTGGTCGTGCTCACCACCGCCGCGGTGGCGGTCCTGGCCCACGCGGCCGGTCTGTCCTGGCCCCTGGCGTTCGTGCTGGGCGCCGTGCTCGGCCCCACCGACGCGGTGGCCGTGGCGGCGGTGGCCGGTGGCCTGCCCCGCCGCACCGTCACCATGCTGCGCGCCGAGTCCCTGATCAACGACGCCACCGCGCTGGTGCTGCTCGCGGTCGCGCTCGAAGCGGCCGTGGAGGGCGTGCCGTTCTCCTGGAGCGGCACCGCGCTGCGCGTCACCGTCTCCTACGTGGGCGGCGTCGCGGCCGGGCTCGCCGCCGCCGGGGTCATCGTCCTCATCCGACGCCGCTGGCGCGACCCCATGCTCAACAGCGGCCTGAGCGTCCTGAGCCCCTACGCCGCCTTCCTGCCCGCCGAACTCCTGCACGCCTCCGGCGTTCTGGCGGTCGTCACCTGCGGCCTGGCCCTCAGCCAGGCCGGCCCCCGGCTCATCCCGCCGGCCGCCCGGCTGCAGGCCGTCTCCTTCTGGGAGGTCACCACGTTCCTGCTCAACGGAGCGCTGATCGTCCTGGTCGGCATGCAGCTCCCGGCCGCGGTGCGCGGCCTGTCATCCTTTGCGCTGCCGCAGGCGCTTTTGCTCGCCCTGGCGGTGAGCGCCGTCGTCATCGGTGTGCGGCTGCTGTGGTTCTACACCGTCCCCTACCTGGTACGGCTCCTCGACCGGCGGCCCAGCCAGCGCGTACGCCGCATCGCGGCCCGGCACCGGCTGCCGCTCGCCTGGGCCGGCATGCGCGGCGCCATCTCCCTGGCCGCGGCCCTGTCCGTGCCCGCCCTCACCGCGCAAGGGCTGCCCGTCCAGGACCGCGACGCCATCGTGTTCGTCACCACCATCGTCATCCTGATCAGCCTGGTCCTGCTCGGGCCGCCGCTGCCCGCCCTCATCCGCTGGGCCCACCTGCCCGCCGACCCCACCCAGGCCCGGGAGGAGCGCCTGGCCGTACGCGAGATCACCCGCGCGGCCGTGAGCGCACTACCCGAGCAGGTCGCCCGCCTCGGCACCCCCGCCGCCATCGCCGACGCGCTCACCCGCGACCTCGCGGACCCCGAACGCCACGGCCAGGCGGAGGCGGCCGAGCACGAGCGGCGGCTGCGGCTCGCCCTGCTCCAGGTGCAGCGCGCCACCCTGATCCGGCTCCGCGATCGCCGGCACATCGACGACATCGTCCTGCGCCTCCTGCAGGCCCGGCTGGACGCCGAGCAACTCCGCCTCGGCGAAGACCAGGACGGCGCTCAAGCCGCGCCGGCCAGAGTGCCCGGCGGCAGCGTCACTCGCGGGTCCGCAGCAGCGGCACCAGAGCGGGACGCAGGACCGCACCCGTCGTGAGCACGTTTGTCACCCCGGTCGCCAGCAGCACACCTGCCACCATGCTGCCCGCCAGCGGCCAGGGAACGGCCACCGTCGCGACCCAGGTGACGCCGCTCGTGAAGGCCAGCGCGGCCGCAATCACTGAACCGTTCATGGTCGTAATGGTCGCGGACCGCTCTGATGCCCGGCCGGTGCCGCGCTGACACGGCCGGTCCCGGCGCAGGCATGGGCATCGCCACGGAGCACATGCCTGCAACGCCAGCCAACATGCCTTACGTGCCTGACAAGATCATAACGCTCTGGCCTGCAAGAAGAGGCTAAGAACCCAAGATAACTCCAGTTCCGAGCATCCTGGCTACTGATGTTGCTGGTGCTTCGACGGGGGGCGCGCCATCGTTGCTGATGACACGGTTGCAGGGGCATGTTCACCTCAATCCGGCGGAACCTCGGTCGTGGATGACGAGGATCGCGGAGATTGCTGTATTGCTGCATTCCCTCGATCTCCCCGCGAAGATGTTCAGACCTTGGACGGATTCTTGGATCGCTCCTCTAGACGGGTTTCAGGTGCCGGTCGACGCACAGAAGCCGGCTGTGTGGAAGGCGGCGTTTGGTGTCATGGCGGCGCCGCCGCCAAAGGACACTGCCGTCTTTCTGCACTGCGATCTCCTGCCTGTCAACATGCTGTGGTCGCGCGGGAGGATTACTGGACTGACCGACTGGAACTCCATCCATCGGGGGGCGCGCGCGATTGACGTCGGGCACTGTCGGCGATACTTGGCGGCGCTCTACTCGCCCGAGTGGTCGGAGCAGCTTCGGTCGCTCTATGAGTCGATCGCCGGGGTGACTCTCGATCCGTGGTGGGACCTGTATGCCCTGCTGCACTATGACGATAGCGGGCCGAAGTGGATCCGTAGTCAGGTCGCTGGGCGCCGTCCCGTCGATGTGCCCGCCATGACTTCCCGGGTCGAGGTCGCCATCGAGACAGCGCTACGGCGCCTCGGATAACTGCGGGTTCCCTGCTGGTCGCCCTTCCGGTTCTGGCATGCCGCACAGACCCCTGCACGAAGGCCGGTCGCACTCGCATCAATCACCGGCTAATAACGAGACACCACACTAGGAGTGTCCGATATTTCAGCCGGCACGCCCGCCGGTAGAGCGCTGCGAGCTGCTCGTACGGCGTAGCGGGGTTGCGCCGCACCCAGGACGGGCGGGCCGCGGTGTCGCCCTGGCTGAGCGAGTCATAAGCCCGTCGAGCATGTTATTTACTTTGTAAAGGCGGTGATTTTGGACGATCAACTCCGTAAATCCAGAACACAACAAGCTAACTCTCTACAAGAGGACCATCGCCGACGGTCAGCAGGGGTTCCGGTGGCAATCGCGGAATCCAGCGAATCTACCGCTGACCTGTGGTGATTCTTCAGCGGTGGCGTCGTCGTCGTAGCCGGCGCGAAGCACTGCGCTGATTCAGCGGTCGTCGTCGGGGCGTGCGGAAGGGGCGTCCTGGCGGGGTGGGCGCAGGGCTCCTGCGGAGGCGGCCATGAAGGCAGCGAGGACGGCGGGGATGGCGAGGGCGGCGGGCAGGCCGGTGAGTTCGGCGGCGCCGCCGATGATGGCGGGGCCGAGGACCAGGCCGGTATAGCCGACCATGGCGACCTGGGCGATCGCTTCTCCGGCGCGGGCCGGGTCGTGGTTGCCGGCGGCGGAGAAGACCTGGGGGACGATGGTGGCCAGGCCGAGTCCGAACAGGCCGATCCCGGCGGTGGCCAGGGCGATGTTCTCCGACAGGAGTCCGCCGGCGAGTCCGGCGGCGGCGATCAGTCCGGACCAGCGGACGAGTCTGACCGGCCCGTAGCGGGTGGCCAGGGTGTCGCCGGCGAAGCGTCCGATGGTCATGGTGGTGGAGAAGACGGCGAACCCGGCGGCGGCGGCTCCGGGTGAGGCACCGAGGTCGAACTGCAGGTAGACGGCGGTCCAGTCGTTGGCCGCGCCTTCGCCGACGAGTCCGGCGAAGGCGACGACGCCCATGAAGACGATCCGGCTGGACCAGGGGGCGCGGCGCCGGGAGCCGGTGGTGGGGTGGGGGGCGGCGGTGCGGGGGAGCAGGTGGGGCCGGGCGAGTACGGCGAGCAGGGCCAGGGGGATGCCGGTGGCGGCGAACGCGGGCCCGGGTGGGATGCCGAGCCAGGCGGTGAGGCCGCCGAGTCCGGCGCCGAGGAGGCCGCCGATGCTGAACATGCCGTGGAAGGAGGACATGAGGGGGCGCTGGTAGGCGCGTTCGACTTCGACGCCGTGGGAGTTCATGGACACGTCGAGGGAGGCGTTGATGAGGCCGAGGACGAAGAGGGCGGCGATGAGTGCGGGGAGGGTGGGGGCGTAGCCGGGGACGATGAGGGCGAGGGCGACGCCGGCTCCGGCGGGGACCATGACGCGGGGGCTGCCGAGCCGGTCGGTGAGGCGGCCTGCGGCGCGCATGCCGGTGACGAGGCCGGCGGCGAGGGCGAGCAGGCCGTAGCTGAGCTGGCCGTCGGAGAGGTGGAGGGTTTCCTTGATGGCGGGGATGCGGGCGGCCCAGATGCCGGAGACGACGCCGAGGAGGATGAAGAAGAAGCAGACGGCGATCCGAGCGCGGCGCAGGGTGGCGTGCGGTGTCACTTGGCCCCCGGGGGGTGGTTTGGCGCGTTTGGGGTCGCCGTACTCGTGTGGATCTTACTTGGTGGTGGGGTCAGTGGACGGAGAAGCCGCCGTCGACGCAGATGGCCTGGCCGGTGAGGTAGGCGCTGGCGGGGCCGGCGAGGAAGACGGCGGCTCCGGCGTAGTCGGCGGGGAGGGCGTTGCGGCCGGTCATGGAGCGGGCGGCGAGTTGCTCGGTGCGGCCGGGGACGGCTTGGGCGGCGGCGGTGAGCGGGGTGAGTACGAAGCCGGGGAGCAGGGTGTTGGCGCAGACTCCGTGTGGTGACCAGGCTTCGGCTTGGGAGCGGGTGAGGCCGGCCAGTGCGGCTTTGGCGATGCCGTAGGCGCCGCTGTCGCCGAAGGCGCTGATGGATTGCTGGGAGCCGATGTTGATGATGCGGCCCCAGCCGCGTTGGGCCATGCGCGGGCCGAAGTGCTGGCCGAGGAGGTAGGGGGCGGTGAGGTTGACGGCGATGGTCTGTTCGTAGTCGTGGATGGTGAGGTCGTTCATGGGGCGGCGGATGTTGTTGGCGGCGTCGTTGACGAGGATGTCGATGTCGCCGTAGTGGGTGGGGGCTTCTTCGCAGAGGCGGGTGAGGGCGTCGCGGTCGCCGAGGTCGGCGCTGATGGGGGTGGCGTCGACGCCGTGGGTGTGGAGGGCGGCGGTGGCGGTGGCGAGTTCGGGGTGGCGGCGGGCGACGATGATGATGCGTGCGCCGGCGCGGCCGAGGGCTTCGGCGATGGCGTAGCCGATTCCGGAGGAGCCGCCGGTGACGAGGGCGGTCTTGCCGGTGAGGGAGAACATGCCGTCGAGGTAGCGTGACACGACGGCGAACCTATCATCCCACCTTTGGGTGGCGGCAGTCGGCGTTCTCTTCGTTTATGGCGCGGGCGGCTTCGACGAGTTTGATGGTCACGTGTTCGGCCATGCGGAGCGTTTCGAGGTCGAGGCGTTCCAGGACGCGGCGTAGGCCGTCGAGCCCGGCGTTGGAGATCTCCTCGGTGAGTTCGATGCCGCGCGGGGTGAGTTCGACGCGGCGGACGCGGCGGTCGTGGGGGTCTTCTCTGCGGGTGACGAGGCCGTGGGCGATGAGGCGGTCGACGAGGCCGGTGACGGTGCCGAGGCCGACTCCGAGGTGGTGGGCGAGGTCCTGGCCGGCGGCGGAGCCGATGGTCGCGAGGATGACCACGACCTTGAGTTGGCGCATGGTGAGGCTGGAGGCGAGCAGGGGCAGGGAGCGGTCGTGGACGAAGACCCGGCTCAGCTCGCGTTGTACCTCGCCGATCCGGCTGATCAGCTCTTCGCGTTCGTCGATCACTCTCACCTCTCGGCCTTTCCTGAGAAGGTTATCAGGAGGCTAAATGTTCGTAACACGCGAAGTGTTAGTGTGGGGCGAAAATTTACCCTGATACGCCCATTCCTTGAGGAGCCCCGCCCCCGTGACCGTCCTGGCCAGGTTGAGCCTAGCCAACCGCAGCCTCGTGATTATGATCGCGGTAGTGCTCAGCGCCTTCGGCGCCTTCGCGATCCCCTCGCTGAAGCAGCAGTTGCTGCCGTCGTTGTCGTTCCCGGGGGCGTTCGTCGTCGCTCCCTTCCCCGGTGCCTCTCCCGAGATCGTCGAGGAGCAGGTGACCAAGCCGATCGAGGACAGCTTCCAGGGGCTGGAAGGGGTCACCGAGACGACCTCTACGTCCCGTGAGGGGCTCGCGCAGATTCAGGTGGCGTTCGAGTACGGCACCGACATCGACGCGGTGATCGGCAAGATGCAGCAGTCCGTGAGCCGGATCGGCCCGCAGTTGCCCGACAACGTCGATCCGCAGGTGATCGCCGGTAACACCGACGATCTGCCGGTGCTGGTGCTGGCCGTCGGCGACGGCGGGGACGAGCGGGAGATGGCCGACCGGCTGCGGCGCGTCATGGTGCCGGAGTTGCAGGGTGTGGAGGGCGTGCGCGAGGCGGAGGTGACCGGCACCCGCGAGGAGAACGTCGTCATCACCCCCGACCAGGGCAAGCTGGCGTTGCTGGGGCTCGCGCCCACCGCGATCGCCGATGTGCTGCGTGCGAACGGCACGCCTGTCCCGGCGGGCAGCCTCACCCAGGACGGCAAGTCGCTGACGGTTCAGGTCGGCGCGCGGGTGGAGACCATCAAGGACCTGCAGAATCTGTACCTCACTCCGGCCGCCCCGCCCGCCCAGCCGCCCGCCCAGCAACAGGGACAGCAGCAGGGACAGCAGCAGCCGGGTCAGGGCCAGGCCCAGCAGCAAGGGCAGCAGCAGGCCACCCGGCCGGGTCAGCAGCAGCAGCGGCCCGCCGCGCCGAAGCCCGTGAAGCTCGGTGACGTCGCCGAGATCAAGCGCGGCCTGGCCGACCCCACCACCCTGACGCGTACCAACGGCGAGCCCAGCTTGGGCGTGTCGGTGACGATGACGCCCGACGGCAACGCCGTGACGATCTCGCATGCCGTACGGGGGAAGATCCCGGATCTGGTGCGTGCCCTGGGGGACGCGTCTGAGATCACCGTCGTCTTCGACCAGGCGCCGTACGTCGAGCGGTCCATCGAGGATCTGACCACCGAGGGGCTTCTCGGGTTGCTCTTCGCGGTCCTGGTCATCCTGATCTTCCTGTTGTCCGTCCGTTCGACCATCGTCACCGCCGTGTCGATCCCGCTGTCGGTGGTGATCGCGCTGATCGCCTTGTGGGTCGGTGACTACTCGCTGAACATGCTGACCCTCGGGGCGCTGACCATCGCGGTGGGCCGGGTGGTGGACGACTCGATCGTGGTGCTGGAGAACATCAAACGCCACCTGGCGTACGGCGAGCCGAAACGTAAGGCGATCTTGTCGGCCGTCCGGGAGGTGAGCGGCGCGGTGACGGCGTCCACGTTGACGACGGTGGCGGTGTTCCTGCCGATCGCGGTGGTGGGCGGCATGGTCGGTGAGTTGTTCGCGCCGTTCGCGATCACCGTGACGGTGGCGCTGCTCGCGTCGTTGCTGGTGTCGCTGACGGTGATCCCGGTGCTGGCGTACTGGTTCCTCAAGGCGCCGTTGCTGTCGCCCGAGGAGGCCAGGGCCGTACGTGAGGCGGCTGAGGCCAAGGAGTTGCGGAGCCCGCTGCAGCGGATGTATCTGCCGGTGCTGCGGTTCGCGACCCGTCGCCGGCTCGCCACGGTCCTGATCGGCATCCTGGTGTTCGCCGGGACCTTGGGGCTGGCCGGTGGGCTGGAGACCAACTTCCTGTCCGCCGCGGGGCAGAACACCATCAGCTTGAACCAGAAGATGCCGGTGGGGACCGACCTGGCCACGACCGACGACGCCGCCAAGAAGGTCGAGTCGGTGCTCGCCGATCTGAAGGGTGTGGAGTCCTACCAGGTGAACGTCGGGTCGGGCGGCGGCTTCTTCGGCGGTGCCACCGGTGGCGGCGGCGGAGGGGACGGCGCGTCGTACTCCGTCACCGCCGGCGAGGAGGTCGATGTCGCCGAGTTGGAGGGTCGTCTCCGTAATGAGCTGGCCGCTTTGTCGGGCATCGGTGAGGTCACGGTCGGCGGGCAGGGCGGCGGGTTCGCCTCCGACCAGGTTCAGGTGATCGTGCAGGGTCCCGACAACAAGACGCTGGTCTCGGCGAGTGAGACGGTGCGTGCGGCTATGGCGCAGGTGCCGGGGCTCAGCGAGGTGTCCTCCAATCTGGAGGCGAGCGCGCCGCGTATCCAGGTGACCGTGGATCGTGAGGAGGCGGCGGCGCGGGGTCTGACGGAGGCGGCGATCGGTCAGGTCGTCGCTCAGGCGTTCCGCGGGGCTCCGCTCGGTCAGGTCACTCTGGACGGCCGCGCCGGTGATCTGGTGTTGCGTGGTTCGGATGCGCCGGAGGACGTCAAGGAGGTCAGGCGGCTGAAGCTGCCGACGGCGGGCGGGCTGATCGAGTTGTCCGACGTGGCGCAGGTCAAGGAGGTCGACGGTCCGACTCAGGTGACGCGGATCGACGGCGAGCGCAGTGCGACCGTGTCGGGGAAGGCGACGGCGAGCGATCTGGGGGCGGTCACCACGGCGCTGACCACGAAGCTTGACGGGCTGACGCTTCCGGCGGGTGCGACGTACGCGATCGGCGGGGTGAGCGCGGATCAGGAGGAGGCGTTCGCCGATCTCGGTGTGGCCATGCTGGCGGCCATCGCCATCGTGTTCATGATCATGGTGGCGGCGTTCCGGAGTTTCATGCAGCCGCTGATTCTGATGGTGTCGGTGCCGCTGGCCGCGACCGGCGCGATCGGGCTGCTGCTGGCGACGGGTACGCCGCTGGGCATTCCGGCGATGATCGGCATGCTGATGCTGATCGGCATCGTGGTGACCAACGCGATCGTGTTGATCGATCTGATCAACCAGTATCGGGCGCAGGGGATGGACGTCGTCGAGGCGGTGCTGGAGGGGGGCCGGCGGCGGTTGCGTCCCATTCTGATGACGGCGGTCGCGACGATCTGCGCGCTGGTGCCGATGGCGCTCGGTCTCACCGGCTCCGGCGGGTTCATCGCCCAGCCGCTGGCCATCGTGGTGATCGGCGGGCTGATCTCGTCCACGTTGCTGACGCTGGTGCTGGTCCCCACCTTGTACACGATGGTGGAGCGTACGAAGGAGCGGCTGCGCCGTAAGCCGAAGGGCCGCCATGAGCCGGAGCTGACGGTCTATCAGGAGCAGGCGCTCACGCCCAGCAAGTAGGTCGTACCGGGCGCCTGGCGAATCGTCGCCGGGCGCCCGATACACTGCGGGAACGTGAGTGACAAGCCGCGTATCCCCAACGTCCTGGCCGCCCGCTACGCCTCTCCGGAGCTGGCGCGCCTGTGGTCCCCGCAGTACAAGGTCATCGCCGAGCGGCGTCTGTGGCTGGCGGTGTTGCGCGCCCAGGCCGATCTGAAGGCCGGTGGGGTCGAGATTCCGCCTGGTGTGGTGGCCGACTACGAGAAGGTCGTCGAGCAGGTCGATCTGGCGTCGATCGCGGAGCGGGAGCGGGTGTCCCGCCACGATGTGAAGGCCCGTATCGAGGAGTTCAACGCGCTGGCCGGGCACGAGCATGTGCACAAGGGGATGACTTCGCGTGATCTGACGGAGAACGTCGAGCAGTTGCAGGTCCGTGACAGCCTGCTGCTGGTGCGGGACCGGTGTGTGGCGCTGCTCGCGGCCTTGGCGTCGCTCGCGGCCGAGCATTCGCCCACGGTTCTCGCCGGCCGTTCGCACAATGTCGCCGCGCAGGCCACCACGCTGGGTAAGAGGTTCGCGTCGGCGGCGGAGGAGCTTCTGGTCGCGTTCGGCCGGTTGGAGGATCTGATCGGCCGGTATCCGCTGCGGGGCATCAAGGGCCCGGTGGGGACGGCGCAGGACATGCTCGACCTGCTCGGTGGTGAGGGGGCGAAGCTGGGTGAGCTGGAGGACCGGGTCGCCGGCCATCTCGGGTTCACCCGGCGGCTGACGAGTGTCGGGCAGGTGTATCCGCGTTCTCTCGACTACGAGGTGGTCACCGCTCTGGTTCAGCTCGCCGCCGCGCCGTCCAGTCTCGCCAAGACGATCCGGTTGATGGCCGGGCACGAACTCGTGACGGAGGGGTTCAAGGAGGGGCAGGTGGGTTCCTCGGCGATGCCGCACAAGATGAACACCCGTTCCTGTGAGCGGGTGAACGGGCTGACCGTCGTGCTTCGTGGGTACGCGTCGATGACCGGTGAGCTGGCCGGTGATCAGTGGAACGAGGGTGACGTGTCGTGCTCGGTGGTGCGCAGGGTCGCGCTGCCGGACGCGTTCTTCGCCTTCGACGGGCTGGTGGAGACGATGCTGACGGTGCTGGCGGAGTTCGGTGCGTTCCCGGCGGTGATCGCCGCTGAGCTGGATCGTTATCTGCCGTTCCTCGCGACCACCAAGATGTTGATGGGCGCCGTCCGGGCCGGTGTGGGGCGTGAGACGGCGCATGAGCTGATCAAGGAGCATGCGGTGGCGTCGGCGCTGGCGATGCGTGCCACCGGTTCGGGTAACGAGCTGGTGCGGCGGCTGGCCGATGATGAGCGGTTCCCGCTGGGGCGTGCCGAGCTGGACGCGCTGCTGGCGGATCGGGTGTCGTTCACCGGGGCCGCGGCCGCCCAGGTGGGGCAGGTGGTGGAGGCTGTCGGGCGGGTCACGTCGCGTCATCCCGGCGCTGCCGCGTACCGGCCGGGGGCCATCTTGTGATCGGGTGAAATCGCAGGTCGTAGCGGCGTGGCGGAAAACCTGGTGCGGGGCGGGGCGGCGCGGGGCACAGTTGACGGATGATGTCCGGTTTCGTCCCTGGCCTGCAGTTGTCGCGTGACTTCTACCTTCAGGTCGTGAGCCCTGCGCTGTCCGGTGTGCCGCACAGCGCGGCGCTCATCGGCCCCGGTTCGGAGGTCCTCGCCTGCGACACCGAACGTTCCACCGATCACGACTGGGGGCCACGTGTCGTGTTGTTCGTCGGTGACGGTGTGGCGCGGCGGGCGGAGCGGGCCGTCGCCGAGCGGTTGCCGCCTACGTTCAACGGTTATCCGACGGTGTTCGGGTCCGATGTCCATCCGGTACGGCACGGCGTGCGTGTCGAGCGGGTCTCGGACTGGTTCACCGACCGTCTCGGGTTCGATCCGGCGGGTGGTGTTTCGACGCTCGACTGGCTCGCGGCTCCGTGGCAGCGTCTCGCCGAGGTCACCGGCGGGGAGGTGTTCCATGACGGGTTGGGGCTTCTTGAATCGGCGAGGCGTGAGCTTCGCTGGTATCCGACAGATGTGTGGCGGTATGTGCTGGCCTGTCAGTGGCGGCGTGTCGCGCAGGAGGAGGCGTTTCCGGGCCGGTGCGGGGAGGTCGGTGACGATCTCGGGTCGGCGTTGCTGTCGGCTCGGCTGGCCCGGGAGCTGGTCCGGCTCGTGTTGCTGATGCGCCGCCGCTACCCGCCGTACGCGAAATGGGCCGGTACGGCGTTCGCGCGCCTGACCGGGGCCGCCGAGCTGGGGGAGAGCTTGTCGCTTGCGGTGTCCGCGTCGGGGTGGCGGGTTCGTGAGCAGCACCTGTCGCGGGTGTACGAACGTGTCGCGGCGCTGCACAACCGGCTGGGTCTCACCGAGCCGCTGGAGACGGGGGTGCGGCCGTTCCACGAGCGGCCGTTCATGGTGATCGACGCGCAGCGGTTCAGTGACGCGCTGACCGGCGGCATCTCCGATCCGGTGTTGCGGGGGTTGCCGCCGATCGGCTGTGCCGACCAGTTCAGTGACAACACCGATCTGCTCACCGATCCGGCGCGTTGCCGGGCCGCGGTGGGTGCCGTGCTCGGCCTGTCCTGAATCCTGCCGGGGGCCGCAGGGTCAGGCGGTGGCGGGTTCGGGGGTGCGCGCGGCGTGGAAGCGGCTGATCATCCGTCGTTCGAACCACACCGTGGTGAACGGCGGCACCGCGCACGCCAGCCCCAGGATCACCGTCCCCGTGCTCCATCCCACCTGGCGGGCGGCGGCGAGCACCGCCACCGCGTAGGCGACGAACAGGGCCCCGTGCACCGGTCCGAAGATCTTCACGCCGAGGTCGTCGCCGACGAGCACGTACTTGAAGAACATGCCCACGAGCAGGCCCGCCCACGAGCACGCCTCGGCGATGGCCAGGGCACGGAACAGACGCAGCATCGAGGGCAGCACGGTGGGACAACCTTCCGAGAGGGCGGGCCGGGACGGCGGCGGGGGGACAGGCACCACCTTAGGGGGTGCCACGGCCGGTCCCGCCGCCGCCGTGTCACTCGCCGGCCCGGGCCGCGTTCGCGTGGATCGCGTCGCGGATGTAGGGGGTCAGGCCCTCCGCGTGCGGCTCGTAGTTCCCCGAGAACCGCGGGTCGGCGACGTACATGTCGCCGAGGCCGCGGTGGATCTCGTAGGTGCAGTCGTAACACCAGCGGGTGATGTGCGCGCGGTGCTCCTCCGCCAGGTCCATCGCCCGCTGCCCGTCGGCGGGCTCCCCGGCGGTGAAGGCGGCGGTGAAGCCTTCGACGGTCTGGGCCGCCTCTTGTTTGAACCGCTCCCAGTCGTCCTTGGTCATCTTCGCCATCCGCCGCTGCGACTGGGCGTACGCCTCGGTTCCGCCCCAGCGTTCGGCCGCCTCCTGCTCGTGGTCTTCCGGCCGGAAGCCGCCGAACACCTCCAGCCGTTCCTGCGCCGTCAGTTCGATCCCCGTCATGTGTGCCTCCATCGCGGTCTCCACCGCCGCCACCATCGCCAGCAGCCGGTCGGCGCGGCCGGACAGCAACGCGTGTTGCCGCCGTAGGTGCGACATCCGGTCCGCGCCGGGATCGGCGAGGATGGCGGCGATCTCATCGAGGGCGAAGCCGAGTTCCCGGTAGAACAGCACGTGCTGCAGCCGTTCCACGTCGGCCGCGCTGTAGCGGCGGTAGCCGGCGCGGGTCCGATCACCGGGGGTGAGCAGGCCGATCTCGTCGTAGTGGTGCAGTGTCCGCACCGTGACGCCCGCCATCCGCGACACCTGCCCGACCGAGAATCCCATCCTTCCCTCCTTGCGCGTCCCAGCATCGGCCCTGACGTTACGTGAGGCTCAACCGGTTTCCCGCCCCGGCTCGTACGGCTGGGCGTTCGTCCCCGGATCGGCGGGGTGCACGGCGGACTCCCGCGGCCGCCGACCGGCGATTGATAGGCTCTGCCGCATGGTGCGCACCCCGCTGACCCAGCCTGAACGCGACAGAGGCGAACGCCTGGGCACGCTGCTCCGTCAGGCCCGAGGGCAGCGCAGCATGACCGAGGTCGCCGCCGCCGCCGGGCTCTCCCCGGAGACTCTCCGCAAGATCGAGACCGGCCGCATTCCCACGCCCGCCTTCTTCACCGTCGCCGCGCTCGCCACCGCGCTCGGCATCTCCCTCGACGACCTCGCCGCCCTCGTCACCGAACAGCACGCCGCCTGACGGCGAGGCGCCGGACAGCACCCCGAAAACCGGTTGCGGCCAGCCGTAACCTGGATTCATGAACCACCACGCACTGTATTGCGCCGCCTTCGGGGTGGCCCAGGTCAAGCGGCCTCGCGCCCCCCGGGCCCTGGCCCGCTAGGACGCGCACCCGCTCGTAGCACGGCGCGTCCCCACGCGTGCGCCCAGGGCCTCCGAGACCCGATCCATCTCTCGGACCCGAAGGGGCAGACCGCTGTGGCGCGTTCATTCGCACACGGAAACTACTCGCACACCCAGAAGCAGGCCAGGAACGGCGGCGGCGGACGTACCGCCCGTGACGAGGCCAGGCGTACCCTCTCCCAGAACTTCCTGACCGATCCCCACGAGATCGGCCGTGTCGTCACCGCCGCAGCACCGGCGCCCGGGGACCTCGTCCTGGAGCCCGGCGCGGGGGAGGGCACCCTGACCACGGCCCTGGCCGGCCACTGCAGAAAGGTGATCGCCTACGAGATCGACCCCCTCCTGGCGGGGAAACTCTCCTCCCGGACCCGCGGCGACGACCGCATCAAGGTCATCAGAGGAGACTTCACCGCCGCCAAGGCGCCCGGCGAGCCGTTCACCGTCGTGGGGAACATCCCCTACTCGGCGACCTCGGCCATCGTCGGCTGGTGCCTGAAAGCCAGGAACCTCACCTCGGCCACCCTCGTCACCCAGCTGGAGTACGCCCGCAAACGCACCGGCGACTTCGGCCGGTGGAGCAGGCTCACCGTCGCGGGCTGGCCGCGCCACACCTGGCACCTGCACGGCCGTATCGACCGCACCATGTTCCGTCCCGTCCCCCAGGTCGACTCCGCGATCCTGCGCATCCGGCGCAGAACCGCCGACCTCCTCCCACCCGAGGCCATGGGCGGCTACCAGGATTTCGTCGAACTCGGCTTCGGCGGGCTCGGCGGCACACTGCACGCCTCCCTGAGCCTCCGGCACCCGGCCGCCGAGGTCGACATCGCCTTCGTCAAGGCCGATCTCGATCCCGGCACCGTCGTCGCCTACGTCCACCCCGACCAGTGGATCACCCTGTTCGGCCACCTCCACTGATCACCCGCGCGAAGGGGCGCCCGCCCCTTCGCGCGGCATCAGGCGCTACCCGTCGGCGGGACGGCCCGCGGGGCGGGGGAGCAGCGGGTGGGCGCGCATCGCCACCTCCAGCTCACCGGGCAGCTCGTCGCGGTACCGGCCCAGGGTCGCCAGGTCGCTGTGTCCCAGCACCCGCCGCACCGCGTCCATGTCGACGGCGTCGGCCAGCAGGTGCGTCGCCGTCGTGTGCCGCAGCCCGTGCGGCGTCACCGCGCGGCGCTGCCCCGGATCCATCCGCCGCTGGACCCGCTCGATCACCGCCTGCACGTCGCCCCGGGCCAGCCGCCTGCCCCGCCACGACAGCAGCAGCGCCTTCTCCTGCCCGCCGCCCGGCGGATGCCGGCCCTGCGCGAGGTACACCTCCAGGACCCGCGCCACGTCACCCGGCAACGGCACGTCACGCGTCTTGCCGCCCTTGCCGAAGATCCGCCAGTAGCGCACCCCGTCGTTGGTGTAGAAGTCCTCCACGTTCGCCCGGACCAGCTCGGAGACGCGCGGCCCCATCGTCGACAGCAGCAGGACGATCAGCCCGTCACGCAGCCCCGTCCGCTGATCGCGCCGCCCCGCCCCGCCCGTCTCGCCGTCGTCGTCGTTCACGGTCCGCGCCGCGCCGATCAGGCCCTGCGCCTGCTCCCGGGTCAGCGCCCGCCGCTCCTGCCGCAGCCCGCCGCGCTCCCTGGCCGTCACCGTCGCGGCGGCCATCGGGTTGATCTGCACCCACCCGGTCAGCGTCGCGTACTTGAACAGCGCCGACACCGAACGCCTGAACCGTGCCTGGGACGACGCGCTCTGCGACCCCGGGGACGGCTCCGCGCGCCGCCCGTCGGGTTTGCGGGCGAACGCCAGCAGCACCGCGTCGACGTCCGCCCCGTCGAGGTCGTCCAGGACCCGCTCCTCGCCCGTCAGCCGGACGAACGTCGCCACATCCCGCGCGTACACCTCTGCCGTGGCCGGGGACAACGCGCCCGTCACGGTCTTCGCGCGCACCAGCTCCACGTAACGGTCGGCCGCCTCCACCACGGTGAGGCGATTCAGCTCCGCAGGCCGCATGATCTCAGGGGAGTCCTTTCTCGATCATCACGAACCTACCTTCCGCCACCGACATTCCGCCGGCGATGCGGAGCGCTGACGCCTGGGGAGACGGGCTTCGGCTTTCGCCGCGTCCGCTGTTCTACCCGTCCTCGCCGGTGAGGGTCCGCTGCACGCGCGCCGTCAGATCGGCCTGGTCGACGCCTGCCAGGGTGAGGGTGCGCGGGACGGTGCCGATCTGCGCCTGCAGGATGCCGAGCAGCAGGTGCGCCGGCCGCAGGTCCTTCTTTCTGGAGACGGAGGCGAAGCCTCGTTCGAGCGCGAGTTTGGCCGAGGCCCCGAGTTGCGACGGAGGTGTCGCGGCGCTGCTCGGTTTCGGGAGGTCGAAGGTGGTGAGGGGCACGCCGGCCGCGTTCAGGCTGTGCTCGAACTCCCGGTCCAGCGCGTCGCGGATCGCCTGATGGTCGAGCCCGGCCGAGGTCAGGGCCTGGTGGGTGGCGGTCTCCCGCCCGGCGGCGATCGCCAGCAGGAGATGGTGCGCCTCGATCGTCGCCGATCCGTCGGTGTGGGCCTCGTGTGCCCCCTGGCCGATGATCGTGTTGATGTACTCGTCGATCGCGGTCACGGTCAGCGCCTCCTCAGGGTGACACCGGCGGCGATGAGCCGCTTGGCGTGCTTCTTGTGGACCGCCTGGCGCGTCACCCCGAGCGCCTCGGCGACCTGCGGCCAGCTCCAGCCCGCCCGCATGGCCTGCTCGACGGCGGCGTCCTCGATCCGGTCGGCCAGGCGCCGCAACGCCGCCACAGCCGCCAGCGCGTCGGCGGGTTCCTGGGGAACGGGATTCTCGGCACCGGACATGCAAGCAACCTTAGTTGACTAATTCGGGCCAGGTCAACTCGGGAGGGCCGCGGCGACGCGGTCGAGGACGCGCTCCCGCCGTACCGGAACTGGTCGTCGCGGCTGGCGCGCCTGCATCACGAGATCGGGTACTCCCCGCTCGCCGGTTAGCTGCTGGACGCGCGGGAGGCTCCGCGCCGTCCACTCCGGCTCGGTGAGCCCGCCGCGGCGGACCTCCCCGGCCCAGCGACCATGGCGTCAGGACGGTCGAAGATCCGCCACGCGTGGCGTTGAGGCCCCCTTCTTCGTCCCGGCTCGACTACCGGATCCTGCAATCTGCACGTCAGGCCGGTGCGCGGGGCACTGCCCGCGGAAACGCGTGCGCAGAAGGATGGGGGCATGAGTTCCGAGATCACACCTTTTCGCATCGATGTCCCGCAGGCGCAGCTTGACGACCTGCGCGACCGGCTCGTCACAACCCGCTGGCCGGACGAACTGCCCGGGGCCGACTGGTCCTACGGCGTCCCGGTCGGGTACGCGCAGCAGCTGGCCGAGTACTGGCGCACCGGGTTCGACTGGCGCGCCGCCGAGGCACGGTTGAACGCGTTCCCGCAGTTCACGACCCGTATCGACGGGCAGAACATCCACTTCCTGCACGTCCGCTCGCCCGAGCCGGACGCACTCCCGCTGATCATCACGCATGGCTGGCCCGGCTCGGTCGCGGAGTTCATGAAGGTCATCGGGCCGCTCACCGACCCGGTCGCGCACGGCGGCGAGTCGGCCGACGCCTTCGACGTCGTCGTCCCGTCGATCCCGGGATTCGGTTTCTCCGGGCCGACCACCGAGCCCGGCTGGGACCTGAACCGGGTCGCCGGGGCGTGGGCCGAGCTGATGCGTCGCCTCGGCTACCACCGCTACGGCGCGCAGGGCGGTGACAGCGGCGCGGTCATCTCACCGATGCTCGGCCGCGCCGACACCGCGCACGTCGTGGGCGTCCACGTCAACGGCGGCCTCGGCTTCCCCACCGGCGACCCGGCCGAGTTCGAGGGGCTCACCGAGGCCGAGCTCGCCCGACTCGGCCAGTACCAGGACCAGGACCGCGCAGGGTACGCGGTGATCCAGGCGACCCGGCCGCAGACCCTGGCGTTCGGCCTGCACGACTCGCCCGCCGGGCAGCTGGCGTGGATCGCCGAGAAGTTCAAGGAGTGGACCGACCCGGCGCGGGAACTGCCCGAAGACGCGGTGGACCTCGACCAGCTGCTCACCGACATCAGCATCTACTGGTTCACCGGGACCGCCGCATCCTCGGCCCGCCTGTACAAGGAGACGCAGAGGGCATGGGGCGCCGCCGCCGAGTACTCGGCGGTGCCGCACGGCGTCGCCGTCTTCCCCGGCGACCCGGGCGTCCGGCGGATCGCCGAACGCGAGCACAAGGTCGTGCACTGGTCGGAATTCGACCGGGGCGGCCACTTCGCCGCCATGGAGGCGCCCGAACTGTTCGTCGAGGACATCCGGGCCTTCTTCCGCGCGGTGCGGTGAGGCCCGGAACTCCCGCGCTTCGCCGCACCGGCCCGGCCGAGACGTCCGACCACGAAGTCGCGGTCGGCCACATCGACCTGGAGGTGCCGAGCGGATCGTTCTTCGGCCCGGTCGGCCCTCAGCCGATGGCGGCGGGATCGCTGCGGCCGGAGCCGGGCCGAGGTCTTCGGCCAGGACGTGGCGCGCCGGAGCGGGCCGAGGCCGTGGTGGGGGGGTGTTGCCGGACGGGCCGGCCATGCCCGATGACCCTGGTGGCATCCGAGCGCTGCCTACGCCGCTCGATCGGCGCGGCCAGGCCGGGCACGCGCTTGCGCTGATCGAGCGGCCGCCAAGGTGGCGGAGGAGCGCCGCAAGGTCAACTCGCCGAGGAGGACCTGCCGGCGCCGATGATTCCCGTGAGGGCGGCGCGCACATCATGGAGTTCGGCGATCTGGTCGTCGATGCGCTGTCGTTCCCGCTCGAATTCGGCGACGAGGTCGTCGCATCCGGGCGCGAGGAACTCGCCGTCATCGACCATGCAGGGCAGGATCTCTCTGACCATGTCGGTGTTGAGACCTGCCGCGAGCAGGATCCGGACACGGCGGACCGTCTCGGCGTGCTCATCGGTGTAGACGCGGTAACCGGCGGCGGTCCGTTCGGGACGCAGCAGGCCCTTCTCCTCGTAGTAACGCAACGCGCGGGTGCTCACCCCGGCGCGGTCCGCGAGCGCACCGATCTGCACGCCTCGCCCCCTCCCGAGCTTGACCTTCACGTCAACGTCAACCTCTAGCGTACGGGCACGGCCGGGACGCCGACGTCCCCCGAACGACGGGAGAACACGACAATGGGTCAGGAGACCTCGCCACCGCCGGTGACGGTGATCGGTCTGGGGCCGATGGGACGCGCCTTGGCCGCGGCGTTCCTTGCCGCCGGGCACCCGACCACGGTGTGGAATCGGACCGCGGGCAAAGCCGGCGAGCTGATCGCCGGCGGCGCGACCTGGGCGGACGGCCCGCTGGCCGCGCTCGGTGCGAGTGACGTCGCCATCGTCTGCGTCATCGACGCGGACGCCGTCGACGTCATCCTCGACCGGGCACTCACCGAATCAGGCCGGCACGGGCTGCCGGCCACCACGCTGGTGAACCTCACCTCCGAAGGACCGCGGCGTACCCGCGAGCTGGCCACCCGGGCGGAGCGGCTCGGCGTGGCCTATCTCGACGGCTCGATCATGACTCCGGCGGCGGCCATCGGCACTGAGGCGACCCGCATCCTCTACAGCGGACCGGCCGATCTCTTCGGCCGGCACCGCGAGACGCTGGCGGCACTGGGCGGTACGGCGGTCCATCTCGGCGCCGACCCGGGGAGGGCGGCGAGCTTCGACGTCGCCCTGCTGAACCTGTTCTGGAGCTCGATCACCGGTTTGATGCACTCCTTCGCTCTCGCGGCGCGGCAGCACGTACCGGCCACCGCGCTGGCGCCGCACGCCCAGCAGATGGCGCAGCTTGTCGCCGACCTGCTTCCCGGGCTCGCAAGCGAGATCGACGCCGGCGGCTTCTCGGGGGAGGCGTCGTCCTCGCTGACCTCGATCGCCGCGAGCCTGGACCACATCGTCCACGCGCTTGAGGAGGCCGAGGTCCCCTCGGCCGTCACCCGAGCGGCCAAGGAGGTCGTCGATGCCGCGGTGTCAGCCGGCCACGGAGCCGACTCCCCGACCCGCCTCGCCGAGTTCCTCGGTCGCGACCGCGCGGGCGGACGTCCGCCGGCCCAGGACACCGGCCGTACGGCAGTCGGCCAGGCACCGAGCGCCGGAGACCGGGTGCCGTAAGGAGATACCGGCCGCTTCCGAGGGTGATGCGTGCTCCCGTGAACGAGTCGTTTCTGCGAACGCGGAACGTGATCGTGCTCGGCTAGCATGAAGGCATGCTTTGACGCCTGCCCGGAAGCCGGGCACCCCCGTGATCTCCTTCGTACCCCGAGCGAACCCGGAACCCACGAAGGAGATATCCCGCTATGAGCACGTCGATCCCCATCGAAGTCCCCGACGCGTTCGCCGCGTCATACGGCGAGGACGACGCGTCCGGCCGTGCCTGGATCGCCGGGCTGCCGGGGCTGGCCGCGGACTTCCTGGACCGCTGGACCCTGCGGCCGGACGGTCCCGCACGACATGGCATGGCCTCGCTCGTGCTCCCGGTGACCCGCGCGGATGACACGCCCGCAGTGCTGAAGTTCCAGCAGGTCAGGGATGACAACGCCGGCGCCGCGCTCGGTCTGCGGGCGTGGGACGGCAACGGCGTGGTGCACCTTCTCGACCACGACCCGGACACCGGCACCATGATGCTGGAACGGCTGGACGCGGCCCGGCCGCTGTCGTCGATGGCGGATGACGCCGCCGCCATGCAGATCCTCGCCGAGCTGATGGCGCGCCTGGTCGCGGTGCCCGCCCCACAGGGCCTGCGGCACCTGGCCGACATCGCCGCCGCCATGCTCGACCAGGCGCCACACGCCGTACCGGCGTTGCGCGATCCGGCCGAGCGCCGGCTGGTGCGCACCTGCGCGTCCGCCGTGGCCGAACTGATCGGCGAACCCGGCGACCGCCTCCTGCACTGGGATCTGCACTACGACAACATCCTCGCCGGGCAACGGGAACCATGGCTGGCCATCGACCCCGAACCGCTGGCCGGCGACCCCGGATTCGACCTGTGGCCGGCGCTGGACAGCCGCTGGGAGGAGGCGGTGGTGGCGACCGGTGACGTGACACGCACGGTGCTCCGCCGCTTCGACCAGCTGACCGAGGTGCTCGGCCTGGACCGGCAGCGGGCGACCGGCTGGACACTCGGCCGCATCCTGCAGAACGCGTTGTGGGACATCGAGGACGGCAAGGCCACGCTGGAACCGGCCCAGGTCGCCCTCGGCATCACCCTGCTCCGCCGCAGGACGTCCACGCCGTAGCCGACCCGGCCACCGGTGATGCCGCCGGCCACCGGTGCGCAGGAACCGGTCGTCCAGACGCTTGACCGGCTCCTGCGCACCGAGGACGCGCATCCGGACGGCCGCCAGTTCGCGAGCGAGCGTGCCGGGTTCGTCACGTCACGCCCCCGCCCGGAGGGGTGAGCCGGACCGCCGTCAGGAGAGAGGCCGGGGCCGCGGCGGTCAGGGGGCGCGGCGCAGGGGCGGGCGGCGGGCCCAGGTGGCCCAGCGCCAGAGCCATTCCAGCGGGCCCTGGCGGTAGCGGCGCAGCCAGAGCGTGGACACCAGCCACTGGGGGACGAGGACGGCTCCCGCGATCAGGAGCACCGTCGCCGATGACCAGCCCTCCGGCGAGCCGCCGATGACGCGGGCGGCGACCAGGACGAGGATCGTGGCGGACAGGTAGTTGGTCAGCGCCATCCGGCCCAGCGGCGCGAAGACCTTCTGCAGCGCCGGCCGGAGCGGCGTCTTGAGCAGGAGCAGCAGGGCGCACACGTAGACGCCCGCGACCAGCAATCCCGCGAGGGCGAACCAGACGCTGAAGGCCGCCTCGCCAGGCTGTGTCCCGATCTGCAGCCACAGGGCGGGCACCGCCCCCGCCGCGAAGACCAGGACCAGTGCGGCCGGAACGCGGACGGAACGCTCCATCCGGTCGATCACGCCGTACCGGGTCAGCGCCGAGCCCAGCAGGAACAGCCCGGGGACCAGTGGCACGCCGTTGCTGCCGAGGATCAGCGGCGTCGCGATGAGGACGGCGGCGAGCACCGCGACGACCCGGCGCGGCAACCAGGTCGAGGGCAGCAGCACCACCAGGCCGACGACGGCGTAGATGGTCAGGATGTCGCCCCGCCACAGCAGGAACATGTGAGCCAGGCCCAGGGCGAGCAGGATGAGGAGCCGGCGCAGCAGGAGCATCCGCGGGCGCGGGACGTGGCGGCTCGCGGAGTCCAGCAGCAGCGAGAACCCGACGCCGAACAGGAGGGAGAAGATCGGGAAGAAACGCTGGTCGACGAGCAGCCCCAGCCAGGCGCCGTCCTGACCGGCCGCTGCAGCCCCGGTGACCGGCACGGTGCCGCCCAGGTAGGAGATCGGCTTGATGTTGGCGAGCAGGATTCCACACAGGGCGAACCCGCGCAGCACGTCGAGCGCGGCGACACGCGGCCGGCCGGCGGAAGTCGTCGTGGGTCGCCCCAGCCCCGCGGCTCGCGGCGCCGGGGGGAGCGTTTCATGTGACATGGGACCTCATCCTGCGGACTCCGGCCCGCCCCCACATCGGCGGAAAGCAGGGAACGGGACAGTACTTTCGGCCGGTACCAGGCCGGTGGATCCCTCTTTCCCGGCCTGGACGCCGGGCCGGCTCAAGGTGACGGCCGGCGTCGGGTCCTCCAGCAGCGCGCCGGTCTCCGGTCGTGAGCTGGACAACCCTTTTCCTTACGGCCACCGCATGCGTGCCGCCCCACGCGTTGATGACCTGTGTCTACCGTTCCGGTTCGGCCTTGACGCCGTACGTGGCGAGTTCTAACTTGCGCATAAGGAAAACCTATTCCTAGCTTTGAGAAGCCCCACGGGCGAGTCCCAGCCAGTCATGTGGCCCTGCCGTACCCCGCAGTGGCCCTGGTGCGGGACGGCCGTCGCCCGTTTCTCCCAGCGCCACCCCCCTCCGCGGGGCATCGAGATCCGAGGTCACAGCCATGAAGAGGTCACAGCCATGAAACGGACGGTCATCCCCTTAGCCCTCCTCACCGCCCTCGCCGTCGTCCCGGTCGGCGCGCCGGCCGCGCAGGCGGCGCCCGCCGCCCAGGTCGTCGACATGTTCGGCAGGACCGTCAACGGTTACGGCGTCAAGCTGGTCGACTGGGAGGGGTACCTCGCCAATCCCTACGTCGAGCTGACCGTGCGGCCGCCGCAGGACGTGCCGTTCCCGGTCACGATCGACCTCAAGGCCGAGGGCACCTCCCGGCTGATGATGGACCTGCCCAGCCAGCTCACCGCGACCGGCGCGACCAAGCGCCTGACCTTCACCGGCGCCTCCGACCAGAAGACCTTCAAACTGGCGATCCACTCCAAGCGGGGCCCCGGCGCCGACGAGCAGCACACGCTGAGACTCACCGTCAGGCCGGCGGACAACGCCGTCTACGAGCAGACCCTGCCGATCCGGGTCCAGCAGGATCAGAAGACCGCGATCGAGCCCACGATCCCGATCACCTTCGACTACCGCTACGACAACATCACCGGATACTTCTCCGACCCGGCGTTCCGGACCGCCTCGGAGGAGGCCGTCAAGGACTGGTTCAGGTTCTTCGAAGGGGCGCCGTTCGACACCGTGGCCGCCGGGGCCGAGAACAACCATCTCCCCGGCAACGACTGGCAGAACACCGTGAACGTCACCAACAACGCCGCCTACAACGGCATGTGGGTGTACTTCCGCGGGATCCAGACCCCGTACTCCACCGGCTATCCCGCGGCCAACGGCAAGTACCACACCAGGAGCGGCCAGCAGGTGCCGGGCCCGCTCCACCGCTCCACCGCGATGATCTTCGAGTACGACGAGGCGGGAAAGCGGATCTTCACCTCCCTCGCCGACGAGGACTGGTACAAGACCGAGATCCAGGGCTCGGTGCTGGACGTCCACGGCCTGGTCATGCACGAGTACGGCCATGCCGTCGCCTTCCACAGCGACTGGGCCGGGATGCGGAACTACGTCGCCACGAACGGGGCGAACGATCAGGACGTCATCGCCTACCAGGGCCGCGCCGTGCCACTGGACGGCAGCTACCACATCCCGGGCGACCAGCCGAACTGGGACCGCCTCAGCGGGCAGAGCGGCGGATGGAACCACCTGTTCCCCACCCGCAGGTGGATGCTGACCAAGCTCGCCCTGCTGGTCGCGGAGAACGCGGGCTGGAAGGTGAACCGCGACCTCACCCCGTTCCTCAAGCCCGCGATCCTCACCACCGCCCTGCCGGCCGCCAACCCGGGCCAGGCCTACCAGCAGACGCTGACGGCCGAAGGCGGCGTCCCCTTCTACGACTGGCGCATCACGGGTGGCGCCCTGCCGGCGGGGCTCAGCCTCGACAGGTTCACCGGCACGCTCAGCGGGACCACGACCGCCGCCCCCGGAACCTACTCCTTCACCGTCCAGTTGCGTGACTACGACAGCCTGAGCACCCCGGTGACCAGGACCTTCCAGCTCAACGTCGGCGGCGGCGCACCGCCGAACCTGGCATCCGCCGCGACCCCCTCGGCCTCGTACACCTCGCCGTGGGAGAGCGTCGCGGCGCTGAACGACGGCATCGACCCGCCGTCCTCGAACGACACCGTCAACCCGCGGTGGGGGACCTGGCCGCAGACCGGCGCCCAGTGGGCCGAGCTGACCTGGCCGTCGGCGCAGACGATCGGCTCCGCCGACGTCTACATCTTCGACGACGGGCAGGGGGTGCGCGTCCCCGCCTCGTGGCGGCTCCAGTACTGGAACGGCAGCGCGTACGCCGATCTCCCCGGCACCTACCCGGTGGCGCTCGGCCGGTACAACAGGGTGACGTTCGCGCAGGTGAACACGACCCGGCTCCGGGTCGTGCTGCAGAGCGGCCAGGGCTCCGTCGGACTGCTGGAAGTCAAGGCGTACGGCTCCTGAGCGACCGGGCGGGGCCCGCCGGGCTCCCTGCGCGGGCATTCCGGGCGCGCCGCCGCCGTCCGCCATGTCACGGACGGCGGCGCGATCCGGTGAGCCGGGTTGCGCCGCCGTCCGGATGAAAGACTCACGATCGCGGAAAACCTTTCCCACATAACCGGATCTGCACCCGAGCGCTCGCTCGGGTGTTTCCGCAGAACATCGCCCGGATGGCCATGGAAGGCCAGACCTGGCAGGGTCACCGCCCCACATTCACTGGCCGGTCCATGTTGCGCCCAGGTACCGAAAACCTTTTATATAAGTTTCAGTCGCTATTCAACTCACGAAGGAGACGATCACGGCGGGCGTCACACCGGCGCCTGCAGGCACCAGGTAACCGAACAAGGAGCACCCCCATGAGACGACGATGGGTGACCGCCCTCGCCGGCGCCCTCCTGCTCGTTGCGGCCACGGCCGGGCCCGCGCCCGCCGCGGCGCCGATCACCACCGCCATCTACACCGCCGACCCCGCCGCGCTGGTCGTCGGGGACACCCTCCACCTCTACACCGGCCACGACGAGGCGCCCACCGGCGGCACCAACTTCGTCATGCGCGACTGGCACGCGTTCACCTCGACGGACGCGACGACCTTCACCGACCGGGGCGCCAAGCTCTCCGTGCAGGCGTTCTCCTGGGCGGGCGCGGACGCCTGGGCGGCGGAGGTCGAACCCCGCGGCGGCAAGTACTACTGGTACGCCTCGGTCAACGGCAACGGCGCGGGCTGGATGGACATCGGCGTCGCGGTCGCCGACAACCCGCTCGGCCCGTTCACCGACGCCAAGGGCGGCCCGCTGATCAGCGACAGCACCCCGAACTCCTCCCCGCTCAACATCGACCCCACGGTCTTCACCGACGACGACGGCCAGGTCTACATGTACTGGGGCTCCTACTACGGCCTGCGCGCCGCCCGGCTCAACCCGGACATGACCTCGATCAACGGGTCGGTGATCACCCCGAGCGGCGTGTCGAACTTCTGGGAGGCGCCCTGGATGTTCAAACGCAACGGCACCTACTACCTGGCCTACGCCGCCAACGACTCGGCCTGCTCGGCGCCCGGCTACGCGTGCATCCGCTACGCCACCGCGAGCAACCCGCTCGGCCCCTGGACGCACCGCGGCGTGGTGATGGACCAGGTCTCCTCGACCACCAACCACCCGTCGATCATCGAGTTCAAGGGCCAGTGGTACATGGTCTACCACAACGCCGCGTCCCCGGGCGGCGGCAACTTCCGGCGCTCGGTGACGATGGACAAGCTCTACTGGAACGCCGACGGGACCATGCAGAAGGTCGTGCAGACCACCGGCCCCGCCGGTCCGGCCAACCTGGCGCTCAGCGCCACGCCGTCCACCTCCTACGTCTCACCCTGGGAGACCCTCGGCGCCGTCAAGGACGGCCACACCCCGGCGAGCTCGGCCGACCACGGCAACGGCGCCTACGGCAACTGGGACCACCAGGGCACCGAGTGGATCGAGTACCGGTGGCCCTCGGCGCAGAACATCGGCAAGATCGAGACCTACTGGTTCGACGACAACCTCGGCATCGACCTGCCCGCCTCCTGCCAGGTCCAGTACTGGAACGGCAGCGCCTACGTCAACGTGCCCGGGCAGTCGGCCTGCGGCGTGGCGGCGAACACCTTCAACCTCACCTCCTTCACCCCGGTCAGCACGACCAGGCTGCGGCTGAGCATCACCTCCAAACCCGGCTATTCCACCGGCGTCCTTGAATGGAGGGCCCTCTCATGAGGCGCGTCGTGCTCGCAGTGCTGCTGGTCCTCATGGGCCTCGCGGTACCGGCCCATGCCGACCAGACGATCGGATTCCCCGCCTTCGGCGGCCCCGCGATCCCCGCCGCGCCCGGGTCCTACACCACGGGCGACATGATGCGGTCCATCTACGACGCCGAGAGTTCGGGCACCGACTTCTGGATGGACCGGCTGCTGGCCCGCCCCGGCAACGACCCGGCCGGCAGCTGGCTCATGTCCAGGGGCCGGGCGCTGTTCATGAAGACCCACACGCCCGGCACGCTCGGCTTCGGCGGGCAGGTGGCGTACTGGGAGAGCATCAGCAACGCCAGCGCCTACACCGTCGCGATCACCCCGGGCACCTTCACCGAGCAGGTGAACTCCCGCTGGCAGGCGCCCAGCCACTGGCGGAGCGTGCACACCAGCGGCTCGGTCACGGTCGGCCAGACGAAGTTCATCACCGACAACAACGTCGCGGTGACCAACCTGTCGATCACCAACAACGGCTCCGCCGCCACGACGCTGCAACTGCGGGCGACCTCGCCGTACGCGACCTCCGGCAGCGGCAGCCAGCTGACCGGGCAGGTCAACGCCTACAACAACCTGACCACGATCTACCCGCGGCTCACCGGCGACGGCTTCACCGTCTCCTCCGGCGGCCTCAACCGGTCGGTGACCGTCGCCGCCGGAGCGACCGTGACGGCCAAGGTCGTGATGGGCTTCGTCACGAACGAGATCCCGCAGTCGCTGACGGACTACAACGCCTACGCGGGCTACTCGAACGCGACCGCGTTCGCGACCCACGTGCGGGCCTACAACCTGTGGTGGGCGCAGAACGTCCCCTACATCGACGTGCCCGAGCCCGCGATCAAGAAGAACATCTACTACCGCTGGTGGCTGATGCGGTTCAACCACCTCGACGCCGACATCCCCGGGCAGACCTTCCAGTTCCCGACCTCCACCGAGGGGGTGCTGGGCTACAACAACGCCATCGCCCTCACCCAGCCCATGCACATCGACGACCTCAAGTATCTGCGCGACCCGACCTACGCCTACGGCGACTGGCTCAGCGTCGGCCAGACCTCCAAGAACGGCCGGTTCCTCGACAACCCCGGCGACCCGGAGAACTGGTCCAACAGCTACACGCAGTACATCGGCGAGGCGGCCTGGAAGAGCTACCAGATCCACGGCGGCCAGCCGGGCATCGCCGCCAACCTGGCCCGCTACGCCGAACAGGACGTCAAGGGCCAGCTCGCCCACTACGACCACGACGGCAACAAACTCATCGAGTACGACTGGGGCGCCCTGACCGGCAACGACGCCGACGCCGTCTCCTTCCACTGGAAGAACGGCAACATGGACCGCGCCGAGTCGGCCTACCAGTACAGCGGCGCGCTCGCCGCCGCCCAGGCGTACGAGGCGATCGGCAACACGGCCAAGGCCACCGAGATGCGCACCCTCGCCACCCAGATCCAGAACGCCATCGTCGGCGTGCTGTGGAACCCCAACCGGCGGCTCTTCGAGCACCGGCTGAAGTCGACCAACGAGTGGGTGCCCTGGAAGGAGATCAACAACTACTACCCGTTCGCGGTCGGCGCCGTCCCCAACACCGCCACCTACCGGGAGGCGCTGCGCCTGTTCACCGACCCGGCGCAGTACCCGATCTTCCCCTTCTACACGGCCAACCAGGTGGACAAGGCCGCCGCGGCGGCGGCGGGGAACCCCGGCTCGAACAACTTCTCCACCATCAACTCCACCGTGCAGTTCCGGCTCTACTCCTCGGTGCTGCGCAACTACCCCAACTCCTGGATGAACGCGACCGACTACAAGAAGCTGCTGTACTGGAACGCCTGGGCGCAGTACGTCGGCGGCAACACCCAGTGGCCCGACGCCAACGAGTTCTGGGCCGACTGGAACGGCTCGTCGATCGCCTACCGCTCCTGGATCCACCACAACATCCTGGGCAGCGGCAACTGGACCGTCATCGAGGACGTCGCCGGGCTGCGCCCCCGCAACGACGCCAAGGTCGAACTCTCGCCGATCAACATCGGCTGGACCCACTTCACCGTCAACAACCTGCGCTACCGCGGCGCCGACCTGACCATCGTCTGGGACGACCCGGCCGACGGGATCACGCGCTACCCGGGCGTGCCCCAGGGCTACTCCATCTACGTCAACGGCAGCCGGGCCGCGACCGTCTCCACGCTGGTGCCGTTCACCTGGGATCCGGCCACCGGCGCGGTCACCACCGGCGGCACCGTCACCCACAACACCGCCGTCGCGGGGCTGAAGTCCCCGGCCCAGGTGGTGCAGAACAGCCCCCGGATGGTGGACATGCTCGCGAAGGCCGGCGTCGACCTGACGGCCGACCTGACCAACCTCGCCGCGGGTGCGACCACGTCGGCCTCCACCACCGCCTCCGGCTCCACGCTCGCGAGCGCGGTCGACGGTTTCCCGACCAACGAACCGTTCTGGGGCGGCACCGCCACCGCCGGTCAGGACTGGTACGAGGTGAACTTCGGCACCGCCCGGACGCTCGACGAGGTGCGCCTGCACTTCAAGGACAGCCGCCCGGCCAGCGCCACCTACCGTGCGCCCTCGTCGTACACCATCCAGCAGTACGACGGCAGCGCCTGGGTGAACGTGCCCGGGCAGGCCAAGAACCCGTCCTCGCCGCAGGCGAACCTCAACGTGGTGCGGTTCCCCGCGATCAACGCGCAGCGGGTCCGGGTGCTGGCCACCGGCGCCTCCGGAGCCAGGACCGGTCTCACCGAGGTCAAGATCTACAACCGGGGCGGGGTGCAGCCGCCGGCCAACCTGGCGTTGTCGGCGACCCCTTCGGCGTCCTACACCTCGGCCTGGGAGAGCGTCGCCGCGCTCAACGACGGCATCGCGCCGCCGTCCTCCAACGACACCGTGAACCCGCGCTGGGGCTGCTGGCCGGAGACCGGCCAGCAGTGGGCCGAGCTGACCTGGTCCTCGGCGCGGAGCCTGAACAAGGCCGAGGTGTACTTCTTCGACGACGAGGAGGGCATCGACATGCCCGCCTCCTGGAAGCTGCAGTACTGGAACGGCAGCGCCTACGCCGACGTGCCCGGCGCGAGCTCGTACCCGGTGGCGAAGAACCAGTTCAACACGGTCACGTTCACCGGCGTGAGCACCACCCGGCTGCGGGTGGCGCTCACCGCCACCGGGACCGCTTCGGTCGGGCTCCTGGAGGTCCGGGCGTACGGCCCCTGAGCACCGGCCCCGCAGCTGAATGTTAGCGCTAACAGGACGCCTCGGAGACACCCCCGTCCGAGGCGTCCCGGGGGAGCACCCCCACCTCACCCGCGGCCCTCACGGCCGCCCGAACCCCCTTGGAGACCTCCGAATGAGACGACGAACGAGACTGCGGTGGGCGGCGATCGCCCCGCTGCTGCTCCTCAGCCTGATCTTCTCGCCCACCTCGCAGGCGCTGGCGGCGCCGGGAGACACCAACCTGGCCCGCACCGCGACCGCGACCGCGTCCTACACCTCGGCCTGGGAGAGCGTCGCCGCGCTCAACGACGGCATCGACCCGCCGTCCTCCAACGACGCCCAGAACCCCCGCTGGGGCACCTGGCCCAACACCGGCCAGCAGTGGGCGCTGCTGACCTGGCCGCAGGCGCAGACCCTCACCTCGGCGGAGATCTACTTCTTCGACGACGGCGGCGGCGTGCGCGTCCCCGCCTCCTGGAAACTGCAGCAGTGGAACGGCAGCGCCTACACCGACATCCCCGGCACCTACCCGCGGGCGCTCAACGCCTACAACACGGTCACCTTCCCCGCGGTGACCACCACCCGGCTCCGCGTCCTGCTGGAGAGCGGCCAGGGCTCCGTCGGCCTGCTGGAGGTCAAGGCCCTCGGCCAGGGCGGGCAGCAGAGCGGCTGGAACCCGCCCGCCAACCTGACCACCCCGCTGAACCAGGTGTGGCAGCACGTCGAGAGCACCTACCCCAACCTGTACGGCTTCCGCAACTACGGCTGGGACCAGGTGATGGCCAACCGCGGCAGCATCAACTACTGCGTCCGCTGGGACTCCAACGCACCCGTGTCGGCCGCGCTGCGCGACCAGATCCACACCGCCCTGACCCGCCAGTTCAAGAAGTGGATGGACGTCATGGCGGGCCACAACGGCTGGCCGTACCAGAACGTGCCGCTCAAGGTGGTCGGCTGGGCCGTGCGCGACCGGGCCACGCTGCAGTGGAGCGACAACTCCGTCGACGTCTACGTCAACGACATCCGGGAGAACGCGCCGCAGTGCGCCGAGCGATGCGGCCGGTTCTTCAACCAGAACGGCAACTACCCCAACTGCCCCGGCGGAGTGGCGCGCCACTACGACATGTCGCTGTGGCTCACCGCCGGGATGGGCGGCGGAGCCGGCGGCGACTGGGGGCAGCGCCTCGGCAGCGAATACTTCGTGAACTCCATCAACGCCGACAACATCCACATCCTGCTCCATGAGATCGGGCACAGCTTCGGCCTGGACGACTTCTACGACTGGACCCCCACCGGCGTCGGCGGGTTCCTCATGAAGGCCGGCAGCGCGTCCCAGATCACCGACTTCGACGCCTGGATGCTGCGCGACTGGTGGCGGCACCTGAAGAGTCGTTACGGCCTCTGAGATCCCGGGGTCACCGCCCCGCCCCCGGCGGTGACCCCGCCCGACCCCCGGCATCATCTGAAACGGGCGCCCCGGCCACGGGGCGCCCGTTTCGGCCTGGACCTCCTATAGCCGCGGCGAGCCGCCACTCCGACGAGTTCAGCGCAGCACTCGTGTGATTCACGAAAAGACCTTCTCCTGCACCCAGTTCGTGTCCCTGCCGCAGGTCTCAATGACGATCGTTCCATTCCACCCACCACATCAAGGCCCTCTGCTCCCGAGTGCCTCCCCAGCCCCAAGTAGGTGCCACAGGATGGCCACCGACCGCGAGTGGGGGTGGCATCGGCGATGCCACCCCCACTTGGTTCGTGGTCAGATGCAGTTGGTGACGCCCCACCCGGTCGTGTCAACGGGCGGGAACCGGGACGGGGAGGTCACCCACTCCCCGTAAAAACTTCCACCCCCTGGGACGGTTTGGCATCGGCCGGTGTAGGTGTAGGTGCCGTCGAAGGCGACGGCGTAGCTGATCACGGTGACTGTCGCGGGGGTGCTCGCGCAGTTGCGGTACTGCACGGTGATCGTCGTGCCGTTGCCGCCCGGCTGCGAGACCGTGGTCCAGCAAGCGGGGGCCGCTAACGCAGACCGCTCCGTGCTCGTCACGCTCTTGACCTGGTCCGGCGAAGGAGGTGTCGTCGCAGCGGTGGCGCTGCCCATGGGGGTGAGGAGTCCGAGGCCGGCGAGGGAGAGCCCTGCCAGGGCCATTCTGGTGCGGCGTGCCATGAAGCGACCTCCTGGATCCAGCGCTGCACTATAGTTGTGCGCGCACTACAAGGGACGCAATCACGTCAACACACAGCGGTCAACCATTGTGCAGCAAGTTTGTTAATGATTCACAATAGTGAAGCAAGGATGAATGGGCGGATGGCGTCGCCAGCAAACGGCCGAAAGAGCTTCGCCGACAAGCTGAACCTTCTCTTCGAGACGGTCCAGCCGCGAGACACGCACAGGGAGTACACCAACAGCGAGGTCGCCGCCGCGACGGACATCTCGGCCAGCTACATCGGCTACCTCCGCAAGGGCGTCCGGGACAACCCGTCGGTGGAGACGATCCAAGCCCTGGCGCGCTTCTTCGAGGTGCGTCCCAGCTACTTCGTCGATGAGGATGTCGACGAAGAGCACGCCGCCGCCGCCGAGGCGCAGCTGAGGCTGGTGCAAGCGCTGAACGATCCGGGGATCAAGCGCCTGGCCATGCGCGCCATGGAGGCCGATCTGTCTCCTGCCGCCCTCGACGCGATCACCGCCATGATCGATCAGGTGCGCCAGTTGGAGGAATCGGTCGCGCCGAAGCGGCCCCGCAAGCGTGATCGGGGCCCGGGCCAGGCTTGACCGGTCGCGATCTTCGGTCAAAACTGATGGTGTGGCGTCGGGGGAGCTCATGTTCGCTGTTCGAGGGCGTCGGCAGATCGGCGCGTTATGCCGTCAGTCTGAGGCGCTGCTCGACTCGATGGGCTTACCGAGAACCTTCACGATCCCCGAACTGTGCCAGCGGGTCGAGGAACGCCGCGACCGCTCGATCCACCTCATCGCCCGGGAACTCCCGGTGTCCGCTCCACACGGGCTCTGGATCGCCGGCGACCACGCCGACTACGTCTTCTTCGACAGCTCCGCCGGACCGATCCGGCAGCACCAGATCATCGCCCACGAACTCGGCCACATACTCTTCGACGACGACACGGCCGCCACGGACGTCCGCGAACTCCTGGCGATGCTGAGCCCGGAGATGGACCACTCGACAGTACGGAAGATCCAGCAGCGCAACGGCTACGCCGAGCCGGCCGAGCTGCGGGCGGAGTTGTTCGGCACGGTGACGGTGCAGCGCACGCAGACCTGGTCATCGTTGTCCTGGAGCCGGCCGGCCACGCCCGAGCAGCTCGCCCGGCTGATCGAGACGCTGGAAGGCAGCGCAGGCCGGCTGTGACGCCGCTTCAGATGGCACAGCTCGCCGTGGCGCTCGCCTGCTGGGCGATGACCGCGATCAAGATCGTGCATCTGACGCGCCAGCCGGACAATCTGCCCCTGGGCTACATGTGCCTCACCCAGACGGCGATCACGCTGGCGTTGACCGTTCAGGCGATCGCCCCGGAACTCGACCGGACGCTGGGAGTCCTCGGCCTGAGCCGGGCCCTGGGAAACTGTCTCACGCTGATCGCAGGCGCGGCGGGGCACGCACTGTTCATCCTTCTCACCGCGCAGGATGAGCCCGCGCTCCGGCAGGTTCGCCGCGACCTGACGCTATCGGCGGCCTCCGTCGCCGCCGTCATGGCCTTGTTCCCGCTGACGCCGGCGCCGTACGACCTCGCCGATCAGTACGTGCGCAGCACCGCGTACTACACTGCGACCCCCACACCGGCAGAGGCCCCGCACTCCGTTCTCTACCTGATCTGCCTCGGCTGGTGGATGGTGCACCTCGCGGTCGCCGCCACCCGCTATGCCCGGATCGTTGCCCGCCCGCTCCTGGCCGTCGGCACCCGGCTGATCGCTGGGGGCGTACTCGTCGGTCTGGCCTACATCGCGGCCAAACTGGCGGCGATGATCGCCGCGAGCGCGGGAACGTCCACCGTCGTGCTCGACCAGGTCGTTCTCATGCTGTACGTCGTCGCGATCCTGGCGGTGCTCATCGGCGGCACCGTGCCCGCCTGGGGACCGAGGATCGGCGTGGACCGCCTGCTCGACAGCCTCCTCGCACGCCGCGACTGCCGCCGTCTCAGACCGCTCTGGCAGATCGTGTACGACGTGGTGCCGCAGATCGCGCTGCGGCCCCGCCCGGTCCAACCCGGGCTACGGCGCATCCGGCTGGCCGTTGAGATCCTGGATGGCTACGTCCTGCTCAGCCCGTGGATGTCCGCGCGCACCGAGCAGAAGGTACGCCGGCACGCCGAAGGAAGGCGCGACCCGGAGGCCGTCATCGCCGCCAAGATGCTCACGCTCGCCATCGCCCGCAAACGCGCGGGCCGGCCGCCGGTGGACGACCCTGTCGCGATCCGGAGTTTCGTCGAGCCGCAAGAGCACACGGACGCCGCAGCTCAGGTCCAGTGGCTGGCCAGGATCGCACGCGCGATGCGCAGGCACTCGGTCATATCACCTGCCAGGTGAGAACGGCTTCGACCTGCCGGTGACCTTCGGAGCATGATGGCGGGGTCCTTCTGTCCGACAGTTGGCGGCAGCGGCCGCCGGACACGCGTTGAGGCATGACCGGAACAGGCTCGGCCTGGCCCGGCGGAGGCTCCTGGGCCGACATAACGGTAGATACCAAGCATTCCGGCCTGCGAAAACACGGACCGTCTCGACCACGCGCCCGCGGGCTGGGCTCCGCTCGCCTGCTTCCGCGAGGCTTCCCGGCCCGTGCCCGACCTCGTCAGGGCCGCGTTACGCCCACTCGCGGGGAAAGGGCGGCGCTCCCGCCTCGTCCGATGTGCGCTACGTCTCATCCGCGGGCCGTTACACCGGATGCGCGGCTGGTGTCTTAATCCCGAGTCCATAACACGAGGGAGACATGATGAACGGGAACGTCGAGGTAGTCGTGGTCGGCGGCGGGTACGGGGGCGTGATGGCGGCCAATCGCCTGGCTCGGCGCGATGGCGTGTCGGTGACCCTGGTCAATCGACGTCCCGGCTTCGTCGAGCGGATCCGCCTGCACCAGCTCGTGACCGGCTCCGATGACGCGGTCGAGGGCTTCGGCGAGGTTCTGGGCGGGAACGTCCGGCTGGTGGTCGACGCCGCGACCCGGATCGACGCTGCCGAGCGCCGGGTGTCGCTGGCGAGCGGCGGCACGGTCTCATACGACTACCTCATCTACGCGGTGGGCAGCGGCGCCGCCGATCCCGGCGTGCCCGGAGCGGCAGAGTTCGCTCATTCGCTGTCGGACCTCGAGAGGGCGGAACGACTGCGGTCGGCGCTGGCCGCGACGCCCGCGACGGCTCCGGTGACCGTGGTCGGAGCCGGCCCGACCGGCATAGAGACCGCCGCCGAGCTGGCGGAACTGGGCCGCAATGTCACCCTGGTCTGCGGCAACGTGCTCGGCCCCTACCTGCATGCCCGGGGCCGCCACCCGGTCGCCCGCCGGCTCGCCGAGCTGGGTGTGACCGTCCTTGAAGGTCCCCGCGCGCGGGTGACGGAAGTGACACGCGACGCCGTACAGCTCGACGACGGCCGCGAACTGCCCAGCGCGGTGACGATCTGGACCGCGGGATTCCGGGTCCCGGACCTGGCCGCCCGCAGCGGGCTGCGCACCGACACCGAAGGCCGCCTGCGCACCGACGCGACGCTGACCAGTGTGGACGACGTGCGCATCGTCGCTGCCGGGGACGCGGCGGCGATGACGGACCGGCCATTCCGGATGAGCTGCCAGGCCGCCGTGCAACTGGGTGCGGGGGCCGCGGCCACAATCCTGCGCCGGATCGCGGGGAAAACACCCGCTCCCGTCCGGTTGATGTTCGCCGGGCAGTGCATCAGCCTCGGTCGGAACGCGGGCGTCACCCAGTTCTCCTACCTGGACGACAGGGTGAACGCGCTCCACATCAGCGGGCGGCTCGGTGCCAAGGTCAAGGAGTTCGCCTGCCGGTTCCCCCTCGATCAGTTGGCGTCCGGGGCACGTAAGGCCAGTTCCCGCGCATCCCACGGCGACAGCACCGCTCGCCGGGAAACGCCTCAGCCGGAACATCGCACGACGCCGCCCAACACCCGAGGCGCGGCCTAGCCGCCAAGTCCCCTTCTACGGCCGGACCGATCGGTCCGGTCCGAGAAGGACCGAGCCGGAGTGACAAGCACACAACGCCGCGGCCTCGTATGCCGCGGCCGGGCGCCGGGGCGCCATGCCCACCAGCCCGCCCACCTCACATGGCCAGAGCAGTGTTCGGACCGGGTACATATCCACGGCCTGCTTCCGGCATGTGGGGCCGACCGCGAGAGAGTGAAGAGCACGACATGAACGACCACCTCACCGACCCCGCGACCGAGGCCTTCGTCGCCCACCGCGACCTGCTGTTCACCGTCGCCTACGAGATGCTCGGCTCGGCGGCGGACGCCGAGGACGTCCTCCAGGAGGCCTGGCTACGGTGGGTCAAGGTCGACCTGGCGCACGTACAGGACCAGCGCGCCTACCTGGTGCGGATCACGACCCGGCAAGCACTCAACCGGCTGCGCACCCTCAAACGGCGCAAGGAGGCATACGTCGGCCCCTGGCTGCCCGAGCCCCTGCTCACCGCGCCGGACGTGGCCGAGGACGTCGAGCTGTCGGAGAACCTGTCGCTGGCGCTCATGTTCATCCTCGAAACCCTCTCACCGACCGAACGCGCCGTCTTCGTGCTGCGCGAGGTCTTCGACATCGGCCACGACGACATCGCGGCCGCAATCGGCAGGAGCCCCGCCGCCGTACGCCAGCTCGCCTACCGCGCCCGCCGGCACGTCGACGCCCGCCGTCCGCGCACACCGGCTTCCCCGGAAGAAGCCCGGGCAGCGTTGGATTCGTTCCAGACCGCGCTCGTGACCGGGGACCTGCAGGGGCTGCTCGACGTACTCGCCCCGGACGTTGTCTTCGTCAGCGACGGCGGCGGCCTCAGGCTGGCGGCCCTGCGGCCGGTCGTCGGCGCCGACAAGGTGCTCAGTTACATGGCCGGCAGTGTCGACAAGGCCGGCGGCACCTTCACCAGCGAGCCCATGACGGTCAACGGCAACCCCGGACTCATCCTGCGTCTGGACGGCGTGATCGACGGCGTTCTGGCCCTGCGCGTGGAGAACGCCCGCGTCACCGGCCTCTACTACGTCCGCAACCCCGAAAAACTCACCCGCGTTGAGTCCGAAACCCCCCTCACCTCCCGCTGACCGTCCCCCCGTCTCCGCCGGGGGACTCACCCAACTATGGAGTTCCGCGATGACCACTACCGACTCCGCCCACGAACGGAAAGGCCGACCCGCGCCCCTCGGTGCCGTCAGGACAGGCTCGGACACCACTGCCACCGGCACCCACGGCGGGCTACCGCGCCGGTCGGGGCTCGACGGTTGGAGAGTGATCACCTGGGTACTGACGGTTGCCGCGCTCGCGGTGGCCCTGATAGCACCGCTTTCAGGGTCGGCTCCCTACATGGTCGTTCTGCTGCTGTCGATTCCGCTGGCGATCATGTACGGCGTGCGTCGCTACGGTGCGAAGGCGCTGCTGCTCTTCTTCGCCGTGACCTTCGTGGTGAGCAACTTCTTCGAGAATCTCAGCATTTCCACGGGCTTCCCCTTCGGCCACTATCACTACACCGGTAGCCCGAAGCTGATCGATGTGCCGATCTTCATCGGCCCCGTCTACTTCGGCTTGGGCTACCTGTGCTGGCAGGTGGCCAACGTCCTGCTCGACGAGGCGGACACCCGGCTTTCCTGGCGGGCGGGCACCGGGCACCGCGTCAACGTAGTCGCCCTGCCCATGACCGCAGCGGCCATCATGACGATGTTCGACCTCGGCAGCGACTCGATCGCCTCGACTGTCAACCACTTGTGGATCTGGGAGCGGAGTGGCGGCGTGTTCGGCGTCCCCTACACCAACTACCTCGGCTGGTGGCTGGTCACCTACCTGTTCTTCCAGGTCTTCGCCCTTTACCTGGCCCGCCGCCAGGCACCTGTGCGAAGCACCGGGCTCGAACCGTCGCTGCAGTCGGTTCTCGTCTACGCAGGGCTCGGGCTCAGCACCATTCCCTATTTCGCGGCCGCCTCGGGCGAGGACATCACGGATGCGACCGGAACAGTCTGGAACGCGCACGCGCTCAACGAGACGATGATGACCATCAACCTGTTCACCGTGGTCTTCGTGGCGTTCCTCGCCTTGGTCAAGTTGGCACGCCACGACACCACCGGTAACGCGATCCCCAGTCGTGACACCCTCTCAAGGCAGTAGGTCGGGTCGGCCGCAGCTCCCGGATGTCCCGCCAGACCCTGTGCGCGTACGGCTCCGGCCACCTGGGGAATAGGTTTTCTCGCTGGACTAGCATGGGCGGGAGGCAGGACCGCGACGGCGGGACGGCGGGGGCGACCCGGGCCGGCCCGCACCGCTCGCCGGGACCCACGGGGAAGGAACGGGTTGTCTGAGCAGGCGCGAGCCGTCACGATCCGCGAGGTGGCCGCCGCCGCCGGGGTGTCCATCGGCACGGCCTCCAAGGCGCTCAACGGGCGGGGCAAGCTACGGGAGGAGACGCGGGCACGGGTCATGTCCGCGGCCGAGCGGCTCGGATTCCGGCCCAACACGCTGGCGCAGGGCCTCCTGGCCGGGCGCACCTACACCGTGGGCCTGGTCACGTGCGACAGCTTCGGCCGGTTCAGCATCCCCGTCATGCTCGGCGTGGAGGACGCGCTGGGCGCGGGCCAGATCTCCGTCTTCATGTGCGACACCCGTGATGACCCCATCCGCGAGCAGCACCACGTCGAGCGGCTGCTGGCCCGCCGCGTCGAGGGGATCATCGTCACCGGCCGCCGCACCGAGCCGAGGCCCGGCATCGGCACCGGCCTGCCCGTGCCCGTCGTCTACGCCATGACCCAGTCGACCGACGAGTCCGACTTCTCCGTCATCCCCGACGACCTCGGCGGGGGCGCGCTGGCCGTACGGCACCTGCTGGCCACCGGGCGCACCCGCATCGGTCACGTCACCGGCCCGCGGCGTTTCGAGGCGGCCAGGCGGCGGGCGGAGGGCGCGGCGGGCGCGCTGGCGGACGCGGGGCTGCCGGCCGCGGGGGAGGTGCTGTTCGGCGAGTGGAGCGAGGAGTGGGGCCGCCAGGGCGCGGACATCCTGCTGAGGGCGCAACCGGGCGTCGACGCGATCTTCTGCGGCAGCGACCAGATCGCCCGCGGGGTCTCCGAGACCCTGCGGGAACGCGGCAGGCGGATCCCCGACGATGTGGCGCTGGTGGGCTTCGACAACTGGGAGCCGCTGGCGATGGGCTGCCGGCCGCCGCTCACCACGGTCGACATGAACCTCGGCGAGATCGGGCGGGTCGCCGCCGGGCACCTGCTCCAGGCCATCGGCGGCGCGCCGCGGGCGAGCGGAGTGCTCACCGTCCCGTGCCGCCTCATACCGCGCGAGTCCACCCGCGGGAACCCCGCCGACCCGGCCGCCGCGTCAGGCGGGACCCCGTGACGCGGAGGAGTCGCGGATGACCAGGCGGCACGGCAGGCGGTGCACTCCGGGCGTGGCCCTGCCGTCGATGGCGGCGAACAGGTGCTGTGCGGCGGTCCGGCCGAGCGTCTCCAGGTTCATGTCGACCGTGGTCAGCGCGGGACGGGTCTCGGTGGAGAGCACCTCCCAGTTGTCGTAGCCCACGACCGCGATGTCGTCGGGCACCCGGCGGCCCCGCTCCCTGGCCGCCTCGACGAACCCGGCGGCGATCTGGTCGCTGCCGCAGAAGACCGCGTCGACCTCCGGGTCGGCCATCAGCAGCATCTCCGCGGCGTGCCGCCCCCACCGCTGCGACCAGGCGCCGGACAGGGTCTCGCCCGCCTGGGAGAGACCGGCGCCGGCCAGCGCGAGCCGCAGGCCCTCCGCCCTGTCCTGCGCGGCCTTGTAGTCGATGGGCCCGGTGATGTGCGCGATCCGGCGGCGGCCCATCGCGAGCAGGTGGCGGACGGCGAGCCCGGCGCCGGCCACGTCGTCGGGGACGAAGGACACGTCGCCGGGGTCCTCCGAGGCGCCGTAGGCGTACACCACGGGGATCGGCAGGTTCCGGCTGATCGAGGGGCGGGTGTTCGTGCTCTCGCCGACCACTATGAGGCCGTCGACCCGCCTTCCCAGCAGGGTCCGCACGTAGTGCTGCTCGCGGATCGCGTCGCCGCGCGCGTCGCAGAGCATCACGGCCATCTCGCCCGCGCCGAACGCGTCCTCCGCTCCCAGCAGCACGGGGATGCCGAACCTGCCCACGCTGTCGCTGGTGAGCAGCCCTACGGTGCGGGTCTGGCCGGACAGCAGGCCCTGGGCCAGCGCGTTGGGCTGGAAGGCGAGCTCCTCGGCGGCCGCGAGCACCCGGCGCCGGGTCTCGGCCCGCACGTTGTCCTTGCCGTTGATCGCCTTGGACGCGGTGGCGATCGACACGCCGGCCAGGGCGGCCACGTCGCTGATGGTCACCGCACGCGATCGCCTGCCGGCCATATAACGAAATCCTTTCACTTAGCTGTTCAGGCTGCTCGGCAGACTTTAACACGCGCAACCCCGTTGACAGCGGCGCTTGTTTCTTTTACGTTTCCGAAAACCTTTCAGTTCAGTTCGGCGCGTCGCGGGGGACGCCAGGAGGAGAGGGCCATGAGTCCACGTTCGCCCAGACGGCTGGTCGGTGCCGCCCTGCTCGGTGTGTTAACGCTCCCAATCATGGTCGCCTGCGGAGAGGAACCCAACCAGATCGGCCCCGTCACCGTCACCATGTGGACCCGCGCCGCGACGCAGGCCCAGAGCGAGCGGCTGGTGCAGGCGTACAACAAGAGCCACAAGAACCAGGTGAAACTCACCGTCATCCCGACGGACAACTACCAGCCGAGAATCGCCGCCGCGGCGGGCGCCAAGCAACTGCCCGACATCTTCGCCAGCGACGTCATCTTCGTGCCGAACTACACCTCGCAGGGCCTGTTCATGGACATCACCGACCGCGTCGCCGCGCTGCCGTACAAGGACAAGCTCGCGCCCTCGCACATGAAACTCGGCACCGCGCAGAACAAGTCGTACACGGTGCCGCACACCCTGGACCTGTCGGTCTGGTTCTGGAACAAGGACCTCTACCGCAAGGCCGGCCTCGACCCCGAGAAGGGACCCTCGACCCTGAAGGAGTTCGCCGAGCAGGCGACCACCGTCCAGCAGAAACTCGGCAAGGACGGCAAAGTCCACGGCACGTTCTTCGGCGGCAACTGCGGCGGCTGCTACGTGTTCACCTTCTGGCCCTCCGTCTGGGCCGCCGGCGCCCAGGTGATGAACGCCGAAGGCACCGCCTCCCTCAACGACCAGCCGGCGATGACGGACGTCTTCAAGATCTACCGCGACCTGTACGAGAACAAGGCGACCGGCCCCACCGCCAAGGAGGAGCAAGGCCCGACCTGGACCGGCTTCTTCCCCAAGGGCGAGATCGCCGTGATGCCGATGCCCTCCACCACCCTCGGCCTCATGCCGCCCGACATGAAGATCGGCGTCGCGCCGATCGCCGGACCCGACGGCGGCGAGTCCACCTTCGTCGGCGGCGACTCCGTCGGCATCTCCGCCACCACCGCCCAGCCCGACGCCGCCTGGGAGTTCCTGTCCTGGACCCTCTCCGACGAGGCACAGGTCGAGGTCATGGCCAAGAACAAGGACGTGCTCGCCCGCACCGACCTGTCCGGCAACAAGTACTCGGCGGAGGACCCGAGAGTGGTACTGATCAACTCACTGGTGGCCAAGGGGCAGACGCCGTACGCGCTGCGCTTCGGCCAGACCTTCAACGACCCCCAGGGCCCCTGGCTCCGCCTCGCCCGCGAGGCGGTGTTCGGCGACGCCGCCAAGGTCGCCCCGCTCAACGCCGAGATCACCAAGTCGCTGCAGCAATGACGCCGACGCCCACCCGGCCGGGACCGGTGGCGCGCCGCGGCGCACCACCGGCCCGGTGGCGCGCCCGGCACCTGCAGGGCTGGCTCTACGCGGCGCCCACCGCGGTGATCGTCGGAGTGCTCTTCGTCGTCCCGCTCGTGCTGGTCGTGTGGATGTCACTCAACCGCTGGCCGCTGCTGGGCCCCGCACAGCTCAACGCGCCCGACAACTACACCAAGATCGCCGACAATCCGCTGTTCCTCGACGCGGTCGCCTTCACCCTCAAGTACACCGCGATCATCACGATCCTGCTCTCCGTGGTGGCACTCGGACTCGCCCTCCTCGTCCAGGAACGCCGGCCCGGCGTCGCCTTCTTCCGCACCGCGTTCTTCCTGCCCGGCGCGGTCGGCTTCGCCGCCGCCGCGCTGCTCTTCTACGGCATGCTGAACAACGACTTCGGCCCCATCGACCCGCTGCTGCAAGCCATCGGCATCACCGACGAGCCGGTGAAATGGATCGGCACCCCCGACATGGCGCTGTTCTCCACGATCGCGCTCGTCCTGTGGCGGTTCGCCGGGTTCAACATGCTGATCCTCCTCACCGGCCTGCAGTCCATCCCGGTCGAGGTCTACGAGGCGGCCAGGACCGACGGCGCGTCACGCCTGCAGATCTTCAGGTCCATCACCCTGCCGCTGCTGCGCCCCACACTCGCCCTGATGCTCATCCTCAGCGTCACCGGCTCCCTCCTCGCCTTCGACCAGTTCTTCATCTTCACCAACGGCGGCCCGGACAACAGCACCGTCTCCATGGTCATGGTCGTCTACCGCGACGCGTTCTTCCGCTTCGACCTGGGCGGCGCCGCCGCGCTGTCGGTCGTCATGCTCGTCGCCCTGGTGGCGCTCAACATCGTGCAGATGCGGGTGCTGAGGAGGTCCAGATGAGGTACTACACCACCATGTCGGCGCTCGCCGTACTGTTCCTCTTCCCGCTGCTGTGGAGCGGCTGGTCCTCCCTCGAGGAACCCGGCGACTACCTGGAGATGGCCCGCTTCGGCGAAGGCGTCGGCACCTACCTCACCAACAGCGTCCTGGTCTCCGCCATGACCGTGGCCGGGACGCTGGTGGTCTCCGCCCTCGGCGGCTACGCCTTCGCCCGCTTCGACTTCCCCGGCAAGAACCTCCTCTTCCTCACCACGCTCGCCATCTTGATGGTGCCGTACGCGACCATCCTGCTCCCGCTCTACGTGCTGCTCGGCTACATCGGCCTGCAGAACTCCCTCGTCGGCCTCTCACTGGTCTTCGTCATGTTCCAGCTCCCGTTCGCGCTGTTCATGATGCGCAACGCCTTCGAGGCGATCCCCCGCGAACTGGAGGAGGCGGCACTCGTCGACGGCTGCGGCACCTTCCGCGCCTTCTCCCGCATCCTGCTGCACGCCGTCCGCCCGGCACTGATCACCGTCGGCCTGTTCGCCTTCCTCGCCTCCTGGAACGACTTCTTCGCCCCGCTCATCCTGCTCAACGACGGCGCGAAGTTCACCCTGCCGGTGGCCGTGGTCAGCATGACCCAGCGAACCTTCGGCGCCATCGACTACGGCATGCTCCAAGCCGGCGTCATGGTCACGGCGGTGCCCTGCCTCATCCTCTTCATCGTGCTGCAGCGCCACTACGTGCGCGGATTCATGTCAGGAGCTCTGCGTGGCTAACCCCGTCCTGCCCTCCTCCGGCGCACTGACCCCGCTCGGCCTCGACGCGGTACGGCTCGCACCCGGCTTCTGGGGCGACCGCGTCGCACTCAACCGCGACGTCACCATCGCCCACTGCCAGGAATGGATGGAGAAGGCCGGCTGGATCGGCAACTTCCGCGGCGGCGGCGTCCGGCAGGGCCGCGAGTTCAGCGACTCCGAGATCTACAAACTGCTCGAAGCCATGGCCTGGACCGACCACCCCGCCCTCCCCGAACTCGCCGGAACCGTCGCCGGCGCCCAGGAACCCGACGGCTACCTCAACACCCGCTGGAGCGGCGACCGCTACAGCGACCTCGAATGGGGCCACGAACTCTACTGCTACGGCCACCTCATCCAGGCCGGCGTCGCCCGCCTCCGCACCCACGGCGAAGACGAACTCACCCAGGTCGTACGGCGAGCCGCCGACCACGTCTGCGACCGCTTCATGGACACCACCGAAACCGACGGCCACCCCGAGATCGAGATGGCGCTCGTCGAACTCCACCGGGCCACCGGCGCCGAACGCTACCTGGAGATGGCCCGCCGCTTCGTCGAACGCCGCGGCCTGCCCGCCCTCGGCGACATCCCCTTCGGCCGCGCCTACTTCCAGGACGACATCCCCGCGCGGCGGGCCACCACGTTCCGCGGGCACGCCGTACGGGCGCTCTACCTCGCCTGCGGCGCCGTCGACGTCGCGATCGAGACCGGCGACACCGACCTGCTCGCCGCCGTCGAAGCCCAGTGGGAGCACACCGTCGCCCGCCGCACCCACCTGACCGGCGGGATGGGCTCACGCCACGCCGACGAGTCGTTCGGCGAGGACTACGAACTCTCACCCGACCGCGCCTACTCCGAGACCTGCGCGGGGATCGCCTCCATCATGCTGTCGCACCGGCTGCTGCTGGCCACCGGCGACGCCCGCTACGCCGACCTCGCCGAACGGACCATGTACAACGTCCTGGCCACCGGCGTCGCACTGGACGGCCGCTCGTTCTTCTACGCCAACCCGCTGCAGGTCCGCACCCCCGCCGAGCCGAGCGAGGGAATGAACCTCGGGCAGGGCGGCGGAGTCCGCTCACCCTGGTTCACGGTGTCCTGCTGCCCCAACAACATCGCCCGCACCCTCGGCTCCCTCGCCGCCCACGTCGCGACGTCCAGCCCGGACGGCGTCCAGATCCACCACCACATGGCGGGCGAGATCCGCGCCATGGGGCTCACCCTGCGAGTCGAGACGGACTACCCGTGGTCCGGCGACGTGACCGTCCGCGTGCTCCAGGGCGCATCCGGCCGCATCGCGCTCCGCGTCCCGCCGTGGGCGCGCGGCGCGTCCTTCTCCTACGGCCCGCACGACGCGGACGCCCGGCTGCAGCGGGTCTCGCGAGAGACGGCGCCCGGATACGCGGTCGCCGAGGGGGAGTGGCGGCCGGGTGACGAGCTCCGCCTGCACCTGCCGATGACCCCCCGGTGGACCCACCCCGACCACCGGATCGACGCGATCCGCGGCAGCGTCGCCGTCGAACGCGGCCCGCTCGTCTACTGCGCCGAGTCGGCCGCCGGCGACCCACCCCTCACCGGCGTCGCCGTCCACCTGGCCACGCCCGCCGAACACGCCCCGGACCCGGACTCGGCCGGGGACCGGGTCGTCGAACTCGAAGCCCAGGCGACACGAGCACCGTCCGCCGACACCGCCTGGCCCTACGGCCAGGACGCCCCGGACGCCGGGGCGGCGGGGGAGCAGCTGTCCCTGCGGCTGGTGCCCTACCACCGGCGGGGCAACCGCGGCCCCGCCACCATGCGCGTCTGGCTGCCCACCGCCGACTAGATCCCAGGTCACGCTTCCACCCCCCGGAGAACGCATGCGCCGATCACTGTCCGGCCTGCTCGCCCTGGGCCTCGCGGGCTGCCTGCTCGCGGCCGCCTCGCCCGCCACCGCCGTCCCCGACGCCCTCGGCATGCCGGTCTTCACCGGCGAGGACCCCGTCCCCGCCGAACCGGTCGCCTACCACCCGCGCAAGATGCTGGAAGAGATCTACCGGAAGGAGAAGGGCGGCGACTCCTACTGGATCGACCGGATCCTCACCAGACCGGGCGACGACCCGGCCGGGCCATGGCTGATGACACGCGGCCGGACGGTGTTCATGAAGGAACACGACCCCGCCGTCATCGGGTTCGGCGGCCGCGTCGCCTACTGGGAGAGCATCGACGACCGCGACGCCTATACGATCGCGCTCGGCACCGGCCTGACGGAGGACGTGGCCAAGCGGGCGCAGATGCCGAGCCACTGGATCGGCGAGTACACCGGCGGCGGACTGGCCGTCCAGGTCAAGAAGTTCATCACCCACGAGAACGTCGCCGTCACCACCCTGGCGATCACCAACAAGGGTTCGTCGGCGGTGGACGTGCCGGTCAGCGTCGCGTCGCCGTACGCCAAGGAGGCGGCGGGGGAGCGTGAGCTGACCGGGGTCGTGACCGCGAAGAACCGGCTGACGACGGTCTTCCCGAGACTCAGCGGCGACGGGCTCAAGGTGAGCGAGGGAACGCTCAAGGGGACGCTGTCCATCGGCCCCGGCCGGACCGTGCGGACCAAGGTGCAGATGGGGTTCCTCACCGAGGAACTGCCGGGGTCGCGCACGGAGTACGACGGCTACCGCGGGCGGTCGCCGGAGAAGGCGCTGCGGCGGCAGTTGCAGGACTACAACGCGTGGTGGGCGGAGAACCTGCCCTACATCGACGTGCCGGACGAGAACATCAAGAAGTTCGTCTACTACCGCTGGTGGTTGATGCGGTTCAACTACCTGGACGCCGACATCCCCGGCAACGACTTCCAGTTCCCGACGTCGGTGGAGGGCGCGCTCGGTTACAACAACGCGATCGTGCTGACGGTGCCGATGTTCGTCCAGGACCTGAAGTATCTGCGGAACCCGATCTACTCCTACGGGCCGTGGGTCTCCGCCGGCGAAACATCACGAAACTCGAAATATACGGATAACCCGGGGGATCCGGAGAACTGGAACAACAGCTACACCCAGTACATCTCAGCCTCCGCCCTGGAGAGCTACCAGATCCACGGCGGCCAGCCCGCCATCCTGCGCAACCTCGCACGATACGCCGAGAAAGACGTCTACGGGCAACTCAACACCTACGACTCCAACAAGAACGGCATCATCGAATACGACTGGGAGGCGATGACCGGCAACGACGCCGACGCCGTGTCGTTCCACTACTACGACCGGGCCAACGAACGCGCCGAAGGCGCCTACGTCTACGCCAACGCCCAGGCGGCCGCCCAGGCCTACGAACTGATCGGCGACACCGCCAAGGCCGCCGAACTCCGCGCCGTCGCCCAGAAGATCCGCACCGCCGTCCTCGACCTCCTCTGGGACGACCAGGCCAAGGTCTTCAAACACCGCGACCTGCAGACCGGCAACCTGATCCCCTGGAAGGAGTCGAACAACTACATCCCCTTCAACGCCGGCCTGGTGCCCGCCGACGAGCCGAAGTACCGCGAAGCGCTACGCCTGTGGTCCGACCCCGCCGAATACCCGATCTTCCCCACCTTCACCGCCAACCAGAAGGACAAGGCCGAAGCCGCCGCCCAGGGCAAACCCGGCTCCAACAACTTCTCCCAGCTCAACTCCACCAGACACTTCACCCTGTTCTCCAAAGCCCTGCGCGAATACGCCTCACCGCACATCACCCCCGAGATGTACAAGCAGATGCTCTACTGGAACGCCTGGGCACAGTACGTCGGCGGCGACACCCGCTACCCCGACGCCAACGAATTCTGGGCCGACTGGAACCCCGCCACCAAGACCATCGGCTACCGATCGTGGATCCACCACACCATCCTGGGCAGCAGCAACTGGACGGTCATCGAAGACGTCATGGGCCTGCGACCGCGCAGCGACGCGAAAGTGGAACTGTGGCCGGTGGACATCGGCTGGGACCACTTCACCGTCAACAACGTGAAATACCGCAACAGCGACCTGTCCATCGTCTGGGACAAACCAGGCGACGGAAAGACCCACTACAAGGGCGTCCCCGAAGGCTACTCGATCTACGTCGACGGGAAACGGAAAGTCACCCTGGCCACCCTCGCCCACTCCGTCTGGGACCCCGCCACCGGCAACGTCGAAGGCGGCACCGTCCAGCACAACGAGAAGGCCGCGGCCATGAAGGCCCCCGCCGCGGTCACCCTCAAGGGCGACCGCGTGGAGGACCTGTTCCAGAAGGCCGGCGTCGACCTCCGCTCCACCACCGCCAACCTGGTCACGACCGCGACCGCCGCACACGGCGACGCCTCCGCCGCCGCCGACGGCTTCACGATCAACGAACCGCACTGGAGCAGCAAGGGCTCGGGCAACACCCAAGACCATCTCGACATCGACCTGGGCTCCCCACGACCCGTCGACGACGTACGGCTCTACTTCTCCAACGACCGCAAGGACCACAGCGAACCGGCCCTCTACACACTGCAGTACCTCGACGGGCAGACCTGGAAGACCATCCCGCGACAAGCCAGGACACCCGCCTACCCACGGGCCAACCTCAACCAGGTGCGCTTCCCCTCCCTCGTCACCCAGAAGATCCGAATCCTCCTCACCCACCGGCCCGGCCACGCCACCGGCCTCAAAGAGGTCCAGGCGTACTCCACCCGCTCGGCCCCGCCCACCGCCTCCAACCACGCCCCGTACGTGCTCGCCGTACAGGACCCCGCCTTCAACCGGCCCGCCCAGGCCCGCCTCACCGCCGTCGTCAAGGACGACGCCCTCCCCGCAGGGGAACTGACCACCACCTGGAGCCTCGTCGACGGACCCGGCGACGTCTTCTTCACCGACCCCGCAGGCGCCGCCGGCACCATCGCCTCCTTCACCGAGGCGGGAACCTACAAGGTACGGCTCACCGCCACCGACGGCGCGAAGACCACCACCTCAACACTCACCGTCACCGTCGGCGCACCCGGCGGCCAGGTGAACATCGCACCGTACGCCACCCCCACCGCCTCCTACACCTCACCCTGGGAGAAGGTCACCGCGCTCAACGACGGCATCGACCCGCCCCGCTCCAACGACGGCGCCAACCCACGCTGGGGCACCTGGCCGCAACAGGGCACCCAGTGGGTGCAACTCGAATGGCCGGCACCGGTACGCGTCGACAAGACCGACCTGTACTTCTTCGACGACAACGGAGGCGTCCGCGTCCCGTCATCCTGGAAGATCCAGCACTGGGACGGCGACTCCTTCGAAGACGTCACCGGCGCCACCGCCTACCCCACCGCCGTCGACACCTACAACACCGCGTCCTTCGACACCGTCACCACCACCCGGCTCCGCGTCCAACTGGAGGCCGGGCAGGGATCACTCGGACTGCTGGAATGGAAGACGTACGCCGTACCACCCGACGACGTACGCCCCGTGCACGTGCCGACCCTCGCCGGGAAACTCCCCACACTCCCGGCCACCATCGAGACCCTCTACTCCGACGGCCACCGCGGAAACACCCCCGTCACCTGGCAGCCGGTCACCCCGGACCAGGTCGAAACCGGCGGCACCAGCTTCACCGTCGCCGGACTCGCCGAAGGAGTACGCACGACCGTCCAGGCCACCGTCCACGTACGGACCACCGGCGCGGTCACCATCACCTCCATCGCCGAAGAACCGGTGAAGACCCGCGCCGGCACCCCGCCATCCCTGCCCGCCACCGTGACCGCCACCTTCAACGACGGCTCCAAAGACAGCGCCACCCCCGTCACCTGGGCCGCCGTCGACCCCGGCGACTACAGCCGGCCAGGAACCTTCGACGTCGCCGGCCAGGTGACCGGCACCACCATCCCCGCGAAGGCGGTCGTGACCGTCACCTGAACACCTGACGTCCCGGGGGCGCAGGCCCCCGGGACGCCGGCGCTCACCCGAGACCACTCACATGACCCCGGTTCCCGTTCCGGCCGGATACGACGTCTCGTGTCCGGCCCCGGCCCGATCGTCGTCGATGACACGGCCGGCCCACCTCACGGCCGCATGCCTTCGGGGAACCCGGTCCAGCGCAGATCTGTCGAGAGATGGCTCATGTCGTTGAACATCACGATCGTGGGCGGCAGGCCGTTGCGGTACTCGATGACCGTCAGCGCGGTGTTGGCGCTGTTCAGTCCGAGCCACCGGGACGGCGGCGCGTCCAATGCGTGCCGCACCAGCCACGCGATCTGATAGGCGTGCGTCACCAGGACCTCGTGTGTGTCGGGCCGGGCCCCATTCGCGGCCGTGCCGGGAACCCTCGCGAACCGGGCGACCAGCGCCTCGGCGAGCCTCTGCCCCGAAGCCGCCTCGGCGTCGTCGTAACCGTCGAAGAAGCCGGCCCAGGACGGAGGCGTCTCGGCCGCGCTGGGAACATAGGGCACATGGTCGAGAAGTTCGGCGGCCTCCGCCACGGGCACGTTCGGTAGATGCCGGGCGAGTTCGTGCGCGCTCGCCACGGCGCGTGACAGCGGAGAGTGCCACACGGCGTCGACCGGTACGCCGGCGAGCCGTTCGCCCAACAGGCCCGCCTGCCGGCGCCCGATGTCGGTGAGCTCCCCGAACGCGTCGGCCGCGCCGTGGCGTGCCAGATAGAGGTGTCGCGTTGTCATAAGTGATTAGGGGAGCGGTGCCCATGCGGGCCGCTTCCCCTCTCCTCTCGATCCGTAGGTGTGGAGTCGGCTCTTGGTCAGACAGAGGAAGCCGGCGCGATCATCGTCAGCGAACGGGGCGGGGTCCACTCTCGCCAAGTCGGCGGCGTGTGACTCCCGGCCAGTGATCAGTCACGCGTTCGCCGCCGTGACGGTGCCGGTCGCGCCGTCGATGGTGACGATGGCGCCGTCGTGGAGCCTGCTCGTCGCGTTCGGGACGCCGAGGACGGCGGGGATGGCGTGCTCGCGAGCGACGATCGCGGCATGGGAGAGCACGCCTCCGATTTCGGTGACGACGCCGGCGGCGATGCGCAGCAGCGGCGTCCAAGCGGGATCGGTGAAGGGACAGACGAGGATGTCGCCCGGCTGCACGCGCGCGAAGTCGCCGGGACCGCGGACGATCCTCGCGGTGCCGGTCACGGTCCCGCGGCTGCCTGGCGTTCCGGTGAGCGTGGCGTCCGGGACGTCCGAGGCGCTGGACGGCGATGCCGGCGGTGGGAGTGCGGCGGTGACCGGCCGTGCTTGCAGAACCCAGGTGCGGCCGTCGACGATCGCCCACTCGATGTCCTGCGGTCCACCGAACACGGCAGCGATCTCCTCGCCCAGCTCGGCGAGCTGCGTGGCGGTCGCGTCGTCGATCGTCGGTTGGTCCCGGGCACCGGTGGGCACGTCGCGAACGACGAGCTGCGAACCGCGCCGGTCAAGGCGGGTCCGTTTGTCCGCGACCGTGCGTGTGACCGACCCGTCCCCGGCGACGCGGTAGGCGTCGGGGGTGACCGTACCCCCGACGACGCTGGGGCCGAGGCCCCAGGACGCCTCGATCTCGGTCGCGTCGTCCGGGTCCGCGGGCGTGAACATGACCCCGGACACCTCGGCATCCAGCTGGCGCTGGACGATGACGGCCATCACCAGATCGTCGGAAGGCCCGCCGTCGCGGCCGGCCACACCCCGGTAGCCGATGGCACGTGGGGAAAACAGCGAGGCCCAGCAGGAACGTACGGCATCGGCGACATCCCCGACTCCGTGCACAGCGAGAAAGCTCTCGTGCTGACCGGCCGCCGACGCCTGACCGGTGTCCTCACCCGCTGCCGATGATCTCACCGCCACGGGCGGATCGCCGAGCTCGTCGAGCGCGCGCCCCAGCGCGTCGATCACGGAGGCGTGGACCGGGCGGGCCTCGATCACCCGCCGCGCCCCGTCAAGATCATCCGACTCGCCGGCGAACCGCGCGAGGTCCAGGTCGCGGACAGCGGCGAGGTAAGCGGCGAACGAGACGACGAAGCCGTCAGGAACCGGCAGACCCGCGCGGAGCAACGCGCCGAGTGCGCCGGCCTTGCCCCCGCAGGTATCGGTGGCAGCCTCCATGAGGGGTACGATCATCCACCCTGCCCTTCAACAGATAATTGACAATATTTTGTTGATTGTGCACCATGAGTTACATGCCACGCAAGCAGGACATCGCTCACGCCATGCACGCTGACCACGCCCAAGCCGACCGTGAGCAGGACGCCCGCGAGCGCCTTCTGAGCCTGGGCGCAGACGCGCTCGACGCCCGTCCATGGCGACCCCCGCCCGCCCCGACATCAGCGGTCGACCTCGCGCAGTTCGCCGTCTGGCGCTGCGCCGACCTGGGCCCGGAGGACATCCTGAACGCGCTCGCGCTCCTGCCCGCCGCACGCGCCGAAGTCGAAGGACTCGAAGCCGCCCTGCTGTTCACGGCCCGGAGCGCAGGACTGACCTGGGAACAGATGGCGCGCGCGATGGGGTTCAACTCCCCGCAGGCATGCCAGCAGCGGTACACCCGCCTGACAGCACGACAGGACACCGGCTCATGACGCGGGACTCCCCACCCGACCTCCTGGTCCTGCACGCCGTACGCATTTCCGGGTTCGCAGACACCCTGGTGATCGCTCATCGGTCCGGGTTCGACGCGGCCGAGACGAAAGAGATGCTGCACGACGCCGAGGCACATGGGTGGGTCGAGCACGCCGCCTTCGCCGGCACCGGAGGATGGTCGCTCACCGAATCGGGCCGAACCGAGAACGAGCGCCAACTCGCCGCCGAGCTCACACGCGTCGGCGGCGCCGACGAAGTCCGTGCCGTCTACCGCGAGTTCCTCCCGCTGAACGCCCTCCTGCTACGAGCCTGCACCGACTGGCAACTCCGGCCCACCGCCGGCGATCGGCTCGCCGCCAACGACCACTCCGACCCCGCCTGGGACGCCGAAGTCCTCCTCACCCTCGCCGGCATCGATCGCGCACTCACGCCACTCGCAGCCCGGCTCGGGAGCGTCCTCACACGCTTCCGCGGATACGACACACGATTCACCACAGCCCTCGCGCGCGCCCGAGCCGGCGAGAACACCTGGGTCGACCGCACCGACGTCGACTCCTGCCATCGTGTCTGGTTCGAACTCCACGAAGACCTCATCGCCACGCTCGGCCTCGACCGCAACGCGGAACCCTGACCCCAACACCGCACCGTCACTCCTGCTCGCCATCACCCTGCCCGGGGCTCACCCGCCGGTCGCTCGCAACGCCACCGGTTCCGCCGGACACGAGTACGGCCAGCGACGCGCGAGCCCCGGCAAGGGCGGCCAGCACCCCGGCGTCGCCCGGCGTCTCCGCAGCCAGATCGTCGTACAACTCGATCTCACGGCGCCGCAGGCCGATCTCCAGCTCCAGCAGCCGATGATCCCCGCCGCCCGGACCGGCCGCCGCCTGAGCGAGCAACGCGGCGGCCTGGGCGATCAATGCGGAACGCTCGGCCGTACTCATCGGCGCCAGGCCCGCACCGCTCGGCTGATCGCCGTCGCCGTCGCCGTGAGCGGCCACCCAGGCGTTCAACCGGGCAACGAGCCCGGCGAGATCGTCCGCGGTGGTGAAAACCTCGCGAGCGTGCCCGGGTCGCAGCCAGGCATGCAGCAACCGCCGCTGATAATCCTCCGCCGCCCGGGCGTACCGCTCGCGGGCCGCCTGGTGGCCGACACCGCCCAGAGCGGCGCCGATCCGCTCCCAGCCGGCACCCCGCATCCGCTCACAGACCACGGCGGACTCCAGCAGACCACGGGCCGCCTCCACCAGGCGGGCCGCCTCCTCGACCAGCTCGCCATCACGAGCGAAGACGCCGGACTCCGGCGCCACCAGCCCATAGACCGCGTCGGCCAGCTCACGCGCCTGTCCCGACAGGGTCAGGCGAGCGAGGCTGGCCTGGGAGTACGCCGCCGATCGATAGCTACTCGGCCTCTCGCCCGGAGCTTCAGGTTCCCCGGCCGAGGATAAGTGCGCAGTGGTGTCGCTCATGCGACGAGGAAAACGTGACCGGACCCACACGTCAAGTCTCGTCCGGGGCCGCCGATGCCGCCAGCCAACTTCCCGTTTGTGCGATCAATCGGATGTTGCCCGGGACGAGTCGGGTGAACGAGTTGAAGGCACCGGGCAAGCCGTTCGATATTTCGAAGTGTGGCCGAGTTCGGGGGAGTGGTCCTCAGGTCCGTCGTCAGCAGGCGGTTCCAGATCAGATGGAACAGGACTGGTAACACCTGCGGGGGATCACTATGACGTTGCGCGTGCTCCATAAAGGGGGAGTGGCTGATCAATTGGCACCAGACGGCTATTTCGCGCTGAAGAGAGCTGGAGGCGGTGGCGACTCGGCATTCGGCCGCGGTGCAGGTCGAGTGCCAAGACCGCTCCATATCAAGGGCTGTGCCGTGTGGCGATGTCAGCCGTAACGGGTGAAAAGCTCCTGAAGGTAGCCCTCCAACCGGGCAGTGAGCAGCGTGGAAGTCAGATCAGTACGTCCGAGCTCGCGCCAGGGACCAGCGACCTTCTCGGCATCGGGCGCGAAGGCCAGGGCGTCCAATACACGCCAGTACAGGTGGGCGGCGGGATCGGTGGTCAGCCGGCCGCCTGCGGCGACGTAACGATCGGCGAAGAGCATCCCGGCAGGAGCGCCATGGAGAAGTGCCAGTGCCGTGGAGCAGTGAGCCACGTCCAGGTCGGCCGGCCCCCAGGAGGTCTCCACCCAGTCGACGATGCCGCTGACCCGCAGGCCGTTGGTATTGGCGAAGAGCACGTTTCCAGGGTGGAAGTCCCGGTGCAGGAAGCAGGCGCGGTAGTCCGGAGGATCTCGGCGAATGATGTCCACGGCGCGATGCCACAACTCGGGTCGGTCGGTGCCTTCGGGCATGCGCACGCGCTCGGGCGAGGTCCACGCCTGGTAGGGGCGCGGACGGGTCTGTTCGGTCACCTGCACCTGGTGGATGCGTACCAGTTGCCGCGCCATGAGGTCGGCGCGCTGCTCGGCTCCGTCCTCGTCCAGTCGGACGTTGCCAGGGAGCAGGGACATCAGCAAGGAGGGGTGGTCGCAGTGCTGCGCGGTCGCGTCGACGGCCTGGAGCGTGGCCGCCGACACATCCGTGTCCTTGAGCAAGGTCAGAATGTCCGCCTCGCGAGAGAGGAGTCCTTCGGCATGCTGCCGGTAGAACAGCTTGACAAAGGACCGTAAGACAAGTGAGCGTGCGCCGTGCGGCCCGACGATGTTCAGACGCCGCATCTCAGACGTCCATCCACCGCGCAGCCGCTCGACATGCTCGATCCGGTCGCCCTCGGGTAGACCCTTCTCCACCCATGAACGCGTGGCGGCCCAGCTCGGACCATCAATGATGCCTACTTGGACCAGATCCGTGTCTCTGTCTTCACCCACGCTGGCAGTTTATCGATCAACAATCGCGACCAGAACGCATGCCAGCATCTCCACAAAGTAGACATTAAGTGTTATACCGGACAGAATTCACCTTCTGTCTGGTATGGCATTGCTTGGGTGATTTACAGTGCGTCGGTTTCGGGCTGCAGAGACTGCACGAAAGCGAATGCCTCGGGGTGGTTCATGCCGGTCTCGCCGCGCACCAGGAAGATCGCCTGCTCCTCGCGGCCCGAGATCTTGAGCGCTCGGGCACGGTCGGCCAGCGTGGAGGAGTCCGCCGGGCCGGCCGTGTCGATGGGTACGGCACGCCCGGCGGCGATGGCGTCGGCGACGAATTTCGCGTCCTTGAGGTCGAGGCCGGTCTCTTCCCTGATCAGTTTGACGGCCGAGATGACCTTTTTCTGCTCCATCAGCAGGCGGGCACGCTCCTGGAGGTCTCCAGGAATCCGCGGCGGCCCGGCTGACGGCGCGCGCGACCTGTTCCTGCGGCCCGCGGCGGCGGCGATCATCGTCACGACGGCCAGGATGATGATCAGCAGAATGATCAGCTCGACCGGTCCGAGGTTAGGCACGCTGAGATCCTACGCCGCACCGACGCGGCTCGGTCGGGCCGGCGCTCGGGATGGTGATGTACGGCGCATTGGGACGTCTTTTGCGGTGCTCCGCCCCGTTTCGGCGAATGCCTGATAATGACCATTATGTCAAGTAGCGTCAACGGCGAGCCTGGCGAGCTGAGCTCTCCGGAGCTGCTCAACGGCCTGTTGTCCGGTCTCACTGAATCTGGTCCAAGACGCAGGTTGTCTCATCGAACCTGGCCTACTTCGCAGATTGTCTCGCTTCATCTGGCATAGGCTCTGCATGCATTGTGCGACCTAGCCGTTACGTGGCGCTATCGGTGTGGCATGAGCGAGTTGCCGCTTCCTGCTCTGGGGCCCTCCCCCGTCCTGGCGGCGAATTTCCGCTGGCCGGCTATCGGCGGGCGCACTGCCTGCGCGAAGACGTCGCTGATGAGTTGATGAGAGCGAGCAGGTGACGGTCCGCTCCCCCGTTCTCGCCGCGGGCCTGCTGGGTGGTCTGCCTGATGAGGCCATTCAGGAGGCCAGGGGGTGGGAGGCGCACGTTCTGGAGGTGATGACCGGATTGCCGCCTGGTGCTCCTGCAGGTTCACGACTCGACCGGGGTATGACGCGCTGCGGTCTTTGCGCGAGCGTGAGCTCGGTGCCGCCGTGTCCGGCGTTCGTCGTCAGAACATGGTGTTGTTGTTCTTGGAGGTGGCGGGGATGGTCTGGAGGACGTCCCAGTGTTCGATGATCTTGCCGTTGGGGTCGAAGCGGAAGATGTCGATTCCTGCGTACTCCTCGTCGGGCCAGGTCTGGTGGCAGTGCAGGATGACGTGGTCGCCTTCGGCGAACGCGCGTTTGATTTCGACGTGCTTGCCGGGGTATTCGGCGGCCATGCGTTCGAAGTAGTCGATGAACGCCTGCTTGCCGTTGGCGACGTGCGGGTTGTGCTGGATGTAGGTATCGCCTGCGTACTTGTCGATGGCTTCGGCGGGTCTGTTGTGGTTGAACATCAGGTCGTAGAACGCCTTGGCGGTGGCCTTGTTCGTCTCCGGGTCACTCATGGTGCTCCTTGCGGGTCGGGTGCCGGGTGTGGCGCGGTGAGTGCGTTGATCAGGTGGTCAGCGGGGGTTGGCACGGTTGGGACGGGTGCCAGGGGCGCGTGCCCCGACCGGCTGGCGGTGCGGAGTGCGGGCGTCGCTCCCTCAGGCGGGTGTGAGGGTGCCGGTGTGGAGTTCGGCGGTGCGTCCGCGGCCGGTGTCGTAGGTCCAGAACGCATGGACGGTCGAGGTGCCCAGGTTCGTGACGTGGGTGATCGTCATGCCGGGCTCCTCCACCCAGCCTCCGTTCGGCCGACTTTGTCGGCGCTTAGTCTTCTCGTTGCGCACAGCATGGTGACTTACGTCCCCAGTGCCACGCCTGTGACAATAAGAACCATGGTCGGCGTGGTAAATAGGGGATCGTCCATGGTCAATCAGCGACAAGTTGGTGTGCGTCAGATCGGGTATCGCCCGGCCGACGGTTGCCCGGTGGGGATCGAGGTCGTGACTCTGGCCGACATCACCGGCCGGATCCCCGTCCGCGCCCTGACTTCGGCGCACCGGGCGGACTTCCACATCCTCATCCTGATCACCGCCGGCAACGGCCATCACGAGATCGACTTCGTTTCCCATCCCGCCCGTCCTGGCACCCTGCTGTGGATACGACCGGGCCAGGCCCACCGCTTCCACCTCCCCGGCCACCTCGAAGGCAGGGTCGTGCTGTTCACCGCCGATTTCCCACCCGATCTCGGCGGCGCGGGGCCGCGCCTGTCCGACTGGCGCGCCTTCCCTTGCTGGACGGCAACCGCACCTGACCTCACCGTGATCTCCACCGCGATCGACCAGATCGCCGCCGAACGCTCCGCACCCGCCGATGCGATGCCCGTCGCCCTGCTTCGCCACCTGCTGGCCGTCCTGCTGCTGCGGATCGACCGACTGCCCGCTGAGGAGGTCCACCATGTCGGCTCCGCCACCGGCGAACTCTTCGGCCGGTTCCAGGCCGAACTCGAACGGTCCCACGCCATCACCCGATCCGCCGAGCACTACGCCGCCCGCCTCGGCTACACCGTCAAAACCCTCACCCGTGCCTGTGTCGCCGCCACCGGCCACCCCGCCAAGCACCTCATCGACGCCCGTGTCGTCCTGGAGGCCAAACGCCTGCTCGCCTACACCGACACCCCCATCGCCGACATCGGCCGCCGCCTCGGCTTTCCCGACCCGACCAACTTCGGCAAGTTCTTCACCCGGCACACCGACACCACCCCCGGCACCTTCCGCCAGGCACAGAAGACACCCACCTGAACTCATCGCCGACAAGGAGGTCCGGACAGAGTCGTTCCCGCTGGCGGTGAGCCGCTGCGATGCGCCCAGCCCTCCCGCCGAAGGGCCAGGCGTCTGATCACGCGGCCAGACTGAGGTCCAGTCGGGTGTTCATGTCGAGCCGGAACCGGCCGTAGGGGTTGAGGTGTTCCCAGAACAACGGCGAGAGCGCCCGCCGGTCCTCGTCGTTGGCCTTCTTCGCTGTCTTCTCGCGCTGAGGAGAGCATGAGATCAACAACGGGCCGCGAGGTGGATTCCTTGACTCTTCCGTGGCGTTGCCGGTGATCGTAGGATCGTCCGCGTGGATCTGGACGACACCGCCGCCCGGCTCGGGGTACCCGTCGAGGACGTCGACCGCGTGCACCGGCTCGCCGGCGACCGGCCGTCGGTTCCGCTGCCTGCCAAGGCCGACGCGCCCGCGATCCTCGACCGGCTGGCGGTGCGGCCGGACGATGCGGCCGAGATCATGGCGGGCTGGCCCGACCCCGGCTCTCCACTGTGGACTTCGGAGCTGCGCTGGCTGCTCGACCGCTCGATCGCCCTGGTCCGCGCCGATCTCGGGGGGCACGGCTGGCTGTCGCCCGGTCCGGAGCTGCCGCGTGAACGGGGCCCCGCCTGGCGGCATCTCTACGTGTACGCGTACCTGGCCCTGGTCGACGTCGTCACGAGGTACCACCGCGACCACGGCATCGCCGATGCCGCGTCGTGGGTGACCCTCGCGGATCTGGGCCGCAACCTCGCGATCGACCGGCGGATGCACCGTGAGGGCTGGCCGGTCATGCAGAGCTGGCTGACGCTGCACGCGCGCGGCGGCATCTACGAGCTGGGCCGGCTGCAGCACCAGCGCGGCGGCACCACCATCGACCTGCACATCCCCGAGTCGGGGCCGATGACTCCGGAGGCGGTCGCGGCGTCGCTCGACGAGGCCCGCGCGTTCTTCCCACGCCACTTTCCCGATGAGCGCTACACGACGTTCTCCTGCGGCTCGTGGCTGCTCGACCCGCAGCTGCTGGAGTACCTGCCCGGTGACTCCAACATCGTCCGGTTCCAGCGGAGGTTCGAGCTGGAGTCCTATGAGGAGCCGGAAGGGCTGGACGCCGACGTCGAGGCGCTGCGGTTCGTGTTCCGGACCCTGACCACACCGCTCGACCGGTTGCCGCGCCGCACCGTGCTCCAGCGGGCGATCGTCGATCACTTGAAGGCCGGTCGCCACTGGCACTGGCGCCGTGGCCGCTTTCCGATCTAGCCGGGCCGAGGCATCCACAGCTCTGCCTCGTGATCGATGAGACGTGACTTCGTTGATTCGTCTCATCGATTCTGAGGCGCCGCAGTTCTAGGAGGTCTCATGCCTCAAGTCCCACGAGACGGGACAGGAGTTACTTGACGGCCTGTGGTTCTCATTCGAACATCCGCTGGGATGATCTGTGGCGCTCCCCCGTGGACGGCGGGGCGGGTCAGGCGGCGGCCGCGTAGATGAGCGCTCCCGAGCGTTCGAAGGGAACGGCTTTGCCGTTGAGGGTCACTTGGGCGGCGTTCGGCGCCGCGATCGCGATGGCCTTGGCCGGGTCGGTGCTCGCGGTCAGCCCGCTGCCGTCGATGCGTACGGTGCCGTCCGCGTCGAAGGTGATGGCAAGGTCCTTGACCGCGGCGGGGGCTTTGACCAGGGTCGCGCCGTCACGTGCGACCGATGAGCCGTCGACCATCACGATCGATTCGGCGTCGGCGTAGAGCAGTTTGCCGTCGAAGGTGTGGGAGCCGAACGTGCGCGGCGTCTTCGTGGTCCAGGACTTGTAGTAGACCCCTGCGCCGTCGTTCAGGCTGAGGGCTGTCGCCTGGTGCGACGGGGTGGTGCCCACGGGGAGTCGTTCCACCGTCACGGAGGTGTCGGCTGTGCCCTTGGACGGCAGCAGGAGGGTGTCGAAGGTCGTCTGGCCGGTGATCGTCTTGATGTAGGAGGCGTATTTCGCGTTCTCCACCGAGTAGAACCGCGGCGCGTAGTAGCCGTCGCGCAGGGTGGAGGCGACCTTGGCCGGGTCGGCGGGGACGATCGTGAGGTTCGCGCCCGTCGTGAAGGCGGTGGTCGTGGCCTCCGTTCCGGAGCGGATCGAGGGCTTGGCGTCCGAGGCGAGGTGCCAGTTCTGTTCGTAGCGGTGTTGCTTGACGGTGTCCACCGGGATGAGCCGGTCGGAGACCACCCATAGGCCCGAGTGGAGCGACAGGACGGATCGCTCGTGGCGGGCGCCGGTGGAGCTTGCGGTGTTCGCGCCGATCAGGTCGAAGGCGGGGTTGGTGATCAGATGCGAGATTCCGCCGGTCGCGGTCGATGTTTGCGGCTTGTCGTCGATCTCGATCGTGTTGTGTGCCTCCGTGGTGCGCCGCAGCCACTCCGCGCGGGCGTCCGTGCTGTAGGTGAAGGTGCCCATGTCGGGTAGGAGCGGCCGGCCGTACGCATAGGCGGTGATGGCGAGTTCGTCCGGGTGGCTGTGGTTGCCGCGGTCGGCGTTGATTCGGAGGTGGGAGTCGTCGGCGGTCCAGCCGGAGCGTGAGATCGCGACCCGGGTGTCTGGATAGAGCGCGGAGGTGCGTTTCGGCTGTTCGCCTGACTTGCCGGAGGTGCCGACGTAGAGGAGTTCGGGGTCGTTGAGCAGTTCGCCCAGCTTCTTGAGGGTGCTGCGTAGGTCGAGGGAGTCGCTGTCGCCGTAGGCCGGGCCGTACCCGCTGGGATAGCTCTGGTCCATGAGGAAGCGGGCCAACTGCCGCAGTTTGGTGGTGGCGGTGAACGTGATGCCGTTGCGCTGCATGTAGGCGACGACGTCCGCATACTGGGTGAGGTAGCCCCGCAGGTAGGCGTCGGTGGACTCTTTGTAGCCGCCGTCGGCGTAGGTCGAGTCGTTGAGCTGGGCCGAGAGGAAGTCGGCGGCGTTGGTCCGCCACGCGGGTGCGGCGCGGAATTCCGGGAAGTAGACGGAGGCGTGCAGCAGCGTGATCTTCTGTGACTGCATCTTGTTCGGCGTGCCGTTGACGTTCACCTGTAGGTACAGGCCGGCTCGGTTCATCGTCTTGAGGATCGCGGTGTTGGCCTCGGGGGTCAGCGATGGGCTCTTGCGCAGGATCTCGTAGGCCGCGATCCAGTTCTGCAGGCGGCGTGCGGCGTGCAGGTTGCCCGGGTAGGAGCCGGCGCCCTGGTCGGCGTCGTAGGCGTCGGCGTCCTTGATGAAGTCGGTCATCAGGCCGATGAGCGTGCGGGCGTGCTGCTCGTTGCCGGTCTTCTGGTACTCCAGGGCCAGCGGGCCGGCGAAGAAGAAGCGGGGAAGCTGGTAGAGGTACTCCATGTCGGCGATGAGATATTCCTTGTCGGTACCGCCGGGGAGTTTCCAGTCGAAGCCGCCGGGGTCGCCCTCCCAGGAGAACGTGTTCTGTATGGTGTTGGACCAGGTGCGGGTGGCCTCGTCGAAGGTCTCGGCGTTGCCGTACAGCATGATGTCCTTCGCGGTGTCGGCTGTGCCGGTCAGGGTCAGTTCCGCTTTCTTCACGCCGGTGACGCCGCCGAGGTCGAACCGTAGGTACGCTTTGCGCGTCTCGCCGGTGAACGGCCCCTTGCCCTGGTCGCTGACCTGCATGTAGTACTTGGTGCCGTACACGCTGCCTGGGTGGGCCGCCCAGATGTAGGTGTCGTGCGTGGGGTGAAGGGTCTTCACTGAGCCGTCAGCCTGGGTCAGGCGGAGGGTGGGCTTGCCCGACCCTTTGCTCCTGCTGTTGATGAGGGCGATGGCTGCGTCCTTGTAGCGGCTCATCAGGAAGAATCCGGGCTTGCCGCTGGTGATGCTGTTCGTGACGTCTGCGGTGACCGTCTTCTCCCCCGGGCCGAAGGCCAGTGTCTTGATGTAGGCCTCGCCTGATCCCAGTGTCCAGATGTGGCTGGGGGTCAGTTCGAGTGCGCCTGGCCAGGTCGTGTGTGAGAAGCCACCGGCCTCGATGGCCGGGCGGGCGCGGTGGTAATCCAGCAGTCGCTGTTTGGCCAGCGTGTAGTCGCCCGCCTTGACCGCGCTCTCCACGGGCTTCAGGCCCGGGTGCGCGTAGTTCAGCCGCGGCCCCACTGTCCAGGCGCCGCTGCTCCACCGGCCGAAGAAGCCCGCGTCGGACAACGCAGCCGCGGTGGCCGGTGGGCCTGGCACCAAGAACGCGGCGACCAGAATCAGGACGGCGAGCCGCCGCGACGAAGCACTCATGCACGCCAAAGTAGAGGCGCGCGGTATGGCCGGGGTATGTCGGGCTCGCGTTGTTCGTGTGTGTCCCGTTCCCCCGGGTTCGGCCTGTTGGCGGGGGCGGTGCCGTACGTGCGGGCGTCCTGTGCCTTTGGGGGTCACAGGACGCCGGGTGGGGCGGGGTGGGGCGGTCAGGAGTCGCGGCGTGCGGCGGCGAGGACGGCTTCGGCGTCGCGTTCGTAGGAGCCGCGGGCGGCGAGGGTGAGGAGGCCGCCGAGGACCATGGGGACGATGAGGAAGTACATGGCGGTGGTGAGGGAGCCGCTGCTGTCTGAGGCGATGCCGACGAGGAGGGGGCCGAAGGCGGCGCCGATGGTGATGAGGAACTGGAGTACGGCGAAGCCGAGGCCGCGGGTGCCGGCGCCGACGACGTCGGCGATGCAGGCGGTGCAGTTGGGGATGGCCATGGCGGAGAGGGTGCTGGAGGTGAGGAGGAGGATGACGAGCGGGACGACGGAGCCGGTGAGGAGTGCGCCGCCGAGGGCGAGGGAGCCGAGGGTGATGCCGGTGCCGCCGACGAGGAGGCGTCCGCCTTTGCGTACTCCGTGGAGTTTGCGGCCGAGGCGGGCTCCGACGAGGGTGCCGGTGATGACGCCGATGATGCTGATGACGCCGCTGATGGAGCCGGCGGTGCCGGTGGTGAGGCCGTAGTCGCGGACCATGAGGGAGGGCATCCAGTAGTGGACGCCGCCGAGGCCGAGGGTGAGGATCATGAGCCCGATGGAGACCATCAGGAGGGTGGGGATGGACAGGACGTCGCGGATTTGGCGGGTGAAGGGGGGTTTGCCGGCGGGGTGGGTGGGCGGGGTGGCGTCGGGGGTGGTGGTCGCGGGGGTGGCGCGGGCGATGACCTGGTCGAGGTGGCCGCGGACGGGTTCGCGCAGGCGCCAGCACAGCCAGGCGGTGAGGAGGCCGGGGATGACCATGATGAGGAAGGCGGTGCGCCAGCCGAAGGCTTGGCCGAGTACGCCGCCGAGGAGGGTGCCCGCGCCGCCGAGGTAGGTGGTGATGCGGGTCCAGCCGTATGCCTGGGCGCGGGTGGCGGGCGGGTAGAAGTCGGCGAGGAGGCTGCCTGCGGCGGGGTTGTCGATGTTCTCGGCGGCGGCGAGGAAGACGCGCATGGCGTAGAACATGGCGAAGCCGGTGGCGAGGCCGGAGCCGAGGGTGGCCAGGGCCCAGCAGAAGACGACGACGGCGATGATGCGGGTTCTGCTGCGGCGGTCGGCGATGTAGCCGGCGGGGAGGGCGACGAGGGCGGCGGCGAGCGCGGCGGCGGTGGGGATGGAGCCGGCGGCGGTGTCGCTGAATCCCCATTCGGCCTGGATGAGCGGCAGGACTCCGGAGAGCAGGTTGTGTTCGACACGGTCGACGAGGCCGACGATGAAGAGCACGATGAGCGGGGCCCATCCGTAGGGGTTGGGGTCCGTTGCGCTGATCCCGGAGCTGGGGGGTGATCCCAGCGTGCGGCGTTCGCTGGGAGCGGCTTTGACCATCACTGTTTCCTCCGCTGTGGTGCTCGCCCGCGACGGTGTGCGAGGAGTGCGGCAAAGGTTCTAGAACTGAGTTCTAAAACAACGTTCTGGCAAGAGTGTCACACCTCACATGTGGTCCACCAGGGGGTGAGCGTGGTCGATTGGGTACGGGCAGTGATGGAGCAGCGGAAAACCCGTTGGGAAGTGTCGGTGGCGATGGCTAGTGTTTCAGCTCGTGTCTGACCAACCTCTGATCCTGGCCCGCGGTCTGGCCAAACGTTTCGGCGACTTCACCGCGGTCGACGGGATCGACGTCTCCGTGGCTCCCGGCGAGGCGTTCGGCTTCCTCGGGCCCAACGGCGCCGGCAAGTCCTCCACCATGCGGATGATCAGCTGCGTGTCGTTGCCGACGTCCGGTGAGCTGCGCATCTTCGGCATGGATCCGGCGGTCGACGGCAGCGCCATCCGGGCCAGGCTCGGAGTGTGCCCGCAGCTGGACAACCTGGACCCCGACCTGAGCGTGCGGGAGAACCTGACCACCTACGCCCGCTACTTCGGGCTGTCTCGGGCCGAGGCGCGGCGGCGGGCGGATGAGCTGCTGGAGTTCGCCCGGCTGACCGAGAAGGCCGGCAGCCGGGTGGAGCCGCTGTCGGGCGGGATGAAGCGGCGCCTGACGATCGCGCGGGCGATGGTGAACGACCCGGAGCTGGTGCTGCTCGACGAGCCGACCACCGGGCTGGACCCGCAGGCGCGGCACCTGCTGTGGGAGCGGCTGTTCCGGCTGAAGCAGCAGGGCACGACGCTGGTCCTGACGACGCACTACATGGACGAGGCGGAGCAGCTGTGCGACCGGCTGGTGGTGATGGACGGCGGGCGGATCGTCGCCGAGGGGTCGCCGCGCGCGCTCATCGAGACGTATTCGACCGCCGAGGTGGTGGAGCTGCGTTTCGGGCAGATCCGGCCGGCCGACATCGTGGGCAAGCTGGAGGGGATCGGTGAACGGGCCGACCCGCTGCCCGACCGGGTGCTGCTCTACACCGCGGACGGCGACGCGGCGGTGGCGGAGGTGACGCGGCGCGGACTGCAGCCCTCCAGCGTGCTGGTGCGCCGTTCCACATTGGAGGACGTGTTCCTGCATCTGACCGGCCGGACGCTGGTGGACTGATGGCGCATCCGACGGTGGCGGTGCTGGAGCGGAACCTGACGGTGTACCGGCGGGTGTGGCGGGCGTCGGTGATGTCCTCGTTCGTGCTGCCGGTGCTGTTCCTGCTGAGCATCGGGCTGGGGGTCGGCGGTTACGTCGGGGAGGTCGGCGGGGTCGACTACCTGGCGTGGATCGTGCCGGGGGTGCTGGCCGTCACGGCCTTCCAGATGGCCGTGGGCGAGTGCACGTACGCGGTGCTGGGCGACTTCAAGTGGGTGCGGTCCTATCACGCGATGCGGGCGACGCCGGTGGCGATCCGTGACATGATCGCCGGCTGGCTGCTGTACATCCTGCTGCGGGTGGAGATCGCGGTGGTGGTGTTCCTGGGGGTGACCGCCGCGTTCGGGGCGTTGCGCTCCCCCTGGGCGCTGGTGACGCCGCTGATCGCGGGGCTGCTCGCGCTGTCGGTGGCGGCGCCGGTGACCGCGTTCGCGGCGACGATCGAGCATGACACCTACTTCGCGTTGCTGTTCCGGTTCGTGATGATCCCCTCGACGTTGTTCGCCGGGGTGTTCTTCCCGGTGGAGCAGCTGCCGGACGTGATCAAGCCGCTGGCGTACGCGTCGCCGCTGTGGCACGCCGTGGAGCTGTGCCGGGCCGCGACGCTGGGCGGTGCTCCCCCGTGGCCGGTCCTGCTGCACGTGGCCTACCTGGCGGCGTTCGCCGTGGCGGGGCTGGCGTGGGCGGGGCGGGCCTTTCGCGCGAGACTTCAGGACTGAGGATTGATGGTTTCCACGATGCTCGCCGTGCGGCGGCTGGCGCCCCGCCGGGTCGGTGCGGTGATCAACCGGAACATGGGGGCGTTGCGTTCGGGCCCGTCGTACTGGCTGGTGCTGCTGTCGGGGTTCTTCGAGCCGCTGCTGTACCTGCTGTCCATCGGGGTGGGGGTCGGGGCGCTGGTCGGTGAGCTGCGGCTGGACAGCGGGCGGGTGGTGTCGTACGCGGTGTTCGTCGCGCCGGCGATGCTGGCGGTATCGGCGATGTCGGGTGCGCTGGCGGAGACGACGTTCAACTTCTTCTTCAAGATGAAGTATCAGAAGACGTTCGAGGCGATCCTGGCGACGCCGGTGCGGCCGATGGAGATCGCGCTGGGCGAGCTGTCGTGGGCGCTGGTCCGGGGTTCGCTGTACACGGGCGTGTTCCTGGTCGTGATGGTCGCCCTGGGGCTGGCTTCGGCGGGGTGGGCGCTGCTGGCGTTCCCGGCGACGATCCTGGTGGGGCTGGCGTTCGGCGCGGTGGGGATGGCGGTCTCGACGCTGATGCGGGGGTGGCAGGACTTCGATCTGCTGTCCACCGGCCAGTTCGCGTTGTTCCTGTTCTCCGGCACGTTCTCCCCCGTGGGCGACTATCCGGCGGTCCTGGAGGCGCTGGTGCAGGCGACGCCGCTCTACCACGCGGTGGAGTTGGTGCGCGGGGTGGTGCTCGGCGAGCTGGCGGCGGGCCTGCTGGTGCACGTGGCGTATCTGGCGGTGATGACCGTGGCGGGGCTGTTGTTCGCGGCGCGGCGGCTGGAGCGGCTGCTCTGCCCGTGACCGCGGCGGTTCTCCAGGGTTTCTTCTTCAGGCGGTGAGGGCGGCCGCGGCGAGGTCCGCGTCGGCGTCGTCGTTGTAGAGGTGGAAGGAGGCGCGGATCCGGCCTGCCCGTACGGCGGCGCGGATCCCGGCGTTCGCGAGGCGTTCGGCGGCTCCGGGGACCTCCAGGGTGACGATGGCGCTGCCGGCGGGTTCGTGGCCGAGTGCCGTGGCGAGGCGGTCGGCGAGGGCCACGTTGTGGTCGTGGATGGCGGCGACGCCGATGTCGTTGAGGAGTTCGAGGGAGATCGCGGCGCCGACCTGGCTGAACCAGGCGGGTGACAGGTCGAAGGCGCGGGCGCCGGGGGCCAGCCGCAGCGGCGGCCCGTAGTAGGAGCCGCCGGGGTCCGCTCCGGCGTACCAGTTGGCGGCGATGGGCCGCATCCGCTCGCGGACGCGGGGCGAGAGGTAGGCGTAGGCGGCGCCGCGGGGGGCCATCAGCCATTTGTAGGCGGCGCAGGCGAGCAGGTCGAAGCGGGTGGCGTCGACGGGGAGCCAGCCGCAGGCCTGGGTGGCGTCGGCGACGAGCAGCGCGTCGTGGTCGCGGGCGGCGGTGACGATGTCGTCGACGGGGGCGATCTGGCCGGTCGCGGACTGGACGACGCTGAACGCGACGAGGTGGGTGCGGGAGTCGACGGCGTCGGCGAGGCGGTCCATGGGGACGGTCCGCAGGTCGGCGCCGACGGCCCAGGGGAACAGGTTGGAGGTGAACTCCTCGGTGGGGACGAGGACCCGGGCGCCGGGCGGGAGGGCCGCGGCGAGCGGGGAGAGGAGCTGGGAGACGGTGGCGCCGACGGTGATGTCGGCGGGCGGGGCGTTCACGAGTACGGCGAACGCCTCGCGGGCGCGCTGGGTGGAGGCGTCCCACGGTTTCCAGTCGGTCAGGCCGTGCCGCCACTGCTCCAGGACCCGGGTGAGTTCGGTGTGGGCGGGCCGGGGCGGCAGGCCGTAGCTGGCGGTGTTGAGCCAGCCGGGTTCGGGATCCCACAGCGTGCGGGCGTGCGCGAGGTCCATGGCGGCACCCTACGCGAGGCTCCGCGGCGTGGCCGGGCGGGGGAAACGCTTGCCACCGTAGTCGAATGCGTGTTCCACTGAACCTCATGCGTTGGGACGCTCTGCCGTTGGTCGAAGCCGCCGCTCCCGGTCCGGTGGCGCCTCGTGCGCTGCGTGGTGCGGTGGTGCGGGAGGGTGCCGGCGTCTCGTTCCTGGAGGTGCAGGCGCGTACCGTCCTGGAGCGGGTGCCCGCGGAGTCGGGGCTGGCCGAGGGGTGGGGGGTGAGCCCGTACCGCGGGTGTGAGAACGCGTGCCGTTACTGCTCGGGGCGGGCCGGTCATCGGCGGCTGGGGCTGGATCCGGGGGCCGGGTTCGAGACGCGGATCGTGGTGCGGGCCAACGCCGCGCAGCGGCTCCGCGTGGAGCTGGCCGCGCCGCGCTGGTCCGGTGCGGGGGTGGCGGTCGGGGTCGGCGGCGACTGCTACCAGCCGGGCGAGGAGCGGTATCGGCTGATGCCGCAGATTCTGGCGGTGTTGCGGGATGCGGCGAACCCGTTCACCGTCTACACCAAGCGTCCGCTGGTGCTGCGTGACGCGGAGCGGCTGGCGGAGGCAGCGGCCGTGGCGGGCGGGCGGGTGGCGATCTCCATCGCGTTCGTCGACGAGCAGGTCCGCCGCGTCGTCGAGCCGGGGGCGCCCAGTCCGCAGCGGCGGCTGGAGCTGGTGGGTGAGCTGGTCGCGCGAGGGGTGCCGTGCGCGGTGACGATGGCGCCGATCCTGCCGTGCCTGACCGACTCCGCCGACCAGCTGGAGGCGACGGTGCGGCGGGTCGCGGCGAGCGGCGCGTCGGGTCTGGTGCCGGTGGTGTTGCGGCTGCCGCCGGGGAGCCGCGAGTGGTTCCTGGCGTGGCTGGGTGAGCGGCACCCGCGGCTGGTGCCGCGTTACGAGGAGCTGTACGCGGGGGGCGCGGACGCCGAGCGGGTCTATCGTGAGCGCATCATCGGCCAGGTGCGGCAGCTGGCCGCGGCCTTCGGTGTGGGCCGGGCCGCCCCCGAGGTCCCCGCGCCGTGTCCTCGTTCGCATCAGCTCGCGCTGGTGTGAGCGGCCTTCCCCTTGGACACGGCGCGGCTCGTCCTCTTTCGGGGTGCGGGACGGTGGGATGGGCGCCGGGGGCATGTGGGGTTGCTGTAGTCCCCTTGGCGCAGGCGCTTTACTCCTACGCCATGTCCTTGACGCCGTAACGCAGATAGACGACGCCGTTACTGAAGCGTCGCTCGTCCAGCAGCGCCAGGTCGACGCGTACGTCCGGAAAGAACGCGTTGCCGCCGCCGACGATCGCTGGTCCGGCGAAGAGGTGGTACTCGTCGACCAGCCCGGCCCGGATCGCCTGCGCCGCCAGGTTCGGCCCGGCGACGGCGATGTCGAGGTCGGCCTCGGCCTTCAGCTTCCGCACTGCCTCCGGGTCGAACGTCCGCTCGGTCCGGGTCCGTTCGCCGGCTGCCTCGTGCAGCGTCGTGGAGTAGACGATCTTTTCGGCGGCCTGCCAGATCCGCGCCCACTCCAGAATGAACGGCGCCTGGTCAGGGACCGTGTGCGCGGTCTCCCAGTAGACCATCGTCTCGTACATCCGGCGGCCGTAGAGGTACGTGCCGATCGATCGCCCGTGCTCGTTGATGAACTTGTGCGACTCCTCCTCGGGGCCGCCCCAGCCGAAGTTGCCGTCCGTATCGCTCACGTAGCCGTCGAGTGACGTGATCATCGAGTAGATGAGCTTACCCATGGTGGGTCTCCTTGCCTGTCCGGACAACGGATCTCACGTTTGATGTGCAGCTTGTCACCGACGACCCGCGCGGGGTGCTCGCGGTCATGGCCGGGCCCTTCTACTGGGTGCGTGTGACGCGGAGTCGTGCGTCGGTGACGTTGTCGAAGCGCGAATCCCCTCCCCGGATCAGGACGAAGTGTCGCCGCACGTCGGCGCAGTAGGCCAGCAGAGAGCCGGACGGCGCGAGGTCGTCGCCGGTGAGTTCCTTGCCTGTGGGGAGGCGGGCGTTGAGCAGCGTCAGGGCCGCGACGGGATCGTCGGCGGGGCCGGCGGTCGCCTCGAGGTAGAGCGCCTCGGCGCCGCCTATGGGCGCGTGGGAGTCGAAGACCGTGATGGCCACGTCTGGGCGTTCAGCGAGGTTACGGGAATGCCTGCTGTCCGGTGCCGACACCCAGACGAGCCGGTCCTCATCGCGGGCGGCGAAGAAGACGGGAGTGGCCCATGGCCGCCCTTGGCGATCGGCGGTGGCGAGCACGAGGTAGCGACTGTCGCCGAGCAGCTGGGGAACCATCGCCCACATGCCGGTCACCGGCTGCGGACCCGGTGGGTGAGGTGCTTGGCGGTGAGATCCGCACTCGGTGCGGTCATCTGCCTGTCCGTGGGCGCCGACCTGTCCGCCGCGCTCGTCGTTCGCCATCGTTCCCCTTTTGATCGTCGGCTTGCCGACACATCGTCGCGTTCGCCGCAGGGCCTCATCAATGGCGAGATCTGGAACACTTGTTCACCCATGCTGAAGAATGAGGGAGCGGTGGAGCGTCAGGACATCGAGGTGTTCCTCGTACTCGCCGAGGAACTGCACTTCGCGCGTACGGCCGAGCGCCTCCATGTCTCGGCTGCGACGATCAGCCAGACCATCGCCAAACTGGAGCGCCGGTTCGGCGCGCCGCTGTTCCGCCGCACCACCCGCCGGGTCGAGTTGACCTCGCTCGGCAGGCAGCTCCTGGACGATTTGCAGCCCGCGCACGCACAAGTCCAGGCCGCGATCGCACGAGCGACCGCGACGGGGCACGGCATCACCGGCACGCTGGAGCTGGGCTACATGTCGGCCGCGGTGGCCCAGGTCGTCCTGCCGCTCGCCGACACCTTCCGTGACCGCGTGCCCGGCCGCCGGGTGGCCATCCGCGAAACCGCGCTCGCTGACCTCTTCGGCCCCCTGCGCCGGGCAGAGGTCGACCTGTCGGTGCTGCCCTTGCCGGTCGAGGAGCCGGACCTCGTCGTCGGGCCGGTGCTGCTGTCTGAGCCGGCGATGCTCGCCGTGCCCGCGGACCATCCGCTGGCGCACCGCACCCACGTCAGCCACGATGAGATCGCACGCGAGAGGGTCTTCTTCGCCGATGCCCTGCCCGGCTACTGGATCGACCACCACCTACCGGTGCCGGACCGTCTCACCGCGTCGCTGCCCGGCTTCCAAGAGATCCTCGTCTACGTCACCTCAGGCCACGGCGTCGCCATCGTCGGCGCCCAAACGTCGAACTTCTACCCGCGTCCCGGGTTGATCTGCATCCCCATGGGAGGCGACGCCACGTTCGACTATGCCCTGGTCTGGCGCACCGACCGGCTCAGAAGCATCGCCGAGGCCTTTCTCCGCCACATCACGCCGCTGACGGGTAGCTGAGCGATGGGCCGCTTCCGGACCGGCGAGTCGGCCAGCTCGTTTCAGTAACGGGCGCACTTCGGGAACGGGCACCTACTCCATCGGCCCCCGCCACCGACGCCCGGCGCTGCGAGCTCGGAGCGGTCGGTCAGCAGGTGCGCCACCTTCTGCCACGTCAGCGCAGTGGCGCTGGTCCGGGCCGTGGCCACCATCCTGGGTGGGCGCTCCCGGCCGGATCGTCTTGGCCGCCATCGGATTGTTACGATCGGCCGGTGATGATTCGTCCTGGTGGGCTGGCCGATGTCCCGGCGGTGCTGGCCATGTTCGACAGTGCCGTGGCGTGGCTGGCCGCGCGGGGGCGGACCGGGCAGTGGGGCGGGGTGCCGTTCTCCGCGCAGCCGAGGCGGATCGAGACGATCAGCGGGTGGGCCGCGGGGGACGGTATGCGGATCGCCGAGGTCGGCGGTGAGCCGGCCGGGTGCATGGTGGTGGGCGGGCCGGTGGAGTACGTCGCGCCCGCGCCGGAGCCGGAGCTGTACGTGCAGGGGCTGGTGATCGACCAGCGGTTCGCCGGTCACGGTGTCGGCGGGGCGTTGCTGGAGCACGCCGTGGTGGAGGCGGGGCGGCTGGGGGTCGGGTTGCTGCGGGTGGACTGCTACGCGGGTGACGACGGCCGGCTGGTGCGTTACTACGAGGGGCAGGGTTTCACCCGGGCGGAGCCGTTCAGGGTCGGGGCGTGGCCGGGGCAGGTCCTGCAGCGCCAGGTGGTGCTGCAGGACCGGTGAGGCTGTGGGGTGTGACGCGGCGGGGTCGCCCGGGCGGCGTCAGGAGAGGGCGCTGCCCTTCTTCCATTCCTTGAACGACATCTGCCAGAAGCCCCAGCCGTTGTTCCACTCCAGTGCCCGGTCGGTGCCCTTGACGACCACGGGGTCGCCGCGCTGGGAGGTTTCGTAGAACCATTTGGCCTGGTCGGGGCGGGCGTTGACGCAGCCGTGGCTGACGTTCTGCCGTCCTTGGGCCCACACGTTGTTCTTGGCGTGGACGTATTCGCCGGAGTTGGAGATGCGCACGGCGTGGTTGATGAGGACCTTGTAGTAGCCGGGGTCGCCCTTCTTACGGCCGGGCGATTCCATCCAGACGGGGTTGACGGATTCCATCGTCAGGTGGACGCCGCTGGTGGTGGTGTACTCGCGGGTGGTGGCCATGCCCGCGCTGATGAGCATCTTCTTGACGGTCTTGCCGTCTCTGGTGACGTTCATCGTCTTCTTGCGGGTGTCGACGGTGCTGATCTGGCGGGCGCCGATGGTGATGACCTTGGTGAAGTCCTTCATGCCGTACATGTCCTTGGCGCCGCGCACGCCTTCCAGGTTGGCCCGCAGGGTGACCTTCTGGTGGGCGGGCCAGAACTTCGCGGTGCGGTAGATGACGCGGGTGTCGTCGATCCAGCGCCAGGCGCCGTCGACGGACTTCTCCGCGTCGACCTCCAGGGCCTTCTCGACGGAGCGCCGGTCGCTGACCGGCTGGTTGAAGGTGAGGATGATCGGCGCCCCCACGCCGACCTTCTCCCCCTTCTGGCTGGGTGTGACGTCGGCGACGGCGAGCTGGCGGGCGGGCTTCAACGTCTTGAAGACGCTGGCGGCTTCCGCGGGGCCGCCGTCGCCTGCGGCGGTCGCGGCGACGTTGTACGTGGTCGCGGGCTTCAGCGTGCCCTTGGACACCCAGCGGCTCTTGGCGTCGTCGAACGTGCCCTCGACCTCCTCGCCGCCTGCCGTGACGGTCACCGTCTGCAGGGCGCCGCCGGTGGCGGCCACGACCACGCGCTTGTCGGGGCGCACCTTGGTGCTGCCCTCGACAGGGCTGATCTTGATGACGGGCGCGGGCGCGGCCGGCGTGGTCTCCTCGGAGGAGGCGGGCGTCGTGGTGGCCCCGCTGTTGGAGCACGAGGCGGTCAGCACAGCGGCCGCGGCCACGGCGAGGCACGCGAGTGGCTTCTTCAGGCGACGGTCAACGGCAGGCAAAAGGATCTCCCCCAGCAAAGCAAAGCACGTCTAAACCTTAATGTGGTTTCCGACTCCAACGCACATCAATTGGGGGGAAGCCAGCGTATTTTGGGCGATGTCCAAAGTCAATCTTGGGTCAGTCCGAAGTAAGGTCCGCGTCAAGAATCGCTGCTTCCCTTCTCTTGTTGACGCTTCAACCAGTCAGAAAGTTCACGGTCTTCCGTTACGGGATGGTTTGCAGGCGGTGCGTCAGGCCGGTGTGGCGGCGGCCGGCGCCGCGGGTGCGGATCGCCTGGGCCAGGGCGCGGCGCGACCCGACGATCACGACGAGCCTCTTGGCGCGGGTGACGGCGGTGTAGAGCAGGTTGCGCTGGAGCATCATCCAGGCGGAGGTGGCCAGCGGGATGACGACGGCGGGATACTCGCTGCCCTGGGAGCGGTGGATGGACACCGCGTAGGCGTGGGCGAGTTCGTCGAGTTCGTCGAAGGCGTACTCCACGCTCTCCTCCTCATCGGTCAGCACGGTGAGGTTGTGGTCGTCGGGGCGGATGTCGGTGACGACGCCGACCGTGCCGTTGAACACCCCGGCGGCGCCTTTGTCGTAGTTGTTGCGCAACTGGGTGACCTTGTCGCCGATGCGGAACACCCGCCCGCCGTACCGGCGTTCGGGCATGCCCTCCCTGGCCGGGGTGATGGCCTCCTGCAGGGCGGTGTTCAGCGCGCCCGCGCCGGCCGCGCCGCGGTGCATCGGGGCCAGGACCTGCACGTCGCGGCGGGCGCTGAGGCCGAATCGGGCGGGGATGCGGCGGGCGACCACGTCGACGGTGAGCGCCGCGATCTCCTCGGGTTCCTCGCACGGGAACAGGAAGAAGTCGTCCATGCCCTCCAGGACGGGGTGCAGGCCGGTGTTGACCCGGTGGGCGTTGACGACGACGCCCGACTGGCGGGCCTGGCGGAAGATCTGCGTCAGCCGTACGCGGGGGATCTGCGGGGCGGCCAGCAGGTCGCGCAGGACCTCCCCGGCGCCGACCGAGGGGAGCTGGTCCACGTCGCCGACGAACAGCAGGTGGGCGCCCGGCGCGACGGCCTTGACCAGCTTGTTGGCGAGCAGCAGGTCGAGCATGGACGCCTCGTCGACGACGACGAGGTCGGCGTCCAGGGGGTGGTCCCGGTCGAAGGAGGCGTCGCCGCCGGGGCGCAGCTGGAGCAGGCGGTGCACGGTGGTGGCCTCGTGGCCGGTCAGCTCGGCCAGGCGTTTGGCGGCGCGGCCGGTGGGGGCGGCGAGGATCACCCTGGCCTTCTTGGCGTGGGCCAGGGTGAGGACCGAGCGGACCGTGAAGGACTTGCCGCAGCCGGGGCCGCCGGTGAGGACCGCGACCTTGGAGGTCAGCGCCAGCCGTACGGCGTCGGCCTGTTCGGGGGCGAGGTCGGCGCCGGTGCGGGTCCGCAGCCAGGACAGGGCGCGGTCCCAGTCGGCCGTGGCGAAGCCCGGCATCCGGTCGCGGCCGGTGTTCAGCAGGGTCAGCAGGGAACCGGCCAGCGACTGCTCGGCCCGCTGGAAGGGCACCAGGTAGACGGCGGGCACCACGTTCTCGCCGGTGGGCACGTCCTCGCGGACGACTCCCTGCTCGGCGACGAGTTCCTCCAGGCAGGCGGCGACCAGTCCGGCGGGCACGTCGAGGATCTTCACGGCGTCGGTGACGAGGTTGGGGACCGGCAGGTAGCAGTGGCCGTCGTCGGCGGCCTCCGACAGGGTGTGACGCAGCCCGGCCTTGACCCGGTCGGGGCTGTCGTGCGGGATGCCGACGGCCTGGGCGATGGTGTCGGCGGTCTTGAAGCCGATCCCCCACACGTCGGCGGCCAGCCGGTACGGCTCGCCGCGGACGACCGCGATGGACGCCTCGCCGTACTGCTTGAAGATGCGCACCGCGATGGAGGTGGACACGCCGACACCCTGCAGGAAGATCATCACCTCTTTGATGATCTTCTGCTCCTCCCAGGCCGCGGCGATCAGCCTGGTCCGCTTGGGGCCGAGGCCCGGCACCTCGGCCAGTCGCCCCGGCTCCTTCTCGATGATCTCCAGGGTGGCGGTCCCGAAGTGGTCCACGATGCGCTCCGCCATCTTCGGGCCGATTCCCTTGATCAGCCCGGAGCCGAGGTATCGCTGGATGCCCTGCACGGTGGCGGGCAGCACGGTCAGGTAGGACCACACCTCGAACTGCCGGCCGTAACGGGGGTGGGAGGTCCAGCGGCCGGTCAGCCGCAGCGACTCCCCCACCTGCGCGCCGAGCAGCGGCCCCACGACCGTGATCAGCTCGGACCCGGTGCGGGCCCCGGCGACGCGGGCGATGGTGTAGCCGGTCTCCTCGTTGGCGTAGGTGATCCGTTCGAGGACCGCGTCGAGCACCGCGCCGGGCGGGCCGGGAGGGGTGGCCATGGCGGGTATTCTCCCGCACCCGCGGTCGCGGTCGCATTCGGCCCGTGGCGGTCGGCCGCCGACCGGGCCCGCGTGGTGAACCCGGACTCGGCGGTCACCGACTCCGGATCTACGTTGGCCCCTTTCCGGCTTATCCTGCCTGCCTCCGCACTAGGGTCGAGCGGAGACCGCAGGGGCGGAAAACGGGAGGTCCGATGGGGCAGGTTCGGGGCGACACGGCACGGGCGCTGCTGCGCAGGATCGCCGTGGAGCAGGCCGAGTGCCGGCTGCCTTCGCTGGCGGCGGCGCTGGTCCGCGGCGGGGAGATCGTCTGGTACGGCTCGCGCGGCTCGGTACGCGGTGCGCAGCCCTCGGCCGTCACCCAGTACCGCATCGGGTCGATCACCAAGTCGATGGTGGCGACCATGGTGATGCGGCTGCGCGACGAGGGCCGGGTGAACCTGCTGGACCCGATCGGCAAGCACCTGCCCGACGCGCACGCCGGCGAGGTCACCGTCGCCCAGCTGCTGTCGCACACCTCCGGGCTGACGGCCGAGTCGCCCGGCCCGTGGTGGGAGCGGACTCCGGGGCTGGCCGCCGAGGAACTGCTCGGCGCGCTCGGCCCGGAGGTGTCCCGGCATCGGCCCGGCCGCCGCTTCCACTACTCCAACCTGGGGTACGCGCTGCTCGGCGAGCTCGTCGCCCGCCTGCGGGGAGTGCCGTGGGAGGCGGCCGTCACCGGTGAGGTGCTGCTCCCGCTCGGTATGACCGGCACCACGCCGCGGCCCCGCGACCCGCACGCCACCGGGTACGCCGTCCATCCGTGGGCGGACGTGCTGCTGCCCGAGCCCGAGCACGACGGCGGGGCGATGGGCGCGGCGGGGCAGCTCTGGTCCACGCCCGCCGACCTGGCGCGCTGGGCGGCGTTCGTCGCGGGCGACACCGGCGGGATCCTGCGGGAGGACACGCTGGCGGAGATGCGCGAGCCGGTCAGCGTCGACGACGGCGACGCGTGGACCGGCGGGTTCGGCCTGGGCGTGCAGCTGGCCCGCGACCGGGGCCGCCGGCTGGCCGGGCACGGCGGGTCGATGCCGGGGTTTCTGGCCTCGGTGTGGGCCGACCCCGCCGACGGGGTCGGGGCGCTGTTCATGGCGAACACCACCGCCGGGATGTCGCGGACGCTGCTGAGCGACATGCTGGCGATCCTCGACGAGCACGAGCCGCGGCTGCCGGAGGAGTGGGTCCCGGTGACGGCCGACCCGGACCTGCTGGAGCTCGCCGGGCCGTGGTACTGGGGGCCCGCGCCGTACGCGCTGCGGCTGCTGCCCGAGCGCGGCCTGCTGCTGTCCCCGGTCGCGGGCCTGGGCCGGGCGTCCCGTTTCGTGGCGCGCGACGACGGCACGTGGCTGGGCCTGGACGGCTACTACGCCGGGGAGACGCTCCGCGTGGTACGGCAGGGCGGCGTCGTCTACCTCGACCTCAACACGTTCGTGTTCACCCGCGCCCCCTACGACCCGGCGGCGCCGGTCCCGGGCGGCGTCGACCCCGGCGGGTGGCGGTAGACCCCTCTATATGCCAGAACGGCTGCCTGGAACTGGCCGGCGAGCGCGACGCGGCGCTGACGGCCTGGCGGGAGCACATCGCCGCGCTGGCCGGGCGGCTGACCGGCCGCTGAACCCCGGCCGCCGGAACACCGCGCACGGGCCGTATCCTTGCCCGGTGACAGCCGAGATGATCACTGAGCGGGAGCTGAACCGGGCGCTGCTGGCCCGGCAGGGGCTGCTGGAGCGGATGCCCGGGCCGCCCGGCAGGATCGTGGAGGCGGCCGGCGCCCTGCAGATGCAGTACTGGCCGGCGCTCGGCCCCGCCCTGTGGAGCCGGATGAGCGGCCTGGACGCGGCCGAGCCGTACCGGGCGCACGCGAGCGGGGAGTTGCTGACCGGCACGCTGCTGCGGGGCACCATCCACACCGTCTCCGCCGCGCAGTACCCCGCCTACGCCACCGTCGCCGCCGCCTCCAAGGCAGGCCGGTGGCGGCGCACCGACGGCGAGCCGCACCCGGAGGTGACCCGGTTGCTGCGGGACCTCCTCGACCACGCCGCCGAACCCCGCAGCGCCGACGAGCTGAACGCGTTCTTCGAGTCCTGGGCCGCCCGGCACCCGGGTGTGATCGGCGACGAGGAGCTGGCCTGGCAGCGCGCCGCCAAGTGGCGGCCGTTGCGGTCCGGGGTCGGCCTGGTGCGGGTCCCGGCCACCGGCCCGTGGGGGCCGAAGACCCCCGCCGCGCTGCTCGCCGCGCCCGCGGCGGAGCCGCCTGCCGTCTCCGACGCGCTCGACACCGTGATCCGCTGCCATCTGCGGGCGTTCGGCCCGGCCGCCGCCGACGACGTCGCCCACTGGATCGGCTGGAACCTCACCCCGGTCCGGGCCGCGCTGAGCCGGATGGCCGACCTGCTCACCTTCACCGACGAGGCCCGGCGGACCCTGTACGACCTGCCGGACGCGCCCCGGCCCGGCGCGGACGTCCCCGCCCCGGTGCGGCTGCTCCCCTGGTTCGACAGCGTCCTGCTCGCCTACCACCCGAAACACCGGACCAGGGTGCTGCCCGACGCCTACCGGGACATCGTCTACATCAAGGTCAACGGGCAGCTCAAACCCACCTTCCTGATCGATGGGCGGGTCGCGGGCATGTGGTCGATCGCGAACGGGCGGGGCGCGGCCACCCTCACCCTCACCCCGCTGGGGCCGCTCACCGCCTCCGACCGCGACGCGCTGCTCATCGAGGCGGAGCGCCTGCTGGCCTTCTGCCGTCCCGAGGCCGAGGCGCAGCACGTGCGTATGGCTCCCCCGGAGTAGCCTGATCCGTCCCCGGAGGTCGCCTTCGAACTGTTCCTCCGCTGATCGTCGCGCTGGTCAAACCACGCACGCGGCGGGCCGTTCGGCCTGGACGTAGGCGAGCAGGACCGGCAGGTCGCCCTCGTCCAGCCGGTGGAAGCCGGCCGCAGGGATCAGGTCGGCGAGCAGATCCATGGGCCGCTGCCGCATCGCCGGGCCCGGCAGCATTCCCACCAGCCGGGCGAGCAGCGGGCTTGCCGGTGGACGGAACTCGGCGATCAGCAGCCGCCCGCCCGGCCGCAGCACCCGGAACATCTCCCGCACCGCGGCACCGCGCTCGGCGGCCGGCATGTGGTGCACGGCCAGGCTGGAGACCACCACGTCGACGGACGCGTCGGGCAGGTCCAGGGCCTGACCCTCGCCCACCAGGTAGGAGCAGTTGCCCGGGGCGCGCCGCCGGGCGTGCTCGATCATCGGCGGCGAGGGGTCGATGCCGGTCACCTGCCCGGCGGGGCCGACGACCGGGGCCAGGATCCGGGTCAGGTAGCCGGTGCCGCAGCCGACGTCGAGCACCCTGTCACCGGGGCGGGTCCCGGACAGCGTCGCCAGGCGGGTGAAGATCTCCCGCCGCCGCCCGAGGAAACCGATCTCCGCCACGAACTCGTAGGCGCGTGGGTGGTCGATCGTTCCGCCGGCGTCGGTATGACCATGAAGCGGCTTGCCCGATCCCATCACATCTCTCCTCTCGAACAATGCGTTCGTTCAAGAATGGCGTCTTTCCCGCCGGCTCACGCCCGGCCGCGGTTCGTCGTCACGCGGGCGAGTGCGAAACCGGCACGCCGGGCGGCGTGGCGTTCGTCCCCTGCGCAGGGGCGCCGGCGGTGTCGAGGGTCAGGCGAATGAGGCGGCGGTCCTTCGCGCTCGCGTCGTCGCGGTGGTGACCGCCGGCATCACCCGGCAGTGCCTGAACCTCGGCCTGCCCGACGGGATCACCGTCGAGCAGGCCGAGGTGCTGCCGGTCGTCACGCCCCGGGGCCGGACTCGTGGATGACGGCGCGGACCTCCATGGCCGCGTACTTCGCGTCCGGCCATCTCGCCGCGATCTCCGTAGCCCGCTCCAGCGAATCCACGTCCACGACGATGTGGCCCGCGAAGTGCTCCTTGGCCTCGGTGAACGGGCCGTCGGTGATCGCCGTGGCTCCGTTGCGGACCCGTACCGTCCTGGTCTCGGACGGATCGGCCAACGCCTCGCCGCGGACGAGCTCACCCGACTTGGTGAGTTCCCGCATGATGGTGTCCACATCGGCCATCAGCGCGTCGCGCTCGGCGTCGGGCAGCTCGCCCACGTAGCCGGGGCGGTTGTGGATCAGCAGCATGTACTTCATCGTTCGGCTCCTCGCCGTGTGTTTCCTGCGTTCTCGTGAGCTGGTCGGAGCAGTACCGGCGTTCTCGACATCGACTCGCGATGGATTTCTCCGGAGGATTTCCCGGCCCATGTAAAGGTGCCCGGGTTCGCTCCGACTCTCTCATGTCGGCGCGGGCATGTCGGCGCGGGCCGCACGCGGTCGCGGTGATCAGCGATGCCCTTTTCGCTGGTGGGGCTGGTCGGCAGGGCCCTCGGCGGGCTGACGCCGGCCCGCTCCCGCCGCGCCGGCTGACCGGTTTTCGCGGCCGGGGGACACACGGCTGTCCCCCGGCGGCCGGTCGTGGTCAACGTGGTGAGGTGCTCAGCCTGCGGCCCCGCAGAACACCTTGATGGCGATGCCCATGACCTCTTGCGTGGACGGGTTGCGGGTCGAGGGGTTGATCGACATGGTCAGGGCCTTGCCCGAGTCGGCGCGGAACGCGAACGTCTGGTACCCGATCAGTTCGCCGCTGTGCCCCCACACCTTGCCGCACGGCAGCGTGTACGACTGCAGGCCGAGGCCGTAGCCGAATCCGGCGCGCGTCTCGACGGTCGTGCGCATGGCCCGCAGCGACGCGGCGCTGGTCAGCTTGCCGCCCAGCAGCGCGGACATGAACCGCTCCAGGTCCGCCGTGGTCGAGATCATCTCTCCCGCGGCCCAGTCGAGGGAGGGATTCATCCGCGTCGCGTCCACGAGGTGGGGCATCGCCTCATACCCCTTGGCGTGCGGCGACGGGACCCCCGCCCGATCGCCCGGCACCACGGTGTGGCGCAGCCCCAGTGGGCGCAGGATGCGGCGCTCGACCTCTTCGCCGTAGGTACGGCCCGTCAGCTTCTCCACCAGCAACCCGAGCACCACGTAGTTGGTGTTGGAGTAGTGCCACTTGTCATCATCGGGCAGCTTCTTGGCGAAGGCCACCTTGAGCAGTTCCCGCGGCTGGTAGGAGCGGAACCGCGCGTCGCCGCGCCACCGGTTGGTCGAGTATCCCGGCTCACTCATGTAGTCGTACAGATGGCTGGTGTGGTTGAGCAGGTGGCGAACCGTGATGCGTTTCCCGTCCGGTACCAAGCCCGGCATGTACTGATCGATGGGCTCGTCGAGCCGTACCTTGCCCTCGTCCACGAGCTGGAGCACCACGGTCGCGACGAACGTCTTGGTGACGCTGCCGATCCGGAAGTGCCCGCCGGGCGAGGGCCGCCCGTCGCGCTTGATGTCGCGCACTCCCACCGCTCCGGACCAGGTCCGGTCGCCGTCGGAGGCCCGCGCCAGAGCGGCTGTCGCCCCCTTGCCCGCCACGATCTTCTCCAACTCGGGACCCACCCCGGCGCCCGGGCCACCTGCCGCAACTGTCAGCGCTACCAGCACGTTCATCATCGTCTGCATCATGGGCTCAACGCTATGGAAGGCCGATCCGCGGCAGAATGGGGTGCTCCGCCTGTTCCTCCTGCGGAAAACCACAGCCGGAGGCCGGACGAGCGGCGATCAAGGCCTTCGCGAGCGGCAGATGACAGCCGTGGTCGGCTGTCCGGCTCTGCGTGGTGCCTGGTAGCGTTCCTCTGCACGTGACCGACCCGAGGAGGTGAGACCCATTACCGCTGTATCAGGCTGGGTGCTCTCCTCCCCCATGGTTGTGCGGTCCATCTGACATAGGTGGCCCGGGAGCGCCCGCAGGCATCCCGAAAGGCAACGAACCTATGCGCTTCACCTCGCAGACGACCTCGAACGGCGTCTCGGAACGTCTCTTCAACCTCGACGACATCCCCGGTGTGCTCTGGTCACCCGCCGATGCCGCCGGTAGCCGTCCCCTGGTGCTGCTGGGCCATGGCGGCGGCCAGCACAAGCAGGCGGCGGGCCTGGTGGCCCGCGCGCACCGCTACGTGACGGCCTGCGGCTTCGCGGTGGCGGCCATCGACGTGCCTGGGCACGGCGGCCGGCCGAGAACCGAACAGGACGAACGGTTCACCGCAGGCATCGGTGAACGGCTGGCTGCAGGCGAGCCCCTCGGCCCGCATATCGCCCGGCACAACGCCGCGCTGGCGGCGCGGGCGATTCCCGAGTGGCAGGCGACCCTGGACGCCCTGCAGAAACTCGACTGCGTCGGCGCGGGCGGGCCGGTGGGGTTCTGGGGCGTGTCGCTGGGCAGCGCGATCGGCGTGCCGTTCACCGCGGCCGAATCGAGGATCACCGCCGCCGTCTTCGGTCTCGCGGGTCACGAAACTCTGGCCGAGGCGGCGGCCCGGATCACCGTGCCGGTCGAGTTCCTGCTGCAGTGGGACGACGAGATGGTTCCGCGTGACTCGGGCTTGGCGCTGTTCGGCGCCTTCGCCTCTCCCGAGAAGACGCTGCACGCCAACCCCGGCCGGCACGCGGGCGTGCCCGCGTTCGAACTGGAGAGCTCGGAGCGCTTCTTCACCCGTCACCTCCTCGAAGGTGGCGCTTCTGCGGAGTTTGCTGGGTAGAGCGCCCGTTCCGACGGGTCCTGACGCTGTGGGGTGTGAGAATCGAACGGTTCTCAACACCCCGCAGGTCCAGGCCGGGCCGGCCGGGCTCAGGGCCGGCGGGTCCACTCGTCAGCGAGGTCGACGAGCCGGTCGAGGGCGGCCTCGACCCGTGCCTTGTCGCCGGTGGTCAGGTAGTCGAGTTGCAGGCCGGCGTACGCGGCGTTGAGCAGGGTCGCGTTGGCGCGGGCGACGTCGTCGGGGACGCCGTGGGCTCGTAGCGCCTCGGCCACGAACTCGGCACGGTCGCCGAGCATCGTGGGCACGTACGCCCCGGTGAGCCGACCGGCGGCGGCCAGGCCCTCGATCTCGTGGAGCAGCCGGATCAGCGGCAGATGGTCGCCGGTCAGGTGCCAGTCCCAGGAGGCCCGGACGACGGCGCCGAGGCTGCGGCCCTCCTCCCAGCCCGGCAGGGCCTGGAGCCGGTCACGCTGCCGCTGGTCGAGATGCTCGAGCACGGCGGCGATCAGGTCGTCCTTGGTGGCGAAGTGGTGGGTGAGCACCGAGGTGCTCCGCCCGAGGGCCTGGGCCAGCGGGCGCAGGGAAAGCCCGGCGACGCCGTGGGCGGTCAGGTGCCCGATGATCGCGTCGAGCAGCTCGGTACGGCGCTGCGGATCACGGGGCCTGGCCATGACGACTCCCTCCGGGTCGGGGTTCATCCGGCGACATCCTATTCACGTAACAGTCGTTGTGCATATTAGCGCAACGACTGTTACGCTAATATGCCAGGCCCGCCCTTTCCGGAGGTCCCCGCCCGTCACGACGGCCGCCGGCCGATTCTAGACGGGTTCACCGACGCCACGCGCATCGCACCCGGGCCGTGGCGGCCCGCACAGACAGATCCGCATCACCACACCCCTGAGGAGGAGCGGCGATGACGACCACCGTGGTCAGTCCTGCCGAGAGCCACGCGCTCGTCAACGGCCGGCGGCTGGCCTACGTCGACTTCGGCGGCGACGGCATCCCGATCCTGGCCGTGGTCGGGCACTTCGGCCGGGCCAGGATGTTCGCCCCCCTGGCCGCCGCCCTCGCCCCCGCCTACCGGGTGATCTCACTGGAGCAGCGCGGTCACGGCCACAGCGACAGCGACGGCGACTTCAGCCGGGAGGCCTACATCGCCGACGCCGCCGCGTTCCTGCGCCACCTCGACCTCGGCCCGGTGATCGCGCTCGGCCACTCGATGGGCGGCGTCACCGTCTACCAGCTCGCCGCCCGCCACCCCGACCTGGTTCGCGCCCTGGTCGTCGAGGAAGCCGGCGCCTTCAACCGGCGACCGGAGATACCCCACCCGGTCCTGGACATACGAAGCTGGCCCCGCCGCGCCGCCAGCCTGCGCGAGCTGCGCCTCCAGGTCGAAGCCCACGGCATCCCCGACGCGAGCTACTTCATGGAGAGCGCCGTCGAGCACCCCGACGGCTGGGGCTTCCTGTTCGACCACGACGACATGGTGAACTCCCAGCTGGCCCTGGTCGGCGACTGGTGGGCCGACTGGCTCGGCTCGCACTGCCCGGCCCTGTTCGTGCACGGCCTGGACAGCTTCATCCTGCCCACCACGATGGCCAATCAGATGGCCGAGCGACGGCCGAACACCGTACTGCGGGAACTGCCCGGCTGCGGCCACTGGGCCCACGACGACGACCCGGACGCCTTCGCCCAGGCCGTCCGAGACTTTCTCGCCGGCCTGTGAAAGGAACTCGCCCGAGGTCCGGATACGGCCACGCCGCGAGCACACGAGGTCCGCGCAGGCCGTCTGACGCCTTCGCCGAGATCGCCAGCCTGCTCGCTCAGCCAGGATCGCGATCGTGGGTTGGGCTTACCCTGGCCGCACCCCTCATCCGGTCTGCTGTGCCTCCACGAGAACCTCCCCGGCGTCCGTCCGGTAGTAGAACACGGATCGCCCGGCGCGTCGCCGCCGGATCAGGGCGGCGTCGAGCATGATCTTGAGGTGCCGGCCCACCGACCCCAGGCTCTGGCCGGTCAAGGCCACCAGTTGCGTCGTGGTCTTCGGACTTTCGAGGAGGACGAGGACAGCCGCTCGGGCCGGCCCGAGCAACCTGCTCAGGCTCTCGGGCGCCGACGCCCGGCCCGCCTCGGCCAGGAGGCCCGAGCACGGGTACACCACCGCGTGCCGGTGCGCGAGATCCCAGGAGACCCAGCTTTGGCGTGGCGTCACGGGGACGAACATCAGCTGCGCTCCGGACAACTCCCGTGGGGGGTGGTCATGCGTGGTGATCTGCAGGCGGCTCTCTCCGAGCCAGCGCATCCCGGGACGCATGTCATCGAGGGCCGCCGCCCAACCGCCGTGGCTCAGCTTCGCCGTACGCGTGATGATGTCGGCCTTGATGATCTCACGACGCCGTGGCCAGTAGGGGAGGACCGATTCTCCCCACACCTGTTCCAGCAGGGCGGCGGTGCGTTCGGGGAGGTCGGAACGACGCAACCGCGTGGGGAGCGGGCCGCCGAGGGACTCGGTGAGGTCGGCGCAGACCGTCTCGGGTGGGGTCTGACGGATACGCGCGACCTCCTGCTCGAAGGTGGGTTCGTCCTCGCCGGTCGGGGTGGGGGTGAGAAAGGTGGCGTTCCAGGTGCGGCCCAGGGCGGCCCGGATGAGCAGCGCGGTGATCGGGTCGTCGGACAGCCGCTTGCGGTAAGCGGGCAGGTGGGCATCGAGCCACGCGCGCTCACCCGGGTGCGCTGCCGTCGCACGTTCCAAGCTCTTGAGGCTCGCGGTGGCCTCGGCCAGAGGAGAGACGACGAACCGGACCCGCGCGAGGGTGTCCGCGTTGACCTGCCACCAGCCCATCGTTTCGCCTCCCGGCGAAACAGTACCGGTCCGACGACAAGGTCATCGAGACTCCGCCCATGCGCACCTACCGCGGGCTCTTTCGCGCGCCGGAGTTCACCCCGCTCTTTCTGACCTCCGCTGGGCAGATCACCGCTCAAACGGTCAGCGGGCTGGCTCTGGGCACGCTGGTCTACACGGCCACCGGCTCGCCCCTGCTCGCCTCCCTGGCCATGTTCGGATCCGCTCTCGGCCAGGTGATCGGCGCGACGACGCTGCTGTCGGCCGCCGACCGGCTGCCGCCGCGCGTCACGCTGACCGGCCTGGCAGTGGTCTCCGGCCTCGGCATCGCCGCCCAGGCCATCCCCGGCCTGCCCATCTGGGTGATCTTCGGCATCAGCCTGGTCCTGGGGACCCTCGCCGCACTGGGCGGCGGGGTGCGCTACGGATTGCTCAACGAGATCCTCGAGCGAGACGGGTACCTGCTCGGCCGCTCCGTCCTCAACATCTCGGCCGGTATCGTGCAGATCTGCGGGTTCGCGGCCGGTGGCCTCCTCATCACCGCCCTGTCACCGCGTGGCGCGCTGCTCACAGGCGCCGTGTCGTACCTCGCCTCTGCGGCCGTCGCCCGGTTCGGTCTCAGCCACCGCCCGCCGCGCGCGACGGGGCGGCCGTCTGCGATCGTGACCTGGCGCACCAACGTGCGGCTCTGGTCCTCCAAGCCCCGCCGCAACGTCTACCTGGCCCTCTGGGTTCCCAATGGGCTGATCGTCGGCTGCGAGTCCCTCTACGTCCCCTACTCCCCTCGGCATGCCGGTCTCCTGTTCGCCTGTGGCGCGGTCGGCATGCTGGTCGGGGACGTCTGGGCGGGCCGGTTCGTCTCCCGGCGGTGGCGGGAGCGGCTCGGAGTTCCGCTGTGCCTTCTGCTGGCCGTACCGTACCTGATCTTCGCCCTGGACCCGCCGCTGCCGCTCGCCATCGCCGCCGTCACGGTCGCCACCGTCGGTTACTCGGCCGGTCTGGTGCTGCAGGAGCGGCTGATGGACCTGACGCCGGACGAGCTGAGCGGACAAGCTCTCGGTCTGCATTCCTCCGGGATGATCACCATGCAGGGCCTGAGCGCCGCCCTCGCGGGTGCCGTCGCGCAGTACACCACGGCCTCGACGGCGATGGCCGTGATGGCGGCGGCCTCCGTCGTGGTCACCCTGATCCTGGCTCCCGGACTGCGCCCCGGCCACGCGAAAGCCGAGCAGGCGGCCCGCCCCTCTTGACCCCGGAGCCTGTGCGATCCTGCCCGTGCGAGCAGCGCTCGGCCCTTGGCGACACACGATCCCGGTAAGTCAGTCGCTCGGATTCAGGGGGTTGCCAGGCGAGTAGTCGCCGAGGCTGGTGAGCAGCTTGCGAAGCAATCCGGCGAGATGTTCCTGGTCGGGGCCGCTCAGTCGGCTGAGGAGCTTCGCCTCCAGGTCGACATGGGCGGCGACGATCGGGTCGATCAGCTCCCGGCCGCGCTCGGTCAACGTGATCAGCACGCTGCGCCGATTAAGGGGATCGACCTCGCGGGTCACCAGCTCCCTGGCGACGAGACGGTCGATCCGGTTGGTGATCGCTCCGGAGGTGACCATCGAGGACTCGACCAGCTGCCCCGCGGTGAGCCGATACGGATGCCCGGACCGGCGCAGCGTCCCCAGTATGTCGAATTCCCATAGCTGCAGGTCATGCGTGGCGAAATGGTCACGAAGCTCGCGTTCGAGCAGTCGGCAGGCGCGCTGGATCCGGGCCACCACGCCCATCGGCGTGGGGTCGATGTCGGGCCGCTCGGTCCGCCACTGGTCCAGCCGCCAGTCGACGTTGTCCTCCACGAGCCTGCCTCCTCCAGAACATCTCAACGTGAAACTGTTTGACGTCATCCTAACAGGCGGCTACATTCGCCAACATTGAATAGTTCAACGTTAAGGAGACTAGATGACGCAGGCTCTGAGCCGGCCGGACGTGGTTACCGCGTCCCAGCCCGGCACCACCCTGACAGTGACCGCGCTGACCGCGGTCGCGCCGGTCAGTTGGGGCACCACGTACCTGGTCACCACCGAGTTCCTCCCGACCGGCCACCCGTTGGTGTCCGGTGTGATCCGCGCGTTGCCGGCGGGGCTGATCCTGCTCGCCATCACGCGCAGGCTGCCGCACGGCAAGTGGCTGTGGCGCTCGTTGCTGCTCGGCACCCTCAACATCGGCGCGCTCTTCGCATTCCTGTTCGTCGCCGCCTATCGACTGCCGGGCGGCATCGCGGCGACCCTCACCGCCGTCCAGCCGTTGTTCGTCGTCGGCCTGGCGTTCCTGCTGCTCAATGAGAAGCCCACACGCTGGCGGGTCGGCTGGGGCCTGGTCGGCGTGGCGGGCGTCGCGTTGATCGTCCTGCGCGGCCGGCTCTCCTTCGACCTGCTCGGCGTCCTGGCCGGCATCGCAGCCGCCGGCGTGATGGCCGGCGGGATCGTCCTGACCAAACGTTGGGGACGTCCGGAGGGCGCCGGCGCAGCGACCATCGCCGGCTGGCAGCTCACCGCCGGCGGTCTCGTGCTCCTCCCGCTCGCGCTCGCGTTCGAGGGACTTCCGTCCGAACTGGATCTTCGTGCGATCGGCGGCTACGCGTGGCTGGCTGTTGTGGGCGCCCTGCTCGCTTACCTGGTCTGGTTCCGCGGCATCGGCAAGCTGCCCGTGGTCGCCGTGTCGTTCCTCGCCCTGCTCTCACCCATGGTCGCCACGATCCTGGGCTGGCTGTTCCTCGGTGAATCCCTGATGCCGTGGCAGGGCGTCGGGTTCGTGCTCGCGCTGACCGCCATCGCCGCCGCGCAGCTGCCCCCCGACGTCGTCCGCACCCTGATCCGTATCCCCGTCACCACCAAAGGAGAATGAGCGTGTCGCGCACCGTGCTGATCACCGGAGCCACCGGAACCGTGTCCGCCGCACTGATGAACGCGCTGGAAGGCGCCGATGTGGACCTTCGTGCTCTCGTCCGTGAAAAGTCCAAAGCGGACGGCCCGCGCGAGCAGGGCGCCGAGGTCGTCGTCGGTGACCTCGATGACGCCCGGTCGCTGCCGGCCGCCTTCGAGGGCGTGCAGGACGTGTGGCTGCTCACCCCGAACGGCCCGCGCGCTCCGGAGAACAACATGAACGTCGTGTGGGCCGCACGCCAGGCCGGTGTGGAGCGCATCGTGCGCCTGTCCGTCGTCGGCGCGGCACACGACGCGCCGAACCGCAGCGGCAGGCTGCACGCGCTGTCGGACCGGGAGACCGAACGATGCGGCATGCGCTGGACGATCCTGCGTCCGCACTGGTTCATGCAGAACCTGCTGAACGAGGCGGGCGACATCGCCGCCACCGGCACGTTCTCGCTGAACATGGCCTCGGCGCGGATCGGTATGATCGACGTACGCGACATCGCCGAATGCGCCGCCCGCGTGCTCCTCGACGATCCGGACCGCCACCACGGCCAGACGTACACCCTCACCGGCCCGCGCTCGCTGACGTTCGACCAGGTCGCCGATCAATTGAGCCTCGCTCTCGGCAGGTCCATCACGTACCTGCCGGTCAGCGACGACGCCAAGCGCAAGACACTGCTCGGCTACGGCGTTCCGAGATGGATCGCCGACATGCTCGAGGAGTACGCGCAGGCGTATGTCTCCGGCTGGGGAGACGTCGCCACCGATACGGCCGCCGACCTCCTCGGCCGCCCCCCGCGCGACATCGCCGACTTCGTCCGCGACCACGCCGCAGCGTTCACCTCGGCCGACGGCGACTGAACGGGCGTTGCCGCAGGCTACGGCGACCAGCCGCCGGCCTCGGCATCCCGAACCTCCCACGGGCCGCCGACCACCAGGACGATCACCGGAAGTTCCGGCCAAGGCACCTGCCCTGCCGGGCTAGCGCAGCCACCGCAGAGCTGCGTCGGCGCAGTCCTCGGGGCTGCTGTTGAAGGCGATGGCCGCGTCGGGCGCGTGCTGCCGGACCAGGTTGACCACCTTCTCGAAGAATTCGAGCAACGGCTCGTGCGTGCGGATGCCGCCCCCGATCACCACGCAGACGTAGTCTTCGCGGGTCAGCGCCTCCACGATCGCTCCTTCGGGGTTCTCGTCGAGTGCCACCAGGCACCAGTCGGCCTCGATACCGTGATCGTCGAAACGGGCCTGACCGCGTGCCATCGCCGCCTGGACCGGCCCCGGGTCCCAGCCCTGCAACTTGGCGGGATCGAGACCGACCACCAGTACTTGTGCCACTGTCACGCGTCCTCCTTGGTTGCGCTCCGCCGTCCACCACCACGTTTCAGATCGTTGCGCTGGAGGGTTTCCTGGTCGGCGGCCGTGGGTGGTCGGGCAGGTCAGGGAGTCTCGAGGGGGCGGCGTCGTGCACCTGCTGGAAGATCACCGAGGTGCGGAAGCCGGCGATCTCCCGGCGCTTGCTGAGCCGGTCGAGCAGGAAGGCGTGCAGGTGGTCGAGGTCCTGGACGGCGACGTGGAGAAGGAAGTCGTCACCGCCTCCCAGCACGAAGACGCTGAGCACTTCGGGCATGGCGCTCGCGGAGTCCTGGAAGGTATCGATGACGGTGCGGCTGAGGGGGCGCACCTGCACCGACACCATGGCCTGGACGCTGCGGTTCAGCGCAGCCGGGTTGATCTCGGCGTGGTAGCCACGGATGACGCCACGGCGGGTGAGCGCCCTGACGCGTTCCAGGCAGGTGGAGGGCGCGACCCCGAGCCTGCGTGCCAGTTCGCGGTTGGACTGCCGCGCATCTGTCTGGAGGAGCCGGATGATTTCCGAATCAAGTTCGTCCATGTACGGCAGTCTGCCAGTGGTTCCGCTCATACGTACGATCAGGCGGTCAAATCGCGGCCGAGTGACCAATCCTTGGAGGAAGCACCACTCGTATGACAGGGAGGGTCGATGGCATGTCTCTTGTCCACGAACAGATTCTGATCCGCACGGGGCCGCGCTCTGGTCTGCCGGTCATCGTCGCCGTGCATTCGTCGGCACTCGGGCAGGCCGTCGGCGGATGCCGGCTCTGGCGCTACGCCGACTGGCAGGACGGCCTCACCGACGCGTTGCGCCTGTCGGCCGGCATGACCGTCAAATGCGCCGTGGCCGGGCTGGCGAACGGCGGCGGCAAGACTGTCGTCGCCGCGCCCCAGGGCGCCGAGCTGGACGCGGCCATGCGCCGTGCGGTGCTGGACGACGTGGCCGACACGATCGCATCACTGGACGGGGTGTATGCGACCGGTCCCGACGTCGGAACGACTCCACAAGACATGGCGGTCATCGGTGAGCGCACCCCTCATGTCTTCTGCAAGCCTGCACAGCAGGGCGGCAGCGGCGACTCCTCCCCGGCCACCGCGCTCGGCACGCTGGCGGCACTGCGCGCGGTAAGCCAACGCCTCCACGGCACTCGGTCGCTCGCCGGCGTGCGCCTGTCGCTGGTGGGGCTGGGCAGCGTCGGCATACGGCTGGCGCGCCTGCTCTCCGCTGAGGGAGCCGACCTCCTGGTCAGCGATATCGACCCGGCCAAGCGGGCAGAAGGCGGGGAACTCGGCGCCACCTGGGCCTCGCCCGAGCAAGCCCTCACCGCGGACGTCGACATCCTCGTCCCGGCCGCGCTCGGCGGCATCCTGACCGCGGACGTCGTGCCGCGGCTGCGCTGCGCCGCCATCGCGGGGCCGGCCAACAACCAGCTGGCCGCCGGAGCCGTCGCCGATCTCCTGCACCGGCGTGGCATCGTCTGGGTGCCCGACTATGTCGTCAGCGCGGGCGGAGTCGTCAACGCGCTCGCCAGGGAACTGCGCCACGAAACCCCTGACGAGGCACGCGAACACGTCGAGGCCATCGAGCACACCGTCGCCGACCTTCTCGACACGGCGGAACACCGGCAGACGACACCCGCCCAGGCCGCGATGGAACTGGCCCGGCTCCGCCTCTCCCCCGCTTCCTCCACCCCGCGACCCACGTCCACGTGAGCGAGAAACGGATGGTCGCTGACATTTGGTCCGCGATCCGCCGATCCTCACGAAGCGGCCGGCGTGGCGCGCCTAGGACTGACCGGCATCTCTTCCCCGCTGTCGCCCGGCCGCGGTGGCCGGGCTCACGTCCACGGGCGTGACGAGCCGCCGATCATGGCCGACGGTGCGCGACGGGCCGGTCAGCCGTACGACGCTCTGGCACGGCAGATCCGCCGCCGAGGTGCCGACGAGCACCTCGACGTCCCCCGGCTCGACGATCCGCCGCAGGTCACGCCCGGTGAAGGCGGTCCGGTCAGCGTGTACGTGGAACCGCACGTCAGCGCGCTCCCCCGGCGCCAGCCGGACCCGCCCGAACCCGGTCAGCTGCTTGACCGGCCGGGTCACCTGGGCGACCACGTCGTGCAGGTAGAGCTGTACGACCTCCTCGCCGGCCCGGCCACCGGTGTTGCGGACCCGTACCGAGACGGTGAACTCGCCGTCGGTGGGCACCTCGGTGTCGCTGATCCGCAGGTCGTCGACCTCGAAGGTGGTGTAGGAGGTGCCGTGGCCGAACGGGAACAGCGGGGTCGGGTCGAGGTTGCTGATGCCCTGGCTGTTGGCGCCCAGCGGCGGCTGTAGGTAGGTGCCCGGCTGTCCGCCCGGCCCCTTGGGGATCTGCACGGGCAGTTTGCCCACCGGCTGGACGCGGCCGGACAGGACGCCGGAGATCGCCGCCCCGCCTTCCTCGCCGGGCATGAACGCCTGGACCAGCGCGGCGGCCTCGGCGTGCACCTCGCCCAGGGCGTACGGACGGCCGGAGACGACGACCACGACGACGGGCGTGCCGGTGGCGGCGAGCTCGGCCAGCAGGTCCGCCTGCACGCCGGGCAGGCGCAGGTCGTCAGCGTCGCAGCCCTCACCCGAGGTGCCCAGCCCGAACATGCCGGCCAGGTCGCCGACGACGGCGACGCACAGGTCCGCCTCACGCGCGGCGGCCACCGCGGCGGCGAAGCCGGAGCGGTCCCCGTCACGTACGTCACAACCGCGCTCGTGGACGATCGCGCTGTCCGGCAGCTCGGTGCGCAGCGCGTCGAGGACGCTGGGCGCCGCGACGCCGAGCCCGAGCTCGGGATGGCGGGGCAGCACGTGGTTGGGGAAGGCGTAGCAGCCCATGAAGGTGTGCGGGTCGTCCGCGCAGGGGCCGACGACGGCGATCCGGCGCGGGGCCGCGCGTCCTTCGCCGAGCAGGGGCAGCGTGGTGCCGGCGTCGAGCAGGATGACGGACCGCTCGGCCATCTCCAGGGCCAGCTCGCGGTTGGCCGGCGAGTCCAGGTCCACGGTGGCGGCCCCGGACACCGAGCCTTCCGGCGTCCAGTCCGGGTCGAGCAGGCCGAGCGCCACCTTCTGGGTGAGCAGGCGGCGCGCCGCCCGGTCCACCAGGGACTCCGGCAGCTCGCCCCGGCGTACCCGCTCCACCAGGTTCTCGCCGAAGCCGATGGTCTCGGGGAGCTCCACGTCGAGGCCCGCGGCGAGCGACATCGCGCCCGCCTCGGCGGCGTCCGCGGCGACCCGGTGCATCGAGGCGAGGAACGGGACCGCCCAGTAGTCCGAGACGACGGTCCCGGTGAATCCCCACTCGTCGCGCAGCAGGTCGGTGAGCAGCCAGGAGTCGGCCACGGCGGGGACGCCGTCCACATCGGAGTAGGAGTTCATCACCGAGCGCGCGCCGCCGTGCGTGAGGGCCGCCTCGAACGGCGGCAGGATCATGTCCATCAGCTCGCGGCGGCCCATGGGAACGGGTCCGTGGTTGCGGGCCGCCCGCGAGGCGGAGTAACCGGCGAAGTGCTTGAGCGTGGCGATGATCCCGGCGCCCTCCAGGCCGCGGACGTAGGCGGCGCCGAGCGTCGACACGAGGTGCGGGTCTTCGCCCATCGTCTCCTCGACCCTGCCCCAGCGGTAGTCGCGCACCACGTCGAGCACCGGGGAAAGGCCCTGGTGCGCGCCCACGGCGCGCATGTCGCGGCCGATCGCGGCGGCCATCCGCTCCACCAGGTCAGGGTCGAACGTCGCGCCCCAGGCGATGGCCGCCGGGTAGACGGTCGCACGGTAGGCGGTGAAGCCGGTGAGGCACTCCTCGTGGACGATCGCCGGGACGCCGAGCCGAGACCGCTCCACGATCGTGCGCTGCAGTCTGACCACCTCCGCGGCGCCTTCCTGCGCGGTCACGGGCGCGCTGCCGAACACTCGCGTCACATGGCCGAGCCCGTTGCGGACCGCCTCCTCGAAAGGGACCGTCCCGGAGGCCGCGAACACGTCCTGCATCGGCGCCACATTCTGCGTGCCACCGGCCTCGGGATCGATGGCCGGCTCGGGTTTGTCAGCGGCGCGCATCTCGTTGCCGACCCAACGGCTGCCGAGCTGGCCCACCTTCTCCTCAAGGGTCATCTCCGCAAGGAGAGCATCGACCCGGGCGGCCACCGGAAGAGTCGGGTCCTGCCACGGGCGAAGCGCCCGGCCTGCCGGCGCGGTCGAGTCTAGAGCGGTCATGTGCTGCTCTCCTTTGGGCACGGTTCTTACCGAAGGTTTCGAAATATTTCGGCGCCGTGAGCAACCCGGGCGGGAAACCTCATCGAGACCATATCGCCGGGAAGACCCCCTGGCGGAAGTACCATACACGTGGTTTCCCGAGACCTTTTCAAGGCCCTGGGCAGGAGTCTTGACACGACAATTCCCGATACTTAGATTGGCGTGCCACAGTCTGTTTCGTAAATGTTTCAATAGCCGGCTCACTGAAGAGTGGAAAAGCGGCATCGGGGGGTGCAGATCCACCGCCGGCCCGTTCGAGGTTCAGCGAGCCGCGGCTAAGCCCCCGGCATACGAGTGCGGAGATCAGCGTGGAGCCCAGGACAACATCGCGTCGCAACTTCCTTGCCCTTTCCATGGGCCTGCCCCTTGGAGCCGCGCTCGCCGCGTGCGGCACTTCAGGTCCGACCAGGCCCGGTGCCGAAGCGAGCAGCAGCAGCGGCGCTGGTGCCGCGGGCGCCACCTACTGGTACCTGTCGGTGCAGCCACAGGAAGGCGTCCGCACCAGAACCATGGAGAGGTTCAACAAGGCCAACCCCACCGGCACCATCAAGGGGACGACCTTCGCGAACGACGCCTTCAAGACCAAGATCAAGACGGCGATCGGAGCCGGCCAGGCGCCCACGCTCATCTGGGGCTGGGGCGGCGGCGGTCTGCGCAGCTACGTGCAGGCCGGCCAGGTCGAGGACCTCACCTCGTGGTTCGACGAGAACGCCGCGGTCAAGGACCGCCTGTTCGACTCCTCCTTCGGCGCGGCCACCATCGACGGCAAGATCTACGCGATCCCCTGCGAGACGATGCAGCCCATCGTCCTCTACTACGACAAGCGCGCCTTCGAGAAGATCAACGCCAAGCCGCCCGAGAGCTGGGGCGACATCATGGCCCTGGTGCCCAAGTTCAACGCCGCGGGCATCGCACCGTTCTCCCTCGGCGGGCAGTCCCGCTGGACGAACATGATGTGGCTGGAGTTCCTCTTCGACCGTATCGGCGGCCCCGAGGTGTTCCAGGCCGTGTTCGACGAGAAGAAGGACGCCTGGAACAACCCGATCGCCATCGACGCCCTGACCAAGATGCAGGAGCTGATCAAGGCCGACGGGTTCATCAAGGGCTTCTCCTCGATCACCGCCGACTCCAACGCCGACCAGGCGCTGCTCTACACCGGCAAGGCCGCCATGATGCTGCACGGCGGATGGTGCTACGGCAGCATGAAGGCCGACGGCGGTGACTTCGTCTCCGGTGGCCACCTCGGCTACATGAACTTCCCGCCGGTCGAGGGCGGCAAGGGCGACCCCACCAACACCGTCGGCAACCCCGGCCAGTACATGTCGATCTCCTCCAAGGCGACCCCTGAGGCGAAGGAGATCGCCAAGAAGTTCTTCGCCACCGAGCTGATGAGCGACACGGCGGTCAAGGAGTGGGTCGGGACCGGCGCGGTGCCGGTCGTCAAGGGCTCCGACAAGGAGTTCGCCGCCTCCGAGGACGCCGACTTCCTGAACTTCGTCTACGGCATCGCGGTCAACGCCAAGGCGTTCGCCCAGTCCTGGGACCAGGCCCTCAGCCCGACGGCCGCCGAGGTGCTGCTGGACAACATCGCCAAGCTGTTCCAGCTGTCGATCACACCGCAGGAGTTCGCCACGAACATGAACGCGGTCATCGGCAAGTGAGCACGTTCGTGACCTCCGCCACGGCCCCCGGAAAGAAGGGCCGTGGCGGCTCGCTCGGCTGGCTGGCCCTGCCGGCGCTGGCGTTCTTCGTCGCCTTCGCCGTGGTCCCGCTGGTCGGAGTCCTATTGCTCAGCTTCACCACCTGGGACGGACTCGGCGAGATCGAGCTGTCGGGTCTCGACAGCTGGACCGCCGTCCTCAGCAACCCGGGGCTGATGCACTCGCTCTGGGTGACATTCCTGGTGATGGTGCTGTCGTGGGCCTTCCAGACGCCGCTCAGCATCCTGCTCGGGGTGTTCCTGGCCGGCCGGCAGCGCTACCGCGCGGTGCTGGCGGTGGTGTACTTCATCCCGCTGCTGCTCAGCTCGGCCGCCATCGCCATCACGTACAAGGCGCTGCTCGACCCGAACTTCGGGCTCGGCGCAGGGCTGAAGATCCCGCTGCTGGTGCAGGACTGGCTCGGCGAGCCGAGCCTGGCCGTCGGCGTGGTGGTCTTCGTGGTGTCCTGGCAGTTCATCCCGTTCCACTCACTGCTCTACCAGGGTGGCGTACGGCAGATCCCGCGTTCCATCTACGAGGCCGCGGAGCTGGACGGCGCGGGCCGGGTGCGCATGTTCTGGAGCATCACCATGCCGCAGCTGAAGTACACGATCATCACGTCGTCGACGCTCATGGTCGTCGGGTCGCTGACCTTCTTCGACCTGATCTATGTGATGACCGCCGGCGGGCCGGGCGACGCGACCCGGGTGCTCGCCCTGGACATGTACAAGCGAGGGTTCCAGGCCAACCTCATGGGTCCGGCCAGCGTGATCGCCGTCATCCTCGTCCTCGTGGGCCTCTTCCTGGCGCTGTTACTGCGCCGAATCGGTGGCGGTAACAACAGCGACAGCCAGTTGGAAGGTGCCTGACATGGGGACGCCGCTAGCAACGCGCCCCAGAGAGAGCGCTCCCAGGCGGCATCGACACCGTCGCGACGTCAGGCCGGCCAGCCAGAAGAACTGGATCGGCGGTGCGTTCGGCTGGATCTGGCTGCTGATCGTGATAGTGCCGATCTACTGGATCGTCATCACCAGCTTCAAGTCGCAGAGCAACTACTACGCGACCAATCCGCTGGTGCCGCCGACCGAGCCGACCCTGGCCAACTACGTCATGGTCATCGAGTCGGACTTCCTGCTGTACTTCGTCAACAGCATCATCGTCACGCTGGGCGCGGTCGTCCCCGCGGTCATCGTCTCCTTCATGGCGGCCTTCGCGATCATCCGCGGCGGCAGAGGCCGGTTCCTGAGGTCGGTGAACTCGCTCTTCCTCATGGGCCTGGCCATCCCGCTGCAGGCGACGATCATCCCGGTCTATCTGATCATCATCCGGCTGAACCTGTACGACTCCCTGCTGGGGATGATCCTGCCGTCGATCGCCTTCGCGATCCCGCTGTCCGTGCTGGTGCTGTCGAACTTCATCCGGGACATCCCCAAGGAACTGTTCGAGTCGATGCGGCTGGACGGCGCCACCGAGTGGGGGACGATGTGGCGGCTGGCTTTCCCGCTCACCCGGCCTGCCGTGGTCACGGTGGCGATCTACAACGGGCTGACGATCTGGAACGGGTTCCTGCTGCCGCTGATCCTCACGCAGACTCCCGACAAGCGGACCCTGCCGCTCGCCCTGGCGGCCTTCCAGGGCCAGTACAGCGTGAACGTGCCGGCCGTGCTCGCCTCGGTCCTGCTCACCACGCTGCCCATCCTCGTCATGTACATGGTCGGCAGGCGTCAGCTTCTCAGCGGCCTGACCGCCGGTTTCGGTAAGTGACGGCCGTCCGCGCGCCCAGCGCGGACGGCCCGTCCAACGGCTCTCTTGACATTCCCTGTGTTGAACAGGGGGTCTGTCAACGCGGATCTTTCGTGTCCTTCGCGTGCCCGCTCGCACCAGTCACGAACGTACGGCGGTGGGTCACACGATCTGGATGATGTGCTTTCCGCGTACGCCGCCGGCCTCCAGGGCTCGGTGAGCGGCGGCGATGTCAGCCAGGGGGTGCACGGTGTCCACGACGTGGCGGACGTCGCCGTTCTCCACGTACCGGGCCAGCTCGGCGAACAGCTCGCGTCTGGGGTTGCCACTGAAGAAACGCACTCGCCGGGAGCCGTAGACGGTCGAGGCGAGGAGGTAGGAAAGGCCGGCGAGGATGTTGTCGACGTCGAAGGCGATGGCCACCATGCGTCCGCCCGGGGCCAGCAGCCTGCGGTAGACGGCGTGCTGAGTGCCGACGGTGTCCATGATGACGTCGAACGTACCCAGTTCGGACGGGTGGCTCGTCCGGTAGTCGAGGACCTCGTCGGCGCCCAGGCCGTGGACGAAGTCGAGGTTCTTCGAGCCCGCGAGAGCGGTGACGTGAGCGCCGAGGAGCTTGCCGATCTGGACTGCGACGCTGCCGACACCGCCGCTGGCGCCACGCAGCAGGAGACGCTCGCCGGGCTTGAGGCGGGCTTTGGCGCGCAGGGCGGTGATCGCGGTCGTTCCGCCGGCCAGAAGGGAGACGGCCTGCACCGGAGTGAGATCGGCGGGGGCGACGGAAACCTGCCGTGGGTGGACGGCCACATACTCCGCCGCGCTGCCGAACCGCCGCGGCAGACCGCCCCACACCCGCTCTCCTTCGCGCAGTCCGGTCACTGAGGAGCCGACCTCGGCGATCTCGCCGGCGAAGTCGATTCCGGTGCGCTGGGGGAAGCGGCGCCCCGTCACCAACCGCACTCGCCCGGCCCGGCCGTACAGCTCGCCGCCGTTGACGCTGGCCGCGTGGACGCGTACCAGCACCTGGTCGGGCTTGACGTCCGGCACCGGGACCTTGCCCTCGTACAGCACCTCCGGGGGCCCGTAACGGTCGTAGAGGGCCGCGCGCATCTCGTTCACGATCTCGTCCTGTTCTGTCGCCGGAGCCGCCGGCAGAAGGAGTGTTCTGCCTGCTCACCAAGCTAGCCAGCTAAACGGGCGATCCATTCCACTTACGCTAAAGTGAGAGACATGCCTGCTCAGTCCTCTCGGAAGCCACCTGCTCTCGCCGATGAACCCCGTCCGGCTGCCGCGGCCACACGGATGCGCGCTGACGCCAGGCACAACCGCGAGCGCATCCTCCAGGCCGCCCGCCAGGCATACGCCGTCCACGGGATCGACGTGCCCATCACCACGGTCGCCCGCCGGGCCGGCGTCGGGGCCGCCACCCTCTACCGGCACTTCCCCACCCGCGCCGCACTCATCACCGAAGCCTTCGCCGAACAGTTCGCCCGCTGCGTCGCGGTCCTGGAGGAGGCTCTGGAGGACCCCGATCCCTGGCGCGGGTTCTGCTCCGTCGTCGACAAGGTGTGCGCCATGCAGGCCACCGACCGAGGCTTCACCGCCGCGTTCCTCTCCCAGTTCCCCGACGCCATCGACTACGACCGCGAACACAGCCGCGCCGAGAAAGGCCTCGCCCTGCTGGTGCAGCGGGCCAAAGACGCCGGGCGACTGCGCGACGACTTCGACCCCACCGACATCACCCTCGTGCTCCTGGCCAACAGCGGCACCGTCGGAGAGTCCCAGCACGTCTCGCTGGCCGCCTCTCGACGCCTGGTCAGCTATCTCCTCCAGTCCTTCCAGGCCGGCCACGCCGACCCCCTGGCTCCGCCCGCACCTCTGGGACTGCACCAGATCCACAAGCTCTCACCGCGACGCGATCGGCCTACTGCCGGAGCTGAGGTCTGAGGAACAGCGGAACCGCCCTGGCGGTATCGGCGCAGCCAGCGGGCGGACCACAGCCTCCGAGCGGCGAGTACGGCGCCGGCATGTGGTGGCCGAAGGCCTCACCCGTCGAGTGAGATCGCGTTCTTGGCCGCGTCCACCGACTCCTCCGAAGCGGGCCCGTCGGAGTTCTCCGTGGCGATCGCCTGGTTGACCAGGACGAAGGGGCGCATCCGCTCCTCGTAGCGGTCGAAACCGGCGCGATGGTCCTCCCCCGCGTCGCCGAGTGCGTCGGCCAGCACGTAGGCGCCCACCAGGGCGAGGCTGGTGCCCTGGCCCGACATCGGCGAGGGACAGTAGCCCGCGTCGCCGAGCAGCGCCACCCGGCCTCGCGACCAGTGATCCATCCGGATCTGCGCCATCGCGTCGAAGTAGAAGTCCGGCGCCTCCCACATCGCCTTCATCAGCCTCGGCGTCTCCCAGCGCAACCCCGCGAGCCGGTCGGCGACCAGCCTCTTCTGCGCCTCGACGTCGCGGTGGTCGAAGGCGAGCGGTGCGGAGTCGAACCCGACGGTGACCCTGAGCTCGGTGTTGTCCCGCACCGGATAGATGCCGTATCCGGCGTCGCCCTCCCTGAGCCAGACCTGCCAGTTGTCGAGGTCCAGGAAGTTCTCCGTGGCGAAGATCCCCAGGTGGGTGCCCAGCGGGTGGATGAACCGGCTCTCCTCGCCGAAGACGATGGCGCGGACGTTGGAGTGCAGCCCGTCCGCGCCCACCACCAGGTCGAATCTCCGGGGCTCGCCCCGCTCGAAGCGGGCCAGCACCCCGTGCTCGTCCTCCTCCAGAGCGGTGATGGAGTCGCCGAAGACGTATTCGGCGGCGGACTCGGTCCGTTCGTGCAGCAGCCGGGTCAGGTCCTCGCGCAGCAGCTCGACGTCGTCGCCGTCGAGCCGGCCCCCGCTGTAGGTCTTCTCGGTGGAGCGTCCCACCTCGTTGCCGTCGCCGTCGAGCATCGTCATGCCCCGCATCCGCGTGCGGGCCCGCCGTACCTCTGCTCCGATGCCCATCCGCTCGGTCACCTCGAGCGCGGCCCCGCGCACATCGATCGCCTGACCGCCCATCCGCGGGGCCGGGGCGCGCTCCACCACGGTCGGCGCGAAGCCGCGGCGGCTCAGCCAGTAGGCCAGCGCCGGGCCGGCGACGCTCGAACCAGAAATCAGTACAGTCTTCATCGAACCCTCCAGATACGGTGTACGCGGATTGAATATACGCCGTACATGCACACCGTCAGGCCAGGTGAAGAAGCCAGTGAGCTAGTACAGAAGAGAGCGTTGAAGGGCCCCGCGCCTGCTAAGTTCTGTACTAGTACAAGCAGGTGAAGGGGACAAAATTCGTGAAACTCGATCCTCCCTATCTGCGGATCGTCGCCGACCTCCGGCGGCGCATCGCGGACGGTGACCTCGCCCCCGGCGATCGGGTGCCCTCGACCCGGCAGATCGCACGCGAGTGGAACGTCGCCCTCGCCACCGCCACCAAGGCGCTGACCGCGCTCTCCCAGGAAGGGCTGGTGCGCGCCCAGCCCCGCGTCGGCACCGTCGTGGCCACGCCGGCCGCCCCGCCGCGCGGCGGCCGGCAAGGGCGGCGGGGCGCCGTCCCGGAGGCCGAACTGACCCGTGACCGCATCGTCCGCGCCGCCATCGCCATCGCGGACGCCGAAGGACTGGCGGCGCTGTCCATGCGCGGCGTCGCGGCCCGGCTGGGCGTCGCCACCATGTCGCCCTATCGGTACGTCACCAGCAAGGACGATCTCGTCCTGCTGATGGCCGACGCCGCGTTCGGCGAGCAGACCTACCCCGCCGACTTCCCGCCCGGCTGGCGGGCCCGGGTCGAACTCGGCACGCGCACGCTGTGGGCGCTGTACCGCAGACATCCGTGGCTGGCGCAGATCCACCCGCTCACCCGCCCGCTGCCGCTGCCGAACATGCTGGCTCACGCCGACTGGCTGCTGAGCGCCCTCGACGGCCACGGCCTCGATTCGACGACCATGCTCAACCTGCACGTGCTGTTCTACGCCTACGTCCAGGGCATCGCGGTCAACCTGGAACAGGAGGCGCAGGCCGAAGCCGTCACTGGCCTGACGGAGAGCCAGTGGATGGACACCCAGGAGGCCGCGCTGGAGGAGATCGCCGCCTCGGGCCGCTACCCCGCCTTCGCCAGAACCGTCGCCGGTCTCGACGGCGGTTACGACCTCGACCTCGACGAGCTGTTCGAGTTCGGCCTCCAGCCGCTGCTCGACGGCGTCGCCGTACGCATCGCGAACGCGAACGCGGCGTCCCGGCCCGCGAACCGCTCCCGCTAGGCGTGGGGCGGTGAGCACCTCGGCGAGCCGGTTCATGGACTCCCGTCACCCCGGCCAGGCGGCCCTCGCGCACGCACCCCGCGAGGTGCCCGGATCGCGGCCGGCCAGATCACGCGTCGAGTGACCTCTTCAGGAAGTCCAGCTCGAGCTGGAGCAGGGTGTCGGCCACTCCCTCACGGGCGACGAGATGACCCACACCGGTCAGCGGCAGGACGGTGTGCGGCCGGCCTGCCGCGAGGAGCGCCGCGGAGAGGCGCAGCGTGTGAGCCGGGAACACGTTGTCGTCGGCGAGCCCGTGGACGAGCATCAGCGGGCGGGTCAGCCGGTGCGCGTGGGGCAGCAGTGAGCTGCGCTCGTAGTTGCCGGGCTGGACGTCGGGGTGCCCGAGGAAGCGTTCCTCCCAGTAGGTGTCGTACAGCCGCCGGTCGGTCGGCGGCGCTCCCGCGACCGCGGCGTGGAACACGTCGGGACGGAGCAGGACGGCGCCCGCCGCGAGGTAACCGCTGAACGACCAGCCCCGGATGCCCACCCGGTCCAGGTCCAGGTCGGCGTACCGCTCGGCGGCCGCGTGCAGCGCGTCGATCTGATCCTCCAGCACGGGTGCCAGGCGGTCACCGAGGATGCCCCGCTCCCACTCCACTCCGCGCCCGGGGGTGCCGCGCCCATCCGTGGCCAGTACGGCGAAGCCCTGCTCCGCCCACCATTGGCACACCGCCGTGTACCACGCGCGGGCCATGGTGACGACCTGCAGGCCGGGCCCGGAGTAGGGGCTGAGCAGCACCGGCAGCCTGCGTGACCCCTCCTGGTGCCAGGAGGGCAGGTGCAGCCGGCTGCGCAGTTCCCGCCTTCCCAGGCTGAGATGGATCGGCCTGGGCGTGACCAGCGGTTCCTCGGTGAGGACCGCGATCGCCCCGGCCGGTTCCCCGCCGTGCAGGACCGTCACCGTGTGTCCGTCCAGCGTCCTGCTGTCGAGGACGATCGTGTCGCCGCCCACCGCGGCCGAGTGCACCCCGGGGGCGTCGGTCAGCCGGACGAAGCCGTGGCCGGGTTCGTGCGACCAGACGTGGACCTCCGTGGGTTCCCGGCTCGCGGTGAAGAAGACCCGCTCACCCACGGCTCCCAGGACCTCGCGGACCTGCAGGCCGTCCGGGCTCAGGGTGGTTCCGATCCGGATCATCCGGGCGTCGGCGTGCTGCCAGGAGACCACCGGTGTGCCCGCCGCGGTGCGCAGGGGCGTGCCGGGCCGGAACGACACCCAGGCCGGGTCGGCCGTCCGGGTCAGCAGTTCGACGTCACCGCTCGCCGGATCGACGGCGATGGTCCACATCGTGCGCTGGTCGCGGGTCTGGAGGCTGACCACGGGGCCGGCGCCGTCCCAGCCGGCGGTGACGACGTACTCGAACGCGGGGGCGTTCCAGACGCCGCGCGGTGTGCCGGTCTCGTGCGCCGCGGCCGGCAGCCGGACGGGTGTGTGGCCGCCCGCGATCGTGACGACGCGCAGCGAGGTCTGCGCGTTGGCCGTGCCCGCCGCCGGGTAGGGGACCGACCGGGGCGGACGGGCGGGGTTGGACGGATCGGCGATGTACCGGCGTTCCACCATCGAGGTGTCGACCCTGGCCACCAGCAGCGCGTCGCTGTCCGGGGACCACCAGTAGCCGCGCGTCCTGCCGATCGACTCGGTCGCGGTGTGATCGGCCAGCCCGTAGGTGACGTCGGGGTCTTCGGGCCGGGCCAACGGCCGATCATCGGTGCCGTCGGCCCCTATGACGTGCAGCGCGCCCCTGCAGATGTAGGCGATCGAGGTGCCGTCCGGGGACGGGCGCGGCTCGGTCACCGGGCCGGCGGTGGTGAGGCGGCGCGGCACGCCGCCGTCCGTCCGTACGGTCCACAGCGCGCCGTCCAGGGCGAACGCCGCGAGGCGTGCCTCCCGGTCGGTCGCGTACGCCACCACCCCCGTCGCATTCTCGCGGGCCCGCTCCAGCGTGGTGGACCGGTCGTCGTCGCCGGGGGACGCCGGGTCGGCGAGGACACGTTCCCGCCCGTTCTCGTGCAGCCACAGCAGGCCGCGCGGGGCGCCGCCCGAGACGGACCGCACGAAGAGCACGCGCTGCCCGTCCGGTGAGACGGTGAACTGCCGGGGGACGCCGAGCGAGAAGCGCCGGGTGCGGGCGAACTGGCGGGGGAATCCGCTGATTTCCATGATCTGCGATCTCCAAGGGCATGCCGGGGAGCGCCACCGGTCGAACCGGTGGCGCGGTGTCGGGAATGCGTCTCAACGACAAAGGCTCCAGGTCGGTGACCTGGAGCCTGACTGCGGGAACGGCCGACACGACGGCGACGGCCGTGTCGCGGTCGTCGGCGTTCCGGGCGGATCGGGCGGATCGGGCGGGAAGGCGGGAATCGGCCCGGCGGCCTCACCGGCCGGGGCGAGCCTTCCGTGCTCATCCGCAAAGGATCTTACCACGAGGGCCGGTTCGTCCCCTACGGCGGCGCCTCAAAGCTGCTGCGGGCAGGTTCGGTGACCGGGCGGCGTGGTCTCACGGGTGGTCCAGGGTGGCGGGAACTGCGTCCTGGAGGCCGTTGACGCCGGGATCGGTCTCCTGCTCGCCGTCACCGTCGTCCGGGGGCTCCGGTGCGGGGCGGCAGTCCTGGGCGCAGCCCTCGAAACGCGCCGTGTTCAGGGGCGTGAACGACGTCGGGGGGACGTCCGCCAGTGCGCCGATCATCGTGTCCTTCCAGATCGGCCCGGGCAGGGTCGCCCCATCCACCGACCCGTAGTACCGCCCGCCGATCGTCACCCCGGTCAGCTTGTGGTCCTGGGAGCCGCGCGGGTCCCCGATGCTCACCGCCGCCGCCAAATCCGGGGTGAATCCGGCGAACCAGGCGGCCGCGTAGTCGTCGGTGGTGCCCGTTTTGCCCGCCGCGTCGCGCCCGATGCCCCCGACGCCGCGCATCGTGCCCTTGGTGAACACGCCGGACAGCACCTCCGCCGTCGCGTCGGCGATCTCGGGATCGAGCGCGTGGCGGCACTTCGGCCGGTACCGGGTGGACGTGCCGTCCCGGTCGGTGATCCGCGTGATCGCCATCGGCGCGCAGTACTCTCCGCGCGCCGCGATGGCCGCGTACGCGTTGGCCACCGTCACCGGGTCCATCTCGTTGATGCCGAGCGTGAACGTCTCGTACTCCTGTGTCTTCCGCCCGTCGGCGCGGCGGATGCCCAGCGACTTGGCCGTGGTGACCGTCTCGCAGAGCCCCACCCGCTGCTGCAGTTCCATGAAGAAGGTGTTCACCGAGCTCCAGGTGCCGGTCCGCAGCGTCTTCCACCCCGGGGAGCCCTCGTCGTTGGTGACCGTGTGCGTCGGATCGCCGACGTTCTCGCCCGCGCAGTTCTTGAACGTCGTATAGCCGGGCGCCAGGTATCCGGCGCCCGCCCGCAGGCCGTCGTCGAGCTTCATGCCCTGCTGCAACGCGCTGATCAGGGTGAAGGTCTTGAACGTGGAACCCGCCTGGAATCCCGTGCCGCCGCCGTGCGCGACGTCCGCGACGACGTTGTAGGAGATCTCGTTCCTGGCCTTGCTGGGGCCGTACGGCCTGCTCGCCGCCATGGCCTTGATCGCTCCGGTGCCCGGCTGGACCAGGGCCTCGGACGCGACGGGGCCGTCAGCGGCGCGCACGTATCTGCTGATCGCCCGCTCCGCGGCCGCTTGCATGACCGGGTCGATCGTCGTCCTGATGGTCAGCCCGCCGCGGTTGAGCATCTTCAGGCGCTCGTCGGCCGTCTTGCCGAAGTCGGGGTTGCTGAGGACTTCGCGGCGGACGTACAGGCAGAAGTACGGATTTTTGCTGGACTGGCAGCCGCCGGGAAGCTTTGTGCCCTTGTAGCCGAGCTTGGTGGCCTTCGCCGCGGCCGCCTCGGCTGGGGTGATCTTGCCGAGCTCGGCCATCCGGTCCAGCACGACGTCACGGCGCTGCTGCAGCCGCTTGCGGTGTTTCCTGCCGAGGTTCGGGTCGGTGGCGTTCGGATCCTGTACGGCGCCCGCCAGCGTCGCCGCCTGGGCCAGGGTGAGCTTGCCGGCCTTGACGCCGAAGAACCGTTTTGCCGCCGCCTCGACTCCGTAGGCACTCGCGCCGAAGTACGCGATGTTGAGATATCTCTCCAGAATCTGGTCCTTGGAGTACTTCTTCTCGATCCCCATGGCGTACCGCAGCTCTTTGAGCTTGCGCGCGTAACTGGCCTCCAGAGCGGCGTTCCGCTCCGCTTTCGTGTCGGCGGAGTTCAGCAGCACCTGCTTGACGTACTGCTGGGTGATGCTCGACCCGCCCTGGCTGACCTCACCCGCCCGCAGGTTCGTGGTGAGCGCGCGCAGCGTGCCCTCGATGTCGATCGCGCCGTGCTCGTAGAAGCGGAAGTCCTCGATCGCGACGATCGCCGTCGTCATGACCTCGGCGATCTCCTCGAAGCCGACGACCTCCCGGTACTGCTCGTAGAAACGCGCGATCTCCTGGCCCTTGGCGTTCTGCACGGTCGTGGCCTCGGCGAGCGGCGGCTCGGCGAGGTCGACCGGTTTGAGGCCGGCCTCCCCCGCCGCCGTCACGAACCCGAGACCCCCGCCCCCCACGGCAGGCAGCGCCATTCCCGCCACTAGCACGCCCGCCGCCGCCCCCGCCGCGGCCAGCCGTACGACCTTCGTCCCCCGTCGTGCCATCAGAGTCCGCCCGGTCCGCTCGCCCGGAGGGTGGCGGGCACCGTCGAGGCCGTGTCCGTGGCGAGGGCGCCACCCGTCGAGATCGTCACCGCGATGGCGCGCAGCCCAGCCGGGAGACGGCGGATGCGGAGACTTCGCATGTCATCGTCCTTGTTGTCGTCAGTCAGAGGTCAGGAGCAAAGCAGAACGGCTCAGTTGTTGTCCAATAGCGATATCAGCTGACATTGATATCCGATTGGATATGAACGCTGGAGGCTAGGGGTTCACCAGCCCCGAGGGGCAGCTGAGATGGCCGGAAGGGATGGCAGCGCCATCTTGAGCGGCCATCCCGTCTCGCCCCCCGCAAGACTTCGTGCCCTGCACCGGCGGGTGAGTGACATCGCGCAGTCCTGCGCCATTCCCGCAAGCACGGCTTGGAGAACCCATCGTCGGGAAGACGGGACAGTCCCGGGCGCCTGACGTACCGTCAGGACATGACCACCGACGACGACGCCGCCGGGGAGATCTGTGACATCTGCCTGGGCGGCGGCGGGGAGTGGATCGACCGGAACGGCACCAGCCCGGCCCACCAGGTGTGGGTTCCCTGCTCGACGTGCGCGGGGACGGGACGGCGATGACCGACCCGATCACCTGCCCCGAGTGCGGCGGCCGCAAGGTCCAGCGGTTCGGCCGGCTGGCGCTGCGCTGCCGCTTCTGCCACGGCCGCGGCTGGGTCGGCGCCGAGCACGAGCCCGCCGAACCCCGCCCGGGACCGCCGCCGCCCCCGCCTGCGGCCTGGGAGCACAAGGTGTGGCGCGAGGAGCAGGTGCGGGAGGCGCTGGCCTGCCACTACTGCTTGGACGCGGGCAGCGTGACCCGGGTGGACCGGCAGGCCCGCACGCTGGTCAGCGCGCCGTGCCCGGCGTGCCAACCGGGGGCCGCTCCTCCCCAGTCCTGACCGGCCATCCGCCGCGTGCGAGATCGCGCACCACATCCCCGTGTTGGGTGGGGCGGCCAAGCCCGCGCGGGTCCGTCGCTGGGCCCGGCCCTGATCTGACCCCGGGCAGGGCGAGGTACGGTTGCCGTGTCCTCGCCCTGGGCTTTTGGGCGTTACGGCCTCCACTGCTCCGTCGGCGACACACCCGGCAGCGGCTTGCCAATGAGGGCCAGCCAGCGCCGCCATCCACCCGGCGCTCGTCAACGGCCTCGCCGGCCTGGTCAACACCATCGACGACCAGCTCATCTCCGTCATGAGCTTCACCATCGCCGACGGCAAGATCGCCACCATCGATATCCTGTCCGACCCCGACCGGCTGGCCCAGCTCAACCTCACCCGTCTGGAGCCGTGAAACCTGACCAGGTTGACACCCCATCGCCGACGCGCCGGTCGGCCCATTTTGTTGCCTCAGCGGCGGTTCTCGGCCGCCTTTGGCGAGGCCTTCGCCGGACCGACCCTCCCCTCCACGACGGTGATGGTGGTGGCGAGCAGTGCCAGGACTGCAGCGGGAACACCGAGCAAGGTGACCGGCAGCCACTCCTGGGCCAGACCACCGAATCCGCCACCGATCGCTACACCGAAGTAGATCGCGGAGGAGTTGAGACCAAGGAGCATTGGTGATGAGGCGGGCGCGAAGGTCACCAGCCGGTGTTGCTGCACCACTGAGGCCATCCCGTCGGTGATGCCCCAGATGGCGGCCCAGACGCTCGCGATGGCCAGGTTGCCAACCGTGAGTGGGCTGATCGCGAGCAGCACGGTGCCGCCGGCGAGTGCTCCGACTGCGACCCCGAGTACCGGACGCTTGTCCGCGAGATGGCCCGCGAAGAAGTTGCCAACCAGGACTCCGACACCCCAGACGAACAGAATCATGGTGAGGGCCTGGGGAAACGATCCGGTCGTGGCGCTGGCCGTCACTGCTGCGATGTAGGTGTAGACGGCATAATGTCCGGCCATCACCAGCAGCGTCACGACCAAAATGGAGAGCACCTGGGGCCGGCGCAGCGGAGCCAGGCGGGCCATAAGGCTTGTCGCCGGCAGCACGACCTTGGGCAACGCGACCGAGATACCGATCACGGCAACGACGCCAAGGGCAGCGACCGCCCACAATGTGAGGCGCCAGTCGATGCCGCCGATCAAGTTGCCCAGCGGCATGCCCAACGCGGTGGACAGCGTCAATCCACCGATGACCAACGCCATGGCACGCCCCCGGCGTTCGGGAGGCGTGATCGCGACGGCGGCGCTCGACGCTGTGGCGGTGATGGTGGCCGCCCCGGCCGCTGTGAGAATCCGGGCTGACAGCGCGATCGGGTAGCTCGGGCTGAGTGCGGTGACGACGTTGCCGACGACGAACACGATCAGCGCCAGCTGCAAAACCTTGCGACGATCCAGTGGGCTCAGCAGCCAACTCAGAATCGGCGCAGCGACAGCGAGCGTCAGTGCGAACACTGTCACCAGCTGGCCGGCGGCCGGGACGCCGACCTCAAGGTCGGCGGCGATGGCCGGCAGGAGACCGGCCATCACGAACGCGTCGGTGCCGACCGCGAAGGTTGCCAGCGCCAGCGGCAGCAACGGCCTCACGAGGGGTTCGGATCCCTTTGGTTCTGGCTCGCCGATCTCGGTGCGATTCAATCCTGGTCTCCGGCCTGTTCGGACAGGCTGAACTCCACGCCCTGATCGTCTGTGCAGTGGGCGTAGGCACCAGAGGGGATGCTGACCGGATCTTCTGCCGTGCCACCGAGTTCGCGCACCCGAGCAACGGCGGCGGTGATGTCGTCGACGGCGAAGAAGATGCGCGGGTGTCGTGACGAATCGTCGTGTGGCGATCCGCCCATCGGGTCGGGTCCCTGGATCATCGAGTAGCCCGGGAAGTTGCCCTCGTAGAACGTCCAGTCGAACAGCGAGCCCCAGAATCGCTGGGTTGCTCCGATGTCGGTGCTCGGCAGCTCGAAGTACGTGACCTGTCCACTCATGCCGTTCCTCCTATGTCAGTGTGCTGACATAGGAGTATGTCAGAATATTGACATGGAGCAAGAAGAGACCGTGGGCGACCTTGACCAGTCGGTGGGCTACGTCCTCAAGCAGGTGCAAGCCTCGCTGCACACCGCGATGGATGAGGTGCTGCGTCCACTGGGTCTCACCGTCGCCCAATACGCATGCCTCGAACTGCTCGGACGGCATCCGGGACTGTCCAACTCCGAACTCGCCCGCCGCGCCTTCGTCACCCGCCAGTCGATGAACCTCGTACTTCGCCGGCTCCAAGAGCGGGGCCTGCTCGCCAGGCCTGATCACGCCATTCATGGGCGGGCACTGCCCACCGAGCTCACCCGAGCCGGACAGTCGACGCTGCGCGAGGCCAGTGTCGCCGTGCGCGCCGTCGAACAGCAGCTGTTCTCACCGTTGTCCCAGGCGCAGCAGCGTCGGCTACGCGAGGACCTCGCCGCCTGCGCGGATGCTGCGATCGCCAACTAATCGACTCGTCACCCGCCCCAGAACGGCATCGTCCATGCCCTGGCCAACCCCATCACCGAACCTGGTCGTCGAGCGTGACGGCCAGCACCGCTCGAGCGAGACGGCCACGGGCGCGCCGGTCACGGTCTGCGCGCGCGACCCCGCCGATCCGCGCGGCGATGGCCCTGGCGCGCGACCCGATCCGGCGGGCGGACCTGGCTGGCAAGCTCGCCGCCGACTTTCCCCGTGTCGGGGATGGACCTGCAACGGAACCGTTTCGTACGGTAAGCGCCTTCCCGCAGGCCAGGGCGGACGTCTGACGGGGGCGGCCAGGGGTCGTCAGCGTACGTTCCGGTTCCGGCGCAGCTCGCTTGTGATCATGGTTTCGGGGTGGATCGGCTGGTGGGTGACGCCGGGTGACGGTGATCTTCGTGTCCGGAAGTCCTCGATGACGGACAAGATCAAATACAGGGTGTGGGGATCGCCTCGAGCCCTCGGAAGCGTCCGAAACTCACCGCACCACCGCGACGTCGGCCCGACTCCACCCGGTCGGCGCAGGCCGGGACCGCCGGGCTCGACGTCGACCGAGCGGCCTTCGGGCTTGAGGCCGTGTCACCACTGACCGGGCACACTCTTGGGGGTGTGCCCGGCAGCAGGTTCATCAGCCAGCGGAGGCGGCCACCAGCCTGCGCAGGGTCATCGGCTCGGTGAGGACGAGGTCCAGAACCTGCTGTGCGTGGCGGAAGTGCGGGGTGGTGAAGTGTTCCATGAGGGCTCGGGGGGTGGCCCATTCCTCGATCACCACCATGCTGGCGGGGTGGTTGGGGTCGGTATAGGTGCGGTAGGCCAGGCAGCCGGGTTCGTCCAGGGACGGTTCGATCATCGCCTCCAGGGCGGTGCGGAGCCGGTCTTCCTGGCCGGGCGCGGCCCGGCACTCGGCCAGGACGATGAGGGGCATCTCGTTCGCTCTCTTTGCATGATGGCAGGTGGCTACGGCCGGGCAGGGCCGGTACCGGCGCCTGAGGCGGCGATCGCGGCGGCGACCTCGTCCAGGTCTGCCGGCGCCAGGCGCACCGCGCCGGCTGCGATCCAGCCGTCGACCTGCTCCGGCTTGCGGGCGCCGACGATGGCTCCGGTGACGCCGGGCCAGGCCAGGGCCCAGGCGATGGCCACTTCGGCCACGTTGGTGCCGTGCCGTTGGGCGATCGGGCGCAGCGCGTCGGCCAGCCGGAGATTGGCCGACAGCCCCGTGGTGAAGTCCTGGTGGGCGGCGCGCCAGTCGTCGGCGGGCAGGCCAGCCGCTCGCTGGGCGGAGAAGGCGCCGGTGAGCAGCCCCGACTGGAGCGGTGAGTAGACGATCACGCCGGTGCCGTGAGCGTGCGCCCAGGCGATCTCGGCCGCGGCGGACCGGTTGATGGCCGAGAACGGCGGTTGGATGACGTCGACATGGGCGATCTGCTCAGCGGCCTGCAGCTGGTCGGGGGTGTGGTTGGACAGCCCGATCGCGCGGACCTTGCCCTCGGCCTTCAGGTCGGCCATGACCTGCCAGTACTCCTCCAGGGGCGTGGCGTTGGGCGAGACGGCACCGTAGCCGTCGCCGGCGTACTCCAGCGACTCGCCGGTGTCGGGCCAGTGCACCTGGTACAGGTCGATGTGCTCGACGTTCAGCCGGTGCAGCGAGTCCTCGATCTCGCGGCGGACGCTGGCCGGCTTCATGATCCGGCGGGGCGTGGCCTGCGGGTCGTCGGGGTCCCAGACCAGGCCGGCCTTGGTGAAGATGTACGGGCGGTCGGCCTCGGGCAGGTCGGCGATGGCCTTGCCGACCAGTTCCTCGGAGTGGCCGAGCCCATAGACGGCGGCGGTGTCGATCCAGTTGACGCCGGAGGCGACCGCGTGGCGGATCGCGGCGATCGACTGGGCGTCGTCGGTGGCGCCCCAGCCGAAGCGCCAGCCGGATCCCGACACCGCCCAGGAGCCGAAGCCCAGACGGGTGATGCCCATGCCCGTGGCACCGAGCGGCCGGGTCGGCACGTCAGTGGTGCTCATGTCGCAGTGCTCCCTGTGAGATCAGGGCCAGGCACCCTCTGGGGTGTCTGGCGCCGGAACCGTTCCGGCGCACATCACTGTGGTCTGGCGGAAGCGGCCGACCCAGTGCCCGCCGCTGCCTAGGTATGGCGTGACCAGGCTCCGGAGGGCGGCAGCGGAACCGGGACCGGGATACTGGGCACATGGCACTGGACAGACGTGCGGAACTGGGTGAATTCCTGCGATCGCGTCGGGCCCGGCTGCGGCCCGAAGAGCTGGGCCTGCCCGACTACGGCGGCCGCAGGCGCGTGCCCGGGTTGCGGCGGGAGGAACTGGCTCAGCTGGCCGGGGTGAGCGTGGACCACTACGTCCGGCTGGAGCAGGGCCGTACCCTGCACTTCTCCGAGGCGGTCCTCGATGCGGTCGCCCGCGCTCTGCGGCTGGACGCCGTCGAACGTGACCATCTGTACCGCCTGGCCCGCCCCTGGTCCGAGGCCGACCGCGCCGACGCCGAGCCCCCGCTGCAGCGCGTACGGCCGGGTCTTCGCCGCCTGCTGGATTCCTCGGCCGACGTCCCGGCCTACATCGTCGGCCGCAACACCGACGTCCTGGCCTGGAACCACCTCGCAGCGGCACTGATCACCGACTTCGCAGCGCTGCCGCCACAGCAGCGCAACCTGGCCCGTCTGGTGTTCCTGGACGAGGGCATGCGCAGCCTGTACGCCGACTGGCGCGGCAAGGCCGGCGACGTGGCCGCCTACCTCCGGCTCGATGCCGGACGCCACCCCGAGGACACGCGGACGGCAGCCTTGATCGACGACCTGTCGGCCGCCAGCCCGGAATTTCGCGAGGTGTGGGCGAAACACCGGCTCAAGGACAAGACCCACGGACGGTACGTCTACCAGCACCCCGTGGTCGGCAGGCTCGACCTCGGATTCGAGACGCTCCGGCTCCCCGACGACCCCGACCAGGCATTGATCGCCCACACGGCAGAGGAAGGATCCCCGTCCCAGACAGCGCTCCACCTGCTGGCGGCCTGGGCCCAACAGAGCAGCCTGACCGTGAGCTGACGACCCGGCCTTGCAGCCACCCGTCGGCGGTTCCGTAAATCGCCGCGAAGCTGACAGTCAAGGCGATCGGGCTACCGCAGGAACTCGCCAACGGGTGCACGATGGACAGCGGGAAGGACCTCGTCTCGAAGGGCCGCGACGAGGACCGGTTCTCACGTGGCTTAACGGCCTTCAAGCGGCTGACCAGCTAGTTTCGCTCGACAACTCCAGATAACTTCGGTACCGGGTGTTCCCTCGTACCGAGGGTGTCTACCAGGAGTCGTCCTCATCGAACTCCTCCTCGTCCTCGTCGCGGGCGGCGGGGACACGCAACTTCCGGGTTGCGACGGCGCCTTTGGCGGAGTCGGCGGAATCCACCGTGGTTTCCCGTGGACATTGATGTGTTTCCGCATGAAAGACTGAGGCGGGCGACGTCTTCATCCCGCACGGGATACCCCTGGGCGCGTAACGTGTTCAACGCGGCGTCATATAGACCGTATTCCAGAGAACCACGCAATTCAAACAATGCCCAGCGCGCCCAGCTGGTCCTCCATGCCTTCCCGGTATCTCTGGAACACCTCGCGGCGGCGGCCGTGAAATATCTTCTCGGCCAGTGCGTGGTGGAGGTTGCGCATCGGCCATGCGGATCTCGGCCATGGCGTTGAAGACGTCCATGGATGCGTCGGCCTGAGTTGGCCTGTCGTTAACGAAGCTGCCACGAAGTACATCGGTTGGTCGCTAGTCCAGGTCAGAGCGGCCTTTCGTGAGCGGCTGCCAGGTCATTTGCTGTTTCCGAGACGTGTCCAATTGGATGCGGTAAGTATTGGTCCGGATCTCGGGGGTTCGTCTGCGGTGGCCGGCCACGCGCTGTCGGTGACCCCTGGGAGAGAGCCCTGTGCCATGGCGCGTGTCGTCGATGAGGACGAGCTGATCGGTCATTGGACCCTGCTCGATGAGGAGATGGAACTCCTGGCCGGCCGTCGAGGGCCGACGAAATTGGCCTTCGCGCTGATGCTGAAGTTTCACCAGCTCCACGGCCGGTTCCCGCGCGGTCGCGCCGAACTGCCGGACGAGGCGGTCGAGTATGTTGCCGCCGCGGTGAAGGTCCCGGCCGCGGACCTGGGGCTGTATGAGTGGGACGGGCGTACCAGCAAGGCCCACCGGACCGACGTCCGCACCTTTACCGGTTTCCGCGAGTGCAGCGTGGAGGATCAGGACAAGGCGGCTGGGTGGCTGGCTGACAAGGTGTGCCAGTCCGAGCGGCGTGCCTACCGGGTTCGCGCGGCGCTGCTGGCCCATCTCAAGGATGAACGGATCGAGCCGCCGTCCAGGCAGCGGCTGCAGCGGATCGTCGGCTCCGGGCTGGACCAGGCCGAGAAGACGCTGACGTCGCGCGTCTCCTCACATGTTCCTGCGAAGGTGGTCGAGCGGATGCTGACGCTGATCGCCCGCCGTGCCGGTGACGACACGAGACCGGAGGTCGAAGAGGAGCGGCAGGCCCCTGAGGGGAAGCCGCCGGAAGCGGCGGAGGGCGAAGGCGTGGACGTGTTCGCGGTGATCCGCGAGGAGCCCGGCAACGTCAGCGTCACCACGATGGAGAAAGAGGTGTTCAAGCTCGGCGCGATCAAGGCGATCGAGCTGCCCGAGGATCTGTTCGACGACATCGCGCCGGGTGTGCTGCTGGCGTGGCGGGCGCGGGTGGCGGTGTCCTCGCCCAGTCATCTGCGGCGGCACGGCGATGAGCTGAAGGTGACGCTGCTGGCGGCCTACCTGCACTGCCGGCGGCGGGAGATCACCGATGTGCTGGTGGATCTGCTGATCACGACGGTGCAGCGGATCAATGCCCGCGCCGACACGAAGGTGACAGAGGAGTTCGTCGCGGAGCTCAAGCGGGTCTCGGGCAAGGAGAACATCTTGTTCAAGATGACGCAGGCCGCGTTGGAGGCGCCGGAGGAGACGGTCAGCGAGGCGATCTACCCGGTGGTGCCCGGCGGTGTGGACACGCTGGTGGCGTTGTGGCACGAGTACACCAGCAAGGGCAGCACCTACCGTCAGCATCGGCAGCGCGTGTTCAAGGCCTCCTACACCAACCACTATCGGGCAGGGCTGATCCAGATCCTGGAGGCGCTGGAGTTCGGCTCGGCCAACACGGTGCACGCGCCGATGATGACCGCGCTGGCCCTGATCAAGCGGTACAAGGCCGAGACCACGCACCGCACCAAGTACTACGCGCTGGGCGAGACGGTGCCGGTGGAGCAGATCGTGCCGGCGGAGCTGGCCGAGTTGATGTTCCGCACCGACAATAAGGGCAACCGCCGGATCTTGCGCAGCGTGTACGAGTGCGCGGTGTTCCAGACGCTGCGGGAGAAGCTGCGGTGCAAGGAGATCTGGGTGCACGGCGCCTACAAGTGGCGCAACCCCGACCTGGACCTGCCAGCCGATTTCGAGGAGCGGCGGGTGGAGAATTACGCCAGGCTGCGCAAGCCGTTGGACGCCAGACGGTTCACGGGCGAGCTGCTGGAGGAGATGGACGCCGAACTGTCGGCGCTGCACGACGCCCTGCCCGGCCTGCCATGGCTGGAGATCGTCGAGCACAAGAAGGGCGGCGCGATCCTGCTGTCGCCGCTGGAGGCGCTGCCGGAGCCGCATAACCGCTACGCCACGCGATCCGGCAGGGCACCGCCTCCACCGAGGCGCTGCTGCGGCGCTTTCAGGGCGAGACCACTCACCCGGCGTACTCGGCGATGCTGGAGGTCGGCTGCGCCCAGAGAACCATCTTTCTCGCGCGCTGGCTCCGAGATCGCGATCTTCAACATGAGACCGAGTCGGGGTTGAACGTGGTGGAGAACTACAACGGGGTCAATGACTACATCAGGTTCGGCAAGCGCGGGGAACTCGCTTCCAACCGGCGTGAGGAGCAGGAACTGGCCATGCTCTGCCTGATGATCTTGCAGAGCAGTCTCGGCTACATCAATCTCCTCATGATCCAAGACACGTTCGCCGAGCCGGAATGGGACCAGGTGCTCACCGACGTCGACCGGCGCGGCCTGACCCCGCTGTTCACCACCAACATGACACCGTACGGAACCGTGCAGTTGAGGCGTGATCGCCGGCTGGATCTGACCGGCCCGCCAGTGCCCCCTCCACCGGCCGAAGGACAGGGGTGAGGGCTCGGCCCTCAGAATGTGGCGGAACGGCGCCGTACGACAAGCCCGCTCGCCCAGCTCACTGGCAGCAGGTGAAGAGTGGCGGCGAGGCGGGCCGTTCTGGTCAGACGTTCGGGGGGTGCCTCGGCCTGGTGTCCGAGGCAAGGGGCCGGCGGTGGCCTGCATGCGCGGCCTATCACGATCGGGTTATCGGGCCGGCCGGTTGTGGTGGTGCAGGCTCGCCGACGGCGCCGCCCTACCGGCGACCATCGTCATTTGGTGCCGGTTTGTGGGGGGATCGGCGGGAAGTGCGGCGCCGCAGGCGTTCGGCGGCCTACGATCGGGTTGCTGGCCAGTCCGTGGTGCGGTGGGAGGGCGTGTGGCGGAGCTTGGGTTACCTGAGGCGATCGAGCAGATCCGACAGGAGCTGCGGGAGGCGATCGCCGCAGGCGCCGATGCGGACATCCAGTTCCCCGTCGGGGAGGTGACGCTGGAGTTTCAGGTCGGGTTGACCAAGAGCGGCGAGGGCAGCGGCAAGGTGAAGGTGTGGGTGCTGGAGGCCGGTGCCGGCGGGAAGGTCGAGCATGAGCGGGTGCAGAAGGTGACCGTCGTGTTGCAGCCGCCCGTCGACGCGCAGGGCGATCCAGTCAAGGTGGCCCGTCGCTCGTCCGGCAAGCCGGGCTAGCCGGAGGGGCAGGGTCGTGCTGGTGGCGATCCAGGACCGGTTCGTCGAGGTGATCGCCCAGATCACCGTCGGCCAGAGCTCTCGGGCCCGGACGGAGTGGCGGGTCGCCTCGGGTTTCCTGATCGACGGCCGCCACGTTCTGACCTCGCTGCACGCCGTCGCCGACGGCGCGATCGAAGTCCGGCGCGCCGTGCCCTGGCCCGATGGCCCGAAGCGGAGCTGGCGGGCGCGGGTGCTACTGCGCGGCGAGGTCGAGCACGCGGATCTGGCCGTGCTGGAGTTGGCCGAGGACACGCCGGAGGCGATCGGGCGGCTGCCGCTGATCGCTTTCGCGCGCGTCGCCGACCGCACCGAGCGGCTGGAAGTAGTCGAGGACTGCGGCGCGGTCGGGTTCCCACGGTTTCTGGAACGCGGCCACGGCGCGTCGGTGGTCCGCCAGGCCGCCCAGATCAGCGGCCGGATCCCGGTCTCGCAGCGGCCGGGGCCGGGGCTGCTCACCCTGCAGACCGGTCATCGCCCCGAGGGGCCGCCGCTGCCCTCGGCCGGTACCGCGCTGGCCAGGTCGGCCTGGTCGGGCATGTCCGGGGCGGCGGTGCTGGCCGGCGACTGCGTGATCGGGGTGGTGTCGGAACACGCGCCGCGCCACGGCGCCTCGGACCTGACCATCGTGCCGATCACCCTGATCGACACCCTCCCCGACCGCGACGCCTGGTGGACACTGCTCGGCGCCAGTCCCGGTCGGCTGCGCACGCTGCCCGCGGCGTGGAAGGGGATGCTGGCCTGGCTGACGTGGATAGTCAGCGTCGTGCTGATCGCGGTGATCGGGGTCGTGTTCACCGGCTGGTTCAACGCGCGGGGAGCCGACACGATCGACCGGCTCAGCGGGACTGGCCCGCTCGCGATCGAGCACGTCTCCATCAATCATGCGGAGCACGACAGGGCGCTCCGCAAGGCCGTGACCGATCCCGACGATCGGGCAGCGCTGCTGGGCACCTCGTCAACCGCGCAAGACGCGCTGCTGGCGCGTTACCAGGAAGCCCCGATCGGCAGTGTGGAGGTGACCGTCGTGCTGGTCGGCAGGGTCAGCAGCATGCGCATCGTGAACATGCGGCCGCAGATACTCAAGCGGTTGCCTGTGTCGCGGGGCGCCTGCCTGCCGCGGCCCAGACAAGGAGAGGTCCCGACGGTCGAGATAGCCGCCGACCTTGATCACCCGTCCCCCCGGTTCACGCCCAAGGACAAGCCCGATACCTCGTACTTCCGTGAAACCCAGATCGATCTCAAACGCGATGAACGGGTGACGTTCAGCATGACCTTCCGCGCCGAGAAGGCCTTCTATGAGTTTGAGCTCGTGCTCACCGTGGCGGCGGGGAACCATGACGAACACATCGTGGTCAGGGCTCCCGGCGGTGGCCCGTTCCGGTTGACCGGCCGGTCCGACGACGGCTATGACGCGTACTACGAGGATTCTCCGCTGGGCGGCTTACGGGTGGTTCACCATGACGCCTGCTGATTCAATTCTGCGGCGACCCGGCGGCGATGGGATGGTGAGCGTGCGTGGTGCGGGTGCCGTCATCGTGTTGCTGGCGGTGCTGCTGGTGACCGGCTCGGTGGCGGCCGGGGACGATCCGCAGTTGCCGCTGGCGGAGGTGGGATGGCGGGCGGCGTGGTCGATGGCCGTCGATCCCGTCATGACGCCGCATGATGACACGCCGATCGCGGCGGTGTCGGCGCACGGTCTGGTGGTGGCGACGCGGCAACGGACGGTAGAGGTCCGCGATCCGCGGACGGGCGCGGTCCGGCGTGTGGTCGCGGCGCCTCGCGAGCCGACCGGCCTTGGGGCGGCCGCCGGGATGCTCGTCATGGCCACGAAGGCGCCCAGTCCGGCGCATCGGTCCCTGCACGGGTACAAGCTGGCCGACGGCGAGCACGTCTGGAAGCAGACGATCACTGATGTGGTCGAGAACGAGGGGCCGCCGATCATGGTGACCGAGCACGCGGTCGTGGTCGTCGGGCGAGAAAAAAAGGGGACGGTGCCCGTACGGTCCATTGACGTGCGTGACGGGCGGACGCTCGCCCGCGTGGTCCGTCCCGTCGGCTGCCAGCCGTCCTCCCAAGGCGCCACGACGCGGTTGATCGTGTTCGCCGAGCAATGCCCGGACGGCGTACGGGTCACGGCAATGGACCCGAACACGTTGCGGCAGGTTTGGACGCGCCCGCTGACGTCGCTGCGCCGGCCAGGGGGTGACGCGGACGACGCGGACAGTTCGCCCGGCGTCGAGCTCCAGGTCTCCGCCGAGGGGATCACACAGGTTTGGGTGGACGGCGACGACCTCGGCTTCACGGACGACTTCGTCTTCACGTTCACGCAGGACGGGCAGCTGCTGCCCGCTCTGAGCGCACGGCCCACGCTGGACTCCCCGCTCGACCGCTGGAGCCAGCCCCTCCAGCGCCTGGAGTTCGGCGAACCTCCTGCTCCAGCGGCCGAATTGGAGGGGTTCGACAGCGCGCGGCCGCTGCCCGCGTACCTGACGTCGATCGAGTCCGGCAGCGGCCGTCTGGGCGCCTTTCCCCTGGATATCCCGGCTTCGGCCGGTCAGCTCCTGGGCACGGCCGGCGACCTGGCCTTCGTATACGTCAAGGACGAGAGCAGCGGGCACATCACGGCGTACCGGCGGGTTCGCGGGCATCTGCCGGGCCCGGCCGCGCTGGGCGGGGTCGATCCCGCCGCATGGCCGGACGCCTGTACGCTGCTGACCGCTCATGACCTGCGGATCGTGGCCGACGGCTACCGGCCGGTCCCGTACCGGCGGGCGCTGGGGGACCTGACGTGGCCGAAGCCGGCCACCTGCGACTGGATTCCCCCCACCGACAGCGGCGCGGTGGTCTCGGTGTCGGTGGCCTGGGTGGCGAGATCGAGCGCTGAGGCGCGGGCGCTGTTCGACGCCGCGGTGAGTGAGCTCAGGCGGGACTGCGACGATACCGCCAGTGTCGACTGCGACTATGACCCCGTCGCCGATGGCGACGGGCTCTTCTCGGCGATGCCGGACAAGTACAGCGTGGGCCGGAGAGGCAACACGCTGGTCAACGTGGGACCGGTCATCGCCGAACTGAACACCGACAGCCCGAGCGTGCTGCGGCTCCTCGCCCCGCGCATCCGCGCCAATCTGGGGGGCTCGGGCCGCGGGCGTCCGGCGCACGGGAGCGGGTGGAGCCATGTCACCGACTCGTGGCTTCGCGACGCCCCCGTGGTGGATGGCGGGGTCGTGTATGTCATGGACGCTGATCACGAGGGCGGTCGTTACAAGTTCTACGCGCTGGAGGAGGCCACGGGGCGCCCGCGGTGGACCGTGCCCACCTGTGTGTGGTCCGTCTTCGCGGTGGCGGACGGGGTCGTGTACGGGACAGCAGAGGAGAGGACCTACGCGATCGACGCCACCACGGGCCGCGAGCGGTGGCGTTATCAGATGACGTCCAACGATGATGCCGTACTCGGGCGCGACCATGTGTACGTCTTTGGCGAGAATGGGGTCGTCGCCCTGGACAAGGCCACCGGGCGGCAGCGGTGGCGGTACCAGGAGCGCGGGAATGAGGACATCGGCACTCTGTCGGAGGTCGGCGGTCTCCTGTACGCCAGCGGTGGCGGAGGCGTCGTCGCGCTGGACCGGATGTCAGGGAAGGTTCGGTGGCACCGGGCAAGGCTCGGCGGCAGGGCGATGGCGGTGAACAAACGCGCGGTCTACGCCGGGGACGGCGACGGCTACGCGTACGCGCTGGATCCCGCCACGGGAAAGACCCGGTGGCGTACCCGGCTGTCCGGCTCGATCGGCTCGGTTGTCATCGCGGCCGGCGGCACGGTGTACGTCACCGGTGAGGGCCGGACGTACGCGCTGGACGCCACCATTGGAAAGCGCCGGTGGAGCTTCCTGGGCGAGCCCGTCCAGGAAGATTCCGGGAGAGTGGCCACCACCCAGGACCTCGCGTACATCCTCGGGCCTGACAAGCGACTGCTGCACGCCCTGGACTCCGCCTCCGGCGTGCAGCGGTGGAGCCGGGCCCTGCCCGACGACCCCTCGACCGAGGTGGTAATTCGTGGCGAGGCGGGGTATGTCGGCGACGAGGAGGGGGTGCTGCACGCCTTCGACGCGGTCACCGGGACGGACCGGTGGAGCTTCCAGACAGGTGCCAAGCACATCATGGTCGGACCCGTGGTGGCGGGCGATCACATCTATGTAGGCGGCTCGAACGGCATCCTGTTCGCCCTCAGCGCGGCGGACGGGACCGCCGGCTGAGAGCGGATCTTGGCGCGCAAGCCCGTTGCCGCTGACCATTCGCCAACCTGCACGACGATGTTCGTGACAGTGAGGCAGGGCAGGCGAAGGAGCACAGTGGATCATCTTGCCGCACGCGTGTTCGGCTTCCGGGAGACCGGATTCCCGCATCGCCACGCAAAGTCCTCACATGGCCATCGGCCGGCTGGACCGGTTCTTAGATAACTGTTGTTATCTGGCAAGATAGCGATCACTGGCATAGCGCGAGCTGGGCCGCCGCCGTCCGGCGCGCACGCTTCGCTTCCGGTTATCTGGCAACTTCGCGGATGGTGGAGGTCGGCAAGGTGGATCCGGTCATCGCCGAGCAGCTCGGCAGCTCCCACCCGCTCGCCCGGCACCTCGACGACTTCCTCACTGACCTGGCCAACGCCGGGAGGTCGGCGCACACCCGGCGCTCCTACCGCGGCGACCTGATCGCCTTCGCCGCCCACCACGGCGACGAACTCGCCGAGCTGACCGCGACGCCGGTCCGCGCGTTCCTGGCCGAACTCACCGAGCTGTCGCCGGCCAGCCGCAAGCGCAAGCGCGCCGCCGTCGCCTCCTTCGCCAAGTGGGCCGTCCGCCACGACCTGCTGGACGCCAACCCGATGGACCACATCGACACCGTCAAGGTCCCGAAGGCCCTGCCCCGTCCCGCCAGCGCGGCCGACGTGGCCAAGGTGCTGGCGGTGATCTGCTCACGGCGGCCGCGCAAGGAGACGCCACTGGACCGGCTACGGGATCGGGTGCTGTTCGAGACCGCCTACGTCTGCGGCGCCCGCGCCTCCGAAGTGTGCGGCCTGCACGTCGAAGACCTCGACCTGCGCCTGGACGACGAACACGTCCGCATCCACGGCAAGGGCGGCAGCATGCGCACCGTCCTGCTCGACGACCGCGGCTACGTCGCCCTGCTCAAGCTCTACCTGGCCCGCACCGGCTACACCGCCGGGCCGCTGTTTCGCGCCTCCATCAACGGCCGCGGCGGGCCGCTGTCCTATGACGCCGCCCACCACCGCTGGCAGAGCTACTGCGCCCAGGCCCGTGTTGAGATCGACATCCACCAGCTGCGCCACGCCCACGCCACCGAGCTCATCAACGCCGGGGTGTCCATCGAGGCCGTGCGACGCCGGCTCGGGCACGCCTCGACCGAAACGACGCAGCTGTACGCGCTGCTCAACGACAAGATCGCCGACACCGAGATCCGCGCCGCCCGCCGACGCCGCGACCGAGCCGCGCATTGATCGCACAGTTGGCCACTTCCGATTCAGGCTGCTCTGAGCAGGGATAACGCAATCGCGTGTACCTGGTGACAGCTTCGTTAACGACAGGCCGAGTTCCGTCATGGGCTGCGGGCCCGCTGGGCGAAGGCTCCCCGTTCGGCGTGCATGGCGTCGTCGTATTCGCGCTGGCGGTGGCCTGGCCTGCCCGAACCGGAGAAGGGCGGCGTCGGCTTCGCCATCCGCTCCGCACGAGGGCAGGTGAGCCTCCGATGGTGGGCGCCCGGCCGGTTCGAGGGCGAGGCGGTGATTCTGGGCATCGACCACCCTCATCACCCCATGGCCCGGCTGCAACGCACCAGCAACGAGGCGATGCTGCGCGCGATGGCGGACGTGTTGTACGCCGCCGGGTTCACCATGACGCTGCGGCCCGGCGTGGACAGCCGAAGTGAGGACGAGGCCCGGGAGCAGAGGCGCACCAGATGCTGCGCCGCTTCACCCGCGAGCACCCCACCTACCGGGCCATCGAGGAGCTCGGGCGGGTGATCCGTACGGTGTTCATCTGCGACTACCTCGCCGACGAGGAGTTGAGGCGGGAGATCCACGAGGGCCTGAACGTGGTGGAGAACTGGAACTCCGCGAACAAGGACATCTTCTACGGCAAAGCTGGCGACCTGACCGGCGATGACAAGGAACACGTCGCCGTATGCCTCGGCCAAGCGGGTGTTCTGGATCGTGGACAACGGCTCCTCCCACCGTGGCAGGGCCGCCGCCGACCGGCTGGCCGACCGCTTCCCCAACGCGGTGATGATCCACACGCCCGTGCACGCCTCCTGGCTGAACCAAGTGGAGATCTTCTTCTCCATCGTGCAGCGCAAGGTCGTCACACCCAACGACTTCACCGGCCTTGACCAGGTCGAAGACCGGCTCATCGCCTTCGAGCGCCGCTACAACGAGACCGCCCGGCCCTTCCGATGGAAGTTCACTCCAGCCGATCTCGAGGACCTACTGGCCCGGATCGAGCGGCACGAACAGAAAAGAGTCGAACTCCCAGCAACCCGCCGGCTGCGACCATCAGCCTGCCGTACTCGCCTCAGCCGCGTAACCCCCGAAGGATTTGCGAGCGAGACCACTTAGTCGTGGTGGTCCCAGCGGTTGCTGGCGCCGGGGGTACTTGGCCGCAGGCGCTCCCGCCCCCCGCAGGACCGAGCGACAGTGACGTTCTCGAACGAGCTCTCCGTGGATGCGTAAAGCCCGACGCCGCCGCTGCGCACAACGGTGTCGCGACCCTTCAGGATCTGAACGTCGTTCAACGTCACGGTGATGCCGTCGCCGTGAATCGCCGCACCCAGTCGCACGGGACCTGTCAACGGGTTGCTGATGGATGCCGTGGCCACTGTGACGGGACCCGACGCGTGAGCCTCGCGGATGATGCTCGCGTACTGGGTTCCGTTGCTCGTCTTGCCGACGTGGATCCGATACCCGTACGCGTCCGTGGTGTCTCGCAGCGAGATTCCTGCGTTACCGACAGATCCGTCGATCGTGACCGTGGTCTCCACGACATAGTCGCACGCCTCGGAGAAGCGCGCCGGCAGTGTCGAGTCGGCCAGTACGTGCGCCCGGCCACCGGCAGGCGGCGTGAGGTGCAACTTGCCCGAGGCGACGGACACAGACCCTGTTATTCCTCGCCAACTGGCCTGATCGAGCCCTTCCCTGATCACGATGTTGTCGAAGGTCGCGGCCCGCCGATGCGTAAAGGCAGCGGCACCACCCGTCGGCAACTGTCCGTCGTCCGCGGAGATCGACGTATCGCCGACTTTGGCGCTCAGATGCCTCCCGATCGCGGATACGACCAGCTTGTGCGGGACGTTGGCGCCGATCGGCAGTGCGGTCTCCGCGAGAACCTCGGTTTTCGAGTCGTATATCTTCACGAGCTTCAGCGTCGCTCCCGACGTGGAGTTGAGCACTTCGGCCCGGTAGTAGTTGCGGGAATCGTGGTAGCGGAACGCGAGACCGGTACGGGCCGTCGTCTGGCCGCGTACCCCGGGAACGATGTCCGCGGCCATAACCACGTCATCGGGTACGTCCTGCAGCGCCGCGAACGACACCATGTCCGCAGTCGAGGTCTGTGCCAGCTGCGTGTCTGGCTGTGCGCCGGTCAACGCCCAGGTCCCCTGGACCGGCGTCCAGCCGCCAAAGGATCCGTTGAAGTCATAGACGGTGCGGTCCAGGCTGGCATCGTCGAACTCGTCGTTGAGCACGGGTGCCGGGGCAAAGTGTTCCTCGAGTGACACGGTAATGAGGTTGCCCGTGCGGGTGAACGCGATCGGGGTGTTGTTCACCTTCACCGCGTTCGCGTTCGGCGCGTTGATGGAGAGCGTGCCGGTGAACGGGTCCCCAAGCGAGATCCGGGCGGTCGCGCCGCGCAGTTCCACACTGATATCGGACACCGGTGCGGATGCGCTGATAACGGTGTTATCTTGGTCGATCAGCGACGACCCTCTGGTCAGCGCGTACCTGGTAAGCCCGCCGCCCGAAGCACGCTCGAGGTACGCGGTCTCGGCGTTGGTCGTGGCGGCCCCGAACGCCCTCGACGAGGGAGTCGCCTCGCGCGAAAGGTAGAAGCGTCCGGTCGCGTTCGGCAGGGCGATCTCCATCGCCGTCGCCACGGAGTGACTCACCCCGGGCATGGCGATGCGCTTCGCCGTCACCGAGGGCGCCGCGCCGGCCTTGCCGGGAACCACGACCGTGTCCAGTCCCGTCGGCCCGGTGGAGGACCAGTCGTACGACAGGTAGTCGACGTTGGTGAGTACCTGCTCGCCGACGCGTACGGCGCCATCCTCGTGGACCCTGGGGGTTACCGCGGCGCCGGCCGTTGCCACCGGGATGAGCTGCACGCCGGCAACGGGTGCGGCTCCGAGCACGGTGTCGAACCCGACCGTGGCGACCTTCGTAGTCGGATTGACGGTCACCGGATCACCGGGGAAGTGCCAGAGCTGCCGGTAGTTGTGCGCGGCGGTGTCACCGGTGAGGTCGTCGGAGACCACCCAGAAGCCGGGCTTGACGAAGTAGACCGCGCGATCGTGCGCGACCGGCCGGTAGCCCATCGCCGCACCGCGGTAGATGTCGAGGCCCGCGTTCGAGCGCCACAGCGACGTTGTGCGGGGGACGCCGGCGGTCTGCGGGAGTCCGTCGACCTCGATGGTGTTGTGCGCCTCGGTGGTACGGCGCATCCAGTCGTTCGTCGGAGTCGCGCTGTAGTCCCCCACCCCGGAGTCGACGATCAGCGGACGCCCGTACGCCGCCATCACCAGGCTGAGGTCGTCCGGATGCCGATGCGAGGCAGTGTAACTGGAATTCTGGTTGTTGATCAGCATGTACCGGGCATCGGCGTCCCACCCGGAACGCTGAACCGCGAAGCTGATCGGAAACACCGTGGACGACAGCGTCGGGGCGGTCCCCTCCGTTCGGCCGGAGGCGACCCAGGTGAAATCGGGCCAGGAGTTGCGTACACCGCTCCTGCGAATGGCCGACGTACCCGCGTAGTTGTTCGGCGTGTCGCCAATCGCCGCGGGTTCAAGATTCGGCTGACGGGTCGCGAACAGCGAATCCGCGATCCAGTCCGCCCCCTGGACGAGCGAATCAGGAACGGTTCGCCCGTTGGCATCCGCGACTGCTATGACGGAGTTGAGGATGTCCGCCACGTATGCCTGATAGTTGAACGCCGGCTCGCGGTACACACCGTCGCCCTTCACGTGCGCGCGCAGGAACCGCTCGATCGAGCGCACCGCGAACCACTCCCAGCCAGGCGATGACGAGAACTCGGGCAGAAACACGGCTGCCGCGTGGACGGAGCGGGCCATCGACACGTACCAGTTGTTTCCGACATGTATCTGCATCACGTCGACGAGGAAGTCCGTCGTGGCGTGCACACCGGACAGGTACGCCACGAGATCGCTCGCGTCGATGCCAGGATCGGTCCGGAACACGGAAAACGCGCCGACCAGCTGGGCGAGCCGCTTGGCCGCCGACAGGTTGCGGCCCTGCGGCCAGCTCTGATTGTCGGCGAAGAAGTCCAGCGAGATGTCCATCCACGCCGCCGCGTACGCCGCACGCTTCGCCGGGTCACTCTCGGACACGTAAGCGAATGTCAGTTTGGGCATGAACGTGAGGTCGCTCATCAAAGTCTGCGCGCTGCCCGGGGTGGTCTGCGTCCCACCCCAAAGGTCCTGCCAGTCGATGTCGATCCGCTGCTCGGCGCTGTTGTAGAAGTTGCGGGTCTCGGCGCCGAACCGGAAGATCCCCGCCGCGAGCTCGTCGGGGCCCGAGTCGCCACCGCCCAGGCCCTCGGCCGGAGCCGGGTAGTGGACGTCGGCGCGGCCCGCGTAATAGACCCTGAGCTCGCTCGCGGCGCCCGCTTCATCACCGGCGGCTAACTTAGCCGCCACCGCGCCGAGCCCCGGGCGCGTCAGGTCGAGCAGCCCGCCGAGATCCGACATGTCGGCGGCCGCGGCGGCACTGCCCGGCGACAGAAACGCCGCCACCAGAGCCAGCACGACCGCCGCACGGACCCGACCACGCGTGTACCGACGAAACTTGCTCCGTCTCACCACTGTCTTCTCCCTAAACCCGTGAGAGTGTTAGCTGAGTCCAGCGCGTCAGCCACCCGCCTGCTCCTCGTACTCGGCCTTGATCTTGTTGCCCACCCGGTCCATGAACTTCGTGATGGCCGGCTGCCACGCCGAGACGGGCTTGTTCCCCAGCTGGATCTCCAGCAGCACCGAGTCCAGTTCCTGCTGCTCGCTGGCACCCTTGCTGGCGGCGGTCTCCGAGTACAGCCCGAGGGTCGGGTCCGCGACGGCAAGCGGGACGCCGGCGACCTGGTGGTCGTGCTGGTCCTGTACGGCCTGGCGGTTGCCCGGCTCGTAGATGACGGGCGATGCTTCGGCGAGGTACCGCACCGGCAGGAATATCTGGCTGCGCCCGCCCTCGGTGAGGGTCGGGTCGGAGCCGTTGCGGTTGAACGTCTGGCCCTCGACGCCGTACCGGAGGGCCAGGTACTCGCTGCTGCCGAAGGGTGAGCACAACCAGTCGAGGACCTTGAGGATCTGCTTGATCCGGTTGGCGTTGTCGGTCTTGGCTACAGCGGTGAAGCTGGACAGGGTCGGGCCGGGCGTGCGTACCTGCGTTCCTGTGCCGTCGCGGGTGGGCGAGAGCATGCCGGTCAGGCGGAAACCGGGCACGTCTTTCGCCTGGCCGTAAAACTTGCCCCACCCGGCGTACCCGCCGATGGTGAACGCGGTCGTGCCGGCCAGCATCCACGCGTTGCGCTTCGTGTTGGGCGCGCCCGCGTGGTCGGGATGCATCACCCCCGACTTCATCAGCTCGACGGTGTTCTCGAGGGCCTGCATGAACTGCGGTGTCGTCCCGGAGTGGGTGAAGACGCCACCTTCGGCCTGCCAGGCGCCGGTGCCGCCGGGCCAGTTGCCGGTGATCCCGTTCATCTCAAGGATCGTGTTGAACGGGATCTGTCCGAACGCCCACCGACCGGCCCGCTCGTCGGTCAGCGCGGCCGCCATCTCCTTGAACTCGGCCCACGAATTGGGCTGGAGGCTGAGTCCTGCCTTGGCCAGCAGGTCGGCCCGGGTGTACAGCACGGTGCCGACCCGTGCCCGCGGCACGGGGATGCCCCAGATCCGCTGGTCGTAGACGGTGCTGCGCCAGGCATCGGTGGGCAGGGCGGCGAGGTTCGGGTAGGCGAGGACCGCGTCCCCGGACAGGTACTCGGTGAGGTCGGTGAATGTCGCCTTCAGCATGGCCGGCATCTGCTGGACAACGCCCTGGACAGCCACCATGTCGGGCAGATCGCCACTGGCAATGGTCGTGGCGACCTTGCTCTTGTAGTCGGTCGAGGGGACGTACGCGATCTTCAGTTCGGTGCCGAGTTTGCTGTTGAGGTTCTGCCAGTAGGGGTTCGAGCCGAGCGCGGGGGCGATCGGGTCGTAGGTGTACGTCAGTGCCGTGACGGCTTCGCCCTGCACCGGTTGTGATGCGGCGCTGGAGGCGGTCGGGTAGGTGAAGTATCCCGGCGACACCCCGGCCGGCTCGGCGGCCAGGTCGGGCGTGGCCGCGGTGACGGGCTTGTAGGTGGGCAGCTTGACCGACCCGGTCGAGCTGTTCGGCGAACTCGGGCTGCCGTCGCCGCAGGCCCCGAGCAGCGGGGCCAGCCCCGTTGCCGCGCCGAGTGCCAGGACGTGGCGGCGGCTGAAGGTGGGTGCCATGACGTCTCCTTTCCACATTGCGTGGACGACCGGTCAGCCTTTGACGGCGCCGACCATGAGTCCCTTGGCGAAGTGCTTTTGGATGAAGGGGTAGATGCCCAGGATGGGCAGGACGGAGATGACAAGAATCGCCATCTGGACGGAGATTTGTGGTGGCAGGTTCTCCAGGTTCGAGCTGAGCTGGTCGGACCCGATCGGGGTGTTGTTGACGACGTAGGTGCGCAGCACCAGTTGCAGCGGCCACTTTTCCGACGACTGGAGGTACAACATCGCGGAGAAGAAGGCGTTCCAGTACGCCACTGCGTAGAACAGCCCGATCACGGAGACGACCGCCTTCGACAGTGGCAGTACGATCCGCAGCAGGATGCGCATCTCCCCGGCACCGTCTATATAGGCGCTTTCCCGCAGCTCGCCTGGGATTCCCTGGAAGAACGCGCGCATGACGATGACGTTGAACGCGTTCACCAGCACCGGCAGGATCAGTGCCAGGTAGCTGTCCAGCAGGCCAAGCTGTTTGACCGTCAGGTACATCGGGATGATGCCCGGGTTGAACAGCAGGGTGAACACCGTCATCAGCAGGATCGGCTTTTGCAGCAACGAACCTGGCCGCGACAGCGCGTACGCCAGAGCGATCGTGGTGACGAGGCTGAGTGCCGTGCCGACCGCGGTGATGCCGGCGCTCACCAGCAGCGCACGGGTGACGACTCCTCCGGACAGGACGGCCCGGTAGGAGTCCAGCGTCGGTTCGTTCGTCCACAGCACGAAGCCGCCCGCCCTGTTGATCTCCTCCGGGGAGGCGATGCTGGTGATGAGCACCGCCCAGAACGGAACCAGAACCGCCAGGCAGCCCAGGCCGAGCACGAGTCCCCGCGCACCGAACCCCAGCTTGCTGGGCTCGCCCATCCAGACCGGACGCTGGCTGCGGCCCGAGCGTGGCCGCCGCGGCCCTGTGCCCGCGGCGGGGCGCGCCACGGACACCGCAGTCGGCACAGGTCGGCTCGTCACTTGGCGTACACCCCCTGCTCGCCCAGGGCGTGGGCCAACCGGTTGGCGCCGAGCACGAGCGCGACACCGACCATGCCTTTGATCAGCCCCACCGCGGCCGCGGTGCCCCAGTCGCCGCCGACGATCCCGTGGTTGTAGACGTATGTGTCGAGTACTTCGCTGGCACCGGCACCGACCTGTGCCTGCTGCAGGATGATCTGCTCGAACCCGACGGACAGCGTGTCACCGAGCCGCAGAATCAGCAGCAGGACGATCACCGGGCGGATGTAGGGCAGGGTCACGTGCCACAGGCGGCGAGCTGCCGAGGCGCCGTCCACCACCGCGGCCTCCATCTGCGCCGGATCCACTCTGGACAGTGCGGCGAGGAAGATGATTGTCGACCAGCCGGTGTCCTTCCAGATCACCTGTGATGTGATCATGAGTTTGAACAACTCGGGTACGCCGACGATGTGGAACGTGGACAGGTCGGCCGAGCGCAGCCAGGCGTTGAGCATCCCGCCGTTGCCGAACATCTGCTGGAACAGGGCAACCACGATGACCCAGGACAGGAAGTGCGGCATGTAGAGGATCGACTGGGTGAGGCGTTTGAGCCGTTCGCTGATGGTCGCGTTCAGGATCAACGCGAGGCAGATCGGCAGCGGGAACACGAAGACCACCTGGATCAGCGTGATGATCAGTGTGTTGACGAGTGCGTTGAGGAACACCGGGTCGCCGGTGAGCACCGGCTCGAAGTTGTCCAGCCCGACGTACGGGCTGTGCCAGATTCCGAGGAACGGCTGGAAGTCCTGGAACGCGATGATGTTCCCGCCGAGCGGCAGATAGTGGAACAGCAGCAGCGCCGTGACCCCGGGAAGCGCCAGCAGCAGCAGGACCCGGTCGCGCCGCCAGCGATCGCGCAGGCTATGCATCGCCGGTCTCCACCGGTGTAGGCAGGCCGATGGGCTGGCCCGCGACGCAGGCTTGCACCGCCGCCCGCAGCCGGTCGTCGGCATTGGCCGCGACCCTCCTGCTCCGGGCGACCGCGGGCGCCGGGTCGGTGGCGATGTCGGTGACCGCCGCGACGACCGTCGCCGCGGCACGATGGTCGAGCTCGATCACCAGGTCTGGGGCGCCGAGGTCGGCGAACATCTGAGATTTCGTGGTCTCGGTCGGCTGCCGAAGGTAGATGGTCGGGATCGCATGTCGTGCGGCCAGGATCGGCGAATGACACTCCATGCTGACCACCAGCGACGAGACGGCGTAGACCCCGGTCGCCTCCTCCAGCGGCCAGTACCGGTCCAGGAGCCGGACCTGACCGAGCGTCTGTGGACTGAGCAGGCTGGGAAGCTGCTCGTGAGCGAGCTCGACGGCATAGCTCATCTCGGGCACCACGACGGCCGGGAGGCCGCTGACGCGTACCCAGGTCTCGATCGCCGCCGCCAGCACCGCCAGGTCGTGCGTCACGGTGGCCCGGTTGACCGCGTCGCGCCGCATCTGCTCGCGGGTCGGTTCCGTGCCGTAGATCTTCGCATAGGGGGCGTAGCGCAGCCGCGGAACGAAGCAGGCGAACCGACCGGGCTGCAGGCCGAAACCCTCCAGCAGGCGAGCGGCGGCGACGGCGTCAGTGTGGTCGAACGCGAACGTGCCATCCGGCCCGAAGGCGAGGTCGGGCCCGGTTATCTTCTGGCCGCGCAGGGTGGCCAGGGTCAGCGTTTCGCGGCAGTACACGAAGTCGGCGCTGTCGAAACGGTCCTTGACGTCGTCCTCGAGATAGGACGGTGGGAGCAGATCGACCATCTGTGCCAGCTCCGGCAGCGTCGCCATGGTCGGTGGGCACAGCGGATCCACGGTGACCCCGAAGTACCCATACGGGCGGCCCACGTGCTCGCGCCACCAATCGATCTCGGTGCTCTGGAAGGCGTCGGCGCCCGATCCGTGCATTAGGACGTCCGCGCCGTCGATGGCGGCGGCCAACTCCGGGGTGCTCGGCCCGTCCCCGCCGAGAGTGCCATCGACGACGCGCACGTCGGGAAACGCGTGCCGCAGCATGGATCGTTCGCGCTCCTCCAGCCGCACCGGCCAGAGGATGACCTCGACCTCGGGGGCGAACCGCTGAAACGCCCGCACCACGCCAGGGGAGTGAGCCACGTCGCCGATGTTCACCGTCGCCCAGGAGGACCGCAGGAGGACGGTGCGACGTGTCGATGTCATATATGCTCCTTGTTGACGTAACGTTAATTCAAAATAGGGATGGTGAGACGTTACGTCAAGAACCGAGTAGGCTTTCACCATGGCAACGCAACGTGACGTCGCACGGGCGGCTGGGGTGTCGCTCGCCGTGGTGTCGGCGGTGGTCAACGGCACGAGCCACACCCGGATGAGGGAATCCACCCGCACCCGGGTGCTCCAGGCGATGCAGCAATTGGGCTACCAGCCGAACCAAACGGCGCGCTCGCTGCGGCTCAACCAAACCGACATGATCGCGATGATCCTCAACAAGATCGACAACCCGGTCTACGGACCGCTGCGGCATGGGGTCTACGAGGCGGCGGCGGAGCACGGCGCGACGGTCCTGCTGGGCGATGCCGAGACGATGCGCTTCGGCAGCCGGTTCCTGACCCGGCTGCTCAGCCAGGGCACGGTCGACGGTATCTTGATCCGCGGCGAAGGGCTGCTGGACGACGACGTGATGGCTGAACTCCGCTCCCACCCCAAGCCGATCCTCATCCTGGAACATGCAATGGACCATCCCTGGATCGACGTAGACGATCGCCGCGCGGGCGAGATCGCGACGCGGTTCCTGGTCAACCTCAGCCACCGCCACATCGTCTTCGTCGGGGGTTTGGGATACCTTTCCCAGCAGCGCTACCTGGGCTACCAGCAGGCGATGGACGCCGTCGGCCTGACACCGGCTCCGCACCTGGCCACCGGGTTCGGTGAGCAGGCCGGCGCCGACGGGCTCCGGCAGGCCATGCAGGCGGCAACCGCGCCGACCGCCATCGTCGTCAACAACATCATGAGCGCGGTCGGGGTCCTGGCCGCCGCACGCGACCTCGGCATCGCCATCCCCGACCAGCTGTCGGTGGTCGGCATCCACGACGTCGACCTGATGCAACACCTGCGCCCGGCTGTCACCGCAGTCCGGATGCCCATGTACCAACTCGGCCGGGCCGGCGTCGAGGCGCTTTACGACCTGATCGCGGGGCGGCCAAGCGCAGGCGGTGTCATCACCGACCCCGAACCCGAACTGGTGATCCGTGACTCAGCGACTGCTCTGACCCGGATCCGCGATTAGCGTTCGCATGATCGCCCGCGGCTCATATCGATTGTCGTCAGCCTATGTGACGGGCCCGGGTGGCTATGATCGGTGGCGCTGTAACTGCGGGAATGCTGGGCAGTGCCGGCCCGCGTCGGCGAGCGTGGAGGGTTTCCGGTGATGTAGCCGCTGTCAAAGCTCGATTCAAAACGCTGTCAGTTCATCGGGCGGTCCGTTGTGGGTCCGCTGCGCGACCGTGCGACGACGCTCCCGGTCCGACCGGGTCACCTGCCGACGAAGGCCAGCAACGCCTCGTTGACCTCAGTGGCGTGCGTCCACAGCAGCCCGTGCGGCGCCCCCTCGATTTCGACGTACTCCGCCTCGGGGAACGCCTCGTGGAAGGGGCGTCCGGTGGAGTCGATCGGGAGGATGTTGTCGTTGGTGCCGTGCAGGATCAGTGACGGCTTGTCGGCGGCGCGGACTGCGGCCACGTCCTCGCGGAAGTCTTCGATCCAGGCGGGCACCACCGCATAGGCGGCGACCGGTGCGGAGGTGGTGGCGGTGTTCCAGCTGGCGGTGACGACCTCCTGGCTGATTCTGCTGCCCAGGTTCTCGTCCAGGTTGTAGAAGTTCTTGTAGAACTGGGTGAACCAGGCGTAGCGGTCGGTCCGGGCGGCGTCGGCGATGCCGTCGAACACCGACTGCGGCACTCCGGTGGGGTTGTCATCGGCCGCCACCAGGAACGGCTCCAGCGACGCAAGGAACGCCAGCTTGGCGACCCGCTCGTGGCCGTAGATCTTCACGTAGCGGGCGAGCTCGCCGGTGCCCATGGAGAACCCCACGAGGATGACGTCGCGCAGGTCCAGCGTCTCCAGGAGGGTGTTCAGGTCGGCGGCGAAGGTGTCGTAGTCGTAGCCGCTGCCGACCTTGCTGGATTGGCCGAAGCCGCGGCGGTCGTAGGTGATGACCCGGTAGCCGGTGGCCAGTAGCTCGCGGGTCTGGAGCTCCCAGCTGTGCCCGTTCAAGGGGTAACCGTGGATGAGGACGACCGGCTGACCGGAGCCCTGGTCCTCGTAGTACAGCTCGACGCTGGTGCTGTTCTCGGTCTGGACCGTGATGTAGCCCATCAAGTCACTCCTCATCTGGAGAATTTCTCGTTCTCGCGATCACATCGTGTTGATCACCGGTGAAAACCGGGGACCCGGGTCACGCCGACGCCGCCCCGGTGGCGTTCACGCGGCGCCGACGCCCCGCGCTTGTCGTGCCCAGCGGCGGCTTGAAGGATTCCCTAAGCAGGACAAAGCTCCGAAGGCTTCTCAGTAAGACGGCGGCCGCCCCCTCTTAACCGCTCGGCCCACCGGATCTCTACCGCCCCCTGCTCCACCGGTAACGGGGGTGGACCTGCAACGGAACCGTTTCGTACGGTTCCGTTGCAGGTCCACCCCCG
>NZ_JAKNTW010000003.1 GCF_022213955.1 Dolomitihabitans soli | reverse complement strand
GGGGGGGGGGGGGGCGCCCCCCGGGGCCGCGGGCGGGCCCCCCCCCCCCCCCCCCCCCACCCCCGTGTCCCGGCTAAGGCCGTGGATGGGCTGCTGGCGCAAGACCGGAATGCCCCGTACGTGGATGGTTACGTTAAACCATCCCCGCAGGCGGGCCCGGGCGCTCGGGCGATGCGGTGGGCAGGTCGAAGGCGCGGCCGAGCATCTGGTGCATATGGGCGCGGAAGCGGCGCAACGCCCGCTCATCCTCGATCCCGCGCCGCTGCCCTGTACCATCGAGGACCCCGCTCAGCGCGAATCCCTGCACGCACCAGATCATCGCGTACGTGCTGAACAGCGCGTCCGCGTCGGCCGGCTTGGAGACCGTGGCGATGCTGTCGACGACGAGCTGCGTGAGCTGCTGGGCGTTGCGCACCTCCAGGTCGGCGATGTCGCTGGCGTCGGACAACCACCGATGCCCCCACAATTGCGGAATCTCCGGATGCTCGGCGCACACGTCGATGTACGCGTCGATGAACCGGTGCAGGGCCGGCTCCTTCCCCCCCGGCGGGGCGTCCCGCAGTTCCTCGGCCCACGCCACGGTGGCGGCCTTGAGGAGTCGGGAGGCCTGCTCCATGACCGCCAGGTAGAGCTTGCGCTTGCTCGGGAAATGCGTAGTCAGAGTGGGCGTGCCCACCCCGGCCGCCGCGCCGATCTGCTCGATGGAGGTTCCGTCGTAGCCGAGCGCGGCGAACATCCTGGTCGCCGTCCGCAGGATCAGCTCCCGCTCGCCGTCTTCTGGGAAGTCCATGGACGTACCCTAGGCCGGGGCTGAGGACCGGCCAATCAGGTGATCGACAAGTATGGGCAAAACTAGGTCTCGGCAGGCCGAACCGAGGCCGGCGGCGGCCGAACTGATCGAGTATTTGACCTGCGCTCTGAATGCTGCGTGCCGCAGACAGCGCATGGGGCTTCCCCAGCGCGAGGACGAACTCGCCGCCCTGCTCCTCCCCGAACAGGCCCGCGCCCTGTGGTTCCTGCAGAACCCGCCCCGCACCACCGGCTTGGAGGGCGGCGGGATCCTCCACCGGCCCGACATCGACTACATCAGCTTCGAGATCGCCTGCACGGCGACACCCGAAACGGCGAGCTGTCGCGGCGGCAACACCTCGGGGCGCGCATCACCGCCGTTGTCCACCGCGTCGACGGCCGGCCCCTGCCCTCCCCCACACGCCAGGCCGCTTCCGTCGCGACGCTGGTGACGATCACCGTGAAACTCGCCGCGACCGGCCAATGCACCCCCGCCAGCGGGGAAAGACCCGATGGAAGCCGCCACCAACGAAGCTTCCCGAGAGGGGTCGCTCGCGGCCTCGCCAAGGAGCCACAATGAGAGCCAGCCCGCGACCCCGCCGCGAAGGCCGCACGATCGCCGACCGGCCATCGCACCGCCGAGATCGTGCGCGCGTCGCGGAGGGCTGGTGAAGGGCGGGTTGCGGTGGGTCGCCGACGGGTTGTTCCCCCACGGCGCGAACCGGCACGGTGTCCTGCCCGCGCTGCTGATCCCGCTGGCCCTCGTGACCGGTCTCGTGGACGCCGTGAGTTACCTCGGCCTGAATCGCGTCTTCGTCGCCAACATGACCGGCAACATCGTCTTCCTCGGTTTCGCCCTGGCTGGGGACACCGAGTTGTCGAAATGGGCGTCGCCGCTGGCCCTCGCCTCCTTCGCGGCCGGCGCGTGGAGCGCCGGTCGCGTGACCAGGCGGATGAGGGAAGCGCGGCGGGCGTTCGCCGCCGCTACTGCCGCACACGCGCTCCTCGTCACGGCCGCCCTTGTCGTGGCCCTGGTGGAGGGAACCCACGAGACGGGGGCGCAGGCGGCGCTCATCGGTCTGCTCGGTTGCGGCATGGGTCTGCAGAACGCATCCGTGCGCGCGCTGGCGGTGCCTGATCTGACCACCAACGTTCTCACCACCACCCTCACCGGCCTGGCCGCCGACGCCGCAGGGCGGGCGGCCTTTCGCCGGTCCGTCTCCGTCGTGGCGATGTTTCTCGGCGCGCTGACCGGCGCCGCGCTGTACCTGACCGTCGGCCCGGCGCTCGCAGTTGCGGCGGCCCTGGTCCTGCTCGTGAGCGTCGCCCTCGCGGCCCACCGGCACAGCCGGCGCGCAATCTGAGCCACTTGTTCGGCGCGGCTCCTCGATGTCCTTGTCCCGATCGCTCATCGGCAGCAGTCGCAGAGCGGCGAAGGCGTTCGTGACGGTCAGGCAGGCCGGGCGTCGCGCCCGCCTGCCTCGATCACCGCGCGCCGGTCACCTCCGCCTACTACCCCGCGAACGAGCGGTTGCAGGTGTTCTTCGTCGGCAACGACGATCGAGCGTGGATGCTGTGGAAGGACCGCGACAGCGCGGTCCGCGGCGAGGATTTTCCACCGGATCGGACACTGATTTTCGACTTTCCTCCGCCAGGCAGCAAATTCGGTGCGGGCTTTTCCAGCGTCCCGGGTGTTCAGGGCCAAGCACGCGTTCCATCACCGGCAACAGCGAGGCCAACTGGTCACGTGCCGCAACCGCATCCCGGCTTCCCCCCATCCAGTCCCTCATCGGTACAGGTCAGGCAAATCGGCTCGAAGTTTTCCCAAGGCATATTGAGGACTCTTCGAGCTGACACGTACCGTCGAATCCGGACTAGCTCGCTCTGTGCGCCAATGATCCGCGCCGACATGGCGGGTCGGATACGGATATTCGATTATTCATGGCCCGCGATCGCGCTGGAGCGGTCGATGGACGTGCTGGCCGGGCGGCTGGGGATGGACCCTGCGGTGCTGCGGCGGGCCTCCCACTCCTCCAGGCGCCCGACCGGCAGCGCCCGCGAGGGCAGCCCCCCCTTCATGGCCGCGGCAAGTCCGGCAAGCTCAGGCCCGCCATCTATGGACGGTGGGCGCACCAGGCCGTCCACGCTCCCCGCCTCTCCCCCGCAGCCAGGCCCTACCTTGGAGAGAAGGTCTCCTATCCACGCGGATGTCTCTCCTGCTGTGGCAGGCGTGCCCGGTCTTCGGCCCAGGCCAGCAGCCCGCCCTTGAGCGGGATCTGGATGTCGGTGATGTCGAGAAGGGTCACCTGAACCCCCCACCGGCCGGTCGCGTCGCTGATCCGAGTGGCTGTCTGCGTACGGCTGCGGCTGTCCAGTGCGGGCAGATCCGCCAGATCCAAATGGGCGATCTGCTGCCGTAGCGCGCCTTCGGCGGCGATCGTGGTCGTCGTCAGCGGCTCGTCCGAGGTCATCGCGTAGCGGACCGGATCGGCCACGGCGGCCACCGCGGTGGCCTTGATCCGCACCGTCACGCTGTCACGGGTGATCGCCTCGACGTACAGGTCCAGAAACACCAGCCGCAGCGATACCCGCACGTCCCGCTCCAGTCCCGGCCACACGACGACCAGCCCAGGGCCTCGCACGCCGGCCAGGCGTCCGAGCCTGCGCACCACCAGCCGTTCGTCCTCGCCGACGACGCGCAGAGACCGGACGATGATCGCGACCACGGGCAGAGCGGCCAGCAGGATCCACCCCACAGACTCTGCCAGGGCATGCACCTGCGGGATGGAGGTCGTGTGAGCGCTGATCGCGACCATGGTCCCTCCCTCTCCCCAGGTCGTTGTCACCCCTGCCCGGCGCTCCCGGGGCCGGGCCAGGCTTCCCCGTCTGGTCAGACTGCCTGTTCGCACGGCATGACGCCATCGGGTGCGCCACCCATTTACGCAGGTGAGAACCCTGTAGATGGCCGCAGGTGGGGCCATGAGCGGGCATGGTGCGATTGGGGTGTGTTCCTGATGGACAGACGCCGGGGGCGTTGGCGAGGCTGGAGGTATGACCGGGTCGGCAAGCAGGCGCCCGCAGGCGCCATCGTCCGTGCGCCGGGGTTCGCATTCTCCGGTCTCGGCGCTGTTCTGGCGGCTCTTTGTGATCAACGGGCTGGTGTTCGCCGCCGGGCTGACCGTGCTGGCGCTGTCGCCGGCCACGGTGTCCTCACCGGTCCTGCTCACCGAGTTGCTCATCCTGGCGGTGGGGCTGGCGGTGATGCTCACCGCCAACGCGCTGCTGCTGCGCAGCAGCCTGGCGCCGCTCGGCGCGCTGACCACGCTCATGCAAAGGGTCGACCTGCTGCGCTCCAGCGATCGCATCACTCACCGCGGTAACGGCGACCTGGGAACGCTGATCGCGACGTTCAACGCCATGCTGGACCGGCTGGAGGCCGAGCGCAGCGCCAGTACCGCGCACGCCCTGGCCGCCCAGGAGGGCGAGCGGCAGCGCATCGCGCGTGAGCTGCACGATGAGATCGGCCAAAGTCTGACGGTGGTGCTGCTCGGCCTCAAACGCACCACCGACCGCGCCCCGCAGGACCTGCGTGAGGACCTGCACACCGTCACCGAGACCGTGCGCGCCAGCTTGGACGAAGTGCGGCAGGTGGCCCGCCGGCTGCGGCCCGGCGTGCTGGAGGATCTGGGTCTGATCGCCGCGATGAACGCCCTGGCCAGCGACTTCTCGCACGTCAGCGGCGTGCCGGTCACCAGGGTGCTGGACTCGCCGCTGCCCGAGCTGAGCGGCGAGACCGAACTGGTGATCTACCGCATCGCGCAAGAAGGCCTGACCAACATCGCCCGGCACGCCCACGCCTTCCATGTGGAGCTGTCACTACGCGCGCGCGACGAGGCCGTGGTGCTGAGCATTGCCGACGACGGCACCAGCGGGCCGATCCGCGAGGGCGCCGGCATTCGCGGCATGCGCGAACGCGCCCTGCTCATCGGCGCCCGCCTTGACATCGACAGCACGCCGTCGGCGGGCACCCGGGTGCGCCTGACCGTCCCCGTCGCCCACGGAGAAAGTGATCACCATGGATCAGCAGCCCACCCGGATCCTGCTCGCCGACGATCACGCGTTGGTGCGCCACGGGCTGCGGATGATCCTGGAGGCCGAGCCTGATCTGACGGTGGTGGCAGAGGCGGGTGACGGCGCCGAGGCGATCGAGGTGGCCACCCGCTCCGGCACCGACGTCGATCTGGCCATCTTGGACATCGCCATGCCGCGGATGACGGGCATCCAGGCGGCCCGGGAGATCTCCCGGCGCGCGCCCGGCATCCGGCTGTTGATGCTGTCCATGTACGACAACGAGCAGTACTTGTTCGAATCGCTGAAGGCGGGCGCCTGCGGGTACGTGCTCAAGTCGGTGGCCGACCGGGACCTGCTGGAGGCCTGCCGGGCGGCGATGCGCGGCGAGCCGTTCCTCTACCCTGGGGCGATCACCTCCCTCATCCGCGACTACCTGCAACGCCACCAGCGCGGCGAACCGATTCCCGACGCCGTCCTGACCCCGCGAGAGGAGGAGATCGTCAAACTCATCGCCGAAGGCCACTCCTCCAAACAGATCGCCGACCTGCTCGTCATCAGCGTCAAGACCGTGGAGCGGCACCGCGCCAACATCCTGGCCAAACTCGGCCTGCGCGATCGGCTGGAGTTGACGCGCCACGCCATCCGCGCCGGCCTGATCGAACCATGACTCCGTCTCACCGCAGACGCCCGCCGCGCCGGCCCGGTGCCGCCGATCTCAACGAGTGCAGTTCCCAGACCACACAGCAGCAGCAATGAGGGGAATGGACCTCAATCCATTCGCTGGCCCGCCGGACCTTCGGCGGGTGGTCCGCAGGCGCGTCAGATGAAGTAGCGCAACCAGATGTACACCCACGCCATGAACGTGCTCAGCACGGTGACGAGGATGCCGTACTTGGTGAACTGCCAGAAGCTGATGTCGTGGCCGGTGCGCGCGGCGATGCCGATGGCGACCACGTTGGCGCTGGCCGCCACCGCGGTGCCGTTGCCGCCGAAGTCGGCGCCCAGGGCGAAGGCCCACCACAGGGCCTGCCCGGTCTGCGGATCCGGGGTCTGGGCGACCATGCCCTCCACGACGGGCGCCATCGTGGCGACGTAGGGGATGTTGTCGAAGAAGGCGCCCAGCGCGCTGGAGCCGAACAACAGCGTTGTGGCCGCGAGGAAGTGGTTGTCGCCGAACGCGGCCACCGTCCAGGCTCCGATCGTCGAGATGACGCCGGTGTGCACCAGCCCGGCGACCATGACGAACAGACCCATGAAGAAGACCAGGGTGGGCCACTCGACCTCGCGCAAGACGTCCGAGACGTCTGCGCGGGACACCAGCAGCATCACCCCGGCGCCCACCAGGGCGACGATCGACGGTTCGATGTGCATCACGGCGTGCAGCCCGAACCCGGCGATGACGCCGCCGAGCACGATCAAGCACCGCGTGAGCAGCCGAGGGTCGGTGATGGCCCGCCGTTCCTGCAGCGCCATCACCGCGGCTACGTGCTCCTCGTTGTACACGAACGCGTTGCGGAACAGCACCCGGGTGAACAGCACGAAGCCGATGAAGACGACCACCACGATGGGTGCCATGTGGAGGAGGAAGTCGTTGAAGGTCAGCCCGGCGCGGCTGCCGATGATGATGTTGGGCGGGTCACCGATGAGCGTCGCCGCGCCACCGATGTTGGAGGCGAGGACCTCGGCGATGAGGTATGGCTGCGCGGGAATGCGCAGCCGGTTGCAGACCACCACGGTGACGGGGGCGACGAGCATGATCGTGGTGACGTTGTCGAGGAATGGTGAGGCGATGGCGGTGATGGCCATCAGCATCACCATGAGCCGGTACGGCTCGCCCTTCGACCTTTTGGCCGCCCAGATCGCCAGGTAGTCGAAGACCCCCGTCTGCTTGATGACACCGACGATGATCATCATGCCGAACAGCAGGAAGATGACGTTCCAGTCGATGCCCTCGTGCTCGGAGAAGAATACCCGGGAACCGGGGAGCAAGCCCAGGACGGCCATCGCCCCCGCGGCGATGAGCACCACCTTGACCTTGTTCGCCTTCTCAGTGGCGATGAGGAAGAACCCCACCGAGAAGATCATGAGGGCAATGACCGCACTCATCGGTCCTGCCCCGGCGGTCCGGCCCGGACCGTGGCGCCGGCCAGGGTGAGGCTCACGGCAAGCAGGGCGGTGCTCGGCGGTGGAACACGTCCTGACGGTGTCGATACGCAAAGGCGGTACACGGAAACGACCTCCGAACGATGGGCGCCTGATGAGCCACTGCGGCGTCACGCACGGGGGAAGGTTGATCGGCGGCGCCTGCCCGGTGACTGCCCGGCAGCCGACGATGCGATGGGGCCGGTACCGCTCGCCGGGCCTGGTCAGTCGCCGAGGCCGGACAGCGCCAGGTTGGTGAGCAGCCGCTCCAGGGTGATCGCGCCGACCAACGCGCCGTCGCGGTCGACGACCGCCACCAGCGGGCTGCGCAGCCTGGCCATGAGGGCGGCCACCTCGAGCAGGGTCGCGTCGAGCTGCACCGTCACCGGCTTCGCCGGCTGGCGCGGCAGACAGTCGCCCACCGTCAGGTCGCCCAACTCCTCCCAGAACAGGTCAGCGTGCGCCTCGTCGATCGTTCGGGCGAGCGCCGGGTCCTCCCGGTAGGCCCCGGGGACCGCCAGGCACAGCACCTGAGTGCCCGGGAGCACCGTCCAGGGACGCGCCTGGTCGTCCACCACGATCAGGCCGGGCAACCGGCCAAGCGCCATGACCCGTACGGCCTTCGCGACCGGGTCGCCGACGGTCACCGTCGGCAGCGTCACGGCGATATCGCGCGCTTGCATGGCACCATCCCGTTCAGCGGGGCGATGAGTCGTCCTCTGTCCGGTCACGGCGCATGCCCGGTGATCTGAGCGAAGCGGCGCTCCAGGACGACGCGCCGATCGGTAGTGGACCGGCTGCGCCGGATCTCGAGAACCTGGCCGACCTCATCCTGCTCCACAACGGAACTCCGCAGCGGCACATCGAGGCCGGCCGGTGCGTAGAGGAGGCGGCGACCGGCATCGGCCACCAGCAGGCCGGCACCCTGTCCAGCCCGGGAGAGGCCGTGATGCGCCGTGCCGGGCACGGCGGCATGGGTGATTTTCATGTTCGGATGCCTCCTCAGGCCGCGGTGAACCGGGAACACGAGCCGTGCTTTCGGTGTCGTCCGCCGTATCCGCTCGCCGAGGCGGCCGCATGGCCACGACCAGCCCTGCCGCGACGACCCAGAAGGGGACATCGTGACGGCCGGCCGTACCTGCGACAGGAGGTACGCCGACGGGTCGGCGGCGATCACGACCATCACGTCCTCCCTGGATACGGCGCCTGTAGCCCCAGTCTCGACGGTGCCGCCGACCTGCCACCATCGGGTCCAGCACCCATTTAGGGAGGGGGACGACGTGTAGGTCCTCAGCCCTGAACAAGCGGTGTTACCCCAGGTGAACCTCTGGCTTCGGGCCCAGCCTGCCCAAAGTGCCACCCGGCGACGGACTCAGCGGCGCGGGCATCGCCGTCAGCGCGATCATGCGGTGGATCGATATCCGGCACCAGCGTCGCGTCTTTTCTTCATCCATTCCTGAAAGCCTGCTGCCGGGCTGACCGAAACCTCGCGTAGCGCCGCCGCAAAACGTCAGAAGCACGGCCTCCGCCGGCGGGCCTCCGTCAATCGATGCGCCCGCGTCCTGGATCTTGTCGTGGTCCTGTGCCGGGTGGTCCCATGAGGCAAGGAACCGTCCCATGGACAGCGCCATCAGGTGGCGTTGACCTGCTGCGATGCGCGGTCTCGCCCCGGATATCCAGGCCACCGGTGTTTCCTTGCCCGTTTCGTGGGGGAAACCGTACAGAAGTGATAGGAAGTGGTACCAGTGAGACTCGATACGTTCCAGCTTCTGGAAGCGGCTGAGGAAGGCGCGCTGGTCCTGCGACCGAGCGGGGATCTCGACTACCACTCCGCGCTCCCCCTGCGCGCGTGGGTGGAAGCCAATCTGAAGAGTCCGCTGCCCACGGTGCTGGTCGACCTGTCAGATGTGGCGTTCATCGACTCGGGCGGCCTCGGCGCTCTCATCGGGATGTGGAAACGGTTCACCGGCCTCGAACACACAGTGCTGTTCATCAGCCCGTCACCACAACTCGCACGCCTGCTGACGATTACCGGCCTGTCCGGGCGACTACCCGTCTACGATACGGCCCAGGAAGCGTTCGCCTCGATTCGTTACCGGCCGCCGGACGCCAGCCCTTTGGTGCATCACTGACATCATTCCCTGGCGTGGAGGGCAAAGAAAGAGAGAGACCCGCCCTCGAAGTCCGTATTTCCGTGCCGCCTTCCCCATCCATGCCGGCCTTGGCCTGTGACCGTCACGAGAATGAGTCGGCCACCTGAACCATGTACGGCGAGACCATGATTGCCGTCAATTAACAAATGGTGCCCCGCTTTTCTGGTCAGGGCCGCTCGGCCTCCCATCGGGGATAGAGGCGTTTCCCTTCGCGGCGCGGCCGAGACGGAAGGCCGAGATGAGAAAGAAGATGCCGCCGGGGATGGCGTAGCCGGCCACGTTGATCAGCGTCGGGCTGTCAGCGGAGGCGCCAACGATGAACGACGCACCGGCGAGTACGGAGATGCCGCCGCTGATGATCATCGGCCACTGGCCGCCCATCTTGCGGCGAGTGACACCCACGATCAGCTGGACCAGCCCGGCCACGACCGCCCAGGCGCCCCACACGCGCAGCACCGCCGGGATACCGGACGCGCAGGCGATGGCCACGCCGATGGCGGTGATCAGACTGACCGCGATGTTCACGTACAGCAGGGCAGGTGATCCGGTGGTGCGCGACGCGCGGGCGTCGATGATGGCGGCGGCCACGTCGAACAGCGGGTAGAGCACGAGCAGAGTGACTGCGAACGGACCCAGTTTCGAGGCGGTCGTGAACATCACGAGGGCCCAGACGATGGCGAACGCGAACCGGACGAAGTACAGCCGCCGCAATGCGGACGCGGTCTCGGAAATACCGGGCGAAGCAGCGATAGTGCTCACGATGATCCTTTCAGTGGATGAGTGACGAGGAGAGCGGTTCAGCGCGTCCCGCGGTCGGCCTTCTCGATCAGGTGGGCGACCAGCGATGGCCTGATCCTGCCTGCTGACCAGGCACCAGGACGGGATGGTCTGCCGCCTCGCTCGTGCCGACGGATGGCGCTGCGCGACGCCCCTGGTGCGTACGTGCACAAGAGAAATCGCTAGACCGAACGTTCTGTCTCGGCACAGCATGGCAACCCGCAACGCAGACTGTCAAGACCGAACGTTCTATCCCCTAGGATGGCGGTATGCCCAGCCAATCCGAAGGCCGGCCGTCCGAAGCGCGGTCTCGGCTGCTCAACACGGCCACCCGGCTTTTCTACGCGGAGGGCATCCACGCCGTCGGCATCGATCGCATCGTCGCCGAAGCGCAGGTGACGCGGGCCACCCTCTACCGGCACTTCCCCGGCAAGGAAGACCTTGTCCTCGCCTATCTGAACGAGGTCGACCGAGCCATGCGGGGTCAGGCGGACGAGGCCGTCGCCGCCGGACTACCGGCCGCCGACACCATCGGGGCCCTCAGCACGTCCATCGCCCAGGGCATCCAGTCTCCCGGCTTCCGGGGATGTGCCTTCCTCAACGCTGCCGCCGAGTATCCCGACCCCGAGTCCCCGGTGCGCAAGGCCGTGCTCGCCCACCGCCAATGGTTCCTGAAAACCGTCACGGAACTGCTGGCCAAGATCCAGGAGACCGGCGCCGAGCCCGCCGCCCGCCACTTCGTGATGATGCGCGACGGCGCCATGGCCGCCGGCTGCCTGTTCGACCCGGTGCTGATCTGCGAGACCTTCCTGCGCGGAGTCGAGAGGCTCCTGCAGGTTTATGCCGCCACCGACTACAGCGGGCCGGCGGGCGCCTGAAGCCGCGGGCCTACGCTCAGGAATGAAGCGGTCGAGCCCCTGCCGGCCGGATCCCACTGGAGTGGATCTCACCACGAGGGGACCGCGGGCGAACCCGCGGTCCCCGGGGTTGAAGAACGAGCTGACAGCCGTTGGTCACTCCCGAAGTCCGGGCCGTCGTCGCCCAAGCCCGCGCCCAAGCCCGCGCCAAAGGCGTGGCCTTGGGCGCGATCAAGCGTCTGAGTCGGGCTCAGGGGGTGGTCAGGGCGGCGGCGCGATCCAGGGCGGGCGGGGAAACGGGGCCCTTGGCGAAGTAGGCGCGGAATGCCTCGTAGTCCCGGCTGCCGCGGACCGCGTCGGTGTAGCCGGCGAAGGCGGTGTAGCCGTCGGAGCCGAGCAGCGTGTAGGCGAGGGCGGCCAGGCGGTAGGTGGCGCCAGGGTCGAGGGGCTTGCCGTCTATGAGCACGTTCTCGGGCGCGATCCGGTCGCCAACCGGCTTGCTCGTGTCATAGGAGAAGCGGATATTGCTCGATACGGCCAGTGGGGCGAACCGGACGGTCCCGTTCGGCTGCGTCTGCCACTGCTGCTCCAGCGCCTGCTCGATCTGGCTGCCCTTCACGCTCACTGTGACCACTGGGTTGGCATAGCCCCAGGCGTTCCACGCCTCGCCGAACAGCACCGCGCCGTCGCTGTCCGCCGCGTCGGCACCCTTGGCGAAGCGCAGGTCGCCGCGCAGGGAGTTGGAGCCCTTCACCGGGGCCACCGCCACCATGGCCAGGTCGGCGTCGGCGCTGTCGGCGCGCTCGGCGTCGGCGATCAGGTTGCCGAGCGTGCTCTCGCCGTCGGCGTCGCGCGTCCTGGTCAGGTCGTCGGTGATCGTGCCGACCTGGCGGGCCGAGATGCGCTTCTCCGCCGCCACCCAGTGGTCCACCAGCTTGACCATCGCGGGGTCCGGGGTCACGTCCCTGGTGACGGGATGGTTCGTGGAGACCGTCGCCTCCCTGATCACCTCCCGGGTGCCGCGGTCGATCTTCAAATTGAGCTCGTTGATCAGCTTGCCGTGGAAGGCGGCCTCGACGACCGGGCGCGGGTTGCCCTCCGGGTCGGGGATCGCGCAGTTGAACGGCGCGTGCCAGTGCCCCGTCACGATCGCGTCGATCTCGGCCGAGGCCTGTCGGGCGAAGTCGATCACAGGGCCGGTGGGGTCGGCGTTGCACCGGTCGTAGACGTCGCCGGCCGTACCGCCCTCGTGGACGTTCGCCACGATCGCCTCGACGCCGCGGCGCTTGAGCTCGGCCACATACTTGTCGGCCGTCTCCACCAGCGGCAGGTTGTCCAGCGACGGCTGGAACGACGTCGAGCCCTCCACCGTCGTCGTGGTCGTCAGGTTGATGAACCCGACCGGCACGCCTTGGAAGTACTTGATCACATAAGGCTTGAGCGCCGGCCGCGTGCTGCCCTTGCGGGTGACGTTGGCCGCCGAGAAGTCGAACTTCGCGCCCCTGAAACGGCGCCCGTCGGAATCGGGGAAGCAACTGTCCAGGCCGCGCGTGCCGAAACAGATGCCCTTGCCCATGTGGTCGCGCAGGAACTCCAGCGAGATGTCCAGCTCATGGTTGCCCACCGCGGAGAACTCGACACCGATCTTGTTCAGGAACTCGATCGTCGGCTCGTCGGCCAGTCTGGCCACCTCCGGCGGCCAGCCGCTGAAACTGTCTCCTGTGGTGAAGGTGACGGTGTTGCGCCGGCCCTGACGCAAGTTCATGAGATGAGCCGAGATGTACGGCGCGCCGCCCACCACGATGCTGTTGCCCTGGGCGTCCTTGATGGTGCCGTTGGCGGCGTCGGTGTGGGGGCGGATGTAGCCGTGGAAGTCGGTGATGGACAGCAGCTGTACGTCAACGGCGTCACGGTGACGGCCTGCGGTCTGCGCGCCATCCGGCTGTGCGGGGGTCGGCTCGGCCGTGGCCTGGGCGACCGCCTGGGTGCCGCCGAGAACGGCGATAGCCGCGGCGACGACCGCGCCGCGAAGGGGGAATCGCACGCAATGCTCCTATTGTCGGTAATTGCGAGTCAGATCCTTCGCGTTACGCCCGTCCACCAGGTGAAGCCACTCCAAAGCCCCGGCAAACGATCGCCCACGCTTCCCTGCCGCCTGGGCGGGGGGCAACGGGCCCTTGCAGGCGTTCGGCCGGGATGCAGGGCGCGCAGCAGCTTGGTGACGTGGATGGCGTGCATGCGGGCCTTGGCGAATATGCGCCAGGTCGGGGTCGGTCGCCGGTCGCCGCGGCCGTGCTGCCTTCGCCCGCCATCAACCTCTTCATCGGCGCGACCGCCCCCGAAGGCGTCCCGCACGCCGCCCCGGACGACATCGCGCAGATCTACTGGGACCTCCACACCCGCCGCGACCGGCCCGAACACCTCGTCACCGCCTGACACGGCGCCCAGACGATGATCAAGAGGATCACGACCCTATGCCGGATGCATGGCGCTGACCTGCATGGGTAGCGAATTCCCCGAACGAAGCGACCCTTCTACCGGCCTGTGCGGCAGCGGGGTGGGACAGGCAGGGTCAAAGACATGGCCCGAAATGAGGATCTGAGCGAGTTTCTGCGCAGACGGTGCGCCGCCGTCGCCCTCGATTCGGCCGAGGTGCCCGAGCGTGGCACGTACCGGCGGGTGCCGGAGCTGCGACGGGAGGAAATCGCCCAAAGGAGTACACCATGAGCACTGCCTCTTCCCGTCGCCCACTGGCGCTGGTGACCGGCGCCTCGTCCGGGATCGGCTACGAACTGGCCCTGCTGTTCGCCCGCAACGGCTACGACCTTGTGGCCACCGGCCGCAGTGACAAGATCCATAGCGTGATGGCCGACTTCGAACAGCACGGCGCCCACGTTGTCGCGGTCCAGGCCGACCTCGCCGATTACGAGGGAGTGGAGGACGTCTGGCAGGCAGCCGAAGGGACCGGCCGGCCGGTGGAGGCGGCCGTCCTGAACGCCGGTCGCAGCCTGGGCGGAGCCTTCCTCGACACCGACCTCGACGAAGAACTCAGCATCCTGTCGCTCAACGTCACCTCCGTCGTCCACCTGGCCAAGCGCGTGGCCCGCCACATGGCCGACCGTCGCCGCGGCCGCATCCTGATCACCTCATCGATCTCCGCCACGACGCCCACTCCCTACGAGACCGTCTACGGCCCTTCGCGGGCCTTCACCTTCATGTTCGCTGAGACCCTCCGCCACGAACTCAAGGACCACGGCGTCAGCGTCACCGCCCTCCTGCCCGGCGCCACCGACAGCGAATTCCACTCCCGCGCTGGCATGGACAACACAGCGCTCGGCCCCGAAGCCAAGAAGAACAGCCGTGCCGAAGTCGCACGGCAGGGCTTCGACGCCCTCATGGCGGGCAAGGATCACGTCGTCGGAGGCGACCGCGCCACCAAACGCAGCGTCCTGATCAACCGTATGCTTTCCGAACCCGTCAAGGCCGCCCGCCAGGCACGCTTCACCAAGCCCCACGACTAGAGCCATCCATCCGGCTCGGTGTCTCGCACATGGGAGGTCCGCCGCAGGACTGGCCGGCAGCGGACCGATTGGCCAAGGTCGGGCTCAGACCCCGGCGCGGGAGGGCATCCTGGTGGCTTCGCGGCGGTAGCCGTCCATGCTCTCCTCCTCCTCGGAGCGCACCTCGGCGCGCGTCTCCTCGATCCGTAGCGCCACCCCCATGGCGAAGAACGTGGGCGCCCACTGCCCCACGAAGATCCCCCACCGGTCGGCCCGGTCGATTCCCGCGTTCTCCCCGGTCCTGGAAACCATCCAGGCTGCGGCCGACAACCCGATGGAGGCGACCCCCGCCATGTACATCAGATTCGATCGCACGCCCATCTTGTGAAGCATTTTGATCATTTCGTTCCCCCCTGAACGATTCACTCGATTTCGTACCCCGTCACTCTGTGTGCAACCCGGGACGCCGCCAAGGGGGAGGCAGGAGCGTGTGAAAAGCTCGAAGCATGTGTTGCGAGGAGACCGAGACCCTGGGTTTGCCCCCTGAGGTGATCGAGTCGTTGGCCCACTATCGGCGGCTCCGCGACGAGCGCGGGTGGGACTGGGGCGACGACCAGATCGATCTCTTCAAATGGATTCGTTTCTCACTCTTCGGGCCGATCTACGATGCCTTCGCGGCCACCGGAAACTGGCCGAAGGCCGTCCGCGCGGTGATCGGCGACGACGTCCCGGCGGGCATCGTCATGGTCCGGGTGGACGAGGGCGGGACACCGCGCGCCGACGTCGGCCCCGCCAGGACCGCGATCGCGGGCCACGGGATCGACATCGACGTCGTCATCGAGTCGGAGCTGGACACCGCCGTCTCCCTCACCGTCGCCGGCGCCGAGGTACGTGTGCCACCGCGCGGCGCCCAGGTCGAGACGGTCCGGCTCGACGGCGCCGCCCCCGTGTTCACGATTACCCACGGTGACCAGAGCATCAGCGTCGAGGGCGCGATCCAGACCTCGCCCGGGGCCCGGCTCCAGCTGTCCTCACCCCGCTGCGCGCGCTGGTCGGTCACCGACCCCAGTGGCGGGGCCTGGTTCCCCGAAGGCGTGCCGGCGAAGTGGGACGCCCACCACCGGCCCTTCTTCCACGGCCACGACCTGACGCTCGCGGTGCCGGCCGGGCCGTTGAACGTCGCGTGCACCCGTGGCATCGAGTTCGAGCGGGCCGAGATGGACGTGCGTCCCGACGCGGGTGAGACGCACGTCGTGCGGTGCGACCCCGCCAGGGTCCACGACCCCGCCGCCGACGGCTGGTACGGCGGTGACCTGCACGTCCACATGAACTACAGCGGCGACCTCGTCTGCACCCCGGCCGACGCCGCCCGGATGCAGCTCGGTGAAGGGCTGCACCTGGTCAACCTGGTGGCCGCGAACAGCCAGACCTCGCTCATCTACGACCGGGAGATGCTCGAAGGGTTCGCCGGCGTCGACCTGCCGTGGTCGACCGGCGAGGCGGTGGCCCAGATGGGCGTGGAGTACCGCAACGATCTGCTGGGACACGTGCACGCCCTGGGCCCGAGCGCACCCCCGACCCGGTACCACACCGGCCACGAACGCTCCGACCACCCGCATGACTGGCCGCCGAACAGCGTCGCATGCCAGGAACTCCGCGGACTGGGCGCCACGGTCGGTTACGCCCATCCCGCGTTCACCGAGTTCCCCGCCGACGGTTCCACCGGCCGCTTCTTCACGAGCCCGCGCTCGGTGGAGGCCCGTGAGCTGGTCGCGGACGCCGCGCTTGGGCTGGTCGACTCCGTCGATCTCATCTCTCCCTTCGACGACGAGGGCGCGGTGTTCCTCTACCATCGCCTGCTGTCGTGCGGGCTCCGTCTCGCCGCCACCGCCGGCACCGACACCTTCCTGTCGTTCTCGCGCCTGGACACGGCGTCCAACCCGCCGGGCTGGGGTCGCGTCTACGCCCATCTGGACGATCAGCCACTGTCGGTGGCGGCGTTCAAGGAGGCGATCCGCGGTGGCCGGACGACCGTCACCAACGGGCCGTGGCTCACGCTGGAGGTGAACGGGCAGGGGCCCGGCGCCGTCCTCGATCTGGCGGCGGGCGAGCAACTCGACATCCGCGCACGTTTGCAGGGGCCGGGCGCCGACCACCTGACGGTCACCGGGCCGGACGGGGTCATCGCCGAGCTCCACGCGGTGTCGGAGTTGCGCTTCTCGACGGAGCTGCGGAACGGCCCGACCTGGATCGCGGCCGTGGCACGCGGCCCGGGACACCCCAACACGCTCGACCAGTCGGTGCTGGCCCACACCTCACCGGTGTACGTCGACGTCGCCGGCCGGCGCGTCGCCCGTACGGCTGACGCCCGCTGGTGCCTGGACTTCCTCGACACACTGGAGGAGTTCGTGGCCCGGCACGGCCGTTTCGATCCGGCCACCCGTACCGCCGACCTCGCCGACCACCACGCGGTCCTGGAGCAGGCCCGCGACTTCTACCGCTCGGTGGTGGCGGCGCCCAGGGGGGGGTGACGAGGCGTTTCCACCGCGAACTGCTGACCATCGCCGAAGAGCTGCGCAGGCCGACATCCAACTGGAGCCGCTGACCGGCCGGCAAGAAAAGGGCCGCCCCCCTTCGCCGGCCGGCGTCTACCGGGTCCCAGCCGATGGTGTCTCCGAGCCCGCCGTCGGCTCCGGTGACGATCGCAGCGTGTCCGGGCCGGTCAGGTGCGGATCGAGTACGGCGTGTCGTCGAGGGAGCGGACGGTCCCTGCTCGCTTGAGTGCCGACAGTGCCGGGATCGTTGCCAGGAGCACGGCGGTCAGGGCAGCGATGCCGAGAAACGCCTTCTGCACCCCGGTGGCGTCAGCGAGCAGGCCGAAACATGCCGGGCCGGCGAGGTAGCCGAGATAGGCGACCGTGGAGATGGCGGACGTGGCTCGTCCCCGTGACTCGTCGGGGACGGGTCGAAGCCCGTAGGACAGCAGAGTGGGAAAGAGCGCCGAGGTGCCTACGGCGGCAGCGATGATGCCCACCAGCGCGAGCGGCAGCGTGGATGCGAACGCCGTTATGACGCCTCCGGTCGTGGCGATCATGCTTGCCGCGACCAGCGTGGCGATCGGGCGGCGTAACGTGATCGTGGCGGTGGTGAGACGGGTCAGTGCGGCCGTGGTGGCGAACGCGGCCGGCGCGACGGCGGCCAGCGCCGGCGAGGCGGTGAACGCGTCGGTCAGCAGGACGGCAGCCCAGGTCTGGTAGGCGTTCTCCGACGCGAATGCCAGCGCGCCGATCGCACCGATCGCGAGCAGGGCGATCCGCCAGGACACGCGACCGGCGTGCGTCGGCGCATCCCGGCTCCCTGGTGCGACAGCGTCCCGAGCGGGGGCCGAGCGCGTCGCGGCGACGACGGCCAGACCGAGAGCCACGACGACTGCGGCGGCCACGGCGAAGGCCACCAGCAGGCTGTCCGTCATTGCGACAAGCGCGCCGGTGCCCAGGCTTGAGACCGCGACCGTGGCGGAGAACGCCGCGTGCGAACGGGCCACGACGGGGCGTCCAGTCCACTTTTCGACCGTCGCCGCCAGCGTGTTGATCGCCACATCAGCCGCTCCCGAACTGGCTCCCACCGCGAGGAAACCGACGCACAACGCGGCATAGCTCACCGAGGCGACGGAGAGCACGACGCCCATGACGCCCAGCAGTGCGAGCAGTACTCCGGCGACCCGCAGCCCGAGCGCGTCGACGAGCCGCCCGGTCAGCAGCATGGTGGGCAGAGCTCCGGCGCCCACGAGGAGCAGTGCGACGCCGAACTGCGCATCGCTCACACCGGCTTGGGCTCGCAGCAGGGGAAGGGTGGCACCCCATACCCCCCAGAAGGCACCGAATCCCGCGAAGCCGAGGAATGGTGCCGCACGGAACACTCCGGCCGGGCGAGCGATCACAGTCGACATATGTGTAACGTTACACAAATAGGATGGTCCTATGCCGACTAACCGCAGACGCGTGACGCTGAAGGATGTGGCGGCTCGTGCGGGGGTGTCACCCATGACCGCCTCCTACGCCTTCAACCGGCCTGCCCGGGTCGCGGCTGCCACTCGCGATCGCGTGCACCGCGCGGCCAGCGAGCTGGGGTACCGCCCCGATGCCGTGGGCCGGGCGCTGAAATCCGGTCGAACGCAACAGATCGGGGTGGTCTTCAGCGAGCACCTCACATACGCCTTCGACGATCCCCAAGCGGCACAGTTCCTGGCCGGGGTCGCAGAGGTCTGCGTCGAGGAAGGCCGGGGCCTCACGTTCATCCCCACGCGGGGCGACACCGCCGATGCCGGTCGTGTGCTGTCCGCGGCGGTCGACGGCTTCGTGTTGTGGACCACCGCAGAGGATGATCCGGTGCTGGCGGCAGTCGACGGCGACCCCCGCCCCGCTGTCATCCAGGGCGGTCCACCCCGCCAGGGGATCGCGTGTGTCACCCAGGACGACTACCGGGCCGCCCTCGCGGTCGCCTCCCAGGGACTCCGCGAAGGCCGGACACCCGTAGTGATCTCATTCCCCCTCGATCGCAACCGCGAGCACATGTCGACGATCGGCGCCCATCTGCCGCCACGCGCACCGTTTCCCGTCACCGACGCCCGTCTGCGTGGCTACCGCACCGCCATCGAACAGGCCGGGCTCAGCTGGACGAGTACACCGATCGCTGTCGTGGCTCGCAACACTCAGCGAGACGGCGTCGCGGCAGCGCGAGAACTCGCACCCCAGCTCTCCCCCAATGCGCTCATCATCGCCATGAGCGACGAACTCGCCCTGGGAGCTCACCAGGCCCTTCGGGAGACTCACCCGGAGGCTGCCTACCTCGGTTGGGATGCATCACCAGCCGGCCAACGGCTCGGCATCACGTCCGTCACGAACCCTCTACGAGACCAAGGTCGCCGCTGCGCGCAGGTAGCACTCGACTCCGGCCAACCGAACAACCAAGAGATCCCGTGGACCATTGCACCCGGATCCGCGCCCGCGGCCGGCGCCTCGGCCTCCCACGGGCGATGACCCCAGAGCAGGTCCGCCACGCCGTGACCCGCCGACACCTCATTCTGCCGCTGCCCTGGTCGCACAGGGCCAACCGCCGTAGGGCCGTCGTCAGAGTCCGCTCAGATCGCCCGCTCCGGCGCGAAGTAGTCGCGCAGCAGGGCGATCTTCCCGTCGCGGAGCCGGAAGATCTGCACCAGCGACATGGTCGTGTCCTCCCCGCGCCCGTCGAACACGGTGTCGATCTCGGCGACGAACACGTCGGGGTCGGCGGTGACGTGCAGGACGTACCTGGACTTCTCCACGACCACCTGGCGATCGTCGCCCGTCGCGCACTCGTAGTAGGCGGCCATTCCCCTGCGGATCTCCTCCCGCCCTTCCATCCGCCTCGCCAGGGGGTGTCCCGCCGGGACGAGCGGCGCCTCGAAGACGCCGTCCGCGGTGAACATCTCGGCCAGCGCCGCGGAGTCACGGGTCATGCTCCCGGCCCAGATGTAACGTTCGAAGATCTCCTGTGGGGTTGCGGGCACGTCGAACTCCTTTGTTCGGGGAGGGCCCAGAAAGTTACACCACCCGGTTCGTACACGTCACTACTTCAGGCGGCGAGGGTTGGCGCGGGTTCATCGCGAGCAACCCGAACGCTGCGGGCGGCCCGCTTCCGCATGACCGTCCGCCTCACGATGAGCCGTGGAAGCGGCGGTGCAGATCGCGCACCCGCTCCGCGAGGCCGGGGACCGGACCCTCGACCACGACGTACGGCGCGACCTCGCGGATCGGCAACGTCCGCACCGGCGGCGCGGGAACCCCCAGCTCGGCGAGCCACCCCGACAACTGCTCGGACGAGCTCACGTAGACGATGCGGCCCAGCCCGACCCACCCGTGCGCGGCGGCGCACATCGGGCAGTGCTCGCCCGAGGTGAAGACGGTCGCCGCCGCGCGTTCCGCCGGGGTCATGTTCGCCGCGGCCCACCGCGCCAGCTCGAACTCCGGGTGCCGGGTACGGTCACCCGCGGCCACGCGGTTGTGGTCCTCGGCGAGGACGGTCCCGTCCGCGCCGACGAGCACCGATCCGAACGGCTCGTCACCCTTCTCCAGGGCCTCGGCCGCAAGCTCCACACAGCGCCGCAAATGCCGCAGCTCACCCTCGTCCGACATCGACGGCCTCCGTACTCGACTCTCCGTGCATGCTAGAACGCCGCCGACCCCGGAGCGCCGACCGGGGCCGCGGATCGTGTCGCGAGACGGCGCCGACCCGTTCACGACGGACGGCGTGAGCCGGCGCGTTCAGGGTCTCGGCCTGCCGGGACCTTCTCACGGCGAGGTGAGCGGTTCGGCCTGGTAGGCCCGGTGAAGCAACTCCACGAACGACGGTGCGGCAGGCAAGGGCACGGAGCCGATGCGATGGACCGCGACCCCCGGCGTCCATGAGTTCATGACCACACCTCCGGCCAATGCGGGCAGATCGGCGAGCGTGATCTCCTGGACGCGCTGGGGGACGCCAAGGCGATCCAGCCGCCGGCGGACGATGCCCATCGTGGTCCCGGTCAGCATCTCGGCCACGGGCCACACCACCGCGGTGCCGTCCCAGAAGGCCAGATTCCAGATCGACGCCTCGCTGAGCCGACCTCGGCGGTCGACGAAGGCGGCGTCGTCGAAGCCTTGGTCGGTGGCCTGACGGAGGAAATACGTCTTGGCCACCTCGCCGACATGCTTCACGGCGGGGAGGACCCGTTCGTACTCCACCGTCGCCAGCGCCAGCGGGCCCTCCGGGCCGGACGCGGCCGGTCCGGTACGGATCAGCACCTCGGGCTCCACCTCGGCCCCGGCCACGGTGAACTCGCCCGCCGGAGAGTACATCGTGGCCGTCAGCGAGAGGTCGGCCGGACCGGCCTTCAGCGCCGCCCGCAGATAGGACCGCACGCGATCGTCGGGCAAGGCCCGGCCGAACAACTCCACCGAAGCGGACCTCAGCCGCTCCAGATGGAGATCGAGGCCCCGGACCTGGCCTCCACGCACCTGCATGGCGGTGAAATGGGCGTAGCCCGCGAAGGAGAGCGGCGCCAACTCCTCGGCGGTCGCCGCCCGGCCGTCACGCTGAACGACAAAAGAGACCCGGGACCCGGGCGCCCCCAAGGCGTCGTCCCCCGGCCGCTCCGCACTCGAAGTCAAGCTCGTTGACATGTGCCACCTCCGGCTGCGGGAAGGCGTTGACCGCCGGTGAACACGGCTATGGTCAAGTGCCCTCCCCGGTAGACTGATCTGAAGCATGCGCAATAAGCAGCGTCCGCGATAGTTGCATACGCGTCATGTTGCATGGGCAATAGTGCCCCATGCTGGGGGTTGTTCGCAAACGAGATGTGGTGTGCCCGTGGAGATCGATGACGACGCCGCCGAGGCCCGCGCGCAGGGCTGGCGCACGCTGGCCGCGCTGCACGCGCGGATCGAGGACGCGCTCGAACGGGCGCTGCAGCGTGAGCACGACCTGTCGGTGAGCGAGTACGGCGTGCTCGACGTGCTGTCCCGGCAGGACGGTTTCTACCTGCGGATGAACCAGCTGTCGGGAGCCGTGGTGCTGAGCCGGTCGGCCACCACCCGGCTGGTGACCCGACTCGAACAGCGCGGACTGCTGCAGCGGTACCTGTGTCCCGACGATCGCCGAGGCATCTACACCGAGCTCACCGCCGACGGCCGGGCCGCGCTGCGACGGGCGCGGCCAACCCACGACGACTCGCTGGCCCGCGCCCTGCGGCAGGTGGAGGAGCAGCCGGAACTCGCCCCCCTGGTCGCCGCGCTCGCCGCTCTCCCCCTCCGGGCTTAGTCACGGCGAACGGATCTCAAGCCTGTGCGGTGGGACGGACGACGATGTCACCCACGTCGACACCGTCCGGGTTGCTGGATGGCGAAGGCAATGGCGTTGGCCACCGCGGCCGGCGAGATCCCGATCCTGCCCATCGCGTCGAGGATCTGAGCCTTGACCTCGGGACATTCGGCACGACCTCCGGGAAGCCGTCCGGGCGAGGCGGCGTCAGGCCGAGCGCCCGGGACCGGGCAGGATGCGTTCGACCACGTCGGTGACCAGATCGTTGATCTGGTCTTCGGGAAAGATGTCGGGCAGGGTGAGGCGCTCCAGGATGAGCCAGTTCAGCGCCAGGTAGAGCAGGACCACGGTGGTCGCGTCGCCGGGCAGGCCGGACGCCATGTGGTTGCTGATGTTGGTGTCGACGTCGGCGCGGATGCGCTCGGTGAGCAGGCGGCGTAGTTCCGGACGGCGGGTGGCCTCCAGTCGCAGTTCGAGCAGCGCCAGGTATCCGGAGCGGAAGTGGCTGACACGGGCCACCAGCTCGTGCATGAGTTCGGTGACCCTGTCGCGATCGCGTGGACCCTCCAGCACGGCGGCCATCACGCCCGGCTCCGGCTCCAGCCGCTCATAGAAACGATGGCCCACCTGGGTGAGCAGGTCGTCGCGGTTGCTGAAGTAGTTGGAGGCCGTGCCGTTGGGCACCCGAGCCTCGACGTCGACGGCGCGGAAGGTCAGTCCACGCGCGCCGTCGCGGGCCAGGACCTCGATGGCCGCGTCGAGGAGCGCCGCCCGTCGTGCGGGGTTCTGTCGGATCACTGTCTCTCCTGGGTCGCCATTTATACCACTCTATATAGAGTACTACAAGTCAACTACTACCCTTGGAGTGATATGGAACGCGCGACCGCGCTCGCGGCTCGGAACGGCGGAGGCCGGACAGGTACTTCGGCGCTTCACCCGCGGCGGAGCAAGTCGAATCGACATCGGCCGGCGCGGGGTCAGCCGGGTCGTCATGGCCGATCCTGAGGGGCATGAGGTCTGTGCGTTGACCCCCCATAGCGTGACCAGACCCAGGCCCGGCGCAGGCGCTTTGACGTGCCCGCCTCCTCAGCCGGGCGAATATCGCTCCGATGCCGGTCAGGCCTCTGGGTCTCAGGTGGTGGCCTCGGGTTGTGCCGGGCTGAGGTAGTGGACGGCGGTCTGTTCGGTGTGCCCGGTGAGCAGGCTCTGGAGTTCCTCGGCGGCGGTTTTGAGGAGGTGGCCGTCGCGGGTGGCGTGGAGGGTTTCCAGGGCGAACGTGACGTGGGTGGAGTCCTCGGTGACGCGGGTGCGGTGGGCGTCGCGGTGGTTCCAGTGGCGGGTCAGGACACCGGCGCCGTCGGCGTAGATGATCTCGCCCGGCTTGGGGTTCTCGACGGTGTCGGGTTCGCCAAGCGGGGTGAAGGCCTCGGTACCGTCGGCGTGGCGAATGAGGACGTCGCCGGTGACGTGGTCGAGGTCGAAGGCGCCGGCGGGCAGACCGTGGCGGACGGAGACGGCGTTGTAGGAGTCGACGGCGGGGTTGATGCGCGGCAGGGTGCCCTTCTTGGCCAGGCGGCGGCCGAGCGCGTCGACGCTGGGCCGGATGCGGCGGGGGTTGGTGCCGAAGGATCGGTAGGCGGTGTGCCAGGCCTCGATGCGGGGGTCGGTCTCGTCGGCGGGCTGCCAGGCGCCGCCGGCGAGTTGCTGCTCCAGTTCCTCCAGGACGGCCAGGGTGTCGGGCCAGGGCTCGTGGCCGCGCAAGCCGGTGGCGGTGATCAGGGCGATGAGAGTGTCGGGGAAGGCGTCGGCGACAGCGTCGGCGAGGCGGAAGACGGTCATGGCAGGACTCCGTTTCGTGCGTGCGGGCTGGCAGGTGGTCAGGGTGTCCAGGGGCCGATGCGGTCGGTGCGCCGCCGCTGCTGGCGGGCGGTGGGCAGGTCGAGGCCCTGGGCGCGTTCGGCGAGGTGGTCGGCGACGGCGGCGCGGTGCTCGATGGGCTTGTGGTCGTCGTATTTGAACTTGGCCAGGACGTCGGTTACTTCCAGGCGCAGGCCGCGGATGCCGGGGAGCAACCGGCCGTAGGGAGGTTCGTCGACCACGACGGCGGCATGGTCGCCGTCGGGCTGAAAGTGGGCGAGCTGGCGGCGCAGCAGATCGGCTTTGGCCTCGGGGCCGTCGATGATGCTCGCGCGGCAGGTGAATTGGACGGCCGCGTAGTAGCTGGTGGGGACGCCATCGTTGGGCGGGGTGCCGGCCTTGGCGCGCCAGGGGCCGGGGATGAAGGCGTAGTCGCCGATCACGGTGAAGATCACGTTTGGGTCGTGTTCGATCGCCGCCCATACCGGGTTGGGCCGGGCGAGGTGGATGAGCAGGTCGCGTCCGTCGCAGGCGAAGTGGGTCGGCACGACCATGGGCGGGTGGCCGGGCAGGCCGTTGACGGCCAGCTGGCCGAAATCGTGGCCTTCGGCGATCCAGGCCTGCCATTCGGCTTCGTCCAGGCTCGCGTCCCACGGCTGAACCAGCATGCTGTGCCTCCTTGATCGGTTGGTCGAGTGGTCGGTCATTAGGCCGGTGGCGGCGTCCGGCAGCAGCGCGACGAGCGAGGTACGGGCTGAACCCGAGGAGCACTCAAGCGGCTACTACCTGGTGGAATGCGAGCCGGGAGGCGCCGGTGGCGCATCCTTGCGGTACCGGGCCGCAAGAATCTCCCCGCTGTTCCGACTACCTCCCCGAAGGGGCGCCTGGCCTGAGCGTTCCGTTAGAAGTCGCTTGTCAGCTCCCAAAGGAGGATGCATGTCGCAGCTGTTGAGGGTGCAGTGTTTCAACGTGTCGCGGGACGGGTTCGGTGCCGGTGAGGGGCAGAGCTTGGACCGGCCCTTCGGCCACGCAGACCCCACCCCCCTGTGGTCCTGGGCGGGCGCGACCGCCAGTTGGGTGACCCGCACCGAACCCGGCGGCACTCGCGGCCTGGACGACTACTTGACCCGCGACCACACCCGCAACATAGGAGCGGAGATCATGGGGCGTAACAAATTCGGCCCCCAGCGTGGCCCTTGGGAGAACCACGAGTGGCAGGGATGGTGGGGAGACACCCCGCCGTTCCACACACCGGTCTTCGTGCTCACCCACCACGAACGCCCGTCCTTCACCCTGGCCGACACCACCTTCCATTTCCTCGACGCGACACCAGCCGAGGCGCTGGCACGCGCGAAGCGGGCCGCCGACGGCCGGGACGTGCGCCTCGGCGGCGGAGTCGCCACCGTCCGCGAGTTCATCGAGGCCGGCCTGGTCGACACGATGCACATCGCCGTCGCGCCCGTCGACCTCGGTCGAGGCGAACGGCTGTGGGAGAGCCACACCGATCTGCTCGACCGCTTCCACCTTGAGACAGTACCGAGTCCCAGCGGAGTCACTCATCTCCTGTTCTGGAGACGATGACCATTGACCCGCACGATCGCACATGCCGCGATGAGCGCGTACCTGCCCGTCGACCCAGCACGGGCAGGGGGTCTGAGGAACATCGGAACCGGATCGTGCGCTAAGCGTTTGTCCTGGTGATTCCTGGTTTGACCGGTCAGTGATCGTTGCCAGAACCTTCGGAGGTCTTGTCATAGACCTGGTGGAGGTTCGCGGTGCCGGTCGAGTTCTTGTCGGATGAGCAGGCTGCTGGGTTCGCTTCGTTTCCGGGGGCGCCCACACGCAGCTGGAGAAGTACTTCTTCCTCGATGACGCGGACCGAGAGGCGATCGAGAGCAAGCGCAGAGATCACAACAGGCTCGGCTTCGCCGTCCAGCTCGGTGTCGCCCTGCCAACGGCTGTTCCCAGGTTCCTCAACCCCGGCCTCGACGTCCGCCGTTATCTTGGGTTGTTGAGCATTCAGGCTGGTCAGCGGGTTGATGCTCAGTCAGGCATGTTAGGCACGTAGGTCATCCAGCGGTCGGCTCGGTGAGCAGACTGGTGGTGTGCTGCCTGGCTGCTTGCGGGCCGATCTTGTCTATGCCGGAGATTTCGTGATGCACCCGTTGGCGGCCCGAGGACATTCCCGTCGAAGAGGTCCTCGACGAGTGGCTATGCGGGGCGCAGAAGCTCCTTACGGCTTCGACGGGCACACGCAGGGCGCTCGCCTGATGCGGAGTCAACGTGTGGCGGTGCACTACTGACAAATTTCTCTGCATGAATGACAAAGTCCGAAGCCCGCGACGATCTTAAGGTCTGTGGGCGAGGCCAGAGAAAGAAGAGTCACATGTTCCGCACCACCGGCGCGTTGGTCGCCGCGGCGCTTGGCGCGTCGATCCTCATCACCCCGTCGCCCGCGTCCGCAACAAGCGATTGGGTTTGAAAGTGCTACGGCACCCAGGTCAAACGCTGCGCCACCGTCGTGTGGGACCAGACCGCCGACACCTTCCGAGCGCGGGCGAAGATCACCGACGTCGCCGGTGGCGGCAGCTACCAGGTCAAGGTCACCAACGTGAAGCTTCTGCGCACCAACCGCAGTGACTAGACGAAGCCTCGTTGGAGGCCGTATTCCACCCCCTGGCGCCAGGCGCTCCGGAGGGCTGATCTCCGTGAGAGAAAAGGAAGAACGATGAACCCGATCAAAACGGTCACCGTCGGCGTCGCTGTCGCGGTGGCGAGCGTCATTCTCGCGCAACCGGCCTTGGCGGCGAGTTTTCACCGGGATGTCGGAGACGGGATCGTCCGCTACGCCGATCCCACGAACGAGCTGTGCGTCCGGGCGGATGACACCACAGGGACAGCCTGGGTGGAGGTGACCCTGACCCGCCCGGGTGTGATCGGAAAGCCCATCGTCATCAGAGACGACAACATCCGGCACCCCGGCGCCACCTGTGCGGTGCTCCCCGGCTTCGACAACGTCACCTACCGGGCCGCTTACGAGAGCTACTGGAGCGGGCGAGGCACCGTCCTGCGCGGGACGTTCACCTTCGAGACCTGACGCTCAGGCAGGGCGGTCCCCGCACCATCGATCGCCGTTCTTCGTCGCGATCCGCCACGAGGCGATACCTCGCACATCCCCCCGCCGGCCACGCGGAAGCGCTGAAGCGCTGAAGCGCTGAAGCGCTGAAGCGCTGAAGCGCTGAAGCGCACGCTCCACGGCCAACCGAACCAACCGCAACATCTCTTGCAGGAGGACTGTTGAAGACACGCATTCTGGGCGCCGTGATGGGCATCGCAGTATTGAGCGGGCTGCTGGTGGCAAGCCCGGCGCAGGCGAGAGACGGAGTGGCCTCCGCCAGCGTGCCCCCCTACCGCGACCTCGGTGGCGGGTCCGTCCGGGCGACCGTCGACTTCACCAGCCGGACGAGGGTCGTCGTTCGGAACTTCACGGTGCGCGACATTTGTCCCGGCGACAACGCTCCGGTGAGGGCCCGGTTTGTCTGGGTGTACACCGACTCAACCGACGGGTCCAGCGCCTGGAGGTCGGACACCAACGGCTGCGGCTCCCACGGCACCAACTTCGGAAACCTCACCCGCACCGACCGCAAGCACATAAGGCTGGTCTACCTGCATCTGCAGGTCGGGACGCAGTCTTTCGCTTTCAGCGCGCACCAATACAACCAGTACGTACGCCGGGGCGCCTGACGCTCAGGCTTTCAGCGTTCGGCCTCGCCGCCGGAGGAGAAGGCGATGCCGTCGATGATCCGGACGCCGTGGCCGAGCCGGCCGGCGCCACACCACTGGATCGCCTGCCAGATCGACGGCAGGCCGAAGGCTTCGCCGGCGTGGGTGGTGAAGTGGGCGTTCTCGCGCTGCAGTGACCCCGCCTCCTGGTGGACGCGCAGGAGCCCCAGGCCAGGGGATCGGCCTGGGGCTCCGTGGTGCCGGGGTGTCGACGGGTCAGCCGATGTCGCCCCGGTAGCGCCAGATCGCTGGGTCGGCCGGGTCGGGGTCCGGCTCGTAGATCGCCCGATAGCTCTGGCCCGGCACGATCATGTACGCGCCGGGGTCGTCGGTACGGGGCTGGTTGGGCAGGGTCATGCCGTCCAGCGGGCCGCCCACCAGACGCACGGTCAAGGCCCCCAGCTCAGCCACGCCCCCTACCGCCAGACGTGCTTGTGCGAGTTACGCCCGTAGTGGCCGTTTCGCAGCATCTCGCGCGCCTCGTCGGCCGTGTTCTGGTGCATCTTGGCGGCGGGCTTGTGCCCGGTGGCCTCACGCCGTGCGGCGTTCGCGCTCTCATCGCGGATGATCTTCTGCAACTCCGCGCGGCTGTATTCGCCTTTGAGGCGCCGTTGGCATCGCTAGCGCCGTTCGAGCGTGAGCAGCGGCTCAGAAAAGACAGGCGCCGGCGCCCCGGGATCCGCGGCGACAGCCTGCTCCAGGCGGCGGAACCCGGCCTCCAGCTCGTCGGGACCGAGCTGAGCGAAGAACGAAAGGGTGCGCAGGCGCAGCTGTTCGAGCATGTCACCGCAGGTGCCGGAGGACGGCTGGGCAACCGTGCCGAAGCCGGCGACGCGCCAGCCGTCCGACGTGAACATCGCGATGACCTCGTGCAGCGGCTGAAACAGCGAGGCGTCCGCCTCGAAGCCGCGGGGGAAGTGCTCCAGCCACCACGGCCTGGGATGGTGGTCGCTGAAATTCGCGCGCAGTAGCAGCCGCCCGCCGGGCCTGAGCACCCTGGCCAACTCCCGGGCCGCCCGCGGCTTGTCCTGGACGTGGTGCCAGGACAAGAACATGAGAGCGTAGTCGGCGCTGCCGGACGGCACCGGCATGTCCTCGGCGGAGCCTGCCAGATACCGCACATCGGGATGCCGGGACTGCGCCTGCGCTATCTCGCGCATGCGAACCGATGGCTCGACGCCGGTGACCGGCCCGAACGCTCGCGCCAGCGCGGGGGTGAACCTGCCGGTCCCTGAGCCGACGTCCAGCCCCGCCAGCGGACGCCGCTCGGGCAGCACCGCTCCGAAGGCGCTGATCCATGCCTGCGACTGCTGCTCGGTGAGCGCACGGCCACGCGCGTAGTCCTGGTACTGCTCCGTGTCGTAGTCGATCCGCCTCATCACAGCTCCCGGGTGAGCCGGGCTACGGCAAACCGTCGGCCCGATATATCGACTTGATACATCGGCACGATATGTGGTGTCGCGTCATGCCCGCAAGGGACCGCGTTGACTCACCTACGCGGGCACCTTTGATGAGTCAACGCGGTCCCTTGCGCAACAGCTGTCGCAGGGTCACCGTCACGACACCGGCGCTTGACCTGCGCGAAAGGGCCCCCTACGAGTCCTCCAGGGATTCCCAGCCAGGCGGTTTCGGCGCGTGAGTCCCACGCCAAGGCCGACGCCGCCTCGGCGGAGCGGGCGACGAGCTACCGCGGTCCGCCGATTGACTTCGTGCTGACGGCAGAGGCGCCGGCCCTGTCGGTGGAAGATATGGCGGGCGTGCCGATCCGTCCTACGGCAGGAGCTTGGTGAGAAGGGTGCGAAGTTCTTGCGCGCCGTCCCGGCCGAGGATGTCGTCGACGTCGCGCTCGATGCTCTCCAGGGCTTCACGCACCGCCGGGATGCGGGCGCGGCCGAGGTCGGTGAGCTGTAGGGCGTAGCGGCGTCGGTCGTGCGGATCCTGGCCGCGGGACACGATGCCGGCCGTCACCAGTTCTTCGATGAGTGACGCGGTGGCCGGTTCGGTGAGGTGCAGGTATCGGGCCAGTTGCTCTTGCGGGCAGGGGGCGAGCCTGTCCAGGGCGGGCAGCAAGGCGAAGTGGCGGGTGCGCAGGTCATATGGTGCGAGCTGGTGATCCCCGAGGCGGCGCAGCCGGTAGTGGGCTTGGGCGATCAGGTGCTCGATGCTGTGGATGGCGGATGGCCCGTCGTCGGCGACGAGCTTGGTCAGCAGCGCGGTGAGGCGCCGCCGTTCGGGTGTGGTCAGGGCGTTGGTGAGCCGGGCGTCGCGGTCGGCGACGGCGTGGCGCATGCCGTCCAGTGCGGTACGGCCCGCCTCGGTCAGCGACAGCACGTAGGTGCGGCGGTTGGCCGGGTTGCGGGTGCGGATGACATGGCCCGCCGCCTGGAGCCGATCCAGCAACCTGACCATGATCGTACGGTTGATGCCGAGCCGGTGGGCGAGATCCTGCTGTGAGGGGGCGTCCTCGTCGGCGAGGACGTCGAGCACCACGAACTCGCGCGACTGTGACCCATCCTGCACGGCATGGGCGGTGACAGCGGCGAACACGCGGCGCAGCAGGTGGCCGGTGGTCGCATGCAACGGGCCGGACTCATCGTCGACGACGTTCCCTACCTGTTCGGGCACGAGCCTCACCTCCTGGCGTGATGCTAGCAGTCTGATAGTTGCCCCGATGATGGTTGCCTCAGAATTAGTTGGAATGTTGACGGTTGTGCTCGTGCAGATCTAGAATCCCGACATACAACCCATCGAAGGACGTAACGATCATGCGCAGATCACCCGGGCCGCGTGCAGATCCACGTCGAGGCTCACCGCGCAGCTTGTCGTCCGAACGGACGCCGAATGAATCCCCTGGAGTTAAGACCATGATCAAGCCGTTCCGCATCGACATCCCCCAGGCCGACCTCGACGACCTGGCCGACCGGCTCTCCCGCACCCGCTGGCCCAACGAAGTCGCCGACGCCGGGTGGGACTACGGTTTCCCGCTGGCGCGACTCAAGGAACTGGCCGAATACTGGCGCACCGGCTACAACTGGCGCGAGCACGAGGCCAAGCTCAACGAGCTTCCGCACTTCACCACCGAGATCGACGGCCAGAACATCCACTTCGTCCACGTCCGGTCTTCGAAACCGGACGCGCTCGCGCTGATCCTCACCCACGGCTGGCCCGGCTCGTTCCTGGAGTTCCTCGACGTGATCGAGCCGCTGTCGCGCGACTTCCACCTGGTGATTCCGTCCATCCCGGGTTACGGCTTCTCCGGGCCGACCCACGAGCGCGGCTGGGACATCATCCGGATCGCGCGGGCCTGGGCTGAGCTGATGCGCCGTCTCGGATACGAGCGCTATGGCGCGCAGGGCGGCGACTTCGGCTCGGGTATCTCAACGGCGCTCGGCGCGGTGGCACCCGAGCAGGTCGTCGGGGTGCACGTCAACTACCTGCCGACCCGGCCGGTCCCGGACGCCGGCCTTGAACTGTCCGCAACGGATGAAGCTCGGCTGGACAAGGTCAGGCAGCTGATGGCGAATCGTCCGCCGTTCCAGGCCCTGCAGGCCCTCACTCCGCAGACCATCGGCTACGCGCTGACCGACTCGCCGGTCGGCCAGCTGGTCTGGATCGCCGAGCGCTTCGCACAGTGGACCGACCCTCGCTCGCAGATCAGTGACGAGCGGATGCTCACCGACATCTCGCTGTACTGGCTGACCGCCACCGCGGCTTCCTCGGCGCGGCTGCACCACGATGCTCCGCGGCGGATCGAGCCGTGCCCGGTACCGGTTGGCGTGGCGGTGTTCGCGCACGACATCACGCAGTCGGTGCGACCGCTGGCCGAGCGGCTGTACGACATCAAGCACTGGTCGGAGTTCGAGCGCGGTGGCCACTTCGCCGCGATGGAGGTGCCGGAGCTGCTTGCCGAGGACGTCCGGACCTTCTTCCTCACCCTCATCAAGGATCACCGATGACGACGACAACCGCCGCGCCCTCGCCGTCCTCACTCGACCTTGTTGGTCGCCGCGGCAACCCGCGCCCGCAGCGCGGGGTGGGCCGGACACTTCCGGGCACCGGTGGGGTTATCAGACCTAGCGAACCTACCCCCTCTGGGGGTATAAGTATCTAGTAACCCCCTGATAACCCCAAGAGAGGGCGCGACGGCATGCCGAAGATCAACGTCTATCTGCCGGACGAGCTGGCGGAGGCGGTCAAGGACACCGGAGTCCCCGTGTCCGCGATCTGCCAACGAGCTTTGGAACAGGCGGTGCGCCGGGTCACCGCCATCCGCCAGACCGCCCTGAACGAGCTGACAGCCGAGGATCTGAGCGAACAGCTGCCGTTGTTCACTCCCCGCGCCCGCGCCGTCGTCAAGCTGGCGATCGACCGGGCGCGTGCCGACGCCGCACCGAACGTCGGAACCGGTCACCTGCTCGCGGGCATGGTGGCCGAGGGCGACAACCTGGCGCTGCACGTGCTTCGGGCTGCCGAGATCGATCCCGCCCAGATCCAGCGTGACCTCGCGCGACGGGCGGACGCCGAGGCGGGCGGGGCCGGTGGGAACTCGTCGCAGCACTTCAGCGGTCCCGCCACCGGCGCGCTCGAACTCACCGCGACCGAGGCGGTATCGCTGGGGCACAATTACGTGGGCTGCGAGCATCTGCTGCTCGGGCTGGTCACGGAGCCCGACGGTATCGCCGGGCAGGTGCTGCGGGCGCTGGGCGCCGAACCCCGGCTGACGCGCCGGGCTGTGACGGCGGCCCTGGCGGGCTACGTCCACCTGCGCGGCCAGATGTCCACCAGCGCGACAGCGGATCCCGCGCAGGCGCTGGCGGCGGCGGTGCATCAGCAACTCCAGCCGCTCATCGCGCGGATCGAACGGCTGGAGCAGCGCTCCGACTCCATCGACGAAGCCCGTTGAACACCACCATGAACACCACCGTGCGCCCGCCGAGCACCCGCGGCGGCACCGAAAGCGCGCCGGTGCCGCCGAACCGCACGCTCGCGCGGCGGCGCATGTCGGCCACCGCCGTACGTGTTCGTCGCGAAGCGGCCGGTCTTCTTGCCGTGGCGCTCTTCTGGCTGCTCCTGCTGCCGCTGCTTCTCGACGTGCGCTGATCCTCCCCCACCTGCCGATCCGAAGGAAAACACCGTGGTCTCACGCGTGCTGCTGCTCGCGACCAAGGACACCATCGCCTACGCCCACCGCGACGGCCGGCCGGTGGTCCTCTCCGGTGCCGATCTCCTGGCCCTGCTCCCCCAGGAGCAGCTCGTCGCGGACGTGACGGTCGAGGACGTCACCGCGGAGCCGAGCTGGGACATGTCCCCGGCGACCATGCTGGCCCTGGCCCGGCGGGTGCGCTCGGCGATCCTGGACGAGGGATTCGACGGGGTCGTGGTCACCCATGGAACCGACACCATCGAGGAGACCGCCTTCCTGACGGACCTGCTCGCCGGCCCGGCGGCTTCGCGGGGCGGGATCGTGTTCACCGGCGCCATGCGACGCCCGGACGAGCTGTCCCCCGACGGCCCCCGCAACCTGGCCTCCGCCATCGCCGCCGCGACCGATCCGCGGTTGCGCCAGATGGGGACCGTGGTGTGCGTCAACGACGAGCTGCACGCCTCCCGCTGGGTCACCAAGGTCGACGCCACCGGCGTCGCCGCGTTCTCCTCGGCCCCGTTTCCCGCCATCGGCAGGGTCGTGGCCGGGCGGGTGGAGACGCTGGGTACGGCACCGCCCCGCCCGCCCGAGCCCCTCGGCGAACCCGAGTCCGACGTCGCGTTGATCAAGACCTATCCCGGCATCGACGCCACCCTGCTCACGGCCGTGGTGGACGCCGGCGCCCGCGGTGTCGTGCTGGAGGGCACCGGCATGGCCAATGTGCCGGTCAGCCTCTTCACGGCGATCAGCGACCTCACCGAGTGGGGCATTCCCGTGGTCATCGCCTCCCGATGCCGCACCCGCGACGTGCCCCTGCAGGAAGTGCGGTCCGGTACCGACGGCCTCGCCGCCGGCGTCGGCGCCATCGGCGCGGGCGGCCTCGCGGCCGCCAAGGCCCGGATCGCCCTGATGGTCGCCCTCGGCGCCGGCGACGCCGAGGGCGCCCGGCAGTGGTTCAGCAAGCTCTGACCTGCCCGGCGTGAGCCGGCAGCCGGGAGTGAGCGAGCCCGATGGCCTTCTACGGCGTGCACCGGCTCTCCGCACCTGGGATGCACAGCCGGAACTGCACCGGTGTGGACGCACCCGAGAACCGGGTACGTCCACACCGGCGAGCGGGTCCGGCCGGGCGACCGCGAACGGTACCTGAAGCGGCCTGCTTCAGCATCTGGGCGTGTCACGTGCTCACGACGAAGTATCGCCGGGCTCACTCCTCCGCGCCGCGTACAGGTGGCGCACGATGCCGATCTCGGCGACGTTCTTGGTCAGCTCGACGTTGACCCAGCCCGCCACGTTCACCAGTGTTTCGTCCTGTCCCCACAACCGGCGGTCCGGTCGGCGGAGTCGAGGTCGGCATCGCTGAAGTTCAGCAGCCTCGCCCGCCAGTCGTCCTTCAGCCCGCGCAGCCATTCCGCCGCGCCCGCGGCGGTGCCCGGCCAAGTGATCTCTTCGCGCGGAGGTGCTCCGGCCTCCCCGAAGCAGTGTTCGAGCGTGGTCGTCCACCAGAAGCCGATGTGCCAGGTCAGCCAGCCGATCGAGAGAGTCGGCACCGGATCCGGCTCCGGCACCTCCCAGTCGGCGATCCAGCGGCCGAGGCCGTCCTGCCGTACGGTCCAGCAGTTCGGTGCCGGTTCCCACAGACACTCGGAATCGTCGAGGTCTTTCAGGTGGTACTCGAACAGCGCCCAGGCGATGTCGAGCTGGCGGTTCAACAGATCAACGCGGGTTGCAGTCATCCGTGGAGTGTGCCATCGCCTCCGCCGGCCCTACCACTGGATTTCGGCCCTCCTGCTGTGGACGTGGTCCGGCAAACCCGGGCCAGGGCGGGGTCACCTGCCGGTGGGCCGGGCGCGCACATGCATTCGTTCGCCCTGCGGGCCGTACAGGACGAGCAGTTCGGTGGGATGCGGGCCGGGGTTGGCGATGCCGTGCGGGACGTGGGTGTCGAATTCGGCGGCCTCGCCGGCGGTGAGGATCAGGTCGTTCTCGCCCAGGGCGAGCAGCAGCCGGCCGGACAGGATGTAGAGCCACTCGTACCCCTCGTGCGTTCGCTGCTCGAGTCGTGCACCCGTCGGCTTGCTGGGCGGAATGATCTGCTTGTAGGCGCGCAGGCCACCGAGGTGGCGGGTCAGCGGCACGAAGGTCCGCCCGTCTCGGATGAAGGGACGCGGATGGATGCGCGGGTCGCCGGTGACCGGTGCGCCGACCAGCTCGTCGAGTGGCACGTTGAAGACTCTGGACAGCGGCAGCAGGAGCTCCAGGGTCGGTTTGCGCAGTCCCGACTCCAGGCGTGACAGGGTGCTGAGCGAGATCCCGGTCGTCTCGCTCAGCTGGGACAGCGTGGTGCCCTGTTGCCGCCGCAGCGCCCGTAGCCGCGCACCCACCCCGGTCAGCACGCTTGCGACGTCGTCATCATCCATCCGCCATCTTGCCGTTCCGGCAATCAGCTTTGTCAAATCGGCGGGTACGACCTCGCGGAGCCGGCGCTTCCGCAGGCGCGCAGCGGCGTCCTGACATGGTGGGCGTCGGGGCGGTGATCAGACCGCGGCCGCGGGTGGAGGCATGCGCGTCGAACGTCCCAGGCCGGGGATGAGCACCACCGCGACGATCAGGTGCAGACCGGCCAGTGTCATCATGCCCGGAGTGCCGACGGCGCCGCCGAGCGGCCCGAGCACGGACAGTGCCGCCACGATGACCGCGATGATCGTCCAGGTCCGTCCCGGGCGTTTGAGGAACCGTTCCAGTACGGCGAGCAGCGCCCACCCCGCCAGCCCGGCGACCAGGCTCGCCGCGGCGACCGCACCGGGACCGACCACCTGAACCGCTCCGCCGGTTCGTACGGTCAGGTCGATTCCGGCCACCGGACCGGCCAGCGCCCAAAGGGCGAGAGCCGCAGCCGCCGCACCGGCCACCGCCAGCGCCCGCCGGGTGACGGCTGGGCGGACGCGCCCCGACACCGCACGGGTGGGAGTGGTTCCGCTGGACATGTGTTCCCCTCTCATCGGCGGACGGGGCAGATCTGCCGAATCCCCGTCTCGTTCACGCTCAGCAGCCTCGCCCCAGAACCGCTGCCGCCGCATCGGGCGCGTGGCCGCCGCGAGTTCGACCGTGGTGGGGCCGGGCACCGACTTTGGTAGGTGTCCGCGCTGCTCAGCCCGGAGCTACTCTTGGCCGGTGAACGGCGAGATCTACTGCGACGCGGAGGAGACACCCGGGCGCCGGAGTGGCCACCGGGCGCTCGGCGTGGCCGGCCTGATCCTCGGGATGGGCGCCCTGGTCACGTTGACGATCTGGGGCTGGTCCGACGGGGGCCAGGCGGGCGGGCTGCTGGCCCTTGACATCGCCGTCGGGGTGCTGGGATGCGCCGTGGCGCCTGCTCTGCTGCGGTGGCCGGTCATCGGCGGGCTGGCGCTCGCCGTACTGGCGGTGGTGTCCCCGGCGGCCACCCCGCCGGCGACCCTGGGCGCCCTGCGGGTCGCTCAGGTGCGGGGGTTTCCGGTCGCGGTCGCGGTGGCCGTGGCGGGGATCGCGGCGCACGCGGTGCAGGCCGGATGGCGGCCCAACGGAGGGATCGCCTTCGGCTGGTGGCTGGCCCTGATCACCGCCGGGTACGGCGCGCTGGTCGGCTGGGGGGCGCTGTCCCAGGCACGCCGCGCGCTCGTCACCTCGCTGCGCGAACGCGCCCGGCGTGCCGAGGCCGAACAGGGGCGGCGGGTGGCCGAAGCGCGGATCCTGGAACGCACGCGGATAGCCCGGGAGATGCACGACGTGCTGGCCCATCGGCTGTCCCTGCTGGCGACGTACGCGGGTGCGCTGGAGTATCGCCCCGACTCCCCGCCCGAGCAGCTCTCCCGCGCCGCCGGTGTGATCCGCGCCGGCGTGCACCAGGCGCTCGACGAACTCCGCGAAGTGATCACCCTGTTGCGCGACGAGGACGACGCCGATTCCGACGGATGGCCGCAGCCCGTACTGGCCGACCTCTCCCGGCTGGTCGACGAGTCACGCGACGCGGGAGGGCAGGTGCGGTTGCGGGACGAGGTGATCGATCCGGCCGCCCTGCCCGCCGCCGCCGGTCGTACCGTCTACCGCGTCGTACAGGAGGGACTGACCAACGCCCGGAAGCACGCCGCGGGCCAGCCGGTCCAGGTGGTGCTGGAGGGCCGTCCCGGTGCCCGGCTCGTGATCGACATCCGCAATCCGCTGCCCACGGATCGGGCCTCCTCGCCGATCACGCCCGGCTCCGGTACCGGCCTGGCCGGGCTGACCGAACGGGTGCAACTCGCCGGCGGACGGCTCGACCATGAGGTGACCGCCGCCGGGTTCCGTCTGCACGCCTGGATACCATGGCCGGCGTGAACCGTCCGCTGCGCGTGCTCCTGGTCGACGACGACGCCCTGGTTCGCGCCGGACTGTCCATGATGCTCGACGGGATCCACGGCATCGCCGTGGTGGGCGAGGCCGCCGACGGCGACGAGGTGCCCGCGGCCGCCGACGCGCACGCCCCCGACGTCGTGCTCATGGATCTTCGGATGCCACGGGTGGACGGCATCACCGCCACCCGCAGGCTGCGGGACCGGCGAAATCCGCCGGAGGTCATCGTGCTGACCACCTTCGACACCGACGAGAACATTCTGCATGCCCTGCGTGCCGGCGCCAGCGGCTTCCTGCTCAAGGACACCCCGCCGGCGCGGATCGTCGACGCGGTCCGCCAGGTCGCCGCCGGCGACCCGATTCTGTCCCCCCGCATCACCCGGCGGCTGATGGACCGCGCGGCCGTCCAGGCCGGCGCGTACCAGCAGTCCCGCGCCGCGCTGGCCATCCTCAGCCCGCGGGAGAACGAGGTGGTCGTCGCCGTGGCCCAGGGCCGGACCAATGCCGAGATCGCCGCGGAGCTCTTCATGACCGTGGCCACGGTGAAGGCCCACGTCTCCCATATCCTCGGCAAACTCGGCCTCGACAACCGGACCCAGATCGCCCTGCTCGCACACGACGCGGGCCTCGCCTGACGCACCGCTCTCGGCCGATCGTCGCGGACCCGCTCGTGGCTGGGACGGAACGCGGGATCCCAAGGCACAGACCCCCCGGTGCGTCTTCGCAGGCCAAACAGGCGCAAATACGGGAAATATCCGCATTGCCGCAAGGGCCTCATCAAATGGGTACCTAACCAATTGATGATCGCCGACTGCCAGGCCTGTGAGGAGAAGTGAGCCATGAGTGACGGGGGCCGCCTCGTGAGCTCCGCCGTCGGTGCCGAGGGCCGCGGTCACGGACGGCGGGTCGTCGCCGCCCTCGGTCTCACCCAGACCATCGGCTACGGCGTGCTCTACTACGCCTTCTCCGTCTTCCTCTCCCCCATGCGACACAACCTGGACGCGAGCGGACCGCAGGTGGCCGCCGCGCTCACACTGGCGGTGCTGACCACCGCGCTGTGCGCACCGCTGGTCGGCCGCCTGCTGGACGCCCACGGTGGCCGCGGGCTGATGACCGCCGGGTCGGTCCTGGGCACGCTGGCCGTACTCGGCTGGTCCCGGGTCACCAGCCTGCCCCAGCTGTACGCGGTGTTCCTGGCCATCGGCGTCGCCTCGGCGATGGTGCTGTACGAACCCGCCTTCGCCGTCATCGTCGGCTGGTTCGACGGGCACGATCGGGGGCGGGCGAACGCGCTGCTGGCGGTCACCATCGTCGCCGGCTTCGCCTCCTCGATCTTCCTGCCGCTGAGCGGCCTGCTCCTCCAGCAGTACGGCTGGCGCCAGGCCCTGATCATCCTGGGACTGGGGTACGGCGCGGCGGCGATCCCGCTGCACGCCCTGGCGCTGCGACGTCCCCGGCCCACCATCACGACGGCCGCCGCCTCGGCCGGGTCGGCCCGGCGCACCGACCTGGTCAAGACGGCCGTGCGGGCGCGGCCGTTCTGGATACTGGCCGCCGCCTTCACCGCGCACAGCGGCGCGGTGGCCACGATCGCCGTCCTGCTGGTGACGTATCTGGTGCACCTCGGCCATCCGCCGATCTTCGCCGCCACCGTCGCCGGACTGCTCGGCGTGCTGTCGGTCACCGGCCGCCTGGTCACCACCGGGCTGCGCCGCCGGTGGGCCGCCGCTCCCGTCGCGGCGGCGATCTTCGCCCTGCAGAGCGCCGGCGCGTTGCTGCTCCCGGTGATCGGTGAGACGGCGGCGGGCGCGGTCGGTTGTGTGCTGTTGTTCGGGATCGGCTTCGGCGTCGCCACCATCACCTTGCCGCACCTGCTGGCGGAGCGGTACGGCACCGTCGCCTACGCCACCCTGTCCGGCCGCATCGCGATGTTCTCGGTCGCCGACAAGGCGCTGGCCCCTCTCGGTGCGATCGCCCTGGCCCAGGTCGTGGGATACGGCTGGGTGATGGCCGCAGTCGCGCTGGCGTGCATGACGGCGGCGCTCGCGCTGGTGGTCTACCACCGCCGGTCGTTCGGACGGCCGGCGACGCGGCCGGCGGTTCAGGAGGCGTCGTGACGCGTCGCGGGGTCGAGGGCTCCCAATGGTGAAGCGATGAAGGGCCTGAGGGTGACGCGCGGTGTGCGAAGCGGTGGATCGTGCTGGTTCGTTATTCCGTGACGTGGATGGCCAGCGCCGGGCATACGGCCGCTGCCTGCCGGACGTCGTCGGCGAGCTCGGCGGGTGGGGCGGGGTTGAGGAGCAGCACGATGCCGTCCTCATCGCGCTGGTCGAACACGTCCATGGCGGCCGTCACGCACTGCCCGGAAGAGACGCACTTGTCCTGGTCGATGGTTATCTTCATGAGTCCCTCTTGAACGCTGTCGATACGGATGGCGGCGACTGGCGGCGACGTCACCAGGTCAGCGGGAGCTCGTAGACGCCGTAGACCTGCCCGTCGTGTTTGAACGAGATCTGGTCCAGATCCGTCGCCAGACGCAATGTGGGGATGCGCCGGTAAAGGGTGCTGTAGACGACCTGTAGCTCCATCCGGGCCAGCGGCTGGCCCAGGCACTGGTGCACTCCGAACCCGAAGGCCACGTGGCGGCGGGCGTCGCGGCGGATGTTCAGTTCGTCGGGGTCGGCGAAGGCCGTGGCATCACGGTTGGCGATGTCGTTGGGCATGATCAGCCCGTCGCCCGCCCGGATGACCTGGCCGGCGATCTCGATGTCCGCCAGTGCGACCCGGCGGCGCCCGCTGTGGGTGATGTTGAGGTAGCGGAGCAGCTCCTCCACCGCTCCGGCGACCAGCTTCGGATCGTCACTCTCGCGCAGGAGGGCCAGCTGACCGGGGTGCCGCAGCAGAGCCAGCGTGCCGAGGGCGATCATGTTCGCGGTGGTCTCGTGCCCGGCGATGAGCAGGAGCACACCCATCTGGGCGGCTTCCTGCCGGGACATCTCGCCGGCCTTGACCCGTACGGCCAGCTGGGAAAGCAGGTCGTCTTGGGGATCGTCCAGTTTGCGGCCCACCAGTTCGTCCAGATACGCCGCCAGCCGGCCACCGGCGGCGGCCCGCTGCTCGGGCGTCGCACTGCGCTTGATGATGGTCTTGCTGTTGTCCTGGAAGAAGTCGTGGTCGGTGTACGGCACGCCGAGCAGCTCGCAGATCACCAGCGAGGGCACCGGCAGGGCGAACGCCTCGACCAGGTCGACGGGCTTGGGACCGGCCAGCAGGTCGTCGATGAGGTCGTCCACGATCTTCTGCACGACCGGGCGCATGGCCTCCACCCGCTTGATGGTGAACGGCGCCGTCACCATCCGCCGCAGCCGGGCGTGTTCGGGATCGTCCATCAGGATGAAGCTCAGGGAACCGCCGTTGTACGGGGCCTGGCTCGGGTAACCAGGGCGGGTGATGTCGGCGCTGACCCTCGGGTCGGCCAGCAGGGTCCGCTGCTCGGCGTACCGGGTCACCAGCCATGGCGTGCTGTCGTCCCACAGCTTGACCTTCACCAGCGGGCCGTGTTCCTGCAGACCCTGCAGCGCCGGCGGCGGATCGAACGGGCAGCCCGCCGCCCTGGTGCCCGGGAACGCCGGAATCCCGGCCGGGTTCAGCGTTTCTGTCATCGCTTGATTCCTTTCGAACCTGCTCAGGTGGTGTGATCATCCGGCGTGACGGGCGCCGCCCACAGCCCGGCGATCGCGTCGATCAGCCCGGTCGCGACGCAGTGCCAGCTGGAACGAGGGGTCGGCCTGCCGTCAGCCAGCGCGCGTTCGTATTCGGCGCACATGTGCACCATCAGGTGACTGGCCATTGCACTGCGCTCGGCCCGTACCTCGGCCGGCAGCGCGGGAAGGAAACGGTTCAGACCATCCAGGATCTGCACGAGCGTGGGCGAGGTGAGCGCCTCGTCGATCATGATGTCTCGCAGTCCGGGATCGGTCATCACCTGGGCGCCGAACCGGGCGAACCAGGTGGGGTTCCCCATGGCCGCCAGATGCTCGGTGACCGGGCGCACCAGGCAGGCCACCCAGTCCCGCACCTCGGTGGAGCCGCCGACCTCGGCCAGCATCCGCCGGCGTATCCCCTCGATCCGCTCGCCGTTCTTGCGCGCGATCGCCCGCACCAGGTCCGCTTTCGTGCCGAAGTGGTAGCCGACAGCCGCGTTGTTGCCCTGCCCGGCGGCTTCGCTGACCTGCCGGTTGGACACCGCGAACACCCCGTGCTCGGCGAACAACCGCTCCGCCGCCGCCAAGATCTGCTCTCGCGTCGCGTTGACCCGCTCAGCCCGGACGGCCATGCTCACCACCGCACCGGGACGTCGCGGAGCCCGCCGGCGGCCGGCCCGTCAAGGGGACGCAGCTCCTCCGCATCTCCGCCGGCCGGCTTCACCCGGGCCACGGGGCACCGCCGGACCCACGCCCACTCCGCAGCCGGCTCAATCGGAATCCGGCAGCTCAGCACCTGCCGGTCAGCCCTTCGGTTCACCACGACCTCCTCCGGTCTGAACTGCCGCAGCGGCCAGTTAACCCGGGTGGCCATTTTAAGTCAAGTGCTTGATTTAATTCGCCCTTCCACGTGGGAGCGTAATGATCAGCGCTGCACTCGGCCCGTCACATGGACAGGTCACTTCGAAGGGGGATGGCTCAGCTCATGGGATCGAGGGCGGTGTGGCGGGTCTGTCGGTTGCGGCGTTGGCGTAGCGGCGGGCCAGGTGCGCGAAGGCGTCCTTGAGCTCGGCCGGGCCGACGACCTCGAAGTCGGCGTCGAACCTGCCGATGGTGGCGGCCAGTCCAGGCCACGACCACGAGCCCAGGACGAGCCGGCAGCGGTCCGGGCCGAGTTCCTCGACGACTCCGTAGCGGGTGTAGCGGGACACGGCGGCGGCGGGCAGGTCGAGGATCACCTCGCCGCGGCAGGGCCAGTCGCCAGAGCCGTCGGAGCCCCGGAACCTGCTGGCCACGAAGGCGGCCACCTCACCTCCGGGCAGCTCACGCGGGGTGAAGCGGGGCCCTGTAGGGGTGCGCGGGATGATCCGATCGGCACGGAAGGTGCGCCAGTCCTCGCGGTCGAGGTCCCAGGCGACGAGGTACCAGCGCCCGCCCCAGGTGACGAGGTGATGGGGCTGCACCCGGCGCGGCGGGGTCTGCACGCCGTTGTCGTCTTCCGCTGGTGGGGACGCGGGGGTGTAGTCGAAGCGCAACACCTCGCGGGCGTGGACGGCGGCGCTGAGCGCCATGAGCACGCTGCTGTCGACCTGTGGGTCCGGTAGGTTCGCGGACCGCTCGACGGCGGTGACCTGGAGGGTGTCGATCCGGCGGCGCAGCCGTGCGGGCATGACCTGCCGGACGGTGTTCAGCGCGCGCGCCGCGGCTTCCTCGATGCCGGCACCTGTGGTGGTGGCGATCTGGAGAGCGATGGCCAGCGCGACGGCCTGCTCGTCGTCGAACAGCAACGGGGGCAACTCCGTACCGGCGTCGAGCCGGTACCCACCGTCGGGCCCCTTGAAGGCCACTATGGGATAGCCGAGTTCGCGCAGGCGGTCGACGTCACGGCGCACGGTGCGCGGGCTGATGTCCAGCCGCTCGGCCAGCAGCGCCCCCGGCCAGTCCCGGCGCGCCTGGAGCAGCGAGAGCAACGACAGCAGTCGCGCGGAAGTCTTCGGCATGATCCCATATTGCCCTGAGAAGCGGTCACTCCCTGGCCGCTTCTCCTGCGACTGTTGTCCGTGCCAGTCAACGACGACCACCTGAAGGGCCCGAACGCCGTGACCACCACCACCACCCCGCCGCCCTCGACCCTCGACGCCGAGCGGGCCGACCTGCTCGGTGCTCTCGCGACCGCGCGATCCGCCCTGACCAACGCCATCCGCGGGCTCAGCGACGAGCAACTCGGCGAGCGCCCGACGGTCAGCGCGCTGTGCCTGGGCGGGCTGATCAAGCACGTCGCGTCCATGGAGCAAGGATGGATGCGCTTCGCGGTCGAGGGCCCGTCGGCGATGCGCTACGACCTGCCCGACGGTGTCACCTGGGCCGACCTCGCGGCCGGCACCGCACGCGAGTTCCCGCAGTGGGCGATCGACCACCAGAACGACTTCCAGATGCTGCCCGGCGAGACGTCGGCCGGGATCCTCGCGCGTTATGAGCGGGTCGCCGCCCGCAGCGCGGAGATCGTCGCCGCCGTCCCCGACCTGTCGGTGACGTACCCGTTGCCGGAGGCGCCCTGGCACGAGCCGGGAGCGGTGCGCAGCGTGCGCCGGGTGCTGATGCACGTCATCGCCGAGACCGCCCAGCACGCCGGGCACGCCGACATCCTGCGCGAGACACTCGACGGGCAGAAGGCGACCTGAACGGTGACGGCCCTGCCGGTGTCACTCACCGGACCCAGTGGATCCCGGGCCGAGAGTGGTCCCGCATGAAATCGAAAGGAACGGCGTCACCGTGAAGATGCGCGAATTGGGGCGGACCGGTAGTCAGGTCAGCCCCAACCGCCGGGGCACCATGATGGTCGGCCGGGTGGCCAACGCCCCGGCCCCGGAGATCGTCGAGGCGCGGTGGGCCGCCGACCGGCGCGGTCCGCAGCGGTTCCGCACCGAGCAGCCCCCGCACTCGATCGTCAACCGCGGCATCGAGCGCGAGGTCCTGCCCACCTGTGAGCGCTACGGCGTGGGCAGGCTGGTGTGGAGTCCGCCGGCGACGGGCCTGCCCACCGGCCGTTACCGCAAGGGCCGGCCCGAGGAGCGGATGAGTCGATGACCGTTCTCGACACCCGGGCGCTCAACCGCGCGATGCTCGCCCGGCAGTTGCTACTCGATCACGCCGACGTGCCGGCCCTCGACGCGGTCGCGCACCTGTGCGGCCTGCAAGCGCAGGAACCGCAGGAACCGTTCGTCGGGCTCTGGTCGCGGCTGCGCGCGTTCGACCCGGCGGCGCTCTCGGACCTGCTGATCCGGCGGAACGTGGTGCGGACCCACCTCATGCGCCGCACCGTCCACCTCATCACCGCCGACGACGCCCTGGCCTGGCGGGCCCGCCACGACACCATGCTGCGCCAACGGGTGCTCGGGACCTACCGCCGCGAGCTCGCCGGGGTGGACCTCGATGAACTCACGACGGCAGGCCGGGCGGTGATGGCCGACGACGAGCCCCGCTCGATGGCCGAGCTCGCGCGGGCGCTGGCTGAGCGCTGGCCGGCGGCGGGACCACGGGCGCTCGGCGAAATGCTGATCGCCGCCCTCCTCCCGGTGGTGCAGCTACCGCCGCGCGGGCTGTGGCGCAAGAAGGCGGGAGTACGCAACGTCCTGCTCTCCTCCTGGCTGGGGCGCGAGATCGACCCGCCCGCCCCGACGGGCTCCGATCCGGTCGGCGAAGCGCTGGTACGGCGCTATCTGGCCGCGTTCGGCCCTGCCGCCACGGCCGACCTGCGCGCCTGGTGCGGCCTCGCCGGGCTGCCGGCCGCGGTGGCCGCGATACGCGAGGAGCTGGTCACCTTCCGCGACGAGCGAGGCCGGGAACTGCTGGACCTCCCCGACGCGCCGCGCCCCGACCCCGACACACCCGCCCCGGTGCGGTTCCTGCCGGCGTTCGACAACGCGATCCTCGGATACCACGACCGCAGCCGGATCATCGACGACGCCCACCGCGGCCTGTCGGTCGAGGGCGCGCGCGTTGTCCTGGTCGACGGCCGGGTATCCGCGACCTGGAACGTCAAGGCCGGCACCGTGATCGTCACCCCGTTGCGCAGCTTCTCCCGGGCAGACCGCACCACCGTAGCCGAGCAGGGGCGGGCGCTGGCATCGTTCCTCTCCGACGACGACAGCCACGGCATAGAGATCGCCGCGTCTCCCCTCTGAGCTGCAACACCCGTGAGCCGCTTCCCCCTGCTGAGCACGGGATCAGGTGGCGCTGTCGAAGGGCCCGCATGGTCAGGCGCCTGTCCACGGGGCGTCTCCTGAAGCGGACAGGCCTGTGAAACGCCTGATCAACCTGAAATACCGAGTACGGGCCAATCTGGCCATCGCCTCAAACGGGGAGCTTCTTGGTCAGTCTTCGGCGGGGAAGTCCAGGGCTGTGCCGTACAGACGGGATACTCGCAGTCTGATCACCACGCGGCGTTCCCGGACCGCCTGGATGAGGAACGCGGTTTCCTGCGCCGGGTCCTCAAAGCCCGGGGTGAGGGCCAGGAGTTCCCGGCCGGTCGCGTCTCCAGGCGTGGTCGTCACCTGCGACACCTCCGCATCGCCCTCGGCGACGGCGAACGACCAGACGTCCGGCCCGCTCACGTGCAGGGCGAGGCGGGGGTCGTTGCGTACCTGACGTGTCTTGAGACGGTCGACCGTCGTGGAGATCCGTACGACCCGCTCGTCAGGATCCCAGTGGTAGAGGACGGTCGACAGGTGAGGGTGGCCGCTGCGCTTGACGGTCGCCAGTACGCCGAACTGCTGTTCGCTGAGCAGGCTGGTCAGCTCTTCGTCGGTGAGGGTCCGCGGAGCAGGGCCGGAGACCGGCTCGTTGTCGTTCACGGTGGTGATCTCGGTCATCTGAATACACCCTGTCTGCACTGTGTGTGGTCGGACGGTTGGGGCGGGCTCAGGCAGCCGTGCCGAGCACGGCCGTGTCCCGGGCGGCGGTGTCTGGACGGGGCTGCCGCAGCACGAGGAGCGCGACGATGAAGGCGGCCACCAGCAGCGCGGCGGCGATGGCGAAGGCCACGTGGTAGCCGCCGGTCAGCGCGGCCGCCTGGCTCTGGCCGGCGGACAGCAGCTGCTCGGTGTGCGAGGCGGCCAGCGTGGACAGCACTGCCACACCGACGGCCATGCCGACCTGCTGGGTGGTGTTGAACAGCCCGGAAGCCAGGCCCGCGTCGTCGGCCTTGGCGCCGGACATGCCGAGCGTGGTCAGTGCGGGGAGCACCAAGCCGCCACCCGCGATGAGCAGCATGACCGGGAGCAGGTCGGTGACGTAGTCCGCGTTCACCGGAACGCGGGTGAGCCAGCCCATCGCGCCCAGCAGGAGTACCAGGCCCGCGAGCAGGACGGGACGCTCGCCGAAGCGGGTGTTGAGCCGAGCGGAGACGAACAGGGACACCGCTCCGATGGCCACCGCAGCGGGAAGCATCGCCAGGCCGGTGTCGAGCGCGCCATAGCCGAGGACCTTCTGCATGTAGAGCGCGACAAGGATCTGGAAGGCGAACATGGCCGACAGCGTCAGGATCTGGACCAGGTTGGCGCCCGAGACGTTGCGCGAGCGAAAGATCCGCAGCGGCATCAGCGGGGTCCTGGCTGTCGCCTGCCGGACGACGAACCCGGCCAGCAGAGCCAGCGACAGCGCGCCGAGGCCGAGGGTGTGCGCGGCGACCCAGCCGTACTGCTCGATCTTGACGACCGTGTAGATGGCCAGCATCAGGCCGCTGGTGACCAGCACGGCGCCGATGGCGTCGGCCCCGGCGGCGAGCCCGGCTCCGCGCTCGCCCGGCAGTGTCCAGATCGCCAGCGCGATCGTGGCCAGCCCGATCGGCAGGTTGATGAAGAAGATCCAGTGCCAGCTGAGCGCGTCGGTGAGCACCCCGCCCAGGACCTGACCGATCGAGGCTCCGGCGGCACCGGTGAAGCTGAAGATGCCGATCGCCTTCGCCCGCTCCTTGGCCCCGGGGAACAACGTCACCAGGATGCCCAGCACGACCGCGGCGGCCATGGCGCTGCCGACGCCCTGCAGGAACCGGGCGGCGATCAGCAGGCCGGGCTGGGTCGCCATGCCGGCCAGCAACGACGCCGCGGTGAAGACCGTGTTCCCTGCCAGGAACATGGTCTTCCTGCCGATGAGGTCGCCCAGTCGGCCGGCCAGCAGGAGCAGTCCGCCGAAGGCGATCAGGTAGGCGTTGACGGTCCAGCTGAGCTCAGCGGGCGAGAAACCCAGATCCCGCTGGATGGCGGGCATCGCCACGGTCACGATGCTGCCGTCCAGGATCGTCATCAGCATCGCGGCCGACAGCACGGTGAGTGCCAGCCAGCGCGATCGGGGTGTGCCGGCGAGGGAAGGTGCGATATGCGACATGACCATCTCCTGTCCAAGAGGAACAGGAGCGACCTTAGCAGATGGTTTTGTTGCAGACGATCCTTCTCGGACCTATCCCCCGCGCTCTGCGCTCACCCCGCCCCGACCAGCCCTCCACCCGCCTCGATCTGGAGCCGCGGGTGCCGTTCGCTCCGCTGCCCGGGACGCCTACCCGCAGCTGACCCCGGCGCTGACCCGTCCGATCCGCTGGGAACTCAGAGCGGTCTGTGCACGTCGTGCTGGATGCGCGAGAGCGAGCCCGACATCCTCATTCTGCGACGGTGGCCGGTGCTCGGCCGCCTGACACGCGGCCGCGGAATCAACGGTCAGCGCTGGAAGCGGTAGCGGATCTGGCTGTACGTCTCGCCCTTGCCGAAAGCGAATCCGACCTCCGGATCGATGCGGTACAGCAGAACCTTGCCGGAGCGGATGGTGTCACCGAGGCCATGCCAGGTGCCGTCCGAGCTGGTCAGGAGGTCGCCGTACTTGCTCTCGTAGGCGTCGGCGGTGGTGCTGCGTTCAGCCGGGTCGCACACCAACTCGGCACGTCCCTCGATGGTGATGTCGATACCGTCGAGGACGTTCGTGCCGGTCGTCATGACGCAGTGGTCGTTGGAGTGGAGGTTACGCGTCTTGCGCTCTTGGTCGCCGGTAGCGAAGTACAGGGCGCCGCCGGTCCAGATGGCCAGCAACGGTGTCACGTGGGGTCGGCCGTCGGGGCGGACGGTGGACAGCCAGAACAGTCGCGCCTGCTCCAGCTCACGCAGTGCGATCGGCCAGGGGATCACGTCGGCGCCGGAGTCGCTGAAGGGGCCGATCTCGGCGACCGGGTCACAGTCGGACATGGAAGCTCCTCAATGGGTCAGGCGGGAATGCGGTCTGGTCAACGGGAGGCGCCGCGGTCTCTTTGGTGACCGGTGCCGATCGCTTGCCGAGCATGGCCAGAGCGATGACCAGGCCCAGTGCCGCGACGAGGCCGACCACGCCGAACGCGGCCTGATGACCCGGAAGCAGCGTCTGCGGCGCGGCGATCCCAGGCGTGGGTGCATGCGCGGCGTCAGGCCGCCCAGCAGCAGCCCGGCGGTGGCACCGAACCCTCCGATCCCACCCCAGATTCCCAGTGCCCTGTTCCGCTCGCTGCCTTCGGCGAAGGCGTTCATCACCATGGACAAGGCTGCGGGGGCGATGATGGCGGCCGACACACCCTGCAAAGCGCGGGCCGCGACCAGGGCTTCGACCGTCGGGGCGAACCCGCATCCCAACGAGGCCAACACGCGCAGCGACATTCCGGCCAGGAAGACCCTGCGGCGGCCGAGCAGATCCGCGGCGCGGCCGCACAGCAGCAGCAGGCCCGCAAAGGCCAGCGCGTAGGCCGTGACCGCCCACTGGACGGCGGTGCCGTGCGCCCGAAACTCCCGCTCGATGGCCGGCAGGGCGGTGAGCAAGCTGGTCCCGTCCAGGATGGTCATGAAGAACGCCGTGCCCAGCAACACCAGCACCCGCCACCTCAAGGCGGCCGCCCGCGGGCTCACTCATGCCCCTCCCGCACCCAGCTCGACGCCCAGCGCGTCAAGCCAGTCGCCGGTGCCGTGCTTCCGCCAGGAGGGCTCCTCCCGGCCATCGAGGAAGGCGCCCTGCTCGGTGAGGACCAGCTGCGTGCCCCCATCGGCCGGGCAGAACGCCACGGTCGTCAGCGACGCCGTCGCCAGGTCGTCTCCCACGTGCAACATGGAGGTGTAGACGATGCGCTCGTCCTGGACGATGTCGCGGTACAACGACTCAAACGTCATCGACAGGCCGCTGTCCAGGTGGCTGCGGTTGACCTCCCGACCCCCGACCCGGAAGTCCAGTTCATGGTCCGCATCGGGGGTGGAGAACCAGCGGGCCTTCGCCTTCGGGTTGGCCCATGCCGCGAACACCCGGGCCGCCGTGGCCGGGTAGAGGCGTTCGAGGGCGAACGTGGCGTGCGTGACAGAACGGTCGATCATCACAAGCTCCCTTGCTCCGGTGTGCCGGGATCATCGAGCAGGTAGTCGCCGAGCTGGTCCAGGCGCCGTTCCCAGGACGTGCGCTGCTCGGCAAGCCAGTCCTCGGCCGTCCGCAGTACGTCCGGCTCGATGCGGCAGGTGCGGACGCGGCCGATCTTCTCGGATCTGACCAGCCCGCACGCTTCCAGCACCTGGATGTGCTGCATGACCGCCGGTAGCGACATCTCCAGTGGCCTGGCCAGTTCGCTGACCGGCACCGGCCCGCGGATCAGGCGCTGCACCATCGCCCGGCGCGTTCTATCCGCCAGCGCCTGGAACACCCGGTCCAGCGACCCGCCATAGTTAGGCATGTTCTTAACTATGAGTCGGCACACATTTATAGTCAAGTACTTCCTTAACCAATGATCCCGATCGTGGTGGTCCGATCTACTGGCGGGCTCGCGCGTTCGGCCCTGTTCTCGTACAGCCACGGCGAACGGACATGCAGCACTGCGTGATGCTCGGAGCCGGCCCCGGCGCGAGGGTCGGCGGTACGACACACTCTCGATCATCCAGGACGCTAACCCCCCGCCTTGCATCATGGGCATACGATGTTGCTCATGACGCAAGAAGATGATGAGCTGGACAGCCTTGTACGTATACGCATCCGCGCCCTGCGGGTGGCGCAGGGCTGGTCCCTGGAAGAGCTGGCCACCCGCGCCCACCTCAGCCAGTCCTCGCTGAGCCGCATCGAGAACGGTCAGCGCCGCCTCGCCCTGGATCAGCTGGTCACCCTCGCCCGGGCCCTGGACACCACGCTGGATCAGCTCGTGGAGACCGCCGCCGACGACATTGTCACCAGCCCGATGATCGATGGCGCCCGCAGCCTGATGCGCTGGCCCATAAAGGGCGATCCCGGCATGAGCGTGGTGCGCCAGCGCATGACCGAACCGCCGCCCGAGAATTCCGCGCGCATGCGCGCCCACCCCGGACGCGAATGGCTCGTCGTCCTGTCCGGCACCGCGGTCCTCATGCTCGGTCACCGCCGCTTCCGCATCGAGACCAACCAGGCCGCCGAGTTCCCCACGATGATGCCGCACGCGATCGGCGCCGAGGGTAGACCCTGCGAGATCCTGGGCATCTTCGACCGCGACGCCCGCCGCGGCCACCAGCGAGAGGGCAGCGACTACGACGCGCAGGGCACCCGTGAATGACTGCGCGGGCCGGACATCTTGCGCGAAGGGCAGCGCATCCGGCCATTGCCTTGCTTTAACAGCAAATCTTCATGCCGCATACGCATGACGGTCCTACTGTGGAGGCATGAACCAGACGCACCCGCACACCCACCACCACGGCGTTCAGCACGAACGCCACCAGGAGCACGACGCCGACGTCCAGGCGGAAATCCTCGACCTGGACGCCGAGGTCCTCGCCGAACACATAGCCTCCATCACCGCATGGCTGCCACTGAAGACAAGCCCGCGTCAGATCGTGGATCTGGGCTGCGGCACGGGCGCGGGCACCTTCGCCCTCCTCGACCGCTTCCCCGACGCGCACGTCACCGCCGTCGACACATCCGCCGGACACCTTCAGCGTCTGCGCGCCAAGGCATGCGCCCGTGGCGTGGAGGAGCGCGTTCGCACCGTGCAGGCCGACCTCGACGACCCCGCCTGGCCCGACCTCGGCTCACCGGACCTGGTGTGGGCATCGGCCTCGATGCATCACATGGCCCACCCCGATCGCGCACTGCGCAACGTCCATGAAGTGCTCGCCCCCGACGGCCTGTTCGCCGTCGTCGAGCTGGCCGGCTTCCCCCGCTTCCTGCCCGAGAGCGCCCCCGAGGACCGGCCCGGCCTGGAAGAGCGCTGCCATGCCGTGACCGACCGCGTCCACGCCGAGAACATGCCCCACCGCGGCGCCGACTGGGGCCCGATGCTGACCGCCGCCGGCTTTACGGTCGAGAGTGAACGCACCATCGCCGTGAACATCGAGGGCTCCCGCAGCGAAGCGATCGGCCGCTACGCCCTCGTCGGCCTGCAACGCATCCGCAACGCCGCCGCCACCGAGCTCTCCCCCGAGGACCTCACCGCGCTCGACCAGCTCCTGGAAACCGGTAGCCCGCGCAGCATCCTGCGCCGCGACGACCTGGCGGTGCGCACAGTGCGCGCCGTATGGGCCGCACGCCGCACCTGATCCCGAGCACCCCTGGTTGCCCGACGGGACTGCTCGACGGTAGCGGGGTGCGTCGGCACTCGCGATGTCAGGACTCGAGGCCGGCCGGCATCTCACTCCATGTGCGCAGCATCCTGGGGACCTCTGCGCCGAGGTAGGCGAAGAAGCTCCGGGTCTCCTCCAGCCGGGCGCCGATCGGGGTGTCGGCGCCGAACACCGCCACGCCCTCGCGGGCTCCCTCCTCGAAGCGGCGGAAGACCTCGTTGGCCGGTCCCAGCGCGCCGTACCACGCCGACTCGTGGATTCGGTAATGATCGCGCCGCTGTCCTGGAGCTCGCTCGCGGATGACCATGCCCACCTGGGTGAGGTACTTCACCGCGCCCGAGATGGCCGGCGGGCCCGCGTCGAGCACCTCGGCGAGTTCGCCGGCCGTACGCCGTCCCTCCTCGGAAAGCAAGATCGCGGAGAACACGCGCGCGGCCATCCGAGGGTAACCCGATCCCGACATGATCATGGCGAAATGCTCCAGGAACCACCGCTCGTCTGTCGTCATTCTTCGCCTCCCAGGCCGCATTCAATTCTGAGACTTCATGAAATTCGTGAATTTAGTGTAGCTTGAGACTCATGACGAACGCGATTTCCGTGTCCGGCCTGGTCAAGACGTTCGGCCGGACACGTGCGCTCGACGGTCTCGACTTAACCGTCGGCACCGGCGAGGTGCACGGCTTCCTCGGCCCGAACGGCGCCGGGAAATCCACGACCATCCGAATCCTGCTCGGCCTGATGCGTGCGGACTCCGGCAAGGCGAGCCTCCTGGGCGGCGACCCCTGGGACGACGCCACCGACTTGCACCGCCGCCTGGCCTACGTGCCCGGCGACGTGACGCTGTGGCCCAACCTGTCCGGCGGCGAGGTGATCGACCTGCTGGGACGGCTGCGCGGCGGGATCGACGCGCAGCGCAGGTCGAGCCTGCTCGAGCGGTTCGAGCTCGACCCGCGCAAGAAGGGCCGCGCCTACTCCAAGGGCAACCGGCAGAAGGTCGCCCTGGTCGCGGCGCTCGCCTCGGATGTGGAGCTGCTCATCCTCGACGAGCCGACCTCCGGCCTGGACCCGCTGATGGAGGCGGTGTTCAGGGACTGCGTGGCCGAGGAGAAGGCGCGTGGCCGCACCGTGCTGCTGTCGAGCCACATCCTGTCCGAGGTGGAGGCCCTGTGCGACCGGGTGAGCATCATCCGCGGCGGCAGCGTCGTCGAGACCGGCACCCTGGTCGAGCTCCGCCACCTCACCCGCACCTCGGTCACAGCGGAGCTGGCCCACGAGCCGGACGGGCTCACCGGCCTGCCCGGCATCCACGACCTGCGCGTCGAGGGCAACCGGGTGAGCTGCCAGGTCGAGCCCGCGCACCTCGACGAGTTGTTCGGCCGTCTGGCCGCACTGGGTCTGCGCAACGTGACCGCCGCCCCGCCCACGCTCGAGGACCTCTTCATGCGCCACTACCGTACGGCGCCGCAGCACGAGGTGGCCCGATGAGCGCGCTGACCGGAGCGGGCACTCTCGCCCGCCTCATCGTCCGCCGCGACCGCCTGATCCTGCCCGTCTGGGGTCTGCTGGCCGCCGTCTTCCCGACGAGCATCGCCAACAGCACCGTCGCGCTGTACCCGACCGCCGAGTCCCTGCGGTCGGTGGCCGAGGAGGCAATGGCCAATCCCGCGCAGCTGGCCACCCGCGGCCTCGTCTTCGATGCGAGCGTCGGCGGGTTGACCGCGTGGACCGTGGGCTCCTCCGGCGCGATGCTGCTGGGCTTGGTGAGCATGCTGCTCGTCATCCGGCACACCCGCGTGGAGGAGGAGTCGGGTCGCCGCGAACTCCTCGGCGCCGGCGTGGTCGGCAGGCACGCGCCTCTGGCCGCGGTGCTGGGTGTGGTGTTCGCCGCCGACCTGCTGATCGCCGTCCTGATGTCGGCGCTGCTGATGAGCGGCGGGCTGCCTGCGGCAGGTTCGATCGCGCTCGGCCTCTCGCTGGCCGCCGCGGGATGGACGTTCGCCGCGGTCGGCGCCGCGGTCGGGCAGATGACCGAGAGCGCCGTCGCCGCCAGAGGTCTCGGCGTGGCCGTCTTCAGTGTCTTCTTCCTGATCCGCGCGGTCGGCGACGCGGGCGGGGTGGATTGGCTGTCATGGCTGTCGCCGCTGGGCTGGACGCTGCACGTGCGGCCCTTCGCGGGGGAACAGTGGTGGGTGCTGGCACTGCTGCTCTGCCTCGTCGCCCTGCTGGTCGCCGCTGCTCGCGCGCTGTCGGCCCGCCGCGACCTCGCCGCCGGCCTGCTGCCGCCGCGGCTCGGACCCGCCACGGCGGTGCCCGGCCTGCGCAGCCCGCTGGCCCTGGCCTGGCGGTTGCACCGCGGTCAGGTCGTGGCGTGGTCCGTGGGCTTCGCCGTGGGCGGCCTCGCGCTCGGTGGCGCCGTCTCCGGCGGCCTGGAAGGCCAGATCGACGCTCCGCAGATCATGGAGATGATCGCCAGAGTGGGCGGCGAGGACGCCAGGCCCGTCGACTTCTTCGTCAACTACCTGCTGTCCATGCTGGCCTGGATCGTCGCGGCGTACGGCATGCTGTCGGCGCTGCGGCTGCGATCGGAGGAGTCGGCCGGGCGCGCCGACCTCGTGCTCGCGACCCAGGTGAGCCGCGTCCGCTGGGCGCTCAGCCACCTGGTCATCGCCGCCGCGGGTCCCGCGGTCGTCCTGGTCGCACTCGGCACTGCCACCGGTCTCGGGTACGGCTTGAGCACCGGCGATCTGGGCAGGCTCCCTCAGGTGCTCGGGGGAGCCCTGGCCTACCTGCCCGCGGTGTGGGTGATGACCGGGATCGCGGTGGCTCTGGTCGGGCTGCTTCCCCGGCTCGCGACGGCCAGTTGGGGCGTCTGGATCGCCTTCATCCTGCTCGACGTGTTCGGCATGCTCGGGCAGATCGACGAGACGGTGTTGAACATCATCCCGTTCGTGCACGTGCCCTGGGCCGTGCTCGGGCAGATGTCGACGGCTCCACTGGCGGGGCTGACCGTCGTCGCGGCCGTCCTGACCGCGCTCGGCGTCGTCGGGCTGCGCAGGCGCGACCTCGTGTGATCAGCCGTTCTTCGAGCCCGTGTTCAGCTCCTGCCACCTCTGCATCAGCCTCGGAACCTCGCTGCGCAGGAAGGCGAAGAAGCGCTGGATCTCCTCCAGCCGTGCGCCGGCCGGCGTTTCAGGGCTGAACACCGTCAGCCCTTCCTGCGCGCCTTCTTCGAAGCGGCGGTAGACCTCACCGCTCGACAGGGCCGCCTTGTACCAGGCGGCCTGGTCGACGCGGTAGTGGTCGCGGCGCTGACCCGGATCCCGCTCGCGGGTGATCATCCCGACCTGCATCAGGTACTTCACCGCCCCGGAGATCGCTGGAGGCCCGACCCGTAGTTGTTCGGCGAGCTCGGCGGCGGTGCGCCTGCCCTCCTCGGAGACCAGGATCGCAGCGAACACGCGGGCCGCCATCCGGGGATAGCCGGAATCGGACATGATCATGGCGAAGCGCTCCAGGAACCGCGTGGCTGCGGTCTCCTGATCGCCGCCGGTGTCGAGTGTCTCCGCCATCCATGCCTCTCCGCGTCGCCTCCGCCTGGTCCGGCCGAGTTTACACAGTCTATATAGTTATGAAATTTCGCGAATTAAGAAAAGCACTTGCGGGTCGCCGCCGACAGCTCGCTGATGTCGGCGAGGACTGCGCGGACCGGGTCGGCGGTGAGGTCGGCGAGTTCGCCGTCGCAGTGGGCGTGGACTGGAGGAGGTCGCCGCAGTGGGCGCGCACGCTGTGGGAGTAGGCGTTGGCGTTCTTCTGGTCGGTGAGAAAGTCGTCCAGGTGGCGGGCGAGTGGGTGCTCGCGGCCGAGTTGCTCGGCGATCACGGGATCACTCTCAGCGTCTGAAACAAGTACTACGTCGAGGGGCTTGCCGCTGTCCGGCCCGCAGGCGGGGATGCTCCGCGTCAGGCCGGGCCGAGGACGCAGAACTCGTTGCCTTCCGGGTCGGCCAGAACCTTCCACGGAACGTCGCCCTGGCCCACGTCAGCGAGCGTCGCGCCGAGGGCCTGCAGCCGGGCCACCTCCGCCGCTTGATCCTCGCCGCGGTACGGCAGCAGGTCGAGATGGACGCGGTTCCACACGGTCACGTCGGGCGTGCGGAGGAACTCAAGATACGGCCCGACCCCCTTGGCGGAGCGCAGCATCGCGTGATCGTCGGTCACCTCGTGCAGGGTCCAGTCCATCGCCTCGCCCCAGAACCGGGCCATGGCCCGCGGGTCCGCGCAGTCGACCACCACCGCGGCGATCGGCCCGGTGTCCCGGTAGATCTCCCGAGGCTCCAGGACGCAGAACACGTTGCCCTCCGGGTCGGCCATAACCGTCCACGGGACGTCGCCCTGGCCCACATCGGCGGGCGTCGCGCCGAGCTCCTTCAGGCGCGCGACCAACTCCGCGTGATGGGCCGCAGAGGTGGTGGCGAGATCGATGTGCACGCGGTACTTCACCGTTTCGGGGTCCGGGACGGTGACGACATCGACGCAGACGGCGGCGGGGTCCGGCCACACGAAACCCACGGGTTCAACGTTGGTCACGCCGGGTCCCTCGCTGGAAACGCCCCAGCCGAGCGCCTCCGCCCAGAACCGGCCGAGCGCCGAGTCGTCCCGGGCTTTGAAATTCACCTGAACAAGTCGCAGCGCCATGCCGCCAACCCTATTCCCCAACGGATTAACCAGGATGAACCCACGCACCATCGGAGGTCGGCGCGACCGTGACACAACCATGACACGACGCTGACGAGGCGGGGACACGGTCGGCCGACAGTGGACGGGGTTGACCGGCGCCTGTTCCCCAGCGGTGGGTCCGGCTGTCTCCGCGCCACTGAGGAAGGCTGATTGATCGTGACTGAACGCATGCGCGTGGCTGTGCTGGCAGGTGGGCCGTCCGCCGAGCACGAGGTGTCACTGCAGTCGGCGCAGGCTGTGCTCGATGCTCTGCCGAGGGATCTGTACGAGCCCGTCGCCGTCATCATCGACCGGCAGGGCAGGTGGCCGGTGGAGCTGCGACGCGATCTGGCGGACGTGGTCTTCCCCGTGCTGCACGGGCCGTTCGGCGAGGACGGCGTCGTCCAGGGCCACCTGGAAACGCTGGGCATCCCGTACGTGGGCTGCGGCGTCATGGCCTCTGCCGTGGCCATGAACAAGGTCGCGATGCGGCGCACGTTCCTGGCGGAGGACATTCCGGCCACCCCACATGTGTGGTTCACCAAGCACGAATGGAGCACCACCACCGACCACTGGGGTCTGGTGAAGTCGCTCGACTGGCCGATGTATGTCAAGCCGGCCAACATGGGCTCCTCCATCGGCATCTCACGTGTCACCTCCATGGAGGAGCTGCGCGCGGGCGTAGATCTGGCGCTGGCCTACGACCGGGTGGTCATCGTCGAGCAGGGCGTGACCGCGCGCGAGGTCATCTGCGGCGTGCTCGGCGGCTATGACACTCCGGATGCTTCGGTGCCCGGCGAGCTCATCGTGCCCGGCGACTGGCTCGACTACGAGGCCAAGTACCTCAGCCAGGCCGAGATCGCCATCATCCCTTCCGTGCTGCCGGAACGGGTGGCCGAGGACGTGCGTGAGCTGGCCCTGCGCACCTTCCGGGCGATCGGTGGCTACGGCCTGGCCCGTGTCGACTTCCTCTATGAGGAGGACACGGGACGCCTGTACGTGCTGGAGATCAACACCATGCCGGGCTTCACCTCCCGTTCCGTCTACGCCAGGGCCTGGGCCGCAAGCGGTGTCCCGTACCCGGACCTGCTGCGCCGCCTCATCGACCTCGCGTTCGCCAGGAGCGGCTCATGATCCCCATGACGCTGAGCGAGATCGCGCAGGTCGTCGGCGCAAGCCTGTATGACGTGCGCGACCCGGAGGCGCTGGTGACGGCGCCCTCAGCGGTCGACTCCCGCGAGTTGGTGCCTGGCGGCCTGTTCGCCGCGACGGTCGGCGGCCGCGTTGACGGTCACGACTACGCGGCCGGTGCCATCGCCGGCGGCGCCGTCGCCGTGCTGGCCTCGAGGCCCGTCGGCGTGCCCGCCCTCGTGGTCGAGGACGTCCAGCTCGCGATCGGCCTGCTGGCCAGGCACCTGCTCGAACACATCAGCCCGACCGTGATCGGCCTGACCGGCTCCGTGGGCAAGACCACGACCAAGGACCTGCTGGCCCAGGTGCTCGAACGGCACGCCGCGACGGTCGCCACCGACAGGTCGTTCAACAACGAGCTCGGGCTGCCGCTCACCGTGCTGCGTGCCGATGCCACCACCCGATACCTGGTGCTGGAAATGGGTGCGGGCCGGAAGGGCGACCTGACGTACCTGACCGGGCTCGCACCGCCCCAGATCGGGGTGGTGCTCAATGTCGGCACCGCACATGTGGAGCGTATGGGAGTCGGGCCGGCCGACGTGGCCGAGGCCAAAGGCGAGCTGGTCGAAGCACTTCCGGCGGACGGCTTCGCCCTGCTCAACGCCGACGACCCGTACGTCATGGGCATGGCCGGCCGCACCAGGGCCCAGATCCTGTTGTACGGCGGGTCGGCGGAGGCGCAGGTGCGAGCCGAAGATGCGCGGATGGCCGACCGCGCGCGAGCCGCGTTCGAGCTGGTGACGCCCTCCGGCCGCGCCCCGGTCGAGCTCGACCTCATAGGCGAGCACCAGGTGAGCAACGCCCTGGCCGCCGCCGCCGTCGCCACCGCACTCGGCCTGGGCGTCGCCGAGATCGCCGATGGGCTGAACGCCGCACGGCGGCGCTCCGCGGGCCGGCTGGAGATCGTCGAACGACCTGACGGCATCACCATCGTCAACGACGCCTACAACGCCAACCCCGAATCCATGCGGGCCGGGCTGCGGGCGGTGAAGGCCCTGGCCGGCACCCGTCGTACGGTCGCCGTGCTCGGTGCGATGGGGCAGCAGGCGGACGCCTCCCGCGCCCGGCACGCGGAGATGGGCCGGCTCGTCGCCGACCTCCGCTTCGACGTGCTGATCGCGGTCGGAGCAGGGGATCCGCTCGCGATGGCGGAGGCGGCGGAGTCCTCGAACCAGGGCGTGGCCGTCCATGCCGTCGAGGACGTGGCCGGGGCCCTCAGGCTGGCCACCGCGCTTCTCGAACCGGGAGACGTGGTGTTCGTCAAGGCTTCCAGCGAGATCGGGCTCGGTGCCTGCGCCCGTGCGCTGGCCGGTGCCTGACCGTCGGCGCATCGCCGATCGGATCGGGCAAGTCCATGCTGATGCACTGCCTGGCCGGACTCGACCAGACCAGTGGCGGCACCGTCACCGTGGCCGGCACAAGCTAGCGAAACGGAGTTCCATGCGCGCTATCGGTCTCATCGGCGGGTTGAGCTGGGAATCAACGGTGATCTACTACCAGATCATCAACCAGCGGGTACGCGAGCGACTCGGCGGCAGCCATTCCGCCAACAGTCTCATCTGGTCGGTCGACTACACGACCGTCGAGGACCTCATCTTCGCCGACCGTTGGGACGAGGTGAGTACGTTGCTGACTGGTGCGGGCAGGAAACTGGAGGACCTCGGCGCCGAGGTCCTGCTCATCTGCAGCAACACCTTCAGCCGGGTGAGCGACGACGTGGCGCGGGCCGCGAGCGTGCCCGTGCTGCACATCGCCGACGCCGTGAGCGCAGAGGTCCGCGCCAGGGGGATGCGCAAGGTCGGTCTGCTGGGCACTCGCTTCACCATGGAGCAGCCCTTCTACCGGGATCGGCTGGCCGCCCACGGCTTCGACGTGGTCGTCCCGCGGCGTGAGCAGCGGGAACTGGCCCATCGCGTGATCTTCGACGAGCTGGTGCGCGGGGTGATCCGGGAATCGTCCAGGGACGCGTACGCCCGGATAGTCGCCGATCTCGCGGACGACGGCGCCGAAGGCGTCATCCTCGGCTGCACGGAGATCGAGCTCCTGATCAGTGAGAAGGACACCGCCATCCCGGTGCTGCCGAGCGCCCGGCTGCACGCGGAGGCAGCGGCCGACTTCGCGCTGGCCGACTGACATACCCTCGGTCGCGGCACGATGTGGCGGCTCAGGTGTCCCGATACCGCCGGGACCGTGCACGTACAGAACGCTCCAGCCGCCGCCGTACAACGCCGCGTTGAAACCGCGAGCTCTTCCTCCCGCCCCGCAAAACGCCATCTCGCGCGCTGCTTGCAGGCGCCATCCCAGCAATCCGGACTCGTTGTTGCTCCCCGATGGCATACCCCTGACCCCCTCTCCGAACGCCCGGGCCGGACCCTTGGGCGCGCTGGTCGGATTGTCGGTTCGGTTTCGCGCGCAAGCCCGTCAACGTCCCCAGATCCCACACATGGGTGGACTCGGACCTGGGTTATGACTGGTCCCTGTGCTCGCTTACGTAGCCCACGCCGGGGTGGGGTCGTCGTCGTGGTGGCGTGCCGCCGCTGTCCGGGCGGTGCTCGAAGTGCCACCACTCGTTGTCGTAGATGCGGTAGAGGTCGTAGCGGGCGCCGTGTTCCTCGAGCCAGCGCGCGCCTTCGTGGGGGCGCACGTCCAGCGCGATGCCCTTGACGTGGTTGGATTCCGCCGGTGGTAGCACCAGCATGCGTGCCATGGCCGGGGAGCCGGAGCGGTGCACCTCCTCGTCGAACATCCGTTGCTGGACAAGGGGATCGCGGTATCCCGAGGTGAGGCCGATGAGCTGGCCGTGACGCCAGAGCGCCTCGGTGCGCGCCGCGGTGAACGCCGCCATGGCGCCGTCGGTGAGGCCGGTGAGGTCCTCGGCGGGGAATCGCATCCGTAACGCCCAGCGGCAGGCCAGTTCGCGAGCGCGGCCGGGATGGCGAACGATGGCCGCGGGCAGCAGGAGCAGGGCGAGCACCAGCGTGACCGCGGCGTACAGCCGGTCTCGGGGCCGAGATGGGATGGTGCGTGGTTCGTTCATGACGAACTACGATTGGCGCCGGATGTGCGCGCGTTGTCCGCCGCATGTCACCGTTTGTCGACGGCGGCCACCGTCGGCGCGGCCGTGACACAACCATGACACGGCGCGGACGAGGCGGGGACACGACCGGTCGACAGTGGATGGGGTAGACCGGCGGGCGAGTTATGGAGCGTGCTGTTGATACTCGGCGGCGTGTCGCGAGTGTTGTTGATCGAGGATGACCCGGCCGTGCGGGAGGGCCTTGAGCTGGCCCTGACCCGGCATGGGCACCGGGTGCGCGCGGTGGAGTCCGGCGAGCAGGGGCTGGACCGGCTGCGTACGGACCTTCCCGACGTCGTCGTGCTCGATCTGATGTTGCCTGGCATGGACGGGTTCGAGGTCTGCCGCCGTATCCGGGCCGCCGGCGAGGTACCGATCATCATGCTGACCGCGCGCGGCGACGACATCGACGTGGTGGCCGGGTTGGAGGCGGGCGCCGACGACTACGTGGTCAAGCCGGTGCAGCCCAGGGTGCTCGAGGCGCGCATTCGCGCGGTGCTCCGGCGGATCGGCCGGGACCAGGCGGAGCTGGAGCGGCACGGGGACCTGACCATCGATCGGGCCGGGCTGGTGGTCGCCAAGCGCGGCGTGCCGGTCGGCCTCCCCCCGACCGAGCTGCGCCTGCTGCTCGAGCTCTCCGGCACGCCGGGCCGGGTGCACAGCCGCCAGCAGCTGCTGGAGTCGGTGTGGGAGCACGGGTACTTCGGCGACTCGCGTCTCGTGGACGCGTGCGTGCAGCGGTTGCGCGCGAAGATCGAGGACGACTCGGCGGCGCCCGTCTACGTGCAGACGGTGCGTGGGTTCGGGTACCGGTTCGGGCCGGTGTGAGCCGCCGGGTGACACCTCGGCCGAGCCCGGGGCTGCGTGCCCGGCTGTTGTTCGCGTTCGCACTGCTGTGTGTGGTCACCGCGGCGGCGGTGGCCGGCGGGAGCTATGTCCAGGCCCGCAACGCCATCTTGCAGCGGGCCCAGGATGCCGCGGTGCTGGCGATGACAAGCCGCCTGGAGGCGCTCTACCCGTTGCAAAGTGCGACACCGGACCAGACCCAGCTCGACGAGATCGCCGCCGCCGCGACCGACCAGGACTGCTGTGGGTTCGCCTTCTACCGCGAGATGCACTCGCCGGTCACCGGGCCGCCGGTCCCCGGGCCGCCAGGGCGCTGGGGGCCGGAGGGGAGGCCGCCGGTCGTGGATCTCGGGGCGATTTCACCGGAGTTGCGACGGGAGGTGGCCGGCGGCCGTACCGCGTGGCAACGTGTGGTGTTGCAGGACGGGCCCTGGCTGATCGTCGGCACGCCGTTGCTGATCGTCGAGCAGGGTCGGCCGACGCGGGTGTCCGGCATCGAGGTCTACGTCGCGCGCAGCCTGGCTGCCGAAAAGCGCAGCGTCGACGAGCTCGCCGCGCGCGCCTGGCTCACCGGCGGGGCAGCCCTGGCGTTCGCGGTCGTCCTGGCGTTGCTGGCCACCCGTGGCGTGCTGGGCCCGGTGCGCGAGCTCGGTCGGGCGGCACGCCTGCTGGGCGAGGGCGAGCTGCGGACCAGGATCGCGGTCCGCGGCTCCGATGAGCTGGCCGATGTGGCGCGTACGTTCAACAACACCGCCGCGGAGCTGGAACGGCATGTCGAGCAGCTGCGCGAGATGGAGGCCGACGCCCGCCGGTTCGTGGCCGATGTGTCCCACGAGCTGCGCACCCCGCTGGCCGCGCTCGCCGCGGTCGCCGACGTCCTGGAGGAGGAGGCGGCCGGCCTGCCCGAGCCCGCCGGCAGGGCCGCCAGTCTGGTCAGCCAGGAGACGCTCAACCTCACCGCTCTGGTGAACGACCTCATCGAGATCAGCAGGTTCGACTCCGGCGTCGCGGCCCTCACGCTGAACGAGGTCGACGTGGCCGAGCTGGTGCGCGCGACCTTGCGCGTTCGGGGCTGGTCGGAGTCGGTGGACGCCGAGCTTGCCCCCGGGGTGATGGCGCGGCTGGACCCGCGCCGAGTGGACGTCATCCTCGCGAACCTGGTCGGCAACGCCCTGCGGCACGGCGAGCCACCGGTGTCGGTACGGCTTTCCACCGACCCGCACTGGATCGCTCTCGAGGTCCGCGACCACGGACCGGGGCTGGACGAAGCGGTGCTGCCGCACGTGTTCGACCGGTTCTACAAGGCCAACGCGGCCAGGGCCAGGTCCGAGGGCAGCGGCCTCGGCCTCGCCATCGCACGGGAGAACGCGCGCCTGCACCGAGGCGACCTCACCGTAACCAACGCCCCGGACGGCGGCGCCACGTTTACGCTGCGCCTGCCACGCCGGGCACCCGATCCGGACGGGCAGATCAACACGGGAGGCCCCGAATGAGGACCGGGCTCGCCCGCCGCGTGCTCGCCGCGGGCCTCGTATCGCTCGTCGCCGTGGCCGGCTGCGGCGTGCGACCCAGCGACGTCATCCCCGTCGGCGACCCGCCCAGCGGACGCGTTGAATCAACCCCAACGATCACCTTCTACCTGGTCAAGAACGGCCGAGTCAGCGCGGTTACGCGGCCCGGCGGTCGACTGTTGCTAACGGACAGGCTCGCGCTGCTGGCAGACGGACCCACCGCAAGGGAACAGGCGGACGGATTCACCACCGACGTCCCGTTCGAAGCCGGCCCGTTCTCGGTGACCACCGAGCCGGACCACCCCCTGGTGGTGACCCTGTCCATTCCGGTCGGCGAACTGTCCGCACTGGCCGTCGAGCAGATCGTGTGCACCGCCGCCGCCGTCACCGGGCCGGAGAGCCCTGCTCAGGTCACCGTCGTCGGTGCAGGGCAGAGCGTCGGCCCCCGAAACTGCCCGGGGTAGCATCCTCTACTTCGGAGAGATCGCCTGGTCTTGGTCAGATTGAGTGGAGCGTGCGGCCGGCGGTGGGTGGCGACGATGACCGCGGCGGCGAGGTCGGGTACCCGCGCGCGGTGGCGACCGCACGCATGCGGCGACCGCGGCGATGCCACGTTCGCTCTCACCCAGGTTGGTCGCGTAGCCGCGGCGGCGTAGTTGCCGAATTGTTCTTATGAAGGGTCGAGCCCGCTTCCGTCTTGCCCGTGCCCGGCCGGAGTGTCGAGGAATCGGCGAAGGGACGCCTTCATGCTGGTGACGAAGGCGTCGCGGGTCTGGTCGGGGACGAGGTCCAGGGACAGGTAGGGGTTGAGGTCCTCCAGCTCGACCAGGAGGAGGGTGTCGTCCTGGGTACGGCAGGCGTCGACGCGCTGGATGCCGTGGTCGATGGTGTTCCAGTCGACGAAGCTCCGGGCGAAGTCGAGATCGGCCTCGGTGGGCTCGTACGGCTCCAGGGCCCACCGCTGGTCGGGACGGGGAGCGTACAGGGCGTACTGGAAGGTGTCGTCGACGTAGTAGAACGACACCTCGTGGCGGAAGTCGATGCGCGGCTGGACCAGGAGGTCGCCGTTGGAGGCGTGGGTGAGGTCGGTGAGCCGGTCACGAGTGACGAACTCCAGGCCGATGGAGTCGGCTCCGGCCTTGGGCTTGACCGCGTACTGGTCCGCCTCGGGCAGGAGGCCGAGGTCCTGGGGCCGGTCGACGGTGGGGATGACCGGGTGTCCGGCCGCGGTCAGATCCAGTAGGTACTGCTTGCCGGCCATGTCGCCGCGGCCGGTCAGGGGGTTGTAGACGCGGGTGCCGCGCTGGGCGGCCTGCTCGAGGAAGGCCTCGTACCGGTCCCGGTAGTACAGGACGGGGCCGCTGTTGCGTACCACGACCGCGTCGAAGGCATCCATCAGCGCGGCCGCGTCCAGCGGGTGGCACAGGGCGATGTCGAAGTCCTCCCGGAGCCGGGAGGACAGGAAGATGTCCTCGTCACAGTAGCGCCGCCCCCGAGCCTGGTAGGCGAGGTCGGTGACGAACAGGACTCTGGACCGGCCGGAAGACATGCTTCTCCTGACAATCGGGTCAGCCACAAACTACACATCCCGTGAAGCGTGGGGCGGTTCGGCTTGAAGGAGATCCGTCCGTTGGGGCCTGGGCGTCGCTTCAGGTGAGTTCCAGGCCGCCGTCGATGGTGAGGACCTGGCCGGTGATCCAGGTGGCGGCCGGATCGGCGAGGTGGACGATCCAGGCGGCCACCTCCTCGGGGGTGCCGCGGCGGCTCAGGGGGATGCGCGCGGTCTCGTCTTGCTTGATCTGCTCGACGACGGCGTCGGGCAGGCCGGCGGCGGTCAGGGCCTCGCTTTCGGTGGGGCCGGGGGCCAGGGCGTTGACGCGGATGCCGTCGGCGGCAAGCTCCAGCGCCCAGCTGCGGGTCAGCTGTTCCAGGGCGGCTTTGGAGGCGGCGTAGTGGGCGGCGCCGGGCAGGGGGCGGTGGCCGTAGGTGCTGGAGACGTTCACGATCGCGCCGCGGCCGGCGCGCAGGTGCGGCAGCGCGGCTTGGGCGAGCAGGGTGGGTGCGGTGACGTTGAGCGCGAAGAGGTCGGTGACGCGTTGGGCGTCGGTGTCGGCCAGCGGCATGGCGGCGGTGGCTCCGGCGTTGTTGACCAGGACGTCCAGGTGCCCCCAGCGGTCGGCCGCCGCGTCGATCACCACCTGCGGGGTGCCGTCGCCGGTGATGTCGGCCGGCAGGACGGCGATGCCGGGATGCTGGGCGGCGGTCTGGTGCAGGGCCTCGGCGCGCCTGCCCACGGCGAGCACGTGCGCTCCGGCATGGGCGAAGGCGAGCGCGGTGGCGCGGCCGATGCCGGATCCGGCTCCGGTCACGATCACGACCTGGTCTTGCAGTCGGCTGCTGGGCGGGGCGGTCATGGCACAACCCTCTCGTTCGATGTTCGTGAAACATCGAACAAGCTACCATGGGCAGATGAGACGGGCACATCACCCCAATATGGGCGAGATCGCGCTGACCGGGGTGATGGCCGCCCTCGGCGATCCGATCCGGGTCGGGCTGGTGCGGGTACTGGCCGACGGCCGTGAACGCGGCTGGGGCGAACTGCAGGCGCCGGTGGCCAAGTCCACCCTCAGCCACCATCTGCGGGTGCTGCGTGATGCCGGGCTGACCCGCACCCGCCAGGAGGGCACCCGCTGCTTCGTGATCCTGCGGCGGCAAGAGCTCCAGGCCCGCTTCCCCGGCCTGCTGCAGGCCGTGCTGGCCGCGGCCGAGGATGAGGACGTCGGCCATCAGGTGAGCGTGAAGGACGCCGCGCAACCCGCCTGACCATGCCAGTGGGTGATTCGGGGCGCCGAACTGCCCCGCCCCTCGACCGCCGGCACCGAAACCGGCCCGGCACGTGCGGATGCCGGCCGCCCTGTCCGGCATGGAACGCGAGTACATCCGCGACCGCCCCTCGAAGGCCACGAGTCCGCCCGCACCCGAGGCAAGAACATGCGCCCGGTAACCGCTCCGGCGGACCGGTCCTGTTACCTTCTCCCGTCGGCGCTCGTCATAGGTGCGACGACCGAATACGAACGGTCGTCGCACCAACGAGTGAATCGAGGACAGGATGCTGACCAACATCATGTACGTGACGATCTACGTCACCGATCAGGACCGCGCGCTGGAGTTCTACGCCGAGGGACTCGGCCTGGAAAAGCGGATCGACTTCTCGGGGCCCGACGGACGGTTCCTCACCGTCGGCGTTCCCGATAGCCCGGTGCAGATCCTCCTGTGGTCGCATGCGGAGGCCGCGGGACAGCCGGGCGACGTGGGCCAGCATGCCGCGCCCGGGCCGCTGATCCTCGAATCCGATGATTTGCGTAAGGATTTCGAGATCCTGCGCCAGCGCGGCGTCACCTTCGAAGAGTCCGAACCCGTGGACTATCCGTTCGGGGTCCGCATCGAGGCGGTGGACCCGGACGGCAACCGGGTCTCGCTCCGTCAGCAGCGCAAGCCGTGACCACCCATCCGTCCGGCCTCGTGACCGAGGCGTTCGAAGCCCAGCGCGATCGGCTGCGCGCCCTCGCGTACCGCGTGCTGGGCTCGCACGCCGACGCCGAGGACGTGGTCCAGGAAGCCTGGATGCGCCTCGTCCGCCAGGACGCGGCGACCATCGGCAACCTGGCGGGCTGGCTGACCACCGTGGTCGGCCGAATCAGCCTGGACCTCCTGAGATCCCGCCGAGCCCACCCCGAAACCGCCTACGGGCACGAGTATGCGGACCTCGTGGTGACGCCCGCCGACGACCCCGCGCCGGACGAGCAGGTGGCGCTGGCCGATTCGGTCGGCCTCGCCCTGCTCGTCGTGCTCGACTCGCTCACCCCGAGCGAGCGCCTGGCGTTCGTCCTGCACGACATGTTCGCGGTCCCGTTCCACGAAATCGGCCAGATCCTGGGCAAATCCGCCGACGCCACCAAGATGATCGCCAGCCGCGCCCGCCGCAAGGTCCAAGCAACGGACCGGCCGGCGGGCCCCGGCCGCGCGCACCGAGAGGTCGTCCAGGCATTCCGCGCCGCCGCCCTCAGCGGCGACTTCGAAGCGCTCCTGCGTGTCCTCGACCCGAATGTGAAGCTGACCGTCGACACCCCCGACGGCATGGTCGTCACCCTCGGCGCCACCGAGGTCGCCGCCGGCGCCCGCATGTTCTCCGGCGAGATAGCCCGCCAACGACCCGTGCTGGTCAACGGCATCCCCGGCCACATGTCCTGGCGCCCCGACGGAACCCCTCTCTCCGTCATCGCCTTCACCGTCACCGAAGGCCGGATCACCGGCATCCACATCGTCGTCGACCCGGCCAAACTCGCCTCGATCCATCTGCCCGCCCCGGCCTGAGCCGGTGTCGTCAGGGTCGGCCCGTGCATGTGCAAGTCGTCCCGGGCCGACCGAGTTCCTTAGCGGCGTGGCCGGTTCGGACAGCGCTGTCTTCGGCATGAGCGGTCAGTCACGCGGGTGGCCGGTTCGTCGCCGATGTCCAGCGTCCTCACCGGATGTCAGGACGCCTGGGACCGCACCTGCTTGCACCACACCCGTTGCGACCGCCAAACATGTTTTGCGAGAGGCTCTGAGAACGAAGATCAGCTCTCGCAGAACTGGTCATTTCTGCGGACCACACCTCGGCGATGGCCGGCAGGCCCATGCCGAGCCGGCGCATGAGCAGGATCCGCTGGAGCCGGGCGACCGCGGTGGGGTTGTAGTAGCGGTAGTGCTGCCGCGGTGAGAGTGGTGAGTATGTGGACGCTACGTCGCATGATGGGCTCCCTGTTCGAGACGAGGCGGAGTTCCGCCGTTGCGATATCCCGATCATGCACTCTCAGTAACAGCTAAACTACTGATCGTATCGGCGTGTCGGTGCAGCCGTACCCGGCAGAGCCTCTGTTGACGACCGGGCCGGGATGAGCCCTTCAGGCTCGGGCGGGCTGGGCTACCCCCACGACTTCGGGGACTGCCGAGGACGGCCAGCGGTGCGTCAACCACCCTCCCCGGCACGGATCTCTGCGGTGACCGCCCGCTCGCGAAGATCGGCTGCCTCCGCGCGCAACGCCGCCATCTCCGCGCGCAGGTCGCCGGCGCGAGCCCGCTCCAGCGCCAACTCCCCGATCAGCCGTTCCCGCTGGACGACGGCCGTGCGCAACTCCGACTCGGCCGCCGCGGCCTGCTCCTCGGCCCGCGCCGCCCGCTCCTGAGCCTGTACGGCCTGCGCCCTCGTCTCAGCGGCCTCGGCCATCGCGCTCGCACGAGCCTGGGCGGCCTCGGCCATCGCGGCGGCATGGGTCTGATCGGCGCGTTCGGCCCGCGCGATCGCCCGCTCCCGTTCGGCCCCGGCCGCCGCCGCGCTCGCCTGCGCCGCCGCTGCGGCCTGCTCGGCCTGCCGTGTCGCCTGCCGTGCCTCCTCCGCCGCGCTCTGCGCGCCGTCCCGCTCCTGACGAGCCGAACGTGCCTCTCCTTCCGCCTGTACGGCACGCGCCACAGCCGCCCGGGTCTCGTCGGCCGCCTGTTCCATCCGCTCCGCCAGTTCCCGCACCGCCGTGTCGCGGTTCCGTTCGGCCACCTCCGCCCGCCGTATCGCCTCCTTCTCGGCCTGGCGTGCCAGCCGTTCGGTGCTCGCGGCCTCACGTAGCGCCGCCAGCGCCTGCTCGCGGGCGGTCTCCGCGTCATTCAGCGCCGCGTCCCGCTCCGCCCCGGCCTCACGCATGCGCTCATGTGTCTCATCGCGCTCGCGCCGGGCGTGTTCGGCGGCCTCACGTGCGAGCCGTACCTGCTCGAACGCCTGTTCCCGCTCAGTGCGCGCGATGGCCACCCGCGTGTGCGCCTCCGCCTGTACGGCGCTGAGCCTGGCCTCCACCCCCGCGGGGCTCAGTTCCTCGGCCAGCACCTGCGCCAGCGGAGCGATCGCCGCGGCCAGCCCTTTCTCCATGCGCTCATAGAGCTCTTCGGTCCTGGCCAGCGAACCCTCCAGCCCTGGCGTCGCCCGCCGCAACTCCCGGTCCTTCTTCGCCGCCGCCTGGCATTCACCTTCGGGGCAGTAGACCCTGGGCCGTCCCCTCCCCCGCCGCTGCTCGATCTCCGTCCCGCAGTGCTTGCAGGGCCTCACCGTCGTCTCTGTCTGCACCCCCGAAGGGTAGCATTTTTGATTTTCCAGAAAATCAAATTCAAAAAATCTGATTCATTGCGCGCCACAACGAGGCGTGCAACTCACGAGAATGTCAATTCCCGCAAGTTACTGTCGGCCCGGAGTGCGTGCTTGGGGTGTGCGTGCGGATTGCCACCAAGTTGTCCTGGGCTTTTGCCACAAGGTGTCAGCGGGTGTGCCACGAGGTGCTCCGTCGTCTGACGGCTATTTACACAGGTCACAGCACGATCGCGAGCTGGAGTCACGGTATGCGTCCAGCCGGATCAGCGTCCTTTTGCGGGGGGCGTGCGGGGCGATGACCTCGGTGCTCTTCAACCTTCGACCCTGTATCCGTGCACGAATCCCCCGCCAATCCCACTGACAGGCCACGGCAATGTGCCGTGTGCTGACAACCCCGGTACGGAAGATGACCTGCTGTTTTGCCACAGCATGTCAGCAAGCAATGCCATGAGATGTCAGCGCTTCGAGTCGGTCTCAGGTCTGGCTTGCTCGTGGCGGCAAAGCCCCCGGGGAGCGCCTCTGCTTACGTGCTGCGATTGGTCATTTCGCTGACCTGCGGTTTGGTCACTGGTGTCCGACGTTGGTCACGGGATGTCCGGCCAGATCAGCGAGCGAGACCTACCTGAGGCTGGTCACTTAGTTGACCTGCGACTTTGCCACTGACCTTTCAGTGGATTACTCAGGCCCACGCCATGACAAAACAGTCGTTATGGGCGATTTCGCTCGCGGGTTCGCCTGCTCGTACCCATATGCCAGGCCCACCGTCACGCAGGGTCCTGATACACGCCCGCATGTCGCTCTGGGGGTACTCCCTTCGCCGGTTCGAGCCGTCTCGCTGACTGACATCTCGTGACTATTTCGACTGTAATCGTGTTGACCACTTGCAGTCCGACCAGCGTCTTCGTCACTAGGTTTCAGTGCTCTGGTCATCGAGATGTCAGTAGATCCCTTCCTCGACGGTTCGACCTTGAGGGTTCAAAGACCGACGTTGCGCATGGCGTTGTCGCGCCAGCGGTCGACGGCGCGGATGTAGCGGAGCACGACGGGTGAGGCGGGGGCCCAGCGGCCGTGTTTGGCGATGACCGCGACCGGGACGCCGGCCGCGTAGGCGACGGTGGCGCCGCCGGCACGCAGGCTGTGCGCGGTGACCGTGTCGGCGGAGGGCACGCCGGCGCGGACGGCCAGGTCGCGGACGATGACGTTGACTGCGTCGGCGCCGAGCGAGGGGCCGATGGTGCCGTGCCGGTCGACCCGCCGCAGTAGTCGTCCGGTGGCGTGTCCGGCCTGGTCGAGGGCGTGCAGCCAGTCACGGCAGGCGGCCACCGGGTCGGTCAGCGGATGGCTGCCGCGCGGGATGGCGATGGTTGTGACGCGCAGGCCCGTTGACAGCGGAAACGCAGACCTTCGGCAACGAACGACGCGGCCCTATGACAGTGAGAGCCATGCATATGGCGGTTGACCTGCCATTTTGAGCGCTGCGCGACAACACCCAGAGGCGCAGATCTATGACGGTGACGGCGTTCCGCTGGATTCGCCAAGGATTTTGGCAACATTTACGACGAACCCCGCGAGCGAAGCCGTAGACGGGACCCCAAGTCTCTGGTTGGCCTGCTTCGTCCCGGGGGTGCTGAGAACAGCGGATTCCGGTCGGCCTTTGGTCTGATCGCGTCTGGGAGGCGATGCGAGCGTTGATGGCTCCCCGCCCTGACCGGCAAGGCTGCGACCTGCGGTGCTCACCGGCGTACCCGTGAGGAGGTGATGAGCCGTGTGAGAGATCATCTGACCCTTGCCGACTGGAAGCATGGAACGCGTCGCAGGGCCCCGTATGGTCAAAGATCTGCGTCGCCCGCTGTCATAGGTCCGCGTCTGCCCTGTCATTGTTCCGCGTCGTCCGGACCGAGATGGTCTCCTTCATCCTCAAGCCAGGTCTTGGCTGCTAGCGTGGGTGGCATAAGCCCCGGGTTCGCCTCTGTCCCATGCGTCCCGGGGCACGGCTATGCCGCCTTCATGCTGTCGGCACGCCGTCGCCACCGCTATGGTGACCATGTGACCGAGCGTGTGGCGCCAGCGGGCGATAAGGACGAGCTCGTTCGGCGTGCTGACCTGGCCAGGTACGCCTGGCGGCACAGCCTTGGACGGGCGCGGACGAGTCCGGGGGGTTTCTGGCCGTGTCGGGGTTGTCGGAGCGCGAGCAGCAACTGCTGCGAGAGCGCTACCACTGCGACGACGACAAGGCCTGATGTGTGGCTGACCGCGCTGCGACCTGCGCATTTTCTGGCCGTCTCTCGCCGATTCACTGAGGTCTACCTCAGTTCCCGTTCCACTTCCTCGCGGTGAACTGAGACGACGCTCGGCTCGGCAGGCCGCTGACCCGTGGTGTCTCACAGACGCTTCATAGGCGCAGCGAGACTGTGCAGCGAGACTGTGCAGCGAAATTTGAGACCCTGCAACTCGTAGGGTCTCAGTCTTCGTGACATCTTGATCTTGTGTGACCTGCGGTTTCTCGAACTGTCTCATGCGCTTGGCGCAAGGTCAGTCTCACCGGCATGGCGGTTTCCTCAGCTGCGGGGACCGATGGTCAGGATTGGTCTGTCGACAGGGTGTGCGTCGAGGATGTAGCGAACGAACTCGCTCGTGGTTTCGCACGCTGTGGCGATCTGCTTGGCGCTCGGATAGCTGTCCTGGAGGAATGCCTGATGGACGGCGGTGATGTCGATAGCGTCGGGGTCTCGTCGGGGCAGAGCGGCAAGCTGGTCTGGGGAGAATCGGAAGGTAGGTTGCCAGGTCAGTGGCTCGTCGATGCCGTTGCTGTGGAGCAGTTCGGCGCCGGCCTTCTGGAGCAGCTTGGTCTCGGAGGGCAGCAGGCGCATGCGGAAGGTGCTGTAGGCGGTGCGGCTGCGGCAGTCGTTGGCGGCGATCTGGCTGGGAGCGATTTCGGCGGGACTGCCGGTCAGCCTCATAGAGCCATCGCTGTGCGTGGATGTGCGTCTGGGCGAAATCGCTTCGTCGGCGCGTTCGGAGCGATGACCAGTGGTGGAGAGTGATGAATTCTCCCTGGTTGGCGAACAGTGCGCGGCGCCGGGCATAGTCGATCAGCGATCCGTCTTGGTTGAGGTGCTCCGCCTCCGCACCCAGGCGGCGTGAGAGCCTCTCGCGCGCTCAGGCGGCCGGAGTGGGCCTGAGGGGGTTCCGAGCCTCGAGCTCCCGGCCCGTGGCCACGCCTTCCAGCATGGCCAGTCGCGTCACGAGTGTCCGATGAACTGGGCCTGACCGCCCTCGCGCTACGGCGCCGAGACGCACCGGCGTGCGGCGGCGGCCGCGACGGCCGCTCCGTGGTCGAGGCGAACCAGGTGAAGGCACAGGTCGATGCCCGCGGCCCCGCCGGCGGAGGTCAGGATGCGCCCGTTGTCGACGAACAGCACATTCGGATCGACTCCGTCAAGGGCCAGAACGGCAACACGATGGGGCATGGCCGGAATGGTACGACAGGTGTCCCTCCGGCCACTCACCGGTCGCCGCTGCAGCACGAACTCCGACACAATCTCCGCCCGCCCCCGGCGCGACCGATGACGAGGCCGGCCCGAAAGACCACCCATGCCTCATCCCACGGACCAACCCGCCAACTATGACGCGGCCAGCGAAAACAATCATGCGGAGAACGGGGCTAGCGCTCGCCGGCGTGTCCTTCATCGCCGGCGCCTCCGCGCAGAGCCCGACGCTGTTCAACGCGGCTAGCTACGCCATCCCGGGCGGCATCTTCTTCCTCATCTCGGCCCTCCGCCTCGGCCACGCCGCGCGGGCGGGCGACACCTGAGCCGTCAGCAACCGGTGGCGGCGTGAATCGAAGACGCCGGGCGGCAAGGGTCACGGATTCGCCCGGTGAATGTCCGGAGAATGCCCGGTCGGTGACCTGGGCGAACGCCCTTCCACGGGTGAAGACTCAGCAATAACGCCCTCAGCGGCACAAGAAAAGCCGGAATGCCCGTGACGCTGCGGCACGGGTTCTCCCGCGGTTCGGAGCCGCTGATTCCTGTTACCGGGTCCGTGCACGTCGCGGGCCCGCGACAACAAGAAGGGAAGTCACATGGAAATGACGTCGCACAACGAATTCGACCGGCACGAAGGGCGGGGCCCCGTTCTCGTCGACATCGCGGACATCATCGTGTCGGAGGAGTCGGTCGCCGCTCTGCAGGACCGGCAGCTCTGGATGCGGCCGCAGCGGGACGTCGGTCACTGATCCGCAGGCCGGTGGGCGCGGGACTTCTCTGAGCACAGGACGGGTTCCCGCGCCCACCGGGCTGGTCAGGCGGCTTGACGGGACCATTCACCGCACGATTCCGGAGGTCTGAGATTTGCTGGACGAAGGCACCTGGCGGAAACTCTGCGAGCGGGACGGGCTGCATTTCGCCGAACGCGTGCACATTCCCGGCCTGATCCGCGAACCGGACGTTCTCGCGGAGCTCGTTCTCGGCGCTCTCCGGGCCGCCACCACCAGAGTGGACGGCGACGACACGGATCTGCCCGCCATGAGAGCGTTCCGTGACACCTGCCTCGACTATGACGCCTCGGAAAAACTGGTATCGGGGGCGTTTTCCGGGCGGTCCGCGGTACATTCCTGGCTTTCCGCCCGCACCGGAAAGGACGACATCTGCCTGGCGATCAACGGCCTGGACTCCTGGGACGCCGAGCTCGCCGAGCTTCTCTACACCGGCTTCGTCCTCCCGCTCGAATCGGCGGGCGTTCCGCTGACGAGAGGGGTGGACTGGTACTGCTTCGTGGCCAGTTCCGGCACCACCCCGTTCGGCGTGCACACCGACCCGGAGCCCTCCTTCATCTTCCACCTCGGCCCGGCGGCGAAGACGGCGTGGACCTGGCCAGGGCTGAGCCTGCCAGCATTCGGCCAGGGGCGCCCGCACACGCTGGACGCGGAGCCTCTTCTGCCGTCGGCGGACAGCGTCCGCCTCGCGCCCGGTGACTTCCTGCTGATCCCCGCGGGGATGTACCACCTCTTCCGCAATGACGGCCCGTCGCTGTTCCTGGGGCTCACGGTGTATCCGGAAGATCCCGGGCAGACCGCCACGGACGCGCTGTTCCACCAGATGCGCCGCCGGAACGCCCAGCACCCGGAACAGGCCGACGGGGATCCGGTCGCCGGCGCGATCGACGCCTTCCGGGACGCCCTCGGCGACGACGGCGTCGAGCGGGCCGTGCGGCGGCAGGCGATGCTCCGCCGGTCGTGCGGGTACGGCTCGCCGCCCCGGTTCCCCGGCAGAACCAGCGATCAAGGTCCACCCTATACAGTCACCCGCCTGCCGGTCGTGATCGCCGACCACAGCGTCTTCGCCCTGGGAAGAGAGCTCTCCGTCGATCTCGGTGAGCTGGCCCGCCTGCTGAAGCCCGGCGCCCTCGTCGGCGCCGACGAGCTGCGCGACGCGGCCACCACGCCAGAGCTGCGAGCCGCTGTGCGGGCCCTGGTCCGCGTGGGCGTCCTTCGGAGCGTTGGGACACAGTCATGACACTGTCGTGGGAGAACATCGTCGACGCGCTCGGCGGGGAGTCCGTCTGGCGCAAGTCGTTCGGGAACGAGCTTCTGGCCGGCCGGGTCCCGCAGGGATCGTGGCGCGCGTCGCTCGGATGGGGCGTCATCGACCACATCATGAGGACGACCACGATCGAACCGCTGATGATCCGCTTGTCGTCCGAACCCATGGCCTATCCCGGCACCTACATCAGCACGCGGATCGACGGCGGCGACATCGTGCACCGCAACTGGCGTTACGGCGCCATGGTCGAGTACCTCCGCTCCGGCGCGACCCTCGTCGCCAACAGGGCCGACCGCATCCACGTGGGCCCTGCTCGCCTGCGGGAGGAGTTCGAGTACTTCGCCGACGACCCGGCCTGGGTGAACTGCTACGCCTGCTGGACGACGCAGTCAGCGTTCGGCCGCCACGCGGACGGCCACGCCACGGTGATCTTCCAGGCGGAGGGCAGCAAGCGCTGGCGGATCTGGGAGGGCTCCGGGCCCGGCGCGCGGCTGATCGAGGAGGCGGACATGCACGCCGGCGACGTGTGGCACATCCCCCGGGGATGGGACCACGAGGCCACCGGCATCGGGCCGAGCCTGCACTGGACCTTCGGCCTGCACGCGTCCACCCCCGAGGACCTCGCGCGGACCGCGCTGGACGCCTGGTCCAACCGGCCCAGGACCGAGGGGACGCCCGATGACGGCGGCGAGCTCGACTCCCTCATGACCGCCCTGGCCTCGGACGTGCACCGGGCGCGGGAGGTGCGTTCCGCGCAGTCGCTCGAAAGGCGCGAGGGCCTGTCGCTGCCGTGGTCGGTGGAGAGCGTCCCGTACACCGGTACCCGGCTCAGGTGGGCGGCCCGGTTCCCGCCGCTGGTCGAGGCCGGGGACGGCCTGATGGCGATCGAGAGCCTCGGCGTGCGGCTCAGGATCGACGGCCGTCTCGCACCCTGGATGAACGAGTGGTCGGCGGGGCGAACCACGCTGCGCGATGACACGGCGGGCATCGCCCTGACCGACGCGGAGATCGACCAGGCGCTTGACTCGCTGGTCCGCGCCGGGCTTCTCCTGGTCGAGCAGGCCCGGTGAGCCTCGCCATGACGAGCGTGGACCAGTCCGGGGCCCCGTGGGTCCTCAACCCGGCGTTCCGGATCCAGGGCGGCGACCTCGTCAACGAGGCCGAGGGCACGCGGCTCACCCTGACCCCGCCCCTGCGAGAGCTGTGGGAGCTGGGGGAACGCCGTGACGGCGCGCCAGCGGTTCGGCTCACTAAGGAGGCGGAAAAGGCCCTGCGCAGGATCCGCCTGATCGTGCCGCCGGACGCCTCGGCGGCGGCGACCGGCGGGCTCGCGCGGACGGCCGGGACCCCGCTGTCCCTGCCCGCGGGCACCAGGGCCGCCGCGGCCGTATGGGGACTGATCGGAGCGCCGGTGGACCTGGGAAGCCCTCCCGGCCCCCGGCCCAAGGACGCCGTCCCCGTGATCCGTCAGGCCCTCGCGGGCAGGTTCCGGCTTCTGGCCCAGCCGGGCACCTGGTCGTGGACGCTGCGGGCCCGGCCGGCCGAGGGACTGCCCGGCCTCGTGGATCACGGTGACCTCGCGGTCCATCCGCAGACCGACACGGGGGCGGCGGCCCACGAGCGGCTGCGGGCCCTCGTCGGCACCGTCCTGGCGCAGGGCCACCGGCCTCTGGTGATCGGCGGGGACCACTCGATCGGCTACCCGGTGATCAGCGCGGTCGCGGGCAGGCATCCGGCGCTGCGCGTCGTCCACTTCGACGCGCACGCCGACCGCCGCCCGGCCGGGAACGCGGTCACCGCGGACTGCGGGAACTTCGTCAGCTGGGTGCTCTCCGAGCATCCCCACGTCGAATGGCTCACCATCGGCGTGCGCGGCGTCGACACGAACCTGGACCAGGCCACGAACGGGCGCGTCTCCTACCTGACGGCCGACGAGGCCCGCGCGCCGGAGGCGGCGGACACGATCGCGCGGTTCTGCGCCGGCGCGCCCGTGCACCTCACGGTGGACATCGACGTGCTGGACCCGGCGTACGCTCCCGATGTCGTCTATCCCGCCGGCGGCGGTCTCGACCCCGCGACTCTGACGGCCCTGGTACGGAGCGTCGCCGCAGCGGGCCGCTTGGTCGCGAGCGACCTGGTGGAGGCGTGCCCCTCCCCGTCCGGCCGCCACCTGACGGCCGCCCATCTGGCCGATCTCGTGGAGACCGTCCAGCTCGCGGAGGCGGGGCAGGTGGTGGAGCGGGTGGTAGGGCGGGGCTCGCCGGTGACCAATTTCGCCGGAGAAGACGCATGACCGACGCTCCCGCCGTACCCGGCTCGCCCCTGTCGTCGCCGCTCTACAGGGTCTACCTGGCGGGGCAGGCGGTCTCACAGCTGGGGGACGGGGTCGTCTCGGTCACCTTCGCGTTCGCCGCCCTGGCCGTCGCGCCCGACGGGCGGGGCATCCCGATGGTGCTGCTGGCCCTGTGGCTGGCGAGGTTCGTCTTCATCGCGTACGGAGGCAGCCTGCCGGACCGGGTCGGGCGGTTGCCGGTCATGTTCGGCGCGGACGCCGTCCGCCTGGCCGCCCAGGTGTTCCCGGCGATCACCTTCGCCCTCGGGCACCCGGAGCTCTGGCACCTCGTCGTGTCCGCGGCCGTCTATGGCGCGGCGACGGCCTTCTTCACGCCGGGCGCCGTCGGGCTGCTCCCCGAGCTGGTCCGCCCCGCCCAGCTGCAGAAGGCCAACTCCTGGCTCGACGTCGCCGGGGACACCGGACGGCTGGCCGGGCCCGCGCTCGCGTCGCTGCTGGTGGTGGTGGGAGGCGTGCCGCTGGCGCTCTTCTTCGACGCCGCCACCTTCGTCGTCTCCCTCGTCTCGCTCGCCTGGCTGAGGCGGCTGATCCGGGCCCGGCCGCCGGAGCGCGGACCCGCCGAGGACGATGACGGCGGCGCGGGGGAGCGCGTGCGGTTCCTCGACGCGGTGCGCGTCATGCCCCGCCTGCCGCTGGTCCTGGGCGCGATCCTCGTCTGGGTTCCGGTGCAGGTCGGGCTGGCCTCGGTGAGCGTGCTCGGACCGATCACCGTGCAGGACAGGTTCGGGAGCATCGAGCAGTGGGGCGTCATCGTGACGTTCCTGGCCGCGGGCGGGCTGTTGGGAGCGCTGGTGAGCGGGCACGTGCGCGTCGAGTGGCGCGGGGTGCTCACCGTCGCCCTGCTGGTCGTCTCGATGCCGGTGCAGCTCCTGGCTCTCGCGTACGGCCGGCATCTGGTCGTGGTCGCGGGCGCCCTGTTCCTGGCGGCTCTGGCGGCGGGGGTCGCCGGGGTCGTCTTCGACACCCTCGTGCAGCTCACGGTCCCCAAGCCGATGTTGTCGCGGGTCGGATCGTTCGAGACGACCATGACCACGGCGATGGTGCCGCTGGGCTTCGTGATCGCGCTGCCGCTCGCGAACCTGGTGGGCCGGACGGCGTACCTGGCCGGGCTGGCGGCCGTCATCGTCGCCACGGCGGCGGCGGTGCTCGTCTGGGCGGTCCCGCGTTCGGGGCTGCGGGACCGCGCTCTTGAGGACGGCGCCGGTGACTCGGCGTGGCAGGGGGTGCCCTCGTCGACCTCCCCGGGATCCGGTCGCGAGGGCGGCCGAGAAGGCGAGGCGGAAGGCCATGTCCAAGGAGATCAGGAGGCGCGAGCGTGGCAGCTCATGACGGACGGACCGCCGAGGCCGTGACCTTCGTACAGGGGCGGCGGTTCGTGGTGGTCGACAACGCCCTGTCCCCGGACGCCCTGGCCGCCTGGCGGGAGGAGGAGCGGGCCGTGCAGCACCGGCCCACCTTCAGCTCGGTCGATCCGATGTTCGACGGAGTGGCGTTCTACGCCGACGCGTCGTACGCCTCCGCGAAAGCCGGCGAGGAGCACGCCGGAGAGGTGACGTCGGCCGTCAGGAGGGGCCTCGACGCGCTCGGCGTGACGGCGGCGGACAACGACCGGTTCAAGTTCTGGCGGTACGGCCGGGGGTCTGGGCTGGACTGGCACGACGACGGGAGCGGCCGGGGGGCGGCGTACACGCTCTACCTGTCGGGCGAGTGGCGGGCGACGTGGGGCGGCGAGCTGGAGCTGTTCGACTGCCCGGTCGGCGAGGTGCCGTGTGCCGAGTTCGACGTCCCCAAGGACCTGATGAACGCTCCCGTGCCGGCCACGTCCATCGCGCCCCGGCCGAACCGGCTCGTGGTGATGGTGGCCGGCACGTTCCACCGGGTGAGGAAGGTGGAGGCGGGCGCGGGCGACAACCTTCGGCGCTCCATCACCGGCTTCCTGACTCCCTGACGCGCCCCGCCAGGAATGGCGGCGGCGCGGCCGGTGTTTGGCCCTGGGCATGTCCGACGACAACGTAGAGTTGCGCCAGTACATCGAGCAGCAGAACCGGCCGCTCTGAGCCGGGTGGACGCCGGTTCGCCTGGCGGCGCATCGACTGTTCTTGCCCCGCTACGCGGGCTGGTCGGCTTTACCGCCGGCCTGAAGGCCGGAGCACTGCCGACGATTCTGGGTAGCCGGGCCACAGCGCAATCAATTCCACGGCGTGCTGGAGCGCCGGCTGGGCGCGCACGACGACGCAGGCGGCGATCGAGGTGGACGGACTGGGCTCTCGGGCCAAGTCCTCGATCTGCGCGTTGAGCCGATCCATCATCTCGCGGTGCCGGTCGTGCGCGGCGCCATCGCCGCGCGCGCCGCGGTGGCCAGCGACGGCGATGGCCATCGAGGCTGGCTGGAAATCACGTCAGTCAGGCTCACGCCGTCGAACGGTTCGCTCATCAGTGCATTCATCAGGTGCTGGTCGAACAGCCAGGGGCGCCGATACCCGGCGAGCAAGCGGATGTTCTCCAACTGGCTGGTCGGAGGCTCGCTCCAGACCTCGTAGCGCCAGCCGCGGGATTCGACCACTTGCCGGGTCCAGGCGAAGGTGACGGCCACTTTCGGCGTCGTCACACGGTGGGCGGGCTTGACGTCAACGATCGCTGGACCGGTCGTAGTCAGCAGCAGGAAGTCGGGAACATGCCTGAGGGCCGTGCCGTCGAGCGTGACTGTAAGAAGGAAAGGCTGGGCGATGATGCCCAGGACGGAGGTATCGAAGTCGGCGAACAGAAGCCGGGCCAGCTCAAGGCGAGATTCGTAGATCACATGGTCGCATTGAGTGGCCGACCAGTATGTGCCCGAGTAATGCTTCTGCCCCTTACAAGCGCTGACCAAGCCTGGATCACTGGTGTCCCGACGTTGGCCATGAGATGTCGGGTCGACTGGGGCGAGGCTCGCCGGCACCCGATTCCAGGCAGCGGCGGCCGGGCGCGTCTGGTTAGCGATGATCTGCATTGTCGACAGCCAGGGGGCAGGGGCGGAGAACCGTATCCCATGATCAACAGAGGTGAGGTCGCTCTTCGGCGATCCGCGACCACGCTGGAAGCCGGAACCCCGGACCGAGGCCTCACCGACGAGGCCGCCCTGCTGGTCGGGCGCGGCCTCGCGGCGAACACCCGGCTGGCCTACGCCTGCGACTGGGCGGCCTACGGCGCCTGGTGTGATGAGCGCGGGCTCGCGCTCTTGCCCGCCAGCGCCGAGACGCTGGCCAACTACATCGCCCACCTGGCCGCCGGTGCGTACGCGCCGGCCTCCATCGACCGGGCACTGGCCTGCATCCTGGCCGCCCACGACCACGCCCAGCTCGGCAAGCCCGCCACCTAACAGGCCCGCCTGGCGCTGCGTGCCTACCGCCGCGACCGCGCCCAGCAGGGCCACCGCACCCGCAAGTCACCGCCCATCACCATCGACCGGCTGCGCGCCATGATCTCCGCCCTACCCGCCACCGGCGCCACCGGCCTGCGCGACCGAGCCGTCCTGGTCCTCGGCTTCGCCCTGATGGGCCGCCGCTCCGAACTCGTCGCCTGCGACATCGGCGATCTCACCTTCACCCCCGACGGCCTCGAGGTCTACATCCCCGTCAGCAAGACCGACCAGGACGCGCACGGCGAGACCGTCGCCATCCCGCACGGCTCTCACCCGGAGACCTGCCCGGTCCGCGTCGTGCAATCGTGGCTGGCCGACCTGGGCGAACGCGGCGCCACCACCGGCGCTCTGCTGCGTTCCATCGACCGCCACGGCGGCATCCATCGTTGATATCACCGAGTTGGGGCGACATGCCTTGGTTGACCTCGATGCGGTCGTATTCGCGGCGGACGACGACCTTCTCACATCGCTCAACGCCTCCGACCGTGCAGCGTTCAGTTGAAGGGGCTCTTCGATCTTGAGGGGAAGGTCACCCCCTTATCGCTGGGTTGAGGCGATCAGCGGACCATATGTGGTCCATATGCGGGCGTTGCGATACTGCCCGAATGCGTGTGCTCTTGGTCGAAGACGAGCAGCCCCTCGCCGGCTACATCGAGGCTGGGCTGCGCAAGCACGGTTTCACCGTGGACGTCGCCCTGGACGGCCAGAGCGCGCTGGACAAGTGCGAGCTCACCCCGTACGAGGTGGTGGTCCTGGACCGGGACCTGCCCGTCGTGCACGGCGACGCGGTGTGCCGCCGGCTTGCCCAGCGGGGCGAGTCGCGGGTGCTGATGCTGACCGCGTCCGACGCGGTCGAGGACCGGGTTGGCGGGCTGATGCTGGGAGCCGACGACTATCTGGGCAAGCCGTTCGCGTTCTCCGAGCTCGTCGCGCGGGTCCACGCGCTGGTGCGGCGCAGCGCGCCAGCTCGCCCGCCGGTGCTGCGCGCTGGCGATGTGGTGGTGGATCCGGCTCGGCGTAGCGCCGAACGGGACGGGTGGCTGCTGCGGCTGACGCCGAAGGAGTTCGGCGTGCTGGAGCGACTGCTGGCCGCCGATGGTGATGTGGTCAGCGCGGAGACGCTGCTGGAGAAGGTGTGGGACGAGCACGCGGACCCGTTCACCAACGCGGTCCGGATCACCGTCGGCACGCTGCGCCGCAAGCTCGGCGACCCGCCGCTGATCGAGACCGTCATCGGCGCCGGCTACCGGATCGGCGGCTGACAGGTGCTCCGGCTGAGAACGGTCCGGCTGACCGCCCGGGCCCGGCTCGCGCTGCTGCAGACCGCCCTCGTGCTGGCCGCCGGGGCCGCGCTGACCGGGCTGACCTACCTGCTGATGAGGCGGCGCCCCGCGCTCGTCACCCACCTGGACCCGAACGGCCTCGGCCCAGAGGGGACGCTCCGGCTGATACCACCGCAGAGGCGGGACCTGCATGATCTCGCCGACCAAGTGCAGGCCGACACCCTGTCCGCGCTGTTGTCTCAGGCCGGTCTGGCGCTGGTCGTGGTGACCGTCCTGGCCGCTGTGCTGAGCTGGCTGGTGGCCGGCCGGGTGCTGCGGCCGATCCGCGTGATTTCCTCAGCCGCCCGGCGGCTGTCGGCCGAGAATCTCACTGATCGGGTCCCGGTCACCACCCCGGCCGACGAGTTGTCGGCGTTGGCGGGCACGGTCAACGACATGCTGGACCGTATCCATCGTGGCGTCGCCGAGCGGGACCGGGTCCTGGACAGCCAGCGGCTGTTCACCGCCAACGCCGCCCACGAGCTGCGTACGCCGCTGACCACCGCACGCACCGCGATCGACGTCACCCTGGACGGCCGGCCCAGCCGGGAGGAGCTGTTGGCGATGGCAGGTGACGTCCGCGACGCCGTCGAGCACATGCAGCGCGTCCTGAACGGGCTGTTGCTGCTGGCCCGAAGTCAGGCCGGGCTCACCGCACGCATACCGGCCGATCTGGCCGCGATCGCGGCTGCCGCCCTCGACGCTGTCAAAGGGCGGGCGGCAACCGCTGGCATAGCCATCCGCTCCGGGCTGCGGCCCGCACCGGTCACCGGCGAGCCCGTCCTGCTGGAACGGATGATCGGCAATCTGGTCGACAACGCGCTCCGCTACAACCATGCCGGCGGCCACCTGGCCGTCGAGACCGGTACCGCGGGCGGGCGCGCTGTGCTGCGGATCTGCAACACCGGCCTGGAGATCCCGCCTGGTGAGGCGCAGACCTTTCTGGAACCGTTCGTGCATGGGCAGGGCGCCCGCGTGCGTACCGAAGGACTGGGCCTGGGGCTGTCGATCGTACGTGCGGTCGCCCTCGCCCACCGGGGACGCATCGCGCTCGCGGCCCGCTCCGGCGGTGGCCTCGACATCACCGTAGATTTCCCAGACCCCCGATGACGACGGGAACCCCACCGACCTCATCACGCCAGTAATGCCCTCCAGGGCTGAACAGGCTGAAGTGGCGCAGGCGGAACCCTGCCCATCGTCGTAGGCTCGGCGGTTCGGGACTACCCGGTCAGGCTGCGGTCTTCACCGGCGCATCGTGTTCTCCGGCCGGGGCCGCCCGCCGCCCTCCCGGCGGAGGGCTGCCATGCAGGGCACATGCGTCGAGGACCATGCTGCTCAAACTGCTCTTGGCCTCGCAGACGGCCGGCGCTGTGTCGCGCGGCTGAAGAGGCTTGATGGTCAGCTGGACCGGCCAAGGACCACAACCGATCATGCCGAGCCGGCATCGCCCTCCTGATGGTCGGCACTGCGCATGCAACACGGTATGGGTGAAGGTGAGCACATCGAGCGGCCCGGTGATCACGCGTGTGATCACCGGGCCGACTCGATGTGCTGGACCGTGCTCCTTCCGGCTATGACGACGCTGTCACCGTCGCTGCCTCAAGCCGAAGAGGAAGCGCACCGGATCATGGCGTCGGCACCTTGGCACCGGGACAGCCCCGGTCGATCCGGCCGGTGGTGAAGTAGCCGACCACATCGGCGGCGCACTCGCGTAGGGCGGAGGAGTGTGCGTCGTCGTCGATGGTGTAGATTTTGCCGCCGATCTTGGCCTGCATCTGAGCCGCGTACTCGTAGGCGGACATGAACTCGTAACGGTGCCCAGCCAGGACCAGCGACCCGTCACCGTGGCGTAGCCGGGTCGTCTGTGCCGGCAGCGGCCAGCCGGCGCAACCGGCGCCGAAGAAGGAGGCCCGGCCGGTGACGGGGTTACGCTTGAGGAGCTTCTGGTAGGCAGACCAGGCGGCGGAGAAGCTGAGTCGGCTGTGGTCCTCGTTGCACTTGACCGCGCGGTTCATCGTCATGTTGACCCACTCGGTCGCGCCGGGGGCGTGCGCGGGAGGCTGGGCGTCGAAGACCTGCTTGACGGCAGGCGGCGCGGTGTTGCTGGCCGTCTCCCGCAACTCGGCCAGCGCCTTGCCCGCCTGTGGCCACTCGCGTGAGGTCTTCGCGGCCAGTGCGGCGATCGAGCCACCGTCGATGGGCATCCTCAGATCGGTGAAGGTCTTGGGGTTCTGGTCGTAGTCGCGGCCGAGTTTCAGGACTGTGACGCGTACCTGCCGCGCAGTGGTACCGAGGCCGAAGGCCTTGTGGTGTCGGGCGAGCCAGGCGGCGAAGCGCGGGAAGTTACGCTCGGTGGCCCGTACGCGCGTCTCTTCGTGCTTGGCGAGACTGTTGCCCGGGCCGGCCACGCTGTCGAGGAAGACGCGGCCGCTCTGCTCGGGGAAGAGGCTGCGGTAGACCGCGCCGAGCCAGGTGCCGTAGGACACGCCGAGCAGGTTGAGCTTCGGCTGGTCGAGTGCTGCTCGCACCAGATCGAGGTCCCGGGCCACGTTCACGGTGGTGAGCCGACCCAGGAAGGCGGGATCGGTCTGCCCGCAGGCCTTGTTGCCGGCTGCCTCGGCGTCGTAGCTCCGCTTGGCCGCCGCCTTCGTCAGCGGTCCGGGGCTCCCGCCGATCTGACCTGAGCCCTTGCAGTCGACCTTGGTGCTGTAGTTCACGCCGCGGGGATCGAAGCCGATGAGGTCGAATCGGTCATTCAGCCGCGCGCTCTCCTTGTTGCTGAGCGTGACCCTGAGCGGATCGAGATATCCGGGCTGGCCCGGACCGCCCGGGGCGACCGCGAGGGCGCCGAGTCGGTGCTCCGGGTCCACGGCGGCCAGCCTGGTGACCGCGATGTTGATCTTCCGGCCGTCCGGGCGGCTGTAGTCCAGCGGGACACTCACCGTCCCGCACTCCAGACGCTCCAACCGAGTGCGGAACGCCGTGATCTGCTCCTGGGGATAGCCCATGCTGACAATCGCCGCATCGGAATAGGAAGGGCAGTCCTTCCAGCCGACGGCCGGATCGGCCTGGTCCGCGACAGCGGTGCCCGGTACAGCGATGCTCGCCATCGCACAACCCAGCACGCCGAGGCGCACCATGGTCCAACGCTTCACAATAGCGATCCTTTTCTTGGTCGGGACAGGTGAGGAGGGTTCCACTGCGTGACGAAGGCCGACGGCGTCAAGCCCTTCAGGGACGGACGGCTCTGGTCATTGGGCAGGACAGAGCACCGCTTCGGCGGCCTTGGTGGTGGCGTCACCGACGGCCATGGCCTTCTCGTTGTCGATCTTGAGTGTGGCGGCCACCGCGAACTGGATCCGGCCGTCGGCCGAGGTGAACGTGACAGAGCTGATCCCGGGCAAGCCGCCGGAGGCCGAGGAGACCGTTCCGCCGCAAAGGTTGGGGAACGGCCGTGGCAGCTGTCGTTGCAGGTCCGCCGGCACCAGCTTGCCCTGGCTGAGCGCGCGGTAGAAGGCGCTGACGTCATGCGCGGTGGAGATCGCTCCTTCGGCGCCGTAACTGGTGGCGTTGAGCCGGTCGACGTCACGCGGCCTGCCCTGGGCGTCGGGGTAGTAGCCGTGTCCGTGCGGGCCCTTGATCTGGTCGGAGACCTCGGTGGCCAGATAGGTGTGCTTCATGCCGAGCGGTGCGAACAGGCGCCGCTTGAACTCGGCTGCCCGGTCGTGGCCGGTCACCTTCTCGATGATCATGCCCAGGAGCACGTAGTTGGTGGTGGAGTAGTGGTATTTTCCGAGCTCGCCTTGGGGCGCCGTACGTGCCGCCTTCACCAGGTCGATCGGCTTGTAGGAGGTGGTGAAGTCGAAGACGTCGAACTGCCCGCCAATCGAGTCGGGAATGCCTGAAGTGTGGCGGATCAGATCCCGTACGGTGATCTTCTCGGCCCCAGCCACATAGTCCTTCTCGGCCACCTCGGGCAGGACGTCACTGAGCTTGTCATCCAGGCTGAGCTTGCCCTCCCCCACCAGTTGCAGGACGACCGTGGCCTCCATCAGCTTGGTCTGGGACGCGATACGGAAGCGGGAATTCGAGGGAATGCGCCCGCCCTTGCCACCGAGCAAACGCGAACCCGCCGTCCCCCGGCCCATCCGCTTGCCGTCGACGTACACCTCGCCGATGACCCCCACCACCCCGGCGGTCTTCGTTACGCTCGTGATCGCCTGCTGGACATCTCCCAGCTTGACCTCGTCGGCGGCGGCCGCCGGTGCCGGGACGCTCAGCACCAGCACCGCGCATGCGAGCCCGGCCATGCCCACCGTTACACGCCTCATCGCTGTGGTCCTCTCGCTACGGATTTTCGAGGGTGACCACATCTACCGGCCGGCACCTATGGGTGACCGATCGGCGGACCATATCCCTGCCATATGCGGGCGTTGCCACATCCCTGCTCGAACGACATTTATTCGACGGAGGAGATGTCTTATGCGACGACGAGTATTCAGCGCGCTGGTCTCAGCACCGTTCGCACTCACCCTGGTCCTGACCGGTTGCGGTTCCAGTGACGGGGGAGGGTCGGAGATGGCCTCGGTGAGTGGTGGCACCGGTAGTAGGGCCGCGGCCAGTGCCCAGCCGAGCGCGGACTCGCAGGATAAGGCGCTGAAGTTCGCTCAGTGCATGCGCGAGAACGGCGTCAACATGCCGGACCCCGATTCCAGCGGCAAGATGGCGATGACGTTCGACGCGCCGCAGGAGACCAGCCCCTTGGCGGACATGCTGCGCGTCACTGACGCCATCCAAACCGCCACGATGGCCGGGCACGCGAGCGTCGACACCACCATGCTCTACGACCTGCGGCCGAGCGAAGAACTCCGCGACAGCGCCGACCGGCTCCGTGCACCCCAAGTCCGCCCTCTGCGCCCCACCAGCCCGCCGCAGAGCCCACCCGCATGACCTTGGCCGCGAGGCATGCGAAGCCTGCGCGAACCAGATACGCGTATGGACTGGCCGCCGTGACCGGGGGACTCGGGGACGGCCGTGTCTTGTCGTCGTGGGTCTTGAAGTGCGGCCATCGGCGCGCTTCGGGGTCGTCGGCCTCGGCCTGGTGCACGACGTCGAGGACGGCGTCGGCTCCGTGTGTTCCACGGTGGTGGCGATCTTGCGGAGTTGAGATCGCTAAGCGCGTCACGGACGAGGGCGACACGCTGTACGTGGTCGTATCGACGCTGGACACGGCGGCCCGCAAGAAGGCGTTCGAGAATGCGATCAAGGAAGTCTGCGCCAACCACGCTCCGCCGCTGCGGGATGTGGTGGTCTGCCACTGGGACTCATGTACCAGCTGGGGGCTGCAAGTCGCCGACTATGGGCTGTGGGCCCTGCAACGCAACCTTGATCGCGGTGACGACAAATTCATGTGGGCCGTCGAATCGACGCTCCAGAGCACGTTTCTCCCCTGGGGCCGGGCATGAGTGTGGCCAGCTATCCCTCGCGGGAAGAGGTCCCCTGGACCTCTTGTCACTGGCCACACTCAGTACATGCCATCTCGGCGGCAGGGTCAAGCCTCCGGCCGCAGGGTGAGACCCATATCTCCGGCTTGATCGAACAAATGGCCACGACCAGGTGATCAGCGAGGGTGGCGGCCATAGTGCTGCCCGACGATCACCACAGCTGCCAGCAGCGAACACGACCCCGCCAGCACGGCGAACTCCTCCTCACCCCGCCGCCACTCCAGGCAGGCGGTGGCGAACGACAGCACGAAGAGCGCCCAGAGGTAACGGGTGTCGGTCCGCTGCCTCGCCGCCTTCTTCTCCGCCTCCGAGAGGACTCGCCGATGTCGCCACGGCACCTGCATGTCAGCCCCGCCCCGATACGCCGGGATGCTCACCCGCCGGCGTACCGGGAAAGTGCTGATCGAGGATACCGGCCCACGCGGGCAGCATGACGGGGTCCCGGTAGCCCTGTAGGAATTTCCGTCGGTTATGCCCCTGAGCTGGGGTTAAGCGGGGGTCGGTGATCGCCTTCGGAGGCGCTGCCGCTACGTTCGGACCGTTTGTCCAGGTTCGTGCGTGGAGTGGGTTTCGTGTCACAGAAGATGTTCACGGCCGAGCAGCTGGAGCAGCTGCAGTCGTTCCCGGAGATCAGCCGGGAGGAGTTGATCAAGCATTTCACGTTGACGTCGGCGGATCAGGCGTTCGTGGACCCGGGACGGGGCCGGGGCCGGGGCGACAAGCTGGGGCTTGCCGTCCAGCTGGGAACGTTGTCCTGGCTCGGGTTCGTGCCAGATGATGTGGCGTCGGTGCCGCCCGCGGCGGTGGCCCGGTTGGCGGAGCAGTTGCGGCCCGCCCGCTGCGGGCCTATCAGCTGGACGAGCAGGGCCACCGCGTCGCCGTCGTCGAGGACGTCCACGGCCAGCCGTACGGCGTCGGTGAGACCGCCGAGCGGCGACCGGCTGGTGACGATCGTGGGGCACGAGGTCAGCAGGGGACGCACCTGGCCTTCGTTCGAGGCGTTGTCCAGCAGTAGGAGCAGTCGGCGATTGGCCGTATAGGTGCGGAACAGCTTCTGTCGCTGGTCGAGTGTGGCGGGCATCGCCTGGACCGGGCAGCCGAGCCAGCGCAGGAAGTCCTCCAGGACCGTCACGGGGTGCACCGGCCGGCCGTGGTTGCCGCGTGGCCTTGTAGGTGCGGCGGTCGACGCGCAGGCTCTTGTAGGCGTAGCGAGACAGCGGACGCTTGACAGCGCGAGGGCTGAGCCGCAGGCGGTGGGCGGGCATGAGCTGGTCCAGGACCGCCCGCCCGATGCGGCCTGCGAGGTCGATGACGGTGTCGGCGATGACGCCTGCGGCCTGGATGACCTGGTCGCGGGCGGTCTGCAGGGCGATGGTGAAGCAGGCCCGGTCGGGGTCGGCGCCGGGGACGGTGGCGGTGGCGATCGCGATCCGGATGAGTTGGTAGGCGGTCAGCAGGGCGTAGATTTCCTGGGTGATGCCTGCCATGGTGCGGGCGCGCAGGACGTGGCGGCCGAGCATGCTTTTCTTGATCGCGAAGTAGGCGGATTCCACCTCCCACCGCTCGTGATAGAGCTCGACCAGCTCGAAGGCGGGGTGGCGGTGGTGGTCGAGCTGGGTGGTGGCCAGGCGGTACACGCCCCGGGTGCGTCCGGCGGTGGTGGCGATGGTGATCTCGCATTCCACGATGCGGACCTCGATCCGGCCGATCCGGGACAGGAAGGAGCCGTCGGGCAAGCGGCGCAGGACCGGCGGCTTGCGGATGGCGCTCAGCCGGGCCAGGAACGCGGCGCCGGTGGCTGAAGTCGGCAGGCTGATCGAGACGAAGGATGAGTGGGAGCCGCACCAGTTGGTCTACGGCGACGGCACAGTGGTCGAGGCTGCGGCGGTCCTCTTCGCTGAACTCACCGGCCCGCAGATCATGGCCATTGTCTCTCCCCGCCGTCCCTGTCCTGCTCCCCTGCCCGGCCCGTCCACACGGGAAGGTCCGTACCCCACCGGGTCGGCGGATCGCTCCACGTTCGGGGCGCACCCTCGTAGTGGATCGGAGGCACGGCGTGGCGGAGCGACCCGTACGGCGAAGCGGTCTCCGCCAGCCAGGGCCTCGAGTCGTAGCCGTCGCCCTCGACCGGCGCGGGATGGATGTCATGCAGTAACCAGGAGGCGGTGCCCGCGAGAGAGAGCCGTAGCCACCGCCCGCCGCCGGTGAGCTGCCGGTCGCCCAATGCCCGCAGGACCGCGGCGGCCAGCAGATATCCGGTTCCGTGGTCCAGCGCCTGCGCCGGCAGCACACCGGGAGGGCCGTCAGCCCCGGCCTCGATCGCGGCGATACCGCTCGCTGCCTGGACCAAGCTGTCGAAGCCGCGCCGCGCCGCCCACGCTCCCGACCAGCCCCAGGCGCACAACTGGGCGACGATCAGGCCGGGACGCCGTGCAAGGAGCGTGTCGAGGCCCAGAGCCTCCAGCGCGCCGGGCCGGTAGCCGAGGACCACGACGTCGGCCGAGCCGAGGAGATCGGCGAAGGTGCGTCGGCCCGCGGTGGCGGACAGGTCCAGCAACGCGGACCGCTTGCCCATCCCGGTGTCGGCGTGGGCGTCCGCGCTCTCCGGCAGCCGAGGGCAGTCGACGCGAAGCACGTCGGCGCCCAGGAGGGCGAGGCTACGCGTGGCGACAGGACCGGCGATGACCCGGGTCAGGTCCAGGACCCGCACTCCGGCGGCCGGCAGCAACGCCGGTGCCAGAGACCGCGGGCGGCTCTCTCTGGTGGGCAGGATCTCGGCGAGCGGATGCACCCTCCCGTCAGGAGGGGCCACGGCCACGGCCAGGCCGCCGGCCTTGTAGACGGTCTCCTGGATCCACTGGGCCGGGCGTGCCGCCAGTTCGTTCGCGAGCGACTCGGCCAGCGCCCGGTCATCTCCCGTATCGCCGATGCCCAGGGCATTCAGCAACCGGGAGCGGTGGTGTGGGTAGTTGGCGTGGGTACGCACCCAGCCGTCGGCCGCGCGCCAGAAGCCGGAAAGCGGCGCGAAGGACACCGGGGCCCGGCCGTCGATGCGCAGGTGCCGTTCGCTGACGAACGCCGTAGCCACCGCCGCCTCCCGGACCCGTACTGCGGGTACCGGCACCGCATTGCGCCGCGCCAGTAGTTCCGCAGCCGCCAGCGAGCACACGCCCACGCTCGCCCGAGCCAGCTCCCGCACCGGCAGACGGGCCGACAGAACGTCACCCGCCCCTTCGTACGACACCTCCTCGGCCAGCCCTTCCGGCCCCCCGAGAGCGGTCCAGGCGTGGACGGTCGCTGCGTCGTCTCTGTGCGTCACCCGGCCAGTTTGCCCCCCCATCCTTGGCGGTCCGCCGCTGGGGCCCGCATTCCACGGGGACAACGGCAGAAGAGACCGCCCTGACCTGCTCGGACAACCCGGACCGCTAATGTCTTCCCGTCGGTCCTCGACCCCGGTGCACGTACACGCGTTGCGAGCGTCGCCTCCGTACGCGTGCAGGCGCGTGAGGACTCCTCCTGCCGGCCAGGCGGGCCAGGGATCGAGTGGCCCCGCTGCCCGCCCATACCGCTGCCAACGCCATCACCGGAGTGGCCACCAGATACAGCAGCGCCCCGCGCGGGGCACCGGCCGTCAGTAACTGGCCGACGACATCGTTCGGCACTCAACTGGACAGCACCGGGCCGCCGGGCAGGTCTGGCCCAGCGCCCGGGTCGTCGTGGCGGACGGCTCCGGGCCTCGAGGGCGATACAAAGCGCCGATCCGGTCGACAAGCGGGAAGGCCGGGTTGTCGAGCACGTCACCTCACTGGAGGCATGAGCCGATCACAGTGCCTGCTGTGGGCGGCAGGAGGTCTGCGTGGACACGACCGGTGCAAAACCTCCTGCAGGGGGCGATGGGGCTTCGGTGGCTGGGAGTGGGCCCGGCTCGGGCGACGGACGCGCCCGCGAGGGCTTCGTCGAGGCGAGCGACCGCGCGAAAATAGGCGTGCGCTTGGCCGTCATGGCGAACGTAGAGGATGAGCTTCTGGGAGCGCAGGGCCTGACCGGCGGTGACGGTATGCAGGGCGGGCGCGCCGTGGCGGCCGCCGCGCTCGCCGCCGGCACCCCGCTCCCCTCCGACCCCGAACTCCTGCTCACCGCGCCGCCCGCCGCCGACATCGACGTCGACCTCGGCGCCCAGCCCAACCTCGGCATTCTGGTCCCGTATCTGCGCTACACCCTGACCGCCGACAACGCCGGCCCCAACGCGGTCACCTCCGCCACCCTGCCGCCAGGCGCCAGCGCGACCAACCTCTCGTCCGGCTGCACCACCGGCGCGGGCACGGTCACCTGCACCCTACGGGGCCATCGCCAACGGCGCCTCGGTGGACAAGACGTTCCGCGTGCCGCTGTCGCTACTGTCGCTGGGCCAGGTCACCGTCACCGGGACCCGCACCACCAGTGCCCCAGCCGACCCCAACCCGGCCAACGACAACGCCTCGTGCACCGTCATCTCCATAGTTCTGGTCACCTGCCCGTAACCGCCCCGGCCCTGAGAAGCGCGGGCTGACCATCATCAGCCCAGCCCCGTTACTCCAAGGCGGACCTTCTCAGCCGCCCCTATTGACCGCCACCCGCGATGGGCGCCCGCCGAACCGGCTGGCGCCCATCAGGCCGTTCCGCCCTCCACCGCAACCGCACCAGGCGCTTCGTGTCCTTCCAACCCGGCGAGCACCCGCTGCAGCGCTAACCACGCCTTCAAGCGGATCCAGAACCGCCAGCGCGGACCGTCCAACACCAGGGCCGTCAGCTTCACCACGTCCAGCACCATCACGCACTGCTCGGACCGTGAGCGCTCCGACAGCATCACCCCGTGCAGCTTGGACAGGACATCCCCCACCAACACCATGGCGGACCCCGCAAACTTCGCCATGTACCGGCCAGCGTCGTCGGCCAGCCCCCGCACCTCCCCGGCGAGCCGCTCATACTGCCGCGCCCGCTCCTCCCGCAGCCTCTCCAGCACCACGCCGCGAGCTTCCGCCGGTATCTCGAACCCCGCCCCACTGGCCGCCTGCCCGAGGACGATCAGCCTCGCGCTCAGCTCCCGCCGCGCGCCGGCAAGAAGGGCTTCTGCGGCCACGTCGACGTCACCAAGGCGTACCCGGGCACCGGCTCCCACACCGACCCCGGCAACGGCTACCCCTGGGATCGGTTCCTCGCCCTGGTCAAGGAGCAGACGGACGGTAAGCCCGCGAAGCCCGCCGCCTGGTCTCGGATCCTCGTATACACGAAGGGCAAGCCGTACATGAAGGGCGCCGACATCACCGCGTGGCAGGCCCGCCTCGACGTGGACGTGGACGGCCTGTACGGTCCCGGCTCCACGCCACCAACCCTCCGGCGCAGGCCCCCGCCCCGCCGATCGACACCCAGTGGAACATCAACGGCCCCAACGCCACGATCAACTCGCGCGTATGGCCGATGCGCGTCACGGTAACGGCATGATCACCGGTTTGACGTGGTTTCAGACTTCCCGCTCTGATCGGGATTCTGCTTGCGTCGCCGACGCAGGGCTCGCTGGGCCTGAGCCCGGGCGCATTCGCGCGAGCAGTACTTCACGCCGCTGGTGCGGTGCTGACCGTAGGCGGCTCGGCCGCGTTGGCGGACGAAATGCTGCAGGCATGTCTCGTTGGCGCATCTGCGCACGTTGGCGCCTTCGGCCAGGTGGTTGTACAGCTGCAGGAACGAGACCGAGTAGATGGTGGGATGACGATCGGCCAAGTCGCCGATGCCGATGCTGAACCTGCCGAGGGCGGCCTGCAGGACGGTCTCAAGGTCTCCGACCCGGATCTCGATGAGGACCTTGCGGAAGTCATCCAAGGAAGCCGGCCAAAGGGGATCATGGTCGGGATCCTGCTGCTCTTGCAGATCGGTCAGGTTCTCGATGGTGATATCCGGCGCGACGAGTTCTTCCAGCCCGCCTTCCCGCTGACACGCCAACCAGGTGGTGATCGCGTCCTGGGCCTTCTCCAAATGCAGCTTGACGGTCTCCCGGTGCACACCCGTCCGGAAGAACTTGTCACCCGGCAGTTGCATTTCCGCGTACGAGCGGATCTCTTGGATCGTCTCGTCTTCGTAGCTGCGAAGATCGAGATCGCGAAGATCAAGGTCGAAGAACAAGCCGTGGGATCGGAAGAGCTCGGCCACCCCTTCAAGGTCATCGGGTGACAACTCAAGGAGTTCACGCAGGTAGAAGTCATCCGGAAGGTGCGCGGCAGGCTGCCCTCTGGTGGGCGCGGGGGGCCAGGTGATCCAGTCTCCCTCGACTTCGACGCCGGCGAACCTGCGCAGGTGCGGCGTCGGCACTGGAGTGCCCGGCCATAGAGTGGGACGAAAACGTGTGTCAACGTATGCCGCCATGCCCATCAGCCTAGCGTTAAACTCGTAGTACCAAAAGCTTCTGTTAGGTACCACGCCCTGATTGCTAGTGATGAAGGGAACACAGGTGGCGAACTGGCAGGCTCGGCAGCAAATCGGGGACCGACACGAGCGACGCGTCATGACCGAACTCCAGCACCGCGGCTGGACGGTGCAGTTATGCGGGCAGGGAACCTACCCAGCGGAGATCCAGCGAGCCCTGAGGCATTGCGACTCCCCCCTCAGACAGTTCCCCGACATGATCGCCGCCCGCGGCATGGACATCGTCACGATCGACGCCAAGGACCGCATGCCCAGCACCCACACCGACCGATACACGATCTCCCGCAAATCAGTCCTGGCCGGGCTTCAGTTTCTCGGCACGAACGCCCCCATCCCCCTCTTCTACGTCCTTGGCGACCTCAGCGTCCTCACACCTCCTGAGGTCATGCACTACGGTGCCGCCGAACTCCGCTGCCCAACCGGCTCGTACTTCTTCATCAGCACCTACCGCGCTCACCGCTTCGACGAGGTCTTCGGACACCCGGCCATCTCCTCCCACCTCGCACAGTCCCAGCAAGTAGGCCCCCCACTCGCCGGGTAAGGGCGGCGGGTGGAGAGCCTGGACCGTCTATGGCTCTTCTTTCCCGTGATCTCACCCAGGCGGTGAAGCCCTCGATCGCGTCGATGACGGCCTCGAAGCGGACCGAGTGGTACAGGTCGAAGGCGTGGTTCCCGCCGCGCAACTCGGCGTAGACGACGGGGGCGGTCGAGGTTTGGCGTAGCCGGTCGGCGAAGTGCCGGGCATCGGCCGCGGGCACCTGCGGGTCCAGATCGCCGTGGGCCACGAGGAACGGCGGTGCGTCCGGTGTGATGTGGGCCAGCGGCGAGGATTCGGGGCCCTGGCCGAAGTAGGTGCCGTACCAGCCGTTCAGGTAGATGGCGCCGGTCACGGAGGTGTCGGCGTCCTCGAAGCCGGGCTGGAAGGCGGGGTCGTTGGGGGTGAGTGCGGCCAGCGCCGCCATGTGCCCGCCCGCCGAACTGCCCGCGACGAACAGCGTCGACGGGTCGGCGCCGTACTCGTGGGCGTGCTCGCGCACCCAGGCGATGATCTTCTTGAGGTCGATCAGGTGGTCCGGATGCTGGGCCTGCGGCCGTAGCCGGTAGTTGGCGCTGATGCACACCCATCCCTGGCCGGCGAGGTGGTAGAGCAGGGGAAGCGACTGGCTGTTCTTGTGGCCGCCGGAGTAGCCGCCGCCGTGTAGGTGGATCATCACGGGCGCGCCGGACGGGCGCGAGCGGTGCTGGTAGAGGTCGAGCAGGTTGCGGCGGCCCGCGTCGCCGTACGAGAGGTTGGCCACGCGCCGGACATCTGGGCGGCGCTTGAGGATGGGCAGGAGCAGGATGCGGGCCAACGGGGGACGGCGCCGCAGTCCAGCGCTGAGGTCGGCGTCGATGGCGGCGCGCCACCCCGCGCCCAGCCCTTCGTCCATGGCGCGCTCGATCCTGGCCCGCTCTCCCATCGCGCGGTAGGCGATGACCGCGAGCCCGATCGCGGTCACGGCGGCCAGGGCGACGGTCGCCCAGCCGCCCGCCGAGTCGATGTCACCGTCGGCGAACGCCAGCGCCGTCGGGAGCAGCAGCATCCAGAAGAAGGCCGCGAACGGCAGTTCGTTGGCGGCCAGGCCGAAGTAGTAGCTCGGACGGCCGAGCGGGCGTGAGAACGGCACCGGCCGTAGCGCGAACAGCGTACCGATCGCGACGAGCGCCACAGTGAACAGATACCCGAAGGGCACAGAACCTCCAAAGATCGAAATTTGGCACCAGGGCGTGACCGCCCAGGTGTGGTCAGAAGTAGCCGGGGGCCTGGGCCCGGCCGCGGAAGACCCACCAGCCGAAGGCCTGGTCCGAACAGGGACAGGGCGAGCACGACCAAGGCGACGGTCGTCCAGATCCGGCCGGGCCGGGACCCGAATCGCTCGAGAACGGCCAGCAGCGCCCAACCCGCCAGCCCAACCCGCCAGCCCGGCCAGCAGACTCGCCACCAGGACCGATACCGGCCCGACCGACTGCGTGCCGCTGCCCGTCCGCATGATCAGCGCAGTTCCGGCCACCGGAACCGCCAGGGCCCACACGGGCCAGGGCGACCGCCGGCGCGCCGATCACAGTGAGCAGCCTTCTGCGGAGGTGTTCATGTCGGTCAGCCTCGCCCCGCAGCCCGGTCTGCCGCATCGGGCGTGCGGTCGCGCCATGTACTCCCCCGGTGGGATACGGGTCCGACTTTGGTAGGTGATGGGTCCGCCGTCCCCGCTGACCAGCCTGGGCCGATGAACCAGATCCGACCCCCGCACCCGCTCGCGGTGGCCGGCCGGCCCGTCGATCCTGATCATCCCGACCGACCCGAAACCACCGAATCGGGCTATGAAGACGGCAAGATCCCTGACGAACATCCTGGAGATCGGCAATCCATCGCGCTCTCAGGGTTGAGGCTTCAGGGACGTGCAGCGAGCCTCAGGGACCAGCCGGGGTGAGGCCTGATGGGCGATGACGGACGCCGTCCGGCACGCAGCTGATCATGACGTCGGGTAACGCCTGGGTTGCATGGCCCCGGCGGGTGCAGCCAGGAGCGGGCGTGGGCGTGGGCGATCATGGTATCCACGGGGAGCGGCTGGTCCGGTGCGCGGTGCTGAGGTCAGCGACGTTCGTGGGCTGCGGTGACGCCGTGTTGCATGTCAGCAGCTTGAAGGTCGTTCAGGCACGTAGGTGGGCCGCAGCTGATTCGTTCGTCTGGCGCTGGGCGGCGCCAGCGCCAGATGACCGTGCGGGCTGCCGAGGGAAGGGGCCCGGCCGGCCGGTCGTTGGGCGGGCGGGCTTCATCCGGCCAGGGCGGCGAGCTTGAGGGCGGCGGCTGGTTCGACGCCCAGCTCGTGGGCTGCGGCCAGGACGGCGTCGGCCGCGTTGGTGTGCTCGGGCAGGTGTCGCTGGGTGGAGACGCACTCCCGCCATCGCTCGCTCCTGCGCGGCATGCCATGTACGCGATAACAGACAGGCGGTGAGGGGTGGTGGTCTCAGGCCGCGCGCAGGCAGAAGGGATGTCCGGCCGGGCTGGCGTAGACGCAGCTGCCGGTGCGGGTTTCCGAGGTGATCTCCTCGGTGGGCCGCAGTCGGGTGGCGCCGGCGTCGGTGGCAGTGCGGTCGGCGGTCGCGAGGTCCTCGACGCCGAAGTCGAGGTGCATCTGCTGGGAGGTGGTGCCGTCCGGCCAGCTCGGGGCGACGTGTTCGGGGGCGGACTGGACGACGATGACCGGGAGGCCGGGGGCCTGGATGAAGTGATGGGTCGGCGTGCGATGGATCGAGCCACCGAGCAGCCGGTGCCAGAAGGCGCTCTCCGCCTCGATCTCGGCAGCGTCGATGATCACGGAACTCAGGGTGATGGACATGGTGATGGTCCTGTTCTTTGCGCTGGTACTGGTCGGTGCTCAGACGGTCGGGATGATGCCGCCGTCGACGCGGAACTGCGCCCCGGTGAGCCACTTCGCGCGGCCGGAGGCGAGGAAAGCGATCATCTCGGCGACGTCCTCGGGACCCCCGGGGCGGCCCATGGGAACGTTCAGGCGGTCCACGATCTGCTGCGTGACCTCCTCGGTGGTCACGCCCTGCTCCTCGGCCATGTGCCGGAGGTGGGCGGTGGCGCCGTCGGTGACGACGAAGCCGGGAAGGACGCAGACCACACGCACCCCGTGTGCGCCGACCTCTGTGGCCAGTTCGCGGCTGTAGGTGTTGAGCGCGGCCTTGGCGGCGGCGTAGGACGCCTCGGTGCGCTGGGGAAGTTGGCTGGCGATCGAGGAGACGTGCACGACGACGCCGGAGCCCCGCTCGACCATTCCCGGCACCAGGGCCCGGTCCAGGCGCACGGCGCTGAGGAGGTTCATCTCCAGGTCCGCCTGCCAGGATGCATCGGACCGGCTCAGGGTCGGCGCCGGGGCGCTGGCCGCACCGGCGTTGTTCACGAGCACGTCCACTCCGCCCACCTGGTCGACGACCTGGCGGCCGAGCCCGGCCACGCCCTGCTGCGTCGAGAGGTCCGCCGGCACGAAGGTGGCGCCGTCATCCTCCTCGGGTCGGCTGCGGGAGGCCGTCAGCACGGTCGCGCCCGCGGCGACGAAGCGGCGCACGGTCGCCGCGCCCAGACCCCGGCTGCCGCCGGTGACCAGCACTCGCAGGCCGTCCAGGCCCTCGTCGGTGTTCGGCATGGGAAATCTCCTCCGTAAGATGAACCTGACTCCGGAAACGGTACACGTAAACGGAACCGGACTCACCTTATGGAGGTTCCTTGCCGTCATCACGCCCGCTACGCGCCGACGCGCGACGCAACCGCGAGGCACTGCTGTCCGCGGCCCGCCAAGCGTTCCTCGGCGGCGACGCCGACGCGCACGTGGAGGACATCGCCCGCAGCGCCGGCGTCGCCGTGGGCACGCTCTACCGCCACTTCGAGACCCGCGAGGCGCTGATCGAGGAGGTCTACCGCAAGGAGGTCGACGACCTGTGCGCCGCGCCCGGCGACCTGCTGAACCAGCACGCCCCGGAGGAGGCCCTGCGGCGGTTCCTGCTGCTGCTCGTGGACCACGCCGCCGTGGGCAAGGGGATGTCTGTCGCGCTGGAGAACATCATGGCGACGGACTCACCGGTCTTCGACGACGCCCGCACCCGCATGGGCGACGCCCTCTCCCGGCTGCTCGACGCCGGCAGCGCGGCCGGCACTGTTCGCGGCGATGTCACTGGCCCCACCCTGCTGCGGGCCCTGGGCGGCATCTGCGCCATGCGCGTGTCCGAGGGATGGCTCGACGAGGCCCGGCAGATCACCACCCTCCTCCTCGATGGCCTGCGCCACGGGGCCCCGCGCGCGAGCTGAGCCGAAGGACGCGCGTGCCCGGCGCGTTACTGGCGTCCCAGTACTAGTGGAACGACGAACCGGGGTTACTGTCACATGATTCGACACTAGGTCTCTGACCAGGCCATTCTTGCGTTGTGGCGGATTCTGAGGGTGCTGGCCGCGCCGCTGCCCAACCAGCGCCCTGCTGCGCGGCTGGGGCCACGACAGCATGGGCTGGCTCCGCCGTGCCGTCGAGGCCGGGCACGAAGCCGCGCTTGCCCTGCAGGGCTCCAACGACCTGCGCACGCAGGCCGCCGACGCCGCCTACGGGGTTGAGGAACCTGCGGACAGCCGTTGGCGGTACCGGCGAGTAACTTAGCTGGACGCCTGGGCAGGTCGTCCTATGCTTGATCGTTTCCGTTCAAGATCTGGACTTGCGGTGTGTTTCCGGTGGCTACCGGGCGCTAGGTGGTGTGCCTACGGTCGTCGGTCATGCCTGCGGAGTTTTTGTCTGATGAGCAGAGGACGGCGTACTCGACGTTTGGTGAGATGCCGTCGCTGCCGGACATGGAGAAGTTCTTCTTCCTGGACGCCTTCGACCGGGAAGTGATCGCGCGCTCACGCCAGGATTCACATCGCCTCGGCGTGGCGATCCAGATCGGGACGGTCCGGCACAAGGGCCTGTTCCTGGAGGACCCGCTCGAGGTGCCGTGGCCGGTGGTGGACTACCTGGCCGAACAGTTGGGCATCGGGGACCCCTCGCAGGTGAAACGGTACGGGGAGCGGCCGAAGACGGTCTACGAGCACGCGTGGATGATCCGGGACGTCTACGGCTATCACGACTTCGACGATCGGGAGTCGTGGGAGGGCCGGGTGCTGTCGAAGCGGTTCTTGACGTTCTTGCACGGGCGGGCGTGGACGCATGCCGAGGGGCCGACGGCGTTGTTCGATCAGTCGGTGGCGTGGCTGCGCCGGCATCGGGTGCTGCTGCCGGGGGTGACGGTGCTGGAGCGGCTGGTCGGCTCGGTGCGGGAGCGGGCTGATGAGCGCCTGTATGCGACGGTGACGCGTCAGGTGGAGCGCGCCGATGCGGGGTTGCCGCGGGCGCTGTCGGGGCTGCTGGTGGTTCCCGAAGGGGCTCGGATCTCGGAGCTGGAGCGGCTGCGGCAGGCGCCCAAGCGGCAGTCGGGCACCGAGATGGCCAAGGCGCTCAAGCGGGTGGACGACATCGCGGCGTTCCGGCTGGCGCGGGTGCGGGTGGACAAGGTGCCGGTGCGGCGGATGAAGACGCTGGCCAAGTACGAGGCGGGCACCAAGGCGCCGCTGCTGGCCAGGGCCGCCCGGCGATCCTGCGCCCGCTGCTACGACGCTCGAAGCGATGCAGCCTTGCCCGGGGGCCAACGCAAGGAACGACCTGCTTGTAGCACGAGGTGATCGTAAGATTTTCTGACGGCGTGGGTGCCGTCCGGGCCGGCGGCTCTGGTCGGTTGGAGGAGCAGCGCTTTTTGCGCTTCGCGGATGAGTTCCTGTGACTCACCTCCTGAACAAATCTGATGAAAGGCATTCCGCTCATGCGTAATCTGCTCCGTTGGGGATTGGCCGCCGGCGTGATCGCTGCTGCCGGCCTCACCGCAGGTCCCGCCTCCGCGACCCCGGGCGGCTCGGGTGTCACCAGCATGGTGATCTCGCAAAGCACCCTGTACGGCATGGACTACATCGTGCGGCGGATCACCCTGCCCTCTGGCGAGAGCACCGGCTGGCACTATCACGGACACACCATCTTCGGCGTCGTCCAGAAGGGCACGCTGAGCCACTTCGACGCCACGTGCAAGTCGGATGGTGTCTACAAGCAGGGCAGCACCATCACCGAGCCGGGTGGCTCGAAATACGTGCACATCGGCCGCAACCTCGGCAAGAAGCCCGTCGTTCTCGATGTCGCCTACATCGTCCCTCATGGCGCACCTCTTTCCACCGGCGCCCCCAATCCGGAGTGCGATTTCGGGGGTCAGAGAGATGTGGAACGGAATCCGGCGCTAGTGGGGTTCTCCCAGGTCAGCGAACCCCTGCCGTTGCGGTCTTCCGGACGTGGTTAACGCCGGATTCCGTTCCATCGAAGGGTGCAGGCGCCGTGAACGCTGAGGTGGGAGTGGACGACTGTCCCTTTCTCCCGTACTTGGTCTGCCCCCCTTGAAAGCCCAGAGTTCCCGCGAACCCAAGGGCCGAGGCCGGGCCGTTGGGGTGGTCTGGGAGGTTATGCGCCCTTGGGTTCGCCGGAGCCCAAGGGCGCCTATGGTCAGCCGGTCTTGGAGTGGCACCGGGCGATGCCCGGCGCCCGGCGAGCAGCCGGGATGCCTGCGCTGGTGTAAAGGGTCCCGGTAGTAATGGCGCAGGATCCAACGGATATGCCTTTCGCCTGCGCTTATGCAGGGTCTCTGGCTAATAGGCCAGACCTGAGCTCTGTTGTCTATGCAGGCGAGAGGCATATCTGTTGGATTTCCGGCCGAAGCTACGGGGACTCCCCAATCCCGCCCCGCGGGCCCGGGGACGTCCGCGTCGGCGGGGACGTCCTGGGGATGCTCTCAGCGTCCTGACCATCTTCGGGGGCGAGGAGCCCAGGAACAGCCGTTGGGTGTTGGGCGCCTGGGGTCAGGCGAGGGTGAGCGGCCCGTCGGCCAGGTACGCCGACAGCGGACCGGCCATCTGGGACTGTGTCGGCGGATGCAGGGCCAGGCCGTTGGCAAAGGTGGCGAGGTAGGCGACCTCCTCGGAGGCCGTGGAGTCGAGGTTGCCGCCGAGCAGTTCGACCGCGCGCGGAATAATCCGGGCGAGGGTGTCCTGCACGCCGTACCGGACATACAGCGCCTCGGCGAGCGTCGACTCGTCCGGGTCGCCGGCGTCGATCCGGCCGGCGACGCCCTCCGCGGCCGACATCGCGAGCTCGGTCTCCACCAGCAGCCGGACCCGCTCGGACTCGGGCACCTGATCGTTGAGCAGTACCCGCTCGACCAGTGCGCTGGCGGCCCCGAGGTAGCTGCCCGTCATCAGCAGCTGGAACCAGGCGAAGCTCCCGGTCATCACGTCGTCCAGTTTCCCGTCGAGGGTCCAGGCCGGCACTACCAGCTCCTGCACCAGCATGACGTCGTCGAGGGTGACCTGCACGTTCTCCGCCCCCGCCCCGGCCCCGCTGACGCTCACACCCGCCCAGTCAAGGGGCAACAGCGCCACCGCAAGTACCTGTTCCCCGTCCTGGGGGCCGCCGTTTTCGACGTACATGAAACTGATGAGGAACAGATCCATGAACTCGGGTGGTAGACGGTATGCGTGCGTCACCCCGTTGGTCAGCCACGCCCCGTCCGTTTCCGTTGCGGTCAGGGAGGGGGAGAGGACTCCCGCGACGGGGCGGTCCATGGCCAAGCCGGGCGCCACGACGTTGCGGTCGGTCAGCAGCTCCTCGAACCAGTTCCGGAGTCGGTCATCGACACGGGCGTTCAGAGCGGTCATGACGGCCACCGAGAAGTGGTGCATGGTGGTGGCCACGGCCAGCGACGGTGTCCTGCTCCCCAGCGCGCGCTGCACTCGCAGGGCGTCCAGGGCGGTGGCTGCCCGCCCCTGCTCACTGTCGTCCTCGGTCTGCACCAGGTCGGTCGGCACCAGCAGGCCGACGCCGCCGTTGTCGCGGAAGAGCTGGAGGCCGGGGCTATCCGGGCCCTCCAGCTCCATGAGGGGTACCGCCCGCAGGCCCTCGTCCAGCCCCGGCAGCAGCTTCGCCAGAGTGGCGCGTTCCCGCTCCAGAAATCGCATGTCTCCCCTACTTCTTCCGGGAGGGCCACCCGGTCGGTGGCCCAGGCCGGCTCACAGGCGCCCGGGGTGGCGTGCGCTTGCTGCCGCACCGCCCGGGGCCGGGCCGACGCTGGAAGCCAGGCTATCCCGGCACGATTCGGTCCTTGATCTTGGTGTCCCAGCTCCGGCCCATCGGCGAAGGTCCGTCTGATGTCGTCGTCTCTCCCGGGCCCAGCCCACGTACGCCGGGAAGGGGCGGCCGGTTGACGTAAGGCTTGATATCGAGCACCACGACCTGGGGAAACTTGCCGGTGATCGTTATCGCGCCGGACTTATCCCGCCATGTTCGAGCCGAAACCAGCCTGCATGTCCTTCGCCCTCGGGTTCACCCTCGCTGAAGAATCTTCGCCGCGAGCATCCCTGAGTTCGGCATCGGATGCGTGAAACTCGCGTCCGATGCGAACCCAGGATGGACCGCCGGCCCCTTCGACCTGCCCAAAGAGCGAGTTAACGCAGGTCAAGGTTATATCCGTTGGATTTTCCGCCATTACTACCGGGACCCCTGTAAGGAGCCGACCCCCGCGTGAGCAGGCGTTCTCTGCCATGGCGACATCTCGGCCGGGCACGGCACGCGCCTCCTCGTCTTCACCATGACGACAAGAACCTCAACGAAGAGGGAGAAGCTTCATCGAGCCCGAAATCCCCTCAACCATTAGATCGACCTGCTCTACAGGGAAACGCCCTGGTCCTGGGGCTGGATGACCTGGAGAAGGGCTCGGGAACTCGGAGGTTATTTCTTACGTGGTTTCCGTAGTATTCCCAGCATGATGACCATAGTGGCCGGCCTCGTCTTCGTCGCCACCGCGCTCGGGCTCCTGGTCTTCGCGGTAAGGGAGCGGCGCCTGGTCTCCCGGTTACAGGGGTACGGCGTGCACGTGTCGGGCACAGTGATCGGAGCGGTCGTGCACGACTCGTCCCAGCATCCCGTCATCGCCTTCACCGACAAGGCCGGCCACCACATCGAGTTCACTCCGCAGGTGGCCGGGATCGGCCTACGGCTGACCGTCGGCCAGCAGGTCCCGATCGCCTACCTCGACGGACAGCCGCAGGCAGCCCGGGTCTTCACCGCGCGCTATCGCGTCCTGCCCAGCATCCTGAGCGGCATGGCGAGCCTGATCTTCCTGGGCGCCGGGATTGCCGTCATCCTGGCCTTTCGCCCGTGACGGAGTCGAGTTCACCGGCGCTGCCGGCGTGAAGGTGATCCGATACCGCTACCGGGGGCACGCATTCCGACCTCCTGGAACCAGATCTGAGTTCCGTGGCCGCCCATTCGGCGAGAATGACGCCTGGCCTCCAGGCTCGCTCAGGCGGGCAGCCCGGCCGTGGTCGCGCCGGCGTTCTTCATCAGGCGAGCGACGTCGCCCGCGAGATGATTCTTCCCGTGTTCCATGGGGGCAGTCAGGTGCCGAGCACCAGCGGTACGAGGAAGTAGATCTCGACGGCCTCGTAGACCGCGCCGATGACGAAGAGCGCAAGCGCCGGGAGCCAGAGCCGGCCGAGGAGGCTCAGGCCGCGCACGTAGGCCTGTCCTCGCGTGGTGGTATCCACTGTCGCCGGTCGGAGCCAGGACCTGCCGAGCAGGTAGGCGCCGAACATCACCAGTACGTAGGCCTGGAACTCGATGAGGATGGTCGGCGAGTGCGGGATGAGGATCAGTGCCGATGTCCGGTCGACGGGCGCCAGGAGGATCCCAATGTCGATCGTCTTGATCACGAAGACGACAAGGCCGGCGAAGGGGATCACGAGCGAGGGCAGGACGATGAGCAGCAGCGCTGTCGCGAACACGTTGACCATGAAGATGGTCGCGCCGAAGGTCCAGGGGTTGGCGATCACGGTGTTGACGAGCGCCCCTTGGTCGCCGTCGACGAACGAGGACGTCCGTGCGGCGTGGAGATCGGGGAAGATCATGGCCAGGGCCATGCCGAGGAGGAGCACCCCGTAGACGAGGGCATTGATCAGCAGGTACGCGCGCAGGTCGGCGCGGATGATCTGGAACGGTCTGCGAAGACGGTTCATGATTCTCGTGTCCGTTTCTCTGGTGATGTGTCATCGACGCCTGCTGGCGCGGGCCCTGGGTGTCGCCGGGCCGAGTGCTGCGTGCGGACCCGGCCTGTCGGCCGCAGCCTGAGGTGTCGGTCAGTTGCCTCCGGCGTCGAGCAGCCAGTGGTAGCGCAGACGTAGCGCCCTTTCCGTGCTGGCCAGCGCGGCGCCGAGGGCGAGCGTGATGTTGAGCCAGAGCGGCAGGTGGATGGGGGAGGTGAAGGTGCCGAGGTTGTCGGCGATGGGCGGCACCTGCGAGATCGGCGCGATGATCTGCGGGAGGTTCAGCCCCGCACCGATCACGAGCATCACTACCGAGGTGGCGGCGACCATGCGGCTCACCGTCGGATGATCACGCTCGAGACGGACTCGCCTGCCTTCGCTCGATTTCGGGTCGGGAACAAGCTGGTGCTCCTCGCCCGTGGTGGTGACGTAGTGGCAGCGCTTGATCCCGAAGCTGCTCGTCGCGACCTCGATGACGCCGCCCTCCGCAGGGAACACGGCGGGGATCTTGGAGCGGGCGTGATGGCGACCATCGAGATACAGGTGTGCCGTGCTCTCGCCGCCCGACTGGTTGCCCCAGTGCCGCACGTCGACGGCATATGTCCCCGGCCGTCGGCCATCGGATGAGGGCGGGAGGTGGAATAGCTTGCGTCCTAACGGCACCTGCCACCAGCGAAACCGCTGAAGGGGACGCCCGTCGCCCTGCTTGACCCGCCGGATCGCCCGGCTGCGCCGCCATGTCTTCACCATGTTCCCTCCACTCTCCGTGGGTCGCTTCATCACAACCCGACTAACACGCTGTGTTAGTCGGGTTGACGGCCAAGCTATCACAGTGTGCTAGTACAGTGTGATAGTGCTGTGGGCGAGTGAGGCGGAGGATCGTGTGATGACGGATCAGAACGAGCAGCTCAGCAGCCGGGACAAGGTTCTCCTGGCGGCGATGCAATTGATCGGGGAAAATCCCGGGGCGAAGCTCAGCGTGCGAGCGGTCGCCGCGCGCGCGGGAGTGAGCACGGGATCCCTCCGATTCCACTTCCCGACGCAGCGCGCGCTCCAGGACGAGGTACTCACCCGTCTGTACGACGTCGTCGTCTCCGAAGAGCGGATCCACGATCGGGACGCGCCGGCCCGTGACCGCCTTGTCGACTGCCTGCGCCAGGTCCTCGCCCCCGCCGGAGTCGGCGCCGGAGCACGGGAAGCGCACCGCATCATCCACGAGCAGTTCATCGCCTCGGAACCGACTGAGCAGGTACGGGAGGCATACTTCGCCCTCGAACGTGAGGGGCGGCGTCGCGTGGAGTACTGGCTGACGGTGCTCACGCAGGAAGGCGCTCTCGCCCCCGGAGACACCTCCCGGCGCGCGAAGTTCCTCCTTACCGTCCTGAACGGCCTGGCGCTGGAGCGAGCCCTCCCCTCCGACGGCTCGATCTTGCAGTCCGAGAACGACACCCTCTACATGGCCGTCGATGCGGTCCTGAACCCCGGAACATCCTGACCCGTCGACTTCGACCGCCCCATCGCCGCAGCCGCCCTCCGTCCGTACTAGGCCCTCTGCTCCCGAACGTGTCCCCAGCCGTCAGGTAGGTCTTGATTGCGCTTGGGTCTCCGCACGTGGCGGCGTTAGGCCTGGTCAGGTCTGGTCGCTTGTTCGGCCGCGTCGTGGTCGCGGAGCATGCTCATCACCGTTGCGGTGAGGGTGCCGGCCCTCCTTGCCGGAACGCCTTATGAGTTGGCCAGGTCGGCGTGGCCGCCGAACATCGTTGCGGCCTGACGGCCCGCGGCCTGGTTCCCGGTGACGTAGGGCCGTAGCTCTTGTTCGTAGGCAGTGAAGGCGGCCACGTGGTCTCCGGCCGCCAAGGCCAGGCTGCGGGCCAGGGTTCGGGCGCCGATCAGCGCTTGTGAGGTGCCCATGCCGCTGGTCGGGGCGGCGCAGTAGCCCGCGTCGCCGACCAGGGCCATCCGGCCGCACGACCAGTGGTCCAGGTGGACCTGGCAGGTCGAGGAGAAGTAGAAGTCGTCCGCTGTGGTCATCGCCTCCAGCAGGCGGGGCGCCTCCCCGCCGAAGCCGGCGAAAGCCGCTCGCACCGCATTCTCCTGCTCGTCTCGGCTGCATCGGTCCAGTGCGGGTGAGGTGGTGGCGAAGGAGAAGCTGACTGTAAGGCGGTCCGGTGCGCCGGAGCTGAACAGATAGAGCGCCGCGCCGGGGCCTTGCTGTAGCAGGCCGCTGCGCTCCAGGCCGAGGTGGTTGGCGGTGCTGAAGCCGGCTCCGGACAGGCCCAGGTGCCCCAAGTGGTCGGCGTGTGGGCCGAAGGCCAGTTGCCGCACCTTGGAATAGACGCCGTCGGCTCCGATCACCAAGTCGAACTCGCGGGCGGTGCCGCGCTCGAACTCGACCGCGACGCCCGACCCGTGCTGGGTCAACGCGCTGATCGAATCGTCGAACACGTAGGTCACGTCGTCGGCGGTGATGCGGTGAAGGATCCGGGTCAGCTCCTGCTTCGGCACCTCCAGTTCGCCGGCGAAGACCTCGGCGGGCAGCCGTCCGGTCTCCCCGCCCTTGTCGTCCAGCAAGGTGGTGCCGCGCATCTTCGTGTCGTGCTCGCGCATCTCGGCGAGGACGCCCAGTTCCTCCAGCACGTCGAACGCCTCGCCGCGGAAGTCCACCGCGTAGCCGCTGTCGCGAAGCTCAGGCGCGCGCTCGACCACGCTCACGTCGTACCCATCACGGTTCAGGAAGAAGGCGAGGGTGGGGCCGGCCACGCTCGCGCCTGAGATCAGAACTCTCGTCTTGGCCATGAGCATGACCGTAAAGCCGATTTGCCCGTTTGGTCAAACCATATGGATAGACCAGACGGGCAAATAATCGGCTAGGCTGCACGTCATGGGAAACCGAGAGGATCTGCTGGCCGGAGCCAAGCGGTGCCTGATCGAACGCGGCTGGGCTCGCACGACCGTCCGGGACATCGCCTCGGCCGCCGGAGTCAGCCACGCTGCCATCGGCTACCACTTCGGCTCCAAGGACGCTCTGCTCACCCACGCCCTGGTGGAGGCGGTCGACGAACTCAGCGACGAAATCGCCCGCCGCACCCCCTCGGACGAGCCAGAGCAGCGCTGGCAGGCCCTGATCGACAGCTTCACCACCCACCGGGCGCTGTGGGTGGCGCAACTCGAGGCCGCAGTGCAGGCGGAGCGGTCACCGGAGGTACGCGAACACCTCACCAGAGGGCAGCGGGAGGGACGGGAGGGACTCGGCGGCTCGATACCGCTCGCCCTGCTGACCGGCCTGATGATGCAGTGGCTGCTGGACCCGGACCACGCGCCCACCGGCGCGGATGTGATCAAGCAACTCCGATCGCTCGCCACCCAACTCTGACATCACCCACACGTGGGGAGGTTCAGCTGCTGCGTGTTCACCTGGCAGAGCCTGCCTGCTGGAGTACGCTCCAGATCAAGCGCGTTCCGCCGACGGTCACGGCAGCGGGTTCACCGGGGTGACCTCCTGACGGTGGATGATCACGTCGAACCAGCCGGACAGCGAGCTTCCCGAGCCGTGGTGCTCGTCGGGCTTCGAGGGGTCGTAGGAGACGACGCCGCGGATCTTGGCCGGGGCCAGCAGCCAGCGCCGCACCTCGGGCGGGGCTCCCGTGCGCAGGTCCAGCGCGAACTGCGCGTGCTTCGCCTCGCCGAACGGGGCGTCGGCCCAGCTCGCGGGTGGCGGCGGCACCCGGGCGGGCTTGCCCGTGGCGTCGCTCAGCGTGCCTGTGGTGAAGGTGTAGCCGATGGAGCGGTAGCGCTTGCCGTACCAGCGGCGAAGGTAGGAACCCGCAGGGTCGAAGGACACGGGCCTGGGGCTGACCCTGAAGCCGGGCGCGGCGGCGGTGTGGGCCAGCGCGGCCCAATAGGCGACCTTGTCCCCGGTACGGTCCCGCCACCAGCGCACGTTGGCCGCGGTGTGCCGGTCCCGGTACTGGTACAGGTTCTGCTGGGCGAAGTACTCGTAGAACGACAGGATCTGGCGGGCGTGGTGCAGGGCCAGCTCGTGGGCGCGGTCCCCGCTGCGGTGCGGCAGCTTCTCGACCAGCTCGTACAGCTCGCGGGCGTGCCTGATGTAGGGGCTTTTGTCGTTGAGCGAGTAGTACCACTTGACGTACGCGCCCATGTCGGCGGTGTCCGGCCGGATGACCCTCAGGTGGCGCCGCACCTGCGGCAGCTTCCCCCGGGCGGTCCTGGCCACGTGCGCCGACACCGCGTCGTAGGCCGCCCGGCCGGTGGCGTAGAACTCCACGCCGACGAAGCGCACCTGGTCGGCGTGACCGGCGTTGTAGTCGCGCAGCCACCGCAGTACGGCCTTGACCTCGCGCGTCCGCCAGGTGGTGGACATCCTGCCGAGCACCGCGTCCAGGCTCCCCTTCCCGGTACGCAGGTAGCGGTCGACCTCCAGGCCCACCGTCCAGTCCTCCTCCCAGGCGATCGATCGGAAGCCCAGCTCCTCCACCAGGTAACGCAGGGTCCGGTGCTTGAGCTGGGTCTCCTCCCGCGCGCCGTGGGTGGACTCGCCCAGCCCGACCACGGGCGCGGCGCCCACCATCGGGCGCAGCGCCGCCAGGTCGGTCAGCGGCGCCCGTGGATCGAGCACCAGCGGTACGGCATGCCGCCCCACCCACTCGACAACCGGCGACGCGCTCTGGGCCCGGCCCTCCTTTCCCACCCCCGCCCGGACCTCCGGCCCCACCCCCGCTCGGACCTGCGACGCCGCCCCGGCCCGATCCGCCGTCACCGCTTCGGCCTGGAGCGGGTTCGCGACCAGGATCGTGCCCGCCACCGCCAGCGCAAGCGTTCGCATGTGCGTGCCTCCTTTGCTCTGCGCCCCGCGGTCCCGCGGGGCCTCGTCCGATGCACGCATCCAGCGTCGCCGCCAGGCCCCGCCCCCGCGTCGGCCCGCGAGCGGTTCGCGGCCTACACCCCTCGGCGTAGCGGCCGCGCTCCCAGTGGCCCCAAACACCCCACCGGTCGTACCTCCCCCGCAACGCCGCAGGCGGCGACACCCCCTTCTGCCGCCGGAACCGTCCTCGCTAGCCCGCTAGATCCGATCTAGCGCCTCCTGAGTGACAGCGCAGGAAGGAGGGACACGATGACGAGCGAACGGCTGAACGTCGCCGTGATCATCGGCAGCACCCGGACCGGCCGCGCCGGCGACCTGGTCGGCGGCTGGCTCGCCGAGCGGGCCCGGTTGCGCGACGACCTCGCGATCCAGCTCCTCGACCTGGCCGCCTACGCCTTCCCCGACCGCTACCCGGCGGAGTCCACCCCCGCAATCTCTTGCGGATCTGCGCTCGGTGACGCTCGATGGTCCGGCCCCGCCAGGAGTACTTCGCCAGCAGCCCCGGCTCAACCTCCACCAGCGACGCCACGTATTCCACCGCGGCCGCCGATATCTCCTCGGGATAGGCGGGAAACCGCCCCTCGATCTCGTAGAACTTCAAGATCAAGGCGAAGCCGAGCCTGCAGGGTGGCGGCGGCCAGGCCGACGGGACCGGTGGTCTTCGACGGCACGCTGCTCTACCCGGCCGCTGGGGTTCGAGGTGCAGTCGTAGCGGCTATTGCGTGGGGCGGCGTGCCTGCCTTACTTCGCGGTCGATTGCCCAGGCGTCCGCTACTGCGCCCACGTGCCCTAGCTTGTCGGGGTTGATCACCACGCGGATCGTCTGGATCTGCCCGTCGAGTACATCGAGCGCCAGGGCGTGGAGCACCTTGCCGTCCCGGTCGCGGAAGATCGCGCCCGGCTGGCCGTTGACCTCGTGCGGCTCGCCCGTCACGCCGATCAGGGCCATCCGGGGGAAGACGGAAGCGAGCAGCTGGGCCACGTTCTGGGCGCCGATAACGGCCCTGGCCAGCTGAGGGGCCTTGCCGCCGCCGTCACCGACCATCGATACATCGGCGGCCAGCAGGTTCTGCAGGCCGGCGACGTCGCCTTCACGGAGGGCGTCGAAGAACCGCGACGCCAGTTCCTGCCGCTCTTTGCGGTCCGCCTGGAAGCGGGGCCGGCCTGCGGCCATATGGCGCCGCGCCCGCACCGCCAGCTGGCGGCACGCCGCCTCCGAGCGCCCCACGGCCGACGCGACCTCGGGAAAGCCGAAGTCGAACACCTCTCGCAGCACGAAGACCGCCCGCTCGAGCGGGGACAGCCGCTCCAGCAGCACCAAGGCCGCCATCGACAATGAGTCGGCCAGTTCCGCCGACCGCTCCGGGTCCTGGTAAGGGTCGGCGAGCAGCGGCTCGGGGAGCCACGGCCCGACGTACTCCTCCCGCCGGGCGCGGGCCGAGCGCAACACGTCGATCGAGATCCGGGTCACCGCCGCCGACAGGAACGCCTTGGCCGACCTGATCTCGGTCGGGGCGGCCACGAAGCGCAGCCAGGTCTCCTGGACCGCGTCCTCGGCCTCGCTCACGCTGCCCAGAATCCGGTAGGCGATCGAGAACAACAGCGGCCGCAGCTCCTGAAACTCCTCGGCCCTGCTCATGCCAGCTCCTCCTCGAAACCCTGCCGCCACGAGGGGTAGCGCAGCTGCCAGCCGAGCTCCCGCTTTGCCTTGACGTTGGACAAGCCGCGCCCCTCGGTCATCATCGTCACCGCCACCTGTCCGGCCAGCAGCCGGGCCAGCCAAGCGGGCAGCCGCTTCGGCCGCTTCGCTCCCGCGCGCTCCGCCGGATACGGCAGCCATTCGCCGGCCGGGGAAGGTTCGTCGTCCACGATGTTGAACACCCCTCTGGCCTTCTGCTCCACCGCCAGGACCGTGGCACTCGCCGCGTCGTCCACATGCACCCAGGAAGAGTAGCCGGTACCGCCCCCCACCAGCGGAAACTGCCGCTTGCGGATGAGCTCGACCTGGTCGTCGATGATTCCCGGCCCATACAGCCCGCCATACCGTAGGGCCGCACCGCCGGCCTCGACGACCACCTCCTCGACATGGCGGATCGCCGCCGCCCCGGCGCGCGCCACCGTAACCTCCTCCGGGTCCAGCGGGTCCTCCTCGGTCTTCACCCATCCGCCCTGCCGGATGCCGTTCCATGAGGCGTTGCTCTGCGCGACGACATGGGGAACCCCGGTGGCCTCGGCGGCGGCCAGCAGATGGTCCGTCCCCTCCGTGCGCAGCCGGTTGGTCTGAGTGAACCACCGGTTGAGGTGCTTGATATCGGGCTTGCCCGTGTGCGCCATCGACATCGCGGTCATCTGATGCACGATCGCGTCCGGCCGAGCCGTGGCCACCACCTCACCGACCGACATCGCATCCAGGCCGTCCATCACCACCCCCTGCGCACCCAACTCCGCCAGCAACCCCAACTTGGCCTCGCTCGTCGTCGTGGCCGTCACCTGGTGACCTCGCGCCACCAGCTGCGACACCAGCCGCTGCCCCAGAACCCCGCTCCCACCTGCCACGAACACTCGCATGATCATCACTCTCCATGATCGACCACCGCCCCTCCGCAGAGCGGGTCAGATGATCGGGAACTGTGTGTCGCCGCCCGTCAGCCGGTGAAGGGCTCGAGGACGAAGCGGCCCCACGCGATGAACGCCGCAACCGCGAGGTAGATCACGTTCACCAGCACGAACACGGATTCGCCGCGTCGAGCGTGAGTGATCATGGCGCCGACCATCAGCAGGATCCAGCAGACGGCAGTCACCGGCACCAGAACCGGCGCGATGCCGAGCACGGCGGGCAGGATCAAGCCCACCCCGGCCAGGAGCTCAAGGACGCCCAAGGTCTTGAGAAAGCCGACACTGGCCTCTGCGGTCCATCCATAGGCAAACGCCCTCTGATGGAACGCAGCCAGCCTGTCCTTGGGCACGAACGTCTTTTGGATGCCGCTGCCCAGCGCTAGAACAGCCACGAACCCGGCAGCGATCCACAACGCGAGGTTCATCGCATCTACTCCTTGATCGAGGATTGCCTGCACCCCCTAGACGAGACAGCGACCCCGCCAGTGACATCTCCGAATCCTCCCGCGTCCTGGCTTCAGCGGGATCCCCGGCGGGGCCGCATGTCGTGTCCACCGCAGCGATCCTGATCTGGTAACTGGGCTGACCGATGGACACGCGATTGTGAGGCCGCTCACACCGTGTCACAGCCGATCGGGGCATCTCGTCTTAGAGGGCATGACGAACTCGGAACAGACCTCGGTGCTGATCACCGGCGGCAACAAGGGACTCGGCTTCGAAACGGCCCGGCGGCTCGGCGAACTCGGCTGGACGATCTTTCTCGGCTCGCGCGACGAAGGGCGAGGACGAGCGGCTGCCGACAAGCTGAGCGACGGCGGCGCGAACGTGGTCATGGTCCCGCTGGACGTGACCTCGGACGAGTCCGTGACCGACGCCGTCCGGCTCGTCCGGGAGCACACCGATCGGCTGGATGTGTTGGTCAACAACGCCGGTGCGCCGGGAAAGTTCATCGCGCCCGTTGACACGACGGTTGACGAAATTCACTCCGTCTACGACACCAACGTGTACGGACCGGTCAGGGTCACGCACGCGTTCCTTCCCCTGCTGCAGGCGGCGGACAATCCGCGAGTGGTGATGGTGTCCAGCGCCGGCGGTTCCTTCGCGGTCGTGACCGATCCACAGCAGGCCGTCTCGAAAATGCACGAGCTCGCCTACACCTCGTCCAAAGCGGCGCTGAACATGATCACCATCCGGTACGCCCAGGCGATCCCGCAGGTCAAGTTCAACTGCATCACTCCCGGAGAAGTCGCCAACCACAAATTCACCGCCACCGACATGAACAACCACACCGGCCAGCTGACGGTCACCGAGGGCACCGATCCGATCGTCGAACTCGCGCTGAGCGACGCCGACGGACCGACCGGCATCTTCATCGATCGCCTCGGCCCCGTCGCCTGGTGACCGACGCGCAACCCACCGCCGGTCCATTGACCGGCAACACCGCAAAGGCCCGAGGCGACACCTCTCGAAGCCATCGAGCCCCACGAGGCCGGCCGGGTTCGCCCAAGACGACGACGGCATTGTGGTCCTGCTGACCGGCCACCCCAGGACGAGACCACGGCACAGGCGTGCGACGCCGTCAGTGCCAACATGGTTGGTGATCTTGGGGTGATGTCGCCCGTGTTGGAGACCTCCGACGTCGCTGACGTCGTGTTCGACCCGAGGACTCGATCTCGGATCAGGAAAGGAAGCAATTGATGACTATGACGGAGCAAGGAATGGGTTCGTTGGCCGGGAAGGTTGCGGTCGTGACCGGAGCGGGGTCCGGTATCGGCGCGGCAACCGCGGCGACGCTGGCGGTTCTGGGGGCGCGGGTGTGCTGCGCCGGACGTACGATCGAGAATGTCGAGCGGACGGCCGGGGAGATCGCGGCTGCTGGTGGCGAGGCGTTCGGGATGCGGGTTGACGTGGCATCGCCTGAGGACAACGATGCGATGGTGCGCGAGACGGTCGCCCGTTACGGTGCCGTGCACATCGCGCACCTCAACGCCGCGACGGGGCACTGGGCCGGTGTGCTGGACTACCCGCTGGAGGAGTGGGACCGCACCATCGCGGTGAACCTGCGTGGTGTGCTGCTCGGTTTGCAGGCAGCGGGCCGGGCGATGCGCGACGCGAGTGGTGGCTCGGTCGTGGTCACCTCGTCGGCTGCCGGGCTCACCGGTGCTCGGATGTCAGCGGCGTACGCGGCGTCGAAGCACGGTGTGCTCGGATTGGTCAAGTCGGCTGCCCTGGAACTGGGGCCGGTCGGTATCCGGGTCAACGCCATCTGCCCGGGATACATCGCCAGCAACGATCTCACCCGGAAAATGGGCGAAGAGCTCGACGTCGCCAGCCGATTTCCGCTGGGCCGACCGGGGCGCAGCGAGGAGGTCGCCAACCTGGTCGCGTTCCTGGCCGGTGAGAGCGCGTCGTTCATCACGGGCAGCGTGTTCACCATCGATGGCGGCTGGCTGGCCGGCGGCATCGAGCTCGGGGGCGATGCCGAGCAACAAACGACCAGCGACGACCGAATGGCTGCCATTGCCAACACGTCCTCCCTAAACTCGTAGGAACCGGCCGAACAGGGCACCCGCATCGCCGACGCCGCGGCGGTGTCGCCGAAGAGGTACGACCTGACCGCCGTCCGGATCTGCCGCCCTGTGTCAGGAGGACATGTGCAACGTGGCGAAGTCTGGTGGGTCGCGTTCGACGAGCGACGGCCGGTCGTCCTGCTGTCGGGAGACGACGCGTCCGGGATCCGGGCGATGCAGGTCGTCGCTCCGGCAGGCGTCGACATCAGCGGTCTGGGCGTCGAAGTGGTAGTAGGAGCCGTGGAAGGACTGCCCTTTGAAGGCGTGCTGCGGATAGCGTTCCCTCGTCCAGGCATTACTCCTTGCACGTGGCTGACCACGGTGTCCCGGGACGACCTGATCGAGCAAGCGGGCGTCTTGCCCTCCGCGAAACTCAGCGAGATTGAGGATGCCCTCCGTCTTGGGGAGCAGGCGAAGGAGTGGACCCCAGCGACGACCGCGAAACTCAGCGAGATCTGGGACGCCCTCCGTCTCGGTCGACTCAGGTAGGCGGAGAAGGTGAACCACGTCCTGGACGAACCCCACCCGCGTGGCCGGCGAGGCACAGCGCAGACTCGCCCCCGGCGGGCGCATCGTGCTGATCGGGCAGGACTGGGACACCTTCGTCATCGACGACGCCACGCTCACCCGCACCATCGTGCACGCTCGCGCCGCCTGCGCGTCGCCCGCCGCTATCGCAACCTTCACCTCGACGCTGGCTTCGCCGACGTCACCGTCGAGGCCCGCACCTGGATCTTCACCGACGCGACTGCGGGTTCGTCGGCGCGCCGCCCATGGACGCGACGGCCGCGTAGCGCCCCTCGTGCTCGACACGCATGACCGGTGTTTTGCCGGTCTTTGCGCCCCGGTCGGTCATCAACACGGTGGGCAGGCCACTGATCGTGACGCCGTCGGTCGTGCCGGTTCGACTGCTGGACATGGCGCATCCTGACGGATCCGGACGGCAACGAGTTCTGCGTTATGGCCCCGCCCGACGCCTACCGGACGGGCCATAACACGGCCGGGCCATATCGCGGCCCGCGCCAACTTGCGGTTACCGCGTTGCGGTGGCCAGTGCCGCGCGGATGGCGTCCTCGCCGACCGGCTGGCCCTTCTCGTTCGAGAACGGCCCGTACGGGGTCCCCCACACCGGCGTGCCCGTCGCCTGCCGCCAGCTATCGGCCAGTGGTCCCGCGTCCACCACGCTGTACCCGATGGATTCGATGAATTCGGTCACCGCCGCCTTCGCCGGCGCGGAGTCCCCGGCGATCGGCAAGTACGAGCGGTCGGCCGCCCCCGCCGCCGGGCGGGCGAGTGACAGAAGGTGCTTGAAGAAGATGTTGTTGAACGCTTTCACGACCATGGCGTCCGGGATGTACCCCAGCAGCAGCTCGCTCGAGGTGAGCGACTCGCTGTCGAGCTCGGGGATGTGCCCGTCACGCTCGGGGCCGTAGTTGCACGTGTCGATGACCGTCTTCCCGGCCAGTGGCACGGCGGGCAAGTTGGGGAACGCCTTGACCGGCACCGTGACCACGACGATGTCACCGGCCGCCGCGGCCTCCACGCTCGTCGCCGCGGACGCCCGCGGCCCCAGTTCCGCGGCCGTGTCCGCGAGCGTTTCGGGACCGCGCGAGTTGCTGAGCACGACCTGGTGCCCGGCCTCGATGGCGAGCCGCGCGATGGTACTGCCGATGTGTCCGCTTCCGATGAATCCCACAGTCGTCATATTCTCAGCGTCCCTCCAGAAGAGCCGTATCCATTGCGATTCGGGTCCCTGCCGTCAGCTGGCGGAGAAGTAATGGCCGTTGTCCAAGTCGGCGAGCAGGCTGGGCTGAGCGGGTTCCCAGCCGAGGGTCCGGCGGGTGATGAGGTTGGACGCCGGGTAGTTCTGCGTGACTATGTTCGCGAGGAACCCAAAGTATCCCGGCACCATCAGTACGTCCGCGGGAATGCTCACGGCGGGCAGGCCCAGACGGCTGCCAATGGCCTCGGCGATCTCGCGGAACGGGATGGCCCCGTCCCCAACCGCGTGCCAGTATTTGCCAGCCGGCCCCTTCTCCAGCGCCAAGCGGAACAAGGGGGCGACATCGCGGGTGTGCACGGCGTTCCACAGGTTCGCGCCGTCTCCGGGGTAGCCGACGAAGCCCTTCTCCTTCGCGAGCGCGATCAGCGTGGGAAGGAAGCCGGTACGGTCAGTCGTGCTGTGCGCGATGTTGGCAATCCGCACGACCGAAGACCGCACTCCCCGCTCAGCAAGGCCGACTACGGCGGTTTCCACGACGTTACGAACCCGCAGGGTGCCCTTGTACTCATCGCCGCCGGGAAGGGCCGGGTCCTCCTCGGCGGCCGGCCGGCCCAGGTGCTGCCCGGGCGAGCCAATGCTCCCCGCTGCGACCAGCGGCTTTCCGGTTCCCGCCAGTGCCTCGCCGTACGCGAGCATGACCGAGAGCTCCGCGGCGGCCACGGCGTCGATCCCGCCGGACGGAAGCAGGTCTTGCCTGTGCGCGACGTGGATGACGCCGTCGGAGTCCGCGGCCGCCTCCTTGAGCCCGTCGAGATCCTGGAGGTCGCCGCGGCGCACCTTCGCGCCGAGCGCGGACAGCGCCGCCGCGGCCGTGTCCGATCGGGCTAGGCCGGTGACCTCGTGCCCGGCGGCGATGAGCTCGGGGACGATGTACGAACCGGAATGGCCGGTCCCGCCAGTGACGAAAACGCGCATGCTACTGGTCCTTGTGATTGATGTGGCGCGAGAAGTGGTGGTGCGGGCGCGCTCAGGCAGAAGTGTTGACGCCGAGGGTGAAGTTGAAGCTTCCCGCGCCATAGCGGCCCAGGCCTATCATCACCAGGCCCGTTCCCTCCAGCCAGCGCGCCATTCCCAGGGGGCCGGTGTCCATCGGCCGCAGCCCGAGGCTCTTGATGAATGCCGACACGGTCGCCTTGGCCTCGGCGTCGTCGCCGGCGATGAGCACGTCCAGCGGGTTGCCCTGCGCCAGCATGTGACCGAAGACGGTGTTGAACGCCTTCACGACGTGCGCGCCGGCGGGAGCGACCTTGGCGATCTCCTGCGCGCCGGAACTGCCGTCGGGGGTGACAAGGCCCTGGGAATCGGGAGAGACGGGGTTGGTGATGTCGATGATGACCTTGCCGTGCAGTGCGTCCCCGTACTCGCTAACCACCGCCGCCGCGCTGGCGTACGGCACGGCGAGGATAACGATGTCCCCGGCCGGGGCGGCGCCGGCCGTCCCGACAGTGGCGCCGCCGAGCGCGGCGGCCACTTCCTTGGCCTTGACCGGGTCGCGGCCGATGATCTCGACGGCGTTGCCGCCGGCGAGCGCCCGGCCGGCCAGGGCGCCGGCCATGTTCCCCAGGCCGATAATGCTGATGCTGCTCATTGGTGTGCCTGCTTTCTGGAGCTGGATAGGACGCCATGCCCACCCGTCGTTGTCAACGGCTGTGTCATCGACGCCCCCCATTGGTTAACGTGTGAACCAGAATGTACGTCGCACTTGGTTACCATGTCAACCAGACGGTAAAGTGACGTGCATGACCGAGCCGCGGTGGTTGGACGAGCGAGAACAGCAGGCCTGGCGCAGCCTGATAAAGATGCAGGACGGGCTGTCGGAGTTCATCGAGCGGCAACTGCGCAACCGGTGCGGGCTGTCCGTCGCTGACTACCAGGTCCTGGCCCATCTTTCTGAGGCGCCCGAAGGCCGGCTGAGGTCGTTCGAACTCGGCCGCCTGTTGCGCTGGGAGAAGAGCCGCCTGTCGCAGCACCTGGGCCGGATGCAAAATCGCGGCCTGGTGTCCCGCGAGCGGTGCCTCGCCGACCAACGGGGGGCGGTAGTCGCCATCACTCCCCGGGGCAGCGACCTGATCAAGGTCGCGGCTCCGCAGCACGTGGCCGACGTCCGCGACGTGCTCATCGATCATCTCACTGCGACAGAGATGGCGATGCTCGTCACCATCGGCGACAAAGTACGCGAACGGCTGGCGGCGCTGGAACACAAGCACTGATACCCGACCCCGGACCTCATCGCTCACGAACTGCGTGCCTGTCAGACCGCTGCCTACAGAATCCCGCGGGCGCCGGCACAGCTGTTCGCGATGCACGACCCACAGCTACGACCCGCTCAACGCCTGGCTTGATCAGCGACGCGATCGCCGCACGCGACGTACGCGGCGTCCAGACCGCCGCAACGACCGCCGTCGAGGTGGTCGAAGGGCGTCGGCTTCCGAAAGCGCTCGCCCAAGGTTCACGCGTGGCCGTGTTCCCAGGCCCAGGCGGCGATGCCCACGCGGTTGCGCACACCGAGCTTGCGCTGAACGTTGGCCACGTGGGTCTTGGCAGTGCCGGCCGAGATGAACAGCTCAGCGCCGATCTCGGGGTTGGACCTGCCTCCGGCGACCAGCTTGACGATCTCCAACTCGCGGTCGCTCAGCGACTGTTCGCCCGGCACGCCGGTGCGGGCGGGTGACGGGGTGAGGTGGCGCAGCAGGCGTACGGTCACCGAGGGGCTGATCAAGGCATCGCCTGCAGCTGCCGCTCTGATGCCCTCCACGAGGAGTACCGGCCCCGCGTGTTTGAGCAGAAAGCCGCAGGCTCCGGCGCGGAGCGCGGCGTGCACGTACTCGTCGAGGTCGTAGGTGGTCACGACGATCACCCGCATCGGCGCCGCCGTCTCGGGGCCGGCCAGGCGTCGAGTGAGTTCGAGCCCGTCCATGCGCGGCATGCGGATGTCGGCGACGACCACGTCCGGCCGGAGCTCGCTGGCGAGGTCGAGCGCGGCCACGCCGTCGGGTGCCTCGCCCACCACCTCCAGGTCCGACTGGGCATCGAGGATCGTGCGGAAGCTGCGCCGGACGGACGGCTGATCGTCGGCGATCAGAACTCGGATGGTCATGGGAACATCGCCTTCACGACCCAGCCGCCCCCGGCGGCGCGGCCGGAGGTGAACTCGCCGCCCAGCACCTGCACCCGCTCGGCCAGCCCGGCCAGGCCGACACCGGCCCGTTCGGCGGACGGCAGGCGCGGCAGGGTCTGGTCGCGCGCATGGTCGGCCACGGTCACGACGACCGCCCCCGTCTCGTCGCTCACCTGGATGGCGACGCTCGACCCGGCCGGCGCGTGCTTTCTGACGTTGGTGAGCGCCTCGACGACGATGCGGTAGATCGTGGTCGCGACCTCGCGCGGCACCAGGCCAGATGGTTCGACGCGCATCTCGGTGTCGGGGAAGCCCGCGTCGGCGAAGCGCCGTACCAGATCGGGCAGGCCGTCGAGTCCGGGCAACGGCTCGGCGGAGGCGCTCTCGCCCTCCAGCTCGCGCAGCATGCGCACGGTCCGGTCCATCGACGCGAGCGCCCGCGCGCCGTCCTCCTCGATCGCACGCAGTGCCGCCGCGGCCTCGGACGGATCGCGGTCGAGCAGGATCTGCGCTGCCTGGGCCTGGAGGACCATGGCGCTGACGTCGTGGGCGACGAAGTCGTGCAGGTCGCGGGCCAGCTGCAGGCGCTGGGTGCGGCGGGCCTGCCTGACCGCGTCGACCCGGCGCCGGTCAAGGGTGCGGAGATAGGCGCCGAGGCCTACCGCGCCTGCCGTGCCGACGGACCAAAAGAGGGCGAGGGCGACCGCGTCGAGGCCCGAGGGCGGCGGCTGGGTGATCTGCAATGCCAGCAGTGCTTCGGAGATCGCGGCCACCCCCACCGCCGGGACTGCCTGCCACACGGCGGTCCAGCGCACGGTCAGCGTGATGAGCGTGAGCACGGCAACCGTGTGGACGTAGGTCGACGGACCGCCGGAGATACCGGGATCGGCCAGCCAGGCAAGCGTGCACGTCGCGCCGGTCACACCGACGGCTGCCGTGATCGTCGCGAGGAGGGGGCGTGCCCTCGGCCACCAGACAAGCGACATGGCCGCGGCCGTGATCATCGCGGGCACGACAACGAGCAGGCTCGGGAGCGGCCGGAGGAGGAGTGCGAGCGCGAGCGAGCCGGCCACCACCAGCCCACCTGCAAGGAGTCTCATGGCGACACCTTAGGGCAGCGGCCCGCGCCGGCGAATCGGCCGATCGGCAGATGTCTTCCTCCCCGGGGGAGCGCAGTCTGGGTCCTGATTCCAGAGGCCAGGAGGCGACGATGGTACGGCCCGGCGATGAGCGGTGGGTGTCGAAGAGACGGGTGATGTCCGGCGCGCTGCTGTCATGCGCCGTCTACGGAGCGCTCGGCTACCACTGGTGGGCGGGCGGCGGTGGGTTTCCGTTCGGCGACCCGTGAGCACGGATGCGAGGGCTCCGGTGATCGCCCTGACGTGTACGGCGGGCGTCCTGGTCGCCGCCGGCACCAGCCGTTGGCGCTGAGAACAATCTCGCCAGGGCACGGGCTGGCAGAAGCGGACACAGGAGGGATGCTGCTGGCCAGCCTTCGCCTTTACGTTTGACGGCCGGCCGGGTTCCGACGACCCGATGAATCATCAAGATCGAAAAACCCCGTTATCCAGTTATCTGGACGGTCCCGGAGGTAGAAGAATGACGATCAACTTGCTGCACAGGGCTCCTGCCACCAGCGACACCGAACAGCCCGTCCCACGCTGGGCGCTGCGTGCTGCCTACGCGCTTCCCTGGCTGTTGCTGCCCTCGTGCCTGTGGAGACTGCCGTTCGCCTTTCACTTCGACATGGGCCAGCTCAACGACGCGCCCGTGTGGCCGTTGTGGATCACCATCCCGTACGTCTTCGGGCTCAGTGTGCTCACCGAGTTGGCGGCGCTGCTCAACATCGGCCTGGTGCGCCGGTGGGGCGAGGTGACCCCAAGCTGGATCCCGATCATCGGCGGCCGACGCGTGCCGCCGATGGCGGCGGTCGTCCCTGCCGTGGCCGGTGGGCTGGTGCTGACCGCGCTATCGGTCTGGATGGTACTCACCTGGGTCGGCGTCTCCAGCAGCATGGCGTACGAGAACGGCTGGTGGCGCGCGCTGGCCATGGTTTGCATCACTCCGATCGCGCTATGGGGCCCGACGATGCTCGCCCTCGCCTACGCCTACCATCGGCGCCGCCGCCACGCCTGAAGGTCTCTGTTCGATGGAACCTGCGGCTTATGGCGGCGGATGCCGAGCGTTGCTTACGCGGATCGGCGTGAGCGATGTCGGGCTCGACCATGCAGCGCCCGCAGAGCCGCGAGCGAAGGCGGTGCCTCGCCTGCATGGGGATAGCGGGCGATGAGTGCCGGATCGCCACGCCAGCACGCGCAGATGTCCCGAAAGCCCGTCAGCAGGACATGTGTCCGCAGTTGGTCATCATGCCGATAGGGGATATCGCGCGGAACAGGCAGGGCTATCGGGTGACGGGACCCCCATGATCGGCTGCCGCATTGAGGCCTCCCAGTACTAGTGGAACGATGAACCGGGTTACTGTCACATGATTTGACACCCTGCGGGATGATGGCTGTTGACCTGCGTCGGGGCGTGTGACGCAGAAGTTCGCCGTGGGCCTACTCGGAAGTGCAGGGCCGTGGACGATGGCCGAGGCGTCAGGGCTGGATGTACGCGCGTCAAGTGACGTCCGCACCCGCAAGCTCGGCGACCCGTGCCTGACAGCGCCATCATGAACCAGGTCGTCTCACGGGTGCACCGCCCGCGATTCTCGATCGGCGGAGTCAATGAAGGTGGCGCCGATCTCCGCCATCCGCTCGGCCGCGTAGCCGGGGTCGATCAACGCCTCGGGGGTGTGGAGGCCGGGCGGCACGGGGTCGCCGCGCAGGCCGAGCAGTCGCTCGACACCGAGGGCCACGCCGAGCGCCGTCAGGGGGCGCTGCCCCTCCGGGTGGAGGAGGTAGCGGCTCGTCCTGAGTGGTGCGCCCGCGCGGTCCACGCCTTCGAGATCGATCTTGACCTCCGTGGACGCGGGCCCGCCGCGCCGCCTGCCCGCCGATTCACCGATCGCGAACGCGAAGCGGACGTTGGGCGCGCCCGTCGCGACGGCCAGGCTCGGCACGTCGAGGATGGGGACGATCTGGCCGGGCAGTACGGCGCCGTCGACGCTGGTGACCTCCACCTGTGCGTCGGGGCCGCTGACCCACCTGAAGACGCCGTCGCGGCGGACGTGCCCCGCCGAGGTGGCGGCCAGCAGGCGTGCCATGTCCGCCGTGGCCGCGGGCCCGCCGCTGTCCTGTTCGTCCAGCACCCCGCTGACCTCGATGGTGTCGAGCCGGTCGAACTCCCTGGCGAGGCCTTGCACCGCGAGAACGACGAGCCCCGCGTACCAGTGGCTGGCCAGCAGGATCGGCGCCGCGCCGGCTCGCAGGCCGGCGGCGACAACCTCGGGGCCGATGTCGACCAGGCCGCTGGAGATGCTGACGTACGGCAGGCCGTGGTCCTGTGCGTAACGCAGTCCGTTCAAGTGGCTGTCCCACACCGTTGCCACGACCGCCGAGTAGCCGTCGGTCCGCTGGAGGCCGAGGTCGCCTCGCCGCAGATCGATGGTTACGGCTGTCGCGCCGCCGAGCTCGTCGGCGACCCGCCGGGCGCGGCCGAGATCCCGGCCCGCGATCGTCAGCGGCAGCTCCGGGTACCACCGGCGCAGGAGGGCTGCGGTCCCCGCGCCCGCCTGGCCGGATCCGCCCATGATCAGTACGGAGTGCTCCACGGTGATGTCCTCTCGCTAACTTACGTTCTGTAACTTACATTTTGTAGCTTAAGATGGGAAGCAACGCAAGGGAGGACGATGACCACGGGATCGACTCGCCTGTCCAAGCCGGCCAGGCGGGAGCAACTGCTCGACACCGCCATGGCGATCGTGCGCGCCCACGGCACCGACAGCCTCACACTGCTCACCCTGGCGGAGGCCGCAGGAGTGAGCAGGCCGATCGTCTACGACCACTTCGGCACCCGCCCCGGCCTGCTGATCGCGCTCTACCGGAGGCTCGACGAGCGGCACCGGGCCGCCTCTGAGGAGGCCCTGCGTGACGCCCCGGCCGTCCCCCGCGAGATCGCCCGCGTCCTGAGCGCCGCCTACTTCGCGTGCGCGACCGACATGCCGGAGTGGACCGCCATCTCGGCCGCGCTCAAGGGGAACCAGGAGATGGAGGCGATCGAGCGCGAACTGCTCGACGGCTACACGGACCTGATGGCCACCGCCCTGCGGCCGTACTCCGGGCTCACGCAGGAAGCCCTCCGGCTGCGCTGCGTCGGCGCGCTGGGCGCGGCAGAGGCGATCGCCGCGGAGCTGAACCGGGGGCGAGCCACCGTCGCCGAGGCCATCGCGGCGCTGACCGACCTGACCGTCGGCAGCATCGACGCCGGAGCCCAGGCAGGCGCGGGTGTTGCGACGACCAGTTGAATCCGCCCAGTACACCTCGATCGCCTTCGGCCAGCGCTGCGAACAGGCCGGCGTGCGCCCGTCGACGGGCAGAACCGGGACATGCTTCGATAACGCGATCACCGAGAGCTTCTTTGCGTCCCCGGAGTGCGGGCTGATCGACCGGCGGACCTTCCGGACCAGGTCAGAGGCTGAACGGGCGGTGTTCGGCTACATCGAGGGGTTCTACAACCGGCGTCGCCGTCACTCCGCCAACGGCCAGCTCAGCCCTGCCGAGTATGAGCGTCGGCAGCGCGCCGGTGGCGCGTCCTGGCCTATAGTCCTCCTGTTGATGTTTGTGTGGCCTGGTTATAGAAAGTTATCCTTAGCCAGCGCCTTTACATTGTAGATTTATAAGTGGTGAGCAAGGGCGAGTGCCTGAACATCGCCAAGCTGTGGTCGACGCCCGCCGCAGGCCCGACGTGCGAAGCAGCGAACCTCGGAGCCACATGGACCGGCGAACTCCGTTGTTACCACACCCCTCCCATCGACCCCCACTCCCCCGCCCCAGGCGGCAAGCGGCGCGCTGTGGTGAGGGTCTGGTATTGCCCCTCCAAAGGTCGGCCCTTCGGCCGTCCGATGCTGCGGTGACTACATCACGCAACAACTGCGCTGGGGCGTCGGCTCAGTCCCGGCATCGCCAGGAATGGGCGGCGGGTCGGTCTCGGCGGTTGTCCTCCTGACGGCCGCACTTCTACGGCGTAGCGTCGTCTGCATGGGCAGCGAAGAGGTCCCGGAGAAGCCGATCTGCGGCGTGTGCCTCGGCGCGGGCGGCGAGTGGATGCAGACCAACGGGAACAGCAAGCAGACCGCCAAGAAGTGGGTCGACTGCTCCACATGCGACGGGACGGGACGGGTATGACCGACCCGATCACCTGCCCTGAGTGCGACGGCCGTAAGGGCGACCGCCTGGGCGAACTGTTCCTCGCCTGCAGGTTCTGCGGCGGGCTCGGCTGGGTCGGCGGGGAACACGAACCCGCTGAGCGGCGCCTCCGCCCGCCGCCGGAGCCGCCTCCCGCCTGGAGGCATCCGGCGCTCGCGGGGACCGGGCTGTGTGGCTACTGCCTCGGGTCGGGTCAGGTCATCGCCCTGGGCGGCGGTGAGCAGCAGGCCACGTCCATCACCATGGCCCCCTGCCCAGCGGCCTGCACCACGCCACCGACATAACCCCGCAGGACCCACGACCCGCCGCCTGACCGCGGCCGATTGGGCCGCCGATCTGTCAGCGGGAATGCGGACTTAGTGTCAGTGCTGTGTATCCACCGATCGAGCCCTACGACCACGGGCACCTCGACACCGGCGACAACCATCTCGTCTACTGGGAGGTCTGCGGCAACCCTGAAGGCAAGCCCGCGCTCGTCGTCCACGGCGGCCCCGGCTCGGGCTGCACGCCCGGCCAGCGCCGCGGCTTCGACCCCGAGCGCTATCGCATCATCCTGTTCGACCAGCGCAACTGCGGCCGGAGCCGGCCCCACGCCGCAGACCCGACCACCGATCTGACCACCAACACCACCCACCACCTGGTCGCCGACATGGAACGGCTGCGCGAGCACCTCGGCGTCGACCGGTGGCTGCTCTACGGCGGCTCGTGGGGATCCACGCTCATGCTCGCCTACGCCGAAGCCCACCCCGCGCGGGTGTCGGAGATGGTCATCACCGGCGTCACCATGACCCGCCGCTCCGAGATCGACTGGCTCTACCGCGGCGTCGGCCGCTTCTTCCCCGAGCAGTGGCAGCGCTTCCGCGAAGGCGTCCCCGAGGCCGAACGCGACGGCGATCTGCTGGCGGCCTACGCACGGCTCGTGTCCGACCCCGACCCCGCTGTGCGCGCCAAGGCCGTTCACGACTGGACGACGTGGGAGGACACGGTGATCTCCCTGGAGGTCAACGGCAAGCCGAACGCCTACAGCGACCGGCCGCCCGCCGCCCTGATCGCTTTCGTCCGCATCTGCAGCCACTACTTCTCCAATGCCGCCTGGCTGGAGGAAGGCGTCCTGCTGCGCAATGCGCACACGCTGGCCGGCATCCCCGGCGTGCTCATCCACGGCCGCTTCGACCTGGGCGGACCGCTGGAGAACGCCTGGCAGCTGGCCCAGGCCTGGCCTGACGCACGACTCGTCGTGGTGGACGACTCCGGGCACACCGGCAGCCACACCATGCGCAAAGAGGTCCTCGCCACCCTGGACGGCTTCGCGAGCTGAGCGAGGACGCGCTGAGCCGGACCGACGATCAACCGGACCTTAGGGCGGGGAGGGTGTTCAGAGCTGCCGATTGGAGGGTGGGCGTTGCGATCTTTTCGAGGTCGCCGGGTTCTGCCGGCGATAAGCGCCGGGAGCGATGCCGAAGTGCCGTTTGAAGGCGGTGGCGAACGCGTACTCCGAGCCATAGCCGATCTTCCGTGCCACCGTCTCCAGCGGCTCATCGGACTCGCGGAGGGTCTGCGCCGCCGCGTTCATCCGCACCCAGGTGAGATAGCTGAGCGGCGGCCGGCCGACGAGCGTGGTGAAGCGGCGGGCGAAAGCGGATCGCGACAGCCCCGCCTCCGCGCCGAGGTCGTGGACCGTCCACGGTCGGCCAGGGTCGTTGTTGATGCGGCAAAGCACGTGACTGATCGCCCGATCGTTCAATGCCGGTCCCCAGCCGACCACGGCGCCATGTTCGCCGTACCAGGCGCGTAGCGCGAACAGCAGCAGTGCGTCGAGCAGCGAGCCGATCGCCGACTCCGTACCGATGCCCGGCTTGTCCAGCTCCGCGGCCAGCAGGTCGATCACATGGCGCAACGGCGGCTCGTGGCCCAACTGGGCCGGCATGTGGATGAGGTCCGGCAGGTCGTTGACGATCGGATGGCAGCGGTTGTCGTCAACGGGGAACATTCCGCTCAGCACCACTGCGGAGACGGGCCAGCCGGAGAATCCCAGCGGCACGGTCTGCGGTTCGAGCCGGAATTCCTCTCCCCTCGTGAGCGGAACGTCTTCCAGCTCCGTACCGGGGCTGTCGGCCAGCTCGTGACTGTGCCCGTTGGGGAGCAGCACGACGTCGCCCATGCTCAGCGCGACGGGATCGCCAGCAGGGGGAATCAGTGTGCAGGCTCCCCGCAGCAGCACGTGGAACGCCACGCCCCCGACGGGCCGGAAACCGGCCTCCCCATGGAGCATGCCCCGCAATGCGGGCGAACCGCGGCCGACCTGAGCGCATGGAATCGATCACTTGACTCAGCACGTCCACCGACGCAGGGTACCTGAGTCCTTCGTCAGGCAGCGCCCGAGGACGATGACGTATCTATGAGGGATTTTGACGCATGGATCATCTCGGTGGCTCTTCGTACGCTGGCTCCGTCGGCGTCAGATGGCCGGCCCTGAATATGAAGCGAAGGGCAATCTAATGATCAAGGTTGGCATCATCGTGGCGAGCACTCGCCCCGGACGCGTCGGCGACGCGGTGGGCCGCTGGGTCCTCGACGAGGCGAAAGGACACGGCGGTGCGCAGTTCGAGCTGGTGGACCTCATGGACTACGACCTGCCGCAGCTGGACGAGCCGGTGCCCGCGCTGATGAGCGCGGACTACAGCCGACCGCATACCCGCCGCTGGGCGGAGAAAGTCGCCTCGCTGGACGCCTTCGTCTTCGTCACCCCGGAGTACAACCACAGCTTTCCCGGCATTCTGAAGAACGCGCTCGACTTCCTCTATCACGAGTGGGGGAACAAGTCGGCGGGCTTCGTCGGATACGGCATGGAGGGCGCAGGCCGGGCCATCCAGCACCTGCGCAGCACGATGGCCGCCCTCGGAATCGCCGACGTCCGCCACCACGTGGCGCTGCAGATGCACCACGACTTCATCGACTTCAAGGAGCTCAAGCCGCAAGTTCATCAGAACGACGCGGTGAGCACCATGCTGGAAGACGTCATCGCCTGGGGCCGCGCGCTGAGGCCCCTGCGCGATAGCTGACGACGGCGGTAGCGGGGAACGCACCCTGCCTCGGCGCGGCGTCCTGTGGATCGCTCTCGGCGAGTGCCCGGTACAAGGACACGACGGACGGGTGCCCGCCGGCGTTCTTGCCGGTCTTGATGGTGAGCTTGGTGACGATCTCCGGCACCGGGACGCCGTTGGCCTGCAGGGCGCGGGCGAAGACGAGCATGTCGTCGTCGATGACTCTGGGGCGACGCCGATGACCTGCCCGAACTGCATTCCTTCGTCATCGGTCTCCGCCGTGACGTGGACGCCGCCCGCGCCGGCCTGACCCTGCCCTACAGCTCCGGCCCGGTCGAAGGGCACGTCAACCTCTACTCCACCGCCTGCGACATCACCGACGCCGCCAACGCCATCGCCGCCGAGGGCCGTCCAGTCGACCCCGGCAACCTGGCCACCATCTCGCCCTACATCACGCACGTCATCCGCCGGTTCGGCAACTGGATCCTCAACCTCAACCCGCCGGCTGCCGAACCCACGACACGTCTCGACCTCGAATCACGAGTCCTGTTCGCACCATGAGTCGCAGGCGCCGACGAGCTTGAAGCGCGTGATGCGGGGCGCCGGTCTGGCGTTCGTCCGCCCCTGCTCAGCCCTGAGTCAAGAAATTCGGCAGGGTCGTCTTGTGTCGCAAGCGGCTCTCTAGCCGGGTGTTCCGCCGCGTTTGCTTCTTTCGGCGAGGCGCTGGACTTCCCCGATGTGAATGTCGCTTACCCACTCCCAGCCGGGCTTAGCCGATGGGCCGACCCGCGGGTCACTGGGAACACGGCCCTCACGCAAGGCGAGCACGTACGCCCGATCCAGCTCGATCCGCGCGTGTACCTGATCGGCTCCGCCGACTGACCCGTGGCCGGGTACGACGACATCGACGTCGCCTGCCACGCCCTCGAGCAGCCGCAGCCCGACGAGGTACTCCTCGATCGGGTCATTGGTGTCGTTCAAGTCGTCGAGCCCCGGGACCAAGACATCAGAGAGCATGTCGCCGGCGACGAGAACCCCGCGTTCCTCGATCAACAGCGCCGCATGGCCCGGGGCATGCGCCGGATGGTCAATAATCCGGACTCCAGGGCCATCCCATGGAATCTGCGCAGTTCCGGCGGGCAGGCCGGTGAGGAGGCCGAACAGGTCCAGCGGTGTCTCGTCCGCGATTTCCGGCGGCAACCCCTCGGCGACGCGGGCCTTCCAGTCCGCGTTCGACCGCAGATCTCGCATATAAGCCGCGCAGCGGGCTGTACCGAAACGGGGCGCTTCGCCGAGCTCGGGGTGCCAGAGCACGTGATCCCAATCAGGATGCGTCGCGAAGCCTGCCACGACGGTCTGGCCCAACTCGCGAAGGTCGTTCGCGAGGCAGACCATTTCGTCGCCCGTTATTCCCGGGTCGATGAGCAACACGCCGGCCCGGCCCTGCACGACAACCGTGTTGTTCTGGAGTAGCTCGCTCTGGTGGACCAGCACACCCTCCGCGACCTGCGTCAGCATGGGGTTCCTTCCGCTTGTGGTTTGTAACCGCTCGTCGAGACCGTACTGCCTGCTCGCTCCGCGACATCGTCTTCGGGGACCGCCGCCCGGCGCTCCGGCCGGTTCGCCCTACCGAACGGGGAGTGGGCGGTAGCGCACGTTGAGGGTGGTCACCTGGTCGTGGTCGTTGAGCAGTTCTAGATGGACGGGTTCGCCTCCTGGGTTGTTGAACAGCCGGACCCCGTCGCCGAGCAGTACCGGCACGATGTGGAGGTCGATCTCGTCGATCAGTCCGCGCTCGAGGAGTTGGCGGCCGACGTCGGCGGAGTGGATCTCGAGGTTCTTTCCGCCGGCGGCCTTCAGCGCGATCTGGACGGCCTCGGCGACATCGCAGTTCAGAAATGTCGTGTCGGCGGTGGGCGGGGCGTCTTCGGGATGGTGCGTGAGGATGAACACCGGGCCCTGCCAGCCGCCGTAGGCGCTGGTGGGCTCGGGGTAGGCGTCGAAGCCATCCCGTCCGCCCAGGACGGCGCCGGTCGTCTCGATGTACTCCTCGGTGAGGCCGGGGCGGTCGACGCCGGTCATCCAGTCCATTGCGTGGTTCGGTCCCGCCACGAACCCGTCCAGCGACATCGTGAAGTGCCAGAGCACCTTGCCTTCGGCGGTCTGCGGTCTCGTGTCCGCTATCGCCCAGGTGGGCGAGACGGCTGCGTGCGCGCGGGTCTCTTCGGTGGCCATGATCAATCCTCTTTCGGTGATCGGCTGGGTGCGATGTTCTGGTTGAGCCGGAACACGTTGTCGGGGTCGTAGCGGTCCTTGAGCGCGGTGAGGCGGGCGAGCTTGTGCGGCGGGCATGCCCGTCGTACGCCGGCGACGTCCTCGTCGTTCAGGGTGTTGACGTAGGCGCCGTTGGCGCACGGCGCGAGCGCGGCGGCGCATCGTCTGATCGCGGCGATCCGGGCCTCGTCCGTCCTGTCGACCTGGTCGGCGCCGGGCACGTCACGATCGGTCCTCGTCATCCACCACGGTGTACAGCTGCTCGACCGACCCGTCCGGGAAGGTCCGGCTCGTGGTGAGCTGCAATTGCTGTCGCTCACTCTTCTCGGGCGTGAGCCGGAGCCCGTCGCCTAGGAGGATCGGCATCACGACGACGCCGAGCTCGTCGAGCGCGCCGATGTCGCGGAACGCCTGAATGGTGCGCTGCCCGCCGATCAGATGAACGTCGCCGTCGATGTCGGCTTCGCGCATCAGCCGCAGCAGCGTCGCCGGGTCGTCGGCCGCCACGACGTCGTCGGGTGTTCCGTCCGGGAGGGGCTGGCTGGTGAGGACGAACACCCGCAGGTTCGGCCACGGCCAGTGCGACGAACCGGCCGCCGGCTCGAACGTGGTGCGTCCCATCACCACCGCGCCGCAGTCCGCGACGAGGTCGGGCAGGCCGTGGGAGACACCCGACTCGAAGTCGGGCGCGGTCAGGATGACGGGCAGGCCGTCCGGAGAGGCGATGAAGCCGTCGACACTCACGGCGATGTGGGTGCGGATGCGCATGAGGTCTCCTATGTCGGGTTCGGTCGATCGGCTGTCGCACTCAGCTTGTCCGTCTCGCGGCCCGCCGACATCGGGCAGATGCCTTAGGTCTGATGAGATCACCTCTTCAGATCCGCCGCGCATGGGATCATCTGCGGGTGTCTGGTCGGCTGATGAGTCCCGTGCTGGTGGGGCGGGAACGCGAACGTGCGGCGCTGGCGGCTGCCCTCACCGCTGCCAGGTCCGGCGCGGCCGTGGTGCTGGTCGGCGGCGAGGCCGGGATGGGCAAGACCCGGCTCGTCCGCGAGTTCACCGGCGGCCTGGGCGCCTCCGTGCGCGTTCTCACCGGAGGTTGCACCGACCTCGGCGTCGACGGCTTGCCGTTCGGGCCGTTCGTCACGGCACTGCGCCGGCTGGTGCGCGAGCTCGACGCGCCGCCGGTGACCGCGCTGCTGCCCAGCGGTGGCCGGCGCGGTCTGGCGCGTCTGCTGCCGGAGCTGGGCGTGGCGGATGACGAACCGGAGCCCGACCTCGGCCGCGCCCGGCTGTTCGAGGAGGTCCTGCTCCTGCTCGAGGGCGCGGCGCGACAACGGTCGCTGGTCCTCGTCCTGGAGGACCTGCACTGGGCGGACCGGTCGACCGGTGAGCTGCTGACGTTCCTCGCCACCAACCTGGGAGAGCCCGGCGTCCTCATCATCGGCACGTACCGGCCGGACGAGATCGGCGGCACGCACCCGTTGCGACCGCTGGTCTCCCGCGTCGACAGCGTGCGCGGCATCAGCCTCGGCGGGCTGGACCGGGACGGCGTGGCCGAGCAGCTCGGCGGGCTCCTCGCGGCCCCGGCGGACGAGGCGTTCACCGAGCGGGTGTTCCTCCGCAGCGGCGGCAACCCGCTGTTCGTCGAGGCCCTCGTGACAGTCGGCGACGCGCCCGCCGCGTCGCTGTCCGACCTGCTGCTGGCCGATGTCGACCGGTTGCCCGACCCCAGCCGCCGGGTGCTGCACACCGCCGCCGTCGCCGCTAGCCCGGTCGGTCACGCGCTACTGGCGATCCTCGTCGAGATGGACGACCTCGCCTTCGAGGACGCGCTCCGGCCGCTGGTACGCCGACGGTTCCTGGACGTCGTCGAGGACGGGTACGCGTTCCGGCGCGACCTGATCCGCGAGGCGGTCTACGGCAGCCTGCTGCCGGGCGAGCGGGTGCGGCTGCACCGCGCCTGCGCCGAAGCCATCACCACCGACCCAGCCCTCGTCTCCGGCGATCGCGCGTACGCCGAGGTCGCCCTGCACTGGCACGCGTCGGGCGCACCCATCCGCGCCGCCGAGGCCGCCTGGCACGCGGCCGAGTCCGCGCGGCGGACCTACGCGTACGCCGAACAGCACCGCCTGCTCGACCGGGTGCTACGGACCTGGCAGCGCGTGCCGGACCTGGCGGACCGCCTCGGCGTGGACCGCGGCACCGTCGCCAGCCTGGCCGCCGAAGCTGCACTGAACGCCGGCGAGCTGGACACCGGCGTCGCCTCGGTGACCACCGCCCTAGCCGAACACCCCGATCCCGAGGTGGCCGCACTCCTGCTCCGGACCCGCGCGGCGATGTACGACCGCAACGGGCAGGACCCGATGCCCGACCTGCACGAGGCGGTCCGGCTGCTCCCGACCGGCGCGGACACCCCGCTGCGCGGCGAGGTCCTGGCCGACCTCGCCATCGCGCAGCGGCATCACCAGCACGACGCGGAGGCGCGAACGACGGCCGAAGACGCGTTGCGGATCGGCCGGCGCACCGGCGACCGCGGCGTACAGGCTCGGGCACTCATCACGCTCGCCGCGGCTGACGCGGACCTGCCCACCGCGGTCGAGCTGTTCGAGCGAGCACGCACGGCCGCCCGGGACGCCGGCGCCGCCGACACCCAACTCGCCGTGGCCGTGACCGAATCGGACCGCCTGGAGGCCGCCGGCGAACATGCCAGAGCGGAGCAGGTCGCGCGGAGCGGAATCACCCTCGCCCGCGAGCTGGGACTGACCCGCACCCGCGGCACCCTCCTCGCCCCGAACCTGTCCGAGTCGCTGCTCTCCCTCGGCCGCTGGGACGAAGCCGAAGCGGTGTACCGAGAGGCGCTCGCCCAGTCGCCACCGCCGCTGTACCGCGCCTACCTCCAGGTCATCCAGGCGACCGTCGACCTCAGACGCGGCGCACTCGACGCCGCGACCACAGCCGCGACGCAGGCGAGAGCGGTGATGCGTGAACCCAACCGGGGTGAGGAGACGTGCCTCGAACCGGACCTCCTGGACTGCCGACTCGCGCAGATCAGACAGGACGCCGGCGCGGTGACGGCGATCCTCGACCACGTCCTCACCGACCACGACCTCGCACGAAGCCCGCGCTACAGCTGGCCGCTGCTGACCACGGGCGCGCTCACCCTCGTCGGGCACCACGGCACCGGCGCCCTCCTCACCCGGATGAGCACGTACGCCGACACGCTCGCCGTCACCGGCCGACTCCAGCAGGCCCACCGACTGACCTTCCTCGCCGCGACCCGCCACGACGACACCGACGCATGGGCAGCGGCCATAGAGGCATGGCGCGACCTCGGACAGCCGTACCCGCTCGCCGAAGCACTGCTGCACTCCACCCGCGCCGCACTGGCGACACAGCACCGATCCACTGCGGCCGAGCTGATCACCGAAGCAGCGTCGATCGCCGAAGGCCTCGGCGCCGCCCCACTTCACCGCGAGATCCAACAACTCGCCACCCGAGCACGGATCACGACCAACCCGACCCGACCCGGCAACCCCGCGGGGCTGACCACCCGCGAGATGGAAGTGCTCGAGCTGGTGGTAGCCGGCCTGAGCAACCGAAAGATCGGCGAGCACCTGTTCATCTCCGCCAAAACCGCCGGCGTACACGTCTCCAACATCCTCGCCAAACTCACAGTCACAACGCGCCTCGAAGCCGCCGCCTGGGCCCACCGCAACCAACTCTTCAAAACCGAAATAAACGCCACAGACACAGCCCTCGGATGCGCATGACGGCGACCCGGTGCCCGCCGACTTCGAGCTCGGCTCGTTCGAGTCCATTCCGGGGCTTCCAAGCAGGATCAATCTGCTCTTGGCCCGGCGGTTTCGGATCCCTCACGGGCGGCCTGCCCAGCTCGGTGACCTGAGAACTCTCAGCGATTCCGAGTACTGCGACATCAGGATGTTCAACCATCAGAGCATGGCCGACTTGGAGGCGGCCCTGCTCGCCCTGTCGACCTGATCTGCTGTCCGCGCAGGACGATATGCGCCCGCCTCGGTCAGCGGCGGACGCCGGGGTCATCCAGAGCTCTATTCGACGGGGATCTGGAAGGCGAGCAGACCCATGCCGAGGGCGTCGATGACGCGGGGACCGGCGCCATGGTGGGCGAGGTACGCCACGGTGGCGTCGGCGGGTACCGGCCGGTCCAGCGTCAGCACCAGGCCACGGCCGCGTTGCCGGCGTACGGATTCCACGACGGTGCCCGGTACCCGGAAGTCCGCGGCGGCGCCATCCTCGATGGTCAGCGGGGCGGCGGGGGAACGGAGTGTCACCGCCAGCTGGTTCGGGTTGCCGTCGATCCGGTGCGCCGCTCTGGGATTCGGTGGCGCCACCTTCGGGGCACCCGGGCGGTACAGGTCGTCGAGGAGCATGGCCGCGTTGTGTTCACCGAAGGTGCGGTAGCCGTCGATGTAGGCGAAGTGGCATCCGTCGTGGCCGTTGAGGCCGGTCGTCGACAGCACCCGCAGGTTGTCGATGGTGTCCGGCAGCCGCCGTTGGGCGTCCCGCAGCGCCACCGGGGTCGCCTGGTCGCATGGGGAGCTCCGGACCTGGTGGACGTAGACCGGCAGCTCGGCGCCGTAGTCCTGGCGCCAGTCCGCGACCAGCTCGGTGAACCCGGCGACGTGTACCTCGGCTTTGTCGCGGTCGGCCTCACCCTGGTACCACAGCATGACGTCGATGGCGTCCGGCCCGGTCAGGCCGGCCCGGGTGAGGCGTTGCAGCAGCATCCCGTAGCTGGTCGCACCATCGGTGGGGTCGCTGTCGTTGCGGGCGAAGTAGCTGATCGACCGGCCACCACGGGCACCGTTGACGATGGCGATCGGGATGCCGAGATCGGCCGACATCAGCTGCCCCATCCGGACCGCCCACTGGCCGATCGCCGCGACCCGCTGGATGTTGTCGCCCATGGCGTAGGTCCAGCCGCCGATGGCGGCGGCCAGCCGCGGGTTGTTGTTGTTGGACGTGCCGAAGGTGCGTACCCACCGGGACCGGTCCGCCTCCGACGACGTCGAGTTCGACTGCCGGCCGGCCTGCGCGTTCGACTGGCCCTGTACGACGATGACGTCACCGGCGACGACGTCGAGCGCGCGTCCGATGCGGTGGCTGTCGCCGTCGGTGGTGAGCGCGACAAGTTCCAGGTCGGTCGACGTCAGCGCCACAGGCAGCGAGACGGTGAACGAGAACCGCGGTGCCGCCGGTGACACGGTGGCCCGTCGGGTCGTCCGCCGGCCGTCGCGGGTGATCCACAGCTCGACCGCGGTGACGTCCGGGTCAAGTGCCACCCCGCTGACCGGCACCGACACGCTGGTGGCGGTTCGGCCCGGGCGGGGCACCACCTGCCGCGAGATCGGGGCGGTGTCCACCCGGGCCAGCGAGGGCCGGGCGTAGAAGGTGAGCCGCCGGGCGGTGTAGTCGCCGGCGTTCCCGGCGGACGTCCAGTCGGGGTTCTCGCCCGGCCCGGCGCCGATGCCGATGTCCATCGTCTGAGGGCCGGGGGTGGTGAAGGCGTTGACGGCCAGCACCGGAGTCGCGGTCGCGGAGTCCGCGGCCCGCGGGCCGCGGGCGTCGCGGGCGTCGGCGAACGCGTGCACCTGGAACGAGCCGTACCCGTTCGCCCACAGGACCGCGTCGTCGGCATCGCGGGCGGTCTCGGACGCTCCCGGTATCTGCCGCGAACCCGTCGCGTCGTACTGGTTGGGCCACATCTCGACCCAGCCCGAGCCGCCGTCGACCTCCTGTACGCCGGGCACGTTGGAGGCGACCGTCAGGTCGTCTATGAACTGGTGCCGCGACTGCTCCATGCGGGTCGGCAAACCCAGGTCGTCGGGGTTGCCGCTCAGCGCCTCCATCGACGTCCACACCCAGGTCGTACCCGCTTCGGTGGTGAGCTCCAGGCAGTAGCCGACCCGGTCGAAGCCGCCGGCGACGCCGGCAGTGTCGTCGAATGTGTACGGAGGGGTGGTATCCCGCCAGTTCGCGGCGGTGGGCAGGTCGAGCGCTCGCACGGGCCGGTAGCCCGCGGCCTCGGCGTCGCAGGACGTCGAGGCGGCGTCGGAGGCGGTTGCGACGCCTGGGGCGGAGACGGTCGCCGCGGCGCATGCCAGGGCGGCGCATCCGATGGCTAACAGGCGGGTGTGGAGCCGATGTCGCGGCATGGGCACTCCTCCATGGGTTTGAGGTCGGGAGGGGAGACGGCGGGCCGGTAGCGCACCCGAGATCAGTTGAACGTCTGCCAGGTGTCGCGCAACGGACGCTGCCCGGCTCCGGGTTTCGTCCAGTCGCACACGCCCGATGGGAAGATTTCCACCAGCCGACGGCGCTCGGCCGGGCTGAAGGCAACCGAGTAGCCGCTCCAGTCGATGGCCTCGCGGTGGCAGGTCACCACGTCGTCGGTCAGCGGAGCGCCGGCTATCAGTCGTGGGGTGGAGTAGGCGGGGAACAGCCGTCCGCACTCTCCGGCATTGTCCGCAGTGAGCCGTTGAACGATCTTGCGAGGTTCGGCGTCACGGCTCCAGCAGGCGTCGGTGAGATCACCAGGCTTGTTCCGCACCGCCTTTTGGTGCGCGGGCAGCCGCGAGTCATCGCCCACGATCGCGGTCAGCCACTCCTCCATGCTCGTCAGGGCGTACCGCAGGGTCGGGCTGGTCAGGCTGAACCCGCCGAAACGGCTGTCCTCCACGAGGAAGACCTGGTTGTCCGCGTCGCCGTTCGCCGCCTCCAGCCGCGCCCGGGTGGCGTAACCGTGCGTCATCATGTGGATGTCGCCGTTCGCGGCGTCATCGGAGTACGACCGGTAGTCGATGATCGGCGTGCCGGAGAGGCCCGCCCCGCCGAAGAGAATACGTCCGGTGCGGTAGGCGGCGTTCCTCGCGATCGGGTCAGCCGCGGTGCGCTGCGTCGTCGGCTTGGCGTCGAGGTCCAGGCCCCCGATGCCCTCGTTGAGGTCGAGGAACTGCTGTGTGGTGATCGCGCCCGAGTTCAGCGCGGCCAACCCGTACTGCACCCCCACGTTGTCCAGCGGCCGCCGGGCGAACCCGGTGGCCGGATCACGTCCGTAGACGTTCGCGGTGTGGTCGTAGACGTCCGCGCGCGCTCCACCGGGGTTGGCCTGCGGGTGGTAGCGCAGTTCCACGGGCAACTCGTCGGGGAACTCAGCGACCGGGTCCAGCCGTTTCGCCCCGCCGCTGAGGTTGCGGATGCTCTCCCACCGCAGGAAGCCGGAGACCTGGCGCTGCTCCTCCTGGCTGAACGCGCCCGGCGCGACCTCGGTGAAATAGTGCTCTAGCAACCGGGCGTCGAACAGCGTGATGTTCGTCGCGGACGCGACGTCAGGAAACGTCCGCCCGACCACGATGCCGTCCAGCAGACCCGGGTAGTTGTCCCCGATCTGGTGGCTCTGGTAGGAGCCTCCCGAAGAACCCCAGCCGATGGTGAACAGCGGATCGCCGTAATGCTCGGCGAACCGTTCCTTGACCATCATCATGGTCTCGGCCGCGAGCAGGTCGTTGCAGTTGTTGCCGAAGACGTTCAGCGACGCCGACGCGACCGCGTAGCCGCGAGCGAGCATCTGGGGGTCCAGCACGCCGCCGGTGTTCGTGCCTTGGGTGTACCAGCCGCTCCGGCAGCCGCCGCCGAAGGTGTAGATGAGCCGGTCGTTCCAGCCGGGGCTGTGCCGGTGGAACGTGGGTTCTTCCGTTGCCGGGTCGTGCAGCATGGAGATCTGGTAGATCGACCGGTTGAGCGTGCCGGTTTCGATCCGGATGAGGAACGGGACCGTCTCGCCGGTGATGGTCGTCGTCCAGGCGAGGTCGTCGGGTCTGGCCGCCGGATCCGGCAGTGGCATGGTCTTGCCGGCGGTCGATCGGTACGCGTAGTCGACCCGGGTGGCCACCGAGCAGTCGGCGTCGAGCGGATCGCCGAGCGTGCCGCCGTCGACCAGACGGAACCGATCAGTGGTGCAGACGTACGGCGTCTCCTGCGGACCGCTGATCACCGGCCCGGTGGCCGGATGGTTCGTCAGGAGGAGCTGGTCGCGCAGCGGCCCGGCGGTCGCGACAAGGTGGTTGCGACCGGGGCGCAGCCGATCAACCAGGCCGGTGAGGGCGTGCGCGTTCGCGTCGGCCCGGAAGGAGCCGGTGATGTCCGCGCCGTTGAGCGTGAACCGCACCGCGTCCAACGGCTTGCCGCGCGGCACCGTCGCGGTGACGAGCACGTCGTCCGCCGTCACCAGTGCGGGCCGGGCCGATAACGCCACCAGTCGCAGCCTGCCGCTGTCGGCCGCCGACGCCGGTGCGGCGTGGGGTGCGACGAGAGCGGACGCGGTGACAGCGACCACGGCCAAGACCGCGGCGAGAACGGATCGTGGTGAACGGTGTTCGGTGACAGGGCGCATCGCGGGCATCCATCCTTAGTCGTCGGTGGAGTAGACGGCGAACTCGGCCAGCTGGGTGTTGTGCCCCGGCTGAGTGGGGTACCGGCCTTCGGTGATGCGCAGCCGCACGTAGCGCGCCTCTGTCGGCGTGACCGCCGTGGTGGTCGCCGCATTCCGGGCGTCGCCCGTGACCGACAGCACGGTCGTCCACCGCTCGCCGTCCAGAGACGTCTGCACGTCGTACGATCGCGGGGCCCAGTTCTCCCGACCGCTCAACCCCACCGCACGCACAACCGTGGCGAGTCCGAGGTCGACGCCGATGAACTCCGGAGCCTCGGGTGTCGGCGCCTGCCCGGGTGTATGACCGCCGGACCCCCAGTACGTCGACGCCGACCCGTCGGTCAGGGACGAAGGCGGATGCTGGTACTGGTAACTCGACGCCCAGACGCGCGGATACGGGCTACCTGTCGCGTTGGCCGCCAGGTTGTCGGAGTGCCGAAGCGTGACGTGCGCCTGCCCGCTCGCCCCGTTTGCCGCCACCGCGTCGATGACGAGGTCGGACGAGCCGGACTCGCGCTGACCGCTGAGGCGTACCAGCGCCGTCGCCGACGACCGTCCGGGGATCCGCAGGGTCGGCCGGTCCACCGTCGCCTCGACCCCGTCCTCGGCCGTCACGTCGATCGATACCGACACCGGTCTGGAGGAGTTGTTGGCGATGCGGACGCGTGCCTGGTTGGTGCCGCCGGTGGCCAGCGGCAGTTCCCGCTCGAGGGCCTCCACCGCCAGGGTCGGCTGCCGGGCCTCGCGCGGTGTCAGGCGTACCGGCCCGAACAACCCGTAGTCCCGGCGTGGCCGACCGGCCGCCCCGGTGCCGGGTGCGACCCGGACCGCGTTGGCGAGGGTCGACGCGACGCGCACTGTCAGGGTGTTGTCACCGGCCCGCAGGTGGCGGCCCACCTCGATGTGCCGGAGATCCTGCGGGCTCCGCGCCGGGATGCGGGCGCCGTTCAGCGTCACGGTGACGGTGTCGACGGCGGTTCCCAGATCCAGGTATGCCGTGCGGACCCCGCCCCACGAGTCGTCGAGGGTGAACGTCGACGTGTACGTCCCGACCCCGGACACGTCGCGGAGGTCGACGTCGTATCCGTTCGCCGGTGTGATCGCCGACCACGGCGGCAGCGCTCCATGCTCACCGACGACCGGTCCGACGGCCGGAAGAGCGGTCTTGGCGGTGTCACCGGGCAACCCTGATTCACCCCGGCTCCAGCTCACCACCTGGAGAGTCCAATCGTCGAGAAGCACGGGGCCCAGCCCGGCGTTTCTGGCGACGGTCGGACCGTGCTCATCCCCGGCCGACCACCGGAACGTCTCGTCGTGCCGCGTCGACAGCGCGATGACCGCGGTATCGGATGCCTCCAGTGCGACGTCGACGACCACGCCGTGCGGTGTCTGCCGGTAGTCGGTGAGGGGGGTGATCTCGCCGGTCCAGGTGTCCAGCTTGTACGGTCGTCCCTCGCCCGTGAGCGTCAGCCGCTGTTCGGTCGCCCACGACCGCTGGTTGAACAGGTAGTAGTAGTCGGTGGTGGGGTCGGAGCGACGGACACTCAGCACGTCGGCGGACGGCGTGGCGGGCGCGGCGGCCGGCACTATCCGGAGCCGGGCGAGCAGGTCCGGCACGGCGGCGAGGTCGGCGACCCGGTGCACGCCGGGCCGCGCGGCCAGCTGGGCGATCAGGCGACGCAGCTCGGCGTCCTGCTTGGCCGCGTCGTGGAAGCCAGGAGTCGACGAGGGCAACTCACCGGCGAAGACGACGGGCAGTCCGTCCCGTGCCAGGTCGAGCAACCGGCGCGCGGTGTCGACCGCCATCGTCGTCTGGTCCGCGAGGACGATCGCCTGATATGCGCCGGCCTTCGGGAACAGCCGCCCGTCCGACACCTTCGCCGAAGGCATCCGCAGGTGCGCCGGGCTGAGGTACTCGTAGGTGTAGCCACGTTCTGCCAGCCGCGAGTCGCTCTCCAGGAGGGTCTTGGGTCCGGTGAGCGTGGTGGCCGGCGATCGCAGGCCGAAGTCCTGTAGGTACAGGGCCACGTCGAAGGTCGGCTTCCCCTGCCGAAGCACCAGTTGCAGCCGGGCGAGGTGGTCGTTGATCGCCCGATAGTCCGGCCAGTTGGGGCCGCCCTTGGCACCCCATGCCTCGGAGAACGAGGTGTTGCCCCCGTACGACATGCCCGGCCACACCGCCTGGTCGGATGTTCCCTCTCCCTTGGTCAGGTACGGGTAGCCGTGCCACACCACCTGGGTCACGCCACCCACGTATCCGCGGTACACCGAGCGCAGGTTGGCCGAGTTCTGCCAGCCTCCGGCGGTCGTCGCCCAGACGCCCGCCCGCGCCGCGCAACACTCGCTCGACACCAGCGGGGTGCCGTTCAGATGCGCGCCGACCGACACCAACCGGTAGGGCTCGATGTTGTTGTAGAACACCAACGACTCGCCCTCGGGTACGTCGACATGTGTGGCCGCCTGCGGCGTGTCGACGGGCCCGCCGTACGGCTGGCTCCGCAGCGCCATGCCGCGGTCGTTGGCCCATCGGCGCAACGGCACGAGCCGGGAGTCGATGTACAGGTCGTTCCAGGTCTGCCGGTAGTCGGTCCGGATGCGCGCGCCGCTACCGTCGGTGAAGTCGAAGAACGGTGCCGTGGTGAGGCCCGCGGATCCGGCGCCGGTGAGCGCCGGAAGTACGGAGATCGGTGAGTAACCCCGCCGCCGCTCCCACTGGCCGGCGAAGTCCCACGTCCACTTCTGCGCGGTCCCGAGTTCGAGGGAGTCCTCGAAGAGGTCGACCCTGCCGACGGCGTCGAGCGCCTCCCGCACCGGCGGGGTGAGAATCGACGAGTCGTAGAACTGCGTCGTCGCCCGGACTCCCTGTTCGCTGAGGTGGTCGAGGACGTAGTTCGGTGTGGTCGTGGTGAAGTCGTTGCGAAGCTGGCCGTCGCCGGTCTGGAAGAAACCGATCAGCACATAGGTGTCCCCGGCGTCGCCCGGCACGTCGAGACTCAGCGTGCCGTCGTCGCCGACGCTGTCGCTGAGGTCGCGCACGCTGTCGCGATGGAGCATCCGGGAACCGCTGCCCTGACGGTCGCAGGCCGCGTCCGCGCACTGGGCGAGCAGCACGGCGATCGGGGTGCGCCGCGCACCGCCCGGGGGCTGCGGGCTGTAGTTGGCCGGCAGGGCGCCGCCGTATGTCGTACCGCCCTTGACGAAGGCGTGCGAGAACACCAGCTGTTGCGACGCCCGTGGATCGTTGACATCGGTCACCGTGGGGACGATCGCCGGCCACCGTGGGCTGATGGTGAAGTCCAGGGCGAGATCGAGCCGGCCGGCGGTCTCCGCCATGGTCTGGACCTTCTGTGCCCAGCGCGGCGAGCCCCAGCCGTACTCCGCCAGGAACTCGGGGTCGAAGGCCCTCGGGCCGGTGGCGGTGGTCGTGGCGACCTCTGCGCCGCCGGCGCCGACGGCCTTCATGTCGGCGAGCTCGGCGCGTAGCTGCTCGTCCTCGGTGAAGGCCATCGGCATCCACCAGCGATACTTCGGACGCACCGTCGAGGGTGGATCGGTGAAGGTCCCGGCGGTCAACCTCGGCACGGATCCGGCGAGCGCCGCCGACGCCGACACGGCCTGCGAGGGAGACAGGGCAGTCGGTGCGATGACTACGGGGATGCCGGCGAGCGCCGCCGCGAGGAGCGGAACAGCGACCACGCGGCAGCGACGCTCAACGGACATCACCGGTCTCCGACCTGCCTGCGGGCACCAGGGCGTTCATCGGCAGGTGTGCGGTGCGGCCGGGAATGCCGTTGGTGTTGGTGGTGTGCAGCAGGGTCAGTTCGGTGGTGCTCAGCGCGCGGTCGTAGATCCGGAACTCGTCCATGTGGCCGTGGAACCGGTTCGTCCCGTCGAGTCGCTGGCCGAGGTAGATGGGTGTGGGATCGTCGCCGCCGACCGTGCCGGCGGCACCGGATGCGGCGCTGACCTGGACGCCGTCGACGAACAGCGTGATGGTGTCCGCCTGGCGGCGCAGTACGACGTGGTGCCAGGCGCCGTCGGCGTACGCGCCGGTGGAGGTGACGTCGGCCGACCCGGTGGCGGTGGTCACCGTGCCGTGGATCCGGTTGTCGCCGGGTTCGGCGCTCAGCTGCACCGCGGGTTCGCCGTTGATGCCGTAGGCCCAGACCAGTGCCTGGTCCTTGCCGGTGTCGCGGTACTTGATCCACGTTGACACGGTGAAGTCGCCGGTGCCGAGGACCGGTGTGGTCCGGTAGGGCAGCTGTGCCCGGCCGCGCTCCCCGTCGAAGCTGAACGCCCGGCCGTACCGGCCTGTGGTGGTGGTGACGCCGTCGAACACCAGCGCCGACCGGCCCGGCACGTCCGGAGTGGTGGACGGGGTGTGCAGGTCGCGGTCGTTGAGTACGACGAAGGCGATCTCCGCACGGTAGTCGGTGGTCCCGGCGCAGGTCCGGGTGGACCAGCAACCGGACCTGGTCCGTTCGTAGAGCAGCCCGACATCGCCGTTGGGTAGTTCCACCATGTCCGAGTAACCGCCGTAACAGGCGCAGTCCTCGATGGAGATGCCGCGGTCGTTGTCGCCCCACACCTGGACGCCCTCGTCGCTCGACCGGGCGGGCGTGTCGACGGTCTGCCAGCTGAGGCCCTCGTCGAACGTCGAGCGGATGGTCATCCGGCTCCGCGGGTCCACGTTCACCGATGCCGCGGACGTGAGGATCCGGTTGTACCGGTCGCCTTCGTCGGTGGCCCGCAGCCGCAGTGCCGCCGACTGGACTGGCGGTGCCTCGAAACCGCGCAGCAGCGTGAAGTCACTGTCGTAGGTCTCGCCGCCGTCCTTGCTGATGGCGACCGCCCGGTGCGGGCGGATGTCCGGGTCGGCCTCCTCCTCGTCGGTGCCGCCGTTCCAGTTCTGCCGGGCCCACACGAAAATGTCACCGCTTGCAAGTTCGACCAGGCTCATCTCCTGCGGGATCAGTTGCCGGCCCAGCGGATATTCGGCCTGCGCGCCCCGCTGCCAGGTCACGCCGCCGTCGTCGCTGTAGACGAGCATGGCGCCGCGGACGCCTGGAGGGGCGTAGTTGACGCCTACCACCAGCCGCCCGGCGTGCGCGCCGCGAGTGAGCTGGATGGCGTGCACCGGACCGGTCGCATAGTGACCCCAGGCCGGGTCGTCCAGCTCGTCCAGGGTGCGCGGTCGGCTCCAGGTCACCCCGTTGTCGTCGCTGTGCACCACGTACGGCGTACGCGGGGCACCCCCATGGCTCTGGCCGGGAGTGGCCGGGTTCACCGGGTTGTGCGTGCCCAGCAGCACGATCCGGCCGTCCGGCGCGTCGGCCGCCGGAGCGCCTGGCAGGCTCCGGTACACCACCGGCGCAGCATTGCCCCGGGTCGCCGGCGCCTGCGGATCGTCAGGCTCGCCCCGCACGACCGTCTGCTCCGGCAGCCACTGCGTGGTCCCGGCCGGCAGCCGCCGGACCACCGTCTCGATGGTGGACTTGTCGGCGCAGCTGTTGAGCCGGTGCTCGGCGAAGGCCAGCAACGACCCGTCCACCGCCCGGACGATCGCCGGAATCCGGTGACACCCGGACGGCACGTTCGGGTCGGAGAACACCACCGTTGTCTTCGCCCGGAACGGGTCGGCCGTCGTCCCGATGACGTCGGCCGCAACGGGCGCTGCCGTCATCGGCATCATCACCGCCATCGCGCTGACTAAAGCGGCGAACCTCGTTGCCCGGTGTCGGAGCCTGCGATGAGTTGTCACGATCGTCGTTCCTCTCCTCATGGGGGGTCACGAGTCGGTGCGGTGCCTGGCGACCGCGGTCGCGAAGAGCTCGCGCCGCGCGACACGGTCGTCCTCGGTGGTGATGCCGCGTTGCGGAGCGCTGAGGTCCACATAGGTAGGTGGGGTTCCGTCGTAGAGCGCCCACCGCGTAACAGCCTCGCGCAGCTGCCCGAGCGCATCACCGTAGGCGGGGTCGCTGAGAAGGTCGGTCAGCTCGTGCGGGTCGGCTGCCAGGTCGAAGAAGGACTCTCCGGCCGTCTCGGACCACAGAAGTTTGTACCGGTCGGTGCGGGCCATGCCCCCGGCGCCCAGCCGGCGGCGGGTCTCGGCGAAGACACAGTCGTGCCCGGCCACCGGGTCGGCCAGGTCGCGACCGGGCAGCGGTGACGCCGGCCGCACGCCGCAGCTCGCCAGGATCGTCGGGGCGATGTCGATCAGCGAGACAAGCGCGTCGGCGACATCGCCGTGTCGCCGCCCGCCCGGAAACTTGACCAGCAGCGGCACCTTCACCACCGGGTCGTACATCGGCCCGTCCTTGAGGAGCAGGTGGTGGAAGCCGAGGTACTCTCCGTGGTCGGCGGTGAAGATGATCAGTGTGTCGTCGTAGAGCCCGCGCTCCCGGAGCAGGTCGAGCAGACGGCCCACCTGGTGGTCCAGCTGCGTGATGGTGGCGTAGTAGTGCGCCATCACCCGTTGCAGCATCGGCAGTGTCAGCGGTTCGTTGTCGAAGTACTCCCGCCGGTGCCGCTGGTCGCCTGCCGGAATCGTGTCCGTCCAGCCCGGTAACGGGGTCAGCGTCGCCGGGTCGTACAGGTCGTCCCAGCCCGCGGGCGGGTCGAACGGGTGGTGCGGCTTGATGAACGACACGTGCAGCAACTGATCGGCGCCGTCGGACCAGCCGGCCAGCACGGTACGGGCCCGTTCGCCGATCCAGGTGGTGGAGTGCCACTGTTCCGGCAGGTCCGACCGTCCGCTACCGAAGGTCTCCCAGTACGACCGGGGTGCCTGCGCGCGGAACTCCTGCTCCTGGTCGACGAGGTCGGTCACCGGCGCCAGCCCTGCCGCGGCCAGTTCCCGGTGGTAGTCGTCGTCGTACCGGCCGGGCCCGTCCTGCTCGGCGAGCTGCATGTGGTCGTAGCCGACGTCGAGGTACGTCGGCGTGAAGTGCATCTTGCCGACCGCCGCCGTCCGGTACCCGGCGCGCCGCAACGCCCGCGGGAACGTGTCGACGCCGGGCGGGAGAGTGCAACGGTTCGTCCACCCAGAATGCTGGCGCACGTGCAGGCCGGACAGCAGCGAGTACCGGGATGGGGTGCAGACCGGGAACGGGCAGAACGCGTTGCGGTATCGGACGCCGTCGCCGGCCAGCCGGTCCAGGTTGGGAGTACGCACGTCCGGGTTGCCCGCGACGCCGAGGCAGTCCGCCCGGAACTGGTCGGCCTGGATGACCAGAACGTTGGGCATCAGCGGACCTCGTCGCCGAACCCGAGCCGGGCCACCTCGGCGCGTAGCCCGGCCAGCTCCTGCGAACCGGGCGACACCAGCGGCTGCCGGCATGGTCCGCAGTCGACGGCGAACAGCGAGCCGAGCGCCTTGAAGCCGGCCAGTTCGCCACCGTACGGCCCGGCCGCGTCGATGACCTGCTGTGCCTGGAGTTGGAGCCGTTGCGCGGCCGCCAGGTCTCCTTTGGCGGCGTGGTCGAGCATCTGACGGAACAGCGGGCCGGCGAAGTTGTACACCGACCCGATGGCGGCCCGGGCCCCCCACTGCCATGCGGCGAGCACCAGCTTGGCCACGCCGACGTAGATCTCCTGTTCCCCGCCCGCCAGGTGCAGGCAGCGTTGCAGGTCGATCATGTCGTTGTGGGCGAACTTGACCCCGGCGAAGGTCGGGATCTTCTCCCGCGCGGCCAGCAGAACGTCGCTGGCACGCAGGTTCACTCCAGTCACCGAGGGAATGTGGTAGTAGGTGAACGGCAGCGTCGGGGCGGCGTCCGCGATGGCCGCGCAGGCATCGACCAGCGCGGCCACTGTGTTGGGACGATGGAAGTACGGGGGGACCGCGGAGATCGCCTTCACCCCCAGCGATTCCGCGTGCGCCGCCAGCCGACCGGCCTCGGTGACGCTCGCGTGGCCGACATGGACGAGAACGTCCAGCCGACCGGCCGCGACCTCGCACCACCGCTCGACCAGCGCCATCCGCTCGGCGGTCGACATGGACGCCCCCTCGCCGGCGGTGCCGCCGACGAACGCCGCCGGCGACCCCCACGCGACCAGCGCGTCCGCCTGCTTCGCGACGATGTCGAGGGCGAGTCCGCCAGCCTCGTCGAACGGGGTGAACACGGCGGTGAGCAGCGCCATGTCCGGTCCGTCGGTGCAGTAGCCCAAGCGGGTCATGCGGTTCCTTTCGATTGGCCGACAGGCAGGTCAGGCCTTCGTGTTGATGAGGGTGACGAAGTCGCGGGGATCGGTGGCCAGGCCGGTGACGCGCTTGTCGAGCGCGAACAGCGACGGCTGGGTGGAGATCCCGATCGCCCAGGACTCCTCGGCGAGGACCTTGTTCAGCGCCGCGTACGCGGCCTTCTGGTCCTCCGGCGTGACCGCGGAGCCGGCCGCGGCCACCGCCTCGACGTACGCGGACGGCACCTGCTCGCGGAACGTCGTGTTCTCCTTGCCCGGCAGCATCTGCCGGCCCCGGGCGATCAGCGACGGGCTCTGCAGATTGTTCGGCTGCGCGGCGACGGTGCACTGCAGTTTGCTGGCGAACAGCGCCTCGAGGTACGCGGCCTCCTCCTGCGGCGCGATCTCCAACTCGAACCCGATCTTCTTCAGGTCCGCCTGGATGATCTGCAACACCTCCACGGAGGGGCTTCCTGAGGTCACGCCCGCGGTGGCCTTGCGCGCGCCGCCGGACTTCTCCAGCATCGCGGCCGCCGCGTCCAGGTCGAACCCATGCGAGTCGAGGTACGCCCGGTCGAACGCGGGCGACGTCGGCATGAACGCCGTGTAGATGGGGTCGCCGATGCCGAAGTTGACCTGCTTGATGATCCGCTCGCGGTCGATGGCCCGCGCCAGCGCCTGCCGCAGCAGCTTGTTGTCGAACGGCGGGATGGTGGCGTTCATGAAGAACAGGGTCATCCGGCCACCGCCCTCCACCAGGGTGAACCGATCCTTCAGCCGCTCGGAGTGCCGGAACCCGATGTACGCGGCGCCGTCGACGGTGCCGGACTCGAGCGCGGCCACCAACGCGTCCTCGTCGGTGAAGAACCGGTACTCGACCTCGTTGAGGTATGGCTTGCCCGCATCGTAGAAGTCGGGGTTCTTCGTCAGCGTCAGACGCTGGTTGCGCTGGAACTCCCCGAGCCGGAACGCCCCGGAGCCGGCCGGCTCGTGTTCCAGCTGCTTCGGGGTGTTCTTGTCCGCCGGAATCAGCGGGAACGCGAACATCCAGTCGATGACGAGCGTCTCCGGGGTGGGCGCCTTGAAGTCGACGCGCACGGTGCGATCGTCGACCGCGGTCGCCGTATCGATGAACGCGGACGGCTGCGCGAGGGTGAACGCGGTGTCGGGGTTCAGCGCCCGCTTGATCCCGGCGACGACATCCGCTGCGCTGACCGCCGCACCGGAGTGATATTTCGCCGCCCGCAGGGTGAGGGTGACCGACGCCTGGTCGGCGGCGAACTCCCACTTCTCGGCGCCGGCGGGGATGGCCTCGTACGTGCTGTCGGTCGGGTAGTCGACCAGGTACGTGTAGAAGGCATGGAGGTGGATGTCGGTGTTGGTGAGGTACGGGTCGAACTGCATGATCTTCGTCGTACCGAGCGTGAGCTTGCCGGCGTCACCGCCGGTGCTGTCACCGTCGCCGGAACCGCAGGCGCCGAGCAGCGGAGCCGCAGCGAGCGCGCCGGTGGCCGCCAGGCCGGTCCGTAGTAATGCGCGGCGGGAGATGAGGCGGGACTGTCGCGGAGAAATGGTCATGGTGGTGCCCTCTGAGGTGGAGTGGGGGTGGAGGTCAGGTGAGCCGGATACGCGGATCTAGGGCGCCGTAGGCCACGTCTACCAGGAGATTCAGCAGCAGGAACGTGGCGACGACGAACAGCACCCCACCTTGGACCAGGGCGTAGTCGCGTTCCCCGATAGCGGTGTAGAGCAGCCGCCCGAGTCCGGGGTAGTTGAAGACGGCCTCGATGACGACGGTGCCACCGAGAAAGCTGCCGAGCTGGAGCCCGACGATGGTGACGGTCGGCAGTGCGGCGTTCCGTACGGCGTGCCGGCGGATCACGTCCCGTTCCGGTACGCCCTTGGCGCGGGCGGTACGGATGTAGTCCTTGCCCATCACCTCGCCCAGCGAGTTGGCGAGGAACCGGGCGGTGACGCTGGAGGTGTGCACGGCGATGGCGGCCGCCGGCAGGATTGTGCTGGTCAGCGCGGCACCGGGGTCCTGCCACAGCGGCACGAAGTCGCTGGAGGCGGGCAGCCACCGCAGCTGCACGGCGAGCACGATGATGAGCAGCAGACCGAGCCAGAACGCCGGCACCGCCAGGCCCACCGTGAGGTAGCCCTGCAGGACCCGGCCGACGACCGAGTACGGCCGCAACGCCACCACGATGCCGACCGGCACCGCGATGAGCAGCGTCAGCACCAGCGTGAACCCGGCCAGCTGCACCGTCGCCGGGATCCGGTCCATCAGCTCGGTGAGCACCGGCTGGCCCGAGTAGTACGACGCGCCGAGGTCACCGGTGAGCGCGTGGCCGAGCCAGACCCCGTACTGCGCCAGGAAGGGCCGGTCCAGCCCCATCCGGGCGCGGGCCGCGGCCAACTCGGCGGCGGTCGCGTCTTGGCCGATCAACACCGTGGCCGGGTCGCCGGGCAGCAGGAGTACGAACGCCCACACTGCGACCGACCCGAGCAGCAGCACCACCGCGAACTGCAGCAGCCGGCGAACCAGATAGCCGTACATCTACACCGCTCCTCTGCCGAGGCCGCGCGCCGCCGCGCGCGGCCCGCCGCCACCGACCGCAAGCTGCAGGCCACGCCCGATCCGTTCCAGGAAGAACACGGTGGCGGCCAGGCAGATCCCCGGGAACAGTCCGTAGGTCGGACTCTGGTACAGGTACGAACGGGCGTCCTGGAGCATGCCGCCCCACGATGGCGCCGGCGGCGGAGTGCCGAGCCCGAGGAAGCTCAGCCCCGCCTCGACCACGACCGCCATCGACGCGGTGATGACGAACTGGACCATGATCGGACCGAGCACGTTCGGCAGTACGGTGCGGGCCATCGTGTCCGGCGTGCTCGCGCCCATCCCACGGGCCGCCAGCACGAAGTCGCGCTCGCGTACCTCCAGGGTCGCCACCCGGGTCAGCCGGGCGAACTCCGGTATCGCACCGATCCCGATCGCCAGGATCAGGTTGAGCCGGCCCGGCCCCAGCACCGCGATGATGACCAGCGCGAGCAGAATCCCGGGCACCGCCAGCAGCAGGTCGACCACCCGCATCGCGACCGCGTCGGCCCACCGCCCCAGATACCCGGCGACAAGCCCCAGCGGGACCCCGATGCCCGCGCCGACCGCGGCGGCACCGGCCGCGACGAGCAGCGAGCCGCGAGCGCCGTGGATCATCCGGGAGACGATGTCCCGGCCGAGCTGGTCGGTGCCGAGCAGGTGTGTCCCGGACGGGCCGAGCAAGGGCTCGCCGCCCTGCACGGCCGGGTCGAACGGCGCGACGATCGGCGCGAGCAGCGCCATCACCACGAGCGCGGCCAACCCGACCGCACCGACGACGGCGGACCGGGACTGGGCGAACCGGCGTGCCGCCGCCAGCCGTCGCCGTCGGGGCGCAACCGTCGGGGCGCCGGCGGGTAGCGCGCTCATGTGCCCACCTGCGGTACCAGATCGTGAACTTCGTCGGCGAAGTGGCAGGCCGTGTGCCCGCCGGCGACGGAACGGAGCAAGGGTTCCTCCTCGGCACAGCGGGCCGCCGCGATCGGGCACCGGGTACGGAAGCGGCACCCCGACGGCGGGTTCACCGGACTGGGGACGTCACCGCCCAGCGGCACCCGGCGCCGGGTCTCACGGCCGACCGGATCCGGTACCGGCACCGACGCCAGCAGCGAACGGGTGTAGGGGTGGCGCGGGTCGTCGTACACCCGGGTCACCGACCCGGACTCGACGATCTTCCCGAGGTACATGACCGCGACCTGGTCGGCGACCTGGCGGATGACCGAAAGATCGTGGCTGACGAACAGGTACGCCATCCCGGACTCCCGCTGCAGGTCCGCCAGCAGGTTCAGCACCTGCGCCTGCACCGAAACGTCCAGGGCGGACACCGGCTCGTCGAGGATCAGCAGCCGGGGCCGGGATGCCAGGGCCCGCGCGATCGCCACCCGCTGGCGCTGCCCGCCGGAGAACTCCGCCGGGAACCGGTCGGCGTGCTCCGGCCGCAGTCCCACGCGGCTGAACAGCTCGCGCACGTCTTCCCGGCGCCGCGCGCGGGGAAGGCGCTGCAGCCGCAGCGGCTCGGCCACGTTGTCACCGACGGTCAGGCGCGGATTCAGCGAGGCGTACGGATCCTGGAAGACCATCTGCGCGCGCCGCCGAATCCGCCGCAGGCCGGCCCGGCCCGCCCGCCCGACGTCGTCGCCCTCCACGAGGATCTGCCCGCCGGTCGGATCCACCAGCCGCAGGACGAGCCGCGCGAGCGTGGTCTTGCCACAGCCGGACTCGCCGACCAGGCCGAGCGTTCCCCCAGCCGGGATGCGCAGCGACACCCCGTCCACCGCGTGCACCCAGGCGGTCGCCCGCGCGAAGACCCCGGATCGCACCGGGAACCGGCTCACCGCATCCCGGACCTCCAGGACCGGCACGGTCGACTCCGGTGCCGCGTCGCCGGCACCGGCCGGCGTGGCCACCGGCTCCGCCGCGTCGCTGCTCAGTGGCTGCGCGCCGGCTCCCGTTCCGGGCCTCGCCGCCGCCTCGTCCGGGAAGTGACAGGCGCTCGCGCCGGTACCGGCGTCGTCGGCCCGCAACTCCGGCCGGGTCTGTACGCAGACGCTGCGGTCGCGGGCGGTGGGACAGCGCGGCGCGAACGCACACCCCGGCGGTATCTCGGTGAGGTCGGGCGGCTGTCCCGGGATCGGGAGCAGCCGTTCCGCCGTGCTGTCGAGCCGGGGCAGCGAGCGCATCAGGGCGGCGGTATAGGGGTGTCGCGGCCGGGTGAAGATCGAAATGACGTCGCCGGTCTCCACGATCCGGCCGCCGTAGGTCACGGCGACCCGGTCGGCGGTCTCGGCGACCACTCCGAGATCGTGGGTGATCAGCACGACCCCGGCGCCGGTCTCCTCCCGCGCCAGCCGGAGTACGTCGAGGATCTGCGCCTGGACGCTCACGTCCAGCGCCGTGGTGGGCTCATCCGCGATCAGGACCTTCGGGCGGTTGGCGATCGCCATGGCGATCATCACCCGCTGGCACATCCCCCCGGAGAACTGGTGGGGGTACTGGTCGTAACGGGCCCGCGGATGGGGCACGCCCACCATCTCGAGCAGCTCCACGACGCGCTCCCGCGCCGCGTTGGCCGTCAGGGCCCGGTCGTGCACCCGCAGCCCCTCGGCGATCTGCTCGCCGACTCGCTGGACCGGGTTGAGGGCGGAGATGGCGTCCTGGAAGATCATCGCCACGTCACGCCCGAGCCGCCGCCGCAGCTCCGCCTCCGGCAGGGTCAGCAGATCCACGCCGGCGAGCATCACCTCGCCGGAGACCCGCCGCAGGTTCGCCGTCTGGAGCAGGCCCAGCGCGGCGAGCACCGAGACGCTCTTGCCCGACCCGGTCTCCCCCACCACGCTGAGCGTCTCGCCGCCGTAGACGTCGTAGCTCATCCCGTCGACCGCGCGTACCACGCCCGCCGGCGTCGTGAACTCGACAACCAGGTTCCGTAAGCTCAGCACCGGCTGGCAGGCACCGCGATCCGGCACGATGGGCATGGTGCCGCTGTCGGCGATGTCGTCTCGGACCACACCATCCAGGCCTCCACCTGACACCGACGACCTCCTTCGCACCGGAATACCAGCGCGTTGCTGCAAGATGTCCTACAGATTTCGTTACCGTAGGCTGCGCCTATCACAGTGTCAAGACTGGCAAGATATCCTACAAGTTGATACGAAGGGGAAGGTCATTCAGAACGTGGCGACTCGAGCGGACGACGGGCAGCCGGACTTCCGGCGGCTCGACAACAGCCCTCCGCTGCACAAGATCGTGCAGCAGGAGATCAGAAACTACATCCTCAAGATGGGCCTGCGCCCCGGTGACCCGCTCAAGCCGGAGTCCGAACTGGCCCGGCTGTTCGGGGTCAGTCGCAACTCGGTCCGCGAGGCGGTCAAGGCGCTGGAGTCCACCGGCGTCCTGGAGACGCGTCGCGGCAGCGGCGTCTATGTATGCCACTTCTCCTTTACTCCGCTGCTCGACCAGCTCCCCTACGGCCTCATGCAAGACCATCGCGCACTGCGAGAGTTGGTCGCGTTGCGGAAGACCCTCGAATCCAGCCTGGTCGCCGACGCGATGCGGGCCATGTCGCCCACGAGCGTCGCCGCGCTGCGAGAGAACCTGGACACGATGCGCAGGCTCGCCGAACAAGGGAAGGGCTTCCCTGAGCAGGACCGCCAGTTCCACCAGCTGCTGTTCCGCGATCTCGACAACGGGATGCTGCTGAGACTGTTCGACCAGTTCTGGCTCGCCTTCCACGCCGCGGCGCCACCGTCGCGCGGTCGCACGCCGATGGATGCCTACCACGGCCACGCCGTCATCTACGAAGCGATTCTCAGTGGCGATCCGGACCGGGCGCGTGCGGCGATCCATGACCACTACATCGGCATAGAATCCAAACTCACCGAGAACTCGCCGCCGGAAACGCCGCCGGCCGAGACAACCACGGAGTCAGGTTGACCGGCGGCTCGCGCTGGTGCGTGGAGCCAAACGCCGGCCGAGCATCGTCCTGATCGTCTCCGACGACCACGGGTACGCCGACCGCGGCGCGCTCGGCATCCATCCCGACGTACGGACGCCGGCGGTCGGCTTGCCCACTGGATGACCTGGTTGCCCTCTCGATCGAGGCCCGGGGACATGCGCGGGATGATCTTGCCCTGCCCAGTGAAGCTCGTGTGCGGCTCCGGTGCCGAGCGCTGGCCGGTGTTCGAGCCGTCGGGGTCGCCGAGCAGCGCGTCACAGAGGTCGGCCCGGCCCGTCTCTTTGAGGAATTCGGGTGGCCCAGGCCGATAGGCCGGCGCGCAGAGCGCCGTGATCGTCCGGCGGCGACTCCGGGCGCGGGCGCTCGACCGCCGCGTCCGGCCAAACTGACGGCGGCGGCTCCCCTGCCATGTCACCATCGACATCCACGACGTTGAGGAGCTTGCGTGACCGACCTCGCAGACTCGATCGAATCCATGGAGCAGCTCGCCGTCGTCTGGCGTGCCTTCGTACTGGACCGGGATCCGGACGCGGACGTGCGCGACCTTCCGGGCATCGCCGTCCGCTGGGCCGACCACCGGTTCACGTTCTGGAACTGCGTCACGCTGACCGACGCCGGCGCGGACGCGGGCCTCTTGGAGCGGCGTCTGCACCAGGCGGCGGACATCATGCGCTCGAAGACGAATTCGGGCCTCCTGTGGCTCTTCGAGGACCTCGTCAACGACGACGCACGCGCCACGCTGCCGGCGGCGGCCGGGCGAGCCGGCCTCGAGTACGCCTTCCCCGGCACCGGCATGGCCGGCGACCTGCTCCCCATCCCCGAGCCTGCGCACCCCGAACTGACTTTCGTGCGCGTGACCACGGACGAGCAGCTGTGTTCCTACGCGGACCTCAACTCGCGCGCTTACGGCTTCCCCCTGGAGGACGGCCGCGACGGACTCGTCGGCTCCACGCTGTGGACGAGCAAGGTTTACGCCTACCTGGGCATGCGGGGCGACGTTCCGGTGACATGTGCCGCGACGATAGAGGCGGAAGGCCGGCTCTTCGTCGTCCTCGTCGCCACAGACCCGGAGTGGCAGCGCAGGGGCTATGCCGAGGCGGTGACGCGGAAGGCGCTGTACGAAGGCGCCCGGGCCACCGGGCTGACCCGCACCACTCTGCACGCGACCGTCGCGGGAGCGCCGGTGTACCCGCGTATCGGCTTCAAGCCGAACTCACCGATGCACTTCTTCGGCCTGAAGAGCTGATTTTCCGGCATGGCGGCCGATCGGCCATTCTTCGGTCAGCGGATGGTCCGATGCACGGGGCCTGGCCCACCACGTACCCGGCCCGGCCGACGCCGTGATGGGCAACTCTGCGATCTGAAAGACCGACGTCCCGGCCGTGTTCGCCGCGATGCACCAGGTCCTGCGCCCGGGCGGACGCTTCGTGCTCAACGTCGGCGGCGGCTCGGTCCTGATCCCCGGCCCGCTCCAACACCGGCTCCTGCGCCTGCTCGACATCGATCCCACCCTGCCACGCCGGCTCACTCTGTGATCCGCAAGGCCAGCCAGCGCAGCATTCACCCACATGCGAAGAACAGGGCTAGCGGCCTCTCGGGACAGGCGCCGAGCTCGACCTAGGATCCTGGCGGCGCCCAGCTCGCGGTGTCGGTGATCTGGACCAGTTCGGTGATGCGGCCTTCGCGCAGCGTGAGCGCGTGGGCGAAGGCCGCGTCGAAGGCCTGCCCTCGGGCGCGGGCCGTACCGCGGTAGTGGCCGAGCACGACGCAGCGCCCGTCATCCGCCCAGAGGTACTCCTCTGGTACCGGCCTGGTGTCGTAGGCGGTGAAGATGACGCCCCAGCAGTCGCGAAAGGCCGCCTGCGGGCCGTGGTGCACGCCGCCGACCCCGAGGGGCATGCCCTCGCTGACCCGCAACACGAAGTCGGGGTGGAGGGCCGAGAGCATCAGCTCAACGTCGGCCTTCTCGAATCCCTCGTAGAGCTTTTCCACCAGTTTTAGAGACATGTCGCTAAAACTAGGGCAAGGGCGGCGGTTTCCGCCATCTCCGCGGCCGAATCCGGGATGGGCTCCCCTGCCTGCAGGTGCCGCCGCACTGCGGCGAGTGGCACGTCGACCAGTGCGAACACCATGCGCTCCAGGTCGCAGTCGCTGCGCCTGGCGAGCTCGGCCATCGCCCGCGTCGTCGCGTCGTTGAGCCTGGACAGCTCCTCGCCGAGCTCGTCCGGCCAGCGCGCACTCAGGTTGCGCACGTGTTGCGTGAGCAGCAGCCTCGCCTCGTCGGGATGGGCCGCCGACCATCGAACGGTGTGCGCGGTTGCCAGCCGTATGGCCTGCTCCAGGTCTTGGGTCGCAATCGCTTGGAGGAAGCCCTCCTGGAAGCGGCGCACGGTCCTGACCCACAGGTGGGCCAGCAGCAGGTCGCGCGAGCCGTACCGGTGGTAGATCGAGCCGCTGGGCGCGCCCAGCCGGGCCGCGATCGCGGTGATCGTCACCGCCTTGTGCCCGCTCTCGGCGGCGACGGCCGCCGCGGCGTCGAGGATCTGGTCGGGGTCGAACTTCGCTGGGCGTGCCACCCCAGCACGGTAACGACTCCCTTCGCCCGCTGCGCAACCCGACACATCCGAAGGGGAACGTCGCGCAACTCAGGCCATCGCACGAGCCGGGGAGACGAACCCACACCCCGGGGACACGACCGTGAGCCAACAACCTCGGCAAATGCACCGCGTTGTCGTCATCGACCGTCACGGATCCGACGCACGACCGGGTCCCGGTAGATCTGCAGCCGTCAGCGCTGCTACTTCTCACCGACATTTCTCAAACGCCAAGGGGCCGGCTCCGGTCCGATCTATTGGGCGACATCCGGGGGCTTGGCGAATCCGTGGAGGATGGCGTCGGCGAGTGACTGGGCTTGTTGCGCGGGTGAAAACAGGGCGGGGCATGCCAGCCAGGTGGCGGCGGTGCCGTTGACCGCGTTGATGATCGCGAGCGACGCGGTGTTCGCGGTGACGCCCGGGCGGAGTTCGGCCTTGGTCAGCAGCTGCACCATCTGCCGCCGCCAGCCTTCCATGATGGCCTGCTTGTCGTGCAGGCCGCGTTCCAGTTCGGCCACGCCCTCCGCGCTGCGCATCGACAGCGCGAACACTTCCCGGAACGTCGAATCCTCCTCCAGCGCCGTGAAGAACGCGACGAGGAAGTCGGCGATGCGCTGCAGGGGTGGTTGCGGGCCGTCGAGCTTGTTCCAGACGGGCGTCGCGGCTTCGGCCCACAGTTCGCTGATCGCCGTGAGGCAGAGCGCGGTCTTGTCTGTGAAGTGGTGGTAGAGCGCGCCGCGGGTGACTCCTGCCCGTGCGGCGATCCCGGCGAGGGTGGCCGCCGCGTAACCAAGCTCGGCGAACTCCGCAAGAGCCGCGACCAGCAGGGCGCGGCGGGTGGCCGCCGCCTCCTCCGCAGTTCTCCGCATGACGGACAGTTTCTCATACGTGCGAGCATGTATGCTTCGCTAAAGATACATAGATGCATGTATGTAAAGGAGCTCGCCATGCTGCTGTTCCGCGACGTCAAGGTGTTCGACGGCGAGGAGGTCCTTCCGCCCACCCACGTCACCGTCATCGAAGGGCTCATCACCGCGATCGGAGAGGCGGAGACACCCGGAGCGGTCGTCATCGAAGGGCGCGGAGCCACCCTGATACCCGGCCTCATCGACGCGCACGCGCACGCCTTCCCCGGCGATCTGGAACAGGCCTCGGCATTCGGGGTCACGACCGTACTCGACATGATGGCCGACCCCGTCCAGGCCGCCAAGCTCCGTGCCGCGGCCGCGGCCGCCCCCGAACCGGCGGACCTGCGCACCGCGGGCACCGCCGCCACGATCCCCGGCGGATACGGCTGGTACCTCGTGGAGATGGGTCTCCTGCCGCCCTTCCCCACGCTCACCGCCCCCGAACAGGCGGAAGCCTTCGTGGACGAGCGGCTGGCCGAGGGGTCCGACTATCTGAAGATCCTTCTCGACGACGGCTCGACCGTAGGCATGCCGACCCCGATGATGCCCAACGAGACACTCCATGCGCTGGTCGCCGCCGCCCATGACAAAGGCATGCTGACCGTCGCCCATGCGCTGACCGCGGAGTCGGCCCGGCTGGCAGTCACGGCAGGCGTCGACGTGCTCGGCCACCTATTCGTCGACCGGCCCGCCCCGGAGTTCGCCTACGAGCTGGCGGCGAGGGAAACCGTGGTGATCCCCACGCTCGCCGTACTCGGAGAGTTGTTCGGCAGGCCGCAGGGCCGGCAACTGGCCACCGACCCCCGGGTCGCGCCCTATCTGGGCGAAGGGGCACGGCGCATGCTCACCATGGAACCCGTGCCGCTCGGCGAAGGCGCACGACACGACTTCGACGTGGCGACCCACACGCTGGCAGAATTACGCGACGCCGGCGTCACCGTGCTGGCCGGATCCGACGCCTCCAACATGGGAACCGCCCACGGCGTGACCCTGCACCATGAACTGCGCCGACTCGTGGCCGCAGGCCTGACGCCCCGGGAGGCCCTGACCGCCGCCACCGCCGCCACCGCCCGCTGCTTCGGCCTCACCGACAGGGGCAAAATCGCGCCCGGACTCCGCGCCGACCTGGTACTCATCGACGGCGATCCCACGGCCGACATCGACCACACCCTCGACATCCTCGGCGTCTGGCGGGGCGGACAGCGCTTAACGCGCGAGCACCAACTCGGTGACGAAAATCCGCTTACCAGCTGAGGGCAGCCGGTGGACGCCCCGGCTCGCTCAAGATCAACGCTACCCGTGGGAACGCCGCCATCACCGCAGGCTCTCGCCAGGCGGAGTTCGCCGCGATTTCCCCCGGCTACTGATCATCCTGGGCACACCGGCTACCCCGCCGAAACCCTCCAAAGCCGGTCCGGGCCGCCCCCAAAGGCCGCACCAGCACCCCTGCTCCTCGGCACCCAGCCCTCAAGAAGGCTTCTTAATCACCTTAAAGCGTGAGGATATCTACACAAAGTGATGATGCCGGTGCAACAAGTGACCGAACGTGTACTGGTTGGTCGAACCACGCGGTTCTATCGTCGGCGCTAACACCCGTTCAACCTCGTGCTCAGCGCCCTGCTCAACTTGGCAGGGCTCGCCCCGCTGAGCAGGGAGCCACTCGCGCGGGCGCCGTGCCGTCGGCAAGGCGGTACGGCATAGGCGAACCCAGGGTGAGCCGGCCCACCTGGACCAAGGGATCGCGGCCTCCACGGCCGGTATCGGCCCGCCGACTCCCGCGTGAGCAGGCGTTCTCTCAGGGCGACACCTCGGCCGGGCACGGCACGCGCCTCCTCGTCTTCCCCACGACGACGAGAACATCAACGAAGAGGGAGCGTCCGCATCTCCGGGATGTTCGCCGTGCCGGCCTCCCTGCTCACCGAGCTGTTCGACACCCGCTACCGCTACAGCGGCGGCGCCATCGCCCGCGAGTGGACGGCCGCGCTGACCAGTGGTCCCGCCCCGCTCGTGGCAGGCGCCGGCGGTGCGTCGTGGCCGATCGCACGCCTGCTGATGGTTTACGTGGTTTGGCTTATCGAAGGCTGCCTTCAGCCAGCGCCTTTACATTGTAGATTTATAAGTGGTGAGCAAGGGCGAGTGCCTGAACATCGCCAAGCTGTGGTCGACGCCCGCCGCAGGCCCGACGTGCGAAGCAGCGAACCTCGGAGCCACCTCACCCACCACGGCGCCTCACGGACCGGCGAACTCCGTTGTTACTACACCCCTCCCATCGACCCCCACTCCCCCGCCCCAGGAAGAGGCCGCGTTGGCTGCGACTGCCTGATCCCGCCACGCTCCGCGTCGACTCACGCCCTACAACGATCCCAATGGGGTTTTGGCTGACCCTCCTTGGGCTTGCTCGCTGCCTTGAGGCCGAGAAGCGACTCAGATACGCGAAGCACGATCACCATCGCGCCGAGCTCGTCGCCGCCACCGGACTCGCAAGCACCGCCAGTCCAATGCCGCCCGGGTCCTTCCCTGCTTCGGCGTCAGCTGCCGATCGTGTCGAGTTCGGAGACCGCGTCCGCCGGCAGCGTCAGGTCGGCGGAGGCGATGTTCTGGCGCAGGTGGGCGCGCGAGGAGGTGCCCGGAATGAGGGCGATGGTGGCCGAGCGCTGCAGCAGCCAGGCCAGGGCGACCTGCTGCGGTGAGGCGTCCAGGCGTGCGGCGACGTCGGTCAGGGTCTGCGACTGCAGCGGGGAGAAGCCGCCCAGGGGGAAGAACGGGGTGAAGGCGATGTTCTGTGCCGCGCACCGCTCGACGAGGGCGTCATCCTGCCGGTTGGCCAGGTTGTAGAGGTTCTGCATCGTGACGACCGGGGCGATGGCCTGCGCCTCGGTGAGCTGGGCATCGGATGCGGCACTGAGTCCGAGGTGGCGGATCAGGCCTTCCTCCTGCAGCTCGGCCAGCGCGCCGAACATGTCGCCGATCGGCTCCTCGTTCGTCTGCCCCTCGTTGGTGCCCAGGCGCAGGTTCACCACGTCGAGCGTGTCCAGGCCGAGGTGCTGGAGGTTCTCGTGGACCTGGGCCTTGAGGTCCTGGGGGTCCCGCGAGAGGTTCCAGCTGCCGTCGTCGCCGCGACGGCAGCCGACCTTGGTCACGATGTGCAGGTCCGCGGGGTAGGGGTGCAGGGCTTCCCTGATGAGCTCGTTGACGACGGCGGGCCCGTAGAAGTCGCTGGTGTCGATGTGGGTGATGCCCCGCTCGACGGCCTCTCGCAGCACCGCGACGGCCTCGTCCCGGTCCTTGGGCGGCCCGAACACGTTCGGGCCCGCCAGCTGCATGGCTCCGTATCCCATGCGGCTGAGAGTCAGGTCGTCGGCGAGGGCGAGAGTTCCGCCGGGAACAGTGTCGCTCATGGTGTGCCTTCCGGTGCAATACGTGCATGGACAGCGTGTCCGATACCCACTCTGCGCACGACCAGCCGCGCGCGGCAGTACCCCGCTGTTCCTGGGAGTGACAGGGACAGGCACCCGCACCGATACGGACCTAGGGTTGGAGCATGGACGGCACGAACGCCCTCGGCGATTTTCTACGCGCCCGCCGGGCACAGGTCCGGCCCGAGGACGCCGGAATCCGCGGCGGCAGGCTCAGACGCGTCCCGGGACTGCGTCGCGAGGAGGTCGCGACGCTCGCCGGGATCAGCGCCGACTACTACCTGCGCCTGGAGCAGGGGCGCGACCGCAATCCGTCGCTTCAGGTCCTCGAAGCCCTGGCCGACGTCCTGAACCTGGACGCCGACGCCACCGCTCACCTGGTCGGCCTGACCCAGGTGCGCCCCTCCCGAGACCGCCGGACGCCCCGCTCCACGGGCCACAAGCCCGAGCCCGTGCCGCCAGGCATCCTCCAGCTCATGGAAGGCTGGACCACCAATCCCGCCTACGTCGAGAACAAGTTCACCGACGTGCTCGCAGCCAACGCGCTGGCGACGGCCGTCTCTCCGAACTACTCCGCCGGCGTCAACCTCCTGCGGGCCGTCCTTCTCGACGACAGCGAACGGGAACTGCTGCGGGACTGGGAGGAACTGGCCGAGGCATTGATCGCCTCCCTGCGGGCCAACATCGGGCCCGACGTCGACGACCCACGCCTGACCGAACTCGTGGGCGAACTGTCCGTACGCAGTGAGCACTTCCGCCGCCTGTGGGGCCGCCACGACGTCCGCCCCAAACGGCCGCGCGTCAACCGGCTGCGCCATCCAAAGGTCGGCGACCTCGAACTGCACGCCAGCAAGCTGGCCATCGTCGGCACCGACGGCCTGATCCTCAAGGTCTTCCAGGCCGAACCCGGCAGCCGCAGCGCGGAACTGCTCGCGATCCTGGGAAGCCTGACGGCGACCGGCGAGGGCCGGAACCCGACCGGCCCCGACCGTCGCCAAGCCATAGACGAGCAATGAAGAGCCGTCACCGGGTCCGGGAGCCCCGACAGCACTCGGCCTGGATGGCCGCGTCGGCCTTCATCCGGGCCAGGTCGGCCGTCATCACGCCGCAGGTCTCTTCTGAGGCGTAGATGGTGGCGCCGGTTCGGGCGGCGCGTCTTGGACGTGACACAGATCATGTTGTGTGAGTGAGTGGCGAACACGATGGTGGTCTCGGCCTGCCCCCGGCGATCGACCGGGGGTCAGTCCGCTGGCGTGCGGCATCGAAGCCGCGCTGATCCAGCCCGAGACGCCGGCAAGACCGTGCTGCCGTCCGAGCCGCTGAACGCAGGCGCGTTGTGGCTGCGGCCTAAGTGGAGGAACGCTGGACGACTTGCGGGATGGCGGGGGTGAGAGCGACGTCGTCTTGGTGGCCCGTCAGACCCGCGACGACCGCTTCGGCGCGCTGCCTGCCGGCTTGGTGCAGGTCGTAGCAGACGGTGGTGAGCGGCGGAGTCGCCAGCCGCGCCGTGGGGATGTCGTCGGCTCCGATGACGGCCAGGTCGGCGGGGGCGGACAGGCCGTGGTGATACAGGCCGGCCAGGACGGCGATGGCGGTCTCGTCGTTGAAGGCGCAGATGCCGGTAACGGATCGCTCGGCCCAGTGGGTCACGGCCTGGGCTGCGCTGGCGATCTCCAGTGTCGTGGTGAGCACGACGGGTGGGTCGATGCCGGCTTCGGCGCAGGCGTCGGTGACGCCGCGCAGGCGTTCCTCGGCCATCGCGCGGTAACCGGCGTGTGCTGGCGCGGCATAGCCGAGGCGCCGGTGCCCACGGCTGATCAGGTGGTCTGCTTGCGCGCGCCCGAGGTGTCCCGTCGCGGCGGGCGGGTCGGCGTCGGGTGGGATCACGACGCGGGCGCCCGCCCGGTAGAGGGCTTGGATGGTGTCGTGGTCGAAGGGGTCGAACCCGATCACCGCCGAGGCGTCGACGCTCGCGCACACGTCCGGCAGTGGACGGCCGTGTGCTCCGGCGAGGTGGGTGACCAGCGTCAGGCCGTAGGCGGCGAGTGCGGTGGCGAGTTCTTCGACGAAGCGGCTGATTCCCGATCCGATGGGCAGGTCGGGGATGGACAGCAGGACGACGTCGCTGCGCCCGGCCGCGAGGGAGCGCGCTGAGGCGTGCGGCCGATAGTCCAGGCGCTGGGCGGCCTCCAGCACGCGGCGCCTGGTCTCTTGGGTGATCGACAGCCCGGGCCGGTCGTTGAGCACGAAGCTGACCGTGGCGCGGGAGACGCCGGCGGCCCGGGCCACATCGGAGCTGGTGATCCGCTTGGCGGGTCGCGTCATGCGCCCTCTCCTTGAGCTGAACGGCGTGGCCTTGCTGACCTTGCTCATGGTAGGGCCACCAAGTAACGCGCGTAACTCGGGAGGACCGCCTCCCCGCCGGGTTCGCCACGGCGTTGCGCAGTCGTTATGGGACGACGTCTTGCCTCTGCCGTGACATCCGCTGTTAACGTACTAACACGCGTAGGTAACGCGCGTAAACGGCGTAAACCCCTCCGGTCCGCCAATTGCTTTCTGTCATGCCCGTTGCGGAACATGCCTCTCTTCGGTGAGGCGCCTACAACCCGAAGGATCAGAACGTGAGCGATCATCCCCAGACGTGTATCCGGCCGGGGCAGCCGTGGCTCGACACCAAGGGCGAGCGCATCCAGGCCCACGGCGGGTCCATCCTGGACGTCGACGGCACGTTCTACTGGTACGGGGAGAACAAGGAGAAGACCGTCACCGGCAGCGGTATCTGGCACTGGGGCATCCGCTGCTACACCTCCCAGGATCTGTACAACTGGGAGGACCGCGGCCTGATCATCCCACCGGAGCCCCACGACCCCGACAGCCCGCTGCACCCGGCCAAGCAGGTTGACCGGCCGCACATCATCCACGACAAGCGCACCGGCCGGTTCGTCTGCTGGCTCAAGATCATGGGCGAGGTGCAGGAATCCACGGTGCTGGTCGCCGAGGCCATCGAGGGGCCATACCAGATCGTGCGGACCGGCCTGCGGCCGCTGGGAATGAGCGCCGGCGACTTCGATCTCGTCGTCGACCCCGACGACGGCAGGGGCTACTACTACTTCGAGCGCGTGCACAGCGAGCTCATCTGCGCCGACCTCACCGCCGACCACACCGACGTGAGCGGCTCCTACTCCACCCACTTCCCGCACCCGCATCCGCCGTACGTGCGCGAGGCGCCCGCCTACTTCCGCCGCGGCGACAAGCATCACCTGTTCACCTCCGGAACCTCGGGCTACTTCCCCAACCCGAGCGAGGTCGCCGTCGCCGACACCTACCACGGCCCCTGGACGGTGCTGGGCGATCCCCACCCGGGCGATACGACCGGTACCTCGTTCCGGTCGCAGATCTCCTCGGTCTTCAAGCACCCGCACAAGAAGGACCTGTACATCGCGCTGGCCGACCGGTGGCTGCCGGATCTGCCCGCCGAGGTCTCCGCCAAGGTGCTCGACCGTATGGCGGCCATGTACACCGGCGCGCAGGACGACGGCGCGGGCGCTCCCGAAGCGCCGCCCGGCCTGCTGGAGCCGAGCACCGCGGTCGCGGACTACGTCTGGCTGCCGATCCGCTTCGACGGCGACATGCCCTACCTCGATTGGCACGACGAATGGCGCATCGAGGATTTCGACTGATCCGCACGCCCGCCGACGTCGGAGACGGTCATCACCTGCTCGCCCGCGTAGAACACCTGGCCTTGCGGCCCCTTCCCCTCTCATCTCACCCTCTGTGAGGTTGTCATGGCACCCACCCCCGCCGACCAGCCGCCCGTCGGCCCGCCAATCCTCGAATCCCTCCACGACTCCGGCGACGCCACCGCCGGACAGCCCGGCGTACCGGCTACCGGCGCCGATGATCTGCAGAAGGTGGGCGCCACCTATATCTGGCTGATCGTCCTGGCCAACTTCGGGGTGTTCATGGCGCTCGTCACGCCGATGGCCCTGTCCCTGGCGATCAGGGTCTCCCAGCTCGCCCCGGGCCGTGACGAGTACCTCGGTTACGTCATCGGCGCGGGCGGCATCGCCTCGGTCCTGGCGGCGCCGCTGATCGGCATGCTCAGTGACCGCACCCGCAGCCGGTTCGGCCGTCGCCGGCCGTACCTGCTCGCACTGACCGTCCTGGGCGTCGTCGCCCTCGTGGTCATGGCACAGGCCCCCACCGTGCTCATGCTCGGCCTCGGCTGGGTGCTGGCGCAGATCGGCTGGGGGTCGATCCTCGCGCTGCTGATCGCCTCGCAGGCCGACCGGCTGCCCGAGTCGCAGCGAGGCAAGGTCTCCGGCCTGGGCGGCATGGTCGGCCAGCTGGCACCGGTGGCCGGCGCCCTGCTGGCGAGCGGCCTGACCGGCAACCCCCTGCTGCTGTTCCTGCTGCCGGGCGTGGTGGGCGCGGTGGTGATGGTGCTGTTCGTCTTCCTGGTGCCCGAGCCGGACAGCCGCGACCAGAGGTGGACCGGTGAACCGTGGTCGCTCGGGGCGCTCGCCCGCACCTACGTCTTCGACCCGCGCCAAAGCCCCGACTTCGCCTGGAACTGGCTCGGCAAGTTCCTGTTCATGACCGGGCTCACCTTCAACACCACCTTCACCGCGTACTTCGTGGCCTCCCGGCTGGGCATCACGGTGGAAGAGGTGGGCGGCCTGGTGGCGGTGCTGTCCATGGGCGGCATCGTCGCCGCGATCACCGGCGCGGTCGGCGGCGGCTTCCTGTCCGACAAACTGCGCCGTCGCCGGATCTTCGTGATCCTTGGCGGTTGCGTGTACGCCGCCGGCGCGATCACGATGGCACTGGCGCCCGGCCTGCCGGTGATCATCGCAGGGGCGGTCCTCGGGAACCTCGGCATCGGCGTGTTCGCCGCCGTCGACCAGGCGATCGCGCTGGACGTGCTGCCCGACCGGACCAACGCCGGGCGCTACACCGGCATCTACAACTTCTCCACCACGATCGCCCAAGGGGTCGCGCCGCTCATCGCGCCGCTCTTCCTGACGATCGGCGCCACCGGCGGCGCCAAGAACTACACACTGCTGTACTTCGTCGCCGCCGCCTTCACCGTCGCGGCCGGCCTGGTCGTCCTGCTGCGCGTCAAGTCCGTCCGATAAGAGCCCTGGAGTACGTGTGATCCGCACCTCGTTCAACGACGGCTGGCAGTTCCGGCCGAAGGTCAACCCCTTCGCCGAGCTGGGCGGCCAGACCGTTCCCTACCGGGAGGTCACCCTGCCACACGACGCGACGCTGGAGCAGGAGCGGCAGCCGGACGGCGAAGGCGCGAACGCGTACTTTCCCGGCGGCGCCTACGAATACCGCAAGACGTTCTTCGTCCCCGAAGAACTGCGCGGCAAACGGATCACCGTGGAGTTCGAGGGCGTCTACCGCGACGCCACCGTGCACATCAACGGCGACTACGCCGGGCAGCGTCCCTACGGCTACTCCCACTTCCCGATCACGGCCGACCCCTACCTGCGCTACGGCCAGGACAACGAGATCCGCGTCGAGGCCCGCAGCCACCAGGACTCCCGCTGGTACACCGGCGCCGGCATCTACCGCGACACCTGGCTGCTGGTCGGCGAGGTGGTCCGAATCGTGCCGGACGGGGTGCGGGTCAGCACGCCCGACGTGGCGGCCGGGCAGGCGGTGGCCGAGGTCGCCACGACGATCGCCAACGACTCCATCGCGATCCGTACCGCCGATCTGACCACGACGATCCGCGACCACGCCGGAAACATCGTGGCCGTCGAAACCGCGCCGGTCACCGTACTGCCCGGCGCGACGACGACCGCCCGGCACCGGCTCTACGTGCGTACGCCGTCCCTATGGAGCCCCGACTCGCCCCACCTGTACACCTGCCACGTCACCCTCGGCGAGCTCGATGCGGAGACCGTCACCTTCGGCATCCGTACCCTGCAGCTCGACCCCGAGCATGGCCTGCGGATCAACGGGCAGAGCCGCAAGTTGCGGGGCGCCTGCCTCCACCATGACAACGGCCCGCTCGGCGCCGCCACCCACGCCCGCGCCGAGGAACGCCGCATCCAGCTGCTCAAACAGGCCGGGTTCAACGCGGTCCGCATGTCGCACCAGCCGATGAGCAAGGCCATGCTGAACGCCTGCGACCGCCACGGGATGCTCGTCGTCGACGAGACCTTCGACATGTGGACTTCCGGCAAGCACCCCTTCGACTACAGCCTGGCCTTTCCCGAATGGTGGGAACGCGACATCGAGGCGATGGTGGCCAAGGACTACAACCACCCCAGCGTCATCCTGTACTCGATCGGCAACGAGATCCCCGAGACCGGCACACCTGCCGGCGCGGCGCTGGCGCGCAACCTGGCCGAGAAGGTCCGCGCACAGGACGGCACCCGCTACGTCACCAACGCGGTCAACACCATGCTGGCCGTCATGTCCGACCTGGCCGAGCTCAGACAGCGGCAGCCGGAGCAGGCGGGGATCAACACGGTGATGGCCGACGCCGGCGACATGATGAACGCCATCGCCACCTCCGACCTGGTCACCCGGCGCACCGCCGAGGCCTATGCGATGCTCGACGTGGCCGGCATGAACTACGCCGACAGCCGCTACGCCCCCGACGGCGAAGCGTTCCCGAACCGGATCATCCTCGGCACCGAGACCTTTCCCACCCGGATCGCGCACAACTGGGCGCTGGTCGAACAGCACGGCCACGTCATCGGCGACTTCACCTGGACCGGCTGGGACTACCTGGGCGAGGCCGGCATCGGCCGCCCGCAGTACGGCGAGCTCGACAGGCGCGCCTTCACCGCTCCCTACCCGTACCTGACTGCCGGGTGCGGCGACCTCGACATCACCGGCCACCGGCGGCCGATCTCCTATTACCGGGAGATCGTCTTCGGCCTGCGCGAGCAGCCCTACCTCGCGGTGTGGCGGCCCGAGCACCACGGCGAGCCCTTCGTCGGCACCCCGTGGGCGTGGAGCGACGCGATCGCCAGCTGGACGTGGCCCGGTTTCGAAGGCTCACCCATCACCGTCGAGGTGTACGCCGCGGCCGACGAGGTCGAACTGCTGCTCAACGGCTGTTCCCTAGGCCGTTCGCCGGCCGCGCTCAAGACCGTCTTCGAGGCGGTCTACGAACCGGGCGAACTGGTTGCCATCGCCTACCGCGACGGCCTGGAAACCGGCCGGAACGTCCTGCGCACGGCATCGGACGCGGTACGGCTGCACGCCGAAGCCGACCGTCCGGCGATCATCGCGGCCGGTGGCGACCTGGCCTACGTCACCCTCACCCTCACCGATCACGACGGAACCGTCCACACCGCCGCCGACCGTCCGGTCAGCGTCGAGGTCTCCGGCGCCGGCGAACTGATCGCCCTGGGCAGCGCCGACCCGAGCACGGAGGAGCGCTTCAACGCGGTGCAACGCCGTACCTATGAAGGCCGGGCCCTGGCCATCATCCGCCCGACCGGCACCGGCAAGATCCGGCTGCTCGCCTCCGCTCCTGAGTGCGCGCCCGTCGAGATCATCATCGAGGTGCAGAGCTCATGATCGACCGCGAGAATTTGGTCCGCCGCCACACCGTCGAGATCACCCGGCCCGACCCGGCCACGGTGCTGACCGTCGGCAACGGCGACTTCGCCTACACCGCCGACATCACCGGCATGCAGACCTTCACCGCCTTCCACGACCAGGCCGCCGCCCGCGCCGAGGGGCGGCTCGCGGTGAACACCGCGACGATGTCGACCTGGGGCTGGCACGCGATGCCCAATCCCGAGGGCTTCGTGCTCGCCGACGCGATGTCCACCTACGAGACCTCACGCGGGCCGGTCCAGTACGCGGACAAGTACGACATGGCCGCGACGATGGGCGGCGAGTCCGAGTTCCGGGCCGGAACCTGGCTCCACGTGAACCCCCACCGGCTAGACCTGGGCCGCATCGGGCTCATCCTCGGACCGGGAGTGACCGGCCCCGCCGCGCTCACCGATCCGCGCCAGCGTCTCGACCTGTGGACGGGCACCCTCACCAGCGTCTTCAGCTACGCCGGGCACGAGGTCCGCGTCACCACCGTGGCCGACCCGCACCACGCGCGCGTCGCCTTCCGCATCGAGTCCGACCTGCTCGCCACCGGCCAGGCCGCCGTCGCCGTGCGGTTCCCGTACGCCAGCGACGGCTTCTTCGAGACCTCCGACTGGACCGCGCCGGACCGGCACACCACCACCCTCCATCTGCTGGACGAGCGCGCCTGCCGCTTCGACCGCGTCCTTGACGACACCACCTACGAGGTGCGCCTGGACTGGTCGGAGGGGACCGTCAATGCCACCGGGGAGCCGCACACGTACGAGCTGACCACCACGGCCACCGTGCTGGAACTCGTGGCCACCTTCGCCCCGGGCGGCGTGCTCGGACGCGGCGAGTTCACCACGATCGAGGGCGCCGCGATCGCCTGGTGGCGCCGGTTCTGGACCTCCGGCGCCGCCGTCGACTTCGCCGGCAGCACCGACCCTCGGGCGGCCGAGCTGGAGCGCCGCGTCGTGCTGTCGCAGTACCTGACCGCCGTGAACTGCTCCGGCACCATGCCGCCCCAGGAGACCGGGCTGATCACCAACTCCTGGCAGGGCAAGTTCCACCTGGAGATGCACTTCTGGCACGCCGCCCACTTCGCCGCCTGGGGCCGCCCCGAGCTGCTGGAACGCAGCCTCGGCTGGTACCTGTCCATCCTCGGCGCGGCCCGCGAGACCGCCCGCCGCCAGCACTACGACGGTGCCCGCTGGCCCAAGCACGTCGGCCCGGACGGCCGCGAGAGCCCGTCCGACATCGGCTCCCTGCTCATCTGGCAGCAGCCGCACCTCCTCTATCTCCTCGAACTCCTCTACCGCGCCGGATCAGAGGTGACTCGTTTCGTGGAGCTGGTCGAGGAGACGGCGACGTTCATGGCCTCCTTCGTGGAGGAACGCGACGGCGTCTGTCACCTGCCCGCTCCGCTCGTGCCCGCCCAGGAGTTCTACGACGCCAGGACCACCGAGGACCCCACCTTCGAGCTCGCCTACTGGTGGTGGGGCCTGGAGATCGCGCAAATTTGGCGCGAACGCCGTGGCCTCGAACGGCACGAGCGCTGGCAGCACATCCAGGACAACCTGGCCCTGCCACGCCGGGAAGGTGGCGTCTACTCGGCGATCGCCACGGAACCGTATCTGCGCCGCGACGACCACCCCTCCATGCTGTGCGCCCTCGGCGTCGTCCCGCCCACCCCGCTCATCGACCCCGCCATCATGGAGGCCACCCTCCTCGACGTCCGCGAGCACTGGGACTGGAACAGCGCCTGGGGCTGGGACTTCCCCGTCATGGCCATGACCGCCACCCGCCTCGGCCGCCCCGACCTGGCCGTGGACACCCTCCTCACCGACGCCGCCAAGAACACCTACCAGCCCACCGGCCACAGCCCGCAGATCGGCAGCATCCTGCCCCTCTACCTCCCGGCCAACGGCGCCCTCCTCGCCGCCGTCTCGCTCATGGCCGTCGGCTGGCAGGGCGGCGGCCGCGACTGCCCGGGCTTCCCCCGCGACGGCCGCTGGACCGTGCGGCACGAGGGCTTCACCGTATGGCCCTGAAATCACCTGTGCACCGGATCACCGTAGGCGCAGCCGCCGAAGACAGCCGCGCCACGGCGCATCTTGAAGAGGACGAGAAATGAGCACGATTCGCTGGGGTGTTGTGGGGCCGGGTGAGATCGCGGCCGGATTCGCCGAGGCGATGCGCTCGGTCGAGGGCGGAGAGATCGTCGCGGTGGCGTCGCGCTCGATTGAGCGGGCCACGGCCTTCGGGGACAGGTTCACCATCGCGCGCCGGTACGGCGACTACGCCGAGCTGGCCGCCGACCCCGATGTCGACATCGTCTACGTGGCCACCCCTGCCTCACGGCACGAGCCGGACACCCTCGCCTTTCTGGAGGCCGGCAAGCACGTGCTGTGCGAGAAACCGTTCGCGCTGGACGCCGGGCAGGCCCGGCGGATGGCCGAGCAGGCCCGTGCCCGAGGGTTGTTCCTGATGGAGGCGATCTGGAGCCGCTTCCTGCCCGCCTACCGCATGCTGGCCGAAGCGATGGCGAGCGGTCGCATCGGCGAACCGCTCCTGGTGGAGGCCGACTTCGGGATGCGGTGGCCGGTGCAACCGCAGCACCGGCTGTTCAACCCCGCGTTGGGCGGCGGCGCGCTGCTCGATCTGGGCATCTACCCCGTCCAGCTGTGCTCGCTCGTCCTCGGTGCGCCCCAACACGTCGTCGCGGACGGCGTCATCGGCGAGACGGGCGTCGATGAGCAGATCGCCGCGGTGCTCCGCCACCCCGGCGGCGCACTCGGCGTCGTCAAGAGCGCGATCCGCACCGTCATGACCTGCACGGCCCGCATCGCGGGGACCAACGGCTCGATCGACCTTCCGGCGTTCATGCACTGCCCCGACGCACTCACCGTCACCACGCACCCCGGCGGGGCCGAACGCATCGACGCCTCCTATCAGGGCAACGGGCTCCAGTTCGAGATCGCCGAAGTCCACCGCTGCCTCGCCGAGGGCCTCACCGAGAGCCCCGTGATGCCCCTGACCGAGACGATCGCGATCGCCTCCACTCTCGACGCCATCCGAGCCCAGGTCCAGCGTGTTCCGCCGCACGGCTCTCTGACGATCAACGACCCCTCTGACGAAAGGCGTCCTCGATGACCCGCTCGCTTCTGGACTTCTACGCCGACCCCGGCTCGGGCGCCTGGGAGGAGATCGGCTTCGACCCCTACCCGGCGGGCCGCCCGCCCGTCGACGTGCCCTTGGTGCAACGCCCCCCGACACGAGCGCTACGAGACCTGCGCGACCGCTACGACGCGATCGTGGTGGGCAGCGGAGCCGGAGGCGGCGTCGCCGCGTTCGTCCTGGCCCAAAGCGGGGCGTCGGTCCTGGTGGTGGAGCGCGGCTCGTGGTTCGGCGCCCGCGACCTGGCGGCCGACCAGGTCCGCAACCACCGCTTCTTCTTCGGCGGCGATCTCGACACGCCCCCTGGGCACCCACGCGCGGTCCCCGGTGACGACGGCGAGGTCGCCGTCGACTACGACGACCTGCGCTACCACCACAACGCGATCACCGTGGGCGGCGGCACCCGGTTCTTCGGCGCCCAGGCCTGGCGGTTCCTGCCCGACGACTTCCGCATGGCCTCCCTGTACGGCGTCCCCGAAGGCTCGGCGCTCGCCGACTGGCCGATCACCTACGACGACCTCGAACCCTTCTACGACCAGGTCGAATGGGAACTCGGCGTGGCCGGCCGCGCCCACCCCGCGGAAGGGCCCCGCAAACGCGGCTACCCGATGGCGCCGTTCCGGCCGACCGCCGAGGCCACCGTGCTCCAGACCGGAGCCGAAGCACTCGGCTGGCCGACCGGAGCGGTCCCGCTGCTGCTGAACACCGAGCCCCGCGGCGGCCGGGCCGCGTGCATCCGCTGCGGGCAGTGCGTCGGCTTCGCCTGCCCCGTCGACGCCCGCAACGGCACCCACAGCACCGTCCTGCCCCGCGCATTCGACCTGGGAACCCACCTGATCACCCAGGCACAGGTCATGCGGATCTCCGACGACGGCGAGATCGAGATCGCCGCCGACGGCACCGTGCGCACCATCCACGCCGAACGGATCATCCTGGCCGGCGGCGCGGTCGAGACCCCCCGGCTGCTCCAGCTCAGCGGCCTGGGCAACGACTGGGTCGGCGACTGCCTCCAAGGCCACCTGTACGCCAACGTGTTCGGCCTATTCGACCTGGACGTCCACGACGGCCTCGGCCCCGGACCCTCCGTCGCGACCCGGCACTTCTCCCACGGCAACGACGGCATCGTCGGCGGCGGTCTGCTCGGCCACGACTTCATCAAGATCCCCACCATGCATTACGCCCTGGGCCTGCCCTCGGACGTCGACCGGGCCGGACCCGACACGCGCCGCGCCCTGGCCGACGGCTACCGGCACACCATCAACATCCAAGGCCCGGTCCACGAGATACCCACCCGCGAAGCGCGCGTCCGGCTCGCCTCCACCGTCACCGACCACCTCGGGCTCCCCGTCGCCCGGCTCGAAGGACTCCAGCACCCCGAGGACCTGCGCACCTGCGCCTTCCTGTCCGACCGAGCCGAGGAATGGCTGCGCGCATCCGGCGCCACCCGCACCTGGCGGATGGGCGCGGCGAACAGAGGGCTGTCCGGCGGCCAGCACCAGGCCGGCACCGTACGGATGTCCGACTCGCCCCGGTACGGCGCCGCCGACCCGCACGGCAAACTCTGGGGAACCGACCGCGTCTACATCGCCGACGCCAGTCTCCACGTCACCAACGGCGGCGCCAACCCCGTCCTGACCATCATGGCCCTCGCCTGGCACACCGCCACCCACGCGGCCGCCGCCGGCTGACCGACGAACCTGCCCCTACCCGGCCCGGTTCCTGCGGCTCTGCCGGCCGGGACAGCGGGCCGGATCGCGTGCACCGCGAGACCACCACGGTCCGGCACCGCAAACGGGGTGATCATCCTACCGCTAGGTCCGGGCTGGGCGTTGAGCATGTCGCGGATCTCGGTTAAGCGAGTCGAGGCAGGTCAGCCGCTGATTCTCCGGCTTCTCGTGCCGGAATTGGGCCATCAGCACCGGCCTCACCCAGGTGGGTCAGCGCCGAGTGGCGACATTCGCACAGGTTCCATCCCGTGCCCGGGCCGCGGTGTGAGCAGACCGTCACGAGTCACGTCAGCCGCATCCTGATCAAGCTCGGCCTGCGCGACCGGACCCAAGCCGCCGCGCACGCGTACGAGACGGGTTTTGAGGAACATCAGAACCGGATCGTGCGCTAAGCCCTCTCAGAGCAGGTCAGCGCTGTACAGCTCCTCGCTGGACCCCTTGGAGAGCGATTAGTCGCAGATAATCCATGATTATCTGCGGTGATGTCAGTGCCGTCCTGGGGAAACGCCTTCGCCGGATGGGGGCAGTACTCCGGTCACACCTCGGTCGCCTCACTGGCCCGTTACGCTCGAGTCTCCGCCGAAGCTCTCGCGCGCTGGCAGGCAGGGCGCGACCCCGCCGCCCGCAAGCGGTGAGTCTGGTGCTTGCCGCGGCAGGTCGGCTTCATCCGCGGGGAAGGGACTCGATGGTTCGCATGTGCTTCTCGCCCCAGTCACCCAGCGGGATGAGGGCGGTGTTGAGTGAGTGGCCGAAGTCGGTCAGGGAGTACTCCACTTTCGGCGGGACCTGGTGGTAGACCTCGCCGAATGGGCCGCTGGACACGGGGCGGACTACGTGGACGGCGGCATCATGGCAGTGCCCATGATGATGGGGCGCCCCGAGGCACTCATCCTCTACAGCGGATCGGACGGGGCCTTCCACACTCACGAGCGCACTCTTGGCGCGCTGGGCACGGCTAGGTACCTGCATGCGGACGCCGGTCAGGCCTCGCTGTACGACCTGGCGCTGCTGGCCGCCATGTACGGGATGTTCGACGGGTTCTACCACGCCGCCGCCATGGTCGGTTCGGAGAAGGTCCCAGCGGCGGAGTTCGCACCGTTGGCGGTCTCGTGGCTCAACGCCATGGTCGCGGCCCTTCCCGTCATAGCCGAGGCCATGGATTCAGGCGACGCCGCCGACGACGAGTCGAACCTGCAGATGCAGGCGGTGAGCTTCGCCAACATCCTGGACGCCAGCAGAGAGCAAGGCGTCAGCACCGAACTGCTGGAGCCGATGCGGGCGCGGCTCGACCGAGCTGTCGCCGCACAGCGTGAAGGAGCCGACACACCGAGCATGCGCACCGACTCCGTCTCAGCCGGATAGGTCGTCCGGCAGGCGACGACCCTCTGGTCATTGCGAGATCGGTAGGACGCCGGTCAGAGTGAAATATCTATGGACTCGCCCAAGGGCCGCAAACCTCCGGGTAGTTCGGGCAGGGCGAAGGAGTAGCGGCCCAGCAGGTTCACGTGGGCGTGGATGAAGGGCGAAAGGCGGGCAACGTCTTCATCGCGCACCGCGAAGCCCTGGACCCGCAGCTTGGCCAGGGCCGCGTCCATGGAGCGGGTGTTGAACAGCACCACGGCGTTGAGGACCAGGCCGAGCGCGCCGAGCTGATCCTCCATGCCTTCCTGATAGCGCTGGTAGAGGTGGCCGCGTTTGCCGTGGAAGATCCGCCGGGCCAGTGCGTGGCGTCCTTCTTGCAGATTGGACTGGGCCTTGATCTCGTGCCGGTAGGTCGGCTCGTCGGCCATCCGCAGGATGCGCAGGGTTTGGGAATGCGCCCGTAGTGGGCGATCACGTCGCCCAGCGGGGTGGGCCGGCCGTCGCGAGAGAGCATCCGGATGACGTCGGCGGCGCGGACCGCAGCGGCGCCAGCCGATGCACCCCCGGCATCAACACCGGGCGGGCGCGCAGCTCGACCACCGCCGCGTCGAACAACGCCTTGGGCCCCTCGCCCGTGGTGAACGCCCGCGCCGCGCTCCACTGCGCCAGTTCCGCTTCGACCTCGGCGAAGTCGACCCACCCGCCCGCCTCTTCGATCTCCCCGGCATGGCTGCGCGCGGTTCCATCACGCTGCCCGTACAGCTTGATACAGGAGGCGTCGGTGATTCCCAGCTGCTCGGCGAGATAGTCCACCACCTCGACGGGGACCTGGCGGGGGTCGGGCAGAAACCGCCGCAAGAACCGGGCGACACCGAGCTGGACGGCGAAGCCGAGCCTGTTGTGATCTCTGCGCTTGCTCTCGATCGCCTCTCGGTCCGCGTCATCGAGGAAGAAGTGCTTCTCCAGCTCCGTGCGTGTGGGCGCCCCCTGAAACGAGGCGAACCCAGCAGCCTGCTCATCCGACAAGAACTCGACCGGCACCGCGAACCTCCACCAGGTCTATGACAAGACCTCCGAAGGTTCTGGCAACGATCACTGACCGGTCAAACCAGGAATCACCAGGACAAACGCTTAGCGCACGATCCGGTTCCGATGTTCCTCAGACCCCGAGACGGGCCTCGTCCGCCCCGCCTCGTACTGACGTGGAGACCAGTCGTCCGGGTTCTCCTCGTGAAGGGGTTGAGCCTTGATCGCCAGGCACCGGGTCGCCAAAGGCGCGGGCCAGCGCTCCAGGGGCTATCGAGCGCAGGCGCGGGTGTCTCGGGCACCTTGGCAGATTGGCAGCGCTCTGCATTCTGGTCAGCTGCGCTTTCCTGGCCAGCCTCGGCGGGTTGTGTGCAGGAAAGGGCGCGGCGGCGGCCGGCGGTGGGACCGCGGCGGTGGAACCCAAAGCGCAGCGGCGCTGATGAGTGCGGAGAAGATCAGCAGGATGCCCAGCAGGATCTCAAGAAGCACGGTGATCGACATGAGGACTCCCCTCGGCCTCGCCTGGAGGTATGGCCACGAGGACGAAGGTCTTCCCGCACCCTCCGCGTCGGCCGAGCCTGAGCGGGAGGGCCATCCCGCCGGGCCTCCCCAGGCGTGGAGACCGTGATGACGGCCGGGATGTCGGACGGCGGGTACTCCCCTTGCGTGCTCCTTCCACTATCGGCCCCATGCGCGGCGCCGGTCAAACACCTGGCGATCACCCCGCGGAGAGCCCAGGGGTGGAGCAAAGTGGGAGGGTTCGCCTAGCCTGGGAGGGCGAGGGGAGTACTTCCCAAGAGCCGGTCCGGTCAGTACGGACGTGACCTCGTCCCCGGGCGGCCGCCCGCGCGGTGTGGGTGAAGGAGACCTCGAACGGCCCGTCGCGTTCGGGGAGGTTCCATGCCCGCCCCTACAAGTCTGATGATGGCCGCCCCGCTGGAGACGATCGGCTCACCACAGTTGTGGGCGTTCACCGTTGCCGGCTTGGTGCTGCTGCTGGGCGTGGACTTTGTCCTGACGCGACGCCCACACGAGGTGCGAATGCGTGAGGCGGTGAGCTGGTCGGTCTTCTACCTGGCGCTTCCCCTGCTCTTCGGCCTCTACGCGTGGCGTGCGTTCGGGTCGCAGGCGTCGGTGGAGTTCTACACCGGGTACGTGGTGGAGAAGTCGTTGTCGGTGGACAACCTCTTCGTGTTCATGCTGCTGCTGTCCGCCTTCGCGGTGCCACGCCGGCTGGCCCGGCGGGTGCTGCTGTACGGCATCATCGGGGCACTGGCGCTACGCGCGGTCTTCATCGCCCTGGGCGCGGCCGCGCTGCAGAGCGGCACCTGGGTGTTCCTGCTGTTCGGCGGAATCCTGATCGTCACCGCGTGGAAGATCCTCAAGGACGCGCTCAGCGGCAAAAAGCAGGAGGTTGACATCTCCTCCATGCGCACGATCCGGCTGCTGCGGCGCTTCATGCCGGTCACCAACGACTACTGCGGCTCCCGCCTGGTGGTTCGAGAGGGCGGCCGGCGCGCCCTGACCCCGCTGACACTGGCCATCGTGGCCGTCTTCGCCACCGACATCGTCTTCGCGGTCGATTCGGTGCCCGCAGTGTACGGCGTGACCGAAGACCCCTTCCTCGTCTTCATCACCAACGCCTTCGCCCTGCTCGGGCTGAGGGCGCTGTACTTCGTGCTAGTGGGCGTCCTGGAGAAGCTGCGGCACCTGAACCACGGGCTCGGCGTCATCCTGGGCTTCATCGGGCTCAAACTCCTCCTGCACTGGGCGCACGACATCTGGCCTGCAGTCCCGGAAATCCCCACCCTGATCTCGCTCGGGGTCATCATCGTGGTCCTGACGACCGTCACGATCACGAGCGTGCACGCCAACCGCCGCGCTGCCCGCCGCGATCTCCAACGTGCCACCGTCCCACCCTCGGACGGTTAACTCGCGGGGCGCTTAGCCGTGGCGGGCACGCCGCCAAAGTGACGCCGGCTTCGATTGCGAGCTGGGTGACGGTCAGCGCGCCAGTGGAGCGGGCAGGCTGACCAACGAGCAGCCGCTGGGCGGCGGCCGCGATCGCGTCCCGTTCGGCTCATTGGTCTCGCGTGTGGACACGGGTGCTTCCATGATGGGTTGCGATCGTAAGGTGCAGGCTGGCAGAGAAGGGTTGTGGAGGTGCGTTTCGGCTGGTTACCGGTGTCAACGCGGCGGGGCGTCATAAACCAAGGTGTATCGCCAGAACAGGCGACGCCGGATCCGGGCGCCGGGCAATTCCTGCGCGGCCGCGTCCCGGATGTCGGCCAGAGTCTCCTGCGCCTCGGCGGTGGGCGCCGTCATGTGCAAGGGCGGCGCATCGGCGCGGCCCGGGTGCTTGACCAGCCCCATGATCGGGTTGGCGGCCAACGCCAGCAGGGAGGCGAGTAGATCGGCGGACCCGGCCTCCCGATAGCAGCCGACGATCACGAGACGCCCGCCCGGGGCAAGACAGTCGCGTAGTTCACGCAGGGTGGGCGCCAGCGGGAGATGGTGCAGGACGGCGACGATGGTGACGGCATCCCACCGCTGCTGCGGGTCACGCCCGGCGAAGTCGGTTTCGACGATGGCGACCTTGGGCTCGTCAGTGAAGCGCTCCGCCGCGGCGCGGGCGGTCGCTGGGTCGGGTTCGAGCCCGGTGACGGTAGCGCCGCGATGGCGAAGCAGCGCGGCAAGGTTGCCCGTGCCGCACCCGACGTCAAGGACGTGGCGGGCTCCGGACGCAGCCACCTGGTCAGCGATCCAGCGTCCGTAGTGGTCGTTGTGGCTCCACGGGTGCCGCTGGTTGAAACGGGCGAGATGAGACAATAGCGCCATAATAATCACCTTAACGATCACTACTCACGCTCGCGGCCCTTTCGGGGCGTATTGCGGCTCCCTTGGTGTGTCTGCCTCGGTTGTCGCGTCGCCTGGGTTGGCCGCAGTTGACCTATCCGGTTGGAGCGCGATCCCGGCCTCGCTCGTGGTGGGCAACGAGGCGTTCCAACCGGTCCAGCTCGCGTTGTTCTCGGTCGTGGCGGAGGACGGGCGCGAGCGGATCGGCCACGAGCACGCGGAGTTCGGCAATCTTCTGCTCGATCTCGGCAATGTCGGCGTCCGCGCGAGCGATGTTGCCGCAGCGGGGACGACAGTCGTCGACGTCAGGAGTGAAGCGGGCGTCGTCTTCCCCGAACTTCATTTGGCAGAGCGCTTTGTCCGGGTCAGGGACACACGTCATGCCCATGCCCTTGACGATCTGGAGGTCGAGGTTGCCCAGCAGGTCCTGTGCCTCTCGGGAGGTGCGCAGCACGCGCCCGCTGAACTTGGTGGCGCCCACCTGAACCCGCTGTTTGCAGGCGTCTGCGGCCGGGCCGCTGACGTGTTCACCGGCCTGGAGCCGTCGGTCGGCCTCGACGAGTTGCTCGATGCGGTGGAGCCACTGCTCGAAGGCGAGTTCGTCGGGAAAGCCGGAGTCATAGGTGCCGCTGTAACCAAGAGTCATTTTGACGTGGACGTGTCCGTACTGGATCGCGGCGGCGACCAGGCCGCGGGGCTTGCGCGCGATGAACCAGGCCAGGTTGCTGCGGAACCGGCCGATCGGGATAGGGCGGTTGTCACGGTCGGGAGGTATCTCCTCGGGCAGGCCGTGGTGAGCGCAGTAGTCGTACCAGCTTGGCGATGTCCGCCTTGATCATGCTCCCGCCGCGGGCCAGGCCGGTCCTCTGCAGTTCCAGCTGTGGATGGCCGATCACTTCAGGCTCGACGAGGAGGGCGTGCCGTTTCGGAGAAGAAGCACCGCACGTCGTTCATGCGCAGGTTCGCCCCCGAGGGCGTGGCGACCGGGCTGGTGTGCACCGCGAACGTGCGCACGCTATCGAGGCGCGCACCGCCGTCGGCGCGTGCGAGGGTTCGTGTGCCGGTTCTTGCTCATGACGAGGTGACCGGGGGGCTTCGACTTCACGGACGTGGGTGGTGGCGCTGTCGCGGAGCTGGTGCAGGTCGAGTCCGGTGTCCTCGCTGCCGCGCGCCTGCCGAAATTCCACCCATGCAGTTCAAGCCACAGGTGAGTACTCGTGGGGGATCATCCGTACCTCAGCCTCCCTTGACCGGGAGCCGTAGGGGACGATAGATCAGTCCGTCATTGGTCCAGCGCAGTGTCGACAAGTCCTCTTGCGCACGGAGGGTGGGCAGCCGCGTAACCAAGGCGCGGAAGGCTTCCTGCAGTTCCATCCTGGCCAGATTGGCCCCCAGGCAGTAGTGGGGACCGTGGCCGAACGCCAGGTGCGGGTTAGGTGCCGTCCCGGCGAACCTCTGGATGTCGAACTGCAGTGGATCGTCGAACGCCGACGGGTCGTGGTTGGCGCCTGTGGGGTTGGGCAGCACGACGGTGCCCTTGGAGATCGCGCCGCTGGGCAGCTCGATGTCCTCGGTTACCAGCCTGAGCAGGCCGTTTCCGCCGGGACCTTCGTAGCGAAGAATCTCCTCCACCGCCGGTTCCAGGAGCTCGGGCCGGGCCGCCAGCTGCGCGTACTGCTCAGGGTGGCACAGAAGGCGGAATGCGCCCCGGATGATGATCGATGCGGTGGTCTCATGCCCGGCCATGATCAGCGTGAAGACCATGTGGGTCAGCTCCGCCTCACTCAGCCTGTCCCCTTCGTCACGCGCCTCGATGAGCAGGTCGATGAGATCGTCGCCTGGCCGGACCCGGTGCGCCGCGATCAGCTCGCCGGCGTAGGCCATGAACGCGGCGAAACCCTCTCCCCTGGCCTCGGCGCTTGCCTCGGAGGTGGACAGGAACGTCTCCGTCCAACCGCGGAACTGCTCGAACCGGTCCATCGGGACGCCGAGCATCTCGCAGATCACCCGGGCGGGCAGCGACAGGGCGAAATCTGCGACCATGTCGAACTCCAGGCCGGCCGAGTCGATCAGCTCGTTGGCGATCGCCGCCGCGCGAGGCCGCCAGCGCTCGATATGCCTGGGAGTGAAGGTGCCCTGCATGATGCGGCGGTAACGCGTGTGCTCCGGTGGGTCTTGATTGATCAGCGCCGCGGGGTCGTCCTCGAGGGCCGTGCCGCTGACCATTCTGGGAAGACCGGGTGCCCGCAGGTTCCGGCTGCCGGCCGGCGAGGTGAGAACGGTACGGACGTCCTCGTACCTGACGATCATGGGCACGCAGTCTCCGCTGGGCATCGTGGTGGGCTCCATCGGAGCCTGGGCGAGCCTGCGGACCAGGTCAGGGGAGGGTGTCCCGAACGGGCCGGGTGGAAGGTCCGGCCAGGGCCAGGTGGTGCTGGACCGTGCTGTCATGATCGCCTCCTGGCGATGCCGTCCAACGAGCCCCCTGAACGTACGAAGCAGCCCGCAGCCGGTCAATGTCTCGTTGGCCACATCCTTCGAACGGTGTCGCTGTACGCAGTCTTGGCCGACGGCCCGCCCCCCGTGGCAGGAGGCCCGTACCGCGAGTGCCACCGGGCCCACGGAGAAACATCGGCCACGGCGTGGATCTCTACGCGATGCTGTCGATGGTGACAGTCGTGCCGCCGCACGAGCTCACGTTCGTGGAGGCGCAGAGCATCGACAAACTGGATGGGCTATCACTCCTTCGGCTGGGGGGTCTATCGCCAGCCTCGCGCCGAGGGCGGTTGGGTGATGGATGCCACGCTGTTCGTCGATAAGACCCTTCGGCCTTGCCCTGATGACCTGGTTCCTGGACGCAGACAGCCGCTACATCCCGGAGAGCGGGGTGCCCGCCCCCAGCCGTACACCAGGATGTCTTTCCCCATGGATCCCGATCATCCGGGCATCGTGGAAAACCTCTGCGAGGCGCTGTTCATGCGGTGCGGCATCGCCGCCCTCCGAGGCCGCCACCCTGCTGGAACTTCTCGCCCCCGGCATCCGCCACCACTACGCCGAAACCTCCGACGGCCGCACCACCACCACCACCACCACCACCATGACCCACCCCGACGGCACCTGGGCCCACGCCGTCGCGCACGGCGACGAGCCGCCCGTCATCGCCCAATCCGGGCACAGGGGCCTGTGGACGATGCTCGACGAATCCGCCACATGTGGATCACGCGCGGCAGCAACCTCGTGTACGGCGCCCGCGGCGCATTCCACCTCAGCAGCAGGGACTGGACCACCACCATGCGCTGAGCAGGCGTCCTCTCCACGAGTTCATGTGCTGGCCGCCGACCGCTCCAGTACGCATCCGCTGGTGAGCCAGGCGTCAGAACAGCTCGTTTTGCACAGCCTGGGCGGCCTGGCGGCTGGGCTCCGGTTTGACGTAGACGCCACCGGCGGCCTGCAGCTCCAGCAGGGTGCGCCAGCGGCCGGCACGGGCGCCCCCCATGGCCAGGCGGGTGAACACCTGCGCCGTCAACTCGGCGTCGGCCAAGGCCCGGTGCCGGTCGGCCGGGATCGGTAGCCCGAGATGGCGGGCGACGCGATCGAGCGTGTGCGAGCCCAGCTCGGGAAGCACGGCCCGCGCCAGGCGAACGGTGCAGATCAGCGGGATGGCGGCCAGGGCCGGACAGTGGCGGCGCTGACCGCCGATCAACGTGGCCTCGGTGTGCGCCGAGTGCGCCACCAGCCGGTACGGCGGCGCGTCGAAGCGGGCATCCAGCGCCGCCATCACCCGGCCCGCGGACGGCGCGCCGGCGAGCATCGCCGCGGTGATGCCCGTCTGCGCCGTGTCGAACGCGGTCACGGCCACGTCGGCGGGCGGCCGCATGAGCGAGGCGAACCGTCCGCTCTCCACCCAGGCGCCCTCACCGGTCAGGCGGCCGGCCACCACGGCGACCTCGACCGGCTCCGGCGACCTCCCGGCCGGAGTCAGCCCCTCGAAGTCGATGACCGCCCATGTGACGCCGACCAGATCGCTGCCGCCCAGGCCGTGCACGCTCCCCCACCTCTCCCCCGCAGCCAGGCCCTACCTACCGTCCCTGTCACTGACCATCGAAGAACTCCCTCGGTCGCGACGCGGACACGCGAAGTCGAAAACACCTTCTCACAGGCCCTGCCGGAACCTGCGCCGATTCCCCGGGACCTGCTAGGGGTGAACTTCCCGTACGTCGGCGACGATCACGGTGATGTTGTCCGGACCGCCGTAATCGGTGGCCAGCGCGATAAGGCGATCGGCTGTTTCTCCCGGATCGCTGGATGAGCTCAAAATGTCTCGGATGAGCTCGTGTGGCGCTACCGCGCTCAGCCCGTCCGAACACAGCAGGAACCGGTCACCGGGACGGAGTGCCCGGGTGGTGAGGTCGGGTGAGCGTCCATCGGCCCGGCCGTCGAGGAAGCGGGCTATGCGCGCGGGCAGGTTCGGCACGCCGGCGGCGTCGGCCACCAGATTCCCGTAAGTGTGATCCTCGGTGATCTGGACGATCTGCGAAGTCCCGCTACCGGTGGAGCCGGTATTGCGCAGCAGGTAGGCGCGGGAGTCGCCCACATTCGCCACGACCGCCGCCGACTCGGACCACAGCATCGCCACCAGTGTCGTGCCCATGCCCACCAGGTCTGGTTCTCTTTCGATCCTGCGCCGCAGGGCCTCATTCGCGGCGTGGACGGCTCGTCCGAGGATTACGGGGAGGTCCGCCGGGTCCGCCTGACGGTCGTGAGCTTGCAGCGCTTCGATCACGGTGGCGCTGGCGATGTCGCCGGCGATGTGACCGCCGAGACCATCGGCGACTGCGAACAACGATTGGCCCGCGTAGACGGCGTCCTCGTTACGTCGGCGCACAAGCCCGATGTGGGTACGGGCAGCAGCCTCAACAGTGAGGGGCATGGTCATGCGCCTGCCGTGCCGATGTCGTCAGACCATGGATCTTGTGCGGAATCGTCGCGGTGCAGTACGTGTACGGTTTCGACCCGATCACTGGCCACGATGTACTCGGTCACCTCAATGGCATTTCCATCGCCCCCCGACGTTCCCACCCGCACGATCTCCAACACCGGCAGACTGGTCGGAATCTCCAGCAGGCCGGCTTCATCTTTGGTCGGCATCCGAGCTCTGTGGATCTCCATCCAGCTGATGGGCCAATGACCGGACATCTCCAGCCGGTATAGCCAGTCCCCCGGTCCGGGGGCCTGAGAATCGACCTCGGGGGCATCAGCGACACCACGGGGGTGAATCCACGAAATGTTGATCTGGAACGGAGGTTCCGACTCGGGCCCGGTGACCCGGAAACGGCGCATCACCGAACTGCCCACCGGGACGCACAGCAGTTTCGCGATTCGCGGGTCGGTCAGCGGTTCGAGGGACGCGAGGGGCTGGATGTGATGCTTCCACACCTCCTGGCCGGATGCCGAGGGGAAGGAGTAGCCGGGGCTGTCAGTGGCGACGTTCCGCTTCACCAGATTCCCCCGTGGCCTGCGCAGCCGCATCATGCCGTGCCGGACGATGATCCCCCGCCCCTGCACCGCCCAGACGAAACCCTCCGACTCCAGAACTCCGATCGCCCTGCCGATCGTGTCCCGGTTTGCGGCATACTCCACCGCGAAGTCGTCCAGGCGCGGAAGCTTGGCTCCCGGCTCCCACTCGCTGGCCTCAATCCGCGCCCTGATCTGGGCGGCGATATCCAAGTAGCGCGAGTGCACGGTCACCACGCAGCCTCATTTCAATAATTGTCTTGGGATAATTGACAGGATCGTGGTACAGGCTGACTATTGTCCCAAGACTATCGCTCCCTGCAGGGAAGCCGGCCCGCCGACACCCTGCGGGGGGACATCGTTCATTTGGATATGCGCTTCCGGTCCGAACGTCATGTAGTGCACGCGCCGCTTCCTTCGTGCGAAGGAGTCGCTCGATGTCCTCGCCCTCCAGCTCGGCTCCGAGGTTCAGCACTGATCCTTCGGCGCCGAGGGCACCCCTGCACGGTCGGCCGGGTCTCCTGGTTGTGGTGGACGGGCCGTCGGGGGTTGGCAAGAGCGAGGTCTGCCGCCTGCTCGCCGACATGCTCGTCCAGCGTGGGGCGGCGGTGGTGGCCACGGGGCAGCCGTCGCATTCGCCGATGGGGAGGCTGGCGCGATCGGCGACGCATGAGCTGCACGGCCTGGCGCTGACGTTCCTGATGGCGGCCGACCGGCACCATCACCAGGACGAGGTCATCCTCCCGGCGCTGGAGGCCGGGCGGGTTGTGGTGTGTGATCGGTACGTGCCGACCGCGCTGGTCCTGGACCAGATGGATGGCGCGGACCCCGCATTCATCACGACGCTCTACCGGCACATGTTCGCCCCGGACCTTGCGGTCCTGCTGACCGGTGATCCGGCCACCTGCAGGGAACGGGCTGCCCGACGGGGCACCTACAGCCGCTTCCACGAGGGCGGCGTCGCTGCGGCGTCTACCGAGGCCGGCCTGTACGAGCAGGCCGCCGGCCTCCTGACATCGCTCGGCTACCCAGTGATCAGCCTGGACATCGGTGACCGCACCGCGGAGCAGGTCACCGTCACCGTCCTGGCTCTCGTCGGCGAACTTCTCGCGCTCTCGCGGGGCGGCTGAGAAAGAGGTGGGTGTCATGCGCGTGGTGTTGCTGTACCCCGAGGTGTACGACATGGCCCGCTACAAGGAGGCTCGTAAGGAGTTCCCGCCGTTCGGGGTGCTGTATCTGGCAGCGGTGATCGAGCAGGGCGGCCACGAGGTCGTGATCGAGGCGGTCACGCCGTCCCGGACCCGACTGGAGCTGAGCGGGTTCGACGCGGTCGGATTCAGCCTCGCCTCGTCGGCGACCTACGGGCTGATGCTCACGGCGCGCCGGACCTCCACATTCGCCGACCATGCGCTGATCATGGTAGGCGGGGTGCACGCTAACTTCTACCCGATCGAATCCCTGACCGATTTCGCTGCGCACGTCGTCGCTGACGGCGAATCGGAGGAGATCATTCTGCAGCTGCTGGATCGCGGCGTGGACGGCGGCCGGGACTTCACCGGAATCCCCGGCATCTACTGTCCGAACGGGGACGGGCAGATCGTGCAGGGGCCGAGCCGGGTCTTGATGCGCAACATCGACGAGTTGCCGCTGCCCGCCCGGCACCTGCTCCCCCGCGAGCACGTCGTGCTGTCCGACCGGCTCGCCGGCACTGACACGACGATGGCGCACGTGATGTTCTCGCGTGGCTGCCCGTTCCCATGCACCTACTGCGCCGCCGCTCAGTCCCGGCTCCAGTATCGGGGAGCGGCCTCCGCGCGTCGCGAGCTCATCCACCTGATCGACGCCTACGGGATCGAGGGGTTCGCGATCGTGGACGACAACTTCATCGTCCACAAGGGCAAGGTTGGAGAGATCTGCGAGGCGATCGCCGACCTGAAACTGCGATGGTCAGCCCTGTCGCGGGTCGACACCGTCGATGGCCCGTTGCTGAAGAAGATGGCCGCCTCGGGATGCATCGAGGTCAAGTACGGAATGGAGTCCGGCAGCGAGCTGCTGCTGACGGCGATGCGCAAGCGAATCACCCGTGCCCAGATCCGCGACGCGATCCTGGCGACCGCGGACGCGGGGATCGGCGCGAAGGTGTTCGTCATCCACGGCTACCCCGGCGAGACCGAACAGACGACCGACGAAACCCTGTCGCTACTGGAGGAGCTTGCTCCGAACCTGTCGCGGGTTGCCCTGTTCAGGTTCGTACCGTTACCCGGCACACAGGTGTACGCCGACCCCGACAAGTACGGGATTTCCGGCACCCACCAGCAGCCGGGCTGGGACGGCGACTGGTCGAGATTCCACATCCACCACAACACTCTGCGCTGGTGGGGCGACGACAACCAGTGGGCCGAGGTCGAATCCTCCTACCTCCGGCTCCGCACCTTCGTCGACGCCACCTGGGGCCCATAAGACTGATACATCCTCCCGAGCCGAGTTCGCCCTTCCATTCGCATTCTCCGGTGCTGACAACCTGTCCGGTATGTGTGGCTGGTCCAGCATCGAGCGGTTCGCGAGCGTGGTGATGCCGGTAAATCAGGTGGAGACTGAGACATGGTGATGGGCCGCTCCTACCGTCCTGCCTAGGAAATAACGCCCGCACCTTTGGCCGCGGGGATCGAGGCCCGGTGACGTCGGTGTGGGCAAGATGTGGTTCGGCCCGGCTGGCGAACTCGGCCAATGCTCCGCCCCTGAAGTCTCGTCTCATCTAAGCTCCCCATGTGGCCCCGTCCTCCTCACTGCTCCCAGGAATGGCCACCTACACTCTGAGCGAGGCCAAAGCGGCCGCTCTGTGGGAGCACCTGCTCGCCCGGCAGGGCTTGGCTGACCACACTCGGCTGGAAACGGTCGCGCAGATTTCCGACGCCGCGCTCGGTCTGCACGCCGCCCGGCTCCCTTCGCCCTACGGGATCATTGCGTCCCGCAGCACCGGCGCTGCTGTGCCCACCAGCCTGTTCACCGCGCCGGTCCAGGACACGCTGCTGACCGTCCGGTGCATGCGCAAGACCCTCCATGCTCTCCCGCTGGGCCTCGCCGCGATCGCGCACGCCGCCACACTGCGGTTCCGCGACCGCGACGCTCGCCGCGCCATCGTAAAGGCCGGCCTGTCCGAACAGACCATCGCCGGCGCCGTAGACCGGCTCCTGGCGTTGCTGGCCGATGGCCCGCTCGGTCACCGGGCCATCGAACAGCGCCTGGCCCAGGATGGTGTAGGCGTCCCGACTGGACGGCTGGCGATCAAAAGGGCGTGGGAGGGCGGCCAGATCGTCTACCGCAACGCCACTAGGGTGTGGAACCGGGAGAAGAGGACCTTCGCGGTGGCCTCCTCGATCCCCGGCTTGAACCTCGGCCTGGATCGCGACGCCGCGATCACCGCCCTCGTCACCGCCTACCTCGACCGGTACGGGCCCGCCACCGTGCGCGACGCCACCTGGTGGTCCGGGCTGTCGGCCACCGACATCCTCACCGGACTCGCCGCCTCCGGCCGCGAGCTCGTCCGGATCCGTACACCCTGGGCACAAGCGGACTGCCTGATGTTCGCCGACCGGTTCGAGGAGTTCCAGGCCTCCACCCCGACGGCGACCGGAGTGAATCTGCTCGCGCACGAGGACACCGCGCTCAAGAGCTACTTCCAGACTCGCGGACGCTACCTTGGCGACCTCCCCCCACGCCGGGCGTTCAACCAGATCGGCGAGGCCTTACCCGGAATCATGATCAACGGTCGGATCGTCGGCACCTGGGAATGGAACCCCACCTGCCGCAGCGTCGAGGTCTCACTCGTCCGGGGCCGGGTCAGCCCGGCCGACCGGAAGACGATCGCCCGGCGGGCCGAGGCCCTGACCGGCACGCTCCGCCAGGGATGGGCATCCGGCACCGCACAGGTCTCCGACGTCAGCGTCGGGCAGCTCGCCGTCACCAACTCCGGCGGCTAGGGGCCCATCACCGGCCGCTAGCGTCGCAACCTCTTCTCAGACACACCAGGGATGGCCCGATGGAACCGTTGCCCCAGGAAGCCTCACTCGCCGATCTCCAGGAGTACGTGGCGAAGATGGAGATCGAGCGCGGCCTGTCAGGCCTCGGCTTGGACTCCCAGTGCCTCAAACTCGGCGAGGAAGTCGGTGAGCTGTTCGACGCCGCCGGAGCGTTCAGTTCCAACCCCTCCGGTCCCACCACCGTGATCGCCGAAGAGTGCGTCGACGTGACGATCTTGCTCGCCTCGATCGCCAACCGCACCAACGTCATCCTCACGGACGCGGTCCGCGCCAGAGCACTTCATGAAACCGGCCGTGTAATCGGTCTTGGCAGCTCACTCGGCGGCGTCCAGGACTACGCGGCCGGGACCGACCTGGCCACGCTCGGCCTCGCCGACCTGTGTCTGCGTCTTGGGCACGAGACCGGCGAACTGTTCCGCGCAATCCGCAAACGCAACGGCAACCCCACCGATCCCCACGGACGCACCGTCGCCATCGCCGACACATGTGCCCGCATCACGATCCTCCTGGCCGCCATCGCCAACCTCATCCATGTCACCCTCGAAGACGCATGGCGAGCCAAAGAAGAGCGCAACAACAACCGCACCTGGCGATAACAGCCCTCCTGCCGAACCCTGACGTCCGCGATCGGCGGCAGCAGGCCCCGTCACAACGTCGGACGCATCCTGGTGTCCGCCGGCGAGGCTCGCAAGCGCCCGCCCACCACAAAAAGGGCACCAGCCCGCGGACGCACTGGTGAAACGATGCGCTCGCCCTGCGAAGACCTTCCACGCTGTGCTCCGCTGGCCGATCCGGCATAGTTGCCCCTGTGCGGGCTGAAACCAAAGACTGGCCTGAGCCGGTGTGGACCTGCTGGAACTATTGGATTGCAGTGCCCACGGGTGATCAGGCGGTGTCATGGAGATTCTCGGATTGTCCGCATCAAGGCCGATCACCTTTGCCCAAGCCAGGGACATGATCGACGCTGATGCACACGGCGATCCGGACCATCGTCATCAGCTGTCCCAGGTTTACGTCAGCCCCGAAGTGAACGGCTGCACCTTGGTCATCGGGCCATGGTGTGATCCGTGTGACAGCGAGCGCCACGAGGACGTGCTCAGATTGTGCCAGGCGCTGAGCGCACGATATAGGCAGGCTCAGGCCTACTACTTCGGGGAGCAGGGCGACGGTTCGGCGTGGCTGGTGACCGAGGACGGGAACGTCGTCCGCCGTTGCACGACGACCGCGCGAGGCCATCGCCAAGATCACCGGTGTCCTCGCCCAACCCCGCCGCACCCACTGAGCGGCCCCAGCAGCAAGACGCCAAATACCGCCGGGTAACTCACGCCATCAAGCCATCAAAGTTACGGTTGAGCCGGGTCGCGGGCACGCAGGGTGTCTTCGCCCAGCTCACGAGCCTGCAGAGTGCGTTGGGCGGGGTCGCGGGCAGGCGGGGTGCTCTCGCCGGGATCGCGGACCTGCAGAGCGCCACCTGCGTAAACTCGCGGTCGACCTGGATGAGGTCTATCGGCAGCTCGCCGATGTGCTGGACGCCAACCCGGCCATCACGATCAGGGGCGGGAAGCTGCAGCTGGAGGCCGCGCCGCTGCCGGAGGCCTCGGGTTGAAGCCGGTGGCCAAGCTCGGCGATCCCGCACTGGGCCTGCATCGGCTCGTTGGGGTGGAGAAGGGCTACTTCCAGCACGAGGGGATGGGCGCGGCGTGGCCCGCGAGTGGACGGCCGCGCTGACCAGTGGTCCCGCCCCGCTCGTGGCACGCGCCGGTGGCGCGTCCTGGCCTGTCGCCCTCCTGCTGATGTTTGTGTGGCCTGGTTATAGAAAGTTGTCCTTAGCCAGCGCCTTTACATTGTAGATTTATAAGTGGTGGGCAAGGGCGAGTGCCTGAACATCGCCAAGCTGTGACGACGCCCGCCGCAGGCCCGACGTGCGAAGCAGCGAACCTCGGAGCCACATGGACCGGCGAACTCCGTTGTTACCACACCCCTCCCATCGACCCCCACTCCCCCGCCCCAGAAAGAGGCCGCGTTCGCTGCGACTGGTTGGCGTGCCGATAGGAGTGGAACGGCGAGCCGGGCTTAGTGTCACATTTGTTGACACCATGGGTTTGACCAGGCCGGTCTTGTCCGATGGCGGAGTTTGAGGGTGTGGCGTTCCTGCGCTCTGATGCTGATCGTTTTGCCGTGAGATCGCTGATTTGGCGCCTGCGATACGGCTGCGCCGGCTATCGGAGCTGCGCGCGATGCTGGAAGAGGTGACCAGCACAGCGCTGATCGCGGCGATGGCGGACGCGCGGGGTGAGGGGTGGGGCCTGCGCAAAATCGGCGCGAGCGCCGGGATCTCGCATGAGCAGGCGCGCCGGACGCTGGCCGAGGGCCGTACGGCGCGCGCTGAACAAGAGGGGGGTAACTCGGCGGGCGGGGGCGTGCGCAGCTGCCCGTCGCGGACCAGTTCCGGCAGGGGGAAGCTGTAGCGGCCGAGCATGTTGAAATGCTCAAAGCCCAGAGGTGAGAGTCGGGCGATGTCGGCGGCAGAGATTCTCTTGCCTTCGGCGCGCATTTTCTTCCAGAGCGCGGGCCGTGTAGACGGTGTTCCACAGAATGCAGACGTTGGTCATAAATCCCAAAGCGCCAAGTTGATCTTCCTAGCCTTCCTCGTACTTCTGCCGGAGTTCGCCTTTTGGCCGTGGAAGATCTTACGGGCCAGGGTGTGGCGGGATTCTTGCCGGTTAAGTTGAGTGTTGACCCGGCGGCGCAGCAGTTCGTCGTCGTAGCAGCTGGCCAGGTGGGTGGAGCGATCGAGTTTGCCCAGCTCCATCAGGGCGCGCCCGATGGAGGCGCCCTCGAATATCAGCAGCGGTCAGGTCAGATAATCGACGTGACCGATTACGTGGTTAATTGTGTCAGTCTCACGCCTATCGTGATCATCGCCGTCATGCCCGCGCAGGCCGGGTGAGACGCAGGAAGATGCGCTCGTCGGCGCCGGACTGGATGCGGGAGTGAACGCCGAAGACGACCCACAGGTCGATCGGGGCGCCGGCGTCACCGACCTCGAACCTGGCTCGCCGGTAGAAGCGATCCACCCCGAGTGTGGGGGGGCATCTGCCCGTAGAGCAGCAGGTAGCCGCACCGGTCGTACATCTGCGTGCAGGCCTTGAGCAGGGGGCCTGGCTTCGGCTCCGGTGTCAGGGCTGAGCGCGCTGGTCGAAATCGCGCTGGCGTGCTTGGATCTCGGGCGCGTTGGCGACTGTCCAGTCGTAGAGGCGGCCGAACGGCTCGCGCAGGGTCTCGCCGAGCGGGGTCAACGAGTATTCGACGCCGACCGGCGAGGTCGGCAGCACCCGGCGCTCGACCATCCCGTTGCGTTCGAGCCGGCGCAGGGTCTGCGTGAGCACGCGCTGAGTCACGCCCTCGAGGCGGCGCTTGATCTCGTTGAACCGGCGCGGCTCGGCCAGGACCGCCATCACCATCATCGACCACTTGTCGGCGATCTGATCGAGGATCGGCCGGCTCGCACAATCGGACCGGAACACAAGGTCCTGCTCGGCGATAGCCCGGTAAACGGTCTCAGAAGCGGCCATGGCGGTATCCTCCACGATCCCTGGGATGCCTGAAGTGCGTTATTGACGCAGGTCATCATCGGTTTCACAGTAGGTATACAACAGGAACCAAGATCCTGCCAGATACCTACGGAGACAAGATGAACCACGACGCCTACCGGACTCTGCGGGTCAGCCGGAACGATGGGGTCGCGCACGTCACGATCGACAACCCACCGATCAACGTCCTCGGCGTCGCCGTCATGACCGACCTGCGGCGCCTGCTCACCACGCTGGCCGGTGACGACACCGTACGCGTGATCGTGTTCGACAGCGCCGACCCGGACTTCTTCCTTGCCCACGTCGACATGACCCTCACCCCGGAGGATCTCGCCGGGCTCATGGCCGACCTGCCGGAACACGTCAATGTCTTCCAGGCCGTAGGGGAGCAACTACGCCACCAGCCCCAGGTGACCATCGTCAAGCTCGCCGGCAAGGCGCGCGGCGGCGGAGCCGAGTTCGTCGTGGCCGCCGACATGGCGTTCGCAGCGATCGGCAGGGCCGGGCTCGGCCAGATCGAAGCCCTCATGGGCATCGTCCCCGGCGGAGGCGCCACGCAGTACCTCACTGAGCGCGTCGGCCGCAACCGCGCCCTGGAAGTCGTGCTCGGCGCCGACCTACTCGACGCCGAGACCGCCGAGCGGTACGGCTGGGTCAACCGCGCCCTCCCCGCGCACGAGCTCGACGAGTTCGTCGACCGCCTCGCCCGCAACATTGCCGCGCTGCCGGACGGCGTCGTCGCGGCGACCAAGCACGCCATCATCCCCAGCGATCATGCCGATGGCTTGGCACGGGAGACCGATGCCTGGGCCGGGCTCGTATTCCGCTCCGCCACGGCGCAGCTCATGGGCGCAGGGCTGGCCCGCGGCGCCCAGACCCGTGACGGCGAACAGGACTTCGAGGGCCTGTTGCGCGGCCTAGCCGGGTAGTCAGATCCGCTCGGCTGCCGAGACAGTGGCGTTCGCGGAGAAGCGCCGTGGCCCCGATGATCTCGAGCCCCAGCAGGAGTCCGTCCGCGTCGAAGTCGAGCACGATGTCGCCTCGGCCCGCACGCTCCACGACGACTTGCTCCGCGGCAGCGCCACTACCCTCGTGGCCGGCCACGTAGACCACCTCGATGATCCGCTGCAGGGACAGACTCACCTCAAGATGATCCGTCGCGCCCGGGCGAGGTTGGCCATCAGTTCGGCACGGGTCTGGTGCTCGTGCGCGACCCACGCGGGTTGACCGGGGCCGCTGCGCCACGACTCGCTGAGCGGGCTGTTGTCGGCGGTGTCGAACCCGAACTGGTCATACAGTCGCGTCACGAGTTCCACGGCTTCGGGAAAGTCGCTCGAGGCCGACAGCGCCACACGGCCGGGGGTGCCCGCCGCTTTGCCCGCGGTGGTGATGCGGGGAGCTTGGATGTGGGTGAAGGCCTTGACGACCTTGGATCGCGGAAGGTGCTCTTGGCGTAGCTCGTGAACTGTCTTCTCACCCGAGTCGATGACCGGGATATGGCCATCGCGCCAGGCCATGTAGTTGTTCGTGTCAAGCACGATCTTGCCTGCCAGCTCCCCCGCAGGCATGTCGTTGACCACCTTGAGGGGGACCGCCACGACTGCGAACTCACCGGCAGCAGCAGCTCCGGCAGCGGTTGCGGCACGCGCTGACGGGCCGAGCTCGTCAATGAGGTCCTTCAACGTCTCGGGTCCTCGCGAATTGGCAATAACGACGTCGTAACCGTTCGCGATCGCCGCACGCGCGACCTGGCTACCGACCTCACCTGCGCCAATGATGCCGATTACTGTCATGAGTCCTTACCTCAATCTCTGGTGAGACTATTGCGCCGTCGGCCGGCGTGGCTTCGCTCGTATGTTGTACGGACTCGTGCGAGGACGCCGCAGATGGGGTGCACGTCGGAACCGTTCCTTGATCAGGATGATGGGTCGCCCTGATCAAGGCCGTCTTGATCGTGCAGACCTACTTGACGCGCGGACTTACCGCTCACTGGTCGGACTCTTCCTGCTGGCGGTCTCCTGCGGCACCGTGTCCGGTGCCGGCGGCAGGAAACTGCTGGTGCACCGGATCACCTTCGTGCTGCTGCGGCAGGCCTGACCTCGGTCCGCCCGGCCAGCTTGCGAACGAGGCTGCCAGGCTCGCCCGCCTGAGCGAGCCGGCCGGCCAGGCGCCGCCATCCTGGCCGGGTGTGCGGGCCGTGGAACTCAGATCTGGTTCAGTCCGCCGTCGACGTACAGGCTCGAACCGGTGATGAAGCTGCTCTGCTCGGAGGCGAGGAAGGCCACGGCGGCGGCGATCTCCTCCGGGCGCCCGAGCCGGCCCAGCGGCACATGCGCAGCCAGTTGCTGCTTGAGGCCGGCGGCCTGCTCCGGGTTGGGAGCGAGCCCCGACAAACCAGGGGTGTCGGTCGGGCCGGGCGTGATGGTGTTGACCCGGATACCGCGTCCCTTGAGTTCGTTGGCCCAGGTCCGGGAGAACGATCGGGTGGCGGCCTTGGTCGCCGCGTACACGCCGAACGCCTCCGCGCCGACGTCCACATTGGTAGAGCCGTTCAAGATCACCGAGGCGCCGTCGTTGAGCAGGGGCAGCGCCTTCTGAACGGTGAACAGCGTGCCCCGGACGTTGACACCGACGAGGGTGTCGAAGTGCTCCTCGGTGACCTGCTCAAGCGGCACGAACGCGGCGACGGAGGCATTCGCGAACAGTACGTCCAGGCCCCGTCCCCGGCTGCGGATCGTCTCGTAGAGCCGGTCCAGGTCGGCCAGGTTCGAGATGTCGCCGATCACCGCGGTAGCCGCTGAACCGATCACTTCGACGGCCGCGTCGAGTTCGGTCTCGCGCCGGCCGGTGATGAACACGTGTGCGCCCTCGGCCGCCAGCCGTACGGCACTGGCCAGGCCGATTCCGGTGCTGCCGCCGGTGACGAGAGCGGTCTTACCATCAAGTAGTCCCATGTGAACAACCTTCTTTCGACTTCTGAAGCGATCGATGCAGAAGTCGAACGGTAGCACTTCTGCATCGATCGATGCAGAAGAGGTAGGCTGCGGGCGTGGAGACCAAACAGAGCGGTCCAATCGGCCGACCGCGAGGATTCGACGCCGACGAAGCTCTCGAGCGCGCCATGCTGGTCTTCTGGGAGCACGGCTACGAGGGGGCCAGCCTGGCCAACCTGACCGACACGATGGGTATCTCCACCACCAGCATGTACGCAACCTTCGGCAACAAGGAGGACCTGTTCCGCAAGGCCCTGGAGCGCTACACCGAAGGCCCGAGCGCATACCTGGCCCAGGCCCTGGAGGAGCCGACCGCCCTCGGCGTCGCCACCGCGATCCTGGCCGGCACCATTCGAACCACCACCCGCCCGGCCCATCCCCACGGGTGCATGGGCGTCCAGGGCGCCCTGGCCACCAGCGACCCCGGGCGCAGAGTCCGTGACCTTCTCACCGCCTGGCGCAACAACGGCTGCTCCTGCGTCCGAGAGCGGTTCCAGCGGGCCGTCGACGACGGCGACCTGCCTGCGGAGACCAGCCCGGCACTCCTGGCCCGCTATGTCACCACCTTGGCATTCGGCATCGCCGTGCAGGCCGCGAGCGGTGTCGGCCGCGACGAACTCCAGGAGATGGCCGACGCCGCCCTACGCAACTGGCCGCTCCCCTGAGAACCGCCCGGCGTTCGTCTCCCGGAGCAACTGCTCGCCGTAACGGCCGGTTCGCACAGACGGTCTATTGCCAGAGAAGATCACCAGGGGCTGGCCACCTTCTCGACCCTCACTTGCGGTGTCACAGATGTGCGGCACCGTGGGCAGAGGCTAGGTGGTCGTTCGCAACCGGGCCTCGGCGGCCCAGAGGGGTGCGTTCCATTGGTCGGCGATGGTGGCGGCCTGGGTGAAGTGAGCGGCGGCCTCGTGGTCGCGGCCCAGGAGGACGGCCAGCTCGCCGAGGGTGTGGGCGACCGGGCGCAGCGCCACCGACAGGCTCGTGGCGCCCGCCGGGGGGCCGTTGCGGTGCGGAAGAAGCGTCGCGTAGATCTCCTCGGCGGCGTCGCGGTCGTTCAAGGCGACGATGGCCATCGCGCGCAACGTTGAGAAGAAGGCGAAGAAGAAGTCGGGGCGGATCGGGCTGGGTGACGCGCGGACCTCGCGGGCTTCGGCGTCCAGGCCCTTGGCGTGGAGGGCGAGCGCGAGCAGGTCGGAGGTCATGGGGCCGAGCGCGGCGTGGAGGGCGCGAACGTCGTCCAGGTGCGCACCGAGCGTGCCGTCGTTCAGCCAGATCGTGGCCAGGGCGAGTTGGAGAAAGCCCGTGTGCACCGATCCGGCGCGCCGCATGCCCTCGTCGGCCTTGATGTAGAGGAGTTCGGCGTCGGCGAATCGGCCTTCGATGAGCGCCAGGGTCGCCAGCATGATCTCGGCGACGGCGATCGCCTCGCGCATTCGGTAGGTGCGCGCGAGTTCCAGGGCCTCGGTGGTCACCTGGTGCATGGTCACCGAGTCGTTGGCGGCGGCGGCGACGGCGGCATGGTTGAGCAGCCCGGTGATGCGGTAGACCGGCAGGTCGTGCTCGGTGCCGATCTCCACGAGCTCCCGGCAGAGCTCGGCGTCGCCGTGGACTTCCGCCAGGATCTCGAGTGCCGCGGCCCGCAGCCGGGGTCCGGTGGCGAGGTCGAGTGCCTCCTGCGCTGCCTCCAGAACGGTCGGGTCGTCCTCGCCGACCAGTTCGTGCGCGTACGCCGTCAGGAGCCGGGACCGCACCGAAGGGGTCAGTTCGCGCTTCAGCAGGCGGCTCAGGCGGTCGACGATGGCCCGGTCCACCGTGCCGTACGTACGGGCCTGCCAGGGGGTCGGCTCTGTCCACGCGGTGAATGCGGCGATCATCAGGTCGTCGCGGCCCAGGGACTCTGCGTACTCCACGGCTTCACGGCGTGTCTCGCGGGCGGCTCCGACGGCTCCCGCCCGGATCTGCGCGCGCAGCAGCCTGCCGAGCAGTTCGACGCGTTCGTCCGGTCCGGTCGAGTTGGTGACGGCGTCGGTGAGGAGGTCGGCCGCCACGTCGTGGGCGTAGCGGGCCTCGGCGAGCTCGGCGGCCTGGACGCAGTAGCCGACGGCCTTCGGTGAGCCGGCGCGCGCGTAGTGGTGGGCCAGCGCCGCGATGTCGTCGGTGCCTTCAAGAGCGGCGGCGATCCGGGCGTGCATGCGGGCTGTGCGGAGGCGGCTGAGGTCGGCGACGAGGGTGTCCCTGACGAGGGCGTGGACGAAGCGGATGAGGCCTGGGGCGGGCTCGTCGAGGAGCCCGGCGATGACGCCCGCGTCCAGCGCGTCCATCACGCCGTCCTCGTCGGTGTCGGCGGCCTTTACGAGGACGTCCACTGAGCTTTCCCGGCCTGAGACCGCGGCGAGCCGGAGGATGGACACGCCGCCTTCAGGCAGGCGCGCGAACCGGCGGCGGAGGACGTCCCGTACGCCTTCGGGGACCTCGGAGAGGGCGACCAGCGCGCCTTCGCCGTTCAGCAGCCGGGCGCTTTCGCGCACGTAGAACGGGTTGCCGCCGGTGCGCTCGGCGATCCCTGCGATGGTCTCCTCGTCGGCCTCGCATTCGGTCCGTACGAGCTCCGCGACGGCCTCGTCGTTCAGCCCCGGCAGCGCTAGGCGGAGGGGCGTGGCGCGCGCGAGGGAGGCCAGCGTTTCGGTGAGGTGCCCGCTCTCGTCCGCGCGGTACGCGGCGACGACCAGGATCGGGGCCCGCATCCCGAGGCCGCCGCCGAGCAGTTCCAGCGTGGCGGCGTCCGCCCAGTGCAGGTCGTCCAGCACGACGGCGACCGGGCGTTCCGTGGCGACCGCCGCGAGCCACTTCCACACGGCTTGGCGCAGCCGGAACCGTCCGGCGGTGGCGTCGTCGTCCGCCGGTCCGGTGTCGGTTAGCAGCGGCGCGAGGTCGTCCGCGAACTCGCCCGGGGACGTGGTCGCGGCGGCGGCTCTCAGCGCCTCAGTCCAGGCCCACGCGGGCGGCGCGCTGTCGACCTCGGGGCAGCGGCCGACGGCGACCAGCCACCCGTCACGTTCGAGCCGCCTGCCGAGGTGTTCCAGCAGCGTCGACTTGCCGAGCCCGGCCTCGCCGGTGACGAGGGCGATGCGGGCGCCGTCGGTGGCGGCCTCGGTGGCGGCCGTGACCAGTGCCGACAGCTGTGCCTCGCGTCCGACGAACGGCGCCTCGATGATCGGAGCCGGCCGCGGCAGCGGTGCGGTCGGCGGTCGCGGGGGCACGGTCTCGCGCATGACGTCCGTGCGCTGGGTGAGAATCGCCTCCTCCAACGCCGTCAGGTCCGGGCCAGGGTCGAGCCCGAGCTCCTCGGCGATGATGCCGCGGGCGCGGCGGAGCGTCGCCAGCGCGTCGGCTTGGCGTCCGCTGCTCCACAGTGCCAGGGCGTGCAGCCGCCAGCCCTCCTCGCGGAGGGGCTCGTCGCGGGTGAGCCGCTCGGCCTCGGGAACCACCGCGGCGGGGTCGCCGATTCGCAGACCCGCCGCGACGTGCAGTTCGGTGGCGACCAGGCGCAGCTCGTTCAGCCGGGCCGTCTCGGCGGCGGCCCACAGCTCGTCGACGACCTCGGCGAACGCCGGTCCCTGCCACAGGCCGAGCGCCTCGGCGAGCCGAGCCTGGGCGACGCGCGGGTCGGTGTCCGTACGGGACTGGTCGAGCAGGTCCTCGAACCGCCACGCGTCCACCGACTCCGGCGGCAGCCGCAGCGCATAACCGGGCGACGCGCTCACCAGCAGCCGGGCCGGCGTGCGCGGCGGACGTCCGGGCTCCAGCAGCCGGCGCAGGTTGGACACGTACGCCTGCAGGGACATCAGCGCCCGCGCGGGTGGCTCCCCGCGCCACAGATTCTCGATCATCCGGTCGACCGGCACGACCTGCCCACGCGCCGCCACCAGCAACGCCAGCACGCCCCGCTGCCGCGGCCCGCCGAGGTGGACGGTCTCACCGTTCACCTCGGCTGCGAACGAGCCCAGCACCCGGATGAAGACCATGATCCGCACATCATACGTGGACGGTTCCAAGTCGGCTCCAAGTCCCCTCCAAATACCCGGGAGCAGCCTGAACACATCGCAACCGCCCCGGTCGCAATCCAGCAGAGGCAGGAACAGATGAGCGTCAACACCCAGGATATGGAGATCGTCCACCGCGTGCTCCGCCGTGAGTCACGACTGCTGGTGGAGCTCGTCGCGGCCGTCACCCCGGGTGACACCGCTCGCGCCAAGGTGATCGCCGACCACTTCCGCGTCTACCGCATGGGCCTGCACAACCATCACGAGGGCGAGGACGAGCTGCTGTGGCCGCCGCTGCTTTCCCGGGTGGATCTGGAGGCCGACATCGTCCTGCGCATGCAGGCCCAGCACGAACGCATCGCGGCCACCCTGACCAGGCTGGACGCCGCGGTCCCCGCCTGGGAGGCCGCCGCCGGGGCGGACGAGCGCGACACGCTCGTGGCCGCCCTAGCCGACCACCGGGCCGTGCTTCTCGAGCACCTCGACGACGAGGAGGCCACTCTCCTTCCGCTCGCGGCCGAGCACATCACCGAAAAGGAATGGGCCTCCCTGGGCGACCACCTGGTGGCCAACACGCCCAAGTTCACCCTGCTCACTCTCTTCGGCCTCGTCCTGGAGGATGCGAACCCGGCCGAGCGCGCCACGCTCCTGTCCGCCCTTCCCGCTCCGGTACGCGGCCTCTGGCACGTCATCGGCCGCCCCCGCTACGCCCGCCACATCAGCCGCGTCCGCGCCGCCTGACCACACGACTCCCAAGCTCACCAAGCTCGCAAAGACTCGCAAGGGGAAGAACAATGTCGCTGAAGAAGATCAACACCGTCCTGGCCGCCGCCTTCATCCTCTTCATCCTCTGGTTCGGGGTGGAGTTCATCCTGAGCCCGGAGACGACGGCGCCGGGCTTCGGCCTGCCGAGCTGGCCGTCCGGCGACGGCGGCGGCTTTCTGATCATCAAGGGAATCCGCGACGTCGTCTTGGCCCTGGTCCTGGGCATTCTGCTGGTGACGGGCCACCGCCGGGCGCTGGGCTGGGTGCTGCTGGTGGAGGCCTTCGCCGCGTACGGCGACATGACCACCGTGCTGGCCCACCACGGCTCCGTGGCCACCGCGCTCGGCGTCCACGGCCTGACCGCGACGCTGATGGTGGTCAACGGCCTGCTGATGATGCGCGAGACCCGCAAGGTCGCGGCCGCTCCGGCGACGCCCGCCCCGCAGCCCGCCTGACGCCACCTTGGCGCGTGTCGGCGTTCGCGTGCGCGACATCGCTTCAGGGCTGGTCATCTTCATCGTGCCGGCCGGCGGGACGACCCACCTGCTGGGCTGGTTCATGCCGGCTGCCGGCGCCATACCCGTCGGCGACGCGGTGATCGTGCTGCGCGGCAACGTCCCAAAGCGGTCCCCTACGGCATCCACGGCGCCATCGCCGCGGTGATGACGGCGATCAGCGCGCTCCTGCGATCGCGTAAACCACGCGGTCCGGCGGCCGGAGCGCTTTGAAGCGTCCCACCATCCAGCAGCAGAACAGCGCGGTCAGGGCGCAGCAACGGTGTTCCCCCGCATTTGTGAGAACTCGAAAAAGGAGACGACGATGACGATCAACGATTTGCGCGGTGTCCTGAAGGGGCACGTGCTCCTGCCCGATGAGGACGGCTTCGAACAGGCGGCCACCGCGTGGAATCTGACCGTCAGGCAGCCGGTGGCGGCCGTGACGGAGGCCGCGGATGCCGATGACGTGGCGACGCTCGTGCGTTACGCGCGGCGGGCGGGTATGACGGTGACCGCGCAGCCGAGCGGGCATGGCGCCTCCGGTGATGTGGAAGGCCTGATCCTGCTGCGTACGGGCCTGCTGAACGAGGTGGAGGTACGCGCGGAGGAGCGCGTGGTCCGGGTGGGCGCGGGCGTGAAGTGGGGGCAGGTGCTGGCGGCGGCCGGTCCGCTGGGTCTGACCGGCCTGTCCGGCAGCGCGCCGGGGGTCAGCGTGACCGGCTACACCCTGGGCGGTGGGGTCGGCTGGTTCAGCCGCAAGTACGGCTTCGCCTCCGACAGCGTGCGGGCTATCGACATCGTGGACGCCGATGGCGAGCCGGGCCGGGTGACCGCCGAGTCCGATCCCGAGCTGTTCTGGGCGCTGCGCGGCGGTGGCGGGGACTTCGCGGTGGTGACCGCCCTCGAACTCGAGCTGTATCCCGCGCCAGTCCTGTACGGCGGGCGCGTGATCTGGCCGGAGCACCGGACCAGGGAGGTGTACGACGCGTTCCTGGAGATCACCGCCGGGGCGCCGCGTGAACTCAGTGTCTGGATCAACCGGCTCCAGCCCCCCGGCGCGTCGCCGATGGTCACGCTGGATCTGGCCTACCTGGGTGAGGCGGCTCAGGGGAAGGACCTGCTGGCGCGCATCGACAAGATCGAGGGCGCGATCTCCGACAGCCGCGGCGTCGTCCCGGTTGCCGACCTGGGTGACATCGCCGCCGAACCCACCGATCCGGCCCCATCACTCGCTCGTGCGGAGCTGCTCACCGGCCTGGACGCGGACGCGGTGGAGCTCCTGCTGGCCAACCCGGTCGAACCGCTTATCAACGTGCAGATCAGGCACCTGGGCGGGGCGCTCGCCGAGCCGGGCGGCGGGGCCGGTGCGAGCGGCGCGGTGGCTGAGCCGTACCTGCTCGGCCTGCTGGGTCTCGGCCTGCCGCACGCGGCCGATGCGACGCGCGCCAAGCAGGCCGAGGTCGTGGCCGACCTGGAGGCCTACATCAGCGGCCGCAAGCCGTACACCATGCTGTCCCCCGGTGACACGGCGGCGAAGTCCTTCTCCGGCAGCGCGCTCGCACGGCTGCGGGAGATCAAGCGGGCCCGTGACCCGCACAACGTGTTCCGCGCGAACTACCCAGTGCTCGGATAGATCGGCACGTGGCCCGATTCTCCGGGTGGCCTCCATCGGCTATGACGGGGTCGCAGGCAAGCGCCGCAAGATCGTGTTCACCGTGAAGGAGTAGGAGCGGCCGGTCGTACCGCCGCTTCTGCCAGGTCAGCGGCACGTGGATGCGCGTGCCCTGATCGCACTCCAGGGCACGGCGGCGTAGTGCCTCCGCGACTCTCGCCTATCAGGGCTATCCTGAGGCCGCCCGAGCACGTGATGATCATTGGACGTGGTTCCGTCCGGCGGCAGTGCTTCCAGCCCATGGACGCGGTACGGGTCGGCGCGGGAGGTGGGACATGCGAGAAGACGGGGAGCAGGACGACCGGCTCGGTGCGCGCCGGGTACGGATGCTCGATGTGGCCAACGCGCTCGGCCTGTCCCGGGCCACCGTCTCGCTGGTGATGCGGAACAGCCCGCTGGTGTCAGAAGCGACCCGGAGCGCTGTCCTGGTCGAGGCCGAGCGGCTGGGATACATCTACAACCAGGCCGCCGCCAACCTGCGGACCCAGCGCAACGACCTGGTCGGGCTGGTGATGCCGGACGTGATGAACCCGTTCGTCGCCGAGGTGTCGCTGGGCGTGCAGGAGGTGCTCGGGGAGGTCGGCCTGTTCGTCATGATCGCCAACACGGTGGACCGGGTGGACCTGCAACGGCAGATCCTCCGGTCTCTGGTGGGGCACCGCGCGGCCGGCGTGGTCACCATCCCCGCGCTGACCTCGACCGCGGACCATTTCGCCGACATACGCCGCAGCGGCCTGCCGACGGTGCTGCTGCTGCGGCACATCGACGGCGTGGAACTGCCGTTCGTCGGCACCGACGAGGCGGCGATCGGCCGGCTCGGTGCCGAGCACCTGATCACCGTGCACGGCTGCCGCCGGGTGGCCTACTTCGGCGGCGACCCGCTGGCCTCGCCGCGGGTCGGCCGGATGGAGACCTTCCGGCGGGCGGTCACCGAAGCCGCTGCCGACTGGGACGCGACCTGGTCGGAGCCGCTGGAGGCGACCCCGGACGCCGCGTACCGCCGTGCCGCCGAGTTGCTCGCGGCCGGGCCGCCGCCCGACGGGGTGCTGTGTCACAGCGACAACGTGGCCTACGGCCTGGCCAAGGCGTTGCGGCTCGGTACCCCCGACGCGGCGCCCTGTGCGGTGCTCGGCATCGACGACCTCCACCAGTCGGCGATGTGGAACCCGTCGATCAGCAGCGTCGCCACCGACCCGGTCGAGCTGGGCCGGGTCTGCGGCCGGGTGCTGCTGGCCGAGATGGGGATGCCGGTCGAGGGCAGCTGTACCCCTCCGGCGCCCGAGATCCACGCTCGCGCGTCCTGCGGCTGTCACTGAGCGATCTCGCCTGCCAGTAAGCCGGCCCGCCTATTTCATGGTTGACCTACCGGTTTTTATCGATATGGTTGACCCGCCAATTTAGATCGATCTAAGTTGTCCCGAACCGAGTCGGTGAGGCCGGATCGGCGCGAGCCCGACCGGCGGACTCGACCAAGGAAGGGGCACGGATGTCCACAGTTGTCCGCTCTCCACGGCAGTCCACGCCGCGTCGCGCGCAGTGGCACCGGCGCGAGGACGGTGTCGGTCGTCTCATGTTGCTGCCGAGCCTGTTGCCGTATCTCGCCTTCGCGCTGCTGCCGATCGGCTGGCTGTTGTGGTTCAGCTTCCAGCGGTGGAACGGGTTCTCGGCGCTGCGGTTCACCGGGGTGGCCAACTATCAGCGGATGATCGGCGACGAACAGTGGTGGCTGGCGGTGCTGAACACGCTGAAGTTCGGGTTCGGCCGGTTGGTCATCGAGATCCCGCTGGCGCTGGTGCTGGCCTACGTGTTCTTCCGTGGGGTTCGCGCCGGCACCGTGTACCGGACGATCCTGTTTCTGCCGCACGTGCTGTCGCCGGCGATCATCGGCATCATCTTCGTCTTCCTGCTGCGGGAGACCGGCGGGCCGATCAACCAGCTGCTCACCGGGTCTGGCCTGCTGGAGGAGCCGATCCGGTTCCTGGGCGAGGCCGGCGGCGCGCTCGTCAGCCTGATCGGGGTCGGCGTCTGGGCCCACCTCGGGATCAACCTGCTGCTCTTCTTCGCCGGCATGATGACGATCCCGAACGAGCTGCTGGAGAGCGCGTCGCTGGAAGGCGCCGGTCACCGGTCGACGCTGCGGCACATCGTGCTGCCGTTGCTGGCCCCGGTGACGCGCGTGGTGATCCTGATCTCGATCATCGGCACCCTGCGCAGCTTCGACCTGGTCAAGACGCTCACCGACGGTGGCCCGGCCGGGAGTACCGAGGTGATGTTCACCTACCTCTACCGGTTCTTCTTCGAGCCGGAATCGGTGCCGCAGATCGGGTACGCCGCCGCGCTCGGCATCACCGCGAGCGTGATCGTCGGCATCATCTCCGTGGCCTATCTGCGGATCAACCGGAGCGGGAGGACCGCGGCATGAGCACGCCCGTCATCACCGAACCCGCCGGCCGGACGGTCGCCCCTGCCGTGCCGGCCCGGCGCGGACGCAGAATCCGCCCGCTGACCGTGCTGCTGCACGTGATCCTGGTCGCGGCGGCGTTGATCATGCTTTCGCCACTCATCTTCGGCCTGTTCGCCTCGGTGTCGCCGCTGGACCAGATCCTCAGCAGGAACGGCGGAATCCTGCCCCGGGTCTGGGAGTGGGGCACCTACCTCCAGGCGTGGACCACGGCCGACTTCTCCCGCTACTTCGTCAACAGCCTGATCGTCACGGCCCTGGTCGTGGTGCTGGACACGCTCGCCTCCAGCATGACCGGGTACGTGCTGGCCCGGCGCCGGCTCCGCGGCCAGCGGTTCCTCGAGGGCCTGTACGTCGGCACGCTGTTCGTCGGCCTGACCACGGCGACGCTCTACCCGCAGTACGTGATCGCCGAGGCGCTGGGCCTGGACAACCTGCTCGGGATCGCGCTGGTCCAGCTGGCCGGGATCATGCTGGTGCACGTGTTCCTGATCAAGGCGTTCGTGCTCGGCCTCGGCACCGAGATGGAGGACGCGGCCCGGGTCGACGGCTGCGGGCTGTTCGGCACCTACTGGCGGATCGCCTTCCCGATGATGCGGCCGATCCTCGCCACCACGGTGATCCTCGGCTTCCAGGCGTCCTGGAACAACTACCAGGTGCCGTTGGTGTTCTCACTCGCCGCCCCCGACCTGCGCACTCTGGTCGTGGGCGTGAGCGCGCTGCAGTATGACGCCGCCGAGGGAATGACGCCGTACAACACGGTGCTGGCCGGCGCGAACATGGCGCTGGTGCCGATCGTGGTGATCTTCATCGTGCTGCAGCGGCACTTCGTCCGCGGCTGGACGGACGGGTCGGTGAAGGGATGACCCTGTTCGCCCCGGACAGCGCCCTGCTCCGCGGCTGGTCCCGCTGGTGGTTCTGGGCCTGGACCAGCTGCTGCTGGGTGCTGCTGAGCCTTCCCGTGATCACCGCGCCGGCGGCCACCCTGTGGCTGATCGCCCAGCAACGCCGGCACGCCGACGGCGAGGCCGCCCTCGGACCGGGCGAGACGCTGCGGTTCCTGGGCCGCTGGCTGCTGCCCGCCCTGCGGCTGGCCGGCTGCCATCTCGGCATCGCCGTACTGGTGCTCGTCGGCCTGTTCGGGCCATCACCCGGTGGCCCCTACGGCCAGCTGGTGTTGATCACCAGCGTGGTGGCCGGAGTGACCTGGCTGCTGGTCGCCCCGTGGTCGGTGGTGAGCCTCGAACGCACCGGCCGTACGGTCGCGGCGCTGCGGACGGCCTATCTGCTGGCGCTGTCGCGGATCGAGCTGGCGGTGGCCGCGACGGTGGCCGTGATCGCCGCCGCCGGCGCCGGGCCCTTCCTGGCGACCCGCGTGCCGTACCTCGGGCCGCTGCTGCTGATCGCGCTGCCGGCGGCCACGGCCAGTTTCGTGATCACACTTCGCGATCGAGCCGCCGCGGTTCGAGACACCATCCCCACTGGCCGGATCGGGTCCGGTCCGGTTCGTTCTGGTTGAGAAAGGCCCCCTGATGATCGATTCCTCGTTGACCCGCCGCGGCTTCCTCGGCACACTCGCCGCCGGCGCCGCGGTCTCCCTCGTCGGCTGCGGCGGCTCCTCGACCGGTTCCGCCGATCCGAACAAGCTGACCACGATCGTGGTCTGGGATCGGGCCGGCGCGCACGCCAAGGCCCGGCAGGAGTTCTTCCGCACCTGGAACGAGCAGCAGGGCAAGTCGCTCGGCATCGAGGTGCGGTACGAGCCGCAGGCGACGGACAAGTACGAAGAGATCGTCCGGCTCGGCTTCCAGACCAAGCGGGCGCCCGACCTGTTCCACAGTCCGTCGGCGCAGCTGGGCGCGTTCGTCGCGGCCGGGTGGGTCCAGCCACTGCCGGATCTGGTCGACAAGGCCGTGCTGGACAAGGCCGCGCCGTACCACCAGAAGAACGGCGAGCTCGTCTGGGGCGGCGTGCCGTACGCGGTGCCGACCACCGCGTTCACCAACCGGATGGTGATCAACGTCGACCTGTTCGAGAAGGCCGGGCTGGACCCGGACTCGCCGCCTGCGACCTTCTCCGAGGTACGGCGGGCAGCGGCCGCGATCACCAAGATCGGCAACGGTGACGCGTACGGCATGCTGATCCCGATCAAGGCGACCGGGTTCCGGCAGTGGAGCGTCGACATTCCGCTGCTGGCGGGCGACCCGGCGCTGGCCCAGTTCGGGCTGTTCAACGCGGCCACGCAGAAGTACGAGTCGACCAAGTACGCGCCCCTGCTGGAGCTCTACCGGAGCATGATCACCGACAAGACGGCCTATCCGGGCGCTGCGACCCTGACCGCCGACGTCGCGATCAACGCCTTCGGCAAGGGAGAGGCCGGGATGTACATCGCCAGCAGCGCGGTCGTGTCCTCGCTGGCCGATCTGGGCAGCAAGGTCAAGGCGATCGCGGTCCCGCTGCCGGTGCCGGACGGGCAGCGGCTGGTGCGCTCGCCCATGAACGCCGGCTACCCGTACGCGATCTCGTCTACCACACAGAACCCGGAGAAGGCCGCCGCGGTGTTCGAGGTGATGGTCGGCAACGGGATCCAGGAGGCGCTGGCGGCGAAGGCGGCGCCGCCGCTGAACGCCGCCGTCTGGGACTCGGCCGCGATCAAGGACAACGCGCTCCTCCAGCAGTTCCGACCGGCCGAACTCGATCGGCAGTGGCCGAAGACGCCTGGCGGCCTGCTGCAGGTGGACGGGGAGAGCGTCGATCAGACGGTGGAAAAGCTGCTGCTCGACCCGTCGGCGGCGCTCGAACCGGCGCTCACCGCGATGCGCCGGCGGATGCAGACGGCCTACGACGCCGCGGTGCAGAGCGGCGAGGTCGACCCGCAGGAGTTCCAGGCGTGACAGCTCCCAACGTCGTCGTTCTGCTGGCCGATCAGTGGCGGGGCCAGGACCAGGGCTGGCTCGAAGGGGAAAGAGTCTCCCAGGTCCGCACCCCGAACCTCGATCGGCTGGCGGCCGGTGGCGCCGCGATCGCCGGCGGTTGCGCCAGCTCGCCGGTCTGCGGGCCGAGCCGGGCCAGCCTGCTCACCGGATGCCTGCCCCACCAGCACGGCGTGGTCGCCAACGACCTGCCGCTGTCGCCGCGGCTGAAGACCCTGGGCACGGCGCTGTCCGACGCCGGATACCGGACCGGCTGGATCGGCAAGTGGCATCTGGCCGGACTGCCCCGCGACAAATGGGTGCCCCCTGCCGCCCGGCCGGGAATCGACCACTGGGTCGGGGTCGACTGCTCTCATGATCACGTCGATGGTCATTACTACGTCGGCACCGAGAGCCCGACCAGGATCGAGTTCACCGGATACGAGCCTGAGGTGCAGACCGACCTCGCACTGGAGTTCCTCGGCGAGCAGCAGGCTCCTTTCTTTCTCACGGTCTCCTACAACCCGCCACACGACCCGTACGACTCGGTGCCGGTGCGTCTTCGGGCCGGCTACCCGATCGACCGGGTGACGGTGCCGCCGAACACGCCCGACAGCGACGCGCAGCGCGAGGTGCAGCGGCTCTACTGGAGCGCGATCACGGCGGTGGACACGCAGATCGGCCGGATCGTGGCGGAACTGGACCGGCTCGGGCTACGCCAGAACACGATCATCGTGGTCACCTCCGATCATGGCGACATGCTCGGCGCGCACGGCCTGCGGGCCAAGCAGAGCCCGTACGCGGAGGCCGTCCGGGTGCCGATGGTGATCAATGGGCCCGGTGTTCCGGCGTACCGCCCGGCCGGCCTCCTAGGTCTGGTCGATCTAGCTCCGACCCTGCTCGGACTGCTCGGGCTGCCCCCGATCGGGGCGTACGGCCGCGACCTGAGTGATCGGCTCCGATCCGGCCGGTCGCTGCGTTCTGAGCTGCTGATCGGTAACTGGGTCAGCTTCGACAACGGGTACGACCAGGGGATCGGCGAATGGCGGGGCATGGTCACCGACGAGTGGACCTACGCACGTGCCGTTGACGGCCGGCCCTGGCTGCTGTTCGACCACCGGACCGACCCCTGGCAGCTGGACAACCTCGTCGCCGACCCGGCGTCGGCCGGCCGGGTCGCCGAGGCCGACGCCCGGCTGACCGCGCTGCTGGCGGAATCCGCAGACGCGTTCCCGCCTGGCGACCGGCTGCTGACCGAACTCGGCCTGGTCGATGACTGGAACGCCCGCGAGTCCGCCCTGCGGGGCGACCGGGCTCGGCTGCTGCCGACGCGATGACCGCTCTGTGAGGAGAGACCCATTCATGTCCCCCCGCCCGAATGTGCTGTTCGTGATGACCGACCAGCAGCGGTTCGACACGATCGCGGCGCTCGGCAACACCGATCTCGCGACGCCCAACATTGATCGACTGGTCGCTCGCGGGACCACCTTCACCAGCGCGTACTCCAGTTCCCCGGTCTGCGTTCCGGCTCGATACACGCTGCGCAGCGGATGCGAACCAACCCGGACCGGGGTGTACGACAACACCGTCCCGGACGGGGGGCACGCCGCGATCCGGGAATGCTGCGGCCCTTACCTGGCCGAGGCGATGGGCCACCGTGGGTATCGCACCTGGGGAGTCGGCAAGTTCCACACCGCGCCCTGGGACGCGCCGGTCGGCTACGAAGTGCAGCGCCACAGCGAGGAGTTCTACGCCAGCCCCGAACAGCGGGCCGGGGACGCCTACGCGTCGTGGATCGCGGCCGAACATCCCGAGTACGACTGGATCGAGGCGCTGATGGGCGAGCGGACCGACATGTACTACATGCCGCAGCTCAGCCCATTGCCGGCGGACTGCACGGTCGAGTCCTGGGCCACCCGGGAGGCGATCGGGCTGATGGCCGACGACGACGACCGGCCCTGGTTCGGAGTCGTGTCCTACATCGGCCCTCATCCTCCGTTCGCGCCGCCGCTGCCGTACAACCGGATGTACGACCCGGACCGGATGCCCGACCCGGTGTGCGGCGCTCGCGACATCGATCACCTCGATCAGCACATTCCCTGGATGAACCACCTGGTCTACGCCGAGGACGTCGACCCGCACCGGGCCCGGACGCTGAAGGCCCGGTACTACGGCGAGATCAGCTACATCGACGGCTGTATCGGCGACCTGCTGGACGCGGTGGAGCGAAGACCGGACGCGGACAACACCGTGATCTGCTTCTTCGCCGATCACGGCGATCTGCTCGGTGATCATCATGGCTGGCAGAAGGAGAGTTTCTTCGAGGCGTCCGCTCGGGTCCCGTTCCTGATTTCCTGGCCGGGGCGGATCGCAGCCGGCGATCGACGATCCGAGCTGGTCTGCCTGACCGACCTGTTCGGCCTGGCCACCTCCGCCGCCGGGCAGCCGGAGCTGCGGCAGGGCAGTGACCTGCTCGGCCTGCTGACCGGTACGGCGCAGCCCCGGGAAACGCTGTTCGGCTACCACGGGCGACCTGGCACCCGGCGGTTCAAGGCGATGGTCCGGCAAGGCCGCCTGAAGCTGATCTGGCTGGCCAACGGCGGGCACCGGCTGCTGTTCGATCTCGCGGCCGATCCGCACGAGATCGAGCCGGTGCAGGCGGAGCGGCCGGGGGACGCCGACCGGCTGACGGCGGTGTTGGCCGAGCATCTCCGAGCCGAGGGCGTGACCGAGGCCTTCGACGGCGACGTGCTGCGGACCTTCCCCTACGCGGAATGGCCGCTGACCCGGATCCACCAGTTCGACCAGTCGCGAGGAGTGACCGGCTTCGGCGCCGACCGCTGAGATCCCGGCGACGGAATGGTCAGCGGAGGGCGGCCCAGTCGCGGAGGGGCTTGGGGCCCTCGAGCACCGTGTCATCGTAGGCGCCATCGGTGACGCGGATCTTCATGTACTGAGTGCCGGAGAACACCCAGCAGTCGTTCCGCTCGCCATCGCCGCCGCCGAAAGGATCGTGCCGCAGTTCGCCACGCTGTCCAAGGCACGTCAGGCCGTGATCATCGACATGATGTTCCGCGGGCCAGGTCGTCCCGGCGCGAGTAGCGTTCGGCCATCGCGGCGATCTCCTCGGCGGTCGAGTCGGGCGGGGCGTCGAAGGTCGCCGGCGGCGTGCCGTACCAGGTTCGTGCCACCGAGGTCATCAGCCAGGATCAGACCGTGACCGGCCGGGCCGCCAGGCCGGATTCGCCCTGCAGCCGCACGGGCCCGTCTGGAGTCGTGATCACGTGGCCGGGAAAGGATTGGACGGGATGATGTTCGGGCTTGTAGCTTGCAGTTGCCCGTGACACCGCCCGAGGAGGTGAGACCCATGAACGCTGTATCGATGTGGGTGCTCCCCCTTCCCGTCACGGCCGGGCGATTGATGTAGGTGTCGCCGGGAGCGCCTCGCCAACAAGGCACTCCCGAAAGGCAATACCTATGCACTCTCAGCAGTTCACCGCCGAGCCGCCGTCGAACGACGGGGTCGAGCGTGACTCCACGGTGGGCGACGTCCCCGGAGTTCTCTGGTCGCCGGCCTCCGGCGCCGATCGCGCGCCCCTCATCTTCGATGTGATCATCGCCGGGTGCGGGCCGACCGGTGCGATGCTGGCCGCCGAACTGCGGCTGCACGATGTGCGGGTACTCGTTCTGGAGAAGGAAACCGAGCCCGCGTCGTTCGTCCGCATAGTCGGTCTGCATATTCGCAGTCTCGAGCTGATGGCGATGCGCGGACTGCTGGATCGCATTCTCCAGCATGGAAGACAGCGTCCGGCCGGCGGTTTCTTCGCCGCCATCCCCAAACCCGCGCCCAAGGGCCTGGATTCCGCGTACGCCTATCTGCTGGGTATCCCGCAGCCGGTCATTGAACATCTGCTCGAAGAACATGCGATCGAACTGGGTGCGCAGGTCCGGCGCGGTTACGCGGTCGCCGGTTTCGAGCAGGACGACGAGGGTGTGACCGTCGAGCTGGCCGACGGGGAACGGCTGCGTTCGCGCTACCTCGTCGGCTGTGACGGCGGGCGCAGTACGGTGCGCAAACTTCTCGGCGTCGGCTTCCCCGGCGAGCCCTCACGGACCGAGACGCTGATGGGCGAGATGGAAGTAGGCGTTCCGCAGGAGGAGATCGCCGCCAAGGTGACCGAAATCCGCGAGACCCATCAGCCATTCTGGCTTCGGCCCTTCGGCGAAGGGGTCTATAGCGTCGTAGTCCCCGCCGCGGGAGTCAGCGACCGCGCGGAACCGCCCACCCTCGAGGATTTCAAACAACAGTTGCGCACCATCGCCGGAACCGATTTCGGCGTGCACTCCCCGCGCTGGTTGTCCCGCTTCGGGGATGCCACCCGGCTGGCCGAACGTTATCGGGCCGGGCGGGTGCTGCTGGCCGGCGATGCGGCACACGTCCATCCACCCATCGGCGGACAGGGCCTCAACCTGGGCGTTCAGGACGCATTCAACCTCGGCTGGAAACTGGCCGCACAGATCCGCGGCTGGGCCCCGGAAACACTGCTGGACACCTACCAGGCCGAACGTCATCCGGTCGCCGAGGACGTGTTGGACAACACCCGCGCCCAGATGGAACTGCTGTCCGCCGAACCGGGCCCGCAGGCCGTGCGCAGGCTGCTCACCGAACTGATGGACTTCGACGAGGTGAACCACTATCTGATCGAGAAGATCACCGCGATCGGCATCCGCTACGACTTCGGCGAGGGCCCCGACCTGCTCGGCCGCCGCCTGCGCGACATCGACGTGAAACAGGGCCACCTCTACGGTCTGCTGCATCGCGGCCGCGGCCTGCTGCTGGACCGCACCGAACGCCTGACCGCCGGCGGCTGGTCAGACCGGGTCGATTACCTCGCGGATCCCACTGCGGACCTGGATGTCCCGTGCGTCCTGCTACGCCCCGACGGCCACGTCGCCTGGATCGGCGACGATCAGCAGGACCTGGACGACCACCTCGCCCGCTGGTTCGGCAAGCCCGCCAACTGATTTCGCCTGAGCAACCGAAAAGGCCCGTGAGAAGGATCGGAACGGCCAGTAGCGACTGACCATCGGAAGGCGTCCAGCCCATCCTCGTCGGGGAATACCCCGGCATCGGCAAGCCCCGGACTCCACCCGTGACCAGGTACGGGCCGCCGCTGCGCATTTAGGCATGGCTTGTGCGTCTATCTCGCTCTTGATGCCTTCTCGGATGGTTAACTACGAGCCCGCCCTGGCCCGTCCTGTTCTTTCCGCCCTTCTCGGTGCGCCGACATCGGAGACTCGGCCGTTGATGGGAGGGCCGCGGCGATGCAGTCGAGGACGCGCTGGAGCCCGTACCGGAACTGGTCGTCGCGGCTCAGGTGCGGGTGGCGCGCCTCCATCACGATCTTGGTGAAGATCGGGTACTCCCCGCTCTTCACCAGCCGGTCGACGTACGGGTAGCTCCGCGCCATCCACTCCGACTCGCTGAGCCCGCTGCGGCGGACTTCCTTGGCCGAGCTGATCTCCTCGCGGACGGTGCCCTCGATGTAGCCGTTCAGCATGGCCATGAGGCCGAGGTTCTCGTCGATGGAGACGAAGGCGTCGAGCACTCCCATCAGCCGTTCGATCAAGAGCAGTTGGTTGGGGCCGAAGCTGGGGAGTGACCGCTGCACGGTGGCGATCCACGGGTGCCTCAGCCACATGGCCCGCAGCCCGTCGGCGTAGCGGGTCAGGTCCGTGCGCCAGTCGCCCGAGGGCATGCCCGCGACGTCGATCTCGCCCTGTAGCCGGTCGGTCATGAGCTCGACCAGGTTGTCGCGGCTCGGGACGTACCGGTAGAGGGACATCGCGCCCGCGCCGATCTCAGCGGCGATCCGCCGCATGGTGGCGGCCTCCAGCCCCTCGGCGTCGGCGATCCGGATCGCCGCCTCGGTGATCTGCGCGCGGCTGTAGGTGGGCTTCGGCCCGCGGGCCGGGCGTTCGGGCCGCATCCAGATGTTCACGTACTCGGCGTCGGTCACCGTCTCCTCCCCCAAGTTGCGTACATAGTACCCAGTAATTTAGCCTGACCCCACAACCGCGTACAACGTACCCAGTGGAGGGGTCATGTCTGATCCGATCGTGATCGCCGAGGGGCTGCACAAGTCCTTCGGCGGCGCCCATGCTCTGCGGGGCCTGGACCTGAGCGTCCCGGGAGGGACGGTCTGCGGCGTGCTCGGGCCGAACGGCGCGGGGAAGACGACCGCGGTGCGCATCCTGGCGACCCTGTCCGATCCCGATGCCGGGCACGCCCGCATCGCCGGATACGACGTCGTTCGCGAGGCCGGCAAAGTGCGTGAGCGGATCGGGCTCGCGGGCCAGTACGCCGCCGTGGACGAGAAGCTCACCGGCCGTGGCAACCTGCGCATGTTCGGGCGCCTCTACCACCTGCCCCGCCGCCAGGCGCACCGGCGGGCCGACGAGCTGCTCGACCGCTTCGGCCTGATGGACGCCGCCGATCGTCCGGTCGCCGGCTACTCCGGCGGCATGCGCCGCCGACTCGACCTGATCACCTGCCTCATCCTGCGCCCCGACGTGCTCTTCCTGGACGAGCCCACCACCGGCCTGGACCCGCGCAGCCGCGGCGAGATCTGGGACAGCATCCGCGAGCTGGTGGCCGACGGCACCACGGTGCTGCTCACCACGCAGTATCTGGACGAAGCCGACCACCTGGCCGACGACATCGCCGTCATCGACCACGGGCAGGTGATCGCCACCGGCACGCCCGACGAGCTGAAGGCCACGATCGGGGACCGCCTCGACGTCACCCTCGAAGACCCCGCCGCGATGCCTGAGGCGGCGACCGTCCTGAACACCCTGGCCGGCACCGAACCCACGACGACCGACGCCGACCGGCTCACCGTCGCCCTGCCCGCCACCGGCCTCCGCCTCGCCGACATCGTGCGCAAGCTCGACCACGCCGGTGTCGCCGCCGCCGACGTGAGCCTGCGCCGCCCCACCCTCGACGAGGTCTTCCTGCGCCTCACCGACCACAAGGAGCCCGTCCGATGACCGCCCTCACCTCGCCACTGGTCCGCCTGCGCTGGACGCTCACCGACGGGCTGACCCTGGTCGGCCGCGAGCTGGGACGGCTGCGGCAAGAGCCCGGGCAGATCATCGCCGCGCTGATCTTCCCGGTCATCATGGTCGTGCTGTTCGGGTACGTCTTCGGCAGCGCGATCCAGGTGCCGGACGGCGGCGACTACCGCGAGTACCTCATGCCCGGCCTGTTCGCGATGGTGACCTTCTCCGCGGTGATGGGGGTCATGACGCGGATGGCCACCGACGCCTCCCGCGGTGTGATGGACCGGTTCCGCTCCATGCCGATGGCGCGCTTGGCGGTGCCGTTCGGGCAGACCGGCGCCGACCTGCTGACCGGCCTGCTGATGCTGGCCATCATGGTGGTCGCGGGCCTGCTGGTGGGCTGGCAGCCGCACCGCGGCCTGATCCCCACGGCCCAGGCGTTCCTGCTGATGATCGTACTGCGGTACGCGCTGAGCTGGGTGGGCGTCTATGTGGGCCTGGCGGTGAAGAACGACCAGGTCGCCGACGCGATGGTGCCGCTGGGCCTGCCGTTCACGATGCTGTCGAACGCGTTCGTCCCGACCGACGGCATGCCGGGCTGGCTGCGCTTCCTGGCCGACTGGAACCCGGTGAGCACGCTCACCGCCGCCTCCCGCGAGCTGTTCGGCAACCCGGGCGCCCCGTCCGGAAACGTGGCCTGGCCACTCGCGCATCCGGTGACCACCGTCCTGCTCTGGTCGGCCGCGCTGCTGGTGATCTTCGTCCCGCTGTCACTCCGCGCCTACATGCGCAGAGGACGCTGAACGCTCCAGGCATCTGCAGACCGCGTGTTCTCCTCCGACGAAACGGTGATGAACCAAACCTTGCTCATGATGTACCCATTCATTCGGTGGTGGAGGCAATTACAGGTGAGGGTTGGGCGTCGCTGTAAGAAACGTGTTCGGAGCCCTGAACCGTGTGGAGTTGCTCGACTACGTCTTGATCAGCGGGTTCGGCGGAGTCGTGTTCGGCAGTGGCCGTACTTCAGCGCCCCGGCCTCGTTCATGACGAACCACGCTTGGCGGCGAATGCGCGCGTCTGCCGTAGGTCACGGTTTCTCGACGGCGGCCACCGCCGGCGCGACTGTGACGCAACCATGACACGGCGCGAACGAGGCGGGGACACGGCCAGCCGACAGTGGACGGGTTGCCCGGCGGGCGAGTTACGGGCGAGTTCATGGCCCGGCGCAAGGCCACCGATCCGGCCGCCCGCATCGGGACGACGCTTCAAGGCCCGGGTGGCCCCGGCAACTCCGGCGTCGCCCTCATCAAGCAGGGCGAGACGAACCGGCCGGAGCTGCTGTGACCGTCCGCTGGGACAGAACGTCACGACGAAGGCGATCACGAAAAGGAGAAGGCGTGGCCAATAACGGAGAGTGGGACCGGCGTTCGCTGTTGCGGGGCGCCGCCGTCCTGGCCGGTGCCGCCGCGACCGCGCCGCTGCTGGGCGGGGCGGCCACGGCGCTGGCCGGCAGCGGTGACGCGGACGCGCTGTTCAAGGCCGGGAAGTTCGAGCAGGCCGGCCGCGCGTACGAGGAGATCCTGAAAACAGATCCCAAGAATGTGCACGCGGCCCGCCGGCGCGGCTATGTCGGGCTGCTGGCCAACAAGTTCCCCGACGCCGAAAAGTATCTCAAGATGGCCATCCAGCTGGCGCCCGGCGACAAGGACGCCAACTACTTCCTGGGCGACTGCTACATCCGGCAGGACAAACTCGCCCTCTCCGCACCACACTGGCAAGCGGCCGGCGAAGAAGCCTACGCCAAATGGTTCGCGGCAGTCCGCGGCGAGGCCTATCAGGTCCACGGCGACATCGCGCGGCTGCCATTCCAGCAGATGGACCCGATTCCGCTGGTAGAGGCCTCGGTCAACGGCGGACCGCCGAAGCGCTTCACGTTCTACACCGGCGCCCCGAATCTTGGCTTGACCTCGACGGTGGCCGAGGAGGCCGGGCTGAGCCCCGTCGCCAGTCAGAAGATCGATTTCGAGGGCGGCACCGTATGGGCACACTACGGGGTGCTGGAGTCGTTCAAGCTGGGCGGCATCGAACTGCGCAACATCCCCGTGGGCTGGTCGGCAACGGAGTCGGGCGAAGATGTCGGCACCGACAGCGACGGCCTGATCGGCATGTGGGTCTTCTACCACTTGCTGACCACCTTCGCCTACGCGGGCCGGCAACTGATCCTGCGCCGCCGCACCCCCGAAACGGCCAGGAAGGCACGCGCCGCCGCCACACGGGCGGGCACCGAACCCCTGCCGCTGTGGCTGGCCCGTGAGCAATACCTGCACAGCACGGGCAGCTTCGCCGGCGTCGCCGGCTCCCGCACAGGGGTGGTGGGCGTGAACTTCGGCGGAGGCAGCGAGATCGCCGCGGGCATGCGCGGGGAAACGGCCGAGCAGTTGGGGATCCGCACCGACTACGACCGCCAGATCGGGACTTTTGCCCAAAGCCACCCGGCCGTCGTCTACCCCTGCTACCCGAAGGAGATCCGCCTCGGCAACGCCGTCGCCAAGGAGGTCTACTGCTACACGAACCCAAACCAGCCGGTCAACGTGCCCCTGCCCTATGGGACAGGGTTCGACACGATGGGCTGGTTTTCCCACTGCTTCTGGAAGCCCTACAACATCACCGTCGACTTCACCGACATGAACCTCTACATCGCCCGCGGCGCGGCCGCCTGATCGCCGCGACTGCACGGGCGTCATAGGAGCTGCCGGCTCCTACGGGCGACGGGGGTAAGGGCGAACCAGACGCCCTCACCCCGTCGCCCGGTGCCGCACACGGTGGTGTCCCGGGCGCCACGGTCGTCGAGAAGGCGCTGTTGGCCCAGTCGTACATGTACCAACCGGTGCGTTCCCGGCGCCCTCGCGACCAACCATCGGCCGTCACCTCGGGGCTGTCGACCGTCATCGGATGCACCTCTCTGCCCAGGCGCTCCGGGGTCAATCAACCGTGATGACGAGCTTTCCGGGCGCGTTGCCCGCCGCCAGGTCACCCACCGCGGTGGAGGCCTCCGCCAGGGAGTACGTGCGCCCGACGGCCGGTCGCACGGCCCCGGCCTCGATGAGGTCACGCAGCGCGTCCAGGTCGGCGGTGCGGGTCAGCGCGATCTGCGCGTCCAGGCGCTGGCGCGTGAACGGGGTGATCAGCCGGGCGGCCAGCAGCCGGCTGAGCCCGCCGAACCACCGACCGCCGCCCTCGCCGCCGACGATGGCGAGCCGGCCGCGCTCGGTGAGCAGCCCGCGCAGCAGGGCCAGCGGCCGGATGCCCGCGATGTCGATGATCAGATCGTACGTCCCGGTGAGCGGCTCGCGCGTGTAGTCGATGACGGCCTGGGCGCCCAGCGACCGGACGAGGTCGGCCTTGGCTGTGCTGCACACGGCGGTGACGTGGGCGCCGCCGACGACCGCGAGTTGCGTCGCGAAGCTGCCCACTCCGCCGCCGGCGCCGATGACCAGCACCTTCTCGCCGGCGGTGACCTGGCCGACGGCCCGCAACGCGGTCACCCCTGACACGGGTACGGCCGCCGCTTCGGTGAAGCTCAGGTTGGCGGGCTTGCGGGCGAGCTTGCCCGGGCGGGCGAGCGCGAACTCCGCGTACGCTCCGGTCGCCGCGCCGTACACCTCGTCGCCGGGGCGAAACGCGGTCACGTTGGCGCCGACGGACTCCACGACGCCGGCCACGTCCATGCCCGGCACGCGGTTGCGGGGCCGGCGCAGGCCGAAGCCGAGGCGGCCGATGAGCGGCAGCCCGGTCATGACGTGCCACACGCCGTAGTCGACGCCGGCCGCGTGCACCTGGATCAGCACATCGCCGGCGCCGGGCGTCGGGATCGGGACCTCGCCGAGGTTCAGCATGTGCGGCGGGCCGTACTCGTCCTGGACGATTGCCCTCATAAGGGGTCTCCTTCGGTGTCGGGGTACTGGAAGACGTCATCGAGTCCGACCCGGAACACCCGGGCGATGCGGAACGCCATCTCCAGCGAGGGAGAGTAGCGACCCTGTTCGATCGCGATGATGGTCTGGCGGGTGACGCCGACCCGGTCGGCCAGTTCGGCCTGGGTCATCTCGTCGTGTGCGAACCGCAGGGCCCGGATCGCGTTGGTGACCTGCGTCGGCTTCACCACGTCTGGAAGCCGCCCTTGCGGTACGCCATGATCTTGGCAAACGAGCTGAGCACCGAGGACAGCACGAACGCCAGGTAGACGGCGTTGGCGATCCAGAAGTGGCGCAGCTCGGCGATGGCCATGATCAGTGCGGCGAGCGCGCCGATGATGACGATCGACTGCCCGATGCGCTCACTGACCTGGTTGATCTCACGGTCGCGCTCGTCGGTGCGGTCGGCGCCGTGGCCGCCCGCGATAGCCATCGCGATGTGGGCCACGATCCCGGCGACGATGGCGCCGCCGATGGTCCACAGCAGAGTCCCCGCGTAGGCGACGTCGGCGAGCGGGCCGTCGCCGGCCCGGCCCAGGACGGTCGCCAGGTAGATCGTGTACGCGCCGACGGAGACCACGATCATCACCCAGGCGCTCTTCTCCTCGAAGGCCATGCCCGCTCCTCATGTAAAACAAAGCTGACATCAACCAATGTAAAGCGTGCCGGACACCATGTCAAAGTTTATTTACACGCACGGTCGGCGACGCGATGGCGCCCGGCGCGGTGTTGCTCCACAACGTCCACAGTCGGCCGGACGGCGCAGGTCGCAGCGGCCCGCCTCATCGGAAGAGCCGCAGGATCTGGACTCTCCGGTTCGCGCCGCTGGGCGGCACCGACCTCCAGCCGGTCGACGGCGGCGCCCAGGTGATCGCGTTCAGGCCGAGACCGAGAGCGCTGAGCCGGTTCTCCATCCCCGCTTTCATAACCGCGCGTCAGGCGGCCGAGATCGCCGAAGAAGACGCGGCGGGCCAGGTTGCGGAACTCACCGATGTTGAGCTGGGTGCCGATCATCCTCCGGTAGGCGTCCTATCGTTGGAGCCGTTGAGTGTCCGCGCTGGTGCCAAGGTGGTCGCGTCGCGGCGAAAGGAGCGCATCGGTCGCCTGGTCGACCCGCACCACCGGCAGGCACTCGCCGCGTCGCTGCCCGCACGTCTTGAGATCGCGCGGTGTCGCCGCCCAACCACCCAACAGGCCGACGACACCGCTTCCCCGACCCAGTAAGGAACCACGCCATGACCACCCCGCACGCCTCCCCCCTGGCGCCCACCCCGATCCATGTGCCCGACAAGGTCCTCGATGACCTGCGCGCCCGTCTCACATTGACCCGGCCGCCGCTGGACGAGGGGAACGGGGACTGGTCCTACGGCGTCCCGGACAGCTATCTCCGTGAGCTGGTCGCCTACTGGCGGGACGGCTACGACTGGCGCAAGGCCGAGGCCGCCATCAACGCCTACGAGCACTACCAGGTGAGCGTCGCCGGTGTCCCAGTGCACTTCATGCGCAAGCTTGGCCGCGGCCCCCGCCCGATCCCGTTGATCCTCACCCACGGCTGGCCGTGGACGTTCTGGCACTGGTCGAAGGTGATCGACCCGCTCGCCGACCCCGCCGCGTTCGGCGGTGACCCCGCCGACGCGTTCGACGTCATCGTGCCGTCCCTGCCCGGCTTCGGTTTTCCCGGCCCGCTCACCGGCTTTTCGGACGTCAACTTCTGGAAGGTCTCCGACCTCTGGCACACCCTGATGACCGAGACCCTGGGATACGAGAAGTACGCCGCCGGGGGCTGCGACATCGGCGGGATCGTCTCCAGCCAACTCGGCCACAAGTACGCCGACGAGCTGTACGGCATCCACATCGGCTCCGGGCTGCCGCTCGACTTCTTCACCGGCCACCGCGCCTGGGACTTCGCCCGGAATCGGCCCCTCACCGACGACCAGCCCGCCGACGTCCGCGCCCGCATCATCGAGCTGGACCACCGCTCGGCGTCCCACCTCGCCGTGCACATGCTCGACGGCGCCACCCTGGCCCACGGGCTGAGCGACTCACCCGCCGGACTGCTCGCCTGGCTGCTGGAGCGCTGGAACGCCTGGAGCGACAACGGCGGCGACGTCGAGTCCGTCTTCACCAAGGACGACCTGCTCACCCACGCCACGATCTACTGGGTGAACAACTCCATCGCCACGTCGATGCGTTATTACGCCAATGCCAACCGCTACCCCTGGACCCCCGCCCACGACCGCACCCCGGTCGTGCAGGCCCCGGTCGGCCTCACCTTCGTCACGTACGAGAACCCGCCCGGCATCCACACCGCCGCCGAGCGCGTCCGGGCGTTCAAGACCGGCCCGCAGGCCGATTGGTTCAACCACGTCAACGTCAACGCCCACGACCACGGCGGTCACTTCATCCCCTGGGAGAACCCCGACGCCTGGGTGAGCGACCTGCGCCGCACCTTCCACGGCCGCAGACCCCGGGAGACGCACCGGGCCACCCACGGTGACCGCGACCTGCTGTAGGCGATCGCCGCAAGAGACCACAACCTCGAATCCCACGTCCCGATCCGCACGGACATGCCCACCCTCATCGTGGACACCTCACATTGCTACCAGCCCACCCTCACCGACATCGTCGCGTTCGCTCGCCCTGCCGTGACGACACCTGCTGAGCCCGCCTTCTCGCACCACGGGGACCGGGCAATTGCAACCCGCGTAAAGGACACCGAGCGTCCTTGCCATGCCCAGCCACACAAGAGATCGTGAGAATCCGCTCCTCGCATACAAAGAGGCCACCGTGTCGCAGCCCCTGGCTCACCGCCCGACTCACGCCACACGATGCGCCGTCACAATCCGCACCCGGCTGCTGATCGCACATGCCGCCGCCTCGGAGCAGGCGCACGTCTTGCACGACATCGCGCAGGCAATCCACGCCTGCTGCGGGCGCAGCCTTCTCAAAAGCGCGCGACTCGCCCGCGGATGGACCGTCCCCGAGGCCATCGAAAACTCACCACCGTTACCCAGACAGCCGGTCTGCCTTCACGCAGAGCCGACGAACGGACCTGGCGCCGGCGGGAAAGCGAGTGTCACCCTCACAACGACTACCAAGACCGGCTCGCCCGGCTGTTCGAAACCGGACCGGTGGCGCTCGGATTCGCTACCGACTACGCCCCGCACGCAGCAGGGAGTGATCATACGAACCGTCGTGATGTTCTACGGATGGGGGCCGCCGTCGTCATCGCTCCCGGGCTGTTCACGACGGCGGGACACGAGGCCCGCGAACTGACCCGCCGCAGTGAGGAGACCGACCTGGGGCCAAGTGGTCTCGAGCATCTCCACCAGGTCGTCGGAGATTACGGGCACCACTACTCCCGCTACAGCGCCGATCAGCTGTGGCAGGCTGCGCTCGGCGACCGCCGCCACGTCGCCGATCTCCTGCGTATGCGCATGTCGCTCGCACAGCGTCGGGAGGTGTACATCACCGCGGCGTGGCTATCGCTGGTGCTGGCCTGGGCCGCTCACGATCGTGGAGACGTGCGAGCCGCGATCGCCTTTGCCGCCGATGCCCGTCATCACGCCGACCAGGCCAACCACGATGAGGCAGTGGCGTGGGCCTGGGATGTGGAGACCACGACCTGGCTGTATGACGACAAACCCGAGCAGGCGCTGCGCGCCGCCCGGCAGGGTGCTGCTCGGGCGCCGGCGGGAAGTGTCGCCCAGACGCGGTTGGTGGGGCAACTGGCTCGCACGCATGCCCGGCTCGGCCATACCGATCCAGCCTCCGATGCGCTCAAGCTGTTGCGTGGCCAAGCCGAGGAGCAAGCTCCACACGCGAGGGGGTTGTTCAGCAGCGACGCCGCACGTACATGGTCGGTGGCCGCCACGACCAGTCTGTGGCTCGGTCACGACAAGCAGGCCCACACCTTCGCCGAACAGGCGATGGAGGTGTATGGACGGGACCTGCGGATCTCACCGACCAGGCGAGCGATCACCGCGTTGGACCTGGGCATCGCCTGCGCACGGCTGGGTGATCCAGAGCGGGCGGTCGCTCACGGCCTGACCGCAATCTCCACCCCGCGCTATTCGTCAGCGATCGTGGCCCGCAGTTCCAGTCTCGGCGCCACGCTGGAGCACATTTACCCGAAGGCGACGGTAGTCACCCAGTTTCAGCTGGAAGTGACCGCGCTCAAAGAGACAGCCGTTTCCCTGCGCACCTGATGTTCAAGAAAGCTCGACGCGGCCGAGGCGAGTGGCGACTGCTACCTCACATCAGCGCACACACTCCGTCCTTTGTCCGTGGCGTCTATGGCCGCGACCTGACGCAGGACGGGGAGCGGTTCACGAAAACGGATCGCCTCTTGGAAGCGGAGGAGTCGGCCGAGCCATGCCGCCGTGTCACGGCTCATAGGGCGGTCGGCATGCGTGTGGTGATCTGGGCTCGCCCTCGGAGACTCACCACCGTCAGCTCCGGCCTGGGCCGGACCCAGCTTCCACGCCTGTTCTCAGTGTCAATGAGGCCTTCGGTGCGGAGGAGTCGCAGGGCCTGACGGATCGTGGCCTTGCCGGTGCCGTACTCCTCGGCCAGAAGATCCTCGTTCTTGAGCTTCTCCCCCGGCCCGAGGCGGCCCTCCTCGATCTGAGCGCGTAGGAAGTCCGCCACCTGGCGGTACAGCGGCGTGAACGACTGCGGATCAACTTGCACGTTCCATGATTCAGGCGCTATTACCCTGCTGCACTTTTACGTTATTACGTAATAGAGCAATCATGGAGTGCGATGACGACTTCTCGATCCGACCTGTGCGTCCCCTTGGACTACCCCGACTGGGAGTGCACCGGGCTGGCGGTGCATGTCGCCCGCGTACGACCCGGGCACGTACAGCTCTTGGACGCCTCAGGCACCGGACCGCTACCGCGTGCACGACTTCACCTGCCCGTGCACTGCGGTGGTCTTCGAGCTGATCTCACACGGCGGGCACTACCTGATCCACAAGGTTATTCAACTCGACCACCCGGAGCACACCTTCGCGGGCAACTGGCACCATTCCGAGGCCCGCCACTTGTGGCTGAAGCTTCTGCTCGGCGAGGCCCGATAGACGCTCCAGCGCGGGAACCCTCTCGCCCAAGGTGGCGTTGACTCTTTGGGGCAGTGATCAGGTAGATGATGATGAACCTCAGCGGCAACGCCCCACACATAAAAGGGATGCGGGCATGTCGTCAGTGCGAGACAAGTGGAACGATCTCCCTGGGCGGATCCAGGCTGTTGCCGCAGTCCTTGCAGTGCTCGTTGCGGCAGCAGCCCTCTACGTGACTCTCATCAAGGATTACAGAGACTGCGGGCCCTCCGGAAACTGCGGCTTCTGGAAAGATGAGAAATCTGCCCTGTATACCCACTCCGGGAACAACTGCATCGTGATCAAGATCGACTATGTAGTCAAGAAGAAGTCCACGACCAGACGGGTGTTCCAAAAGGGGACGGAGGATTTGGGCCATCGAGATGAGATCAAGTTTGCGAAGTTCGATCGCGTCTGCAAGCCGTCCGAGTCCGTGACGCAGTAGGCGCAGTTGTCCCCTACGGGGAGCGCCTTGCGTGTGGAGGTGGCGTGCATCCAGTCGCGCATCTCCTGGAGGGTGCCGGTGATATCGGATGCCGGTCGTGCGCTCACGATCGCCTCCCAGTTGGCGTACAAGAGCCCGAGCACGATCACGCTCCCGATACCCAACTCCACGGCTCCACCTCCCTGATCGCGTCTCCTGGGACCGTCGGCCTTGTGCCTGCCGTTGCCAGGGAGTGCAGCAGGTCCCCCATAGATATGACATCGTCCAGGTCAACGCGGGTAATGGGGCAACATCGGCGTTGCGCATGGAACGTCACGCGGTGGGCGCAGGATTCTGCATAATCTTGGCCCTGGCCGTGCGAGTATCCCCCGATACCCCCACCTCTGGACGTCGCCCTTCCCCGCATCCTCCGAGATCGAGGCACTGCTCACGGCCTCCACCGGCACCCGGACCACCATCGAGCGGATCGAGCCGGTTGGCAGCCTGGCGCAACAACGGCATCTCGCTCCTACAGGAGCGGTTCCAGCGGGCCGTCGATGAGGGCGACCTTCCCGCAGGGACCGATCCCGGCCTGCTCGCCCGATACCTCATGGCCGTGGCCAACGGCATCGCCGTTCAGGCCGCCGGTGGCGCCACCCGCGACGACCTCCACATGGTGGCCGACATGGCCCTACGGCACTGGCCGCCCACCTGATACGAACAACTCCTGCACTCGTTATAGGTGCGCCGGGACTCGGCCGACAGCGGCGGCGGCGGAGGGGGCTCTGAAAGGGCGGAGCCGGTCACCCGAAGACCACGGCTTGAAAGAGGCGGCGGGCGGTGTGGATGACGGGTTGGCGCAGTGTCGGGGCGGTGTTGGCCAGGACCGCCACGCCCGCTGCGGCGTCCGGGCTGAAGCCGGTGAAGGCGGTGAACCCGCCGGTGCCTCCGCTGTGCCACAGCAACGTGCGGCCTCGCATGTCTCGGACGTTCCAGCCTAGGCTCACACTGCCGGCCCCCTGCGGCCAGCGGTGGCGGGGCTGGTGACCGGCGAGGATAGCGGCGGCCAGTGGGGCCGGCGCGATGCCGGGGTGGAGCTGGGCGTGCAGGTAGCGCAGCAGGTCCGCCCCCGTGGAGTACAGGGCGCCCGCCGCCGCCAGCGCGTCGAAGTGCCAGTGCGGGACGGGCATGCTGCGGCGGTGCCCACGGGCGGCCTGGTGGGCCAGCGCCTCCTTGGACGGGACGAGGGTGTCGCGCATGCCGAGCGGGGTGAGGATCCGTACAGCGAGGAGTTCGGGGTAGGGCGTGCCGGCGGCGCGGGCGAGGAGGTGGCCGAGCAGGGCGATGCCGAAGGTGGAGTAGCGCACCTGCGGCGGGTCGCGAGGTGGGTTGAGGCGGGAGGTGGCCCGGTGGAGGTCCTCGACGCGGTAGCGGGCATAGGGGTCGGACAGCAGGTACGGCAGGCTGTGGCGGCGGAAGCCACGCGGCAGGCGCGGCAGGCCGGCGCTGTGCGTGGCGAGCTGGCCCAGCGTGATGGCGGACGCGCTGCTGCGGGGCATGGCCTCGGCGGGCAGGTGGGCGCCGATCGGGTCGTCGTAGGAGACGGCACCCGTGGCGGCCATCTCGGCGAGCAGCAGCGTGGTGAACGTCTTGGTGATCGAGCCCAGCGCGAACAGCGTGCCGGGCCCCACCCCGCCCGCTGTTTCGGCTGCTGTTCCTGCGGCTCTACCGGCCGGGACAGCGGGCCGGCTGCGCGGGTGGGCGCGGTGGCCGGCGGTGACGATGGCCTGGTCGGACCCGCGTAGGGCGACGCCGATCGCGGCGGGGGCGTGCCCGGACTCGACGAGTGTGTGGACCTCTCCGCAGAGGAGGTCGGTGAGCGAGGGGGCTTCGCTCACGCCTCGCCTCCGGCGGTGGTCGCGTGGGAGATGGCGCGCGAGAGGGTCAGGGTTCCGGCCACGACGGCGACGATGGTGGGATGGTGGTGGTTGCGCCAGGCGGCGTGCGGGTCGGCGGGGGGCGTGGTTAGGCCATTGGGCATCATGCCGTCGGCGCGCTGGGCGGCGGCGACACGTTCCCAGACGGCGGGGAAGAACAGCGGCCGCTGCAGGCAGGTGCCGACGATCAGCATTTCGAGCAGCAGGTCCCACAGCCGGGTCTCGCAGAACACCTCCGCCCACACCGGCAGCCACTGGTGAAGGTAGTCCTGAAGCCGTTGCGGCAGTCCTTCGGGGCGCCCGCCCCAGTCGGTCAGGTGGAAGACGGTGTGTGTGACGCCGTAGGCGTTGCCGGCGTCCAGCATCCAGGGTTCCGGGGTGCCGCCGAGCCAGGTCTGACCGATCATGGCGGCGACGTCGTCCGGGACCGTTACGCCGATCGTGGCGGCGGCGGCCACCACGGCCAGGCGGCGGTTGGGCACGTGCTCGATCACCCGGGACGCGCGCAGGCCGAGAAGATGAGCGGCCAGCCGGTCCATACGCTCGTGGCGGTAGCCGGCGGCGGCGAACGGCGCGTAAATCTCCATCGGATAGGTCGCCGCGGGGGTGCGCGCCTGCAGCCGGTACAACAGGTCGCCCCGCCCGACCTGCCGCCAGCCGAAGTCCAGCAGTCTGCCGGCGGTGTCCGCGCACTGCGGCCCGGCGATCGCCTCGCGGCGCACCATGCCGGCCGCGAGCGCCAGTTCGGCCAGCGACTTCAGCGCCTGTCCCTCGACGTGGTCGTCGGGCGTCTCGGCGGTCAGGGCGAAGCTGCCGCGCATGCACTCCAGCCAGGCCAGTGCCCGCTCGCCGACCTGGTGGGCCAGACGTGCCGCCGCGGCGTCGGTCTCCGTTTCCACGTTCCGGCTCCGATCTGCCGCATCGTCGTGGTCGCCTTGCGGGCTGATGGGGGTGTTCGCGCGCGTCATGGCGATGTGCCGGTCGTCAGGCGCCTGGCGATGGCGGTGTCCAGGGACACGCGGGGGTCGTCCGCTCCGGCGATTTCCAGGTAGTCCAGGGCCGGAGTCGTCAGCTGCTCGCCGGCGGGCGCCAGCCAGCGGGTCAGGCAGGCGGCGCTGGGCAGGTCCCGGCGTAGCAGCGCTCGAACCAGTCCGCGGCTGATGTCAAGATGGCTGCGGGCCAACTGCGCGTGCACGGCCTCCTCGGCGAACGGGGGCGCCGCACCGGCCACCCGCACCAATTCGGCGGCCATCGCCACCCACGGCAGCCTCAGGAGATGGGCGGTCGACCCCGCGGGGGCGAGTCCCTCCCAGCCGGTGGCGTCCACCCCCGACACGGCCAGCCCGCGTACCAGCGCCGCGTCTCTGATCCCCCAGAGCAGGACCTGGCGCTCGGGCTCCTGCGGCGCGGGGTGAGCCCGCACCGCAGCCCGGATCAGTGCCGCGTCCTGCGCCGGCAGGGCGAGCCCTTTCACCACGAACGGCGCGAGCGCGTCGGCACCCAGCACCCGCACAGCGGCCAGCCCGGCGCAGGAGTCCTCGCGACCTGGCAGGACGCGTGCCAGCCGGAACCCGCCGCCCTCCTCCAGCAGCGCTCGTCTCAGCGCGCCTGCCAGCAGGTGGACGGCGGGCGCCACCGTACCCGGAGCCGGCGTGGTCGGCATCGGCCTCAGAACGCGACCGCGCACGCCAGGTTCTGCAGCGCGCCACCGAAGGCGTCCTCGACCGGCTCGTCCTGCTGGGGGTCGGCCGACAGCAGCAGTGCGACCACCAGCACAGGGATGCCCTTCTCCGACCCCGGCGGGGGACAGTGAGGCACCTCCCCGGCGCCGATCAGCGCGTACACCTCGCCCCGCTCGGCCGCCGTCGGCTCAGCGAGAGCCACCGCATGCACATTTCTTCCGGACATGGGAATTCCTTTCCCGTTTCAAGAGTTTCCCTTGGATGAAGAAATCATCCCGCACTCTATTGCCAGGTAAACGCCCTCCCATCAGGCAAGACGCGAGATTCCGATAATCGTCCGGCACATATCACCATTTGTCATTATGCAGCGAGCGCCCTTCGCGCTGGATGCTCAGAATGGCCCCGATGAGGCCACCCAGGGCGCAACCGAGAACGGCTCCCACTCGGCCCTTGACCTCAAGTTTGCTTGATGTTCCAGAGTTATCTTCATGAGCGCAACGGACATCGATCCACAAACACGCGAGGCCGAGATCGACGCGATCAAGCAGGTGGTCGCCACGGTCGAGCACGCCCAGAACAACGAGCTTCCCGACGAGTTCCTCCGCCTGTTCCGGCCCGATGCGATCTGGACGACGGGCGGTGGCAAGCGCCTCTACGGCCTCGATGAGATCTCGACATTCACGTACCAGGTGCTTCCCGGTGGGATGCAGGGCCTGACGATCACGTTCGAGCTGGAACACGTGCTGTTCATCCGCCCCGACGTCGCCGCCGTCAAGCTGCGCCAGATATACCAGACACCCGACGGACCGGACGTGGGCTCTCCGCTGTGGATCATGGCGAAGGAAGACGGCCAGTGGCGTCTAACCGCCTGCCAGAACATCGGCGTGCCCGACGACGAGCTGGTGGCAGGCGGGGAGAACAGGCCCATCTTCGACCCTGACAGGTGAGACCGGAACTCGCCCGTCAGACGAGCGACCGAGTGCGACGCACCGCTCGCGAGAAGGGGTGCGGGCTACTCACCGCCGGGTGACGGCCTGCGGCACCTGTGCGCTGAGCTCCTCGCACGTCGCGTCATCTCCGCCGGCCAGCACGACAGGCGCGCCGTACGAGCCCGTCAGCAGGGGTGTTGATCCCAATCCCGCCATGCGAACGACCATCGAGCGGACGTCGAGGATGGCATCAACCATCGTGTGGGCCGGCACAGCGCCGCTCGCGCTGGCGCGTGTGTGACAGCCGCCAGAGTGCCGCCGCGCGCCTACGCTGATCCGCGCGTGGGGCCGGCTCGCGATCAAGGGCGCGCGGTGGATTTGCGATGGTGAGAGGCGCGGGCTTTGGCGCGGTTCCCGCAAATGTCCATTGAGCACCAGGTCCGGCGCCGATTGCGGGAGTAGTCGTAGTAGGCCCACCGGCAGCTCGGCTCCCGGCAGGCCTTGAGCCGCGTCCACGTGCCGGCCGCCACGGCCTCGGCGACGACGGCGAGCAGCCCGGCCAGCGCCGCATCCACGGGCATCAGGGCGCGGGCCACCAGCCGGGGCGGAAGCACAGTCACGTCGAGCATCAGCGGGAAGTCGCGAGCGAGTTCGGCGAGTTCGGCGCGGGCAGCGGGGTCGAGGCCGTCCGGACGTGGGCTCGAGACCGGCTCGGCGTTGTTCTCGGCGATCAGCGCGCGCAGTCCCTCGCGTATCCATCCGGCACGGTCGCGCTGCTCAGCGTTCACCACCGCGTCGCCAGGTATCAAACCGCGGGCGCGCAACCACTCCGCCAGCTGTTGCGGAGTTCCGATCTCGTCGCTGTCCCGGCGGCGAGTGTTGATGAACTCCTCGATCACACACAACGGCATCGGCGCCGGTGCAGCCACGAGGTTGTCCGACGCAGCACGCTCATTCGCCATGCCTCAATTCTAACCAGCTATCGACGATGGTAAGGTACGTAACCGACGTAACGCCTACGTCAGTTAGATCAGAAAGGTTCACCGTTGAGCGTCAACATCGGCAACATCTGCATCGACACCAACGACCTGGCAGGCGGCACCGCCTTCTGGCAAGCGGTCACCGGATACCAGGTTGCTTCCACGGACGAGGGCACCACCTACCTGGAGGACTCAGACAAGAGCGGCGTGAGCCTGTCCCTGCAGGCCGTGCCCGAAGGCCGGGAGGGCAAGAACCGGCTACACCTGGACCTGTTCACCGATGACCTCGCAGGCGAGGTCGACCGGATTCGGGCCCTCGGCGCGACCGAAGTGCAGCGCTTCGATGACGGCGGATGGGTCGTGCTGGCCGACCCCGAGGGCAACCAGTTCTGCGTCGTCGCCACTTAGACGTGCCCGGGGCTCGCGCCGTCGGTTTCCCACCACTACAGAAGAGGCAAGACATGGCCACCGTGCACAAAGAGATCATCATCGAAGCCGACCCCGCGGACGTATGGGCGATCATCGGCGACTTCACCGACGGGCCCGTCCGGATGGTTCCGGGCTTGGTAACCGACAGCCGGCTCGACGAGCCGGACGTCAGGGTCGTCACGTTCGCCGACGGAACCGTGGCGCGTGAGCGGCTCATCACGCTCGACGAGGAGAGGCGTCGGCTCGTCTTCTCCGTCATCGGCGACACCATGCAGCCGACACACGACAACGCGTCGATGCAAGTCGTCTCCCACGGGGACGGCCGCAGCCGGTTCGTATGGATCCACGACGTGCAACCGGACGACCTCACCATCCCGATGAGCGCCGTAATGGACCACGGCCTGAGCATCTTCAAGCAGACGGTGGAGTCCCCCAGCGCGCGCCTCCGCTAGGTCGGTTGCGTCATTGCTGGTCACAGTCCTTCGATGAGGACCGTGACCAGCAACTCCGGATGCGTGCCGAACGGGCTGACCCAGGCCGCCCAGACTCACCTCACGGGGCAATGAGCCGCGGGTCAGGGCGTGAGACCCGACGGCGACTCCAGCCGGGTCACCATCAACCCCCTCTCGATGACCGATGACGACCCGGACGCTGCGGTGGCGGCCGGACCTGTCACGGAACCAAACCCGAGGACGACCGATAGAGGTTTGCCTTCCCGCGATCCACGTGCTGGTTAACCGTTAACGAAGAAGACACGCCAACGGCCGGAATGTGTCAGTCGTGTAACGCCCCGGCTCGCCGGGGGCGAACTCCAGAAGGGTGATCGCCCAGTGACGCCATCAGTCAACCCGCCGCCGACGGTTCGCTCGGCACGAGGCCGGGCCGGTGCCGCCAGTCGCGATCCCAGGTCAGCACGTGACCGTGAAGGCGCTGCGCTCGGGGCGGTCAGTGGGAGTCTGGTCTGGGGATGTGGATGCCGGCGGCGCGGAGCTTGGTCTCGAAAAGCGCGGCCAGCCGCGAAGCGGCCGGCGTCTGCTCTTCGCCGTGGTGGGCGATCAGCGTGTACCGGGTCGCGGCCTCGGTGCGGGCTTGCAGGCCGGTCACGGTCTTCAGCAGTGCGGGGTTGGCGAGGTAGTGGTCGGCCGCGGCGGTGGCGAGCTCGGCGATGCGGGGGTCGTCCGGTTCCCAGGCCGCGGCTTCGGCTGTGCGCTTGGCCAAGGCGACGAGCCGGGTGTCTTCGAGGGCGTGCTCGAAATGGGTGAGGTAGTCGTCGAAGCCTTCTGGGACCAGGGCCTTGGCCAGCACCCAGCCCTCCCTGGTGGCCGCCACCTCGTCCGCGGGGAATCCGCGGCCGAGCATCCGCTCCAGCAGCGCCACAGCGCGGTCGGGCAGCAGAGCCCGGTCACCATCGGCGAGCCGATGCAGCGTGTCACGCCGCGCGATCAACTCCTCGATCCGTTCGGTGAGCTGCCGCTCGACGTCGGCGAGCGCGGCGGCGAACAGCGCGGCATCGGCGTCGAGCAGGGGCCCGATCTCGGCCAGCGGCACCCCGGCGGCGGCCAGCGTCCGGACCTGCACCAGCCGCAACAGATCGGCCGATCCGTACCGCCGGTAGCCGGAGCTGTCCCGTTCCGGCTCCTCGACCAGGCCGAGCTTGTGGTAGTGCCGCACGGTCTTCACCGTGACGCCGACGAATGCCGCCGCCTGCCCGATCGTGACTCCGTTCCTCATCTGCCCAGCCTGCCTTGTGCTCGAGCCCGGCGACTACGCGCATCACAGCCGAGCATATGGACGGGCCACGCCGAGCCCGTTGAGCTCGGCGTGGCCCCGGTTCACGTTCTACCTGATGCACGACCGGAAGGGGTCGCCCCTCGAGGCGCACGGGTCACAGGTGCTCAGTCCGTCGGCTGAGCCGGATCGGCCTGCCCACCGCAGAACACCTCGTTGACGAGCCTTTGCTGGGCGTTCTGGAATGCTGTCGCGATGGACAGGTCGGCGTCGTCCACGCAGTTCAGCGCGGCGGTCAGGGTCTTGCTGCCGTCGGGTGTGCTGTACATCAGCGCCGCGTGGCCCACGGCGGCGCCGTTGTGGGAGATGACGGTGCCGCCGCCGGCCGTGTTCACCACGAACACTCCCAGGCCGTAGTCCATGTTCGGGATGCCCGTCGGGTGCGGGGTGCACATCTCGGCCAGCAGCGGGGCCGGCAGGAGCTTGCCGCCCAGCAACGCGGAGATGAACGTGTGCAGGTCCTGGGTGGTCGAGATCATGTCACCGCCGCTGGAGATCCAGGAGGGGTTCTGGCGGGTGACGTCGATCGTCTTCTGCTCGCCGTCCTCCTCGTACCGGTAGTAGGCGTGGGCGTGCGGCTCGGGGATCTCCGGCGAGGCGTCCGGCACCACGGTGCCCGACAGCCCGAGCGGCCCCAGGATCAGCCGCTGCATCTCCGCGGCGACCGAACGGCCGGTGACCTTCTCGATCAGCAGCCTGGCCAGCACGTAGTTGGTGTTGGAGTAGCTCCAGCCCGTCCCCGGCTCGAACCGCGGCGGCTTGGACAACGCCAGCTCCACCAGCTCCTGCGGCCGGTAGGTCTTGAACCGGTCGTCCAGCCACTCTTTGCCCGTGGTGCTGTAGGGGATGGGGATCCCCGGCGCGAACGTCCCGTCGTCGTAGACCTCGCCGGTGAAGTTGAACACCCCGCTGGTGTGCTGCAACAGCATCCGCACCGTGATCCGCTCGTCCAGCCCGAACTCGGGCAGGTAGTCCGCCGCCGGGGTGTCCAGCTCGACCTTGCCCTCGGCCACCAGTTGCAGCACCAGGGTCGCGGTGAAGGTCTTGGTGTTGCTGCCGATCCGGACATGCCCGTTCGTCGGCGGCTTCGCGGCCCCGCCCAGTTCGGCCGCCCCGGCGCTGCCGACCCACTCGCCCCGCTCATCGTGCACGCGCAGCGACACCCCGACGAAACCGGAATCGACGATCTCCTCGATCGCCTTCTGCAGCTCCGGGCGATCCTGCCCGGCAGCAACCGCCCCACTGTCAGCAGTGGCCACCCCGGCGGTGATCTTGCGGGCCATCTCGGCCGTGATGTCCTGGTCGGAAAGGCTGATGGGCATGGTGATTTGCTCCGTTAAATCTGTTATGTCCGGTCGGCGTCGTGCCGCTGCGACGAGCTTCCACCCTGACCCAAGGTCAACCTCAACCGTGATCTAGCTCACAGCGATTCTCCTGCCGAAGCGGATGTAGTCGTTGACCCCGTTGTAGTTGGAGATCGCGGTTGCTTGGCCCACGACGATGCCCGCCCGCGGCCTTATACGCGCAGCTTTGTCAGCCGGTCGATGGCCTCGTGTGGTGTCATGGCGGCGCCTTGGCGGTAGGCGGTGTCGTATTCGGTACGGCCGAGCCGTTCCGCGAGCGTCTCCGCAAGGGAGCGCAGTTCGGTGTCGCCGTGGTCGAAGGTGCCGCGGATGGCCTGGCTCAGGCCGAGCGCGGTGGCCGCACCGGCCGGATCACCCTCCAGGAACAGCAGCCGGGCCAGGAGTTGAGCGGCCGAGGGGGCGTCCATGTTCGCCTGCGCCGCTTGGACGGCGCGGGGCAGCAGCTGGCGTGCGCGGACGGCGTCCCCGGCGGTGAGGAGGTTCGCCATCCTGGCGGGGACCAGCTGGTTCTGCATCGTCTCGGCCTGGAGGGGCAGCTTGCGGGCGAGCGTCTCCATCCGGTCGAGTTCTTGACCTGCGCGTTCGACCTCTCCGGAGCGACGGTACAGCTCGGCCAGGCTGTCCAGGACCTCGATCTCCAGCATGGGCTGACCGCGCTCCCAGACCGCTCGTTCGGCGGTTTCGATGTCGTATCGGGCGCCCTTCAGGTCGCCGCCGCGCATGCGTGCGGTGGCGAGACCGAGCCGGGTTGAGACCTCATCCTGCGAGCCGAGGTCGGTGGCCATCGCGATGCTGCGCTCATAGGCGGCGATCGCCTCGTCGTGCTCACCGCGGAAGGCGTGGATCCGCGCCATGCCGTACAGCACCTTCGCCGTCCACCATCGGTCGCCCACCTCCTCGAACGCGTGCAACGCCGCTGCCATCGCGGTTGCGGAGCCCTCCCAGTCGCCCCGTTCGCGCCACCGCACGAATTCCATCACGAAGGTGCAGGCGATCGCCCAACGGTCCGAGCCGCTCCGCACCCGGGCGATCTCCCGATCGATCAGCTCATCCAGCCCGAGTATCGCCGCCATCACCAGCGCCATCGTCAGCAGCATCGGATAACGCCGCAGCGCACCCGTGCGCGCGCAGTCGTCGATGAGCGCGCGCAGCCGCGCGGGGTCGGTGATCGGCCCTCCCTCGCCGCCCACCAGGTGAAACGCGGTGAACGCGGCCCGGGCGTCCGCGGGCAGCGCGTCGCCGAACTCCAGGACCCTGGACACGTAGGCATCGGCCCGACCGTCGTAGCGGAGCATGACCCAGTACCAGTACAGCGGCCCGAGAATCCGGGCCGCCGCCTCGGCGTCGCCGCCGTCGATGACCGTTTGCAGGGCGTACATCAGGTTGTCGTACTCGGCCTCGAACAGCCGCAGCGACTCCACCTGCTGGTCCGACCGCAGCAGCGGCTCGTGTTCCTCGGCCAGGTCGGCGAAGTGCCGCGTGAGTCTGTGCAGGACGGCTTTGTCTTCCCCCGCGAGCCGGAGCTTCTCCGCCGCATGGGCTCGGATGGTCTCCAGCATCCGATACCCGTCGCCGGCCCGCTCCACGATGGACTTGTCGACCAGGGAGTCCAGCAGATAGATGACCTCGCCCGCGGGAAGCGTCTCATCCGAACAGACCGCCCCAATCGCCGCGATACCGGTTCTCGCCGGAAATATCGACATTCGGCGGGCCAGCGTCCGTTCCTGATCGGTGAGGAGATCCCAGCTCCACTCGATGACCGCATGAAGGGTCTGCTGGCGGGGCTGGGCGGTCCGGTTGCCGGTGCTGAGCAGCCGGAAGCGATCATCCAGCCGCCGGACGATCTGGTCGGCGCCCATGGTCCGCAGTCGCGCCGCGGCCAGCTCCAAGGCCAGCGGCAGCCCGTCCAGCCGGCGCACGATGTCCACCACCGGCCCTGTCGTGGGCGCGTCCAGTACGAAGCCGGGCTGTACGGCTGCCGCCCGATCGAGGAACAGCAGCACCGCGGCCGATTCGCGGGCGCGAACGGGATCGGCGTGGGCCGGCGGCAGGTCGAGCGGGCCCAGACGGCACAGCGCCTCACCCATGACCTCCAGCGGTTCCCGGCTCGTGGCCAGAATGCTCAGGTACGGCTGGCGCTCCAGCAGATGCCCGGCGAACTCCGCGACGGGTCCGGAGATCTGTTCGCAGTTGTCCAGCACCAGCACGCCTTCACCACCGGCAAGCAGATTGACCACCCGCTCCAACGGCGTGCCCGACGGCTGGGCGTCGGCGACGCTGAGCGTGCCCAGCACCGCCTCCGGCAGCCCGTCGGCCGTGTTCACCCCGGCCAGGGAGACGAGCCAGACCCGGCCGCGCCGATGGGCCCGATGCCGGCTCGCCGCCTCCACGGTCAGCCGGGTCTTGCCCACTCCCCCGGGCCCCACGACGGTGACCAGCCGGGAGGTCTCCAGCAACCCGGCCAGCAACCTCAGCTCCTCCTCCCGGCCGACGAAGCTGGTCAGCTGGGCCGGCAGACGTCCTCGCACCGCCTCCGGCCGAGCCTGTTCCGCCTCGGGGATCTCCAGCTCACCCCGTAACACGGCGAGGTGCGTCTTCCGCAGTTCCTCGGAGGGGTCGACGCCCAGCTCCTCGGCGAGCGTGCCGCGGACCTCCGCGAACACGGCCAGCGCGTCGGACTGGCGGCCCGCCGCATGCAAGGCCCGCATCCGCAGCCCGGCCAGGCGTTCCCGCAGCGGATGGTCCGCGGCCGCCGCCTCCACATCGGCCAAGATCTCGCCATGGCGCCCAAGCCGCAACTCCGCCTCGAAGCGGTCTTCGGCGGCCCCCACGCGCAGTTCGTCCAGGCGCGCGCCGGCCGTACCGGCAAAAGGGATATCGCGCACATCGGCCAGCGCGTCTCCCCGCCACATCCCCAGCGCATCGCGCAGCAGCGAGGCCGCCCGCTGCGCGGCGCCCGCGGCCAGTTCGCGAGCGCCCCGCTTCGCCAGCTCCTCGAACCGGACCGCGTCGACGTGCTCGGTGCGTACGTGCAGGCGGTACCCGCCGGCCACCGTCTCCACGACCCCGGCCCCGCCCAGGGCCCTGCGCAGCCGATGCACCAGCGCGTGCAACGCGTTGACGGTGTCCCCGGACGGGCGTTCCCCCCACAGGCCGTGGAGCAGCGAATCGACCGATACCACTTCGCCCCCGGCCAGTGCCAGCCGGGCCAGCAGCGCGCGAACCCTGGTGCCGCCGAGATCGATCGGCGCGCCGTCGTCGGCATAGGCCCGGACCGGCCCCAGCACCGCAATCCGCATGCTCAACAGGCTAACGGGCAAGGAACCCGATCAAGCACCGGTGAGTCACAGCCGGCCGGGAGGAGCTCGGTCCCGAGTCGTGCCCGCCACCATGCGCATCCGCCGTCCTGATAACCCCCTTACATCAAGCCGGTGCCGGCTGGAAGAGCGTTATAAGCCGCCTGTCAGAGCCGCCGGACATCGTGGAGGACGTACGGAAGAAACGTCCGAAAGGCAGTGCGATGGCAACGAACGAGAACGTGCAGCAGGTGCTCGACTGGGCAGTGGCCGAGGTCGGCATCCCCGGCATCGTCGCCGATGTCAAGGACGGCGACCGGACCTGGTTCGGCACCGCCGGCGTGGCCGACATCCAGACCGGCTCCCCGCGTCGGCCGGGGGAGCACATGCACACCGGCAGCAGCGGCAAGGCCTTCACCGCCGCCGTACTTCTGGCCCTGGAGGCCGAGGGCCGGCTGAGCCTCGACGACACGGTGAACGCACACCTGCCCGGCGCACTGGACGTCAACGGCTACGACGGCAACAAGATCACCATCAGGCACCTGCTCAGCAACACCAGTGGCCTGTTCGCCACCGGCCTGGCACCGGAGATCAGCCACCGTTACGCCACCCGCTCCGGGTTCGTCAAGCATCGCTTCGACACCTTCACCACCGAGGAACTGCTGAGGGTGGCGGTGTCCCAGCCGCCGGTCGGAGAGCCCGGCGAACGCTTCGAGTACGCCAACGGCGGCTTCTACCTCGCCGGGGCGATCATCGAGAAGCTCACCGGCAGCAGCTACGCCGAGGAGGTCGCGCGCAGGGTCATCCAGCCGCTCGGCCTGACCCACACCCGCGTACGCCCCGCCCAGGACACCGGGTACCCCGATCCGCACCCGCGGGCGTACTCCAACCTGTTCTTCAAGGACGGCGCCGACCCGGCGGCGGTCACCTCGGAGAACTGGGAATCGATGATCGAGGAGCCCGGCCTCCCGCCCCTGGACGTCACCGAGTTCAACTCCTCCCCGGCCTGGTCGGCCGGCAATGTCGTCTCCACCACCGGCGACATGATCCGCTTCATCAGCGCGATGGCCGGCGGCAGCCTGCTGCCGCCGGCCCAGCACCGGCAGATGTGGACCACGGTCTCCACCGAGGGTGCTCACTGGATGCCGCACGCCCGCTACGGCCTCGGCCTGTTCGAGTTCGACGAGCAGGCGACGGGCGGCCGGACGCTGCGCGGCGTGGGCGGCAGCCTCTGGGGATCCTGGTTCTTCGCGGTCGGCACCCCCGACGGCCGACACACCATCGCCGTCCACACCAACACCGAATGGAAGACCTGGGACCCCATGTTCAAGATCATCGAAGCGGAGTTCGGCATCTCCATGGGTGCGTAAGCACGCTGCCCGCCCCCTGCTCGCGACGTCCCCCGGGGGCCGCCGCGAGCAGGGGCTTGATCGGCAACGGAACGGCTGGCGGCATCGAAAGACGCCAACGAGGTCTCGGCCGCCGCCAAGGCCCCGTTCAAGAGTGCCCGATGATCTGGTGTGGCCGGTAAGGGGCCTCCAACCGGGCCTTCTCCTCTTCGCTCAGGGACACGTCCACCGCCGCGATCGCGTCGCTCAGATGACCCACCTTGCTCGCCCCGACGATCGGCGCGTTCACCCCCGACCTTCCGAGTAGCCACGCGAGCGCGAGCTGCGCCGGTGGCAGGCCTCGTTCGCCGGCGACCGCACGCACCACGTCGACGACGTCGAAGTCCGCGTCCTCGTACATGCTGTCGGCCAGCGGGTCGCTGCCGGATCGGACCGTGCGCGGCTGACTGTCGCGGTGGCGGCTCCCGGTGAGCAGTCCGCGTGCCAGTGGGCTCCACGGGATGACGCCCACCCCCTGGTCCAGGCAGAGCGGGATCATCTCCCGCTCCTCCTCCCGGTACACGAGGTTGTAGTGGTTCTGCATCGACACGAACCTGGTCCAGCCGGCCGTCTGAGCAGTGTGCTGCGCTTTGGCGAACTGCCAGGCGTACATGCTGGAGGCCCCGATGTAGCGTGCCTTGCCGGCCCGCACCACGTCGTGCAGGGCCTCCATGGTCTCCTCGATCGGCGTCTCGTAGTCCCAGCGGTGAATCTGGTAAAGATCGACATAGTCGGTTCCAAGCCTGGTCAGCGAGGCGTCGATGGCGGCCAGCACGTGCTTGCGGGACAGCCCTCGGTCGTTCGGGCCCGGCCCCGTCGGGAAGTAGACCTTCGTCGCGAGAACGTAGTCGTCGCGGCGCGCGAAGAGCTTGCTGAGCAGCCGCCCGGTGATCTCTTCGCTCGCGCCGTCGGAGTACATGTCGGCGGTGTCGAAGAACGTCACACCGGCCTCGACCGCGCGCCGTACGATCGGCTCGGCCGCGTCCTCACGCAGCATCCACGCCCAGGAACCGGGATCTCCGTACGTCATCATGCCCAGGCAGATCCGGGAGACCTGCAGTCCCGACGAGCCCAGCTTCATGTATCGCATTTCGCCTTACCTTCTTGTGAGAGCGTGGTCTTCACCGCGGCTGGAAGAGGCCGAAGTTCCCGATGGAGCGCGACTGAGAGCACCACGAGCCCGACTCCGGCGAGCTCGGCGAGTGAGGGGAGCTGCCGGAGCACCACGATGCCGATCACCGTCGCCGCGGCCGGAAGCAGCGCCACCAGCAACGCGTACGTGGACCGAGCCATGCGTGCCATGGCGAGTTGATCGCACACGTACGGGATCACAGACGAACAGATCCCCACCCCGATCCCTGCGGCGAGTGTGACTGGGTCGATCACCGCGGGAGCGGCCTGCCAAACGGTCACCGGCGCGACGAACACGCAGGCGATGAGCATGGCGGCGGCCAGCCCGTCGATGCCGCTGATGCCGCGCAGACGCCGAGCCGTACGGTGGGCCAGCACGATGTAGGCGGCGAACAGCACCGCGTTGGCGAAGGCGAACACCAACCCCAGCGGCTCCCCGGCCAGCCGGATGCCGGTCAGCACGTAGACACCGCCGACGGCTGCCACGAGTGCCACGAGGTTACGTGCCGTACGGGCACCGAGCGCGGCCAGCACGATGACCGGCAGAAACTCGATCGCGGCGACGGTTCCCAGGGGTACGCGTTCAATCGCCAGATAGAAACAGACGTTCATGGCCGCGAGCACCGCGCCCCAGGCGGTGAGCGTACGACGCCCCTCGGCGTCGAGCCGGGCGAGGGTTCGCCAGGGGCGACGCCAGAGCGCGAGAACAAGTGCTGCGCTCCAGATCCTCAATGCCGCGACCCCGAGCGGGGCGAGCCTGTTGAACAGGAGCACGGCGAAGGCCGGGCCGAGGTAGTGGAAGACGGCGCTCCCGATGAAGTAGGTCCATGGAGGCGCCGCGGAGAGGACAGCGCGAGGGCCGGTAGGCGGCATGATGCCATCGTCGGCCAACCCGTAATTTAGGAGAATGGCGAATCGAAAGATCAGACCCGAGCGGACCTACGAACCAAAGGGAATCGACGCCCTCGACCTTCGTATTCTCGCCGAGCTGCAGGTCGACGCCAGAGTGAGCTTCGCCGAGCTGGGCCGCCGGGTCGCCCTGTCAGCCCCCGCGGTGGCCGACCGGGTGCAGCGGCTGGAGGAGGCCGGAGTGATCACCGGCTATCGCGCCGAGGTCGACCCGCGGGCCCTGGGCTTTCCGGTCACAGTGATGGTTCGAATCCGCCCGGCGATCCGGGAACTCCAACGCATCTCCAAGATCGCCCAGGAGGTTCCCCAGATCGTCGAATGCTACAGAATGACCGGCGACGACTGCTTCTACTTCACGATGCACCTGCGGGCGGTCAACGAGCTCGAACCGATCCTCGACCTGTTCACCCCGTACGGTCACACGACCACGTCTCTCATCCACACTGCGCCCGTGCCACGCCGCCCCCTGCCCCTGGAGTGAGACTCGGTCCCGCCTTGCCGACTTTCGGCGCGGTCCTCCGGTATGCCGACGGGCGGGACCAGCGCCAGGGGTGCGACCGGGCCGCGCTCAGCCGGGCAGGGTCACCGGCGTGACCGCCTCGTGCGCATCCCCGGTTCGATACAGACCAGCCCGGCGATCGACCACCCGCCCTGAGCCTTTGCCCAGCAACCTTTGGGCAACGACCGTCATGGGTGTCCCCCGTCGCCGACCCGTCGCCCGAACTGCGCATGCGTGAAGTGGATGCCGAAGCCGAGCGTGCCGGGCGGAATCCCATTTCGAGCGGGACACCTTTTAGAAGTACTGCGTCCAGCCGGGACCGAGTTCGATGCGGCTGGTGAAGTTGTTGGCGCCTTTGCCGTTCCAGATTTGCAGGTGGTCGTTGGCGATGGCGGCGATGTCGGTGTGGCCGTCGCCGTTGATGTCGCCGAGTGACATCAAAGTGGCGGCGTACTGGGTCCAGCCCGGGCCGAGGGCGATGGCGCCGGTGAAGTTGTTGCTGCCCTTGCCGTTCCAGATGTGGAGGACGCCATCCTTGACGGCCATCAGGTCACCGATGCCGTCGCCGTTGAAGTCGCCACCGATGGGCTTGCTGTAGGCCTCCCAGTTGGCGCCGGCCTCAATGTGGTTGGAGAAGTTGTTGGCGCCTTTGCCGTTCCAGATTTGCAGGTGGTCGTTGGCGACTGCGGCGATGTCGGTGTGGCCGTCGCCGTTGATGTCGCCGAGTGACATCAAAGTGGCGGCGTACTGGGTCCAGCCCGCGCCGAGGGCGATGGCGCTGGTGAAGTTGTTGCTGCCCTTGCCGTTCCAGATGTGGAGGACGCCATCCTTGACGGCCATCAGGTCACCGATGCCGTCGCCGTTGAAGTCGCCACCGATGGGCTTGCTGTAGGCCGCCCAGTTGGCGCCGACCTCGATGCGGCTGGTGAAGTTGTTGGCGCCCCTGCCGTTCCAGATGTTCAAAGTGCCGGTGGCGGCCGAGAAGATGTCACCCACGCCATCCGAATTGAAATCCGGGCCTTGCGGACTCGATCCCGTCATCGCGGCATAGTGTGATCTGAGCTCTGTTTCCGAGAGTTCGCGATCATAGATGGCGAACTTTCCGATCGCCCCCTTGAAGTACGACTTCCCGTCCCGAGTGCCGACACGGACGGGGGCGGATCCTGGCTTGGGTTTGACGATGACCTCGTCGCCCGTGCCAGGGCGGTAGGCCAGGTGGTCGGTACCCGCGAGCACGCCGTTCCGGTAAATGCGCACCTTCCCGTAACTGCCCTCCGCGGTGTCATAGGTGATCGCGTAATGGATCCACTGGTTGACCTTCACCGACTGCTGAAAGTACGCCCCGGCTCCGTAGCCGCCGTCAAGGTTCCAGGCGTAGCCGGATATGCGATTGGGACGGTTCTCGGTGTTCGTCTTGGAGTACATGCGGCCCGCCCATTCGCGGTCTCCCCCGGCGCCCGATTTTGTGCCCTTGCCCATGAAGTAGACGTAGCCCGTCTGCTCCTGCTTGGCGAACTGCAGCGTCTGCGGCATGATCCACGCTTCTACGGTGAACTTGCCCTTGGTGGAGATGTGGAACTGCTTGGCGCTGGGCACCTGGAAGTATCCCGACGACCCGTTGAAAACCGACGCGCCGTCCTGGTTCGGGAGCCTCACCGTACTGGTGACGCCGCGGAAGGTGCCGACGTGATCATTGCCGGTCTGGTCGGTCTCCTTGCCGCGCGACGGGTGCGACAGCCGCCAGTACGCGACCGGGCGGTCCGAGAGGACTACTTGGTCATACGAGCTCAAACTAGCTGACCGAGCCAACGCAGATTCTGGGACGGTGACGGCCGCTGCCAGCATCAGCAGGATGACGCACATGCTTACCGCCAGGGCACACCGGTTGCTCGCCGCGCCTCGGCCGGGTCTTGCCAGCACCATGCCTGCCTCACCTTGTAGATTTGGGTACTCGCTCGGCGGAGCATTTTACGGATCGGCGGTATACCGACGGTATGCTGCTTGAACCGGTACGCCGGGCGGCTTCCGGGCACCGGGTTCTGGAGGCCACCTCCGGTCGTACGGCACAGCTGCGCGACGGCAGGCCCTCCGAGGCGCTCGACCTCGGCCGGGTTGATACGCCTCCTCCTATCGCGTGGAACTCGCAGGCCTTCAACGCCTGGCCGGGGAACAAGACGATTTCCGCGCGGCCAAGGCGTGAGCCTTGATCAGAGCAAGAAGTGCGGCTGGAGTACCTACGCCTCTGGACACCGTGGGCCGAGCACGCGTGCGGCCGGTGTCACGGCAGGTGGGCGGACAGACGGGCGCGGGAGGCGTCGAGGTGCGCCAGCATGGCCGCCGCGGCCTGCTCGGGATCGCCGGCGAGCAGGGCGTCGAGGATGCGGTGGTGCTCCAGAAGGGTCTGCGTGCCGAGCCGGTCGGCGTAGGAGATCCGGAACAGGTGCAGGTGGCAGTGGGTCCGCTCGAAGGACGCCTGGACGGCGCGGTTTCCCGCCAGCTCGGTGATCAGACCGTGGAAGCGCTGGTCGTGCTCGGTCATCCGGCGGTAACTCTGGTAACCGCCGGCGGGGGCGGGCTCCCGGCACGAGGACATCTCCGCCTGGAGCCTCGCCCGGCCCGCGCGGCCCGCGCGCTCGGCGCACCGGGCGGCGGCCCAGGGTTCGAGCAATCGGCGCAGCTCGTACAGGTCCTCGAACTCGGCGCGGGTGAGGACCTGGGAGACCGAGTAGCCCTTCAGCGCCGCCTTGGTGACCAGCCCGTCGGATTCGAGCCGGGCCAGGGCCTCGCGCAGCGGCGTCTGGGAGACCCGCAGGTCGCGGGCGAGCGCGTCGATGTTGACACGCGCCCCTGCGGTGATCTCCGAGTTCATGATCATTGCTTTGAGCGTCTCGTAGACCTCGTCGGTGAGGATCTGCCGCCGGGGTAGGCGCGCTGCACGGCCCTCGGGCTGCTGCGTAGACGGCATGCTGGGCCTTCCTCTTGACGGGGTGGCGGCCTTTCACCCAGGATCCTACTGGGAGATTTCCTATAGGATCTATGAAAGAGGTGAGGCGTGGCGACGATCGTCAATGCCGAGGCGTTCCTGGTGGACCTGGAGGTCGAGACGGTCCGCACCGACGCGGTGCAGTCCTTCGTGAAGCAGGAGACCATCTTCGTCGAGGTGACCTGCGACGACGGCCTCACCGGCCTCGGCTACTCCTACACCATCGGAACCGGCGGCCGGGCGGTGCTGTCGCTGCTGCGCGAGCACCTCATCGGCCGGCTGATCGGGCGGGACTCCCGGCTGGTGGAGGCGGCGTGGCAGGACCTGTTCGCCGCCACCCGGGCCACGTCCGTCGGGGCGATCACCTCCCTCGCGCTGGCGGCGGTCGACACCGCCCTGTGGGACCTGCGCGCCAAACGGGCGGGCGAGCCGTTGTGGATGCTGGCCGGCGGCCACCGCGAGCGCGTCCCGCTCTACGACACCGAGGGCGGCTGGCTGCACCTGTCCACCGGCGAACTCGTCACCGGCGCCGTCGCCGCACGCGACGCCGGCTGGCCGGGCGTGAAGCTCAAGGTCGGCAAGCCCCGCGCCCACCACGACCTCGAACGGCTGCTGGCCGTACGGCAGGCCGTCGGGGCGGACCTGGACATCATGGTGGACGCCAACCAGTCGATGACGGCCGCCGAGGCGATCCGCCGGGCGGCGCTCTACGAGCAGGCAGGCGTCTTCTGGTTCGAGGAGCCGTTGCCGGCCGACGACGTCGCCGGACACCTGCGACTGGCCCGCTCGACCTCGATCCCCGTCGCGGTGGGCGAGTCGATGTACTCCCCCGCCCAGTTCCGCGACTACCTCCAGCGGGGCGCTGCCTCCATCGTGCAGGTCGACGTGGCACGGGTGGGCGGCATCACCCCGTGGCTGAAGGTCGCGCATCTGGCCGAGACGTTCAACGTCATGGTCTGCCCGCACTTCCTGATGGAGTTGCACGTCAGCCTGGTGGCCGCGATCCCCAACGGGATGTACGTCGAGCACATCCCCCAGCTGCGAGCGATCACCCTGCAGGAGATGCGGATCGAGGAGGGGCACGCGGTCGCGCCGGACGTTCCCGGCCTGGGAATCGCCTGGGATCGGGACGCGATGGACATCCGCCGGGTCGCGTAACCCCTTGACCTGCGGCGCAGCAATCCTATAGGAAATATCAAAGCTCGAAAGCTCAGCAGAGGACTTCGGATGGCCCCCACCCCCACCCCCACTAGTGCCGTGACTCCACGCGGCGTCGGGCGAACCCGATGGATGATCATCTGGCTCGCCTTCGCCGGTTTGTCGATCAACTATCTCGACCGGTCCAGCCTCGGCGTCGCCCTCCCCTTCATGGGCGAGGAGTTCACCCTGTCGGCCACCCAGCAGGGCATGATCTTCGCCGCGTTCTTCTGGGCGTACGACTTCTGCCAGCTCGCCGCGGGCTGGTACGTCGACAAGGTCGGCGCCCGCCGGGCGTTCACGATCGCGGCCGTGTGGTGGTCGCTGTTCACGATGCTGACCTCCGCCGCACGGGGTTTCTGGAGCCTGTTCGCCGCCCGTTTCCTGCTCGGCGTCGGAGAGAGCCCGGCGCCGGCGGCCAGCGCCAAGGTCGTCGCGACCTGGTTCCCCGTCCAGGAGCGCGGCCTGGCGACCGGCATCTGGGACTCCGGCTCCCGGGTGGGGGCCGTAATCGCGATCCCGATCGTGACCGCCATCGTCGCGCTGACCGGGTGGCATCTGGTGTTCGTCGTCATCGGCGCGCTGGGGCTGATCTGGGCGGCCCTGTGGTGGCGGTTCTACCGCGACCCCGGGGAGCACCCGCGGGTGAGCGAGGCCGAGCTCGCCTACATCAGGGCCGGCGGCGCCCGATCGGCGGACACCGACACCGAGGACGCCGCCGCCCTGCCGTGGCGCAAGCTGTTCCGCTACCGGACGGTCATCGGCATGATGCTGGGCTTCTTCTGCCTGAACAGCGTCATCTACTTCTTCATCACCTTCTTCCCGACCTACCTCGTCACCGAGCGTGGCTTCGGGCTGCTCAAACTGGGCTTCTTCGGAGCGCTTCCGGGAATCTGCGCGGTGCTGAGCGGCTGGCTCGGCGGATACGTCGCCGACCGCGCCATCCGGCGTGGCGTCCCGGTCACCAAGGTGCGCAAGACCGTCATCGTGAGCGGCATGATCGGCGGGTCGGTGATCATCCTGGCGGTGCTGGTCCCCGAGGCGTGGATGGCGCTGGCGCTGCTCGCACTCTCCTACTCCAGCCTCACCTTCGCCGCCACCGGCATCTGGGCGCTGCCCGCCGACGTCGCGCCGAGCTCGCGTCACGTCGGCTCCATCGGCGGCCTGCAGAACTTCGCCTCCAACTTCGCGGGCATCATCACGCCGATCCTCATCGGCTATCTCGTGGACACCACCGGCTCCTTCGTCGCGCCGCTGTGCGTCATCGGCGGCATCGCGCTGCTGGGCGCGCTCAACTACGCCTTCGTCATCCGCGAGGTCGCACCGTTGCCCGTCACCGCCCGCTGAGACGCGACCCCCGCGTCGCCATCGGATGGCCGGCGCGGGGACACCCGGCGCTCTCACCGGCTGCTATCGCTCTAGCTTGCCTGCCCTGTCTCGCAGGTAGCGCTGTTCGGGGAGGCTCGTGGCACACCGGGCCGCCAGCAGGTAGTTCTCCCGTGCGGCGGCGTACTCGCCGACCAGCTCCTGGAGGTGGGCGCGCACGGCGTAGAGGCGGTGGTGGCGGGCGATCCGGGGGTCGCAGTCCAGGCTCTCCAGCAGTTCGAGCCCGGCCTGGGGCCCGCGGGTCATCGCGACCGCGACGGCGTGATTGAGCGTGACCATGGGGTTCGGCGCGATCCGGGCGAGGATCCCGTACAGGACGCGGATCTGTTCCCAGTCGGTGTCCTCGGCCCGCGGCGCCTGGACGTGCAGCGCGGCGATCGCCGCCTGAAGCTGGTAAGGGCCGAGGGGTGAGACGGACATGGCGTCGGTGACCAGCGCTGCGCCCTCTTCGATCATGGCGGCGTCCCACCGCTTCCGGTCCTGCTCGGCCAGCGGCATGAGGCCGCCGTCCGGGCCGGTGCGGGCCGTACGGCGGGCATCGGTCAGCAACATCAGCGCCAGAAGCGCGGCGACTTCACCGTCATCCGGCAAGGACCGGTGCACCATCCGGGTGAGCCGGATCGCCTCTCCGGTGAGGTCGCCGCGGTGCAGGTCAGGTCCGGAGCTGGCGGTGTAGCCCTCGTTGAAGATCAGGTAGAGCACGTGCAGGACGGCGTCCAGCCGTATGGCCCGCTCCTGGGGCGGCGGCATCTCGAACGATGCGCCGGCGGTTCTGATCCGCTGCTTGGCGCGGCTGATCCGCGGCGCCATGGTGGCCTCCGGCACGAGGAATGCCCGCGCCACCTCGACGGTGGTGAGCCCGCCGACGGCGCGCAGCGTGAGCGCCACCTGAGAGGCGGGGGTCAGCCCCGGATGGCAGCACAGGAACAGCAGCGCGAGCGTGTCGTCCCGGGCGCCCGGGCCTTCCTCGCCGGGCGCCGGCGCGACGGCGGCGTCCGGCGCCTCCCGTACCGCCGCGGTGACCTCCCGGCGGCGGCGCGCCTGCTCGCTGCGTATCTGATCGACCAGGCGGCGGGAGGCGACGGTGACCAGCCAGGAACGCGGGTTTTCCGGGATGTCCCCGGCGGGCCACCGCGTCGCCGCGACGAGCAACGCCTCCTGGACCGCGTCCTCGCACTCCTCGAACCCGCCATGGCGACGCAGGAGCAGGCCGAGAACCTGCGGCGCCAGTTCGCGCAGCAGGTCCCCGAGGCGTTCGGTCGTGCTCACATCTCCATCCCGGCGGAGTCCATCAGCGGCCGCACCTCCACGCCGCCGACCTGACCGCCGGCTATCAGGGCGGCCAGTTCCACGGCGCGCTCGCGGCTCTCGCAGTCGACCACGTACTGGCCGGCGACATGATCCGGGGTCTGCGAGTACGGGCCCTCGGTCACGGTCACCACGCCGTCCCGAGCCCATACGACGGCGCTGATGGACGGATCGGCGAACACGTGAGCGCTGACCAGTTCCCCTGCCTGCCCGGCCGTGGCCAGGAACTCCTCATGGTCGAGCCTTTCCCCGGGTAGGGCCACGGCCCTCCGATAGAGATTCAGCAGGAACTTCACCGTGTGCTCAGCCGTCGGCCGTGCCCGCGAAGAGCACCGGCCGCACCTCGATGCCGAGGCCCTCGACGCCGGCGTCCGGGATGAGCGCGGCCAGCTCCAGGGCGCGCTCCCGGCTGTCGCATTCCACCATGTAATAGCCGCCGAGGTACTCCTTGGCCTCAAGGTAGGGCCCGTCCGTCACCGCCGGGACGCCGCCCCGGACCCTGACCACGGCGCTCTGCGACGGGTCGGCCAGCGCGGTGGTGCTGATCATCTCCCCGGACTTCTTGACGGTCTCCATGAACGGGCCGTGGCCGCTCATCACCTCGTTGCGCTCCTCCTCGGTCAGCGCGTCCCAGATCTGCGGGTTGTTGTGCATGATCAACATGAACTTCATGCGCCGTCTCCTTCAATGGTCGGGCGGCGCCCCCGAAGGCGCCGTTCACCATGAAGTCGGAGCCGGTGCCGCATTCTTGCGGTACGGACCGAAAGAATCTCCCGCCCGCTCCACCTATGTCGCGAAGGCGCCTGACCTGGGCGTTCCATGCCCAGCGGCCATCACTGGAGCAGAGGAATGAACCTGCCACGGAAGGCCACCGCGGGGCGCGCCCTGGTCGGCGGCCGGCCGGTGTGGGAGAACGCCCCGGTCGCATCGGCGTCAGCCTGCCGCACGTCGGCCCGTCCCGACCCCGTCGAGTTCCAGGCAAGCACTACCAGGTTCCGCCGTCCATGAGGGCGTGTTCGTAGTCGGGCAGGTCGAAGGCGGTGTGGGCGGCACGGCCCTCGGTGCTGGACGGCAGCGCCGTACGGCTGCGCAAGATCGCGTTCCGCGTGTCGAGGTGCTGCCGGGTGCGCGGGGCGACCACGCCGCCGCCCTCCGTGGCGAGGGCCTGGTTGCGCTCCGCAGGCCGAGGGTGTTGGAGTGCGACCCGTCGGCGCCGATCACCAGGTCGAAGAGGCGCTGGAGTTCGGGTCGACCGACACCGTGCATGCGCCGATGATGCAGGCGCCGGCGCTGATCAAGCGGTATAGGGCCGGGTCGACGGGTGTTACTTCTCGGCCGTGCCGGGTTCCCCTCTGATGGACTCCTGATAGATGTCCGCGTAGGTGCGCGAGTCCTTGACCAGGTCGTCGCAGAAGGCAGCGACGTCGTCGCCGATGAGTTCCAGGACTCCCTTGCCGGCCGCGACGCCCTCCTCGAAGAAGTCGACGATCCCTGAGAGCAGGGTCCCGTCAGGCAAGTCGATCGGTCCGATCTTGAAGAAGTACTTCTGCATCTCCTTGTAGACGATCTGGTAGTCCGGCGGGAGCGCCTTGACCCGCGCCAGGTGCGCCCGCCACTGCTTCTTGCCCTCGATGATGTCTTGGATGCCCACGTCAGCCTCCCAGCCGGTCCAATTTCCTTGCGACGTTCCTGTTCAACTGATCGCGCCACCGGTCGCGATGGCTCCGGGCCCCTTCTTCGCCGGCCAGCGCCGCGCAGAAGCCCTGGATGTCGTCGCCCAGCACCTCGTGAATGCCCTGCCCATCGGCCGCTGTCTCTTCGAGCAGCCCCAGAGCATTGTCGAGAAGCGGCATCAGGTTGCGACCCGTGAAGTCCCCGTAGGGGAAGAGGTGGGCCTTGATCTGCTCCCACGCCGCCCGGTAGTCGGCCGGCAACGCCCCTGCCCGAGCTTCGAACGCCTTCCATTCCCTGGTGAGATCGCTGCCAGTAATGGTCTCCCAGAAGTTCATCTCCCGCCCTCCTTGAGCTTGTCGATCCGTGATGTGATGTACGCCCATTTCGCCCAGAACGTCACGAGTTCTTCGCGCCCCGCGTCGTTGAGCGCATAGAACTTGCGCGGCGGGCCCAGCCCGGACGGTCGTTTCGTCACCTGGACGAGCCCGTTCTTCTCCAGTCGCAGCAGGATGGTGTAAACCGTCCCCTCGACGACGTCGGCGAAGCCGAGTTCGTTCAGCCGACGCGTGATGGCATACCCGTAGGTCTCCTCGCTGCCGATGATTTCAAGCACGCAGCCCTCAAGCGTGCCCTTCAGCATCTCCGTCAGGTTGTCCATCGTGCGTCCTCTTCGGTCACTCCTGGTACTCGGTGGTATCGAGTACCACTATACGGTACCACCGAGTAGCGGAGCATGCCACCAGGCTGAATCCCGCCCGGCGTTCACTCCGGGGAGCGCGTCAAAGGCGCAGTTCCAGGGAGATGTGCGAGGACATCGCGCGGAGGAAGTCGGGCGCGTCGAAGAGTTCACCGGCTGAGGCGACCCCGACCGTCCTGGTCCGTCCCGTGAGGATACGGTCGACCGCTTCCACCACGAGCGGCGCGGTGACGGCGTAGATGTCCTGACCCCTTGCCACAGCGCGCCGTTCGATGCCGCCGGAGCGCACGACGACGTCGACGAGGAACGTCTGTGCGGACCGGCCGCGCTCGTCGGCCGCGGTCGGCGTCGGTGCGTCCGGGGCCGACACATCCCTGGCCGCCTCGACCGTCATGTAGGTACGCACTTCGGGGATGGACAGGTGGCTGGGAACGGTGACGACGTCAGCCATGGTGAACTCCCCGATGACGGCCCGAGGGCCCATCGGGTCGGGAAAGGGCCACTCCAGGGTCGGCGGGTCGTCATGGCGGTACTCCAGCCGCCCGTTCGTGTAACGGACACGTCGACCGCCCCGCCGCTGCCGGGAGACCGCCCCCGCGGCACGCGTCCCGGCGGTGGGGTGCCAACTGCTCAGCCCGTACGCGATGTGCGCCTCGTCGGCCGCCGTCCAGTCGCCCATCGCGGCGGTGGCCAGCAGGTCCCCGAGGCCGCCATAGAAGGCCATCGCAGGGACGATCACCGTTCCTGCGGCGCGGGCGCGGTCCGTGAAGTGCGTGAACGTGTCAAGGTTGGCCTCAATCTCGGCCGCCACATCCACATACGGGATCCCCGCGCGCAGTGCCGCCTCGATCACGGGGGCGGCCGTCGTGGCGAACGGCCCGGCACAGTTGATCACGGCCGCCGCACCAGCCAGTGCGCGGTCGAGCGAGGCCGGATCGTCGACCGACGCCGGGCGGGCGTCCAGGTCCGGATCGGACGCCGCCAGCACCCTCAGCTTGGCGGCGTCGCGGCCGGAGAGAACCGGGACAAACCCGCGATCCCGCAGCTGTGCCACCACAAAGCGTCCAGTGTGGCCGTACGCGCCGAACACCGCCACCGTAAGTCCCGATCCCATGGTTCTCCCCCGTGCTCAATATCTGCTGCGATCTGTCTCGGACATCCTGGCGAGGGCGGGTGCCCCACGCGAGTGTCCGGAACGCCAAGACCCGTACAATTCCGGACGTGAACACTGTCGCGCTGGCCGTCACCGACGGGATGCTGCACTTCGAGTTGTCCTTGGCGTACGAGGTCTTCGGGGCCGGCCTGACCGGCATGGCCGACCCCTGGTACAGCGTCGTCGTCTGCGGGCCGGGCGCCGTACGGGTCGGCCGGTTCCAGCTGGAGCCCGACCACGGGCTCGACCAACTCCCGCGCGCCGACACCGTGATCATCCCGGGCTGGGCCGACGTCGACGAGGACCCACCCGCCGACCTGGTCGACGCGGTGCGCGCGGCCCACGAGGCAGGCGCACGCGTGGCCTCCCTCTGCACGGGCGCGTTCGTGCTGGCCGCCGCCGGTCTGCTGGACGGGCGGCGAGCGACCACGCACTGGGCGCACACCCGAGCCCTGGCCGACCGCTACCCGCAGGTGAAGGTGGACCCGGACGTCCTCTACGTGGACAACGGCCGCGTTCTCACCTCCGCCGGCAAAGCCGCCGCCATGGACCTGTGCCTGCACCTCGTCCGCCTCGACCACGGTTCGTCGATCGCCAACACGGTCGCCCGCCGCCTGGTCGTCCCCCCGCACCGGGACGGCGGCCAGGCCCAGTTCGTGACCACCCCGGTGCCCGCCTCGGACAACCACCCGCTCGCCGAACTGTTCCCCTGGGTGATCGAACGGCTGGATCACCCGCTGAGCGTGGAGGACCTGGCGCGCCAGGCGAACATGAGCTCACGCAACCTGGGCCGCCACTTCAGGTCGGCGACCGGCACCACCCCGCTGCAATGGCTGCTGACCCAGCGGATCCGTCACGCCCAGGAGTTGCTGGAGACCACCGACGACAGCGTCGACACCATCGCGGCGGCCACCGGCATGGGCACCGCGACGACGCTGCGCCGGCACTTCAACCGCACGGTCGGCGTGCCGCCGGACACCTACCGCCGCACCTTCCGCTCACGGACCCGCCCCGGCCCGAACGACAGCGGGCAACACCACCAACGCCCTGAGCCATAAGGAGCAGCGCGGCGGCGGTGGCCAAGGCCCCGCCATTGCTTGCCATGATGAGCACTTCGGCGTCGCCGAGGTGAGCGGCGGCGGAAGTCGAGCCCGGCGTACGTGTCGAGCAGGACGCGGGCGCTGCTCACGCAGAATCTCGACCTGCTCGATCTGAGCGTGCCGGAGGTTCTCGATGATGATCCGCCGGCGGCGATGCTCGCCGCGCCGGCCGAGCGGACCGGCGTCGATCACGCCCGGCCGCCTGCCGATCGTGCGCCGGAAGCGTCGCCCTCTGACTGATAAGCGTTGGCGTCGCAGTCCTCGATCGGGCTAGCGTTGCTTCCGTCATGCGCCAGGAGGACTTGCCCTGTCTGCGCCTGTGAGTCAGCTGATTGGAGATGCGGGATGACTTCTCAGCTCGTCGCGCTCTGCTTCGATGCGAACGACCCGCTCCGCCTCGCGCGCTTCTGGGCCGGAGTCCTGGACTGGGAGATGGCCGACGACCCCCACGACGGCATCGCGCTCCTGCCGAGCGATGACACCGGGTTCCGGATCCGATTTCTTCCGACCCAGGAGCAGAAGACCGGCGAGAACCAGATGCACTTCGATCTGACGAGCACGTCCCTCGAGGACCAGCAGCAGACGGTGGCGAGGTCGCTCGGGCTCGGCGCCCAGCACATCGACATCGGGCAACGTCCGGAGGAGGGTCATGTCGTGCTCGCCGACCCCGACGGCAACGAGTTCTGCGTCATCGAGCCGGGCAACGAGTTCCTCGCCGACTGCGGATTCATCGGAGCGCTTGCGAGCGACGGTTCGCAGGAGGTCGGGTACTTCTGGAGCGAAGCGCTGGGCTGGCCGTTGGTCTGGGATCAGGACCAAGAGACCGCGATTCGCTCGCCGCACGGCGGTCCGAAGATCACCTGGGGCGGTCCGCCACTGATGCCGAAGACCGGGAAGTACCGGCTGCATTTCGACCTCGCTCCACCCGCCGACGGCGATCAGCAAGCGGAGGTCGACCGTCTCATCTCCCTGGGGGCAACGCGCATCGACATCGGTCAGGGCGAGGTCAGCTGGGTGGTCATGGCCGATCCCGATGGCCATGAGTTCTGTGTGTTGACCCCCCGATAGCGTGACCAGACCGGGGACGGCGCGCCTCCGATCCACTCCGCGGCACGGTGTGATGGCGGCGGCGCCGCGGCTCATGACTCACGCTGCCCAGCAGTAGCCGGCAAAGGCCGACACGACGGCCGCAACTGAAGAGCCGCCGGCGTGACTCGTGGCAAAGGCCGTTCAGCTCACCCACGTTTTGCTAGTAGATGGGCTTTTGCGATGGCGCAATCCGATGTCCGTACCGTCGATTACCACACCGGTGGTGAGCCCTTCCGTATCGTCGCGGAGCCGCCGGTCGCCATCGGCGGCGGGGCGGTGGCCGAGCGCAGGGTCGTGGCGATCTCGGACCCGGCCGTCGACGGGCTGCGCCGGATGCTGTGCTTCGAGCCGCGCGGGCACGCCGACATGTACGGGGGATTCATCACCCCGCCCGACGACGACGGGGCGCTGTTCGGCGTGCTGTTCTGGCACAAGGACGGCTTCTCCACCGCCTGCGGGCACGGCACGATCGCGCTCGGGACGTGGGCCGTGGAGTCAGGTCTGATCGAGGCCGACTCCAGTGGGGTCACGGACGTCGTGATCGACGTGCCGTCCGGCCGGGTGACGGCGCGCGTGCACACCGCAGACGGCCGGGTGTCGGGCGTCGACTTCGTCAACGTGCCCAGCTACATGATCGCCGAGAACGTTCCCGTGCCGACCACGCGCGGCGAGGTCCGGGCGGACATCGCCTACGGCGGCGCCATCTACGCGCACGTGGCGGCCTCAGCGGCCGGGCTGGCCGTGGAACCGCGCCACATCGACCGGCTCATCGCCCTCGGCCGTGAGATCAAGCGGACGCTCAACGACAGCGAGCACGCCCGGCACCCCGGCGACGAACGGCTCAGCGGCATCTACGGCACGATCTTCTATGACGACCTGGGCGACGACGGCGAGGGCAACCCGCACCAGCGCAACGTCACGATCTTCGCGGACGGGCAGGTCGACCGGTCCCCCTGCGGGTCGGGCACCGCATCCCGCGTCGCCATGCTCAGTGCCGCCGGCCGCCTGCGCGACGATCGCCGGCTCGTGCACGACTCCATCGTGGGATCCCGCTTCCACGCCCGGGTCCTCCATCACGTGACCGCCGACGGACGGCTCGCCGTCATCCCCGTCGTCTCCGGGACCGCCCACAAGACCGGCGAGCACCTGTTCGTCGTCGATCCCGCCGACGAACTCTTCCCAGGCTTCGTCCTGCGATGATCGACATCCGCCCTGGATGCATACCGCGACGCCGAGACCCTGCCGGGGCTCATCGTCTACCGCTTCGACGCGCCGCTGTTCTTCGCCAACGCCGACGTGCTGCGGCTGGTGGCACCGACCCGAGCGGGGGCCGTGTCGAGGACCTCGTGGTGGACAACGTCGCGCGGGCGGAGTGTCGCGGCGGCGCTGCTGGACCGCCGGTCACCAGGAGGAGGTCAATCGTGTGAATCCTTCACGAGCGGACCCGCACCCGAACTATGGTGTGGAACTCATGATCATGGAGGAAATACTATGAAACAGACCATAGGCCTGCGGATCGGCCGGTCGGCACTCGTGATGGCGCTGGCCGGAGGGGTTCCCGTGGCCGGTGTCGCGCCCGCCGCGAACGCCGCCTCAGCTGCCCCCGCAGCCCAGAAGATGACGATCGGGCCATTCGGGTACGGCAGCCTGAAGCTCGGGATGTCCGCCGCGCGGGCCAAGGCGACCGGGAAGATCGTCCGCAAGGACATCGATGCCCCCACCACGTGCTCGACCTGGGACTTGAAGGGACATCGGTACGGCGGCGACCGGGCAGGGGTGTTCATCTCCAAGAAGCAGGGCGTGGTCACGATCTCCGCGCCCGGCAACGTCAAGACGCCTCAGGGCATCGGTAGGGGCTCCACCCCCGCGCAATTGAGGGCCGCCTACCCGAAACTTAAGCAGAATTCGTTGTACGGGACCTTCGCCACCGTGCCGGGCAACCCCAAGGCGTCCTACATCTTCCTCGTGTCGAAGAACATGGTCGTGGGCGTGGTCTTGATCCGGACCACGCAGAACTGCCTCAGGTAGTGGCCCGACACGCGAACCCGGTCGGCTGACCGGACCGGATTCCGGACGGATGAGCCCGGCGGCCCATGTCCGGAGGGCGGCCGGGCACTGTCATCAGCTCGACGCCCACCACAGGCTTCTCCGGCCCAAGGCGCACCTCCTGCCGTCGGGAATCGGCGGCAGGCCGAGATGATCTCAGTGATGGTAAGCGTGAACCACGGCGTGTCCCTTGCCTCGGCCAATGATCCATTTGTTCACCGGCCAGGTGACCAGGAAGGCGACCAGGAGGGCGAAGGCCAGGGCCCCCCAGAAGAGGCCAGAGGCGAGCCCGGCGTCCATGGCACCCGGCACCGCGACCATCACCGCGTTGTCGACGATCTCCATCACGACGATGGAGAGGGTGTCGGCGGCGAGTGCCAGCCGTACGGCCATGCGCCAGTTCACTCCGGCCCGGCGCAGGCCCACCAGGGTCAACGCGTAGCCGAAGAAGAACGCCAGAGCGACGGCCAGCACGATTGTCGGCACAGTCGACCAGCCCAAAGCGGTGCCGATCACCATGCCCAGCACCTCACCGATCGCGCAACCGGTGAGGCAGTGCAACGTCGCCGACGCCGCCATCCCCCACGTCACGTTTCGCCGAGTGCCCCGAATGGGCAGACGCGGCATGGCTGTGCTGCTCACCATGATCCACGTGGTCAGCTGATTTGGACATTGACCCTCAATTCGCCTATAACGCTGCGAGAGGAGACTCTACTATCTTCGATAGGGGATAGAGCAAGCGAGTCGTCAGGGGCGTACGGCGCCGAGGAGCCGTCCCCACCAGTAGTCGTCCAGGTCGACCACTTTGATGATGTCGCCGGTTCGTGGGGCGTGGACCATCTTCCCGCCTCCCGCGTACATGCCCATATGGCCGAGCCCCTTGCTGAACAGCAGATCGCCGGGTTGGAGCCGGTCCAGTTCCAGTGGCACTCGCCGGCGCGCTCCCCAGCTCCACTGCTCCCAGGTGGTACGCGGAAGGCTGACACCGGCGCCGCGCCACGACGCCTGGGTCAGACCGGAGCAGTCATACGATCCCGGGCCCTCACCGCCCCACTGGTACGGCTTACCGATCTGCTTGTAGGCGAACTCCATCACTTGCCGGGCGTTGCCCGAGGCCGGGCCGGTGTAGGTGACGCCGGTGCTGTTCGGATCGCCCGCGCGAAAGGCTCCTAGCCTGCGTAGTAGCTTTGCCTGCTCGGCGACCGTGCGTTCGGCTTTCGACTTCTCCTTGGCCAGGACGTCTCGCGCCTTGTCCGCATCGCTCAGCGCATCCTCGGCCTTCCGGTACTGCTCTTTCAATGCCCGGTTCGCGTCATCGAAGGCGCGCAGCGACTCTGCCCGACCAGCCGTGATCTGGTCGAGGGCTGCCATGCCGCCCAGGACGGAACGGGGATCATTGTGCGCAGCGAGCCCTTCTCCGCTGGTCAGCCCGCCGTACTGGTAACTGTTGACGGCTACCGCGACGAGATCTCTGCGCAAGCTGTCGACCACCGCGCGCTGCCGCGTGTAGAGGATGTTCAACCGGTCGTATCGCTTCCCGGCCTTCTTCCACCGCTCGTCGGCCAGGTTGAAACGGTCGACGATCACGCCGGCCTCGTCGTTGAGCTTCGACAGCTTGGCCTTGGCCTGCGGAATCGTCGGCCGGGGTTCGGCAACCGCCGAGTCGAGTGGAAGCAGGAGCGCAGCGATCACACATCCCACGGCCCACGGGACTCGCCCGAACCTCACCGAGATGCCCACCTTGGCCACTACAACACCTTCCCGATTCCGGATCTGCGCGGAATGCTCCAGAGCGGCGACGGGCAGAACTACGCCTTGCTCCGTAATTGAGCCAAGCAAACCGACTGCCTCCAGCATCCCAGCACTGTGATCTTTCTACGGTATAACGTAGTAGCTCCGCTATGCATTCGGGAACGTGGAGCATGAACGTAGATCAGCGGTCCAGCGGGGGACGGTGCGGATGCTCGCCATGAGATGTGTCCTTCAGCGGCCGGTGGCGCCGTCGATGAGTTCACGCAGGATGTCGGCGTGCCCGGCGTGCCTGCCGGTCTCTTCGATCAGATGCGCCAGCGTCCAGCGCCAGGAAGGGGCACTGCGGCCGTGGGAGGCCGGGCGCGGGCCAGGCATGTTCAGGTCGGTGCAGGCGGCGATCGCCTTGTCCGCTCGCGCGGTCGTCTCGCGGTAGGCGGCCAGGACTGCCTCGGCGGTCTCCTGCGGACCGGGCTGGAACGTGGCTTTCCAATCGCGGACCGGATGGCCCAGCAGCCAGTGCCGCTCGACGTGGGTCAGGTGTGTGATCAGGCCGAGCAGGTTCGTCCCCGAGGCCACACCTGGGGTGCGGACTTGCGGTTCGCGGACGCCCTCGACCTTGGCGGCCACCGAGGTGCGCAGATAATCGAGGAACCCCCACAGCACGTCCTTCTCGGTGGGGCCGGTCGCCGGCGGACCGGTATCGCGCCGGCGCGTCCCGCTCATCGTTGGCCTCCAGGGTTCCGCCGGATGACCAGCACGTTGTCGGTGACGATCGCGGTCCGGCCCGCAGGTCCGGTGGCGTGGCGCTGAGGCATGTCCGCGCGCACGATCGACCACTCGCGGAGCTCCAGATCGAGTTCCGTGGCCACCTCCGCCGGTGTCGGGTAATGCACGCCTGGATCCTGGTTCCAGGACCACGGCGCGGTAGATCCGTGATCGACGATCACCAGCCGCCCACCCGGGCGCAGGGCGTACGCGGCAGTGCGCAGCACCTGCGCCCGCGGAAGGTCGAAAGGTGTGTGGAAGTACTGCGCGGAGATCAGGTCGAAAGCCCCCTCGGGGAACTCAAGGGCCACATCCATGCACACCGCGACGATCGGCAGCCCGTCAGCGTCGGCCCGCTGCCGCAGTGTGTGCACCGCCGTGCAGGAGATGTCGACAGCAGTGACCCGCCACCCGTGCCGGGCCAGCCACAGCGCGTCGCCTCCACCGCCGCATCCCAGATCAAGTGCGGCACCCGGGGGGCACGGCGTAGCGACCTCGGCGAGCAAGGGGTTCACTCGTACATCCGAGGCGCGGTGTGTGCGGTAGTGCTCGTCCCAGAAGTGCGCAGGTTCGTTCGTAGAAGTCATGGTTTCGCTCTCGTGTGGACTGCTTCGGCACCACTGTCCCGCCGGGCGCAGCGCAGTGCACGAAAACTTGCTGGACCGGCAAGATGGGCGCCATGAGCGAGGACATGGATGATGTACTGGACGCAGTCGGGCCTCGGTTGCGGGCGCTGCGGAAGCGCAGAGGAATCACCCTGGCCGACCTGTCGGCATCCACGGGGATTTCGGAGAGCACCCTGTCCCGCCTGGAAAGCGGCGGGCGGCGTCCCAATCTGGAGCTGCTGCTGCCGCTGGCCCGTACCTACGATGTACCGCTCGACGACCTCGTCGGCGCACCCCGCACCGGCGACCCGCGGATCCACCTGCGCCCCATCCACCGCCACGGCATGACCTTCATTCCGCTCACCCGCCGAGCGGGCGGGCTGCAGGCGTACAAGATGCTCATTCCGAGCCGCCCTGAGCCGGCCGAACCGACCCCGCAGACGCACGGCGGCTACGAATGGGTCTACGTCCTCACCGGACGGCTGCGGCTGCTGATCGGTGACCGCGACCTAATCCTTCCGGCAGGCGAAGCCGCCGAGTTCGACACCGCACTGCCCCACTGGCTGGGCTCAGGCGACGGACATGCCGTGGAACTGCTGGTTCTCTTCGGCCCCCAAGGCGAACGTGCCCACGTACGCGCACGCACACGACGAGCGGGCTCTCCTGCGCGGTGAGCCTCGGGTGATGCCCGGGCAGCGACGCCCGGGCATCACGTACGGTCAGAGACGGTCGACGATCTTCCGCAACTGCGCGACTTCAGCTTGCTGAGCGCTCTCGATAGCCTTGGCCAGTTCCTTGGCCTTGGGATCCGCACCTTGGTCCTGCTCGGTGCGCGCCATCTCGATCGCCCCGTTGTGATGGGCGAGCATCAGTTCGGCGAACCGCTTGTCGAAGTTCGCGCCCTTTGCCGCCTCCAGATCATTCATGTCCTCTTGGGACAGGATTCCGGGCATGTCGTGTCCCATTTCGCCAGGGGACGCTGGCTTGCCCCAGGCGGACAACCAGCCCTGCATCGTCTGGATCTCCGGGTCCTGGGCGGCCTTTATCTTGGCGGCCAGGACCTTGACCTCTTCGTCGGACGCTCGGGTCTCGGCCAGTTCGGCCATCTCGACGGCCTGCTCGTGGTGGGGGATCATCATTTGCGCGAACGCCACATCCGCGTCGTTGAACTGAGCGCTGGCGGTGGTGGTCGCCGGAGCGCTGCTGCTCATGCCCTCGTGCCCCGCCATCGAGTCGTTGCCGCCGCCGCAGGCAGTGAGCAGGAGAAATGATCCCGCCGCCGCAGCGGTGAGCGTGAGTCGTCGAATGATGAATCGGTCGGTGTGCATGGTGATCTGAACTCTCTCGGTAGCTGAATCTGCTGGACTCTCCGTGAGGCGGCTCAAAAGCCGTCCGCGGGCAAGATCGGCCTATAAGCGCAGAACCGAGAGCTGCGCCAGCCGTTCGGCCGGACTCCGTGGCGGCGGCCGGGTGACGCCCAGTACGGACAGCGCGGAATCCGTCAGACCGTGTGCGATGCGGCGGGCACGTGTCCGGAGTGTGGCGAGCGCCAGCAGGAGGAGCGAGGTGAGAACGGCCACGCAGACAGAGGTCGGATCAAGCTCAGGCATCCGCGGAACCGGCGTCGAGAAGTCAGCCGCCGGGAAACTCATAGGCGCGATGGCCTCGTCGGCCGGAAAGCCATGCGCCGCCATCGTGGCCCCACCAACACGCCCGTGCCCGGAGTCGAGGTGCCCGAGCGTGTGCATTCCGCAGACGCCGAGAGCCAGGATGACCAGCAACAGCCATCGCGATGCCCGTGACGCTCCACGCGGACCGGCTCTGCCCATCATCTCCTCCCTCGCGACTCATACAACTAATAAACATAGTAGACGGAAGTGTGAACAGCCGCCTTCGGCGTCAGTGGGGCACGCCGGTCCCAGTGGACGGCGCCACGGCATGAGCACGACGGGCCGCCGCTCCTGCTCGCGGACTCCGTGGCGGGTCATGCCGGACGGCTTGTATGCAGACAGTGCGACGGCCACGAGCAGCCCCCGCAGAGGGGCTTCGCAACACATCGAGGTCGGCATCGGTCATTGCCGTCTTCGCGACGAGGGTCTGCCGCTCTTCCTCCCCCGACTGCTGGATCGCACGGCGTGGGCCGACCGCGCACCACGGCTGGCGATCGCCATGTGGCAGGCCGCAGGGGCATCCGTCGTG
>NZ_JAKNTW010000050.1 GCF_022213955.1 Dolomitihabitans soli | reverse complement strand
TCCAGTGGAGCCGTGCTGATCAGAGCCCGCGCTGAACGTCGGCGCCACGCCGAGGCGCTCGCGCTGCTCGGACGGCACGACGGACGACTCGGCGCACTCGTGGTCGACTACGAGGAGCGGATGGCCTACTGCCTGCCCGGGAGAAACGGCCAAGCCGTCATCACAACAGGCGCGTTGCGCTCGCTGGCCGCCGAGCAGGTCGCCGCGGTGCTCGCCCACGAACGGGCACACCTACGCGGACGGCATCACCTCGTCCTCGCCGGCGCGGAGACCCTGGCCCGCGCATTTCCCCGGGTTCCGCTGTTCGAACGCGCGCGCACGGAGATCGCCCGGCTGATCGAATTGCTGGCCGACGACGTCGCGGCCCGCCGCCATCCGCGGATCCACCTCGCAGCCGCCCTGGTCAGCCTGGCCACCGGACGCGTTCCAGCGTTCGCCCTGGGCGCGGGCGGCGCCACGGCCCTCACCCGTGTACGGCGCATGCTCTATCCCGGCGCCCCACTCGCTCGCAGGGAACGCCTCGCGGGCCTGCTCGCCGTCGGCGTACTGTTGTCCGGACCTGCCACAGTGGCCGCCGCGCCAGGCATCAGCGCCTTCCTCGCCCACCACTGCCACTCCCTCTTCACCTTCTGACGCGGCCGACGGGAGCTGAGCAACCCCCACGAACCGGATGGGATGAGGAGTGATCGAGCCAGGCCGCGATCACCTGCTCGACATCGCACGCCGGTGATCGTGGTTGTGCCTATCGTTCAGGTGCCAAGTCGGTGTGGTCAGCGCTTGAGGCTGGAGACGAGCCGGGTGATCTTCCCTTGGCGGGGTGCCAGCCAATCGGCGATGTCGGCGACCACGGCCGCATCGACGTGCTGGGGCGACCCGTAGTCCGCGGGTGTGGACGGCCCTGTGCCGGAGAAGAACATGTGGTCGTCGGCGTCGTAAACGCGGATGGTGACCTCCGGCCGGTGCGCCAGGCCCGCCTGCCACCGCGACAGATCGTCTTTGACGGTCACCTGGTAGTCGCGGCCGCCCTGAAGGATGAGCATCGGCTTGTCCAACGCGGCCGCGGTCGCCACGGGGTCGTAGCCGCGCAGGTCCAGCCAGTACGCTCCCGAAAAGCCAAATGGCAGGTCCGCGGTGGGAGTGGCGGCCGACAGGTCGGGGCTGTCGACGAGTGCGGCCTGTCGCGTGATCGCCTCGACGGCGGCCTGGGCGGCCGGGCCGGGGTTGACCGTGGCGAGGTGGCGGACGACGCGCACGGCAGCGTGATGCATGGGCTGGGTGTCACCGGCCAGGAGCACCAGGCCGGCCACGGATGGCTCGGCGGCGGCGACCCGCGGGGCGACCTTGCCGCCCATACTGTGGCCTACGACATACACCCTCCCGGCATCGACGGCCGGGTGGCGCTGGAGCAGGTGGATGGCGGCGACGGCGTGCGGGATGTACTCCTCGCTCATCGTGAAGTCGGGCCTTGCGGCCACCTGGTCAGCGTGGGTGCAGGTCACCTTGTCGAAGCGCAGCACCGCCACGCCGCGGCCGGCCAGCCCCCAGGCCAGGTCCTTGAGCGGTTTGTTGGGGCCGCTGGTGCCGTCACGGTCGAACGGTCCGCCGCCGCCGAGCAGGACCACGCCAGGCCACGGGCCGCGCCCGCGCGGCAGACTCAACGTCCCGGGCACGGCCAACTCACCGGCTCCCACGATGACCTCGTGCTCGTCGAAACTCTTGCGGCGGGCATAAGGCGGCGGCGTCCATTGCTCGGTGAGCGCGGGCGCGATCTGCAGGCCCTGCAGCAGGCCGGTCTCGTCGACCGACATGACCACCGTAAGCTCGGCGCGTTCGTACGTCACCGGGACGCTCACCCGGACCAGCCCTGCCTTCCCCGTTGCGGCCGCCCAATTCTTGGGGGCCGGCTCACTGATCGGCGCCCCGACCGCGGAGATCGCCCCGATCCTTAGGATCTGACTCTCCCAGGCAACTCGCAGCGTCTCAGCAGACACCATCGCTCGCAGCGGCGGGGCGAACATCTTCTCGATGTCCGCGAAGCGTCCATTCCGCGCCATCTCGACGACCGCCGTGGCGATCGCCGCCGGGTCCGTTTCCATGGTCATCCCGATGCCAACCTTTCTCATTTTATGCGAATGGTAGCATGATATGAGAAAGTTGCATCGTGGACACCTTGGAACTACTGGCACATCCGGTGCGGCTGCGGATCGTGCACGCGATGCGCGGCGGGCGGGCACTCACCACCGCTCAGCTGTGCGCCCGCATCCCCGACGCCTCGAAGGCCATGGTCTATCGGCACGTCGACCTACTCGCAACCAGCGGAATCCTGGAAGTGGCCGACGAGAGGCGGGTGCGTGGCGCGGTGGAACGCCGCTACCGGCTACGCCACGACCGGGTCGTCGTCGACGCCGACGCGGCCGCGACACTGTCACCCGACGATCACCGGCGTGTATTCGCCACGTCGATGGCCGTCCTGGTCGCCGAGTACAACGCCTACCTCGACCGCGACAACTCCGACCCGGCGGCGGATCTCGTCGGCTACCGGCAGCACGCCGTCTGGCTCAATCGCAGCGAACTGGAAGAAATGATCAGCGAGCTGCGTCGCGCGATTCTGCCCCAGCTGGCCAACCAGCCGGCACCGGACCGCGCACAATACCTGCTCAGCCCGATCTTCTTCCCGATCGAACAACCATCCGCCGACCGCGAGACCGATTGAAGCGCCAGCGACCCACCGAACCCCGACACCCCTGGCCGGCGGATGCTCTCGTCACGCCGTGAGGCAGCTGCGCGCCGGCCACCTGGAACCGCAACCGGGCAGCGATCAACTCCTGGCCCACCTGGTGCCGAACCAAGAAGCGCTGCTCCGCCCCCTCGGCACCGCTCGAGAGAGCCGGAGTAGGCGCACGCCGGGAGAGCTGTGTGACCTGCGCGGATGACCTTATCGGCAGGTGTGGATTGTGTTTAGGTGTTGGATGAGAAATTTTCGAACGAGCGCCTTTACACCACGGCGCGATCGTTATCTGTAGGTACGCAGGCGCTTCCCGCGGTGGTCAAGCCGCGTAGGTGTTGTGGTGCGGCCAGTCGCCGGTCTTCGACTTCCCCCTGAAAATGGCCCGCAGAGCGACCCGGGCCTGCCCCGGCAGGGCGTCCTCATCCACTGGAGTGCCGCTCGCCTTGTGAATGCTCACCGCGCCCACGAGGTCGTCGGAGCCTCCGCCGTACCCGTAGGTCACGGTCTCCTCGGTTTCGGCGGTCTTGATGATGAAGATTGAAAGTCCCATTTCTCACTCTCACGGCGGCGGCCACCGCCCGCTCAGCATCACCTACGCAGGTCACAACAAGATCAACGCCGTTTGGGGCTCGTTCTTACCGGCACCCCTCATTCGCCTAAGGCGAGCAGCCTCACGCGCGTTGGGGCGCGCTGGGCACGGCGTCTGCTCTGGCCGGTTGCCGCGGGTGTAGGAGTTCGCGCCAATCGGCCGGCCAGTTCACCAGGGCGAAGAAGATCATAATCACCAGGTTGGTGGGGGCTGCGACGCGTTCGTAGAGTTCGCTGCCGGCCACGATGTGCGTAGTGGTCGCACCGGTGAGGACAAGCATGAGGATAGCGGCGCCGATGAACTTGAAGCGTTTGCGGGGAATGACCAGCAATACGGCACAGACGCCCTCGATGGTACCGACCACGAAGCGAAACCAGGACGGGTAGCCCCACTCGACGAACTTCACGGAATATGCCGGGCCGAAAAAGGTGGGGCCGGGCCAGAACTTCGTGACGAAGCCCATGAAGAACGTGAAGGCCACGAACCAATAGAAGGCGGTGAGCAGCCGTCGCGGCCACACGCGGGTGGACATGATTGTTCCCTTCTAGGCTGTCTTCCAGGACGATCGCGGCGCGGGGCCCCCGCGTCCTGCGCCGTTCGGCTCCATATCCCGGGCAGGACAGGGCCGTAGGGGTCACCTCCGTCAGGCTGAGTGGCATCACGGGGGTGGCTCGCGTTGTCAGGCCGGCTGGATGAGGCCGATGACGTTGCCGTCCGCGTCTGTCACCGAGGCGACCAGTTTCCCTCCGCCGACATCCTTGACCTCCTGCAACGGCTGGGCGCCCGCCTCGAGGAGCGCCTGCACGCCGGCCTTGATGTCGCTCACATGCCAATAGGCGACAGGGCTGGTCATTCCCTTCTTGTGGCCCTCGGGGTCCAGGCCGATGTCCTGGCCTTCAACGGAGAAGCCGACGTAGTACGGCTCGTCCATGTACGGCTCGACGCCCAGCAACGCACTGTACGTTGCTCTGGCGCCGGCGAGATCCTTGACCGGGTAGATGATCGTTTTGATGCCTTCGATCACGACGTACTCCTGTGGTGGTCACATCAGCGATGTTCTGCGGGTCATAGACATGACACGACGCGACGAAGGAATGTGACCGATGAATGATCACGAGTTTCTGGCCGGCCGATTCGAGGACCACCGCAGTCATCTGCGGGCGGTGGCCTACCAGATGCTCGGGTCACTTGGCGAGGCCGATGACGCCGTCCAGGAAGCCTGGCTGAGGCTCAGCCGCTCTGACACCAGCAAGGTGGAGAACATGGGCGGGTGGCTGACCACGATTGTCGCCCGCGTTTCGCTGAACATGCTGCGCTCACGCAACACCCTGCGCGAGGATCCCCTGGAAACGCTGACCTCGGCCCCGGTCGGCGACGGTGAAGAAGCGAGCGACCCGGAGCAGGCTGCGATCGTGTCGGATTCGGTCGGGCTGGCGATGTTGGTGGTGTTGGACACGCTGGCTCCTGCCGAGCGGTTGGCTTTCGTGCTGCACGACGTCTTCGCCGTACCGTTCGACGAGATCGCCCCTATTGTGGAGCGCTCCCCGGCAGCGGCCAGGAAGCTCGCCAGCAGGGCACGCCGCCGGGTCCAAGGAGCGACCCCACCTCCTGACGCTGACCTCCTTCGGCAGCGGGAGATCGTGGGAGCGTTCCTCATAGCCTCGCGGGGCGGCGACTTCGGTGCGTTGCTCGCGTTGCTGGACCCGGACGTCGTGCTTCGCGCCGATCGTGCGGCCGTGCTGGTGGGAGCATCCGGTCTGGTCCGCGGCGCTTCGGCGGTGGCCGGGACCTTCTCCGGCCGTTCTCGTGCCGCAAAACTGGCACTGATCGACGGGGTCGCTGGTGCCGTATGGGCACAGGGCGGCCAGCCACGAGTGGTCTTCGGTTTTACGATCTCCGGCGGGAGAATCACCGAAATCGACCTGATCGCGGACTCCGAGCACCTCCGAGAACTCCGCCTGGTAATCATCGAAGCCTGACGGTTGGCGCCGGCTACCGCCGCGTATCCGCAGCTTGATGACCAGTTCGGGCGCTGCGGATCAGGTCGGCTTCGACGCGAGCACGCAGAATCGGCACGACAGTCTGGATCATCGGCGCGCTGCTCGGCCCCGCCGGGCGACTGACAACCAAGCACGCTGTGCGCGATCCGCACAGCGCGCTGCTCGGCCCCGCCGGGCGACTGACAACCAAGCACGCTGTGCACGCCCTGGTTGTACGGGCTGTCGCCCGCGGCGGCCCGGTGGACGGCCTCCAGCAGTTCGCCCGGCGAGGTGTCCTTGACCAGGAAGCCGCAGGCTCCGGCGGCCAGCGCCGGGTAGAGGTGGTCGTCGTCGAAGGTGGTGAGCGCGACGATCCTGGTCAGGGGGCGAGCGGCCAAAATCCGCTGGGTGGCGGCGATGCCGTCCATTCCCGGCATGCGCAGGTCCATCAGGATGACGTCAGGCAGGAGCCGCTCGGCGAGCCGTACCGCGGCCCGGCCGTCCTCCGCCTCGCCCACCACGCCGACACTGTGGTCGGACTCGCACAGCATCCGCAACCCGGCGCGAACGAACTGCTGGTCGTCGGCCAGGAGCACTCTGATCATCACCACGCGCCGACCGGTTCGCCCGCCCGTGACGGCCTGACGCCGGGCACGGCGGGCACGGCGGGCACGGCGGGCACGGCGGGCACGGCGGGCAGCGTCGCCGACAGCCGCCACCCCGGCCCGGCCGCCCCGGCCCGGAACCTCCCGCCCAGCAGTTCCACCCGCTCACGCATCCCGATCAGCCCGTGACCGCCCGCGAGCCTCGGCCGCCGGGTCGTGGTCGCTACTGGAGGCCACTCTCGCCCGGCTCCGTCGCTGACCGCCGGCGCGAGGCTCGGCCGCCGGGTCGAGGTCGCCGCCTCGGGGCTCGGCGTCTGGAGCGCCACCGTCGTCGACGATCTCCAGAAGGAGCGTCTCGTCCTCGACCCGTGCCGTCAGCCGGACCCGGGTGGCGGGGCCCGCGTGCCGGGCCACGTTGGTGAGCCCTTCCTGAGTCAGCCGGAGCACGGTCAGCGCCCGTACGGCGTCCAGGCGGCCGATCGACGTGTCGAGTTCCAGATCGACCAGCACGCCGACCTGCCGGGCGCGGGCGGCCGCCGCCTCCATCGCCGGGATCAGCCGGCCTGAAGGGACCTCAGCGTGTAGATAGGCGAGATGGCGCTCCGGCATATCGACCGCCGTGGTGAGGTAGCACGGTCGGCCGGTCTCATAGACCAGCGCTCTACGCCGCTTCACATCATTTGGGTGCGGGCGGGTCGATGACCCCGAACCACCGCTGCATGGTTCGCCCGAGTGCTTCCAGCTCCGCGGAATCTGGTTGTGGTGATGCGGAGGCCCAGGCCACGTAGCAGTCCGGTCGGAGAAGTAGTGCGGTGGGCGTGGGGGTCTGGATGCGTGCGGTGACGATATCGACTTGGTCGTGCCACTCGGACAGCGTCGCCGCCAGCGATGCGTCCTCGGTCAGGTCCAGCAGCAGGGGCCGGGCGGTTCTGGTCAACTCCGCCAGCCGGACCGTCCCGTTCGGGGTGTGCAGTTCCATGTCCGGGGCGAACCGGCCGACCAGCGGGTGCGTGTCGGGTCCGCCCATGTCGTAGCGGGCGTCGGCGCCCGCCGTAAGTTCGGCGAGGCGCTGCACGGTGTTCCGGTCGCGGAGCAGTTCGGTGAACAGTTCGCGCAGCCCGGTGACGTCGCTACCCGGGGCGATGAGCACCGACTGCGCCTGCGCGTTCATCACCATGCGGCGGGCGACAGCTCGCCGCTCGTTCTCATAGCTGTCCAACAGGCCGGGCGGGGCGCTGCCGCGGAGCTCGGCGGCGAGTTTCCAGCCGAGGTTGATCGCGTCCTGCAGGCCGAGATTGAGCCCGGGCCCGCCCGCCGTGGCGGCGAACACGTGGGCGGCGTCGCCGATCAGGAACACCCGGCCGTCGGAGAATCGTTCGGCGACTCGGGTGTTGCCGCCGGTCAGCCGGCGCAGCACGTGTGGCCCCTCGCCGCCGGGCGGGTCAAGTGGCACGTCGACGCCGAGCACGCGGCGGATGCTCGCCCGCAGCTCGTCGAGGCTCATCGGAGCGTCGGTCTCGGGCTGGTCCCACTCTGTGACGTTGACCAGCGGGGGGTGGCCGGGCAGCGGCGCGTAGGAGAATCCTCCGTGCTCGGTGCGGTGGGGCAGGAACGGCAGAACAGCGCCGTAGCCGGGCACGTTCAGCGCGCCGGTGGCGGGGTCGACCCACTTCGCCGGGACCGTCGCGTGCGCCGACCGGAGAGTCATCCGGTCGTAGGTGACGCCGGGAAAATCAATGCCCGACAGCTTGCGCGTGACGCTGTGGGCTCCGTCCGCGCCGACGAGGTACCGGGCCCGCAGCCGGTACGCCCCATCGGGACCCGCGACCTCGGTGGTGACCGTGTCGTCGTCCTGTGACAGGCCGACGACCTCGTGTCCCCGCCGGATTTCCACGCCGAGCTCGAGGGCGCGCTCCTGCAGGACCTGCACGATGCGGCGCTGCGGCACCGGCAGTGCATAGATCGGGCTGTCCTCCAGCAGGCTCAAGTCCAGACCCATCGCGGCGAACATGAAGTACGCGGAATTCGGCTGCGGCTGCTCTGGGCTACCGCTGAGACGTTCGTGCAGCCCGCGGCGGTCGACCATTTTCACTACCTGGCCGAGCAATCCGTTCGCTTTCGGTTCCTCGCTCGGCTCCGGTAGCCGCTCCAGCACGACTGGGCGGGCCCCTGCCAGGCTCAGTTCACAGGCCAGCATCAGCCCGTTCGGGCCGCCTCCGGAGATGACGACATCTGTGATCATCGAAGGTTCTCCTTTGTTCGCACGGGAAAGGGCACGACGGATCGGCCTGTCCCGGCAAAGTCAGTTTGCGCGGGTACTTACGGGACGGGAAGGCCCGCGGCGAGCTGGGCGAATACCTCGCGCAGCAATTGAGCGAGCGGGGTGGGCGGATCGGCACGCAGGCAGTGCTCCAAGGCCACGGCGCTGCCCGCCCCGACCACGGCCGCGACGAGTTTCGGGTAGACGTCATGTGCCACGTCGGTGCCAGTGCGCTCGGCGACGGCCTTGGCCAGCTCATCCTGCGCGGCCGCGTTCGCCTTGAGGACCTCGCCCTGCAGCGCCGGCTCGGCCAGCAGGAGCCGGAGCGCGTCCCGCCAACGCCGGTCGTGGGGAGACTCGCCACCTGTTTCGGCTGCCGGCGCGAACTGGGCCTGCACCGCACTCATGATCGAGTCCCACAAAGGCTCGGTGTCCGGCCGCGCCCGCACCTCCTCGGCGATCCGCAGCGTGCGCTCAAGATGGCCGGCGGCGATCGCCTCAGCCTTGCTGGAGAAATAGTTACGGAAGGTGCGCACGGATACGTTCGCCGCCGCGGCGATGTCCTCCACCGTCACGTTGCCCCACCCGCGCTCGAGGCACAGGCGGATCGTGGCCTGGCTCAGCGCGACACGGGTCTCCCGCTTCTTGCGCTCCCGCAGACCGATACCGACATCCTCGCCAGTCGTCATGTCCACCACGATAGCAAAACTTGCCAAGAATGCAAAAATGCCGTTTGGGCAAGATAATTGGAGCTGAGTGTGCTCAGCCCGGTGGACCGAACCGGATGGTCCATCCGACCGCCGCTCTGCGCCGGCGTGCCGGCCTGTACCCGGGCCGCCGCGCCTCCGCGCTCACCCCCAAGCGCTCGCTCACGGCTGAGCGCCGGAGGTGCGGCGGAAGGTGTGCGGGCTGACGCCGGTGGTGCGCTTGAAGCGGTCGCGGAAGGCGGTGCCATCCCGGGTGAGCCGCACGCGTCAGCCCGTCGTCCACAGCCGGAGCTTCTCGGGGTTGCGTACGGCCCAGATGTGCTTGATCCGGTCGCCTGCGACGTCGAACGCCATCACCATCACGGTGACGCCGTTTTGCTGGGCGATCAGGCCGGGCTGACCGTTGACCGTACGTTCCAGGATCGTCAGGTCGGGCGCCCTGCCGGCGATGTCGACGGCGTAGCGCGCGACCTGCTCCCCGCCTTCGATCGGGCGGAGCACGGCGCTGACCAGGCCACCGCCGTCGGCGATCGCCGTGGCGTCAGGGTCGAGGAGGCCGATGAGGGCGTCGATGTCCTGGGCTTCCCAGGCCTGCTTGAAGTCCCTGATGATGCCGGCCTGCCGTGCCGTCGGAGTCGCGGGAGCCTGCGACGCGCGGATGCGGCGACGGGCCGAGGAGGCCAGCTGGCGACAGGCCGTCGGCGTACGGCCGACGATCTCGGCCACTTCGGCGAAGGAGTAGCGGAAGACGTCGTGCAGGATGAGCGCGACGCGCTGGGCCGGGGTCATCGACTCGAGCACGACGAGGAACGCCATGGTGATCGACTCGTCGAGGGTGACCCGGTCGGCCGGGTCGGCCGTGGCGCCGCCCGGCCGCCCATTGATCCACTCCCTGCGATCGGGCAGCGGCTCCGGGATCCATTCGCCCACGTAGCGCTCCCGCCGGGCCCGTGCCGAGCCGAGCAGGTCCAGGCAGATGCGCCCGGCGACCTTCGTCAGCCAGGCTCCGGGCGATTCGATGGCCTCCCGCTGCTGTTGGGACATGCCGTACCAGCGGGCGTACGTCTCCTGGACGACATCCTCGGCGTCGGCCAGGGAGCCGAGGAGCCGGTACCCGAGATTGATCAGCTGACGCCGCTCACTCATGATCGCGCTCAAGCTCGGGTCGGTCCGGCCGCCTGCCGGCTCGGATGGGGTGGTCATGGTGTCGCCGGCTCCCTTGGTCGGATCTGCCCTCACCCGTTCGACGAGACAGCGCAGCGAACTGTGAGGGTGACGTGTCGCCTCACATTCCGGCGGGGTTGTGTCGTCGTACCGCTGATACGAACACGGTGGAGCACCGAGGGCCGAAGTTCACCCCGGGGTCCGCCCCCGCGATGACGAACGATCGCGGTCGATTCGTGAACGCCCTGGAAGAAGCGCTCGATCCGGCCTTCGCTCAGGATTCACCCGGCCGACAGTCCCGCACCGAGAAGAAGTCGAACGCCGTGGAATTGAGTCGGCCAGCCATCGGGTGAGTCCGCTGGGCAGGCGGGTGGCCAGTTCCGTACCGTTCACCAGGAGCGTCAGGCCGAGCCGGCACGAGGGCAGCAAGGTCTTCGCCATCACTCTCGCCGATCTCAGGTGAAACACCGATGGGGAACGCCAATGGGGGGAAACAACCGGCAGGCTCCTTGGGCTGATCTCAGAGTTTCTGCGGGGAGGGGTCGGGGATCTCATGCGGCCTGTACTTCGGGAGCCTGTTGGCCGGCACGATGGCCAGGGCACTGATGACGGCCAGGATGAAGAGGCCGAGTTTGAGCGCGTCGAGGCGGGCGTCAGTGTTGATCATCACGAAGGCGTCGACCTGTTCGGGGGTCGCGGCTGTGCCCGCCAAAGCGGCGCGAAGCTGGTCGTTGCTGATGAAGTCCTTGTTGTGGAGGTCGATCTCCTCGGCGAGCTTCGCGGGCAGGGCGAGGCTGATGATGGCCCGTCCGATGTTCCACGTCAGCAGGGTGGTGAGCAGGGCGCCGGCGAAGGCGGTGCCGACCGCTGAGGCGAGGTTCTGCGTGGTGCCGCGGATGGAGCCCACGTCGCCGGCCAGTTCTTTGGGCGCCGCGGTCACCAGGACGTTGAAGACGAGCGTCACCAGGGCGCCCTGCCCGATCCCGAAGACGATCAGGCCGAGGATGGTCGGCAGGGTCTCCCAGTTGTTCGTCACGACGAACGCGAGCCAGGCGAGCCCGGCCGTGGTCAGGCCGAAGCCGGCGACGCCGATGGCACGCGAGGTGAAACGGCCGTAGAAACGGACGACCAGCGTCGCGGTGACGAAGACGGTGAGGTTGAACGGCATCATCGCGATGGCGGTGTCGAAGGGGGTTCGTCCCTGCACGATCTGGATGTAGACCGGGACGGTGAAGTTCAGCGCCCCTTCGAGAACGACGACGACGAACATCGCGTAGACCGCCGCCCGCTCGCTCGGCGACCCCAGCACGGTCAGGCTCACCAGCGGGACCTCGCCCGCCTCCTCACGACGTCGCGTCCAGACGAAGAAGCACTGGCCGAGCACGATGCCGAGCACGATCAGCAGCAGCGCGGGCGACAGCCCGAGTGCGTCGAAGGGCGCGTCGGGCGAGGCCGTCAGGATGCCCCAGGTGCTGAGGTTGTTGAAGCCCAGGGTCAGCAGCACGACCGCCAGACCGATGAGCACCGCGGCGACCACGTCGATCTTGATGTCGGGGTTGCCGCGGTCCGAGCGCAGCCGGAAGCTGAGCAGGAACACGGCCACCGCGATGACGAGCACGACGAGGAACACCGGCCGCCACCCCACCAGGGTCCCCAGCGCCCCGCCGATCAGGAACGCGCTGACGCCCGACAGCGCCCGGGCGGAGCCCAGCGAGCCGATCGCGGTGGCCTGCTGGACGCCGTGATAGTTCTCGGCGATGAGCGCGACCAGCGACGGCACGATGATCGCCGCGCACGCGCCGGCCAGGCCCTGCGCGGCGATCACCCATCCGACCGACGGTCCGAAGATCATCATCAGGGAGGACACTGCGAATACGGCCACCACGACGCGGAACAGATACACCTGCCCCACGCGCTGACCGAGCTTCGCACCGACCATGACCAGGGCGGCGACGACCAGGCCGTAGACGACGATCGAGGTGCTCGCGACGGTCGGCGCGACGTCGAACTCCTCGACGATGCCTCCCAGCGAGACCGGCAGCGCCGCGACGTTGAACGACATCAGTACCTGGGCGAGGAACAACCCCACCATCGGGATCCAGGAGGCGCGGGCCTCGGCCGGGATGGCGCCTTCGGCGGTCAACGGACGGCCTCTCTAGTTGTGTACGGCGGACGCGAACACGTTCAACCCGAGCGCCCGTGAGAGGAAGGCCGTAGCGATCTGCCCCCGAACGCTGTTCCCCGCGGAGTCGAGCCGTGGCGAGAACACCCCGATGCCGGCCTTGCCGGGCGAGACCGTGACGATCCCTCCCGACACACCGGACTTGCCCGGAAGCCCGATCTCGAACAGCCACTCCCCGGACCGCTCGTAGAGCCCGGACGCGGCGAGCACGGCAAGGGTGTCGCGGCAGACCTCGGCGGACACCACCCGCTCCCCCGTCACCGGGTTCACCCCGCCGTCGGCGAGCGTGCCGCCCATCACCGCGAGGTCTGCCGCACTCACCCGCAACGCACACTGCTTCGTATACACGTCGACCACGGCGAGCGGATCCCCCTCGATACGCCCATAGCTGTCCAGCAACCGCGCGATCGCCTGGTTACGCTGGTTCGTCGCGGCCTCGGAGCGGTAGACCTCCTCATCGAGCTCCAGCGCACGGCCCGCGAACCGCGACAACCCCTCCCGGATCGCCTCCCACCGTTCCTTCGGGCCCTGTCCCGGGATCAGCGCGGTGGTCGCCAACGCGCCCGCGTTGACCATGGGATTCATCGGGTGACCGTCGTTGAGCTCGATGGCGACGACCGAGTTGAACGCCAGTCCCGTGTTGTTCACGCCCACGCGGTCACGCACGACACCGTGACCGAGATCTTCACACACCAGGGCGTAGACGAACGCCTTCGAGATCGACTGGATCGAGAACTCGACCCCGGTCTCACCCGCATGATGCAGGCCGCCGTCCGTCTCGGCCACACTCACACCGAACCACTCCGGGTCGGCCTCGGCCAGGGCCGGGATGTAGTCGGCGACCTGTCCGCTCCTGTCCGCGCGGGCGTAGCCGTACGCATCGACGACGAGTCGGTCAACCTGATCCCACCCGGGCAGCACACCGGTGGAAGCGCGTTGCTCAACGTCCGTCATGTCGGCGACCATCGCCCCCGAAATCCTCACCTTACAGATCGTACCGATATGAACACGAACAGTGCATCAACCGCGCCGGGAGCCCGTCGAACGGCTGCGGCCGGCAATCCCGGGACCGTACTTTCGGCCGGTACAGGCCGGCGGAGCCCTGCCCTAGCCTGAACGCCGTGGGTGTTCCCGATCGGCTCAAGGCGGCGGCCGACGTCGCGCTCGGCGTCGTGCTGGCGGCGGCCGTCGCGTTCCAGGCCTACCAGGTCGCCGATGTCTGGGGCGCCGGCTATCAGCTGTTCGGCGCGGCCGTCGGCACGTCGCTGTGCGTGCTCGTCCTGGTGCGCCGCCGCGACCGGCTGTGGACGGCCGTCATGGGCCTGACCGTGATCGCGCTCGCCGTACTCGTCACCCGGATCGTCCACCTGCCCGCCGAACCCGGCCCCGCCACGTCCCTGGGCCTGGCGGTGCTCGTCGGCTCCGCGGTCAGGAGGCTGCCCGCGATCACGGCCCGCGCGGTCGCCGCCGCGGGGCCGGCCGTGATCGCGGGCAGCGTCCTCGCCAACCCCGGCTCGGCCGTACCGGTGCTGGGCGGCCCGGCCATGCTCGCCGCGTTGGCGACCGGGCTCGCCCTCCGGCTCCTCGCCGCCCGCCGCCACGCCACCGCCGAGCGGGTACGGCGCGCCGAACGCCTTGAGCTGGCCAGGGAACTGCACGACGTCGTCGCCCACCACATCACCAGCATCGTGCTCCAGGCCCAGGCCGCCCAACTCGTCACCGCCAAGCACCCGGACAGGACCGCCGGTTCCCTCGCCGACATCGAAACCTCGGGCTCCGAGGCCCTGACCGCCACCCGCCGCGTGGTCGGCCTCCTGCGCGACACCGCCACCAGCCCCGCGGGCCACGAACGGCTCGCCGAACTGATCGAAGGCTTCGAAAGCCACGGCCGGCGGGCGCGCCTGAAACTCGCCGCTGAGCCGGACGGCTGGCCGCCCGAGGTGAGCAGCACCGTGTACCGCGTCGTGCGCGAGTCGCTGACCAACGTCTCCCGGCACGCCCGGCACGCCCGCGCGGTCACCATCGACATCACCCAGGACGAGGAGACCGTCACGGTCGTGGTCAAGGACGACGCCCCGCAGCCGGCCGCCCGCCGCTACCGCCACGACGGATACGGACTCATCGGCATGCGGGAACGCCTCGAAGCCCTCGGCGGCACCCTGACCGCCGGCCCCGGCCCCGGCTCCGGCCCCGGCTCCGGCTGGACCGTCCGCGCCACCGTCCCCACCGGGAAACGCCGATGACGCCGTCCGCACCCGTGCGGGAGCGGCCGTGACCATCCGGGTGCTGCTGGCCGACGACCAGGCGATGATCCGGGCCAGCCTGCGGATCATCCTCGAGGACCAGCCCGACATCACCGTGGTCGCCGAGGCGGGCGACGGTGTCGAGGCGATCGAGCAGGCCCGCAGGACGCGCCCGGACGTGTGCCTGGTGGACATCCAGATGCCCCGCCTCGACGGGATCGAGGTCGCCCGCGCGCTGGCCGGGGCCCCGCCCAGGGTGGTCATGGTCACCACGTTCGACCTGGACGAGTACGTCTACGGCGCGCTGCGCTGCGGCGCGGTCGGATTCGTGCTGAAGGACGCGGGTCCGCGCCTGCTGGTCGAGGCCGTACGGGCCGCGTACGCAGGGGACGCGCTCATCTCGCCGTCGATCACGCTGCGGTTGCTGCGCCACCTCGCTGATCGCGGGGCCCGGGCCAGGGCCCGCGTGCCCGCGCAGCCCCTGTCCGCGCGGGAGACCGAGATCGTCCGGGCAGTCGCCAGGGGCCGCACCAACCAGGAGATCGCCGACGAGCTGTTCATCTCGCTGAGCACGGTCAAGGGGTACGTGTCGGGCATCCTGATCAAGCTCGGTGTACGCAGCCGGGTCGAGATCGTGGCCTGGGCCTGGGAGAGTCGCCTGATGGGCACGGAATGAGGCGGGGCCCGAGGCCCTGACCCGAACGCGGCTGAGGCAATTCGGTCGACGTTTCAGCCTTCGCCGCGGTAGGCGCGCAGTTCGCGGCGCGCCTATCACGGCTGTGGCGGCTGCTCCATCCGCCGATCGAGTTACACGTCGATCCGGTAGTCCTCCAGTGCCCTCTCAGCCCCAGCCCTTCCCGAAGGGAGCGCCGGGGCCGGGGTGGGGTCAGCGCCGACGGGACTCGATGGCCTCGATGATCCGTGGGCGCAGTTCCGCGGCGCGGATGACGGCGTCGACGGAGCCGACCTCTACCGCGCGCTGGATGTTGTGCACACGGTCGAACTCCGTCGCCACCTCGCCGAGCTTCTCCGCGCGGACCGACGAACGGAGCTCGTCGAGCTCCGCGGTCAACGCGGCACGGTCGGTGCCGGTGGCGGCCGTGACGCGGGCCTCCAGGTCCAGCACGCGCGGGTCGGCCGCGGTGCGGGCGGTGACGTCGCCGGAGAACACCACGGCGGCGGCGGGGGCGCCGCCGAGCACCGAGGCGAACGAGCCTTCCAGCGCGAGCACGGTCATGTTCGGGTTCAGCGCCTTCGAGAACACCACGAACGCGCCTCCGTGGTACCGCGAGATCACGCAGAACACGATCGGCCCGCGGAAGTTCACGATCGCGCGGCCGATCTCGGCGCCGTATTCCAGCTGCAGCTTCCGCATCGATTCCGGTGAGCCGTCGAAGCCCGACAGGTTCGCCAGCACCACCAGCGGCCGGTTGCCGCTGGCCGCGTTGATCGCCCGCGCGGCCTTCTTCGACGACCGCGGGAACAGCGTGCCCGCGGTGTAGGTGTCCGGGCCGTCGGTGGGCGGGAAGCCGCGCCGCGGGACCGCCTGTGACTCGATGCCGAGCAGGCACACCGGCATGCCGCCGAGATGTATGTCCTGCACCGCCGCGGTCTCCGCGTCGGCCATGCCCGCCCAGCGTTCCAGCACCGGGTGGTCCTGGTCGGAGAGCGCCCGCATCACGGTCCGGATGTCGAACGGCTTCTTGCGGTCCGGGTTGGCCTCGGCGGAGAAGATCTCGCCGACGGTGGTGAACTCGCTGCCCGCCACGGCATGCGGGAAGCCGGAGATGTCGCGGTCGACGGGGTCGGTCGTCTCGCCCCGCCGCGGCGCATCCTCGCCGGGTGCGACGTACGTGTGGTCGTAGTACGACATCAGCACGTCCCGCGCGGCGGCCAGGTTCGGCGCCCAGTAGTGCGCCTGCCCGTTCGGGCCCATCACCCGGTCGTAGCCGCCGATGCCGAAGTTGTCCTCGGCCGACACCCCGCCGGAGAAGTCGAGCGACTGCTTGCCGGTGAGCACCATCGCCGAGTCCGGCGTCATCACCAGGATGCCCTTGGTGTGCATGAGCATCGTCGCCTCGGCGTTCCAGTACGGCTGCGCGCCGACGTTGATGCCCGCGACCACGATGTTGATCTCGCCGCCGTCCTGGGTGAACTCGACGATCCGCTTGAGCGCCGCGGCCACCCAGTCCATGTTCTCCGTGCCCGACTCCATGGAGATCCGGGCTCCGGCGGACAGCGCGTACCACTCCAGCGGCACCCGCATCCGCTCAGCGAGGTCCAGCGCGGCGACCACCCGGCGGCACTCCGGCTCCGACAGCGCGCCGAGCGACTTCGTCGGGTCGCCGAGCAGCACGACCCTGGTGACGCCCTCTGGGTACCTCCGGGTCGGCGTGGTGACCACGCCGGCGACGATCGCGGCGGTGTTGCGTCCCTTCGGCCGGTCGACCGGCACCAGCGCGTGGTCGTCGTCGAGGTCGTGCTCGACGAAGTCGCCGAGCCGGGCGGTCAGCTCGTACGGGTACACCGTGTTGCGGCTGTTCGCCCGCTGCACCTTCAGCCGGTAGTCGTCGAGCGGCTCGACCGGCTCGTCCGACGGTTCGCCGACGGTCAGTTCGGGGCCGCCGGTGGCGTCGAAGGAGATGCGCACGGCGATCTTGGTCAGCTCGCCGGTCTTCCGGTCGCGCTGCCGCGCGATGAACAGGATCTCCTCCAGCCCGGCGCCCGCGGTCGTCGGCAGCACGCGCCCGGCGATCATCTCCAGCTCCGCGCGGGTGATGTCGCTCGGTGGCCAGACGTAGACCACGATCCGGTTGGTGTTGAAGCGTTTCTTCGACGGTCGCCGCGACTGCGCACGCCGGATCGAGTCGAGGCAGGTGGCGATGGTGTCCTCGGCCGTCGGCAGCGCGACCAGCCTGCCGTCGTGCTCGCGCAGTTCGGTCAGGTCACGCACCTGTGCGAACGCGACGAGGCGGTCGTCGGAGGGGTTCTCCCGTGCCACGCACTGGAAGAGGTAGACCTCCTCGTCCGACGACGTCAGCCGGGTGAGGTCGAACTTGCTCAGCCGTTCCAGCTGCATCCGCTGCGCGATGTACGGGTGCAGGCCGCGGATCAGCCGCTCCTCGGCCATCCCGGTGGTCGACGGGCGGAACGTGAAGTGGTGGTGCATGACCGCGCCGCGGCTGCCCGCGACGGTGGCGGTGAGTCTGCGGACCTGGTTCGGCAGCGGGTGCGCGCTGACGACCTCGTGCAGCGCGGCCGCCATCGCGTCGGAGTCCTCCGGCTGCGTCCCCCAGGCGAGATAGATGTCGGCGTCGATGGCGTCCTCGCCGCTCGCCAGCTCCGCGAGCCCGCTCAGCGCGCTGCCCAGCGCCTCGAAACTCACCGCGGAGGAGACCACGCACGAGCCCGCGCGCTCGGCGACCACGAACGTGCAGCCCGCGACCTCGCTGGTGCGGACGCCGGTGAGACCCTTGTTGCCGTAGTAGCGCCGGGTCAGCACTTCCAGCATGATCGCGTTGTCCAGGTCATCGCGGATCAGCCGCTGGCCGAGCAGTCGCACCAGCGGCTCGGTGCTGCGCACCATCTCGGCGATGCGTTCGGCGCGATCCGGCGCGTCCGGGTGCGTGTCCAGGTGGCGCAGGTGCTTGCGGACGTCGGCGTAGACGCGGGCGCGGTTGCGGCGCAGCAGCGGCTGGCCGAACCAGGCGAACACCACGCCGCGCGCGAGGTCGGAGACCACGGGGAAACGGACCTGCGTCGCGGCCACCAGCCGCTCCAGCACGAGACCGGCCGGCTCGCGCAGCGTCTCGTCCGGCGCCGGCTCCCGCAGCCACGCGCGCAGCAACTTCGTGACTACCGTGGCGTCGGCGGACGCGCGTTGCTGGGCGAGGAAGATCCGGAACACCGCGGCTTCGAGCTCAGGGGAGGACTCCAGCTCGGTGACGCCGTAGTGCCCGAGCGCCTTGGCGAGCTTGGCCTGGAACGCCTCCGGCAGCCCGGCCCGCTCGACGTCGAGGCTCTGCAGGTAGGTGTGGAAGTATTCGCGGGCGCTGTGCACGTGGCCGTCACCGCCGCCGTCCTCACCTGCCTGCCGGTTGCGGCTCAGCTCGGCGAGGTCGGCGAACACGTCGACGAGTTCGAGCTCCTCGGCCAGCGTCCGGTGACCGTCCTCGTAGGCCGCCCGGCGTGCGGCGAGGTAGTCGTCGAGCACCCGGCGTTCGTCGTGCGGGTCGACGTCGAAGCCCAGCAGCAGGCTGCGCAGATCCTCCTGGCCGCGCGTGCTGCGCTCCCGCACCGGGATCCTCCCCGGCGCGGCGGGCAGGTCCAGCTCGACGGACTGGGCGGCCTGGGTGTCCTCGGTCTCGGCGTCGTCGTCGGCGAGCGGCTCCAGCCGCAGCAGCGGTGCACCGGTCTCCACCTGGCTGCCCACGGACACGACGCATTCCTTCACCCGCGCCTTGAACGGCGCCCGCAGCACCGTCTCCATCTTCATGCTCTCCAGCACCAGCATCGGCGCGCCCGCCTCGACCTCGGCGCCGGCCTCCAGCGGCGTGGCGACGACCAGCGCGGGCGCGGGCGATCGGATGACGCCGCCCTCGTCGCGGCTGACCCGGTGCGTCACGCCGTCCACCTCGATCAGGTGGGTGGGCCCGTGCGTGCCGGTGAGCAGACGGTACCGGGTGCCGTTGACGATGATCTGCCCGGTGTGCCGGTCGAAGCGGTCGAGTTCGACATCGGCGGTGCGGACGTCGTCACCCGCTTCGACGCCCACCCGGAACCGATGCGCGCCGACCCGCGCGACGCGCGCGCGGTAGCCGACGCCACGCAGTTTGAGGTCCAGCGGCCGGCCGCTCTCGTGCTGCACCTGCGGGCGTCCGCCGAACGCCGTCGACAGCAGCCGCTGCCGCTCGACGCGCTCCTCCTCCTCGTACGCCTCGATGGCGGCGGCCGCCAGCGCGACGGCGGAGTGCCGGTGCGAGACGAGCCTGCCCTCGCCGCGGACGCGGTCGATCCAGCCGGTGTCCGCGCTGGCGTCGATCACCTCGGGCTGGTCGAGCAGGTCGAGCACGAAGCTCTTGTTGGTCGCGCCGCCCTCGATGATCACCGTGGTCTGCGCCATCGCCCGGCGCAGCTTGCCGAGCGCCTCGTCACGGTCGCGGCCATAGGCGATGATCTTCGCGATCATCGAGTCGAAGTCGGCGGGGATGGTGTCGCCCTCGCTGACGCCGGTGTCCACGCGGATGCCCGGCCCGGCGGGCAGGTCCAGCCGCGCGATGCGGCCCGGGGAGGGAGCGAAGTCGCGGTCGGGGTCTTCGGCGTTCAGCCGGGCCTCGATCGCGTGCCCGCGCTCCACCGGCGGCTCGCCTTCGAGCCTGCCGCCTGATGCCACCCGCAGCTGCGCCTTGACCAGGTCGAACCCGGTGGTGGACTCGGTGATCGGGTGCTCGACCTGCAGGCGGGTGTTGACCTCGAGGAACGCGAACAGCTTGTCGCCGGGGTGGTAGAGGAACTCGACGGTCGCCGCGCCGCGGTAATCGACCGCGACGGCCAGCCGTTCGGCCGACGCCTTGAGCTCGGCCGTCTGCACCGGGCTGAGCACCGGCGACGCCGACTCCTCGATGACCTTCTGGTTGCGCCGCTGCACCGAGCAGTCGCGGACGCCGAGCGCCCACGCGGTGCCCTCGCCGTCAGCGATCACCTGGACCTCGACGTGCCGGGCGCCGGTGACCAGGCGCTCCAGGAACACGATGCCGCTGCCGAACGCCCGCGCGGCCTCCTGGCTGGTGCGCTCGTAGGCGTCGGCGAGCTCGGCCTCGTTCGTGACCACGCGGATGCCGCGCCCGCCGCCGCCCGCGGTCGCCTTCAGCATCAGCGGATAGCCGATCTCGGCCGCCGCCGTCAGGGCGGCGTCCAGGGTCTCGACGGCGCCGCGGCTCCACGGCGCGACCGGCACGCCGACCTCCTCGGCGAGCAGCTTCGCGCCGATCTTGTCGCCGAGTTTGCGCATCGCCTCCGCGCTCGGCCCGACGAAGGTGACTCCGATCTTCTCGCATAGCTCCGCGAACGCCGGGTCCTCTGCGACGAAGCCCCAGCCGACCCACGCGGCGTCGGCTCCGGTCTCCACCAGGGCACGCTCCAGCGCCTTCAGGTCGAGGTACGGGCGCGCGGACGCGGGACCGAGGTCGTAGGACCGGTCCGCTTCGCGGACGAAGGTGGCCGTGCGGTCGACGTCGGTGTGCAGGGCGACGGTCTCGATCCGTGTCCCGGTCTCCGCGGCGAGCTCCCGGACGGCGTGGATGAGCCGCATAGCGGCCTCACCACGGTTGACGATGGCGACACGACTGAACACCCGACCAAGCCCTCCTGTAGACCAACGATATGCGCGCCGCGACACGGCGCCCCCCGGCAGTGTTCACCCTTCCGTCCACCGGCTGGCAGCGCCATGTCTCAGACAGCGCATGCTACGCGGCTCCAGTTGTGGAAAACGACCAAAAGCCATCGGCCGCACGCGCCTGACCAGAGCAGGTGCGAACGAAGTAGTGGCCCGCTTTGCCACACTTCGACCGCAAAACAGACTCAATGCGGATTTTAGTACCTGCCCGGCCGGCCGCTGGGGTTCTGCTGAGCAGCGAGTGACTTCCCAGGCTCTCCCGCTCAGCGCCGACGAGGCCGACGGGCCGCTAGTTGGGGGGCCGCGGCCACCAGGTCGTCGAGGCCGCCGGACAGGATGGCGCGCACGTTCGATGGAGTGAACGGCGTCCGAACGGCCGGCGACGTCAGCGAGCCGGCCTACACGCCCGCGCCACCACCCTGAGCCGTGGAGTACGGCGAGCCGTCCGGGCGTGGCCAGGGCCGCCCGCCGAGGCGTTCGACGTCGGTGTTGAACCGCCGGAGGAAGGCGGCGAAGGCGGCCACCTCCTCAGGCGTCCAGTCCACCAGCACCTTCTCCAGGCCGTTGATGTTCCTGGCGCGCTCGTCGTCGAGGTGGCGCTCGCCCGCCTCGGTCAGGCGGAACTTGCGGGCGATGCCGCCTTCCGGATCGGCGATGCGCTCGGCCAGGCCGCTGCGCAGCAGGGCCGAGGTGTGCCGGTTGAGGGTGGAGACGTCCAAGCCGAAGGCCTCGCTGAGTTGCCCGATGGACATCATGCCTTCCATCCTGATGCGGCTGAGCAGGATGTACGCGCTGCGATCGAGGTGACGGTGCCGGCCGAGCAGCATCGTCTCGTACTCGATCAGGTGCGTCGGTTTGTCCATGCCGGTCCTTCTCCGTTGGCTGCGCGTCAGCATATCTACCACAACAATGTGCATCCCCCACAACATATGCATGTAACACACTATGTGTAGAGTGCACAGCGCTTCCACTGTCGAGAGTAAAGGGGGGGTCCGCGTGGACGACCCCACGTCTACCGCCCGTCCCAACGGCATCGTCACCGTGATGGCGGTGGCCGGCATCGTCGCCTCGCTCACCCAGACCCTGGTGGTGCCGCTGATCGGCGAACTGCCGGCCATCCTGCACACCAGCGCCTCCAACGCCTCGTGGGTGATCACCGTCACGCTGCTGGCGGGCGCGGTCACCACGCCGGTGATGGGACGGCTCGGCGACTTGTACGGCAAGCGCCGCATGATGCTCGTCTGCTCGGTGCCGCTCATCCTGGGCTGTGTGATCTGCGCGCTGGCCGGATCCCTGACTCCCATGATCATCGGGCGCGGACTGCAGGGCATGGGCATGGGGATGATCCCGCTGGGCATCAGCGCCCTGCGCGACCTGTTGCCATCCGACCGTCTCGGCCCCTCGATCGCGCTGATGAGCTCGTCCATGGGCATCGGCGGCGCGCTCGGCATGCCGATGGCGGCCGCGGTCGCCGAGTACGCGAGCTGGCGCGCGCTGTTCTGGAGCACGGCCGCGCTCAGCGTGCTGGTCGCGGTGCTGATCCGGCTGCTGGTGCCCGCCACGCCCGCCACGGCCAGGGGACGCATCGACGTGGTCGGCGCGCTCGGCCTGGGCATCGGCCTGGTGTGCCTGCTCATGGGCGTGTCCAAGGGCGCCGACTGGGGCTGGGGCAGCGCCACCACCCTCGGGCTGCTGATCACCGCGGTCATCGTCCTCCTGGCGTGGGGCTGGTGGCAGCTGCGCGCCAAGGACCCGCTGGTCGACCTGCGCGTCACCGCACGACCACAGGTGCTGCTCACCAACCTGGCCTCGATCGTGGTCGGCTTCTCCATGTACGCCCAGTCGCTGATCGTCATGCAGATTCTGCAACTCCCCGCCGCCACCGGCTACGGCCTCGGCCAGTCGATGCTGGCCGCCGGCCTGTGGATGGCCCCCTCCGGCCTGATGATGATGGCCGTCTCCCCGATAGGCGCGCGCCTGTCCGCCGCCCGCAGCCCCAAGGTCACCCTGATCGTGGGCAGCCTCATCATGGCCCTCGGGTACGGCTCCTCCATGGCATTGCTCGGCTCCACCTGGGGACTGCTGATCGTCTCCTGCATCTGCACCATCGGCGTCGGATTCGCCTACGGCGCCATGCCCGCCCTCATCATGGGCGCGGTCCCACTGTCGGAGACCGCCGCCGCCAACAGCTTCAACACCCTGATGCGCTCCATCGGCACCACCGTGTCGGCCGCGGTCGTGGGGCTCGTCCTGGCTCAGATGACCACACGGTTCGGCACCCAGACGCTGCCCTCCGAAGCCGGCTTCCGCACCGGCATGCTCATCGGCTGCGGCGCCGCGCTCGCGGCCGCGGCCGTCACTCTCGCCCTTCCGACGCGCCGGGACAAGCACATGGCCGCTCACGCCAAGTCCCCCGCCACGGCCGCGCACCGCTGAAGGAGGCGCGGACCAGGCCGGCCGAGCGCGTCCCGGGGGACGGCGCAGCGGACAGGTCGGCCCGCTCTCCCCCGCGCATCAGGCAGGGACGGCCCGGCCCTCCGCGCGGCCCGGGAACGCCCGCAGCGCGTAGCTGCTCGCCTCCGAGAAAGCCGTTGAAGTTCGAGCAGGGTGGTGCACGGGTGGCCTTATGGCCGGAAACGCGAGACGCCCCGTGGGGGCGAGACGTACGATCTTCGTCCCCCCGACTGGAGATCAGAGCTTGCCGAGCCCGCGGGCCAGGATGGTGGCGGTCTTCGCGATGGCCTTGTTGTCGGTGGCGAGGCCCGGGGAGCGGTTGGTGTAGATCGCCATGATGATGGGAGGGGCGCCCTTCTCGGGCCAGATGACGGCGATGTCATTCCCGCCGCCGAATCCATCGGAATTCGTGCCGGTCTTGTCGCCGATCGTCCAGGTCTTGGGCAGGCCGGCGCGGATGCGCTCGCCGCCGGTCTTGTTCGCGATCATCCAGGCGATGAGCTGCTCCCGGTCCTTGGCGTGCAACGCCTTCCCGGTCGTGAGCACGCGCAGATCGCGGCTGATGGCCGCGGGCGTGGTGGTGTCGCGCTTCTCCTTGGGGGTCCAGTCGTTGAGTTCGGGGTGCCAACGGTCCAGACGAGAGGCCGGGTCCTTCAGCGTACGGAAGTACTTCGTCATGCCGGCGGGCCCGCCGATCTGCTTGAGCAGCAGGTTGGACGCGGTGCCGTCGCTCATGGTGATGGCCGCCTCGCACAACTGGGCGACGGTCAGGCCGTCCTCGACGTGCTTCTCGGTGACCGGCGAGTTGGGCTTCATGTCGGCGGCAGTCCACTTGATGCGCTTGTTCATCAGGCCGGGCGCGGAGGTGCGCGCCTTGAGCAGTACGGCCGCGCAGAGCGGCGCCTTGAAGGTGGACAGCAGCGGGAAGCGCTCGCCCGCCCGGTACGTCAGCGTCTTGCCGGTGGCCGTGTCGATGGCGTACGCGCCGATGCGACCCTTGAAGGACTCCTCCAGCCTGCGCAGGTCCCTTTTGACTTGAGCCTCTCCCGGGACCGCCGTCGGCGCCGCCACCACCGTCGCGGCCGAGGCTGTGCCCGCGCCGAGAGCTCCACCGGACAGGAAGGAGATCGCCAAGGCCGTCGCGGGCAGCGCGGCCGCGAACCGGCGGGCGCGGAAGTGTCGCATGTCAAAATCCTTGCTGGTCGTCTGTCAGAGAGCAGGAGCAAAGCAGATGTGATCAGGCGATGTCTAATAGCGATAGTGGAAATCGATGGATACCGGTTTCTCTATGATTCCTGGTCAGGCAGCCGCATCTCCCAGACCGGCCCCGACGCCCATGACAGCGCAGACCCGGCCACTGCGGCAGCTGAGGGGACGCCGCCGTTGAAGGCGTTCGAGCGAACAGCCGGGTGGGCCACGCGCACCAGAAAAGCCCATTTCCCCGGGTGCGGTTCTTACACGACGCCGGCGATGACCGTGGTCACCATCTTGCCGACGGCTTCAGCTTCCGGCGGAGTGCCTTTCCGATCGGCGAACAGCAGGTGCGCTGCCCCGATCAGCGTGGGAGCGAGGGTGTCGATGTCGGCATCTGCCGCGACACGGCCCAGTGCGCGCTCGGCGGCGAGATAGGAGGCGATCATGGTCGTCGCCTCCGTCAGGAGCGGCACACCGGCCGGTCTGGCCTGGCGCAGCCGGGCGCGCAGGTCATCCCGGGAGATGATGAGGCCGACGATCGCCACAGCGACCGACTCGAAGAGGACCCTCAGCGAGCCGGTGAGGTTGCCGGCGACGGTGCCCGTCCCGGCGCACTCGCGCAGGGCGGCGGCCTGGCCGTCGATCCGAGCGATGCGGTCCAGCACGAGCTCGGCGAGGAAGGCGTCGAAATCGGCGAAATGCCGGTGCAGGACACCCTTGGCGCAGCCTGCCTCAGTGGTGACCGCCCGGCTGGTCAGCGCGCTCGGCCCGGCTCGGAGCAGGACGCGCTCGGCGGCGTCGAACAACTGCTCGCGCGCGTCGCGAATGGCCACCCCCGTCGGCACCGTGCATCTCCTTCTGTCGGGACGGCCCCATCCGATTGACGAATGGGCAAACGCCCATTCATAGTGGGCACATGGTCACTATACCGCCGGAGCAGGCGCGTCTCTCCGAACGCGAGCCCCATCGACACCGGCAGATGGCGGAGTCGTTCGGCTCGGACCCCGCACGCTACGACCGAGCCCGGCCCCGCTACCCCGACGCCATGGTGGACGCGATCGTCGCCGCCAGCCCCGGGCCCGACATCCTCGACGTCGGCATCGGCACCGGCATAGCGGCCCGGCAGTTCCAGGCGGCCGGCTGCGGTGTGCTGGGCGTCGACGTCGACGCGCGGATGGCCGAGTTCGCGCGCCGCAGCGGGATCGAGGTCGAGGTGGCGGCGTTCGAAGCCTGGGACCCCGGCGGCCGGGCGTTCGACGCGGTCGTCTCCGGGCAGACCTGGCACTGGGTGGATCCGGTCGCCGGCGCGGCCAAGGCCGCCCAGTCCCTGCGGCCCGGTGGCCGGCTGGCCGTTTTCTGGAACGTGTTCCAGCCTTCGCCCGAGGTGTCGGAAGCGTTCTCCGGGGTCCATCGCCGGGTCTTGCCCGACTCACCGCGCAACCCCTGGGCGATGTCCGACCCCGACGGGTACACGGTGTTGTCCGACAGGGCGGCCGACGGGATGCGACAGGTGGGCGCGTACGGCGAGCCGGAGCAGTGGCGGTTCGGCTGGGAGCGGGTCTACACCCGGGACGAGTGGCTGGACCAACTGCCCACCGGCGGCGATGCCAGCCAGATCCCGCCGGCCAAACTGGAAGAGCTGCTGGCCGGCGTCGGAGCCGCGATCGACGCGAAAGGGGGCAGGTTCACGATGCGTTACACAGCCGTGGTGATCACCGCAGCGCGAACCGACGCCCTCTGATCCGGCGGCGCGTGCCCGCCGGCGGGCACGCGCCGCCGACAGGGAGCACCCCTACCAAAGAGACGCTTCGCCGCATCGGGTGAAGGATGTGATC
>NZ_JAKNTW010000049.1 GCF_022213955.1 Dolomitihabitans soli | reverse complement strand
GGCCTACCCCCCGGGCGCCCCCCCCCGCCCCCCCCCCCCCCCCCCCCGCGCCGGGGGGGGGGGCCCCCCCGGCGGCCCCCCCCCCCCGACAGGGAGCACCCCTACCAAAGAGACGCTTCGCCGCATCGGTTGAAGGATGTGATCGTGCCATCCGTGATCCAGGGTGGTCGCCGGGTGCAGATCGCACTCCTCGTCCGTGATGCCAGCTAGGTCGACCCCAGGGTCACGCGCAGGGTCGATGATCATGCACGGCCGTACGAAGGACCTGGCGGAGCACCTATGACTCCCCTGCACCGCTGCCTTCGCTCAGAACACGAGGCGGGATCCTGCTATAGTGCATATTGCAATATAGAGAGAGGCATTAGTATGGCGAGACGTCCTGATCTTGTCGGCTTGACCGTGCTCGCCATGCTCTCGGTGCGTGCCGGCCATCCGTACGAGCTTCACCGCTTCATCGTCGACACGCACAAGGACTACGTGACCGGGCTACCCAGGAGCCTCTATCACTCGGTCGAGAAGCTCGCGGGCGAGGAGTTGATCGTTCCGGTCGAGACCACCAGGGAGGGCCGCCGACCGGAGCGCACGGTCTACGAGATCACCGACGAGGGCCGGATGGAGTTGTCGACCAGGCTCCGCGGGCTCATCGAGAACCCCGGCCCCGACCGCCGTACGTTCACTGCGGCCATCTCCCTCATCGGCACCCTTCCGGTGCCCGACGCGCTGCGCGCCCTGCGCATCAGAGCGGCGGCGATCGAGGGGCTGCTGACCGGGATGGACGGTCAGCTGCGCGCCATGAGGGACAGCGGCCTGCCCGACGTCCTGATGATCGAAGTCGACTACGAGCGCACGCTGAACGAGACCGAGCTGGCCTGGGTGCGGCGCCTCATCGGCCGCCTGGAGTCGGGGGAACTCGACTGGCCGGCCACCCTCAGGCAGGACCTGCTGTCGCAGGTGCTCGGCGAACCATGAGAAAGCGGCTGCCAGGGTGCGTCAACACCCTGGCAGCCGGACATCCGAACAAGGCGCCTGCCCTGTCTGGACTCGCAATTTCCAGGATAGGCGCCGCGACCACAAGGAATCGTGCCATGTCCGTGAACACGGAGATCACCGGCCTGCTCACCCGCCTCGCCGAGGCGTGGAACGCGGGCGACGCCACCGCCTACGCGGCTCTCTTCACCGAGGACGCCGACTACATCACCTTCGACGGCACGCACAGTGAGGGGCGGGCGGCCATCGAGTCCTCTCACCGCCGGCTCTTCGCCGGCCCGCTCAAGGGCTCCACCATGTCCGCCTCGAACGGCCGGACCAAGGTCAAGCCGCTGGCCGACGGGGCGGTCCTGGTGCTTTCGGGAGGCGGCACCGCCCTGGCGGGTGAGCATCGCGAGTCGATGGTCACCTTCACCGCCGTCAGCACGCCAGAAGGCTGGCGGTTCGCCTCCTTCCAGAACACCAGGGTGGCCCGGTGAGCAGGAAGAAGTTGATCGCCGAGGTCGCCGGGGTCGTCGAGGCGCCGGTCGCCATGGTCTTCGACGCGCTGGCCGACGCACTTCTGCCCGACGGCCGGCGCACCGGCCGCTTCACCGTCGAGGATCAACCCGGTCACACCTCCACCGTGGAGGTCGCCGGCCACGCCATCTCCTTCCAGGGCGGCTGGTGGTACCGGGGTGAGTGGAGCGTCGAACCGCATCCGGAAGGCGCGCTGCTCGTGCACCGGGTCTTCAACGTCGCGCAGCGAATGCGGTGGGGCGTGCCGCCTGCCAACCGCTTCTTCATCGGCTTCGCCGACCGTACGCGGCGGGGGTTCACCGAAGGGCTCGTCCAGATAGGAAGGCGTCTAGGGTGTTCGACCCGTCCGGCGTAGGTCCCCGGCCCACGGGCGTACGGCTGGCGCGCACCGGTGTGAGGCGACGGTCCCGGCGGTCATCACACAGCCGCGAGGACGAGAGACGCAACGGCCAGCGCGAAGAAGCCTCCAGGAAAGAGCATTTTGAGGAACACGCGGGCGCGAACGTGCGCGACTATGGCGCCGACGAAGAACAGGACAAGCCCGATGGCGGCGGCGATTCCGACGAACCGCATGCCCAGGAGCCCGAGTAGCAGCCCGGCGGCTCCGGCGGCCTTCAGGCCGCCCAGCAGCGGGATCCAGGACTGCGAGATGCCCACCTCAGCCGAATTGGCGAGGACGAACTCGGCTCGCGCGAAGTCAGCGACGGCGACCCCGGCGTTGGCCACGATGGTGATGACGGTGACGACGACGTAGGCGCTAACCATTTCGTACGGCCTTCACGCAGCCGAAGAAGCGGTAGGTGCCGTGGATGTCGAGTGACTGGGGTGTGGGGGCGGTCCCCACACTCCACTTGGCCACGGTCTCCTGTAGCCGGCGCGCCGCCGCGATGCCGGGCAGGGGGTTGCCGACGCCCTCGTCAAGCTCCAGCAGGGCGACGAACTCGGTGCTACCGGCACGGCGCAGGTACGCGTACCGGATGCCTTCCGGCTGCTCCGTCGCCACGGCCGAGAAGGCCGCCTCGATCGCCGAGACGACCTCGGCGACGCCTTCCTCGGCCACCTCGTAACGAATCATCATTACCGGCATGATGTCTCCCTGCTGATCGGGTGAGTGTTGGCGGGCCACTGCTCGCTCGCCGCGTCAAAGTTTTCCCGAACACCAGTTTGGCGTCCAATACCTGCATCTATAACCTGATGGCATGGATGTGGACACCCGGTTGTTGCGGTACTTCATCGCCGTGGCGGAGGAAGGGAGCCTCACTCGCGCCGCGGAGCGGCTGTTCGTGTCGCAACCGGCGCTGACCAAACAGATCAAGCAACTCGAAACCCAGCTCGACGTGCGGCTGTTCACCCGTTCCCGGGCCGGCATGGCTCTCACCGAACCGGGGCGGGCCCTGGCGGAGCGGGCGCCCGCCCTGGTGGCCGGTTGGGACCAGATGGTGCGGGAGACCCGGCATGTGGCCGGCCTGGCGGTCCGCGTGCTGCGGGTCGGCTTCCTGGCCAGCGCCGCCAACGAGGCCACCCAGCACATCATCGCGGCGTTCGCCCGCCGTCGGCCGGGCTGGCGGGCCGACATGCGGCAGACCGCATGGTCGAATCCGACCGCCGGGCTCGCCGACGGAGAGGTCGGCGTCGCCCTGCTGCGCCTGCCCTTCCCCGGCCAGCAGGCCCTGCGCGTGGAGGTGCTGTTCACCGAGCCCCGGTGGATCGCGCTCCCCACGGCTCACCCGTTCGCCACCCGCGACGTGATCCCCTTCCGGGACCTGTGGGATGAGCCGTTCGTAGCCGCCCCAGCCAGAACAGGCCGGTGGCGCGACTACTGGCTGGCCACCGATGAGCGCGACGGACACCCGCCCCGCATCGGCGCCGTGACCGACCAACCCGACGACTGGCTCAGCGCGATCGCCAACGGCTACGGCATCGCCCTCGCCCCCGAATCCGCCGCCCGCTACTACGCGCGCCCCGGCGTCACCTATCGGCCGGTCAGCGGCGTCAGCCCCAGTCAGGTCGGCGTCGCCTGGGCGCCCGCCGATGACACCGATCCCGTCATCCAGGACTTCGTCCGCTGCTGCCTGGACAGCAGACCAGCCCGATACTACGAGGCCATCACCTGATCAAGTGCGGATCCATCTTGTGGTCGTCATCCTGGCGGAGTGCCGGGTTCCTCGGATCGGATCACCACCGCGTTCCGCGCAAAGGTCGGGACGGTCGGCGCCGAGCGGGTCCAGATCGGGTGCGCCGGCCGCGTATACGCCCCGGGTCAGACCGGATACCGGTATTCAGCGACGAATCCCAGCAGGTCGACGGCCCTGGAAAGGTCGAAGGGCACCGTCCGGCCGGGCAGTGGGGAGCGCACCTCGGTCGTCGGGTGGTAACGGCGCATCAGCTCCTCGGTCGGTTGGGGCACCAGCGTCAACGGAGCGGCGACCAGCACCGGATGCAGACCAGGTTCGGTCACCTCCAAGGCCAGCAGGCACGCCCGGGCCGCGTCACGAGTCTCCAGGTACGACCACAGGCCCCGCGCGTGCACAGCGGGATCGGCGGCGGACCGCCGGGCGAAGTCAGGCAACCGATCACCGAACCCGCCGACGTACGGCAGGCGCAGCGCGACCACGCTCATTCCGTGCCTGCGCGCCATCATCGCCGCGGTGAGTTCGTCGACCTGCTTGGACAGCGCGTACGGATCCTCGATTTGCGACGGCAGGTCGTGGTCGACCGGCACGTAGGCGGGATGCAGGTCCCTGGCCGCGAACACCAGGCCGCTCGCCGCCTGGGAACTCGCCACGCACGCACGCGTGACTCCCGCCCGCCCCGCCTGCTCCAGCACGGTGAAGGTGGACTGCGTGTTGCACGCGAACACCTTCTCGGCGGGGTCCCGCTCGGGGGTCGCGATGGCGGCCAAGTGGATGACGGCGTCTGCGCCCGCGAGGGCGGCGCGGACGACCGCGGGGTCGGCTGCGTCGCCTTCGATCACCAACTCGGCGGGAAGGTCGCCGGGGTCCTCCAGGACGAGCGCGTTGGCCGTGACGCCGCGGACGTCCAGCAGGTCGAGGGTGGCGCGCCCGATGAGCCCCGCCGCCCCGGTCACCAGCACCCGCTGCACGCTCATCCAGCGCTCCTCGGAGGATGGGCGCGGATCGCGACCAGGTGAGCCGACAGCGCGCCGTCGGTCGATTTCACCATGATTCTCGCCGGCTCCGCCAGGGTGTGCATGGTGCGACGCCGATCACCCGTTTCCCATCGAGGTCAGCAGCATCAGTACGGCGAGAGCGATCGCCACCCAGGAAATCACCATCGCCGCCCTGTTGAGATCCTGACCGCCATAACGGCCGCCAGAGGCTGATATGGCGTCGTTCGACCTTTTGGCCAGACCGCGCGCCCTGATGGACAGGAAGATTCCGACCGCTCCGCCAAGAAGGACCTTGCCGACCTCTGTTAGGGCTTCGAATATGGGAGCGATGCTGCGGCTGACGTCGTTTTGGTCCCAATTCTCTATGGCATGCGAGATATCGGCCCAGGCCGACCGGAAGACCTCGCCACTCACCGAAGCGGACCAGAAGAGGAGTGCCACGGAAGCGGCGGCGAAGACCAGTGCCCAGATCGCCTTCGGATGGGTCGGCGGATTCTCTCCTCCCGACGCCGGCCGCGGCGCCTCTGCTGCCATGGGTGCTGCCATGGGCCGCGGCGTCTCCTTTCGCTGAGCCGCCGGCGAATCCGGGGAGGGTCGCCCCGGTGATGGCGGGGCCGGCGCCTGCCGTACCGGGGGCGGCGGCCGTCCGTCGCTCGGTGGAGCGGGTATGACGTCGGCGTCGACCCTGATCACCGCCTCCTCGACGGGATCCTTGAGGATGATGTCTCCCTGGATCTCGCCCTGGTGGGAGGTGTCCAGCGAGATCTGGAGCCCCGTGCCGCTCTGTGCGACGTGAATCCGGTCCTGCGTCACCTGGAACGCGCAGGCGCGGGCAAGCGGCGGACCAAGTAGCTGCACGGTCCGGCTCGGCGTCGAGTTCTGCGCCACCCGGCCGAAGTTCAGCTGCTGCTCAGCCGGGTGGACCGCGGCGTCGTGCAGCGCGTCGCGCGCGTTCGCCGCCACGTACTCGATGTCGTTGTGGGCCATCTCCTGCAACGCGTCCCGAGCCCCGGCCGCGACCGGGAGATTGTCGCTCGTGAGTCGCGACCGCAGTTCCGTGATCGCACCCCGCCGGGCGAAGATGCTCGAATCGGTCATGGCGGCGCGCAGGTCCGGAGGCACGGGTATCGGCCGTATCCGGCGTCGGCTGCTGCGGGCGAGATACAACTCGCCCTGCAGGTCGAAGCTCCGGCTCGGTGTCTGGTTCGGGTTCTGGTCGCGGACCCGGTCGAAGACGTACTCGTAGAGCTCGTCGAGGGAGACCTGCCCGTCTTCGTCACGGTCGGCGTCTCCGGTGGTGAGCCCCTCCACCAGGGCACGGGTGAAAACCGACGGCTGCGGATCGCATCCCCCGGAGAGCCGGTCGCCTTCGAAGGCGTACTCCATCGAGGTGGAGGCGGTGATGACGGCCTGACCTCGTCCGCCCTGCCCGAAACTGTCGAGCACGTTGACCTCACCCGACGCGCGGACCGCTGCTCCTTCGGCGAAGGCCCCGCCGTAGCAGCAGTCCAGGAACAGCACGAGGCTCCTGGACCGGCTGGCGCGCATGCAACGCCGTACGAAGTCCGCGGCGACCGCGGTGGAACCAAGCCGGCGGGGACGCGTGTTCCGCGCGGCGAAGAACAACTCCCCGGAGTCGCTTTTCAGTCCATGACAGGAGAAGTGCAGCACGAGCAGGTCTTCTGGCCTGGCGTCCAGAAAGAAGTCCTCGATCCGGGCGTGCACCAGGTGGGCCGGCTCGTTGCGCACCACCGCCACCTCGAAGGCGCCGATCCTCGGGTCGCCCAGCACCACGCCGAGCGCTCGGGCGTCTTCGACCGGTGATCGCAGCAGGCCGAGCGATGGGTCCTCGTACTCGTCATTGGCGACGATCAGGGCCTTGCGTTTGCCGGTCACCGCTGGTTCCCTGTCCCTGTCGCAGTGTGCCGGCCGACGAAGAGCTCAAGGAGCCTCATCTGGTCGGCGGAGGTCGCCTCTGAGAGCTCCAGGACATCGCCGTCGATTTCGATCCGGACCGTCCGGTTGGTCCCCTGCCCCCGGCTCAGCCACCCGCTGACGGTGGAGACGACCGCCTGTAGCGCGGTGGCAGTCTGGCCCAGAGCGACCATGAGCCCGCCGACCAGGGCGACGTCGATCGCCCGCGTTCCGGGCGGGGCCGCACCGGCCCGCAACAGAGTGACGTCCTCCACATCGAGTTCGAGCAGTTCCTGGCGGAGGAACCCGGTCGCCCTGTCCAGGCGCTCGGGGTCCGCGTCCTGCTCGGCCAGGTAGACACGTAGCTCGGCTCCCATCGATCTCATCCCCTTCTCAGATGGCGTGACCTAGCGAGCGAAGCCTCCGTCCCTTTCCATCTATCCACGTTACTCCAGTATTGGTCGGCTATTCTGAGCCCCTTCTTGATAATTCCGGGACCTCGCACATTCCTTTGGCAGGCAAACGCTTGGTGACGCAACGGGATCGGCCAGCATATTTTCCGCGCATTTCGCCGGGCCTTTGATCGTGCGATGGAATGTCACGGTCTCCCGGGTGAAACATGGCGGAGCACAATCGCGGCGGCGGTGAAATTCGCGAGATCAACGGTCTGCCGACGGACGAGTGCCGCCCAGTCCCGCCCGGAAGAGGTCGCCCCTGTCCATGTCAGGGCTCAGTTCTCTTGACCGATGATCGATCACTTCTGAAGCCCTGGCGGGCCGCTATGGAATCTCTTGCGCAAACGGCGGCGACACGCCCCGGCCTCGCCGCGCGGGGAAGGGCGGTGGTCCCGGTCGGCGGCTCAGCCGGAGCGTGGTACGCCTTCGCCGGCCCACCGCCGGATCAGCTCCGCCGCCTGCTCCGCGACGGGATGCCCGACGGGGCGGGTGACGAGGTCGCTGAGGGCGAACATGTCCAGAACACGTCCCAGATAACGCCAGTCCTCGGCGGGTGGCAGGTCAGCGGGCTGATGCTCGGCGAAGGCGGCGAGGAAGCCGTCGAGGAAACGGGGCGGGTAGTCGCCGCCGAACCGCGCCATGTTCGCCGCGTCGCCGTAAGGGCATCCGGAGTAGCTGAACTCCCAGTCCAGGACGGCGTCCACGCGCCAGCCGCCGGACGTTCGCGTGACCAGGATGTTCTTGGGGTTGATGTCGGCGTGCACGAGCCGGGTCTGCTCGTCGACGCCGTCGAGCACGGGGGCGTGGGCCGTACACAGGTTCACCCAGGCCCGTCGCGTGGCCGCGTCCAGGCGCACCTCGGGAGTGGCGGTCATGCAGGTCTCGGCGACCTCGGGCAACTGCTGTGACCAGGGGCGTTCCGCGCGGATCGTGAGGTGCTCGTCGGCGAAGAACCCCGGGCGCTCGAACGTCACCGTGCCGATGCCGGCGACGACACGCCCCACCTCCGCGCCGAGGTCGCCCAGGGCCGCTTCGCCGAACTCGCCGTCGGCGAGCACGTGGCTGAGCAGTGTCCCTGCGACGTGCTCCAGGACCATCGTCGGCCGGGTGCCCTCTTCCGCCGCGCCGGCCGGAATGACGAGCAGCACCTGCGGGACGGGAACATGCCGGCGGGCCGTGGCCATGACCGCGGCTTCGAGAGCGGGGTCCGGCCCGCCGAACCGTGCGACGACCTGGCCGTCGTCCAATGTCAGCAAGCACGTCTCATGGGAGAACCCGCCGGCCAGCGTCGTGGTCGCCACCACGGAACTGCCGAGCGCCACGGCGATTCCATGAACCTCCTCGGGATGCATCGGCCCAGTCAACCATTCACGGCGACGTCAAGCGCCTCGGTGGTATGGGCTGTGGACGCCGGTGGCGGCGCCGTTCCAGGTCGTGGGCATGCGCCGATGCTATCTAGATCGTTTACATGGTGAGGCGCCCTGCCTGGGGTGCGGTCAGGGGGCGAAGGCGCGGTGTACGGCTGCGGCGAGGCTGGAGCGGCGCCGGTCGTGGTCGGTGGCCGGGTCGGCGGATGTGGCGGTGTAGGTGAGGCTGCCCGGTGACCAGGTCATGGCCATGGAGATGACCATGGAGTGCACGTCAGCCGGGGGCAGGGCGGGGTCGACGTGCCCGGCGTTCTGCGCCTCGACGATGGCCTTGATCTTGGGGGCTTCGTCCGCATCGGCGAAGAGGTGGCCTGTGGGGGTGCGTTCCAGGCGTGCCCAGGCGGCCAGGCGCACCAGCCGTGGGTGCGCGAGGTAGGCGTCGTAGAGGCGGACGGCGTAGCCGGGCAGGTCGTCGGCGGTCAGCGGCGCGGCATCGAGGATGCCTTCGACCTGTTCGGCGAGGACGGCGTCGAACAGGCTCTCCTTGCTGCCGTAATAGGCGTACATCTGTGCCTTGCTGACCTTCGCCTCGGCTGAGATGCGGTCCACGCGCGCGCCCGCGATCCCGTGGGCGGCGAATTCGACGGCGGCAGTGTCCAGGAGGCGCCTTCTGCTCGCCTGTGCTTTGTCCATGCCTCTCAGGATAAACGAACTGGTTCGTTTGCAGTACGCCCGGATCCGGGCTACGGTCGATGAGAAGAACGAACCAGTTCGTTTTGATAGGAGAGCGTTCATGAGTACCCCTCTTACGGTGGATCCCGCGGAGCGCCCCGCGCCCGCCTTCCTGCACGGCCCGGCCAAGGAGCTGCTGATCGACGGCGCGTGGACCGCCGCGCGCTCCGGCAAGACGTTCGAGACCTTCGACCCCGCCACGGGGAAGGCCCTCGCCTCGGTCGCCTCGGCCGGGGCGGAGGACATCGACCTGGCTGTAGCCGCGGCACGGCGCGCTTTCGAAGCCCCGTCCTGGGCGGACATCACCCCCTACCAGCGCAGCCGTATCCTGCTGCAGATCGCCGATGTCCTTGAGGCGCACGCCGGAGAGCTGGCCGTACTGGACTCGCTCGACATGGGCGGCCCGCTGTGGATGACGCGCTGGCTGGTGGACCACTCGGTGGAGGTCTTCCGCCACTACGCCGGCTGGCCGACGAAAATCTACGGCCAGACCGCCCCCTCAGACCCGTCGACGTTCAACTACACCCTGCGCCAGCCGCTAGGTGTCGTCGGTGCCATCACCGCGTGGAACGGTCCCGTCCTCCAACTGGCGTGGAAGCTGGGCCCGGCGCTGGCCACCGGCAACACCGTGGTCGCCAAGCCCGCCGCCTGGTCGCCGCTGTCCGCGCTGCGGATCGGCGAGCTGCTGCTGGAGACCGACCTGCCGCACGGTGTGGTCAACATCGTCACCGGCGACGGCGCGGTCACCGGCGAGGCCCTGACCAACCACGCGGGCGTCGACAAGATCTCCTTCACCGGATCGCTGGCCGTGGGCAAGCGCATCCTGGAAGTCTCCGCGAAGGACCTCAAGCGGGTGACCCTGGAACTGGGCGGCAAGTCCCCGACGATCGTCTTCGACGACGCCGATCTGGAAGCCGCGGCCAAGGGAGCGGTCGCCGGATTCGCTCAGGGCAGCGGCGAGGGCTGCGTCGCCGGCACCCGGATCTTCGTCCAAGAGTCCGTCCGCGAGCAATTCCGCGAACTGCTGCTGCGGGAGATGAAGGCGTACACCCTCGGCGACCCCTTCCACCCCGACACCCGGATGGGACCGCTGGCCTCGTCCCAGCACTTCCAGAGGGTCTCCGCCTACCTGGACATCGCCCGCGACGAGGGCGGCACCCTGGAGACCGTCGGCGAGAGCGCGGGCCTGTACATGCCGCCCACTCTCATCGAGAACGTCGGCGCCGACGCCCGCGTGGTACGCGAGGAGATCTTCGGCCCCGTCGCCTCACTGATGACCTTCGCCGACACCGACGACGCCATAGCCCAGGGCAACGACACCATCTACGGCCTGTCCGCCTCGGTGTGGACGACGAACCTGGAGCGCGCCCACCGCACCGCGAGCGGCCTGCGGGCCGGAACCGTGTGGATCAACGCCTACGCGGACATGAGCGCGGGCACCGTGCCCTTCGGCGGCTTCAAGCAGTCCGGCATCGGACGCGAACACGGCATCGAGGTCCTGGACGCCTACACCGAGACCAAGACCGTCATGGTCCACCTGTGACCCCCTCGCCGATCCCCCCTCGCCGCCCTGTCCGCAGGGCATGACTCACCGGTCCGGTGGCCGAAGTTCCCGGCCACCGGACCGGCCAGGAGACGACGATGCAGGACACGATCCGCCAGGCCCTGGCCCTCACCCGCTCCTCCACCGCACGTGAGCGCACCGCCGACATCACCACCACCGGCCGCCGCACCGGCCGGCTCCGCCGTATCGAGATCTGGTTCTACCGAGTCGGCGGGACCAACTACCTCAGCGGCCTGCCCGGCAGGCGAAGCTGGTACGCGAACCTGCGAACCCATCCGGCTTTCACCTTCCACCTCAAGAACGGCGTCCGCGCCGACCTGCCCGCCAGGGCCCTGGCCATCACCGATCCCGCCGAACGGCACCGCATCCTCAGCGAGATCGTCGATGACCTCAACCAGCCCCACAACCCCGCCCGGATCACCCAGCCCACCCGCCTTGAGGACTGGGAGAGCGGCAGCCCTCTGGTCGAGATCGTTTTCGACCATCAGGCCACGCCAGACGGCACCTGACCTCCTCCCCCGGCCCGCTGCCTCGCATGGACCAGCGGGAGCGCCCCCACCCGCCTGATGACACCGTCCCACCAACGCTTCGCTCCCCGCACCCGCAACCGGCGGCTGCGTCGACGGTTCGCCGTGTCCGACCGCCGACTCCTCGCCATACGTCTCAAATGTCAGAGATTAGTGTCATCTCAGATATGTGTGTAATATCGTCTATATGGATATCGACGTTGAGCTTGCCTTCGCCGACGAGGTCGGCCGTCATTTCGCGCGGCAGAACGCCCTGCCGCCGATGACCGGACGGGTGGCCGGGTGGCTCCTCATCTGCGATCCGCCGCAGCAGACCATCGCCGAGCTCAGCGAAGTACTGCGGGCAAGTCGTAGCGCAGTCAGCGGCGCCGTCTCCATGCTCGAGGAGTGGTCCTGGCTCCAGCGCTCACGCGCCGCCGGCGAACGTGTGGACCGTGTCAGCCTCCACCCCGCGATCTGGTCGCGGATGGTGGACAAGCCGGCGGACTACACCTCACTCGGCGCAGTGGCGCACCACGGGCTCAAAGTGCTGGGCGAAGCACCACCGAGCCGCCGGGCGCGCCTCCTGGAGGCGGCCGCCTTCGCGGACTTCCTCGCCGAGCGGATGCCCGCGCTCGCGGCCGAGTGGCGCGCGCACCGCGACGCCCTGCGCGCCTCAGGTGAACTGCCCGGCGGCTCCGGGACGAGTTCCTAGCCCGCTCTCAGACCCCCTTTCCAGCCGGCGCCCGACGGCACCGGCGCCATCACCATGCCCGGACCACGAGTCGTCCGGGCCGATGAGGAGAACCACTGATGAATTTCGACACCGCCCGCTGGCAGGCTCGGCTCGACGAGCTTCGAACCGCCCACCGGGTGCCGGGGGCCTCGCTGGCCGTACTGTCCGGCGGGGACGTTCACGAGCTGGCCTGCGGTGTGCTGCACCGGGGCACCGGGGTGGCGGTGACGACCGACTCGGTGTTCCTTTCCGGGTCGCTGGCCAAGGTCTACACCGCCACGCTCGTGATGCAACTGGTCGACTCCGGCGAACTGGAGCTGGACGCGCCGGTGGTGAGCGTGCTGCCGGAGTTCGGCACTCCGGACGAGGCGGCCACCAAGACGATCACCATCCGGCAGCTGCTCTCCCACACCGGCGGGCTGACCTGCGACTTCCAATATGACTCGGGCAGGGGCGACGACTGCCTGGCCAAGTACGTCGAAGCCGCCCGGCAGGTGCCCCTTGACTGCCCGCCCGGGACGGCACTGTCCTACAGCAGCGTCGGCTACGCCGTACTGGGCCGTGTCATCGAGGTGCTGACCGGCCAGACCTGGGACCAGGCGCTGAAGGACCGGCTCTTCACCCCGCTCGGGCTGGAGCACTCGATGACCCTGCCCGAGGAGGCGCTGCGCTTCCGCGTGGCCATGGGCCACCTGGGAGAACCGGGAGCCGACCCCGAACCGGCGCCCGCCTGGGACCTGATGCCGCGCTCCGCCGGGCCGTACGGCAGGGTCATCGTCTCCGCGGGCGACGTCGCCCGATTCGCCCAGATGCACCTGAACGGCGGCACCTCCCCCGACGGCACCCGCGTCCTGTCCGCCGGCACCGTCGCGGCGATGCGGCGCCGAGAGGTCGACAGCCCGGACAAGTGGACCGTGGCCGCCGACGCCTGGGGCCTGGGCTGGACCCTGTACGACTGGGACGGGATCGCCGGTTTCGGCCATGACGGCAGTGCCGTCGCCCAGCACTCCTACCTGCGTGTCGTCCCGGAGGCGGGCGTGGCCATCGTCCTGCTGGCCAACGGCGGCGACTTCGGCCGGCTGTACGCCGACCTCTTCCGGGAACTGCTGGACGAGCTGGCCGGGGTGCGCATGCCGCCTCCCTTCGCCCCGCCGGCGAACCCGCCCGTGGTGGACATGACACAGCTGGCGGGCACCTACAAGCGCGAAGGCGTCGCCATCACCATCACCCAGAACGGCGACGGCGGCGCGCGCGTACGGTATGAGTTCGTCGACGGCCTGAAGGACCTCTCCCCACCGCTTGAGGCGGACCTGGTTCCCGTGTCGCCGACGGTGTTCGCCGCCTCCGGTGGCCCCTTCGGCGAGAACCACGTCCCCGTGGTCTTCTCCACCCTGACCAACGGCACCAGGTGCGTGTACATCAGCATGCGCGCCACGCCCAAGATCACGTAATCCAGTCCTTTGCCGACTCCGGGTCGAACAGGACCGTACGGCCGCGCGCATCGGACGACGTCGGGCTCGGCCCTGGTGACCCGCCTCCTTCAGGAGTCCGGTGCTATTTGCACAGTGCGGTCTCGAGGACGTGGGCGACGTTCTTGCCCCCGCTGCGGCGCGCATGATCATGGCAGAGGGGGTAGGCAGTAGGGATGACTGTGACGATCGCCGAAGAAATCCTCCTGCTGGCCTTCAGCGAGACGGAGGGCAGACAGCTCATCGGCTCCACCGAGCTGGCCCCCTCCCTGGCCGGGGCGATGCTCGCGGAGCTGGCGCTCGCCGGGAGGCTGGAGTTGTCGGAGAAGAAGATCGCTGTGACCGACTCGACACCGCTCGGCGACGAGGAGCTCGACGCCGTGCTGGCGCGGATGGCGGAGGAGGGCAAGGAGCGCAAGGCCGAATGGTGGGTCTACCGGCTCCGGTCCGGCAAGCTGCGCGAGCGGCTGCTCGCCCGTCTGGCCGAGCGGGGCGTGCTGAGCGAGCAGAAAGGCAAGGTACTGGGCATCTTCCCCACCACCCGCTGGCCCGAGCGCGACGGCTCGGTCGAGGCGGAGGTGCGGGCGCGCGTCGCCGGCGCTCTGGGCGGCGCCACCCCCGACGAGCGCACCGCGGTGCTGATCGCCGTGATGCACGCCGCCAAGCTCGACCGCAAGGCGTTCCCCGGCGCGAGCAAGGAGCGCATCAAGGAGATCACCGAGGGCGCCTGGGCGGGAGAGGCGGTCGCCAAGACCATCGCCTCCATCAACACCGTCATCCTCACCACCACGGTGATGACGGCCACCGTCGCGACCACCTCCGGCTCCGGCTGAGCCCCGGGACTACCGAGCGCCGGGCCGGCGGTGAGGGCCAGCGCGTTTGAAGATCAGCCGCCACGGCATCAGCGCCGACTCCAGTTGCACCCGCAGGCTCATCTTCGAACTGCCCGCCCGGCGATCGGAGAAGTGGATGGGGATCTCGACGATCGTCATTCCCGCTCTGATCGCCCGGTAGTGCATCTCCACCTGGAAGCTGTAGCCACCTGAGGAGATCTCGCCCAGATCCAGCACGGAGAGGCTGTCCGCCCGCCAGATCTTGAACCCGGCGGTCACATCGCGCAGCCTGATACGCAGGATGGTGCGGACGTAGAAGTTCGCCCACGCCGACAGGGCACGGCGCCGCCGGCTCCACTCGGCGGCCAGCGTCCCGCCCGGCACGTACCGGCTGCCGATCACGCAGTCCGCCCCCGTCGCCTGTGCGGTCCCGAGCAGCCGCGGTACGGCGTCGACGGGATGCGAGAAGTCGGCGTCCATCTGGACCACGAACTCCGCTCCGGCCGACAGCGCGGTCTCCAGGCCTTCGACGTAGGCGCGCCCGAGGCCTTCCCTGCCCGGCCGGTGCACCACGCCGACCCTGCCGGGATGCGCGGCGGCCAACTCGTCCGCCACCTTCCCCGTGCCGTCAGGGGAGGCGTCGTCGACGACCAGGATCCGCAAGCCGTCCAGCGGCAGGGCGAGCAGGGCATCAGCGATCAGCGGAAGATTGTCCACCTCGTTGAACGTCGGGATCACGACGGTGACGGTGGCCATGTTCGCGGTCAGGGCCTTCCGGGCTCGATGGTCAGATGTCGTCACCGACGGACCGCGCGCGCTCCCGCCCGGTGATGTCGGCAAAGAACATCCATGCTAGCCGTACTCCCCTGTGCAGTCGGCTATGCGTTCGGCCGCAGAGTGCGGCGGGTGCCTGCCAGGGTGGGGTTCGGGCGGATCGCGGCCCGGCGGGGTGATGCTCCTTCGCATGAGCTGGGCGGCACCACCGGTGGACACCCTCGGGGCCGACGGCCCCTGCTGTCATACGAGGCCGGCGGTGGGGCGGCCCCCCGGCGTTCGCCGCTTGCACGGCGTTAATGCGTGGACGCGTGGGCTCGGCGTTGGTTAGCCTTGCGCCATGTCCAGCCCCGAGTCCTGGAGACTCCAGCCACCGGTCGTCCGGTGGCTGTCCACGTCGTCGCGTTGAAGCTCCGCGGCCCTCAAGGCCCCGGGCGCTGCCTGCCGTGACCACCGCCATCGGATCGCCGTAGCACCGGCTGTGTTCGACCCCGACCGTGTGTCACCTCTGTTGACACCGGCGGGTTCTTTCCCGCGGTGGTCGCGTGTGGTCCGATCGGGCTGTCGACTCTGGACGCCGATTCGGGGTATCGCCGTGTCCGCCGCCGCCTTGTCGATCCACGATGTGGTTGCGGAGTTCTGTTCATGCCATTCGCTGTCTACATGCTCGGACTGGCGGTCTTCACCCAGGGGACGTCAGAGTTCATGTTGTCCGGTCTCGTGCCGGACATCGCAAGGGACATGCACGTGTCCATCCCGGCCGCGGGCCTGCTGACCTCGGCGTACGCGGTGGGGATGGTGATCGGCGCGCCGCTGATGGCGATTCTCAGCCTGCGCTGGCCGCGGCGCCGCTCGCTCGTCGCCTTCCTGGTCGTCTTCGTCGTCGTCCACGTCCTCGGTGCGATCACCGCCGACTACGGGGTGCTGCTGGCCACGCGAGTCATCGGAGCGCTGGCCAACGCCGGGTTCTGGGCCACCGCCCTGGCGACCGCCACCGCCCTGGTCGAGCCGAACGCCAAGGGCCGCGCCACCTCCATCGTGATCGGCGGCGTCACCGTCGCCTGTGTCGCGGGCGTTCCGGCCGGCGCGCTGCTCGGCCAGGTGTGGGGATGGCGCTCGGCGTTCTGGGCGGTGGCCGTCTTGTCGGTGCCGGCCATCATCGCGATCCTGCGGGCGATTCCGGCGGGACGTCCCGTCTCCGCCGGCACGAGCGCGCGTGCGGAACTGCGGTCGCTGCGCAATCCCCGGCTCCTGGTGATCCTGCTGCTGGGCGCCCTCGTGCAGGGCGCGACGTTCTGCTCGTTCACCTTCCTCACACCCCTGTTCACCACCGTCGCCGGGTTCGACGCCGCATGGGTGCCCGTCCTGCTGGCCCTCTTCGGCCTGGGTTCGTTCGTCGGGGTCAGCGTCGGCGGGCGGATCGCCGACGTCCGGCCGATCCCGTTCGTGCTGGCCGGGATGGCGGCCCTGCTCATCGGCTGGGCCGTGTTCGCGGTGACGGCCGGGAACCCGGTGGCGACGGTCGTGCTCGTCTTCGTCCAGGGCACGCTCTCGTTCGCCACCGGCTCCACGTTGATCGCGCAGGTGTTCTACGCGGCGACCGAGGCGCCGACGCTGGCCGGTGGGCTCGCCACCGCCGCGTTCAACGTCGGCGGCACGATCGGTCCATGGTTCGGTGGGATCGCGATCGCCGAGGGACTCGGATTCCGTTCGCCGCTGTGGGTCAGCGCGCTGCTCATCACCCTCGCGCTCGCCACCGCCGCAGTGGCGTGGGGACTCCGCCGCCGACGCCACGACGGCCGGGTGGCGCGTAAATGACCAACGGCATCCGCAGGCTCTGCGGGATGGTCGAGCCGCCGGCGTCGTGATCACAGCCGGCCGTTCAACGCTCGATCGCCGGTGACACGGAGGACGACCCGCGCGCTGGGTCGTCCTCCCCCGGTTCCGGCTGTCTGGCGACTGTCAGGCGCGAGTCTCCCGGAGTTGCTGGACTCATCAAGAGCGATCAGTAGCTCTGAGTGACCGGGAAATCTCGAACGGCTCGACATGCAGCATTATCGGCAATCCACCTCATAGCAGACAGTTACTGATGAGATACGTTACGTCACAAGTAGAGGTGGGGATCCCAGCGAGGCACACATCGCCTACGAAAGGTCATCCCCCTGATGCGCACCCGTACCCGCCTGGCGGCACTAGCGGCCGGCACCGCCGTCCTAGCCGCCGGCGGCACGATGCCGACCTCGGCGTCAGCCACAACCCCGGTTTCGGCCGCCAGTACCCGCTACCAGCTGCCCGCGCCTTCCGGCATCGCCTATCTGCCCGCGAACGTCGACCTGCAGCCCACCGCGTCCGAAACCTGGGTGGACACCGGGTTGCAGGTCACCCTACCCAAGGCCGGCACCTACGCGCTCGATCTGGACGTCCGGGCACGGCTGCAGGGAGTTCCCCCGGTTAACACGTACATGGTCGCCCGTCTGCGGAACGTCACATCAGGCTCCGTCATACCCAACAGCGAACGGATCCTCAGCCAGCTCATCGATTTCACCACGGCCGGCGCCGGGATCATCGCCAAGAACACGACCTCCCCGATCAGCGAGCGCATCACCGTGACCAGGCCGACCACGATCCGGTTGCAGGCTCAGCGGACCAACAGCGTCGGCGCTTCGACCATCGCCGCCATCTGGAGCGACGGCGCCGGACGCACATCCTTCCGCTTCGACAGGATCTCGTGATCAGATCGCCCGTCGGCGAACCCGAACCCTGAAAAGGGCCACTGGTATGACATGGTCCTCATGAGCCCGCTGGAGGGCGAACTCAAGGACTGAGCGCAAGCGCCGATCAGCCAGACCGCGAAAGACGCTCGGCCGGGATATCCCAGCCGAGCGTCTCGCTCTGCTATATAGGAGACAGGCTATATAGGAGGAAAGCGATATGGATCAGCTCGACGAGGCGCTGCACCGGCTCGCGCCCACCGGTCCCGAGTTCAGCGGCGGCCTGTCCAACCACGGGCCGATGGCCGTGGAAGCCCTGACGAGACTCGGATTCGCCGACGCCCTGTCCGACTGGGTCTCCACGTACCTGCCCAAACTCGATGAGCGGCCAGGTGCGCGCATGCCCGTCGACGCGGAGAACTGGCGCGCGGCACTCGGCGACATGGCACGCGTCGCCGATTGGACGGTCTACTTCGAGCGGCGGATCGAGGCAGCGCCGTGGCGAGAGGTCACCGGTGAGTGGTGGCCGCGCCTGGTGCCCGGGGCGGCGGCGGGGGCGACGCACGGCATCATCCGCACCTCGCACGCCCTGCGCGGGCTGGTGGAAAACGAGACCCGCGAGCGACGTACCGAGCTGGCACATGCGCTGGCCTACTGGGCGTCCGCCCACCGGCCGCTGGCCGGACCGCCAGCCACGGGCGGACGGCTGCGACTCGACGAGGCCATCGGCGCCCTGCCCCTCATCCCCGGCAGGCGCACCGGCAACATCACAACAAACCTCGGCAAGGTCAGCGACGCCCAAGGATTCGATGAGGCGGTGACAGACCTGGCACCACCGCAGGACGTCCCCGCATCCCTCCACGAACTCGCCCGCGCCTTCGCCGAGATCTTCCTGACTCATGGAAGGAAGAGACCAGTCGTCTTCCTGCACGCCATCACCGCGCCGGTCGCGGTGGCCTCGGTCATCGGGGAACTGCCGGAGCCGTTGAGGGCGTCCACCCATGACGCGCTCTGGCAGGTCGCCGCCGCCATCTACACCGGCTACGCAGCCGACTCGGTGGCCGAGCCCTTGCCGTCGGCCGCCCCGCTCACGCCTGAAGACCTGGCGGAACGGGCGCTGGCCAACGGCGACGAGCACGCCATCAAGCTGACCGAAGCCGCGCTCAGGGAGTACGCGATCTCCAGCGACCCGATCTTCCTGCAGGCCGCGGGCCGGGGCATCGAGCTGATCGGCTGACGAACTCGCTCGGCCCTCCATCCGGAGGTGCCGCAGGACGCGTACGAGGTGCGCGACCAATGCGCAGGCCGTCAAAAGCAGCGCCCACGTAACGCAGGAACTCGCTGACGTGGTCATCGAAACCAACCTGTCCAACGGCCCGAGGAGCCCGAGAACGAATCCATCCCCTACCCCGGAGCACCACGGCATCGGCCCACACCGGCGGCAGGCGAACTCGCTCACGCCCGACGGCCGGTGCAGCCCGCCTCCGCGTAGTGTGACGAAAGTGAGCGCGTTGAGCAGATGGGGAGGTAGCGATCTTGGACGTCTATGAGGCGGTCACGAGCCGACGGGCGGTGCGCGGGTTCACCGACCGATCTGTCCCGAAAGAGGTGCTGGAGCGCGTCCTGTCCGCCGCAGCGTGGTCGCCGTCCGGATCGAACCTCCAGCCCTGGCACGCCTACGTGCTGACCGGCGGACCGCTGGCCGAGCTCAAGAAGCGCGCCGGCGAGCGCGTGGCCGCACGCGACCCCTGGGACGAGCGGGAGTACGAGATGTACCCGTCCGCGCTGAAGTCCCCGTACCGCGAGCGCCGATCCGCCTTCGGCCAGGAGCGCTACAGCGCCCTCGGTATCTCGGGCGAGGACTGGGAGGCGCGCCAGCGGGCCGCTTCCGCGAACTGGGACGCTTTCGGCGCGCCCGCCGCCCTGTTCTGTTACATCGACCGCGACCTGGGCCTGCCTCAATGGTCCGACGTCGGCATGTATCTGCAGACCGTCATGCTGCTGCTCCGCGCCGAAGGGCTGCACAGTTGCCCGCAGATGGCGTGGTCGGTGTATCGCAGGACCGTCGCGGAGGTCCTGTCACCCCCGGACGAGCTCATGCTCTTCTGCGGCATGTCGATCGGGTTCGAGGACGTCACGGTGGATTACATCCGTACGGGCCGGGCGCCGCTCGACGAGACGGTCACGTTCGTCGAGAGTTAGTACTGCACGCAGCTTCTCGACGGCAGAGATGATCGATTCCATGGCCGGCCCGAGGTGCTGACACCGGCCGGCGACGCCGGGCCGCTGCTGTGGCTGGACGAGGACGACCGTACGCACCTCGACCTCTGGACGGACAGCGCCGAGGAGCAGCGGGCCGAAGTGGAGCGGCTGTTGGCGCTCGGGGCCACCCGGGTGGAGTGGGAGTATCCCGAGGGCGCGGACTTCGTCGTACTCGCGGACCCGGAGGGCAATCTCTTCTGCGTGATCAACACCGCCGCCGGATGAAGAGGTCGGTGATTGAGTTGCGCGCGTTCGAACCAGCCGACGCCCAGGAGTCGGTGTCGTGGATCGACAGCCTCGAGGCGTTGATCATCTGGTCTGGGAACCAACGATCGGTGTCAGCTTGTCGAAGGTGTTCGGGCCCGGGCCTCCACTGCAGTGCGTCATGCCGGGGATGAGGAACAGTCGCGCGAACCGGCTGGTCTCGTGTGTGCGGCCGCCGGAGGTCGCACGAACTACCTGCCGGTAGTAGTCGATGGTGTCGTAGGCGGAGACGACCGGGTCGGCCCAGCCCGTGTACATGAGGAGCTTGCCGCCGCTGCGGCGGAAGGGGCGCAGGTCGGGGTCCGTCGCCTTCAGAACGAGATGGCGCCGGTCAAGAGCGCGACGACGGTCATGACGACGGTGGTGGCGAACGCCCAGCCGAAGACGAAGCGCTGGTGCTGGCCGAGTTGCACGCCGCTCATGCCGACGAGGATGAACGTGGCGGCGGTGAGCGGGCTGAGCGGGAAGCCGGTGGTCATCTGGCCGAGGATGGCCGCCCGGGCGATCTCGGCCGAGTCGATGCCGAAGCCGCCGGCGGTCTGTGCCAGCACCGGCAGCACGCCGAAGTAGTAGGCGTCGGGGGTGAAGACGAGGCTGAGCGGCATGCTGGTGATCGCCACGAGCAGCGGCAGGTGGCCGCCGAAGGATTCGGGGATGATCCCGACGAACGCGGTGGCCATCTCTGTGATCATCTTGGTGCCGTTGAGGATGCCGGTGAAGACGCCCGCGGCGAAGATCATCGTGGTGACCAGGACGACGCTTCTGGCGTGCTTGTCGAGCAGCGCCTGCTGCTTCTCCCAGGTGGGCAGGTTGACCACGGCGGCGATGGCGAAGCCGAGCACGAACAGCACCGGCAGCGGCATCACCTGCAGAACCAGCGCGACCAGCAGCACGAGGGTGAGCACGAGGTTGAAGACGGTCAGCGCCGCGCTCCTGCGCTCGGGGGCGAGCGGCGTGCCGGGCCCGTCACCGCGTACCGGCGCGGCCTGGGGCTCGGTGGCTTGGGACTCGGGGGACACGGGCTCGGCGGGCAGGGCCACGGTGCCCAGGCGGCGGCGTTCGCGCAGCCCGATCAGGTACGAGGCGACCAGCACCCAGGCGACGCCCGCGGCCATGGCGGGCAGCACCGGGGTGAACACCTGAGAGCTGTCCAGCTTCAGCACTGCCATCGCGCGGGCGGTGGGGCCGCCCCAGGGGACCATGTTCATCACGCCCGCACCGAGGCAGACGACGCCGGTGAGCACCAACGGGCTCATGTTGAGGCGTTTGTAAACGGGCAGCAGGGCGGAAACGGTGATGAGGAAGGTGGAGGCGCCGTCACCGTCGAGGGCCACGCACATGGTGAGGACCGCGGTGCCGACGGCGATGCGCAGCGGGTCGTCCTTGGCCAGACGCAGGATGCCGCGAATCAGCGAGTCGAACAGTCCGGTGTCGATCATCAGGCTGAAGTACAGGACCGCAAAGGCGATCATGATGCCCGTGGGAGCGACCTTGCCCAGCCCTTCGAGGATCATCGGACCCATGCCGGAGGCGAAGCCGCCCACGAGCGCGGTGGCCACGGGGACCAGGACGAGCGCGGTCAGGACGGAGACACGTCTGGTCATGGTCAGCACCAGGAACAGTCCGATGGTGAGGAAGCCAAGGATCGCGATCATCGGAGTCCTTTCGCCGGGCGGGAGGTTACGGGCAAGTTTCCGAGCACCGGCCTTTCACGTCCACCATTAAAAGTGGATTTATCCATGCGGTATGCGCAACAGTGGGCGCCGTGGATGCCAGCCTGCGGCAACTCGCCGCATATGTCGCCGTGGCCAGAGCCGCGGGTTTCACCGCTGCGGCCGCACAGATGCGTGTCTCCCAGTCGACGCTGAGCCGCGCCGTGTCCGACCTGGAACGCGTACTGGGTGTCCAGCTGCTGGAGCGCGACACCCGCAACGTGCAGCTGACCGCTGCCGGACAGGAAACCCTGCGCGTGGCCGAGCAGATCGTCGAGGCCCACCGGTCAGGGATGAAACAGCTGCGGCGCTACCTGCTCGGCGAGTCCGGGATCGTCGCCATGGCCACCCTGCCGTCGGTCGCGGCCGTGCTGCTGCCGCGGATGATCTCCGCCTTCCGAGGCCGACGGCCAGACGTGAGCGTGCGCATCATGGACGGTTTGGAGCAGGCCGTGCTCGGCAGAGTGGCCAACGGCGACGCCGACTTCGCCGTCACGACCGTCGGCTCGGCCTCCGACCGGTTCGAGCACCGCCCGCTGATCCGTGACCGCTTCCGCGCCGTGCTGCCGGAAAACCATCCGCTGGCCGACCGGGACGAGGTCACCTGGGAGGACCTGGCCGCCGAGCCGTTCCTGGCCGTCGGCCCCGAATCCAGCGTGCGCAGGCTCACCGACGCGGCTTTCGAGCAGGCCGGAGTTGTGGCCGCGCCCGCGGCGGAGGCCGGCAACGTGGCGACAGTCGGCGGGCTGGTCTCCGCCGGGCTCGGCGTCTCCGCGATGCCCGCCCTGGTGCTGCCCCTGCTGGGCCCGGGGCACGTCGTGCACCGTGAACTGGTCGCCCCTGTCGTCGAACGGCGCCTGGACATTGTCGTGCGGGCCCGGCGCACCCTGCCGCCCGCCGCGGCCGCGTTCCTCGACCTGCTGGAGGAAGCCCGCGCCGAAGGACGCCAGGTCCCGGCTGGCGCTACCTGGATCACCACTGATGCACGAAGTGCATGAATATATCCACTGATCCTGCTGGACCCGCATTTCTGTTTCCGTGCACGATGAAGCTCCGTCAACCAGGGCGAAGGAGTTCTTGCGTGGCCTTTGAACAGTGCGGGCAGTTGCGCGGATTGAAGGTGGTGGAGTTCGCCCACGTGGTCGCCGGGCCGCTGGCCGGCTCCATGCTCGCCGATCAGGGCGCGGACGTCGTCCACGTCGAACCGCCCGGCTCCGGCGACGCCGCGCGCGCGATGGGGCCGACCCGTGATGGCGCTCCGTTGTGGTTCAAGGTCGCCGGTCGCAACAAGCGTTCCGTCACCCTGGACCTGCACGACCCCGACGGCCGCCGGGTCGCCCACAGGCTGGTGGCCTGGGCTGACGTCGTGATCGTCACACTACGGCCCGGCCGCCTGCGTGCCTGGGGACTCGACTGGGAGTCCGTGCACCGCACCAACCCCAAAGCCGTCCTGCTGCAGATCAGCGGCTTCGGAGCCCAGGACGACGCGCCGGGCTTCGGCAAGGTCGGCGAGGCCAGGAGCGGTGTGGTGCACCTGACCGGATTCCCGGACGGGCCGCCCGTCCATACGGGCTTCTCCCACGGAGACGCGGTGACCGGGCTGATGGGCGCCTACGCCGTACTCGCCGCGCTGCACCGCCGCGCCCACGACCCCGGCTTCGACGGCGAGTGGATCGACCTCGCCCTGTTCGAGCCGCTGTTCAGGCTTGTGGAGTGGCAGGTCATCACCCATGACCAGCTCGGCACCGTCCCCGGCAGGTCGGGCAACCAGCTCGCCGTCGCCCCCGGCGCGGTGATCAACACTTACCTGTCGGGCGACGGCGACTGGATCACCGTCACCTCCGCCACCCTGCGCTCGGTGCTGAACGTGGTCCGGCTCCTCGGCCTGCCCGAGGACGACTTCGCCACCACACAGCAGCAGCTCGCCGGCAAGGAACAGCTCGACCAAACGCTGCGCGCGTGGGTGGCGGAACGCGGCACCGCCGAATGCCTGCGCGCGTTCGAGGCCGCCGAGGTGGTCGCCTCGCGCGTCTTCACCGCCGCCGACATCCTCACCGACCCCGTCTACGCCGAACGCGGCGACATCGTCACGGTCGACGACCCCGATCTCGGCCCAGTGCGCATGCAGGCCGTCCTCCCGCACTTTCGCCAGGCGCCCGGACGCATCTGGCGCACCGGGCCCGCGCTCGGCCAGGACAACGACCTGGTCTACCGCGAATGGCTCGGGCTCGACGTCAACGACCTGGAGAAGCGCGGTGTCATCTGATCGCCCTCCGCTGCGGTCGCTGCTGTTCGTGCCGGGCAATCGTACGGACTGGCTCTCCAAAGCCGCGGCCGCCGGTGCCGACGCCGTCATCTTGGACTTGGAGGACGCCGTCCCCTCGGCGGACAAGAAGGCAGCCAGAGAGCAGGTGGCCGCAGCGGTCGCGGAGTCGAGCGACATGGCGATGTTCGTCCGGATCAATCCCCTCGACGGGTGGGCGGCGGCCGAGGAACTGCGCGCCATCACCCACGCCCGTCTTTCGGGGGTGGTCCTGCCCAAGGTGAGAGACCCTTCCGACGTGCGACTGGCCGACCGGATGCTGACCTGGTGCGAGCGTGAGCACGGCCTTGCCGAGGGCCACATCGCCCTGGTGCCGCTGCTGGAGAACGCCTACGCGCTGCGCGCGGCCTACGACATCGCCAGGGCCGCACCCCGCGTCGCCTATCTGGGCGCGGTCACCGGCAAGGGCGGCGACGTCGAGCGGGCGATCGGCTACCGCTGGAGCCCTTCCGGTAGGGAGACCCTGGCCCTGCGCTCGCGCGTCCTGCTGGAGGTCCGGGCGGCCGGGGTGCCCTGTCCCGTCGCCGGACTGTGGACCACCATCGGCGACCTTGACGGCCTGCGCGCCTTCGCCGAGCAGAACCGCTCCCTCGGCTACGAGGGCATGGTGGCCATCCACCCCTCCCACGTCCCCGTGATCAACGACGTCTTCTCGCCCGGCCCCGACGATCTGGCCCGGTACGCGCGACTGGTCGCCGCCGTCGAGGAGGCCCAGGCACGCGGAGCAGGAGCGATCACCTTCGAGGGCGAGATGGTGGACGAAGCCATGGCGGCCAGAGCGCACGCGGCCCTCCGCAATGCGCCACCTCAGTAACGGATCATCCTCGCTGTTGGAGGGGGGCTGGATGCGCTGCGCAGTCGCGAGCAGGAGATCGGGCACGAGCTCGCTGAAATCGGCAGGTCGGCGGGCTGCGTCCCTCCTCCTCTCCCCCGGGCCCGCCACCGTAGGCCGAACGCCCCGTCGCCCCGCGGGAGCGATCAGATGCCAAGGACCTCGACGCTTAGGCGAGGGCGAGGAGTACGGCATGACCATTCGGGAGGGCCCCCGGCCACTGCCAGCCTGGCCGGCAGCGCGCGAACCCTGGTGCCGCCGAGATCGATCGGCGCCCCGTCGTCGGCCTGGCCGCCATCTGGTGCCACCGAATCCAGCAGGGGCAAACCTCCGGCATCCCCGCACGCTGCGGCACGCCGGCCGGACGTCTCTGCCAAGAGATGAGGGGCCAGGGTGCCTGCCAGGGGGACGCGCCGGACCGTGATTGGGGATGTCATCGCGTGTGCGGTCAGGTTCTGATGAACTGGCGCAGCCGTGTGAATGTCGCGCTGTTCGGCGTTGACGGATCGCTGCCAGGCCTGCAGGTCGATCCAGCGGGCGATCGCGGCGTCGATGAGGCGGCGCAGCTCTGCGGGGTCGACTTGTGCTGACGCAGGTGATCAACCAAGTCTCGTTCAGAATCCCATTTTCCTCAGCCACGCAAGGAGAGCGTCCTCGCGTTGCATAGCCTGCTCCTCGCTCCATGTCCCCAGCTCACGGCCGTCGACCAGAAGGCCGTCCCTGAGGTAGATCACGCGGTCGGCCCGAGCGGCGCAGGCGGGGTCGTGCGTCACCATGACGAGGGTCGTTCCCTCGCGGTGCACGTCCGTGAGCGCATCCATGACCTCGATCGTCATGCTGCTGTTCAATGCGCCGGTCGGCTCATCCGCGAACAGGATGGACGGTTCGCAGGCCAGAGCCCGGCAGATGGAGGCCCGCTGCAGCTGGCCTCCGGAGACCTGGGTGATGCCGTGCCGCCCTACATGTGCGATCCCGAATCGCTCCAGGAGCGCGTCGACGCGGGCGATGGCGGTTTCCCTCTCCTTGGGTGCCGCTTTGAGGGCGGGCAGGAGAATATTATCGCGGATGTTGAGGTTGTTCAGAAAATACGCCTGCTGGAAGATGAATCCCATCCTCGTCAGCCGGACGCGGCTCATCTCTGTGTCGCTCAGCGAAGTCAGATCCCGTCCTTCCAAGAAAACATTCCCACTCGTCGGACGGTCCATTCCGCTGATGCTGTAGAGCAGTGTCGACTTCCCGGAACCGGAAGCGCCCATCACGACGAGGAACTCGCCCTTCCTGACGGACATGTCGATTCCATTGATGACCTGGGTCGGCGGATCAGTGGAGTGGTACGTTTTGGTCAGGTCCCGGGATTCCAGCGTGACGTGGTCATCGTGTGACATGAGTGCTCTTATCATCCTTTAAGCCAACCGCTCTTGTCGGCGGAGCGAAGTCGTGCGGTGAGAACCACAGCGCCGAAGTATCCGGCGGCGATCAAAATCAGCGGGAAGGCCACGTAGACGAGCAACGGGTACGGAAGGAACGCGAGATTCGAGATCCCCAGTCCCGCCAAGGAGATGAAGAGGCCGACGAGGGATTCTCCGGCCGTCGCCGCGAACACCAGCCCGAACAATGTCCCGACGGCCACAGAAAGGATGGTCCGGCCCCTCACCTGAGCGATGATTTCGCCAATCGAGAAGCCGAGGGCTGACAGGACTCCCATCTTTCTTCGTTCTCTCGTCAGCCGCAGTTTGAGGAACAGACTCGTGATGAGCACCGCGACACCGACCCCGAAGACGAAGGACAGGACGGCGGCGGATCGGAAGGCGCCGGTCACGTACGACAGCGTCTGCTGGACGTACTCCCGCATCGGGATCACGGTGGCCACCGGAAAACGCTCACTGTAATCGGCCGCGACAGCAGCGGGATCCGCCCCGTCGGCCGCGTTCGCGTAGATCACGTAGCCGGCCGCGCCGGTCGTCGCCTCACCCTGCATCTTGGCGGTGTAACCACCCCTGGTGACGTCCTGATAGATGCCGCTGACGACGATCGCGGTCGACTCGCCGCCCTGGCGAATGGTCAGCTTGTCCCCGGTCGAGAGCTGGTACTTGTTCGCGTTCAAGACCGAGAGTGCGATCTGCCCGGGTTCGGGTCGCTCGCCTTGCAGGAACTCGACCGTGTCACCCGAATAGTCGCCCACTTCGGCGCGCAGGATCTCCCACCCTTCGCCTTGGGTCTCGTACAGCACGTTGGCGAAAGCGCGCACATCCGTCAGCCGGTCATCGCCCTGCATGCTCGAAAGCACGTCCTCGCGTACGGCGTCGATATCATCCGAGAACTGCAGATCAGCGCGCAGGTCGCTCTCCGGAGCCCCCATGTACGTGACGAAGCGGGGACTCTCGAATGTGCTGAGCAGATTCATCGGAAGCGTCATGAGGACGGTGGCGAGGAAGAAGACGATGGGGATCAGGACCCATTGCCCGCCCTCGGCCCGGAGGTCCAGAAACGCCAGGCGTCTGCTGATGCTTCCGCCGCGATACGAGGCGAGGCTGGTCTTCCGAACTCGTCTGGCCTGCCGTTCGGCGCGGCGCGCGGTCTGGCGTTCATCGAGCATGCTGCCGTGGACCAGGGCGTTCACGACCTGGATCTTCTTGACCCCTCGGAGGACACCGCGACAGATGGCGACGACGAACAGATAGACGAGCCCCAGCGCGAGCACCGGCACCAGGATCGCCGTGACGCTGGGCGGTGCCTCGGCGTAATTCGCCTGGATGCCGCGCGTCAGCAGATTCGTCGCGATGACGGCCAGGAGGCCGCCGACGATACACGCGAGGAAGGTCATGACGCGGTACTTCGCCAGATACAGGCGAGCGATCGCCTTGTGGGGAAGGCCGATGGCTTTCATCGCGCCGATCTCACGGACTTCGTCCTCCAGTGTCCCGCGGATCACGAAGCGCAGGTTGAGGAGGGCGATCGCGATGAGGAGAAGGCTCACGAACACCAATGCCACCGCCACCAGGCCATCGCTGAACGCGTTGATGATGCGGATCATCTGGAACGTGACCGCCTGACCGTTCTTCGGCAGGGCCTCATCCGACTCGTACGCGCGCTGGAAATCGGCCGCCAAGGACGGGTCGGCCAGCCGATACTCAGCGATGATCTCGGGCTCGCCGCCGCCGGCTCGCCCCAGTTCCCGGAAGTCTGCCCCGGAGACCAGGAACCGCGTGGCGGAGGACAGCGAGGACGCCATCTGCGCATCGCGCACGAACCCTTGGACGCGTAAGTCCTGGAACCCGTTGTCCGTCCTGATCGCGAGCCGGTCTCCGGCCTGAAGGTCGAATCTCTGCTGGTACGCCACCGGGACGTAGACCTCGCCTTGGGAAGGCCGCGGAATCGCCCCGGTCTCGTCGATCAGAAAATCGAACTCCTCGTTCTGCGTCACGAAGAGGTTGTCGATCAAGCTGTCGGCAAGGTCGCCTGACCCGCCCGTCGCGGGACGGTGCCAGGCGATGGCGGCACTGTCGAAGCCGAGCATCTCTTCGACGAGCCACGCGTCGATCTCTGGGTGCGCCGCGGCGAATCGGGCCAAGGCATCCGGATCGTCATCGCCCTTGTGCATCTGCAGAAAGTGCGGCGGCTTCGCCTCGTCGAAAAGCTGATTGACCGATCCGACCAAACGCTCCATCACCATGGAACCGGTGGCCATCAAGAATGAGCTGAGGACCAGAACCACCACGAGCGCCACATTGACGCCCTTGTTCTTCATCAGATCGTTGTACGCGCTCCGGAAATACAGAGAGTCCTTCATTGCATTACCTCACTGATTTCCTGGCTCGCCGATCCAAGCGAACCTCTATCAATCGCAGGCTCTCCACCCGCGGTCCCCACGGTAGCCAGCCCATCAAGCCTGTAACGGCTGCGCAGGCCGATTCAGGGAAGGGCCAGGGCGATCCCTGAGGACGATCTCGGGGCGATCCCGAGGACGGCACCTGATCGGGTCCGCCCCGGTACGCCAAGCCCGGTGCCTCCCCCGCCCGGGCGGTCACCGCCGAGACGCATCGCGGCGAAGATCGCACCCCGCATCGCCCCGTGGGATTCCGGGAGGACGAGAGCGCTCTCCCAGAACCAGTTCTAGCGGATCTCGTCCCGGAAGCGGGCCGCACCGGCCTCGTACAGGACGCCGATCGCGCCGTTGCCGATGAGCGTCATGTCCGAATATTCGGCATGGTCGTCGTCGATACGGACGCCGCCGTTGCCCACAGTGTTGTTGTAGGTGCGCCAGGTTCCGCCTTCGTCGAAGGACGAGCGGACGTTCATGCCCACCGGCCCGCCGCCGAGCGGCTCAGGTGGTCAGCTTCGCGAACTCGGCTATCTCCGTCGATGGATCGATCACCGGCTGAATGACGATCTCGTTGATCCCGGCTTGTTCCAGAGTGGCGATGCGAGCGAGAAGGTCGTCCCGCGTTCCGACCAGGGCCAGCGCGTCGATCAGCGACGGCAGGATCAGGTCCCGGTCTGCCGGCGCGATGCGCCCCAGATAGTGGGGGTATAGCGCAGTGTGCCGGTCCGGCGCGACGGTCGTGGTGCCCCGCCGGTGGAGGAGTGACCGCACCGCGTCGCGTTCCTCAGCGCCAAGTTCTTCGGCGAACGTGGGTGCATCGGCGGCGAAGGTCAACAGCGACATGACGATGTGACCCGTCGCGTCCCGGACTGCGTCGCCGTAGGGGGCCTCGCCCTCGTCGAGCACGTGCAGCGAGGTCATGACGTAGGAGTCGACGTCACGAGGCGCACCCGCGGCCTGCCCGCGAGCGTGGTGGAACGCGCTCCAGGCCGCAGGATCCAGGAGGCCGAAGGAGATGATGCCGATGCCGCGACGGCCGGCGACGGCGGCGGCCTTCAGACCGGTCGCGGCCACCAGGAACTCGATGGGGTCAGTGGTGTTCACGTGCTGCCCGGCATGCAGGAGCCGGATGTCGCGGACCCGGTCACCCTCGCGGTACTCGACGGTGCCTCCGGCGCACAATTCCTGCAGCCCGGCGGTGAACCTCTCGAGTTCGGCCGTCGTGGCCGGCAGCATTCCCAGGGCGCGCCGGGCGGTGTTGCCGGTGCCGACGCCGCAGATGATCCGGCCTGGCGCCAGCGCGTTGAGGCTGGCGAAAGCGCTCGCCGCAGCCGGTAACGACCGCAACGCCGGTGAGGTCACGCCGACGCCGAGCTTGATACGGCTGGTGACCTTCGCGCACAAGCTCAACGCCACGAACGGATCGCCGTGGAGCATGGGTGTGTCGTAGACCCAGAAGCTGCTGAAGCCCAACTCCTCGGCCTGCGCGGCCAGTTCCTCCACACCAGGTTGTGCAGCGACCACGATGCCTTTGCGCATGATGCCTCCGCCGGTTGATGGACGTTCAGGACCGTGCGATGACCCTGCTCCTCATGAAACAGCCAGGACGACGAGAACACTCGTTCGTCAGACGCCAGACGGATCAATCGCGGCCAGCCTACGTGCCTGACTTGGCTTGACCACCTTCAAGCGACTGACCAGCCAGATCGCTTGACAACTCTGGACAGCGATGGCCGGCTCGGCGAAGTCGAAGGGCGCAAGGATCCGGCCCGGTCAGGCCGAGGCACCCTTGATCGCCTCACACATCTCCAGGGGCGCGACGCTGCCGTACGGCAGCGTGAGGCGATCGAGCGGGAGGCGATCAGACCACGACCGGGTCGCGCTCTTCCTGGGCGGCCAGCACCGGGTAGTCGGTGTATCCGAGCTCGCCACCCCCGTACCAGTGCTCCGGGCGCACCGGGTTGAGCGGCGCGCCGTGACGGAACCGTTCGACCAGGTCGGGGTTGGCTAGGAACGCCCGGCCAAGCGAGATCAGGTCGGCGCCCGCCGCGAGCAGCCGCTCGCCCGCGTGCCGGCCGCCGTCTGCAGGGAACGGGGTCGGCCAGGGCAGCGCCGGGTTGGCGATCAGCACGGTCGGCCAGTCGCCGCGGATGCGGTGGAACAAGGGCTGTGTGGGGTCGGCGAACACGACGTGCAGGTAGGCCAGGCCCGTGTTCGCCAGCGTGTGGACGAGCGCGGGATAGACGCGCTCGATGTCGTGCTCGCGCATGGCGTTGGCCGTGACACCGGGTGCGATGCGCAGGCCCACCCGCGCGGGACCGATCGCGTCGGCGACGGCCTCGACCACCTCGACCGCGAAGCGGATGCGGCCGGCCGCCGAGCCGCCGTAGGCGTCGGCGCGGTGGTTGGTGGCCTCCGAAAGGAACTGGTGGATGAGGTAGCCGTTGCCGCCGTGCACCTCCACCCCCTCGAACCCGGCGTCGATGGCGCGCCGGGCGGCGGCGGCGAAGTCGGCCACGGTGGATCGGATCTCCGCGACGGTCATCTCGCGGGGCACGACCCCCGGCCTGGAGCCGCCAGGGGTGAAGATCGGGTCGGGGAACGCCACCGGCGAGGGCGCGAGCGGCATCAGCCCGGTGGTGTCCGGGTGACCGATCCGGCCGCCGTGCTGCAACTGCAGGAACATCGTGCCGCCCGCGGCGCGCACCGCTCCGGTGACGCGCCGCCAGCCGGCCACGTGCGCGTCGTTATAGATGGCGGGAATGTTGGGATAGGTCTGCCCGACCGCGTTCGGTGTGCTGGCCTCGGCGATGATCAGCCCGGCGGACGCGCGCTGGGCGTAGTACGTCGCCATGATCGGCTCGGGGACGCCGTCGGCTGACGCGCGGTTGCGCGTCAGCGGCGCCATCACCAGCCGGTTGGGCAGGTGCAGGGCGCCGAGCCTGGCGGGTTCGAACAGGCGGGAGGTCAACGCTGCGCTTGACATGGTCATCGTCCGATCTCTCATGTTCTGTGGCAGTGACGACTGTGCTCCTGAGCGCTTCGGAGTGCCTGATGGTCCGCTGATGGTCCGCCGCCCGGCCCTGTGTACGGTGGCCACTGTGCGGTTCGGAGTGCTTGGTCCACTGATGGTGCAGGACGACGAGGGCCGGCCGGTCAAGGTCCTCGAAGTCAAGGTCAGGGCGCTGCTCGCCGATCTGCTCGTGCACGAGGGGCAGCCGGTCGCCGCCGATCGGCTCATCGACGACCTGTGGGGGGCGCAGCCGCCGGGCAACCCCGCCAACGCCCTGCAGGCCAAGGTCTCCCAGCTGCGCCGGGCTGTCGGCCGCGACCGCGTGGCCTACCAGGCGCCGGGCTACCTGCTGCGCCTCGGCCCGACCGACGAGGTGGACGCGGACCGGTTCCTGGCCCTGGTGGCCGGGGCCCGCTCCGCCGACCCGGCGACGCGGGCCGCGCTGCTCACCGAGGCGCTAGAACTGTGGCGCGGGCCGGCGTACGCCGATTTCGCCGACGAGGAGTTCGTCCGCGCGGCGGCGCACCGCTTGACCGAACAGCGCCTCGCCGTCGTGGAGGAGCAAGCCGAGACCCGCCTGGCCGCGGGCGACCACCTCCTGCTCACCGGGGAGCTCGCCGGTCTGGTGGCCCGCCATCCGCTGCGTGAACGGCTGCGCGCCGTCCAGCTTCGGGCCCTCTACCTGGCCGGCCGCCAGAGCGAGGCGCTGGCCTCGTACGCGGAGCTGCGCCACCGGCTGGCGGACGAGCTCGGCGTTGACCCCAGCCCGGAGCTGGCCGCGCTCCACCAGGCGATCCTGCGCCAGGACGCGTCGCTCGGCCCGTCTCCTGGCGTCCCTGATCGCCCCCTGACGAATCTTCCCGCCCAGCTCACCGCCCTGGTCGGGCGCCAGCATGCCCTGGAGGAGGTCGACAGGCTCCTCGGTGGCGCCCGCCTGGTCACGCTGATCGGGCCGGGCGGGGTGGGCAAGACGCGGGTCGCGGTGGAGGTCGCGACACGGGTCGCGGCGCGAGCGCCGCTGGAAGGCTCGTCGCGGGGGCCGCGCTTCCCCGATGGGGTTTGGCTGGTCGAGCTCGCCGACCAGCGCGGGAGCGTGGCCGACCTCGCGCAGGCGGTCGCGGCCACGCTCGGCCTCAGCGGAGACGTCCCGGCCGGCCCGCCTGGCCCCGGTACGGCCCGGGCGCCCGCCGACCGGCTCGCCGCCGCCCTGCGCGCGCGCCGGATCCTGCTCGTGCTCGACAATTGCGAACAGGTCATCGAGCCGGCCGCCGAGCTCGCGGATCTGCTGCTGCGCACCGCGCCGGGGGCGGGCGTCCTGGCCACCAGCCGAGAGCCACTCGGCCTGGCGGGCGAGACCCTGTATTCGGTCGAGCCGCTCCAACCTGACGACGCGATCCGGCTGTTCACCGAGCGGGCCACCGCGTCCGCCCCGGGCTTCGCTCTCGACGGCGAGACCCGCGAGGCGGTGGCCGAGATCTGCCGCCGCCTCGATGGCATCCCACTCGCACTCGAACTGGCGGCGACCCGGGTGCGGGGCCTGGGAGCGCGGGAGCTGGCGGCGCGGCTCGAGAACCGGTTCCGGGTGCTCACGGGCGGACAGCGGGGGGCCCCGGCACGGCAGCAGACCCTGCGGGCGATGATCGACTGGAGCTGGGAGCTGCTCAGCGAGCCGGAGCGGGTGGTGCTGAGCCGCCTGGCCGTACCCGCCGGCGGTTGCACACTGGACGCGGCCGAGGCGGTGTGCGCGGGGGCCGGAGTGCCCCGGGAGGAGGTGCTCGACCTGGTGACCCGCCTGGTCGACCGGTCCTTGGTCGTCATGGCCGACGGCCCGGCGGGGCCGCGCTACCGGCTGCTCGAATCGGTGGCCGCGTACGCGATGGAGCGCCTGCGCGAGGCGGAGGAACTCGCCGGGGTCCGCGAGCGGCATCTGCGCCACTATCTGAACCTCGCCGAACAGGCCGAGCCCCTGCTCCGCGGCCCACGGCAGCAGGCGTGGCTTGACCGCCTCGACGCGGAAGCCGCCAACTTCCGGTCGGCGCTCCAGGAGGCGGTCCTACCTGATGCGGCCGCCCGGCTGGCCACCGCCCTCTGCTGGTGGTGGCTGCTGCGCGGCCGGCTGAGCGAGGGCCGCCGCGCCCTGTCGGCGGTGCTCGCCGTCGCCCCTGAGGCCGCCGAGCTGCGCGTGCTGGAAGGCGCGTTCACGCTGCTGACCGGCGACCGCTCCAGCCCACGGCCGTCGCCGCCCTCCGGGATCGACGTCCCGGTACGGCGGGGCCGGGCGTTGTGGCTGCACGCGTACGGCCTTTTTCACGCCGGGCTCCCGGACGCCAGCGAGGAGGTCAACGCCCATGCGCTCGACCTCCTGGCCGCCGATGAATGGGGCACCGCGGCCGTACTCGGGCTGCGAGCCATGAACGCGCTGGCTCGTGGCGACCTCGACGCCGTCGCACGGGACGGCCTGCGTAGCGCCGCGCTCTTCCACGAGCTCGGGGACCGCTGGGGCGAGTTGCAGACCGTGTCACCGCTCTCCACGCTCGCCGAGATCAAGGGTGACTACACCGAGGCCGCCCGCCGCCAGACCGAAGGGCTGCGCATCGCCCAGGAACTGGGGCTGGCGGCGGAAGTCGCCGCCCGCCACTCCGGGCTCGGTCGGCTGGCGCTGCTCTCCCATGACTGGGATCGTGCCCATGACCTGCACGAAAGGGCCCTGCGGCTGGCCGTGGAGCAGGGCTACGTCTACGGTGAGGTGCACGCGGTCATGGGGCTCGCCCTCGGGACCCGCCGTTCCGGCGACCTCGACGCGGCGGAGACGTACCTGATCCGGCTCCGCGACGAGCTCATGTCCTCGGCGGCCGGCGAGCACCTGCTGCTGGTCGAGCTGGGCTTCACCGCCGAGCTGCGCGGGGATGCGGCGCGCGCCGCGGACCATCAGCTGCGCGGCCTGGAGGTCGCCCGGTCGATCGGGGAGCCGCGGGCAGTGGCCCTGTCCTTGGAAGGACTGGCGGGCGCGGCGGCACTGTCCGGGGACGCGGGCCGAGCCGAGAGCGCGACACTGCTGCTCGGCGCGGCGGACGCGGCGCGGCGAAGCGTGGGCGCGCCGCTGCCGCGTGCCGAACGTGGTGACGTGGATCGGATCATGGCGGTGACGAGAGCCGTCCTGGGTGAGGCCGCGCACGCCGAGGCGTTCCTGCGCGGCACGAAACTGACCCCGCAGGAGGCCGCGCGCCTCGCCGGGACTTGGCTGTCCGACGCGCCTTGACCGCGCACTCTGAGTGGCTTGGCCATACCGGCGAGGATTTCGCGGACGCCCAGGGTCTGCACCCCTGCGGCACGCGCGGAGCTGCCCCCGGAGGCGATCACGTGGGCGCCTGTCCGTGGCTCGCCAGACACAGGATCGACCACCAACGCCGACCGCCGAGGCAAGGCAGCCATCACCCTCCAGTCCGCAAAACTCGGTCGTACAAGGCACTACTGCCAACTTCAGTGCCGTCCTGCCAACTTCACGGGGCCAGACAACAACGAATGTCTGGACGCAGCGAAGATGACAGTGGGACCTGCTCCTGACCTGGGCACTGTCACTTCGATGGGTTTCGAAATACCGGTGTTTGCGTCATCGAGGTTGGCAGTACCCAGCCGAAGATCAACTGTCTAAACGTGTGCGAGTGTCGCCAATCCCCGCCTTCGTCGCGACGACCTCGGCCACCTGTTTCGGAAGGAGAGCGGAGGTGTCGACTACCTTCGCTTCGCGCCGCAGCCAGGGAAGGGCTTTCTGGTATTGCGGAAGGTGCTCCAGCCGCCACTGGCGGGCAACGGTCTCGATGAGGTCGGTCTCGATGCGGTGGGCAAGGGTGTCACTGTCGGTGTGTAGCAGGAAGTGCCGGAGGGGAATGCCAGCCTTGTCCAGGCCTGCACGAATCTCCGTCCAGTACTTCTCGATCAGGACCGTCTGGGGGATGACGAGCACTCCACCGAGATAGTCCAGCAGGTGGGTGGCCGTCTGGACGACCAGCCCTCGCCAAGGGGGCCAGTGCTGGAAGTCGCCGACCCGCGGCAGGCTCTGCACGTGACGCAACATAAAACCGACTTGCTCGGCATCGAAGATCGTTGCCGTCGGCACGATCTCGACGAGTTCCGCTGCGGTGGTTGTTTTGCCTGCGCCGAAGGTTCCGTTCAGCCAGATGATCATGCAAAGGAGCCTATAGGTGTCGGCGTACACCTCCCGCTGCGGAGGCGAGTACGCGTAAACGTGCACAGCCCGATGGCGGTTAGCCGGGTGGCGGTGATGTGGCTTTGACGGCGTGCCGAACTTGTTGCCGCTTTCGCTGTTCCGGACCGTCAGCGTTCCGGTGGCGGCCGAGAAGATGTCGGCCACGCCGTCGGAGTTGAAGTCCGGCGTGGCCGATCCACTCATCGCGGCTTAACCCGGGTTCTTCGCGTGGGTGAGGGTCTCCCAGGCCAGGAAGCGCGAGGCACCGACCGGGCGCTTCTGCTTCACCCACGTCTCGGCATAGGGAATGTCGTATCCGAGACGCTGGTGCAGCGCGTTGTAGCCGACTTCGAGGTTC
>NZ_JAKNTW010000048.1 GCF_022213955.1 Dolomitihabitans soli | reverse complement strand
GGTCTCATCCGGATGGCCGCCGACGATCCCGAGGTTGGGCTCGATCCACGGCATCACGCAGTCGATCTGCGGGTAGCGCGCCTTGTAGACGAGCAGGGCTTCCCGCATGAAGGTCTCCCATTGCTGCGGGGTCTTCACCGTGTTCGTGGAGGAGGTGAAGCTCAGCAGCAGCCGGTTGGCGTAGGACGCCGCCTGGTCGAGGTAGGGGAAGTTCAGCTCGGGCGGCTTTTCCATCTTGACCACCACGCGGGCCCAGCGGACGTTGAAGTCGTCCTGGAGCTGCTTGAGCGTCCGGTCCGGGAGCAGGCCCTTGGAGAAGTACCAGTTCGGGTGGGTGTGGTTGATGTACCACCCGGGGTTGAAGAACGTGCCCAGGCTGCGGGCGGCGTCCACGACGATCGTGGAGTCGTAGGCTGCGGCCTGCGCAGCCCCGGCGGGCACGAGCCCTGCGGCCAGAGAGCCACCCAGGGTCGCCAGCGCCCGCCTGCGGTTGAGCTCGCTCATCAGGCCCCCACCCCCGCGGCGTAGATGAGCGCATCCGTGCGTTGGAAGGGTACGGCCGTCTCGATGGTCGGGCACGCACGGTAGCACTCCAGCAGCCGCTGCTCGGCCAGCGCGTAGTCGCCCGCCTTGACAGCGCTCTCCGTGGGCTTCAGGCCCGCGAGCGCGTAGTTCAGCCGCAGGCCCACTGCCCAGGCGCCAGCGCTCCACCTGCCGAAGAAGCCCAGGTCGGACAGCGCGGCGGCGGCTGGAGGGACGGGCACCAGAAACGCGGCGGCGAGCCGCCATACCGAGTCAGACACACGCGCCAAGGTAGCGACGCGCAGTATGCCGCCGGTATGTCAGGAGTAGGAGGCCAGGTGGCCGCCCAGGCGGGCGGCAGGTGCCAGGTGATCGGCTCGCGGTCGACGAGATGGCGCTCCATCATGTCGCGCAGCACTCCTCGACGCCGGCGTCGACCTCGCCACAGCGCAGGATCTCGCCGGCCATTCCTCCCCAGCCACCACCGTCGGCTACGACCGCCGCCCAGGCCGCCGCCGCCGCGACGCTGTCGACAAGCTGACCCTCCCCAAGGCGAAACGCCTGCGCTGACCGGCGTAAAGCACCACATCAAAAGACGGCCACCTCCGGATTGTCGACGAGGACCTTCACGTTCTGATGCCAGTGACCTGGCCCGTTGCTGTCGTCCCCTGTGGGCCGATCACATGGGCAGGACCACGCATCAGCCTCGTCGGCTGCGGTGGGCGGCCAGAACCGGAAATGGATCAGCGAGAAACTGAGGGCCTGGACTGTGTCGACGTTTGACCGCCCCGTTCTTGTTCTGGCATTCCGGCCATCTGGCACATCCGCTGACGAAGGGCCGTGCACGACGAGGCGGCGGAGGCCGTCGCCAATCTCATTCCCAAGGGCCCGCGGACCCAGAAACCGCTACCTGACCGGGTGTTTCCATTTTTGTTTCCATGGAGCTGTTCGCGGTCTGCGTCGATTATGGCCGCATGGGTCGGGGACGTGCGGTTTCCTGATCTCAGAGATGAGGTGGGCATGTCCTTCCACCTGCTCTTCAGCGACGTGGTCGAACGAAGGGCGGGTGCGCGGGCCGTACCCTCGGACGGCCCGCGCACGGGGGGATCAGGGGACGGCGATGGTGAACGAGTCGTTCACGGTCGTGCGGTTGTGGTCGGTGACGGCGACCCGCACCGTGTCGATCCGGCTGCCGCAATCGGGGTTGGGGACGGTGCTGGCCGAGACGATCCGGCCGTAGTGCCACGAGCTGACGAGCGCGATCGAGCGCCGGACGTCGGGAATCTCCGTGCGGATGCAGTAGACGCCCGTGCGGGGGTGGGTGATCGTGATCACGCCCTTCTCGTGGGCGATGGTGCCGTTGGCGTTGATGAGGCCGGCGACCTGGGCGTTGGGCGCGCTGCTGGCGGGCTGGGCCACGATCGAGGCGCCGGCCACGCCTGCGGCGCCTACGACGGTCAGGGCGGCACCGACCAGTACGGCCGCGCGGGCCTTCCTGTTGCTTGTGAACATGTGCGTCTCCTGTTCGGGGCCGCTCTCCTGCGGGGGAGCGGCAATCCAATGACTGCGACAATTAGTAGTCGCTCAGTGACTGCACGTAGTTCAAATGCAGAGGTGTCCTCTCGGCCACACAATGCTTCCCTCCGCGTGACCAGCGATGACCGGCCGGTGCGTCGGTTCGGTGAGCGCCTCCGGCTTCCGGTGGGGGACGTTCCAGGCCCACCCGGTCAGTGGAGCTTCAGCGTGGTCTGTTGTGGAAGCCCGGGCGTTCACGACTCCGTTGCCCTATTTTGATGGTGGGCGAGCTCCAGGTCTGTGAAATGGGACGTTCGTGTCGGTTCCCAGCGGGGGTTTCGATGAGCTAGGCGTCCAGTCGGATGAGGTTGGTCGCGGATGCGGTGAGCACAGCGCCGAGGTGCGTCTTGTCCAGGCCGATGTAGCGGGATCGGCGCATGCCCGTGGCTCGGACTGCTTAGGAGATCGTTCCTTCGACTCCCGCCCGGATCTTGTAAGCCCACGTCATCCAACTCAAGCCTGAGCGCATACTTCCATTCGATCCGACCGCGGACCGTATCAGCAGCCTGCCGACCGAACAGGTTCTTCACGTACTGCAGCACCGACACTGTTGACGACGCGCGAATCGTGACCCCCTGGCGGCGGCCGAAAGTGGACCCCCTTCAGTAACTCTGGAGGGTGATCAAGGTGGAGGACTGGGCGGAGATCCGCCGGTTGCACCGAGCCGAGCAGATGCCGATCAAGGCCATCGCCCGGTATCTGGGCATCTCGAAGAACACCGTGAAACGGGCGCTGGCGGCGACCCTGCGCGTTTGCAACGATGCCGCCATGTGGGTCTCGGCGCTCGCCCACGAGCAACGGGTATTTCGCAATTACGACCTGCGTAAGCATGTCTACAGGCAGATCAAGGACGGGTACGGGCTGGCGGCTCAGGCCGCGCAGCATGTCATCAAGAAGGTCGCCGACGCCTATACGACGCTGAAGTCCAACATCCGCGCGGGGAACCTGGGCGCGGAAGGCTCCCGGCGGCGGACGAGAGCCGAGGACAAACCGATCGTGTTCCGCCCCCAGGCGGCGCAACCGTTCGATGGCCGGTGCCTGTCGTGGCAGATGGACGCCCAGACGGTGTCGATCTGGACCGTGACCGGGCGAATGCAGAACGTGGCGTTCACCGCCTCTGCGGATCAGCTCACGACACTGGCCGCCTACCGCAAGGGCGAATCCGACCTCGTGCATCGGGACGGCATGTGGTTCCTGATCGCCACGTGCGATCTCCCGGACGTGCCGGTGCGCACCCCGGACGGATTCGTGGGTGTGGATCTGGGGATCGCGAACATCGCCACGACCAGCGATGGTGTCCGCCGCTCGGGCAAGGGGCTGAACGCGGTCCGGCACCGGCACCGGGAGTTGCGCCGCCGGTTGCAGGTCAAGAAGACCAAGTCCGCCAGGCGTTTGTTGAAGAGACGCCGCCGTAAGGAGGCGCGGTTCGCCGCAAATATCAACCACACCATTGCCAAATGCATCGTGACCGAGGCGGCACGCACCGGGCAAGGTATCGCGCTCGAAGACCTGAGCGGGATCCGCGGCCGGGTACGGCTCCGTAAGCCCCAGCGGGTCACGCTGCACTCGTGGAGTTTTCACCAGCTCGGCGGGTTCATCGCCTACAAGGCGGCCCGCGCCGGGATCGCGCTCGTTCAGGTGGATCCGGCTTACACCTCACAGCAGTGCTCGCTCTGCGGGCATGTGGATAAGAAGAACCGACCTGATCAGGAAACTTTCGCCTGTACGTTGTGCGGCTTCGCTGAGCACGCCGACGTCAACGCAGCCCGCAACATCGCCTCGCGCGGTGTGGCGGGCTGGGCAGTGAGTCACGCTGCCGACGACGCGGCCTGAACTGTCGAATCCATCGACGGCGAGGAGCTGCAAGCTCGGTCGTTTAGTTACGGCCGTGAAGCTGACAGGTCGCTTCTGTCCTTGCCCTCTGCGGGGGTCGCCGACGCCCAGTCCAGCAGCGACTCGGCGGTCTGGAAGCGTCGGCTGGAGACGGACTCGCCGAGGAGCACGCCGACCAGCCGGCGGCCGTCACGGTCGGCCGCGAACGTCAGGCAGTAGCCCGCGGCGCGGGTGAAGCCCGTCTTCACGCCGACCGCGCCGGACGCGCCGAGCAGTTTGTTGGTGTTGGTCCACGTGTACGCGCGGTGGTCGGCGTTCGCGGCGACGGAGTGCCTCCGGGTGGAGGTGATCGCTTCGAATGCGGGGTCGCGGAGCGCCGCGTCGGCGAGGAGTGCCTGGTCGCGTGCCGTGGAGTAGCCGTCGCCACCGGGCGTGGGCAGTCCGTCGGCGTTCACGTAGTGGGTGTCGGTCATGCCGAGTTCGCGGGCGGTGGCGTTCATCCGGTCCGTGAACCCGTCGATGCCGGGGCCGAAGGTGCGGGCGAGCGCGTGGGCGGCGTCCGCGCCCGACGGCAGCATCAACGCGTAGAGCAGGTCGTGAACGGTGAGGCGGTCGCCGACTCGCAGGTCGGCCGTGGTGCCGCCGCCGTTCGCCGCGTACCGCGTGTCCCCGGCCCTGATCCTGACCGTCTCCGTCGGCTGCGCCTCCCTCACGACGATGTACGCGGTCATCACCTTGGTGAGGCTGGCCACGGGCATGCGCTTTTCCGCCCGCCGGCTGAGCCGTACCTCTCCCGTCGTGACGTCGATCAGATAGGAGGCGCGGGCGAACACCGCCGGTTTGCTCGTGTCGCCCGGGTCGCGGAGCGACATCGGCGACCGGGAGGGCTGGGCGAGCGCCGGCGTGGTGATCCCCGCGACCAGCACGACGACGGCCGCAAACAAGGTGAAAATGGATTTCCCGTTATACACGTGCTTCAGAATGCCATGCGTTTACTGCGTTTTTGCCATTCAAAGTCAAGGGTTGGTCAATAGATCTTAAAATCTCCCGAAACGGCATCTACTCGCAGCTGAGAGGCTACAGCCGATCGAAAGTCGCAATCCAGCCTTTCCACCCCCAGGACGCGAAACTAACGCCCACCCCACCCCCCACCCCCCCCCGGCGGGGGCCCCCCCCCGCCCCGGGGGCCCCCCCGGCTCGGATCACAGGGCGCGCAGTGCCTCGGCGAAAGCGTCGACGGTGGCGGCGATGTCGGCCTCGGTGTGCTCGACCGACAGGAACCACAGGCCGCGCGGCACCATGTTGACGCCGCGGTCGAGCAGCGCCGCGTGCAACCGCGCCATCAGCGCCCGGTCGGTCGCGGCGAAGCCGCGATAGTCGCGTACGGCGTCGGCGTCGGTGAAGTAGGTCTGGAAGACGGGCCCGGGGCCGTCGACGAGCAGGGGCACCCCCGCCTTGTCCGCCGCCGCCCTGATGCCCTCCATCAGGGCCGAGCCACGGGCGAACAGCGTGCCGTACACCTCGTCGCGTTGCTCGTCGAGGATGCGCAGGGTCGCCTCGGCAGCCGCGATGCCCACCGGCTGGGAGTTGAAGGTCCCCGCGTGCGCGACCTTCCCGGTCGAGATGTGGTCCATCACGGACGCCTTGCCGACGAGCGCCGACACCTGCATGCCCCCGGCCATGGCCTTGCCGAACACCGACAGGTCCGGGGTGATCCCCAGGAACTCCTGCGCGCCGCCCGGGGCCAGCCGGAAACCGGTGATGATCTCGTCGAAGATGAGCAGGGTGTCGTACTCGTCGCAGAGCCGGCGCACGGCCTCGAGGTAACCGGGGACGGGCAGGATCGCGCCGGTGTTGCAGAGCACCGGCTCGGCGATCACCGCGGCGATCTGCCCGGCATGCCGCTTCATCAGGCGGGTCAGGGCCTCGATGTCGTTCCACTGGCAGACGATCAGGTCGTCGTCGTGGCCGGGCTGCTGCCCCGCCGTACCGGGCACGGCGACGGGGGAGTCCGCCGGTCCGGCCAGGTCGAGGGCGGGGTGGACGCTGTAGAGGACGGGGTCCAGCCAGCCGTGGTAGTGGCCCTCGAACTTGAGGATCTTCGTCCGTCCGGTGAAACCGCGGGCCAGCCTGAGGGCGGCGTGGACCGCCTCGGAGCCCACGGTGTTGAAGCGCACCCGTTCCGCCGACGGCACCATCGCGCAGAGCCGTTCGGCCACCCGCACCTCCGCGGCGTGCTGGGCGGAGTAGACCATGCCGCGCGCGGCCTGGGCGGCGATCGCCTCGACCACCGGCGGCGGGCAGTGTCCGAGCAGCGCCGGCCCCTGCCCCAGCACGTAGTCGAGATAGACGTTGCCGTCCACGTCCCACAGGCGCGCGCCCGCCGCGCGGTCCACGTAGAGGGGGACGCCGGAGGTACGGCGTGCGTCGCTGGAGATCCCTCCAGCCAGGTAGCGCTGCGCTGTGGAGTAGAGATCGCGACTGACGTCCAGTGTGCGGGTCATGGTGACCATCCAAGGGGGCGGGGTCCGCTCCGGACAAGGAAGAGCGCAAGGAAGGGGCGTCTTCGCAAGTCTGGGTTCCCCGTACGGCCGGCGAACCGGCGACCGGGAGGCGGGACGGATCGGGCCGGTAGCTCGGCGTATCCGGTGGCGTCCCCCGGACCGAGTGCCGACAAAGGGCGATGTGATTTAGGTCATCCGAAATATGATAATAAGGGTGGCCATTTGGATGGCGTGGCCGTTAGTGTGGGGCCATGAACGCGTCCTTCGCGGTCGCCGCCCTGGTCGACATCGATGACTTCGTCGCCTCCGGCCGGGCGCGCGGCCATCCCTGGGCCCGCCGGCAGCTCGCCCAGGCCGAGCGCGTGATCCACGCGGTGACCCGCGGCCGGTCGTCGGTGAGCTACCGGACGATGCCCCCCGACGAGTGGCTCGTGCTCCTCACCGGCGCCGACCCGGAGACGCTCATGACCGAGGCGGGCATCCTGGCGGAGGAGATCAGGGGCCGCATCGTGCGCGACACCGAGCTGACCGCGACCGTCAGCCTGAGCACGCCGCGCACCGGGCCGCGGGGCCCGGCCGCGGCCGAGGACGACGCCCGCTGGACCAACTCCTACAAGCTCCTCCTCGGCGGCGACCAGGTGATCGCCTCGCCGCCCGCCGACCGGCCGGACGTGCCGCCGCCGGTCCGGATCGAGGCGGAGCTGGCCCGCCGGATCCAGGCGGGTGACCGCGGCGGCGCGACGGCGCTGCTCTCCCAATGGGTGGACCGCTGCGTCCAGGAGCGCGACCTGGACCCGAGGACCCTGCGCAACTGGCTGATGGGCGAGCTGCTGTTCGTCGTCGACATGGTCAACCGGTGCCGGCTCGCCGGCGGCTCGACGGACTGGCTCGACGCGTGCGCACGGCTGCCCATCGAGGACCTGGTCGCCCTCACCGCCATCCACGAACGCTCCTACCTGCACATCTGGCTGGACGAGACGCTGAAGCGGCTGATGCCGCCCGCTCCGCAGGCGGACCGCACGCCCGACATCCTGGCGCAGGCGGAAACCTACCTGGCCACGCACTACACCGATCCCGGGCTCCGGCTGGCCACGGTGGCCGAGGCGATCTCGGCCAGTCCGTTCTACATCTCCCACCTGTTCGCGGAGGAACGGAAGACCACCTTCCTTCGTCATCTCACCGGACTCCGGCTGCGCCACGCGCGCACCCTGCTGAGCACCTCCGCGCTGCCCATCGACGTGGTCGCCGCCCACACCGGCTACCCGAGCGCCAAAGCCCTCCGCAACGTGTTCAAACGCCACGTCGGCTGCTCGCCCACGGAGTACCGGCGCACCCTCCGGTCGCCCTAGCCGGGGCTACCGGGGCGCGCTCTCCAGCACCAGCCGGTACGTCTGACGCGGCCGGCCCGCCTGGGCTCCCCTGACCGGCGGCATCGGCCAGGCCAGGCCCTCCTCCACCAGGCTCTGCAGGACCCTGCGGGCGCTGCGGGGGGCGATGGCGAGGATGTCGGCCACGATCTCGGCGTCCACCACCAGCGCCTCGGGGCCGTCGCCGACCCCTTCGGCCAGCCGTTCCAGCAGCTTGGCCGCCTTGGAGGCGACCACGGGCGCGCTCGTCTCGGCCCTGCGGCGCTGACGCAGGGGGAGCGACACCACCGTGCCGCCGATGCCGACGAGGAAGGCCGCCCCGGCGTCGGCGCCGCGCGCCCTCTCCACGGCGACCAGCGCGTTCGCGTCGGCGTCCCTGGCGGTGTCGCCGAGGCCGATCCCGACCTCCACCGCGACGCCCACCTCCGAGCGGGCCCGATCCATGAACGGCGCCACCCGGAAGCCGTCCGTGGCCTGGGCGAGCGCGCCGACGGTCGCGGTGACCACGTAGCTGTTCTCGTCTCGCGGCGCGACCGTGGCGCCCATCAGCCGCGCGTCGGCCAGCAGGGACTTGTGCAGGGAGAGTTTCAGCTCCTGCTGCCAGTAGTTGCCCGGACCCGAGTAGCTGGGACGGGCCGAGGCCGCCAGTTCGACCAGCACGATGGCGATCTGCGACTCCTCCAGCCGGCTTCCGGTCCCGAGGAGTGCCGCCGTGGTGAGCGCGATCCGCAACGTCTGGGTGGTCGGCAGCATCCGCAGCGTCGGCACCCCGGCGTCGTCCAGCTTCTTCGCCACGGTTCTGATCGTGGTCAGCGCCGCGGTCGTGGCCCCCTGCCGGTACAGCTTCTCGTGGAAGCCGATGAAGCCGCGCGCCGACTCGGGCCGGTCGTACTCGGACAGGTGGACGCCGCCGGTGCTCACCCCGATCTCGCCGTACGCCTCCTCCACGTCGGCGGCGGAGATGGAGTCGATGCTCACCCTGGCCGGGTCGATGCCCTGGGTGAGCACTCCGCGCAGCAGGCTGGAGTAGAGGCCGGCCCCGCTCACCGGCACGAACGTGGCGGGCACCGGCAGTTCTCCCGACTGACGGGCCAGGTCGTGCTGGAGCGGCCCGGTGAAGAGCACGACGTCGATGCTGTCCGCGATCTTGGACAACTTGTCGTACGTCTCGTGCTCCTCCGCGTGCGGTGCGCCGACCAGACGCCAGTCGGCGGCCGAGGAGAGCCCGGCGCCGATCAACATGATCTGCTCGACCAGGTCATGCGGGCCCACGACCCCGATCGCCACTCTGGACCGTGTCTCGGACCGCAGCCGCCCCGTGATCGTGATCACCTCTCCTCCACGTCGTCCACCCGGATAATAAATCGGCCCCGCGGCCTATGCACTCTCCGCGAACGGGCCGGGACGCGACCGCCCGGCGTTCCCCCGCCACTGGAGCAGATCGGTCATCGTGCCGCCGAGCACAGCCGCCCGGTCATCGTCGCTGAGATCACAGAAGAGTACCCGCCCGAGCGACATCCGAAGATCGATAAACGGAAAGTCCGACCCGAACACCACCCGCCCCGCCCCCACTTCCCGCACCATCCGGGCCACGTCGGCACCGCTGTTGTAGGAGCCGCACAGTTCGAGGACCACTCCGGGGTGACGCTGCGCGACCTCGATCGCGGTGTCGAACCCCAGCGGGGTCGCCCCCGAGTGCCCGGCGAGGATCACCACGCGCGGATGCCTGGTCGCCACCTCCCCGACATGGCCCAGATCGTTGTACCGCGAGCCGTCGTAGGTGTGCGTGAGCACCGGGCAGCCGGTGCGCTGCGCGAACTCCCACACCGGCGCGTACCTCTTCCCCGTGAGCGGATAGTCGTGCAGGTCCGGATGGAGTTTGATACCGCCGAACCGGGGATCGTCGCCCCACTTCCCGAGCTCCGCGAGGGGATCCTGCCACGGGTTGACGGTCAGGTAGCCGGTGAAGCGGTCCGGCGCGTGCGCGACGGCGGCGGCCGTCGCCGCGTTCCCGGTCGCCGCGTCGAGCTGGATCGCCAGATGGCTGGACAGGACGGCGTGCGCCACCCCGCACCGGTCCATCACCTTGATCATGCCCTCCGGCCCGGCGTCCGGAATGAAGAACAGGCTGTACGGCCCGGAGTGCGCGTGCGCGTCGACGATGCGCAGGCTGCGCTGCGGGCGTCGTGCCCACAGCGCGGACAGGAGGGGGTTCACGCGGCTCTCGACTCCTTGCACAGCAGGTTCCGCAGGTTGCCCGCGCCGATCGCCGCCACGGTGCCGTCGTCCAGGTCGGCCCAGAGCAGCCGGGTCACCGCCTCCGCCGGATCCCGCGCCGGGGCGCCGGTGCCGAAGACGAGACGCCGCGCGCCGAATCGCCCGGCGAGCCATTCGAGGCCGCAGTGGGAGGACAGGTTGGCCAGCCCGAGATGGACGTTGTCCGTCCGGGCCAGGACCCCCGCCACCTGGCGAAGCGTCCGATAGCCGACCTCGCCGACCACGATCGTGAGCCGGGGGCGGGCCGTCGCGATCGCCTCCACGGCCGGCCAGCTGATCTGCGCCGCGTCGAGCAGCAGCGGAAGCCCCGCCTCGGTGACGGCGTCGAGCACCGGCGCCGCGTCGGCGCCGCCGAGGTCGTAGCCGTGATCAGCCGGATAGGCGCGCACCGCGCGGACCCCGCTGGCGAGGGCGGCGTCCACGAAGGCCGCGGGCGTGCCGATCTCACCGCAGGTGTCGGGAAGCATCACCCAGCACGGGCTCAACCGGGGCTGGCCGGCGAGGAGTTCGAGGAGCCTGCGGTTCCCGGTCGCCGGGTCGTGCAGCCAGGACATCGTGTGCCCCACCAAGGCCTCGGAGATGCCGAAGCGGTCCATCCTGAGCAGTGCCGCCGTGACACCGCCGTCACCCACGGCCCGGCGTGGATGACGGCCCAGCATCGCGTCGGCGTCGACCAGCACCGGCCGTTCGCTACTCATCGGCGGCCGCCTCGACCCGCCACCGGCCGGGGGAGGGCAGGGTCACCGTGAGGTGGTCCCCGTCGCGGGCGGGCCGCAGCAGGACGCCGTTCAGCGTCATCCGCGTCATCCCGGGAGCGTGCACCCTCAGCTTCGTGGACCGATCGGTGTCGATCACGGCGGTGAGCCCCGCGTGGTAACCGACGTCCGCCGCGACCAGCCCGTCCGCCTCGATCAGCGCGATGCCGTCGGCGACGAGGGCCGGCCCCCAGCAGGCGGCGGCCAGCAGGACGCCCGCGGAGTCGCGGCGGGTCCACTGGGAGCCGGTGAACAGGTCGGTGACCCCGCCTGTGGAGACCTCGACGGATGCTCCCCGGACCCGGACCTCCGCCGTTCCCGGCTCCTGGTCGAAGGGGAACAGGCCGACGGTGAACCCGCCCGCCCGCCGCAGGCCCAGCGTGTGCACCTCGCCGTACTCCGCGGTCTTGGCGACGGGGTCCGGGATCCGGCTGGGGCCGGTGCCGTACCGGACCTCGGTCACCGGCTCGGCGGGGACGACGTGGAGGCCCGGCGCCCGCGAGCCGGCGTGCCCGCCGGCGTGTTCGCGCCACGGCGACAGCCCGTGCAGCTGCCAGACCGCTTCGGCGCCGTCCGCCGGCTCGTCGGTCACCAGCCAGTACGACGGCGAGTCCCGGACGAGGACGATCCGCCGGTCGTGCCGTGCCGGGTAACCCTTGTGGTGACCCGCGAACACGTCCACGTGCGGCAACGCCACGAACGTGTCACAGGCGGCGGCCCTGTCGGTGGCGAACTCCTCGCCTTCGCGGAGGACCGTGTTGTGTCCCCGGGTCGCCTGGAACCAGTCGTAGTAGCCGGGATCGTCGTAGGACGGCGGGCCGCCCGCCTCCCAGGCGAGAGGCACACCCCAGCCGGCCAGGACGAAGTCCAGGGCCGCGTGATGGCTGTGCGGCTCCAGCTCGTGTCCGACGAAGGGCCCGTAGTTGACGACGGTGTGCAGGTCGCCGCTGTCCCACCCGGTACGAAGGACCGCGTACTGGCTGGTGGGAAGGGTGTGGGAGGACGAGTCCGGCTCGCTCGACGGCGCGGCCTGGAAGGCGGCGGTGGCGTCGAGCCCGTGGCGCGGCGGCAGCCACGCCAGCTCGCCGCGGATCTCCTCCGCCGAGAGCCAGCGCTCGGCGAGCGCCTTGTACGCGGGGTCGCCGAGCAGGTGGTGGCCGCGCAGGAGCTGCGCGGCGGGCCAGATCACGCCGCTGTCCTGGAGGTGCGGGATCCAGCCGCCGGGGGTGACGAGCGAGACGTACCAGTCGTGCATGGCGCGCACGCGGGGGTGGCCGGCGAGGTCCCAGCCGAGGTACTGCTCGCCGATGACCGCGGCCCGCTGGACGGCCTCGACGCACATGCTGTGATAGCCGGGGGAGCGCTCGTGATGCCCTCCGTCGGCCCTGACGTCGAGTTCGAGATGGTCGAGGATCCGCGCCTTCGCGATCTCCGTCCAGCTCTGGGCCTCGCCGAACTCGGGGAAGACCGCGGCGACGTGCAGGAGCTCGGAGGCGCAGGCGAACTGCCAGTTGCCCTGCCGGAACTCGTCGTGCTCCTCGGCGGCCCAGCGAGCCCCGCCGAGGACCGTCTTCATCATCTCCAGCCAGCGTTCCCGGCTGAGCGCCGGTTCCTCGCCGAAGACCGTGAGCGCCTGGGTGACGAACGTGGAGCGGGCCCAGACGCCCAGGGAGTACCACACCACGTCGAGCCCCGGCCAGTCGCCGACGACCCGGTCCCGGCTGTCGTACCACTGGCCGAAGAGGCGGTCCCACTCCCTGGCGTAGACCGGGTCGCCGGTCAGCGCGTACGCCGACACCAGCGGTGTCATCCAGCGCAGGTAGTGGAAGCCGTAGAGCCTGGAACGCCCGTGCCCCTTGTCGAGGAAGTCCACCTCGACGCCGAGCAGCCGGTCGGCGGCGGCGGCGGCCTCCGCGGCGGCCTCCGTGCCGGCCATGGCGGCGGCCCACCGCGAGACGTCCCACACCGGCCGCGGCCCCGGGCGCCTGGCGAAGTGGCGCCGCAGTTCGTCCACGTCGCCCGCGCCGGTCGCCGCGAGCGCGTCCAGCAGTCCCTGATCGGTGATGTGAAGCATCCGAACGGGATCAACGTGCGGAGGTCTTTCCACATACCGCACAGGATCCATAACTCTCTCATCCTCCCCGTCGGGTGAGCCGGTCTATCGGCCGGCCGGCGGGGTGACCCGTACCGGCGCGCCCGTGGTCGCGGACTCGTGGGCGGCGGCCAGCACGGCGGTGACGTGGCGGGAGCTCTCCGCCGTGATCAAGGGCTGGTCGCCGGTCCGCGCGCACTCCACGAAGTGGTCGATGGCCTCCCGGTAGGCTCCGCCGGGGATGCCGTGCACCACCCGCTGGAGCATGTTCCGCGGATACTTGTAGCCCGCGTCGGTGGCCAGCTGGATGTTCTCCCGCTGCCGGTCCAGCTGGATCACGCCGTCCTCGCCGACCACGGTGACGTAGCTGTCGACCATGGTCGGGAACGTGTTCGGGTAGATCCAGGCCGACTCGAAGGTGGCCACCGCGCCCCGGCTGAACCTGGCCTGGATCTGCATGGCGTCGGGCGTGTCGATGCCCCGATCCCGCAGCTTCCCGTACCGGGCCGTGGCGAAGACCTCGACGACCTCGTCGTCGAAGAGCCAGGTCACCAGGTCGATGTCGTGGCTGGAGAGGAACCAGGCGCTGGTGGTCTTGTCGGCCCAGCCGATCATCTCGGTCGGCACGTAGATCGTGTCGTTCTTCCTGGCGTAGCCGACCACCGGGTCGCCCAGCAGGTGCATCTGGTCCTTGGCCTGGGCGTAGGCGGGCACCCAGCGGTGGTTGAAGAGGCACATCGCGACCACGCCCGCCCGCCTGATCGCGGCGAGCGCCCGGTCGGCGTCGGCCACGGTCGTGGTGAACGGCTTCTCCACCAGGATGTGCACCCCGGCGTCGGCCGCCGCCACCATCACGTCGGCGTGCAGGTGGTCGGGCGTGGTGATCGACACGGCGTCGACCTCGCCCGAGACGAGCAGGTCCTGGTAGTCGGCGTAGACGGTCGCGCCGACCGTCCCGGCCAGCGCCTCTGCGCCGGCCGGGGTACGGCTCGCCACCGCGGTGATCTCGGCGTCGGGATGGGCGGCGAGGACCTCGGCGTGGCCGCGGCCCATGATGCCCGCGCCGACGATTCCGATTCTGAGCTTAGGCAAGTGCGTCATTCCATCGTTTCTCTGCGGCGTCGAGCGCTTCCTTCGCGCTCTTCCGGTCCTGGAGGTGGGCTCTGATCTCTTCGGCGAGGTACTCGTTGAGCTCGGTGTCCTTGACTGTGCCGAGCGCGCCGTACTCGAGCTGGGGGAGGCCCTTGACGATCACTCGGCGGGCGACGGTCATCGGGTCGTCGCCGCCGGTCTCGGTGAAGAAGGGGTCCTTCGTCGAGGAGATCGTAGACGGGTAGATCGGTACCAGCTTGCAGAAGGCGAGCTGGTTGGCGCCGTTGGTGAAGAACTTGATGAACTCGGCGGCGGCCCTGCGGTGCTTGGACGCCTTGGGGATCGCGAACGCCTGCTGGGCGTTGAGCAGGTATCCGCCGGTGCCGGTCCGCACGGGCTCGGTGACGGCGAGGTCCTCGTAGACGTCGGGGGCGTTCTTCTGGATGTTCAGCAGCACCGCGGCGTTGGCGCTGGCCTGGAAGGCGAGCTGGCCGTTCTCCAGGCTCTGCGGGAAGTTGCGCACGTCCTTGGAGACGGTGCCCGGCGCGAGGCCGTGCTTCTCGTAGCTCTGCTTGAACCGCTCAAGGATCTGGACGGTCTCGGGGGTGTTGAACGCCGCCGTCTTCTTGTCGTCGGAGAGCAGCTTGACCCCGTAGTAGGCCAGCAGGGCGGGGGCGGACTGCCCCGGGATGTCGTTGCTGCCGTAGACCTTCGTCTTGTCGTAGACCTTGTCCGCCAGGGCCAGCGCCTCGTCGTACGTCTTCGGCGGGGCCTTCTCGTCGAAGCCCGCCTTGGCCATCACGGACTTGCGGTAGATCGCCACGGGCGCGCCGCCGTTGTACCACGGCACGGCGTAGAGCTTGCCGTCCACGCGGAGCGGCTCGACCAGGTTGGGCTGGAAGTCGGCGAGGTCGGCGGGCTTGATGTGCTCGTCGAGCGGGGACAGCGACGGGGTGAAGCGGCCGAGGTCGAGGGAGGCGATGTTGACCGCGTCGGGCACGTCACCGCTGGCGACCGCCGCCAGCAGCTTGGTCGCCATGTCCTGGCCCGGCACGTCCACCCAGTTGACGGTGACCTTGGGGTGTTCCTTCTGGTATTGGCTGATCAGCCCGGTGATGTAGTCGCTGTAGTTCTTCTTCAGGTTGATCGTCCAGAACTCCACCTCGCCCTCGAAGGGGGAGTCGTCGGCCGGGGCGGCCGACGGTTCGGCCGAGGTGCCGGCCACACAACCGGTGGTGAAGATCGAGAGCGCCAGTGCGCCTGACATTAAGGCGACTCTGCGAGACCAGGTCACTGCGAACCTCCTGAGCGTTGTGGGGGATCTCCAAGAGGTGGCTCGCCGACGACGCCTGCGTCCGCAAACCGCTTGAGAATCACATGTGGCCAATTATGGCCGTCCAGAACATCTGCTTTCGGCACGATGTCATCAGCGACAGATCTCCGTCAACCCCTCGTCACTTGCCCGAACGTGAGGTCTTGACGGCGTTCAACGGCCATGGATACGCTTCTCCGCATTCTGGCCAGCCGTTATACATCATTTAGGCCTCACATTTGATTTGCCGCTTCTGTGCGGCCTGGCGAAGGGCACGTGACGTCAATGGCCGTCAGCCGGATCCCCGGGCAGCGGTGGTACACCCCTTACCTCTTTCCGCTCCCCGCCCTGGCGTTGTTCGGTGTGTTCTTCGCCTGGCCGGCGGTCACCGCGATCCAGCTGTCGTTCTATGAGTACGACGTGGTCTCGCCGCCGGTCTTCGTGGGCATGGAGAACTTCGTCCGGCTCATCGGCGACGACCGGTTCTGGGGCGCGCTGGCCAACTCGATGCTGTTCCTGGTCGGGCTGTTCCCGCTGCTCGTCGTCATCCCGCTGCTGCTGGCCGTACTGGTCAACCAGAAGCTGCCCGGGATCAAGACGTTCCGGATGCTCTTCTACCTGCCGGTCGTGACCTCGATGGTCGCGGTGGCGGTGGCCTGGAACTACGTCTTCCACCAGCAGGGCGTGCTCAACTGGATCCTCACCGGGGCGGGACTGCTCGACCAGCCGGTGCAGTATCTCCTCGACCCGGTCTGGGCGCTGCCGGCCCTCATCCTCGTCGAGGGCTGGAAGAGCATGGGCACCTACATGATGATCTACCTCGCCGGCCTGCAGACCATTCCGACCAACCTGTACGAGGCCGCGAAGGTCGACGGGGCGACGTCCTGGCATCGCCTGCGCCACATCACGGTGCCGCTGATGATCCCCTACATCGCGGTCTCGATGACGATGGCGATGCTCGACGCGATGCAGGTCTTCACCTCGGTCTACGTGATGACCCAGGGCGGTCCGCAGGACTCGACCCTCACGCTGGGCTACTACATCTGGTCGGCGGCGTTCGAACAGTACGACATGGGCTACGCCAGCTCGATGGGCCTCGTGCTGTGGGTGCTCCTGATCGTCATGGCCTTCGTGAACTACCGCCTCACCAAGGGAAGGACGGTCATGCCATGACGCCGAGGCTCGCCTGGTGGCTGCGGCGTGCGGGGATGTACATCCTGCTGACCGCGATCGCCCTGGTCTTCGTCGGCCCGTTCCTGATCCTGGTGTCCTCGGGCCTCAAGCCCTCGGGACAGGCCGTCTTCTCCTTCCCGCCCGACATCATCCCGAGACCCCCGGTCCTGACCTGGGCGAGGGAGGCGTGGACGGCGATCCCGTACTTCCGCTACCTGCTCAACTCGGTGATCTACGTCGGCGTGATGGTGCCCGTCTACATCGTCGTCTCCGCGTTGTGCGCCTACCCGCTCGCGCAGATGAGGTTCCGCGGCCAGAGCCTCATCTTCTTCGCGATCCTGTCGACGATGTTCCTGCCGGGCGAGCTCATGCTCATCCCCAGGTTCCTGGTGGTCTCCCAGCTCGGGCTGGCCGACAGCTACGCGGGCGTCATCCTGCCCGGACTGCTGTCCGCCTTCGGCGTCTTCCTGCTCCGGCAGACCTTCGCCGGAGTCCCCCGGGAGGTCATCGACGCGGCCCGCACGGACGGCTGCCACGAACTGCGGATCTTCTGGCACGTGATGCTGCCGGCCTCGCGCCCCACCCTGGCGATCCTCGGCATCTTCGGCTTCATCTCGGTCTGGAACAGCTTCATCTGGCCGCTCGTGGTCCTCAAGGACTCCGCGAAGTATCCGATCGCGCTCGGGATCTCCTATCTGGCCGGCATCACCGGCACGGACGTCCGGAGCCTGGCGGCCGGGACGATCATCTCGATCCTGCCGGTCGTCATCTTCTTCATGATCATGCAACGTCACGTACTCGATGGCATGCGCGGTGCGGTGAAGGGCTGACGCCGCGCGTACCCACCCCCCCCGGAGGACACGAACGATGTTGACACGCAGAGAACTCGGCCGGGCCGCCCTCCTGGTCGGCGGCGCCGGACTGCTGGGACTCCCCGGTACGGCAAGCGCCGCGGCCGGCCACGACTACACGTCCAGAGAGACGTTCGACCTATTCGACCGGACCTTCCACGAGAAGGGTGGAGCCGGCCAGCCCACCGACAACAACGAGCACGGCGGGCTGGCCTGGGGCCAGTCCTATGTCCTGGCCGGATTCGTCCGCATGTACGAGGCGTACCGGGACACCCACTACCTTGACCGGCTCATCCACAACATCGACCTGGTGCTGGCCGGCCGCGACTCGGAGCGCGGCGTCACCGACTACCGGGGGCTCTCGCTGCCCGCGTGGCGTGCCGCGCACCCCTACACGGTCGGCATCGCCCAGCTGGCGGGCGAGGACGGGCAGCCGTTGCTGGAGATCCGTAGCGCGCTGACGTACGCCGACATGGCCACGGCGACCGTGACCGCGGACGCCGCCGAGGGCCGCTTCACCCTGGAGGTGAAGAACACCCAGACGAACCGGGTCGCGACCTTCCCCGGCCTGTCGATGGACCCGGCCTCCGCCGACTACGCCGTGCGCCGGATCCTGGACGTCTACCCCACGCCGACCATGGTGACCGCGAAGGACCTCAGGCCCGGCCAGACGGGCACGGGCCTGCCGGTGGCGGGCCAGACCAAGCTGACCTCCCAGCCGGTGATCTTCGCCGTGCACACCGGCATGATCACCTACCCGATGGCGTCGTTCGCCCGGATCGTGCTGCGCAGCCCCACCCTCCGGGCCCAGGCCCGGTACCGGGACAAGGCCATGGAGTACATCGAGGCGGCCAAGGCCGCGGCGGCCGTACACGACCGGGAGTGGCGGGAGACCGCTGACGGCGGTGGCCACTACGTGTGGATCAAGGGCATGCCGCTCGCCTACGACGGCACCGAGCAGCCCACCAACCAGAGCCTCGCGCTCGGCATGACCTACGCGGAACTCTTCGAGGCCACCGGCGACCGCGCCTTCGCCGACCGGGCCCGCCGCCTGGCCCGCACCTTCGAGAAGGAACTGAAGACCGACGACGGCGCCTACACCTGGTCGTACTGGCCGACGTTCGGCAAGCTCTACAACGGCTACGCGAAGACCGACGAGGTCTCCGAGTACACCCCGTCGTACGGCTCGGCGGGCAAGGGCGCGCAGCAGCTCGAGGACCTCAGCCACGGAGCGATCGACGTGGAGTTCGCCGCCCTGGCCTTCCGGAAGAAACTCCACTTCCGCGGCGAGGACATGGTCAAATTCGCCCGCACCTACAGCAGGAAACTCGCCACCACCACCGAGGACGGCATCCCGACCACGTTCCTCCGGGTCGACGGCACCGGCGGCCTGGCGACATCCGGCCAGTATCTCCAGGCCCCCCGCTGGATGGCCGTGGCCCATTGGGACAAGGCGGTGTTCACCCACTCCCGCTCGGTCTTCGACGCCCGCGCCGCCCAGCCCGACTACGGTTCCGCGCTGGCCTGCGTGGCCTACCTGAACTGGTACCCCCGCGTCTCCGGCTGAGTCCGCTGACCCTTCCCCCGGCGATCCCCGATCGCCGGGGGAAGGTCATGTGCGGGCTTGAGGGGACCTGCCTCGTGCGGCGGTTTCGGAGAGGCCGCCGGGGCGGGGCGTCCTGGACGAGGGCTTCGCGCGCGGCCCAAATTTACAGTGACTGCAAACCTGTTCGCAGTGGACGCCTATTGACAGCGGAAGGGTGACGATGCATTCTGCACGAAGTGTCCAAATCGATTTGCGTAGGTGAGCAGATGGCGGGTCTTCCTCGTCGGGTGCTGGTGACCGGGGCGGCGGGCGGGCTGGGGCGGGCCACGCTCGATCTGCTCGGCCGCCGTGAGGTGCCCGCGACCGCGCTCGACCTGCACGATCCCGGCGGTCTGCCGGCCGACCGCGTGGTGACCGGAAGCGCGGGCGATCCCTACGTCGTGCGCGAGGCGCTGGCGGACGTGGACGCGGTCATCCACCTCGCGGCGACCCCGGCGCCGGTCCTCGGCCTGCCGGAGGACGTCTACTGCGGCAACACCAGGGCGACCTTCGTGGTGCTGGAGGAGGCCGGGCGGGCGGGGATCGGCCGGGCGGTGATCGCGAGCAGCATGTCCGTGCTGGGGCTGCCGTGGGCCGACCGGCTGCTGCATCCGGCCTACGTGCCGGTCGACGAGGCGCTGCCGTTGCAACTGGAGGATCCCTACGGCCTGTCGAAGCAGGCCGACGAGGCGACGGCGGCGATGATGGCGCGCCGCCACGGGATGACCGTCGTCGCCCTGCGCTACCCCCGGCTCGGCGGTCCCGGCGACAAGCTCCGGCAGACCGCGGGCGAGTGGGCCGGCGATCCCGGCGCCGGCGCCAAGGAACTGTGGACCTACCTCGACACCCGGGACGCGGCGCGGGCCGCCTGGCTGGCGCTCACCCGGCCGATCCGGGGACATCACGTGATCATGGTGACCGCGCCGACCACCCTGGTCGCCACGCCGACCGAGGAACTGCTGAGGCGGTTCCATCCCAGCAGCCAGGTGCGCGCGTCCCTGCCCGGCAGAACGGCCCCCGTCGATCTGGGCGTGGCGACCCGGATCCTCGGATTCGCGGCCCGGCATCACTACGAGCTGAGCGAGGAGCCTGTATGAGCGGCGATTCCCCGGCGGAGTTCGGCGCGCCGTGGCCGGCCCGCGACGCGCTGCGGATCACGCGGGTCCGGGCCGTCGTCACCGCCCCCGAGGGCGTGCCGCTGGTGGTCGTCAGGATCGACACCAGCGAGCCCGGCCTGCACGGCCTGGGCTGCGCCACGTTCACCCAGCGCTTCCACGCCGTCGCGGCGGCCGTCGACCGGCATGTCGGCCCGCTGCTGGTCGGCCGCCATCCGGCCGACATCGAGGACATCACCCGGATGGTGCACTTCTCGTCCTACTGGCGCGGCGGCCCCGTCATGAACAACGCCCTGTCGGGGGTGGACCAGGCGCTGTGGGACATCGCGGGCAAACGGGCGGGCATGCCGGTGTACGAACTGCTCGGCGGGCGGGTGCGCGCGGCGGCGGACTCCTACCTGCACGCGGGCGGCGCGACGATGGAGGAGACGATCGAGCAGGCGGCCGCGATCCTGGACGCCGGTTACCGGCACGTGCGCCTCCAGGTCGGGGCGCCGGGGCTGGGGCACTACGGCGCGCCGGGCGGTGCGGGCGGTCACCCCGGCTCGCCGTACCCCGACGGGTGGGACGTGTGGCGCTACCTGCGCGACACCCCGAAGCTCTTCGCGTACGCCCGCCGCGAGCTCGGCGAGGAGCCCGGCCTCATGCACGACGTCCACTCGCGGCTCACGCCCAAGCAGGCGGTCGCCCTCGCCCGGGAACTGGAGCCCTACCGGCTGTTCTTCCTTGAGGACCCCATCGCGCCGGAGTTCTACGACCGGCTCCCCGAGGTGCGGGCGGCGGCGCCGATGCCGATCGCGGCGGGAGAGCAGCTCAGCTCGGTGACCGACGCCGCCAGGCTGGTCCGGGAGGGCGGCGTCGACCTGCTGCGGCTGCACGTCTCCTCGGTGGGCGGTCTCACCCCGGCGCGCAAACTGGTCGCGCTCTGCGAGCTCTCCGGCGTCGGGACCGCCTGGCACGCGCCCGCCGACGTCTCACCCGTCGGCGCCGCCGCCAACGTGGCGCTCGACGTCACCACCCCGGCCTTCCAGATCCAGGAGGGTCACGTGTACGGCGAGGCCGTGCACGAGGTCTTCCCCGGCACGATCGCCCCGCGCAACGGGTACCTCTACCCGAACGACGAGCCGGGCTGGGGGATCGAGCTGAACGAGGCCGAAGCCGTCAGGCATCCACCGGTGACCCACCTCCACGAGCGCTGGGCGGCCCGCGTCCGCCGGCCCGACGGCGGCATCGAGGCCCCCTGAGCGGACAAGTATTTATAGTGAGTATAAGTAGTGTGCGGATGTAAGATCGGTGCATGCCCTCCCAGGAGCGGACCCCCGCGAGGCGCGAGCGGAAGAAGGCCGAGACCAGGCGCGCGATCGCGGACGCCGCGCGGCGTCTGTTCGCCGAGCGCGGCTTCGACGCCGTGACGGTGATGGAGATCGCGGAGGCGGCGGACGTCTCCACCAAGACCGTCTTCAACTACTTCCCGGCCAAGGAACAGCTGTTCTTCGCGCACGAGCCGCTACTGGCGAGCACCCCGGCCGCCGCCGTCAGGGAACGCCCGCCGGGCGAGTCGGCCGTGGCCGCCGTCCAGGGATGCCTGCGCGCTCCCGATGACGGCGCGGGCGCTCCCGACGCCGGCGGCCGTGCCGCGGGGAACGACGAGGTGCGGGCCGACGGTCCGGACGGCCCCAGCGCTGAGAACCTCGCCGCGTACGCGAGGGTCTTTCGGGACAGCGCCACGCTGCGTTCCTACGGGCGTGACATGTTCGCGGAGCACGAGCGGGCGCTCGCCGAGGCCCTCGCGGCCGACCGTGAGCGCCCCGCCGACGGGCCGTCTCCCGAGGTCATGGCCGCCCTCCTGCTGAGTCCGCTGCGCCGGGTGTGGGAATCGCTGCTGATCCGGATGGCGGCGGGCGAGCCGCCCGGCGAGGCGGTCGCGCTCGGGCTGCGTGAGCTCGACGCGGCGTACCTGCTGCTGAGGCGGGGGATCACGGGTCCGGCTCAGGAGCCTCCCCGGCTCGCGGCGGCGGGGCGGCTCGCCCGGCCGTCACCCGAGGGCCACGCGGGGGCGGACGGCGAACCGGTGGCGCCGCCGCTTGGTGGGACCCGCGCGCCGGGGCGCGGTGAGCGCCCGAGCATCACCAGGGTCGCCGAGCTGGCGCGGGTCAGCGCGACCACGGTGTCGCACACCCTGAACGGCCGCCGCCCGGTCGCCGAGGAGACCAGGCGGCGGGTGCTCGACGCCATCGACCGGCTCGGATACCGGCCGAACGTGCTGGCCAGGGGGCTGCGCACCAGCCGGAGCCAGACGATAGGGCTGGTCATCCCCGACATCACCAACCCGTTCTATCCGGCGCTGGCGAGAGGGCTGCAGGACGTCCTCGGCCCGGCCGGCTACGACCAGATCATCAGCAACACCGACGGCGAGCGACCCGTGGAGCAGGACGCGATCGAGCAGATGATCGCCCGCCAGGTCGACGGCCTCGCCTTCGCGGTGTTCCACACCCACGCGGAGGATCTGCGGCCGGCCATCGAGGCCGGCATCCCGGTGGTCCGGCTCGGCGGCAGGCTGGTCCAGGAGGGCGTGGACGTGGTGCACAGCGACGACGAGGGAGGGTCCGCCGAGGCCACCGGTTACCTGCTCGCCAGGGGATACCGCCGGATCGGCTTCGTGTGCGGCCCGGCGGCGGAGGGGCCGGCCGCCGAGCGGGTGGCGGGCTATCGTTCCGCCCTGGTCAGGGCGGGCGCCGACGCCGGCCGGGAGCTCGTGGTCCACACGCACTTCAGCCGGGCGGGCGGTGCGGAGGGCGCCGCGCGGCTGCTCGGGCTGTCCCGGCCGCCCGACGCCGTGCTCTGCGCGAACGACATCATGGCCATCGGCGCGCTCGGCCTGGCCAAGGAACGCGGGCTGCGGGTGCCCGGCGACCTGGCGGTCATGGGCTTCGACGACATCGAGGCGGCCGGCCTGGTCTCGCCCGGCCTCACCACCATGGCCAACCCGGCGCGCGAGATCGGGCAGGCGTGCGCGAGACGGCTGCTGGACCGGCTGCGCGGCGCGGCGGCGGGGCCGTACAGCGAGGAGATCATTCCGGCCCGTCTCGTCCGCCGCGCCTCCGCCTGACCCTTGACAGTCGCGAAGGTGCGTGTAGATTTCAAGAACAAATCTTAACGATTTGCGCCCTGTGCTCGAAGGCCGTTGACGCCTCTCCGGAGCTTTGCCCGGAACAGCGCGCACGTGGACGACCCCCCTTCCACGAAAGGACACCGATGACAACCGGTGCAAAACAGTGCAGTCCAGTAATGGCCTCCATCTCCCCCGGCGGATCGGGCGCGCGCTCGGCGTACCGGAGGAGAGGCGGGGGGCGGGCGCGGACGCTCGGAGTGGTCATCGCGGTTCTGTCGGGCGTTCTGGCGGCCGGCTGCGGTGGGGCGGGGGAGCCGGCGGCGGAGGGCCGGGCGCTGACCATGTGGACGTTCAAGAAGTCGCACGCCGACGCGCTGAACAAGGCGGCCGGTCAGTTCAAGGCCGCGACGGGGATCACGGTCACCGTCGAGGCGATCACCCCCGACGACGTGTTCGTCAGCAAGATCCAGAGCGCCGCGCAGACCGGTGGCCTGCCGGACGTCCTGGAGTTGCACGCCGGCGGTGAGGATCTGGAGATCGGCGCCTCCGGCCTGGTGCAGGACCTCGCGGCGGACGTGGGGGAGGAGTGGAAGCGGCGGCTGCTGCCCACCACCCGCGACGCCGGGCTGATGACCCAACAGCGCATCGACCTGGCGGCGAACGACTCCCCGTTCAAGAGCGTCAAGGCGGGCACGCTGTTCAGCGTCCCGTTCACGGCGGGCGCGTTCGGCATCGTCTACGCCAGCAAGGAGAAGCTGCGGGCCGCCGGGCTGGACGCGGACACGCCGCCGAAGACCTGGGAGGACTTCCTCGCGGCCCTCAAGGCCACCACCGCGAAGGACCCGGCGCGCGGCGGGCTGTCCCTCGGCCTCAAGGTCTCACAGACCGGCCTCAACTGGATCTACCAGCCGCTCGCCCACTCCTACCTGGGCCGGGACCGCTTCCAGGCGTTGTTCGCCAAGGGCGCCCAGCAGGGATTCGGCTCACCCGACGGCATCAGGACGCTCGACCTGTACGGCAGGCTCACGCCGTACTGGATGCCCGGATCCACCACGCTCGGCATCGACGAGGCGGACATCGCGTTCGCGCAGGGCAAGTCGGCGTTCAACGTCGGTGGCACGTTCACCCTGGCCTTCCTCGCGCAGAACGGGATGTCGCCCGACAAGGTGCTCACCTTCCCCATCCCGCCGTCGTCGGAGGGGGCGCACAAGGAGATCTCCATGTCGCCGCTGGCGCTGACCTCGCTGGCGGTGACCTCGACCACCGAGAACCGCGCGGCGGCCGTCAAGTGGCTCGACTGGGTGACCTCGCCCACGGGCGCGGGCGTCGTCGCCAAGAACTCGCTCGACCTGCCCGCGACCGATCTGGGCGGCGAGGCGGAGTCGCTGCTCGGCCCCGATCTCGCGGCGCTGCAGAAGCATTTCACCGGCCCGGCGGAGAGCGCCTACGAGGCGGGTGACACCACCTTCTTCCCCTCCGACTACGACCAGGTCAAGCCGGGCAACCTGCTGACCAGGCTGACCCCGCTCGGCGAGGTCACCGCGCCGCAGGCGGGCCCGGAGCTCGACAAGATCATGGGCGCCATGTGGAAGTCGACCAAGTGAGCACGCTCACCGCCGCGAAACGCTCCGGGCGGCTCCGGGGGGAGCCGCCCGAGCGTGCACGCAGACTCCCCGAATGGCTGGTCGGGTGGGCGTTCGTGCTGCCGGCCGTGGCGTTGTTCCTGGTCATGGGGGTCTACACGATCGGCAGCGGTTTCGCGCTGAGCTTCGCCAAGTGGAACGGCTTCACACCCGAGTGGACCTGGGTGGGCATCCAGAACTACCTCGACCTGCTCTACGCCGACCCGTCGCTGGCGCCGGAGTTCCGCGCGGCGGCGTGGCACACGGCGCAGGTGATGATCGCGGTCCCGGTCCTCACCGTGGTGATCTCCCTGCCGCTCGCCGTGGCGCTCAACTCGATCAGACGGCTGCGCTCGGTGCTGCGGTCGGTGTACTTCCTCCCGTACGTCACCAGCGGCATCGCGGTCTACTACGCCTGGCGCTACGTGCTCGAACCCGACGGCGCGGTCAACCTGCTGCTGCGCGCCGCGGGCCTGGGCTCCCTCGCGCAGCCGCAGGGCTTCCTCGGCAACCCGGCCACCGCGCTGCCCACGCTGATCGTCGTCCTGGTCTGGTCGAGCGTCCCGATCGCGACCCTCCTGTACCTGAGCGGTCTGCAGGCCATCGACCCGAACATGATCGAGGCCGCGCAGATCGACGGCGCCGCCCAGCGGCAGGTCCTACGCCGGATCGTCTGGCCGCTGCTGCGGCCGATCACGGCCGCCATCGTGCTGCTCGGCGTGCGGGACGCGCTGCACGGCTTCCAGATCTTCCTGATCATGACGGGCGGCGGCCCCGGCGGTCACACCGACGTGCTCGGGCTGCAGACCTACCGGCTGTCCTTCATGAAGGGACTCGCGCAGACCCTGGGGGTGGCCAGCGCGCTCGGCTGGCTGCTCTTCGCCGGGGCGCTGCTGCTCACCCTCGTCAACGCGCGCATGCTCAGGAGGGTCAAGTGACGACCTCGAAGGCCGGCCGCGTCGCCGCCTACGCCGCCCTCGCGGTGTACGCCGTGATCAGCGTCTATCCCTTCCTCTGGATGGTGTCGGGCGCCTTCAAGGACCGGACGGAGATCCTCCGGGGCGGTCACCTCATCCCGCAGCACTTCACCTTCGACACCATCGTGACGACGTGGAGCCAGCTGCGCTTCTTCGAGTACTTCCGCAACAGCCTGGTGGTCACCGGCCTGACCGTGCTCGGCGTGCTCGTCGTCTACAGCCTGGCCTCCTACGCCTTCGCCGTACTCGAGTTCCCCGGCCGCCGGATCCTGTTCTGGTTCTTCGTCTCGCTGCTGTTCGTCCCCGGCATCACGGTGCTGCTGCCCGTGGTGATCCTGGAGAAGAACCTCGGCCTGCTCGGCACCCACATCGGGCTGGTGCTCCCGTTCGTCAACGGAACCGCGCCCCTGACCGTGTTGCTGCTCACCAACAGCTACCGGTCGATCCCCCGCGAGCTGCGCGAGGCCGCCCGCACGGACGGGGCCAGGGAGACGCGGATCTTCTGGTCGGTCTACCTGCCGCTGGCCAGGCCGGCGCACATCACCATCGCGGTGCTGACCGCGGTGCCGACCTGGAACGAGTACGTGCTGACGCGCGTGTCGATCACCGACCACTCCAGGTACACGCTGCCCCTGGGGCTGGAGTCGCTGATCGCCAGCGAGGTGCCGCGGTACAACGAGGTGATGGCGGCCTCCCTGATCATCGTGCTGCCCGTGATCGCGCTCTTCCTGTTCCTGCAGCGCTACTTCGTGACCGGTCTGGTCGGCGCGATCAAGGGCTGAGGGCGTACGGGGGAAGGGTGCCAGGCTTCCGCGGAAGCCTGGCACCGCGGGTCACCGGAGTCGCTCGAACTCGGCGGCCCAGTGGTTCGTCCGGTCGAGGTAGGCCGTCTCGGCCGCGGCGCCCGTCTTGCCGTAGGCGCCCTCGAAGGTCTGGTAGCCGCCCGCCGGCGGGGTGCTGCGGGCCGGTTCGATGGAACTGCCCTCGTGCCACTCGTTGAACGAGGTGATGGAGACCCAGGTCGGCGAGCCGCCGATGGCCGGGTCCAGGGCGTTGGTCCACTCCTTGTCGTAGGTGGCGCCGTTCGCCCTGCCGAGCGTGGGAGTGGTGTTGCCGGGGACGGCACGGTCGTCGATGTAGCCGGGGCCCACCGAGGGCGCCCAGATCAGGCCGTGCTGCCTGGCGTAGTCACCGGCCTGCTTCCAGCCGGGGGCGGTCGCGCCCGCGATGGCGTCGTAGGTGTACAGGCCGGAGAAGTGGGCGATCTTCGAGGTGTCGGTCGTCTGGGCCAGGATGATGTTGTTCTGGTTGACCTGGTCGAGCGCCGTCCAGTCGGTGATCTTCAGGCTCTCGAAGACGTAGTACGCGGGACGGTCGCCGTTCCCGGCCGCCCGGTAGAAGGCGGGATGCCCGCCGTACGTCGCGTTGATGTAGCCGATGTCGGCCACCACCGACGCGGCGGTGCGGTCGGTGTACGGCTCGATGTGCCAGGCCACCTTGAGGCCCTGCTGCGCGGCGGCGTCCATCACCCGCCTGGCCAGCGTGTCCTCGTAGCTGCCGCGGCCCCACCAGCTGTAGACGAGGACGCCGACACCGGCCTGCCTGATCCACTTCATGTGCTGGGCGATGGCCGCCGTGTCGCCGGAGTCGTACGCGCCGAGCGTGGGGTAGAGGTCCGCGCCGACGTCCTGCGGCGGGGTGCGGCCGCCCTGCTGCCAGTGCCGCCAACTGCCGAGTACGGCGGGGCTGCCGTACCACGGGTAGTAGAAGACGTGCACGTTGGTGGACGGCGCGTCCGTGACCGGGGCCACCGCGAGGGTGAAGGTGTCGATGTCGAAGAGGTAGCCGGTGCCGGTTCCGGTGAAGACGAGGTGGAGGGGTCCGGTGGCGTTTCCGGTGAGGGGTCCGGTGATGGTTTGGAAGGTGTCCCAGCTGCCGGTCACTGGGACGGTGACGGTGCCGAGGAGGGTGCCGGTGGGGGATCCGGAGCGGATTTGGATGGCTCCGCCGGCTCCGGCGGAGGAGATGCGGGCGCTGAAGGTGGTGGCGCCGGTGGTGGTGACGGTGTTGTAGGCGGTCCAGTCGCCGTTGTTGATGTATCCGGCGGTCTTGCCGCCGCTGGCGGTGGCGTGGTCGGCGGGTTGGACGCCGGAGTTCGCGGTGTACGACTCCGCCTCGGTCGTCGTCGGGGTGCCGCCGCCGCCGAGTTCCTTGATCCGGATGTTGCGGAACGCCACGTCGTCGTCGTTCCCGTGGTTCTGGATCCCGATGTGGCCCTGCCGCAGCGATCGCGCCGGGTCGGTGTTCGTGAAGTCGTTGATCTTCGTGCCGTTCAGGAAGACCTGCAGCCGCTCGCCCTCGACCCGTAGTTCGTAGGTGTTCCACTGGCCCGGCGGATTGAGGGCGGCGTCACGGGCGGCCGTGTCGGCGGACTTGAAGCCGTACACCGCTCCGGTGGTCTTGTCGGCGCTGTCGCTCGCGTCGATCTGGACCTCGTACCCGTTGTTGATCGCCGACTGCGGATCGCCGGACTGCGGGAAACCGAGGAAGACGCCGGAGTTGTCGTCTCCGGCCATCCTCCAGTCGAGCTTCAGCGAGTAGGAGCGGTACTCCTTCGCCTGGTACCAGTACAGGCCCATGCCGCCCTGCGAGGTGAGCGTGCCGTCGGCGTTGGCGAAGCCGCCCGGCCCGGCCTGCGACCACCCGCCGGTCGACCCGTTGTAGAGGGGCGTGTAGCCGGTCTCGGGACGGCAGTCGGCCTTGGCGTACCCCGCCGCGTAGCGGATGCCGCCGAGCAGCAGGGTCCGGAGCCCCGGTTCGGCGAAGGACGCGGCGGTGTGCCCGAGCCCGGTGTAGAACGCCCTGCCTGCGGCCTGGGAACGGCACCACGTGATGGGGTGGTCGCCCATGTCGCCGCCGCTGTAGCTGCCCTCGTCGAGGGTCTGCAGCACTTTCGCGGTCGACCGCGGGTTGGTGCGGTAGTTGTACCACTCGTCGGTCCGGGTCCAGGCCGGCCCGAGGTGGGCGGTCGCCGCGTGCGACCGGTCCTCGGTCCGCACGGTGGCCTGCTGGATCGCGGGATGGCTCTTGAACCAGGCGCCGGCGAGTTTCTCGTAGTACGGCCAGCCGTACTCGGTGTCGGCCGCGGCGTGGACGCCCACGTACCCGCCGCCGCCGTCGACGTAGGACTGGAGCGCGGCCTCCTGCGTGCCGTTGAGGACGTCGCCCGTGGTGCTGAGGAACACCACCGCCTTGTATCCGGCCAGGTTGGCCGGGGTGAAGGCGCCGCTGTCCTCGGTGGCGGTGACGGTGAAGTTGTTCGCGGTCCCCAGGTTCCGGATGGCCTCGATGCCGGCCGGGATGGAGTCGTGCCGGAAGCCCGCCGTCTTGGAGAAGACGAGCACCTGGTAGGCCGGATCGGCGGCGTGCGCGGGCGCGCTGGTGGCGACGAGCGCGGCGGCCATGGCGATGGCGACGGGAATGCGGCTGAATA
>NZ_JAKNTW010000047.1 GCF_022213955.1 Dolomitihabitans soli | reverse complement strand
CGCCGTTGTTGATGTATCCGGCGGTCTTGCCGCCGCTGGCGGTGGCGTGGTCGGCGGGTTGGACGCCGGAGTTCGCGGTGTACGACTCCGCCTCGGCCGTCGTCGCCGTGCCCGACGTGGCGAAGGTGAACGCGTCGACGTCGAACAGGTTGCCCTGGCCGGACGGCCCCTTGAAGACGAGGAACAGCGTCGTGGTCCCGGCGGGCGCGCCGGTCAGGTTCGTCGAGACGTCGACGAAGACCTCCCAGCCGCCGGTGACCGCCACGGGCATCGAGCCGAGCAGCGTGCCGGTGGCCGAACCGGCCCTGACCTCGATCGTGCCGCCGGCGCCGCCCGAGGAGACCCTGGCCGTGATCTTGGAGGCGTTGCTCAGCGCGTAGGGCTGGAAGGAGATCCAGTCGCCGTTGTCGGTGAACCCGACGGTCTTGGCGCCCTCCGCGTTGCCGTGCTCGGCGATCTGGATGCCGGACTGCGCCGTGAAGTGCTCGGCCTGCCGGTGCCTCGGCTGCAGCGTGCGCGCGCTGTGCGTGGTGAGACCGCCCTTGTCGGTGTACTCGGCGTCGAAGACGCCGTAGATGTTGGCCGCGTCGTCGTGCTCGCCGTCGACCGGCACGGTGAGGGTGCCCGCGCACCCGTTCTTGGAGGTGATCTGGTGGTTGTGGCTGTCATGTCCCAGCAGGTAGGTGACCTTGACCTTGGTGCAGTCGATCGTGCCGTCCTCCGGGTCGCTGACGTTGACCTGGAACGGCACGGTGTCGCCGAAGGAGAACAGCTGCCCGTTGGCGGGCACGGTGAGCGACACGGCCGGAGCGCTGTTGCCGGCCGTCACCACCAGGCTCGCCGTCCCGGTCAGCCCCTGCGGATCCCGGACCGTGAGCGTCGGCGTGTAGGTGCCCTTGGCCGTGTAGGTGTGGGACGGATTGGCCTGCGTGGACGTGCCGCCGTCGCCGAAGTTCCAGGAGTAGGTCAGCGCCCCGCCCTCGGGATCGGAGCTGCCCGCGGCGGAGAAGGCGACGGTGAGCGGCTCGGGGCCGGAGGTCCGGTCCGCGGACGCCTTGGCGATCGGGTTGCGGTTGGTGCCGCCGATGTGCTCCACCCGGTAGAGCGCCTGGTTGCCGCCGCCGGTGCCGTAGTCGAGCACGTAGAGGGCGCCGTCCGGGCCGAAGGTCATGTCCATGACCTGGGTGCCGGTCCACGGGAACGCCGCGATCTCGCCGGCTGACCCGTCGGTCTTCACCTCGATGGCCTTGATCCAGCGCCTGCCGTACTCGCCGGCGAAGTATCTGCCGTTCAGCGACGCGGGGAACTTGACGGTCGAGGCCAGGCCGGCGTCGTAGCGGTAGACGGGCCCGCCCATGGGCGACTCGGAGCCGGAGCCGAACTCCGGGGGTGACCCGGCGTCGCCGTACTTGATCCAGCTTGGCTTGGCGGGCGGGAGCGTGGCCAGCCCGGTGTTGCGGAAGGAGTTGTTGGCGGGGCCGCCCGCGCAGTCGTACTTCGCGGCCGAGGGACCGCTGGGGAAGGTGTACTCGTTGTACGTCTCCGCAGTGGTGTTGGTGCCCGTGCAGTACGGCCAGCCGTAGTTGCCGGGCCCGGTGATCCGGTCGAACTCGACCTGGCCGCCGGGGCCGCGGGCGGCGTCGGCACCGCCCGCGTCGGGACCGTAGTCGCCCAGGTAGACGATGCCGGTCGCCTTGTCCACCGACATGCGGAACGGGTTGCGGAACCCCATCGCGTAGATCTCGGGCCTGGTCCTCGCCGTGCCCGCGGGGAACAGGTTCCCCGGCGGGACGGTGTACGTGCCGTCGGCCTGCGGCTTGATCCGCAGGACCTTGCCGCGCAGGTCGTTGGTGTTCCCCGAGGACCGCTGCGCGTCGAACTGCGGATTGCGGTTGGTCCGCTCGTCGAGCGGGGAGTAGGCGTTGGACTCGAAGGGGTTCGTGTCGTCGCCGGTGGTCAGGTAGAGGTTGCCCGCGGCGTCGAAGTCGATGTCCCCGCCGACGTGGCAGCACTGGCCGCGGTCGTTGGGCACCTTCAGCACGACCTTCTCGCTGGCCAGGTCGAGTGTCTCGTCGGCCTTCAGGGTGAATCGCGACAGGTGCAGCTCGCCCTTCCACGGCTCGAAGTCGGCGGCGCTGCCGGTGGCCGGGGCGTCGCCCGCCGGGGTGGTCAGCTTCGGCGAGTAGTACAGGTACACGTAGCGGTTGGCGGCGAAGGCCGGGTCCGCGGCGATGCCCTGCAGGCCCTCCTCGTCATGGGTGTAGACGTCGAGCTTGCCCGCGGACTTGGTGTTGCCCGCGGCGTCGGTGACCCGGATCGTGCCGTCGCGGGCGGTGTGCAGGACGGATCGGTTCGGCAGCACCGCCAGGGACATCGCCTCGCCGAGTTCGGCGGGCCCGAGGGCGAGCTGGACCTGTTGGTAGTCACCGGGGGGGATGTCTGCCGCCTGGGCCGCCGGGCCCGCGACGACGCCGGCCATGACCAGCAGCGTCGCGGTGAGCGTCCGTGGCCACGATCGTGGTGACATGGAGCTTCCTTTCCTGACCTTAGGGGGGTTGAGTCAGGCAAGGCGCACGCAGCCGCGCGTGCTGCCGGAGAGCGCCTTGTGTGGCATCGCGGCTCGCCGATGACGCCGCGAGCTTGACGATTTGCGCGAGTGTTTCGCGTGATTCGAGGTTGTTTCCAGGAGATTGCGAGATTTCTGCGATGTTTGCACCCAGCGCTTGCTCTGTCAAGGCGCGTTGTGAAGTCCGCGGGTTCGCCGACCGGTCGCACTGAGCGAGAAAGTACAGTCACTGTAAGGCCGGGGCGGCCGCCGTCCTACGTCAGTGCTCGCGGATGGCCCAGGGGGAGCCGTACGCCGTCAGCAGGTCGAGGAAGGGCCGCGGCTCGAACGCCTCGGGGCCGAGCACGCCGGCGCCCTTCCACCTGCCGCCGGCGAGGAGTTCCAGGGCGACCACCGGGTTGACGGCGGCCTGCCAGACGACGGCCTGCGAGCCGTACTCGTTCATCGACCACTGGTTGTCCACGACGTGGTAGAGGTAGACCTCGCGGGGCTCGCCGTTCCTGGTGCCCTTCACCCAGGTGCCGGCGCAGGTCTTGCCGTGCATGCGGCTTCCGAGGGCGGCCGGGTCGGGCAGCACGGCGGCCACCAGGTCGCGCGGCGAGACCATGACGGGGCCCCGGTCCGAGGCGACCCGGACCGGCTCGGTGCGGTCCAGGCCGAGCGCGCGCAGGGTGGTGAGCTTGGTGATGAAGTCCTCGCCCAGCCCGTACTTGAAGGTGACGCGGCCGGCGTCCACCCAGCGGGGCACCAGCAGCACCTCCTCGTGTTCGACGTTCACGCACTCGACGGGACCGATGCCCGCGGGGAAGTCGAAGATCTCGGGCTCGCTGAACGGCTCGGTGGTGAACCAGCCGCGGTCCCTCTCGTAGATCGTCGGCGGGTTCAGGCACTCCTCGATGGTGGTCCAGATCGAGAAGGACGGGGCGAACTCGTAGCCGTCCACGGTGAGGTTCGCGCCGTCCCGGACGCCGATCTCCTCGATCTCGTCGAAGAGCTCGTCCGCCGCGTACCGGGCGAAGACGTCGGCGAGGCCGGGTTCCACGCCCATGCCGACCAGTGCCAGCCGGCCGGCGTCCGCCCACTCGGCGGCCCGCGCGAACTGGTCGTCCCCGAGCTTGACGCCACACCGCTCGTAAGGGTGCTCGGGATGCGGCCGGGACATGGACATCGCCATGTCGAGGTAGCCGGCCCCGGCCGCGAACGCGGCCTCGAACAGCGGCATCACGAAGCGCGGGTCGGTGGCGTTCAGCAACACGTCGCACCGGTGCGCGGCCAGCAGCCCGGCGACCGCCGCCTGGTCGGCCGCGTCGACCCTGGCCGCGGTGAACCGGTTCTCGTCCCGGCCGAGGGCGGCGACGGCGGCCTCGGCGCGGGACAGGTCGTAGTCGGCGACGATCACGTGGTCGAAGAACGTACGGCGGGCCGCGATGCGGGTGATGGCGGTGCCCACGCCACCGGCTCCCACAAGAAGAATGCGCATGATTGATCACCTTTAGCCGTATTTGGGGGGCGCACCTGCCCATGAAAGGCCCGTACGCTGCGATCTCCAGTGCGTGGATCATGCCGGGTGCCGCCGGTGTGGTGTCCATACGGGAGCGGAGCCAGATCTGGCGCGCGCAGCGGTTCGCTCACCCGAACGCCCTTCCACCTGAAGGCAATGGTCTCGTCCGCAGTCTGCCGGTTCCGGCCCGGGAGACCCTCCCGATCGGGGACTCTGGGCTCCGCAACGGGTTTCCCTGCAGCTGGAACGTCCGTACGGCAGGCCGTGCCGTACGGGAGACCGACGAAAGGAAAGATCATGCACCGGATGGCCATCACCTTCCTGGCTTTGGCGTTCGTCACGGTCGCCGGCGCGCCGGCCGCCGTCGCCGAGCGGGAACAGCGGGGCGCGGGCTCCGCGTCATCGGCGCTTCCCGCCAAGGGGGCGCGAGTCCACCCGTGCTTCGACGGACGATGCAAGATCACCGTGTCCAGGCCGGTGAGTTTCCGCATCGACAGCCGGTACGGGTTCAGCAGGCTGTCGATCGCCAAGGTCGGCTCCGGCTCGGTGCGGGTGAGGGGGACGGGGAGCGGGGTCTTCAACGAGGTGGTCCTCGGCCCCGGCGCGAACGGGACCGTGAACGACCTCGCCGTGCGCGTCTCGTCGGTCACCCGGCAGACGGCGACGGTCCACCTCGCTCCGGTCCGGTGACCGAGCCCGCGGGGGGCGGGGGCAGTCCGGCGGCGGCCGGCCGGGCCAGATCGGTGGCCAGTTCGCAACGCCGGGCGGCGGATCCCGGACCGCTGACCACGACCAGGAGCAATTCGGCCACGGGCTCCCCGCGTGAGTCCGTCGTCGGCCGGTGCACGACCTGGACCTGACACGTCTCCTCGCCGTAGCCTTCGGACTCGACGAAGGCGGCACGGTCGCCGAGCCGGATGGGACGGCCGTCGGCGCTGGTCAGCGGCTGATTCCGGTCGAAGCGCACGAGCAGCGAGGACCGGCTGGCGGTGCTGTGCCAGCGGCACCACCAGCCGGCGAAACCCGCCTCGGAGCGAAGCGGATCCACGCCGGGGAACCGGGCGAGCGCGCCGGGGCCGAGGAGCGCGCAGGCGTCCACGTTGATCAAGGACGCGGGCTCGGCGGGTGTGCGCCGCCGCGGGATCTCGCCCCTCGACAGCACCGCGACCGCGCTCGTCGTGGCCGCCTCGGCGATGGCGCAGAGATCCGCCTCGCCGTCGCCGGTCTGCCGGGCGTCGATCTGCACGCGGTGCCGGTCGGGCAGATGCACCGAACGGCCGCAGGTGGAGCCGTCCGCGGGCTGCCGGACGATGCCGAGGGCGCCCGCCTTCTCCAGGACGCCTTCGGGCGCGGACTCGCCGTACAGCTCCACCTTCACGTCTACCTCGCTGTCACCGTCCGCCCGCACGATGACGTCGCACCGGTTGAAGTTCCCGAAATGGGTCTCCTGCCGGGCCTCGCCGAACCTGGCCAGCGCCGCCGGATCGGTCAGCGCGCAGGGGTCGGCCGTACGGGGGTCGCCGACGGCGGGCACCGGGCGCGGACGGGCCAGGTCCCGCGCCGGGGCGGGCGGCGCGCCGGGCAGCACGGCGGCCAGCAGCCAGCCCGAGACGGCCAGCGCGATGACGATCGTGCCCGCCGCGACGGCGATCCGGCGTCTCGATCCGCGGCGCGGGCCGTCGGTGTCGCCGTCGGCGGCCGGCGCGACCGCCACGTCCTGGAGCATTTGCTCGGCCTGCGCGGCCGTGGGCCGCTTCGCGGGATCCACGTTCAGCAACACGGACAGCACCGGGGCCAGCGCCCCGCCGCGCCGCGACCGCGCGATGTCGCCCTGCGCCGCGCGCCGCAGGAGCAGCAGGGGATTCCCGGGGGGCCCGCACGGCGTCGTGCCCTCGACCGCCGCGAACAGCGTGGCGCCGAGGGAGAAGACGTCGGACGCCTCGCTCGGGTCCTCTCCGCCCGCCACCTCGGGGGCGATGAAGCCCGGCGTCCCGAGGATCCGGCCCGTGTCGGTCAGCGTCATGTCGCCCTCGACCACCCGGGATATCCCGAAGTCGCCCAGCTTGGCATGCTGGTCGTCGACCAGGAACACGTTGGCGGGCTTGACGTCACGGTGCAGGACCCCCGCGGCGTGCACGGCCTGCAGGGCGCGGGCGAGCTGGACGCCGATCCCGGCCACCCGACCGGGCGGCAGCGTGCCCTGGCCGGCGAGGCTGCTGGCCGGCACGTACTCCATGGCCAGCCACCACTCGCCGCCGTCGGCCACCAGGTCGAACAGGGTGACCACGTTCGGATGGTTCACCCTGGCCAGGATCCTGGCCTCGCGCCGCAACAGCGCGATCCGCTCGGCCGCGCGCTCGGCGCCACCGGACAGGGCCCGCTTGACCGCGATCACCCGGCCCAGCTCCTCGTCGGTGGCGCGCCAGACGACCCCGTTCCCGCCGGAACCGATCCGCTCCTCCAGCCGGTAACGGCCGGCGATCAACTGACCGATGCGCACCGCCCCTCCGATCGCCGAGGGACTGAGCGCCCCGCCGTACCAGCAATGCGGAACCCAAAACTACGACACGCGCGCCCGCCCCCGGTGTGAAACGACCCAGGTCGCGAGGCTCCCCGGCGAGCCCCGCCCGTTATCGCCCGCTTCCGTACGGCAGAGCTCGCCGCCGGCCTCGGAGATCGCCGAGGCGGCGCCCGCGCGTTCCGTCGGCGCCGCGCCGACGATCAGGTCGGTGCTCAGGGTGGAGGCGGGGGCGACGCCGAGCCCGAGGATCACCGAGCCGGCGATGACGACTGTCCACTGGTCCGGAATCACATCCACGCGTGACCGCCCGGCGTCCAGGTCAAAAGGTCTTATGTCGCTGCCGCCAACAGCATCCGTTTTGTCCGGAAAAGCACAGTAAAGCGTAAAAACAACCTGTAACCGGCATGAACCCCGCTTCGAAGGTGGAAGTAGCGAGGGGAGGTTGTAGGCCGGATGGACCACTTGCTAAGCCAGCTGACGGGGATCCTGGACGCGTTGGACGCGAGGCTGCCCAGCGTGCGCTTCCGGGTGCGCCGATTTCCTGACGGCGTCCCCTACCTGCGGCTCACCGATCTCGAAGTCAGGCGGGCGGCGTTGTTCGTCCAGGACGGACAGTGGATCTATCTCGGCGAGGACCGGTCGGGCACCGCGTTCGAGAAGGTCGTGGGACAGGTCGGCGACCCGCCGGAGGACGTGGTGGGACAGCTCGTCGAGAGACGAGGCGTGCCCCGGCCGCGCGCCCTGCCGGTTCGCCTGGCCTGGGCGCTGGCCGTCGGCGTCGCCTCGGCCGCGGGCGCCTGGATCCTGCTGGCCGTGATCCTGGCCCTGCTGGTGCCGGGAGACGGTTACATCGAAGGCTCCCAGGCCCTCCCGAAGTTGCTCAACGCGGTGGCGGCCGTGGCCGGTCTCGGGATCGGCTGGTGGCTGGCCCTGCGTTCCTGGCTCTCCTCCTGGTCGCTGCCCGTCCGTGAAAGCCCGAAGCCGGCTCCGAGGGGGAGAACATGACCGCCGCAGGAAACGCCCGTCCGATTTCGAAGCACATCGAGGGTCCGAGCAGTTTCATCGACGACCGGATCGGCGCGGGCAACTTCCTCAAGCGCAACCTCAGGAAGATCTTCCCCGACCACTGGTCGTTCCTGCTCGGCGAGATCGCGCTCTACTCCTTCATCATCCTGCTGCTCACCGGAACGTTCCTGACGTTCTGGTTCGAGCCGAGCATGGGTCACGTCGTCTACGACGGCTCCTACGCGCCGCTGCGCGGTGTGACGATGTCGGAGGCGTACGCGTCGTCGCTGGACATCAGCTTCGACGTGCGCGGCGGCCTGCTGATGCGCCAGATGCACCACTGGGCGGCGCTGTTGTTCATCGCCGGCATGATGGTGCACATGCTCCGCGTGTTCTTCACCGGGGCGTATCGCAAGCCGCGCGAGCTCAACTGGATCATCGGCGTCCTGCTGCTGACCCTGGCGCTGGTGGAGGGCCTGACCGGCTACTCGCTCCCCGACGACCTGCTGTCCGGCGCGGGCCTGCGGATCACCCAGGGTGTGATCCTCTCCCTGCCGCTGGTCGGGACCTACCTCTCCTTCTTCCTGTTCGGCGGCGAGTATCCGGGCGAGGACGTCGTCGGGCGGTTCTTCACCCTCCACATCCTGCTCATCCCGGGCCTCCTGGTCGCGTTGGTCACCGCGCACCTGATCCTGATGTGGGTGCAGAAGCACACCCAGATGCCCGGCAAGGGACGCACGGAGAACAACGTGGTCGGCGCGCCCTTCCTCCCGTCCTTCATGGCGAAGTCGGGAGCCTTCTTCATGTTCACCTTCGCCGTCATCGCCGGTATGGCGACCTTCACGCAGATCAACCCGATCTGGGCGTTCGGTCCGTACTCGCCGGCCGACATCTCGGCGGGGTCGCAGCCCGACTTCTACATGGGCTTCCTGGAGGGCGCGCTACGCATCATGCCGGCGTGGGAGATCAACTTCCTGGGGTACACCCTGCCGCTGAGCGTGCTGATCCCGGCGCTGGCGCCGATGGGCATCATCCTCACCGGCCTCGCCCTCTACCCGTTCCTGGAACGCTGGGTGACCGGCGACCGGCGTGAGCACCACATCGTCGACCGCCCGCGCAACAACCCGCACCGCACCTCGATCGGGATGGCGGCCATCACGTTCTACGGCGTGCTCTGGCTGCTCGGCGCCAACGACGAGATCTCGGCGAACTTCCACATCCCGCTGTTCGTCACCACCTGGTTCGGCCGGTTCGCCATCATCCTGGGCCCGATCATCGCCTACGCCGTCACCTACCGGATGTGCCTGGGCCTGCAGCGCAGCGACGCCGCGGTCCTCGACCACGGGGTGGAGTCCGGCGTCATCAAGCGCCTGCCGCACGGTGAGTTCGTCGAGATCCACGTGCCCCCGGCCACCGACATCGCCGCGCACATCCGCGGCAAGAAGCCGATCCCGATGATCGAGGCCGGCGCCGAGGGGCGGGGCGTACCGCCGAAGGGCCTGCGGGGCCCGCTCGGCCGCCTGCGCGCCAGAATGAGCCGGGCGTACGGCGGGGAGAAGGTCCCCATGGACGGACGCGCAGAGCAGGAGCGGCCTGCCGAGATCGCCTCGGGCGGAGACGAGGGCAGAACTCTCAGATGAGGATCACCCCGACAGGTACGCGGGGCTTCTTCGCGGCGTCCACCAGCTCCGCGCAGGTCTTGTACGGCGAAGCCTTCGGCACGGACGGTGAGCCCGGTCGGTGAGCCGTCACCCTCGCAGCAACGTGTCGAGCCGGGCGCAGCGAGGGGTCAGCCGGCGGAGGAGAGCCGCCACCGGGCGAGCCGGAGGGCGGCGGCTCCGGCGAAGTAGGTCAGCAGGGCAGGAGTCGGCATGCCCGCGGGTCCGTGGTCGCCCTGACCGGCCAGGGCGACGCCGAGGAGCCCGGCGAGCACGCCGCCGGCGCCGGCGACCGTGAGCACGGCCTGTCCGATCCCGGAACCGGCCCGCTTTCCGGCTCGCTTTCCGGCCCGCCTGCCGGTTCGCCGCTCGACGGGCCCGAACATCGCGACGAGGATGGCGAGGATCAGCGCCAGGACGGCGAGCCAGGGGAGACGCAGCAGCAACCACTCCGGCGACCCGGCAGAGACCGCCGGCATGATTCCGGTCGGGTAGAGGGCCAGCGCGCCGAGCACCGCGGCGGTCATGTGCCAGAGGAACACCGTCATGATCACCGAGTTGACCGCGACCACGCCCGTCCACACCGCGGGCCGCCGCAGCCAGCGGCTCACCCGATCGTGGCAGGCGAGGACGATCCCCGTCTGGGCGGTGGCGAAGGCGAGCAGGGCGAGCGTCGGCGGTGAGGTGTTCTGCAGAGTCTCCCCGGCGACCCCCACCATGCTGACCGGATACGGACCGGCCACGGTGAGCACCACCAGGACGATCAGCGAGACCCCCGCGAGCGGCAGCGCGACCCCGCGCCGGGCGGGCAGCCGCCCGTCCTGCCAGGCGAAGCCGAGCTGGTGGATGGCCAGCCAGGCGAACAGATAGCTGCCCACTGCCAGGCCGGGCCCGAAACCGGTCAGGCGGGCCAGATCACCCGCGCCGACCAGGGCGGCCAGCACGATCGGCACCGCCAGGCCCGCCCGCCGGTGGGCGGCGTGCAGGAGCGGGGTGAGGAACACCGCGGCGAAGTAGGCCACCAGGAACCACAACGGGATCGACGCCAGCCAGACCGCCGTGCCGATCAGGCCGGGGTCCGCGCCCAGACCCCGCGCCACCAGCGCGGCCACGCTCAGCGAGGCCAGCAGCGCGGTCGTCGGCCGGACCAGCCGGTCGGTACGGCGCAGCACCCACCCCGTGGCGCCGCCGCCCCGCTCGTGCTGCGAGCCGAGGGACACCGCGTTCGCGAAACCCCCGATCAGGAAGAAGACCGGCATGACCTGGAACAGCCAGGTCAGCGGCCGGGTCCAGGGCAGCACGTCGAGGACGCTGCCCCCCTGGAAGCCCCTGCCGCCGCCGTAGGTCACCTGGATGGCCAGCCAGTGCCCGGCGACGACGGCGGTGATCGCGAGGGCCCGCAGAAAGTCTACGTAGCGCTCACGTCCAGGTGGCGTGCGTTCGGCCAGCAGCCGGGCCCGCCGGAACGCCCGCCCCGCCGTACGGCAGGCCAGCCGGTTGACCGGCCCGCTCCCGGACACCAGCGCCACCGCCGCCGCCATCACCGCCAGCGCGCCGGCCCAGGACCAGCCGCCCCATCGATCCATCCCCGATCAGCCCTCCGGGTCAGGAGACGCCGTCCATCGACGGGCCCCTGGGACAATTACCAGGCTCATGTGCCGTTGACCTCGGAAGGCGGTCCGCCGTGACGCATCCGCAGGAGTCCGGACCGATTCGGCCGGCTGCCCGAGCACGCCGGCCCGGTCCGAGGACGTGTCCGAGACGTCGAACAGCACTCCGCGGATCGTCATCCAGGCCGCCTCGTGAGCGATGTCGGAACCGATCATCGTCCGCCGGTCGTGAGATCGGCGGACGATGAGCCCCCCTGGCTGGGCGCCGTCGGCCGTGGTTCAGGAGTGCGCGTGGCCGCCGGGGCAGACGACCCGGGGGTTCCAGGGCTCGAACAGGCCCTTCGGGTTGTGCATGAACAGCCAGATGTGCATGTCGTAATGGATCGCCCCGCCGTTCGCGTGCGGCTCCATCGGGCCCTGGAACTCACGTCCGAACAGGCTCGGGCGATCTTCCGGGGTCGCGAGGAGCTGGTCGTCGTCGTTCTTGATGTACTCGATGGCGCCCAGTTCCCGTCGGTCGCGCACGCCGGGCACGTAGACCAGCACCTCGGGCTGGAGGGGCAGCAGCCGTGGGTCCTGGATGAGCCGCTGGTTGGCGTAGTGGTAGCCCATACCGCCGATGGGCTTACCGTCGGCGCCGGTGAACTGGAACTGGGAGCAGTGGTCGGTCCGTACGTAGCCGTATCTCTCCGCGACCGCCGGGTCCTTGAACTTCTCCATCGCGGCACGGAGGCGGCTGAGCCAGTCGGTCTGCGCGGCGGACCGGTTCAGCGAGGCGGCGCCGGTGCCCGGCGTCTGGGCGAGGGTGGGCGGCGAACTCGCGAAGGCGGTCCCCGCGCAAACGGTGGCCAGCAGTGCGGCTGTCATTCTTCTCATGACTGTGATTCTCAGTCGCCGGCCATTGACATAAACGCCTGAATGGATCAAATATCCCCGATGTCGACCATCTATAAAGGACAATTAACGCATCTAGCAGCTATTGGCCGCTTCGCCTGCGTGGCCGATATCCGAGGCGATGGTCCGGCGGAATATCTAAATGCCAGGATATTTGCGGAAAGTTACTTATGTCCCCCGCCTGCACGCAAAGGTGCTCGCCGGTCTCGATCCTGCGCACGGCCACCGGGCGGATGGGGCCGCCGCTTCGACGGCGACGTCAGGGTCCTGTCGCGTCTTCCTGGGAGGGCGGGTCCATCACGAGATGGATCCGCGTATCGGTGTTCCGCGTAGCTCGACTCGACATGCCGCGTACGCGTAGCGAGAGGGGGAGTCCTTGCAGCGGATGTGGTCCTGCAGATCGCGGTCGGGGAACACGGTGATGAGGATGCCGGTGTGGATCGACACCGCGGCCATGATCAGGATCGTGAAACTCGCGACGGCCTCGCGGACCCGCGTACGGCCCTCGATCGCGTTGATCGTGTCGTGAACGGTGATGCCCAGTCCGAAGAGGAAACCCACGCCCATCATCGGCCACGACCACCAAGGGTAGCCGTGCAGATAAATGTCGTTGAAGTACGACTCCGATGCGTTCAAGCCCCATGCCGTCCAGGCGGGCACCTGCGTTCTGAACCACGCGGAGGACACGGGGTCGGAGAATGCCAGTTGAAAGAGCATGAAACAGAAGCTGAGGACGGCCAGAACGTCCAGGGTTAATCGTCCTCGCGAACGGCGGCCACGTGTGCTTCGGGTCTCAGCGGACGCGGCGGATTCATGCTCGGTCACGTGCCCTCCACCATGGCGATCTTCTCGCAGCCCATAGGGAGAACGAGCGACGATACCCGATGCGTTCCGGAACGGCGGGCCCCGCCGCGTAGGTGATCTCCGGCTTCCAGAGATCCCGCCATAATGGGCGGCAGCTGAGCGCGGGGCGTTTAGGAGCTTCTGTCCGCGCGGCGGGCGGTCAGGCGTCGGGGGTCCGGCCAGTGCGCGCCGTACACCCAGCCCGCTTGTTCGAACCAGCGGATCAGGCGGGCGCTCGGGTCGAGCTGGCCTTTGAGGACGCCGTGGCGGGCGCAGGTCGGGTCCACGTGGTGCCAGTTGTGCCAGCCCTCGCCGAGGGTCAGGAACGCGACCCAGCGGACGTTGGACGAGCGGTCCCTGGTCGTGAAGGGGCGGTCGCCGAAGGTGTGGGCGATGGAGTTGACCGACCAGGTCACGTGGTGCACCACGGCGTAGCGGACCAGGCCGCCCCAGAAGAGGGCGGTCCACGCGCCCGTCCACGACATCGACCACAGCCCGCCGGCCGTGGCGGGGAGCAGGAACGACAGCACGGCGACGGCCGGGTAGGCGGCGTCGAACCGCCGGACGTCCGGATCGGCCATCAGGTCGGGCACCCAGTGCTGCCGGCTGGAGCGGTCGCGCGCGGTGTAGAACCAGCCGACGTGGGCGTGCGCCATGCCGCGCAGCAACGCCAGGCCGCTGTCGCCGTAACGCCACGGCGAGTGCGGGTCGCCGGCCCGGTCGGCGTACTTGTGGTGGCGGCGGTGCTCGGCCGTCCACAGCGTGACCGGGCCCTCCAGGGCCATCCCGCCGGCCAGCATGAGCGCGATGCGCAGGGGCCTGCGGCACCTGAAGGCGCGGTGGGTGAAGTGCCGGTGGTAGCCGATGGCGATCCCGAAGATGCTGACCAGATACATGACGGTGGCGATGACCGCGTCGCGGGGCCCGATCCCCCAGCCCCAGGCGACGGGGACCGCCACCACCAGGACCAGGACCGGCAGGATCACGAGGGCGATCAGATAGGCGGTGCGGCGCCCGGCGGTGACCGTCACCGTTTCGGCCCTGCCCGGCTCCTGCCGGCCTGATGGGAAGGCCGATGCGGTCATGTTCCTCCCTCAGGGGCGGGCCGTCCGTTCCGGCCACTCATTCAACGGTCGAACGCCCGGCTCGCGGGAGTTGCCTAAGAGTGACGAATCAATCACCCAGGGGAGTCAAAACACTGCATTCCGGAGTCATCCTGTGGCACTCTGTGGCCTACCTAGATTGTGACTGCGGAAAGTGATGATCTTTTTACGCCATGGCTTCCGTAGATCGGTGACACGGACGAGACGGAGGGTCCAACGGCATGGGTGCTGTCGGTCAGGCGACCACGGGCGACCATCTGGCGAGATACGACGCGGCCATGGCGCGTGACCCGATGGCCGCCTTCGCGCTCGTCCGGGAGTGGATGCGCACCGACTGGCGTGCCCTGTTCGCGCAGCTCCGCGAGCGGCGGCCGGTCTTCGTCACGCCCGCCTTCACCGTCGTGACCCGTTTCGCCGACGTCACCGAGGTGCTCTCGCTGGAGCAGGTCTTCACGGTCCGCGCCTTCGGTCCGCGCCTCGACGCGGCCCTCGGCGGGCCGTTCATGCTGGGCCGGGACGCGACGCCGATGAACTGGCGGGAGAAGGGGCTCATGCAGGTGATGCTCGCCCCGCAGGACGCGGCGCGGCTCCGCGACCTCGTCGGCCGGATCGCCGACGAGGCCCTCGACGCCGCCTCGGCGACCGGGCGGATCGAGGCCGTCGGCGAACTCTTCCGGCACGTCGCCCTGCGTGTCTGCGGAGAGTACTTCGGCTTCCCCGGTCCTTCCCCCGCGATCCTGTCGGGGTGGACGCGGGCCGTGGTCACCGACGGATTCGCCAACTTCCACGGCGACCCGGAGATCCAGGCCGCCTCCGTCCGCGCGGGCGGGGAGATGATGGCCTACCTGCGTGGCCTGCTCGCCGAACGCCGGGCCGACATGGCGGCGGGGCGGCCGCTGCCGGAGGACGTCTTCTCCCGCCTGATCCGCACGACCCTGCCGGCCGAGGTGGGCGTCGACGACGAGCGACTGCTGATAAACATGGCGGGGTTGCCACTGGGGTTCGTGGAGAGCGGGCCGGGAGCGATGGCGGAGGCCGTCGAGCAGATCATGATCCGCCCGCAGGTGCGGGCGGCGGCCGCTGCCGCCGCCGTGGATTCGGACCCCGCGCGCTTCGATCCCTATGTCTGGGAGGCGCTGCGGTTCAGCCCGTTCTTCAAGCTCCTTCCCCGGCTGTGCGAGCGCGACCACGTGCTGGCCGCCGGCACCCCGCGCGAGACGCTCGTCCCCGCCGGGACGTTCGTGCTCGCCGCGCCGGCGTCGGCCATGTTCGACTCCGACGTGGTGGAGGCGCCCGACGAGTTCCGCCTCGACCGGCCGGGACACCTCCAGCTCTACTTCGGCCACGGTCACCACGCGTGCCTCGGCGTGCATCCCGCCAGGGCCGTCATCTGCGAAGTCGTGCGCCGCCTGCTGCGTCGTCCAGGGGCGCACCCGCTCCCGCCGCCCGACGGGGCGCTAGTCCGCGACCACGGGATCTTTCCCGACCGGTTCGTCCTGGCACTCGGCCCCGACACCAAGGAGGGGTGAAGGTGCCGCGGAGCGCGAGAGGCATCGCCACCGACGGCGCCGCCAACCGTCTGAGATTCCTGGCCCTGACCCACGGCCGCCCGCTGTGGACCCTCGCCCAGCACGTCCAGCCCGTACGGCGGCGCCTCAACGCCACGCTGATCGACCACGCGATCCGCGAGATGGCCCCACGGCCGGAGCCGTTGAGCACCATGGCCGACTACACCTCGTGGGGGTCCTTGACCGACCGCACCTTCAGCGGGCGGCACCTGCCGCCGTTCGCCGGGCCCGCGGCCGGCCGGCCCACGCCCGAGCAGGCGGCCGACCTGTTCGCCCGCGGCGACACCATGATCCCGTGTCCCCGGTCCACCGTGCTGTTCGCCTACTTCGCCCAGTGGTTCACCGACGGGTTCCTGCGCGGTGACACGCATGTGCCCAGGGATCCGCGCAAGAACAGCTCGAACCACCATGTCGACCTGAACCAGCTCTACGGGCTCGACCCGGTGGTGACCGCCGCCCTGCGGACGTTCGACGGCGGGCGGCTCAAGAGCCAGACTCTCAACGGCGCGGAATACCCTCCGTACCTCTGCGAGAACGGCGAGATCAAACCCGAGTTCGCCGCGCTGACGGTGATCAGGTTCGACGAGCTCGCCGCCGCCCAGCGCGACGCCCTGTTCGCGCTGGGCAGCGACAGGGGCAACATCCAGGTCGGCTTCACCATGCTCACGGTGCTGTTCCTGCGCGAGCACAACAGGGTGGCGCGCGTCCTGGCGGAACACCATCCGCGCTGGGACGACGAGCGCCTGTTCCAGACGGCGCGGAACATCCTCATCGTGCTCCTCATCAAACTGGTGGTCGAGGAGTACATCAACCACATCACGCCTTACCACTTCCGCTTCACCCTGGACCCGCGGCTTCCCGCCATGCTGGCCCGCGCCGCCTGGCACCGGCAGAACTGGGCCTCGGTCGAGTTCAACCTCGTCTACCGCTGGCACAGCCTGATCCCCTCCACCCTGTCCGTGGGCGGCCGGGACCTGCCGCTGGCGGAGACCATGGCCGGGGGAGCGCTCATACCCGAGCCGGGCCTCGGCCGGCTCTTCGAGGACGCCTCCCGGCAGCGTGCCGGTCGCATCTGCCTGTTCAACACCGACCCGGTGCTGCGCCCGGTCGACGTGGCCAGCATCGCCGAGTCGCGCGCGCTGAGCCTGGCCCCCTACAACAGCTACCGGGAGCACTGCCGTTTCCCCCGGGTGCGCGGCTTCGAGCAGGTCTCCGGCGACCCGAAGGTGGTCGGCGCGCTCCGGGAGCTCTACCGGGGAGTGGACGACCTGGACCTGTACGTCGGCCTGTTCGCCGAGGAGCCGGGAGCCCCGAACGCGATGCTGCCGCCGCTGCTCACGAAGATCATCGCCATCGACGCCTTCTCGCAGGCGCTGACCAATCCGTTGCTGTCGCCGCGGATCTTCAACGCCGCGACCTTCTCCCTCCCCGGACTGCAGATCATCAGTGCCACCCGAACGCTGTCGGACCTGGTCCACCGCAACGTCCCGGAGGACCCGCGGCCGCGTTTCGTGAGCATGACCCGGCGGGAAGAGAGATGACAGGCCGCGAGCCCGCCGCGGGCGACCCGGTCATGGCCGCGAGGCTGCTGCGGCTCGCGGCCCGCGAGGTGGCCGACATCGGGGTGACGATCCACGAGGCGTCCGTGCACGCCACCGCGGCGCTCACCGACGGCGTCCTGATGCGGGCCCCGGTGCGCGGGTATCGGGTGCAACGCGCCCTGCTCCACGCGCTGACGAACCGGAGAGGTCTCGGCTACGCGGTCGCGGGCGGGCGGCTGGGCGCTCTCGCGGCCAGGCTCGGCGGTATGACCGGCGCGGAGAGCCTGTCCATCCTCGTCCTCGCCACCTCGTTGCGGTTGCGGATCACCGCGGTGGCCCTGGTCCATCCGGAGCTGACCAAGGACCCGCTGCTGGCCAGGCTCGTCGACGCGGTCGGCGCCGACCGGGACGTAGAGTCGCTCCGGGCACTGCGCGCCCTGCTGAAGGACCGCGGCGCGGTCCGCACGCTCAGCGAACTGGCGCCGGTCTTCGGCGAGGTCCTCGCGCTGCGGGCGCTGCTGGACGAGAACCCGCTCAACGACACCGCCGCGTGGCTGATCGCCACCGGGAAGGGGTACGCCACCGCCGACCCGATCACCGGAATGAGCAACAGGGTCATCGCGGTCCTCGACGTCGGGGAGGGCGCCGCGCGGCGGGTGGAGCTCGACCCCGCCGAGACGGGGCGGCTCGGTTCGGCGGGATCGCTGGTCGGCTTTCTCCGCAACATCGGCGTCATCGGGACGACCGGGCGGATCCTCATCCAGAGCGTGACAGGGCCGGACGGCACGGTTCGCCACGTCGTCCAGGTGCCCGGCATGAGCCCGGGCCGCCCCGACAACGACTCCCCGCAGGATCTGCTCGGCGCCTTCAGCAGCGCCGTACTGGACAGCAGCCCCTACAGCCGTGCGCTGATCAAGGCCATCGACGACTTCGGTATCCCGCGGCAGGCCGAGCTCGCCCTGATCGGGCACAGCGCCGGCGGAGCGGCGATCATGAACCTGGCGCAGGACACGGCATTCTGCGCCCGGTACACCGTCACCCACGCGGTGACCGTCGGTTCGCCGGTCGACTTCAAAAGGCCCGCCGACCCGCGGACCTGGGTCGCCAGCGTCACCAACCAGCACGACATCATCCCCACCCTCGACGGGCAGGGCGCGGGCGGTTGCTTCGACCTGCACCCCGACTGGTACGTCGTGGACTACTCCGACGCCACCCACCTGTTCCCGATCTGCCACAGCATCGAGCACTACACCGCCAACATCGAGAACGATCTGCCCGAGGCCCGCGAGTTGATCGACGACCGGCTCACGCCGTACCGGGGACCGGTCACCCGCTCACAGGTCTACCTGTTGTTCGACCAGCTCTCCCCGGACCCCTCAGCCGGCCCGGGGAGCACCGCCTGACCGAGGGAGCATCCGGATGCCCGCCGTTCCAGACGCGATCGCCGTCCACGCCGGAGTCCTGCGGTCCGACGCCCGTGCGCTCGTCGAGTGCGCCGAGCGCCTGCGCGAGATCGGGGCCCGGCTCGACGAGGACGGCATCGCGCCGCAGTGGCTACGGGAGACCGTGGCCGCCCACATCGCGGCGTGCGCCGCAGCCTCCGACGATCTGGCCGAGGCCGCGACCCGGTTGCGCGTCCACGCCGCGAGGACGCGTCGCTGACACCCGGCTCAACGAGCGCCGTCCCGCTGGACGGGCGCGGGAGCCTCGTGTACGGCACGCGCGGCGCTGATTCCTGATTCGAGCGCGCCCTCGATCCACGCGTGCCACAGGGAGCAGTGCTCACCGGCGAAGTGCACGCGGCCCTCCTCGGCGATGATCGCGTCGTGCAGATTGGTCTGCTGGTGCGGCTCGAAGAGGGCGAAGGCGCCGGCGGCGTAGGGATCGTCGTACCAGGCGTGGGTGAGACCGAACTCGAAGTGCTCGTGGATCTCGGGATGGATCTTGGCGACGTCTTCCAGCGCCTGCTCGACCCGCTTGTGCGGTGGCATCGCGCCCCACCTCAGGGCGTCCTGGCCCCAGGTGTAGCTGGCCAGCATGATCGACCGGTCATCGCCCTCGACGCGGTGCGACGGGTAGCAGATGCGCCGGATCGGCAGGTCGGTGACCGTGGTGCCGCCGACGATGCCGTCGGTCTGCTCCCAGAAGGGACGCCGGACCTGAAAGAGGATCTTGGTGGACGCGTTGTAGTTGAGCTCGCGGATGGCGCGCTGCTTGCGGCGGGAGAAGGCGGGCCGGGTCTCGATGTCACGCAGCACCGAGAACGGCACGGTGCAGATGGCGTAGTCGCCGGTGAGCGTGATCTTGCCATGGCCGGTTCTGACCTGCAGGGTGACGGAGCGGTCGTCCTGCTCGATGGCGATGACCTCGTGGCCGAACCTGATGTGGCTCTTGAGCTCCTGGTAGAAGGCGGTCGGCAGCCGGTCGGCGCCGCCCTCGATCTCCTGCATGTCCTCGAAGGCCCGGCCGATGATCTCGCGGAACTGCTCGATGACCGCGGCGTTGAGGTTGGCCTCCCGGAAGCTCATCACCCCGTAGAGCTCGATGGCCCCCTCGGAGAAGCCGCGCTCACGGAGGAAGCTGCGGATGGAGTACCGGTCGTACTCGGTGAAGATCCGGTCCAGCGCGTTCTCGCCCTCCTGCGCGTAGAGGTCGTGGATCTCCTGTGTGGCGGTGCTCCACAGGTCCTCGTAGGTGCGGCCACGCTCGTGCGCGGCCAGTCCGAAGTCGATGATCCCGGGGTTGCGGTTCAGCTCCCGCATCGTGGTCCTGACGCCCTGGATGTAGGCCAGGGTGTCGGGGTTGCCCATGACGAACGGGCGCAGGGCCAGTCCGAACCGCGCGCAGTACGCCAGGGTGAGGTCGTGCACGCGGGGGATCCGCATCGCCCCCGCTTCGGCGTACAGGCCCGGTGCGAAGCCGCGGAGGGTGAGCACACGCCCGCCGACCCGTTGCTGAGCCTCCAGCACGATGGGCTCGTGACCCTGCCGCATGAGCTCGTAGGCGGCGACCAGGCCCGCCATCCCGGCCCCGATGACCAGCACCCGCTTCCCGGGACGGCCGTCCGGCGGCAACCCGTGCTCGGCGGTCGCCACCAGGTCGGCGGGCACCCTGACGTCGGGGCTCGGCCGGGGCGCGCCGGCCGCCACGGACTCCGCGGGCATGGCCGAGCCGAGTGATCCTGTGGCGGCGTGCGGGTCGTTGTGCTGCGCTTGTGCGGACATCAATGGGTTCACTCCCGAGGGGTATGGTTGCGACCGTCGCGCTAAGCAAGCAAATGATTGCAAATAGTGACGCCGTTGCCAAGGGGCGCGGGTTGTCGAAATCGCACAGGGCGACTGACGTCTCACGCACCGTCGCGCTTGCGAGGGGGCACAATTAGCGGCATGTCCCGACGCCACACACCACCTCCTCGCGCCCTCGCGTGCCCGTGCGGGCTCTCCGCGTCCTACCGGGACTGCTGCGGGCGGCTGCACAGCGGGAAGGCTGCCGCGCCCACCGCCGAGTCGCTGATGCGTGCACGATTCAGCGCCTTCAGCGTCGGCGACGACGGCTATCTCCTGCGTACCTGGCACCCCGCGACGCGCCCGCCCCACGTGGATCTCGCCGGGGCGACCCGATGGGTGAGCCTGGAGATCCTGGAGACCACCGGCGGAACCGCCTTCCACACCGAGGGCACGGTCCGTTTCCGCGCCCACTTCGTCGAGCACGGGAACCCGGGGTCGCTGGACGAGAACAGCCGCTTCACCCGGCACGAAGGCGCCTGGGTCTACCTGGGAGCACTCTGAGCGCGCCGACCCGGGTCACCCGCCACTGATGGACTTGAGGAGTTCAGCCGAGCGGGGACAGCAGAAGCCTTCGGGTGAGGCCGGTGTTACGGCGGTGGCCGAGCCGGTGGACGGCCGTTTCCAGGGCTTCCCGCTGGCCGACGAGGACCACCCAGGACCGGGCCCGGGTGACGAGGGTGTAGAGGAGCCTGCGGCGCAGCATGATGCCGCCGGCCTCGGCGACGATCGGGGCCACCACGAAGGGATACTCGCTGCCCTGGGAGCGGTGCACGCTGATGGCGTACGCGTGGGTGAGGTCGTCGAGCTCGTCGAAGCCGTAGGTCACGGTCTCCCCGTCGTCGAGCAGGACCTCCACGAGCCGGTCCTGCTGGACGATCGCGGTGACCGTGCCGGTCTCCCCGTTGAAGACGCCCTTGTCGTAGTTGTTCCGGACCGGCATGACCCGGTCGCCGGTCCGGAAGACGGTGGAGCCGGCCCAGTGCTCCGCGTCGCCGTCGCGGGCGGGGTTCAGCCGTTCCTGCATCATCCGGCCCAGCTGGGCGGTGCCCGTCACGCCCTTGCGCATCGGGCACAGCACCTGGACCTGGCCGGGACGCACGCCCTGCTTACGCGGGATCGCCACGGTGGCCAGATGGACCACCCGCTCGGCGACCCGGTCGGGGTCGTCGAGCTCCTCGAACCAGAAGCCTCCCCGCCCGGGGAGATCGGGCAGTCCGCCGGTCCGTATCCGGTGCGCGGCCTGGATGATCCCGCTCCCGTCGGCCTGGCGGAAGACGTGGGTCAGCCGGACCCGCGCGATCGTCTCGACGCGCAGCAGGTCGGCCAGCACGCTGCCGGGCCCGATGCTCGGCAGCTGGTCGTCGTCGCCGACGAGGAGCAGATGGCTGCCGGCCGGGATGGCCGAGACGAGCCGGGTGGCCAGGTTCAGATCCAGCATCGAAGCCTCGTCGACCACGATGAGGTCGGCCTGCGCAGGCGTCTGCTCGAACAGCGTGCCGGGGTCGGGGTCCGGCTCGTGGGCCAGCATCCGGTGCACGGTCAGCGCGGGCATGCCGGTCAGCTCCGACAGGCGCTTGGCCGCCTTGCCGGTCGGCGCGGTGAGGGTGACCGTACCGCCCGACGCCTTCACGGTCGCCGCGACGGTTTTCACGGTGTGGCTCTTGCCGCAGCCGGGGCCGCCGGTCAGGATGGACACCGTGCTGGTCAGCGCCATGGTCACCGCCGCCTGCTGGTCGTCGTTCAGGCCGGGGTCCTCCGCCCACGCGCGGATGGGCAGGGTCGACGCGGCCTGCCCGAGCCTGGTCAGCTGAGCGGCCAGCTTGAGCTCGCGGCTGTGCACGTGCTTGGCGTACACCACGACCGTGCCGGAGGCGCCCGCGGAGGCTTCGACGACCACCCGGCGCTCGGCGGTGAGAACGTCGACCATCTGGCGGACGATGTCCTGATCCTGTTCGACCAGTTCGGCGGCGCTCGCGAGCAGGACGGGCAACGGCAGGTAGCAGTGCCCGTCGCGGGCGGCGGCCGTCTCCAGCCGGTCCAGGACGGCGGCCTTGATCCGCTCCGGGCTGCGCTCCGGCACCCCCGACCGCAGGGCGATCCGGTCGGCCGTGCCGAACCCGATCCCCCTGACCTGGCCGATGAGCTGGTACGGGTCGGCGGCCAGGACGTCGGCCGAGCGCGCGCCGTACAGCTGGTAGATCTTCGTAGCGAGCAGCGGGCTGATCCCGAAGCCCTGCAGGAACACCATCAGCGCGGCGATCGCCTTCTGGTCCCGCCACGCCTCGACGATCTGCCCCTGCCGGGCCGGGCCGATGTTGACGATCTCCCTGAGCCGTTCCGGCTCGGTGTCGATGACTTTCAGCGTCGCCTCGCCGAACTGGCTGACGATCGCGTCGGCGAGCCGCGGGCCGATGCCGCGGATCAGGCCCGAGCCCAGGTAGATCTTGATGGCCTGCACCGTGGACGGGATCACCCGCTCCGACGCGGTGACCGTCAGACGGCGGCCGTGCCGCGGATGCTCGCTCCACTCGCCGATCAGCCGCAGCGTCTCTCCCGGCTGCACCCCGGCGAGGGCCCGCCCGGCGGCGACGAATCCGGGCATGCCCTCGGCGCTCATCCGCGCGACCGTGTACTCGTCGTCGCGGACGAACACCAGACTCTCGACGGAGGCTTCCACGGCAGAGATCCAATCACCTCGTACGGCTCCGCGATCCGTCGCCGCTGACCCGCACCTTAGAAAACAGGACCGACAAACTCCCGTCTCACCCGGTGGCCGGAGCGGCGGCGGTGGTACGGCGCGGCCGCCGGGTCAGGTCATCTCGTAGCGGATCGGCAGGTGCTTGAGGCCGCCGACGAACGTGGTGGCCACCCACTGGGGATCGCCCGCGGCCTCCACCGAGGTCAGGCGGGACAGCAGTTCGGTGAACAGGGCCCGGACCTCCATCCGCGCCATCGCGGCTCCCAGACAGTAGTGCGCGCCGAAGCCGAAGGCCAGGTGGCGGTTGGGAGTGCGGCCGACGTCGAAGCGGAAGGGGTCGTCGAAGACATCCTCGTCGCGGTTCGCGGACGGGTAGCACAGCAGCAGGGAGTCGCCCTGCCGGACGGTGACTCCGCGCAGTTCGTAGTCGGTGGTGGCGGTCCGCATGAACTCCTTCACGGGGGTCACCCAGCGGATCATCTCGTCGACCGCGGCCGGCATCAACGAGGGGTTCTCCCGGAGCCGCGCGAGCTGGTCGGGGTGTTCCATGAGCGCGTGCAGGCCGCCCGCGATGGTGGAGCTGGTGGTGTCGTGGCCGGCCGTCGCGATGATCACATAGTAGGAGGCCGTGTCCAGATCGTTCAGTCCCGCGTTGGCGATCGCCGAGGCGAGATCGTCGGTCGGATGCGCCCGGCGGGAGGCCGTCAGGTCCTGGAAGTAGGCGAGGAAGTCCACCAGCACGCTGAGCTGCGCCTCAGCTGTGTCGCCGCGCCGCCGGTGGGGGTCGGCGCCACCGAACAGCTCCTGGGTGAGCGTGAGCATGCGGGGGAAGTCGCTCTCCGGCAGCCCGAGCAACGAAAGGATGACGTACAGCGGGTAGTGGGCCGCGATGTCGGCGGCGAAGTCGCACTCGCCGGAGAAATCCATCATCCGATCGACATAACGCTTGGCGAGCACGTCGATTCGCGCCTGCATCCGGCGCATCGCGGCGGGTTTGAACCAGTCGGCGCCGATCGCCCGGAACACCTGGTGGTCCGGATCGTCGATGTGGACGAGCGTCCGCAGCCTCACCCCGGTGGCGATCATCTGCTCCTCCGTCGAGATCGCCGCGAGCAGCGGCCGGGGAGCGTTGAGGAACAACTGGTGCTGCCGTTCGATCTCCAGCACGTCGGCGTGCCTGGTCACCGCCCAGAAAGGGCGATAGTTGCCGCCCTCCACCCAGTGCACGGGCGATTCCCTGCGCAGCACCGTGCACGCCTCGTGCAGCCTGGCGTCGTCGGCGTAGGCGGTGGGGTCGATCAGGGTGATGCCTGCGTCTTGCAGTCTCATGTGTCCTCCGTATCTTGCAGTGGATCACCCTATTGATCATGACGGGATGCTCCGGACACGGCGCTGCTTCAAACTGTCAGTGTCGCGGACTCAGGGGTGAGTCCGGTGTTCCCCGCGGGGTGACTACGCGATGAGAGTGTCGATGAGGCAGGCGACGAGCCGTTCGTCGTCCACGTCGATGGGCTAGGCGTCGGGGATGCTGAGGCCCGTGTCGCGCCGGACCCGGCCGGCGGCGTTCCACGCGATGGGACGCGCGCGGGTCAGCGTTCCGTGCAGTTCGACGTCGACCCGTACCCCGGCGCCTGGGTTCGACAAAGCCATTTCAGACTGAACCTGATGGTGTTCAGCGTGGTGGAGGGTGCGGGTTGCCGAGTTTGTCGATGAGTGTCGATGGCTTGCTTGCGGGCAACGATGGCAACCTGTAGGTTGCCAATTAATAGCAACCTACAGGTTGCGAAGGAGGGTGGGCATGGTTTCGGACGCGATCGAACGTGTGGTGGTGCTGCGGCATCCCATCGAGCGGGTGTGGGCCGCGCTGACCACCGCGGAAGGGCTCTCGCGGTGGTTCGGCTCGGTAGCGGAGATAGATCTGCGGCCCGGCGGGCGAGCGTTCTTCCGTTGGGACGACCTCGACGAGGAATCCGTCGCCACGATCGCGGTGGTCGACCCACCACACCGTTTCGCGTTCAGGTGGGGAATCGAGGGCCTGCCGGAGGATGACGCACCTCAGACGCTTGTGGACTTCACCCTGGAGCCGGTACCGGACGGTACTCGGCTGCGCCTGGTGGAGAGCGGATTCGCCCGAGCCGCCGACGACGTGGCCCGGTCCGCCCACAAGGCCAACAGTCAGGGATGGGACACGGAGCTCGTCGACCTGGAGACCTACCTCGATGCGGCCGCCTGATTCAGAAGGGCAGGCCGTCGCGGTGTTCACGGCGCTCACCGATCCGACACGGCGGGCGCTGTTGGAGGAGCTCGCCCGCGCCGGGCCCGCAACCGTCACTGATCTGGCGCGGCGGTTGCCGGTCAGCCGCCAGGCGGTCGCCAAGCACCTCGGCCAGCTCGCCGACGCGGGCCTGATCAGCGTCGGCGAACCGGTCGGCCGCCGCCATCCCTACCGGTTGGAGCCGGCCGCTGTTCGCACGGCCCAGGTGTGGCTGGCCGCGCTCGCCAACAGGTGGGATGACCGGCTGGCTGCGCTGGAACGTGCACTGGACGCCATCGACACGAACCAAGGAGTCACGCCAGAATGAGCAAGCCTGAATTCACGGCCGGCCTGAACATCGCCATGAAGATCCCCAAGGCGCAGTACGAGGCCACCGTGGCCTTCTACCGCGACGCTCTGGGCTTCGACGTCAAGGAGGACGACGTCTCCTACGCCCCGACCGTCTCGAGAACTCATTCGGTGCGGTTCGGTCCCAATACGCTGTGGCTCGACTGCGTCGACAACTACAGCCGGCCCGACCTGTGGCTGCAGCTGCACACCGATGACCTGGACGCGGCGGCGAGCAAACTGGCCGGCATCGGTATCCACCCGTGTGACGAGGTGGAGCCCCTGGAGAACCTCGACTCCAGAACCCACTGGATCAAGAATCCGGCCGGTGTGGTACATCTGCTCGCGGAGTCCGGCTGATCCTGTTGTCCTGGTGAGGCATCCCCGTGAGGTGTGGCGGCCGGCCAGGTCAATGTCATCGATCCTCATGCGCCGGATGTCGATAGTGCTGGCCGCGTGCACTGCGGCCAGGGCCAAAGCGACATGATGCAGTGGAGTACTCGCGGCCTTGACAGCCTGCCGGTAGTGCTCGGTGCGCAGCGGTAGCAGGGGTGTTTGGCAGGGGAAGCACGGTAACCGCACTCCCGGGAGTCCTGGTCCGGGTACGTTTGGGGGCATGGATCCGGTCGAGGCGTTGCGCGAGGTCGCCTTCCTCCTGGAGCGGGCGGGCGAGCCGACGTACCGCGTCCAGGCCTTCCGCCGCGCCGCCTCCGTGGTCGCGGGCCTGTCCCGCGAGGAACTGGTACGGCTGGCGAAGTCGCAGGGGCTCGCCGGCCTGCCGGGGGTCGGGAAGGTGACCGCGCTGGCCGTCACCGAGGCGCTCGACGGAAACGTGCCGACTTACCTCCGGCGGCTGCAGGCCACCGAGGGGACCGACCTCGACGAGGAGACCGCCGCGCTGCGTACGGCGTTGCGCGGCGACCTGCACACCCATTCCGACTGGTCGGACGGCGGTTCGCCGATCGAGGAGATGGCCGCCACCGCGAAGGCCCTCGGCCACGGATACATGGCGCTGACCGACCACTCGCCCAGGCTCACCATCGCGAACGGGCTGTCGGCCGCGCAACTGCGCCGCCAGCTCGACGTGGTCGAGGCGCTGAACGAGGAGCTGGCGCCGTTCCGGATCCTGACCGGGATCGAGGTCGACATCAACGCCGACGGCACCCTCGACCAGGATCCCGGGCTGCTGGAGCGGCTGGACGTCGTGGTGGCGAGCGTGCACTCCAAGCTGCGGATGAATCGCTACGAGATGACCAGGCGCATGGTCACCGCGATCGCCAACCCGCTCGTCGACGTGCTCGGCCACTGCACCGGGCGGATCGTGAAGGGCGGCACCAAGCGGGGCGGGCTGCGGCCGGAGTCGGAGTTCGACGCCGAGCTGGTGTTCGAGGCCTGCCGGCGGTTCGGCGTGGCCGTCGAGATCAACTCCCGGCCGGACCGGCTGGACCCGCCGAAGCGGCTGATGCGGCTGGCGTACGAGATGGGCTGCGTGTTCTCGATCGACTCCGACGCGCACGCCCCGGGGCAGCTCGACTGGCAGCGCCACGGCTGCGAGCGAGCCGCCCGGTGCGGCATCGAGGCCGACCGTGTGGTGAACACCTGGTCCCTGGACGCCCTGCTGGAGTGGGCAGCGTAGTGGGGCGTCAGGTCTTCAGCTCGACGACCGTGATGTCCGGCGGGGCGCCGATCCGGATCGGCGGACCCCAGAAACCCGCCCCTCGCGTCACATAGAGCTGCGTGTCCTCGACGCGCCCGTAACCGGCCGAGATCGGGTTGGCGAAGGTCGAGAAGAGGCTGAAGGGCGCGAACTGGCCGCCGTGGGTGTGGCCGGAGAGCTGCACGTCCACGCCGTAGCGGGCGGCCTCGTGCACCTGGACGGGCTGGTGCGCGAGCAGCACGACCGGGCGGGCGGGATCGCGGTCGCCGAGCGCCCGCTCGAAGTCGGGGGCCTGGCCGAGTTTCTCGCCGGTCACGTCGTTCACCCCGGCGAGGTCCAGGGCGGGCAACTCCACGCGCTCGTTCTGCAGCGGGCGGACCCCCAGCTCCCGCAGTTCCTCGACCCACTCGCCTGCGCCCGAGATGTACTCGTGGTTGCCGGTCACGAAGTAGGTGCCGAATCTGCTGCGCAGGTCCTGCAACGGCGCGGCCGCGTCCGCGAGATGCTCGACGGTGCCGTCGACCAGGTCGCCGACGATCGCGACGAGGTCCGCGCCGGTGCTGTTGATCATGTCGACGATCCGCTGCGTATGGGACCGTCCCAGCATGGGGCCCAGGTGGATGTCGCTGACCATCGCGATCCGGATTCCGTTCACCCCCGGGCCGCCCCGTCGCAGACCCAGGGTGACGCGGTCGAGGTTGGGCGGGCCCAGGGCCGTGCTCATGCCGTACCCGACCACGCCGGTCGCGGTCACGCCCGCCGTCAGCGCGATGGAGCGCGCGAGGAAGCGCCGCCGCCCGGCGTCGACGTCCGTGGCGGTGCGGACCACGGGCGGCGCCGCCGTGATCACCGCCCCCGGCTCAGCCTCACGGGTCGCCCCGAGGTCCTCCGCCGCGACGACCTTCGGGGTCCGCATCCGCCTGGCCACCGCCGCCGCCAGCCGTACGGGCTCGGCCAGGAGGAGCACGATCAAGATGTAGACGACCAGCCCGAACCAGGTGTAGCCCGGCCAGTTGAACCAGCGGGCCACGTCGGGGGAGAGGGTGTACGCGGAGATCAGTGCCGCCGGGATGAAGGCCGAGAGCACCACCGCGGCGACGGTCCCCACCCGCCGGGCGGCGCCGCCCGGCGACGTGGTCCCGCGGACCAGTCGTGCCCACAGGTAGACGTGGGCCAGGACCCACAGCACCGACTGCGGCCACACCCAGAAGGGAACCGACATCAAGCACACTCCTGCCGTCGATACTCGGGCATCGAGTATCGCGGGCATCCACTGGAGGCGTCGTCGTCCTGCGGTCGCTGCTCCGGCTACACCCCACGGTGTACCGGCGTAGCCCGTGCGACGTAGCTCTGACAGCCGGTGCGCCGTCCTTCGACCTCTGCTCGCGAGCGGGGACCGGGTGGACCGTCACCGAGCCGCAACGCGTGCGCGACGATCACCTCGGGTGGTGCGAAGGGAGGTCGGCAAGGGGGCGGGCCCGCGGTACGGCCGGAGGGAGGCTACGATCTTCCTCGTTCCGAGAGATTGCGAGAGACAATGCAGTCAGTGGCGTCGGGCCGCCGTGACCTGGTGGTGGGAACCTGCATCGGCGAGGAGTGGTCCCGATCCGTCTTGGCGGATCGGGCTCGGGACGTCATCCGGCAACGGGGCGACCTCGTCGAGTTCGATCCGGTGTCCGGTGGTGTGCACGACGATGTCCGCGTCCTCATCACCGGGTGGGGCACCCCGCCGCTGAGCGCCGGCGTGCTGGACCGCCTGCCGTCCCTGGAGTTGGTGCTGCACGCGGCGGGCACCGTCCGGGTCATCGCCACCCCGGCCGTGTGGGAGCGGGGCATCCGGGTGTCGACGGCGACGGCCGCCAACGCCGTCTCCGTAGCCGACTTCACCTACGCCCAGATCCAGCTGTCCCTGAAGAACGTGTGGCGGCTCGCCCTGGCCGCCCGCTCGACGGGAGGGCCGGTACGGCGGGCGGGCATCCGGGGTGTGGACGGCGCGACCGTCGGCCTGGTCGGGCTGGGGCACATCGGCCGCCTCGTCGCGCGCCGCCTGGCCGAGCACGACCTGCGCCTCCTGGCGTACGACCCGTTCGCCAGGGCGGAGGAGGCGGCCGAGGCGGGGGTGGAGCTCGCCGACCTGGCCACCGTCATCGGCGCCGGCGACGTGCTGACCCTGCACGCCCCGCACAACGCCGCGACCGACAACATGATCTCCACGGCGGAGCTCGACCTGATGCCCGCGGGCGGCACGCTCATCAACACCGCCAGAGGCGGGCTCGTCGATCACGACGCGCTGGTCGCGTTCCTGACCCGCAGGAGCGACGTCTTCGCGCTGCTGGACGTCACCGAACCCGAGGTGCTGCCCGCGGGACACCCGCTGTTCGCCCTGGACAACGTGCTCGTCACCCCGCACATCGCCGGCAGCCTCGGCACGGAGGAGGCCAGGCTGGGCGATCTCGTGGCGGCCGAGTTCGTCCGTTTCGCCGATGGGCTGCCCCTGGAGCACGAGGTGCACGAGGACCGTCTCGCGTCGTCCGCCTGACGCATCGCCGGCGCGGCGTGGTCCCGACCCAATCGGGTCGGGCCGTACGCGAGTGGACCGCCCTGAGCCCGCCGTCCCCGAGTTCTCCGAACTGATGGCCGCGGGGGCAGGGGGAGACGAGCGTGCCGTACGGATGACGGGACGCGGCCGGTTTGAGGCCGGCCGGCGGGGAAAGGGTGGGCAGTCAGTGCCGATGAAGGAGACATCATGCTCACCCTGACCACCGACGCGGTCGTGGCGATCCGCGATCTCACCGCCCAGGAGGAGCCGTCCGGGGAGACCGGGCTGCGCCTCTCGACGAAGTCGGACAACGGCGCCGGGACGTCTCTCGACGCGTCGATCTCCGGCGGCCCGCAACTCGGTGACGAGATCCTTGAGGCCGAGGGGGCGCGGGTGTTCGTCGAATCCGCCATCGTCTCCTACCTCGATGACAAGACCCTTGACGCCGAGGTCGCCCAGGAAGGCGGGGTCACCTTCCTGGTGACGAAAACGATGGCCTGACCGTCCACGGGTTCGCCGCCGTGAGACGAGCCGTCCGGGTCGTCGGACGGCAAGCGTGCAGCGACCCGGACGGCCGGGCCGGCGACCCGGGGAGGCTCGCCGTCGCCCGCTGCGCCCGCCCCGGTGGGCGGGCCGCCGTCAAGCCGTGCCGAAGGGGTTGTCGATCACGTAACGCCACAGCCCGTCCGCGCCGCGCCGCGCGACGTCGGTCGCGGTTCCCTGGAGACGGATCCCGGTCTCGTCGCTCATGGACCAGTCGACGATGAGCAGCGCGATGTCGCCCGAGACGTAGACATGCCGGGGCTCAGCCTCGATGGGCAGCCCCATGCTGAGCAGGTGCTGGACGGCCGCGGACCGCTGTGTTCCGGTCATGGGCAGGCCGGGGCTGGGGACGAGGACGGCGTCGTCGGCGTAGACCTGATCGACCGCCCGGACGTCGCCGGTATTGAACGCCGCGACGAAGGCGGCGTGATGCAGCGCGGGGTCGTCGCTGAGATTGACGGTAGGAGCGTCATGATTGTTCTTCATGACTCACCTAGCGTAACACAGATGATCACGGCCCCCCGTGGCCGTTGACGTGGATCGGCTCGGCCGGAGCGACCGGTCAGGCTCGCACGGGAGGGGCCTGGAGGTACTGCGGGGCGGGGATCTGCTGGGTGGGAGCGGCCACCGCGATGTCGGCCGGGGCGGGTGCCTGGGCCGGCGTCGCGCAGGTGCAGTAACCGTGGGCGAGGATCAGCCGCGCGCGGGCCTTGGTATAGGCGGAGGCGTCGCTGGAGGACATGACACCCCGGCATCCGGGGCATTGCATGGAGGTGTGCCCGTTCATCGTCGTGGGTCCTTTCGCTGATTTGGCGCAATCTGGTGGCAGTGGCGCGCGGGGGCGGCCAAGGGGTGACTTTCACCCAGATCTACTGGGGGGCCGTCCGACCTGTTCGACTCGCAACCCCGCTATGGGCACCTGCGCCACGCGCCGGCACCGATCTCATCCAATCGGCTGACTTTGCCATAGTAAGCGGCGGGAGACCAGGAAGCGGCGAAACACAGGGTCAGATGGACCACATTAGTGAATAGGTCCGCGCTCGGTCACGGCGGGGTCTGGAACACGCCGGCTCGCGCGGCGGCCACCGCCGCCGCGGCGGCGCGGTCGGCCACCGCCTCGCTGATGGGCTCGCCGGTGACGAACAGCCGGTAGTAGATCGGCGCGACGGCGCATCTGACCACCTCGGCGGCGTCCGTGCCCGCGGGCAGTTCACCCCGTCCGGCCGCGCGGGTGACGAGCACGGCGGACTGCTCGTGGCGGGCCGCGAAAAAGGCGTGCAGCGCCTTCGCGGCGACGGGATCCCGTGCCGAGGCCAAGACGAAGGCGGTCGCGATCGGACCGGCTTCGGGGTCGGTGAATCCGGTCACCACCAGGCGGGCGAGCTCCCGCAGGTCGCCTTCGAGGGTGCCGGTGTCCGGAATCGGCCACGCCTCGTCGCCCGCGATCGCCAGCGCGTCGGCGGCGAGCCCTGCCACGCTGCCCCAGCGCCGGTAGACCGTGGTCTTGTGGACGCCCGAGCGCAGCGCGACCGCCTCGACGGTCAGGCCCTCGTATCCCTTCTCGCCCAGCTCGGCGAGGGTGGCCTGGCGTACGGCCGCGCGGGTCCGCGCGGTGCGCCCGCCGGGCCGGGCGGCTCCCGGACCGGTCATGACCGCCTCCGTTTGCGTCGGCTCCGATTCATCCTGCATACTCATATTAACGCAACTTAGTAGCATTAAGAATGTCAGAAGGAGTGAGTCGCCATGATCCGTTCATCGAGCACCGCGACGACCCGTACGCCCGATGATCTGGAGTCCCGTCCTGTCCACTCAGCTGACCCTGCGGGGAATCTCTAAGTCTTACGCCGACCACCTGGTCCTCGACCAGGTCTCCCTCTCCGTACGGCCGGGCGAGCGCGTCGGGATCGTGGGAGAGAACGGTTCGGGGAAGTCAACGCTCCTGCGGCTGGTCGCCGGCCTCGACCGGCCCGACGACGGTGAGATCGTCGTCGCCGCCGGCGGCGGGATCGGCCACCTCGGCCAGACCCTCGGCCTGCCGCCCGCCCACACCGTTCGGCACGCCGTGGACGCCGCCCTCGCCGACCTGCGCGCGATGGAGAGCCGGATGCGGGAGCTGGAGGCCGACCTCACCGAGGGCCGGCTGGCCGAGTACGGCGACCTGCTCAGCGTCTACCAGGCGCGCGGCGGCTACGAGGCCGACGCCCGCGTCGAGGCGGCGCTGCACGGCCTCGGGCTCGCGCACCTCGACCGCGACCGCACGCTGGGCAGTCTGTCCGGCGGCGAACAGGCCCGGCTCGGACTCGCGTGCGTGCTGGCGGCCGATCCGGAGATGATGCTGCTCGACGAGCCCACCAACCACCTCGACGCCGACGCCATGAACTGGCTGGAGGAGCGGCTGCGGGCGCACACCGGCACGGTCCTCGCCGTCTCGCACGACAGGCACTTCCTGGACCGGGTCGCCACCTCGATCCTGGAGGTGGAGGGAGGCGCGGTCGCCCGGTTCGGCGGCGGGTACACCGGCTACCTGGCCGAGCAGGCGGCCGCCCGGCAGCGCTGGGAACAGGCCTACGCCGGCTGGTGCGAGGAGATCCGGCGGATCGAGGAGTTCGCGGCCACCACCGCGCACCGCGTCGCCCCCGGCCGCGCGATCAAGGACAACAACAAGATGGCCTACGACCGAGCCGCCGGCCGGGTGCAGAACTCGGTCGCCGGCCGGGTCCGCCAGGCCACCGAGCGCCTGCGCCGCCTCCGGGAGGCCCCGGTCCCCGAACCGCCCGCCCCGCTGCGGTTCGCCGGCCGGTTCGACGCGGGCACGGTCGACGGTCCGCTGGTCGAACTGCGCGACGTACGGGTCGGCGACCGCCTCGCCGTCCGCGCCTTCACCGTCGAACCGGGCTCCCGCCTGCTGGTCTCGGGCCCCAACGGCGCGGGCAAGACCACCTTCCTGCGGGTCCTGGCCGGCGACCTCGAACCCGACCACGGCGTCGTACGGCGTCGCGGCCGGATCGGCTACCTGCCGCAGGAGTCGGTGTTCACCAGTCCGGGCCTGACCGTCGTCGAAGCCTTCGCCGAGGGCCGGGCCGGTTACCCCGCCGAGCATCGCGAGCGGCTGCTCTCCCTCGGCCTCTTCCGGGCGGACGGCCTGGACACACCGGTCGGCGCGCTCTCGGTCGGCCAGCGCCGGCGGCTCGCCCTGGCCCGCCTGCTCACCGGCGAGGCCGACCTGCTGCTGCTCGACGAGCCGACCAACCACCTCTCGCTCACCCTCGTCGAGGAGCTGGAACAGGCACTCCACGCCTACCGGGGCGCGATCGTGGCCGTCTCCCACGACCGGACGCTGCGCGACGGGTTCGACGGCACGGCCATCCAGATCGACCACCTCCTGAAGGAGATCAAATGACCGTTTCGATCGAAGAGTTCCCGGTGTCCGGCCCCGAATCCGGCCCGTACGGCATCACCACCGGTCCCGACGGGGCCCTGTGGTTCACGATGGTCCACGACGGCCTGATCGGCCGCTTCACGCCGGGCGGGGACCTCGGCCGCCACCAGCTCGATCCGGCGACCTGCGGGCCGACGGTCATCACACCGGGACCGGACGGCGCGCTCTGGTTCACCGAGTTTCAGAGCCATCGGATCGGCCGCATCACGCCCGGCGGCGACGTCCGGTCCTTCTCCCCGCCGACGCCCGAGGCCGGGCCGTACGGCATCGCGGCCGGAGCCGACGGCGCGTTGTGGTTCACCGAGATCAACGCCGGCCGGATCGCCCGGATCACGACGGACGGCGTGATCACTGAGTTCCCGATCCCGGTCCCGGCGGCGTTCCCGTCCGTGATCGCCGCCGGAGCCGACGACGCGCTGTGGTTCACCATGAACTCCGCCGACGCCATCGGCAGGATCGGCCTCGACGGCGAGGTCACCGTCCATCCGCTGCCGACCCCCGGCGCCGCCCCGGTGGGCATCGCCGCGGGGGCCGGGGGCACGCTGTGGTTCACCGAGATCGGCGCGGGTCAGATCGGCCGGATCCGGCCGGACGGGGAGATCACCGAGTTCCCGCTGCCCGATCGGGGCGCACGGCCGCACGCCATCGCCGCGGACCCGAACGGTGACTGCTGGTTCACCGAGTGGGGGTCCGGCCGGGTCGGCCGGATCACGCCCTCGGGCGTGATCGACGTGTTCCCGCTGCCCACCCCGTCGTCGGAGCCGCACGGCCTGGTCGCCGGACCGGACGGTGCGATGTGGGTGGCACTGGAGATCGGCGCCCTCGCCCGGATCACGGCATGAACACCGACGACGGCCACCGGCCACGACGGCTCGGCGGGGCTTCCGGGCGACGGCGGTCCTCAGGCGG
>NZ_JAKNTW010000046.1 GCF_022213955.1 Dolomitihabitans soli | reverse complement strand
GTTCGCGGGGGTGATCGAGCCGTATGCGGGGGCTGCGGCGGCGGTTGCGGAGGGGGAGCCGGCCGGGCGTGAGCACATCACGGTCGAGGTGGGCGGCAAACGGCTGGAGGTCGTCCTGCCCGCCGGCCTCGGCACGGCGGGCCGTACGGCCTCGGCGCGGGCTCCCAAGCGGGCGGGCCGGGGTGCGACGAAGGCGGCCACGGGCGGAGACTCGCTGGTCAGCCCGATGCAGGGGACCATCGTCAAGGTCGTCGCCCGGGACGGCGACACGGTGGCGGCCGGCGACCCGGTCGTGGTGCTGGAGGCGATGAAGATGGAACAGCCGCTCAGCGCGCACAAGGACGGCGTCGTCGCCGGGCTCGACGCGCGGATCGGCCAGACCGTCACGGCCGGGGCCGCGATCTGCGAAATCAAGGACGCCTGATCGTGAAAACTAGAGATACGGTCGGGGTGAGGGAACTCTGACGATCGCCCGTTCGTCCTGAAGGGCGAAGGAGGCTTGCTGCCGTGAACATGACCCACCCGGTTCGCCGTGCGGGCACAGCGCTTGTCGCGCTGCTCGCCGGGCTTTTCGCGATACTCGCGCTGGCGCCCGCCGCGAGTGCCGCGGCACCACCCGACGCCAATACCGTGCTCTCGTCCTGGAAGGGCGAAGACCCGCTCTTCGTGCAGGACGGAGCGTCACTGAGCGCCAGTCAGCAGACTGAGGTCCGCACTGCGCTCAAGGACGCCAAATCCAAGATCTATATGGTCGCGCTCCCTGACGGGACCGTGCCCAACGACCAGGTTGCCGCGTACATCACCTCGCTCGGCACCGCACTCGCGGGCGCCGGCAGGCCGGACGCGACCGTGGCCGTCCTCGACGGCACCACCCTGTTCGCCGCGTCCGGCGCGCTGAAGAGCGGCGCGGCCGGGCGGATCGCCAACCTCTCCACGTCCAGCAACCAGGATGTGGTCGCGGTCACCCAGGACTTCGCCAACCGGATCGACAAGGCCACCTCCGGCGACAGCCGGGGCGCGCTGAAGACCGGCAGCCAGGCCGGCGGCTCGGGCTCCAGCGCGGGTGTGCTGGTCGGCATCCTGGTGCTCGCCCTCGCGGGCGGCGGCGGCCTCTTCCTCTACTCGCGCAAGAAGAAGAAGCAGCGCGAGGTGCGCGAGGCGGCCGAGCTCGCCGCGGTCAAGCAGACCGTGGAGGAGGACGTCACGATGTTCGGCGAGGAGATCACCTCGCTCGACACCGACGTCAAGATGCTCGGCGAGGGAGGCGGGCACCTCACCGAATGGCAGCAGGCGCTCGACTCCTACGAGAAGGCCAAGACCGAGCTCAACGCGGTCAAGCGTCCCGACGACGTGCGCAACGTCACCACGACGCTCGAAGACGGCCGTTACGCCCTGGCCGTGGTGAAGGCCAAGGTCAACGAGCAGCCGGTCCCCGAGCGGCGGGCGCCCTGCTTCTTCAACCCGCAGCACGGGCCCTCGATCCGCGACGTGCGCTGGTCACCGCCCGGCGGCGCTCCCCGCGAGGTGCCCGCCTGCGCGGCGGACGCCCACTCGGTGGAGAGCGGCCACGACCCGCAGATGCGCGAGGTCATGGTCAACGGTGAGCGCAGGCCCTACTACGACGCGGGCCCGGCCTACCAGCCCTACGCCTACGGCTACTACGGCGGCTTCGGCGACGTCATGAGCATGATGCTGATCGGCACGATGATGGGCAGCATGATGAGTGGCGGCTTCGGCGGCATGGGTTACGACCAGGGCATGGCCGACATGGGCGGCGACGCGGGCGGCGGCGACTTCGGTGACTTCGGCGGCGGCGGCGGAGGTTTCGGCGACTTCGGTGGCGGAGACTTCGGCGGCGGCGACTGGTAAACCGGTTTCTGACGGCGAACCCCGGCGGGCCTTGGCCCACCGGGGTTCTTCGCTGTTCAGACGCGTTGGTGCGACACGGGCTGGTTCAGATGCCGCTGTTGGTCATCGGCTGCATGAGCCGACGGGCCGCCTCGGTGACCGAGCCCGACAGCGACGGGTAGACCGCGAAGGTGTGCGCGATCTGGTCCACGGTCAGCCGCTGCTGCACCGCGACCGACACGCCGAGGATCAACTCGGAGGCACGCGGCGCGACGACGACTCCCCCCAGGATGATGCCGGTGTGGGGACGGCAGAAGAGCTTGACGAAGCCGTCGTTGAAGCCCTGCATCTTGGCCCGCGCGTTGGTGGCCAGCGGGAGCTTCACCACGTTGGCCTCGATCTCGCCGGCCTCGATCTGCCGCTGCGCGATGCCGACCGTGGCGATCTCCGGGTCGCTGAAGATGGTGGCGGCGACGGTCGCCCGGCGCAGCGGCTGGACGGCCTCGCCGAGCGCGTGCCAGACCGCGATCCGGCCCTGCATGGCGGCCACCGAGGCCAGCATCAGGACGCCGGTGCAGTCGCCCGCCGCGTAGACGCCGGGGGCCGACGTGCGCGAGACCTTGTCGACCTGGACGAACCCGTTCTTGTCGAGAGTGACGCCCGCCTCCTCCAGGCCCAGGCCGCCGGTGTTGGGCACCATGCCGACCGTCATCAGGCAGTGGCTGCCCTCCGCGGTGCGCCCGTCCTCCAGGGTGACGATCACGCCGTCGTCGGTGCGCTTGACCGAGGAGGCGCGGGAACGGCCCATGACGTTCATGCCACGGCGGCGATAGACCTCTTCGAGCACCTCGGCCGCGTCGGCGTCCTCGTTGGGCATCATCCGGTCACGGCTGGAGACCAGCGTCACCTGCGAGCCGAGTGAGCGGTACGCGCCGGCGAACTCGGCGCCGGTCACCCCCGAGCCGACCACGATGAGGTGCTCGGGCAACTCGGGCAGATCGTAGAGCTGCCGCCAGTTGAGGACGCGCTCGCCGTCCGGCTCGGCGCCCGGCAGCACGCGCGGTGTCGCCCCCGTGGCGACGATCACCACATCGGCCCTGATCGTCCGGTCGCCCGCCCTGACCACCTGCGGATCCACCAACCGGCCATGGGCGCGCACCATCTCCACGCCCTCCGCGAGGACCCGTGCCGCGGTGTCGGCCGACTGGGCCTGGGCCAGCTCCTTCACCCGCTTGTTGACCAGCGGCAGATCGACCTTCACCCCGCCCACGTCGCCGTCGGGACCACCGGTGAAGTGGACTCCCAGGGACGCCGCGTCGAGCAACGCCTGCTTACGCACCGACGTCGCGATCAGCGTCTTGGACGGCACGCAGTCGGTGAGCACGCACGCGCCGCCCAGCCCGTCCTGCTCCACCACCGTGACCTGGGCCCCCAGTTGCGCGGCAACCAGCGCCGCTTCGTAGCCGCCTGGCCCGCCACCAATGATCACGATCCTCGTCACGTCACCATTCTCCCGCATCCACGAACCATCTCACCGATCGGGTCAAAACCGCCCGCCGCTCGGCACTTCATCACCACCTTCCCCACCACCACCTCGCGTACCATCCCAACACGGCCGCCGAGTGCGCCCGGCCTTGCGTGTCGGTCGGCTGATCTTGGATTACCCTTGTATACCGTGCCTGTTTACGCCGCCTACGGCAGCAACATGGACCCAAAGCAGATGGCCCAGCGGGCCCCTCACTCCCCCATGCGGGGCACGGGTTGGCTGCAGGGCTGGCGCATGACGTTCGGCGGTGAGGACGTCGGCTGGGAGGGCGCGCTCGCCACCGTCGTGGAAGACGACGAGGCCGAGGTCTTCGTCGTGCTGTACGACGTGCCCGAGTGGGACGAGAGCTCCCTCGACCAGTGGGAGGGCGCCGCCCTCGGCCTCTACCGCAAGGTCCGCCTGCGTGTGCAGACGCTGGAGGGCGAGGTCGTCGCCTGGTTCTACGTCCTCGACGACTACGAGGGCGGCCTGCCCGCGGCCCGCTACCTGGGCATCGTCTCCGACGCGGCCGAGCGCGCCGGCGCCCCCGACGACTACGTCGAATATCTGCGCGGCCGACCCTGCCGATCGTTGGGCGACTGACCGGTAGCCTCATCAATTGTGAGCAATGACCCCTATGCGCTCGCCGCAACAGCGGCAGCCGCGCTGAAGAGCACCGCCGGTGTCGAGTCCTTCGACGTCGCCCTCGTCATGGGGTCGGGCTGGGTGCCGGCCGCCGACGCCATCGGGACGACCGTCGCCGAGATCCCGGTCACCGACCTGCCGGGCTTCGCCCCGCCCGCCGTGGCCGGGCACGCCGGCCGGATCCGCGCCGTGACCACCGCCTCGGGCCGCAACGTCCTGATCTTCCTGGGCCGCACCCACCTCTACGAGGGCCTGGGCGTGGAGCCGGTCGTCCACGGCGTCCGCACGGCCATCGCCGCGGGCGTGTCCACCGTCGTGCTGACGAACGCCGCCGGCGGCCTGCGTCCCGAGCACCAGAAGGTCGGTGAGCCGGTCCTGATCAGCGACCACATCAACCTCACCGGCGCGCACCCGCTCACCGGCGCCCGGTTCGTCGACATGACCGACACCTACACCCCGCGCCTGCGCGACCTCGCCCGCGAAGTGGACCCGTCGCTCGCCGAGGGCGTCTACGTCGCCTTCCGCGGCCCCACCTACGAGACGCCGGCCGAGGTGCGGATGAGCAGGATCCTCGGGGGCGACATGGTCGGCATGTCCACCGTGCTCGAAGCCATCGCGGCCCGCGAGGGCGGCGCCGAGGTTCTCGGCCTGTCCCTGGTCACCAACCCGGGCGCCGGGCTCGTCGGCGAGCCGCTCAACCACCAGGAGGTGCTGGAGGTCGGCCGCGCGACCGCCGCGCGGATGGGCGTCCTCCTCGCGAACGTGGTCGACAAGCTCTAGGGAGCGATCGTGCACGATCTGGTACGGCAGGCCGAGGAGTGGCTGGCCCAGGACCCGGACCCGGAGACCCGTGACGAGCTGCGCAAGCTCCTCGCCGCGGGCGACCTCGGCGAGCTGGCCGACCGGTTCGGCGCCAAGCTGGAGTTCGGCACGGCCGGCCTGCGCGGCGAGCTGGGCGCGGGCCCCAACCGGATGAACCGGGTCACCGTGCTGCGCGCCGCCGCCGGGCTCGCCGCCGTGCTGGGCCCCGGCGGGCACGTCGTCATCGGCTACGACGCCCGGCACAACTCCGACGTCTTCGCCCGCGACACCGCCGACGTCCTCACCGGCGCCGGTCTGCGGGCCTCGCTGCTCCCCCGGCCGCTGCCGACCCCCGTCCTGGCCTTCGCCGTACGCCGGCTGGGCGCGGACGCGGGCGTGACCGTGACGGCGAGCCACAACCCGCCCAGGGACAACGGCTACAAGGTCTACTGGAACGACGGCTCCCAGATCGTCCCGCCGATCGACGCCGACATCTCGGCGGCGATCGACGCGGCCCCCAAGGTCACCGAGCTACCCCTCGGCGACACCTGGGCCACGCTCGGCGAGGACATCGTGGACGCCTACCTGGAGGCGGTGACCGGGCTCCCGATCGGGGACGCCCGCGAGCTGCGGGTCGCCTACACGCCGCTGCACGGGGTGGGCGCGGCCACCCTGACGACGGCGTTCGAACGGGCCGGGTTCGCCGCGCCGTACATGGTGGCGGCCCAGCGCGACCCGGATCCCGACTTCCCCACGGTCCCCTTCCCGAACCCGGAGGAACCGGGCGCGATGGATCTGGCGCTGGAGCTGGCCGGGCGGATCGACGCCGACCTTGTCCTGGCCAACGACCCCGACGCCGACCGGTGCGCGGTCGGCGTGCCGGTCCCCGGCGGCTTCCGGATGCTCACCGGCGACGAGCTGGGCGGCCTGCTGGCCGAGCACATCCTCACCGCCACCACGGGCCCCGGACGTCTGGTCGCCACCACCATCGTGTCCTCCGCCCTGCTCGCCAAGATCGCCGCCGCGCACGGAGCGGGCTACGCCGAGACCCTCACCGGCTTCAAATGGATCATGAAGGCCGGGCCCGGACTGATCTACGGCTACGAGGAGGCGCTCGGCTACAGCGTCGGCGGATCGGACGGCCTCCCCGTCCACGACAAGGACGGCATCGGCGCCGCCCTCACCGTCGCGGGCCTGGCCGCCGCCGCCAAACGCGACGGCAGAACCCTCCAGGACCTCCTCGACGACCAGGCCAGACGGTACGGCCTGCACGCCACCAGCCAGCTCTCGGTCCGCGTCGACGACCTCTCCCTGATCACCGCCGCGATGGCCCGCCTGCGCGCCACCCCGCCGGCCACCCTCGGCGGCCACCGCGTCGAGTCCGCCGACGACCTCGCCACCGGCTCCCCCGGCCTGCCCCCCACCGACGGCCTCCGCTACCACCTCGCCGACGACGCCCGCGTCGTCATCCGCCCCAGCGGCACCGAGCCCAAACTCAAGTGCTACCTGGAGGTCGTCGTCCCCGTCACCGACCCCCAGGCGGCCCGCGCCCAGGCCGCCCAGGCCCTCACCGCCATCAGCGACGACCTCTCCACCACCCTCGGCCTCTGATCAGCGCCACATCAGCCGGCTTCACCGGCTTGGGGCCGTACGGCAAGCCAACGCGGCGCCACCCGCCACAGGTGGCCGGCGTCCGTGGGCCCACGGCACTCCAGCGCGCGTGGCTGATCACCGTTACGCCGAATCGCCGGAGTGCGTCTTCGGTTTTGCCCGTACTGCGCGCGCCGGCCGCGTTCTGCGGCGAATCGAGTGCGCCTTCGGTTTCGCCCGTGCCAGCCGTGCCCTGCGGCGAATCGAGTACGTCGTCGGTTTCGCCCGTGCCAGCCGCGTCCTGCGGCGAATCGAGTACGTCGTCGGTTTCGCCCGTGCCAGCCGCGTCCTGCGGCGAAACGAGTGCGCCTTCGGTTGCACCCGCGCTCCGCGCGCCGGCCGCGTCCTGCGGCGAATCGAGGAGGAGATCAGGCGGCAGGTGACCGGGAGCGTCCCACGGCAACCCGGCGCCTGGCCGCTCTTCGGTGGTCCGACGGGATCTCCGGGCGTCGACGAACAGCCGAATGGTGATCTTGCGGCGCCTTGGCGATGGCAGGCGCGAGTGCCTGGCGGACGAGCCAGGCGGGATTCCACCCCCGTTTGAGACTTTCCGCCTGCCGCCCTCTGGCAAGAGGCGTGCCAGGAGGCGAAAGTTTCCGGGACTTGTTCAACGACAGGCTTTACGTCATGAGTGTTTGTGACAACGAGCAACTCGGCGCGGAGCCTGCCGCTGAGACCTGTGGTCTGCGGCGCCGCGCCGGCGCGACCGGTGCGTCAGAAGGCTCCACAACCATCGCGGGCGGGTCCGGTCTCGCGGAGCGCACCGCGTCCGGCAGGCGGATGGCGGTGACGGCGTGAGCACCGACTCGGTTCCCGCCCCGCCCTCGTGGCGGGAGCTGCTGGGCCCGGAGCACGCCGGCGCGGCGATCGTGCTGGCCATCGGGGTGCTGGTCGGCGCGGTCAACATCTATCTGGCCTCCAGCCTGCTGCCGACCGTGGTGGCCGACATCGGCGGCACCGGCTTCTACGCGTGGAGCATGACGATCTACCTGGTCGCCATGGTGATCGCGACGATGCTGGTCAGCCGCCTCCTGGGCCGCTGGGGCAACGTCGGCGCCTACCTGCTCGGCTTCGGCGTGTTCCTGGTGGGCTCGCTGGTCTGCGCGGTGAGTCCGGTGATGCCGGCGCTGCTGGCCGGCCGTGCCGTCCAGGGGCTGGGGGCGGGGTTGCTGTCCGGGCTGGGCTTCGCCGCCATTCGGTCGGCCCTGCCGCAGCGGCTGTGGACGCGCGGCAATGCGCTGATGTCGGCGATGTACGGCGTCGGCAACTTCGTCGGTCCGGCGATCGGCGGCCTGTTCGCCCAGTTCGGCGCGTGGCGGCCGGCGTTCGTGGTGATGGCGGTGATCGCGGCGGTGTGCGGGCTGCTCGTGCCCCGGGTGCTGCCGCGTGGCGAACGCAGCGATGCACGGGCACCGGTCCCTGTTGTGTCGCTGCTGCTGGTCACGGCGGCCACGGCGGCGGTCAGCCTGGCGGGGGTGCTGTCCGACGCCGTGGCCATGGCGGCCGGCATCGTGGTGGCGCTGCTGCTGGTGGCCGGGTTCGTCGCCTACGAGCGGCGTAGTGAGCTGCGGGTCTTCCCGAGTACGACGTACCGGCCGGGTTCGCCGCTGAAGTGGGTGTACCTGACGCTGGCGCTGCTGGCGTTCGGCGTCGCGGTGGAGTCGTTCGTGCCGCTGTTCGGTCAGCGGCTGGGCGGGCTGGCCCCGGCCGTGGCCGGCTTCTTCGGGGCGGCCATCTCGCTGGGGTGGTCGGCGACCCAGCTCGTCAGCTCCTCGGCGGTCAAGGAGCGCACGATACGCCGGTTGCGGATCATCGGCCCGCTGCTGCTGGCGTTCGGCTTCCTCGTCCAGGGGCTGCTGCAGCGCCAGGACGCGCCGACCTGGCTGGTGCTCGTCTGGGTGCCGGTCTTGTGCGTCGCGGGTGCCGGCATCGGGCTGGCCTATCCGCACCTGGCCGTGGCCGTGATGTCCAGCACCCAGGATCCGGAGGAAGGACGGCGGGCGGCCGCCGCCATCGCCACGGTGACGAGCCTGTCGATCGCGTTCGGCACCGCGGTCGCCGGCGTCCTGGTCAACCTGGGCGGCCCCTCGATGCTCGACTCGGCCCGATACACGCTGTTCGGATTCGCGGCCATCTGCGCGATCGGCGCCGTCACCGCCCGCGCAGCGGATCGTGCAGGCCGTACGGCACCGGCCGACCACCCCCGCTCGTGACTCTCAACGGGTGGGGCTTCGATCGTCTGCTCGGCAACCTGCCCGAGTTCAACCATGACCGTGTTCGATGCGAAGGAGATGTCTTGACTGAGGCCCTGTCACAGGCACTGATGTTCCCGATGCCCCGTGCGGCGGGGTGTCCGTTCGATCCGCCGCCGGAGCTGAGCCGTCGCAGCGAGCAGGAGCCGGTGTCGCGGGTGCGGCTCTGGGATGGCAGCTCCGCGTGGATGGTCACTCGCTATGCCGATGTACGGGCGCTGCTCACCGATGCGCGCATCAGCGTCGACGTCGCCGAACCGGGCTTCCCGCACACCAACGCGGTGAGCAAGGCGCGCGACGCGCAGATGAAGACGCTGATGCAGATGGACGCGCCGGAGCACACCACCCACCGGCGACGGCTGACCGCGGACTTCATGGTCAAGAAGATCGAGGCGTTGCGGCCCACGATTCAGCGGATCGTCGACGGCCTCATCGACGACCTGCTCGCCGGCCCGAACCCGGCCGACCTGGTGGAGGCGTTCGCGCTCCCGGTGCCCTCGCTGGTGATCTGCGAACTGCTGGGCGTGCCGTACGCCGACCGCGCCTTCTTCCAGCGGGTGGCCGGCGAGCTCGTCATGGACGAGGGCGATCCCGCGCACGCCATGGCCGCCAGCGAGGAGCTGAACGCCTATCTGGAGGAGCTGGTGGACCGCAAGAGCGCGGAGCCGGGCGACGACGTGCTGAGCAGGCTGGCCGTCGAGCAGTACCGCACCGGCGCGATGACCAGGCGCGAGATCGCCACGATGGGTCAGCTCCTGCTGGTGGCCGGGCACGACACCACCGCGAACATGATCGCGCTGGGCACGGCCGTACTGCTGGCACACCCGCGGCAGCTGAGCGCGATCCGCGACGCCGGCGACCCCGCCGTGGTGGCGGGGGCCGTCGAGGAACTCCTGCGCTACCTGTCCATCACCCACACCGAGGCCCGCCGCGTCGCACGCGAGGATCTCGTGATCGGCGGGCAGCCGATTCGCAAGGGCGAGGGCATCATCGCGGTGAAGAGCACCGCCAACCGCGACCCCGCCGCCTTCTCCGACCCCGACGCGCTCGATGTGCACCGCAATGCCCGCCACCATGTCGCCTTCGGCTACGGCGCCCACCAGTGTCTGGGCCAGCCGCTGGCGCGCGTGGAACTCCAGGTCGTCTTCGGCACACTCTTCCGGCGCATCCCCACGCTGGCGCCGGCCGTACCGCAGGAGGACCTGACCTTCAAACCCAACGCGGTCTTCTACGGACTCCGCGACCTGCCCGTCACCTGGTAGAACACGAAAGGAGAAAGCGCATGAAGGTCACCGTCGACCAGGACGCGTGCACCGGTTCGGGGCAGTGCGTGCTCATCGCCCCTGAGGTGTTCGACCAGCGCGACACCGACGGCATCGTCGTGCTGCTGAGCGACAGCCCGGACCCCCTGCGGCACGAGGATGTCCGTGAGGCCGCGCGGATCTGCCCGGCCCTGGCGATCACATTGACCCAGTCGTGACCACACCCTCTCGCATCGTTGTCGTAGGTGCTTCCGCGGCGGGACTGACCGCCGCGGAGGCCCTGCGCCACAACGGCTTCACCGGCACCTTGACCATCGTCGGCGCCGAGTCGCGACCGCCCTACGACCGGCCGCCGCTGTCCAAGCAGATCCTGCGCGGCACGTGGCGACCCGACCGCGTGACGCTGCGCCGCCCCGACGCCCTCACCGCTCTGGGCGCGGACTGGCTGCTCGGCGTCGCCGCCGTCGCCCTGGACACCGACGCCCGTGAACTCGCCCTCGCCGACGGCACCGTGCTGCCCTACGACGGGCTGGTGATCGCCGCCGGAGTCACCCCCCGGCGACTGCCCACAGGACACGAACTCGGCGGCGTGCATCTGCTGCGCACCCTCGACGACGCCCTCACCCTGCGAGACGGGCTCCTCGCCGCCACCTCGGTGGCCATCGTCGGCGCCGGCTTCCTCGGATCGGAGGTCGCCGCGGTCGCCCGCGAACTCGGCCTGGACGTCACCTTGATCGATCCACTGCCCAACCCGCTGATCCGTCAATTCGGCGACCATGTCGCGCAGCTGTGCGCCGAGTTGCACACCCAGCACGGCGTACAGGTCCGCTCCGGCACTGCCGTGACCCGATTGACCAGCCGCGACGGCCGGGTGACCGGCCTGGACCTGGACGACGGCGGTCACGTCACAGCGGATCTGGTGCTGGTGGCCATCGGCTCGACACCGGCGGTCGGCTGGCTGACCGGCAGCGGGCTGAACCTGGCGGACGGCGTGCGATGCGACCAGACGTGCCTGGCCGCCCCCGGCGTCGTCGCCGCCGGCGATCTCGCCTCCTGGCCCCATCCCCATCTCGGACGCATGCGCGTCGAACACCGGATGAACGCCACCGACCAAGGCACCGCCGCCGCGCGAACCCTCCTCGGCGCGGCGACCCCGTTCGCACCCGTCCCCTACTTCTGGACCGACCAGTACGACGTGAAGATCCAGGCGTACGGCCGCACCGGCGGCGACGCCGAACTCCACATCATCACCGACGACACCGCCGCCCACCGATTCGCCGCCCTGTACAGCACCGACGGCCGCGTCACCGGGGCCGTGACCTGGAACCTCCCCCGCCAAGCACGCGCCCTACGCCACCACGTCGCCCAACGAACCCCCTGGCGGCAAGCACTCCGGCACGCCGCCACCACCTGACAGCCCCGCACGCATCCACAATGAAGTATCATTTGCGACATAAATGTCTCAAATGATACGGAGTTGACTGATGGCTGTGAGCCGCGATCAGATCATCGTCGCCGCGATCCAGCACCTCAACCACGACCCGGCCGCGTCGATCGCCGACATCGCCGAGGCGGCCGGAGTGAGCCGCGCCACCTTGCATCGGCACTTCACCAGCCGAGAGGATCTGCTGCTCGTACTCAACCACCGCGCGCTGGATCTATGGAAAGACGCCCAGGTCAAAGCGGGAGTCGAGGAGGCCGTCCGCTCCGGGGAACCAGCAGTGATCACCACCGCTCTGAGCGAGATGCTGAGCGGCCTGATCGACGCCGCCGAGGAGTACAGCTTCGTGCTCACCGACCTGGGGATGTCCGTTCCCGAGCTGCGGGAACGGAGTGACGAACTGGAGGGCAGGGAGCTCGCGCTCTACCAGGCGGCCCAGCGCGCCGGGGTCCTGCGCGCCGACCTGCCGGTGCGGTGGATCAGCAACACGGTGTACGGCCTGCTGCTCGCCGTACGGGAAAGCCTGAACCGGGGCGACGTCGCGCGGCGCGACCTTCCCCGGGTGCTGCACGAGACCTTCTTCCGTGGCGCCGGCGAGCGCGGCACTCAAAGCGGCGCCGGCGAGCGCGGTCCGGGAAGCGGCGGCGGTCCGCAGAGTGCGGGAAGCGCATGACGTGCGTCGCCGACCGGCCGGCGGCGGAGACCGGTCCTTCGCGGCGGCAGCGGTGGGCCGGGCTGACGGTACTGTCGGCGAGCCTGCTGCTGGTGGTCATGGACATGACCATCCTCAATGTCGCCCTGCCCGCGATCTCGGCCGACCTGCGTCCCGGCTCGGTCGAGTTGCTGTGGATGGTGGACGTCTACGCGCTGGTGCTGTCCGGTCTGCTGGTCACGGTCAGCGCGCTCGGTGACCGATGGGGCCGCAAGAAGATGCTGCTCACCGGCTTCTCACTGTTCGGACTGGCGTCCGCCGCGGTGCTCTGGACCAGCTCATCCGGCGATGTGATCGCGGTGCGCGCGCTGCTCGGGGTCGGCGGCGCAATGATCATGCCGTCCACGCTGTCGATGATCCGCACCCTGTTCACCGACCCCGGGGAGCGGGCGACCGCGCTGGGCGTCTGGGCCGCGATGGCCTCCCTGGGCGGCGCGCTCGGGCCGATTCTGGGCGGGCTGCTGCTGGAGCACTTCAGCTGGCACGCGGCGTTCCTGGTGAATGTTCCGGTGATGGCGGTGGCGGTGATCGCCGGTGTCTTCCTGCTCCCTGAGTCGCGCAGCCCACGGCCGGGCCGCTGGGACGTCCTCGCCACGGTGCTGTCGATCATCGGGATGGTCGCGCTGGTCTACTCGATCAAGCAGTTCGGCAAGGACGGCCCAGCCGACATCGGCCCGTGGGTCGCCCTCGCCGTCGCCGTGGTGGCCCTCACCTGGTTCGTACGGCGCTGCCTGAACAGGGCCGATCCGCTGCTGGAGATCCGCCTGTTCCACAGCCGGCCGTTCACCGCGGGCACGATCACCGCGCTGACCACATCCATCGGGTTGGCGGCGATGATGTTGCTGATGGCGCAGTGGATGCAGCTCGTACACGGCTACTCCCCGCTGGAGACCGGCGTGCGACTGCTGCCGAGCGCGCTGGGCGCGCTGGTGCTGTCGCCGCTGGCGCCCTTGCTGGCAGCGCGTTTCGGGGCGCGCCCGGTGCTGGCCGGCGGGCTGGCGATATCCGGGCTGGGGTTCGGCGTGCTGTACGCCGCACCCGCCACCTATCCGTGGATCGCCGTGTCGCTGCTGCTGACCGGGCTGGGCATGGGCTCGCTGGCGATCGCCTCGGCGGTCATCATGGCAGGCGCGCCCCCGGCGAAGGCGGGCAGCGCCGCCGCGATCGAGGAGACCGGCTACGAGCTGGGCGGCGTGCTCGGCGTCGCGGTGCTGGGCAGCCTCGCCGCCGCCGTGTACCGGGGGGCGCTGCCGTCTTCCGCCTCGGGTGAGGCCGCCCGCGAGTCGCTGGCCGCCGCGATCGAGGTCGCCCACCAGGCGGGAGCCGCGGGAGCGGACCTGGCCCAGCAGGCCAGGGCGGCGTTCACCCTGTCGTTGGGGATGACCGGGCTGGCCGGTGGCGTGCTCATGCTCGTCGCCGCGCTCACCGTCTGGTGGCTCGTCCCGCGCGACCTCGACGTCACCGCCGGGCACAACTGATCGTCACATCGTGCGGGCTGTGGTGGTACGGCCGGCGCTCCGACCCGATCACCATCCCAGAGCCGGGCCTCCCCCGGCGGCCGGCTCCGCGAGAGACGATCACGACCGGGCGATGGGACCGCAGGAGAACGGCGTTCCGCGGGTTCAAGCAGCGGGGGCCAGCGGATCTCACCTGCGCGAACGGATGTTTCGCGCCGAAAGGACGACCGCCGATGAGAACAGGAGGTTACATCCTCTTGACCACTACATAACGTGTATGTATAACATGTACGCAGTTGATCGATTGTGGCCCCTCGGAGACCGTGGAACTCGACGACCTCTGCGATGGATCCGGCCCAACCGGTCACCTTCTGTCATGGCGACTACAAGGGTGTGCGCTCATCGACGCCTGCCAACCGGCATGCCTGAGCGGCTGTAGAAGCTTTCGCTCCACCGGACGACTACCCGTCAGGAGATTTTCTGTGCGCAGATTCAAGCAGGGAGCCGCGCTCGCGCTCGCCACTGTGGCCGCGCTTGCCGGAACCTTCGCCACCGGCAGCCCGGCTATGGCGGCATCGTCGCCGATCGGGGCATGCGGCGGCGGCTCCTACCGCGTAGTCGACAAGCACGACCTGGGCAAAGCCGTCATCTACCTGATGTACAACGGCACCACCAACTGCGTGGTCACCTGGAAGGACAAGCCCGACCGCAAGAAGGTCGGTACCGGGATCAGGAGCTACAACCATAGCGACTGGGACTTTGGTTACTACTCAACCTACGCCGGCCCGTCGAAGATCAAAGCCAAAGGCGAATGCATCCAGTGGCAGGGCCACTACGGCGACAAAGGCTTCGCCGGCTATGTGTGGTGGCAATCACGCTGGGGGCACTGCGGCTGATCAGAGCGCCTGGCCCCACACGGATCCGTCCGGGCCTGGTCTCCTGCGGGGAACTGGACTCGGGCGAGCACCGGCTGGGAGTTGGAGAGCCATTGCTTGATCACTGTATGGGAGGCTGCGGCAACATGTTCCGGGAGGTTGTGAGTGGACGTCGTTGACGGTGAGGACGAGGTCCGCGGAGTCGGTGAGGCCGCCGGCGGGCTGGTGAGTGCCGAGGTAGGCGCCGACGGGCTGCTCGCGGTCCTCCGCCTGAACCCGCGCGCGCTGCGACTGGGTTCGGAGCCGCTGGCCGAACACATCGTGTCCGCCGTACGGACCGCGCAACGGGATCGGCTCAGTCAGGTCGCCCCGGACGAACCTCCTGCCGCGGGAACTGAGCCGGCGGCCCTGGTCGGGCGTCTGGACGAGATGGAGATCCGCGCCAACCGTGACTTCGAACGACTGACCGCGACACTCGAAGAGACGCTACGGCACCTGGACGGCAGGCAGACATGATCGATACCGGTGTGGCGATCGACACCTCGGACCGGCGCTTCCAGATCCTGGCCGGCGAGTACGCCGAGTTCGCCGAGGGGCTGCGGAGCCGGTGGGGCGATGCGTTCCCGTTGCCGTACGAGGAGTTCGCCCATCCCTATCAGGAGCTGAGGAGCACGCTGCTGAACGGCTGCGAGCGGCTCGGCGAGGACCTCCGCCACATCGGTGCCGGACAGGTCGTCATGGCCGGCAGGAACACGAACACCGAGCACGCCAACGTCAGGAACGTCGTCAGGGCCCGGCCTTGAGAGTGCTGTCGGACCCCGCCGTCGTCCCCGGCCTCGGCCTGCTCGGGGTCCCTCCGCTGCCGGACCTCGCTCTCCTCGACGACCACATCACGGAAATCGACACCGCCGCCGCCTACCACCGGCAACTCGCCTTCGACGGTGAGAACGCGTACCGGCTCGCGCGATTCAACGAAGGGCCGGCGGCCGACGCGATGCACACCTTCGTGACCGGCCGCGAAGGCGCCCTGCCGGAGGCGGGAGACCTCGCCAACCGTCTCACCAGCACCGCGGACAGCCTGCGGGTCGCACGGGACACCGTCGAGTGGGTCGCGGGCCTCCTCGCCGGAGTCGCCGTCGCCGCCGGAATCGCCGCCGTCACCACCCCCCAGTTGCTGCCCCGCCTGGTCGACATGGCCCAGCGGTACGTCGCCATGATGCGCACCGCCCTGAGCACTGTCGGGCGCATCTTCAGAGTGGTCTGTCGTTGAACCCCCGGGCGTTCACGCCCGGGAGGAAACGGCAGCGCGGGAGGCCCGCCAAGGGCCGAGCGGTGTCGTGACGGGCAACGTTCGGGAGCGGCTCAGCCTGGGCGTTTCTGGTTCTCGATGTACTCCTCGATGATCGATAGGGGTGCGCCGCCGCAGGAAGCGGCGAAGTACGACGGCGACCAGAAGTGCCCGCCCCACAGATAGTCGTCCCGGTGGGTGCTCACCCTGGTTCGTACCCGCAGTCCGTCCCGTACGGCAAGCCACCCCGGCGCCACCCGCCGCAGGTGGCCGACGTCCGTGGACCCACGCCACTCCAGCGCGCGTGGCCGGCCACCGTCACGCCGAATCGTCGGAGTGTGTCTTCGGTTCCGCCCGTGCCTGTTCGATGACCAGCACCGGCGTACGGGGAGCGGGTGCGAGGGAGCCATCCGGCCCGTAGGTGAGGCCAGGGCCGTCAGTCGATGGGATCGGTAAATCGGTTGCCTCGTGGGCTGCGGCCTGATTCACTGCCCCACGACAGTTCGACGACGACTAAGGAGCCACGATTATGCGTGCTGCGTTCATGTCCATTCAGGAGGTAATTGCCACCAATACCGAGGATATGACGCTTAGTGCGAACGCTGAATCTAGGAATTCTGGCGCATGTTGACGCCGGCAAGACGAGCCTGACCGAGCGGCTGCTGCACGCCGCCGGTGTCATCGACGAGATCGGCAGCGTCGACGACGGCAGCACCCAGACCGACTCCCTGGCGCTGGAACGGCAACGCGGCATCACCATCAAGTCCGCCGTCGCCTCCTTCGTGATCGACGACGTCACGGTCAACCTGATCGACACACCCGGCCATCCGGATTTCATCGCCGAGGTCGAACGAGTGTTGAACGTGCTCGACGGCGCGGTGCTGGTCGTCTCCGCCGTGGAGGGCGTACAGGCGCAGACCCGCGTGCTGATGCGCACGCTCCAGCGGCTGCGCATCCCCACACTCATCTTCGTGAACAAGATCGACCGCAGCGGCGCCGGGTACGGGCACGTACTGCGGAGCATCACCGGGAAGCTGGCCGCGCCGAGCATCGCGATGGGCTCGGCCGACGGACTGGGCACCCGCGCCGCGCGTTCCGTGCCCTACGACGCCGCCGACGCCGGTTTCACGTCCCGGCTGCTCGGCCTGCTGGCCGACCACGACGACGCGTTGCTCGCCGCGTACGTCGACGACGAGACGGCGCTCTCCTACCCCCGGCTGCGCGACGAGCTGGCGGCGCAGGCCAGGCGGGCGCTGGTGCATCCGGTGTTCTTCGGCTCGGCGATCACCGGTGCGGGCGTGGACGCGCTGATCGCCGGCATCACCGAGCTGCTGCCCGCGGCCGAAGGCGATGCCGGCGGGCCGGTCTCGGGGACCGTCTTCAAGGTCGAACGTGGCCCTGCCGGGGAGAAGATCGCCTATGTCCGCCTGTTCGCGGGCACGGTGCGCGTGCGGGACCGGCTGCGCTTCCGCGGGGACGAGGAGGGGAAGGTCACCGCGATCAGCGTCTTCGAGCACGGCTCGGACGTCTCGCGCGACTCGGTCGCCGCCGGGCGGATCGGCAGGCTCTGGGGGCTCGGCGACATCCGCATCGGCGACGCGATCGGCGTGCCGCGCACGACGTCCGCGGGCGGCCACCACTTCTCCCCGCCGACTCTGGAAACGGTCGTCGCCCCCTGCCGCCCCGCCGACAAGGGCGCGCTGCACCTCGCGCTCACCCAGCTCGCCGAGCAGGACCCGCTGATCGACCTACGGCAGGACGATCTTCGCCAGGAGACGTCCGTGTCGCTCTACGGCGAGGTGCAGAAGGAGGTCATCCAGGCGACGCTGGCGAACGACTTCGGCATCGACGTCACCTTCCGGGAGACGACGACCATCCACATCGAACGGCCGGTCGGCACCGGAGCCGCCGCCGAGATCATGTCCGCCGAGTCCAACCCGTTCCTCGCGACGGTCGGGCTGCGCATCGAGCCGGCGCCGATCGGGACGGGCGTGGACTTCGGGCTAGAGGTCGAACTCGGGTCCATGCCGTTCTCGTTCATCAAGGCAGTCGAGGAGACCGTCAGGGAGACCCTTCGGCAGGGGCTCCACGGCTGGGAGGTCATCGACTGCGTGGTCACCCTGACGCACTCCGGCTACGCGCCACGACAGAGCAGCGCGCACGGCGTCTTCGACAAGAGCATGTCGAGCACCGCCGGGGACTTCCGCCTCCTGACTCCGCTGGTCCTGATGAGCGCGCTGCGGCAGGCCGGGACAAAGGTGCACGAGCCGATGCACCACTTCCGCCTCGACATCCCGGTGGAGGCGTACGGCTCGGTGCTGCCCGTGCTGGCCCGGCTGCGCGCCGTACCGCGCTCGTCGGCGACACGCGGCTCGTCGTACCTGGTGGAGGGTGTCGTCCCGGCCGCTTCGGTGCACGCGCTGGAGCGGCGGCTCCCCTCGCTGACCAGCGGCGAGGGTGTGCTGGAGTGCGCCTTCGACCACTACCAGCCGGTCCACGACACGGTCCCGACCCGGCCGAGATCCGACCATGATCCCCTCAACCGCAGGGAGTATCTCCTCCGCGTCGTCCGACGGGTCAGCGGCTGACCCGGTGGCACCCCGCCAACTCCCACCACCAGACAACCAGCGATGACATATCCTTCAGTGATAGTGCCAAATTTGGTGCTTCCAAATTTGGTACTACCACAGTTGGAGGTATCAGTGGAGGGCTTCATTGGGCGGCAACGGGAGCTGGCCAAACTGGGCCGGCTGTTCGAGCGGGTAAAAGACGGAGGAACGGTCGATCGGCCGGGGCGGGCCATCCTCATGCGCGGACGCCGCCGGGTCGGCAAGTCACGGCTGGCGGAGGAGTTCATCCGGCGGGCGGACGTTCCCTACCTGTACTTCACCGCTGTCCATGAGACTCTCAAGACGCAGTTGACCAAGTTTCTCACCGACGCGGCGGAGTCCAACCTGCCCGGTGCCGCGAGCTTCGCCGATCAGGCGACCGAGAGCTGGGAGGCGGCCCTCCATCTTCTCGCCAGCGCGCTTCCGCGACAGACGCCGAGCATCGTCGTCATCGATGAGCTGCCCTACCTCATCACCGGCGACCCCTACCTGGAAAGCAAGCTGCAGAGGCTGTTCGACCGGGAGTTCTCTCGGATCCCGGTCCTTCTCCTCCTGATCGGCTCGGACCTATCGATGATGGAGGCGATCAACGCCTACGACCGGCCCTTCTACATGCGGGCCACCGAGATGGTGGTCGCACCGCTCACCCCCTCCGACGTGTCCGAGAAGCTGCGGCTGCCTGCCGCCGAGGCGTTCGACGCTCACTTGATCTCGGGTGGGCTACCGATGATCTGTGAGGAATGGAGGCCGGGCGAGTCCGTCTTCGACTACCTGCAGAACGCCCTGATCGATTCCACCTCGGCCCTGGTGGTGAGCGGGGAACGTGCCCTCGCCGCCGAGTTTCCCCCCGATGCGCAGGCTCGGACGCTGCTGACGGCGATCGGGTCGGGGCAGCGCACTCGCTCGGCGATCGCGCAGGCGTCCGGCGGCATACCCAGCACGTCGATGAACCGCGCTCTGCAACTTCTCCTGGAGAAGCGGATGATCGTCGCCGAGCTGCCACTGTCGACCCGGCCCTCCCGCGAGACCCGGTACCACGTCGCCGACACGCATCTGCGATTCTGGCTCGCCTTCATCGGGCCGCACCTGACGGAGATCGAGCGGGACAGAGGTGATCTCGTGCTGGATCGGATACGCCGGATGTGGACGTCCTGGCGCGGGACCGCCGTGGAGCCGGTCATCCGCGAATCCCTTCGCCGCATGTCCGGAGAGGTCATCCCCGAAGGGACAGCGGCCGTCGGCGGCTACTGGACGCGAAGCAATGATCCAGAGATCGACATCATCGGCGCCGACCGCGAACCGATCGCGAAGAAGATCACAATGGCCGGGTCGATCAAGTGGCTGGAGAACCGCCCCTTCGACCAGCACGACCTCCGCGAACTCATCGCCCACGTCTCCCGCCTCCCCGGCGGCGACACCTCGACCCCCCTGTTCGCCGTCTCCCGCAGCGGAACGACGACCACCGAAGCGACACCGATCACCCCGGAGGACCTCCTCGACGCCTGGCGCCCCTGACCACGCACCGAGCCTGCGAACGACGCCGACCGCCGGCAGTGCAGGGGGCCGACGACCGTCGCCGGCAACCGGGGGACTTTCGGCGGCCCGGTGAGGGCAGCGCACGGCGACCACGCACTCGTACGGCACGCCCGGCCGCCGTAGGCAGCCGGCGTCCGCGGGTCGACGCCACTCCAGCGCACCGGGCCGGCCGCCGCGACGACAGGCACGTGGGCCATCTCCTCCGCCAGTGAGAGAGGTCACACGCAGATCGTCGTCCTAGAGCGGATCGTCCTCGTTTCTCCGGCCGGCGGTGGGGGTGGCCGGCCGGATTACTCGGACATGGATCGGGCGATGGCCTCGAAGACGTTCATGTCGGCGGCCCAGGCGCTGTCGGGCCGGGGCCAGTGCAGGGCGATGTCGGTGATGCCGAGTTCGCCGTAGCGGCCCGCGAGGTCCTGGAAGGCAGCCAGGGATTCGCACCAGGGTTCATCGGTGAAGCCGGTCAGCAGCAGGCGCCGGAGCTGGGCGGGGTCACGTCCCTCGGCCGCGCAGGCCTCGTGCAACGCCTCCACCTGCTCGCGTACGGCCCGCTGTGGTTGGTCCGGCATCCGCTGGTTCCCGTTGGTGACCCACATGTCGCCGTACCGGGCGGCCAGTCGCATCCCGCGGCTACCGGTGGCCGCGATCGCGAACGGGACCCTGGGGCGTTGCACACAGCCGGGGGCGGTGAGAACCTCGCGTGCCGAATAGTAGGCGCCCTCGTAGGTCGTCTCGGGCCCGCGGAGCAGCCGGTCGAGCAGTTCCACCCATTCGGCGAACCGGTCGGCCCGTTCGGCGGGCGGCCACTCGGGGCCACCGAGGATGCCGGCGTCGGAGTTCCGGTTCACTCCGCCCGAGCCGATGCCGAGGGTGAGCCGGCCACCGCTGATGTCGTCGATGGTCTTGGCGGCGGTCGCGGTGGGTACCGGGTGCCGGAAGTTGGGCGAGGTGACCAGCGTCCCGAGCCGGATTCGCGTGGTCACCGCCGCCGCGGCGGCCAGCGTGGCGTAGCTGTCGTGCCATGGCGTGTTTCCGCGCCAGGCCACGTGGTCGGCGACCCACGCGGTGTCGAATCCGAACTCCTCCGCCTGGCGCCACAGCCCGCCAGCCCTCGGCCAGGACTCCATCGGCCACATCTGTGTGCTTACCCGCAGGACCGTCACGGTGCCTCCCTGAGCGGCTCCGGCCGAACATTGCCGCCGGTCAGGATAGCGGCGAGACGGCGTCCCGGGAGGTCGTGCACCGCGATCGCGGCGAGGCCGGCCGCGCCGGCCGGCTCGATGACCAGGCCGAGAGCGACCCGTACGAGGTCGGCGGCTGCGATCATCGCGCCATCGTCCACCAGCACCATGTCGTCGACCAGCGTCCGCATCCGGCGTACGGACTCCGGCACCGGCTGGTCGATGTCGATGCCCTCGGCGATGGTGTCCGGCTCGGCGTGGACCACCCGGCCGGTACGCCAGCTCTCGGCCAGCGCGGGCGCGCCGGTGGCGCACACGCCGATGATCCGGGTCGCCGGCGCGTGCGCCTTGACCCAGCGGGCGACGCCGTTGATCAGTGCGCCGTCGCCCACCTGGATCACGATCGCGTCGAACGGGCCCGACCGCATGAGCTCCAGGCCGATCGTGCCCGCGCCCTCGGCCACCGCGGGTTCCCTCCCATCGGCGATGTAGAGCCGGTCCGGACGCGCGGCCGCGTACGCACGGGCCGCCGCACGGAAATCGCCCTCCACCGTGATCACCTCGGCGCCCAGGGCGGTGATCCTGGCCTTCTTCGCAGGGTTGATGCCGGGCCTGGCGAAGACCGCGACCGGGATGCCACGGGCCCGTCCCGCGTACGCCATCGCCTGGCCGAAGTTGCCCGAGGACGCGCAGACCACGCGGCGGTCGGGGGTCAGCCCGCTCATGAGGAAGTCCGCGCCGCGCCCCTTGAAGCAGCGCAGCGGGTTGACGGTCTCCACCTTGACCAGCACCTCATGCCCGAGGCGTGCGCTGAGCTGCTCGTCGACGTACTGCGGCGTGTTCGAGAACACCGGGTCGATCGTCTTCGCGGCTTCCGCGATCCGGCCGAGGTCCAGGTCCATCGCCTGATCAATGTCCATACGCCTGACATTAATCAGTGGCCGCGACCACCACCCGCGCGGCTACGGGACCGGCTCCGCGGAGGCGGAGGCGGTCAGGGGCGGTCAGGAGACGAGGAAGGCTGCGACGACCAGGGCGAGGGTGGCCGCGCACAGGACGAGCGTGGGGAGGGACCAGGTGGTGCGGGGAGCGGGGGTCTCGGTGCCGCCGGCCTTGCGATGGGCCGCCTCCATCTTCTCCGTCAGCTGGTCGGCGACGAAGTCGGCGTGGGTGCGGCCGGTCATGGCCTCAAGGGCGGACTGTTCGCCCCGGGTGCGGCTGGGCTCGCTCTGGAAGCGCCCCTTGCGGACGGAGGAGGTGCTGCGGCGTACGGCGGAGGCGCGTTCGCGGGCGGAGGACTGGGGGGTCCAGCAGCGGACGGTCTGCTCGCCGTACCCGATCGTGATGGCGTGGGAGACGCGGACGTCGTCGATGGCGGCCCACGGGATGAAGGTGTCACGGAAGGGGTTGCGGATGAGTGCGCCGTCCTCGCGCACGATGGTGGCGGGGCGCAGGGAGGTCACCACGATGAGGGCGGTGAGCACGGCCAGGACGGCGGCGGCGACCAGGGAGGGCGCGCCGTTGTAACGCACGACCAGGTCGACGCCCATCACGGCCGCGAACACCACCCAGATCCAGCCGAGCACCTGGGCGGCCTTCGACCGGTAGACCTGTTTCACGGCGCCTGCACCGCCCATTTGAGCTGCGCGTAACCGGGCTTGATCAGGCCGTTGATGAGGGCGAGCCGTTCGTCGAACGGGATGAAGGCGGACTTCATCGCGTTCACCGTGAACCACAGCAGATCATCCCAGTCGTAGCCGAACGCCTCGGCGAGCTTGGCGAACTCCAGGGACAGCGTGGTGCCACTCATCAGGCGGTTGTCGGTGTTGACGGTCACCCGGAAGTGCAGGCGGCGGAGCAGCCCGATGGGGTGCTCGGCGATGGAGGGGGCGGCGCCGGTCTGCAGGTTGGAGGTGGGGCACATCTCCAGCGGGATCCGCTTGTCGCGGACGTAGGCGGCGAGCCCGCCCAGCTTGGCCTCGCCGTCGCCGGAGACGGCGATGTCGTCGATGATGCGCACGCCGTGCCCGAGGCGGTCGGCGCCGCACCACTGGATGGCCTGCCAGATGGACGGCAGGCCGAAGCCCTCACCGGCGTGGATGGTGAAGTGGGCGTTCTCGCGCTGGAGGTATTCGAAGGCGTCGAGGTGCCGGGTGGGCGGGTAGCCGGCCTCGGCGCCGGCGATGTCGAACCCGACCACGCCCACGTCGCGGTAGCGGACCGCCAACTCGGCGATCTCCCGCGACCGCGCCTGGTGGCGCATGGCCGTGAGCAGCGACCCGACCCTGATCGTACGGCCCTGCGAGCCGAGTCTGAAGCCTTCGAGCACGGCTTCGACGACCTCGTCGAGGGAGAGCCCGGCGGAGGTGTGCAACTCCGGGGCGTAACGGACCTCGGCGTAGACGACGCCGTCGTCGGCGAGGTCCTCGGCGCACTCGGCCGCGACCCGGACCAGCGCCTCCCGTGACTGCATCACGCCGACCGTGTGCTCGAAGGTCTCCAGGTAGCGCTCCAGCGAGCCGGAGTCGGACGCTTCCTGGAACCAGACGCGCAGGTCCGCCGGGTCGTTGGTGGGCAGCCGGTCGTAGCCGGAGGCGCGGGCCAGGTCCACGATCGTCTCGGCGCGGAGCCCCCCGTCGAGGTGATCGTGGAGCAGCACCTTCGGGGCTCGCCGTATCGCGTCTAGGGTGGGCAGCTGGCTCATCCTGACATCTTAGGCTTCCCGATGGGCGGTGTCCGGTGCGAAGGCCGGGAGGCAGACCGCGACATATTCGGCGCCCCTCGGACCGGCGCTGTAACGGATCTTCTCGCCCGGTTCGCTGACGAACGCCTGCCCGGTGGCCACCTCGGTGGTGCCGCCGTCGTGCTCGACGAGCACACTGCCGCGCAGCACGAGAGTGTATTCGGCGAACTCCGGCGTTTGCGGAGGTTCCGACCACCCGGCCGGCGCCACCATGTGCGCGACGGACACACGTTCGTCTCCGGTGTTGACCCGCCCGGCGTATTCGTCGATTACCTTGCCGCCCGGCACCGGGATCCGGGTAGCGGTTTCGATGAGTCTTCCCACCCGGACAGCCTGTCAGTGTGCGACGTCGATAACCAGTCTGCTGGGGCTCTTCTGTTCGAGTACCCGGAATCCGGCGCGGTGGTCCAGGACGATGCCGACGCTCACGACGCCCTCGAAGTCACCGGTCTTGACGACTTTCCGGACGTTGGCAAGGTCGGCCGAGAAGATCGGCCCGCCGGTCCAGGTGGCCGAGCCGTCCTCGGTGTGGGCGTTGGCGGGGGTGAGAAAGACCTGGAGGTAGGCGCCGCCCTTGACGGCGATCGGCTCTCCCGAGCCGTCGTGGACCAGCTCGTCCACCCAGCGGACGGTGTATCCGGGCACCTCGCCGTCGATGTCGATCACCACCCGGTCGTATCCGGCGTGACCGGCGAACCTGGCCCGCTTCACCAGCGGCTGAGCGCTGGTCGCGTGCGTCACCTCGACCTCCTCGGTCCCGGTGGGCGGGCCGAGCGCGGCCGGCGATCTGACGGGCGACGTCGCGGACGTGGTCGCGGGGATCGCCGCGGGCGCGTCCGGGACGGGTCGTGCGGTGTCTCCCCCGCCGCCGCAGGCGGCGAGCAGCGGGAGCAGAACGAGAGCGATGATGATCCGCGTGCCGGTCATGCCGGTTGAATACCCGTCGGCCCCGCGGTTCAGCCCCATGGAACGGCTCCCGCACCCGAAGGTGCAGGAGCCGTCTCTCAGGTCACACGGTTTCCAGAACTTTTTCGTCCACCACGGCCTCGGGCGCGCTGCGCCGGAACCTCAGGCCGGTCAGCGCGATCACGAAGCCGGCCACGGCCAGCACGGCCGAGACTCCGATCGCGGCGCGGATGCCCACGATGGGGGCGCCGGTCGTGGAGGTCAGCACGCCCGTGACGATGGCGAGCACGACCGCGCCGCCGACCTGGCCCGAAGTGTTGAGCAGCCCGGAGGCCAGTCCCTGTTCGTCGTCCACCACGCCGTTGGTGGCCTGGATGTTCAGCGACGGGAAGGACAGGCCGAAGGCGATGCCGAGCAGCACCATGCCCGGGATGATCATGGCGCCGAGGCTGGGGTTCTCGTCGACCGCGAGGAAGATCGTGTACCCGCCGGCGAGGGCCGCCGCGCCGATCGCGATCAACCGCTGGGTGCCGAACCGGTCGGCGAGGTCGCCCATCTTGGTGGAGCTCAGGGCGACGATGAGGCCGGCGGGCAGGAACGCCAGCGCGGTCTCCAGCGCCGACCAGTGCAGCAGGTTCTGGAAGTACTGCATGGCCACGAACTGGAAGCCGACGTAGGAGCCGAACAGGATCACCAGTCCGAGGTTGGCCCGGACGAGCGGCCCCGAACGCAGGATGCCGAGCCGTACCAGGGGGTGCTTGACCCTGAACTCGACCGCCACGAAGACGCCGAGCAGCACCAGCGCGCCGCCGAGGGTGCCCAGCGTCTGGAGCGAGACCCAGCCGGCGGCGGGGGCCTCGACGACCCCGTAGACCAGCAGGAGCATGGAGCCGGTGATCGTGGCGGCGCCGATCAGGTCGTAGCCGCCGGTGGCGCGCTCGCCCTTGTGGCGGGGCAGCAGCTTCAGTCCGGCGATCAACGCGATGATGGCGATCGGCACCGGCATGAGGAAGGTCCACCGCCAGCCGATCTCGGTCAGCAGTCCCGACAGCACCAGGCCGAGCGAGAAGCCGCTCGCTCCGCAGGCGGTGAAGATGCTGAGGGCCTTGTTGCGGGCGGGGCCCTCGGCGAAGGTCGTGGTGATGATGGAGAGGGCAGCCGGGGCGGTGAAGGCCGCGCTGATCCCCTTGACGAACCTGGCGGCGATCAGCAGGGCGCCGTCGTCGACCAGGCCGCCGAGGAGTGACGCGAACGCGAACACCGCGAGCGCGATCAGGAAGACTCCGCGGCGGCCGAGCAGGTCGGCGGTCCGGCCCCCGAGCAGCAGCAGACCGCCGTACCCGAGCACGTAGCCGCTGACCACCCACTGCAGGGAGGACGTGGTCATGCCGAGCTCGGCTTGGATGGAAGGCAGGGCGACGCCCACCATCGAAACGTCGAGCGCGTCCAGGAATACGACACCGCAGAGCACGGTCAGCGCGCCCCAGAGGCGCGGGTCCCAGCGCTCGGCGGTAGTCGGGATGGGTGACGAAGAAGGCATGCCGGAGACATTACATGCATCTGCATCTAATGCGCCAACAATTTATGCCTGTGCATCTAATGTTCATGCATGGTACAATCCGGGCTGTGAGCGAGGACGCGGTGGTCACAGCGTGGCGTCGGCTGCTGGCACAGCACGCCGAGGTCTGGTGTGCGCTCGAACGCGAGCTGAACGACAAGCACGGCCTGGGCCCCAGCGAGTTCGAGGTGCTCGATCGCATGGTCGAGGGCGGCCATCCGAAATACCGCGTCCAGGAACTCGCCGACGCCGTCCACCTGAGCCAGAGCGCCCTGTCGCGGCTGATCACCCGCCTCGACCGGGCCGGCCTGGTCAGCCGGACCGTCTGCGACCAGGACCGCCGGGGCGTCTTCGTCTGCCTCACCGAACAGGGCCGCAGCAAACACGACGCCGCACTCCCCACCCACCGCACCGTCCTCGCCCACCACCTCACCCGCCTCGCCGCGTAGATATTACGGCCCGCCACCGAAACGCCACCCGCCGTCGCCAGTGACGCCCCGCGGGGTCAACGCTACTCAGGCGCGGGTGGCTGAGCGCCGTCACGGCCAGAGGTGACGTGGCTCCTTCGGTTCCGAACGCGGCCGGTGCGATATCCGGGTTCACCGGCTCCGGGAGTCGTGAACGCAACGGTCAGGAGTCGGCCAACACGTCCCGTGCGGCGTCCGCGTCCACCGGCTATCGGGGAGTCGTGAACACAGCGGTCAGAAGTCGGCCAGCACGTCCCGTGCGGCGTCCGTCGGCTCCGGGAATCGTGAACGCAACGGTCAGAAGTCGGCCAACGCGGCCCGTGCGGTGTCCGTCGGCTCCGGGAGTCGTGTTCGCCGAGGTCGGAGCCTCTTGGACCCCGGCGGAGGTTTGCGGACGCCGCGTCGGTCTAGGCGATTCGGTCGATGACCAGGGGAAGCAGGGTGGGGTCGCTCGCCGGGGCGATCTCGTAGCCTCCTGCCAGGGCTGAGAGGGCCCGGTCGAAGCGGGCGGTCTCGTCGGCGTGCAGGGTCAGCAGGGGTGCGCCGGCCCGGACCAGGTCACCGGGCTTGGCGTGCAGGGTGACGCCCGCGCCGAAGGACACCGGGTCCTCCTTGCGCGCCCTGCCCGCGCCCAGCCGCCAGGCGGCCAGGCCCACGGCGTAGGCGTCGAGGCGGGACAGCACGCCGGACGCGGGCGCGGTGACCACCATGGTCTCCGCGGCCCGGGGCAGCAGCGCGTCGGGGTCGCCCTCCTGGGCGATGATCATGCGACGCCAGGCGTCCATGGCGGAGCCGTCCTTCAACGCCACCTCGGGATCCTTGCCGGAGACGCCCGCGGCGGCCAGCATCTCGCGGGCCAGCCGTACGGTCAGTTCCACCACGTCGGCGGGTCCGCCGCCGGCGAGCACCTCGACCGACTCGGCGACCTCCAGGGCGTTGCCCACGGCGCGGCCGAGGGGCCGGTCCATGGCGGTGAGCAGGGCGACGGTGCGCACGCCCGCGTCGGTGCCCAGTTCGACCATGGTCGTGGCCAGTTCGCGGGCCCGCTCGACGGTCTTCATGAACGCGCCGGAGCCGACCTTCACGTCGAGCACCAGCGAGCCGGTGCCCTCGGCGATCTTCTTGGACATGATGGACGAGGCGATCAGCGGGATCGACTCGACGGTGCCGGTGACGTCGCGCAGGGAGTAGAGCTTCCGGTCGGCGGGGGCGAGCCCGCCGCCCGCCGCGCAGACGACGGCGCCCGCCGTACGGAGCACGCCGAGCATCTCCTCCTGGGACAGCGAGGCCCGCCAGCCGGGGATCGACTCCAGCTTGTCGAGCGTGCCCCCGGTGTGCCCCAGGCCGCGACCGGAGAGCTGCGGCACGTACGCGCCGCAGGCGGCCACCAGCGGGGCCAGCGGGAGGGTGATCTTGTCGCCGACGCCGCCGGTGGAGTGCTTGTCGGCCGTCGGCCGGTCGAGCGCCGACCAGTCCATCCGCTCACCCGAGTCGATCATCGCCTGGGTCCAGCCGGCGATCTCACCGCGGTCCATGCCGTTGAGCAGGATGGCCATGGCGAGCGCCGACATCTGCTCCTCGGCGACCTCGCCCCTGGTGTAGGCGCCGACCACCCAGTCGATCTGCTCGCGGGACAGGGTCCCCCGCTCGCGCTTGGTGACGATGACGTCGATGGCGTCCAATCAGGCCCCTCTGGTCAGGTCGTCGGGCCCGAAGGCGTAGGGCAGCAGCTCCCCCAGCCGCTTCGGCCCGTCGACGGTCTCGACGAGCAGCTCGGGCCCGCCGTGCTCGTGCAGCAGCTGGCGGCACCGGCCGCACGGCATGAGCGGCTCCTCGTGCCCGTCCACACAGGTGAAGGCGACCAGCCGGCCGCCGCCCGAGGCGTGCAGCGCGGAGACGAGCCCGCACTCGGCGCACAGCCCCAGGCCGTAGGAGGCGTTCTCGACGTTGCAGCCGGACACGATCCGGCCGTCGTCGACCAGCGCGGCGGCGCCGACCGGGAACTTGGAGTAGGGCGCGTAGGCGTGGTTCATCGCCTCGACCGCTGCGGCCCTGAGCACGTCCCAGGCGATCAATGCTGGTCCCCTCTGCGATACGGCACGCCGTCCGCCTTGGGCATCCGCAGCCGCTGCGAGGCGACCGAGAGCACCAGCAGCGTGAGGACGTGCGGAGTGATGAACACGAACTCGCTGGGCAGCGCCTCGACGGTCAGCCAGAGCCAGAAGAACACGGCCGCACCGAGCGCGGAGAGCCCCACCACGGTGTAGTGACCCGCCCCCTGGTCCCCGAGGGGACCGCGGCGCAGCCGCATGCCCACGTAGAGGATCAGCAGCAGCGCACCGAGCAGGAACAACCCCGTGACGGCCTGCGAGCTGCGTAGTTGCAGACCGTCAGCGTAACCGAACAGGGACGCCCCGGCGGCCAGGCCCCCCGGCCGCCAGTTGCCGAAGATCATCGCGGCCAGGCCGATGAAGCCGCGGCCGCCGGTCTGGCCCTCGACGTACTTGGTCGCGACGAAGACGAGGAACACGCCGCCCAGTCCGGCGAGCGCGCCGGAGATGACCACCGCGATGTACTTGGTGAGGTAGACGTTCACGCCCAGCGACTCGGCGGCCCACGGGTTCTCGCCGCACGAGCGCAGCCGCAGCCCGAAGGCGGTGCGCCAGAGCACGTAGTACGACAGCGGGATCAGCGCGACGGCCACGATGATCAGCACGTTGACCTCGTGGGTGAGGCCGCGCAGGATCCCGGCGACGTCGGAGAGCAGGAACCAGTGGGTGTTCTCCAGTTTGCCCAGCCAGTCGGACCCCGAGGAGAACAACGGCAGGCTCACCTCGGGCGCGGGCGAGGACAGCGTGGGCGAACTGGTGATGCCCGCCCCGGCCTCGTTGGCGGGCGACCCCTCGGCGTACAGCACCTCGGACAGGAACCGGGTGACACCGGGACCGATCAGGTTGATCGCGACACCGCTGATGATGTGGTCGACCCCGAAGGACACCGTGGCGATCGCGTGCACCAGCCCGCCGAGCGCGCCGCCGAGCAGGCCCGCGACCACGGCGGCCGTCGCTCCCCACTGGTAGCCCGCCCAGCCGGCGAACCAGGTGCCGAGCACCATCATGCCTTCGAGGCCGATGTTGACCACCCCGGCCCGCTCCGCCCACAGGCCGCCGAGCCCGGCCAGCCCGATGGGCACGGCGAAGGCGAGCGCGATGGCGAAGGTGCCCGAGGAGGTCAGGTCGGTGCTGCCGGCGAGCACGCGGACCAGCGACAGCAGGACGATCGCCAGCGCGACCCCGATCAGCGCCAGATGGTAGCGGCGGACCCGGCGTGTCCCGACGGCCTCCACGGTGGTCATGCCGTCGCTCCCGTCTTCACCGGTACGGCGAGCCTGGCCGCCGCCCGGCGTTCCTCCCAGCGCAACGCGATTCGCCTGGTGACCTCGTTGGCGATGACGACCATGAGCACGATCGATCCCTGGATGATGGTGACGACGGACGGCGGGATGTCGGCGAACTGGAGCGGCGCGGAGGCCCGGTCGAGGAACCCGAACAACAGCGCGGCCAGCGCGATGCCGACCGGCTGGTTACGGCCGAGCAGCGCGACCGCGATGCCGAGGAAGCCGAGACCGGGTGTGAAGCCCGTGCCGTAGGCGAAGCTGCGGCCGAGGATCTCCGGCATGCTGATCAGGCCGGCGATCGCGCCGGACAGCACCATGGCCGAGATGACCATCGTCTTGGGGTTCACCCCGGAGGCCAGCGCGGCGGTCGCGTTGAGGCCGCTGGCCTTGAGCTCGAACCCGAACCTGGTGAACGAGAGCAGCGCCCAGATCACCACGCCCACCACGACCGCGACGATGATGAAGCCCCACAGGCCCGCGCCGCGCGGGGCGGGCATCCCGAACAGGTCGAACAGGAAGTTGGCGTTGGGCAGCTGGGCCGACTCCGGCAACGGGGTGGTGGAGGTGGTGAGCTGGCCCTCGTCGCGCGGCCCGCTCAGCGGTCCGCGCACCAGGTAGGCGGCCATGCTCAGCGCGATGAAGTTCAGCATGATCGTGGAGATGACCTCGTTCACGCCCCGGTAGACCTTGAGCAGCGCGGGGATGAGCGCGTACAGGCCACCGGCCACCATCGCGACCACGATGATCACCGTCAGGTGGACGGGCGCGGGCAGCGCGAGCTGGCCGCCGACGAAGGCCGCGGTCAGCGCGGCGACGCGGTACTGGCCCTCGACGCCGATGTTGAAGAGGTTCATCCGGAAACCGATGGCCACCGCCAGGCCGGCGATGAACAGCGGGACCGCCCGGTTGAGGATCAGCGCGATGCTGCTGGACACGGCGATGTCGGTGGCGCCGAAGTCGAACATCGCCAGCAGCGCGGTGCCGGGATCGGCGCCGGCCACGATGATCGCGGCGCTGGAGACCACGAAGGCGAGCAGCACCGCGACGACGGCGCCGGCCAGGGTGAGGAGAGTGCGTTGCAGCGCGCCGTCTTTCACGAGACGTCCTCGGTGATGGCTCCGGTCATGTATCCACCAAGCTGCTCAGGCGTCACCTGGCTGGGGTCGAGGCGAGCCACGAAGCGGCCGCGATAGATCACGTAGAGAGTGTCGGACAGGCCGATCAGCTCGTCGAGGTCGGCGGAGATCAGCAGTACGGCCAGCCCGGCGGTTCTGGCGCCGCGCAGATGGTCCCAGATGGCGGCCTGGGCTCCCACGTCCACGCCCCGGGTCGGGTGGGCGGCGATGAGGAACTTCGGGGTGCCGCTCATCTCGCGGCCGACGATCAGCTTCTGCTGGTTGCCGCCCGACAACGCCAGGGCGAGCGTGTCGATGGACGGCGTGCGCACGTCGTACTCGCGGACGATCCGCGCGGTGTCCTTGCGCGCGGCCTTCCTGTTCACCCAGATCCCCTTGCGGGCGGGAGGCACGCCCTGGTGACCGAGCACCCGGTTCTCCCAGATGGACGACTCCAGGAGCAGCCCCTCCCGATGGCGATCCTCGGGGATGTAGCCGATTCCCGCCTGCCGCCGCTGCCGGGTGGACCAGCCGGTGATGTCGGTCTCCTCGAACACCACCTGCCCGCCGCTCAGCCGCGCGAGCCCCATGATGGCCGAGATCAGCTCCGACTGCCCGTTGCCCTCGACCCCGGCGATGCCCACGACCTCGCCCGCGTGCACGGGGAAACTCACCTCGCGCAGCACCGGCCGGCCGGTCTCGCCGAGGACGGACGCCTCACGCACGTCGAGCACCACCCGGTCGGTGACCGTCGACTCACGGGTCTCGGGGGTCGGCAGCTCGCTGCCCACCATCAGCTCGGCGAGCTGGCGCGCCGTCACCTCGGCCGGCAGCACGCGGGCCACGGTGGTGCCGCGCCGGATCACGGTGATCGCGTCGGCGATGCCGAGCACCTCGTCCAGTTTGTGCGAGATGAAGATCACGGTGAAGCCCTGGGCCGTCAGCTCGCGCAGGTTGGCGAACAGCTCCTCGACCTCCTGGGGCACCAGGACCGCCGTCGGCTCGTCGAGGATCAGGACGCGGGCGCCGCGGTAGAGGACCTTGAGGATCTCCACCCGCTGCCGGTCGCCGACGCCCAGGTTCTCGACCAGGCGGTCCGGGTCGACTCGGAGGCCGTGGCTGTCGCCGAGGTCCCTGATCCGGGTGCGCGCCGAGGCGGTGTCCAGCCGACCGGCCCTGGTCGGCTCCGCGCCCAGGACGATGTTCTCCAGCACGGTGAAGTTGTCGGCGAGCATGAAGTGCTGGTGGACCATGCCGATGCCGCGTTTGATGGCGTCGGCGGGGTTGGCGAGGACGACCTGCTCGCCGTTGACGCGGATCTCTCCCTCGTCCGGTTTCTGCATGCCGTACAGGATCTTCATGAGGGTGGACTTGCCCGCGCCGTTCTCGCCGACGATCGCGTGGACGGTGCCCGGTTCGACGGTCAGCCGGATGTCGTGGTTCGCCACGACTCCGGGAAAGCGCTTGGTGATGCCCTCGAGTTCGACGGCGGGTGGCGCCGCCGGAGGGGGGTCCGAGCTCGTCGACAATGCGTGCTCCTGAGGGAGGGTTGTCCATAGAGCGAAGCCCGGGGAGCGGACGCTGGGTCTGCTCCCCGGGCCCTCACGGTCTCGCGCGCGGTCCTACCCTGTTCCGCGCCGAAACGATCTCATGGCTTGTCGGGGACCGTGATCTCGCCGCTGACGATCTTCGCCTTGGCCTCGTCGACCTTGGCCTGCACGTCGGAGATGTGGTCACCGGTGGTGGACAGGCCGACGCCGTCGACCTTGAGGTCGTACGCGACGGTCTGACCGCCCTTGGCACCGTCCTTGAACGCCTTGATGAACTCGTAGACGCCGTTGTCGACCCGCTTGAGCATCGAGGTCATGATGATCTTCTGCTGGTCGGCTTCCTTGATGGTCAGCGCCTGGTCGGAGTCGACGCCGATGGCCCACTTGCCGCCACCGTTCTTGTTGGCCTCGACCGTCGCCTGGAAGACGCCGACGCCGGAGTCACCGGCCGCGTGGTAGACGATGTCCACGCCGTCCTGGAACATCTTCTCGGCCTCGGCCTTGCCCTTCTCGGGCGCCTTGAAGCCGTCGAACTGTCCCTCGGGGGCGAGATACTCGGAAGCGATTTTGATGTCCGGCTTGGTGGCCTTGGCGCCGGCCACGAAACCCGCCTCGAACTTCTCGATCAGCGCGCCCTTCACGCCGCCGACGAAGCCGATGTGCCCGGACTTCGACTTGAGCGCCGCCGCGACGCCCGCGAGGTAGGAGCCCTGGTGCTCGGCGAAGGTCAGGCCGGTGACATTGGGGCCGCTGGAGCCGCTGTCGACGATCGCGAACTGGAGGTCGGGATATTCCGCGGCGACCTTCTTCACGTCGGCCTCGTAGGCGAACCCGATGCCGATGATCGGGTTGTAGCCGGCCTGGGCGAGCTGTTCGAGGAGCGCGCCGCGGTTGGAGCCGTCGCCCGCGGGGCTCAGGTCCTTGATCTCCGCGCCGAGTTCCTTCTGGGCACGTTCGAGACCGGCGTAGGCGGAGTCGTTGAAGGACTTGTCGCCACGGCCTCCGACGTCGAAGGCGAGGCCGACCTTGAGACCCGACTTCGAGGCCTCCGGACTCGCGGCGGTCCCGCTGTCAGTGCCACCACCACACGCGGCGGTGACCATGAGCATGGCACCGGCCAACGTGCTGACAGCCAGCTTGCCGAATTTATTGCGGAGCAAGGTGACTCCTCCCATTTCCCCGCCATCAATCACTGTTCAACCCTCGTCACAAGAGCCGAGAACGCACGACGACCCTGCACGGAAGATAGTTGCTTGACCAGCGCAAACCAAAGGCGCGCACAGCTCCGCAACCGCTCCGTTACCGACCTCAGGCGAGTCTGTGACCAGAGCACAGATTCCGGGGACATTACGGCATCAGCCGACAAACCACCCAACTGTACGGCTGACATCCCGCGACGATCCGGGCAGGGCACAAGAAGGAACAAATCCGGCCCGTGCCCCAGGCGACTACTTTTGTCGAATTTTGGGCTGCTGTCGAGATCTTGCCGAGCACTCGATCGTGAAGGACAGTCATGAGACGTCCCCGGAGCAGCCCTGGAGCAGTTCATGACCACAGCCGTCCGCAGCTGGAAGGCGTTCGCCGTCCCGCTGGTCGCGGTCCTCCTCGCGTTGAGCGCCCAACCGGCCCTGGCCGGCGGGCCGACGATCCCACCCGACGGCGGGCCGGCGATCAGGATCGAGCACGACGCGACCCAGCCGGTGTTCTCCCGAGCCGACGCGATCGTGCAGACCGTCTTCGTGGAGGTGGCCGGCGCCGACAGCGACGCCGACGGCCGCCCCGACAAGGTGGCGGTCGACATCATGCGGCCCAGGGAGACCGACCAGGGCCTCAAGGTCCCGGTCATCATGGAGGCGAGCCCTTACTACGCGGGCGGCAACGACGTGCCCAACCACGACGTCGACATCGACGACGAGCAGCAGTTCAAGACCCGCAGCGGGCAGAACAAGCTCGACGAGCTGCTGGCCGCGGGCGCCACGGCGGCCGGCCCGTTCGACGGCTACTACGACAACTACTTCGTCCCCCGCGGCTACGCGGTCGCGCTGGTGGAGAACCTCGGCAGCGGCCGGGCCACCGGCTGCCCCACGACCGGCGACCGCAACGAGACCCTCGGCCCGAAGGCGGCCATCGACTGGCTCAACGGGCGGGCCAGGGGCTTCGACGTCAACGGCGCCCCGGTGAGCGCCACCTGGTCCACCGGCGACGTCGGCATGATCGGCGTCTCCTACAACGGCACCCTGCCCAACGCCGTCGCCACCACCGGCGTCAAGGGGCTGAAGACCATCGTGCCGATCGCCGCGATCTCCTCCTGGTACGACTACTACCGGGCCAACGGCGGCGTCCTGGCCCCCGGCGGCTACCAGGGCGAGGACGCCGACGTACTGGCCCGCTACGTGCTCACCCGGCAGGACGGCCAGGCGGCCTGCGGCGCGCTGATGGACGAGATCGAGGCCGAACAGGACCGGGTGACCGGCGACTACAGCCGCTTCTGGGACGACCGGAACTACCTCGACGACGTGCGCAAGGTGCGCGCCAGCGTGCTGCTCGTCCACGGGCTCAACGACTGGAACGTCAAGACCAAGCAGGCCGCCCAGTGGTGGGACGCGCTCGGCGATCGCGGGGTGCCGCGCAAGATCTGGCTGCACCAGGGCGCGCACACCAGCCCGTTCAACGTCCGCGCCAAGGAGTGGATCCGCCAGTTGCACGCCTGGTTCGACCACTGGCTGTACGGCCTCGACAACGGGATCATGAACGAGCCGCAGGCCGACGTGGAGCACGCCCCCGGCCAGTGGGAACAGCACGCCTCGTGGCCGCTGCCCGGCACCCGGACCCTGCCGGTACGGCTCGGCCTGGCGGGTTCCTTCACCGACCAGAAGCTGCGCAGGGCGGAGGAACTGGCGGCCGGTCCCGAGACGCCCGATCCGAACCGGCTCGCCCATCTGTCCCCGGTGCTGACGGACGACGTGCGGATCTCCGGCACACCGACGATCAAGGTCCGCGCCTCGCTGGCGGCGGGACGCTCGCCGTACCTCACGGCGCTGCTGGTCGACTACGGGACCGACACCCGGGCGACCGGTGCGCTGCAGAACACCGGGGAGGTCTACTGCTACGGGCAGGGGGTGCCGGGCGACACCGGCTGCACGACCCTGCGCGTCCACACGACCGCCGAGGCGCCGTTCAAGATCGTCACCCGGGGCTGGCTCGACGTGCGCAACCGGCACCGCGACGACCGGTCACAGGCGATCAAACCGGGCAGGATGTACGACTTCGAGTGGGATTTCCAGGCCCAGGACTACACCTTCAAAGCGGGGCACCGGATCGGCGTCGTGCTGCTGTCCACCGATCGCGACTACACCCTGCGCTACCCGGCGGGCACCCAGATCAAGGTGCAGCCGGGTAAGAGCACGCTGAACCTGCCCGTGGCAGGCGGGCGGCCGCTGCTCTGAGGTCAGGCGAGGGCCTCGGCGACCCGGTCGCCGAGGCCGGGCCGGCCGCCCTCCCAGAGGGCGGTCAGCGCGGTGGCCGCCATGAAGCGGACCCCCATGCCGATGCAGGACTCCTCCACGTCGAAGATGCCCTGGTGGATGTCTCTCAGCTCGGTCGAACCCGGCTTGCGGACGCCGAGCCGGGCGAAGGCGCCGGGCGTGGACTCCAGATACCATCCGAAGTCCTCGCCGCCGAGGCTCTGCTCGGTCGGTACGGCGGCGCCCTCGCCGAGGGCCCGCTCGGCCGCCTCCGCGAGCATCTGCACGCTCTCCTCGTCGTTGACGACCGGGGGCACGCCCCTGACGTAGTCCATCTCGGCATCCACGCCGTAGGCGCTCGACACCGACTCCAGCAGCGATTTGAGCAGGTCGGGAGCGCCGTGCCAGGCGGCCTCGTCGAGACAGCGGACGGTGCCCTCGGCGATGCCGTCGTCGGGGATGGCGTTGGCCACGGATCCGGCCTCCACCCGGCCCCAGACCAGGCTCAGCGACGAGCGCGGATCGACCCGGCGCGACAGCGCGGCCGGCAGCTCGGTGACGATCTTGGCGAGGGCGAAGACCAGGTCGGCGGTCAGGTGCGGGCGCGCGGTGTGGCCGCCGGGACCGGCCACCCGGATCTTCACCTTGTCGCAGGCGGAGGTGATCGCGCCGGTGCGCAGGCCGACCCTGCCGACGTCGAGCCGGGGGTCGCAGTGCAGGCCGAAGATGCGGTCGACGCCGGTCAGCCCGCCCGCGGCCATCACCTCCAGCGCGCCGCCGGGCAGCTCCTCGGCGGGCTGGAAGATCATCCGAACCCGTCCGGGCAGCAGACCGGCCTCGGCCTGCCTGGCGAGGAAGAGCGAGGCGCCGAGCAGGATCGAGGTGTGCACGTCGTGGCCGCAGGCGTGGCAGACGCCCGGCACCGTGGAGCGGTAGGGCACGTCCTTCTCGTCCGGCAACGCGAGCGCGTCGATGTCGGCCCGGAGCGCCACCGTGGGGCCGTCGCCGCTGCCCATCTCGCAGATCAGCCCGGTGCCCTTGGGCAGCACGGAGTGGATCACGCCCGCCTCGGTGAGCCGCTCGGAGATCCGCTGGGTCGTGCGGTACTCGGCGAACGCCAGCTCAGGGTGTGTGTGCAGGTCACGCCTGAAGTCGACCAGGCCAGGCTCGACTTCGGAGAGGAACGAGTCGAGTTCCCCCCGCAGATCACGTCCCCGCATCAGCCACCATCCCATCTGACGTCGCGAACCGAGCCACGCCCGCCGCTCGGCCACGACCCTCGATATGTCAAGCGCCGCCGTGGCGTCCGCCGGCTACGGCGCTCCGAACACAAAACAGCCCATAAAGGACGTCGCAAGCTGTCGCGGCGCGCCCCGGCATGGACCGGAAGCCGCCAACGCGGGACTCGCGGCCGGTCGGGCCGCGTCCGCGATGGCGATGCCTTCGACTTTATCTCGCCCCTCTACCCCGGGGAGGACATCTCAGCCAAATGTTTGACATCGGCACTTCTCCCGACGTCCGCCCGCCACGACGGTCCCCGCCACGGGAAACAGGGCCGATGATGACCCGAAGCAACCACTCCGACTTGTCCGAAAATCACCCGTATGAGCCAGGGCCGTATAGTCCGTCCGCGTGTCCGCTGATGACTCGCCAGGCCGTACGGCGATCGCACACGGCCGTTAAACCCTCGTTTCCCTGCCATTTCGCGTGACCGTAGGTGCTAGTCATCGCACCCCGCAGCCTCATGTGGCACAGAGTATTGCGTGCTTTACTCCGCTTGTGATCGCTAATATCCCATTCGCGGAGAAGCACTCGAAACTGAGCATCTTCGAAGCAAGCGAGGGGACCATGGTGATCGTTCCCTCGCTCTCGTTCGAACAGGACGACTTGCGGCTCATCGCGGGGGTCAGATCATACGAGGAACGCCTGCTGTTCCTCCTGCTCACGCTCCGACAACCCGGGCTGAAGGTCGTATATCTATCCACCGACCCCGTGGACGAGTCGATCGTGGACTACTACCTCGGCTTCCTCGACGACCCGGAGGGCGCGCGGACCCGGCTGCACATGATCAGCACCGAGGATCCCTTGTTCCGGCCGCTCACCTGCTCGGTCTTGGCGCGGGCGGACCTGCTCGACCGGCTGCGCGAGATCGTCGGCGACGGGTCGGACGCCTGGTTGATGCCGGCCGTGGTCAGCGAGCACGAGGAGCGGCTGGCGGCGGCGCTGTCGATCCCGTTCTACGGCTCGCCCGCCGCCCTAGCCCGCCTGGGTTCCAAGACCGGCTCGCGAATGGTGGCCGAGGAGGCGGGCGTGCCGCTCGCCCGCGGTTTCGCCGACCTGCGCTCCCTGGCCGCCACCGAACGGGCCGCCCGGACCCTGCGGACCGGCGGCCGCCTGATCGTCAAGCTCAACGACAGCTACGCCGGGCTCGGCAACGCCATCGTGGAGATGTCGAACGGACTGCCGCTCGCCCGATCGCGCACCAGCTTCTCGTACGCCGGGGAGACCTGGACGAGCTTCGCGGAGAAGATCTCCGAGCGCGGCGCGGTGATCGAGGAGTACATCGAGCAACGCCCCCTCCACCACCCGAGCGCGCTGGGCCGGATCAGCCCCGGCGGCCACTACGACGTGATGGCCACCCACGACCAGATCCTCGGCGGCGCCAACGCCGACGCCTACCGGGGCTGCACCTTCCCCGCCCGCCCCGAGTACCGCCGCCAGGTGAGCACGTGCGCCGGGCGGATCAGCCGGGTGCTCGCCGAGCACGGCGTGATCGGCCTGTTCAGCATGGACTTCTTCGTGCTCGGGACCGAGGGCGGGTACGGCACGCTGCTGTGCGAGATCAACCTGCGGACCGGCGGGACCACCCATCCCTTCGGCGCCGCCCTGCTCGCCACGGGCGCGTCGTACGACCCGGCCACCGGCACGCTCGTACACGGCGACCAGCCGAAGTACTACACCGCGACGGACAACTGCGCCTCACCGGCCCTCTACGGCCGCACCCCCGCCCAGGTGGTCCGGCAGGTCGAACGGCTCGGGCTCGGCTTCGACCAGGCCGGCCGTACGGGTAACGTCCTGCACCTGCTCGGCGCCGTCCCCCGGTACGGCAAGCTGGGCCTCACCAGCATCGCGAACTCTCCCGAGGAGGCGGCGGAGCTGCACCGGGCCACCGTCAGCGTGCTCGGCGGCTGAGACCACGCCAGCCGATCACACCGAGCACCACGGCCAGCACGAGGTTCACCGCGATCAGTACGCCGTGCACAATGTAGAAAGCCGTAGGATGCCCGTCGGCCAGGTTGAAGCCAAGGCTGATCCATTCAAAGACCATAAAAGCGGCAAGGGCCAGCAGGAACGCGGCGATCCTTCGTGACATTGGCATAGGCCCAGTATCAAGGCACGCACACCATGCGTAACCACGCGATGCCGCGGGGAAGTGACGGCACATGCAAATAGGCACGAAGCTACCCTGATAAAATCATGCGGACGAAACACTTGGTGCCGGTCGCGGCACTGCTGACAGCGGTGCTGGCCCCGGTGCTTACCACGGTCACGCCCGCTCACCCGGCGACAGCCGGACCCGTGTCCACCGAGATCCCGATCGGCGGCGAGCTGCTCGCCAAGCGCGGCGTCGTGGCGCCGGCGGGCGTGAAGGCGCCGCCGAAGACGGGTGCCAGGGCGTACGTCATCGCCGACGCCGAGACCGGGCAGGTGCTCGCGGCCAAGGACCCGCACGGGCACTACCGGCCGGCGAGCACGCTCAAGGCCCTCACCGCGCTCACGCTGATCCCCAAACTGGACAAGGATCGCAAGATCAGGCCCAGCCGCAACGCCGCCAACCAGGAGGGCAGCGCCGTCGGCATCTCGGTGAAGACGACCTACCGGGTGGAGGACCTCTTCCGGGGACTGATGCTGACGTCGGGCAACGACGCCGCGATGGCCCTGGCCGAGGCCAACGGCAGCCTGGACAAGACCATGAAGGACATGAACGCCCAGGCTCGCAAGCTCCAGGCGCTCGACACGGTCGCCAAGACGCCGAGCGGCCTGGACAAACCAGGGCAGCGGAGTTCGGCCTACGATCTGGCGCTGATCGCCCGGGCCGGCCTCGCCAACCGAGATTTCAGCCGATATGTCAGCACAAAGTCGGCTAAGTTCCCTGCGCCCAAGGGCTACTACCAGATCGGCAACCACAACAAGCTGCTCTTCCGCTACAAGGGCATGATCGGCGTCAAGAACGGCTGGACCACCAAGGCCCAGGGCAGCTTCATCGGCGCCGCACGGCGGGGCGGTCACACCATCATCGTCGCGATCATGCGCCACGAGGGCTTCTTCTGGGACGAGGTGGCCGAACTGCTCGACTGGGGCTTCGCCACCCGCGGCAAGGTCACCCCCGTCGGCCGGCTCGTCGACCCGCTGCCCGAGGCGGTCGCCACCCGGCCGGTCGGCGAGGTCCAGCGCAGCGCCCAGCCCTCGGCGGCACCCAAGGCGGCGGCGCAGGACAAGGGCCTGACCGGCGGCCTGCTCGCGCCCCTGGTGATCGGCGCGGCCCTGCTCGGCGGCCTCGCCTGGCTGGTGTACGGCATGCGGCGCAGGGCGGCCACCGCCCGCGGCAGGTCGCGCTGAGCCGTACGACGCGGGCCGCGCGCAGGGACGCGCGGCCCGGACCTCCGGGACCAGCCCCACACCCGGAGCTGAGCGAAGGTCCTCAGCCCGGGGAGAGGCCGTTCGACGGGTACGGCGTCGGCGTCGGGGGCGGTCCCATCGACGCGGTCGCGGTCCAGGCGGCGGCGTAGAGCGTGATCCGTGCCGACAGGTTGATCCAGATCAGCAGCGCGGCGATGACCGCGAAGGCCCCGTAGACCGGGTTGCTGAGCGTGCCGGACAGCACCAGCGTGGCGAGCTGCTTGAGCAGGCCGAACCCGACGGCTCCGAGCAGCGCGCCCTTGAGCACCACCCGGAACGGCTGGTCCGACCTGCCCAGCCAGCCCAGGATGACGAGGAAGACGAGGACGTCGGCGCCCACGCTCACGGCCAGCCCGGCCAGCCAGACGAGTGCCCTGCCCACCACGGAGCCGCCCGCGCCCAGCCACCCGGCCACGATTCCGGTGGCGCCGGTGGCGAAGCCGCCGACCACCACGGAGACGAGGAGCGTGACGCCGATCAGGACCAGCGCGGCGAGGTCGCGAAGCCTGGCCAGGAAGAAGTTGAGCGGCTGCTCGGTGGTCATCGACATCTCGCGCAGCGCCTCACGCAGGGCGTCGACCGCCCCGAGCCCGGCGTAGAGCAGGCCGAGCAGGCCGATGATCCCCGCGCCGACCCGCGCTCCGGCGATCGTGGACAGGTCGAGCTGACCGGCCAGTCCGGGAAGCTGCTCCTCGATCACCTTCGTCAGGGCCGCGGGATCGACGCTCGCCACATAGCCGAACAGCGCGAACGCCAGCGCGATCAGCGGGAAGAACGACAGGAACGCGAAGTAGGTCACCGCGCCGGCCAGCCGGTCGCCCGACTGCACCTGATACCGGTGCAGGGTCCGGAGCAGGTGGTCGAACCACAACCACCTGAGCCGGACCCGTTGCACCAGGCGACGCCAGCGTTCCCTCAGCTCGGCCACGCGCGCGAGCAGACTTGCCATGCGGGGCCTCTACCCGATCATCCGCAGGTCAGGCTCCGGGCAGGAACCCCACCCGGTCGCGCACCCTGACCATGGTCTCCTCGGCCACGGCGCCCGCCCGCCTGGCGCCGATCGCCAGCAGCCGGTCGAGCTCGGCCTCGTCGGCCAGCAGCTTCTCCGCCCGCTCCCTGAGGGGGGTGAAGGTGTCCACGACGATCTCCGCGACGGCCTTCTTGAAGGTGCCGTAGCCCTCCCCCGCGAACCGGGCCTCCAGCTCGGGGACCGGCGTGCCGCTGAGCGCGGAGTGAATGCGCAGCAGGTTGGTGACGCCCGGCTTGTTCTCGGCGTCGGCGAGCACCTCCGTGCCGGTGTCGGTCACCGCGCGCATGACCTTCTTGCGCAGCGCTCCGGCCGGCTCCAGCACGTCGAGGATGCCCTGCGGGCTGGAGGACGACTTCGACATCTTCGCCGTCGGCTCCTGGAGGTCGGTGATCTTCTCGACCTCCTTCACGATGTAGGGCGCCGGCAGCGTGAAGGTCTCGCCGTACCGGTGGTTGAAGCGCTGCGCCAGGTCGCGGGTGAGCTCCAGGTGCTGCTTCTGGTCGGCGCCCACCGGGACCTGGTCGGTCTGGTAGAGCAGGATGTCGGCGGCCATCAGGATCGGGTAGTTGAACAGCCCGACCCCGGCCGCGTTCTCGCCGAACTTCGCCGACTTGTCCTTGAACTGGGTCATCCGGCCCGCCTCACCCATGCCGGTGAGGCACATCAGCACCCAGGCCAGCTCGCTGTGCTGGCGGACATGGCTCTGCACGAACACCGTGCACCGCTCGGGGTCGAGCCCGGCGGCGAGGAGCTGCGCCGCCGCCACCCGGCTGCGCCGCCGCAGGTCGTCGGGGTTGGGCTGGACAGTGAGGGCGTGCAGGTCGACGACACAGTAGAACGCGTCATGGGTCTCCTGCATGCTGACCCACTGACGGACGGCACCGAGGTAATTGCCCAGGTGGAAAGAGTCCGCCGTGGGCTGGATGCCCGAGAGTACGCGAGGTCTGGCCATAGCCCTTCATTGTGTCAGGAATCCGTGCCGCCCTGCGACTCCACTTGCGGCGCGCCCGACGCCTGCCCTGACGCCTGCCCCGGCCCTTGGCCTGGCGGTTGGCCCGGCGGCTGGCCCGGGGGCTGGCTCTGTGACTGGCTGGGGCGGCGCTGGATGCGCACCCTGGCCACCCGCCGGCCGTCCATCGCGGTCACCGCCAGCTCGAATCCGGGGACGTCCACCTGGTCCCCCACGACCGGCAACCGCCCCAGCGCGGCCATCACGAATCCGCCCAGGGTCTCGTACGGCCCCTCGGGCAGCCGGATGCCCGTCTCGGCCGCCACGTCGTCGAGGTTGGCCAGGCCGTCCATCTCTATCTCGCCGGCGGGCAGCCGTACCGCCTGCTCGTCCTCCACGTCGTACTCGTCGCGGATGTCGCCGATCAGCTCCTCGACCAGGTCCTCCAGCGTGACGATGCCCGCGGTCCCGCCGTACTCGTCGACGACGATCGCGAGGTGGTGTCCCTCGTCGCGCATCTCCGACAGGGTGGGCAGCAGCCGTTTGCTCGCGGGCACCAGCTTGACCGGCCGGATCGGCACCAGCTCGCTGATGGGTTCGACCCGCCCGGTGAGCACCGGATCGAGCAGGTCCCTGACGTGGACGAACCCGAGGATGTTGTCGTAGGAGTCGCGGTAGACGGGGAACCGGCTGTGCGGCATGGTCGCGGCCAGCACCGCCGCCTCCGCCAGCACGGTGTCGGCGGCCATGAACTCCACCTCGGTGCGCGGCAGCATCACCTCGCGGAGCTGCCGCTTGCCCGCGGCGAACACCTCCATGATGAGCTGGCGCTCGTCCGCGGGCAGCTCCTGGTGGCCGACGACCATGTCGCGCAGTTCCTCGGTGCTCATCGCCTCGCGCCCGGTCTCCGGGTTGCCGCCCAGCAGCCGGACCACCAGGTCGGTCGACTTGGACAGCAGCCAGATCAGCGGTCTGGAGAACACGGCGAGCCGGTCGAGAAAGGGCGCGACCAGCAGGGAGAGCCCTTCGGCGCGCTGCAGGGCGAGCCGTTTGGGCGCCAGCTCGCCCAGCACCAGCGAGAGGTAGGAGATGGCCAGCGTGATCAGCACCAGCGCGAGCGGCGCGGCGACTCCGCCGGGGACCCCCCAGCCGACGAGCGCGGGGGCCAGCTCGGTGGCGAGGGTGTCGGCGCCGAACGCCGCCGACAGCATCGTCGCCACGGTCACGCCGATCTGCACGGCCGACAGGAACCGGTTGGGATCGCGGGCCAGCTTCGCCACCCGGGCGCCCCGGCGACCCTGCTTGCCGATCTTCCGGACCTGGCTCTCCCGCAGCGAGACCATGGCGATCTCGGCCGCAGCGAAGAACCCGCCGATGAGGATGAGGAGCAGGACCAGCGAGATGTTGGCCAGAACACTGTTCACACGATTACCCGGTTCCCCACGGGCCGATATGGATGAGTCAGCGTACCCGTCCTCTTTATCCCCAGTAGAGAGCGGATACACGTATGCTGGGCACGCGAGCCGTACAAATTTCAACACTTACCAACAGAAACCTACATAGGAGTGCGTCGTGAAGGTCCTGGTCACCGGCGGAGCCGGTTACATCGGCAGCGTCGTCGCGGCGCAGCTCGTCGAGGCGGGGCACGAGGTCGTGGTGCTCGACGACCTCTCGACCGGGCACGCGGACGCCGTACCGGCCGGGGCCCGGTTCGTCCAGGGGTCCATCACCGGCGCGGGCGACGTGCTGACCGGCGGCGGCTTCGACGGCGTGCTGCACTTCGCGGCCAAGTCGCTCGTCGGGGAGTCGGTCCAGAAACCGGGGCTGTACTGGGCGAACAACCTCGGCGGCACCCTCGCGCTGCTCGACGCCATGCGCGTGGCGGGCGTCCCGCGCATCGTCTTCTCCTCCACCGCCGCCACGTACGGCGAGCCGGAGCGCACGCCCATCCTGGAGACCGACCCGACCCGGCCGACCAACCCCTACGGCGCCTCCAAGCTGGCCGTCGACACCGCGCTGACCGCCTACGCCGGGTTGCACGGCCTGGGCGCGACCAGCCTGCGCTACTTCAACGTCGCCGGCGCCCACACCGCCGCCGACGGCCGCGTCTACCGCGAGCGCCACACGGTCGAGACGCACCTGATCCCGAACGTGCTGGCCGTCGCGCTCGGCCGCCGCGACTCCCTCAGCCTGTTCGGCGACGACTATCCCACCCCCGACGGCACCTGCGTGCGCGACTACATCCACGTGGCCGACCTCGCCCGCGCGCACCTCCTCGCCCTGGCCGCCTGCGCCGAGGGCGAGCACGTCGTCTACAACCTGGGCAGCGGGACCGGCTTCTCCAACCAGGAGGTGGTCTCCGTCTGCCGCGAGATCACCGGTCACGACATCCCCGCGACCGTCGCCCCGCGCCGGCCGGGCGACCCGGCCATCCTGGTGGCCTCCTCGGACAAGATCCAGCGCGACCTCGGCTGGAAGCCCGAGCACCCCACCCTGCGCGAGATCGTCTCGCACGCCTGGTCGAGCCTGACCTGAGCAGGTCCGCCACAGCGGTGCCCGCGATCATGAGGCGGCTCACCAGCATCCGGAGCACGCCGAGACCTGACCGCGCCGGGCGCGCGGGTGCGACCTCCGGATGATCTCTGACGCTTAACCATCAATACACCCATTGGCCACTTTGTTTCCAATAGTCTACATGCGCCACATTTGCGTGCCAAAGGGTGAATTTGCCGATGCCAGACGACTTCGACCTGACGCTCGATGAGTTGACCAAGGAGTACGAGCGGCAATGGCGCCAGGTCAGAGAAGCGTCCGGCAGGCTCAGCGAGATCGAGATCACCGCGCAGTCGGACGACGAGATGGTCACGGTGAAGGTGGGACCACGCGGGCAGGTGCGCAGCATCGAACTGAACCCGAGGATCTATCGTCGGCTGTCGCCGTCCGAACTGTCCCACACGATCATGGCGCAGATCACCAGAGCCGCCGCCATGGCGGCGGAGCGGTACGAGGAGCTGATGGGGCCGCTCACCCCTGACGACGTGCCGTACGCGGAGTTGTTCGGCGAGGGTGCGGACCTCGGCTCCCTGCTGCCCGCGCCGGGTGTGTCATGAGCCCGGACCGGGACGGTTATTCCGTGCGGTGGGCGACCCTGCGACGGGAGAGCGCCGTGTTCAGGGCCGGTCGCGACGAGGCGGCGGCGGCGAAGGCGGCGCTTCTGGAAGCCTTCGACCAGGACAGGGCCACCCTCGGCGGTGACATGTACGGAGTGGAACTGGCCAAGCGCCTTCCCGGAATCGAGCAGGAGATCTTCGAGGCGTTCGACGCCTACCTCGACGAGCTCGACGGCACGGGCGAGAGCCTGCGTGTGAGCGCCGCCAACTACGAGAGTGTCGACCAGCCGACCGGGCGACATTCGTGATCGCTGCCGTTCACCTCAGCACCGAGGGCTGAGCGCGGTCGTGGGTGGATTCGACGGATGTGTGGTGCCGGAGGCGCTGCGGCCGTACGTGGACTGGGTCACCGGGATGGCCTGGCCGGAGGGCGACGAGCAGGGGTGCTTCCGGATGGCCGACGCGTGCGTGATGGCGGCGCACCGGGTGACGGCCGACACCGCCGCGGCGGATCCGGCCACGGCGAGAATGACCGGCAAGGACTGGGACGGCGCGGCCCAGCAGGCCTTCGCCGAACACGTGCGCCGGACGGTGGGCGGACGGCAGGCCGAGCTGGTGAAGCGGCTGATCGACGCGGCGATCGCGTTGAACGGCGTTGGGGTGGCGATCCAGCACGCGAAACGCATGATCACCCTCATCGTGATCTTCCTGCTGCTGACGTTGCCCTTGCTGATCTGGCAGGCGCCGTGGGCGCTCACAACGCTCTTGCAGGTCACGCGGATGAGCGCGCTGCAGATCGCCAGGGCCACCTTGGCGCTGACGGCCTTCTTCGCCGCCTTCGGCGGGGCGCTGGACCTCGGGACGCAGCTCTCCCAGATCAAGGGCGGACGGCGGGACGAGATCGATGGGCATCAGCTGCTGATCAGCCTGCGTGACGGGGCGATCAACGGCCTGCTGACCGGTCTGCTGGGCGCCGGGCTGGGACGGCTGGCGACGCCGGCGTTGCGGGCCGGGGTCGCCCGCGCCGAGGCGACCTTCGGCGAGAGGCTGCTGGCTCACACGATGCGCACGGCGCCAGGCCAGGCGTTGCAGTACGGCGTAGCCGGGTCCGCCACCACCGCGATCAGCCTGACCCTGGACGGCCGGCCGCTGGACTGGGATCTGATCCTCAAGGGTGGCACCTCCGCGCTCCTGGGCGCCGACGGGCAGAACCTGGCCACACCACGCCTGACCGGCCACCACACCGGCCCCGGCACTGTGCCCCCACCCCACATCCCCCCGATCCTCATCCCGGACTCCCCCGATCCTCCGTCCGGGTCCGGCCGGGACACCACGGTCGGCCCTGCCGCCGACGCGACGTCCGAAGCGGCCCGCCACACCGCCTTGAGCGGCGGAGCGGACCGTTCTCCCCATCCCGGTCAAGGCCAGCTGCCCACCGCGACTCGGCCGCTTGCCGTACCCGATGGTGACCTCCCCGGCCACGGGACGGGCCGCGCCGAGCACGGCAGCACGGCCGAAGCGCCGCCGGGGACCAGGGAACAGGGCCGCGCCCCGGCGGCGGAGGGCCCCCGAGGTCCGGTGCCGCACGCGACCGAGCCCGCCGGATCCACCGCGTCCCGCCGCGCACCCGACGACGCCGCCCCACCGGCGACCCGTTCGGGGAGTCCCGCCGGCGAGACGCCGATCAGGCAGGCCGAACAACGACCCGGCACCCACGGCGCACGGCCCGACGATCAGGCCGCGGTCCCGTCCCACCCGGCGACCCCCGGCGCACGCGCACCGGTCGGCGACCCGCAGCCGCCGGCAAGCGCGCTCACCAGAGCCGATCCGGTACCCGCCGACGGCTCGCCGAGGCCCGGCGTATCCCAGGCGCCCGCCTCACCCGTCCCGCACACACCCGTGCCACACAATCCCGTCCCGCACATTCCCGTGCCGCACACTCCCGTGCCGGGCGCCGACCCGGTGGGCGGCACGCCCAACGTGACCCGCGTTCCGTTCGCTTTCGAGGGGTTCTACGCCGATCCTCGATGGGCGGCCGACGCCGGCCGGTTCGAGCAGCGGCTGGGCGCCTACTACTTCAACGACCGGCCGACCGCGGACGCGGCCCGCACAGCGCTGGGAAGGTTGCGGGACGTTCTCATGGCGCTCACACCGAGGAGAGCGGAAGAGAGCCCTGCCGCCTTCGCGCGACGTGTGGAGAACGCCTTCTTCCGGGACGACGCCGTCGACAGCGCCGGGCAGGTAGGCACGCGGGTTTCGGTCGACGAGCTGATCGCGCACGGAAACGTGCGGGAGCTGGTCACGGCCTTCTACAACGCCGCCTACTTCAACAGGGACCATGCGCAGACCCTGGCGAGGATCGTCCTCCATGTCATCGACCACCTTCGATGGGATCAGGCCCGGGCCGCCGGCCTGGACCTCGGCGAGATCAGGCGCGCACAGCTGAGAATGGACGGCAGCATCAACCGCGCGCTGCTGGGGAGACTCGACTCACGGATCATGGGTGAATCGCGGCTCGCCCGGGATCCGCTTGCGACGGGCAATGTCGCGTTGCTGTCCGAACGTGGCCTGCGCGACCTCACCGAAGTGATCCGCAGCCAGATGCACCGGCAGGACCGTACCGCCGTCGAACAGCAGCGGCTCGGGCTCATCACGACTCCGGCTTTCTACGAGGGCCACAACGTGCCGCTCGGCCGGTTCGAGCGGGCGTTCGTCGAGTCGGTCATCGACGGCCCGCTGCGTCCGGACACCCCGCTGCCCTGGCGAGAAGGCGGGACCGCGCACGAGAACGCCTCAAGCCGCTGGGCCAGGCGAGTCTCCGATGACGGCCTCCCCGTGATCGACGGGATCTCGATGACGACCGCCAAGCTGCTGACGGCGGTCAAGTTCCTCGGCCTGGATCGGGCCACGACGGAGCGTTTCCTCGGTGCGTTGATGGGCTGGATGCTGCCGGGCCGGGAGCACTCGCTGTTCGAGATCATCCGGGGTGCGCAGCTCACCGGCCTCGGCGGCCCGCAGGCCCGGCCGGACGCTCGCGTCACCGCGGTGGACCTGCACCGGAACCTGCCCGGCATGGACCTGCGCACGCTGCGTGCCGAGGTCCTGCCCGACGGGTTGTTCCCGCACGAGGCCCGGTACATGCACCATGCCACCGACCCCGACGGATTCGCGGAGACACGACACCGCGAGGTCGGCGAGATCGCCGACCGGCTGGGGACGCAGTTCGGCAGCGGACGCGTCACCGATCCGGTCCTCGCCGACTGGCTGCGCCGTAACGGCATCGACCCACTGGACGCGGCCAAGGTGCGGGAACTGGGCGAACGGCTGTCGCCGGCGCACATGACGGCGCTGACCGTGTACACCCGGCCCAGCCATGACCTGATCAACAACGTGACGCGGACGCGCCTGTGGACCGCCGGCGTGTCCGACGCGGCCATCAGGAAAGTGATGAACCTGAAGGTCGAGAAACGGGTGGCGGACTACCTCCGGAACATCGCCGAAGGCGGTGGCAAGGCACGGTCACTCGCCTTCCCGCTGCGGCCCCTCCTGCATGCCGGGGAAGGCTTTCTGACCCCCAAGTCACCGTTGAGCCCGGCGGCTCGGCAGTGGGTCGACGCCGCCCGTCTGATGGCCGAGGCGAAGAACCGACACGAGGAGCACCGGGCGGCGGGGCGGACGGCGGAGGCACGAGAGGCCCGCGCCCACCTCCGGGAGGCCCACCGGGCGCAGCGTGCCGCGTGGCGCGAGATCCGCGACCAACTCGGCGCCGTGACGCCGCGCCTGTCCGAAGAACTGCGCTGGCACGCCGACATGGCACACGACGCCCTGATGCAGCTTCCTCCCGTCGGCACCCCCGACCACCCCGTGATCGCGTACCGGGGTGACTGGTTGACCCCGGTGCACTCGCCCATCTACGGATCGCCCCTGTACCCGCACGGGACGACACGCGAGTTCCTGAGCCTGAGCCGGAACCTGGAAGTGGCGGGGGAGTACGTGTTGAAGAATCTGGTAGGAGACCGCGGAGTACTGGTCGTCTACCGGCTCACCGGCGGGCAGGGGCGTGACATCTCGGTCTTCTCCACCAATCCAACCCACCAGGAGGTGCTCCTCCCGCCCCATTCACATGCCCGGCGGCTGCGCGATCCCGAGCTGGAGGCGCGAGTCCGCGACTCGCTGGAGAAGGCCGCGGAGGACATGGTCCGGCGAGGGGTACTGGACAGGGCGCCGCGCGGCTACGAGATCGTCATCATGGAGGAGGAGTGACATGACCGCCGAGCGGGCCGAACCCGACGAAGCGGTCAGGCGGCTCTTCGAAGGCATCCACCGGCTGCTCCTGTGCCTGGCGGGCCGGGTCCCCGACGAGTTCCTGACGCACACCCGCTCCATGCTGGCCGAAGGCGACCTGGCCTATCTTCCCGACACGCTGACAGGTGCGGCGGCCGGGCTCGGCGTGTCGTTGACGGCCACCGAGGTCGAACTCCTGCGGGACGCCCTGGTGGCGCTCGGCCCCGGCGGAGAGCCGGCTGCCGTGCGGCGGATCCCGGTCGCCGACGTCACCCCGGTGACCGGTCACCGCTTCGCTCCGGCGTCACCCGAGGTTCCGGCGAGGGCGATCACCCCGGCCAGCACGGAAGGCGGCTTCGCCGGACCGGCCGATCTCACCGACGACCTCGTGATCGACACGCTGACCGAGCACGACGGCGTCGTGGCGATCCGGCGCGCCTGGCGGTTCGGCCCGGGGACGCCGCCACACGACGGGAAGCGGATCTACCTCGCGGAGGTGGAGCCAGGAGTCCCGGCTTGGGATCTGACCCTGGACGTCCAGCACGTGCTGATCCAGCTGGATCAGCACGCTCCACAGGTCGAGGTCTACTGGAGCGGAGACGATCTACCGCCGTACCATCGGACGGCGCACGGCCACGCGGCGCTGCTGTGGCGGCGAGCGGGCACCGGCGAGTGAGGTGCGCCCCCTCTCAGCCCAGCCGCAGCCTGGCCTTGTCGTTGCCCGGACGCCGATCACCGAACTTGGCGGAGTAGACCACCGCGCTGGCGCTCGCCGCCGCCCGCTTCGACCGGAAGAGCAGCTCGAACCTGGCCCTCTCCCCCGGCTGTACGGCAGGCACCCGGCATCCCACGTACCCCTCCGAGTCACCGCAGCGCGCCCCCACGGCCTCCACCAGCCGGGCCTGGCGCGCACGCAGGAACAGCTGGGCGTCCCGCACGGTGTGCGGACCGTGATTCCAGATCACCGCGCCGATCCGGAAGACCTGCCGCCCGCTCCGGGCCATCCGCATCGGCCGCCCGTCCCGGCTGAGCCGCAACGCGAGGTCGGCCCCCTCCCCGACACCCGTCGTCGTCTCCGCGGTGTGCGTCCCCAGCACGGCCTTCGCGCCCAGCGGACCGCGCGCATGCGGGTCGACCAGCCCCACCACGGTCACCGCCCCGGTGCCGCCCGCCCGCACCGGGCCCCGCGGCGGACAGGTCACCTCGTGCCCGCCGCCGGTCCGGCACTCGACGACGTCCACGTTGAGGAGCTTCACCTCCGGCGGCAACACCACCCGCAGCGGCGGCGGCACGGTGTCCCCCGGCCCCGCGTTGCGCATCTCCACCCGGTAGGCGACCGGCCGCCCCGGCTGGGCGACCTTCGGATAGGAGACGATCTGGATCGACAGTCCGTCTCCCGCCCGCGCCTCGGCCACCCCTGACACGCCCCCTGCGGCCAGCACCCCTGCGACAACCCCCGCCGCGAAACCCTTCATGATCCCCCCATGACGCTCGGCGCTCATTCTGGGCCCCACAACCCCGCTGACCTGGCACGACACGCCGCCAGCGGATGTCCGGAAACACCGAAGCCCCGGTCAGGCCGGGGCTTCGAGTCGCCATGGAACGGGTCAGATCAGGCCGAGCTGCCGCACCGTGTCGCGCTCCTCGACGAGCTCGCCCACCGAGGCGTCGATCCGCCCACGGGAGAACGCGTCGATCTCCAGGCCCTGGACGATCTGCCAGGAGCCGCCCTGGGAGGTGACGGGGAAGGAGGAGATGACGCCCTCGGCCACGCCGTACGAGCCGTCCGAGGGGATGGCCGCGGAGGTCCAGTCACCCTCGGGGGTGCCGTGGATCCAGTCGCGGACGTGGTCGATCGCGGCGTTGGCGGCGGACGCGGCGCTGGACGCGCCGCGCGCCTCGATGATGGCCGCGCCCCGCTTGGCCACGGTCGGGATGAAGGTGTCGCGCAGCCAGGCGTCGTCCACCTGCTCGGCGGCGATCTTGCCGGCCACCTCGGCGTGGTAGAGGTCCGGGTACTGCGTGGCGGAGTGGTTGCCCCAGATGGTCATCTTCTTGATCTCGGTGACCGGCACCTGGAGCTTGCCCGCGAGCTGGGAGAGCGCGCGGTTGTGGTCGAGCCGGGTCATCGCGGTGAACCGGTCGGCGGGCACGTCGGGCGCGTGCGAGCGGGCGATCAGCGCGTTGGTGTTCGCCGGGTTGCCCACCACCAGGACGCGGATGTCGTCGGCGGCGTTGTCGTTGATGGCCTTGCCCTGCGGGCCGAAGATGCCGCCGTTGGCCTCAAGCAGGTCGCCGCGCTCCATCCCCTTGCTGCGCGGACGGGCGCCGACCAGCAGCGCGACGCTGGTGCCGTCGAACGCGGTGGCCAGGTCGTCGGTGATCTCGATGCCGCGCAGCAACGGGAACGCGCAGTCGTCGAGCTCCATCGCGGTGCCCTCGGCGGCCTTCACCGCCTGCGGGATCTCCAGCAGGCTCAGCTTGACCGGGACGTCGGCACCCAGCAGCTGCCCCGAGGCGATACGGAACAGCAGCGCGTAGCCGATCTGACCGGCCGCTCCGGTGACGGTTACCTTGACGGGCGTGGCCATGGCCTTCCCCCAACTCACAGGATGAATATGACGGTCGGATGGTACCGCTGCCCGCCGCCGAGCTCAGCCGCAGGGTTGCATCGCGGGGAGCTTTTCCTCCGGGGCGAACTCGACCTTGGAGAAGTGCTTGTCGAGCAACGTCTTGATCGTCCCATCGGCGTACAGCCCCGCGACGGCCGCCCGTACGGCGGTGCAGCCACCCTCGTCGCCCTTCTTCAGCGCCACCGCGTACCGCTCGTCGGTGAGCTTCAGCCCGAGCACCTTGAACCGGATGTTCTCCCGGTTGGCGAACCCGGCGAGCAGCAGATCGTCGCCCGGGATGGCGTCGACCCGGCCCGCCAGGAGGTGGTCGACACACTCCGAGTAGGTGGTCACGGGCACCAGCTCCACGACCTTCACCCGGCGCTGCACGGCCGCCACCGAGAGGCTGGAAGCCGGCTGGCACAGCCGTCTGCCCTCCAGACCGGCCGCGTCGACGATCGGCGAGCCGTCCTTGACGAGCACGTCGACGTGCGCGAGATAGTACGGCCCGGCGAAGGACACCTGGTCGACGTCGTTGATCGCGTAAGTCGAGATGACCAGGTCGACCTCGCCGGCGTCGAGCAGCCCCGGACGTTCCTGCTTGCTCGTCGCGCGGAAGGTGATGCCGCTCCTGGGCACGCCGAGGGCCTCGGCGATCTCGGTGGCGAGGTCCACCTCGAAACCCGCCCAGGACTTGTCGCCGGCCATCAACGCGATGCCCGGCAGGGAGTCGCGCATGCCGATGGTGAGCTTGCCGGTCCCGGCGGCCTTGTCGACGACCGAGGAGTAGGAGGCGGGGCCGCCGTCGGTCGGGGCGGGATCGGTGGTCGTATCGGGCGCGGGAGCCGAGAGGAAGGCGGGCCGCCAGCCCATGGCGTACGCCGCGCCGGCGCCCCCGGCCGCCAGGACGACGAGCACCAGCAGCACCAGCCACGGCGTGCGGGAACGTTTGCGCCCGATCGGCTCGGTCAGCGCGCGGGTGGTCGGCGGCGGCGTCTGCCAGCTCGGCGGCGGGATGTCCGGGGGACGCGGCAGCGGCACCGGGGACGAGGAGTGGGTGGTGCGCTGCCCGGGGTTCACCGGCAGCCGCGCCAGCCGGGTGGCGTCGTTGTCGCCGACCGGTCTGGCGGCGGCGAGGCGGACGCCCTGGGTGAGCACGGCGGGTGAGGCGTCGGCGTTCTCCGGGTGGCCGAGCAGCCGCAGCAGGATCTGGTCGGCCGAGGGGCGCGACGCCGCCGGCTTGGCCAGCGAGGACCGCACCACGCTGCGCAACGGCTCGGGCAGGGCGCTGACGTCGACCTCGTGGTTGAGGATGCGGTTCAGCACCACGGCGATCGAGCTGCCCTCGAACACCGTCTCGCCGGTGGCCGCGAACGCGATCGTCGCGCCCCAGGCGAACACATCGGTGAAGGGGCCGACCTCGTCACCGGCGATCTGCTCGGGCGCCATGTAGGCGGGGGTGCCGATGGCCCTGCTGGTGATGGTGCCGGTCGAGTCGACGATCCTGGCGATGCCGAAGTCGACCACCCGGGGGCCGTCGGCGGCGATCAGCACGTTGTCCGGCTTGAAGTCGCGGTGCACGATCGAGGCGTGGTGGATGGCGGTCAGCGCGGTGGCCGTGCCGACCGCGAGCCGTTCCAGCGCCGGGCCGCGGAGCGGTCCGTCACTGTCGACGACGTCCCGCAGCGACCTGCCGTCGATGTACTCGCTCGCGATGTAGGGGACGTCGCCTTCGAGGTCGGCGCCGATCACCTTCGCCGTGCAGAAGGACGCCACCCGCTGGGAGGCGCGCAGCTCCCGGGCGAACCGGGACCGCGCGATCGTGTCCCCGCTGAATCTGACGTGCAGAAGCTTGATCGCGGCACGCTCGCCCGTGTCGCTGACGCCAAGGAAGACGACCCCCTGCCCGCCCTCTCCGATGCGCCCGGACAGGCGAAAGGAGCCCAACCGGCTGGGATCCCCCGCCAGAAGCGGCCCTATCTGCGGCATCCTCGTCCCCACCACGGTTTCGCAAAGTTCCGACCAGGCAAACCTTACGGCCCCGCCGCCTGCCACAGCACGTCACCGGGCACGAGTTACCCCTACGTGACCTCGGGAGCAGGCGTGCGAAGGGCCGCCCGGAGGCGGCCCTTCACCATCAAACAGACATCTTCTTCTTGAGGTTCTCGTCCAGCGCCGCCAGGAAGTCCTGGGTGGTCAGCCACTGTGCGTCGCCGCCCACCAGGAGCGCCAGGTCCTTGGTCATCTGACCGCCCTCGACGGTCTCGACGCAGACCTGCTCCAGCTTGTCCGCGAAGTCGCTCACCGCGGGAGTGTTGTCGAGCTTGCCGCGGTGCTGCAGGCCACGGGTCCACGCGAAGATCGAGGCGATCGGGTTCGTGGAGGTGGGCTTGCCCTGCTGGTGCTGGCGGAAGTGCCGGGTGACGGTGCCGTGCGCGGCCTCGGCCTCGACGGTCCGCCCGTCGGGGGTCATCAGGACCGAGGTCATCAGGCCGAGCGAGCCGAAGCCCTGCGCCACGGTGTCCGACTGGACGTCACCGTCGTAGTTCTTGCACGCCCAGACGTAGCCGCCCTCCCACTTCATCGCCGCCGCGACCATGTCGTCGATCAGGCGGTGCTCGTAGGTGATGCCGGCGGCCTCGAAGTCGGCCTTGAACTCGCTCTCGAAGACCTCGGCGAAGATGTCCTTGAAGCGGCCGTCGTAGGCCTTCAGGATGGTGTTCTTCGTCGAGAGGTAGACCGGGTAGTTCCTGTTCAGGCCGTACCTCATGGAGGCGCGGGCGAAGTCCCTGATCGAGTCGTCCAGGTTGTACATCGCCATCGCGACGCCGCTGCCGGGGAAGTCGTAGACGTCGAGCTCGATCGGCTCGCTGCCGTCCTTCGGGGTGAACGTCAAGGTCAGCGACCCCTCGCCCGGCACCTTGAAGTCGGTGGCGCGGTACTGGTCGCCGAAGGCGTGACGGCCGACGACGATCGGCTTGGTCCAGCCGGGGACGAGCCGCGGCACGTTCGACATGATGATCGGCTCGCGGAAGATGACGCCGCCGAGGATGTTGCGGATGGTGCCGTTGGGCGAGCGCCACATCTTCTTGAGGCCGAACTCCTCGACCCGGGCCTCGTCCGGCGTGATCGTGGCGCACTTGACGCCCACGCCGTACTGCTTGATCGCGTTCGCGGAGTCGATCGTGACCTGGTCGTCGGTCGCGTCGCGGTGCTCGATGCCGAGGTCGTAGTACTTGAGATCGACGTCGAGGTAGGGAAGGATCAGCTGGTCTTTGATGAACTGCCAGATGATCCGCGTCATCTCGTCGCCGTCAAGCTCGACGACGGGGTTCTCTACCTTGATCTTGGGCATGCGTGTGGTTCCCCTTCTGAACTAACAATGACCAGACAGTCCTTTATGAGGCTCACTGGCCGTTGAGGCTATCGGACGGTCGCGTACGTCTCGCGGGCCGCCCTTTCAACCGATGATCCAATGCCGGGGAACCAGGAGCAGCAGACCGCCCAGTCCCAGCAGCGCCCCGAGCAGCGCGAGAGTGACGACGTCCGTCGTCTTCCCCCGTACGGCGAGCCAACCGGCCCGCGACTCGGGCAGCGCCATCCGCAGGACGGCGCCGAACAACAGGAACGCCCCGCCGAGCGGGACGGCGACCACGGGCGGGATCCCCAGAAAGACCGTGGACACGCCCAGGACCGTACCCACCAGCACGATGGCGTACGGTCCTCGGCTCTCGTTCTGTGTCTCTGTCACCGCTCGTCTATCGGCTTCCACTTCTGGTCGCGCTCGCCGATGTACTCGCTGTCAGGCCGGATGAGCCGGTTGTCAGCGTGCTGCTCGATCACGTGCGCAGTCCATCCCGACATGCGGCTCACGGAGAAGACCGGCGTGAACAGGTCGGTGGGTATCCCAAGATAGTGGTAGACGGTCGCCGCATAGAAGTCGACGTTCGGATAGAGGCCCTTCTCGGCCAGGACGACCTCCTCCATCTCCCGCGACATCCGGAAGAACGTGTCGTCGCCGCCGGACTCGGCGAGTTCCTGCGACATCTTGCGCAGGTGGGTGGCCCGGGGGTCCTCGGTCTTGTAGACCCGGTGCCCGAAGCCCATGATCTTCTCGCCGTTCGCGAGCTTCTCCCGGACCACGGACGCCACCTTGTCCGGCGCGATGCCCTGCAGGGTGCGCATGACCTGCTCGTTCGCGCCGCCGTGCAGGGGGCCCTTCAGCGTGCCGATCGCGGCGACGATCGCCGAGTGCATGTCCGACAGGGTCGCCGCGCAGACGCGGGCCGCGAACGTGGAGGCGTTCATGGTGTGATCGGCGTGCAGCACGAGGCAGGCGTCGAGGATCTCGACCGCGCGCGGGTCGGGCACCTGCCCGGTGATCTGGAGCAGGAAGTTGGCGGCGACGCTCAACTCGGGGTCAGGGTCCGCCACGGTCCTGCCCGACCGGGCGGCGTGGTAGCGCGCGACGAGGATCGGCTGCTGGGCGGTCAGTCGCGCCGCCTTGCGCAGGTTGGCCTCGGCTGAGTTGGAGTCCTTGTCCGGACTCTCCGCGCCCGCCAGCGAGACGAGGGTGCGCAGCGCCTCCATCGGCGCCCCCCGCTCGGCGATCTCGGGGATGTTCGCCTCGACGAGCGCGCCCAGGGCACGCCCCTGGCTCAACTCCTCGTCGTAGGCCGCGAGCTGCCCGCTGGTCGGAAGCGAGCCGCGCTGCAACAGGTGGGCGGTCTCTTCGAAAGTCGTACGGCCGGCCAGATCGTGGATGTCGTAGCCACGATAGAAGAGGCGACCGGCCTTCCCGTCGATGTCGCTGAGCGCTGTTGACGCGGCGACGACGTCGGCGAGACCTTTGGTGGGCTTGTCCGCCATGTGTATTTCCTCCGCTTATCTTGGCCCGAAGTCTACCTGTGAGCAGGTAAAACCTTGTCCGAAGCCTCAGGCCAAAATCGAGCTGGATTCTCCTTACGGCAAAGGCGATTCCCCATCCCCTCGTTTGGGTAAGCCGGAGCTATAGCAGAAGATACGGCGGGCTACCTGGGGAGGAACTGCCGTGGAGGGGCCGTTCATACGCGTCGAGGACAGTGGCGAGGTTGTCCCGTTGCGCCCCGAGATCACTACGGTCGGCCGAGGCCGTGGTGTCGACATCCGGCTGACGGACCCAAGCGTGTCCAGACTGCACGCCGAGTTCGTCAGGCGCGGACCCTATCTCTACGTCGTCGACCTGGGGCTGTCTCGCAACGGCACCCGGGTGAACGGCAGGCCGATCGCCCGGAGGGTGCTCGACGACGGTGACGTCGTCTCCTTCGGTGCCGCTCGCGGCAGGATCGGTGGGATTCCACGGGAGGACTTCACTCCCGAGGTCGAGCTGCGCCGCGCCGCGGCACCAGAGCTGACCAGGCGCGAGGTCGATGTGCTGACCTCCTTGTGCCGCCCCGCCCTGTCCGACGAGGCGTTCGTCGCTCCCGCCACCGCGCGGGAGATCGCCGACGATCTCGTGGTCACGGAGGCGGCGGTCAAGCAGCACCTGCTCAGGCTTTACCAGAAGTTCCGGATCCCGGAGGGCACCAATCGGCGCACACGTCTGGCCAATGAGGTCGTGGCCCTCGGGCTGGTCAGGCCGACCCCGGTCGTGCCGCCCCAGCGCTCAGCGGGCACCCCCGCCACCGAGAATCATTCGGCAGCGGGCCGACGCGCTTCGTGACGCCATGGGAGTGATCCCATGGCGTCACGGGGTCACTTCCGCTCGGCGGCTTCGACGACGTTGGTGAGCAGCATGGCCCTGGTCATCGGGCCGACACCGCCGGGGTTCGGCGCCATCTGGCCGGCCACCTCGGCGACGTCGGTCGCCACGTCGCCGGCGAGCTTGCCGTCGATCCGTGAGACGCCGACGTCGAGCACCGCGGCGCCCGGCTTGACCATGTCCGCGGTGATGAGCCCCGGCACGCCGGCGGCCGCGACCACGATGTCGGCTCGGCGCACGTGGCCGGCCAGGTCCTGGGTGCCGGTGTGGCAGGTGGTCACCGTGGCGTTCTCGGTGCGGCGGGTCAGCAGCAGGCCGAGCGAACGGCCGACGGTGATGCCACGGCCGACGATCACGACCTCCGCGCCCTTGATCGGCACGCCGTACTCCTGGAGGAGGGCGATGATGCCGCGCGGCGTGCAGGGCAGCGGCGCGTCGACCATGTGCACCAGCCGGCCGAGGTTGACCGGGTGGAGACCGTCGGCGTCCTTGGCCGGGTCGATCCGCTCCAGCAGGGCCATGGTGTCGAGGTGGCGGGGCAGCGGAAGCTGGACGATGTAGCCGGTGCACTCGGGCGAGTCGTTGAGCTCGTCGATGACCGCCTCGACCTCGGCCTGGGTCGCGGTGTCGGGCAGGTCTCTGCGGATCGAGGCGATCCCGACCTCGGCGCAGTCACGGTGCTTGCCGGCCACGTAGATCTGGCTGCCCGGGTCGTCGCCCACCAGCACGGTGCCCAGTCCCGGCGTGATCCCGCGCTCCCTGAGCGCGGCGACCCGTACCGACAGGTCTGACTTGATCTTCGTTGCGGTGGCCTTGCCATCGAGTCTCAGCGCGCTCATGTCAAACCATCCTATTGGCCGCTCTCCCTGGCCGCCGCCTCACGCCGCTCGATGATCCGCCTGGTGAACGGGATGCGCTCCATGACGAGCCCGCCGAGATAGGCGGCGAGGAACGCCAGCATGATCAGTCCGTACGGGCTGTTGGTGTATCCGTGCATGATCAGGAGAGTCTGCAGGACGGGGTCGATCATGGCCATGGAAGGGACTCCGGGGGATGGGTGCGGGGATGGACCACCACAGGTTAACCACGCAGACCACATGCAACCACTAAAACTAAGACATTTCTCCTGACCAGCTGCCTGGTGTGGAGCCGTTCGAGAAAATCGACTGTGAAAACGTTTCCTTGCTCCCTCACGATCGCACCGGACCGGTGCTGCCGCGCACCTCGATCCGGGGCCGGAAGTTGAGATCGTGGTCGGGTCTCTCGTCCTGGAGCAGCGCGTGCAGCCGCTTCCACGCCTCCTCGCCGAGCTCGACGACGGGAACCGAGGCGGTGGTCAGCGGCGGTGTGGTGAACCTGGCGAACGGGATGTCGTCGAACCCGGTCACCGAGAGCTCCTCCGGAACCCGTACGCCCTTCTCGTGCAGCGCGCTGAGCAGCCCCATCGCGACCAGGTCGTTGAACGCGAGCGCGCCGGTCACCCCGGACGCGACCACGGCGTCCAGTACGGCGTGCCCGTGCTCGAACGTGACCCCGCAGGGAATGGTCACCAGCTCGACGTCGGGATGCTCGCCGGCGAAGGTCCGCAGGCCACGCAGCCGGAGGTCGTTCGACACGCTGTCCGGGTTGCCTTCCAGGTAGCCGATCCTGCGATGCCCGAGCTGGTGGAGATGCAGGGCGAGCGGCTGGATGCCGGTCTCGTAGTCGGCCGTTAGGGTCGGCGCGGAGATGCGCGGGCTGTCCCGGTTGATCAGCACCACGGGGGCCAGCTGAGGCAGCAGGCTCAGCAGTTCGTCCTCCGGCATCCGGGGCGCGCACAGCACGAGGGCGTCGCAGCAGCGGCGCAACTCCACCGCCAGAATGCTCTCCTCGCTCGTCTGCTCGGTGGAGTCGGCGACCACCACCCGGTAGGAGTCCTTGGCGGCGGCCCTGCTGAGGCCGCGCAACACGCTCTGGAACGTCGGGTTGGCCAGGTCGGGGACAAGGATCGCGACCATCTGGGTGCGGCCCAGGACCAGCGACCGCGCGAGCGGACTGGGCTGGTACTTCAGCACGGCGGCGGCCGCGCGGACCCGCTCGGCCGTCGCCGGGTCCACCTTGAAGTTGCCGTTCATCACCCGGGACACCGTGGAAACGGATACTCCGGCCATCTCCGCCACCGCCACGATGGTGGCGGACTTGCCCCGTGCGCCCTTGGCCATGCGTTCTCCGCCGTCCGTCGTTGGGGGCTGTCCCCGAGCAGCACCAGAAACCCTTTTCACCGATGGTAACCGCGAGCGCCGGAGGTCTTCGCCGCCTTCGCGCCTCCCCACCCGCCCAACGGCACGTCAGCGCCGTTCGTAGGCGTTCTTCGTCGCCCCCGGACGACGCACCGGCCATTGACGCCCCACCAGGCGTCCTGTTCTAATGGCGATTCAGCCCGAGGAATCGTTTTCACACCGCCGGCCGGCGGCCGGCTTACTGTGGTCATCGTCATTCTTCGGGTCCCTCGTCCAGGGCATCTCCACCACTGGAGGCAAAGAGTGGCAGGACAGCGTTACGCCCTGGTGGGCACCGGATCGCGGGCCCACATGTACATCGACGCCATCCTCGGCGCCCACGCAGGCGTGGCGGAGCTGGTGGCCATCAGCGACGTCAACGAGGGGCGGATGCGCTACCACACCGACCGCATCGTGGCCACCGGCGCGCCCGCGCCCGCGTGGTACTCCCCCGGCGACCTGGCCCAGATGATCAGTGAGCGGAAGATCGACCGAGTCGTCGTCTCATCGCCCGACCACACGCACGCCGACGTGGTGGTCCGCGCCCTGAACGCGGGAGCCGACGTCATCGTCGAGAAGCCGCTGACCATCGACGCGGCCGGCTGCCGCGCGATCGTGGCGGCGAGCGAGAGCAGCGGCCGTTCGGTCGTGGTCACCTTCAACTACCGCTACTCCCCCCGGAACAGCGCCCTCAAGGAGCTGATCCGGTCCGGGGCGATCGGCTCGGTGACCTCGGTGCACTTCGAGTGGACACTCGACACGAAGCACGGCGCCGACTACTTCCGCCGGTGGCACCGGGAGAAGGCGAAGTCCGGCGGGCTGCTCGTGCACAAGGCCTCCCATCACTTCGACCTGGTCAACTGGTGGATCGACGACGTGCCCACCCGTGTCTACGGGAGCGGCGACCTGCGCTTCTACGGTGCGAAGAACGCCGCACGCCGGGGGCTCGGCGAACGACCGGCCCGGGGCAGCGTGGACGAGGCGGCCGGTGACCCGTTCAGCCTGGACATGCGCGCCGACGCCGTCCTCGACGCGCTCTACCTGCGCAACGAACACCTCGACGGCTACCGGCGGGACCAGGACGTCTTCAGCGAGGGCATCACCATCGAGGACAACCTCGCCCTGCTCGTCGACTACGCCGGCGGCGCCACCATGTCGTACTCGCTGAACGCGCACGCGCCGTGGGAGGGCTACACGGTCGCGGTCAACGGCACCGAGGGCCGCGCCGAACTCGCCGTCGTCGAGCGTGCCGAGGTGCTCATCGACTCCGCGCTCGACCCCAGCGTCGTCGCCGCCGACGAGTCGGCCGCCGCGGCCCGCGCGCCCGGCGAGCGCCTGGTGCTCCAACGGCACTGGGAGGCGGCCCGGGAGATCGAGATCGTGAACGGTGAGGGGGCGCACGGCGGCGGCGACATCCGCATGCTGCACGACCTCTTCGTCGGCCCGGCCGACGACCCGCTCGGCCGCCCGGCCGGCTACCGCGACGGCCTCCGATCCGTCGCGGTCGGCATCGCGGGCAACGTCTCGCTCGCCACCGGGGCCCCGGTGAACGTCGCCGACCTCGACCTCGGGACGGCCCTCGACGACCGCCGGTCGGGCGCATGAGGCGGATCACCGTCACGGGGGGCTCCGGCCGGCTCGGCCGGAGCGTCGTCAGAGCACTCGCCGCCGCGGGTGACGAGGTGACCTCCATCGACCAGGTGCACACCGAGGACCTGCCCGCCACGTGCCTGCACGCCGACCTCACCGATCCGGACGCCACCCTGAAGGCGCTGCACGCCGCCCGGCCCGAGGCGATCATCCATCTCGCCGCGATCGCGATCCCGTTCAGCGCGCCGGAAGAGGTCATCCTCGCCACCAACACGGCCATCGCCTACAACGTGGTGACCGCCGCGGCCGAGGTGGGCGCGACCCACCTGCTCGCCGCCGGCTCGCCCACCGTCATCGGGTACGGCGCGCCGAACGGCTGGCAGCCCGGCTACCTGCCGATCGACGAGGATCACCCGGTCATGCCGTGGAACGCCTACGCGCTGTCCAAGCTCTTCATCGAGTCCATCGTCTCGATGGCCGTCGCGCGTGACGGCCATCGGCTCCGCCTCGGCCTGTTCCGGCCCTGCTTCGTCATCTCACCGGAGGAGTGGCAGGGGGCGAACACCCAGATGGGCCACACCGTCGCCGAACGACTCGACCGGCCCGAACTGGCCGCCGTGTCGCTGTTCAACTACGTCGACGCCCGAGACGCCGCCGCCTTCGTGATCGCCTGGCTGCGGAACGCCGACGCCGTGCCCAACGGCTCCGTCTTCTTCGTCGGCGCCGACGACGCGCTCGCGAAGCAGCCGCTCGCGGAACTCGTCCCCCGCTTCCTGCCGGGCGCCGAGCAGGCCGCCGCGGGCCTGACCGGCACCCTGCCCGCCTTCAGCTCCGCGAAGGCGGCGAGGCTGCTCGGCTGGCGACCACGCCACAGCTGGCGCACCGAACTGGCCACGGACTGACCCGCCAGGCGTACGGCCACGCCGGGGGCGACCCACGACGGCCATCGGAGGGTGGTCGCTCGACCGCCGAGAAACGTTTTCTCAGCCACCGCCTCCGTCTTCGGGGGCACCCCGACCGCGTAGAACAGCCGCGTGCGCAGGCCGATCGTGGCGAGCATGCGCAGCGGCGTGCGGAAGTCGGTCCGGTTCGCCGCTTGCCAGGTCCGTGACACCCGCTCGTGTGGCCGTTGCCGGACAGCGGCCACACGAGCGGCGAGGCACGGTCCGGTCGCCGCCTCGCTTCGCCAGACCCGTGACGCCCGCTCGGGCGGCCGTTGCCGGGCAACGGCCGCACGAGCGGCGAGGCACGGTGGACCTAGTGGAAGAAGTGGCGCGTTCCCGTGAAGTACAGGGCGATCCCGGCTTCCTCGGCCGCCGCGATCACCTCGGCGTCGCGGACCGAGCCACCGGGTTCGACGATGGCCCGGACGCCGCCCTCGGCGAGCACCTGGAGCCCGTCCGCGAAGGGGAAGAACGCGTCGGAGGCGCCGACGGACCCGGCCGCCCGGTCGCCGGCCCGTGAGACCGCCAGCCGCGCCGAGTCGACCCGGTTGACCTGCCCCATCCCGACCCCGACGGTCGCCCCGTCGGCGGCCAGCAGGATCGCGTTGGACTTGACCGACCGGCACGCCTTCCAGGCGAAGACCAGATCCGCGAGGACCTCGGGGGCGACGGCGGATCCCGTCTTGAGCTCCCACGTGGCCGGGTCGTCGCCGGGCGCGTCGACCCGGTCGACGGTCTGGACGAGCAGCCCGCCGTCGATCCCGCGGAACTCGGTCGCGTTGCCGGGCCTCGACGGGCAGCGCAGCAGGCGGATGTTCTTCTTCGCCGTCAGCACGGCGAGCCCCTCCTCGCTGAACCCGGTCGCCACGACCACCTCGGTGAAGATCTCCGCGATCTGCTTGGCCAGCTCGGCGGTGACCTCGCCGTTGACGGCGATGACCCCGCCGTACGCCGACAGCGGGTCGCAGGCGTGGGCCTTGCGGTGCGCCTGCGCGACGTCGGCGCCGACCGCGATGCCGCACGGGTTGGCGTGCTTGATGATCGCCACGCACGGGTCCGTGAAGTCCCAGGCGGCCCGCCACGCGGCGTCGGCGTCCACGTAGTTGTTGTAGGACATCTCCTTGCCGTGCAGCTGCTCGGCGCCGGCCAGGCCCCCCTCGCCCGTGGTGTAGAGCGCGGCCTTCTGGTGCGGGTTCTCGCCGTAGCGGAGCACCGCCGCACGCTGCCAGGTGACGCCCTTGAACTCCGGCGACTCCTCCTCCCCGCCGGCGTAGTCGCCGGCGAACCAGGAGGCGACCGCGACGTCGTAGGAGGCGGTGTGCGCGTAGGCGCCCGCGGCGAGGCGACGCCGCTGGGGCAGGGTGAAGCCCCCCTCAGCGACGGCCGTGAGCACGTCGTCGTAGGAGCGCGGGTCGACCACGACCGCCACCGTGCCGTGGTTCTTGGCGGCGGCGCGGATCATCGCGGGGCCGCCGATGTCGATCTGCTCGACGCACTCGGCGTCGGCCGCGCCCGAGGCCACGGTCTCGCTGAACGGATAGAGGTTGACCACGACCAGCTCGAACGGCTCGATCTCCAGCTCTTCGAGCTGCTTGACGTGCGCGGGGTTGCCGCTGTCGGCGAGCAGACCCGCGTGCACGCGAGGGTGCAGGGTCTTCACCCGGCCGTCGAGGCACTCGGGGAAGCCGGTCAGCGACTCGACGGGCGTCACCGGCACACCGAACGACGCGATCCGCGCCGCCGTACCCCCCGTCGAGACGATCTCGACGCCCGCGGTGTCGAGCCCACGGGCCAGCTCCTCAAGCCCGGACTTGTCGTACACCGCGATCAACGCGCGCCTGACGGCGATGCGGGTCACTTCGTGATCCTTCCTGGGTGAACGGAACGGCCGGTCAGGGTCCAGCCCTCGCGGGCGAACCGGCCGACGATCTCGACGAGCAGACGGCGCTCGACGGTCTTGATGCGCTCGTGCAGCGTGGCCTCGTCGTCATCCGGCAACACGGCGACGGCCTCCTGCGCGATCACGGGCCCGGTGTCCACCCCGGCGTCGACCAGATGCACCGTGCAACCGGTCACCTTGACGCCGTAGGCCAGCGCCTCTCGTACGGCATGCGCGCCCGGAAAGGCCGGCAGCAGCGCGGGATGGGTGTTGATGACCGTGAAGCGGTCGAGCACCTGTGGGCCGAGGATCTTCATGAAACCGGCGGAGACCACCAGATCGGGCCGATGGGCGGCGATCTCGGCGGCGAGCGCCTCATCCCAGGCCCGCCGATCGGGATGATCGGCGACCCGCTCGACGAACACCGGTATCCCCGCGCGCTCGGCCCGGGCCAGCCCCTCGATATCTGTGCGGTCGGCGCCGACGGCCACGACCCGAACCCCGTAACCGACATCGGCCGCAGCGTCCAGCAGGGCCTGTAGGTTGGTTCCAGAACCGGAGACTAGTACCACAAGCCGAGCGGCCTGGTCTGACACGAACACGCTCCATTCGGCGACGGCGATCAGGTGCGGCTGGCGCGCACCGAAGCCAGGGTATCTGCCCCTCCGGGCACGTGAGGTAGAGGAGGCCAGGTGACGACACCCGTCCAGATTCCGACCGGGCAACAACGGTCCCCCGAGGCCGCCGCCCGGCGGGCGATATGGCTCGCCCTGGCAGCGGTGGCCATGACGCTGCTGTTGCCCGTCGCCGGGATCGTGTTGTGCGTCGTGGCCCTCACCGCGGGCATCCGTGCGGTGGGCGGGTCACGCAAGGCGGGCAAGCCCTCCGGTCTCGCCGTCACCGGCGTCGTCATGTCGTCGGTGGCGTTGCTGGTCGCCCTGGCGATGACGGCCTTCCAGCTCTACTTCGGCAGCGAACTCACCGCCTACGGCGAGTGCAAGATCGGCGCGGGCACGGTCGCCGCCCAGACCGAGTGCGTGGACCGGCTGGAGCGCTCGATGGAGCAGCGGATGCCCTTCCTCAAGCCGGGCGAGCTGCAGTTCCCGTTCATGCCGTAAGCGGCCAGTTCATGCCGTGACCGGCCAGTTCATGCCGTGAGCGGTCAGTCGCGGTCCCAGGCGTAGGGGTCGACGTAGATCACGTGTCCGCCGCGGTCGTCGGTCTCGTCGACTATGTCCCGGCGGACCGGGCGGGCGGGGTCGACCGGGTCACGTCTGGGTCCCGGCTGGTCGAGTGACTCCGCGACGGCCGAGGCGTGCTCGTCGACCCAGTCGTTCCTGATCACCGGGATGGGCTGGGTGTCGGTCTCGGTGACGTCCATCCAGTGCCCGGGAGGCGGCTCGGGCTCCTGCGTCTCCGCGAAGCCGACCTTGTTCGCCGCCTTCGCGATCGCGGCTCCGGCCTTGCGTACCGGGGTGACGGCCGTACCCAGCCTGGCCAGCGCGGGAGCGTGCCCGCGGGCGGCCCGGAAGACCAGCCACCAGTTGGAGATCCCGGCGGCTATCCCCGCGGCGACGCCCACCTCCAGGGCCACCGAGAGCACCACCTCCCAGGGCGAGGGCCCCACCGTGGAGAGCCGCGCGTCGCCGAGCGGGCCGCCGGAGAGCGCGGCGAGCAGGCCCGCCACCACACCCGTGCTGAGCCCGCAGATGAACCCCCACAGCGGCGCGGCCTCATACGACGGCGAGGCGGAGACCCGTGCCACCACCAGGCCGGCGACCGCCCCCGCGAGGAACGGCACCGCGAGCACGCCCATCACCCACGGCGAGGCGGGCCCCGCGTCGGGCAGGGCGCCGAGCACCGGCAGACTGGGCACGTTGCCGAGTTGCACCCCGGTCGGCGCCACCAGGGTTCCGGTGCCGATCGCGAAGCCGGGACCCGCGATGTAGGACATCCCCCACACCACGCCGTTGAGCAGGTAGAGGCCCTGGACCAGGAGGAGGAGCAGCCCGCCGACGAAGCCGGGCGCGAGCGAGTTCGACAGTTCGCGCACCTGGTCGAAGTTCACCACGATCGCACCGAGCACCAGCACCAGGCCGGCCCCCAGCATGATCACCAACGCGGTGGCGGTGCCGAGCATGAGCGCGCGCATCCGCTCGGGGAGCAGCCTGAGCATCAGGCTCCACGGCCCGATGGTCCGGGCGGTGGCCAGCGACCCCGCGAGGAACGCCAGGATCAGATGGCTGAGCAGCGCCTCGCCGATGTGCGGCTGGGTGATCTCGTTCCGCGCGACCAGCGCGATCATGCCCGCGAGCAGCGCGTACGGCGCGGCCAGTGAGATGCCCGCCTGCGCGATGAGCACCAGCTGCGCACGACGGCGAGCGGTCGCCAGATCCCTGGAACTGCCCTTCGGCAACCGGGCGGGCAGCCGCAGCCGCAGATCGGCGTCGCGCGCCATCCACAGCGCCGCGCGGTACAGCAGGAAGGCGGGGAGGACTATCAGCCCGAGGGGCAACAGCCCGACCCTGCCGCCCGGGATCGCGAACCCGGCGTGGTGGGCCGCCAGCCAGAGCTGCGCCGCCGTACGGAACACGCCGGGCAGGCCGGGGCCGAGGGAACCGCTGGGGGCGGCGATCCAGCCCACCAGGGTGAGCGTGGTGAGCACCGCGAGCCCCACGCCCAGGGTCCACGCGGCGGCCAGCATCCCGGACACGGGAAGCGGCCGTCGCACCTCGTCGTCGTCACCCGTGACGCCGGGCCGGGGGAGTCTGCTCAGGACGGTACGGGGGGCCGTCCGCAGCTGATCGAAAAGGGCCGTCACAGTAGTCGATGGTCTCAGGCCGGACGCCCCCGGTAGTCCTTGCGGCACCGCGTGTCGCCTACTTGAGACCGGCGAATCGCACATTATGCCGTCACGGTGACCACCTGAGGCCGGTGGTCACCGTGACCGGTACGCGTTCAGCGGTTCTGCATGACCTCGCGCATGAGGCGGGCGGTCTCGCTGGGCGTCTTCCCCACCCGGACCCCGACCTTCTCCAACGCCTCCTTCTTCGCCTGCGCCGTACCAGCCGAACCCGACACGATCGCCCCCGCATGCC
>NZ_JAKNTW010000045.1 GCF_022213955.1 Dolomitihabitans soli | reverse complement strand
GGAGATCCGGGCCTGGATCGATCAGTGGAACGACAACCCGCGCCCGTTTGTGTGGCGAAAGACCGCCGAAGAGATCCTCGAATCACTCGCCCGATATTGCCGACGGATTTCTGACGCAGGACACTAGCTGCAAGACCGGAAGCCCCTATGCAGTCACCTACGTCAGACTCAACCGCGCTATTTCTAGAAGTCGTGCCGCTTTAACAAGTCATCAAAGAACTTCCACAGCATTTCTTCGGCTCCTGATTGCTTCAGTTCATAGCCGCCGAAGCGGTAGGCTTCATAGCCTTTAAGTCGCAGCTTGCGATCCTCAGCTACCATCTCGGCATAGAGCCAGGGTGAAGCCGCAGGCCCCTCACGGCGTTTCCGCTGGTGAGGGGCCTGATTCTGCTGATGTGGCAGGTGCAGGGACTTGAACCTGCGTAGGCTGAGCCGACGGTTTTACAGTCCCTCCGCGATAATGCTCTGACCTGCACCTTTAAAGATCCCCCCGCCTCTGTGGGAACACATCGGGAATCGGTGGGACCGTAGCGGCTTTTTGGCAAGATTGGGACCGGCCCCATGCCATCCATCGGGGTACATCCCAGGGCCCCGGCGTTCCTGTCAATCTGCCGCTGCGGCGACGCCCCGCACATCGTCCTCAGGTCGCCGCGGGATCCTCCCGAGGTCGCGACGGCGTCCACGGCGTTGCAGTCACCTCCGCGCGGATGCAGGGTGCGCGACCTCGCCCGACGTGCGCCAGATCGCCTGCCCTGTCAGTCACGGACCTTGAAGTCCCCGTGGCTCGTCTTGAGAATCGGCGCCGTGCCCTGGCAATCGTTGATCGGCGCGTTCATGAACCCCCACATCCAGTAGAGCCTGTCGGAACGGCCGTTGTCGTGCACGGTGAACGAGACCTTCTGGCCGGTGACGTCCGCGTTCTTCTCATCCGTAAAGTTCGTGTAACCACGGGTGATAACGCCGGTGGCGACGGCGACCTCACCGCCCACCAGCAGACAGGTGATCTTCCCCTCGAACTCGGCGACGACGCCACCGGTCCTGCCCTTCCCGTGGAACACCTTGAAAGTCCCCTTCGTGGTGCCGGGTCCGCCACGGGCCTCGATCTGGAACTTCACCGGGTCCCCGGCCCAAGATCCGAAAGTCTTGGTCAGTTTGCCGCCCGCGGATCCGGACAGCCGGGGCTCAGGGTCGGAAGGCGCGGTTCCGGCGAAGGACGCCGTCGCCGTTCCGGTGATCAACGCAAGCGTGGCAGCCAGTCCGGCAATTCCACGTCGTCCCCACAGCTTTTTCGTATCGGTCACGTCGCGGCTCCCTCGGTAGATTGCGTTCTACGGTTCCGCCAATCTGCCACCGCGGGGGTGCCCTGGACGTCGTCGTCAGGTCTCGACGAGATCCTCCGGAGGTCGCGATCGGGGTCATCCCCCAAGAGGACCGCGTTCGTGGTGAGCGGGAGTCGCCGCCCCGGTGGCCATGATCGACCGGCAAGCGACCGACCGCACGTCTCGGCGTCGCCGGACACGACCGGGCCGGCGCCGCAGCCAACCCTTCCAGCAGGTTGCCTGAATAGAAGAGGGCCGGGGCTGGCAGTACTCCGCTGCGTCTGGCGGGCCGAAGCCTCGTCCGAGCTGTGAAGGACGCCGTGCCCCTGCGAGCCTCTTCCATCGGGCAAGGCTTGCCTGACCGGCCGATATAAAGGATCTGGAATTGCACGTCGAAGAGCTCAAGCCCTTGGGCGCCGAGCTGTCGGCATGCCTGGCCGAGGTGCCTCAGCCCGGCCGCCCGAGCGTCCTCACCGCGCTCGGCGTCGAACTCCACGCGCACGAGGTGGTCCTGCGCACGCGCCGTGCTCGCTTCGGGGCTGGCTACGGGGCCGGTCACGAGGCAGACGAGGGCTTGTTCCCCGGCGCCCGGCAAGCTTTCCGGCTGCGTTGGGTGTCGTTAAGAGTCGTGTCACCAGGTACACGCGATCGTGTTGACCCTGGTGACAGCTCTCGCAGCACCGCTGGGGTTCACCTGCAGAATGCTCCGGGATCGAAGCGATCGCGGCCGTGACACATATCAGGAACCTGTGTCGGCGGTTTGCTGTCGCGGCGTGGATCTGTCCGGGACGCCGGAGACGAGGTACCACGCCGTCGTGGCCCACAGGACGGTGGCGGAGCCCAGACCGGCCACGGTTTGGACCCCGGACTCCGAGGCCCCGGAGAGCGCCATGGCGCAGCCGGCCACGCCGACGACGATGAGCAGGCTGCCGGTCCAGCGGTACTCGAGGCGGCCGAACGGTCGCGCCAGCGGGAAGAAGTGCGCGCCGACCACGATCGCGATGAGTGCCGGTATCCAGCTGTACCCGCCGGTGATGTTCCCGACCGCGATGACGACCGCGATCCCCACTCCCTGGCCGACGTTACTCCACATGAAGGTGCGCGCGCTGCGTTCGTACGCCTCGCGCCCGCCGGTTCCGTCGAGGCGGCGGGCAGCGAGGACGAGCAGGGTCGCGGCGAGGACGGCTCCGGCGACGAGGGCGGCGGTACGGGCGGAGCCGTCCAGGACGACGGAGCCGACGAGCCACCAGACGGTGCCGAAGAACGTCAGGATCATTCCGGAACCGCGGGTGCCGTACTGAGGGTTCGGGCGAAGAAGAGCACACATGACGTACATCCAAGCCGATCGGGCGAGGGTGCGCAGCACGCCGGTGGCGGCGGTGTGAATGTCGTCCGCCTCGGAATCGGGCAGGTCGGCGCAGCGGCGGATGAGCGTGGCCGGACCGAGCCCGGCCAGGGATTCGCGTAACTGCGGGTCGGCGTGGACCAAGATGGCTCGCAGCTGGTTGAACGAATCAACGCCGGGGCCCTGAGGTACATCCCGAACGACGACTCCGCGCAAGGGCACCGAGGATCTCCGACGTGTCGCCGGGGCATCTCTCGTCGTCGTAGATGTCAGCGAAGATCACGATGGTTACCCCTTCGTAGCCCGCAACCGATGCGTGTAGATGCAGGCACCCATCCCGCCGGATTCCGTTGGGCCACTCCCTACGACTTGACGGAATCCGCGTTACTGGAGAATCACCGCATCGGGCAATACGATCGGCTTTTCTCCTCGCTCATGGTCATACATGCCGGCGAGCGCAGGCAGGAAGGCGACAAGGTGCCCCTTCCATCAGTCACAGAGCGCTGCGCGTGCGACCGAATCAGTGTGAAGAAGGAAACGAAGATGGCGTAGGCCATGCATGAGAACGTCGATCGAGCGAGGAATCGGCGCTTCGTTGGCCTGGACCGGAATTGGCTTGCCGACCGCTTCGGGGAAGAGCAGGGCTGATCGGACTTGCCTGCTTCCACTGACATCACCTATGACGTGCGCGTCTACAAGACCGAGAAGAGAAAGAACGCCGAAGGCGCGGTTGCTTCCTACCGAGTCTTGTGGAAGGTCGGAGGGAAGCACTGGAAAGAGCCATATGCCAACGCGGCCCAGGCTGACGCCTTCCGGTTTCCTCTGGTGAGGGGCCTGATTCTGCTGGTGTGGCAGGTGCAGACTTTGAACCTGCGTAGGCTGAGCCGACGGTTTACAGCCCATGCCCGTTTCTCAGGTCGATACAGCCGCTGATCTGCGACGCAACGAATATATGAGCCTTCCACCTACATGATCATTGCACGCATATTGCACACCGCCGTCACGTGTCCTCCACCGCCCTGGGGGAGCTCGCATGTCCAGCGACCGCAGCGGTGTACAGCGGGGAGACCAAACCGCATCAGCAGCTCGGGAGGCCGCCGCCTCGAACTCCCGCGACGGTCACGTGGGCGTTCTCCCCGCGCACTAATGAAGCACCGGCCGCTCTTCGCCAGGGCTCCACCGAATGACGATGAGCCCGCCATATTTTGCGGCCAATCTGCGCCGCAAATCCTGATCGAATGCGTTGACCTTCAGAACCACCCGATTGAGCTCCTCATATATTCCCGTGCCTAGGGATGCGTCCGTTTCGTCAAGCGGTTCGTATTCCTCGTTCTCAAACAGCGCCGAGAGCTCAGCGTTGCTGTTCTTCACCTCTTCCACCTTGGGGACGATCCTGTACCGGACGACCTTCCCTTCCTGCCAGAACGCCCCAGCGAACGGCAGGGCGGCCAGCTCGCGCCCTCGTTCGGTGACGTACGGAGTGATCAGCCGATACGGATCGTGCCGGATATAAGGAGGGGCAAGGTCATGCGAGTAGGCCTCGGCGCGTTGTTCGGCAGCTATGAGGGCCCGATTGAACGGCTCGATCCCCTCGGACGACCTGAGCATCACAGGGTGGATCGGTTGATAGAAGACCTCGACCGCCTCCGCGCTCGCCGGATAGATGATCAGTCGCAACTCCCTCATCTGGACCACGGGCGGCGCCGTAACGACGTAGAGGAAGACAAGGGCGAAGATCAACCTTAATCGCATGCGCGGTGAGTCTAGAAGAGTTCGCGTCTCCCTTGCGCCTCCTGGGCCTGGCCACGTTGCTCGGTGAGCCAGGGTGAGGAACGAACCCTGGATCTTCGATCGCCCCGACCAGGACAGACATCGGCCACCCCGTGGTGATCGTCGTGCTGCATTGGGGCGGCGGCGCGATCAGGGGCCGGCGGATGGCATCGGTGCGGCGCGGAGTGCGTGCGGTTACGGCCCGGAGTCCTACCCGCGCGCCGGGGCCGGCCCCCCAGACCGGCGCTCGCCGATGAGGCCGTGATCCTGAAACGCTGAAGGCACCTCCAGAACCAGGCGGCGGCCCGCTCCCCCCAGGTCGCCGAGTGGGCAGGGCACAGCGTGAACGTCCTGCTCCGGGTCTACGCCCAGTGCATCGCGGGCCAAGACGACTTCGCCCGGAAGCTGATCACCGAGGCGCTGAAACCACCGCAAAAGACCGCCTGAGCGCCGACGCGCATACGACGCGAGCACCCGTAGAGCGCCGTTGACGACCATGGACAGCCGGACAAACGAGAAGAGGCCCTTCACCGCGTTTCCGCTGGTGAGGGGCCTGATTCTGCTGGTGTGGCAGGTGCAGGACTTGAACCTGCGTAGGCTGAGCCGACGGTTTTACAGACCGCTCCCTTTGACCACTCGGGCAACCTGCCGTGTCCGCCGCTTGCGGCGGCGACAGGTAGAAGGATAGCGGACTTCGGCTGTGGAGGTGACACCGGTTTGTCCGCCGGGAGGTCCGCACTCCGGCTGGCTGGGGTCGCTATGGTCGGTGGAGACGTAGAGAGGACACTCACACCGATGGCCGATTCGAGTTTCGACATCGTCAGCAAGATCGACCGCCAGGAGGTCGACAACGCGCTGAATCAGACGGTCAAGGAAGTCGGACACCGGTTCGACTTCAAGGGCACCGGGGCCGGCATCAGTTGGTCGGGGCAGGACAACGTTGAGATCAAGGCCAACAGCGAGGAGCGGGCGAACGCCGTTCTGGACGTCTTCAAGGACAAGATCGTTAAGCGTGGTCTGTCGCTGAAGGTGCTGGACGCCGACGAGCCCAAGCTGTCCGGCAAGGAGTACCGGCTCATGGTCGCCCTGAAGGAAGGGATCGACCAGGAGCACGCCAAGAAGATCTCCAAGATGATCCGGGATGAAGGGCCGAAGAGCGTCAAGGCCCAGATCCAGGGCGAGGAGCTGCGCGTGAGCTCCAAGAAGAAGGACGAGCTGCAGGATGTCATCGCCCTGCTCAAGGGCAAGGACCTCGACATCGCCCTGCAGTTCACGAACTACCGCTAAACAGGGCATCCTTCAGGACTCTGACCTGCAGATCTATCGCATGAGCAGACCGGGAGGGCACATCCGGGGCACACGGCCGAGCGCGCCGTCCACAAGGGCACGCGTCTTCTCCTGTGCCTCGGGCCACTCCCCCACGTAGGTATTCAGCGTGGCCGAGGGCGAGTCGTCTTCACCGATCGCGCCCAGATGGATCAGCAACGTGGCGAAGTAGTGGCGACGCGCGCTTACCCCTGTCAATCCCAGCAGCGGGAGCCGCCTTCGCTGCCCCGACCCGATGCGGTTCGACATCACCCGGCGGCCCCAGCCTGTCAATCCCAGCGGCGGAAACCGCCTTCGCTGCTGATGGTCTGTCCGGTGATCCAGGCCGCGTCGTCCGTCGTCAGCCAGGCGATCAGGCGTGCGGGGTCGTCCGGGGTCCCCCAGCGGCCTGGGGGGAAACGGCGGCGCACTGCCTCCAGGACGTCGGGTGGGGCGTAGCCGGTGTCGACAGGGCCGGGGTTGACGGTGTTCAGGGTGATCGCCTGGTCGGCGAGATGGTCGGCCAAGGTACGGGTGATCGAGGCCAAGGCTCCCTTGCTGGCGGCGTAGGCGACTTCGTCGCGCATGGGACCCAGATCCTGGCCGGAGGTCATGAAGATGATCCGACCGCCGGGACGGCCGTCATGCTGGGCGGCGAAGGCCTGGGCCAACAGGATGGTCGAGCGGGTGTTGACCGTCCAGTGCGCATCCAGCATGGCGGCGTCCAGTTCGCCCAGCGGGCCGTCGCTACCGCTTCGAGCGTGGTTGCACACCAGGATGTCCAGATGCCCGAACGCGCCGGCCGCAGCTTCGATGAGCGAAGCCGGTGCGTCTGGATCGGTCAGGTTGAGGCCCTGATGGGCGACGATGGCCCGCGGGTCGGCCATGGCTTGGGTGACGCCGTCGAGGATGGCCTGTGGGCCGCCTGGATCGGCTCCCCATGGCTGGTCACGGTCGTGCGGAACATGGTGGTGCAGAAAAATGCCGGCGCCCAGGGACGCTAGACGGCGGGCGATGGCGTACCCGATGCCGGCGCGTCGGCTGACGCCCGTCACCAGGGCAGCCCGGCCGCGCAGCGGCAGCGAGTTCGTGCGCAGCTGACGATCCGGATTCCCGGGTGGGTCGCCAAGAGTCATGATCCGCAAGTATGGCCCGCCGACAGCGGAGTGGGCTACGCCTTTCTCAGCGTCGGCGAGCGGGAGCCGATCCGCACGGACCGGATCAAGGTCGACCGGCCCTACTTCTCCGGCAAACACCGCGTGCACGGGATGAACGTGCAGGTCATCGCCTCGCCCGACGAGACGGTCCGATGGACGTCCGACGCGCTGCAGGGCAAGGCGCATAACCTGAGTGCCGCCCGCATCTGGGGAATCCTGAAGGCCGGGATCATCACCCGTCACAGACAAGGCGTACCAAGGTGCCGAGGGCCCGCTCATCACTCCGTACAAGGGCAAGAAACAATAACGGTGTTCCGGCCCGGCGCGCCGTACACCGATGTCCCTGTACGGCGGGCGTCGGCCTGATCGCGCACAGGTTGACTGCGGTGGGTGACTCTTGACCATGATGGACCCATGTGGCCAGCTAATGAGGAAAAGTCGCGTGCACGGGCCGAGGCCGGTGACCCTGAGGCGATGCTCGACCTTTGGTACGCGTTGCGGTACGGCCCGCGGGCCGAGGAGGGCGCCGCGTGGGCGTGGCGGGCGGTGGAGGCCGGGTCTGCCGACGCCATGCGCAGGCTCGGGGCGTGGATCGGCCGGGACGACCCCGCCGCGCAGGAGCGGCTCTACCTCCGTGCCGCCGAAGCCGGTGATCCGGCGGCGATGCTCGACCTGTGGCTCGTGTTGCGGCACGGGCCGCGGGCCGAGGAAGGGGACGCGTGGGCGTGGCGGGCGGTGGAAGCCGGATCCACCGACGCCATGCGCAGGCTAGGGGCGTGGATCGGCCGCGACGACCCCGCCGAGGGGGAGCGCCTCTACCTTCGTGCCGCCGAGGCCGGTGACAGTACCGCGTTCTCGATTCTCGCGGACACCTACTACGAGCAGGGGCGGCTGGCCGAGGCGGAGACCTGGCTGCGGCGCGCCGCCGAAGGCGGGCACGACTGGTCGCTGAGTTCGAAGCTCCTCCTGCTGCTGGCGAAGCGTGGCGCCGACGACGACGTGTGGGAGGTGTGCATGCGGTCCGACGACCCGGGCGGCGAACTCTGGCACCTCGCCACGACGCTGTCCGGGGAGGGCATGCAGGAGGTGGCCGACCACTGGATGCGCGAGGCGTTCGACCTCGGCTCGGTGCTGGCGACTGTGCACTACGCCGAGCTACGGGAGCGTGCCGGCGACCTGGCGGAGGCGGAGCGGCTCTACCGTGAGGCTCGGTCCCCCAGATCGATCGCCGAGTTCTTCGAGCGGCAGGGCCGCGTGGCCGAGGCCCGGTCGGCGGTTGAGGGCCTGAACGAGAGCGAGTGGATCGCCTCATTGCTCGACCGCCTAGGCGAAACCAGCGAGGCGACGGCGATGCGGCGGAGGGTTCTGCAGGAGCGAGCCTCCGCCCGGGCGGAGGAATGGGTGACCGTCGTCGCCACGGTCGTGACGACGGCCGCACTCGTCCCGTTCGTGGAGGGCCTGATCGGCCGTGCCGCCGAGGACACCTACGACGGGATCCGGAACAAGCTTCGCAAGCTGGCCCACAAGCTCGCCAGGGGCAACGAACCCGCCGAGAGCACGCTGATCGTGGTCAGCGATCCCGACTCGCGCCTGCGTCTGCACATGCGCACCGACGCGACGGATGAGGCGCTGGCCGCGCTGCGCGAGGCCGATCTCGACGCTCGTCGCGGTGCGCTCCGGTGGCATCCGGAGACCCGCCGGTGGGAGCACCGATGAACCCACCCGTGAGCCGATCACTGTTCGCACCGGAGACCCGCACCTGAGAAAGCCGGGCCCGGTCGAAGCAAGAGGCGTGCGGGTGAGACACCGTTGGGACTGCGATCTCGCAGACGAAAGGACGTCGTAAATGGAGTACCGGGTGCTCGGCCGTACGGGGATTCGGGTCAGTTCGCTCTGCCTGGGGGCGATGATGTTCGGGCGGTTCGGCGAGGAGTCGGCCGAGCGGTCGGCGGAGGTGATCAACCGGGCGCTGGACGCGGGGATCAACTTCATCGACACCGCCGACATCTACTCCCGGGGGCAGTCTGAGGAGTACGTCGGGGAGGCGCTGGTCAAGGCGGGTGTGCGTGACAGGGTCGTGCTCGCCACCAAGTGTCACGGGCCGATGGGCGACGATCCGAACGAGCGGGGCAACTCGCGGCGGTGGATCATGCAGGCGGTCGACGACAGCCTGCGCAGGCTGCGGACCGACTGGATCGATCTGTACCAGATCCACCGGCCCGACCCCTCGACCGACATCGACGAGACGCTCGGCGCGCTCACCGATCTGGTGCGGTCGGGGAAGGTGCGCGCGATCGGGTCCTCGACGTTTCCGGCGCACGAGATCGTCGAGGCCCAGTGGACGGCCGAGCGTCGCGGGCGGGAGCGGTTCAGGTGCGAGCAGCCGCCGTACTCCCTGCTGGTTCGCGGGATCGAGGCGGACGTGCTGCCGACGTGCCGGCGGTACGGCATGGGCGTGATCACGTGGAGTCCGCTGGCCGGCGGCTGGCTGAGCGGGAAGTACCGCGAGAACCAGGAGGTGCCGACGAGCCGGCGGGCCGGGCTTCTTCCCTCGCGCTATGACCTGTCGTTGCCGGGGAACCGGTTGAAGCTGGCGGCGGCGGAGCGGTTCGCGGTGCTGGCGGAGGAGGCGGGGATGTCGCTGATCGAGCTGGCGCTGGCTTTCACGATCAACCACCCGGCGGTCACCTCGACCATCATCGGACCGCGCACGATGGAGCACCTGGAGAGTCAGCTTCCGGCGGCCGACGTACGGCTCGACCCGGACGTTCTCGATCGCATCGACGAGATCGTCGCTCCGGGGGTGACGTTGAATCCCGAGGACGCCGGTTGGCGGCCTCCGGCGCTCGCCGACGCGACTCTGCGCCGCCGTACTTAGGAAGGTCAAAAGTCCCGTAATATCCGCCTATCTAAGTATTGAATACGACAAGGCCGTCACCGGATGTACCTTGTGCGGTTGGTGCGACGGGGAGGTGCGGAATGTCGCGTACGACGTTTCGAGAACGTTTGAAGTATTGGTTCGACAACACGATGTCCAGGGGCACGGGCGCGTTGATTGGCTGGCTCGCGCTGGTCTCTGTGGGACTGATCGCGGTGGTCAGCGGCCTGACGCTGTGGCTGGCGCCCGGGGAGGCCAAGGAGAACAACGGCCCGCTGGGCGTGCTGTGGATGACCTTGATGCGGACGCTGAGTCCCGGCAAGGTGGCCAGCGACGCTGGTACCGCCGTCTATGTCGGTTTGATGCTCGTGGCGTCCCTCGGCGGCATCTTCATCGTGAGCACGCTGGTCGGCCTGCTCTCCAACGGCCTGAAGAGCAAGATCGAGGAGTTGCGCAAGGGCAGGTCACGGGTGGTCGAGCGCGGCCACACCGTGATCCTGGGCTGGTCCGACCAGGTGTTCACGATCATCAGCGAACTGTCCAAGGCGCATGCGAGCCAGCGTGGCAGCGTCATCGCGATCATGGCGGATGTGGACAAGGTCGCCATGGAGACCGACATCCGCGATCGGGTGAGCGAACTCGGCAGGACCCGGGTGGTCTGCCGTACCGGCCGTCCGAGCGAGCCGGCGGACCTGGAGATGATGAATCTGGGGTCCGCGCGTTCGGTGGTCGTGCTGTCCCCATACGGTGACGATCCGGACGCGCACGTCATCAAGACCCTCCTCGCCCTGGCCAAGCGGCGGGGCGAACACCCGCCGGTGGTGGCGGCGATCGCGTCCTCCGGCAACATCGCGGCGGCGCGCCTGGCCGGCGGCCCCGACGTGCACCTGGTCGACTCCGACGACACCGCTTCCCGGCTGATCGTGCAGTCGTCCCGGCAGTCGGGCATGTCGGTCGTCTGCATGGATCTGCTGAACTTCGACAACAGCGAGATCTACCTGCGTTCGGACGCCGAACTCGTCGGGATGACGTACGGCGAGGCGCTGACGGCGTACCAGGCGGCGACCGTCATCGGCCTGCGCAAGCCGTCCGGCGTCGTGCTGAACCCCCAGATGGACACCGTGGTCGCCGCCGAGGACGAGATCGTGGTCATCGCCACCGACGACTCGCTGATCCGCCCGGGCAAGACCGCCGACGCCGCGGACGAGAAGGCGATCGCCACGGTCACGCACGGCGCCCCACGCCCGGAGCGGACCCTGCTGCTGAACTGGAACGTCCGGGCACGGCAGATCGTCCGGCATGTCGACGGGTACATCGCGCCGGGCTCGGTGCTCGACATCGCCGCCGACCACCCCGACGCGGGCAGCGGCCTCGGCGGCCTGACCAACCTCACGGTCAACGTCAAGGAGTGCGACACCACCGACCGGTACGCCCTGGAGTCGCTCGGCGCCGGGCTCTACGAGCACGTGATCGTGCTCTCCGACGACCGGTACGGCGCGCAGCACGCCGACACGCGGACCCTGATGACCCTGCTGCAACTCCGCGACATGCAGTCGGTGCTCCACGAGCGCTACTCGATCGTCAGCGAGATGCACGACGAGAACAACCGGACCCTCGCCGAGGTCACCAAGGCCGACGACATCGTGATCAGTGACACGGTGATCGGCCTGCTCCTCGCCCAGCTCGCCGAGAACCAGCACCTCGCGGAGGTCTTCCGCTATCTCTTCGATCCCAAGGGATCGGAGATCTACCCGCGCCCGGCGGGCGACTACGTACGGCCCGGCGATCCCGTCTCCTTCATCACGGTGATCGAATCCGCTCGCCGCCGTGGCGAGACCGCGATCGGCTATCGGCTGGGCTCCCAGGTGAACAATGCCCCGGCCTTCGGTGTGGTGCTGAACCCGGACAAACTCCGCCCGGTGACGCTCGGCCCCGACGACTTCGTGATCGTGCTGTCGGAACACTGAAGTCCGCCATTCGGACGCAACGCCCATAAATGGTCATCGCTGTATATATTTCAATTTATGGGGAAAACCTACGATATGCTGACGGATCGGCTGCGCACGTTCATCTCGGCGCAGCCGCTCTACTTCGTGGCGACCGCACCCGAGCAGGGCGGTCACGTCAACGTCTCCCCCAAGGGATACGCCGACACCTTCACCGTGATCGACGACACCACCGTGGCCTACCTCGACATTGAGGGCAGCGGCGTGGAAACCATCGCCCACCTCAGGAACAACGGCCGCATCACGGTCATGTTCTGCGCGTTCACCGGCCCGCCCAACATCCTCCGCCTGTACGGCACGGGCCGGGTCGTCACCCCGCACGACGACGACTTCGCCGACCTGATCAAGCGATTCGGCCCGCATCCGGGCGTCCGATCGATCATCGTCGTCGGCCTCGACCGGATCTCCGACTCGTGTGGCTTCGCCGTACCCTTTATGTCCTTCGACGAGGACCGGGCGCTGCTTGACGAATGGGCCGGCCGGAAGGACAGTCAGCAGCGCCGTGCGCACCGCGCCAAGCACAACCGCGAGAGCATCGACGGCCTTCCCGCCCTCAGCGGCGGCGAGACGGACCCGGTCCACCAGCATTCCTGACGACTCCCTTCCAACCTCAGACCCCTCAGGCGAGTTGTTCAAGGCATGGACCGCTATGAGGGGTTCCGGGAGTTCGTGCGAGGCCGCCAGCAGTCGCTGATGCGGACCGCGTACCTTCTCACCGGAGACGCCCATCTCGCCGAGGATCTACTGCAGACGGTCCTCACCCGGGTGGCCTCGCACTGGCACAAGCTCGCCAGGAACGGCAATCCGGAGGCGTACGCCCGAAAATCCCTGATCAACCAGCACATCTCCTGGCGCAGGCGAAAACTTGTCGAGTTCCCCAGCTTGACGCTTCCCGAGCGTGGACGGTCATACGACGAGGCGGTTCTCCGCCGTCTCACGTTGCGCCAGGCGCTCACGCTGCTCACCCCGCGCCAGCGCGCCGTCCTGGTCCTGCGGTTCTACGAGGATCGCACCGAGCAGGAGACCGCGCAGCTCATGGGATGCTCGCGCGGCACGGTGAAGAGCCAGACCCATCACGCCCTCTCCCGGCTGCGCACCCTCGCCCCGGAACTGGCGGAACTCCTGTCCGACGCGCGAACGGAGGTGCGCGGATGAACGCGCTCCGCGACGAACTGCACGAGATCGCCAACGAGGCGCCCGTGGCCGACCTCGCCGACGTCGCCCTCCAGGGGGCGAGGCGTCGCCGGACCTCGCGGCTGGTCCTGGCCTCGGCGATCGCCATCGCGGTGATCATCGGAGGAACGGCGGCGCTGACCAACGGCCTCGATCGGACGAACCATCCGATCGTCATCGCCCCTCCGGTGGAGACCGCCGAGCCGCTGCCGCGCAAGGGTGTCGGCCCGCTGAGCCATGCCTACCTCCACTGCCCGGAGTCCGCCGAAGGCTGCGAAGACAGACAATGGCGGGTCATCACGAGGTCGGGCGAAACCTACGAGATCGCCAACGCGCTCGGCCAGGGTGTCCAGGGCGACATGCCGTCGGGCCCGCTGGTCATCACCGATGACGGCCGCCGGATGGTGTACATCGATGCGAAGGACCTGACCGTCTCCGTCCGCGATCTCGCCACCGGCCAGGTCTGGAGGTCACGCCAGAAGTTGCCGAAAGCCGCCTTCAAGGGCGATCTCGGGATGCGGATCTCTCCCGACGGGCTCCGAGTGATCCATGTCAACGCGAACGGCAGATCTTCGCACCATGTGCTCGTCGATCTCCGGAGCGGCCGATCCAGGAACCTGCCGGCCAACTGGTGGCCGGTCAGCGTGGCCGACGGGGACGGCCCGGTCACCCTGATCAGACCCTACGAGGACGAGACCAGGATCCAGGTCCTCGGCCATGACCCGATCGTCGTCAAGGACTTCACCTACGACTTCAGCGCCCTCGCGCCCGACGGCCGCACCCTCGCCCGGCTCGGCCAGACCTACGACCGCAAGGCCAGACCTATGATCCAGCAGGACCGCACGATCGTCACGGTCAACGCGATCACCGGCGGCGGCTCCCACAAGGTCCCCGTCACCGGCATCCCGTCCGACATGACGTTCAATCGGCTTGGCCACTGGGTGAACGCCGCCGAAGTCACCCTCTACGCCAGACCCAGCCAGGACACATTCCGTAACGGCGAATCCCGTGACGGCGAAACAACCCTCTACGCCGTGAACATCACCACCGGCAAGGCCCGCCCCCTCATCACCTACCCGGCAAACGCCATAGTCGGCTGAGAGGAGATGTAGATGAGCGTCTTCCGTCGGGCCCCACCACTCCGAACCATGGGGCCCCAACCCGTCAACAGCGATAGCCACCGGCGTAGCGGCGGGGTCAGCGGCGGTAGCCGGCCATCCGCTCCAGGCGGGCGATGCGGTCGGCGATGGGCGGGTGGGTCGAGAAGAGGCGGCCCAGCCCGGCCCCGCGGAACGGGTTGGCGATCATCAGGTGCGACGCCGAGGCCAACCGGCCGTTCTCGGGAAGCGGCAACTGGCGAGTGCCCATCTCGATCTTCCTGAGCGCGGAGGCGAGTGCGAGCGGGTCACCGGTGAGCCGCGCGCCCGCCTCGTCCGCCTGATACTCCCGGGAACGGGAGATCGCCGTCTGGATCATCCCGGCGGCGACCGGACCGAGCACCATCATGAGCAGCGCGCCCAGGAAGCCGGGCCCCTCCTCGTCATCGGATCCCCCGAAGAAGATCGCGATATAACCGAAGTAGGTGATCATGGTGGCGAGCGCGCCCGCGACCGAGGAGATCAGGATGTCACGGTTGTAGACGTGGGACAGCTCGTGGCCGAGGACCCCGCGCAGCTCCTTCTCGTCGAGGAGCTGGGTGATCCCGTAGGTGACGCAGACGGCGGCGTTGCGCGGGTTTCGCCCGGTGGCGAACGCGTTGGGCTGCATGGTCGGCGAGACGTAGAGCCGGGGCATCGGCTGCTTGGCCTCGGTCGACAGCTCGCGGACGATGCGGTACAAGGTCGGCTGCTCGACCTCGCCGACGGGCCGCGCCCGCATCGCCGACAGCGCGATGCGGTCGGAGAAGAAGTAGGCGATCCCGTTGGTGAGGAGGGCGACCAGGAAGGCGATCTGCACACCTGCCCCGCCGCCCAGCCAGGCCCCGATCCCGATGATCAACGCGGAGAGCGCACCGAGGAGGACCGCGGTACGCAGGCCGTTGTGGTGCATGGCTCCCCCCTTCGCTTGATGCGTGCTCGTCTTCTCCAACGCCCATGACCGGGCCGATCGTTCCCGGCCGGATGGTCAGCCGCGTGCGGACAGCGCACCCGGCAGCAGGTCGAAGACGGCCTGGGGGGCCACGGAGAACGCCACCGCCACCACCATCGCGACCGTGATCGCAATGGCCACCGGCGTCGTACGGCCGGCCGGACCGGCCGGCTGGGGGGCCGGGGTGAAGAGTTTGGCGATCCAGGCGACGTAGTAGTAGAGGCCGATCACGGTGTTGACCGCCATGACGATCGCCAGCGCGACCCCGCCGCCCTCGATGATCTCCCGGAAGACGATCACCTTGGCGAACAGGCCCGCCAGGCCCGGGGGCAGGCCAGCCAGGCAGATCAGGAAGAAGCCGAGCGCCAGGGCCGCGGCGGGGCTCCGGAAGGCCAGGCCGCGATAGTCGTCGAGCGTGTTCCCGGCGCTGCGCCGCGAGACGAGCATGACGACGGTGAACGCCCCGAGGTTCATGGCCGCGTAGAAGACGAGGTAGGCGATGGACGCGCCCGCCGCCCCCTCGCTCCGCACACCGAGCGGGGCCAGGATGTAGCCGGACTGGGCGACGGACGACCAGGCGAGCAGCCGTACGGCGTGCCGCTGGCGCAGGGCGAGCAGGTTGCCGACGGTCATGGTGAGGGCGGCGATGACGCCGACCACCGGGGACCAGAGCGCGGCCTGGGCGCCCAGCGCCACCACCAGCAGGAGGATGAGGCCCGCGAACCCGGCCGCCTTGGAGATCACCGAGAGCAGGGCCGCCACCGGCACCGGCGCGCCCTGGTAGACGTCTCCCGCCCACGAGTGGAAGGGCACCGCGGCCACCTTGAACGCGAAACCCGCTATCACCAGCACGATCGCGACGACGGCGACCGGCCGCAGCTCGGGGCCGACCGTGAGCCGGTCAAGGTAGATCGACCCGGACAGGCCGTACAGCAGGGAGACGCCGAACAGCATCACCGCCGTGGACACCACCGAGACGAGGAACAGCTTGAGCGCGGCCTCCGAGGAGGCCGCGTCGTAGCGTTTGAGCCCGGTCAGCGCGAAGACCGGGAGCGAGACGAGCTCCAGGGCCACCACGAGCATGATCAGGTCGCGCGAGGCCGGCAGGGCGACCGCCCCGACGAGCGTGCACAGCAGCAGGAAGTACCACTCCCCGACGGGGATCGCGCCACCGGCGAGCTCCGCCATCGACAGCAGCACCACGACCAGCGCCGCGACCAGCACCAGCCCCCCGATCACCAGGGTGAACGGGTCGATGACGTAGGAGCAGGGCGGTTCCCCGCCGGTCACCAGGTCGCGCGGAACGCAGAACGTGCGCCGCACCCCGCCGCTCACCGCCTGCGCCACCAGGGCCCCCAGCGCCACGAGCACCCCGGCCAGCGTCACCAGCCCCAGCACGCCGCGCCCACCGGCCCGCCACAGTCCGGCGGCCGCCGGACTGCCAGAGGCGGACCGCGCAGGCTCCGCGTCGGCGTCCCCAGCGGCGGGAAGGCCCCCGGTGGCGGCCCGCACATCCGCCGGGACGCCCGACACCGTCCCCACGCCGCCCGGGACGCCCGCCTTCACCGGCACGCCGTCCGGGTCCGAAGCCGCCATCGCGCCGGCCACGGCCGCCGGGGCCGCGCGCCCGTTGGACCGGGCCCCCGCGGCTGCCCGCGGGTCGGGCTCCGGCGCGCGTGGCAGGAAGGCGTCCAGCAGCAGGACAAGGGCCGCCGTGACCGCGAGGATCAGGGCGGGTGCGAGCGCGGCGTAGTCGATCGACTGGATCACGGCGCCCCCAGCAGGGTCTGGACGGCGGGCGTGGTGATCAGCAGGAGGGCCTTGGGCCACAGCCCGAAGAGCAGGATCAGCGCCACCAACGGCACCCAGGCGGCGAGCTCGTAGCCGCGGACGTCGGCCATGAGCCCACCGGACGTCTTGGCGGGCGGGCCGTGGGTGACCTTGGAGAGCATCACCAGGAAGTAGGCCGCGGTCAGCACGGTACCGATGCCTCCGATGGCCATGAACGTGAGATACAGCGGGCGGGACAGGCCGGCTCCCGGCTCGTAGGCGCCGAGCAGGGCGAGCATCTCTCCCCAGAAACCGGCGAGGCCGGGCAGCCCCAGGGAGGCGACGCAGGCGAAGGTGAGCAGGGAGCCCATGCGGGGCAGGCGGCCGAGCATGCCGCCGCCGAGCGTGGGCATGTCGGCCGTGCCGTACCGCTCCTTGACGGCGCCAGCGAGGAAGAACAGCAGCCCGGTGATCAGGCCGTGGGCGACGTTCCCGAACAGGGCCGCGTTGATGCCCACCGGGGTGAGCGTCGCGAAGCCGAGCAGCACGAAGCCCATGTGGCCGACCGAGGAGTAGGCGATCATGCGTTTCAGGTCGCGCTGGGCCAGGCAGGCGAGCGCGCCGTAGATGATGCCGACGACGGCGAAGGCGCCCAGCCAGGGGGCGACCGCGGCGGCCCCCTCGGGAAGCACCGGAATGGCGATCCGGGCGAAGCCGTAGGTGCCCATCTTGAGCAGTACACCCGCGAGCAGGACCGACCCGACCGTGGGGGCCTCGGTGTGCGCGTCGGGGAGCCAGGTGTGCAGCGGCCACATGGGAGTCTTGACGGCCAGGCCGATGCCGATCGCGACGAAGGCCACGATCTGCACCGAGCGCGCCATCCCGGAGCCGTGCGCCTGGGCGAGGGCGACCATGTCGAGCGTGCCGGTCTGGGCCCAGATCAGCAGCAGGCCGAGCAGGAGCACCACCGAGCCGAGCACCGTGTAGAGGATGAACTTGATCGCGGCGGCCCGGCGGCCCTGACCACCCCAGATCGCGATCACGAAGTACATCGGGATGAGCACGACCTCGAAGAACACGAAGAACAGCAGCAGGTCGAGCGCGAGGAAGGTGCCGATCATGCCGACTTCGAGCACGAGCAGCGTGCAGGACAACGCGCGTGGCCGCTCGTTCCTGGTGCCGGTCAGGTAGACGAAGCAGAGCAGGGTCAGCAGCGTGGTCAGCACGATCAGCGGGAGCGAGATGCCGTCGACGCCGAGGTGGAAGCGGAGGTCGAGACCCGGGATCCACGACTGGTCGGTGGTGAACTGCATGCGCCCGGCGTCGCCGTAGTCGAAGGTGAGGGCGAGCACCAGGGCGAGCACGAACGTGATCCCCGACACGCCCAGCCCGTACGCCCGGAGCAGCCGGGCTCGCGTCTCCGGGCGGGTGGGCCCCGGCGCGAGCAGCAGGAGCGCGCCCGCCAGCGGGACCGTGAGCAGCGCGATGGGAATCCAGCTCATCCGAACATCACCGCCCCGACCGCGATCAGCAGGACTCCGGCCAGCAGGCCGCTGACGTAGAGCTGAACATTGCCGTTCTGCGCGAATCTGAGCAGGCCGGCCGCGCCTAGGGTCAACCGGCCGGAGCCGCGCACGGCCCCGTCGACGACCCCGTCGTCGGTGCCGACGACGACGCGGGCGAGCCGGAGCACCGGTCTGACGAAGATCGCGTGGTAGGCGGTGTCGACGTAGAACGCCTGCTCGCAGGGGACCCGGAACGGGCCCAGCAGGCGCGCGGGGTCGGCGAGCGGGTCGCTGCGCCAGGCCGAGTAGGTGATCCCCGCACCGAGCAGGGCCAGGGCCACGCTGACCGCGGCCGTGCCCCAGTGCATGTCTCCCAGGCCGACGAAGCCGAACAGCAGCGCGGGCACCGCGAGCACCACGAGGGGGACGCGCATCGACAGCGGCGCCTCGTGCGCGGTGAACACGTGTGCCGTGCCCGGCTCGGGCTCGGGCAGCGCGACCACCCGTCGCTCGCCGAAGAACGTGCGCAGCCAGGCGCGGGTCGCGTAGGCCCCGGTGACGGCGACGGTCGCGAGCGCGCACGCGTAGAGCAGCCAGGCGGCGGCGTCGGTGAGCGGGCCCTCGGCGCTCGCCTGCTCGACGGCGACCAGCACCGCGTCCTTGCTGAAGAAGCCGCTCGCCGGAGGCAGGCCGACGAGCGCGGCGAAGCCGATGGTCATGGTCACGAAGGTGATCGGCATGATGCGCCGGAGGCCGCCCATGTCGCTCATCAGGTTGGAGCCGACCGCGTGGATCACGGCGCCCGCGCAGAGGAACAGCAGCGCCTTGAACGCGCCGTGGCTGACCAGGTGGAAGATCGCGGCCTCGTCGTCCCCGGCGGCCAGCGCGGCGGCCATGTAGGCGAGCTGGCTGATCGTGGAGTAGGCGAGGACCCGCTTGAGGTCGTCCTGGGCGAGCGCGGCGAGAGCGGCGCCGAGCATGCCGAGCGCGGCCAGCACCGCGAGCACGTCGAGGGTGGGACCGGCGGCCTCGAAGACCGGGAAGAGCCTGGCCACCATGAAGATGCCGGCCGCGACCATGGTGGCCGCGTGGATGAGCGCGCTGATCGGCGTCGGGCCGGCCATCGCGTCGGGCAGCCAGGTGTGCAGCGGCACCTGGGCGCTCTTGCCCGCCACCCCGGCGAGCAGCAGCAGCGTCGCCACGATCAGGGTCGCGGTGGACATCTGGGGGAACCTGGCGAGGACGTCGGCGATCCGGAAGCTGCCGGCCCCGACGCCGAGAACGAAGATCCCGAAGAGGAAGCCCACGTCGCCGAGGCGGGTGACGAGGAACGCCTTGATGGCCGCCCGCGAGTTGCCCAGGTCTTCCCACCAGTGCCCGATGAGCAGGTAGGAACACAGGCCCATGATCTCCCAGCCCGCATAGAGCACCAGGAGGTCGCCCGCGTAGATCACCAGCAGCATGGCGCTGGTGAACAGGCTGATGAACGCGCTGTAGGACGGGTAGCGCCGGTCGTCGCCGAGATAGCCGACCGAGTAGACCTGGACGGCCAGCGCCACCACCGTGACGAGCAGCCCGACCAGCACGGACAGCTCGGTGACCTCCAACCCGACCGAGATCGGCAACCCGCCCGTGTCGATGATCGTGAGCGTGCCCGCCGTCGTGTCCCGCGCCCCGCCCCACCAACGAAGGGCCAGCCACCCGGCCAGCACGGCCGAGACCGCGGCGGGCAGGATCGCGATCCAGGCCGCACGGCGGGCCGCCGCCTTGTCGGGGGTGCCGGGGGCGCCGCGCGGCCACCGCGAGCCGAGCAGGCCGGCGGCCGAGGCGAGGAAGGGCAGCAGCGTGATCGCGGCGGCCAGTGTGACGGTCACGGCTTCGCCTCCCCGCTCCTGGCGGCGGCCTCCGCGGCCACCGGGGTCGTGGCGCTCTCGGCCGCCGCGTCGCCCGGGATCCCGGCCGGCTCCGTGCCCGGGTCGGCGAGGTCGCGCATGCCGTCGAGGTCGACGCTCCGCCGGTTGCGGTAGACGCCCAGCACGATCGCCAGCCCGACGCCCAGCTCGGCGGCGGCGATGACGATCACGAACAGGGTGAGCACCTGCCCGCTGTGCAGCCGGTCTCTCAGCCACACGTCGAAGGCGACGAGGTTGAGGTTGACGGCGTTGAGCATGAGCTCGACCGACATCAGCACCAGGATCGTGTTGCGCCGGGCGAGCACGCCGTACACGCCGATGGAGAACAGCAGGGCGGAGACCACGGCCGGGTAGACGATGTGCACTACCGCCCCCTGATGTCGGTGCGAGACAGCACGATCGCCCCGATCAGGGCGGCGAGCAGGAGCACGGACAGCGCCTCGAAGGGCAGCACCCAGTTGCGGAAGATGCTGCTTCCGAGCTCCTTCGCGGCGCCTCTGCCGGGGGTCAGGTCGGCGTAGGCGGTGCGGAAGCCGTCGATCACCACGGTCACCAGCAGCGCGGCGGTCGCCAGGGCGACGAGCGCCGCCACCGGGCGGTTACCGCTGTCGAGGTCGGCCGAGCGGCCGATCGGAGCGCGGGTGAGCATGAGGCCGAAGAGGAGCAGCGCCACGACGGCGCCCACGTAGATCAGCACCTGGACCCAGGCGACGAACTCGGCGGTCAGCACGAGGTAGCAGCCGGCCAGGGCGCCGAAGCAGACGACCAGCCAGAGCGCGGCGTGGACGAGCTGTCTCGTGGTCACGACCAACAGCGCCGCCCCAACGGCCACCGCGCCGAGCAACAGGAAGACGATCTCCTGCCCGGTCGGCGACAGATAGGACGGCACCTCGGCCATCACGGCTCCTCCTCAGGCTCCCGTGGCTCGCTGGATTCCTGCGGGCGACTCTTCCTCGGCGCGGGGTCGGGCGCCGAACCCGAACGAGATTCTGTGGATAACGGGTCGTCCGCCGGCCGGCCTGTGGACGACTCCTTCTTCGGCAGCGCGCCCGGCGGCTTGATCGCCCGCACGGCCGCGTGGCCGGCGGACGGCCCCGCCGTACTGCGCGGCCGCTCCTTGGGCGGCGGGGGCTCCTCGGCGGCGGGGTCGCGCGGGGCGGCGGGCGCGGGGCGAGGCGGGCGGGCGGCCGCGGCGAGTTCCTTGGGCGGGTCGGCGGCGGCGTCGTGGGCGGGCGGCGGCGGGACGGTCTCGACCCATTCGCGCAGCCGGTCCTTCTCGTGGAGAAGGTTGCGGATGTCGTGCTCCGCGTACTCGAACTCGGGTGACCAGAACAGCGCGTCGAACGGGCACACCTCGATGCAGATCCCGCAGTACATGCACAGGGAGAAGTCGATCGCGAACCGGTCGAGCGCGTTGCGGGCACGGGGCCGGCCGCCCTCGGGCGCGGGCAGCGTCTCCTTGTGGGAGTCGATGTAGATGCACCAGTCGGGGCACTCACGGGCGCACAGCATGCAGACCGTGCAGTTCTCCTCCACGAGCGCGATCACGCCACGGCTGCGCGCGGGCAGGTCGGGGTGAACCTCGGGGTACTGCTGGGTCACCGATCTGCTCAGCATGTGCCGCAGGGTGACCGACAGCCCCTTGGCCAGTCCGACTCCTGGTATGTGCGCCACGATTCAACATCATGACGCACCTTGCCCAGAAGGTGAATGTGCGCGAGCACTTGTCCCCAGCTTTTCCACAGAATCAAGAGGTTATCCACACCCCTGTGGACACAGGTCGCCGAGTTATCCACAGGCTCGGAGATCCTTGTCCACATCGATACCGCAGCCATATGCGCAGCGGACCTGGGATCCGTATCCTTCGCGCCATGGCATCTGCGAGCGGGCCACCGGGCGGGCCGGGGCGATACCCCCCACCCGGCGCGCCGTCGCTCCCCGGCCACCCCCCGCCGACCTACCCGCCCGTCCCCACCGGGGCCTATCCGATCGCCCACCCGCCGCCCGGCACGCCGATCGTCCTGACCGTCATGTGGGCCATGGTGCCCCTGCTCACCTGCGGCGTGGGCACGCCGTTCATCATGGGCCACGCCGCCGCCCGGCTGAAGAGCGCGTCACTCGTCGCCGGCGCGGTCCTGTACGGCGCGGGCACCGTGGTCTTCTGGGGGGCCATCGCCGGATACGAGAAGGTCGAAGACGCCCCCGGCTGGCTCAACGCGCTCATGATGGTGGGCATTCTGGGCTCGGTCATCGGCGGCACGGTGCACGCCCTGCTGATCCGGTCGAGGGTCTTCCGCCCCGTGCGTCCGGCGCCCGCCCCCCTGGGCGTGCCGTACGGACCGACGGCCTCGCATGCCCCCCGCACCGCCCCGACGCTGCCGCGCGGCCCCCAGGGCGGGCCCCAGCGCGGGCCCCGTGCGGCGGGCGGGGCCGTGCAGCCGCTGCGTGCCACCGATCCCGGCCGGCTCGGTCCCTACCGCCTGGTCGGGCAGCTCGGCAGGGGCGGCCAGGGCGTCGTCTACCTGGGCGTCGCGCCCGACGGCATGAAGGTGGCGGTGAAGGTCCTGCACGACTGGTTCAGCGGTGACCCGGTCGCCAAGAGCCGGTTCGTCCGCGAGGTCGACGCGGCGCGCAAGGTCGCGCCGTTCTCCACCGCGCGGGTGCTCGACGTGCGGATGGACGACGACTCCGCCTACATCGTCAGCGAGTACGTCGAGGGCAGGTCCCTGGAGCGGCTCGTCCAGGAGGAGGGCCCGCGCGCCGCGGACGGGCTGACCCGGCTGGCCCTGGCCACCGCGGGCGCCCTGGCGGCCATCCACCGCGCCGGGATCGTGCACCGCGACTTCAAACCGGCCAACGTGCTGATCGGCCCGGACGGCCCCCGGGTCATCGACTTCGGCATCGCCCGCGCCCTCGACCAGAACAGCGCCACCTCCGGCAAGATCGTCGGCACGCCCTCCTACATGTCACCCGAGCAGTTCGCCGGGGGCGACGTGTCACCGCAGTCCGACGTGTTCAGCTGGGCGGCCACGATGATCTTCGCCGCCTCGGGACGGCCCGCGTTCGGGGACGACTCCATGCCCGCCATCGTCAACCGCGTGCTCAACCACCACCCCGACCTGGCCTGCCTCCCCCCGCCCATCCGCCCCCTCATCGCCTCCTGCCTCGACAAGCGCCCGCACCGCCGTCCCGACGCCTCCGACATCATGCTCGGCATCGTGCACTGACGGCCGGCTCTCGACCCTGCACGGCGTCCTGTCGGGATCCGCGTCCTGGGCGGCCACCGGCACCCGCCCGCCGGGCGCCGGTCACGACGGCGCAGTACGGCCCAGGCGAGGCCAGGGCCGCGGCCTGCGGTCCACCCGTCAGACGACGCCCGCGGAACGCCCACAGCCGCGTCCGTCGCGTCCGGAAGGGCGAAGTACGGCCCAGGCCAAGGGCGCGGCCTGCGAGCGCACGTCAGGCAACACCCGCAGAACGCCCCCAGCCGCGCCCGTCGCGCCCGGAAGGGCGAAGTACGACCCAGCCCAAGGGCGCGGCCTGCGAGCGCACGTCAGGCGACACCTGAGGAACGCCCCCAGCCGCGTCCGTCGGGTCAGGGGAGAAGGACGCGGACCACCCCGGTGAGGGCGAGCTGGGCGAGGGCGAGCGGGACGAGGCCCATCCAGGCGAGCTTCTGGAGCTGGTCCTCGCGCAGGCGGGGGTAGCTGACGCGGAGCCAGATGACCACGAAGGCCAGCGCGAAGACCTTGATCAGCATCCACACCGGGCCGGGCAGCAGCGGGCCGTGCCAGCCGCCGAGGAACAGCACGGCGGTCAGCGCGGAGAGCACCACGATGCCGACGTACTCGGCCAGCATGAAGAGGGCGAAACGCATGCCGGTGTACTCGGTCATCGGGCCCATGATCAGCTCCGACTCGGCGATCGGCATGTCGAACGGCGGGCGGCGCAGCTCCGCGAGCCCGGCGACGAAGAAGACGACGCCGCCGATCGCCTGCCACGGAAGCCACCACCACTGCCATGCCTCCACGATGCCGGGCAGCGACAGCGTGCCCGCGGCCATCGCGACGGAGGAGGCCGCCAGGACCAGCGGCAGCTCGTACGACATGAGCTGAGCGGCCGAGCGCATGCCGCCGAGCACGGAGTACTTGTTGCCGGAGGACCAGCCCGCCATGATCGAGCCGAGCACGCCGATCCCCATCACGGCGAGCACGTAGAACAGTCCGGCGTCGAGGTCGGCGCCGATGAGGCCGGGGCCGATCGGGATGACGACCAGCACCAGGAGGTAGGGCACCAGGGCGACGCCGGGAGCCAGGGCGAAGACGCGGCGGTCGGCCGCGGTGGGGATCACGTCCTCCTTCTGCATGAACTTCACGCCGTCGGCGATGAGCTGGGCCCAGCCGTGGAAGCCGCCCGCGTACATCGGGCCGAGGCGGGCCTGCATGTGGGCCATGACCTTGTGCTCGGTCTGTCCGACGATCAGGGGCAGGACCAGAAAGACGGCGACGATCGCCACGATCCTGATCAGGACGTCGAGCACCTCAGGCATCGCGACCCCAATCAGCGGGAACTCCGGGCGGCAGGGTCTTGCGGCGGCTCGGGGAGCCGTGGTCGGACTCGCCGGGCTCCTTCGCGCCGGGCCACGCCTTGGCGACCCTCGCGGCGAGCACGAAGTCCTTGCGCAGCGGATGCCCCTCGAAACCGTCGGGCAGCAGCAGCGGAACCAGGTGGGGATGCCCCTCGAAGATCACGCCGAACATCTCGAAGGTCTCCCGCTCGTGCCAGTCGGCTCCCCGGAAGACGCCCACGGCACTGGCCAGCCTGGGGTCGGCCAGGGGTACGGCGGTGCGGAGCAGGAGGTGCTCCCGGGTGTCCGGGTTGAAGACGTGGGCCACCACGGAGAAGCCCTCGGGCGGGTCGTCGACCCCGGTCAGCCAGTCGAAGAACGCGCAGCCCAACTCGTCGCGGGCGTAGCCGAGCAGGTCGAGCCAGGAGCCGGGCTCGACGTCAACGGTGAGCTGGCCGAAGGACTCGGAGACCCGCTGCTCGCCGTACCGGCTGGTCAGGGCGTCCTTCATGAGTCGCCGCCCTGGGAGCGGGACCAGACGTAGCGGTCGCTCAGCGTCTCGGCGGCGATCTGCTCCTGGAGTTTCATGATGCCGTGCAGGAGCGCCTCGGGTCTGGGCGGGCAGCCGGGGATGTAGACGTCGACGGGGATGATCTGGTCGACGCCCTTGGTCACGCAGTAGGAGTCCCAGTAGGGGCCGCCGCTGTTGGAGCACGCTCCGAAGGAGATGACGTACTTGGGGTCGGGCATCTGCTCGTAGAGCCGTTTCACGGCGGGGGCCATCTTGTCGGTGACCGTGCCTGAGACGATCATCAGGTCGGCCTGCCGGGGCCCGTTCGCGAACGGGATCACGCCGAAACGGATGAAGTCGTGCCTGCTCATCGAGGTGGCGATGAACTCGATCGCGCAGCACGCCAGCCCGAAGTTGAACACCCACAGGGAGTATCTGCGTCCCCAGTTGAGGATGAACCGCATGGGTTTGGGCGCTAGCCGGGAGACCGGTCCAACGGTGGGCATCGGGAGATCCGCCATGTCACGCATTCTCCATGCAGACTCACGTCCAGGCGAGTACGCGTTTGCGCCAGGCGTAGACGATGCCCAGCGCGATGAAGCCGAGGAAGAGGAACATCTCCACCAGCGTGGTCATCCCGAAGCCCGGCGCGGCGTAGACGGTGGCCCAGGGGAAGAGGAAGACGGCGTCCACCGCGAAGACGACGTAGAGGTAGGTGAAGACGTAGTAGCGCACCTGGGACTGGGCCCAGCCCTCCCCCACCGGATCGACCCCGCACTCGTAGGTGAGCAGCTTCTCGGGCGTGGGCCGGGTGGGCCGGAGCAGCCGGTTGACGAACAGCGCCCCGGCGACCACGGCCACGCCGATCGCCAGGAACACGGCGACCAGCGCGTAAGCGCCGAAGTATCCGCTCATCTCGCCACCATAACCCGCAAGCACGGGTTCCAAAAGCTCCCTCCCCATCCCCCCAAATCACCGCAAAGCCCCGTTTAAACCGATATTTCGACCCATAACCTGGCCTGCATGCTCAAACTGCGATTCACCAGCGGAATCGCGTTGCTGGCCGCCACCGTCACCGCCTGCGGCCTGGGCAACCCCCCCACCCACGACGCCCCGCTGCCCGCCGAACCCACGATGATCGGCTTCGCCGACCCCTCCCGGGTGGGCGGCCTGAGCACCCGCACGATCACCGCTAAGGCCCCCAGCCGCCGGGTCCACATCACCTACCCCACGCTCGCGGCCGATCCCGCGCTGTCGCACCAACTGCACGCCGAGGTGACCGCCCAGCTCCGCGCCTTCACCCGGGCGACCCGCGCCGCCGGCCCCACTCCTGAGCTCAACATCGACTGGCAGCTCTCCGCCGTCTCCGAAAAGATCATCGGCGTCCGGCTGCGGACCGGCGAGTTCGACGGCTCCGGTTGGAGCGACTCTCAGCGCACCGTGTGGCACGACCGGCCCGCCAACCGCCCGCTGAGCTCCACCGGCCTGCTCAACGGGCAGGCCGGCCTGACCACCCTGGCCGGTCTGGTCAAGGCCCGGCTCAAGGACAGGAAGCACGGCGTGGACGTGGACGCCGTGACGGCCGACCCGAACCTCTTCGACTCCCTCGCCTTCAACCGCAAGGGCGACCTGGTCGCCGAGTTCGACGACTTCCAGGTGGGAGCGGGTTCGCTGGGCCGGGTGGCCGTCGCCGTACCCCGGGCGCAGGCCGCGCCGCTGCTGTCGGCGGCGGGGGTCGCGGCGCGTGCCGCGGCCGAGACCCCGGCCGTCGCGGACGTGCCGCCCGTCCAGGTCCTCACCAGCAAGCGGGAGCACACGCGGAGCACAGACTTCGGTGAGACGGACTGTGCCCCGAGGAAGTGTGTCGCCCTGACGTTCAACGACGGCCCGGGCGCCCACACCCCCCGTTTGCTGTCCGCGCTGGCCGCGCGCGGTGCACGGGCGACCTTCTTCGTCACGGGCAGCAACGCCATCGCCCAGCCCGACCTGCTGCGCCGGATGCGCGACGAAGGACATGTGATCGGCAACCACTCCTGGTCGCACCGGAACCTGGCCGCGCTGTCCGCCAACCGGATCGCCGACCAGCTCGGCCGTACCCAGAACGCCGTGCACGCCGCCGTCGGCCAGACCCCGACGCTGGCCCGCGCCCCCTACGGATCCGCAGGTCCCGAGGTCGCCATGGTCGCCGAGCGGATGGGCCTCTCACTCGTACGGTGGAACGTCGACCCCGGCGACGAGTATCTCAGGGACCCGGCCGACGTCGTCCGCAGAACGGTCAAGGGCGCCAGGCCCGGCGCGATCATCGCGCTGCACGGCGTCTCCGGTTCCACCGTCGACGCGATGCCCACCGTGCTCGACGAGCTCACCAGGCGCGGCTACATCTTCGTGACCGTCCCCGAGCTGTACGGCACGCAGCCCATGATGCCCGGACAGACGTACCACGCGGGCGGCCCGACCGCCACTACGGCACGACTCCGATAACCTTCCGATTGCACGGGGACATATAGTTAGACCTCGTGACCCGAACCATCCTCTTCCAGCGCCTGCACGTGGACCTGTGCCGGCTGGCTGCGGGGCTGTGTCGCGCCTACCACGTACGGTCGTGAACACACCGCCCGGCGTGGCGCGGCACCCGTACTCACGATGGACTGAATCCCGTCCTGCCCAGCCCCCAGCCGGACACCACCGGGGTTTCATAAGCTGCCCGCAGCCCCGCGAGGATCTGCGACGGACGTCACACTCCTCCGCAGAGTGGAACGCGAACACGTACGCGTCACCCCCGAGGATCTAGCATGGAATTGAGAAACATGTCACGAGCAACGGCGCCTCAGCGCGTCGAGGAGGACTGAGCTGTGGCCAAGCAGGTTCAGCAACTCGACCGCGTGATCATCCGGTTCGCCGGCGACTCCGGCGACGGCATGCAGCTGACCGGTGACCGCTTCACGGCGGAGACCGCGGAGTTCGGCAACGACCTGTCCACGCTTCCCAACTTCCCGGCTGAGATCCGAGCTCCCGCGGGCACCCTGCCCGGCGTCTCGAGTTTCCAGCTGCACTTCGCCGACCACGACATCCTCACGCCGGGCGACGCCCCGAACGTGCTGGTCGCGATGAACCCCGCAGCCCTGAAGGCCAACCTCGGCGACCTGCCCCGCGGGGCGGACATCATCGCCAACACCGACGAGTTCACCAAGCGAAACCTGTCGAAGGTCGGCTACTCCGTGAGCCCCATCGACGACGACTCGCTGAGCGAGTGGCGGGTGCACGCCGTGCCGCTCACCTCGCTGACCGTACGGGCCCTCGACGGCCTCGGCATCTCGAAGAAGGACGCCGAGCGGGCGAAGAACATGTTCGCCCTCGGCTTGCTCTCCTGGCTCTACCACCGGCCGACCGAGGCGACGATCAAGTTCCTCGAAAGCAAGTTCGCCAAGAAGCCCGACATCGCCAAGGCCAACATCGTCGCCTTCCAGGCGGGGTGGAACTACGGCGAGACCACCGAGTCGTTCTCGGTCTCCTACGAGATCAAGCCGGCCCGGCTGGCCCCCGGCATCTACCGCAACATCTCGGGCAATCAGGCGCTCGCGTACGGCCTGATCGCGGCGTCCGTGCAGTCGAAGCTGCCGCTGTTCCTCGGGTCCTACCCGATCACACCGGCCTCCGACATCCTGCACGAGCTGTCCAAGCACAAGCGGTTCGGCATCAGGACCTTCCAGGCGGAGGACGAGATCGCCGGCGTGGCCGCGGCACTGGGCGCGTCCTTCGGCGGCGCGCTCGGCGTGACCACGACGAGCGGCCCCGGCGTCCTGCTGAAGGCCGAGACGGTGGGCCTCGCGGTCGCCACCGAGTTGCCGCTGATCCTGGTCGACGTGCAGCGCGCCGGGCCGAGCACCGGCATGCCCACCAAGACCGAGCAGACCGACCTGCTGATGGCCATGTTCGGCCGCAACGGCGAGTCCCCGGTGCCGATCGTGGCCCCGTCCACCCCGAGCGACTGCTTCCACTCGGCGATCGAGGCCGCGCGGATCGCGGTGAAGTACCGCACCCCGGTCATCCTGCTGTCCGACGGCTACCTGGCGAACGGCTCGGAGCCGTGGCAGCTCCCCGACGTCGCGGACCTGCCGGACATCTCCACCGAGTTCGCGTCGGGCCCGAACGACGGGGAGAACTTCCTGCCGTTCAAGCGCGACCCGGCGACCCTCGCCCGCCCCTGGGCGGTCCCCGGTACAGCGGGCCTGGAGCACCGGATCGGCGGCATCGAGAAGGCCGACGGCACCGGCAACATCTCCTACGACCCGAACAACCACGACCTCATGGTCCGGCTCCGCCAGGCCAAGATCGACGGGGTCGACGTGCCGGATCTGGAGGTGGACGACCCCGACGGCGACGCCAGGGTGCTGGTGCTCGGCTGGGGATCGACCTACGGTCCGATCGCCGCCGCCGCCCGCCGGGTGCGCCGGGCGGGGGGGAAGGTCGCCCAGGCTCACCTGCGGCACCTCAACCCGCTGCCCGCCAACACCGGCGAGGTGCTGCGGTCCTACGACAAGGTGCTCCTCCCCGAGATCAACCTCGGCCAGCTGGCCCTGCTGCTGCGTGCCCGCTTCCTGGTCGACATCATCAGCTACAACCGCGTGCGCGGCCTGCCGTTCAAGGCGGAGGAACTGGCCGGCGTGATCCAGGACGTGATCGAGAGTGAATGACATCGTCAACGGCAGGGGCCTGACCCTCGTCCCCAAGAGCGACACCAAGCTGGGCATGAAGGACTTCAAGTCCGACCAGGAGGTCCGCTGGTGCCCCGGATGCGGTGACTACGCGATCCTCGCGGCGGTGCAGAGCTTCGTCCCGGAGCTCGGCCTCAAGCGCGAGAACATGGTCTTCGTCTCCGGCATCGGCTGCTCCTCCCGGTTCCCCTACTACATGGACACCTACGGGTTCCACTCGATCCACGGCCGCGCCCCGGCGATCGCCACCGGTCTGGCCGCCTCGCGTCCCGACCTGAGCGTGTGGGTGATCACCGGCGACGGCGACGCGCTGTCGATCGGCGGCAACCACCTGATCCACGCGCTGCGCCGTAACGTCAACCTGAACATCCTGTTGTTCAACAACCGGATCTACGGTCTGACCAAGGGCCAGTACTCCCCCACCAGCGAGATCGGCAAGATCACCAAGTCGACGCCGATGGGGTCGCTCGACAAGCCGTTCAACCCGATCTCGCTGGCGATCGGCGCGGAGGCCTCGTTCGTCGCCCGCACCATCGACTCCGACCGTAAGCACCTCCAGTCGGTGCTCCGTGAGGCCGCCGAGCACCAGGGCACCTCGCTGGTCGAGATCTACCAGAACTGCAACATCTTCAACGACAACGCCTTCGAGCAACTCAAGGACCCCGAGGTCCGCGACGACATCACCCTCCGCCTGGAGCACGGCCAGCCCATCGCCTCGGCCTCCAAGGCGGTACGGCAGGGCCCGCGCGGCCTGGAGGTCGTCCCGCGCGCGTCGGTGCGCGAGGAGGAGATCCTCGTTCACGACATCCACAACCCCGATCCCTCGCTGGCCTTCGCGCTGTCCCGGCTCGACGAGCCCGCCTTCGAGCATGTCCCGATCGGCATCTTCCGCAGTGTCGACCGGCCCTCCTACGACGCGCTGATGGCCGACCAGCTCGACCAGGCCACCACCGACCGCGGACCGGGCGACCTGGCCGATCTGCTCTACGGCGGAGACACCTGGCGCATCGGCTGACCCGACCGAAACCCGAGGGCCGCCCGTCCTGATGACGGGCGGCTCTTCGCATGCTGAAACGAACCGGCTCACCGGCCAGATGTTCCGATAGACGTTTCCGCCGGCCGGAGAAGGAGAACCGCGGATGCCCCTGCCCGACGGCACGGACGGATCGCTGCGGAAGGACTGGCGCGAGACCCGCGTGCTGGTGACCGGCGCGGGCGGCTTCATCGGCTCGCATCTGCTCCGGAGGCTGCGTCTGCTCGACGCGGAGGTCCACGCGACCAGCCGCCGGGCGCGGACTCGGGCGACGCAAGGCGTGACCTGGCACGTCAGCGACCTCGGCGATCCCGACGCGGTCGGGGAGTTGCTCCGCCGTACCCGTCCCGACGTGGTCTTCCACCTCGCCAGCGAGGTCACCGGCAGCAGGGACGTGCGGATCGTGCCGGCCACCCTGCGCGCCAACCTGACGAGCGTGGTCAACCTGCTCACGGCGGTGACCGAGACTCCGGAGACCCGGGTGGTCCTGGCCGGCTCGCTGGAGGAGCCCCGGGAGGGCGAGCCGACCCCCTCCTCCCCCTACGCGGTGGCCAAGTGGGCCGCGAGCGGTTACGCGCGGATGTTCCACCGCCTGTACGGCGTGCCGGTCAGCACGCTGCGGATCGCGATGGTCTACGGACCCGGCCAGCCGGACACGTCGAAGCTGGTGCCCTATGTCACGTTGGCGCTGCTGCGCGGGGAGGAGCCGGCCATCGGCAGCGGTACCCGGCTGCTCGACTGGATCCACGTGGACGACGTGGTCGACGCCTTCGTCTGCGCGGCCGAGCGGGAGCGGGCGGCCGGGGGGAGCTTCGAGATCGGCTCGGGGGTGGGCACGTCCATCCGGGAGACCGTGGAGATGCTCCACCGCATCGTCGGCGGCGCGTCCCTGCCGCGTTTCGGCGCGCTCTCCGACCGGCCGCTGGACAGTGCCAGAATCGCCGACCTCCAGCTCGCCGACGAGATCCTCGGATGGCGGCCGGCCACCAAACTCGAACAGGGTCTCAGTCAAACCGTCGCCTGGTATTCGGGCCGTCTTTAATTAAATCTTTCCCGTAATACGGCCATAAGACTCACTGAAGGAGGACTAAAAGAGGTAACGGGGCTGGATACCCGTGCGATATCGAACATATGACGTCTGACAGTCCGCGAATCGCGATCGTCCTGGTGACGTATAACAGCACCAAAGTATTGGGCGACTGCCTGCGCTCACTTTCCGCCGGATCGCGGGGAGTACGGCTCGCGCAGGTGGTCGTGGCCGACAACGCCTCCAAGGACGGGTCGGTCGAGCTGGCCGAGGAGTTCACCGACCTCCCCCTGTCCGTCGTACGGCTGGGCCGCAACGCCGGGTACGCCGCCGCGATCAACGCCGGTATCGCGGCGATGGACCTCGACCGGCTCGACGCCGTCTTCGTCGCGAATCCCGACTGCCGGCTGCGGACCGGAGCGCTCGCCGAGCTGGCCGCCGCGTTGCGGGAGCCCGGCCACGGCATCGCCGTACCTCGTCTGCTGGCTCCCGATGGCACGCTCCAACCCTCGCTGCGCCGGATGCCCACCGTGGGCAGGGCGGTCGCCGAGGCGGTGATCGGCGGGCGCCTCGCGGGCCGGATCCGCACGCTGGGCGAGGTGATCACCGACCCCCGGCACTACGAGCGGCCGGGCCCGGCGACCTGGGCGACCGGCGCGGCCATGCTCATCTCGGTGGCGGCGCTGCGCGACGTCGGGCCGTGGGACGAGTCGTTCCTGCTCTACAGCGAGGAGACCGAGTTCGCGCTGCGCGCCGGCGACCGGGGCTGGACGCTGTGGTACGAGCCGGCGGCCGTGGTGGAGCACATCGGCGGCGAGTCGGGTGTCAGCCCGATGCTGGCCGCGCTGCTCGTCGTGAACAAGGTGCGGCTGTTCCGCCGTCGTCGCGGGTCGGTGGCCTCGCTCGCCTACTACCTCGCGACCGTCCTCGGCCAGACCGTGCGCGCGCTCGTCGGCAGCCGCACCTCCAGAGCCTCACTCATCGCGCTGGTCAGACCATCCCGCCGGCTCCAGACACTGCCGGGCTAGGTCCCACCCATGGAGGGAAACGCCATATGAAGATCAGCGTCTTCGGGCTCGGCTACGTGGGCTGCGTGTCCGCGGCCTGCCTGGCGACCCGCGGGCACGAGGTCGTCGGGGTGGACGTCAACCCCGTGAAGATCGACCTCATCACCCGGGGCCGCGCGCCGGTCGTCGAGGAACGGATCGGCGAGCTCACCGCCGAGGTGGTTCGCACGGGGGCGCTGCGGGCCACCGCCGACGTCGGGGAGGCGATCGCCGCCACGGAGGTCTCGCTGATCTGCGTCGGCACGCCGTCCGCCCCGAACGGCAGCCTGTCCACGGCCTTCCTGGAACGCGTGGCGGAGCAGATCGGCCACGCGCTCGCCGGGCTGAGCCACCGGCACACGATCGTCTTCCGCAGCACGATGCTGCCGGGCACCTGCGCCGACCTGCTCATCCCGATCCTGGAGCGGGCCTCCGGGCTGCGCGCGGGGGTCGGGTTCGGCGTCGCGGTCAACCCGGAGTTCCTGCGCGAGGGGACGAGCATCCGCGACTTCTTCGAGCCGCCCAAGACGGTGATCGGGGAGTTCGACCCGGAGAGCGGCGACGTGGTGGCCGCGCTGTACGAAGGGCTGCCGGGCGAGGTGTTCCGGGTGCCCCTAGAAGTAGCCGAGATGACGAAATATGCGGATAACGCGTTTCATGGGGTGAAGATCAGCTTCGCCAATGAGCTGGGGGCGATCTGCCAGGCGCTCGGCCTCGACTCCCACCAGGTCATGGACGTCTTCCTCGCCGACCGCAAGCTGAACATCTCCCCCGCCTACCTGCGGCCCGGCTTCGCGTTCGGCGGCTCCTGCCTGCCGAAGGACCTGCGCGGCCTGGTCTACGCCGCGCGGCGGGCCGACGTCTCGGTGCCGCTGCTCTCGCACGTGCTGCCCTCCAACGACGAACACCTGCGGCGCGCCTTCGACCTGGTCACCGCCAGCGGCCGGCGCCGGATCGGGCTGTTCGGGCTGTCCTTCAAGCCCGGCACCGACGACCTCAGGGAGAGCCCCCTGGTCGAACTGGCGGAGCGTCTCATCGGCAAGGGCTACGACCTGCGCATCTATGACGCGAACGTGACGATGTCCCGCCTGATGGGCGCCAACCGCGACTACATCGAGAGCAGGCTGCCGCACCTGGGCGACCTGCTGAGCAACTCCGCCGACGACGTGCTCGCGCACGCCGAGGTGTGCGTCGTCGGCTGCAAGGACACCGCCGTGCTGGACGCGCTCGACGGCGCCGGCGACCGCACGATCATCGACCTCGTCCGACTCCCCGACGCCGCGGCGCGCCGGACCGACCCGGGATACGTGGGCCTTGGCTGGTAACGCAGGTAACAGGCGCAGAAGAGCGCTGATCCTCGTCGAGAACCTCTCGGTGCCCTTCGACCGGCGGGTGTGGCAGGAGAGCACCACGCTGCGCGACGCCGGCTGGGAGGTCCACGTCATCTGCCCGCAGGGCACGAAACGGGACACCGAGCGCGAGGCCGTGATCGACGGCATCAAGATCCACCGCTACCCGCTGCGCCCCGCGACCGGCGGCCCGCTCGGCTACGCCAAGGAGTACGGCTCGGCGTTGTGGCACACCTTCCGGATCGCCCGCCGGATCGGACCCGTCGACGTCGTGCACGCCTGCAACCCGCCCGACCTGTTCTTCCTGGTCGCCAGGATGCTACGACGACGCGGCGCCCGGTTCGTCTTCGACCAGCACGACCTGGTGCCCGAGCTCTACCTCTCCCGCTTCGACCGGGGGCAGGACTTCCTCTACCGCGCCGTGTGCCGCCTCGAACGGCTCACCTACCAGGCGGCCGACGTGGTCATCGCGACCAACGAGAGCTACCGGGAGGTCGCGCTGGGCAGGGGGCGCAAGCGGCCGGACAAGGTGTTCGTGGTGCGGAGCGCGCCGGTCGTCGAGCGGTTCCACGAGGTTCCCGCCGAGGAACCGCTCCGGCGCGGCAAGCCGTACCTGCTGTGCTATCTGGGGGTGATGGGGCCGCAGGACGGGGTGGACTACGCGCTGCGGGCGCTGGCCAAGCTGCGGGACGAGCTGGGGCGTGACGACTGGCACGCGGTGTTCGTCGGGGGCGGGGACACGTTCGACGACATGGTGGCGTTGTCGCGGCGGCTGGGGCTGGCCGACGTGGTGGAGTTCACCGGGCGGATCCCCGACGAGGATCTGCTGCGCTACCTGTCCACGGCCACGGTCTGCCTGTCGCCCGATCCGCTGAACCCGCTCAACGACGTCTCCACGATGAACAAGATCATGGAGTACATGGCGATGGCCCGCCCGGTCGTCTCCTTCGACCTGCGCGAGGCCAGGGTGTCGGCCGGGGAGGCCGCGCTCTACGCGCCGGCCAACGACGAGTCGGCGTTCGCGAAGCTGGTCTCCCGGCTGCTCGACGATCCCGACGAGCGCCGCCGGATGGGCGAGATCGGCCAGGCCCGGGTCAGCGGGCCGCTGTCGTGGGAGCACTCGAGGACCGCGCTGCTCGCCGCCTACGAGGCCGCGTGCTCCTGACAGGTCGTGGTCAACCGTGCTGATCCGCTCGGCTGCCCGCGTCGCGTCCCCAGCCGACCTGGTCGCCGCGCAGCGTCCTGAACCGGGTCACCACCCGGTCCAGGGCGAGGACGGCCAGGTAGCACGCCGCGTCGAGCGGGCTCACCCGGCGTCGCCGCAGCAGGGCGCCGAGCGAGCCCAGCCGCAGCCGGCTCCCGGCCGCGGGCCTGCCGAGCGCCACGAGTTGCCTGTTGCCCCGCCGTACCCTGACCCGGCGGTCGAGGTGGGCCGCGACGGTCCGGGCCGGGCGGACCGTCGACGTGGCCTCACGCACCACGACGCGCTCGCCGGCGGTGAAACTGCCCTGCACCCAGCCGTCGTCGGAGATCAGGTCCGGCAGGGGGAACACCCGGCCGTGGCCCTCCTCGTTGAGCACGTAGACGCCCACCCCGGCCAGACTGCGGACCGGGGCGATGAGCTGCTCGTGCACGTGGTGCAGCCGTCTGGCGACCCGGCCCGCCCCGCCGAGGTCCAGCACCGGGACGGGCGCGCAGGCGAGCACCCCGGGACGGCCGCAGGCCGCGACCAGCCGCCGCACCGACTCCGCGGTCAACTCCACGTCCGCGTCGAGATAGACCCGCGGAAACGTACGGCAGGCGGCGTCGCCGAGGCGCAGGGCGTTGGCCTTGCCCGGCACCGGCGTCTCGATCACGCGCACCCCGGCCCGCTCGGCCACCTTCGCGGTGCCGTCGGAGCAGGCGTTGGCGACCACCACCACGTCGAACTCCCCCGGCGCGGTCCCGGCCAGCAACCGGCCCAGTCCCGCGCCGATCACCGCCTCCTCGTCGTGTGCCGGAATCACGACACTGACCATCGGCCACCTGACCGAGACTGGGAAATCCTGGCCCATTGGACCGCCCTCATGAGAGAAATGACGAAATGAGAGTAGAACGTGCCGCGCTCGATGGAGTGCTGTTGTTCATTCCGACTCCGCACCGTGACGATCGTGGCCTGTTCACCCGGACCTTCGACGCGGCCGTCTTCACGGCGGCCGGGTTGGACCCGACCTCGTTCATCCAGGACAGCCAGTCCCGCTCGCGGGCGGGCACCGTGCGCGGGATGCACGGGCGGTCCGGCAGGGGCGAGGCCAAACTGGTGCGCTGCGCCCGGGGAGCGGTCCACGATGTGCTGGTGGACGCCCGGCCGGGTTCGGCGACATTCGGGGAGTGGATGTCGGTGGTTCTCGACGATGAAAAATTCGTCACACTATACGTGCCGCAAGGCATATTGCATGGGTTTCAGGCGCTGACCGAACAGACAGATGTTTGTTATCGCATCGACAGAGAGCATGATGCCTCAGAGGATCTGTCTGTCCGTTTCGACGATCCTGAATTGAACATCCACTGGCCGTCACCCGTCACGGCGATCAGCGACCGCGACCTCGCGGCCGGGTCCTGGGCCCGGCTGAGGACCCGCCTCGCCGACCGGACCGGCTGAGCACGAGAGAGTTTCGGGGGCGACCGCGATGCGGCGATGGGTTCGGACGGCATTACCGCCGACGATGGCAGGCGTACTGGCGGCCTCCCTGGCCGCCTGCACCCAGACACCACCACCACCCGTGAAGACGGCGGCGCCGACTCTTACCGCCGCCGTCGCCGAGTGCCACGACCACCCCACCCCGGCGTGCACCGGGGTCCCGCCGGGGACGAAGCTGACCAAGCTCAAGACGAACTTCTACACCTCCTACCGGATCACCGAGCCGGACACCGTGCTCGACGGCGTGCACGTGCCCGGCGACCTGCTGATCACCGCGAAGAACGTGACCATCAAGAACAGCCAGATCGACGGCACCGTGATCGATTTCTACGACGGCAAGACGTACTCCTTCACGATCACCGACTCGACGGTCGGCCCGGAGAAGGGCTGCATCTCGGTCCCCGGCATCTCGACCGCGCAGTTCACCGCCACCCGGGTGCACGTCCGGGGCCATGGCGACGGGTTCAGCGTGTCCGGCGACAACGTGAAGATCCAGGACTCCTACGTGATGCTCTGCTCGAACCCCGGCGACCACTCCGACGGCATCCAGACGTACGGCCCCGGCCGGGGCCTGACCTTCCACCACAACACCGTCGACCAGCGCTACGCCAAGGACATCACCGCGCCGATCTTCCTCGTCGACAAGGGAAGCGTCGACGTGATCGTGACGAACAATCTGGTGATGGGCGGCACTTACAGCATCCGGGTGCGCAACGCCAAGGGAAAGCAGATCGTTCGCGACAATAGGGTCGTTGACAAAACCTGGGTTTATGGTCCGATCGAAGCCGACTGCTCGGCCATCGACTGGTCAGGGAACACGATCGTGACCATCGACGCCGACTATCGCATCACCTCGACCGTAGCCCCGCTGCCCTGCGATGTCTGAGCATTACTTGCGGCGTTCACCGGGTTGACGCCGGTGGGATAAACCCAGTTGATATCAAGAAATATCGTTCAAATTCATGCATACCGGCAGCCACATCCGTCACAATTGCCTGCGCACCATGGGATCGGTCAGGAAAGCGATTAAGCCAGGCGCGGAAGCGCGGAGGTCGCCACTATGACTCGCAGGCACCACTCACACCGTGGCACGAACGCCGGACAGTTCCGCGCGCGCCGCCTCCACAGGCGCCTGATCCCGGTGCTCACCGCCGCCGTCGTGGCGGCGGTGCTACCGGTGGCCTGGCTGTCGGTCCGGAACCAGCCCGCCCCTGTGACCCCGGCCGCGGCCGAGCCGGAGTTCACCACCGAGATGAAGGAGGTGAGCTTCTGGACCCCGGCCACCAAGGTCTCCGCGCGGTCGCACGCCGACCGGGCCCCGATCGAGCTGGGCGTACGGTTCACCGCCACGGAGAACGGGTGGATCGACGGGGTCAGGTTCTACAAGGCCAAGGGCGAGAAGGGGCGGCACACCGGCACGCTCTGGAACGCCGCGGGCCGGAAGCTGGCCACGGTCTCCTTCCGCGGAGAGACGGCCTCCGGCTGGCAGGAGGCCCGTTTCGCAAAGCCGGTCCGGGTCCTCGCGGGACGCGGCTACACGGTCTCCTACCACAGCCGCCACGGCACCTACGTCGGGCAGCCGAACGCCCCCGAACTGCGCTCCGGCCCACTGCGGACCTCGTCCACCAGGACCGGCGTCTACTCCTACGGCGAGAGCAGGTTCCCACAGCGGTGGAACTCCCGTAACTACAACTACTACGTGGATCCCATGTACCGCTGGCTGCACCGTTTCCTCCGGACGAAGCCGACCCCGAAGCCGCCGATCACCCCGAAGCCGGCCTCCCCCACACCGACCTCCCCGAAGCCGACACCGACGAGCCCGTCCACCAGTCCCACGCCGCGCGTGACCCTCACCCCGACCCCGTCCGCCACCCAGCCCACCCTGGAGCCGACGAAGTCCCCCACACCGACGCCCACGCCGACCACCACCCCGAGCCCCAAGCCGACGCCGACACCCACCCCCACTCCGACGCCCACGCCGACCCCCACCGTGTCGACGTCCCAACCCGGCTCCGACCCCGGCGACCGTAAGTGCGCGGACCACCCCACTCCCGACTGCACCGGAGTCCCGCCCGGCGTCAAGCTCAAAGAGCTGAAGACCAACCTCGGCGGCGACACCTACCGGGTGACCGAGCCGGGAACGGTGCTGGACGGCGTGCACATCCCGGGCAACCTGCTGATCACCGCGCATGACGTGGTCGTCAGGAACAGCCAGATCGACGGCACCGTGCTGGACGAGTACGAGCGGAAGACGTACTCCTTCACCATCACCGACTCGACGGTCGGCCCCGAGGACGACTGCATCACCGACCCGGGCATCTCCAACTCCGACTTCACCGCCACCCGGGTGCACGTCCGGGGGCACGGCGACGGGTTCAGCGTGTCCGGCGACAACGTGAAGATCCAGGACTCCTACGTGATGCTCTGCTCGAACCCCGGCGACCACTCCGACGGCATCCAGACCTACAACGCCGGCCGGGGCCTGACCTTCCACCACAACACCGTCGACCAGCGGCACGCCAAGCACATCACCGCGCCGATCTTCCTGGTGGACGAGGGCAGCGTGGACGTCGTCGTCACCGACAACCTCGTGATGGGCGGGACCTACAGCATCCGGGTGCGCAACGCCAAGGGCAAGCAGGTCGTGCGGGGCAACAGCGTGGTCGACAAGTCGTGGGTCTACGGCCCGATCGAGGCCGACTGCTCGGCCATCGACTGGTCGGGGAACACCCTGGTGACCATCGACGCGGACTACCGCGTCACCTCGACCGTGGGGCCGCTGCCCTGCAAGTGACGTTCCTCCCGGGCGATGCGCAGCAACGCGCCGACCGCGCCGACCAGGAGGAACGTCAACCCGGTGACCATCGTGAAGGACAGCAGGTCGAAGGTGGCGGCGCCGATCAGCGGGATGACCAGGCAGCCGCCCAGGGTCAGGGCGAGGTCGCGGGTGACGGGGTCGGTGCTCAGGTAACGCGCGCGGATCGCGGCGTAGAACACGCACAGGAAGATGCCGACGAACGCCACCAGGCCGACGATCCCGGCCTCCACCAGCGTCAGGAGGTACTGGTTGTCGAAGATCTGGTGCTTCGGGGCGTACCATGTGCCGACGCCGCGGCCGAACCACGGGTGCATCGAGATCTCCAGCACGGCGTTGTCGTAGTCGTGGGTGCGGTAGCGGATGCTGTCGTCGGAGCCGAGGTTGGAGAAGAGGCCGTAGAACGTGCCGAGCAGGCCGGGGGCCACCAGCCGCATCCCGATCAGGAACGCGACGGCGGCACCCAGCGCCTGCAACCGCCGCCTGGCCGGCCAGCCGAGGAGCAGTACCAGGCCGACGCCGGCCATCCCGAGTACGGCCGAGCGCGAGACCGAGAACATCAGCCCGGCGCCGATCAGCCCCGTGCACAGCCACCAGCGGCCGGCGGGCTGCCCGCGATCACGCGCGTGGAACCCGAAGTGCGCCGCGATCGGCAGCGTCATCGAGCACAGCACGCCGAACTCGATGGGATGACCGGTGGTCGCGCCCACCCGCCGCAGGGTGGAACGCTCCAGCACGAACATCTCCTCCGAGCTGTAGCGCAGCCCGGGGAACACCATGTACTCGGTGAGATCGAAGTCGACCAGGAACTGCAGCGCGCCGATGACCGCCAGGATCGCCCCGGCGACCACCACGGCCTTCAGCACGAATTCGAGCCGCTCACGGCCACGGACCCCGTCGCACATCGCGAGGGCCACCCCGACGTGCGCCACGATCAGCACCGCCGAGTGGTCGGCGAGGTTGAGCTCGTCCGACGGCAGGTAGGCGTAGGTCGTGTAGCCGTAGACGATCAGCATCACGATCGCGTAGACGAAGATCCCGGTGCGTACGGCGTTCGGCCCCTTCGCCATCCCCAGGGAGTTGGTGAAGTGGGCGCACAGCCAGCACAGGGCGATGGCGAGCCCGACCACGTCCGCGGCGGTGAGCGACAACGGCAGCCCGCGCAGGACGAGCCGGGCCGGGATGATGAACAGCGCGCACAGGAAGATCGCCACCAGCGTGGCGCCGTCGGCCCGCCGCGGCGGCCGGAGTTGATCGATCATCGTCACCATGGCCGCTCAGCGGGGCAGCGGCGACGTGGGCGCCGCCGCCGGGGTCGGGAGGGACGCCGCGGCCGTGCCGGGCTCCAGGGACGCCGGCGGGGCCGTGGACGGCCCCCGGCGGCGGGCCCGACGGCCGTTGACGACGCTCTCGAAGGCGAAGGCCGAGCCGAGGCTCATGATGAAGCCGATGCCGACGGCCGCGGCGGCGGCCCTGAGTTTGCTGCCGCGCTTGGCCTCGGGCGTGGTCGGCGGCATCAGCCGGGTTATCGCGATGTAGGTCTTCACCGGCGCCCCCACCATCCGCTGGCGCCGGGTCAGCTCCTTCTGGGCCTGGGCGGCGACCCGCGTCACGATGTCGCGGGCCTGCTCGGCCGTACGGGCCTCGCCCTCGATGAACACGAACGGGCCGCTCATCAGCAGCTCGGGGTTGGTGCTTCCGTTGGTCACCTTGTAGGTCGTCTCGCTGCCGGCCGGCGCGCCCAGTTCCGCGGCCGTCTCAGCGGTGCCGAGCGCCTGGATGACGATCGAGGCCGACATGCTCAGCCCGTCGTTGAAGTTCAGCAGGGGGTTGACCGGCCAGTTGGGCGCTTCCTTGTCGAGCGGAAGGGTGCCGCCGCTGGGCGGGATCGTCAGCACGAGGACGGACCTGGACACGTAGGTCAGCGGGACCGAGGTGTAGATCGCCGCCACCCCGCCGAGTGCGAGCAGGAACGCCGGAACCGCGACATACCACCGCCGGAAGAGAACGAGGACCGTCCCCCAGAAGTCCATGCGTTCCCCTCCCCGGCGCGTCGGCGGACAAGCCCCCAGCCGGTGTCTCCCCTTGGGAATCGCCCCATCACCTGCCCGCGTTACGCCCCGGCGCGTAACGCTCCGGGAGGTACGGGCCGATACAGAAGTTGCGTCGGTAGTGCGCACGACTGGAGGGGGCACCGGCCATGACTGAACTCGCGGTCGTCACACCGACCTACGGGCCGGACGCCGAACTGTTCGCCGGGCTGCACCGCTCGGTGCTGGAATACACATCCGACGACACCGTCCACCACGTCATCGTGCCCGCCGCGCACAAGGCGGCGTTCGCCCGGTACCGGAGCCGCCGCTGCCGTATCTGGACGCACCCCGAGCTGATCCCCCGCAGATACGTGCGGCTCCCGTTGCCGGGGGGCATCTGGGTCAACGGCCTGCGCCCGTGGCCGCCGGTCCGCGGCTGGGTCATGCAGCAGGCCGCCAAGATCGCCGCCGCGACCGTGGTGGACGCCGACGCGGTCCTGCTCGCCGACTCCGACGTGGTGCTCGTACGGCCGGTCGCCGCTGAGAACTTCACCGTGGACGGACGGCTGACCCTGCTCCGCGAGGAGGGCGCGGTGACCGCCTCGATGGAGCGGCACGTCCGCTGGCACCAGGTGGCCCGCGACCTGCTCGGCCTCCCGCCGTCGCCGCCGCCTCCGCTGCCCGACTACGTCGGCCCCCTCGTCCTCTGGGACCCGGTGATCGTCGCGGCCATGCGCGACCGGATCGCCGAGACGACCGGCCGGAGCTGGCTGGAGGCGTTCACCACCCAGCTCCACGTCTCGGAGTTCATCGTCTACGGCGTGTTCGCCGACGGCGTCCTCGACGACGACACCCGTCCGGCGACGAGCCCGCCGATCTGCCACAATAACTACGACCGGACCGCGATGGACCACGACGCGGCCATCGCCTTCGCCGAGCGCCTCGACCCCGGCGCGGTCGGCATGATGATCTCCTCCCACTCCGGCACCCCCCCGGAGGTACGGCAGGCGGCCATCGACCGCTGCGTCCGGCTCGCCGCGGAGTGAACCGGCTGCCCCAGGGCAGCCACCACCCTCATCCACCTCCAGCCGGCCCGCCCGAAGCGAGCCGGCGTCACTCGCGGGCGCCCGCCACGACGGACCACCGCGTCCACCGCGCCAAGGGACGATGCCGCAGCCACAAGCGGGCACCACGCGTCTATCCCGCCGGGAGGGCCGCACCCACGACCGACCACCACGTCAGACGGAAAGCCGCACCAACGAGCGGCCACCACGACCGCCACCACGCCAAGGGTGAGCCGGCGTCACTCGCGGGCGGGCGTCGCGCCGTTCCGGGAGGCCGGGATGGTCCTGACCTCCCAGGTGACCACGTCGTGGCCGCCGGGATCAGGCCGGTCCTCCTCCCCGCCCGGGTCGTCGCCGCGGCGGGCCGGGCCGGGCGGCGGCCGGTCCTCGGGGTCCTCGTCCGGCCCGGCCGTACTCGTGTACGGGGGGTAGGTGCCGCCCGCGACGACGAGGATCTTCTGCACCGGGGTGTCCGGGAAGGGCACCGGCGCGGCCAGGACCGCCGCCCGGTGCCGCCGGACGATGCGGGAGCGCTCCCTGGCGTACGCGAGGGCGAAACCGGCGATGAGGGCCAGCACGAACGTCACCCCGGCCGCCTGGTATCTGTCGCTCTGCACCGCCACGGGACGTGACCCGGGGACCACGTCGGCGAGCATGATGAAGGTCTCGACGGGCGCGCCGAGCGCCTTCTGGCGGCGTACCAGCTCCTGGCGGACCCGTTGCTGGGCGCGGATGACGACGGAGTACGCCTCGGCGGCGGTCCTGCTGTCCGCCTCGATGTAGACGAAGGGACCGCCGAGGTCGATCAGGGTGGTGCTGCTCCTGCCGTCGTCGATGACGAGCGTGGTCGTGCCGCCCTCCTGGACGCCCAGCTCCTTCAGCGCCTGCGGAGTGGTCATCGACTGGATCAGGATGGCGGCCGTGGTCTTGAGGCCGTCGTTGAACGCGAGCAGCGGGTTGGTCAGCCCGGCCGGCTTCTCCGGGTCCTGCGCCACCTCCCCACCCCGGACCGAGGTGGTCAGCACCATGAAGGCGCTGGACGTGTAATGCACCGGGACCAGGAAGAACGTGGTCACGGCTCCGGCCAAGGCAAGAATGATCAACGGTGGCCCGATGAACCTCTGACGGAGGAGGCTGAGGATGACCTTCCAGAATTCCATGAACTTCCCGCCCATTACTGTGCGCACCGGAGCGTCTCGGGCGGCCCCGACCTACATATGGGCATCGCAGGGCACGCGTGGACCGTTACAGCTGTCCCGTCGGATGACCGACGGCGAAAGGCGCGTCACCGGCGCAGGACGTGCCCCGCCACCAGCCGCGTCAGCTTGCGGCCACGGTGCGCCGCGGTGACCCGATGCCGCCGAAGATACATCCCGAGTACGGCGAGCCGGGCCCGGCGGTGCTGGTCGGCGGTGAGACCGGCGTGGGGCAGCCAGCTCAGAATCTCGCGATACTGCAGGAACGTGGCGAACCGGGCCTGCCAGGGGGCCACTCCGAGGCTGCGGGCCAGGGCGGGGAGCCGGCGCTGGGCCAGGCTCCGGTGACCGAGCACCTCCGGCACGTGGCCCCACGGCCCGGCCAGCGCGAGCTTGGCCGCGAACACCTCGTCCTCGCGGAGCATGTTGCGGCGCGAGATGGCGGTCAGCGGGGCACGGCGGATCATGCTGTAGAGCGGGTCGATCCGCAGGCCCGTCTCGGTGAGCAGCCGCAGCATCTCGGTGAGCCGCTCCACCGGGTCGTCCGAGCGCAGCGCGTCGCCCTCGTACGCGCCGGTCAGCGGCTCGCCGTCGACACCGGTGTACGCCATGTGGGAGCCGACCAGGAAGAGCCGGTCATCGGCCGTGAACTCCGCGAGCGTCCTGGTGACGTAGGTGGGGGCGAGCCAGTCGTCGTCGCCGATCCAGCGGAAGTAGTCGCCGCCGGCGAGCCGCATGGCGTGCACGAAGTTGTTGAGGATGCCGACGTTCTCCGGCTGCCGGTGGTAGACGATCCGGCCGTCGGCGGCGGCCAGCCCGCGGCAGAGCTCCTCGGTGTCGTCCGTGGAGGCGTTGTCGCAGATCACCAGTTCCAGCCGTTCGTGGTCCTGGGCCAGCACCGCGCGCACGACGTCTTCCATCCGCCCCACGCCGTTGCGTACGGGGAGCCCGATGGACACCAGCGTGTCCTTCGTCGGCATCAGGTCCTCCACAATCTCAACGCGAACGGATGGGAAGCAGTGCGCCGGCCCGCGCGCTCAGCATCTTGAGCTGCGCCGCCGGAACCACGACCGAAACGAAGGTGACCAGGCCCGCGGTGCCGCCGAACAGGAGCTGCAGGAACGGGGTTCCCGCGAACAGGGTGGACACCCCCCAGGTGACCCCGCAGGCCAGGACGCCGCCCACACTGGGCCGCACCAGGGCGGGCAGCAGCGGGGCCAGCCGTACACCGGAGTGGCGCAGGGCCAGTACGGCCAGCGGGAGGGCGACCAGCAGGGCGGCCAGGGCGTGACCGGTCGCCGCGCCGCGGATGCCGCCGAGGTGGGTGCCGATGATCACCATGGGGAAGAGCGCCACGCCGTAGCCGACGTTCATCCACATGGTGGCCTTGGTGGCTCCCTGCGAGGTCAGGATGTCGAGCGCGATCGAGGTCAGCATGCGTACGACCATCAGCGGCATGAGGAGGCGGAGCACCCCGGCGGCCTGGTCCCAGCGCTCGCCGTACAGGACCGCCACGAGCGGGTGCGCGAGCGTGCCGATCAGGATCGCGATGGGCAGCACGAAGGCGTAGAGCAGCGGGACCGAGCGCTGGACGCCGAGCGACAGCGCCTCGCCCTTCTCCTCCGCGAGCCGCGAGAAGCTGGGCAGGGAGACGTAGCGTACGGCGGTGCCGATCAGGCCGGGCACCCAGCTCGACACGTTGAACGCGAGCAGGTAGAAGCCGAGCGCGACGGTGCCCATGATGTTGCCGACGATGATGTAGCCGGCGTTGAGGAGCACGGTCTCCAGGCCGATGCCGACGGCCGACGGCAGCCCGAAGCGCAGCAGCTTGCCGGCGATCTCCCGGTTCAGGCCCAGCCGTACGGGGACCTTCGCGGAGAAGAACACGATCACGCCGGTGACCACCGCGGCCGAGACCTGCCCCCAGGCGAAGCTGTAGGGGCCCGCGCCGTTCATCGCCAGGGTGATCGCCACCAGCGCGTTGACCGCGAAACCGGCCAGCAGCGCCTTCGTCAGCTTGTCGTGCTCGAACCTGCGCAGCAGCGCCGCCGCGCGCACGGCGGTGAGCGCCTCGACCAGGATCACGGCGGTGAGCAGCCGGACCACCGGTGTGGCGGTGGTGCTGCCCGCCAGTTCGGAGAACCACGGGGCGCCGAACCAGAACACCGCGTAGAGGCCGACCGCCGAGCTGAGCGCCAGCAGCGAGGCGGTCGGCGACATCTCTTCCAGCTTGCCGCGCCACTGCACGGTGGCGGCCATGACGCCCAGGTCCTTCATGACCATGACGAACTGGGTGGCCGCCAGCGCGATCGCGTAGATGCCGAAGTCGGTCGACGTGAGGAGTCGTGCGAGCACGAGGCCCATCACGAACGAGCCTGCCTTGGTCACCAGATTTCCGAGCAGGCTCCAGCGAAGCCCGCGGCCGGCTTTCTTGCCGATCGAATCGATGTTCGCCGCCGCCGCCGAGCTCGCCGTTTCCTCTGTCAAAAGGGGGCCTCCTAGACCCTTTCCAACCAGATCTCACGCCAGAACGGTACGAACTCGCGAGGACAGTTGGCTTTGTACACGCCGGAGCACACGATGTCCTCCAGGATGATGCAGGAGTTCTTCATTTCAAGTAGCCGGCCGGTCTTCTCGTCGATGCACCGGTCGACGCGGGCGCGCACGCGCCCGGTCTGGCCGCAGTAGCGGGCCATTTCTTCCTCAAAGCCCATACCCCGGTTGAGCAGGTCCTGGTTGAGCGTGTTGAGGATCTCATCTTTGGACTTGATCCGGACGAGTTCTCCGGGTTTCAGATCCAATTTCGTTACCGGAGTCGGCCCGGTGACACGGCCTTTGACGAATCCCCAGGCGAGGCCCTCCTTGATGCGCAGCCGGGGCGGCAGTAATCGCTTACTCGCGTGCTGGAAACGATTGAACAGCCCGAAGAGGACCGTGCGCAGCGTGGCGAACACGCCCGCGTTCCCGGAGCGCACGTCCGTGACGAACTGCCCGGTGGAGCGCAGCGGCAGGCAGGTCGGCGCCGCGCGCAGCAGTTCGGTGGCCTGGCAGCGAAAGCGTTCCTCACCGTCCGGCCCCGGCTCGCGCCGGGTGCTGATCTGGAGCAGGAGCGGAGTCGCGCCCTTGTGGGGGTCGCCGTCGCCGCCGCCGGGCTTGACCTTTCTGAGCCAGGCCTCCTTCCAGTAGAGCGAGCAGGCGGTCTGGCAGCCGCCGTGCGCCCCTCCGTCGCAGCGCGCCCCCGTGAGGTGCACCGCTCGTTCCATCCGCCGCAGGCCGGTGCGCGTCTGCGTGTCGCAGAGCTTGTGCGCCACCTTGTGCACGGTCATCCGCCGCCCGCAGTAGCGCAGCATCTCCGGCATGAACGGCAGGTTGTCCAGTTCTCCCTTCTCGTCGAGCGTGGCCATGATCTCCTCTGCATCGAGGACTTGCACGAGGTCTCCGACACGCAGGGTGGGCGTGCCGTTGATGGAGATCGTCATGCGGATCTACTCCCTGATGAGGTGGGCGGTGTGAAGGGCCTGTGCGACGTCCGCCACCACGGCGAACGGCAGACCTGATCGCTCGGCGATGTCGAGGAGGGTGTGGGAGCCGTCCGAGAGGTTCAGCACCCACAGCATCGCCATCTGGGTTTGTTCGGTGTCGCTGCGTCCGCCCAGTGAGCCGTAGAGCCCGCGCCTGCCGAGCTGCGGCTCGCCGTACGGGCTCTGGTTCACGTATGGGCGGTTGCGTTCCAGCACCCTGGTGACCTCCCAGCAGGTCGATAAGGTGTCGGCCATCGCCTCGGGTGAGACGAAGTCGGGGTTGTCCGCCGAGGTGTGATACTCGGGGTAGCCGGCGTACGGGGTCCTGGTCAGGGAGCCGACCGGGAGGTCGAAGCCGGGTGAGCAGAACTGCCGTTCGTCGTAGCCGTACGGGGAGAAGTCCACGAGGGTGTGGTCGCGGCCGGAGGATCGCAGGACGTGGGCGACGGCCCGGTCGATCTCGGCGTCGCCGCGCCTGCTGCGCTTGTAGGTCAGCGCGCCGGAGTCTCCCGCGCAGGCCAGCACCAGCCCGTGCCTGATCCGGTCGGCCCGCGCCGCGTCCAGCTCGGAGCCGCGCATGAGGTTGCGGGCGAGCCAGGTGATGGAGCCGATGGTGCCGGGCGCGAACAGGAAGCGGTAGGTGAACCGGGGCTCGGTCGCCGCGAGCCGCCGCGCCAGCGAGACGGCCACGGCGACGCCCGCGAGGTTGTCGTTGGCGAGCGAGGGGTGGCACACGTGACAGGAGACGAGCACCTCCTCACTGGTCCGCCCCGGCACGACGTACTCGCCGTAGGTCAGGTGCCCGTCGGCCAGCGTGGAGTCGATCAGCACCTCGTACCGTTCGTCGGGCAGCTCCGCCAGCGTGTCGGCGCGCAGGCAGAAGCCCCAGGTCTCGCGGTAGTAGCTGGTCCGGTAAGGGATCAGGTCCGGCTGCTCGGGGAGCGTGTGCAGGTGGCCGCGCAGCTCGTCGAGGGTCATGGTGGCCGACACCGGCACGCTGTAGCCCACCACGTGCAGGTTGGAGTCGGCGAAGTCGACCACCCGCTTGCCCTGGGAGTCCTTGATGTAGGCGTCGCGGATGTTCCATTCCCTCGGCACGTTCCAGTCGAGGACCTCGGTCCCCGTCGGCACCTCGTGGATCTCCAGCGGGACACTCTCCCCGATGATCTCCAGTGTGCGGCGCACCCCGTCCCCGGTGATGCTGCGGCACAGCGGGTAGAGGCGTTTCACCAGAGCGTGCATCTCGGCGCCGGCATCGGTCATCGGGTGGCCGCCCCGGTGGGACGCAGGGAGCCGTCGAGGCCGCCCGACGCGCGGTGGTCCGACAGCCAGGCGAGCCGGGTGAACCGGCGCTCGAAGTCGTGCTTGGTCAGCCCGTGCAGCCGGTACGCCTCGACCAGCTCGACCGCGCCCGCCTGCACGCTCCACCGGGCGTGGAAGTCGGGCAGCGCAGCGCGGATCCGGGAGAAGTCGACCCGGTAGGAGCGCGGGTCGCCGCCGGACTCGCCGGTGATCAGCAGCTCGGACCCGGGAACCGCCGCGAGGACCTCGGCGGCGATCTCCGCCACGGTCACGTTGTTCCGCTCGGTCCCGACGTTGAACGCCCGCGCGTGCACGGCTTCGCGGGGTGCGGTGAGCACGGCGGCGAAGGCGGCGGCGATGTCCCCCGCGTGGACCAGCGGACGCCACGGGGTGCCGTCGGAGAGCACCCGCACCTGGCCCGCCAGGTAGGCGTGGCCGACCAGGTTGTTCAGCACGATGTCCGCGCGCAGCCGGGGCGAGAAGCCGAACGCCGTGGCGTTGCGCAGGAACACGGGGGTGAACCAGTCGTCCGCCAGCGCGAGCAACTCGTCCTCGACGCGCACCTTCGACTCGGCGTACGGCGTGACGGGCCGCAGCGGGGCGTCCTCGTCGAGCAGGTCGTCTCCGCCGGAGGCGCCGTAGACCGAGCAGGTGGAGGCGTAGAGGAACCGGCGCACACCGGCCTCGCGGGCCAGGCGGGCCAGCCGTACGGAGGCGTGGTGGTTGATGTCGTAGGTCAGTTGCGGGGCCAGCGCGCCGAGCGGGTCGTTCGACAGGGCGGCGAGGTGGACCACCGCGTCGAAGCCCGCGAGGTGCTCGGCCTCGACGTCGCGCAGGTCGATCCGATGGCCCTCGGGGTCGTCCGGCGGCGGGCCGAGCACGCAGTGGGCGAACAGCCCGTGATCCAGGCCGACCACCTCGTGACCCGCGTCGACGAGCACGGGGGCCATCACGGTGCCCAGATATCCCTGGTGCCCGGTCAGCAGCACGCGCATCCGGTTCATCCTCCAGCCAAGTCGAGAGTCAGCTTGTTCACGTGGAACGCCTCGGCGTAGCGCGCCTGGCATTCGATGCCGCGGATCCGGGCGAGCCCGAGGAACGCCTCGCGGTCGTACCAGGGGCGGTGCCGTTGCGAGGGGTAGTGCTGTTGCAGCAGGGACACCTTCGCCTCGGCGACGCCGGGCGCGAGGGGCTGGTAGACCGACGGGCGGGCCAGGTCGCCGTCCCATTTGACGATCTCGTAGCCGAGGGTCAGGTGGTCGCGGAAGGCGGTCGGCACCAGCTTCGCCAGGCCGCGGTGGTCCTGGTGGGCGTCGCCGGGGTGCGGCGCGAACAGCAGGTCGGGGTCGGTCCGGGCACGGAGGTCCTGCAGTGCGTCCTTCGCCTCGTCCCAGTGCGCGGGCAGCCGTCCGTCGGGCAGCTTGAGGACGGTGAGCCGCAGGTCCGCGCCGGGGCAGAAGGCGGTGAGCGCGGCGTGCTCCTCGTCCTCCCGATCGGTGCCGCCGCCGGCGAGCACCAGCGCGTCGACCTGGGTGCCGGGGTGGGCCGAGCAGATGGTCAGCAGGGCCCCTCCCGCGCCGATCGCGATGTCGTCACAGTGCGCGCCGAGGACCACGATCCGGTTGATCCCGCCCGGTGAGAGCCCGATCACGCGGCTCCGGCCTTCGCCGCCGTCTCCCACAGCGCCCACGGCCGTTCGCCTCGCGCGTACGCCTCGTCGAGCGCCACCCGCTCCTTGACCGTGTCGGTGGGCCGCCAGTATCCGCGGTAGGGGTAGGACAGCAGCCGGCCTTGTTTGGCCAGCTCGGCGCAGCCGTCGGCGACGAGGTCGCCGTTCTCCGGGATGTGGTCGAAAATCTCCTGGCGTAAGACGAAATATCCGCCGTTGACCCACAGGGGCATCTGACTCACCGGAGTGATCCCCCCGACCAGGCCCTTCTCGCCCAGCTCGATGCAGTGGAAGGTCTCGGCCGGCGGGACGACCATCATCGACGCGCCCGCGCCCGAACTCGCGAACCGGTCGACGATGTCGTCCAGCGGCGCGTCGGTGAGCACGTCGGCGTAGTTGGCCAGGAACACCTCGTCGCCGTCGAGATGGTCACGGACCCGGCGTAACCTCTCCCCGATCGGCGACGCCGTCCCGGTGTGCACGAACGAGATCGACCAGTCGGAGATGTCGGTCGACAACAGCTCCATCCGCCCGCCGCGCAGGACGAAATCGTTGGACGTCGTCTCCTGGTAGTTCAGGAAGAAGTCGGTGATGTGCTGCGAGCCGTACCCGAGGCAGAGCACGAACTCCGTGTGACCGAAGTGCGCGTAGTAGCGCATGACATGCCAGATGAGCGGGCGCGGGCCCACGAGTTGCATCGGCTTCGGCACGTCGCCGGCGGTGCCGCTGCGCATGCGCGTGCCGTACCCGCCGCAGAAGAGGACGACCTTCACGAGACGATCTCCAAGCTCGGAATGGGGAAGACCAGGCGGCCGCCCCAGGCGTGGACGTAGGAAAGCTGGCCGGTGAGCTCCTCGCGGAGGTTCCACGGCAGGACCAGCACGTAGTCGGGCCGGTCTTCGGCGATCCGCTCGGGCGGCAGGATCGGGATCCGGGTGCCGGGGGTGAACCGGCCGTGCTTGTACGGGTTCCGGTCGACGGTGTACGCCAGCAGGTCGGTCCGGATGCCGCAATGGTTGAGCAGCGTGTTGCCCTTGCCCGGGGCTCCGTAGCCGACCACGGTCTCACCGCGCTCGGCCGCGTCGACGAGGAAGCGGAGCAGGTTGCGCCGTACCTTCGCGACCCGGCCCGCGAACTCGGCGTAGCCGGACAGCTCGTGCAGGCCGGCCGCCTTCTCACGGGCCAGCACGTCGGTCACCCGCCGGCTCGGCTCGCCCGAGACGCCCGCCCACAGCCGGATCGAGCCGCCGTGCGTGGGCAGCAGCTCGACGTCCAGCAGCCGCAGCCCGCCGGCGTGCAGGGCCCGCTGTGCCGAGGCGACCGTGTAGTACTGGAAGTGCTCGTGGTAGATCGTGTCCCACTGGTTGAGCTCCATCAGGGTGAGCAGGTGCTGCACCTCGATGGAGACCAGGCCGTCGTCGGCCACCAACGCCCGCAACCCCTTGGTGAACCCGATGATGTCGGGAATGTGGGCGTACACGTTGTTCGCCACCACCAGGTCCGCGGGCCCGTGCTCCGCCCGTACGGCCGCGCCGACCTCGGGGCCGAGGAACTCCGTCAGGGTGGGCACGCCCTTGTCCCTGGCCGCCTGCCCCACGTTGGCCGACGGCTCGATGCCCAGGCAGCGCACCCCGCGCTCGACGACGTGCCGCAGCAGGTAGCCGTCGTTGCTGGCCACCTCCACCACGAACGAATCCGGGCCGAGCTTCCGCTCCGCCACGAACTCCCGGGCGTGCTCCACCCAGGAGGAGGAGTAGGAGGAGAAGTAGGCGTACTCCGTGAAGGTCTCCTGCGGCGTGATCAGCGGCGGCAGCTGGGCGAGCCAGCAGGCCGTGCAGACGCGCAGGTGCAGCGGATACGTCATCTCGGGCTCGTCGAGCCCCGCCTCGGTGAGGAACAGCTCACACGGCGGGGTCGCGCCCAGGTCGACGACGTCGGCGAGACTCGTCGAACCGCACAGCCGGCAGGTCGTCATCGGCGTCACACCCGCGCCAGGGCGGCGGACTCGTACCGCTGGGCCAGCTCTTCCGGCATGGCGTCCAGGTCGGAGCAGCGGACGAAGTCGCGCAGCGTGGTGCCGGTGCACTCGGCGTCCACGTTCGGCGCCCCGCGCCCGGATCGCACGTCGTCGATGTCGACCGTGCGGAAGTCGATGCTGAACCTGGTCCGGCCGGAGGTGTTGGGCACGGTGGAGTGGAGCTGGGCGCCGGAGAAGATCATCACTCCGCCGGGTTCCGGCACCACCCGCACCTGCGGCTCCAGGTCGATCGGCTCCTCGGGCCTGGGCTGATCCCTGGTGTCGCCCCGCACGTGCTGCGCGGCGGTCTGCCGGCTGGTGCGGTTCCATTCGCCGTAGTCGTAGCGGGCGCTGCCGTTGCGCACCGGCTGGTCGAAGTAGCCGGTGTGGAAGGCCATCACGTTCTCCGGCACCACGTCGTATACCGGGATCCACCAGTTGACCTGGTTGAACGGGGCCGAGTACCAGCAGTCGCGGTGCGGGTGGAAGGCGTAGGAGATGCCTGAGGTGAGGTAGTCGTTGGACGTGGACGTGCGCAGCCGGGGGACGTCGAAGTAGGTCTGGCCGAGCGTGCAGCCGAACTCCTCGATCACCCGGGGCAGTAACTCCTTACACCGCGGATGGTGAATGAATCGCGGCTTGAGATCGGCCAGTAACGCGGCGAACTCCTCCACCGCCATGTCGAACTGGGCGGTCTCCGGGTCCCGGCCGCCGAACGCCTCGGCGATCAATTCGCGGGCGAACCCGACCAGCTCCGCCGAGGCGGGCGAAGCGGAGTAGACGAACACCTCGCCCTGGAACAGCAGGTGACGACGTGTGTCGTCGTCCACCCGGCTGTTGGAGAAGACAGAGGTCATCGGAATTGTCCCTTCCGCGCAGCAGGCGCGACTGATAATCCTGTGGAATTCTTCGGCTCATGGATCGCCTTGGTATCGACGGAGCCTGGTGTCACACGCCGCGAATTCACGCGGACTCGCGTGGCGCGTTCCTTGAGAGTTTCCGGGCAGCCGACCTGCGGGAGGCCACCGGACAACAGCTGGACCTCGCGCAGGTCAACTGCTCCGTGTCGCAGCGGGGCGCACTGCGCGGCCTGCACTTCGCCGACGTGCCGCCCGGCCAGGCGAAGTACGTCATGTGCGTGTCCGGCGCGATCCTCGACGTGGTCGTGGACCTCCGCGTCGGCTCGCCCGGCTTCGGCCGCTGGGAGACCGTCCTCCTCGACGACGTGACCCGGCGCGGGCTCTACGTCGCCGAAGGGCTCGGCCACGGCTTCCTGACGCTCAGCGAGCAGGCGACCGTGGTCTACCTGTGCTCCCAGCCGTACGCGCCCGGCCGTGAGCACGGAATCCACCCACTGGACCCCGGGCTCGCGATCGACTGGCCCGCCGACGTGCGTCCCCTGCTGTCGGACAAGGACGCCGCCGCCCCCTCCCTGAAGGAGGCGATCGACAGCGGGCTGCTGCCCGACTACCAGGCGTGCCTGGCCCACTACGAGACACTGCGTCACTGAACGTCCCCCAGCACCGGCCACGCGTCGCGGAACGCCTCCCGCCAGTCACGGCAGAGGGCCAGCCCGGCCCTCTGCCACGCGTCGTGACCGAGCACGCTGTACGAGGGCCGCCGCGCCGGGCTGGGGAACTCCAGCGAGGAGATCGGCCGGACCCGCTCGGCGTCGGCGCCCAAGGCCGCGAAGATCTCGCGGGCGAAGTCGTACCACGTCGTCTGGCCGCCGTTGGTGCAGTGGTACACACCGGGCGGGGCGGCGCTCTCGCCCAGCCGCAGGAGTTGCTCGGCCAGGTCGACGGTCCAGGTCGGCTGGCCGTACTGGTCGTTCACCACCGAGACGGTGTCGCGCTCGGCCGCCAGCCTGATCATCGTACGCACGAAGCTGGGCCCGCCCGCGCCGTACAGCCAGGCCGTCCTGACCACGTGGTGGCCGTGGTCGAGCGCGGCCCGCTCCCCCTCCAGCTTGGTGCGCCCGTAGGCGTTCAGCGGCTTCACCTCCCCGCCCTCCTCGTACGGCATGCACGCGGAGCCGTCGAAGACGTAGTCGGTGGAGATCTGGATCAGCCGGGCGCCCCGCTCGGCGCACCGCTCGGCCAGGACGCGGACCGCACGGCCGTTGACCGCGAGCGCCTCGTCCTCGTGCGACTCGGCCCCGTCCACGTCGGTCCACGCGGCGCAGTTGACCACCACGTCGGGCCGGTGGCTGTGGACGGCCTCCGTGACGGCCGTCGCATCGCGTACGTCGAGCCGCGCCCGCGCCGGCGCCACGACATAGCTCCCCCGGCGCCGGAGCAACGCGACCAGGTCGGTGCCCAGCATGCCGTGCGCACCGGTGATCAGCCATCTCATGGTCGCCCCTCCGCTCCACTCGGACCGCCCTTGACCAGCGCCTTCCACCAGGAGGGGTTGTCGGAGTACCAGCGGACCGTCTCCGCCAGGCCGTCCTCGAACGCGACCGACGGCCGGTAGCCGAGGGCCCGCAGCCTGGCGTCGTCGAGCGAGTAGCGGCGATCATGGGCCTTGCGGTCGGCCACCCGCTCGACCATGCTCCAGTCGACGCCCAGCGCGGCGAGCAGCCGGCCGGTCAGCTCGTTGTTGGTCACCTCGGCCGTGCCCGCGATGTGATACACCTCGCCGGGCTCGCCCACCTCAGAGACCAGCCGGATCCCCCGGCAGTGATCCTCCACGTGCACCCAGTCGCGGACGTTCTGCCCGTCGCCGTAGAGCGGGATCTTCAACCCCTGGAGCAGGTTGGTGACGAACCGCGGAATGGCCTTCTCCGGGTGCTGGTACGGGCCGTAGTTGTTGCCGCACCTGGTGATCGAGACGGGTAACCCGTGCGTGATCGCGTAGGCGCGCGCCACCAGGTCACCCCCCGCCTTCGCCGCCGCGTACGGCGAGCGCGGCGCGATCGGCGACGACTCCCCCCACGAACCGTCGTCGATCGACCCGTAGACCTCGTCGGTGGACACCTGCACCACCCTCGGTGTGCCGGCGTCGAGACACGCCTGCATCAGCGTCTGGGTGCCGAGCACGTTGGTCCGCACGAACGTCTCGGAGCCGTCGATGGACCGGTCGACATGCGACTCCGCCGCGAAGTTGACGACGAGGTCGTGCCCGGGCACCACCTCGGCCAGCAGCTTGTCGTCGCAGATGTCTCCGTGCACGAAGGTGTACAGGCCGTCCACGGGCGCGAGGTTGGCCATGTTCCCCGCGTAGGTGAGCCTGTCCAGAACAGTTATCTCGGCGCCGTCGCCGGCCAGCGAGCGCACATAGTGGGAGCCGATGAACCCGGCCCCCCCGGTGACCAGAACTCTGTGTTCCCTCATGTGCTGATCTGCACCTTGCTGTGATCGCCCAGCACGAGACGGTGGGCTCTGGGGGTGGCGGGGGCAGGGGTGATCTCCACGTCGTGACCGATGAGCGACGCCTCGATCCTGCGTACTCCCGAGATCGACGCCCGGGGCAGCACGATGGAGTACTCGATCTCGCTGTGACTGATCGTGCAGGCGGCGGCGATCGAGGTGAACGGCCCGACGTAGCTGTCGAGGATCCGGGTCCCCGCGCCGATGACGACCGGCCCGACGATCCGTGACCTCTCGACCTCGGCGCCGGGCTCGACGACCACCCGGCCGATCAGCTCGCTCTCCGCGTCGACCCGCCCGTCGACGCGTGGCGTCAGGGACTCCAGGACCAGCCTGTTGACCTCCAGCATGTCGGTGACGTTCCCGGTGTCCTTCCAGTAGCCGGAAATGACGGTGGACTCGACCCGGTGCCCGGCGTCGATCAGGCCCTGGATGGCGTCGGTGATCTCCAGCTCGCCCCGGGACGACGGTTCGAGCTTGGCCACCGCCTCGTGGATCGCCGGGGTGAAGAGGTAGACGCCGACGAGAGCCAGGTCGCTCTTGGGCACCTGCGGCTTCTCCTCCAGGCCGATCACGCGTCCCGAGGCGTCGAGTTCGGCGACGCCGAACTGGCGCGGGTCGGGCACCTGGGTGAGCAGGATCTGGGCGGCGGGCCGGTCGGCCGTGAACCTGCCGACCAGGTCGTCGATGCCGCCGACGATGAAGTTGTCGCCGAGGTACATGACGAAGTCGTCTTCGCCGAGGTAGTCGCGGGCGATGGCGACCGCGTGGGCCAGCCCGAGCGGCGCCTCCTGCCGCAGGTAGGTCACCCGCAGGCCGAAGGCGGAGCCGTCGCCGACGGCCGCCTGGATCTCCGCCTGGGTGTCGCCGACGACGATCCCGACCTCGGTGATCCCGGTGGCGGCGGTGGCCTCCAAACCGTAGAAGAGGACCGGTTTGTTGGCCACCGGAACGAGTTGCTTGGGTGAGGTGTGCGTGATGGGCCGAAGCCGGGTGCCCGATCCGCCGGCGAGCACGAGTGCTTTCACAGCTAGTACGCTCCTTCTCCGCCTGTCACAGCGGACCAGGTCTTCCAGAGGATCTGGAGGTCGAGGACGAGCGACCAGTTCTCGACATAGCGCAGGTCGAGCCGTACCGACTCCTCCCAACTCAGATCGGACCGGCCGCTCACTTGCCACAGTCCGGTCATACCAGGCTTGACCACCAAGCGGCGGCGCACATCTTCGCCGTACTGTCTGACCTCTTCGGGCAGCGGCGGGCGCGGGCCGACGAGCGACATCTCACCGCGCATCACGTTGAGCAGTTGTGGCAGCTCATCGAGGGAGTACCGGCGCAGGAACGCGCCAACGCGGGTGATCCGGGGGTCCTTCCGCATTTTGAACAGCACGCCGTCGAACTCGTTGTTCTCCAGCAGTTCGATCTTGAGCCGCTCGGCGTCATTCACCATCGTGCGAAATTTCAGGACCTGGAACTCGACGCCGCCCTTGCCCACCCTCGCCTGCCTGAACAGCGCAGGTCCCGGGCTGGTGCTCCTGATGATCGCCGCGATCACCAGCATGGGCGGCGCGAGCGCGAGCAGGACCAGCCCGCCGACCACCCGGTCGAAGAGCACCTTCACGAACTGCTTCGCACCGTTGAACTCGGGATGCTCGACATGGAGCAGCGGCATCCCCGCCACCGGCCGGATGCTGATCCGCGGTCCCGCCACGTCCAGCAGCGCGGGCGCGACGAACAGGTCGGTCCTGCCCTCCTCCAGACTCCAGGCGAGGCGCCGCAGCGCCGTGCCGTCGAGCTCGGGACAGGCCAGGATCGCCACCGAGTCGGCCTGCACCTTGGCCACGGCCAGGGCCACCTCGCCGAAGTCGCCGAGCACCTCGATCCCGTCGATGTCCATCCCCCGTCCCTCCGGCACGCAGGCGGCGACGACCTGCATCCCGTGGTGGGGCTGGCGCCGGAATTGCAGCACCAGATCGAGGACCGCCTCACGATGGCCCACCGCGACCATCTGACGGACGTATTCACCTTGTTGGCGCAACCTGTGCAAGCGTTTACGCAGCCGATATCTGAAGAACAACGTCAGAAGCAGGGCCAGCGGAAACATCGCCATGACAAAACTTCTGGCGATGGTCGTCTGCGTGGCATAAGCACCGATCGCCACAGCAGCAGTCAGCCCTAAACCTCCGTTGAACACCACCCGGAATTCTTCCGTGCCCTCCCCGTGGACCCGCTTGCGGTAGGCGCCCCCCAGCGCCATCGCCGCCGGCCACGCGAGTGCGAGAACAAGTCCGAGCAGTGCCTCTGACCCTGGGATGTACGCACCGAACCAGAGTCGTGTCCCGATAACCGTTTCGCAGGCGATCACCGCACACGCGAGATCTCCCGCCAGCAGGTTCCGCACATAGGAGCGTGTCCAGATGCTCGGAGCCGTGCGTGAAACACCATCGAGGAGCGCTACAGCGGGCTCCTCAATCCCCACCCTCATTCCACTCCCACCCCTGCTGAATTTAGTTAGCAGAAACGAGACGCGCATTGCGCCCCGGCGGTTGACACATTTCCCTCATGTATCAAGAGCGGCGGGTACCCACGGGAAAGCCTAAAGATCGGCTGTCTTGAGGGGAATAAGGCACGCTGTCCACATTCGGCCTAAATGCAAGACAGGTGGGCACTTGACGGAACGGTCCAAATGGTGTTGCCGTGGACCCCGTGACTCTACGCATCGAACGCTCCGGCCCGGTCACGACGGTGATCCTCGACCGTCCCGACGTGCGCAACGCCGTGGACGGACCGACGGCCGCCTCGCTCGCCGCCGCCTTCCGTGCCTTCGACGCCGACCCGGCCGCCTCGGTCGCCGTCCTCTGGGGAGCCGGCGGCACCTTCTGCTCCGGGGCCGACCTGCACGCCATCGGCACCCCCCGGGCCAACCGGACCGATCCGGCGGGCGACGGCCCGATGGGGCCCACCCGCCTGCGCCTCGGCAAACCCGTCATCGCCGCCGTCGAGGGCTACGCGGTCGCGGGCGGGCTCGAACTCTCCCTCTGGTGCGATCTCCGCGTCGCCGCCGAGGACGCGACCTTCGGAGTCTTCTGCCGCCGCTGGGGCGTGCCGCTGATCGACGGCGGGACGGTACGGCTGCCGCGCCTCATCGGAGCGGGCCGGGCGATGGACCTCATCCTCACCGGCCGCCCCGTCGGAGCCGCCGAAGCCCTGGACATCGGCCTCGTCAACCGAGTCGTCCCGCCCGGCACCGCCCGCGCCGCCGCCGAGGAACTCGCCGCCACCCTGAGCGCGCTCCCCCAGACCTGCCTCCGAAACGACCGGCTCTCGGCCCTGGAACAGGAGGGACTGGACGAAGAGGAGGCCCTCGCCACCGAGTACCGGCACGGCACCGCCTCACTCCGCGCGAACGTCCTCGACGGCGTCACCCGCTTCCGCGACGGAGCCGGCCGCCACGGCCGGTGAACCACCATCCCCGGCCAAGGCGACGACGCACGGCAGACCAACGAGAAGGTCGCCACAGACCGACTCGATCCGACAGGCTTGCGTTGACATCGAATATTGCGGATACTTCGAATAGGAGGTTGATGACCATGACTCCCACAGCACATGTCGGATCTGTGCCGCCGGGCGCCGTGGACCCCGAGAAGGCGGCGCGAGCTCTCCGACGCATCAACGACTACCTTGCGCACAGCCCGAGCGTCGGCGATGAGTTCGAGGTCCTCGTCGAAGGTGGCGGCGAACAGGCGTTGGTGCTGCCACGCCAGGCGGTCGAGATGTTCACGTACATCCTCGGCGCGATGTCCCGGGGGCAAGGAGTTCAGGTCTATCCGCTCAACGCCGAGCTCACGACCCAGCAGGCGGCCGACCTGCTCAACGTCTCCCGCCCTTATCTCATCGGCCTGCTCGAACGCGGCGAGATCGACTTCCGCCTTGTCGGCCGCCACCGGAGAGTCCGGTTCGACGCCGTGATGGACTACAGGCGTCAGGACGACCTGAGGCGAAGGGGCGTGGTGGACGAGCTGTCCCAGCTCGGCCAGGACCTCGGCGACGACTGACCATGACGCCGATCGTGGTCTACGACGCATGCGCACTGTACGGAAACACCGTACGCGACCTGCTCATCCGAGTCGGCCGCGCACGGCTCGTACAGCCCAGATGGACACATCAGATCCTCGACGAACTCGACCGCGCACTGGCCAAGCGCCCCGCCGCGACAGAGGCCAAACGCAAACGTCTGCGAGCTCTCATGCTCCAAGCGGTAGCCGACTGTCTCATCGTGGACTTCGAGCCTCTGATCGAAGGTCTCAAGCTGCCCGACGCCGATGACCGGCACGTTCTGGCCGCCGCGATCAAGGGCGGAGCGGAAGTCATCGTCACATCGAATCTCGTGGACTTTCCCGCCGACGTGCTTGGCCCCTGGGGCATCGTCGCCAAGTCTCCCGACGAGTTTCTCCTCGACCTCGTCGATGTCGCAGACAGGGTCGTCTTCTCCTGCGTGCAGCAAATCGTCGACCAGCGGGTCAACCCGCCGGAAACTCTCGACGAAGTGCTGAAACAGCTGGAGCGAAGCGGGTTGGTGGAGACCGCGGCGGCATTGCGTTTCGATTGACGACGTGGACGCTCGCCATGCCGTGAACCTAGTCGTATTCGAGGTCGGGCAGGGGGGACGGGGGGTCGGGGCTGCGCCAGACGACGGTGTAGCCGTCGCGGGGGGTGGCCGTGGCGGAGGCGAGGCGGTCGAGGTCGAAGTCGGGGAGGTAGCGGAGCCTGGTGAGGAAGGAGGCGTCGGTGGCGGACTTCGGCACGACACATCCCTGGCCGTCACGATCGAGTAGGACATAGAGGACATCAGCCGCCGTGTCACCTTCGACACGCACTTCGACGACGTCCTCCCACGCGAGAGCCTCGACACTGCCGTCCGCGTAGTGGCGGGTCACGCCCTCTTCGGTGACGTACACGTAGGTGTCCGGCACTGAGTTGCCGTGCATGGGCGCGATTCTGACGACTCCAGGGTGCCGCGTGCAAGTGAACGGGCTAAGAGGTGCCCCATGAGTGATCTAGATGGGACATGACGGCGACCCGGGCGGCGTCGGGCGGGCCGGTCTCGATGGCGTCGAGGAGGTCTCGGTGCTCGGCGACGAGGACGTCCCTGTCCTCGTACACGTTGCGGAGCCGTACCAGGCCGAGGCGGGTTTCGGCGGCCAGGGAGGTGTAGAGGCGTTCGAGGCGCGGGCTGCCGACGGCGACGACCAGCGCCTGGTGCAGTGCCATGTGCTCGGCGACGACCTGCGACCAGGGTGAGTCGCCGGGCAGGGCGGCCAAGCGGGTCAGCGCCTCGTCGGCGGCGGCGACCCGGTGGCCGGCGAGCGCGGTGGCCATCAGGTCCTCCAGGGGACGGCGGACGAACATGAGGTCGGCCAGGTCGGCGGGGCTCACCTCGGGGACGTAGGCGCTGCGGTTGCGCTCGCGCCGCAGGAGTCCCTCGTGGACGAGAGCGGCGAGCGCCTCGCGGACGGTCGGCCTGGCCACGCCGTACGAGAGGGCGAGTTCCTGTTCGGGCAGGGCGGTGCCCGGGGCGAGCTCGCCCGAGAGCACACGGTCGCGCAGGGCGTCGGTCAGGGCGGTCACCGCGGAGACGGGACGCAGGGGAATGCTCACACCGACGATTCTGCCGCCTGCCGCCGGACCGCGCCGCCGGGAAGGGCGACCACGACCAGGCTCGCGCCGAGCAGGACGAGCCCGGCGAGCGAGGTGACGACCAGCCGTTCGCCGAGGACGAGCACGCCCAGCAGGGTCGCGACGGCCGGTTCGGCGAGGGCGAGGGTGGCGGCGACGGTCACGGGGGTGGTCCGGAGGCCCCTGCCGTACAGGAAGTAGGACAGGGCGGTGGTGGCGCAGCCGAGATAGACGGCGGCGATCAGGCCGCCGGGGGTGGCGAGCCAGGCGGTGTCGGTCAGCAGCAGGATCGGCAGCATGATGAGGGCCGAGCCGCCGAACATGGCACCCATGACGGCACCCGAGGGAACGCCCGTGCGGATCACCCGGGAGGCGATGACGGCGTAGAGGGCGTACAGCAGACCGGCCAGGAGGGCGAGGGCGATCCCGGCCGTGACCTGGCTGCCGGCCTGGGTGCCGGCCTGGCTGCCCGTCTGGGTGCCGCCGCCGACGACCAGTGCGACGCAGCCGGCGATGGCGGTGGCGGTGGCGGCCGTCCAGCGCGGGGTGGGGCGGGTGCCGTCGAACAGCCAGGTGAGCAGGCCGGTGAAGACGGGGCCGCTGCCGATGGCGACGACGGTGCCGATCGCCACGCCGGTCCGGGTGATCGAGGCGAAGAAGGCCAGCTGGAAGCCCACCACGGCGAGCGTGGCGAGCAGGATGAGACCGCGTGAGGGCACGCGCAGGATCGCGGTCCCGGCGGCCAGCGCGAGGACCGCGCCGCCGATCACCAGACGGGCGGCGGTGAGGGAGACGAGGGAGACCTGGGAGTCGATGGCGAGTACGCCCGCCGTACCGGAGGTTCCCCACAGCGCGGCGGCTCCGACCACGGCGAGCGGTCCGTTTTGCTTCACAAGTGCCGATTGTCTGACAACCAGACAGTCGCTGTCCAATTGATATACGAGGACCGCCCGGCACCCACTCCAGGTGCCTTCACCCGGGTACGGCACCGCCCGCCGGATCAGCCGAGGATCCGGCGCTCGATCACTTGGGAACCGGCACCCGCCGCGTCGTCGCCAGAGCCGTGGCCACGCAGTGCGCACAGAAATCGCCCGTACGGCCGGCCGCGCACGTGCAGTAGCACCGGAGGGAGTCGTCCACGATCGTGAACTCCACGTGCGCCGCGCAGTCGTCCACCTCAGCGGTCACCACCTGGGGAGCGAAACGGACAAGCTGCACCGCACCCGCCGCCTCCAACTCGCCCCCGCGGGCACGCACCGCCGGGGCCACCTGGGCTACCTGTGTTTCGGCCAGTTCCGCGACTCGTCTCACGGCCGCCTCCCCCTGTCGCCTTTACCAATGACAGACGTGCCCGGAGTGCACAAGGTTCCGCCGTTACCGCATGGCTACACAATGGAGACATGGCGCCCAGTGAACGTCCCGTTCCCGCCCGAGCAGATCACTTGAGGACGCGGGCGCGGATCAGGGTCTCCACCGCGGCCGCCGAGACGGGTGATCGGCGTCGCGACCATCCGGCTTGGAACGTTCCCGGCCGGTCGCCGCCGAGCCGCAGAAGTTTTCCGTCAAGACCGGTCACGACGGCGCCTGCGGACGGATACGGCTCCTTCTCGCCGCCGTGCAGGTAGACGAGTTGACCGAACCCTTGACCGCGACCTGGCACCCTCAAGGCCCCAGGCGTCCCGGCGGCACCATGGGCTGACTTCGGCAAATTGTGCCCCTAGTGGCACGTGCCATCCGTTGCTAGTGTTTCGCCACTATTAACGTGCACCACCCGGAATGTGAGGGTCTCGTTATGGGCCGCCAACATTCAATTCGGGGAAAGATCGCTGCATTACTCCTCGTTCCCATCGTATCTCTGGTGGCGATCTGGGCCTACGCCGCGACCTCCACCGTCAGCAGCGGCCAGGAGTTGCTGCGGATCGGCTCGGTGTTCGACGAGGTCATCGTCCCCGCCAGAACAGTGACCACCACCCTGCAGCAGGAGCGGCTCGGCTCCTCCGCCTACGTGGGCCAGGACGCCAACGACCGCGGCGAACTCGACAAGATGCGGGCCGCCACCGACCGCGCGCGGAGCGCCCTTGAGCGGCGGGCGCTGGCCGACGGCGTCAGCGCCGACACCCCGCCGATCCTCCGCCAGCGCGTCGGCGAACTGCTGGTCCACCTGGAGCGCCTCGCCGACATCCGGGTCAGGGTCGACACCCGCAACTTCACCCGCCTGCAGATCCTGGAGGCGTACAACGCGATCGTCGACTCCGCGTTCCGCGTCTTCGACAAGATGCGGGTCTCCGCCGACATCGACCTGATCGACCAGGCCCGCGCGATCACCCTGATGGGCCACAGCCGCGAGCAGCTCAGCCGCCAGGCCGCACTGCTGAACGGCGTGCTGACCTCAAAGAAGATCACCGGCGAGGAGCTCACCGAGTTCACCAGACTGGTGAACAACCGCCGGATGCTGTACGCCATGGCCTTCGAGCAGCTCGACACCGGGCTCCGCGCGCCGTACCTGGAGCTGCAGACCTCCCCGGCCTTCCGCGAGTTCCAGGAGATCGAGGGAACGGTCATGGCGGTGCGGGCGGGCCGTCCGCTGCCCGCCGAGGCGTCCTCCTGGGCGAAGAGCGCCCGATCGCTGTCGGACACCTTCGACCGGGTCGGGGGCGAGATCAGCAAGGTGAGCGCCGACCGCGCGGCCCCGCTCGCCGTCAACGTGCTGATCGAGATCATCGCCGCGGCCGGTCTGGGCCTGCTGGCCATCGCATTGTCGATCTTCCTGTCCGTGCGGTTCGTCAGGCGGATCGGCGTGGAGCTCGGCGGGCTGCAGGAGGCCGCGCTGAACCTGGCGCACAAGCGGCTGCCGGACGTGGTCGACCGGCTCCGGCGCGGCGAGCGCGTCGACGTCGCCGAGGAGATGCCCCGGCTGGCGGCCGGCACGACCGTGGAGATCGCCAGCGTCGGCGAAGCGTTCGTCTCCGTCCAGCGCACCGCCATCCAGGCCGCGGTCGGGCAGGCCGAGCTGCGCAAGGGCGTCGGCAAGGTCTTCCTGAACCTGGCCCGCCGCAGCCAGTCGCTGCTGCACCGCCAGCTCGCCATGCTGGAGACCATGGAACGTCGCGCCACCGACGCCGAGACGCTGGACGACCTGTTCGCCCTCGACCACATGACCACCCGCATGCGCCGCCACTCCGAGGGCCTGATCATCCTGTCCGGTGCGCAACCCGGCCGCGGCTGGCGCAATCCGGTGACCATTTTCGACATCATCAGGGCGTCGACCGAGGAGATCGAGGACTATCTTCGTGTGTCCATCGACATCCACTCGGGCCCGGCGCTGGTCGGCACCGCGGTGACCGACGTGGTCCACCTGATCGCCGAACTGGTCGAGAACGCCACCATCTTCTCCCCGCCGCAGACCCAGGTCCACGTCCGCGGCGAGATCGTCGCACGCGGCTACGCCCTGGAGGTCGAGGACCGCGGCCTCGGCATGGGCCCCGCCGAGTACGCCGCGATCAACCACCGGCTGACCCATCCGCCGGAGTTCGACCTCGCCGACAGCGACCGCCTCGGCCTCTTCGTGGTCGGCAGGCTGGCCGCGCGACAGGGCATCCACGTCTCGCTCCGCCCTTCCCCGTACGGCGGGACCACCGCGATCCTGCTCATCCCCGGCGAACTGGTGGTGCAGGCGCCCGAACTGCCCAACCCGATGTTCACGCCCGCCACGTCCACCTTCTCGGTCGAGCGGGTGCCACCCGTCCCGCCCGCCGCCGCACCGCCCCCTCCGCCCGCCGCCACCCCACCGGCCGACCTCCCCCGGCGCGTACGGCAGGCGAACCTGGTCCCGCAACTTCGTGAACCGGTGGAGGCACGCCGAGAACGCCCGCGGGTGGAAGAACCGGTCACCGAGGAGCCCGTCTCGGCGACCCTGCTGGCATCGTTCAGGTCCGGCTGGCGCAGGGCCGAGGAGGGCCATCGGCCATGACCGACCGCTGGCTCGACCAGGACGCGGGCCCGATCGTCAGGCCGTACACGATGACGCGCGGCCGTACCCGTCCCACGGGTGCCGACTTCGATCTCATCGCCATCGTGACCGCCGTCCCCGGCGAGATCTCCGACGGGCTCGCTCCCGAGCACGTGCGGGTGCTCGGGACCTGCCAGGCGCCCGTCTCGGTGGCCGAGATCGCCTCGGACACGCGCCTGGCCGTGGCCGTGGTCAGGGTGCTGCTCGGCGATCTGCGCGACCGCGGCCTGGTGTCCTTACGCCCGCCGGCGACCGTGGCGAGGCTGCCGCAGGAGCACCTCCTCCGCGAGGTGCTCCAAGGGCTTCAGGCGCTGTGAGACCCGGCGGCGAGAAACGGGAACGGCGTGCCGCGACCCGGTCAGGGGATGTCGTGCGGCGAGGATGCCCACGCGACGATTGAATCTCCCTCCGCGGCGATTCCCTCCGGGGCGATTCCCGGAGGGCATGACCGGAGGTCAGTTGCCGCTGGTCACCGGCTCCCGCTGCTCGGCGCTCATCTGCCGGGGGGTGTCGAGGACCACGTCGGAGAAGATGTCGACGACCATGGCGATCACCCCGCCCACCGCGATGACGCCGGCGCCGACCCAGACGACGAGCCACTGCGGGCCCATGGTCAGGCCCACTCCGCTGACGGTGAAGCCCGCCAGAATGACGATCACCGCGAGCCAGGAGGACGGACGGCCTCCGTGTCCCTTCCCTGCCATGCTGTTGCCCCTTCCTCGTCGAACGGTCCCTCGCGAGACACCTGACCCCGCATATCGGATATACCGGATGCCCTCGTCGCCCGCTCCACCGGCCCTTGGCTGAGGGCCCCTGACATAGAGTGGGAGAACGATCCGCCCTCCAACGATAGAGGTCGAATGTTCGGCCGCAAGCCTCTCGAAGAACGCATCGCCGACCGCCAGGCGAAGCTGCCGCCGCCCGAGGAGGGCAAGCACTTCGAGCACGGCCCCGCGAAGTTCCTGTTCGTCTCCCTGCTCGTCATTCTGGTGCTCGCCCACTTCATCGGCCTGTTCATCCTGATGGGCCTGGGGCTGCACTGATCGCGCCGGTCATCCTGATGGGCCTTGGGCCGCACTGATCGCGTCAGGAAAGGGCCTGCATGACCGGGTTGAAGAGTCGGGTCGCGTCGCAGGGCAGCGGCTTGCCGCACTCCATCACGACGGTGGAGAAGCGGTTGACCAGGCCGTGATCGGCCGCCCAGGCGATCAGGGCCGGGTGGCGATGGTCGAGTTCCAGCCGCACCGGGCCGTCCACCGCGGCGGACAGGTCGCTGATCAGCGCCAGCGCGGTGGCCGTGTCCTGGGCGATCACCGGGCCGATGACCGCCTCGTCGATGTTGCGCCAGGCGGCCCCGTAACCGGCGATGCCGTCGGCTCCGTCGGCCACCCAGATCTCCTCGGCGAAGTCGGGCAGCCTGGTCAGCAACTCGGTACGCGGAGCGCCGAAGACCTCGGCGTCCAGGGCGAAGATCTCGGACAGGTCGGACGCCGTCGCGGGGCGGGAACCGTCCACCGGCTCCCGACGGAGTTGCCCGCTGTAGGTCGTGCACCGGCTGATCCCGCGAAAGCCCAGCCGCTCGTACAGCGTGCGGCCGTACTCCGTGGCCGTCAGGCAGATGGTCGCCGTCCCCGCGCGTTCCATGGCGTGGCTCATCAGCCGGCCGCCCAGGCCGCGCCGCTCGAAGCGCTTGGCCACGAGCATCATGCTGATCGCGGCCACCTCGTCGCCGTACGGCGTGCAGATCACCGTGCCCGCCAGGCCACCGTCCGGATCGTCGATCCCGTAGACGTCACCGATCTCGAAGAGCAACCGCCACTTGTGCTCTTCGGGACGCCACTCGCGTTCCACGGCCAGCCGCAGGCACGCCGCCAGGTCCCCTGTATCAAGCCGCCGCACCGGCAATTCGCGCATAAGGCACAAGTATCTCAATTACCCCGACAAGCTGTCGAACCGTTTTCCGGCCCTCCCACTCCGGTGAACCGGGCGAACTCCGCCGCCCGCCGCGCTGCGACAACGGTCACGCGTGCCTTCCGGGCCGGTCCGCGGCGGCGAGCTGGGCCGCGCGGGTGGTGAGGTGGTCCCGCTCGGGAGCACTGGTCGTACGGCTCGCCGCGACGCGGTAGTCGTCGATGGCCGCCTGCCGGTCGCCGGCCATCTCCCGCAGGTGGGCCCGGGCGGTGTAGAAGCGGTGATGACCGGCCAGGCGGCCGTCGGCGTCGAGAGCCTTGAGCATGTCGAGGCCGGCCGCGGGACCGTGCACCATCGCGGCGGCGACGGCGCGGTTGAGCGAGACCATCGGATTGTCGGACATGCGCTCCAGCAGGCCGTACAGGGCGAGGATCTGCGGCCAGTCGGTCTCCTCGGCCGTCGCCGACTCGTCGTGGACCGCGGCGATGGCCGCCTGGAGCTGGTAGGGGCCGACCGCGCCGGCGGCCAGGGCGGCGGTGATGAGGGCGACCCCCTCGGTGATGGCCTTGCCGTCCCACAGACCGCGGTCCTGGTCGGCCAGCGGGATCGGGGCGCCGCCGGGGCCGGTCCGGGCGGGGCGGCGGGCGTCGGTGAGGAGCATCAGCGCGAGCAGGCCGGCCACCTCGCTCTCGCCGGGGAGCAGGTCGTGGAGCATCCTGGCCAGGCGGATCGCCTCGTGGGACAGCTCCACGCGTTGCAGGTCGGGCCCGGTGCTGCTGGCGTAGCCCTCGTTGAAGACGAGGTACAGCACGTGCAGCACGGAACCGAGCCGCCGCGCCCGTTCCTCGGCAGCCGGCATGCTGAACGGGATTCCGGACGCCTTGATGCGCTGCTTGGCCCGGCTGATCCGCTGCGCCATCGTCGCCTCGGGCACCATGAACGCCTTGGCGATCTCGGCGGTGGTCAGACCGCCCACGGACCGCAGGGTGAGGGCGATCGCCGAGGCGGGGGTCAGGGCGGGATGGCAGCAGAGGAACAGCATGATCAGCGTGTCGTCGCGGCCTGACTCGGCGGCGACGTCCGCGGGCGGCGCGGCCCGCCGATCCTGCGGGGCCTGCGTGGCCACCAGGTCCTCCCGCCTGCGCCGCGCCTGCTCGTTGCGGAGTTGCTCGGTCATCCTGCGGTACGCGACCTGGATGAGCCAGCCGCGCGGGTTGCCGGGCACGCCCTCCACCGGCCACTGGGCCGACGCGTCGAGCAGCGATTCCTGGACCGCGTCCTCGGCGGCGTCGAAGTCTCCGAAGCGCCGGGTGAGCACGCCGACGACCTGCGGCGCGAGTTCGCGCAGCAGGTCGTCGACGGACGCTCCGGCGGTCACAACTCCTCGGCCGGTCCCGACATCACCTGGCGTACCTCGATCGGCATGTTCAACGGCTCGCCGCCGGGCCCGGGCGCGGTCGAGGCGTACGCGGCGATGTCGACCGCCCGCTCCGGGCTCTCGCAGTCGACGATCCAGTAGCCGACCAGGAACTCCTTCGTCTCGGGAAACGGACCGTCCGTGACGACGGCGGCTCCGCCGTCCCCGGCCCGCACGATCTTGGCCTGGTCCGGCATCGCCAGCCCCTGCGCCTCGACGAGTTCCCCGGCGTCGACCAGCTTCTGGTTCATCCCGCCCATGAACTCGATGTGCGCCTTGACGTCCTCCGCGGGCCAGGTGTCCATCGGCGGGAGGGCGCTCTGCGGGCCGAACTGCATCAGCAGCATGTACTTCATGTCGTGGCTCCTTGTTTCCCGGGTGCTCTCACTTGTAGGTCGAAGCACGCCGCCACGTTCTCGACATCCTCACGAGACTTTTGGAGATCACCCGTCGAGCGGAGCCCGCAGCACACGGTCGAGCTGCGCCTGAGTCTCGACGGGGTCGAAACCGGGCAGCGCCACGCGCATCAGCTCATGGGTCTGCCGCTCGGCGTCGCCCTGTGCCTCCTGGACCGCCGACAGCACCTCCGCGGCCAGCGTCCGGCTGTCCAGACGCAGGGCCCTGGGTTCGAACGTCACCGCGAGGACCTTGCCGTCGGCCGCCGCGGTCGCCTTGACGTGACCGGACTCCCCGGCCCCGACGCCGACGATCTCATCGACCTCGTCCTTCGCCGTCTCGATCCACGCCAGCATCTCCGCCGCCTGGTCCGCGGACCGCTCCAGGTCTTCGTCGCGGATGTCGCCTGGCTCCATGCGCGAGCCGTACATTTCCTGCCTCCTGGCTAGTAGAGCTGACGAGCCACTTCCTCGACGCGCTCGCGGACGAAGGTCTCGTCCGGCGGTTCCGGCATCGCGGCGGTGAGGGCCAGAACCTCACTCATGATCTCTTGTGACTGACGCTCCGCCTGCTGCTGGGCCGCCTGAATCGCCGCCGTCACCTCCTGACCGAGAGTCGTGCTGTCGAGCCGCATGATACGAGGATTGAAGTGGATCTTCTTGATGCCGCCTTGGCCATCGGACGCGACCTTCACGAGGCCGTCGGCGCCTTCGCCGTCTCCGACGACCCGCAGGATCCTGGCCTGGGCTTCCTCCAGCTTGAGCATGATCTTCTGGGCCTGTTCGAGAGTCCGCTCCAGATGCTGGAGCTCCACTCCTGACATGTCCTGACTCCCCTGGGTGGAATTCGACCGAGTCGTCCAGTCTAGGCAGGCCCCGGACAGACGGAACGCAACATGCGAATCCACAGACCCGCGCTAGAGTCAATAGCCATGACATCCGGCTTTGAAATGTCTTCGGATGTTATGTCCGAAAACGCCACACGGGTGCGGGCAAACGGCGAAGACTACGCAGCAGCCATGCAACGGCTGAGCGAACGCGGAGCCGGCGGCGGCGCGTGGGGCGACGATGGCCTCCTAGGCCTGTTCACCAGCGCGTACGCCGAGTGCACCAGGATGGGGGTCGAGGCCCTCACTGGCTTGGCCGACACGATCGGCACGACCGGCGACAGCCTGAACACCGTGGCCAGCCGCAGCCGCGCGGCCGAGGAAGTCAGCCTGGGCGACACCGGAAAGCTGCACGGCGAAGCATGGGGGTGACACTGCCGCCCGACCTCAAGGCGGTGCTCGACCTGCTCGGCATCCCGTGGCCGAACATCGACGAGGACGAGATCAGGAAGGACGCGGCCGCGTGGCGAACCGTGCTCGCGGGCACGGACCCGGCCGGGGCAGCGGCCGATTCGGCGCTACAGGTGACGCAGCAGACCTACAAGGGCGGCTCCGCGACCGCCCTCGCCGAGCACTGGGAGCAGACGGGTGCCAACGGCGGACACCTGTCCCAGGCTGCCAACGCGGCCAAGTTCGCCCCGGTCGTGCTCGACGGCACCGCCACGGTGGTGACGGCTACCAAGGTCGCAGTGGCCACGTGGGCGGCGGTCACCACGGTGCGGGTCAGCCAGGCGCTTCTCACGGGCGGCCCGCTCGGCGTCGGCGCGGCGTCGGCGACGATGCTCTCCGCCCGCTACGCGATGGGGAAGATCCTGCGCGAGGCGAGCGAGGGAACCGGCCGGGTGATCGCCCCCGCCCTCGGCCGCCGGACCACCGAGCCGTTCGAGCGCATCCTGCGGAACCTGCGTTCTCCCGGCGGCGGGAGTCCGGCACTCGCCGGAGCCGGAGCCGGACCCGGCATCCCGTTCCGAGCGGGCGGCGGTGGCAGCATCTCGGACACCTCGAGGATCTTGTTTGCGTGGGGCACGAAGGACAACACCGGGAAGTTTCATGGCGACATTCCCGACACCACCATCGGCACGACGGCTGCTGAGAGGAGACGGCTGGCCAAGGAACTCCGCGACAGTATCAAGACAAGGGAGGAGGAGGACGCG
>NZ_JAKNTW010000044.1 GCF_022213955.1 Dolomitihabitans soli | reverse complement strand
GGCCATCGCTTTGTTCTCCTTCGATCTTGTACTTTCGCACTCGAAGGATCACGCGATGGCCGTCCTCATTAACGACGCCACGCCTGTCACCAGGCCAAACTCATACACCACTTCCGTGGACGCAACCCCCGTCCACTTCTCACCCCTGAAACCACCCTTGGTCCCACCACCGATTTCGACGTGTACCTGGATGGTTCCGAGCTGGCCAGCACGCTCGGGGAAGTCCATTTGTTCCTGGCTCACTCCACCAACCGCCCCCAGCACACCATTCCGGCGGTGGATTTGCTGAGGTCCGCTCACGATCTTCGGGCTTCGGAGCGTACCCGTAGTCGGGTCTTCGACCTCATCGGCCTGAGCCGCGCCTACCTGGCCATGGGCGAGCCGGAAGCCGCCGCGATCGCAGCCTCCACGGCATGCCTGGTCCTTTGATGCAGGCTGCCTCCGCTTATGAGTCGGGGTAGGCCTCGGGCGCTATTCAGCCCGCTGGCCTGCGACTATCAGTCCTCGGATGCTTCCTGATTAGATGGGAAGGTTGTTCGGAGGGATGATGGGAGGGGTAACGAGAAGGCTAAGTATCAGTGCCGATGTAGGCGGCGCGGTCGGCGATGGGCAGCCACTGGCGTCCGGGGTCGAACGGGTGGAACCGATCCTCGACGAAGCGGGCGAGCTGCGTCAGCACCGGGTGATGGTTCTGCCGTTGACGGAGCAGCGAACAGGGGTACATGGGCGCCGGGTCGACCACCGGGATCTGCACGGTGCGCATATGGCTGGGCAGGCGGCACCACTCCCCGACGAGCCCGGTCCGCTCACCCGAGCCGATCTCTTCGACGTAGTACTCCCAGCCGAAGTCGGGGCCTGAGGCGTCGATGCGGACGCCGAACTCGGCGCCGAAGAGATCCCAGTAGTCGGCCCACTCGCTGCCGTCGGCGTTGCCGGGCATCCACACGGTCATCCCCGCGAGCCGCCCCGTCTCCACCTGCGGCAGACCGGCCAGGGGATGGTCGCGGCCCACCAGCAGGTGCACCTGCTCCAGGTAGGCGGGCGTGGACACCAGGTCGTCCCCCAGCGGCCCGGCGGCCCGCGCGAAGGCCGCGTCCACGGACCCGTTCGCCAGTGCGGTGCGCGCGGACCGGAGCCCGTTGGAGGTGATGATGTCGATCTCGGCGTCCGCGGTGGTCCGGTGGAAGGCACGGATCACGTCGATGGCCGCGAGCCGGGTGTCCAGGACGTCGACGCGCAGCGACCGGCGCCGGTTGCGCAGAATCTCGAACGCCTGGTCGGCGAGGGCGACGAGGGCGCGCGCGTGGTTGAGGAACGCCCGGCCGTCCTGGGTGAGCTCGGCACCGACGCGGGTGCGGGACAACAGCCGCACGCCGAGGTCGGACTCCAGCTTCGCGACGCGCTTGGAGACGGCCTGCTGGCTGATGCCCAGCGCGGCGGCGGCTTCGCTGAAGTAGCGCTCGTCGGTGACGGTGACGAAGGCGCGGACCGCCGCGAGGTCCAGGTCGGCCGCAGGAACCACCGATGGTTGTGGATGATCGGCGTGTCGGTTGTTGGACAACCCGGCTTCCTCTCGGGTCGAATGCGGGGTCATCGCGGCAGCCTACAACCAGGGGGCGTGGATACCGATGGGGTCCTTCGTGCATCTCCACGTGCACACCGAGTACAGCATGCTCGACGGCGCGGCCAAGGTCGGTCCGCTGATGGACGAGGTGGCGCGGCTCGGCATGCCGGCCGTGGCAATGAGCGACCACGGCAACGTGCACGGGGCGTACGAGTTCTATCGGACGGCGCTCAAGACGGGCATCAAGCCGATCATCGGCATCGAGAGCTACGTCGCGCCCGCCTCGCGGCACCACCGCAAGCCTGTCTACTACAGCGACGACCTGTCGCTGCGCCGCTCGAACGACGACACCGGTGAGGGCGGTGACGTCTCCGGGCGCGGCCTGTACACGCACATGACGATGTGGGCGGCGGACGCCCGGGGTCTGCGCAACCTATTCCGTCTGCAGTCCCGGGCGTGGCTGGAGGGTCATGTCCAGAAATATCCGCGCATGGATGATGAGCTGCTGGCCGAGCACGGCCACGGCATCATCGCCACGACCGGCTGCCCCTCCGGCGAGGTGCAGACCAGGCTCCGCCTCGGCCAGTACCCCCAAGCAATCGAAGCCGCCGCCCGTTACCGCGACATCTTCGGTAAGGACAACTACTTTCTGGAACTGATGGACCACGGCCTCGCCATCGAGCGCCGCGTCCGCGACGAGCTCCTGAAACTCGGCAGAGAGCTCGCGCTGCCGCCCCTGGCCACCAACGACTCCCACTACGTCACTGAGGACCAGGCCCAGGCCCACGACGCGCTGCTGTGCGTCGGCACCGGAAAGCGGCTCGCCGACACCGACCGCTTCCGCTTCGGTGGCAGCGGCTACTACGTCAAGTCCGCAGAGGAGATGCGTGCCCTGTGGGATACCGAGGTCCCCGGCGCCTGCGACAACACGCTGCTGGTGGCCGAGCGCGTCGGCGACTACGGCGAGGTGTTCGCCCACCGCGACCTGACGCCGCGCTTTTCCGTGCCCGAGGGCGAAAGTGAGTCAAGCTGGCTGCGCGAGGAGACCCTGCGGGGCGCCCGCCACCGTTACGGCGGGCACCCGCCGCGGGAGGTACTGGAGCGCATCGACTACGAGCTGTCGGTCATCGACGCCATGGGCTTCCCCGGCTACTTCCTGGTGGTCGCCGACATCTGCCGGCACGCCCGGGAGAACGGCATCGGCCTCGGCCCCGGCCGCGGCTCTGCCACCGGGTCGATCGTCGCCTACTGCACCGGTATCACCCAGCTGGACCCGATCGAGCACAAGCTGATCTTCGAACGCTTCCTCAACCCTGAGCGCGTCACCATGCCGGACGTCGACCTCGACTTCGACGACCGGCGCCGCGACGAGATGATCGACTATGTCACCCGGAAATACGGCGAGGACCGCGTCTGCCAGATCGTCACGTTCGGCACCATCAAGGCCAAGGCCGCGGTCAAGGACTCCTGCCGGGTGCTGGGCCTGCCGTACGCCCTGGGCGACCGCATCACCAAGGCCTTCCCGGCCGCCGACGGCGGCAAGGAGATTCCGCTGGCCGCCATCCACGACGTCAGCAACCCGCGCCACGGCGAGGCGGCCGAGCTGCGCCAGATGTATGAGCAGGAGCCCGACGTCCGGCGGGTGGTCGACACCGCGACCGGCATCGAGGGCCTCACCCGTGGCACCGGCATCCACGCCGCGGGCGTGATCCTCTCCTCCGACCCTCTGCTCGACGTGGTGCCGCTAGTCAGACCCAAGGCGGATGGACCGGTCATCACCGGCTTCCCGTTCACCCAGGCCGAGGACATGGGCCTGCTGAAGATGGACTTCCTCGGCCTGCGCAACCTCACCGTCATCGGCGACGCGATCGCGAACGTCCGGGCCAACAAGGGCATCGACGTCGACACCCTGGAGATCCCGCTGGACGACGCGACGACGTACGAGCTGCTGGCCCGCGGCGACACCCTCGGGGTCTTCCAGCTGGACAGCGGCGGCATGCGGGTCCTACTCCGGCTCATGCGGCCGACCACCTTCACCGACATCGCCGCGGTGAACGCGCTGTACCGGCCCGGCCCGATGGAGATGAACGCCCACACCAACTACGCGCTGCGCAAGACCGGCCGGCAGCCGGTCGAGCCCATCCACCCGGAGCTGGAGCGGGCGCTGGAGCCCATCCTCGGCGACACCTTCCATCTCGTCGTCTTCCAGGAGCAGGTGATGGCCATCGCCCAGCAGCTCGCCGGCTACTCCCTCGGCGCCGCCGACATGCTGCGCCGGGCCATGGGCAAGAAGAAGAAAGAGGTGCTGGACGCCGAGTGGGACCGCTTCTCCTCCGGTATGCGCGGCCGCGGCTTCTCCAGCGAGGCGATTAGAGCCATCTGGGACGTCCTGGTGCCCTTCAGCGGGTACGGCTTCAACAAGTCGCACACCGCCGGGTACGGCCTCGTGTCGTACTGGACCGCCTACCTCAAGGCCAACCACCCCTGCGAGTACCTGGCCGCGCTGCTCACCTCCGTCGGCGATGACAAGGACAAGATGGCTGTCTACCTGGCCGACTGCCGCCGCATGGGCATCAAAGTGCTACCCCCGGACGTCAACGCGAGCCGGCTGGACTTCGCCGCGGTCGGTTCCGACATCCGCTTCGGCCTAGGAGCCGTCCGCAACGTGGGAACCGGTGCCGTGGACGCGATCGTCGCCGCCCGGGAGGCTAGGGGCAAGTACACCGACTTCAACGACTTCCTCACCAAGGTCTCCTCCGTCGTCTGCAACAAGCGCGTCATCGAGTCGCTGGCCAAGTCCGGCGCCTTCGACAGCCTGGGCCATCACCGCCAGGCCCTGGTCGCGGTGCACGAGCAGGCCGTCGATGCGGTCGTCGACCTCAAGCGCAACGAGGCCCACGGCCAGGACTCGCTGTTCGGCGAGCCCGGCGAGAACAGCGCCTTCTCGACCGCGATCCCGCAGGGCGAGTGGGACCGCGCCACCATGCTCGCCTTCGAGCGCGAGATGCTCGGCCTGTACGTCAGCAGCCATCCGCTCGACGGAGCCGAACACGTCCTAGACGCCAACCGCGACACCACCATCGCCGACCTGCAGGCCTCCGGACGGCAGGACGCGGCCGTCCGGATCAGCGGTATCGTCTCCGGCCTGCAACGCAAGATCACCAAGCAGGGCAGCCCCTGGGCGATCGTCACCCTCGAAGACCACGACGCCGCCGTCGAGTGCCTCATCTTTCCCAAGACCTACACCCTGTACGGCGAAGCGCTCGCCGAGGACCGCGTGATCTCCGTCCGAGGACGAGTCAACGTCCGCGATGAGACGCTGAGCGTATACGGCGAGGACATCAAAATTCTCGACGTCTCCCACGCGAACGCCGAGCCACCCGTGGTGCTCTCGATTCAAGAGAGCCGCCTGAACTCGCGCGTCGTCGGAGAGCTCAAGCACATCCTGACCACCCACCCCGGCCGCGCGCCCGTCCACGTCCGCCTGCACCGCCAAGGCGCCAAAGGGCTGCTGCTGAACCTGCAGCCCTTCCGGGTCACCCCGGATCCGGCCTTCTACAGCGATGTCAAGGCGCTGCTCGGCGCCGGCGCCATTTGGCAGGGCTAAGTCATGCCACTGCAAGTGGCATGGATAGAGCCCAAAAGCCGCTGGCCGGGCTGCGGTCGTTGACCGCACTCAGCAATCGGGTCGAGGTTGCTCGCTTATCAGCGCACGCACCCGCTCGGCCCGGGCAACGCTCGTCGCGGCGCAGCGGCGCATCGTGGCGGAGTTCTTCGATGTGGACAAGTCACGCTCAATACCGCCGTTGAGGCGGCCCCAGGCCGCCCTTCTGCTCGGTCAGTTCGCCAATCCCGGCCGGGGTTTCGCCGCGGTCGTGGTCGGTGAGCCTCAGCGGGCTTTCTACGGTAATCAGTTCGGGTTGACCTTCCCGTTGTTCGAGCACTGTGACGTCCCGCTGTGGGTGCCAGAGGTCGGGAGACCGATCGATCCCGCCAACGAGGCGCACGAGCTGATCATGTCGATGTTCGGTGGGATCAGCAAAGGCGAGCGGCACCGAATCAAGATCCGTGTCCAGTCTTCCATGGACCTCCAGGTCGGTCAGGGTCTGCTCGCCGCGCCCGAACCGCGCCCGGCGGCCGAGCCCGCGCAGTTGTGCGGCCTGCTCGTCGGAGACGGGGAACTTCAGCGGGCCGATACCGTCGACCGCCACCGACAGATCGGTCTTGGAGAGCTGCGACAAACGCTCGACGCGGCCGGCTTCGCCAGCTCTTCGAGCAACGCGCGTGCTGGAATTCTGAAGAACTCACGTCATTGCAGGCCACTCAGCCTGCTGCGCTTGCTCGGCAAGATTTTTCGTTAATCTCTTCCGGAGTGGGTTGCGCTTCGAGAAAATCCTGCGTTGCAGGCAGGCGTTCACTGAAGTGTTTCTGCCAATCCTTGCTACTGACGTATTTTTGCAAGGCGATTCGGAGGCGTTCGCAAGTATCATGATTTCCCTTGGGTATCGCGAATCCCGTGGATTCGCGATGGCCGAACTCGATCTTCTCGATAAGTTTAGTATCTTGTTGCTCCGCTAACTGCATGCCGGCGAGGGTCAACCGGTCTCCGGCGATCGCGTCCACTGCACCCCGATATAGGCTGGTGAGGCAGCCACCAAGACCCCGTTCCGCGATGATCTGTGCCCCCTTTTCGGCCTTCATCAAAGAGTCGAATGTTGTCGAACCCGCAATCGTACATACATGCCGCCCGGAAAGGTCGGAAACGTTTTTAATACCTGTTTCTTGGCGACGAACTAATACGCCCAGTCGCGAGGACGCGAGCGGACCGACAAAGTCGACTATGCTTTCTCTTTCTGGAGTTATGCTCAGCGTGCCGGCGATGTGAACATCGCGACTCATCAGCGTGTTTATCGCATTTTCTCGCGCAATCTTTTTGAATGTAATACCTCCCTTGAAGCTGGCAAGTTTAAGCAGTTCCGTGATTACGTCTTCGTTGTAGCTCGAATCTGCTCCGTTATTGCGATTTCCTTCGTCGTCTTGCCAGACTCCCGCCACTACGCGCGTGGCATCGAGGAATGAGTCTGGTGCCTGGGGTACGTAGGTGCTGCCCTGGAGCAAAGCGAGCGGCAACATCGCGAGCAGGACACGGCCGGTCTTCGCCGCAGCGCTCGGCGGCTTCTTGCGGGAGCGGGAAGTGGCCGGACGGGGTCCTTGTTGAGAGGACAGTCGGGTGACAGCAGGTGGGGGTGGGGGCGGGGGTTTGATCGGCCCCCGTGTCACGGTGAGGTTTCCGGCGGCGCCGACGGAGCGGCGTTGCGGGCGGGGGAGGCCTCGGCCAACCAGTTCTTGGTCGATGTGGCGGTGGATCTGATCCAGGGTGAGCGGGCCGGGTATGCGTAGTGCGTTCAGCAACGCTCCGGTGAAGGCGGTGTTCCGGGCACCGAGTGGGGCGTGAGAGAGGGAGTTGGCAGGCGTGGACGTCAAGGTATAGGTGCCCGCCAGATCAAGCTGCCCCAGGGCGAGGCTCCTCCGGTTGCTCATGACTGTGACGGCTTGGCCGGAGAAGCAGCAGTCCAGTAGGAGCACGCGGGCTTTGGCGCGAGCGCTACCGACCATGCGTTTGACAAGGTCGACGTGGATAGCGGAAAAGCCGACGTTTTCGGCATTCGTGCTGGTCAGAGCGAAGTGCAGCACTCCGGTGTCGTCGAGCACCCCGTGTCCGCAGTAATAGACCAGCAGCAGATCCTCCGCCTCGCGGACAGCGGTGGTCAAGGCCACGCCGACAGCGGCCTGATCTGCGGGATCGGCCAATGCCTGACAATGATCGGCTGTGAGGAGGCCGTGCACGGGATGCGTCAGCACTTGGCGCAGGTCTTCCAGATTCGTGCGCACAGCCGGGATGTCAGGCAACTCCGGGTCGCGGAAGGCACCTGCCCCGATGAGCACCGCCCGGCTGCCCCCACCATCCAGGAGCGGCTTACGACTCACTAGGCCGCTCGACAGCCGCCGGGAACTGTTCTGCTACCTCCCGCAGCACCGCCGCCGTGTCCGCAGCGCGACGGATATCCAACTCGATACGCCGCCCGTCGGCAGCGCTGACGGTGACCTTAACGTCGGCACGGCGGGAGGTAAGCCAGGTGCACACCGATTGGATCAGCACCACCACCGCGCCACCGGAGCCCACCGCCACCGTCAGCAACTCCACCGACGCGCCCATCTCTCCCGGCTCTGGTGCTCGCCGCTGAGGCCGTACCCGCCCTCGCAGTTCATCCTCCGAAGCAAGCCAGTTAAACAACTCCACAGCGTGGGGCGCGGCCTCTGCACCCTCGACAACTACCTGCAAGTCCGCTGCATCGAACATCTCAGACACGAAGTAACGTCCTTTGAATTACGGCTATTTGGTATCCATCATGCTAGCGGCCTGGATGTGCCCAAGCCTTATCATGTCGCTAATCGGACGGCCCGCAGCCTCAAGTGATCTGCGCCAGACCAGATTGACGGCGACCACGGCATACTCCGCCATAGGCGGCCATTTAGCGTTGCGGTTCCAGTTGAGGTCGCCGACCGGTTCGCCATGGTCGCCGCCGCGTCGTTCGGACTGATGAACGCCCTGATCGAGCAGGGACAGGAACAGGGCGTGCTCGAACCTGGTGACCCGCAACGCGTGGGAATCGTACTGGGGAATACACCAGCACTGCCTACGCTGCCCTGGCTGAGCGGCTCGGAGTGCGACTGCCCGCCGGGGCAAGAAGATCCGCACCACCATGGTCGACCCCGGCCACAGCGGGCGGCCGACCTCATCAAGCGGGACTTCACCGCGCCCCGGCCGAACACGGTCTGGGTCGCCGACTTCACCTACGTCCACGCCTGGTGCGGAATCGCCTTCGTCGCCGACGTGTACTCCCGGGCGATCGTCGGGCTGGCCGGCCTCGCTGTCCAACGCGCCGGCCTGGTGCTGGACGCCCTGGACATGGCGTTGTGGCGGCGCGACCGCACCGGACGCCCCGCCGGGCCTGGTTCATCACTCGGACGCCGGCAGCCAATACACCTGTTTCCGCTTCACCGCCCACCTGATGACCGCCGGCATCGACGCCTCCATCGGCACGGTCGGAGACGCGCTGGACAATGCGCTGATGGAATCACAAATCGGTCTCTACAAGACCGAGTTGATCAAACCCTGCGGGCTCTGGCGCAGCCTGGCCGAAGTGGAACTTGCCACCGCCGAATGGGTTGAATGGCTCAACACGAGCCGCCTGCACTCCTCGATCGGCGACATCCCACCGGAGGAGTACGAAGCCCTCTACTACGCTCAACAGCAGCCCAACGACGCTGGCGGGTGCCGACGGCGAGGTGCCGCAATGGGGCCCGGCGTTGGAGCCAGGGTGAAGGGCGGTGGCCTCACCTTCGATGACGAGCTGCACGTCGGTGCCGCAATGGAGCCTGGCGCTGGAGCGCCGCATGCCCGCCGCCGTTCGGCGAGCCCGGCCAGCAGCGACTGCGCCGCCGGATGGAACAGCGCCCCGCCCGTGCCCAGCAACACCGCCGCGACGACCAGCCAGAGCAGCGAGGACACGGTGCCCAGCAGCGTGAACCCGGCCGCGCGCAGCAGGCACGCCAGTATGCCTATGCGCACCGGGCCGAGCACGTCCACCAGCGCGCCGACCGGTAGGGAGAGCGTGTGCTGCACCAGATTGCGCAGCGCCAGCACCAGCACCAGGCCGATCAGCCCGGCGGCCAGCCCCAGGTCGACGCTGAGGTGGATGACGACGTGCGCCATCGCCGCGAAGTAGCCAGCGAGATGACCGCCTGAATGGCGACGACCACGACGACCGTGCGACGGTCGCCGTGGTCGGAGAGGGGCATGCTCACGCCGTGGGCAGGACGTTCAGCCGGTGCAGCAGTTCACGCGCGAGGGTGGCGCGCTTGGCGGCGTCGCCGTCCTTGGCGATGTCCATGTTCAGCGCGAACGTGTACACGCGTCCGCCGCGTTCGACCCACCCGGTCCACCAGCCCGTGCCGGGACCGGGGGCGTTCTGCCAGCCTGACTTGGCGTACAGCGCGTACCCGTTCTTCTCCTCCTGCTTGATCAGGTCGTGGACGGTGCGCTGGTGCGCGCGCGAGGCGGGCAGGCGCAGGGCGGCCAGCCGTTCCATGAACCGGGTCTGTGCCACCGCCGAGATCTTCAGCGGGCCGTCCAGCCAGAACCGGTCCACCACCGTCCCGGTCTGCCGGTTGCCGTAGTTCAGCCGGTGCAGCCACTGTCGTTCGCGCTGGAGGCCGATGCGGCGGGCGATCACCTGGAACGCCGCCGCGTTGGAGACGCGAACGGCCTCGCGCATGCTCATGTCCTTCTCCCACTCGGGGAACGGCTGCGGCGTGCCGTCCCAGGGGATCACCTCGTCGGGGCTTTTGACCACGCCGGTCTGCAGAGCGACCAGCGCGTGCGGGACCTTGAAACTGGAGGCGGGCACCATCGGCTTCTCGGCGCGAGCGCGGTCCACCACGGTCACCTTCCCGGACGACACGTCCAGCAACGCGAACGTGCCTCGCACCTTCGCCGCGTCGAACACCGCGCGCAGATCATCGCGTACAACGGTACCCGGCCTGACCTCATGGGCGGTCGCGACCATGGTGCCGCCGCGCGGGGCGCTCTCATGGGCGGTGGCACCGTACGCGGGGATGCCGCTGAGAGTGAGCGAGGCGAGCACGGCGGCGCCGAGCCAGGGGCGTACGACCTGCGGAATCGTCTTCTTCATGCGCAGAGACCATCACAGGACATTGTTACTGTCCAATATTGATATTGACGTAAGACCAATATTCGAAATCATATCATCGCAGTTCAGACCGCTTTTCAGGAGCCGAATGCGCTGAGGTCGCGTCGACGAGTGAGTCGACGTAGCCGGCGTCCAGCGGACCACTGCGGTGCAGCCACCGCTGGAAGAGGGGGCGTAGAGCACTTCGCGCTGATTCTCGGGTTCGTCGTCGTCCCAGCGGGCGGTGTGCCAGTCGGCCTCCTGCTGGGGCAGGCGAGTGCGCGTCGGTCGGTGCGGTGGGGGCCCAGTGCGGTGGTGATCCGGTCGAAGCCGCGGTAGAAGCGTCGGAACGAGGCCAGTTCCTGTACCCAGCCTCGTCCTGGCACTCCTTCTACACCCACGGCTCCGACGCGTCCAGTTCGAGCGCGTGCCGCCGCGCCAACGATGCGGTCGATGCGATGCCGTGCTGTCTCATGACGACCCTCGCGGTCCGGCTCGGCTCTGAGCCCTCCAGTGCTGCTATCACCGTGGCCAGGCAGGTGGCCCGGCTCCGGGGAGTGCGGGTCTTGGCCAGGCGCAGGATCACGGCGTACCGACCCGTCCTGCCGAGGCGGTCATAGGCGGCTTTGGCCCTGGGATGCTGCTCCAGCGCCACGAGGAGGTCGGGCGGGGCAGTGGCGGTGCGCTGGGAGGGGTAGGCGGCGCTCCACCGCCCGTCGACCTGGGCTGAGGCGATCTCCGCAAACCCCGGGGGGCGCATCCGTCCCTCGGCGATCAGCGCCTGCGCCAGCTCGGCGTTCATTTGTGACCACGGGCTACCGGTACGGCGGCGCGAGTACCGCTGCAGGTAGAACTTCTCATCGAAGGAACGGCGGTGGCTGTCGATCCAGCCGTAACACAAGCAGGCGGCCAGCGCCTGCGGCTGCGACACCGAGGTCGCGCCCGACCGCTTCTTGGCGATCTTCAGCCAGACGCCCGTCCCTGCGTCGTGATGCTCAGCCAGCCAGGACTCCCACTGAGCGGTGTCCTCGAAGGTGAGGACCGCCTCCTGCGCGCTCATCGGGTCGACTCCACAACCTTCAGGTAGTGAGCGTTGTACATGACGCCCAGGATGTTGCCGAAGGGATCGGCCACCGAGGCGGTCACGAATCCGGGCCCGCGCTCGGTGAGCGGGTCAAGCAGCTTCGCGCCCATCGAGATGAGCCGCTCCAGCGTTGCCGCCACGTTGTCGACGTGCCAGTACATGATCGCGCCCGCCGGTCCGCTCGCTACGCCCTCGGGGGCGTAGCGGCTGTCGATCAGGCCCAGCTCGTGCTGGAAGTCACCGATGCGGAACTCGGCGTATCCGGGCCGCTCGAAGTAGGGGCTCATGCCCAGCAGTTCGGTGTACCAGCGGACGGCCTCAGCGTGGTCCTCGGCCCAATAGCTGATGGTGGTCATTCCGCGCAACATGATGTTCTCCCTTGCCGTTCGCTTGATAGCTGAAGAGTAGACTCGCAATAGGTCAGTGAATGTCCTAGCAGTTCGGCAGAGTAAAGACATGCGCGATCCATCTGGACGACTCTTGCAACTGCTGTCCCTGCTGCAGACCCCCAAAGAGTGGCCAGGCACCGAACTGGCGAACCGGCTCGGCGTCACCACCCGCACCATCCGCCGCGACATCGACCGGCTGCGCGAGCTCGGCTATCCCGTGCACGCCAGCCAGGGCAACGTCGGCGGCTACCGCCTCACCGCCGGTACGGCCATGCCACCGCTGCTGCTAGACGACGAGGAGGCCGTCGCCATCGGCCTCGGGCTGCGCACCGCCGCCACCGCGGCCGTCACGGGAATGGAGGAGCCCTCGCTGCGCGCACTGGCCAAGCTGGAACAGGTCCTGCCACAACGGCTGCGCCGCCGGGTGGCCTCGCTGTCCCGCGCCACTGTCATACTGCCGCCTACCCCGGGACCCACCACCGACGCCGAGGCCCTGACCGCGCTCGCGGCCGCCTGCCTTCTCCACGAGAGGGTCCGTTTCGCCTACACCACGGCCAACGGTCAGACCAGCCGCCGCCTGGTGGAGCCACACCGTCTGGTGGCCTCGGGGCGGCTGTGGTACCTGGTCGCCTTCGACGCCGAGCGCTCCGCCTGGCGTTCCTTCCGCCTGGACCGCCTCACCGACGTCCAGCGCACCGGCGTCCATCTGCCCGCGCGCGAACTCCCCGGCGGCCTCGACGCTCTCACCTGGGTGAAGAGGGCGATCGTGGCGGGTTCCATCCAGGCCACAGTGCTCCTGCACGCGCCGATCCAGCGGGCCGCCGAGCAGGTCCCTGCCTGGCAGGGAGAGCTGGAACCCGTCGACGAGCACACCTGCCGGTTGCGCACCCACGCCGACACGCCCCATTACCTGGCCTACCGCCTGACCCTGCTGCCCATGGACTACACCCTGCTCGACCCGCCGCTCCTGGCCGAGCACCTGGCCGCGATCGCCGAGCGGGCGGGCAACGCCATCCGCGGTTTCCCTCGCGAGACCAGTTGACCCCCGTACGCCAACCCGTGCGGGAGGCTACTCGCGGCACCAGGCACGTCCAAGGAGGGGCCGTAAGCCTCGCGCGACGCCCCGGCCGTACATCTTCCGCAGTCTGATCTTCTGTGGTGTGTGCGAGCGGAGGATGCAGGGAAGCTGGATCATCGGCAAGGCGCACTACCGGTGCGTGTTTCCCCGGTCGTACGCGCAGGCCAACAGCGTTGATCACCCCCGATCCGTCTATGTCAGGGAAGAACTGATCGTTGAGCCGCTGGACGCCTGGCTGGCGGCGGTCTTCGACCCTGAGCGGCTGCCTGAGACGGTCAGAGCCATGGAGGAGGCCCAACTGGTGGACGACCACCGGTTGGCCGCTGTCGAGGCGGTATGCGAGGCGGTGGCCGAGTGTGAGCGCAAGTTGAAGGCGTACCGGGCGCTCGTCGACGCGGGTAGTGACCCGGCGGTGGTCGCCGGATGGATCGCCGAGACCGAAGCGAAGCGGAAGGTCGAGCGGATGCGCCTGGACAAGGCTGTCACCGGCATTCCGAGACGACTCACCGAGGAGGAGATCACAGCGATGATGACGATGCTGGGTGATCTGCGGAAACTGCTTCGCAGTGCCGACCCGCGAGACAAGGCTGAGGCTTACGGCGGCCTTGGTCTGCACCTGACCTACGAGCCTGCCCAGAAAACAGTAATCGCCCGAACCGAAGTCGGGCGATCATGTAGTAATGCGTGTCCGAGGGCGACGGGGGACTTCCGACCGGGGCTGCCATTGCCCAGCAGTTCGAGCGCTCCCACCGGTGGGGCAGGCTCGTCAAGCGAGCCGGAGTTGGTGGCGAGTTAGGCTAGAGGGCTTTGCTGCATCGGTGTGAAGCAACGGCAGTCGGGTGCGCTCGGAGGTTCGGCAGCCGAACCCGCGATCTCGGAGAGAAGGCCCATAATCGTTGCAGTGCCACACTACGTAGCTACGGTGATCCGGACAGCATAATGATCGCTGCAGACGAGCGACGTCGATAGAGCCCTGGATGTGAGCCGGCTAATGGGCGAACATGGTTTGGCAATCGGTCCACTCTTGTGGATCACCGACAAACAACGACATTCACGTCTCCGCAGGTCGCCCGTATCGTTGCAGCTCACGAAGTCTGCTCCCCACGCCCGTGGGGGTGAACCGACCGAGGCCTACCGGCCCGAGGGCGGCTTCTCCTGCTCCCCACGCCCGTGGGGGTGAACCGATGGACGCGAGTACTACGCCGTCAACCGCGACCTGCTCCCCACGCCCGTGGGGGTGAACCGGACCTGAGCGAGATCGGGACACGCTGGGGCCCCTGCTCCCCACGCCCGTGGGGGTGAACCGCAATTTAATGACCTGCATGATGAACATCCGCCCTGCTCCCCACGCCCGTGGGGGTGAACCGCCTCCGGAGAGGCTTCGTCGTCAGCGGGGTTCCTGCTCCCCACGCCCGTGGGGGTGAACCGTGTACGAAATTGAATCGGGAAAGGCTGTAACCCTGCTCCCCACGCCCGTGGGGGTGAACCGGGTGACAAGGGCGATGCCGGTGAGGCGGGCGCCTGCTCCCCACGCCCGTGGGGGTGAACCGGTGCCCTACGTAGAGTCGGGCGCGGGGTTGCCCTGCTCCCCACGCCCGTGGGGGTGAACCGAATTCGTGATCAACGCCGCCGATCTTGAACATCTGCTCCCCACGCCCGGGCGTGGGGAGCGGACCCAAAGCGACGTCCGGGCGGGACGTGCCGGCGGTTCACCTCCACGGGCGTGGGGAGCGGCGCGCGATCGGCGGCGCCATCGAGAGGAACGGCGTGGGTGCCCCTCGATGCACGCTGTGAACCGGGGATGGAGAGCGCATTCCGGGCGCAGGCCGGCTTCACCGGTCTCGGTCCCGTGCAGACGGTCTTGCTGACCGCCACGCCGCTTGCGATTCATCGCACGCCCAAAACTGATCCGCCAGTCTGATCCCGAGACGTTCATGGTGACCTGCGCTGTGCGCGGTCGTGTGTGGGGGGAGCAGGACGGCCGGCAGGCGGATCTACATGTCGGCGATCTGTCCATACGTGACAGCTCACATCCCTATCTGACGCGGCTTGCGCCGGGCGAGCGAGTGGCTCAGATGCTGTGCCTGCAGGTCCCGCGTTCGTTACTGCCGTTATCGCAGCGGGATCTGCGGGACCTGGTTGCCGTCCGTATCCCTGGCGATCGGGGCATCGGCGCGCTGTCCTCGCAGTTCTTGTTGCAGATGACCCGGCGCATGCATGAGTTCGGGCCGACCGACATTGCCCGGCTGTCCACATTGACGCTCGACGTGCTGACTGCGGCGCTGGCCAGTGCGCTGGAGGCCCACAGCGCAGTGCCGCCGCACACCAGGCGGCGCGCGTTGATAGCCGAAATCCAGGTCTTCATTCTGGAGAACCTAGGTGATGCGCACTTGACCCCGGGCACGATCGCCGCGAGCCACCATATCTCGCTGCGCTATCTGCACAAACTCTTCCACGACGAAGGGCGCACCGTCGCTGGCTGGATCCGGCGGCGCCGCCTGCAGCAGTGCCGACGTGATTTGGCCGCCCCCCGACTGGCCGCCCACCCGATCCACGCGATCGCGGCCAGGTGGGGATTCACCAGCCCTGCGCATTTCAGCCAGACCTTCCGCAGTGTCTACGGCCTGTCACCGAGTCAGTTTCGCCAGCAGCGCGCGATCGTGCGCACAGACTAAAGACGTGTGCGCTTACCCGTAACGACAGGCCCCGGCTGCGGCGTGCACCATCTCGGTTGAGGGCTGAGCCTCAGCCTCCGTTGAGGCCCAGCTAAACCGTAAGAACCGCTTGTCGAGGCGGTTCCCTCCGGTGAAGGAGAACGATGTTTCGATCCCGCTTAGCCGCGATGATGCTGGCCGTTCCCTTGCTTTTGCTGGGTAGCGCGTCGGCCGTGTCAGCAGATTCGGCGTCCCGGTCTACTGGCTGGACCTGTAGTGGTGAGGTCTGCCTGAGGCATGTTGAGCGGGGCGCTGTCGCGCTGCTCGACGGTGGATCCGGCTGCAGCCGTGATATCTGCATCACGGTAGGCGGCAATGCCATTCGCTGGTCCGCAATCGCCGAAGGGGAAGGCGATTGGTACGGTCACATGGATCTCTGGGGGCCAGGGCACCCCAGGCGTAGCGGCCCAATTGGCCGCCCGCCCACCGTGACCGGCACCGGTAAGGGAGTAGGCAATGTCTGCGTCCAGGGCTGGGAGCACCTAGACGCAGGCGGGTACGCGTCGAAAGGCCTTCTCTGCGTGTGGGTTGACTGAACACCTCAAGCCGGGGCGTCCGGGACTGACGGAAACCAGCCTCGGACATTTCCCCTAACCATCCATCACTAGGCCCCCACGCAGCTGTGGGGGCCTAGGGCGTGTCCTGTAGATCTTGGAGGGCGGTGGCTTCCGAGATTGCGCAATCCGAATCTCTTCAGGAGTCCGGATCCGCTTCCGAGATTACGAAGCGCCGTCCGGGCGCCCGGCCGACCCGACTGCTGCCCGGCTACGAGACCGTCCTTGGTGAGTACGCCGCGGCGCTGGAGCGCGCGCCGCTGTCGGCCGAAACCCGGCGCACCTACCGCTCCCGCGTGCGCATGTTCCTGTCCTGGCTCGCCGACCACGCCGCCACCTATACCGCCGATCCCTCGCCGACCCGCAGGCGCGTGATTGGGCTGTGCGCGACTACCGGATGTGGCTGCTGCGCGACGGCCCGGCCAGGCGCAGCCGCGTCTACGTCAACTCCGTCCTGACCGCACGACCGAGGCAGCCGTGGAGACAGCGCGCCTGCAACTCGCCGAGGTCCCCAAGATGGCCCCCGTCTATGCACACCGATTCCTGCCAGCCGGACGCGGCGCCTTCGGCCATCCGGTTCTGTCGATGCGCGGCTGGGACACCATCTACTACGGGTCCGACCTGATCGACTACATCAGCCAAGAGTTCGAAGAACCCAGACCCGAACACCCCGAAGGCTGGAACCCCCCAAGCCACGGTGCCGTTCTGGCGCGACTTCCTCTGACCCCCCTCCGCGCCTCCCGAGTCCTGGTCGCCATCGTCCGCCGCGAGGAGCTGCCGAACGGGGCGCACTTCGGCCCAGGCGACTGACATCCCCCACGACGTCACCGTCGTCTCCGACCTGGACGGCACATCTGGCAGCGTCGGTCACCCGATCACTGGAAGATGCGCGACCACGACCCCGGCGAGCACGAAGGCGCGGCGGCCGGGGTGTACGTCACGCCGCACCTGCTCACCGCCTACGGTCCGGTCACCACGGTCCGGCCGTAGCCATCCCAGCACCGCCTGACTTCAAGGGGCGGCCCTGCCCAGGGCCGCCCCTTTCGTGTTGCCCGCGAGCCCCCTGAACGCCGGACGGCGCTCTGACCAGCGCAAACGCGCCGATCTCTGGTCATAACCGGGATTATGACCATGCTGACATGTGTTTGCCCTGGTCAGCGGCCTATCGCGGGTCAGTTCCTGGGGCGGTGGCGGTTGAGCGCGTTGGCGTGGCCCATCAAGCCCCGCATTCTGGGCGAGGCGTCCGGGGCCGGTTAGGTCGGTCCTGGACGCCCGGCTTGAGACGTTCAGTCAACCCAGACGCAGGGAAGGCCTTTCGACGCGAAGCGGCCTCCGCCCAGGGATTCCCACCCCTGGGCGCACACGCTGCCTACGCCCTTGCCAGTGCCGGTTACCGTGGGCGTGCGGCCATTTGGGCCGCTGTGCCTGGGGTGCCCGGGTCCCCAGAGATCCACGTGACCGTACCAATCTTCGTCGGCTTCGCCGGTTGCCGACCAGCGAACGGCACTGCCGAACACCGTGATACACGTATCAACGCTGCAGCCGGATCCACCGTCGAGCAGCGCGACAGCGCCCCGCTCAACATGTCTCAGGCAGACCTCACCACTACAGGTCCAGCCAGTAGACCGGGACGCCGAATCTGCTGACACGGCCGACGCGCTACCCAGCAAAAGCAAGGGAACGGCCAGCATCATCGCTGCTAAGCGGGATCGAAACATCGTTCTCCTTCACCGGAGGGAACCGCCTCGACAAGCGGTTCTTACGGTTTAGCTGGGCCTCAGCGGAGGCTGAGGCTCATCCTTCAACTGAGATGGTGCACGCCGCAGCCGGGACCTGTCGTTACGAATGAGCGCACACATCTTTAGTCTGCGCGCACTGTCGCGCACTGCTGGCGAAACTGACGCGGGGAGAGGCCGTAGACACTGCGGAAGGTCTGGCTGAAATGCGCAGGGCTGGTGAATCCCCACCTGGCCGCGATCGCGTGGATCGGGTGGGCGGCCAGTCGGGGGGCGGCCAGGTCGCGCCGGCACTGCTGCAGGCGGCGCTCACGGATCCAGGCGGCGACGGTGCGCCCCTTCCTGGTGGAACAGTTTGTGCAGGTAGCGCACGGAGATGTGGTGGGCTGCGGCGATCGCGTCCGGGGTGAGGTGCGCATCGCCGAGGTTCTGCAGGATGAAGGCGTGGATCTGGGCCATCAGGGCACGCCGCCGGGTGTGGGGTGGTACGGCGCTGTGGGCCCATCCGGACGGCGCCCCAATCTACGTGATCATGGACAACCTGCCGGCCAACAAGACGCCCGCGATCCGCGCCTGGGCCAAGAAGAACAAGGTCGAGCTGTGCCTGACCCCGACCAGCAGCTCGGCGACGCCGAGCCCACGCCGGGCGCGATACTCCACGTCAGCGACCGATACTGACCTGCAGCGGAGCATCCGGAGCCACCTCCTGATGGTGCTGGTTGTCCCAGCACTGACCGGTACGACCGACCGACAGTCGCACTCCGAGCCGTTCAGCCAGGGCGGTGTAGTCGGCGCTGGTGTACTGGCAGCCCTTGTCCAAGTGAAAGATCACCGGCCGAGTGGGGCGGCGGCGCGCCCAGGTCTGGAGCAGCGCGGCGGTGACCAGGTCGGTGCGCAGATGATCCGCCGTTGCCCAGCCGACCACCCGGCGTGAGGCGATGTCGATGACGGTGGCCAGATACAGCCAGCCCTCCTCGGTGGCGATGTAGGTGATATCGCCACACCAGCGGGTATCGAGCCCTGCCGCATCGGGCGTGAAGTCGCGGCCGATCAAATCCGGCCGGATGCCGGCGCCCGGGTCGGGGATGGTGGTCCGCTGCCGGCGCCGCCGATACCGTCCGGCCAGGCCGAGCGCGCGCATCAGCCGGGCCACCCCGCCGCCGGCCGCACCGCTCACCGTCTCGCTGTAGTTGCGCGTGCACCCGCGGCGCGCCGTAGCTGCCTCGCGAGCGAGCGTGCACCTCGGCGATGTGCTCGGCCAGCTCGGCGTCACGGTCGACCCTCGACAACGGCCCCGCCTGATGGAGATCGTCGACAATCGGGCGCGCATCGACGAAGCCCAGAAACGGGGCGAGTGTGACCAGCGGCCGAGAGTCGCCGGAACCGGTGCGGCCCACCCGCACCCGAGAGTGATCGTGGGAGCCCGAGAGAGGGGCACTGGCGAGGGCGAGATCAAGAAAGGCGGCCCAGGGTCACGGGCGCCCGGGCCACTTGAGGGAGCAGACATTGACGGTGCGGGTCGAGAACTTCGGGATCTGGATGAGCCTGGATCTCGGTGCGATCCGTCCGTTCGCGAGGCGCTTCACCCGGTAGGCGCCGGGCCGGCCCCGGAAGTAGTACGTGCCGTTTTTGTCGCGCGCGCTGCCCGTGACGCCCGGACCCACGACCGTGACCGACACGCCCCCCACGTGGGCACACCTGAAGACCAGCTTGAGGAGTCCGTACGGCGGTGTCGCCGCGGCCGAGGGAGGTGCGAAGCCGACGGTGGCCACGGCGAGGCTCATCGCGAGCGCGCCTGCAAGGGCAGAACGCCGGACAATGCTGAGCATGATGATCCTTTCCTGGAGAACTCGGCCACTCTAGCCTCGTCTCCTATATGCGCAGCGTGGTTCGGACAAATGGTGAGGCGTTTGCGGGGGTTTCTCGCAGTGTGCGGCGGACGAAGCGCTATAGATCTGGCCGAAATGCCCCGGCACTCGGGCCTGGCTTCCTTCCGTGGCCACGCCGGTTCCCGTGGTGGACGTGGCTCGGCCTCAGGGTTCGCGGGCGCAGAGGTACGCGTCCAGGTCGGCGGCGCCCTTGAGCATGCCGCGGGCCCCGGGCGGACTGGCGGGCCCGCCAGTCGCGCAGGGTCGCCTCCAGCGGAGCGGATCTGAACGATCAGCGGGGCGATCTGCTGCCGCGCGGCAGCAGGGCCGGGGCTTCGTCGGGGATCGCGGGTGCTTTCCTGTTTTCTCGCGGTTCTTAAGCTGGTCTTTCGGTGCTGGAAATGGGTGGGAACGAGAGGGCCGGGGGTTATGGGGTGCCGTTAACCAACGTGTCACCAGCCGCCAAACCTGCTCTGGCCTGGGACGCCTCGGGGAAGAATCGAACCGCCGGGCCGGGGTCACTTGAGAGGAGCTCGCGCGGTGGGCTTGCTCCGCTTTGGCGGACACCTTTGGTGTGGTGGTCAGGCCGTATACGCGGCCTCGTAGGCGGCGGGACTACGGTAGCCGAGGCTGCTGTGGAGCCGGTGCAGGTTGTACCAGCCCTCGATGAATTCGAAAATCGCACTGCGGGCAGCGGTCCGGCTGGGCCAGGGACGATCACTGAGCAGTTCGCCCTTCAACGTGGCGAAGAACGATTCGGCCAAGGCGTTGTCCCAGCACTGCCCCTTTCGGCCGACCGACAGCCGTACCCCGAGACGGTCGGCCAGCTCAGCGAAGGAGCCACTGGTGTATTGACAGCCGCGATCCGAATGAAAGATCACCGGCCGGACGGGGTGACGCTGGTGGTAGGCCGCGTTCAAAGCCTCGGCCACCAGCTCGGTGCGCAGGTGATCGGCGGTGGCCCAGCCCACCACCCGGCGTGAGGCGATGTCGATGACAACCGCCAGGTACAGCCAGCCCTCCTGGGTCGGCAGGTAAGTGATATCCCCGCACCAGCGCGTGTCGACAGCCGCGGGGGCAGGCTGGAAATCACGGCCGATGAGGTCGGGCCGAACAGTCGCGGCCGGGTCGACGATTGTGGTCTGCTGCCGGCGGCGCCGGTGACGGCCCTGCAACCCGGCCGCTCTCATCAACCGCGCTACCCGGCGCCGACCGCAGCCGGCTCCTTACCGTTGCAAGAGGGCATGGATCCGGGGAGCGCCGTAGGTGCCGCGCGAGTGCTGATGGACCTCGGCGATACGCGCGGCCAGGTGCCCATCACGCACCGCCCGAGGACCAAGAGCGCTTCGGCGACGGGCATAGAAGGCGGCCCGGGAGACCTTCGGCAGCTCACACGCCCGTTTGACGTTACGGCCGCCCTGCTTTTCCGCCTCGATGAAGGGGTGCACCCTCACCGGGTCTCCTTCGCGAAGAAAGCCGTCTTAGATTCAGGTGATCAATGCAACGGTGCTGGTAGATAGGTGACTTGTGGCACGAATGGGTCGACCTGGAATGTCGGACGCGATGAAGGTGGATCTTTGGCGGCAGTGGCGCGCCGGTGATTCCATCAGCGTGATCTCCCGGGCGCTGGGCAAGCCACCGGGGTCGGTTTTCACGGTGCTGAAGCACCATGGTGGCATCGCGCCGGCCGAACGGGTGCGACGGGCGGACCATTTGAGCGCCGAGGATCGGGCGGTTCCAATCAACGGCACACGCCCCTATGCCCACCTTCGCGAAGAGTTCGAATCCCGACTCGCGGTCCTCCTCCAGACCGGAGACACCCCCGACCCTCGCGACGCCCAAATCCACCGGCTCAAAGAGCAGATCGCCACCCTCGAGCAACGCCTCGCTCACCGCGATCAGACCATCGAGGAACTCACTGACTTCCGCAACGAAGCGCTCTCACGCCTCGCTGCCCAACACGAAGAGATCCTCCAACTCCGCCGCCAGCACGACCGCGACACCCGAGTACGTCGGGTGCCAGCCCGGGCTGAGGGAATCGGGCCATGCAGCTGAGCCACCACTCGACATGATGCCGCCGATCAGCCAGCCGACGGCTGGCCCTCGTTTCCGAATACCAAATATCGGCGCACCGCCTCTCGCCCACCGGGAACGAAAGGCCATCGATCAACGACCTTCCGCAGTTCGAGCTCTGTGAGCCAGGCATGCCAAGCGATCTCGGACGGATCTGGAACCAATGGCTCAGTGATCACGGCCTCGTGCACCCCGAACCAGACAGGGCTGGCCCCATCCCGGCACAGGAACTTGAACATGAAACGCACCGGGACGCCGGCGCTCAGCTCCTCGGACAGCTCGCGGGCTGCCGCGTCCTCATACGACTCGCCCACGTCCACGGCACCGCCGACCATCACGTCATAGTGGCCGGGAAAGCGAGTGAGCTGCTCAGCTCGGCGCAGCACGAGGATCCGCCGCATCGGATCGCGACAGATCGTTGTCGCGATCCGATGCATCCATCGCCGACGCTCCGCCTCTGCGCGATCCACGACTCCCAGCACGCGGTCCAGTTCATCCACTCGCTCGACCAGCTCGCCCACGCAGGACACGATCGCAGGCACCACCGACAACCTGCTCTACGAGCACCCCAAGCTAGTGATCTGCGTCATATGACCTGCCCGGAAACGCAACACGAGCGACGACCCCCAGCGCGAACACCCCGATGGAAAGCCACCTGCTCGATCGCCACACGAACACAACCGCACACAGCGAGTACGGGCAGAAGCAGGATCTTCATCACCGACGCCATCATCAAAAGCTGTTCTCTGCCGACCATCGGTATCCAGGGTGGGCCGAAGAACCCGCCGCTCTCCTGTCGCCTGAATAACTCAACGTGAGATCAGAGGGCGGCGCAGGCAGTTGACACCACACGCCAGGTCGAGCAGCCCCTGATGAAAGTGCGGCACAATCTGGAATCACGGCTACCAGCCTAAACAGATGGCGTCTTCCCGCACGTTACCGGCCGGTAGCGGCAGGCCTCGGGGAGCTGTCCGCCCGGCCAACGCCGCGCACCTTGACCACCGGCTCGGAGGTACCGCCCCCGGTATCTCTGGCCACACGATCCACGATTCCGGCGGCGGGTCGGCGGCGACCGTCAGCAGGTGCCCCACTTAACGCTGAAGACGTTGGCGTAGCCGCCCGGGCCGGGCAGATTCTTCACCTGGCCGCGCTTGACGCACGTGACGAGGGCGCCGCCGAGATCGTACAGGCGCACATCGTTCTTGCCGGGGTCGCTCACTCCATGGTTGTAGGCCGATCGGGCGTTCAGGCACACAACCTCCCCGCTGACCTTGGACTTGCAGATCTGGCGACCGGTGCCGCCGGTTCCCGCGTACAAGCACACATTGCCGGACGGGCAATCGGAAGGGGCCGCACTGCGCGCCTGGGCCGGGACGGACAGCCCGGCCAGCGTGAAAGCAGCGACGGTGAACAGGATGACGGAACGCATAGGTCTCCTTAGAGGGTGGCGATCTTCCGACAGTGTGGTCGGGGCCGTTATGGATTCGCTTTACGGCGAAATGTCACAGGAGTTTTAGGCCCTCCGCTCGGGTCCGTGCGACCAGACGCGAAGTAGCTGTGAGTGACCGGGAGTCCTCGGGCGGCTTGATCTTGGCAAACGCACCGCAGGGCGTTATCACGGCCACGACCGCCGGACTCATCCCCGATCGTCCCGACCGAAACCCACACCGATCTGCTGTCGCCAGTGTGGCACCCGAGACGGGCCGGGAGAGAGCCCTTGAATCACCATCCCCGCCACCATCGGCCTTCGTGTTCTCCTGGGTTCTGATCGAGTGGAGTTCAAGGGGCGACGGGCGCTGCCTGCCCACGTGTTCGGCGTGCCGTGTCCGGATCCAGGTCCGTCTCGCGCAGACTCTCCGCGACGCCGATGGCGCGGCGGGCCTCGGCCTCGCGCTGGCGGGTCTGGCTGGTGGCGTTCTGCTGCCAGGCGAGCAGGGCCGCCACCAGCGTCAGCACGAGCAGCCCGGAGATCGCCGCCGTCCGTCGCGTACGGGAGCGCCGCTCCCGGTCCCTGGCGGCGACGCTGGCGGCGAGGAACTCGCGTTCCAGCGGAGTAAGCTTCTCCGAGCGCATCTCCGGGTGGCCATTCAGGTGCTCATCTGGAGCAGTGAACTGCTCGCAGGCGGCCGACAGGCGCACCCCGCGATACAGGCCGCCCGGGTCGCGGTCGTGATCTCGCCAGGCGGTGGCCGCCTCGGTCAGGCGGCGCTGCAGCCGTATCTGCTCGCGGTCCTCCTCGATCCAGCTGCGCAACCGGGGCCAGGCCGTGAGCAGCGCCTCGTGGGCCAGATCCACCTGCTCTTCACCGAGGGTGACCAGGCGGGCCTCGGCCAGCCGTTCCAGCAGGAGTTCCGCGTCCTCGGTGGCCAGTTCCGCGCGGTCGGCGGGGCGGCGGGTGTCCTGGGCGTCGTCGCCGGGGTTGACCAGGCGCAGCAGCAAGTGGCGCAGTCGCTCCTGCTGCGCGGGGGTGAGGCCGGCGTAGAGGTCTTCCGAGGTGCGGGCGATCGAGCCGTGGATACCGCCGGCGGCCTCGTACGCGGCCAAGGTCAGGGCCCTGCTCCGGCGGCGCCGCCACGTCTCCAGCAGGGCGTGCGACATGAGCGGCAGGCCGCCGGGCTCCCCCTCGGCCTCGGCGATGATCCGCGCGGTGAGCTCCCGCTCCACGACTAGCCCGGCGCCGGCGGCGGGCCTGATGATCGCCTCCCGCAGCTCGGCGGCGCTCATGGGGCTCATCAGCAGGGTGGCGTCGCGCGCCGCCTCGGCCAGCGCCCCGTGCCCGGCACAGTGCCCGAAGAAGTCGGCCCGTACGGCGAGCACGACCCGCGATCCGCTATCGTCCCGCGCACGCTCCAGCAGGGCGTCGACGAACGCGCCGCGCGCCGCCGGATCGGCGCACAGCGCGAACACCTCCTCGAACTGATCCACGATGATCAGCTCCGCCGCCGGCACCTCGCACGGGGGTCTGGCGCCGGGCGTCAGCACGCGGATCGAGCGCGACTCCCCGCGCAGGTACGGCACCAGCCCTGCGCGCACCAGCGACGACTTGCCGCTCCCGGACGCTCCGACCAGCAGCACCAGCCGATGGACCCGGCTCAGCCCGGCCAGCCGCTCGACAAGCTCCGTACGGCCGAAGAAGCGTTCGCGATCCTCCGCCTCGAACCGCGCCAGCCCGAGATACGGCGCCGGCGCGTCGTCCTGCTCGGCCGCCCTCTCCAGAGCCTCTCGGTCGGCGGCATGCCAGCGGGCCCGCCACTCCTCGGCGTCGCCGCCGCACGCCTGGACGTAGGCCAGGGCCACGGGCAGCGACGGCAGCCGGTCACCGGCGGCTGCCTGCGCCAGCACCGCGGGTGAATAGTTCGCGCGCCTGGCCATCGCCCGGTAGGTCAGGCCGCCCGCCTCCTGCCGGAGCTTGCGCAGCTCGGAGGCGAAGCGGGCGACGGGTCCTGCCAGTGGATCCAGTGGCTGCTCACGACGTCCCAAAAGTTGCCTCCTGATCAGGTGATCATGCCCGCGTGAGATACGGAGCGATCAAACGGTCGCATTCCGGACACCACCTGATGCGAATTGCCTATCAGAGCGCCTGCGACGCCTCATTACTAATCATCTGGTGAGTTCTCGCCAGTCCGTACATCGATGATGACGAGGAGCGGATTGTGCCGCTCGGCGGGACCCAGCTCGGCGAGGGCTCCGGCCAGCCACTCACCGCAGCCCGGTCGACGCCGACCTCCGGAGACCGGGCGCACCAGCCACGCCCTGGCCGTCCGGCGGAGCACACAGCCAGGGCTTCCGCGCACGACCCCAGTGCCCGCAGCCCCTGCCCGGCTCGCCAGGACGCCGAGCGTGACCGTGCCGCCCTCCGGAGCATGCCGCTCGCCGCGCCGAGGCCGCTCCGCCTGCTCGTCAGCTGCGGCCCAGCCTACTTACCTGACGTGCCTAAACGACCTTCAAGCGGCTGATCAGCTAGTTCGCTTGACAACCCCAGATAACGATCGACTGGGCGGGCTACCTGTTCATCGGCGGGGATCGGCCTGTCGGATTCTCGTTCGTGCGCGCGTTGTCCGGCCCGGCGCGCGTGCTGAACAGATTCTTCGTGGTGCGCGGCGCGAACACTGCGTTCAGTCTTGGCGTCAAGGACGACCCGCGCGACCGAACAGGGTGAGCGCACCGATCAAGGTAGCGCTGGCGGAGCCCAAGCCCACGATTAGGGCGGCGGGCCAGGAGGCTTTGTCCGCGAGCATCAAGGCGGTCATCACGACCGCGGCCAGGCCTGCAGATAGCAGAGCAAGCGTGAGGCGCTGTACTGAGTCGGCGGGCGGGCTGTCCTGCGCCGATGCGCTCGCGGGTGGCGGCGAGACCGCTGGCGCGGGCTGGTGCCGGTACAGCGGGCAGCCGGGGTGGTGGTCAGCGTTATGGTCGGCCTGCACGATGATTCCCCTTCCACATGCCTGGGTCCGCTCCATGCGAGCGGGCACGGTCGTGGAGGTCTAAGGGGCCGGGCTCCGCCTTCCCCTCGCTCTCGAAGCGTAAGAAGAATTTTGGGAGAAGCCGAGGGGAGATTCCACGCGGCCGCATAGAGCTTGCAGTAGACCACCACCTGTCCCGGGCCGCGCGTGCCTTCCCCGGCCCCCAACTCCCGAAGGGAGCTGGTATGTCGATGGCGCGATTCGAACGGTCCGGCCCACGTGCGAGTGGGCTCGAGACCGAATCGGTCGAGTCGGCGGGCGTCGAGGCGGAAGCCGACGGCGAGGATGATCCGATAGCCGAGCAAGAAGCTTCGGGCTTGATCGCCGCAGCTGTCGCTGAGGCCGAGCAAGAGCTGGCTCCTGGCCTGGTGGAAGGCGAGGGCGCGCGCCAGGTCCGCCTTGAGCAAGATCATAGAATAGTGCTGCTGCTGCAACAGGACCTGTCCAAGGGCTGTTCTGATCGCTTCAACAAGACGGCAGGACAGCTGCTGGGCTACGGCCTGCCGATCTTGGTCGGGTGGCTGCAGTCAGAGAAGATCTTCGCCCGGGTCAACGAGATCCGTACCCGAATCAACCAGGCCAGGATGAGACGCGGATTGCCCGCTCTTCCTCCCGTCGAGCGGGCCATGTCCGACTGGCGGCGTCACAGTCAAGACGATATCGATCAGTTGGCCTTCGAACTCGCCGAGGAAGGCATCAAGCGGTTTCGCCGCACGGTGGAGGAAGGCCGCTGGAGTCCCGATGGCGGGGCAGCGCTGACGACCTACTACGTCGGTGGGTGCTTGATCGCATTTGAGGCGGTCTACCGGCGCTGGTGCAAGAGCAAGGTATCGGATGGGGGCGTGCAGCGCGTCGGACTGGCCGACGATCTTGATGGTCTGCCGACGCTACGCCCGGCCCGTATGCGCGGCCCTGAGGAACAGGTGGTCGTGTGGGATGAGATTCGCCGCACCATGGGTAAGATCAAAGACCCGCAGATGCGTCAAGTCGTATGGGATCGCGGCCAGGGCTACACCCAGGCAGAGGCGGCCACACGCAACGGATTGACCGAGAAGGCTGCCGAAGGGCGTTCGCGACGCATCCGAAAGAACCTTTGCAAGGAGAACCCTGCTCCACAAGCCCAAGCAGATCCTGACGGTGCGGAGAGGTGACTGCCATGAGTAATGAAATACGCCATGAAGCCGCGGGTTCGCCGGGCATACGACCTGCCGCTCCTCCGCCGCCGATCGCGGCAGAGTTCGACGTCGACTTCGAGCAGATGCTAGAACGGTCTTCGCTGGGCAGCCGGGCTGCCCAGCACATCCGCCAAGGGCTGCCTGACCGGCTGGCCCGCCAGTTCGGAGAGCGTGGCCGAGGCAGCGGCGGCACGTCTAAGGTGCGGCCCCCGCATCTTGCCAAGAGCTGGAAGGCCCGTCGTGCGGCGGACAACGTTGTGGACATCGCGGGATCGCTGGCGGTTCCCGGCGGCGATCTACGGACGATGCGTGAGGCTGACCGTGCGGAAACCCGAGCCGTGATCGCGAACTGGCGGAAGCTGCTGAGCATCTGCCCGGCTGGGGCACTCGGTGCGGAAGGCTCAGCGAGAGTCCTGACGACGGTGGCCACGCTGGCAGAGACCTTGATCGCCGACCGGGACGAGCACCACGCCTTGCACCTGATCCGGACCGCCTTTCCTCATCTGGTGTTCCTGGGCCGCTGCCATCCGGTTGTGTTGCAGGTGCGGCGTGCCTCGGCCGAGGCCCTGTCCGAGCTCGGCCAGTACCACCGCGCCGAGACGAAGCTGCGTCGGCTGAGCGAGGACGAACAGCGGATGTTCGGGTCTTCCAATGCTCGCACCACGCTGCTGCTGCTCTGGGCGCTGGTCGGCCAAGGCCAGTTGCGAGAGGCCGAGGACGGCTTTCGCTCGTTGAAGGACCACCTGCTCCTGTCGCAGGGTCCCGATACCCCGATGCTGCGGCATCTGGAGTGCAGGCGCGCCTGGCTGCTGGGGAAACTGGGGCGGGTGGAGGAGTCGGTGAGCCACTACGACGCCGTCATCATCAACCGGATCCATGAGCTGGAGGAAAGCCACGCTGACACCCTCGACGCCCGGCACTCCAAGGGAAAGATCCTCGTCGTCGCCGGACAAGAGGCACAGGCGCTTGTCCTCCTGCAGCAGCTGGCAGAAGAACGTGTGCGTCTGCAGGGAGACCGTCACCCCGACACGCTGGAAACCTGCAAATACCTCGGCCTGGCCCAGGCCCTGGCTGATCCGCGCGACGGCCGCGTCGTTGGCCGGGTGATCCACGACCTCGAAGAGTTCCTGCACCTTCAGGTTAAGCGGCACGGCCCGGGTCATCCCATGAGTCGTGACACAGAGGCATGGCTCGGTCGGCTCCGCCGCCTCCAACAGGCGATCCGTTTCTGTGGGCCGCTTCCCGATCTGCGGCAGGTCCCGGCCATTGATGCCACAGACAAGGACAGGTCTGGGTGTGTAGGTGTGCGGTAGCGAATGCGGCGCCGCACGCTTACACACCCGGCTCATGAAGAAGTAGTACAGAGAGTGAGGTCAGGAAAATTGAGGCTTGGATTGCTCACGGCTGCGCTTGGCCGGATGTCCCTGGAACAGATTGCCGCCTGGGCGCCACAGGCCGGATATGAGGCGCTGGAGGTGGCGGCCTGGCCGGTCGGCAGCGAGCACGTGCACCAAGCCGCCCACCTCGACGTGGCCGGCTTCACCGCCGATGAAGGCGCCCGTGTGCGCGAGCTGCTGGACACGCACGGCCTGACCATCTCCACGGTGACCTACTGTGGCAACAACTTGCACTGCGATCCTACGGAACGGGAGCATATTCACCGGCATCTACGGGCATGCGTCGATGCGGCAGCGGCCCTGGGCGTCCGGCGTGTCACCACTTTCATCGGTCGCGACGTCACTTCGACGGTGGCCGACAACCTCAAACAGGCCGAACAGTACCTGCCCCCACTGACCAGGTACGCAGATGACCGCGGCGTGAAGCTGCTCGCTGAGAACTGCCCGATGGAAGGCTGGCATCCCGACGGATATCCCGGCAACCTCGCCTACTCGCCGGAGCTATGGGACTGGATGGCCGATCTCGGCTTCGGCCTCACCTACGACCCCTCCCACCTGCCTTGGCTCGGCATCGACCCTCTCGACGCGCTGGAACATGCCTTGCAAGCCGGCTACGTCGGCCACGTTCAGGCCAAAGACATCCAGATCGACGATCGGGCACGTACCCGCTACGGGGTCTTCGGCAAGACGGCCGGACGGACCTCGCCCACCGACGTCGGCTGGTGGCGCTATCGCGTTCCCGGCCGCGGACAACTCAACTGGAACCAGATTATCGACGCGCTTTACGCTGCCGACTATGACGGCGATGTCGCTGTCGAGCACGAAGACTCGGTATGGAGTGGCGCACTCGAGCAGACTCTGCAAGGCATGCAGATCGCCGCGCACACCCTACGACCGCTGATCTTCACTACGACGAGAGCCGACAAGCTGTCCGGAGTTTCCCCGGCCATTCACGGTCCGTTACCACCGCATTCGTGCCAGAGCCGGATCTGAGACAGAGCCGTCAACTGGACAGGCCTCCGGATTGGTGCGACCTGGTAGGCGTTGCTTATCAGACGTCAGGGGCGTGGAGGATACAGGCGCTCCAGACGGTCGGTATGGACGGCATGGATGAAGGGGCCGGGAGTGTCCGCTGCGGCGAAGATTGCCTGTTGGTTGCTGATGAAGCGTTCGGCGTAGGCGGCGGAAGTGAGATCGCCGCGGGTGATGACGAAGCAGCGGGCCTGATGCCCGATGACGGCGTCGATCTCGGCTTGCCGGTAGCGGATGCGTTTGTCCTTCATGAGGACGGCCCAGCCGAGCTTGGCTATGTCTTCGATCCAGCGGGTGTCTTCGACGGTCTCGTCTTGGGGGACGCCGTAGTGTTCGGCCAGGGTGATCAGGTCCCACCCGGCTTCGCGCAGCAGTTTGGGTACGGCGATCCGGCCGAGGCTGCGATCGACGAAGAACCTACGCGGCTGTTCGGGTGGCGACACGCAGGACGTCCTCGATCTCGTCGCGGGTGAGTCCGTACTCCTCTGCTACGACGTCGACGGGCTCTCCGGCCCGGAACAGGTCGATCGCGTCCTCGAGCTTGGCGCCCCCACGGGCGAATCGGGGCCGGCCGAAGGCGTGGCGGGCATCTACCGTGACCTCGGCGACGCGGTATTGCGGAAGCGTGATCACTTCGGCGTATCCGTCGTGGGCGAAGCCCACCCGGCGCAGGTAGTTCTCCACGATCTCGGTGAAGACTCGTTGGTTGTTGCGGACGACGACCAGTTCGCGGGCCGAGTCGTCGCCGACGTGCTCGGCGTAGTCGTAGAGGACTTCGGCACCGTCGGTGAAGAGCTGACGGCTGGCCAGGGCGTGTTCCAGACCGAGTTCTCGTTGCAACGCGTCGATCGCCGGCCGGATGCGCTGCAGTGGCACGCCTGCTTGCCGGAACGCGGCCAGGGCATAGCCCTCGGCCAGGCCGATGAATGGCACGGCCGCTTCGTTCGGCCGCTCCGCCCTGGTGGCGGTGATGACCGGCTTGGCGTGAACTGCACGGCCGCCGCGCTGACGGCGTTGGTAGCCGAAGGCCCAATTGGTGAAGGTGGAGGCGGGGATCGCGAGGTAACCAGCCGCTTCGGCGATGCCGTACAACGGCGTGGTGAACCGATCGATGGCCATGCTCACCTCCTGGATCCGATCGTTGAGCCCCTTCATGATGCCTCATGGTGTGGCGTCATAGGCGGCGCATTCCTGCGTCATCTAGGTATGTCCTCTTTGCTCGACGACTGGGTCCAGCACAAGGTCATCAGTTCGCGGCCTCCTCATGATCTTTCGAAGGACGGGCCGCTGCGGTTCGCCCTCTACGCGCGGACGTCCACGGAGGATTTTCAGGATCCTGTCTCCTCGTGCGGGTGGCAGCGCGAGGCAGCGCGGATTCTGGTCGGGGGCTGGGGCGTGATCGTGGCTGAGTTCGTTGATATCGGATACTCGCGGCGGTTGCCGTGGACCGATCGACCGCAGTCCGCCGCGCTGCTGACGGCTCTGGCCGATCCGGACCGGGGATGGGACGCGATCGTGGTCGGTGAGTATGAAAGAGCGTTCTCAGGCGATCAGCTCACGCAACTCCTGCCGTTTCTCCAGTCCAACGACGTACAGCTCTGGTTACCGGAGGCCGGTGGGCCGGTGGATCCAGATAACCCGGTGCATCAGGCGCTGATGCTGTTACTGGGAGGGCAATCACAACGGGAGGTGCTGCGGGCCCGCTACCGCGTGCTGGCCGCGATGCGGACCCAGGCTGCCGACCAGGGGCGGTTTCTGGGTGGCCGCCCGCCGTACGGCTATCGCTTGGTCGATGCGGGTCCACATCCGAACCGGGCGCACGCCCGCTGGGGGCGCCGTCTGCATCGGCTGGACGCCGATCCGGCCACGGCGCCGCACGTGCGGTGGATGTTCGCGCAGCGACTGGCGGGCGTGAGCGTGGCGGGAATCGCCCGGATGCTTAACGGACGCGGCACACCGTGTCCCTCGAGCGTAGATCGCGAGCGCAACCCGCACCGGTCGGGACAGATGTGGACGCTACGCACGGTCGCGGCGATCCTCGGCAATCCCCGCTACACCGGCCGCCAGGTCTGGAATCGGCAGAGCGCTGGCACCGCCAATCTCGCCGTACGCGGCTGGAACACTCCGCAAGAGTGGGTGATCTCCACGAAGCGGAGCCATCCAGCGCTGGTCAGTGACGACGACTTCGTCACCGCGCAGTCGATCCGGGCTGCTCGTGCCACCCAGAACGGAAGCCGACGCGTCTACCTGCTCGCAGGGCTACTGTGATGCGGATTCTGCGGGCGTCGACTGGATTCCCACTGGGTGAACGGGGGTCCCGGATACCGATGTCGGCACGGCTACACCAGCGCCAGACCTCGAGAAGCGTCCAGCCCGAAGTTCCTGTATTTCCGCGAGGACCGACTGCTGGCCGAGCTCGTCTCGCATGTCGGCGACGGGAAACGGGGCGGGCTTGAACCGGCAGAACTCGTTGCCGCCTTGCGGGTCAATGGCCTCGTCGTTGTCTGCCACGCCGAGACCCGCGTCGTGACCACACTGAACGCAAAAGAGCCCGCCCCGCAGGGCGAGCTCTTCATGGGGTAATCCTGTGTCCGAGACTGAGCGCCACCGGACGCACATGGCCCGTCACCGTCCCCAGCCCCATACACCGCATCCGCGTCGCGTGACGGCGTCCGCGCTGGCACTGGGTGAGCGGCGCACCGATTGACGAAGTCCCCGCCCTCCGCCACCACCAACCCGACGGCTCCCACTCGGATTCCGGCCGCACGGCGCTTGGCTCCGGGTTTCCTTCCGATGTTCCTCAACCTCCGGACGGATTGGATCGCGCTCTTGACCCGGTTGTGCATACTGCCTGCTGTACCCGCCGAAGGAATTGTACCGCTCGGCCGGATGGGCGCCAGGCATTGGAAACCGGAGGGCTGGGGTAAGCCGCCACCCGGCTCTCCACGTCACTACAAGCGCCGACGCAGCAAAGCGGAGGAGTCATCCCCTTCCGCCGCTTGGTGCGAAGTGTCCGAGAATAGAGTCTCGCTGGACGCACATGTCTCAGCGTTATCCCCGTCCCCATCCTCCTACACCACATTCACGTAGCTCGACGAGCTACTACCCACGTCCGGCTGAGCTATCAGCCGGGATCTGCGTGTTCGCCGAGGTCACCCGCATTCAGTCGTACGCCATCCCGAGCATGTCCAGTCGATGGTCCTATACTCCTGCTGTTCCTCCTACATGCATCGCTTCTTCCCAATTGTGAGAGCCTTGATGAGGCCTTTCCGGTGGGGACTCCGTGTCTAGGACTAACGGTGAGGCCGGACCGGGGAAGGGGTGGCTACGAATTGGCTCGAGGTGAGGATGAGCGCCAAGCAAGGTGAGGCGAGAGTTCCGGTACAGGTAGAGCATGTCCGGGCGGCACTGCTGCGGAACTACGCTGGGCTGATCTACGAAGAGGATCTGCGAGGCTACGACACAGCAGGTAGGGAGCAGCGGTTCCTCTCCCGGGCATTGTCGGCTGAGGCCCTGCGCATCGCGACCGGCTGCGACTACGAAGCCGCCGGCCAAGGAGTCATCGACGGGGACAGGGATCAGGGCATCGACGCCGTTGGGGTGGGCGACGGTTCCGCCGAGGTCTGGCTGGTCCAGGCGAAGTGGAGCGATGCTGGCACGGCAAAGCTACCGAAGGGGGAGGCGCTGGCGTTTGCCGACGGTGTGCGCCTAATTGAAAGCAGGAACTTTGAGCCGTTCAACGAACGGATGGACCCGTTCCTGCCCAGGCTCGATGCCGTCATGGGAGACGCCCGGCTCAGGATCAACCTCGTCGTCGCCGTCATGGGGCCCGCGGTTCTCCCCGAGCCCACGACGGCTGTCCTGGATCGTCTTCGCGAGGACGCCAACAACAAGGGGCCGATGCTTCGCCAGGATGTTCTGGGCGCCGCCGACTTCCATCGGCGACTGCGTCAGGACGTTGCTCCCAAACCGGTGAACGTCAAGGCCGTCATGCGGAACTGGCTGTTCAAGCACACGCCGTTCGAGGCCTGGCAGGGCACTGTGGCAGTTAAGGACATCGCCGCATGGCATGACGAGCACGGGGATGCCCTGTACGAGCAGAACGTTCGCAAGTCACTCGGCCTGACCCGCATCAACTCCGGCATTAAGGAGACCTTGCTCAAAGAGCCGGAGAACTTTTGGTACTTCAACAACGGCATCACGGTGCTGTGCGACCGCATCGAAGAACGTTATCTCGGCCGCCGTAGGGGAGACGAGCCGGTCGAGCTGACCTTGCAGAGTGTCAGCGTCGTCAACGGCGCGCAGACCGTCGCGGCGATCCACGAGGCGTTCGGACTGGACCCGGACGTGGCCGAAGAAGCCGAGGTCACCGTCCGTGTCTTCTCCTTGGGAACGGAACGTACGAATTACGCGACGCGGATCACCGAGACCACCAATACGCAGAACGACGTGTCGCAGCGGGACTTCATCGCCCTGGATCCGGTGCAGGCCGACATCCGGGAGGACTTCCTTCTCTCGGGACTTGGTAAGAGCTACACCTACAAGCGTGGTGAGCCGGATCCGGCGCCAGAGGCAGGATGCTCAGTGGAGCATGCCGCGGTCGCGCTGGCCTGTGCCCATCACATTCCAGACCTCGCGGTGCGCGCCGGTAGGAGCGTCGATCTTCTCTGGGAACGCGGTGGCCGTGGCGCATACCCGCGCTTGTTCGGTGAGATGCCCAGTGCCCATGGGGTCTGGCGGTCGGTGCAGGTCCGGCGCGCGGTGGGCGCGGCCCTGGAGATTGAACGCAAGCGATTGCACGGACGCGCCGCCGACATGGCGCGACGTGGCGAATTACTCATCACTCACCTGGTCTTTCAGCTCGTCGACCAGGACGGGATCGACGACTCACGGTACGATTGGCAGCCGATACTGAATCAGGTGCCCGAGCTGGTCTCCCGGGTCCTGCCGTGGCTGATCTACCATGTGGACGGCGAGTTCAGCCGAACCTCCTTCCTCAGCAGTACCTTCAACGACGAGACCCGCTGTCGGCGCCTGGCCAAGCTGGTCCTGGACAACGTCGGCCGTAAGGTGGATCCCCCTCAGCTAAGGGCTGACTACCAGCCTCCGGCCCGGCAGACTCGCAGGCAACGCCGCCCCAACGCAGTTCCCACCCTGGTCAACGCCGGTGTACTGGCGGAGGGCACCCCGGTGACCTATCGCGCACAGAGTGATGCGGAGCAGGCCGCGGTCGGCGACTGGCTCACTGCGGATTCACGGCGAGCTCGTGCGACCTGGGTGAACGACCGAGTCAAGTGCCTGTTGTGGTCGTACGACGAGAAGCAGTACTCGGCCAGCGGCCTGGTGCATCGAATCTGGGAATCGGCCGGGTACGAAGACGCGCCGGTTTCAGTGCAGGGACCAGGCCGTTGGAAGCTGGAGAGCGGTCTGTCGCTCTGGGACATGGCGCTCCAGTTGCTCGAAAAGGAGACCGAGGAGAACTAGAACTGACGCCCCGGCGGGTGACCGTTGCTACTGTATGGAGAGTTCAGGCCTGGGACAGCGGCGCGTCGCCAGGTGCGAGTGTCCTCCCAGCCGCGCGCGTGGGCATACCACCGGCCGGATGCAGCACCTCGATGACCACTTGTGCGGATGCGGTTGGGATCTGGCCCGCTGGCGTTTGCCGTCTGCTCGCTGACCCACCTCGCTGCGGAAGTTTCGCTGACCCTGGCCCGGCACCGTGTGCCTCAGCCCTCTTCTGTAGGCGGTTCCTCCTGCTCATATTGATTTAGGCGAGCGATGTACCCGTCGACCTCGGCAACGTTTGGGGACTTGGCGCCGAATTTTGCCGCTCGCTCCTCGCGTATCTCCTGGAACACCAATCGTGCGTCTGTGAAGTCGCGGGTTCGAGCGAGGAGTACGCCGATCTGGAGCCGGATCTCCTCGGTTCGAGGGTCATCTTCTGCTGCGAACGGTGCCCAGACCGGCAGGAAGCTCTGGAACGCTTCCAGGGCTACCGTGTCGTCCCCCAGAAGCGACCGGCAAGTTGCCGCGTAGTAGCGGCATTCCAGGACGTCCGGATCGCTTTCCCCGTACAGCTGGGTGAACGCCGCCCTCGCGGCTTCGAACTCACCGAGTGCACGCCGGTACGAGCCCGCCGTGAACAACACACCGGCCAACCGGATCCGCAGGTCTGCGGCCAGCTCCTGATCCCCTGTACTGCGGGCGATCGCCTCGACGAGAAGATCGGTTGCCTCGGCGAACTGTTCGGCATCTGCGAGCTGAGCAGCCTGTTCCCTGATCTGCTCGGCCTCCGCAGGGGAGAGCGACTCGCGCGCAGCGGCAACCACCGGTGCTGGTCGCCGACGTGGCGTCGCCGACATGGGCCGGCTAAATGGCCGTGTTGGATCGAGGTCCGGTCGTGGCGGCGTACTCTTGCCAGAGATCGCGTACGGCAGGAGAGCATCGTAGACGGCCTCCGCATCGGGACGGTCGTCGGCGTCTTTGGCGAGCATTCGCAAGACCAATGCTTCGATCTCCGACGGGACGTCGGCACGCAAGCCGGTGATCGCAGGCGGTGCGCTGCGGACATGGTGATACCTGACATCGGTGCTCGACCCGAAAACAAGCTTTCCCGTCAGAAGTTCGTGCAGTACACAGCCCAGTCCATAAACGTCGGTAGAGGGGCCGAGACCACTGGACAAGCATTGCTCAGGGGACATATAGGGAGGAGTGCCGATGGTCTGCCCCACCATGGTCAGCCGTGCGCTGTCGCCGCCATCGAGTAGAGCCGCGATGCCGAAATCCAGCACTTTAACGACGCCGCCCGTGGTGACGAACAAGTTGCGCGGCTTGATATCCCGGTGGACCACACCGATCCGGTGCACTTCAGCGAGCGTCGCCGCAACTTGCGCTCCGATCGCCGCTGCCCAAGCGATCGCAGGTGGGTGATCCTGGTAGTCTTGCTCGCCGACCAAGTCGTGAACCTCGGCCCCGCTCAGCAGTTCCATCACTACGTAGAGTTGACCCGAGTCCGGGTCCTCGCCAGCGTCGTGAACGGCCGGGATGCCAAGGCAACTTAAGCTCGCGGAGGCCTTGACCTCGCGGAGGAACCGCTTGCGTGCGACTTCCGGATCCCCAAGGAGCGGATGCGGTTCCTTCATCAACTTGATCGCGACCCGTCGGTCCAGCACAGGGTCGTAACCCTTCCAGACCTCGCCCATGCCACCTTGGCCGATCGGCTCGTGCAACCGGTAACGGCGGGCGATATGGCGAGCATCGGTCATGCTTACCAGCCTGACAGTAGCGATCAATTTCCAGCAAGTAGGAGATTACCTCTCGGATCTACCATCTGCTGACATTTCGCCTGTACGGCGCAGCCTCCGTTCTGCTTCTCTGCGCACTGGTCGGCGGATCAGGTCATAGGCCTGCTTGCGGGCCACCTGAGTAAAGACCTCTTTGAATCCCGGATCTTCGCCGAAGAACCGCTTAACGAGCGTGTCGTTGGCCTCGGCCCGTTCGCCGACCACCCGGCGTAGGTGCTTGTCGAAAACCTGGCCGAACTTATCGAGGTCGTCGAGAACCAGTCCTGCCTGCTGGATCGCCTCATTTTCCGCGAGCGCAATGACCTGCTGACCGAACCAGATCTGATCGCCGGTATCCAGATTCCAGCCGAACTTCTCATTCATTTCAGCGATGACCTGGGAGAGCGGAACCTCTTCCTCCTCTCGTCCACCGCCGCCGCCATCGGCCGAGAAGCTGGGCAGGAGTTGCGGCCCCTGAGGTTCGAGACCTACGTCCTGCTGGCCGGCTAGGGCGATCCGCAAGTGGGTCAGGTCAACTGGCCCGAGGTCAATCCCAGCTCCGGCGTCGGGTCTGATCCGGGCCGCGAGATAGCGGGCGAATCGGTAGAGACTTTCCAGCTCCGGGTCTGGGAAGCCCGCCACCTGGGCGAGGTAGCTGTAGGCACGGACGAACTGGTCAAGAGCCTTGCGGAACTCCTCGGCCCGCTCCGAGTCCGTGCTCTCCACGTTGCGATAGCGGTCCCTGGCCGGCTCAGTGAGCCGGTTGAGCAGTTCGTGTGCCTTCTCGATCTGCGCCCGGGTCGCTCCCGGTGCCTCGGACTCCACCTGAGCTCGGGCGAACGCCTCGATCTCCACGTCGTCGAGCAGTTGGTAGCCGCGCAGTTCCTGTTCGATCCGATAGAGCACGTTGACGTCCGCGGGCTGGGCGTTGGCCTCCTCGTAGTAACGCTGAAACGACTTCTGGATTCGCTCGGCGTCGTTGGCGAAGTCGAGGACGAAAACGTCTTCCTTCAGTTTGAGCAGGTGGGTTCGGTTCAGCCTGGACAGGGTCTGAACGGCGGCCACCCCTTCCAGCTTCTTGTCGATGTACATCGCGGTCAGCAGGGGCTGGTCGAATCCGGTCTGGTACTTGTCCGCGACCACCAGGATGCGGTACTCAGCCTGATCCCGGGTGGCCGCGTGCGTGTCATCAGCCTTGACGTAGCCGAACCGGGTGGGCGTATCCCGATCGGAGAACCCGTTCAGCTTGCCTTCGGTGTAGTCGGTCCCGTCGAGGGTGAGCGTGCCGGAGAAGGCCACAAGAGCACCGCAGTCGGTGAATTCGCGCCGGTCAACGTAAGCGCGGATGGCCTGGTACAGCCGGACGGCGTGCTTGCGATTGCCGGTCACGACCATTGCTTTGGCACGTCCGCGGAGCCGAAACCTGACATGGTCGCGAAAGTGATCGACGATGATCTGCGCCTGCTGATCAAGCGCGGCCGGGTTGAGCTTGACCGCGCGCACCAGCGCAGCTCTAGCCTCCCGCGCGTCGACTGTCAGGTCCGCCTCCAGTTCGGCCTCGAGGGCGGCGTTACGCAGCCGGAAGTAGGTATCGTAGGTGCTGTAATTGCCGAGCACGTCCAGGATGAAGCCCTCGTCGATGGCCTGCCGCATCGAGTAGGTGTGGAACGGTTCCAGCGTCCCTTCCGGCGACCTGGTGCCGAAGAGATTGAGCGTCTTGTCCTTCGGGGTGGCGGTGAAAGCGAAGTACGACAGGTTGGGGTGGCGCCCGCGCTGAGCGGCCGCAGCCGTGAGCGGATCGCCTTCTTCGTCACCGTTGCCGCTGCCGAGCAGCCCTTTCACCCCGTCGGCCGATTCGCCCGACTGCGATGAGTGCGCCTCATCTACGATGATCGCGTAGCGCCGGTCGTTGAGCCCCGACACTTTCTCCTTGACGAACTTGAACTTCTGCAGGGTAGTGATGACGATCCGTGCCGTCTGACCGGTCAGCGCCTTCGCGAGCTGGTCGGAGTCCTCATCAATGCGATCGACCACGCCGAGCACGTGGTCGAACTGGTGAATGGTGTCCTGGAGTTGCTTGTCGAGCACTCGTCGGTCGGTCATCACAATGACCTTGTCGAAGACCGGTTCGTTCGGCCTGATGTCCTTGGCCCGGGCCTCCGGCGCGATCAGCGCGGGATCCGCTGGAGTGTGCAGCGACGACAACTGGTGCGCCAGCCAGGCGATCGAGTTCGACTTGCCGGATCCGGCGGAGTGCTCGACGAGGTAGTTGTCGCCCGCCCCGTGCCGCGCCGCATGATCGGCCAGTTCTCGTACAGCATGCCATTGGTGGAACCGAGGAAAGATCAGCGGCTTGCGATGGGCGTCTCCCCGTTTGGCCGCCGGCGCCCGGCCCTTCTTCAATCCCTCGTCCTCGACGTGTAGAAACCTCTGGAGCAGGTCAAGCCAGGCGTCGGGCTGCCACACCTGCTCCCACAGGTAGGACGTTCGGTAGCCGGTGGTCCCCTCGGCCAGCGGCGGATTGCCCGCCCCGCCGTACTTCCCTGCCCCTCGGCTGCCGGTGTTGAATGGCAGGAACCGCGTCTTGTTCTCGGCTAAACGCGTGGTGATGAACACCAGGTCCTGGTCAACGGCGAAGTGCACGAGGGTACGGCGGGCGAACAGCAGTTCCTTGCGGTTCCGCCTGCGGTACTGATCCTTGGCGTGTCCGACGTTGCTTGCCGTGCCTCCGTTCTTCAACTCGGCGGTGGCCATCGGGATGCCATTGAGAAACAGCGTCAAGTCCGGGGCCTGCATTACATCGGTGGCCGAAAAGCGCAGCTGCCGCGTGACAGTCAGCCGGTTCTCGGCGTACCCCTTCAGCGCGTCGTCCGCCAGTGTGTGGCTGGGCCGGAAATAGGCGAGTATGATCCGCATGCCCTGGTCCTTCACCCCCCGGCGCAGTACATCCAGAGCTCCCCGGTCATCGATCTCCCGAGCGACCAGCTTGGCGAACTCCCGCATCGCAATGTCGGTCTCCACGGGCTGCGGATTTCGTTTCGGGTTGTACGGCTCACGCGCGCCACGCCTGCGCAGCAGCTCTTCCCACTCGTCAGGCTGTGTCGCCCCGATGAAGGTGAACATCTCCGAGGTGTCGAGCCCGAGTTCACGGTTGTAAAAGGTGGACAGGCCCTTCTTCCAGCCGGACTTCAGCAGAAATGTCTCGATTGCATCCTCGAACGGTCTCTCGGTGTGTGCGCCGCTCATGAGTCACCTCTCAAAAGTCGTTCGACACCACGGCAGAACTTGTCAAAAGAAGATGCACCCTCGCGGGCCTGCGCCAGATCCAAGACCGCCGCCAGTGCCGCCAGGTCCACTGTCTCCTTGTACGAATAGTTGGTCACCCGAACACGCAGGAGAAACGGCACTATGTTGCCCATCACCCCCGCGCCGTCGTAACGTCGACCTGTCCGGTCACTGCTGCTGTGATCAGAGCCTGCTTTCGCTCAGAGATGAGCGTCGCCTTTTTGGTCAGTTGATCGCGAAGGCTTTCATTCCAAGCAAGCGCCTCGTCTATGAGTTTGATCTGTCGATCTTGAGTGGTCAGACTCGGCAATGGGATGATAGCTTCCGCGATCTCAGAAAGGCCAAGCCCAACCTTGGTTCCGCCATAGCTGATCATTTTTAGTGCACGATTCACGGCGGGGGCCTTGATCGCATAGGCTAACCATCTTGGATGACATATTGATTCATCTACGCGAAGCAAGCAGACGTGCTGACTTACATTCCCATTGGTGGTGTGAGTATCAATGATGCCCACTGAGCCGATATCGGCAGTAATGCTAACCAGAACATCACCTGCTCGCGTTCGCGTCCTCTCCCGCTCGGGCCCTGCGGGAGAGTTCGCATAGGCCAGGTCGTCAAGGGAGAGTGCAATCCCTCGCCGTGGGATATTCGTTATCCGAATAAATGGGACGCCAAAGTCGCTGATCAGCTCCCCCCAGCCTCGCGGTCCGCTAGTAAGTCTCCGAACAACGTGCTTGATCCGCGTGACTGATGTATTGCTCAGCGAGGTAAGCTCGTGAAGTACGCTATCTTCCCGAGAATCGAGCAGTTCGATTTGCCTATGCAATGCCTCGGTTAGCCTATTAAGGCGATAGCACTCGGAGTCGAGGAAGTCGGCGATCCGCTTTTGCAGATCGAGGTCTGGTAGCGGAATCGGAAAGCTCATGATCTTGCTACTGTTTGTGGAGGCAAGATTCGTTGTTCTGGACCCAGTGCTCTCAAAATAGCAGCGACCATGAAGCGATTGGGTGACCCAGGCAAGGTAATTGGCGTTCAGCTTGCTTGAGTCCGGACGGATAGCGAAAACATGATTCTGGTGAAGGCATCCTGGAATCTCGTCTTGCCAGACGGTGCCGCGCCCCAGTTTGTCGAGATCACCTCCCTCTGTCATCAGCACATCGCCTGCGCGAAGTGTGCTGCGATTCGCCATCTCGCGAGGGACGGAGATCTCGGTGATGTCATCCAGGGACACCTGACCGGCTTGGACGTTGGCAACTCTCAGATACGGGCGCGTCACCACATCGCCATCGAGGTCGCGTCCCCCGTGGACAGTAAACCCGGTCTGAAGTTTGCTAATGAATCCTAGGCGAACCAGCGGGCGATCCGATGGCAACGGCGGTAGCCACGGCCACGCTTGTGAGCTGGTCATTTGACCACCTCACCGAGGAGTGACTGGATCTGAGCTTCCAGCTCCTTGAGTTCCGCATCGATCTCAGCCAACGACCGTGGCGGTGTGTAGACGTAGAAGTGCTTGGTGAAGGGGATCTCGTAGCCGATCTTGGCTCGGGATACCTCCTTGGTCTTCGGATCCTTGATCTCGGCGATCCAAGCGTCGGGGACGTGGGGACGGACTTCGCGATCGAAATACTCGTCGATGTCTTCCTTCAGTGGCACGTTTTCGTAGTCGCGCAAGTCAGGATCGGGGAGAGGTGCGCCCTTCTTTGCCTGGATCTCGCCCTCGGGATCGGACACGGCGACCGCGTTCCAGATGGCCTTGTCGACCGTTGCGCCCGGCCAGATGACCCCGCCTTCGGCGGCAGCAGCCAGCAGGGCCTTGCGTGCCTCGGCCCGGATCGGCCAGGCTGTACCGATCAATGGCTTGAATGCCTCAAGCAGCAATTGGCCCTCGGTGTAGGCAGCGAAGGCCTTGGTCTCGGCGACGGCCTTCACGGTCTCCTCGGTCAACGCGAACCGCTGCCGGAGCGGCCGGTCGATAGTGATCCGCTGGTAGCCGAAGTCTTCGTTGTCGAAGATCTTGACCTTGCCATGGCCCCAGTGCGATGGGTCCTCAGCCGCGTCGATCGCTTCGCCGTACAGCTTGGTGATCTCGAAGATCTGCTCTTCGGTGATCTCCTTGCGCTTTTCACCTAGAGATTTGCGCATCTTGGCCCAGTAATCGCGGGCGTCGATCAGGACGACCTTCCCCTTCTGCGCGGGATCCTTGCGGTTGGACAGGATCCAAAAGTAAGTAGAGATACCGGTGTTGTAGAACAGCTGATCGGGAAGGGCGACGATCGTCTCCAGAAGGTCGCGTTCAATGATCCAGCGCCGGATCTCCGACTCGCCTGAGCTGGCCCCTCCGGTGAACAGCGGCGAGCCGTTGAAGACGATCGCGAGTCTGGTGCCGCCCTGCGACGGCTGGCGCATCTTGGAGTTCATGTGCTGAAGGAAGAGGAATGACGCGTCGTTGATGCGAGGCAGGCCGGCCCCGAATCGGCCGAAATGCTTGAGAGCCTCAGTCTCGGTTTTGACCGCGTCCTCGACGTTCTTCCACTCGACTCCGAACGGAGGGTTGGCCAGCATGTAGTCGAAGGTCTTGCCCTGGTGCCGGTCATTGCTGAAGGAGTTGCCGAGCTTGATGTTGGCCGGGTCGTGGCCCTTCATCATCATGTCGGACTGGCAGATCGCGTAGGATTCGGCGTTGAGTTCCTGGCCGAACACCTCGACGTTGAGGCCCGGGACGGCCTGGCTGCGGATGTGCTCTTCGGCCGCGCTGAGCATGCCACCGGTGCCGCAGGCAGGATCCAGGATGTTGATGACGTCGCCTGGACTGAATCTTCCCAGGTCGGGGGCGAGGAGCAGGTTAACCATGAGTTCGATGACCTCACGGGGGGTGAAGTGCTCTCCGGCGGTCTCATTCGAGGCGTCGGCGAACTTGCGAATCAACTCCTCGAAGATCACCCCCATGTCATGGTTGTCGACCTGTTTGGGGCTGAGAGGGAAGTCGGCGAAGGCCGTGATGACCTTGTAGAGCACTCCGGCGTTGTCCAGGCGGACGATCTGACGCTCGAACTCGTACTTCTCCACGATCTCGCGGGCGGCCTTGGAGAAGCCCCGGACGTAGTCCTCAAGATTCTTGCGAGCGTTCGCAGGGTCGGCGGCGATCGTTTTGAAGCTCTGCTTCGACCGGTTGAAGAAGCGCACGCCGATCTGGTCGCAGATCAGCTCATCCTTGTCAGGGAAGTTGTAGGCGGCGTCCTTCTCCCAGACCAGCTCGCGCGTCGGCTCCATGACGTAGTCCATCCGCCGCAACACGGTGAACGGCAGGATCACCCGGCCGTATTCGGACTGCTTGTAGTTGCCGCGAAGGAGATCGGCCACCTTCCAGATGAGGTTCGCCAATTGGCTATGGCTCGTCTTCACGTCAAATCGCCTTCCAGAGCATCCGGAGCAAGATCGAACAGTCCGCTCGTCAAACCATCATGGGCAAGCCGTACGACATCTTCACCGAAAGCTGCCGCACGGTGCAGCAAGTCGGCGAACTCGGCCAGCCGCCGGAACTCCGCGCCGTAGCGCCGCTGCTCTGCCAGCGGCATTCGTGGGATGACCGCTCGCCGTACGTCGTAGCGGAACGTCCCGGTTCCGGTGACTGCCTGGCGGAGATTGGCCTCACTGCGCAGAAAGCCCGCGACGAAGTGCGGATCGAGGACGGCGGGCTCGCAGCGGAGTAGGTGGCAGTCGGGTGGGGGATGGTCGAGCGCTTTTCCGAGCACAGTCGGTGCTGCACTCGGGTCGAGGGCAGGCACGAGGATGTCGCCGGGCTGGGGGCGCAGGTCGGAGCGGGGAGCTTCGCGGTTGAGCAGCAGCAGGATGGATCCGGTCTTGACCAGGTCCGCGATCGGCACCATCGACATAGCAACCTCGGTCCGCTCATACCGGCCGGGGAGCGCTCGGGGCAGGCGCCGCAGCAGCGGGCTGAGCTCCTCCAAGGCCGCCACATGATCGTCGGCGAGGCTATGAGCCGGACGGGTCACATACCTGGCCGGGGTGAGGTCCACCTCGTCGTCGAGCAGGTCGACGACTGGGACGGCCACGCCAGCATCTACCGGGAAGCCATCGCGAAGCTGTTTCCGGTCGAAGCCGGAGGCATCGATCATCTTCACAGCTTGGGGGATGCCCGCTTCCTCCGGGCGGGTGAGGACCCACAGGTGCAGCCCGAGTGAGTGACTGCTCGCCAGTCTGGGTGGCAGAGCGATGATTTGGCGGAGGGCGCCGCTGCGTAGGAAGTTGCTGCGGATTCGCCGACCTGACCGCCGGGAGGCGGCGGCGATCGGCATCACGATGATCACGATGCCGCCCGGGGATACGTGTGCGTAGCAGTGCTGCACCCAGGCCAACTCCGATTCCGCTCGCGGCGGCAGGCCGAACTCCCAGCGCGCGTCGTAGCCAAGCTCCTCGTGCCCCCATTCCTTGACGCCGGTGGGCGGATCACAGACGACTAGGTCATACGGGTAGGGGAACTTGCTGTTGCGGAGCGAGTCGCCCGCCAGGATGTCGGCCTGGCGCAGCCGGAACGCGGCGATGCGGGCCAGCGCCGGATCGATCTCCTGTCCGGTGAGGGACTTTGCTCCCTTACCGGACAGAGTCCAGAGCAGGGTGCCGGTACCGCAGGCAGGATCGAGAACCCGGTCGCCAGAGTGGACGAAGGTGGAGATCAGCGCGGCGAGCTCAGGTGGGGTCGCCGGCGTGGATCGCGAGCTTGAATCGATGTAGCGGCTGTGAAGCTCCTCGAAGAGTTCGGCAGGGTTCTCATCGGCGGCGTGTGCAAGTCGACGCCAGAAGGCCACTTGCGAGGGACGCAAGCCATGGGAGAACGGCGGGCCGCCCGGGAGCTTGGAGTTCTGCGCGACCACTACGGGGATGCGTTCCGCGAAGGTCTCATCGGACTGCTTCTTCAGGGTGGCCCCGAGGCCGGGACAAGAGAGGAACGAGGCAACGTCGGCTAGGCCGTCGGCCAGTCGAACGTCTTCGTATTGCACCCGTAATTCCTGCCAGAGTCGATCCGCCGGAGCGATCGAGGCGGGGGTGCCGCGAGCGGCCAGCCAGCGCTCGACTTCAGGGAGCGCATAGAGCGGATTGGCAGGGGTGCCCGCAACGGGGTCGGGGAAGTCGGGATGCCTTCGTCGCCAGTTGCTGACGGCGGCGCGTTCCACTTTGGCCAGCCGTGCGATCTCGGCTGCGGTCACCATTACCTGATCGCCCACTCGGGTCACCTCCGTGTAGGTCCGTTAGCTACAAGCTAGTCCATTATGACTGTTCGCGTCTATGGAGCACTTGTTGCATTGTTTGCAGAGCTAACAGATGCTTCTATAGATCGAGGAGAGAACAACCACCCTCGAGAGGAGTCTTCGTGCCCTCCACGCTCCACGAAACGATCCAGGCCCAGCTGGCGGGCTCGGCCCTGAGCTCCTCGGCCAAGGAACTCGTCATCAAGGCCATGGGCGCGCCTAATGCAGGCGACCTGCAGCCGCAGCTCCCGCACGCCTACCTGAAGGCGGTGACCGTGCGTGGGTTTCGCGGTATCGGCCGTACGGCACGACTGGAGATCACCGAAGGCCCCGGGCTCACCCTGATTACGGGGCGGAACGGCTCGGGCAAGTCGAGCTTCGCGGAGGCCATCGAAGTCGCGTTGACCGGCGAGAACTCCCGCTGGGCCGGAAAGTCTCAGGTGTGGCAGACCTTCCAGAACGTCCATGAGGAGGGAGCCGCCGAAGTCGAGCTGGAGTTGCTGTTCGACGGCGACCGGGAGCCTTCGATTGTCGGGCACCAGTGGATTGGCTCCAAAGTCGACGAGGCGATCTCGACGCTGACTCGCCCCGGTCATGCGACGGTGTCGTTCAAGAAGTCCGGACTGACGGGTCCGATGGCGCTGTTCCGTCCCTTCCTGCCCTACTCGGAGCTGAGCAAGGTCCTCGATCGACCGACCGGCCTGTACGAGAACATTGCGAAGATCCTCGGCATGGGGCCCGTCGCCCAGGCGATCGACCAGCTCAAGCAGGAGGTCAAGGAGCTGGAGATGGCAGTGAAGCGGCCAGGCGCCATGCTGCCCGGCCTCTTGGCCGAACTGGAGCAGATCCCCGATCCACGCGCAGCCGAGGCAGTCGCGCTCCTTCGAAAGCCTGCCCCTGACCTAGCCCCGCTGGAGGCACTGGTGAGCGGCCGAGGTGCGCAGCCTGCCGATGACACGGAGATGCTGCGCAAACTGGCCGAGTTCACCTTCCCGCAGGCGTCAGCCGTACAGGAGGCAGCACAGCGACTGCTTGCGGCAACCAGAGCCGTCGTGGCGCTCAACGGCTCCGACGCCGAGGACGCCAGACACCGTGTCGACCTCTTCCACCGCGCCCTGGCCCACCACACTCGTCGGCCGCTCGACGACTCGTGCCCGGTCTGTGCCGCACCACAGCGGATCGATGCCGCCTGGGCCGAGCAGGCCGAGCGGGAGATCGTGCGGCTTCGCGACGAGGCCGCGGCGGCCGACCGCGCTCACGCCGAACGACGTGCCGCACGCGAGGCGCTGCTCGGACTGGTCGGTGTGGCACCTGCACGACTGCCCGCGCCGGTGGGGGAGGCTTGGTCCGCTTTGCAGGCATGTCAAGAGCTCGGTGACGACACCGAGCTCGCCCGGCGATTCGAGGAAGGGGCAAGACGACTGCGGGAGGTAGGCACCGACGCCGTGCAGGAGGCGCGGTCGCGCCTGGCTGGGCTGGATGAGGTGTGGCGGCATGGCGCCGTCGCCCTCGCCGCCTGGGTAAGCGCGGCTCGTGTGGGCGTCGCCGCCAAGCCTCGGCACGCCGAGGCCAAGAAGGCCGTGGCGTGGCTGCGTCGCGTCCACGACGAGATCCGGAACGAGCGAATGACGCCGCACGCCCAGCAGAGCGCACTCTACTGGCAGGCTCTGCGGCAGGAGAGCAACGTCAGCCTTGGGCCGATCCAGCTCACCGGCACCGGCAACATGCGCCGTTTGCAGCTCGACGTGACGGTCGATGACGCCCCCGCAGCCGGCTTGGGCGTGATGAGTCAGGGCGAGCTGCACGCATTGGCCCTGTCGTTGTTCCTGCCGAGGACGGCCACGCCAGAGAGCCCGTTCCGCTTCGTGGTCATCGATGATCCAGTGCAGTCCATGGATCCCGGCAAGGTGGACGGCCTGGCCAAGACGCTGTCCATGGTCGCGCAGACTCGTCAGGTGATCGTGTTCACCCATGACACGCGGTTGTCCGACGCCGTCACGAGACTCACGCTGCCTGCCACGATCTTGGAGGTCATGCGGAAGGAACGCTCGATCGTTTCGGTGGTGGAGACGAACGACCCGATCAACCGGGCGCTGCGCGACGCTCGCGACCTGGCCCGCACCCCCGGATTGCCGATTGGCGTGGCCGACACTGTGGTGCCCGGACTGTGCCGAGTCGCTATCGAGGCGGCCTTCCTAGGCCTGACCAGGCGCAGGCTCGTCGCCGCTGGCGTCGGCTATGGCGAGATCGAAAGCGCGGTGGCTTCGGCCAGGAAACTCAACCAGATCGCCGCGCTTGCCTTGTTCGGCGACATTCGCAGAGCTGGCGATGTCATCGGCTGGCTGCGCCAGACCTACGGCGGATGGGCGGCCACCGTCTACGCAGCCTGCCTCCACGGAGCCGGGCGTGAAGGGCTGCGCGGGACCGGCAACGACCCGATCGAGCTGGTCGGGCGGTTGACCCGCAAGCTTAAGGAGGAGCGCTGACATGGACCTGCTGAACCACGCCGCCCTACTACTTCGCGGGCGCTCCACCGACACCTCACCGGGCGTTCCCGGGCTGTGGCCCCGCGCGGCAGCCTTCCTCATCCGGCTCGCGCTAGAGGAAGTCCTGGCTGCCTTCTGGAAACGGGTGGCCCCCGGAGTCGAAATGTGCACTATGCGGGCGCAACTGTTGTGCCTGACGTCCTATACCGACAGGGAGACCGCACGGACTGCGGCGGGAGCCTGGGGAGCTCTCAGCGCGGCCTGCCATTACCACTCGTACGAACTCGCCCCTACCGGAGACGAATTGCGGACGTTGCACCGCGAGGTCACTGCACTCGCGACGCGCTTGTCCTCGTAGTCTCGAAGCACCTCATGATTTATCAACAAGGGCTTGGCGACGTTGCCGGGCAGAAAGGCCCATAGCGGCACTTGTGCCCGGCTCTCGGAACTCGCGGTTGGGCTGATCGTTGCTACCGGGCCAGCAGAGGATCCGTTGTCCTGCTGCGTATAGGTGCACCTCTTGTGAAGGTTCCGATCTGCCCGCCCATTTGATCTTTGAGACGCCCTGGTGAGGCATGATGGTGCAGCGGCCAATGTCTCCCCAGATCATCCCCCTCTTGTCGAGGAGAATCACGTGACTGACCTGCTTCTTCCTGGTTGCGACGCACCTGCGAAGCGCCGCGTTCCTGACGAATCGATCGCTTCGTCCCTGGTCAGGATGGCTGACGAGAGCCTTCCGAATGCGGTCCGCCTGATCGCGATTCAAGTCTGCTGGATGCGTGGCGGTGCCGCGGCCTCTGCCGCCGAGTGGCTGATTACCAAGCCCAGCTCCTTCAGCAAGGAACTGGCGCGCGTCACGTCCGGTACAGGGTGGGTAGGCCAAGCCACTCGATCCGAGTACCTCGTCGGAATCTGCTACGTGATGGCTACCAAGGGCTTGCCCGTCGAACTGCGTCATCGAGCTGCAGCGGAACTCGTCCAGCAATGCTTCGAAGCCGGCTACGCCGAGGCGCGTCGGCTTCTTCCGAAGAACGGCTGGTCCTGGCTGATCGATGTACAGAAGGAGGATTGGGCAGGCCTTATCAGCATGGAGTTCATTGGAGATCCGACCGCTCCGTTGAAGACTAGGGCTGCAGTCGCGGCGGCGTTCATTCAACATGCGCCTGGAACCGTCACCCCTTCAGGGATCGGCGAGTTGATCCGCTCGGCCAAGGTCGCGAGTGCCGATCGTCTCCGGCTAGCGGTTGCTGTCGCGGAACGAGTTCCAGAGCAGGGGAAGAGCTTTCTCGCGGAGCTCGTCGACGACCGCGCCGCCCAACCGCTCCATAGAGTCCAAGCCGCGGAGGAACTACTCTCTGTCGACACGGTTGCCGGCAATAGCGCTCTACAGGCCCTGGCGATTAATCGGCAGTTGCCTCCGGCCGCGAGAGAGCTCGCCCGCCGTTCTCTCGGTCTGCGTGCTTGAGGTCGCTCCACACCCGCGGCGGCCTTCTCGGCGTACCTGCGGGAGATGGCGTATCGGAGCCCTGCCATAGGCCGCCTACGGGCAAAGCTCGCCACGCGCGATCAGGGGGAAGCGCGGTTCCAATGGTGTGAGTGCTGCATTGGATGGTCTTCGCGGGTGTGGGTCGGGTACCGGGGTGCGGGTCGTGGAGGGGTATGGCCGCCTCCTCCACTACAGCCAGGTGCTCGGGTGGAATCGGATCGTGTGCGACGCCCTCGTGGAAGACGACCTGCGTCGCGAGAGCGGCCATGGTGGCCTGGTCCGCTCCGTTGAGGCCCGCACGGTTGAAATGGAAGATGAGGTGGTGGGCGAGAACGGCTCGTAGACCGCGTTCCAACTCGCCGTGGTGGTTCAGGTACGCGAGGGCTTGGCCGGCTTCGGTGAAGGCGGTGATCCATGCTTGACAGCCCGACAGAGGCCCTTCTTCCACGGGGTCGCACAAGGCCTGGGTGTTGGTGGTCATGAGCGTGCGCATTGCGTCGCGGAGCTGTCGGGCGTGATTGGGGTCGGCGGGGATGGCGGTCTCATGTGGGCGCAGGTCGGCGACTCGGGCCCATACGTCGCCCTGCTCGAACCAGTCCAGACCGGCGCCGCGCAGCAGCGTGCTGCACAGCAGGATCGAGGTCTCCCGTCGGCCAAGTAGCTGGTCGGCTTCCAGCCTGCGCAGCAGATGACGACTGTCGGCATGGAAGAGCGTGCACGCGACGTCCATGCCAGCCTCTCCGCCGAAGGCGACGGGCTCGAACTCGCAGACGGTAGAGGTCCATGTCATCGACTCGCCGGCCTGGGCCAAGGTGTGCAGGACCGTTTCGTGGGCCGCGGGGCTGGTGGGCAGCCATCGGAACCGCCACTGCGCTTTGCGGATAAAGAACCAAGCGGAGAGTAGCCCGTGGTCCTCGGCGTTTTGTAAGACCGGGCCGATGCTTGAGGCGGCGAGGTGTTCGGCGGCAGAGCGGTCGGCGAAAGTGACGTTGGCTTGCCGCCAGAGATCAGGCTGCACGGATTACTCCATTCCAGTCAGCGGAGCAGGAGGCAGGTGTCCCAGGTGGTGGTGGGTGGCGCGCCGTCGGCAAGGGCTTGGAGGGCCAGCCCATAGCCGGCGTTTCCGGCCAGAAACCCAGGTGGTGCGTTGGTCGCGGCAGGGCCGTCCAGCAGCAGGTCGGTGACGAGGGACATCGGCAGGGCGTACGGGGCAATCGCGTCGGCCGCGAAGGCGGCCACGGTCATGAACACTCCCGCCGAGCCGTGGCACAGGCCATGGTCGACGATCCGCCGTAGCTGGCGCGGGTCGTTGAGGCAACCGGTCAGGGCGGACTCGGCCGTGACCCGGCGGGTGGTGTCGTCGGTTGCGAGGGCCGCCAGTTGCTGGGCGCGGGCCAGGCCGGGGGTGCCGTAGCACCAGGATGGGCGCAATGGCCCGGGTTGGGTGGTCCGGCCCCGCTGGAGCTCGGCGAGGGTGATCGTTTCGGGCCACCAAGGGGCGCCGAGGTGATCGTGCTGCCAGTTGTCCAGCCAGGTGCAGATCCGGCCGATGGCCTCTATCTGGCCTGGCACGATCAGGCCGGCTCTGGCGGTGAGCGACAGCAGCGCCAATGGCCCGGCGATGCCGTGGGCCATCCCGTTGTTGCCGTGCCCGCCAGGAGGGGCTTGTGTGGCGCGCCGGGATGAGGACATCGTCCACCAGCCCGGCAGGCCGTCCACCGGTTCGGTGAGGCGGACGAGGTAGGCCAACACGTCCTTGACCAGGTCGCCGCCGGGGTCACGTCTCCACAGGTGTGCGCTGAGACCGGTGAGACCGCTGATCAGGTCGAACTCGGCCAGAGCGGGCCGCTCGCCCCGCGCCAGACGCTGGGACGCTGCGGCGAGCCGGTCGCGGGTGAGGGCTGCGATGCCTTCGTCGAGGGCCGCCTGCGCGGGTCGGTATCCCGGGTGGGGGGTGGGGTGGAATGCGAAGGCGAGCGCGGGCGCCCCGTGGTAGAGGCAGGCGCCCACCCCCATGGTGACTTCATCTCGGGTCGCTGCGCTCAGCCAGTCGTGCGCCTCCTGCCACCCCGCGTTGCCCGTGATGGCACGTTCGATGTGAAGGAGCGCGATCCCGACGGCTCCGCCGCTGAGTGACTGGACCGGCGGCCCGGTCGGATGAGGTGTCTTGAGTTGCCGGGCTATGCCGTCGGCACGGTGACGGGCCCGCTGGTGGATGTCGATTTGCCGCTCCCTTCTCCTCGTGTGATCCGGCTCTGGGCGAGGGACCGGGCCAACCGCAGACAGGTCCGCTCCGACTCGGTATCGATCCCGATCATGCGGGCGTGGTGAAGATGCAGCAGGTCGCCCATAACGGCGTTCACGTCGGTGGCGTCGAGCAGTGCCCGGTAGGCGGCAAGGGCTGTACGGCGTCGCTCGAGCAGTTCGGGCGGAATGTTCGCTGGACGAAGGGCCTGCCCCACAACAGCCCGATCGAGCGCCTTAGGCCCGCCGTGGGCGAGGTGCTCCACGAGCCAGGCCAAGCCGTCGATGCCCAGGAAGCCCGCCGCGAGGTCGACCAAGCTGACCGCAGTCGCGGCCTGGGCGTTCTCCGTGGCGCGCAACTGCGCGACCGCGACTGCGGAGTCGGCGGCGAACACACCCTCGGCGGCGGCCAGGGCGGGGCCGGTGCCGAATCGGCCGGTCTCGGGCCGGTAGGTGTCCAGGCAGAGATCACGAAGCAAACCAGCTCGGGCAATGGTGCTTGCCCACTGGCCGAGCGATCGGGCGGCGGGGCCGTACCGGTCGCCGTCATGCAGTTGAAATCGGACCCGCAGGTGCGGTGCGGGGGTGCCGTAGCGGATGAACCACCAGTCATCGGGCGCGCCATGCTCCCAGTCGGCGAACAGATCCGGCAGAAAGGTGGTGAGCAATTCGGTCTGGCGTCCCGGGTGCGCGAACAGCTTCGCGTACAGCCACGGTGATCCCCCCGGCAGGTGGCCGGGACCGTGGTGGATCCGTTCAGGCCGCAGCGGTCGCGCCAATGGGCGGGGCGGAGCGCCGGATGCGAGAGGGACGACGATCTCGTGGGGGCGCCCGCCGATCCAGCCGTCGTCGGTCCCGTCCTCGGTCAGCCTCGCCCTGCCGGTCCGGTCCAGGTGGCGGCGCAGCAACGCCAGGTGCGCGCCCTGGGTCAGGTCCAGCCGGATCAGCACGTCATCGTCGCCGAACCGCACCACGTCCGGAATATGGCGGGCGTGCCGGTGCTCCTGGAACTGCTTGACCCATTCCCGGGTGGTGGTGTCCCTCGCGGGCAGGGCTGTGGCGGTGAGGTTCCACCAAGCCGGGCTGAGGACCGTGCGGCCGTAGCGGACGCGCGGGAGGAACGCGAACCGGTCGGCGACGCGGCCCCACGCGAAGGTGGTGCAGGGTGTCGAGGTCGCGGTGCTGACTTCGCACAGGAACCGGGCCAGTGGGTGGGCGCCGCGACGTAGGTCGATCGCGTTCAGCAGCAACGGCTCCACGGCACATCCGCGCGTCAGCGACACCAGGACCAGGCGGCGGGCGTCAGCGGTGACCGCCAGGTCATCGAGATCGATCGACGAGTCCTGCGGGTGACGATGCTCCCCCAGCGACAGCACCGGCAGGACCTTCGGAGTCCGGGCCAGGGCGTCCGTGCGGGCGAACAGTGGAGGGATCGACAACTGCACAGCCATCGCACCGGCCGTGCCGGTCGGAAGGCGACGGTATGCCTCAATGATCCGGTTCCGGTCTGCGGCATGAAGAAGATGTAGGAACCGGCCGACCGACGTCCCGGCGTGCCGCGACGCGCATGCCACGGTGAGGGTGAAGGCCCCGGTGTCCAACGCGGTGGGGGTGGGGGCGTTGAGGCGGACCCGCAACTCCGTGTGCGGGACCGGCGCTGCGCTGCCGCCGGCGGTCTCCAACTCGGTCACCATGTCCTCGGTGAGGACCAGCTCCGCGTACCCATCCAGGGCGGCCTTGTGGGCCATGGCGGCCAACGTGACATCTCTGCGCGTCGGCGCAGGGTCGTTGGTGAAGGGCGAGCCCCGGTACCCGGCGGGGTAGCCGAGCCCTCTATCAGGGTCCAGGAGTTCCCTGATCCCCACGAGAGCTCCTGGACCATAACGGTCGAGGAACGCGGTGTGGTAGGCCCGCCACGTGGGCCGCCCCGGGGCCAGCCGGAGCAGGATAGCGGCGGCTGCCTCAACTTCAGCGATCACGCGGGGAGGGAGGCTGATCGAGCAGTCCAACCGTAGACCGACCGCCAGACGCGGTCCCGGATCCAGGGTGATGGGGATGGCTTCCCGTCCATGCAGTTGGGCGGTGATGTGGGTGAGAGGGTCGGTGACGGTCATCGGCGGTCGCAGGCTGGTGAGCAGGATCCGCAAGCGCACCAACTCGGTGAGCATTTCCTCGATGACCGTGACCGGTGTCTGGGGAGACTCAGCGGCCAGCTTTGCCAGGAGATCACCGAAAACGACCGGTGTGGCGGCCTGTTGAAGGACCATGCGGACCGCTGCGGTGTGGCGCACGGACACGTCCGATACCGGGCCCTCCGCGCAGGGCTGGTGGGACAGCACCCAGTCGGCGCCCCGCACGAATCCCAGGTTGTTCGTCATGACCGGCAGCGTCCGCAGCAGGGCCGGCTGATCTTCCAGAGTTCTGATCGCGTCGGTGAGCCACATGGAGTCCGGTCGGTGGACGGCGGTATGCCGCTCACCGAACACGATCGAGGAGGTGGGGGCCATGGTCACAGGGGCGATTCCGGCGAACAGACCGAACGGTGTGGCGCGGCTCGTCCACCGCAGGAGATAGCGCATCAGCGCCTCGGCCGCGCGACGGATTTGACGCGGCCGGAATGCCTCCGGGTTCTCACATAACGCGGTGAGGACGCGGGCCAGATCGGGACTCGCGATCGTGACGGCTTCGCGTACGTCTGGCAACGGCCAGACCTCTCCGATCCAGTCGGCCCCACTGCTGACGTCGTCGCCGGTGAGGTCGGGCCACGGCGGCAGGGACAGGCCCTCGGGGTAGGCGGCGACGCGGATGACGGCGGCGTCCACAGCTCGCAAGGGATGCATCTGGCCGGTCCTCCGTTCCGGAGGGGGTCCCGGCCATGTTCCGCATGGCCGGGAACACCTGATGGGTGTTAGCAGTTGGCGATGCCGGCACTGCCGGGGGTGTCACCGCAGTTGTCGCTGGTGCAGTCCTCGCTGTCGGCGCCGATGATCATGGGCGCGGCATTCACGAGGCGGACGTTGAGCGTGAATTCGCTCGGCTCCATCACAGGATCCTTTCGATGGGGAAGGGTGGGGCTACCTGGCCGTTGGCCAGGCGATCACGAGACGGGCGTGCTTCTTGTCCAGCACGTGCCCGGCTGGTAGTTCGGCGTTCGGCGTGGCCACCGGGTGGACCGACAGGCGGGGTTCCGGCCGACCGGCCTGATCCCATGTGGCGATCTGTCCGGCCAACCGCTGGGCGGATTGTTCCGCCTGCGGGCCGTGTGCGAACGCACCGAACTCGAAGACTGCGCCGTCAAGAGCGCGGGGCTTGGCGCGGTAGGCCAGGTTCGGACCGTCCACGAACGCTGGTGTGCCGTACCGCCATGGCAGCGCCACGATGCCGTCGTCGAGCGCTTTCTGCGACGCGGTGATCAAGCTGAAGCTGGGCAGGGTCGTGGCGAGCCATAGGTCCTGATCGCTGAACCGGATCCCGGTGTCCACGGTGATGCCGGTCCACACCTCCACGCGGGGCAGGCCCAGGATGCCGGACAGCGCTGCCGGGTCGATGTTCTCCTGTTCGTCGAGCCACAGCCCGACGGCGTAATCGTCGTCTTTGTCCAGCAGCGGGATCGCGGTGCCATGGTGGGCTCCTGCTCCCTGCATCGGCACGAACCCGCACGTTTGATGTCCCCGGCTTACCAGCGTGCCGCCCTGATGTTCAAGGACCCAGGATCTGGTCAGGCCCTTGGTGCGCAGCGGGACGACGAGCCGCCCGCCTTCGGCGAGCTGCGATGGCCAGGCCGGGGGAATGTCCCACGAGCCGACCGTGACGATGATTGCGTCGAACTTTCTGCCCGGTTCGATCTCGAACTCGGCGTCAGCGCAGATCACCTCCACGTCGGTGTATCCCGCATCTGCCAGAGACTGTCCGGCGCGGCCGGTGACCTCAGGGTCGATGTCGATCGTGGTCACCGAACCCGTCGGCCCGACGACCTCTCGGATCAATGCCGCGTTGTAGCCGCCGGACCCCACCTCCAAAACCCGGTCGCCGGGCTTGATTTCGGCCTGGCCCAGCATCATCGCCTGGAGCCAGGGTGCCGACACCGAGCTCATGGAGATGCCCCGCTCGTTGCGCTTGGTGATGATCGCAGTGTCTTCGTAGGCAGCGTGCAGGTCGGCGTCGCCCGTGAACAGATGACGGGGCACCGCCCGTAGTGCCCGCTCGACCTCAGCCGGCAAGGCCAAGCCCAGCGCCTGGTGCCGGGCTGCGATCTTCTCGACCAGCGCACTGCGAAGCTCGTCGGCGCTCATCGTTTCCAACATGCTGCCTTCTCTCTGGTAGAAGCCGCTGTCGCCAGAGGAATCCGTTGGCGGATCCACCTCCGGGATACTGGCCCGCATCGTCAAGGGCCCTGAGGTGCGCGTGGTCCCATCCTTTCCTCTCCAACGCGCCCCATCGTGGAATTCCAGCGCGCGCGGGTCGGCACCAAGCCGGGTAGTCATGTGCCGTGCCGTCCGAGAGGGCGAAGTGGTGCCCACCGAGTCGCCCTCGAGGAGGCGGTTGGACGGCGGCAAGGAACTCCGAGCAGGGTCACGCTGAGGCTCCGTTCCGGCACTGGGATGGCGATTGCTGCCGCCAGTCAAGGCGAAGGAGGCCGATCCGGATAGAGGAGGTCAGAGGAGGTGATCGTTTCAGGGACGTACGCTCGGAGCCATGACCCGCCATGTCGAAGTTCACGTGACCGCCGGAACCCGCGAAGAGGCCGAGCGCATCGTCAATGCGGCGGTCGAGAGCCGCGCGGCGGCCGGTGCCCAGATCAGCGGCCCGATCGTCTCTACCTACTGGTGGAAGGGCGAGATCCAGCGGAACGAGGAGTACTTGATCCTCATGAAGACCGCTGCGGCCCGGCTTGATGACCTCATCGTGGTCGTCAGGGAAGCCCACTCCTATGAGACGCCGGAGATCGTGGCTGTCCCGATCGAGGGCGGCCTTGCCGGCTACCTGAACTGGGTCACAGAAGAGACGGCTGTTTCCGCGAAGGGCGAGTAGCGGCGTATTCGGTGCGGAAGTCCCTGGCGACCTGGGTTCGTGAGGGCGTGAGTTCCGCGGCGACGATGTCGAGACGCTCCCAGCCGAGCGGGAACCCCATCGCGGTCGTGGCGTCGAGGGCGGACCGTGCGGAGTTGATCGCCTCGGTGACATCTCCGAGGCGGCACTGTGCGAGCGCCATCTCGGCCTTGACGACGCACAACTTCTTGAGCTCGGTCGCCGGCCCGAGGTGTAGCGCGATCTCGTCCATGGCGGCGACGGAATCGTCCTGGCGCCGGAGTCGCGAGTAGACGGTAAGGCTCATGGACGCGAAGCGCCCCGGGTCGAGGAAGCACGTCCACGGACGGGCGTTGATGTCTGCGCCAGCATAGATATCCATCGCTTCGCGGATCGAGCACAACGCGCCACGGTAGTCACCGAGGAGCGCCGTCTCCTCGGCGTGGCGGGCCAGCAACCATGCCCGCGTTGCGCGATCACCCTCGCCGATCCGGTCGAGCCCCCACCAAATGAGCCGAGTGCTGCGGGCGCGGTTCCCAGCCGCCATATACGAGCGGTATCCCGCCATGCAGGCGCTGATGGCGGCATCGTTCGTGTGCTTTGCGGCGAGGTTGGCCAGCCGGGTATGCGAGGCGGTCATTTGCTCGTCCCCCTGCTCCCAGGCGAACCATGCAGCCAGGACGGCGCTCTCCCCGGCCACCACCGCCAACCGGTGCCGGTGGTCGTCCGGAAGGCCGCTTTCCAACAGCGCGCTTACCTCGTTCAAGTGGGCGATCAGTGCCGGGTAGAGGGATTTTGCGGGAATGTGTTCTTCGAGGCGGTGGAAGCCCCGTGTTCGGTCTTCGAGGTGAGCGATCGTCGTATCGTCCGGCCGGTGGTCGCCGGCCAGGGCTCGCATGAGGCGTTGTGCTGGGTCGAGTGTTGTGGCCGCTGTGGCGGTCGCGGCCAGTTGCAAGAGGGTCCGGCGGTCCACGCGCTGGTTGAGCCTTCCTACTGTCCAAGCCAGGGCAAGGTGGTCGCTGGGCAGCTCGGATTGTGATTCTGGCGGCGGTTGCGGGTTCCGCGTCCATACACGTCGGTAGAGCTCGGCGTACACAGGGCCGGGCTGGTGGGTTCCTGCTTCATGAAAGCGGACCTCCCGGATGATCGAGCTTCGGCTCGGTAGGGCGGCGCGTGTCCTGGGATCAGCCGCGAGCTCGAGTTGTCGTGCCAATTCGTTCTGAGTCCAGCACCGGCGGAGCCGCTTCGCGCGAATATCCTCCGCCCAGCCGGGCCTGACGCCATTTTCGCTCATCTGGGCTCACCTATACGCCGGTAGCTGAGGGTCCTCCTGCAACCTCCTCCATTCTCTTCCTGACAACCTCCGTTCGCAGGTGTTCACTTTCGGTGACCAGACCCGCATTCGAACGGGCGGCTTGAGGCACCGCACTATGAACCTGATTCGGACACCGCAGCGTCGCGGACCTTGGCGCTCGCTGTCCCAGTCGCGCAGATTGCCCTTCTCAACCTCGTCTGGATGATGGCGGCCGAGGACATCCCAGCGAGCGCACGCCGGCTGGTCGAGTCCGTTCTCCGAGCGAAGAGAGGACATGGGCAGGCTGTGCTGACACGCGACAGGCGCGCCGCCCACCTCAGGCAGGAGGTCCCACATGTACTGGACGGCTTGACCCATGACGCGGAGTCGGGTCCCCATGGGCCCGTCGCATCCGCCCGGCTGCGACGGCCGACGACCATAGAAGGAACGCTGCGGATGATCGGAACGACGAAACCGCCGGAACGACACGAATGGATGCGCACGCCCGAGCGGATGGCGTGGCGGTGCGTGTTCCCTGGAGAAATCGAGCAGGTCAGGCACGCCCGGCGCATGGTCGAGGCGTTGTTCGCCGGAACGGGTCGCGAGAACGACGCTGGGCTCATCGTGTCCGAACTCGCGACTAATGCCTTGCGGCATACCCGGTCCGGCCACCCCGAAGGCTGGTTCGGAGTGGAGGTCCGTCTCCCCGACCACGGCCCGGCCTACCTCGGGGTTTGTGACCTCGGTGGAGCCGGGATCCCGCGGTTCAAGCGTCAACAGGCCGAGCAGGGGCCGAGCGCGGGCGGGCTTGGGCTCCCGATCGTCAAGGTGCTTGCCGTACAGCTCTCCCGGATCGGTAGGCCAGAGACCGGGCACACGGTGTGGGCCTACCTCGAGCTCAAGGCCAGGAACGTCGAGTGTGCGGACGGTGCAGCGGGATGAGGGGAGGTCGGCCTGCTGCTATCAGGCTGCCCTCCGGCGTACGCAGAACGCTCCACCGGAGGAATGGCGAACATGAGCGCAGTTGACTTCGGGACCGTCCTCGAAGGGCTCTATCCGGGGTACGGCGATGACGTGCGGGCGAAGCTGTTCGCGCTGATGTGCGACGTGACCTTCGTCTACGTCGACAGCGACGAGGACTGCAGCTTCGACGTCAGCCTCGACTGCGCCCTCGACGCCCTCGGCGACAACGTGCGCGAGATGCGGGCCCAGCACCGCCCCAGCCCGCTACTCCTCCGGTCCGCCGTCGGAGGGCCGGACGGCGGTGCGTCACGGGCGAACGGTGACGTCTGAACCCTAGGTAGCGTGCGACGGTGCCCATCCGGTCTACGGGTGGGCACCGTTCGCTTTGGGGGTCATCAGCCCACGCGGAGCGGTTCGGAGTGGTCGGCGGTGGTGGCGATCAGGTGGGTGTGGAGGAAGGCGCTGATTGCCTCGTACGCGGTCAGTTCGTTGGCGCGGTTGGTGAAGCCGTGGCCTTCGTCGGGATAGATGTCGTAGCGGACTTCGACGCCGCGTTCGCGCAGGCGGGTGACGATCTGGTCGGATTCGGCCTGGGGGACACGTGGGTCGTGGGCGCCCTGGATGACGAACAGGGGAGCGTTGATGCCGTCGGCGTGAGTGACGGGGCTGCGCTCTAGTAGGTGTTCAGCGCGGGTGTCGGGGTCACCGAGGACGGTTGCGACGAACGCCTTCCAGGTGGGTGGTGACGCCTTCGCCAAGGTAAGGAGGTTGCTCGGGCCGCAGATGGAGACCCCCGCGGCCCATGGGTATCGCAGGCGGGCCAGGCAGGACAGCGCAGCGAAGCCACCGTAGGAAACGCCCATGACGGCAAGGCGGTTCGGGTCGGCCCAGTCGAGGGTGTGCAAGTATTTGATGCCGTGGTCCAGGTCGTCGAGGTCGATGCCTCCCCAGTCGCGGTAGATGAGTTTCTGGTGGGCGGTGCCATAGCCGGTGGATCCGGCGAAGTTGGGGGCCAGGATGGCGATTCCCTGGTGGAGGAGGTGCTGGTACAGGCCAGAGCGGGCGTAGATGGGGCGTTCCTGGGATTCCGGACCGCCGTGGATGGAGAGCAGGACCGGGTGAGGGCCTGGGCCGTCCGGGCGGTAGAGCAGGGCGTGGACGCCGCGTCCATCACGGGCCGGGTAGGTGATCAGCTCGGGGGCGATGGGGTCGATGACGTGCAGCGCGGGGGGTCGGGTGTCGGTGAGATATCGGAACTCCTGGCGGGCCAAGTCCAAGACCGCTAGCTCTGCTGGTCTCGCCGCAGAGTTGATCATTATGACCGCGAGGGAGGCGTCCGGTGACAGGGACAGGGCAGAGATGACGCCGGGCGGGATATCGGGGAGAGGGAGCGGGGAACCGCCACGGTCGGCGTGCAGGCGGGAGCGGCCGGCCTCGTTGACACACCAGAGGCGGACTCCTGCGGCGGCGTCGAGGATTTCGACGTCCCAGCTCGGGCTGGCGATCGAGCGAATGGTTCCAGTCGCGAGGTCGAAGAACACGCCGTGAGTGGCGATCCCCGCCAGGATCGTCCCGTTGATGACCTTGAACACCGATTCCGGGTCGATTCGGCTTGCCCCGTCAGCCAGGAACGCCTGGCTCAGCCCGTTCGCCAAGGTGATCGCGTACCTGATCGCGACCAGACTCAGGTTCGCGGCCAGGAACGCCCACACCAGCCGTGGCAGCAGTTCCCGCGCCGAACTCTCCCCGGGTAGCGCCTGCCCGGCCATGAGCATCACGCCCGCGGCCGTCACCAGCAGCACGAAGCAGGTGTTCGCGATCGTCCGCGACACCTCCCACAGCTGCCGGGCTCGTGCCATCCCCGGGGAGTTCAACTCCGGCGTCGCCAGTACGGTCGACCCGAGCATCGTGAACACCGGCTTGGACGCCGACTCCACCAGATGCGTGAACCACCCATTGACCGCTTGGCGTGCTTCACAGGCCGCGTCGATGAACCCGCACTCCTGCTCCGGCGCCACGGCCGAAGGCGACGGCGTCGGGCTGGGAGCATGAGAAGGCGTTGCGGTGGGAGCCGGTGAAGGCGGTGTACTTGGTGCCGAGGATGAGGCGAGCGCGCGTCCGCTGATCAGTACCGAGGCGAGCGCGGCGCCGAGCGCCAAGAAGACGAGCAGCCCGACCGCCCCTCGGTGGGTGCGGGCCATGTCAGGCCCCCACGATCCGCTGCAGAATCTGCACCAGGACCGGCGCGAGCACCGCCACCCCGTACCCGAGCGCCCCGTACCGCAGCGTCTTCTTGGCGGCCTCGACCTCTCCGGGGTCTCCGCCGGCCAGGATGTAGCGGACTCCCCCAATGGTGAAGAACAGCGTGGCCAGTCCGACGAGCAACCCGACCACCACGTTCCGCAGGTTGGTGATGACCTGGTCGAGCGAGGCGTCGGCCAGCGCGGTCATCGCCTCGGCGATCCCCGGCACGGTCAGCGCGGCCACCGTGCATCCGCCCGTCCACATCAGCGACGCGACACCACGCCGAGTCCAGCTCACCCCTGCCGGAACCCGGACAACGAACAACGGACAAGGCCGAGACGGCCGAGACGGCTTCATGACATGGCTCCCAAGAACGAGAGGTCCTGAACGGGCAGCCAGCCGTGATCACAGGCCCGGAGCGGTCCGGGATGGGTGTCCTCCTTCAAAGGACGAGGGACGATTGGCCTGATGGGAACGGGCGATCGCCCCCGGAACTCCACCCCGAGCCGTGATCACGGCTGATATGCATGAACCACCGACTCAGCTCCCGAAATTGGAGCCCAGCCCGTCGCAGCTGACCGAGACTTGACCCTCCTCGATCGCTCGCGCCAATCGCGCTTCGGCCACCCGCCGCCGCTTGTACAGCCGATCCGCCGGGACTCCCGACCGCTCCGCGTACGCCCGCAATGCCTGGCCTTCCAGGCGCGTCGCATTGATCAGCTTCGCCTCATCGCAGGTGACGACCCGACACCGGACAGCCTCGGCGAGCACCAGGAACGGCTCCGCGATCACCTGTTGCGGAACCACAGCCACCTGTTCCGGCGTCTCGCCGCACAACTCGACGGAAGCGATCTCACGCGCTCTCGCCCGAAGCGCCCCTTTCCTCGCCCACATCAACAGCCGGGGCAGGATGTTCGGCCGGTCGAGATCGATCCGGCCGAGCTGCGCGACGAAGCTCGTCACCATCTCCGAGACGACGTCGTCGACCACGTGCACCGGGCAGCCCTGGGTGGTCCGCGAGGCCAAATTCTTCAGCCCCGGCATCGCCACCCCCACACACCCGATCACCCACGCTGGACCGTCGCACCGAGAACGTCGCACGAGGTGCGCCCAGACGGCATCCTTCAGCTCGTCGTCGGCATGCGGTGCGAGTAGCAAAGCCTTCAACTCACCGAGATCGATCGAACGCATCGGCGCTCCGTGACCGATGAGACGGCCGTCTACCGAGAGCGGACTCGGCCCGGTGATCAGGAGCTGGAACGTCCTGTCCGCCGCGCTTAGGGCGTTGTCGTTGAAGCTCTTCGAGGTTGCGTTGTCCTGCAGGCTGAGGGCCATGGAGTCTCCCCGTGGGTCGTGCTGGTGTGGTCGATCCAGGTCTCGACCACCGAATGGGAAGAACTTGGGATGGCAAAGGATGAAATGCAGACACCAGAGATTTGCCGCAGACGCTCCATCGAGCGCCTGACCAGTAGCGAGAGACATCCCCCGAAGGCGCGCTAAAAGATCACGCCAAGCTCGCCAACAGATGGCTGACCTGCGGATAAGCGCACCACCGAGCGGCCCGTCAAAGTTTTCCTAGTACTCCAGACAGGCGCGGGCGCGCAAACGTACCTCCCGTCGCCGGAACCGACCCTTCACCTGGGCGAACGCGTCATCCAATCCGGCCTGCAGACGAGGCGCGTCGAGGTGTTCTGCTCTGGCCAACGCGGCCAACGCATGATCTTCAGTTCCATCACACCTGAATGATCACAGCGGTGGCCGTCTGCGCGTCACTCGAGTAGGCGTATGCCCCGGCATGCGTACCCATGCGGGGCCATGGACAGGAATGAACCGGTAGAGCGGGTAGATCTACCCCACATCCCGATCTACGACTGGAGTACTACCAGTAGTTCAGTTCCATGGTGCATCACAGCACCCGAGAGGGGCCCATCGACAAGTAGTACGGGCCGAGTTGGAAGTCCCAGCCCTGTTGAATGACGGCAGCGGCGATGTCGCTGTTCGTCAGCGGCCCGTTCTTACGCAAGCGCAGGATATCCGGCCAATATAGATCTCGTTCTATCAGGGCGCTGGTCAGTCGCTTCATGGTCGTCGGATCTACTATCCGGCTCTCCAACTGCCGCATATGGCGAACGCCGTCGGTCACGACGTGGCCCCATCCGCGCTCGGCGCAGTATTGGCGCATTGCGTTGAACTTAACGCGGTTGATCGACGTGGCCATCTCAAATCGCGGTTTGACCTCGATCAGGAAGCACCGCTGGTCATTCGTCACGGCGAGGAGGTCCGGATAGTAGGTGCGTTCCTTACCATTGAATCGATAGGGAATAGCCACAGGTTGCTCACAGTACCAGGCGATCTGGTGGGCGAGATCGAAGAGCTTGATCACCCGAAGTTCTAGAATCGACTCGTAGGCCACTTCCCGGCCCAGCTTAGGAGCGTGCCACAGGCCGCTGTGTTCCCGTTCGTTGACTGCACGTTGCGCTCGTACCTGGTAAAAGTCTGGAGGAGCGCCCAATTCGGGCGCCCACGCAACCGCGTCGAGAATCTCGGCGCAGCGGGCAGTAGCCCGCCCTACTACACTTTCCTGCCGGATTTGCTGCACTTCTTCTTCACGTCGGCGGGCGAGGATGCTGGTAACCTCCGCCGCGAGATGTCTGCTTTCTATCTGGCCGTACTTGGTGAGTATGGCCATGAACCGCACGGCCAGGCGTGGATTCGTGTTCGGCAGCGCGGCCTCAGATAGATTGAGCAAGCACTCGGAAGTACCGATTGCGGCGTTGGCGGCCTGCTTCAGCACCTGTTTGATGGCGCCACGGACGTGGTCGATTGCCCACGGCAGCCGGTGTTCGGCATGGAGGCGCAGCATGGCCTTTTCTTGGAGTTGACGTGCTCGCGTTGCGCTCACCCCGAGCGCTGCCCCGACGGTTTCCAACGACTGTGGTTGATAGTCGTACAAGCCGAGCCTGCGCGCGAGGACATCACGACGACGCCAGTCTATGACACCACTGATCGCCGCTGCCGGCAGCTCGCGGACTTGGATAAGGGTGTCCTCATCGGCGCCTTGGAGCGCATCCCAGCTCAGGTCGAGCAGGCCCAGTCCTGGCCAGGAGCATTCCACTGTCCATTGCGTCAACGGCAAGCGGCCGAGGTTTTCCAGCAATGCCTGGCCCGCCCGCTCAAGCTTGTCGTCCGGATAACGTAACAAGTCAGCGATCTCTGGTCGGGCATGAAACCTCGCGTGCCAGTCGGCGTTTAAGCGGGTACCGGTGATGGTCTGCCAGATGCTCAGGATGCGATCGAGATGTGTTCGATGCCAGTTGTAGGCATCGGCGGCGTCCACACCCTCTGTAGGAGGAATCAACGCGGACAGGCGTGACTGGATGCCACCAGTCGTGCGCTCGTGCCGGTGTGCGATTTCCTCAAGAGGTATCCCCGCTCTTAGCTCGATGAGGAGGTCATTGATCTCCTGCCGTTCCCACCGGGCTCCGTGCCGCCGTGTTGGTGTGACCGTGACCGGTCTTGTGGCTGAGCTGTCGTCAGTCAGGTCAGACAATGCGCGCTCCATCCCGTCGTCCCATAGAGCTTTGTTGATCAGCGCCTCATCAGCAAGTGACGAAGACCAATGTGAGTCGCGGCACCCACGAGCTGGTCGTCCGACCAGTACTCCAGTCGTAGATCGGGATGTGGGGTAGATCTACCCGCTCTACCGGTTCATTCCTGTCCATGGCCCCGCATGGGTACGCATGCCGGGGCATACGCCTACTCGAGTGACGCGCAGACGGCCACCGCTGTGATCATTCAGGTGTGATGGAACTGAAGATCATGCGTTGGCCGCGTTGGCCAGAGCAGAACACCTCGACGCGCCTCGTCTGCAGGCCGGATTGGATGACGCGTTCGCCCAGGTGAAGGGCCGGTTCCGGCGACGGGAGGTACGGTTACTCGCCGGCGCCCACGCCTGTCTCCAGGGGCTACCGTCCGGGCTGGAACGCAAGACCGGCCGGTCGCTGGCCGAATACGCCGGGGAGAGGGCACCCGATGGCATGCAACGGCTGTTCACGACCGCGAAAGGGGACGTCGACGGCGAGCACATGGCCCGGGACGGTGGTCCGCAGACGACTCCACACCAAGCGGCGGGTCGCGCAGAAGGAGGGTAGGACCGAGGCTGAAGGAAGGACTACAAGGGGAGATTCCAACCTGCTGTGATCAGCTGGTGTTTCAGTGCATGGGAGCGGGTGGCCGTCTCGGGTCACCGTCGATTGAGCAAGAGCGAAGGGCCGCGGCCGAAGGGCTCGCGGGGTGCTGAGAGGCGGTTGTTGCCGCTCTCGGTGTGGTTGTGTTCCGACATCACGCCCGTAGGGGCCAACGTCAAGGATCGTCCCGCTGCCGAGGTGGTGTGCGGGCGGCATCGCCAGGCCGTGGGGCGGGAGCTTGCGCGGCATCTGATCGGGGCCTGCACGCGTTCGGGTGGGATCGTCGCGGACGTCTTCACGACGAGCGAGGTGGTGCTCGTCGCGGCGGCCGAGATGGGGCGGATGGGGATCGGGTGCGTTACCCGTTTCCCGGTCGCGCAGCACCTCGCCGGCCGTCTGCGACAGGAGCTTCCGGCGGACCAGCGGGCGGCGGTGAGGCTGCGCCCGCATGGGCCGCACGAGCTCCGGGAAGCGCTGTGCGGTTTGGAGGGCCGGGTTGAGTTGCTGATCGCGGCGCTTCCGCCGTATCCGGAAGCCGGGCGAGCGGTCGGCTCGGCCGGGGTGTCTTGTCCTCCGTGCAGGGCGGAGCCGCCGACGCTCGGGGTGCCACAGGTCGGCCGGTTTCTGGATGATGCGCGGCGCGTTCTCGCGCCGGGGGGTCACTTGGCGGTGATCACTACAGCCCGGCATGAGCGGGGCAGGCTGGTGGACCTCGCGCCGGGGATCATCCATCGCGCGGCGCGTGCCGGGCTCGCCTACGTCCAGCACGTCATCGCGCTGCGCGTCCCGATCGAAGGGGACGCACTCGTTGTCCAGTCTGGTCCGGCGGAACTGGCGCAGCTTCGCTGTGCTCAGTCTGGGGAGCTGCCGCCGGTGGTGTCGGTTCACGCGGATGTCTGCCTGTTCGCGCGTACTGCCGGAGGCGCCCGATGAACGAGAAGGTTCTGTCGTCGGTGCTGGCGACGGGTCAGCTGCAGTCGCGGGTGCAGCGGCGTGGCCGGTATGTGGCGGAATCGATGAGGCATCCGGGCAAGATGCTTCCGTCGATCGCCTTCGAGGTCATTTCCGCGTTCACCGAGCCGGGTGAATTGGTGGTGGATCCGATGTGCGGGATCGGGACCACCTTGGTGGAGGCGATGCACCTGGGGCGGGATGCGGTGGGGATGGAGTACGAGGCGGACTTCGCCGGACTCACCGCCGCCAACATCCAGCACGCCCGCTCTCAAGGGGCGACGGGGATTGCCCAGGTGGCCTGTGGGGACGCGCGGAACATCGCGGCCGTGTTTACGAGTTTCCGGGACAAGGCCGCGCTGGTGCTGACCTCTCCGCCTTACGGGGCTCAGACCCATGGGCATATCCGTTCGGGGACTCGGGACGGTGGCGGTGGTCCGGTTCAGAAGTGGAACCATCGTTACTCCACGGACAAGGGCAACCTCGCTCACCAGAGGTTGCCTGAGCTGATGGAAGGCTTCGGGCGGATCCTCGCGGGATGTGGCGATCTGCTGCGGCCGGGCGGAGTCGTCGCGATCACGGTTCGGCCGATCCGGGTCGGCGGGCGGCTTGTGGACCTTCCCGGTCAGGTCATCGAGAGCGCGGAGGCGGCCGGCCTGGTGCTCGCGCACCGCTTGGTGGCGTTGCTGTGCGGGTTGCGTGATGGCGGGTTGGTGAATCGGGCGTCGTTCTTCCAGATGCTGGAGGCCCGGAGGAACCAGGAGAAGGGGCTCGTGGGGTGTGCCGGGGCCCACGAGGACCTTCTCATTCTGCGCAAGCGGGGTGAAGAGGGTTGAGGGTCACGTTCCCCGGTAGCACGACGGCGTACGAGCGATGGTTCTCTTCGTTGTCCACAGGCTGTGGACAACCGCGTGTGGCTGGACGGGCGGGAGGTCGTGTCCAGACCGTGGTTGACATTGATCATCGAGGTGAGCGGTCATGTAGGACCGCCGGGGGTGGGTGGGCCCGTAGGGCCCGGACCGGTCGCTGGTGGGCGTGGGGACTCGTTCCGAGTTGGGGCTGGTCGTGAGCGGGGCAGGTCGTGGGCTGCGTGTGGTTGTGCCGGGGGAGGAGTTGCGGCTCACCCCCGGCGCGGCCGGCGTGTTGCTGCGGATCCTGCTCAAGGCCGCTTCCCGCGTCAGGCAGCCACAGACCGTGAAGGAGCAGGGGAAATGACGATCAGGTTCGGCTTCTATGGCCGGGTGTCGACCGAGGACAACCAGGACCCGGAGGCATCAAGGGCCTGGCAGTTGCATCGGGCGCGGGCGCTGATCGACTCGCGGGGCGGGGAGGTCGTCGCGGAGTTCTTCGACGTCGATAAGTCCCGCTCAATCCCCTGGCAGCTTCGGCCGTACGCGGCGGCGTTGATCGAGGAGTTGAAGGATCCGTTGCGGGGCTTCGACGCGGTGGTGATCGGGGAGCCGCAGCGGGCGTTCTACGGGAACCAGTACAGCCTCACCTTCCCGTTGTTCGAGCACTTTGGGGTGCCGTTGTGGGTGCCCGAGGTTGGCGGGCCGATCGATCCGGTGAATGAGGCCCACGACATGATCATGGGTGTCTTCGGCGGGTTGTCGAAGGGGGAGCGGAACCGGATCAAGATCCGGGTGCGGGCCGCCATGGCGGCGATCACGGCGACGGAGGGCAGGTTCCTGGGTGGGCGTCCGCCGTACGGGTATGTGCTCGCCGATGCCGGGCCGCACCCGCACCCCAGCAAGGCGGCCGACGGGCGGAGGTTGCGGCGGCTTGAGGCTGATCCGGTCACCTCGCGCGTGGTGCGGTGGATCTTCAGGGAGTTCCTCAAGGGGCGGGGCTATCTGGACATCGCGGAGGATCTGACGCGGCAGGGCGTTGCGTCGCCGTCGGCCAGTGATCCTGGGCGGAACAAGCATCGCGATCAGCGGGCGTGGTCGAAGTACGCCGTCCGGGTCATTCTCACCAACCCGCGCTACACGGGTCACCAGGTCTGGAACAAGCAGCGCAAGGACGAGGTCCTGCTGGACGTCGAGAATGTCGCGCTGGGGACGACGACCAAGCAGCGGTGGAACACGAAGGACACGTGGATCTGGTCGGAGCATCCCGTCCATGACGTGATCGTGAGCGTCGAGGAGTTTCAGCGCGTGCAGGAGGTCCTCGCCACGCGTGCCAGGGGCCAGTACAGCCAGCGTCCGCACCCGACCCCGCGTCCGTATGCCTTCCGGGGGGTTCTGTTCTGCGGGTACTGCGAGCGCCGGATGCAGGGCAACTGGAACAACCGGCAGGCGTACTACCGGTGCCGCTTCCCCGAGCAGTACGCCATCGTGAACGACCTCGACCATCCCAAGGTCGTCTACTTGCGGGAGGCGGAGATTCTCGACGAGGTCGACGGCTGGCTGGGGACCGCGTTCGGGCCGGACTCGCTGGAACGCACGATCGCGGCCATGGCCGAGCAAGTCGTCGATCCCAACGAAGCCGCACTCCATGACCTGCGGAAACGCCTGGGCCAGTGCGATCGGAAACTCAACCAGTACCGGTCCGCGCTTGACGCAGGAGGCGACCCGATCGAGATCGCCTCCTGGATCAATGAGACCAAAAGCGAACGCGCCCGCTTGGAAGGAGAAGCCGCGGCCCTGCCAGCCGCGCAACGCATCAGCGTTGAGGAGATCAGGTCGATGATCGAGGAGGTCGGGGATCTGGTGCGGCTGGTCGGCGGGGCGGACTCGGACGACAAGGCCGACCTCTACGCCAAGCTCGGCCTGAAGCTCACGTATTACCCCGAAAAGCAGTATGTGGAGGCCCGGGTTGAACCGGAACCCCCACATGTGCGTGCGGTGTGTGTCCGAGGGGGGACACCCACGATACGTACATGCCGTTCACGGCGACCACCCGACTCGTTCTCCCTGGTCAGGGGCGGTGAGCATGCATGGAGCCTTCTCGTTTGGCTGTATGTCGAATCCAGCGGACCACCGTAGCGTCGGTTGCGATTCTCGCGTTGATCGCCGCAGTCGTCTCGTTTCGGCACATGCATGAGCTGTGCCTCCGTCACGGTGAGGACCAGCTGGCGGCCGTGCTCATCCCGCTCGCTGTGGACGGCACTATCGTCGTCGCTTCGATGTCGATCCTTCTGGCCAACCGGTACGGGTCCCGGGGAGGGCTGCTGGCCTGGAGCCTACTTATCATCGGCAGCCTTGCCAGTCTCGGTGCCAACGTCGCCGTCGCCGAGCCCAGCATCGTAGGCCGCATCATCGCCGCCTGGCCCTCGGCTGCGCTGATCGGCAGCTACGAACTCCTCATGTCCCAGATCCGCCGTGTCGCGGTACCCGTATCCGTCAACGTGGATTTGGCAGGATCGGAACGCCACCACGTCGAGGAGTCGATCCAGAATCTCGCCTCAGTTGATGGTTCCGTCCGTTCTCGTGCCCTCGGAGTCGTCGACCTTCATCGCGCAGCATGGCAGTGGGCGCAGGTTCATCGCCATCCGGATGGCACTCTGCCATCGGGCAAGACGATAGCCGCGCAGTTTGAGCGAAGTGCCCGATGGGGCCGCTGGATCAAGAACGCCGGACTGGCTGGCGAACTTGGTTAACCGACGTGGAAGTCCTTGGACTTGGCCTGGTCCCAGGGCCCCGGCAAAGTCGGTTGAACGCTTGTTGATCACGTGAGACCGAGGATGGGCAGGGTGCGGGTGGCGTCGCGGGAGAGTCGGCGGATGGCCTGAGCAAGGTTGGCTGCGCCGGTCAGACGCAGGGCGCCGATGGCGAGGTTGCGCAGGGCGGCCATGTTGCGGGGTGCGTTTCCGGTGCGGGCTTGGGAGTGGTCTTCACCGTAGGTGGCGTCGCGGACGTGGTGGAGTCTGTTTTCGATGCTCCGGTGGCCACGGATCCAGGTTGCGAGGTCGGCGGGGGCGGCCTGGAGGGTGGGCAGGCTGGTGATGGCGTAGACGGTGACGGTCCGCCATTTGCCGCTCTTGATGTTCCTGACCTGGCGTTTTGATCTGGATGGCTTGGATGGTGTGGGGGAACAGCAGCCCGGTTTTGACGGTGAGGACCTTCCGGGTGCGGCGTTCGTCGCGGCCGTGTCCACGGTCACGCCGGCGATCGCCGATGGGGACGTGTTTGCACAGCAGTCGCTTGAGCTGGGTGTGCAGGGTGGGCTGGTTCTTCTTCACGATCAGCACGTAGTGGGCGTTCTTCTGCTCCACCCGGAAGGTGGCGTGATCGCGCTGGGTGTGCAGGGCGTCGGCGGTGATGACGCATCCGTCCAGGTCGATGCCCTCCAGTAAGGGCTGGAATCGGGTGATCTCGTTGGTTTTGCCGTCCACGTCGGTCTGGGCGAGTACCAGGCCGGAGGTGTGGTCGAGGGCCGCGAGCAGATGTACGGTGGCGCCCGGGGCCAGGCGTGCGCCGCGCAGTGCTTTGCCGTCCACCGCGATCGCCCGTCGGTGTTGCCGCTGGTGTCGGGGGGTGGAGGTGGGTGCGGTGTTGGCCTGCGCCTGCAGGCGGGCGGTCAGCGGGTGCGGGCGGCGACGGTGAGGGTGGCGCTGTAGCCGTACTCGGGTGGGCCGTTGCCGGCCGAGTGGTGCCGGCCTGCGGTGATCTCGGTGGAGGCGATGAGTTCGCCGGTGGAGCGGCGGGCGTGGGGTGGGCGGGCGAAGACCGGGGTGGCGGTGGTGTCGATGCCGACGTCGCCGCGGAAGTGGCGGAGGTGGCCCCGGCCTTTGGCCCAGCGCACTGGGGTGAGCACCAGCGCGGTGACGATGTCCTGCAGCAGTTCCCGCTTATGCGAGTGTGCTGGGTCGTCATCCTCCCAGGCGGTGGCCAGCGCGTCGGCCTGATGCTGGGGCAGGCGGGCGCGCCGATCGTGGCGGGCTGGATCCAGCACGGTGGTCAGCCGGTCGAAGACCCGGTAGAAGCGGCGGGAGGAGGCGAGCACCTGGTGGATATCTTCGGGGTTGATGTCGGGCAGGCCGAGCCGGTGGCGTGCGGCGGCGGTCAGGCAGAACGCGGCGATCCGCCAGGCCTCGACGAGTGTGGCCTTGCCGGTGTGGTTGATGGACAGCAGCAGGCAGGTCAGCACCGCGCGCGGCGATGGGCAGCCCGGGTGGGCCGGGCCTGCCGCGCAGCAGTGCGACCGCGGTGGGCTCGTCCAAGGCGGGGACGAAATTTGGTAGCGGGCCAGCGCGGAGGTGCTCATCCCGGCCGCGGCGGCCACCACGCCCAGGTCGATGCGGGCGCTCAGCAGTTCGACGATCCAGGAGGAGCGCAGCCGGCGCACCGACAGGGCGGGCAGGCCGCCGGTCGGGGTGTGGCGGGCTGTCCAGGAGCTGAACAGGTTCTTGGCGTGCCGGGCGGTGCGCCTGGGCCGGAATACGAACCGGTCGCCGGGCTGGTCGGCGGCGTAGGCCAGGATGTCCTCCCAGGCTGCGCGGCAGACGATCAACCGGTCTGTGCCGGGGACGGTCACCACGACCGCGCCGCAGTCCAGGATGCGCAGATGCCTGGTGCGGACGGCGGCCACTTCCCCAGAGGTCAGACCGCAGCCGCAGGCGAGCGCCATCAACGCCAGCGCGTCGCCTCTGGCCTGGCCGGGCAGGCGTTCGGCCCAGCCGCGAAGGCGGCCGAACTGGGCCGGCGAGTACGGCGGGCTGACCTTCTTGGGGCCTTCATCGGCGGCGGCGCCTGTTCGCCGCGTTCCAGCCAGGCGAGCGTGGCGCGCATGTGCCGCAGCCAGGACCGGTAGGTCTGCGCCGAGCTTGGGGCCAGGTCGGTGCAGCCGGTCAGGACGAACGCGTCGATCGTCTCGTGCCGCAGCCACACTTCCGGGTCATCGGGCAGGCCGGAGCGGTGACACCACACGGCCAGCCGGGTGGTCGCGGTGAGCAGCCGCTGCACTCGGTAGGGGGAGCGGTCGGCGCTGGCGGCGACCAGCATGCGCACGTGCCCGGCGATCTGTTCCCATTCTGGCGGGGCCTGTTGCGGCCGGTAGCCGGTGATCGCGTGCGAGGTTTCCGCGTCGAGAGTCACACCCCATCCATAGCGGCAGGACAACCTGCCGTTACGGAGGGCGACGACATCTACCGAAAGGAGTCGTTTGTCATGGTTGGAGGCCGCGGGCGTTCCCGCTCTCCCCGGGAGTTGGCCGACGACCCGGAGAACTGGCCCCACGCGGATCTGTCCGGCCATCCGGCCGCCGCCGTCGTCCAGGCCATCGCTGCGGCTCTGCAAGGAGTGATGGCCGAGCGGGGGCTGAGTTTTCTGTAGATGGCTTTGCAGCTCGCGTGAAGAGACACATCTGCAACTGACCCCTCACAGCCGAGCACAGCTCCACCTTCGCGACTGCAGACCGCCGGATGGCTCGACAGCGGTGTTGCACCGGCAGACCCCAGTAAGATCGCGAACTGCTTGTTGAGGATGAGCCGCTGCCAGCGACGCAAGGTGGAGGTGCCGGCGGCCCGTGGACCGGGAGAGAAGAGACCGTCCATCGTCAGGGAGTAATCGCTGAGCTGTCACTCTCCCGCTGCTCGGAACATCCAAGGACATTGCCTCTTAGATCGGACACGCCATATGCGCCAGCCCTACACCGTGCTCGTTTTTCCTTTTCGGATAACTGCAGGTATGCCGGAATACGCTCTTTTCCAGAGAGCGGATGATTCTCATTGGCAGAGCGTGGCCGGCGGCGTCGAGGAAGGCGAGGATCTGGAGAGCGCGGCCCGTCGCGAGTTCGCCGAGGAGACCGGTCTGCCCGCGGGAGGACCGCTGTTCAAGCTCGACATGGTAAGCGGAGTAGAGAAGAGTTGCTTTGCGGCGAGCAAGCTCTGGCCCGACAACCTCTATATCGTGCCCAAGCACTTCTTCGCCTGTGACGTAACCCGAGAAAAGGCCCAGATAGTGCTCTCCTCGGAGCATCGAGACACACAGTGGCTGCCGTATCAGGCCGCATACGAGTCGCTGCGTTACGACGACGACAAGACGGCGCTTTGGGAGCTCGACCAGCGTATTCGCCGCGGGGACCTGCCAGGCGCGCCATAGCAGGCGACGTACTGCATAAAACGTGGCCGGTTCGCCTCAGGTCGAACTCGCGAAGTTGAGACGCGATGCGCCACCGCCTCTGCCGCGCCAGGCCAGCCCCTCCATGAACACCTATCCACTCGTCTTTCCCCCGTCGACGAGGATCGGGCGGTGGCAGGGCGGCGCGGCAAGTACGGGAAACGATCATCGCCCCATCGGGAAGCGATCTTCTCGACCCCTATTGTCCTCCTGGTCAGCCCTACTCGTGAACACCCCACCCGGGGGAACGCCACAGTCAACCAGTCGGTCGCCTGCGTAGCCGAGCAAATTGCCTGCGCGGCCAGCCTTCGCAGTAGAGCACAAGCACTGTCCCAGCGATCACTGCCAAACCCGTCGCGGTCCACGACCACAGCGAGTCCACAGGCAACCTGGGCACCCCCCACGACACCGCTGACTCATCTCCGCCTCTCGCCGACTCGTAGAGCGGTACCAGCAGCGTCACGGGCAGCACCCAACCCAGTGATCTACCGAACAGCCAGACAGATACACAGGCGATCCCAGTCCACCACAGGGTGTTCCGCAGCACGAGTGGCAGCAGGACAGTGGCATCGGCGAGGGTGACGCCGAGCGACAACAGAGATATCGCCGCGATCAGCGTCCATGAAAGGAACGCGAAATCGATCAGGCGCATCGAACGCGCCGCGACGAGATCGAAGTCCGCCATGGCGCTCCTGAGCGCTAACGACACGACACAGGCGTACGGCAGGGGAATGAGCACGGCCAGCGGGAGCGTTTCGGCCATTCCTGAAGCCATCGTCGGCAGTTCGACTTCCGAACGGCCCCAGATCGACGTCGCAACACACAAGCACACAAGAGCGATCACCGTGACCCCCGAGCTGCGGGCACGGAGGACACCGAGCACATCGGCCCATCTCGGTGTCTCATCGGCGAGTGCGACCGAATCCTCCTCAACGCGCTGACGGGTGTTCATACCGCTAGGCCCCGGCAAGTGCAGCTCCGCCTTCTGGACAGCCAACGGAGGGTCTTTTGGAGGTACGAGATCAGCGTCGGCACCCATCAATCACGGACCACCTTTCCCGGGCCCAGGCCACCTGTTCGGAACGGGGCCTGCCAAGTATGGCGGACACCTGTCGTCGGTCGTCGGTGGTCATGGTGCTGGCATCGTATCGAGGATCACCAAGCCCTTGCCAGGCTGCGGCTCTTATCCAGGTGACCAGTTGGTTCCGCGCTGCGTCCACGGGCTGGAACTCTTGCCGACTTCGCGCCACGCAATCTCGGCTGCGGTCGAAGACGGTGAAGGCCATCATCTGGATGAACGATTCCTCTGTCAGGCCACCGTCCACCTCGATAACGATGATGCGCTTGCCGTGGGGTATGGCAAGCCCAGCATCGAGGACGAGATCGGGCTGAGGAATGATTCCCGTCGTTACTTGCGCCACGCGCGCCACAGCGGTCTGCACCGCGCCGAGGTAGGCCGCGTTCTCCGGCCAGACGCACACCCGCGGGCCAGCGGGCACTGGCGCGCATACCGGATCTGGAGGGGACGGGCGGAGTTGCTGCATCGGCCCGGTGGCGATCACGACGATCAAACCCGCGACCAGCGGCAGCCCCCATGTCAATCCACGGTGATGGAGTAGGCGCCTGCCGCGAACTGTGGAGTCATGGCCTGATAGAAGAGCGGCGGCCACGCAGGCGACGCCTAGCAACATCCGGCTCAGCACGGCGGAGGGACTTGGCTCAACGAGTGCCGGCCCGAAGCTAGGAACCATGGCTCGCAGCAGGAACAACAGAACGAAGGCGATCGTGGCCGCCAGAGGAGCGGCGAGCCTGCTGCGCATCAGGTTTCCCACGGTATGGCCGAGCGCCGTACAGACGACCAGAGCGCTCAAGGCAAGCAGGAGATAGCCCGGCCACAGGAAGCCCGCTGGGGCGCCGGGGGAGGTGATGGCGGCGACGACCAGCGAGACGACGACCAGGGGGAGAGTCACGTAGACGAGCGTGCCCGCCAGATGCACCGCCTGTGCCTGCCATCGCGGGCGGGCCGCTCCGGCGAGCAGCTCGTGCATTCGGCCTTGATGGTCGCGCTGGGCGGACCAGGCTGCCGCGGCGGCGGCGGCCATCCCGAAGACCGTGGTGACTACGGACGCTGCTCGCACGCTCGCTTGCGGCCAGATGAACTGCCAGAATGTTTTGTCCTGGATCAGGACTATGAGGGCACCCGCTAGTAGTGGAGTAGCCAGCCAGGCCATCGGAGATCTGCGTAGCTCAATGCCCAAGACCCTGATCACCTGTTTGCTGCCCCGTCCCTCAACACCGAGATGTAGCCTCTCTCGATCGCAGTATCCCCTTGCGCGTTCGGCGCCGAACTGGCCGCCAATTCTGCTGGTGTCCCGGTGTAGACGATGCGCCCATCCGACATGATTGCCAGCCGATCACACACCGCGGCGACATCCTCGACCAGGTGCGTGCTCAACACGATGGTGGCCCGATCTGACAGCGTCCGGATCAGCTGCCGAAAGGCAAGGCGTTGCTCGGGGTCGAGGCCCACCGTGGGCTCGTCCAGGAGTACTAGACCGACGTCACCCACGACCGCCTGGGCGATCCCCGCCCGACGCAGCATTCCGCCGGACAGCGCTTTCATACGCACCCTGGCCTTGTCGGCTAGATCAACGGACTCCAACGCGGTCATGGTCGCCTCCCGCACTCGCCTCCGCGGAATTCTGCGCAGCCAAGCACAATAACGCACAAATTCATAAACGGTGAAAGAAGGATAGTATCCGAAATCTTGCGGGAGATAGCCCAGCCTTCTTCTGGCCGTCAGAATATCTTTCTTGCGTTCAAGTTTCCGACCAAGTACGGTGACGGTACCCCCCCTGGGGGGAAGAACAGTCGCCACGGTACGCAGCAGTGTTGTCTTCCCTGCGCCATTCGGCCCTAGCAGGCCAACGATTCCTTGGCTTATGTCGAAGGTGAGTCCATTGATGAACGGGGTGACTCCATATCCCTGCGCCAGGTCTTCGACTGCGAATCCGTTGGACAATTGACTATTCCCTTACGGTGTAGCGTTCGGCTCTACCCGCAGGCAGAGCCGAACGGCAACAACTTCTACTCTTGAATGGTGGTTACGTGATTTAGGTAAGTGTCACACGTATTACTTTTCGACCAGCTGGAATGCTGCCAGTCCATCCAGATGTCCGTTTGCCAGTCGCAGTCCCAGACTCCGCGGGACCTGTTGTCGCCCGCACCCATAGTGCATGATGCATTAGCTTTTCGGTCGGTAGGAGTTACCCGGTACCAGCCGCACGACCACAGGAGTTGCGGGTCATCGGTAGCGGTGATG
>NZ_JAKNTW010000043.1 GCF_022213955.1 Dolomitihabitans soli | reverse complement strand
TGTGAACGCGGCGAAGAACATCCTCGCCGCTGGGCTGGCGGAGAGGTGAAACGCCTGTGGAGCCGACGTAAGACCTCAAGGAGCGGGTTCCCTCTCTGGCGGGCGGTTGGCGGTGAAGCAGGAAACCTCACGGGCGACCGTGGGAATCCCCCTCGTTCACGAGGGGGAAGATGTCAACGTCTCGCCTTTCCGGTGTGGCAGGCGTGAGCGAGTGGTGATGAAGAGCCCAGGATCTCGGCACCGGGCTGCAAGCAACCTTAGTTGACTAATACGAATTAGTCAACGCAGGTTGCTGATTGCGGCTCCGGCGGCATCTCGCCGCCGGAGGAGAAGGCCCCGATCAAGGGGTAGCGTCGGCAGCCGGAAGGACGCCGTCGCCGACGAAAGGACCCGCCAACGCCCGTACGCGGGATCGCGAGGCGCCACACCGCCGGGAAGAGCAGGGGCACCGGCCGTGCGCCTGGCGGCCTCAAGGCCGGCCGGGCGCGCCTCCGGTCACCTAGATTCCGCGCCCCGCACGATCAGCCGTGCGACCTCCTCCGGCGCCTCCACGTGCACGTAGTGCCCGGTCGGCACATCGGCGAGGGTCAGCAGGGGCGTGACCGCGGCGGTCGCGGCGAGTTCCCTGGCGAAGCCGCGCCGGTAGGCGGCGAACACCTCCGCGACGTCCGGCGGCAGCATCTCCTCCAGCTCCGTCGCCGTCGAGGAGACGACCAGCAGCGGGCATCGAGCCGCCCGGTACGTCGCGAACAGGTCGAGCACGTCCATCTGGGCGACCAGGTGAGCCAGGTCCGGATCGGTGGCCTCCGCGGTGAGGAAGTCACGCATGATCCGCTCGCTCTTCTCTGGGTCGACCCCCTCGTACGGGCCCGTCGGGTTGGTGTGCCCGTCGAGGTTCACGGCCAGCGGGCATTCGGGATGCTCGGTGGCCCAGAGCGCGGCGACCAGCCCGCCGAGCGAGTGCCCTGCCACGACCGGCCGGTCCATGCCGTGCTCCTCGATCGCCGCGGCGACGGCGGTGAGCGCGCCCGGCCACGACCACGTGCCCATCTCGGGCAACTCAATCGCGACGGTGCGCAGGCCCGCCGCCCGCAGGACGGGCGCCGCGCGCTCCCAGTCCCGGCTCGTCCGTCCACCGCCGGGGAGCAGAAGAATCTCACGCATCCCCGTACCTTCGCGGATCGCGGCCGCGCGCACAAACGCATTCCAGGCAGGTCCACGTGCTCCGGTCCTAAGATCCGCGCCCGCCTAGATCACCCGCAGGTGCGGCCCGGGTCCGCTAGGACGGGGCCTTCGCCCAGGCGCGGGCGGCGGGAATGATCTCCTCTACCGGGGCCACCTCCGGATACCAGGTGCGCTCCCACTCCAGCGAGATCCAGCCCGGATAACCGCCCGCCACCAGCACCTCGCGGACGGCGGTCAGCGGAACGCCGCCCTCGCCCATGGGGACGGGAGTGGTGTCCGTCGCCGAGGCGGCATCCTTCGTCTGGACATAGCCGAGATGGTCGCGCAGGGCGTCGAACGTGGCCTGCGGAGCTTCACCGCTCCGCCAGGTGTGCAGGGTGTCCCACACGGCCCCGGTCACGTCGGGCAACGCCGCCGCCTCCAGCAGCCGCCGTACGGCGGAGCCCGTGCTGTGCGAGTCGTGGGTCTCGATCAGCACCCGGACCCCGGCTCGCCGGGCGAAAGGGGCGATCTCTGCGAGCCGCCGGGCCACCAGTTCCTCGGCGTCTTCAGCACTGGAACCAGCGAATCCCGGGAACATTCGGACATAGCCCGCCCCCAGGTCGGCGGCAAGGCTCACCTCGGCGCGCAGTGCCGCGAGCACCTCGTCGTCGGGATCGGGCGAGGCGATGCGCACGTACCCGGCCAGGGCGAGCGCCTGCAACCCGGCCTCGGCGAGCGTCGTCCTGGCCGAGGCGCGCCCGGCCGCGTCGAGCCCCGTGTGCACGCCGGTGTCGGGATGGGCGCGCAGTTCCAGACCGTCGCACCCGGTCTCCTCCGCGAGCCGGCAGGCCTCGGCGAGCCCGAGCCCCGGCATCCCGAGCGTGCTCACCGCGAACGGCCACGTCCGCGCGGGCCTCGGCACGGGCACGGAACTCATGCGTCCTCCAGGAGGCTTCTGGTGCTCTCACGCAGGACGACCTCGGTCTCGGCGGGCTCGGCCACGATGGGGACGGTGCCGAGGGCCAGGGCGACCGCGCGGCGGCCCATGTCGGCGAGCGGCAGCCGTACCGTGGTGAGGGCCGGGGTGAGGTCGCGCAGGGTCGGGATGTCGTCGAAGCCGGCCACCGAGATGCGGCCGGGCACCTCGCAGCCGCCGTCGCGCAGGGCCGCGAGCGCGCCCACGGCCATCACGTCGTTGACCGCGAAGACGCAGGTCACATCGGTGTCCGCGGCCAGCAGTCGCTGCGCGGCCGCGTAACCGCCGTCGCGGTCGAAGGGGCCGGGGAACAGCAGGGGTGCGGGCAGCCCGAGCGAGGCGAGACCTTCGGCGAACCCGGCGACCCGGTCCGCGGCGGTGAGCAGCGTGGCGGGGCCGGTGAGCACGGCGAAGCGGGTGTGGCCGAGCCCGGCCAGGGAGCGGGCCAGCTCACCGGCTCCGGCGTGGTTGTCGGGCACGACCGTGTCGACGCCGAGCAGATCCTGACCGATCAGGGCGGCGCGGCCGCCGGTGCCCCGGTAGCGGTCGAGTTCGGCCCGCAGCCGCTCGGTCATCGCGGCGTCGTCGATCCGGCTGCCGGCCAGCACGATCGCCCGGACGCGCTGCGCCCGCAGGGTGGCGACGTAGCCGATCTCGGCCTCGGGGTCGCGGAAGGTCGTGCCGACCATGACCGAGAGCCCGTGCATGTCCGCGGCGCGGACGACCGCGTTGGCGAGGACCGCGAAGTAGGGGTCGGACAGATCGTGGACCACCAGGCCGAGGATGTCGCTGGCGCTGCGGGCGAGGGCCTGCGCGGCGCGGTTGGTGGTGTAGCCCAGCTCGGTCGCCGCGTGCTCCACGCGCTCGCGCAGTTCCCTGCCGACCTGCCGGGTGCTGCCGTTGAGCACCCGTGACGCGGTGGCCAGCGAGACGCCGGCGTGCTTGGCGACATCTTCGAGCGTGGCGTCACGCGGCATGCTGCTCCCGTCGTCGTAGCGTGGGAAACGCTTTCCGAAGCGTATGATTCCACATCAGTGGCGCTTGATCCGGCGCGGTGACGGCAGGTCGTGCCGTCCGGAGACGAACTCCTGGACTGCGATCTTGACACGGATGACCGGTCGTCGCCAGCGGTCCTCCCTGCCCACCGCCCGCACCATCTTGCCCGGTCTCGGGCGTAACGCGCCAGGGGCGAAGAACCAGTGCGCCCACGGGGAGCCCGGCCTGGCCAGCCGTACCGCGCCCACCACCAGCAGGACCGGGACGAACAACCCCACCAGGCCGGTCCAGATCTTGCCCTTGAGCAGCGTCACCACCGCGAGCACGAGGTTGACCACCAGGACGGTCCCGGCGAGCAGCGGCCCCTGCGGGAGGGTCACGGGCATCTCCCAGCCGAGCGGGCGCAGCCCGGTCAGCAGCAGGCCGGTCACCGCGACGGCCACGAAGACCGCGTCGACGGAGGCGCGTCCCTCCTCCATCCAGTACACGTCGCGCAGGTGCAGGATCAGCGCGAACTCGTCGAGCACCAGGGCCGCGCCCACCCCGAAGATCGACGCCGTGACGGCGTACCACCCCTCGGAGATGCCGGAGACCACCAGCCCGGAGACCCCGCCGAACAGCATCAGCACCACCCCGAACACGACGTGGTGGACATGGATCTCGCCGACGTTGACGTTCTTGAACCACCACCGCACCTGGGCCCTGATCAGCCGTACGTTGATCCGGGTGAACACGAAGGCGATGATCAGAGAGGTGAAGAAGCAGAACAGCGGCAGCCGACCGGTGTCCACGATGCGTGCTACGAACCAGTCCCCCATGTCTCGCCCCATTCCCGATGGTAGACGCCGTGTCAGGCGAGGAAGCCGCGCAACAGGGCCGCGGTGCCGTCGAGATGCTCCACGACCGCCCGGACGGCGGCCTCCGGATCGCCCGCCAGGATCGCGGACACGATCGCCTCGTGCTGGGTCGCGGCGTGGTCGATGTTGGGCTGGAGCACCGGGATCGCGTTGAGCAGGTCGGTCACCCGCAGCCGGGCGTCGGCGCAGGCCCCGGCGAGCAGCGGGGAGCCGGTGAGTTCGGCGATCGACAGGTGGAAGGCGGTGTCGAGCCGCCGGTAGTCGCCGGGACCGGCCCGGTTGACGTCGGCGAGGCGACGGCGCAACGTGGCGCGCCGGGCCTGGGTGAGCGGCTCGCCCGCGAGCACCCGCGCCGCGCCGCATTCCACGGCCATCCGGAACGTGAGGGCGTCGGCCAGCTCGCCCGAGCCCATCTCGTCCAGCGCCTTGCGCAGGTCGCCATGGCGGGGAGGCGGCGCCTGGTAGATCACGAATGCGCCGCCGTACCGGCCGCGCCGGACGTCGAGGAAGCCCGCGTCGGACAGCGACCTGATCGCCTCGCGAAGCGTCACCCGGCTGATGCCGAGCAGTACGGCGAGCTCTCGCTCGGGGGGCAGTTTGTGCCCCGGCGCGACCACGCCGAGCTTGATCACCTGCAGCAGGCGCTCCACGGTCTCCTCGAAGGCGTTACCGCCTCGCACGGGGCGGAGCACGACGGTCAAACGCGCCGACTCGTCCAATATCACCTCCAGGTATCAACAAGATACCTCAAGCAGACTTCCTGACCTGCGATAACGAAGGCGTGAAAGCCTGCCGATAAACTCGGCGAATTCTCGTGAAATGCCGTTGCCAATTCGCCGTCCATTAGACCGGCCTTGCCCCGGTCAAGCAGGAACCTCCGGCCGATCTGGCCACGGCGGTCACCGATCCGCGCGCGACTCCGCGTCACGGACCAGCAGCGCCGCCTGCACCCGGTTCGCGCAGTCCAGCTTGGCGAGGATGCGGCTCATGTAGGTCTTGACGGTCGCCTCGCTCAGGTGGACGCGCCTGCCCGTCTCGGCGTTGGACAGGCCCTCGCCGACCAGTGCGAGGATCTCCCGCTCGCGGGCCGTGAGGACGGCCAGCCGCCGCGCCGCCTCCCGGCCGCGTTCGTCCTCGCCGAGCGAGACCATGCCGAGCACCTGCCGCGTCACGGCCGGCGAGAGATACGCCTCCCCCGCGTGGGCGGCGCGCACCGCGCGGATCAGCTCCTCCGGAGCGCAGTTCTTCAGGACGAATCCGGAGACGCCGGCGTGCAGCGCCAGCCGTACGTTGCGCTCGTCGCCGAAGGCGGTGAGCATCACCACCCGCGGCCCCGCCAGCCGGGCGGCGGCGGCGAGACCGTCGAGCACCGGCATGGTGATGTCGAGGAGCGCCACGTCGACGTGGTGGCGGCGGGCGGCCTCCACGGCCTGCCGGCCGTTCGCCACGCCGGCCACGACCACGATGTCGCCGGCCGACTCCAGCACCGTCCGGACGCCCGCGACGATGAGGGGCTCGTCGTCCGCGATCAGCACCCTGATCACGCCGCCTCCTCCACCGCACCGCGCGTCACGGGGAACATCGCGACCAGGCGGAACGTGTGCGGGTGCGGGTGGACGCGCAGCAGCCCGCCCGCCGAGCGGACGCGTTCCGACAGCCCGGTCAGCCCGTGGCCGGCCGGCGTCGTCCGGGTGGGCGGCACCCTCTCGTCATCGAAACGCCGGGCCGTCGTCCGTGCGGGGCCGGCCGCGTTGCCCACGGCGACCAGCAGGGCGTCCGGCTGCCAGTCGAGCGACACGGTGACCGGCGAGCCCGGGGCGTGTTTCGCGGCGTTGGTCAGACCCTCCTGGACGACCCGGTAGGAGGCATGGGCCGCGGCCGCTCCGCCGAGCCGGCCGGCCACGCCCGATCGTTCGATCCGCACCGGGACGCCCGCCCGCCGGAACTCCGCGACCAGCTGCTCGATCCCTTCCAGCCCGGGTGAGTCGTCGCGCCGCAAGGTGCCCACCACCTCGTGCAACTCGTCGACGGCCGCCCGCGCGGCGCTCGCGAGGTTCCGTACCGTCTGCCGCTGGTCCGCGGGCAGCGGGGCCACCTCCAGCGCCGCCGCCTGCACCGACACCAGGCTGAGCGCGTGGCCGAGGGAGTCGTGCATGTCCCGCGCGATGCGCAGCCGCTCGCGCAGCCGCTCCCGCTCGGCGGTGAGCTCCCGCTCGCGGCGCAGGTGCTCGCCCTGCTGGGCCAGATAGCGACCGGCCATCATGGGCAACGCCACCAGCACCACGCCACGGGCCAGGACGATCCACGGCTCGGGCGGGATCGCGGATCGGTGCGAGATCAGGAGCAGCATGCCCAGGTAGACGACGGCCGCGCCGATCGTCAGCGCCGCTTCCAGGCCGACCGGCCTGCGGCGTCCGGCCTGATAGCTCGTGCAGGCCAGCAGGGCGAGCGACGCGCCGGAGAACAACGCCATCGGCACCGTGACCAGGAAGGCCAGGAACGGCGCCCGGGAGACCAGCACCATGACGAGCGTCGTCAGCAGGGCGTACGCGGCGAGTGCCCAGCCCTCCGTCCCGGCCAGCCACAACAGCGTCGTGTCAGCGATCACCACGGCGGCGGCGAGAGCGAGTCGGGCCATGCGGGTCACCCTACTGACCGGTGGCCGCGCGGAATCCGTCAACTTTCGTGAACACGGCGGACGACTTTCGCCGACTGCCCCCGCGGCCCGCGCCTTCCTAGCGTGTCAGCATGATCAGAACTCTTCTGGCCCTGGCCGTACTCGCACCACCGAACCCCGCGCAGGCACCGCGGCAGCTCGAATGGCAGCCGTGCCCGGGACAGCCCACGTCCGCGATCGAGTGCGCGGACCTGCCGGTCGCCCTGTCGAAGCCGGGCGGCCGCAAGATCACCCTGAAGGTGGCCCGGCTGCCCGCGACCGGCGTCAAGAAGGGCTCGGTGCTGGTCAACTTCGGCGGCCCGCAGGGCGACCAGATCGCCATCATGCGTTCCGTCCGGCCCGAGGTCTTCGCCGAGATCCGTCAGTCGATGGACGTCGTCACGTGGGACCCGCGGGGATATCCGGGGCTCGGCAGCCCGGCTCTCGCGTGCGACTGGAGCGCGCTGACCACGCCGGCGATCCCGGACGACCAGGCCGGATTCGACCGCCTCGCCGCGGAGAACCGGACCAGGGCGAACAAGTGCCGGGACACGGACCCCGAACTCTTCGACCACATGGACGCAGCCTCCGACGCCCGTGACGCGGATGCCGTACGGCAGGCGCTCGGCGAGGACAGGATGAACTTCATCGGGACCTCGTACGGCGGCGCCATCGCCCAGTCGTATGCCCGGTTGTTTCCCGGCCGGGTGCGCACGATGTACATCGACGGCACCGGGAACCACGGCGCCCGTGACTGGGAACGGGAACTCGACGCCATCGCCCGCGACAACGAGCGCCTGATGGGACGGTTCTTCGACTGGGCCGACGCCGGGCTGGAGAAGCGCTGGCGCGCGCTGGTCGCCAAGGCGGACAAGGACCCCATACCGGCCCCCAAGGTGAACGCCCGCTACGACGGGACACAGGTGCAGTCGCTCGCGTTCCAGAAGTACAAGAGGGGGCCCGATCGATGGGCCGAGGTCTCGGCGGCCATCACGGCGGCCGAGAAGGGCGACGCCTCCGGATTCGCCCCCTCCGGTAGCAACCCCTACCCGAGCCTGCAGGGCGGCGGCGTGAAGGAGTGCCTCGACTTTCCCCGGCCCGTGACGCGGGAACAGGTGGCGAGCACGACGCGGCGGCTGCGCCGGATCGCGCCCAGCGCCGGCGCCGCGTTCCCGCTCGCCTGGCACCTGCCGCTCACCTGCGCGGGATGGCCGGCGCCGGTCGCCAATCCGCCGAAGCCGCTGCCCGGGAAGAAGCTCCCGCCGATCCTGGGAGCGGGCACCTGGCTGGACCACGCGCCCACCGCACGGGTCGTCGGCCAGGTTCCCGGCAGCCGGATGATCGAGTTCGACGGCCCGGGGCACAACCTCTTCGCCGCGATGGCCAACGCGTGCGTCATCGATCATGTCAGCCGATACGTCGTCACGCGGGAACTGCCGTCCCGCGATTCGGAGTGTTCGTGAGAGATGCACGTCCCGGGCTGACACTCTTGACATGACACTTCGGATGGATATCAATGGTCTGATACTGACCCAATAAAGGTCACCGAGGAGGCGGCGTGCTGTCGTTAGAGGAACTCCGCGACGACGTGGCCACGGGTGACATCGACACGGTCCTGCTGGCGATCGCCGACATGCAGGGACGGCTGCAGGGCAAACGGCTCTCCGCCCGTTACTTCCTCGAAGAGGTGGCCGGGCACGCCGCCGAGGGATGCGACTACCTTCTCGCCGTCGACGTCGACATGAACACGGTCGGCGGCTACGCCATGTCGTCCTGGGACCAGGGCTACGGCGACCTGGTGATGCGTCCCGACCTGTCCACGCTGCGCAGGATCCCCTGGCAGGAGGGCACCGCGCTGCTGATGGCCGACATCGTCTGGGCCGACGGTTCCGACATCGTGGTCTCCCCCCGGCAGATCCTGCGCCGCCAGCTCGACCGGCTGGCCGAGCGCGGCTGGCGCGCCTTCGTCGGCACCGAGCTGGAGTTCGTCGTCTACGACGACACCTACGAGGACGCCTGGCGGCGCGGCTACCGCGACATGTCGCCCGCCAACCTCTACAACGTCGACTACTCCCTCCTCGGTACGGCCCGCGTCGAGCCCCTGCTGCGCCGGATCAGGCGCGGCATGGAGGGCGCGGGGATGTACGTCGAGTCCGCCAAGGGCGAGTGCAACCTCGGCCAGCACGAGATCGCCTTCAGGTACGCCGAGGCGCTGGAGACGTGCGACAACCACTCGATCTACAAGAACGGCGCCAAGGAGATCGCGGCCCAGGAGGGCAGGTCGATCACCTTCATGGCCAAGCCCAACGAGCGCGAGGGCAACTCCTGCCATCTCCACATCTCGCTCCGGTCCACCGGCGGCGAGCCGGTGATGGCGGGCGGCGGGCCGTACGGGCTGTCGGAGGTGGGCTCGCGCTTCATCGCGGGCCAGCTGGCCGCGATGCGCGAACTGACCCTGCTCTACGCGCCGAACATCAACTCCTACAAGAGATACGTGCCGGGCAGCTTCGCGCCGACCGCGGTGAAGTGGGGGGTCGACAACCGCACCTGCTCGCTGCGGCTGGTCGGGCGGGGGCACTCGCTCCGGGTGGAGAACCGGGTGCCGGGCGGCGACGTCAACCCCTATCTCGCCGTGGCGGCGCTGATCGCGGCGGGGCTGCGCGGGATCGACGGGGAACTGCCGCTGGAGGATCCGTACCCCGGCAACGCCTACGACTCCGGAGCGGCGACCGTGCCCGCCACGCTGCGTGACGCGGCGCTGCTGTGGGAGCGATCCGACCTGGCCAGAGACTCCTTCGGCGAGGAGGTCGTGGCGCACTACGCGAACAACGCCAGGGTCGAGCTGGCCGCCTTCGACGCGGCGGTCACCGACTGGGAGCTGTTCCGCGGCTTCGAGCGGATGTGAGCAGATGAAGATCATCAATCCGGCGACCGAGGCCGTGATCGCCGACGTCGAGGCGGTCGACGCGGCGGAGGTCGACCGCGCCGTGGAGCGCGCCAGGAGAGCGCTGCCCGCCTGGCGCGCGGTGAGCCCGGGAGACCGGGCCAGGCTGCTGCGCCGTTTCGCCGCCGTGGTCGAGGAGCACGCCGAGGAGCTGGCGCTGCTGGAGGTCGCCAACGCGGGCCACACGATCGGCAACGCCCGCTGGGAGGCGGGCAACGTCGCCGACGTGCTGCACTACTACGCCGCCGCGCCGGAACGGGAGCACGGCAGGCAGATCCCGGTGGCGGGCGGCGTCGATCTCACCTTCGCCGAGCCGCTCGGGGTGGTCGGCGTGATCGTGCCGTGGAACTTCCCGATGGTCGTGATGACCTGGGGAGTCGCCCCCGCGCTCGCGGCGGGCAACACGGTGCTCGTCAAGCCCGCGGAATGGACCCCGCTGACGGCCGTCAGGCTGGCGGAGCTGGCGCTGGCGGCCGGTCTGCCCGAGGACGTGCTCCAGGTGCTGCCCGGCGCGGGCGAAGTCGCGGGGGCACGCCTGGTCGAGCACCCCGGCGTCAACAAGATCGTGTTCACCGGCTCCACCGAGGTGGGCAAGCGGATCGCCGCCGTCGCCGCGCGGACGGTCAAACGGCTCACCCTCGAACTCGGCGGCAAGAACGCCAACATCGTCTTCGCCGACGCCGACCTCGTCAAAGCCGCCGCGACCGCGCCCTACGCCGTGTTCGACAACGCCGGGCAGGACTGCTGCGCCCGCTCCCGGGTGCTGGTCGAACGCTCGGTCCACGACGAGTTCCTGGCCCGGCTCGACGAGGCGGTCCTCGGCGTGCGGGTGGGCGATCCGCTCGACCCCGCCACCGAGATGGGCCCGCTGATCAGCGCGGAGCACCTGGCCAGGGTCGCCTCGTTCGTCACCGGCACCCCGCACCTGGTCGGCTCATGCCCGGAGGGTCCCGGTCACTGGTACCCCCCGACCGTGCTCACCCCCTCGCCCGGCGACCCCGCCTACACCGAGGAGATCTTCGGCCCGGTGGTGAGCGTGCTGCCCTTCGACGACGAGGCCGACGCCGTACGGCTCGCCAACGACACGAGGTACGGCCTCAGCGGGTCGATCTGGACCCGGGACGTGGGCCGTGCGCTGCGGGTGGCCAGGGCGGTCGAGGCGGGCAACCTCAGCGTCAACTCGCATGCCGGCGTGCGCTACTGGACCCCCTTCGGCGGCTTCAAGCAGTCAGGCCTGGGACGGGAGCTGGGCCCCGACGCGCTCGCCGCCTTCACCGAGACCAAGAACGTCTTCATCTCAACGGAGTAAGCATGCAGCGTCTGCAGGATCGGGTGGCCGTGATCACCGGGGCGGCGAGCGGCATCGGGCTGGCCACCGCGCACCGGTTCGCGCAGGAGGGCGCGCGGGTGGTCTGCGCGGACGTCGACGAGGCGGCGGGCACGAAGGCGGCGGCCGAGGTCGAGGGGCTGTTCGTGCGGGCCGACGTGACGGTGGAGGACGACGTCGTCCGGATGTACCAGGCGGCGTTCGACGCCTACGGCAGCGTGGACATCGCCTTCAACAACGCCGGCATCTCGCCGCCCGAGGACGACTCGATCCTGGAGACGGGCCTCGACGCCTGGCGCCGGGTGCAGGAGGTCAACCTCACCAGCGTCTATCTCTGCTGCAAGCACGTGCTCCCCTACATGCGGCGGCAGGGCAGGGGGTCGATCATCAACACGGCCTCGTTCGTCGCGGTGCTGGGCTCGGCGACCAGTCAGATCTCCTACACGGCCTCCAAGGGCGGCGTGCTCGCCATGTCCAGGGAGCTGGGGGTGCAGTTCGCCCGCGAGGGCATCCGGGTGAACGCGCTGTGCCCCGGCCCGGTGAACACGCCGCTGCTGCGCGAGCTGTTCGCCAAGGATCCCGAGCGGGCCCAGCGCCGTCTGGTGCACGTCCCCGGCGGCCGGTTCGCCGAGCCGTGGGAGATCGCGGCGGCGGTGGCCTTCCTCGCCTCCGACGACGCCTCCTTCGTCAACGCCGCGGAGTTCATGGTCGACGGCGGCATCTCCGGCGCCTACGTCACCCCGCTCTGATGGGCCGCCCGGTCATCGGCATCACCTGCTACGTCGAGCCCGCGCGCTTCACGGTGTGGGAGACGCCGGCCGCGCTGCTGCCGCACGCCTACGTCGAACACGTCACGCGGGCCGGCGGGCAGCCGGTGATCCTGCCGCCCGCCGGCGACCCCGGCGCGCTCGTCGGCCGCCTCGACGGCCTCATCTTGGCGGGCGGCGGCGACCTCGACCCCGGCACGTACGGCGAGCAGCCCCACCAACAGACCGGCTATATCCGGAAATTTCGTGATGAAGCGGAGCTTGAGGTGACGCAGGCTGCCCTGGCGGCCCGGCTCCCCTTTCTCGGCATCTGCCGCGGACTCCAGATCCTGAACGTGGCCCTGGGCGGCACCCTCCACCAGCATCTGCCCGACGTGGTCGGGCACACCGGCCACGCGCCCGCGCCCGGCGCCTACGGGCCGCTGGCCGTGCGTCCCGTGGCCGGCACCCGCCTCGCCGGGATCATCGAGCCCGGCGATGTCCTGCACTACCACCACCAGTCGGTCGCCAAGCTCGCCGACGGTCTCGTCGCCGCCGCGCACGCCGACGACGGCACGATCGAAGCCGCCGAGCACCCCGCCCATCCCTTCACGCTGGCCGTACAGTGGCATCCGGAGGCGGGTGCGGATCCCGCCCTCTTCGACGCCCTGATCACCGCCGCCCGCTGATTCATTTGTGGTGACTTGTCGCCTTTGGTGGCATATGGGGCTTAAGGTGCCATTCATGCATATCCGTCCCCCCGTATCGGCGGCTTCGATGGTCGCCGTGCTCACGGTGATGGCGCTGGAACTGCTCCGCGTGAGCGGCCCCCTGCTCGACGCCACACCGGGCGGTGTGCCCGGTAAGGGACTGGCCACGCTGGGCGTCTTCATCGCGCCCGTGCTGGCCTGGCCGGTCGCCCGGATGCTCGCCGGCCGCGCCGTCGCGGTGACGGTCGCCGTCCTGGTCGGCCTCCGGCTGGCGCTTCAGATCTTTCCCGCTCCGCCGTACGCGCTGGGGCTGGCGGGGGCGGTCGTCGGGATGATCACGCTGGTGGTCGCGGTGAGCCGGGCGGAGGGCGGGGCGGCGGCCATGGGGGTGCTCAGCGGGGTGGCGCTCGACCTCGGGGTGCGCTCGCTGTCGGGCACCTGGGACGTGATCTGGCAGCCGGGAGCGGTGCCCTGGCTGGTCACCGGGGCTACGTGCGCAGCCGCGGCGGGGCTGACCTGGTGGACGCTCAGGCAGCCGGCGGCGGTGCCGACCTCCGGACGCCGGGCGTGGGTGGTCGGGCCGTTCCTCGGGCTGGCCGTGCTGTTCCTCGCGAACCCGGCGTTCGCGGCCTCCCAGGCGGCGGTCTCCGCGCCGGTCGCCTCGGGGTCGCTCATCCTCGGCGCGTTGTTCGCCGTGGTGGTCGCCGGCGAGGCCCGGCACACCGCCGTGCTGGGCGGGACGGTTGCCGGCGTGGCGGCCACCGCGGCGCTCACCGGCGGCACGGCCGTCGCACTGCTCTCCCCCGGCCCGCAGGCGTTGATCGCCCTGGTCGCCGGCCTGGTCTCCGCCGCGCTGCTGCTGGCCCGCGCCCTCGGCGGCACCGGACTGCCGGGCGTCGGTCACGCGGGACTCGGCGCGGGCCTGGGCTTCCTGGTGACCGTGCTCCCCTACCAGGCCCACTACGAGTTGCCCCTCGGCGTGCCGAACGTGGTCTGGCCGCTGGCCGGCGTGGCGCTGCTGGCCGTCGCCGGACTGCGCGCCGCTCCCGCCGGGCGCTCGGGCACGCTCACCCACGAGTTCCATCTCGCGGGGGGGTGCGCGATCGCCCTGCTCGCACCGGTGATCGCGCTGGTCACCAACCCGGCCCCGGTCGCCAAGCAGGCGCCGCGCGGCCAGGTCAAGCTGTTCAGCTGGAACGTCCACTACGGCGTCAGCGGCGCGCCCGCCGTCGATCCCGAGGCGATCGCCAGAGTGATCGAGGACCGCGATCCCGACGTGATCATGCTCCAGGAGGTCAGCCGGGGCTGGCCGGTCGGCGGCGGCCTGGACCTCGCCGAATGGCTCGCGAGGAGGCTGCGGCTCGACTACGTGTGGGCGCCCGCCGCCGACGGCCAGTTCGGCAACATGATCCTGTCGAAGGTGCCGCTGACCGACGTCGGCACCGGCCGCCTGCCGTACGGGGCGGGGCCGATGAAGCGGTCCTACGCGGCGGGGACGGTCGCCGGGCGGTTGCGGGTGATGACCACCCACCTCCAGCACCGGGACGGCAACACCCCGACGCGGCTGCGGCAGATCGAGTCCCTGCTCGCGGCGTGGGGCGGCGTGCGGCCCGCGGTGATCGCCGGCGACCTCAACTTCAAGCCGTCCTGGCCGGTCGAGCCGGCGGCGTTCACCCGGGCCGGGTTCACCAGCGCGCAGGACGTCACGGGCCACGGCGCGGAGTTCACCGCGCCGACGAGCAGGCCGGACAACCGGGTGGACTGGATCTGGGGCACCCGGGACCTGGCCTTCCGGGATTTCGCGATCCTTGACGAGGTGACCACCTCCGATCACTTCCCGCTGGAGGCCACGGTGACGCTGCCGGATCGCCGGACCCCGCCGGGTGACCGGTGACCGATGATCGCCCGGCGGGGCCTGGCGCGACCGCCGCGCACTGATAAGCTGTCGCGCGTTACCGGCGAACCCACGCGGGAGAGCGCTCTGGCACCCGGCCAGGGCCCCTGAAGGAGCAAGCCCTCCCCGCGAACCTCTCAAGGAAAAGGACCGCGCGGGCCAGGTGACCTCTGGAAAGCAGGCCGTCGCGCCTCGCCGAAGGTGAAAGTCCGGTTAAGAACCGGGCGAAGCTCTCAGGCACCCACGACAGAGGGGGAGGATGCTCACATCCGACTCCTCTGAGGTGCGAACATGTCCCGACCCACGCCGCTGCGCGAGGTGCACGAGAGCCTCGGCGCGACACTCACCGACTTCGCCGGCTGGTTGATGCCGCTGCGCTACGGCAGCGAGTCCGCCGAGCACAACGCGGTGCGCGAAGCCGCCGGCCTGTTCGACCTCTCGCACATGGGCGAGATCCACCTCACCGGCCCCGGCGCGGCGGCCGCCCTCGACTACGCGCTGGTCAGCGAGCTGAGCACGCTCGCACCCGGCCGCGCCAGATACACCATGATCTGTGCCGAGAGCGGCGGGGTGCTCGACGACCTGATCGTCTACCGGCTCGCCCCCGACTCCTTCATGGTCGTGGCCAACGCCTCCAACTACCTGCGGGTGGCCGCCGAGCTGACCACCAGGTCCGAGCCGTACGACGTGGTGGTCGAGGACCGTTCCGAGGAGTACGCGCTGATCGCGGTGCAGGGCCCGAGGTCGGTGGAGATCGTGGCCAAGCTGACCGACGCCGACCTGGCCGGGCTGAAGTACTACGCGGGTCTGCCGGGCGCGGTGGCCGGGTTCGACGCGCTGATCGCGCGCACCGGCTACACCGGCGAGGACGGCTTCGAGCTGTTCGTCGCCGCCGCGGACGCGGTGCCGCTGTGGCAGGCGCTGACCGAGGCGGGCGAGCCGTACGGCCTGCGTCCCGCCGGGCTGTCGGCCCGCGACACGCTGCGGCTGGAGGCGGGCATGCCGCTGTACGGGAACGAGCTGTCCGAAGAGCTCACCCCGTTCGACGCCGGCCTCGGCCGTGTGGTGAAGTTCGACAAGGCGGGCGACTTCGTCGGCCGGGCCGCCCTGGAGCCACTCAGGGACGTCCCGGCGCGACGGCGGCGGGTCGGGCTGGTCGCGACCGGCCGCCGGGTGCCGAGGCACGGCTATCCGGTGGTGTCGCGCGCGGACGGGTCGGTGGTCGGCGAGGTGACCAGCGGGGCGCCTTCGCAGTCGCTGGGCAGGCCGATCGCGATGGCCTACATCGACACGGACGTCGACTCGGGCGTCACCGGCGGCCTGGCCGTCGACATCCGGGGCACGCACGAGCCGGTCGAGATGGTGGAACTGCCTTTCTACAGGAGGAACAAGTGAGCAGCATTCCCGAGGAGCTCAAGTACACCAAGGAGCACGAGTGGATCGCCGGCCTGGCCGAGGGAGCCACCGTGACCGTGGGCATCACCGCCTACGCGGCGGAGGCGCTCGGTGACGTGGTCTTCGTCCAGGTGCCCGAGGTCGGCTCGACCGTCTCGGCGGGCGACTCGATCGGCGAGGTCGAGTCGACCAAGTCGGTGAGCGACATCTTCGCCCCGGTCTCCGGTGAGGTGATCGAGGTCAACGATGCCGTGGTGGACGACCCCTCGCTGGTCAACAGCGACCCCTTCGGCGACGGCTGGATGTTCAGGATCCGCGTGGCGGGCGATGACCCCGGCAACCTGCTGTCACCGGTGGAGTACACCGCCCTCACGATCGGCGACTCCTGATTCCCGCCCGCCGGCCACCCGCCGGCGGGCCACCTAGGAAAGGCGCACTTCGATGGCGATCAGCGTCTTCGACCTGTTCAAGATCGGTATCGGCCCGTCCAGCTCGCACACCGGCGGCCCGATGGCCGCGGCCCACAGGTTCGCCCGCGGGCTGCACGCCGACGGCCTGCTGGAGAAGGTCTTCGGAGCCGAGGCGATCCTCTACGGCTCACTCGGCCTGACCGGCAAGGGCCACGGCAGCGACAAGGCCGTCCTGCTCGGCCTCTCCGGCGAGAAGCCCGAGACCGTCGACGTAGACACGGTCGATGACCGCCTGGCCGCCATGCGCGCCTCCGGCACCGTCACCCTGTACGGCGAGCGCGAGATCCCCTTCGTGGTCGGCGAGCACCTGGTGTTCGAGCGTAAGATCTCGCTTCCGCACCACCCCAACGGGATGCGGTTCACCGCCTTCGACGAGGCCGGCGAGCCGCTCCGGGAGAAGGTCTACTACTCCGTCGGCGGCGGTTTCGTGGTCGACGAGGAGGCCACCGGGGCCGACCGGATCAAGCCCGACGACACGCCTCTGCCGTACCCCTTCACGACCGCGGTGGAGCTGCTCGGGCACTGCGCCGACACCGGTCTGTCGATCTCCGGGCTGATGCTGGAGAACGAAAAGGCGTTCGGCCGCACCGCCGAGGAGATCCACACCGGTCTGCTGGAGCTGTGGCGGGTCATGTCGGCCTGCGTGCGGCGGGGCTGCGCCCAGGAGGGCGTGCTGCCCGGCGGGCTGAAGGTCAAGCGCCGGGCGCACCAGCTGCAGCGCCGGCTGCAGAGCGAGTCGCCGGAGAAGGACCCGTTGCAGACCATGGACTGGGTGACCCTGTTCGCGCTGGCCGTCAACGAGGAGAACGCCGCGGGCGGCCGGGTCGTCACCGCGCCGACCAACGGCGCGGCCGGCATCATCCCCGCCGTGCTGACCTACTACGACCGGTTCACCCCGCACTCCGACGAGGAGGGCGTGGTGCGGTTCCTGCTGACCGCCGGGGCGATCGGGGTGCTGTTCAAGGAGAACGCCTCCATCTCCGGCGCGGAGGTGGGCTGCCAGGGCGAGGTCGGCTCGGCCTGCTCGATGGCCGCCGCCGGGCTCACCGAGGTGCTGGGCGGCACCCCCGAGCAGGTGGAGAACGCGGCCGAGATCGGCATCGAGCACAACCTGGGCCTGACCTGCGACCCGATCGGCGGCCTGGTGCAGATCCCGTGCATCGAGCGGAACGCCGTGGCCTCCATCAAGGCCATCACCGCGGCCAGGATTGCGCTGCGCGGCGACGGGCGGCACTTCGTCTCGCTCGACCGTGCCGTCAAGACCATGCGCGACACCGGCAGGGACATGTTGGACAAGTACAAGGAGACCAGCCGGGGCGGACTGGCGGTCAACGTCATCGAGTGCTGATCCAACCTGTCTAAGATGGTTTGCCTGACTTGACGGGAATGAGTGAGGCGGCGGAGGTCCATGGTGTCAGCGCTTCTCCGCTCCCACTGGTTGTTCCTCGTCGCGCTGCTCGGCGGGGCGGGGCTGCGGGCGCTGGCCGTGCTCGGTTACCAGCCGGCGCTCTGGTTCTGGGCCGACTCCTTCGCCTACCTGAACGCCTCGCTCGACCCGCGTCCCCTGGAGTCGCGCCCCTCCGGCTACTCGCTGCTCCTGTGGGCGCTGCGGCCGCTGGAGAGCGTCCAGGCCGTCGCGATCGTGCAGCACGTGCTGGGGCTGGCCATCGCCGTCTGCGTCTATCTGGTGCTGCGGCGCAGGACCAGGCTGCCCGGCTGGGTCGCGGCGATCTTCTTGATCCCGATGCTGTTCGACGTGCACCAGGTGCAGCTCGAACATCTGATCATGGCCGACCTGCTGTTCACGTTCCTGGCCGTCGCGGCGGTGACGCTGATCCTGTGGCGGGAGCGGCCTGCGGCGTGGATGGCCGCGGTCGCCGGGCTGCTGCTCGTCGCCGCGACCGTCACCAGGACGATCGGCCTGCCGCTGATCGCCGTGCTGCTGGTGTTCCTGGTCCTGCGCCGGGCGGGCTGGCGGGCCGTGGTCGCGGCGACGCTGACCGCCGCGCTGGGCCTGGGGGCGTACGCCACCTGGTTCAGGGCGGAGCACGGCGACTTCGGGCTGACGCGCAGCAACGTCTTCCTGTGGGCGCGCACCATGACCTTCGCCGACTGCGCCAAGATCGCCCCTCCCCCGGAGGAGGCCAAGCTGTGCCCCCCGGAGCCGACGGCGACGCGCATGGTCCCGCCGATGTACATCTGGAGCGGCAAGTCCCCGCTCAACTCCCCCGCGGCCATGGGGATCGACCGCAACGAGGTGGCCGGGGCCTTCGCCGTCCGGGCCATCCGCGCCCAGCCGCTCGACTTCCTGAGTGCCGGGGCGGCCGACGCGGTGCACATCTTCGACTGGACCCGCTGGGTGTATCCCGTCAAGGGCCCGCAGAGCGCGTACGTCTTCCCCGACTCGGTCAAGCCCTTCTCCGACCAGGCGGCCTCCAAGGACCAGACGGCCACCGAGGTCACCACCGCCTACCAGGGCTCGTCCGGCGCGACGATCATGGTCGAGCCGTACGCCGGGTGGTTGCGGACCTATCAGGAGCAGGGGTTCCTGCGCGGGCCGTTCCTCGGGGCGATCCTGCTGCTCGGTCTCGGCGGTCTGCTGGCGCGCTGGCGCACGCTGGGCGGCGCGGCGCTGCTGCCCTTCGGCGGGGCGGTGGTGCTGCTGGCGCTGCCGCCGTTCATCGCCGCCTTCGACCACCGTTACGTACTGCCCGCCGTACCGCTGGCGTGCCTGGCGGCGGGGCTCGCCTTCGCCCGGCGCAACAAGCCCGAACCGCCCGAACCGCCCGTCGTGGAGACGCCCGCTCCGCCCCTGCGGGAACCGGCCCCGCCGGTTCCCCCGCGCACTCCCCTGTCGTCGGAGGCGATCACCGCGCCGATGCCCGCGGTGGTGGACAGCGCTCCGCTAGCGCCTGCGCACGTGCAGCCGGACCAGCGCCGGCAGCCCGTCGTCGCCGACCGCCCGCCGCGCCCGGCTCACCACTCCCGCGTCCAGCCGGGCGACCAGTCGGCAGACGTCCGTGTCTGGCGCGCAGGAGACTCCGATTCGCAGCCGCTCGTCACCCACGATCCTGACCCCGACCCTGAGCCCTTCGACTTCTTTAAGCCCAACACCGATCATCGCAACCCCTGAGCCGGTCCGCCGCCCGAGGCGGCCCCAGCCGGCCGCGCGCACCAGCCACCGCAACGCCACCATGGCGAGGACGACCAGCAGCAGGGGCACCAGCGGGTGATCCGGTAGCTCGGCGCCGAGCAGGTGGTCGCCGGCGGGCTGCGCGGGCAGCGACCCGCGCCCGCGCAGCAGGCCGTACGCGCCCGCCGACAGAGCGAGCGTGCCGACGACGGCCAGGCCGATCCGGTTGCCCCGGTAGGCGCGCATCTCACGCTCCCGTTCCGCGCAGCCGTACGACCACCTCGGCGCCACCGAGGGCGCCCAGCCCGGCGAGCCGGTCGCCGACCGTGGCCCCCACCTGGCGGAGCAGCGTGCCGGCGCACTCCGCCTCGGTGACCACGGAGATCTCGATCTGCCCACGCACCAGGCGAACCCGCGCGTGGTCCACGCCGTCCACCGACTCGGCGAGCGTCCGCAGCGTACGGCACAGCCCCGCGCGGGTGAAGCCGATCACGATCAGCGGGTCGGCGGTCTTCACCGGGACCAGCCTGGACCTGCCGGGGATCAGGGCGGCCGCCAGCAGCACGAACCCCAGTACGGCCAGCCCGCCGGCCGCGCACTGCACCAGCGGGTCGGACCAGGCGCGGGTGGCGGCGACGGCGGCCAGCCGCTCGAACGGCACGATCCCGAGCGGCGCACCCATGACCTCGCTCACCGCCTCGGCGGCCAGCAGGGAGAGCACCGCCGACAGCGGCACCGCGACGGCGAGCCCGGCCGGGGTGCGGGGGCGGCGCAACACCTTCGTGTCGACGGGCGCCCTGGCGGGGGCGGGGGCGGCGTCCTGGACTGATGTCATCACCCTGGCAGGGTTATCGCGGGAGCGGCGCGAGTGTGGCCGCCGAACCGCCCGTTTGCACGATCCCGGGGGGTGCCTGGCACGAGAATTTACCGCCGAGACCAACACGAGCTATGCTCACATTCATTGCGGCGTTACGCTGCGTCCATGGATGACCGCGAGCGATACGATCGGGCCACCGCGGAGCTCTCGCCACCCTTCGCCGTCGTCGATCTGGCCGCACTCCGCGCCAACGCCGCCGATCTGGCGCGCCGGGCGAACGGCAAGCCGATCCGGGTGGCGAGCAAATCGATCCGCTGCCGGGAGGTGCTGTCGCGCGTCCTCGCGATGGAGGGCTTCGAGGGCGTCATGGGGTTCACCCTGCCTGAGGCGCTCTGGCTGGCGAGTACCGGAGTGCGCGACGTCCTGGTCGCCTATCCGACCGCCGACCGGCACGCGATCGCCACCCTGGCGGGGGACGCCACGGCGGCCGACGAGATCACGCTGATGATCGACTGCATCGAGCACCTGGATCTGATCGATGCCGCGGCGAGGACGGTCCCCGCCCGCCAAGAGATCCAGATATGTCTGGATATCGATGCTGGGTTCGTCACGCTCGGCGGCCGGTTCAGGGCCGGGGCCAGACGCTCCCCCATCCGGTCGCCGGACCAGGCCGCCGAGCTGGCCGCCGAGGTCGTCAGGCGGCCCGGCTTCCGGCTGACCGGCCTGATGGCCTACGAGTCGCAGATCGCGGGCGTCGGCGACGACCCGCCGGGCCGCCCCGCCCGCGCCCGCGCGATCCGCCTGATGCAGGCGAGGTCACAGCACGAGCTGATCGTCCGCAGGGGCCGGATCGCGCACGCCGTACGGCAGGTGGCCGACCTCGCGTTCGTGAACGGCGGCGGCACCGGCAGCGTCGAGAAGACGGTCATGGAGAAGGCGGTGACCGAGGTCACCGCCGGCTCCGGCTTCTTCCATCCCCGCCTGTTCGACTTCTACCGCGGCTTCGACGGCCGGCCGGCGGCGGTCTTCGCGCTGCCCGTCGTGCGGCGTCCGGGGCCGGGGGTGGTGACCGTGCTCGGCGGCGGCTACCCGGCGTCGGGCTCCCCCGGCCCGTCCCGCCTCCCGCAGCCCTACCTGCCCGCCGGGCTGACCTACGACCCCGAGGAGGGCGCGGGCGAGGTCCAGACTCCGCTGCGCGGGCTCGCCGCCGACGACCTGTGCCTGGGCGACCGCGTGTGGTTCCGGCACGCCAAGGCGGGCGAGCTCAGCGAACGGTTCGAGACCTTCCACCTGATCGAGGGCGAGGAGATCGTGCGAACGGCCCCCACCTATCGAGGCGAGGGCCGCACGTTCCTGTGACCACCCCCGAAGCCCCGGCCGAACCCACGCCTACGGCCCCCGCCAGGGCGAGGACCGCACGTTCCGGTGACCGCTCCCGGCCGAAGCCACGCCTACGGCCCCCATCAGGGCGAGGACCGCACATTCCCGCGACCATCCCCTCGGCCGAACCCACGCCTACGGCCCTCACCCCGCCCACCAGGGCGAGGGCCGTACGTTTCGGTGACCGCTCGCTCAGAAGCCGAGGTCCAGCTCACGCCAGCGGCCGCAGTCGCTGGTGCGCCAGGCTCGGGGATTGGTCTGGCAGACCTTCACGCGTAGCTGGACGACGTCGTCCTCGTCCCACTCGAAGTAGCGCGAGCCGCCGGAACCACAGTGCTTGTAGCGCTTGATCCGGCTCCAGTCGTCCTCGTCCTCGTCGAGGAAGACACCCTCGAAGATGACATAACCGCATTTACCGCCCCGCGAGGCGGATCGGAAGTCGCGGTCGTGGATTCGCCCCGACACCTCCACGGTGTTGCCGTCCTCGTCCCCGTCCACCGCGAGATCCCCTCTGGCATAGGCCAGGCGGTTACGTGAGTAGTAGCGACCCCAGGTGTCCTCGAAGTCGGCGGCCCCCTGTGCTGTCGCACCCGCGCTCGCCGGAGCCGTGGTCGGCGCGGCGAGTGCCGCCGGGGCCATGGTCAGCGTGAGCGCCCCCGCGACCACGAACCCAAGCGTTGTGCGGATCGTCCGATTCATTCGCTTTCCTCTCCTTTTCGCACCCACCAGTGATGCTCAAGGATCGGAAGGCCCCGCACATGAGTAGCCCCTTACTCAGTGGCGGGACCGGTACTCACCTGCGACGCCGGCGCCACAGCAGGACCGCCGCGCCGACCACCAGGACCGCGCCCACGCCGATCAGGACCGGCGCGAGATCGCGCATCGGGTCGCGTTCCTCCCACAGGTCGTCGGGCTGCGCCCCGAACGCGGCCGTGCCCGGTCCGTCCACCCCGGCGCCGGGCCTGTCCCCGCTCACGTCCTCGACCAGGTCGCCGACTTTGTCGCCGACCATGGCCACCAGGTGCTCGGCGTTCGCCTTGGCCCTGGCGACGCCGCGCTGGACGACCCGCTTGGGGCTCACCCTGTCGGCGATGGCGTCGACCGTGCGCGCGAGATCGGCGCGGGTGCTCTCGATCCGGCGCTCCAGCTCATCGGGATCGGTGTCCGCCATGGCTCTCCTCTCGTCGCCCCTGACGTCGATCAGTCTGTCAGGTGTGACGGGCGCACGGCACGCTGGGCAGGCCGGTAAGTTGATCCGGGAACCCATTGCCGTGCCAGCGAGGCCGCCGGGCGAGCCGACGACGGGCACGCCCCGGCCCATGAAGGAGGACCCGTGGCTGACGACAGCAGGCTTGAGCCAGGCGACGCCGCACCGGATTTCACCCTGCCCGACGCCGACGGCGCCGACGTGTCGCTCGACGCCTACCGCGGCAAGCGGGTCATCCTCTACTTCTACCCGGCCGCGATGACCCCCGGCTGCACCAAGCAGGCGTGCGACTTCCGCGACAACCTGGGCGAGCTGGCCGACGCCGACTACGTGGTGCTCGGCGTCTCGAAGGACAAGCCCGCCAAGCTCGCCAAGTTCGTCGAGCGCGACGCGCTGACCTTCCCGCTGCTGTCGGACCCCGAGCTGGAGGTCCACAAGGCGTACGGCGCCTACGGCGAGAAGTCCCTCTACGGCAAGAAGGTCACCGGCGTCATCCGCTCGACCTTCGTCATCGACGCCGACGGGAAAATCGACAAGGCCCTCTACAACGTGAAGGCCACCGGCCACGTGGCGGCCCTCAAGAAGAAACTCGGCCTTTCCTGAATCGCCTCGCATTCATAAACGAATAAGTGCCGGCGATTCCCCTGCAGACGTGGCGTCGCCTCCCCGCGACCCGGCCAGACCTCGCGGACCTGCGACAACGATAACCGGGATGTCACAGGGGGACCCAGCCTGTAAGATCTGAATGCCCGATCGGCGTCGAACGCGCCAACGAGGTCCGGCCCGACAACTGAATACGAATTCCTGTTCCTCCGCCCCTGCTGGGCGAGGAAAGGCGGGGCCGTAGTCCAACGGCAGGAGACGCATGACTTAGGATCATGACAGTGTGGGTTCGAATCCCATCGGCCCCACCATTCGCCAGCCGGCGAACCGGACCCTGAAGACAGGACCGCAGCCGGCACGGACCGCAACGTGCCCTCTGGTAGCACTAGCCGCTCTTCGTACGCATCTCGCGCTCTAGCGGCCGCCCTCGGAGAGATTGGGCCGCGCGACGCGTCCTCTTCGCCGCGCGACCCGGCATCGTTACGATCCGTCGGCCACAGATCTCCCTTTACCCGCCCCTCGGAAGGAGCGCTCCCGATCACCATGGTGTTCTACGAGGTGTAAGGACCGCGTAAACAGGGTGACACCTGCGACCTGAGTCGTATCCCGAACTCAGCCTCCAGACGGAAGGCGGGCGCCCGGCGGATACATAGGGTTGGCATGTGTTCGGGAGCCTGCGCGCCTGGGGCGAGCGCCATCGCGTGATCGTGGACGTCCTGTGGGTGTCCCCGATCGCCCTGTTCTGCCTGCTCGGCATCGCCTCCTACACGTCCGGGGAGGGGGCGCCGAGCGTCTGGGGCTACCTGGTCCTCTCCACGCTGCTGATCGCGCCGCTGGTGTGGCGGCGGGAGCGGCCGCGCGAGGTGTTCGCGGTGGTCTCGCTGGTCAGCTTCGGCCAGTGGCTGGCGGGGCTGGACCCCGCCACGGCGAACGTCTCCGTGCTCATCGCGATGTACGCCGTGGCCGCCGGCTGCCGGCTGCGCTGGGCGGTCGCCGCCGGGCTGGTGGCGGAGCTGGGCCTGGTCCTGGTCATGTCCCACTGGCAGACCCTGTCCCCGGGATCCTTCGCCAGCGGCTCGATGTTCGTGGTCGCCGTCTGGGTGACCGGGATCTACGCCAACACCCGGCGCCGTTACCTGGAGGAGCTGGAGGAGCGCGCCGACCGGGCCGAGCGGGAACGCGACCAGCAGGCCAAGATCGCCGCGGCCACCGAACGGGCCCGGATCGCCCGCGAGCTGCACGACGTGGTGGCGCACAACGTCAGCGTGATCATCGTCCAGGCCGACGGGGCGGGCTACGCCATGGACACCGATCCCGCCCAGGCCCGCGCCGCCGTACGGACGATCTCGGCGACGGGGCGGCAGGCGCTGGCCGAGATGCGCCGGCTGGTCGGAGTGTTGCGGCAGGACGACACCGCCACGGAGGAGTACGCGCCGCAACCGGGCCTGGCTCAGATCGAGGAGCTCGTCGAACAGATCCGGGGGTCGGGGCTGCCCGTGGGCCTGAAGATCACCGGTACGGCGGGGGCCGTCCCCGAGGGAGAACAGCTCACCGTCTACCGCATCGTGCAGGAGGCGCTCACCAACACCCTCAAGCACGGCGGGCCGGTGGCACGGGCGTCGGTGGAGCTGGTCCTCGGCCCGGCCGAGATCACGCTGCGCGTGGTGGACGACGGCAGGGGCGCGTCGGCGTCGCGCGCCGGCCAGGGTCACGGGCTGGTGGGCATGCGCGAGCGGGTGGCGATGTACGGCGGGCAGCTGGACGCGGGGCCCCGGAACGGCGGCGGATTCCAGGTGTCCGCCCGGCTGCCCGTTCCCCGCTCGGACGTCACCAGGGCCGCGTGACCGCACATGCCGGCGGAGAGGATCGAGCGGTGATACGCGTCATGCTCGTCGATGACCAGCGGTTGCTGCGCGCCGGGTTCCGGATGGTGCTGGGCGCGCAGCCGGACATCGAGGTGGTGGCCGAGGCCGGCGACGGGGCCGAAGCCGTCGAGCTGGCCGGCCGGATCCCCGTCGACGTCGTGCTGATGGACATCCGGATGCCGCTGATGGACGGGGTGGAGGCCACCCGCGCGATCCGCGCCCGGCCGGACGGGCCGAGGGTGCTCATCCTGACCACGTTCGACCTCGACGAGTACGCCTTCACCGCGTTGCGGGCCGGCGCGTCGGGGTTCCTGCTGAAGGATGTGCCGCCGGCCGACCTGGTCAGCGCGATCCGGTCGGTGCACTCCGGCGACTCGGTGGTGGCCCCGAGCACGACCCGCCGCCTGCTGGACCGCTTCGCCGTACATCTGCCGGACGGGCGGGAGCGGCAGGAGGGCCGGCTGGCGTTGCTCACCGCCCGGGAGCGGGAGGTGCTGGTGCTGGTGGCGCGGGGCCTGTCGAATACCGAGGTCGCCGCGCGGCTGACGCTGGCGGAGGCGACGGTGAAGACGCATCTCGGGCGGGTGCTGGCCAAGCTGTCACTGCGCGACCGCGCGCAGGTGGTCGTGTTCGCGTACGAGTCGGGGCTGGTGGTTCCCACGGATCGGCCGAAAGGCTGACCGTCGGCTACCGCGGAAGTCGCACCTGCCCCTTCCGTATCCTCTCCGGGCCGCACCACAAGCCCGTTCCGGAGGCCCATGAATCACGTCGTCCCCGGTCATAGCGTTGCTCTCACCAGTCGACGCACCACCGAGGAGAGCAGCCGTGACCCTTACCGAAGTCCGCAGAGCGGCACCGGACGCCGTGGTCGCCAGAGGACTGACCAAGGTCTACGGCGAGGGGGACGCGGCCGTGCACGCCCTGCGCGGGGTCGACGTGACGTTCGCCACCGAGGCGTTCACCGCGATCATGGGGCCCTCCGGCTCGGGCAAGTCGACGCTGATGCACTGCCTGGCGGGGCTCGACACCGTCTCCGGCGGCTCGGTGCACATCGGCGACGTGGAGCTCACCGGCCTGGGCGACAAGCAGCTCACGATGCTGCGCCGGGAGCGGATCGGGTTCGTCTTCCAGGCGTTCAACCTGCTGCCCACCCTCACCGCGGAGCAGAACATCCGGCTCCCCCTGGAGATCGCCGGACGGCAGGCCGACCAGGTCCTGTTCGACAGGGTCATCGACACCGTCGGCCTGGGCGACCGGCTCAGGCACAAGCCGGCCGAGCTGTCGGGCGGTCAGCAGCAGCGGGTCGCGGTGGCCAGGGCGCTCATCAGCAAGCCTCAGGTGATCTTCGCCGACGAGCCGACCGGCAACCTCGACTCCCGCAGCGGCGCCGAGGTGCTGGCCTTCCTGCGCACCTCGGTGCGCGAACTGGGCCAGACCATCGTGATGGTCACCCACGACCCGCTGGCCGCGTCGTACGCCGATCGGGTCGTCTTCCTGCACGACGGGCTGCTGGTGAGCGAGCTGTCCCAGCCGACCCCACAGTCCGTGCTCGACACGCTGCTGACGTTGGAGGCCTGAGGTGCTGAGGACGACTCTGGCCGGGCTGCTGGCGCACAAACTGCGTCTCCTGCTCACCTCGGTGGCGATCGCGCTGGGCGTCGGCTTCATCGCGGGCACGTTCGTGCTCACCGACACCATCGAGGCCGGGTTCAGCCGTTCCTTCTCGGCCGACGCGGACAGGGTCGACGTCGCGGTCACACCCGGCGACGGCGGCAAGGGCGAAGAGCGTCCGACGGTCTCCCCCGCCCACCTGGCGAAGGTCCGCGCGGTGCCCGGCGTGGCCGCCGCCGAAGGACTCGTCAGGGGTACGGCGGCGCTCGTCGGCAAGGACGGCAAGACGGTGGGCGACCTCCCGACCACCGGCGTCTCCATCCACCAGGGCAAGCTGAACCGCAGCACCATCACCAGCGGCACGGCCCCCCGCACCGGGCAGGCCGTACTCGACGAGAACACCGCCAGGATCCGCGGCTTCGCGGTCGGCGACACGATCTCGGTGCTCGACAGCGCGCGGAAGACGCGTTCCTTCGCCCTGGTCGGCCTGTTCGACGTGGGTGTGGACCAGCAGCTCGCCTACACCGGAGCGGTCGGGTTCGACCCGGAGACCGCGCGGGAGATGACGGGCGAGAAGGGTTTCGTCGAGCTGGACGTGCTCGCCGCCGACGGCGTCGCCCCGGACCGGCTCAGGGATGCGGTCGCCGCGGCGCTCGGCAAGGGATACGAGGTCAGGACAGGTGAACAGCTCGCCGCCGACCTCGCCGCGGCCAACGGCGCCAACAGCCGGCTGCTCACCGTGGGCCTGCTGCTGTTCGGCCTGGTCGCGATGTTGGTCGCGGCGCTGGTCATCTACAACACCTTCACCATCCTCGTCGCGCAGCGGGCCAGGGAGATGGCGCTGCTGCGCTGCATCGGAGCCACGAAGCGGCAGATCTTCGGCTCGATCGTGCTCGAATCGGCGGTGGTCGGCCTGATCTCCTCGGCGCTCGGCCTGCTGGTCGGGCTGGGCCTCGGCGCGGGAGCCCTCGCCGTACTCGACGCGATGGACGTCTCCCTGCCGACCGGAACCGCCGCACTGGCGCCCAGGACGATCGTCATCGGGCTGGTCCTCGGCCTGCTCGTGACGATGGCCGCGGCGCTGCTGCCCGCCCGCACGGCCACCCGGGTGGCGCCGATCGCGGCGCTGCGGACCCAGGTGGAGGAGCACACGTTCCGGACGGGGATGGTTCGCGCGATCTTCGCCGGTCTCTTCCTGCTCGGCGGCCTCGGCGCGACGGTGGCCGGCCTCGTGATGGATCCGGGCGAGGTGGCGTTGCTGGTCGTGATGGGCGGCGGCTGTCTCACGTTCCTCGCGGTGGTGGTGCTGGGGCCGATGATCGTCAGGCCGCTGAGCGCCTTCGCCGGCTGGCTGCCCGCCAGGCTGTTCGGGGTGCCGGGCCGGCTCGCCGTGGCCAACTCGCGGCGCAATCCGAAGCGGGCGGCGACGACCACGATCGCCCTGACCATCGGCGTGACGCTGATGACGCTGCTGTCGGTGCTCACCGGCAGCATCAGGATGACGTACGGCAGCCAGCTCGACGAGCAGTTCCCCGTCGACTTCGTGCTCGCCACCCAGGAGGGCGACTCGACGATGCCGCACTCCATCGCGGCGGAGCTCCGATCGAGACCGGAGCTGGCCTCCGTGGTGCAGATCCGCGGCGCCGAGGCCAGGCTCGGCGAGGACCGCGTCGACGCCGGCGCCTTCGAGGGCCCGTTCGACGTCACGACCGTGTCCGGGTCGATGCGCGGTTTCACCGCGGGCTCGGTGGCGATGGCCGACCGTCTCGCCGAGGAGCGGGCGGTCAAGCCGGGCGACCAGGTGGCGCTGACCACCCCGAAGGGAGGCACGGTCGCGCTCAGGCTGGTGGCGGTCTATGACGGCTCCGCCTCACGGATCCCGCCGCTGCTGGTGCCCGTACCGGCCTTCGAGGAGTACTTCGGCGAGGTGGGTGACGCGCAGATCATGGTCAACGTGGCGGACGGCGTCGCCGCCGACCGGGCGCGCGTCGCCGTCGAGGCGGCCGGGCAGGCGTATCCGACGGTGCGGCTGCTGAGCTCGACGGAGCTCAGGAGCGAGTTCGACCAGGCCATGGACAGCCAGCTGATGGTCCTGGCCGGGCTGCTCGGGCTGGCGATCCTCATCTCGCTGCTGGGCATCGCCAACACGTTGTCCCTTTCCGTCCATGAACGCACCAGGGAGTCGGCGTTGCTGCGGGCTTTGGGCCTGACGCGTCCCCAGCTTCGTAGAATGCTGACTGTGGAGGCTCTGGTACTGGGACTCATCGGGGCACTGGTCGGTGTGACGCTGGGCGTCGTGTTCGGCTGGGCCGCGATTCAGACCATGGTGGCCGATCCGCTGTTCGACCTCCCGGTCCAGCAGGTGTCGTCGTTCGTCGTGCTGTCCGGCCTGGCCGGGGTGGTGGCCGCGCTGCTGCCCGCCCGCCGTGCCGCCAGGGCGTCGATCGTCGGCTCGCTGGCATCGGGCTGATCAGCCTTGCGCGGGCCCACGGCGAGTTGCGGCCACCCGTGTCCGGGGGTGGTGGTGGGCCCGCGCGAGGTGACTGTGCCGTCCATCGCGGAAGCCGTCAATCACGGACACCGTCTATCGGGGACACCGTCTATCGGGGACGGCGGCCCGGCCACTGGTCGGCGACGGTCTCCGGGCTCAGCAGGGGGCGGATCATGATCTCGCCGGTGGCGGCGTCGATCACCACGCAGCCGCCGCCCACGACGGTGGGCAGCACGCTGGGATCGTCGGGCTCGTCCTCCTTGGCCCAGGCGACATATCCGTCTTTGAAGCTGTAAACCGAGACCTCGTGGGCGTCGTCCAGCGGGCGGACCCCGTTGAAATACTCCTCGGCGATCGCCCGCGCCTGCTCCAGGTTCACCGGCGACGCCCCTCCCGGTCGATGGCCACGCAGAACACCCCGGTGACCGTGTCGTAGGGCGGCTCGACCGCCATGTGCCCCCGCTGGGCGTCGATCCAGATCACCTCGCCGCAGGAGTTGACCGCGTTCCAGGCGTGCGAGCCGCCGCCCGGCCACCGCGTCACCAGCACCGCCGCCGCGCCGTGACCACCCGCGAGCAGCCGCTGAGCGATCGGCGTGTACGCCCGCCGCCCCTGGCCGACATACTCGAACCGGTAGCCCAGCCACTGCTCCGCCCTGGCCACCCCCGCCGTCTCACCGGTGAGCAGCGGACGGCCCGCCGCGTCGTACTCGGGCTGCCGGGGAGCCGCCACCGCGGGCTCCCCGTGCCAGGTGGACAGCACCGCCAGGGCGCAGTCGAGCGCGTTGGTCGCACGGAACGGATCATCGACGGGGCCCTCCCCGTTGATCAGCCGGATCCAGGTCCCCCGCGGATCGGGGAACCTCCTGGGCCCGCCCTCCTGCGCCTCGGGCACGGCCCGGTCGATGTCGTGCTGAGTCTGCGGGTCCGGCCTGGCGAGACCGCCCGGCTCGCCGTACGGCCTGGCGCCGGCCAGCGGCGGCGGGCGGTTCGCACTGTCGAACCAGTCGGCCCTGGCCGGCTCCGTGCCCGGCTCCTGGCCGGGTTCGAAGACGGCGGCCTCGGCGGCCAGCTCGTAGTCGCGCCATCGGCGCCCGTCGGCGGTGACGACGGGGTTGTAACCGCCCTCAGGCAGGCTCCATGGAGCCCGCCGCCCGGCAGAGACCGGATCATGGAACACGCACGTCCCTCCTTCACCGCACAGAACGCCGATGGTAGGGGGACGGGTACGGGGAGGAGGCGAAGTTTGCCAGATCCTCCCCGTCCGCGTCAGGTGATGACCGACGGAGCGACTTCTCCGTCGCCGCCCCAGACATCCTCGTCCTCGGAGAGCCAGGTGGAGCGCTCACGCTCCCCACCGCCCTCACCGCCGCCCGCGCCGCCCATCGGCATGAACGGCATGCCGCCCATTCCGGGCGCGCCGCCTGCCGCGCGCGTTCCGAGCCCGTTGGCGCCGCCCAGACCTCCGGCGCCCGCGCCGTAGCCCGCCGTGCCCCCTCCGGTGCCCGTGGAGCCGAACCCGTTGCCCGTGGGTCCCAGCCCGGTCCCGGTCGAGCCGTTGTAGCCGGTATTGCCGAGGTTCGGGTTGCTCAGCGTCGAAGGATCGTATCCGGCGAGATCGGTCGAGCGGGAGTCGCCCAGCTTCGGGTCCGGCATCGTCGAGTTCGGAGAGTTCAGCCCGGTGCCCTGAGGGCTGCTGGAGTCGTTGAGGTTGGGGTTCGGCAACTGGCTGTTGCCGCCTGGCCCGTTTCCGCTGAGGTCGGGGGTACTGGCCTGATCAGTACCGCTCTGGCCGGAGTTCCCCAGTCCGGGCGGGTCGCCGATACCGGTCGGATCGGGCAGGCCCTTGGGATCGGGCAGGCCCTTGGGGTCGGGCAGGCCGGAGTTGTTCAGGCGCGGATCCGGCAGGCCGCCGGCCCCGCCGAACGGATCACCGCCGCCCCCCACCCCGCCTGTCGGGCCGCCCTGCGGGATGTCGCCTCCGGTGGGCAGGTTGGAGTTGGTGAGATCGGGTTTGCCGCCGGGGGTGACCTTGGGGAACTCGGTGACCAGTTCGTCGGGCAGTCTGTGGTACAGGGTGACGATGTGGCCGTTGATCTTCTGCAGATACTTGGCCGCCTGCTCGTTCTCCGAGTCCCAGGTCCAGCCACCGCCACCGGCCCAGCCCCACATGCCGTTGTCCCAGGTGGCTCCGCCGAGCCCGTTGTCCAGGGAGCCGCCGTTGTTCTCCCGCAGGAGCTGGGCGTAATCCTTGAGCACGTTGCCGATGACGCCCGCCTGCCTGCCTATCTGCATCGCCGTACCGTGCAACTGCCGCAGGGCTTCGATGTTGCGCTTGGCCGCGTCACCCGCCCAGTTCTCGGAGAGCGCGACGGCGACGGAATGCAGTCGCAGGGCCAGCCCTTCCTCGCCACTGAGCAACTGACCCGCCCTCAGGTAACTCTCCGCGGCGGAGTCGAGCTCGGCGGGGCTGGTCTCGGAGAGCCACTTCTTGATCTGGTCGATGCTGTTGTAGCTGCCGCTGTCCCCGTGGGGGACGACCCCTCGCTTGATCCGCTTGAGCGACAAGTCGCTGGGCACCAACTCGCCCACGTCCACCTCCTACCGTCACCAGGCGCAAACGATGTTCAGGCCTGCTCTTTGCCGCCGTTGCTGATCTCGCCTTGGTCGTACCCTCCGGCCCCGGCCCGCACGGCGGCGATGACGCCCTCACAGCGCGTCACGAACTCGGCGTAGCCGGTGTGGATCGCCGTATAGCCGTCTGCGAGGACCTTGTGGAGGTCCTGCGCCGCATCCCACTGCCCGACGTGCTCCGCGCTCACGTTGCAGTACTGCTCCATGTGCATGACGGAGCCGCTGCCGACGCCTTTGACCGGCACCAGGTCCTCTTCCAGGGAGGTGGCGATGGTCTTGAGCTTGCCCCGTTTGACGTCGAAGCCGTTGGCGTCCTGGGCCACCGGCCACGACGGCGGGCCGTACTCACCTGGATTGTGCTCCGCCATGGTTATCTGCCGTCGAACATGTTGACGTTGGCCTGCTCGGCCTTGGTGAAGTTCTCGCGGCCGATCTCGATGGTTCCGCCGAGCTGCTGGAGCACCGCGGCCATCCGGCCCGACGAGGCGTCCCACTTGACGCGGGCCTGGAGGTAGGCGTCGCGGGCGTCGCCTTCCCAGCCGGCGAGAAGCTTGTCGAGCTCCTCCTCCAGCGTCTGGAGTGTGCTCTCCAGGGCCTTCCACTGGAAGGCGAAGTCTCCGGCCGAGCGGTCCATCTGCCCGAAGTCGACCAGTGTGCGGTCGATGTCTCCACCACTCATGATGACCTCCCCTTCAGTGGTTGATCTGCGCGGTCAGGCGGTTGGTCTGGGCGGCTTGGTCGGCGTGCGTGTTCACGTAACGCTTCTCGATCTGCCCGAGCTTGCTCGACAGGACCACCAGCTCGTTGATGATGTTGCCCATCTCGGTGCGCCAGATGCCGAAGACGCTCTCGAAGGATCGGGCGGAGTCACCGTCCCAGCCGGCGCGCAGCTCGGCGGTGTGCGCTTCGAGCTTGTTCTTGATATTGGTGATCGTGCCCGCGGCGATGTCGGTCTTGTCGCCGGCATCCCGCAGGTTTGCGTGCTCCGCATTGGTCCGAACCATTCAGGCCACCCTCCCTAAGGGTTAGATACCGCCACATTAGGATCTTTGACCTTATTGTGCACAACTGTTACATGTCGTGTCAGTAACAACCTGAGGTATCGCCGATAACTCTGTCAAGGACGCACCTGTACGGGGGTGCGAGCAGCCACCGGATCGAGGGCGGGCCCCTCCGGGACCAGGCGCAGCAGATGGGCCGGCAGCGGCGCGACGTGCTCGGCGCCGAAACCCAGTTTCCCCAGCAGTTCGGGGGCCGTGACGGCGAACTTCCTGCCCTGGTCGGTGATCAGTGAGTAGGGGCCGACCGCGCCGAGCTGCCCGTCTCCCGGCAGCAGGCCCACCAGGGCCGCGCCGCCCGGCGGGAACAGCACCTGGTCGAAGTGGTCCTGGTCGCCGCCCGCCCGCTTGGGGGCCGGGATCGGCTGCCGGGACCCGACCGTGAGCTTCGCCTGCGTCGAACCCTTCTGGGTGTCGGCGTAGACGGCGCACAGCGGCTCGGTGGGGGCGGGCGAGACGATCTTCGGCATGGTGCCGGGCAGACCGCCGCTGCCCAGCCGGGTACGCGACTGCGCCGCCGCGTTCGCGGTCGCCGCGTCGATCTCCACCGGGAGGACCGCGGCCTTGCCGTACGCCGACTTGCTCGCGGGGTCCTGCAGCAGCAGGGTGGCCTGGGTGTGCGAGATCGGGGCGAGCCCGTCCTGCATCAGCACGTACCACCTGGCCTCGGCGCCGGCCAGCGCGGGCACCGTCACGATCTGGCCGACGCCACGCTGCCGCCCGTCGGGGCCGCGCACCTTCCGCCCTCGGTCGGAGATCGCCGGCGGGACGAAGTCGGAGCCGATCGGCAGCGCGTTGAGCCAGGTCGCCGGCACCTTCCTCGGCTGCTGCGCGCCCGTGACGGCACGCACCCGCGCCGCGGGCAGCCGCATCCTCCGGTCGGCCCAGATCACCCACGTCTGCTGCCCGTCGTCGAGCACCATCGCCCGCTCATCGCCGACCCGGCTGCCGCCGACGTCGCTCCCGCCGATCAGGGAGACGTACGGCTTGCCCGCCTTGTCCTCGACCACACAGGCGGACCAGGGGGCGCGGACGAGCTTGTCGGGGGCGGGCAGAGAGGTGGGGGCGCCGGGGATGCCGACCAGCTCTCCCCGGTTGAGGCCGGCCAGCGAAGCCGACGACACCGTGCGCACCTTGACCTCGGCGCTGTCGAGGAGCAAACGCGCGGAGGCGTAGTTGGCGACCGGGAGCAGCTTGGCCTCGGCGGCGCTGTAGACGTAGGTCGCGCCGGTCTCCTCCTCGACGATCAGCGTGCCCGGCTCGGTCAGCCCGGTCGACCCGCCCGGATTGAGCAGGCCGATGATGCCGAAGACGGCCGCGACCAGGACGGCGACCAGAAGGCCGCAGAACATCGCCACGTTGTGCCGGCGCATGAGGGGCTCGGGAACATCGGGTTCGCCTTGGGCCAGGGCCATCCCGAGGCGCTGCATCATCAGCCGATGCGCCTGGTAGAGATCACGCCGAGTTTGCACGGCACCTCCGTCTCGTCCCGCGACAGCATAGGAGCACCGGAGGTGAACACTGATCAAGGTGTCGGTGAACAACACCGGGAGAGCCGTCTCACGGGCCGTCTGGACTGGTAGGAGATAACGCGAAGGCAGTAGCGAGCACGGAGGCGGCGTGACCCAGGAGAAGTACGTCACATCCAAGGCGATCGCCGGGATCCAGCAGGAGATCGAGCTCGACGTCATCCCCGCGGTGCAGGCCGTCGCCAATATGATCGACACCACCGTCCTGAGCACCCCCGGCTGGGGCGTCCTCGGCGAGCTGGCGATCGGAATCCGGTACAGCGCCGTGCAGGACGACGTGGAGGACAAGTTCGAGGAGGCCATCACGGTGCTGGACTCCTGGATCAAGATGCTCGACACGGCCAGGTCCAACTGGCGCACCGCCGAGGACCAGTCGTCCCTGGTCGTCTACAAGTGATGGCCATCGATCCCGGCGTGCTCAGCGCCAACCTCTTCCGGCAGAAGGCCGCCCTCCAGGCCAGAACGGTCCTAGCCGGGCTGCAGCGGGTGGCGGGCGTCTCCCATCCGCTGCTCGCGGGCGTCGCGGTCGCCTCAACGGCGGTCGCCAACGTGCCCGGCATGTCAGACATCTACAACAACTGGGAGGGGATCCACTCCCGCCTGGACAACACGGTGAAGGCGTTGCTGAACAACCTGGCCACGAAGAACAAGGAGGGCTGGATCGCCGACGACCGGGACGCCTTCAGCGACGCGGTCGAGCGCTTCCAGCAGGCGGTGGAGAGTCTGCGTGGTTATGTGAAGACCATCGCGAGCATCGTCGACGACATCGGTTCCGCCTTCCGGACCTACTGGGTGACGGTCGGGGAGATCCTGACGGTCCTGCTGTCGGGAGTCGCCATCGCGCTGGGGATGCTGGCCACGCCGTTCGCCCCCAAGGGATACCTCCTGCTGCAGATGCTGGGCCAGTGGGGCGCGACGCTGATCGCCGTGACCACCGGCATGCTCGCCAAGGCCGTCACGGGGATCGTCGCGGGCACCTCCCTGCTCCTCGGCGGCAAGGCGATGATCCAGCTGTACCACCTCGCCCCCACCGGCGACGCGGCGGTCGACTTCACCAAGGCGCGGATCGACACCAAGGACCTGCCGACCTACCAGGAGCCGAGCCGGCCGAACACGCTGCCCCCGCACACGGGGTTCGAGTGGGTGGCGCCCAAGCAGGAAAAGCCGGAGCCGTACAAACCATGATCTCGGGGAGTGACCTTGCACGACTTCGATCCCGGTAACTTCCAGATCGAGGACCTGGAGCGGATGGCCCGCGAGGGCGAGGCCGCCATCGACCGCCTGAGCGGCGTCTTTGCCGAACTCGACACCGTGACCGGCGAGGGTGAGGGCGCCGGCGGTCTGGCCCGCGCGGTCGTCGACGGCACCGGGAGGATCAAGGAGATCTCGCTGGAGCCCCGCATCATGCGGATGGACAGCGCCGGCATCGCCGAGGCCGTGACCGAGGCCGTGCGGACGGCCCAGGAGGACGCGGCGAAGCGGAACGAGGAGTTGCTGGCCACGGTCATGGGCGGCGAGACCCCGTCGCTCGACCCCGCCAGGATCCGCGAGCAGTTCGCGGAGATCAACGACTCGTTCACCGAGTCGCTCGACGACCTGACCCGCCGTCACCGCATGTGAACCGGCCCCGGCTCAGACGTCACACACCGGCCTCCGCCCAGGCGTAAACCAGGCGTCATCCGCTCAGACGTCACATGCCGTCAGCCGCTCAGGCCGCGTACCCAGGCGTAGACGTCGAGCACGCCGAGGGCCAGCGGGAACATAGCCATGATGAGCACGAAGTCGAGCACGTCGCCGGCCCTCCCCCAGAACGGGGTGGGCTTGTGCTCGGGCAGGTACAACCCCATGCCCGCCGCCAGCGCCACCGCCCACAGCAGGCCGAGCACGGTGAGCAGGGCCGCGATCTGGCCGGTCGCCGCCAGCGAGACCGCGAACACGATCAGCCCGATCAGCCCGGCGCCCAGCAGGAAGACACGCTGCCCGATCCCGTTGAAGACACGCGCCCGCAGCAGCAGCGCGACGGCCACCACCAGCACCGACGCGCCGCTCGTCCAGCCGGGCGCGCCGATCAGCAGGACCACCGCCACCACCGCCACCAGCGCGATCCCGGCGATGAGACCGGTGGCGAACCGCTCGGCCACCACGGCGCGTCGTTTGACCTCGGGCCCGTCGAGTTCCTGGTTGTCGCTCCTGAGTTCCTCCGCGTTGGCCGGCATCGAGGGCAGCGGCAACCGGGCGAGCCGGAAGGACAGCGTGGGGATCAGCGGCGTGCACGCCAGCACGACGCCCACGGCCACCGCGGCGGCGCCGGCCGCGGACGCGTCGAGGAACATCACCGAGGCCGACCCCGCGGCGCCCACCATGGCGGCGAGCGTGACCCCGAAGAAGTTGGGCAGCCCGTCGGCGACGGCCCACCCGGCGACCGTGGCGACCATGGCCGTGACCGCGCACGCGGCCAGCAGGTTGGGCGCGCCGAACGCCAGCACGCCGACCGGCCTGGCCGGCGTGAACAACCCCGCGAGGAACGCGTACGGCAGGGCCGCGTACCCGATCGCGGCGCCCGCGCCCGAGTCGCCGGCCGCCCGGGACAGCGCGGCCCCGCCCGCCACGGCCAGGAGCGCGAACACACCGGCCGCCGCGCCCGGCAGGGTCCACGGCGGCCCGCCGAGGACCAGCGCGACCGCGCCCGCGACCAGGAGCGCGACCGCCGCCGTCAGTCCCGCCGTGCGGGTGTGCCGCGGCTGCCAGCGCCCCGATCGTTCCTTGATGCCGGTCGCGATGGTGTCCGCGACGTCGTCGAAGACGGCCTCGGGCAACTCGGAGGCGCGTGGCAGCAGGTAGAGGATCTCCCCGTCGCGCACCTCGAGCGCGGCCAGGCTGGCGCCCGCGTCCAGCGCCGGCCCGCCGACCCGTTGCAGCACCCATCCGGAGGAGGCGCCCCCGGGATCCCGGCCTGCCTCGCCCGCCGCGGCGAGCAGGTTGGGCAGCAGGTGGGCCAGCGGAAGGTCGGAGGGCAGCGCCAGATCGACCCTCTTGGTCGGTGTCACGATCGTGACGCGTGACGGGGCGATCCCCGCCAACGGCGACACCGGAGGCAACGAGGTCGTCGCGGGCACCAGGGTCATCAGGTCATGTCCTCAGTCGCAGGGGTCAGTCGCAGTGTTCGAGCGGGCTGTCGTACTTCGCGGAACCGATCGACCCGCCCCATTTGACGCAGACCTTGACGGCGGACGCGCGGACCGGCCCGGCGTAGTAACTGAAGTTACCCGAGTCGCCGGCTTGGGCCTTCCCCTGCACCTGCAGGTAGGCGCTCACGGGCGACGCCTTGCCGATCGAGGTGGCCTTCATGGTGGCCACGCAGTTCTTGCCCGCCGCGGCGCTGTAGAGGAGGTAGACGGTGCCCGCCCCGCTGAGGGAGGCGGAGTCGATCCGCTTGTAGCCGGAGCCGCAGACCTTCTCCGGAGTGTGCGGATTGACGTTGGGGTTGGGCTTGGGGGTGGGGGTGGGGTTCGTGACCGGGGGGGTGCCGCCACCGCAGTTCTTGGAGGTGGCGGAGCCGGACGGGTAGCCGAACCGCCGGCCCGCGAACGTGGCGGGCCGGACGTTGCCCGGCCAGGAACCGGTGGAGGCCCGGACCTCGTAGTGCAGGTGCGCGATCATGCCCTTACGCGACGGCTTGGTGGTCCTGCCGACCGTGCCGATCGTCTGCCCCTGCCGTACGGTGGCGCCGGCGCCCACGCTGCGGCTGTTGAGGTGCGCGTAGACGGTGTCGAGCCCGCCCGAGTGCCTGATCTTGATGACGTTGCCGAAGCCGTCCTTGCTGCCTCGGTGCTCCGACATCACGACCGTGCCCGCGGCGGCGGCGACGACCGTGTCGCCCAGGTCGCCGTTGGGCGAGCCGCCCCGGTTGAAGTCGATCTCCCAGTTGGTCCGGTGCGCGGAGCTCGAGGTGGTGCCGGTCCAGGTCTGGTTGCAGGGGAACGGCATCTGGAAGGCCGGCGCCGCGGCGGCGGCTTCACCGGTGCCGGCGAGACCTGCTCCGGCGAGTGACGACACGCCGAGGGAGAGAGCAGCGAGAATATGCATGCGCGGAAGACTCGCACTATCCCAACCGAAATGTCTAGATCGTTTCCGTAGTGTTCACCAGTCGAGCCGGCGCGTTTCGATACGGTGTGTCGGGACGGGACATAACCCTGATTAGCGGACATGTGGAGTGAAGTGGGCATAGTCGTGGTCCGGCGTCCGGAGCGCCGCCCCCCTCCGGCGCCGCCGCGTGGCGAAATCCTGCTGGAGTCACCCCCGGAAGTGCCCGAACCCAGCCCGGCCGGCTTCATGCAGGTGCTCACCTATCTGCCGATGGTGGCGGGCGGCGCCGCCATGGGCCTGATGTTCACCGCCGGCGGCAACGCCAACCCGATCATGTACGTCGCCAGCGGCATGTTCGCCTTCTCCATGATCGGCATGACGCTGGGCCAGCTCGGCCGTACCTCCGGCGAACGCAAGCAACGCCTGAACGGCCTGCGGCGCGACTACTTCCGCTACCTCTCCCAGATCAGGAAAAAGGTACGGCGAGCCGCCCGCGGCCAGCGGGAGGCGCTGCGCTGGAGCGGCCCGGAACCCGACTCCCTGTGGTGCCTCGCCCTCGGCCCGCGCCTGTGGGAACGGCGAGCCAGGGACGACGACTTCGGCACGGTCAGGGTCGGCACCGGCACCCAGCGGCTCGCCGTACAGCTGGTTCCGCCCGACTCCAAGCCCGTGGAGGACCTCGACGCGATGGCGGCCGGGGCGTTGCGGCGCTTCGTCCGGGCCCACTCCACGGTGGACGAGTTGCCGATCGCCATCGCCCTGCACTCGTTCGCGCGGATCCTGCCGTCCGGTGACCCGGCCGCGGTTCGCGACCTGGTCCGGGCGATGATCGGGCAGCTCACCGTCTTCCACTCCCCCGACGACATGCGGGTGGCCGTGTGCGCGAGCAAGGAGTGGATGGCGCACTGGGACTGGGTGAAGTGGCTGCCGCACGCCCTGCACCCGGAGCAGACCGACGCGGCCGGGCCGGTCAGGCTCATGTCCGACAACCTAAGCGATCTGGACAAACTGCTCGGCGGCGAGCTGAAGGACCGGGCGCGCTTCAAGCCGGGCGCGTCGGCCGAGGCCATGCCGTACCACGTGGTGATCATCGATGGCGGGCACGTGCCGCAGGACTCGCAGCTCGGCGCCGACGCGATCGAGGGGGTCACGGTCATCGACCTCACCGGGACGGCGACCCCGGCCGACGAGCAGGTGACGCTGCGGCTCCGGGTGAGCGATGAGTCCTTCAGCCGGATCAAGATGGACCACGCGGGCAAGGAGCTCGCGACCACGCTCGGCCGTCCGGACCGGCTCTCCTTCCCGAAGGCCGAAGGGCTGGCCAGGCAGTTGGCGCCGCTGCGCGCCTCCACCTCCAAGGGCGGCGACACCCAGGACGTGCTCGCCGCGAACACCACCCTCACCGACCTGATCGGCGTCGGCGACCCCCGCAAACTGGACACCCAGGCGCTGTGGCGCTCACGGGCGCCGCGCAACCGGCTGCGGGTGCCGATCGGGCTCGGCGCCGACGGCCGCATGGTGGAACTGGACATCAAGGAGTCGGCGCAGGGCGGCATGGGACCGCACGGGCTGATCATCGGCGCCACCGGATCGGGCAAGAGCGAACTGCTGCGCACCCTGGTCCTCGGCCTGGCGCTCACCCACTCGTCGGAGATCCTGAACCTGGTGCTCGTCGACTTCAAGGGCGGCGCGACCTTCCTCGGCCTCGACTCGCTCCCGCACGTCTCCGCGGTGATCACCAACCTGGAGGACGAGCTCCCGCTGGTCGACCGCATGTACGCCGCGCTGCACGGCGAGATGGTGCGGCGCCAGGAACTCCTGCGGTCCTCGGGCAACTACGCCTCGCTGCGCGACTACGAGCGGGCCAGGGAACAGGGCGCGTCGCTGGCCCCGATGCCCACCCTGTTCGTGGTCCTCGACGAGTTCAGCGAGCTGCTGTCGGCCAAGCCCGAGTTCATCGAACTGTTCGTGATGATCGGGCGGCTGGGCCGTTCGCTGGGCGTGCACCTGCTGCTGGCCTCCCAGCGTCTGGAGGAGGGCCGGCTGCGCGGGCTCGACACCCACCTGTCCTACCGGATCGGCCTGCGCACCTTCTCGGCGATGGAGAGCCGGGTCGTGCTCGGCGTCACCGACGCCTACGAGCTGCCCTCCGCCCCCGGCAACGGCTACCTCAAGTTCGACACCACGGGAATGACCAGGTTCAAGGCGGCCTACGTCTCCGGCTCCTACACGCACGAGCAACGCCCCGAGCGCCGCGGCCCGTCGGAACAACGGCAGATCGTGGCGTACAGCCCCGCCCTGGTGCCCGACCTGACCCCGCCCTCCGAGCAGGAGGAGCCCGCGCCCATCGAGTCCAGCAGGGACAACCTGCTCGATCTCGTGGTCCGCCAGCTCGACGGCCAGGGACCCCCCGCGCACCGGATCTGGCTGCCGCCCCTCGCCGAGTCGCCGCCGCTGAACGCCCTGCTCCCGCCGCTGAGCATCAGCCCGAAGCACGGCCTGACCACCGCGAGCTGGGACGGCAGAGGACGGCTGCACGCCGTGCTCGGCATCGTGGACCGGCCTTTCGACCAGCGCAGGGACCCGCTCTGGGTCGACCTGTCCGGCGCGGCGGGCCACCTCGGCCTGGTCGGCTCGCCGCAGAGCGGGAAGAGCACCCTGCTGCGCACGCTGATCTCCGGGCTCGCCCTGACCCACACCCCCCGCGAGGTTCAGTTCTACTGCCTGGACTTCGGCGGCGGCTCGCTGGTCTCGCTGGAGGGCATGCCGCACGTGGGCGGCGTGGCCAACCGGCTCGACAGCGACCGCGTGCGCCGCACCGTCGCCGAGGTGTCGGGCCTGCTGCAGCAACGCGAGCGGGAGTTCGCCGAACGCGGCATCGACTCCATCGCCACCTACCGCCGCCAGGTCGCCGACGGGACCATCGCCGGGGACGACTTCGGCGACGTCTTCCTGATCGTCGACGGGTGGCTGACCATCCGCCAGGACTTCGAGACGTTGGAGCCCACCATCACCGATCTCGCGGCGCGCGGGCTCGGCTACGGCATCCACGTCATCGCCGCCACCAACAAGTGGTCGGAGTTCCGCGCGGCGATCCGCGACCTGTTCGGCTCCCGGCTGGAGCTGCGCCTCGGCGACACCTACGAGTCGGAGGTCAACAGGAAGGCCGCGAGCGCCGTCCCCGAGGGGTTCCCCGGCCGCGGCCTGACCAGGGACGGCCTGCACTTCCTCGGCGCGCTGCCCCGCATCGACGGCCTGCACCAGGCCGACGACCTGTCGGTGGGGGTCAGGAGCATGGTCGACGGAGTCGCCGAGGCATGGCAGGGGCCGCTCGCCCCCCGCGTACGGCTGCTGCCGGCCGTACTGCCCGCGGAGACCCTCCCGGGGCCCGAGCAGACCGGCACGCGCATCCCGATCGGGATCGACGAGGCCACGCTCTCCCCGGTGACCGCCGACTTCGACGCCGACCCGCACCTGGTCGTCATCGGCGACAACGAGAGCGGCAAGTCCAACCTGCTCCGGCTGGTGGCGGAGTCCGTCGTGGCCAGGCACACGCCGCAGGAGGCGCGGCTGGTCGTCATCGACTACCGGCGGGCCCTGCTGGACGCGGCCTACACCGAGCACCGCATCGGCTACGCCGCGTCCAGCACCGCCGCCGGTGACTTCATCAAGGAGTTGTGCCAGTCGCTCATCCAGCGGCTCCCGCCCGGCGACCTCACGCCCGAGCAGCTCAGGTCGCGAAGCTGGTGGAAGGGCTCCGACATCTACGTCATCGTCGACGACTACGACCTGGTCTCCACCGGCTCCAACCCGCTCGCCCCGCTGCTCGACCTGCTGCCGCAGGCCCGCGACATCGGCCTGCACGTCGTGCTCGCCCGGGCGATGGGCGGGGCGGGACGCGCGCTGTTCGACCCGGTGATGCAACGGCTCAAGGACATGGCGTCCCCGGCGGTCATCCTGTCGGGCCACAAGGACGAGGGCGTCCTGTTCGGCGTCCGGCCGCATCCGCTGCCGCCGGGACGAGGCTATTTCACCGACAGGAGGTACGGCTCGCGCCTGGTGCAGACCGCGCATCTGCCGGCGCAGACCGAATCCGAGACACCCACCGGAGATGAGAGATGAGCACCCTCGACTTCAGCCTGGAAGCCCTCAACCGGCTGCGCAGCTCCGTCAGCACCCGTGGGGGAAACCTCAGCGGGCTGGCCGACGACTACCCGCACGCGGACGTCGCCTCCTCCCTCTTCGGCAAGCTGGACAGCTCCGCCACGCTCGCCACCGCCGTCAACGGCATCGAGGACGCCATCGACGACGAGCTCACGGCGGCCGGCAGCAAGCTGGGCGGCGTCGAACGCGCCCTGGACACGGTGTACGGCAACATCCGCTCGGTCGAGGACGTGCGGATATGAGCGCCTCCGACGAAGCCTCGGACGACAGTGTCACGATCGGCGCGTTACCAGGCGGCAGCGACCTGCTGGCCGTGCTGGAGAAGGTCAGCGGCGAACCCGAGACGATCCGCGGCATCGCCACCCGCTGGCGCACGACCGCCGGCTCGGCCGTCGAGCACCTCGGCTACGTCGGCGCGTCGGTGCGCGGCGTGGACACCGCGTGGAACGGCGCCTCCGCCGACGCGTTCGTCACCTACATGGGCAAGTACGGCAAGGCGAGCGACGCCCTCTCGGGCGCCCTGGCCGACTGCGCGACGTCGCTCGAAACCGCCGCGGGCGCGCTGGAGACGGCGAAGACGGCCATCCGCGGCATCTGCGTCACCCTGATCTCCGCGGCTGACGGCCACCGGAACGCCAATCCCGGCGCCACCGAGGAAGAGCTGCGGCCCGGTCTCGCCAACCTCGTCAAGGACGCGGTCGGCCAGGCCAAGGAACACCTGCCGGCCGTGGAACTGGCCGTGAGCAACGCCCAGACGGCCATCGCCAAGCGCGTCGGCGAGATGCCCCAGCGTTTCAGCGCCATCCCCATCGCCGGCGACCAGTCCTTCCTGCCCGGCTCCGGCAAGCCCTTCGAGTGGATCCCGGTCCCGCCCGCGGAGGGCGGCACCGCGGCGCCCCCCACCAACGGGGGCGGGGCCAACGGGGGCGGGGCGGGGTACGGCTCCAGCGGCCCGCCGCCGACCGGCGGGGTACGCGCACCCGACGACCAGGTCGCCGCCTGGATCGCGGAGGCGATCAAGATCCTGGAGGCCAAGGGGTACTCGGCGGACGACATGGACCCGGACGACATCTGGCTGGCCATCCGGCACGAGTCGAACGGGAACCCGAACGCGATCAACAACTGGGACTCCAACGCCGAGGCCGGCATCCCCTCCAAGGGCCTGATGCAGACCATCGACCCGACGTTCAACCGGTGGGCGCTCCCCGGGCACGGAGACATCTACAACCCGGTGGACAACATCCTCGCCGGGGTGCGCTACGCCATCGACCGCTACGGATCGGTCTCCAACATTCCGGGGGTGGTCGGTTACAAGAACGGCACGGGCTACGTGGGTTACTGATCTGAACCGGCTGTTAACACGGCGGTAGCAGCGGCTGCCTACTCTCCGGATCATCGGATTCGCAGAGGAGGCCAACATGGCCAGGCCACACGACCCCGCCCCGATGAGACTGCCCCTCGACGTGAGCCCAGCGGGCATGGTGCGGCGCGAGGGCGAGTTCCACGGGGAGCACACCACCCTCATGGAGGCGCTCTCGGGCGCGATCGAGGAACTGACCGCGCTCGGCGCCTTCTGGGGCGCCGACGAGGACGGGCAGACCTTCTACCAGGGCGCCGACGGCACCAACGGCTACCGCGCGGCCACGGCGGAGGCCGAGAAGCACGTCCAGTCCATCGGCGGCGCCTACCTTGAGATCGGCGAGAACATCGCGATCATGGGAGCCAACCTCCAGGGAGCCAACTGGGCCACGGTCGTCGGCATGGTGGGCGCGGTGCGGGGCGGCGTGCCCGGCGTGGAGACCCAGGCCCAGGTCGGATGAGCCGCGCCACCTCCTTCATCAAGGCCCACCCCGTGCGGTCGGCCATGGTCGGTGGCGGTACGGCGGCCGGGACGTTCGTCACCGCGATGCTCGCCGTACAGTGGCCGGAGGGTGATCCGGACAAGCTTCGCCGGGCGGCCGACATCTGGGACGGGCTCGCCCAGAAGATCGACCAGAGTCTTGTGGGCGCCGACGGCGCCGCCTCCCGGGTCTGGACGAAGAACGCAGGGCCGGGGGTCGAGGCGTTCAGGAAGATGTGGACCGGCACCTTCGCCCCGTACCCGGGCACGGTGTCCGCCCACTGCCGCCGGGTCGCCGAGGCGTGCCGGACCTACGCGGAGACCATCGAGACGATCAGGCACGTGCTGATCGTGCTGGCCATACAGGCGTGGGTGAACATCATGTTCACCATCGCGTGGGGGTGGGCCACCGCGGGGATCAGCGCCGCCGTACAGAAGCAGATCATGGACAGGTTCTTCAAGCAGCGGGCCTGGGTCGCGAAGAGGATCTTCCGGATGCAGGTCGAGAAGATTCTGCAGAAGTCCTTCTACTACACGCTCGACAGCATCGGCTACGCGGGCGGCCAGCAGATCCTGCAGTGGGGCGTCTACTCCGCCTCAGGGGTGCGGAGGGACCTGACGGGCAACGACGTCACCGGCACCGGCGAGAACTCCGTGCAGTTCCTGCGGGGCTTCGCCGCCAACATGGCCTTCGATGGGGTCTGGGACCTCACCAAGCTGGGACCGGCAGGCCGGCTCTTCCCCGTCAACCGCTTCGGCGACTTCCTGTCCAGGATGGCGGGCTCGACCACCTACACCGTCGTGGACAACCTCCAGCAGGGCATGGCGGGCGATCCGCTGCCGACCTGGGAACAGATGATCAGCAAACTCATCGCGCACGGCTCCCGCACGACCCGCCCCTCGATCTGACCCGTCCCACCGGCGGACCTCACCGCCCGGCCACTCCTCGGCCCTCGGCCCTCGGCCCGACCACCACGCCCCGCCCGGCCGCTCCTCGGCCCGACCACCACGCCCCGCCACCGGAACCTCCGGCCCGCGGCCCGACCACGTGCCCTCAGCAAACCCGGCGTACGGGTACGACGCCGCCGCCCCTTCGGCACGGGCCGACGTACGTCCCGGCCGGCGGGGCGGCTGTCACTGCTCGGGCGGCACATCCCACAGGGCCTCGCCGACCAGCGGTTCCATGAGCTGGTTGGCCCGGCCCGCCACGTCCTGCTGAGCCGCTCTGGCCGCCCCCAGGATCGCCTCAGCCAGCGCCGCCGAACCCAGGCGCATGGCGCGGGGGTCGATGCGCAGGTCCTTCAGCGACCCGTCGGCGCAGACCTCGACGACCACCTGCCCGCCCGCCGCCTCACCGGTGCCACGCGTCTCCGCGAGGTCACGGCCGACCTTCTCGAACCTCGCCGTCTGCTCGCCCAGAGCCGACAACATCCTGTCCAGCTCCGGGTCTCCCGTCGGCGTGACCCGCTCGTGCGCCCCCGCCATGATCGCTCCCCTCCGTCGCCGCCCTCTCTCCCGGCGACCTTACTTCCCGCGTCAGCCCGTCTCTAACGGCGACCGGCTCAGCCGCAGTTGGCCCAGTCGCCGCCGGTGCTGCCACCGGCGCCGCCACCGGAGTACTTCACGCACTTGCCCTTGGCCGAGACCATGGCCGGCCCGGCGTAGTACTGGTAGGAGCCGCTGTCGCTGTCCTGCCCACCGCCCTGCGCCTCCACGCTGGCATGCAGGTTGGTCTTCTTGCTGAGGTCGCCGGTCTTCATGGTGACCACGCAGTTGTAGCCGGAGCTCGCGCTGTAGAGCTGGTAGGTCTGCCCGCCGCTGAAGGGGCTCGACCGCTGGATGTAGAAGCCCGAACCATGACCGCCCGAGTTGCACACCTGCTGCGGCGTGTAGGGGTTCGACGCGGGCGCGGGCGGCTTGGTCGTCGGGGCGCTCCTGGGCTGCGACCGGGTCGGCTCGGGTGCCGGCTCCTTGGTCGGCTCCGGCTCCTTGGTCGGCTGCGTCTCCTTCGGCGGCTGCGTCTCCTTCGGCTCCTGCGTCTCCTTCTGCGTCGGCTTGGGCTGCTGGGTACGAGGCTGCTGGGTACGGGTCGGCTGGGTGCTCGGCTTACGCGTGGGCTGGGCCGTACGCGTCGGCTGGGCGGGCTGCGTGTTCTGGACGGGCGGCAGCGGCGGCGGGGTGGGCACGGCGGTGACCGTCGGGATCACCGGCCCATCGGGCGACTCGGTGGGCAGTTCGAGCGGGCGGACGTCCGCCTCCTCGGGGCCCGACGCCGTCGCCCACGGCACGGTGACCTGCGGCTGCGGCGACTCCGTGACACCGGGAACGGGGATGGGGTCGGTGGCGGACGGCACCGGGATGGGGTTCTGGGCCGCGACCTGGGAGACGGGCTGCATCGTGACGTAGTTGCCGGCCGCCCACAGCCCCACGCCCGAGAGCAGGATGACGACGCCCACGCCTGCGGCCAGCCCGACGGGGAAGCTCCCGCCCTGCTTGCGGGGCGCGGACGGGGCGTGCGGCTGCGCGAAGCCCTGCTGCCGGAACTGCCCCTGCTGCGGGCCCTGCGGCTTCTGCTGGGCGGGTCCTGCGGGCGGCGTCTGACTGGGGATCGCCGGTACGGTCCACACCTGCGGCTTGATGGGCTCTCCCGGCCCGGACCAGGCCGATCCGTCCGGGGGCGGGCCCTGCGGAAGCCCGTGCGGCGGGGGCGGCCCCAGCTGCGGAGACCATCCCTGCGGCGGCGGCCCGGGCGGCCCCTGGTACATCGGGGGTCCCTGCGGCGGCCCCTGAGGTCCGCCCAGCGGGGGCGGCGGCGGGCCGTACATCGGCATGCCGGGGTGGGTGTTCAGCGGCATGGTCACCGGGTCGTGACCCACGGGGCCCAGCTCGGGCACCCCCGGAACGCCCTCGGCGCGGGGTCCCGGGCCGGCACCCACCCCAGGACCGGGGTCAGCGGCCTCGGCACGAACAGGACCAGGTCCCGGAGCGGGAACCTCGCCGGCACCCACCCCGGACGCGGCGTTCACGGCGTTCGCGGCCTCGGCGGGAACAGGTCCCTGAGCGGGAACCTCGACGGAACCCGCTCCCGGGCGCACGGCCCCGGCGGGAACAGGACCAGCGGGAACAGAACCGGCACCGGGCGCGGGATCGGCGGCTTCACCGGAACCCGTTTCGGGCCCGGGACGAGCGGCCTCGGGCCCGACGGCGCCGACCGCGGACGGCTGCTGCGCGCCCTCGGACGAGACGGGACCGACCACGGTGACCGCGGAGGGCTGCTCCGCGCCCTCGGGCGGGACGGGACCGGCGGTGGTCTTGTGGGGGGCGGGAGAGGAGGAGGCGACGAGCTTGTCCGCCGTGCCGCCGGCGAGGAGCTGGAGCATCGCCATCTGCGCGGTGGGGCGCTGGGCGATCTCCCTGGCCAGGCAGGCGACGACGATCCGGCGCAACGGCTGCGGGGTCTCGCCGAGTTGCGGCCTGCCCTGCAGGATCTCCTCGGCGTCGCCGCCGAACGGGCTCAGGCCGGTGGCCGCGTAGACCATCGTGGCGGCCCAGGAGAACACGTCGGTGGACGGGCCGGAGGGCTCGCCCCTGACCTGCTCGGGCGAACGGTAACCGTGCTCGATGCCGGGCGCGCCCGTCTCGGGGTCGATGCCGATGTCGCAGACCCGGGGGCCGTCGACGCCGAGCAGCACGTTGTGCGGGGTGAAGCCGCGGTGGGCGATCCCGGCCAGCCGGATGGAGGTCAGCGCGGTGAGCGTGCCCACGGCGACCCGTTCGAGCGCGTCACCGGTCAGCGGGCCGTCCTCCGCCACGACCTGGTGCAGTGAGCGGCCTTCCACGTACTCGCGGATGAGATGGGGCCGATCCTCCGTCCAGCCGGCCGAGAGCAGCCTGGCGGCGTAGGACGTGGAGACCCGTTTCGCCAGGCTGATGCGGCGGACGAGCCGTTCCCCGGCCGCGGTGCCCGCGCCCGGCCGGGACTCCAGCAGCTTGATCGCCCGGATCGGCTCGTCAGCGGACCGCCGGCCCAGATAGACGACACCTCGTGAACCCTCGCCGACACGCCCGAGGATCTCGTAGTCCTCGACCTGCTCCGGGTCACCCGGCTGCAACGGGCTATTGTCCCCCATCGCACCCCTTCCAACGCCTTACACCCAAAAAAACATGATCTATCACCATCTAACCAAAAACGCCACTTCCGCATCAGTGGTTTAGTCAATGTTCGTTGGCCGTTGGACAACTCGCCGTCCCGGCCGCCACCCTCTGCGCCGTCCCATCGGGATCACCACCCCGCCCACCGCCACCAAACCGGCGGCGCTGATCGCACCAATCGCGATCATGGCCGAAGCGTTGACCACCCGCTCGTCGCCGGCCTCGGCCTTGCTGACGGCCCCCGCGGGCAGCGGCTCGGGCACCGGCGGCGCCACCGCCACGATCTCCGAGGGCAGCAGCGCGGTCACCGCGAGCAGCGGATTGATCATGCCGGCGCCGGTGCCCGCTCCCCTGCCGCCGTCGCTGGTCAGCTCGATGCGCCGCCGTACGCGCACGTTGTTCAGCTCGGGGTAGCGGGCCCGCACCAGCGCGACCACCCCCGTCACGTACGGCGCGGCGAAGCTGGTGCCGTCGAGGTCCTCGCGATAGGTCATGCCGGTCCAGGTGCTGGTGATGCCTTGACCGGGGGCGAGAACGGACACGGGAGTGGTGGCGTTGGAGGAGTCGGCCCGCTTGCCGTCGGGCGCGGCGGAGCCGACGGAGAGCACGCCCGGGTAGGCGGCGGGAAAGGCGGGGGCGGGAGTGCCGTCCTCCTTGCGCACGTTCCCCGCCGCCGCGACGACCACCACGTCGCTGGCCAGGGCGTACTCCACGGCCGCCTTCAGATCGGAGTGGTTGGACGCCTGCACCGAGACGTTGATCACTTTGGCGCCCTGCTTGGTGGCCTCCACGATCGCCCGGGCGAGCACGCCCACGTCGCCCTGCTCCTCGTTGCTCTGCTTGATCGAGATGAGCCGTGCCTCCGGGGCGACCCCGAGGAACGGGATGTCCTTGAAGTGGCCGCCCGCGATGATCCCCGCCACGGCGGTCCCGTGGCCGACGCAGTCACGCTTCCCCGTGTTGGTCAGGTCGATCTCCTTGGCGACCCTGAGCTGCGGATGCCGCGCGTCCACACCGCTGTCGATGACCGCGACGGACACGCCCGCGCCCTTGGTCAGCGGCCACACCCGGCTGAAGTCGAGCCGCCGCTGCGCCCACGACTCACGGACCGTGGTCGACCCCCGCTGCGGCGTGCACTTCTCCGGCGCGCTCACCCCTGACACCGGCGCGCTCGCCCCCGCCGCCGGCGCGCTCGCCCATGCCGCCGGCATGGCGCTCATGACGATCAGCGCCAGCAGGACCGCCGCCAGTCCCCGACCGATCACTGCGGGCCTCCCCTCAAGGAACAGGCCGCAGCATAGCGGTCAGGCGGCGTCAATCGTGATCGAGTGGTACCCGGTGGCGCCGTCGGGCGCGGGCGGGGCGAGCGAGGCGGTCTGGGTGTCGCCGGCCGCGTCCGTGGCCCGGACCTCGATCGTGTGCGCGCCCGCCGGCAGGTCGACCTCGGCGGACCACTGCCGCCAGGTGTCGATGTTCGGCACGGCGGCCAGCCGGGCCACCGTCCACCCGCCCTGGTCGACGCGTACTTCCACGGCGTCGATCCCGCGGTGCTGCGCCCAGGCAACCCCGGCGACGATCGTCCGGCCGGCGGGGACCGAGGCGCCCGCACTGGGGACGTCGATGCGCGACTGCGTCTTGATCGGCCCCTTCGCGGACCAGCCCTTGGGGGTCCAGTAGGCGACGTCCTTGTCGAACCTGGTGACCTTGATGTCGACCACCCATTTGGTCGCCGAGACGTAGCCGTACAGTCCCGGCACGACCTGCCGCACCGGGAAGCCGTGCTCCACCGACAGCGTCTCGCCGTTCATCGCGATCGCGAACAGCGCCTCGCGGCCGTCCATCACGACGTCGAGGGGGGTACCGCAGGTCCAGCCGTCCGCCGAGGTGCTGAGCAGCATGTCGGCGCCCGGCTGCACGCCCGCCTCGCGCAGCACGTCGGCCATGCGCACCCCGAGCCAGCGGGCGTTCCCGGCATACGGCCCGCCGACCTCGTTGGAGACACAGGTCAGGGTGATGTCGGCTTCGTGCATCGGGCGTTTGACCAGCTCGGCGAAGGAGATCTCGAGCGGCTTGTCGACCATCCCGTGGATCTTCAGCTTCCAGGTCTCCGGGTCGACCTGCGGCAGGATGAACGCGGTGTCCACCCGATAGAAGTCGGCGTTCGGCGTCACGAACGGCGACAGGCCCTTGATCCGCAGGTCGGCCCCGGCGGGCAGCGGCTGGGCGGGCACCGCGGGCCGTGGGAGCGCCATGCTCATCCGGGCGGCGTCGACCTGTTTGCGGCCCGCCAGCACCCGGCCGGCCACCCCGCCGAGGCCCGCGGCCACCAGGCCGCCCGTGGCGCCGACGAGCAGCGCCCGCCGGTCGAACGTCCGCGGCTCCCGCCCGGCCCGCATCACGACCGGCCGCTCGGGCTCCACGACGGGCTCCACGACGGAGGCGTCCCCGGGCTCCGTGGACAGGGAATCAGGGGAGCCGGATTCCGCAGGAGCAGGCTCCGCGGAGTCGGACTCGACCGGCGCCGCCACGACCAGCATCCTGCGCATCAGGAGGGACAGGGTCCACGCGCCCGCCGCCACGCCGAGCAGCGTGGGGAGGACGTCGAGGGCGCTCGCCCCCGGCCGGGTGAGCACGGCCAGCAGGCCGACCACGCCGAAGGCGCCCAGCCCGGCCATGCCGTACCAGAGTCTGCGGCGGGCGAGGAGCCCGAAGGCCGCGGAGACGAGGGCCAGCACGACGAACAGGCCCGCGATCACCACGACCTTGTCGTTCTCACCGAAGGTGCGGATCGCGAAGTCCTTCAGCGGCGGGGGCGAGACGTCGACCATCGCGTTCCCCACCGCGACCACGGGGAACGCCGCGTCGTTGATCACTCCGGCGCCGAGCTGGGCGACGCCCAGCGCTACCGCGCCCGAGACGAAGCCTGCCAGTGCCACGGCCCAGGACGGGACGGAAGGGCGTCCCTCGTAGTTCTCCACGAGACAGACGCTACGCCCTCGCGAGCCAGGTGGATCTTACGCGATGGTTACAGAAGTTCGGCGACGGCCGGAGCCAGCGCGCGGAAGGCCCGGCCGCGGTGGCTGATCGCGTCCTTCTCCTGCGCGGACAGCTCCGCGGTCGTGCGGGTCTCGCCCTCGGGCACGAAGATCGGATCGTAGCCGAACCCGTTGACGCCGCGCGGCTTGTCGATGACCGCACCGGGCAGCGTGCCCTGGACGACGACCTCCTCGCCCGCGGGCAGGGCCAGCGCGGCGGCGCAGGCGAAGTGCGCGCCCCTGGCCGGCGGAGGCACGTCGGAGATCTGGGCGAGCAGCAGATTGAGATTGGCCAGGTCGTCGCCGTGTGTGCCCGCCCAGCGCGCGGACAGGACGCCCGGCATGCCGTTCAGCGCGTCGACGCAGAGACCGGAGTCGTCGGCGACCGCGGGCAGCCCGGTGGCCTGGGCGATCGCGTGCGCCTTGAGCAGCGCGTTCGCCTCGAAGGTGAGACCGGTCTCGGCGACCTCGCCGATCTCGGGGAACTCCAGCAGGCTGACCAGCTCGACGGCCGGCGCGGCCTCGGCCAGGATGCGCCGCAGCTCGGCGAGCTTGCCCGGGTTGCGGGTGGCGAGGACGAGCCTGGTCACGCCAGTGCCTTCCGCTGGATCTCGGTGAGGTCGACGCAGCCGCCGGCCGCGAGGTCGAGCAGCCGGTCGAGCAGCGCCCGGTCGAACGGCGTGCCCTCGGCGGTGCCCTGCACCTCGACGAAGTCGCCCGCACCGGTCATGACCACGTTCATGTCGGTCTCGGCGGCGACGTCCTCGGTGTAGCAGAGGTCGAGCATCGGCGCGGCGCCGACGACCCCGACCGACACCGCGGCCACCGAGCCGACCAGCGGGTCGCCGGGGCACATGCGGCGCTTGCGCATCCACGCCACCGCGTCGGCGAGCGCGACATAGGCGCCGGTGATGGCCGCGGTCCTGGTGCCGCCGTCGGCCTGGAGCACGTCGCAGTCGAGGATCACGGAATTCTCGCCGAGCGCCTTGTAGTCGACGCAGGCGCGCAGGGAGCGGCCGATCAGGCGGGAGATCTCGTGGGTCCGGCCGCCGATCTTGCCCTTGATCGACTCGCGGTCGGAGCGGGTGTTGGTCGCGCGGGGAAGCATGGAGTATTCGGCCGTGATCCAGCCGAGCCCGCTCCCCCGGCGCCACCTGGGCACGCTGTCCTGCACCGAGGCGGCGCAGAGGACCTTGGTGCCGCCGAACTCGACCAGCACCGAACCCTCGGCGTGGGCCAGCCAGTTGCGGGTGATGGTGACCGGCCGAAGCTGGTCCGGGGTACGTCCGTCTGCGCGAGCCATACGGTTCAGCCTAGGGGATATGCGGCTCCGGCACGTGCCAGCTCGATGCGGCCGCCGAACCCGCCGCGCCGCGCGTCGCGGAGGATCTGCGCCGGGTCGAACCACGGGACCAGGTGGGTGAGCACCAGCGTGTCCACGCCCGCCGCGGCGGCGTGCTCGGCCGCCTGGCGGCCCGTCAGGTGCAGATCGGCGGGCAGGTCGGGCCCGTCGAGGAAGGACGCCTCGCACAGCAGCACGTCCGCGCCCTCGGCCAGCCTCACCAGTTCGGCCGACTCGCCCGTGTCCGCCGAGTAGGCGATCGAGCGACCGGCGTGCGACACCCGGAAGCCATAGGTCTCCACCGGATGGTTCATCAGCGCGGCGGTCACCTCGAACGGGCCGATCTCCCGCACGCCGGACGTCAGCCGCACGAAGTCGAAGGAGCCCTCTAGACCGCGTTCCTGCGGCATGCCGTACGCGGCGGCGAGGCGCCCGGGGGCGTCCTTCGGGGCGTGCACGGGGATGGTGGGGAGCGGGCCGTCCGGGGAGTAGGTGCGCACCACGTGGTAGGGGCACATGTCGAGGCAGTGGTCGGCGTGCAGGTGCGACAGGCAGATCGCGTCCACGTCGTAGAGGCCGATGTGGCGTTGCAGGGCGCCGAGGGCGCCGCTGCCGAAATCGAGCAGCAACCGGAATCCCTCGGCCTCCAGCAGATAACAGGACGACGGGCTGTCCGGACCCGGAAAGCTTCCCGAGCATCCGATGACGGTCAGCTTCATGGCGGCGGTCTCCTATCCGGAGCGTGGCGCACTCCGTTTCCCGAAACATCCCCCGTGACGACGAGCTCGGCGAGCTCGACCGCCCCGATCTCCGGACCGAGGAACCTGCGCCCCAGCCGGCCGAACAGCGCGGCGTCACCGGTCGCCCTGAACCGGTGCCTGGGCTCGACGCCGTCGCCGGCCAGCCCCCGGTCGTGCAGGATGCGGTAGACGTCCTTCGCCGTCTCCTCCGCGCTGGACACGAGTGTCACCGCGTCGCCCACCACGTAGGAGATCGCGCCCGTCAGCAGCGGATAGTGGGTGCACCCGAGGATCAGCGTGTCGCAGCCGGCGTCGAGCACCGGCCGCAGATAGGCCCTGACGACGTCGATGAGCTCCTCGCTCATCGTCTCGCCGCGCTCGACGAACTCCACCAGCCGGGGCGCCGCGACGCCCGTCAGCCGCACGTGCGGCGCGGCCGCGAACGCGTCGTCGTACGCCATCGACTCGATGGTGGCGTGCGTCGCGATCACCCCGACCCGCCCGTTGCGCGTGGCCCGTACGGCACGCCGGGCGGCGGGCTGGATCACCTCGACGACGGGGACGTCGTAGCGTTCCCTGGCATCCCGCAATACGGCGGCGCTGGCGCTGTTGCACGCGATGACCAGCATCTTCACATCGTGCTCGACGAGGTGGTCCAGCACCTCCAGCGCGAACGAGCGAACCTCCGCGATCCGCCGCGGCCCGTACGGCTGGCGGGCGTCGTCGGCCACGTAGAAGATCGACTCATGTGGCAGCTGATCGATGATCGCCCGGGCGACCGTCAGCCCGCCGACCCCGCTATCGAAGATCCCAATGCTCTCTCCGGACACGGTTCCCAAGGTTAGGCGACGTCCGCGGGCCGATCAGCGTAATAATCCTCACACTGCGCGGCGCGTCTCCGGTCAGCCCCTGCCGAGCCGGGCGAGCTGGCGGCATTGGGCGACGAGGCGGCCGGTCGAGTCCCACACCTCGACGTCCTCGTCGAACCAGCCGTCGCCGATGAGCCGTCCGCTGCCGTAGAGGGTGAGCCAGCCGGGGGCGGGCAGGGCGCGCAGGTGCCAGGTGAGCTCGACGGTCGGGGCCCAGCCGCGGGCGCCCGCGGAGAAGACGACCGGCGGGAGGCAGTCGACGGCCAGGGCGAGGACGTACGGATCGGGATCCTGGGGCTCGGCGAGCCGGAAGTAGGCGCGCGACTCGGGGCGGCCGGTCGGTTCGCCGTTCAGCCAGCCGATCGTGGGGGGATCGAAGCGGAGATCCATCCGCGCGTTGAGCGTCATGTTCGACTCGGGCTTGGGCGCGGGGAGCGACCGGCAGTCGTCGAGCGGGGGCATGGCCGCGGGCGGCTCCCCGGTCCAGTCGGGCGCGACGTCGCCGAGGGTCGCGGTGGTGATCAGCGTGTCGAGGTAGGCGACGTCGTCACGCACGAGGGTGGCCCTGGTCACGGCGGTGGTACGGCCCGCCTTGAGGGGTTCCAGGAGGACTTTGGCCGGTCCCGGGGCCGGGGAACGCAGGAACTGGGTGCTGGTGGAGACGGGGTGCTCGTGCGGCGAGGCGTCCACGGCGGCGCGCAGGATCACCGCCGTGAGATAGCCGCCGTTCAGCGGGCCGCCGATGCCGTATCCGTCGTCCAGGCACACGTCATAGGTGGTCTCGTCCACCCGGATGGCCTGCGTCGCCTCGTCGAACTTGGTCATCCGCGCCCCTCATTGACCGAACTAAATTCTAGTGGGAGTACTTTACCGTGCCGCTCTCCCAGGTGAGCGGCGGCACCCCACGTCAAACACCGAAAGCGCCGTATCCGACGTTAGACGCGTGTATCCCGTAGTTAGTTCGATGCAAGTCAACCGCTACCAACGTGCACTAACTTCTGTACAACCCAAAGAATCCACAATGTGAGTGAGTATGTCTGCCAACAATCCCCCAGGTCCCCCTTCACCTGGTGACCAGGACCCACAGCGGACCATCGCCTATCGACCTTCCCACCAGCAGCCTTACCCGCCACAGACCGGCCAGCAGGGCTACGGTCAGCAGCCCCAGCAGCCCCAGCAGCAGCCGTACGGCTCCCAGCCCACCGGCCAGCAGTACGGCCAGCAGGGCTACGGTCAGCAGCCCCAGTACGGCCAGCAGCCCCAGCAGCCCCAGTACGGCCAGCAGCAGCCCTACGGCGCGCAGCCCACCGGCCAGTCCGGCTACGGCCAGCAGCAGCCCGGCGGCTACGAGCAGACCAGAAGCTACGACCAGGGCCAGGACCAGCACGGCCAGCAGTACGGCCAGCAGCCCTACGGCCAGCAGCAGCCGTCCTGGTCGACCGGCCCCGAGATGATGGGCTCCGCCCCCGCCCAGTCCGGCGGCGGCAAGGGCAAGCGCAGCTGGATCATCGCCGGCATCGCCGCCCTCATCGTCGCGCTGATCGGCGGCGGCGGCGTCTACGCGGCCAGCCTGCTGAGCGGCGCCGGCGCCCAGCCGCACGAGGTGCTGCCGGCCGCCGCCATCGGTTACCTGCGCGTCGACCTCGACCCCGCGGCCAACCAGAAGGTCGCGCTGTTCACCATCGCCAGGAAGTTCCAGGCCACCAAGGACGCCTTCGCCGGCGACGACCCGCGCAAGGCGCTGTTCGACTCGCTCAAGAAGCAGGGCGCGGTGGGCGAGATCGACTTCGCCAAGGACGTCGAGCCGTGGCTCGGCTCGCGTCTCGGCTTCGCCGCCCTTCCCCCGGCGCAGGGCGCCGACGAGCCGGGCTTCGTGGCCGCGGTCCAGGTGACCGACCAGGAGCAGGCCCGCGCCGGTCTCGCCAAGCTCATGGGCCAGGAGAAGCTCGGCATCGCCTTCCGCGACGACTACGCGCTGATCTCCCAGACGCAGGCCGAGGCCGACAAGTACGCCCAGGGGCCGACGCTCGCCGAGAACCCCGACTTCACCGGTGACATCGACTCGGTCGGCGAGCAGGGTGTGCTCTCCTTCTGGGGCGACCTGGACAAGATCACCAAGCTTGCCCCGGCGATGACCGCCGGACAGGACCCCGAGGCCCTCAAGCAGCTCGCCGGCCTGCGCTTCGCCGGCGCCCTCCGCTTCGACGGCAGCTACGTCGAACTGGCCGGCCTCGCACGCGGCGCCCAGGCGCTGAACGCGGGCGACCCGGCGGCCGCCAGGATCGCCGACCTGCCCGCCTCGACCATCGGCGCCCTGTCGATCTCGGGGCTCGGCGAGATGTTCTCCAAGCAGTGGGCCCAGATCAACAAGATGTCGGGCAGCGACCCCACGATCCAGCAGTTCATCACCGGCGCCCAGCAGTCCGGGCTGAGCATCCCGCAGGACGTGGTCACCCTCCTCGGCGAGAACCTCACGGTCGCCGTGGACGAGAACGGCCTCACCGGGTCCACGCCGAAGATCGGCGCCCGCATCGTCACCGACCCCGCCAAGGGCCAGGAGGTGCTGGGCAAGATCGAGAAGCTGCTCGCCTCGCAGGGCACGGGCGCCCCGCAGCTCGGCAAGGTCGCGGGCGACGGCGTCCTCGCGGTCGCCAGCAGCCAGGAGTACGCCCAGCAGCTGTCCGAGGCCGGCACGCTCGGCGAGAGCGAGACCTTCCAGACCGCCGTCCCCGACGCCGACTCGTCCACTTTCGCGCTCTTCGTCGACCTCGACAAGGCGGAGAAGCTCTACCTGCAGAGTGTGCAGGGCGAGAACCGGCAGAACCTTCAGGCGCTCCGTGCCGTCGGTTTCAGCGGCAAGCAGGCGGGCGCCGAGGCCAGCTTCTCGCTGCGCGTCCTGTTCAACTGATCAGCGGAACGAGAACCCCCCGCCACCGGCCAGGTGGCGGGGGTTCCCGCTTTTCCGGGCCTCCTCGGTCGGCGACCGCTAGGCCCAGAGCTGGCCTTCGAGGCGTTCCTCCGCCTCGTCCAGCGTGCCCTCGTAGGCGCCGGTGGAGAGATACTTCCAGCCGCCGTCCGCGACCACGAAGACCACGTCCGCCCGGCTGCCCGCCTTGACCGCCTTGGCCGCCACCCCGAGCGCCGCGTGCAGCGCCGCCCCCGTGGAGACGCCCGCGAAGATGCCCTCGGCGGCGAGCAGTTCGCGGGTCCGCTTCAGCGCGTCGGCCGAGCCCACGGAGAACCTGGTGGTCAGCACCGTCGGGTCGTACAACTCGGGGATGAAACCCTCGTCCACGTTGCGCAGGCCGTACACCAGCTCGCCGTAACGCGGCTCGGCCGCGACGATCTGGACCCCGGCGACGTGCTCGCGCAGGAAGCGCCCCACTCCCATCAGGGTGCCCGTGGTGCCGAGACCCGCGACGAAATGGGTGATCGTGGGCAGGTCCGCAAGGATCTCCGGGCCGGTGGACTCGTAGTGGGAGCGCCAGTTGGCCGGGTTGCCGTACTGGTAGAGCATCACCCAGTCGGGATGCTCGGCCGCCAGGCCCTTGGCCACCCGGACGGCCTCGTTGGAGCCGCCCGCCGCCGGCGAGGAGATGACCTCCGCGCCCCACATGCGCAGCAGTTGCCGGCGTTCGTCGGAGGTGTTCTCCGGCATCACGCAGATCAGCTTGTAGCCCTTGAGCCGGGCCGCCATCGCCAGCGAGATGCCGGTGTTGCCCGAGGTCGGCTCCAGGATCGTGCAGCCGGGTGCGAGCAGGCCGTCCTTCTCCGCCTGCTCGACCATCCACAGGGCGGGCCTGTCCTTGATCGAACCGGTGGGGTTGCGGTCTTCCAGCTTGGCCCAGATCCGCACGTCGTCCGCGGGGGAAAGGCGGGGCAGGCCGACCAGCGGAGTGCCCCCCACGGAGTCGATCAGAGAGTCAAAACGCATGTCGCCTCGTCACGGGACGGGTCCCGGAGCGTGATCGGCGCTCCGGGACGGGGAGCAGGGTCAGCCACCGGCCACGGCGGGCAGCACGGTCACCGTGTCGCCGTCGGCGACCGGGGTCTCCAGCCCGCCGAGGAAGCGGACGTCCTCGTCGTTGAGGTAGACGTTGACGAACCTGCGCAGCGCTCCCTTGTCGACCAGGCGCTCCTTCAGGCCCGGGTGACGCGCCTCCAGATCGCCGATCAGCTGCGCAAGCGTGCCACCCTGACCCTCCACGGCCTTGGCTCCGTCGGTGTAGGTCCGCAGGATGGTCGGAATACGAACTTCGATGGCCATCGCGATCGATCTCCTTGATCAGTACGTCGTCGGGGCACCCGTCCGGTGGCAACACGGCCGGGTGCGGGAGTGTTCCTGGCTCAGTGGCCGGGACAGTCGTAGACGATGACCCAGGGAGTGTGGGCGAAGAGGAAACTCTGCACGGGGGCAGCCACCGACCCGTCGCGGCCACGCTGGCCGAAGGCACTCGCGGGACCCGCATTCCGGTCGAAAGTCGGCACAGTGTCAGCTTACTGAATGACCGTGACCTCTTCCTCTGTGACCACCCCGTCGAGAATGCGGTACGAACGGAACTCCACGTCATCCGCCTCCTTGGTCGAGACGAGCACGTAGTGGGCGTTCGGCTCGGCGGCGTAGCCGATGTCGGTGCGCGAGGGATACGCCTCGGTCGCCGTGTGCGAGTGGTAGATCACCACCGGCTCCTCGTCACGGTCGTCCATCTCACGCCAGACCCGCAGTTGCTCCATCGAGTCGAAGCGGTAGAACGTCGGGGAGCGCTCGGCGTTCTCCATCGCGATGAACCGCTCGGGGCGGTCGGATCCCACCGGCCCGGCGATCACGCCGCACGCCTCGTCGGGGTGATCGGCCCGGGCGTGGGCGACCATTTTGTCTACCAGGTCACGCGCGATCGTCAGCATGCCTGGAAGCTACCAAAGAGCCCTGACGAGGGTGTCCTGGAGGTAGGTCAACCAGTCGTAGGTCACGAAGGCCGGGTAGCGGGGGTCGTCCTCCGACATCTCGGCGATCTCATCGTGGATCTCCTCGGTGACCTCCAGCCGGGTGCCCAGCGCCAGCCGTACGTCGTTCAGCGAGCGCATCCACGCCTGCGCCTGCTCGGGGGACAGCTCGACCCGTCCCGAGTCAGCGGTGTCCAGCATGGTCTGCGCGTCGGCCCGCTTGGCGTCGCGCAGGCTGGCCTCGGTGTAGCGGCGGAACTCCGTGGCCTGCTCCTCGTCCTCGTACGCCGAGGGGAACAGCCGGGCCAGCACCGGATCGGCGGGCAGCCGCGAGGTGCCCGAGCCGATGCCCAGCGCGCGCTCCAGCGGGTCGTCGCCCGTCTCGCCCGGCTCGACGATGCCCAGCAGCATCTCCACCAGCGAACGCAGGATCGACACCTCGGCCGGGTCGAACTCGGCCACCACACCACCGTCGCGCGCCGAGGCGAACCCCGTGCTCATGCCGAATCCCGCTGGACGGTCGCCCACAGGCCATAGGAGTGGAGGATCTGGACATCGCGCTCCATCTCCTCACGCGCGCCGTTCGACACCACCGCCTTCCCCTTGTGGTGCACGTCCATCATCAGTTTCTCGGCCTTCTCCCTCGAATATCCGAACACCGTCTGGAAGACGTACGTCACGTATGACATGAGGTTGACCGGGTCGTTCCAGACGATCGTCAGCCATGGCAGATCGGGGCGAACGTCCGTCGCCGGACGCTCGACCTGGATTGGAGCAGTGCTAGGCACATCCCCCAGTCTGCCCTACCTCGGCCGTAGTCTTCGACTCGTGGAGATGCCCATGAGCAGCGCGTTGCTGACTGATCACTATGAGCTGACGATGCTCCAGGCCGCCCTGCGCAGCGGGGCCGCCGCCCGGCGTGTCGTCTTCGAGGTCTTCGCCCGCCATCTGCCCGGCGGACGGCGGTACGGCGTGGTCGCGGGTGTGGACAGAGTGCTCGACGCCATCGAGCGGTTCAGGTTCCGCCCGCCGGAGCTCGACTTCCTCCGCGAACAGCGGATCGTGGACGAGGCGACCCTCGACTACCTCGCCGGCTACCGGTTCTCCGGCGACGTGTACGGCTACCGCGAGGGCGACTGCTTCTTCCCCGGCTCCCCCATCATGGTCGTGGAGGCCCCCTTCGCCGAGGGCGTGCTGCTGGAGACCGTGGTGCTCTCCATCCTCAACCATGACTGCGCCATCGCCGCCACCGCCACCCGGATGACCGACGCCGCGGGCTCGCGCCCGATCATCGAGATGGGCTCGCGCCGCACCCACGAGATGGCCGCCGTCGCCGCCGCCCGCGCCGCCTACCTCGGCGGCTTCACCGCCAGCTCCAACCTCATGGCCAGACACCTGTACGGCGTGCCGACCGCGGGCACCAGCGCCCACGCCTTCACCCTGGTGCACGACGGCGAGCCCGAGGCGTTCGCGGCCCAGCTCGACTCGCTCGGCCGCGGCACCACCCTGCTCGTCGACACCTACGACGTGGCCACGGCGGTGCGCACCGCCGTGGAACTGGCCGGGCCCGGGCTGGGAGCCGTCAGGATCGACTCGGGCGACCTCGCGATCGCCGCCGTGGAGGTCCGCGCACTCCTCGACTCCCTCGGCGCGCACGACACCCGGATCCTGGTCACCGGCGACCTCGACGAGTACTCGATCGCGGCCCTGGCGGCGGCTCCCGTCGACGGCTACGGGGTGGGCACCTCCCTCGTGACCGGGTCCGGGGTGCCCACGGCCGCCCTCGTCTACAAGCTCGTGGCCAGGCAGGACGCCGGCGGCGTGCTTCAGCCGGTGGCCAAGCGTTCGGTGGGCAAGCCGAGCCGCGGCGGCCGCAAGGAGTCCTTCCGCCGCCTGGACACCGACGGGCGCGCCGTCGCCGAACTCGTCGTCTCCGCCGGCCCCGACGCCGTGCGCGCCGCCACCCGTCTGCACGCCAACGGCGAAGGCGGACCAGGAGTCACCCACCGGCCGCTGCTCACCGAACTGATCAGGGACGGACAGGTCGTCGGCAGGGAACCGCTGGACACCGCCAGGAAGCGCCGCGTGGCGGGCCTCGCCGAGCTCCCGCCCGACGCCCACCATCTCTCTCGCGGCTACGCCGCCATCCCCACGGTCTTCGGCGGCGCTTAGGATCGAACCATGAGCACGGCCTTGATCATCGTGGACGTCCAGAACGACTTCTGCGAGGGCGGCAGTCTCGGCGTCGGCGGCGGCGCCGACGTGGCCGACGCCATCTCGCGCCATCTGGCCACCCACGGTTACGACCACGTGGTGGCGAGCCGCGACCATCACATCGACCCCGGCGGCCACTTCTCCGCCGACCCCGACTACGTCTCCACCTGGCCGCCCCACTGCGTCGCGGGCACCCCCGGGGCCGACTTCCACCCCGCCCTCGACACCGCCAAGATCGAGGAGGTCTTCAGCAAGGGCGCCCACTCCGCCGCCTACAGCGGGTTCGAGGGGGTCTCCGACACGGGCGTCCCGATGGCCGAGTGGCTCTCCGCGCACGGCGTGCGCGCCATCGAGGTGGTCGGGATCGCCACCGACCACTGTGTCCGCGCGACCGCCGTCGACGCGGCCGAGAACGGCTTCGCCGTACGGGTGCTGCTCGGCCTCACGGCGGGTGTCGCCAGGATCACCACCGAAGCCGCCCTGGCCGAGCTCGACGGCGCCGGGGTTCAGCTGAGCGGCACTCCGATCATCCGCTCCCCTTGACCACCAGGTGCTTGAGCACCAGATCCAGCTTGGCGTCCAGCGAATCGAACCGCTGCTCCAGCCGCTCCATCCGGACCTCCAGCCGATCCATCCGCACTTCGAGCCGATCCATCCGCACTTCGAGCCGGTCTATCCGCTCCTCCACCGCCTCGAACCGCTTGTCGATCGCATCGAACCGCTCGTCGATCGCATCGAATCGCTCGTAGACCTCCGCCTGGAAGGCGTCGAACCGACGATCGCTGGCATCAAACCGCTCATACACCTCTGCCTGGAAGGCGTCGAACCGACGATCGCTCGCGTCGAAGCGCTTGTCGATCGCATCGAACCGCTCGTAGACCTCCGCCTGGAAGGCGTCGAACCGACGATCGCTCGCGTCGAAGCGCTTGTCGATCGCATCGAACCGCTCATACACCTCCGTCTGGAAGGCGTCGAACCGACGATCGGTCGCGTCGAAGCGCTTGAAGGTCTCTGACTGGAAGGTGTCGAGATCGACGAGGATTTCCGAGAGCACGGGCTCAAGGTACACCTGGACCTCGGCCCGGATCACCGAAGACAACATTGGCTGGCCGCTCCTTTGAGGGTCGCCCACGAACAGCAGGCACAACGGAGAGTACACAGTCGATCACAAAGAAGTCAGGAGATGCCCAAGGCGCCTACGCGGCCGAGATGGGAGAACTAACACGGAGAGTCACAGAACTCATACAGCATGGTGGTGATCCGTCGTGGAGGCACTCGTCCTTGGCGTGGCCTGGTTGTTGATCGCACCCTGTTGCCTGCTGCTGCTCTTTCGCGGCCGTCCCCTCCTGCGGATCACCAGCGTGTTGACGCTGGCGTTGCTCGAAGTCGCCACGGTGGGTCTCAACCACTCGATGCGCCACGTCGAGCTCAACTCGGCCGCCTCAGGACCGGCGGCGGGCAGAGCGGTCCAGCCCGTCACCCACCGTTGCGCGAGCAGCCGCCCGATCCCGGAGGGGGTACGGCTGGCACACGCGCGGCGCGGCCTGCGGGCCGTGACGGTGTGGTGGCCGGCGACGCCTGGAGAATGCGACACGGCCACGGTGACCTGGCGGCGTAAGGACCACCGGCTCACCCTGTGGCTGCAGGAAGGCGACCTGGTCACCGAGCCGCCCAACTCGGTGACCCTGCCGGTCGGCGTCGACAAGCGGGGCGTCGCCTCGGTGACCCTTCGTCTGGCGCTCCCACCCGGCCGCTACCAGGTACTGGACGGCAGGACACGCGTCCGCATCCCACGCCGCTGACGCCGCACCGGCCTCGCCGGCGCACCGCACCGCGAACACCGGCCCGGCCTGCCGCACGGTCACGCTCACGCGACGGCGGGCCCGGTCCTCTCACTCCACCCGGTTCGCCAGGCGGGAGAGGGCCAGGACACGGCGGCAGCGGTTGAACCGGCGGACGGTCAGCGGGTGCGCTGGGTCGCCCACTTGCGGATCTGCACGATGCGCTCGCGGATCTGCTCGGCCGACGCCTGGGCGATGGCCGGGCCGCCGCAGGCCCGGCGCAGTTCGGCGTGGATCACGCCATGGGGCTGGCCGGTGCGGTGGTTCCAGGCGCCGACGAGACCGTTGAGCTCCTTGCGCAACGCGGGGATCTGCTCGTGCGGGGCGAGCGCGGGTTCGGCGGCCGGCTCGGGCGTCTTGCGCCTGGCGGCCTGCTGGTCGGCCTGCCGCTTGCTCAGCAGTGTGCGGACCTGGTCGGGCTCCAGCAGACCGGGCAGCCCGATGAAGTCCTCCTCCTCGGGGGAGCCGAGGGCCGCGGCGGTGCCGAACTCGCCGCCGTCGAACAGCACCCGGTCGAAGGACGCCGACGCCTCGACGGTCTCGAACGGCAACTCGTCGCCGAGGACGTCAGGGTTGTCCTTACGCTGGTTGGCCTCCTGGAGCAGGAAGTCGTCGAGCCCGTCCTCGACCTGCTTACGGCCGAGCACGTGGTCACGCTCGGCCTCCATCTCCCCGGCCAGCCCCATCAGCGTGGGCACCGAGGGCAGGAAGACCGAGGCCATCTCGCCGCGTCTGCGGGCCCGGACGAAGCGCCCGATGGCCTGGGCGAAGAACAGCGGCGTGGAGATGGAGGTCGCGTAGACGCCCACGCAGAGGCGCGGGATGTCGACTCCTTCCGAGACCATCCGGACCGCGATCAGCCAGCGGTCCTCGGAGAGGCCGAACGCCTTGATCTTCTTGGAGGCGTCGGGGTCGTCGGAGAGCACGACCGTCGCGCCCTCGCCGGTGATGGCCCTGATGTGCTTGGCGTAGGCGCGCGCGGTCTCGTGATCGGTCGCGATCACCAGGCCGCCCGCGTCGGGCACGCCTCGCCGTACCTCGGTCAGGCGGCGGTCGGCGGCGTGCAGGACCTGGCGGATCCAGTCGCCCTTCGGGTCGAGCGCGGCTCGCCAGGCCTGGGAGAGCTGGTCCTTGGTCAGCGGCGTGCCGAACGCGGCGGTGATCTCGTCGCCCGCGCGGGTGCGCCACTTCATCTCGCCGGAGTAGGCGAGGAAGATGACCGGCCGTACGACGCCGTCGGCGAGCGCGGGGCCGTAACCGTAGGAGTAGTCGGAGACGCTGCGCAGGGCGCCGTCGCCGTCTTCGACGTAGTCGACGAAGGGGATGGGGTTGTCGTCGGACCGGAACGGGGTGCCGGTCAGCGCGAGGCGTCTGGCGGCGGGTTCGAACGCCTCTTTCACGCCGTCGCCCCAGGACTTGGCGTCGCCCGCGTGGTGCACCTCGTCGAAGATGACCAGGGTCTTCCGGCCCTCGGTGCGCGCCCGGTGCAGCGCCGGGTGCATGGCCACCTGCGCGTAGGTGATCGCCACGCCGGTGTAGTCGCGGGAGGTGGCCCCCTGGCTGTTCTTGAACTCCGGGTCGATGCCGATGCCGACCTTGCTCGCCGCGTCGGCCCACTGCCGTTTGAGGTGCTCGGTGGGTGTGACGATCGTCACCGCCTTGATGACACCCCGCGACAGCAGTTCGCTGGCGATGCGCAACGCGTAGGTGGTCTTGCCCGCCCCCGGGGTCGCCACCGTGAGGAAGTCACGCGGCTCGGTCCGGAAGTAGAGCTCCAGCGCGTCCTGCTGCCAGGCGCGGAGCTTGGGGGCGGTGCCCCAGGCCGCCCGGTCGGGATAGGAGGGGGAAAGATTCGATGCGGCGAAGGTGCTCACGCAACCCACCTCGTCTTAAGCCTCGTCGGTGCACCCGTGTCGCTGCCGTGTCTTCTGGTTCGCTCCCTCACAATCACACCAGGGTAATCGCCGTCACCGACAGGACGTGCCGTCAGGCGGACATGCTGGCCAAGCCCGCCCCTTCGTGCTAGGCGCGCACCCCGCTCACGATGGCGTCGATGCCGCGCCGGGCCACGGGGTCGTCCGGCTGGGCGAGGGCCACCACGACGACCGTCCGTTCGCCCCGGTCGAGCACGACCACCCGCAGGTAGGCCGGCCGGTTCACGACGTCCTCGTACTCCGCGCGGAGCGAGCGACGGTGGGCGGGGAAGCCTCCGACGGAGGCGGAGAGGTCGTCCACGATGTCCACCGCGTCGCCGTGGAGCAGCAGCCGGGAGTAGAGGTCGGTCAGTTCGAGGGTGACCTCGCGCAGGGAGCGCGCGCCGATCGCCGGGCCCGGCCTGACCATCACCAGGGCCTGCCCGCCGTTCGGGACGTCCGGGGCGGCCGCCTTCGAGGCGATCGAGGTGAAGGCCGTGACCGGCGCCAGGGCGCCCTCCTGCCATCCCGGGGGCAGCGGGTAGCGCACCCCGGCCAGCGCGTCGACGATCACCGTCGCCGGCGACTCGGGGGCCACCGTGCGCAGCACGACCACGACCGTTCCCGCGATCAGGGCGGCGCCGGCGACGAGTGCCACGCAGACGATGACCGCCCGGCCCGCCCAGCGGGGCATCCGCCGCCGTACCGGGGGCGCCGGCGCGCCGTACCACCGAGCCGACGGCGGCAGCGGCTCCGCCGCCTCCTCCCGCTCCGGCGGCCAGACCCGCTCCCCGAACGGCTGCGGTTCGTGCGGTCGTTCGTCCACGGCGCCTCCTCCCACCGGCTGCGGCCTTCCTGTTCCTACCACGCTCAGATGAGCGGCTCAGGCAATCCGTGATCAATGGTGCCGGTGGGACGGATGAGACGCGATTCAGTCTCTGCTCCTCCCGGCGATGAGCACTCCGAAGACGCTGATGACGGCCATCAGCGCGACGATCAGCGTGAAGCCGGTCGCGATGTCGTCGTGGCCGATCACGTTGATCAGCGCGCCGCCGAATCCGATCATGAGGGAGCTGCCGAGGGTGTCCATGACCTGCAACGCGGCGGAGTTGGCGCCCTGCTGCTCGTTCGGCGACTGCCGCATGGCGGTGACGTTGACGCTGGTGATGCCGACTCCCATGCCGAGTCCGGCGACCGTCCAGGCGGGGATCGCGATCCAACCGGGGAACGGCGGGATCACCATGAGCACGGAGAGCGCGATACCGGCCGCGACCCCGTACACACCCCACCGGATCAGGCGGGTGTGGTCGAGGGTGCCCCGGCTCTGCAGGTACGAGCCCAGCGACCAGCCGAGCGCACCGGTGGTGAGCGCCACTCCCGCGGTCGTCAGGTCGTACCCGTGCACCTCGTTGAGCACGAGCGGGATGTAGGCGTTCACGCCGAAGAACGCGCCGGACAGCACCCCGCGCATCAGGATCGTGGTGGGCAGCCCCCGGCCCAGGCGCAGCGTGCCGGCGGGCAGCAGCAGCGGCAGCCCGACGCCGAGCACGACCAGGCCCGCGACGGAGCAGGCCAGGCCGAGGGCGAGGGCCGTGTGCAGGGTGTCCACGCCGTACTGCAGCACCCCGGCCCCGCAGGCGGTGGCGGCGGCGGCGAGGGTCATGAGCACCGGCCGGGACCGCCGGCCCGCGTCCCCGGCGGTCGCCTTCTCGTTCGACCCGGGGGCGCGCAGCGCGGGGAGCAGCATGACGAGTGCCGGGATCACCAGGGGGATGATCCCGTAGAAGACCCACCGCCAGCCGGCGGTGTCGGAGATGATCCCGGCGATCGCCGGGCCGACCAGCGCGGGGACCACCCATGCGGCCGACAGCACGGCGAAGATCCTGGGCCGGACATCGGGTGGGTAGACCCGCGCGATCATCACGTAGATGGCGACGATGACGGCTCCGCCGCCGATGCCCTGCACGGCCCTGGCCGCGATGAACATCTCCTTGCCGCCCGCCGCCCCCGCCAGCGCCATGCCGATGACGAACAGCGTCACACCGAGCAGGAACGGAACGGCATGCCCTTTACGGTCCGCCCATAATCCGGCGACCACGTTCATGAACAGACCGGCCATCAGGAACGCGGAGAAACTCCAGCCGTACAGGTCGATGGCGTTCAGGTCGGCGGACACGGCGGGCATCACCGTGCTGATGGACATGCCCTCGAACGCGATCAGCGTGACAACGAGGAGGATTCCCAGCGTTGCGGTCCGATAGCCGGGGCCGAAGATCCGAGGGGGTTTGTATGTAGCGTCAACTGCTGTCGGTGCTGTCACCTGTCAAGGGTAGTGCCCGAAATGCCCTCTCGATAGGCCGTCCACGACGTCCGCATCCGTGCTGCCTGTCCGGGCGTGAACTCCGACATGCACCGGTCGTGCGCGTAGTCCATGAAGTTGTGGATGGGATCGGATCCGCCGCCCAGGCAGGTGTCCTTGCGCACCGGGCAGCCCTCGGTGGGTTCGGCCTGGGGAGGCGTGTCGGCGACCCCGTCGCCGGGCAGCGCGCAGCCGTTCTCGAAGGTGTGCACCAGGCCCAGCCAGTGACCGATCTCGTGGACCCCGGTGAACCCCCGGTCGAAGTAGCGCAACGTGCCGCCGGGCAGGGTGCGCCAGTCGATGATCACGCCGTCGAGTATCGGGTTGTCGCGGTACCAGAAGGGGTACGTCGCGTAGCCGAGCACGAGCTCGTTGAGCTGCGCGAGGTAGAGGTTGAGGGTGGTCGCCCCGCCCTTGCGCAGCTTGCGCTTCATCAGCGCCTCATGGCCCAGCGGGTCACGGAACCACAACGGCTCCTCGGTGACCGTGATCCCGTCGAGCCTGAACCGCACCTTCGTGTCGGCCCCGCCGTACCGCCCGCCGTATGCCGCGTTCAGGGTGTCGATCTGGTCGGTGATGGCCTGGCGCGTGACCCGCCGCACGCCGTCCGCGATCACGTGCACCCAGGTGCCCACCGTGACCGTCCGCGCGCCGTACCGCAGCGTGTGCCCGCCTGCCGCCCCGGGGCGCGACGGTGGATCGGCCAGAATCCGGGCCACCTCGTCGGGACCGGGCGCGTACGGCTCCACGCCCCGGCCCACCACAGGACCGGCGTCCGCGACCGGACGCCCGTCACGCGCGGCCCCCCGGTGGGGGTGATGCACGCTCCCAGGATGACGGTGTACGACGGAGCGCGCGTCTGCCTGGGCGCAGTCGGGCGGGATCTTTCGCACGGCCGTCGGCCGCGTCGCCGCGCCGGGCCCCTGCAGGGCGGCGGTACCGAGCGTGAACAGGCATGCCGCCATGACGGCCATCGCGCGCCGGACCATGCACTCCCCCGAGTTGTCGCATGTGCTGGACGGACGCCGCACCGCGGCGACATCACGACCGTAGCCCTAACGGACCCGATCACCCGCGAACAACACTCGCGACCACCGACATCCCCTGACATCGCGCCAGGAGACCCCGCGGGGGACTATTCGGATTTGTCGGGTTCTCCACCCTTGGGGAGACCCTCGTAGATCTCCTTGCACTCAGGGCAGACCGGATACTTCTTGGGATCCCGGCTGGGAACCCAGATCTTGCCGCAGAGGGCACGGATCGGAGTGCCGGTCACCATGCTCTCGGTGATCTTGTCGCGGTCGGCGTAGTGGGAGAAGCGCTCGTGGTCCCCGTCTTGCGAGAGTTCCTGCCGAACGTCGCCCTCGGGAAGGATCTTCGTGCTCACCCCACGAGTTTATGCCCACCCCCGGCAGCCCTCGACACGGACGACTCCCGCCGGGTGTCGTCCGTGCGGTATCAACCGATGGCGCCACCCGACCTGCACGATCGGCTGGGACGTCAGTTGAGCGTCGGGTCGTCGGGACAGGTCGCGACGAACGCCAGTTCGCCGCGCTGCCTGCGGAGCACCGCCCGCCAGAGCGAGCCCGGATCGTCGAAGAAGGTGTCGCCCTGCTCGGCGTCCACGACGTACCACGCGCCCTCGGCGATCTCCGCTTCCAACTGCCCGGACGTCCAGCCGGCGTAGCCCGCGAAGATCCGCATCGCCGCGATCTCGCCGGCCAGGATCTCGGGTGGCGCGTCCAGGTCGACGGTCCCCAGCCGGGACACCGCCGGGATGGCCGCGTGCAGCCGCCGCCAGCCGAGCGGCTCCTCACCGCTCGGCACCGCCGCGAGCGCCAGCGCGCTGTCCGTCTGCACGGGCCCGCCCTGGAACAGCACGGAGGGACCGCTGACCAGAGCGTCCCAGGTGGGCAGCACGTGGGTGACGGAGATGTCACTCGGCCGGTTCAGCACGACGCCGAGGGTGCCGCCGCCCTGATCATGCTCAAGGATCAGCACCACGCTACGCCGGAAGTTGGGGTCGTCGAGTCGTGGCGTCGCCACCAACAGCCCGCCGACGTAGATCGCCTCCGCCATACCCTCCATGATGAGGGGTGAACGGGGAATCTCGCGCCTCGACCTTTGCGTCGCCGTGGAATGTTACTCACTATGATGTGATGGACACGCTGAGTAGCGGACGGGGGAGGTCGAAATGCGGTGGATGATCTGGCTGCCGGCCATGGCCACCCTGTTGCTGACCCTGCCCACCGCCGCCTGGGCCACCACCGAATGCCCCCCGGGCACTGCCGGGTGCGCTCCCGCGGGCCAGGGCTGGCACGCCCAGCTCGCCACCGCGGTCGGATTCATCGTGACCGGCGGTGTGCTGTGGTGGCTGGGCACGGTCTGGCCGCGCCGCTCACCCGACGGCCCGATCAAAATCAACCGAACCGGGTACGGCGAGCGGCGCTACCCCGACGACCCGAACTAGTGCGGTGACCACCGGTGACCACCGAGCCGGGCCCTTGCCGCGCCCTTCGACCGCACCCCGGCGCACCCGCGCCTTACGCCTCGGTCATGCCACGCGGACGCCCGCCCGCCGACTCGCGGACCGCCGCGGAGACCGCGCCGGCCACGTCGGGGTGGAAGACGCTCGGGATGATGTAGTTGGGGCCGAGTTCCTCGTCGGTGACGACGGACGACAGCGCGCCGGCGGCGGCCAGCAGCATCTCCTGGGTCACGCCGCCCGCCTGGGCGTCGAGGAGACCGCGGAAGACACCGGGGAAGGCCAGCACGTTGTTGATCTGGTTGGGATAGTCGGACCGGCCGGTCGCCACGACCGTGGCGTGCTCGCGGGCGTCGTCGGGCGAGACCTCGGGCTCTGGGTTGGCCAGCGCGAAGACGACCGCGCCCTCGGCCATCGTGGCCACGTCGTCGCCGGTCAGGATGCCGGGAGCCGAGACGCCGATGAAGACGTCGGCTCCCTTGACGGCGCCCCTCAGGTCGCCCGAGTAGCCCTCCGTGTTGGTGTGGTCGGCGATCCAGCGCAGCGAGTCGTCGAGGTCGTCACGGCCGCGGTGCACCGCGCCGAGGTAGTCGCAGACCACCACCTCACGCGCACCGGCCGCGAGCAGCAGGCGCAGCACCGCCGTACCGGCCGCGCCCGCGCCCGCCATCGCGATGCGGACGCGCGGCAGCTCCTTGCCCACCACGCGCAGCGCGTTGGTGAGCGCGGCGAGCACGCAGATCGCGGTGCCGTGCTGGTCGTCGTGGAAGACCGGGATGTCGAGCAACTCGCGGAGCCGGCGCTCCACCTCGAAGCAACGGGGGGCCGAGATGTCCTCCAGGTTGATGCCGCCGAAGCCGGGGGCGATCACCTGGACGGTGCGCACGATCTCGTCGACGTCCTGGGTGTCGAGGCAGATGGGCCAGGCGTCGATCCCGGCGAACCGCTTGAACAGGGCGGCCTTGCCCTCCATGACCGGCAGCGCGGCCGCGGGGCCGATGTTGCCCAGCCCCAGCACCGCGGAGCCGTCGGTGACCACGGCCACGCTGTTCCGCTTGATCGTCAGACGGCGGGCGTCTTCCGGGTTGCGGGCGATCGCCATCGAGACGCGCGCCACGCCCGGCGTGTAGGCCATGGACAGCTCGTCGCGGTTGCGCAGCGGGACCTTCGACTGCATCTCGATCTTGCCGCCGAGGTGCATGAGGAAGGTGCGGTCGCTGACCTTGTGAATGACGACGCCCTCGACGGCGTCGAGTTGGTCGACGATGGCCTGGGCATGGTCGGTGTCACGGGCGGCGCAGGTGACGTCGATGCGCAGCGTCTCATGGCCGCCGGTGGTGACGTCGAGCGCGGTGACCACACCGCCGGCCGACTCGACGGCGTGGGTCAGCTGGCTGACGGCCTTGCCGCCTGCCGGGACCTCCAGCCGCACGGTGATGGAGTAAGACACACTGGGCACGGTGGCCACGTCAATCCGCTCCTCTGCGCCTGACCTGGGTAGGGCCTCTCCATCGTGCCACTTCTTCGGGGCTCCTTGACCCGACATCGCTCAGGCGATCGACTCCGCCGCCGAGGCGATCAGCTCCACGCAGGCCGGCACCGGGATCAGCGTGCTGTCGATGACCAGGTGATACATCGTCGAATCGGCGGGGTCCACCCGGTAGAAGTGCCGGACGTAGGCGGTGCGGGCGCGGTCGTTGTCCTCGACGATCCGCCGGGCCTCGCGCTCCGACAGGTCGAAGAAGGCCGCCGTCTGCCTGATCCGGCGCGCGAGGGGGGCGTCCAGCCGTACGTGCAGCGCGCCGGGGTGGTCGGCGAGGACCAGCGCGCCGCCGCGTCCGAGGATCACGCCGCCGCGGGCCCGTGCGGTGAGCTTGATCACACGCTCGGTGTGCGCGACGAACTCCTCCGGGGGCGTCGGCATCGCCCCCGGAAGATAGGTGTCCACGCCGCCGAAGGTGACCGTCGGCAGCCGCATCGCGCCCGACAGCAGCCGCCCGATGCCGTGCTCGGCGCGGTCGTCGTGGACCAGGGCCTCTTCGAGCGTGCAGCCGAGTTCCTCGGCCACCGTGCCGGGGATCGCCCGGTCGACGAAGGGCACGCCGAGCATCTCGGCGACGGCCGGGCCGATGACGTTCCCGGCCGTGCCATAGGTCGCGGAGATCGTTACGACACGCACACCAGGTATCTACCCAGGTTGAGTCAAGGTTGCAGGATGTAGCCCGGAAAGTTTCCGGGCAGTCTCTCGTCGCCCGGTCCCTGGGTGACGGCGCGGACGAGCAGCTCGCCTCCCACGAACGCGCCGTGCCACGACGAGCCGAGGCCGCCGAACAACTCCTCCTTGTCTCCCCTGGAGCGCGGCCGGTTGATCCCCACCTTGAACGCGCGGACCTCGCCGGCCAGCCGGCGGGCGGTCGCCTCCTCGCCACAGGAGATCGTGGCGACGAGGGCCCCGTTGCTGGCGTTCATCGCCGCGAGCAGCTCCGCCTCGGTGTCGACCACGACGATCGTGTCGACGGGGCCGAAGGGCTCGGCGTGGAACAGCGGCGACGCCCGGGGTGGCGCGAGGATCGCGACCGGAGCGAAATAAGCGGAAATATCCTGATCTGGGAGGAACCTTCCGTCGGTCGGCGAGCCCCGGTAGAGCGGCACACCGCCGGCCGCTATCGCACCGTCGACCTGGTCGGCCAGTTCCTTGGCCTTGGCATCGTTGATCAGCGGGCCGAAGTCGAGTTCGGGAAGCGGGTCATCGGGCGCCTCGACCGCGAGCGGATGACCGAACCGCACCGAGGAGATCGCCGGCAGGTAGGCCGCGAGGAAGTCGTGGAAGAGCTCCCGCTGCACGACGAACCGCGGATAAGCCGTGCACCGCTGCTTGGCGTAGTCGAAGGTCGCCCGGATCTGGCGTTCGAGCAGCCCCCAGTCGTCGTACTCCCACACGCCCCAGCAGTTGAGCCCCTCCTGCTCCAGGATGTGCGCCCGCCCGAGGTCGGCCAGGGAGACCGCGATCTGCGCGCCGGTGTCCCGCCCGCCCACGAAGGACACGCATCCCAGCTCGCTGCCGCGCACCAGGGCCGGCGACAACTCCGCTCCGCCCCCGCTCACCAGCGTGATCGGCAGCCCTTCCCTGGTGGCCAGCGCGCAGGCCAGAGTGAGGCAGGCGACCCCGCCGTCGGTGGGCGACTTGGCGATCACCGCGTTGCCCGCGAGGGTCTGCACCAGCATCGCGTGCATCAGCACGCTCATCGGATAGTTCCAGCTCGCGATGTTGCTCACCGGTCCGGGCAGCGGGGTCCGCCCGGCCACCATCCGGTCGATCTCCTCGACGTACCACCGCACGCCCTCGACGCACCGGTCGACGTCGGCGGTGGCCAGCCGCCACGGCTTGCCGATCTCCCAGACGAGCAGCAGCGACAGCAGGTCGCGGTGCTCCGTGAGCGCGTCGAGCACGGCCCGCACCCGGGCCTTGCGCGTCGCGAGCGGCAGATGCCGCCACTCACGATGCTCGTCCACACTCCCTCGTACGGCCCGCGCCGCCGTCGAACGGTCGAGCCGGGGCGGACCGGCGATGGCCGTGCCGTCCACGGGTGAGACGTCGGGCGCCGGGCGGCCGTCACGCTGCCAGAGGCCGCCCCAGTGGTTGAGCACCCGGTCGTCGTGGAAGGCCTCGGGAACGGCGGACACGCAGGCCGCGTAGGCGTCGTGCCATGCCGTACCAGGCTTGAGGATCAAGGACATGGGGCGTCTCCCTCAGTCGGACCAGTCGAAGGTCGAGACCAGCTCGGGCAGGGGCTCGAACTCCTTGACGGCGTCGAGCGAGGGACCCATCGCGGCGTTCGCCTCGCGCTCGACCATGACCTCCACGAGGACCGGCAGACGCTGCCGTTCCGACTCCGCCGTGGCCCAGGCCAGGGCGTCGTGGATGTCGGCGGGCTTCTCGACCCGGCGGGCCGGGCAGCCGAAGGCCTCCATGACCTTCACGTGGTCGACCCCGCCCTCGCCGTAGTGGAGGTCGACGGCGTAGTTCATGTCGTAGGGGATCTCGGCCTGCCGGATCAGCCCGAGGTACTCGTTGTTGACCATGACGATCACGAACGGCACGTTGTACTGGGCCGCGACGGCGACCTCCTCCATCAGGAACTGGAAGGAGTAGTCGCCGACGACCACCACGACCTGCCGTTCGGGGAAGGCGCACTTGACGCCCATCGCCGCCGGCACCTCCCAGCCGAGCGGCCCGGCCTGGCCGCACACGAGGTACCGACGGGGCAGGAAGGTGCGCTGGAACTGTCCCGACCAGATCTGGTAGAGGCCGATCGCGGTGACGAACGTGGTGTCGGGACCGTAGAACTCGTTGAGCTCCCGGTAGACCCTGGGCGGCTTGATCGGCACTTCGGTGAAGTCGTCCCGCCTGAGCAGGGTACGGCGCAGCTCGCCGACCCGCCGGGGCCACTGGCCCGTCTTCCGCGGCTTGGTCCGCTCCCGGGCCTCGGTGGTGAGCGCCTCCAGGACGGGCCGGGCGTGGCCGACCACCCCGAGATCGGGCTCGAAGACCTTGCCGATCTGGGTGGGCTCGATGTCGACGTGCACGAACTTACGGCCCCGGCGGTAGGTCTCCAGGTCTCCGGTGTGCCGGTCGCCGAACCGGGCGCCCACCGCCAGGACCAGGTCGCTCTCCAGGAACGCGGCGTTGCCCCAGCGCGTCTGCGTCTGCAGCCCGGCCATCCCGGCGAACAGGGGATGGTCCTCGGGGAAGGCGCCCTTGCCCATCAGCGTCACCTGCACCGGCACCTGAAGGTGCTCGGCCAGCTCGCGCAACTGCCGCTCGGCATCGGCGATGATCACGCCGCCGCCCGCGAGGATGAGCGGCCGCGACGCGGCCAGCAGGAGGTCCATCGCCGCGCGTACGGCCGGCAGTCGTGGTTCCGGCACCTCGACGGGCAGCGGACCGTCGATCGCGGGGTCGTAGAGGCAGGTCCCGCGCTGCACGTCGAGCGGGAGGTCGATGAGCACCGGCCCCGGCCTGCCCGACCTGGCGATCCGGAACGCCTCCCGGAACACCCACGGCGCCTGCGCGGGTTCCTTGAGCTGCACCGCCCACTTGGTGACCGGCTTGGCGATCTCCACGATGTCGACCGCCTGGAACGCCTCCTGGTGGAGCTTGTCCCGGGGGGCCTGCCCGGTGATGCAGATCATCGGGATCGAGTCGGCCATCGCGGTGTAGAGGCCGGTGATCATGTTGGTGCCCGCCGGGCCCGACGTGCCGATGCACACCCCGACGTTGCCCGTCGCTCTGGCCCAGCCGTCGGCGGCGTGGGTGCCGCCCTCCTCGTGGCGGACGGTGATGTGCTTGATCGGGCTCTTCAGCAGGGCGGCGTAGAGCGGCAGGATCGCCGCGCCGGGGATCCCGAAGACCGTGTCGACCCCTTCGGAGGCGAGGACCTCGGCGACGGCTTCCATGCAGGGGATTCGGTTCACCGGTTGATCCTCTCGATCACCTTGAGCAGCGCCGAATGGTCGAGCGAGCCGTGGCCCTGGGCCCTGGCCGCCGCGATGAGCTGGGCGATCAGGCCGGTCACCGGCAGGGCGACCCCCGCCTCGCGGGCCGCGGCGAGGGCGATGCCCATGTCCTTGTGGTGCAGGTCGACGCGGAAGCCCGGCCGGAACTCCCGTTTGATCATCGTCTCCCGTTTGAGATCGAGGATCCGGCTGCCCGCCAGACCGCCCGCCAGCACGTCGAGCCCCTTGCGCGGATCGACCTCGGAGGCTTCCAGCAACACGATCGCCTCGGCGACCAGGGCGTAGATCCCGCCCACCACGAGCTGGTTGGCGGCCTTGACGGTCTGCCCGGCTCCCGAGGGCCCGACGTGCACGATGGTGGTGCCGAGGACCTCCAGGACCTGGCGCGCGGCGGCGAAGTCGTCGGCCGCGCCGCCCACCATGATGGACAGCGTGCCGTCGATCGCGCCCTTCTCGCCGCCGCTGACCGGGGCGTCGAGCACCCGGACGCCGAGCGCGGCGCCGGCCTGCGCGACGCGGCGGGAGGTGTCGGGCCTGATGGTGCTCATGTCGATGTAGAGCAGTCCCGGCTTGGCGTGCTCCAGCACCCCGCCGGGGGTCAGGACGACCTCTTCGACCTGCGGCGAGTCGGGCAGCATGGTGATCAGCACATCGGCCTCGCGGACGATCTCGGCGACACCTCCGCCCGCGTTGCCGCCCGCTTCGCGGAGCCGTTCCACGCCGCCCGGCGCGAGGTCGTATCCGGTGACCGAGTAGCCGGCCCGCACGAGGTTGGCGGCCATCGGGCCGCCCATGATGCCGAGTCCGATGAATCCGACGGTGTTCACGCGCTGTCCTCCTTGAGCCGGTCCTTGAGGGCGGGCAACCAGCCGAAGAAGCTCTCCGCGCTCGGGCCCGCGGGTTTGTACTCCAGCCCGACATGGCCCTGGTATCCGGCGGACGCCAGGCGGGCGAGCACGTCGTCGTAGGGGATCTCGCCGGTGCCCGGCCGGCCGCGGCCCGGGACGTCGGCGATCTGCACGTGACCGAACCGGTGGCTGTGCCGTTCGATGAGCGCGGGCAGGTCCTCCCCCATGCGGTACAGGTGGTAGAAGTCGGCGAGGAAGGCGACGTTGGGGGCCGCCACCTGGTCGATCAGCTCGAACGCCGTCGCCGAGGAGGTGATCGGGTAGTCGGGGCTCTCGTAGGCGTTGAGCGCCTCCACCACCACGGTCGCGCCGATCCGCCCGGCCGCCTCCGCCGCCTGGGCGAGGCTCTCCAGCGCGAGGTCCCGCTGCGCCTCCCGATCGGGTACGGCGTTGCCGTAGAGCGCGTTGAGCACCTGGCAGCCGAGGGAACCGGCGAAACCCACGGCGACGTCGATGTTCTCCCGGAATCTGGCGACCCCGTCGGGTCGGGACAGCAGGCCGCGGTCGCCGGCCGCCATGTCGCCCGCGTCGAAGTTGAGCCCCACCAGGCGGACGCCCGCCTCGTCGATCGCCCGTCGCAGGGCGTCCAGCTCGCGGTCGGGCGGCGACGGCTCGGCGAACGGCCACCACAGCTCCACCGCGTCGAACCCGGCGGCGGCCGCCGCGGCGGGGCGTTCGAGCAGGGGCGACTCCGTGAACAGGATGGAGAGGTTGACGTCGAATCTCATCGCCTCTCCCGGATGACCTCGCGCATGAGGCGGGCGGTCTCGCTGGGCGTCTTCCCCACCCGGACCCCGACCTTCTCCAACGCCTCCTTCTTCGCCTGCGCCGTACCAGCCGAACCCGACACGATCGCCCCCGCATGCC
>NZ_JAKNTW010000042.1 GCF_022213955.1 Dolomitihabitans soli | reverse complement strand
GGGGGTGTGTCTGGGTGCGGCGTGTGCGGTGAAGTGGAGTGGGATCTTCTTCCTGCTGGCGTTCGCGGTGATGTCGTTGATGTGGGATGCGGGGGCGCGCCGCGCGATCGGCCTGCGCAAGCCGTACGGCTCGGCGGCCAGGCGGGACCTGCCGACGGCGCTGGTCGCGATGGCGGCCCTGCCGGGCGTCGTCTACCTCGTCTCCTGGACCGGCTGGTTCGTCTCCTCGCTGGGCTACGGCCGCAACTGGGCCCAGGCGACCTCCAACGGGCCGTTCTACTTCGTCTTCGACTCGCTGCGCTCGTGGATCGACTACCACCTGATGGTGCTCGGCTTCCACACCGACCTGACGTCCACGCATCCCTACCAGTCGGAGCCGTGGCAGTGGCCGCTGCTGCTGCGCCCGGTCGCCTTCTTCTACGAGGGGCCGCAGAACGCCTGCGGGGGCGGGAACTGCTCGCAGGCCGTGCTCGGGGTGGGCACGCCGATCATCTGGTTCGCGGCGCTGGCCGCCATGGTCGCGATGATCGCGTGGTACGTCGCGACCCGCGACTGGCGGGCCGGGAGCGTGCTGCTGGCCTACGCCGCCGGATGGCTGCCCTGGTTCTACTACGCCGTCGCCGACAACCGGACGATGTTCCTGTTCTACATGATCCCCGTCGTGCCGTTCATGATCCTGGCGATCGTGCTCGCCGCGGGGCTGCTCATCGGGCCGGCCTGGGCCAAGCCGCGGCGCAGGATGTTGGGAGCGGCTGCCGTGGGCGCGCTCGCCCTGCTAGCTTTGATCAACTTCTGGTGGTTGTATCCGGTGTTCACCGCTGAGATCCTGCCTTACCAGGATTGGTATGACCGCATGCTGTTCAAGAAGGGCTGGATCTGATTCTGGATACGTCCCGCTTAACACTGATTCCCTAGGCTGGGCGGCGTGGACGACCCAATACGCACCGGTTTCGGTCATCGTCATGGCTGGGGTCCATACGGCAGACTTCGAGGCATGCCTGCACCGGACGTCGCCGCGCTCCTCGCCGAGCTGGAGCGTTCCGAACCCGAAATCGTCGACGACGCGAGGACCGCGGTCGAATGGCTCACCGGCGGTGATCCGTTGGAGACGGTCACCCAGCTCGATGTCTGCGAGTTCCTCTGGTACACCCTGCCGATCAAGGTCGCCGGTGACGAGCCCGACCACGTCGCCATCGCCAAGGCGCTGGGCCGCCTGCTCCGGCTGGGCGGGCTCGACCGCTACGCCGCACTCTGCCGGTCGCCCACGACCGCGCAGATCCTGCGCGCGTACGCCCGATCGGGCGACCAGGCGGGCAGCACCGCCTACCAGGCCGCCCTCGACGCCACGGGCGTGCTCCCGCCCGACGTCCCCGACCTGCGGTGGAGCTCCATCATGGGACCGGAGGAACTCGGCGCCCACCTGGCCTGCTCGGCCGCCCTGGAGCTGGCGATCGTCTCGGGGGAGCTGGAGCTCGGCTCTCCCACCTGGAAGGTCCGCAGGGAGGCGCTCACCCGCCGCTGGCTGACCGCGCCGCGCGCCGAACTCGGCGGCGACAGCTGGCTGCACCGGGTCCACGGCGAGCGGCTCAACCGATGGGTGCTCGGCAGGGGTGCGGTCAGGCGGGAGCTGGCCCAGCCGTTCGAGGTGCGGCTGCACGCGCCGGTCCCCGTCCCACCCGCCTCGGCGGAGCACCTCGGCGCGCTGCGCTGGCTGCTCCAACGCGCCGCGGGCGCCGACGGCCTGCTCCTGACCCGCAAGCACTTCCTGTCCAGGGCGCTCAGCACCGAGGCCGCCGAGCGGTTCGGCTGGCCGCGGCGGCACCCTCGCGGCGAATCCGACGTGCCGGTCCTGGGCACGCTCAGGGAGGTCGCCGAGGCGGAGATGGGGGCGCTGTGCCGTACGGGGCGGGCGCTCGTCCTGACCCCCGCCGGACGGCGGCTGCTCGACGAGCCCGCGCGCCTCTGGGAGACCGTCGTCGCCGCGCTGCTGGTGCCGACGCGCGGCGAGCACGACTTCGAGGTGTCCGCGCGGGAGGCGGCGCTGATGCTGCTCGCCGACGGCGCCGCGGTCACCCCCGCCGAGCTGCGCGACCGGGTGTCGGAGGTGGTCAGCGGCGAAGGCTGGCGGTCCACCTCCGGTCACGACCTCGACGCGCCGCTGACCGCCCTGCTCCGCCGGCTCACCGCGTTCGGCCTGGTCCCGCCCACCCCCGACCTCGTACGGCTGAGCCCCAGCGGCCAGGCGGCGGCCCTCGCCGCCCTCCGCGCCCACGCCCTCCGCCCCCGCCAGTACGTCAGCCTGGGGTGACCCGGGCGGTGCGGACCTCGCGGGTGAAGTCGGCGAAGGCGACCACGTTGTCCAGATATTCTCCCCTGCTGGGGTCGAAGCGGCCGCCGCAGGTGACCAGGCGCAGGGTGGGGGCGTCGGTGGGGCCGTAGACCCTTCTGGCGGGGAAGTCGTCCTTGGCGTACATGCGGACGGTTGTGATCGCGAAGACGGCCACGCTGCCGTCCTCCCGGGTGACGCGCACCCGCGCGCCGGGGCGCAACTCGCCGAGCCGGTAGAACACGGCGGGGCCGTCCGTGGTCGTGTCGACATGGCCGAGCAGTGTGGCCGGGCCGCGTTCGCCGGGGGTGACCCCTTCGTCGAACCAGCCGGTCAGGTCGGGCCGGTAGGCGGGCGGCACCTCGACCGTGCCGTCCGGCATCCTGCCCATCGGCTCGATGGGGGCCTCGACGCCGATCGACGGTACGGCGAGCCGTACCGGGGTGGAGCGGCGCATCGCGGGGACGGCCTTCCGGATCTTCCCGGACGCCGGCTCGGTGACCGACGGCGGGGCCGGCGGCGGCGCGTAGTCACGGTTGGCGTATCCGTCGACGGCCAGCGCCACCCCGGCGGCCATCAGGACGAGCGCGCAGCTCTTGCAGACCGCCTCGCCGGGCCCCCAGCCCCTACGGCCGGCGGGCACCGATCCGGCGGCGCACCAGGGCCACGCCGATCGCGACCACCCCCACCACGCCCACCCCGACCCCGACGCTCAGCTGCGGGCTCACCGTGCGCAGCGCCGTCGCGCCGCCACCGGTCGCCGGGCCGAAGTCGGGCCACGGCTCCAGCTCCTCGCAGTCTTCGAAGACGCCGCACACACCGTCGCCGTCCTCATCGCCGTCGCCGTCGCCGAAGCCGCCCTCGTCCAGGCCCGCGCGCTCGACACGCAGCCAGGCGTCTTCCGACACCCATTCGCCGCCGTGGTCGCATCTCCCCCGCACCCGGTACCGCCCCGGGTCCTTGGTCACCGTGACGTCCACCCGGGAGTCGCCGTCGAATTTCACCTCGCCGAACGCGTCGGAGGTGGCGTACGCGTCCGTGAAGTCCTGGCAGCCGAGGGAGAGCGTCACCACCTCTCCCGGCTGCACCGTCCGGGGATTCACCCGCAGATCGTCACCGGCCAGGGCGCCAGCCGGATTCAGCAGCAGCACCACCCCCGCCACCGTCACCGTCGCCGCCGAACGAAGCACGCCCACCTGTACCGCCCCAGAGCCATCTGATGAATGCCTGCTCCGTTCCCCGCCGACGTCCAGGCCACCCCCAAAGGTGACCGCATTTTTTCCTGAAGATGGGACAGGTGAAAGGCAATTAATGAGCTATGCCGGTTTCGCGAAAAAGGCCTGATGGTTTTATCCAGGAAAATCCCCCCGGCTATTTTCCAGCCGTTTCGCCGCCAAGGCGGAACGGCGTCCGGTATGTTGATCGCGTCAGGTACCGCCGGACGGGCGGGAACGGGGCCGGAAGGCTCGAAAGCCTGTGGAGACCCGGTAAGACCATCTCGGTGGCTCAGGTCGGTGAAGCAGGAAGCCGCAGAAGTGCCGCATGTGCGGTACAGGCTGAGTCTTCGGCATTCATGTCGAAGAGCGCGTCAAGTCACCGGTGTTCGCGCAGGTTGCCGGTCCAGCGGGACAGCGTGGCCTGCCACTCCTGCGGGTCCTCGGGACGGCCGGGGACACCGGGTCTGGTCTGCCACGGGAGTGGCCCGGTGTCGCGGCGGTACTCCACACCGATCGCGTCGAGCCTGGACAGATGGGCCGCGAGCCGGGCGCGGAAACCGGCCAGGTCGCGGCCGGGCGGGCTCCATACGGTCTCGGCGAACGCCGCCAGCCGCGGAAAGGCCATGTAGTCGACGCCCCGGCTGGAGTCGATCAACTCGGTCCACACGGCGCACTGCGCGCCGATCACCCGCGTCGCCGCCGGCTCCGCCGCCAACTCCGCCGGGATCGGTTCGAAGGCGTAGACGTCCTCCAGGGTGAGCACCGTGCCGAAGGGGGCCGGCTCGTCCGCGCCGGGGCCCTGCCGGTAGTCGAGGTAGACGGAGACGTTCGAGCAGGTGACGACGTCATGCCCGGCCCGCGCGGCGATGACGGCGCCGAGATCGCCACGCCAGGGCGCGATGACCGTCTCGGGAGCCAGCCGGCCCTCCAGGATCTCGTCCCAGCCCATCAGGCGACGGCCCCGCGCGGTGAGATACTCCTCGAACCTGTTGATGAACCAGCTCTGCAACTCCCCCGCGTCGTCCAGGCCGAGTTCGGCGGCCCTGCGCTGCGCCGCCGGGCTGGCCCGCCACTGGTCCTTGCGGCACTCGTCGCCGCCGACGCAGATGTACGGGCTCGGGAACAGGTCGAGCACCTCGTCGAGCACGTTCTGGAAGAACTCGACCGTGCTCTCCTCGGCGTTCAGCACGTTGACGCCGATCCCCCAGGTGGTGCCCACCTCCAGCGGGGTGTCGAGGTTGCCCAGCTCCGGGTGGGCGGCGATGGCGGCCTGGGTGTGGCCGGGCAGGTCGATCTCCGGGACGACCATGATGTGCCTGCGCCCCGCGTAGGCGACGATCTCCCGGATGTCGTCCTGCGTGTAGTAGCCGCCGTGCGGGCGGCCGTCCATGGCGCCGTCCCAGCCGGTCTGGCTCTCCCTGCGCCAGGCGCCCACCTCGGTCAGCCGGGGATAGCGTCTGATCTCGATCCGCCAGCCCTGGTCGTCGGTGAGATGCAGGTGCAGGACGTTCAGCTTGTGGACGGCCATCAGGTCGATGAACCGCAGCACATCAGCCTTTGTCATGAAATGACGGGCGACGTCCAGCAGGCAACCGCGCCACCCGAACCGCGGCTCGTCCTCGATCCGTACGGCGGGCACGGACAGCCGGTCGCCGACCGGCGCCTTCCGGTACGACCACGCGGGCAGGAGCTGCCTGAGCGTCTGGGCTCCGTAGAACGCCCCGGCGGGCCCGCCCCCGTCGATCCGCACGCCGTCCGGCCCTGCGGTGAGCCGGTAGGCCTCGGCGGGCAGGTCGGCCAGGCCGATCGTGATCGTCCCCGGGCCCGGCTCGCCCGGGGCCAGCTCACCGCCGGTGACCTGGCTCAGCTCGCTCCTTAACCAAGCGGCCACGCTCGCCAGCGCCGGATCGGCCGCCAGGGCGGTGGTGTGGTCGAGGACGAACTCGCCTGGCCGGGCTTCGAGCCGGACGGGCTTGGGGACGATCATTTATGTCCTTTCTGAACGGGCGAGTCGGGTCAGGCCGGGGTGGCGGGCCGGATCACCCCGGCGGCGAGCCGTACCAGGGGATCCGGCCGGGTGGCGCCGGCGGCCGGTGAGGTGGACCCCTACTCGGTGCTGGCGTTGCCCTCGGCGACCGCCTTGTCGGCGGCCTGTTTCGGGGTGAGCTTGCCGAGGTACATCTCGTTGAAGATCTGGTTCAGCGTCGTCTCGAATCCGGCGAAGCCGTTCACGATGGGCAGGTTGAAGGTGGTGCCCTTCGACTCCTCGAGGAACGGCGTGACGTCGAGGTTCTTGGTCTTCTTCCAGTAGTCGACGTAGCCGTCGGCGAGGCCGTCGAGGGCGGGGAAGACGTAGCCCTCGTCCGCCATCAGCTTCTGCGGCTCCTGGGTGCCCAGGTAGGCGGCGAGCTTCATGGCCTCCTCCGGGTGCTCGCTCTTGGCGTAGACGACCTCGGACAGGCCGTTGAGGGAGACCGCGCGCCCCTGCGGGCCCTCCGGCATCAGCGCGACGCCGACCTCGAAGTTCGCCTCGGGCACCACGAAGGGCAGCAGCGCGTTGTTGGCGGGGAACATCGCCACCTTGCCCGCCTGGAACATCTCGGTCATCTTGCCGGTGGGCAGGTTGGTCTGGGAGGCGGGCGGTGCGACGTGGTGCTTGTTCACCAGGTCGACGCCGAACTGCAGGGCCTCCACCGAGGCCGCGTCGTTGAAGGTGTAGGACCCGAAGGGCTTGTCGAGCAGCTTGCCCCCGTTGGAGACGACCCAGTTCATCCATTGGGTCTGGTAGTGGTTCCAGGAGCCGAAGCCGTAGGTCTCGATCTTGCCGGGCTCGAAGCCGGCCTCGTCCGGGTGCTTGCCGTTCTCGTCGACGGTCAGCTTGCGCGCGGTCTCCAGCAGGGTGCCCGAGCCGTCAGGCTTCCAGGTCAGCTCATCGGGCATCTCGACGCCCGCCTTCTTGAACAGGTCCTTGTTGTAGAGCAGCCCGACGATCCCCCAGTCCTTGGGCACGCCGTACAGTTTGCCCTGGTAGCTGGAGGATTCCACGACGTTCTTGTGGTACTTGGCGGTGTCGAGCTTGAGCCCGCTCAGGTCGGCCAGCACGCCCTTGGCCACGTACTCGGGGAACGCGGCGGGCTGCATCCAGAAGACGTCGGGTGCGGTGCCGGCCACGGCGTCCGCAGTCAGCTTGGTCCAGTACTGGTCCCAGGGGAGCATCTCGATCTGGACGTCGATGGTCGGGTTGGCCTTCTCGAAGGCCGCCATGACCTTCTCGTAGCCGACCTTCTGCTGCTCGTCCCAGAGCCGGTAGGTGAGGGTGACCTGCTCTGGTTCCCCGGCGGAGCCGGAGCCGGAACCGCAGGCGGTCAGGGTGAACAGGGCAGCACCGAGCAGGGCTGCGGCCTGGCGAATTCGGGGGGCAGGCATGATCGCCGACCTCTCTCACTTGAGGCCGGTGAGAACCACCGACCGGACGATGTACCTCTGGAAGAAAATGAAGATCAGGACCATCGGCACCAGCGCGATCAGGCCGCCGGCCATCAGGAGGCCGTGGTCGACGCCGACCCCGCCCTTGAGGCCGGCGATCGCCACCGTCAGCACCTTGGTGTCCTCGCTGCTGGTGATGATCAGCGGCCACAGGAAGCTGTTCCACGACGAGATCACCGTGATGATCGCCAGCGTGCCGATGGCGGGCCGGCAGAGCGGCAGCATGATCCGCCCGAGGATGGTCAGCGGCCCCGCGCCGTCGATCCTGGCGGCCTCTTCGAGGCCGGCGGGCAGCCCCTTGAAGAACTGCCGCATCAGGAAGATCCCGTACGGCGTGCCCAGGATGTATGGAGCCAGCAGCCCGTACCAGGTGTTGACCAGGTCCAGTTCACGCATGATGAGGAACAGCGGGATCATGGTGACCGCGCTCGGCACCATCATCGTCGCCACGTACAACCAGAAGAGGGCATCGCGACCGGGGAACCGCAGCCGGGCGAAGGCGTAGGCGGCGAACGTGGTGAACACAAGCTGGCCCACTGTCAGCGCCACCGTCATCAGCAGCGTGTTGACGAGGTAGCGGGGGAAGTCGCCGCCCAGCAGTTCGGTGAGGTTGCCGGTGGTCGGCGGCAGGCCGGGCAGCCACGGGCTGGTCGAGTTGAGCTGGCTCTGGGTCTTCAGCGCGGTCAGCACCACGAGCAGGTAGGGGAAGACGGAGACGAACGCGCCCACCAGGAGCGCGGCGTACAGCAGGATTCGCTTCATGGCTCCTCAGCTCAGGTCGTAGGTGGTGCGTTTGCTGAAGAACCGGACCTGCACCAGCGTCACCACGAGGATGACCGCGAAGAGCAACATGGACAGGGTCGAGGCGTAGCCGAAGTCGAACTCCCTGAACGCGGTGCCGAAGATCGTGAAGTTGAGCACCGCGGTGCTCCGGCTCGGCCCGCCGTCCGTCATGACGAAGACCGTGTCGAAGACCTGGAACGCTCCGATCAGGTTGGTCACCATGACGAAGAACATCGTCGGGTTGAGCAGCGGCAGCGTCAGCCGGAAGAAGCGCTGCGCCGGGGTCGCGCCGTCGGTGGCGGCCGCGTCGTAGAGCTCCTGCGGGATGCCCTGCAGGCCGGCCAGGAAGAACAGCATGTTGTAGCCGCTGTACTGCCAGACGTTCACCAGGGCGAGCGCCGGCAACGCCCACGAGGGGTCGGACAGCCAGTCGGGGCCGGTCACGCCCACCAGGGCGAGCGCGCTGTTGATGGCGCCGTCGCGCGGGTCGAAGATCCAGTTCCAGATCAGGCCGAGCACGATGGGGGTGGCCATCCACGGCACCACGAACAGCGCCCGGTAGAACCTGACGCCCTTGACCCGCTGGTTCAGCAGCAGGGCGAGGACCAGGGCCAGCCCGGTCTGCAACGGGACGCACAGCAGCACGTAGCCGACCGTCACCAGCAGCGAGTGCCACGCCTGGCCGTCTCCCGCGAGCCGCCGGTAGTTGTCGAGCCCGGCGAACGTCGGCTCGGACAGCAGCTCCCAGTCGAAGAAGCTGAGCCCGAGCACGATCAGCACCGGCAGCAGCAGGAAGGCGAAGACGCCGAACAGGCTCGGGCCGATGAAGAGGTAGGCGTACCAGGTGCCGGTTCCACGCCGCCGTGCCCTGGCCGGGACGGCTGTGGCTCCGCCGTCCTCCCCCGCTGCGACGTCTGCCGTCACGACGGTTCCGTGCTCGTCGGAACCAGCAGCCGCCGGGTCGTCTCCAGCCCCCATTCGTCGAGCGAGGCGATCGGGTCGCTGGAGCCGCGCAGCCCGCCGGTGCCGGCGATGTGCGCGGCCCATTCCTCGCGGGCCTCCACCTCGGGCCGCGCCATGATGCAGTCGGGGTCGTTCACCCACCAGCGCGCGTGCAGGAACTCGCGGGCCGCGCCGGTGAGCCGGGCGCCGAGCTGCGAGGGCTGGCTGATGTCTCCGGCCTTGGGGTGCAGGGTCGGCGCGATGTCCGGGCTGACCCGCATGATGTCGACCAGGCCGATGCTGGGCAGCATCGGCGCGCCGCATCCGTGCAGCGTGGCGTCCGCCCCCGCTCCCTCGCGGATGAGTTCGAGCCCCCGGCGGTAGGCGGCGATCGGCCCCAGCTCCTCGCTGCGCCCGCCCGCCAGCGCGCCCGCGTAGATGTAGTCGAGCTTGAAGTGCGTGATGCCGAGATTCCGCAACGTCCGGAACACCGCGACCAGATGGGCGGCGGCGTCGGGTTGCGTCACGTCGAGTACGGCCAGCTCCTGGTCCCACATGTGACCGGCGTAGGCGTCCTTGACCAGCCATTCGGGGTGCTCGCGGAAGATCCTGCTCCGGTGGCCGACGAGGAAGGGCGCGACCCAGATCCCCGCCCGCCTGCCCGCCTCGGTGACCGCGCCGACCACACGTTCCAGCGAGCCGAACCCGGGGCGCGGCTCCAGCCAGTCGCCGATCTCGGCCTCGTAGCCGTCGTCGACGAGGAACATGTCGGCGGGCAGTCCGTGCCGCCGCGACAGCTCCAGGTTCTCGATGACGTCGGCGTCGGTGACCTTGTCCCAGTAGCCGTACCAGGAGCACCACATGGGCGGCACGGCGGGGAAGCTCTCGGGCGCGAACCCGGCGGCCATGGAGTCCGCCCAGGCTCGCAACGCCTGGTCGAGCCCGCCCGGCCCGCCGCCGGCCTGGCTGTGCCGTACCGGGCCGTCGGCGGAGACGAGCAGGCGGTCGCCCTCCTGGCGGGCCCGGATCGAGGGCACCTCCAGCGGGCTCGGCGCCGACCAGAGCTCGACGGGGGCCCCGCCGCCGGGGTCGATCGCGAGCAGGCCCTCCCCCTGGAACACGCCCTCGGGCACGGGGGTCTCCGGCCGGTAGCAGAGCACCTGGATGGCGGAGTCGGCCGCCCGGGGCGGTCGCCCGCCCAGACGGTAGGCGCCCGTAGGGCTCCACGACTGCCAGCCGTGCTCGAAGACCAGCGTCTCCTCAGGGCCGCGAACGACCTCTCCGACGTCAGAGAACGACATCAGCCTTCCTTCTCTCTTCTTTACTTACGAAGAAGAGTTTCATTACTAGCACCGTCCTGCCATCAGGGTCAACGCTGTTCCGACAGGTAATCGAAGATCTGAACCTGCACCCGCAGCCGGCTGAGGGCTGGCATACTGCGTAGTTAAGTAGGAAACCTTTGTTAAGGAGGGTGATGGCCAACCTTCGCGGCGGAGACCTGTCCCGGCTCCGGCAGCTCAACGCGCTGTCCGCGATCAGGACGCTGCGCGGAGCCGGACCGCTCACGCTCTCCGCGATCGCCGAGTGGACCGGCCTCTCTCGCCCCTCCACGAAGGAGGTGGTGGACGAGCTGATGGCGTTGGGCTGGGTGGCCGAGGTCCCGCCGACCCCCGGCACGATGGGCAGGCCCGCCCGCCGCTACCGCTTCCGCGCCGACAGCGGCTACCTGGTCGGCGTCGACGTCGGCGCGCACAACGTCAGGGCCGCGCTGGCCGACCTCGACGGCGAGGTCATGGCCGAGATCAGGCAGCCCGTGGAGCCCACCGCCCCGCTCGACGACCGCCTGGCCGCGATCGAACGGGCGGTGCGCGCCACCCTGTCCCTGAGCGGCAAGACCATGACCGACCTGTGGACCGTGGCCGTCGGCACCACGGGCGTGCTCAACCGCGAGGGACGCATCACCTACTGCTCCGCGATCCCCGCGTGGACCGGGCTCGACCTGGCGGGCCGGCTGCGCGAGATGTTCCCGTGCGAGGTGCTGATCGAGAACGACAGCCGGCTCGCCGCACTGGCCGAGACCAGACGCGGTACGGCGCGCAACGTGCAGGACATGGTGTTCCTGCACGTCGCCCGGCGAATGGGGGCCGGTCTGATCATCAACGGCAGGCTGCACAGAGGGTTCGGGGCGGCGGCCGGGGAGATCGCCTTGCTGCCCCAGGCCCGCTGGATCGAGGCCCCCGAGCATCTGAACGACTGCGCGGTCGTCCCCGAGGGCACCTCCCCCGAGGACGCCGCCGGCCGTACTCTGGCCGCCGCGAGAGACGGCGACCAGGTCGCGCTGGCCGCCGTCGACCGCTACGTGGACGACCTGGCGATCGGCACCGCCGCCATGGTGCTCCTGCTCGACCCGGAGGTCGTGGTGCTGGGCGGCGGCTTCTCCCGGTCCGCCGACGTGCTGCTGGCCCCGTTGCGCCGCCGCCTCGAAGCCGTCTGCGTACGCATGCCGGACCTGCGGGCCTCCACGCTCGGCGACGAGTGCGTGGTCCTCGGCGCGATCGACTACGCCGTCGGCCGGCTCGATCAGCAGTTCTCCGCCCCCGAGTCGGGCCAGGCGCTCCCCCAGCCCTTCCCGGCGGGCCGCTGACCCTGGCGGGTGCGTTCAGCGGGCCATGCGGTGTGTTTCAGCGGTCGCCGGGTTCGGCCGGGCACGGATCGCCGACCCGGACCGGCGGGACGGGCAGCAGCACCCGGCGGCGGCGTTCCGTCAACGCGCCCAGCCACGTCTCGTCGTAGGCGTAGCCGTACCGGCTGGCGGCCCAGATGGGCCCGTACCGGTAGATGACCACGCGGCGCTCGCCGGAGTTGGTGCGGGTGGACCCGCCGTGCATGAGGCCGTCGACGAACAGCAGGGCGTCGCCCGCGGCGAGGTGCACGGGCACCGCCCCCGGCAGGGCGTCCATGCGGTCGCCCCTGGCGTAGTCGCCGTTCAGCGGGTGCGGGAAGTTCGACTTGTGCGATCCCGGCACCACCATCGTCGCGCCGTCGCCCTCCCCGATGTCGGTGAGCGCCAGGATGATGTTGACCTGGCCGCACCTGAACGCGCCGTGGGAGACGCCGTAGCTGCCCCGCAGCGCGCCCCGGTACCCGCCCGAGTGCACCGGGTGGTGCCCGCCCGACTCCCGGATCGACGCGATCGTCTCATCGATGTAGACGCCGGGCAGGTAGCTGCCTTCCTCGCCGGCGAAGTGTCTGACCAGGTCGAACCAGGCCGGATGGTCGATCAGTTCCTCGAACGGCCGGCCCGCCGTCACCGCCTGGTGGAGTTCGAAGCCCGTCTCCGGCGTGTAGTCGCGGCGCTGCCCGCCCCGGTACCAGTCGCCGCGCCCGAGGTCGCGTGGGAAGGCGTCGAACTCCGCGTTGAGCCGCCGGAGCAGGTCCTCGTCGACCGCATCCTTGAGGATCAGGTAGCCGTTGAGGTCGAACATGAAGTCATCGAGTTCGGACATGGGAGGAAGCCTCCAGGGGATGGGGGTGGGATTCGCTCGCCACAACTCTGCTGCGCGGGACGCCGATGAGTCATCCGCCCGCGTTCGCCGACCTGTCGCATATCCTCAGGTGCGTGACCGAAGATCGTTCCCTCGCGCAGGTGGTCGGCCTACGAGCGAGCCACGTGACCTCCGGGCCCATGCCCTTGTCGCACATCCATCCCGAGCTCGAATTCAACCTCGCGCTGTCGGGTTCCGCCCGCTACTCGACGATCGCCGGCGAGGTCGAGTTGCCCCCCGGACGGCTCGCCGTCTTCTGGGGCGGCTACCCGCATCGGCTGCTGTCGGCCGGGGACGTCGACTTCGTCTGGGTCACCGTCCCGCTGAGCGCGGTGATCGGCCGCCCGCCGCTCCAGGCCGCCGTGGACCGCCTGCTGAACGGAGAATTCCTGTACGGCACGGCCGCCGAGGGCGAGCACGACCGGTTCCTGATGCGCCGCTGGGACGCCGATCTGGGTGGCGATCCGGCGGCCGGCGTGACCGAGGTGTGCCTGCTGGAGATGCACGCGAGGCTGGCCCGCATGTCACGCGGGCTGCCCAAGGCGACCGACACGGGCGTCGCCGAGGCCCGCTCGGCCGAGCGCATGCTGGCCGTCATCGCGCGCCGCTACACCGAGAAGCTGTCGGTGGAGGAGATCGCCCGTGCCGTCGGCCTGCACCCGACGTACGCCGCCCAGGCGTTCAAGCAGTCCCTCGGCATGCCGATCTGGCAGTACGTCACGCTGCTCCGGGTCGCACACGCCCGCCGGATCCTGTCGGGCACCGACTGGGGAATCGACCGCGTCGCCCACGCCAGCGGGTTCCAGACCCGGTCGAGCTTCTACCGCGCCTTCCGCGACGCCCTCGGCCAGACCCCGACGCAGTACCGCGATCTGGACCGTGACCTGCACCGTGACCTGCACCGTCCCACCTCGGCGGGCCCTGCCGAGGCGGACCGGCTCGCGCGCGAGGAGCCGCCACACCGCCGGTTCAGGGAAGGGTGACGAACTTGCCGAGGAACTGCCGGACCGTGGGGGTGTCCAGCCGGTAGTCGATGTTGGTCGCCTTGCAGGCGTTGTCGTTCCCGGTGATCGTCGTGGCCACGAGGACGTGCGAGGTACGGTCGCCCAGGAAGTTCGGGCCGCCCGAGTCGCCGAAACAGGAGCTGCCGTCGCCTTTGTCGGAGTCCGGGTGCAACTTGAGCCACCTGCGGTTGAGGTCCCTGAAGGAGATCGACGCCTGGTTGCGGGTGTCGGTGTACTTGAACCTCTTGCCGCGCTGCCCCTTGGCCCGGCCCAGCGCGCCGTACCCGACGGGGGTGAAGGTCGACGACTTCAGTTCGCCCTTGTCTTCAAGATCGTCAAGCATGCCCTCGGCGGGCAGGGTGGCCGGTTTGATGTTCGGCACGGGCTTGTCGAAGACGACGACGGCCATGTCGTGGAGTTCGCCGCTGTGCCTGAACCTCTTGTCGGGCACGTAACGGCCGGTGTAGACGGTGGACCCGGGCTTGTAGCGGGTTTCGAAGGTGACCTTGGCGGTCTTCTGCTTCCGCGATCCGCAGTGGGCGGCGGTGAGGAAGACGGTCGGCGAGATGAGGGTGCCGGTGCAGTAGGACCAGGTGCCGTCGGGGTGCGGCTTGTCGCCGATGAGCGCTCCCACCTCGGGGTGGTCGTTCCCGTCGGCGGTGCCGTCGGTGATGGCCCACGCGGGGGAAACGGTGGCACCTGTGGCCAGTGCGGTACAAATGATGACGAATGGGACGAATCGCATAAAGGGACTTTAACTGCACAGGGTTCCATTTGACCCAATTGAGCAAAAGATCTACTCGATTGCACGCTTGGAGGCCGGACTGGATCCTGCCTGACAGGCGAGGATCACCACGCAGGGACAGCGCCGAAGGTTCGCGGGCATGCCACGCCCATGCACGTGGTCCAGGTGCCCGGCGGGCCGGTCTGACCGCCGGCGCCCTCCCGGCTCTTCCAGCGGCGGCACCTGTGGCCGGTGATCCCGGTCACCGTCGCGTCAGCCCTGCGGCCCCTTTTCCGGCGCGTTCCGGCGGCCCACAGGGAAGGTGTCGAAGTGGATGACGACCTTGGCCGTCGCAGGATCGGGGTCGCCGGCCGACTCGCGCTCGCGGCGGTCCGACAGCTCGCGGTAGACCGCCAGCACCTCGTGCACCTGGTGCGACAGTGACGTCAGCTCCTCCGCCGTCAGCCGCAGCGACCTGCGCGTCAGCCCGCTGGCCCGCACCCACTCCTCGGGCGTGCTGCCCTCCTCCTCCTGCCAGCGCGCCAGTTCCGCACCGCGCTGCCTGATCACGTCGGCGATCAGGAACTCGACCGCCGAGGCCGTCTCCGGGTCGGAGTCGGGCGGCGAGCCGAAGGCGAAGCCGCCCGGCGTGATGCGCCAGAACTTCTCCTTGCCCCTGCCCAGCTCGGGCACGGGCTCGATCATCCCGTGCCTGGCCAGCTCGCGAAGGTGATAGCTGGTCGCGCCGGTGTTCTCGTGCACCCGGGCGGCGAGTTGGGTCGCGGTCGAGGGCCCGTGCTCGTCGAGCAGCTCGTACAGGCGCAGCCGCAACGGATGCGCGAACGACTTCAGCGCCTTGGCGTCGAGAGTGCGCGCCGAAAAGCTCTTGCGTGTCATGGGTGTGCACACCTATCTTTGCAAAGAAATCTATGCACAGTTTCCCTTACACACTATCGGAGGCCCCCATGGCGCTGGGCAGGACATTCGGATTCCTGTGGTCGTCCACCGGGCTGTCGAACCTGGCCGACGGGGTCCTGAAGGTGGGTGCGCCTCTGCTGGCGGTGAGCCTGACCCGCTCTCCCACGCTGGTGTCGCTGGTCGGCGCGGCCGCCACGCTGCCGTGGCTGCTGTGCGCGCTGCACGCCGGCGCGATCGCCGACCGCCGCGACCGCAGGTGGGTGATGACGGTGGCCAACTGGACACGCACCGGCGCGCTCGGGCTGACCGCCGTACTCGCCGCCCTCGGACACCTGTCGCTGCCGTTACTGCTCGCCGCGTTGCTGGTCGCCGGCGTGGCCGAGGTGTTCGCCGACACCTCCGCGCAGTCGCTGCTGCCCATGGTGGTGCCCCGGGGGCGACTGGCCGACGCCAACGGCAGGATCGTGGGCGCGCAGACGGTCGGCAACGATTTCCTGGGCAGCCCGGCGGCCGGGTTTCTGGTCGGGGTCGGGGCCGCGGCCATCTTCGGCGCGCCCGCCCTGCTCTACGCGGCGGCAGGCTTACTGCTGCTGGGCATGCGCGGGCGCTTCCGCCCGGAGAACGCCTCCACCCGCAGCCTGCGCGCCGACATCGGCGAAGGCCTGCGCTACCTGCGCGACCACCGCGTGCTGCGCGCGGTCGCGATCTCCGCGGGCATGCTCAACACCGCCAACGCCGCATACTGGGCCGTCTTCGTCCTGTGGGCCGTCGGCGAGCAATCGCCCATCGGCCTGACGCCCGGCGCCTACGGCCTGCTGATGACCGCCATCGCCGCGGGGGCGGTGCTGGGCTCGCTGGCCTCCGGGCGTGCCCTGGGTCTGTTCGGCGAGAAACGCACGCTGGTCGGCACGTGGCTGGTCAACAGCCTGCTGCTGCTCGTGCCCGTGCTGGTGCCACTCGCCTGGCCCACCTATGCCGCCGCCGTGCTCATGGGCGCGACCGGAGCGGCGTCCAACGTCATCGTCATCTCTCTCCGCCAGCGCCTCATCCCCGAGCAACTGCTCGGCCGAGTCAACTCCGCCTACCGCCTCATCGGCATGGGCGGCATGCCGATCGGCGCGGCCGCGGGCGGCGTGCTGGGCGATCTCGCGGGGCTGCCCGCCGTCTTCGTGACCGCCGTAGCCGTCTGCATGCTGGCCACCGCGCTGGTCGCGCGGGCCGTACCGGCCCACCGCGAAGCCCTCACGGTCTGACCCCCGCCTCTCCGAAGGCCACTCTCGCACCCGCCTATGCAAGCGCATAGTATCCTCTCCAATCGAGCAATTCTCTATGCGATTGGATAGGAGCCATGTGGTGACGACATCACGACCCGACCCTGAGGACCTGACCGCCCGCGCGCGGATCAGAGACGCGGCCTTGCGGCATTTCGGGGAGCACGGCTTCGAGGGGGCGACGACCCGGGCCATCGCCGAGACCGCAGGGGTGTCCCCGGGGCTGCTGCGTCATCACTTCGGGACCAAGCAGAAGCTGCGCGAGGCGTGCGACGCCCACCTGGTCAAGCTGATCAGCAGGATCAACGAGCAGGCCGGCGCCGACACCCCCGCCAGCGGCATGAACTACGTCGCGGCCTCCATGGCGGCCCTCGGGCCCTACCAGCGATACCTCGCTCGCGCCCTGACCGAGGGACGGGCCGAGCCGGTGTTCGACGCGATGGCACAGATGAGCGAGCAGTGGCTCGCAGGGCTCGACGAGCGCCGCTCCGATCCCCCCTTCGCCGACCGCAAGGCCAGGGCGACGGTGGGCACTGCGATGGCACTGGCCGTGGGAATCCTGCACGAACACGTGTCCCGAGGGCTGGGTGCCGACGTGTCCAGCCAGGAAGGCGCTCACCTGCTCGCCCTGACCCTGCTCGACCTCTACTCCCACCCCTGGCTCAGCCCGGAAGAGGCCGCCGCGTACCGCGACGCCCTGGACAAGACCCGAGCGGACACCGGGGCCACACTCCGTTCGGCCAAGGAGCACCCCGATGAGTGACGCGATATCGGTGACCGGCCTGGTCAAGACGTTCGGCGCCACCCGCGCGCTGGACGGCCTCGATCTCGTCGTGGGCACCGGAGAGGTGCACGGCTTCCTGGGGCCCAACGGCGCGGGCAAGAGCACCACGATCCGGATCCTGCTCGGCATGCTTCGCGCCGACGCGGGCACCGCCCGGCTGCTCGGCGGCGATCCGTGGGCCGACGCGACGGAACTGCACCGAAGGCTGGCCTACGTACCCGGCGATGTCACGCTGTGGCCCCATCTGTCCGGCGGCGAGGTGATCGACCTGCTCGGACGGCTGCGCGGCGGGCTCGACGAGCGGCGCCGCGCCGAGCTGCTGGAACGCTTCGACCTGGACCCCCGCAAGAAGAGCCGCGCCTACTCCAAGGGCAACCGGCAAAAGGTCGCCCTGATCGCCGCGCTGGCCTCCGACGCCGAACTGCTCATCCTCGACGAGCCCACCACCGGGCTGGACCCCCTGATGGAGGAGGTCTTCCGCGAGACGGTACGCGAGGAGCAGCGCCGCGGGAACCGGACCGTGCTGCTGTCCAGCCACATCCTGGCCGAGGTCGAGGAACTGTGCGACCGGGTGACCATCATCAAGGACGGACGAACGGTCGAAAGCGGCACCCTGGCCGGCCTGCGCCATCTCAGCCGCACCTCCATCCAGGCCGACCTGGCGGCGCCGACGGACGGGCTGGCCGACCTGCCCGGCGTGCACGACCTGCGCGCCGAGGGCGACCGGGTGTGGTTCGACGTCGACACCGCCGCCCTGGACGCCGTGCTTCGGCACCTCACCGACGTCGGCGTACGCGGCCTCGTCAGCCGGCCCCCCACCCTGGAGGAGCTGTTCCTCCGGCACTACGACCGCACCGGCGCGGGCAACGGGCGGCACGCGGGAGCGGCACGATGAACCCTCTCACCGGCACCGGCCACCTGGTCCGCCTGGCGCTGCGCCGGGAAAGGACCATCGCCCCCTGGTGGATCCTGCTGATCGTGACCTTGGCCCTGGCGATGGTCGCCTACATCAACAGGAACATGGGCACCTACGAGCTGAAACTCACCTACATCGGCCTCATCCGCAGCAACGCGTTCCTCCAGGGGCTCGGCGGCGGATTCGTCGAACCGCGGTTGGAGGTGCTCGCCACGTGGCGCAGCGGCGGGTTCCTCTATGTGGCGAGCGCGTTCGCGGCCGTCATGTCCGTCGTCCGGCACACCCGCGGGGAGGAGGACGCCGGCCGCAGCGAGCTGGTCCGCTCGGCCGTGGTGGGCCGCCGGGCTCAGCTGACCGCCGCCATGCTGGTGGCGACGGGGGTCAGCCTGTTCGGCGGGCTGGTGACGGCCGTCGTGCTGATCGGGATCGGGCTCGAACCGATCGGGTCGCTCGCCTACGGGGCCGCCATCACGGTGGCGGGCTGGGTGTTCGCCGGCGTCGCCGCCGTCGCCGCCCAGCTGTCGCGCAACGCTCGTACGGCCACCGCGGTCGGCCTGTCGGCGCTCGCTGTCTCCTACGTGCTGCGCTATGCCGGTGATGCGAGCGGGCAGTACTGGCTGAAGTATCCGTCCCCGATCGGCTGGAGCCATCTGGTGCAGGCCTACCAGGACGAGCGGTGGTGGATGCTCGGGGTCTCGATCCTGGCCGGCGCCGTCCTGCTCGCCGTCGCCTATCAGCTGCTCGGCCGCCGCGACCTCGGCGCCGGGCTGTTGTCCGAGCGCCTCGGGCGCGCGAGGGCCCCGGAGCTGCGCGGCCCGATCAGCCTGGCCTGGCGGCTGCACCGCGGCCTGCTGGTGAAATGGACGGCCGGGGTCGCGTTCTTCACGGCGGCGGCCGCCGGGTTGAGCCCGCTGGGCCGGGATCTGCTCTCGCGACCGAGCATCCTGGCCGACAACATCAGGAACACCCTCGGCGTGCCCGCAGATGAGACGCTCGGCGCCTACTCCTGGTACATGATCCTTATCCTCGCGTACGCCATCGCCCTCTACCCGGTGCTCATGACACTGCGGCTGCGCGAGGAGGAGATCTCAGGCCGCGCGGAGGCCGTCCAGGCCACCCCCGTGACCCGGCTCCGGTGGGCGGCCGGGCACCTGGTTGTGACCGGGCTCGGCACGACCGCGCTGATGGCCGTCGCCGGGCTCGTGTTCGGCACGCTGTACTCGGTGCTCGTGGGCGACCTCGCCACCGACATGCCCCGCTTCCTGGCCGGGGCGCTGGGCGCCGTGCCGGCCGTCTGGTGCGTGGGGGCGGTGTGCGTGCTCGCCTACGGGCTGCTGCCGCGGGCGAGCGTGGCGATCTCCTGGACCGTCTGGATCCTGACCGCCGCGCTCGGGCAGGTCGCCGGCCCCCTGTACGGGCGGTGGGGCGGCAGCCCGCTGGAACCGCTCCACTACATCCCCAACGCCTTCGCCGCGGCGCCCTTGGACGCCGGACCGGTCGTGGCCCTGCTCGCCGTCACGGCGATCCTGCTCGGCGGCGGGCTGCTCGCCCTCCGCCGCCGCGACTTCGGGTAAGGCCGCTACCAGCACCCCCACGTGTCACCGTGACCTCAGGCGGGCCCCAGAAGGGACCAGCTTCGCGCGTCCCCCCAGATCGAGGAGGGATGCACATAGGGTCGGAGCAACGCGACGAGTTCCGCGTCGCCTCGATCGTTGAGCTCGTCCGACGCTATCTTCCGCGCCACCCCGGCCAGGAAGTCGGCGACCTGGACCCGGGGGTCCGACCGCGAGTCGACGAGCCTCAGGCCGGTCAGCCGGCCTCCGGGAGGATGTGGCGCCACGAACGACGCCTGCAGTCGCGCGATCCGCCCCTGCGTCAGCGTGTAGTGCTCGTCGTGAACGATCGACACCGGCTTTCCGCCTTCCCCCCAGCGGACGACGGCCTGGACGATGGCCGGGATCAGGGGGTCCAGCACGGGAGCCATCTTCGGCCGGTCGAGCAGCCGGGCCCGGAAATCGTCGGCGTACGGCCTGGCCTGCGCGAGCCGTCCCATGATCTCGCCGACCCGTCCCTGCGCACCGGAAAGACTCATGGCGTCGACCACCTGGAAGAACGAGTCGACGGACACCCTGGCCCGCATCAGGTCGTTGAACGACTCCAGGAAGGCCGTCCACTGTTCGCGCCCGAACGTCGCCTGGCCCTCTCGGTACAGGGTGACGGCCATGGCCTGCGCCTGCCCGTCCCGGTGCGCATCCCCATCCGCCGCGCTGCCGACCCGCCCGACGAGGAGATCGACGACTCTGCCGATGGCGAAGAACGTCTTGTCGGCCAGATACACGTGCGCATTCCCATAAATGGGCCCCGAGGACCCGAGCAGCCAGGTGAGAACCGGCCGATGTTTCTCGCGAAGCAGATGGTTTGCTTTGTACTCCGTCGCCGGAGATCGGATTCTGTTCCGCGTCTCCTGGATGCACTCCGCCGCCGAGTCGGCGCGGAGCCGTACGCCGGCGTGGGCGAAGACATCGGTGTTCCCGCCGATGAGCTTCTCCCCCTCCGAGCCGGACTCGTCACAGGCGATCTCAAGGTGACCGTTCGCCGGAAACTCCGCACGATCTCCCGTCACCGCCCGTTCCCCTCACGAATGGGACCGCTTCGAAACACGGAAGTCACGTCGATTCCCATGGATCTCGTTCTATCAGCATCGCCGGACGGTGAGTCGACCCCTTTTCTCGACGACCCGCTTTCTCGACGACCCGCGAAGGGCGATGTCCTCGTCAAGCGGCGCTCCGGTGGTCCACCCTGACGACGCCGCCTCCGAAGCTCGTCGTCAACACGATCCTCACCTGCCGCCATCTAGCTCAGGCGTGTCGGCAACAAGGATGATCTACGGCATGAAGCAGCCGCTCTCGCCCAGCCCGCTCGCGCGCACCGCTCTGCTCCTGCTCACCGCCGCTCTCCCGCTGGCGTTACTCGGCTGCGCCGGGGACCCTCCCGCAGCCGCCCCGGCGACGGTCACGGTCACGCCGCCGGCCCCCACCGTCACAGTGACGCAGACACAGCCCGCCGAACCGGCCGAACCGGCCGAACCGGCCGAACCGGAGGGGGCCGCGACGGCCACGCTGCCCAACGTCGTCGGGATGAACCTGCAGGAGGCGCAGGACACGCTTCAGGCCGCCGGCTTCTACATCCTCAACGACAAGGACGCCACCGGGCAGAACCGCCTCCAGGTCTCCGACCGCAACTGGGTCGTCACCCGCCAGGAACCCGCCCCCGCCAAGAACGTCGACCCCGACGAGCTCATCACCCTCTACGCGAAGAAACACGGCGAATAGCGCGATGCCCATCGCGGGATCAGCCGCCGAGCCTGGTCAGGGGTTGAGGCGAGCGCGGCTCTCATGACGCCGGTACGGCCGGCGAGGCGTTCGGGCGCCGGTCGCCTCGACCGGAATACGCCGACTTGGGGCTGAAGGGCACCATGGCGTCGCTTCCACGTGCTTCAGCAGGGGCACGATGATCCAACAACGTGGGGAAAGATCAGGTTCAAGCGTAGGTGGCCTTCTCCACACCCTTGTCGATCACCGTGCCATAGTGCTCACCGGCGCAGATTGCCGCCATGATGCCCTTCTTCTCGATGTCGAAGACATGGATCGGCATACTGTGATCCCTGGCGAGGATGAACGCCGCCTGGTCCATCACCCGAAGATCGCTGTCCAGCACGTCTTGATAGGTCAGCTGGCGGAACCGGCGTGCTTCCGGGTTGGCGCGGGGATCGCTGTCGTATACGCCGTCGACACCGTGCTTGGCGACCAGGAGCGCATCGGCGCCGATCTCGATGGCGCGTTGGACGCTCGGATAATCGGTGGTGAGAAACGGCTGGCCGTTGCCGCTGGCCAACACGATCAGCGCACCCTTCTCCAGGTGGTGCACGGCCCGCAACCTGATGTAGGGCTCGGCCACCGCGTCGATGGGCACGGCCGTCATGACCCGGACGTCGTCCTGTCCCAGCGCGTTGAGCTTGCCGCGAAGCAGGAGGCTGTTGATGACCGTCCCCATCATGCCGATGTTGTCGGCTTCCACCCGGTCGATGCCCCAGGACTCCGAGCGGGTCCCGCGGAAGACGTTCCCACCGCCGACGACGATCGCGACCTCGATGCCCAGATCACGCACAGCGATCACTTCAGTGGCCAGGTGGTGCAGCGCCTCGGCACTGAACCCGTACTCATCCTGGCCCGCGATCGCACGACCGCTGAGCTTGATGACGATGCGCCTGAATGTCATAACTCTCCCGTGAGTGCCCGTTGTTGGAGCCGACACTAGTTTGCTCCGCGTGTCAGCCCCGACCGCCCGGGGTGCGGTCAAGGGACGGCCGGGCAGCGAGGCGACCCCGCTGCCCACACCTCATCTACCAGAATTTCACCTCGGGATACTCGGCCGACGGCTTGTCCAGCAGCGGCCGGCGCTCGCCCTTCAGGTGCAGGTCGAGGAAGGCGGTGACGTAGTCGCGGGTGATCTTGATGGACCGCTCGCCGTCGATCGGGGCTTTCGGCAGTCCGAGCTGCGGTTGCAGCACCGCGTAGTCGACGAAGCTCGTGTGCTCGGCACCGGTCACGGTCAGCCACCGCTTCCAGTCACCGGTCACGTGCGGCCAGAACAGGTCCCAGGACTTCGGCTCCCCGCCGGCGTTCGGCTCCTGCCTCGGGTTGCCGATCATCATGAACGGCTTCTCGACCGGTTTCGCCGGCGTCGTCGGGTTGTAGGAGCCGTCCAGGTTGACCACCGCCTTGACCCGGTCACTCACGGCCAGGAGCTGCGCGGCGCTCTGGCCGCCGACCGAGTGCCCCACCATCGCGACCTTGGTCTCGTCGATCAGCCGGTTCCAGTGCTTCCTCCTCTCCAGCTGGTCCAGCACGAACGTCGTGTCGGCGGCCCTGACCCGGGCGACCTTCGCCCCGAGTTCCGGCGTCTGGCCGCCCTTGCCCGCCTCGAACGTCACTGTCCTGCCGTCGGGGAACGTGGTGCCGATCGACTCGTAGGTGTGCTCGATGCCCGCCACCAGGTAGCCCCTGCTCACGAACTCCTCGGCCAGCGAGGTCATCGTCGCGCGCGGCATCGTCATGCCGGGTGACAGCACCACCAGCGGCCACCCGCCCTTCCGCTTCAACGCGGGCGCGTCGACACGGGCGTACGACTTCGTCTTCGCGAGCGTGCCCGGCGGCACGTCCTTCAGCTCCGGCACACTCTGGATGATCAATGCCGACTCCTGAGGCGTGAGGTACGGCGCCGGCCTGCCCACGGCCCTGCGCGCCGGGTACCAGACCGAGACCATCAACTCGCGCGCCTTCCTCTCGGCGACCCACGGGTCGGGACGGCTGGAGTCGACCAGATGCAGGACCGATCGCCCTACGGCGCGATCGCCGGTGGGCGCGGGCAGAACGGGCGTCACGGCCTTCGCGTCGGTGGACACGGGCAAGACCGGCGTCACGGCCTTCGCCGTACCGGTGGACACGGGCAAGACGGGCGTCGCGGCGTTCGCCGTACCGGGTCCGGTGAGCGCGGTGAGTGCGGTGAGGGTGGAGAGTGCGAGCAGGCTCGCGAGGGCTGGCTTTCTCATGCACTCACCATGCGGGGCGACCTCGCCGAATGGTCCCCGGCGAAAGTCGCCCGGGACCCGCGACTTTCGTAGGGGGCCCGCCGTTCAGGTCGCCTTATAGCCTTTGACCATGACATACGGCGATTCAGACGTCGTCGAGCGGATCATGCCGTGGGCGCTGGGCGTGGCGGTGTTCCTCCTCTCCATGGCTTCGGCGTCCGGTTCGATGGGCGTCGAGTCGACGCTGCCCGTCCCCGTGCTCGTGGCCATCGCCGCCGCGTCGGGGGCGGCCGCGGTCGTCGGCAGGCGCTCGCTGTGGCCGCTCGTCGCGGTGGGCGCCGTCGCCTACGTCTGGCTGGTGATCTGGCCCGCCGCCGTCGTGGGCTCCTACTACGCGGGCACCCGGCTGAGCCGCCGCGACCTCTGGCTCCACGTCGGCGGCATGATCGTGGTCTTCGCGCTCGGCGGCTTCGTCTCCCACCTGCACGGCGGATACCAGGCGCTGGTCGCGGGCACTCTCGCCAATGTGCTCGTGATGGGCGGCGCGATGCTCGGGCTGCCGCTCGTCGCGGGGCTCTGGGTCCGTGCCAGACGGCAGGTGCTCGACGCGGCGCGCGAACGGTCGGAGCAGCTGCTGCGCGAGCAGATCCTGCGCGCGAACCAGGCGCGGGGCCAGGAACGCACGCGCATCGCGAGGGAGATGCACGACGTGGTCGCGCACCGGGTGTCACTGATGGTCCTGCACGCGGGCGCCCTGGAGTTCGGCGCCCCCGACGCGCGTACGGCCGAGGCCGCGGCGCTGATCAGGGTCACCGGCAGGGAGGCGCTGACCAACCTGCGCGAGGTGCTGGGCGTACTGCGGTCGCCGGACGGCCCGCGCGGCCCGCAACCCACGTTGGCCGACCTGGACCGGCTGCTCGACCAGACCCGCGCGCTGGGCATCGTGGTCAACCGTCATGACGAGGGCGACGCCCGCCCGCTCAGTCCCACCCTGGAACGTACCGCCTACCACGTGGTCCAGGAGGCGCTCACCAACGTGCACAAGCACGCGGGCAACGTCGAGACCGAGGTGTTCGTCCGCTATCGGCCCGTTGAGCTGGAGGTCATCGTGCGCAACAGAGCGTCCGCCGGGACGGACGGCGACCTGCCCGGCTCCGGCTGGGGGCTGATCGGCCTGCGCGAACGCGTCGAGCTGGTCGGCGGCAGGCTGGAGGCCGGCCCGCGGGACGACGACGGCTTCCAGGTGCTCGCCAGGATCCCCACCGCGTGATCCGGGTACTGATCGTCGACGACGAGGCGCTGGTCAGGGCCGGCCTGCGGATGATCCTGGAGTCGGCGGGCGACATGGTGGTCGTCGGCGAGGCCCGCGACGGCGACGAGGCGGTCATCGCCACCGCCAGGCTCAAACCCCAGGTCGTGCTGATGGACGTGCGCATGCCCGGCACCGACGGCCTGACCGCCGGGGCACGCATCCTGGCCGCTCCCGACTCCCCCAAGCTGATCATGCTCACCACCTTCGACCTCGACGAGTACGTCCACGAGGCGCTCCGGTTCGGCGCGGTCGGATTCCTGCTCAAGGACACCCCGCCGTGGGAGCTGGCCGCCGCCGTACGCACGGTCGCGGCGGGCCAGGCCATGCTGTCGCCCACCGTCATCAAGCGCCTGATCACGTCCTTCGTCGACAAGGCCCCCTCCCGCGCCGAGTCCGCGCGCAGCCGGCTCGCCTCGCTGACCGCCCGGGAGGAGGACGTGATCAGGGCGCTGGCCCGTGGCCTGTCGAACGCGGAGATCGGGCTCGAGCTCAGGCTCACCGAGGCGACGGTGAAGGCGCACGTCAGCAACCTGCTCGCCAAGCTGGGCCTGGCGAACAGGGTGCAGGCGGCGATCCTGGTGCACGACGCGGCCCTCGGCTGACCGGCGTGGCTTCGTACAGGGCGAGGTTCGAGGCCGGGGAGGCGTTGTCCGAGGCGTTCATCGTCGTGCACGAAGGAGCCGGCCCCGAGGCGGATCGCGTGGTGCACGAGAAGGCGGAGGGCGGCACATTCGGCGGAGGCGCCGTGGTTCCGCCGGATGTGATCGCCCCCTGACACCTCTTAAGATCATGCGAATGACAGCCGACTGGACGAACGACGCCGCGATCGAGCGTTGGAACGCCTCCGCCACGCGCGAATCGCTGGAATCGACGGCGGACGAGGGCGACTTCGCCAAAGGCCACCTCGTCAATCCCGTGCTGCTGCGGCTGCTGGGCGACGTGCGCGACCAGTGGGTGCTCGACGCCGGATGCGGGAACGGATACTTCAGCCGCATGCTCGCCACGCGCGGAGCACGGGTCGTGGGCGTCGAGCCGACCGACACCATGTCCGCCTTCGCCCGTGAAAAGGAGGACGAACTGCGGCAGGGAGTCACCTATGTCCAGGCGGACCTGGCGCGGCTGCCGGACCTGGGCGTCACGTTCGACGCCGTGGTGTGCAGCATGGTCCTGATGGCCGTTCCCGAGTGGAAGCCCGCGATGCGCGCCTGCGTGCGGGCCCTGCGCCCGGGCGGCCTGTTCGTCTTCTCCCTCGTTCATCCCGCCTTCGAACGACTGCTGGGCTCCTGGCGGGAGTACGGCGAGCACCGCGCCGGCCGATACCTGGAACCGTACGAGATCCCCGGGCCCGCCGCCACGGACTTCCACCGTCCCATCTCGGCCTACCTCAATGAACTGGCCGCCCTCGGCTGCCGCCTGCGTGAGGTTGTCGAGCCCGGCCTCGACCCCACGGTGGCCGCGCACGCCGCCCCCGAGATTCCGGGGATCGAGGCGTACGTCCACCTGCCGAACTTCCTCATCGTCGCGGCCGAGGCGCCCGCCTGACCTCACCCGCTCCCCGGCTCGGCGTGGTCGCGGTCGAGCCCGTGGGCGGTGGGTGACAGCGCTTCTTCGACGTATCGCACGACCCGCCGCGCTTCGTGCCCGTCCGCATCGAGGTCCGGGTTGTAGATGGTGATCGACCACCCCGCGCAGCCCGGTCGCCGGAGTGCGATGGCGGTGAGCTCGGTCAGTTCCGCCCAGCTCAACCCGCCGGCTTGGGGGTAATCCACGGCGGCCAGCTGGTCGGTGGCCAGGACGTCGAGGTCGACGTGCAGCCACCAGTGCCCTGCGGCCATCTCGATGGTCGCGACGGCATCGGCCACCGAGGCCGCGATCCGCCCGGTGAGGTCCCGGTCGGTGGCGAACCACAGCGATCCGCGCAACGAACCGACGCCGTGGTCGTGGAGTTCCGCGCCGTCACGCGGACCCAGCAGGGCGGTGGCCTCCGGCCGCAGCACGGGTGCCAGCTCCGCCGGGACGTCGGCGGCCGTGAGACCCAAGGCCAGCCCCAGCTCACAGTCCGCGGCCTCTCCGGTGGTCGAGTCCGCGGGCGGCCAGGCATCCTCATGGCCGTCCACGAACAACAGGCCGACGGAACCGTGGACGGCCCGGCAGGCGGCCAGCGCACCCGGCAGCACCGCGCAGTCGCCACCGATCAGCAACGGGAAGTGCTCGCGGGCCAGAATCGCCTCCACGTTGCGCCGGACACCGGCGAGCATGGAGATCAGCGCCTCCTCGGCCAGCAACCCCGTCACCTCGCCACGCCGCGGTATCGGCTCGCGGAATTCGACGTCGCCGAGGTCCCTGACCTCGTGCCCGGTGAGAGCTCGTGTGATCAGACCCGCGCGGCGTAACGCGCCCGGCGCCCGGGCCACCCCGTCGTCCAGCCCCGCGGAGTTGAATCCGGCGCCCAGAACATCGATTCGCACCCTGCACCAATCTTCATCATGCGACGGTCACAGATCGGGCGGCGGCTCGGTCCACCGCAGAAAACTCATGGCGCCGAGAGATCGGCCTTCTTGCAGATCCGCCCCCGCCATACTGCGGCTCGCCCGCTCCCGCGCCGCCTGCACGATCCTGAGGACCTTCAGCATGACGGCGATGGCCTCGTGGTCACCGTGGCGATGATGCCCGTTGTCCGGCCAGTCGAAGGGATCCGCGGCCTTGACCCACTTCCCGGGTTTGAACCAGCGCACGCCCTTGTGCTCTATGCGCTCGATCTCACCCGGCGCCGCGGCCTCGTGCGCCTGGTACCAGTCCTCGATACGAGCGTCCACCCAGCCGTGGAGGCGCCAGAACACCGGATTGACGTGCGAAGAGTAGAACTCTCCGAGATAATCGTACGCCGGGTCGTCCCATTTCTCGGCGAAGTCGAAGTCGTCCCGCTGCGCGACGTTCCCCTGAGCGTCTCGGGGAATGGACGCCCATCGCATGTGCATCTGATTGTGGATGGTGAATTCGAGGAGGTTTCCGAGGGCGCCGAGGGAAAGACCGGAAAGATACGTCGACGAGGTGAAACTGCGCTCCAGCGGTCTCATGACGAAGTTGAGGTAGTCCGGCGACTTCAAGAGCTTCATGGTCCGCCGGTCCGCTTCGGGGAAAATATCCAGAAAAGCCGCTTCGGCCGGGGGGACCATGAATCCCGAACGAGCGGCCGAGTACTTCATGATTACTTTTCCGGGGTTCTGGGGATCCTTGGTCTCGTCGTAGACGAACTGCGGCACGTCCGGCCCGGGGATGGATCCCCAAGCCGCGATGACCGGGACTCCGGCCTGCTCATAGATGTCGTTCACCATACGGATCATCCGGCGGTGCATGAACAGGAAGTCCTCGCCCGCGCCGTTGATCAGATCGAGTCGCCCCTTGTCGTTGAACGGCGGGCGGGCGAACCCCCAGCCGAGCTGGGTGATCTCCGCGCGATCGGCCTCCTGGAGAGGGCGCCACCAACTGGTTCGAACGGTGTGCCACGTGCTGTGGCGCAGCCGGTGACTCCGTCCGGCGAGCATGGCGACGGCAGCCGGCAGGAGCGCGTTGCCCGGCACGTCTCGCGGAGCGACGAAGTCACGCTTCACGGCGACGAAGCTGGCCGTGACCCCCGCTCTGGCCACGCTGTCACCCGCGCCGTGGTCCTTGGCGCGGAGCACGGTCCCGGTGAGCGTGAGACGCTGTTTGACGCCTGCCGTCCAGTGGTGGGAAAGCATCCCGTCGTATTCATAATAATAGTCGGCGATAGCGCTGTTGGCACGGCCCTGTCCCGTGAGTTTCAATCGCAACGGCGACCAGTCGGAAATCTCGCCGTTGACGTCCATGACGTTCTTCTCGTCCCCGCCCGGGGCGGCCGGAAAGGCCAGGGTGCCGGTGACGGTCCTGTTCTCCTGGACGGACAGATAAAGTTCCACTTCCGCGAATTTGAGCTTGTTGAAGTCGTCGACCGGCTCCGGGCGGTTCAGATAGCTTCGATATGTGTAGTACCCGGTCAGATCTTCGGCCTGCATGATCGCTCCCGTCGGATGTCTGGCACGAATACCCGGCCGCCGGGGCCATGGCGGCCAAGGAGCGATCGACCACGCTCACTCCTTCAGCGAATTCCCCGCCGCACCTGACGATTAACGCTGAGCATGGTAAAGCGCATGCGTGCCGCCGGGTGTGGCCGACACCTGTCGGATCGTCCGCTGCGGACACCTCGCCGAGACGTCGGCCCGTCCCCGCTCACAGCGATCGAGCGAGCCGGAACCCCAGGTCGTCGATGCGAAAGGTCGGGTGGCTCTTGCGGCGGCACGACGCCCGCAACCCGCGGGGCCGATCATGCGCGCCCCCGCCGCGGAACACGCGGTACGGGCCGTAGACAGTGGGATCGTAGACGTCCCAGCACCACTCCCACACGTTGCCGATCATGTCGTAGAGGCCCCACGCGTTCGGCGCCCTGGACGCGACATCGTGCACCTCGCCGCCGGAGTTCCCCCGGTGCCAGGCGATCTCGTCCAGCTCGCCGTACCGGACGCCGGAGGTCCCGGCCCTGCACGCGTACTCCCACTCCGCCTCGGACGGGAGCCGGTAGCCGCCGGCCGCCCAGTCGCAGTCGACGTCCTGTCCGTCGGGGTCGTCGCCCATCGAGTAGCAGGCTTCGAGCCCCGCCGCTCGCGAGAGCAGGTTGCAGAACCGGACGGCCTCCTTCCAGGAGACCTCGGTCACCGGCGTCCGCGGCCCCGCCGAGCTCACGGGCGCCTCGCCCCGAACAGCGTGGTACAGCTCGCGGGTCACGGCATACGGCGCCAGCCGGAAGGCTTCGACCTCGACCTTCCAGTTCGTCCTCGTCCCCTCGTCCAGCAGGACGATCTCCCCGGCGGGGATCTCGACCATGTTCTCCGCGATCGCCGTCGATTCGGGGCGCATCTCAGGTCCTTCCACGTGACGATGGTGAACTGCCTGGACGCCTTCCCCGAGCAGCATGAGGATGATTGTGACTCCGCGTGTTCTCAGGAAATTACCATCTGTGAAATGTGCCGGATGATGCCCGCATGTCCGGACGAGTGCCGCTGTGCCGTCGGATCAGGCCTGTTCGGTGGGGCGGACGAGGAGCTCGTTGACGACCACGTGGCGTGGGCGGGGTGCCAAATGGCTTGGGCTTCTCCAGCGAGACGAGAGCCGGTGCTGAACGCCCGGCCTCTCGCTCGATCGATTCGTCAGCCGGTCTTGATGGCGATTCCCGGGAAGGCGGCGGTCACGTTGCTCCACGGTGAGTAGTACAGCCGCCAGGAGCAGATGCGGCCGCTGATGACGTAACCGGTGCAGGGCACCTGAGCGCCGGTGTCGATGAGGGAGATGACCCCCACCGCGTGCTGCTGGGTGGTGCTGGACGGTTCGGGCGTCTCCACCGGGCCGCCGCTGTCGCCCTGGCCGGCCACGTTCTTGCGCGTCGAATTCTCGAGGAGGACCATGCCGTAGAGCACGCTCTCGGCAAGATAGATCGTGACGTTGGTCATTTTCACCTGGCAAAGGCAGATGGTGCCCGAGTAGGCGCCGGAGGTGCAGAGCCACATGCCCACGTAGGAGGCGGAGGTGCCGACGACCGGGTTGGTGAACTCCGGCGATATGGTGCCGGGGTTGTTGTTGTAGACGCGGCCTGCGGTGCCGGCGCGGATCAGCATCACGTCGCGGCTGGCGCTGGCATGGGTGATCGGACCGATCACCTGACCGGTCGGGTCGGTGGCCGTCTGTCCGACGCCGCCGCAGTGGTAAGCGGACAGCATCCAGCTCGTCCCGCCGGCGGTGACGGCGAAGCCCGTCGAGCAGCCGCGGCCGGTGCCGGCGTTGCGCCAGGCCGCGCCGCCCAGCCAGGGCACGGCGTCGTCCCAGCGGCTGGCCGGGGTCGGCGTGACGCCGGCCTCCACGGTGACCGGCACTGCCGAGTCTGCGACCTTCGAGCGGGTCAGGCCGTAGTCGGCGCCCGAGACGGTCAGGCCCGAGCCGTCGGCGTTCGGCGCGATCGAGGTGATCGCGTCGCCGGAGGTGCGGGCGAGACGGTTCATCTCGCTCTCCAGCTCGCGGGCCGAGTAGGCCGCGGGCAGGACGCTGACCGGGACGTCCCCGCGCAGTTGTCCGATCAGGGCGCTGATGCGCTCGGGGGTGTCTCCCTTCCAGTAGACGCGCAGCTCGCGGTTCTCCGGCGCCGCGACGATGCCGGCGAACCCGGTGTCGTCCTGCGTCCTGACGGCGGCGGTGACACGGTCGGCGGCCTTGACCAGCTTCTCCTGGGTGGCCAGCAGGTCCTTCCAGGAGGCGAAACCGCCCGGGATCTTGTCGGCCGACTCGACGGCCCGGGTGTCGGCGCCCTTGACGAGGGCGGGGGTGGGGGCCGCGGTGGCCTGGGCGGCGCCCGTCGCGACCATGGCGAGGGCGACTCCCAGCGCCACTGCCAGTCGACCGGTGGCTCGTGGGGCTCTTACGGTGATCGGGGGGATTTTCACCGGATACTCCTCCGTGCCTTAATTACGGGGATACATCCGATATTTCATGTATTTGCGATGTAATCAATGTCTTGACTTATTTTCTGGAGTGGCAAATCGATATAGTTGGACAGCCCCGCGCTTCAGGGCGCCCTTACCGATCGCGGGCAGGAAGTCGGTGAAGTTCACGCCGTTCCTGTTGCGGCCTCCCGCCTTTGTCAGGTTGCCGCACGTGAACGGCCTCGTTCCTGCCAGGGTGCCTCCAGGGCCCGGCCAGGGCTGGCCTCGACGCGGAAAGCGCGGCAGGGGCCGCTGGTGTCTGGTTAGCCGGCCTGAGCCGCGGGCGACCATTGCTGAAACAGCCGGAGTCCGACTCGGGCATGCCCAGCACATCGGCGTGGAACCGGGAGGTCATGCGTCGTGGGGTTCAGGGCCCATCGGTCCAGATGTACCAAGGGCCCTGCAAATGCTCGTACCAGACCTCGTCCGGGCCAGGTACCCGATCCGGGATGTAGGCGAAGCCGTAGCTCTTCCAACCCCAGGTGAACGAGGTGACCATGAACTGCGCTCCGCCCGGGATCTTCTCCGTGTAGCCCACCCGATACAGGCCCCGCCACCGATCACGGCCGTCGTCGTCGTCGCGCACCGACCGGGCGTAGCGCTCCAGGCTCGATTCCGACAGGGCGAAGCGCGCGTGCAGGGGCGCGTCGACCGTGACCAGCAGCACGGTGCCCAGCACCAGTGCGAGTGGGACGAACATCCAGCGCGCCCACCCCCGCCGGCCCGCGCCTGGACCCAGCAGTACGGACCAGGTGATGGCGAGCCCCAGCCAGTACAGCGCCAGCACCAATGCCCAGTAGGACAGGCCGGGAGTGCTCACCTCGATGAACGTCAGGAGCGAGGCGAGTCCGACGCCCCCGGTGAAGAGCAGGCCGCGGGGGTTGCGAGTCAGGCGCATGGGGCGATCTTGCCCGATGCCGGGGCCGAACACATCGGCCTCACCGTCAATGCCGTTGGGCAGACTCCGGACCGCTCGTGGCAACGGGGCGACCAGCGTAAAGCGGCCGTATCAAATGGTATTCACACCCAGTGCGCGTCGAGCCGCGTCTGGTGAGCGATAGGAGCCGGCCTTGGCCGCCGAGGATGTCGTTCGCTCACTGCAGCAACTGCAGCGCCGCCTGCCCGCGGGCGCGCGACCGCCGGCGTTCATCGAAGACATCGCCGGTCCGACGCCACAGGCGGACGGTACCGATCTGTACTCCGCCGCGCTCGTCGCCCCGACGGGGGTCGACCTGTCGATCCCGATCGGCTCGTGGACCCTGCGGCTGATCCCGGTCGGCACCGGCACCGCGCGCGTCGCCGTACGGATGTTCTTCCCGGGTGGGAGCGACGACTTCGACCGCATCGAGGTCGACCTCGGCCGGTTCGAGCTCATCTCCGACCCGCGTGACCTGGTGCCCGCCGACCTGGTCACGGATCCTTACGTCCGCCTTGTCCCGAATCCCGCGCTCGGCACCGTCCGTCTGCTCGGGCCAGGGCTCACCCTCGTGCTCGCCGGAGCGGGGCTCACGGACGTCTCGGCGCGATTCACCGGCGCGAACGGCAGCGCCGACCCGCGCTTTCCATCCGCCCGGTTCGTCCCACCGCACTTCCTCATCGCGGGAACCGACCTCGGCCTCGCCTGTGACGAGGTGCTGCTCGACCTCAACGGCGAGATCGATCCGGAGAACCTGGACAACCTGACCGGCGTCGCCTCCGACGGCACCTTCACCGGCGTCATCCTGCAGGAGCTCGGCCTCTTCGTCGGCGACCCGAATGAGGTCGGCACCTGGTCGGGCATCGCGCGCGTCCACGACTTCGTCATGCGGTTCGACCCGATGGAGATCACGGGGACGTTCGAGGGTGAACTCGTCCACGCCGTGGCGCCGGACGCCCCCCAGGTCGCCGTCGTCGTGAGCTTCCGCACCGATTCCGGCCAGCGCGTCGACGCCGCCGAGGTCGACCCGACCGTCCCCGCCCCGATCGCGCCGGAGGTCGCGCGCAAGGTGCGCCTCGTCGCCACGCCGAGCTGGGCGTCGGCCGGCTTCCAGGTCAAGTGGACGCTGCCGGCGGCGGCCGAGCTGGAGAACCCGGAACGGGTCAACCAGCCGGATCTCGGGTGGATGCGCCTCCCGCCGGGCGCGCACACCTTCAAGGTCGACGTCACCGACCACCGCGTCAATCCGGTCAGCGCGCAGCGCACCGTCCTCGTCCAGCACCCGCCCCCGACCCCCGCGACGGCCGGCCTCAAGGCCGACCTCGTGGCGACGGTCGACCAGCCCGCCGGGGGATCGCAGGCGGTCCGCCTCTACGTCCCGCTCGTGCCGGGCCAGCGCGTGGCGCTCGTGCTCGAGGCCCGCCGTGCTCCCGTGGGTCGCCTACCTGTACCGCGTCATCGCGCGGGCGAGTGCACCGGGGGCCGCCAGCCGCTCGGAGCCCTCCGCGGTCGCCCGCGTGGAGACGCTCAGCGGCGAGGCCCCGCTCCCGCCCGTCGTCGACGGGGCGACCGGGCCGGCAGCCGGGACCGACCTCGTCGTAGCGTGGACCGCGACGGCGCCGGACGGCCCGGCCGGGCGCTTCCGGTTCGAGGTCCGCGACACCGCGGGGCCGGTCACGCTCGCCCGGGTGGACGCCGCCGACGTTCGCGACGCCGCCGAACCCGAGCGGTTCTCGATCGCTGTGCCCGACCGCGGGGATGCGGCGAACGTGGAGGTCGTCATGGTGGATCCCGCCGGACGGCGGGCCGCGTCCGCCCCCGTCGCGGTCGTGCTCACCTGAGCCGCGTCAGCCTCCGACCGCGGAGGCTGACGGCGGCCAGGGCGCTCACCGCGCAATCGATTCGATGTCCGCTCGCGTGAACCAGGTTTCGTGGAGATGGCGCCAGCGGTAGCCGTACCGGGCAGATGGGTCGGCGGTGAAGACGACCGTGCTGTGCCTGCTGTTGTTTCCCACCGGCGATTGTTGCCACTCCTCGTAGGCGGCCACCGCGTGCGTGGGTCCGGCGGTCACCAGGCGGAAATTCCTGATCTCGATGGCGATTTCGGGCACAGCCCCGCGTATATGCCCGAACTCATCCACGACACCCTGTTTCCCGATCACCATCCCATCAGGGTTGATCATGACGAAGTCGTCGGCCAGCGGTTCGGCGAACATGGCCAGCTCCGTGTCCCCGCCGCTGAGCCACGCGGCGATGACCCGGTGCATGTGCCGTACCTCTGCCTCGCAGAGCCCCGCGGGTGTCACGAGCGGGCCGCCATCCACTCGGCCACCGAAGTCAGGCCGATCCCGAGAGCGGGATCGGAGACTGGGGCGTAGACATTAACGCCCTCATCGGTCGCCAGATAGCGGTACATGTCGGCGACAGCCGTACCGACCATCGCCTCGAACGAGGCCGGCGACAGCGGTCGGTATGAGTCGACGCCCAGCGAGGTGGCCAGTTCGGGCCCGGTCAAGGAGGCCGGGCCGCCCAGGTCGAGCACCCTGCCTTCCAGCCCGGGCGTCGTCAGGGCCACTTCCGTGGCGGTCGCCAGATCGGCCTGAGCGAGCCACGACACCGGCACGTGAGGCGGCAGCGGATACGACACGGCGTCGGTACCGAGGAGGCCGGGGGCGAGCAGGTTCTCCAGGTACGCCGGCGGCCGCAGCACGACCGTGGGGATGCCGCTGGCGAGGAACGCCTCCTGGGCGGCCCGCCGGGTCTCGAAGCCCGGCAGTTGGGTGGGCTTGTCCGGAATGGTGGTGTTGGTGTTGAACACCAGCCGCTCGACGCCGGTCGAGCGGGCGGCATCGATGATGTTGGTGACGTAGCGGGCGACGATGTGTTCATCGTGGACCATCGGCAGGACCACCGAGGCGTGCGTGATCCCCTCGAAGGCGTTACGCACATCCTCGGCCACACCGAGGTCCCCCACGGCGCGGCGGAACTCGCGCACCCGGTAGCCCTGCGCGGTCAGCCGTCGGGCCACCGCGCCTCCCTGGGCGCCGCCGGCACCCAGCACAAGTGTTGATCTCATGGGTCCAGTCTTGCGGCCGGGGACAGTACGATCCATTAACCAATAGCTGGATCCATTTAGGGAACGTCCATGCCCGATCTTCTCAGTGAGCTGCTCGCTCCGCTTCGGTTGCGAGGAGTGTTCGTCAGCCGGTGGTCGGCGAGAGCTCCTTGGGGAGTGCACAGCGATGAGGAGCGGTGCGCCGTACTGCACTACGTGGTGGACGGTGAGTGCCACGCGCTGTTGCCCCACCACCAGCCGGTGACACTCGGTCCGGGCGACCTGGCCGTCTTCCCCCGCGGTACGGCTCACGCCCTCGCCCATGACGCCGATGGACCGACGGTGCCGCTGGATCGCGTGATCCCCGACCGCAAAGTCGGTGACCAGACCGTCGCCCAGCTCGGCGGGCAGGGAGTCGCCACGAGATTCCTGTGCGCGGGGCTGCACTACGACGAGCTCGGCGACTCACCGCTGTACCAGACCCTCCCCGCGGTGATCGTGCTCGACCGTTCCACGATGGCCGGCGAGCCGCTGCTGGACCACACGCTGCGCGGCCTGGCCACCGAAGAGCAGGGCGATCAGCCCGGCGCCGGGCTGGTCGCCCTGCGCGCGTTCGAGATGGTCTTCATCCTCGCGCTGAGGACGGCGCTGCGCACGATGGACATGCCGGCGGCCAAGGCGCTGCGTCACCCGGGAGTCAGCCGTGCCCTGACGGCCATGTACACCCGCTACCAGGAGTCCTGGACGATCGACGCCCTGGCCCAGGAGGCGTCCATGTCCCGATCGGCGTTCAGCGCCGCCTTCCAGGAACTGGTCGGCGACTCACCGGCTCGCCACCTGGCCGGCCGCCGCATGCGCGAGGCCGCGCACCTGCTGGCCAACACCTCAGTCCCGCAGGCTGTCATCCCCGAACGGGTCGGCTACGGCTCAGCGGTCGGCTTCCACCTGGCCTTCCGACGCTGGGCCGGCGCCACGCCGGGCGAGTACCGCCGCCGTCATGCCGGTGTGGCATAACCGGCGGTGAGCCGAGTGTCCGGCGTCACTGACCTCGACAGCCAGAGCCCAGTCGCCAGGCCGTGCAAAAGGCGAACTGGACTCCGTGAAGTCCTGCACCGCTTGGGGTCACGCCCATGGGCGCTGTCGGGGATCGGCGGGGCCGGAGGCTGAGCCTGCTTGTGCCGGCGGGCACGATGCCGTCCGCCCTCGCCGAGGCGGCGGCGGCCGTTCGCGTTCCTCGGCGCCGACAGCGGGTCGGTGTCACACCTGGTGCCGGCCGAGGGCCGGTGGATCCTGTGCCGCTTCAACGACACCGCACACCTCGACCCCGCCTTCTCCGCCGCGGCCGCCCTGCCCACCTGACGACTCGATCAGGCGGCGGTGCGACTCCAACAGCCCGTCGGGAAGGTCGCCGGGGGCGCACCACCGGGCCTCCAGGATCTCCATCGGGTTCAGCCGCATCGTGCCGCCCCCTGCGTACGCGGCCGCGTACGCGACCTCGATCCTGAGCCGGAACCCGCTCCTGAGGTGTACCAGCTCGCCCACGCTCACCTCCAGCCCGGTCTCCTCCCGCACCTCGCGGACGACCGTCTGCTCGAAGGTCTCGCCCCGCTTCGCGCCGCCCGTCGGCAGCCCCCACTGCCGGCTCTCGTGCCAGAATCTGTGCCGCAGCAGCAGCACGTTGCCGTCGCGGTCGCGGACGACACCGGTAACCCCGGCGATGAACTTGGCCTGGGACAGGTAGAGCAGCCGCCACTGGATCGGCCCGCGGATGCCGAGCCAGAGCCGCGCGATCAGCCTCTTCACCGACGTCCTCCATGATCGCGTGATGGGAGCCGTTGAAGCGTACCGAGGCAGGAGGCCCTCCGGCGCGGCGAACCTGTCCCGCACGCTCACGGGCGGGCTTCACGCTCCAGCCGCGGCAGTGGCGCGGGGAGACCCGGTTGAACGCGTTGCTCAGCAACAGCGTGACCAGTAGGCGCCGTGGGATGCTCAGGCCGGATTTGAGTAGTAGAGCGCTCGTGCTCATACGCGACATCACCGCATCCTGAAGCCCATGAAATGGTGGCTGCTCCTCGCGTCCCTGATCGTCACGTTGCTCACCGTCTGGCTGATCCTCTACGCGGGTGTGGCGCTGTCCACGCTCCTGTCGCTGGGCGCCGGGGCGGTCTGCCTGCTCTGGCTGGTCGTCGTCCTGACCATCCCGTGGAACCTGTGCTTCGCCGCCCGCCACGTCCTCCACGAGGTCCAGGTGTCCAGGGAGGCCGGTATCGAGGTGGCCCGGCACCGCGAGGACGAGGCGCGGCACATCGCCCGGCGCATGCTCGCGCTCGCGATCTCCGGCCACGTCGTGTCCGCCGCGGTGATCGCGGTCGTCACCTACTTCTCCGGGGCCCAGATCGGCTACTACTTTGCCGGGTTCTACCTGCTGGCGACCGGGTTCCGGCCGATCGCGGCGTACACCTCGCATCTGCGCGAGAGGGTCAGGACCCTCGGGCAGGAGGTACGGTACCCGCGCGTGGACGTGATCGCCCTGCGCGACCGGGTGGCGGAGCTGGAGACGATCACGCAGAACTTGCGCAGGGGCATCGAAGAACTGACCGCCGCCGACAGGGGGCTGGCGCTGGCCGACCACGATCTGGGCCGCCGCATGACACTCATTACCCGCCGTTTCGACGAGACCGTGGACGGGCTGAGCGACAACCAGGAGGTGATCACGGGGCTGAAGGCGTTCCTGCGGCTGGTCAGGGCGGACCCCGCGTAGGGGGTTCGCGATCGCGCAGCCGGCGTGCTCTGCCTGGAGTACCGGGATAACCCGGCGCACGCCCCTACTTGAGCCAGAAACCGGCTCACCCAGCGGCCTCGAGACCCCGGAAACACGAAATCCCGTCCGATCAATATGAGCGGACGGGATCCCGTCAGGCCGTTTCAAGAACGGCCCGGGCGGGGGGTCACGAGCGGGTCTGACCTGGGGTGGGTGAGAGCCCTAGAAGATCGCTTCCCGGGATGGTGATGATCGTTTCTCTAGACCGCTGAAATCCCGGTATCGGGATCGGTCAGTCGTTGCGGGGTTTGCTGAATTCTTCGATCAGCACGGGATACTGCTCCGCACCGTGTCCGGCGGCGATCGAGCGGTCGGCCATCGCCTTGATCAACTTTGGCAGTTCGGCGTTGACGCCCACCGCCTCGCTCTCCTCGATCAGGTGTGCCATCGCCCGCGCGTCGGTCTCCAGGGCCGACACCCCGGCCGGGAAGGAGCCGCTGTCGATCTGCTCGGCATACCCAGGCAGCCATTGGGCCACACCGGCAGCGATCTGCTGCGCGAACGGCGCATACGTTGCGGCGTCGACACCGGCCGTCCTGAGCAGAGCGGTGCCCTGAAGCCAGGCGTTCAGGACACTCCACATCATGGCAAGGCCGGCCACGTCATACAGAGACGCCAGCCCATGGTCCGCACCAAGGTAGGTGACGGTGCCGAGCGCGTCGAGCGTTGACTTGTGCGCCTCGAAGTCCGACTGCGGCCCGCTGTGGAGAATCACGGCTTCGGCGGTCCCGATCGCCGACGGGATGGCCATGATGGCGCCGTCCAGGTAATGGGCGCCGCGCCGCTCGGCCCATTGGGCGGCTTCCCGGGCCTGGGCCGAGTCGCCCGAGGTCAGGTTGATCACCATCTTGCCGTCCGGCTCGATATCGCGCGCGCCGAGCAGTTCGTGCATGGCCTGGTAATCGGTGACGCAGATGATCGTCAGGGAACTTGCCTTGAGCGCGTCGCCAACCGTTGGCGCCAGCCGTGCACCCTCGGCCACCAGCTGGTCGGCTTTGGAGGTTGTGCGGTTCCACACGGTTGTGGGATGCCCGGCTTTCAGGAACGCGCCGGCGAGCGCCCGGCCCATCAGTCCGAGTCCGATGACCGTCACGGGTGTATCGGTTTTGCTGTTCATGGCAGCATCGTCAACGTTGATACCGGTGTGAAGGTCAAGTGAGGTTTCGATGTTGATCGGGGAACTTAGTCGTCGGACGGGCGTGAACGCCCATCAGTTGCGCTACTACGAAGCCCAGGGTCTGCTGGAGGCAGACCGCGGCCATAACGGTTACCGCGAGTACGACGAGAACGCCGTGCTGCGGGTGAAGCAGATCCGGCACCTGCTTGGTGCAGGTCTGTCCTCTGAGGACATCGCGTACCTGCTGCCCTGTGCGGTCGGAGAGGCCCCGGAGCTCCTCGGATGTCCCGAGTTGCTAGCCGCGATGCGGTCACGGCTGCAGCGACTGGACGATCAGATGGACAGGCTCGCTCAGTCCCGCGACGCTCTTGCCGACTACATTGATGCGGCCGATCGAATGGCCGGCGAGAACTATCCCCCCTTCGACGATGCCGACCAGGAGCCCGTGCCCGCCTGAGCGATCTGTTGGGTTTCGGCTAGGAACCCAGGGTCCCCGTCCTGCCCCGTTCGCAAGAATCTCCAGGCGGGGGCATCTCTCCATGCATGGCCTGCGGCGAGACGCTCCGGCGACGACGACCCCCAGTCACCCATGGCGGTGGCGGGCCGGATGAGGCACCGTCCTCGCCTTACCAGTGGAACGCCTCACCGCCCTCGGCGCCACCCACATCGACATCGGCCAACCCGCCGAAGCTCCGTGGGTCGTCCTCGCCGACCCGGAAGGCAATGCGGCGCCCCCTAGCCTCCGCCCGCGACCGCCCGCCCGCTTCCCGGCTGGTTCGAGATCGTTTCCCGATTCCTCGGGCTTCAGGCGAGGTCGAGAATCGGGATCAGTTGCTCCTCCTCATACGTCAGGTGCGCTTCGAGCTCATCGACGAGCCGCTCGATCTCGGCCCGTACCTTCAGCGGATCCTCACCGGAAAGGGCCTGCTTCAGCTCTTCCAGGAGTACGGTGATGCGCTCGTGCTCCTTGGCCAGCCGTTCCAAGGTCGGAGCGAGCGAGGGATGCTGCTCGGCCAGGCCGGGGAACATCATGGTGTCCTCGCCCGTGTGGTGATGGTGCAGCCCCTGGCAGACGGTCAGGCAATTGATCCTTAGCTGCACGCCCAGGCCTGGCCGTCCTGAATCGGACAGCTCCTTGCGGATCAGCGCGAGTTCGCGGCGGAAGCCGTCGTGCACCAGTTTGAGGTATGCACCGCCCGACGGTGCGCTATCCCGGGGCGGACCAGTCACGCGAAGTGCGACGACCGGGATGGGGCGCGTCGTCTTGGCCTGATAGTCGGCCCAGCCGGGGTCGCCTTCCACCGCGCGGGCGAACGCCGCGTCACGCTCGGCGCCCTCCAGGACCTCCGCCTCGACATCGAAGACGAGGACGCCAGTCTCCACGGTGGCGCGCGGGTCGACCTGCAGATCGTGGTACCAGGCCGGGTTGTTCGGCGCTCCCCCGGCGAAGGCGATGACCAGCATGCACTTGACGCCGTCGGGCAGGTAGGCGAGCGGGGTCGTGTACGGCTTGCCCGAGCGGGCGCCCGTGGTGGTGAGCAGGAGCAGCCTCGCTCCCTCGAAATGGCCACCGACTTGGCCGTTGTTGGCGCGGAACTCGTCGATGACCTGCTTGCTGAAATCCATTCTTCTCCATTGGTGGTTCCTGCTGTGCCGTACTGAATGGAGAAGAAGACGGCGGGCCGCGGGCCCGCCCGGCGATCAAGCGTCAGCCGGGCTGCTCTCTGGTGCGTGGCCCAAGGCCGACCCGGCAGTCACACAGGTCACGCTACTTCATCAGAATATTTTCCACAAAAGTGACATACCTGCGTGCCGGCGATCTCTAGGAGGGCCGGACGTCCCGCCGAGCCCGGAGCCAAGAGGCATGGTTCCATCGATCAGGTACCGAGCTGTCTGTGCGCCCGCTCTATTACAGGCGTTACTGGTAGGGGTGGTCGACCGCCAGGTCCGCGAGCCGTGGGTTGACTTCGGGAAACGAGCCGTCGCCGAACAGGATCCGCGCCGCCATGGCACGACCGGCACGACCGCGTAGCGCAGTCACCGCCACCTCCGCCGCGGCAGGGGATCGGATGCCGGCGAACACGCGGCGCAGCAACAACCGGCCTCGGAACCGGGTCCGCAACGCGTCCCCGTCGTACCGGCTCAGCATGCGTTGGTCGCCGGTACGCAGGTACCCGGCGGTGACCGCCGCGGCCAGTTCAGACATGCGCAAGCAGGGGTCCAACCCACCGGCCGTCAGCGGCGACACCGCGCCCGCCGCGTCTCCGACCAGTAGCCCGGCGGGGCACGCCAACCGTCGCAGCACACCGCCGACCGGGATCGGACCACCTCGGCGCTCGACCGGCCCGGTCGGCGGTGTACTGCCGGGCGCATCCGCGGCGAAGGCGTCCAGCAGGTGGCGGATGCCGGTGCTCATCGCGTTCGGATATCCCGCGACGCCAATGTGCGCATGCCGGCCGTCGTCGATGACCCACCCCAGGTACCCCGGAGCGACCCGGGGGTCCAGCACGCAGTGGAACGCCGGGGTGGTCGTGCCCGACGCGATCGGGTGGACGAGCTCGGCACCGACGAGGAAACGCCGGTTGACATCAAGGCCGAGATCACGGGCCACTCGGGAGCGGGCGCCGTCCGCGCCGACGATGAACCGGGCCTTCACCGGTTCCGCACCCACGAACCGCACAAAACCCATCGACGCATCGACATACCGCACGCCCAAAAGGACCCGTGCCCCGGCCGACTCCGCCTCGCGGCGCGCGTGCGCGTAGACGGCAGCCATGTCGGCCACGCGGTACTCGTCCCGGTCACTGGTGAGCCGGATCGGTGCCCGCCGCGACGGCGGATACAGCAGCACGTCCCGGACACCGGGCCCGAGCAGGTGATCCGGCACGTCGAAGTCATCGAGGGTGCGGCGAACGAAGATCCCGGTCGTGCGGATGCCCGTCGAGAGCGACCTGCGACGGTCGACCACCATCACGTTCAGTTCCCGTCGCGCGAGCAGGCGGGCTGTGCGCAGGCCGGCCAGACCCGCACCCACGACCAGTACATCCACTGTCTGCATATCTTGCGACGGTAGGGGCGATGCCTCATCCATACGATGGTTTGCACGCTACCCGCCCCATACCTCCACACCGTCGCCACACTCGAGACCGTGGATTGCTCCTCTGCCGAGAGGTAGCAGTAGAACCGGCGGCCGACGTGGATGAGGAGCTCGCCGTCGAGGCCGGAGGCGTTGGGCAGGGTCAGCGCCCCGAGGTAGGCCGGCGCGGACGGGTGCGACCAGGTGAGCGCCGTTGACGACGGGACGGCCGACGTCGCTCAGGAGCTGTCGCGCTTGGCCTGCCGGCGCGCACCGGCCGCCAACGTCTTGGCCTGGCGGCGGCGCAGAGCCGCTGAATCCGGGCGGCGATCGGCCAGCTGGCTCGTCGTTGAATGGGACGTCCTGCCGCTTGCCGCTCTGGGTGGCGGAATGGTCTGGTGCTGACGTGCCGCGGCCAGCCGTTCGGCCTTGAGTTCCTCGGCGCTGTGCCTGGCCGCGGTGGCGAGGTGGCGGCTTACTCTGGCCAGCGCGTCTTCGAACACTTCGGCCTTTTGCGCATTGCGACGATTCTTCGGTCGTGCGGTGCCGCGACCGCCGAATTCCTCTACCCGGGCGCTGGCTCCTCGCCGGTACAGCTTGACGTATTTATTACGCGCGCGACGTATGCGCGTGTGCAGTTCGACGAGCTCATCCTCGTCCAGCGCGGCCAGCTTCTCCCTGTCGGTTTCTCGCACCAAGTCCATCTCGACCTCGGTCAACGAGTTCAGCAGAGCCTTCACGACCATGCCCCCGTTTCGTCTCCGATACAGCAGGGTCTCGAACGCACTTTTGATCGCGTTCGGTCAGGGGAGGCATCAAGCACGATATCAAAGCTCATTGCTGGTACGGCGGCCGCGTTCGTGTGAGCTGGGCGAACGCGCCAACCGGTGTAGCCGAGAAGAGCGCAGGGAGGTCGGCCGGCCATCGGATGAATCCGCTGGGCAGGCGGGTGGCCAGTTCCGTGCCGTTCACCAGCAGCGTCAGGCCAAGCCGGTGCGGGGGCAGCCATGCCCGGATCGCCAGGCGTACGGCGTTTGACACCCTTTATAGCTAACCGCTATCTATTGGCTAACCGTTAGGGGATGGGGTGGAAGACGCAGTGCTGGCGATGCTCGCCAAAGAACCGTCGCACGGGTGCCACCTACGGCGGAGGAGCGGCGCCGGCGGCGCCGGGGGGCCTGGCGGTTCAGAAGGTCCGGGCGGTACAGGAGGACGCTCCGGGTCACGGAGGTCCGGTGGCCGGGGACGAGGTGACCAAGGCGGTCGCAGCGGGCTGAGCGGGCCGGGCGACGACGGTCCCGGCGGCGGGCGTGGGTGGTCGGACGGGGACGGCGGCGGCTCTCGCCGTACCGGCTGGAAGCGTTTCATCCCCGGCTGGAAGATCGTGGTCCTCGGCGTCACGGTCCTGGTGGCGGGTCTCTTCGGCATGATCATGGTGGCGTACGCCAACACCCCGTTACCCCTGGGGACCCAGCAGCACGCCGTCGAGCAGGGCAGCATCATCTATTACCGGGACGGCAAGACCGAGATCGCGCGACTCGGCACCAAGCGCGAGATCGTCCCGATCGCCAAGATCCCGACGCATGTGCAGGACGCCTTCATCGCCGCGGAGAATCGCACGTTCCGCACCGACCCGGGCATCTCGGTGTCGGGCATCATGCGAGCGGTGTGGAGCACGGTGACCGGCCGGCAGGTCCAGGGCGGCTCGACGATCACGCAGGAGATGGCGCGGGGCTATTACGACGGCCTCAGCCAGGAGCGGACGCTCCAGCGGAAGGTCAAGGAGATCTTCGTGGCCATCCGCGCCGGTAAGGAGATGTCGAAGAACGAAATCCTGGCCAACTATCTGAATACGATCTACTTCGGCCGTGGCGCGGACGGCATCCAGGCAGCCGCTCAGGCCTTCTTCGACACGGACGTGGACAAGCTGACCCCTGCCGAGGGGGCCTACCTGGCGGGCCGGATCCAGCGCCCGGACGCGTTCGACCGGGCGGAAGCGGAGAAGAACTGGGCACCGACCCGGGAGCGGTTCACCTACGTCACCGGCGGCATGGCGATCGTCGACCCGGCGAAGTACGGGCACCTGCCCAAGACGGCGACGTTCCCCAAGCTGGCCAGGCCGGACAAGAAAGAGACCCTCAAGGGCATCAACGGCTACATGGTGGACATCGTCCAGCGCGAGTTGGAGAAGCGGAAGATCTCCAAAGAAAAGCTGCGCAGCGGCGGCTACCGCGTCACGACGACGTTCGACAAGAAGCTGATGCTGGCCGCGAAGAAGGCGGTCGAGACCAACCTCACCGCCGTCCACGACAAGCACATCCACGCGAACATGGCCGCCGTGGACCCGCGCAACGGCCAGGTGGTCGCGTTCTACAGCGGCCACGATTACCTGAAGGGCTTCACCAACAACGCCTTCGACGCCTACAAGCAGGCCGCGTCGGCCTTCAAGCCGTACGTGCTGGCCGCCTGGCTCGAGAACGGCTACAGCCTCAAGAGCTACGTGTCCGGCAATGGACCGGTCACGCTGCCGGGCACCAAGCCGATCGGCAACTCGCACGACGTGGGAGTTGCCGTGCAGATCGACCGGGCCACCGCCGAATCGGTGAACACGGCGTTCGCCACGATGGCGCAGGAGGTCGGCCTGAACGAGGTCGAGAGGATCGCCGAGGGCGCCGGGATCGACAAGGACGACCTGGCGCAGGCCATCAAGGACCACGCGTACGGCATGTCCATCGGCGCCGGCCTGGTCACCCCGGTCAAGCAGGCCGCCGGGTACGGCATCTTCGCCAACGGCGGCGTCCACCACGACGCGCACGTGGTCCTCTCGGTCAAGACGTTCAAGGGGATGACCGTCATAAGGGAGGCCGGCCAGCCCAAGACGGTCATCAGCCCGGACACCGCCGCCGACGCCACCTACGCGATGCAGCAGGTGGTCAAGTACGGCACCGCCAGGGGCACCTCGCTGCCCGGCGGACGTCCGATCGCCGGCAAGACCGGCACCAACAACGACAACAAGGAGGCCTGGTTCGTCGGCTACACCCCGCAGCTCTCATCGGCCGTCGGGATGTACAAGGAGATCCCGCAGACCGACCCGAAGACCAGGAAGGTCATCAAGGACGCCAACGGCCATCCCCTGAAGAAGGAGGTCTCCCTCGGGAACATCCAGGGTGCCGGTACGCCCACCAAGATCTGGCGTGACTTCATGACGATCGCCATGGCCGACAAGCCGGTCGAGCCGTTCCCGGCGCCCGCCTTCGGCGGTCAGACGCACGACCTGGTGCAGAAGCCGATGCCCGAGCCGACGCCCGAGCCGACCCAGGACCCGTCCGAAGACGACGACCTCGCCTGCTTCGCCGACCCGGCCTGTAGCAGCCCGGACGACGGCGACTTCGACGGTGATGACGACCCGTTCGGGAACGGCGGAGATGAGACGCTGAACGGCAACGACGATCCCACCATTACGGATGACGCCCAGCCCTTCGGCGGCGGCTGAAGGTCCGCGTGCGATACCGAACCCGCGCAAGCAGGGTGAGCGGTTCTTGAGTCGAGTCCCGGGATCTTGCCTCGGCCTGCGAGCCGGCGGTGGTGATCGCCAGGCGTACGGCGTTTGACACCTCTTACGGCTACCGCTATCTGTTGGCTAACCGTTAGGGGTTGGAGTGCAAGACGCAGTGCTGGCGATGCTCGCCAAAGAACCGTCGCACGGGTACCACTTGCACGCTCGGCTGCGGCGCAGTCTTGGCCCGCTGGGCGAGTCGATGAACCGTGGTCAGATCTATGTGACGTTGGCCCGGTTGGAGCGAGCGGGGCTCGTTGTCTGTGAGCGGGCGGACGGCCTGCCCGAGCGGCCGGAGCGCAAGGTCTATGCGCTGACGCCGGCCGGGCAGCAACGGGTGGCCGCCTGGCTGGCCGAGGTGGGCTGGCCGAAACCAGACCTGGCGGAGTTTCATCTCAAGCTCGCCGCTGCCGCCGCGGCCCGGCTGGCCGACCCGGTGGAGCTGGTGGCGGCGCAGCGCCGTGAGTTGCTGCGCCGCTTGCGTGAGGTGCAGCAGGCGGCGCTGGCCGAGCCGGCGGGGTCGGGCGCCGGCCTGCTGCTGGAAGGGGTCGTGCTGCGGTTGCAGGCGGACCTGCGCTGGCTGGATGCCTGTGAGCGGGCCTGGTCCAAGGTCGATGACGAAGTCGAGGATGGATGAACGTGTCAAGTGCCGCCGTCCGGGTCTGCGGCCTGGTGAAGACGCATGGTCAGGGGCAGAGCCGGGTCCGCGCGGTGGATGAGGTCGACCTGGAGGTGCCTCAAGGACAGATGCTGGCGGTGATGGGGCCCAGCGGCTGCGGGAAATCCACTCTGCTGCACCTGCTGGGTGGCCTGGAACGGCCCACCGGTGGGGAGGTCTGGGTGGCCGGGCGGCGCATCGACACCTTGAGCGAGCGGGCCCTGGCGCGGCTGCGACGCCAGTCGGTGGGGTACATCTTCCAGGCCTTCCATCTGGTGGAGGAGTTGTCGGCGGCCGAGAACGTGGAGCTGCCCGCGCTGCTGGCCGGGCGCTCGCGCCGCCAGGCCAGGCGGCGCGCGAGCCTGCTGCTGGAACGGGTCGGGCTCGCCGCGCGCGCCCGGCATCTGCCGTCGCAACTGTCGGGCGGGCAGCGTCAGCGGGTCGCCGTCGCTCGCGCGCTGGTCAACGACCCGCTGGTCGTCCTGGCCGACGAGCCGACCGGCAACCTCGGCACTGCGGCGACCCTCGATGTGCTGAGGATCTTCGAGGAACTGCGTTCCACGGGGCAGACCTTCGTGATCGTCACGCATGACGAGCGGGTGGCGGCCACGGCGGATCGGCTGGTCTCGATGCGCGACGGGATGTTCGTCGACGACACCCGGCTGTCCGGCTCCCACACACGCGGGCTCGGCGGACTGATCGGGCTGGAGGGCTGAACGTCATGGGCTCTCTCGTGCTCGTCGTGCGTCTGGTGCTGGCTGACGTGCGGCGGCACAAGGTCCAGGCCGTGATGCTCCTGCTCGCGGTGACCGTGGCCACCGCCACGATGACACTGGGTCTGTCCCTGCGCGGCGTGAGCGAGGCGCTGTACGAGCAGACCCGCGCGGCCACCGCCGGGCCGGACGTGGTGGCACTCTCCGGCGACACGGGCCCCGCCGTGACCTCGGCCCTGACCTCGCTGGCGAACGCTCCCGAAGTAATCGCCCACCATGGCCCCTATCGCATCGTCTACGCCGACCTCACCACGCGCGATTCCACGTCGTCCCCAGTGGTGGTGCACGGCTTCGCCGAGACGCCCGGCACGGTCAACCGGCCGCTGGTGACCTCGGGTCATTGGGTACGCTCCGGCGGCACGGTCCTCGAACGCGGCTTCGCCACCGCGCTGGGCATCAGCGTCGGCGACCACGTCACCATCGCCGGCCGGCCGTACCCCGTCGTCGGGATCGCCGTCACCGCGGCCACCTCCATCTACCCCTGGGCGGCGCAGATCGGCCCTGGCGGCGGCCCCAGCGACTACAGCGGCCTGGCCTGGATGACCCGATCAGATGCCCAGGCCCTGGCGTCGTCCCACGATCTCCCGGTGACCATGGCCCTGGACCTCAAGCTGCGCCACCCCGCCGCGACCGAGGCCTTCAGCGACGCCCACCACATCTCCACCGCCAGGGTGAACTTGCATACCTGGCAGTTCAAGGCCGAGCAGGACACCCGCATCCTCAACTCCAGCCAGCCGATCCTGGTCGTCGGTAGCTGGCTGCTCAGCTTCCTGGCCATCACCGGAGTGACCGCGCTGGCCGCGGGACGCGCCGCCGAGCAGACGCGCCGGGCCGGGCTGCTCAAGGCCGTCGGCGCCGCCCCGGGCCTGATCGCCACCGTCCTGCTCACCGAGTACCTGGCGCTGGCGCTGGTCGGGGACGCGCTGGGGCTGGTGATCGCCCGCCTGACCGTGCCCGCCATCGCCAACCCCACCGCCAGCCGGATCGGCGACGCCGCCGGGCTGACCGGCGCCACCGTTGCCACGGCGACCGTCCTCGCCGTGGCGGTGGCGGTGCTGTCCACACTGCGTCCCACACTGCGGGCCATGCGTACGGCGACCGTCACGGCGCTGACCGCCACCGCACACCAGCCCCGTCACCGACCCTGGCTCACCGCGCTGTCCGCGCTGCTGCCCACGCCGCTTCTGCTCGGGCTGCGGCTGACCGCCCGCCGGCCGGGCCGCGCCGTACTGCAGGCGTGCTCCACCGCCACCACAGTGATCGCGATCGTCGCCCTGCTGACCCTCTACGCCCAGCCGGAGAGGGGCTACGGCCTGGATGGCTCCTCCGCCCTGCCCAACCTGCGGGGCGAGCATGACCGCCGGCTGATGCTCGCCGTCACCATCCTGCTGATCGCACTCGCCGTCGTGAACACCATCACGTTCACCTGGACCACTGCCATAGAGGCCCGGGCGAACATGGCCATCGCACGTACGCTCGGCGCCACCCCCGGGCAGATCTCCGCGGGGCTGTCCACCGCCCAGCTCATGCCCAGCCTGCCCGGCGCCATCATCGGCGTTCCCCTGGGCATCGGCCTGTACTCGATGTTCCCTCTCGGGAAATGGACCGTACCCCCCTCTTCCTGGCTGCTCGGCGCCGTACTCGCGACTCTCCTGGCGACGGCGGCACTCACCGCCCTGCCCGCACGCCTGGCGGCGCGCCGGCCCGTGGCACAGGCCCTCAGCGCCGAAACAGCGTGATCGGCCCCGCTCAACAGGCATCGGCAGCGCTCAGCGGGCCGAGGCCCGCACAACCCCGCAGACCTCATCCGCCTCACCAGCGTTTGCCGATGGCTTCAGCGCTGGCGTCGCAGCGTCCAGAACAGCCAGTTGCCGGTGGCCGCGCACGTGGCCACGTCCCAGCCTTGACCACCGAGTTCGGAAAGCACCGCGACCAACTCGTCGTAGCTGCCGGAGAACATGCGCTCTTTGCTCCCGGGCAGGTTGACCCGGATGGTCTGCTGATCCCACAACCACTCGACGATGGCGAACTCGTACGTGAACATCGCTGCCTCGCATCGATCGACTGCTACAGGAAAATAGCACGCCTCGTGATCTTGGACCGGCTCGGTCGGCCAGAACGCGCACGGCGTGATGTTGGCCCCGGCCGCGCCGAACATCGGGTACCGGATCCGGTCGATCGCGACGTTGCTCTGGTAGGTCCGGACCGACTCCGGCCAGTCGGAGTCGTTGCAGATCACGTGCGACTGGCCGGCGATGTAGTTGTCGGCGGGCGCTCCGTTCATACCGGACGGCTGTTCGCCGGCGGCGGACCGGGGCACCAGGTTGCCGGTGTCGAGCGCGCGCCAGATCTCGGCCAATCGGGCCAGGGTGGGCGCGAGCAGGCCCATCGCGGCGGACCGGATCAGGCGGGCTCTGCCGCGCAGGTCAGCTCGCGCACCGGGCGTTTCCCCGTGGTCAGGAACGTCGTCACCGCGGTGTCCGCGCACGTGTTCTCGCCGAGCAGGTAAACACCATGGCCGCCCTGGTCGACGGTCACCATCCGGGCCCGGTCGCCGAGCGCCCGCTGCATCTTCCTGGCGCCGGCCAGCGGTGTCCCCGCGTCGCGCAGGAACTGCACCATGAGGACGTTCGACGCACCCCGGTCATGGACGCGCACCGGCGGCTCGATGGGGTCGGACGGCCAGAACGCGCACGGCCGGATGTTGGCAGCCGCCGCGCCGAACATCGGGTACCGCTTCCGGTCGATCTCGACGTCGCGCTGGTACGTACGGATTGACCTGGGCCAGCGCGAGTCACCGCAGACCACGGCCAGGTGGCTGGCGAACGAGTTGTCCGAACTGGGCGCGGCCTCCTTCGATGCCGACGACGACGGTGTCGACGACTGGCCGGTGTCGGTCGACTTCCAGAGCTCGGCCAGCGCAGGGAAAGTCGCGTCGCGGAAGAGCATGACGAACGTGGCCATTCGGAACATCGCACCGTCGGCTCCCTGGACCGGTGTCCTGTCCAACCGTTCGGCGAGCTCGAAGTACTTCTCGGTCACGCGCTCTGGCGTGCTGCCCAGCCCGTACTCGGGGTGGGCTGCGGCGTACTCGGCGAAGTCGGGGAGCCGGTCCTCGACGCCTCGGGCGAACAGACTCCTGTCCTCGTGGTTGATGCCGCCAGGGGGCAGGTTGCTGTCGATCACGATCCGGTCGCTGCGCTGCGGGAACAGTGTGGTGTACACCGCGCCGAGCTGGCTGCCGTAGGAGTAGCCGAGGTAGGAGAGCTTCGGCTCGCCCAGTGCCTGCCGGATGCGGTCCATGTCGCGGGCGGTGTTGGCGGTGGTGGCGTACGGCAGCATGAACGCCGTCTTCGACGTGGCGCACTGCCTGGCGATGGCCTTGACCTCCGCTGCCCGCTTCGCGACGTCGGCCGCGGTGGGCGCGTACGGCGGGACGTTGCCCCGCAACTGCTGCTCCGGCGTCAGAGCGCAGGTCACCGGCGTGCTGTGGCCGACGCCGCGCGGGTCGAATCCGATCACGTCGTAGGTGTCCAGCACCCTCCGCGGCAGACCGGCGGCCACGAGATCGACCGGGAACCGCAGGCCCGCCGCGCCCGGGCCGCCCGGGTTGAGCAGCAGCACGCCGCGCCGCCGCGCCGGGTCCTTGCTCGCCAGGCGGGACATCGCGACCTCGATCTTCCGCCCGTCCGGCTTGCGGTAGTCCAGCGGCACCTTGAGCGTCGAGCACTCCAGACCGGGCGCGGCGACGTTCTCCGGGCACGGCCCCCATCGCACCGCGCTCGGCGTGGCCGTCGCCGCGGCCGGCACTCCCGGCAGGAGGGTCGTCGCCACGGCGGCGACGGCCAGGGCTGTCAGGGCTTTTCGCATCTGATTTCTTTCTATGAACTAGATGGGCATGGGCGTAGACGGGCCGTCGGGAGGCGTGATCAGCGCTCGTCCGGGTTGGTCATCCGCTCCTGGAACAGCCGGTTCGCGCGGCGCTGCTGGTCGTTGAGCATGTGCTCGCCGAAGGCGGCGAGCATCGAGGGCGCGTCGGCGCCGACCTCGGTGTCGGGGACGTTCTTCAGGAGGGGCAGATAGTGCGCCACCATGTCCTCGGCGAGCGGCCCGATCTCCTCGTCCGGGGTGTCCGGGCCGAGCTCGGGCATCGCGCCGTGGCGGCGCGGGCCGGCGATCGCCGCCCGCCGGCATGTGAGCCGCTCGATCCCGGCGGCCGCCTGCCGATCCAGCGTGCCGGCGGCCGGACGTAGTGCTTCATATGGTCGATTACAGCCGTCGCGGCACTTTTCCGGCAGTGCGACCACGTCACGACCCCGCCATGACATGTCGCAGGGTGAAGTCATGACGTGGCGTCACTGGTGACACCCTGACGCGATCCGGCCCATCCAGCGGCCCACAGCCCTGAACACCACGGAATCCCATCCGATCAAGATGATCAGACGGGATTCCGTCAACGTCTCTCAAGCCGTTTCAAGAACGGCCCTGGGTGGGGTGTTCACGAGTACGGCCGGCCAGTCCCGGGTCAGCCGTGATCGTTTCCCGGATTCAGGTCCCGGGGCCCTGTCGGTGGTCCGGGCCGGTCAGGTGGTGGCGTTGTCGACCGGGAGCAGGCCGCGCTGGTTGAAGACGTTCTTGGCGACGAAGGTGGCGTTCAGCGCGCGGGGCATGCCGCAGTAGACGGAGGCGTGCAGGAGCGCCTCGGTGATCTCGACGGGGGTGAGACCTACGTTGAGGGCGGCGTTGATGTGGACGTCGAGTTGGGGCTCGCAGCCGCCGAGGGCGGTGAGCATGCCGAGGGTGACCAATTGCCGGTCGCGGGGGGCGAGTTCGGGGCGAGCGTACATTTCGCCGAAGGCCCAGGAGACGACCTGGTGACCGAGTTCGGGTGAGATGTCGGCCAGCGAGTCGACGACCTTCTGCCCGGCAGCTCCGTCGACCTGCTGGAGTACTTTCAGGCCGTGCTCGTACTGTTGTTCGCGGTTCACGCGTCCCCCAGGAGATGCTCGTAGTGACGGATCTTGTCGTCCAGTGCGTGACCGTTGGCTTGCAGGTGTGCGATGCGTTCGTCCAGCCGGATGCGGTGGTCGCGGAGCAGGGCCAGTCGGTCGGGGACCGTTGCGGTGCCCGCTCGCCGCAGTTCGGCGAAGTGCTGCATGTCGGCGATGGACATGCCGGTGTCGCGCAGTCGGAGCAGGAACTCGATCCAGGCCAGGTCGGTCGTGGCGTAGCGGCGCCTGCCGCCGGCGGTGCGGTCGATCGGGCTGATGAGCCCGGCCTTCTCGTAGTAGCGGAGGGTGTCGGGCGACAGTCCGGTACTGTCGGCCACTTCCGTGATGGTGAGCGTTTCCGCAGGTAGTGGCTTTTCACTGGCCATAGAAACGAGAGTAGGAGTTGGAGCGCACTCCAACGCAAGCGGGATAGCGGGTTTCGTCCTGCGCGCCTCGATCAGTGCCTGCCGCCCGCTCGGGATTCCTCCGCGCTTGACACCACTCCGCTTGTAGTACTACGTTTAAATCACTCCAAACAAAGTACTACATAAGGAGCTGATCGAATGCGAAAGCTTGTGTACTACGTCGCCGTCTCGCTCGACGGCTACATCGCGGGACCCAACGCCGAGTTCGACTTCTACCCCCTGTCGGACCAGATGGCCGCCTGGATCAACACCCGATATCCCGAGACGCTCCCCACCCACGTCCGCAAGCTCGTCGGCCTCGACGGCGTGCCCAACAAAGTCTTCGACACCCTGGTGATGGGGCGCGGCACCTACGAGCCGGCCCTGGACGTCCCCACCACCAGCCCGTACTCCCATCTGCGCCAGTACGTCGTCTCCAGCACGCTGACGATCGACGACCCGACGGTGCAGGTGGAGACAGGCGACCCGATCGAGCTCGTCCGGCGGTTGAAGGCCGAGGACACCGGCATGGACATCTACCTCTGCGGCGGCGGCAAACTCGCCGCCTCCCTGCTCCCGGAGATCGACGAGATCATCCTCAAGAGCTACCCCGTGGTGGCGGGCACGGGCATCCCCATGTTCTCCGGACAGTTCCGCCCCACCCTGTTCACTCCCGCCCGGCGTGAGTCCTTCGACAACGGCGCCCAGGTCACCTGGCTCACCAGGGCTTAGAACGACAAGGAGAAAGCATGCATATCAAACTCCCCGCCTCGATCACCCAGGCCAAGACCGACCACCAGGCCCGGTCGTCGCACCGGAACGAGCACCCGGCGCGCGACCTCAAGCCCACGGGCCGGACCAACCTCTCCCGCCGCCCGACCGCGGCCCCCCGCCGCAGCGGGTACTGAGCGGACCGGCGCGCCATCACACGCGCCGGCGGCCGAGATGCAGGTTGAGGACGCCGGTCCCGACCCGAGCACCACGGCGCCGATGATCATCGCCCACCTCATGGTGTCCGTCGTCTGGCGGACGGCGATCCACCGATCGGTGGATCGCCAGGTCCCGTCCACTGGTCGATGCCGGAAAAGCGCTGGTCATAGCAGGCTGAGGAGCCTCAGCACATCGCCGGAAGGACGGGCATGCCACCAGTGATCGAGGTACGCGACCTCCACAAGCGCTATGCGGACAAGGTCGCCGTCGACGACGTCTCGCTCACCGTCCAGGAGGGTGAGATCTTTGGCATCCTCGGCCCGAACGGCGCCGGCAAGACGACGACCGTGGAGTGCATCGAGGGCCTCCGCACGCCGGATCGCGGTGAGATCAAGGTGCTCGGGCTCGACCCCCTCCGGGACCGCGCCGAGCTGACCCGGCGGCTCGGCGTCCAGTTGCAGGCCGGCCACCTCCCCGAGCGGCTACAGGTCGCCGAGGCCCTGGAGCTCTACAGCTCCTTCTACCCCGAGCCCGCCGACTGGCGCGCGCTGCTGGACGGCCTCGGCCTGGCGGACAAGGCCAAGACGAGGTACGCCAAGCTGTCCGGCGGCCAGAAACAACGGCTCTCGATCGCGCTGGCGCTCATCGGCGGCCCCCGGGTGACGATCCTCGACGAGCTCACCACCGGTCTCGACCCGCAGGCCCGGCGCGACACCTGGGACCTGATCGAGGGCGTGCGCTCTCGTGGGGTGACGATCGTGCTGGTCACCCACTTCATGGAGGAGGCCGAGCGGCTGTGCGACCGGCTCGCGCTGATCGACGCCGGCCGCGTCGTCATGGTGGACACCCCGGCCGGTCTGACCGAGCGGGCGCGCATCGAGCAGCGGATCCAGTTCCGCCCGTCCAGGCCGATGGACGACCGCCTGCTGACGAGCCTGCCCGACGTCTCCGGCGTCACCCGCCGGGGCGAGCTGGTCATCGTCAACGGCAACGACAACGCGCTCAACGCCGTCACCACCGTGCTGGCCCGCAACCAGATCGTGGCCGAACAGCTGCGTGTCGAGCAGGCAAGCCTGGAGGACGCGTTCGTCCAGCTGACCGGCAAGCGCCTCGAACCCGGCCCGCGGTAACAACTCGCAGAGAGAGAGGACCTCATACCCATGTCAGCCCTGCGCACCGCCGCACCCCCCGTCACCGCCGAGCGAGGCTCCGCGACGTGGCGGCTCATCAAGGCCGAGAGCACGTTGTGCGTCCGGGACAAGGTCGGCCCCCTGTGGGGTATCGGCTTCCCGCTGATCCTGTTGATCGTCCTCGGCAGCGTCCCCGACCTGCGGGAGCCCGTGGAGGCCGGCGGCGGCCTGACGTACTTCGACCTGTACGTGCCTGTCCTGATCCTGTTCAATCTGGCCATCCTGGCCACGGCCTCCCTGCCGACCACGCTCGCGGGATACCGGGAGAACGGCGTGCTGCGGCGGATGCGGACCACGCCGGTCGGCCCGGCCCGCGTGCTAGCCGCCCAGCTCGTGGCCAACTTCGCCATCGCGGTCGTCGCGATGGTCCTGTTCCTCGCGGTGGCCGGGTTCGGCTTCGGCGTCGACCTGCCGAAGCACCTTCCCGGTTTCGCCCTCGCCTGGCTGCTCGCGGCGGCCGCGCTGCTCGCGATCGGCCTGCTGATCACCGCGCTCGCGCCCGGGCGTGGCCCGGCCACGGCGATCGGCACGGTGCTGTTCTTCCCGATGATGTTCTTCGCCGGACTCTGGATACCGATCTCGCAGATGCCGCCGCTGCTGGCGAACATCGCCCACTACACCCCGCTCGGCGCGGGCATGGGGGCGTTCCAGGACGCGTACCTGGGTCACTTTCCGTCCGCCGTACCGCTGCTGACCTTGGCGGCCTATGCGACGGTGTGCGCGTTCGTCGCGGTCCGCTGGTTCCGCTGGGAATAGACGCTGGGAATAGAATCCCGCGGGGAGAGGGAGTTTTGAGCAGGAAGATTTCGCAACAGCCGCCGTTCCTTCTGGTCAACGTGGTGCCGTACGCGCTACTGGCGCTCCTCGTCGCGATCCTGATGATCGTGGAGGACTGGGCGGGCGGCTCCTTGCTCATCGACCTCGGCCTGTGCGGGCTGGCGGCCGCGTGGATGCTCGGCATGTTCACCCTGCGTCCCGGCTGGTGGGACCGGCCACGGATCATGGGGGTGTTCGTCGCGGGGGTGCTCGTGATCACCGCGGTCCTGGTGGCCCGTCACCCCGCTTTCGGGCTCTTCACCCCTGCCGCCTACATCTACTCCTTCACGGTCCTGCGCTGGCCGTGGCGGCTGCTGGGCGTGGCCGCCGCGGCGGTCCTGGCCGGTACGGCGCAGGCGTCCGGCATCCCCAAGACGGACGCGCTCGGCCTGGCGATGCACGTGACCATCGTCGCCTTCAACATCGCCATGATGTGCAGCTGCGCCTGGGTCCTGCGGCTCGCCGAGAAGGAGGAGGAGCGGCGCGAGCAGACCCTCGACGAGCTGAGCCGGATGAACCGGCTGCTGGAGGCGTCGCTCGCCGAGAACGCCGGCCTGCATGCCCAACTGCTCGCCCAGGCCAGGGAGGCGGGCGTGCTCGACGAGCGCCGGCGGATGGCCCGCGAGATCCATGACACTCTGGCGCAGGGGCTCACCGGCATCATCGCGCAACTCCAGGCGGCCGAGCAGATGCACGAGGTCCCGGCGCCGTGGCGCCGGCCCTTCGACGCCGTCAAGAACCTGGCGAGGGAGAGCCTGACCGAGGCGCGGCGCTCGGTCGACGCGCTCCGGCCCGAGCCGCTGCGGACCGCGCGCCTGAGCGACGCGCTCGCCGGCGTCGCCGACCGGTGGTCGAAGCTGCATGGCCTGCCCGTCCAGGTCACGACGACCGGAACGGCGCGGCCGATGATGCCCGAGGCCGAGTTCGCGCTGCTGCGCACGGCGCAGGAGGCGCTGGCCAACGTGGCCAGACACGCGGGCGCGAGCAGAGTCGGGGTGACACTGTCCTATCTGGAGCAGGAGGTGGCACTGGACGTGCGCGACGACGGCAAGGGCTTCGACCTTGCGAGCCTTGAGCCTGGCGGGTTCGGCCTGACGATCATGCGGCAGCGCGTGGAAGGGCTGTCCGGCAGTCTGCGCGTCGAGTCCGAGCCCGGCGCCGGCGCCGGCATCTCGGCCTGCGTCCCTTGTCCGCTGACCGGGAGCGGCGCATGACCGGCACCCCGATCCGGCTGCTGATCGCCGACGACCATCCTGTTGTCAGGGATGGGCTGAGCAGCATGTTCGCCTCCGCGCCCGGATTCGAGGTGCTGGGCGCGGCCGCGGACGGCGCCGACGTGGTGCGGCTGGCCCAGGAACTGCGGCCCGACGTGATTCTGATGGACCTGCGCATGCCGGGCATGGACGGGCTGGCCGCGATCATCGAGCTGGCCCGGCTCGGCGTCAGCGCGCGCGTGCTGGTGCTGACGACCTACGACTCCGACACCGACGTCCTGCCGGCGATCGAGGCGGGCGCTACCGGCTACCTCCTCAAGGACTCCCCCCGGGAGGAACTGCTGCGTGGTGCGCGGGCCGCGGCCAGGGGCGAGAGCGTGCTGTCCCCCTCGGTGGCGGCCCGGCTGATGAACCGGATGCGGGCACCCACGCCGCAGCTGCTCAGCCCCCGCGAGCTGGAGGTCCTCGAACTTGTGGCGGCCGGGAACACCAACCGCGAGGCGGCCGTTCGGCTGTTCATCACGGAGGCCACTGTCAAGTCCCACCTGCTGAACATCTACACCAAGCTCGGGGTGAACGACCGCGCCGCCGCCGTCACCGAGGCGTTCAACCGCGGGCTGCTCGTTCCGCGGACGCCCGGACAGCCGTGACCCGCGGACGCCTCAAGGTCTCCGCTCAGGTGTTGAATCGGAAGATGGCTTGTGGGCGGTGCTGAGGAAAAGCACGGCGGCCCGGCCCTGGTCATCACCGACGACATGTTGCACACCATCCTGCGCCGAAAGGCTGCCGGCGAGACCGTGGGGGCCTTCCGGCCCGGCCTGATCATCCCCACCGGCAAAACGCAAGGCAGAGCCCGAGCCTGGCCGGCATCTACCGCGCCCTCGCCGTACACGACAGGGCCCAGACCTACCCTGAGGCGATCGATCAGGCCCACGCCGTCTTCGCCGCAGTCGCGGCAGCACGCGGACCCGCTTTGGGACACCAGTAGGTCGCCGGGGCGAACTGCGGGTCACTGCCTGGTCGCCTCGGGCTGGACGCCGAGTGCCTGCCGCAAGACGGCGTGCACGTAGCCGGGGTCGCCGGGTGCGTTGTCGATCAGGATGGCGGCGCAGAGTCCGTCAGAGGCCGCGACCACCGCGGTCACGGCGTCGGGGGAGTCGGTGCAGCGCTGGGCGAGCTCGGCGACGTGCTCGCGCCAGCGGCGGGCGATGGGGCGCAGGGCGGGCCGTCGCGCGGCGAGAGTGGACAATTCGCGTTCGGCCAGTGCGCGTTCGCGTCCGGTGCCGGCGGATTCGGCGATGAGCTCGGCAAGGCCGCGCAGCTTGTCGTCGCGGTTGTCGATGATGTGACGGATGCGCGCGGTGTATGCCTCGGTGACGCTGGTCAGGGCGGCGACGAGCAGGTCGTCGAGGGTGGCGAAGTAGTAGGTGCTCAGGCTGACGGGAATGCCGGCTTCCTTGGCGACGGTGCGGTGAGTCACTCCGGCCGCTCCGTCGCGCTGGACGACTGCCAAGGTGGCGTCGATGATCTCGGTTCGGCGCTTGTGGCCTCTGGCTTTGCGTCCGTCCGTTGACCTGTCGTCGTCTCCCATGCTCCCTCCCGGACATCAGGTTAGACGATCAGGCGAGGTTTCCCCGATGGGGCGGATGTGCCTGAGCGTGAGCAGGCACAGCGCGGTCACCGCGACGATCGCGGCCCCCGCGATGAGGGAGGCGGTGTTCAGCCCGGTGGTGAACGCTTCCCGGGCACCGTGGAGTGTCTCTGGCGGGACCCGGCCGGAAACCGCGAGGACGCCGCTCAGGCTGTCGGTGACACGGTCGGCGATCCCGACCGGCACGTCCGAGGGCGCCTGGACCTGAGACCGGTAGACGGCCGTGGTGAGACTGCCGAGCAGGGCGACCCCCACGGCGAGGCCGAGTTCCTGCACGGTCTCGGACATCGCCGCCGCCGATCCGGACTTCGTCGCTGGAGCGGCCCCGACGACGATGTCGGTGCCCAGCGCCGCGATGGCTCCGAGGCCGAGGTAGACGAAGGCGAAACCGATCACGACGCTCACCGCGCTGTCGGTGTCCGCTGTGGCGAGGAGCGCGTATCCGATCAGGGAGAGCCCCAGGGTCGCCGCCATGACCGTCCCTGGCCGGATGCGCCTGGCCACGATCGGGGCGCCGATGGCGGCGGCGAACATCGCCAGTGCGGGTGGACCCATCCACAATCCGGCCACCGCCGGCGAGAGCCCCTCGACCAGTTGCAGGAACTGGGTGACCAGGTACATCGTGCCTCCCACACCGACGAGCCCGATCAGCAGAACCGCCAGGGCGGCGGAGAAGGCGCGGTCGGCGAACAGCGTCACGTCCAGCAGTGGGGAGGCGAGCCGGAGCTGCCTGCGGACGAAGACGATCCCCGCAGCCGCACCGATCAGCACGAGTACCAACGTCAGCGCATCGACCCCGTGCGTGGCGAGGTTCTTCACGGCATAGACCACCGGCAAGATGGCGACCAGCGACAGGGCGACGCTGACGAGATCCAGCCGGCCTTCACCGGGTACCGCGTACTCGGGTAGCAGCGCACGCGCGCAGGCCAAGACGATCACCGCCACCGGCACCGCGATCAGGAAGGCCGCTCCCCACCAGAACCGGTCGACCAGGGCACCGCCCACCACCGGACCGGCCGCCATACCGAGGGCGAACATGGTCGCCCACACGCCGATGGCCACGGCCCGCTGCCGTACGTCGGCGAACATGTTGCTGATCAGCGACAGGGTCGAGGGCATGAGCGTGGCGCCCGCGATGCCCAGCAGCGCGCGAGCCAGGATCAGAAGACCGGAGCTCGGGGCGAACGCGGCGAGGACGGAGACGGCCGCGAACGCCGCAACTCCGATCATCAGCAGGCGTCGCCTGCCGATCCGGTCTCCCAGCGTCCCCATCGTGATGAGGAGACCGGCGATGAAGAAGCCGTAGGCGTCCATGATCCACATCGTCTGTGTGGCCGTGGGGTTCAGCTCGGCGGCCATGCTCGGCAACACCAGGTACAGCACCGTGACGTCGAGCCCCAGTAGCACGGTCGGCAACGCCAGCAGCCCCAGCCCGAACCACTCCCGCCCACCGGCACGCCGAGGCCCGGCAGGCGTTGTGACATTCTTCTCCAACGACATGTTTGTACGATAGTACAACTAGTACTATCGTACAAATACATACGAAGCGGTTCCCGGTCATGACGGCAGCGGCGCCTTGCAGCCCTGCGGAGCGGCCCGGGCGCGGCGAGCGCATCGTGCGCTCCTGTCGAGCCCGCTTCGAGCGGGCCGCAGGTTTGCGAGAGATCATGCGAACGGCGACCTGCGACTTGGCTCGTCTGCTCGCGGGTGGCCGCCATGCTCGACCGGCCGCCGCCGATGCCGTTCCGGTCGGCGAGCTGCCAGCGGATGCGGTCGTGGAGATCGATCGGCTGGTCAATGGCTGTATTTCGCTGCTGTACGGCACCAAAAAAAGGCCACTTCCGACAGGAGGAAGTGGCCTTTGACATGGGTGGGGTGTTCACGAATATGCGTGGCCTGCACCGTGTCGGGGATGGCGATGATCGCTTCCCGCAACATAACTGATCGTTTCCCAGCTGTTCGGCGCCTTCAGGTACTGACAGCTTCGTGGTCGCGCGGGACTAACGGTCGGGGTTGTGAATGACGACCCACTTGTCGCCACGCTTGAAGTAGAGCATGTCCGTGTCGGTGTAGAGGGTGGGGGACGCCTCGCGGTCGTTTTGGATCCACAGCCTGCCGAGCTGTGATGTGGCGAGATCAAAGATCGCTTGAGCCTTCCGTCCCTGCTCGTCGACGTGATCGATGGTGACGAAGCGATCGGCGACGAGTGACCGAGGGCTACTGCCCGGCAGGTCCACAGTCTGGCTGCCGTCTCGGCGGGTTGCCTGGTCGCCGGTGATGCACCAGATCACGTCGCACTGTGCCCGCACGGGATCGTAGAGCCTCTCCCCGGTGCTCACGTTCAGCAGATTTGTCATGCCCACTGGCCGTTCATCGGTCGGACGCCCCGCCCAGGGCCAACGGAAGAGACGCAGCCCCTCCGTACCTGCGGCGAACGACGGCTCGCCGCCCGACACCGGAACTTGATTGACACCGCCCGACTTGGTCGACGACCAGAAGATCTTGCCATCCCCAATGGCCAGGTCGACACCGTATATGGAGTCCCCGTGCACCTTGTCCACATCCAACTCGGCTGGGAACGAGACCACCGTCTGGGGAGTGCCCCCCGTAACCGGAATTGTCATGATGTGGATGTTCCGGTCCACATACTTAAACCAGGCGATCACGCCTTCGCCTATTGCCAGTGAGTCCACCGGCGCGATGGGATAATCGATGGTCGTCAAACGCCGAAAGGTCTCCGAGTCCACGCGATAAGTCCACAACTCAGGTGCAGGATCGTAGCCTTTCTTCGACACGTATCCGAGCATGGTCCGTGAATCGATGAACAGCTTTGGCGTGAACGCCTCACCATTCGGGACCTTCCGGGAGACCTCCGCGGTCACCGAAGGCAGCACCTGTTCCACCGGCGGCGCGAGCTTCTCCGTGATGATGGGTTGCGGCGTGATGGCAGGTTGCGTTTCGGGAGCCCGCCATACCACGGCCGACGTCACCCCGACCACGAGACCGGTGGCCACCGCGGCAACCGCCACCCGGCCGCGGCGTCTGCGCCGGGCCTGCCGTACGGTCACCTGGCGCAGCAGATCCGGAGGCGTGGGCGGGACCCGTGCCTCCGCGCCGGCAAACGTCTGGCGCAGCACCTTTTCAACGTCGTTCATCGCAAACTCCTCAGCGGGGCGACGGTGTCGCGCAGTTTGTCCAGGGCGCGGGATGCCTGGCTCCGCACTGTTCCCGGAGAAATGCCAAGCAACTGGGCGATCTCGGCATCCGACCGATCCTCGTAGTAACGAAGGACAAGTACGGCACGCTGCCGCTTGGGCAGTTTGGCAAGTTCGTCCCATAGGTCCAGCGGCGACTCCGTCACCGATTGCGGCTGGTCAGGCACCTCCCAAGCCAGGACTTCGCGCCTGCGCCGCCTCCAAATGGAGATGTGCAGCCGGATGATCGTGGTTTTCACGTAGCCCTCCGGGTCATGCTTGCGCTGCACGCGGGGCCACGAACTGCGCAGCCGTGCCAACGCCTCCTGAACCAGGTCGGCGGCGTCGTGCGGGTTGCCAGTGAGCATGTAGCCAAAGCGGAACAGCGCATCAGCCCGATTGGCAGCGAAATGCGCAAAGTCTGATGCGTCATCCACGGGGAGGAGTCCTCTCGTTCATCCCGGCTAAGACGTACCAAGACCCTGAAATGTTGCATCATGCAGGAATATGCTGAGCACATTGGCCAGAGCGATCGTCTCAAGGATCACGAAGCCGCCGACGGCACCGGCAAGGCATATGGTCATCTGGGTGTGCGCACCGCCACATGGGGACTGTAAAACCAACGGCGGATCTGATGATCAAGGAAGAGACGCTTGATGACCGAGACCGCCGCCAAGTCGCTGTCCATGAAGGAGCCGGCGCCAGCGACCCGCCTGCCACTCCCAGACCGGGTCAGCACCGCCACGGCCGTCAACGCGGCGAGCCACTGCCCCGCTTCGACCACATGAGCCGCCATCCACGCCGTGTCTCACCGGCGAGCGCCGGGCATGCGAACCGTTATGAACGGATGTGCTCGCTCCAGCCACTCGCCGGTCAGCCATGCTCCTGTGGTCTGATCGATGACCGCGAGCCAGGCGGCCCTCCAGTCGTAGCGCTCGTCAAGCTCCTTGAACTCGACAAAAGCCCCTGAAACGACAAGATCCCGCCCGATCGCAATGATCAGACGGGATCCCGTCAACGTCTCTCAGGCCGTTTCAAGAACGGCCCTGGGTGGAGCTGAGGGGATTCGAACCCCTGACCCCCTCGATGCGAACTGTAGGCACAGGCGTGGCCATAGCCTTCTTGGACTGCTGGGAGGTGTGTTGAGGGGCGGCGTGGACCGGCGGTGTGCGGCTGCGTTGCTGTACTTCTGTGCTGTACGGCAAGAGCATTCACCTGGGCGAACGCGCTCAGCCATGGAGACTCGGTGGCAAGTGGACCCGTATCGCAGGGCCGCCAGGCCCGAGAAACGGAAGCCGCGCGGCAGAGGGTGAACCTTCCCCTGTCTCGGACGGCATGCTTCCCCTTCATCCCTCGGCGTGCAGGATCGCCATAGCCTCGAGAATATCCGAGACCACATGGTCCGCACGGTGCTCCTCCCCCGGCCACGTGCCACGGTCAACCCAGATCGTTCGCAACCCCGCCGCACGCCCTCCAGCGATGTCGGCAACGAGGTTGTCACCGACCATCCATCCCCCGTCAGCGAGGCTCACCCCACACCGCTTAGCAGCAACCTCGAACAACCCGACATCAGGCTTACGGATGCCCTCGACACCTGACAGCGCGTACCCGTCGACGGCATCGGCCAACCCCGTCCGCTGGATCTTCCCGAGCTGGTTGTCCGCCGTCCCGTTGGTGACGATCCCGACCCGCCACCCTGCCGACCGCAACCTTGCCAGCCCAGCCATCACCTCAGGGCGACACCGAACAAGATCCGGCATACGCCGCCGGTACGCCTGCCACAGCTCATCCACCGACTCCCGCAACCCGAACCGCTCCCGCACCTTGCCGAAGAACACCTCACGGTGTGGGTAGCCGGCAGCGTCGAGAGCACGCAACCAACCCGCCGCGTGGTCGTCCAAAACATGCGCCTCAACGAACTCGCCCACCCACCCGCAGAAAGCCTCGTCAAGGTTCACCAGCGTGTTATCAAGATCGAAAAGCGCAAGCCGCACGCTGCTCACCCTACGAGATGAGGCGCCCAGCAGATTCCGGAGTGGTTCCCAGACAGCCCACCGTGGGTGCCGGCTCTGTTCGCTTGCCGGCTTGCCTGCCGCCCTCCCATAGCAGGGGCAGGTTCGCAGGAGTGAGGCCCGCGGGCTACCACCCCCGGAGCCCCACCCCCAGCTGAGATCCAGCACGCTCGGCGAAGCGACGGGGAACATCAGCGCTTCCAAACTACAGTACATAATGATCTCTAGAGGAAAATCCTTATCCCGTCGGATGAATTTCCTTCCAATTCGAGTAAGTACTCTTCTATCTGAGATCCAGCCATGTGGGTAACTCCCATCCCCTCGAATGCTGCATATCCGCACGTCAAGGCGAACTTATGGCCACCATCCCGGGAAGCTGAGCATAAGCTATGCCCTCGGATCATTATTCCTCTATGGTCTTCCTCTGTGGGGCTCACTACCAAGCGCCACAAATCGACCAAAACGCTCGGCGGAGAGGCGAGGAAAATCTGATGACCCGAGATCCGTTTGCCCTTATGGCTGGAGTCATGGTAATCGTCGCGATACTGGGAGTCGCCGGTTACATCATCCCCAGGTTGGCGAAGACCACGCCAACCCGTATCACTCGCACCCTCTTGGCGCTCGCCGCACTGCTCGGCGTCGTGCCTGCCGTCCTATACGCCCTATATGGTGGCTAATCCCCCGGAAGATCCCGTGAACAGACGTACGAGAATGAAACGACGGTACAAGTTCTGGCAGCAACTATCGCTTGAAGGCAGGACCGCGCTCCGGAAGGCTGGTGTAGAGGTAACCACCTACCGGGGTGACGACTTGTTCTCCGCCAAGGATCCCAAGCTGGTCATTCCCCTATCAGACAGCTGGGTGCGTCTCGAGATCGAGTCTGGCCCCGACAAGCATACAGTTCTCGATATAGCTGGCCCAGGCGACCTCGTCAATGCTCTACACGCCGTAGAACCCATCGGGCCCCCGTGGCTAGGAGAAGCGGGGATACCGCGCGGTATCACGATACAAAAGGGGCGCGCGCTTATTATTCCAACGAAAGCCATTTCAGAAATCTTAAAGAGAGACGAACTTCGAGAAGCTATCATCCGCGCCATTGGGACACAGCTCCACATGGCACAACAACTGCATGCCGCCACGGGCAGCCTCGACGTCCGCCCCCGTTTGGCTCGCATCCTCCTTATCATGCTTTATAGATTCGGCGAGCGGAAGGCCATAGGGAAAGAATATATTCTCGCCCCCCCTTTATCGCAGGACACCCTAGCCTCCTGGGCTGCGGCCAGCCCTACGTCAGTCGCAAGAGTGTTCAGGCAGTGGCGAACAGCCAACTTGGTGAAAACCAGCTATGCCTCGGTATCAATTCTCGATGTCAAACGTTTAGGGGACGAGACATACACATCGGATACGTCGTACTGGAAACCGCCTGCGTGGGGATAGATTCCCGGCTCGACACGTCCCTTCAATCCCTTTGGGGCATGCAGTTTCCCCACGCGGCATCCTCCCCTGAGTTACAGCGGGGGCGTGATCCATAAGGCTCGCGCCCCCCACGCCGGCAGGGATGGTAGCGAGCCCGCGTCGCGCGTTTTCTACCCGCGCTCGACGTCGGGCCGCGAAACGCTTCGAACTAGATCCTTAAAGATGCATCCCCTCCATGGGAACGCATTGGGAATTGTCGAGCCCTTGCCTCTCGCAGTTGCAACGCCTCGCAGGACGATGAAAGACTCGATGGCCTGCGGGAGCTGCGGGGGTTGCAACCCTGTCTCGCGTCATTGTCGTACCCGAACCCCGGCGACGGGCGGAGAAACACATGGCATTCGGTGATCAACAGTTGCCCTCCGGCGTAGGCAGGCCCGAAAGTCCGGTTCGGTGGTGGCACCGCTGGTGGTACACCTGGACCCCGCGCGCTGGTCATTTGGGGCGTCCGACTATCGGAGTGTAAGGCTCTGCCCTTGTGTACGTTCGCCGGCCGCCGTTCCTCGATTATTCGACGCCAGGAGTCACAGCCTGGCTTGTTACGGAGGAAACCGGGCCCGCCACCCTGAACCAGACACACCCATCGTGCAATATCGGCGAATTTGAATCGATGATCATTGCAGGGGGGGAAGGCGGCCCAGACGACTGTAACGCAAGAGCGATCAAGTACGATAGTAGCAATGTAACCATACGTCTCCACTCCAGCCACTCGGAGGGCTAAGTGTCGAGCAGGCAAATTGACATGAAGGTGTCCGTAATTGCACACGATAACAACGTCAAAGGCGACTTGCTGACACGCCTATCAGCGGACCTTTTCCACTCATTAGGATATGAGGACTTTATTTTCGATACAGCCAAATCTGGAAGAGAACTCGACGTTTCTGGTACTCATCGCTACGAGCCATCAAAAATTCGCGCCGAATGCAAAGCATCTAAAGGCGCCATAGGTGGATCAGATATTAATAAGTTCGTTGGGGTTCTCGACGCCGAACGGCGCGGCGATCCCTCTGCCACTATTCACGGATACTTCATCTCACTTGGCGGATTCCGCAGTTCCGTTATAGCTCAAGAGGCAGATTTCACCCCAAAGCGTATAGTGCTCATCGATAGCAAAACTTTGACACAGCAACTCGTGACGGGTGGCGTTGTCGTAGATCGAAGTCGTGCGATTGAAAGCGTCGCTCGGCTCTGTGAGTCCCGCGGTGTGACCGGTTACGTCGACCCAGCTGCTGAATTGCTTGCTCATGAACATGGATGGATTTGGGCTATTTATATCCGCCACGGCCGCCTTAGAACGCACGTAACCCTGGTTCATGCCGACGGACAAATCCTTGCAAGGGAAATATGTGAGGAGATACTTAGCGAGGCAAGTGTCATTGGCCACGAATCTTCTAGATACTCTCTGCTCAACCTTCCCGCAATGGACTCCACGCTAGACACTGTCATGGCGGAGGAAACGTATCGCAAACATTTGCGGAAAGAGTGCGACGCGATCACTCTTGAAGGGTTGCCCGCAGACCACGAAGTTGGCGCTCGCAGCTTCAGCTTAAAGGATCTCTACGTCGATATGCAGATGGAAGAGGTGATCAGTCAGAGCAATAATGAAGTTGAGAATGATCTGTTTATAGAAAGCCAGATGGACGAGCTAGACGAGGGTACGCACAAACCAGAAGAACAGATATCTGTCGGGCGTACCTTGCAGCGATTCAAGCATGTTGCAATTTTAGGACTTCCAGGAGCTGGAAAGACAACTCTTCTCAAGCATCTAGCGGTTTCATATGCAAGCAGCACTTTTTCACGGTCATCCAGCGATCCCCTCCCTGCACATGATTGGCTTCCACTGGTTATTCGTTGCCGGCACTTAGGAGATTTGGCATCTCGCCCAATATCCGAAGTAATCCATAACGTGGCTATTCGTGCAGAAATGCCTGAACTAGCGGATGCCTTTTACGAAATGATCTTGGCGCGGTTGCGTGAAGGCAAAGTACTGCTTTTGGTAGATGGTTTAGACGAGATTCGTATGCAGTCCGCTCGACAAGCGTTCGTTACCCAACTTAGAACTTTTCTATCCCAATACCCTAACTCGCCTCTGATTATAACATCGCGAGAAACCGGCTATAAGGCTGTCGCAGGCGCTATACGCAGCTTCTGCCACCCGCTACGGGTTTCCCCCCTATCCGAAAAGGCGATTGTAGCGCTTACCCTTACATGGCATCGTCATGTGGTTGGCCCCGGTGTTGCAATCCAGCGGGAAGCGCAGGAACTAGCATCGGGAATCATCGCCTCTGATCGGGTTCTTCGCCTCGCGACGAATCCTCTCATGCTGACAACGCTTCTACTCGTGAGACGTTGGATGGGACAGCTACCCCGGAGACGCAGCGTACTGTACCGAAAAGCTATTGAAGTTCTTCTCATGACTTGGAATGTAGAAGGACATGAGCCACTTGATCAAGAGGAGGTTCTACCGCAGCTTTCATATGCAGCCTATTGCATGATGAGCTCGGGCGCCACGACAATCACAGCTCCCAAATTGAAGGAGTATATAACTCAGGCACGTCGCGATCTGCCAGAAGTGCTAGCTTATACCAGCCTGTCCGTCACCGACTTTCTAAACAGAGTTGAAGAACGCAGCAGTCTCCTTACCGTCAGTGGCGTTGCAATAGAGCATGGCTCGTTGGTCGATGTATATGAGTTCAAACACCTCACGTTCCAAGAGTATCTTGCTGCTCTCGCCATCGCCGAGGGACATCTACCGCAGGAATTCTCGGGGTACAGTCTTGTTGACATTATCGGCGACAGGTTTGTTGACGATAGTTGGCGTGAGACCGTGGCTCTGTCCGCTGTACTCAGTAGGCGGGGTGGAGCCACTGATATTGTGAAGCATCTTATAAACTTGATAAGCCGAAACTCCAGAAAGAATATGCCAGAGCCTGAGTTGGCGAATGTGCGAATCCCGCTCGATAGCCTTATGACGTGTCTTACGGATGAAGTTCCCATCACCCCGGAAGTCGCTCGCGAGGCTATAGATGCTTGCCTATATTTCGACCTAGAAGTGTTAGGAGCTCGGGGCTATAGTAATTCGTTAACTGGAGGTCGATATGCGAGTGTGTTCAGGGACGCCTGTCTAGATGCATTAGCAAGAAGCCCAAACGCATCACTGGATCTATCCTCGACGGTAGGAACCATATACCGTTATGAGGCGCTCGCGGACCGTGATTCAGTCAGTAGTTTGCCAAGGCTTATTAAATCGGATCGTCTACAAGACAGATTGTATGGGGTTGCTTCGCTCGCTATCACTTCTTACTATGCTGCATGTCATCCTGAGGATGACCCAGCCGCCGACGCGCACGGATCTAGACTTGTTGGTGGCGTAGCCCCGGAGAATGAATTTAAGGATGCTATTACAAAGTGCATCGATATGTTTCTTGGTTCGTCTATCGACCCCAGCTCGCTTCTGCATCACGTTGCAGTATGGGCCCTTTGCTGGGGGTGTCGATCTGCAGATCTGGAATCAGATACCACTAACAAGCTTCGCAATCGCGCTGTGGAATTATGGATGCATACCGACGACAGGGAGCGTAGTCGACTCTATGCGTGGCTAGTCCACGCCCTTCCGCTGGATACTTCCTTCTCCTGCGAAATGGACAAGCAGGTTCTCGTAGATTTTATGCGCGAGCAATTCAAGGGTAGACGCCGTGGAGACCGCGTTCATTTCCGCAGTCATGAAACAGCAGTTCTAGTCTTAGCCTATTTGCTTGATGTAATGTGGGATAAGAATGAGCTGGTAGCCCAAACTAAGGAGCTCCTTAGGGATGGCGACACATTCACGGATCAAGTCACTACGCTGAAAGGTCTTCTGCTTTCCTTGGAAGGAGAATCGACCGCTGAGGTCGCGGCGCCAAGTTCGTAGTGGTCGCGGTTCACGCTAGGTGCAAAAGCGTTCGGCGCCAGCCCGGACCGGCCGAAGAGCCGCAGCCGGGCTGGCGAGCGAGGCGCCGCTGGCGCCTCGCCTTGAAGACGTAGAGAAAGTTCTCATTCGCCTGGGCTGTGCCAATTTGATCTTGGTAGCTCGATGGTCTAGCCGGCGTGCCGTTGCCGCTCTGACGAGGAGCGGACCTGGTTGGCGCTACTCGGCGTCGCTGACCTGGAGAACGGTCCGGTCTCCTGCAAGCAGCCGGGTCTCTCCGTCAGTATCGGTGACCAAGAGGACGGGAGTGCCCTCGCCGATGCCGAGCTTCTTGCGTTCGGGCTCGGTGGGCATGCGGGTGGTGATCGTGACACCGCTGCTTATCTGAACCACCACGGATTCCTCTGTCTCGCGGACTCGTGAGCCGCGTAGTTCGGTCACGATCAACCCTTCACCTCGGAGCACGGCCATGGCACGGCGCACCGAGTCTCGGGAGATCCCGTGCTCGGCGGCGTAGTCGTTCTCAGCCGCGAGACGTTGACCGGGGCGAAGGACTCCTGCGTGGATCTGAGCCCGGATCAGGTCGGCAAGCTGCTTGTAGACCGGGCGGTCCGCATTGGAGTCGATCGTCATGCGGTCGAAGCTATGTAGCAGGGTAGGTGCATTCCCTTGTGCGTACACAGCTATGTAGCTACATTCGTACTGACATTAGCCCGCGCTTGGTGCGCAGGCAGGGCCAGGCTCGCGCAGGCGGCGGACCGGCAAAGGCGAGTCGCGGAGGTGCGCGCGTGGTCGGCAGGCTGGTGAGCAAGCTCTCCCACCCCGGTACGGGAAGAGGGCCGGCCGTGCTCATGAGCGCCAGTGACGTAGCGGTGTCTGCCATATCGAGCCGTGACGTGGCCGCGCGGTTCCCTGACTGGTCGATCTGGAAGGCGGGGCAGATCTGGCATGCGACGGGGGCGTGCCCGAGTCCGGGTTGCTCCTGCGTGAGGACGTTCCACGGGCCCACCCTGGAGAGGCTGGCCGAGATCCTGGCAGAATGCCGCGTGCCGACTCCTGTGCGGTGGTCGTTCCCGAAGATCGCCCCTCATTCGGGGAGCGCATCGTGAGTGGCGCGAGCGTGCCGGTTCCCTACATCACAGCCTGGTCGGGTGAGGCGCTACCGCTCAACCTGACCTTCGCCGCTGATCCCGAGTCGGGGGGCCTGCGGCTCTCCTACCCCGATCCGGTTGACCAGGATTGGCGTTACGGGGTGCTACGCGCTCGGCAAGGGCTCACCCGCGGTGGGCAACCGGTGTGGCAGCTCGTGAACACCCTTCGGCAGTGGCGCTGCATGGAATACCGGCTCTGTCAGGTCTGCGGCCGAACCGCCGTGGATGCCGACACGGGGCGCACTTGGTGGGTGCTGGCCGATGATCCTGAAGACTCTGATCTGGGCATGGGCTACGCCAATGCTCCGCCCACATGCCGGTCATGCATCCCCGCCGCCATCGCCTCCTGCCCTCGCCTGAGGCGCGGTGCCGGCGTCTACACGGTCAGCGACTGCTCGCCGTACGCCGTCCTGGCGCACACCTTCGAGCCGCATCCAGAACATGGGGCGACGCTGGTCGAGCGCAACGCCCTGGTCCTGCTCGAAGAGTTCCGGCGCCTCACCTGCGCACTGTCACAACAACTCGTCGTCATCCTCGAAAATCTTCGTCCCGCGCATGCGGCGGCGAATGAAGACCTGACCGAGCGCTGCGACCCACACTCGGCGCCCGGTCAGTGGTGGTCCCGCGCCCGTCAAGGAGGGGAAGCGCGGGACCACCGTCCACCTCGCCAACCCGGCGGAGCATGCGATCACCTTCGGGTTGAGTGGACCTACCAGCGTCCGTTGCCGGATGGCGCGCGGTGTCGTGACTGTGACACCTGGTGGCGGCTGGACCTGATCCCGGCGGATGTCGCCGCGCGGCTCACAGACGAGACCGCTTCGGAGAAGAACCGGCCGTGTGCAACCGATCGTAGGCATTCATGATCTCGCTCGCTGCCGCGTCGGGGCTGAGGCGGTCGGTGTGGATGCGCAGATGAAAGAAGCCTGCGTCCGTGTTGGTCTCCAGGTCGGAAAGCGTCTCGTCCCACGCGGACAGGCGCTTTGCGGTGTCGGGGTCTCCGCGCTCTGTCGAGCGTTGTTCGGTGATGTGCCGGGGTACCCAGAGCAGCACCCGAAGCCACGCGTCGGGGATGCGGCCGATGAGTCGGCGAAGGTCGGGGATGTTGCCCATGTGGGCCACCGGCACGCAGCCGGCGGCGTGCCGGGTCTCGATGGCGTGGCGGTCGATGGCGTAGACGTTGCCGTACCTGCGGGTCTCGGCGATCAGGCGGCCCGCCTCTCGGAGCTTGTCCAGGTGCTCGGCGGAGACGAACTCATATCCCGCGCTCCGGCCGGTGCCCACCTTGAGCTTGGGCAGCAGCACGAAGCGCGGGTCCAGCTCGTGCAGGGCCGCGGTGACGGTGTCCTTGCCGCTGGCCGGCGGGCCGTACAGGACCACGCCTTGGACGGTCACGTTAAGATCCGTTTGAGCATTTCGCGGGTCTGGTCGGCAAGGCTGATCGCCGCCCCGTGCCGGTTGTCGACGGTCATGTGTGCGGTGGGCGGGCTGGCCTCGATGTCCAGGCCGTCGGCGTACGCGGCCCAGTTGTCCAGTTTCCACACGTCGCGGGCGGCCCCGCGGAATTCGATGTACTCACGCATGGACTCGGGATCACAGCGAACCCAGATGGCCGCCACGTCGATGCCCTTCGCGGCGCACCGATTCTCCAGGCGGGTGAACCACGCCGGATCGCGAAGCTCGGTGATGAACGGGGCCGACAGGATGGAGGAGGTACCAACGCCGAGGTTGTCCCACGCGGTCTCCATCAGGCACCGGTACTCCAGCGGCCGGACCTCCTTCAGATACAGATCGCTGTGCCGGTCGTTGGGATCACCACCCAGAGAGATCAACAGCCGCTCCACGATGCACCGCGTCAACGAGTCCTTGTCCAGGAACGCCCAACCGGTGATATCGGACAGGAAGCGGGAGAACTCGGTCTTGCCCGAACCTGCGTACCCGCCGACGAGGACGAGGATCGGTTTGGGGCTGCCTCCGCCGTGCCGGCGGCGCCACGCGTCGACGACCCGGCTGCGCAGGAGACCCTGCGGGGACTCCGCGGCGTCGATCCCTCCGATGGAGACCTTGGTGAACGCCTCCTCGATGACCTGGGCGGCGGCCTTGTCGGCTGCCGGGTTGCTCGGCGTAGGCAAGGCAGATATCACGATTTCCGCTTTCTGTGACTCACCGGGCAAAGCGGGGCGAAATCCAAGCTCGGGCTCGGTCGCCTGGTATAGGAGGCAGTACGCGCGCCGGTAATGCGGTCCGGGATAAATAGACCCTTGTTCATGTCCCCAAATGGTCTGAAAGTTCCCTGCCAGTACGGTCAAGCCGTGCCGGGTTGCCGTCTCGCGTAGCCGCTCACCTGCGGCTTCCAAGGTCAGACCGTGGGCCTCACGGTGTTCCCGCAGCCGGGCGGGCGTCCAGCCATGTCGCTGGGTCGTCTTCATTGCGTCCCTTCGCGTGACACGGGGGCAGGTGCGGTGGTGCATGTGAAAACGCTGTGTAAAACGCTGTTAGACAGCAATGAAGAATCTTAGCTATGGGCTCGTGATACCGGAAACCCCCAGCTCACGGTGAACTTAGGTCATCCCGAAAGGCGATAAGCGCCGAAGGGAGGGACAAGGGAGTCAGACCACCGTGAACAGCACCGAACGAATCGCCGGCGAACTGGCCGCGATCCTGGCCGAGATCGACGAGCTGGGATGCCGGGTCAGCGAGATCGCTTCGGCTCTTGGAACACCGCCGACTCAAGCGCGGTCAGCCGATCCCCCAGATCCTTGAGACCGCGGCGAACCTTGGCCAGCTCGTCAAGGATCTCCCCTGCGGCGCCGGGCGAGACAAGCTCGGGCTCCGGATCGTCGGAGGGGATGGCAATGGCGGCCTCGCTGACGAACACGCCCTTGCCCTGCTGGCCGACCACGATGGCCTTGGTCCGCAGGACACTGATGGCGGCCTTGACCACGCTCGCCGACACGTCGTAGCGGTCACACAGCTGAGCGATCGAGGGCAGCGCGTCACCAGGCGCGAGCGTCCCGGCGTCGATCTGCCGGCGCAGGTCGTCGACGATCTGCAAGTAGGCCGGTCGGCCACTCTTCTCCACCATCGGGGCCCTCCCTCAACATTCACCAGTTGAGCACACCCCGGTAAAGAAACCAACCAGGACGCCGAAGAAGCCATTGACAACATAGAATGCCAAGTGTTCCATGTACTCCAAGACCTCCACCTCGATCCAAGGAAACGATCATGCGAAACATCCCGATCCCCGTCGACGTCGCCCGCCTCACCGTCACCTGCGTCAAGGCACCCCGCCCCCGCCTGGTCAGCAAGGAAACCGGTGAGATCAAGCGCGACAAAGACGGCAACACCATGTACGAAGTCACGCTCCTGATGGAAGACGACAGGGGCCGCATGGAGCTGGTCAAGGTCAGCGCCAGCCCCGAACCGCAGATCACCGCCGGTGAAGAAGTCATCCCGGTCGGCCTCGTCGGCTACGTCTGGGAACAGGCCCGCGACGGCGTCACCCGCTGGGGCATCTCCTACCGCGCCGTCTCCTTCACCCCTGCGGCGGTGGCCAGATGAACACCCTCCACCAACCCGTGCTCCTCGTCCTGGGCGCGCTGCTGATCCTGCTGGCCTGGCGCCGCTGGGCCCCGGTCTCCTACTGGTACGCCCTGGTCTTCCCCCGCAAAGCCATCTGGCTCCGCTGGTCCTGGCGCCACGTCGCCTCCGGCTGCTCCCTGACCAAGAAGCGTCACCGCTGGTGGTTCACCACCGTCCCCGGCCTCGTCGCCTCCACCGGCGTCGTCCGCGTCCGGCGGCGCTTCCAGCGGGTCGCCGTCGACACCAAACCGTGGATGGGTCTCCCGCGACCGATCCGGTACGGCTTCCGCCTCACCTTCCACCTGCTCGACGGACAGGTGCCCGACGACTACGCCAAAGTCTGCGAACGCCTGGCCCACGCTTGGCGCGTCGAAGCGGTCCGGGTCGTCGGCTCCCGGCCCGGCCGTGTCACCCTCCAGGGCGTCACCGTCGACCCGTTAGCCCAGACCACGCCCGCCGTACCCCCACCCGAACCCCGCGAAGGCTGGCGCGCGGACGACCTGCTCCGCCCGATCGTCGGCGTCCTGGAGACCGGCGCGGCCTGGCGGATGGACTTCCGGCTCATCCCGCACTGGATGAACGCCGGCGCCACCCAGTCCGGCAAGTCCAACCTCATCAACGCCCTCCTCGTCGCTCTCGCCCCCCAACCGATCGCCCTGATCGGGTTCGACCTCAAAGGCGGCGTCGAACTGGCCGCCTACGACCCTCGGCTCACCGCCCTGGCCACCACCCGCGCCGAATGCGTGTCACTGCTGGCCGACCTGATCGCCGTCATGGGCGCCCGGATGCTCGCCTGCCGCCGCTACAACGTCCGCGACATCTGGCAACTCCCCGACGACGTCCGCCCCATCCCCGCCGTGGTCCTGGTCGACGAACTGGCGGAGCTGTATCTCACCGCCGACAAGAGCGAGAAGGACGAGGTGACCCGTACGGCTACCGCCCTGCTGCGCATCGCCCAACTCGGCCGCGCCTTCGGCATCCACCTCGTCCTCTCCGGCCAGCGCATCGGCTCCGACCTGGGCCCCGGCGTCACCGCCCTGCGTGCTCAGGTCGGCGGGCGGGTCTGCCACCGGGTCAACGATCCCGAAACCGCCGTGATGACCCTGGGCGACCTCGACCCCGACGCCCTGGTAGCCGCCCGATCCATCGCCCCCGAACTCCCCGGCGTCGCCGTCATCACCGACAGTGACGGCCGCTGGTACCGCGCCCGCTCCGGCTACGTCTCCACCACCACCGCCGAACAAGCAGCCTGCGCCTACGCCAACATCACCCCCTCCTGGTCCCAGCTCGCCGCCAGCGGCCTGGGCCACGAACTCCCCGCCACCGACCCCACCCCCGAACTCGCCGCCTGACCCGCCGCACCGAGAAAGGAGGAACCCACCATGACCACCACGACGCCTCGCCTGGCCCTGCGGCTGGCCGACTCCGCCCCCGTGGTGATCCTCGCCCTCATCGCCGGAGCCGGCAGCTTCACCCACATCCGCGACACCGCCACCGAGCACGGACAAGACGGCTGGATGGCCTGGGCCGTAGCCGTCTGCGTCGACCTCACGTGCGTCATGGCCGCCCGCGAACGGCAACGCGACAAGAAGAACGGGCGGGAACGGAGCGGCTGGATCTCCTGGCCCACCCTCGTTCTCGTCGGCGGAGTCGCCTTGTCCCTGGCCGCGAACCTCGCCCAAGCTGACCCCTCCCCCTGGGGGTGGATCACCGCCGCCACTCCCGCCGGCGCGTTCCTCATCGCCGTCTCCATGCTGGAACGCCGCGCGACCGACCCCCGTCCCGAACCGTCCCCGTCCCTCGTTCCCGCGCCTGTTCCCGTTCTGCCCGCCGTACTCGACGAGAACGGCCAGAACGACACCGAGAACGACGCGAAGAACGACGGCTCCTCAGATACGGCGGGGCCGCTGCTCGACTACGCCCGCCGCGTCGCCGATGAACACCACGCCCGGCACGGCAAACACATCACCCGCGACACCCTCCGCGCCCGGCTCGGCGTCTCCAGCCAACTCGCCTCCGAACTCCTGCACACCCTGCGCAACGCCCCAGAAACCGCCTGACCAAGAGGAGAACCCGATGGACACCACCGACAACCGCGCCGACCTCATCACCGGCCTGATCAACCTCGCCGTCCTTCTCAAGGCCAACCCCGACCTTCCCGCCCCTGACTACGTGAGCGTCTGCCACTACGCCCGCGGCACCGACGCCGATATCCGTACCGAGATTGATCGGGTCGCCGCACTCCTAGAGACCGAGATCGACCCCCACGCCACCATCTACGGGCACTACTACGCAAGCGTCCACCTCGGCCCGGTCGAGTACACCGCCGTGGGCATCCTCGCCGACGCCCGCGCCCGCCACGACGCCGAGAACAGCTACCGGGACTCCATCGTCATGGACCCGGCCCCCACCACCGACTCTGCCGCGCACGCGGGCTGACCACCGGAGATCACCATGCGCATCCGCATCGACGGCACCCACACCGAACTCGCCTACGCCATCACCGAGATCCGCGCCATCCTGCCGATCCGGCAGATCACCCCGCTCATCCCACTCCAGCACCGCCCCCATACCTGGCGCGTGTTCCTCAACACCGCGCCCAAGCGCGAAAGGAGGTGGATCGCATGACCCTCGACGACCTGGAACCGGTCGAGATCGAGCCCAAGCGGTGGCAGTGCTGCCACTGCGGCGGCACCGGAAGCGACAGCTACGGCGACACCTGCCCGCACTGCCAGGGCCTCGGCTTCTGCTGAACCCCGAGCGCCCCCGGCGTGACCACACATCCGCCAAGACACGCGTCACGTCGGGGGCCATCCCACACCGAACCGCGAAGCCCGGAAGGGACAGCCCCATCATGCCAACCAACCACGCCGTAGCCGGCCTCATCGCCCGGCTCCATGACCCCCAATACGACCGGTGGGCCAGCCAGATCCGCCACACCGGCGGCTGCCGACAGCCAATCCACCTCCGCGGCCACGTCATCCACGTCGACACCGCCACCGGGCAACGCCTGCACACCTACACCACCGCCACCGAGCCGGACGGCGTGCTCCGCGTCCCCTGCAAGACCCGCCGCGCCACCCGCTGCCCCGCCTGCGCCGAGACCTACCGGGCCGACACTTACCACCTGATCCGCGCCGGCCTGACCGGCGGGAAAGGCGTCCCCGAGACGGTCACCGCACACCCAGCGCTGTTCCTCACCCTCACCGCCCCGTCCTTCGGGGCGGTCCACACCCGCCGCGAGAAGAACGGCAAGCCGCTGCCCTGCCACGCCCGCCGCGACGCTCCCACCTGCCCCCACGGGCGGGTCATGTCCTGCACCGCGCGCCACGGAGCCGACGAGGCACGCCTTGGCGAACCGCTGTGCCCCGACTGCTACGACTACACCGGCTCGGTGCTGTTCAACGCCCTGTCCCCGGAACTGTGGCGCCGCTTCACCGAAGCCCTGCGCCGCCGCCTCGCCAAGCTCGCCGGCCTGACCATGCGAGAACTGCGCGACCACGTCACGGTGTCCTTCGCCAAGGTCGCCGAATACCAGCGGCGCGGCCTGGTCCACTTCCACGCCGTCGTACGCCTCGACGGCCCCGGCGGCCCGACCTCCGCCCCGCCCGGCTGGGCAACCGCTGACCTCCTGGCGCAAGCCATACAACACGCCGCCTCCGCCGTCACCGTCACCATCCCCGCCTTCGACAACCGCCCCGCCGAAACGCTCCGCTGGGGCACCCAGGTCGACACCCGCCCCATCACCACCACCGGCGAACTCACCGACCAGGCCGTAGCCGGCTACATCGCCAAGTACGCCACCAAAGCCGCCGAATGCGTCGGCACCCTCGACCGCCGAATCAACCCCATGGAAGACCTCGCCGCACTTCCCCTCCGCGACCATGCCCGCCGCCTCATCGCCGAATGCTTCCGCCTCGGCGACCTCGACGACCTGGCCGACCTCCGCCTCACCCAATGGGCCCACATGCTCGGCTTCCGCGGCCACTTCTCCACCAAAAGCCGCCACTACTCCACCACCCTCGGCGAACTCCGTGCCGACCGCGCCGACCACATGCGCGACGAGGAGATCAACACTGGCCGCCTCCCCCTGTTCGACGAGGACACCGTCCTTGTCATCGCCGAATGGGAGTACGCCGGTAAGGGCTACTCCCTCGGTGACGCCCTCCTCGCCGCCGCCCTCACCGAAAGCCGCTCAACCGATTCGGGAGGCGTCCATGAGTAGCCCCAAGCTGCTCACCGTCCCCCAAGCGATGGCTGCTCTCCAGGTCAGCCGGTGGACGCTCTACCAGCTCATGAACGCGGGCGAGCTGGACTCAATCTTGGTCGGCGTCCGCTGCCGCCGTATCCCCGAATCCGCCCTCAGCGACTACGTGACCCGCCTGTGTGAGGAGGCCGCCTGATGAGCAAGCGCGCGAACCGAGAAGGCTCGGTCTTCCCCTACAAGAACGGCTGGGCCGGCTACGTCTGGGTCACCACCCCAGAAGGCAAGAAGACCCGCAAATGGTGCTACGGCAAGACCCGCGAAGAGACCCACGACAAGTGGCTCAAGCTCCACGAGATGGCGCGCAAGGGACCGGTCGTCACCAAGTCGCCGAAGCTCGCCGACTACCTGGCGTACTGGCTCCGCGAGGTCGTAGAGCCCAACCTGGCGCCGAAGACAGCTGAGACGTACGAGATGTTCGTCCGGCTGTACATCGTGCCTGGGCTCGGCGGGAAACGGCTCGACAAGCTGGGCGTCCGGGACGTCCAGACCTGGCACAACAAGCTCCGTACGGCCTGCCAGTGCTGCGCTCAGGGGAAGGACGCGCGACGTTCCACCAAGAAGTGCTGCGACAAGGGGATGTGCTGCGGGCAGACGGCATCCGAGCGGACAGTGCGTGACGCCTGGACGGTTCTCCGGGCGGGGCTCAGCAACGCCGTCCGTGAAGAGGTCCTGACCCGCAACGTGGCCGCGTTGATGCGCGTGCCCAAACCTCGACGCCGCAAGGTCAAGCCATGGTCGGTGGATGAGGCCCGGCAGTTCCTCGAATCGGCACGCACGCACGGAGACCCGCTCTACACCGCCTACGTGCTGATTCTGGCCCTCGGGCTGCGGCGCGGTGAGATGCTCGGGCTCCGCTGGGAAGACGTCGACCTCGACCAGGCCGAACTCACCGTGGGCTGGCAGATCCAGCGGGTACGCGGCCGGCTTCTCCATCGCCAGACCAAGACCGAATCGTCGGACGCCGTCCTTCCCCTCGTGGACATCTGCGTCACGGCCCTGAACGAACGACGGAGGACCCAGAAGGCGACTCGCGAAGCGGCCAAGGAGTGGACGGACAACGGCCTCGTCTTCACGACCAGGACCGGTCAGCCGGTCGAGCCGCGCAACTTCAACCGCAGCTTCGCCGCCGCGATCAAGAGGGCTGAGGTACGCGCCGTCCCCGTCCACGCCACCCGCAAGACCTGCGCGTCGCTTCTGGTCGCCCTCGACGTCCACCCGCGGATCGCGATGCAGATCCTCCGCCACAGCCAGATCGCGGTCACCATGAACGTGTACAGCGAGGTCTCATTGGAGGACACACGCGAAGCGCTCAAGAAACTGGGCGGGAAGCTCACGTAGCTGTATTTCGCTGCTGTACGGCACCAAAAAGGCCACTTCCGACAAGAGGAAGTGGCCTTCGACATGGGTGGAGCTGAGGGGATTCGAACCCCTGACCCCCTCGATGCGAACGAGGTGCGCTACCAGACTGCGCTACAGCCCCATGGGGACTCGACTAGATTAGCAAACTCTGGAAGGGCTCCGCGCCATCCAGGCGAACCGTCCGGTCCGGTCGCTCAGTCGCCGACCGCGCGGCGGGACATCTCGGCGTACTGGTCGAAGAGTTCGTCCTGCTGGTGGGCGGCGAGCTCGATGATCTCGGCCTCGTGTTGCTGGGCGGCGGCTTCGAGGGCTCGACGGCGTTCACGGGCGCGCCTGGCACTTTCCGCGCGGGCCTCGGCGACGCGGCGGGCGCGCTCGCGGTCGACGCCCACGGCGACCCGCAGGACGGTCAGGTAGCCGGCCATGAGCAGGCCGGAGGGAACGACGCCCCACCAGGGGATCACACCGGCCGTGGCGGTCACCACGGAGGCGAGGACCAGCAGCGTGCACCAGAAGAGCCGACGACGGCGGCGGGCCACGATGACGGCCCTGCGACGGTAGGCGGCGCGACGCGGGTCGGCGGCGGGCGTACGGACCGCCTCGGATTCTGGGGTGTCCAGGTCACCGGGGTCGGCCGCATGTTCCGGCGCGGAGCCGGTCACCTGATCGGCCGCGTATTCCGGCACCTGGCCAGGCGTGTGATCCGCCCCGCCGGACACGTGTGCCGGAGCGTAATCCGGTGCCTCGCCGGACACGTAATCCGATGCCGTTTCTGATGCGTAATCCGGCACGGAACCGGGCACGTACTCCTGCGTGGAATCAGCGTCCGGCACCGGAATGGGGAGTACGCCCGTGTCATCGTCCGCAGCGGCGGCTACGAAGGAGTCCTCGGCCTCTGCCAGCTGGTTCTTGTCCCGGTGCAGCCACATGGGGATCAGGACACCGAGCCACATGACGACGATGGCGATGTAGATTAGGGCGCTGCTCACGACCACCCCCGGGCAGCACGAAAACGCCTCTCGACTGTCGGCGTTCTCGAAGTGCTCACGTCACGCACCGTAAGACCGCGTGTCACTAATTGACGAGCATTCGGTGCGGTGTGTCGCGAGATCGTCAAACCTCTTCATGGGGAGGGCCACCGTGTGCTGCGGCCTCCCTTGCTCGTCGCCACCGGACCAGAAGGCCTCTGGGGGCGTCCTCAACCGTTATCGCATAGCAAATGTGATCGCGCCAGGCCCCGTCGATGTGGAGTTGACGCCGTCTGATGCCCTCTTCCCTGAATCCCAGCTTTTCCACCACTCGGCGGCTCGCCTGATTCTCGGGACGGATGTTCGCTTCGAGACGGTGCAGGCCGGTGGTGAAGAAACAGTGGTCGACGGCCAGGGCGAGGGCGGTCGGGATGATGCCGCGACCGGCGAGGGCGCCGTCGACCCAGTAACCGACCTGGGCGGAGCGGGCGGAGCCCCACACGATGGCCCCCACGGTGAGCTGCCCGGCGAACTCGCCGCCGTAGGTCACGACCCAGGGCAGAGCGAGCGCCTGCCGCGCCTCGCGCCGCAGCGTGCCGGCCATCGAGACATAGGGCCCGAGACCCGTCTTGAACAGGGGTGTCTCGGGATTGCTCGGCTCCCAGGGACGAAGCCAGTCGGCGTTTCTGATGCGGGTGTCCCGCCAGGCACGCACGTCACGCAGGCGTAGCGGCCGAAGCCCCACCGGACCCTCAGCCAAGGTCGCCGGCCAGCCACGAAGTCGATCCACCACTCCATCATCCCCCCAAGGGGCGAATCGGCGCATCCCTCAGCGCGGGTGATCACCGCCACGCATCTGTTCGACGGCGTGCTTGAGAATCGGCGCGAGTACGGCCATGCCGTCGCGGACCCCGCCTGAAGAGCCGGGAAGGTTCACGATCAGGCTGATGCCCGCCTGACCGGCGAGGCCGCGGGACAGGACGGAGGCCGGCACCTTCTCCCGGTTCGCCTGCCGTACGGCCTCGGCTATTCCGGGGATCTCACGGTCGAGGACCCGTCGGGTCATCTCGGGGGTGAGGTCCATCGGGGTCAGGCCGGTGCCGCCGGTGGTCACGATGACGTCGTAACCCTCCGCGATGCCCGTGTGCAGGGCCTGCTCGACGGGTTCGCCGTCGGGGACGATCCGGGGGCCGTCGACGGGATCGCAGCCCGCCTCGGCGAGCAGGGTGGCGAGCAGCGGGCCGGAGGTGTCGGTGTAGACACCGGCCGCCGCGCGGTTGGACACGGTGATCACCAGGCCCCTCATGGCATGCTCCAGTGGTTACTCATGGTGATCACGGAACCCATCATGACATGTCACCGCGCGGCCGGACCCGGTCGATCCCCGGGCCGGCCGCTCACGGCCTGGTCCAGACGCCGGTCTTGCCGCCGGTCTTCTCCTCGACGCGGACGTCGCTGATCACCGCCGCGGGATCGACCGCCTTGATCATGTCGATCAGCGCGAGGGCGGCGACGGTGACCGCGGTCAGCGCCTCCATCTCGACGCCGGTGCGGTCGGCCGTCTTGACCCGCGCGACGATCTCGACCCCGGAGTCGACGACGGTGAGGTCGACCTTGACGCCGTGCAGGGCGATCGGGTGGCAGAGCGGGATCAGGTCGGGGGTGCGTTTGGCTCCCATGATCCCGGCGATCCTGGCGACGCCGAGCGCGTCGCCCTTGGGGACCTCCCCCGAGCGCAGGATCGTGACCGCCTCGGCGGACAGCAGCACCCTGCCGGACGCGCGGGCCGTACGGGCGCCGACGTCCTTCTCCGAGACGTCGACCATCCGGGCGGCTCCGGACTCGTCGAGATGGGTGAGACCGCTCACAGTGGGATCACCTCCACGATCGCTCCTTCCGGAAGTTCGGTGACGTGCTCGCGGACGATCACCAGGGCGTTGGCCGAGGCGAGGGCGGCGAGTTGGTGGGAACCCTGACCCCGCACAGGGGTGACCGTCGCGGCGCCGCCGACGGCGCCGGACAGGACCGCGCGCAGGTAGGAGCGTTTGCCCTGCGGGGAGCGGATCGGCGCGGTGGTCGTCGCGGTGACGGTCGGGCCGGGCTCGGGCGGCAGGCCGCGCATCTTGCGCAGCGCGGGCCGTACGAACAGCAGGAAGGAGATGTACGAGGACACGGGGTTGCCGGGCAACGCGAAGATCGGGACCTGGTCCTCGCCCACGACGCCGAACCCCTGGGGCATGCCGGGCTGCATGGCGACGCGTTCGAAGCGGACGGTGCCGAGGGGGGCGAGCGCCTCCTTGACCGGCTCGTAGGCGCCCATGGACACGCCGCCGCTGGTGATCACGGCGTCGGCGCGGAGGAGTTGCGCGTCGAGCTGGTCGAGGAACTGACCGGCGTCGTCGGCGACGACTCCCGCGCGGTAGCCGTCCGAACCGGACTCTCGTACGGCGGCGGTGAGGGTGTAGCTGTTGGAGTCCCAGATCTGGCCGGCGCCGAGTTGCAGGCCCGGCTCGACCAGCTCGGCCCCGGTCGAGAGCACGACCACCCGGGGCCGTGGCCGGACCAGGACGCGACGACGGCCCACGCCCGCCACGATACCGAGCTGAGCGGCTCCGATCATGGTCCCGGAGGGCAGGACGAGGTCGCCGGCCTGCACGTCTTCGCCGGATCTGCGGATCGCGTTGCCGAGCGGAGCGGGACGCCTGATGGTCACCGACGCCGTCCCGCCGTCGGTCCACTCCACGGGGACCACCGCGTCGGCCCCGGCCGGGACCGGCGCACCCGTCATGATCCGCGCCACCATGCCGGGCCCCACCGCGTACATCGCGCCGTCTCCGGCGGCCACGTCGTCGACGACCGGCAGCACGACGGGATCCTGCTCCGTCGCGGTCTCGACGTCGGCCGCGCGTACGGCGTAGCCGTCCATGGCGGAGTTGTCGAAGGGCGGCAGTGGCACGGGTGAGGTGATGTCCTCGGCCAGGGTGGTGCCGAGCGCACGCTCCAGCTCCAGCTCCAGCGGCGCCAGGGTGCGAACCGTCGCCAGGATGTCGGCGAGATGCTCGTCCACCGATCGCATCGCAGCTCCTCCGCGCTCTCTTATGGACTTTCTTACGGGCTCGCTTATGGGCTCTCTTACAGGTAACTCACCAGATGTCACGACATTCCCGACTCAGCGACCGGCGAGGAACTCCCGCAGCCAGGGCAGGAACTCCGGCGCCAGATCAGGCCGATCCGCCGCGAACTGGACGACCGTCCGCAAATAGTCGATCTTGTTGCCGGTGTCGTAGCGCCGCCCGCGGAACAGCACCCCGTGGACCGGCCCGCCGCCGGCGGAATCCCGGGTGGCCAGCTCGCGCAGCGCGTCGGTGAGCTGGATCTCGTTGCCGCGCCCCGGCGGGGTGTTCTCCAGCACCTCGAAGACGGCGGGATCGATCACATACCGGCCGATCAGCGCCCAGTTGGACGGCGCGTCCTCGGCCGGCGGCTTCTCGACCAGGTCGGTGACCCTGACGACGTCGTTCTCGCCGGTGGCCTCGATGGTGGCCACGCCGTACAGGGAGACCTGCTCGCGCGGGACCTCCATCAGTGCGATGACGCTGCCGCCGTACGTCGCGCGGACCTCGATCATGCGCTTGAGCAGCTCGTCACGGGCGTCGATCAGGTCGTCGCCGAGCAGGCACGCGAACGGGTGATCGCCGACGTGCTGCTTCGCGCAGAGCACCGCGTGACCGAGCCCGCGAGGCTTGCCCTGCCGTACGTAGTGAAGGGTCGCCAGGTCGGCGGGCTCACGGACCTGGGAGAGGCGCTCGTCGTCGCCCTTGGCCTCAAGGGCGTCCTCCAGCTCGACGGCTCGGTCGAAATGGTCCTCAATCGAGCGCTTGGTCTTCCCGGTCACCATCAGAACGTCGAGCAGCCCGGCCGAAACCGCCTCCTCAACGACATACTGGATCGCGGGCTTGTCGACGATGGGCAACATCTCCTTGGGTGTCGCCTTGGTCGCCGGCAGGAACCGGGTGCCCAGACCCGCCGCGGGAACGACGGCTTTAGTGACGGGGTCGAAGTCAGCCATGGAGGAAACCCTAGTGGAGGGACCTGTGGACAAGCAGAAGCTGCGGCGGGCGATCCGCGCGGCGCGCGCGGCGATTCCGGAGGACGAGCGGCGTTCGGCCTCGGTGGCGATCAGGGAGAACCTGCTCGACCAGCCATGGGTGCAGATGGCGGGCCTGGTGGCGTGCTACTGGTCGGACGAGGAGGAGCCGTCGACCCACGGGCTGGTCTTCGCGTTGTGGAAGCACGGCGCGACCGTCATCCTGCCCGTCCTGCGCGACGACGACGACCTCGACTGGGCGGTCTACGACGGTCCCGGCACCCTCGCGCCCGGCCGATTCGGAATCATGGAACCGGTGGACACCCGCCGCGGCGTCGACACGATCCGCACGGCCGCGCTGGTGATCGTGCCCGCCCTCGCCGTGGACGAGAAGACAGGCGTACGGCTGGGCAGGGGCGGCGGGTCCTACGACCGGGCGCTGGCCAGAGTGGGACCCAACGTGCCCACGGTCGCCCTGCTCAACGACGGTGAGTTGATCGAGGGCGTGCCCGTCGAGCCACACGACCGAACCATCCGTTTTGTCGCCATGCCCTCGGGGCTCGTCAAACTCGGCTGACCGTCGAGTCGGACACCCGGCCCCATACGACACAATGTCATCACCGACACGGAAGAGGGGGGCCGGGTGGAGCTCGACGTCTGGCTGCTCCTCGGCGCCGCCGTCGTCATCGCGGCCATCGCCTCGGTCCGTGTCGCCCACCGCAGCGGGCTGCCCAGCCTTCTCATCTTCCTCGGCCTCGGCCTGCTGCTCGGCGAGTCGGGTCCCGGCGGCATCGTCTTCGACAACCCCGACCTGGCCCAGCAGATCGGCCTGTCGGCGCTGGCCCTCATCCTCGCCGAGGGCGGCCTCACCACCAACTGGAGCCACGTCAAACGCGCGGTTCCCGCCGCCCTCACCCTGGCGACCGTCGGCGTGGCGGTCAGCATCATGGTCGTCGCGCTCGCCGTACTCGTCCTGCTCGGCATGGAGTGGCGCACGGCACTTCTGCTCGGCGGGGTGCTCGCGTCCACCGACGCCGCCGCGGTCTTCTCGGTGCTGCGCAGGCTGCCGCTGCCGCCCCGGCTGGCCGGCATCCTGGAGGCGGAGTCGGGCTTCAACGACGCCCCCGCGATCATCGTGGTCGTCCTGCTCAGCAGCGCGCAGCTGCCCATGCCCACCTTCGGCGACTTCCTGCTGGAAGCCGGGATGGAGCTGGTCATCGGCGCGGCGGCCGGCCTGCTGATCGGCCCCCTGGGCGCCTACGCCCTGCGCCGCGTCGCGCTCCCCGCCTCCGGTCTCTACCCCATCGCGGTGCTCGCGCTGACCATCGTCGCGTACGGCGGAGCCGCGCTCCTGCACGGCAGCGGATTCCTCGCCGTCTACATCTGCGCCCTCATCCTCGGCAACGCCCGTCTCCCCCACCGATCCGCCACCCGGGGGTTCGCCGAGGGACTGGCCTGGCTCGCCCAGATCGGCCTGTTCGTCATGCTCGGGCTGCTGGCCAGTCCCGCGTCCATGTCGTCGGCGATCGTGCCCGGTCTCGTGGCCGGCCTGGTCCTGCTGCTGGTGGCCCGGCCCGCGTCGGTGGTGATCTCCACCCTGCTTCTGCGACTGGCCAGGATCGACCGGCTGAGCTGGCGGGAACAGGCGTTCCTGTCGTGGGCGGGCCTGCGCGGCGCGGTGCCGATCGTGCTGGCCACGATCCCGTGGGGGACGGAGGTGCCGGGGGCGGAGACGGTGTTCAACGAGGTCTTCGTCATCGTCATCGTCTTCACCCTGCTCCAGGGCCCGACGCTGCCGTACGTGGCCAGGGTGCTCCGCGTCTCCGCGCCGGACGAGACGCGTGACCTGGAGGTGGAGTCGGCGCCGCTGGAGGAGCTCAACGCGGACCTGCTCCAGGTCAGGGTGCCGCAGTCGTCCCTGCTGCACGGAGTGGAGATCTTCGAACTACGGCTGCCGTCGGGCGCGGCGGTCACCCTGATCGTGCGCGACGGGCAGAGCTTCGTCCCCGCCGACTCCACCCGCCTCCGGGTCGACGACCAGCTCTTGGTGGTGACCACCGCCGCCTGCCGCGACGCCGTGGAGAAACGGCTGCGCGCGGTGAGCCGCCGTGGCAAGCTCGCAAGCTGGTTCGGCGAGCAGGGGGCCTCCTAGGCGCGAGCAGGGGCCTCTTGGGCGTGATCAGGGGCCGCCCGGCCACCGGCCGCGCGGAATTGCCAGGGCCGAAGTGGCGTTTAACCATTTCGGCTGCGTACCATTAGCAGTCGCGTCGGCCGAGTGCCAGCCGACGCGAACCATAGAGGAGGAGTGCGTGCCCACCTACCAGTACGCCTGTACCGCCTGCACCGAGCAGTTCGAGGTCGTCCAGAAGTTCACCGACGACGCACTCACCGAGTGCCCGAGCTGCAGCGGCTCCCTGCGCAAGGTGTTCTCGGCCGTCGGCATCGTCTTCAAGGGATCGGGCTTCTACCGCACCGACAACCGGTCGTCGACCGCCCCCGCCACCGCGTCCACCCCCGCCGCGTCCGGGGCCTCCTCGTCGGCCGAGTCGGGGAAGTCCTCCGACAACGGCAAGTCCTCGGAGGCCAAGCCCGCGAAGAAGGAGTCGAGCACCCCCGCCCCCGCAGCGGCGTCGACCTCGACGTAATTGCCTGAATACGTAGCGTTATGCTGCTCCTGTGGAGGAGCAGCAGCAACGCGGCCTGGTAGCCGTCTTCGGCGCGCTCATGCTGGGCCTGCTGCTCGCTGCGCTCGACCAGACGATCGTCTCCACGGCCCTGCCCACGATCGTCAGCGACCTGGGCGGCCTTGAGCACCTCTCCTGGGTGGTCACGGCCTACCTGCTGGCCACCACCGCCTCCGCGCCGCTGTGGGGCAAGCTCGGCGACCAGTACGGCCGTAAGGGCCTGTTCATCGTCGCCATCATCATCTTCCTGGCAGGCTCGGCGTTGTCCGGCCAGTCGGCCACGATGGGTCAGCTCATCGGTTTCCGGGCGCTCCAGGGGCTCGGCGGCGGCGGACTCATCGTGCTGTCCCAGGCCATCGTCGGCGACGTGGTGCCCCCGCGCGAACGAGGCCGCTACCAAGGGTGGTTCGGCGCGGTCTTCGGTGTGTCCAGCGTGGTCGGCCCGCTGCTCGGCGGCCTGTTCGTCGACCATCTGAGCTGGCGCTGGGTCTTCTACATCAACCTGCCGATCGGCGCGGTGGCCCTGTTCGTCATCATGGCCGCCCTGCGCTCCACGGGCCGCAGGGAACGGCACACGATCGACTACCTGGGCACCTTCCTGATCGCCGCCGCCGCCACCTGCCTGGTCCTGCTGACGTCGTGGGGCGGGATCGAGTACGCCTGGGACTCTCCGATGATCATCGGTCTCGGCGTCGCCGCACTCGTGCTGGTGGCCGTCTGGATCCGGACGGAGCGCCTGGCCGCCGAGCCCGTACTGCCGCTGCGGCTGTTCCGCGTCCCCACCTTCGCGATGTGCTCGGCGATCGGCTTCGTGGTCGGCTTCGCAATGTTCGGCGCTCTGACCTTCATCCCGCTGTTCCTGCAGGTGGTGCAGGGAGTCACGCCCACCCTGTCCGGGTTGTACATGTGGCCGATGGTGCTCGGCATGCTGGGCAGCTCGGTGACCAGCGGCCGGCTCATCACCCGCACCGGCCGCTATCGGATCTTCCCGATCCTGGGCACCGCGCTGACCGCCGTCGCGCTCTTCCTGTTGTCGACCATGGACCCGGAGACGTCCACCACCACGATGGGCTTCTTCTTCCTGCTGCTCGGCCTGGGACTCGGCCTGGTCATGCAGGTCCTGGTGATCGTGGTGCAGAACTCCGTGGGCTACGAGGACCTAGGCGTGGCCACCTCGGGCGCCACCTTCTTCCGGTCCATCGGCGGCTCCTTCGGCGTGGCCCTCTTCGGCTCGATCTTCGCGAGCCGCCTCAACACCGACCTGGCGGCGGCCCTGCGCGGCGTCCAGTTGCCACCCGGGTTCGAACCCACCGCCGTCCAGGCCGACCCGACCACGCTCCGCAGGCTGCCGCCCGACGTACGGTCCGGCCTGGTCTACTCCTACTCCGACGCGATCACGACCGTCTTCCTGTGGGCGATGCCGTTCGCCGTACTCGCCTTCGCGCTCGCGCTGCTGCTCAGGGAGACGCCGCTGCGTGGCACCTCGCGTGTCCCCGACTACGGCGAGGGGTTCGGCGGGACCGCCACCCACCGCTCGTCCCACGCGGAGGCGGAGCGGGCGCTGAGCTCACTGATCCGCCGCGACGAGCGGGCCCGCGAGATGTACGCCAAGCTCGCCGCCATCGCCGGGATCGATCTTCCGCCCGGCAGCATGTGGGCCCTCTGCAGGATCGCCCGCGAGCCCTGGATCCACGGCGTGGACCTGGCGGAACGCGCCGGAGTCGCGCCCTCGGAGGGCCGCCCGCACATCGAGCGCCTGGTCACCGACGGCCTCGTGGACCGCACGGACGGCGGCTTTCTGGTGACCACCCCCCTCGGACAACGTACGGCGAGGCGGCTCGTGGCGGCCCGCCAGGCGGCGATCAGCGAGCACGTGGAGCACTGGAAGCCCGAGGACCACCCCGAGCTGACCGACATCCTGTGCACACTCGCCGAAGACTCCTTCGGTTATCCACAGAATGAGATTCGGGTCTCTACGAAGCCCCACACCGAGCACTAATGTCTGCTCCATGGTCACTTCTGCGGAGATCGGCGTCATCGGCGGTTCTGGCTTCTACTCTCTCCTCGACGACGCGGAGGAGGTCGAGCTGACAACCCCGTACGGCCCGCCCAGCGACGTCGTCACGGTCGGCAAAATCGGTTCCCGCACGGTGGCCTTCGTGCCCCGGCACGGCCGCGACCACCGTTTCCCGCCCCACCGCATCCCCTACCGCGCCAACATGTGGGCGCTGCGCTCCCTCGGCGTCCGCCAGATCGTGGCACCGAGCGCCGTGGGCTCCCTGCGCGCCGAGAACGGGCCCGGCGCCCTGGTCATCCCCGACCAGCTCGTCGACCGCACCATCGGCCGCGTCCAGACCTACTACGACACCTCCGGCGCCGTCCACCTGCCCTTCGCCGACCCCTACTGCCCCTCCGGCCGATCGGCCGCGGTGTCCACGGCCACGGCGGGCGGCTGGGACACGGTCGACGGGGGCACACTCGTGGTCGTCGAAGGGCCCAGGTTCTCCACCCGCGCCGAGTCCCGGTGGTACTCCGCGAACGGGTGGACCATCATCGGCATGACCGGCCACCCCGAGGCGATCCTCGCCCGCGAACTGGCCCTCTGCTACACCTCGATCTCGCTGGTCACCGACCACGACGCCGGCCTCGAAGCCGGCGAGGGCGTGACGCACGAGGAGGTCTTCGCCTTCTTCTCCGCCAACATCACCCGAATGCGCTCCCTGGTCTCCGACGTCGTCCAAGCCCTGCCCAACGAACGCACCTGCCCCTGCGGCAGCGCCCTCGACGGCATCAAACTCCCCTTCGACCTCCCTTAACCCCCCGCCCTGCCCGCCCGCTCCTCTGCACAGGACAACGGGCCGCCTCACCCTGCCCACCTTCCGTCGAGTTCTGCTCGCCCCCCTTCATCCGCTTCCGGGCGCCTAGTCAGTCGCTCTCCCTTGCCCGGCGCCCGATTCCGAAGTCACCCCTCTAAACCGAGCCAGGCGGCACGCAGCACCTCGGCATGACCGCACGTACGTTCGCCCCACCCCGCGTCCGTGTCTAACGGACTCACACGCGCATCGGGAGTCACCCGCCCAGCCCTTCAACCGAGCCAAGCGACGCGCACCATTACCGCCCGCACATTCGCCCACCCCCCCGCTTCCGTGCCTAACGGACTCACATGCACATCGGAGTCACCCACCCAGCCCTCCAAACCGAGCCAAGCGACGCGCACCATTACCGCCCGCACATTCGCCCACCCCCCCGCTTCCGTGCCTAACGGACTCATATCCACAGTCGCTCTCACCTCTGTCGCCGCCGCTTCCAGGCGGCCTACCCCTGCCCTTCCCCACCTTCCGTTTCCGGGTGTACTCACCCGAGACCTCGTAACTGGAGCCGTCATGCGTGCCCTGAGCCGTGCCCTCACCCGGCATCGCCGCCTGCTCGCGGCCTCGCTCGCCGCGCTGGCGGTGGCCTGCGCCCTCACCGCCCTGCGCCCGGGACCCGCCGACTCGGTGCGCGTCCTCACCGCCGCCCGCGACCTCGACGGCGGAGTCCTCACCCCGGGCGACCTGACCACGATCGATCTCCCGGCCACCACGGTGCCCGACGGCGCACTACCGTCCGGAGCCCGCGTCGCCGGCCGGGTCCTCGCCTCTCCCGTCCGCAGAGGCGAGCCGCTCACCGACGTCCGGCTGCTCGGCCCTGGCCTGCTCGCGGCCCACGGTCCGCAGACGGTGGCCACTCCGATCCGCGTCGCCGACCCGGGAGCCGCCCGCCTGCTCACCCCCGGTGACATCGTCGATGTGCTCGCGACCCTCGAAGGCGGCTTTGAGGGCCACCTCGCACCGGCCGAAACGGTCGCCGACGACGTCACCGTGCTCAGCACCCCGCCCTCGAAGCCCGAAACCGGCGCCCTCATAGTGCTGGCCACCACTTCCGAGCAGGCCGCCCGCCTCGCCGCGGCCCAGACCGGCGGCCACCTGTCCGTCACGATCGCGCCACGCGGTTAACCGGCACACGCTATGTTCTCCGAGGCCGAACCCCCCTTTTTAGTGCTGGAGGACCATGTGAGCGGGTTCAAGAAGTTTCTGATGCGCGGAAACGTCATCGAGCTGGCGATCGCAGTCGTGATCGGCGCCGCCTTCACCGCGATCGTCAACTCCTTCGTCAAAGACGTCCTCACTCCCCTGATCTCCGCCTTCGGCGGACTCCCCGACTTCCAGGGCCTCACCATCACCGTGGGCGACGCCGTCTTCCGCTACGGCGCGTTCATCAACGCCGTGGTCGCCTTCCTGATCGTCGCCTCCGTCGTCTACTTCCTGGTCGTGCTCCCCTACACCCGGGTCAGCGCTCGGTTCGCCAGACAGGAGGAGGTCACCACCCGCGACTGCCCGCACTGCCTCTCCGAGATTCCCAGGGCCGCCACCCGCTGCGCCCACTGCACCTCCGGAGTGGACGCCCTCGCCTGACCTCGCCTGACCTCGCCTGACTGAGAGGATGCAGGTGAACGCCTCCCGGCGTGGCCTGGCCCATCACCTGACCAACCTGGCGTCTTCAATGCGTACGTCCCCCGGCATCCGCCGTTCCGTCCGCGATCAGGCCGCCCAAGGCACGCACTCGCGGCGACCCGCCTGCGCTGCGGCCACGCGGCGGGTTGCGTCCACGGAAGTGGTGTATGAGTTTGGCCTGGTGACAGGCGTGGCGTCGTTAATGAGGACGGCCATCGCGTGATCCTTCGAGTGCGAAAGTACAAGATCGAAGGAGAACAAAGCGATGGCC
>NZ_JAKNTW010000041.1 GCF_022213955.1 Dolomitihabitans soli | reverse complement strand
ACGGGTCGATGGTGCGTTTGTTCGTGAATGGTGTGCAGGTGGCTCAGCAGGCGGCGTCGGGTCCGATCCGGGTGGACGAGGGGGTGTTGCGGATCGGTGGCAACAGTGTGTGGGGTGAGCATTTCGACGGGTTGATCGATGAGGTCCGGGTCTACGACCGGGCGCTCACCGCGGCCCAGATCCAGACCGACATGAACGCACCCGTCGGCTGACGTCCGTACGACACGCCGGCCGTACACGCGGCCGGCGTGTTGCTACGGTCACCCGGGTGAGACGAATCGGCCTGTGTGCCCTGCTGGTCCTGTCCGCGTGCGCGCCCGCCTCGCCGCCACCGCCGCAACAGAAGGCGGAGCAGCAGGGCCGCTGGCGGGTCGTTCACACCCAGCCGGCCCTGGACCAGGCGACCACCTTGTCCGACGTCGCGGCGACGGGCGCGGGCGAGGCGTGGGCGGTGGGGGAGCAGGCCTACGGCACCGACGGTCACCAGGCCCTGCTGCTGCGGTGGGACGGCCACGCCTGGCGGCGGCTCGTCAAAGAGGTGCCGAAGAGGGCCCGCGACCTGGTCCTCACCAAGGTCGACGCGGTGCGGAGCGGCAACGTCTGGGTGGTCGCGGAGGATCCGGAGGCGGGCGAGTCGGGCCTGCTGCACCACGACGGCAGGCGCTGGAGCTTCATCCCGGGCGAGGCCACCGAGGTGCTCGCGGTGGGCGATCGGCAGGCGTGGACGTTCGGCGAACAGCGGGCCCGCCACTTCGACGGACGCCGCTGGACGTCGCACCGGACCCCGGTCACCGGCCACGCCGCCGCGGCCCTCTCCCCGCGCGACATCTGGGTGGCGGGCGAGGCCGGCGAGAGACCCGCGGTCATGCGCTTCGACGGCGTCGCGTGGACGCGTAGCCCGCTGCCCGCCGTGAATCCGCCGTCCGGCTCCTCCGACGCCCGGCTCACCGCCATCCTCGCGACCGGCCCCCGCGAGGTGTGGGCGGCGGGCGGATGGGCGACCCCCGAGGGCACGTTCCGCCCGTTGCTCTACCGATGGGACGGCGTCGCCTGGCACACCGTGGACGTGTCGGCGGGGAAGCTGACCGGCATCGCCCGCGGCCGTGACGGCGCACTGTGGCTGCCGGCCATGGGCTGGAACCCGGAAACCGACCCTCCGGAGACCTACCGGCTGCTCAGATACGCGAACGGCCGCTGGTCGTCGGCCGCGCCACCCGCCCCGATCACCGCCGTGACGGGCGTCCCCGGCGGCCCGACGCTGTGGGGGGTCGCCGGCGACCAGATCGTGCGCTACTCCCTCAACGGGGACCGGCCCCGCTGAGGTCTCGTTCCGCTCCGCGCGTGGTGGCGGCCGTGTTCGTCAGCGTGACCCCCGGAGTCCCGCCGCGCGTCGGTGACCTGAGGATCTAGCGCGGCGTTCACCGTTCGCCGCGGTGGCGACCACGTGGTATCGCCACCAGATTGCGATAAGTCCGGTTTTCAGGGAATTTCATGTCCAGATCTCACAAATGAGCCTTCTGGGGTGTGCGCTTCTCGCCTGGTGAACACGCGATGGCGCGATCGGGGTCCGAAGGTGATGCTTTCGGTCGTCCGTAACGCGATGGTTGACAGGCGATGTGGTTGCGCGACAGCTTGAGTGTCAAGCGCTGACGGCCTGCTCCGAATGAGATCGAGGGCATCGCCACAGTGTGTGGGAGCGCTCCCAAAATCGACGCGATCCAGCCCACAGAGATCCCAAAAGGAGAACCCATGAGATTAGATGCCTTCCGTCGTCGCGCATGGTCACGATCTCGTCGCGCGCTGGTGTCGGCCACCGCGCTCGCCCTCGCAGCAGGCGGGATGGTCCTCGCCGTAGCGGCCCCGGCCAGCGCGGCACGCGTGGACAATCCCTACGCGGGAGCCGAGGTCTACGTGAACCCCGAGTGGTCCGCGAAGGCCGCCGCCGAGCCCGGCGGCAGCGCCATCGCCGACCAGCCGACCGCCGTGTGGCTCGATCGGATAGCCGCGATCGAAGGGGTCGGCGACGGCATGGGCCTCCGCGACCACCTCGACGAGGCGGTGAGTCAGGCCGCCGGTCAGGAGTTGGTGATCCAGCTCGTCATCTACAACCTGCCCGGCAGGGACTGCTCCGCGCTGGCGTCCAACGGCGAGCTCAAGGCCGACGAGATCGGCCGGTACAAGACCGAGTACATCGACCCGATCGCCGACATCCTCGCCGACCCCGCGTACGCCGGCCTGCGGATCGTGACGGTCATCGAGATCGACTCGCTGCCGAACCTGGTCACCAACGTCACGCCGCGCGAGACCGCCACCGCCGAGTGCGACACGATGAAGACGAACGGCAACTACGTCACCGGCGTCGGATACGCCCTGGCCCAGTTCGGCGCGATCGGCAACGTCTACAACTACATCGACGCCGGCCACCACGGCTGGATCGGCTGGGACGACAACTTCGGCCCCTCCGCGACCCTGTTCGCCCAGGCCGCGACCGCCTCGGGCAGCACGCTGAGCAACGTCACCGGCTTCATCACCAACACCGCCAACTACGGCGCGCTGAAGGAGCCCTACTTCGCCATCGGCGACACGGTCAACGGTCAGGCGGTCCGCGAGCACGCCAAGTGGATCGACTGGAACCGGTACGTGGATGAGCTGTCCTTCGCGCAGGCGTTCCGGCAGCGGCTCGTCCAGGCCGGGTTCGACTCGTCGATCGGCATGCTGATCGACACCTCCCGCAACGGCTGGGGCGGTGCGGACCGCCCGACCGGCCCGGGACCGCGGACCAGCCCCGACGCCTACGTGGACGGTGGTCGCACCGACCGCCGGCTCCACCTGGGCAACTGGTGCAACCAGGCCGGCGCCGGCCTGGGTGAGCGCCCGGTCGCCGCCCCCGAGCCGGGCATCGACGCCTACGCCTGGATCAAGCCGCCCGGCGAGTCCGACGGCTCCAGCGAGTTCATCGACAACGACGAGGGCAAGGGCTTCGACCGGATGTGCGACCCGACCTATGAAGGCAACGTACGCAACCAGTACAACATGTCGGGGGCGCTGCCGAACGCTCCGCTCTCGGGCCACTGGTTCTCGGCCCAGTTCCAGGAGCTCGTCCGCAACGCCAACCCGCCCCTCCAGTAACCCGTTCTCCCGCGCGGCGGGGCCGGCCGTCTGCCGGCGGCCGGCCCCGCCGCGTCGGTGCCGTCGAACGACGTCGGCACGGTTGCCGAGTCGGCGCGGTTAAACGATTGGTCAGGGCGGGGCGGCCGGCCGGTGAGCGGTGGTGTGCGGCGGGAAGATTTCGGTTCGAAAGGCAATCGGCCGTCTAGCACTGGGGAAGCTGATGACACTCCATCTCGGCAGGTTCGGCGTCTGGCTCGGTCCCGCGTTCGACGACGGGACGCGTAGGGAGTTGGTCGTGGAGGCCGAAGCCCTCGACTACGGGACCGCGTGGCTCGGGATGGGCAAGTCCTCCGTCGCCGACCTGGAGTCGGTGTCGCGGATCCTCGACGCGACCAGCACGATCACCGTCGCCACCGGGATCGTGAACATGTGGACCAACGACGCCACCACCCTGGCCCGGTCCTACCGGCGCATCGCCGACCGGCACGCGGACCGGTTCCTGCTCGGCGTCGGGGTGGGCCATCGGGAAGCCGTGGACGTCTACCGGCGGCCCTACGAGAAGATGGTCGAGTATCTCGACCAGCTCGACAGCGGCGGCGTGCCGGAGGATCGGCGGGTGCTGGCCGCGCTCGGCCCCCGTGCGCTCAAGCTGGCGGCCGACCGCACCGCGGGCGCGCACCCCTACCTCGTCGTCCCGGACCACACCCGGCAGGCCCGGGAGATCATGGGCCCCGGTCCGCTGCTCGCCCCCGAGCACAAGGCCGTCGTCGACACCGACGATACGGTGGCGCGCGCCCTCGGCCGCGAGGTCGTCGCGAATCCCTACCTGCAGCTACGCAACTACGTCAACAACCTGCTGCGTCTCGGCTACACCGAGGACGACGTCGCCGACGGCGGCAGCGACCGGCTCATCGACGCGCTCGCCCTGCACGGCACCCCGGCCACCGTCGCCGCCGGCCTCACCGCGCACCTCGACGCCGGCGCCGACCACGTCGCCGTGCAGGTCCTCGCCCCGCCCGGCGAGGACCCGATGCCCGGCTACCGGGCGCTCGCCGCGGTTCTGAACTGAGGTCGTGTTCGGTGCGGGCACGCACACCACGACCGGACGGCGGGCGCCCGGCTCCCGGGCGCACCGCGCACGGTGCCGCGCCAGAAGGCGGTCTCCTCAGACTGACGCGTCACGGCCAGAGGCCGGTCCGGGTCACGGCCAGGGGTCGAGTTGGGGCAGGTCGCCGTTCTCGGCCGTGACCCGACCGCCGGTCGACCGTCCGGCGAGCCAGGCCGTCAGGTCGCCCGCGGGCCCACGGACCACGACGGGTTCTCCCGTGCCGGAGGTCCAGTTCCACGTGGTGTCGGTCGCGGACAGGGTCAGCCTGATCCCGTCGGGGACGCGCGGGGCGAGGAAGGTCGCGGTGTGCTCGCAGAACTCGACCGGCCAGTTCGACGGCAGGTAACCGAGGTCGAGGTCGGCCAGATGGATCTCGACCTCTCGCCGGCGCGTGACGACCGTGTCGAGCAGTTCCCCGTCGCGGTAGCTGACGGGCAGTGCCCAGCCGTCGTCCCCGGTCGCGGCCCACGCCTTCTCCAGGGTGGCGTGCGCCGTGGTGGTCGCCTCGCGCAGTTCCGCGGCGGTACGGCCGGCGCCGCGCTCGATGGCGGCGTCACGGCCCGGCCGCCCGCCGTCGTAGACCTCGATGAGCCGCCCCTGATGGGCGTACTCGGCCTGGCGGGTGAAGGCGTGCGCCAGGTTGGCGAGATGGGTGACGAGGTGCCCGCGGGTCCAGCCGGGCAACGCGGACGGCGCGCGGATGTCGTCGTCGGTGAGATCGGCGAGCAGACCTTCCAGACGGCGGTGCCCGGTGTGGACATGGGAGACGAGTTCGGTCGGCGTCATGCAGAGCAGGTTACTGGTTTAACGGGTAACGTCAATACCGGTTCAACGGGTAACCTCGGGGCGTGGACAGTTTCCGGTTCCGTGGCGGGCGTCTCTGCCTCGACTTCGTCGCGACCGTGGGCCATCGCGGGATGGACGCCGTCGAGCGCCTGATCGCCCCTGCCGACCTGGCCCGCTGGTTCGCCGCCGCCGGCATGGCCCCCACCGTTCCGGAGATTTCCGCCCAAGAGCTGGAAGATGCCCGAGCGTTGAGAGAGTCGTTGTTCGAGGTGTTCACCGCTCACCGGCTCGCCCAGGAGATCCCCGCCTCCCCGCTCGCGACCGTGAACGCCTGGGCCGTACGGCCGGCCAGGACCCACCGGCTGGAGATCGCCGCAGACGGCCGCCTCCGCCAGGTGAACGGCGCGGCCACGCTCCAGACGCTGCTGGCCGAGCTGGCCCGCGACGCCGTGGACCTGCTCGGCGGGCCGCTCGCCGAGCGCGTCCACGTGTGCGAGCAGGACCCGTGCTCGCAACTGTTCGTGGACACCAGCCGGGCGGGCCATCGCCGCTGGTGCGCCATGGAGACCTGCGGCGCCCGCGCCAAGATGGCCGCCTACCGCGCCCGCCGTGCCGCGCCGCCGTCCTAGACCTCACCGACCCGGCGACGCCGAGCACAACCACACCGGCACAGGCTGGGAGTGGACTATCTAGGCCATAAGTTGACCTATATCCCTCCTACGGTCGAGGAGTACGGCACCACGACCTCCGAAGGATGACCATGAGCACCGAGATCCGGCCCTTCCGCATCGACATCCCGCAGGCCGACCTGGATGATCTCCGGGACCGGCTGGCACGAACGCGCTGGCCTGCCGTGCTGCCTGGGGCGGAGTGGAGCCGAGGGGTGCCGGTCGGGTATCTCAGGGAGCTGGCGGAGTACTGGCGCACCGGCTACGACTGGCGTGGGGAGGAGGCCAGGCTGAACGCGTTTCCCCAGTTCACGACCGAGATCGATGGGCAGGGGGTGCATTTCGTCCACGTACGGTCGCCCGAGCCCGGCGCGCTCCCGTTGATCCTCACCCACAGCTGGCCGAATACCGTCGCCGAGTTCATGGACGTCATCGGCCCGCTCGCCGATCCCCGGGCGCACGGCCTCGACCCCGCCGTGGCCTTCCACGTCGTCGCGCCTTCGCTACCCGGGTTCGCCTTCTCCCCGTTCCCCGAGCCGGCCGACGAGCGGCCGTGGACCATCGCCCGGGTGGCCCGCACCTGGGCCGTGCTGATGAGCCGGCTGGGCTACGAGAGGTACGGCGCGCACGGCAACGACGCGGGGGCGCTGGTCACGCCCGAGCTGGCCGTCGTCGACGCCGAGCACATGGTGGGTGCGCACATCACCGCCGGGCTCGGCGTGCCCACCGGCGACCCGGCCGAGCTCGAAGGGCTGACCGACGAGGAACGGGAGAGCCTGGCGGAGGCGGTGCAGTGGTTCGCCGGAGGCAGCGGCTACGGGCCGTACCTGGCGAGCCGGCCGCAGACGCTCAGCTACGGGTTCACCGATTCGCCGGTCGCCCAGCTCGCCTACCTGGTGGAAAGGTTCAAGGAGTTCGACGGGTGGGGCGACGCCGGGGCCGAGCCTGTTCGCCGGGATCAGTTCCTCACCAACGCGACCCTCTACTGGCTGACCGGTACGGCGGGCTCCTCGTCCTGGCCGTATTACGAAGGCGCGGCGGGAATGCCGATAAATCAGGACAAGGTGCCGACCGGGGTGTCGCATGGCGGTCCGGCGGCGTTGCGCCGGATCGCCGAGCGCACCAACGACATCGTGTCCTGGGAGGACGGCCACAGCCCCAGCCACATGGTCGCGATGGCCGTACCCGACATGCTCGTCAACGCGATCCGCGCCTTCTTCGGCCCCCTCGCACCCGTCAGGGCCGATGGTGGAGTGGCCCTTCTGTGAGGTCCGGACACAGACGGTGGAGTGGTCCTCCGGTGGGTCGGGCGGACGGTGGAGTGGGTGTTCGCCGGGCCGGGGGTGGGTGGTGGCAGGGGTCATTCGGCGCGGCGGGCGCGGGCGCGGCGTTTGCCCTCGTGCATCGCCTGGACGCGGGCGACCGGGATGGTGTGCCCCTCCTCGACCAGGTCGGGCGGCAACCGCTGTGGCTCGGGCATGAGCTCTGCCCAGGGGTCGCCGTCGGCCAGCAGCCGGGCCGCGGTCTTGAGGGTGAAATCCGCAGGTGTGACCTGGTCGAGCCGCTCCCACGGAAGGGGGAAGGAGACCGGCGCGCCCGGCCGGATCCGCGGGCTGTAGGCGGCCACCACGGTCGCGCCCCCGGCCCGGGTGGAGTCGAGGAACACCTTGCCCTGGCGATCGTCGCGGATGAACGCCGTGGTGGCGATCTCCGGGTTGACGCGTTCCGCGCGTGCGGCGATGGCGCGGGTGGCCGCGGCCAGGTCCTCCATCGCGGCCCCCGCCTCGACGGGCACGAACACGTGCACGCCCTTGGCTCCGCTGGTCTTCACCGCGCCCGCCAGCCCGGCGTCGTCGAGGGCCCGCCGGATGAGGAACGCGGCCTGTACGGCCTGCGGGAACGCGTTCTCCTCCGGCGGGTCGAGGTCGAGTATCAGATGAGTGAAATGGCCGTCGCGGATCAGTGCCGGGTGATACTCCACCGCCCGCTGGTTGGCGAACCACAGCAGGGTCCGGCGGTCGTCGCACAGGGCGTAGGACACCTCCCGGTGCGAGGCCTCCGCCCAGACGGGCATCGTCCGCACCCAGGAGGGGGTGTACTTGGGGACGTTCTTCTGCATGAACGGCGCCTGGCCCGGCCGTACGCGGATCACCGACAGGGGGCGGTCCCGCAGGACCGGGATGATGCGGTCGCGGACCGCGTCCAGGTAGTCGACCAGGTCCCGCTTGGTGGCGTCCGCCCCGTCGAACAGGGGCTGGTCGAGGTTGGTGAGCGATACTTCGTCCCGCGTCTCATCGCTGGTCACCCGCCCCACGATGCCCATAGGGGGACGCGAAATCAACATCCCTCAGGACGAAGCGTCATCCGGGTGGCTCGAAGGGGCCGGAGCCGGGCGCTTGGCCGCCCACGGCGGTGACGATCTCGGCGGCCAGGTCGTGCATCTTGAGGTTGCGGTTCTGGGAGGCGCGGCTGAGGGTGGCGAAGGCGACCGGGGCGGGGCAGCGTTGCTGCGCCATCACGATGCCGATCGCCTGGTCGATGACGCTGCGCGAGGCCAGGGTGGCGCGCAGGTCCTCGTTCAGCTTGGTCTGGTCGGCGATGCGCAGCGCCAGGGCGACGGCGCCGGCGGCGTTGCCGGCGAACCTCCCGATCCGTGCCTGGGCGACGGTGTCGAAGGCGTCGGGGCGGGAGTTGTACAAGTTGAGGGTGCCCACCGGGCCGAACGGCCCCAGCAGCGGCAGCGCCAGGCAACTGCGCACCCCGTGGGCGAAGGCTTCGGCGCAGAACGCCGCCCAGCGCCGCTCGTCGGAGGTGTCGGCGATGTAGTGGATCTCGCCGTCGGCGACGGCCTCCAGGCAGGGACCCTCACCGGTGCGGTACTGGATCTCGTCGATCGCCAGGGTCAGCGCGTCGCTGTTGGCGATGGTCGCGGCGTGCGAGTCTCGGGTGATGGTGATGCCGCATCGGCTGTCCTCGGGCAGCGTCTTCACCGTCAGCACGGTCAACTCGTGCAGGAAGGCGTCGAAGGTCCCGGTCGAGAGCAGGAGCGAGAGCAGCGCGTCCGGCCATGCGGGACCCGCGGGCGAGATCGATGGTGAGGACATGGCGCGGCCTTCGAGTCTGGGATGTCAGCCGACCTGGCCATCGGCGACAAGTCGCTATGTGAGCGGATAAGAGATACCCTCGTCGACTTTGCCAGCCTTACACACGTTCGGGAGTGCTTAAACACCGAGGGGCGAGTATCGTGAAGATCGGTCCAGAGACGCGGCCGCCTCGCCATGTTGCGGAGGTAAGCACCTGTGTCAGGGACTCCATCTTCTCGTCGTCGCAGCCGTCACGTTTCCACCGGCGGCCGGCATCAGATCGAGAGGAGCTGCCGATGATCTTGTCGGTGCGTTCGACCACCGTCGGCCAGGACACGGCCGTGGTGGAAATCGACGGTGAGCTCGACCTCAGCAGCGCCGGCCTGGCGGACGCGGTGCTGCGCCCGTTGCCGAGCCAGGGGATTCGCCACGTCATCGTGGCCGCCGCGCGGCTGCGCTTCTGCGATGTGTGCGGCTTCCGGGTGCTGAACAACGTGCACACGACCCTGACCGGTCTCGGCGGGGCGCTGTCGATCGCCGAGCCCCTCCCCGCGTTGCAGCGGCTGACCCACCTGATGCAGTCGGGTGCCCGGGGCACCTCCATCCAGATGTACGCCACCCTCGATGAGGCACTTCTCGCCGAGATCGGCGGCCCGGTCTCCTTCCCCATCATCTCCCTGCCCAGGCCCATCGCCGCCGGGTGGCCCGACGGGTCGGCCGACGACGGCTGCGGTCACGGCCTCGGGCACCGCCCGGACAGCGGTTCGCACACCAGGTCCGCGTGAGCGCTGCGGGGAGACGAGATCCGCGCGTCGATCACCGCTGTGCGATCGGCAACAGCGCGATGAACTCGATGATCGAGAGGGCGATGAACACCGCCAGCAGGGTGTAAAGCGTGCGTACGGGGATGGCAGTCTGGGCGGACTTGCGGGAACGCGGCCGGCCGTGGGTGAGCCGAGCCCACGGGGAGAGGCGGCCGCGCGGCTCGGGCAGGGGTTCGGCCGACGCGGGCTGGGAGAGGTAGGTCTCCACCATGCGCATGGTGTCGTGGGGGAGCCGTGCCCCGCGCAGCCGGTCGGCGACCGAGGTGAGGATGATCTCCCCGGCGCCCGGTCCGTGCAGCGTGATCGCGGCGGCCATCAGCGGGGGCGAGCCGAAGTCGGGAGGGTCGCCGACGACCTCCTCGAACTCCCGTCGGTGCAGGGACGGGCCGTACGCCGCTTTGAGCAGCTTGCGGAGCAACACGAACTGCACCTCCACCCGATCGGGGTGCAGCGCCTGGACGGCGTCGACGAGGTAGCGGTGCTCCCGCAGCGTCATGGCGATGTCCGGGTCCTCGGCGCCGTTGCTGCCCCGCCTGACGAGCTCGTCGCAGATGACCTGCACGAGCAGCGGGTCATGCGGCTCCCTGGCCGCCAGTTCGACGAGGCAGGCGGTCCCCAGCGCGTCCAGCACCATGGTCAGCGTCTCGGGCCCCAGCCTGGCTGCCAGGGTGAGAGCGACGAGGGGCTCGGCCGGCATCCGCACCATCGCCGCCATCAGCACGCTGGTGGGGGCGAAGTCCTGGAAGATCCGCCGCATGTCCTCGAAGACGAGCTTCGGGCCGTAGCCGACGGCCAGGATCACGCCGCACAGCTGGAGGTGCAGGCTCTCCGGCAGTCCCCGGTCGCCCTCCAGCAGGCGGCGTTCCCTGATGATCTTTCGGTAGTGGACCTGCTCGTCTCTGGTGGCGGCGTTCCCCCGTGCCCCGGCCTGCCGGGCCAGGCCGTCCAGGATCGCGGTGAGCCGGAGGGACTGCCCCTGCGGGACCAGGTCGGCGCACTCGTTCAGCAGCGCCTCGACGCTGTAGTGGTCGACGGGGTTGGCGATGGCGACGGTGACGTCTCCGGAGCGGGACGGGACGTGGAACGCCGCGAGCGTGGCCAGAGCCTTCGTCACCCCGCTCGGCTGGAACGCCAGCGGTTCGCCCGCGGCGGCGAGCCAGCCGACCAGCTCGGTGTAGCGGGAGCAGTGCAGCAGCAGGTCAAGGTAGTGACCCACGTCGTAGGCCTTGGTCGGGACCCTCGCCAGACCACCCCAGATGATCGAGTGCGTGCCCTCGGGGACATGCCTGGCGAACGAAACTTTGATCTTGTGTTCGGCGGTGCTGCTGGTCCAGGTGGCCGCCGTCAGCTTGGTCCGCATGCCGTACGGGAGCAGTGCGGCGACGGTGTCCAGGAAGCGGAGCCTGTCGAGCAGCGGGAGCGACTCGCCCCGCAGGACGCAGACGTGCTGGTCGGTCAGCAGCAGCGCCGCCGCGCCGATGGCCGTCCCGTCGATCCGCGCCGCGATGGCCGCCGGATCGAGCCTGGGGACGCTGAACGTGAGCGGGTCGGCGGCCGGCAGCGGGCTCCGGTCCAGCGCGAGGTAGAGCGCCTCATACGACACCGGCTGCGCAGCGACCTGAGAGTACGGCACGCAGAAGTAGCGGGTGACGGCGATCTGCCGCCCGGTCCTGTCCTCCTGGTCGGACCATTCCTGGATGGCGAGCACCAGCCGGGTGTTCTCGCCGCCGCCGACCCAGGCGAGGGTCACCTGGGGAAGCTCCTCGGGGGTCCCGGTGGTGTACCGCGTCTTGATCTTCGCGAAGTCGTTGTGGCCGAGCTGCCCCTGGCTGCAGGCCAGGATCCCGTAGTCGTCGAGGCTGCCCGGCTGCTTTCCCTCGATCGCCCACTCGGCCGACAGTTGGACGGTCTCCCCGCTCATCGGCCGGGCCCTTCGTTCGGCGGCTCACCCGCGAGCCTCTCCCCGAGCCACACGATCGGCTCCATCACGTTGATCGGGTGCACCGGGCCGCGGATGTGGAACGAGACGCCCTCGGCCGGCTTCGGAATGAGATTCTGGTAGTCATCGGGATTGAAGAAGTTCGTCCTCGGGTCGAGGTAGAAGCCGATAGAGGACGTGACAAAAAACTTGATTCGGTCACGCCGAAAAAATTGGTCCAGGGCGTTCAGCACCATCTCCGCGCTGCCGCTGGCCGATATCCGGCACAACCATTTGAAGAGTTCGACCGCGTCATCGTCGTCGATGCGCGGAAAGCCGTAGGGGTCTTCGGGGTCGGTGACCAGGAGTTTCAGTTCCTTCGCGGTTTCCAGCACGCGATACTCGTCGAACTTGGTGATGCAGACGGCGAGATGGTGCGGCAGCCTGTCCCCGGTGTATCCGTCCGAGCCGAGCATCCGCCCGGCGAGCTGGGTCAGCGCGCCGTACAGGTAGTCGAAGGCGTCACCCCTCTCGAACTCCCGCAGCGGGTCGAACAGGAAGACGATGCCCTTGCTGCCGACCAGGTTGTCGAGCAACTCCTGCTGGTCGGTGCCGAACTTGTCCGGCTCGTCGCCGTACACCCCGCCGGGCGGGTCGAGCAGGTTGAGGCCGATCCTGGGCGCGGGGGTCGGTTTCGGCCTGCGGCGCAGGAGTCCGTCGCGCTGCTCGCCCTCGCCGATCAGCACCCAGCGGTAACGGTCCATCGCCTGGGTCGCCCGGGGGAACTCCTTGCCCCGGGACAGGGCGGCGGCCTTGTCCTTCAGGAACGCGGTGGACGCGTCGTCCGCGCCGACGATCCGCCACGGGCTCCTCCTCTGCAGCAGGGCGATGCTGAGCGCGGCCAGCAGCGTGGTCTTGCCGCTGGTCGGCGCACCCCACATCGCGATGTTGGGGCGGGCGGGTCCCGCGTCAGAGACCATGGCGGACCTCATTCCGTTCGTCGTTCACCAGCATCCCCGTCGCGATCCCGGTCATGGCGTCTCGATCAAAGGGAAGGGGATCCGCTGGGCCTTCGGCGGCGACAGGCCGAGGTCGTCGCCGAGCCGCCGGACATCGGCGACCTCCAGCTGGATCGGCGCGCCGCCGCCCAGGCGTTGCCAGATCGGGTCGGCCTGCTCGGGCGGCCGGTCGCAGATCGCCCCGAGCGTCATGCCGGCCCGCCGCTCGATCCAGGCCAGCAGCAGTTCCCAGTCGTGCCGGTCGGGGCAGGGCAGTATCTCCGACCGATGCACCCTGGGCGGATGCGGCGGCCGGTCGCCTACCGTCAGCAGCACCGTCCTGCGCGGCTCGGTCTTTCCCAGGCGGTCGGCCACCTCGGCCAGCATGTCCTCGACCTGCGCCGCGTACGGGTAGCCCGGCGTGGTGGCGCCCCGCCGTTCCCAGTCGGTCAGGGAGTGCAGGGCCTGCTCGGGGGACATCAGCCAACCGGCCACCTCCACCGGCTCCTGCGTGGCCCTGCGGTCATAGGAGTGCGCGCCGTAGGCGACCAGGGACACGACGAGCTCCGGCGTGGTCCCGCCGGACATCACCGTGATCATCTGCCGGACCCGGATCAGCCGCTCGTCGACCTGCTTGGCGGCCCCGCTCACCTCGACCGCGCAGATCAGATGCGCGGGCTCGACCTCACCGCCGAGTACGGCGGGCACCGCGGCGATCAGCTCGGCCCAGTCGCGGTCGTCGCGCACCAGCCCCGGCAGGCCGACGAACCTCACCCGGCCCGGACGCTCCAGTTCGGCGGTGAAGTCGTAGCGGCCGGGAGTGAGCCTGGCCGTCTGCACCGACAGCAGCCGGGGCCGCGGGCCCTGCCACGCCACCACGGCGAACGCGGTGCCGTACTCGTCGCCGTGGTCGCAGCGGACCTGCACCCTGAGCGTGTCGCCGCGGCGCGCCCCGACCAGGAAGAGCGGATGGCTGGACAGTTCGAGCCGGCCGGTCTCGGGGTGCCGCTTCAGCACCACGAGGTCGTAGGAGCGGCACAGCGGCTCGTGGAGGAGGATCTCGCGGAGCAGCGTCTCGACCCGCGCGCCGGGCCGGGTGAACGCCGTGGCCTCCGGCCGCGCGGCGCGCAGCCACTCCATCACCTGGGCCGTCGGGGGGTCGTCGGGGGAGCCGCACACGAGGAACACCTCGGAGCCGGGGGGCACGCCGACGGCGGCCAGGAGCACCTGTTCCTCCGTGGCCTCTTCCGGGGGGTCGGTCGCCGGGTCACCGGCCAGGTCGGTCCAGGGCACCGGCGGGCCGAACCGGCAACGGGGCGTGCCGGTCTCGTCGCGGCGCAGGCCGAAGGTGGTGATTCCGCTGACGGTCACTTCGACGACGGTTAACCGTCGGGGACCTGAGAGTTGCGCGATGGCCTCGGCGAGAGCCTTGGTGAGCAGATCCTCGCCCGACTCCGTCAACTGCGGCCTCCGTCATGGTTCTCGAATGGATTCATTCACTACATCCTGGGACGGCGGCCACTGCCTCTGCGCTGATATCTTTCCGCCGCCTTCTCTCGTTACACTAAGTGATCATTTAAGGGTTCAGGCGGCTAGAATCCATATCTTCGTCGGAGCTGGATGTCGAAAATATATTAGGATGCGAGATCCGGTGATACCCCGCAGAGAAGTCTCCCAGCTGGGGCGCCATCTGGAAGGGCGTAGATGAAAAAGTTTCTGATAACCCTGTCCGGTGCTCGGCCTGAGATCCTCGCGCGCTGCCCCACGGAACAAGCCAAGTTCGAAGGCATCGGCGGCGCGGTGCTCACCACAAGCGTGCTGGCGTTCGTGTCGATGACGTTCGCCCTCAACAGCGCGCTCGAGGTGAGCATCTTCCTCGCCATCCCCGCGAGCCTCATCTGGGCGCTGGCCATCATGAGCCTCGACCGGTGGCTGGTCGGCACCATGCAGGCCGACGGGCCGCGGCGCTGGCGGCTGGCGTTGCCCAGGGTGATCATGGCGGTGCTGCTCGGCCTGGCCATCTCCACTCCGCTGGTCCTGCAGATCTTCAACGCCGAGATCGAGGCGCAGATCGTCGAGATCAAGCAGGAACGTGCCAACTCCTTCGCCGACCAGCAGGCCGAGGGCACCGTCGGGCAGAACGTCGCCCGGCTCCGCAAGAACGTCAGCAGCCTGCAGAAGGTGGTCGCCTCCAACGGCGACGTCCCGCTCGACCCGGCCAGAGACCCGAAGATCAAGGCGCTGACCAAGGAACGCAACGCCCAGCAGGCCCAGGCCACCAAGCACTACAACGAATGGCAGTGCCAGCTGTACGGCGGCGACCGCTGCCCACGCAAGGGCGACGGCGTGCTGGCCCAGGCGAGCAAGAGAGCGTACGACAAGGCCAAGGCCAGGGTCGATCTGATCAACGGGCAGATCGAGGACCGCAAGGCCGAGCTCGCGGACACCGACGAGGGCGCCAAGCAGATCCGGCTCGCCACCGCCAAGTCCGAGCTGCCCAAGGCCCAGGACGAGCTCGACGCCGCGCTGCGAGCGCAGCGCGACCTGCAGGCGGCGTTCGACGCGGAGAACCGGGCCAGTGACGGGTTGCTGATCCGGTTGCAGGCGCTCAACGAGGTGTCCGGCCAGGACATCACCCTGCGGACCGCCCACATCCTGCTGTTCCTGCTGTTCCTGCTGATCGAGTGCCTGCCGGTCGCGGTCAAACTGATGCAGCGCTCCGGCAACTACGAGAAGGTCCTGGCGGTCGCGGCGAACCACGAACTGCGCAACGCCCGCGACAGCATCGCCCCCCAGTTCGGGGCCCGGCCCAGCCCGCAGGCCGAGAACGGCCCCACCACCGTGTGGGACATCTGGACGCCCCGCGCAGAACAGCCCGAGCCCGTGATCCCCGACTCCTTCAAGCCCGAGCCCACGCCCACCATGACCGTGCCGCCGCCCAGGCCGCACACGGAGCCCACGCCCACCATGCCCGACGAGGGCGAGAACCGGGGCTCCCTGGACGATGAGCTGCTCCGCGAGATGTCGGACACCAGGACCATCCGCAAACCCGGCCCGGACACCAGCCGCTCGGGCGAGTTCGAGCTCTTCCCCGACGAGACCTGAGCCCGGCGACGATGCCGAACCAGCTGGTGAAAAAGCGTTACCGGCTGCTGTCCGAACTGGGCAGCGGCGGGATGGGAACGGTCTGGCTCGCCATCGACGAACTGCTGAAACGCCGGGTGGCGCTCAAGGAACTCGTACTGACCCCCGGCGGCGAGCCGCTGTCCGTACGGCAGCGCCGGGCGCTGATCGAGGCGCGGGCCCCCGCGAGCATCGACCACCCGGGGATCGTCAGGATCTACGACATGTTCCTGGAGCGGGACCACCCCTGGATCGTCATGGCCTACATCAAGGGGCAGTCGCTCTACAAGCTGATCAGCCGGGGCGGGCTCAGCGAACGCCAGATCGCCACGATCGGCGGGGAGGTGCTGTCCGCGCTGGCCGCCGCGCACGAGGCCGAGGTGCTGCACCGTGACGTCAAGCCGGCCAACATCATGATCAGCGAGACGGGCGGGGTGGTCCTCCTCGACTTCGGCATCGCGCGCATCCTCGGCGAGAGCGGCCTCACCTCCCACAACGTCCTGCCCGGCACCCTGGAGTTCACCGCACCCGAACGGATCGACGGTCTCGACCCCACCGCCGCCTCCGACCTGTGGTCCCTGGGCGTCACCCTGTTCTACGCCATGGAGGGGTACTCCCCGTTTCGGCGCGACACCGTTTCGGCGACCATGCGGGCCGTCACCAGCCACCCGCCCCCACCCGCCACCTGCCCGGGAGCACTGTACGACGCGATCCTCAGGCTGCTGCACAAGGATCCCGCCCAGCGGGGCACCGCCGAGGAAGTCATCCCACTGCTGAACGCCATCGCCCACGGCCCACCCCCTCACCCCGTCCGCCCGTCCACCCCTCAGCAGCCGCCCAACCCCGCCTCGCTCCCACCCCCCCAATCAGGCCCCGCCCCCAATCCCACCCCCAATCCCACCCCCACCCCCGCGCCCAGTCCCGATCCCACGCCTGGTCCTGCGCCCGATCGCGATCCCGGTCCCGGCCCGGAGCGCAGCCCTCGCCCAGCGGCGAACCCAGTCCCGTCGCCGAGGCCGCTTCCGGCGCCCAGTCCTGCCGTGCCCGCCCCTGCCGTGTCGCCCAGCCCGTTGTCGGAGCTCAGCCCGGTCGCGGCAGAACCCGTCCAGGTACCCGGCCCATTCCCGGAGCCGGATCCCGGTGTGCTGCCTGGGCGTAGTCCTGGCGTGGTTGCGGAGCCGGGTCCTGGTGTGCTGCCTGCGCGTAGTCCCGGTGTGGTTGCGGAGCCGGGTCCTGGTGTGCCGCCTGGGCGTAGTCCTGGCGTGGTTGCGGAGCCGGGTCCCGGTGTGCCGCCTGCACGTAGTCCCGGCGTGCGACCGGAGCCGAATCCCGGCGCCTCAGACAAGCCCGTTCCCGCGTCAAGTCCGCTGCCGGCGCAACGACCTGCCCCGTCGCCGAAACCCGGTTCGTCGCCTGGTCCCGTCCCACCGCGTGAGCCCGAGGACAATACGCCCACGAAGCCCGTCCCGCGGAAACCCCAGCCGGTACGACTCCACCCGGCGCAACCTCAGCCGACGTGGCTCCGGCCGGTCCGGCACGCCGCCGTGGAGCCGGCGTCCCCCAGGCCCGAGGAACTGGCCAGGCTCGACCCCGCCGACGCGGCCAAGCTGCTCACCGGCATGGCGGCCGGCGCCGCCGCGGAGCTGCTCGCCGCCCTTCCCTCCGTGACCGCCCAGAAGCTGCTGAGCTTGGTGCATGCGTCGGCCGCGGCCACCATCCTGCAGGCGATGCCGGGGAACAGAGCCGCCTCGATCCTCGCCGAAGTCTCGTCACGAACAGCGGGCGCCCTGCTCTCCTCGATGACGGCCAGGCCCGCGCAGACGGCGGCCCTGCTCCAGTCGTTGCCACCCGCCCGCGTCGGCAGGGCGCTCGACTACACGACTTCCGCGGGGGCCGCCGGGCTGATGAGCGAGCTACGGCCGAGCGAGGCGGTGCGCATCCTCTCGCACGCCGACGCCCGGACCGCCGCGGGCGTCATCGGCACCCTCGGCGTGGTCCCGGTTTCCACCAGGCTGCTGGAGACGATGTCGGTACGGCGCGCCTGCGACGTGCTCGGCCACGTCCCACCGGCCACCGTCGCCGGGCTGCTCAGGGCATCGTCGGACGGCCGCGCCGACCGCCTGCTCGCCGGCCTGCGCCCATCGCTCCGCGCCCAGGTGGACCGCTACCTCAAGAAGCTCTGACCCCGGCCGCTCATCCTCCTGGCGAAGGCTCGTCCGACGCCACGCGAGGCGCAGATCGCGAAGGTCGGCCACACCGTGCGAGCCGTACCTCGCGAAGGTCGGCCACGCCGCGTGAGCCGTACCCCCGCAGGCAATCGTCGGATTCCGCGTGCCGCAGGGCCGTGCCGCCCTCCCCGGAAACCCACGCCTCACCACCTGGCGCTGGTACGGCACGCCCCGGCCGTAGATCGCCAGGCGCTCGTGTTGAATCACCCGAAATCAACACCAATTTAACAAATGGAGCATTAGCCATTTAGCGTCCATGTGGGCACTTTTGGTAAAGTTCGGACAATTCGGCGTGCGTCTTTCATTTGTCGTGAATTATCGGGACCCGTGATTCATTACCCCCGGGCGGATGAGAAGCGGGAAGGCCCGTTATGCGGGCGAAGTCATCCGAGAACTGATGAGTCGGCCCAGCGGGGAGGTCAGGCAGGAAAGGTGACCGTGACGACGAGCCCGCCGTCCGGGCCGGGGATGGCCGTGGCGGTGGCGCGGTGCGCGTCGGCGATCGAGCGGACGATGGACAGCCCCAGGCCGCTTCCGTCGGCACGCGACAGCCGTTGTCCGTTGCCCCGGTGGAAGGGGAGGAACAGCCCGGCCGTCTGGTCGGCGGCCATCCGCGGGCCGGTGTTGGTCACCGTCACCTCGGTGCCGCTCGGGCCGGTCCCGGTGGTGACCGCGACCCGGCCGCCGGGGACGTTGTAGCGAACGGCGTTGTCGAGGAGGTTGCGCACCAGGTGCTCCAGCAGCACGGGGTCACCGTCGACCTGGCCGGGGCCGAGCCGCAGGCGTACGTCCACGTCGTGGTCGTCGGGGAGCATCTCGCACGCCTGCCGTACGACCTGGGAGAGGGTCACCGGCCGGGTCTCGGCCAGGCCGCGCTCCCCGCAGGCGAGCAGCAGCAGGCCCGCGATCAGCCGCTCGCTGCGCTGGGACGCGTCGAGCACCCGGTTCATCGCGGGGAGCAGGTGGGCGGGGACCTGCCCGGTGGTCAGCGGCACCTCGACGGCCGCGCGCTGGATGGCCAGCGGAGTGCGCAGTTCGTGGGAGGCGTTGGCGGCGAAGCGGCGCTGGCTGTCGAAGGCGTCCTGCAGCCGGCCCAGCATGGCGTCGAAGGTGTCGCCTAGTTCCTTGAGCTCGTCCTGTGGCCCGTCGAGGGCGAGGCGCCGGTTGAGGTCGCGCTCGGACAGCTCGCGGGCGGTCGCGGTGATGTGGTGCAGCCGGGCCAGCGTGCGCCCGGCGATGACCCGCCCGGCCAGTACGGCGAGCCCGATCGCGCCCACCAGCACCAGCGAGGACTGCAGCAGCATGTCCGACAGCACCGCCGCGCGGTAGTCGTCGAGCGCCTCCGTGGAGGCGAAGACGATGGCCCTCGTCGCCCTGGGTGTGGGCCAGACGGTGAGGGACGGGTCAGGGGTGGTGCGTGCAAGTATCGCCGAACTGCCGCGCTCGGCCAGGCTGCCGCTCACGATCGCGTAGTTCAGGCCGAGCAGCAGCAGCCCACCCACCGCGAACACGGCCGCGTAGACCAGGGTGAGCCGTCCCCTGACGGTGAGTCTGGCCACCTCAGATCCGGTATCCGAAGCGGGACACGGTCTGGATGAGCGGCGGGTCGCCGAGCTTGCGGCGCAGCCCGTGGACGACGACCTTGAGCACCCCGCTGAACGGATCCAGCTCGGCGTCCCACACCTTCTCCAGCAGGTGGACGGTGGACACGGGCGCTCCTTCCGCTCGTACCAGCTCCTCCAGCACGCCCAGTTCCTTCGGGGTCAGCGTCAGTTGACGCCCGTCGCGGCGGGCGGTGCGGCGCTGCACGTCCACCTCCACGCCGCCGCACGTCAGGACCGGTGCGGCGGCGGGCCTGGCGCGGCGGGCGAGCGCGTGCACCCGCGCCAGCAGTTCGGGATAGGAGAACGGCTTCGACAGATAGTCGTCGGCCCCCAGCGCGAGCCCGCCGACCAGGTCCTCCAGTGATCCGGCCGAGGTGAGCATGAGGATGCGGGCGCTGACCCCGTCGCGGCCGGCCAGCGTTCGGCAGATGTCGTCGCCGTGCACGAGCGGCAGGTCCCGGTCCAGGATGATCACGTCGTAGTCGTGGACGGTGGCCAGTTCCAGACCACGGTCGCCGTCGAGGGCGATGTCGGTGGCGATCCCCTCGATTCGCAGGCCCTCGGCGAGGATGTCGGCCAGCGTCGACTCATCCTCGATGATCAGCAGGCGCACGACGTACTCCCCTTGTTGCAGATGCGGCCTATTTATCCAGATAGCGCGTTAGTTTCCGGTTAAGCGGGGCGGATGGCCTGCTAACCGGTGCGTAACCGCGGGGGTGCTGTCCTGATGGTCGTCCGCTCGGCGATTGGCCGGGCGGTGACCGATATCGGAGGATCGCATGCGACGCCCCATCCGCCTCATTCTGGCGACAGCCGTCCTGGCCATGGCGACCGCGGCCTGCGGCCAGGCGCAGGAACCCGCGGCCGGCGCCGATCCGGCCGCGTCCGCCGGCCCCGTCGGGCCCATCGCCCAGGACGACGCGGCGTTCCATGAGGGCCAGCTCAAGTACGCCAAGTGCATGCGCGACAACGGCGTCGACATGCCCGACCCTGAGCCCAGCGGCGCCATGATGATGCCGGAGCCCGGTCCCGAAACCGACAAGGCGAAGAAGGCCTGCGAGAAGCTCAGGCTGGCGCACCCCGACGCCGCCGACCCGGAGGCCATGTACCAGCGGCAGGTCGCGATGACCAAGTGCATGCGGGAGAAGGGCATCGAGATCGACGACCCCAAGCGCGGACAGGGGATGGCCATTTCCGCGGGCGGGGAGAAGATGCTGAAGGCGGCACAGGAGTGCGCCGCGAAGGTGCGGCAGTGACCGAACGGCGACCCGGCCGACGTGCGGCGGCCGGAGCGGCGGCCGTCCTGGCCGTGGTGGCCGTGGTCGCCGCGGTCACGCTCGTCCTGGACGGCGGCCCGTCGCCCGAGACACCGCGCGCCGCGCCGCCCCCACGGGTCACGGCGGCCGTCGAACGCATGACGCTGCTGGAACGCAAGACCGTGCAGGGCACACTCGGGTACGCCGGTCGCGCCGAGGTCGGCGCGGCCGTGCCGGGCCGGCTCACCTGGCGTCCCGGCAAGGGCCGGGTCATCCGGCAGGGAAAGCGGCTCTACGAGGCGGACGGCAGGATCGTCACGTTGCTGTACGGCACGCGGCCCGCCTATCGCACCCTCAAGGAGGGCGACGAGGGCAAGGACGTCCGGCAACTGGAGCAGGCGCTGGCCGCCATCGGCTACACCGGGTTCACCGTGGACGACGACTACAGCTACGCCACGGCCGCCGCGGTCCGCCGGTGGCAGGAGGACCGCGGCCAGAAGGAGACCGGAGAGGTGGATCCGGCCACCGTGTGGTTCGCGCCCGGACCGGTGCGCGTGGACAGCCGTAAGGCGGCCCTGGGTCAGATGCTGGCGCCGGGCACGCCGGTGCTCACCCTCACCTCGCTGCGGCGGGTGGCCACCGTACCGATCAAGGTCGGTGACCATCGCCTGGTCCGCAAGGGAGGCGGTGTCACCGTCGCCCTTCCCGGCGGATCGACGGTCAAGGGCAAGGTGACCGCCATCGGCTCCACGGTGAAGAAGCGTACGAACAGCACGGGTTCGAAGGAGGACACGGTCGACGTGACCATCGACATCGCCGCCTCGCGCGCCGCCCGCCGGTTCGACCGCGCGCCGGTGGAGGTCTCGCTGGTCAGCTCCCGCAAGGAGGACGTGCTGGCGGTGCCGGTGTCGGCGTTGATCGCGTTGCCCGGCGGCGGCTACGGCGTCACCCTCGTCGGCCCCGGCGGCTCCGTCCGGGATGTCAAGGTCCGGACGGGCATGTTCGCCGGTGGGAAGGTCGAGGTGGCGGGCGCGGGCCTGGCCGCCGGAGCCCGGGTCGAGGTGGCCCGGTGAGTTCGATGACCGGCGGCCCGCCGGTCGCCGAACTGGTCGGAGTCTCGCGTCTCTATCCGGGCGGGGTGGCGGCCCTGCGCGAGGTGAGCTTCGCCATCGGGCCGGGGGAGTTCGTGGCCATCGTGGGCCCGTCGGGGTCGGGCAAATCCACCATGCTGCACCTTCTCGGCACGCTGGACGTGCCGACCGGCGGGACCGTCCGCATCGACGGCCACGACGTGGGCACGCTCGGCGACCGGCGGACCGCCGAGTTGCGCGCCCGTGCCATCGGCTTCGTCTTCCAGCGTTTCCACCTGGCGGCGGGCGTCAGCGCGCTCGACAACGTCGCCGACGGCCTGCTGTACGCCGGAGTGCCGCGCAGGGAGCGGCGCGCCAGGGCCGAGGCGGCGCTGGCCAAGGTGGGCCTGGCCGACCGGGCCCGCCATCGGCCACACGAGTTGTCCGGCGGGCAGATGCAGCGGGTGGCCATCGCCAGGGCCATCGTCGGTGAACCGCTGCTGCTCCTCGCCGACGAGCCCACCGGCGCGCTGGACTCCGCCTCGGGGACGGCCGTTCTCGAACTGCTGCGCGAGCTCAACGAGGCGGGCTCGGCCGTCGTGGTCATCACCCACGACCGGGAGGTCGCCGCGGCGCTGCCGCGCCGTATCGAGGTGCGGGACGGCCGGGTCGTCGCCGACACCCGGCAGGACGAGAGGGGACCGTCATGAGCAGGAGGTCACGGGTTCGACTGTCGCCCGCGGACATGCTGCGCACCGGCGGCGCCGGCCTGCGCACCCGGCCGGCCCGGGTCTTCCTGTCGGCGCTCGGCATCGCGATCGGCATCGCGGCGATGGTGTCGGTGGTGGGCATCTCCTCCTCCGGCAGGGCCGACCTCGACGCGCAGATCAGCCGCCTGGGCACCAACCTGCTCACCGTCGGCCCCGGCGACGCGCTGCTCGGCGGTAAGGCGGAGTTGCCCCCGGAGGCGACCGCGATGGTCCGCAGAACCGACGGCGTACGGCAGGCCACCTCCACCGCCAGGGTGGATGACGTGAGCGTCTACCGGCACGACCGGATCCCCAAGGGGGAGAGCGGCGGCATCACCGTTCACGCCGCCGACCTGGAACTCCTGACGGTCCTCAAGGCCCGGCTGGCCGCGGGGACGTGGCTCAACCCCGCCACCGCCCGCTACCCGGTGGTCGTCCTCGGCCAGGCGAGCGCCGCCCGGCTGGGCATCACGCGGGTGGGCGACGGGGTGCAGGTGCTGATCGGCGGGGTCCATCACACCGTGATCGCGATCCTGGCGCCGGTCGAGCTGGCGCCCGAGATCGACACCGCGGCGCTGGTCGGCGGGCCGTCCGCGCGGCGGCTGTTCGGCCACGAGGGCCATCCGACGACCGTCTACGTGCGCGCGGACGAGGAGCGGATCGACCTGGTCCGCTCCCTGCTCGCGCCCACCGCCAACCCGCGAAGCCCCGGGGAGGTGCAGGTGTCCCGCCCTTCGGACGCGCTGGCCGCCAAGAAGCTCGCCGAACAGGCGTTCACCGGCCTGCTGCTGGGCCTCGGCGCGGTGGCCCTGGTCGTGGGGGGCGTCGGCGTGGCCAACACCATGGTGATCTCGGTGCTGGAGCGGCGCGGCGAGATCGGGCTGCGCCGCGCCCTGGGCGCCAACCGGGGCCAGATCCGTGGCCAGTTCCTGGTGGAGGCGGTGCTGCTGTCGGTGCTCGGCGGCGTGGCCGGGGCGGTGCTGGGCAGCCTGGTGACCGCCGGGTACGCGACATCGCAGGGGTGGCAGACCGTGGTGCCCGCGACGGCGGTCGCCGGGGGAGTCGCGGTCACGGTCGCGATCGGCACGATTGCCGGCCTATGGCCCGCCGTACGGGCCGCGCGTCTCGCTCCCACCGAAGCCCTGGCCGCACCTTGAGTCTGAACCGGCGTCGCCGCCCCAGAAGCTCGGTCCGTCCGGTGGGAACGAATCTCGACGCGGGTCAGCCGGAGGCGTCCTGCGCGGCGGCGCGGCGGATCGGCATCCAGGTGGGCGCGGGGGGATCGGCCAGGAAGTCGGTGACCAGCCGGGTGCACAGCTCCGGCTTCTCGTGGAGGAGCAGGTGGGACGTGCCGGGGACGATGGCCAGCTGGGCGTCGGGCAGGCCCCGGTACAACGCCAGCGTGTGCTCCAACGTCACGATGTCGTCGTCGGCGGCCATGACCAGCGCCGGGCAGGTGACGGCGGCCAGGTCGGCCGGCGTCAGCCCGGGTTCCTCGTTCACCGACCGGGCGATCTTGGCGAGCACGACGGGGAAATGGTCCGCACCGTCGGGCGACACCTCGGCGTAGGCCGCGACCAAGGGCTCCGGTGGCGTACCGTCGGCGTCGGGCCGCAGGATCATGCCATCCGGATGGAAGCCTCCACTGATCAGCACGAGCCTTTCGACCAGGTCGGGGCGGCGTACGGCCACCCACAACGCCACGACCGCGCCGGCGCTGTAACCCGCCAGCCGTACCGGTCCGTCGGCGACCTTCTCCAGGAACGCGATGGTGTCCTGCGCCATCACCCCGACCGTGATCGGACCCGCCACGTCGGCGGTGTGGCCGTGCCCCCGGCGGTCGGGCAGCAGGAGCCGGAACCGGCTCGCCGGCGTGGCGAGATTCCCGGCGAAGTCCCTGCTGTCGGTGAGGCCGCCGTGCAGCAGCACCAGCGGGTCCCCGTCGCCCTGCTCGTCGAACCACATGCGTACGCCGTTCACGTTTACGTGGTCAGCCATCGTGCCGCCGTCCTCTTCGTTCGGGTGTGTGGGTGTACACCGGGTAATACGGAGCGGCAGCCGGAAACTCATCGGTCGGTCGGCGGATTCAGGACGGGAGCACGGAAGGCAGGTCGAACATCGGGAACAGGCGGTCGGCGTCCAGATAGGTCGTCAGCTCGGTGATCAGGCCGTCCGAGAGCGTGACGAGGACGAGCGCGAACGCCTCGTGCCGGCCGTCCGGCCCGGTCGGCAGATACTGCGCGAACGCCGGCGAACCATTGGCCACGGTCGGCGTCAGGCGAGCGCCCGCGCAGGGCCGGCCGGCGGCGAGCAGTGTTCGGCGGATCTCGGCGCGGCCGCGCAGCCACCACCGGAACGGCGGCATGGACGTCGTGGCGTCCTCATGCAGCAGCGACACCATGGCCTCGATGTCGTAGCGCTCGAAGGCGTCGCAGTAACGGGCAAGGAGCCGCCGCTGCGCCTCGTCCATCGGCTGGAACGGCTCGGCCGGGGCGATCGGGATCGTCCGGAGCGTCGTCCGGGCGCGTTGCAGCGCGCTGGTGATCGACGCGACCGTGCTGTCCAGCAGCCGGGCGACCTCGTCCGCCTTCCAGCACAGCACGTCGCGCAAGATCAGCACCGCCCGTTGCCGGGGCGGCAGATGCTGGAGCGCGGCGACGAACGCCAGGCGGATCGTCTCGCGCTGCGCGGTGACCTCCGCCGGATCCCCGTCGGCGGGTACGACCCGGCTGTCCGGGACCGGCTGCACCCAGGCGCCCTCCGGAAGCGGCTCGCCGAGGTCGGGGCCGGTGTGCAGCCACGGGCCGAAATCCATCGCACGGGCGCGTCGCTGAGCGCTCCGCAGCATGTCCAGGCAGACATTGGTCGCGATGCGGTACAACCACGGCCGCAGCGGCCCCCGGTCCTCGTCGAACCTTCTCCAGGCCCGGACCATGGTCTCCTGCACGGCGTCCTCCGCCTCGAACGGCGAACCCAGCATCCGGTAGCAGTATCCGATCAGCTCGGCCCGGTACTGCTCCGTCCGCACCTCGGACGCGTCCACGACCTTGTTCAGCCCGAATCCACCCACGCGGGCGACAGTACCGACCCCGGTGTGGGCGGACCACCGATGCCGGTGCGCCCCTGCGGACCGCGTCTGAACGGCGACGGCCTTCAGGGCAGGACTCGTTCAGCACCCACTGTTCGGCTTGCCCGCCATGAACCTGGCGCGCAGCTTGTCGAAGTCGCTCGGCGGGCTCACCTCGACCCAGCCCGCACAGCCGATGTCGTGGCTGATGACACCTCCCACGTACAAGCGCTGATAGCCGGAGAGGGGCCCGGCGGACGCGCTCACCCGGAACGGCTGACCATTGTTGTCGATCTTCTGATGGACGATCGTCGTGCCGTCGAGCACTTGCACATCCAGATGGAAGTCGCAGGCCTGCCGTTTCGTGCGGGCGGTGATCTGGAGCTGCTGCTTCTCGCCGTCGGTCAATGTGATCGTTTTACGGGAGAAGTAGGGGCCGGCCACCTCTCCCTGATCATCCAGCAGCTGGGCCGTCGAGTGGAACTCGTCCAGATCGAAACCCATGAAGATCGGCACATTCTCCCCGGACGGCGGCGACTCGAACAACGTCCCGGTGTGCGGCTTCGTGCAGCGCTTCACGAGCTCCATCCCCTGGATGCGGATCGGCTCGGCGCGGTTGCCGCGCAGCTCCAATTTGATCGTGACGGAGTTGATCGAGGCGCCCCCGTGCCGCCAGGCCCACGGATAGTTCCAATCCTTGCCGGCCCAGTTGTTCTCGGGGCCGCCGTCCGGCTGAAAGGCCCTCAACTGGGCCCGGCTCAAGGCGACAGGCTGCGGAAACACGAAGGAGGAATCGCCTCCCGTCGGAGCCGCGGCAACATGTTGAACGTTGATCGGCGGCCCCTGCCGGGGTGGCGGCCGATCGACACCCGACACCTTCTGGCTGACGTTCGTCGCGAGAGCGGCGACGACCGCCGTGACGACCGCGGTGACGAGCGTGCCCACCCACACCAACGGCCCCTTCCACCACGACCGCTTCGAACCGCGCGCCCCCACAAACCGCGTACGCCATGCGGAACGGACCGGTTGCGGCTGGTCGGACGTCCGCTGAGGCTGCCTTCCAGCCGAACGCGATCTTCGCGCCATATACAGCTCTCCCTCGACCCGGCGAACACGCAAGTCGCACGCCTGCTCACTAAGAGTAGGCGCCAGGGGGAGGATCTGCTCCTCATTGCACCAAGGTCTCACCTGCTCGGCCAGGTCTCTCGTCGTTCACCAGGCAGCGCCCTGAGCGTCGGCCGCTACGACGATTCCGCGCTCAACGGATTCCTTTGACGAGAAGGTCCTTGGCGGCCTGGGGCGCCTTGATGGGGGAACCCGCGTCGAATGGAGGTTGAGGATCGTATTCGATAGCCAATTGGATTGCTTCAGCCGTGGTCTGATCCGCTATGCGTGCTGCCAGCGTGAGGGCCATGTCGATGCCGGAAGAGACGCCGGCGGCGGTAACGATCTTTCCTTGTGAAACGACCCTCTCGGGCGTGTAGGTGGCCCCGAACGACTCCAGAACGTCGACCGCAGCCCAATGCGTCGTCGCGGTGAGTCCCTCCAGCAGGCCGGCGGCGGCGAGCAGGAGCGATCCCGTGCAGACAGAGGTCGTCCAGGTGCTCCCCTGGTGCATCCGGCGAATCCAGGTGAGAAGCTCCTCGTTCTCCAAGAGCCCCCGGGCGCCCGGTCCTCCAGGAACCAGCAGCACATCGCAGGCGTCCGTTTCGGCGAATGTCGCATCGGCGGTAACGGCCAGCCACTTGGGAACATCCCGCACCGGTCCGGACCGTGCGGCCACGAAAAGTATCTCGGCACCCGGCAGGAATTTGAGCACTTCGTACGGCCCGACCGCGTCAAGAGCGGTGAATCGATCGAACAGCGGTATGACGATGCGCACAGAGGCTCCTCACCCGAATGCCGAACTTTTCACTCATGGTAGCCATGGCGACGCGCATCGTCGCACGAGGGGTTTCCCGCGCATGCCGATATCTCTCAGTGACGGCGGGCCGTCGGCACGGTTTGATGATCACCGCTCGGGTGTCTGCCCGCGTGGTCTGAGTTCGGGGCGCGTCTTTACCGGATCCCGCAATGGTTGTAAATATCAATTGTCCACGGAAACTTTGTCGATCTTGACTGCTATCCGTTCCGGCGGATCGGGATATTTCGTCTCATTGTTAGGCGACGGCAGAACGCATGCCGTGAGAGGTATCCCCAGACGAAGGCAGTGCCCCATGCTCAAACGAGCCCTCGTAACCACCGCCCTCTCCCTCGCCACCCTACTCGGATTAGCGCTACCCGCCCACGCGGTGACGCTGGAGCAAAAACTCAGTGCACTCTCCGGATTCTCCCAGCCTACGCAAGCCAGCGCCGCCAGCTGGGTCTCTGCCTGGCAGAACCAGGCAGGCTGGGGGGACTACGCCTTCAACTGGTCGACCGACCTCTGTTCGAGCAGTCCGGACCAGCCCCTCGGCTTCGACTTCAGAATGTCGTGCCGGCGTCACGACTTCGGCTACCGCAACTACAAGGCGGTGAGCCGCTTCCCGGCGAACAAGTCGCGCATCGACGACTCGTTCTACTTCGACATGAAGCAGGTGTGCGCCGGATACTCCAGCGTCCCCAGGAACACCTGTAACGGTATCGCCTGGACTTACTATCAGGCAGTCAAGGAGTTCGGCTCCCTCAACGTGACCGACGCGGAGATCGAGCGAATCCGCCAGGACACCGAACAAGCAGCCTAGAACGCCGAGAGGTGACCCACCCCGCCCCCGCGTGTGCAGGTCCCTCCGCTCGCTGACTTCCACCGGGCCGGGCATTCGCCCGGCCCGGTGCTGCCCACCTTCTCGGCGGCTGGGTCGCCCCTTCGGACGTGAAGCAACGGCGACCCTGGGGCCCGTCTGATCTCGAACTCGCCTGAAGGTCTTCGCCGACCTGGTCGACGAAGCCGAGGCGCCGGTTCATCGCGGACGCGTTAAGCGGGTGGCCTCGCGGTCGCTAGGAGCCGTCAAATATCGAAAAAATCGAATTGATGACGCTGGCGGCCTGCGCCGGATAGAGAAGGAAGATGAGCGAGATGGCGACGGCGGGGATGATGATGATGTAGCCGAGCATGAGCCCGGCCACCGCCATGCCGTGGCCGGACCTGGCGCCGCGTTTGGTCTTCCTTGTGGCCATGTGACCGAGGACGACGGCGATGAAGCAGGGGATGCCGAGCATGCACCATCCGCCGAACAAGCCGACCAGGCCGAAAATCATGCTGGCGACGGCGAGTCCAGACGTGGGCGTTACGCCCGGGGCGCCGACATAGTGGATCGGCTGCTGATGGCCGGGCGGCCCATAGTACGGCGGTTGCCCATACGGACCCGGCGGGCCGGGCTGGGGGTGCGGTCCGGTTCCAGCCGGGTAGGGCCCGGGCCGGTTGTTCTCGTCATCTGAGGGGAAGCCCATGAGATCTCCATGTCGAAACCTGGGCGCCCCTCGTGCAGCGAGTTACCCGCCTTCGCCCTGAGATGGGACAGCCAGAATACACGGCGGGTTTACGGGGCGGGAGTAACGATTCCGCACTTCCGGATGGACCTCGAAGAGTTCGGGGCCGGTGGTCGAAGCTCGCACCTTTTGGCAGGCGTAGGAACACAGCCCGGTATAAGGCGGCAACTCCCTGGTCTGGTTCGAGTGGTCGAGGCTGGGAGCATCGAAACCCACCTCCGGTTGTTCTTGAATGGACACCGTAGGCCCGTGTTTCTTGAAGTTCACGAGCCAGGTAACGCTCTTCGTCGCCGAGCCTGTGGATTTCGGAATAGTGACGATCTTGGGGTGTGCTCTCAACCATGCCGCTGCCGCAGGCGGCGACACCCACGGGACGGTGGGGCGCGGGGGCTCTGCCGCGCCCCACCACCGAGGTGCCGCCCGTGCCGTACGTGCGCTGCCCCGGTTAGACGCAGCGCAGGACGAACGACTCGCCCGTGCCGTCGTTCACGTTGTATGTGTAACCGGCCACCGAGCCGTCGTCCGAGGCGACCGTGAGCCATATGCTGTGCGTGGGCGACTTCGGGACGGCGTGGACGAACTGGCCGAGACGCCAGATGCCCTCACCGCCGCCGGTGGCCTCATCCGTGGTGCCGGTGATCAGGCCGTCAGGGTTGATGGCCTGGGTGTCGGAGCTGTTGGGCAGCACGCGCGGCACTCCGTCGGTGTCCCACAGTATTCCGTAGCTGCGGTAAGGCGAGGTGTAGCTGACCGAGCCGACCACGCGCCCGTTGGAGATGTCGGTGGCGAACATGCCGGCCGCCCCCGAGATCTTGGCCAGCGGGGTGATCACGCCGTTCCGCCACAGCGCCGGGCCGTTCGGGCTGCTCAGCAGCACCGTGCCGTCCTCGTCCGCGTCCTCGGGCTGGTACTTGTCGGGCAGGACGGTCTCGATCACCTGACCGGGCTGATCCGCCGGCCAGCGCAGCAGGCGGTGCACGTACTGGTTGTCGACCTTTACCATGTTCCGGCCGGTGACATCGCCTTTCTCGTTGATGGCGAATGGCCGGATGAATCCATTGTTGGCCGGGCGGGCGAGTGTCTCCGTCTGGCCATTCTTGATGAGGATCACGTAGCTGGGCCCGAAGTAGGGCGGGGCGGCGATGGCGGTCCAGGCCAGCACGGTGCTCGCCCGGGTCTCATCCGGCAGACCTACTATCGGCTCGTTGCCGATCTTGGTGCCGTAGTCGATGAGCTGCCCATTCCGCCAAGAAACCCCGTGCCAGAAGCCGTCGGCGAGTACGGCGCGCCCCGAGAAACCGCCCTGGTGGTTCGTCGCGGTGACCTCGGATCGCAAGGTGCCCGTCGGCACGGGTAAAGCGGATCGCGTCCAGGCGCACGCGGTGCTTGTGGAGGCCGAGGCGGACGCGGCGCCCGACACCACCGTGCCCGAGGCCAGCAGTAGCAGGGTGCCGGCAGCCAGACTGCCCAGCCGGTTCACATTCATGACATTCCTCTCAGAATAACGCAGTTGGTGATCAGCCTAGGCGGCGCGGAATAGCTGGCCACCTTTCCTTGAACTCGTGGCAATTTCCAAGAAATTCACCTGCCGGAGTAGGTCGAGCGCGGGCGGCCGGGTTTCCACCTCAGCCGACTACGGGTATCGCGACCATCCCGGAGTTGGAGCGCTCCAGTTATCAAGGGACGACGAGGGCTGCGCCCAACCTGTTGTGGGATGAGGTGAGGTCAGTAGTGCAGGATTCCTGCCCTGCCGTCACGGTCGGCGCCGTCGGGGTGCCGATGTCACTGGACGCGGTAGATCATCTCGTGTATATCGGCAGTTGGAGCCAACGGAACGAGGGAGAACGACGCGGATGGGCTTGAAGGTCGAGAGCCGATCGTCCGTTTCGCCGTACGTCGAGTGGGTGTGTGGCCGAGCAGTGGCGATGACGTCGATTGCGGCGACCCATTGGGATCTGATCTGCTGGGAGCACCGCGGTCAGGTCAACGTGGTTGTTCAAGAGCCGGAGTCGAGGACTCGTTCCCTTCGCGCGAGATCGTCAGTAACGTGTCCACTTCGGGATTGTGGATCACTCTCATAGCCAAAACGACAATGGAGCAAGGCAATGGGCAGAATCGTTTCGAACTTCTTCATCTCGCTGGACGGTGTGGTCGAGTCGCCGGACCAGTGGCACTTCCCGTACTTCAACGACGAGATGGGCGCCGCGGTCGAGGGGGGCGTGCAGAATGCGGCGGCGTTCCTGATGGGCCGCAAGCTGTACGAGGAGTGGTCGGCGTACTGGACGACGACGGACGCCGACCAGGACTTCGCCGGTTTCATCAACAACGCCGCCAAGTACGTCGTGTCGAACACCCTGGAGAAGGCGGACTGGAACAACACCACCGTCATCTCCGGTGACGTCGAGGCCGAACTGCGCGAACTCAAGAAGCGGATCGACGGCGACATCCAGATGTCCGGCTCCGCGAAGACCGTGCGCTGGCTTCTCGCCAACGGACTGCTCGACGAGCTGAACCTGCTCGTCCACCCGATCGCCGTCGGCCATGGCGAGCGGCTGTTCGAGGACACCCCGACCCACCCGCTGAAGCTGGTCAAGTCGGAGACATTCCAGACCGGCGTGCTCAATCTGACCTACGTTCCGGACGCCGGCTGACAGATGCCTGGGCTCAGGCCCGTAAGGGAGAGGGCCGGCCGGGCGTCGCGTTCGCGGAACTCCACTCGCAGGCTCATCCGCTGAAATGATCAGCGTGGTCTCGGTCGCCCCCTCAGTACCGCAGGAGCACTCTTGTCCAAGCGTCGTGGTTTAACCTGGTCCGCAGCCCTCACCGCGCTGTTCATGAGCGTCGCCGTTCCCGGCGCCGCAGCGGGCGAGGAGGCGGACGGCCCGACCTCTCCTGGGCCGGTCTACCGGACGGTCACCGACAAGAGCGGGCAACTGTCGCTGCAGGTCAGCGGACGTCCGGATGGGCGGGACATGGTCTTCCGTATCTCGGGAGCCGTCTACGCCAACATCGAGGGCAACGCTTACGATCCGCAGCTGCGTCATGGCCGGAAACTGTTCAACATCGAGGGCTACAACATCCGGCGGTTATACCGGGTGCCCGGGACCACGCAGCTCTACCAGCTCTCCCGCGAGATCGTCTTCTACACCGACCCCGCCGACCCCACGAGGATCCTGCGGGAGTGGCAGAACCCGATCGATCTCAAGACCTATCCCGTAGTCCCCATCAACAACGACGCGGTGAACTTCGGCCCGTTCAACGTCACCTCCTCCTACGCCGGCCCGCCCCTGCGGCAGATACACGACGAGACCGTGTGGAGCAGTGACATCCCGGTGCGCGCGGACTTCACCACCACGTTGGGCGAGTCGTTCGGCCTGGTGAACGGTGTCTACGCGGCCCAGGAGATGTTCGACTTCTACGTCGGCTCCCGTGAGGTCGCGGCCCGCACGATTCCGGGCACGGTGCCCAAGGGCGCGATGGAAACCAAGGTCAGCTGGTCCCGGACGAGTCCGTGGGCGCCGTTCATGTGCCTGCCGGAGAGCAGCGTCCGCGGGCAGCTCACCTACCACGCCCGCAGCTGGTCGGTGCAGTCCTACGTTGACATCGAGCCGTGGCTGCGCGCGGAGGTCGACGCGGCCTACCCGCTCTTCAAATCCGCTTCCAGCGCGCCCGGCCCAAGCGAGAACTCCTGGACTTCGTTTTACAACAAGCAATTGGGCAAGGGCGCCACCACGTGGGCCGACTGGTGCGCCGCCAATGGGCGGGCCTGACGGCCACGATTATGGACGTGGGACGCGGTGCTCCACGCCGTACGTGCCGGAACGGCAGTACGGATAACCCTCCCAGCCCGGTCCCTTGCGGGCTGCACCAAGCCCTGCCGTCGGACGCCGACAAGGCGGTGCGGCGCACGATTTCGGCGTCGGAATTATCATTGATCAATCCCGCACAATCGGCGAGGCTGGCTGTTCACGAACGTCCACAATTGTTCACGCCGACATCTGCGCAGGTCACAGGCCTTCCGACACGGTAGGGAGAGTGCTTGATGGCGAGTGAGGGCTCCTTTCCCCACCCTGCGGATGCCGCGACCGCCGAAGAGCTCAGTATCCAGCTGCGGCGGCTCAAAGCATGGTCCGGATTGTCGTTCCGGGAGCTTGAACGCCGAGCGCGCGTCGCCGGTGACGTCCTGCCGATCAGCACCAGCTGGGGGATGCTCAACCCGCACCAGCAGGGGGTGCCCCGGGTGGAACTCATCGTTGCGTTCACACGGGCGTGCGGGTGCACACCGGATCAGGTGACCGCCTGGGTCGCGGCTCGCCGCCGGATCGCGGCGGCCGCCGCCGGAGATGATCCGGACGACGAATCGGCCGACCCGACGGCGACAGGGCACCCGCGCGAATCGGACCGGCTTCCCCCGTCCCTGCCCGAGACGGTGGAACAGGAGCGTCGCGTTGCGGGGAGAGCCAGGCGCGGTCGGCGTTGGCTTGCCGTCGTGGCCGGGCTGCTCGTGCTGGCCGTCGCAGACGGCGCGGTGAGCGGAGTCCGTACCGATGCGGCCGATGAACACATGCTGTTATCGGACCGGTGTCCCGACCCGATGATGGTCGGCACCTATGGGGTCTGCGCCCAGGAACTGCAGCGGCAGCTGCACAGGCAAGGCCTCGACCTGCCGGACGACGCATGGTTCGGACCGTTCACCAAGCAGCGGGTCATGATCTTCCAAACCCTCATGGGGCTCCCCTCGACAGGAATGGCCGATCACCGGACCAAACGCGCCCTGCTCGATGGAAAGCAGATCTCGCCTTCACGATGGACCTCCGCGCAGACTGAACGGCGGTTGCGCAAGGTCTTCTCCGAGGATCCGGATCGAGCGACCGAATTGGCTCGATGCCTGTCCCTCCTCGATCCGTTGTGGATCATGTCGGATCGCCTCGGCACGCGGAGGTGGGGGCTTTTCCAGTTTTCCGACCTGGAACTCAAGTCTCTCCGCGCTGAACCGGCGACGGCTCTCAACCCTGAGTGGAACATCCAGACGGCCCACAAGATCTGGCGCCGTACCAAGGACTTTCGCCACTGGTCCTGCCGTACACCCACTGGTCAGGCCATATCGTAGCCAGGCCAAGGAGTTGTTCACCTTGATCGGCCTTGGATGGCGTCCCTATAGGCGCAGCTCCGTCGATGGCTTCCTGCCGCGGCCGTAGGCCTTGTCGTAGTCGGTCCGGCCGAGCCGTTCGGCGAGGTCACGCAGCTCCGTGAAGGTCGGCAGCACGATTCCCTCCCCGCCGAGCACCGCGCACGACCGCTGTCTCACCCGCGAGTGACGGCATCCCGGTGCCAGGTCGCGGGCGGGTCAGCGTACGGCTCCAGCCCACTGCCAGGTCGCGCGCCGGGGCAACTCGGGAAGTGGGATGCGGCCCGTACACCACAACAAGGTGTCGGACGGTCCGTGCCCTGACGGAGCATCAGGAAAGAGCCGGTCGAGGACGGCGGAGCCGATGTCGTCGGGTGGGACCCAGGAGCGGCCGAAAGCGCGGGTGATGTCGTAGGTGTGGACGGCCAGTTCGGTGATTCCCATGGCGGCGAATCCGGTGGCGTCGGAGTGGCCCCAGGGGTGCCAGGCGCGTGCGTCGGCGGCCGCGTCCCGGACGGTGGAAGTGAGGAGGGAAGCGGCGATACGGACACCCTCCAGGCAGGTGGGAACAGGGGCCTGGGGGTCGAGCGAGGCGAAGAGGGTGATGTAGCGGTCGCGGGGCCGGGCGATGAGCAGGCCGGCGTAGCCGATCAGTCCGAGGGCGAGATGGTCGAGAGTGTGGCGGCAGGTCCAGTCAAGGTCACGAGCGGCGAGTGACCAGTCCTGGTCGGCCACGTCGAGCAGGGCATCCAGGCACTCTTCGGTCGCGGTCGACAGCAGGTCCGTCCACGGCACGGCGGTGGCCGGAGGCATCGGATCCGACGTGCGATGAGCGGCAGTCAGCGTCGTGCTCACTTCTCGTCCCCCGGGTTCTTCAGGACCTCGATCAGACTCGCGTAGCTGTCGGAGCCGTGGCCTGCGGCCTTGGCCCGTTTCATGGCCGCCTTCAAGACCTCGGGCAGGGCGTTGTCGACGCCCCGGTCCGCCGCGGCGTGGATGAGATGGTCGATCGCCGCGATCTGTACGTCGACGGTGGCGTCGTCGCCCGGGTAACGGCCGGCGTCCACCTGGGCCGCGTACCTGGTCAGGAACCCGTTCACGGCGGTCAGCCAGCGGATCGCGATGGGGGTGATGGCCGTGGCCGGTATCTTCTCCGCGCCGACCAGCGCGATGCCGTGCAGCCAGCCGGTCATGGTGGCCCACATCAGGCCGAGCAGGGCGGCATCGTAAAGAGAGGCCAGGCCAGGGTCGGCGCCCAGGTGCAGGGGGTCGCCCAGGGCGGCCAAGGTCGGGCGGTGGACGTCGAAGACCGCGTCGGAACCGCTGTACAGGAACATCATCTCGGGGCTCCCGACGCCGGGCGGGGTGGTCATGATCGCACCGTCGAGGTAGTCGGCGCCGTGCGTTTGGGCCCACGCGGCGGCCTCATGAGCCTGCTCCGGTGAGCCGGACGTGAGGTTGACCAGGGCCTTGCCCGCGAGGGCGCCGACGACGGGGTCGAGCACGGTGTGCAGCGCCTCGTAGTCGAGTACGCAGGCAATGATGAGCGGGCTCGCCGCGATCGACTCCTCGGGCGTCGCGGCCAGGCGGGCACCCCTTTCGACCAGCGCCTGGGCCTTGCCAGCCGAGCGGTTCCACACGGTGGTCGGGTGGCCCCTGTCCAGCAACGCGGCGGCCAGCGCCGAGCCCATCGAACCCAACCCGACAACGGTTACGGCCTGCAGATCAGAATTCATGTCACAACTCCTGCGTACATCCGCACACGGCGGTTGATTAGGTACGAACCAGGCTCGCAGCGCGCAGTGGGCCGAAACAGTGACACTGATGACGGCTATCGCCAAATTGCTGCCATATCCTTCTGAGCATGAGCGTTGGTTCCGTCGCCGTGGTCGTGACCGAGGAGATAGAGGTCCCCTCCTGGGACCTGTACGAGTTGAGCATCCCCTGCACCGTCTTCGGAAAGCCGCAGCCTGATCTGGCCGATCCCTGGTACGACCTGCGGCTGTGTGGAACCGGAGCGGGAGCGCGGAACGGTGCGACGGCCGACACCGGGCTCGCTCTGCGTACCCGCTACGGGCTCGACGACCTCGCCGACGCGGACACCGTGATCGTGCCCTCGGTGCCCGACTCCTGCGTCGAGGAGGGCAGGCCGTTGCCGCAGGAGCTGATCACGGCCCTGCGTCGCGCTTACGACGCGGGCGCCCGCATGGTCTCCCTGTGCACAGGCGCCTTCGCGCTCGCCGAGGCAGGGCTGCTCGACGGACGCCGCGCCACAGCGCATTGGATGCACACCGCTCAACTCGCGGAGCGCTACCCGAAGGTGCACGTCGACGACTCGGTGCTGTACGTAGACGACGGCGACATCCTCACCAGCGCCGGGCTGACCGCCGGCCTCGACCTGTGCCTGCATCTGGTGCGTCGTGACCTCGGCGCGCACGTCGCCAACCAGCTGGCCCGCCGGATGGTGGTGCCCGCGCACCGGGGCGGCGGGCAGGCGCAGTTCATCGACCTGTCCGTGCCCGACACCGACGACGAGGGGCTGGGCCCCGTACTGGACTGGGCCCGGGCCAACCTGGACCGACCGCTGACGGTGGAGGACCTGGCGCAGCGGGCCGCGATGAGCCCGCGTACGCTCTACCGGCGGCTTCGGGCGGCCTCCGGGACGACTCCCCTTCAGTGGCTCCTCAACCATCGCCTGGCACGGGCCCAGAATCTGCTGGAATCGACAGATCTCCCGGTCGAGAAGATCGGAGAGCTGACCGGCCTCGGCACGGCCAACAACCTTCGCCACCACTTCCTCAAGCAGATCGGGGTATCGCCGACCGACTACCGGCGGGCCTTCCCTCATGCGACGCCTGAGCCGCCATCCTCCTCGACGTGACCCCCGGCGCTTGATCGCCAGGCTGAGAACGCCCCCAGACCGCATAACCTTCTGATCGCCGGACGGGTGCTGCTGGTGATCGCGGTGCAATTGTTTGTTCAGCGATACGCCCGGTTTGTCGGCACCCGAAGGGCTAGCGTGGTCGCTGTCGAGCTGAGCGACGGAGGGGCGCCGGCCGATCTCAGGGGCAGAGGAGGTCTCGTGCGAAGGACGATCGCGTGCCTGTCCCTGGTGCTGCTTCTGTCCTCCTGCGGTTCGTCGCATCAGGTCTCGCCCGGCGGGTTCGAGGGTCGTGCCCGGGAGGTGGTGACGCGGTGGCAGGGCTCGGCCGACGACCGCGCCTGGCGCGAAGGGTTCGTTGCGTTGGAAGTGCTGAACCCGCAGGGGTGGGGCCGCGTGGGCGACATTCCGGCCTGGGTGAACCTCAGCGATCACAACGGCGCCTACCATCTGGCGGCCAAGCTGCCCGCGGACTCCCTGACCCGCGCGGATGTGCGATGGCCGGACGGCAAGGTCTCGCAGGTGCCACTCGTCACGGCGGCCAGCGCTTACGCGGAGTTAAGCAAGCCGGCCGACCTCATCGAGGAAGAGTGCCCGCCCAAGGGATGTCGCCCGCTGCGGGTGATTGGAACCGAGCTGGGCGAGGTGTCGCTGAAGACCAGCCGTGGCACGGCCCGGGTGCCTGCCTGGAAGTTCACCGTCGAGGGGGTCGAGCAGAAGAAGGTCCATGTGGCGGTCGACCCTTCGGCCGTCACGGCCCTTCCTGAGCGGGTGCAGCCGGGCATCGAGGAGGTGATGGCGTTCGATCTCGTCGCCGGCAAGCCGGGCGAGTTGCTTCTCCGGTATGGCTACGGCGCCTGCGACACCGTTCACGGGGCGCGTGCTTACGAGACCGACCAACTGGTGGTGGTCGACGTGGACGAGAAGTACTCCGGTTCTGGCGAGCCTTGCCCGGCGATACTCAAGACGGCCATGATCACCGTCACGCTCGCGCGACCGCTCGGCAACCGCCTCGTGCTCGACTCCGGCACGGGCCTGCCAGTTCTGCGGGGACTACAAAGGCGCTGACGGTTCCACCTCCGTCCCCCAGGTCAGCCGCGTGCCGCGGTGACAGATAGCGCGACAACCAACAGGGCTTCGGGCGCTCCGCAAGGTGCTGTGGATCCACCGAACGGTGGAGGCGCGAATCAACCTAGGCTCAGACGCTACGGTCGATGTGGCGGGGTGCGGTGCGCCCGTAACTTCGCAGTATGACCGCGTTGGAAGTACGAAATCTGCACAAGCGCTACGGGGAGCACGTTGCCGTCGACGACGTCTCTTTCACCGTTCAAGAGGGGGAGATCTTCGGCATCATCGGGCCCAACGGCGCCGGCAAGACGACAACCGTCGAGAGCATCGCCGGCCTGCGAACGCCCGACTCGGGCTCGATTTCTGTGCTGGGACTCGACCCGATCAAGGACCGGGCGGAGGTGCGTGAGCGACTCGGCGTGCAACTGCAGGAGAGCAGCTTCCCAGACGCGATCAAGGTCGCCGAAGCCCTCGAACTCTACAGCTCCTTTTACCGGAACCCCGCCGACTGGCGCGAGCTCATGGAGCTCCTTGGTCTCACCGAGAAGCGCAACACGCAGTACAAGGCTCTCTCAGGCGGGCAGAAGCAGCGGCTTTCGATCGCGCTCGCTCTGGTCGGCAATCCGAAGATCGTGCCCCCGCCGGAGGCGTGGTGTGCATTGGGCGCTCGGGGCTTGGACGTCTCGCTCTTGGCATGCGATCATCCTGGTCATGTCATCGATCAGAAAGGGCTATGCCGCGTAGGCGCCCTTCCCAGGTCCGTACGCGAGAATCGGCGTGTCGGACTCACAGAGCTGTGATCCATCATGTTCCCGGGCTTGGCCGTCGACCCATGGCCGCGGTGATCGCCCTCGAACACACCCGCATGTGGCCGGGCGCGGTGGCGGCGGCCCTGGTTGCTTGGCAGGAGGCGGCCCTGTTGGGAACCGCTGATCGCCTCATCCGTAGGTGCGAGTGCGATGAGTGCACTGGAGATGCGCCCCGCCGGCGACTTCAACAGGCTCTCGTCTGCTTACCTCCGTGGGCCAGGCCGCATCTGTATGCCCTGGTCCTGCCCGTCGACCGGTATTACCTCCGTCGAACCTCACCGGCGCCGCCTACGTCCCCCGACGCCGATTGGGCATGGTGGCAACGACGCCACTGGGCGTGAGGGTGAACCGGGCCCGTACGGTGGCGGGCCCGTCATCGCCTGGTGCTCCCCACGCCCGTGGGGGTGAACCGCGGCTGCAAGGTACGGCCGTAGGAGAGATCCTCTGCTCCCCCCGCCCGGATGAAGGGTCAGAGCATGTTCTTGATCGGCTGGGGTGTTTCCGGCACGGGCTGGGCGAGGATCTCGGTCGCCTCCCGTGGTGTGAGCAGGCGGGCGTCGCGCAGGAGGCGGACGGACTCCTCCCACTGTTCCCGTGCTTCGCCGTGCCGTTCGAGGTCGTGCAGGGTGGTGCCGAGCCACCAGCGTGATATGGCTTCCTTCAGGCGGTATCCCGACTCGCGGAGCAGTCGCACGGCCGTCGTGTAGCTTTCCACCGCCTCGGTCAGTCGGCCGGCGTGGCGGTAGGCGTCGCCCAGCGAACCGTGTGGCGTGCCTTCATCGGTGCGCGGGCCCACCTTCGGCCACGACTCCACCAACTGGCGTGCTTCCGCGATCGCCTCATCGAAGCGCCCCTGACGGTAGTAGACGTGCACCCGGTTGTTGCGGACCACGACCGATCCCACAGGGCGTTCGGCGTCGTCGATGAGCATGTAAGCGGACTCCAGGTAGGCGAGCGCGTCGTCGAGACGGCCCATGAGCGCGTTGCTGACACCGAGGCTGTTGAGGGCTCCGGCTTTCCTTCGGGGCAGGCCCGCGCGGTCCCAGTCGGTGAGAGCTGTCTTCAGTTGCGCGATCGCGGCGTCGTGGCGGCCCTGGTCTCGGTAAGCCCAGCCGAGGAAGCTGCGGAGCTGGGCCTTGTCCTCCCATGCCGCGATGCGATCGGCCACCTCGATGGCGTGCGCGTAGACATCGGCCAGTTGGGTGTGCCAGCCCTGGTAGCAGAAGGGCCAGTGGAGTCCGATGACCAGGCCGATGGCGGTCGCCGGGTCGAGGCCGGCCAGCGCCTGCTGCGCGGCGGCGAGCAGGTTGTCCCGCTCGTCCTGGATCCATCGTTCCGCCTCGTCCGGGTCCTTGAAGGGGGTGTCGGGCAGTTCGACGGGGCAGCGTGGTAGGGCATCGCGGCCGAGCATGGGGCTGGCCAGCCAGACGGTGGTCAGGTAGTGGTGGAGCGCGCGCCGTACGGCGGCGGTGCGTTCCTCCTCCGGCAGGTCCTGGTGTGCCCGTTCGCGGGCATAGAGGCCGACCAGGTCGTGGAACTGGTAGCGGTCGGGTCCGGCGGCCTCGAGGAGGCGGGCGTCCTCGAGGCGTTCCAGGGCGGCTTCGGCGCGATGGTGGGGCCAGCTGGTCAGGGCGGCGGTGGCGGCGGGGGTGTGGGTGGGCAGGTCGAGCAGGCCGAGCAGGGGCAGCAGGTGGGCGGCGTCGCGGCCGGTGGGTTCATCTTGCAGATGATGATGGCTGACCGCGATGCTGGCGCGGACGGCCAGGTCGGCGTACTCCAGCACGTCCAGGCGGCGAGTGGTGTCGGCCAGCCGTACTTCCAGGTCGGACAGGGTCCAGTCGGGGCGGGCGGCCAGGCGGGCGCCGACGATCCGCAGGGCGAGGGGGAAGCCGCCGCACAGGTGGACGATCCGCTCGACCGCCTGCGGTTCGGCGTGTACCCGGTCGGGTCCGGCCAGGCGGGACAGTAGCGTGGCGGCGTCGGCGGCGTTCAGGGCGCCCAGGTGGAGGCGGCGGGCGTTGTCCAGGGTGGCCAGCGGGTCCCGGCAGGTGATCAGGACCCGGCAGCCGGGGCCGGCGGGGATGAGCGGGCGGATCTGGCGGACATCGCGGGCGTTGTCCAGGATGACCAGCAGGTTGCAGGTCGCGGTCAGGGAGCGGTAGCGGCCGGCGGCCTCGTCGGGGTCGGCGGGGGCGGCGGCGCCGTCCAGGCCGAGGGAGCGCAGCAGATGGCGCAGGGCTTGGGCCGGGGTCAGCGGGTCGAGTCCGGGGGTGGATCCGTGCAGGTTGAGGTAGATGACGCCGTCGGTGAACCGGGCGGCCATGGCGTGGGCGACGTGGACGGTCAGGGCGGATTTGCCGATGCCGGCGGGTCCGTCGATCACGGTGATGGGCGGTCCCTGGCTTGGGCTGCCGGCAGCGCCGAGTGCGGTACGCAGGCGGTCGATCTCGATGGCGCGGGCGGTGAAGGCCTGAGTGTCGGCGGGCAGTTCGGCCGGAATGTACGGCTCGCTGACCGTGACCTGCTGGGCCGGGGCGGTCAGGTCGAGGACGGGGTCCTTGACCAGGACGGCCTGGTGCAGGCGGCGTAGTTCGGCGCCGGGTTCGATGCCGAGTTCGGAGACCATGATCCGGCGGGTGTTCTGGTAGACGGCGAGCGCTTCGGATGGGCGGCCGGCACGGTGCAGGGCGAGCATGAGCTGGGCGGCGGGGCGTTCGCGTAGTGGGTGGGCCCGCACGTGTACGGCCAGGTCGGCGGCTACCGCGTGGTGGTCGCCGGCGGCGAGGCGGAGGTCGGCGTGGTCTTCCAGGACGGTGCGGTGTTCTTCGTCCAGGTGGGTGGCTTCGATGCGGGCCCAGGGATCGGTCAGTCCGGCCAGTGGTTCGCCTCGCCACAACTTCAGGGCGGTGCGGAACAGGGCGTCCGCGGCGCCGCGGCCCCCTTGCGCCTGGGCGGTGCGGGCGCGTTTGGCCAGGCGGAGGAACAGATGGGCGTCGATGTGGTCGGGTTCGAGCGCGAGCCGGTAGCCGCCGGGCATGGTCTGGATGATCTCTTCGGTGGTGTGGGCTCCGAGGGTTTCGCGGAGTTTGGAGACCACGATGTGGAGTTGTTTGGCCGGGGGCGCCGCGGATCTGTCTCCCCAAATGTCGGTGAGGATCCGCTCGGCGTGTACGGCCTGCCCGGTGTCCAGGGCGAGTCTGGCCAGCACACCGATTCGTCGATGCCCGGCGAGCCGGACCGGTTCGTCACCGGCCAGGACCTGCCACGGGCCGAGGAATCTGATTTCCAGCGCCATGAGGAGTGTACTTCCCTCCTTGAGGGGGTCGGCATTATAACGAGATGGCCGGGCCTACTCGCGGCGATGACGGATGGAACACCATCTTCCTGCGGACTTACGGCGTCTTGGTTCACATGTGCGTGTCCAGACGTGCAGGCTTACCTGTGACTTGCAGGTTTCCCGGGCGATGATGAACCTAGGCAGGCCCGCTGGCATTTCCCTCACAAAGCACTCACCTCGGCCGGACGTGCGGATCACCCCTGCTCACCCAGACCGGGATGTCCACCCCGGATTCGGCGCGGACGGGGAACAGCACAGGATCCTCACCCAGGCGCGTGCCGGCCCTCCGGCGGCCGAACTCCTTCAAGCCGCCCGGGACCTGGACGCCGCTGATCGTCGGGGTGCCCGAAGGGACCACGGACCCGAGCAGGACGGCCGCGCCCGGCACTGCGACATGCGCCCTGCCCCGTCCCGCTGATCCATCGAGCCACAGACCAGCAGCGACGCCCTGCGTGAACGGGCTCGACGGGTGGGAGACGCCTTCTCCCACTCGCTGGAGTTGGCGCGCCGACGAACTGTGCGCCTGGCCACCCTGACCCGCACTGCCGCCTCGTATGGGCGGTGTCAATTCTCGGAGCGGGGCCGTATGGAACCCGTCAGGAATGACAAAACCGGGCAAATCTGGGTTTTTGCTACTCCTGTAGCAATCATCCGGATTTGAGGAGTGGGGATGGCTGACGTCATCTTCGTAGCCCTGACGATCGCGTTGTTCGTGATCCTCGGGCTCGTTGTCAAGGCGGTGGAGCGCCTGTGAGCGCGATCAACGCCACTGGTCTGTTCGTGGTCGCCGGCCTCGTGATCTTCATGGTCGCGGCCCTGCTGTTCCCGGAGCGATTCTGATGGGCTGGATCTTCGTCGCCTCCCTCGTCGCCGCGCTGGTCCTGGTGCACAAGCCGCTCGGCGACTACATGCACAGGGTCTACACGACCACCAAGCACAACGTGGTCGAGCGCTTCCTCTACCGCCTGCTCGGCGTCCAGCCGGACGCCGAGCAGAGGTGGGGGGTCTACGCGCGAGGGGTGCTGGCCTTCTCGGTCATCTCCCTGCTTGTCCTGTTCGGCCTGCAGCGCCTGCAGGACAAGCTCTTCCTCAGCCTGGGCTTCGACCCGGTCCCCGACCACATCGCGTGGAACACGGCCGTCAGCTTCGTGACGAACACGAACTGGCAGGCGTACTCGGGTGAGTCCACCATGGGGCACCTGGTCCAGATGTCCGGCCTCGCCGTACAGAACTTCGTGTCGGCGGCGGTCGGCATGGCCGTGGCGATCACGCTGGTGCGCGGCTTCGCCCGCAAGGGCTCCGACACTCTCGGCAACTTCTGGGTGGACCTGGTCAGGGGCACGATCCGGATCCTGTTGCCGATCGCGTTCGTCGGCGCGCTGGTCCTGGTGGCCGGTGGTCTGGTGCAGAACTTCGTCGGCCCGCACGAGATCACCGCCCTCACCGGCGGCACGCAGAACCTGACCGGCGGCCCGGTGGCCAGCCAGGAGGTCATCAAAGAACTGGGCACCAACGGCGGTGGTTTCTACAACACCAACGCCGCCCATCCGTTCGAGAACGCCACGTCGTGGACGAACTGGTTCGAGATCGTTCTGATCCTGCTGATCCCGTTCGCGCTGCCGCGCACCTTCGGCAAGATGGTCGGCCAGGTCAGGCAGGGGTACGCGATCCTCGCCGTCATGGGGATCATCGCGCTGGCCAGCGTCACGCTGACCAACGTCTTCGAACTCGGCGGCAACGCGACCGTCCCGCAGGCGGTCGGCGCGGCCATGGAGGGCAAGGACGTCAGGTTCGGCGTCGCCAACTCCGCGACCTTCGCCGCGGCGACGACACTGACGAGCACGGGGGCCGTGAACTCGTTCCACGACTCCTACACCCCGTTCGGCGGCATGATGACGCTGTTCAACATGATGCTCGGCGAGGTCGCTCCCGGCGGTGTCGGCGCGGGTCTGTACGGCATGCTCGTGCTGGCCGTGATCACCGTGTTCGTGGCGGGCCTGATGGTCGGCCGCACACCTGAGTACCTCGGCAAGAAGATCGGCTCCCGCGAGATCAAGCTGGCCTCGATGTACTTCCTGGTCACCCCGATCCTCGTGCTGGTCGGCACGTCCGTGGCGATGGGCAACGAGGCGGGTCTCGCGGCCATGCTCAACACGGGCCCGCACGGCTTCTCGGAGATTCTCTACGCCTTCACCAGCGCGTCGAACAACAACGGCTCCGCCTTCGGTGGCGTCACCGTCAACACCCCGTGGTACGACGTCGCGCTCGGCCTGTGCATGCTCCTCGGCCGGTTCCTGCCGATCATCTTCGTGCTCGCACTGGCCGGCTCGCTGGCCCGGCAGAAGCCCGTACCCGAAAGCGCCGGCACGCTGCCGACGCACCGGCCGCAGTTCGTCGGCATGGTCGTCGGCGTGACGATCATCCTCGTCGCCCTGACCTTCCTCCCGGCGCTCGCGCTGGGGCCGCTCGCAGAAGGACTCCTGTAATGACGACCCAACTGGTCGAGGCCCCGGAGCAGACACCGGGGCAGAAGAAGAACGGCAGGGTCGGAGGCGGTCTGCTCGATCCCAAGCAGATGCTCAGGTCGCTGCCCGACGCGCTCAAGAAGCTGAACCCCGGCACGCTCTGGCGTAACCCGGTCATGTTGATCGTGGAGATCGGTGCGGCCTTCACCACCGTCCTGGCGGTGCTGGACCCTTCGTTCTTCGCCTGGGCCATCGTCGTGTGGCTCTGGCTGACCGTGGTCTTCGCCAACCTGGCCGAGGCCGTCGCGGAGGGGCGCGGCAAGGCTCAGGCGGCGACGCTGCGCAAGGCCAAGACCGACACCATGGCGCGCAGGCAGACCGGTGAGCTGATCCCCGCGCCCGAGCTACGGCAGAACGACATCGTCGTCGTCGAGGCCGGGGAGATCATCCCTGGTGACGGTGACGTGATCGAAGGCATCGCGAGCGTGGACGAGTCGGCCATCACCGGCGAGTCCGCTCCAGTGATCCGCGAGTCCGGCGGTGACCGTTCCGCGGTGACCGGCGGCACCAAGGTGCTCTCTGACAAGATCACCGTCCAGATCACCCAGAAACCCGGCGAGAGCTTCATCGATCGGATGATCGCCCTCGTCGAGGGCGCGGACCGGCAGAAGACGCCGAACGAGATCGCACTCAACATCCTGCTGGCAGCGCTCACGATCATCTTCCTGGTCGCCACCGTGACCATGCAGCCGCTGGCCATCTGGGCCAAGAGTCAGAACCCCGGCATTCCCGACTCCCTCGCCCTGACCGGAGACGGCGTCTCCGGCATCGTGCTGATCTCGCTGCTGGTCTGCCTCATCCCGACGACCATCGGGGCCCTGCTGTCGGCCATCGGCATCGCGGGCATGGACCGGCTGGTCCAGCGCAACGTCCTGGCCATGTCGGGCCGCGCGGTCGAGGCCGCGGGCGACGTGAGCACGCTGCTGCTCGACAAGACCGGCACCATCACGCTGGGCAACCGGCAGGCGGGCGAGTTCGTGCCGGCGGCGGGCGTATCCGAGCAGGAACTCGCGGAGGCGGCGCAGTTGTCCAGCCTCGCCGACGAGACGCCCGAGGGCCGCTCGATCGTGGTCTTCGCCAAGGAGAGGTACGGCCTGCGCGAACGCGAGCCCGGGGCGCTCTCGCACGCCGAGTGGGTGCCGTTCACCGCGCAAACCCGCATGTCCGGGGTGAACCTGGACGGCCGCGAGGTCCGCAAGGGCGCGGCGACCGCGGTCATGAAGTGGGTGCGCGACAACGGCGGACACCCGACCGGCCAGGTCGGCGGGCTCGTGGACGCCATCTCCGCCTCGGGCGGCACCCCCCTGGTCGTGGCGGAGAAGGGCCGCGTCCTGGGCGTCATCCACCTCAAGGACGTCGTCAAGGCGGGCATGCGCGAGCGGTTCGACGAGATGCGCCGGATGGGCATCAGGACCGTGATGATCACCGGCGACAACCCGCTGACCGCCAAGGCGATCGCCGACGAGGCGGGCGTGGACGACTTCCTCGCCGAGGCCACGCCCGAGGACAAGCTCGCCCTGATCAGGAAGGAACAGGAGGGCGGTCGCCTGGTCGCCATGACGGGCGACGGCACCAACGACGCCCCCGCTCTCGCGCAGTCGGACGTCGGCGTCGCCATGAACACGGGGACCAGCGCCGCCAAGGAGGCGGGCAACATGGTCGACCTCGACTCCAACCCGACCAAGCTCATCGAGATCGTCGAGATCGGCAAGCAGCTCCTGATCACCCGCGGCGCGCTGACCACCTTCTCCATCGCCAACGACATCGCCAAGTACTTCGCGATCATCCCCGCGATGTTCGCGGCGGTCTACCCGGGCCTGGACGCGCTCAACATCATGCGCCTGGCCAGCCCGCAGTCGGCGATCCTGTCCGCCGTCATCTTCAACGCCCTGGTGATCATCGCGTTGATCCCGCTCGCCCTGCGCGGCGTGCGTTACCGGCCTTCGAGCGCGTCGAAGCTGCTCAGCCGCAACCTCTACGTCTACGGCCTGGGCGGCATCGTCGCCCCCTTCATCGGGATCAAGATCATTGATCTCCTCATCCAGTTCCTTCCGGGGATGTCTTAATGGAACGCATACCGAGCTGGCTCCGCCAGCACATCGCCGCCATCCGCGCGGTCGTCGTCCTGACTCTGATCACCGGCGCGATCTACCCGCTCATGGTGACCGGTGTCGCCCAGGCGCTTTTCAACGACAAGGCCAACGGCCAGATCGTCCAGAAGGACGGCAAGGACGTGGGCAGCGCGATCATCGGTCAGAAATTCACCGACGCTGACGGCAACCCGGTCAGGAAGTACTTCCAGAGCCGCCCGTCGGCGGCCGGTGACGGATACGACATGTTGTCCACCGCCGCGAGCAACCTCGGACCCGAGGACGTCGTGGACGTCCTGCCGGTGCCCGGCGCCAAGGACGACGAGGGAGACCCGGACGAGGGCAAGCAGTCGCTGCTCACCCAGGTCTGCACCCGCTCCAAGACGATCGGCGAGTTGGAGGGCGTCAGCGGCGCGCGGCCGTACTGCACCTCCGACGGGGTGGGCGCGGTGCTGAAGGTCTTCCCGGCCGTCGGCACTCCCACCAGGGCGGTCAGCGTGAACCAAGCCTGCCCCTCGCAGCCCTTCGTCGCCGATCACCAGGGCGTCAAGGTCGAGTGCGGCAAGCCCGGCGAGGACTACGCGGCCGGCCGTACCGTGCCGGTGCGCGGGAACATCGCCGACGTCAAGGTGCCCGCCGACGCGGTCACCGCCAGCGGCTCCGGCCTCGATCCGCACATCTCCCCGGCCTACGCCGAGCTGCAGGCGCAGCGGGTGGCCAAGGAACGCGGCATCGACGCCGGCAAGGTCGGGCAGCTCATCGGCGAGCACACCACCGGCAGAGCGCTCGGCTTCATGGGCGAGCCGGCCGTCAACGTGCTCGAGCTCAACCTGGCACTCGACAAGGAGTAACACATGCCACGCGGGCGGCTGAGGGTCTACCTGGGCGCCGCGCCCGGGGTGGGCAAGACCTTCGCGATGCTGGGTGAGGGCCGCCGGGCCAAGGAGCGTGGCAGGGACGTGGTCGTGGGGGGGGGGGGGCCCCCCCCCCCCCCCCCCCCCCCCCCCCGCCCGGGGCGGGGGGGGGGGGTCGGGCCCCCCCCCACGGCCGCCCCCACACCGAGGAACTCCTTGAGGGCATGGAGGTGATCCCCCGTCGGACGCTGATCCACCGGGGGGCGAGCTTCACCGAACTCGACGTGGACGCCGTCATCGATCGCGCTCCGAAGGTCGCGCTCATCGACGAGCTGGCGCACACCAACGTGCCGGGGTCCAGGAACGTCAAGCGCTGGCAGGACATCGAGGAGATCCTCGACGCCGGCATCAATGTCATCTCGACGGTCAACGTCCAGCACCTGGAGTCGCTCAACGACGTCGTCCAGCAGATCACCGGCGTCCCGCAGCGGGAGACCGTACCTGACGAGGTGGTGCGCCGTGCCAACCAGATCGAGCTGGTCGACATGTCGCCCGAGGCCCTGCGCAGGAGGATGGCTCACGGCAACATCTACGCCCCGGAGAAGGTCGATGCCGCCTTGTCCAAATACTTCAGAGTCGGCAACCTCACCGCCCTGAGAGAACTGGCCCTCCTCTGGGCCGCGGGCAAGGTCGACGAGCAGCTCGACCGCTACCGGGCCGAGCACGGCATCGCCACCACCTGGGAGGCGCGCGAGCGGGTCGTCGTGGCCCTGACCGGCGGTCCAGAAGGCGACACGCTGGTACGGCGCGCGGCCCGCGTCGCCGCTCGCACCAAGGGCGCCGACCTGCTCGCGGTCCACGTGACCAGGGCGGACGGTTTGTCAGGCGGCGATCCTGCCAACCTGTCGCGTCAGCGGACCCTGGTGGAGTCGCTCGGCGGCACCTACCACCAGGTGGTCGGCGACGACGTTCCGCGCGCGTTGCTCGACTTCGCCCGGGGCGTCAACGCCACCCAGCTGGTGCTCGGGGCTTCCCGGCGCGGCCGGTTCGCCCAGGTCTTCTCCCGCGGCGTCGGAGTCGAGACCACCGCGCTGTCCGGCTCGATCGACGTCCACATGATCACTCATGGCGAGGCGAAGAAGGGCAGACGCCGCCCGGAACGTAACCGGGCGGCGCTGACCAGAACGCGCCGGCTGGCCGGGTGGATCGTGGCGGTCGTGGGCATGCCCGCGTTCACGGCGGCGCTGATCCCGTTCAGAAACGATCTGTCGTTGCCAAGCGAAATCCTCTTCTTCCTGGTCATAACGGTCGGGGTGGCGCTGATCGGCGGCATGTGGCCGGCCATCACCGCAGCCGTGGGCGGGTCGCTGCTGCTCAACTTCTTCTTCACTCCGCCGCTGGGCGAGTTCACCATCTCCGATCCTGAGAACCTGTTCGCGCTGTTCGTGTTCGTGCTCGTGGCGGCGGCGGTGAGCACGATCGTGGATCTCTCGGCGCGCCGTACCAGAGAAGCGGCGCGTGCCACCGCGGACGCGGAGGTGCTCTCGACGCTTGCCGGGCACGTCCTGCGCGGCGAGGCCGCCGTGTCGACGCTGCTGACCCGTCTGCGTGAGACGTTCGCGCTGACCTCGGTGACGCTGCTGGAACGGTTGCCGGACACCGGCAGGGCGCCGGACGACCAGACCGACCCTGCCGCGTGGCGGGTCGTCGCGACGACCGGTGGCACGCCGTGCACGACGCCGTCGGCCGGTGACACCGACGTGGTGATCGACGAAGACCTGGTCCTCGCCGCGCGTGGCGGGCTCCTCAACGCCTCCGATCGGCGGGTGCTGGAGGCGTTCGCCGCCGAGATCGCCGTGGCGCTGCGCCAGCATCGGCTGGAGGAGCAGGCCGACAGGGCCAAACCCCTGGCGGAGGCGGACAAGATGCGCACCGCGTTGCTCGCCGCCGTCAGCCACGACCTGCGCACTCCCCTCGCCTCGGCCAAGGCGGCCGTGGAGAGCCTGCTCAACGACGAGATCGACTGGAGCCCCGAGGACCACCGCGAGCTGCTGGCCACCGCCGACGAGTCGCTGGACCGCCTGGACCGCCTGGTGGCGAACCTGCTCGACATGAGCCGCCTGCAGGCAGGTGTCCTGGGCCTGGCGCTGCAGGCCGTGGCGCTCGAGGAGGTCGTGCCCCGCTCGATCGACGACCTCGGGCCGCTCCGTGAGCGGGTCGAGGGCGACGTCTCCATCGAGCTGCCCGAGATCGCCGCCGACCCCGCGCTGCTCGAACGTGTCCTGGTCAACCTGATGGCCAACGCGATCCGCTACAGCCCACCGGACGCGAAGGCACTCATCACCGCGAGCTGGCACGGCGGCCATGTGGAGATCCGCGTGATCGACCGGGGCCCCGGCATCCCGCCCGATGCCCACGACCGGGTCTTCCTGCCCTTCCAACGGCTGGGTGACCGCGACAACCACACCGGTGTCGGCCTCGGCCTTGCCCTTTCCCGGGGGTTGGCGGAGGCCATGGGCGGCACCCTCGTACCCGATGAGACGCCAGGGGGAGGCCTCACCATGATCCTCGCATTGCCCATCTTCTCGAGAGAACGGTGATGGTGTGACGCGCGTCCTCATCGTCGATGACGAACCGCAGATCCTTCGAGCGCTACGGATCAACCTGATCGCCCGGCGCTACGAGGTGGAGACCGCCGCCGACGGCAGCGCCGCCCTGCGTCAGGCCGCCGACGGCTCACCGGATCTGGTCATTCTCGATCTCGGCCTGCCGGACCTCGACGGCGTGGACGTCATCCACGGCCTGCGCGGCTGGTCCAGCGTGCCGATCATCGTGCTGTCCGGCAGGGCGGGCAACCGGGACAAGGTGGAGGCGCTGGACGCCGGGGCCGACGACTACGTGACCAAGCCGTTCGGCATCGACGAACTGCTGGCCAGGGTTCGCGCTGTCACCAGACGGACGGTGCTCTATCAGGCCCAGCTGGCCAGCGTCCAGATCGGCGAACACATGGTCGACCTGACCGACAAGACCGTCTCGGGCAAGGTTCGTCTCACGCCCACGGAATGGCACATCCTGGAGATCCTGCTGCGCAACCCGGGCAAGCTGGTGAGCCAGCGGCAACTGCTGACCGAGGTGTGGGGGGAGAGGTACGTCAAGGAGACCCACTACCTGCGGCAGTACATGACCCAGCTGCGCCACAAGCTCGAACCCGACCCGGCCCACCCGGCCCACCTGATCACCGAGCCTGGCATGGGCTACCGGTTCACCCCCTAGCATCCCCCGTGAACGTGAGAGGAGCGCCGCACCCGCGGCGCTCCTCTCATCTCATGGGAGCATCTCGATCAGCAGGGTGAGCAGGGCGACGATCCCCCTTTCAGGAGCGTTCTCATGACTGCTGCGCTGACCAAGCCCAAGGAGCTTGTCGATCGCGGCGACCAGCACAGGCTCACGGTCATCGGCGGCCTGGCCGCGCTGCCGCACGGACGCGTACGCGTCAAGAACGCGTAGCTATTGGCTGGGTTGCCATCCAAATGGCGTATGAAATCGTTTCTGCCGCAACGACAGGCGCGAACATGGGGCCATGCGGAGAACGGACGAGGAGCCCCAATGGCCACGGGTGCTACTGACGGACACGGCGCGACCGTGGGTCTCTCCGCTCGCCAAGGCGCTGGTGGGCAGCGGGTACACGGTGGACACCACCGGAGGAGAGCCAGGCGATCGTCACACGGCGGTCGCCGTACTCAGTGCCGGCGAGGCAGCCCCGACGGGAACGCAGGTCGCCGAGTTGCGCGCCACCACAGGCGCATCGGTGATCGTGTTGATCGAGGACGCGAGCTTTCTGGATCGGCTGGAGGCCTACGAGGCGGGGGCCGATGACTGCCTGAGCGAGCCCGTCAGGGCCGACCGGTTGGTGGACGCCATCGGCCCCCTGTCTCGCCGGCGGGGCCGACCGGACACTGAGGCAGCCGACGACGACACCGGGGTCGGCTGTTTGCCGATCGAGCGACGGATCCTCGCCGCCCTGATGGATCAGGCCGGCCGGTCGGTCACCGTACAGCAGTTGATCCTTGAGGTGTGGGGCCCCGGGCGGTCCGACGAGGAGTCGGTGGCGCGGCTCTACCTCGGATCCCTTCGGCGCAAGCTGGCAGCCGAGCGTCCAGGCCGTTGGCGCCTGCTCGCCGGCGATATCGGCTATCGCCTCCTCCAGGCCTTGCCGTCCGATCAGAAGTGAACGCCGGTGTCCCACCGCTCCCTGTACGAGTGGAGCCTGGCGGCCCAGCGGGGGAGTCATCGCAGGAGAGCTCGGGAGATCTCCTCAACGAGGGAGACGACCTGTTGCGGCTGCTCGTCGGTGGCGAGGTGTCCTGTTGCGGGGATGACCCGCAGCCGGGTGGCGAGGTGGCGCAGGGCTGCTGGGCGTAGTCGCTGGGGCGGCACGAACGCGTCGTGTTCGCCGGTGGCCACCAGACACGGGACGGACTGCCGTTGCAGGAGCGTCTGTGCCGGCAGGGCGGGTGGCGCAAGGCTGGAGCGGCAGTTTCGCGCGACGAGGGTGTACCAGTCGACGAGAACGGCGGGCGGGATGTGCCCGGGGGCGAGAAACTGCTGCAGTAGGGCGGCGCTGTGCGCCTGAGTGGGGCGCATCATCCACGGCAGGGTCGCGGCGAGCATCGCGGTGCCGACTCTCAGGCGGGTCAGACCGCCGGTGGAGAGCAGCACGCGCGCCGCGATGCGCGGCGAGTCGCAGGCCAGGGCGATCGCACCGCCCAGGGAATGGCCGACCACGATCGCTTCTTCGGTCTCTGTCTCCTCGAGCACCTCTCCCAGCCACCGCCCGTACCAGGTGAGCCGGTCCCGGCGGGGGCGATCAGCGGCGCTCAGCCCTGGTTGGCCGGGGAGATCGGCGATGAGCGTCGGCCATCGTGCGGCCAGTGCCGTGGCCAAAGGCAGGTAGGTCGCGGCGTTGGCGTTGGTGCCGGGCACCAGCACGACCGCGGGTGAACCCGATCCCGCGGTCAGCAGATGGGTCTGCCCCGCGCTGGTGGAGATCCAGTGCCGCTGGTGCGCTATCGGCCACCGGTCCAATTGGCCGGTGCACCAGTCGGTGATGGCTTGCTGTCCTGCGGTGCTTCGGTAGACGCATTGGCTGTCACGAGGCATGGGGGACTCTCCTCTGCTGAGACAAGAGAAAGGCGGCGACGCACGCGGAAGGTCAGGGCTGGACATGAGAGCCCCGCGCCCCGCCGAACGGGGTCTGTCAGTGCCGACCAGGCGATGGGTGAGGCGGGTTTCCGTCCTCGCCGGTCACGATGGCCAGGGCGTATGCCATCAGCTCACCAAGGTCGAGGCGCCCGTCCTGCTCCGCCCAGCGGATGATCGCGGCGGCCGCGGCGGCCAGGCACGCACCGGCGCTGACCCATAGCCGAAACTCCTGATCGGGGTCGGGGGGGTCGCTGCGCAGCGCCTCGACGATGGCCCTTTGGGTCGCGTACTGGTTGTCCAGCTGCCGTGCTCGCAGCGCGGGCGTGGCCAGGGTGAGGCGCAGCCGGGCCAGCAGCAGTTCTCGATCGTCGGCCGACAGCCCGGCGACACCCTGAAGCAGACTCGCCGCCATTCGCCGCATCAGCGGCTCGTCGGGCGGCTGCGACTTGATCCGATCCGCGATCAGCGGATCGTAGTCGTCGGACAGGACGAGATCTTCTTTGGTAGGGAAATGGCGAAACACCGTCATCGACGAGACCTCGGCTGCGGCCGCCACGTCACTGACGGTCGTGGCGTCATAGCCGCGCTCGAGGAAGAGCCGCATCGCGTGTTCCTGGATGGATCGACGTGTGCGCATCTTCCGGCGCTCGCGCAGGTTTGCCCGATCAATCACATGTTAGAAACTATCATTTGTTAGTGTCTAACATGAATCTCGAGCCACAGCCGCTCGGCGCCGGTTCCGGCCCGGTCGTGGGCGGAAGGAGACGGGATGCCCCCGGACAGAGGGATCGGCCTGGTCGAAGCGCGCCGTACGCGCGATCCTGATCAATCCGCGCTACACCGGCCATCAGGTGTGGAACAAGGCGCTACGGCACCCGTCAACGAGTACGGATGGATTTCTGACGCGCGCGCTGCCGGCCCGCCCGCTAGCATATGAACAAATAAACAAACTGTTCATATGGATAAAAATATGTCTCCGGTCTTCTCAGAAACAGAGCGGGCGCGGATCGCTGAGCAGTTGCTCGACACCGCGACCCGCCTGTTCTCGACCCAGGGTCTGCGCAAGACGTCCATCGAGGAGCTGACCGCTCCCGCGGGGATCGCCAAGGCCTCGCTGTACTCCTTCTATGACTCGAAGGAGGACCTCTACTTCGAGACCGCCCTACGGCAGAGCGAGGAGATCAGACGGCGGGTCATCGACGAGGGCCTGCGCAAGGGCACCGACACCCGCGACGCTCTGCGGCGTTTCCTTCGAGCCACGGTCACCGAGCTCGACACCAACCCGCTGTACCGGCGACTGATGACCCACCCCGAGGAAATGGCCGCAGTGGCCGCCCGGCTCACTCCTGAGCGGATGGCCGCAGCGGCCGGCGGGCCCATGAGTGACCTGCTGGAGTTCATCAGTACGCGGTTGGAGGGCGACCCACAAGTGCTGCTCGGCGTGCTCCGCGCGGTGCTGCTCACCCCCCTGCACGCCGAGCACCTGGGGCCCGACAGCTACCCGGCGGTCATGGACCGCCTGATCGACGCTGTAACGGAGGGGATCACCTCATGCTGAATCTGACGATCGGCGACGGCCCTCCCCTGGTCGTGTTGCTCTACACCCCCGAGGCCGCCAACCCGAAGGGACTCGCCCTCTGGTCCACCATGCGGCTGATCAAGCCGTTCACCGAGCACTTCACCGTTCACCTGCTCAACCGCCCGCCGGGCCTGCCGCCGACCACGACCATGGCCGAACTGGCTGCCCTCTATGCCGGGGCGATCAAGGGGCCGGCCAACGTACTCGGCATATCCACCGGCGGGTCGATCGCCCTCCAACTCGCTGCCGACCATCCCGACCTGGTGGATCGGCTGGTTCTCGGCGGCACGGCGGCCACCCTCGGCCCAGTCGGCAAGCGGGCCCAGCGGGCGTACATCGACAGGGTGCGCCAGGGCAGGCGCCCCAGCCCGGCGCTGGCCGAGGTCGTCACCGAGTCACCGGTCGGGCGGTGGCTGCTCGCCGGGCTCCTGTGGTTGTCGGACGGCGCCAAGGACCACACGGACGCGGCGACCGTACTCAACGCCGAGGACGGCTTCGACCTACGCGGGCGACTGGCCGACATCAAGGCGGCAACGCTGCTCATCCACGGCGAGAAGGACGTCGTCTACCCGCTGGACCTGGCCAGGCAGACGGCGGCCGGCGTCCCCGACGCACAGCTGATCGTCTACCCGGGCCGCAGCCACAGCGGCACCTTTACCGACAAGCGGTTCGCCCCCGACGCGCTCGCCTTCCTGAGGGATCACTGATCAGATGATCGCCGGCTCGGCGGCGCTGGTGCTGTGACCAGGCGTCTTACTCGTGGTAGACGTTCGCCGAGCAGGGGCCGCAGATCCCCGCACACTCCCGGCGGCGATTAGGCCACCAGGCGCTGCCGTGGGAGACGGCGGGCGAACGGTGATCCAATCAGCGCGAGACTACGGGGGTTAGGCGCGACAGGGGGACAGCGACTCGGGAGAGACTCCCAGCAAGTCGTTCGCCACTATCTGCAACGGCTTCCGTGCGGATCGCGTTCCACGTGCGCTCGATGCAGTGGCTCGATGGCCGGTTCGGCGGTGACGTCGACGCGCAGGGGCGGCGCAGGTGGGCTCCCACGTCCACCCGACCGAACTAAGGCATCCACGACTATCCGGGAACAGATTCCATACGCCGATATCACGCGGTCGTGACGTGTTTCAGGCGTAGCGTGAGCCTATGGAGAAGATCGATTTCACCGGCGCGCCCGCCACCATGCTGGCCACTCTGTACGGCAAGGCCGTCGACGCCCAGTCCCCCGACTCGGTCCTGCACGACACGATGGCCCTGGACGCGATCAACAAGATCGACTTCGACTTCACCAAGGTGGGCATCAAGCGCGGCGATGCGGCCACCGTGGCGATCCGCAGCCTGCACTTCGACATGTGGACGCGGGAGTTCCTCCGAGATCATCCCGAGGCCATCGTGCTCCACCTGGGTTGCGGCATGGACACCCGCGTCTACCGGGTCGACCCGGGGCCGTCGGTGCGCTGGTTCGACGTGGACTACCCCGATGTCATCGAGCTGCGCCGCAAGCTCTTCCCCGAGCGCGACGGCTACGAGCTGATCGCCTCCTCGGTGACCCCGCCCGGCTGGCTGGAGCAGGTGTCCGGCGACCTGCCGGTGCTTGTCGTGACCGAGGGGCTGACTATGTACCTGCGCCAGGGGGAGGGCCGGGAGCTGCTGCGGCGCATCGTCGAGCACTTCCCCTCCGGTCAGCTCGTCTTCGACGCCTTCAGCACGCGCGGCATCAAGATGCAGAAAGTCAACAAGCCGGTCCAGGTCGCCAAGGCGACCCTGTACTGGGGTATCGACGGCGCGGACGAGCTGGTCTCGATCCATCCCCGTCTGCGCTGCACCGACGCCGTCAGCGCCTTCGATCTCCAGGGCTACGAGCGCCTTCGCGCTCCTTACCGGGCCCTGGTCTGGGCAGCCCGGAAGCTTCCCGTGATGCGGCGCATGGCCGTCATGTACAGACTGGAGTTCTGAATCACGACCATCCTCGCGCTCAACGGGTCCGTCCGGTCAATGGCTCTGGCACGAATTCGATGGTGACGGAGCGTGTGGGCCGGCAGGGTGATCTCGGTGTGTTTCGAAGATCCTCAGGCCAATTCCGTCAGCTTGGGAATTGCATCGATCATGGCTTGTCGAGGCGCTGAGCCGGGCGTACGGCTGGACGTGAGTGACCGCGCGTCACCCTGTTCAATTGCACGTTAATTGCACGACGGTCCCGCCACGAGCTCAGGCTTCGCGCGCATCCTCGTCCGCCTGACCCTCGCGTCTGCCGTCAACCCGCCCGAAGCGGGAGCGGGCGAGAGAGCGAGGCCACCAGGGCGGTTCGCCCCTCGCCCGGCTGTCAAGGTGGATCGATCATCGGCATACCCCACACATACCGCCGCTCTCTAGGGTTGACCGGCAATGCCCATGCCGGCCCGGCTGCCAAGGCCCCTGATCTTTCGACGTTTGTCGTTTCTGATCCCGAAACGATCGGAAGGCTACACATGCCAAACCTTAGGTACATGCGCGAATTCGCAGGGCTGGAGACCATCGACTTCCTGTCCACGGAGGCGCTCGCCGTCAAGTTGCTGCATGCCGGGTTCGAGGCGGAGAAGGAGGGCCGCCCCAAACCCGACTCGCTGCCTACCGATGAGCGGTTCGCCGCGGCGAAAGCCGACCCAAGCGCATTCGCGTGGCGGTTGCGGTTGGAGAGCGGCGGGGACGAAGAATGCTTCCGGAATTACCTTGAGCGCTTTATCGGCGAGATCGACACCACGGTCATCACCGCACTGATCATCGGTGACTGCTGGAATCCCGGGCCGGCCAACGACAGGCCCGACGAGGTGCGCGACCTGTTGATAGAGCGTTCCGCGGAGTTTCCCGCGCTGAGCGCGCTGTTCTTCGGCGAGGTCATCGTGACGGAGACCAGGAAGATCTCCTGGGTCGCACAGACCGACGTCTCACCACTGTTGGCGACCTTTCCCAGGTTGACCGAATTCGCCGTCCGGGGGGCCGACCACATGGCGTTCCCAGCGATTGGGGCCTTCCGGCTCGCGTGGAACGTACCGCGTCACGAAGGATTGCGCCGCCTGACGCTTCAGTCCCACCGGCTGGATCCAGTCGTGGTGCGCAGCGTTCTGGCCTCCGAGCTCCCTGCGCTGGAGCACCTGGAGCTCTTCCTCGGCTCGGCGGACAACGACGGCGCCAGACCCGCCGATCTGGCACCGCTGCTGCCGGGCTCGGCCTTCCCCGCTCTGAAGTACCTCGGTCTGCGCAACGGCCAGGACACCGACGAGCTGGTCACCGCTTTGGCCGACGCCCCCATCACTCGCCGACTGGCCGCCCTCGACCTGTCCTTGGGCACCCTCACCGACAAGGGCGCCCGTGTCCTTCTGGACACCCCGATCTTCCGCAACCTGGACCGGCTCGACCTGCACCACCATTACATGTCGGAGGAGATGACCGAACGGATCCGCACCCGGTTCACCGATGCCGGAGTCGAAGTCAACACCGACGACCGCCGGGGACTCGAAGAGTGGGAGGACTGTTGTGATCCTGAGGAGTCGGGTTTCGAGGACGACTGGGAGCCCGACCCGTACTTCCCGGCGATCATCGACTGAGCACCGCGCCGTCTGGAGTGAGCAAGCGTCTCCGGCGATCGGGGATGCCAGACCGGCGTCACCAAACCGCACCAAGATCTCCGCGCCCTGGCCGAACGGGCTCTGACAGCCATCACCACCGCCGACGGCCGCACTGTCGACGATCTCGACGCGGGGTGAGAAGTGGCGATCATCCTCGTGTCGCGGGAAGAACTCAGTGCGGAGGGCTGCAGCGACCGACCGGGACGCGTATGCTGCCCGCGCGTCAAGGTCAGTTGACATGCGAGGGCAGGAGAGCCTGATGTTGTACGGGCGGGAGCCAGAGCAGCGCGAGCTCGGCCGGCTCCTGGCGGAGATCGCGTCCGGCCGAGGTGGTGCCGTCGTGGTCCTGGGTGAGCCGGGCGGCGGCAAGTCGGCGTTGCTGCGGTGGGCGGGCTCACATCAGGAGTTTCAGGTGTTGAGCTGCACGGGTGTGGAGAGTGAGGCGGAGCTGCCGTTCGCGGCGCTGCAGTCCCTGCTGTCCGGTGCGATGCGGCACCTGCCCGGCATCCCCGGCCCTCAGGCGGAGGCGTTGCGGGCGGCGCTGGGCCTGGCGGCACCGGGCGGCGACAACCGCTTCCTGGTGGGTCTGGCCACGGTGTCGCTGCTGGCGGAGCTGGCCGCGGACGGGCCCGTGTTGTGCCTGGTGGACGACGCCCAGTGGCTGGACCGGCCGTCGGCCGAGGCGCTGGCGTTCGCCGCCCGCCGGCTGGCGGCCGAGGGGGTGTTCCTGCTGTTCGCGGCCCGGGAGGGGGTCGCCCTGCCGGGCGTGCCCGAACTGGAGCTGGGGCGGCTGGATCCGGTGGCCGCACGGGCGGTGCTGGCCGAACATGCTCCGGACCTGCCCTCGCACGTACGCGACCGGGTGCTGGCCGAGGCCGACGGCAACCCCCTGGCCCTGCTCGAACTGCCCCGGACCGATGCCGGCGACCCGGGGCCGCTGCCGCTGCCGCACCGTCTGCAGGACGCCTATCAGCGGCGCATCGCCAAGCTGCCCGCGCCGGTCCGTACGGCACTGCTGGTCGCAGCGGCGGAGGAGAGCGGCGCGCTGGCGGCCACGCTGCGCGCCATGACCGGTCTCGGGCTGCAAGCAGACGCGCTGGCGGCGGCCGAGGGCGAGGGACTGATCACCGTAGAGGAACAGAGGGTCGTCTTCCGGCACCCGCTGATCCGTACGGCCGCCTACCGGGGCGCGCCGTTCACCGACCGGCTGGCCGCGCACGCCGCGCTCGCGGAGGCGCTGGCCGGCGACCCTGACCGCGCGGCCTGGCACCGGGCGGCGGCCGCCACCGGACCCGACGAGGAGGTGGCGGCGGACCTGGAGGCGGCGGCCCTGCGTGCCAGCCGGCGATCGGGGCACGCGACAGCCGTCGCGGCGCTGGAACGGGCCGCCCGGCTCACCTCCGAGGAGGCGGGACGAGCGCGACGGCTGGCGCTGGCCGCTGAGATCGCCGTGGACGCGGGACTGCCCGATCGCGCCCGGCACCTGGCCGGGCAGGCACTGCGGCTCACCGAGGACGCCCGCGCGCTGGCGCGCATCGCGACCGTGCGGGCCCGGGTGGAATTCGAGCACGGCTCGTTGCGCACGGTTCACGAGGTGCTGGTCGCGGCGGCGCGCCAGGTCGCGCCGCTCGACGCGGACTGCGCCGCGTCGATGCTGGCGGACGCGACGCGGGCGTCCTGGTCGGCCGGTGACCCCGCACGGGTGGCGCAGGCCCACCGGATGCTCAAGGAACTGCCGCCGGATCCGGTCAGGGACAAGCTCGTCGACTCCATCGGCGGGGCGCTGAAACTGTACTCCCACGACGCGGCCGAGGGCGTGGCGTTGCTGCGCGAGCACATCGCACAGGGCAGAAGCGGGCCGCCGGGGCTGCGGCTCAACGTGGCGCTGCAGGCACTGCTGACCGGCGACTACGACGACACCCGCGACATCATGGCGGACCTGGCGGAGGAGAGCCGCGCGAGCGGAGCCATCGGCTGGCTGCCGGCCGTGTTGTGCACCTTGGCGACCGCCGAGACCAACCTCGGGCGTCATCGCGACGCGCTGCAGTCCGCCACCGAGGCCCTGCGCATCGCCGAGGACATCGGCCAGCCCAGCCGCGCGGCCCACGCCGAGGCGCTGCTGGCGTACGTCGCCGCCGTCCGCGGCGACGAACGCGGCGCGCGGCTGGCCGAGCGGAACCTTCAGCGTCTCCCGGCGCACGCCAACGCGCTTGTCGCCGCGTGGTGCGAGTGGGCGCTGGCGTTGCTCGACCTCGGCCGCGGCCGCTACGAGGCGGCGCTGGACCGGCTGGAAACGGCCACCCGCGGCCCGATCCAGCACGTGGGACCCGGCGTGCACTTCGCGGCCGACCAGGTGGAGGCCGCCGTGCGGCTCGGCCGCCCGGAACGCGCCGCCGAACCGCTGGCCCGGCTGGAGCAGTGGGCGGCCGCCGCACGTCTGCCCTGGGAGGACGGGCTCGTGCTGCGCTGCCGCGCGCTGGTGACCGCGGACGGCGCGCTGTACGCGCGGGCGCTGGAGCTGCAGGGCGAGGCCCGGCCGTTCGAACGTGCCCGTACCGAACTGCTGTACGGGGAGTGGCTGCGCCGCGAGCGGCACAAGGCCGAGGCCCGCGGCCACCTGCGCGAAGCGCTGGAGCGGTTCGAGCGGCTCGGCGCGGCTCCGTGGGCCGAGCACGCCCGCGCCGAGCTGCGCGCGGCCGGCGAGAGTCCCGCCCCCGCGGCGGCGGCGGACGCGGTGGCCCAGCTCACCCCTCAGGAACTGCAGGTGGTACGGCTCGCGGCGACCGGCGCGACGAACAAGGAGATCGCCGCGCGGCTGTTCCTCAGCCCCAAGACGGTCGGCCACCATCTCTACCGCGCCTTCCCCAAGCTGGGCGTCTCCACCCGGACGGAGCTGGCACGCCTGCACCTCGACTGACTGTGCCTGCGGGCAATAGGGGCAGCGAATGGGGCACATGCCCGATACCTCCGGATGATCGCAGCTTCTACCGTCTTGACCAGCGAAAAGGAACAAGACGAGGAGCGTGGCGACCATGGAACTGGCCATCGATGTGGAGGGACTGATCAAGTCCTTCGGCCAGGCCCGGGCCCTGGACGGGCTGGACCTGAGCGTGCGGGCCGGGGAAGTCCACGGCTTCCTGGGTCCGAACGGGGCCGGCAAGTCGACCACCATCAGAACCCTCCTGGGCCTGCTGCGGGCCAACGGCGGCCGGGCGACGCTGCTGGGCGGCGACCCGTGGAAGGACGCCACCGAGCTGCACAAGCGACTGGCGTACGTTCCGGGCGATGTGAACCTGTGGCCGGGCCTGACCGGCGGCGAGGTGATCGACCTGCTCGGCCGGCTGCGCGGCGGCCTGGATCGGGCGCGGCGGGCGGAACTGCTGGAGCGGTTCGAGCTGGACCCGCGTAAGAAGGCCAAGTCCTACTCCAAGGGCAACCGGCAGAAGGTCGCGCTGGTGGCGGCGTTCGCCTCCGACGCCGAACTGCTCATCCTGGACGAGCCCACCTCCGGCCTTGACCCGCTGATGGAGGCGGTCTTCCAGCAGTGCGTGACCGAGGAGAAGGAGCGCGGCCGTACCGTGCTGCTGTCCAGCCACATCCTGTCGGAGGTCGAGGCGCTGTGCGACCGCGTCACGATCATCCGGCGGGGCCGGACGGTGGAGTCGGGACCGCTGACGCGCCTGCGCGGCCTGGCCCGCAGCCAGGTCACCGCCGAGCTGGCCTCCCCGCCCGACGGGCTCGCCCGGATGCCCGATCTGCACGGGGTGCGGGTCGAGGGGAACCGGATCGCCTTCGAGGTGGACCGCACCCGGCTGGACGCGGCGCTGGCCGAGCTGATCCGGGTGGGCGTGCGCGACCTGACCTGCACTCCGCCCTCCCTGGAAGACCTGTTCCTGCGCCACTACGAGAGCGAGAAGGCGGAGCGATGAACGGCACCTGGACCTTGACCAAGCTCGCCCTGAGCCGCGAGCGCTTCATCGTCCCGCTCTGGCTGCTGCTGCTCATCGCGCTCGCGGCAGGGCAGGTCAAGCGGTACGCCACCGGCATCGGCGACATAGCCGCGTTCGCCCGCGAGATGGCCGCGAACCAGGCGCTGACCGCGTTCGCCGGCGAGATCCCCTCCGCCACGCTGGCCGGCATGGCGGTCTGGAAGAACGCCGACGCCATCTACACCATCCTCGGACTGATCATGATCCTCACCGTCGTCCGGCACAGCCGGAGCGAGGAGGAGTCGGGCCGCGCCGAACTGGTCAGCGCCGGGGTGGTCGGCCGCCTGGCGCCGCTGACCGCCGCGCTCGCCGTCACCTGCGGCTCCGCCGTCCTGGCCGGACTGATCACCGCCGCAGCCATGGCCGCCACCGGCGCCGACGCGGCGGGGTCGCTGGCCTTCGGCGCCGCGATCACCGCCGTCGGCCTGGTCTTCGCCGGCATGGGCGCGGTGGCCGCCCAGCTCACCCAGACCGCCCGCACCGCGATCGGCGTGGCCGCCGGTGGCCTGGGCCTCAGCTACGTGCTGCGCTTCGTCGCCGACGGCAGCGGCATCGGCGCACTCAAGTGGTTCTCGCCGCAAGGCTGGTCGCACCTGGCGCGGCCGTACGGGGACAACAACGTGGCCGTGCTGCTGCTCAGCCTCGCCTTCACCGCCGCGGCCCTCGCGCTGGCCTACCGGCTGCGCGCCCGGCGTGACCTGGGCCACGGCCTGATCCCCGAGCGTCCCGGTCCGGCCGGTTCGCAGCGGCTGCGCAGCCCGCTGGCCCTGGCCTGGCGGCTGCAGAAGGGCCTGCTCGGTGGCTGGATCGCCGGGTACGCGATCGCCGGGCTGGTCCTGGGTGCCCTGGCCACCTCCATTGAGGAGGTCGCCCGGCAGGGCGCCGCGGTGGAGGAGTTCTTCCGCCGCTACACCGCCTCGCCCGAGGCCGGCATGACCGACGCCTACCTGTGGCTCATCGTGCTCAGCCTCGGCTACGTCTCGGCCCTCTACCCGCTGCTGGCCCTGCTGCGGCTGCGCAACGAGGAGATCTCCGGCCGCGCCGAACTGCTCCTGTCCACCCCTGTCTCCCGCGTGCGGTGGGTCGCCGGCCATCTGCTCTTCGCACTGGCCGGCAGCGCCCTGATCCTCACCGCCGCCGGGCTGACCATGGGCGTGGTGGCGGGGGCACCCGGCAAGGTGCTCGCGGGCGCCCTGGTGCAAGTACCCGCCACCTGGGTCCTGGCCGGGGTCGGCATCCTGGCCTTCGGCCTGCTGCCCCGCGCCGCGGCCGCGATCTCCTGGGCGGCCTTCCTGTTCGTCAACCTCTTCGGCGAGGTGCTCGGGCCGATACTCGGCATCGACTACTGGATCGCCAAGTACGCCGTGCCCTACCCCAACCTGCCCATGGTCATCTCTGGCGAGCCCTTCACGGTCACAGCCATCCTGATCATGACAGGCATCGCCGCCGTCCTCACCGCGGCCGGCCTTGTCGCTGTCAGGCGCAGGGCGCTCACCTGAGCCTCAACCATCGCCGCGGAGATCTCGCCCTGGGTCACCGGGCGGGATCTCTCCGTGCCCGGGTGGGCTTTCCCCTCGCGTGGTGCTGCTACTTCTCACCGACACTCCGCTGCTACTCATCGACGAAACCGACTCTTCATCTTCCTGAGGTGATCGCCGGCTCCCGGCGCTCTTGCTGCGGCGGCGCCGGCCTTTCGTGGAAGCCGCCGTCCGGGGAGCGCGTGATGATCCCGGTCTCCGCTCCGTGCTCGGCCACGTGGCGATCGGTCTGCTGGAGTGCGAGGCAGATCCCCCGGGTGATGACGAAGGCGACGACGGGGCCGATGAGCACGGCGAACCTGAAGAAGACCGTCACAGTCTCGACGGCGAGGTGGAACTGGTGGGCGATCTGGTCGTTGGCCGCGGCTGCCCACAGCAGGCCGTAGAACGTGACGCCGGCGACCGCGACGGCCGTCTTCACCGGCGTCTCGCGTGGCCGGTCGAGCAGGTCGTGCGCGAGGGTCTCGCGGGCCAAGCGGCTCGTGGTCTTGGGCCGGCCCAGCGTGTCGCGGCGGCTGCGTCGCGAGAGGAGGAAGCGCTCGGCTGCCGGGTAGGCGGCCAGGGCGGTGAAGAAGACCCCGGGTATCACCAGTGTGGGGACGAGGACCGCGAGGCTGAGCGTGGAGTCCCCGAGGGTGAGTTCCCACCCGGGCATGATGCGCAGGGCGCCGTCGAGGAATCCCATGTACCAGTCTGGAACCGAGCCTGCCGAGATCTGCGTCGGCTTGGCGGGGCCGTACAGCCAGATGGGCGCAATCTGGAACCCGAACCCGAGAATGATCAGCATGCCGATCGTCGCGAGCGCCATCGCCGGGCGTGCGGTTGGCCGCGTGGGCAGCGAGGCGATGAACTGGGAGTGGCCGTGCCGCCGCACCAGCAGTTCGCGGGCGATCAGCAGCGCGGCGATGACGACCGAGATCAGCAGGTGCCCCCCGTACATGACCTGAATGATGCTGTCGCCGGGAAAGTCCGGGCCGAACAGCAGCGACAGCGCCCAGGTTCCCACCACGGGGATGGACTGCACCACCGACATGATCAGCCACAGGCTCCCACCCGACAGCATGTCGTCAGGCAGGGCGTTGCCGCTCTCGCCCGCGGCCATGCCCAGCGCGAGCAGCGTCACCCAGATCAGCCACTGCCGGGTGCGCGGGCGGCGGAACGCGCCGGTGAGGAACATACGCAGCAGCTGCAGCACGACGGCCGCCACGAAGACGAGCGCCGCCCAGTGGTGGACTTGGCGGATGAGCAGGCCGCCGCGCACCTCCAGGCTCAGCCGCATGGTCGAGTCGAAGGCCTTGCTGACGAGGTGTCCGCGCAGCGGGCCGTACGAGCCGTCATAGGTCACCTGGGACATGCTGGGGTTGTAGAACAGCATCATTACCGCCCCGGTCACCGTCAGGACGACGAATGACCAGATGGCGATCTCCGCGAACATGAACGACCAGTGGGAGAACTGAAACGAGCGGCGCCTGGCTACCAACGAACGCATCTGAGGACCCCTAACCTTGCCTACTCACAAGACGGAATCGGGCCGGGGGGTGTGACAACGATTAGGCGTGGATGACGGTGATAAACCTCACTGCCATCGCGTCCTTCGTTGGGCCGACGTCGCCACGCCCCTACGCGGTCACTCGGATCACGGCCGGACGGCGGCGCGGCGGCGGGTAGTCGAGCTCCAGATGGCCGAAGGGATTCCGCTGCTCACGGCGACCGTGTCGCAAGGGGCTGCACAGTGTTCTGCCGGCTCTTGTCGACCCGGTGTGCCCACGTGGGCACAACGATGATCTAGGTCAGATGGGAGCCAAAGTCCGACGAGCGAGCGCCACCGGACGCACATGGCCCACCGGCATTCACAGCCCGATCAGGCACGAGGGCTGCCAGGCGGGGGGCGAGTCGCTCGGCCATTAGGCGGTAGCCATCGGCGTTCGGATGCAGGGAGTCAGGCAGCAGGAGGTGAACATCGTCAGGTCCGAAGACGCTCGGGCCGCTGACGAGGTGGAGCTTGGACTCGCCGCATCGACGCAGCGTGGTCACGGCGTCCGTGACGGCGCCGCGAACGTCGTCGAGGGTCATCATCGCCTGGTTGGGCAGCCGCTCACGGTGCGGTGAGACGATCGGCGAGATCACGGCGATCGGCACGTGTGGATGCGCATCGCGAATCGTCTGGATGAACCCCGACACCTGGCCGGTGAGTGTCCGTGCGCCGAGGCTCGCGGTGCCGTAGATGTTGCTCCCGAGGCACAGCGAGATCAGGTTCGCGGGCGTACGCGTGATCGCCCTGGCGACAATGGGATCGAGGTGGCACTCCCCGGCGAATCCGAGACAGGTGAGATCCCAGCCGAGGCGTCGAGCGACCAGCGCGGGCCACGTCTCGCTCGGGCCGGAAGCTGAACGACACTGCGTGATCGAGCTTCCATACGTGACCCAGCGGAACTCCTCATCCGCGGCGGCGGTGGCGTACGTGGCGCCGTGCAGGACAAGGGGTCCTATCCGGATCTCGCCGAATTGGGGTAACCAAACCTCGATGGCCTTGGTGCCGGGCGGCAACGTGACGTGGCTTGTCACCGCCCCTGCGGTAAGTGCTGTCCGCCGCCACAGCGCGCCGTCCACGACGACGTCCAGCGATGTCACATCATCGTCTACGGCGTAGGTGCGCAGTTCCAGCGCGGTCGCGTCGGTACGGACGACCGCGCGGACGCCGGCCGGCATTCGCGCACGCGTGGCCAGGTCCGGAGCGTGGGCGGTGGCGATCCGGTCCGGTGGCAGCCGCCACGGTTGCCATGAGCCGCCCTCCTCCGTCCACGCCAGGCTGCCCCGCCAGACGGTCGGCCGCGCATCAGGAGCGAGCTGGATCAGCGCCATGCGAACCGGATCACCTCCTTTTGATCAGACCTCGGCGCCGAGGACGACGTTCCGCCAGGATCCGCCGTCGGAGAGAGCGAGGCCGCGCTTGCCGGTCTTCGGGTCGTGGATCAAGACGAGGCCTCCGGCGTGGTCGGCCGCGCTCGGCAGTTTGTCCGGCGTGTGCTCGGCCAGGACCACCTGGTGGGCGTACACGGTTCGCATTCGTCGATCCGCGCTGCCCAGATCGCGTACGTTGTCGGCGGGGGGAACCAGCCCGGTGGCATTGGAGACCATGGAGACCAGCTCATTGGTGGACGTGGTCGAGCACAGCAACTCGGTGGCGGCCGATCCCGACGAGTTGACCGGGACCACTCGCAGCCCGCCCTTGACGCCCGGGTTGGCGTTGTTGCCCTCGACGACGAACGAGCCGTAGCGGTCCTCGCCCACCTTGATCGACCCGGTCGAGGTGCTGACCACCTTGGCCGCCGCTCCCAGCGGCCCGGCCACCTCGATCCGGTTGAACCGGCCCGGGCCGGCCTGCACGAACGAGTCCGCCCCCACTGTGCCCGCGACCAGCGGCACCTTCTCAGAGGCGTTTCCGATGACGTGTGAGTCGTGCAATCCGCCGGTGGTCAGGATCGGTGGCCGGCCGGCCGGATCGGCCGAGATGACGTTGCCGATGACGCTGAACGCGCTCGCTTTCCCGGCCACCCTGATCGCCGCGGCGTCGGCCTTGGCGTCGAGGTTCCAGTTGTCGAACGAGTTGTTCGCGATGGTGATCTTGCTCGCGTCGTTCTCGAATCGGATGGGCGAGTGGTTGAGCCAGTTGAAGGTGTTCCCGCTGATGGTGACGTTGTGCGCGGTGACGCCGCTGGAGAACTGGATGGCGCACGGTCCGTTGTTCTGCGGGGGCTCGAACCCGCCGAGGACGTTGTCGCCGATGGTCAGGTTGTGGCCCCCGCTGGTGATCTCGATGATCGGCCCGTTGTCCGCCTTCTCCACCATGTTGCCGCTGATGGTGGAGTTGGTCAGGCTGCCGATCAGCAGCCGCCGGCCGATGTCGAGCAGGTTGCCCTGGATGATCGCGCCGCGGAAGTCGCTGTCCTCGGCGCCCTGCGTGACGATGGCCTGGAACGGACTGTGGAAGTGGTTGTTGGTGATGAGCCACTTCCGCAACCCGTACGGCGGGACATGGTCGGGGCCGCCTTCCACACCGGTGGTCGGCCAGGCGAGGCTGATGCCGGTGGTGCAGAGGGCGACGAGGTTGTGCGAGAAGTACAGCCCGCGGCCGACGTGCTCGACGGCGAGCTTGAACGACACGAACGTGCACTCCAGGATGGCGGCGTCGGTGTCGTCGGTGTTGACCTCGCCGGCGAAGCGCAGCGCTCTGTTGTTGGCGGTCTTGACCGGGGCGACGAAGGCCAGGCCGTAGATCGCGGCCAGGGAGCACCGGACGTCGATGCCCACCCCGTCGTGTGTCACCTGGATGATCGAGGCGCGGTTCGTCATGGTGCTGTAACCGCGCAGCTGGATGCGGTTGAAGGACTCCCCGGGTATGTCGGGGATGACGATGGTGCGGGTGATCCGGTAGGTGCCCGGCGGGAAGACGACGATCCGGTTCAGCCGGGTCCGCTGGGCGTTGATGGCCTGCTCGATGGCGTCGGTGTCGTCGTGCTGCCCGTCGGCCAGTGCGCCGAACTGCTGGGGCGTGACGACATCCTGCGGGTCCACGGCCGCGGCGGCCGCGGGTGTCGCTCCCCATGACGCGGTCGCCGCGGCCGCGCCCAGTGCCGCACCGCCGATCCGTAACAGCGCTCGACGATCGGTGCCTTCGGACATGGCCCCTACCTCCCATTACGCGAATTGATACGTATGAATCGAGGATCGTACAGACGCCATATCTGCCTCACAAGAGGTAACAAGCACCCCTCTTTGGGCTGGTTTGCGACACTTGATGGAAACATCGAGGCAACTTACCTCTTGCGTGGACCGCTTCCGGGTTCCTAGAGTGCCTCGCAGTCGTTACGTATTAGTCAACTGGATCGCCATGCGCAAACGAGTCGGGCCGCGACGCCCCACCCAAGTCGAGATCGCCCAGCGGGCCGGAGTGTCCCAGGCCACCGTCTCCCTCGTGCTCAATGAGCGCACGGGCGCGCCGGTGGCCGAGGAGACCCGCCGGCGGGTCCAACAGGCGATCGAAGACCTGGGGTACGCCGTCAACCCCGCCGCCCGTGCGCTGCGCGGGATGACCGTCAAGACCATCGGGCTCTACACGTTCGAGTCGGTGTTCCCGGTCGATCAGCGGGACTTCTATCACCCGTTCCTGCTGGGGGTGGAGGCGGAGGCGGCCAGGCTCGGTTACGACCTGCTGCTGTTCACCTCGGCCAACACCGCCCAGCGGGGGGTCTACGCCATGGGGCGCAACGCGCTGTTGAAGGCGGACGGCTGCGTCCTGCTGGGCCGGCACATCTCGCGCGACGACCTGGCGAACCTGGCCAAGGAGGGTTTCCCGTTCGTCTTCATCGGACGGCGTGACATAGCGGGAGCCGAGCTGTCCTACGTCGCCCCCGACTACGTCGCCCCGACCGCGGCCCTGGTGGAGGAGCTGGTCGCGCTCGGGCATCAGCGGATCCTGCTCCTGCGGCAGACCGACGGCGCCGAGCCGGGCGACGATCGCGAGCTGGGCCTGCGGCAAGGTGGTCAGGCCGCGGGCCTGACCGCGGACGACCTCGTGGTCGAGTTCTCCTCCGGCGCCGAGGACATCGACGCCGACCGGGTCACCGGATGGGTCCAGGCGGGGATCACGGCGGTCGTGGTGGAGCCCTCCGAGGACAACGCCACCGGTGTCGCCCTGGCCGAGGTCGCCGAGGCGGCCGGCCTGCGGATCCCGGACCACCTGTCGGTCGCCTTCCTGGGCTCCGCTCCGCCGCCGACCGCGACCAGGATCTGGACGTCGTTCGAGATACCACGAGTCGAAATGGGCCGGGCGGCGGTGCAGTTGCTGGTCAACCTGCTCGAGGGCGCGGACCAGCCGCCTCTTCAGCTGGTCGTGCCGTGCATCGACGTCCGCGGCAACTCGATCAGCCGAGTGGTCCGGCGATGACCAGATATGCGCTGCGTACGGCGGCGACCGGTGTCCTGATCATCTTCGGGGCCGCCACGCTGGTGTTCTTCATCATGCGGATCGCCCCCGGAGACCAGGCGCTGGTGTTGCTCGGACCGGACGCCACGGGCGCCGAGGTGGCGGCCGCCCGGACCCGGCTCGGCCTGGACCAGCCGCTGCCCATCCAGTACTGGCACTATCTGACCCAGTTGGCGACGCTCGATTTCGGGGAGTCCTACCGCTTCGGACAGCCGGCGTTCGAGCTCGTGTTGTCCCGGCTGCCGGCCTCGGTGGAGCTCACCCTGGTGGCGACCGTCATCGCGATGTCGGGCGTCGTCCTCGGCGCCCTGGCCGGCGCCTACCGCGGCCGGTGGATCGACCGTGGGATCTCCGGTTTCGCCCTGACCCTCTACTCCATGCCGCCGTTCTGGATCGGGATCATGCTGATCCTGGTGATGGCGTTGCAGCTCCGGCTGCTCCCCAGCGCCGGCACCGGTACCCCGGCCCACATCGTGCTCCCGGCGCTCACGCTCGCCGCCCCCTTCACCGCGCTCCTCACCCGGATCACCCGGAGCAGCGTCGCCGACACCATGGCGGAGCCCTATGTGCAGCGGGCGTACGCCAAGGGGCTCAGCACGCGTGAGGTGGTGACCGGACACGTGGTGCGCAACGCGGCGACACCGGTGGTGACCGTCGGCGCGCTGCACGTCAGCACGCTGCTGGGCGGCGCGGTGATCGTGGAGAGCGTCTTCACCTGGCCCGGTCTCGGCTCGCTGTTGGTGACCGCGGTCGCCAACCGGGACTACTCGATCGTGCAGGTCGCCGTACTCCTCATCGCGGTCATCGTGGTCTGCTGCAACGTCGCGGCGGATCTGATCGCCGCCCGGCTCGATCCGCGAGTCCGACTGGGGGCCGGCGCATGAGTGCGATAACCGCCCGGCCACGATTGTGGCCCGTCCGCCTGCGGTCCACGCCGACCGTCGCCGCGATCGCCACCGTCGTGCTCGTCGGCTACCTGCTCGTCGGCCTGATCGGCCCGCTGCTGATCGCGTACGACCCGGTGGCGACCAGCGTGGCGGACCGGCTGATGCCGATAGGGGCGGTCAGGGCGGATGGCACGGTCGCAGTGCTGGGCACCGACGGCGCGGGCCGGGACATGCTCGGCCAACTCGTCTACGGCGCCCGGACGTCGATCATCATCGGTATCTCCGTGGTGGCCGCCTGCCTGCTGGTCGGGCTGGCCTTCGGGACGCTCGCCGGCTATCTCGCCGGCTGGACCGACGTCGCGATCTCCCGGCTGATCGACATCCTGATGGCCTTCCCGGGCATCCTGCTGGCGATCGTGATCGCCGGCCTCTTCGAGCGCAGCATGCTGGTCGTGATCCTGGCGCTGTCGGTGGCCGGCTGGGTCGGCTTCGCCAGGCTGGCCCGCGGTCTCACCCTGTCGCTGCGCGAACGGCCGTGGGTCGACGCCGCGCGGCTGATCGGGGTGCCCACTCCGGTCTTGATCATCCGGCACATCATCCCGTTCGTGATCGGTCCGGTCACCGCGTTGGCGACCACGGAGTTCGCCGGTGCGGTGCTGTCCGAGGCCGGCCTCAGCTTCCTGGGCCTCGGCCTGCCCTCGGGCACGGTCTCCTGGGGCCAGGTCATCGCGAACGGCAAGGACTATCTGGACACCGCCTGGTGGATTTCGGCGCTACCGGGGCTGGCGCTGACCGGCCTTGTGGTGAGCACGGGCCTGCTCGGCGACCATCTCACGCAGCGTCTCGGCACCAGCCGCTGACGGCTCAGCCAATGTCAGGAGGGATTTCTATGAGGCCCATTCGGCTTCGTCGTGCGGTGGCCCTCGCCGCCGCGACAGTTTCCATCGTCGGGCTGGTCGGTTGCAGCACCACCACCGGCGGCTCGTCCGCAGGTGGTGACGTGCCGCAGGAGCTGGCCGTCGCCGTGTGGACCCCGATCGAGAACCTCGACCCGCACGGTGCGTCCGCGATGGACAACGGCACCCAGGTCGCCGCCAAGGCGATCTTCAGCGCGCTGGTCCGCGCGGTCGGGAAGGGCGAGTTCGAGGGCGTGCTCGCCGAGTCGTGGAAGGCCAACGAAGACGCCACGGAGTGGACCTTCACGCTGCGGAACAACGTCAAGTTCTCCGACGGCACGCCGGTCACCAGCGCCGACGTCGTCGCCTCCTTCGAGCGGATCCTGGAGCTCAAGGGCGCGATGGCCGGCAACTTCGCCGGCCATAAGGCCAAGGCGAGCGGTACGAACACGGTCGTCATCACGGCCAAGGACCCCGATCCCGCGCTGCTCGGCAAGCTCATCACCTTCTATGTCACCCCCGCCGCGCACCAGAACGACGGCTGGACCAAGCCGATCGGCTCCGGCCCGTTCGTCGTCGAGCAGTTCACGCCGGGCCAGAGCCTGGTACTCGCCCCCAACCCCGGCTACTGGGGCGGTAAGCCGGCGCTGAACCGCCTGGAGCTGCGCAGCATCGGGGAGATGGCGGCGCGGATGACCGCACTGAAGACCAGCGAGGTGGACCTGACGTGGGCGGTCCCGGACGACCAGTTGCCGGGCCTGAAGGGGAACTCCGACCTCGTGGTGGAGAAGGACGCGGGTAACGGCGTCATCACCATGTGGATGAACGGCTCCGGCAAGGGGCTCAAAGAGGCCGCCGTCCGGCGCTCGCTGTGGCAGGCGGTCGACTTCGCCACCATCATCAAGTCGCTGTTCCCGGAGACCGGTTCGGTGGCGAACTCGGTGGTGACCTCCAATGTGCTCGGCTACGCGCCGCAGACCCCGGTGCGGTACGACCCGGCCGCGGCCAAGAAGGCGCTGGACGACGCCGGCTGGGACTACGACCAGACGATCCGGGTCCAGTTCTCCCAGCCGCAGTTCCAGCAGTTCGCCGACGCGGTGGCGAGCGACCTCGCGAAGATCGGGGTCAAGGTCGAGCCGACCCAGAAGGAGGCGGCGGTCTTCCTGCAGGATCTGCTGGCGCTCAACTGGGATCTGAACATCCAGCAGCTCGGCACTGCCGGCTTCGACGCGGCGACCAACCTCGGCCGGTTGTACACCTGCGCGGCCAAGCGCACGGGCTATTGCAACCCGGACCTCGACGACCTGCTGGCCCAGGCGGGCTCGACCAGCGACACCGCCAAGCGGCAGGAACTGTACGCGCAGGCCAACAAGATCATCTGGGATGACGCGGTCGGCATGTACCCCATGTTCGTGCAGAACCTGTACGTCCGGAACAAGTCCGTGCAGGGCCTCGCCATTCCCCCGGACCTCACGCCGGACTTCTCCACCATCCGGATCGGCAACGGCGGATCATGAGCAGGTCTTCGGAAGTGACCGATCCGGCGCCGGCGGAGCCCCGCCCGCCTGAGGAGCCGGCTCCGTTGCTCCGGGTCGAACACCTGTCGATCGACCTGCCAGGCCCTGCCGGTCCGGTCCGGGTGGTGGACGATGTCTCGTTCACCGTCGCCGCGGGCCGTACCACCGGCTTGATCGGGGAGTCGGGCAGCGGCAAGACGATGACGGCGACAGCGATCATCGGTCTGCTGCCGGTCGGCGCGGCGGTCTCCGGCCGGATGTTGTGGCACGGTGCGGACCTGGTCACCATGGCGGAGCAGGACCGGCGTCGGCTGCGTGGGCGCGGCATCGCGATGATCTTTCAGGACCCCCAGGCGGCGCTGGACCCGACGCAGACGATCGGCCGGCAGGTCGGCGAGATCCTGCGGCGCGGTGGAATGCCCGCGAAGGAGGTCCGCCAGACCGTGATCGACCTGCTCGACCGGGTGGGTGTCCCGGACCCGGAGACTCGGCACGCGCAGTACCCACACCAGTATTCGGGCGGACTGCGACAGCGAGCCATGGTGGCCACGGCACTCGCCGGCTCGCCGCAGCTCATCCTCGCCGACGAACCGACGACGGCGCTCGACGTCACCGTGCAGGCCCGCATCCTCGCGCTGCTGAGGCGCATCCGCGACGAGGAGGCTATGGCCATGCTGCTGGTCAGCCACGACCTGCGGGTGATGGCACATGTGGCGGACGAGGTCGTCGTCATGTACGCCGGCCGGATCTGCGAAGTCGGCAGTGGCCGCGAGGTGCTCAACAGCCCGGCACACCCGTACACGCGGGCGCTCGTGGTGAGCGTCCCGGCAGTACGCAGCAAGACGGCCATCGCCGAGCCACTGCCGGGCAGCCCGGCGAGCCCGGCCGAACGCCCGAGCGGCTGCCCCTTCCATCCACGGTGTGCCAAGGCGCAGGACCGGTGCCGAAGCGACGTACCGCAGATGCGCCAGGTTGCCGCCGGCCGGCAGGTTGCCTGTCACTTTCCGGAGGAAATGTGAGCGCATCGGCCTTGATCGAGGTCAGCGACCTTGTGGTCAGCTTCCACACCCGGAGGGAGCGCAGGCGCGGCACGCAACCGAATGCCGTAGACGGCGTCTCCTTCGCCCTTCGCCCTGACGAGACCCTGGCGATCGTCGGGGAGTCCGGCTCGGGAAAGACCACGGTCGCCCGCTGTGTCGTCGGACTCCAGGCACACCAGGAAGGGGCGGTCCTGTTCGACGGGGCTTCGGTCGGCCCGGTGGCGAAGCGGCCACCGGCGACCCGCCGGGCGATCCAGATGGTCTTCCAGGATCCCGCGGCCTCGCTCAACCCCCGGATGACCGTCCGGTCGATCATCGCCGAGACCTGGCGGACCCACCCCTCGGCCGCCCCGGACGGCCGATCCTGGGATGCCGCGATCGACGAACTTCTCGCGGACGTCGGCCTGGACGCCGGCGTCGCCACCCGGCGTGCCACGGCCCTGTCCGGCGGGCAGTGCCAGCGGGTCAGCATCGCCCGAGCGCTCGCTCTGCGGCCCCGGCTGCTGGTCTGCGACGAAGCCGTCTCGGCACTCGACGTGTCGGTGCAGTCCCAGATCCTGCGACTGCTGGCCGGCCTGCGCGCCGCCCGCGGTCTCGCCATCCTCTTCATCACCCACGATCTCGGGGTGGTCCGGCAGATCGCGGACCGGGTGGCGGTCATGCACCAGGGCCGCCTGGTCGAGACCGCGACCGCGGACGATCTGTTCGAGCGGCCCGACCATCCTTACACCAGGAAACTGCTCGACGCCGCCCTCGACCTAGAGGGCGCCTGAATCCACATGCAAACAGGGGGAAACGTTGGAATCGCGGATCACTGATGCGGATCTGGCCATCATCGGCGGCGGTGTCGGCGGAGTCGCCGCCGCGCTCGCAGCTCTGCGACGCGGGCTGCGGGTGGTCCTGACCGAGGAAGGCGACCGCATCGGCGGGCAGTTCACCAGCCAGGGCGTGCCCCCGGACGAGCACAGGTGGATCGAGCAGTTCGGTTGCACCGCCTCCTACCGCCGGTACCGGACCGCGGTTCGCGACTACTACCGGACGTGGTACCCCCTCACGGTGGCGGCCAGGAACGAGCCGCACCTGAATCCCGGACTGGGCCGGGTCGGTGCGCTGTGCCATGAGCCGCGGGTCAGCGGAGCGGTGTTGCGCGCGCTGGTCGACCCCTACTTGAGCAGTGGCCGGTTGCGCATCCTGCTCGGTGCGCGGCCGGTGGCGGCGGAGACCGACGGTGACCGGGTCCGCAGCGTGACGGTGGACTGCGCGGACGTCGGCCTGGTGCACATCACGAGCCCGTACTATCTGGACGCCACCGAGCTCGGCGACGTACTGCCGCTCGCCGGTGTGGAGCATGTCACCGGGTTCGAGTCCCGGCACGAGACCGGCGAGCCGAGTGCACCCGAGGTGGCGCAGCCCGGCAACATGCAGGCGTTCTCCTGGGTGTTCGCCGTCGATCACCGGGAGGGCGAGGACCACGTGATCACCCGGCCGGCGACGTACGACCACTGGCGGGCGTACCGTCCCGATTACTGGCCGGGACCGCAGGTCGGGCTGACCGCCCCGGACCCGCGGACGCGGGAGCCGCTGACGCGGACGTTCACCCCGAACATCCAGTCCGGGCCCGTGCTCGCCGACCAGAGCGAGGACCCCGGGGACCGCGAACTATGGGAGTTCCGCCGGGCCGTCGCCCGCGAGCTGTACGAGCCCGGCTTCGTGACCAGCGACGTCACCCTGGTGAACTGGCCGATGATCGACTACGTGGCGGGGCCCATCATCGGGGTGAGCGAGGAGGAGAAGGCCCGCCATCTCGCCGGCGCGCGTGAGCTCTCCGCGAGCATGCTCTACTGGCTGCAGACCGAGGCGCCGCGGCCGGACGGTGGCCGCGGCTGGCCGGGACTTCGGCTGCGGCCGGATGTCATGGACACTCCCGACGGGTTCGCCGCCGCACCGTACATCCGCGAGTCCCGGCGGATCAGGGCCGAGTACACGGTCGCCGAACAGGACGTGTCTCTCGCCGTGCGGGGTGCGGCGGGCGCGACGCCGTACGACGACACGGTCGGGGTCGGCATGTACCGGATCGACCTGCACCCTTCAACGGGCGGCGACAACTACATCGACGTCGCCAGTTGCCCGTTCCAGATCCCGCTCGGCGCCCTGCTGCCCGTGCGCATGAGGAACCTGCTGCCGGCCGGCAAGAACATCGGCAGCACGCACATCACCAACGGCTGCTACCGGCTCCACCCGGTGGAGTGGAACATCGGCGAGGCCGCCGCCTCACTGGTGGCCTACTGCCTGGGGGAGACGGTGGAGCCGCATGATGTCCGGCGCAAGGAGGGACACCTGCGGGCGTTCCAGGGCGCGCTGAAGGCCGACGGCGTCGAGTTGGCCTGGCCAGAGATCCGGGGGTACTGATGTCCGTGTCAGGGGTAATCGTCCCCGCCGTGACCCCGATCGGCGAGAGCGGACGTCCGGACCTCGCGGCCGGCCTGCGATACTTCGGCGCGCTCGCCGCCGCGGGCATCACGAAGATCATGCTCCTCGGCACGAACGGCGAAGGGCCGTTGCACCAGACGGCGGAGATCGGCGCGTTCCTCGGCGGCGCCATCGACCACTGGCGGCGGCTGGTGCCGGATGGCGCCGTCGTCGTCAACGTCTCCGCGGCCGGCACCCGTGAATCGCTCAGGCGGGCCGAGATCGCCGCCGAGGCCGGGTGTGACGCGGTCGCCCTCAGCCCGCCCTGCTATTTCCACCATGACGAGCGCGACATCATCGAACACTACCGAGCCAGCCGTACAGCGGCCGTGCCGGTGATCGCGTACAACATCCCGCGGTACGCGCCGCCGTTCTCGGCGGGCTCGATCGCGGCCGTCGCCGACATGGAGCACGTCGTCGGCGTCAAGGACAGCTCCGGTGAGACGGACATCCTGCGTCAGTGGCTCGAGGTCAAGCGCCACCGGCCGGACTTCGGGGTGAATCAGGGAGCGGAAGGCAAGATGCTCGACGCGCTGGCCGCGGGCGCGGACGGGATCACCCCCGGGATCGCCAACATCGCCCCGCGGGTCACGCTGGAGCTGGCCGCCGCGTACCACGCCGGCGATCAGGAGCGTGCCGTCCTGGCTCAGGAACGGGTCATCCGGTTGCTCGGGGTGCACCGGATCCGGGCCGGAGTCCCGGTCGTCAAGGCGACCCTGGCCATGCGGGGTCTGTGCCGGGCAGCGGTCGCTCCACCCCTGCGGACTCTCGACGACGGCGAGTTGGCGGCGCTGCGCGAGTTCCTGACCGGATTCGAGCCGGAACTGATCGGAGCCGCCGATGAGTGACGTCGAGTGGTGGCGTACCGCGGTGATCTACCAGGTCTACATCCGGTCCTTCGCGGACGGCGACGGCGACGGGATCGGCGACATCGCCGGGATCCGCAGCCGCCTGGGCTATCTGGCCGGCCTCGGTGTCGACGCCATCTGGATCACGCCGTGGTACGAGTCGCCGAACAATGACGGAGGCTACGACGTATCCGACTATCGCGCTATCGCTCGCGAATACGGCGATGTACGCGAGGCCGAGCAGCTGGTCGCGGAGGCGCACCGGCATGGCCTGAGGGTCATCTTGGACGTCGTGCCGAACCACACGTCCACCGAACACCCCTGGTTCCAGGCCGCGCTCGCCTCCCCGCCGGGCTCCGTGGAACGCGCCAGGTACCACTTTCTGGACGGTCGAGGACCAACGGGGGAGGTCGTCCCCAACGACTGGCGCAGCACGTTCGGCGGCCCGGCCTGGACCCGGGTGCCCGACGGGCAGTGGTACCTGCACCTGTTCGATCCCAGCCAGGCCGACCTCAACTGGTCCAACCCCGGGGTCCGCGCGGAGTTCCTGGACCTGCTTCGCTTCTGGTTCGACCGCGGGGTCGACGGGTTCCGGATCGACGTCGCCACCGGCCTGATCAAACACCCCGGCTATCCCGATCTGGGCTACCGGGAGGAAGACCTGCTCGTCCTGACGAACGTGCCGGACCATCCGCACCGGGACCGCGACGAGGTGCACGCCATCTACCGGGGCTGGCGCGCGGCGGCCGATGCGTACGACCCGCCAAGGGTCTTCGTGGCCGAGGCGTGGGTGGCGGACCCCGAGCGGCTGGCCCGGTATGTGGCGCCGGCCCAACTCCACACCGCCTTCAACTTCCCCTTTCTACAGTCCGCCTGGGACACCGGCGATCTGTTCACGGTGATCGACTCCACACTCCGCACGATGTCCCTCGCCGGTGCGCCGCCGACCTGGGTGCTGTCCAATCACGACGTCGAACGGACGGTGACCCGGTACGGCCGTGCCGACACCCGCAAGCATCAGGGGAGGTCTGGTCACGAGTTGGGTCCGGTCGACGAGGACCTGGGCCGGCGTCGCGCCAGGGCCGCTCTGCTGTTGATGCTGGCGCTGCCCGGCGTCGCCTACCTCTATCAGGGCGAGGAACTCGGGCTGCCCGACTATATGGACATCCCCGACGATCGCCTCCAGGATCCGATCTGGACCCGTTCCGGCGGGCGGCGCCGAGGGCGCGACGGCTGCCGCGTACCGCTGCCCTGGACGCCGGCACCGGACGGCGCTGGGTTCGGGTCCGCAGACCCGTGGCTTCCGCAGCCTCCTGGCTGGGGGCGGCTCTCGGTGGCGAACCAGGTGGACGACCTGGCCTCCACCTATCACCTGGTGGCGCGGGCGCTGCGAATCCGGCGGGAGCTGGATGTCCCGCAGGAGCTCGAATGGGTGGACCGAGCCGGCTCGGTCCTTCGCTTCCGGCGCGGACCGGACTTCGAGTGTGTCGTCAATCTCGGTGCGACAGAGGTGCCGGTGCCCGCGAACACGGTCACCCTCCTGCGCAGCGACACCCCCGACGCGGCACGCGCTCCGCTCGGGCCGGACACGGCCGCCTGGCTGCGTCTGCAGGGCGAGAGTAGGACATGAGACAGCCCAACATCGTGCTGATCCTCGCCGACGACCTGGGGTACTCGGACATCGGCTGTTACGGCGGTGAGATTCGCACGCCGAATCTTGACCGGTTCGGGCGGTCCGGGGTGCGGCTGTCGCAGTTCTACAACACGGCACGATGCAGCCCGTCGCGCGCGTCCCTGCTGACCGGGCTGCACCCGCACCAGACCGGTATCGGCGTCCTGGCCGGCAACGGCGCACCCGGAGGGTACCCGGGCAGCCTCAACGACCGCTGCGTGACCGTAGCCGAGGTGCTCCGAGACGCCGGCTACGCGACCGGCATGTCGGGCAAATGGCACCTGAGCGGGCCGTTGTGGGAGCCGGCCGACTCGTGGCCCACCCGGCGAGGATTCGCCGACTTCTTCGGGACGCTCAGCGGATGCGGGAGCTACTACGACCCGGCGACCCTGTACCGCGGCGAGGTGGACGCGAGCGCCGAGGCCCGAGATCCGCGGTTCTTCTACACCGACGCGATCACCGATCACGCGGTGGAGTTCATCGGCCGGGAGGCTGCCGCCGGTCATCCGTTCTTCGCCTATGTCGCCTACACCGCGCCGCACTGGCCGCTGCACGCGCCTCAGGAGGACATCGCCGGGTACGACGGCGTCTACGCTGCGGGCTGGGACGAACTGCGCGCCCGCCGGCTCGACCGGCTGCACGCCGAGGGCCTGCTCAGCGCCGAGTCGGCACTGTCCGCGCCCGACCCGGCGCAACCACGGTGGGCGGCGGCACCGGATCAGGCGTGGGAGGCACGTCGCATGCAGGTGTACGCGGCCCAGGTGGAGCGGATGGACCGGGGGATCGGCCGTATCCTCGACCGGCTGGAGGCATCCGGGGTCTCCGACGACACCCTGGTGGTGTTTCTGTCGGACAACGGCGGCTGCGCCGAGACGCTGCCGCTCGGTGACCCCGAGGTATTCCGGGCCAGGCGGCACATAGTGCCTGCGGCCACCCGGGAAGGCGCCGAGTTGCGCGTCGGCAACATCCCGGGCATCGACCCCGGCCCTGAGGACACCTACGCGAGTTACGGTGCCGCGTGGGCCAACTTGTCCAACACCCCGTTCCGCCTCTATAAACGGTGGGTCCACGAGGGAGGCATCGCGACCCCGTTCATCGTGCACTGGCCCGCGGGCGGCCTGCTCGCAGGGCGGATCGTCCGAACGCCCTTTCAGCTCACCGATGTGCTGCCCACCCTGCTCGGCGCCGCCGGCGTCGACTACCCGCGCGAGTACCCAGGGCGGGAGGCGCTGCCACCTGAGGGGCGCACCATGTTGCCCGCCCTGCGCGGAGCGCCGGTCCCGGATACGTCGCTGTTCTGGGAGCACCTCGGCAACGCCGCCGTACGCCGGGGGCGGTGGAAGCTGGTCCGCGAGCACGCGGGGCCATGGGAGCTTTACGACATGGACACCGACCGCTCCGAGTTGACCGATCTCGCCGAGCGCCGCCCCGAACTCGTCGCCGAGTTGGCCATCGCGTACCAGTGCTGGGCGCAGCGGATCGGCGTCATATCCCGGGAAGGGGTGCGTTGATTGGAGTCTGGGCTTCGTCGAGATGTGGCACCAGCACTTCCAGCCGCCTGGCCACACGTTCAGCGTCGGCGTCGCGGACGCTGCTGATCGCCTCGCCTCCTGCTGGAGGCGAGGCCCTCATCGCTTGTCGAGCGGGCGGTTGTCTTCCGCCCCCGGCGATAGTCGCATGCTCAGTCCCATGGGGTCTCCGCGCCGTCCGGCTGCGGGCCCCATGGGGAGCGGGCTCAGTCCTGCCAGGCGAAGTCGAAGGTGGCGGCGTCGCCGGTGTGCTTGACGTAGGTGACGGTGTAGCCGCCCACCTGGGTGGAGCCCCCGGGGGCGAGGGTGGCGTCGTCCGACTCCCGGTACGCCCGCTTCTGTGCGGTCACCCGGACGTCGGCCTTCCGGTCGTCGGCCAGGCGGATGCGGTACTCGATCGTCGTGCTCCCCTGCTCCCACAGGTCGCCGGTGCCTTGGGCCCCGCTGATGGTGACCGCGCAGTCCCGGTTCTCGCAGGAGGTGCTGGCGGTCCTCGCCCCACTGCTCGAACTCGACTCGCACGAGGCCGAGGACACCAGCACCAGCAGTGCGTTCGTACCCACCACCGCAAGACTCCGCGGGATCATCATGGGATCCACTCCTTCCGGGCCGTCGGTGGAGGCACCGCTTCCGGTGACCGATTCACAGACGCGTGATCCTTTCATCCATGGCGGCCTCTCTACAACCCGGCCGCCAAGCAAGTCACAGCAGCACAGATCATGCCCCCAGGTGGGAGGACGCCTTGCCCGCCGGCGAATAAGATCACTCAAACCCACCCGCTGTTGGGTTCCGAGCGGCAAGTTCAGCGAGGACGAAAGGCCCTCCTTCCACAGGGGGGCTGGGCGGGAACCACGGGATAGGCGCGGCACAGCAGGTCGACGGCCTCGGAGAGGGCTTCATCTCCCTGTCGGGACATTGTCGGCGCAGCCTGGCATCATGCGACGTCATGGATGTTGACGAGTTCTGGTTTTTCCTGCAGCGGTCTCGGCAAGTGACCAGCGATCCCGATGAGCGCCTGCGGTGGCTCGCGCTCCATCTCGCACGGAGTCCGCTGGCCCGGATCGTCGACTTTCAGATCCTCCTCAACCAGATACGGCGACGATCCGACACCTACGACATGTGGGAAGCCGCCAACCCCATTTTCAGCGGCTACTGCTCCACCGACGGCTTCTGGTATTTCCAGGCATGGCTGATCGGGCTTGGCCGCGACACCTTCGAACTCGTGGCAGCCGACCCCGACAACTTGGCAGACGTCCCGGCGGTACGGCAGCTGGCAGAGCACCCAATGGATGAGTGGGCCGATGATGAGTGGCCGGAGTGGGAGGCGTTGAGCTACGTGGCTGCCCGCGCCTACGAAGAGGCGACAGGTGAAGAGGAGGGCATCTACGACGCCATGGCAGAACGTGGGCACACCAACCAGAGCGATCCCAACCCCACTGGGCTTTCGTGGAATCTCCGCGACTCCACAGCAGTGGCTCTGAGATTGCCCCGGCTAAGCCGCATGTTTCCACAAGATGGATTTTGATCCTCGGAAGAGGAGCACTGGCAATCCCCTCAATCCGTGGAGACGTCGTTATGCGGCGATGGCCTCGCCGCGCCTTGCTCTGGTCACTGCTCGGGGCGGTCATGATGCGCTGGGCTGAGCGCCACCGGATGCGCATGGCCAGCCCTCGCCCCTTTGCATCGCATCCGCGTGGTTTGCCGTGTTCCCCGCGTGAGGTCGGATCACACGAGGAACATTCCAGTTCTTCATGAGCCAGGCCAGGTCTGCTCCGTGACGCTCGCGGGTCAGGCGTTCTCGTTCGAAGAGCGCCTCGGTTGGTCAACACCAGGGTGTACGGCCGGCCCTGCCGCGTGGTCTCGTGATGGACGGGCAGTTCGGCACCGTCTATCCGGGCGTGGACATGCCTTCGCTTCTCCTTCGCGGCGCGGTCGCAGTGAGCGTGCCGTCATCCAGGCGCCGGCTCGGCGGCTCGACGATCCAGGTCGGAGGGAACGGAACTCTGGGCAGCATGATCTCTACCTGATAGATCCTCCTGAATTCTGTTCTTATCCACAGCCGAACCCGAGCAGACCGGGACCGTAGCGGACGACGAGCTCGCCGACCTGGACGTCCAGGTCGGCGAGGTAACCGACACAAGCGAGTATCCGGCCGGCGTGAACCCTAGGTGGTGTGGGACACGGTCACCTGGGCCCGGCCGAGCCGAGGCGGAAGGCGGCTAGCTGGAAGTCGCCGTGCAGGCTCACCTGCAGGTCGTGAACGCCGTCAGGGGACACGCCCAGGTCGGCGGTGACCGTCGTCCACACGTAGCGGCTCCCGGTTGCCGGCACCTGAATCTCCGCCAGGAGTTCGTCACCCGCGCGCAACTTGAGCTGTCCTCCGCCGACACCGGCGACCTCGGCCTCGACCCGGCCCGCGCCGGACAGGTCGACGGAGCGGAACAGCAGGGTCGCCAGGCGGTCCTGGTTCGTGGGGGCAACCGCGTCGCCGGTGGTACGACCGGCGTCGACCAGGGTGATGCCCGTGTAGTCGTCGAAGTCGACAGCGGAGGTGCTCTTGCCGACGACGGCACGGGGAGCCGGCGTGGGGCCGGTGACCGTGACCGGGGCCGTCAGGATGAGGTCACCGGCGGAACGGCCCACGAGCACCTCGTAGGCACCGGGATCCACGGTGAACGTGCCGGTGGCCACGTCCCAATGTGCGAGGTGTTCGTCTTCCAAGCGGAAGGTGAGGTTCCGGCTCTCGCCGGGAACCAGCGCGACCTTGCGGAAGTCGGCGAGCCGCAGTCGCGGGGCTTCGTAGCGTGCGTCCACCGCCCGGACGTAGAGCTGCACCACCTCGGATCCCGGCCTGGCTCCGGTGTTGGTCAGCGTCATGGTGACAGTCTCCGAGGAGACCTGCAGATCGCTGTAGGTGAACTCGGTGTAGGAGAGCCCGTGCCCGAAGGGGTACAGCGGGGCGGCCCGATGGTACTGGTAGGTCCAGCCCGCCTTGATGATGTCGTAGTCCAGCGGGTGGGGCAGCTAGTCGGCACTCCGGTACCAGGTCTGCGGCAGCCGCCCGCCGGGGTCGGCCGCGCCGAGCAGGACGGCGGCCAGTGCCCGGCCGGTTTCCTGCCCGCCGTGCGAGGTCCACACCACGGCGGGCAGGTGCTCGTCGGCCCAGTCCAGGGCGTAGGGGTAGCTGCTCATGGTGACCAGCACGGTTTCGGGACGGACCTCGGCGACCGCACGCAGCAGCGCCTCCTGGCCCGCGGGCAGCGCGATGTCCCGGCGGTCCTCCGTCTCGCGGCCGTTGATCAGCGGGTGGTTGCCGAGCACCACGATGGCGATGTCGGCGGCCTCGGCCGCGGCGCGGGCTTCCGCCGTACCGTCATGGAGCAGTTCCCGCTCCCAGCGCTCGGCGTCAGCCGGGGTCTCGGCGGTGAACCGCCCGTCGGCGGCCGCAAAGAGGCCAGTGCGGACGTTGCGCAGGACCACGCCGTCGCCGGCCGGTTCGAGACGGAAGGTCTCGTTGACGAACCAGCTCTTGATCACCTCCCGATCGGCGGCCAGCGAGCCGTCGTCCTGGAGGCTGAGGTAGCGGCCAGTGGTGGCGTCCCGCAGCGTGAACGCCCCGCCGCCCCAGTCGACGACGTCGACCACCAGCTCACCGGCCGAGCGCGAGCGCAGGGCGATCCGGTCGGCGCCCTCCACGCGGATGACCTTCCCGAGCGCCTCGTCCAGCCCGGCGGCGACGCTGACCTGGTACGGCATGGTGCCGCTGTACCAGTCCTCGAACAGGGTGTCCGCGAGGGGCCCGATGACGACGACTCGCGGGGCACGCTCCAGGGGGAGCAGGCCGTCGTTCTTGAGCAACACCACCGACTCGGTCGCCGCACGCAGGGCGAGAGCCCGGTGTTGTGCGCAGTCGATCACCTCGGGACCGATGGAGGCGTACGGGTCGAGGTCCTCGTCGAACTCTCCGAGCCGGAAGCGCAGCGAAAGTTGCCTCCGCACCGCGCGGTCGACGTCGTCCTCGTCGATCAGCCCCCGCTCCAGCGCCTCGCGCAGTCTGCCGACCGGGGTCGCGCTGTCCTCGCCGTGGTCGGTGAAGCTGTCGATGCCTGCCTTGAGCGCGGCGGCGTGGGACTCGGCGTGGTCGTCGAAGTAGTGCTCCAGTTCGACCAGGTTGGACGGCGCCTCGGCGTCGCTGACCACGAAGAGCTCCTGAGAAGGAGCCCAGCGCCGCAGCTCCGTCTCGATGAGCGGGCTGACGTGGCAGGGACGGCCGTTGACCAGGTTGTAGGCGGCCATCACGCCGGTGGCCAGGCCCGAGGCGACGATCGGCCGGAACGCGGCGAGGTCGTATTCCTGCAACACGCGGGGACGGACGCCGGAGGAGGTGACGCACCGGTCATCCTCGTTGTTGTAGGCGAGGAAGTGTTTGAGCACCGGGGCAGTACGAAGGTACGTCGGGTGGTCGCCGGCCAGACCCTTGCAGTAGGCCGCGCCGAGCCGTGCGGTGTGCACCGGATCCTCGGAGTAGCCCTCCTCGTTGCGCCCCCAGCGCGGGTCACGCAGCAGGTTCACCACCGGAGCCCACGCCTGAAGGCTGTTGGCGCCGGAGCCGATCGCGGGTGGACGGTGGTGGTGGAAGGCGCGCAACTCGACGGAAGTGGCCTCGGCGACCAGCCGGACCAGTTCCTCGTCCCAGGTCGCGCCCAGGCCTACCGCCTGCGGGAAGACCGTCGCCATCCCCAGCCACCCCACGCCGTGCAGGGTCTCCGACCCGGTGCGGAACGGGGCCAGGCCCAGGCGCGGTACGGCAGGCGAGTACTGGTGCAGCATCGCGATTTTTTCGTCGAATGTTAACCGTCCCAGGAGGTCGTCGACGCGCTTGGGGATCGGCAGTGCGTGGTCCCTGAAGGGAAAGGTGTTCACGTGGTAGACCCTCTAAGCAGGCTTGATGGAAGCGCATCGACGCTGTCACGAGCCCGCTGAGGGCGTCAATACCTCACAAGAGAGAAAGTTTCGTTTAAGTGTAGACCTTGTCTTGCTAGAAACATGTCATTAGTCTCACGGCAACATTGAAGCGCTTCGACGACCGCGAAGGGCAACCCCCCATGTTGAACCGCAGAGGCTTCCTCACCGCCGCGGCGATGACTCCCCTCCTCGCCGCCTGCAGCAGCAACACCCCCCAGCCGGCCCGGAAGCTCGGCACGAACTCCAAGACCGGTCTCCAGGCCGCGCTCCCGACCTACGTGCCGAGCTCCGCCGTCAAGGCGGACATCCCCTCCGTGGTCGGCTCCAGCGGTGTGGCGACCGACCCCGGCTTCCTGACCTACCCGGCCAACGGGGCTGCCACGGTTCAGGGAGTACCGGGCAAGGGCGGCAGCTACACCGCCGTCACCCCGCTCTGGGGCACGGTGCCCCCGCCGAGGAACTCCTTCTACAAGGCTATGAACACGGCCCTGGGCGCCACCCTCACCATGAAGCCGGCGGACGGCGCCAACTACGAGACGATCATCCCGCCGATGACGGCGGCCAACCGCCTGCCCGACTGGATCCAGCTGCCGTCCTGGTGGAACACGGCCTTCAGTGTCGACCGGCTGGTCGGCACCCAGCTCGCCGACCTCACGCCCTACCTGGCGGGCGACAAGGTCAAGAAGTACCCCAACCTGGCCGCCCTCCCCACCAGCGCCTGGCAGGCGGGCGCCTGGGCCGACAAGCTCTACGGCATCCCTTCGTTCTCCAGCTCCTTCATCGCGCCGGGGATGGTCTACTACCGCGGCGACATCTTCGAGCAGCGGGGCATCCGCGCCGACGAGGTCAAGTCGGTCGCGGACTACATGGCCCTCGGCAAGGAGCTGACCGACGCCAAGCGCGGCGTGTGGGCCTTCGACGACGTCTCCACCTACCTCGGCTTCGCCTGGGAGATCTCGCCGGGCTGGATAGTCCAGGACGGCAAGCTGGTGCACAGGTACGAGCTGGAGCAGGGGATGGAGGCGCTCGAGTGGCACTACCAGCTGGCCAAGGCGGGTTACGTCCACCCGGACGCTCTCGCCGGGCAGAACGCCAACGGCACCGCCCGCTTCTACGCGGGCAAAGTGCTGATCACGGGCGGCGGCACCGGCGGCTGGCACCTCAGCGACCACGAGGCGGGCGTCGCCGCCGACAAGAACTTCCGGCGTGCCGCGTTCGACTACATCTCCCACGACGGCGTGAGCAAGCCGAAGATGATTCTGGGTCCCCCCACGAGCGTCATCAGCTACCTCAACATCAACCTGAAGCCCGAGCAGATCGAGGAGTGCCTGGCGATCGCCAACTACTTGGCCGCCCCCTACGGCTCCGCCGAGTACACAATGATCAACTTCGGGGTGGAGGGCGTTCACCACACCATGAAGAACGGGGTGCCGACCCCGACCGAGGAAGGCAAGAAGTCCGTCCAGGTGCAGGTCTTCCCCTTCCTGGCCTCGCCCGCCGCGGTGATCAGCAATCCCGGCGCCGACCAGGTCACCAAGGACTACACCGCCTGGCAGGCCAGAAATGTTAGCGCTCTCTACAAGCCGGTGTTCTGGAACATGAACATCAGCATGCCCAAGCAGATCGCCCTGGCGAACACCTCCAAGGCCGTCGACGACGCCTCCAAGGCCTGCGTCCACGGCAAGAAGACGGTCGCCGAGGTTCGAGAGGTTATCGAGACCTGGAAAAAGCGCGATCTGGACCGGGTCAAGGCGTGGATGACCGAGAACGTGCTCAACAAGTACGGCACGGGCCAGCAGTGAAAGAGGGCCTGAGCTGGCGGGGCAGGCTGCGGCGCGACCGATCCCTGCTGATCATGGTGGTGCCCGCGGTCGTCCTGCTGCTGATCTTCAACTACGCCCCGATGGTCGGCGTCGTCACCGCCTTCCAGTACTACGATCCGCTGACCGGGCTCTGGGACAGCGACTGGGCCGGGCTCGACCAGTTCCAGCAGCTCTTCACCGACTCCCGGTTCTGGGAGTCGTTGTACAACACGCTTTACCTGAGCTTCGTTTCGCTCATCCTGTTCTTCCCCATCCCGGTCGTGCTGGCGATGCTGCTCAACTCGGTGCTCAGCGAGCGGGTGCGCAACTTCATCCAGTCCGTCGTATACCTGCCGCACTTCTTCTCGTGGGTGCTGGTCATCACGATCTTCCAGCAGATGCTGGGCGGCGCGGGCGCGCTCAACCAGTACCTGCGCTCGCACGATCTGGGCACCTGGGATGTGATGTCCAACCCCGACACCTTCGCGCTCCTGGTCACCTTCCAGGGCGTGTGGAAGGAGGCGGGCTGGGGGGTCATCGTCTTCCTGGCCGCGCTGGCCGCCATCAACCCCGGCCTGTACGAGGCGGCCGCGGTGGACGGCGCCGGGCCCTGGCGGCGGATGTGGCACATCACCCTGCCGGGCCTGCGCGGTGTGATCGTGCTGATGCTGGTGCTCCGGCTCGGCGGAGCGCTCTCCGTCGGCTTCGAGCAGTTCCTCATCCAGCGCGAGGCGGTCGGGCACGAAGCCGCGGAGGTGCTCGACACCTACGCCTTCTACTACGGCATCGGCACGACCAACTACAGCCTCGGCGCGGCGGCCGGGCTCTTCAAGAGCGTGATCTCGCTCCTGCTCATCTGGGGCGCCAACAGGCTCGCGCACTCCTTCGGCGAGGACGGGTTGTACCGGAAATGAGTCAAAGACCCAGCTGGCAGGAACCCCCGACCTTCGGCGGCCAATCAGCCAAGGGCCTCACTCTCGGCGGTGTGCTGCTGGTCGTGCTGGTCCCGTTGTGGATCGTCGTCCTGACCAGCCTGTCCACCAAGGGCGCCATCAACCGGGCCGGCGGCCTGGTGATCTGGCCCGACGGGATCACCTTCGAGGCATACAAGGAGATGCTGACCGACCCGACCGTACGCACCGCGCTGCTGGTGAGCCTCGTCATCACCATCGTCGGCACGGTGATCTCCATGGTCGTCTCCGTGCTGTGCGCGTACGGCCTGTCGCGGTCAGGCTCGTTCGGGCATCGCTTCATCCTGGTGCTGCTGATCATCACGATGTTCGTCAGCGGCGGCCTCATCCCCACCTTCCTGGTCGTGACCGGACTGGGCGGCTACGGACAGTGGTGGGCGCTGATCCTCCCGGGAGCGATCTCCGTCTTCAACATCTTGCTGCTGCGCTCCTTCTACGCCAGCACCGCGACCGAGCTGATCGACGCGGCCAGGATCGACGGCGGCAGCGACTGGCGGATCCTTTGGTCGGTCATCCTGCCCACCTCGCAGGCGGTGAACGCGGTGATCGCGCTCTTCTACGCCGTCGGTTACTGGAACTCCTTCTTCAACGTCATGCTCTACATGCCGACGGAGAGTGAGAGGTGGCCGCTTCAGTATGTGCTGCTGACCTACGTCAACCGGGGCGTCGCGATGCCGGGCATGGTCAACGCCGGTTTCGGCATGGCGCACACACAGACCGCTCCGCTGTCGCTGCAGATGGCTGTGGTCGTCCTGACCCTGGTGCCGCTCGTGATCGTCTACCCGTTCGTGCAGAAGCACTTCCGCACGGGCGTCCTGACCGGCGCCATCAAAGGCTGAGCTGATGGCGACCATCGCCGACGTGGCCAGGGCCGCGGGCGTCTCCCCGAGCACGGTCAGCTACGCGCTCAGCGGCAAACGCCCGGTCTCCGACGAGACCCGGCGCCGCATCGAACGCTCCGTGGCTGAGCTCGGCTACCACCCCAATGCCGGCGCGCGGGCGCTGGCCGGCAAACGCGCGCACATCATCGCCCTGGCGGTGCCGCTGCGCACCGACGTCTACGTGCCGATCATGATGGAGATCGCCACCTCCGTCACCGTGGCAGCCCGCAAACACAGCTACGACGTCCTGCTGATCACCAACGATGAGGGACCCGACGGCATCCGCAGGCTCACGGCGAGCGGCCTGGCCGACGGCGTGATCCTCATGGACGTCGAACTGGACGACAAACGCATCCCGGCCCTGGGCAAAATGCAGGCGGCGCTCATCGGCCTGCCCGAAGCCCCCGGCGGACTGTCCTGCGTCGACCACGATTTCGCCGCCGCCGGGGCCCTGTGCGCCGACCACCTGGCCGATCTGGGCCACCGCGACGTCGCCTTCATCGGCTACGCCCCCGGCATCTATCGGCGTCATGCGGGCTACGCCGAGCGCACCCTCGTGGGGTTCCGCGCGCGGGCGCAGGAGCACGGTCTGCGATTCCTGCATCGCCCGTGCGAGGGCACCTACGAGGGTACGGCCGGCGCCCTCGGCCGCATCCTGGCCGACCGGCCCGAGACCACCGGTTTCGTGGTGCAGAACGAAGGAGCGATCGGCCCGCTGCTCAACCTGCTGCGCACCAGTGGCAGGACGGTCCCAGAGGACGCCTCGGTGATCGCGCTGTGCCCGGAACGCCTGGCGGAGCAGTACACCCCGGCGCTCACCGCGGTCACCGGCTCGGCCAAGGAGCTCGGCCGGATCGCCGTCGAGCAGGTCATGTCCCGCATCTCCGCCTCCATGTGCGGCGAGCAGCCCGCCGACGACCTGGTGTTGCTCCCTCCCACTCTCACCATCCGTGAGAGCACCGGCCCCATCTAGGAGAACCTCATGCATTTCCGCGACCTCGGCGACGCCCTGGAATGGCGCGCCAAGGGCGAGACCCTGCGCGTCGAGGCCTGGGGCCCGGACGCCGTCCGGGTCCGGGCCACGCCGGGCGGTCCCCTGCTCGACGACCTGCCGGGCGCGTTGTTCGACACGCCGCCGCCGGGCGACAAGCCGCAGATCACCATCCACGAGCACCACGCGACCCTCGTCAACGGCACCCTGACCGTTCGCATCGACGCCGACAGCGAGAACCGGCTCACGCCCGAGCTCTACTACAGCTCCGGCCGCCTCACCTTCCTGCGCGACGGCGCCGAACTGCTCGCCGAGCAACCTGCCCACTTCTGGTGGCCCGGACCTCGGCTCTACACCGCGACCGGCAACGGCTACCACCGGCTGGAGCAGCGTTTCCGCGCCTACCCCGGCGAGCGGATCTACGGCCTGGGCCAGCACACCCACGGCCTGCTCGACCAGAAGGGCGCGGTCGTCGACCTGGTCCAGCGCAACGCCGAGGTCACCATCCCGCTGCTGGTCTCCGACCGCGGCTACGGCCTGCTGTGGAACTCGCCCGCCCTCGGCCGCGTGGAGCTGGCCGAGACCGGAACCCGGTGGGTGGCCGACAGCGCTCGCCAGATCGACTACTGGGTGACCGCCGGACAACCGGCCGACGTGCTGCGCCGCTACGCCGACGTGACCGGCCATACCCCCGAACTGCCGGAGTGGGCGGCCGGCTTCTGGCAGTGCAAGCTGCGCTACCGCACCCAGGAAGAGTTGCTCGAAGTGGCCCGCGAATACAAACGGCGCGGGCTGCCGCTATCGGTGATCGTCTGTGATTTCTTCCATTGGACACATTTGGGGGAATGGCGGTTCGACCCGGCAGAGTGGCCCGACCCCGCCGCCATGGTCCGCGAACTGGACGAGCTGGGGATCAAGCTGATGGTCTCGGTCTGGCCCTCGGTCAGCCCGGTCAGCGAGAACTACGCCCCGATGCTGGACCAGGGTTTGTTCATCGGCACGGAATACGGACCGATTGCCCACGCGGACTGGCCGGACAAGGGATTGGGCGCCTACTCCGCGCAGGTCGCCTTCTACGACGCCACCAACCCGGAAGCACGTGACTATGTGTGGGAGCGCATCCGACGCCACTACCACGACCTGGGCATCAACGTCTTCTGGCTGGACGCCGGCGAGCCGGAGCTCAAGCCGGGCCACCAGCAGGGCCTGCGCTATCACGCCGGACCTGGCCTGGAGGTCGGCAACATGTATCCGCGCGAGAACGCCCGCATGGTCCACGACGGTCTGCGGGCGGCGGGGGAGGACGAGATCATCTCGCTCAACCGCTCCTCCTGGGCGGGCGCCCAGAGGTACGGCGCGGCCTTGTGGTCGGGTGACATCGGCACCGACTTCTCAACGCTGCGTGCCCAGATCAAGGCGGGCCTGAACGTGATGATGTCCGGCATTCCGTGGTGGACGACCGACATCGGCGGCTTCCACGGCGGCAACCCGGACGATCCGGCCTACCGCGAGGTCCTGGTGCGCTGGTTCCAGTACGGCACCTTCTGTCCGTTGTTCCGCCTACACGGCAACCGCGGTCCGGGAGTGAAGCTGGAACCCGCGATGACCGGCCTGCCCAACGAGGTCTGGTCTTACGGGGAGGAGGCCTACGAGATCCTCGCCGACTTCCTGCGCCTGCGTGAACGCCTGCGCCCCTACGTCATGGAGCAGATGCGTACGGCTGCCGCCACCGGTTTGCCGCCGATGCGCCCGCTCTTCCTTGAGTTTCCCGACGACTCCCAGGCGTGGGCGGTCGAGGACGCCTTCCTGCTGGGGCCCGACCTCCTCGTCGCCCCGGTCACCGAGGCGGGTGCCCGGACGCGTGCCGTACACCTGCCTGCGGGAGCCCACTGGACGGACGCCTGGACCGGCGAGCGGTACGACGGCGGTCAGCTGGTCGAGGTCGAGGCCCCGCTGATCCGCATCCCGCTCTTCCTCCGCGACGACGTAAGGCTCCCGGTCACATGATGTTCTTCGGCGGCGACTACAACCCCGAGCAGTGGGACGAAGCGGTCTGGAAGGAAGACGACGCGCTGATGCGCCGCGCCGGGGTCAACCTGGCCACCGTCGGCGTCTTCTCCTGGGCGCTGCTGGAGCCGGAGGAAGGCAGGTACGACTTCGCCTGGCTCGACGCCCACCTCGACCGGCTCCACGCCAACGGCGTCTCGGTGGACCTGGCCACCCCCACCGCCTCCCCGCCACCGTGGTTCACCCTCGCCCACCCGGACGCCCTGCCGGTCGGGCCGGACGGAACCCGGCTGGTGCACGGCAGCCGCGACACCTACTGCCTGGCCGCCCCCGCCTACCGCACCGCCGCGCGGAACATCGCGGCGGCGCTCGCGGAGCGGTACGGCGGGCATCCTGCCGTCGCGATGTGGCATGTGCACAACGAGTACGCGACGGTGTGCTGGTGTGATCACACCGCAGCCGCCTTCCGCGACTGGCTGCGTGAACGGCACGGCTCGCTGGAGGCGCTCAACGAGGCGTGGGGCACGGCGTTCTGGAGCCAGCGCTACGGCGCGTGGGAGCAGGTGCTGCCGCCGCGGGCCAGCCAGTGGCACAAGAACCCGGGCCAGCATCTGGACTTCCGGCGGTTCTGGTCGGACGTGGTGCTGACCGCCTACCGGGAACAGCGTGACGAGATCCGCGCCCACAGCGACCGGCCGGTGACGACCAACATGATGCTGCCCGGCTACCAGAACCTGGACCTGTGGGCCCTGGGCCGCGAGGTGGACCTGGTCACCATCGACCACTATCCGGACGCGCCGGGCCTCGACGCCGCGGCCGATACCGCCTTCGCCGCCGACCGCGCCCGTTCCTTTGCGGGCGGCCGCCCCTGGCTGCTGATGGAGCAGGGAACCAGCACGGTCTACGACACCGGCAGGATCCTGGGCAAGGAGCCGGGCGAGATCCTGCGCCACACGATCGGCCACATCGCCCGCGGCTCTGAGGGCGCCCTGTTCTTCCAGTGGCGGCAGTCGCGTGCCGGGGCCGAGACATGGCATTCGGCAATGCTCCCGCACGCGGGAGCGGACAGCCGGATCTTCCGCGAGGTCCAGGCCGTGGGAGAGGCCGTCCGGCGGCTGGGCGAGGTCGAGGGGTCGACGGTCACCGCGGAGGTGGCCGTGCTGCACGACGCGGACGCCTGGTGGGCGATGGAGGTCGACGGCCTGCCCTCGAAGGACCTCGGCTATCACGATTCGCTACGCCGGGCCCATCGCGCGCTGTGGGATGCCGGAGTCACGGCCGACTTCGCCCACCCCGAGCACAATCTGGGCCGCTACCGGTTCGTGGTGGCTCCGGCCTTGTTCCTGCTCTCCGACGCCGGGGCCGAGAACCTGCGCGGCTATGTCGAGGGCGGCGGGACGCTGCTCGTCCAGCACTACAGCGGTGTCGTCGACGACCGACTCCATGCCCGCCTCGGCGGTTACCCGGCATCGCCGCTGCGCGAGGCCCTGGGCATCCGCGTCGAGGAACACCGCCCGCTCCGCGAGCATGAGCGCATCGTCCTGTCGGACGGAACCCAGGCCGCGGTCTGGAGCGAGTCCCTGCGGGCCAAAGGCGCCGAGGCCGTCGTCACCTACACCCACGGCATGCTCGCGGGGAAACCCGCGCTGACCCGGCACCGCTTCGGCGCGGGTGAGGCGTGGTACCTGTCCACCCGGCTCGACGATTCCGGTTACGCCGCCCTGATCACTCAGCTCGCCGGCTCCGGGACGTCCGGACTCGAGACCGTCACCAGGCGGGCTACGGACGGCCGGAGCTGGCAGTTCCTCCTCAACCACAACACCGACCCCATCAGCCTGCCCGAGCCCGGCCACGACCTGCTGACCGGCATGACCGTGGCCGAGCTCCCGGCGGGCGGCTGCGCCGTCCTGAGGAAGAACCCGTGATCACCTGGGGCCACGACGCCTTGCGCGTCGAGATCAGCGACGATCGCCTGGTCTACTTCGGCCCGCCCGGCGGCGAGCCGTACCCGATGGTGTCGCCGCTGGTCGAGGTGACCGCGACCGGCCACGGCCGCCACTGGTCGAGCCACCGGCTCATCGACACCACCATCGGCGCGCGGATGCGCTACCGCGACCACCACGCCGTCGGCGACCGGCTCACCGTCGAGCTCCACGATCCGCAGACGGGCCTGGTCGCCGAGGTGAGCTACCGCTCACCGGAAGGACTGCCGGTGCTCCGCAGCGAGGTGCTCCTGCGCAACGAGGGGAACAGCACGCTGCTGCTGGAGTCGGTCACCTCCCTGGTGATCAGCGGGCTGCCCGTGGAGGCCGCGGACCTGATGTGGGCCGACAACGACTGGCTCGCCGAATACCGGTGGCAGCGCAGGCCGCTGCGAGTCACCTCCCCCCAGCTCAGCGACCGGATCCGGTACGGCAACGGCAAGGGCTGCTTCACGCTGGCCGGGCAGGGCGCCTGGTCGAGCTGCGGCAACCTCCCCATGGGTGGTCTGACCGACCGCGAGAGCGGGCGCACGTGGCTGTGGCAGATCGAGCACAACGGCGGAGGCTGGCGCTGGGAGTGCGGCGAGCGCGAGGGCACGGCCTACGTGGCGCTGTCCGGCCCCGGCGACAGCCACCACGGCTGGCGTCATCCGCTGGCGCCCGGCGAGGAGTTCCGCACCGTGCCCGTCGCGCTCGCCTTGGGCGATCACGACGGGGCCTTCGCCGCGCTGACCCGCTACCGCCGGGCCATCCGCCGCCCGCACCCGGACCACCAGCGGCTGCCCGTCATCTTCAACGACTACATGAACTGCCTGATGGGCGATCCCACGACGGAGAAGCTGCTTCCCCTGATCGACGCGGCGGCGGAAGCCGGTTCTGAGTACTTCGTCATCGACGCGGGCTGGTACGCCGACGCCGCCGACGACTGGTGGGGCTCGGTCGGGGCGTGGCAGCCGTCCGCCTCCCGCTTCCCAGGAGGCATCCACGAGGTCCTGGACCGTATCCGGGACCGCGGCATGGTCCCCGGCCTGTGGCTGGAACCGGAAGTGATCGGGGTACGCAGCCCTCTGGCCGCGTCCCTGCCCGAAGAGGCGTTCTTTCGCCGCGACGGCGTTCGCGTCACCGAGAACCTCCGCCACCACCTGGACCTTCGCCACCCCGCCGCTCGCGCCCATCTCGACCGGGTCGTCGACCGCATCGTCGGCGAGTGGGGCGTCGGCTACCTCAAGCTGGACCACAACATCGACCCCGGCTCCGGCACGAGCAGCCACCCCGGCGAGACTCCAGCCGCCGGGCTGCTCGGCCACAACCGCGCCCACCTCGACTGGCTCGACGGCATCCTGGACCGGCACCCGCACCTGGTGGTGGAGAACTGCGGCTCCGGAGGCATGCGCTCGGACTACGCCCTGCTGTCCCGGCTCCAGTTGCAGTCCACCAGCGACCAGCAGAATCTCCGGCTCTACGCCCCCATCGCGGCCTCGGCGCCCACCGCGGTCCCGCCCGAGCAGGGCGCGGTCTGGGCCTACCCGCAGCCCGCGGACTCCCTGGACGAGGTGGCGTTCACCATGGCCAGCGCACTCCTCGGCCGGATCCACCTGTCCGGCCTCATCACGGAACTCGACCCTGAGGCCCGCGCCCTCGTCCACGAGGCCGTCGCCGTCCACAAGGACCTCCGAGCTGACCTGCCGCAGGCCGTGCCCGCTTGGCCGCTGGGCCTGCCGGCCTGGGACGACCCGTGGATCGTGCTGGCCCTGCGGGCTCCGGCCGCCACCTATCTCACCCTCTGGCGACGGGGCGGCGACGACACTCTCCGCCTGCCGTACACCCAGCGCGCGGAGCTGCTCTATCCCTCCGGCAGCAAGGCCGCGATCGAGAGGGATCCGCACCTCACCGTGACCCTGCCCACCGCTCCCTCAGCGGTGGTGCTCCGCCTCCGATGAAAGGACCACACGGGGTGTCCAACCCTGTTATTTCTGGATTCCATCCAGACCCCAGCATCTGCCGCGTCGGCGACGATTACTACCTCGCCTGCTCGAGCTTCGAGTACTTCCCCGGTGTTCCCGTCTTCCACAGCCGCGACCTCGTGCGCTGGACGCAGATCGGCAACGCGCTGGAGCGGCCCAGCCAACTGCCCATGACCACCGAAACCCACTCCTCGGGTGGCGTCTACGCGCCCACCCTCCGCTACCACGACGGACGCTTCTGGCTGATCGTCACCGTCGTGGCCGCAGGCGGCAACGTGCTGTTCACCGCCACCGACCCCGCCGGCCCCTGGTCCGACCCGATCCCGCTGCCCGATGTCCACGGCATCGACCCCGACCTGGCCTGGGACGACGACGGCACCTGCTGGTGCACGGTCGCCGGAGGCGCGCAGGTGCGCCTCGATCCGCGGACGGGAGAAACACTCGGCGAGCCGCAACAGGTCTGGTCCGGAACACAGGGCGCGCTGGCGCCGGAAGCGCCGCACCTTTACAAGATCGGCGACCACTGGTATCTGATGATCGCCGAAGGCGGCACCGAGCGGGGTCACGCAGTCTCGGTCGCCCGCGGTCCCGCGCCCGACGGGCCGTTCGAGCCGTGCCCGGCCAACCCGATCCTGACCCACCGCGGCACCCACCACCCGGTCCAGAACACCGGTCACGCGGACCTCGTCCAGGCTCCCGACGGGAGCTGGTGGATGGTCTTCCTCGGGGTGCGGCCCGGCGGCGGCACTCCCGGCTGGCACGTCCTGGGCAGGGAGACCTTCCTGGCCCCGGTGACCTGGGTGGACGGCTGGCCGGTCGTCGGCGAGATCGTGGACGGCACGCCGCCCGGTTCCTTCCGCGATGACTTCGACCTGGCCGAGCTGCAGCACGGCTGGATCTCGCTGCGCAGCCGCCCGGCGGAGCTGTGCACCACCAAGGAGCGGGCCGGCCGGCTGACGCTCCGCGCCCGCGGCGCCTCCCTGGACGAGCGCGACGCGACCTTCGTCGGCCGCCGGGCGCAGAACCTGAGGTGGCGCGCCCGGACCCTGATCGACCCCGCGCAGGGCCGTGGCGGCCTGGCGGTCCGCCTCGACGAGCGACACCACTACGAGATCGAGGCGACGGACGGTCAGGTCCAGGTCATCGCCAGGATCGGCTCGGTGCGGACCGTGGTGGCCGAACACGCGGTGCCCGCCGGTCCGCTGGTACTGACCATCGAGACCGAGGGACGGCAGGGTCCGGGCGGCCCGTGCGACGGGCCCGACAGGCTCCTCTTCGGCATCGAGGGCTCCGGCGTGCTGGCCGGCCTCGATGGGCGTTACCTGTCCACCGAGGTGGCGGGAGGCTTCACCGGCCGCGTGATCGGCATGTACGCCGCGGCCGGCAGCGTGCATTTCGACTGGTTCACCTACGAAGTTCTCATGGAAGGGACGTAATGAAAACCACCCCCCTCTCGCGCGCGGCGAGCGTTCTCATCGCGCTCATCACCGCATTAGGGCTGACAGTCAGCCCCACCGCGGCCTCAACGGAAAAGCGGGTCCGGAGTGCGACGGAGATCGTCGCGGCGATGCAGCCCGGCTGGAACCTGGGCAACACGCTGGACGCGATCCCCGACGAGACCTCGTGGGGCAACCCCCTGGCCACCAAGGCCCTGTTCGACAAGATCCGCTCCGAGGGCTTCCGCAGCGTCCGCATCCCGATCACCTGGACCGACCACCAGTCCGCCACCGCGCCATACACCATCGACGCGAAGTGGATAAACCGGACCAAGGAGGTCGTCGACCTGGCGCTCGCGTCCGGCCTGTACGTCCTGATCAACGTTCACCACGACTCGTGGCAGTGGATCTCCAAGATGCCTGCCAACCACGACAAGGTGGTCACGCGCTTCAACGCCTCCTGGGCCCAGATCGCCGCCGCCTTCCGTGACGCGCCGAGCAAGGTGCTCTTCGAGAGCGTCAACGAGCCGCAGTTCGACAACGCCACCGACGAGGAGAAGATGAGCCTCCTCGCCGAGCTCAACCGCTCCTTCCACGGCATCGTCCGCGGCTCCGGCGGCCGCAACGCCGACCGGATCCTGGTCCTGCCGACCGTTCACACCAGCGCCGAACAGAAATACCTGGACGCCCTGTCCGCCGAGATCGCCGCGCTGAACGACAAGAACCTGGCCGCGACCGTCCACTTCTACGGCTACTGGCCGTTCAGCGTGAACGTCGCCGGGGTCACCACCCTCGACGAGGAGACCCGGAAGGACCTGATCGGCTACTTCGACAGGTCGGCCAGGACCTTCGTCGACCGCGGCATCCCGGTGATCGTCGGCGAGTACGGCCTGCTCAGCTTCGACGTGGACTGGAACGCCGTCCAGCAGGGCGAGAAGCTGAAGTTCTTCGAACTGCTCGGTTACCAGGCACGGCTGAACAAGCTCACCACGATGTGGTGGGACAACGGCCAGCACCTCAACCGCCAGACCCTGGGGGAGTGGAAGGACCCCGGCCTGTTCGCCCAGATCAAGTCGAGCTTCACCACTCGCTCCGGCACGACCTCCAGTGACTCGATCTACCTGCCCAAGGCGGGCGCGATCCAGGCTCAGACGCTCACCCTGAACCTGGACGGCACCTCCTTCCGCGGGCTCTGGCACGGCTCCACCCGGCTTTATCCGGGCCGGGACTACTCGGTCTCCGGCGACAAGCTCACCCTCACGGCGTCGGCCTTGACCCGGCTGGCGGGCGACCGCGCCCACGGTGTCAGGGCGACCATCCAGGCGCGCTTCTCCAGCGGCATCCCGTGGAACATCTACGTCATCAGCTACGAGACGTCGGTGCTGTCCGACGCGACCGGTACCACCGAGTCGCTGACCATCCCGACCCGGTTCAACGGTGACCGGGTGGCCACGATGGAGGCCAAGTACGCCGACGGCACCAACGCCGCGCCCCACGACTGGACCTCCTACAAGGAGTACGGCAGGGCCTACTCGCCCGACTACGCGGGCAACTCCATCCGCCTCCTGAAGGACCTCGTCAGCCAGATGCGCGAGAACACCCCGCTGACGCTCACCTTCCACTTCTGGAGCGGAGCCAAGCTCACCTACCAGGTGACCAGGACGGGCGACACGATCACCGGTTCCGCCGCCTGACCGCGTTGAAACCGCCCCGCACCCGCGGGGCGGTTTCTTTGTGCCTCAGGCCGTCGCCGACAGGATGAAGGTGAAGTCGGCCAGGCGGTCGGCCTCGTAGTGGACCGGACGGGAGGGGTCGCGCTCGTGGACCCAGGCGGCCATCGCCTCCAGGTTCTGCCCGTCGGCCGCTTCGTTTCCGAGTGATCAGGCGATGATGCTGGGGTGGTTCTTGTCGCGTTCCACGGTGCGCGTCCGAAGCGAGGGTGGCCCGCGGCGTCGCCTTGCCGTAGCCGGGCGAGAAGTCCTCGAAGGAGCGGGGAGACATGCTTCTCCTCAGGGGTGGTGCGAAACTTTCGCGCGAAACGTACTATCGAACATCCGTTGCGGGAAGCCGTGCCGTACGGGTAATGCCGACGTAGGCGCCCGCTCTGCCGGGCGAGTGCGTGTGCTGAACCGGCGCCCTCTTGTCGCGGCGCCAGGCGACAGAGGAGAAAGTTTTTCTCCGGCTTGCTCTATAGTTTCCTCGTGACCGAGGAACAGAGCACGCACGATGAGGGGCCAGGGTCGGTCACCATCGCGTACATCGCCGAGTCCGCGGGCGTCTCGATCCCCACCGTGTCCAAGGTGCTCAACGGCCGCTCGGGCGTCTCGGCGCAGACCCGTGCCCGGATCGAGAAACTGATCGATCAGTACGGCTACCGCAAGCCCTCGGGCAATCGGAACAACGTCGTCGAGCTGGTGTTCCGCGAGCTTGAGAACATGTGGGGCATCGAGATCATCCGCGGTGTCGAACGGGTGGCCCGCAAGAACCGGGTCGGCGTCATGGTGTCGGAGTTCGCCCTCCACGACTCGACCGCCATGACCATCGACGACACGGTCGGCCGGCGCCCTAGCTGCGTCCTGTCCGTGGCGCAGCTCTCGGCATCCGAACGCGAGAAGCTGAAGGCCAAGGGCATCCCGTTCGTCGTCTTCGACCCGATCGACGAGTTGCCGGACGACGTCCCCTTCGTGGGCGCCACCAACTGGAGGGGCGGCCAGGCGGCGACCAGGCACCTGCTCGACCTCGGACACCGCCGCATCGCCATGATCAGCGGCCCCGACCACCCCTTCTGCCGTGCCCGAGTGGCCGGCTACCTGTCCGCCCTGTCCGAAGCCGGCGTTCCAGCCGACCCCGGCCTCCTGGTCCGCACCCTCCTCACCCGCGAGGACGGCTGCGCCGCGGCGCGCGAGCTCCTGTCCAGACCCGACCGGCCGACCGCGATCTTCACCGCGAACGACATGCAGGCGCTCGGCGTCTACCAGGCCGCTCGCGAGCTCGAGTTGTCCATCCCGGGCGACCTGAGCGTGGTCGGCTACGACGACCTTCCGGTCGTGGCCTGGGTCGACCCGCCGCTGACCACGGTCCACCAGCCGCTGAGCGAGATGGCGGTCGCCGCCACGGAGCTGGCCCTGGCCATCGGCCGTGGCGAGCCGGTTCCCCAGGTCGGCCTGGAGATCGCGACCACCCTCACGGTCCGTGAGAGTACGGCCCCGCCGGGGGGTGAGCGGGTCAACCGCCGATGATCGTGCGCAGCCAGCCAAGATCGCGGGGGCGGCCAGCATATCCGCTCCCTCGGGTGACTGGCGGCCGATCTGACGCAGATCGCGCACGGTCAGCGCGAGCTGATGTTGCGCCATCCGTGGCTGGCTACATTGCTCGGCTCCCGCCCGGCGCTCGCTGCGCCAGACGGACTACGTGCAGGCGGCGGTCGAGTCCTGACGGCCGACCCCACACGGGCGGCCAACGTCATCGCTCCCATCGGCGACTACGTACCCCAGCGCCGTGTCAGCAAGGATCACGGCACGTGAGGGCTCTGAGCTGGGCGGAAGCCTGGTCATGAGTGACCGTGGTTGACCCTCGTTACCCTGTCTATTTGCACGCTAATTGCACGGCGATCAGCTCGCGACCTGGTGTTTCTCGCGCGACGCGCGCACCTCTGCCCCCTGCCATCCGCAGGCCACACGGCGATCATCCCGGAGTCGGAGCGCCCCCGCCGGAGGCGTTGCCTGTGCCTTCACTCATGGGTAGCTCGCGCCTGTTCGACGTTAAATGCTGTTGCTGGAGCATCGCGAGTTGTCTAGGTTGCAGCAATGGGTGAGTCGACGAAGTCGAACGGGCCTACGTTGCTGTGCATAGTTGGGCCTCCAGCGGTCGGCAAGATGACGGTCGGATATGAGATCGCACGACTGACTGGGATGAAGGTCTTTCACAACCATCTTGCGATCGAGCCGGTGTTGCGGTTTTTCGAGTTTGGCAGCGAGCCTTTTGGGCGTCTCGTTGGGGAGTTTCGGCGGCGGCTCTTCGAGGAGGTGGCCGCTAGCGATCTGGCTGGTCTGATCTTCACGTATGTCTGGGCGTTCAACGTTCCGGCTGACGAGGTTGAGTTGGACCGCTATGCTGCCCCGTTCCGTAGTAGGGGAGGACGCGTCTTTTATCTGGAGCTATCGGCGAGCCGGGAAGTGCGTCTGGAGCGGAACGAGGGGGAACTTCGGCTGGCTGAGAAGCCATCCAAACGTGATCTCGCCTGGTCGCGGCGTAACCTCCTGGAGTTGGACGCCAAGTACCAACTCAACTCGAATGGTGATTTCGATGGCCGGGCCGACTATCTGCGGATTGACAACACCGGGCTGTCGGCGGCCGCGGTAGCGGAGCGAGCCATCAAGCACTTTGGTCTCAGGTAGCCGGGACGGCTGGGACCGTCCTGCTTAGGGCCGTGGAGCTGGGCGGCCTCATCTGTCCACGCGCGGCCCGAGCACGGCCGTGCGCGAGAACGGCCCCCAGGCCGCACACGCAGCGTGCGGCCGAGCGCAGGGCCGCGAGGCGGCGCGGAGCGCCGCCCTTGATCCCCACAAGACCATTTCGGCAACTACAGGAGTTGCGTCAGCCCAGCAGTTCCGGGCGGTGGGTGCTGAGGGCGTGGCGTGCGGTTACGTAGCGTTCGTGGAATTCCTCGGCGAGGCCTTTACGGCGGTAACGCTGGCGTAGGACGCGGTCGAGGTCTCCGGCTCGGTGGACGAGGTCGGTGAGGGATCGGCGGTCGATGTCGAATGCGGCCATGCCCTGATCGACGGCGGCATCAAGATTGCCTCGTCGGGCGTGAACGATGCCGAGATCGATATGTGCGTCGGCGACCCGCATCGGCGCGTTGGAGGTGCCGTCCGGGCGGGTGTGCATCTGGATGGTTTCGATGGCGTGTTCTTCCGCGCGGTCGTCGTCTTCGAGCCAGGTGTAACAAGTGGCGGCGTAGAACACCCATTTGGAGTGGTCGAACACGAAGTGGTGGTCTGAGTTGCCGGGGATGGGGAGTTTGCCGAGGACGTCGGCGCCTCTGGTGAGGGCTTTGTCGGCTTCTCGGCGGTCGCCGATGCGGGCGAGTCCCCGGGCTTCTTGAAGGGTGAGTTGGACCATGGCGCTGGATTGGCCGGCGGTGGCCTGGCCCATGCGGGCGGCGGTGACCACGTCTTCGTAGCGGCCTTCGACGAGGGCGAACCAGGCGGACATCTCATAGGCCCAGCCCATGAGTTCGCCGTGTCCGACCTGGCGGCCCATCTCATAAGCGGCGCGGCGGGCAGTCTCGGCCTCCTCGCGCTCTCCCAGGTCGTAATGCACGCACCCGAGCAACGCAGTCAGCCATCCGGTGATGACGAGTAATTCCTGATGCTGGTCGAGCGTGATCCGCCCTGAAAGCAGCCGGGTCACCTGAGCCAACCGCTTCTGGGTGCGTTCGCGAAGCGCGGCGGCGGGAACTACCGGGTAGGCGCGGCACAGCAGGTCGACGGCTTCGGAGAGAGCCTCAAGGGTGCCGCTGCCGACGTCGGATGCCTGGAGTTGCTGGGCGAGTTCCATGGTCCCGTACAGGGCGGCCTCGGCTTGCAGGGCGTCTGCGGGGATGACCTGGACCGGTATGAGAGGGGATTGGCGGCGCTTGGGGGAGAAGCCGAGCGCTTCGGGTGACAGGCCGGTGAGCTGGGCCAGGGCGAGCCGGTACGGCGTGCGTGGCCAGTTGACTTCGCCGACTTCCCAGCGCCGGATGCGTTCCTCGTCGCAGACGAGTTTCTCGGCGATGCCCATGGGTGTGGTGTTGATCCGGTCGGCCACTTCGGCGCGGGAGAGGTGGTGTTCGTTCCGCCACGCCCGGAACTGGATGTTGGGGATGTTGTCGGGCATCTGGTGACCTTCCTCCCGGCTGGGGGCCTCGAGAGGGGGTGATCAGGGGGCTGTTCGGGGGTCCTGTCGTTTCGCGTTTGCCGGTGGACTTGCCATCAAGCAACCACGGTACGTCAAGCGGGCTCCCCGCAGCGGGAAGCACCGGACGAACGAATGAGGAGTTGGCGACGGTGACCCGG
>NZ_JAKNTW010000040.1 GCF_022213955.1 Dolomitihabitans soli | reverse complement strand
CCGGGTCACCGTCGCCAACTCCTCATTCGTTCGTCCGGTGCTTCCCGCTGCGGGGAGCCCGCTTGACGTACCGTGGTTGCTTGATGGCAAGTCCACCGGCAAACGCGAAACGACAGGACCCCCGAACGGCCCCCTGATTCCCCCTCTGGACCCCCCGCCGGGAGGAAACCCCCCGATGGCCGACAAGATCCCGAACGCGCAGCTTCAGAGATGGCGCGAGCAGCGCAACTTGTCACGCGAGAAGCTCGCTCAGATGCTCAACCAGTCCGAGAGCGGCATAGCCGGACGACTCGCGTGCGATGAGGAGCGGATACGCCGCTGGGAAAAGGGAGAGGTCTCCTGGCCACGGGACCCCTACCCCGCCGCGCTGGAGGAGGTCACCGGCCTACGGCCGGAAGCGTTAGGGTTCGGCCGCTCTAAAGGGCCGGCCGTCTTGACCATGAGCACAGGGCCGTTCATCCGAGAACCCGCACCAGAGATCGATGAGATCGCGGATATCGCCGAGTGGCTCAACCGGGGGAGTCACCGTGCCGCCGCCATCGATGAGATCGAACAGGCGACCGCCTCCATGGCCAACGCCCACACCGTGGTTCCTCCCAAGAACCTGTTGCGTCATGTCATGCGCGTACACCGCCAGGTCCAAAGTCATCTGAAACAGGGGGACCTTCGCTTCCGCCAGGTCCGAGAACTTCTGCGGATCGACGCCGACCTCATTGCCCACGCCGCCGTACTACTCGGCGACATCAACCGCGATCAGGCAGCCGAGGCGTACGGCCGGCTCGCAGTCCAACTCGCCCAGGAAGCCGACTCCAACCAAGGATTCGCCTGGTACGCCCGCGCCAAGACAGCCCGATGGCAAGGCAGCTACGTCGAGGCCGCCGACCTCGCCCGACGCGGATACAACGCCACCCCCGCCGGCCCGATGCGACACCAACTCGCTTGGTACGAGGCCAACGCCGCAGCCCTGTTCGGAGACACCAGCCGAGCCCTCGATGCCGTCAAACGCGCCTATCTGGCAGCCGACTCACCGGCCACGATCACCCCGGACCGGTCTGTCTGGGCCTTCCCCGTCCAACGGCAGACGCTTTTCAGCCTCGCGGTAGCCGTCCGCACCGGCGACCCTGACGAGGCCCTGAGAACCGCCTCCACCGCCGATCAGGCAGCAGCCGCGGGCGATCGACCGGCCCTCGCCAACTGGGCACAGATCAGAGCCGCGGCAGGGCTCGCCCATCTGCTCAAAGACGACCTGTCCGGTGTCATCCACGAGGTAACCCCCGTCCTGACCATGCCACCCGAACTCCGCGTGACAACCGTCACCGGTTACCTTGATGACCTTGCCCGAAGCCTCGCCCAACCCCGTTTCGCGGACAGCGGCGATGCCGTACGGCTCAGGCAACAGATCCGGGAATTCAACGCCGCCGCCCTACCGGACGAACCGCACCTGGAGGGTGAATGAGCCCGCTTCCCGTCGAGATGGTCGACCGCTGGCGTGACCGAGCCGAGCCGCAGCCAGGGGAAGGCACCTTCTATTGGCACATGCTCGTCGGCCGCTACCCTCAAGTCCGAGCCATCGCCCGAGAAGCACAAGACCGGCTCACGCAATTCTCCGGACTCCACTTCACGCCGGCCAAGTGGCTGCACATGACCGCACTTGCCGTCAGCTCTACCGACAGCATGTCCCTCGACCAGGGCCACGCCATACTCGTCGAGACATCACGCCTGCTGGCCACCGCGCCACCCATCCCCGTGACACTGAGCCGCATCCTCTACCACCCACAAGCCATCATGCTCGCCGCCGAGCCCAGCGCACTGTTGCAACCCGTCCGTGACGCCGTCCAATCCGCCACACAGGCGATCACCGGTCGCCAGGGGAACACCGAAGGCCCCACTGCCTGGACCCCCCACGTGACCATCGCTTACAGCACCGCCGACCAGCCGGCCGCTCCCTTGATCGACGCCCTAGGACGGCGCCTTCCCCCGTGTGACGTCACGATCGACTCGGTCAGCCTGGTCATCCAGCACGGCCCCGAACGTCTCTGGGACTGGCAGCACATCGGCTCCGCCCTCCTCCTAGGCGAAGGCGACCCCACCTCAGCACGATCAGAGTCCGCGACCACTCGATATTCATGACGTTGTCGAGCTTGCCGAATAGTTCTCATATGGATCAAGGGGCGGCGGCGCTGAGCGCCGCGCCCGCCCTTGCGCCTGCCCGCACGCCGGGCGTGCGGCGTGGGCGCCGGTCCCGACGCACGGCAGGACTCCAGGGCGGCGCCGCCGCCGGCTCGCGCCGACCGGACCCGAACCGCCGGCTACGGTACGCGCCGCCGCCCCCCACCGCACGACGATCGCCACGGGGTGCCTGATCTCTGTCGATGGCCGGGGGCGATCGAAGGTCTGGGACTTCGTTCCTCAGCCCCAGCCCACCGGGCAGCGTCGTTTACGACCGCCCACGGGATGCCCGTTGCACGCCTCTCAGAAGTGCAACCGAGAGCTACCTCTGCGGCCAACCATGCTGGGAACGTTCACGGTCGTGCTGCAGAGCCAGGCGCACGGCGGTGTAGATGACGAAGCCCTGGACGAGAGCGGCACACCCCGTCACGTAGCGTCAGACGCTGCGGGTGCGAGCTGTGCACGATGGGTCAATGCCTTTCGCGTGGAATGTGGCCTTGAGGTCGACGTGCCACTTGCTCGAATACTTCATTTTTATGTTGGGGTCCTTGGAGGCGCCGTTTCCGCCTTCTCGGAGCGTCCAGGACCACTGCGTTAGGTCGGGCAGATGGGGCACGTCCTGGCGGATCCTAAATCTCACGCTGTTCTTGTATCCGATGCCCCGGCCGGTATATTCGATCTTGTCGATCTCGTCGTAGCCGTTTTTCGGCGTGTAGTAGACCGAGCCTGCGGCCCAACGATAGCTGTCAAGGTGGCAGTTGCTGGAGAGCGACCTCTGCGGGGCGGAGCTCGTGGTGGAGTTCGAAGCCGAAGCGCCTGCCGCGGGGATGATCGACAACGCCACGCCCACGGTTGCGAAGATCGCCGTCTTCTTCAGGATGCTTGCTACTCGCATAGTGCCCTCTCGTGCCGGGGGTGATTCGGTTGCGGACAAAGGGCCAATTTAGTGAGGCGTGGTATACCGGCGGTATGTCCACTCGGAGGCTTTGAAGGCAGGCTCTAACTCGCCTACGCGTGACCAGAAGCCGAAGGGGACCTTGGCTGGGCGGAAGCCGTACGCCTGGGCCATGTCGGCGGCTTCGGTGAAGAGGTGGGCGATGGCGGAGGGGGAGTGGGCGTCGCTGTCGAAGGTGACCGTGTCGCCGCCCTCCTTGCGTCACCATCGCAGGATCGTCGCGTCCATCGGGGGTCCTCGTAGAGATCGCGGAAATGACCCTGATCCGCTCCCCGGGAGGGTGGGACGACGGCGACGGGAAGATCTCCTCATTGGGAGGTACGGCCGGGCCATTAGCGGGCCATTAAGGGGGGTCAGCAGCGGTCAGTCACGGTCACTCGCGGGGAGTCCGCCGCCCAGGTCATGGCCGGTACGGCTCATGATCAGGCCGATTTGTAAGCAGGAACTCACGGCAGCCTCCCGCAAGCCACAGTTGCAGTTTCAGTTGCAGTTCCATGTCGTCCAGAAGTGTTCAGGAGGGATCGCGCACTCGTGCTGACGTGCATTGAACTGCACGGAACAACGTCAGGTCGATCTTTAATCTGCGTGTGTCGGGTTCGGCTCAGGAACTGGTGCGTGATCGCCGAGAGCGCCTCCGGCGGGGGGCTCGGCTCCGGGATGAGCCGTCAGTCCGGACCGCAGACCGTACGTGGCTGAGGTGAGCCCTGATCGCCCCGTCTACCGCGACCCAGGCGAGCCCAGCAGACCAGCTCCTCCGGCTCAAGCCCGTCTGTGACGGTTGGCATCAGATGGTCGAGGAACGGCGACCGGGCGAACGGACACGCGAAGACGGGCTTGACCCTCCGTCGCCGGCCCGCTGCCGCTTCGCGGTGGGTCGAGGCAGACGGGACGATCAGGCGGACGAAGCATGCGCGGTGCGCTGGCTGAACCCCGCGCGGGTTGCAGTTTGGGTTGCAGTTCACCGCCGTACCAGCCCGTTCCAGGTGGATCGGCCGCGCTCATTGGTCCAGGTTGAACCGATCGGGACGGGCAAGATCCGAGCTGCTAATGCGGTTTGGGTCTACAGCCCATCCGGGGTTCAAATCCCCGAACCTCCGCACCTCAGAGGCCCTCTCCCAGTTTCGGGAAGAGGGCCTTTCTGATCTCTGAACACTGCCGAGGTTGCAGTTGTCAGGCATCGCCCCAGAGAGCGGCGCCCATTCGGGTGCTCGCGTCCTGCATCAGCGCCGGCTACGTGGGTGTATCGCCCCCGGGCATGGCCGAGGATCTCCTGAACGACGCGGATGTGCACCCCCTGTTCGACAAGGAGCATGGCGCGCGTCATGGAGTCGGGCATCTCTGACCCCGGCTCGCTTGAGCAACGCTTTCCACATCATGCAGTCCCCGCTGCGCTCGATCGGCCTGCCGTGCCGGGTGGCGAAGACGAGGTCACGATAGCCCGCTGCCTGGTCGATCCGCTGGAGCGACCTTTCGCGTGACGGTGAGGTAGGTGACTGCAGCCGTAAAAGCGAGCAGTGCGGTCCAGTCGTTGAGGCGCAGACCGAGGATGTGGGGGGTGGGGTCGATGCGGAGCCACTCGATCCAGGCGCGACCGGCGGTGTAGGCGGCGGCGTAGAGCGCGAATGTCCGGCCACGGTCGAGCCGGAACCGCCGTTCGGCCCAGAGGACGAACCCCGCCACGCCCAGGTTCCACAGCGACTCGTAGAGGAAAGCCGGATGGTAGGTGGCAGTGGATTCCCTACCGGGTGGCCGATGGGCGGGGTCGATCTCCAGCGCCCAGGGCAGGGTGGTCGGCCTGCCGTACAGTTCCTGATTGAACCAGTTGCCCCAGCGGGCGATCGCCTGCCCGAGCGCGATCCCGGGCGCGACGGCGTCGGCGAAGTCGCGCAGCGCGATGCCGCTCCGGCGGCAGGCCAGCCATGCGCCCACCGCGCCGCCCGCGACGGCGCCCCAGATGCTGATCCCGCCCTCCCAGATCGCGAACGCGCGCAGCGGCTCGTTGCCGGGACCGAAGTACTGCTGCCAGTCGGTGGCCACGTGGTAGAGCCGGGCACCGACCAGGCCGAACGGCACGGCCCAGGTGGCGATGTCCCCGACCGCGCCGGGCTCGCCGCCGCGAGCCACCCAGCGGCGCTGGGTCACCCAGATGCCGACGAGGACGGCGAGCAGCATCAGCAGGGCGTAGGCGCGGATCGGGAGCGGGCCGAGGTGCCAGACGGCTTGGGTCGGGCTGGGGATGGCGGTCACGCCGTCGAGTCTGGTTCCGGCACGGCGGCGCCCGCATCGAGCGGAATGCCGATTACGTGATCAGTCGACTGGTTGATGCCGAACGGACGGGTGGTTGATTATCGTCGGCGGTGTGGAGTCCTGGGAGCGGTCGCGGCGCCGGTGGCAGCACGCCTTCTTCGCCTCATGGCTGGTGCTGACCTCGGCTGGACCCCTGACGGAGACGGGCCAGGTAATCCCGGTGGTGCTGGTGGCCGGGCTGGCCGCTTGGTATGCGGTGTGGTTCGTGCTGCGCACGCCGCCCCCGGATGACGTGCCCGTGCCATACGTGCTCGGCGGTGGGTTGCTCTGGCTGGGGCTGTTCGCCATCGATTCCTCCTTCCTGGTGGTCGCGCTGAGCGTGCTCGTGCCGTACTGCATGGACGCCGTACGGGTCGGGCTGGTCGCGGTGGTGTCGTGCGCCGGGGGCTGGCTGTGGCATCGTTTCCACGTGACCGGGTCGATCACCTGGGCCGAGATCAGCATCGCCCCGCTGATCGCGATCAGCGGGGCCACCGCGGTCGGGTACATCAGCTCGGTGTCCCGGCAGAGCGCCGAGCGCAAGCGGCTCCTCGACCGGCTGCAGGCCGCCCAGGAGGCGCGGGCGGCGGCCGAACGGCAGGCGGGCGTGGCGGCCGAACGGCAGCGGCTGGCCCGCGACATCCACGACAGCCTGACCCAGGGGTTCGCCAGCGTGGCGATGTTGCTGGAGGCGGCCCAGGCGACCCTGCCGGACAACAAGCACCTGACCCAGGCGCTGCTGGCGGCACGGGAGAATTTGGCCGAAAGCCGCCGGGTGGTGAGAGCGCTGCGACCCGGCCAACTCGACGAGTGCGGCCTACCGGAGGCCCTGCGGCGGCTGGCCGGCCGGCTGTCGGATGAAACCGGCATCGACGCGCACACCGTGATCACCGGTAAGCTCCGGCCGCTCGAAGCCCAAGCCCAGGCGGAACTGCTGCGCGTGGCGCAGGAGGCGGTCGCCAATGTTCGCCGCCATGCCCGAGCCGAGCAGGTCACGCTGACCCTGTCGTATATGGAGGACCTGGTCGTGCTCGATGTCCACGACGATGGCGACGGTTTCGATCCCGGGCGGGCCGCCTTCGGACACGGCCTTTCGATCATGCGGGAGAGGATGGAGCAGCTCGGCGGCACGCTGCTCGTGGAAAGTGCCCCGTGTGCGGGCGCCACAGTGGTGGCCAGCCTCCCAGCGGTGGCTTTGAGCGGGGCGCGATGACCGTCCGGGTCCTGATCGCCGACGACCACCCGGTGGTCCGCGACGGCATACGGGCGATGCTCGGCACCCAGGACGACCTGGAGGTGGTCGGCGAAGCGGTCTCCGGCGCGGATGCGGTGCGGCTGGCGCGCGACTTGCGGCCCGACGTCACCCTGATGGACCTGCAACTGCCCGAGATCGACGGCGCGACGGCGATCAGCCGGATCCGCGAACATGACCCAGGCGCGAAGGTGATCGTCTTGACCACTTACGACACCGATGGCGACATCTCACGCGCCATCGACGCGGGAGCCATCGGCTACATGCTCAAGGACGCCGGCCGTGAGCAGCTGTTCGACGCGATCCGGGCGGCGGCGCGAGGGGAGAGCGCCCTGTCGCCGGCGATCGCGACCCGAGTGTTGTCGTGGGCGCGTGCCGATGCTCCCGATGCCCTCAGCGGTCGGGAGGTCGAGGTCCTCGGCGCGGTCGCCCAGGGGATGAGCAACAAGGCCATCGCCGCCCACCTGTGCATCAGCCAGGCCACGGTCAAGACCCACCTGCTGCACATCTTCGCCAAGCTCGGCGTGGACGACCGCACCGCCGCAGTGACGGTCGCCGCTTCCCGCGGCATCATCCGGCTGGGCGGTTAGCTGCTTCAACTGAGATCAGCCGGCCGCGCAGCCGTACCGGATCGAGCTCGCGCGACTCACGCCGAGGCTTGGATCAACGGCGATTGGGAGCCCGAAGGAGGGCGACGGCCAGCCCCCCGCGAACGTCGACGACCTCGCGCTGGTAGCAACCCGGGATACCGTCAGTCCTGCGAAGAGGGTGTGCCTGGGGTGGTGGTGAGGTCGGATTTCGGCTAGATCGGCCGATCGCGCTCGCCTACTTTCTATGGAATGGCACAGGACAACCGGGATATCGTGCTGAACGCATGGCGGGCCTTCGCTGATCATGATGCCGAGCGGATCGCGGCCTTCTTCGCTGAGGATGCCGAGTGGCTGGCGCCGGCGGGCAACGCAACCGCTGTCGCGCTCGACATTCCGAGCCACATGATCGGCAGGAAAGCGATCGCTGACTTCATCGCCGACGACTTCCCCCGACTCTTCGCGCGAGACGTTGCCATCACCTTCCACGGCATCTACGCGGAGGGTGACAGGGTGATCGTTGAGGAGACGATGAGCGCGACCCTGGCGAGCGGAAACAGCTACGTCAACGACTACTGCTTCGTCTTCGAGGTGCAGGGTGGGCTGATCCACCGGGTTCGTGAGTATATGGACACCGCACGCGGACACCGCATGGTGTTCGGCGATGATCACGTCCTCGGCCCCGCCGTGGTTCACGCCGCTCACGAACACCATCTCGGCCGGGCCGTAACCACGCCCTCTTGCCGACGGCCTACGTGAAGTGACGCTCGTCGTCGGCGAGAGTGGTCAGATGGTCGGGTCTATTCCGCGTTCAGCTCGAACATGACGTGCTCGTGCTCGCCGTGCTGGACCGTCCCGATGCGGACGAAGCCGCTTTTCTCCAGTAGCCGGACCGAGCCCGTGTTCCCGGTGAAGGGGTCGGCGTAGAGCGGTCGGATCTTCTCCTGTTGCAGAAAGAGCGTCAAGGCCCCGGTGCCGACGCCTCGGCCCCAGTACGCGCGGCCGAAGACGTATCCGATGAAGCGCCTGCCTTCATCCGTCCAGGAAACGACGTTGCCTGCGGCCTCGCCGTTCACGGTGACCGTCTGCACCAAGACGGTGGGATCGCCGAGGACCTTGGTTCTCCAGTGGGTCATGAATCTCTCCCGTTCCCGGGGAGTGAACTTCGACCTGCGGACCGTCTCGGGATCGTGCTCGTGCTGGAAGAACAGTTCCAGGTCGGCGTCTTCGACATTCCGCAGTTGCACATCGTCGCTCATGGTGCCCGAGTCTGCCACCAGACGCTGACAATTCGCCGTCCGACTGCCGTCGGGACCGGACGGATCCGCCCAACAAGCTAGTTACAACGATGGTTGCATGTGTTGCCATACACGATGTATGTTAGGTGAAACGCCAAGCAGAGAGAGGAATACCGATGATCCGCATTGCCATCGTGATCGGTAGCACCCGTCCCAGCCGCCGCACCGAGGTCGTGGCCCGCTGGACCGCCGCGGTCGCCGCCCGCCACCCCGCCGTGGCAGGAGGCGAGGTGGAGCTGGAACTGGTCGACCTGGCCGAGTACGGCCTGCCGTTGCTGGACGAGGCCACATCGGCCATCTTCGGCGAGTATCGCAACCCGCACACCAAGAGGTGGGCCGAGACGATCGGCTCGTTCGATGGGTTCGTTTTCGTGACACCGGAGTACAACCGCTCGATGCCGGCCGCGCTGAAGAACGCCATCGATTTTCTCTACGCCGAATGGAACAACAAGGCGGCCGGGTTCGTCAGCCACGGGATCGTGGGCGGCGTCCGGGCCGTGGAGCAGCTTCGGCTGGCGCTCGCCGAGGTGAAGGTCGCCGGGGTGGGAGCCCAGGTCGCGTTGTCCTGCTTCACCGACTTTCAGCTCACCGGCCCGCACGACCCGGGAGTGGTCACTCCGGGCGAGCACCAGGAGCCGATGCTGCACGAGATGATGGACGAGCTGGTGGCGTGGACGCGCGCCCTCGAGACGGTCCGCGAGCCGGCCGAGTCGCTGCGGGTCTGACCGTCTGGCCAGGGGCGACCTGTCGCGTCCCGCCCCTGCCCGAGCTTGCAGGATAGGGTGCGACGCGCATGGCATGCCTTGCGATGATCAAGGTGACGAGGTTGGAGAATCCGCAGATGGCCGCGAACGACACGACCAAGCCGCGTCCGCGCGGCGGGCTGGCGGACAAGCGCAGGGCGATCCTCGCAGGGGCTCTCCTGGTGTTCGCGCGCGACGGTTACACCCGGGCGAGCATCGACGCGATCTCGGCCCAGGCCGGGGTGTCCACGCGCACCATCTACAACCATTTCACCGACAAGGCGGAACTCTTCGAGAGCGTCATCCAGGAGAGCGCCACGCGGGTCGCCGACGCCCAGGTCGCGATCATCGACCGTTATCTGCGCAAGGTCACCGACCTGGAGGCCGATCTCATCGAGTTCGGGGAGGCGTTGGCGACTCCGATGGCGGCCGAGCACGCGGCGCACTTCGCCCTGGTTCGTCAGATCAACGCCGAGGCCGGGCACATCCCGCAGGCCGCCATCGAAGCCTGGCAAGAGACGGGGCCGCTGCGGGTCCGCCGCGAGCTCGCCCAGCACCTGTCGCGACTGGCCGACCGCGGGTTGCTGCGCTTCGACGACGCCAACCGGGCGGCCGTTCACTTGATGCTGCTCATCTCACCCGCCGGCCCGTCCAGCCCGTCCGCCCAGGAGGACGTCAGCGCAGCGGTCACCGCCGGCGTCCGCACCTTCCTGTACGGCCACCTGGCCTGAGCCCTTACAGTCCCTGACTTCGTCGAAGTCCCCATGTTTGCATTATACGTTTTATGATTTGCCATAAACTATGTACTTTACATCAATGAACAGACGCCTCACCGTCACGTTGTCCGCCGTACTGCTGGGCTTCCTCGCCCTGCCGATGCTCATGTCTGGCATGTCGGTCGCGTTACCGCAGATCGGGCTGGATCTGAACGCCTCCGGTGCCGCCCTCCAGTGGGTCGTCGTTGGCTATTTTCTCGCCGCCGCATCCCTCATGCTGGTGGTGGGCTCGCTGGGCGACCTGTTCGGCCGTCGCCGGGTCTTCGCCGTCGGCGCGGCCTGTTACACCGGCGGGGCGCTGATGAGCGCGCTGGCCGGCGACATCCTGGTGCTCGATGTGGCGCGGACGCTCTCGGGCATCGGTGCCGCGGGGGTGATGGCGGCGGGCGGCGCGATTCTCGGCAGCACGTTCACCGGCTCCGCTCGCACCCGGGCGTACGCGGCGATGGGCACGACCGCCGGCGTGGGAATGGCGATCGGCCCCAGTCTGTCCGGCTGGCTGGTGGGCGCGGTCGGCTGGCGCGCGACGTTCGCCGTTTTCGCCGTCGTCGGCGTGCTCCTCACGGCCGGCTCGACACTGATGGCCGAATCGCGTGCCGACCGGCGGCCCCGGGTCGACGTGACCGGCGCCCTCACCCTGATCGCCGCGCTCGCACTGCTGATGTTCGGCTTCAACCAGGCCGCCGACACCGGCTGGGGCAGTCCCGAGGTGGGCATCCCGCTCGCCGCCGGCCTGGTCCTGCTGGCGGTGTTCACGCTGGCCGTACGGCGCAGCGAGCAACCGGTGCTCGATCTGGCCCTGCTTCGTAACCGGCGGTTTATGGCCTGGTGCCTGGCCGGTCTCTTCGTCGCGGGCGGGCCCGCCGGAGTGGTGGCGTTCCTGCCCACCTATCTGCAGGGCGTCAACGGTGTCTCGGCCCAGGTCGCCGGGCTCACCATGTTGATGCTCACCGCACCTGTGTTGCTGCTGCCCCAGGTCGGTGGCCGTTTGGTGAACCGCGGCATGTCGCCCCGTGCGCTGATCACGCTCAGCCTGGTCCTGATCGCGGCAGGCAACGCCTGGCTGACCGTGCTGCGTCCGGGCATCGGCGTTCCCGGGCTGCTGGGTCCGCTGGCCACGGTCGGGATCGGCATGGGCCTGGTCATCGGCATCACCGACGCGCAGGCGATGAACCAGGTGGAGCCCGACCGGCTGGGCATGGCCACCGGGCTCCTCAACACCGTGCGGGCCGGCGGCGGCATGATGGTCACCACCCTGTTCGGCACCGCGCTGATCACTCTGCTCCAGTCGCGGATCGGCGACGTCGCCGCGAAGGTGGCCGCCGGTGGCTTCGCCGGTCCCGGCCGGGAGGTCAACGCCGCGCAGTTCACCGACGCCTGGCACATCACGTTGTGGTGTGTGGCGGCCGCGTGCGCCGTTGGCGCGATCGCCGTCTGGGCCCTGCTAGCCCCTGCGCGGCGGCACCCCGCCTCCTCGGTGGCTTGACGCGGCCTGAGGTGGTTAGCGGAGCTGGGTGACACGGGGCGGCCGTCCGCCGCGAACTGGAACACGGGCGGCGTGCCGGATGGCACCGACCACCAGGGCTCCGGGACGGGGTTCGACATGGACCCATCCTTTCCGATCGGCCGCGGTGGTGCTGGAATGCCCGCCTCCTCAGCGGATCCCTTGGCCGGTGCGAAGTAACGTGCGAGGATCGATCAGGCGGCCCGCACGCCATCGAGGCGGGCGTGGGGCAAGGGGGACGGCTGTGCGCAGGGGCGGAATCAGTGCGGTGGCCGGGGTGGTCGTGCTCGTCAGCATGGCGGGCTGCGGCCAGGAGAGTGCGGTCCAGAACGGCACGCAGAAGGCCTCCGCCACCACCGATCAGGTCAAAGCCGTCGACCCGGCGGACTCCCCAGGGTTGCGGAAGAGCGATGTGCCGTGGAACGGCGAAGGCGACCCGTTCAACGCGATGGTCAGGCTTCCCGACGGCCGGCGGGTGGCCATGCACTACCTTCGCCGCAAAGGGCTGTTCGAACAGCACTACAGCCCGAAGACCGGGTGGAGCAAGCCGGTGGCGATCTACCGGACCAAGACGGAAGCCTGCCAGGGCATCACGCTCAAGACCGGCGGGGGGACCGTCGCGGCGATCGCGGACTTCGGTGTCTACTGCTCCGATGGTGAGCCTCCGACCGAGTCCATCGCCGCGGTCGGCATCGGGCGGCTGAACACCTGGGTCCACCACCTCACCGACGACTTCGACGGCTGGGGACGCGTCTCGGTCACCACGAACGGCAGGCGGGCCACATTCATCCGCAATTCCACGGAGACCAGGACGTCACTGCGCTGGGATCTGGGCAAGGGATTCTCCGCGATCACCGAACGCCCCCGATGACCCGACGCGCAGCCCAAGCGTGCCCAGGCTGATCGAGCCGGCGGTCATCACCAGGATGTTCTGCGAGGCGATCAGCAACCCGGACACTCCCGGTGCCGGCTCTTTCGACATGCGTAGAGCTTCGCGCTGACCGCCTCCGTGAACCCTCCTGGCCGCCCCCTGAGATCACGCCCAGGTTCCACGAACCAAGCGGCTCCCGATGATCACGACTCCTGGAGCCGGTGAACGTTGCTGGACGCCGCACCAGAGCTGCCGGGTGTCAGTCGTGCCGAGACGGCCGCCCAGGTCGGCGGCTCGGGCCAGTCCGTGGCCGGGGGCAGCTCCGCCGTACCGAGGATCGCGCAGGCCAGCCAGTGCTCGCCCGGTTCGTGCGTGCCGGTCAGCGTGGGGATGAGGGTGCGGGGGACGAGCACGTTGGTTCCGGGAAGCGCCCGGACCAGTCGCCCGCTCCTGAGCACGCCGGTGGTGCGGGAGCCCTCCGTCTGCGGCCGGCCGCTCTCGAGAACGCCGGTGGTGCGGGAGCCCTTTGTCTGCGGCCGGCCGCTCTGGAGAACGCCGGCCGGGGCCTGCGCGCCTGCTCCGGGAACAGGAGGAACAGGAACGGGCCGGCCGTCTTCGGCGTCGGCCGGGACCCGGATGGCTTCGATCAGGCAGGCTCCAGCCGGTGAGTCGAGGCGGGCGTGTCCCGGACCCGTCGCGGTGCGGTGCGGTGGGATGTCGCGGTTCACCGCGAAAGCGCCCTCGGCCGACCGGAGCCGCCGGTGGGTCGTGAGCCGGTGCACGCGGATGTGCCACGGCGCGACGGCCAGCAGCCAGGTCTCCACTTCCACGTCGGGCCAGGGCGTCCAGCGGGTGTGGAGCAGCCCGTCGTCGGCGTCGGCGTACCGCGGCTCCTCGCACGGGCGCCAGTGCGTGCCGTCCTCGCTCAACGCCAGCGTGCTGTCGAAGGCGCCCTGTTCCAGCCCCGGTGAACCACTCGGCACGCTGAAGCCGAAGCGGGTGGAATAGGCGAACTTCGCATACTTCGCCGCGCCGTGCCGTACCCACGTGCTGTGTTGTCTGGAACTCAGCATGACGACCTGCCGGCCCTCCTCGCACCGCATCAGCACGGCCCCGGGCTCCGGCTGGGTGCTGACCTCCGGCAACGTCGGCGCGGCCAGTTCCGCCGCCGCCCAGAAGGGGTGCGTGCCGGGCAGCGCGAGCGGCAGGAACGCCTTCATCCCCCAGTACGGCGAGCCCGGCGCGTTGTACTGCTCGGCGAGGTGCGGCTGCGGGTAGCCGTACCCCACGGTGAGCAGCCCCGACGTGTCACGGATCGGCCGGTCGAGCCACCATCGCAGGTGGCGCATCAGGTGCCCGCGGACCACCCCCCACGGCAGGGCCTCCACCCCGGCGAAGGCGAGCGCGCCCCAGAACGCTCCCTGCGCGAAGCGGTAGGTCAGGCTCCGGCCGTACGGCACGGCAGCGCCGTCCGACGCGAACCAGTGCTGGAAGTCGAGGGCGAAGGACGACGCCCTGCCGCGGAGGCGTTCGGCGCGGGCGGGATCGCGTTCCCCGGCGAGCGCGGCGTAGATCAGCCCGTAGTAGTGCATCGCGAACGGGACGTAGTAGTCACGCTGGGCGCCCGGGCCGTCGCCGTACCAGCCGGGGCCGAGGGCGTAGGACTCCAGGAGGTCGAGTCGGGCCGTGTTGGGGGCGGGATCGAACGCGACACCGACCCGGTCCAGGCCGAGCCCGACCATGACGGGGAAGAACTGCCAGTTGTTGTCGGCGGCCCGGACGGTGAGCGCGTGCCGGAGCCAGGCCGCCAGGTTGTCGCGTTCCCGGCCGGTCAGCGGATCCCACAGGTGCTCCGGGGCGAGGGCCAGGGCGAGGCCGATCGCCGCCGTCTCCACCAGCCGCTGATCGAGGTCGCCGACCGGTCCCCAGTACTCCTCGTGCCGGGGGTCGGTGCCGGAGGCGAGGCCGTGCCGCCACAGGTCCCAGTGCCCGAACTCGCCGCCGCCCGCGGCCAGCGGCGCGAGCCCCCACAGCGGGCGGGCGAACGCCTCCAGTTCGGCGGCCTCGTCCGGGTAGTGCGCGGCGTTCACGCCCAGCCGGAGCCGTGCCCGCCCGGGACTGAGACGGGAGAGCAGCGGTTCGGTCAGCGTGTGCACGAGCGCTTGCGTCGAATGCTTAGTGGTAAGGATGGAAATCAACTCCTGAGGCCGGTGAACGCGAGCCCCTGCATGATCCGCCGCTGGAAGATCAGCAGCACGATGATCACCGGGATGACCGCCAGGGCCGCCCCGGCCATGATGTAGTAGGCCCGTCCCGACTCGCTGCTGGCGAGTTGCTGGAGGGCCAGCGGCAGCGTGTAGAGCTCGGGGTCGTTGAGCACGACCAGCGGCCACACCAGATCGTTCCAGTGAAAGATGAAACTGGTGATCGTGACGACGGCGAGCACCGGTTTGGACAGCGGCAGGATGATCCGCCAGAAGATCTGCATCCGCCCCGCGCCGTCGATGAGCGCCGCCTCCTCCAGCTCGCCGGGCAGTGAGAGGAAGAACTGGCGCAGCAGGAAGATGTCCAGCACCGAGGCGACGTTGGGCACGATCAGCCCCCACGGGGAGTCGAACATGCCCAGTTGCTGGGTGACGTGGATGCGCGGCACCAGCAGCGTGATCGTCGGCACCATCATCCCGGCCAGCAGCACGACGAACAGCTTGTCGCGCCCGGGGAAGGGGATCCGGGCGAACGCGTAGGCGGCGAGGGCGTCGATCAGCAGCTTCGCCGGCACCAGGATGAGGCAGACCCACACGCTGTTGAGGAACGCCTGGCCGAGCCCGCCGACCTGCAGGACGTGCTCGTAGTTCTCCAGCGTGGGCGACCATTCGCCGGTCTTGCGGTCCAGCGGCAGCAGGCTCGGGACCCGGGTGTAGACGTCGGACCCGTGCTTGAACGAGGTGGCCAGCATCCACAGGAACGGGACCACCGACACCAGCGCCAACAGCACGAGAGCGATATAGATGGGCGCCTTCCGTACGTTCCGGGTCACGACGCCTCCTGTTTCACGAACTTGAACTGCATCGCGGTGACGATCATGATGAAGAGGAACAGGATGAAGGACATCGCGCAGGCCGCCCCCATCGCGTCATAGCGGAACGCGTACAGATAGAGATGCAGCACGTAGGTCAGGCCCGACTGCTCAGGGCCGCCGGTGACGCTCCTGTTCCCGCCGCCCGAGAAGATCACGTAGACCAGGCCGAACACCTGCAGCGCCGCGATCACCCCCGTGACCAGCAGGTAGAACGTGGTCGGCCGGAGCATCGGCACCACCACGCGCCAGAACCGTTGCACCGGCCCCGCCCCGTCGATGACGGCGGCCTCCCTGATGGACGTCGGGATCCCTTTCAGCCCCGCGAGATAGATGATCATCGAGATCCCGCACTGCCAGGCGGCGATGAACGACAGCGCCGGGATGACCAGTTCGGGGGTGTTCAGCCAGTTCTGCCGGGGGATGCCGAACAGTTCGATGAAGGTGTTGATCAGGCCGTACTGCGGGTCGTAGAGCCAGCGCCAGATCGCGCCGACCGCCGCCTCGGCGGTGACCACCGGCAGGAACAGCAGCAGCCGGAAGAAGTTGGAGCCCCGGTGGATCGCGTTGAGCAGCAGGGCCTGGATCAGCGCGGTGCCCAGGGTCAGCGGCACCGCGATGATGGTGTACTGCAGGGTGACCTTGATCGACTGCCAGAAATGCGGATATTTCGCGTCATCGAATAGCAGGTCGGTGTAGTTGGCCAGACCGACCCAGTTCGGGGCGGTGCGCAGGTTCCAGTCGGTGAAGCTGTAGTACAGCGCGGCCAGCGCCGGGAAGAGCAGGAAGACCAGGAAGTAAACGACCGCGGGAGCGATCAGCAGCCACCCGATGAGGTGGTCGCGGCGCCCGAAGCCCGGACGGCGGCGCCGTCCGGGACGGGGCGTCACGGTGGGCTTCTCGGCCAGCACCGGAGGTGCCACGGTTGCCTCGCTTTCTGGTCAGCCGGTCCAGCCGAGCAGCGTGCGGGTCTTCGCCGCCGCGTCGTCGAGGGACTCCTTGGCGGTGGACTTGCCGCTGAGAGCGCTCTCCAGCGCAGGCGCGATGATCTCGTCGTTGATCTGGATCCACTCCGGTACGGCCGGGCGGGCCCTGGCGACCTTGAGCTGCTCAAGGAAGGCCGCCTGGTCGGGACCGAAGGTCGCCGCGTCCCGCTCGGCCGCCGCGATGTTGACCGGGAAGCCGCCCAGCGCCTGCGCGAGCTGCGTGTTGTTGTCGGCGTTGGTGATGAACGCAAGCCACTTCCAGGCCAGGTCGGCGTTCTTCCCCTTGCTGAAGACCACCGCGTTCTCACCGCCGATGTTCCCCGCGGGCTCCGTCTTGTACGGCAGCGGCGCGACGCCCAGTTGCAGGTCGGGGAACTGGTCCTTGATGTTGGCCACGTCCCACGGACCGGAGATCATCATGCCGGCCAGGCCGTTCTCGAATGACTTGTCCGAGTCGGTGATCTCGCGGGGCGAGGAGGGCAGCAGGTCCACCCAGAGCTGGAGCGCGTCGACGGCGGGCTGCTCGTTGAAATGGATCTTCTTGTTCTGCACGTCGACCATGTCGCCGCCGGCCCCGGCCACGAAGCCCGGCCACATCCAGCCGCCGTAGCCGTCGCCCTTCGGCACCACCATTCCGGCGGTCTTCGGGTCGGCCTGGTGGACCTTCGCGGCGATCTGCTTGAGCTCGTCCCAGGTCTTCGGGGGAGTCGGGACGAACTTCTTGTTGTAGAAGAGCGCCACGGCGGTGTGGTCGATCGGCAGGCCGTACAGCTTGGCGTTGACCCGGTTGGTCTCCAGGGCGCCCTCGTAGAACGCCTTCTCGTCCACCAGGCCGGCGGGGACCTCCTTGATCGTGCCGTCGAGGGCGAACCGGGGGACCAGGGGCTGGTCCAGCACTCCGACGTCGGGGCCGGAGCCGCTGGAGATGGCGCTGCCGAGCTTGGTGTTGTAGTCGTCCTTGGGAATCTTGACGATCTTGACGGTGACGCCCGGGTTGACCTTCTCGAAGTCGGCGCGGATCTTGTCGACCACCTCGCCCGCCTGCGGCGTGCGGTCCTGGAACATCCAGTAGGTCAACATCGTGGACGCTCCGGCCTCGTCGGAGCCGCCACCGCACGCGGTGAGCCCGGCTAGCAGCGCCACGGCGGCGGCTGCCCCTGTCACTCTCCTGATCATTTCGTCTCCTCGTCGGGGGGTCGCACAGAAGATAATCTAAGTTTCGAAAAAAGATCAGCCCTCCGCGCGAAACGCTTTGGTAACGCGGCGGAGAGCACTGAGACGTCCTTCTTCAGGGCCTGAACTAACATGTTTGCTGGACGTGGAGGCAAGGTCATGGCAACGCCACAGCGCAGGACGGTCCGCGATGTTCGCAAGGGCAACCGGGCGATGCTGCTGCGCACGCTCTATTTCGACGGGCCGGCGAGCCGTAACGATCTCACCGCCCTGACCGGGCTCAGCGCCGCGACGGTCAGCACCATGACCGGCGACCTGCTGAGCGACAGCATCATCGTCGAGGCCGGCCAGGTCGACTCCGACGGCGGCCGCCCGCGCGTCCTGCTGCGCGTGAACCCCCGCTACGGCTACGCCATCGGCGTCGACGTCGCCGAGACCCACGTGCGGGTCGAGTTGTTCGACCTCGGCATGACGGAGCTGGCCAGGGTGGAGTACGCCCTGCGCCCGGCCCGGCACGACGTGGAGCTGATCGCCAGGCACATCCTGGCCGGCATCGACGTGGTGCTCGCCGACGCCGGGATCCCGTCCGAGCAGGTGCTCGGGGTGGGGGTGGGGGTGCCCGGAATAGTGGAGTCCGGCGCCGACGCGCTCATCCACGCCAAGACGTTCGGCTGGGACGGCGTCCCGATGGGATCGCTGTTGCGTGCGGGCACCTCGCTTCCGCTGTTCGTCGACAACGGCGCCAAGACGATGGGGCAGGCGGAGCTGTGGTTCGGCTCCGGTCGCGGGGCCGGCAGCGCCGTGATCGTGCTCATCGGCTCGGGGGTCGGGGCCATGGTCATCACCGACGGCGTGACGCTACGGGGGGTGAGCCGGAGCGCGGGAGAGTGGGGTCACATCAAGGTCGTGGTGGGCGGCCGGTCCTGTCGGTGCGGCGGGCAGGGGTGCCTGGAGGCGTACATCGGGGCCGAGGCCATCCTGGCCAGGGCGGGCGTCGAGACCCGGACCTCCGGCTGGCAGGAGGCGCTGGCCCAGCTGCTGACCTCGGGATCGCCGGTGGTCGAGGAGACCGTCACGTATCTCGGCGTCGGGCTGGCCAACCTGATCAACCTGGTCAACCCCGAGCGGATCGTGATCGGCGGCTGGGCCGGGCTGCTGCTGGGCGAGCGGCTGCTGCCCGACATCCGCCGGGCGGCCGGCGACAACTCGCTGGCCCAGCCGTTCGCGGCCACCTCGATCGTGCTGGGCCGGCTGGGCCCCGACGCGGTGGCTCTGGGCGCCGCCACCCTCGTGCTGGAGCAGTTCCTCACCAGCACGCCCGCCGCGCGGATCCCCGCGGCGGGCTGACTCCAGGCCGCGATCCGGCCACCCGTCGAGGATGGCCGGACGCGTAGGAGGGACAAGGCTAGGGAAGTTCAAAGTTCTCCGTAAGAGCGGCGCCGCGGTGCGGCTTGTACAGGTCGTAGCCGCGCGGGTTGCACTGGAGGCCACCGTTGATGCAGTGCTTCACCAGGGCGTTGAGGATGGCCGGGTTGTCCCACGCGTTGAAGAAGTCGTAGTGCCACGAGTAGCCGCGGCCACTGGACAGCCGCGCCTGGGAGAGGTCGCCGTCCGCCGGGAAGGCGATCTTGAATTCGAGCATCGGGACCGGCACCGGATGACTGCCGGGGCAGTAGCCGTCGGTGGGATAGGACATGTGACTCTTGTGGTTGGCGCTGTCCAGGTTGACGCCGTCCCAGCAGCTCGGCGCCTGGTAGCGGACGTTCACCTGGGTGCCGGCCACGCAGTTCGTCGGGATGTCCCAGCTGTGGGAGAGGTTTCCGCACTCGAAGCCCTCCACCGCGCCGGGTGAGTCACGGAACTCCGCGAGTGTCGCGGTCGGGCTGCCGACCACGAAGCGCAGGCCCTGCGGGAAGTTCTGGACTCGCCAGTAATCCCGGATGCCCGACTTGTAGTAGATGACCTGGTTGCCGGTCGGCTGGATCAGCTGGTCGCCCTTGTAGAAGCTCGGGAACCAGTAGGCCGAACGGTCGTGCGGGTTGGTGCACGACGTGGCGCCGGCGAGGAGCGACGACGCCGTGCTGCTCGCGTTGGTCGTCCTGTTGCCGACGAAGGTGTGCATGTGCGAGGCGCCGGGCAGGCCGGGGTAGACGATCGGGTCGTCGGGCCGGTTCGCCGTGAACGAGCAGTTGGCCTGGAACTCGTGGTGGGTCACCTCGTCGGTGAACGTCGGGCTCGGCACCGGGGTCGAGCCGCTGCCGCCCGTGCCGTACACCTTGAACTCCCACAGGGAGTAGCCGTAGCCGGTGTTGCGGGCGGTGCCGTACATCCGGACGTAGCGGCCCGAGCCGGTGACGTTGAGGGTTTGGGTGCCGCCGGTGCCGGTGCTGGTGGAGTAGACGTCGGTCCAGGTGGTGGCGTTGGGAGAGGTCTGGATCTTGAACGCCTTGCCGTACGCGCCCTCCCAGTTCAGGACGACCTGGGAGATGGTCGCGGTGGCGCCGAGGTCGATCTGGAGCCACTGCGGGTCGCTGTAGGCGCTGGCCCAGCGGGTGCCGTTGTCACCGTCTACGGCGGCGCCCGCGCCATAGCCGCCCCCTTCGACGGAGGAGGCCGACGCGGGCCTGCCCTGTGACAGCAGGGCGTCGGCCGCGATGGCGGGGGTGATGATCGCCAGCCCGGTCGCGACCAGTGCGACCAGCATGGCGGTGACCAGCCCCAGGCGGAGCCGGCCGGGATTGGGGGGTGGGTGCATGGCGTCTCCTTCGAGTGGGGGGTGCCCTGCGGCTGGGGGCGACAGGACGGGAGAGCGCTCTCCCAGTGAGATTGGACTTTCGCGATGCTCATTGTCAAGACGGGCGGCTGCGCCAATCCGAAATCCCCTGGTCACAAACCTGAAATGGCCGTACGGCCAGGCCATGTGTCACCACCAGGAAAGGTTGACACGGCGTGACCGCAGGGTTTCGAATCCACAAAAGTGGGCCTTGACAGTGCTCGATCCGCAGAGGCAGGCTCGATTACGGAGAGCGCTCTCCCGTTCCCTGCCATTCAGTACGGCAGGCACCCCCCATTCGAGGAGAGCTCGTGCATCCACTTCGCAGTTCAGGTCGTACGCGGTTAGGTTTGGTGATCGCCGCTTTGGTGGGATTGGTCGTTTCCGGCCTGGCGGTCATCACTCCTGCCGCGGCGGCGGACACCCTGCTGTCACAGGGCAAGGCGGCGACGGCCTCCTCGGCGGAAGGCGCCGGCTACAGCGCCGCGGCGGCGGTCGACGGGAACCTGACGGGCACCCGATGGGCCAGCGCGGCAAGCGATCCGCAGTGGCTTCAGGTCGATCTCGGCGCCACCGCGACGATCGGCCAGGTCGTGCTCACCTGGGAGGCCGCGTACGGCAAGGCGTTCAAGATCCAGACCTCCGCCAACGCCACCACCTGGACCGACGTCTACTCCACCAGCACCGGCACCGGCGGCACCCAAACCCTCAACATCACCGGCTCGGGCCGCTACGTCCGGATGTACGGCACCGCCCGGGCCACCGGCTACGGCTACTCCCTCTGGGAGTTCCAGGTCTACGGAACCACCGGCGGTCCCACGCCCGAACCGTGCGGCACGACCAACGCCGCGCAGGGCAGACCCGCCTCCGCCTCGTCGGTCGAGAACGCGGGAACCCCGGCCTCGGCGGCGTTCGACGGCAACGCCGGCACCCGCTGGTCCAGCGCCTACAGCGACCCGCAGTGGCTCCGCGTCGACCTCGGCTCCGCACAGCCCGTCTGCCAGGTCGTACTGACCTGGGAGGCCGCGTACGGCAAGGCGTTCAAGATCCAGACCTCGGCCGACGACAGCACGTGGACCGACGTCTACTCGACCACGACCGGCACCGGCGGCACCCAGACCCTCAACGTCACCGGCACGGCCCGCTATGTCCGGATCTACGGAACAGCGCGTAGTTCCGGTTACGGTTACTCCCTCTGGGAGGTACAAGTGCGCACCGGCACCGGCGGACCGGACATCGGACCGGATCCCGACCCGCTCAACCCCGACCTCGGGCCCAACGTCTCCGTCTTCAGCCCCTCGACCCCGGCGGCGACGATCCAGAACCGGCTGAACATGGTCTTCGCCCAGCAGGAGGAGAACCAGTTCGGCACCGAGCGTTACGCCCTGCTGTTCAAGCCCGGCCGCTACGACGTCGGCGCCCGGGTCGGCTACTACACCCAGGTCGCCGGGCTCGGCATGTCACCGAACGACGTCGACATCCGCGGCCCGGTGATGGCCGACGCCCGCTGGTTCAACGGGAACGCCACCCAGAACTTCTGGCGGAACGTCGAGAACCTGTCGGCCACCCCGAACGAGGGCTACAACCGCTGGGCGGTCTCGCAGGCGGCGTCGATGCGCCGCGTGCACATCCACGGCGACCTCCAGCTCGACGACGGCGGCTGGTCGTCGGGCGGCTTCCTCGCCGACTCCAAGGTCACGGGTCAGGTGCGGTCGGGTTCGCAGCAGCAGTGGCTGAACCGCAACACCAACTGGTCGAGCTGGTCCGGTTCCGTGTGGAACATGGTCTTCGCCGGATCGCTGAACGCGCCCCCGCCGAGCTTCCCCAACCCCTCGCACACGGTGGTCGCCGACGTTCCGGTGGTCAGGGAGAAGCCGTACCTGTACGTGGACGGCGGCGGCCGGTTCAACGTGTCCGTCCCGGCGATCCGCCGCAACTCCCGTGGCACGACCTGGGAGAACGGCACCTCACCCGGCTCCGCGCTGTCCATCACCTCCTTCTACATCGCCAAGCCCGGCGTGTCCGTCGCCACGCTGAACGCGGCGCTGGCCAAGGGTAAGAACCTGCTGTTCACGCCCGGCGTCTACCACCTGAACGACACCATCAGGGTGACCCGCCCCGACACGGTCGTCCTCGGCCTGGGCCTCGCCACACTCGTCCCCGACACCGGCGCCACCACGATCTCGGTGGCCGACGTCGACGGCGTCAAGGTCGCGGGCCTGCTGATCGACGCCAGCCCGGTGAACTCGGCCACGCTGATGGAGGTCGGCCCGCCCGGCTCCGCCGCGGACCACGCCGCCAACCCCACGTCGCTGCACGACGTGTACTTCCGCATCGGCGGCGCGCACATCGGCCGCGCGACGACCAGCCTCGTCATCAACAGCGACGACGTGATCGCCGACCACCTGTGGGCCTGGCGCGGCGACCACGGCGAAGGGGTCGGCTGGACGGTCAACACGGCGGACACCGGCGTAATCGTGAACGGCGACGACGTGACCACGTACGGTCTGTTCGTCGAGCACTACCAGAAGCACGAGCTGATCTGGAACGGCAACGGCGGCCGGACCTACATGTTCCAGAACGAGCGCCCCTACGACCCGCCGAACCAGGCCGCCTACATGAACGGCTCCACCCGCGGTTACGCCGCCTACAAGGTCGCCGACTCGGTGACCACGCACGAAGCCTGGGGCCTGGGCAGCTACTGCCTGTTCCTGGAGGACGCGAACATCGTCGCCGAGCGTTCCTTCGAGGTGCCCGACAAGCCCGGCGTCAAGTTCCACAACATGGTGATCGTCTCCCTCGGCAGCCTGGGCACGATCAACCACGTCATCAACAACAGAGGCGGCCCGGTGGGCCCGAACTCCGACAAGACCATCGACTACCTCGTCAGCTACCCATAACCCCTCTGATCAGGGCTGGAAGGCGGCCTTCGCCTTCCAGCCCTCCGCCACACGGCCCCTGCACGGGTCCTTCGTCACACGGTCCTTGCCACGGCGGTGCTCCGTACCGCGGCTCTGCCGCCGCGGCGTCCTTCGTCACGCGCTTTCTCCGCCGCGGTCCCTGTGACGCGGCCTTCGTCACGCGGTCTTCGTTGCGCTGTCTTTGCTGCGCGGTCCCTGTGACGCGATCCTTCGTCACGTGCCCACGTGGCGGGTCGTCCAGGTGAGATCCAGCATGGTGTGGGTCTTCACGAGGGTGCCGGTGGGCGCGGGCCGCCGGTGGGCGGTGATCCGGAGGTCGTCGCTCATCGGACGGCCCGCCGTGTCCCAGGACCGGACGTGCGCGACGAGCCGCCCGGCGAGCAGAGCGCCTTCGGGGCCGTGGCCGTGGGCGGTGAGGGAGACGGGGCCCGAGGCGAGGAGGGCGAGGCTGTCGCCGTCGGCGATCCCGGCGGACATGGCGAAGCCGCGCAGGTCGAAAGGGCTGCGCGGGAGCCGCGCGGAGGCGGTCTCGGTGAGGGTGCACCAGGCCGGCTCGTGTACGGCCAGCCAGAGGCCGAGCCCGTCGAGGACCTCGGCATGGTCGGCGAGCACCCCGGTGTCGAGTTCGACGGCCGGGGAGTCGAGCGCGGGAAGCAGGTCGCCGACCGGGCCGCCTTCCGGGAGGAAGAGTGACAGGCCATCGTCAAGCACAACAGTCTTCTCAGGTCCCGCATAGGCCCCACGAAGCCGCATGAATCCGCAGGGCACGATCGACAGGCTCCGCAGGTGCCCGTCGGCCGGCTCCAGCGCGACCGAACGTTGCACCCCGCGCAGATCGAGCGGGACCACGATGCGGCCGTCGGGGTGAAGCTGGTCGAGCCAGGCCGGCGCGAGGTCCCACACCCCGACCGTGGCGATCACCCTGTCGTACGGCGCGCGCGCCGGAAATCCGTCGTAGCCGTCGGCGCACACCACGCTCACTCCGGCGCACCCCGCCGCGTCGAGGTGCTCGCGGGCGCGCAAGACCAGGTCGGCGTCGATGTCCACGCTGACGACCGCGCCGTCGGGGCCGACGAGGGCGGCGATCAGCGCGGCGTTGTAGCCGGTGCCCGCGCCGATCTCCAGCACCCGGTGGCCGGGCCGTACCCCCAGCTGGTCGAGCATGATGGCCATGATCGTCGGCTGTGAGGAGGAGGAGATCGGGAGGCCGTCGGGGTCGCGTTTGGTGACGATCGCCTCGTCGATGTACGCCTCCTCGACCGGGATCTCCGGCAGGAAGGCGTGTCGTGGGACCAGGCGCAGCGCCTCCGCCACGGCCTCGCTCACGGGGGAGTGCCGGAGCACCTGGGCGAGCATGGACTCGCGTAGCTCTGCGGTCCCGTCCATAGTCGCCATCCTAGGATCCCCCTACCCCAGGTCCCCCTCGCAGGACCTGGGGCCCGTCTCAGTCGACGGCTAGCCTTTCGGCCTCCTCGTGCAAAGCCCACGTCAGAAGGAGTTCCAGGCGGAGCTCGGCATCCAGGAGGTCCGCCGTGAGGTGATTCATCGTCGGCCTCCCTGGCTGGAAAGACGCATCACCGCCCTGGATGGTTCACGCCGTCGCGAGAAAGGTCAGGTGTCAGCGGTAGACCCGGGGGTCCGCCTTCAGGCGTTCTGCGAGCCGTACGGTGATGAACTCGTTGTCGTCCGGCTTGCCCGCCGTACGGCCGGCCGCGAACGGGAAGTTGTTGTCGTCGAGCACGCCGAGGGTGCGGTCGTCGAGGATCACGACGTCCTCGATGGTCTGGAACGGGAAGCGGAAGGTCTCGCCCGAGCCGCCCAGGCCGCGCGGATCGGCCAGGTCGAGCAGGTCGGCGACCAGCGTCTTGTCGAGGAAGCCGTCGCGGTTGCGGTCACGCGTGTCGGCGAGGTAGATCCGCTTGAAGGCGGCGGCGTCGCCCTGGAGGTTGTCGCGCTCGATGATGAGGAAACGGTGCCGGTCGACGGAGATGGCGTCGCCGATCGCGTTGGCCGGATCCTCCAGCCGGTAGCCGAGGCGCTGCGAGGTGTAGGCCCGTTTCCGCAGGTCGAACTCATACATTCGGAGAGTTCCGGCCGGGTCGCCGGCCACGGTTCCTTCGAGCAGTGGATAGAGCCTGCGGTTGTCCACAGATCGCGCCATTCCCTCGAACCCCTTGCTGCGGCCCAGGTTAGGTTCGGAACCGTTCAGGTGGGGGTGCTCCGGGGCCCGCACGCCGGGCAGCTCGATCGGCGCGTCGAGCAGCTTGCCAGAGGGGGAGAAGTGCAGCAGAAACGGTCCGAACTCATCACCGATCCAATAGGTCCCGTCGGCCGCGCGCACGATCGACTCGACATCGAAATCCGCCCCGGTGAGCGTCCGGTCCGACCGGGTCAGTGGCCACGTGACCAGCCCGCGCGGGTCTGACAGGTTGAAGCCGCCCAGCACCCGTACGGTGCCGTCGCGGAAGTCCGGCTTGATCCGGTGTACCCGTAGCAGGAAGTCCGCGCTGTTGTTTTTGGCGCCGTAGCCGTTGTCGGAGAGCACGTCGAAGGTGCCGTCGTGGCGGCGTACGATGCCGCTGAATCCCTGCACCGGCTGCCCGCTGAACGGCGGGGTCACGCCGTTGACGGGCGCGGTGCCCAACTGCGTCCCCGACGGCTCGCTGCCGGGGACGAAGGTCTGCGCGGGCAGCGAGGCGAAGCCGGTCAGCGTGGCCCTGCCGTGCCCGGGTTCCGCCTGCGCCGGACCCGCGGCCAGCAGCCCGGCGGTCAGTACGGCGGTTCCCACCGTGATGGAGATGCGTCTCATGGCGGGCACGGTAGAGCCACCACATGAAGCACTTCCGAACAACGTGCAACAGAACGGGGGGCCGATGCGTCCCTGGAGCGTGGATTTCGAGGAGTTCGTGCGGGCGCGCGGCAACGCACTGTACCGGTACGGGTTCGTCCTGACAGGCAACGCCGAGGACGCGGCCGACCTCGTCCAGGAGGCGCTGTTGCGCTTGGGCGACACCTGGGAGCGGGTGCACAGAAAGGACGATCCCGAAGGATACGTGCGCACGATCATGGCCAGGCAGCACATCAGCTGGTGGCGCAGGCGACGCCGCGAGCACCTCGTCGACGCGGTGCCGGACAAGGGCTACCAGGACAAGGGGTTCGACCGGGCCTCCGCCGACACGGAGCTGTGGGCAGAGGTGCACGCACTCCCGAGGAAACAGCGGGCCGTGCTGGTCCTCCGCTACTACGAGGACCTGTCCGACCAGGAGATCGCCGCGATTCTGGGCGTCTCCACCGGCACGGTCCGCAGCCAGGCGTCCAGGGCCCTGGCCAAACTACGGGTGCGTAGGGCGGCGCTTCCCGCCGTCCTGGAAACGGGGATTTCGCAATGAGGGAACGAACTGAGGCGGAGCTCGTCCGCGCTCTCAAAGAGGCGGGCGACTCGGCGCCCGAGCCTCTCGGCGATCTGGCCGGCGACCTCGCCCGGCGGAGACGGCTTCGCAGCCGGCGACGGTTCCAGATGGCGCTCGCGGCGGCGGGCGTGGTCGCGGTCATCGGAGCCGGCACGACCGTGGTCACGAACACCTTCACCAACAGGGGCGATGAGGGTGCCATGACCATGGTCGAGACACCGGCGCCGGCGGCGACCACGTCGGTCCCCAAGGCCAAGCCGGCCGCGGAGCTCTGGCCGGCCGCGGTGAGCACGATGCCGGCCAAGGCGGCGGACGGCTGGAAGTACCGCCCGGTCACCGCGCTGAACGCCACCGAGATCCTGCTCACGGCAGAGTCCTCCTTCGAGAAGGCGGGCAGGCTGGAGATCTGGGACACCGCGGCGAAGAAGAGCACGATCCTCGGCGACATGCCCGAGCCCGAAGGGGTGCGGGGCTACTTCGCGCAGAACGTGGAGGCCGGCGACGACCACATCGTGTGGTTCGGTGAGACTCCGAACGACGACACCGCCTGGGCCGACCTGTGGACCATGCCGCGGTCCGGTGGTTCGGCGACGCGGATCGGCGAGCTCACCGGCGAGGCGGCGGCCGTGGACCAGATCGCGGTGACGAAGGAACACGTCGTCTGGTCGGTGACCTCCGGCGGTGTCTACCGGATGCCGATCACCGGGGGCTCCCCGGAGAAGCTGGCCGGCACTGAAGGGCTGCACCTGATCGACTGGCCCTGGGCAGGGGATGTCCAGAAGTACGATGACTGGGAGAAGAACCAGACTCTTCTGGTCAATGTGGAGACCGGTGAACGACTCACGCCCCAGGTGCCGGACGGGGTCAAAGGGTTGCGCTGCAGTCCGGAATGGTGTACAGGCCGCGCCGGCGAGGACATGGTCGTGCAGCGGGTCGACGGCTCCGAACGCACGACGCTCCGCGAGACCGCCGGCGACCAGTCGGCCGTTCGGTCAGGGCGATTCATACAAATCCCTTCCGGGGTCTACGACCTGACGACCGGGCAGGCGGCCGAAATCGGCGCCACGAGCGAAGACGGAAAGGTGTCGAGCGTGGGGTCCGGCATCTCCTCCTCGCCGGGTTCGGTCTACTACTGGCAGGCGGGAACCCTCAAGACCAAGAAGACCTGCAAGACGCTGACCAAGGAGCAGATCGAGCAGATGGATCTGCCGGAGAACATGCCCACGGCGAAACCGGGCGGCCAGAGCTGCAGCGATGAGATCGTCGGTGAGGCCGAGGACTTCGTGGTGCTGAACCTGGCGGCCGTGCCGCCGGCCGAATAAGGTTCTGGATATGAGGACCTTTGCCAACCTTGCCGAGTTGAAGGCCGCCCAAGGGGAGCACCTCGGATACACCGAGTGGCGAACCGTGACGCAGGAGCAGGTCAATCTGTTCGCCGACGCCACCGACGACCACCAGTGGATCCACGTCGACGAGGAGAAGGCCAAGGCCGGCCCGTTCGGCGGCACGATCGCACACGGCTATCTCAGCCTGGCCCTGTTGCCGGCCTTCATGGAGCAGCTCTACCAGGTCGACGGCCTGAAGATGGGCATCAACTACGGCCTCAACAAGGTGCGCTTCCCCAAGCCGGTCCCGGTCGGCTGCCGGATCCGGGCCGGGGCCGAGATCGTCGACGTCAAGGGCACCCCGTCGGGCACCCTGTCCAACATGCGCATCACCGTGGAGGTCGAGGGTCAGAAGCGCCCCGCCTGCGTGGCCGAGACCCTCTCCCTCTACGTCCCCGCCGACTCCCCGTAGAAGATCGCCGCCTGCACCCTGCTGCGCAGGCCCAGCTTGTTCAGCACCCGGCTGACGTGCGTCTTGGTCGTGGCCTCCGCCATGTCCAGCTCGCGTGCGATCTCCGCGTTGGACAGGCCACGGCCGATGCAGGCCAGCACCTCCCACTCACGCGGCGTCAGATTCTCGTGCGGCTCCCGCTCCTTGGCGGGAGTCGTACTGTTCTTGGCGAAGGCGGAGATCAGGCGGCGCGTCACCGTCGGCGAGATCAGCCCGTCGCCGCGCGCCACCACCCGCACCGCCTCCACCAGCGCGTTCGCGTCGGTGTTCTTGAGCAGGAACCCGGCGGCGCCCGCCCGCATCGCCCCGAAGACGTACTCGTCCACGTCGAACGTGGTGAGGATCAGCACATCGGTGATCCCGCTCAGCCGTTTCGTCGCCGACAGTCCGTCGAGACGCGGCATGCGAACGTCCATCAACACCAGGTCAGGGCAGAGCTGCAAGGCCATCTCGACCGCGGTCTCCCCGTCGGCCGCCTCGCCCACCACCTGGATGTCGTCGGCGCCATCCAGGATGAGCACAATTCCGGCGCGCACCGCCGCGTGGTCGTCCGCGACCAGGACCCGGATGGTCATGACGGCTGCTCCTTCGTCGGCAGCGTGGCGCGCACGCGCCAGCCACCCTCGTACGGCCCGGCCTCGAACTCCCCGCCGACCAGCGCGGTTCGTTCTCGCATACCGATCAGACCGGCTCCCGCTCCTGGAAGCTCGTTCGTCCGACCGTTAACCGCGTTTTCCACCGTGACCGTTACATGTTCCAATTCGTAGCTGATCACGACGCTTGCCCTCTTGTCACCGTGTTTGAGGACATTGGTTAAGGCTTCCTGCACGATCCGGTACCCGGCGAGGTCGACCGAGGGCGGCAGGTCGCGAGCGGAACCGGACACATCCAGCTCCGTCGCCACCCCCGACTGCGTAGAGCGCTCGACGAGTTCGGCCGAGTCGGCCAGCCGCCGGCGGATCGCCTCCGCCTCCTCGCCCTCCTCCCGAAGCAGTTCGATCATCGACCGCATCTCGGACATGCCCTGAACGCTGTTCTCCCTGATGCTCTCCAGCACCTTGCTCACAGCCTGAGGACTGAGGTCCTTGCGCGACAGCACGGCGGTCGACTGGATCGCGATCGCACTGAAATGGTTGGCGATCATGTCATGCAGTTCGCGGGCCATCCTGGTCCGTTCGGCGTTCACCGCGGCCTGCCGGTCCAGCTCGACCAGCCGGGCCACCTGCTCGGCCCGCGCCCGCTCCGCCCGCGCCTGGTCCCGATGCTGCCTGACGAGGACCGCGGTGAGAACCGGCGTGGTCACCACCACTCCCACCTGTACTCCCATCAATGCCACCGTCCGCCAGTCGTGCGTGACGTACAAGGCCGCCGTCCCCGCCCCCACCGCCATCACGGCGGCGAACCCGAGAATCCAGTTGATGTACCGCCGGGGCCCATAGAGCGTGGCCGCGTACAGGTTGTCGGTAAAGATGACGATCGTGGCGACCGAAGGTCCGAGCGCCAGGTCCCCACTGACCGCCACGACACCGAGCGCAAGGGTGGCCATCGGAGCCCGCCTCCGCAGCGCCACCCCCACACACCCGACGAGCAGCGGAAACACCAGCAGCCACGGCGGTGTATCCCGCTCGGTGTAGACACCCACCGCCAGCAAGACGAGCCCGGCCACGAATGTCGCACCCGCGAACATCAGACTTCGCCTCATACCCCCCATCACACCACTTCCCCCCGCCCTCAGGTTCCCCACCAAGGATGGACGTGCCCTACATCGAACGATGTAGGGCTTCAGTGGCAATCCGGTTCGAGTCACGGGGCAATACCCGCTATAGTTTCCTAAGCAGCGAGCGGCCGTAGCTCAATGGATAGAGCATCTGACTACGGATCAGAAGGTTGGGGGTTCGAATCCTCCCGGCCGCGCACATGCTGACCAGGGAGTTCCTTGATCTAAAGGGACTCCCTGAGTCGTGTTCGGGGGCGGACTGTAGCAACGGCTGTAGCAACCGCAATTCGTTCACTGGGGTTCACCTCCGTTCGCTGCGGTCTCGCCCCCAGCGCGGTGCCGGCCGATGTACTCGTCGATCGCCTTCGAGATCAGCCACGAACGGCTTCGGTCCTCACGCTCTCCGATGGCGTCAAGGGCCTGCTTCTGCGCATCCGACAGACGAACACTCGTAGGCTTCTCTGGCATGACTACAACCTACTACAGGCGACTACAAGGGGGAAGGGAAGCACGCTACTTCGCCTTCCCCAGCTTCCCGAGCGCCTTGTTCATCGACTTCGCCGCGCGCCGCTGAACCTCGACAGAGAGGTGGGTGTAAACCTCGCTCGTCGTCGCCAGCCGCGTGTGCCGCAACGCGCCCTGGATCGTCTTCATGTCCACGCCTTGACCGTGCAGCCACGTTGCCGCCGTGTGCCGAAGATCATGGATGCGGACCCGCTGCCCGTTCGGCCGGCTGATCCCCACCCGATCACACAACGTGTTCCACGCACGATTCGCGTTCCGCGGCTCGATGGCCGTACCCACCGACGTGGCGAACACCAGCCCGGGGTCGGCCCAGAACTTCGCCGCCAGCCGCTCGGCCGCCTGGTCCTTGCGGTGCTGCTTCAGCACTTTCACGAGTGCGGCCGGAATCGCCAAGGTGGCATCCGACCCTTCCGTCTTCGACTTCACCACGGCGAGGCGGCCGCGACGGCGGCCTGTCTCCTCGTCCAGCTCGCCTCGGATCCGCTGTAGCGACGGGCCGACCTTGACGACGCCCGCGTCCAGGTCGAGGTCATCCCAGCGCAGTGAGAGTGCCTCGCCTCGGCGCAGGCCGAGGCCGAGGACTGTCATCCACAACACGCCCCACCGATCGTCCACGGCGGCGGCGAACAGTAGGTCGGCTTCCGCGGCGGTGAGGGCCGTACCGCGCGAGCTCTTTCCCGATGGCGGCTCGACGAGCTCGGCGACATTTCGCGTCACCAGTTCGTCCTTGCGTGCTGTGGTGAGGGCGGCCCGCAGGATGGCGTGGCAGTAGTTCACCGTCCGGTCTGACAGCAGCGCGATGGGGGGTGGTTCCTCGCCCTCGACTGGTTTCTTCTGTCTGGCCGAAGGCTTCTTCTGCAACTCCATGAGCCACTCGCGTAGCTGTCCGGGGGTGAGTTTGGTGAGCTGCTCTCCCCCGAGATGCGGCGTGATGTGGAGGCGGACATGGTCGGAGTAGGAGATGCGCGTGGACTCGGCCATGCGGCCGGCGGTCACGCGTTGCTTGAGCGTGACGTCGATCCACTCTTTGAGATACCGCTCTACGGTGACGCCGCGGCCAGAGGTTATGGGTTTACCCTCCTCGACCTGGCGTTGCAGCTCGCGCCATTTCTCCTGAGCCTTTTTCCTGTTCTTCGAGCTGACCGGTTTACGTTTGCCGTTCGGTAAGGTGACGGTACCTATCCACATTCCGTCTGCGCGCTGGTAGAAACTACCCTCACCGTTCGCCCTGGATCTACCTTTCATCACAGTTGTTCCTCCGTTGCGTCGGGGGCGACCTTTGGCTCAATGGCAATGGAATCCATTAATGTCTTAAGTGCCTCCTGCGCCTTGCTCGCTGACTCGTAGGGGGAGCTCACGATGAGAGCCGCATTGTCGGCGTCTAGCAACTCAAAGCGGTATGCCCCCTCGGGCAGCGCCACTACCTTGGCATGGGTAACCCCGCGAAGGGTGATATCCAAAATCTCGCCACGTTTCAGTGTGGGGCGTTTGCGGCGAGCTTTCCGCCGCCCGCTGCCAGGCGCTAACCCGTCTAGAGCCTTCTGTGACTCGGCGAGCGCATCCATAAGATGCGTTGCCATCTTATTTTCCAGTGCCCGTTCACCGTGCTCGGCCATTGTGGACTCTAGATCTCTTCCGTCGCCGACATCGGTAGCGATGTGCATGAGAGCAGACAGGCGGTTGCGTTCCTCTCGCAGTCGTGATTCCCAATAGCGCTCGAACACCTCCTTGACCTCTAGAGGTACGTGCGCGTCGCGAATCATTCGCTGACTGGCCGTGACAGGAAGCGGCGACTGTGGCACCTCGTTGTTACTGAGAAGCTCCGGTGGCACGTGGCCGGACAAGGCGAGCAAGGGCTCGATCTTCATCTTGAACAGCCTGCTGATTGCGACTAGATGCTTGATCTGCGGCTGGCTGCCCGTGCGCCATCGAGTCACCGTGCTTTGCTGAACGCCAAGAGCCTTAGCTAGCTGGGCATCCGTCCGGAAGCCGAGCCCGCGGGCAGTCGCGCTCACCCACTCGGCGAAAGCCCTGGTGGTGTCCTCCATGCGTGTACTCCATGAGACTTGCGTGATGTCAGGCGAACTGTACTGGACCTGATGCGTGCACGCAAGAACAGGTCTGTCTAAGTCTGTCTTCGCTCGGTTGGATCGACATCCACGCTCTCGAACGTTTGTCTGTAGAGCTCAAGCGAGACCTTAACCCTCGCCGCGGGGTACAGTCCCCGCGGGCGGTCCCCACTTCCCTCGGCGGAGAGCTCGGATTGTCCGCGTTGTTGCATGTTGTAGCACCCGGCGGCCGTGCTGCCACGATGAGACGGCGTGAGACGGCGTGAGACACAGTGAGACATCCGCACCCTTCCGCAGCGCGGGCGATCTTGCGGGAACCCGCGCATGCCCTCTGACGTCATCTCTTGCGTCGTGCGCAACCATCGACTTGTGCTCAGGGTACAGGCGCTGCTAAAAAGGTTTCGGCTGAGATCGACTACGTCCTCTGTGGTCCGGTGGAGGCCACAAAGCACTGAGCCCCCAGTGGGGGTGCGAACAGCCGGAGTTCCAGCTCCGGCCGCCGCACGTGGTCCCCACTGAGGGCGGATGACTCCCACCTAGCTGGCGCTTCAACCAACGAGAGGCAAGAGTCGTGCGCGATTCTATGCATCAAGGCATACGCCCGGAAACCCTGGGTGCACCTTCTCCCCGCATGGGCGCTGAGGGCGCGTCGCCCCAGAACCTCCCCAAACCAGTCGGCATCAGCCGCCACTCCGGTCGCTACTACAACGTCTACTCGGACGGCACCCTGCTCCCGCTCATCGCCGGCGGATCCGTCGACACCGCCATGGAGTTGCCTCTCCTCCTCACGGTCGAGGAGACTGCGGACGTTCTCCGTATCGGCCGCACCTACGCCTTCGCCATGGTCAAGTCGGGCGAGATCGAGTCGATCTTGATCGGCAAGCGGGGACGTCGCGTGCCCCGCGAGGCCGTGCTCGACTACATCGCGACCCTTCGCCAGGCCAAGGACTAACCCGCCCGTCATCAGCCCGCGCCACGCCCCGGCCGGGCCGTCACGTCAGTCCTCTAGCAACCATGACGGGCGGGGAAGTGCTCACCAGCAGCACAACCCCCGGGCACACCCTCTGAGAGCCACCCGCACGGCAAGACCGTACGTAAAGGCCCATCAGCCCGGCATCCTGCCCGCCTCCCAGAACGACCCGGGAAGGCGTCACATGCACATCGAGCAGGACGAACCCAAGCCGTCACACATCACGTGGCGCACCCAGATCACCATCGTCACCGACAAGGGCTACCTCAGCCGCCGCGCCGTCGAAGACGCCGTCGCCAACACCGGCGACGTCGCCCCGACCCTCGACATCGTCATCGAGGGCCGTCTCGCCGCCGTCGCCCCCGATGCCGGCCTGCCCCTCGGCTACCTCCTCCGTGACGTCGAGCACGTCAACGTCACCGCGCACGGTCCCGGCGTGTCCGCGTTCCTCCAGTCCGTCGAGCTGGCCGTCGAGCACGAGCAGCAGTTCGACGACGGGAGCGGCCGGTGAGCGCCACCGTCCGCATCGTCATCGACGGCGACACCGCCAAGGTGTACTCCCCGTTCCAGGCGAAGGACATCGTCAAGGCCATCCCCGGAAGCAGGTGGCTGAAGACAGAGAAGGTGTGGACGATCCCCTCCATCTTCGTTGGCAACCTGCACGCCGACCTCATCAAGGCCCGCTTCTGGGTTGAGGTGATCCGCACCGAGAAGAGTGCCCCGCCGCCGCCCCCCGGGACGCGCCGCACCAGCGGCGGCACCTGGGCCGAGGCCATGTTCGCCGCCCTGTCGCCTGAGCTGGGAGAGAAGGCGTTCCGCGCTCTCACCCGCGTGCTTCACCCCGACGCAGGAGGATCCACCGAAGCCATGCAGGTGCTCAACGTCGCCCACGACCGCGCGAAGGCCCTGCGATGACCGGCCCCACTCGCGCCGACCTCGCCCGGGTCGGCGAGTGGCTCACCACCCTCCACGGCGGTTCCCCCGGGCTCATCAGCATCTTCGAGGCGGAGACGAACCGCAGCGAGACATTCGCCACCGACGAGCCCGGCGTGGCTGCTGCCGCCGAGTTCGTAGGCCGCTTGGACGCCCAAGGCAAGAAGGGCATCTACGCGCGATGCACCACGCTGCGGGAAGCCCCTTCCGAGGGGAAGCGCGGCAGCGCTGAGTTGTCCCTGGCCTTCCCCGGGTTCTGGGCCGACATCGACATCGTCGGCCCCGGCCACAAGCACGAGGTCTGCTCCGCAGACTGCACGAAGACCCACAAGCAGCACATCACGCTGCCGCTCCCGCCCGATTACGAGGCCGCGAAGCAGGTCATCGCCGAGTCCGGCCTTCCCGAGCCGAGTCTGATCATTCACTCCGGCGGCGGCATCTACCCGTGGTGGCTTCTGGCTCAGCCACACCTCGTTGACGACGTCGGCACGCTCACCGCGCTGTCCTCCCGTTGGCAGCACATCATCAAGGCCGCCGCCGAGCGGCTCGGCTACGCCTACGGGGAGGGCGTCGGGAACCTTGACCGCGTCCTGCGTATCCCCGGCACCATCAACCGGAAGGCCGGGCTCAGCCGCCCGTGCGACATCGTCGAGTGGCCGAACGCCCGCTACCAGCTCGACGAACTCGGCGGCATCGCCCACGACATCGAACTTCCCGAGCCCGCACGGCACGCCCCGCCGAAGCAGGGCTTCACCGGGCCGCCGCCCCGCACTCGCACGCCCTTCACCGCACCCGGCAGCGTCGGCCCGTTCGACGCGCTCGGAGAAGCAGCCGAATGGCGCGATCTGCTGGAGCCCGCCGGGTTCTCCTACGTGCGGTCCGAGCGCGACGGCGCCGAACTGTGGAAGTACTCCGGATCGTCCGCCGACTCGGAGTACTCGGTGCGGTGCGGATACAACGGGGTGCCGGTTGCGGTGAACCACTCCGAGAGCACCCCACTTCCCTCCGGCGCCGGGCAGAAGCTCACCATGGGCCGCCTGTTCGCCCACCTCTACTACCGGGGCGACGAGCGGGCCGCCGGGCAGGACCTGCGGGCTGCCGCCGCCGGAGACCCGACCGCGAGCAGCTCGGTGACCGGCCTGCCCATCAGCGTCCTCGACCACATCCGACAGCGGTGCAACATCCCGCCGTGGGTCAACCAGCCCCCGCCGGCCCGAAGCGAGCAGGCCACCCACGACCTGTACAACCTCGCCGGACAGCAGCCCCCCACGGCCGCGCCGCCGAGCAGCGACCAGGCCACCCCGCCCGCCGGCGAGCAGGCTAACCCCGAGCAGGACGCGCCCACCGGCGACCAGCAGCAGACAAGCGGCCCCGACGTCCGCGTCATCATGGGCGCCGCCGCCGAAGCCGAAGTCCTGCAAGGCGTCTTCACCTCACGCGACCAGTTGGCCGCCCACCCATGGAGCATCCCCGGAAGCGACACCCAGCCCACCCAGCTCCCCCCGTTCCCCACACACACGCTCCCCGGCGACCTCGGCAAGTTCGCCGAAGCCGTCGCCACGTACTGCCAGGTTCCTGCCGACGTCGTCGCGTTCGCCATGCTCGGCGCCCTCGCCGCACTCATCGGCGGATACGCCACCGTCAACGGGCAATGGCGGGAACGGTCCCTCAACCTCTACATCGCGTCCCTCATGGACTCCGGTGAAGGCAAGAGCCGGGCGTTCGCCGAGATCACACCGCCCGTGTACGCCCTCGAACGCGAGCAGCGACAGAAGTGGGATAAGGACTTCGGCGACAACGCCGAAGCCCTCCAGGTTGCCCAAGCGACCCGCGAGAAGGTCATCAAGGACCTGTCCACCGCCCAGGGGTCGAAGCGTAACGACCTGCTGGCAGACCTCGACACCGTCAAGGAAACCATCAAGGCCCTCACCGGCCCGGCCCGGCCGCAGTTCCTCGTGGGAGACGTCACGCTCGAAGCGCTCGGCCAGGTCATGCACCGCCAAGGCGGCCACATCGGGCACATCTCCTCCGAAGGCACCCTGCTCGGCGTCGCCCTGGGCCGCTACAGCAAGGGAGCCCCCAACGTCGACCTCCTCCTCGAAGCGCTCGACAGCTCCCCGTACCGGCTCGACCGGACCGGCCGCGAACCCTTCGAGATCGAGCGGGCATCCCTGTCGGTGTCCCTGTCCGTGCAGCCCGTCGTCATCGCCGAAGCCCTCGGGAACATCGCCGTCACCGAACGCGGCCTACTCAACCGATTCCTGTTCTCTCGCCCCGAGTCCCTCGCAGGGCGCCGCGACTCAAAGCCGCCGCGCGTTCCGAACCACCTGTCCGAAGCATGGAGCTACTGCGTGCGAACCGCCTTCTACGTCGTGCTCCCGGACGGCGACAAGTACGACGACGACGGCGACCTGAAGCCGCCCGTGGCCCTCCAAGTGTCCGACGACGCCGAAGCCCTGCACCTGGAATGGCGGCGCCACCTTGAACTGCGCGTCGACCCCGACACCGGAGACCTCGCCGCGCTCAAGGGCTGGCTGAGCAGGCTCACCGGCACGTCCATCCGGATCGCCGCCCTGCTGCACCTGGCCGCCGGATACCGGCCCTCACAGCCCATCCACGAGAACACCATGCTCGACGCGCTCACCATCGCCGACTACTGCATCGAGCACGCCATCGCCGTCCTGGGGGCCGCTCAGCGACGCGAGGGCACGGTTACGGAGCAGCCCGCACAGAACGTGCTCGCCTGGATCCGCCGCAAGGGGATCGGAGAGTTCACGGTCCAGGACGTCTCTCAGGGGCTCAAGGGCCGCAAGTGGATGAAGGACCACGGAGCACAGGGCGCGCGGGCGGTACTCGTTTCTCTGGCCGCTCAGGGCTGGCTCGCCTCCGTGGCGCGGTCTGGGAGCGACGGTAGACGGCTCGGCGACGGGCTGTTCGTGTCCCACCCGACGCTGCTGGAGAGTGCAGCGTGACCGGCCACGCTCCGTGCACCGCTATCCGGGATATCCGGGATGCGCCCAGGACATGCATCCCGGATAAGAACGGGACGTCTGACCTGCTAGGACGCGGCTATCCAGGCTTTCCGGGATATCCGGGATGCCGGGAGGTCTCCGATGTGAGTAAGGACAGCTTCGGGGATGGCTGCTCGCCGCTGTGTGTGATGTCCCGGATAAGGGATGAGCGCATCCCGGATAGCAGCCTGACATCCCGGAAAGCTCAGCTCAGTGAGGGTTTCGAGCCTTTCCATCCTTATACAGCAGTACAAGATCAAACTACTCTCTGTATATACATCCCTCTCGCTGTCTCTACCCACGGTCACCGATCGAGGGATCAGGACTTCCCAGCATCCCGGATATCCCGGATATCCCGGATAAGGGGTCCGCCTCACTCTGCGTGTCCACAGCCACCCCCGATCTCCAGGAGGCCCAGATGCCGGCCACTCCAGGCCAAGAGCCCACCTTCGACGACATCCGCGCCGAACTCACCCGCATCGACGACCGGCTCAACGAAACCCTCGTGGGCCTCTTCGCCGCCGAGCTGAACCGCTATCCCGACATCGCCGCCAGCATCCACAACGCACCGAAGGAGCTCCCCTGATGTCCCTCAGTCCCGGCACTGAGCGCGCCGTCCGCTGCCGCTACCGCCAGGCCGACCACAACCCTTGCCCCAACCCGGCAATGGACCAGACGCCTGACGCCTTCATCCACCTCTGCCTCGCCCACACCAAGAAGACCCTCGACATGTGGCACGAGGCGCTCAGTTCCGCCGTCCAGGCCGCAGGCCAGTGACCACCAGCGGGGCCGGGCCCGTCCTTAGCGGGCCCGGGTCCGCCCGAAGCGACGACGGCGAGCCGCTCGTCGTCCTCAAGCCCACCATCGAGGCGATGAGGCTGGACTGGGAGCCGCAACGTAAGAAGCTCGCGCGTCGCTCCTGGGCAACTACCTCCCAGAGGGAGGCGGTTGCCGCTGATGGCAAAACTCGCTTGATGATGAACACCCGGGAGGCGCAGTGACGATCGACCACACCTACCAGGCGCTCGCCACGGTCCGCGATGCCCTCCCCGCGCTCGAGGACGCCCTCGCCCCCGGTACTCCTCGCCGCTGGAGCCAGCGCGACCTCACGCCCGACCAGCGCGGCCAGATGGACGCCCTCGCCCGCCTTGAACGCGACGCTAAAGAAGGGAACCTTGCGCAGGGGATTAAAGCCCTCGGCACCGGCCGCGCCCCGCTCGACCTCGCCGTGCTCGACGCCCTGGCCGTCATCACCGTGGGCGTCGCCGAACTGGAGGCCGCGGTCGCCGACCGGCTCGGCCTCACTCCGCTCCACCGCGCGTCCACCGCTGCCCGCATCACCCGCATCATTGGCCTTCTCGACCGCATCGCCGTACAAGACGACCTCGCCGGCCACGTCGAAGCGGAAGCCGTACGCCTCGCCCGCTCCGCCCGGCGGGCCCTGGGCGACACCGAGCCCGTTCACCAGCTCGACGCGCGCTGCCCCGTCTGCGACTCCCGATCGCTGCGCGCCTTCCCCGAACGCGGCCTGGTGATGTGCGTCAATGCCTCGTGCCAATGCACCGACGTGGAGTGCCTCTGTCACCATCCCCGGCCGCGCCGCCACTGGTGGCCGGCCAACGAATGGCCCTTGCTCGCCCGGGTCCTCCGCGACGACCTCGGGGAAGCCTCATGAGCGCCGAAGAGGAGGTGTTCACCACGGCCGAGGTCGTCGCCCTCACCGGCTTCACCGAGGCCGCCATCAGCAATTGGGTACGGCGTGGCTACCTCACCCCGGCGGGGAAGAGTGGCCGGTCCAACACCTATGCGCTTGACCAGGTGTTCCGCGCCGAGAAGACCCGGAAACGAAAGCACCGTAAACGCGGTGCTGGGTGCTAGCCTTTGAACTGACTGATCAAACCGCATGGCGACAGCTATGCTCGCAGACGCCGCCCCGCCGCCCGAGCGGGGCTTTCGCGTTTCCGGGATCGCTCGGCCTTGCGAGGCCTGCCACGTTCCCCGGCGCGGCAGAGACTACTTGTAGCGGTACGTGGTCTTGGTCTTCTTCGGCTTGACCATCCGGAACAGCCACCACGGCAGCCACACGAAGATCCCCCACATGCCGCACGTGAAGATCGTGAGCATCAGATGGGCGGTATGGCTCAGACCGCCCAGGCCGCGCCTCTTGCTGACAGCGGTGACCTTCTTCGGCATCTGCCCATACGGCTGCCCAGGGTAAGGCGGCTGGTTCGGGTCATAGCTCATCGGAACCCCCATAGACGTGGCGATCCCCCGATCCCAGAAGCGCCACGGTAACGGTCCAATAAGCCACACGGTGAGGCAATCCCTCCCCGCGTCCGGATCCGGACACCCGAGCAGGGTGAGTGCCCATGCCTACTCGCGCGCCACGCAGATGCACAGCAGCAGGCTGCCCCAACCCATCCGTGCACGACGGCCGATGCGCCGGCTGCCAGCGCCCACCACGCAAGACCAAGCAGGGCCCACGCCCCACACGCCAGCAACTCGGATACGACGAGGCATGGGTACGCCTCTCCGCCAAGATCCGCAAGTCACGGCCATGGTGCGAGGCACCCAGCTGCGGCGCCCCCTCCCAGCACGTCGACCACATCGACGGGAGCGCCGTCAACAACGAGGAGTGGAACCTCCAAGCCCTGTGCCGGCCCTGCCACAGCCGCAAGACAGCCAAGCACGACGGAGGATTCGGCAACCCGCGCACCCCACGACCTTGATATTCATCACGCAACGTGACGAACTCCGGCGGGGAGGGGCGGGTCGAATCCCTGCAGGGAGGGGCCCGACACGCGCGGGGGGGAGTCGAATCTCGCGCTGACAAAAATCCGGAGGGGGCATCGTGACAGAGCGTGGTCGTCCTCGGAAGCCGACGAACCTGAAGATCTTGCACGGGGACCGCAAGGACCGGATCAACACCACCGAGCCCGTGCCCGCCGCCGGCGACGTGGTCCCGCCGTTCGAGCTGAGCGACCTCGGCCAGGCGGTGTGGGATCGGCTCGCGCCGGACCGGATCGCGCGGGGCGTGCTCACCGCGTGGGACGTCGACGCGTTCGCCCTGTTCTGCGAGAGCGTGGCGGTGACTCAGTCGAAGGTCGCGGCCGCGCACCAGCCGTGGGAGCCCAAGCCGGGGACCGCGTCGCCGCTGTCGGAGCTGCGGGCGGCGATCGCCATGGTCGCCTCGCTCGGGTCGCGGTTCGGGTGGACGCCGGCGGACCGGGCGAAGCTCGTCACCGGGGAGGCTCGACGTGACCCGTCGGAAGACCTCCTCTCCGGTTGACCACGACAAGCGGTGGCGGCCGCGGGACCGCAGGGGGCCGGCGTGCGGCTACACCTTCCGCGGGACGTCGTGCGAGAGACGGGGTGCGCACTACTGCAAGCCGCGGGCCGATCGGGTGGTGGCGTTCTACACCGAGCTGCTGGTGCACACCAAGGGCGCCCACGCCCGCAACAAGTTCACGCTCGCGTTCTGGCAGGAGCATGAGATCGTGCGGCCGCTGTTCGGCGAGGTCGTCTACTCCGGTGAGTGGGGCTGCTACGTCCGCCGGTACCGGATCGCGACGATCTGCATGGGCCGCAAGAACGGCAAGTCCGGGCTGCTGTCCGGGGCGGCGCTGTATCTGCTGGTCGGTGACGACGAGGAGTCGGCCGAGGTGTACGGCGCGGCCGCCGACACCAAGCAGGCCGGGAAGGTGTTCGAGCCGTCCCTGCGGATGGTGCAGCTTTCACCGGTCCTGAACAAGCGGCTCAAGCACCTGAAGAACAACCGCCGCCTGGTCGACGAGCGCACCGCGTCGTATTACGAGGTGATCCCCGCCGACGCGATGGGCGAGCTGGGCCACAACCCGCACGGGTTCATTCTGGACGAGGTCCTCTCGCAGCCGGATGACTCGCTGTGGAACACGATGCGCACCGCGGCTGGCGCGCGGATCCAGCCGCTGTTCCTGTGCATCACGACCGAGACCAACCAGCCGGTCAGCTTCGGCGCGTCGTTCATCGACGAGGCGGACCGGGTGATGGAGGACCCCAAGCGGGCCCCGCACCAGTTCGCTTACATCCGCAAGCTGCCGCGCACCGAGGAGGAGCTGGACCGGCTGCGCCGGCTGTTCCCCGGCCACCCGGATCTGCCCGTCTCCACGGACGCGTTCGATGAGCGGAACTGGCGCTGGCCGAATCCCGGCCTGGATGACTTCCTCAGCCGCGACGCGCTGCGCCAGGAGGCGCTGGAGGCGCGGAACGAACGGTCGAAGGAGAACGCGTTCCGGCAGTTCCGAGCGAATCAGCGGGTGCAGACCGCGACCCGGTACATCAGCTTGGACCTGTGGGACGGCTGCGCCGGGGAGGTCGCGCCGAACCCGGAGTGGATCCTGCCGAAGATCGAGGGGCGTAAGGCGTGGGGCGGGCTTGACCTGTCCTCCAAGCTGGACATGACCAGCTGGTGCCTGCACTTCGACAACGGGTGGACGTGGTGGCGGTTCTGGGCCCCGGAGAGCGTCGTCTCGACGCTGGATGACCACACCGGCGGCCAGTTCTCCCAGTGGGTGAGCGACGGGTGGGTCACCCTCACCGACGGCGACACGATCGACTATGACGTGATCTACGACGCCATCGAGGAGGACGACGACCGGTTCCGGATCGTGGACGTCACCTACGACAAGTGGTGCGGTGAGCCGGTACGGCAGGCCATCGAGAAGCGCACGAAGATCGCCATGGTCGAGTCCGGCACCACCTACTCGCAGATGACCGACCCGATGAAGGAGCTGATGCGGCTGTTGAAGGCCGCGGACGGCTCGTTCATGCACGGCGGGAACCCGGTCGCCCGGTGGATGGCCGACGCCCTGCAGGCCAAGAGCCCCGCTGACGACCCGGACCGGGTCCGGCCGGTGAAGCCCGACCGTGACCGCCAGGCATCCCGCATCGACGGCATGATCACCCTGCTGTACGGCATCGACGGCCGCCGCCGCGGCGAGCCCGCCCCGTCCATCTACGAGAGGCGTGGCCTGTCCGCGCTGTGAGGGAAGGGGGCACCGTGGCTCACGTGCGTCGTGTCATGGCCGAGGTCGACGGGCTGGACGTGGTGGCGATCTCGTCTGTCTTCGCCCTGTTCTTCGGCCTGTGCGTCGTCTTCGGATTCGGTATCGCGCTGATCGTCCACGGCGTGCTCGGCCTGGTCTTCGTCTTCGGGTCCGAGCTACTGATCAAGCCGTCGCTGCAGAGAGGTGACTGAGCGTGGGCCTGATCAGATCGATGCTGCGCGGCAGCTCCTACCCCACCTCCGGGATCGCGACCCCGGAGAAGTGGGTCGAGGAGTATTTCTCCGGCGGCGCCGCGACCGCGTCCGGCGTGTTCGTCGACGAGGACACCGCACTGCACTACGCGCCGCTGTTCGCCGGCGTCCGCGTCATCGCCGAGGACCTCGCGAGTCTGCCCCTGATCACCTACGAGCGGCTGGAGCGCGGCAAGCGCCGCGCCACCGAGCACCCGCTCTACCGGATCCTGCACGACCGGCCCAACCCGTTCATGACCTCGGTGGCGCTGCGGGAGACGCTGCAAGGCCATGCGATGACGTGGGGCAACGGGTACGCCGAGATCGTCCGTAACGGCGCCGGCGACGTGGTCGAGTTGTGGCCGCTGCGCCCCAACCGGGTCAAGCCGGAGATCACCCGCACCAGCGCCGGCGCGTTCACCCTCATGTACCGCTACACCGATGAGGTGACCGGCCTGCAGGTGATGTTGCATCCCGACCAGGTCCTGCACATCTCGGGACTCGGCGGCGACGGGGTGCGCGGCTACTCCCTGATCGGCCTCGCCCGGCAGTCCATCGGGCTGGGCCTGGCCACCGAGGCGTACGGCGCGGCGTTCTTCGGCAACGCGAGTCGTCCCAGCGGCGTCCTCAAGCACCCGGGCGAACTGTCGGACCCGGCGCGTAAGCGGATGCAGCTCGACTGGGAGAACATCCACCGGGGCCTGGACCGCGCGCACCGCGTGGCAATCCTGGAAGAGGGCGTGGAGTGGCAGACCATCGGCATCCCGCCCGAGGACGCCCAGTTCCTGGAGACCCGCAAGTTCGGCGTCACGGAGATGGCGCGCTGGCTGCGCCTGCCGCCGCACAAGATCGGCGACCTGGAGCGGGCGACGTTCACCAACATCGAGCACCAGGCCCTCGACTACGTCACCTCCGCCCTGCGGATCTGGCTGGTCCGCTGGGAGCAGGCGATCCTGACCCGGCTGCTCACCGAGCCCGAGCGGGAGGTGTTCTTCTCCGAGCACCTGGTCGACGCGCTGCTCCGCGGAGACATCAAGTCCCGGTACGAGGCGTACGCGATCGGCCGGAACTGGGGCTGGCTGTCGGCGGATGACATCGCGGAGATGGAGAACCGCAACCCGCTGCCTGATGGCCGCGGCGAGGTGTACCTGGTGCCGCTCAACATGAAGCCGGCCCCGTCCCCAGAGGAGCTGGAGGAGGCGAAGAACGCGCCGCCGCCCGCCCCACCGCCTCCACCGGCAGACCCCGACGAAGACCAGCAGGAGCAGGACGACGACGAGGAGGGTGAGGAGCCGGAGCCGCCTCGCGGGCTGGGTGTCCGCGGCCGCGGCATCGAGGCGCGCCAGCAGATCGCGCAGCGCTACGCCGAGCACATCGCCGCCGCCGACCGCACCTTGGCCGAGTCCGAGCAGGCGAAGGTGACCGCCCTGGTCGAGCAGCTGCTCGCCGGCGGCGGATCGGAGTCGGCGTTCCTGGCCGAGCTCACCGACTTGTACGAGGGGCCGATCCGGCAGGCCACCATCGACGCGTGGGGGCCGATCTTCGCCGAGTTCGCGGCGGCGATCGCCGCCGACGCGGCGGCCGACGTCGGCTACACCGAGCCGATCGAGCTGGCCACGTGGGTGCAGTCCTACGTGACCTCACACGTCGGCTACCGGATCGCGAGCCAGCTCGGCCAGCTCGCCGCCGCCCTGACCGGAGCCGACGCGGCAGCGGCCGTGCTGGACCGGCTGGCCGCGTGGGTGCTGGACCGGCCCGGGCGGATCGCCCGCTGGCAGACCGCGCAACTACCGAACGCGGTCGCCCGCGAAGTGTGGCGCTCCGCCGGCGTTACCGCGCTGAAGTGGGTGACCTTCGGCAGCGACGACTGCCCGTTCTGCGGGGCGCTGGACGGCAAGGTCGTCGGCATCGAGGAGTCCTTCGCCGTCGAGGGATCCTCCCTCGGCCTGGGCGAGCAGCTGCAGATCGCCCGCAACGTCCACCACCCGCCGCTGCACCCCGGCTGCGACTGCCAGATCGTGCCCGCGTAAGGAGGAGTACCAATGAAGAGGGTTCACGTCCGCGGCTACGCCGACGTCGAGCGCGCTGGCGATGGGCCGATCCCGTTCGTCGCCGCCACCGCCGGAATGAAAGACGACGGCCTGGATCTGCAGATGGGCGGCGCCGACCTGGAGCGCTACCTCGCCAACCCGGTCGTGATGTACGGCCACGAGTACTGGGGCCGCGAGTCGATGCCGATCGGCCGCGCCGACAACGTCCGCATCGACGGCGACGCGCTACGCGCCGACATCGTCTTCGACCCCGAGGACGACTTCGCCCGCTCGGTGGATCGCAAGGTCCGCGGCCGGTTCCTCAACGCCGTGTCCATCGGGTTCGGCGCGTACGGCATCGATGAGCGGGGCGTCCCGGAGCGGTGGGAGCTGTACGAGATCAGCGTCGTGCCGCTGCCGATGGATTCCAGCGCCGTCGCCGACCCCGACCGGGCGCTCACGCTGGCCCGGGCGCTGGTCGGCGGCAGCCGTACCGAACCCGTCGACGAGCGTGCCGTACGGCACGCCATCGGCGCCCTGGAGGCGCTTCTCACCCCGCCGGCACCCCGCCAGGCGCCCGCCGTCAAAGCGGATCGGGCGCGCAGACTGCGCGCCCTGGAAGCATCCCTGTAACCCCACACCATCTCCGCCACAGGACCGTCCTGGCCCTGCGCTGGCGGCTGCCCGAAACGAAATTGGAGGCAAGGGTGGACGTCAACGCCCTGAAGCAGGAGCGCGCCAGGCTGGCAGCAGCGGCGCGCGGCATCCTCGACACCGCCCAGGCGGCGAGCAGGTCCATCACCGGCGAGGAGGAGGCCGAGTTCGACCGGCTGATGACCGACGCCGACAACCTGGAGGCGACCATCGCGCGGGAGGAGCGGGTCCGCGCCCAGGAGAAGCGCGTCGCCCTCGACGCCCCGCCGGTGCCGGACAAGAACGGCCCCGATTCCGGCAGCGAGGCCGAGCGCCAGTCCCGCGCGTGGAGCGCGTTCTGCCGCAACGGCGCCCGCGGCCTGAACGCCGAGCAGGCCCGCGCGCTGAACATGGGCACCGACCCCGAGGGCGGTTACCTGGTCGCCCCGACGCAGTGGGTGCAGCAGCTGCTGCAGGCCGTCGACGACGCGGTGCCGCTGCGTGGCCTGGCCAACGTGATGCAGGTGACCGACGGCGAGAGCCTCGGCGTGCCCACGCTGGACACCGACCTGAACGACGCCGACTGGACATCGGAGGTCGCGACCGGCAGCCAGGACGACGCGCTGCGGTTCGGCGGCCGCGAGCTGTCCCCGAACCCGCTGGCCAAGCGGGTCAAGGTGAGCCGTACCCTGCTGCGCCGGGCGGCGATGAGCCCCGAGGCGATCGTCCGGCAGCGGATGGAGTACAAGTTCGGCGTGACGCAGGAGAAGGCGTTCATGACCGGCGACGGCAACAAGAAGCCGCTCGGCCTGTTCACCGCCTCCGCCCAGGGCATCTCCACCGGCCGCGACGTCGTCACCGGCTCGGCGACCGACGTCACCGGCGACGGCCTGATCGACGCCAAGTACACGCTCAAGCCGCAGTACTGGGCGCGGGCCCGGTGGCTGTGGCACCGGGACGCGATCAAGCGGATCCGCAAGCTCAAGGACCTCGAGGGGGTCTACCTCTGGCAGGCGGGCCTGGCCGGGGACCGGCCCGACACCATCCTCGACGTGCCCTACATCGTGTCGGAGTTCGTCCCGAACACCTTCACCAACGGCCTGTACGTCGGCATGATCGCCGACTTCAGCTTCTACTGGATCGCCGACGCTCTGAACATGGAGATCCAGCGGCTGGACGAGCTCTACGCCGAGACCAACCAGGTAGGGTTCATCGGCCGGCTGGAGACCGACGCCATGCCGACCCTGGAAGAGGCCTTCGTCAGGGTCAAGGTGAGCGCGTGATGCTGCCGTTCACCTCATTGGACGCAGCTACCTCCGCTCCTCAGGAAGGGGCGGCGCGGGACTACGAAGGTGTGCTGACCAACCACACCATGCTCGTCACCGCTACGGGTTCACCGAGTCAGATCAGCGTGCAGCTGCAGGGCTCCCATGACGGGTCGACCTGGGTCGACCTCGCCAACACCAGCAGCTGGCCGACCGCGGTCAGCGTCCAGCGGGCGGTGCGGTACGTCAGGGCAAGGCTCGGCGGCGTCACGGGCGGGAGCTCGCCCACCGTCACCGCCACGATCGCAAGCACCTAGGAAGGACTCTTCGTCATGTCCCGGCTCGACAACGTCAACGACCTGTCCATCGCCACCTCGCTCGCGCCGGCGGCCCGCACGGCGACCGCCAACGGCACCGGCGTGGACCTGGCCGGCTACAACGCCGCCACCGTGGTGATCGCCTCCGGCACCATCACCGACGGCACCCTCTACACCTTCCAGGTGGAGGAGTCCGACGACAACTCCAACTTCACCGCGGTGGCCGACGCGGACCTGATCGGCACCGAGCCCGCCCTGGCCGCGGCCGACGACAACGTGGTCCGTGAGGTCGGCTACAAGGGCATCAAGCGGTACGTCCGCGTGGCGATCACCGGCGCGACCGGTTCCCCGTCGACGGGCGGCGTGTTCGCCGCGTTCGTCGTGCGCGGCAAGCCCCGCAAGTTCCCCGCCTGATTCCGCGCTCCGGGCCCGGGCGGCATCCCCCATGCCGTCCGGGCCTGGCACCACCTGAAAGGACCAGCTGATGCAGGTCGAGATGCTGACCCTGTACGCCAGCCCGGACCGCACCATTCAGGTGGGTCAGCGGGCCGTGTTCCCGCCCGAGGAGGCCAAGGAGCTGATCGACGGCGGGTTCGCCCGCGCGGTCGACGAGCACGCCACGCGGACCCGCCCCGCCGTACCGGCCGCCAACCGGGCCCGCCGCGGCGGCAAAGCCGAAAGCGAAAGCGCCGGCTGATGGCCTACGCCACCGCCGACGAGCTCGCCGTGCTCATGGGCCGCGGCGCCGGCGGGCTGGATGCGGCCGAGACGGCACGCGCTGAACTCCTGCTGACCCTGGCCGACGGCGTGATCGACGCCGAGCTCGGCCAGTCCCTCACGTTGGCCGACTCAACCGCCGAGATCGACGGCACCGGCACCCCGGTGCTGCTGCTGCCGCGCTGGCCGGTCACCGCCGTCACCGCGGTGAGCGTCATCGAAGACCTCGACGAGGACGCCAAGGTCCTGGTCGAGAACGACGACTACCGGTGGTCGCGGTACGGCAAGTTGCGCCGTATCGGCGGCTGCTGGCCGTGCATCGAACGCGCCGTCGACGTCGCCTACACCGCTGGCTGGAACCCGATCCCCGATGACGTGAGGGGCATCTGCCTGCGCCTGGCCCACGCCGGCTGGACCAACCCGACCGGGCTGGAGTCCGAACGGCTCGGCGACTGGTCCGCGAAGTGGTCGACCCCCGGGATGCGGCTGACCACGAGCGAGCGGGCCACGCTCGGGTTCTACCGCGCCCGCACCTGACCCATCATCGGAGGAGAAACACCGTGGCACGAACCGCTCTGACCGCCGTCGCCTCCAGCGAGGACGGCATCGACCTGACCGCCGTCGACACCGCCGCCGAACTCACCGATGGCAACAGCTTCATGTGGACCAAGGACCGGCGCGTCTGGATCCTCAACGGCGACGACGCCTCGATCACCGTCACCTTCCCCACCCCGCAGACCGTCGGCCGGGGCAACCGCGCCATCGCCGACGGCGGCGGGACCATCGCCGCGGCCGGCCACAAGCTGTTCGGCCCGTTCGGGCCCGAGTTCCGGCAGGCCGACGGGACCGTCCACATCAACTTCGCCGGCACCACCCCGACCAGCGTCACCGTGGCGGTGCTGGACTGATGGGCCGCTACGAACGCGTCGACGATGAGGGCCAGGTCCTCGAACGTGTCTACGCCGCCGACGGATCCTACGAGGACACCCGGCTCGGCGTCGCCGCCCTGGAGGAGAAGGGCGGCTGGCGGGTGATGGTACAGGCGCCGCCGGACGAGCCCGCCGAGCCGCCGGAGTCGCCGCGCCCACGCGCGAGGTAGCGATGGCCCTGTCGGATCATCTGCTGCGTCACACGATCACCGTGCAGCCCTACCTCGGCACCGGCCCGTCAGGCGCCACCTACGGCGCGGCGGTCACCTACCGCGGCTACGTGCAGGACAAGCGGCAACTGGTCCGCAACACCGCCGGCGAGGAGGTCACCTCCGAGACCACGGTGTATCTCAACCCAGGCGCGACCATCCCGCCCCGCTCGAAGGTCACCGTCCCCTCCGGGCGGACCACGACCGTGATCACCGCCAACCGGCGCGAGGGCGCGACCGGCCCGGTACGTGACCACCTGGAGGTGACGCTGACGTGACCGCGAAGATCCGCTTCGACCTGAAGTGGCACGGCGGGCTGGCCAAGACGCGCGAGCGGGCAGCCACCGCCCGAGGCCTGCACAACGCCGCCGAGCACCTGCTGGACAAAGCGGTGGAGGTCACCCCGATCGAGCACCTCGGCCTCGTCGAAACCGGCACCGCGACCTCCGACGCCGCGCAGCTGCGGGCCGCCGTGTCCTTCGACGGCGAGTACGCCGTGGTGCAGCACGAGGATCTCGAGCTGGACCACGACGCGGGCAAGACCAGCAAGTACCTGGAGGCGCCGTTCCACGCCGAGCAGGACGAGATGCGGCGCATCATCGCCGCCGAGCTCGGCCAGGAGCTGCGGTGACGCCGCTGGAGGAGTTCGGCCGGCTGCTCGCCGAGCTCGGCCTCGGCGTCTACGACGGGCCCGCCGGCGACATCTTCCTCCGCAAGTCCCCGCCCGAGCCCGACGCCTGCCTGGTCGTGTCCCGCTACCCGGGCCCGGAGTCCGACAGCAAGAACCCGTGGGATCAGGTCAACCTGCAGATACGCGTGCGCGGCCCGGCTGACGACGAGGACGCCGTCGAGGAACGCGCCCAAGCCGTCTACGACCGCCTGCACGGCCTCGACAACCGGACGCTGGCCGGCGGCACCTGGCTGGAACTCATGGTCGGCCTGCAGGGCGGCCCCATACCCATCGGACAGGACGGCAACAACCGGCCGTCGTGGACCGTCAACGTCCGCTGCGACGTGCAGCGCACCACCGTGAACCGCGTCTGAGGAGGCGTAACCCCTATGACCCAGCGTCGTATCAACGCACGCGACATCGTCCTGCAGGTCAGCGACGGCAACGTCTCCCCCACGTGGCTCACCGTCGAGAACCTCACCAACGTCAACGTCAACCTCGGCGAGAACGAGGAGACCACGGAGACCACGGACTTCGACAGCGAAGGCGTGTACGAGGGCGAGATCATGCAGCGCGGCGCCAGCATGGAGCTGGAAGGCCAGCTGATGAAGGACGACGCCACCGGCGCGCTGCCGCCCGGCCGGGCCCGCGTCGAGGCCATGTGCGGAGAGGACAAGGTCGGCTACGACAGCCTCGGCCAGATCCGCTTCCGCCACCCGATGGACGCGCAATGGCGGATCTGGACGTGCACGTTCACCCTCGCCGAGCAGGGCGGCGGCAACAACGACAAGAGCAGCTGGGGCGCCACCCTCACCAAGAGCGGCGCGACGACCACGGCGGCGGTGGCCTGATGCCGAATTCCGAGCCGGTCGAGGTCGACCACGAGAACACCGTCCGCCACGCCGATGCCGAGCCCGGTCAGCCCGGCGAGTACGCGTCCTGGGACGCGTTCTGGTCCCAGATCGAGGCCGACCAGAAGCCCCGCACCGAGGTGATCCGCGGCGTCACCGTCACCGTGCCGCGCGACCTGCCGCTGCGTGTCACCCGCAAGATCGAGCGTCTGCAGCACTCCGACAAGGAAGAGGACATCGCCAGCCTCCTGGCCGACGTGTTCGGCGGCGACGTGCTCGACACCTGGATCGAGGCCGGGATGGGCGCCACCGAGCTGCAGACCGTCCTCGCCTGGGCGATCGCGCAGGCATCCGGGACCGACATCTCCTTCCGCCAGGCCTACGACCGGGTCCTCGAGCGGGGAAAAGCACAGCCCGCGAACCGGAAGAAGTAGATCCGGTCCGCAGATTCTGGTGGGCCGTCCAGGCGGACTTCCGGCGGGAGTACGGCATCACCCGCCGGGAGCTGCCCGACCTGCCGAACAGCGAGTTCACCGTGCTGCTGAACGGCCTGTCCGCCGACTCCCTGTATCGCCAGCTGCTGGCCCGCCAGCCAATCGAGCTCCGCGGCGACGCCGCGCAATCCTTCATCGGCACGCTGTGACCTGAACACCCGGGAGGTGAATCTCCCGTGTCGCTCACGATCGGCGAGCTCGTCGCCTACATCACCGCCGACGACTCCGCGTTCCGCAAAACCCTCGACGGCACCCACTCGGCGCTGTCAGGCGTCGCGGCGTCAACCGGGAAGATCTCCGGCGCGGCCCTCGTCTCCAGCGGCGCCCTCATGGGCCTGGGCGCCGCCGGCGTCGGCGTCGCCGCCGGCCTGGCCGGCGCCTACGTCAAGGTCGTCGCGTCCATCGCCAAGGTCGGCATCACCGCGGCGATGGAGGCGGAGAAGGTCAAGGCCGCTTTCGCCGACCTCGGCACATCCGTCAAGAGCGACCTGGCCGACGCCGCGTCGGTCCTGGAAGGCCCGCTCGCCTCGATGGCGGGCCGGGTCAAGGAGACGTTCTCCTCCCAGATCGCGCCCGCCCTGCAGGGCATGTTCGCTCAGATCGCGCCGCTCATCGGGCAGTTCACCACCGGCGCCCAGGCGATGCTCGGCCCGCTGCTCCCCGCGATCAGCGGCATCGTCAGCGCGGTCGCGCCCATGCTCGGCGAGCTCGCCGGCGTGATGGGCACGGTCGGCGGGCAGCTCGCCGGGTTCCTCGCCCCGATCAGCGCCGCGTTCGCGCAGAACAGCGGATTCCTGGCGCAGCTGGTGACCGGCATCGGCGGGCTGCTGCAGGCCCTCGGCCCGCTCCTGGCCGCGTTCGTCAACTTCGCCGGCGTCCTGGTCGGGCCGCTCATGGCCGGGCTGCAGACCATCGCCGCCGCCCTGTCGGCGTCCCTCGGCGCGGCCCTGACCGCGCTGGGACCGGTGATCGGCCCCATCATCACCTCACTGGGCCAGTTCATCGCCGCGCTGATGCCGCTCCTGCCGCCCATCCTGGCCCTCGCCTCCACCCTGGCCGGCGCGCTGATGCCGGTGCTCGCCCAGGTCGCCCAAGTCCTCGTCGGCGCCCTGGTGACCGCGCTCACCGCGATCACTCCCGCGATCGGGCAGATCGCCGGCGCGTTCGGGCAGCTGATCACCGCGCTCGCGCCGCTGCTCCCGCCGATCGCCACGCTGGCCAGCCAGATCATCGGCGCGCTGCTGCCCGCGCTCGCGCCGCTGCTGCCGATCGTCGGGCAGCTGGTGGCCGCGCTCGGCGGCGCCCTGGTGCAAGTCCTGCAAACCCTGGTCACCGCGTTCACGCCGCTGCTGGGCCCGATCTCGGCGCTCGCCCAGACGTTGGGCGGGGTGCTGGCGCAGGCCGTTCAGGTGGTCACTCCGCTGCTGCTGCAGATCGCCACCATGATCGGCTCGCTGGTTCCGGTGCTGACGCCGCTGATCACTCTGGTGGCCCAGGTCGCCGGGCAGATCGGGCAGATGCTGGTCCAGGCGCTGTCGATGCTGGTCCAGGCCGTCATGCCGCTGATGCCCGTCATCACCCAGCTGGCCCAGACCATCGGCGCCGCTCTGGTGACCGCGCTGTCCGCGCTGGCTCCCGTGGCCATGCAGGTGATCTCAGCGGTCATCGGGCTGCTGCCCGCGTTCACGCCCATCGTGGGCGTCGTCGGGCAGCTGCTGGGCGCGTTCGCGCCGCTGATCGGCGAGATCCTGCCGGTGCTCAGCGAGCTGGTGCTCGCCCTGGCGCCGATCCTGGTGGAGATCGTCGGCGTGTTCGGCGAGCTCCTCGGCGCCCTCACGCCGATCCTGCCGCCCCTGGTGGAGATCGTCGGGGCCGTCACCCCGATCATCTCGATCCTGGCCAAGCTGGTCGGGACGATCCTCGGCGCGGTCCTGCCGATCCTCACCAAGCTGATCTCGATCATCGCCGATGTGATCAGCTGGTTCGTCAAGCTCGCCGCCGGGATCATCGAGAAGGTCGCCGAGGCGATCGCCTGGCTGGTCAACAACGTCGGCAAACTGCCTGGCAAGTTCGCCGAATGGTTCGGCGCCGCCAAGGACTGGGCCGTCACCAAGTTCACCGAGATGGTGGCCTGGATCAAGGACCTGCCGAGCAAGATCGTGACCGGTCTCGGCAATCTCGGCAGCCTGCTGCTGCAGTCAGGCAAAGACCTGGTGCAGGGTCTGATCAACGGCATCAAGAACATGGCCACCGCGGTGGTCGACGCCGCCAAGGGCGTCGTCGACGGCGCGATTCAGGGGGCCAAGAACCTGCTCGGCATCGCCAGCCCGAGCAAGGTGTTCGCCGACATCGGCAAGTGGACCATGCAGGGCCTCATCCAGGGCCTGACGGAGCAGGAGGGCAACGTCAAGGCGACCGTCGAGAAGATGGTCACCACGGTGAAGGAGGCGTTCAAGTCTCAGCCGGACGTCGCCGAGGGGCTGCTCATCTACATCAGGGCCGGCAACAAGTCGCTGGAGGACCTGGCGTTGCAGCGCGAGGCGCTCGTGCAGCGCCTGGCGGACGCGAAGGAGTACGCCAAGCAGGTCGCCGGCGACGCCGCGGAGTGGGCGGGCATCACCGGCCTGAAGCTGGAGGACGGCGCGGGCCCGGGCGACATCCTGACGGGACTGAAGGACCGCGGGCAGGCGCTCAAGGACTTCGCCAACAACATCCAGGAGCTCGCCCGCCGCGGCTTGAACAAGGCCACGCTGAAGCAGATCATCGACGCCGGTGTCGAGGCCGGCGGCAGTCTCGCGGAGTCGCTCGTCGGCGCGGACGGCTCGGAGATCAAGGCGATCAACAAGGCGCAGAAGCAGATCGACACCATGTCGAAGAAGCTCGGCAAGAGCGGCGCCGACGCCTTGTATGACGTCGGGAAGAAGGCGGGTGCCGGCTATCTGACCGGTCTGCAGGACAGCCTGAAGAAGTTGGACGCGGAGATGCAGAAGGTCGTCCAAGCCCTGGTGAAGGCGATCAAGAAAGAGTTGAAGATCAAATCTCCCAGTCAGGTCATGGCGGAGATCGGCATGAACACCATGGCCGGGTGGATCCAGGGGATCGTCGGCATGAAGGGCGCGGTCGAGCAGGCGATGGCCGGCGTCGTGGGCAAGGCTCTCGGCGTCCCCCAGGTGGCCAAGCCGGAGAAGGGGCCGCAGCTCGGCGCCGGGTGGGTGACAGGAGACCCCGGGTACAGCATCCCGATGGGCAGCGGACCCGGTCAGGAGTTCCTCCGCCAAGCCGGCGGGGTGACGGTCAACGTCGACATGTCCGGCTCGACCGTCCGTGAGGAACCCGACATCGACAAGATCGGCAAAACCGTCGGGTTCAACGTGATGGCCCGCGGCCTCGCCTGACCCCAAGCACAGAAAGGGTGGTCTGACATGCCCAAAGTGCAGGCATACACACCGGCTGATCTGCGGCGGCTGAAGTCGGTCGCGGTCCGCCCTCAGGGCTGGTCGCATCGGATCAAACCGCTGGTGACCGAATACAAGGACACCGAGACCGGCCACTGGATCAAGGTCATCAGGTCGGAGTTCAACCGCGTACGCATGCGCTGGGAAGGGCAGGACGCGCACGTCGTCCTGCCCCACCTACGCGTCAACGGCTGGACCGGCATCACAGTGGAGAGGGACTGATCATGACCGTGAGGACGAAAAGGATCGTGCGGCGGGGCCGCCAGGAGCGGGACGCGGTGCGCGCCCTGGAAGACGCACTCGACCCGATCGAAGACGCGCACCTGGAAGCGAAAGCCGCCTACCTGGCCGCGGTCGCCGCCTACCAGCAGGCCGTCACCGCCGCAGGCGACCAGGCCCGCGACGACCCGGCCGTGGCCACCGCCCGGGCAGCGGTGCGCGAGGCGAAGCGGGTCAAGGTCGACGCGGCCAACCATTACGAGGAGTCCCGGACGTGGCTCCGGCGGGAGGCGGCGATCGTCAAACTGTCCACCTCGACGATCCCGGAGCTGATGCGCCGCCTGGCCGCCCCGATCCTCGTCAAGGACGGCGCGGACGACGCCCGCGACGACCCGCAGGAACGGGCCCGCCTGGAAGCGCTCCTGCTCGCGGCCCGGCAGGAGCTGGCCGCCACGATCGAGGAGGCGCTGCCGATGCGGCGGGCGCTGGAGGAGCTCGGCGGCCAGGTGGCCGGCGATCCGGTGCCGCCGGATCTGCCGCCGGGCAGCGCCGACGTGTCGCTGTCACCGATCAGCGTCCGGTCGACCGTGAACCGCCGGCGCGACGAGAAGGGCGGTAACTGACATGGCCTCCGGGGTGTACCTGATCTCCTTCGAGGACCTGATGGAGGCGGCGGTCGCGCTCAGCTGGGACGCCGAAGACCACAAGGCGGCGCTGTACAACGCCACCGGAGCCGGTGCCGTCAACTACAACAGCGACACCGTCTACAGCAGCACCGACGAGATCGTCGGCACCGGCTACACCGCGCGCGGCCTGGTCATCGCCGGGACCGCGTGGAGCAGGCCCGGCGCCGGGGTGTCCAAGTTCTCGTTCAACGCCCTGCAGTGGACCGGCTCCACGCTCAGCGGTGTGAGGTTCATCAAGATGTTCGCCGCGGCGGAGGCCGACGAGCTGATGGCCGGTATCGACCTGGTCGACGCCGTCAACACCTCCGACGGGACGCTGCTGGTCACACCGCACGCCAACGGCGTCCTCACCTACGACCTGACCCCGTAGAACCGGGTCCGATCCTGGTCTGCCGGCCGCCCGCGTGGCCGCCTTTTCCATGCCCGCCCACACGATGAGAGGGGGCGGGCATGCCCATCGCGATCCACGGATCCACCCCCGCCGGCGCCGTCGACTTCTCCCCAGTCGTCTCTCCTTCCTTCTCTCCTCCAGCAGGGTCTCTACTGGTGGCGGCGATAGGCGCCTACAGTTCGAGCCCGACCATCAGCAACTCAGGCACTGCGCGGACGTGGACGCAGCGGGTCGTCCACGGGTCGGTCGCTGGGCTGCGTTTCTACACCGCCCCCAATCCCACGGCGCTGTCGGGCATCACCGTGACGGCGGGCGGCACAAACGGTGGACTCCGGGTCTGGGTGGTTACGGGGCAGCACCCCAGCAGCCCGATCGGTACCACCGGCACCGGCAGCACCACCACCAATAACGCCACGGCCACCGCCTACACCTCGACCGCCGGCGGGTCGCGCGCGTTCCTCGTGGCGATCGAGGGGAACAGCACCTATCTCGCCGCCCCCAGCTCCACCGATGACGAGTATGCGTGGCAACTGAGCGACGCCTCGGCGGGCCTGGCCGCCACCAAGGCCGCCAACACCGCAACCGCCGGCCAGGTCGTGACCTTCAATCTGGACGCGACAGGATCGGCAACGGCTGACTGGCACTGGGTCGCGCTGGAGATCCTTGGCGCGTCCGTGGACGCCGAGGTGACCCTGACCACCGTCGCCGTGCCCGCGGCGATGCCGGCGCCCGCGGTGTCCGCAGGCGCGTCTGCGGTGCCCGCCACCATCGTGGTGCCCACCTCGATGCCGCGGCCGGCCACCTCGGCCGGCGCCAGCTCGACCCCGGCCACCATCGCGGCCGCCGTCGCGATGCCGACGCCGTCGGTGACGACCGAGGACGCCGAAGTCGTCCTCCTGGGCACCATCGCCGCGGCGACCGCGATGCCCACCCCGGCCGTGCAGGCGAGCTCCTCGGCGGCGCCGGCCACCATCGCGGCCGCTGCGGCGATGCCCACCCCGGTCGTGCAGGCAAGCGCCGAGGTGATCTTGTCGACGATCGCCGTCGGCGCGGCCATGCCCCGCCCGGTCGTGTCGGTGCCGCCGCTGCCCGGCGACCGCATCGTCCGTGCCGGGCAGATCGAGTGGAACGGGTTCCTGCTCGGCTCCGGCACCCCTTACTCGTGGCAGGAGCTGGAGGGCTGGCGCGACTCGGCACCGTACATCTCCGGCAACGTCGACCAGCCGAACGCCAACGGCTCCTACCCAGGCCAGGGTTACTTCGGTGAGCGGATCCTGAACTGGGCCACCCTCCTGAAAGCACCCCGGCTGCAGGTCGGCCAGCTGCTGCGCGACCTGCAGATGGCCACCGGCCGATCCCAGACCGAGGACGAGGGCGCGCTGGTCATCTGGGATTTCGACGACGCCGAGCCGTACTTGGTGTACGCGCACCTGTCCAACCGGGCGCCCGGCAAGATCGACCGCAACGCCCGCCTCGGGCGGATGCGCGGCGGCCTGCAGTGGATCTGCTCGGGCCCGGAGATCTTCTCCGTAATCCGGCAGTCTCTCCCGATCCCGATCGACGTCGAGACCGACGTGCTCAACGACGGCAACGAAGCATCACCCAGGGTCGTCTACCGCATCCCCGGCCCATGCACCACGCCCCAGGTCGAGAACCTGACCCTGGACCGGGTGTTCGGATTCGACGTCGACCTCGCCGACGGCGAGGTACTGGAGATCGACGTCAAATACGGCAACGCCACCGTCGACGGCGTGGACACCCTGACCACCCTCATCGAAGGCAGCACGTCGGTAAAGGACTTCGTCCTCGGGCCGGGCGTCAACCGGCTCCTCTGGTCGGCCGAGTCCGGCGGCACCCTGATGAACGTCCTGTGGCGCCACGCCAGCACCTGACCACCGCGTAAGGAAGGGAGGTGCCGGCAATGGCGGCCACACCGTTGCGCGTCCGCGTCCAGGCGTGCGAGGGCACCCAGGACCAGATCGACGCCCCGCCCGGCGTCCAGCCCGGCGACACCCTGATCGCGATCGTGTCCTCCCGCGGCGCGCTGGCCGACATCGGCATCGACGGCGGCGGCACCTGGGTTCCCCAGGACGAGGGCACCACCGGTGGACCCAGCACCCGGCTGTTCACCCAGGTCGCCGGCACGCTCAACCCGACCAGCTACGCCATCGCCCAGCAGAGCGGCACCCGAGGCACGGCCACGATCGTGCACCTGCGCGGCGCCACCGTCGCCGGCCTGCTGCTCGTCTCCGACGGCGGCGGCGAGGGCATCGGCAACCCCACCCCGCTCATCCCGGACGCCTCGCCCGGCTCCGCCGGCGGCATCGAACTGCGGTACGTGGTCGGCGTCGACTTCGAGCCGCTGCTGTCGTGGACGCCCGGCGGGTCGTACCCGATCGCGCATCAGGCGCGCGACCAGGCGGGCACGATGGCCGCGTGGGCGGGCGCCAAGGTGATGCTGTCCAGCACCGGCCTGCCCGACCTGACCATCACCCCGTCCACCGGCGGCGTGCTCCTCTGGCAGGCGTGGACCCTCGTCGTCATCGCCGGCGACTACGTGCCGCCGCCACCCCCGACCCCGGCGTTCACCCCCGGCAAAGGCAGCAGCTTGTGGCGCTACACCGCGCACGACTTCCTCACCGGCGAATACCGCGACGACCTGTATCCGCAGGATCCGGGCCTGGACAAACGCATCAGTGAGCCGGGCACGTTCACGGCGACGCTGCCGATCCCCAACGCGCGGGTCGCCGCCGCGGTGAGACGGGTGATCCCCCGCTTCAAGTCGGACTTGACCACCGGGCCCGGCCGAATCGAGATCCGTATTTGGCGCGACGGGGTGCTGCAGCCGCGCTACTGGCTGACCGGGGCCCGCATGACCTTCGGCCGCGACGGGAAGATCAGCGTGCAGCTGCGTGGAGCCACGCTCGACGCCCACGCCTTCTCCGTCCGCGTCCGCCAAGACCTGTCCTACTCCGGCGACCAGGTCGCCAACGTACGCAGCCTCCTGCAGCACGCCCAGAGCCAGCCCGGCGCGAACATCGGCCTGTTGTTCCAGTCCGGCAGCTCCGGCGTGACCCGGCCGCTGACGGTCAAGGCGGATGACGGCACCACCTACGGCCGCGTCGCCGCAGAGTTCGCCCGCACCAGCGGCGGGTTCGAGTACGTGGTGAACGAGACGGTCGGAGGGACCGGCGTCGAGTCGACGTGGGAGTGGGGCTATCCCGAGCTCGGCTCCGGCACCGAGCACGTGTTCACCAGCAGCCCGCACGGCGGCGAGATCGTCGAGATGAGCCTCGACATCGACGCGTTGCGCGGCGGCACCGACATCCAAGCCCGCGGCGGCACCCCGGAGGCGGACGCGACCGAGGACCGCTCCCCGCTCTACTCGGCCATGGTCACCACCCCGCACCGGGCGGCCGGCTTCCCGCGGATCGACCGGCTCGTCGACCACCCGCACCAATCCACCGACCAGACCACGCTCGACAACTACGCCGAGCGGGTCGCGGCCGCATCCGGCGGCGCCCTGTGGGTCCGCACGGTGACGGTGTTCCTGGGCCGTAACGCGTCGCTGACCATGCAGGACCTCGGCGACTACGCCCGCCTGGTCCTCACCGACGTTTGGCACCAGCGCGTCGACGGCGGGGCGGGCCTCGACATTTCGGAGCGCATCATCGGCATCGCCATCAAACCTGCTGGCAAGGGCCACGGCAAAGACGAGGCCACGCTCGTGCTGGCCAGCCCGGAGGTGACCTAATGGTCGAGCAGTTCGGATCGGACCTGACCACCATCATCCGCGACCTCACCCGCCGCATCGAGAAACTCGAATCAGGGCAGCGGGCAGGGCCCGGCCTGACCATCGGGCAAGCCTCCGGCGCGTTCCTGCTGCCGTCCGCGGCGACGCCGGGCACACCGGCCGGCGGCGGCTACCTGTTCGCGTCCGGCGGCACCCCGTACTGGAAGGACTCCAGCGGGTCGGCGTATCCGCTGACACCGGCACCGCCGGTCACGCCCGGCCCTGCGCCGCAGTACCCGGGCAGCTTCGACAGCCCTGCCACGATCGGCGGCACGCCGACCGCCAGCAACTACAACGACCTGCGCGCTGACGCGGCGATGCTGCAGGTGTGTCTGCGTTCCGTGATCGAGAGCGGCCGCACCGTGCCCATCTGGGACACGGTCTAGATCATGCCGCCCGCTGAGCGCGTGTCGACGCGGCAGTAAAGGGACCAGCGGGCGGCACCCCCTTCCCCTGATCGGAGTACCCCCTCTTGACCGAGATTCTGGCTGTCTGCGGTGCCTTGGTCGTACTGGCCGGCGGCACCGTCGTCGCCGTCAAAATCCTGCGCGGCATGAAGCGCTTCGGAGACTTCGTCGACGACTGGCAAGGCGAGCCCGCACGCCGCGGAGTGCCCGCCCGGCTCGGCGTCATGGAGCGCCTGGAACGGATCGAAGCCCAGCTGAAGCCCAACGGCGGCACCAGTCTGCGGGACGCGGTCAACCGGGTGGAGAAGACCACCGCGCGGCTGGACGAGCACCTCACCCCTCAGGAGGACTGACCGTGGCGTACGCCATCATCTCCCGCAAGAACTGGGGTGCTCGCGCTCCCCGTTCCCGCTACACCGTCACGTGGTCGCAGCGCACCGAGTTCTTCGTCCACCACACAGCGGGCCCGAAAACGCAGACCGTCAAGGCGATCCAGGCGTACCACCTCGACGGCAACGGCTGGTCCGACGTCGGCTACAACTTCCTCGTCGACGAGCTCGGCACCATCTACGAAGGCCGCGGCTGGTGCGTCGTGGGCGCCCACTGCCCCGACCACAACACCTCAGGCGAGTCCGTCGCCTACATCGGCGACGACAACCCGACCGAGGCGGCCAAGCAGGCGATCGCGTGGTTGTACGGCGAGGCGAGCCGGCGGGCCGGCCGGACACTGCGCCTCCTCGGGCACGGCGACCGGTACGCCACCGACTGCCCCGGGCCGCGCCTGCAGGCGTGGGTGAACGCCGGGATGCCGCTCAAGACCGCCACCCCCAAGCCGAAGCCGTTCGACCCCTCGGAGGCCCTCGTGAAGAAGCTGCCCACGCTGCGAAAAGGCGACAAGGGGTGGCACGTGAAAACCGTGCACTACCTGCTGCTGGCACGGGACTACGGAGGCCTCGACGGCGCCGACGACACCACGTTCACTGAGGCTCACAAGGCGGGCGTGCAGGGCCTGCAAGCTGCGGCCGGGCTCAAGCAGGACGGCGTTGTCGGCCCGCTCACGTGGCCGGTGCTGCTCCGCATCGCATGACCGATGACTTCGACGAGCAGCTGCTCGACGACGACGGGTTCGGCCGGGTCCCCGGCTGGATCGACGAATCCAACTAGGAGTTCCCGAGTGAAGAAGACCTTTCTCACCCTGGCCGCTGCCGTCGCCGTCGTGGGCCTGGCCGCCGCGGGCGCGTCGGCGGCCGCCGACCCGGACCTGAGCGTGACCCGCGTCAACTACAACGCGACCGGGGCGGACACCGCCGCCAACAGATGGCAGGAGGCCATCTACCTGAAGAACACGTCGGGTGCCGAACTGGAGATCGGCGGCTGGAAGGTCCACGACAGCTACCGGAACGCCGACGACGAGCACACCAACGGCTACACCTTCCCGGCGGGCACCAAGGTGAAGGCGGGCGGCCTCGTGGTGGTCTCCTCGGCGGCCGGAGTGAACAAGACCGACCCGAACAAGACGCAGGCGTTCTTCATGGACTTCCGGCGCGGCTACTACGGCCACTGGATCAACAACGGCGGCGACACGCTCACCGTCCGCAAGGCCAACGGCGACGTCGTGACGTCGTTCAGCTTCGACTTCGACAGCGGCTACTACGTCCGCTGACCCTGACCCGCCATCCCCACCCGGGAGAAATCATGCACGACCTCATCCTGTCCTGGATCCGCACCGCCGTACCGGCCGGTGCCGGCGGCCTGGCCGCGTGGCTCGGCACCAAGGGCTTCGACGTCGCACCCGAGCACGCTCTCGCCGTCGGGGCGAGCGTCGGCGCGGCAGCCACCACCGTCTACCAGGCGACCGTCTCGACGCTGCAGCGCCGGTGGCCGCTCGTCGGCGTGCTGCTCGGCTCGACGAAGGTTCCGACGTACAAGGCGGGCCTCCCGCAGGGCCAGCACGGCACCTACCTGAACTAGACGTCAGGTCCACGACAGCCCCCCATCCTCCTTCGGGAGGGTGGGGGGCTGTTCTTTCATGTTCAGGGCGTTTCATCATTTCTGGGGGCGACTCCAAAATGCAGGTAGCGCCAACCGCTGGCATGAATAAGCCCCACACGCCTAGCCTGAAAATGTCGAGGTCTTCAGGAGAGGCGGCAGGGCTATGTATGAAGGTACCTCAAGCGATCCAGGTGCACGACTCCGAGAACTACGACACCGCCGCGGACTCACCCAAGAAGGGCTCGCCGAAGCAGCCGGGTTCAGCGTCCAATGCATCAAGAAGATCGAGCAGGGCGGCACCGCCCGAATGGAGACATACCGGCAGATCGCGAAGACGCTCGGCGTGACAACCGTGTGGTTCATCACCCCTGGGTCTCCCGAGCCCGTCGCCGAGACGGGGAACGTGGCGCTGCTCGCCGCCATGCGAGCGGCCATCACGCCCCCGGTCAGCATCAGCGGCGTACCCATGTACGGCACGGCTGACTGGGACGACGTCGCGCTTCCCCGACTCCGCGACGCGGTCGACGCCATTGCGCTGGCCTACCACGGCGACAAGTACGACCACCTTGCCCAGGTGCTCCCCGCGCTCATCCGCTCAACCCACTACCACGTCGGCCGGTTCGACGACGGCAGCGACAGCCAGGAGGCCGTACGGCTACGCGCCGACGTGCTCGGGTTGGCCGGCCGCTACCTCATCCAGGTCCGCGCCCACGACCTCGCCCTCGCCGCCTTGCAGCAGTCCCTACGCGACGCCCTGACGATCGGGGACGTGCCGTTGGCCGCGTCGGCGGTGTGCAGCCAGGGGTGGGCGATGCTGCGGCAGGGCCGCCTCGAGGAGGTGGAACGGCTGTGCGCGGACACGGCGAACGAGATCGAGCCACGCATGTCGGACGCCACGGCTGACGAGCTGGCGGCGTGGGGGTGGATATTGCTGCGTGCGGCGGGCGCGGCTGTACGAAACAACCGCACCAGCGAGGCTCACGAGTATCTGTCGCTCGCCGAGACGGCAGGCGCCCGGCTCGGCACAGAGCAGGACGGCTTCTCGGGGCATGTCGCGTTCGGGCCGGTGTCGGTCGCTCTGATGCGCGTCGAGGTCGAGATGGTCTCAGGCGAGCCCGCTCGCGCGCTGGACGCCTTCAACAACATCTCCCCGGCCGCCGGCCGCCCCAACTCTTCGACCTGGAACCGTGGCCAGATCGAGCGGTCACGCGCCCTTCTCAACTTGGGTGATGCCGACAGCGCGACGGAGGTCCTTCAGGCTCTCAAGGCGAAGAGTCCCGGATGGCTGCGTTACCAGCAACGGGCAAAGGACACAGCAGAGGATATTCTGAAAGCGCGAACTCGCGTCCCCAGTGGAGAGCAACGCGAACTCGCCGACTTCCTCGGCGTCAATAATTAGAGGAGGGCTACGTAACGTAGTCCTTTTGAACGAGGCGCAGCCCAACGGCTGCGCCTCGTTGCTGTTGTAGGGCTCTCCCCATTCCTTACCGTTCACCTGTCGGAGGTGTGGGTTATGCGTCCACAAGAGCCAGGTCAGGCCGAGTTACGCGGGCATTGGCCGAGTATCGCTGAAGAAGTGCAGGCCACCTACGTCGAGTGGCTGGTCGAACGCGAGATCGAGGATGGCTGTCACGGTGACTGGGTGGCGAGCCACCGCGAGGACGATGAGCGTGTCTTGCGCGCTCGGGACATCCTCACCCTTCGCGAGCTCCTGAAGGATGCTGACGCCACGTCGTAGAAGCGGAACCCGCCGAGACGCTTACGACGCTCGACGGGCTCCTTGATCGCAGAGGAGCTGCGACCCGTGAAACACCCTAGAACAGCGCGGCACGCGACGGGACGGCTGCGGGTGAAGGTGCCCCGCCGCGTCTTCGATGGTGACCGCCAGGCCGCCGCCGCCAGCCTCGACCGGCGCGAGCCGCACTGGGTGATCTGGTACGGCGTGGCGTCCCGCCGCTTCTACGCCGCCCCCATATGGGAGTGCCCCGGCGTGCTGATCGTGAAGGCGCGCAACACCATGGATCTCGTCGACCAGATGCGCGCCGCTGAGGACGCGAGCCGGGTCGCGGCCCGGTGAACGCCAACGGCCAGCGCCTCCCCACCCCGGCCGTGCCGGCGCCGCCCGCCCTGCTCGGGCCTCCCCGCCGCGACCCGGCGCTGATGTACGTGTGGGAAGCCGTCGCCGGCCCCGACCGGAAGAAGTCGGGCGTCACCGGCTTCCGGCACCAGGCGATGACCGACCTGTTCCAGGCCATGTGCGGCATGCCCGACCCCGGCGCCGCCGGGACGCTCCGCGCCGCCGTACTCGACACGTCCACCCGCCGGCCCGCCTACATCTACTCGCCGGTGCTCATGCGCATCTCACGTGACCCCGCCACCGGCGGGATCCGCGTCGAAGACGGCGACCCGCGGTGATTCCCCAGAGCAGGCCAAGCGGTGCGGAGCCCGTTTGGCCGTCCCATCCGTACGAGGCCGGAGAGGGGACTACGGCCCGTGCGGGGCGCGGGCAGGCCGAGGCCACGCAAGGAGCCAGCCTGCCCGCGCCATCCACACGCGAGCGAGTGGAGCTGACGGAGCGGGAACAGAAGATCCTCGCGGTGCTCGAGCAGACGTACCCGGGATGGCGAATTCACCAGTTCGGCCGCTGGTGGTGGGCGACGAAGACGACCCCGCCGACCGGCATCGAACGGTCCCTCGGCGTCATCCACCAGATAGCCCGCCCCGACCTCGTCCAGCTCGGCCAGGCGCTCAGCAAGCAGCACGGCATCCTCACCGGCATCCGGTCGGGATAGCCCTGCAGCCCGGCGTGCGCCAGCCGCCGCCCTGACCCCTGGCAGACCTCGGCGCGTCCACACCCGTGCCCTGCGTCAGGGTCTGCCAGGCCCCCACTCGTACCGCGGATGGGAGGTCCAGCACACCAGCACCAGCAGCGACCGACAAAGAACAAAGAGAACAGGACAGAGATCATGATCACGGAAGACGGCTGGACAACTGCCAGCGGCAACGGCGGCAACTGCGTCGAGGCCAAGCTCGCGAGCTTGGCTCACGTCGTGATTCTCAGAGAATCAGCGGATGAGATCAACCCAGGCGTCTACGTGTCGCTGCACCAGTGGCGGCAGTTCCTCGACGACGTGAAGACCGGCCAGTTCAAGCCGACCCTGGTCGGTGACACCGGCATGCTCGCCATCGACATCTCCGACTGGCCGGGCGGGACCACAGCCAGGCCGGTCCATACGACGCAGCGGAACTGGGAGATCTTCACGATGGGTGTACGAGAGGGCGTGTTCGACAGCCTCACCACCGAGCCTGTGAGCGGACACGTGGAGACCGTGCACAGGGCCAGCCTGTAGCCATCGTGGCGTACGCCGAATTCCACTGCGGCTATTGCGGCATCGACTTCGACACCCAACCGTGCCCTGGGCCTCAGCATGACGCCCGGGTCGAGGCGACGCTGAGGGTGAGGAAGAAGACGGAGGAGACAGCGGAGGGCGAGTGACTCCCGGCCGCCGTGCATCACGCCGCGGCGGCCGGGCCCCAACATCACCGGCCAGACCGGCGCACCTCGCCCTTGCCTCCGCACCTACGGCAGACGCCGAACGCCTGCCCGTTCAAGCTGCTGACCTTCAGGCCGGGTGAGTGGCGGCACGACCGGCAGCGCTTCATCGGGTGCCGGCGCCTGTCCCAAGCCCAGTACATGGCGGCCAGCGTGACGAGAATCAGGATCAGTTCCACGGTGTGTCCCTTCGAGGGCTCCAACGGCCCTGGAGAGGCTGAAAAGGGGGAAGGGCTTGAACGGGTCTACCGGCCCTACCTCCCAGGTGAGAGGCGGTAGAGGCGAGGTAGACCCGGTTCAGCGGGTAGAGGCTCGGTCGACCCTCAGGTAGACCCGTTCATCACGCGCAACAGGTCCTCGCGGCGGTAGCCGTTGCGGTTGGTGCCGTCGATCTTCACGTCACCCGGGGCGATGCCGTACGGCTTGAGCACGGCGGCGATCCGGGCCGCATTCCAGCCGTCGCCCAACTCCTCGGCGAGCTGCACCGTGTGCATCCGATCGGCCCCACCGAACGCCGCGAGGATCTCCACCGCCGGATCCTCGACCGGCTCATCACGCTCCCGCTCCGGCAGCGTGCCGGCGGCTTCCCGAAGCGCGTACGCCGCGGCGGCGACAGCGGCCAGGCCGTCATCGTCGAGGAAGTACGAGCGCAGTTTCATCGGGTCGGCGCCGTCCGCGTCGAGGATGCCGACACCGCGATGTGTCCGGGGGATGTCGGACGCGTCGTAGCCCGCACCGGCCGCCCCGGCGCCGAGCACCGCGTTGGACGCGATCACGTCGGCGACCCTCATGGACCACCTCAGGGAGCAAACGCCCTTCAGTTCGGGTGGCAGGCCGTCCTTGGTCATGCGCTGCGTGGCGAGGATCAGCACCACGCCGGCGGCCGGGCCGCGCGAGGCGATGTCCGCGGCGACCTCGACGATCTCGGGGCCCTGCGGCGACGTGACGTAGTACCGCATTTCGTCCACGATGGTGAGTTCGACGTCGACCCCGAACTGGCGGCACAACTCAGGGTTGAGCTTGCTCGCGCCGCCCGCGTTGTCGAGCAGGTCGAAGACGCGTTCCATCCGGTCCTGCATCTTCCGAAGGTGGGTGAGCAGGGCGGGCGCGTTCCTCTTGATCGCGGTGTGGGCGATCCGACGCCACGGCCGATGATCACCGGCGCCTTTCCCGTCGAACAAGTGGATCTTGGGGGTTACCGCCATGGCTGCCGACCCGATGATCTGGTTCACCGCGGCGGACTTCCCGGCGCGAGGCTCGCCGGCGACGAGAAGGGACGCGTCGACCAGGCGCAGCTGCTCAACCTTGCCGCGCCCATTCACGCCCGCGGGGATGCCCTGCCAGAAGTCGAGCGGGTCAGTGAGCCCGACCAGCGGCGACGGGTACAGCTTCAGGAACGGGTCGGACTTGCTGACATACACGGCGAGGCGTCCGGCGTGTTCGGGGATCAGCTCGAACACGATCTGTGTCTCGCCCACGCCGAGCGCCGAAGCAAAGTCGGCCTCCTTGCCGAGGCAGTTCCGGGCGCGCTGGCCGGGCGGGAGCTGCAGCACCGTCGACCAGCCGCCGTCCTCGGTGAGGATTGGCCCGGCGAGCTTCATCCCCTCGGCGCGGCCGAGCTTGGCGTCGATGGCCGCGCGGGTGACGGTGTTCTCCGCTGGCGTTCTCCGGTTGAACCCGGGCAACTTCAGCGGGACCGGCCGGTCGACGATCCGCTTCCGGACCTCGACGACCGTGCCCACCGACAGGACCGCGGCTAAAGACAGGACCGGCGCGGCTGTGTCCCACAGCGACGTCGACGCGGCGGTCGAGGCCAGATACCCGGCGCCGGTCAGCCACGCCGTACGACGGCGCCGGGTGCGCACCTTCTCACGGAACACGTAGTCGTCCGTCCCGGCGTAGTCGTCGGCGCGGATCCACCGCCACGCGGTCCCGGCGAGGCGGCTGGTTCCGGTCAGCGGCGCGGTGGTGGTCCGGTAGGCGAATCTCACGGTGCGGGAGCCGTACTTGCCGGACCGTACGCGGTGCGCGAGCACCTTCACGCGGGCACGGACGGGCGCCCGTTTCACCCAAAACGATGGCGGGGTCTGGGGCCGATCGAAGGTTTCCGACATGATGGAGATCCCTTCCTTCAGGGGTGGGGACCGCCCCCGGGCGGGCTTTGGACGGCAGTGCCCGGGGGCGGGGTACAGGGCTAGGCGTTGGCGAGAGTGGCCAGGTACGCCCGGACGTCTTGGGCCTTCTCCTGTCCGATGTTGAGCCGGTCCTTGATCTGGCGGACGCCCGGCACGTCGCCGGCGGCGATGTCGAAGAAGAACGTCGACGCCGCCTGCAGGTGAAGATCGGTCGGCTCAGGTACGTCTCTGACGGGCTCGGGTACGTCTGCGACCTGCGGCGGGATCACAGGCTCAACCGGCTCGACCTCCGGCTTATCCGTCACGTCGATCGGATCAGAGAGTGCGGCCCCGGGCGTACCTGACTCCTCGACCACGGGCTCGCGGTGTACCTCGACGGGCACGACCAGGGTGGCGACTTCCACGGGTTCGGTCTGCGCGTCGCGGGTCAGCATGTGGCCGAGTCCGGCGCCCATGCCGAGCACCAGCACCGGCAAGCACGCCACGGCCACCGTCACGCCCACGGGCGCCGTGGTGTACCCGGCGACCTCGAGCAGGTGGAATGCGACCTGTCCGAGCATGCCGAGCACCAGGGCGCCGAGGGCGGACCACTTCGCGAACCGGCGCGTCGACTCGCCCACTGGGGCCGAGGTGAGCCACGCCGACAGCGCGAACGCAGCGTACGCCTCGACTCCGATCGGCAGGGTGATGGCGGTGTTGATCTCGAAGTCGACGATGCCGGGCAGCAGCTGCACGACGCCGAAGCCGGTCTTCTCACCGAGGCCGACCCATCCGGACCACGTGGCCACAGCCGCGGGCAGGGCGAGCAGGATCAGGGGCCAGCGCTTCAACGGGTCTCCTCAGTGAGCAGCCGTACGGCGCGCTCAAGGGCGTGCACGAAATCCGGCATGGCCTGGATGGTGAGCAGGTCGAGAATCGCGGCCAGGTGGCCGATGGCGTCGGCGGGCATGTCCACCCACGCCGGGGCGGCGGCCAGTTCGCTGGGGGTGGGGTGGGAGAGGTAGAGGACGCGCACGCGCGGGGCGGCGAGCTGGCCGTCGATCTCGTCCTGCCAGATGAGGACTTCGACGGTGGCGTCGTCGCCGAGTTCGACGTCGACGAGCAGCACGCGGTGGGTGCGGGTGCGGGCGGTGGGGTGCCACTGGCCGCGCTGATGGCACCAGGGCGGGCACGGGCGGACAGGGGTGGGTACGGTGTTCGACACGGTCTCTCTCCTGTGTACGCAGGGGATGGTGATCGAGGCCCTGGGCTGGTGTTGACGCACCGGCCCAGGGCCGTATTGCTATGTGAGGTCGCCGGCCATGTGCCGGGCGACCATGACCTCACGCAGGATCGACCAGGCGAGCTTCTCGGCGGCCGGGAGACCCAGTTCCACGGCACCGCCGGGGGCGGTGCAGGTGACGGCGTATCGGATGGTGTCGCCGGGCTGCTCGCGGAGCTGTCCGAGCACCTCAGGCAGGAACACGTCTTCGTCGACCACGTTGATGTCGTCGCCCAACACGGTCGCGGCACCCACGTGTTCGACGTTCACCTCGTCGTGCTCGACGACGCACCACGGCGGACACAGGCTGGAAATGGCGGCCTTGGCGACGAGCTGGTCGAGGACGCGGGCGAGCTGCTCGGCCTCGGCCAGGCGCAGCCCGTCCCACCGGTCGAGGTAGACCCGGAACCCGTCGCCCGGGTCCTCGGTGCAGTACGTCAGGCCGACCTGGCCGTTCCCGGCCGGGGCGGGGAGGCTGGCGTGGCAGACGCCGCCGTCGCCGTCGTGCTCCGCGCACCACGCCCGGCACCCCTCGGCGGCGGGCCGCGTGGCTCCGTCGACGACGAGCCGGTCGAGGGCACGAGCGATCTGGGCGGCCTCGGCGAGGGTGATCGTCCGCTCCCATTCCAGGACCGGCGCACCCTTCGGCCTGGCCTCGCCCTCGATGAGGACGATCTGCGGGGCCTTGCCGTCGTACTGCTCCAGGTCGGCGCTCAACGCGGCCGGTCGGGGGCCGAGGGTGAGAGGGATGGGCGCGTTCTGGCTGTGGTGGGTCAGCTCGTCGAGGCGTTCACCGGTGTGGGTGGAGGTGCACCACGGTGCGCACATTGGGGCGGGGGCATTGCGGGGCGTGGCCTGGGGGGTGCTGCTGCCCTCGCCGTTGAGGGGCTTACGGTGGTGCGTCAAGGGTGGTGCCTTTCTAGGGAGGTGCCGCTCCAGGGCCTGTCTGGTGGTCGCACACCGGGCAGGCCCGCATTGCTGTTTGCCGTGCCCCCGAGCGCCTCGAAGGCGGGGCGCGAGAGCAAGGGCGGAACGAGGGCACCGTGCACCGTGCTGTAGCAACGGCTGTAGCTACGGGCGTGAGTTCGGGGGAGTTCGCGAGGGTTCGAAGGGTGCCGCCACCAGGGAAAGTGGACTTCAGCGAACCGGGCAAAACCCTCCGCCGGAGACTACGGATCAGAAGGTTGGGGGTTCGAATCCTCCCGGCCGCGCCACACGCAAGCCCAGGTCATCACCGCGATGACCTGGGCTTTCTCGTCTCTCGATCAGCGTCCGGCGTCCGGCTGTGTCCGGTCCTGATCGGCTGTATCCGGCTGGGCGTTCCCAATGCGTTCCCGCGTGCCAGGGCGAAGGACTTCGCTGATCCGGCGCATGGCGATCTCGTCTTGACCGACGAGGCACTTGGCGTAGGTGCGTAGGAGGACCTCCACGCTGTTGCCTGCCCAGTCGGCTACCTGCTTGGCGGGTACCCCCGCGTTGAGCCAGGTGGACAGGCAGGCGTGGCGAAGGTCGTAGGGCCGTTTGGCCAGCGGCGAACCGTGATCTTCGGCGGTCAGGGCATCCTTTCGGGCCCTGGCCCAGACCTTTTGAATCGTGCACGTCGCCAGCACATCCCCCTGCACCCCATGGAAGACCCGACCACCGGGGCCGGTGCCGTGCTCTTTGAGGTGGGCGCGAAGGATGGCGACGAGTTCGGGGGCGCACGGCACCGGGCGGCCTTCACCTACGGCCCGATGCTTCAGGCTGCGTTCATCGCGCTGCTCACCGGAATCGGTCCACTCTCTGCCGACGTCCGGGGTGGCTGTGGTCAGGTAGATCTCGCTCTAAGTGTCTGCCGCATCGGGCAATGTCAGGTCCTTCTCCCGTAGATTGACGGCTTCCTCGGGGCGCAGACCGGCGAAGTACAGGGTGGCGAAGAAGGGCATCAGCAAAGGGCCGCTTGGCTTGCGCTTCGCAATGGCGGTGAGCAAAGCGCGGGCTTGGTCCGGGTTGACGACCGCACGGCGGTCCAACTGAAACGTGGTCTTGGCTGGCTTCCCCTTCAGGTCTGAGATCGGGTTCTTCTCAAGCAAGTTGAGTTCTACTGCGTACGCCATGGCGTTGGACAGGATGACACGGTGCCGCCGGTTCGAGCCGACGTGAGGAGCGCGGCCAGCGTGAGGGCTGCGCGGAGAAGCAGGGGTTTACCAGCCATGCTGGTGATTGCACCAGGTCCGCTGGCCCAGTGGAACAGGAGATGACCAACCCTCGCGACCACACAGAGTAACAGTGGTTACTCGGCGCTACTTTGCGGCTGGTGGCAGCGACCCGAGCGCCGGGCCCTAGCCGGCGTCTCCATTAGCGATCAGCGACCAAAGATGAGGCGTTGTCCGATGGCTCTGGTCGCGCCCGGCTTCGGTGACCGTGGGTTGGCTCTTTCGTCGACGCCATGACCCCCGAAAGCGCGATCTTTGCTGAGCTCGCCGTACAGGCATAAGGAGGTTGGCCCGGCCGCCGCAGCTTCGGGCGCGGCACGGCGACCGGGAGTAGAAGGGGCCTCGCCCGTCCGCCGTCACTGCCTGGCGACCAGCGGCGGGCGAGGCCCAAGCCCAGGAGGGAGGTGACGCCCCCTCCCAGGCAGCCTCAGAGGCGATCGGCGATCAACCGCTTGAAAACGATCTGCCGGATCGCCAGCCGGACCCTGCTCAGTGGGATGCCCATCTTCTGGGCGCGCGCGGCGGCCTCCTCGCCCAGCACGTACGGCTCGTCAGGCGTCTCATGCAGGCAGCGCTGAACCTCCAAGTCCAGGAGGTTCCTGGGTGGCGTGGGCTCTTTCACGGAGTCTCCCGCAGCGGCCAGGCGCAGCGGACCGCCATCGTGGTTAGGCGCAGCTCCGCGAAGTCGCCGGCGACGACTTCGTCTTCGGTGGCGCGGTGCACGGCCCGCCATGTGCCGTCATCGAGCTGGGTCACGTCGCGGAATTCGGCGATCTCTGTGTCAGCGATCTCGTGAGGGTCCGAGGCCATGACGGCACGGTTACGCCGCTATGCACCTGTCCATACACCTGTCTACATCCATCCAGGTATACAGAGCTGGATGTGGGGGCGGATGGGCGCATATCTACGGTCAGTCAGGTGAGCGAGATTGACCCTGATTCCGATGTGCCTGTCTACCGTCAGGTAGCCGCTGACCTGCGGTCGCGCATCGAGGCTGGCACGCTTCGCCCTCGCCGGCCACTCCCGTCCGAAGCACGGTTGCAGCAGGAGTTCGGCGTAGCGCGCGACACGGTACGCCGAGCCGTCGCCTACCTTGCAGAACTCGGCTTGGTGCACACGGTCAGCGGACGCGGGACGTACGTACGCGCCGGCGCGGTCGAGCTGGCGGAGGCCGGGCCGGGATCGAGGGTGTTCGCTCGCCGTGCGACCGACACCGAACGGGCCACCTTCGAGCTGGCGGAAGACGTGTGGGTGCTGGTCATTGAGCGGCCGGGAGTCGACGCTGAGGTGCTCCCCGCGGATGCTGCTGAGGTACGCGTCCCGGACTGACCCGAGGTAGCCGCGACACCTCCGCGTGAGGGCCGGGGGTCTCTGGCAAGGGGCTACAGATCAGCGCCTCGTGACACCTGTCACGACGCCCCGGCGACAGTGCCCGTGACACCCTCCCGACAGTTCGTGCCAGCACGCCCGACACCCGCTCTTGATCGCGTGGCACCCCGCGAGCGTGCCGGGCGGGGGTTGGGGGGAGGGTTACAGGTCAGGCCGGGGCCACGGTTCGTGGCACCCCTCGTGGCAGGGGATGGCCCCTTCGTGGCACCCGTCCCGGCGATAGCCAACGACTGCCGCGTGCAGGTCCACCCTGCTTACCTCTGCATCCGCCGAGATCTCTTGCTCGCCCTTGGCGGCTGGATGGCCCTGCCGGCGTCGGACGATACAGGTCTTCTTATCGCTGCGGACACGGTCAGCGAGGGGTACTTTTCGGAGAGGCCCGGTCTGCTCTACCGAAGTGGCCAGGCCAGATGACCAGTCAGGCGGCACATGTGGATTCGACGGAGAGGGCAACTCGTATGCGGGTCATTGAAGATAGGGCGCGGGCTTTGAGTGCGTTCTTCGGTGGCTTCTCTGACTAATCTGGCATAAGGCGGCCATCGTTCGATGAGAGGTCTCCTAGCCCGAGGGCCCCCATTGCAGATCTAATAGTATGCCATTCGTGACTTCGGAAATCGAATCCAGTGCGCCCTTCATGCAAAGGACGCCGGATCGCGAGTTGTGCACGTCTAGCGGTTTCTAATTTGCGGTATAGATTTTCAGATTTAACTCTCGTCCGGTGCAACTGCTCCTCGAATTCGCGGCGTTCCATGCGGGATATATGTGGGTTGATCGCGAATTCTCTTAGAGCTTCCTTGTCTCGGTCCATCTCTGCCTGCTCGATTTCTAGTTTTCCTATTAGTAAAGCAATATTTTGTTCAATAGCTCGTAGCGAGCCTCGCGATAGGCGGATTGTTGGCGCTGTCTCACTTTCCTCGGTTGAACTTACCTCTGGAAGATTCCCTACCTGGCTGAGCAGTTCATCACTTACTACTGCATGCAAGTATTCACGGGCGTTTCGCAGGAAAGTTTGTGTTTCCATGATGATTAGCGGAGTGTCGGCTATTTCTTTTGCTTCCCTGATTAGTTCGGGCCTTGCCGAGATCGTTTGCCCTTTCTCTCTTCGAAACCAGTCTTCTTTGACGTCTCGCGTAACGAAGAGAATTGGTTGCTTCCTGCGCTTCGCTTCTTCGAGAGTCTGGTACCAGAGAAGGTAGTCTCCTGCTGGATCGATTTTTTCCGAGTCGGCATATCCGGGAGGAATTTTTTCTTCCACCCGGCGCTTCGCTTCCTTCCGTGCCTCCTTCTCCTTTTCGGGGCTTAAAGGATCGCCCACCTTTCCTTTGAGTAACCCCTGCAAGCGGTGCAGCACCTGATCTTTTGAGACCATGCCAAGGCTGACGCCGTGCCGTTCCTGTAAATCTCTGATTGCCGCCACTGTTTGTTTTATTCCCTTGATAAGGGGGTCGACAATCGTGGCTTGCTCGCCATTGGTTAAGGCTACCGTATTTCCCAATTTATTTAGCTTGGGATGCACGCTATCCTCAAAATGTTTGTGGAAATCCATGAGAGCTTTGAGGGCGGCGGCGTAGGCGCCTGACTGTCCGCCAATTACGATTATACGGTTCTTGTGGAACTCTAAGGCTACTTGATGGGAAATCCACAGCCTGTCTCCTAGTTTTTCGAGAGCATTGAATAGCTCTTCGCGTGCTTGAGGATTGAACCTATAAGCATCTAGTAGGACATTCGCATCCAAGCTCACAAGCCCTTCAGTTATGGCGGATTTCCGCTGCTGATCCGTTGGAGGATAGTATTCACGGAATTCGCTGTCGAGATCAGCCACTTTTGCTCAATTCCTATTGTCTAGTTCCGATAGTTCCATGTCTCGTCCTCGCTGTACGGCAGCCAAGCAGGGGCGGTCACGCACGCCTCCAGATAGAGAAACGAGGGCTCAACACCGCGAGACTACGCCTGAATCTCGATCGGCATCCAACGGATTGCGGAGTCGGTGGCACGCGCAGGTCACGGGGCCTCTATGGCGCGTCGGTGAACCTGGAGATCACTGGGCACCGAGAATCGGGGGCATATTACCCCCCTCACGCTTGTCGAGCGATGGATTGTTCCCAATACCTTCCCAAGGTAGGCCGTCTATAGCTGTCGGGCGGACGTTTATGCAGGTAGGCGGCATGACCAAACACGAGCGATTCTCCCTCTACGGATCAGAAGGTTGGGGGTTCGAATCCTCCCGGCCGCGCCCAGCTCAAAGGCCCTTTGGGATGATCCCAGAGGGCCTTTTTGATCTTGTGCAGCAGCGATGTACAGCAACGCGGGCCCACACAGACGAGCATCTGCGGACAGCGCCCGGCCGGCGCCCTCGCGTTAGAAACGCTACCGGTGACCTCGCTCAGGCACCGCCGAGGTCATCCCGGAGGCGGCGGACCCATTCGGCGGGGAAGACCTGCTCGAGCCGTTCTCTACTGATCTTCAACAGCCCTTCGTGCGCCAGGGGGAGGAGTGCGCCGTTCTGCACCGCCGGGTGATCTTCGGGAGCCGGGCAGATCAGGACGGCGAGAATCCGACACGCCCTTTGCACCTCCTCGACCCCACTGGTGTGGATCAGGCCCTTGATGGGCTCCCAAGCCGTCTGTACGGCAAGAGCCACCAGGGCTTCGAGAAGAGGGGTGCGACGCTCGGCTCTCCGAGAGTCGATGATGGCTGCCGTCACGTTCTCGGGTACGCGGGCGAGGGCTTTCGAGAACTTCTCGATGCTCTCGGCCAGGGCGACGAGGAGATCACACCAGAAATGATCGGTAAAACTCTTTCTGGCCTGGCGTGGTTTGCTGCCGCCGAACCTCTTATCTAGTTCCCCGATGATAGGACCGGTAAGGAGGTTGCCGACTTCCTGGATGTGGTCGATTGTGCTTGGATTTTCGGACAGCCAGTCGATGAGATCGACTGTTGCGCAGTCGGTGGCGGCTGCCTGTCTGCCCTTGGACGGTCGTCGTTGTCCGCGGGGAGGTTGTGTGCCTGCCCATGCGACGTCGCTGCGGTCTCTTGCCTCCTGGCGAGCAATAGGGGAGGTGTCGCGTGCCAGGGCGAGGCCGTTAGGCCAGCCATGCTGCGCCCCGCCGCAGGCGGAGCATCGGCACTGATGCTGCTTTGCGCCCTCACAACTCACAGGATGCGTCATTCACTCTCCATTACGTCAAGCGTGAAGGCGAGCGGGGCAGATCGCCAGCGAATCTATTCCTTTAAATCACAGATATCGAATAGTGATATTGGCGCAGCCGCTAGTTGAATATATCTTCTCGGCTATAAATCAAGCTCTTGCATATGAATAAGGCTCTTTGGGGGTGGTCCCCAAAGAGCCTTTATGGACGGATAATGAGCTATGCGTGTGGACCATTGAGGCTCTGATTGAGCCGGTCGAGCGCCTTGCGCGTTTCCGGGCTCGGGATCTGTGTGTAGACGTCCATGGTCATCGAGATCTGTGAGTGCCGCAGGATCCGCATCGCGACGCGCGGGTGTACGTCGAGGGAGGCGAGGAGCGAGGCGCAGGTGTGCCGCGCTGTGCAAAGGCTTGCCCTCTTCGATCTGGATAACACCCTTGCTGAAGTGGTGGTAGTCGACTCGGGGGTGCGTGACCTGCGGTTGAAGAGGTCAGGCGTTGGCAGAGGGCACATCGAGGGCACATGGCTCAGGAACCTGTGCCTTGTGCCACGCTGCTTGACCTGTCCGAGCGACTCGCGCGGGGGAGTCAACGTTGTCTGGGCGCGGGTTGAGCCGTCGCTCCGCACGTGGCAGCCGGTGACCCGGCGGCCCAGGCCCGCCGCATGACTGGGGAGGCTCGGCCAGGCACATCCGCCGGTGTCCTGGCACATCCCGATCATGACGATCACGTAGCCGACGAGTACGACGGTGGCGAGCATGAGCCCGATGATCAGCGGGATCGTGGTCACGTCCAGGTCACCCCCACTTGGGCGAAGCCGTTCGAGCGAGTGCCGGGGCGACGGGTCTCTCCGCTGCGCCTGCCGGTCCTGCGCCCAGCGGGGCGACGCCTCATCTAGCGGTCACGGGCGCGGCACTTACGGCAGGGTCCGCCATGCCCCTCCTCCAGCGCCGCACCGCACCCCGCAGGCAGGGGTTTCGAGCGTCGTTGACAAGAAGGTTTCCTTTCGGCCGCCCACATGCGAAAGGACCGCTACGGGGGGTTCTTGGGAGCGGGCCTTAGCGTTTGTCAAGGCAATCTCGGGATCTTGCAACACTCGGCTCCGGTCATGCTCAACCGACGCGTGTTCCGGCTTCGTCTGGTCTCACAGTTCGATGAAGATTGACGGGAATGGCTTCAGGCCTTGACCGCTCTGCTTGACACTCTTGAGGTGGCAGTCCGGAATTTCCTCGTGCTGATGGTTCTACTGGCCGCACGGAGCCGTAAAGGCAGACCGGCGGAAAGGTCCGTTGGACCATACGAGACGATCTGGGAGCCATGGGCCGAGGCCAGCGCGCCATACCCGTACGACCATACGGTGCGAGTGGAGTTCGAAGCCCCGCCCGAACATGCCGAGCTGGTGCCTGTGATGTGCGGGTCCCGCAGTTGGCGTGTACGTCGGTCCACAGATGGGTCACGGTTCCAGGTCGATGTGCCCATCGCCGGATCGCGCATCGGAGCGCTCACCGCGGGAAGGCGCCACCTGCTGCGCTCGTGCATCCAGGATGGAATCGCCGTCCGTATCAGATGGACGCACCTTCGTCGACCGCCGGGAACCTTCGACGCCCGGTTCCGAATTTTCGACTCCTTGACGGGGCGCCCGGTCGAAGGGGAAATACATGCGCAATCCGTGGCCGATGCTAAGGCTCTCGCGAACAGCCGCACCACGGAATTCAACGGTCGCCGGCTGCTGGTGCGTAAGGCGGTGGGTGAGAGCTCCGAGGACGAACTGCGGCACCTGGAGGCGAGACATCGTTCGGCGAAGCCCCCGAGTGCGGCGATGAACGCTACTGGCGGTGTGCTAGCCGTGCTAGCGCCGCTCGCTGGCGGTATCATCCTGGGGCGAACGTGGCCGAGCCAACCGTGGACTGCTGTCGCGCTCCTCGTCGTGGTCGCGTCGGCCATCCTTTGCAGGTGGCTGATGCGCTCCTGGCTGCTGGGCAGCATGGTCTATCCGGTGATGGTGTTCATGGGGTGGACCCTCGCCGCGGACCCGCACCCCGACGTCGTTCGTCTAGCCGGTTTGGCGTTGGTCACGCCCGTCACCATCGTCGGAGTTCGTCACTTCTTCCATTACACGTCGCTGAAGGTCGCCCTTTCATGGCTGCTTCCCATGCTGGTGACCATCGCGATACCGCTGCCTATGGTTTATGGACAGCTGACGTACGAGACCTATCTCATGGTGTTCGATCTGGGCGCGGATGACGTGGAGTTGCCATGGTGGCAGGCATTGCGACCGGCATGGTCCTTGACCGGCCTCACGCTGCTGTTGGCCTTGGTCTCCTTGGCGATTGTCGGATGGGGCTATCACGTGAACTTGATCGTTCCTCTCTGGATGGTCACGTTCGTCACGCTGTTCGCGTTGATGGCCGCGGTTCTGGTGCCCTGCTTCCTCGGAATGCAGGAGGGGTACCGGAGTGGCGTCATCGCTTTGCGGGAGCTTCGGGCCGCGGGGACGACGACAGCCTTTCACGGGATCGAGCCGAAGGCGGTCTGCCTTGTGCCCGTCACCGAGAAGATCGCTTTCAAGGGCGCGGCATTCGTCCCGGGCCGTCCTCTGGTGCTGTTCGGAGACGCGAACGGCCGGGCTGCTCTCTGGGACAGGGCCGGGGGTTCCCTGACCGTCAAAGAAGACGATGTTCAACTCGCCTCGTCTCGTCACTGGGACCGGTGTTGATCTGTATACCGGCCGCCATCGACAGACACTCGTATCGTCGATGATTCCGGGATTATTGGGCGGCCTTGGTCGATGGTAGAAAGGCTCACGGGCGGGTTCGTGCCCGCGGTTCAGCAGGCCAGTTGACCGGCAGTCGGCATCACCAGGATTGCCAGTTAAAGCGATATGGAACAGCGCCCATGGTTGGAAACTTTCATCTCTGAGGGCTGGTAAGTGGGTCCCTCCCGCACCCATGAGGGCGAGGGCCGGCATCCACACAGGGCACAATGAGGGCACACGAGACCACGAAACCGCCAGAGAAGCCGAGACACACCGAGATGCCGAACTACAGGTCAGAGGCCGCTCAGCGACATCACGGCAGGTGTCAGCGGCCGCCCTTGCTGAAGTGCTGGTAGTCCTTTGGCGGCCACAGCCGTACAGCAGTGGCGTACAGCAACACCGCCTCACACGATCACACACCACCAACCCGCAACTACCGGTTGAGCAGGGCGAGACGTTTCCTGACAAGGTGGTTGCCCTTGCCTACGGATCAGAAGGTTGGGGGTTCGAATCCTCCCGGCCGCGCCCCGTGTAACCCCTGGTCATCCCTGTGGTGACCAGGGGTTTTGTGTTTTGATCATGCTTCGGGATCCGGTTGTGTCCGGCTCTGAACGGCCGCATCCGGGTGATCCTTCCCAATGCCTTCCCGTGAGGGAGGGGCGCAGGACGTCGGCGGAGGTCCCCAACGCTGTTGCCTGCTCCAAACCCGGCGGCCTGCTCCCGGTGAAACGCCCATGTTGGGGCCACGTGGAGACACAAGCGTGCCCATAGGTCATAGAGGCGTCTGGCGGCCATCCCCATGCCTTGGCCCAGAACCGATCATGGTGCGCGTGGCAGAACGCCCCCGTGTGGTCTGCGAAACACGCGCCCTCATGGGCCAGCACTGGTCTCACAGCTACACGCTCGACCGCGAGATCTCGGTGCCGGTGTCCATCGCCGACGACCTCGACAAGATCTCGGAGTACGCGCTTGACCAGTTCTTTGGGGATGACGCCGCCGACAATGACGACGCTGACGACTACGGCGTCGAGCGCGTCATCAAGAGCGCGAAACCCCTCACGCGCGAGTTCGCGTTTGACGCCAAGCTGTTCACGGTCGTCCGCGTCAAAGCGCTCACGGAGGAGCAAGCGCGCAGCACGGCCGTTGCTGTCGTGGACAGCCTGCCGATCGACCACACCGGCGCCGGCGTGACCGTCACCGAAGTGTCCATGGACGGCGAGCCCGACCTCATCGAGGTCGACGGCGAGTAGCACCACCTCCCGGGGGCCATACGAGCGGCGTACGCTGCCCGCCGATACCCCGGATGGCCCACACCAGGCCAGATTCGCACGGTTCGTCGGGTGCCCCGGTTATGACGCCGCCGACCTCTGCGCAGACGCTGACCGCTTCGTCTTTCTGCTCGGCGGCAACGACGGCGAGTACCTCTTCAGCCAGGACTAACGTCACCGACCCTGAAGCACCGCTCGAAGCTTCTCGATCTCCGAAAGCCACTCAGACGAGCTGCCGCTTTCATCCCACAGATCCTTCAGCTCCGAATCGTCGGCGAGAACCCGCTCGAGGGCTCGCAAGGCGAGCGCTCGCAAGCCATCTGGCAAATCGGGGATCGGCTGCTCGGGCCCATAAATCGGGTCGGTGGGAGAGCCGCCAGGGCATTGCGCCGCAACGATCGCGGCAGCCGCCACAGCGGGGACTCCCTCGGAGCTATCCAGATAGTCGGCCTCGTCGGCCGCAGCGATCAAGGCCTCCCTGATTGCCGCCGCGCGATCACCGATCTCCAGGTCATCAAGATCGCCCGCGAAATCAGCAGCATGATCGTTACCGAACGCAGTAGCGTCCCAAGTTCCCACTACACACCTCCGAAGTCGCGACGAAGAGTATTCGATCTGCCTCCCGCCAGACCAACACAAGAGACGTTGCGGCCATCCGCTCACCTCCCGCACACGTCCGGCACGTGACAGCCCCTGCCCAGCAGTGTTTGCGGCAGTTTTCACCCGTCGTCGACACACGCAGTGGACGGAGACTCACCCCGACGCGATTGAGTACCTACACCGCCACGGATTATCCAACTGACGAAGCCGTCCCCGTCCGCGCAGAGGACGGACGGGGACGCTCGTTTGATGCAGGCACTCACAAATGCCTGCCCAGACTGGTTCCTATGCCGCCCTTGTTCCGTGGCTGTTCCGTGGAAGTACCGGAACCAGTGAGAAGTGATGCGAGAGGTCCAAAGGCTTAGCCACTGCTCAGCCGCATAATCCGACTATTTTTCGCTGGTGATCGCGTCGAGGGTCGGAGATCACCCAGATCTACGAGGGTCGCTCCGGCGTTCGCCGGTCAGGGCTCCGGCTGCAGGAGGCATGAGTGGGCCTATCAGTGACAGCGAACGGCGAGGGATCGACCGCCGCGCTCAAGCAGCAACGCACGGCCCTGGCATGTGCGGTTCCTCGATGATGACTTGGGGGCTGCCGGTCGACGGGTTCTGCGAACTGCAAGTGCTCGGCATCGGAGTTCTGACTCCGTATGCAGCAGTCTCATCGAAGTGCGAAAAGTCGCAGTAACTCCGCTTGCTCCGGACTTACCGGAAGTAACGGGTTATTTGCGCCCGGGTAAATCTCAGCCGCTGCCCACTGCGTGGCTCGGACGCTAGAGGCGACCCCGATCCTTACTCCGCGCGCACGGAGCTCCGCTAGCAACTGCTCAGCGTCAAACAAGTACACCGACTCGATACACCAAGGACGAGTGCCGCCTCGCGACGAAGCCGCTGGTGACGCGGGCCCCGTCAGCACGAGGTAGTAGTCCGGCTTCTTCCGCACCGTAACATCCAGCAGGCCCTCGCGCTTGAGATACCACTTCGCATTGACGGTCCGACCACGCAATGGACCAGAAGTGAACCGGCCGTCGACTGCGGCGGCCACGGCGGAAGTTTCCAACGCGATTCCAAAGACTTGCGCCACGATCCATTCGCCCAGATGGCCTGCGGTCATGGGACGTTGAATGATCGCTGCGAGCTTCGCGTCGATACCGTTCCGCTCTCTCAACAGCGCGGCAATCTGCTCCACGTCGACGTCGCTCATGCCGCCCAGCCTTCCACTCCTCGGCCTACAGGCCGATGTGTTACACCTACGGAAAGACCGGAGAGTCAGCAAAGTGCCGGTCGCACACAGCCCACCAACTTTCTCCGCCGGCATCACGCACCAGGACCGCTTCGGGTGGCTCGGTTCGGGCAAGGTGCTCCCCACGTGCATTCGCCGCGCCGCGCCGGGCTCTCCGTGCCGTGCACGCTGGCATCCCACTCACGGTCCTCTAAAAGCTCCACGCCTTCAACGTAGCTTTTGAAGTCTCCACCGTCTTCAATTTGGTCTGGGCTTCGCTCCTGCCGAGGATGACGACACCTGGGGTGCCAACGCTGAACGTCGGACGGCGGTGCTGGCCCTCGATCTTGCTAACGCGGATGCTAACAACGGCCGTGGACGATCACGGACGCTCGTGGATGGACCGACCTCTCACAGTGATGTGCGAGCTGGGCAGATGGAAGGTCGTAGACGGGTGTGGACGGTCTCGTTCTCGCTACGGATCAGGAGGTCTCCCAGCCGGTTGCCAGCCAGGCGTCTGGGGCGCGGTAGTGGTTGCGGTGCCCTGCTTGAAGGACCGCGCGTAAGTGGGCGAGCCACTTGGTGCCCGGGGGGAGGTCCAGTTGCTGCAAGAGAGCATGGGCTGTATGGGGCTCAAGGTCGCCATAGAAGTCGTGGTAGCTGCTGAGCAGGCCTTGGAACAGGGCGGGATGGAGGGCCGGTACTTCCACGACTGCCTGGTAGGCGGGGTGTTTGAGCGGCCAGGGCACGGGTCCGGAAATCTCCAGAACTCGTTGAGCACGTCGAAATAGTGGATCTTGAGTTAACGCGTGAAGCCGATCCTCGGACCACAACTCCTCGATGTCGTTGCCCAGCACTTCGGCGAAGGCGACTTCCACTGTGCTGCGGTCCTCGAACCAGTCAACCCATAGCGAATAGGTGACCGGCTCGGGCGACTGCGAAGCCTCCAATCGCCGACGGTAGGCGTCCCACAGGAGTTCAGCTTTCAGATCTTGCGCAGCGACTACGGCGAAGCGAATCTCGCACGTTACCCAGTAGTCGTCGAGAAGGTCCAGGAGGCCGAGGGCGAGTCGTAGCCGGCCGGTCGCATCGAGGTCAGGGTCCTCTAGCGCTACGCTTGTCCACGCGTGGGCCACGTCGTTGGCCGTGAGCGGTTCTTCCACCGATGTTTCGTCGCTCGCCCATACGCCCTTACGGACCTGGGTGACGCCCTCTTCTGCCAGCCAACGCCGTGCGTACTCTGCCGCCTCGTTATCCACAGTGCAGAGTGTCGGCCATCACGCACCGGTATGGCGATCAGCAGTACCGGATGACGGGTACGAGGGTCTGCTGTGCAACTGAGGTCCACAGGAAGATCCCTTACGGTCTAGGCCCGCTTGCCACTGGGGCCTTGGGGTGAACGTCGCAGCGGTGCTGTACAGCAACCGATACAGCAACGCGGCCTCACACGATCACACGGCACCGCCCCGTATCTACCGCCGGAGCAGGGAAGTGCGCCGCCTACGTTGCGCATGCCCTTCCTGCGGGTGGGTCGGCCGACCTAAGGGCTGGTCGGCGGGGCGACGACCAACTCGGTGTCCGAGTCGTGGTCGATCTGCGGAGGGCCGGCGACGATCATGGTGGCTCGGCTCCACGGCTGTTCTCGCAACAGGAACGGCAGTTCCTCCAGCAGCCAGTTCGCCACGTGCGCCAGCTGCTCGGGGGAGTCACCGTCGCGGACGACCAACAAGCGCTCTTGCTCATCGAGGTCACCCTGCATCCACACCGAGGCGTCCAACCACGGGGCAAGCTCTTCGCGGATGATGCCGGTGCCCTCGACCCAGATGAAGTCGGCACCGGCGGGGATGGTGATCGATCCGGGCCGGTCGTGGGTGATCCAGGCATCAGGGCGGAAGTCCACCGCCTCACCCCGGTGCAGGGGGTGCAGGATGTTCTCGACGAGCACGGCGCCCCAGTCGAAGTAGGCGTGGTTCCAGGCGATGTCGTCGGTGTGCACGATGGCGGAGTTGGGCACCACCTTGCGTAGCCGCTCGGCCAGGGTCGTCTTGCCGGCGCCGCCCCGGCCGTCGATCGCGATCACCCGCGGACGTCCGGTGACGTCGGGTGATGCATCGCGCAACTGCCGGACGGCGTCGAGCACGGTCATCACCCGCCAGCCAACGGCCTCGGTCTCGCCTGGATGTAGATGCATCGGCAACCTGTCTCCGGAGGTGAGGACAAAGATCAGCATACGAGCCGCTGCCGTCGACCCAGTGATGTACAGCAACCGTCTTACACGATCACCCGCCACCAGCCCGTAACTCGTCGAGGGCCTTGTCGTCCGTGTCGTTCGCGATGCCCAGGACATGGACCCGTATGAAGGCGTGGAGTCGCTCGTCACTGGCGGCCACGTTGACGTAGCTGTCGATGAATCGCCCGAGGATCGCGGAGTTGTGCCCTGGAACCCAGACGTAGACGTCGAGACAGGGCGGCATGAGCCCCAGCGTAGGCCTGCGTGCCGGGGTCGATTGACGAGGCTGTCTCCCACCCATGCCAGCAGGTGGATCTTGCTTACGCAGATGCTGACGACAGCTTTGGATGACCGTGGACGATGGCGGAACCCTCGTAGCCAGATGTCCCTTTCTATAGGCATTTCTGACGCCCGTAGACGCTCGTGGACAGTCTCGACCTGGCTGTGGATCAGAAGGTCAGGGTTCGAATCCTCCCGGCCGCGCCGAGCTCAAAGGCCCTTCTGGATGACCCCAGAGGGCTATTCGACGGGTGCGGCGTCCGGCTCCCCGGAGTCCGGTTCCATCGACTGCTGAAGCCGTTCGGCGAGATCCCTGGGGAATCCTGGGCCGGGCGCACAAATGATCCGTCGCACATCGACCGGTCGGCCCGTTCTCCCGTCGATCACTTCCAGCTCGACTGGCAGGCCCGTCTCACGGTCACGCAGTTCGACGGGTGGCCCGCCGGGCTCCGCCAGCCAGCGATCTCCCCAGCGGATCATCGCGGCGAGCACGGTGAAGAAGTCACGGCCCTTCTCAGTGAGCCGGTATTCGTGGCGCACCGGCCGGTCCTGGTAGGGCAGGCGTTTCAGCATGTCCTCCTCGACGAGGCGCTCAAGGCGCTGCGCGAGGACGTTCCGGCTCACCCCTAGCCGCTGCTGGAACTCCTCGAAACGGCGGGCACCGTAAAAGGCCTCACGCATGACGAGGGGCGTCCACCAGTCGCCGACGAGATCGACGGTGCGGGCGATCGAGCAGGGCCAGGCGTCGAAGCGGGTTCTGCGCACGGCATCCATGTTAGTTGCTCTATTGAACTGACGTCGCTAACGTCAGTTGCTCTAGTGAACTTACTCGCCGGGAGGCAGCCATGCCCATGATCGACCTCACGATGCCGAGCGGCACCCTCACAGATCACGCCAAGGCCGAGCTCATGGCGACGCTCACCCGTACTCTCCTGAAGTGGGAGGGCGCGAAACCTGGCAACGAGGCGGCCGAGTCGATCGCCTGGACCTTCCTGCACGAGCCGGCGCTCGTCACGGTGGCAGGCCGCCCCACACAGCGACCCCGCTACCGGGTCATGGTCGGGGTCCCGCAGGCCACGCTCGACGACGACGCCAAGGCGGGCCTGATCGCGGAAGTGACCGAACAGATCCTGCGCGCCGAGCTGGACGGGGGCGACCCCGCGCCCGAGGACGGCTTCCGCGTCTGGGTGATAATCAACGAGATCACCGACGGCAACTGGGGCGGCGGCGGTCGCATCTTCCGGCTGCCCGACATCCTCGCTTTCGCGGGAGCGGGCGAAAAGGAAATCGAACGGCGCACGGCCCGGCTGCGCCAGCCGGCCGGATAGAGGATGGTTCGACACCTTTCAGGGCGGCGAAGCTGCCGTGCACGGTAGGGCGGTGGCGAACATGAGGACGCTATGGACCATGAGGCGATGTGCAAGGCCCCGGTGAACCGGACAGCCGCGCAGCACCCGGTCAGGGCCTCCGAGGTCTCGCAGGTCATACCTCTGGTTAGGAGGGTGTCAGGGGGATCAGGTGGCGCATAATTCGGCTTCGAGGACGTCGGTGAAGACGGCGATGGGTTGTTCCAGTCGCTGTTGGCGTTCTGGATGAGCATGCGTGTGGCGTCTGTCGCCGCACGACAGATAGGTAGAGCGGCGTCCACCGCGCTACCCTCGCGTCCGTCTGGAGATGGCGACCCCGATCAGGCAGAGGGCGCCTCCGGCAAAGGTGAGCCAGCCGGGAATCTCGCTGAGCAGCACCCACGACATCAGCACCACCAGAATGGGGACGAGGTAGGTGGTGGCGCCCATGTTGCCCGCCGTAGTCCTGGACAGGGCGTAGGCCCAGGTGGTGAAGGCCAGCGCGGTGGGGAAGACACCGAGGAAGACGACGTTCAGCGTCGCCGCCATCGGCGCCTGGGCTACCTGGCTCACCAGCTGCCCCGTGAACGGCAGGCAGACGATCGCCCCGACCGCGCAACCGAAGGTGGTCACTTGCAACGCGGAAGCGTGCCGCAGCGCGGGTTTCTGCGCCAGGATGGCCACCGCCCAGGACAGGGCGGCCACCACGCACAGCGCGACGCCCAGGATCGAGGAAGCGCCGCCCTCGGACTTGGAGAGCCCCACGACCACCGCGCCGGCGAGCGAGACGGCCATGCCGATCAGCAGCTTGTGGGGGAATCCCTCGTGCAGGAACCAGCCGGCGAGCAATGCGATCAGCAGTGGTCCGATGTTGATGATCATCGCGGCGGTGCCCGCATCGACCTTCTGCTCACCCCAGTTGAGAGCGACCATGTAGACGCCGAACCACAACACCCCGGACACCACGATGCCAGGCCACGCCTTACGCGCCGGCCACCTCTCGCCTCGCGCGACGAGGATCACACCAAGAGCCAACGCCGCGACCAGCAGCCGCCCCAGAGCCAGCGCGCCAGGAGAATAGAACTGCCCGGCACTGCGGATGGACACGAAGGCCGACGCCCACAGCACGACCGTCACACCTGCGGCGGCGAGCGCCCGCCGGTCCATCTGCGCTTCTATGACCTGTTGCATGGACGAAACCGTATCGCCGCAATGATTCGTGCTATATCGAATTATCGCCGCCCAAGCTGCGGCGCCCCCGCCGCGCGGCGCCGGGCATGGTCGTTGGTCGGAGAAAGTCTCCAGTGGATCACGCCGTGCAACGCCGCGCGCTGCTCACCCGGCTGGTCGCCGAGGTAGACGCAGGTCCGCTGGTCACCATCCGTCCCATGCCTTCCAGGCCCACCAAGGGCCGGTCAGGTGGAAGTAGATGTTCGAGTCGTCTTCCTCGACGGTCGGTCGTCGGCCGTCGGGCAACCAGACGAAGCCTCTCGATGGGTTGATGTATGCGTCCTCGACCAAGAATCGGGCGCCGCCGGGGATGGCTTCGCCCGCGCCGCCGTACCCGTCGCAGACGTTGTACAGCCCTGCCCATCGGCATCCGGGGCTGTGCGTCCCGTCGTTGGCGAGGGTCTTCGCATGTTGTTCCAGGCTGGGCTCGGACAGGGTGAACCGTACCCAGAGGGGGCGTCGATGTAGAGCGTGCCCAGTACCCCGAGGAAGATGAGCGGTCCCGGCAGCCAGCGACGTAACCGCTTGCCCGTCATCGACGGCCGGACCAACCACGACGCCACGGACAGGCGGATGAACCAGTAGGGGGCCAGCAGGAGGAAGGCGAAGAACATGAAGACCAGAGTCTCGGTGTACCACTGGGGCACGCTGACGCCGTAGAAGCTGATCAGTACCACCAGCGAGACCACGGCGTAGAACGGCCGGCCGGGCGGCGTGCGGGACCAGGTCGGTTCATCCTGGCGACGGGACGGGCTGGCAGGAGCACTGGACATCGCTTGACCATCTACCTTTGAGCGCGGCCCGGCTGAAAACGCGAACCTGTACACGGGATGCTCGTGCAGCAGCAGAGTGCGGCGACGCGCTGGTTGCCGGAGCGGGTCGGGGCGTTTGCCGTACAGGAGGAAAGTACAGCAGCCACGGGGGCAGCTCAGAGCCTCAGATCTTGATCTGCGGCGACTCCCTTACCGCAGGGGCGGCCACCGGCCTGAGGTCGAATCGGGTTCCATTCGGGTCCATGGCAGGCGACTCCACCGGCGGATCGCTCCTGTGACCCGCCGGTGTTTCGGGCGCCCGTGCCGGGAGTCCAGATCAGACGTGGGTGACCAGGAGGGTCACGCCTGCTTCGCCGCCGCAGTCGACGAAGACGGGGCCGACGCCGTTGCCGACCGTCTTGGAGAGGGTCGCCTTCGCCACGAAACCGTCAGGGTCGTCGTTGGTGATGCGGATGTTCTCAAGCACCGGCTTGCCGTTGAACCCGCTGAGCACGGCCTTGAGCTTCGTGCCCCCACCGCAGTTGCCGGTGGTCGTCACCTCTTGTCCTCGCTTGGCGGCTGGGTTGGGGCTGACTCGAAGGCTGAATACGAGCGGGTCCGGCCCTCTTTCGTGCGAAATTCACGGGACCCGACAGAGCCTGTATTAAGGTCATGAACCATGCCTGAGCCCCTATATCCGGATGATCCATCCGCGATCGCCCAGTATCGGCTGGTGGGCCGTCTAGGCGTCGGCGGGCAGGGCATCGTCTACCTGGGCCAGGCTCAGGACGGGAGGTACGTAGCGGTCAAGGTGCTGCACGGCGTGGTCTCCGACCAGGTACGCGAGCGGTTCGCCAAGGAGTTGGCCGCCGCCCAGCGGGTCGATCCGTTCTGCGTCGCCCAGGTACTCGACGCCTCCTTCGAGGGCCGGCGACCGTACATCGTCACCGAATACATCGAAGGGCTCTCGCTGCAGCAGGCCGGCGTCCACCACGGCCCCGCACTCCACCGGGTGGCGGTCTCCACCGCGACGGCGCTCACCGCTGTGCATCGGGCCGGAATCGTGCACCGCGACTTCAAACCGGCCAACGTACTGCTCGCCAAGGACGGGCCCCGCGTCATCGACTTCGGCATCGCCCGCGACACCGAGGCCTCCCTCACCGTCACCAGCAGCATCGTCGGCACCCCCGCCTACATGGCGCCGGAACAGCTCGGCGGCCACTACACCGGGCCCGCCGCCGACGTGTTCGCCTGGGGCTCGGTGATGGTCTTCGCCGCCGCCGGCCGTCCGCCCTTCGGCTCCGACCACCTGCCCGCCGTCGTCGCCCGCATCCTGCACGCCGCCCCCGACCTCGGTGACATGGCCGAACCCATGCGTTCCATCGTCACCAACTGCCTGGCCAAGGAGCCGTCCCGCCGTCCCACCATGCAGGACGTGCTCCTCCAACTGCTGGGCGAGCAACGCGTACGGCCGCCCGTCCCCTCCGACCTGGCCACCGACACCAAACCCGCCATCCGTACGGCACGCCTGCACACCGGCCTCCTCGTAGCCGGCACCGCCGTCGTCGTCACCTTCGTCACCCTCGGCGCGACCATGTTGCTCCGCCCTCAAGAAGGCCCAGGCCAATCCACGAATCGTCCCGGGGTCACGGGTTCGCCGATCACCGGAGCCTCCGACGCGGCACAGAACCCGCCACCGAGTTCCGCCACGAACTCCTCGCCGGCCCCGACCGTCGGCAATGCGACGTCGACGACCGACCCGGCATCCGCGGCCGCCGTGATCAGTAGCCTGCGAGCACAGGGCAGCAAGAATGGCACCTGCCATCTGAGCGGCGTCCGCGCAGCGGCCCGAGTGAACGTCGTCGACGACACCGACCCGCTGAGATACCGCTGGGTCCTCGATGGCCGTGAGGTCGGTGTGAGCACCCGATTCGGTCCCAAGGGCCCATTCAGCATCACCGCCCCACTAAGGTTCACCAAATCCGGCACGCACACGGCCACCTTCTGGCTTCTCCGCCCCGGCACACCTCGCGAAATGTCCATAAAAATCCAGGTCTGCTGACCGCATCTCGACCCGATGAGCAATCGGTGGGTCGAGCAATGACGCCGACGCCCACCCGGCCGGGGCCGGTGGCGCGCCGCGGCGCACCACCGGCCCAGTGGCGCGCCCGGCACCTGCAGCTCTTTGGGCGGTGACGGGCCTGCGGGTCTCGTCTCGTCCGGGGCCTGGCCGTCAGGGCGTACGAAGGTCGGCGACGACGCGGAAACGTTCCAGGATCACTGGGGTGGTGTCGTCCACGGTGAAAGTGGCATCGCCCAGCGCCGAGCGCATCTCCTGACCGTGCCAGAACTCCTCATGGGCCGCACGCCACTGCGCGACCGTCGTGTGGCCCGCGCCCTCGTCCACCGCATGGGCCGTATCTACCTCCCCCAGCGGCACAACCCGCACGCTCGTCACCTCAATGAGAGCGGCCGGGCGGTCGGCGGAGTCCACCACCGCCGATCGCTCGCCGATCTCAGGCAGCGCTTTGCCCTCAAGCTCATAATCGGCGGCCAGACTGGTCGTGGCAGTCTTGCGGCCGTCGAGGATGTCTGCGACAAGCCTGTCACGTAGCGGGCCGGGGAAGGCGAACTCGGCCTTGGGCAAGGAGGCAGGGTCGACCAGCCTGCTGGAGTCAGACGTCATAAGCGTCACCCTAACCAGCAGGCTCAGAGCATTACGCAGGCGTACGAGCGATCCCTCGTACGAATGGCCGATCATCCTGGTACGCCAGGTGGTCCAGGTGGCCTTCGCGTCGTACGCGGTCGCCGGCCGTTCAGCCGGTCGATGACCGCCTTGCCACCCAGCACGTCGGACGGACCGCCGGAGGTCGGGCAGCAGTCCGACAACCTGGTGCCGATCATGTCGACGGACACGAGCGCTGCAGGCAGTTGGTGCACTCACCGGTGAAGAACGCCCTGCGCTGCAGGGTTCGCGCCATCGCCAGATAGCCGAGATATGGCTTCGAAGAGGCTGACATCGCCTCCCGCAGACGCTACCCCGCAGCCGAACGCCCCTACCGCCCTTTCCCCTTAGTCGCAGGTCAGAGCGGGTGGCACAGTCCCTGGCACTCGCCGGCTTCCCGTTCCCCTCGTCATCATTGGCCAAGTGGCGTCATTCACGACATCAGTAGAGCGCCTTGTAGTGACGTCGCTGTGATGTCATAGTGACGTCATGGACCTTTCGCCGTATGTCGATCACCTCCGCCGCGAACTCGCCATCGCTGCCGGAGCGGGCGGCGAGGAAGCTCGCGCGCTGGCCGAGCGCCTCGCCGCAACGCTCGAGTCGGCCACCCGGCTCGCCCTGCTGGAGGCCCTGTCCGCCGCCGCGGACGAGATCACCCAGGAGCTCGCACCCGGCTCGGTCGAGGTACGCCTGCGTGGACGCGACCCCGGCTTCGTCGTGACGCCACGAGCCGGACGGCCGTTCGAGGAGGCGGACGAGATCGAGCGGTACGAGCGGCCGCCCGCCCTGCCACCACCCACGGACGCCGACGAGGGCGGGACCTCCCGGATCTCGCTGCGGGTCCCCGAGCACCTCAAGCCGCGCATCGAGGAGGCGGCCGCCCGGGACGGGCTATCGGTCAACTCCTGGCTGGTCCGCGCCGTCGCCGCCGCGCTCGACCCGGGCGACGCCGGCCGCCGCTCCGCCCGGCGGGCGACCCAGCAGACCGGTAATCGCTACAGCGGCTGGGTGCGCTGATGACCACGCCAACTCGTAAGGAGGGGACCGCAGTGCCGACCTTCGACAGCCCAGAACCGATTCTCGCCATCATCGACGTGGCGACCGCCAATGTCCGGATCAACGCGAGCGACCGCGCCGACACCGTCGTCGAGATCCGCCCGAGCGACGAGTTCAGCGACGCCGACGTGCAAGCCGCCGAGCACACCCAGGTCGAGTACGCCGACGGCAGGCTCCTGGTGCGGGCGGCCAAGGATCGAGCCACTCCGATGTCCGGCTGGGGCTTTTCGCTCGACAAACTGGTGGAGTCGCTGCTGCTCGGCGGGGGTGGCTCGGTCGACGTGACGGTCGACCTTCCGGCGGGCTCCCGCATCGACGCCAAGACGGCGGCGAGCCTCCGCTGCCGGGGCGTGCTCGGCGAGGTGAGCTTCACCACCTCCTACGGCGACATCCAGGTCGAGCAGGCCCGCCGGCTGCGGCTGAGCTCCACCCATGGCGACATCTCGGTCACCCGCTCGACCGGGCATGCCGAGGTCACCACGACCAACGGCGACATCCGCATCGGCAAGATCGACGGCACGGCGGTGGTCAAGACCTCACACGGCGAGATCCGCCTGCGCGAGGTGACCGGCGACCTGCGCCTGAACTCCGCCCACGGCGACAGCGTCGTCGATCGCGCCTTGGCCGACGTCGCCGCCAAGACCGCCTACGGCAGCGTCCGGATCGGCGAGGTGGTGTCCGGCTCGGTCGTCATGGAGACCACCGGCGGCGGGCTGGAGCTCGGAATCCGGGAGGGCTCCGCCGCGTGGCTGGACGTGAGCTCGGAGCACGGCACCGTGGACGTCTCCCTGGACCCCACGGACGATCCCGGTCAGTCCGATCAGGTCGTCGAGGTGCGGGCGCACACCGCCTACGGCGACATCGTCATCCATCGTTCCTGACACCCAAGGAGATTCCCATGCCAGACGCGATCGTAGCCGAGGGCCTGGTCAAGAAGTACGGCGACGTGGTGGCCCTCGACGGAATGGAGCTGACCGTCCCTGAAGGGACGGTGTTCGGGCTCCTCGGCCCGAACGGAGCCGGCAAGACGACCACCGTGCGAATCTTGACCACGCTGCTGAAACCGGACGCCGGGCACGCCAAGGTGGCCGGGTTCGACGTCGTCCGCGACGCACGCCGGCTGCGTGCCCACATCGGGGCGTCCGGCCAGTACGCCGCCGTCGACGACCACCTCACCGGCGCCGAGAACCTGGAGATGGTCGGCCGCCTCTACCACCTGGGCGTCAAGCGCGCCAAGCAGCGTGCCCGCGAGCTGCTGGAGCGCTTCGACCTGACGGAGGCGGGCGACCGCCCGGTGCAGGGCTATTCAGGAGGCATGCGACGCCGGCTCGACCTGGCCGGCGCGCTGGTCGCCAGCCCGCCGGTGCTGTTCCTCGACGAGCCCACGACCGGTCTCGACCCACGGGCCCGGGCAAGCCTGTGGGACGTCATCTCCGAACTCGTCACGGCGGGCACGACGGTGCTGCTCACCACCCAGTACATGGAGGAGGCCGACCGGCTCGCCGACCGCATCGGGGTGGTCGACCACGGCCACGTGATCGCTCTCGGCACCGCCGACGAGCTCAAGGACCAGGTGGGCGGCGACCGGATCGAGCTGTCGGTGACGAGCGCGGCGGACCTGGAGGCCGTCAGGCGGACGCTGGCACCGCTGGCCGTCGGGGACATGCAGATCGACGCCACCGCCCTGCAGGTCACGATCCCGGTCACCGGTGGCGCCGCCGCGCTGACCACGGCCCTCGGCCACCTGAGCACCGAACGGATCACCGTACGCGATGCCGGACTGCGCCGGCCGACCCTGGACGACGTGTTCCTGACCCTCACGGGACACGAGGCCGACGAGAAGATCAAGGAGACCGTTCGATGAACACCCTGCAGATGGCACTCGCCGACGGCATGACGATCACCAAGCGCAACGCGTTGAAGATCAAGCGGGCACCCGACCTGCTCGGCGGCGTGGTTGTGCTGCCGATCGTGTTGGTGCTGCTGTTCGCCTACGTCTTCGGCAGCATGATCGAACTGCCCGGCATGTCGTACACGGAATACCTGCTCCCCGGCATCTTCGTCATGACGATCACCACCAGCGCGCAGATCACCGGCTACACGCTCACACTGGACCTGCAGAAAGGCATCTTCGACCGGTTCCGCACCCTGCCGATGTCACCCTCGGCGGTGCTGACCGGCCAGACCGTCAGCGACGTGATCACGAATGTGACCAGCATCGTGACCATGGCGCTCGTCGGGCTGCTCGTCGGATGGCGCATCCACACCTCGCCGCTCGAAGCGGTCCTGGGATTCCTGGTGCTGCTGCTGTTCGCGTACGCCTTCTCCTGGGTCACGGCGACGGTCGCGCTGGCCCTGCGCACGCCCGAGATGTTCAACAACGTGGCCACCATCGTGTCCCTTCCGCTGATCTTCCTGTCCAACGCCTTCGTCGACAGCTCGCGCCTGCCCGGGCCGCTGAAGGTGATCGCCGAATGGAGCCCGATCTCCACGCTCATCCAGGGCACGCGCGAGCTGTTCGGCAACACCAGCCCGGCCATGCCCGTGTCCAGCGCCTGGCCGCTGCAGCACGCGGTGCTTGCGTCGATACTGTGGTCGCTCGTGCTCCTGGTCGTGTTCGTGCCGCTGGCCACGCGGCTGTACAAGAGAGCCGTCAGTCAGTGAACCCGCGCGAAGTGGCCACGGGCGTGGCACCACGGGCACTGGTCTCCGACGACGATCGCGACAAGTCCGTCCAACTCCTGCAGGACAGCTTCGCCGACGGACGCCTCACCGCCAGTGAGCTGGAACGACGACTCGAACTGGCGCTCACCGCGCAGTCTCACGACGACCTGCTCGCGATGACCTCCGACCTGACGGTCGACATGGTCCACCTGACGCCCAGAAACGGACGCATCAGGAGAGAGGGCGACTGGCGGGTCCCGCGCCTGCTACGGATCGACTCCGAATACGGCAAGGTACGCCTCAACCTGTCCCACGCCCTCATCCGCCATCCCCAGGTGGACATCGAGCTCTGGCTCACGTACGGCTCCGCCGCGATCGTCCTGCCCGTCGGCGCGAGCGCGAACACCGACGGGGTGCGAACCGAATGGGGCAGCGTGACCTGCAAGGCAGCCACCTATGCACGTCCCGGCAAGCTGCACGTTCACCTCACCGGAGAGCTCACCTACGGCCGCCTGACCATCCGCAACTCGCGCAGGTGAATCACTGCCCACCCCGGGGACGCCACGCACAGGCCGGAGGCGCCCAAGATCACGAGGCGCGCGCGCCAGGTTCCCTTGAAGGAGGGCCCGAGAAGACCGAGGAGGTCACAACTAGCCAAAGCGTACAAGCCCGATGAATACCAGCTCACGGATCCGCCGGCTGTCACCAGCAAGAAGCGCCTGCTCGTAAGGGCCAGAGGTGTTCCCTCTACGGGAGCTGTAGCCGGTTGCGTAGGAAGCGACGTTCGGCGTCGGTGGGGGCGAGGTCGAGGGCCGCGCGGTAGTCGGCCGTCGCCTCCTGTGCGCGGCCGGCGCGTCGCAGCAGGTCGGCGCGGGTGGCGTGCAGCAGGTAGTAGCCGTCGAGTTGCCCGGTCGCCGCGATCGCGTCGACCAGCGGTAGCGCCTCCTCGGGACCGTTGGCCATGCCGATCGCCACGGCACGGTTCAGATCCACGACCGGGCTTGGCGCGATGCGCGCGAGCTGCGTGTACAGCCCGACGATCTGTGGCCAGTCCGTTTGGGACGCGACCGGCGCGGTCGCATGGCACGCCGCGATGGCCGCCTGGAGCTGGAACGGCCCGGCGCGGCGCCGGCGTAGTGCTCGTTCGCAGATCGTGGCGCCCTCCGCGATCTGCGCCTGATCCCACAGCGAGCGGTCCTGCTCGGCCAGGGTGACCAGCTCGCCGGCCGCGTCCATGCGCGCCGGCCGCCGGGCATCGTGCAGCAACATCAGCGCGAGCACGCCGTACGCTTCGGGCTCGTCGGGCATCAACACCGTGGCCACCCGCGCGAGACGGATGGCTTCCTGGCACAACCGGCCCTTCTGCGGGTCTCCGTATCCTTCGTTGAACAGCAGATAGAGCACGTGGAGTACGGCGGGAAGGCGGTCTGGCAGCAGGTGCGCGGGCGGCACCCGAAACGGGATGCCCGCGTGCGCGACCTTCTGTTTGGCTCGAAAGAGGCGCTGGCCCATGGTGCGTTCCGGCAGCAGGAACGCCCGCGCGATCTCGGCGGTGCTCATGCCGGCCAGGCTCCGCAGGGTCAACGCCACCTGGGCATCTAGGCTCAGCGACGGATGGCAGCAGGTGAACATGAGCTCCAGGCGCTCGTCGGGGATCTCACTGTCGCTCGGGTAGGGCGGCGGCTCCAGGTCCATCGCGGCCACCTTCCGCAGCTTCGCCGTCTCCGTCGACGCGCGACGCATCCGGTCGATCGCGCGGTGCCGTGCCGTGGTGGTCAGCCACGCCAGTGGCTGGTCCGGCACACCGGATTCCGGCCACCTCCGGAGTGCCTGTGCGAACGCGTCCTGCGCGCACTCTTCGGCCAGGTCCCAGTCGCCGGTGAACCGGATCATGGTGGCCACGATCCGGCTCCACCCGTCGGCGTAGATCCCGGCGATCCGGTCCTTCACCTGAGCTGTCATTCACGTTGTCCGTCTTGGCCGCCAGCGAGGTGTCCAGGAGTCGTGTTCGCCGAGGTCGGAGCCGCTTGGACCCCGGCGAAGGTCTGTGGACACCGTACTAGTCCTCGTCATCGGGCCAGAACGGACGCAGCTCGATCATCCCGGCCCACGCCATCGGGTGCTTGGACGCGACGTCGATGGCCTCGTCGAGGTCGGCGCACTCGAGGATGTCGAAGCCGGCCATCTGGTCCTTGGTCTCCGCGTACGGCCCGTCGGTCAGCAGCACCTTACGGTCGCGGACGCGAACCGTGGTCGCGTCGCTCGCCGGCCGGGTGCGGTTGCCCATCAGCCGGATCCCCTTGCCGTCCATCTCCGTGACCCAGTCCTCCACGTCCGGGGCGCCGTCGTCCTGTCCGGGCGTGTAGCTCGGGTCTGTGCACACCAGCATCAGGTACTTCATCGGGTTGCTCCTGTCGCGGAATCGGCGGCGGCCATCGCGGCGATCGTGGTGGTCATGTTGTGGAACAGGGTGATCAGGCGACCGCTGAGCGCCTGCGGATCAGCCCTGACCGCCACGCGGGCACCGCTGGCACCGGGGCCGTGGGTGAACGAGTGATGGACCAGAGTGTTCCCCGGGTCGTCGCCCTCGCTCAGCTGGTAGCGCCACGTCGAGCCGACCAGGCCGGCTTTGTCCAGAACCTGCCAAGCGAAGGTGCTCGGCCGCTCCGCTTCGATGACCACGCAGGTCACCCTGCTTTCGACTCCGTTGGCAAACCGGTTGGTCGCGATGAATCGGGCACCCGGAGCGGGGCCTTGGGCGCCGTCGCACCAGCCGGCGCCGGTGGCCTCCGGGCTCCACTCGCCGATCCGGTCCACCGCCGTGATCAAGTCCCACATCCGCTCGCGTGGTATCGGGACGGGCAGGGTGACCGCCACCTGTGCACCAGTGACCATGTCCATGGGTGTTCTCCTTTCCGTTCGTCAGCTGGATGACGAACGGGAGAGGCGCTCTACTACAGGCTCACTACAAGATCTTTTGCACAGCCGGTCGGGTGGGCGCATCCGGCGCGGCGGCGATGCGATCCGCAGTGACCGCCGTCCCGAGGAGGCTTTCCCTGACAGGTTCGGATCATCACGCATCATGGTGTGATCGTTTTCGGACGGCCGGCCAGGCCTCCAGCGCGATTCCGGTCCAGGTGTGGGCGACCTCGTTGGTCGTCAACCGTCCGTCCGGTGCCTCGCCGACCTGGACGACGCCTTCTTCGGCCAGCCAACGCCGTGCGCGCTCTCGCCCCTCATTCACAGTGCGAAGTGTGAGCCATCGCGGTGAGGGTCCGCTACGGGTGAGCGCCCCGATCGTCGGGGGCGGACTGGAGGTGGCGGACTTCGGCGGCGGTGCTGCGCTCGGCTGTCCCCATGAAGCGCAGGAGGGTGCGGAGTTCTTCGTCGGTGAAGTCTCCGAGGTCGTCCCGGGTGCGTTCGATCAGTCCCGCGTAGGCGGAGCCGACCCGGTCGAGTCCTTCCTGGGTGGGCTCGATGAGGACCCGCCTGCGGTCGCCGGGGTCGGGTATGCGGCGGACGCAGTCCGCGGCGACAAGCCGGTCGATCATGCGGGAGGCCGATCCGGTGGTGAGGTTGACGCGCTTGGCCAACTCGCCGGGTGTCGCCGGGCCGTACCGGCCCAGCACGTGCAGGCATTGCACGTCGGTGTCGGAGACGCCCAGCCGCCGGGCCACGACGTTGTTGAGCTGTACGACCAGGATCGCCCAGCCGGGCACCGAGGCTCCGACGAGTTCGGCGAGTAGCGCTTCCCTCTCCTGGTTCGGCTTCGTCACGGTGACACACCCATCCCATTGTGATTGCTGCGCGGCGCAGTAACTGTGCTATACATTAGCTGCGTCGCGCAGTAACTGTGTAGTGCAGCAACATTATCGCATCCCCCTATGCCCCAGGAGTGCAGTAGCAGCATGACCACCACCTCCCATCGCAGCGATGGCGGCGGCACCACGACCACTGCCCTGCTGACCGGACGTACGGCGGCCGTCGTCCTGGCCGCGATCCTCATCGCGGCCTTCATGGAGCTCCTCGACGCCACGATCGTCAGCGTGGCGGCCCCGGCGATCGCCGAGGACCTGGGCGCCGGTGAGACCGCCGTGCAGTGGATGCTGGCCGGGTACACGCTCTCGGTCGGAGCGGGCCTGATCACCGGCGGTCGCATCGGTGACCAGTACGGGCGTCGCCGCGTGTTCCTTTTGGGCCTGGCCGCGTTCACGCTGGCCTCGGCCGGCTGCGGGCTGGCGCCGACCTCTGGCGCGCTGATCGGCATGCGGATCGCGCAGGGCCTGGCAGGCGGACTGATGATCCCCCAGGTGTTCGGCATGATCCGTGCCTCGTTCGCGCCCGAGGCGCGGGCGAAGGCACTCGGCGTGTACGGCGCCGTGCTCGGCCTGGCCTCGGTGGCCGGACCGCTGCTCGGCGGGATCCTGACCGAAGCCGACCTGTTCGGCCTGGGCTGGCGAGCGATCTTCTGGGTCAACGTGCCGATCGCGATCATCGGGCTGATCATCGGGATCCGCTTCATCCCCGAGTCCCGGGCGCAGGGCGGAACCGGGCTGGACCTGCCCGGCGCGGTGCTCGCCGCCGCCGCCGCGGTGCTCCTGCTCCTGCCTCTGGTGCAAGGGCGCGACTGGGGCTGGCCCTGGTGGGGCTTCGCCATCCTGGCCTGCTCGGTACCGGTCACCCTCCTGTTCCTGGTCAGGGAACGGCGGCTTGCCGGCAGCGGTGAGCAGCCCATCCTGGACCCCGCCCTCCTGCGGGTGCGCGCCTTCACCGGCGGTCTGTCGATCTCCCTGCTGTTCTTCGGAGCGCTCGGTGCCTTCTTTCTGCTGTTGTCGCTCTACCTCCAGTTCGGCACCGGACGCACCACGCTCGAAACCGGTCTGGTGATCCTGCCCTACGCCGTCGGCTCGATCATCACCGCGGGGGTCGGTGCCCAGCTCGCCCACCGTGCCGGCCGCGCTCTGCTCGTCAGCGGCGCCCTGATGCTGGCCGCGTCCCAGGTCATCCTGCTCCTGGCCGTCGGTGACGGCGCGGCCCCCTCCTACTGGGCCCTGGCCGCGCCCCTGTTCCTGGGCGGGATGGGGCTGGGACTCACCGCCCCGTCGCTGATCAACGTCATCCTCGCCGGCATCCCCGCCAAGGACGCCGGCGCCGCGGGCGGTGTCCTCACCACCGTCACCCAACTCGGCAACGCGCTCGGCGTCGCCGTCCTCGGCGCGGTGTTCTTCGCCCAGCTGGAGAGCTCCTTCACCGGTGGAGCCACCCGCCTCACCGCGTACGGCGACGCGCTGACCACGATCCTGCCGTGGCAGATCGCCTGCTACGCCGCCGCGGCCGCCCTCATGTTCCTGCTCCCCGCCCGCGCGAACGCGGCTCACGAGTGACCTGTGCCCGTCGCATCTGAGATCCCCTCCACCCCGACGAAACTCCCAGACAACACTCCCGGGCAACACTCCCGGACAACCTCCCCGAAGGAGAGCCGATGACCGTCGCGCCCGATGCCACCGTCGATCCGTTCGCCGTCACCACTCGCCGCATCGACGAACCCCATCCCGCTCGCGCCGTGTTGCGCGCCGCCGGCCCCATCGTCCGGGCCGAAGCTCCGGCCGGCGGCCCGGTGTGGATCATCACCGATGACGTTCTCGCCCGCGAGGCCCTGGTCCATCCCGGCATCGTCAAAGACCCCGCCTACGCGCCGGCCGGCTGGGATCCGCGGATCGCGGGGCTCGAACCGACCGCCGCCGACCAACCGTCGCTCACCACTTCGGACGGCCCGGCGCACACCCTGCTGCGCCGGGCACACGCCCCGCTCTTCACGGCCCGGCGGATGAGCGAGTACACCGAACGGATCACCGCGTTCGCCCGCGACCAGCTCACCGCCGTCGCCGGCACCGGAGGAACGGTCGACCTGATGGCCGACTTCACCACCCGGTTCCCGCTCACCGTGGTCTGCGACGTGCTCGGCGTACCGCTCGACCGCATCGATCAGGCCATCGCCGCCTGCCGGCGCATGCACAGCGACGATCCCGCGGAGGTCGGTAGGGCGATGGCCGCCTTCGGAGACCTGGCCACCGCCGCGCTGGAGGACGGCCGGCACGGTCTCGCCGCCGAGCTGCGTGAGCGGGTCCCCGACGAGATCACCGAGACGCAGCTGCACTATCTGCTCTTCACCCTGATCTACGCCGGGCAACTGACCACCGACCCCTCGCTCGGTTTCCTGCTCGCACACGTCCTCAACGCCGACCCTGCGGCGGCGGAAGAGGCCACAGTCGAGGAGGTCGTGCGCGACATCCTGCGCGACCACTCGCCGGCGCCCTTCACCCTCTGGCGATTCGCCGCCGCCGACCTCGACCTCGCCGGGGTACGGCTCCCCGCCCGCTCCCCGATACTCATCGACATCCAGGGCGTCAACACCGACCCCGGCCGCACGATCGGGCCGGACCTCGCCTTCGGCGCGGGCCCCCACTACTGCACCGGCGCGCATCTCGCCCAACTGGAGTTGCGCGCGATCGTGGAGGTCCTTCGGACCGACTTCCCCGACGCGCGCCTCGCCGTGCCGTACGCCGAACTCCGGCAACGTGACCTCGGTGGCATCCAGGGGAGCAGGTTGACCGCCCTGCCGGTGCGGCTGAAGGGCTGATCCCGCAGCGACTCCCAAGGTCCGGCGATCGTCATCAGCTGGGCGAGAACCGTCTGGGCCGATCGGCGGCAAGGCCCCTGAACGGGCGATACGCCGTTCAGGGGCCTTGCTGGTGCGTGTCAGTCGGCGACGAGGCGTGCCCGGCGGCCTTCCTGCTCGCGCTGCCGCCGGATCACGTACGTGCCGGGGGTGCAGCCGGTGGCCCCGTGCTCGGGATGCAGCAGGTAGGCGACGGCCGAGGTCGTGAAGACGCCGATCGCCAGCCTGTCCGAGTCCGCCACGTTGGTCGCCCACCGGCAGGTGCCGGGGTCGGCGACGAGCGTGTGCGGGTTGCCCCCGGCCTCGCTACGAAGCAGCTCGACCCCTTCTGGGGGCACGTCGGTCCATTTGGTGTCCGACCAGATCCGTATGGAGGACGCGATGACGGACAGCGGGATGACGATGAGGTCGCCCTGAGCCTGGAGTCCGTCGACGACGGGGATGGTCACCGACTGCTCAAGGTGGTCGAGTACGGCGAGCCCGGTCTGCTGGGAGAGGGATGCGAGTGTCACAGTCATGGAAGTCACCTCAGGTTCGGCGGGCGAGTAGGGCGTACTGCTCGGCGGGCAACCCGTAGGTCCAGCCGGCGGCGGCGATCGGATCGTCGAAGAAGCCCGGCACGGTGAGCCCGTACCGGCGGCGGTGGCCGTCGCGTTCGACGGATCCGTTGACCGCGAGGAGCACCTTGGTCTCCGCGCGCATGTCGTAGAGCCGTAGTTCGGAGCCGGGATTGCCGGGGTCGGGTGCGGACGCGACCAGCCGCAGCCCGGCTTGGTCGATGTAGGACGACCAGCCGATGTGCTCGATCGCGCACCGCCTGACCTCGACGTTCGCCTCTCGTGAGATCCGCCGGACATCCGGGTCCGTGATCACCCAGGCGGGCACCCGCGTCCCGTGCCAGGCGTGGACGTCCCACCCGTCCGCGTAACGCATCGCGGGACCGTCCGCATGGTGCAGCCGCACTTCGCCGCTGTCGCCGAACACCTCCGTGTGCACGGCGACGGGCCGTTCGGAGATGACGCACACGTCTTCACGGGGCCACCACCAGCCGCAGGACCGAGCCACTGTCGCCCACAGTTCGAACTGCCGGGTCTGTTCGGGAGCGAAGAACACGCCGGCCGTACGGCGGAGCGCGTCATAGTGGGCGACCCAGGAGGCGCACTGCGTGTCGTACCAGCCGGTTCGCATCACGAGCTGCGGGTCGTGCGCCGCTCGGAGCGACATGAAGAGCGAACCGTCGGTGGATCGTGAGAGCGAGCTGCGCACCTCGTGGCGGATCATCCGGTCCATCCCTTGATGGACCCATCTGACCTGGGCGTCGAGTTCGCGGCACAGCTGTCTCATCAGGGACGAGAGGCGAGGTGGCAGCGGCCATTCGGACAGGCGCTCGACGGTCTCGGACGGCCGTGGACGCATACCCGGTGGGACGGTCGTCAGGGCCGCGACCGGTGACGAGACCCAGTGGAAACGTGGTGGAGCGAGCCCGATCAGGCTGTACAGCCCAGAGACGGCGGCCTCTGCGGCAGGGCGGTCGGCGGGCAGCGTCGACAACGCCCGGCCCAGCCATTCTTCGCGGATTTCGGCAGCTTCCCGCTGCACGGGGACGCTCACCAGATGAAGGTGGCGTCGTCCTTTCCAAAGATCATGGTGTGAATGGTGGCAGATGGACGCGGTGTCTGTCTACCGCCGATGTGGCCGCGCTCACGTTGCCGGCGGTGCGGGGCGCGGACTTTCATAGGATCGGGTGCGCTACCCGTATCGGAACCAGGAGGTCATCAGCGTGATCATCGCTGTGGAGACGTCATTCGACGAGGATGAGATCTTTCGGCTTTACGATTCGGTGGGCTGGGAACCCTGGACGCGGGACATCGCCAAAGTCTGCCGCAGTCTGGTGAGTTCGCATCTCGTCATCGCCGCCCGTGACGAATCGGGCAATCTTCTCGGCCTTGCAAGAACTGTTTCTGATGATGAAATGATCTGCTATGTCCAAGAGCTGTTGGTCAATGCGAAGTTTCACGGTCAGGGGATCGGCCGACAGCTTCTGGAACACCTTATAGAGAGATATGCGCACTGCAGGTATTTCGTGCTGACCACCGATCATGAATCCACGCCCGACGGTAAGAACAACCACGCCTTCTACCGGAAATTCGGCATGATCGAACATCACGAGCAGGGACTGTCGGCCTTCGGGCGGAAAGTCGACAACACCCCCTATACGGGCACGGTGGTCGATGGCTGAACGGATGCCCGACTCGGCAGCAGTAAGAACATCTTGGGCGCCAGGCGTTCCATGTCCCCGCCCCTGCCGCACACCAGGCCAGCGGCGAAGTCGATGAACTGCTGAGCCTCGCCGTCCGGCAACTGGGTGAGGTCCATCACCACGGGGATGCCCGTACGGAAGTAGTGCCCGACGTAGATCGCCTCGTTGTAGTCCCGCGGGCGAAGTGTCTTGATCACTGCACCAGTTTGCCCCGCCCGTGACGTTCGTCAAGACGTTCCCCCAGTTGCGGGCGGAGGAGCGGCCCGGGGTCATGCCGTGGCAAAGGTCGCCGACCCTGACCGCCTTGCCCGGCTGGACCGGACCTTGTCCGACGACTGCCGGGTGCGGAACGTCGGCCAGGACATCCGGCGGACGGAATACGCAGGCAAAGGCGTGGTCAAGGGATCCGTGTCGTGGGCACGAAACAACACGGTCGCCTGTCTCCTGGTTCCAGTGGTGTCGATCAATGGAGGTCGGAGATGCGGAATCTGCTCTACGTCGGCGCGCTCGCCGTCGGGTTGCTCACGGCCGGATGCGGCCAGGCCGAGACCGGGAGTACGGCCGAGCCGGTCGCCGTGGGGGAGATCAACTCCTCCCCCACGGCGCCGTCGGGCAAGGCCAGGATCGAGCTGGGCGAAACGAAGCTCGGAAAAGTGCTGACCGGCGAGGACGGCCGTACTCTCTACCTCTTCGAGAAGGACAAGAACGGCAAGTCATCGTGTTTCGGCCCCTGTGCCGAAGCCTGGCCGCCGTTCATGACGGAGGGGAAGCCCGTGGCCGGTGACGGCGTGAAGGCCGACCTGATCGGGACCACCAAGCGGGAGGACGAGGGGTCTCAGGTGACCTACAACGACCACCCGCTCTACTACTACATCCAGGACAAGCAGCCTGGAGACGTCACGGGTCATGACATCGAGGGGTTCGGCGCGGAGTGGTACGCGGTGACCGCGAAGGGGGAGAAGGCGAAGGGCTGAGGCCGGCGGCGCTCACGTCCGAACGGCCCGGGTACGCAGGCCGAAGGCCGTGATCAACGCCGCGAGGGCGGTGGCGGCGACCGGCACGATGAGGGCCGCGTGGTAGCCGTCGAGCAGCGCCTGGGGTGACCCGCCGCCCGCGCCGAACGTGGCGTTGACGGCGCTCACCGCCGCGAGCCCGAGGGCGCCGCCGAACTGCCACGACGTGTAGAGCAGCCCACCGGCGAGGCCCTGCTCCTCCTCGGCGACCCCGTCGGTGGCCGCGATGGTCAGCGGGCCGTACGCCAGGGCGAAGGACAGGCCGATGAGGATCAAGGTCGGGAACATCGCCGCATAGGTCCAGCCGGGGCCGATGGGGAGGAACAGGACGTACGCCAAGGCTGCCAGGACCAGCCCGCCGAAGATCACTCGGACGTTGCCGAAGCGGTTCACCAGCCAGGGGGTGAGCGTCGGCGCGAGTACGGCGTCGATGCCGAGGACGAGCAGCGCGAGACCGGTCTCCAGCGGCGTCCAGTCGCGCAGTTGCTGGAAGTACAACACGGCGATGAACTGGAAGCCGAAGAAGGACCCGGCGAACAGGATCGCGCTGAGATTGGCCCGCAGCAGCGTGGGCGAGCGGAGGATGCCCAGGCGCAGCAGCGGCGCGGCCGCCCGCCGCTGGATTCGCACGAAGGCGCCCAGCAGCGCCAGCCCGGCGGCGAGCAGGCCGGTCGCGAGCGGCCAGCCCAGATTGTGCGCTTCGGAGACGGCGAGGACGAGCAGCAGCATCCCGCCGGTCACGGTGGTCGCCCCCGCCAGGTCGAAGTCCTTCCTGGATGCGCCGGGGGAGCGTTCCTCGGCGGGGATGAGCGGGAACGCGGCCAGCAGGATCGCGATCGTCAGGATGACCGGGGCGAAGAACACCCAGCGCCAGCTGATCGCGGTCAGCAGCCCGCCCACGACGAGCCCGAGGGAGAAGCCCGCCGCCGCCGTCCCCGCGTAGACCAGGAGGGCCCTGTTGCGCTGCGGGCCCTCGGGAAAGCTCGTCGTGATGATCGACAGGCCGGCCGGAGTCATGAACGCGGCGGCCACTCCTGTCACGAAACGAGCGATGATAAGGATCCACCCTTCGGTCGCGAATCCGCCCAGACCGGAGAAGACCAGAAACACGCCGAGCCAGATCAGGAACATCCGCCGCCGGCCCAGCAGGTCGGCCATCCGGCCACCGAGCAGCATGAAGCCGCCGTAACCGAGCACGTAGGCGCTCACCACCCACTGCAGCGAATCGGTCGACATGCCCAGCTCGGCCTGGATGGACGGCAGGGCCACGCCCAGCATCGACACGTCGATCCCCTCAAGGAAGATCGCGCCGCACAGCACCAGCAGCAGGGCCCAGGCTCGCCCGGTCAGCCGGTCGGTGCCGCTCGTGAGCGGCGGAGACTGCGTTGTGGCCACGGGATGACTCCTCGGATATTGGTTCTCTCTTGTAACTAGACGCATCCTGAGGCACTATGGCGACTTATGGAAGAAGGCACTTTCAAGTCACCGGGTCACTGCGCGAACACCGACGACTACGACGCGGACGCCTTCCAGTGGGACACGCGGGAAGACTGCGAGGTCCGCCAGATACTCGATCGGGTCGCCGACAAGTGGTCGCTGCTCGTCATCGCCCTGCTCGACCGGCGCGTCCTGCGCTTCACCGAGCTGCGCCGTAAGATCGACGGCATCAGCCAGCGCATGCTCACGGTCACCCTGCGCCAGCTGGAGCGGGACGGCCTGGTGCGCCGCACCGTGCATCCCGTCGTGCCCCCTCGGGTCGACTACGAGCTCACGGCGCTCGGCATGACCCTGCACGACACGATCCAGTCACTGGTCACCTGGACCGAGAAGCACCAGAACGAGATCGCCGCCGCCCGCGCCGACTACGACGCTGGAACGAAACCCGACCACGCCCCGCCCGGCCGTAACGAAACTAGCGTCATTCGTCACGAAACAACAAGCGACGAAACCAGGCGTTGCGAGCAGTGCGGCACCCCGCTCCGCCCGGCCGGCACCGGCCGCCCCGCCCGCTTCTGCGGTACGGCATGCCGCCAGCGGTCACACCGGCAGCGGTCACACGCCTGACCGGGGTTACACGCCTGACTGGGCGGCCGACCGGCGGCGGTCGTATGCGTCGCGGTTGCGGGAGACCTCGTCGAGGTTCTGGTCGCTCCAGTCGCGGATGGCGTTGTAGATCCCGATGAGACTTTCGCCGAGCGGTGTGAGCTGGTACTGCGCGCGAGGCGGCACCTCGGCGTAGACCTGCCGGGTGAGCAGTCCGTCGCGCTCCAGGTCGCGGAGGTTGCTGGTGAGGACCTTCGGGGTGATGCCGGAGACCTCCTGGCGCAACTCGGTGAAACGGCGGGTGCCCGCGGCGAGCTTGATGATGATCAACATGCTCCAGCGGCTGCCGAGCAGGTCGAGCACCTGCCTGCTGGAGCACTCGGGATAACCGGGAGGAAGCTTCGCCGCATTAGTAACCACCAGGAAACAATAGCACTTGAAGGTGCCTATTATCAGATAGCAATAATTGCACCACCAGGGCGGTTAAATAAAAGGCGACCAGTTAATTCGGAGAAAGGACTTCTTCATGGCCAAGCTCGCCCTCTTCGGTGCCAACGGCGTCATCGGTGTGCGTATCCTCCGGGAGGCACTCGCCCGTGGTCACGAGGTGGCCGCCGTGGTGCGCGATCCCGCCAAACTCGCCGGGGAGTCGCCCGCCGAGATCATCGTCGGAGATGTGCGCGACCTCCGGTCCGTCGCCGCGGCGGCCGTCGGCCGTGATGCCGTGATCAGCGCGGTCGGCGGCGGATACACCGACGGCCAGGCCCACGCCACCCTCGTCAGGGACGCCGCGAAGTCGCTCGTGACCGGCCTGCGCTCACTCGGCGCCGGAGCGCCGCGGTTGGTCGCCGTCGGCGGCGCGGGCTCGCTGCGCACTGCGGACGGCGGACGCGTCTGGGACACCGAGGGGCTTCCCGAGCTGGCAGTGCAGGTCATGCGCGGACAGGGGGACGTGCTCGACTACCTGTTGACGGTCACGGACGTGACCTGGACCAGCTTCAGCCCCGCCGCCCAGATCGAGCCGGGCGAGCGGACCGGCGTCTACCGCGTCGGGGGCGACGACCTCGTCACCGCCGCGGACGGCAGCAGCCGCATCTCCGCCGAGGACTACGCGGTCGCCCTGATCGACGAGATCGAGAACCCGAAGCACCTCAACGAGCGCTTCACCGTCGGCTACTGACCCGAATCCTCCCCGGTCCGGCGGGCGTGCAGGCGGCTGAAGCACCGTCGAGTCGTCCGCCGGACCGGGAAGGAACGGCCGGACCAGCGGCCCGGCCTGCGTGGGTCAGCACCTGACGGAGTCGGGGCCGGAGGAGGCGGAGACCTTCCAGGTGCAGGAGTCCACGCGGTTGCGGCCGACGTTGTAGAGGGAGGCGGTGTCCTGGTCGTTGTTCCAGACGTACCACTTGCGGTTCCAGTAGACCGTGGTGGAGGTGTCGCCGCCCTGCCCGCTCCGGACGGTGAGCTGCTTGCCCGGCTTCAGCTTCACGGGCCCGAAGACGTACTTGAAGCCGTTGACGTCCCTGAGGAGCCACCCTTGCAGGTTGACGGTCGCCCGCGTGGTGTTCTTGAGCACGACGTACTCGCCGTTGAGGCTGGAGTTGCCGCCTCGGTCGCTGCCGGGGCTGTCGAAGTACGCCTTGGTGAACTGGATCTTGGGGACCGCCGCGGCGTCGGCCGGTACGGCGACGGCCAGGGAGGCGAGGGCGGTGAGGGCGAGCGCGCCGAGAGTGAGACGGGTGGGACGCAAGAGGGCTGTCCTTTCGGGAAAGGCGACGGATCTCCCCCGAGGTCACCCTGTGATGACGCTCCGCACACGGCCCCGGTTGTCACGAAATTTCGGCCGTAAGGGGACCTCACGCGGACCCCAGCACGGCGGCCGTACCGACGATGATCGCGCGCAGGCCGTGCTCGAAGGCGTCCTCGCCGAGCGGGCTGCCGCCGGCGCGCAGCGCAGCCGCCAGCGTCGGCACCGGTTCCCCGGCTGGTCGCCCGGCAGAGCGGACCGCCTGTTGCTCCTGCTCGGCGGCGACCGCAGCCCCGCCCACCTGGGCGAACGTCTCGACGCACTGGCCGGCGCACTTCCCCGCGCCAAGCGGGTGGTGCTGTCCGGCCAGGGCCACAGCGCCCACGCGTCCGCCCCCGCCGAGCTCGCCGCGACCATCGAGTCCTTCGCCCAGCCCGGCTGACCACTCCATTCTCGTCACCACATGCTGTCATTGCAGTAATTACTGCAATGACTGTATGTTCAGAGTATGGACACTCCTACGGATGCCGAACTGGACTTCGTCGACGAGGTCGCGGTCTTCTTCGAGCGGGAGGGGATGCCGTTGATCGCGGGCCGGGTCATCGGCTGGCTCCTCATCAGCGAACCCCAGGAGCAGACCGCCGCGCAGCTCGCGGAGACGCTGCAGGTCAGCCGAAGCTCGATCAGCAGCGCGACCCGGCTTCTGACACCCAGCGGCCTCGTCGAAGGGGTCCGCCGCCGAGGCGAACGCCAGGAGTTCTTCCGCATCGCCGCCGACGGCTGGAGCCGCATGCTCGCCGCCCGTTACGCCAAGACGGCCGCGTTCCGCGAGATCACCGAACACGGGCTCCGGGTTCTCTCGGAGAGCACGCCCGGACGCCGGGAACGGCTGGGCAACGTCCACGAGTTGTACCGGTTTCTCGAAGCGGAACTCCCAGCACTCTGGGAGCGGTGGGAGACACGCACGAGTTCGCCCGAGCCCGAGAAGGGATGACGAGCATGCCCGGACTCCGGAGCACCTTCCTCAAGCGGCCCGAGGGCACCCTCCACATCCACACCGCCGGTGACCACGGCACTCCCGTGGTGCTGCTGAGCGGAGCCGGCATCGACAACGCGATGCTCAGCTGGCGGCACCTCATTCCCGCCCTCGCACCCCACCACCGCGTCTTCGCGCTCGACTGGCCGAAACAGGGCAAGAGCCGCCCGTGGAACGGTCCCGCCACCCACGAACGCATGCTGCACTGCGTCACCGAGGTGCTGGAGCACTTCATGCTCGACCAGGTCAGCCTCGTCGGACTCTCCCAGGGCGGAGCCCTCGCCCTGGCGTATGCCATCGATCATCCGGACCGCGTCGACAGGCTGGCCGTACTCGCCCCCGCCGGAATCATCTCGTTCCCGCCGGTCGTGCACCAGTTGCTCTGGCTCACCGCCAAACTGCCGTTGCTCAACAGGACCCTGCCCACCCTGATGTTCAGGAACCGCAAGGGCATCGCCCGTTTCGCCGAACGCGCGCTCTTCGCCGGCCCCGTCCACGATTTCGAGGACATCATCGACGACATCGTCAAGGAGGTCAGGGTCGCGGGCGCGGGCTCCTCCGACTGGCAGAACGCCTCCATCGGCCCGCTGCGGATGCGCGTCGACCTCCGGCCTCGCCTGCACGAGATCACCTGCCCCACTCTCCTCATTCAGGGTGCGAAGGATATGGGCGTCAAGCCCAGGCACACCGAGGCCGCCGCCGCCCTGATCCCCGATTCGCGCCTGGAAATCCTCGAAGGCAACGGCCACTGGTCCAACCGCCAATCACCCGAACGCGTCAACAGGCTCATCACCGACTTCCTCGACACACCGCACGCCGATCAGCTCCGACCGAAGAAGACGCGTCCACCGGCCAAGCCCGACGATCACCGGTGAGTGGCGTGCGGCCTCATCTGCCCGCGCCGATTGCGGGCGTGCTGCGTGCTCAGTCGGCGGCACGCAGGTAGCGGACGCGTACGGCGTTGCGGACGGGCTTGCCGTCTCGTTCGTCGGTGTACTCGGTGATCTTCACATAGCCGTGTTCGTCGTAGACGCGGCCCAGCTCGGGACTGTCGGCCCAGTGGTCCAGGGCCAGCGCGGGAGCGCTGTGCGCTTGGGCGAGCCGTTCGGCCTCTTCGAGCAGGGCCGTGCCGACGTCCTGGCCGTCGGGGCCACGGTCGGTCAGCACGGTGTGGATGAACATGGATCCTTCGGGCACGGTGCCGGCGGGGACTCGCGGCGGGACCATGGGCGCCGCGGCCAGCATCCCGATGCACCGGCCGTCTCGTTCGGCCACGGTGATGACACCTTGGCGCGTCCAGCCGGCGATCCGATCGGGGAAGCCGGGGATGCGGGAGAACGGCACCGTTCCCCACTGCTCCGGGCGGCCCCGGGCGATGAGCCACGCATGGACGGAGTCCATCAGGGTCAGCAGGGCCGAGACGTCGTCGACTGTCGCCGGTCGTAGTTCGGGGGAAGAGCGTGGCATTGCGGCCTCCGGGAGAGTTAAGCTTCACACGACCCAATTGATTCAACTTTCTAAGGATTAGATTGTCAAAGCAATTCAGGGTTCAGGTCGTGGCCAAGGCCGTTCAGGAGCTGCAGGATGCCACCGATCTCATCGACGAGCTGGCGGCCCGACGCCTCGGCATCAACCGCACCGACCTGAGGTGCTTGAGCCGGTTGACCGCACGCGGTCCGCTCACCGCGAGCGAACTGGCGGCCGCGGCCGGCCTCACCGGAGGCGCCGCCACCACCGCCATCGACCGGTTGGAGCGGGCCGACCTGGCCGGACGGGTCCGCGACACAGCGGACCGGCGTCGTGTCCTGGTGCACCTGACCGAACAGGGCCAAAGAGCCGTTCAGGAGATCTGGGGACCGATCGCCGCCGACGCCCAGGCCGAGCTTCTCCAGTTCAGCGTCGCCGAGCTCGAACTCATCGAGACCTTCCTACGCCGTGCGCTGCACAATCAGGCCCATCACGCCGATCGCCTGCGCGAGGAGACCCTGGGAACCTGACCGCACCGTCTCGTCCAGCCGATCGGCCTTGTCCGGACCGGCCGCCGTCTTCATTGTGAAAACGAGCGGTGACGGCTACTGGAGGCCGGACGGGTTCCGGCCGATGCTGATCTCCTGGGCGATCTGCAGGAGCTCGCCGTTGTGGAGGCCGGCGGCGGTCGGCACCTGGTCGCGCAGGGCGGCGAACACGCGTGGGACAGGGCGGCCGGCGAGGTCCGTCGCGATCTCGTTGACCACGCGGAAGAGCGCCTGGTTGACCTCGTGTTCGGTGTTGCCCATGGCCCGTGTCATCGCCGTTCCCCTTCGATCCGTCTTCCCCGAGGGGCCACGCTACGACGTCCCACCGACATTTTCGGGGAGCGAAACAGGACCGCCGCCAGTTTCCCGCCCGCCTCGCCCGAGGACGCCTCGACAGGACCGCCGCCAGTTTCCGCCCACCTTCGCCCGAGGACGCCTCGACAGGGCCGGCGCCACACGACGCGTCAGCTCACGCCCGCCCGGTCCACAGCGGAGCCGCCCGTCGCCAGTAGACGGGAAACACGGAGGCGAACACCGCCGGCACGATCAGCCACCACCCTTGCGGGCTGGTCGACCTCTGCGGTCACCGCACTAGTGTCCTGCGTCAGAAATCCGTCGGCAATATCGGGCGAGTGATTCGAGGATCTCTTCGGCGGTCTTTCGCCACACAAACGGGCGCGGGTTGTCGTTCCACTGATCGATCCAGGCCCGGATCTCC
>NZ_JAKNTW010000039.1 GCF_022213955.1 Dolomitihabitans soli | reverse complement strand
TTCGCGCCCAGCGTTCCAGGGTGGCCCGCTCATCGGCAGAAAGCGTCACCGGAGTCTTTGGTCGTCCCGTCCGCGCCATAAATTCCACTCTAGACTTAGCCGACGAATTTTAGACGCAGGACACTAGTGCTGTGACCGGAAACGTTCGCCGGGTGCCGCCGGCCGAACGAGTGGGGGTCGCAGGATCTCTGGTAGACACGCGTCCATGACCTCGCCTACGGCTCAATACCTGCGCATCGTTTCCCCCGTGTTCGCCGTTGAGCAGCTGCCGCATGCGGCGTCACCCGGGGACGACTGGGTCGTGCTCGTCCGCGGGCCCGAAGGGCTGACCGTTGTCCGTGCGGCCCGGCCATTGGACACCGGGGAAGGGTGGATCGGTTTCTACAGTGGCGCCACCGCCCATGACCTGGACGTTCCTGGCATGCTGGCGGCGATCGTTACGCCGCTGGCAGAGGTGGCGATACCGGTGTTCGTCGCCTCCACCTTCCACGCCGACCTGGTTCTGGTTCCCCAGCAGAGAAAGCAGCAAGCCATCATCGCCCTGGAGGAAGCGGGACACCACGTGGAAAGTAGGGACGGCGAGGGCGGTGAACCTTTCTGGTCACAGCACTAGACGCCTCGGCACTGACAGGTGGCAGACGTCCAGGCCTCATCGGCGAGCGCCGGGCATGCGGCCTGGGGGCCGGCCCGCGGGTAGGACTCCGGGCCGTAACCGCACGCACTCCGCGTCGCACCGATGCCATTCGCCGACCCCTGATCGCGCCCGCCGCCGGGCCGAGCAGGCGCTGATCAGCGTGGTGGCGACCAGCTACCGAAGGGGAATCAGGGGGACTCTTGGTGGGGTCTCGCACGCTTCTGACCTGCATCGCAGCAGTGCAGGGAGGTGCACGCCGCAATCCAAACTGGTGGTGCGCATTCCAGCCGAGTGGACACTGTCCCACCGAGGATCAGCACCTTGGCGGATCCCCGCCGACTGTGTGGAGTGCATCGATGTACCCGCCACCAACGTCAAACCGTGTGATGTCCGTTGTCTTGTTTGTGAAGCATGTGAGTGCCCAATCCGCCGCTGGGCCGATCTCCTGGAGACGCAATCGCTTCTTTCGGGTGATCCCGCGAGCGTGACCGATGTAGCAGACATGCGGGTCGATCTTCTCGATGTAGACAGAGATAAGAGGAAACGCCTTGGTCAGCGTCTCAATCAAGCCTTTGGTGGAGTCAAGGGCGATGTCCGGCAGAGGCTGGAAGTGCTCCCCGCGCAAGGTGAGGACACGATGGGTCATGGTCGAGCCTTTCCAGCCCGAGCGCGTCGCGTGCTCGATGTCGCGGAGCCGTATAGCCGTATAGCCGTCGAGGTGGAGTTCGCCGGAGATGGTGTGCAGCAGCACCCACTTGCGACCGATGCCGACCACGTAGGCATCGAGCCGATCCGCACCGTCGATCTCACGGCTGATTCTCACGGGCTTGCCGGAACGTCTTGCCCTCTTCAGGTCCTTGAGAATCGTCTCCTTAGCCATAGTTCCGAATCATCCCATTTCGTGCATTTGATGTTCATCTGGGTTTCGGGCAGTCGGTGGGCTGGGCCGCCCTTCCCGTCGCCCCGGGACAAGGTCAACGCCATCCTGAATGTGCTGCCCGACGCCGCGTGGGAAGCGGTGCTGGTGCGCTTCCTGTCGGTGGTCTGCGACCGCTAAGGCCGCCATGAGGTGCCGGTAATCGTGCTATACATCCCGAATGGCAAAGTTCGGTGGGGCAGCGTTGGGGCTCTTCCGCAAGGCGGCGCCCTGGTTCAGGAGAAAGGCGCATCGCGGGGGCCCGCGGGGCGGCGGTCGCCAGCTGCTGGCCGGGGTCGACGACCAGGCCGCCCGCTACGCCGCCCGGCGACGGGGCGAGATCCCGCTGGTCGGCATACGTCCCCAGCGCGTCCATCTGCTGGAGGGCGGCAACACGCCGATGACGGCGGCCCAGCAGACCGCCATGCGGGCCGCCCACCAGGAGATCAGCCGGCTCCTGAGAGATGCGGGCGGACGACCCCTCAGCCGGTACGAAACCAGAGTCGCCATGCGGCACGTGAATCCCACCGGCTCCACCCGCAACTGCAGCGAGATCGCCATGGCGGTCGACGACATCCTGGCAGGTCGCGCCGCCGTCGCCGGGGCCCGCGCCAGGGGCGTGCCGATCCCCGTGGCCCGCGGCGTCTACGGCCGGCAGGCCATCGAGGTGCGGACGGGTCTGAGCTCCCTGGACGAGGTGGAGCAACTGATCGCGAACAACCCCGGCGCCCGCGGTCTCATCGTGGCGCACGGCGGCCAGGGCGCGGGGCATGTATACAACATCGGGAACGTGGGTGGCACGATGTCGTACCTGGACGGACAGCTGAGGCTCATGGCCAACGCGAATCCCCACGGGCGGTTCCCCCGGTTCGATTTCTACCGGACGGCGTGACGGAGGACAGTGGTGATAACCAGGGCAGAGGCCGAGCGGATCGTCCGCGACTACGTCGCCAGGGAGTTCCCTCCCGAGGAAGGCGAGGAGGAGTTCGCGGTCAACGACGAGGCCACGATCGAGCGGCCGTACGGCTGGCTGTTCGTCTACACCACCGTTTCCTACCTGCGCACCCGTGACCCGGAGGACGGTGTGCTGGGCGCCGGCCCCCTCCTCGTCCTGCGGGAGGACGGCCGGGTCATCGAATTCCCCTCCTACCACTCGCGCGAATCGGCGCTGGAGGAGTACGAGAAGGGGCTCGCGGGAGGCTGAGGCGGCTCATTCGCCCATGACGCCGTTCATAGCGATGGTGATGCACAGGTCGAGCAGCCTGCCAGCGATCTCCATGAGGATGGGGATCTGCAGCGTCGACGCCCCCAACGTCGCCGGCCCCGCCGCCATCGCCTGGAAGAGCTGGATGGCTAGCTGGATCAACTGGATGATGAAGTTCACCTTGAGTACCAGGACGATCGCAGCGGACACCATCAGCCCGAGACCGACGATGTCCGCTCCTGTCAGGCCGTCGAGCAGGTTCTTGTGCGGTGAGTCCTCGGCATCCCACGCGTCACGGGCGGCGGTGATGCTCTTGCCCTCCTGCGCCGACCAGGTTCCGGCGGCGTGCGCGTCGGCGCCACCTGCCAGCCCTCCCAGGACGCCGCTCACGCCGAGCCAGGCCAAGCCCATCTTGAGAAGCTTCTCCTCGTCGCTCATCGGCCATTGGCGACCGGCCATGTTCATCACTTTGCCGAGCCCGGCGGGTAGCTGCATCCCCACGGCGACTACCCGAGCTTCTCTCGAACGTTGTCGACCTCGACCCCGGCCGCTTCCTCGCTCCGCTTCTGGTTGACGCCCATCGCCTGCAGATCACCGGCGTACGTCCCCAGTTCACCGGTGTTGTCGCCGTAGGACTCGAAAGCCATCTGATGGATGGCCCCGTAGATCGTCGCGATGAGGGCGCCCAGGTCGTCAGCGCCGAACGCATCGCCGTCCCCGGCAAGCTCCTGGTCGAAGGCTGCCAGGTACTCCTGCAACTCTTTCGCCGACGCCCCCACGCCCGTGGCGGCCCGATCCGTGTGCGTGGGCTTGTACAAGATTCCTTCGGAGTCCACCGAGCACCTCACTCCGGTCCCTGGACGCTGGTCATGATGTCGCGCAGTGCCCGGGTGGCGGCGTGCATCTGGGCGATGCTCGCGCCCTGCGTCTCCCGCGCCCGGCGGGCCAGTTCCGCCGGGTCCACGCCGGCCGCGCCCTGGCGGCGTCTGGCGCGCGGCAGTTCCTCGAAAGCCGCGTTCATCGCCTCGCGCAGGTGCTCGGCCAGCTCATGCGAGCCCGCCGCCATCGCCTTGGGGCCGATCAGCACCGACTCCACCCGGCCATCCGTCACCGCCACCCGCACCTGCCCTCGGGCGGCCTCTCCCTCTCCGCGCACGGGCTCCGCCACGCCGTCCACGCCGGCCAGCGCGTCGTCGAGGTTGCGCCGCGTCATGTCGATGAGGTCTTCCAAGCCCCGCGGATAGGAGTCCCCGGCGACGGAGGTCCGCTCGCGGATTCTGGCCATCCCCGAGGCGATCGACTGGGAGATGACATCCATCCGGTACAGGGCCTCGTCCCGGATCTGGTGCAGCGTCCTGGACAACTCGGCCAGATCGGGCACGTCGGCGGAGGAGCGGCCGAGGAGATCGGCGATGGCCACGTTGGCGGCCTCCCGTACCAGCTCGGCGAGCCTGTCCGGGGGGAGTCGCAGCAGGCGGGGGTCGAGGGTTATGAGCTCGACGACCCCAGGGCGGACGACCACGCGTACCTGTCCGTCCTGGGTCTCACCGTGGACTTCCGGCTCGCCCCGCACGTGTCCGTGGGGCGTTTCCCCCGCCCGCAGCGGCTCCATGAGCGCGAGCGTCTCGTTTATGTGGCGATCGAGCTCTGCGTCGTCGAGTGGCTCCGGCACCGCGCGACTCACCCCCCCAGTTTCAACTCCGATCGAGGCTATCGCAATCGTCACCTTTGCCCGCGGAGACCGTTAGAGGGACCGCCAGTTCCGTACGGCCTTACTTCGGCCCGGAAGCTTCGGATGGATGCGTAGAGCCCCGGGCGTTGGGATCAGCCTAAGATCAGCTCATGCGAAGCAGGTACGGTGAGGCATTGGCGATGCTCGGGTACCTGTTGGGCATGGTCGCCTCGTCCCTATTCATCGAATGGGCACGCGAGAGTGATCGGGAGTTGCTCGGCGAAGTCCTGCTCATGTGCTCTCTGTTGTTCGGGGTCGCATTTCTCTTCGGGCTGGTCCGGCTTTTCTTTCGTGGGTTGCGGTGGGCTGGTCGCTTTCTCGCTCGTCGATGGCGGACCACGGCCTCGCGGACTCCTCCCGCATCGCCGGGCGATTAACGGGCCATCAAGAGCGGTCAACGACGCTCAGGTCTCGAGAAGCTCAGACCGGGGGTCACCGATACTACGTCCGCAACCCGGAGAAGCTGACCCGCATCGAATCCGAAACCCCGCTCACCCTGCGATGAACACCGGTGACGAGCCGGCCCGCAGCCTCGGAGCGACCTGACCTGACGGTGGCGCGAGAGCCGGTGCTCGTCTTACCCGGCCCGAACGGGGCGGGCCGTTGATGACGGTCCCCGTACTGCGGGGCCTGCGGGTTTCAGCCGACGCACGCCGGTCTCGTCGCTCTATGGCCAAGTACGGCAGTCGCTTCCGGCCCGGGATCCACGGCTCGGCGACCTGTGCCGTCAGGATGAAATGGGCTCAATAATCAATTAGTTCCATCGATTAATCTAGTTCCCTAAGGGAAACTGGTTTTTCTTTGCTGCATATGTGATCCACGTCACATCAAATTCAACTTCACTCGATCAATCAGTGCATGCAATAGTCACATTGTCCAAGGAAAGGCAAATCGAAGGGATTCACTATGCAGGATCATGGCCTCGCGCCGGATTTCGCCGCGGATTTCGAGCTCTTCGCTCGTGAGCTGTCCGGTGACGAGATGGAGGCCGGTCGCTCGTTCGGCTCCAGCCTGAGCAGCGCCTTCACCTTCTCCACCGGCACGTGCAGCAGCGCGGGCACCGTCTCCACCGCTGGCTCATCCGTCACCGGCTGAGCTTGAGAGACTAGGAAGAAGGGAGGTCCCAGTCCGATGCCGCGCTCCCATGCCGCATCCGGTTTGGTGGATGACGCGCAGCCGGCCTGGGATCTCCCGGTCGCCTTCGCCCCGTCTGTGGAGATTGTTTCCGAAAACAATCCCGGTGTGCTCCTGTACCGGAAGGACATCGGGCGATATTTTCAGCTCGGCCGCAGCGCGCGGATGTTCGTCCCGCATTTGCAAAAAGGCGTCACCGCCGGCTATCTGGCTCAGAAGTTTGCTTACCTGTTCCAGGTCGAGGAGTCCGTCGCGGCGCGTACGGTCACGAGATTCCTGTCGGAGATCCGCGAGATGGGGCTGCTCGACGTCCCACCCCCGGCGAAAGGCCTGCGTGGCCGGGCTGCCCGGGTTCTGGCGGAGATACCCATGCGGCGGCTCGTGCTGGTGCGTGACTCCTCTCCACCGGCGGTCTCGGGCAGGCCCGCGACGCCCCGGAGCCTGACGCGAATCGCCGCCGCGGCCTTCGTCTGCGTGGTCGCCCTGCTGGCGGTCGGCGTGGCCGTACTGGCGGCGACCCGGCTGCTCGACGTCGGGGCCCTCGGGAGCGCCTCGATCGCGATCCCGCTCGTCCTGCTGCTCCACCTGACGATGCATGAGGCCAGCCACTGGCTGGCCTGCCGCTATTACGGTGTGCCGGTTCCCGAGGCGGGGATCGCCTTCTGGTTCTGGATTCTGCCCAGACCGTATGTCGATCGTTCACACGCCTACCGGCTCAACCGCCGTACACCGCTGGTCGTCATCACCACGTCGGGGATCGTCGTCGACGCGCTGAACGCCGGCATAGCGGGAACGCTGGCCTTCGCCGCAGATGACCCCACGCTCCGCGCGCTCGCCGCGGCGGTCGCGTACACCCTTCTGTTGACCCTCGCGAACGACGTCAACCCTTTGTTGCCGAGTGACGGGTTACACGCGATCGAGGCGGCGACCGGCCATCACTCGTTCCGTCGCAGGGCGATCCAGTACCTGCTCACCCGTGTTCTCCGTCTTCCCTCCTCGCATCACCACGAGCTCGCCAGTCGCCGGCTTCGCCTGCTTTATCTCGGATACGGCCTGCTGGCGCTCGCCTACCTGGCTGTCGTGGCCTTGCTCGTCGCTCGGTTCGTCGCATCGGTGGGGGGATAGGAATGAGATTCCTGGAATCCGCGGCCATCGCGCCCTTCGCCCTCGTGCGCTTCTCCGGATACGCGGCGACAGGGCCCTACATGCTCCGGGCGGGCCGGGCGATGGCCGCGCTAGACGAGATGCGTGAGTGCAGGCTCCAGTTGGAAACGCTCACGGACCCGCTGGCCGACGCGCTGTACGAACTCGTGCCCACCCTGCCCGCCGAGGAGCGCCGTGCCGCGGTAGGCCTCCGAAGGGATGTGCACAACGGCCGCGTCCCGCGAATCTCCGAGGACGCGCGAAATCGGGTGGCGACCCGGCTCGCTCCGGATGCGCGGCAGGCGCTGACGCGGTGGCTGGCGTTCCTGGAGCGGTCCGAGGCGGCCACGACGGCCTACACGGAGATCTTCGAAGCGGAACTCGCCGAGGCCGAGGCCAAGCTGATCGAGCAGGCCGGCACGGATGAGATGATCAAGGCTCTCTCCCTTGTCTCGCCGGAGGTCACGGCCACCGTCCTGCGGGGAGATCCGGCCCGTGCGGGGGCCAAGACGAGGCGGAAACTGGTACGCACGCTCTTCAACTACTTCGTGCGTGCGACGGTCAAGACGAGTCCCCTCGGCTGGTTCAGCCCGGTGGCGGTGTGCTCGATCGGCGGCGAAGGTCCCGGAGGCAGCGCGGAAGGAGGTTCCTACCAGGCGGTCGCGACCCTGCCTCAGGCTCTCTATCTTCGGCTCCTCCAGCGTTTCTGCGCGCACGAGTCCGCCGGCCGCCACCTGCGTTTCCATCCTTCCCGGCGGCTTGACGGCACCCGCATGCTGCGAGCCACGTACTCCCACACGCAGACCAACAGCTTCTTCTGGCGCGAGGATTTGCTGACGGACATGACCGTCCACCGCGAACAGGCACGCGCGGTGCCCCATGGCATGTCCGGTGACCAAGTACTCGCCGCACTTCGCAGGGACGACTCGCGGGCGTCCTGGTCTCGGGTGGCCCGGCTGACCGACTCGGGACTTCTCCGCCTGGAATCGGCCTGGGCTCCGGACGACTACGACGCCCACCACGCGATGACGGCGCTGGCCGAGTCGCCCGGCGTGACGGATGCGATGGGGACGGAAGTGGCCGATGCGATGCGTGACATGCGAGAGGGCATGCTTCAGATGCCCGAAGCCGCGCCCCGGCTGCGCGCGGCTCTCGCCTCGCGCATCACGCGCCAGGCCGTGGAACTCGACGAGGCCACGGCCACCGCCACGGCGCCACGGGTCCCCGACCTGGCCGTGCGGGAAGACGTCGTCAGGGATGACCCCCTGCCCGCGTTGCCGAAGTGGGTCGAGGACGCCCTCTCCGGCTATGGCCGACGGCTGTCGGCCTATCTGAACGTCCTGCCGCAGTACGCGAGCACACTGGAGTTCTGGCGACGACATGTCGCGCCCGTCCATGATTCTCTCTCGCTGCCGGCATTCCTCTCCCTCTACATGACCACGCCCGGCCCTCATCTGCGGCGCAACATCGACGTCCGGCTGTCCGACGCTCCGCTCCTCGACATCGGCCAGGGGCCCTCGATGCTCCGGCCCGCCTTCGCGATCCTGTTCCAGCTCGCCACCCTGGAAGATCAGGAACAGGTGATCGTCCTGAACCAGATCATGGACGGCACCGGAGGCGTGACCGCCCGCTTCCGCAAGCTGCTGGCCCCCCGGCTCCTCGAAGACCCGCTCCAGGCGTGGCTCGACCATCTGGCGCCGGAGGGTTCACGGCCTCTGGAACTCAACGTGGCCTCGGACTGGAATACCGTCCAAGCGCGATGCACGGGCCGTGTCCCCGCGCTCGATATCGGCGGCGGGCTGGTCCCGGCGGGAGAGCCGGTGGTGCTGGACCGGTTGCGGATCCGGCTGGACGAGCGCTCGGGAACCTTGGTCGTGGAGGACGAGCACGGCCCTGTCGTTCCCTTCTACTCCGGTCTCGTTCCCCGCCGCATACTGGACGGCCCCGCCAACGTGCTGTCCACCATCGCCAGCCCGTGGTACTGCACGGCTCCCGAAGTGTCGGGCACCGCCTCGCTGTTGCTCCGTCTTGAGCGGCCCACCGGAGTCGTGCACCGCCCTCGCGAACGCGTCGGCGACGTGGTCACCCGTAGAGCGCACTGGATGGTGAGCGCGGAAGAACTGCTGGCCGAGGTGAAAGCGTCCACCCCGGCCCTGACCTTCGCGGCCTATCGCGACTGGGCACGGGCGCACGGGCTCGCGGATGAGCTCTTCGTGCGCCGCGGAACCACGGAGCCCGACCTGTTCGCCAAGTCCCGCAAGCCGCTCTGGCTGTCCAGCGCCGTGCCCCTCTCGGTCTCGGGCCTGCTGGACTCGCTCTCGGCGAAGGAGATCCTCATCATGGAGGAAGCTCTCCCCCGGCTCGGGGAGAACTCGCCCGTGATCGACGGACATCCGCGCACAACGGAGTACGTCGCCCACATGAGCTGGGACGGGTGCCGATCATGAATTCCTGGCTCTACTGCGCGATCTATCCCGGCGCCTTCGATCGGCTGGACAGCGTGGTCCAGGAGATCGTGGCAGGGGCGCGCGGCCTGATCGAGACCGAAACCGAGCGGGACCGCTGGTTCTTCCTTCGGTATTTCGACGTCGGCGGCCCGCACGTCAGGCTGCGCGTTCAGGGGCCGGCCGGGCTCCTGGACGAGGTCTACACCGACCTCGTCAGCCGCTTTCCCGACTTCCTGCGCAAGGTTCAGACCGAACCGGGTACACCGGTCGTGTCCGTGCCGGGGGCACCGCCCATGGACTACTGGGAAGCCGTCGACGTCCGGCTCTACGAGCCCGAGCTGCGCCGGTACGGTGGCGTCGAAGGTGTCCGGGTGGCCGAGGGCAATTTCATGCTCTCCAGTGAGATCACGTTGCGGGCGGTCGGCGAAGGCCTCGACTATCTCCAGCGTCAGGCCCTCGCGGCGCTGACGATGAAGAACGCCCTCCGGCACTGCCTGCCCGGCGCGGATGAGCTGTTCTGGTCCAAGTACCTCTGGTACTGGACAGGCGGGGACGAACCCTTCGCACCCGCCGGCCGTACGGCTGCGGCCTCGTCGGCCGCCCGCCTGGAGCCCGCCGTCGCCGCCGCCGGGGACACTCTCCCCCCGCACCTCATACAGGACGCAGAAAGGTACGGCGGCGCGATCCGGACGACCGCCTCCGAGGCGATCGCCGGCGGTGTGCCTCTCACCATTTGGCAGTGGGTGTTCCACCTACTGCACCTGCACAACAACCGGCTGGGGATCACGCCGGGTGACGAAGCCGTACTCGCCGCCCTGCTGGGTGGAACACCGAAGGAGGATGCCGATGCGAGTGAGCACCGATCCAATGGCCGGCCCGCCGCCGACCACCGTTGAGGCCGCGCTGCGGCGGCTGGATTCGCTCGTCGACGCCCGGGGCGCCCTGATCAACCTCGTCACTCGCATCCCGATGACCACCGGACGGCAGCGCTTCCCGGTATGTACCGCGGGCATGGGTAATCTCGGGTCGATCCTGCCCGGCACGGTGGACGCGCCCCAGGTCATGTCGTGGGCTGCTCTGGACGGCGCGGGCAGCGGACTTGCCGAGGAGACCGCCAGGCTGACCGCCACGGTCGAGGCGATCGAACGCTACTCCAGCTGCCTGTGGGACTCGGAGCAGTTCCTGTGGGCCAGCGCGCGTTCCCTCGGGGACGAGGCATTGGACCTGAACCGGGTTCCGCGGTGTTCCGAGTCCGAACTGGCCGCCCCAGCCTGCCCGCTCGTGGCTCCCGACCCGGACGCGCCGATGCGCTGGGTTCGCGGTGTGGACCTGGGCAGCGGGGAACCTCGATGGGTGCCGGCTGCCATGGTCTACCTGCACATCCCCGTCGTGAGCCGCGGCGAACGGTTCTGGCTGCCCATCTCGACGGGCACGGCGGCGCACTTCGACTACGACAGCGCCCTGCTGGGCGCCGTGCTCGAGTGTGTCGAGCGGGACAGCATCGCGCTCACCTGGCTGCAGCGGCTGGCGCTACCGAGGATCGAGATCGACGTCTCCGACCCGGCCTTGGACCAGGCGCTGGAGGTCTCCTCCAGGTCCGGCCTGCAAACCCACTTCTTCGACGCGACGACCGACCTGGGCATTCCGACGGTCTACAGCGTGGACATAGATCCCCAGGCGACGAAGGTGCGCACCTACGTGATGTGCGCCACGGAGCTCGATCCCCGGCAGGCCGTGCTCAAGGTGATGCGCGAGTCGTCCTCCGGGCGGCTGGCCATGCAGTACCAGAAGCCGCACGACAAACCGCTGGACGACTTCATCGACGTGTTCGACGGCGCGGTTCACATGGCGGTGGCGGAACGTGAGCACGCGTTCGACTTCCTCCTGGACTCCCCGCACCGGCGTCGGCTCTCCGACATGGTCCCCGTGGTTCCGGATTCCCCAGCCGAGCGCCTGTCATGGGTGGTGGGCAAGCTCCAGGACGCAGGGTGCACGGTCTACGCCGTGGACATCACCTCCGACGAGGCCAGGGCGACGGGTCTGCGTGTGGTGCGGGTCATCGTCCCCGAACTCGTCCCGCTGAGCTTCGCCCATCGTGCGCGGTTCCTGGGCACCCCCAGGCTTTACACGGCCCCCGAGCGCATGGGCCTGCCGGTGCACGCCGAGCCGGACCTCAACCCGTGGCCGCAACCCTTCGCCTGACCAGTCCGGAGAATGAGATGAACACGACACATGTCATCGCCATCGGGCCGTTCGCGGCCGACGTGGCCACGGTGCTCCAGCGGCGGGGGGTGGACGGCGAGCCGACTCTCTTCGCCCAGGGGCACGGCGTGCTGACCAGTCTTCTGCCACGCGCGGACGCCTACGTTCTGGTGACCTCGCGGCATGACTCGAAGCTGGTGGTGACGGTCGGCGAGCTGGTCGGAAAGTGGGGTGCGTCCTTCGTCCCCGTGGTGCATGAGACGCGCTGGCTCAGAGCCGGTCCGCTGGCCCTCCCCGGAGGGACCGGAGCGTGTGCCGAGTGCTTCGAACGCCGGTCCATACAGCATTCGACCGTCGGCAAGCCGCTGTCCGACCTGCACGCCTTCTACGCCAGGGACCCAGCGGGGCCTGGTGGCCACCTGCCCTCCCATGTGCTGACGGCCGCTGGGCTCGCGCAGTGGGGATTGGCCGCGCTGCACAGCGGCGACACCGGGACACACGGTGCCTACCGGGCCGTGAACCTGGCGAAATCCCAGTTCCTGCAGGGGCGGACGGTGGGGGTGCACGGGTGCCCCCGCTGCTATCCCGTCTCGACGTCGATCTCGCGGCGAGACCGCTCGTGGCGCGGTCTCGCCGACCATCTCACCGTTGCGGGCGCCGGATCAAGGAGGGACGCGTGAACACCGAAGGCACCATGGACTCGCGGCATATCGCCGCCGCCATCGCCCGGGACCCACAGCTGTCGCTTCCGGACCACCTCAAGGTCGTGGACGGACTCGTGATCGCGGAGGTGCGCAAGGGCGAACTGCTCGTCGAGGGCATCGCCAAACCCCAGCTCTTCAGCGGCCGGCATGTCGAATTCGTACGGCGGCTGCTTCCCCTCCTGGACGGGCGGCGCTCCGCGGCGGAGATAGCCGAGTCGCTCGGCCTCCCCTCCGCAGACATCGTCAGGACGGCTCTTTCGCTGCTGTACTCCTGTGGCATGTTGGAGTGTGCTCCCACGCCCGAGGAGACGCGCGCGCTGGAGCACACTCCTGTTCCGGCGAACGTGCTGAGCTATCTGAGCAGGAATGTGGATTCCACCCGGAGCAATCCCTCCGGCGTGCACGCGGCCCTGAAGCTGGCGCGGCAGCCGGTCGTGGTCGCGGGTCCCCCCTCCACGCTGCGATCGACGCTGGTACGGGCGCTCGGCGAGTGCGGCGTGACATCGACGCGGGAGGAGGAGGTGCCCCTCGGCCCCGCCCCTCTGCCGTTGGCTCCGATCGCCGTCGTGATCGACGACGGCACGCTGGACCTGGACGGGATGACCGCCTTCGACACCTTCGTGCGGGCGAGCGGCGGACGCTGGTTCCTCGTCTCCGTGACCGGCTCGGGTGCCCTGATCAGCCCGCTCTTCGAGGACGGCTGGTCCGGCTGCCTGCCGTGCTATCGCGCGCAGCGTCCGCTGGAGCGTTCGGACGAGGCCGCGACGATCCTCCCCTGGCAGGAAGACCTGTTGGCAGGAATGCTGAGCAACGAGGTGTGCGGCCTGGCGACAGGGGTGCAGTCGCTCTACGACGAGTCGGCGGTCACCGTCATCGACTTCAGCGCCTGGACGGCCGAGGTCGAGACCTTCGTCCAGCTTCCCGGGTGCGTGTCCTGCCTGCCGGGCACCGAACCGATCGAGAAGGACGACCTGATCGTGGTCGCCTTCGAACAGGAAGTCACCCTGCCACCTCGCCGGTACATCCCGCCCGGCGCGCACCAGGGCCACTACAGCACCTCGAACATCGAACTCCATTTCTTCGACCGCCCGCGTGATTGGCAGCCGATCGACGCCGCCGGCGAGGCCGGCTCGGAGCTGAAGGCTCTGCTGGAGTTCTCCTTCGGTATCCGCGAGATCATCCCCGCGACGACATCGCGGTCGTCCACCCGTCGTCGCTGGGCTCCCACCGGCGGCAACATGGGCTCCCAGACGGCCTACCTGATACCCCTGGAATCCAACCGGGCGGGGCTGGAACCGGTGGTGCACGTATACGACTCGGTGGCCAACCTCCTGCTGCGTAGCCGGATCGCGGTGCCCGCGAAGCACCTTGCCGACGCCGTCCCGGGTGCCGGGACTCAGGCGGACGCCGTGCTGGTCCTGGCCGGTGATTGCTTGAAGCTCGTAGAGAAGTATCAGAGCTTCGGATATCGGATCATCAACCTGGACTCCGGCGTCGCGACCTGGCAACTGGCGTTCCAGGCCGCGCATCTCGGATGGACGGTCACGGCACTCGCGGAGTGGGACGACACCCAGCTGATCGACCTCCTCGACCTCGATGCCCAGCAAACGCCCGTCACCAGTGTGCTCACGCTCCGCCGTACGAGCATCGGTCCCGAACGAGAGAGCGCCGCCCATGACTAGTTGGACTCCCGGTTACCGGCCGATGAAGATCGTGAACGACCTCATCACGCGGTCTCATCACCAGGACAGGACCGGCCGGGCATGGCGGGGGAACCCTCCTGCGGAGAGAGCCCACGCGCATCACCTTCCTCCGGCGAGCGTGCCCACGGTCGACCCGAAGACCGTACTGGCCCTGCGTCAGGCCACCCGCTTCTACCGTCAGGTCGGCATCGACCAGGCGACGATGGCCGGCGTCCTCCAGGCTCCGTCGTCGGCACGGGCGGCTCTCGACACGGCGGCAACGGTTCCGCAGGTCCAGGTCCTGGCCGCCGCCTACCGGGTGGAGGGGCTGCGGCCCGGACTCTACGACGTGGACCCCGCCGGCAGGCAGCTCACCTTCCTTCTTGAGCTTCCCCCAGCCCGCGATTGGCTGCTGCAGGATGAGTTCGCCGACGCGGCCCTCGTAACCGTGGTCACATGCGATCTTCCCCCCATCGCGGCAGCCGGCGCCCATGCCCACAGGCTGGCCATGCATCAGGCAGGGGTGGCCGCGCACAGCATGTGGCTGGCCGCGGGCGGGCGTGGGCTCGCCGGATCCATTTTCGGCGGGCTGGTTCCCTGGGGGATGCCGTTGGCTGATTTCCGACCGGGCGGCGCCCGAAGCCCGCTCTTGGCGTTCGCCTGCGGTTTCCCCATGTCCGACCCGGCGATCAGCCCGTGGGGAACAGCGGGCGGGTGGACGGGAGAGTCCTAGAACCCTGGAACTCCGTGGCCGGCACGCCGAGATCAACCGATTCCGGTTGTCCTTGCCTTCAGGTCGGACCTCGCGAGATCGCCAGCAACGCGGCCGTGTGCCGTTCGAACGCGTCAGACCCCGACGCCGTTATGGAAAGCCAGGTGCGCGGCCGCCTGCCTACGTATCCCTTCTGGACGTGAATGTATCCAGCTGCCTCCAGCGATGTCATGTGCTTCGACAGAACGGCCGAGCTGATGCCGACCGCATCGCGCATCTTGCCGAACTCGACGTTTTTTTGCCTGGACAGAATTGCGATGACCGAGAATCGAATAGGCGGATGAATCACGGCGTCAATTTCCAGGCGAGGATGGGTGACAGAGCCGTTCATCGGAACGGTCCTACTTTCTCCCGAACTGATACGGACAGATTCTTGGGCGCGATTCCCAGACCTGATATCGACTCCTAACGCAGGAATGGGTTGGTCCGCCGCCCGAGGAGTTCACAGAGTCCTGCGGACACGAACGATGCCTCATTGAAGGGATCGCGGCGTGCGCAATCAAGGTATTCGGCCGTCTCGAACAGTTCGGAACAGTCCGGAACGATGTCGCGCGGGCCGGAACCGAGTGATCTCGCCCGTGCCACCCGAACCCGCCGAAGAGAGTCATGCCGTGGTCGAATCCCCGCACCTGGGCAAGGGCCGGGATGTATGAGCTTCGTCAGCCGGATGGCGTGGCGTCGTGAAATGCGGACGGCCATCGCGTGATCCTCCGAGTGCGAAAGCACAGGATCGAAGGAGGTCAGAGCGATGGCCGTGAACGACAGTATGGGCTCGGCCGATGGTTATCGCGGGCAGTAGACCTGGTGATAGATCGTGGACCCGTCCGCTCTCTGCGATGTGTAGAGGTCATAGGCGAGCCCGTACGGCGGTTGGACGACGCGGACGAAGGTCGCGCCGGCCGGAGCCCGCTCCGGGCAGCGCGGCCCTGGCCACGGCAGCCAGGACCCTTCCACCGACCCGATGACCGGTCGAGAGGAATCGACCGGCGTATTCGCATGGGCGGGGCCGGCCACCAGCGCCGACCCGAGGGCGAGCAAAGCGATTACAGCGTATTTCATGACGACCTTCCAAAGTAGGAGTGAAAGTGGATGTCGTGGCGCCTGACCACCTGTTTGCACGGCAGGATTTCTCTCGGCGTCCAGCCGGAATCTGTACAACGGGATCGCTCGGTCCAATCGTCGTTCTGATCGGCTGACATTGATCACCCCGTGCGATCAATCACGACATCGGTAGATCATCCTGATATGTCGACACATTAGCTCATTCAGTCAGTGGTCGCCACAGGAAATGAATCCATAATCGGCTAATTTATCGATTAGCCTTTCTCGGTAATCGCTGGTTGCGGTTCGTGATCGCTTCACACGATCGGTGGCAGCCCGTCGGAGACTCAGGCTTTCCGGCCTACGGTTATCGTGCGTCTGTGACGCTGATGCCGACTTCGAACTGTCCGTAGCGGGTTCGCCCGCCCCCGGACGGCAGGCAGTCGCGGCTCGCAGGCGATGGCGCAGTTGAGACTTCGCAGGCCGAGAACTGACCTGCGGGAAGCGGTTGCGGGGGTCTTCTGTGCTCAGGCCGGGCCCGGCGATGGTGCGGCGGTGCTGTCCGCCGTACTCCGGAGGCTTTCCGCCGTACTCCGCAGGTAGGTGTGAAGTTCGGCGGCGCCTGCCAGCATTGAGCGGCCGCGCAGGGTGAGCCGGCCGTGCCAGTCGTTCAGAGTGGCTTCGAGGGGTGCCACGCCGCCGGCTGCGCGTACCTGGGCGAGGAGCGGGGCGATCTGGTTCAGCAGGTATCCGCCGCGCCTGAGTTGGTGAGCCAGGTGGGCGTCCCGAACGTCGGTGGCCGCGTAGACGCGATAACCGGTCCTGGGGTCTCGTTGCGGGTGGATCAAGCCGGCCTGCTCCCATTTGCGCAGGGTCGCGGGCCGGATTCCCAGCTGCCGGGCAAGCGGCCCGACAAAGGTGGCTCCGGGGTGGGGCGGGGCGGGCAGTCCAGGCGGCGCCAGGTCACGGAGTGCTTTCTCGACGGCCGCGAGCGTTGTCCGGTCGTTGAGGAGTTGCGCATGGCTCTCATCGATCAGCGTGAGGGCGTCCTCGACCGCGCCCTGGTTCACGGCCCGCATGATCGCCGTCGCGGTCTGGTGGCCGAATGCCGGTATCAGGGCGGCGAAGACGCGAAGCGCCAGGGCGTGCAGGGGGGTGTAGACCCGGTACCCGTGCGGTGTGCGGTCTGCTCGCGGGAGAATGCCCGCTTCTTCATAGTTTCGTACGGCCTGCGTGGACAAGCCGTGTTCACGTGCCAGGTCGACCGGCCGTAGTCGCTCACGGCGCACACTGCCCCCTGTGGTTGAGATCAGCCGCGGTTGGACGCCCTCAGAACGAGAAAAGTTTCAACTGAAGGTTCAACGATACGGTAGAAGGTATCGCCAGCGCATCGAGAGAGACGGGATCCGCCATGACCACTCGCGCTTCAGTGCAAGCCGCCGGTTGGGCCCTCGCCGATGTCGGTGTCGCCGGCGGTGTCGAAGTCGCGTTCGCCGAGTTTCTCCAGTCGCTCCCGACGAGGCCCCGCCTCCTCGGCCTCGGGGAGCCGACGCATGGGGAGGAGGCGTTTCCACGGCTGCGCAACCAGCTGTTCCAGCATCTCGTCGAGCACGAGGGCTACCGGTCGATCGCGATCGAGAGCGACTGCGTGGCCGGTCTGATGGTCGACGAGTTCGTCGCGGAGGGTGCGGGGTCGCTCGATGACGTGATGCGGCAGGGCTTCAGCCCTGGATTCGGCCAGTCGGCGGCGGCCCGCGAGCTCGTCCTTTGGATGAGGGAGTACAACCGGGACACCCCCGCCGCGGACCGGCTCCGGTTCTTCGGGTTCGACGCACCGATCGAGATGACCGGCGCCGACAGTCCCAGGAGAGTGCTCACCGCGCTCCACGGCTACCTCGCGGCCCGGCTGGACGCCGATCTGATCCCCTGCACCGCTCACGTCATCGATCGTCTGATCGGCGACGATGCGCGTTGGACCACCCCTGAGGCGGTCATGGACCCTTCCCGGTCGGTGGGATCGTCCGCCGACGTCGCGAAGCTGCGCCTGATCGCGGACGACCTTCTGACCCTGCTCATGTCGGAGTCCCCACGCCTGATCTCCGCGACGTCGCAGGACGACTGGTGGCGGGCGTGTCTTCACGGGCGTACCGCCCTGGGGCTGCTTCGGTACCACGTCTCGATGGCCGACACGTCCGAGATGCGCCTCCTGCGGCTCATGAGCCTGCGGGACGCGATGATGGCCGAGAATCTCAACGCCATTGTGGACGGACAGGCACGGCGCGGTCCGACCCTGGTCTTCGCCCACAACCGGCACCTTCAGAAGGCCAGGAGCCAATGGCGACTACCGCCGGGCTGGGGGTCCTTGCAGGGCCGGGTGCTGGAGTGGTGGAGCGCCGGGGCGATCGTCAACACCCGGCTGGGCGACCAGTACGCGTTCGTGGCCTCGGCCCTCGGAGCCGCGCGGCACCAGGGACTCGACACGCCGCAGGCCGACACCCTTGAGGGAATCCTGTCCACGCTCCCGGCGAACCGCTACGTCATCAACTCGGAACGCCTGGCCGCAGCTCTCGACGACATGGGAACCGAACCGGCCCTGCGAACCGACGATGCCACCGACTACGGGTACTTTCCGCTGGATCCCGATCAGCTGGGGGAGACCGATGGAGTCGCCTTCCTCAAGGACATCACTCCGGGCACGCCCACCCGTTGACCACCGGTCGTCGCGGAGCGGCCGAGGCTGCCACGATCACCAGGGCAGGCATCAGGGCACGCATCAGGGCACGCCCGTCCGGCTCGTAGAGTCGTCGTCGTGACTGTCGCTCGTTCGCTGCTGCTGTTCGTGTTGGCCGCGCTCGCCGAGATCGGGGGCGCCTGGCTGGTGTGGCAGGGCGTGCGGGAGCAGCGGGGGGTCCTGTGGATCGGTGCGGGATTCGTCGCCCTGGGGCTGTACGGGCTGGTGGCGACGTTGCAGCCGAATGCCGACTTCGGCCGGATCCTGGCGGCCTACGGAGGCGTGTTCGTCGCGGGCTCGCTGGGCTGGGGCATGCTGGTGGACGGATTCCGGCCGGATCGGTGGGACGTCGTCGGAGCGGGCGTCTGCCTGCTCGGCGTGCTCGTCATCATGTACGCCCCACGTGGGTAGCGGTTTGAGCCGATTCCGAGGACCTGGTCTCCGGGAAGGCGCGCGTCATCCGGCTGCGATGGCCTCGATCTCCAGCAGCCAGCGGTCGTCGAAGATGTCGGTGATGATCACTGTGAGCGCGGGCCGGTGGTCACCCAGGATCTCGCGGCGCACGTCTCCGTTGATGGCGGCGTATCTGCGATCGGACAGGAAGGTCGTAACCTTGACCAGGTCGTTCACGCTGAGGCCGGCCGAGGTCAGAGCGGCCGTGAGGTTGTGCCAGACGAGCCGGCACTGGTCCTCGAAGTCCTCCGGCACCTCTCCGGAGCGTGATTCCGGGATCTGACCGCTCACGAAGAGCAGGTGGGAAGCTCCTTTGACCGACATGGCCTGGGTGTAGCCGCCCATGGCCACGGGAGAGTCGGCGGGATCGACATGAGCGAAGTAAGGCATGGATGATCTCTATCACGACGGGCGGGCTGCGAGATGAAGGTAATCGTGATCGGTGCGACCGGGACCATCGGAGTCGGGGTGGTCGCCGCGCTGGAGGGCAGGCACGAGGTCGTGCGGGCCTCGCGGGGCGGTTCGGTGAAGGTCGACCTGGATGACGCCGGTTCGATCGACGCGTTGTTCGCCTCCGTGCGCGACGTGGACGCGGTGGTCTGCGCGGCGGCGAACGCGCCGCTGACACCGATCGAGCGGCTCACCGACGAGGATGTGGCCGCCGGCCTGCGGAGCAAGTTGCTGGGGCAGGTGTCCCTGGTACGGCGGGCGCTGCGCGAGGTGCGTGACGACGGGTCCATCACCCTCACCGCGGGCACCTTCGTGGACCACATCCCGGGCAGCGCGGTGGGCGCGATCGTGAACTCCGGGCTTGAGGGTTTCGTCCGCAGCGCCGCGCCGGAGATGCCGAGAGGGATCCGCCTGAACGTCGTCAGCCCGGGCTGGATCCAGGAGACCCTCGACAACCTGGGGCTCAAGGGATACCAGGGGACACCGATGAGCGAGGTGGCGCAGACGTACGCCAAGGTGGTCGAGGGCACGATGCGCGGCCAGACGCTCGTCCCCTGACCTGCGCCCGAGGCTGCGCCGTACGCGGATTCGCGTACGGCGGAGCCTCGGTTGAGCGGATGCCCGCGCGGGGGTGCGTTGGCGAGAATCGCCGCTGTGATTGCCGATGAGGGCGCTGTGGCGCCGTGCTGACCACTTTCGCCCGCGTGTTCCGCACCCGTGAGCTGCGCGGGAAACTGCTGTTCACGCTGGGGATCGTCGCGCTGTTCCGGCTCGGGCAACTGCTTCCCGCGCCCGGCGTCCACCTGGCGAACGTGGAGCGTTGCCTGACTCAGGCGCAGTCGGGCGGTGCGGCCGACATCTACGCGATGGTGCAGTTCTTCAGCGGTGGCGGCATGCTCAAGTTGTCGGTCTTCGCGCTCGGCATCATGCCGTACATCACGGCGAGCATCATCATGCAGCTTCTCACGGTGGTGATCCCGCGCCTGGAGACCTTGAAGAAGGAGGGCAACGCCGGCACCGCGAAGGTCACGCAGTACACGAGATATCTGACGATCGGGCTCGCGCTGCTCAACGCCACCGCCGTGGTGGCGATGGCGCGGTCAGGGCAGATCTTCCCCTCGTGCCGGGAACCGTTGCTGGTCGACCAGGAATTCCTCACCGTGGCCACCGTCGTGATCACGATCACCGCCGGCACCGCTGTGATCATGTGGCTCGGCGAGCTGGTCACCGACCGGGGAGTCGGCAACGGCATGTCGATCCTCATCTTCACCTCGGTGATCGCCGTCTTCCCCTCCTACCTGACCAACATCCTGCGGCAGAACCCGTTCGCCTTCGTGATCATGCTGGTGCTCGGCGTCTTCCTGATCGCCGCGGTGGTCTTCGTGGAACAGGCCCAGCGCCGCATCCCCGTCCAGTACGGCAAACGCCTGGTCGGACGCAGAATGTACGGCGGGACCTCGACGTACATTCCGCTCAAGGTCAATCAGGCGGGGATCATCCCCGTCATCTTCGCCTCGTCGCTGCTCTACATCCCGCAGCTCGCGGTGTCGCTGTCCGGCGCGCAGGCGAACCCGGTGTCCACCTGGATCCAGCGCTACCTCGTCTCCGGCGATCACCCCGTCTACATGGTCACCTACCTGGTGCTCGTGATCTTCTTCGCGTTCTTCTACGTGTCGATCACGTTCAACCCGGTGGAGGTGGCCGACAACATGCGGAAGTACGGCGGGTTCGTGCCGGGTCTCCGGCCCGGACGGCCGACCGCGGAGTATCTCGACTACGTTCTCAACCGGATGACCGCGCCGGGAGCCGTCTACCTGGGCGTACTCTCGATGATCCCGATCATCGCGTTCATCCTGCTCCGGGATCCCGGCACGCAGCAGAACTTCCCGTTCGGCGGGGCCAGCATCCTGATCATCGTCGGGGTGGGGCTGGACACGGTCAAACAGATCGAGAGCCAGCTCCAGCAGCGCAACTACGAGGGCTTCCTCAGGGGATAGAGAGGCCCGCCCTGATCGCGAAGACGACGAGCTGGGCCCGGTCGCGGGCGTGCAGTTTGACCATGGCCCGGCTCACGTGGGTGCGCACGGTGTCGGGACTGATCACCAGCTCCTTGGCGATCTCTTCGTTCGACCGCCCGGTGGCGACCCAGGCGACCATCTCGCGCTCCCGGGGAGTGAGCTGGTCCAGTCCGGCCAGCGGGGTCACGCCGTCGGCGGTCAGGTGCTGGCCGAACATGCCGATCACCCGCCGGGTCACCGACGGGGAGAGCAGCGCCTCCCCGGAGGCCACCACGCGTACGGCGTGCACCAGTTCGTCGGGGGCGCTGTCCTTGAGCAGGAAACCGCTCGCCCCCGCCTGCAACGACTCGAAGACGTACCGGTCGAGCTCGAAGGTGGTCACCACCACGACCCGGGTGGTCCGCAGGTCCGGATCGGCGGCGATGGCACGGAGGGTGTCGAGCCCGTCCATGCCCGGCATCCGGATGTCGAGCAGCAACACGTCGGGACGGGCCCGCCGTACGATCTCCAGGGCCGCCTTGCCGTCGGCCGCCTCGCCGACCAGCTCCAGGTCGTTCTCGCGCTCGATCAGGACCCGGAGCCCCATCCGGACGACGGCCTGGTCGTCGGCGAGGGCGACCCTGATCACACGATCGCCCGTGGGAAGCGGGCCACCACGCGGAAACCGCCGCCCTCGCGGGGACCCGCGCTGAGCGTGCCGCCGGCGGCCTCCACCCGCGCCCGCATGCCCGTGAGGCCGCGTCCCTCTCGTACCGCCCCGATGCCGGCCGGGCTCCGGTCCTCGCGAGCGGCCTGCGCGCCCAGGTGACCTTGGTCCTCGTGGATCGCCGGTGGGCCGGTTCGCTCTCGGACCTCGTCGGGCGGGAGGGCGGCCGTGTCGGCGCCCCGGTCGGCGATCTCCACCACCAGGTCGCCGCAGACTCCGGCCGCGCACGGCTCGTGGGCCACCCGGACAAGGGCCCTGGTCGGCCCGGCGTGCCGAATGACGTTGGTCAGCGACTCCCGGACGACCCGGTAGACGGCGGCGTGGACGTGCGCGGGCATCGTCGTGCTCAGCTCGCCCAGCTCCAGGTCGACGGGCAGGCCGCCCGCGCGGACGCCGTCGATCATGCGGTGCAGCTCCTGCGAGGGCATCGGGTGCATGGCGTCGAGAGTGGCTCGCAGCTCGTTCAGCGCCTGCAGGCTCGTCTCGCGGATCGCCTCCAGCGACTCGCGCGCCTGCTCGGGACGCTCCTCGAACATCAGCAGCGCCACACCCGCCTGCATCGCGATTGTGGCGAGCCCGTGCCCCGCCACGTCGTGCACCTCACCGGCGATCCGGCTACGTTCCTCAAGCGCGGCCCGCGCGGCGACGCCGTGCGCCTCACCGGTGCCGCGACTCCGGTCGCCGGCGTTGTGGGCCGCGCCGACGCCGCGACTCTGGTCCGCGGCGGTAGGGGCATCGCCGGTGTGCTCCTCGACCACGGCCGCGTTGTGGATCTCGCCGAGGATACGGGCGTGCGCGTCAGCCGGGGTCGTGCCGGGGGACAGCTGCCGGTGTTCGCGCTGGTGCGCGGGCTGCGCCGCCACGTCGTGATCGACCGGTTCGGTGGCGGTCGCCCTGGCCTGCGCGGGAGTGCCGACGGTCCACGGTACGGCCAGCCAGCCCGCCCAGGCGAGCACCAGGATGACCGGCAACTCCCCGGGCCGGGGGAGATGGGTCGGCCACAGCCGGCGTCTGCGCACCATCTCCAGCATGGCCACCGCGGAGACCACCCAGATCCACGCGGCCTCCATGCCCGACATGAAGACCCAGATCAGGATGGCGACGACCACGGCGACGAGCGTCAGGTCATGCCGCAGGCCACGCAGGATCGCGCCGGGTGCCCGATGGGTCCGGCGGCTCGGGTGCGTCTGCTCGGCCACCTTCCCCCACCCAACTTGCGACTACGCATGATCCTAGCCAACGCGGCTGACAAGGAGGGCTGCGGTCCCGTTCGCGGGGCGTCGGCATGGCCGCATAGCTGTACATATCCAGCCATCACGGAAACGGAATCGAACCCTCAGCCCCAACCCCTCAGAACCGAACCAGCCCCGGACCCCTCGGCCCTGAATCCGGATAGCCGAACCCGGACGGCTGCCTCCGGGCCGCTGTGGACGATCACCGGACTCACGTTCAGGGTCAAGAAAACCTCCAGTGATCTATGTAGACATTCGTATTCGGCCGGGGTATCGTTTCAGTTGTCGAAAGAGAAGAGAACATCAAGAAGACGCGGCAGATGACGAGCTGCCGCCACAGTTCGAAGAGCTTGAACGTCAGGCGTGCTGGAGCCGGAATGGCGAAGCGGTGGTTCCAGCCGGTGGCGTAGATGTCGCAGGACCCATCGGTCAGGCGTGCTGGAGCCGGGATGTTTCCATGGTGGTTCCAGCCGGTGGCAGGTGGCGGCGCAGGGCACGAAGGTCAGGCGTTGCTGGGGCCGGAATGGTGGTGCGGTGGTTCCAGCCGGTGACGCGCGTGCATGAGAAAGGCAAGTGAACGATCGAAGGAGAAGGGGAGGGTTGCACGTCGTTGGATCGCCCGCTCTCGGCTGAGTCTCGCCGGGCGGGTACCGCAGTCCCATCGGAACGAAAGGTGGTCCTCGGTCACGCTTACGCGATCCCCGTACCGCACGTCGTCTCAGACGGCCGGCGCGGACACGACGAACCGGCGAACGTGCCGGTGACAGTGGTAACCAAACCTCGGGCCCCGGTGCTACGGCACCGGGGCCCCTCGTGACGTTGGAAGGTGCGATGGGCCCAACCCCACAAGGCAAGATGGACGACGACGATTACCCCGCCTACACCATGGGCCGCGCCGCGGAGATTCTCGGGACGACCCCGGCGTTCCTGCGCAGCCTGGGCGAGGCGAAACTGATCGAACCGCAGCGCTCGACCGGCGGTCACCGCCGCTACTCCCGTTACCAGCTCGGCCTGGCCGCCCGCGCCCGGCAACTGGTCGATGAGGGCACCGCGCTGGAAGCCGCGTGCCGCATCATCATCCTGGAAGACCAGCTCGCTGAGGCCCAGCGGATCAACGCCGAGATGCGCGACCAGTCCTGACGCGACCCCGGGATCGTGCCATGTGACGATCCCGGCCGGGCCTTGTCACGGTTCGCCGAGACGGCATTGAATCCACCCACCATCCGTGTTCGGGCGTGCCCAACGTCGAGACCGGCTCGTGCTCCCGGCCGCCCGCGTCCACAACGCATCCGTCCACGTCGGAGCGTTGGCGCCCCGCCCTTCTTGGAGAACCAGCGATGAAGGCGGTGCGCAGCGTCCGCAATGGACCGGTCCCAGACACCTGCAATCCATAACAAATGTGGCGCGTGTCGCTTTACGGAACTCTTGGGGCGTGGGCCTAGTCTGTGCGTTCGTGGACAGGCGATGGGTCGGGCCGGGTGGGTACGAGATCATTCCTGCCGTTCGCGCGGGCCGGCAGGTGCTGCGGTTGCGCAGACATGGCTGGCTGGTCGCCGACTGCGTGACGGTCGCCCAGGTTGCCGGATATGTCGACCTGGCCGAGCTGTGCGAAGTGGTTCCGCTCCATTCGGCCGTCACGGATTGTCACATCTCCGTTACGTAGCTGCGAGGCTATCCCTCAGGTGCAACGGGTATCCCGACCCTGGAGGGGGAGCGATGAAGAGGTTCGCAATCGCCGTAGCCGCGCTGGGCCTCACGGTGGCCGCGCTGGGTCTCACGGCCTCCTGCGCGGCGGGCACGGCCGACACCGTCGCCACGGCCGGCATCACCGCCGCGCCGATCCGCGTGTGGAATCTTTATGGAGCCGAGCAGGGCCGGGCCGACGAACGCCCGGCCGATCTGGTGCTGTCGGAGTTCACCACGGCCAACCGGATCACCTGGCGAAGCTGGGGCCCGAAGACCGCCGTGGGCACCGGTGCGATCAGCGGCACATGGTGTCTCCCGGGTTGCCTGGACAAGCCGTACCCGGCGACGATCACCCTCAGCGACACCCGCTCCGGCTATTTCACGAAGTTTCAGGTCGAAGGCGACTTCCCGCGTCCGAACGACTCCGCCGACACGCTCACCGGCACACTCGCCACGCCCTGACCACTAGGTGGCGCGGTGGCAACGGTGGACGACCCTGCCGCCTCCATGCAATGTCGATCTCAGAGCTGGGGGAGGCGGGCGAGGCCGTCACACGCGCCCTTCCGACCCGCGTCGGCGTCCGTTTCGGGTCCCCGCAGACACTCGGTCCGGTACGGCGAGCGGCCCGTCTGCGGCGTCGATCCCGAGGGGTTTCGAGGCGGTGTTTCCGATTCGCATCAGCCGGGAGCGGCGTGTATGGTTACACCTGTCCGCAGCGCGAAAGCGCGACGTGACCCGCCCCTTTAGCTCAGTCGGCAGAGCGTCTCCATGGTAAGGAGAAGGTCTACGGTTCGATTCCGTAAAGGGGCTCCACTCCTGAACAGCCCAAACGCCCGATCCAAGCTCCCTTGGACTCGGGCGTTTTGCGTTTGCTCGATCAACTACTCGCATCGGCCATCGGAACTCGATCACCGTCCCCCGCGCGGGATACGGCGACACGCGCCTGCCGTCCCGGAACGGCGCCAGCAACGCGTCCGGGGCCGACATCGACGAGCACCCGCCTGGCCGGCCGTACCCGCTGGGCTGACCACCCGCGAGATGCTGACGGCGTGGGGCCCCTGACGTGCGGCCGTACTGACAGGGCCCCACTCCGACCTTGAGACGCTTCGCCTTCTTCGGAGGGCGGGGGGTTCTTCGTGTTGAAGCTCAGGGGATGTATACCTCGTAGTAGAAGCCCGCCAGATAAGGGCCACCCCCGCGGAACCAGTGACAGTAGAGAAGCGCGGTGTATTGACCGTTCTGCGCAGCGTCCTCGTAGGCGAGGTCGCAGGCGGCCAGGGTCTGGTAGGGGCCCTGCAGGTACCAGTCCCGTGTCGGCCAGCCGGCGGCCACGGTCGCGCTGGTCTGGGTGGCGGCGGTCGCGCTGGTCTGGGTGGCGGCGGAAGCGGGTGCGGCACCAGCCAGGACGCTGATGCTCACCGCTGCCGCAAGTACGGCCGTGGTGTGGAGTCTGCGGAGTTTCATGTGGGTGGCTCCTCACGAATCCGTCGGGTGGTAGAGCTCAAGATGAGCATGGATTGCCGAAGGCGAGAAGTCACCGGTTCTCCATATTGCGGTGGTTATGGCATGTTCCTCGCATAACGGACCGGCATGACGAGCACCAGCGACCGAGCTGATTCGCCCCCGCCCCGGAACAGCGGGTGCCTACCTCGGGCTGCTCGCGATCCTCGCCCCGCTGCAGGCGATCCAGGCCGACCTGGAACTGATCGCGGGTCAGCCGGACGTGACGGACAGGATCACATCCACCAGTCTGTCGGCCGCGTCCGGCCGGCCATGCGCCCGGGCCCGCTCCGCCATGGCGGCACGCCGGTCGGCGTCCGTCAGGAGCGGGCCGACCGCTTCCCGCAGGCTGCTCGCGGTGACCTCGCTCAGCAGGGCCACGGCCGCCCCCGCCTCGACCATGTGCCTCGCGTTGTGGGCCTGCTCGTTGCCCGCCGAGCCGGCGAGCGGGATGAACACAGCGGGCTTGCCCAGGGCCGCCAGCTCGGCGAGCGTGCCGGCGCCGCTCCGCGATACCGCGACATCGGCCAGCGCCAGGACGTCAGGTAGTTCCGCGCCGACGAACTCGGTGAGGTAGTAACGTCCGGCGCGGTCGACGGGCAGGCGGGCGGCATGCTGCCGCAGCCCGTCGACGTTGCCCGGCCCGCACTGGTGGATCACGTTCGCGTGGTCGAGTAGCCACGGCAGCACGTCCCGGACGACGTTGTTGATCTGCCGGGAGCCTTGGGCTCCGCCGGTGACGTAGACCGTGGGCAGCTGCCGGTCGAAGGCCGACAGACCCAGCGCCTTGATGGCTTTGTCGGCGTGCCCGGACAGCACCTCGGGCCGGACCGGGTTGCCGGTGACGACTGCGGCGCCGCGCAGAGCCTCCGGCAACAGGGGCAGCGTCGACGGCGAGGACACCGCGATCCGGGTCGCCGAACTGGCCAGCTTCCGGTTGGCCAACCCCAAGCGCACCGTCTGCTCGTGCAGTACAAGAGGGCGGCGGCAGAGCCGGGCCGCCAGGCCGCCCGGGACGGCGACGTACCCGCCGGTCGCAAGCACGACATCGGGCTGGAACCCTGCCACGATCCTGCGGGCCTGCACAATGCCGAGGGGCACGCGCATCATGTCCCGCAGGTTGGCTGGGGACAGCATCTTGATCGGGTTGCTGGAGCGGCGGATCTTGCCCGTGGCGACCGCGGCGAACGGGATGACCTCGGCAGGTGCGACGCGGGCCTCCAGGCCGTCAGCCGTTCCGATCCACAACACCTCAAGCGCCCTGCCGCCGGCGGCGAGCCTGGCCTGGAGGGTGCGTACGGCGGTGAGAGCGGGGTAGGTGTGGCCGCCTGTCCCGCCTCCTGTGACGATCAAACGGAAGGGCCGCTCTGGAGCGAGACGGTCGGCGGAGGCGTCATTCACTGAGGTGCTCCCAATCTGACCACGTCGGGGACTCACCCCGCGCCTGGGGTAGCCGAAACATGCGGGCGGTAGCAGTCCTGGAGTTACTGCGCGGCCACCACCGAAGCTCCGCGAGGACCACATCGGGCGCAGCCGGGCTTGCCCTCGCCCTGGCCGATACGCCCGGCGACCCGCCTTCAGGTGATCTTAGGGGTGGCGCGCATGCCGACGTACACGCATGGGGTGCCGTTGGTCAGGGTGGAGAAGACGACGGGCATGTATTCCTCGCTGAAGGAGGGGCCGGCGCCGGAGGCGGCGAACACCGTCTCGGATACCGGGCTCAGGTCCATGTCGAGGGGCGGGGAGAGGTCCTTCATGCCGTCGACGAACTCGTAGAGCATCCGCGCGCCGCCGTCGTCCTGCTGGGAGACGGTGATGACGACGCCTTCGCGCTTGTAGGTGCCCACCAGCGGCGTCATGTCCACCGTGGGCGGCTGGGCCGGCGGTCCGAACGCGTCGGGCATGCGCACCCCGGCCAGCTCGGCCAGGAGTTCCCGGAACAGGTCGGCGTAGAGCCGGCGGGCACCGCCGCCGTTGGTCAGCAGGACGACGGCCACGCCGGCCTCCGGGACGACCCGCAGGTAACCGTACTGCCCGATGGCGGCGCCGTCGTGACCGAAACCGGCGATGCCGTCCCAGTCGTAGAGGGTCCAGCCCAGGCCCCAGCCGTCGGCGCTGACGGTCCACTTGTCGGGGACGTCGACCACGTGCCGCTGCATGGCGGCGACGGCGTCGGAGGTCAGGATTCGGGTGCCGTCGGGCGCGGCGCCGCCGTCCAGGTGCATCTTGGCGAAACGGGCGAGGTCGCCGGCGGAGACGATGACCCTGCCGTACGGCCCGGCCGAGCGTGGCATGAGATCCCACTCCGGCGCGGGGTCGGGGTCCTGGCCCGGTTCGCCGAGGTGGCTCATCGCCGCGCGGAACCGCAGCGCCTCCTCCGGCAGCGTCATCGTTTGCCGGAGCCCGAGCGGGGCGACGAGCCGGTCTTTCAGCGCCTGGTCCCAGGTCTGGCCGGTCAGCACCTCGATGATGCGGCCGAGTACGACGTATCCGAGGCTGCCGTAGGAGGGCGCGGTCCCGGGCGGGCAGTCCAGCGCCACATCCCTGGCGGCCTCGACGTACTTGGCCAGGCAGTCGTCACCGCGGCCGGAGTCGTAGGTGAAGTCGTTGGTCACACCGCCGGTGTGGCTGAGCAACTGGCGCGTGGTGATCGTCTTGGTGGCTTCGGCATCGGGCGTGGCGAACTCCGGCAGCACATCCACGACCGGCGCGTCCAGGTCCAGCCTCCCCGAGTCGGCCAGCTGCATGATCAGCGTGGCGGTGTAGACCTTGGCGATCGAACCGGCCAGGAACACCGAGTCGGTGGTCGCCTCCACCCCTGTTCCCCGGTGCAGCAGGCCGCTGGCCAGTTCGTGGATGTTCCCGTCGACCAGGACGGCCAGCGTCGCGCCCGGCACGTGGCAGGCGGCGCGCAGCTCGTCGAGCCGCGCCTGCCAGTGGTCGGGGGAGAAGGGGCGGCCTGGGTTCTCGGTGTCCCGGTTCACGTTCATCGTCATGACATTCTCCTTCGGCAGGGGGGCGGAGCGTACGAAGTGCTCCGTTGCGAACACTGTACGCATGGAAGCGGTTGTACGCAACAGCGCACACTGTTCGCACGGGCGAAAGGTCGGTCATGAGCTTTCGGAGACCGCCGTGTCGAGGTCATCGGTATCCGTCGAAGAAGCGCCCTGGGCGGTTCGAGAGCCGGCCTTGGCCCAGATACGGATGTCCCGGGTGGAACGGGTTACAGGACGCCGAAGAGGAGGCCGCCGGGTGCGTCCGGGTCCCCCGAGACGAAGAACTCCCGAGCCGCCCGTGCGAACTCCTCGCAGCCGATCCTCCCGTCGCCGTTGGTGTCCAACCGGGCGAACAACTCCACGGCGGCCGGTGCGGTGATGCCCAGGACCTGCAGGAGGCGGGCGAACTTCTCCGCGCCGATCTGATAGCCGTGCGTGGTGTCGGTGATGTCCAGGACGGCGTGGATGATGCCGTTGAGCGCCTGGAAGGTGCGGCCGAGGTTGACGAGGCAGTGGGCGATGGCGAAGGCGTCCTTGTCCACGCGCCGGCCGCCGTCCGCATGGCGCTCCAGTTCTTGCCAGTACAGCGCGTAGGCCGTCTGGAGCGCCATCGCCCTGCGGTCGTCCCTGCAGAGGTGGTAGCCCGACAGATACCTGTCGATCAGGCGTTGGTAGTCGGCCCACTCGACATAGCCGTCACGATCGGCGTCGACGGCGTCGAAGAGTTCGCATATCTTGCGGTGAGGCGGGCCGGCGGCTGCGAACATAAGGCGGGTCCTTGCCTGGAAGCGCGCCGTCATCACGGTCCTGAGGCCGCTCAGAAAAGTGGGCCCTTGGACGGATGGTCGTGCGCCATGAAAGGGCTGCGTCAGGTTTGGCGCGGAGGGACGCGGGTCCAGAGTTCGTTGAAGGAAATGCTTTCGTAGAAGGCGACGCCATTGACGACCTTGCCCTCGCGCATCTTCATGAACCACGCGTAGCTGTTCTCGTACGTCTTTCCGTCGTTGGCGACTCCGCGACCGCTCCAGTAAACGACCACCGTGTCGTCGTCACAGAGGAGGTCATGGATCAGGGTCGGGCGGAACGGGTTCGGCGACCGGTTGAACCGGGCGACGAAGGGCGCCATCACCTCGTCCATGAACTGCTTCTTGCCCCGGTACACCTTGGACGCCAGCGAGCGTCCCTCGATGCGCCAGACGATATCGGGAGCGAACACGTCGGTGATGGAACCGGTCCCCCGGCGCCACGCGTCGAAGGCCTGGCGGATGATTCTCTTGCTGTCCTGCGAGCACGAGTCCGCCCTTCTCGGGACGGCACTCCGAGTTCCGAGCGCCGGACGTTGGTCCCCGATTTCCGTCATGCGGGAATCACCCGCATGGGCCGGCGTGCCCGGCATGGCCATTGCCCCGGCCACGATGAACAGGACAATCGCATTGACCACTATTCTGCGAATTTTCATGACTTGCCCCTTGTTCTTTCCTATGCCCCCCTCCATCGTTCCACCCTGCCCGGACGGCTACCTCGGAGCTTGTCTCAAGCTTCTCCAAATTAGCGGTATTGAGCGCACTTATGATGCTGTTTAAGCATTTATGTCCGTCCGTTATATTCTTGAAAGGTGCTTTATGCGATTTGTGGAGACGTCCGTGCGTCAGATGGACCGGGTACGCGCTCCGGCGGCCGGTTCGCCCTGCTCGCAAGGATCGCCACGCAGACGATCACGTCGTCCACGCGGTCGGTGCCGGGAGCGAGGATCGGTCCCAGCCTCCCGCCGCCTTCCTTCGAGCGAGAAGGCCAGGGTTCCCACCCCTCAGAGGCGAACCAGCGGGGTTGGCGTCCGTTCACGTTCTCGCTGAGCGAAGTGGGGAGGGGAGGTACCGGTTCGCGGCGGGAAGCGGGCGCTGGTAGTCTGGTCGACACCTTGAGGAATCTGCCCTGGCGGCAGCCAAGACCGGATCTCCGTGGTGGGTTCCATGAGGGGCTCGATCGTTCTTGGGCCCTGACCTGCTGGTTGGGGCCTTTGGTTTGAGCGACGTTCCCGCCTGATCGCTGTGCCACGGCACACGCGGAGGTCGGGTATTCTTGGGTGCCGGTTTGTTTTGCCGGCCTCCAGGCGGAGTAGCTCAGTCAGGCAGAGCAAGCGGCTCATAATCGCTGTGTCGCCGGTTCAAGTCCGGCCTCCGCTACTACCCTTCCCGGGTCCCTCCTCACGAGGCGACCTGGGGGTGGGTTGTCCACCTGTCCCAAACGTAGAAAGGCACTCCCACGTGGCTGCCACCGACGTTAGGCCGAAGATCACGCTGGCCTGCCAGGAGTGCAAGCACCGCAACTACATCACGCGGAAGAACCGGCGCAACGACCCGGACCGGCTTGAGCTGAAGAAGTACTGCCCCAACTGCAAGACGCACCAGGCCCACCGCGAGACCCGCTAGGGTTCACTGCGCGTGGTGGCCGTGAGCGGCTGCTTCAGCGACACTCGAAGACTGCGTACGACCGGCGTCCCGACGGGCGCCGGTTTGTCGTGTCTTCATGCGGAATGCAGGAGAGCGCAAAGGAGCTCTGCACGATGCCGTTGAATCGTGAGTTCGTCGGACGGACCTACAAGCAGTCCGCTTCCTACGAGGTCAGCCGGGTGAAGATCAGGGAGTTCGCGGCGGCGATCGGGGACACGAACCCGATCTCCCGCGACCAGGAGGCCGCGCGCGAGGCCGGCCACCCTGACGTGGTGGCACCTCCGACGTTTCCGATCGTGTTCAGCCTCTCGGGAGCGGGAGAGGCGCTGGTCGATCCCGAACTGGGCCTGAACTTCGCGATGGTGGTCCACGGCGAACAGCGGTTCGAGTACATCCGGCCGATCTACGCGGGTGACGAGCTGGTCTACGACTCGACGATCACCGACATCCGCACCGTCGGGCGCAACGAGATGCTGACGGTGCGGAGCGATGTGACGACCGTCGCCGGCGAGCCCGTCTGCACCACGTACAACACCATCGTCGAGCGCGGGGGAGCAGCCTAGCCATGACCGCGACGATCAAGTACGACGAGGTCGAGTCCGGCCTCGAGATCAAGCCCGTCGACTACCCCGTGCGCAGGGTCAACCTGGTGATGTACGCCGGGGCGTCCGGCGACTTCAATCCCATCCACTGGAACGAGCGCTTCGCGAAGACCGTCGGCCTGCCCGACGTCATCGCGCACGGCATGTTCACCATGGCGCAGGGCGGCCGGTTCGTCACGGACTGGGCCGGCGATCCCGCGGCCGTGGTCGACTACGGCGTCCGGTTCTCCTCGATGGTGGTCGTCCCCGACGACGACGAGGGCGCGACGATCACGGTGAGCGGCGTGGTGACCGAGAAGCTCGACGACAAGCGGGTCGTGGTCATGCTGACCGCCAAGTCGGGTGACTCACGCGTGCTGTCCAGAGCGCGGGCGGTCGTCCAGCTCGCCTGAGCGACCGGCGGCGGGCCGACCGCGTGGCTCCATCTGCTGCGTGCCCCTTAGGCTGGCCAGGTCGGTCTCAGCGCGTTGGGGAAATGCATGAAGCGGTTGTCAGGCGTACGGCTCGGGCCGTACACCACGTTGGGGCTGGGCGGGGTGGCCCGCACGTTCGTCGAGGCGACCTCGGCGGCGGAGCTCGTCTCGGCGGTCACCGAGGCCGAGGGGCCGGTGCTGGTGCTGGGCGGCGGCAGCAACCTGGTCGTCTCCGACGACGGGTTCGACGGCACGGTCGTGCACGTCGCCTCGCGTGGGGTCCGGATCGCGGAGGACGGCGACCGGGTGCTGGTGACCGCGGAGAGCGGGGAAGACTGGGACACGCTGGTCGCGCGGAGCGTCGCCGAAGGCTGGTCGGGCATCGAGTGCCTTTCGGGCATTCCCGGGCTGCTCGGTTCGACCCCGATCCAGAATGTCGGCGCCTACGGGCAGGATGTCTCCGAGACGATCGTACGCGTGCGCGTCCTCGACCGGGTCACCGGCGAGGTCCGCGAGATCGGCGCGGCGGAGTGCGGGTTCGCCTACCGGCACAGCGCCTTCAAGGCCGACCTGGAGCGCCATCTGGTGCTCGCGGTGACCTTCTCCCTGGCCCGATCGCCGCTGTCGGGCCCGGTCGCCTACAAGGAGCTGGCCGGTCGGCTCGGGGTCCCGCTCGGCGAGAGGGTGCCGCTGGCCGACGCCCGTACGGCGGTGCTCGCGTTGCGGCGGTCGAAGGGGATGGTGCTCGATCCGGGCGATCCGGACACCCGTAGCGCCGGTTCCTTCTTCACCAATCCGATCCTGACCCCTTCGCAGGCCGCCGAGCTGGAGTCGCGCGCCGCCGGGTTCCCCCGCTGGGCCACCCCCGAGGGGACGGTCAAGGTTCCCGCGGCGTGGCTGATCGAGCAGGCCGGTTTCCCCAAGGGATACCGCCGGGGCCCGGTGCGGATCTCCACCAAGCACACCCTCGCCCTGACGAACCCCGAAACATCCGGTACGGCGCGGCATCTGCTCGACCTCGCCCGCGAAGTGCGCGACGGCGTGCTGGAGAAGTTCGGCGTCACCCTGGTCAACGAGCCGGTGATGATCGGGCTCTCCCTCGCGGAATAGGCCCGTGCGCAACGGATGTTAGAGTCAGGTGGAAACACCCGAGGGGGAGTAGTCCCAATCGCGTGATCGACATACTGGCGCTCCGGCGCCCGGTCACGCGGGCCTGACGAAGGCGGACGAGACCTTCGGTCTGGCAGCCGTTATCCGCTGCCGGGCCGAAGCATGCCCGAACTCCCCGGGTGCTCGCTCTGGCCCGGCCGCGCCGGAGGAAAGGGCGAGAGTCCCCCTTGGAAGCGTTCTGGATCAGCCTTGTCGTGATCTTCGTAGCCGAACTCGGCGACAAGAGCCAGCTCATGGCGATGACCTTCGCCACCAGGTTCAAACCCTGGCCGGTACTCGCCGGAATCACCCTCGCCACCGCACTGGTCCACCTGGCCAGCGTGGCCCTCGGCGGCTTCGCCGGTGATCTGCTCCCGACCACCACGATCGCCGTCATCGCGGGCATCGCCTTCCTCGGCTTCGCCCTGTGGACCCTCCGCGGCGACGAACTCACCGACGAGGAATCGCAGAAGGCCACCCGCACCACCCGGTCCGCCATCATCGCCGTCGGCGTCGCCTTCTTCCTCGCCGAACTCGGCGACAAGACGATGCTCGCCACGATCACCCTCGCCACCCAGCATGGATGGCTCGGAACCTGGATCGGTTCCACGGTCGGCATGGTCGCGGCCGACGCTCTCGCGATCATGGTGGGCCGCATGCTCGGGAAGCACCTCCCCGAGAAGATCATCCGTTACGGGGCCGCCGCCGCGTTCGCGATCTTCGGCGTGGTCCTGATCGTCGACGCGCTGGTCTGACGGCTTGCCCGGCCTCGCCGAGGTCCGGCAGGTTCACGCCGGGCGCGATGTTCGGCCTCCCCCGGCCGCTGGGAAGGGGTCAGAAACGATGGTGGCCGGCGTAGTGATGGGACTCGCACTCGAGGAGGGCGTCGTCGCAGAATTCGACGCACCGGCGGTACGCGTAGGTGTTGGGATGGTAGTGCCTGGCGCAGCTACGGACGCATTCCCGATGCTCCAGTTGGCAGATGGACTTCGACGGCCCGCCGTATGCGGACCAGCTCTCGTGTTCCGCTGCGCCCGCGCTTCGCCGAGGCTCCGCCATCGTCCGGGCCGAGTCGCTGATCTGCCGGTAGACGTCGTTCAGGATGGGATCGGCGAAGGAGATCTCGACCACCATCAGCATCTTGCCGCAGCAGTCCTTGACCTTGTCGGTGGTCGTGACGGAGTCTATGGTCTCCTTCGGCACCGAGAAGGCGTGGGAGCAGAGGCATCCCAGGCCGGGCGTGAACGGGGTGATCATGACCCGGTCGGGATCGTCGGGAACAGCCTCGATCGTCGACAGCGAACTCGCTTCGTCCTGGTGCGTCAGCAGTTCATCCAGTGAGATCGGCTCGCCTGCCACCCTGGCCCCCAACATAAGAGATGTCTCGGGTCTCGGTACCCGAGCTGGGCGACGAACCGCACCCCGCAGGTAAGTCATGGCCGAACCCGGCATGATTCTGTGCCGATCTCTCGAAGAGCAACACCACTTGTAGCCATTCGATGACCGGACCCTCTGATTCGCCAAGGTGGAGGACCGGCCTCCTCCGCCCCGCCGTGCACGCCCTCGCCCACGGAGCCGCCGAACCCGTACCCCGCTTGCCCTGGAAAACCAGCGGAGATCGTCAAGGGGCGAGGCGTAACGGACCCCGGCCGCAGCCGCTGGAGTGGCGTGGATCCGCGGAGCCCGGCTGTCGGCGGCGGTTGGCGGCGGGGTGGCCTGCCGTACGTTCTCGGTCGTGATGGGGGGTTACGGGGTGAGGAGGGTGAGGCGGTGGGCGGCGGCGGTGGCCTCGGTGCGGCTGGAGACGCGGAGTTTGCCGAGGATGTTGGAGACGTGCACGCTCACCGTCTTGGCGGAGATGAAGAGCTCGGCGGCGATGTCGCGGTTGGACTGGCCCTTGGCGACGAGGCGGAGGACTTCGAGCTCGCGCGGCGTGAGCAGCTCGGCGGCCGGTTCCTGGGCGGTGGTGAGAGGGGCGCCGATGCGACGGGCCAGGGACCCGATGTCGTCGACGAGGGGGGTGGCGCCGAGCGAGACGGCGATGGGGTGGGCCTGGCGGAGGCGGGTCGCGGCGCCTTCGCGGTCGGTCGAGGCGACGGCGGACGCGGCGAGGAGGAGGTTCTTGGCCATCGGGTGCGGGCGGCCGAGGCGCTCGAAGGCCGCGGCGGCGTCGTCGTGGTCGCCGACGCAGGCGCGTTGATACGCCTCGGCGACCGGGCCGTCCACGTTGAGTATGGCCATCACCTCGCGCGTCGCGGTTCGTACGGCGGCGGCCTGATCGGGGGCGAAGGGGGCGGCGGTCTCGCAGAGGGTGCAGATGTGCGCGAGAAGCCGCCAGCCGAGCATGGCCTTGCTGGAGATGATCGCCCCGTTGAGCGAGCGCTCGGCCACCTCGAGGGCGGAGAGCGGCTCGCCGCGCAGTTGGTGCCACGACATCAGCAGCCGGATGTTGGCCATCGCCTCCTGGGTGAACTCGTCGGGGTGGCCGGTGGCGAAGGCGTTCACCTCGACCAGGAGGGGTTCGAGGGCGCCGGTCTCGCCTCGGTCGGCGAGGATGTCGGCCTTGAGCCGCAGCAGGTGGTGGCGGGTCCGCAGCACGGGATCCCTGGTGAGGGCGGCCTCGATCGCTTCGAGTGCCTCGTCCCAGCGGCCCAGGGTCTCCAGCGCCTCGGCGCGGTTGTTCGCCATGAAGATGCCGTCGAGGCGGTATCTGCCGTACTTCCTGGCGAGCTTCTCGCCCTCGACCGCCAGGGCCACGGCCTCCTCCGAGCGGCCGAGGTTGTTCAGGGCGTCGACGTTGTTGCCCATGGCTCTGAGCACGAGCCCGCCGGAGCCGAGACGCGCGCCGATCGTCCGGGCGCGCTCGTTGGTGACGATGGTCTCCTCCAGCCGGCCGGCGATGGACTGGCCGATCGCGAGGTTGATCAGGAGCTCGGCCTCCTCACCCTCGTCGCCCAGGCTCCTGGCGATGCTCAGCGCCTCCTGGGTGAGCATGCTGCCCTCGACGGTCTCGCCGCCGAACATCAGCGCGGAGCCCAGTTTGGCGAGCACCCGGGCGCGCGCGGCCCCCGGCGACGGCACCAGGTCGGCGGCGTAGCGGAGGTTGCGCAACGACCCGGGCTTGAGTTTCTGCCGCTGGAACAGTGAGAGCCGGACGACCAGCTCGGCGACCCGCTCGGGCTCGGCCTTCTCGTCGAGCTCGGCGAGCGCGCCCTTGACGAACTTCGTCCCCCGGTCGATCTCGCCGCTGGCGTGGGCGGCCTCGGAGGCCAGCTCCAGGATCGTCGTGTGGTCGGTGCCGGTGCGGGCCGCCGCGTCGGGCACCTTCTCCCAGAGGGCGAGGACGCGTTCGAGGAGCTGCATCTGCTCGGTGTAGGCGAAGGCCCTGGCGGCCTTGCCCGCCGCCTCCCAGGCCGAGGAGAGCGCCCAGGGGTCGTTGCGCGCGGAGTACCAGTGGTGGGCGATCTCGATGGCGGCGCGGCCGGGAGGCACCAGGGTGCGGTCGCGGTCGATCTCCTCGGCGAACCTGGCGTGCAGCCGGGTGTGCTCGCCGGGGAGCAACTCGTCGTGGACGGCCTCGCGGATCAGCGCGTGCCGGAAGACGTAGGCGCGGCCGTCGGCGACCTGGATCACGTTGCCCGCGATGGCGGGGCGGAGCGCGCTCTCCAGATCGGCGTCGGCCAGGCCGCTGACGGCGGAGAGCAGCGCGTGGCCGATCCTGATCCCGCCGGCGGCGGCGGTGCGCAGCACCCGCTGCGTGTCCTCGGGGAGCCTCTCGACCGAACCGATGATCAGATCGTGCAGCGACTCGGGGAAGGTGCACTCGGCGCCCGCCTCGAGCAGCGCCTCGACGAACAACGGGATGCCCTCGCTGCGTTCGTAGACCTTGGCGACCTTGCGGTACTCGGGTGTGGCGCCCAGGATCCCGGCCATCTGGGCGGCCACCTCGTCGTGGGTGAGGCGGGGCAGCTCCAGCCTGACGACGCCGTCGACACGGCACAGCTCGACCAGCACGGGCCGCAGGGGGTGCTGGCGGTGCAGGTCGTCGGAGCGGAAGGTGAGCAGCATCAGCACGGGGGCGGTGCGCAGGTTGCGGCTCAGGAAGGCGATCAGGTCGCGGCTGGATCTGTCCGCCCAGTGGATGTCCTCGATCACCAGCACCACGGGCCTGCGCTCGGCCAGCCGCTCCAGCAGGGTGAGGACCTGCTCGAACAGCCGGGCCCGCGCGTTGTCGGTCTCGGTGTCGCCGTTGGGCTCGCCGAACTCGGGCAGCAGCCTGGCCAGGTCGCGGTCCGCGCCGTCGGGCAGCAGGGCGGACACCTCGTCGGTGCCCATCTCGCGGACGAGCTGGCGGAGCGCGGCGGTGAACGGGGCGTAGGCGAGACCTTCGGTGGACAATTCGACGCAACCGCCGACGATCACGTGCGCGCCGTCGGCGGCGGCCTGCTCGGTGAACTTGCCCAGCAGGCGGCTCTTGCCCACGCCGGCCTCGCCGCCCAGGAGCACGGCGGCGGCCGAGCGCTTACGCGACTCCTCGAACGCCTCGGTGAGCGTGCCTAACTCGGCTTCCCGTCCCACGAAGACGGGGCTCACCGTCCGACCCATCATGTCTTCCAGCATGGCATGTCCCGAGCAGGTGGTTCGCCTGGTTTTCTGACAGCTAAAAGCCCATTCAAGGGGGCTGTGAGGCCCGGCCGAGAGGGAGGTTTCGGCCGGGCCTTCCGTGGGGGCTCATGACAGGCGAAGCTTGCCGAACACCATGCGCTGAAGCCGGTGGCTGGACCGCTCGCGCCCCTCGCGCCCCTTGCGTCCCTTCTGCGCCTCCAGAGCGAGGCGGTGGGCGTCGGCGATCTCGTGCAGCTCGGTCACGCGCTCCTGGATGAGCTGGTAGTGCATCTCGGGTCCCATTTGGGGGTCTCCTTGGGTTTCGCTCTGTTGCTGACTCTTTAAGATTCGCCCTAAGGCGCCCCCCGCCACATCGGGCGGATGCCTTATGTCTGGTCCTAGCCGGAGGAGACGCCCGGCTAGGACTACCTAGGAGGGTCGAGCTGGGAGTCCGGGCAGTAAGGGTGCCTGGATGAGGGTGAGATAGGGGTGACACGAGCGAATGTTGACGAAATGGGGTGACCACCCTCGGCCGGGTCCGGTTTGGAATCACTGGAGCCGGTCGGCGATGCTGGGCATGTGTCAATACTGACTACCCCGCTCGCGGATGTGGCATCGTCCAACGCCACGCTGCGCGCCTTCCTGTACGGCCTGCCCGGTGTGGACCGGGTGGGCGCCGACCAGCGAGCTGCGACGCTAGGCACCCGATCGATCAAGACCACGGCCAAGGCCGAGGCGATCGATCTCGCCATCTCCATGGTGGACCTCACCACCCTGGAGGGCGCCGACACCCCCGGCAAGGTCCGCGCGATGTGCGCCAAGGCCGTACGTCCTGATCCTGGGGAGCCATCGGTGCCCCGGGTGGCCGCCGTCTGCGTCTACCCCGACCTCGTGGCCTGTGCCGCGTCGGCCCTGTCCGGGTCGGGGGTGAAGGTCGCCAGCGTGGCGACCGGGTTCCCCAGCGGCAGGACGTCGCTGGAGGTCAAGACGGCCGACACCGCGCTGGCCGTGGCGGCCGGCGCGGACGAGATCGACATGGTGATCGACCGGGGCGCCTTCCTGGCCGGCGACCTCGCCAGGGTCTTCGAGGAGATCGTCGCGGTCAAGCAGGCCGCCGGCGACGCCCACCTGAAGGTCATCCTGGAAACCGGCGAGCTCGCTACCTACGACAACGTACGGCGGGCCTCATGGCTGGCGATGCTGGCCGGCGCCGACTTCATCAAGACCTCGACGGGGAAGGTGTCACCCGCCGCGACGCCTCCCGTCACCTTGATCATGCTTGAGGCCGTTCGCGACTTCCGGGCGGCGACGGGCCGGATGGTCGGCGTGAAGGCCGCCGGCGGCATCCGCACCACCAAGGACGCGATCAAGTATCTCGTGCTGGTCAACGAGACCGCCGGCGAAGACTGGCTGGATCCGGCGTGGTTCCGGATCGGCGCCTCCTCCCTGCTGAACGACCTGCTGATGCAGCGCCAGAAGATGGCCACCGGACGGTACGCCGGCCCCGACTACTTCACCCTGGACTGACGGCCATGAGATTCGAGTACGCCCCCGCGCCGGAGTCGCGCGACGTCGTCGACATCAAGCCGTCGTACGGGTTGTTCATCAACGGTGACTTCGTCGACGGCAGCGGAACCGCCTTCAAGACGATAAATCCGGCATCTGAGGAAATGTTGGCCGAGGTTGCCGCCGCCGACGAGGCCGACGTCGACCGGGCCGTCACGGCCGCCAGGAAGGCGTTCGAGTCGTGGGCCGCGCTGCCGGGCCGCGAACGCGCCAAGTATCTCTTCCGGATCGCCAGGATCATCCAGGAGCGGGCCCGCGAGCTGGCGGTGCTGGAGTCGCTCGACAACGGCAAGCCGATCCGCGAGTCCCGTGACGTGGACCTGCCCCTGGTGGCGGCCCACTTCTTCTACTACGCGGGATGGGCCGACAAGCTGGGTCACGCCGGATTCGGCGCCGATCCCCGCCCGCTCGGCGTCGCCGGGCAGGTCATCCCGTGGAACTTCCCGCTGCTGATGCTGGCCTGGAAGATCGCCCCCGCGCTGGCCTGCGGCAACACCGTGGTGCTCAAGCCGGCCGAGACGACCCCGCTGACCGCGCTGGCCTTCGCGGAGATCTGCGTGCAGGCGGGCCTCCCGCCGGGCGTGGTGAACATCCTGACCGGCGCCGGCGCGACCGGCGCGGCCCTGGTGAACCACCCGGGCGTCGACAAGGTCGCGTTCACCGGCTCCACCGAGGTCGGCCGCCTGATCGCCAGGTCGGTGGCCGGCACCGGGAAGAAGGTCACGCTGGAACTGGGCGGCAAGGCCGCCAACATCGTGTTCGACGACGCCGCGCTCGACCAGGCCGTCGAGGGCATCGTCAACGGCATCTTCTTCAACCAGGGCCACGTCTGCTGCGCGGGGTCGCGGCTGCTGGTCCAGGAGTCGATCGCCGAGGAACTGCTCGACGCGCTCAAACGCAGGCTCGGCACGCTGCGCCTCGGCGACCCCCTCGACAAGAACACCGACATCGGCGCGATCAACTCGGCCGAGCAGCTCGCCAGGATCCGCTCCCTCACCGAGTCGGGCGAGCTGGAGGGGGCCGAACGCTGGACGGCGTCGTGCCCGCTCCCCGACAAGGGCTTCTGGTTCCCGCCGACCCTGTTCACCGGCGTGGCCCAGTCGCACAGGATCGCCCGCGAGGAGATCTTCGGGCCGGTGCTGTCGGTGCTCACCTTCCGCACTCCGGCCGAGGCGGTGGAGAAGGCCAACAACACCCCGTACGGCCTGTCCGCCGGCGTGTGGACCGAGAAGGGCTCGCGCATCCTGTGGATGGCCGACAAGCTCAGGGCCGGCGTCGTGTGGGCCAACACGTTCAACCGGTTCGACCCCGCCTCGCCGTTCGGCGGATACAAGGAGTCCGGGCACGGCAGAGAAGGCGGCAGGCACGGGCTGGAGGCGTATCTCGATGTGTGAGCATCGCCGGAACCGGCGGCGTGCCCGCCGGTCGCAGCTGACGCAAGGGCACGACCTGGCCCGAGCCGGCCGGACCACCGCGCGCCGCGGCTGGTACGCGCACCGCTGCGGGGTCAGCCGCTGTCACCAGGTCTTCGTGCCCGAACGGCTGGCACGCCAGAGCACATGGAGAGGGCGCGGCGATGAGTGAGACCGGGCGGCTAGCCGTACGGAAGACCTACAAGCTGTTCGTCGGCGGGGCGTTCCCGCGCTCCGAGAGCGGAAGGTCCTACGTCGTGAGCTCCTCCAAGGGAGACTTCCTCGCCAACGCGGCGCGGGCCTCGCGCAAGGACGCGCGGGACGCGGTCGTGGCGGCGCGCAAGGCGTTCCCCGGCTGGTCGGGGGCGACGCCGTACAACCGGGGGCAGATCCTCTACCGGGTCGCCGAGATGATGGAGGGGCGGCGGGCGCAGTTCGTCGCGGAGGTGGTCGACGCCGACGGCGTGTCGGCGCGGAAGGCCGGTGAGCTGGTCGACGCGGCCGTCGACCGGCTGGTCTGGTACGCGGGCTGGTCGGACAAGATCGGTGCGATCCAGGGCGCCGCCAACCCGGTGGCCGGGCCGTACTTCAACCTCTCGACCGCGGAGCCCACCGGGGTGGTGGCGGTCGTGGCGCCCCCGTTCGGACCGCTGCTCGGCCTCGTCTCGGTCGTCGCGCCGGTCATCGTCACCGGCAACACCTGCGTGGTGGTGGCGAGCGAACGCGCGCCGCTCCCGTCGATCACGCTGGCCGAGGTGCTCGCGACCTCCGACCTGCCGGGCGGTGTGGTGAACATCCTCACCGGCCACACCGGCGAGCTGGCGCCCTGGCTGGCCGGCCACATGGACGTCAACGGCATCGACCTCACCGGCTGCGACCCCGACCTCGCCCGCACCTGCGAGCAGGAGGCGGCGGAGAACCTCAAACGGGTCCTGCGCCCCGCGAAGACCGACTGGCTCGCCGACCCCGGCCTCGACCGGATGACCACCTTCCTGGAGACCAAGACCGTCTGGCACCCGGTCGGCATCTGACGACTGCCCGGTCTGCGAAGAGCCCCGACGACCGTCAACGGTGGTCGGGGCCTTCGCCGGTCCGATCCGGTGACGAGGACTCACCGCCAAACGTGATCGAGCGGGACGACGTGGATTCGTTCGTCGAAGGTGTAGGCGCGAGCCCCGAGGTAGAGCGCCACACCACCGATGAATCTGTCGCCCAAGCGATCTCTGAGCGTGGTCATCGCTTTGAGGCTCGGACCCGTCACCCTTGAACCGGCCTTCACTTCGACGGCTGCGACCCGTCCGTCCCAGGTTTCGAGAATGAGGTCGACTTCTTGGTCGTCGTGGCTGCGGAAGTGGCCGACCTCCACTGAGTGATCAGACCAGCTCAGCTGCTTGAGGATCTCACCGACAGCGAAGGTCTCGACGAGATGCCCGAATTCTGTTAGCGCGGCGGGGTTCTTTGCGGCGAGTTTCTCCGGGGTGATGCCCATGAGCCACCCGGCGAGTCCCGAGTCGATGAGATGGACCTTGGGCAGGTGTCCGACCCGGGACGCGAGGGTGTTTCCCCAGGCGGGAAGCCGGTGAATCATGAAGACGGATTCCAGCAGGGTGATGTATCTGTCGGCCGTCGACTGCTCCAGACCGCTGTCGCGGGCGGCTTCGGCGATCTTGAGCACCTGGCCGGTCTGGCTGGCGAGCCGCCGGAGAAGACGTGGCAACGCGGATCGCTGCCGGATCTTGGAAATCTCCAGGACGTCACGTGTGACGATCACGTTGATGTAGTCGCGGAACCATCGGCCGCGTTCAGCCGGAGTAGCCCTGGACAGGGCGAGTGGAAAGCCCCCGCCGAGAACGCGTTCGGCGTACTCCTCTCTCGAAGTCGCGGAAACCCCGCTTGTTACCAGCTGCCGTGGCTCGTCCAGGATGGCGTCGAGAAAGGTTTCCCGGTGTCCGCAGATCTCCCCCTGAGAGAGTGGGAGGACGTCGATGAGGTGCACGCGCCCGGTGAGAGACTGTGCGGCTCTTGGCAGGGTGGCATAGCGAGTTGACCCCGTGAGAACGTAGCGCCCTGCCCTCAGGTCGCGGTTCAGCTCGGCCTTGATCGCCGACAGGATTTCGGGAACATGTTGGAACTCATCGATGAGGACCGGGGACTCACCGCTGACGATCAAACCGGGATCGTTCACGGCCACTTGGCGAGTCACCAGGTCATCAAGATCGATTATGGGCTGTCCGGACTGGGCGGCCAACTGGCCGAGCAGGGTGCTCTTGCCCGCGGTACGCGGTCCGGACAAGACGAGCACGGGCTCCGTAGCCAGTCGATGTTCGATTGTTGATCTTAGATGGCGTGGACGGATCTCGGTCAGCAGTGGGGACACCACCCCATGATGCACCGGCTAGTGGGTAACTTCGAGCAGGTTACTGGGTAAATCTCGATGAGTTACTGGGTAAATCGGAGGCGGTTTACTGGGTAAATCGGAGAAGTGTTTCTGCTGTTCAGGGGGTCTGGCGGCGGTGGTTGAGGCGGCGGGTCGGGGTGGCTGAGAGGGGGTCTTCCGGCCAGGGGTGGCGGGGGTAGCGGCCGCGGAGGTCGGCGTGGTAGCCCTCGCGCCAGAAGGAGGCCAGGTCGGCGGTGGGGCGGTCCGCCGGTGAGAGCAGGTGGATCAGGAGGGGGACGCCGGCTGTCCTGCCAGCCGAAGAGTTCCTGGAGCTTGGCGGCGGCGGGAACCCGGCGTGATGAGGCCGGGCGGGAACCGTTCGTGGCCGGGTTGGCAACAACGGGTGTCCGGATCCAGAGCCGAGAGGCCACAGAATGAGTCAGCTGAGCCGGGAAGAGGTCGATGACGCCTCCTTCATCGAACGATCCCGGCGTGAGCCCGAGGCGTTCGCCGAGGTCTTCCGTCGCCACGCCCCGGACATCACGCGATATGTCACCCGCAGGCTGGGAGACGGCGTGGCCGAGGACGTGGTCGCCGAAACGTTCCTGGTGGCGTTCCGGCAGCGCGCCGGCTACGAGTTGACCCGCCCCAACGCGCGGCCGTGGCTGTACGGCATCGCGACCCACCTGATGAGCAGGCATGTGCGGACCGAGGTGCGGCAGCTGCGCATCCTGGAGCGTAGGGGCGTCGATCCGGTGACGCAGTCGTTCGCCGAGCGCAGCGATGAGCGGGTCAGCGCCGAGGCGTCCCGCCGGAGCCTGGCGGGCGCGCTGGCGACCCTGCCCAGGGGGCACCGCGACGCGTTGCTGCTGGTGGCGTGGGGCGGCCTCACCTACCAGGAGGTGGCCGAGGCGTTGAACGTACGCCTGGGCACGGTGCGGTCGCGCGTCAACCGGGCGCGGCACAGGCTTCGTCAAGAACTCGGTGGGATCAATCCCATGGCGACCGTCAGCGAGGAATCCGTCCATGAATGAGATGACCCAGCTCGAACGTCTGCGTGCGGAGATTCCCCGGCCAGGTCCGGCGGACCTCCAGGCTCAGGAGGACCGCCTGCTGGCCGCCATCGCCGATCCACCACCGGTCCGCCTCAGCCGTTCCGGTGAGCGTCCGCGTGCCGTACGCCGTCTGGGGCTCAGCCTCGCGGCGGGCATGGCCGTCGTGGCGGTGGCGGCCGGGATCCTGGTGGTGGCCGGTGACACGGAGTTGGATGCTCCCCCGGTCCTGCATGTGATGCCCGTGAAGGCGGAAACGGTCCTCAAACGGGCCGCGGAGAACGCGGGCAGGTTCCCGGAGCTGCACCCGAAACCCGGGCAGTTCCTGATCTTCGAGTCGCAGACGATGGACACGGTGGAGGTGAACGACGCCGGCGGCCACTCCCGTTATCTGTCCCGGTCGAAGCGCAAGGTCTGGCTGCCCGTGGAAGGAGACTCGACGGGCGGATTCATCGAGGGAGAGGGGCTGTCGCCAAGCGCATACCCGGGCTGGCCGATTCCGCCCGTGGCGCGGGAGAGCCTCGGCCGCAGCGGCCCGGAGAAACTCGCCGACTTCGACGAGCGCGTCGAGTATCTGCGCACGGACTACGCCTACCTGAGCCGCCTTCCCACCGACCCGGCGAAGATGTATCAGCATCTCTACACCGGTCTCAGCCACGGCGCACGCGCCGACGCCGACGCGTGGCAGCGGGTCGGGGGCATGCTCACCGAGGCGTATCTCCCGGCGGCACAGCGGGCCGCGCTGTTCCGGGCGGCGGCGGCCATTCCCGGTGTCACCACCGTCGGCGAGGCCGTCGACGCGGCAGGTCGCACGGGCGTCGCCGCGGCGAGGACCGAACCGGCGCTCGGCATCCGGGAAGAGTACATCTTCGATCGGAAGACCTACAGGTACCTCGGTGTGCGAAGGGTAGTAACGGACGCCGTCCGGGCCAAGGCGCCGGTGGGAAGCGTGCTGACCTCCTCGGCGCTGCTGAAGGTCTCGGTCGCCGACCACGCCCCCGTCGAACAGTGAACAACCCAGCCATCTGCGCTTCTCGCCGGGGTGTGGTGCGGCTGTTTGTACGGCAGAGCCAGGTTTCTGCTGTTCGCCGTTGGTGGCGGAGGTCTTCGGGGCCGACGCTTCTCGGGCAGAGGTGGCCGGCCGCCGCTTCGACCGGCTCGCCGGCCGTGTTCTTCGGTCTCCGGATCGCCGCAGGTGGGAGGGCTTGATGGGTAAATCCGAGGGGTGTTGCTGGGGTAGATCTCGATGAGTTACTGGGTAAATCGGAGGCGGTTTACTGGGTAAATCGGAGGAGTGTTTCTGCTGGTCAGGGGGTCTGGCGGCGGTGGTTGAGGCGGCGGGTCGGGGTGGCTGAGAGGGGGTCTTCCGGCCAGGGGTGGCGGGGGTAGCGGCCGCGGAGGTCGGCGCGGACGGCGTGGTAGCCCTCGCGCCAGAAGGAGGCCAGGTCGGCGGTGACGGCGGTGGGGCGGCCCGCCGGTGAGAGCAGGTGGATCAGGAGGGGGACGCCGGCGATCTTCGGGGTGTCCTGCCAGCCGAAGAGTTCCTGGAGCTTGGCGGCGAGGACGGGCTGGTCGCCGGAGTAGTCGATGCGGATCTTGGAGCCGGTGGGGACCTCGATGCGTTCCGGGGCCACGGCGTCGAGGCGGGTGCTCCAGGGGACCAGGCGTTTCAGGGCACTGGTGACGTCGATGCGTTCCAGGTCGGCGCGGCGGCGGGCTCTTCCCAGCTCGGGTTCCAGCCAGCGGTCCGCCAGGCTGATGAGATCGTCCATCGGGGGCCACGGGTCGCCGATCGCCCGGTGGCAGAACGCCATCCGCTCCCGTAGCGCGACGGCCTCCTTGGACCAGGTGAGCACGTCCTCGGTGCGCAGGCCGTACAGGAGGGCCTCGCGGAGGAGGACGGGGTCGGGGGCGCGGAGGGGGACGGCGGAGAGTTCGATCGCGCCGAGGCGTTCGATCGTGCGGGCCGAGACGTCGCCCCGGCGTCCTCCGGGCGGCACCCGCCAGCTGACCTCGCTCTCGGTCGTCGGCGGTACGGCCAGCCGCGCGGTGTCCTCGTCGATGACGACGGCCTGCCTGATCCGCGCCGACGCGGAGCCGGTGGGCCGGTCGGCGACCGCGACGGCCACCCACTCGGCCTCTCCCAGCCGTGACCCCCTGCCCGCCTGCGCCTCCGTGCCCGACGCCATCAGGTAGCCGCCGCCCCGCCTGCGCGCCACCCGCTCGGGGAACGCCAGCGCCACCACCAGCCCCGCCAGCGCGTCGTCGGACATGGCCCGAGCCTTCCCGGCCCGCCCACCCCCGGGTACGGCCTGCGCCAGCCGCCTGACCTCCTGCCGCCACCGCGCGGTGAACCCGGCAGACCCGGTGAACCCGGAACCGGTTCCTCCGGACCTGTTCGTCCCGGAAGCCGTGGTCCCGGATCCGGACGGGCCGGATGTGGTCGTCCCGGATGTGGTCGTCCTGGATCCGGACGGGCCGGTGCGGGACGAGCCGGCGGTGTTCTGGCGGCCGCCGCGGGCCGTACGCCAGATTTCGACCAGGTCGTCGCTCGCGTCGCGGGGGAGGGGCTCGGAGAGGAGCGCGACCACCTCGGCCGCGTCGGGGCCCGCGTCGAGGAGGGCTCTGGCCAGGCGGGGATGGACGCCGACGCCGGCCATCCGGCGTCCGCGATCGGTGACCTGTGCCGGTCCCGCCGTGACCTGTGCCGGTCCTGGCGTGGCGTGTGCTGGTCGCGGTGCGGCTGAGGTCGGTCGTGGTGTGCCCGGTGCCGGTTGGGGTGTTCGCAGGGCGCCGAGGGTGTGCAGGGTGGCGAGGGCGGCGGACATCGCGGCGGGGGGCGGCTGGGTGAGGAGGGCCAGGGCGGTGGGGTCGGGGGTGCCCCAGCAGGCGGCCTGGAGGGCGAAGCCGGTCAGGTCGGCGAGTGCGATCTCGGGCTGGGCGTGGTCGGGGAGGCGCTGGTGCTCGGCTTCGGGCCAGCACCGGTAGACGATGCCGGGAGCCTCACGGCCCGCGCGTCCCGCCCGCTGGTCGGCGGAGGACCTGGAGACGCGGACGGTGACGAGGGAGCCGAGGCCGCGCGCGTGGTCGGTGCGCGGTTCCCGGGCGAGGCCGGAGTCGACGACGATCCGCACCCCGGGCACGGTCAGGCTCGACTCGGCCACGGAGGTGGCGAGCACGACGCGGCGGGCCGTACCCCCGGCCAGCACCGCGTCCTGGACGTGCGCGGGGGCCTGGCCGTGGACCTGGAGGATCTCGACGCCTGCCGGTCCCCTGTCCCGCGTGTGGTCGCGGGCCTGCCGGGCGTTCGCGTCTGGGGGCGCCGAGTCCTGCGGGTGGTGTGCGCGGGCCGGTGGGGCGGGGTCTGGGGCGGGGTCTGGGGCGGTGGTTCCGTGCAGCAGGGCGGCGACGCGGCCGATCTCGCCGACGCCGGGGAGGAAGCACAGGATGTCGCCGTCGTGCTCGTTCAGGGCCCGGGTGACGACGGTGGCCACGTGTGCGAGGAAGGCCGGGTCCACGCGCATGCCGTGCGGCGGGGGGAGGGGCTTGAGGGGAGGGGCCCAGATCGTGGTGACCGGGTGCATCGTGCCGGAGGCGTGGACGACGGGGGCTGGCGGGCCGGCGGGGCCGCCCAGGAGTTCGGACCAGGGGGCGGCGTCGGTCGTCGCCGAGGTGGCGATGAGGCGGAGATCGGGCCGGAGGTTCTCGCGGACGTCGAGCAGGAAGGCGAGCGCGGTGTCGGCGTCGAGGTGGCGTTCGTGGCACTCGTCGAGCATCACCACGTCGACGCCGGGCAGTTCCTGATCGCGCTGGAGGCGCTGGAGGAGCACCCCGGTGGTGACGACCTCGATCCGCGTGTCGCGCCCCACCTGCCGCTCGCCGCGCACCGTGAACCCGACCCGCTCCCCGACCCGGCCGCCCACCAGACCGGCCATCCGCCTGGCCGCCGCGCGTACGGCGATGCGGCGCGGCTCGGCGACCAGGACGCGCATCCCGGCCTCCGCCAGGGCGAGCGGCACCACGGTCGTCTTCCCGGTTCCGGGCGGGGCGGTGAGTACGGCGGCGCCGTGCCGGCCCAGCTCGTCGAGCAGTCGCGGCAGGACGTGGCGAATCGGCAGGTCGGGCAGGGCCCGGTGCGCGGGCGGATCAGGCAGGGCTCGGTGTGCGGGCGGGTCGGGGGAGTGGGCGGTCGCACCAGGCACCGCCCGGTGTGCGGGCGGGTCGGGCAGGGCCGGAGGGGTGGGCGGGTCGGAAGGCACGTCACTCGTCCGTGGGGTCGGGGTCGCGCTTGGGCGTACGGCCGACGCTCTTGAGCGCGAGGCGCAGGGCGTACTCGATCTGGGCGTTGACGCTGCGCAGATCGTCGGCCGCCCAGCGGGCGAGCGCCTCGTGGACGGCCGGGTCGAGTCTGAGCAACAGTTTCTTGCGCTCAGCCATACAAGCTGCCGGTGTTGACCACCGGCTGGATCGCCCGATCGCCACAGAGGACGACCAGGAGGTTCGACACCATCTGCGCCTTACGCTCCTCGTCGAGTTCGACCATGCCCTGCGCGGCCAGGCGTTCCAGGGCGAGGCCCACCATACCCACGGCGCCCTCCACGATGTGCGTGCGCGCGGCGACGACCTGCGCGGCCTGCTGGCGGACCAGCATCGCCTGGGCGATCTCGGGGGCGTAGGCCAGGTGGGTGATCCGGGCCTCCATGACCTCGATCCCGGCCAGGCCGGTGCGCTCACGCAGCTCTGTGGTGAGCTCCTCGGCGACCTCCGCGCCGTCACGCAGGCTGGTACGGCCGTCGATGTGGGAGTCGTAAGGGTGGGAGGTGGCGAGGTGCCGTACGGCCGCCTCCGACTGGATGGCGACGTACTCCTCGTAGTCGTCCACGGAGAAGACGGCCTTTGCGGCGTCCACCACTCGGTAGACCACCACGGAGGCGATCTCCACCGGATTGCCGTCGGCGTCGTTGACCTTGAGCTTGGCCGTTTCGAAGTTGCGGACCCGCAGGGTGATCCGGCGCCTGGTGGTCAGCGGCCGCACCCACTGGAAGCCCTGGTCGCCCACCGACCCGATGTAGCGGCCGAGGAACTGCACGACCTGGCCCTCGTTCGGGTTGACCACGGTGAACCCGGTCGCCACGAAGGCGGTGACGAGAACCCAGACGACCCCGGCGACGATCAGCGGGAGTTCGCCGGCCGCGGCGCCGATCGCGGCCAGGATCCCGGCCAGGACGAGTAGGGAGATGACTACGGCGAAACCGTTGACCCGGAAGGCAGGACGATCCATACGCTTCACCTTTGCTATTGAAGTGATATCACTACGATAGCTCGCAAAGGGCGCCCGCGCGACAGGTGTCAACGCGGGGATCACCAGACGGACCCCCGCGTACGGCCTCGCCGGGCTGCCCGGCGCAGGACTTCGGCCTAGCCGATGGCCGGGATGACGCCGAAGCTCACCAGGGCGATGACCAGGATGCCGAGCAGCACCCGGTAGATCACGAAGCTGGTGAAACGGTGGCTGCTGATGTAGCGCAGGAACCAGGCGATGGCGGCGTAGCCCACCGCGAACGACACGAGGGTGGCCAGGATCGTCGGTCCCCACGGAGGCGTGTGCTCACCGATCTCGAACAACTCCAGCACGCCCGACATCAGCACGGCGGGGATGGCCAGCAGGAAGGAGTATTCCGCGGCCTCCTCACGGCGGTAGCCGAGCAGCAGGCCCGCGCCCGTGGTGCCGCCCGAGCGCGAGACGCCGGGGATCAGGGCGAGCGCCTGGGCCAGGCCGTAGGTGACCGAGTGGGGCAGGTTGAGGTGTTTGTCCAGGGTGAGTTCGTTGCGTGCCATGTGGTCCGCGACGGCGAGCAGCAGGCCGAAGATGATGAGGCAGGCGCCCACCAGCCGCAGGTCGCGCAGCGTGGTCTCGATCTGGTCCTTGAACGTGATGCCCAGCACGCCGATCGGGATGCTGCCGGCGATCACGAACCAGCCCATCTTCGCGGCCTGGTCGGAGCGGAGGGCGGGCGTCCACAGCGAACGGGTCCAGGTGGTGACGATGTCCGCGATGCGCTTGCGGAAGTAGATCAGCACGGCGGCCTCGGTGCCGAGCTGGATGACGGCGGTGAAGGCGGCGCCCGGGTCCTTCCAACCGAAGAAAGCGGACACCACGCGAATATGGGCGCTGGAGGAGATCGGCAGGAACTCTGTGAGCCCCTGCAACACGCCCAGCACCGTTGCCTCGAACCAGCCGATCAAGCCAGACACCTTCCAAGGGGAGACCAGGCCGGAGACATGCCGGCGGCCTCAGCGAAACTTCTAGGCGAGGCTAGCGGAGCCGACGAACATATGTGGCCGAGGTGTCATCCGAAACAGCGTCCCAGCCGGTAGTCACCGTGAGGACGATGAGACGGAGGCGTTAGATGGACGGCGGTTTCGCCGAGTACGTCGCACAGCGGCACCAACGGCTGTGCCGGATGGCCTACCTCCTCTCCAGAGACTGGGGCCAGGCGGAGGACCTGGTCCAGACGGCGCTGGCCAGGGCGTGGCTCGCCTGGCGCAGGATCGAGGGCGATCCCGACCGCTATGTCTACAAGATCATCGTGAACACGCACGCCTCCTGGTGGCGCAGACGCTGGCGCGGGGAGGTGCCGACCGACGTGCTGCCCGACGGCGCCGACGCCCGCGACGTCGCGGCGGAGGTCGGCGACCAGGCCGCGCTCTGGGCCGCGATCGGCGCACTGTCGCCACGGCAGCGGGCGGTGATCGTCCTGCACTACTTCGAGGGCCTCACGCTGATCCAGGTCGCCGACACCGTCGGCTGCTCGCTCGGCACGGCGAAGACCCAGCTCAGGCGGGCACTCACCCACCTGCGCGTCGACCCGGACATCCAGACCTTGAAACTTGAGGGGGCAAGGCGTTGACCCACACCGAGAACGACCTGCGCGAACTCCTGTCCGAGCGCGCGGCCGCCGGGGACGGCTCCCCCCGGCTCGACGACATCGTACGGCGGGGCCGGCGGATCCGGCTGCGGCGCAGGGCGGTGAGCACGGTGCTCGCGGGGGCCGCGGTGGTCTCCGTCGTCGCGGTGACCGCCCCGTTCGCCGCGGGCGCCCCGCAGGTGAAGCAGGTCCCCGCCGACTCCGCCCGGCTGGAGTCCGGCCCGAAACTGCCTAAGACGTTCCGGGTGCTGCTCGGCGCCGTCGACTTCACGATGCCCCTGATCCACTCCGAGCGGTTCACGACCGTCGGCTCCGGCAAGACGATCAAGTTCACTCCCACCAGCTACTACACGGGTAACAAGGTCGTCTGTTCCGATCCCCGGATGTGGGTGCTGATCAGGGAGAAGCTCAAGGGCGGAAAGGCCGGTGGCAGCCTGCGCCGCTGTAGCGGCGACGGGGGAGGGCACCACGACGAGAGGTCCGCCCCCGACGGCTGGCTGGACGGGCCGCAGAGCATGAAGGTCTGGGTCTTTCCCGCAGACGCGCCGATCTACGAGTCGGGGCCCAGGGCCAAGGACTGCGCGCCCCAGGCGAAGAAGTGCCACGGGAAGTACACCTTCCGCACACTGTTCCGGTCGACGGGCGTCGAGCAGTTGGAGGCGGAGATCGGTGAACGGCCGGGCTCCTGGGCGATCGGCGTCTACGACAGCCCGGCTGAGCCTCTGCCGAAGCCCACCTACGCGCCACCGACGCCGGAGCCTACCGATACGCCGACGCTAGAGCTGACGGATACGCCGCCGACGCCGGAGCCTACGCGTGCGATGGAGCCGGAGTCCACGCGTACGGTCACTGCTGTGCCCGAGCCGCCACGTGCGCAGGACCCGGCGCCGGAGCCGCCACGTGCCGAGCCTCAGCCGCCACGTGCGCAGGATCCGGTCTCTGAGCCGCCGCGTGCCAAGCCTGGGCCCAAGCCGACGCGTGCAGAGCCCGTGCCTGCGCCGACACGCGGGTGACACTCACGTTCGCGGGGTAGGGCGCACGTTCGCGGGGTAGGGCGCGCCGTTTCGCGAGCCCTACCCCGCGGCGCCCTCGCGGGGCGCCGCCGTACGGGATGGGTCAGGACACGTCGTGGGGGGTGGGCTGGAGGGACCGCGTGGTGGCGGCGGTGGAGCGGGCGGGGATGGTGGACAGGTCGAAGGCGTAGGCGGCCGTGGCGTCGGCGATGGCGTCCGAGTTGCGGTCGAGGGCGGTCGCGTTGACGTTGCCGATGGTGTCGCACGCCTGGTGGTAGCAGACGTCGTAGGCGACGCCCGCCTGGCCGCCGAAGATCGCGACCTCCGCGGCGGTCTTGAGCTGCTCGGCGCCGGTGAAGATGCCGCCCGACGGGATGCCCACCGCGATGAACGGCCCGTAGTCGGAGCGGCCGTCGAAGTCGGTGCCGACGTGGCCGAGCTTGCGGCTGTCGAAGAACTTGGCCAGCCGCTGCTCGATCTGCGCCGATCCGGGGGGCCCGGCGGGCGATCCCACGTTGTCGGAGTTGTCGCCGTCGTACAGCTTGTAGGCGTAGTTCGGCGAGGCGATCATGTCGAAGTTCAGGTACAGCTTGATCCGGTCGCGTTCCGCCGGGGGAAGCTCCGCCACGTACTGGTTGGAACCGACCAGGCCGAGCTCCTCGGCGCCCCAGAACGCGAAGCGCACCTTGTTGCGCACCGGGAAGTGCTTCATCTGCAGCGCGACTTCCAGGATCGCCGCGGTGCCCGAGCCGTTGTCGTTGATCCCCGGGCCCTCGGGCACGCTGTCCAGGTGAGCGCCCACCATGACCACGTCGTCACGGTCGCCGAACCGGGTCTCCGCGATGACGTTCCTGGTCTTGCCGAGCTCGATCTTGGTGTCCGTCTTGACGTGCACGACGGTGCCGGGGGTGTCGGCCAGGTCCGAACCCACCGCGAAACTGGTGAACACCACGGGGAAGCCGTAACGCCACTCACCGATGTCGAAGACGAACGGGTCGGTACGGCCGGGCTGCCCCTCGTTGAAGAAGATCACCGCTGCGGCCCCGGCGGCCTTGGCGTTGTCGGCCTTCTGCACGAACGGGCACGTGCCGCGCTGGATGAGCGCGATCCGGCCGGGTACGAAGCCGGCGAAGTCGGCGGCCTCGCAACCCGCGGTCGAGCCGGGCGTGGGCGGCGGCGGGAGCACCGGATCGACCACCTGGATCTCGGCCGTGACGTCGCCCGACCCGGAGGAGACCACGGTCACGAAGTCGCCGGGGGAGGTGTAGGTGGTCTGGGTGGGCGCGGTCTGCTGCAGTACGGCGGGCGAGAGCTCCTCCCACCCGGTGGGGAACTCCACGTCGGTCGTGCTGACCTTGTAACCGGCTTTGCGGAGTTTCCCCGCCACGTAGTCGACCGAGGCGTCGTAACCGGGGGTGCCCGCCGCCCGGTTCCCGCCGTTGGCGGTGGCGATCGCCTGTAAGGCGTCGAGATGCTTCTTGACGTTCGAGCCCTTGACGGTCTTCATGAGTATCTTGGAGAAGACATCGGACACGGGGCTGGCGTTCGCGGGTGGCACGGCGGCCAGGGGGAGTGTGATGGCCGTGGCCACGGCCAGGGTGCGAAGCATGCTCCGTCGCATGTTCAATCGCATCGGGCTCCTCCAGGAGAATTGGGCCATAGATCATGCGCAACGTAACCCGACCGGGCTTTCCAGACCAGGGCCCCCTGGACAGCCCGCGCCCGAGTCGGTGACGATACCGGCCATGGTCGAGCGCCCGCTGTTGCTGTTGGACGTCGATGGGGTGCTCAACCCTTTGGGCGGCAAAATGCGAAATTTCGTGACGCGCGAGTGTGTGGTGGACGGCGTGCCGTACCGGGTTCATCTCAGTCCCGCGCACGGCAGGAAGCTGCTCGCCCTGGCCGTCGAGACCGGGGCTGAGCTGGTCTGGGCGACGACCTGGGAGCACGCGGCCAACGAGTGGATCGGTCCCTGCATCGGCCTGCCCGCGTTGCCGGTCATCGAGATGCCGGCGCTCGACCGGGCGAACCAGGGGGAGATGTTCAAGACGCCGCACATCGCGGCGTACGCCGGTCGTCGTCCCTTCGTGTGGTTCGACGATCTCACCTGGGAGGCCGATGTGGAGTTCCTGCGCCTGCATCCGGGTGTGGATGAGTTTCTGCTGGTCCACGTCGATCCGCGCTGCGGGCTGACGGACGACGATCTGGATCAGGCCCGGACGTGGCTTTCGAAAAGGTCAGGGTAGTGGGTTCAGGGTTATCTCAGGGTCCGTGGTGGAACGGTGCCGCACGGCGACTTCGTTCTACTAGGTGAACCAACACAAACAGGAGGAACCCGGTGCATCGGTCAACCAGCCACAAGATGATCGCAGGCGTCTGCGGTGGTATCGCTGAGCGCTACGGTTGGTCCCCCAACTTCGTCCGACTGCTGTTCGTGCTCTCGTGCATCCTGCCGGGGCCGCAGTTCGTGATCTATCTCATCATGTGGGTCGTCCTCCCGAAGGGCCCCCGCCCCGGTGCGACGACCCACAGCCACCACACCTACGGCTAGCTCGTAAGCTGGTTCCCATGAGGGAACGGCCGCTGTCGGTGATCCAGGACGATCTGGTCGATTACGAGAAGGCCATGGAGCGCATGGCCGAGCTGGTCGGAGAGCGTCAGCAGGACGCCCGGAGTGACACGTTGTGGCTGCTCAGCCACCCCGCCGTCTACACCGTCGGCCGACGCACGCCGACCGAGCACCTGCCCGACCCGGCACGCGGCATCGCCGTGCTGACCACGGGTCGCGGCGGGCAGCTGACCTACCACGGTCCCGGCCAGCTCGTCGGCTACCTGATCGTCAAGCTCGGTGACGACGAGGGCATCGTCGACTACGTCCGCGAGGTCGAGCTGCGGCTGGTCGACGGGCTGTCGGCGCTGGGCGTCCCCGCCGAACGCAGGGACACCCCGCCCGGCTCCGAGCTGCTCACCGGCGTGTGGACCAGGGAGACCGGCCGCAAGATCGCTTCGATCGGCATGCGGCAGAGCCGCGGGGTCACCAGCCACGGGTTCGCCCTCAACGTCGACGGCGACCTCGACCCGTGGCACTGGGCGATCCCCTGCGGCATGCCCGAGGTCGACATGACCTCGGTGACCAGGGAGGGCTCCCCGGCAGGAATGGACGAGGTCCGCGCCGCGATGGCCGCCGCCTTCGAGGCGCGCTAGATCTTCGTGGTCGTGACGTCGACGTCCTCGACCGTACGGCGCGGCCCGGTGAACCAGTGCCTGGCCGACAGCGCCCACCACAGCGCGATGCCGATCAGCACCACCCCGACGGCGATCGGCGCGTAGTTCACCGAGGTCCAGGTGAAGTCCGGGCTCCACGGGACGCCCGCCGGCGAGAACGGCATGACGAAGTAGACGGAGATGACCGCGATCTCGACGACCGCGATCCAGCAGAGCACCCGGTATCTCGGGCCGAGCGTCCACGGGCCGGGCTGGAAGGCGTCGCCGACCCGCAACCTGAGCCAGATCGGGATGAGGAAGGCCAGGTAGAGGCCGATCACCGCGATCGACACGACGGCGTAGAAGGCGACCGGCGTGGCGCTGCCGGGAGGGGCGTAGAGCGCGGGCAGGGTGATCAGGGCGGCGATGACGCAACCCGCGACGATGGCGTTGACCGGGGTCCTGTTCCGGTCGACCTTCGACCAGAGCCGCCACCCGGGCACGGCGCCGTCCCGCGAGAACGCGTAGGTCATCCGGGACATCGAGGTCACGCAGCTCATTCCGCAGAAGAACTGGCCGATCGTGGAGATGGCGAAGACGGCCGTGGCCAGGTTGGACGACAGCGCGGTGGTGAAGATCGCGCCGACGAAGCCGGCCTCCTCGTTGATCTGGTCCACGTTCGTCGCCGCGAACAGGAAGGACAGCAGCAGGATCCAGCCGCCGATCGCGGAGTAGAAGATCGAGCGCCACAGCCCCTTGGCGGCCGACAGCGCCGCGCCCTGGGTCTCCTCCGACACGTGCGCACAGGCGTCGAAGCCGGTGATGGTGTACTGCGTGAGCAGGAAGCCGAGCGGCAGCACGTAGAACCAGAACGACAGCCCTTCGCCCTCGCCGAAGCCCGAGTTGTTGATCGTCTCGGTGAAGACGAACCCGAGGGACTGGTGGTTCTCCGGGGCGAAGGCCAGGATCGCGACGACCGCGGCGGCGCCGGCGACGTGCCACCACACCGAGATGTTCTGCAGCAGTGAGATCAGCCGGTGGCTGAAGATGTTGATCAGGGCGTGCAGCGCCAGCACGACCACGAACAGCAGGAACGCCTGCGTGAGCGTGCCCTCCCAGGCTCCGCCCGTCAGCCTGCTGAGGGTGATGTTGAGAAAGGTCGCGCAGCCGTAGTCGACGGAGGCGGTGACCGCGATGAGCCCGATGAGGTTGAGCCAGCCGGTGAACCAGCCGTGGATCGGCTTGCCCAGCTTGGTGGCCCACCAGTAGATGCCGCCCGCCGTGGGATACGCCGAGACCAGCTCCGACATGCACAGACCGATGATCAGGATGAAGATCGAGATCAGCGGCCAGCCCCAGGAGATGGCGACCGGCCCGCCGTTGTTCCAGGCCTGTCCGAAGGTGGTGAAGCAGCCGGCCAGGATCGAGATGATGGAGAAGGAGATGGCGAAGTTGGAGAATCCGCTCCAGGTGCGGGACAGCTCCTGGGTGTAGCCGAGTTCCGCGAGCCTTCTGGTGTCCTCGTCGACGGTTTCGGGCCTGGTCATCGACCAGCCTCCTTGCGCGTTGCGGGGGGTTATTCCGGGGGCAGCCCCCGGACGTCATCGAGCAGCCGGCCGAAGCCCGGGTCGTCCAGGTCTCGTCCGGCCTGCCGGAACTTGTCCGCCGCCTCTGCGGCGTAGTCGAAGTCGGCCGCCGCGGCCTGGTCCTTCAGCAGGCCGTGGTGCACCGAGAACCACAGGGTCCAGGTGATGTTCGACATGATCAGGAACAGCCGGACCCTGGCGAGCAGCAGCCGATCGGGCTCGCCGAAGTACGCCCTGGCCAGGCGGTCGGTGAGGTCGGGGTGGTAGTCGGCCTCGGCGGCGATGTCGCCGAGCTCGAAGGCCGGGTCGTTGTTGCCGGAGAGCTGGTAGTCGACGATCCGCACCACGTCGCCCGCCGCGATGAAGTTCTCCGGCAGCAGGTCGTTGTGGCAGGGGACGGCGGGCAGCGGGTGCGCCGCGAGCGCCCGCTCGATCTCCGCGACCACCGGCAGGCGGTCGGTGTAGCCCGCCGGGACGGGCAGCCCGTGCGTACGGCAGAGCGCGAGCAGTTCTTCCAGCTTGCGGAAGATGGAGAAGTCGTTGGCGAACCTCGCCCCGGCGTGCAGCCGCCGGCAGGCGTCCGCGATCAGCGGGATCATCGTGGGATCGCGGACGGAGGGCGCGTCGAGGGTGCGCCCGTCGATGAACTCCAGGAGCAGCACCGGCCGGCCGGGCAGCCGGTGCACCACGCGGGGGCCTACCCCGGTGCTCGCCGCCTGGATCGTGTTGGCGATCTCCTGCTCCAGCGGGATCCCCAGGCCCGCCTCCGAGACCCGTGGGTCGAGCACGCGCATCAGCCAGGACTGTCCGTCACCCGAGTCGACCCGCGCGATCCGGTGACTGAGCCCACCCTTGATCTCGGTGGCCGTGACCGGGCATCCCGCCCAGGCCGTGACCAGCCGGATGGGATCCGCGGGGGCATCAGGCATCCAGGTCTCCTTTGGCCTGTCTTCAGACCATTGATCTGATCCTGGTTGCCAAGTGTTACAGCTTGATCTCGATCACGCGACCATTCCGGCTGGTTGGGATCGGGGACGTGCCGAACGCTCCGTCTGGGGGAACGCCTTGAGGCCCGTCGGGCTGCGCACCAGCATGTTCGGGCCCGCCGTACACGCCTGGTCCACCCGAGTCGCGCGGGTCCGCAGGTTCGACCCCTTCCCGGCGGGCGTGCGGTTGTACGCCGGGAAGAGGGAACACGCTCAGCCTGGGCGGCCTTCGATGGGGGACCGCTTGTTCCTTACCTCGTCGAGGAGGTCGGGCACATCTGCCAGTTCGGTCAACTCGGTCTGGCAGTCCACACACTCGACGAGATGACGCTCGAAGACCTCGTTGTCTTCTTGATCCAGCAATCCGAGTGCATAGGCGGCCACCTCGTGATGAGGTGGCGAGGACATCAGGTGACCCCCTTCTCCTTCAGATCTCTCCGAAGGGCTCGGATCGCGTAGTAGAGCCGTGACTTCACAGTACCCGGCGGGATGCGCAGCACCTCGGCTGCCTCGTTGATCGTTCGATCGCGCAGATATGTTTCCTCGATCACCTCCCGATGCTCGACGGACAGGCGCTCAAGCGCCTCCGAGACGACCATCGCTGCGATGGTTCGCTCGGATTCGTCCGGAACTGAGACGGCATCGAGTCCGGTGTCCTCGACCTCTTCTGGTCGGGCACTACGACGTCGGCGGCCATCGATGATGATGCGGCGGGCGACCGTCAACAGCCACGCCCACAGCAGGCCGGGTTCGTGATTCAGCTTCCCGGCATGGCGCCAGGCTCGGACCAAAGTCTCCTGGACGACGTCTTCCGCCCAGTGATGGTCGTTGCCGGTTGCCCTGCGTACATGGTGCAGGAGACGGGACCCGAACGCCTGATAGAGCGCGCCGATCAACCGCTCGTCCTGTTCGTTTATGCCAGGGTCCAATTCTGCGGACTCCGGGCTGGGCTTCCGCGACACGGCCACATACTTGCAGCGATTGAGCAACTAGTGGGTAACTTTTGTAACTTCCGTCATTTCGGGCTATCTCGTCACATCAGGTGAACCCTTCCCCAAGCGCCGCCGTACCTCTCTCCGAGATGGGGCCATGGAGCCGACCGGAAGGACGAAGGATGAACACCCGACGGAGTCGACTCGCCGCTCTCTCGCTCGGCGTCATGGCCGTGACCAGCGCCTGCGGCGCGAGCGGGAGTACGGAGGCCGCGACCCACGAGGACGGTCACAGCCATGGCGGTCCCTCACTGATCAACGCCGCCGACAACGAGGGCGTCGGTGCGATCGTCACCGACGTCAAAGGTTTCACCCTGTATCGCTTCGACAAGGACACCGCCGCCCCGCCGACCACGAACTGCCTCGCCACCTGCACGGAGAAGTGGCGGCCCCTGGTGCCCGACCGGCACATGCACGCCCACGGGGTGTCCCAGGAACTCGTCGGAAAGATAAGGCGGCCGGACGGCACCTGGCAGGCCACCCTGGCCGGCTGGCCGCTGTATCGCTTCACCGGCGACGCGCGTCCGGGAGAGGTTAACGGTCAGGGTCAAAGTGACGCCTGGTTCGCCGTGACACCGAGCGGCCTTAAAGCGGATAACGCCCCGGCCGGATACTGAGCACTCGCGGAGTTGGCATATGCGTGGCTTCTCCCGATGGCCCATCGGACGTGGCGAGATGCTGGTCCTGGCCATCTTCATCATCGCGGGGTCCATCGCGATCCTCATCACGGTGTCCCCCGGAGCTTTGCCGGGAGCGTCCGGTCCTGTTCCGTTCGCCCAGGCCGCGACCTCGACCAAGTTCGGCCCGATCACCGCGGCCGACATCGACTTCCTGGTCAAGGTACGGCAGGCCGGACTGTGGGAGATCCCGACCGGCCAGCAGGCGGGCCAGCGGGCCAGCAGCGCCCGGGTCAAGGACGTCGGCGCCCATCTCGTCGAAGATCACACCGCCCTCGACAAGGAGGTGCTCGCGCTCGCGGGCAAGCTGGGCGTCATCCTGCCCAGCCAGCCGAGCGCCGACCAACAGGGCTGGATGGCGGAGCTGTCCGGCAAGTTCGGCCAGGAGTACGACCTGGCCTTCGCCAAGCTGCTGCGCGCGGCCCACGGCAAGGTCTTCACCGTGGTCGCCGGGATTCGCGCCGGCACGAGGAACGACCTCATCCGTTCCTTCGCATCGCGGGTGGTGAACGTGGTCATGCGGCACATGACCCTGCTCGAAAGCACGGGCCTGGTGGACTACACCGCCCTGCCGCAGCCGCCGAACCCACCCACCACACAAGGAGTTCGACCGTGATACGAAGACGAATCACCGCAGTACTGGCGGGACTGACCGTCGCCGTGAGCTCGGTGACACTCAGTGTGATCGGGCCCTTCAGTGCCTCGGCCGATCACTGCACGCCCGAGGAGCTCGCGGCCAACCCCGAGGCGTGCGCGGGTGAGCAGGGCCCGTTCTCGGAGGATTTCATTGACATCCGCCAGGTCCAGCGCGCCGAGGGCGATCCTCGTGTCCAGCGCGGCGGATCGCGTGGCAGCTTCGTCTCCCGCTGCGGGAGGAACGAGAACGGCCACTTCAACTCCGACAACTTCATCGTCGCCCCCGGGGTGACGAACGGCGCCCACCACATCCACGACTACGTGGGCAACCTGTCCACCGACGCGTTCTCCACGGACCAGAGCCTCGCCGCCGCGGGCACGACGTGCCGGCTGAACGACAGGTCGACCTACTTCTGGCCCGTCCTCCGCGAACGTGACCCCCAGGAGCCGGAGGCCGCCCCCGCCCCCACCCCGAGCCCCACCGAGGAGGACGACCAGAACCTCCAGGACGACCAGAACCAGGACAACAACAACCAGGACGACCAGAACCAGAACGGTCAGGACAACCAGAACCAAGACCAGAACGGTGATAACCAGAACCTCCAGGACGATCAGAACGGCCAAAACGGACAGAACCAGGACGGCCAAGACGCCGAAAACCAGGACCCGCAAAACCAGGACCAGCAGAACCAGGACCAGCAGAACCAGAACCCTGAGGACCCACAGGACCAGCAGAACCAGGACGGCCAGGACGGCCAGGACGGCCAGGACGGCCAGCAGGCCGAGAACGAGAACGAGAACCCCGAGACCTTCGGCTCCCAGAACCGCCGGCGCCCCACCTCCAGGCCGACCCCCACTCCCACCCCCACCCAGGACGACGACCAGCCCGACCCCTCCCCGACCCCCAGCGCGAACCCGTCGGGTGAGCCGGGCGGCGCGGCGGACGGCAACGTCGGCACGATCCTGCGCCCGACCTCGGTCACCCTCCAGTTCCGCGGCAACCCGGTATCCAGGGTCACGGCCATGCCGAGGTTCCTCAGGCTGCTGATGGGCGACGCCAAGTCGGCCACGAACGGCGGCGCCAACGCGCTGGCCAAGTGGTCGTGCACCGGCTTCAACAACCGGATCACCTCGCAGTACCCGCTGTGCCCGAGGGGCAGCCAGGTGATGCGCATCCAGGACTTCCCGAGCTGCTGGGACGGCGCCAACACCGACAGCGCCAACCACCGGACCCACGTGCTCTACCCCGACGGCCAGGGCCGTTGCCCGCAGGGCACCCGGGCCATCCCGCAGCTGCGGATCACCCTCACCTATCGGGTCCCGCCGGGTGAGTCCTTCGCGGTGGACAGCTTCCCGGAGCAGCTGCACAACCCGATCACCGACCACTCGGACTTCGCCAACGTGATGCCGAACAACCTGATGAACTTCGTCGTCTCCTGCATCAACCGCGGCCGCCGCTGCTGACACACACCCCCCACCTAGATCTGGCCCATCGCCGGCCCGGAGCGCGGTCCGGGCCGGCGGTGGGCCGCCCTCAGCTCTTGGAGATCGCGTTGACCAAAAGCAGGCGTGCCCCCCGGCACACGAGCCCTGCCCAGTCGAAGGGCATGACCATGGTCTCGCTCGTCGTGGTCGCGGGCACCGTGACCATGGCGATGCTCGCACTGACGACTGGCTGGGGCGCGGCGGCAGTCGCCTCCGCACGTGGCTTCCTCGATTTCTACTCCGGTGTGTTCGCGCTGCTCGGGCTCACCGGAACGGTCATACTCGGCGTCGTCACGACCGAGCGCACCCTCCTCTCGATCGACCACAGGATCCTTTCCCAGCGCGTCCACCGGGCCACGGCGCTGGCCGGCATGGGGTTCCTGGTGACCCATGTGGCGCTCAAGATCGACTCAGGTCTGGTCGGGGCGGCGGGCGCGATCATCCCCTTCGCCGGCGGGGCGGGCCTGTTCGTCGGCCTGGGCGCCATCGCGGGCGACATCATGTTGCTGGTCCTGCTGACCGGCCTGCTGCGCGGCAAGTTCGCGCAGTCGGCCCGCCCGTGGATGTGGCGGGCGCTGCACGACAGCGCCTACCTGGCGTGGCCGGTGTCCATCCTGCACGGCCTGTTCAGCGGCCGGCCGCCCGCGACCTGGGTGGTCTGGAGCTACGTGCTGGCCCTGGTCGGGGTCGGAGTGGCCTTGTCCTTCCGGCTCGCCGCGACCTCCAAGGCTCGCGAGACCGCCGTGACCCCGAAGGTCGAGGTCACCGAGAAGGCCGCCGCAGAACCGCTGGCCCGGGTCTACAACCTGCGATCGAACACGGAGACACGGCGCACCGGATGATCCCTTATCGCGTTCCCGACGTTCGCAGCGTCGGAGAGCCCAGACTGACCGCCGGGCTCGACCGGGTCCGGCGGCTGGACTACGCCGCGCACCGTGACGTGCACCCCGAGGCGGCCAGCCACGACGTGGAGACGCTGATCTCCCTGGCCGAAGCGGTCGACCTGCGAGGACGCGGCGGCGCGGCGTTCCCGTTCGCCCGCAAACTCGGCGCGGTCGCCCGTACGGCGCGCAGCAAGAAGGCCGAGGTCGTCGTGGTCGTCAACGCCACGGAGGGCGAGCCGGCCAGCGCCAAGGACAAGATGTTGCTGCTGCGGACCCCGCACCTGGTGCTCGACGGGGCGATGCTGGCGGCCGACGCCCTCGACGCGGTGGAGATCGTGATCGGGGTGGCCGAGGGGCACGTGGCGGAGCAGTCGATGCTGGCCGCCGTCGAGGAGCGTGGCCTGGGCGAATACGTGCGGGTGGTCGGGCTGCCGGAGAAGTTCGTCACGGGTGAGGGCGGCTCCGTCGTCAACGGGGTCAGCGGACGCGACGCCGTACCCCGGGGCAGAGGGGGCCGGACCAGTGACAGCGGCGTGCGCGGGCTGCCCACGCTGCTGTCCAACGCCGAGACGTACGCGCAACTCGCGGTGCTCACCGGCCTGGGCGCCACCGGGTACGCCGAACTGGGCGCGCCCGGCGAGGCGGGGACCGTCCTGCTCACCGTGGGCGGTTCCTCGATGCGCCCCGCAGTGGTCGAGACCCCCACCGGCGTGCCGCTGGCCGCCGTCCTCGACCTCTGCGGGGCGGCCGTCGGCGACGGCGTGCTGGTGGGCGGTTACCACGGGAGGTGGCTGACCCCGGTGGACGCCGCCTCGGTGCCGGTCTCCCGCAAGAGCCTCGCCGACGTCGGGGGAGTCCTCGGCGCCGGGATCGTGCTGCCGCTCGGCGGCGAGAGTTGCCCGCTGGGCGAGGCCGTACGGGTGACGTCGTATCTCGCGGAGCAGTCGTCGGGCCAGTGCGGGCCCTGCCGGCTGGGCCTGCCCGACATCGCGCACCTGCTGAAGGATGTGGCGGACGGCTCGGGCACGGTCGAGGCGGTGCGCTGGGCCGTCGTCGGGACCCGTGGCCGCGGGGCCTGCTCGCACCCCGACGGCACGTCCAGATTCGTGCTCTCCGCGCTCGACACCTTCGCCGACGACGTGGCGGAACACCTGCGGGAGGGCACCTGCGGCCGTCCCGTCTACGGCATCCTGCCCATCCCCGCCGACGAGGGCTCCCAAGTCCGCCTGCTGGTCGACTGGACCCGCTGTCAGGGCCACGGCCTGTGTTCCAAGATCCTCACGGATCATGTCAACCTGGATGCTCACGGGTACCCCGTGATCGCCGACTCTCCCGTGCCCACCTCTCTTCGCGCTCAGGCCCAGCGTGCGGTGGAAATGTGCCCCGCTCTCGCCCTCCGCCTGGACGACCCGAAATAGTCAGATATCAAGCCAGGTCACGTTGCGGTCACACCTGCGAGGTGTTGACCAGTGTCTGCGCGCGGGAGACTGCGATATACAAAGATTGAGTAAATAGGCAGACTTGCTCGATCGGGAGACCAGTTCAGGGGACCGGGGCCTGTGCTGTCAGAGGTGGCGGGGGAAGTGGTGAGCACGAGCGGGCCGCCCATGAGTGCGGAGGGCGTCCAGCATGCCCTGGCGCACCGGCAGAGCCAGCGTGACCGGCTGTCCGGCGACCTCCTCGACCTTGAGCAGCACGCGGGACACCAGTTGCTGAAGGGCGCCGAGCTGCGTGGCGAGACGAAGCGGCGCTGGGACCAGGCGCAGGCCGACATCGCGACGATGTGGTGGCTGTTCGACGCCTACCGGCGGGTGATCGACCGGGCCGAGAACATCTGGGCGCGCAGTTCGAAGCCCGGCATGGCGGAGCAGCTTGAGCTGACCGCCCTGCTGACCGGAGCCTCGGTGGAGATGAAGGTCGAGGACGTTCCGGTGGAGCGGCGGTCGCTGGTCAGGGCGGCGGCGGAATGGCTCACCCTCGACCAGGTCATGGCCCGCATGGACACCGCGTACCGGGACAGCGCCCAGATGGTCGCCGCCGCCGACGCCGCGTGGAGCGTGCTCGCGCCGAGGGTCAACGAGGCGGAGGCCGCCCTGCTGGCGGCGCTGGAGCTGGCACGCGCCCTGGGGACGCCCGACGAGGAACTGGACCGGATCGGCGAGCGGGTCGTCCGGCTCAGAGACGAGGCCAGGACCGACCCGCTGACCTACGCCAACGGCGATCCGCGTGAGCTGGTGGAGCTCGACCGGGTCGTGGCCGAGCTGACCGAACGGCGGCGCGTCCTCGACGAGGCGGTCCGCGTCAAGGAGGCGTACGACCAGCGTGCGGCCCAGCTCGCCGGGCGAATCGCCGAGGTGTCGGCGGCCGAGGGCGAGGTGCTCGTGGCGCGCGACCGGGTGCTGGTGAAGATCGCCTCCCCGGCCCTGCCGCGGATGCCCGACCAGGCGCGCAACCTGAGCGACCGGTTCGCGGCCCTGGCCGGGGTGCGCGGCCGGGGCGACTGGGCGGAGCTGGCCCGCCTGATGATCGACCTCGACCGAGCCGTCGACGACGCGCTGGCCCAGGCGCGCGACACCACCGCGACGGTGACCGGCCTGCTCGACCGGCGCGACGAACTGCGCGGGCGGCTCGACGCCTTCAAGGCCAAGGCGGTACGGCTGGGCAGGGCCGAGGACGCCCAGCTCGGTTACCTCTATCGTCAGGCGCACGACCTGCTGTGGACGGCTCCCTGCGACCTGCGTCAGGCGACCGTGGCCGTGGCGGGTTACCAGCGGGCGATCAAGGAGATCGGAGCGAGCGGATGACTCAGTGCACCCATCCCGGCTGCACGGGCACCGTGCAGGACGGCTACTGCGACAGTTGCGGGCTCGCCCCGCCGGCGCAGCCCGCCGCGCCCCCTGCCTGGCCCGCCCAGCCCCCCAACGCTCCCCAGCACGCCCGCCAACCGAGCGCACCGTCGTACGGCCAGCCGGGCACACCGCAGTACGGTCAACCGGCCGCGCCGCAGTACGGCCAGCCGGGCACGTCGTACCCGCCTGCCCCGAGGCACGCGCAGCAGCAGCCGCCGCCTCCCTCGCAGCAGCCTCCGCCCCCCGGGCAACAGGCGAATCCGCAGCAGGCGAATCCGCAACAGGCGCAGCCGCCCAGCGCGCCGGTGTCCGCGTGGCGGGCGACGCCGGGCAGTGCGCCGGTGTCCGGCTGGCGGGCGACGCCGGGCAGCGCGCCCGTTTCGAGCTGGCGGGCGACCCCGGGCCTCGATCTGGGCACCATGCCCGCCGCCGGGCCGGGCAGCGGGCGGACCACGTCGAGCACACGGGCGCGCCGCGGGTTGCTGGGGGCGGGGCTGGTGGCCGTGCCGCCGGTGCCGTACCGCGACCCGTCGGAGGTCGTGCTGCACAACCCCGAGGTGCCCGAGGAGAAGCGGTACTGCAGCAACGCGAACTGCGGCCAGCCGGTCGGGCGGGCCAAGGGCGATCGGCCCGGCCGGCCGGAGGGCTTCTGCCCGCACTGCGGCACCCGCTTCTCCTTCACTCCCAAGCTGCGCGAGGGCGACCTGGTCGCCGGCCAGTACGAGGTCAAGGGGTGCCTGGCGCACGGCGGGCTCGGCTGGATCTATCTGGCGGCCGACCGCAACCTCGACGGCCGCTGGGTGGTGATGAAGGGCCTGCTCGACACGGGTGACGTGGAGGCGCTGCTCGCCGCGGAGGCCGAGCGGCGGTTCCTGACCGGGGTCGACCACGCCAACATCGTCAAGATCTTCAACTTCGTGCAGCACCCGGATCCGGGCACCGGCACGATGGTCGGCTACATCGTCATGGAGTACGTCGGCGGCCAGCCGCTCCAGGAGATGCTGCGCGACCGGCTGCGCGCCAGCGGCAACCGTGACGCGCTGCCGCTCGGCCAGGCCATCGCCTACGTGCTGGAGGTGCTGCGCGCCTTCGACTACCTGCACGATCGCGGGCTGCTCTACTGCGACCTGAAGCCGGCCAACGTGATCCAGGTCGAGGACCAGCTCAAGCTGATCGACCTCGGTGCGGTGCGGCGGCACGACGACCAGGACAGCTCGATCTACGGCACGGTCGGCTACCAGGCGCCGGAGATCGCCAAGGACGGGCCGACGGTCAGCTCCGACCTCTACACGGTCGGCCGGATGCTCGCCGTGCTCAGCTTCCCGTTCAGCCCGGTCACGGGCGGCGAGGCGACCCCGCTGCCCGCGCCGGGCAAGGTACCGGTGCTCGCCGGGCACGAGTCGTATGTGCGCTTCCTGCATCGTTCCACTGATCCGCAGCCGGCCAGGCGGTTCGCCACGGCCGAGGAGATGTCCGAGCAGCTCACCGGGGTGCTGCGGGAGATCAGGGCGGTTGAGGACGGCATCCCGTATCCCGCGCCCTCGACCCAGTTCGGTCCGGAGCGGGTGGCGGCGGGCACGGCGCTGGCCACGGACGACGACGGCACGCCGGGCCGGGTGCTCGTCCCGCTGGACCCGTCGTCGGCGGTGGGCGCGCTCCCGACGCCGCTGGTCGACCCCGCCGACCCGGCGGCAAGCTACCTCGCCGGCATCACCGCGCGCACCCTCGACGACCTCGTCACCATGCTGCGCGGCGCCCCCGCCGACTCCATCGAGGCGCGGCTCGCGCTGATCAGGGCGCTGATCGAGCAGCGCAACCCGGCCGTGGGCGAGGTGCTCGAACAGGCCGCCAGGGAGACGCCGTGGGACTGGCGGGTGCTGTGGTACCACGGCCTGCGCGACCTGGCCTGGGGGAACATGGCCGATGCCACGCGCATCTTCGACGAGCTCTACTACCGGATGCCCGGCGAGCCCGCCACCAAGCTGGCCCTCGCCTTCGCCCGCGAGTGCGCGGGGGAACCCAGGGAGGCGGCCCGCCTCTACGGCACCATCTGGCGCACCGACCGCTCCTACGTCAGCGCCGCCTTCGGCCTGGCCAGGGTTCGCCTGGTGGAAGACGACAGGATCGGAGCGACCCGAGTGCTCGACGAGGTGCCGACGACCTCCAGCCACCACATCGCCGCCCAGATGGCCGCGGTGGCCATCGCCGTACGAGGGCGTGATCCGAAGGCGCTGCCGGTGGCCGAGCTGATCGGCGCGGGTGAGCGGCTGAACGACCTCGGGCTCGACGCGGGCCGCCGCCACCGGCTCGCCGCCGAGGTGCTCACGACGGCGCTCGGCTGGTTGGAGGCGGGTCAGCGACCACGGGGGCAGACCCCGCCGCTGCTCGACGCGCCGCTGACGGAGAAGGGCGTCCGCAAGGAGCTCGAACGCGTCTACCGCACGCTGGCCAGGTCTTCGGGGGTCCGGCAGGACCGGCACGCCTTCGTCGACAAGGCCAACTCCATCAGGCCGAGGACATGGGCATGACCGCCGTCACCGACACCTGTCCGCACTGCGCCTATCCCGTCCTCGCGGGCGAGTCGTTCTGCGAGGAGTGCGGGCGCGCCATCCACGCGGGCGCCCCCGGAGCCTGTACGGCCTGCGGTTCCGCCTCCCTCGGCGCCGACGGCTACTGCGGGAGATGCGGGGTCAGGCAGCCCACCGGCAGGGACCACCACGAGACCGTGGCGGGCAACTCCGCGGGCGTGAGCGACCGCGGCAGGCGGCACAGCCGCAACGAGGACGCGATGGCGCTCGCCGAGGTCGGCGACCGGGTCATGGCCGGGGTGGTGTGCGACGGGGTGTCCTCCTCGCCCCGCCCCGACGAGGGCTCGCTGGCGGCGGTGGAGGCCGGGATGGCGACCCTGCTCAAGGAACTGCGCAGCGGCACCGGCCAGGTGGACGCGACCAGGGCCGCCGTGGCCAGGGCGGCGGCGGCCATCGCCGTACTGGGCACCTACGACGACGCCCCCGCCTGCACCTACGTCTCGGCGGTCGTCGCCCCCGACCAGGTGACGATCGGCTGGGTCGGCGACAGCCGCGCCTACTGGCTCGGCGCCCGGCCCACCCGCCTCACCACCGACGACAACAGCGGCGGGATGCTCACCGCCTGGCTCGGCGCGGACGCGGGCGAGGTGATCCCGCAGGTCAGCACCTTCGAGCCGGACGGCCCCGGAGTGATCATCGTGTGCAGCGACGGCCTGTGGAACTATCTGCCCTCAGCCGAGGACATGGCCCAGGCCGCTCCCGACGCCGCGGTCTCCCCCCTGCCGACGGCCCAGGCACTGGTACGGCTCGCCAACGACGCGGGGGGACGCGACAACATCACCGTGCTGGTGATCCCGTTCGAGAAGGGGAGCAGTCCAAAGTGACCGAGCAGCCGCAGTTCACGATCCGCGTGGACCAGAACAAGTACCTCCCGGTGGGCGGCAGAGAGGTCCACGCGGTCCTCACCGTCGAGGCCAGCGGGCCGGTCGACAACGCCGTGCCGGAGACCCAGGCGGCCGAGGTCATCATCGTGGACACCTCCGGCTCCATGTCGTACGGCAAGATCGCCGAGGCGCGGAAGGCGGCCCAGGCGGCGGTCGACACGCTGCGCGACGGCGTCTTCTTCGCCATCGTGGCGGGTACCGCCCAGGCCCACATGATCTACCCGCCGGAGCGCCGCCTGCTGCCGTCGAACCCGCAGACCAGGCAGGCGGCGAAGGAAGCCATCAGCCGGTTGCAGGCCGACGGCGGCACCGCGATGGGCCGGTGGCTGCGGCTGGCGGCCGACCTGTTCGAGCCGTTCCCGGGCGCGATCAAGCACGCGATCCTGCTCACCGACGGCAAGAACGAGCACCAGAGCGCCGAGGAGTTCGACGCCGACCTGGCCTACTGCACGGGCAGGTTCGTCTGCGACTGCCGGGGCGTCGGCACCGCCTGGGTCGTCGCCGAGTTGCGCAAGGTCGGCTCCGCCCTGCTCGGCAACGTGATGGACATTCCCAACCCCAAGGACCTGGAGGCCGACTTCCGCGCCATGACCCAGGCCGCGATGGGCAAGGCCGTCGCCGACGTGGCGCTGCGTGTCTGGACCCCGCAGAACGCCACCCTGAAGTTCGTCAAGCAGGTCTCGCCCGCCCTTGAGGACCTCACCGCGCGCAGAATCCCGTCGGGTCCGCAGGCCGGCGACTACCCGACCGGCTCGTGGGGCGGCGAGAGCCGCGAGTACCACATCTGCGTCGAGGTGCCGCCCGGCGTCGTCGGCCAGGAGATGCGCGCGGCCTGGGTGAAGCTGGTCGTGCCCGACTCGGGCTTCCAGCTCGCCGCCGGCAACGTGCTCGCCCTGTGGAGCGACGACCTGGTGCAGTCCACCCGGATCAACCCGCGGGTCGCCCACTACACCGGACAGCAGGAACTGGCCGGGCTGATCCAGGAGGGCCTCCAGGCCCGCAAGGAAGGCGACCTGGAGCTGGCCACGGCCCGCCTCGGCCGCGCCCGCGGCATGGCGCAGCAGTCGGGCCACGGCGAGACCGCGCGACTCCTCGACAAGGTCATCGACTTCGACCCGGAGAGCGGTACGGCCCGCCTCAAGCCGAACGTCGAGAAGGCCGACGAGATCGCGCTGGACACCCGGTCGACCCGGACCGTGCGCATGCGCAAGGACCCCGAGAGCTAGGAGGACCGCAGCGATGGCCACCTGCCCCAGCGGGCACGAATCGGACTCCACGGACTACTGCGACATCTGCGGGACCATGATGTCGGGTTCCCCGGCGTCCGCTCCGGCCGCGGCCCCCGTCACCCCCGCCGCCGCCGGTGAGGGCCGGTCGAGCTGCCCCGACTGCGAGGCCCCGCGCACGGGCCGCTTCTGCGAGGAGTGCGGCTACGACTTCGCGGTCGAGGTCTCCGGCTCGGTCCGGATGGCCGAGCAGGCCGCCCAGGCCCAGGTGCAGGTGCAGACCCAGTCGCAGGCTCTCCGGGACCCCCGTTTCGCGCCGGGCCCGGGGAGCGCGTCCGCGCAGCAGCCTTCGGGCGGGTACCTGTCGGCTCCCGTCGGCACCGGGGCGTACCTGCCCGCTCCCGGCGGCACGGCGGCGATGCCGCTGCCCGGCGTCTGGGAGGCCGTGGTGACCGCCGACCGCGCCTACTACGAGACCATCATCGGGCAGGGCGGCCCCGACGCCTCAAGCGTCCCGTTCCCGCCGTACTGCCCCGAGCGCCGTTTCCCCCTCCACGGCCAGCAGGTCCGCATCGGACGGCACAGCCGTTCGCGCGGCCTCACCCCGGAGATCGACCTGAGCGGCCCGCCGGAGGACCCGGGCGTCTCGCACCTGCACGCCGTGCTCCTCTCGCAACCCGACGGCTCCTGGCTGCTCGTGGACCCGGGATCGGCCAACGGCACCACGGTCGGCGGCTCCGCCGACCTGCTCGAACCCAATGTGCCCGTGCCCGTCGGCGACGGCGACCGGATCCAGCTCGGCGCGTGGACCGTCATCACGCTGCGGAAAGGGTGAGCATCGTGACCGTTGCCCCCGTCAGTCCTGCCCCTCAGAACGCGGCCCCCGCGACCATGGCCGCGACCGGTCCGCCGCTCACGCTGCCACCGGGCCCGCCGTCCGACGAGCGCACGCCCCGGAGACGGACGGTTCCCGGCAGGGTCCGCACCCTCACCGGCGTGGCGGTGGTCGCCGTGGCGCTGCTGTTCGGCGCGACCGCGCTGGCCATCGGCAACGTGCGCGACGGGCTGCAGGTCATCGGCCACGACGCGGGCCCCCAGGTCGTCGCCACCGCCGACCTGTACTTCGCGCTCAGCGACATGGACGCCCAGATCGCCAACGTGCTCCTGATCGGCAGGGAGACCAGCCTCGGCAAGGGCAGGCAGCAGGCCCTCACGCGCTACGACCAGCGCCGGGCCGAGGCGAGCCGCGCGGTCCTCCAGGCCGCCGAACTGACCATCGGCGATCCGACGGAGCAGCGGACGGTCCGCTCGGTGCTCGACGGCCTCGGCCGGTACGAGCGGCTGGCCTCCCAGGCGCTCCTCCTCGACGAGCAGGCACGGCACCCCGCGGGGCCGCCGCCGCAGCGGGTCATCGACATCTACCGCCAGGCCACCGACCTGATGCGGCTCGACCTGCTGCCCAAGGCGTACAACCTGACCCTGGACAGCGGCACGATCGTCCGCGAGACCTACGAAGAGGAACGCGCCGCCGTACTCACCGGGCGCATCCTCGTCGCGGTGGCCGGGCTGGGCACGCTGGCGGTGCTCATCGCGTTGCAGATCTTCCTGGCCCGCAGGTTCCGCCGGGTGACGAACCCGGCGCTGCTGCTCGCCACCCTCGCCACCGCCGGGCTCACCCTGGCCGGCTGGCTGCTGCTCAGCCAGGAGGCCGACGATCTGCGGATGGCCAAGGAGAACGGCTTCAACTCGGTGCTCTCGCTGTCGCGGGCCCGCGCGATCGGCAACACGATGCACGGCGACCAGAGCCGCTACCTTCTCGACCCCGGCAGGGCCGACACCTACGAGCAGGTCTACCTCGACAAGTCGCAGTCGGTGCTCTACACGCCCGGCGGAAACCTGGACAAATACTACGTAGGCGTCGACAACGCGGTCTCCGCCTTCCCCGACAAGTCCGACTTCCTCGGCTTCCACGGCATCGAGGCGAACAACATCACCCTGCCCGCCCAGTCGGAGGCCGTCGCCGACGTGCTCAAGGGTTACCAACGCTTCCAGCAGGACGACCGCCGGATGCGCCAGCTCGCCCTCGCCGGCCAGTCCAGGCAGGCCATCGCGCACCGGATGGGCCCGCTCAGCGACAGCTTCGAGAGCTATGACAAGTCCCTGGTCGGTCTCACCGGCCTGCACGGGCAGGCGTTCGACCGGGCCATCGAGAACGGCGACGGCTCGCTCGGCGGCTGGAACCTGATCCTGCCCGGAGCCAGCCTGCTCATCGCCCTGCTGATCGCCGCCGGTGTCTGGCCGCGGCTGAGCGAATACCGCTGAGATGGAGAACATCATGCGTGTACGGCTGGCAGCGATCTCCGCGCTGGTCCTCGTCTCGGCGGGCTGCGGGCTCAGCAGCGGCCAGCCCGAATCGGTCGCCGACAAGGAGACCCTGGTCATCGGGGTCAAGCAGGACCAGCCCGGACTGGGCCTGCGAAAGGGCAGCAAGTACGAGGGCTTCGACGTCGACGTCGCGGCCTACGTGGCGGGCAAGCTCGGCGTGCAGAACGTGCGCTACGTCACCGCGCCGTCGGCCAAGCGGGAGAGCATGCTCCAGGCGGGCACGGTCGACCTGATCTTCGCCTCCTACTCCGTCACCCCGGAGCGCAAGACCAAGGTCGACTTCGCCGGCCCCTACTACGTCGCCCACCAGGACACCCTCATCCGCTCCTCCGACACCACCATCCACAACGTCCGCGACCTACGCGGCAAGAAACTCTGCGAGGTGGCCGGCTCCAACTCCTGGAGACGCGTCAAGGAGGAGCGCAAGGTGGCCGTCAACCTCGTCGCCGGCGCCTCCTACAGCGACTGCATCGACCAGCTCAGAGAGAAGACGGTGGACGCGGTGTCGACCGACGACCTCATCCTCGCGGGCTTCGCCGGCCAGGACGACTCCATCAAAATCATCAACGCCCCGTTCACCGACGAGAGGTACGGCGTGGGCGTCAAGAAGGGCGACGTGGCCGGGTGCGAGGCGGTCAACAAGGCCATCACCGAGATGTACCAGGACGGCACCGCCGAGAAACTCCTCAAGAAGTGGTTCGGCCCCACCGGCCTCAAGGTCACCCTCAGCGTCCCCCAGTTCGAGGGCTGCGGCTGACCGTCCTCCTGGAACCGGATTCCGAGTGGACGAGCGGTGAACGGGGCGACAATCCTGGAGCGCGTAATAATATCGTCCTTAGACGCCGCCGAAAAGATGTCCATCTGAAACAATGGTGGGCGTGCGACGGATCGGGCTCTATTATCCCTACGTTCATTTTCGTGACGACCGGTGGCTCAAGGCGGCGGCGCTGTACTGGCCCCAAATGGCGCGCGTCGTGCCGGCCGGATATCGGCCGCGCGACTCGGAGGTGGCACGGGCGCTCGCTGACGGGCTCGATTTCCTCATCGACATACCACCCGACGCCGCGGCCGTCGCCGTGTCCTCCCTGTTCCAGCAGGTGTTGGCGGAGCACACCGAGGACCTGCGCATGCAGTATCGGGCAGATTATGGCTCTGCCTTCCGGATGTCCAAGGAAGTGCCAGGGCCGATTCTTCCCTCTCTCCTGGCGAATGAGCGCCTTTATCCTCCGGCCCTGTCAGAGGCATTCGAGCAGTGGGACGACGAAGAAGACGACGTGGCCGGGCCGGCCGACTCGTTTCCGCTCACCGGCATTCTTCTCGACGAAGTCGAACCCGCACTTCGAGAAAGTCTCGTCCAAGCGGAACTCGCCTTCGAAGCGGGCCGGGAGGCGGGGAGTCCCAGGGACTGGCTGGCAGTCGATCCGGAGTTCGCCTGGGTCTACAAATGCGTCCTCACCCGAGAGGTCGCCCGGCAGAACCTCCTCCAGCCCACCACCGACCAGATCGCGACTCAATCGGCCGACCATGAATGGACGGCCGACCAGATCGCCGACGCCCTGCTGTCCCCGGTCGGAGAGCCGACGGAGCGGCGCACGCAGGAACTGAGCGACAGGCTCGCCTTTCTGGCCCTCCGAGTCGTTGTTCCAGCCGACCTCGACGACATCCCCGCCAAGAAGATCGTCCTTCTCCGGCAGCGATACGGAGCCGACTTCGACGCGTTCGGCGAATCGGTGACCACCACGGTGTCGGAGTTGGCCGGCATCCTTGCCGACGTCAAGGAGCCCCGGATCCTCGATGCCTACCTCCGCCAGGAGGTCGAACGGAGATTCGAGCGCCCGCTCGAAGAACTGCGGAAGGCCATGCGAGGCATCGGCGTGGACTCCGTCTTCGGAGCACTGAACGTCAAGTTCGAGTTGCCCGCAGCGCTGGCCGCTCTGGGCGGTGGCCTGGTCGCGGGGCAGCCCGTCCTCGCCGGCGCCGGGGCGGCGTTCGGCCTTGTCAGCGTCGTTCGCGCCACCAGACGCGAGCGCGCCCAGAAGCTCGATCCCGCACCGGCGACCTACTTGCTCCATCTCGGCAAACTCGCGCCGAAGTCGCTGCTCAGCCGGGTCGCCAGAGGCTCCGCAAGGCCGGCTCGGCCCCAGCCGTAGAGGCACTGCCGTGTGGGATGTCCAAAAGCACATGGAGGACCCCGAAGCTCGCCTATGTGGCTGACTGGGACGACCTCCCCCCGTGGCAGCAGCAGACCGACGCCGACATCTTCGAACGCATCGAAGGCGACGTGTAGCCCTCAACGTTCGCGCTTGGATGGTGCTACCTTCAGTAGCTTCAAGTAATGAATGATGTTAGTGTTACTAGCATCATGTTGCTTACGCTTGATCTCAGTGACGCGCGCCCCCTGCACGAGCAGGTGGCCGGTGCGATCCGCCGCGCCATCAGTGACGGCTCCTACGGGCCGGGCGACCGGTTGCCCTCCGCCCGCGACCTGGCGGACGCACTCGGCATCAACGCCAACACTGTGCTCCGCGCGTTGCGGGAACTGCGCGACGAGGGCCTGCTGGAGTTCAGACGCGGACGCGGAGTCAGCGTCGTGGGGCAGGCCGACGGCCGGGCGCTGCTGGTGCAGCGGGCGCATGAGCTGCTGACCGAGGCCCGGAGGTACGGCTACAGCCGTGCGGACCTCATCAAGATCCTGGAGGAGTTGCAGTGACGCACCGCCTGGTAGGCGCGATCTGGGGACTGATCGTCCTCGCCACCCTGGCCCTGCTGCCGCTGGCCGTCCGCGACCGGCTTCCCGAGCCGCTGGCCACGCATTGGGGGAACGGTCCGGACCGCAGCACCGCGTTCACGTCGCACCTGGTGATCAGCGTGCTGCTGTGGCTGCTGCCCTGGGCGGTCATGATGGGTTTCGCGCTGCACGGGCGGATGGCGGAGCGTCGTATGAGCCGCGCCTACTGGTGGGGCTTCCTGTTCGGAGTGGGCGTGCTCGTCGTCGGAGTGGAGTTGTCCATCCTCCATGCGAACCTCGACCGTCCCTCCTGGACCGGCGCGGAACTCCCCGTCTGGTCCATGCCCGTGGTGCTCGGCGCGTCGCTCGTCGCCGGAGTGCTGGCCGGTTACCTCGGCAGGGGTGCCGCCGACCAGCCCTCCCCGGCGGGGGAGGAGGTGCCTCGTCTGCGCCTGCGTCCCGGTCAGCGATCGGTGTGGATCAGTCGCCTGGTCAACCACTGGCTCGTCGCGGTGGCCGTGGCGTCTTCGATCGTGGTCCTGGCGTCAGCGGTCATGTCGATGAGGATGGGCGCGCCGGCCGGCATCGTCGGGGTGCTGATCCTCGCGACCGCCATCGCGCTGTTCGCCTCGCTGTTCACCTCGATCACCGCACGGATCACTGACAACGGGCTGGCGATCGCTTTCGGCCCCTTCGGCTGGCCGGTCAGGCGGATCAAGCTCTCCAAGATCGAGCGGGCCTGGTCGGAGACACGCCGGCCGAGCCAGGTGGGCGGCTGGGGACTCCGCGGCGTGCCCGGCAGCGCCACCATCATGCTGCGCGGCGGCGAGTGCCTGGTCATCCGCTACCGATCGGGCGGCCAGCTGGTCATCAGCATCGACGACGCCAGGCGCGGCGCCGCACTGCTCAACGCCCTCATCGAGGGCGGGCGATCCGATGATCAACCGGTACACACCTCGCTTCACCCTGACCGTTGACCCCGGCAAGCCATCCGACGCGGCCAAGTACGCGGGGCAACCCGCATGCGTCACCGGCTCCCGAACAAAGACGCCCGTCCGTCCTACCGCTCTGACTCAGCGCACACGCTCGTCAAGTGAGCCGTCGTCATCGCCTTACGGGCAGAAAACCTCTGCTGGCCTACACCTTGTCCTCGAAGGTCGCGCGCAACGGATGGCAGGCGCCTCCTGCGCGTTCCCACGAGGAAAGGATCACTGTGAATCGTTCGACAGCGGTTGGCCTTGCCGGTCTGGCGTGCGCGGTGCTCACGTTGAGCGCCGTTACGCCCGCCGCCGCGTCCACCGACGCCGGTCGCCCCAAGCTCGGAGATGTCCAGCAGGCGCTGGCGGCACTCGCGAAGTCCCCCGAGGTGGTGGCCGCCATCGGCGAGCTCTACGTCGACGGAAAGCGCGTCGGCGAGGGCTCGGCCGGCACCCGTCTCATCGGCGGCAAGGGCGGGAAGATCCCGGACGGCTCCCGCTTCCGGGTCGGATCCCAGACCAAGCAGATGACCGGCACCGTGGTGCTGCAGCTGGTCGAGGAGGGCAAGCTCGCCCTCGACGACAAACTCAGCGACCTGCTGCCGGAGACGGCCGAGAAGGACCTGGTGGAGCGGGCCGACGAGATCACCTTGCAGCAGCTGATCCAGCACACCTCCGGCATTCCCAACTGGTTCACCCCCGAGCTGGTTTCCATCTTCGACTTCACGACGTACTACCCGCCGATCGAGCTGGTGAAGAAGGCCCGAACCGTATCCCGAGACCAGGAGCCGGGCGAGAAGTTCGCCTACTCCAACACCAACTACATGCTCCTCGGGCTGATCATCGAGAAGACGACCAAGAACACCGTGGCCGCCGAGTTCAAGCGGCGCATCTTCGCCCCTCTCGACATGGACCGCAGCTATCTGCCCACCAAGTTCCCCGACAGCATCAAGGGCCCGCACGGCCACGGCTACTTCCCCGGCAAGGACGGAAAGCCGCGCGACATCGACCGGTTCAACATGAGCTACGGGTACGCCGCCGGTGGAGTGATCTCCACCGCGCACGACATCAGCGCCTTCCAGCGCGCGTTCGCCCAGGGCAAGCTGCTGCCGGCGGAACTGCAGGAGGTGCTCATGGGAGGGCCGCCGAGAGGGCCGGAGCCGCAGCCGGGTGAGTCGCGGCCGCCGCGCCTGTGCGACGGCGATCCCGCGATGTCGCCGCTCACGGGCAGCGCGCCCGGCTTCAACGCCGTCACCTACTCCTCACGCGACGGCCGCACGCAGCTCGCCATTTCCACCACGCTGGCCGTCTCCAACAACGACCCGGCCCTTCGGCCGCTCTACGACAAGGCGGCCGAAGCGATTCTCTGCCCCGAGAAGTAGCGCCCTGGCGTACGGCCCGCCGGGCGACCGCACCTGAGCCCTTCACGTGGCAGATGACCGTCGGCATACGATCAGCGCCCACGGTGCCCCCGGAAGCGGCACGTTCAGGTGGGTGGGGGTATCCCTACCTCCATTAGGGATACCCCGACCATGTCGCCCGGACGGGTCTGATCTCTACGGTGGTCGTGTGATCCCCATCCGGCTGTCCACTCCCTGGGACAGGATCCGCGGCCACTGGTCGGCGGCCACCTGGCTGTGCACCGTTCACGTGGTGACGGGAGCGGCGGTCGCCGCGGTCGCGGCGACGACGATCGTGGGGCTGGCCATGCTGGCGGTGCTGCTCGTTTGGACCGTGGTGGTGCCCCTGCTGGCGTTGCCGCTGCTCGTCGCGAGCGTGCCGGTGTTCACGAGGGTGCAGCGGGCCAGGTTCGCGGCCTTGATGGGGGAGGACATCCCGAGGGTGCCGACCAAGCCGGTCGGCAGATATCCGCTGACCTGGCTGCTCCGGATGGCGCGGACGGGAAGCACCTGGCGGCAGCTCCTCTATCATCTGCTCTCGCCGCTGATCAGCGCGATCGGGTTGTTCGGGGTGGTCGGGGTCTGGTCGGGCGGGCTGGTCACGGCGGGCGTCGCCGGCCGGGGGTGGGCGCTGGGCCTGGATTGGATGGTCGCGCTGTTCGGCACGATCGCGGTGTTCCTGCTGGTGGTGGGCCCGTGGGTGGCGCGGGGGATCGCCGGGTTCGACCTGCTGGCGGCGCGGGCGCTGCTCGGACCCAGCCTCAGCGACGAGCTCGCGATCAAGGTGGAGACCCTGCGGGAGAGCCGGGCCGACGTGGTGGACGCGGCCGACGCCGAGCGTCGCCGTATCGAGCGTGACCTGCACGACGGCGCTCAGCAGCGGCTGGTCTCGCTCGCGATGAACCTCGGCATGGCCCGCGCCAACCTCGCCGACCTGCCCGAGCCGGCCCGCGAGGCGATCGTGCGGGCGCACGAGGAGGCCAAGCAGGCGTTGAAGGAGTTACGTGACCTGGTGCGCGGCCTGCATCCGGCCGTGCTCAACGACCAGGGGCTCGACGCGGCCCTGTCGGGCGTGGCCGCGCGGGCGCCGATCCCGGTACGGCTGCGCGTGGACGTGCCCGAGCGCGCCTCGCCGACGATCGAGGCGGTGGCGTTCTTCGTCGTGTCGGAGGCGCTGACCAACATCGCCAAGCACGCCCGCGCGACCGGTGCCGAGATCAGCGTCCGGCGCCGCGCCGATCGGCTCCACCTGGTCGTGCACGACGACGGGCAGGGCGGCGCCGATCCCTCGGCCGGGACCGGGCTGCGCGGCCTCGGCCAGCGGGTCGGTTCCGTGGACGGGACGCTGCGCATCGACAGCCCGGTGGGCGGGCCGACGACGATCGAAGTGGAGCTGCCATGCGAGTAGTGCTCGCCGAGGATTCGGTGCTGCTCAGAGAAGGGCTGATCCGGATGCTCGATTCGTCGGGCATGGCGGTGGTGGCCGCGGTGGCCGACGCGGAGGGGCTGCTGCGCGCGGTGGAGGAGCACGAGCCCGATCTCGTCGTCACCGACGTGCGGATGCCGCCGTCGCACACCGACGAGGGCCTGCGCGCCGCCCTCGTGCTGCGGCGCCGGCGACCGGGTCTGGCGATCCTGGTTCTCTCGCAGTACGTCGAGGAGCGCTACGCCACCCAGTTGCTGTCCACCGAGACCAGCGGCATCGGCTACCTGCTCAAGGACCGGGTGGCCGACGTGGCCGAGTTCCTCGACGCGCTGCGGAGGGTCGCCGCCGGCGGCACGGCGCTCGACCCGGAGGTCGTCGCCCAGCTCCTCATCCGCACACGCAGTGATCCGCTGAGCCTGCTGACGCCCAGGGAGTACGAGGTGCTCGCGCTGATCGCCGAGGGCCGGTCGAACGCCGGGATCGCCGAGACGCTCGTGGTGTCGGAGGGCGCGATCGGCAAGCACATCAACAACATCTTCGCCAAGCTCGAACTCTCCGGCGCCGACAAGGATCACCGCCGGGTGCTCGCCGTACTGCGGTTCCTGAGGGTTTGAGGGGCGGCTTGATGCGGAGAAGGGCGTGGGTCGCGGTGGGCGGGGTGCTCACCGCGCTCCTGGTGGTCGGCGTCGCGGCCGTCGTGTGGGTCGCCATCGAGTGGCCGGGAGAGTCGGCCCCCACCTCGCTCGTCTCCTCCCGGACCACCGAGACCTCCGTGCAGGTCTACCGGCTGACGTCGCCGGTCCTCTACCTCAACCTGGGCAGGAACGTCGAGGTGAAGGTGGTCGAGGGCGTCGAGGGCACGATCTCCGTGACCCGGACGCTCGTCTGGACCCAGTACGGCCGGCCGAACGTCACCGAGGAGTGGAACGGCAGGCGGCTGCGCGCGACGATCGACTGCCAGCCGGACGCCTTACGCCGCGAGAAGGATGCCTGCCAGGCCACCTACACCCTGAGAGTGCCCGCCTCCACCGACGTGCGCGGGCTGGGGTCCCCGACCGGCGACAGCGGCCCGGACCCCGGGCAGGAGCGGACTGAGTGAGCGGCGGGCGCGCGGGGCGTCGCGTTCGTTCCTCGGCGTCCACCGGGGAGCGGACTGGGTGAGGGGCGGGCGTGCGGGGTGTCGCGTTCGTTCCCTGGCGTCCACCGGGGAGCGGACTGGGAGCGTCGCGTTCGATCTCCGGCGCCACCGGGGAGCGGGCGGGGTGTCGGCTGGGAGAGGACGGGTGGGTGAGGTTGGTCAGCGCGCTCGGTCGATGGCGGCGGTGAGGGTGTCGGCCGGGAGGGAGCCGGGTGGGCGGCGGTCGCGGGCGAACTCGGCGGCGAGGCGTTGCACGACCTCGTTGGCCGGGGTGGGGACGCCGTGGAGCCGGCCGAGGAGCACGATCTCGCCGTTGAGGTAGTCGGTCTCGATGGAGCCGCTCCGCTTGGCGAGGCTCTGCCAGGAGGAGCCGCCGCCGCGGGCGATGCCGTCGAGCTCGCCGATCTCGACCTGGTCGCCCCGCTTCGCGCGCTCCTCGGCGGCGGTCACGTAGGGGATGCCCGCCGCGTCGAGCACGGCCCGGCCCTCGGCCCTGATGCGCTCGTTGATCTCGCCGGTCGCGGGATCGGGCCCGCACAGGGCCTCGGTGGCGTTGCCCAGGTTGCCCAGCAGCTTGGCGTACTTCCAGCGCATCACGTCGGGGACGGCGAAGCCGAGGAGGTCGCTGCCGGACAGGTCGGCGGCGATCCGCTCCGCGGTCTCGTCGACGCCGGAGGGGAAGAGGCCGAGGTGCAGTATGCCCGACTTCGGCGTGCCGTACGCGGCGACCAGGCCGGGGTCGAGGTGCAGGGCGGGCAGCCAGACGCACATGCCGTAGACCCGGGCGAACCTGCGCAGGGCGAGGCGCTCGTTCTCCACCGCGTTCTGCGCGCAGACCAGGGGGAGCCGTTCGGCCGCGGTACCGCCGCCCTCGACGGGGGCGTCGGCCCAGATGTCGAGTGCGGCGGTGGTGTCCTGTGTCTTTACGGCGAGCAGCAGCACGTCGTCGGCGCGCAGGGTGACATCCTGATCGGCGGGGACCGGCAGGGTGAGCGTGCCGCCGGGTGTGGCCAGGCGCAGGCCCTCTTCGCGCAGGGCGTCGGCGTGCTTGCCCCGCGCGATGAGGACCACGTCGTGGCCGCTTGCGAACAGCCGCCCGCCGATGGTTCCGCCGATGGCTCCCGCGCCGATCACGATGTACCGCATTCGACCGATGGTAGACCCAGCGAATCAGCAGTTGCTCAGCGCGGGCAGGCCGAAGAACCGGTTGGCGAGCCACTGGATCGCGACCGGCGCGCCCTCGACCGCGCCCAGCACGTGGTTCGGCGCGGGCAGGCCGGTCCACAGCACCCGGGCGCCCTTGTCACACCATTCGCGGCGCAGGGTGTTGCCGATGGCCATCGGGATGATCTCGTCGCCCTTGGCGTGGTAGAGGTAGACGGGCATCTGCGGGCGGGTCGCGCCGAGCCGGTTCTCCGCCAGGCGCGCCTGCCAGTCGGGGAGGTTCAGCACGTCGGAGGTGGTCAGCTCGTCGAGGGTGCGCCCGGCCAGCTTGGACCCGATCTCGTCGGTGCAGTCGTCTCGTGCGTCCGCGAACAGCGCCCGGCCCTCGGCGGTGAGGTGACCGTCGAGGTTCAGCTCGCCGTACGCGGCGTCCAGGCCCACGCCCGCCGCGGCGGCGAGGCCGAAGTTGGACGAGCCGTCGAGGTTGTCGGCGACCCGCTGGAGGTCGGCGGGCACACCGCCCGCCGCGACGCCGCGCAGTTTCAGCTCGGGCGCGTAGCCGGGCTGGAGCTGGGCCGCCCAGCCGGCGGACGAGCCGCCCTGGGAGTAGCCGAGCACCCCGACCGGCCCACCAGTGGCCAGGCCCGAGCCCGGCACCCGGGTGGCCGCGCGGATGGAGTCGAGTACGGCATGGCCCTGCGAGACGCCGGCCATGTAGGTGTGGTCGCCCGGTGTGCCGAGCCCTTCGTAGTCGGTGACGACCACTGCCCAGCCGCGGACCAGCATCAGGCTGACCAGGGCCAGTTCGGCGTCGGTGCCCTGCTGCATCTTGGCCGACGGCGCGCACTGGTCGCCCAGGCCGTGGGTGCCGACGGCGTAGCCGACGATGGGGCGGGTGCCCGAGTAGCCGGCCTTCGGCACCAGCAGCGTGCCGGACACCTGGTTCGCCGCGCCGGTCGCGGAGGTGGAGTGGTAGAGGATCTTCCAGGCTCTGGCCGGCACCTTGAGGAGCTGGCCGGGGGCGAGGTAGACGCTGACGGGCTGGGCGGTCAGCACGTCGCCGGCTGTCGCGGCGTGGACCGGGGTGCTCAGGGGGGCGAGGGAGAGGATCAGGGTCGCCATGGCGGCGAAGGCAATGCTCACGCGCACACGTAAGCCCATGTGGCCGGCCTCCTGTAGGAGATCACACGAAGAAGGGGACGGCGCCGTGAGCTGATGTTTACTCGCGAGTAACCCGCTGTCAAGAGCGTATGTGATCTGGGTCAGCTTCTCGGCTCAGAAGGACCCGGGTCGTGGCGTCGCCTCCATCCTGGGCGCGCACTCGGTGTTCGTCCCGAAGTTCGCCGGCGCGGTGTCCGGTAACGTTCACCGGCTCCAGGAGTCATGATCGTCGAGGCTTTTGGGCCCCGGCGACGGGAACGCCGCTGAAGATCTTGCTTGCTCCGCCCGTCTTGCCCTGGATTGTTGCGATATCAATCGGGGCAATGCGTGACGAGCCGGGCGCAAGATCTTCAGGAGTCTTCTAGGGCGTGTTGAACCGGCGGATGATCTCGATGGCCGCGGCGACGACCTCGGCGGCCTCCTCGCGGCTCTCGGAGGTGGCCACCTCACGCCCCGCCTCGCCGATCACGGTCGTCAGCACGGCGACGGTGAGCCGGTCCATGGGGTCGTCGCCGACCCCGAGCAGGATGGTGTTCTGCCGCACCCAGTCGCGGCCACGGGTACGGCGCATCAGCTCGAAACCCGGCGGGCCGTCGCCGTCCATGAACAGGCGCACCAGGTCACGGCGCTCCCACGAGCTCTCAAGGAACGCGCGGGCGCCGACGATGAACAGCTCCAGCGGGTCGCGTTGCCCCGCCTGCCTGGCCAGGGCGACCGAGGAGGCCGCCGCCTCCTCATGGGCGGCCTGGTGCTCCTCGTACAGGGTGAGGAACAGTTCGGTCTTGCCGCCGAAGTGGTGGTAGAGGCTGCCCACGCTGGATCCGGCGCGCTCGACAACGTCGGCCACGCTGGCCTCGGCGAAGCCGTGCTCGGCGAAGACCTCCCTGGCGGCCTGGAGCATCCCGCTGCGCGTCTGGGCCGTGCGGCTCCACTCCCAGGAGCCGCTCTTGCCGCTCGAACTGCGTGCCATGGAAGCCAATCTAGGACTCGTCAGGGGCTCGGAATGCCGTTGCCACGCCTTCCACGACCCGCGAGGAGCTCATCAAGGGTGGGATTGTCCTCAGGTGGACGTGGGCCACCCGGCTGGGCGAGCTGGATCAGCACGCCGTACGCCTCCTTGGGGTGCAGGAACACGTCGCGCCAGCGGGGCTCGGACAGGTTGAGCCCGTGCAGCCGGTAGCCGAGCTCGGTCAGCCGGGCGACGGCGGCGTGGATGTCGGTGACGTGGAAGTTCAGGTGGTGGACGCCGCCCCGGCCGCGGGACAGCTCGAAGAAGGAGTCGAAGAACGTGGAGCCGGCCAGTGGCTCCATCAGTTCGACCTTCCCGCCGTTCGGGTAGCGGAGCTGGAGGGTCCGGTAACCGCTGCGGGTGTTGTCGCCGCCGCCGAGGTAGCTGCCGCCGAGCAGGTCACGGTAGATCGGCAGCAGGTCCCTGATGCGTGGCGCGGCCACCGCCGTATGGTCGAAGACCGCGTCGATGCCGAGGTCGGAGGGCAGTTGCACGGGCTGGTTCCTCTCGGTGTTCCGGCGGCAGCCTAACAAATTTTAGAATGTAATTCTATTCTGCGCCACCCGGCTCGATCATGGGATAGTCGAACACGTGTCAGACGAGGAGGCCGCTGCGCTGCTTGAACGGTTCGTGGGTGACGTGCGCCGTGCGTTGCCGCTGGTCGCCGTCTGGGTCCACGGGTCGCTGGCGGCGGGCGACTTCCAGCTCGGGCGCAGTGACTTCGACCTGGTGGCGATCATCGCCGAGGAGATGGACTCCGGGCAGCGGCGCGAGCTGGAGCGCCTGCACCGCCGCCTGATCAAGGACTTCCCGGTGGCCCGCAAGCTGCACTGCTCCTACGTCGAGCGCCGGCTCCTGCGCGACCCCGGCGAGGAGCATGACACCTGGGCCTTCGAGGAGCTGTTTCGCCGCCCCATCTCGCCGGTGAACCGCCGCGAACTGCTCGTCGACGGCGTGGCCCTCTACGGGCCCGAGCCCGCCGGCATGGTCCCGCCGGTCACCGAGGACGAGCTCACCACCTTCATCAGCGACGAACTCGACACCTACTGGCGGCGGGTGGCCGGACGCAGCCGGCCCTGGCTGCGCGACGCGTGGGTCGACAGCGGCCTGCTCACCCTGGCCCGCGCCACGGTCACCCTGCGCGGCGGCGGAATGATCTCCAAACGCGAGGCCCTCGCCGTACTGATCCAGCTGGGCGCCCCCGCCGACGTGGTCCGCGACATCCACGACCGCCGGTACGGCAGGCGCACCCGGCGCTCCCCGCTCTGGAAGGTACGGCGGGCCGGGCTGGCCAGGACCTTCATGCGGGAGGGCATCGACCGAGCCCTCATCGGCTAGCCCTGATGCCGGGTAGCCAAGGCTCCGGTTGGTGTGTCAAGGGTTCGATAGAAGCTGGGACATGAGAACGGGGATTCAGTCGGCCACCGCCGGCTCCACGTCCAGGACCGCCTTGCCCGCGATCCGTCGGTCGAGCAACGCTTGGGCGGCCTCAGCGACACGCTCCCAGGACCCGCGCCAGTCGACCTCCGGTGAAAGCCGGCCGGCCGCGACGAACGTGAGCAGGGTGCCGAGGTCTGGCCCGACCTCGTGGACGTCGCCGAACGTGCTCATCGTCTTGGCGGGGCCGATGGAGAACAGCGAGTACGGCGCGAACACCGCCGGCTCGCCGGACGCCCAGCCGATGTTCTGCACGCCACCACCCGGTGCGAGGAGTTCCCAGGCGGCGGCCAACTGCGGTCCGCCCACGTTGTCGAGGATGAGGTCGACCGGCTGGTCGATGCCGTCCAGGCCGACCACCACCTCATGGGCGCCCAGCTTGACCAAGCCGTCGGCGCGGGCCGCCGACCCCACCGATGCGATCACGTGGGCGCCGCCCAGCGCTGCCAGCTGGACTGCGTAACGGCCGACGCCGCCGGCCGCGCCGGTGATCAGCACCCGCCTGCCCAAGATGGACCGGGAGCGCAACGTGCGTAGCGCGGTGATACCGGCCATCGGCAGTGCGGCGGCATCGGCGAGGTCGACCCGGCTCGGGACTTCGGCCACCGCGGTGGTGTCCACAGCCATCCGCTCTGCCCAGGCGCCGGCACCGAACGCCGCGACTCTGGCGCCTACGGCCGGTCCGGTACCGTCCGCCGCGGCGTGCACGACGACACCGGAGGCGTCGTAGCCGTGCACGGTCCCCGAAGGTCGGCTGCCGGCGAACGCCACCTCGCCACGGTTGAGCGAGATGTGCCGGACATCGAGCACGAGCTGATGCGGCGCAGGCTGGGGCTCGGCAGCCGTACCCAGACGAAGGGAACCGGGGACGTCGAGATCAACGACGAGCGCACGCATGTCCATCAAATGCACCTCCATGGAAAGGACGACAAAGCGGACTGATACTCCGTTTGACGGATGGTAGCATATACGGACTAACACTCCGTTTCTAGTGGAAGGGTGCTCGCGATGGCGGAACAGCGCACCGAACGCGCCGACGCGGTCCGCAATCGCCGTGCGGTGCTCCGCGCGACCGAGCAACTCCTGACCGAAGGCGGCGGCGACTACGTGTCACTCGATCGCGTCGCCGCCCTTGCCGGGGTCGGGCAGGGCACTGTTTTCCGCCGATTCGGCAACCGCGCCGGACTGCTGCAGGCCCTGCTGGAGGAGCGGTCCCGCGAACTGCGCGACGCGGTCACGCACGGCGCCCCGCCCCTCGGGCCCGGTGCGCCCACCCGGCAGCGACTGCTCGCCTTCCTCGACGGGCTCGGCGAGATCGCCGAACGCAACGCCGTCCTGTTGTTCGCGCACGAGCAAGCCTGCGCCGAGGACAAGTACAGCGACCCCAGCTACCAGTTCTGGCACCGCCACCTCAGCACCCTGCTCGCCGACGAACGCCCCGATCTGGACGCCGACTTCCTGGCCCACGCCTTGCTCGCCGTCTTCGACGGCGGCCTGATCCGCCGCCTGACACCGTCCGACGACCCCCGCCGCTTCACCCGTTCCATCCAGCAGATGGCCACGGCGCTACTCGGCCGCGACTGACCGTCAAGGTGTGCATCTGTCGACCGGTTAGATGACGCTGGGCCGGCCGCAGAGCGGCGGCATCGTGGTCGTCAGCGGGCGAGCAGTACGGAGAGCAGGACCAGCAGGACGGTGCCGGCGATCAGGAGCCCGAGGCCGAACAGCAGGCCGGACGAGGTGCGGTGCTCCCTGGTGTCGATCACCACGGTGCCCGCGATCAGGTCGTGCAGGCAGCGCTTGCGGGGGTCGAAGAAGATCCACAGCATGGTCACCAGGGTGAACACCGGCCCCGCGAAGGGCAGGGCGCTGCTCGCGGGGTAGACGAGCGCGCGAACCGCCGCGCCGCCCCATCCCGGCTTCTCTCCCGTCTTCGAGACGACCATCAGCCCGCAGAGCCGTTTGCCTACCGTCTGTCCCCACACCGCGTGCTGGACCCAGTAGTAGGCGAAGAACATCGCGCTGATGAGGATCTGGATCCACCAGTACGGGTCGCCGGCATAGGGATTGAGCAAGACCTCGGTGGACGACAGGTCCGCGGGGACGGTGCCGGCCTCGTCGGGGAACGGCGCGTAGACCACGGCGGCGGCGACCGCATAGATCAGGCCGTCGATCAGAGAGGCGGCCAAGCGGTGCCGCCTGGCGGCGAGCCGCTGCTGGGGGACAACCTCGGGGGTGATCGTCATGCCGACAGTGTGCCGGAATCGATCATGGCGGGTGGGGGAGATCAACTGGTAAGCCGTCGTCCCATATCACAATCTGGTGCAGCATCACCGATTTCGTCAACCACACATGTCACCCGTGCGTCGTTATTAACAGACCAACCCTCTTGCACAGGCCATTCAAGAGCAAGGCGCCGACATGACTGGACACTCGTCCCACACGCATCCCATCCTCCTCCCAGAGGACGATGACCTGGCTGAACACGTCCGCCGGGCCACCACTCGCGATCTTGTACGGCATCGCGTCGACACCCGTGGTTTCTACGGCATCCTCGACGACCTGGAACGGATCGAGGCCGAACTCGCCGTCGGCCGGGGTCACGACTGGGACTGACCCCGTCACTCGGAGATCACCCTGTTCCGTCCGGCGACCCCGCCGAACCTCTCAAGACCCTCGCCGCGCCGATCCACCTTCACCTGTTCGTCCATTCGCGACACGTCGCCTGCGCCTGCTCATCACCGCCGAGCCGGTCGATGACGCGGCCGCCGAGCAGGCGGCGCGGGTCACGCTCGCCGCCGCCCGCGCGGGTGCCCTCCGGCCGGCGCGCCACGGCGAACCGGCTATCTGCTGAGGATGCTGATGCCCAGCATGCGCGCGCCGGTCTCCGTACGCGGGCGGTGCGCGCTGCCCGGCGCGAACACGACATAACTGCCCGGACCGAGCCGCTGCCCCCGGTCGATGAACTCGCCCGACACCACGTAGTAACGTTCCTCGCCCTCATGCACGTCCACCTCGGGCCATTCGGTTCCCGGAGCGAAGTCGTACATCCAGCCGCGGGCCCACTCGGTGGCCGGCAGGCGCCGCCGGATGATCCCGGGGACGACCTCAACGGGTTCGACCTCGTCGACCTGCAGCATCTGGACGTCACTCGAATCTTGCGTCATGACCCCATCGTCGATGCGGGTGCACGTTCCGGGCCAGTGTCTGGATTGACGCCTACAGGTACTTTTCTGCCATGAGCGTTCATCGGGTGGTCGCACTGATCCTGCCGCCGCAGGCCACGTTCGAGTTGGCGTGCGCCGCCGAGGTCTTCGGCGTGCGCCGCGTCGGCCTGCCCGCCCGCTACGAATTCGGGGTGTGCACCGAGCGTCCGGGAGCCGTGCCCACCCTGGCGGGCTACGACATGGTGGTGAGCGAGGGCCTGGCGGCCCTGGAGGCGGCGGACACGGTGGTGATCCCCGGCTGGCAACGCCGCCAGGAGGCCGCCTCGCCCACCGTGATCGACGCGGTGAGGCAAGCCCATCGTCGCGGCGCCCGCATCGTCGCGATCTGCTCCGGCGCCTTCCTGCTGGCCCGGGCCGGGTTGCTGGATCACCGTAGGGCGACCACCCATTGGAGGATGGCCGGCGAGCTCGCGGCCCGTTTCCCCGACGTGCGGGTCGAGCCCGACACGCTGTACATCGACCTGGGCGACATCGCCACCAGCGCCGGCACCGCCGCCGGCATCGACCTGTGCCTGCACCTGGCCCGCGCCGACTACGGCGCCGCCTACGCCGCGCAGATCGCCCGGCACATGGTCATGCCGCCGCATCGCGAGGGCGGGCAACTGCAGTACGCCACCCCGGCCCCCGCCGACCGCCTGCCGCAGTCGCTGGCCCCGGTCCTCGACTGGGCGACCGAACGGCTGCACGAACCCCTCACCATCGACGACCTCGCCGCACGGGCCAAGATCTCGCCGCGGACGCTCGCTCGCAGGTTCGCCGACCAACTCGGCGTCAGCCCTGGCCGATGGCTGCTCCAGCAGCGCGTCACGGCGGCCCAGGCCTTTCTGGAGGAGACGGATCTCCCCGTGGAGACGATAGCGACCAGGGTCGGGCTGTCCTCGGCCGCCAACCTCCGCAGGCGCTTCCACTCCCTGGTGCGCACCACCCCCGCCGCCTACCGGCGATCCTTCGGCCGCGACGAAGGCGGCGCACGCTCGTGGCCAGGCGCCGGACATAGTGTCTCGGAACTTGCAAGGTCCTTTCCTGCTCCGGTGGGGGCGGGGCGGGCTGAGCCTGGTCCTGCCGCTGCGGGCGCCACGGGATGGCGCCCGCAGCGGTGAGTCACGGACAGCGGCGACGAGGATCCGGATGAGGGCTGAGCCGGTCGAAGGTGAAGCCGGTGTAGTGCTTCGCGGCCACCTCCTCGCAGGTCTTCCGGTAGGTGCCGACGCCGCCGATGTAGGGCATGAAGACACGGGGTTTGCCGGGCACGTTCGCGCCCATGTACCAGGAGTCGGCCTTCGGGTAGAGCGTGCGGGAGCCGATCCGCTCGACGTGCCGGACCCAGTCGTCCTCGGCCTCGGGGGTGGCCTCGATCGAGGTCAGATCGTGGTCGCGCATGTAGCGCAGGCAGTCGCCGATCCACTCCACGTGCTGCTCGATGGAGACCATCATGTTGCTGAGCACGGACGGGCTGCCGGGGCCGGTGATCATGAACAGGTTGGGGAAGCCGGCCGTACCGAGGCCGAGGTAGGCGCGGGGGCCGGCGGCCCATTTCTGTCGTAGGGACAGGTCGTCGCGGCCGCGGATGTCGACGGCGAGCAGGGCGCCGGTCATCGCGTCGAAGCCGGTCGCGAAGACGAGGCTGTCGAGTTCGTGGTCGGTGCCGGTGGTCCTGACGCCGGTCTCGGTGATCTCGGCGATCGGCGACCGGCGCAGGTCGATCAGGGAGACGTCGTCGCGGTTGTAGGTCGTGTAGTAGCCGGTGTCGAGGCAGGGGCGCTTGGTGCCGATGGGGTGGCCGGCGGGGGACAGGGCCGCGGCGGTCTCCGGGTCGTCGACCATCTCACGGATCTTGGCGCGGACGAACTCGGCGGCGGTGTCGTTGGCCTTCTCGTTGACGAGCAGGTCGTTGAAGCACTGCAGGATGCCGACGAGGCTCCCCCGCTCCCAGCCCGCCTGGTAGACGAGCCGCCGCTCCTCGGCGTCCGCGTCCAGGGCGGAGGTCTGGCCGGCCTCGCCGGGGACGCCGAAGCCGGACTCGCGGGCGCGCTGCCGGTGCTCGGGGTAGACGGCCTTCCTGGCGCGCTGCGTCTCCTCGTCGAGCGGGGCGTTCTGAGCGGGAAAGCTGAAGTTGGGGGTGCGCTGGAAGACGGTGAGATGGGCGGCCTGCTCGGCGATGATCGGTATCGACTGGATGCCGGAGGAACCGGTGCCGATCACGCCCACCCGCAGGCCGGTGAAGTCGACGCCCTCGCGAGGCCAGTGGCCGGTGTGGTACGACGTGCCGCGGAAGCGCTCCAGCCCCGGCACCTCGGGCTTCTTCGAGACCGACAGGCAGCCCGTCGCCATCACGCAGAACCGGGCCGACACCGTCTCGCCCGTCTCGCCCGTCTCTCCCGGGGCGGTCGTGACCAGCCACCGGTTCGCTCCCTCGTCGAAGCGCGCCGAGGTCACCCGGGTCTGGAAGCGGATGTCCCGGCGCAGGTCGAAGCGGTCGGCGACGTGCTCCAGGTAGCGGAGGATCTCGGGCTGGGCCGGAAACTTCTCCGTCCACACCCATTCCTGTTCGAGCTCGGGGGAGAAGGAGTAGGAATACTCCAGGCTTTCCACGTCGCACCGGGCGCCGGGGTAGCGGTTCCAGTACCACGTGCCGCCCACGCCGTCGCCCGCCTCGTAGACCACCGTGCTCAGGCCGAGTCCGCGCAGGCGGTGCAGCATGTAGAGGCCCGCGATGCCCGCGCCGACGACGACCGCGTCAAGCTCTCGCATGGGCACCGGCCTGCCGGGTTCGCCGAGGATTCAAGGGCTCCGCCTCGTTCGCTCCGCTGGGATGTCATCACCTGCCTCCCGAACGTAATTCGGCTCATTGTCCCGGTCAATGGCGACACGGCAAGGGCCTGTGGTCGTCGAGACCACAGGCCCTTGCCGAACCCTCTGCGACCGGTCAGACCGCCGACGCGTCGGCGGCCCGCTCCTTGTCCGGGCAGTCCCAGTCCTTCTCCGCGGGGGACTCCGTGGGGGACTGCTCGGGCGCGGGCGGCTGACTCGTCGCCGGAGGCTCCGCGGGAGCGGGCGTCGCAGGCGTCACGGCCGCGCCGGCGCTGGCCAGCGCCACGCCCCCGGTCGCGAGCAGCGCTCCGGCGCCGATCGCGGCGGCTCCGACTGCGATCTTCCACTTCGGTACCATGTGCAGGTCCTTCCGTCGGGCACGATCCGGCTGGGGCCCCGGGCGGTTTCAGGGCACTCGTTCCAACCGCCCGGGGTTGACCCCATGACATCAAGCCACCCCGCAAAACCACGTAAACCCGGCTCACGCGTCGAGCGGCCACCCGTCCCTCATCAACCGTTCGGTGGATTCCGAGGGGTTCGTCCACCGGCGATTCTCGGGACATGACAGTCATCGAGATCGACGGCCTGACCAAGAGCTACAAGGCCGGCAAGGCGGTGGACGGCGTCTCCGTGCGGGTGGAGCGAGGCGAGATCTTCGGGATCGCCGGGCCCAACGGAGCGGGGAAGACCACGGTGGTGGAGTGCGCGTCGGGATTGCGGCGGCGAGACGGCGGCACCCTGCGCGTGCTGGGCCTGGATCCGGAAGGCGACCGGCGCGAGCTGCTGCAGCGGATCGGCGTCCAACTGCAGGAGGCCGCCCTGCCCGACGCGATCAAGGTCGGCGAGGCGCTACGGATGTACGCCTCCTTCTACGACAAGCCCGCCGACTGGCGGAAGCTGATGGAGGAGTGGGGACTGACGGACAAGCGGCGCGCCCGGTTCGCGAGCCTGTCCGGTGGCTGGAAGCAGCGGTTGTTCATCGCGCTGGCCCTGGTGGGCAACCCGGAAGTCGTCTTCCTCGACGAACTCACCACGGGCCTGGATCCCGCCGCCCGCCGGATGACCTGGGAGCTGATCCGCGACATGCGTGATCGTGGGATCACCGTGGTGCTGGTCACCCATTTCATGGATGAGGCCGAGGCGCTGTGCGACCGTATCGCGATCATCGATCAGGGCCGGGTCATCGCCGAGGGCAGCCCGCGCGAATTGATCGCCAAGGGACGGTCCGCCTCACTGGACGACGCGTACTTCGCACTGACCGGAAGGGAACTCGGATGAAAGGCATCACGCAGGTCATCGCGGTCGAGCTCAAACTGATCATTCGTGATCCGATGTCGGGGTTCTTCGCCCTGGCCTTCCCGGCGATCATGATGTGGGTGAAGCTGCGCACCGGCAAGCCTCTGCCGGGCGGGCTGCCCGTCGTCGACGCCACGGTGCCGATGCTGAGCATCTTCGTCATCGGCCTGGCCGGGCTGGTCGTCCTCCCGGCCACGCTGGCACAGTACAGAGAACGCCGGGTGCTGAAGCGGCTGCGCGCCACTCCCGCCTCGCCCGCCATGCTGTTCGGGGCCCAGTGGGCCGCGCACATGCTGCTGGCCGCGCTCGGGACGGTGCTGCTGATCATCATCGGCCTGGCCGCCTTCGGGCTGTCGGCGCCCGCCAACGCGGCGGGTGTGCTGCTGGCGTGGATACTGGGCGCGCTGAGCCTGGGCGCCATCGGCCTCCTCATCGGCGCGCTCGTCCCGACCGGGCGGACCGCGACCGTGATCGGGCTGAGCGTCTTCTTTCCGATGGTCTTCGTCTCCGGCGCCATGATCCCCCGCGAGACCACGTCCGGTGCGATGCGGGCCATCGGCGACCTGACCCCCATGGCCCCCGTGGTCGAGGCGATCCGTGCCGCCTGGGAGGGCAACGCGATCTCCCCGGTTACGCTGGGCGTCATGGTGGCGATGTTCATCATTGCCGGCGGCGTCGCCGTCAAAGCGTTCCGGTGGTGACCGACGGCCCCGGCGTCTCGCGCCGGGATCGCGCCCACCTCGCCCTGCCGTACCTCTTCATCCTGCTCCCGGCGGTCTTCGCCCTGGTCCGGGACTGGCGGCTGGAGGTGCTGGTGCTGGCGTCGCTCGCGGGAGCGTGGCACTGGTTCGTCACGTCGCGCCTCGGCCCGGCGGCGCGGCCGGTGGGGGCGATCATCCGCTTCGGCGTGCTGCTCGCCGTCGTGGGGGCGTTGGTCAGGATCGACGGGCTGTTCATGGTGACGGGCATCGGCGCGTTCATGCAGGCATTCGTCCTGCTGCCCGGATGGTGGGCGTACGGGGGCGTGGCGGCGACGGCGGGCGTGCTGGTCGCCCTTCCCCCCGGGGCCGTGCGGACCCCGGGCGAGACGCTCTACGCCTTCCTCGTCGCGATGCTGATCGCCTCCGCGGTCGGCCTGCTGACCAGGACCGTCGCCACCCAGAACGACCGTCGCAAGGTCATGATCGCGCAGTTGAGGGAGACCACCGCCGAACTGGCCGCGCTCGCGGAGGAGAACGGGAATCTGCAGGCCCAGCTGCTGACCCGCGCTCGTGAGGCCGGCGTGCTGGAGGAGCGGCAGCGGATGGCCAGGGAGATCCACGACACCATCGCGCAGGGCCTGGCCGGCGTCCTCACCCAGGTCGAAGCCGCCGAGAGCGTGATCGACGACGTGCCCGCCGTCCGCTCGCGCCTCGACACTGTGCGCACCCTGGCCAGAGAGAGCCTGAACGAGGCTCGCCGGTCGGTTCAGGGGTTGCGTCCGGTGCCGCTGGACGAGGCCCAGCTCGGCGCGGCCCTGCACGACATCGCGACGAAATGGTCGCAGGCCACCGGCGTGCCCGCCGCCGTGTCGGTCACCGGCGACCCTCGGCCGCTGCACGCGGAGGTGGAGATCACCTTGCTGCGGGTGGCGCAGGAGGCGCTGGCCAACGTCGGCAGGCACGCCGCGGCCGGCCGGGCCGGACTTACCCTGTCCTACATGGAGGACGTCGTGGCGCTGGACGTGCGGGACGACGGTTCCGGCTTCACCCCCGGGGCGACGGCCTCCTCGATCGCGGGCGGCTTCGGCCTCATCGCGATGCGCCAGCGAGTCACCCGGCTGGCCGGGGCCTTCACGATAGAGACGGCCCCCGGCCAGGGGACGGGCATCTCCGCCACGGTTCCGGCCATCCCCCCCGGCGACCAGGTCCCAGACGACGTGGGCCAGGTCCTCCTCGGGGCCCCGGGGGATCTCGACGGGAGCGCCGCCGGTTCGGATCCGGCATCGCCCGACCGCTCCAGAGACACGGTGTGAGACATGCCCATTCGTATGATCATCGTGGATGACCATCCGGTCGTCCGTGACGGGCTGCGCGGGATCTTCAGCGACGGCGGCGACTTCGAGGTGGTCGGTGAGGCCGCCGACGGGCCGGAGGCGCTCGCCGTAGCCCTGCGGACCGGCCCCGATGTGGTGCTCCTGGACCTGCGCATGCCGAAGATGAGCGGCGCGGAGGTCATCCGCCGGCTACGCGAGCAGACACCCGGCATCCACGTGCTGGTCCTGACCACCTTCGACGACGACGCCGACGTCCTGCCCGCGATCGAGCAGGGCGCCACCGGCTATCTGCTCAAGGACACCCCGCGCGCCGACCTGCGCCGCGCCGTACGGGCGGCGGCTCGCGGTGAGTCGGTGCTGTCCCCCTCCGTGGCCGGTGTGCTGACGCAACGGGCGCGCACGCCGGAGCAGCGGACGCTGAGCCGCCGCGAGCTTGAGGTGCTCTGGCTCATCGCCCGTGGCGCGACCAACCGTGAGGTCGCCGCGAAACTGTTCATCACCGAGGCGACGGTGAAGACGCATCTGCTGCACATCTTCGCCAAGCTGGAGGTGGGCGACCGGGCGGCCGCGGTCGCGGCGGCGTACGAGACCGGGCTGCTCAAGCCTGCCGCCGGCCGAGGTTAGGTGGCTCTGGCCTGCCCCTGACCGGGTCAGGTGGCGACTATGGCCTTGGAGCGGTCGGTCGCGAGGTGGATGGCCAGCCCGGCGAGGATCGTGCCCATCAGGTAGCGCTGAATGCGGAGCCAGGACGGGCGGCTGCCGAGGAAGGCGGCCAGCGACCCGGCCGTCAGGATGAACACGGTGTTGACGAGCATGCTCACCGTGATCTGGATGCTGCCGACCACGAAGCTCTGCAGCATCACGTTTCCCGCGCCGGGATCGATGAACTGCGGGAGCAGCGAGAGGTAGAGCAGCGCGGCCTTGGGGTTGAGCAGGTTGGTGACCAGCCCCATCGTGAACAGGCGGCGCGGGGAGTCGGGAGCGAGGGCCTTCGGCTCGAAGACCGACACGCCGCCGGGCCTGAGCGTCTTCCACGCCAGATAGAGCAGGTAGGCGGCGCCGCCGAACTTGATCGCGAGGTACGCCGCGGGCACGTAGGCGAAGATCACGGTGAGGCCGAGACAGGTCGCCGCCAGATAGGCGAAGAAACCCGCGGCCACCCCGGCCAGCGAGACGAACCCGGCTCTGCGCCCCTGGGTGATCGATCGTGAGACCAGATAGATCATGTTGGGCCCGGGGGTGAGGACCATCCCCAGGGCCACCATCGTGATGCCCACGATCGCTTCGACGCTCATGGGTTGCTGCAACCGCCGCGCGATAGTCCGCTATTCCTGAAGTTTGCGTGATTTCGGGCACAACGATGCCATCTGGCCGGATCTGGCGGCCGGGCTGCGCGAGCTGCCACCGCGGCAGCCGTCAGGGCGGGCGGCCGGGTGGTGATCGCCCTGCACGGCGGCACGATGGTGGAAATGGTGCGGTTTCGACGATGAGAGCGTCCTCATGAACGCCTCACTGAGGGTTCACCCGCCATCTCCAAGCTGTTCATCGAAGGATCGGACGGCTTCAAGGAGGCGAAATGTCCGGGGCTACCCTGATTGGGCTAGTGATGGATCTGGCCGCTATCACCGTGCTGGCGTATGTGTTGTACTTCCGCCGTCACCATCGCCGTGACCTGCTGTTCGCGTACATCGCGCTGAACGTGGGGATCTTCGCGGTGGTGTCGTTGCTGCTGGTGCAGCGGGTCGATCTCGCGGTGGGGTTCGGGCTGTTCGGGGTGCTCTCGATCATCCGGTTGCGATCGAGCGAGATCACCCAGGGCGAGATCGCGTACTACTTCGTGGCGATCGCGCTCGGTTTGGTGAACGGGATCGCGGCGGCGTTCCCGCTGACCGCGCTGCTCCTCGACCTGATGTTGCTGGCGGTCATGTACATCGCGGATCACCCCCAGCTGCTCGGCCAGACGCGGCACCAGGTGGTGACGCTCGACGTCGTGCACGCCGACCCGCGGTCGCTGCACGCGGACCTGGAGAACCGGCTGCGGGCTCCCGTACTGCAGTGCATCGTCAACGAGGTCGACTACGTCAGGGACGTCATGGTGGTCGACGTCCGCTACCGGGTCGTGCGGCCGTGATCGCCGATGTGCTGCTCGCCGGGGTCGCGGCGGGGCTGCCGCCGGTCGGCCTCGGCGACGTCGCGGAGCTGATGACCCGCGTGGACCGGAAGTATGTCGTACCGGTCTCCACGATGGCCCGGCTCGCCGCCGAACTCGGCGACGGCTTCGCGGTGCTGGAGATCGGCGGGCGGCGACAGTTCCGGTACAGCTCCACCTATTTTGACACGCCCGACCTGCTTACCTACCGCCACCATCGACAAGGACGGCGAAACCGTTTCAAGATCCGCGTCCGCACCTATCTGGACGGCGGCGGCAGATTTCTTGAGGTCAAATTGAGTGGTGCGGGAAAGAACACCGACAAACACCGCATCCCCTATGACGACGGTCCGCGCGGTGTGTTGAGTTCGAAGGCCATGGAATTTGTGTCCGACACTTTGCTGAGTGGATTGCGAGTTTTTCCGCCCAATGGATTGGAACCTGTTATCGCCACGGACTACCGGCGGATCACCCTGGTCGATCGCCTGGGCCAAGCCAGGCTGACCTGTGATTCCGGACTGATCTGCCGTGATGGAACGGGAGTGGTCAGGGCTCGGGGAGATTATGTGCTGGTGGAATCGAAATCCGAGGCAGGCTACGGCCGGGCCGACGGGATACTGCGCGACATGGGGGCGCGTCCGGTGAGCATCAGCAAATACTGCCTCGGGGTGGCCCGGCTACGAGACATGTCCGCCAATCGCTGGAATGGAGTCCTCCGGCGGTATTTCGGAGACTGAGGCGCCGGTTGGGTGGTGGCCACGGGAAGCCAGCGGAGATGGCTTGGCGGCGGATTGTTCGGTGCTCGGCCAAGAAACCAGCGGAGATGGCCGGCGGCCGGGGTGTTACGGTGCCCGGCCACGGGCGCTGGAGTGCCATGTGCCCACGGACGCCCGGTGGCTACGGCGAATGGCGCCGGGGTGGCGGGCCGTACAGGAAAAGGCGGCCCCCGCAGGCTGCGGGGGCCGGTGGGGTCAGCGGCCGGCGCGGAGGGCGTCGACGATGCCGTGGCCGTAGAAGCCGTTGCGCAGGGTGTTGCCCTCGCACAGGTGGGTGGCGGTCACCGTCGCCCCGGTGGGCAGGTGACGGGTGTAGGTGTGGGCGGGGGGAGTGGGGCAGGAGGTCTTGCTGGCGGTGGCCGCCAGGACCGTCCCGACGACGGCCGGGTTGAGGGTCTTGCCGCCGTGGTGGCGGTCGCGCTGGCCGTACTTGCTGACGATCAGGGCGGCCACGCCGGCGGCGCGGGGTGAGGCCATCGAGGTGCCCTGGATGAACTGGTAGTAGGCGCAGACGTCGCCCTTGCAGTCACGGACCAGGTACTCGACGTTGGGGGTGCCGTCGGCGTTCAGCTCGCCGCGCGCCTCGGCCAGGGCCTTGGGGTAGGCGGCGAGGGTGGCCTTGGTGATGTCCCGGGTGTTGCCGGGGGTGTCGTAGGCGTCGCCGCCGGGGGAGGCGACATCGACGTAACCATTGCCGTAGTCGGAGAAGTACGACTTGCGCTTGCTGATGCCCGTCGAGGAGACCGAGATCACGTGGTTGCCCTCGCTCGGCATCGAGATGCAGTTCGGCGAGATGGTGCGCTCGTAGGCGGCCTCGCCGGGCACGCTGGCGAAGTCGGGGCTGGAGGCGTCGGTGAGTGTCTTGGTGTAGTCGGTCGCGCCGTTGCCTGCCGCGGCGACCAGGGTGACGCCCTTCCGGTGGGCGTAGTCGAGGGCCCGCTGGGCGGCCTTGATGATGATGCCCTGCTCGATCCGGTCCGCGGGGGAGTCGGCCGGGTTGTCGGTGCAGTTGAAGAGCCACGGGTCGATGTAGTAGCTCATGTTGACCACGTCGACGCCCACGTCACCGGCGTAGGTCAGGGCGTCCACGCTGGGCTGCAGGAAGAAGTAGCCGGAGTCCTGGCCCGCCCGGAGGTTGACGATGGACACCTTGGGGGCCACGCCGGACGTGCCGAGCTGGTTGATCGGCGAGGCGATCGAGGAGGCCACGTGGGTGCCGTGGTCGTTCTCGTCGACGTCGGCGGGGTCGTTGCAGGACTGGTCGGGCTCGTCCGCGCAGGGACCGTCGACTTCGGCGCCGTCGGCGTCCGCCGGGACGTCGACGGTGAAGTTGCGGCTCAGGGCGCGGTTGAAGTTGGGCGCGATGTCGGGATGCGAGCCGTCCACGCCGGTGTCCAGGATGCCGACGAGTACGCCGGGGTCACCCTGGTTGTGCTTGTACGAGCCGTCGACGGTCGCGTTGATCTGCTTCATGTCCCACTGCAGCTCCGACAGCGGCTCCGCCTTGGGCTTCGGCTTCCCGTGCTTGGTGGCGGCGGCGGGAGCGCCGCGGCCCTCCTTCTCCACGGCCCGGTTCGCGATGGCCTTGCGCGCCGCGCCGGTCGAGCGTGCCTCGGGGGGCACGTTGCCGATGGTCCGGTTGTGCGCGACGCCGTCGATCGTGGCGTTCCCCTGTACCGCGCTCACGAAGTCGGCGTTGGTGGTCGAGATCGTGGCCAGGCCGACGGCGGTGTTCTCTTTGACGACGGTGCCGCCCGCGGCCTGGATGGCCTGTTTGGCCTGAGCCGCGTCGGCGCCTTCCTTGTACAGGACGACGTACTCGGTCTCCTGGGAGACACGCTGAGCCTGAGCCGGGGTCACCACCGTGGTGAGGGCGAGTACGGCTGCGGCACCGATGACCATGGTGCGTTTCACATAGACCTCCGTGTGTCACAGGACATGCCTGTCAATCTGGGTTCACCGCCGCCGCCAATCCAGCTATACGGAAATTTGCTACCAAGGCGTGACATTTCAAAAAGTGGGGCCTTCGCCTGAGTTGCCCGGCAATCCAGCCCCGACATGTCGCGGCCTGGTTGACAAGAGCCCCCGCGTGCCGCCTAACCTCGAACCGACTGTTGGGATTAGACACTCACTGAGTGAGAGCTAGGGGCCGGGTGTGCGATCAACCGAGCTGTTCGAGCGGGCGAAGCGACGGGTGCCCGGAGGCGTGCACTCCAACTCGCGGCTGCGTGCCCCGCACCCGGTGTTCGCGGCGCGGGCCGAGGGCGCCCATCTCTGGGACGTGGACGGCCGGCGCTGGCTCGACTGCACGATGGGCAACGCCTCGGTGATCCTCGGGCACGCGCATCCGGGGGTGCAGGAGGCGGTGCACGCGGCGGTGAGCTCGGGCGTCACCACGGGCTCGGAGACGGCGGCGGCGGTCGAGGCCGTGGAACTGCTCGCCGAGATCGTGCCCGGCTGCGGTTCCGTGCGGTTCGCGAACACCGGCACCGAGGCGGCGATGCACGCCCTCGCCATCGCCAGGCACGCCACCGGGCGTCCGGCGGTCGCCAAGGCCGAGTCGTCCTACCACGGCTGGTCCGACCCGCTGTGGGTGTCGACCTGGCCGCCGCCGGCCCAGTGGGGGCCCACCGGTGCCCCGGCGGCCGTGCCCTCGTCCGCGGGGCTCGCGCCCGACGCGGCCGACACCCTGGTCCTGCCGTTCAACGACGCCGACGGCACCGAGGCCCTGCTGCGGCGGAACGCCGACCGGTTGGCCGCGGTGTTCGTCGAGCCGGTGCTGATCGACATCGGTTATGTCCCCGCCACGCCCGGCTACCTCCGGCGACTCCGCGAGGTGACCGCCGAACTGGGGATCGTGCTGGTCTTCGACGAGCTGCTGACCGGCTTCCGGGTGGCCCCCGGCGGGGCGCGTGAACTGTACGGCGTGCGAGCCGACCTCACGCTCTTCGGCAAGGCGATCGCGAACGGTTACCCGGTGGCCGCCGTCGAGGGCGACCCGGCGCTGATCGCGTCCACCGATCCCACCGCGGGCGGCCCGGTGGGCTGGGTCGGCACCTACAACGGGCACGCGGTGGCGATGGCCGCGGTGACGGCCTCGCTGACCGCGCTGCGGGACGGGTCCGTGCACGGCCACCTCGTCCAGCTGACCGACCGGCTGCGTGAGGGCTTCGAGCGGCGCGCGTCCGCGCACGGCGTCCCGGCGCGGCTGGCGGGGGGCGGCGGGCACTTCCAGCCGTACTTCACCGCCGAGCCGGTGGACGACTACCGGACGGCGACGGCGACGGACGCGACCAGGTACGCGGCGCTCCTCGCCGAGACCGTCGAGCGCGGCATCCTGATCGTGGAGAAGCCGCTGCTGCACTGCGCGCTGTCGGCGGCCCACACCGAGGCCGACGTCGACCTGCTGCTCGACGCCGCGGAGGCGTCCTTCAGCGGTCGCCCGTCAGCCACGGCGACAGCTCGTTGACCGCGGCGAGCAGCGCGGGCAGGCAGGCCCGCGCGTGCTCCGCGGTGAACCTGACAGTCGGCCCGGCCACCGAGATCGCCATGTACGCGTTGCCCCGGGAGTCGGGGATCGCCGCCGCCCGGCAGCGCTGCCCCGGATGGTAGGTCTCCTCGTCGACCGCGTAGCCGTACTTGCGCACCTCGTCCAGTTCGGCGGCGAGGCCGTCGAGCGTCTCCTCCGCTTCGCTTTCCGCGTGGCCTGCCGCGGCGCCGAGCGAGGCGCGCAGCAGGGCGAGCTGGCGGGGGCGCGGCAGATTGGCGAGTACGGCCTTGCCCATCGCCGAGTTGTGCGCCGTGACCAGGTCGCCCACCTGGGCGGCGATCCGCAGCGGATGGGCGGACTCCTGTCTGGCCACCAGCATGATCTCCGCGCCGACGAGCACCCCGGCGCTCACACTCTCGCCGGTCTCCAGCGCGAGCGTGCGCACCGCCGTACGCAGGCCCTCGTCACGCGGCAGCTGCGCGACGGTGCACAGCGCCATCCTGAACAGGCGCGGCCCCGGCATCAGCGCGCCGTCCTGGCTCCGCCGTACGAAACCGAGTTCTTCGAGCAGGGTCACCTGGCGGGCGGCGGTCGACAACGGCATGTCGAGCCGCTGGGCCGCTTCGGAGGCCAGCGCGGCGGAACCGTCCTGCGTCGCGACGAACTCCAGCAGCCCCAGCATGCGACCGAGATAGCTCGGAGACTTGCTCATCAGGAATCGAACTCCATTCACCGGGAGTGCCCAGTCTAAATCAACGCCCGCGGAGGCCTCTGCCGACCGCTGGGAGGAGCACCGTGACGACGGCGCTGATCCACAGGACGAGCGACAGCGCGAGCAGGACGACGAACCCGCCGCCGCCGTTGATCAGCACATAGAGGAGCGCGTAGAGGTAGTAGGCGATCACCACGCCGCCGACGAACGCCAGCACCCACCGGGCGAAGCCGAGCCGGAACGCGAGCAGAACGGCGAACAGGGCGACCGTGCAGGCGACCGTCAGGGTCGCCGAGATCGCGAAGTCGATGTTGCCGGTGATGTAGTGGGTGACGGCCATGCCGATGACAGCGGTGGTGACCTCGAGGTTCCTTGAGGTGCCGTCCCAGGTGATGATCGCGAAGATGAACGACACCACGGCGCACAACCCGAACAGCAGCACCGCGATGTAGACCGGCACCGTGCTGGGCTTCCCGGCCGGCGGACCGTAGCCCTGCTGCGGCGGATGTCCGTACGGACCCGGTTGCTGTCCGTACGGCGAGGGCTGCCCGTATGCCCCTGGCTGCCCGTATGCCCCAGGTTGCCCGTACGGCGAGGGTTGTCCGTATGGCGAAGGTTGGCCATAGGGGGAAGGTTGGCCGTGCGGTGGTGGTGGTGGCTGCTGCTGGTGATGGTGGGGCGATGGTTGCCCGTATGGCGAGGGCTGGCCGTACGGTGAAGGCTGGCCGTAGGGCGGCGGAGGCTGGCCGTTCGGTGCAGGGTGACCGTGTCCGCCCTGGCCAGGGGCCGGACCTGAGGGTTGCCGGCCGGGACCCGGGTAACTCATCGCAGCCTCCGGTTCAAGGGGAACGCCAGTCGCTGGGTAGAAACATAGCGCCAGGCCGTACTCGTTCGATCAGGCGCGCGCCGGGCCGGGAGACGTTATGTAGGCTGCCCGGATGGGAGTTCACCACCGGGGTCAGGACCTCGCCCCGTTGCTCGGCCGTGTCTGGGACGCGTCCGACCACCGCCGGGTGATCACCGATCTCATCGGGCTGGGTTGGTCCCTCTCCGGCGTGGGCGACTGGGCCGTCGGGCTGCGGTCGCCGAATGGGCTGCTCGCGGCCCGGGTGTGCCCGTTCGACCCGGCGTACGCGGCCTTCGTGGAGCTCTGCCGCCGTTGCCCCGGTCATCCGTTCCTGCCGCGGATGGACCTCGTCGCCGCGCTCGACGGCGGCGGTTCGCTGACCGTGATGGAGTTCCTCACACCGGCGAAGGAACAGGACGCCGCGGAGGTGGCCCGGCGGTGGCGCGAAGGCAGGGACGACGAGGGCGACCTCGCCGGGCTGCGGCGGGAGGCGCTGGCCGTCGACGCCGAGTACCGCGCGCGGATGCCCTGGTGGGACGGTATCGATCTGAACCCGGGCAACGTACGGCAGGCGGCCGACGGGCGGCTCGCGGTCATCGACGTGTTCTGCATGGACGGCGAGGCGCTGTACGCGCAGATCCTGCGGGACGCCTCGGTGGTCCGCGACCGGATTCCCGAGGAGGGCCTGCGTCACGTGCTGGACATCCCGTACATCGCCAGGGAGTGCGGTCCCGAAGAGATCGAGGCCCTCCGGCGCGCCTGGTCCGCCGTACGGTAGGACAGGTGGAGATCTTCCTGGAGACGGATCGGCTGGTGTTGCGCCGGTTCACCGAGGCCGATGTGGACAACCTGTTCGAGCTGAACGACGATCCGCTCGTCATGCGGTTCCTCGACGGCGGCAGGCCGGCCGACCGTGGCGTGATCGAGGCCGAGACGCTGCCGGCGTTCCTCGCCTACTACCGGCGTTTCGAGGGGTACGGTTTCTGGGCGGCGCAGGAGAAGGCCACCGGGGAGTTCATCGGCTGGTTCCACTTCCGCCCGCCGGAGGGCGCTCCGCTTGACGAGCCCGAGCTGGGTTATCGGCTGCGCAGGTCCTCCTGGGGGCTGGGCTACGGGACCGAGGGGTCGCGGGCGCTGATCCGCAAGGGGTTCACCGAGCTGGGCGTGCGGCGGGTGACCGCGCAGACGATGGCGGTCAACCTGGGCTCCAGACGGGTGATGGAGAAGGCGGGGCTGCGTCTCGTGCGGACCTTCCACCTGGAGTGGGAGCACCCCATCGAGGGCACGGAGCACGGCGAGGTCGAGTACGCCATCGACAGGGCCGACTGGGATCCCGCCTAGTTGCTAACCCCCCGGGGGTATGTTAACTTCCTGTCTCAGGATACTCCACAAGGGTATCCCACACCTGGTGGAATACCCTAGGGGGGTAGGGTGTTAGCCTGGGAAACGACAGGGAGGTGGGTGGAATGGCCGGATACACCGAGAACCAGCAAGACCATCTGCGGCGATTGCGACGGATCGAAGGGCAGGTCAGGGGCCTGCAGCGGATGGTCGAAGACGACAAATACTGCATCGACGTCCTGACGCAGGTGTCGGCGGCCAACCGGGCGTTGCAGTCCTTCGCCCTCTCCATGCTCGAAGAGCACATGGCCCACTGCGTGGCCGACGCCACCGCGAAGGGCGGGGCCGAGGCCGAGGCGAAGATCAAGGAAGCCTCCGAGGCCATCGCCCGTCTTGTCCGTTCTTGATTGCGTACCTAGAGGAGTGATTGTTATGAGCATCACCACCTACACCGTCACGGGCATGACCTGCGGTCACTGCGTCAGCTCGGTCAAGGAGGAGGTCGGCGAGGTTCCGGGTGTCACCGGGGTCGAGGTCGATCTGGCCACCGGCCTGCTGACCGTTGACAGCGAGAGCCTCGTCGACGCGGAGAAGATCGTCGCCGCCGTCGAGGAGGCCGGATACAAGGTGGCGGCACCATGAACACGGCGGCCAAGGTCGGAGCGTACGCCCTCGGGCTGGCTCTGGTCTTCGGCGGTGCGCTCGGGGTGGGCAACGCGGTGGGGCCCGTCGGCGGTCAGCCCGACGCGGGTCGTACGGCCGACGCCGGTCAGACGGCCGGCACAGGGCACTCCGTGCACACCAGTGAGCCCCCGGCCGCCGGCGATGAGCCGGAGGAAATGATCCCAGGAGGGCTTCAAGTGTCACAGAACGGCTACACCCTGACCCCGCTCACCACGCAGATCAAGCCCGGCGAGCCGACCGACTTCCGCTTCACCGTGACCGGTCCCGACGGGGCCCCCGTGACCGACTACAAGGTGCAGCACGACAAGAAGCTCCATTTCATCGTGGTCTCCCGCGAACTGCGTGACTTCCAGCACCTACACCCCGAACAGACCGGCGACGGCGTCTGGTCGGTGAAGCTCACCCTGCCCGAGGCGGGCACGTACCGGGCGTTCGCCGACTTCGCCCCGCAGGGCGCGACCGCCCTGACCCTGGGCGTCGACCTGTACGCTGAGGGCGACTACCAGCCGCGATCGCTCCCCGAGGCGAACCGTACGGCGAGCGTCGACGGCTACACCGTCGAACTCGGCGGCGATCTGGTGCCCGGCCGGTCGAGCAAGCTCACCCTGAAGGTCACCAAGGACGGCGAGCCGGTCACCGACCTGCAGCCCTACCTGGGCGCGTACGGCCACCTGGTCGCACTGCGCGCCGGTGACCTCGCCTACCTGCACGTGCACCCCGACGGGGAGCCCGGCGACGGCAAGACCAAGCCCGGCCCGGAGATCACCTTCTACGCGGAGGTGCCCAGCCGCGGCGACTACCGTCTCTTCCTCGACTTCCGGCACGCGGGAGCCGTACGCACCGCGGCCTTCACCGTCCGCGCCGGCGAGATCACGCCCGATCCGGCCGCCCCGGAAGAGCACGGCGACCACACCCACTGAGCAGCCACGACGTGCGAAAGGAGTAGGTGATGTCTCCAGTCACCGATGACAGGCCGCCGATTGCCGGCGGCGCGGTCGAGCTCTCGATCGGCGGCATGACCTGCGCGTCGTGCGCCAACCGGATCGAGCGCAAGCTCAACAAACTCGACGGCGTGACCGCCACGGTCAACTACGCCACCGAGAAGGCGAAGGTGACCTTCACCGGCGGCGTCGATCCGCAGGACCTGATCGCCGAGGTGGAGAAGACCGGCTACACCGCCGAACTGCCCGCCCCGCCCGCCGCCGAGGACCCTGACCCGAGCGCCGGGCGTGACGAGCTGGCCCCGCTGCGGCAGCGGCTGATCACCTCGGTGGTGCTGGCGGTGCCGGTGATCGCGATGGCGATGATCCCGGCGTTGCAGTTCACCAACTGGCAGTGGCTGTCGCTGACGCTGGCCGCCCCGGTCGTCGTCTACGCCGGCTGGCCGTTCCACCGTGCGGCCTGGGCCAACCTCCGGCACGGCGCGGCGACCATGGACACGCTGGTCTCGGTCGGCACGATCGCCGCGCTGGGCTGGTCGCTCTGGGCGCTGTTCTTCGGCACGGCGGGCACGCCCGGCATGATCCACCCGTTCGCGTTCACCATCGAGCGCACCGACGGGTCGGGCAACATCTACCTGGAGGCCGCGGCCGGGGTGACGATGTTCATCCTGGCGGGCCGCTACTTCGAGGCGCGCTCCAAGCGCCGCGCGGGCGCGGCCCTGCGCGCCCTGCTGGAACTGGGCGCCAAGGACGTCGCGGTGCTCCGCGACGGCGTGGAGACCCGCATCCCGAGCGACCGGCTCGCGGTGGGCGACCTGTTCGTCGTACGGCCGGGCGAGAAGATCGCCACCGACGGCGTGATCGAGGAGGGCGCCTCGGCGGTCGACGCCTCGATGCTGACCGGCGAGTCGATGCCGGTGGAGGTACGGCCGGGCGACGCGGTGACCGGAGCGACGGTCAACGCCGGCGGCCGCCTGGTCGTCAAGGCCACCCGGATCGGATCCGACACGCAGCTGGCGCAGATGGCCAAGCTGGTGGAGGACGCGCAGACCGGCAAGGCGCAGGTGCAACGCCTGGCCGACCGGATCTCCGGGATCTTCGTGCCGATCGTGATCGCGCTCGCCCTGGGCACGCTCGGCTTCTGGCTGGGCACCGGCGACGGGGTGGGGGCGGCGTTCACGGCCGCGGTGGCGGTTCTGATCATCGCCTGCCCGTGCGCCCTGGGCCTGGCCACCCCCACCGCCCTGCTGGTGGGCACCGGACGGGGCGCGCAGCTCGGCATCCTGATCAAGGGTCCCGAGGTGCTGGAGTCCACCCGCACGATCGACACCGTCGTCCTGGACAAGACCGGAACCGTCACCGAAGGCAGGATGACCCTCACCGACGTCCACCTCGCCGAGGGCGAGAACCGCGAGGAGGTCCTCGAACTCGCCGGCGCGCTGGAGGACGCCTCCGAACACCCCATCGCCCAGGCGATCGCCCGGGACGCGCGGTCCACCGCCAAGGTGGAGGATTTCGCCAACGTCGAAGGGCTCGGCGTGCAGGGGATCGTGGACGGGCACGCGGTGCTCGTCGGGCGGCCCAAGCTGCTGGCCGAGTGGTCCCAGCACCTGCCCGCCGAGCTGGAGCGGAAGCTCCTGGCGGCGCAGGCCGCCGGCCGTACGGCGGTGGCGGTCGGCTGGGACGGCAAGGCCCGCGCGGTCCTGGTCGTGGCCGACACCGTCAAGCCGACCAGCAGGCAGGCGATCGCCGACCTGCGTGCCCTCGGGCTGACCCCGGTGTTGCTGACCGGTGACAACGAGGCGGTGGCCAGGACGGTCGCGGCCGAGGTGGGCATCGACGAGGTCATCGCCGAGGTGCTGCCCGCCGACAAGGTGGATGTCGTCAAGCGTCTCCAGGGCGAGGGCCGGACGGTGGCCATGGTGGGCGACGGGGTCAACGACGCGGCCGCGCTGGCCCAGGCCGACCTGGGGCTGGCCATGGGAACCGGCACGGACGCCGCGATCGAGGCGTCCGACCTCACGCTGGTCCGCGGTGACCTGCGGGTGGCGGCGGACGCGATCCGGTTGTCGCGGCGGACCCTGCGCACCATCAAGGGCAACCTGTTCTGGGCCTTCGCCTACAACGTGGCCGCCCTGCCGCTGGCCGCGATGGGACTGCTCAACCCGATGATCGCCGGTGCCGCGATGGCGTTCTCCAGCGTCTTCGTGGTCAGCAACAGCCTGCGACTCCGCGGGTTCCGCTGACGCGATGGCCTGATACGCACCGTTTAACCCCATGGTCCGCCAGGTCGATCCTGGCGGACCAATGGGCCTTGTCAGGGGGTGATGTCAAGGTTATGGTCATCCCAGCTTTTAGGAAACTTTCCTAAAAGTTTTGGCCCGGAATGGGGTGATCAGGTGTTCAGGCAACGCCTCATGGCGGCTCTGGCCGCCGCCGCGGTGGTGAGCGTGCTGGCGGTCGTCCTGCCGATGTCCAGCGCCTCGGCCGCGACCTGCGCCACCGCGTGGAACTCCACGGCGGTGTACGTCGGCGGCGCCGCCGTCTCCCACAACAGCCGCAACTGGACGGCCAAGTGGTGGACCCAGAACGAGACGCCGGGCAATGCGGACGTCTGGGCGGACCAGGGCTCCTGCACCGGCGGCTCGACCGGACCGGGCTGCACCCACCCGAACTGGGCGGCCGGCACGTTCTACCCGGCGGGCTCCATCGTCAGATACACCAACGGCCTGTACTACCGGGCCAAGCACGAGAACCCGGGCTACGACCCGGTCATCAGCACGTGGTACTGGGAGCCCTACACCTGCGGCGGAACCGGTCCGACCGATCCGCCGGGCCCGTCGGGATTCGTGGTCAGCGAGGCCCAGTTCAACCAGATGTTCCCCGGCCGCAACTCCTTCTACACCTACAGCGGGCTGACCGCCGCGTTGAGCGCCTACCCGGGCTTCGCCAAGACGGGCAGCGACACCGTGCGGAAGCAGGAGGCCGCCGCCTTCCTGGCGAACGTCAACCATGAGACCGGTGGCCTGGTCCACATCGTCGAGCAGAACACCGCCAACTATCCGCACTACTGCGACGCCGGCCAGCCGTACGGGTGCCCGGCGGGACAGGCGGCCTACTACGGGCGCGGCCCGATCCAGCTCAGCTGGAACTTCAACTACAAGGCGGCGGGCGACGCGCTCGGCATCAATCTGCTCAGCAACCCCTACCTGGTGCAGACCGACGCCGCGGTGGCGTGGAAGACGGCCCTTTGGTACTGGAACACCCAGAACGGCCCCGGCACCATGACCCCGCACAACGCCATGGTCAACGGCCACGGCTTCGGCCAGACGATCCGCAGCATCAACGGCAGCCTGGAGTGCGACGGCAGGAACCCTGCCCAGGTGCAGAGCCGGATCCAGTCCTACCAGAGGTTCGTCCAGCTCCTCGGCACCACTCCCGGTGGCAACCTGAGCTGCTGACAGGTCCGTCCGGCGGGGAGGAGTGGGCACCTTCCCGCCGGATGTCGTCGTCGAAGTGCCGTCGGCTGCTCCAGGGGGTGAGATCAAGTCGTCCCCTCGTTTCTCGTCTTCCGCACCCCGGCTATCCGCGGGCCGCCTCCCATGCCGTGACGGGGGCCCGTGGCGGCATGAAAGGCTTTGGTCGGTTCAGCTGGAGTCGTAGGGAAGATCAGGGGCGGTCGGGTGGGAGAGATACTGCGGGTGATGAAGCGGAACGCCCGCTTCCAGCAGTGGCAGGCGTTGCTGTCGAACCGCAACAAGCGCCAGCGGGCGGGGGAGTTCCTGGTCCAGGGGGTGCGCCCGATCCAGCTCGCGGACGAGCACGGCTGGCCGATCCACGCGCTGCTCTACGACGCCGACCGGCCGCTCTCCGGCTGGGCGGCCGACCTCCTCGACCGGCGGCGGGCGGAGCGGGTGGCGATGTCGGGCGAGCTTCTCGGTGAGCTGAGCGGCAAGGCGGAGGAGGTCCCCGAACTGCTGGCCGTGGTCGGGCTGCCCGCCGACGACCTGTCCCGCATCCCGGCGGGCCCGTCCTTCCTCGGCGTCGTCTTCGACCGGCCGACCAGCCCCGGCAACATCGGCACCCTGATCCGCTCGGTCGACGCGTTCGGGGGCGCCGGGGTGATCGTCACCGGCCACGCCGCCGACCCCTACGACCCCAAGTCGGTGCGGGCGTCCACCGGTTCGCTGTTCGCCGTCCCGGTGGTGCGCGAGGGCTCGCCCGCCGGGGTCCTCGCGTGGGTGCGGCGGCTGCGGGCGGACGGCCTGCCGCTGACCGTCGTCGGCACCGACGAGAAGGGCGACGTCGACCTCGCCGACCACGACCTGACCGGCCCGTCCCTGCTGGTCATCGGCAACGAGACCAACGGCCTGAGCACGGCCTGGCGCGAGGCGTGCGACACCATGGCCCGCATCCCGATCACGGGTTCCGCCAGCTCGCTCAACGCCGCCAACGCCGCGACGGTGGTCCTCTACGAGGCCGCCCGCCAGCGGTCGGCCCGCTAGCCGCCGGGCATGGCCTATCGTCACGCGACCGTCCGCGACGACTACGAGGACCTGGCGAGCGGCGCGGTCCTGCACTCCGCTCCCGGCTTCCCCGCCTTCCCGGTACGGCTGGCCACCGAGATGTTCCAGCGTGCCGCCGAGCTGCGGAGGGCGGACCGGCCCCTGGTGGTCTGGGACCCGTGCTGCGGCAGCGGCTACCTGCTGACGGTGGTCGCGATCCTGCTCCGGGCCCGGATCGGGGCGGTGCTGGCCTCCGACTTCGACGACGACGCGCTGACCATCGCGGGCCGGAATCTCGGGCTGCTGACCGGGGCCGGTCTGGCCGGTCGGGCGGGCGAGCTGCGGGACCTGGCGGAGCGTTTCGGCAAGCCGTCCCATGCGGCGGCGGCCGAGGCGGCGGGGCGGATCGGGCGTGGGCTGGCCGCCGCCGGCGGTGACGTGCCGCATGCCATCCGGCGGGCGGACGTCTTCGATCGGGGGCAGCTCGGCGCGGCGCTCGGCTCGTGGCGGCCCGATGTCGTGCTGGCCGATGTTCCTTACGGGGAGCAGACCAGGTGGCGGGGCCGGCATGAGGGGGAGGGGGCGCTGGGGATGGTGCGGGCGCTGGCGTCGGTGCTGCCCGAGGAGAGCGTGATCGCGGTGGCGGCGCGGAGCCGTAAGATCTCGCTGGGGGTACGGCCGGACGTGTCGTTCAGGATCGGGACCAGGGCGGTGGCGCTGGTGGGGGCGGGCCGGCTGCGGGATTAACATGAGATCCCCTCATTAGCCAGGCCCCAATCTCACCCCTGTCCACATGAGGTCAGATCCGTGGCATTGGACCGATTTAAATGCATAAATCGGCATAGATGCCGGGGTGGCTCGGGGCGCCACGGGTGGTCATCATTCTCCGTGGGGGTTTCCAACGTGAAGCGGATTCGCCGTGCCCTGTTATCCGTCCTCCTCATCGCCGCGAGCCTGACCGTCGTCTCCGCGTCCCCGGCCCAGGCCCTCCCCGAACGCTTCGAGAAGCAGATCGTCCTCAGCGGGCTCACCCAGCCGTCCAACATCGAGTTCGCCGCCGACGGCCGGGTGTTCGTGGCCGAGAAGAGCGGCCTCATCAAGGTCTTCGACTCCCTCGCCGACACCACCCCGTCCGTCTACGCCGACCTGCGCACCCAGGTGCACAACTTCTGGGACCGCGGGCTGCTCGGCATGGCGCTGCACCCCGACTTCCCCGCCGACCCGCGCCTCTACGTGCTCTACTCCCGCGACGCGGTCCCCGGCGGCACCGCCCCACGCTGGGGTACGGCGGGCGCCACCGCCGACCCCTGCCCGTCGCCGCCGGGGCCCACGGGGGACGGCTGCCTCATCACGGGCCGCCTGTCGGTCATCTCGCCCACCGGCGCGGAGACCCCGTTGATCACCGACTGGTGTCAGCAGCACCCCAGCCACTCCGTCGGCGACCTGCAGTTCGGTCCCGACGGCATGCTGTACGCCTCGGCCGGCGACGGCGCCAGCTTCAACTTCGCCGACTACGGCCAGGACAACCAGACCAGCTCGGACATCACCCCCGACAACCCGTGCGGCGACCCGCCCTCCCCGGTCGGCACCGCGCTCGTCCCGCCGGCCGCGCAGGGCGGCGCGCTGCGCTCCCAGGACGTGCGCACCAGCGGCGACCCCGCCGGCCTCGACGGCACCGTGATCCGCATCAACCCGGACACCGGCGCGGCGGCCACCGGCAACCCGAACGCGGGCAGCGCCGACGCCAACCTCGCCAGGATCGTCGCCCACGGCATGCGCAACCCCTTCCGGATCACCAACCGCCCCGGAACCGACGAGATCTGGTACGGCGAGGTCGGCTGGAACACCTACGAGGAGATCGGCAGGATCGCCGCCCCGACGGGCCCGGTCCGGAACTTCGGCTGGCCCTGTTACGAGGGACCGAACCGGCAGGGCGGCTACGACAACCTGAACCTGACCCTGTGCGAGAACCTCTACGCCGCCGGCGCGTCCGCGCACACCCCGCCGTACTTCGCCTGGAACCACAACGCCAAGGTCGTCCCGAACGAGCCCTGCCCGTCCGGCGGTTCCTCCGCCAGCGGCGTGGCCTTCTACGCCGGCGGTTCCTACCCCGACTCCTACGACGGCGCGCTGTTCTTCTCCGACTACAGCCGTAGTTGCATCTGGGTCATGCCGAAGGGCGCGAACGGCCTGCCCGACACGACGGCGATCGCGACGGTCGACTCCGGCATCCCGGTCGTGGAACTGGAGACCGGCCCCAACGGCGACCTGTTCGCCGTCGACTTCGCCAACGGCCGGATCGTCCGCTACATCTACAACAACAACCCGCCGGTCGCGGTGATCGCCGCGAGCACGACGTCCGGCACCGCGCCCCTCACCGTGAACCTCTCGGGCACCGGCTCCAGCGACGCCGACGGCGACCCGCTGACCTACGCCTGGGACCTCGACGGCGACGGCGACCTCGACGACTCCACCGCGGCCACCCCCTCGCGCACGTACTCCCAGCCGGGCTCCTACCAGGTACGGCTGCGCGTGAGCGACGGCAGAGGCGGCCAGGGCGACGCCACGGTCACGATCAACGTGGACAACACCGCGCCCACGGCGACGATCACGACCCCGGTGTCCTCGACCACCTGGGCGGTCGGCCAGACGGTGAGCTTCTCCGGCACGGGCGCCGACGCCCAGGACGGGACGATCCCCGGCGCGCGGATGCTCTGGGCGCTGATCATGCACCACTGCCCGAGCACCTGCCACGAGCATCAGATCACCTCCTTCACCGGCGACAGCGGCTCCTTCCAGGCCCCCGACCACGAGTACCCCTCGCACCTCGAACTGCGGCTCACCGTGACCGACGCGCAGGGCCTGACGGACACCGAGAGCGTCCTGCTCCAGCCGAGGACGGTGAACCTGACCTTCCAGACGGCGCCCGCCGGGCTGCGACTCGGCTTCAACAGCGAGCAGACGACCGCCCCCTTCACCCGTACGGTGATCGTCGGCTCCAGCAACTCCGTCTCCGCGCCCACCCCGCAGGGCGACCAGGCGTTCGGCTCGTGGTCGGACTCCGGCGCGGCGAACCACAACATCACCGCCCCCGCCACCGCCACCACCTACACCGCCGCGTACGGCCCGATCCAGCCCGCGACGGGCCTGGTCGCCGCCTACAGCCTGGACGAGGGCACGGGCACCGCCGTGGCCGACGCCTCCGGCCTGAACAACAACGGTGCGACGACCGGTACGACCTGGACGACGGGTGGGAGGTACGGCGGTGCGTTGTCGTTCAATGGCACGTCGAGTTGGGTGACGGTGGCTGATTCGCCGAGTCTTCGCTTGACGGGTGGGGCGACGGTGGAGGCGTGGGTGAAGCCGGTGGAGTCGACGTATCGGTGGAAGAGCGTGGTGGTGAAGCAGCATCGCAATGGTTTGGCGTATGGGTTGTACGCGTTCACGGAGTCGACGCGTCCGGTGGCGATCGTGAGTGCGAACGCGGATGTGGAGGCGTTCGGGACGGGGACGTTGCCTGCGGGTGTGTGGTCGCATCTGGCGTCGACGTATGACGGGTCGATGGTGCGTTTGTTCGTGAATGGTGTGCAGGTGGCTCAGCAGGCGGCGTCGGGTCCGATCCGGGTGGACGAGGGGGTGTTGCGGATCGGTGGCAACAGTGTGTGGGGTGAGCATTTCGATGGGCTGATCGACGAGGTCCGCGTCTACGACCGGGCACTGACCACCACCCAGATCCAGACCGACATGAACACCCCCGTCGGCCCGCCGCCTCCTGCGGACACTCAGCCGCCGACCGCCCCCGGCTCGCCGGTCGCCACCGGAGGCCCCGGCAGCGCCCAGCTCACCTGGACCGCCTCGACCGACGACACGGGCGTCGCCGGCTACACCGTCCACCGCTCGACCACGGCCGGCTTCACGCCCTCCGGCGCCAACCAGGTGGGCTCCACCCCCGGCACCGCGTTCACCGACTCGGGCGTGCCGGCGGGCACCCACTACTACCGCGTGCTCGCCTTCGACGCGGCCGCCAACGTGAGCCCGCCGTCCGCCCAGGTCAGCGCGACGGTCACCCCGCCCCCGGCGAACACCGGCCTGGTCGCCGCCTACGGCCTGGAGGAGGGCACGGGCACCGCCGTGGCCGACGCCTCCGGCCTGAACAACAACGGTGCGACGACCGGTACGACCTGGACGACGGGTGGGAGGTACGGCGGTGCGTTGTCGTTCAATGGCACGTCGAGTTGGGTGACGGTGGCTGATTCGCCGAGTCTTCGCTTGACGGGTGGGGCGACGGTGGAGGCGTGGGTGAAGCCGGTGGAGTCGACGTATCGGTGGAAGAGCGTGGTGGTGAAGCAGCATCGCAATGGTTTGGCGTATGGGTTGTACGCGTTCACGGAGTCGACGCGTCCGGTGGCGATCGTGAGTGCGAACGCGGATGTGGAGGCGTTCGGGACGGGGACGTTGCCTGCGGGTGTGTGGTCGCATCTGGCGTCGACGTATGACGGGTCGATGGTGCGTTTGTTCGTGAATGGTGTGCAGGTGGCTCAGCAGGCGGCGTCGGGTCCGATCCGGGTGGACGAGGGGGTGTTGCGGATCGGTGGCAACAGTGTGTGGGGTGAGCATTTCGA
>NZ_JAKNTW010000002.1 GCF_022213955.1 Dolomitihabitans soli | reverse complement strand
GGTTGGCCGACCGTGCCGACGCGGTGAGCGACGAGGTCTGGGACAGGGCCGCCACCCATTTCGACGAGAAGCAGTTGGCCGCGATCGTGCTGATGATCGGCGTCACCAACCTGTTCAACCGGCTCAATGCCACCACCCGGCAGATCGCCGGCGCCTGGGGATGAGCGGTGCGCGATCCCGGGCAGCGTGCTCGACTCCGTGGCCTGGGATCACCCGCCTCATCGCCGTCAACTCCCTCAGCGAAGCCGCACCAGCCGCCTTCGCAAGACCCCTCCCTACCAAGATTCGCCGACAAGGAGATTCCCACCATGGTCGAAACACGTAAGGCCACCAAGAGCACCGACAAGAAGTTCGACGGGTTCAGCGACGAAGAACGAGCCGCGATGAAGGAGCACGCCAAGGAGCTGAAGACGGCCGCGCGCCGCGGCCCGCGCGCGGCCAAAGCCGACGGGGAGAGCGACGTGCTCGCAAAGATCGCCGAGATGGAGGAAGAGGACCGGGTCACCGCCGAGCGGCTCCATGCCATCATCAAGGCCAGCGCGCCGGCCCTGGCGCCGAAACTCTGGTACGGCATGCCCGCGTACGCCAAGGACGGCAAGGTCGTCTGCTTCTTCCAAAGCGCGGCGAAGTTCAAGGCGAGGTACTCGACCCTCGGCTTCAACGACCCGGCGAACCTCGACGACGGCACCATGTGGCCGACCGCCTTCGCGCTGACGGAGTTGACCGCCGACGACGAGGCGAGGATCGGCGCACTCGTGAAGCAGGCGGCGAGCTGAGGACGGCTCGTCTGCGACTGCCCTGTCACGCGTCTCGTGTGGAGCGGACGTCAGGTCAGGAGCAGGCCGGGCAGTCGGCGGACGTCGGGGGCCTCGTCCAGGTGGGTCACGAGGTGTGCCACGGCGTCTGCGGAGGGCAGCACCGTGGCGGCCAGCCCGCGGAACTTGGTGAGGAGTTCCTCTTCGCCGAGAGGGTTGGTCGGCGAACCGAGGGGGTCGGTCACCCGGGCGCGGTGCACCTGGTGATCGGTTGTGGTGAGCAGGAGCTCGGGCTCATCGGTGCCGCTCATCGCAGGGTCGACGTCGAGCACGATGCGGTCGAGCAGGTCGGCGAGGCGGGGGTCGGCCCGGCGCTCGGGCGCGTAGGCCGCCAGGTCGGCTTTGCCGTACAGGATGCGGGCGGCGACGCCGTAGGGAAGGCTCATCTGCGCCTGCGGCAGCGAGGTGAGAATCCGGCCGCCGCACATGTCGGCGATCAGCGGGCTCAGCCGTACCTTGATCATGGCGATCTCCTCGGGCCGAATGGTGGTGAGGAGCCGCCCGATGGCGTCGATCGAGGAGTGGGTGCTGCGGCAGGACGAGTAGGGCTTGATCGCACAGCGGGAGATGCGCCACGACGTGCCGAGATCGCGGGTCAACGCGCCCGGGTCGGCGGCGTCACCGGCGAAGGTCGTCAGGAAGCCGCCCCAGACGTCGGCGAACGCCTGGCCGGGGCCGGTGATGCCGCGAGTGGCCAGCAGCGCCGCGGTGAGCCCGCCCTCGGCGGCACGGCCGGCGTGCAGGCGTTTGCTCGTGGCTCCATCGTGCACGAACGCCCAGAGTCCGGAAGAGAAACTGGATGCCAGTCCGAGCGCGGAGGCTGTCTGCCCGGGGTCGAGGCCGAGCAGGCGGGCCGCGGCGGCGGCCGCGCCGAAGGTGCCGCAGGTCCCGGTGGAATGCCAGCCCGACTGGTTGTGCGCGGCATAACCGCCGCACGCCTCCAGGACCCGGCGCGCCACGTCGTAGCCCAGGACCACGGCGGTCAGCAGTTCGGTGCCGCTGACCTCGCGATCGATGAGGCTGAGGCAGGCCAGCGCGGCGGGGACGACGACCGCGCCGGAGTGGTCGCAGCCGCCGGTGTCGTCGAGTTCGAGCGCGTGTGCCGCGATGCCGTTCAGCAGAGCCGCGTCGCGCGGAGTCAGGGTGAAGGGGGTGCCCCACAGGGGAGCGTCACCGGCCCCGGTGATCCCCGGCGCGGGCGTCGTGCTTCCGGCCAATGCGGCGCCGAGGGTGTCGAGGAGGTGTTGTCCGGCCTTGGTGATGACGGCGTCGTCCTGCACGTCGGCCGAGGTCACGAAGTCCGCCAGTACGGCTGCCGCGTTCATGCCGGGGTGCGGCCGTTCGCCGGGTGGCCGGGGTCGCCGGCGAAGCGCATGGTCCTCATTGCGTGGGGGCGCCGTTCACGCGTACCTGGTCGATGGCGTTCTCCTTCAGGCCCCACTTGTCGACCAGTCCGGCGTAGGCGCCGTTCTGGTGGAGGGTCTGAAGCGCCTTGACGACGGCGTCACGGAGCTGGGTGTTCCGTTTGGCGAAGCCGATGCCCTGATGGACCGTGGTGAACGGTTTGCCGACGGTCACGAAGGTGCCGGGCTCCTGCTTGGAGATGTAGGGCAGGGTTTCGCTCCCCTGCACGGCCGCGTCGAGGCGGCCCTGGGTCAGCTGGGTGCGCGCGTCGGCCGACCCTTCACTGCCGACGACTTTGATCGGGTCGGCGGCGCAGTTCTGCGTGCTCCACTTCTTGATCTCACCGGGGAAGGAGGTACGGCGGCTGGCCCCGACCGTCTTGCCGCACAGATCGGCCGGAGACTTGTAGCCGTCGCTCTTCTGCTGTTCGACCGTCGTGAAGAACTGCGCGCCGGAGCTCAGATAGTCGACCATGTCCAGCGCCTCGCGGCGGGCTGGCAGGTCGCTCATCCCCGAGATGATCATGTCGATGCGATCGGTGGTCACCGCGCTCTGGAGCTGCTCGAAGGAGGTCTCCTGCCACTTGACGGTGACGCCGAGTTGCTTTCCGATGGCGTCTCCGAGGTCGATGTCGAAGCCGGTGAGCTTGTTGGTGGCCGGGTCCTTGTACTCCAGGGGCGGATAGTTCGAGACGTTGCCGATCACAAGCGTCTTGGATTCGGCGATCTTGGCGGGCAGTCCGCCCTTCGTGGCCGAGGTGACACTCGGCGGCGCCTGTGCGGTGCAGGCCGAGGCGGCCAGGGCGAGGCCGGCGAGAATGGTGAGGCGACGAGGCAAGGGAGCCCTCCAGGTGATCAGGCCAGCACGGCCGAGAGAAATGCTTGGGTTCGTTCGTTCTTGGGGTGTGTGAGCACGTCCGCCGGGGTCCCGGTCTCCACCACACGGCCGTCGTCCATGAAGACGATCTGGTTGGCGACCTCACGGGCGAACCCGAGCTCATGGGTGACGACGATCATGGTCATGCCGGAGAGGGCGAGGTCCCGCATCACGCCCAGCACCTCGCCGACGAGCTCGGGGTCCAGCGCGGACGTCGGCTCGTCGAAGAGCATGAGCTGGGGATTCATCGCGAGGGCTCGGGCGATGGCGACCCGCTGTTGTTGCCCGCCGGACAGCGTCGCGGGATATGCCCCCGCCTTGTCCGCGAGGCCCACCCGGCCCAGCAGTTCCAGCCCGCGACCGCGTGCCTCCTGCGGTGACTCCTTGAGGACCTTGATGGGTCCTTCGACGATGTTCTCCAGGGCCGTCATGTGCGGGAAGAGGTTGAAGCGCTGGAAGACCATCCCCACGGGACGGCGTTGCCGCGCGATCCGCCGGTCGGTGAGCTGGTGAAGCCTGCCGTCGCGCACCTCGTGGCCGAGCAACTCGTCGCCGACCCAGATGGCGCCGTCGTCGGTGGCCTCAAGCTGGTTGATGCAGCGCAGGAAGGTGCTCTTGCCCGAGCCCGAGGGGCCGATGATGCACATGACGTCCGCCTTGGCCACCTCAAGGGTGATGCCCTTGAGCACGTGGTTGTCGCCGAAGCGCTTGTGGACGTCGATCGCGCGGATCATGCCTGACCTCCCCGTGAGACGAGCCGCCGGATCATCGATGGTTTCGTCGAGCTCGCCGGCCGGTGGCCACGCGAGAAGCGGCGTTCGACGAGCGACTGCCCGATGCTGAGGATCGTGACGACGATGAGGTACCAGAACGTGGCGACGAAGAGCAGTTCCATGACCCGGTTGTTGGCGTAGTAGATGTTCTGCGCGCTGTGCAGCACCTCTTGGTACTGGATGGCGCTGGCCAGCGAGGTCAGCTTGACCATGCTGATGAACTCGTTGCCGATCGGCGGCAGGATGACCCGCATCGCCTGCGGCAGCACGATCCGCCGCAACGTCTGAGTCCGGGTCATCCCGATGGCCTGCGCGGCCTCCGTCTGTCCCTGGTCCACCGACAGCAAGCCGCCGCGGACGACTTCGGAGGTGTAGGCGCCCTGGCAGATGCCGAGACCCAGCAGGGCCGCGACGAACGGGGTCATCAGATCCACCGTCCGGGCCTCGATGAGTCCGGGGAGCACGAAATACGGGAAGATCAGCGCGAGGTTGAACCAGAGGAAGAGCTGAAGCAGCTGCGGCGTCCCCCGGAAGATCCACGCGTACAGGAAGGCCACACCGCGGGTCACCGGGTTCTTCGACATCCGCATCACTGCGAACAGGACACCGAGGAGCACGCCGACCAGCATCGCCAGGACGGCCATGACGATCGTGTTCAGCACGCCGTGCAGAATCGCCTCTGTGGTGAGGTACTGCCTGACCACCTCCCACTCGATCTGCGCATTGGCGAACGAGGAGACGATCATCGCGAGTGCGGCCAGCACCGCGACCGCGGCGACGTAACGGCCGTAGTGCCGCCGTGCGAAGCGGGGCAGATGGGCGATGTCCGTCTTTTCGAGGACGGAAGGGCCATGACGGCTCTGGACTTGGGGCACAAGGGACTCCGGTGTTAGCGGCGCGAGGTGAGTGCGGGGCTCAGCACCCACAGAACCTTGGCGGCGACGCCGCCGCGGTTGATGAAGGTGTGCGGACAGTTGCCGGGGAACAGGAACGCGTCGCCCTCGGCGAGAGTGATCTCCTCACCGCCGGCGTCCACCGCGAGTTCTCCGCCCAGCACGTGCACGAACTCGATGTCGACCGGCAGCGTGTAGGGCTCCTGCCCCGATCCGCCGCCGGGTTCGATCACGCTGAGCAGGACCTGCAGCCGCTGCTCGTCTTTGGGCGTGAGCTGGAACTCCGTCATGCCGTTTCCGCCGAACTGGACACGTGGCCGGCTCTCCGCCCGGACCAGGCTGCCGCCGGGGTCGCCGAACAGCTCGGCCACGTCGAGGTCGAGGGCCGCGCAGAGGCGCAGCAGCGACGCGACGGAGATCGAAACCTGGCCGCGCTCGAAACGGGACAGGAATCCCTTGGTCAGCCCGGCGCGCTGGGCGCCTTCCGTGAGGCTGAATCGGCGGCGCTTGCGGATCTCCCGCACCCTCGGTCCCAGGTCCGGTGAGGCGGGAATCGAGATCATGCCCGGGGGCCTTCGTAGGAGGCGGCCCAGGCGCGGTGTCCGGCGAGCACGACCTCCAGCCGGTCGATCTGTTCGGTGACGCGGTCCGGTGCGGTCGCTCCGTAGCCCGTTCTGGCCGCGAGCGCCGCCTCGATGGTGAGACAGGCGCGCACCTCCTGGGTCAGCCGGGGGTCGACCGCGGTCAGGTCCTCGTCCGGCACCTCGTGCAGTTCCAGACCCTTGTCCTCGCACACCTGCACCAGGGCGCCACTGATCTCGTGGGCCTCGTTGAACGGGACGCCCTTGCGGGTGAGCCAGTCCGCGACCTCGGTGGCGAGGGTGAACCCGGCGGTCGCCTGCCGGCGCAACTCCGGCACGTTCACCTGCAGGGTGCGCATCATCCCGGCCATGGCGGGGATCACGATCGCGAGGGTGTCGACGGTGTCCAGTACGGCCGCCTTGTCCTCGGAGAGGTCCCGGTTGTACGCCAGGGGCAGCGACTTGAGCGTCGCCAGGAGCCCGTTCATGTTGCCCAGCAGACGGCCGGCCTTGCCGCGGGTCAGCTCGGCGATGTCCGGGTTCTTCTTCTGCGGCATGATCGAGCTGCCGGTGGCGAAGGAGTCATGCAGGGACACCCAGCGGAACTGCTGGGAAGCCCACAGACACACCTCCTCGGCCAGCCGGGACAGGTCCACGCCCAGCATGGAGGCGGCGAACAGGAACTCGGCCACGTGATCACGGCTGGCCACCGCGTCGATGGAGTTCTCGCACGGGCCGTCGTAGCCCATCTCCCGGGCGGAGAGCTCCGGATGTACGGCGATGCCGGAACCGGCGAGCGCCGCCGCCCCGAGGGGGGAGCGCGCCGTACGACGATCGCAGTCCCGCAGCCGGTCGACGTCGCGGGCGAAGGCCTGGGCGTGGGCCAGCAGCTGGTGTCCGAAGACGATCGGCTGCGCGGGCTGGAGATGGGTGAAGCCGGGAGCCGCCGTGCCGGTGTGCCGGCGGGCCTGGGCCACCAGCGCGTCCTGCAGGTCGCCCAGTGCGACCACCAGTTTCCGCACGTGGTCACGCAGGTACAGCCGCAGGTCGTTGGCGGTCTGGTCGTTGCGCGAGCGGCCCGCTCTGAGCTTGCCGCCCAGTGGCCCGAGCCGTTCGACGAGGACCCGTTCCAGGAAGGTGTGGACGTCCTCGTCCGACGCGATCGGGACGACCAGTCCGGCACGCAGGTCCTCGTCGAGCCGGTCCAGCTCCGCGAGCAACCGGGACGTTTCCGCGCCGTCGAGGATGCCGGCCCGCTGGAGCTCGATGACGTGAGCGCGCGAGCCCGCCAGGTCGTAGGGCGCCAGGCGGAAATAGCTGTCCGGAGCCCGGGAAAGGGTCACGAGCGCGGGATCCGGCGGGGCCCGAAAACGACCACCCCAAAGTTGGTCAGACAACGCGGTTGCCTCTCAGTAAACGGTGTTTCCCAGGATCCTGAGGGCGTCCGGTGGCCTGTGTCAAGAGTCAGCAAGAACTCACATTCCGCAATCGAATCATGTTATTAGAGGGCTGTGTTTTGTGGGTTGCCACAACCACGGGTAGATCCTCTGTGACTCACACAATTGATGTCGATGACCTGCGCCTTGCAGACTTGACTCGCACCTAGTGAAGGGAAGACCTGACAACCATGCCCCGGGGACCTGTCGACGCCGCCCGCGTGCCACGCTTCGCCGGACCCGCCACGTTCGCGCGGCTGCCACGCCTGGACGAGGTGGGTGACACCGACATCGCGATCGTCGGCGTGCCGTTCGACGCCGGCGTGTCCTACCGGCCCGGCGCCCGCTTCGGTCCGGCAGCCGTGCGCGAGGGCAGCCGGTTGCTCCGGCCGTACAACCCCGCGCTGGACGTGTCGCCGTTCGCCGGTTCGCAGGTCGCGGATGCCGGCGACATCGCCTGCAACCCGTTCGACATCGGCGAGGCGATCGAGACGATCGAGCACACGGCGGACTCCCTTCAGGCCCGGCTGGTCACCATCGGCGGCGACCACACGATCGCGCTGCCCTTGCTGCGCGCGGTCGCCAAACGCCACGGCCCGGTCGCGCTGGTGCACTTCGACGCGCACCTGGACACCTGGGACACCTACTTCGGCGCCGAATACACCCACGGCACCCCGTTCCGCAGGGCGGTCGAGGAGGGAATCCTGGACACCGAGGCGCTCAGCCACGTCGGCACCCGAGGCCCGCTGTACGGCAAGCGCGACCTCGCCGAGGATCGGCGCCTGGGCTTCGGCGTCATCACCTCCTCCGACGTGATGCGCCGCGGCGTCGTGGAGGTCGTCGACGCGTTGCGGCAGCGAATCGGCGCCCGGCCGCTGTACCTCTCGATCGACATCGACGTCCTGGATCCGGCACACGCCCCGGGCACCGGCACCCCGGAGGCCGGCGGGCTCACCAGCCGCGAGCTGCTGGAGATCCTCCGCGGCCTGGCCGGGTGCAACCTGGTCGGCGCCGATGTGGTCGAGGTCGCACCCGCCTACGACCACGCCGAGATCACCTCGATCGCCGCCGCGCACGTCGCCTACGACTTGATCAGCCTCCTCGCCCTGCAGGACGTGACTTGAGGACCGGTGGAGACCTGGTCGTCGAGACGCTGGCCGCTCTCGGGGCCACGACGGTGTTCGGCGAGCCGGGTCAGCACGCCCTCGGCATGATCGACGCGCTGCGCCGGTCCTCCCTGCGCTACATCGGCGGGCGCACCGAGCTGGGCGTGGCCTACGCCGCGGACGGTTACGCCCGCAGAACCGGGACGGTCGCGCCGTTCATGGTCTCCACCGGGCCGGGCGCGCTGGCGACGCTCCCCGCTCTGATGGAGTCGCGAACGGCGTGCGCCCCCGTCCTGGGAATCGGCAGCCAGATCCCGTCCGACGGGCTCGGCGGTCGCCGGAAGGGATACCTGCACGAGCTTCCCGACCAGGCACGCAGCTTTGAAGGCGTCGTCAAGTCGGTGCACGTCGTCCGGACGGCAGCGCAGATCACCACGGCCCTCACCCAGGCGTGGGAGACCGCGATGACGGTGCCGCACGGTCCCACCTGGGTGGAGATCCCGCAGGACGTCCTCCTCGGCGAGACCGAGATACCCGCCGCCACCCAGGTGCGGACGTCACCTCCCGCGCTGCCTCCCCGACCGGAACTGCTGGCGCAGGCCATGCGTGCGCTGGAAGGGGCGAGGAATCCGGTGATCCTCGCCGGGGGAGGGGTGCCGCTGTCGGGGGCCGAGCCGGAGCTGCTCGCACTCGCGGAGAAGCTGCGCGCACCGGTGGCGACCACCTTCGGCGCGAAGGGGGCCTTCCCCTGGCGGCACCCGCTGTCGCTGCAGTCATGGCTGGAGGACCGGTATCTCACCGAGTTCCTGGAGGACGCCGACGTGCTCCTGGTGGCAGGCTCGGGGCTCGGCGAGTTGTCCACCAACTACCACACCATGCGGCCGCGCGGCCAGGTGATCCACATCGAAGCCGATCCGGGAACGTTGGGGGAGGGGATCGCCATCCACGCCGACGCGAAACTCTCGCTGGCCGCCCTGGCGAGGGACCTGCGGCCGCGGCAGCCCGACGGGCGGGCCGAAGCGGCGGTGGCGCAGGTCCTCGAAAAGGTGGCGAACCGCCTCGCGCCCTATGACCTGGAGCTCTCCCTCCTGCGGGCCATCCCGCAGGACGTCCCCGGTTTCTGGGACATGACCATCCTCACCTACTGGGCCTGGTCGGCCTTCCCCGGCGCGATGTGGTCCGCCCAAGGCTCGGGCGGGCTCGGTTACGCCTTTCCCGCCGCCATCGGCGCCGCCTGCGCGGGCGGGCCGGTGCTCGCGGTCTCCGGAGACGGCGGCGCGATGTACGGCCTGGCCGAGCTGGCCACCGCACGCCAGCACCGACTCGACGTCACCTGGCTGATCATCGACGACGGCGGCTACGGGATCCTGCGCGAGTACATGAACGACGCCTTCGGCGTCGCCACCGGAACCGAACTGACCAGGCCCGACTTCGTGGCCCTCGCCGCGTCCTTCGACATCCCGGCCCAGATCTCCTCGGCCGATCGGCTGGCCGCGGACCTTGCGGCGGCCCTCGCCCGCCCCGGCCCCGGCATCGTCGTGCTGCCCGCCGTACCTCGCATGTTCGCGCCCACCCACGTGCGCGGGGACTGACGGTCCTCGGTTCGCCGGTCAGCGGATGTCGTGTGCCATGTCGTCCCGGCCGGAGTACCGCTCGGCCATGGCGGCGATCTCCTCTGCGGCCGAGTCGAGCGGGGCGTCGAAGATGGCCAGGGGCGTGCCGTACCAGTTCCGCGCCACCGAGGTCAGCAGCCGGGGGAGCGGCCGCATCTCGCGCCGCACCCGCTCGACGTCGTGCGGCGCGAAGCACAGGACGGTCTCGCTGCCGCCCAGGATGAGGTGCGGGCGGACGACCGGCTTCAGGCGGACCGCCTGCACCTGCCGCCACGTGAGGTGCACCCCGAGCCGGACGAAGGTGATCCCTCTCTCGTTGAGGATCAGGATCGGACCGGGTTGGAGCCTCCGCACCGTGGCGTACATCAGCACGCCGAGCAGCACGGTGGAGCTGATCATCCCTGCCCAGGCGCCTATGCGGGCCTGGCCGATGATCACCAGCACAACCAGACCGTCGAGGAGCAGTACCGGAAACCAGAAGATCAGTGCCTTGCCCGTCCGATTGCGGACCTCCATCTCGGTGCCCTCGACCTCGACGCTCCCGGCGACCTGCCGCAGCGCGGCCAGCCGCCCGTGCCCGTCGAACAAGGCCAGCTCGGTGCGGACTCGCATCAATGCGGGCACGACGAGTATTCCGATCATGAGCAGCACCGTGAACGAGCCGGACATACGGCCGTTGACGGCGATGTCGAACGCCAGATACCCGAGGATCAGCAGTCCGCCCACGGCCACTACGCCCCGCACCATCCACTGCATGGCGGGAATCATGACATATCCAGCCACACGGCTTGCGGTGAAATGTCGAGCCGTCCTCAGCGGTCGCACCTTACACATGATCGTGTGTTGCGGCTGGTCGAATCCGCGCCAATCCCCGGGCCTGCTTGGACGGCAGCGGCTCAATGGGCTGAAACGCCCCCGTCAGTCGTCCCAGCCGCTGGCGTCGAGGATGTTCTCCCAGGTGGCGTAGGGAGCCTCGGGATGCCGCTGGTGCAGAATCTCGCCGGGCAGGGTCATGGGCGGCGCCTTGCGCGGATCGGCGAGGCCTTGGGTGATGATGGCGTCGGTCAGGGTACGGGCGCCGCCGTGACGGGGGTAGACGGCGTGTACACGGTCGGCGTAGCCGGCGGGAAGCGCGTCGGGGCCGCCGGTCAGGTCGATGCCGATGCCGTCCTGGGCGATCGTGATCTCGGGCGGGCGGCGGCGGGCGAACACCGGCGACCGGTGGAGGCCGTAGGAGGTGTGCAGGGCGATACCGTCCCAGACGGTGTCGACGCGGCGGTCGGTGATGCCGCGCTCCTCCAGGAACCGGGCGGCGAAGTCGGCGCCGTCGAGTTCGAACCGCTGGCCGGTGTCGGCGCGGGCGGTCAGTCCCATGTCGTGCAGCACGCAGATGAGGAACATGACCTCGGCGTCGTAGTCCCGGCCCGGCCGGCGGCCGGCCTGCGCGGCGGCGGCCCGGGCGAACAGGAAGCTGCGCAGGCTGTGATTGCGCAGGTACGGCTCTTGGGCGTCCGTGACCAGCCGGTGGGCCGCCCGGGCGATCGGCGTGGCGGGGAAGGACAGGTCGGCGGACTCGGTGGTCTTGGCGGACGCGGCGGGTGTGCCGGCCGCGAGAGCGGCTACACCGGCGAGGCCGGCTCCCAGTAAGGTGCGGCGGGGCAGGGACGAGCTCATGTGATCTCCTTTGAGACGGTCACATCAGGGGTTGGCATGGGAGGTGCGGAAGCGCCGGCGGTAGGCGGTCGGTGTCGTGCCCAGGACCTGCAGGAACGCACGGCGCATCGTCTCGTCGGACCCGAAGCCGCAACTGCGGGCGACCGAGTCCACGCCGGCCGCGCTGGTCTCCAGGAGAGCCTGCGCCGCCTCGACCCGGATTCGCTCGACGTACTGGCCGGGGGTGAGGCCGACCTCACGGCGGAAGAGCCTGGTCAGATGACGTTCGCTCACCGCGGCGCGGTCCGCCATCGCGGCGAGGGTGTGGTTGGCCGCCGGTTCGGCCGCGACCGCGTCCAGGAGCCGGCGCAACGCGGGGTGGCGGGGCGTGGCGACGGCTGCGCGAACGCTGAATTGCGACTGGCCGCCCGGGCGTTGCAGGAACACCACCATGTGCTTGGCCACCGCCCGCGCGATGTCTGGACCGCAGTCCTCCTCGACGAGGGCGAGCGCCAGATCGATCCCGGCGGTGACGCCGGCCGAGGTCACCACGGGTCCGTCCCGCACGAAGATGGCATCGGGTTCCACGGCGACCCGCGGAAACCGGGAAGCCAGGTCGGCGCAGGCGGCCCAGTGCGTCGTGGCCCGCCGCCCGTCCAGTAACCCGGCCTCCGCCAGCAGCAACGCTCCCGTGCACACCGAGGCCACCCGACGCGCGCGCCGGGCGAGATCGGGCAGCCGGCTCAGGAACGGCTCGGCCGGGCGGTCACCGTCGGGGTAGGCGTAACCCGGCACCAGCAAGGTGCCGACCGATCCCTCCACCTCGCCCAGAGCCAGGTCCACCCCCAAGGGCGCACCGATGTCCGTACGCACCGAGCGTCCGTCGACCGAGGCGAGCCGGATCCGGTAGCCGCCGGACCCGTGCAGAACCTGCACCGGACCGGCCACGTCCAGCAGCACCACTCCGTCATAGACGGCCACGACCACATCTCTCACCCCACCAGCCTCGCGGCCCCCGGAGATGTCCACAAGGACCACTAGCCCACAGATCCGGACATCGCGGGTGCGGTTCTGGCGCGCATCCCGTGAAGGGCTCTGGCAGCGGCTACGTTCGGCGCCACGTCGCGTTGCTGAATCCTTGAGCCGGGGACGCGGGCCGTACGGCCTGGCCGTCGTGGGCGGTCCTCGAAACGCCGGGACGCCGGGGGGTGGATACGAGGGTGCCGGGATATAGTCTGTGCATCCGTTCAGCACAAATGTTCAGCAGTCCGGGATCAGGAGGACGTGCGATGAATGCCGCCGATCCGCAGCAGGCTTCCGTCTCCGAATCCGCGGAGGCCCCGGCGCGTTTCCCTCAGGAGCTGATGTACGCGGCGGCATCACAGTATTACCTTGAGGACGCGACCCAGGCCGACATCGCCAAGAGGCTCGGTGTGAGCCGGGCGACGGTCAGCCGCCTGCTCACCGAGGCCCGCAGGCAGGGGCTGGTGGAGATCAGAGTACACCGGCCGTTCAGCCTGGAGGACGGGCCCCTCGCGACGGAGGTGGCGGAGGCGCTGGGGTTGCGGCGGGTCTATCTGGTGCCCAAGGCGGCGGGGGCGAGGCTCGGCCCGTGGCTGGCTCCCGGGCTGGCGCGGGCGCTGGCCACGGCGGGGCTGGAGTTCGGCGACATCGTGCTCGTCTCGTCGGGGAGCACGGTGTACGAGTGCGCCCAGGAGGGGTTCGGGCGGCTGCCGGGCGTCACCATCGCGCCGGCGGTCGGCGGGCAGGAGGAGCCGCAGCCCTGGTTCCAGACCAACGAGACCGCGCGCATCCTGGCCGAGCGGGTCGGCGGTGTGCCGAGCTATCTCTACGCGCCCGCCCTGCCGGGACCCGCGCTGTTCGACTCGTTGCAGCACGAGCCGTCCGTGCGCCGGGTGATGGACCTGTGGGCGCACGCGAAGTGCGCGATCGTGGGCGTCGGGTCGGCCCCGCTCGCCCGCCAGGTGACCCCGGCCTTCGTGCCTTCCGACGCGCCCAGCCTGCGCCACGCCGTGGGAGACGTGTGCTCGCGCTTCTACGACCGGGACGGCGAGCCGGTCGGATATCCGGGGAGCGATCGTCTCGTCGCGGCGAGCCTTGACGACCTCCGGCGGATCCCGGTGTCGATCGCTGTCGCGGTCGGTGTGGAGAAGCTCATCTCGATCATCGCCGGCGCGCGGGGCGGTTACTTCAACCAGCTCGTGACCGACACTCCGACCGCCGAAGGGCTCCTCGCGGCCTCGCACCAAGGAGTGTAGTCCTCGCCCACGGGCAGAATGCCTGGTCAAGGCATGTTTGAAATCCCTGAACACTTTTGCTGGACAAATATTCTGGCCCCGCGCTAGCGTGTGCCTCACAAGGAGACAGGCGCGGCCGTGCGCCTCATCGCATTCGAGGCAGCGGGAGCGTTTCGAGCTCCGGTGGCCGGCGAGCGTTCGGAATCGTCCGCGCACACGCGGCGAGTAAAGGAATGAATCCGTGAACAGAGCTCAGGTACGGGCGACCGCAATCGTCGCGTCAGCAGTCCTTGCAGGTTCGGTGCTCACCGCGTGCGCGTCCGGATCCACCCCGGAGGAAGGTGCGCCGGCGGGCGGCTCGGAGAACGCCAAAGTCGCGTTCCTGATGCCCGACCTCGCCTCGACCCGGTACGAGCTGGCGGACAAGCCTCTGTTCGAGGCCAAGATGAAGGCGCTGTGCTCCACCTGCTCGGTGATCTACCAGAACGCCGACTCCGACGCCGCCAAGCAGCAGCAGCAGGCGAACTCGGCCCTCGCGCAGGGCGTCAAGGCGATCGTCCTGGACCCGGTCGACTCGGCCGCGGCGGCGACCATCGTGAAGACGGCGCAGGCGCAGAGCGTCCCGGTCATCGCCTACGACCGGCCGATCCCGGCCACGCCCGCCGACTACTACGTCTCCTTCGACAACGAGAAGATCGGCTCGATGATCGGCCAGTCGCTCGTGGATCACCTCAAGGCGGAGAACGCGAAGGGCGGGATCCTCCAGGTCAACGGCTCGCCCACGGACGCCGCCGCAGGTCTGATCAAGAAGGGCATCCACAGCGCGGTGGACCCGAGCGGCTTCAAGCTGCTCGCCGAGTTCGACACCCCCGACTGGCAGCCGGAGAAGGCCCAGGGCTGGGTGAGCGGTCAGATCACCCAGTTCGGTGACGAGATCGTCGGGGTCGTCGCCGCCAACGACGGCACCGGTGGCGGCAGCATCGCCGCCTTCAAGGCCGCCGACGTGCCGGTGCCCCCGGTCACGGGCAACGACGCCGAGGTCGCCGCCGCGCAGCGGATCATCAACGGAGACCAGTTCAACACCATCTCCAAGCCGATCAAGATCGTGGCCGAGGCCACCGCCGAGGTCGCCTTCCAGTTCGTCCAGGGCAAGAAGCCGGTCGGCAAGGCGACGCTCTTCAACACGCCCTCCCAGCTCTTCGTCCCGACGGTCGTCACCAAGGAGAACATCAACGAGGTGCTGTTCCAGTCCGGGATCATGAAGGCCGCCGAGGTGTGCACCGCCCCGTACGCCAAGGGCTGCGCCGAGCTGGGCATCAAGTAGCGGATCACCCATCGACCTCAGGGAGTGGAATTGTCCCCTCAGCAACCGGTGGACGGCCGCGACAGCGTGCTGACCCTACGGGGCATCAGCAAGACGTTCGGCGCGGTCGCGGCGCTCACGGACATCGACCTAGACGTGGCCGCCGGACAGGTCGTCGCCGTGGTCGGGGACAACGGCGCGGGGAAGTCGACCCTGGTCAAGATCCTCTCCGGGGTGCATCCGCCCGACTCGGGAACGATCACCTTCGGGTCGAGGGTGGTCCACATCCCGACCCCGGCCGCCGCCCACCACCTCGGCATCGCGACCGTCTTCCAGGACCTCGCCCTGTGCGAGAACCTCAACGTGGTCGAGAACCTGTTCCTGGGCCAGGAACTGCGGCCGCTGCGGCTGAACACGGTGGCGATGGAGACCCGCTCCTGGGACCTGCTCCGCCAGCTCTCCGCGAAGATCCCGACCGTCAGGGTCCCCGTCGCCTCGCTGTCCGGCGGCCAGCGGCAGACCGTGGCGATCGCCCGGTCGCTGCTCGGCGACCCGAAGATCATCATCTTGGACGAGCCGACCGCAGCCCTCGGCGTCGCCCAGACGGCCGAGGTGCTCAACCTGGTCGAGCGGCTGAGGGAGAACGGCCTCGGCGTCATCATGGTCAGCCACAACATGGCCGACGTGAAGGCCGTCGCCGACACCGTGGTCGTGCTGCGGCTCGGCCGGAACAACGGCGTGTTCGACGTGCGGGACGTCTCCAGCGAGGACATCGTCGCCGCCATCACCGGAGCGAGCGACAACGTGGTCACCCAGCGCGCGGCCCGCCGTGCCGTACCCGGGGACGCGACCGTCGAGGAAGGACCCCGCCAGTGAAGCTGACCGACAGTCCCGAGGCGGTCGCGACGGACCTGCAGGACGAGCGCCTGCAGGCCCGCGCCGGCCTGCGCGGCGGGCTCACGACCGTGATCGACCGGGCGCGCGGCGGAGACCTCGGCATGATCCCGGTCGTCGTCGGGCTCGTGGTCATCTGGACGGTGCTCCAGATCCTGAACCCGGTCTTCCTGTCCAGCGCGAACCTGGTGAACCTGGCGATGGAGTCCGCCGCGGTGGGCGTCATCGCGCTGGGCATCGTCTGCGTGCTGCTGGTCGGCGAGATCGACCTGTCGGTCGGGTCGGTCAGCGGGCTGTCGGCGGCGGTCGTGGCCGTGCTCTTCGTCGGCCAGGGCCTGCCCGCCTGGATCGCGATCGCCGTCGCGGTCGTGATGGGCATGGCCATCGGCTACCTGTACTCCCAGATCTACAACCGGTTCGGCGTGCCCAGCTTCGTCATCTCGCTAGCCGGCCTGCTGGCCTTCCTCGGGTTGCAGCTCTACGTGCTGGGCTCCCGGGGCTCGATCAACCTGCCGTTCGACTCCGGGCTGGTGACCTTCGCCCAGTTCGCCTTCGTGCCGCCGTGGCTGTCGTACGTGTTCGCCGTGGTCGCGGCGGGGGCGCTCTTCGCGAGCGGCTTCTTCCACGCGCGGGACCGCCGCAACGCGGGACTGTCGGCCAGCAGCCTCACGGCCCTGCTGGCCCGCAGCGGGGCGCTGCTCGTGGTGCTGGGCTTCGTGCTGTGGTACCTCAACCAGACGCGCGGCCTCGGCTGGATGTTCGTCTTCTTCGTGGCGCTCGTGCTGATCATGCACTACCTGCTGTCCCGGACGAAGTGGGGCAGGGCGGTGTACGCGGTGGGCGGCAACGTGGAAGCCGCGCGCCGGGCCGGCATCAACGTCAAAGCCGTCTACAGCTCCGCCTTCGTGCTGTGCTGCACGCTCGCCGCGATCGGCGGCATCCTCGCCGCGGCCCGGCTGGCCGCCGTCAACCCGAGCAGCGGCGGCGGTGACATCAACCTCAACGCGATCGCCGCGGCCGTGATCGGCGGGACGAGCCTGTTCGGCGGCCGCGGCACGGCGTTCGGGGCGTTGCTGGGCATCATCGTGATCCAGTCGATCTCCAGCGGCCTGACCCTGCTCAACCTCGACTCCTCGATCAGGTTCGTGGTCACCGGCGGCGTCCTGCTGCTGGCCGTGATCGTCGACTCGGTCTCACGCAGATCGCGTACCTCACACGGCAGGGCCTGACCATGGCGGTCATCTGTGTCGACGCCGGCACGACCATGATCAAGGCGGTCGCCTACGACGCGAGCGGCGCGGAGGCCGCGGTCGCCCGCCGGGAGGCCGGGGTGGCCCGCCCCGCGCCCGGCTGGGCCGAGCAGAGCATGCCCGCCGTCTGGGACGCGGTCGTCCAGGCCGTACGGCAGGTCGCCGGGCGACTCGGCGAGGCCGTCGACTTCGTCTCGATCACCGCCCAGGGCGACGGCTGCTGGCTCGTCGACGAGACCGGCGCACCGACCGGCCCGGCCATCCTGTGGAACGACGGCAGGGCCACCGAGATCATCGACGAGTGGACCCGGGCCGGGATCGTGGAGCGCGGATTCAGGCTCAACGGCAACCTGACGGCCTCGGGACTGCCGCACGCCATCCTCGCCTGGCTCGGCCGGAACGACCCCTCCCGGCTGGAACGATCCAGCTCGTTCCTCACCTGCGGCGGCTGGATCTTCTCCCGGTTGACCGGCGAGATCGCCTGCGACGAGTCCGACGCGTCCGCGCCCTTCATGGACCTGAGCACCCGCAGATACTCCCCTGAGCTGCTCGAACTGTTCGGCATGGACTGGGCGGAGCGGCTGCTGCCGGAACTGCGCGAGGACACCCGGCGCGTCGCCGGGCTGACCGGGGACGCGGCCCGGCTCACCGGCCTCCCACCCGGAACCCCCGTCGTCATGGCCCCCTACGACATCGCCTCGACCGCGCTGGGCGTCGGCGCGGTGGACGTCGGCCAGGCGTGCAGCATCCTGGGCACCACCCTGTGCACCCAGACCGTCGTCGCCCGCCCGGACACGGCGGGCCCGCCCGCCGGGATCACGGTCGCCTCGGGCGTGTCCGGCAGGTTCCTCCGCGCGTTCCCCACCTTCGCCGGCGTCGAGGTGGTCCAGTGGGCGTGCCGCCTGCTCGGCCTCGCCGACCCCGCCGACCTGGGCGAACTGGCCGAGCGCAGCGCTCCGGGCGCGGGCGGGCTCGCCTTCCTCCCGTACTTCTCCCCGGCGGGCGAGCGGGCCCCCTTCTTCGACCCGCTGGCCCGGGGCGCGTTCCTCGGCATGTCCTTCGAACACGGCCGCGAGCAGGTCGCCCGCGCGATCCTCGAAGGGCTCACCCTCGTCGTCCAGGACTGCCTGGTCGCGTCCGGGAGCCGGCCGCCCGAGCTGCGGGTGAGCGGCGGCGGCGCGGCCAGCGCGCCGTGGCTGCGGATGATCGCCGACGTGACCGGCGTGCCGGTGTTCCGATCCCGCGACGCCGAAGTCGGGGCCCGGGGCGCGTACCTCATCGGCCTCGTCGCCACCGGCGCCGCCGCGGACGTGCCGGCCGCGGCACACGAGCACGTACGGCTGGGCGACGCCGTCGACCCGGATCCGGCGGCCAGTGAGCGATACGCCCAGATGTACGGCGACTTCCTCGCCCTGCGCGAGGCGAACGCGGTGTCCTGGCCGCTGCTCGCCCAGATGCGTGACAGGAGCGGTTCGTGAAGATCTGGATCGGGCTCGATCTCGGCACCCAGAGCGTGCGGGCGATGGCCGTCTCCGGTGAGGGCAAGGTCCTCGGCGCGGCCGGCCGTACGCTCACCAGCAGGAGGGACGGGCCCCGGCACGAGCAGGACCCGGGGCAGTGGTGGCGGGAGCTGGCCGCCGCGTCCAGGGAGGCGTTGCGTGACGTGCCGCCGGAGCTGGTCGGCGGCGTCGCCGTCACCGCCACCTCGGGCACGGTCCTGCTGACCGACCGCGACGGCGACCCGGTCACCCCGGCCCTCATGTACGACGACAGGCGCGCCGCGGCCGAGGTCGAGCGCGTCAACGAGGTCGGCGACGCCGTCTGGTCCCGGCTCGGCTACCGCAGGATGCAGGCCATGTGGGCGCTGCCGAAGTTGCTGTGGCTGCTGCGCGAGCACGCCGACGTCGTCCCCGGAGCACGGCTGACCCACCAGAACGACTTCGTCAACCGGCGGCTGATCGGCCACGACGTCCCGGCCGATCTCAGCAACGCGCTGAAGACCGGCGCGGATCTGATCGCCGAGTCCTGGCCCGCCTCCGTCATGGACGCGCTCGGCGTCCCCGCCCGCCTCCTCCCCGACCTCGTACGGCCGGGCACCCGGCTCGGCGTGGTCTGCGCCGAGGCGGCGGCGGCCACCGGCCTCCCCGAGGGCACCCCGGTGATCGCGGGCACCACCGACGGGTGCGCGGCGCAGCTCGGCGCGGGCGCGATGCGGCCCGGCAGCTGGAACAGCGTGCTGGGCACCACCCTGGTGCTCAAGGGCGCGAGCCGGGAGCTGATCCACGACCCGCTCGGCGTCGTCTACTCCCACCGCGCGCCGGACGGCGGCTGGCTCCCCGGCGGCGCGTCGAGCACCGGCGCCGGCGTCCTCGCCCGCGACCTCGACGGCCGTGACCTCGACGACCTCGGCCGGCAGGCCGCCGCTCGCCGTGATCTCACCGCGACGACCTACCCGCTGCTCTCCACCGGGGAGCGCTTCCCCTTCAGCGCGCCGCAGGCCGAGTCGTTCACCCTCGGCAGCCCCGCCGACGACGTCGAACGCTACGCGGCGTTCCTGCGCGGCGCGGCCTTCATCGAGCGGCTCTGCTTCGACTACCTGGACCTGCTCGGCGCCCCGGTGGACGGCGAGATCATCCTGACCGGCGGCGCGACGCGCAGCCCGTACTGGAACCAGTTGCGGGCCGACGTGCTGCGGCGGCCGGTGACGCTGCGCGAGAACGCGGAACCCGCCCTCGGCATGGCCCTGCTCGCCGCCGCCGAGGGCGGCCGGCTGCCGCAGGTCGCCGACGACATGATCCGCACCCGTGCCGTGGTGCCGCCGCGCGCCGGGCACGACCTCGACGGCGACTACCTGCGTTTCGTCGACGAGCTGAACGACCGAGGTTGGCTGACCGACCAGGCGGCCGGCCACGCCCACGAAAGGACGGCACGTTGACGACTCTGGTGCTGGCGCGACACGGGGAGACCGTGTGGCACGCCGAGAACCGTTACACCGGGCTCACCGACGTCGAGCTGACCCCGCGCGGGCTTGAGCAGGCCGAACGGCTCGCCGTCTGGGCGAGCACGGCCGGGCTGACCGGCGTGTGGGCCTCCCCGCTGAGCCGGGCCCGGATCACCGCCGAAGCCGTCAGCCGGGAGGTGCGCACGGACGACCGGCTGCGCGAACTCGACTTCGGCCAGGGCGACGGGCTCACCACGGCCGAGATGCGCGAACGGTTCCCCGAGGCCCGCGCCGCCTTCGAGCGCGATCCGGCCGCCCATCCCCTGCCGGGCGGCGAGGACCCCCACGCCGCCGCCGAACGTTTCGTGGCCGCCCTGACCGACATCGCCGCCGGGCAGGACGACGGGCGGATCCTCGTGGTCGCGCACACCACCGCGATCCGGCTCGCCCTGTGCCACCTCATCGGGGTGCCGCTGGGCGAGTATCGCCGGGTCTTCCCCCGACTGGACAACTGCGGAGTGACCGAGATCCGCCTGCGGGACGGGCGGGCCGCGATCCTGCAGTTCAATTCTCCGACCTCCTGATTGGAACCCGTTGTGACGATCCGAGTCCTAGCCGCCGGCGACCACTTCGTCCTGAACCGGCTCCTCATCGACGCGCTCAGGCGCGAGGTGTCCGTTGATTTGGACGTGCGGGAGCTCACGCTGCCCTGGCCGATCGTGCCCTTCGGCCGGGTGGCCGAGGTGGACGAGGCGTCCGACGTGGAGGACGAGCTGATCGAGGCGCTGCGCGGAGTCGAGATCTGCGTGACCCAGATGGCTCCGCTGACCGAGCGCGTGCTCGCCGCCTCACCCGACCTGCGGCTGTTCTGCGTCGGCAGGGGCGGGCCCGTCAACGCCAACCTGAAGGCGGCGAGCAGGGCCGGGGTCGCGGTGACCTTCGCTCCCGGCCGCAACGCCGCCGCCACCGCCGAGCACACCCTCGCCATGCTGCTCGCCGCCACCCGCCGCATCCCGGCGACCCACGGCGACCTGGCGGCGGGCACCTGGTCCAGCGACTACTACAGCTACGACCGGGTGGGGCCGGAACTGGAGGGCAACACCGTCGGGCTGGTCGGCTACGGCGCGATCGGCATCAGGGTCGCCAGGATCCTCCGCGGCTTCGGCGCCCACGTGCTCGTCTACGACCCCTACGTGAACCCCGGCGGGCTCGACCCCGCCGTCCAGAAGGTCGAACTGGACGAACTGCTGGCCCGTTCCCGGTTCCTCTCCCTGCACGCCAGGGCCACCGCCGAGACCACCGGGATGATCGGCGCCGCCGAACTCGCCGCGCTGCCGCCCGCCTCCGTGGTCGTCAACTGCGCCAGAGGAGCCCTGCTCGACTACGAGGCCCTGTGCGACGCCCTCGACTCGGGCCACCTCTTCGCCGCCGCCCTCGACGTCTTCCCCCAGGAGCCCATCCCCGCCGGCTCCCGCCTCCTCACCACCCCGAACCTGGTGATGACCCCCCACCTGGCCGGCGCCAGCCGCGAGACGGCCGCCAAGGCCGCCCAGATCATCGCCGAAGAGGTCGCCCGCTACACCCAGTCCCAACCGCTCCGCCACGTAGCCAACCCCTGACCTCATCTTTGTGTCGTACGGCAAGCCACCTTGGCGCCCCCCCGCCGTCGACGGCGGGGCTCTGCGGGTTCCCATCGCGGAGGTGTGCGTGGTTGCGCGTCGTATGACCCGGCCGTTGGCCATGTTCTTCGGGGAATGGTGGCCGCGTTCGGTCAGCGCGGTGCGGCCGGGGGACACGACGCAACCCAGGTTGTGGCGCGGTACCGGGAGTGCCGGTGGCGTCAGGAGCTTTCGAGGAGGCGGCGCTTTTCCGATTCGAGGGACTCGATCAGGGCGCTTTGCTCCTGTATGCGGGTGAGTTCCGCGCCGGCGTCGCCGGCGTCCTTGGGGTCGTCGTTGCGTTCGCCCAGTTCGTCGCGGAGGACGGACAGTTCCTGCTCGATCTCGCGGAGGCGACCGGTCGCATCGTCAGCCATGGGTCTCCCCTCTCCGGTTACCGTCACTGGCGTTCCCCTACCCCGCACGAGGCACTTCAAGGCGACTGAAAGCACGGGCGGGCAGGATGAGGCCTGTGCGCCGGGGCGGTCGTCCCCCGGGTGGAAAGGAAGTCGATGCCTGGTTCTCCGTTACGGCCGGGAGATCCCGCGCTCGTCGGGCCGTACCCGATCGTGGGCAGGCTCGGGCAGGGCGGGCAGGGGGTCGTCTACCTCGGTGAGGGACGGACGGGCGAGCCGGTCGCCGTCAAGGTCCTGCACGTCAGTCACGCGGAGCGGCCTGACGCGCGGCGGCGCTTCATCCAGGAGATCGAGGTCGCCAGGCAGATCGCCGAGTTCTGTACGGCCCGCGTGCTCGACGCCGGTGAGACCGCCGACTCCCTCTATGTGGTCAGCGAGTACATCGAAGGGGTGTCGCTGCAACGGAGCATCGAGGAGGAGGGGCCGCGGGCCGGGGCGGTGTTGCAGCGCATCGCCGTCGGCACGGTGACCGCGCTGGCGGCCATCCACCAGGCGGGCATCGTGCACAGGGACTTCAAACCGGGCAACGTCCTGCTCGGGCCCGGTGGACCCCGAGTGATCGACTTCGGGATCTCCCGTGCGCTCGACGCGTCCGCCGCCATCACCAGCGGCGCGATCGGCACGCCGACGTACATGTCGCCGGAGCAGATCGGCGGGAAGCGGGTCGGGTCGGCGTCCGACGTGTTCAGCTGGGCGATCACGATGGTGTACGCCGCCACGGGGCGGCCCGCTTTCGGCGACGACAGCATTCCCGCCGTGTTGCACCGCATCCTGTCGGCGGAGCCCGACCTGTCGGAGGTGCCGGAGAGCATCCGCCCGCTGCTCGCCCGGTGCCTGTCCAAGAACCCGGAGTCCCGGCCCACGGCCGCCGAGCTGCTTCTCAAGCTCATCACCCACACGCCGCCCGCCGACGACCACCCCTTACCCCCGATCCCCTTACCCCCGGCTCACGCACCGGTCCCGGACCCGCTCCGACCACCGGATCCGACGCCGCTTCAGCCGCCGGTGCACGATCCGGCTCCAGGCGCAGATCCAGGTCCCGGTCCTGTTGCGGCGTCGGGCCCTGTTGCGGCTCGGGGGCCGGTTCGGACGATGGGACGGGAGGAGCGGGCGTGGCGGGTGCGGCGGCGGGGGCTGGTGACGGGGGCGGTGGCCGTGGCGGTCGCGAGCGTCGCCGTACTGGCGGTCACGTGGCCGGCCACGCGGGGCGAGGTCCGAGCCGACCCGGTCACCGTCGTCAGCGCCGGGCCGAGCGGCACCCCGTCCCCGACTCCCAGCACACCGCCGACCACCGAGCCGGCCGGGATCGGGAAGGTCACGGGACGGGCGGTCGGCGGACCGTTGCGGGGGCACACCGACGCGGTGAACGCGGTGGCCGTCGCCCGGGTCGGCAAGGCGCAGGTGATCGTGTCGGGGTCGAGGGATCGCACGTTGCGGCTGTGGGACCTGGCGACCCGGAAGCCGCTCGGCACACTCACCGGCCACACCGGCTGGGTGCGTTCCGTCGCGACGATCGAGCTGGACGGCAAGCCCGGCGCGGTCTCGGCGGGCGACGACGGGAGCGTTCGGCTGTGGGACCTCGCGGCGCGCAAGGCGATGGGAAAGATCAACACGGGCGGCCCGGTCTTCTCGGCCACGGCGGCCACCGTGGACGGGAAGCCGATCGCGGTGACCGGCGGACGCGACGGGGACGTACGCGTGTGGAACCTCGCCACCCGCAAGGAGATCGGACGCAGCCGGAGGGCGCACGAGGGAGCCGTCTTCGGGGTCGCGTTCGCGGACATCCGTGGGGAGACGGTGGTGCTGACGGCGGGCGCCGACAGCCAGGTGCGGAAGTGGCGGATCGAGGACGGCAAGGGGCAGCAGGTCACCCAGCACGGCAGCCAGGTCTCGGCGGTGACGACGGCCGAGCTGAACGGCACGACCGTGGTGCTCTCCGCAGGCGGGGACCGGAAGGTGCGCGTGGAGGACCCGATCACCGGTGGCGAGGCCCGCGAGCCGTACGCGGAGCACACGGGGTGGATCTACGCGCTGGCGGTCGTGCGCGCCGGCAAGGGCGTGGTCGTGGTGTCGGGCGGCAACGACGGCACGGCCCGGGTCCACGACCTGGCCACGGGCGAGACACTGGGCCGGCCCTTCAAGGACCATGATCACAACGTGGAGTCGGTCGTGGTCGCGGAGTCCGGCGGCCGTCTCCTCGCCATCACCGGCGGGGGCGAGGGCAACGTGCGAATCTGGCGGATCACCTGAGTCCGGCTCCACGGAGGTCGGTCGGGTGCCGCGTGGACCTTCGGCCTGTTCGCCGGGGAGCACGAACCGCCCGCGTCCCGATCCTCCGGCGCCGAGGTCTGACCGTGCCCCGGCTTCACCGGTCAGCGCTGCGCAGAATCGTGTTCGGCGCCGACACTCCGCGAGCCGTGCCACGACCTCCACAGCGCCTCGTACACCCCGCCCGCCGCGACCAGCTCGTCGTGCGCTCCGACCTCCACCACCCGGCCGTCGTCCATGACCACCACCCGGTCGGCGTCGCGGGCCGTGTGCAGGCGGTGGGCGATCGCGATGACGGTCCGCCCCTCCAGGACGGCGGCGAGCGAGCGTTCGGCGCGCCTGGCCGTGCGGGGGTCGAGCATGGCGGTGGCCTCGTCGAGGATGACGGTGTGCGGGTCGGCCAGGATGACCCTGGCCAGGGCGAGCTGCTGGACCCGGTCCGGGCCGAGGGTGGCGCCGGACGACTGGGACCCCAGCTCATCGTCGAGCGAGGCGACCCAGTCGGCGCCGACCGCCGCCAGCGCCTTGCCCAGGCGGTCGTCGCCGGCCGTCGGATCTGCCAGCAGCAGGTTGTCGCGGACGGTGCCGAGGAACAGGTGCTGTTCCTGGGTGACCAGGACGACGTGCTCACGGAGTTGGGCGGGGGAGAGGTCGGCGACGGGCACCGAGCCGACGGTGACCGTGCCCAGGCGGGGGCGGTCGATGCCGGCCAGCAGCTTGCCCAGGGTGGACTTGCCGGCTCCCGAGGGGCCGACGACGGCCAGGCGCTCGCCGGGCCGTACGGTCAGATCGACGCCGGTCACCACGTCGTCGGTGTCTTCGTAGGAGAAGTGCACGCCGCACGCCTCGATGCGGTCGCCCTGCGGCGCCGCGGCGGCGACCTCTTCCCGCGCCGGTGTCGCGAGGCCCTCGATCCTGGCGAAGGAGGCGCCGCTGCTCTGCAGCTGCTCCAGCCAGATCAGGATCGTCTCGATCGGCTGGCCGAGCTGGCGAAGGTAGAGCACGCAGGTGACGACCGCGCCCAGCGTGACCTGGCCGCGGTCCAGGAGCACCCCGCCGAGCAGCAGTACCAGCACGGGCGGCAGGAGCGAGGAGACCTCCACCGAGGGCCAGAGCACGCCGCGCAGGAAGAGGGTCCGCAGCTGGGCGGCCCGGCTGCGCTCGATCACCCGTTCCGCCGCCCGCGTGCGCTTGGCCTGCAGGCCCAGGGCCTCGATGGTGCGGGCGCCCGCGGCGTTGGCGGCCAGGTGCTCGGCCAGCTCCGAGCGGGCGGCGCCTTCCTCCAGGTAGGCGGGGCGGGCGCGGCGAAGGTACCAGCGGGAGGCGGCCCCGATGCCGGCCAGCGCGAGCAGGCCGCAGGCGCCCAGGGCCGGGTCGACCAGGAAGACGGCGACGATCAGGAAGAGCGCCTGCAGGCTCGAGACGAGGATCGCGGGGGCGGCGTCGCGCAGGGTGCGGCCGACGACGGCCACTTCGGTGGTTCCGCGGGCGGTCAGGTCGCCGGTGCGGATGTGCTCGACCGTGGCGGCGGGCAGGGCCAGCACGCGGTCCAGGAGTTCGGCGCGGATGTGTTCCTGGACACGCTCGCTGAAGCGGGTGCCGATCTTCTCGGCGTACCTGGACAGGACCAACTGGGCCAGCGCCGCGCCCACGGCGATCGCGGCGAGCAGGTCGACCGTGTCCCCGGCGCTGATGGAGTCGATGATGCGGCCCAGCAACCACGGGCTGACCAGCGCCGCGGCCGCCGCGAGGCTGTTGAGCAGCAGCGTCGCGGTGAAGCCCGGCACGTCGCGCCTGACCAGGCGTAGGGCGGCCCGCCGTACCTGCCGGCGGTCGGCGATGGGCAGGTCGCGGTTCATCCGAGCACCGATCGGTAGGCGGGGGTGGACTCCATCAGCTCGCGGTGGGTGCCGGAGGCGGCCACCCGCCCGTCCTCGATGAACAGCACCTGGTCGGCCTGGGCGAGCAGCAGCGGCGAGGTGGTGGCCACGACCGCCGTACGGCCGGCGCGTGCCGTACGGAGCCGCCCGGCGAGGAGAGACTCGGTGTGCGCGTCCAGCGCGGAGGTGGGCTCCACGGCCAGCAGCACCTCGGGCTCGGCCACCAGAGCCCGGGCCAGGCGCACCCGCTGACGCTGGCCGCCCGACAGGTTGCGGCCGCCGGGTTCGATCATCGAGTCGAGCCCGTGGCGCAGCCCTGCGACCACGTCCTGCGCCGCGGCGATGTGCACGGCCCGGTGGATGGCCTCGTCGTCCGCCTCGCCCCGGCCCTGGAGGACCTCGCGAAGCGTGCCCGCGAACAGGGCGGCGTCGTGGTCGGCGATCAGGGAGGTGCCGTCGAACCCGCCCAGCCCTTCGAGCAGCGCCACGCTCTCCTCGGGCCGGGCGCTGACCAGCCCCACCAGGCTCCCCGGCGCGACCTCCGGCCCGGCGGGCCGGGGCCGCTCCTCGGCGCGCAGCGCGAGGAAGCGGGTGACCTGGCGGGCGGCGACCAGGCCGTGGCTGATCTGGAAGCTGCCCTCGATGAAGGAGGAGACCGGCACCACCAGCACGGCGATGTACCCGTATACCCCGACCAGCTCGCCCACCGTGATCGTCCCCTCGGCGGCCAGCCGGGCGCCCAGCCAGGTGACGGCGGCCAGGAACAGGGCGGGCAATCCCACGCCCAGCGCGCCGATCCAGCTCGTCAGCGACGCCACCCGGTAGCCCTGCTCGCGCAGGCTCGTCGAGTCGGCGCGGTACCGCTCGGCGTAGGTGCCCTTGCCGCCGAAGGCGTTGAGCACCCGCAGCCCCTCGATCAGGTCGACCAGGCGGGTGGTCAGCCTGCCCTGGTTCTCGCGGTAGTCGTTCTGCACCTTCATCAGCCGCCCGAGCAGCGGGCCGAGCAGGATCGCCAGCAGCGGCACGCCCAGCAGCACCACCACGGCCAGCACCACGGAGACCTGCAGCAGCAGCGCCGCCACCACGCCGTAGCTGATCACCGCGCCCACGCCGGGGCCGGTCACCGTCAGCGAGGCGGCGATGGTGATGACGTCGCCGATGCCGATCGTCACCACGTCGCCCGTCGAAGCGCGCTTGGGCAGGTCGGCGCCCAGCTTGTTGATCTGCTCGACCAGGGCGCGCACGGTGCGGAAGTTGGCGTCCATCCGGATCTTGGTCATCGTGCGGTGCCGCACCATCGCCAGCCAGGCGTTGACCAGGCCCGCGCCGAGCAGCGCCAGCACCCAGCCGGGCGCCAGGTTGTCGTCGATCGCCCTGGACAGCAGGTACGGCGGGAGCATCAGGCCCACCATCCAGAGGGTTCCCAGCGTCGCGCCCAGCGCGACCCGGCCCTTCTGCGCCCAGGCCAGCCAGCACAGATACCGAGCCGCCGTCTTCATGGCGATCACGTTAGAGCATGGCTTTGGCGTCTCTTTGCCCGCCCTGGAGCGGCCGTTCGTAGCGGCTGACCCAGGTGATCGGTCCCTCCTTGTGGCGCTGCCCGGGTGCGCCCGTGACGGCGACGTCGCCACGGGCGCACCGCAGGCGATCAGCCACAGCGGTGGTGCGCGCCCGCGCCCGTCACCGGCTCGTGGTCAGGCGTCCCAGGCGACCGGGAGGCTCTTGACCCCGTAGATGTCGGCGGTCTCCGGGCGCAGGGCGACCTCTTCAGCCGGTACGGCCAGCCGTAGCGTGGGGAAGCGGTTGATCAGCGCGGGGAGCGCGACGCGCATCTCGACGCGGGCCAGCTGCTGGCCCAGGCACTGGTGGATGCCGTGGCTGAAGGCCAGGTGCCCGCCGTCCTGCCTGCGCAGGTCGAGCACGTGGGGGTCGGTGAAGCGCTCGGGGTCGCGGTTGGCGGTGCTGAGAGACAGGATGACCATCGTGTCGGCCTTGATGGTCTGGCCGCCCAGCTCGACGTCCTCAAGCGTGACCCTCGCGAACTGCTTGCCGACGCTCAGATACCGCAGCAGCTCCTCCACGGCCCCGTCGGTGAGCGCGGGGTCGGCGCGCAGCGCCGCCAGCTGCGCCGGGTTCTGCAGCAGGGCGAAGGTGCCCAGCGCGAGCATGTTCGCGGTGGTGTCGAACCCGGCCGACAGCAGGATCAGGGCGATCCCCCGCAGCTCCTCATCGGTCAGATCGCTGTCGAACAGGTCGCTGAGCACGTCGTCGGTGGGGTTGGCGCGCTTGGCGGCCACCAGCTCGGCGAGGTAGTGCTGGGTCGCGGTGTAGGCCGCCATCAGTTCCTCGTCGCCGACCTCCCCGCCGAGGAACTTGTCGATGTTCTCTTGGAAGGAGCCCCGGTCCTCGTACGGCACGCCCAGCAGCTCACAGATGATGACGGCGGGGATGGGCTTGGCGAAGGCGGTCACCAGGTCCGCCGACGGCCCGGCCTTCTCCATGGCGTCCAGGTGCTCGGCGGTGACCTGCTCGACGCGCTCGGTGAGCTGCCGCATCCGCCGGACGGTGAACTTGCCCACCAGCGGTTTGCGGTAGCGGCCGTGCTGGGGCTCGTCCATGAGGAGGAACTCGCCGGGCGGCGCCGGAGGGACCTCGATGTCGCCGTAGTCGACCAGCGGGTGGTGGCTCATGAGTTCCCTGCGTGAGCTGAACCGCGAGTCGGCCAGGACCGCCCGGACCAGGTCGTAGCCGGTGACCAGCCAGCCCTGGTGTCCGTCGGGGAAGGGGAAGCGGCTGATCGGGCCGTGCTCGCGGGCCTCGATCAGCTCCTTGGGCGGGTCGAAGGGGCAGCCGGGCTGACGCGACGCCGGCATCGGCGTGATGGTGTGGAGGGATTCACTCATGGCTCTTCCTTCATCTCGCGATAGTACGTGTCTAATGTTGCTCGAAAGCTACGTTGCATTCAGATCGATGTCAATCGGCCGAAAGGCATTTTTCCAGGTGTATGGCGACAAATTGATGCAATTACGCTGGGCGTGAACGCAATGCCGCGTTGCAATGAATGGCGGCCAGGTGAAGGCTGGCGGCGTTTCCGCATTTCACCGAGGTGGGGGCCGTATCAAACGCCTGGAACGAAGCGAGACCGGTTGCGGGCGTGCGAGCGGCTACGGCAGGGGTCGGCGGTACTCCGCAGGACGACCGCCTGGTATCTGCGCCGGCTGTTCAAACCCGTCTTCGAGGTCGGGGGCGCCTCGAGCACGATCTTGTCTGTGTCTGCCTTGCGCAGGCTCTAGGAGATCTTGCGGCGGTAAGTGGTCATGGCGAAGATGTACGCGACGATGAGGAGGCCGACGCACCAGGCGAGGGCGATCCAGATGTCGGTGCCGACCGGCTGCTGGGTGAACAGGTCGCGGATGGTGTTGACGATGGACGTCACCGGCTGGTACTCGGCGAAGACGCGCACCGGGCCGGGCATGGTGTCGGTGGGCACGAATGCCGAGCTGAGGAACGGCAGGAAGATGAGCGGGAAGGAGAACGCGCTCGCGCCGTCCACGGACTTCGCGGACAGACCGGAGATGACGGCGAGCCACGTCAACGCCAGGGTGAACAGCATCAGGATGCCGGCGACCGCGAGCCACGCCAGCACTCCGGCGCTCGAGCGGAAGCCCATCAGCAGGGCGACGAGCACGACGACCACGAGCGAGATCAGATTGGCGACCAGCGAGGTCAGCACGTGCGCCCACAGCACGGACGACCGCGCGATCGGCATGGACTGGAAGCGCTCGAAGATACCGCTCTTCATATCCGTGAAGAGCCGGAACGCGGTGTAGGCGATGCCCGAGGCAACCGTGATGAGCAGAATGCCGGGCAGCATGTAGTTCACATACGAATCCGACCCTGTTTTGATCGCGCCGCCGAACACGTAGACGAACATCAGCATCATGGCGATCGGCATGATCGCGGTCGTGACGATGGTGTCCACGCTGCGCGAGATGTGGCGCAGGGATCGTCCCAGCAGGGTGGCGGTGTCGCCGAAGAAATGCTTGCTCATCGTTGTTCCCTATTCGTCCGTGCCGACGTTGCGGTCATGGCCGGCGTGCCGTTCTTGCCGTCGTCACCGACGAGCGTGAGGAAGACGTCCTCAAGGGTCGGCTGCTTCTCGACGTATTCGACCTTGGCGGGCGGCAGCAGTTGCTTGAGCTCGGTGAGGGTGCCGTTCACGATGATCCGGCCCTCGTGGAGGATCGCGATCCGGTCGGCGAGTTGTTCGGCCTCGTCCAGATACTGCGTCGTGAGCAGCACCGTCGTACCCCGGTGAGCGAGTTCCTTGACGGTCTGCCACACTTCGATGCGCGCCTGGGGGTCGAGCCCGGTCGTCGGCTCGTCGAGGAAGATGACCGGCGGATTGCCGATGAGGCTCATCGCGATGTCGAGGCGGCGGCGCATGCCTCCCGAGTACGTCGACGCCTTCCGCGCGCCCGCGTCGGTCAGCGAGAAACGCTTGAGCAGGTCATCCGCGATCTTGCCCGGATTGCTGAGGTGCCGCAGCCGGGCGACCAGCACGAGGTTCTCCCGCCCGGTGAGGATCTCGTCGACCGCCGCGAACTGTCCGGTGAGGCTGATGGACTCCCGCACGTCGGCGGCCTGCGTGGCGACATCGAAACCGTTGACTCGGGCCGTCCCCGCGTCGGCCTTGAGCAGCGTGGACAGGATCTTCACGACCGTGGTCTTGCCCGCCCCGTTCGAGCCGAGCAGGGCGAAGATGCTGCCCCGCGCCACCTCGAAGTCCACGCCGCGCAGCACCTGCAGTTCCTTGTACGACTTCTTCAGGCCCTGCACATGGATCGCCTGGGCTTGCTGTGCCGTCATCAGACGGTCCTCTCTTCATTTCCGGTGTCTTCGCCGGCGGCGCGCGCGATGGCGCTGGTGAATCGGTCCCGCTCCCGGCTGATGTACCGGCCCACCGAGTAGCTCTGCACGAACGCCTCGACGAACTCCACGGGGTCCTCTCCGAAGATCTCGCGGATCGGGGTTCCGTCCGCCGCGCTCTGCTCGAACAGATCGGCGAGGTCCTCGAACATCAAAGCCGCGTCGGCGCCGTCCCCCGGCCCGAAGTGCATCAGGTACCGCTCCAGCGCTTCGACTGCCGTGCGATAGTTCTCGGGAAGGTTTCTGATGCGCGCCTTGTACTGCCGCCAGCGCCTCTTGTCCTCGAGCGGTCCGGTGACCACCTCCAGGTACTGCCGATAGCGGCTCTTCGGCTCGTTCGATCCTGTGTCCATGGCTAGTTACCTCCTTCGCGGAGCTGTTCGAGCCGTTCCGCGAGGAAGCTCCAGGTCCTCCAGAACTCTTCGAGATATTCGCGTCCCTGAGCGTTCAGGGAATACACCTTGCGTGGCGGCCCCTTCTCGGACGGGATCTTCTCCACGTCGACCAGGCCGCGCCGCTCGATCCTGACGAGCAGCGCGTAGATGGTGCCCTCGGCGATGTCGGAGAAGCCCTGATCCCGCAGCCGCGCCGTGATCTCGTAGCCGTACGCGGGCCGGATGGCCAGGATCGCGAGGACGATGCCCTCCAGCGTTCCCTTGAGCATCTCCGTCACCTGCTTGCCCATGGGACACCTCCTTTCAGCTACTCAATGTTGCTGACTACCAGTACACGGTAACACTGACTACTGGTATCTAGCAACACTGAATAGCTGAGGCACAAGCCGGGGCCGCAAGCGTGTGGATGCGGGCGGGGCGCGACCTGGGCAAGGGTCGGCCACCCTCGGCGTGGAGGTGGGCACGCGCCCGGCGTCAGCGAACGCTCACGCGAGGACCGCGTCGAGCAGGACTCGCGCCGGTTCGCGCGGGTGGGAGGACATCCCCCGGTGGGCGGCCACCCCCCACCAGGTCAGCCGTACAGCCACTTGATGTGGCGGTGGTCGTCGAGGGCGCGGGTGCGGAGCAGTTCGTCGCGGAGGAGTCTGGCTGTGCCGTCGGCGTGCCAGATGTCGCCCCAGATTCTGGCTCTGCGCTGGACCTGGGCGGTTCGGGGGGATCTGCGGGTGACGTAGGCGGCGAGGGCGGCGGGGAGGTCGCGGGTGGCGGTGAGGGACTCCGCGAGGGTGACGGCGTCCTCGATCGCCTGGCAGGCGCCCTGGGCGAGGTACTGCAACATGGGGTGGGCGGCGTCGCCGAGCAGCGCGACGCGTCCGCGGGCCCAGGCGGCGATGGGCGGGCGGTCGTACATCGGCCACCTGTTGTCGCGCCCGAGCAGGGGGATCGCCTCGCGGACCCGCGCGCAGCACCGGGCGAACCGCTCGTCCAGCTCGGCGGGGTTCCCCCAGTCGTCCTCGCCGCGCTCGTGGCGTTCGCTGCGGAAGACCGCGACCAGGTTGCGGAGGCCGCCCGAGCGGAGCGGATACTGCACGAGATGCAGCCCCGGCCCCACCCAGGCGACCACGTCCCGCAGGTCGGCAGGCCGTCCGGGCGGCTCGCGGTGCAGGTCGAGATGCCGTCCGGGCGGTTCGGGGTGCGGGTCGGAGTGCCGGCCGGGCGGCTCGCGGTGCGGGTGAGCGTGTTGCCCCGGCGGTTCGGGGTGCGGGCTGGGGTGTCGCCCCGGCGGTTCGGGGTGGAGGTTCGTAAGTCGTCCCGGCGGTTCGGCGGGAAGGTCGGGGTGCTGTCCTGGTGGCACGACGGGGACGGCGCCGCGGTAGGCGACGTAGCCGGAGAAGACGGGGGAGTCGTCGCTGAAGGCCGTCCGGATCGTGGAGTGCAGCCCGTCGGCGCCGAGGCCGGCCGCGCCCTCGAAGGTCCGCCCGTCGGCGCACTCGGCCACCACCCGGTCGCCGCGGTCGGCCAGCCGTACGACCTCGGCCCCCGTCTCCAGGGCGACCCCCGCCTCCCGGCACGCCCGGTGCAGGATCCGCAGGAGGTCGGCACGGTGCATGACCACGTACGGCCCGCCGTACCGCTCGGGGAAGTCGGTCAGGTCCAGGGCGGTCAGCTCGTCACCGTCGAGCGCGTCGGCGAGGACGAGCCTGCGCGGCAGGACCCCGGCGGCGACGACGGCGGTGAGGACGCCGAGCCGGTCCAGCAGGCGGGTGGCGTTGGGGGCGAGCTGGATGCCGGCGCCTACCTCCTCGAACGCGGGCGCGCGTTCCAGAACCCGGGTGGCGTGCCCGGACGCGGCGAGGGCGAGTGCGGTGGCGAGGCCGCCGATGCCGCCTCCGGCGATGAGGATCTCCCGCTCCATGTTCCGGACATTACGGAGAAGATCCAGCAGATGGAACACCTCTTGACATCACCGGTCACTCCAGTGGCTAATTGAGGCATACAAATTATGGACTCCATCGTATGTCGAGAGGACATCTCGTGCTGCTGCCCAAGCCCGCCGTACTGGAGACCGCCGAGGGTCGTTTCACGCTCGACGGGACGACGCCGCTGGCCGCTGTGCCCGCGTTCGACCGGGCGGCGGCCTGGCTGCGCGGCGCGCTCGGACCGGCCACCGGCTGCCGCCTCGAAGCCGGTCCGGGCGGCATCGAGATCGTCCAGGCCGAAGGACTGCCGGCGGAGGGTTACCGGTTGACCGTACGGCCCGGCCTGGTCCGGATCGAGGCGGCCGACCCGGCCGGCGCCTTCTACGGCGCGCAGACGTTGCGGCAACTCCTGCCTCCCTCGGTCTTCCGCGCCGGGCGGGTCGGCGACGGGCCGTGGACGATCCCCGCGGTGACCGTCGAGGACGCCCCCCGCTTCGGCTGGCGCGGATGCATGATCGACGTCTCCAGGCACTTCCTGCCCAAGCCCGACCTGCTCAGATACGTCGACCTGCTCGCCGCCCACAAGCTGAACGTCCTGCACCTGCACCTGACCGACGACCCCGGCTGGCGCCTGGAGATCAAGCGCTACCCGAAGCTCACCGAGGTCGGCGGGTGGCGGCGGGAGACCTCCGTCGGCTGGCGGGGGCTGGGCCGTTTCAACGGGCGCCCGTACGGCGGCTTCTACACCCAGGACGACATCAGGGAGATCGTCGCCTACGCCGCGGACCGTTTCGTCACGGTCGTCCCGGAGATCGAACTGCCCGGCCACTCCAGGGCCGCCATCGCCGCCTACCCCGAACTCGGCCACGGTGACCAGCCGCTGGAGGTCGCGACCTCCTGGCACATCACCCAGAACGTGCTCAACGTAGAGGACGACACCATCGCCTTCTACAAGGGGATCTTCGAGGAGGTTCTCGACCTGTTCCCCAGCGCGCACATCCACATCGGGGGCGACGAGGCCCGCAAGGAGGAGTGGCGCGAGAGCCCGGTGGCCCAGCGGCGCATCCGCGACCTCGGCCTCGGCGACGAGTACGGCCTGCAGAGCTGGTTCATCCGCCAGTTCGCCGACTTCCTCACCGCCCGTGGCCGGAAGCTGTACGGCTGGGACGAGATCCTGGAGGGCGGCGCCCCTCCCGGCGCGGTGATCGCCTCCTGGCGTGGCAACTACGGAGCGGTGGCCGCGGCGAGGGCCGGGCACGACGTGGTGGCCTGCCCCAACACGGAGGTCTACCTCGACTACCGCCAGTCGGAGCGCGCCGACGAGCCCACCCCCGTCGGCAGCGTGGTCTCCCTGCGCGACGTCTACGACTTCGAGCCGGTCCCCGCCGAACTGGCAGGCACCCCGGACGCCGCCCGCGTGATCGGCGGCCAGGCCAACCTGTGGACCGAGTACATGGACTCCCCCCGCGTACTCGACTACATGGCCTTCCCCCGCGTGTCGGCCCTGGCGGAGGCCCTGTGGAGCGGCCCCGAGCGCGACTACGACGACTTCCTGGTACGGCTGGCGGAACACGAGCGCAGGCTCGACGCCCTCGGCGTGGAGTATCGCCGGCAGGACGGCCCCCGACCCTGGCAGACCCGACCGGACGCCCCGGGCAACCCCCGCGACCGGGCCGACGTCGAGGCCGGCATAGCCGAGATCACCCGCAACATCAGGGGCTAGCCATCGCAGGAAGGACACCCAGTTCATCCCGCGATGGGGGCCTGGGGCTTTGACCTGGTTTGGAGCCACCACTCCGGCTTTCTAGGTAAAGATGTTTTCATTTATGGCGCTTTGGTGCTTGCGCGCGAGATACATCCGTATAACGGTTCATCGTGCGGTGACAACAAGCCAAGCCATTTCCTTATGCTCGTCTTCGCACGACGTTCTGGGCGGGCGGGGCCTAACCTCCGCCCAGAACTCATCGATGGTTCAGCAGGATGCCTTGCCTGGTCCCCGCTGTACCGTCCGCGAGATGAGCGCACGCTCATGATCGGGCGGCATCGCCTGGGCGATCCACCACGAGTGCCCGGCGATGTCGCCCGCGAAATGGACCAACGCGGTCTCCATCGCGATCAACATGATGGTGAACTTGCCGGGGATGTCGATGTCGGCCGTGAGTGAGGCGACGGTGCTCCACTGGCCCTCGAGGGGTGACAGTGGGATGAACCTGATTCCTGCCCGCGCCCTCACATGGGCAGGCGGAATAACCGCCAAGACCAACGTCATCCCGGAGGCCGGAACTCCTGTCCCGCGCACGAAGGTGCACGGTTCAAGGCTTTGGCTCCCGTCTTCCACCGGCTCGATGATCGCGGACGGCTCCGCTGCCGCCGGATCGGTGAAGCCGATGTCCTTTACCAGTTGGATCACCGAGATGGCGAGTCCCGCCACTATCGCGAAGGCGGTGAACTTTTTCCACCCCTTCCGCCAGAGGATCTTCATGGGAGAGGGTCTGGTCGACGCCGTTGTCTGATCAGACATACCTGATATGCCCTTCCTTTCCACTAGGTTCTGGTGTGTGTGAGGACACACAGTAGTGCGGGGGTCAAGGTTCAGACAAAGCAACCCATCAAACGCGGCAAATGGGCGGGCTGTCAGTAGCGAGCATTATGCATGGTGCTGAAATGTCGGCTGGTTTTACTCGCGAGTAGCTCCGCAAACGTCACTAATGATGCGATAGTGCCCAGATGTGTCTTGAATGTCGCGCTTTGGCGATCATCATTCGATGGCGCGGATCGCTGGATAGTGCTGATCGACTTCTGCTGACTCGTCTACGGCAAGGTCCAGCCACCGCACTGCCCGGTGTCCGCGGGTCATCTACCGCGCCGGCGCCGCGCGATGGGCGGCGATGACGGCCCGAGGACGATGCATGAGCAGCCGGCAAGGGCCGTCACCGATCTCGCGCACCCGGTAGTTGGGCGCCGGCTGCCCAGCTCCCGGCCCTGGCCGTCACGGCTGGTACTACGACCGCCGGTCGGCGGGAAGGGCTTCGGAGAAGTTCGAGAATGTCCCCAGTCGCCCTGGGGCGCCTGCCAGCTGCGTGCTAATTCGTGACGTGTCATCGGGTGGGAAGGGTCGCTCGGGCGTTATCATTTCTGCGTCTATCACACGGCAGGGGTCCGCTCAAGCCCCTCCTTTCTTGCGTGGCTGGGGGGCTGGTCCGGCTTGTCAGTGGCTATCGGGCCACCGGAGCGCTCCCCACGTGCGCGGCTGGATATCAGGGCGCTCCAGGCGGAGGGCTGGCGGCCCAGCTCGTTCCGCCAGTTCATCGTGAAGATCCATAGCAGATGCGATCTGAGCTGCGATTACTGTTATATGTACGAAATGGCCGACCAGAGTTGGCGGAATCAACCGCGCAAGATGTCCGAGGCCACGGTCGGCCAGTTGTCCGCCCGGATAGCGGAGCACGTCGAGGCTCATGGCCTGTCGTCGATCCAGCTGATTCTGCACGGGGGCGAGCCCCTGCTCGCCGGGCCGGAACTCATCGCTCACACCGTCGCTGCGGTCAGGCAGGCCGTCGGCCCCGGCGTGGCGGTCGGTGCGAGCGTCCAGACCAATGGAGTACGTCTCGACAAGGCCTTCCTGCGCCGGTTCGACGACCTGGGGGTCCGCGTAGGGGTCAGCCTGGACGGCACCGCCACCGGCCACGACCGTCACCGTCGCCGCCCCGACGGCCGGGGCAGCCACTCCGCCGTGGTCACCGGGCTCTCGCTGCTCTCAGCCGAGTATCCACACCTGTTCGGCGGCATCCTGTGCACCATTGACGTTCGGAACGACCCGGTGCGCACCTACGAGGCGCTGCTCGGCTTCCAGCCGCCCGCCGTCGACTTCCTGCTCCCACACGGGAACTGGGTCCACCCGCCGCCGTTCCTCCCCGACCCGGCGGCCACGCCGTACGCCGACTGGCTGATCGCGATTTTTGACCGCTGGTACGGAGCGCGTCGCCAGGAGACCGAGATCCGGCTGTTCGCCGACATCATCCACCTGTTGCTGGGCGGTGAGTCGGCGGGGGAGGCGGTGGGGTTGGCTCCGGCCCGGATGGTCGTGATCGAGACCGATGGCGGGATCGAGCAGTCCGACACGCTGAAGGCCGCATACCAGGGTGCGCCGGCGACCGGGTTCCACGTGGCTCATGACACCTTTGACAACGTGCTGCTGCACCCGTCTCTCGTGGTGCGGCAGATCGGTGAGCGCGCCTTGGGCGGGGCGTGCCTGACGTGCCCGGTCAGGCGGGTGTGCGGTGGCGGACTGTACGCCCACCGTTACCACGGGGAACGCGGCTTCGACGGACCCTCGGTGTTCTGCCGTGACATGTTCCACCTCATCACCTATATCCACCATGTGGTCGGGCGCGACGTCGCCGACCTGCTGGAAGGGCGCAGATGACTCTCGACTACCACAAGGTGACAGATGAGGCATTCCACGCGCTGGCCGCGGGAGGCGGCGGGGGTGCGGCGGTTAGCTCTCTCGCCTCCGCGCAATACAGCAAGCACCTACTGCTGATCAGGGGAGTGGTCAAGGTGGCCACGGACGCGGGGCACCCGCATGCCACCTGGGCCAGGGAGGGGTACGACCTGCTCGCAGGTGTGCAGGCGGAGAGCCCAGAGGCGGTGGACGGCGTGCTCCGCCATCCGGCGGTGGGCGCATGGGCATGGCGCACGCTGCGGGCACTGCACGCGGACGGCCGCGCCGCGGCGCAGGACCCGGCCCGGCTGTGCTCGGTCGCCGCCGCTGCCGCGATCGCCGCGGGCACGCGTTGCGCCATCGCCGTACCCGCCGAAGGGGCTCGCGTCATGCTGCCCTCGCTGGGCCAGGTGGTGCTACCCGCTGGGGCGGACCGCGCCCACGTCAGTTGCGACGGCGGGGCGGCCACCGTCACGGTGGGAGGCTTCACGACCGGCGTTCCGATGGCCGGGCGCGGCGACACTCCGCACTGGCAGGCGCTGCGTCGCTTGTCGGCGACCGCCGGCGGACTGACCATCACGCTGATCGTCGACGACCTCGACCCTTTCCGCATGCCGGGCGGCCGTGTTACCGGCCACCGTCTCGCCGAGCAGGAGCTGGCCGTATGGCGCTCACACCTGTGGGAGGCGTGGGCCGTGCTCGCCGAGCACCACCGGACCACGGCTGAGGAGCTGACCGTCGCCTCCCGGGTGCTCACCCCACTCGCCTCCACGCCCGGCGACCAGATCAGCGGCAGCTCACGGGAAGCGTTCGGCTGTGTGGCGCTCTCCACGCCGGAGAACGCGCTGGCCTTCGGTGTCACCCTGGCCCACGAGATCCAGCACGCGAAACTGTCCGCTCTGCTGGACGTCGTCCCGCTGCTCCTCTCCGACGACGGGCGCCGCTACTACGCCCCCTGGCGGAGTGATCCCCGCCCGCTCGGCGGGTTGCTGCAAGGGGCCTACGCCTTCCTCGGGGTCAGCGGATACCTGCGCAGGCAGCGTTTTCTGGAACAGGGAGATACGGCGTTGCACATGCACGCCGAGTTCTCTCGCTGGCGCACGGCCGCCGAATCCGTCGTCGACCTCATAGCGGAAAGCGGCCGACTGACCGACCGTGGCAAACTGTTCGTCGCGGGTATGGGTGAGATGCTGAGGTCCTGGCGGGACGACCCCGTCCCGGCCGACGCCACGGCGCGCGGACGCGCGGAAGCCGCCCGCCACCTGGCCGAATGGCGGGCCCGTAACGCGATGTGACGCGCTTGGCGCGGACGCCACCCGCCACCGGGCCGAATGGCGGGCCCGTGACGCGCGGCCCGGCTCGGCCGGTCAGATCGGCAGCGGGTCGAAGTCGCAGTCGAAGCGGTGTCCGAGGAGCACGACCTCGGCGTCTGGATGGCCGAGTCCGACTGTCCGGTCGAAGGCGTTCCTGGTCTCCTCGAAGAGCTCGTCCGCCTCGTCCGTCCGCCCCTCCGCCCGCAGGTCGAGCACCATGTTGCCGGCACAGGCGAGGGTCAGCGAGTAGTTCTGGGTCAGCAGCGCCCGCAACCGAGGCAAAGTGTCCTCTCCGATGCGCAACGCCTCAGCCGTGCGGCCCAGCGCCGCCAGATCGCTGGCGAGGTTGATCGCGCAGGTCAGGGAGAGATGATGGTCGCGCCCGAGCCGCCCGTCGAGCACCGCGAGCGCCCCGGTGTTCCTGGCGTGGGCCTGGTCGGGTTGGCCCTGCGCGCGCAGCAGGAGCGCGAGATTGCCGATGCACCCCTGAGTGTAGGGATGGTCGTCACCGTAGACGTGGGGGCACAACAACAGCGTCTGATTCACGATGCTCATGGCCTCGTCGATCTCGCCCATTCCCCGCAGCGCGTTCGACAGGCTGATCGCGGCGGCCATTGTGTCGGGATGGTCGGCGCCCAGGACTCTGTCCAGCCTCGTGTAGGCGTCGCGGGCGAGTTCCTTCGCCTCGTTGATGGAGCCGGCTCTGCGCAGCGCGATGGATAGATCCTTGACCGTGCGCAGTGTCCAAGGGTGCTCGGCGCCCAACTCCTGCACCCCGTAGGCGTGGGCGTCCTCGCCGAGGTCGCGCGCCTCGGCGTAGTCGCCGCACAGCCGTACGGCGCGGGCCAGGGCGTTCCACGACGTCAGCACGTCGATCTGCAAGATGCTCTTGCCGCCCTCCCGTTGCCGCAGGTAGGTGGCCTCGTGTAAGTCCCTGGCCGCCCGGTAGTCGCTGTTGAGGCCGTGGTCGATGGCGAGGTTGTGCATGGCGCGAAGAGTCTCGCCGTGCGCCCTGCCGAAGACCGTCTCGTGCCGGAGGCAGAGCTCCTCGTCGAGTTCGCGGGCGGCCTGGAAGTCGCCCTTGGCCCGCAGGTCGGCCGCCAGCCCTTGGGACAGGACCAGCGTCTGTTCGTGGTCGGGGCCGAGCACCTCGTTCATCCTGTCGAGGTTCGCCCGGTCGATCTCATAGGCGGCGGCGTAGTCGCCCATCTCGCGCAGGACGCTGCCGAGGTGGCGGCGGGCGATCAGCACGTCGAGGTGGTCGGCCCCGGAGTCCTCGGTCCACTTTTGCAGGAAGGCGTTGAGGAAGGAATGGGAGAGCTGGTAGCTGCCCGACCGGTAGAGGTAGTAGACGATGTTGTGGCCCAGCAAACGCACCGAGGCGTCGTTGCACTGGGCGACCCCGGCGGGCGTGATGTGGGGCAGCAACTCGGTGTACTTCGGCCAGGCCACCGCGTCGTTCGGGTCTCCGAGAGAGGCGCCGGCGAGTAGCAGGTGCACCTCGTGCCGGTACAACTCCTGCTCCTCGAAGGGCAACTCGGCGCGCAGCAGGGCCTGGATCAGCCGGTGCACCTGGATGGTTCGCGCGGTGCCGTCGATTCGGGCGAGGGCGAAACGCCCGAGTTCCTTGATGGCCCGGCTGAGCAGGATCGGGTTTGACAGGATGGCGCGCAGGCCAGGGCTCATCACCTTGACACCCGGCAGGAAGACGTCGCGCGGGATGGGGTCGGGGCCGAAGAACGCGCAGCAACGCAGCAGTTCGACGGCCTCGGGCAGCCGGTCGGTGAGCCGGGAGACGGACAGCGCCCAGGCCGCGGTCATGGACAGCGGATACTCCATCGGCTTGCTCTCGGCCAGGAGTTGGTCGGCCCGCTCGGACAGCAACCGGAGGTACTCGTCCACGGACATGCCGGTCTCAGCCTGGAGGGCGCCGGCCTGCTCCAGGGCCAGGGGGAGATCGCCCAACTCCTGGGCCAGCCTGGTCGCGTCGTCGAGGTCGATGGCCTTCGACACCCGTTTGTGCAGGAACTTCAGGCTCTCCTCGCGGCTGAAGACGTCGACCGCGACCGTGTCCACGACGGCCTGCCAGCGATGGTTGCGCGAGGTGATGAGCACATGGCCGGGACCGTGCGGAATGATGTCGGTGATGTCCTCGGGTTGGTCGGCATTGTCGAAGATGAGCAGCCACCGCGCGTACGGCTCGCCGCGGCGGAGAGCATCGAGCACGGCGCTCGCGGCGTCCTCGACGCCCGCCGTACCGGCGTCGGGCAGGCCGAGCGGTTTGGCGAGCGCGGCCAGCGAGGACTTCACCAGGAGGGACTGGTCGGCGGAGATCCACCAGACGACGTCGTACTCGTCGCGGTAGCGATGGGCGTACTCGATCGCCACCTGGGTCTTGCCGACGCCGCCCATGCCGTGCAGGGCGTGTGGCAGCACGGCGGTCACGTCGGTGGCGATGCTCTCGCGCAATCGTTCGAAGAGTCTTTGTCGGCCCGTGAAGTTCACGTTCCTGGTGGGGATCTTTCCCCAGACCACGGGCGCCCTTCCGGGTGGCCGCGCCGACTCGGCCGACTGTGAAACGGTCACATTCCGCCTCCGCGTTTCCTCGTGACACAGCCCCCCTGTACCGACATCCTAAAGGTTGACCGGCATGGGGGCATGCATAGAGGACATCTAGCCTTTTATTTCTCAGGGAATGCGGAAAAAGGTAGCCTGGAGGAAGGTGGCGGGGTTACACTAATCCCTAATTCCGGGTATCCGTAAAGAAACGGTTAGGCGGGGTTGGCCGACCACGGATATTCGGGCTCAGCGTCAGACGGCTGTGCTTGGCGTCCGACTTCGGCGGCCGGTCGGAAATCACGATGATGGCGATAAGGAGCCGCTCGCATGAGAGATGATCCTACCGAGGCCGACATTCTCATCGACATCTCCGGGCTTTCGCTTCGCGATCTTGCCTTGATCGACGACTCCAGCCTCGCCTTGGGGCTTCGCCGCCTGCTCGATCCGAGCCGGGGCGATACGGAGCCCATCGCCGGCTTCAACCAGAGCGTCGACCGCGTGCCGGACCCCGGCGCGAACGACTGACAACGCCCAGGCCACCGGGGGTTCGGCCAGGGGCTCCTGCGTACCTGTCCCGTCGTCCCGGTACGCGGCGATCCCACCGCCGGTGACTATTCCCGAACCGCTTCCCAGCAGCGGATAATCGGGGACACCTCTTTCCCTATATGGAGCCCGCGATGGATGAGAGCGACTGGCATCGGCTCATCGATCAGTTGCGGAACGGTGACTGCACACCGCTCATCGGGGCGGGTTCGACCGCGGGTCTGTTGCCCACCGGTGGCGAACTCGCCGCCAGGTGGGCCATCACCTATGACTATCCGTTCGCGGACAAGAACAACCTCGCCCGGGTCATGCAGTACGCGGCTGCTCAGCACGACACCACCTTCATCAAGGAAGGTGTCAGCCTGAGTCTGCAGGACGAGTCTTCGCCGGACGCCGCGAATGCGCTGGGTATTCACGAAACGCTGGCGAATTATCCTATATCCGTCTACCTGACGACAAACTATGACAATTTCATGGTAAAGGCGTTGGAGGCCGCCGGGAAAAGTGTTCGGCAGGACGTCTGCCGGTGGTACGAGGACATCGTATTCCCTTTCGAGAGCGCGGCCTGGCGGGCCGGCGACGACGACAGCGATCCAGGGGCCGACCGGCCGCTCGTCTACCATCTGCACGGCCACCTGAGTTCGCCGAAGTCGCTCGTGCTGACCGAGGACGACTACATCGAGTTCCTGGTCAGAGTGACCGAGGACCGCGCCGCCGGGGGGACCGGCCTGTTACCCGCGAGTGTCCGCCGTGCCCTGATCGACAAGCCGCTGCTGTTCATCGGGTACAACGTGAGCGACTGGACTTTCAAGTTCTTGTTACGCGGCCTGTTGAACGCCCCGCTTCAGCTGCGCAGACGACGCAACGTGGGTGTCTTCGTGCCCGCCGCGAACTCCTCGCCAGAGGCTCGAACGAGCATGGAGCGCTATTTCGCGCACTATCTCAGCGACCTTCGCATATCAATATTCTGGGGAACCGCCGCGGAATTCTGCGACGAGCTTCGGGCTCGGACGGAGGGCCACAGGTGACCCTCCCCGCCGGCCGCGCCCAGCCGTACATCGGCCCGCGGCCGTACGGCTGGCGCGACCGCTCGGTCTTCTGCGGGCGAGCCCGCAGAATGATCCTCGACATCCGCGACAAGTGGACCGCCAGCCGGATAGTGGCGGTGTACGGCCCCGCCGGATCGGGGAAGTCCTCGTTGCTGCACGCCGGGATCATCCCGGCGATCGACGTGGACTCGGTCGAGCTGCTGCCCGTCGGACGGGTGGCCCTTGGTCCCGGCGCCGCCGCCCCGGCGCAGGGACTCGGCAACGTGCACGCCTGCTCGCTGCTGTCGTACTGGTGCCCGAAGAAGTCCGCGGCCCAGCTCCGCAATCTCACGCTGACCGACTACCTGCGCGGCGTCTCGCGCCCCAAGGACAAGTACGGCGACAACGTCACCATACTCGCGGCCATCGACCAGTTCGAGGAACTGTTCACCGCTTACCCGAGCCACTGGAAGCAGCGCGGGGTCTTCCTCGACCAGCTCTTCACGGCCCTCGACGAGTTGCCCGAGTTGCACGTGCTGATTCTGCTGCGCGAGGAGCACCTGGCCGACCTGCTCGCGTACGAGAAGGACCTGCTCAAGCGTCACTACGAGCGCCAGCGACTGCTGCCGCTCACCCGTGACGAGGCGCGTGAGGCGATCGTCGGGCCGCTCGACGGACACGGCCGGTTCTTCGCCACCGGCCTCGACGAGCGACTCGCCACCGAGTTGTCGACGATCTACTACGACGACAGCCTGGGCTCCCTCGCGCCCGTGCCGACCGACACCGTCGAGCCGATGCGGCTGCAGACCGTCTGCGTCACGTGCTGGGATCAACTGCCGGGCAATCTGCGGCAGATCGAGGCGCACCACCTGCCCCGGATCGGCGAGGCGAGAACGGACCTTTACGCCTGGTACCGGCGCAGGACCGAGGCGGCCGCCGCCGACCTGTCGATGCCCGCCGCGACGTTGCGGCGCTGGATCGCGGCCGCCTTCGTCGACCAGGGCGGCGGAGCTCGCTACGCGCTCAGGGGCCCCGCGGCGACGCGCGGTATGCCCAACCGCATCCTCACCGCGCTCGTTCACCACCAGGTGCTCGCGGCCCACCACCATCTCGGCTGCCTGTGGTACGGCCTCAACCACAGCCTTCTGGTGGCGCCGGCGCAGCGGGCCGCGGCGGCCGAGCAGGGCGTGTCACACCCGATGGACCGGCATCTTCTCGCCGCCGAGGACGCCTGGCTGCAGGGTGCCGTCGAGGCGGCCAGGCACCGGTGCGAACTGGGACTGGACATCGTGCCGGAGACCGTCGCTGCCGGCGACCTGCACGCCCTGCTCGGCCTGATGGCCGAGGTGGAGGGCGTTGACGACCAGGCGGCACGGCACTATCGGATCGCGCTCGGCCAGGCTGAGGCGGCCGGCGACAAATTCCGGCAGAGCGGTATGCTCACCGCGCTCGGCACACTCGCCGCCGGCGTGGCCCGGCACGACGCGGTCGGCCGCGCGCAAGCCGGGTCCGACCGGTACGGCGAGGCCGTCCGTCTGCACACTCGGGCTGTGGAGCTGAGCCCGGACGACCCCACCCCGATAAGGGCGCTGGGTGCGTGTCTGGCCGAAGCGGGCAGGCCGCAGGAGGCCCTGGCCGCCTACCGGCGCAGCCTCGCCATCGATCCGGACAGCTTCGAGGCGCTGCTGGAGTGCGCCAAAGCCCTCGACGCCATCGCTGACTACCCTCAAGCGCTGCAGGCCGCCGAGTCGGCCGCCGCGCTCGCCCCCGACCACGTGGTCGCCAAGGAGGTGCGGAGGCTTCAGGACGATCTGCGCAAACGGCTCAGCCGCCAGGCGTGAGCCACTCCCGGGGGAGGCTCACGTCAGGGCTTGACCGTCCTACCGTGACCACGCCGGCCGGGGGAGTCCCCGTCGCGGCACGGAAGTCCACCTCCGCTCCGGAGAAGGACGCGCCGTCGAAGGAGACGAAGTCTCCGACGAATTTCGCACCGGCAAAGGAAACGCGTCCATGGCGGAAATCCGAGCCGATGAACGTCACTCGGCCGCCGGAGAAAGTCGCCCCGTCGAATCGGACATCCCCGCCGCCGAACCCGGCACCGTCGAAATCGGTGCGAGGACCCCGGAAAATCGCTCCCTCGAAACTCGTCCGTCCTGACCGGAACTCGGCGCGTGTGAAGCCGACCGCGCCATCGAAGACCACGGCGGAGAGATCACCGCCGTCGAACACCGCCTCGGTGAAGTCGAAATCGTGCTTCCGCCACGGCACGGCCGCGCCCGTTCGCAGGTGCGCCGCGATGCACCGGATCACCGTGTGCCGCACCTGCCGGTCGGACCGCCCGCTCGCGCCGTCCTCGTCATGCTCCTGCGGCATACGAAGGTAGGCGCACAGCACGTCGATGCATGTCTGGCGAAGTTCGTGGTTCGGCGCGTCGTCAGCGAGCCCGGCCAGGCCGTGCACGCCCGCCAGTCGTACCGCCGCCCTGTCGTGGCCGAGTTTGTCGGTCACCGTGGAGAACCGCTCATTGAACAGTGCGGTCGCCTCGCGTGACTCCGCCGCCTCGCTGACCCGCTGCCTCCGGTAGGTGGTGACCAGTGCGACCAGGCCGCCGGCCCCCGCCACCACCGCGAAGGCGATCTTCAGCAGGTCGAACATGGTGGCGCCCGAGAGTTGGGCCTCGGGTTTGACGGCGGTGACGCCGAGAACCCGCACACCGACCAGGATGACACCGGTCAGGGCCGCCGCGGACGCCAGGGTGGCGAGGCTGAACGCGGCCCACATGGACAACAGCCGCGGGCCTGCCGGACGTGTGGCGGCCCGGACCCTACGAGGCATGGCCCGAGCATACGCACTCGCCCGGCCACGGAATGGAGAAATGATTCTTCATGTTTTTCAGCCGGTCCATAATGATGGTTCCAGGACCCCGGAATTTCGGCCATGGAGGCGGTGGTGATTGCATGACCTTTCGCTTGTCCAGCATCTAAAATGATGAAGGTCGGATCCGAAAGTGATCCACGTGTCGGTCCCCTAATCAACGGCGGTCCCTTGATTCCCCCGACCACGCCCGATGAAGAGCAAGCGCGACCCTACGTGGGACTCCGCTCCTTCTCGGCGGACGACCGGGCCCGGTTCTTCGGCCGGACACGGGAGTCGCAGGAGATCTCCACGTTGTGGTCGGGAAACCTGCTGACCGTGTTGTTCGGCCCGTCGGGGGTGGGCAAGACCTCCGTGCTGCACGCCGGAGTGCTGCCCGCGATCGACCCCGCGCGCTACGACGTGCTGCCGACCGGCCGGGTCTCGCACGGATCCGCCTTCCCGACGGCCGCGCTTCCCGAGCACAACCCCTATACTTTCGCGCTGTTGTCGTCGTGGTCGCCGGCGGAGTCGCCCATCCAGCTCTCCGGCCTGACCATCGCCGACTTTCTGCGCCGCCGTGCCATGCGCCTCGACCGCTACGGCGACCCGGTTCCCGTGCTGGTGGCGATTGATCAGTTCGAGGAGATCTTCAGCGACTTCAGGCACCGTGAGCGCTACCGCCACCCGTTCATCCGTGAGCTCGCCGATGCTCTGCAGGAGTGCCCCGACGTCCGTCTGCTGGTGTCGGTCAGGCAGGACTACATCGCCGAGGTGCTGCCCTACGAGGGCCTGCTCGGCCGTGGTCTCCGCGCCCGCTTCAAACTCGCCATGCTCAGTCCGGCCGCCGGGCTGGAGGCCGTCAGCGGCCCACTCGCCGGCACCGGGCGCTCCTTCGCGCCGGGCGCCGCCAGCAGCCTGGTGCGCGATCTGAGCACCATCACGGTCACCAGCGCCCTCGGAGAGCGGAGCACGATCAGCACGGACGAGGTGGAACCGACCCAGCTCCAGGTCATCTGCTCCACCCTCTGGGAGTCGCTGCCCGCCGGTGTGCGCGTCATCACCAGGGAGCACATCGCCCGCCACGCCGATGTCGACCACACGCTGGCCGCGTTCTGCGAACGCGCCCTCGCCGAGGTGTCCGAGGCGTACGGCGTGCCCGCCGCCAGGCTCTGGTCCTGGCTGCGCGAGACCTTCATCACCGAGATGGGCCGGCGCGACACCGCCTACGAGGGCATGAGCAGCACCGCGGGCATGCCCAATCCGGTCGTGCACGCACTCATCGACCGCCACATCCTGAAGACCGAGATGCGCTCGGGGTCGCGCTGGTGCGAGCTCCAGCACGATCGCCTGATCCAGCCGATCCTGCTCGGCGAGGCCGACGCCCCCGGTGCACGCCTGGCCCCCCACCAGGCCGATGCGCACGACTATCTGCGTGCGGCCTCCCTGGCTCTTGCGGACGGACAACTCGACCTGGCCGAGCAGCGCGCCCAGGAGGCTCTAGGCATCTGCCGCGACGACGAGCTGCGGCTGCGCGCGGAGACGCAGTCCTTCCTGGGCAACATCGCCCACGATCGTGGTGAGTGGGAGCGTGCGGAGGAGCGCTACCACGCTGCCGCCGACCTGTACGGCGCGCTCCAGGACGCCCCCGCCGTGGGGCGGTTACTGGCCGCGATCGCCCGCCTGCTCCTGCGCCGCGGCCGCGCCCAGGCCGCCGTCGAGCAGCTCCGGTCGGCTGTTCAGCGGGTGCCCAACGACCTCACCGTGCAGACCGAGCTCGCCGTGTCCCTGCTCGGTAGCGGCCATCCCCAAGCCGCGATGGCGGTGCTCGACGGGGTGCTCGCCGCCGAGAGCATGCTGGAGGAGGCACTACGGCTGCGCGGTGAGATCCGGGCCGACATCGGTGACCCCGCGTCCGCGCTACGCGATCTCGACCGCCTGCGCCGCCCCCCGCGCCCGACCACTCGCGCCGCCCGCGCGCTCGCTCTGGCCAACCTCGGCCTAACTGAGGCGGCCGCCGCCACCCTGACGGAGGTCCTCTCCGCCGAGTCTCTGGAAACCCATGCTCCGGCCCACAGCGCCGGCCCCGGCGGGCCGCACTCCGACGACGCCACCGTGTTGTACTACGCCGCCCGTGCCCTGGCGCTCCTCGGCCGAGCCGCCGCGGCGGCCGAGCTGGCCAGGCGCGCGTACGCCGCTGCTGATCCCGCCCTGCCGCCACACCAGCATGCGGCCCTGGCCCGCCTGCTGGAGGACCATCCGACCGGCTGACGCGGCGACCGCGCGTGCGCACCCCACCGGGTGCCGGGGGGCCGGCCCGTGCCTCGATGTAGACGAGAACGGCGCGGCTCACGGACGCGGGAGGGTTCAGCCCGCCTCGCGGGGGGCCACCGGGTCGGCGAGTGGGCCGGTGGGGGAGAGCATCTCGCGTTCCAGGTGGTCCAGGGCCAGGTGGGCGGCCCCGACGACCACGCACTCCTCGCCCAGGGACGAGACCCGGATCTCCGGCGGGCGCAGGCAGAGCGGGGTGAGGGCCTGCCGGAGCGGGCCGAGCAGCACGTCGCCGGCGCGTGAGTAGCCGCCGCCGAGGACGACCAGTTCGGGATCGAGGGTGAGGACCATGGCGGCGGTGCCCACGGCCAGGTCGGCGGCGTAACGCCCGACCGCCGCGACGGCCTCGCTGTCACCGGCGCGCGCGGCGGCGAACACCTCTCCCGCGATCCGGTCGGGGGGAGTGCCCTCGGGCACGGGATACGTCGCCAGATGTCCGGTCATCGACTTCCAGCGGACCGCCTCCAGCGCGCCCACCTCGCCCGTCGCGCCGCTGAACCCGTGGTGCAGCCGGCCGCCGATGATCAGACCGGCGCCCGAGCTGAGACCGGCGTGCAGGAAGACGACGTCGAGAGCGCCGCGGGCCACGCCCACCCGGTGTTCGGCGAGCGCGCCCAGGTTGCTGTTGTTCTCGACCAGCACGGGGCAGTCGAACCGCGCTCGCAGGTGGCCGGCCAGGTCGACCTCCGACCAGCCGGGCAGCGCGGCGGCCAGCACGACGTGCCCGTGCCGGTCGACCACCCCGGTGCTGCCCACGCCCACGGCCCAGATGTCGGAGGCGGCGAGTTCCGCTCTCGACAGGCAGGCGGTGACCGCGGCGTCGACGACGGCGAGCCGGTCGTCGTTGGACCGGGCGCCGGGCAGGCCGCCGGGTTGTACGGCGGGCATCGGCTCGCGGGCGGTGGCGACCACCGCGCCCTCCAGATCGGCGAGCCCGGCGAGCACCTCGTGCTTGCCGATGTCGAGGCCGAGGACGTGGCCGGCGTCCGCCCTGAACCGGTAGCGCCTGGCCGGACGGCCCATGCCGCCCGGCGCGGGCTCCAGCTCGTCGACCCAGCCACGGGTGAGCAGCCCGGCCACCACGTCGCCGATCGACGCCCTGGACATGCCGGTCCGCCGGGCCAGCTCGCTCAGGGTCAGTGGTTCCTCGCCCCTGAGCACGCGCAGGCTGGCGAGGGAGTTCAGCTCACGGAGCCGCTGCAGGTCGCCCACGATCCCCCTTGGCGTACTGATCGTGGTCCCACATTAATTCAGGCCGCGCCCCGGCAGGGCGCGGCCTTCGATCGTCTCAGCCGCAGTGTTCCAGTGGGCTGTCGTAGACGGAGGTTCCGGCCTTGCCGCCCCAGCGGACGCACTTGCCGGCCGCCGAGGCTCGGACGGGCCCGGCGTAGTAGGAGAAGTTACCCGAATCGGTGATCCGGGTCTGGCCTTCCACCTCCAGGTAGGCGGAGACGGCGGTCGCGGTGCCCAGCGAGGTGCTCTTCATGGTCGCCACGCAGTTGCTGGTGCCGTTGTAGAGCAGGTAGACCGTGCCCGAGGAACCCAGCGCCGCCGAGTCGATCACGTCGTAGCCGGTGCCGCAGACCTGCTCGGGGGTGTGCGGGTTGGTCGCGCCGCCGCCGCAGTTCCGTGAGGTCAGGGTCTGGTTCGGGTAGCCGAACGTGGTCCCGTTGAACACGGCCTTCCTGACGTTGGCCGGGTAGGAGACGTCGTTGGTCCGCACCTCGAAGTGCAGGTGCGGGCTGATGTTGTTGCCCGGCCGGCTGGTGTTGCCGACCTCGCCGATCTTGCGGCCCTGGGCGACCACGGTGCCGGCGGTCACCGAACGCACGCGCAGGTGGGCGTAGTAGGTCGAGTAGCCGCCGCCGTGGTCGATCTTGACGAGGTTGCCGAAGCCGTTGGTCGAGCCCTGGTGGGCGGAGATGACCACGGTGCCGGCCGCGGCGGCGACGACGGCGTCGCCCAGATCGGCGTCGGCGGTGCTGCCCCGGTTGAAGTCGATCTCATACGAGGTGTGCGCACTGCTGCCGCTGGAGTTGCCGGTCCAGCTCTGGTTGCAGGGGAAGGGGAGCTGGAAGGCGGGTGCCGCCGCCGCGCTCGCTCCCTGGGAGAGGGCGCTCGCTCCTGGAGCGAGGGCGACGGCGCCCGCGAGGCTGAACAGCAGGGCCCACCCCGCCGTGACGAGACTTCTGAGTTTCATACGGATCCTTTCGCTGTCCCTCGTGCCGACCAGCGTCCGGAAAACCTGCATAAAACCTGTCCAAAACCGATACAAATAGCCTGACGCTGAGAAATCCCGATAAACAGTTCAGATGCCTCTCTGACGAAAGAAGCGGGCATGACGGCTGATCGGCCAACATTCAACGTGCTCGGCCCGCTGGACGTCCGGTCCACCGGGCACCTGGGCGGGACCAAGCCGCGTATGCTCCTCGCCACCCTGCTCCTCCACGCCAACCGCATGGTCGGAGCCGAACTCCTGGTCGAGGCCTTGTGGCCGGCCCGCCAGCCGCGCTCGGCCGCCGCCAACGTGCGCACCTACGTGAGCTCCCTGCGCCGCGCCCTCGGCGACGCGGGGACCCGGCTGCACGCCGGCCGCTCCGGCTACATGATCGAGCTTCAGCCCGGCGACCTCGACCTCCTGATCTTCGAAGAGCTCACCGTCCGGGCCCGCGGTGCCCAGCCCGGCGGCGAACCCCTCGAACTGCTCCGCCGCGCGCTCGCCCTGTGGCGCGGCGACCCCCTCTCCGACCTGCCGGGCAGCCCGCTCTGGGACGCCCGGCTCGAACCACTGCGCGAGGCCAGGCTCACCGCCGCCGAACACCTCCTCGACCTGCGTACGGCGTGCGGCCAGCAGGCCGAGGCCGTCGCCGAGGCGCGCGGCCTGCTGGTGGACCATCCGTTCCGGGAGGGTCTGTGGCAACGCCTGATGGCCGCCCTGCACCGCGACGGACGGCAGGCCGAGGCGCTGTCCGCCTACGCCACGATCAGGGAGCGATTAATCGGAGAGCTGGGTATCGAACCCGGCGCGGGACTCCGCCAGGCCCACGCGGCGGTGCTCGCCGGCGACCCGGCCCCCGGCACGGCACACCACCATGGGGCGCCTTCGGCGGACGGGCCCGTCCCGTCACCCCACCAACTCCCGCCCGACATCCCCGACTTCACGGGCAGGAAGGCCGAGGTCGCCCTGCTCACCGGCACCTTGTCGGGCCAGGGACCGCCCGTCGTCGTGGTGACCGGCGGGCCCGGTGTGGGGAAGTCGGCGCTGGCCGTCCACTGCGCCCACGCCGTACGGGCCGAGTGCCCGGACGGTCAGCTCTTCCTCGACCTCGGCGGCACTTCGGCCGCTCCGCCGCAGCCCGCGGAACTGCTGGCCGAGGTGCTGCGCGCGCTGGGCGTGCGAGCCGTGCCGTACGGGATGCGCGAGCGTGCGGTCATGTACCGTTCGCTGCTCGCCGAGCGGCGGATGCTCTTGCTGCTCGACGACGCCGCGAGCGCCGCGCAGGTGCGCCCGCTGCTGCCCGGTGACGGCTGCCCGGTGCTGGTGACCAGCAGGCGGCGGATCACCGAACTGCCCGGCGCGGTGCACGTCGGGCTGGACGTGCTGCCGCCGGGCGAGGCCGCGGAGCTGTTCGGCCGGATCGTGGGCGCTGGCCGGATGACGGCGGAGGGCGAGGCGACCGCCGCCATCCTGCGGGCCTGCGGACATCTGCCGCTGGCGGTGCGGATCGCCGGCGCCAGGCTGGCCGCGCGGCCCGACTGGCCGCTGCGGGTGCTGGAACGGCGGCTCCGCGACGAGTCGCACCGGCTCGGCGAGTTACGGGTCGGTGACCTGGAGGTTCGGGCGAGCTTCGAGCTGAGTTACCGGCAACTGCCGGGGGACGCGGCGGCGGCCCTGCGCACGCTCGGGCTGCTGGGCGCGGAGTCCTTCCCCGGCTGGGTGGTGGACGCGGCGCTGAACCGGGACCGGGCCGACCAGGTGGTCGACACGCTGGTGGACGCCAACCTGGTGCAGCTCGCCGGGAGCGACCTCGCCGGGCAGCCGCGCTACCGGTTGTCCGAGCTGATCGGATTCGGCGCGCGGGAGCGGGCGGGGCCCGCCGACGGCCAGGCGCTGGCGCGTGTCTTCGGCGCCTGGCTCGCGGTCGCCGAGCACGCCACGGAGCGGCTGCCGACCCGGGTCTTCAGCCTGACGGCGACGGCGGCGCCCCGCTGGATCCCGTCACAGGAGGTCCTCACCGGCCTGACCGCCGACCCCCTGACCTGGTTCGACGTCGAGCGCGACACCCTGTCCGAGGCCGTACGGCTGGCCGCGGCGGCCGGACTGCCGGGCGCCGCGTGGGAGCTGGCCGCCTCCCTGGTCCCCTACTTCGATCTGCGCTCCCACTACGACGACTGGCGCACCACCCACCGGATCGCGTTGGACGCGGTGCGCGCGGCGGGCGACCGGCGCGGCGAGGCGGCGCTGTTACGCGGCCTGGCCCAGGTCAGCCTCTACCAGGACGCGTACGGCGAGGCGGCGGAGATGTTCACCCGGTCCCACATGATCTTCCGCGAGGTGGGCGACCGGCGGGGCGAGGCCGTCGCGGTCTGCGGACTGGGCGCGGTGAACCAGTTCAGCGGTGACCATACCCGCGCGCTGGGACGGTTCACCGAGGCTCTGGCGATGTTCCTGGATCTCGGTGACCCGGTCGGCGAGGCGTTCGCCCGGCAGGCGCTCGGCCGGGTCTGCCTGGACTCCGGTGATCTGCCCGCCGCCGCCCACTGGCTCGCGGAGGCGTTGCGCCTGGCCAGAGAGCTGGGCGACCGGCACCGCGAGGGGTGTGTCTCCATTCAGGTCGGCCGGCTGCACGACCTGGGCGCCAACGTCGACGGGGCGATGCGTTTCCAGGGGCTGGCCCTCGACATCTTCGAGGACCTCGGCGACAGCCACTGCGCCGCGTACGCGCTGCGCGACCTGGGCCGCCTCCAGGCCGTCCGCGGTGACCTGCGCCGGGCCTCCGCCCAGCTCAAACGTTCCCTCACGATCTTCAAGCACCTCGGTGACCGGATGGGCGAGGCCGGCGCCGTCCGGTTGCTCGGCGAACTCCATCACGCCGCCGGCGACGCCGACCTCGCCAAGGGCTACCTGCACCAGGCCTCCGCCCTCCAGCACCAGCTGTCCGCCGCCACCTGACCGTCTGTTACCGCGAAACCCGGGATTTTCGGTTATAGATCGATTCTTGTCAATATGGTTTACAAAGATTGAAATCTCAATTTACGGTGCAGCCGTCCTTCCGTATTTCCGGACACTCCCCAGGAGGATTGATGGCAGACCGTACGCACCGGCCCCGTCGCGCGGCAGCGCTGCTGGCCGGCTCCCTCACTGTCGTGGTTTGCCTGGCGGGCGGCCCGGCGAGCGCCGCGCCCGCGACATCCCCGGCGGCCGCCGCGGCCGTGTCCGCGGGACCGGTGGCCGCCGCCTTCGCCAAGGCCGCCGCCGGCCAGGAGGTCCCCCGAGACCTACTGGTCGCCCTGGCCTACGCCGAGACGCACCTCGACGGCCACGGCGGCAAGCCCAGCGCGAGCGGCGGCTACGGCATGCTGCACCTCGTCAGCAGCCCGGCCAACGGCTCCCTGGAGCGGGCCGCCGAGCTGACCGGCACGCCGGTGTCCGCGCTCAAGTCCGACGACGCCGCCAACATCGCGGGCGGCGCCGCCGTACTGCGGGCGCACGCGGACCGGCTCGGCCTCGACGCGGCAGCCCGCGCCGACACCGCCCGGTGGTACGAAGCCGTGGCCGCGTACGGCGGCGCGTCCTCCGCCGAGGTGGCCCGGCTGTACGCCGACACCGTCTACGAGATGATCAACACGGGCATCAAGGCCGTGACCCCGGCGGGCGAGACGGTCACCGTGGGGGCGCGCGCCGTACAGCCGGACCGCGGGAAGTACGAGAAGACGCGGGACATCGACTCCAAGTTCGCCGCGGCGGCCGTCGACTACCCGTCCGCGCACTGGGTGCCGGCGAGCACCAGCAACTACGCCGTCTCCAGCCGGCCCGGCAGCGACCGGATCGACCGGATCGTCATCCACGTCGCCCAGGGGTCCTACGCGGGCACGATCTCCTGGTTCCAGAACCCGGCCGCGAAGGTCTCCTCCCACTACGTCGTGCGCTCCTCCGACGGAGACGTCACCCAGATGGTCCGCGAGAAGGACCGGGCCTGGCACGCGGGTGACTACAACCGGCGCTCGGTCGGCATCGAGCACGAGGGCTACGTCGCCAACGCCTCGTGGTTCACCGACGCGATGTACCGGTCCTCGGCGGCGCTCACCCGCAACATCGCCGACCGGTACGGAATCCCCAAGGACCGAACCCACATCGTCGGCCACAACCAGGTGCCCGGCGCCACCCACACCGACCCGGGGCCGAACTGGAACTGGTCCAAGTACATGCAGTTCGTCACGGGCTCCGGCAGCGGCAACCCGCACACCCCCGAGCAGGTCTGCGGCACCGGCTACGACGTGATCGACTCGGCGGCGCTGGGTTCCTCGGGCACGGTCTACCTGCTCTACAACGGCACCAGCAACTGCGTGGCGACCATGAAGAGCACCTCGCTGGGCACCGCGACCGCCGTCTCCGCCTACCTGGAGGTGGAAGGCCAGACCCGGATCACCGATTCGGGTAACTTCTCCTACTACGCCGGGCCCGTCCGAGCCTCGGCGGCCGGCAAGTGCGTCCGCTGGGGCGGCAAGGCCGGCTCCTCCGTCTATGACAGCCCGCTGGAGCACTGCGGCTAGCACTACCGGTCCGGTCCGGCTCCAACTGCTGTGACAGGACACCGGGTCGCGGAGCCGTGACTCCGCGGCCCGGCTCCGGCAACTCGTCGTCGGCCATGCGGGTGACCGGCCTGATCGCGAGAGCGCGCGGCGCCCGCCGTCGCGGCCGCCAGGGTCCGGCGGTGCTCGGCGGGCGGCCGCGGGCCCGGTTTGATCTATGATTCCTTGGCGTACGCACGCCCGGAGGGTGTGTCGTTGAGCGGGGAGCGGTCCATGGAGTTCGGAGTCCTCGGGCCGTTGGCCGCCGAGCGGGACGGGCAGGCCGTACACCTCCACGGGCAGCGGCAGCGCACGATCCTCGCGGTGCTGCTCCTGGAGGCGGGGCGCCAGGTGCCACGGGAAAGGCTGGCGCGGGCCGTCTGGGGTGAACAGGCTCCCGGAACCGCGCGCAACCAGGTGCAGATCTGCGTCTCCCAGCTCCGCCGGAAACTGGGAGACACCGAGCAGCCACACCGGCTGCTGGTGACCCGAGGTCAGGGCTACGCGATCATGCCGGGGGAGTGGACGCTCGACCTCGCCGCCTTCGACGAGCATGTGGGCGAAGCCCTGGCGGCCACCAGGGAGGGGGCGCTGCGGCGGGCGGTCCGGGCCTTCCGCGCCGGCCTGGCGTTGTGGCGAGGGCCGGCGCTGGCGGGGATCGACAGCGAGCTGGTCCGATCACTGGCCGCGCACCTCGACGAGCGCCGCGCCTCGGCCGTCGAGCAGTGCGTCGAGGCCGAGCTGTTCCTGGGCGAGCACCAGCACGTCATCGGCGAACTGCGGCGCGTCGTCGCGGCCGACCCGTTGCGCGAACGGCCGCACGGCCAGCTCATGCTGGCCCTCTACCGTTGCGGGCGGCAGGCCGAGGCGCTGGAGGTCTACGACGCCTACCACCGGACCCTCCTGACGGAGCTGGACGAGGTGCCGGGCGAGGAACTGCGCCGGCTGAGGCACGCGATCGTCGGCCAGGAGGAGAGCCTCAAACCCCGGCGGCCGGTGACCCTGACGGCCCCGTCGCACGGGCCGGTGACGGCGGTCCCCCACCAGCTTCCCGCGCTCATCTCGCCCCTGGTCGGCAGGACGGAGGAGAGCGGGCTCGTCCACCGCCTGCTCGCCGGGGGCGTACGGACGGCCGCCGTGGTCGGCAGGTCGGGCGTCGGCAAGACCGCGCTCGCGCTGCACGCGGCGCATCGGCTCGCCGGGATGTACGGCGACGGCCAGCTCTACATGGACCTGCGGGGGGACGCGCAGCCCGCGGAGGTGCTCGGCCGGTTCCTGCGCGCCCTCGGGATGACCGTGCCGCACTCGCTCGCCGACCGGGCAAGCGTGTTCCGGTCCATCGCCGCCGACCGCCGGATCCTGATCGTGCTCGACAACGCGGGCTCGGACGATCTGCTCTCCCTGTTGCTGCCGCCCGCGGCGGAGGCCGGCGTGCTCATCACCAGCCGTCACGAGCCGCCCGGGCTGGAGCGGGAGGCCGTCGTCCGGCTCGACCCGCTCGACGGGGAGAACGCGGTCCGGTTCCTCGCCCATGACGTGGGAGCCGACCGGGTCGGCGCGGAGCCGGAGGCGGCGGCGGCGCTCGCGGCGCAGTGTGCCGGGCTGCCGCTGGCCCTGCGCGTCGCCGGCGCGCGGCTGGCCGCGAAACCGCACTGGAGCGTGCGGGCCATGGTCGAGCGCTTGGAAAGCACCCGCACGGTCCTCGACGAGCTGACCTACGACGATCTCGCCGTGCGCGCGAGCCTGGCCATCGGCTACCGGGACCTGAGCCCGCGGGCCCGGATGCTGTTCCACGGCCTGGGCGTGTTCGGCTGCTCCCTGATGGCCACCTGGCTGGGAGCGGCGATCCTGGACCTGGAACCCGCCGAGGCCGAGGACGCCTTCGGCGAGCTGGTCCGGGCCTCACTCCTGGAGCGACGGGGAAGCGGGTACGGCTGGCACGACCTCGTACGCGCCTTCGCCGCCGAGACGGCCGAGACGGCCGAGAGCGCCGAGACGGCCGAGCACACCGATGCCGACGGCTCCGAGCTGACGCTCGCGATCACCCGGGCCTGCGCCACCGTCCTCTACCTCGGCGAGCATGTCCACCGGCGGTTGTACGGCGGCGACTTCACCGTCCTGCGCGGTACGGCGCCGCGCCGGAGCACGGATCCTCGGGTGCTCGGCGACGATCCCCTGGCCTGGTTCGACGGTGAGCGCCACGTGCTGCTCGCGGCCATCCGCCAGTCGGCCCGCCTGGGTCTTTCCGAGCTGTGCTGGGAACTCTCGATGACGGCGCTCACCCTGTTCGAGAACTACGGCTACTTCGACGACTGGCGAGCTGCGGGCGAGCTCGGCGTACGGGTCTGCGCGGAGGCGGGCGACCGCCGGGGCGAGGGGGCCATGCTCTACGCGCTGGGTTCGGCCGGGGTCTTCCAGCAGCGCTACACCGAGGCCCGGGTGCACCTGACCGGTGCGATCGCCGCCTTCGAAGAGGTCGGCGACGACCACGGCCGGGCGCTCGCCCTGCGGCACATCGCGATCGTCGATCGGATGCACGGCGATCTCGAGGCCGGACTCGAGCGGTACGAGCAGTCGGTCCCGTTACTCAGGGCGGCGGGCGACCGCGCGGCTGAGGCCCACGTGCTCATCGGCATGGCCGGCATCCACGTCGAGCGGGATCGCCCCGACCGGGCCCGGCCGCTGCTGGAGCGGGCGCTGCGGATCTTCAGAGAGATCGGCATCCGGCGGGGCGAGGCCCAGGCGCTCAACCGGATGGCCGACATGGCGATGAAGCAGGGCGATCCCGGCGCGGCCGTCGAGAACTACGAGCGTGCCCTGGACATCGTGCGGGCCATGGGAGATCGGATCGGCAGGGCGTACGTCCTGCAGGGGCTCGGCGAGGCCAGGCTGGCCCTCGGCCACGTGGCGGCCGCGGAGTCGACGCTGGTCTCCGCCCAGCTTCTCGCGCACGCCATCGGGGAGCGCCTGATCGAGGCACGCGCGCGGCTCACGATCGGGCTCCTGTACGCGGAGCGCGGTGACGCGAGCGCCGCCGGTCATCTGACGGCGGCGCACGCCATCTTCACGGACATCGGGGCCGAGGCGTTGCGGGCGAAGGCGTCCGCCGCGATGGAACGCCGCCCGGCCTCCTGACCCCCTAGACGCCGGGCGGGGGCGGGTCCCCGGTCCATGGCATGTCGCAGGAGTGCTCGAATTTGGTGGGACACGGGTCGTCCTCGAGGACCGCCTGGGCCGCCGAAGCCTGGCCCCAGAGGAAGACCGCGATGATCCCGATCGTGATGACTATTCTTCGCATCAAGTCTCCTATTTAAGTATACGAACTGAAGCAGCTTATATTAGGGCGATATCGAAACGATTTATACTCGCTTTCGCGGCTTATGAAATCGATAACGTACGAGGTCAGGGGCCATGTCGCTGGGAACTCTGTTGCCCTACAGGGTAGGAAAGCTTTCCCGAATCGGCTGTTTGGGCTATTTTATCCATACGTATGGTGCGGTGCTGGGGAGTGCCGTACGGGGGCAGCGTCCCAACAGGGATTCGATTGAAGATGTACGGGGATGAAATGGAGTTTCGAATTCTCGGTCCACTCGCAGTGGAGAACCGTGGCGCACAGATCCCTCTCGGGGGGCGCCGCCAGCGCATCGTCCTGGCGACGCTGCTGCTGGAGGCCAACAGGGTCGTGCCCATCACCACGCTCATGCGGGCCGTCTGGGGAGAGAACGTTCCCCAGACCGCTCACAACCAGATCCAGATCTGCGTCGTGCAGCTCCGTCGTGCGCTGCTCGACACCGAACAGCCGAATCGCACGCTGGTCACCCACTCCTCCGGCTACATGCTCCGGGTGGGGCCCGACGAGCTCGACTCCCTCCGATTCGACGATCTCCGGGCGAGCGCGGCCGACGCCGCGCGCGCCGGCGACCCCGTGCGGGCGGTGCAGGACCTGCGCGCCGCGCTGGCCCTCTGGCAGGGGGCCGCGCTCCAGGACGTGGACAGCGGTTTCGTGCGGGCGAACGCGCCGCACCTGGACGAGCACCGGCTGCTCGCCCAGGAGCAGTGCATCGAACTCGAACTCTCGCTGGGCCGTCACCAGCGCCTGATCGGCGAACTGCTTCCGCTCATCGACGAGTATCCGCTGCGGGAACGACTGCGCGGGTTCCTCATGCTGGCCCTGTACCGCGCGGGCCGGCAGGCCGAGGCGCTCGCCGCCTACCGTGACTTCCGATCGATGCTGGCCGAGACGACGGGCCTCGAACCGGACGACGAACTCCGCAAGCTCGAGCGTGCCGTACTCAACCAGGACAGCGGGCTCAAGGAGCTGGAGACGCCCGGGCGCGCCTCGCTGAGCGTGCCCGCGGGACCGGCGTTCCAGGCTCCCCGGCAGCTTCCGCCCGTCGTGTCCGCGATCAACGGCAGGGACGCCGAACTCGCCCGGATCCCGGCCATCCTGGACCGTCCGCTCGGCTCCTCGTTGCTGCCCCTCGCCGTCATCACCGGGCGGTCGGGCGTGGGCAAGACCGAGCTCGCGGTGCACGCGGCGCACGCGATGTCGGAGACCTACGGCGACGGCCACCTCTACATCGACCTGCGGGGCGACGAGGGAACCGGCCTGGATCCCGGCAGCGTGCTCAGCAGGTTCCTGCGGGCCCTCGGCGTGGACGGCAGCGCCGTCCCGCCGTCGCTCGACGAGCGCGCCACCCTGTTCCGGTCGATCGTCGCCGATCGCGCGGTGCTCGTGGTGCTCGACAACGCGGGTTCGAGCGAGCAGATCCGTCCGCTGCTTCCGGGCGGCGGGCCCTGCGCGGTCCTCATCACCAGCAGGCGGCGACCGGCCGGCATCCCCGAGTCGTCGGTGATCAGGCTCGACGCCCTGGCCCCCGACGCGGCGCTCGAACTGCTGGCTCAGGAGGTGGGCCCGGAGCGCGTCGCCAGGGAGACCGTCGCGGCGCGCGAACTGGTCGCGCAGTGCGGCGGGCTGCCCCTGGCCATGCGTGTCGCGGGGGCGCGCCTGGCCGCCAGACTCAACCTGGAGATCGAGACGGTGGCCGCCAGGCTGGGAGACGCCCGCCTGATGCTCGACGAGCTCTCCTACGCGGACCTCGAAGTACGCACCAGCCTCGAGGTCGGATATCGCGGGCTGAGCGGCGAGGCCAGGGAGCTGCTGCGCGGCATCGGCCTGCTCACCATCTCGGAGATCCCCCTGTGGTCGGCCGCCGCGATCCTCGACCGCGACCTTCGCTGCGCCGCCGAGATCGTCGAACAACTCCTCGACGCCCACTTCCTGGAGATCAGGGACCAGCGATACGTCTGTCACAACCTGATCAGGGCCTTCGCCAGGGAACGCGTGCTCGCCGAGGACTCCGAGGAGTGGCGCACCGCGATGCTCACGCGGGTCGTCGGCGCGGCCCTGTTCCTCACGGAGGAGGCCCACAACAGGTTGTACGGCGGCGCGTTCGGGATCCTGCACGGCGAGGGCGCGCGCTGGCCGATCGACGCCCCGGTGGTCGACGGCCTGCTCGGCGACGACTCCCTGGAATGGCTCGACAGCGAGCGCGCCACCCTGCTCGCCGCCGTCTCACTGGCGGCCGACCACGGCCTCGACGAACTCTGCTGGGATCTCGCCGTCACCGCCAGCACGCTCTTCGAGGCCAGGAACTACGCCGACGAGTGGCGGTCGAGCCATGTGCGGGCGCTGGCCGCCATCAGGACCGCGGGCAACCGCCGGGGCGAGGCCGCGCTGCTCCGCAGGCTCGGAGTCATGCACTGCATCCAGAACCTGTACAGCGAGTGCCGTGACCTGGTCGGGCGAGCGGCCGAGATCTTCGACGAACTCGGCGACCGGCACGGATACGCCCTCACCCTGTGCAGCCTGGCGAACCAGGACCGCATTTCAGGAGATGTGCGACGGTCGCTGGTCCGCTATGAGGCGGCGATCGAGGACCTCCGCGCCGTGGGCGACCGGGCGGCCGAGGCCGACGCCCTGCGGGATCTGGCCCAGCTCCATCTGGAAAGGGGAGATCTGCCCGGTGCGCACGCCTGCGTCCGGCGGTCGCTGGCGATCTGCGATGAGATCGGCACCGGTCTGATGCGGGCGATGACGCTGCACCGGCTCGGCCAGGTGGCCTTCGCGGGGAAGGAGTACGCGGCGGCGACCGGGGCGTTCTCCGACGCGCTGGACCTGCTGGCGAAGACCGAGGACCGGATCGGCCAGCTCCACGTACTGACGGGCCTCGCCGAGTGCTTCGTCGCGACGGGCGACGCCCGGGCCGCCGCCTACCTCGGCCGGGCCCTCATCATGGCCAGGGAGCTCAGGCAGCCGCACGCGGAGGGGCGCGTCCTGTCGATCGTCGGCGGGGTGCAGGCCGCAGCCGGGCAGCCGGACGAGGCGCGGCGCAGTGTGCGGCAGGCTCTCGCGATCTTCGAGCGGCTCGGCTCGGACTGGTGGCGGAAACGCGCGCTCGCGGTCCTGCACGACCTCGGCCTCGAACCGGAGATCACGTCCCCGCTGGGCGCGGGAGGGCGGCTCGGCGGGGGAGCGGAGGGAGCAGGCGGGATCGGGTCCTAGCGGTTCCGGCCCGAGTCCGGCTGGGCGAGCAGGGCGGCGGCGACGGCTCTGGCGCGGCGGGCGGGCTCGGCGCTGTGTTCGCGGAGAGCGCCGACGTTGGCCCCGTCGATCAGCAGGACGAACTGGCGGGCGAGGGCGGCCGGGTCGGTGTGGCCGGCGGCGGTGAGGAGGCTCTCCAGGTAGGCGGCGACCTGGCGGGAGTGGTGGGCGGCGACCTGGTGGACGGGACTGGCCGGGTCGGCGATCTCCGCCATGGCGTTGGCGAAGGCGCAGCCGCGGAAGTCGTCGCGCTCGAACCGCGCGGCGAGCGCGTCGAAGGCCGTCAGCGGAGCGCCGCCCCGCGCGGTGACCTCCTCGGTCAGCCACCGCCGCCAGTCTTCGTCGCGGTCCCGCAGGACGGCCATGACCAGGTCGTCCTTGCTGCTGAAGTGCCGGTAGAAGGACGCTCGGCCAACCCCGGAGACGGCGAGCAGCCGCTCCACGCCGACGGCGCGGATCCCCTCGGCGTAGAAGAGGTCCACGGCGGTCTGGACGAGACGGGCACGGGCGCGGGTCGGCATGCCTCCACGATACCTCCGATCTTGCTCAAAACGAGAATGATCAGTACCGTATCGGTGGGTGACCAAGGGGTGACCATCCGCAGTCTCAGCATCCGGGAAGAAGGTTGTTTTGTTCCCGGTGGCGCGGCGACCGGGTCCCCGGTGGCCGGGAAATGGCGTGCCGCCGGCCTTGGCGGTGCTTTCTTTAATGCCTTTCCTGCGCTCGGCCGGCCGTTTCGGAAAGGTGCCGGGAATGTGGCCGCAATGGGGTGGCGGGCGGCTTCGTCAAGGGGATTCCGTTTTCGGGAAATTGATGGAGCGGCTGCTCAGGGCGCTGTTTCGGGGTGTGCGGGCCGTACGTGGGTGGGGTGGTTGGGGGGTTTCGGCTGCCCGGATTTATCGTAACTAGCATGGACTTGTCGGGCGTTGCGGTCGAGGTGATCCACTGGACCTGCCCGGGGCGTCGCCGTACGGCCGGGGGTTTCGATTCGGCGCCTTTGTCAATCATGATCGTCGTGACGTGATGTCAGTCTCACATTGACTAGGCCGCGGTCCTGTAGAAGGCTCTCCCTTTCTGTGATTGCCGGTCGCCGTCGATCCGACCACCGGGGGGAAGCAATACATGTCGCGTCTCCAACGACACGTGCTGCCGCGTGTCATTGCTGCCGCGTCCATCGCATGCGCCATGGCGGTCGTGCCGTCGGGAGCACAGGCCGACACGAGCGACACGAGCGCCGGTTGGGCAGCGCCGGTGGTCGCGCCGAAACCGAAGATCGTCCCGGTGCCGAAGGTGCAGGCTCCGCCTGCCGGCACGGTCGAGGTGCCGCGTGCCCCGTCGCTGGCGGCCCAGCCCGTCGAGGCACGCCAGGTGGGGCCGGAGGCTCCGCAGGTGACCATCCCGGCCGGCCCGACGCTGATCAACCGGATCGCGGACACCGCGAAGGCCAGGCTGAAGTCCCAGGGGCTCGACGGCCCCGACGCCAGTGAACTCCTGCCGCCCACCGGCGAGGCCGATGTCCTCACCGTGTCCAAACCGCTGACCGACCAGATCGGCAAGGTGGCCGACGGGGTCAAACGGCTCTCCGGCGTGGACCTGCAGGCGCTCTACCGGGCGAGCCCGCGCGGCATCCCGCTGCTGACCTACCGGCTGTGCGCCGAGTCGCCCACCCTCAAGGCGTCGTGCTCGATCCCCCAGCCGCTGCTCAAACCCATGGCGGCCGACGTCACCGGCGACGGCACCCCGGACGTGATGGGCGACGTGGTCCCCGTGGTCAAGGACATGAAGGGCCTGACGAGCAAGTCGGGCGCGCTGTCCGCCGGGGTCGGGCTGACCGTCTCCCGGCTGCCGGGGAGCGAGCGGCGCGACGGCCCGCTGAAGGCGCAGGTCTGGGCGGAGTACGACCTGCCGGGTTCCCGGCGGATGGCGATCGGGTTCGACGGCCACCGGCGCGGCACGTCGCTGTCCGGCACCGACTGGGGCGTCTTCACCGTGGGCAAGGCCGTTGACGGCGTCGTGGACGTCAAGGCGAGTGTGCGCAGGTCAGAACCTGGCGGGTCGATCGCCACGGTCGCGAGCCTGGCCACCATCACGAACGGCCAAGCCACCTCGCCGACCCTTGTCAGCCTCCGCCAGTCACCGGTGCCCCAGAAGTTCACCGCCGACGTCAAGTTCGACACGGCCAAGCTGGAGAGCACGCTGAAGATCACGGCCTCCCATGCGGCCCGGCTCGACGCGATAGTGCTCACCAGCAAGCGGGCCACGAGCCAGGTCACCCACATGGTCGTCGAGGGACTGCGGGCCAGTCTCACCGCGAAGCTGACCCGCCCGGCGAAGAACGGCGCGGCCGACATCCGGCTCACCGGCGCCGACCCGATCCCCAAGGCCGACCTGCACAACTACGTCTACCAGGGAAGACAACTGGCCAAGGTGGCCGCCTTCACGCTCAGCGGGCTGCCCACCCGGTTCCATGCCCGCTACCAGACGGCCGGAGCCAAACAGGGGCTGACCGTGGAGACCGGCGCCCCGCACGCCAAGGCCGTGGACGTCGTCTACTTCGACCGGGCGGCGGCCAAGACGGTCCTCTCGGCGAAGCTGACCGACCTGCCCGGCCGCGTCGAACTCGTCAACGACACCGTCACGCACAAGGTGACGCACCGGACCAGCTCGGAGATCGGCAGGTTCGAGGCCACGCTCCAGCGCAACGAGGGAGCCGTGTCCGTCCCCGACGGCGGGCACGTGACGATGATCAAGGACGGCGGCCGGCTCGGCGTCTCCGGCCGCCTGTCCGGGCTCGCCGGGTTCGACGTGACCTACGGCGCCAAGCCGCGTGCCGTACTCCGTCTCGATTCGAGCGGCCAGTCCTTCCTCGGCGCGGCGAGCATCGACGGCACGCACCTCACCCGGATGGAGATCTCCAACACGCCCGCCAAGGTGCAGGTCGACGTGGACCCGGCCGCGAAGAAGGCGGAGTACACCGCGAGCGGGGTGATCGAGAGGCTGCGGGCGGCGTACGCCAACACCCGGACCGGTCCCACGATCGACGGCACCATGCACGGCGTCCGGTCGACGGTCGGGGCCTCGTGGAAGATGGGCGAGAAGACCGAGGCCCGGGTGACGGCCGGATCGGGCCTCAAGAAGTTCGGCCTCTACGTCAACCGGGCCCACGTCACCAGGATCGACCCCAAGTCAGGCCAGGACCTGGACCTCTCCTTGCAGGACGTACGGCGGCGCGTCGCCGTCGTGGCCGACCTCGCGGCCAGGAGTCTCGACTGGACCGCCGACGAACCGGTCACCGCCGTCTCCGCGCTGGCCAGGATCAGGTCCGAGGGCCGTGACTTCCGGGTGGCCGCGAAGGTGACCGGCGTCCCCGCGCACTTCGACGCCAGCTGGAACCGGGGGTCCTACCGCTTCCGCGGCGTCTCCGGCCCGATCGGCTCCGCGCAACTCGCCGTCACCAACCACGACGGCGCGCAGGCGCCGACCGGGCCGCACCTCGCCGCGCACTACCGCGAGTCCACCAAGGACATGGACGCCAGCGTCCGGATCGACGGCCTGTCCAACGTGGAGTTCAGCGGCAGCGGCACCGACTTCACGGCCGACTTCCAGAGCGGCAAGCAGACCATCGCCCTGGACACCGACGTCTCCCTCGCGGGCGACCTGCGCTTCGGCGCCCTCGGCACGCTCGGCCCGGTCCCCGGCAAGATCGCGGTCTCGGTCGCCAAGGGCGGGCCGATCACCTACGACACCGGCGGCGCGCACCTCGACCTGAAGGCCAAGGTGTGGCTCGGCAAGACGGCGGCGCTGCAGGGCTCCCGCGACACCCCCGCGTTCGCCAGCGGGCTGTCCATGGTCGACAGCGGCTGCAAGGCGGGTTCCCCCGGGTGCGCCGGGGACGCCGGGCCGTTCTGCACCGACCATCGCGGCTGTTTCGGTGTGCGCGGTTTCATCAGCCTCACCGGCCTGCCCACCAAGGTCACGGTGGACCTGGCCAAGAAGACGTTCGCCTTCGCCGGCTTCCGCCCGAAGGACAAGAAGCTCGGGGTCTACCTCGACAGCAGGATTCTCGCGCCGGTGCCGATCAAGGTGTCGGCGACGCTGGACGGCCTGCCCGAGTCGATCACCGCCATGACGTTCGGCCCGTTCGAGGTGGGCGACGGCAAGGACCCCGACGGCCGCGCCGCGGCGGTGGTCAAGGCGAACTACCGGATCGACCCGGCCACGACGATCACCTCGCTGGACGCCCAGGCGGAGGCGATGACCCCGGTCGGCGCCGTCCGCGGCCAGGTCGCCGTGCACCCGGTCCCGGCGGCGGTCGCGATCAACGGCACCTACGGCAACAAGACCAGGATCGGCGTCCAGAACTCCGCGGTCATCGACGAACTGCTGGCCAAGGTGACCGTCATCCCGCGCGACCGGGCGGCGGGCACCGGGCTGGTGCGGTTCACCGACGTGCCGGCGAAGTTCGACGTCGGCGCCGACGCCGCCGGGACGGGCCTGCGGGTGCCGACGTTCGGCTACCGGGCGGCCGGCGGGGAGAACACCCTCGACGGTCTGTTCGCGGTCCAGGGCGCGCTGATCGAGCAGTTCTACCGCCCCAAGGAGGGCAGGCTGCTGGACGCCTCCTTCGGCGTCACCGACCTCGCCTCCGACACCACCATCAAGATCAACCCGGACCTGTCGGCGGACCTGGTGTCACGGCCGGTGCCGACCAAGCTGCTCCAGCTCCACGCCGGCCTGACCGTCGAGCCGATCAAGCCTCAGAAGATCTACTCGCGCGCGGACCTCCCCTACACCACCGGGCTGTTCGCCTTCCAGCTCGACGGGCATTTCGGCTTCCGGCGGAGCACGATCAAGAATCTGGCGCTCGGCATCCACGGCGTCTCCTGGATGAAGATCCGGCCCGGCAAGATCCCGTTCGAGATGGACGCGCCCAAGGCGCTCGGCTTCGTCTCGCCCGGCTTCGAGGGCGCCTACGACCACATCGACCTCGGGGCCTCGGGCATCGACCTGAAACCCGACGTGAACCTCAACGTCAAACTCGACCGGAAGATCGGCCCCGACGCCTACAGCGACACGTTGAAGCTCGGCCCGGCGAAGTCGCTGGAGTTCCGCCGCTACGACGGCCGGATGCGCCCGATCAGCACCAAGCGGCCGGTCAAGGCCGGCCCCGCCGAGGGCTGTCTGACGATCAGCACCAAACCCGGCCTGGCGGCGGCCAGGGGCACCAACGCGATCACCCTGTACGGCAAGGACGGGCCGCAGATGGTGAGCCTGATCGACCCGGGCAGCCAGGTGCAGGACTACGCGATCGACCTGTTGTCACACTTCATGTCGCCGTACCCGGGCGCCGCCTGGGAGGTCACCGACTTCAGCACCGGCGCGTGTCGGTGATCGGACATGCGGTGCGTCCCCGGCGGGGGATCAGAACCTGACGGAGGCGTAGTCGGAGACCGGGCGGTAGCCGATCGCCTGGTAGATCGAGTTCGAGGTCGGGTTGGCCAGGTCGGTGAGGAGCAGCACCCGCCCGGCCCCGGCTCGCTGGGCGGCACGGCTGGCGGCGTGGGTCACCGCGGAGCCGTACCCCTTGCCGCGGGCGTTCGGCAGGGTGTAGACCGGGCCGATCCGCGACATTCCGGCGAGCGGCGTGGAGAACGCGGCCACGGCGACCGGGCGGCCGTCCGCCTCCCACAGGAGGATCTCGCCCGCGCGGATCCGGACGGTCACCTGGCTCGTGGGGTCGTCGCCCGCGTTGGCGGGCTCCGCCTCGGCGAGGAACGCGGAGTACCACTCGACGACGAACGCGATGTCGCCGGCGACCGCGACCCTGGCCTCGCCCTCGGCCGCCGGCGCCGTGAGCGTGTCCAGGAAGTACAGGCGTTGCGACATCCTGCCCGTCTCCGGCCGGTGCCAGCTCGCGGCGAAGGCGTCGGCCTGGGCCAGCGGGCCGTTCACTCCCGGCAGGTCGTGGTCGCGCAGGGTCTCCGCCAGCGCCTTCGCGGAACCTTCGGGGATGGCGCCGAGCAGGAGCGGATAGGGCGGGGTCCGGATGGCCACGCCCGCGACGACGCCGTCGTCCGTGAGCCGGCCCAGCAGCGCGCCGTCGCTGAACTGCCCGAGGCGTAACCGGTGGAGGACCGTCAGGGGCACGGTGTTCAGCACCGGATCGCGTTCCAGCCACTGGAGCATGGAGTCCGTAAATTCGATGGATCATGCGTGAAGGTCCACTTCATGCCCTTAGTTTGCCGCAATCCAGTCTTCATCGCCCGGATCAGGCCACTGGTCCTCCCCTCACGGAGCGGTCGCGACTAACATCTCGAACGCGCCGAGATCCGGCGGAGGGCGGTCGACGGAACGGTTGGGATGCACGAGCGTGAGCGGGAGAGCCTGCCGCCGGAACTGGGGCAGTTGTTCGCCGACGGCGGGACCGGGCGGGTGCTCGGGGTCGCACTCCCGCCCGGGGAGCCCGTGTGGCCCGACCCCGGCTACGCGCCGCAGCAGTCCTACCCGCGGCCCGCGTTCTGGATCAGCGACGCCCCGGTGAGCGGGGAGCTGTGGGCCGGGCTGCGCGCCGAGCACCGGCTCTCCGGCCTGTGGCCGGTCCTGCTCGAAGAGTCCGTGCAGCCGTGGTCGGCGGGCCAGATCGCGCCCGACCCGCCGAGCGAGATCGACAACTACCGTCCCGCCGCGTTCATGGCCGAGGTGTGGTCCGACTGGGTCGAACAGGCCCCCGAGGACCACCTCGCGGAACTGGCCCCCTTCGGCCGCGACTGCCCCGGCCTGGCCGAGCCGGGCATCCTCCAGGCCGACCCGGACGCCATCGCCGACTGGTACGCCGGGCTGCTGGCCGTACGCGGGATGCCGCTCGGCCTGGCCGCCGTCGAGCGCGGCGCCGACGCGATGGCCGTGATGGGCTGGCAGGGCGCGTTGCACCACAACGAGTGGACCCCGCCGCTCGCCGCCGTGGTGCGCACCTGGGAGGAGCGGTTCGCCGTCCGCGTCGTCGGCCTCGGCTTCAACACCCTGGAACTCAGCGTCGCCGCCCCGCCCGTCACCCCCGCCCACGCCCTGCACGTCGCCGCCGAGCACTGGGCGTTCTGCCCCGACAGCATCCTCCAGGGTCCGGGCAACCTGATCGACTACGCCGAGCAGATCCAGGGCGCCAACGCCTGGTCCTTCTGGTGGGACTGACCTGTGGTGGGGTGACGGCGTCTACCGCCGTGACCGGACGGGCCGGTCATGGGCCGGACAGCACCCGGCCCACCATCCGCGCGTACATCCGGCCGGGACTCGGGACCGTGGGCGTGGTGAGGAAACCGGGAAGCATCGCCAGCCCGACGGCGTACGGCTGGAGCCGGTCGTAGAGCGTGCCGGCGTCGGCGGGACGGCGTTCCGGCTGCTTCGCCAGCAGGTCGGCGATCAGCCGGTTGAGCCCGGCGGGGACACCGCGCACCGGGGGAGCGGGCTCGTTCACCTGCTTCTCGAAGACGGCGTACTCGGTCGGGCCGGTGAAGAGCTGGGTGCCGGTCAGCATCTCGTGCAGCACGCAGCCCAGCGCGTACAGGTCGCTGCGCGGGCTCGCCAGGCCGCGCTGGATCTGCTCCGGAGCCATGTAGGCGGGGGTGCCGAGGATCTGCCCGATCCGGGTGAACTGGGCGGTGTCGGCCTCACGCAGCACCGCGAGGCCGAAGTCGAGCACCTTGACGCTGCCGTCGGGGCAGAGCATCAGATTGGTCGGCTTGAGATCGCGATGAAAGATCGACAGGGCGTGCGCCGCCGCCAGCACCGCGCACGCCTGAGCCGCGATCGCGGCGGCCCACGGAACCGGCAGCGGCCCGTGCTCGCTGACCACGTCGGCCACGGTGACCCCGTCGATGAACTGCATCACCTGGTACAGCCGCTCGTCGGAGGCGCCGAAGTCGTACAGGACCGGGGCGCCGGGGTGTTCGAGCCTGGCCAGGATGCGGGCCTCGCGGGTGAAGCGCTGCTCCAGCTCGGTGTCGGTGCCGCCGGGAACCCGCAGGAACTTGACCGCGACCTTCCGATCGAGGTGCCTGTCGTGGCCCGCGTAGACCGCGCCCATGCCGCCCTGGCCCAGAGGAAGGTCGTCCAGCTCGTACCGATCGCCGATGACCATTCCGGTCCTCCCGTGGACACTCAGCCGAACGGTACACCTCCTTGGTCGGGCGGCTCCAGATAGCCGTCGACCAGTCCCTCGAAGCCTAGCCGGACCAGTGTCTGCCCCAGCGCCGCCGTCTCACGCAGACCGGCCTCCAGCGCGACCAGCTGACGGAACGCCCCGCCGTACTCCTGCTGCCGCGACAGGGGCAGGCGTGGCACCCTCGCCCGGCGGGCGTCGGCGCGGCTGGCGCCCGGGTGGGCCCTTCCCGCCCCCGAGGTGCCCGCCAGGCGCAGGAATCCGGCCAGGAAGTCGGGATCGAGCCGCTCGTGATCGACGCGGTACACGGTGAGCTGGGGCCCCAGCGCCGGACCGCCCTCGGCGAGAACCCTGACCACCCCGAAGAACGTGGTCACTATGTCACCCGCCTCCAGCCTCACCAGGCCGGGGACGCGGCGGGTGCGGCCGGTGGGCGGGCCGTCCGCGGTGAGGTCGTCGGCCGTCAGCACGGGCACGTCGCCCTGGTCGGCGACCATCTTGAACGGAGCCTGGTGGATGGCGACCAGCCCGGCCTTGACCAGCTCGCCGACGGACACCATCAGCGGCTCCGCGGCCCGGTTCGCCGGATCCAGCGCGGGGGAGGCCGTGGCGAGCAGCGCCGAGGCCGTCTGGAACCCTTCGCGCGCCGCCGCGAACTCGCGCGTCAGCTCCGCCCCGCGCTGCCTCGGCCGGTGCCGCGCGGGGCTGAGGTCGACCTCGTCGTCGAGCAGATCGATGATCCGGATCGTACGGCCGGCACCCGGCGGATCGGCCTCGGGATCGCGCGAGTAGGCCAGCCAGGCGGGCTCCACGCCGTCCAGTTCCTCGCCCGCGTCCATCACCAGCAGCCGGGACGGCGGGCGCTCACCGGCGGCGGGACGGCGCAGCAGCCACAGGTCGGGCCCGGTGGGCGACAGGCTCACGATGCCCCGCAGTGCCCCGGTGCGCAGCAGGTTGCCGCGGATCCGCCGGCCGGGACGCCGGCTCGCGGCCGCCGAGGGCATCAGGATCGCCACCGTGCCGCCCGGCCGTACGCGGGCCAGGCAGTGCTGGACCCAGGCCAGCTCGGACTCCCCGCGTGGCGGCAGGCCGTACTCCCATCGGGGGTCGCCGGTCAGCTCGTCGAATCCCCAGGCACGTTCGTTGAACGGCGGGTCGCAGATCACGGCATCGGCACTCTTGCCCGCGAACCCGTCACTTCTGAGCGCGTCTGCTGCGATGATCTCTGCGTGGGATCCGCGCAGCAGCAGGCGGACGGCCGCGATGAGCGCGGCCGTGTCACTGCTGTCCTGGCCGAGGGAGCGGGCGGCCCCGGCGGCGATGAGCAGTGTGCCGGTGCCGCACGCGGGGTCGAGCACGGTCGTGGCCCCGCCGCAGGCCAGTCGCACCATCAGCGAGGCGATCTCGCCGCGGGTGACGTCGAGCCGGCGGGAGTGGGCCTCGGCGTACCGCGCGCACAGCAGCTCGAAGGCCTCGGCGGGGCCCAGTTCGGCGGCGAGGTCGGCGATCAGTCCGGCGAGCGTCAGGTCGAGCCCGGCGATCGGGGCCTGCGGCAGGTCGCCGGTGGCGGCGGCGACGGCGGCCGAGAGCCCCGCCAGGTCGCCGGCCTGCCGCCAGCCGCCCGGGTCGCGGTGCAGGAAGAGGAGCAGCGCCCCCGCGCCGCCGACCAGGTGGGGCAGGCGCAGGTCGTCACCGGCGGCCCGGAGCCGCTGCCAGACCCGGTCGCCGAGCGAGACCTCGAACGACTTGCCGTTCTTGCGCAGCCAGCCTTCGACCTCCGTGAGGGAGAAGAGCGGGCTGGCCGCGGTGCCGCCCACCGGCTGCGGGAAGTCGTCGTAGCGGCGGCGCCAGTTGCTCACCGCGGCTCGCCCCACATCGGCGAGACGGGCGATGTCACCCGCGTTGACGGTACTGTCGCTGCTCATGGCGGCCAGACTAGTTCACCATGTCCTGGCGGTCTACGACCTCTTTGCTTGTGAAGCGACTCAACCAGTGATTTACTACTGGTATGGCACACAACCTTCGCTACGCCGCCGCCTCTGACGTCGGCCGTCGCCGAGAGCAGAACGAGGATTCGGCGTACGCGAGCCCGCGGGTGCTCGCCGTCGCCGACGGGATGGGTGGCTATGCCCATGGCGAGGTGGCCAGCACGGTCGCGATAGCCGCCGTCTCGGCGCTGGACGACAGCTTGGGTGACGCGGTTCCTGTTGATTTGTTCACGGTGATGAAATCCCTGGTCACCGAGGTCAACCACACTTTGGGAGACATGGCGGAGACCGACCCCGGGTTGCGGGGGATGGGCACGACCCTCACTGCGATGCTCTGGGACGGTGCGAAGTTCGCCCTTGGCCACATCGGTGACTCACGCGCCTATCTGCTGCGAGACGGCGCGCTCTACCAGATCACCCATGACCACACCCTGGTCCAGACCCTGGTCGACGACGGCCGGATCACTCCCGAGCAGGCGTCGGTCCATCCGCGCCGCTCGATGTTGCTGCGGGTGCTGGAGGGCACCGGCGACGGCGATCCCGACGTGCGGGTCCGCGAGGGGGAGGCGGGCGACCGTTACCTGCTCTGTTCCGACGGATTGACGGCCGTGCTGGGCCCGGAGACGCTGCACGAGGTGCTGACGCAGTTCGTGGAGCTCGACGAAGTGGCCGACCGGCTCATCGAGCTGGCCAACCTCGGCGGCGGTCCCGACAACATCTCGTGCGTGGTCGCCGATTTGGTGGAGATGCCCGACGAGCCCGCGGAGGGCCCGCGCCTGGTGGTCGGGGCGGCGGGCGACGAGCGGTGATCGTTGGGCGCGTTCCATGAAACTTTCAGCCGGCCGGAGGCTGGTTTGCCCTGGTGACGGTGGAACCGGTTAAGTAACTCACGGGGAGGGTTCACAACCTCCCCGTCTGTTACCTATTGTTAATGGGAGCGCTCCCACTCTCTGGAGGCCGACGTGCCCTACCTCCTTCCGACCTCAGTAGCCGAGGGGGTGGAGCACGTGCCCGTGCACACCGTCGAGTGTTTCTTCCCGGGCGAGGTGACCAGCGCGGGCGCCGCGCGCAGACTGGTCCGCGATCACCTCGGCCGCGACGAACTGGCCGACGACTGCGCGCTGATCGTCACCGAACTCGTCACCAACGCGGTGCTGCACGGCGGCACCGCCGTACGCCTCACGCTCACCGCCCACGAGCGCCGGGTCTACGCGGAGATCGCCGACGACGGTGCGGGGCGGCCACGTGCGTCGGTCGCCGACCTGGACGCCACCGGCGGGCGCGGGCTGCTGATCGTCGGCACCCTGGCGCGCGACTGGGGGGTCGTCGCGGACCCCGACGGCGGGAAGGTCGTCTGGTTCGTGCTGGAAGGGTGATCAGTCGAGGGCGTCGAGCACCTTGGTGATGATCTCCTCCGGTTTGAGCGCGGCGACGTCGAAGGTCAGATCGGCCACCTCGCTGAGATGGGCGGCCCGCTGCGCACGCTGCTTGGCCAGCATCGCCACCAGATCCGCCTCGAAGTGCGGGCGGTGCTCGCTGGAGTGCATGCGCTCCGCCAGCACCGCGTCGGGCGCGTCCAGCCAGATCACCACGGCCGACGCGAGCAGGTCGGGGATGTCATCGTGGTCGAGCGTGCTCGCGGCGGCGGCGATCACCGAGGGCGGCTGGTCCGCGAGCGACTCGCGCAGATGCGCCGCCTCCCGCTCGTGCAGCACGTCCGGGCCGTCCCGCTCGGCCATCTCGGCCGCCGTCGCTCCGTAACGCGCACGCATGTCAGGGTCGCTGTCGCGCACCGCGCGGCCCAGCCGCCGGGCGAGCAGCGTCGCGACGGTGGTCTTCCCCGAACCCATGAGCCCGACTATGACGATGGGTGCGGAGGAGGGAAGAAGCCTCAAGGTCACCTCCGGTGTGGTGGGACATGCCGACCGCACCCTCCTTCTCCCCCGGACAGTGATCTTCTACCGGGTGACGTTTGAGAATCGTGGAGGGGATAGAGGCAAAGCGTTGGCTTCAAGGAGGTAAATCCATGACCATCGCCGGAAGCATCGTCCTCATCATGCTGGGCGCGATCCTCACCTGGGCCGTCGAGTTCCAGCTCGCCGGCATCGACGTGAACATCGTCGGCGTCATTCTGATGATCGGCGGTCTGGCCGGGCTGCTGTTCGGCCTGTACCGGATCAGCATCGCCCGGCGTACGGTCGTCACCGGCGTCGACGACCCCCGCCGCACCCGCCGCGTGTACGAGGAGCGGCGCTACGACGACCCCACGGTGTAAGAGCCGGCATGACGGGCAGGCGAGCCTGAACTCAGGAGGTGAGAAAACGATGCCCGCACGTGAAGAGTTGCCGTCCACCCTGCGCCGCTCGCCGAAGCAGGCGCAGGAGACGTGGATCAAGGCACACGACTCCGCGGTGCAGACCTACGGCGAGGGCGAGAGGGCCCATCGCACCGCGTTCAGCGCGCTCAAGCACTCCTTCGAGAAGATCGGCGACCACTGGGAGAAGAAGGCCGGCGGGAAGGGCCCCTCCGACAAGCAGGCGAGGAGGAGCACGCCCAGGGCCGGGAAGACCGCCGAGGGCGTGGACGCGTCGGCGTCCAAGGAGCACCTGATGGACACGGCCAAGCGCCTCGACGTCACCGGACGCTCCCGCATGACCAAAGCGGAACTCGTCGACGCGATCATGAAGGCCAACCGGAGGGCCACCGCCAAGGCCCGCTGACCCTCTCGACGGCTGAACGGCCCGCCCCCTCCCAGGACGGGCCGTTCAGGTTTCGTGGCCGTGCGGTTCAGCGCAGCCGCCTGACCGCCTCGCGGATCGCGGTGCTGTCGATGCCGGCGTCCCGCAACTGCTCCTCCGGCGTGGCCGAGCCGGGCAGGCCGCGTACGGCGAGCTTGATGACGCGGGGGCCGAGATCGGCGACCGCGGACAGCACCGCCTCGCCGAGCCCGCCCTCGGGCCAGTGGTCCTCCACCGTGATCAGCGTGCCCGTGGTGGTCGCCGCCGCGCGCAGGGCGTCCGTGTCCAGCGGCTTGACCGAGTACAGGTCGATGACCCCGACGTCGATCCCGTCGGTGGCCAGCGCGTCGGCCGCCGCCAGCGCCTCGTGCACGGTCACCCCGGCCGCCACCACCGTGGCCAGGTCCTCGGGAGTGCTGCGCAGCACCCGGCACCCGCCGACCGGGAACTCCTCGCCGGCGTCGTAGATCACCGGTGTGTCGCCCCGGGTCGTGCGCAGATAGCTGATCCCCGGCAGGTCGGCCATCGCGGCGACCAGCTTGGCCGTCTGGTTGGCGTCACAGGGATAGAGCACCGTGCTGCCGTGGGTCGCCCGCAGCATCGCGATGTCCTCCAGGCCCATCTGCGAAGGGCCGTCCTGCCCGATCGCGACACCCGCGTGCGAACCGACGAGCCGCAGATCGGCCCGGCTGGCGGCGGCCATCCGGATGAAGTCGAAGGCCCGGGAGAAGAACGCGGCGAACGTGGCCGCGAACGGCACCCACCCCCGCACCTGCATGCCGACGGCGGCGGCCACCAACTGCTGCTCGGCGATGTAGATCTCGAAGAACCTGTCCGGGTGCGAGTCGGCGAACGCCTGCAGTCTCGTCGAGTCGGCCACCTCGCCGTCGAGCGCCACCACGTCGCCGCGCGCCGCGCCGAGGGCGGCGAACGCCTCGCCGAACGCGGTGCGCGTCGCGACCTTCTCCCCGACGTCGAACGCGGGCAGCTTCAGCGGTGACCGGGCGATCTCGTCGGGTTCCTTGACGGGGTCCGGCTTGCGCACCTCGACCACGATGTCGCGCGGGCCGCCGAGTTCGGCGATCGCGTGCTCCGCGTCGGCGAGCGGCTTGCCGTGCGCGCCCTCACGGTTCTCCACGATGCTGACGCCCTCACCCTTGCGCGTGCGGGCCAGGATCACGGTGGGGCGCCGCCGTACGTTGCGGGCGTCGGACATCGCGTAGTCGATCTGGCCCGGGTCGTGACCGTCGATCTCGACGGTGTGCCAGCCGAACGCGCCGAACCTGGCCGCGTAGGCTCCGGTGTCCCAACCGTGCCTGGTCGGGCCGCGCTGGCCCAGCCGGTTCACATCGACGATCGCCGTCAGGTTGGCCAGCCCCTCGTGACCGGCGTACTCGGCCGCCTCCCAGATCGACCCCTCGGCCAGCTCACTGTCCCCGCACAGCACCCACACGTGGAAAGGCAGATGGTCCAACCGGCGACCGGCCATCGCGATGCCGGCTCCGACGGGCAGGCCCTGGCCGAGTGAGCCGGTGGCCACGTCCACCCAGGGCAGCCGGGGCGTCGGATGCCCCTCCAGCCTGCTGCCCCTGGTCCTGAAGGTCAGCAACTCCTCGTCGGAGATGGCTCCCGCCGCCTTGTAGAGCGAATAGAGCAGTGGCGACGCGTGCCCCTTGGAGAAAATCAGATGATCGTTTCCGGGTGCGTCGGGGTGGTCGAAGTCGTAGCGCAGATGACACGAGATCAACACGGCCATCAGATCGGCGGCAGACATCGACGAGGTCGGGTGGCCTGACCCCGCGGCGGCCGAACTGCGGATGGAGTCCACCCGCAACTGCGCCGCCAGATCGCACAGAAAACGGAGGTCACGCTCGGGCATGAGAGGCTCCCCTCTTACTTGCCGGACCCCTCGACTACCCCTCGTGCACAACGGAAACCTGCTCTGACGCCGATGTTCGCGTACCCCCGCGGTCAGGGTGGCGGAGTGCGCGGTGGTCGGGTTCGCCTCGTGCACCCGCTGCCGGTTCCGGGCGAACTGGACGGTGGTGTTCGCTTCAGGGGAGCCGCCGGTTCTCTGGCAGGCCGGGCGGCGGGCGGTCGGGCTCCGCCGCCGGAGCCCTGCGCCGGCCGGGTGGTTCGCTGTCGGAAGCCGGACGGCGGGACGTGCCGTAGGTTGCTCGGCCGTGGTGGTTTGCCGTTAACGCCGGCGTCTGCGCGCCGTGGTGGTTTGCCGTTAACGCCGGCGTCTGCGCGCCGTGGTGGTCTGCCGTTAACGCCGGCGTCTGCGCGCCGCCGCGAGCAGGAGCGCGAGCGCGCCGGCGCCGATCGCCGCGGCGGCCGGTCGCCGGTTCTGGGAGAGCCAGACGGCGGGGCCGCGCCGTACCGCACGGGAGTCGACGCCGCCGTGCGCGCCGTAGTCGTGCTCCTCGTCGGCGGCCTCCCACAGGTTCGAGACGCCGTAGGGCTCCTCGTCGCCGGCCTGCTGGGACTGGACGCCGGTACGGGCCAGGTAGCGGTCGACCAGGGCGGGCGCGACACGCTGGGCGAGCAGGACGGCGGCCGTCGAGGCCCCCGCCCAGTACTCCTTGCGCTCCGGATGGCAGGCGGCGAAGACCATCGCGTCCGCCGCGACCTCCGGCTGGTTGATGGGCGGCACCGGCTGAGGGTGGCGGCGCAGCTTCGACGACACCCGGTCGAACTGGGGCGTGTTCAGCGCCGGAAGCTGGACCATCGTTATGTTGATCGGGCTGTGTTCGCTGAGCAGCTCGGTCCTGACCGACTCGGTGAAGCCCTTGACCGCGTGCTTGGCCCCGCAGTACGCCGACTGCAGCGGGATGCCCCGGTAGGCCAGCGCCGACCCGGCCTGCACGATCGTGCCGCGGCCGCGGGGGCGCATCAGGTCCAGCGCCACCCGGGTTCCCCAGACGTAGCCGAGATAGGTGACCGCCGTGGTCCGCTCGAACTCCTCGGGGGTGATCTCGGTGAAGGGGGCGAAGACCGAGGAGAACGCCACGTTCATCCAGACGTCGATCGGGCCGAGGTCGTTCTCGATCCGCATCGCCGCGATCCTGACCTGCTCGAAGTCGGCGACGTCGGCCTCGTAGACCAGTCCGCTGCCGCCCGACGCGCCCACCTCGACGGCCGCCGTCGACAGGCCGGCCGTACCCCGGGCGATCAGCGCGACCGTCGCGCCCTCCGCGCCGAGCCGCCGCACGACGGCCCTGCCGACACCGCCGCTGGCCCCCGTCACCGCCACGACCTTGCCTTCGAGCCTTCCCGGACGTCGTTCTGTCGTCGGGAACGGGACGACCTCGGCCTCACTCGAATCCGGCACTGCCGTCCCCCTGCCTCTCGCGGGTGCCCTGCCGTTGGATGGCGAGCACGATGTCGGCGATCGTGACCAGGGCCAGCACTCCTGCCACGACGAGCAACCAGGTGGCCCCCGACACGAAGCCGAGTACTCCGATGGCGACCAGGAACACCAGGACGAACGAGCCGAGCCGGATGTGCACCACGTCGCGTGGCGTCGAAGGCGCGGTCGGCCTCTCGTGACGGTCGGTCATGTTCCCCTCCTTCTGTTCGCGGGCATCCGCACCCTGTACCCCGGGCCCTGCCCCTCATACCCGGCGAGCGCCATGCGGGCTTCGTCGAGCGCCTCGTCGACGTCCAGCCCGGTGACCACGACCGACGGCGTGCCGTACGAGGCGGCCAGCCGGGTGAGCGCCGCGTTCCCGCTGACCACCAGCCGCGCGCTCGCGACCAGCGCGCACAGTCCGCGCAACGAGGTACGGCCGGCCAGTACGGCATGCGCGGGCAGGAAACCCTGGGCGGCGATCCTCGTCGCGGGGGCGCGGTCCCGGCGCTCGCCGGTGACGACCACCCGCAGCCCTTTCGTGGACAGCAGGTCGGCCACCAGGGCGAACCGGTGCTCGGGCCAGCCGCCGGGATGGATCACCACCGAGCGGTAGGCGGGACTCGCGCACAGCGGCACGGGCAACGCCGTGTCACCCGGGTCCGCCGGCACGCCGTACCACTCCATCAGGCGGCACCAGCGCTGGACGTCGTCCTCGTCGTCGTCCCACCGGGGACCGTCAGGAGTCCCGTAACCCCACATGTCGGACGCCGGCAGGTCGAGCAGCATCCGATGCGTACGCGGGTCCGCGTCCTGGAGGTTGACCGTCAGATCGCCCTTCCAGCCGGTCGGCCCCGTGACCTCGCCGGCCCTGGTCGGAAGCAGGGCCTTGACGGCGCCGGTGAGCGGGGCGACGTCGATCAGCTCGGCGGGCGCGGCGAGCACGATCTGCTGCCCGGACCTGTGCAGCGCGCGCAGCGCGGGCAGCGCGGTGAGGAGACCACCGAGGCCGGACGCGCGCAGCACCAGGGCATGCGTACCCGGATACGGTTCACCGAAGACGTGCATACACGCTCCCTTTGGCATGGCGAAGCCAGTGAGCGTGCCTGCGTCCTAGGCACTGTGTTCCCGGGGTTGTTTCCCCCAGTTTCAGCCGCCGAACCAGGGGCACGGGGAGTTTCCCGGGTATTTCCTGGTGAGGGGAGCGAAGATGGCCCACGAAGCTCCGCAGTACGTAGCCGCCCGTGTGCAGCGCGCACTCGCGGAAGGCGAGAACACTCATGAGCTGGGCATCAGGGTGGACGTCCGCGGCGACCAGTTGTTCCTGCGCGGGAAAGTCTCCACGGAGGAGCGACGTACGAGGCTCGCCGGAGTCGCCGGTGAGGCCGCGCCCGAGCTGAAGGTCCGCAACGAGATCACCGTGGTCGAGATCCGCGACCCGGGAGAGGAGGAGAGCCTGTGAAGGCCCGTATCGCCGCCGTGGGCGACATCCATCTTGGCGAGGACGTTCGCGGCAAGTTCCGCGAGCGACTGGCGGGCATCGAGGAGCGAGCCGACGTTCTGCTGCTGGCCGGCGACCTCACCCGGCACGGCACCGTGGAGGAGGGCAAGGTCGTCGCCGACGAGCTGCGTGACCTGCCGATCCCCGTAGTCGCCGTGCTCGGCAACCACGATTACCACTCCGACGCCCAGGACACGATCACCGCGTTGCTGAACGACGCGGGAGTCACCGTCCTGGACGACGCCTCCACCGTTCTCGTCTGCCACGGGGAACGGCTCGGAATCGTCGGGGGCAAGGGATTCGGGGGCGGCTTCGCCGGTAAGTGCGCCAGTGAGTTCGGCGAGCCGGAGACCAAGGAGTTCGTCCGGCACACCAAGGACATCGCCGAACGGTGGCGGATCGCGCTGAAGGAGTTGCAGGCCGACCACCGGGTGGTGCTCGCGCACTATTCGCCGGTCAAGGACACGCTGGAGGGGGAGCCGAAGGAGATCTATCCCTTCCTCGGCAGCTATCTCCTCGCCGAGGCCGTCGACGCGGAGGGGGCCGACCTCATCCTGCACGGCCATGCCCATCTCGGTACCGAGAAAGGTATGACGCCCGGCGGCATCCGGGTACGCAACGTCGCGCTTCCGGTGCTCGGCCGGGCCTATGGGGTTTACAGCCTGAACGGTCACTGACCAGGAGCTTGGGTCACTGACCAGGAGCTTGAACGGGTCACTGACCAGGAGCTTGAATGGTCACCGACCAGGAGGGGACGGTCACTGACCAGGAGGGGACGGCCTGCGCCGCCCCCTCCTGACCTCAGACATTGAAGATGCTGACACCACCGGGCCCCACCAGGAACCCGATGACGATGAGCACGATCCCCCAGAGGAGGTCGCGCCTGGCCAGGATCACGTAGATCCCGGCGATGACGAGTACGACTGCGATGATCCAAAGCAAGGTAGCCATGGCAGCGGTACTGCCCTCACATATCAGGACTTAACATCATCGGTTTCGCGATGCCGGTAGATGTCGGTGATCGGCTGCCCGATCCAGAGCCACCCGCTCGTCAACGCCACCGCCGCCCCGAACAGCGCGGCCTGCCAGGAGTTGATGACCACTTCGACCACCAGCGCCACCGCGCTCGTCATCGCCACCGCCAGCAACACCGCCCCCGTCACCCCGAGCGCGTTGGCCCGGCGCAGCATCAACTCCTTCAACCCGGTGCGGAACAACACCCGGTGCTGCGCGGCCGGCGTGATGAAGCACACCGAGGCGAACGCCGCGCTCATCAGCGACACGAAGAACAGCCAGCGGCCGACCGTGTCGACCTTCGGAAACCCCGCCGCGAACGGCAACGTGAGCAGGAACGCGAACAACACCTGGACACCCGTCACCGCCACCCGAAGGCCCTGCAACAACTCGCCGAGCTCCCGGTCGATCCTCTCCTTGTGACTTTCTCCCGGCTGAGCAGCCATCACATACCTTCCTTCCCAGAGGTGGCCACCGACTACCCGGCCGGCGATCGGCCATGTTCGATCGGGGCACAGTGCCGTGTTTCTTGGGGATTTAATGGGATTTATGGTGGTTTAGTGGGGGCGTGGGGTTGTTGGGGTGGCGCCCCCCGGCCGATCGCACTCCCCGGGCCGGGCACGGCCGCGTCCCACCGGCTCCTGTAACGCGCCCACCCCCGCGCACGACCGCACCACGTAGGTGCGCTCCACCCGACCAACGCGCGGGTCGTGCGTGTCGTCCACACCTCCGTGCGAGGTGGCGTCGACCTCGATCGCATCTTCCCGCCGACGCCCCTGGGGGAGGTTCCGTCATGCCTGGGCCTGGTGGTGCGGTTTTCCGTGGAGCGTCAGTATGTCCGGTCTGAGAGCGGGGTTGGTCGTAGGGAGCCCGTGGAACGTGGGTATGGTCAGAATGGAGGGGCTATCCCTGACGCGAAGCCGATGGGCATGGTCATGTTGGATCGGGTCGCCGTACATCGTGGAGGGCGGCCGGGGCATGGTCATGTTCGGTCCGGGTAGCCGTTCATTATGGGCAGCCACAGCCACGAAGTCACCGACGCCATCCTGGAAACCCTCAAACGCGCCGGGACCAGCTTCAAAGAGGCGGACATCAGATTCGCCCTCGCCGGAGGCTGCGCCGCCTACGCCCGCGGTGCCGCCCCCTCCCTCCACGACGTCGACTTCGTCCTTGTCGAGGATGATGTGCCCGCCGCGCTTGAGACCCTGACCCGACTCGGCTTCAAGACCCTGAAGCCGCCCGAAGACTGGCTGGTCAAGGCGTACGACGAGGGGCGGCTCGTCGACCTGATCTTCCGTATCGCCGACCGCGCCGTGACGCCCGAACTGATCAAGCGGGCCGAGCCCCTGAAGGCGTCCGCGGTGATCCTCCCCGTGCTGGAGGCGACCGACCTGGTGATCTCCTGGCTGCTGCCGCTGTCGGAGCACAGCTGTGACTACGGCTCCCTCCTCCCTCAGGTCCGCGCCCTCCGCGAACAGGTGGACTGGGACCGGGTGGCCTCCGTGGTAGCCCCCTCGCCCTACGCCTACACGTTCCTGACTCTGATCGAACGGCTGGGCATCGTGGTCGACCCGGTAAAGGTCTCCGAAGAGCCCATCTGGCCCTGACCCGCCGTACGCCCTCCCCACATCTCGCCGTCGGTTGCCTGGTCGGGTATGTCGTGAGTGCTCCCGAGGGCCGTCGCGATCGGCGGATGTCCTTGTACGGGTTGCCGATGCCCGGCATCCCGCTGATGGGGATGATGCGCGGCGTCGTGTCGTCCTCGGTGCTCGCGGTCCGGGTCAGGCGGTTCGTCGATCGCCTTGCCGTCGGGTCGAATGGGAACCCGCCTCGCGGTGATTCGGGTATGGCGAGGGCGGCGCCCGGGGTCGAGTTGGAACTCGCTTCGCGGTGATTCCGGTACGGCGAGGGCGGCGCCCGGGGTCGAGATGGAACTCGCTTCGCGGTGATTCCGGTACGGCGAGGGCCGCGCCCGGGGGAGGCGCGGCCCTCTGGTCTTGGCTGCCGGTCACTCAGATGTGCGGGAACCGGCCGTAGTACTCACCGAGCCGATCCCGGTAGGCCGTCTCCTTGAAGGCGGACGCGTCGAACTCCGGAGCGCTCTTGATCTCGTGCTTGGTACGGGCGACGTATATCTTCCGCTCCTGCGGATCGATCTGCGTCACCGTGCTCGCCGGCAGCATGACCTTCTTCCCGAAGATCCACGGGCCGGTGTCGACGATGAGGTAACTCTGACCCACGTCATAGGTCGCGTCGTCCACGGACCCGATCTTCCCGTCCGTCGCCTCCACGTCGTATCCCACGACGTCAAGGTTCTTGCCGGTGTCATGCACATCGGCTCGGTACGTCCAGAGCTGCGGTGTCATCGCAGCACTCTCCCTTCGATCCGTTGAGCAACCTGGACTACCCCCACCCCTCCCACCAAACGCCGCCCCCCGCCACGTCCACCTAGCGCCCAGGTAAGGCCGCCCACTGTCCGCCACGCCAACAAAGTCGTACGAACTCCCCTCCGAAGTCCTGTAGGCTTACTGACGCCAGCGCCGCTAGCTCAGTTGGTTAGAGCAGCTGACTCTTAATCAGCGGGTCCGGGGTTCGAGTCCCTGGCGGCGCACCCTTCACTAGGCTGCTGACCTGCGCAAACGCGCGGGTCAGTGGCTTTTTGGAATTTTGTTCTAGGCCCTGCGGGCTCCTAGCGGGCTCGCGCGTACAGATCTTGTACATCGACCACTTGAAGAGCCGCCTGCGCCGCGAGAGTAGGGTCGCCTCGCCGATGGCCACATCGCCGTCCTGGCAATGGATGATGGTCCCTCTGATGGTGTGGGTCTCGGTCGTCTCCGGGACGGACTGTCACACACTCGCGTCCTAATGTGAAAGTCAGCTGGTTGATGGCCGTCTTGCCACCTCCCAAGCGCTCGGGGAGACAGACAACGGCCTTCCCGATTTGCCTTGGGAAGGCCGTTGTCTTTGGAAGGTCCGGACAATCGTCAGACAACGTGTGTCGGGGTCGCCCTGCGGGTGGGCGGTCAAAGGGGCGGTTCACTGACGTCGCCGCTGGTTGAGGAGCCGACTCAGGCGTGAGCGGTCGAGCTCGGCAAGTCGACTATTCGACTGCGGTCCGTGTCCCTCCGCCGTGACGAGTGATCCGGGGTCGGAGGCGTACCTTGACGGCGCTCTGGGTGAACGCGACTTCTGTAGCGGTGCCAGACCAGATATAGGCCTCTCCGGGGGTGAGCGCGGCCAGTTTCGCCGAGCTCAGTTCGGCTAGAGCCGTCTTCGCCTTCTGTAGATGCTTCAGCCAAGCCGGCGACGTGAACTTGTGCAGGATGACGTGGTTGGAGAGCTCGATCAGCGAGATCGGTACCGAGGGCGGGTCTTGGCTGGCGGGTAGCGATCAGGGGGCATCGGGCCACTCTGACGGCACCGGCTCTCGTCGTCACACCGCCACGCCGAACATGAACGATCTTCTCGAACACGCACTCAGCCCCGAGCGGCCAGACAACCGCCACGACAATCAGCCTCCATTTCCGGAACCGGAGGCGCGTTTTCCAGAAAATCCCTGGCCGATGTGATGTAGGCGGAGCAGAGAAGCTTGCCAAGGCGCGACGCTTTACCGTCGCCTAATCGCCGGGTAGGAACACCCATCGCGTTCACGCTGCGTTCCAGAGCTACGCCCGAAACCGCTACCACCGCTTCGCCGTGCTGATCGACCCAGCGGAACGCCCTCCAGAGCAGCGCACGGGCGAGGGGGCCGAGACCCGCCGCCAGGGAACGAGACGAGGCCCGCCCGGTGGCCAGGCGGCTCAGCTCCCAGATGGCCGGATCACGAGGAGCCCGGCCACCGCGCAACGTCTCGGAAAAGACCTCGGGGAGCATGTAACGGCCGTCGGTGGGCAGCAGCCGGCAGCACCCCGTGACCTCCTGGCAGTCCACCCGATAGCTGATCACGTAGACCGGATCGCAGTCATCGTAGAAATCGCGTTCCATGCCGTTAACGCTGTCGACGTCCCAGCGCAGGAGCTCGTAGAACACTTCGTGACGTAGGCGGAACATACCATTGAGCAGCCACGCCGGCAGTTCGCCCGCGCGGCCGACAACGATTCGCTGGGCGCACGTTTTCGGCGGTGGATCGTCCACGAGAACCCCTTGGGAAATGACCGGAGATTGCTTTTCTCCTTGTTCGTGGCATCCCGCTGCTCGGATTGGATGGGCTACACGGTCTGCCAGGGCGGCAGGTCGGTGGGCAGATATCGCCAGGGACAGCCCGAGCGCACCGCGTACAGGATGGCGTTGACGATCTCCCTGCGCGAATGCTTCTCCGGACGCCCGCCGGCGTTCGGCTCGGGCAGCAAGGGCTCGATCAGCTCCCACTGCGCGTCGGTCAGGTCCGAGGGGTAGCGATCAGGGGGTATCGGGCCACTCTGACGGCACCGGCTCTCGTCGTCACACCGCCACGCCGAACATGAACGATCTTCTCAAACACGCACTAAGGCCCGGGCCGGAGGGCGAGCGCCGGAGGCCGGGTCGGGCGGCCCGGGGGCGGCGTGGGGTCGGGCGGCGGGGTCTGGGGCCGGGTGGGGTCGGGGGTTTCCGGGTGGGGTTCCGGGGTGGCCAGCTGTCGGGTGACCACCACCCGATGACGGCCAGCGGGGCGGCGGCCAGCGGGTGATGGTCAGCGGGTGGCTGGTGTCGAGGTGGCGGCTAGCGGACTGCTGCGATGATCCGCCCCGCCTCCCGAGCCGTGATCAGGCCAGAAGCCGCCAGCTCCGCACTCTTCCTGGCCACATGGGTAACCAGCTGCCCACCGGAATACTTCTCGTCCTCGATGAGATCCTCGACCGTGCACCCATCGGCCCGGTACCGGTTGGCGACCCCGCTGTCCCGATCCTTGATCGTGACCGTCGGCGACAAGTCCGAACGCGGACAGGCATCGACAGGCGGCGTGTAACGCAGCAGCCGAGCACCACCCTGGATGGCACCGTCGGCGTCCTTCGTGCCACTGCGGAACCAGACGTTACCGGCCCCGTCCTGCGCACTCCGGTGAACGCCCGACTCCACCGCCACCGTGACCTCCTTCGACAGCGGGTCGATCCGCAGCAGCTTCCCGTCCAGCGCGGCGTAGACGTGCTCGTCCGCGTTGAGGTGCAGCTCGTCGGGCACGCTGCCCGAGCCGGTGCTCAGCTTCACCCGTCGTACCACCTCATCGGTGGCCGGGTCGGCGAGGAAGAGCGTGCCGTCGGCCAGGCCCCACAGCAGGCCGTCCGGCCCCTCAATCAGCGAGGTGATCGTCCGCGCGCCCGGGACGGGGGTGTACTCAGAGCGCTTGGCGCCGGTGGCCAGGTCGTAGGTGAACAGCTTAGCCTCGGTCGCCCTCGGTGTGGTGCCGCCGCCGCCGTTGATCGACGTGCCGCCCCACAGCGTGCCGCCCAGGACGACCAGGGACGTGACGCCCTGGTCGGTGACGGGCGCGCGCAGGACGGTGTGGGTGCGGGTGGTCTCGTCGTAGACGGTGAGCGCGCCGCCCCACAGGCCGTAGTCGGGGGTGCTGCCGATGTAGACCTTGCTGCCGGAGGAGGCGAACGCCACGGGGCGGTTCTGGCCGTCGCCGATCAGGCGGAACAGCTCGCGCGGGTTCGTGCCCGACACGAAGGGCTGCGCCGGGTCGTAGTGCATGATCGAGCCGTTGGGGTAGACGCCGAGGTAGAGCTTGCCGTCCTTCCAGAACCACCCGTCGGTCTGCCCGGTCCGGCCGAGCTGGGTGACCGTGCCGGTGGCCGGGTCCAGGACGGCGAGGTTGCCGTTGATGAACAGGTTGGTGTAGATCCTGCCGTCCGGCCCCGCCGTGATGTTGGCGATGTCGATGGGCTGGTGCGGGAAGGGCAGCTTGAAGCGCTCGGCGGCGCCGGTGGCCGGGTCGTAGGAGAAGGCGTCGCCGCCATAGTTGCCGATCGCGGCGTAGAGCTTGCCGTCGACGAAGCCCCAGCCGACCGCGGGGCCGCCCGCGTTCACCGGGCCGGGCACCGGCTCGGGCCGGTCGGCGGCCAGGTCGTAACGCCACAGCGCGCCGCTGGAAGTGAAGTAGACGTAGCCGCCGGCGGCGGTCTTGGTGGTGCCGCGCGAGTTCATGGTGAACCCGTCGGCCAGCACGGCCCCGGTGTCCGGGTCGAGCACGAGCGCCTGGTTCTTGCTGCGTTTGACGAAGAGCTTGCCGGCCACGAGGTTGATGTCGTAGGGGTAGCTGGCATCGCCGCGCAGGGCCTCGGGCCAGATGTCGCGCTTCTCGCCGGAGGCCAGGTCCAGCCTGATCAGGTGGCCAGCCGAGCCGATGGCCGCCCACAGCAGCTGCCGGTCGGTGTCGACGGCGACGTCCACGGTGTACTGCTGGCCGGGGAACATCGCGCCCAGGTCGCGGAAGCCGGCCGACGGCGAGTAGGAGAAGGCGTGCGCCCCGGGGTAGGTGCCGCCGTAGACGGTGCCGTCCGCCCCGGCCTGCAGGCCGTAGGCGTACGTCTCGCCGGGCACCACCTGGCCGAGGTCGGTCGCGACGTCGGCGCCGGGCTTGAAGGAGTAGAGGTGGCCGTTGGGATAGGTGCCAGCGTAGACGGTGCCGTCGGCGGTCTGGGTGATGCCCCAGCCGCCCGACGAGCCGGGCAGGGGCACGGTGTCACGCAGCTCGCGGGTCACCGGGTCCACCTCGGCCACGACGCCGGGGGTGCCCATCTGGATGGCGAAGACCGCGGGCCGGCCGTCCTGGCTGGTGCCGAAGTGGCCCTCGTGGACGGTGAGCGCGGCGGACTGGACGCCGAAGTCGGTGACGGTCCCCTGGACCGGCGAGGCGGCTAAGAAGGTGGACAGCACGACGGAGAGGATGCGCATAGCAAGGGAATAACGGGCCGGTCCGTAATTGTCAACGGTCCGGCCCGCCGTTCTACGAAATGCTCCTTCCCTCCACCGCGTCCAGCAGCAGCGGCGCGGGCCCGGCGTCGCCGCGTGCGCCGAAGCCGTACCGGTAACCGGCGCGCACGTCTGGGTCGGTGAGGTCGGGCAGGTGCTGCACGTGGCGGCGGTGACGAGCCGCCACCCCGAGCCGGTGTCGGCGTACATCGCGGCCCGGTTGCCCACCAGCGACAGCGCGAAGCGGCCGCCGTCGGGGATGCTCACGCCCTGCTTGACGCCGAACACCGCCAGCCCGCCCGGCACCTGCGGCCCGCGCACCTCGAACCCGGCGAACTTCTGGGTGTTGACGTAGAAGGCCACGACGTCGGTCTTGCCGTCCTTGACCAGGCCGGTGTAGACGGTGTCCATGTCGGTGGAGCCGCCCTGGAACTTCCTGATCGTGATGGCGGTGCTGAAGGCGGGGTTGCGCGGCGAGACGTCGGAGGAGACCGGCTGCACCAGCTCCTGTTCGCCGAGTTGCACGCCGCCGGCCAGCTCGACTGGTCCAAGGCGGTGATCGACAGCTCACATGTTCGGGCGCTCAAGGGCGGCCCAAAACCGGCCCGAGCCCGGTCGACCGCGCCAAACCGGGCTCGAAACACCACGTCATCACCGAAGGAGGAGGCATCCCCCTCGCCGTCTCCCTGACCGGCGGCCACCGCAACGACGTCACCCAGCTCATGCCCCTGATCAAGGCCATCCCGCCGGTACGCGGCCGCGTCGGCCGACCGCGTCAGCGGCCCGACTGCCTGTACGCCGACCGGGGCTATGACCACGACAAGTACCGCCGCCTGGTCTGGCGCACCGGCATCAAGCCCATCATCGCCCGGCGTGGCACCCCACATGGCTCCGGCCTGGGCGTTCATCGGTGGGTGGTCGAGAGGACGATCGCGCTCCTGCACTGGTTCCGCCGCCTGCGCATCCGCTGGGAGATCCGCGACGACATCCACGAAGCCTTCATGACTCTCGCCGCAGCGATCATCTGCTGGCGACGCCTCGTCCGCTGATCTTTCTGTTAGGACCCCTTAGAGGCATTGACATACTTTCGGTCCATACCGATATTCTCACGGGTGCCACAGATCTCCTGCCAACGGGCCTTTCGGTCCCGGCCGAAGATGGAGGACCCCGCTATGCTCACCCGCCGCAGCCTGTTAGCCGCCGCGATCCTGGCGCCGGGCGCCGCCCTCATCCCGACCCCGGCACGCGCCGTGTCCGTCACGCCGCTCGGCTCCCCGCTCCAGGACGTCACGCTGGTCGGCGGCGCCATGGCGCCCGGCCCGCACGGCAAAAAGGTCCTGTGGTCGGTCGCCACCGGCGAACCGGCCAAGCTCAACGCCGTGGACCCCGCCACCGCCAAGACGGTGCTCACCCAGCCGCTGACCGGGTCGCCGGGCGCGTACGCGGTCGTCGCCACCCGCGACGGCACCCTCTACGTCGGCACCTACGACACCGGCTCCCTCTACCGCCGCAAGCCGGGCCCGGACAGCACGCCGGAGAACCTCGGCCGCCCGCTCCCCTCCGAGCACTACATCTGGCGCCTGGCCATCGACGATGAGGACCGCCTCTACGGCGGCACCTATCCCGGCGGCCGCGTCTTCCGCTACGACCACCGCACCGGCCGGGTCCGTGACTACGGCCAGCTCCTGCCCGGCCTCCAGTACGTCCGCAGCATCGCCGTCTGGGGGTCCTACATCTACGCCGGGACCCTGCCGGACGCCCACGTCATCGCCATCCACAAGGACACCGGCGCCAAGCGCGAGCTCCCCCTCCCCGAGGGGCTCGGCGACGGGACCGGGCAACTCGTCAACGACCTCAACGCCTACGCCGGAAAGCTCTACGCCCGCTTCGGCACCGCGATCAACGGCAAGCTCGGCGTCTACGACATCTCGGCCGGCAAGTGGATCGACCTCATCGACGGCGTCGCCGGCCTCGACGTCTCCTCGCCCGGCCGGCGCGGCGAGGTCTACTTCACCCGGAACAACCGCCTCACCCGCTACCAGCCGCGTACCGGGGAACTCACCGCGGTCGGCCCCGACATCATGGGCCGGGTCGCCAACAACCGCGGCATCGGATGGGCCGACCTCGGCACGCGCGACTGGCCCGGCGAGACGGTCACCGGGCTCCTGTGGCGCGGCGCGCTCTTCCGGCACAACCCGATCACCGGCCGCGGCGAGCTCGTCCAGACCGACGTGCCCGGCGACCCGGTCCTCATCCTCACGCTGCACGCCGGTCAGAGCGGGACCGTGTACGCCGGCGGGTTCCTCAGCGGCTTCGCCGAGATCGATCCCGGCACCGGACAGGCGGACTATCACAGCTTCGGGCAGATCGAGAGCATCCGCGAGATCGGCGGCGCCGTCTGGATCGGCGGGTACCCGGACTCCCGGCTGTACCGCTACGACCCGTCCCTGCCCTGGTCGAGCCCCGAGTACGCGCCCGGCCCGCCGGGGACGGCCGACAACCCGGTGAAGATCACCGATCTGAAGGCGCAGCACCAGGTACGCATCCGCGCGATGACCGACGCGGGCACCGACCTGGCCTACGGCACCATGCCGGACGGGACCACGCTGAACGGCGCCCTCGTCATCGTCGACAAGACCACCCTGGCGGCAGCCGTCCACCTGCCGGTAGTCACCGACCAGTCCATCGTCAGCCTGGCCTACCAGGACGGCACGATCGTCGGCGGGACGTCGATTCACGGCGGCTACTCGACGCCCACGCCAACCCAGCCCGAGGCCCGCCTGTTCGGCTGGACCGTCTCGGCCGGCAAGACCTTCGAGATGACGCCGGTCCCCGGAGCCCCGGCCATCCCGGCGCTCCTCCAGGACTCCACCGGCCTGTTGTGGGGACTCGCCGACGGGCAGCTCTTCGCCTTCGACGTGGCCTCCCGGCAGGTGGTGCACCGCCTGCAGCTGGCCCCGGACACGGGTTCGACCGCGGGCGAGCTCGCCCGTCCGGCCGCGGACGGCCGGATCTACGCTCTGGTCCAGCGGCACCTGCTGTTCGTGATCGACCTGGCCGGCCGTACCGGCAAGCTGCTGCTCGACCGGCCGGCGCAGAACCTGGCGGTCCACCCCGACGGGCGGATCTTCCTGGCCGAGGACACCGTCCTGACGCGCGTCGAGTGACCACCACGATGTCGATCATGGACAAGCTGGACCCCCGGCGTACCGCGCTCATCCTCATCGACCTGATGACGCGCATCGTCGAGCAGCCCACGGCGCCGCATGCCGGTCCCGCCGTGGTGGCCCGCTCCCTCGACCTGGCCGAGGCGGTGCGCCTTCCACGACACCGGGCTGGAGAAGGCGTTGCGCTCGCGCGGCATCGACACTCTGATCATCACCGGGATCGCCACGAACTTCGGCGTCGAGCAGACGGCGCGGTTCGCCGACGAGTTCGGCTTCCAGGTCATCGTCCCTGAAGACGCGGTGACCGCGCTGGACGCGCGGGCCCACGAGTTCGCCTTCGACTACATCTTCCCGCGCATCGCCACCGTCTCCACGACCGCGGAGGTGGTGGCGGCTGACTCAGTCGTACAAGCCCAGCCGCCGCAGTTGCTTCGGGTCGCGTTGCCTATCCTTGGCCACGCTGATGCGCAGGTCCAGGTATACCCGTGTCCCCAGCAGCGCCTCGATCTGCTTGCGGGCCCGCGAGCCCACGTCGCGCAGCCGTTCCCCCTTGTGGCCGATCACGATCGCCTTCTGCGAGGGGCGCTCGACGAACATGTGGGCATAAATGTCCAGCAGGTCGTCTCGTCCCTCCCGGGGGAGCATCGTCGTCGACGACCACCGCGATCGAGTGCGGCGAATCCCCTGGTGGCAGGATCGCGGCGGAAGACTTCGACGTCGATGCCAAGGGCGGCGCCGCCCTCGATGACGGTGTTGCGGGCGAGGCGGCGGCAGCTTACGAGGGGCCGGCCATACCGAATTGAGCGCCTGGGCAACGGTCCGGCGGTGCACGCCGTACTTGCGCGCCAAGGCGCGGCCCGACAGGCCCAGCCGAGAATCACGCCGGATCGCCGCGAACAGTTCGATCTTGCCTTTGTCCGCCATGGATGCCCCTTCACCAACGGGAGCATCCGGACCCTCTCACTCACGGTAGGCGCTTGGTACCAGAACTCACTGACGTCTTCTCAACGGTGATCATTTCCAGATTCGGTTGAGGACGAGGGCGGCTCGGGCGATGTCGCCGATCCGGCTGGGGCTGATGGTGACGTGCTGCAGCGTGCGCCAGCGCTGCTTGAGCTCGGCGGCAGCGCGTTCTCCGAGCGCACGGATGCCCCTGATCAGGCTGTTCGTGGTTCGTGTGTCTGTATGCAGGGCCTGCTCGGATTGGCCCTCGGGCGGCGGACCGGGATGAGGATGCCGATCCCGGCGCCGATGTAGCCCTTGTCGGCCAGGGTCGGCAGCCCGTCGGCCGCGGCCTTGCGCAGCGCGGGACGTGCATGGATGCGGGCGGCCGTGATGTCGGGCGTGGAGCCGGGCGCGACATCGGAGACCCATAGCGGCGTGCCGTTCGGGGCTGAGAGGAACTGCACGTTGCCGCCGAACGCCTTGTGCTTCTGGCTGAACCACAGGTCGTTGCCGTTCTCGCGGACGCCGGCGAGGCGGTCCGATTCGATCAGCGTGCCGTCGAGGATCACGTGACTCATGCCCTCGCGTCGGCAGCGGTCCAGGACCTGGTGCCTTCGTGGAGGTAGCGGTAGCCGGTGGCCTGGGAGACGCCGGCGTCTCGGGCCAGGCAGTGCACGCAGCCGCGGTCGCGGAACCAGCGCAGGACCAGCACGGCTTGGCGAAACGGACCGAGCGCCCGGCTGCCGCGCGGAGTGCCGATCCGCCGCCGGTGCGCGGCCAGCAGACGGGACAGTAGTCCACGACATGGCGCGGGACATCGAGCGTGGCAACATAGGTGATCAACGTGTAGCCTCTGGTGGTTACGGACATGATCTTGTGGTGAGACCTGTCCTACCAGGGGCTTTACGTCTGTCCGAGCACGGGCCCGCATATCCGATCCGCGCTGGATCGAGTGGTTCAAGCCTTCTCGGCGCGGATCGAGTAGGTGAGGGGGATGCGCGGAGCGCCCTCAGGATGCCGGTAGACGTCGCCGTCGTGGCGCTCAAGCGACTGGCGTTGGAGGTAGAAGGTGTGGTCGTGCTCGTGGAGGAACTGGATCCGTAGCCCAGCTCCGGCGATCGCCGAGACAACGGTCGCAAGACTGTGCCGCCACTCGACGGTCTCGTCGTGCTCGGTCATTGCCGCCTCGTCGGCGTAGGTGCCGGGGCCTCCCGAGGCTTCCGGACCTCCATCGAAGTAGTCGTGCGTGACCGTGCTTGCGGTCTCGTCGTCGAGGACGAAGCTGAAGGGATGGAACTCCGCAAGATACAGGCACCCAGCGGGAGCGAGTAGTTCAGCGGCCACCGACGCCCAGCGGCTGATGTCGGGAAGCCAGTTCAGCGCCCCGAAGCTGGCGTAAACAATGTCGAAGGTCTCCCCCTCGACCGCCGAGACCGCGTCGTAGACGTCCGCGGTCAGGAAGCGTGCGTCGATGCCGAGTTCGGTCGCGAGTCGTGAAGCCGCTTTGATCGCGGGTGGAGAGAAGTCCAGCCCGGTGACCTGTGCTCCTCGTGTCGCCCACGACAGCGTGTCCCGACCGAAGTGGCACTGCAGATGGATCAGGCGCTTGCCCCTGACATCCCCAACCTCGGCCGTCTCGAAGTCCTTCAGCGAATCGGGCCGGGCGCGGAACTCCTCCATGTCGTAGAGGGCCGCGCCCAGATGAATGGGCACCCGCTCGTCCCAGTAAGCCTTGTTCAACTCCCGCCAGCGCCCTGCCAGGTCAGCCATGAATCCGGACGATACATGGAGGCGGACTGGCGTACTACGCTGCCGGACTCGCCAACCATTCGGTGGTCACCAGCAGCTCGAACGGCTCTCGACATCCAACTCCGGATGCGCGTGCGGGGACAGCTCCGCCAACGCACGGTTGATCTTCCGCGCCCGCTGCGCGGCATGCGCGGGCACTCGGCGAGCGACTGCCGCCGAGCTCAAGCAGCGATGACGCACCCCGCCGCACGTCACGCTCAGCCCCAGCCGCATCAGCGGCCTCTCCCACACCACCAGCGTTCTCAACGGAATCTGAAAGTGATCACCACTGAGAAAACCTCACTGACATCGCTTTCGTCCGATGGGTGCTGGCCCCCTCGCTGACCGTCTAGTGGAGTCAGTTCCCGCCTACAAAGTCACCTGAACCAGCGCGGGCGTTCGAGGGGCTGCTACTAGCTGGCCTGGAGTTCGCAAGGCGGTTTCAGGCCGGAACGCCCAAGACAATCTTCTTCTGTCTGCACCGAGTCGGCCCTTCATGGGTGGTTTATCGCGCTTGTCCGTGTATATGCACGATTCCAGCTGCTTCGACGCTGGGCAATCCGGACCCATCATATATCTGGGAGGCATCAAGTATCAGGTTGCAGGTGGTGGCTGTGCATCTGAAATATTTACCACCTCTCATTTATCGATCCTTGATCATCTGAGGGGGGCGTCAGCCCGCTTCTTGGTTCCGGCTGAAATGGAATGGGCAATGCGTGCCGCCCGTTCCGATGGTGGTGCGGCGATCGAAGCGGAAGCCGTGCCGTGCCTGCTTTGCGGCCTGAACGAGGGCAGGGTGTTGAACCGGGCCTCGTTCTTTCAGCTCCATGAAGCCCGCAAGGGCTGGGCGCGTGGTCTGCCCATCCACGCCATCGCCCACGAAGACCTGCTCATCTTCCACAAGCCGGCTTCATCTCCCATTCCCGGCGGCGGGTTCAGGGGTCGAGGGACGCCGTGACCCGCCGCATGGCCAGGCGTAACCAGCGGACTGGGCTTGACCACCCGCACCGAGGTAGGCGTCGATGCTGCCTGTCCCGCACCGCCCCAATGCAGCACGGCGATCCCGGCTGCAGCGCAGAGAGGGCGGCGTGGGGTGAGCCGACGACCGGCTGGCCTACTCGCACCCTGGAGGAGAGGTGATGAGGCCCGGTCTGACGTCGGCACAGATCCGAACGCTGCCAGCTGTGGTCGACCTGGTCACCGCGGGGCGGGCGCTCGGCCTGGGACGCACCAAGAGCTACCAGCTCGCCAAAGCCGGCAGCTTCCCCTGCCGGATCATCCGTGCGGGCAGGACCTATCTGGTGCCCACCGCCGAACTGCTCACCCTGCTCGGCCTGGATGACGACCACGGCGGCCTGACCTACGGTCCGCGCGGCCGTGCTGAGGAGTAGAAGCGACGATGGCGGAGGGCTACACCTTCAAACGCTGTTCGTGCCGGGACGAGGCAGGCAAGGAGCGCGGCCGTACCTGCCCGAAGCTGCGGCGGGCAGGCGGCGGCTGGAGTAACCGGCACGGCAGCTGGTACTACCAGATCGAGCTGCCGCCCACGGGTGAGGGCAAGCGGCGCGCGCCCTTGCGCAGAGGCGGATTCACCACCGTGCAAGACGCCGAAGCGGAACTGGGGCAGGCCCGGGAACTGCTGGCCATCGCCTACGAGGATGACCCGCAGGCCAGGATCGAGATAGCCGACCTGATCGTGGCCACGGTCAAGCAGACGCGGACATTGCCCGAGCCGGAGATCGTGCGGCGCAAGGTCCGCAAGGGGCAGGATCTGCAGGTCCAGATCACGGTGGGGGAGTGGCTGGAGGATTTCCTCAAACGGAAGAAGAAGATCGAGCCCACCACCCGGCGCAGCTACGAGAGCCACGTCCGGCTGTATCTGAAGCCCTACCTCGGGCGTATCCGGCTGGACCGGTTGCGGGTGGCCGACGTGGCCGACATGTTCGAGGCGATCGAGGAGTACAACGACGTCATCCGCGCAGCCCGCGCCAGCGGTGACCCGGAGCTGCGTGCCAGGGTGAAGTACCGGCGGGTGGTCGGGCCGTCCTCCAAGCACCGGATCCGCGCCACCCTGCGGCACGCGCTGAACATCGCGATCAAACAGGAGCGGTGGATCGACTTCAACCCGGCAGCGGTCATCGAACTGCCCGACAAGGGCAACGCCAAGCCGAAGGTGTGGACGGCCGAGCGAGTCAAGCAGTGGCAGGCTGACCACGCTGAACGCCTGGCTGGTGAACGTGAACGGCGGGCGGGTAGACGCGTCGGCGTGGTCGAGCTCTACATCGCGATTCCGCGTCCGTCGCCGGTGATGGTGTGGACACCCGCGCACACGAGCGTGTTCCTCGCCGAGGCCGCCAAGCATCGGCTGTTCGCGCTGTACCGGTTGATCGCCCTGCGCGGACTGCGCCGGGGCGAGGCGTGCGGACTGCGCTGGACGGAGGTCAACTTCGAGGCGGGCACAGTAGGAATCTGCTGGCAGATCACCCAACTCGGCTGGAACACCGTGGAGGGCACTCCCAAGACCGAGGCATCCGACCGAGTCATCGCCCTGGACGAAGAGACCCTGAAGATCCTCAAAGCCCATCGCATCAAGCAGGCCGCGGAACGGCTGGCCGCCGGTCCCGCCTGGGTGGACTCCGGGTTCGTCTTCACCAACCCCGACGGCTCCCGCCTGCACCCGCACCATGCGACCGACCAGTTCCAGTGGCTGGCCTACACCGCCGGACTACCCCCGATCCGGCTGCACGACCTACGCCACGGCGCCGCCTCCCTCATGCTCGCCGCCGGCTTGGACGTGAAGATCGTCCAAGAGACCCTCGGCCACACCTCCTCAACCTTCACACGCGATACGTACACCAGCGTCTACACCGAAGTAGCCAAAGCCGCCGCAGAACAAACCGCTTCCATGATCCACACCGCGCGTCTCGGTTGATATGGATACTCCGCTGTGACCAGCGGGGTATCCACCTACCCGTATCGAATGCCGGAAAGCCATCGTTTGGCGCTTGAAAGCGTCCGGGGCCCACGGCAAACCCTGCTGACGGATGCCGACCGCGTCCTGATCATCGTCAGCTATCTGCGCCAGGTCTGTCTTCAGAAAGTCCTGGTCGACCTGCTCAGCACCAACCGTTCACCATCGGCCGGGCCATTAGGGAACCCGGACTCTCATGGACGAGTTCGAACCTTGCCCGGCTGCTGGCCGTACCGCCTTGAGCTGGTGCGCTCGCTGAGGATTCAACCGGGCGGGTTCTGGATGGCGTCGACGGTGCCGGAGGCGGCGTATGAGGCACCGTCCGGGTCGGTCGAGCTGGCCACGGTGACCGGGGCATTGCTGGCCACCGATGGAGTGATTCGGCTGGTGGAGTGGTACGGCCAAAGCTGGGAGCAGATCGTGTCCGCAGCGGCCGCGGCGGGGTCAGGGGCGTTGATCGCTTTGGTGCGGCAGTAAGAGCGGCGCCAGGAGGCGCCGTACGGCAAAGCGCACGACGACGCCGCTGTGGCCTGGATGAGTTGGTGATCGATTGCCTACTGAACCGCGCCCACAAAAGGCATGGCGACCACGCGCGGGCAACCGGAGAGCGGGGGCGAGCAGCTCTCGTCCCCACCCCTAGGAGCTCGCCTGCTCCGCACCGTTCAACGGTGTGGCGCTCCCTAGGCCGTAGCGGTCGAATGATCGTCGGAGATATGTCGGTGTAGATCGAGCTCTGGTTTGGTGTGGCGGCTGGTGGGAGGGTGGTGGCCGGGGGTGGTTGCCGAGTCGGGGCGGCTGGAAGGGACGGGTTCCTGGTTGCGGGAGCGGCATCGTCGTATCGCGGTGGCGTTGCTGAACTCGGCCGGTCGGCAGGCGTCGCAGCCGCTGAATCCTTACCTGGTTGAGTATCTGGCGGAGCATGTGGCCGAGGGGGACGCGTGGCAGGATCTGGGCGCGCGCCCGGCTGTGCTGGACGCCATCGACCCCAGGTCGGTGGCGGGTGAGGCGTTTCGTACGGTGTTTGGGCGGGCGGATCTGCCGCCGTGGATCGCTGCGGTGATGGGGTCGCATCATCTGCTGGCGGTCACCTCGCCAGGCAGCCGGCGGTGTGTCCGCGAGTTCGCCGCTCTGCGCCACGTCGGCCAGGTTCCGCCGGAGGACGAGCCGGGGATGGCGGGGTGGCGGCTGCGCTGGGGGCGGCTACGCCGTGATCCGCTGCACCTGGTCCTGGCAGGCCACACCGGTTCGGTGAATGCGGTGGCGGTGGTGCCGCTCCCGGACGGGCGGACCCTGCTCGCCGCCGGCAGCGGCGGCGGCCAGGTGGTGCGGCTGTGGGACGCGACCACCGGCCGGTCGGCAGGCGGCCCGCTCACCGGCCAGCCCGGCTATGTGTCCGCGGTGGCGGCGGTGCCGCTGCCGGACGGGCGGGCCCTGCTCGCCACTGGCAGCAACGATGAGACGGTACGGCTGTGGGATCCCGTCAGCGGCCAGCCCGTCGGCAGTCCGCTCACAGGCCACACCAAGGCGGTGCACGCGCTGGCGGCGGTGTCGCTGCCGGATGGGCGGGCCTTGCTCGCCAGTGGCGGCCAGGACGGGACGGTGCGGCTGTGGGATCCCGTCAGCGGCCAGCCCGTCGGCAGTCCGCTCACAGGCCACACCAAGGCGGTGCACGCGCTGGCGGCGGTGTCGCTGCCGGATGGGCGGGCCTTGCTCGCCAGTGGCGGCCGGGACGGGACGGTGCGGTTGTGGGACCCGGCCACCGGCCAGCTCGCCGGTGACCCGCTCACCGACCACGTCGGCCTGGTGCGCACGGTGGCGGCGGTGCCGCTTCCGGACGGGCGCTCCTTGCTCGCCACCGGTGGCAACGATGGAACGGTGCGGTTGTGGGACCCGGCCACCGGCCAGCCCGCCGGTGACCCGCTCACCGACCACACCGGTCCGGTTGTTGCGGTGGCGGCGGTACCACAGCCGGATGGGCGGACCATACTCGCCACCGGCAGTAAGGACGGGACAGTGTGGCTGTGGGATCTGGTCGCCGACCAGCCCGTCGGTCTGCTTACCGGCCACATCGGCGAGGTGCGCGCGGTGGCGGCGGTGCCGCTTCCGGACGGGCGCTCCTTGCTCGCCACCGGTGGCAATGATGGAACGGTGCGGTTGTGGGACCCGGCCACCAGTCAGCCCATCGGCGGTTCGCTCTCCAGTCACGCCGACATGGTGCGTGCGGTGGCTGCAGTGCCGCTGAATGACGGGCGGGTCCTGCTCGCCACCGATGGTAAGGACTGGGTGATGCGGTTGTGGGACCCGGTCACCGACTACATCGGTCCAGTGCTCGCGGTGGCGGCGGTGCCGCTGCCGGACGGGCGGAGCCTACTCGCCACCGGCAGCATCGATGGGACGGTGCAGCTATGGGACCCCGCCACCGGCCAGCCCGTCGGCGGCCCGTTCACCAACCGCACCGGTCCAGTGCTCGCGGTGGCGGCGGTGCCGCTGCGGGACGGGCGGACCCTGCTCGCCAGTGGCGGCCATGACGGGACGGTGCGGTTGTGGGATCCGGTCACCGGCCGCCCCTTCGGCGGCCCACTCACCGGCCACACCAGGGAAGTGCTCGCGGTGGCGGCGGTGCCGCTGCCGGACGGGCGGACCCTGCTCGCCACCGCCAGCCAGGACGGGACGGTGCGGCTATGGGATCCGGTCACCAGCCGCCTCGCCGGTGGCCCGCTCACCGAAGCCGTTTACACGGTGGCGGCGGTGTCGCTACCGGATGGGCGGATCTTGCTTGCCACCGGTGGTAGGGACTGGGGGGTGCGGTTGTGGAACCCGGTCACCGGCTGCCTCGCTCAGGGCCCACTCTCCGGCCACATCGGCGAGGTGCTCGCGGTGGCGGCGGTGCCGCTGCCGGACGGGCGGACCCTGCTCGCCACCGCCAGCCAGGACGGGACGGCGTGGCTATGGGATCCGGTCACCGGCCGCCCCGCCTGTAACCCACTCACCGGCCACGCCGGCATGGTGCGCGCGGTGGCCGCGGTGCCACTGGGCAACGGGAGGACCCTAATTGCCACCTGCGGCGGCGACAGGGTGGTGCGGCTGTGGGATCCGGTTACTGGTCAGGCCGTCGCGTGTCTGAGTACGGGGTTCGATTGCTGGGCGATGACGGTAGTGGAAGGCGCTCTGGTCATGGCTGGTACAGAGATGGCGGTTCTGGTGTGGTCGGACGGCCCGGTGGTGTAACCCCAGGGATCGTTTCGGCTGGGTGGTGGTAGGGGCCCTGGCGGGAGCCAAAGTTATGGCGATCAGTGAACGAAGAGCGGAAATAAGGTGGCAAGGGTGGATTTGGTGGTGGGGCGGGATGCGGTGCTGGTGTTGCCCGGGATCATGGGCAGTGAGCTGATCGAGGGCGCTTCGGGGCGGATGTTGTGGGGCCTGAAGGAGGCGGGGTGGTACGCGCGGGCGTGGGCGGGTGGTTCCTCACTGGCCGCGTTGCGGGTGGATGAGCGGGAGCGTTCTGGTGGGGCGGGCCGGATCCGGGTGGGGCGGCTGCTGCGGTTTCCGGCGTTCGCGCCAATGCTGCGCGGGTTCGAGCCGTACACCGCGCTGGTGGCCAAGGCGCGGCAGGCGGTGGCCGATCCGGCGGCGGTGGTGGAGTTTCCCTACGACTGGCGGTTGTCGATCGAGTACAACGCGCACCTGCTGGCTGATGCCGCGCAGCGGCATCTTGACGCGTGGCGGGCGCACCCCAGGGGGAGTCGGCAGGCGCGGCTGGTGCTGGTGGCGCACTCGATGGGCGGACTGATCGCGTCCTACTTCACCCACCTGCTCGGCGGAGCCGGAGAGGTGCGAGCGGTGGTGACGCTGGGCACCCCGTTCCACGGGTCGGTGAAGGCAGCGATGCTGCTGGACAGCGGCCGGGCCACGCCACTCCCACTGCCCCGGGCGCGGCTGCGGGCGCTGGCGGGTGGGATGCCGGGGTTGCATGATCTGCTGCCGACCTACCGGTGCGTAGATGAGGGGGAATCGGCGCGGCGGCTGACCGCGGCCGATGTGGCCGGCCTGGGCGGTGATGCGGAGCTGGCCGGGCAGGCGCTGGAGCGGCGGGCCCGGCTGCTGGGCGCTGGCGGGCAGGCGGGGTGGCCGGAACTGTGGCCGCTGGTCGGGGTACGGCAGCCCACCCTTCAATCGGTAACCTTGACCGGGGAGGGTTTACGGGCGGCCCGATACAGCCTGCGTCCGAGCGAGTCGGGTGGGGTGGTCCGGTCCGATGCGGGCGGGGACGGCACGGTGTACCAGGATGCGGCGTGCCCGGCCGGGCTGCGGCCGCTGTTCCTGCCACAGTCGCACGGCGCGCTCGCTGCCCGCGCCGAGAGCATCATCCACGCCTGCACCGTGATCGCCTCCCGCGAACGCGGCCCGTGGCTGGCCGGTGACGTCCAGCTCGGCCTGGAGGTCCCCGACGTGGTCACGGCCGGGCAAGAGTGGGAGATGATCGTGCGCGGCACGGCCGATCCGGCACTGGTCAGTGTCCGCGTCGAAGAACTCACCGCTGGGCGAGGGCTGCTGCCGCCGACGCTGCGCAGCCGTACCGACCACCTGGCCGGGCGGTTGCGGCTGCCCCGCCCAGGCCTGTTCCGGATCGGGGTCAAGACCGGCGGCCTGTCCGCGATCACCGAACTGGTGCTGGCCACCGCCGAGGATCCGCCGTCCGAGGGCCACATCGCGCACGCCGGGCGGGCCGAGGAGAACTGAGCATGCCAAGCACCACGACCCCCGCACCCGGCTATCCCGACAACAAGCCAGGCGACGGCCCCCCCGGCAACGCGCAGGACACGAAGCCGTTGTTCGCCGTGGTGTCGCTACCGCACAGCGACTACGCCACCCCCTCCTACCCGCCGTTACCGGCTGACGCGTGCGCGGCGCGGGTGGAGGAGACGCTGACCGGCATCGGCGGTGACCCGGTGGCGTGGCCGGTGCCAGCCGGAGGAGCACGTGACTTCGCCGCCGTCACCGGGCGGCTGCAAGCATGGACCCGCTCCGGCCGGCCGCTGGACGGATCGGTGCTGTTCTGGGCCGGGCACGGCAGCGTCGATGACCAAGGCGCATGGCTGGCCATCTACGACTCCCCGGACCCGATGCGCCTGGGCGGCATCGACCCGGTCAAGATCGCTGACTTTGTCATCACCGAGTGGATTCGGCACCGTCAGGAGCGGGAGGGGGCGTGGGCGATCGTGGTGATCGAGGCCTGCGGCGGCGCCCGGTTCGCCGACTTGGTCGCCGCTGAACTGATCCGCTCGCGGGAACGGCCGATCCGGTGCGCGGTGCTCGGAGTCGGCGCCCCGGACGGTGCTGGGGAACTCGGCGCGTTCGCCGCCGCACTGGACGGGGCGCTGGCCGCCTACCTGGTCAACGACGTGGAGATCAAACCCGAGGATCTGCTGCGCCAGCTCCGCGACCGGCTGGAATACAGCGGCGGGACGGAGCTGGAGCTATATCGGGCCGACCCGATCCGCCGCCCGGCGCGGGTACTGCCCACCGCGGTCAGCGCCACCATGGAGGTGTACACCCAGCTGCTGACCTTCATCGCTGCCTTGCCCGCCGATCAGCGGAGCCATTTCCTGGCCAAGGCGCAAGGCGCCGAACTGGCCACCGCGCACGATAGTGAGCAGAGCGAACTGGCCTGGTACTTCGTCGGCCGACACGCCGAGCGGGCCCGAATCGCCGTCTGGCTGCGCACTAAGAACACCGGCATGCTGGTGGTAACTGGGCGGGCCGGGTCGGGCAAGTCGGCGTTGCTCGGGCACGTCCTGGTGCACACCACCCCGCCGCTGCGCGACCTGCTCATCGCCCACCGGCTGCTCACCCCGGCCCCCGCCGGTGAATTTCCGCCCCAGAGCGGCTTCGACAGCGTGATTCACCTGACCGGGATGAACACCGCCACCCTCATCGAACGCCTCGCCGCCGACACCGGCCTGGGCCGTCCCCCGGCCGGGACCGGGCCCGGCGGCGACGTGGAATGGCTCCTCACCGGCCTTGCCGATCGGACGGGCTCCGGCGCCGGGCAGGGCAGCGCAAAACGGCCGTTCACGCTGCTGGCCGACGCGCTGGACGAGGCCGAGGACCCGATCTCCATCGCCGGGTCCGTCCTGCGCCGCGTGGCCGCCCTGCCCGGGGTGCGGGTGGTGGCCGGGACCCGGTCCTCCACCCGGGAGGGCCCCGACCTGCCCGACACCGCCGATGAGGACCTGCTGGACGCGCTGGGCCGTACCGCCGAGTTGCTGCGCGTGGAACGCGACCCCCAGGCGGTCGGCGAGTATGTACGATTGCGGCTGGCGACCGCCCGCGACCAGGGGTACCTGGCCGCTACCGACGCCGCCGTCACCGGTGCCGCCACCCTCATCCAAGGCATGAACCGGCAGTTCCTTTACGCCCGCCTGGCCGTGTACGAGATCATCGCCGCCCCGCACCTGCTCGCCCCGGAATTCCACCAGGAATTGCGTGACCTGCTGGAACAGGACCACCGGGCGTTGTTTACCGCCGCCGTCGACCGGCTCACCCGCGACCGGCCCGCCACCCGCCCACTGCTGGAAGCACTCGCTCTATCCCGCGGCCGCGGCCTGCCCCGCACCGACGGCATCTGGACCATCGTGGCCACCGCCCTCAACCATGAGCACCCCGTTACCGAACTCGACATCGACCACCTACTCCACCAGGCAGCCCCGTACGTGATGCTGGACGCCGAAGCTGGCCAGAGCGTCTACCGGCTCGCGCACCGCACCTTCGCCGAACACTTCCTCACCGGCCCCGGCGCCTATCCCGACCCTGGATCCGGATGAGCCACCTGTCCAGCGACGACAATCGGCAGTCGTTGAGAAACTCTGCCACGGCCGCCGGATCGGCCACCGTCTGCCGTGTTTTGGCCACCAGCGCGGTGTACGGCTCGAACCCATGCAGCATCGGCGCGAACCCCGGGAACCGCAGCGGCCACCCCACCGGCTCGGGCCCGCCCCACCGCTACGGCCGTACCGCATCGCCAAAACGATCTCCTGCGTTACGCCACCGGGCCGTCGGCCCACACCAGAACCGCCATTCCTGTGCCAGCCACGACTAGGGCGCCCTCCACTCCCGTCATCGCCCAGCAATCGAACCCCATGCTCAGACACGCGACGGCCTGACCAATGACCGGATCCCATAGCCGGACCGACCTGTCCTTGCCGCCGGTGGCGAGCAGGGTGCGTCCGTCCTGCATCGGCAACGCCGCCACCGTGAGCACCCCGCCGATGTGGCCGATGAGCGGGTCGCCGACCGGGTGGCCGGTGACGGGGGCCCACAGTCTCACCGTTCCGTCGTCGCTGCCGGTGGCGAGCAGGGTCCGTCCGTCCGGCATCGGCACCGCTGCCACCGCGAGCACCGCGCCGGTGTGGCCGGTGAACGGTTCACCAACGGGCCAGCCGGTGGCAGGGTCCCACAGCTGTACCGTCCCGTCCTGGCCGCCGGTGGCGAGCAGGGTTCGCCCGTCCGGGAGTGGCACCGCCGCCACCGCGTTCGCCCAGCTGGTATGACCGGTGAGCGGACCGTAGACGGGGTGCCCGGTGACGGGATCCCATAGCTGCACAGTTGGTTTCGAGAGGCGCCGCAAGCGACGGCTTGAGCTGGAGCGCCTCTACGGATACCCCATAATCCTTGCGAGCATTCGACCTGTAACCATCAAAGGAATAATTCGACCTTGTATGAGAATGCGGTCGATAGGCTGAACAGAACGCCATGCTAGATTCGCGCCGGGTTGACGATGAACTCGATATCGGTAACTCATTCGGAATTTGGGCCTGTAAGTCTTGAGCTTGGAGCGCTCGAGAAACGTAGCTTGAGTCAGGGCGTGAATCTGCGGCGGAGGGCGTGGAGTGCGAGGCGGGCGGAGCGGGTTCGCAGGAGTAGGGCGGTCAGGATGAGGCAGGTGGCGATGATGGTGGTGATGAGTCGGGGGTCTTGGGTTTCGAGGACTTGTAGGAGGGCGAGGGCGATGCCGGCGGGGACGGTGACGAGGGTGAACAGGACGACGGCGCTGTTGACTCGTTGGGTTTCGTCGTCGCGGGTGAGCCGGTTGTAGTCGCTGATTTCGGTGAGGATCTGTTCGAAGCGTTCTCGTAGGGCGTGTTCGCGTTGGTAGGCGGCCAGGAGTTGGTTGGGGGCTCTGCGGGGGGTCAGGTGCTGGGACCAGAGTTGGTGGCGGAAGGTGCTGACCTCGCGTTCGAGGTGGGTCATGGTGGTGGCCATGGAGGAGTCCAGGGCTGTGGTCATTCGGGCTTCGAGCTGGGTGAGGGCCTGGTTTTGGAGGATGCCGAGCAGGATGGCGTCGAGGTAGATGGAGCGTAGGTAGAGGTCGGCGTAGCCGAAGAAGGTGTCGCCTGCGCCTTGGTCGGGGCGTAGGCCGGTGACGGCCATGGCGTCGCGTAGGACGACGGCGTGCCAGTCGATGGAGAGCCGGATGACGTCTGCGTCGGCGGGTTCGAGGTTCTTGGGGTCGGGTGGGTAGTCGGTGTGGGTGGTGCGGGAGGCCATGGCCCACAGCCATTGGCTGGGGGCGGGCCAGCGCCAGTAGCGGGGGTGGCGGTAGAGCCGTGGCAGGCCTTGGCCGGCTGGGGTGATGAAGGAGACGGTGAACGGGCGGCCGCCGCTTTCGACTTTGGCTTGTCCGTCGAGGAGGTCTTGGGGATCGAAGCCGGGTGGGGGTGCGTCGCGGCGTCCGGCCAGGGAGCGGAGTAGTTCGATGAGGGTTCCTGGTCGGGGGCGCAGGTGGATGGCGATGAGTCCGGGTGCGTCGGGTTGGTCGGTGGCGCGGAGGAGTTCGACTCCGGTGATGGTGATGTCGCCGGTGGTGTGGGTGGCGGGGTTGTGCCAGCGGCGTGGCTGGTCGGCGGTGCCGTACAGGATGCGGGCGGCTTTGGCGCTGTAGTAGTCGCTGCGGGCCTGGGTGGTGGAGCGGACGTGGCGGTGCTGGAAGATCAGCGGGCCCGGGGTCCAGGTGGGTGTGTTGGGGAAGCGGGCTTCGTAGATGACGATGAGGGTTTGGCGGGCGAGTCGGGTCACCGGTAGTAGTCCTCGACGTCGGGGAGGTCCAGGCGGACGACGTAGCGCGCGTGTTCGGGGTTGGCGGGGTCGGTGGTGAAGCGGACGCGTTCGCCGGTGCGGATGGTGCGGAATCCTTCGGTGACGATGTCGGCGTACATGAAGGAGCAGTGGTCGCCGGTGTCGGCGTCGCGGACGATGTAGGTGCCTTGGCGGCCGCCGGTTCCGCTGCCTAGGGGCATGCGGTCGACGATGTGGCCGAACCGCTGGGCGGGGTCGTTGCTGGTCACAGGTCCTCCACGCATCGGAAGCCGACCGCGTTGCTGCAGCCGCGTCTGCGGGACAGGCCCTTGCTGGAGGTTTGCAGGGCGCGGAAGGGGTTGTCGTAGGAGCCGCCGCAGATGATCACTTCGTTGAGGTCGTGCAGTACGGTGCCGGTGATCTCCCAGACGTTGCCGGCCATTTCGCGGATGCCGAAGGGGGAGATGTTGCCGGGGTGGGCGTCGACGGGGCCGGGCATGGCTTGGCCGAGCCGGCCGCGGTCGAGTTCTTCCCGCCATGCTTCGTAGGTGATCAGTGGGCGGCCGCTCCAGGTGTCGGCGGAGTTGACCAGGTTCAGGTCGATGTGGTCGCCCCAGGGGAACAGCCGGCCGTCGGTGCCTCGGGCGGCGGCTTCCCATTCCAGGCTGGTGGGGAGGCGTTTGCCGTCGAAGCGGGCGTAGGCGTAGGCGCTCCAGTAGTTGATGCAGATCGCCGGGTGGTCTGCGTAGGCGGGGTTGGTGAAGTAGTCCTGCAGGCGGAGGCGTTCTTGCCAGGGTTCGTGGGAGAACTCGGCGGGTTTGTCGGGGTGGTCCCATTGCTGGGAGCCGTCGCGCCGTACGGCTTGCAGGAACTGGTTGTAGCGGGCGACGGTGACGGGGAACCGGTCGAAGCGGACCGGTTGGTCGATGCGTTTGAGCATGAGGTGGTGGCTCGGTCCGACCAGGTACGTTCCGGTGGGCAGCACGCAGTCCCCGGCCGGGTCGGGGGGTGGTTGGGATCGGCGGTGGAGGAACTCGCGTACCTGCTCGGTCAGCCGCGGGGTGGTGGGGGCGGAGTCGAGGTTGGGTGGGTGGCGGAGGTATTCGGCGGCGAGGAGTTCCTGGTAGGCCGAATGGGCGAAGGCCACCTCGGACGGGCCGGCCGGGCGGAACAGTGGCCACAGGCGGAAGGTGTCGTAGGTCAGGCGTCCGCCTTCGAACACCTCGATGCCCAGGTGGTTGACGATGTCGACGAAGCTGAACGTGGCCTGGTCGCGGAGGAACGCCGACCCGAAGTAGGCGGTGATCGGGGCCAGGTCGGCTGAGCCGGTCACCTGGGTGATGTGCTGCCAGGCCAGATCGGCCAGATGCGGAAGGTCGCCAGGGGGGCGGTCGAGTGCCTCGGCCAGGCGTAACTCCAGCGGGGTCGCGGCGGTGGTGGTGACGTCGTGCAGGCGCAGCGCGGAGAAGCGGGGGACGAGCAGTGGGTTCACGCCCTGGGCGTGCAGCTGCTGGACGAGTTTCTCGGAGATCATGGGGTGCCGTCCAGCAGGCGCCGGACCTGGGGGGAATCTTCGAGGAAGGAGACGCGGGAGGTGGTGATGACCGCGGATTCGGCGGATAGGACCTGGGCGAGTTCGGTGAACAGTTCCAGGAACCCGGCCTGGGTCATGGAGGGGACGGCTTCGTCGATGCCGTCCAGCGCGCACAGCACCGATCCGGAGCGGGCGAAGTAGTGGAAGACCTTGAAGACGTAGCCGCTTTCCACCGTCATGTATGGGGCGAGGGTGCGGGTGAGGAACTCGCGGAAGTCCTCGTCGTGTCGTTTGAGGCTCATGTCGAGGTAGAAGCGGTATCGGCGGCGGCTCGCGGTCGCCGAGCGGGCGACGAGTTGTTTGAGCAGGGTGGTTTTGCCGCTGCCTGAGCGGCCGACGATGAGGAGGTTTCCGCCGGTGGCGGCTACTTCGTCCAGGAGTTGGTGGGCGGCGCCGACTTTGGAGATCTGCTGTTCGCCGGTGCGTTCGTCGGTGGTGAGCAGATCGCCGGAGACGGTGAGCGCTTCTGGGCCGATCAGGGCGGGGTAGGCGCTGATGACGTCGGTGAGGTGCCGGTCCAGGTCGACGAAGGCGTCCATGAACCGCTCGTAGGTGAGGACCCGGTAGTCCTCGCTCAGCGGGCTGGGAGCCTGACCGTTGTCGTGTTCGTCCAGGATCAGGAAGCGGGTGAGTTTGGGGAGCTTTGTTTGCAGCAGCTCGCCGCCGGTGGCGTCCAGGACTTGGATGACATCGTCGACGTTCTTGCTCAGGAGTAGTTCGATGTATTCGCTGCGGAGGCCGTGTTCGCGGAAGAACAGCTGGTAGAGGGTGTTGCGGGAGAGTTCGAAGCGTTTGACCGGCTTGAAGTCCAGCGTCAGGTACAGCCCGGCGAGGAACTCGGCTTTGACGGCCACTTCGGGGGCGAGTTTGGGTACGTCGCCGCTGAGGATGCCGCTGCCGGTGCTGCTGAACCACGCCAGTACGTCCAGCAGCCGGCGGACCGCGGTGAGGCCATCCTCGTCGGCGATTTCGTAGCCGTCGTGGGTGGAGCGGTTGCGTAGCCGTTGTACGTCTCGGAGTGCGTCGAGGACGTTGCTGCTGGGGATGTACGGCTGGGCGCCTTTGATCAGTTCGTTGAGGGCTTTGCCGCCGGGGTCGCCGGGGATGTTGTGGTGGCGCCAGAGTTGTTTGAGGATCCGTTCGGTGATTTTGCCGACCAGGGCGATCGCGTTCTCGGGGTAGCCGTCGCCGATGGATTTGATCGGGCGTTCGAAGTCCAGGCCGAGGTGGCTGGCTACCCGGGAGTGGTCGTCCAGCTCGTTGCGGAGCTGGTGTAGCCGGGTGTCGATCTCCACGTTGCTCATGCCTTCACTCCTGTGACGAAGGCGAATCGATCGGGGAAGCGGAGTTCGGGGCCGGGATGCCGGCGGCGGATCTCCGCGATGCCCTCCTCGATCTGCGCATCGTCGAAGCTGGACAGCAGCGACATGTAGCGGCTGCGGACCATTCGGGCGTAGCGCTCGACGGTGAAGGCGAGGGGGAACTCCTCGTAGGTGAGGTCGGCGTTCAGTCCGGCGTCGGTGAGGGCGGTGGCGATGGCCTGCGGGTCCGGTTGCCGTTCCTGGAAGAGTCGCAGCGCGGCGTCGAACAGGGGGTAGCCGATGCTCATTGGCAGCATCACCACGAGGATCCGGCCGCCCGGCCGTAAGAGTCCGCTGAGATCGGAGAGGACCTGGGATGGGTCGGGGAGATGGTGAACCACTTCTTTGAGAAGGATGGCGTCGTAGCCATCGTGCGGCAGCCGTACCCGTCCCTGGGTGAGGTCTTCGGCTCCCGCATGCACAGGGAGGAGGCGCTCATCGTTGGGAAGCTGGGCCAGCATTCCGCTGGAGGGGTCGGTACAGACCACCACGTCAGCCTGCTCCGCGAGGCCACAGGAGTACAGGCCGGTTCCGCATCCCACATCTAGCACGCGATCGGCTCGGGCGAGCTTCAACCGCGCGAGGATGCCGCTGGTCATCCATGCGATGAACTCAGGGCTGTAGGCCCAGTTTTCGTCATAGGTATCGGCCAAACGGTCGTAATGAGCCCGCGTGACGTCACTCTGCACCAGACATTCCCTCCACGCCGGGGCACCGGGACATGCCTCAGCTCAGCATCCGACGGATACCAAGCTACAGTCAAGAAACGGTCACGGACCGAGCATAATAAGCTCCAGATGTGAGGCATTTGTCTGGTGCCTAGCTGTCTGAGCTTCCGATCGTCGCACGTGAACGACCAGCAGGTAGCCACTTGCGCCGATCTGTTGTAACTCCTACTGCCAGTGCGAATCAGGCTTGCTCTTAGCATGTGCCATTCAATGCGCGCCATGGTCGGTCTAAAGGGTCTGTCCTGGCTTCGACGGTAGCGCCGCGCAGTGCGTCAAACGCCCAGGTCCGCTCGCATGGCGCGGCTCAGAGCGCGAGACTTGCCAGCCCCATCCGTCAGGTTACCCCTTAAGGCGGCAGCGATCCTGATCTCAGTGACCTTGACATGAGCGATTCCTGCCTGGAGGACGTCTTGACCACATATAATGAACATGGGATCGATGGTCTGACGCCACTCCGCCTCAGCGCCTCCTATCCGTTTCAGAGTTCCGTCCGCTTGGTCGGTGTAGAAGTTCTCAAGCACTCGGATCAGCGAGTTCCAAGCAGTCCAGTACTTCGCGTATGTCTCCCGCCGCTCTTGACGTAATTGTCGTTCTCGTTCGACTTGCCAGCTCTTTTCTGCACTTTGTGCCTGCCACCTGTTGGTGAGCAACGTGGCGATAGCCCCGATTGCTCCACCGCCGAGTGCTCCGCCAAGTGCGAACCATCCGCTAGCGTCCGCCATCCGACCTCCCTATGCCGAGTGAAAGCTCATCGAATAACTCGACGACCAAGCCCATGTAGCCGCCTATAAATCTTAGGCTAAGAGAGTTGACGATTGCTTGCAGCTCGCTGGAATCATGCGATATCCGTCGATCCGATCGACTCGGCGGCGTCCTAAAAGTACCGGCATGTGGCTTGAACTGGACGGAGGAATATTTGATACGCATATCCGCCCTCGACCCGTTGATAGATGTAAGACCGAAATACACCGTTTGCTAGACAGAACTAGGCGGAGGGAGTGAAGCGGTCACCCGTCACGATGCCGGCGAGAGGACTGAGAGGGACGCCGCCCAACTCTCGGTGGCGGCATGTGAGCCTGTTACTTGTAGGTCCATTCGGCCTTGCAGCGCCATTTCCCCCGAAGAACGTCGTCTTGGTCTGCGGCCTGTACACCGGGTGCGACGACGAGTCCCATGGCTGCGATAGCAAGACCGGCTACGGGCACCCTGCGCCTGCCAAAAATTGATCCATGCAGTTCAAGCGGCATGTCGATACTCGTGGAGGACTCCGCCGAGCCGGTCTCCGCCACCATCACCACGCTGCCCGAACAACTCTGCAGGTCACTAACCTGGGACCAAGACGCGGAGATAGCCAAGCACGCTGGCTGATAGGTGGTGGACTCCGCACCGGCTGCCGTAACTCGTCTACATGCCGGGGGTAAAGGTGGTGCGGAGGCGGACCCACAGCATCAGCAGCCAGCGGTGCCACTCCGGGAGCAGGGCCCGGATGAGGATGGCTTCCTTGACGGTGCGGCGGTAGGGGTTACCGGCCGCCCAAGCCCGAACTCTGGTGATCAGGCGTTGGCGGCGGAGTGGGTCGCAGTGGGCGGCGGTGACGAGAGCAGAGACCAGGGGTGGTCGCAAGTCCTCTCGGGCGGCGGCGGTATCCAGCCACAGGCGCAGAGCCTTGTCGAAATGGGAGAAGACGCCTGGATTATGGAGGGCGATGCGCCAGGGCGAGTTGTAGATCAGAGGATCGATCGGGGGCGCAGAGGTCAGAATCGACGAGAGACCTTGGAAGTCACGGGAGATGACCAGAGATAGGAAGAGATCGGTTCCGAAGGTCCTTCTGGTGTTGGGTGTACCGTCCTCGCCGCTGGCCGCGAGGGTCAGGGCCAGGGTGAGGACCGGACTTCTGTGATCGGCGGCCAGCGCGCAGGCCCAGGAAAGAATGTAGGAACGGAGGCGGGGGTGGCCGTCGGACACCAACTGGTCGAGGGTTTCCATTACCGCCCGCAGTTCAGCGTCACCGAAGTCTGGGAGGAGATCGAGCAACAGGCGCATCGCAACGTTGAGTCGCCTGAACGCGTCCTTGAAAGAGTTGTCGGTGGCAGTTCTCGCCCAGTGCAGGGCCGTCATAAAGACCGTCCCGGAGTCGAACTCGGCAAGTGACCGAGCGACCTCGAAGACTTCCTGCCGAACCTGCTCGTTACCGAAGGTCGCCAGATAGCGGAGTCTGGTCAGGGCTAACGACGGGTGGGTCTGGCCGAGGATCTCGCAGACCCGGACGATCGTCAGTTTCAGGGTCTGCGGCGTTTGACGTTGCCTTGACCACTCGTAGAGCTTCTGCCGCACCCGTCCGCCCACGACTGGGTGAAGGCAGGTCTGGGAGAGCACGAGATAGGCCAGGTCGTGATTGTCTTCGGACCATGACCTCGCCATTTGAGTGATCTTCTCCGGCGCGTTGTAGCCGGCGGCAAGGTCAGCGAACACTCCGACGAGCCGGTGGCTGAGCGGCGCCTCCAACGCTAGGACATCATCAGTGGGCAGGGCTGAGAGCCAGGAAAGCAATTCCATCCGGGCTAGTGGATATTCGACGCAGACGTGCCGTAGGACCGACTTCTCGTACCCATGCCGCCGGAAGAAGACCCGGTCGTTGTCGCGCCCGGTCTCCAGCAAGTCGATGAGGCTCTTGGTCGGAGTCCAGGCAAGACCCCCACCTGGCGGCTTGATCTCCAGCCGCCGGGCCAGGGACAGCGCTGCTCCGTAGACCTGGATCTCGTCGGCCGGCGCTATCGCGGCCGCAGCGATCATCAAGGTCTGGTCCAGCAGATTCTGATGCGATCCGAACCAGGTTGCGAGCTCCTCGGCCCACCTTAAGTAAGCACGTTCCACATCCAACTCGTCACCCCCCTCCCGCCCGATCTCGTCGACGAGCAACGCCAGACGGCGCGCGTCACTGGGGGAGGCCTCTTTCAGCAGTTCAAGCCCTCGCCCCCAGTACGGCCAGCTGGACTCCTCGAGGCCACGACGGGCGAGGTGACTGTGGTAGACCTTTTCGGCTGGCGGCGGCTCGACATCGACAGCCTGCAGGAAGTCGGCGAAGCGCCGCAGCTCAACCGCTGTGCCGACGATGACGGCGAATCCATCAGAGGTGCGCAAGGCCTCCAGGAAGGATCGCAGCCGCCAAGAGTCCTCGTCGCGGGCACGCACCAGGTATCCGTGGCACCGAGTCTTGGCCGCCACCTGATCGACGTCGTCCTCGACTGCGGAGAACCACTGGATCCGCAGGCCGGGGCGCACCTGCCGTAGCACCGCGATGGCAGTCGTGACCACGCCCGCCCCGTCCGGTCCCGATACCGCGACCGTGTTGTCCCGGGCGAGGACATGGGCGATCTGATCGTGGTTGAGCGCGGGCACGTAGACCCTCACACGACCGGCGATGTACTTCTCGGAGAGGAACATCGAGGGACGGCCGCGCACGTTCTTGATCTGATTGATGATGAGGCTCTGTCCAACGGTGTTTCCGATGACATTCTGGGAGTCGTCACCGTTGATCGTGAGGTCTTCGATCGTGGTCATGACTTCTCCGCATTGAAGTCGCCGCTGACGGTGTTGCCGAGGATGTTCTGTGAGCCCTGCCCATTGATGGTGACCCCGTTGAGTGAGATCCCGCCGGCGGGCGGTGATGGGGCTGGAGCGGGCTCGGCGGTGTCCACCGCCAGCTCCGGCTCGTACGCGCCGGAGGGAACGGGCACACGCAGGTAGGCAGTGCGGGAGAACTGCTTCACCGCGACTTGCACAGGAGTGAACTGGCTCTCCCGCAACCTGGTCCTCCCCCCTGCGACATACGTGGTGAAGACCTCTTGCGACAGAAGGAGAGCGATGAAGGTCACATTCGGATCGCTCTGCCGTAGCGCGTCACGAAGAGGCGCGCTGTCGAGCAGGCGGCACACGTCGATGGTGGCGGCCGAGATGCCCGGCGCCTCGGCTCGCTCGTCGTCGACAAGCCCCACGTGCAGCGCGACGCGCAGGCGTAGCCTCAGTCCGGCGGCCCTTAGTTTTGGAGCCACCGCGGCCAGCGCGTCCTGAAGCCGGAGAGGGAAGGAGTCGACGAGTGCGGGGATCGCCTCCTCTGGAAGGATGGCGAGGATCCCGTCGCCCGTGCTCTCAAGGAACCGGACGGATTTCCAGGTGCCGGCGAGGCCGCTCGCCGAGCAGGCTGCCGCGAGTACGTGGCGGATCTTCATGTGGAGACGCGGCAGTTCGGAGTCACGGTGCGCGCTGAACTTCTCGGCGTCGACGGTGAGCAGGGTGCGGTGCTTTTCCATGGCCAGGCCTCCCTGATGAGGGTTGGGTCCTGCCAACGATGCAGGGAAACCGTCAGGGACAGTGTCTTGAATCAGACATTGCCTGGTCCCGAGGCGGCCAGTGCGCGCAACATCGCCGTGTCGTTGATGACCACCTTCCCGTCGGCCGTCGTGACGATCTTCCTCTCGCGCAAGCGAGCCAGTTCGGCGGCGACGACGCTTCGCGACAGCCCGACCGCATGGCCGATCTCAGACTGGGTGAGTTTGACCTCCAGTGGTGTGCCCGGCACCGGCACGGCCAGGCGAAGCAGGGCGTGGACGACACGCAGGCGAGCCGGGAGCGTCGCTATCTCAGCCCGCCACGCTTCGACTTCTCGGATCCGCAGCATGGCCCGCCGGAGCAGCACCAATTGCTCCTCCGGCGACCGCACGAACGCGAGGAAGCGCTCGGCCGGAAGCATTCGTGTCACACACACGTCGAGGGCGATGACCGTCGCGGAACGGTCGCTGCCGCTGAGAACGCCCATCACACCGAGGATCTCACCTGCTCCCCTGACCCCGAGGAGGAGGACTTCTCCGTCTGCAAGATGGAGCAGCGCCTTGACACGGCCGGACAACAGCAAGACTACGTGGGAGGGGGCATCGCCCTGGTGGAGCAGCACGTCCCCAGGGCGGAACTGATGTGCGGTTCCGGCCACGAGGAGGCGTTCCCACATCTGAGCTGAGACGTCCATTCCCCTGTTTTCTCACATTGCGCACGGTCGGCTCTATCCGTCGGACGGCACGCGGGCCTCGTCGTGGCGCCGCTCGGCCGCCAGGTGGAGGCTCAGGGTGACGGCGGCTCCGACGCGCGTACGGCCGTCGGGCGCGGTGTCGAGGACGGCGGTGCAGATGCGTTCGGCCTCGGCCCCGGCACCGGTGGTCCGCAGTCCGTACGCCAGCTCGTGCCAGGTGTCCCAGTCCGTGCGCCCGGGTGGTTCCAGACGCGCCGCCCACCGGTGGAGCGGACCCGCCAGGCCTTCCTGGCCGTAGGCGTGCAGGTTCACCAGCAGCTTCGTGAGGATCTCGACGGTCTCCGCCTCGACGCCCAGGCGCCCGATCACCTCAGCGCACTCTCCGACGTGCTCGGCCGTCGTCGCGCCATACGTCAGCAGGTCGCCGGTGACGCGGTAGAAGTACCAGGTGGGGGCGAGCATGGGGTCGCCGTCGACGTCGGTCCGCTCGGCGATCCGGGCCAGCGCCGGTGCGAAGAGGGCGCGGTGGTCCTCGGAGACGGCGGCCAGTCGGCAGCGGGCGAGGTCGAGGTCGACCACGTCGGCGATGTCTGCCCCGGGTTCGTCCAACTTCTCCAGCAGCCGGGCCGCGGTGGCGTGGTCCCCAGCGTCGATCCGTTCGTGGGCCCGCGCCCACAGGTCAGCCACGGCGGCGCCCCTGGTGAAACTGCTGCATCTTCCCACCGCCCGGATCCCAGCTCCAGCCCATGGTCCACGGCGGCGCGGGCAGGTGGGCGACGGTGCCGTCCGTCAGCCGGAGGGGATGGCCGTCGCGGGGCGGCGGAAGGCGCAGCCCGACCGCCGGTACAACGTAGCCGGGCCCGCTCGGGTGCTCGGCGAACACGACGCCCAGCTCCACCCGGCCCGCTCCGCGCGGAAAGTCGTCCTGGAGGGCGGACACGGCACGCGTCACGTCCCGCTGCCCGGCCAGCCGGTCCTGCCCCTCCCCAGACCGCAGTTCGCGTATGTCCGGGCCAGAGCACGCGGGCTCACGCCACCGATCGGCGCAAGGCTCCGACGAACGCGCCAACCAGGCGAGGAACGCGTGGCCGGGCCGAGCGGCTCGCCGCCGGCCCATACCTCTCGTTCACTTGGGCAGGGAGGGCTTAACCTGCAGAAACAGGATCAAGCAGAGATCAACTCGCACACCACTCCACGGACGTGACCGCGCCACGGGAAATGGTTGCTGGAACGTTCCAGTGGTTGCCTGATGAGCAAGTCACGAAAGGGCATGACATGTCCAACCACTTCACCGGCCTCAGCCTCGGGCCACCCCTCGGCGACCAGCGTCTCGACCTGTGTGACCTCTACGCCTTCTCGGCACCAGGAGACCCGGGCAGGACCGTCATCATTCTCAACGCCAATCCCGTCGCGGACGCCCTGCACCCCGACGCCGTATACCGCCTGGACATCGACAACGACGGCGACTACCTGACCGACATCGCCTTCAGCTGGGTCTTCAGCCCGCCAGCGTCCGACGGTTCCCAGACCTACAGCGTCTTCATGGCGACCGGCGCGGAGGCCCGCAAGCCCGAGGCGGCCGGCGCCAAGATCGTGTCGGACGCGGCCGTCTCCTTCGCCCCCCAGGCCAACGTGGTCACCAGCGGCGACTACAAGGTGGCCGCAGGCAGCCGCAGCGACGCCTTCTTCTTCGACAACGACGGAATCAAGAACCTGTTCGACACCAGCGGCAAGCGGAACTTCACCGCCCCCCATCTGGGCGGGAAGTCCCCGTGGACCGGCGTCGACTCCAACCTCACGGCCAACGTCTTCTCCATGGCCATCGAAGTGCCGACCGCGGAACTGGCACCCAACCCCGAACTGCACATCTGGGGCCGGTGCAGCGTCCTGCGCGACGGTGAACTCGTCCACGCCGACCGCGCCGGACACCCGTCCATGAGCAGCTTCTTCAACACCAACGACACCAAAGAGGACTACAACGCCGGCGAGCCGGTCAACGACCGGGACAACTGGACCGACCAGTTCGTCCACCTGCTGGGCCACACCGGCGGCTACTCACGCGAGGAGGCCATCGCCGCGATCGACGAGCACGGCCTCCTGCCGGACGTGCTGCACTTCGACCCGTCCAAGCCAGCCGCCTACCCCAACGGCCGGACCTTCACCGAAGACGTCATCAACATCCGCGTCGCGCTCCTCACCAAGAACGAGGCCCCGCCCACCGGACTGAAGCCGCACACCGACACCCTGGACCGGTTCCCGTACCTCGGCAACCCGCACCCGGCGACCACCTCCTGACCGACCCCTCAGCCCGTCCTGCTCGTGTGACTAAACCCTCCACGCCACCTGCACGCCAAGACCCGTCAGCACACGCTGGCGGGTCTCGTCATCTGCTGATCAGGAAGCGAAGGATCAGAAGGCTGGGCGGCCAAGTCGATGATCTTGAGGATTCGCGTGCGTCTGTGGTCCGCGAACTGGCAGATGGTGTGCCCCGAGTTGAGTTTCCCCCCGTAGCAGGGCCACCTCACCACGACCAAACCTCTTCCGGTTCGGTCTCCACGCTATGAGGGGAAGGCCACTCATTGGCCTCCGGCCCTCTAGCCATATCGCCCCCTATATATCGCCGCTTCGGGTTACACGCATGTGTGTGCTGCTCAGCCTTACCGAATCTTGCCAGTGATCAATCCTCGGTAACTCCCGTCGGGAACGCCATTCGAAGGTTCAGCGCACCTACGCAAGTTCAGAACTCGCTTCAGCCCTTCGATCAGCGCGGTGGCCCGCTTGCCACACGTGGTGGCATCGTTGGCATCGGTAGACGTTCCAGTCGACGTAGTGCCAGGGTGCGGATACGTCGTCAGCGGCGGCATCGGGGTCGTCGTAGGCCCAGCCCCGGTAGGTGCCGACTTCGACATCTGCGGCTCCGCAGCGTCGGCAAGGGTTTCGGGGTGTCCGCGACCAGTGATGGTCACAGGTGGTGCAGATCAGGCGGATGCGTCCATCAGGCAGCGGGCTGCCTCGCACATCGTCTTCGGATCCACACACCGGGCAATCCAAATCAGCGCGTGGCCCTGCCGGCAGGGCCACGCGAGGACTGAGCTGAGGCACGCCGTACCCATCGATCTCGATGTTAAAGGCGCGTCGCACGCCCGGCGCCACTGCCCAGAACACCGTCGAACCGAGCCTCGACAGCGCGGCGGTTTTACGCTGTGTTGTATCCATCGGCGCTGTGACCTGGCCAATCGTCGCGGCACGCATTTCGTTGAGCATGCGGTCCAGCGACGCGCTATCGCGCTTGGCCTCTGCGACCACTACTGGCCGTCCAGTCTGGTCAAAGGTCGCCAGATCGAACGCGTCGTACTCGAACGCCACCCGCTGTGCCGGCCAGCGGTGCTCGATTACCAACTCGGAGAAGGCCGTGATCTGCACCAAGTATTCGCGATTGAGTATCGGGGCCGGACCTCTTGAGAATAGGTTGTAAGGTCCTTTGCCGGGTGCCGCGCCGGCGAGCTGGAACACTCCATCGGGTTGTATTTCCACCAGCCCCGCGCCGACAGCTTGGATCAGCCCGTTGGCCTCGTCCACGTCGAGCGGCGGCTGGAGCCGCAAGGCCTGAGCGGTCAGGCCTCGCTCACGGGCGAACGCTGACGCCCAGTTGCTCAATTGGGTACGACAGGCTGCGAGGAGATCATCCATGGGCACTCCCGATGTCCTGCCTCACCATAAACCGGCCCACCGACAATGCGTGCTGTATGTCTTCTGGCTGCTGGCCGCATACGTAGGCTGTCACCCCGCGCTCGCCTACATCTGGTGCGCGGCTGACGCCGTGCTCCGTGCGTGTTCGCACGCCCCGTCACGTGTCGTCAGGGCCCCGTCCCGACTGACACGCAATGTACGCGGAGACGGCACGAACTCGAAGGTTGCCCGACATGCTGGCCGAAGATGGCGTGCTTACCGGTGACGACGACCAGGTGACTGTCGACAGCAGCGAACGCGCAGTAGAGCGGTGGGGCACGGAACTCCTGACCACGGCGGAGGACTTGCTGCGCTGGGGTGCCAACGAGCTGCGGCAATTGGCCGTCCCTGTCCAGGGCGCCATACTCGGGCTGCACCCACATGCAGACGGAACTCCTTGCGCACCCGAATCGGTAACCCTCGCAGACGGGCAACTCAGAGTCCTGCTGCACACTGCCGGCCTGCTCAGCGACTGTAATGATCAGATGGCACCCGGCCTGCAGAAGCGTCTTTTGGGGCCACCGCCTGCTTGAGCAGTTCTCCGGCACGCCGGGTGACGGCCACGGCCCACCGTTGTCGGCCGCGACAATGGCCACCTTCGTTACCTACAGTCGTCAGGATAGGCATGAGCTTCCAAGCGCTAGTGGCACATTACGCACAGCTTCTTCAAGACGGCATTGCCGGAGTATCGGACGGCCTTTCGTGGACGGTTGTCCGGCCGGTTACCGGGCATCTCTCGCTGGATGAGACGGCAGCCCGCATGACCGGCGGCGGGCATCCTTCAATAGTGGAGCTCGATGTTGACGAGGCGATGGATCGCGAGGCCGTTCGGCTCCATCATTCCGGGTCGACGACCATGCTCGTCCAGACTCAGAACTATCCGTACGCTTCGGCTCCTCAGGTCCTGCAATGGCTCAGCGTGAATGCTCAGGTGTGGCATTTGGAGTGGACGATCAGTGGGAGCGTCCATCTGTCCTATGCCGCGCACGGGCAGGTTCTCGCCCACCTCGCCGAGGGGAGCTCCGCGTCTGGCTCGGATCCCGGCAGCCTGTACGCGGAGTGGGTGGCTCTGGACCGTACGATCGGGGTCCCATGGCCGGCGAAGAAGGCTACGGCCATGGCCATCGTGGAGTCGCGTACCGGGGCGCACCTGGATGCCGACTGGTTCGAGCGGCCCCAGCCTGCAGTGGTCATCGACACGCCGATCTCCTCCGATCTGCCGCCGATCGGCTTCTGGCACCACGAGCCGGACCTGGACGCCCGTATCCGCCTCGCTCCCGAACATGCCAGGCGTGCGGTTCTGCTGCGCGTCGTTTACGAGATGGCACTCCGTTTCCAGCATGACGCCGTACCTGGAGTCAGCGAGGCGCTGCAGGGGGCATGGGAGGGAAGGCCGGTCGATGGAGCGGCTCTGGACGCCATTGACGCTGTGCATGAAGATCTGGGACAGCACTGGGCTGGTATGTCCCATGCTGAGCGAGAACAGGACAGTTGGCGATGGACGGGATGGGTCGCCGCGAACGCGATCCGCCACTGCCTGCGCTCCCTTGACGGGGACGCGCGGCGCCTTGATGGCCTTACCTACGCCAGAGCTGCGCTCTCCGAGAGCTGGCCTGATTTCAAGGAGCGGCTCCGTGAACTGGCGACGATCGCCCTGGTGTAGCTCGTTTTTCAGGGACTGGTTGACCCGAGATGACAGTGATCTCCGTGGAGACGGCTTGCCGGGGCGCTGCGCTGGACGGTCCCGTGATGAGGGAGGCGCTTGCGCCGTCGTGGACGGTACGGCGGGGAGCACAGCTACGAGGGCTGCACTATGAGCTCGCCGCCATAACTGCCGGTCACCAGGAGCCAGGCGACCCGTGTCAGGATCGGGGCCTGCAGCGGAGACTTGGAGTGGCCACGTGGCTGGCCGCGCCGGTCAGCAGGTGATGTTGGCGCAGGCGCTGTCTGCGCAGGCGCAAGATCGCGGCGCCGATGTCGTCAGTGATGGTGAACCCTCGACGGAGTATGTCAACCGTCGCCTTGGGCGGGTGAGCCAGGACAAAGTCGTAAGTGCCACCACCAGACTCCGTGCGGACCAGTGCCTTCCGCCGTCTTCCTGCCTTGGCGGTGAGTTCGAGGCAGGTGGCGTCGACGAGCGCCGCCCCGAGGTCGAATCGTTATCAACGGCGGTTCTTGACTGACATGACGGTTGACTCGGCGATGACCTGGGGCGATGTGTCTCATTCGCACCAGTTCGTCTAGGTATCGTCACCCTTCGTTGTCATCGCATCGCGATGATCGCATTGACCAGTCGGCTGTCGTTGATCAATAGTCCAGGTGATCGTCTTTATCGCGATCTTATGAGTTGGGCGACGGCCACGCGTTGCGTCGCGGGTTTCTTAGCTATTGGGAGGCTGCGGCGTGGACGTTTGGCGTGTCCGAATTTGGCTGATCTGTGCTCTGGTGCTGGTAGTGGCGATGGCCGGCGTGGGCGTGGTGAGCGACATCCTGCAACCCGATTTATCCGGCTCGGCCGCGCAGGAGCGGTCGGTTGACGGGCGGGAGATCGAGAAGGTCGCGGCCACCACGGGTGCGGAGGACGCGCCGCTGACGGAGCGGGAGGCTGCGGCGCCGGTATGGCCGAAGGCCGCCGCTGCGGACGTGAACTTGGGAGCTGCGGCGGTGCGGGTGGCGAACTCGCCGGTGACCCTCGCCGCCGCCGGGCCGGACACCCCCGCCAAGGCGCGGGTGGAGACCTTCGGCGCGGATGTCGCCAAGCGGCTCGGCGGCATGGGGCTGGCGGTCCGGCTGGCCCGCACCGACGGCGACAGCAAAACGGGCAAGGTCACGATCGGGGTGGACTACGCCGGGTTCCGCAGCGGCCTCCCCGGGGACGCCGCCTCAAGGTTGACGTTGATCCGGATGCCGGCGTGTGTGCTGGGAGAGCAGCCGGACGCGGCGTGTGCGAAGGCCGCGAGGTCGGCTGCGACGATCCCGGTCCGCAACGACACCGGCAACAGCCGGATCGCGGCGGTGGCCGAGGCCGGTACCGGCGTAGCGGAGTCGGTGTACGTGCTCGCGGCAGCGGCCGCCGCGGAGGACCCCGGGTCGGGGACCACCAACTTCGCCGCGACCGACCTGAAGCCGGCGGGCACCTGGCAGGTCGGGCTGTCCGGCGGCGGGTTCTCCTACTCCTACCCGATCGCGGTCCCGCCGTCGGTCAACGGGCCCGGCCCCGACCTGGCGATCTCGTATTCCTCCTCCGGGGTGGACAGCCTCACCAACTACACCAACAACCAGGCCTCCGTCGCCGGGATGGGCTGGGACGCCGGCGTCGGATTCATCGAGCAGAAGTTCCGGCCGTGCGCCGACGACGTCTACGAGACCAGGAAGAACCCCGGGCAGCGGGACTGGAAGCACCTGTGCTGGGAGTCCCCCGATGAGAACGACGGCGACGCGGCGACCACCGACTACACCACCTCCGACCTGGTGCTCTCTTTGGAGGGCAAGTCCTCGGCGATCGTGAAGGACAAAGCGACCGGCGGATACAAGACGGCCGAAGACTACGGCTGGAAGATCGAACGTCTCACCTCCGGCGTCACCCAGCAGCCGTTCTGGCTGGTCACGACCGCCGACGGCACGTCGTTCCGGTTCGGGTACCGGCGGGACGCGATGTGGCAGACCCCGTTCATCGGCGACGACGCCGGGGAACCGTGCCGGGACAAGTACAGCAGCAGCGAACTGCCCGGATTCTGCTTCGCGCCGTGGCGGTGGAACCTGGACCAGGAACTCGACACCAACGGCAACCTGGTCGACTACCGCTACCAGCGGGAGGAGAACTGGTACTGCATGATCCACGGGGCGTTGTGCGAGCCCGGTTTCCCGTGGGACCCGATGGACGCCCGGCTGGCCTATGACCGGGGCGGCTACCTGCAGCAGGCCGAATACGGCCACAACAAGCAGATCACCGGCACCACCCCGATCGCGAAGGTCGTCTACAACGCGGTGGATCGCGGCACCCCGCCCAGCTCCGGCGTCCCCTGGGACAACGACACCCCTGATGAGCTGGACTGCCCCTCCGGGACGCCCGGCGAGATCGAAACGTGCTCGGGACTGGGGCCGACGTTCTTCATCACCAAACGGCTGAACACCATCGTCACCTCCACCGCCAACACCACCGGCGGCTGGGACGAGGTAACTCGCCTGGAGTTCGGCTACAAGTGGGTGTACACCCAGATCCTGGACCCGCTGCCGCCGGCCGGTCCGGTGCTGTGGCTGGACACCATCCGCCCGGTCGGCCTGGCCGGCACCGGCCCCGACAATCCGTTGCCGCCGGTCGACTTCGAGGCGACCCTGCTGGACAACCGCGCCGACTACAACGACGCCCAGGGCAAGGCCCGCGTCCGTTTCCCGCGGATGTCCGCCGTCTACAACGGACTCGGTGGCCGCACCGACATCTCCTACGGCCAGGCCAAACCCTGCCCCTTCCCCTCCGGCTACCCCACCTCCGGTTGGGACGCCAACGCCCGCGACTGCTACCTGGCCACCCTGGGCACCTACTACGACGAGGGCGGCATCGCCCGCACCGCCCGCGCGGTCTACCTGAAGTGGCTGACCACCCAGGTCACCGACAAGGACCAGGTCGGCGGATCCCCCGACGTGGTGACCCGGTATGAGTACGTCGGCACCCCCGCGTGGGCCCGCCCGTTCAACTACCTCCAGGCCGAGACCCAGAACGGGATCGTCTGCGGACGCCCCACCAACGAGTACTGCAAGGTACTGGTCGAGGACTGGGACGACTTCCGCGGCTATGAGACGGTCCGCACCATCACCGGCAGCGGCCCCGCACCCGAGGACTTCAGCGTCACCAGCAGCACCTTCTACCGCGGCATGTACGACGACCCCCGCGCGGACGGCACCGCCAAACACACCCAGGTCACCGACTTCGACGGCAACACCTACAACGACCTCCGCGTCCTGGCCGGCCGCACCCTGCAAGAGCAGACCTGGCGCGCCACCACCATCACCAACCCCGCCCCCGCCGCAGCCCCCGCACCCGCGTCTCAGGCTCCACCCGCCGCCGAACCCGAGCCCGCCGCCGGACGACCCATCACCCGAGCGGCTAGCGGCCACGGCAGTGGCCGACCGGCGGCACGCATGCTGGCCTGCACGCACCCCGAATGGCTCAACCTCTTCGTCTATGCCAAGGGCCAGCGGGTCACCTGGAAGAGCCACCACTGGGAAGCCACCGCGTCCACCCTCTCCGAGCCCGGCGCCGACGCCACCTGGAAAGACCTCGGCCTCTGCTCAGGTGGCAGCACTCCCACCCCCACGCCGACACCTACCCCCACGCCGACCACGCCACCGACCACTCCACCCGGCCCGGGACCCGGCGGCTACGCCGAGGTGGAATCCACCCGATACGAGTACGTCAGCACCTCCACCGGCACCGGCCCTGGCATCTACGACCCGTTGATGATCAACAACAGCCGCGAAGTCTCCCGCGAGGCCGTCACCACCGGCTGGCGCTACACCGATGAGCGCACCACCTACGACTCCTACGGCCTCCCGACCAAGGTCAACGACTACGGCGACACCACCACCGCTGCCGACAACACCTGTACCAGCACCACCTACGCCCGCAACACCGACACCGGGCGCTGGATACTCGAACTCCCCTCCGTAGTGGAGAAGCGCGCCGGTGACGACTGTACGGCGGGCACGCTGATCGGCAAGGTCATCTCCTTGTACGACTCGGGTACCGATCCGGCGACGAACAAGCCCACTGACGGCAACGTCACCGAGGTGCGCTCTTACGCCGCCGCGAGCACGTTCTCCACGGTCAAGGCGACGTTCGACGACTACGGCAGGTCGCTGACCATGACCGACCCGCTGAACAAGACCACCAGGACGACCTACACTCCCGCCCTGGGCTGGCCGGCCACCGGCGTCACGATCACCAACGCGCTCGGTCACACGCAGACCGTCCGCGCCTCCAATCAGCACGGCGAAACGCTGAGCCAGGTGGACGTCAACGGCAAGACCTCCGAGGTGGACTACGACGCCCTCGGACGCACCACCACCTCCTGGGGACCCGGCCAGCCACGTTCCGGCGGTACGGCCAGCGCCACCCTCTCCTACGACATCCCCTCGGCAGGCGGGCTGACCCAGCCGACTGCGGCACTGAAAACCACCATCCGCCGGTTACTGACCGGCACCGGCACCAGTGCCAAGTGGCTGACCAGCCACAGCTACTACGACGGGCTGGGCCGGACGCGAGAGGCGCAGATCCACTCACCTGCCGGAGGCCGGATCGTCGCGATCACCGGCTACGACGCGCGGGGCCTGACCACGACGGCCTCCCAGCCGGTGCACAACGCCGGCGATGCCGGCAGCGGCCTGCTCAACCCCGCACTCACCAGCCTCCCGCAGTGGACCAGAACCGTGTACGACGGCCAGGAGAGGCCGGTCGCCGAGATCGCCTACCACCTGGGTACCGAGCTGCGGCGCAGCACCACCGCGTACCCCGGGCTGGAACGCACCGAGGTTACCCCGCCAATCGGTGCGAAGTCCGCCTCCGTCACCGACGCCCTGGGCCGCACGGTCAAAGTCGAGGAGTGGGCGGATGCCACCACCCACCACGACACCACCTACGTCTACGACCTGAACGACAACCTGACCAAGATGACGGACGCCAACGGCAACGTCCGCGCCTACGCCTTCGACTGGCTCGGCCGCAGCACCGCCTCCACCGACCCCGACGCAGGCACCTCCAGCTTCGGCTACGACCTCGCCGGTCAGCTCACCTGGGCCATCGACGGCAAGGGCCAGAAGATCTCCAACACCTACGACGACCTCGGCCGGCAGACCATCCAGTGGGCTGGTGACCCCACCACCGGCACCAAGCTCGCCCAGTGGGACTTCGATGCTGTGGCCAAGGGCTACCCGGCCTCCTCCACCCGCTACGTCAACGGTCATGCCTACACCCAGGCCGTCACGGGTTACGACAGCGACTACCGGCCCACCACCTCCAAGGTCACCATCCCCGCCGTCGAGGATGCCCTGGCCGGTGACTACACCTTCACCGCCGCGTTCGACGCGGCAGGCAACTTGCGACGGCAAGGGATGCCCGCCGCGGGGAACCTGCCTGCCGAGATGCTCACCTTCGACTACACCGATCTCGGTTTCGCCTCGAGCATGTCCTCCGATCTGGCCGGCGGGTTCGGCTACGTCGACGACACCGTCTTCACCCGGACCGGGAAGCTGGACACCCAACTGCTCGGGAGCAACGGCAAGATCAAGCGCCGGCTCGAACGTGACGCCACCACCGACTGGCTCAGCCGGACCACGACCCAGACCAAGGCGGACACGCCGACGCCGGACACGGTCCAAGACGACCGCTACAGCTATGACGTCGCGGGGAGCCTCACCCGCGTCCTGGACGCCGCCTCGGCCGTCCCCGGCGCCACCGGCGGCCAGTCCGAATGCTTCGCCTACGACGGGCTGCGCCGGCTCAAAAGCGCCTACACCACCACCGCGAGCTCATGTACCGGGCAGAGCGACGGTGCGGGCATCGACGCCTACAACCAGGCCTACGCCTATGACCGGGTCGGTAACATCACCACCCTCACCGACAACGGCCAGGACGCCACCTACACCTATCCCACCCCCGGTCCCACCGCGGTCCGCCCGAACGCCGTCACCAGCATCGCCCGCCCCGGCGGCAGCGACACCTACGCCTACGACGCCGTCGGGCAACTCACCAACCGCACCGTCGCCGGCAAGCAGGGCACCTTCACCTGGACCGAACTCGGCGAGCTCGCCCAGGCCACCATCGACGGCAAGCAGACCGCCATGGTGTACGACGCCGGCGGTCAACGTCTGATCCGGCGCGACCCTGACGGCAGCGCGACACTCTACCTCGGTGTGATGGAACTTCGCCTGGCCGGCGGCCAGGCCACCGGCAAGCGCTACTACAACGCAGCCGATGGATCGCTGATCGCGATGCGCGAGCCCGCCGGGGCCACCTGGTTGCTCGCCGGTGCGCACGGCAGCACCCAACTGGGCGTCAACGACACCACCGGCGCGGTCAGTCGTGAACGATATCTGCCCTTCGGCCAGCGACGCGGCGGCGACGACCTGCCCTTCACCGACCGGGGCTTCCTCGGCAAGACCGAGGACGCCTCCACCGACCTCACCTACCTGGGCGCCCGCTACTACGACCCGGCCGTCGCCAAATTCATCTCCACCGACCCCGAGCTCGATCTGCGCACCCCCGAGTGGGCCAACCCCTACTCCTACGCAGCCAACAACCCCATCGACCTGTCCGACCCCGACGGCCTGCGTGTCGACGCAGGCGGCGGGAGCTCCGACACCAGCAACGGCTACTCCCGCGACAAGAAGCGGCCCAACGCCAACCAGAACTTCGCCGAAACCCACCATCCCAGCGGCAAGAAGAAAACCAAACGCGAAAGGAAGATTCACAAAGAGCGAATCGACAAGCAAGAGAAGGCTCGCGAGAAGACAATCGAAAGAAAAAAGAAGCGGGAGGAGGCGGCTCGCCAACGAGAAGCGGCGTGGAAACGTGACCGCGAGGTCGCCTTGAACAAGCAGCGGGAGATGGACCGCAAAACCGCTAATGAGCATTGGCCTCTTGGCGAAAAGGGCTTGGCTGTGCCCGGGATACATATCCCCCGCATGGACCGCATCGTAGTACGTGTTCCCGATAGCATTAAGAAAAGCTTCAGATCAAGCAATTGCAACAGTTTCATTCCCGGCACCAAGGTGCTGATGGCCAACGGCGCCTACAAGCCCATCCAGGACATCAAGGTCGGCGACAAGGTAACCGCAACCGACCCGAAAACCGGCAAGAGCACAGCAAAACCCGTCACCGCCCTGATCGGCAGCGAGGGCGCGAAGAACCTCGTCCGGATCACGGTAGGCACTGGTGACAACCAAGGCGACGCCGCCAAGTCCCTGATCGCCACCGAAACCCACCCCTTCTGGTCGCCGGACCAGCGGACATGGACAGACGCCGGCCAACTACGACCCGGGGCCTTCCTGCGCACCAGCGCAGGTGTATACGTCCAGGTCGCGGCCATCGGCAAGTGGACGTCACAGGACCAGCGTGTTCACAACCTCACCATCGCCGACACCCACACGTACTATGTGCTGGCGGGCGATACCCCCATTCTTGTACACAATACGGCACCCCTTCCCCCGGGTATCATATACTTGCGGACTGATTTGATTACTGGGGAGGAATATGTCGGTCAGGCAAAGAGTGCGAGTCGGTTTAAGGCGCGCAGGCGAGAGCACGCGAGGGATTACCCTGGTAGGACGTTCGGTTATGAAGTGCTCGGCAGGGCAAATCCAGGGAAAGACCTTAATGTCCTCGAAGAAGACTGGATTCGTGCTGGCGGCGGAAAGAAGTCAGTGCCGGGAAGCGTTCTCGAGAACAAGCGAGTACAGATGAGTGGCCCCCGCTACAAGTCTGCTGGAGGGACTGTATGCTAAAGAAATATAGGAAGGGTGATGTTCTCTCTATCTCGGTGACCGACGAGAAGATTGCTCTGGCTCAGGTCGTCGAGAAAATGGATGGCGATGTCCTGCTGGCAGTGTTCTCTGAACTCCTGGATGCCGATGGCTCTTGTGATATTAAGTCGCTCGAACTCGATGAGCCACTCTTCCTTGCGGAGACAATGGATATTCGAATCACGGACGGCGTCTGGCCGATAATTGGGAATCGAGAAGTATTCAAAGGAATTACTGCTCCCGAATACAAGGTCTGGGTTGTGCCGCCTGGAGAATACCGTATTACGGATATTCGCGGAAATCTGGGAGCCTCGATTTCTCCAGAGCAGGCGAGTGGGATGAAGAACCAAAAATCGTACTCTCCTGCTGTCTTCGAAGCGGCCCTCCGTGGATTTCATGGACTTGGCCCCTGGCACAAGGTTTTTGATGAGCTGACATTCTGACCCGTAGATCGGATTTGGCGATGATGCCGTATGAACTCGCTGCTCCGAAGCCCTGCCACACAGCCTCCCTCTCCTTTCTAACGGTCAGCTTGCGGCTGGGCTTCAGCAGTGTTTGACCGTTCCCCCTGAGCGAACCCGTCCTGTACTACCATCGGGTTTTGATATAGCTGGTCTCGTCTCCACTTAACCGTTTGCTCGGATCGCCAAGAAAGTGTTGGCGAAACCATAAACGTTTACCTGATCGTAGCTTCAACGACTGGGTGGAATCGCCACCACTCTCATCCCGCTGTTGTCCCTTCGCGCAGGTCAAATCATCAAAGCCATCTTCGTTCTCCAGACCCGCGAAGTAGAGTGAAATACGTTCATGGTCAAGCGATTTCTGCGTGCTCGGACCGCTGCGATATCCGCTGGCCGGGTTCAGGTCGTGTGTGGCACGGTTGCTGTCGTGTCCGATCCGCTGCCCATGACCGTGGCCGAGGCGATCGCCGTCGAGCAGGCGGGTCGTCTATTGCGCTTCTTGTTCTTCTGGGGCCACAAGCCCGCCCGCGACGGCGGTATCGGCTCCGGTTGCCTTTCGCAGGTGGCCGGTCTCCTTCGCCCAGGACGGTCACACCTTCGCCTCCGCTGAGCATTACATGCTGGCGTACATGGCGTGGCTTTCGAGGATCACCAGACTGCTGTCAAGTTCCTGGCGGCGAGTCATCCCGGTGAGGCCAAGGCGCTCGGCCGTGCCGTATGGGACTTCGACGAGCAGACGTGGCGGGCCCGCCGTTTCGAGATCGTGGTTCGTGGCAGCATCGCCAAGTTCGGCCATGATCCCGATTTGAAGCGGTTCCGGCTTGCCACCGGGAGGCGGGTTCTGGTCGAGGCCGGCCCGCGCGATCGGATCTGGGGGATCGGCCCTGACCGCTCCTGATGAGCGTGCCGCATCCCCGTCGACTTGGCAGGGTTTGAACCTGCTCGGCTTCGCTCTGATGGCCGCGCGCGACGTGCTCGCCGTGGGTTGGTGGGTGGGGGATGGGCCGCTACTCCTTCCAACTCCCGGAGATGCCCGGCGGACTTCGCCCGCTGAACCCGATGCCGTGATCTTCGAGGTGCTGGGCGCCCACGGTCCCGATAACTGTGCTCAGGGGGAGGAGGGCCACCCTTGGGGATTGCAGCCGGATTCACGGGAGATGCCCAAACCGGTGTCTGGGAAGTCCCCGAACTTCTGGTCATGCACGTGCGCGAAGAAATAGCACATCTCCTCGCACCTGGCGTCCAGCACCGCCATCTGCGGATTACGGGTCACGGCGGTGTAGAAGTCTCGGCCCAGCGCAACGATGAAGCCGCGCGCGTACAGGAAGCCGTCAGCCGAGCCATCGGCCACTTCATGGACGTCGGCGCGGTCGATCTCGTAGAGCAGGCGTTCGACCGCTCGATCAAGACTGGTCAACTCCTCGGCCGACAGATTCTCGCTGCTGACGGTGAGGTTGCTCAAGAAGTCCTCCAGCGCATCGTCCACAAGGGAGAAGGCTGGCACACCATCCAACTCCTCATCCGGCACCGGCGTTCGGCGTGCCAGCGCTTGCCGCGCCTGGTTGACCTCCATCCCCAGGGGCGCCCATGCAGCCTCTACCAACGCCCACAGCCGCGCTTCGTCCTCCACCTGACAGTCCTTCGCACTCGTTGCTCCACATCACCGCCGACCCGGCGCCCGACACTCATCCAACCAGGCGACAGTTCTGCGCGGCAGCCTTGATCCCGGTCTTAAGGTCCAACCCCAGGTCAGCGACGACGGTCGCCAGGCCGACTACCTGCTCCTGAAGAAGTCGCTCAAGTTAAGGGTTTCGGACGGCGAGGGACTGTACGGTGTTTGTTAACTGGACACACCCGACGGCGATCACAGGGCTCAACGGCTCGCCGGCGGAGAATGACGTCGGTGTCCTTCCCGCCGGAGGTGGTGGCCGGTGTTACAGGTCTCGGGACGACAGGTCGCCTTGTGGGAGACGCTGCTGCCGGAGGAGGTGAGGCGGCTGCCGCCAGAGCTGGCGTGTATCGATGCCTACCTGGATGGCGAGCGGTTCATGCACCGTTCCCTAATCCGATTGCTGTACCTCAAACATCGCTACCAGCTCCCCTGTGGAGCTCCCCTCCATCCGGCTCACGGCTGCAATGGACAGCAGCGCGAGTAAGACCTGTTTCACGATACGAAAAGGGGAGCAGGGCAGAGGTGACGCATATGTCCTGAGTCTGAGGGCTTGGGCAACCAGCGGTCGTGTGCGGGCTCGTTGCGGGCTCGGATGTCCCGCGACGGGGCATCAGTAGGTGGCATCTGGCAGCACGAGGGGATGGCGTAGCTGTACGTAACGGCATGAATCGGGGCGGGATGATATGTCGCGGCATGGTGTGGCAGGCGGTCCAGTGCACTCTTAATCAGCGGGTCCGTGGTTCGAGTCCCTGGCGGCGCACCGCACCTCAGGCCGCTGACCTGCGCAAACGCGCGGGTCAGCGGCCTTTTGGAATTTTTTTCTAGGGGCTGCGGGCTCCTAGCGGGCTCGCGCGTACAGATCTTGTACATCGACCCGTGAAGACGCGCCCTGCGACGCCCGAGACGGGCGCCTCGCCACCGCCCACATCGCCGTGCCGGCACCGGATGTCGGATGCACCGTGGTGAGTCGGAAGCCTGATTGCGGGTGCCGAATGTCGCGCAGCGGTCACACGAGACGCGAAGTCAGCTGGTCAACGTCCTCGCCAGCCCGGCTGTTCGACCTATACGAAAAGAGCGATGTGAGCGCTGCCTTCCGCGAGTATCGCGGCGTCTTCGTTCGGTGCCTGAGCGTGGCTGACGTCGACAGCCGCTATCGGTTCGGTCCGCCCGGATTGCCTTCCCTCCTCGGCGGGCCATCAGCCGTTGACGTATGCCTACTCGCCGACGGACGCGTCCCGCATGGTGAACCGCACGCCGGTCAGACGCGCCTTGGCCGTCCCGTCGGCGCTGAGGATCGGTATGTCCACGCTGTCCATGGCCAGTTCGCTGCCGGCGGGCTCAAGGTCCTTGAGCTTGCCGCCGAGGCGTACCGGGTTGGCCGCATACAGGGTGCCGGCCGGGGTGACGATCTCGAACTCGGCGTCCAGGTGCAGATCGCTGGCGAACCGCACCCGGCTCAGGCTGTCCTCGTTCCCCTCGCCGAGGGTGCCGCCGGACGGCCGCGGCCAGCTGGCGCGCAGCATCACGCGGCCGCCGAGGGCGTCGCTGTGACCGACCATGGCCAGGCGCGACATCTGGGCCTGCACGCCGGCACCGCCATCATGCTTGTCGGGCCCGAACAGCAAGATCTCGGCGCCCGCCGCATTGAGGTAGTCGCCGGCCAGGTCGATGCGCTCGGTCTTGCCGTTGATCTCGACGCCGACGGTGCCTTCCATCGACACCTGCATGATCATGGAGGGGTCGACGAGCATCGACATGAACGGGGCCGCGCTCGGGGCGAAGAACAGCGTGGGCGTGATGCCGGTCGGCTCGTTGTCGTCGTCGGCCGGATACCACGCCTCGGGCAGGGTGGTGGCGCGCAGCACGTTCGGCGCGTGGGCGATGTCGAACGGGCCGTCGCCGCGTGGGGCGCCGTGGTAGGCCCCGGTGAGCGGCTTCTTGTATGGGGGGACGTTGTCGATGACGGCGTACGTGTCGATGGCGTTGCGGTGCACCAGGCGCAGGGTGCTGGTCTCCAGGATGCCGAAGCGGCGGATGTGCATCTGCGCCGGGAAATTCTTGCCCGGCGCGATCTGCCGCACGAGCCCGATGCTGGACAGGAGCGGGTTGGACAGCAGTTGGATACGGTCGTCGAGTTCGTAGCTGAAGCCCTTGACGCCCGTCTCGGGAGAGCTGATCAGCTCCTGCTCAAGCTCGGCGTAGCCACTGTCGTCCACGCGGGTCTCGAAGCCGGGCATCGGCCACGTGTTGATCTGAACTAACCCGGAGAGGTTGATCGTCTCGCGGCGGCCCGCGTAGTAGTCGTCGCCGAACACTACGGTGGTGCAGGCAAGGAGGTGTGCCCGGATCGGTTTGGGCTCGAGGTTGAGAGACTCATAAGTCTCTCGAAAAGTAGTCATATCGTCACGGTATCGCCGAGTTGTGCGTGAAGATCTACGGCTGTGGGGCTCGATAATTGGATTCGGTGCCCGACCTGCGGTTTCTTGATGGTGTCAGCTGGCGATCCGGTACTCGTTGATGAGGCCGCCGAGGATGGCTCTGCGGTGGACTCGGTGGTCGGCCAGGTCAATTGGGGTTGGTGGGCTTGTTGTTTCGGCTTGCGATGGGGACAACTGCCCCATGCCGCGGTGAGGTCGGGCCGTGTTGTAGTGCGCCAGGTAGCGGGTGAGTGTTCGGCGCAGATGCTGCTCGTTGAGGATGAGCACTCTGTCCAGGAGTTCGCGGCGTAGGGTGCCGATGATCCTTTCGCAGTGGGCGTTCGCTTTCGGGGCCTGCGGTGGGCTCTTGATGACCCGTAGGCCGGCGTCGGCGAAGACCGTGTCGAAGGCATCGGTGAATTGGCCGCCGCGTGCGCGGATCAGGAACTTCAGCTTCCTCATGTCGGTGCCGGTGTCGGTGTTCATCAGGAAGTTACGGGCGGCCTGGGCGGTCCATGGGCCGGTGGGGTTGGTGGTGGCGCCGAGCAGGTGGGCGCGGCGGCTGCCGTGTTTGAGCATGATCAGGGCGTGCTGGCGTGTGAGGTTAGCGGTGTCTACGTGCAGGAAGTCGACGGCGACGATGTGCTCGGCCTGGGCGGTCAGGAACTGCTTCCATGTCGGCCCGCTGCGGCGCGGGGTGGGGTCGATCCCGGCCCGGTTGAGGATGTTCCACATGGTAGAAGCCGAGATCTGGTGGCCGAGGCGGGTCAGTTCGCCGTGGATGCGCCGGTGGCCCCAGCGAGGGTTCTCCGTGGCCATGCGCAGGATGAGGGCCTTGATCGCAGCGGCGGTGGGCGGTCGTCCGGGACTGCGACGGTTGCTGTAGTCCCACTTCTTCGCCGCGAGTTTGCGGTGTCAGGCCAGCAACGTGGCTGGGGTTATCGGGAAGATCCTCCGCCAGTGGCGGCGGGGTATCAGGTGCGAGAGCGCCGCGAACCACAGGCGGTCGGCCGGCTCGTAACGCACCCGCGGGACCTGACGGCGCAGGACCGCATTCTGATGCCGAAGCACCAGCAGTTCCGCCTCCTTGGAGACACTCCTTTGTAGCAGCAGCGCGGGCGAAGACAACAGACGCCGGGTGACGGCGTACACCGTAGACAAGATCACGAAACATGATCGCAGGCGATCTGGACCGGCCATTCGGCGCCCCTGAGTCCTTCCGTTCACCGGACGAAGGGCTCTGCGCTGGAAGTGATTCGAGTTCTTGAGCCCCACAGGATCGGTTTGTACACGGGCACTTAGCCGGGCAGCGGTCCTGGTCTAGTGTTCGTCGCCGATTAGCGGTCGGTAAGCCCTCAACACGGCTCGCTCGCTCGTCGGCGTCAGCGGTCGACCACACTCATCGTGCGCTGTGACCCGGTCATATCCCAGGCGAAGGATGAACGACCGCAACTCGGGAATGCCGTAGCGCCGAACGTGGTAGCTGCGCTGGGTGCAGCGCCCGTCGATGACGACTTCTTGCTCGGTGATCTGCCGTCCCAGAAGCGGGTCATAGCGGTGCCACTCGCGCAGGACGTCGCCGTCATAGCGCTTCTCGGTGTAAGGGTCGAAGGTACGGCCGAAGGCGTCCCAGTGACGGCTCTCGACGAGCAGCCGACCGCCTGGAACGAGGGCCTGCAAGGCTGATGACAAGGTCGCCTCGTCGTCGGATTCCTCGTAGTAACCCAGCGACGTCGACCACACCAATACGACCTCAAAGCCCTCATCTACCTGCGGATTTCGCATGTCGCCGTGCACATAGGTCGCCGCAGGGTGCCCCTCCTTGCGAGCGATCTCGAGAAGGTGGGTGCTCGAGTCGATCCCGACAATCTCCAGGCCGCGGGCCGCGAGGCCATTCGAAATACGCCCGAAGCCGCAAGCCAGGTCGAGCACACGCATACCGGGGCGCAGGGCACCCAGCTGCTCAATAGTGTCGAGCTCCTGGGCCTCGGCCTTCTCGGAACGGTAACGGCGCCAGAACAGGTCATAGTCGGCCTCGAACGCAGGGTGGGGTTGAGGTATCTCGTGCACGTTCCTCCAGTCCTAATTTGGGGTGTTTATCACGAAACCTGGCTCTTCCAGAACACAAGGTGCAATTTACTCAAATCAAATGCCCTCTCATGTGCACCGCCAGACGGCTGCGGCCGGCTGATTGTTCGGGCCGCGCGTCGTACCGCCGATGGTGTCGTCGTCCCCGATCGTCGTGACGGAGGCGGCATCGCTGAGCTGGCCCACCAGCGTTCCGTACCGCCAGACCTGGAACGGCGTGGACGTCAGGGAGCTGACGATGAGCCCGTTCCTGTTGATGTGCGCGGCCAGCGAGCTCTGGGGCAGCACGTGCGGCTGCCCGTTCCGGTCCCAGTACGCCGGCCGGTTCGGGTCGGAGCCCAGCCGGAGCGATCCGGCCACCAGCCCATCGGTGATGGTCCGGGCGTACCCGTGCTGCATGTCCGGCGCCTCCGGCAGGCGGGTGAGCCGGCCGTCGCGCCACAGGTGCGGCCACGGATAGGTCGTTTCCGTCCCCACCAGCAAGGTGCCGTCGTGGTCCACGTCGAACACCCTCATGCCCTCGGGTATATCCGTCACCTGCTCGACGACGCCCGGCCGGTCGTGTGGCCAGCGCACCACCACGGCAACGGTGGTGGTGCCCTGCCAGACCACGGCGTTGCCGTAGACGTCGCCGTTCTCGGTGATCCCGATGGCCCTGCTGTTCAGCTCCGCGCCGGGCAGCGGGGTCAGTCTCTCCCGCTGGCCGTCGCGGATGCGGAAGGAGATCGCGGACGCTCCCAGGCCCGTCACGGACGTTCCCGCGATGGTCCCGCTGCTGTTCTGGGCCACAACCCGGTCGGTGCCGTGGCCGGACGATCCGTAGTCGATGACCCGGCCGTTCTTCCAGTAGATGATCCGCCAGCCGGTGTCGGAGAAGTAGGCTCTGCCGGAGTAGCCGCCGTTGTGGTCGGTGGCGTCGACCTGGTGCTGTGTCGCGCCGGTGGGCGCCTGGAGCGCCTGCATCCGCCAGGTGCATGCCGATCGCGCCGCCGCTGCCTGGGGCGCGACAACGAACGCGGCGACGACCAGCATCGCCGCCATCACGATTCTGCCTGTCATGGCTACAGTCGATCGTGATCGACTGCGGGGGGCATCTCCCTGAATGCTCAGCCTGGATCCAGGGAGCCGATTCTGAGTCGAATGCTCAACAAATGAAGAGAGTGCCCTCTGGCCTGGGATGATGGGAGTTCTTGAGGCTTCCAGCAACCAGTTCGAAAGGACACTCTCCACGTGCGATTGGTTCATGCCTCCGCCAAGACCCGTGCGATCATCGACGATGAGCACATGATCGCGTATGGCGGGCTGGCCTCGGCGATGCGGCTGGCCGAGCGCTGTGACCTGAGCGGACTGGTCGGCGAGCACGTCGCGCTCGCCGTGGGTGGGTGAGCGAGGGATGGGCCGTACTCCTTCCAACTCCGGGAGATGCCCGGCGGACGTCGCCAACTGAACCCGATGCCGTGATCTTCGAGGTGCTGGACTCCAACGGTTCCGATAACCGTGCTCAGGGGAGGTGGGCCAAGAGGGTTCAAGAGGAAGTTCAGTGCTGAGAACGAAGGCAAGTCGATTCGCATTCGGGCGGCGTTAGTATTACTTCGATGGCGAAGCCTTGGTATGGCTTCTGGGCCTGTGAGGAGAAGCTTTAATTGGCGGCCAATAATGACGACAAGGACAGTCTCGAAGAAGTTCTACTGGGAGTGCACTCAAAGGAAGATTTGTCGGATTTCATCCTCGAGCTTCGTGAAAGCATGACAGGGGAGCCGGATTCTTGGGAGAATTTGACTCTAGATAATTATTTGGAGGCAATGTCTGCTTGGCTGCACGATTCAGATCTGCCTAGTGAGATCGTAACGAGTGGCCCGTCTTGGCAGTTCATTGCGGAAATTCTGATCGCCGCTGCGATTTACGAATGATAGGCCATTGATGATGGGGCGTAGCCCGGAGTTTCGAGATCGTGGTCCGTTGTAGTATCGCCAAGTTCGGCCGTGATCCTGATTTGAAGCGGTTCCTGCTTGCCACCGGGAGGCGGGTTCTGGTCGAGGCCAGCCCGCGTGATCGGATTTGGGGGTCGGCCTGGCCGCCGCTGATGAGCATGCCGCATCCCTTCGACCTGGGGCTGTTTCGCTCTGATGGCTGCCCGTGACGCGCTCGCCGTGGGCGGGTGAGGGCCGGAGGTGTTTCTGCGCGCACGGTCAGATCGTCGTTATGAGGATCACACAATGTGGGTCAGCGGTTGGGTGCGGGCTCGTTGCGGGTTCGGCCCTGTGACGGCGACGCCTGAGACGGGTGCCTCGCCACCGCCCACATCGCCGTGTCGGCAACGGATGCCGGACGCGCCATGGTGAGTCGGCAGCCCGATTGCCGGTCCGAAGGTCGCTCGGGGGGCCGAGTACAAGGAGTGCTGGGCGCGGTTCGCCTGCGCCAACCTCGTGCACGCCGTACGGCAGGACACCGCCGGGCGGGTCAGCGTACTCACCGGAGATGCCCGCAGTGCCGCCGGCAGCCACCGGGCCAACGCTGTCAGGACGGCTCGATCGGCCCAGTCCGGCTTGGGGCGTTCGACCTGGCGCCGTAGCACTGCCACTTCGTGACGCAGCACCATGGTTTCCACGTTCTTCGACGCTTGGCTACGGCCCAGCAACATCAGCCAGCCGAACATCCGCAGCGTGATGAGATAGAGCAGGTGGACAAGCACAAGACGCGATCTTGTCTGCGGGGGCGGTTTCCGTCAGACCACAGGTCAAGAGCCATCATGGCTGCGTTTTGACGCGGCACTGGCGGTCGGGGTGGGCCGTGGAGCCCGGGTACGCGGACGCGCCTGGTGGCGTCCTCGATGACGGCCAGGACGTGCTGGCGTACCGCGAAGCGTTGCCCGGCTGGGTGTCCGGGCAGCCGAAATCGACGAGGGACAGCGACCGGCACCTCCACCGTCTCGTCCACCGATTTCACTATCCTGCCCGGGTGAAGGCAGGCGCAGCAGAGACCCGGTTGATCGTGATTCGAGGGAATTCGGGGTCGGGTAAGACCAGCGTGGCGCGATCCGTACGAGAAACTCATGGTCGGCGCGGACTGGCGTTGGTCAGTCAGGACGTCATCCGGCGAGAGCTCCTGCGCGAGCTGGATGTCCCTGGCGGGGTGAACATCGGCCTGCTCGACACCATCACCCGGCACGCCCTCGACCATGGTTATCACGTCATTCTGGAAGGCATTCTCACCGCTTCCCGTTACGAGGAGATGCTGGCCGGGCTCCACCGTGATCACGCCGGCCGTACCTGCTTCTTCTACTTGGATGTGCCGTTCGGAGAGACGCTCCGACGACACGCCCTCCGGCCACAACATGGCCAGTTCGGGGAGGCGGAGATGCGTGACTGGTATCGCGAGCGGGATCTCCTCGCCAGGGTCGCGGAGGCGGTTATCGGCCAGGACAGCACCCTGACGGAGACGGTTGAGCTGATCCTCCACCAGTCCGGATTGGCTCGCGCTGAGCCGGTACCGGAGGCCTGATCCGTTCGAGCAGCCTCGGCTGCTTCTACGCTCCGATTGCGGTGGCTCGCAGCGATGCTGGTCCAGTCCCTACTCGGTTGGAAGCGTGAGAGGAAACGCTCGGGCGCGGCGGGCGGCTTCTTCGTGATGGAGGTGCTGCGGGGCCTGCAGGCGTTCCGGATCGTCGTCTACGACCTGGGTGGCGGCGGAGTACCTGACTTCGGCATGGCGGGCCAAAGTGATCCCCGAGCTGACCCTCGGTATGTCGGCGATCTCCGTGAGGGTGGAAGAGGGCTGCTCGGGGTGGTCGCGCTGTCGGTCAAGGTGGGAGTGGCTGGAGATCCGGGCTGTGGTCACGCGGTGTGGGCGCAGCTCTCACTGTGCTCAGATCGCACACCTGCTGAGCCGACCACCCAGCCCTTGTCAATGTGAGGTCTCAAGACATGCTTGACGCTCCGGCATCAGGACATGCTTGACGTCAGCTCGGCTGGGTGTCCTTGCCGCGGACGTAGAGACGAGTGATGGGTGACCTCGACGGCTTGGCCCGAAGCCAGCATCGGCCGTCCATTGAGCCGTGGCAGTGCCGCGGCGGCGGGTTCCTCTCCCGCCGGGCGGGCCCCGCGCATGGCCAGGTAGGCCAGATGTTCGGGCAGGAGACGGCTGGCCACGGTGCGCACCAGGTGCCCGTCCAGCATCAGGTGGATACTGCGCAGGCCGGCCCAGACGGTCAGGGTCCGGCCGGTGAGTCCTTGGCTCACCCCGACGCGCTGCCGGCCGGGCACCAGGTTGATCTCTCCGCTGGGCCGGACACGGATATCGAACTCCACCGCTGCTGCGGTCGAGGGCGGTGGTGGCTCGGTCACCACCAGTCCGGGCTCCGGCTGGTGTGATCGGGCGGGCGCGGCCTCGTCGCGGGCAGGGCCGTGCGGGCGGAACCGGCTGGCTGGGGTGGCCATGTTCAGCGCCTGGTGCGGCCGGGCGTGGTTGCCGTGTTTACCGACCGCAGGAGCTCGGATACCGGCTCTGAACTGCAGCGATTCATAGACTACATGTCCGTTACGGTTCATCGCCATCGCCTGGAGTGGTTCTCGACCGCGTCGCCTGGGCGGTGACGCCTGTCATTGAACCGAGTGACTTGGAAGGGCAGGCTGAGGGCGAGCTCCGGCCCAGCTAGCACTACAGCCGGACTTCGCTCGGATCACTTTCGGCAGCACGCTCACCTGGACTGTCAGGCCAGGATTCCTTCTGGTGAGCGCGGCGCGAAGGCACTCGAATCTGATCAATCGTCAGATTCGAGTGCCTTCGACGGTGCCGCTGACCTGCGGGAACGTGGAAGTTTGGCTGTAGTACTAGGGGCTCGTGAGATCCACCCATACCCACGGCTCGTAGTGCCATGAGCGCACTTCACCGACGATCAGCTCGATGGTTATCCCCACCGGCGGGAGGTCTTGGGTCAGTCGCCGCACTCCTGGCTCGCTGCCACGGCGGATAGCGTCCAGCGATGCGCCGACGGGTTCGTATCCGTTGATCTTGGCCGTGAGGCCCCATGGTTGATGGCTGGTGATTGTCGCTTGGATGCGATCGCCGGGGTGGAGTTCGCTGAGCGGCCGTTGCGGCTCGTCTGGCATGGAATCAGTCCCTTTCGCTGACAGCATCCGTATCACGGTGTCCGTGATTGGTCGGGCTGACGTCGAAAGGATCAGTGGGACGAGCCGTGATCTGCTGGCGGGCGGTCGTCCAGACGCCTTCGAACTCGTCGGCCGACAGCCACTCCGGATCGTGACCCTCCCATTGCTGGAAGGGCAGCTCTGCGGTCAGTCCGTACTCGGCTTCGTACTCCGCCAGGCGGCCGATCTCCTCGGCGCGCTGCCACTCGTCGAGTGCCGCCGCGTTCAGAGGAGTCCGCTCGGACTCTTGGAGCGCGACCTGCCGGATCACCTGTCCATCGGGGTCAAGCTCGAAGTAGAACCAGATATCCTCTTCGTCCCAGTAACAGCGGAGCCACTTCATCACCCACTCACGATAGGACGCGCCTGTGACAAGGACCGATCGTGCTTCGCCCGTGTCAGCGACATGGGCGAAGCACGATCGTCAGGGAACGGGCAGGTAGCCCGGGAGGTGGCCAGGGCATCATGGGGGCATGCCACCAGTTCCCATAGTTCCGCGCCCGCTGAACGCCGCTGAGAAAGCCGTGCTGGAACACATCCTGACCAGCAACTTCGTCGGCGCGTCAGAACTACGGAGCCAAATCAATCAGGCAGAGGTCATCGCCACCTGGACGCCCAGATCGGTGAGCATCGACCTGAGAGTGCGTGAGCCCGTGCAGCGAGCTTCACTGGTCAGCAATCTCGTACCGGTGGACGCGCAAGTGCTGAACGAGTGCGGCGAGTACGTCGGCGAGTTGCTCGTATGGGTCGAGGACGGTGCGGCCCTGGCGGGACTGGAATACGCCTGGGTCACCGACGAGATGCCCACCAGCCTGCCGCGAGTCGAGGGAATCCGGCTCGCGTCCGGTCCGTGATTGGAGGCGACGGGTTGGTGTGACGGAGCCGGCTTGCCGCGGGGTCGGTGATCTGGTTTCGAGGTCGGCGACGCGCCGGTCCTGGAAGCGGAGGTTGGATCGGGCGGCTTTGAGCCGCTCGTCGAGGGTGCGGTTGTCGGAGGTCAGCTGGCGGACCCTTTGTTTGAGGGTAGGTCCACTTGCGGGCGACCATGTGACGGTGCCAGTGCAGGATCGTGGCCGGGTCACCGGGAAGATCTCCGCCCAGCGGCGGCGGTTCACCAGCCCGGACAACGCCGTAAGCCAGAGCCGGTCGGCGTGGTCCCACCGTGGCCGACCACGCAGCTGACGGCGCAGCACCTACTTCTCGTGACGCAGCACCAGGAGTTCGATGTCCTTGGACAGATCAGACCGAACCAGCATCGCAAGCAAGCCGAGCAGACATCTCATCAACCGGTAGAGCAGCGACAACACCTCGATATGGTCCCACCAACGCTGCTGATCGTGCAGCGAAACCCCAGCTCACGGCACTAAACCGGGTTTCCGAGCGGGACAGGGTGCCTACCGGGGCATTCCCGACCCGGAAGCTGGGAAGTGCACAGGGTCCCCGCGCGGATCACGCGGGGGCCCTGTTGTGGTGCGGCGTCAGCGGATGACGGATCGCTCCCGGAGCCGCCGTCGGCTGAGCTCAGACGATCGCGCGTGCGAGCCGTACCGGTTCCTTCATCCGGTGGGGCCGGGCCCCCGGAACGCCAAGGGGACGTCCCGCCGGATCAGGCGCCGTAGAACCACTTGGAGGTCCAGATCCTGATCCACTCCCCGGGCGGGTAGACCCGGCCGTTGGTGACGATCCATCTGCTGTTCGAACGGACGCAGTCGACGTCGGGCCAGTGCGTCGGGCCGTAGGCGTTGGAGTTTCGGCCGCTGGGCAGGTTGCGGTAGGGGCCGACCGCGCCGCAGTAGAGACGGCTGTTGGCGTCGCGGCTGAGTTGCAGGGTGCTGCCCGTGCGGTTGTAGGCGATCCCGCAGGGGTTGGTCAGTCCTCCGCAGCTCGCGCCGAGGGGAGCCACCTCGCCTGGGGGCGGTGTGTCGGACATCACGATGGTGTCCTTCGGGGGCGCCGGCTCGGCGTGGGCGGGTGGCGCAGCCATGAAACAGACGAACAGGGTCACCATTCCCGCGACGGCGGCGGATACGCGCGCCGGTACGGAAGCCGCTGCTTTTCTTCCATGCATTTCCGCTACTCCTTCGTAATTGAGTGAACGACCGAACCCGGATTCGTCGCTGCGACGCGTGGTCCAGGCCGGTGGCGGCAATCCTGCCAACGCCTCGCACGCTTTGCCATGGAATGGGAGGAACCTGGGACAGTGGGACGAAACAGGCGCCGTGAGCTGCTGTTTCAGCCCGTCATGGGATGGCCCTTGGGGCACGGCGGCCTGTGAGGGTAAGACGACAGCGCGTGCGTCGATGTGTGCGCATGCCTGCATCCATCTATGGATGCAGGCATATGCGTAGCCGATCGGTGCTCAAGGGTGCGTGGAGGCACGTCGTGCTCAGCCGCGCGGAGTTGGTCAGGTATTGCCACAGCGTAGAGCGAGTCCTCGAAGCTCGGGAGTGGTCCGCCCGGACACCAGGAGTCCTGATACCAAATCGCGTACGGCGGGACGGGCGTGGGTCTCCTCGGGGGCCCGCCGTTCGGCGCTAAGCAGGGCTCGGACGCATTCCTCGCGCTTGTCCCACTGGCCGTAGGCGCGTACGGCGTCGGTGTAGTAGCGGGTGCGGCGCTCCACAGTGGGCAGTTTGCCGGGTGATATCTGGTGGGCGGGCGGTGATGGCCTCGCCGGCTTCTCCTGCTGTTTGTTCGGCGGAGATTCGGTGCAGCTGAACGGGTGTCGGGCTGAAACCGCCGCCGTGATCGCGTAGGAGTGTGGTGCCTCCGAGCCGGGCCGCGATGTCCACTGCCTCGCCGGCGAGTTCGCGCATCGTGCTTCGGTCACCGCCTCGGGCGGCGGTGTAAGCGGCAGACTGGATGAGCAGCCCGCGTTCGGCCTTGTGCCTGGGGTCGTCCCATGTCTCACACGAGACTGACAGAGAGGGAAGTGAAGCGCGCCCGCCACAACCCGTACCGCGTCAAGAAGCCTGGCGATGTCGGGGTACGGCACGACGGACCTGCCACGGTCAACCTCGCGAACCTTCCCGAGCTCGCCCTTACCTCCTGATCAACTTAGAGTGAGTGGCATTAGGCAAATGCTACAGAAGGATGATCGCCGTTTTCTCCGCAACCGTGATCAACACAGATGGTTCGTCCCGGGATATGTTCATATTCTGCGTGTAGCGTGGTGAGATGCGCCGTCGCGAAAGCTTGGGGAAGCCCGTGGCCAGAACATCGCACTCCGAGGAGTTGGGGCAGCTTCTAAGGGAGATCAAGGAGCGTAGCGGCCGCAGTTATGAATGGATCGGCCGCAAGGCCAACGCCAGTAAATCGGCCGTTCATCGGTATTGTTCCGGCGATGGCGTTCCGCCGACTTTCGCAATTATCGAGCAGATCGCGGTGGCGTGCCGGGCCGACCGTGAAGACATGGTTCGCCTTCACCAGCTGTGGATACGGGCCGTCGCCGGGCCGGAGGTCGCCGATCCGCTGCCGGGCGTGGAGCCTGCCATGGAGATGCCGTCCAAGACGCCGCAGCCGGACGGGCCCGAGACGACTCGGCGAGAGTCCTCGGATAGTGTGCGGGACGCCCCGACGGGACGGGCGCGGGTTCAGTGGAGATGGCGCGCAGTAACGTTTTCGAGCGCGGGAGTGGTCATCGCGTGCTTCCTGATGCTGACGGCAAGCGCGTCGTCTACTTTGATGGTGCCCCGAGGTGAGGCGCAGCGGATAACGGGCCCGAGCTGGGTTCTGCCGTCGGCCCCCGTGCCGGGCACCCTCTTTGGGGTCACCATCAACAGTGCCACAGGTGCCATGCCGTCCTTTCGGGTAGGCGCCGTCCGGCTGTGGGACAGCGCGACGCGATGGTCGCAGATCCAGCAGCGGCGCGGCGAGTTTGACTGGTCGACGCTCGACCGCCAGGTGGAAGGCGCAGAGCGTGCGGGACTGCCGGTACTTTTCGTCTTCGGGGGCACGCCCGGTTGGGCCAGCCCCGGCGGCCCTCCGGCGCCTTACCCTGACGGCGCCCGCGCCGCTCCTCCCGACAACCTCGCCGACTGGGATGCCTTTGTCAGGGCGATGGTTCGCCGCTATGCCGGGCGCATCGAAGCCTACGAGCTGTGGGCTCTGGGCAACGACCACCGCTTCTACACGGGAGACGTCGGCACGCTGGTGGAGATGACCCGCCGTGCGAGCCGGATCATCAAAGCGGTCGATCCGCAGGCCAACGTGGTATGCCCAGGAATGGGCCGACTGTGGACAAGCGACGGCCGGGGCGTGATGCGGAGGTTCGCAGAGCTTGGCGGCTACACCTCCTGCGATGTGGCCAGCGTCAAACTTCATCAGCGTACCGCCTCCGATCCTCCGGAGACGATGCTGGAGCTGGCGGCTCTTGCCAACCGCGTGCTGCACGCAGCCGGAGTGCATCCGCGGCTCTGGAGTACGGGCACCACCTACACGATTCCGCTGCAAGATCCGCTCGATGCCGTCACTGCCCGCGACTACGCCGTGCGCTACTTCCTCGTCGGCCTCTATGCGCGTGATCTGAACCTGGAACGCATGTACTTCTACAACTGGGGCAGCACGAAGATCCCCCTTGTCCTGCAGGGTGAGGGCGGCGTGCCAACAGCGGCAGCGCTGGCCGCCGAGCAACTACAGCGCTGGCTCGCCCACGCCCATAGTCGGTCGTGCGGCCATGGGAACGCCATCAACCTTCCAGACAACGTCTGGCAGTGCGAGCTCACGATCTCGGGTGACCGTGGTACGACGCGGCCGGCGGCCGTTATCTGGACGATCACTGGTACGGCGGGGACCACGGTGAGGCAGGCCGCGGAAGTGCGTCGGCTCGACGGCACGTCCCGGCGCGTCCGTCCTGGAGACACCATCACGGTTGGCGAAGAACCGATCTTCATCGAATACTCGCCCGAAAGAGTGCGCTGATGGTTGGTGGCGTGGCCACCGCCTCGTCGGTCTCACCGGAAGTCCATGCATGTGTCGGTAAAGTGACCCGTCTCGTCCGCATCGTCGGCTCGGCGGGCTCGTGTCTCCCCACCGAAGCCCACGTTGCATGGGCTGCCGAAGGGCCTGAAGGACCCACCGGACCGGAAGGCCCCGAGGGCCAGCCCGGCCTCCGAGGAGAGCAGGGTCCCAAGGGGGATGCCGGCGATTCGTGCGGGCTCGCCGCGGGCTCGGATGTCCCGCGACAGGACATCAGTAGGTTATCGCCTGCTCCTGATCGCCTGAGCGGGCAGATGATCTTGCTCGGATTCGGTCTCTGACTGTCGGTGCCAGGGCTACCGCGAAACACTCTCCTGCCCAGGAGGTTCCACCTCAGAAAGACTCTCCGAAACGGGCGCGTGCATGATGGCGGCGGCCACCTGGGGGACGTCTGCGATCTTGGCCTTGTCCAGAGCCTGTTGGCCCAGATCAAGGGTGCGGCGGGCTATTGTCTCTCCCGTCCTTGGTTCCGTGGTCGGCGTTCCTGGTCAGCCCGTCTTCTTCAGCGTCGATCCGCTGAGCGAGATCGAGTCGCCGTTGATGGTGCCGTCGGCGGTGACGCCGGTCTTGTCGTTCAGCGTCAGCGTCGTGCCCTTGACGGTGTACTGGCCGGCGTAGGCGGCCTTGCGGTCACCGAGGTCCTCGCTGAACGTGCCGTCGGCGCGGAGCTCCAGCTTCAGGCTGCCGTCGTCGTTCGCCCACGTTCCGACCAGGTTCGCGGCCGACGAGGACGCGGCCGATGAGGACGCGGCAGCCGGGGGCGCTGCGTTGGGGTCGTCCCCGTCGCCTGAGCAGGCCGATGTGATGATCAGTGCCGTGGCGAGCACGGTGCCGAGACCAAGAGAGGTCATCCTGGGCATGTCATGGCTCCTTGTGTGCGGTCGGTGTGCGGATCAGTTGCCGGCCATCTCCAGAACGCCCTCCATGCCGTCGCTCCGGTGCCCGCCGATCGAGCAGAAGAAGGTGTAACGGCCGGGAGTGAGCCCGGTGACCAGGGCGCGGGTCTCCCCGCGGGTGATCACCGGGGTCCGCCCCACGATCCGGCCGTCGCGTTCCAGCACCATGTCGTGCGGGATCCCGGAGTCGTTCTGGAAGCGCAGGAGGATCTTTTCGCCGGAGGTGGTGTGCCGGTTGTGGTCGAAGGCGTGCGAGCCGTCGGGCTGGGCGGCGAGCAGGAACACCGGCGCGTCGGCGGTGGCCGCGTCGTCGCCGACGCGGCCGCCTACGGGACTGGTCGGGCTGCCGCCGGAGCCGCTCGCCCCATGGCCCGGGTGCGGGCCGACGCCGTCCGGCGATCCGGCGCACCCGTTCGCCACCAGGGCGACCGCGGCGCAGAGCGCGGCGCCGGCGATCACTTTGCCGCACGCGGTGGAGGTCGTCATCGGTGGTGGCTTCCTGTCGGTGTCGCCGGCCGCGGTTCGATCGTCTGATGATCTCCATCTTGTGGTGCCGCGCCGTGGGTGCACAGGTTCTGTTTCGCCTGGGGTCTCGGCTACCTAGGACTGGCGGAACCACCCTCCGCGGGCCGCACAGTCCTTGCCGCCGGATGTGCGGGATGCCGGGGAGAAGCCGACACCCCGCACAGCGTCTACATCCGCCGGTCTTGGCGCGGGGGACACCGCCGGGATCGGCAGGAACCGATCATCTCGCTGGTGCATGGCTAGATCATGCGCCTTGGGCGAGTTGTTACCCAGTGTTCTGACCTCCCTATGACTCAGTTGCCTAGGTCCAGCAGGGCCAGGCTCGAAGAAGGGTAAAGGGGTGACACTGGACTAATGGACCAGCGAACCGAGCTCAGCGAGTTTCTCCGGTCCCGGCGCGCCCGTCTGCGTCCCGAGGACGTGGGTCTGCCGCCGGTGGTCGGGAAGCGCCGGGTGCCCGGCCTGCGCAGAGAGGAACTCGCCCTGCTCGCGGGGGTCAGCGTCGACTACTACGTACGGCTCGAACAGGGTCGTACGCGCAACGTCTCCACCGCCGTGCTGGACGCCGTCGCGCGCGCGTTGCTCCTGGACGAGGACGAGCGGGCCTACCTGCGCAACATCGCCAAGCCGGTGGCGTCGCGGCGCCGCCCCACGCGCCCGGAACGGGTGCGGCCGGGGCTCCAGCGCCTGCTCGACATGAGCGATGGCGTCCCGGCGTACGTGGTGGGGCGGCGGCTGGACGTGCTCGCCTGGAACCGCCTGGCCTGCCTGCTGTTCACGGATTTCGGCGCGCGCCCGCCAGAACTGCGTAACTGGGGCCGCATGATCTTCCTGGAACTGGGGATCCAGGCGCTCTTCGAAGACTGGACCATCAAGGCCCGCGAGACCGTGGCGTACCTGCGCATGCAGGCCGGCAGCCACCCCGACGACCCCGAACTGGCCGCGCTGGTCGGTGAGCTCTCGGTGAAGAGCAAGGACTTCCGGCACTGGTGGGCAAGCCACGAGGTACGGGACAAGGCGCACGGGCGCAAGCACCTTCACCACCCGGTCGCGGGCGAGCTGGTGCTCGACTTCGAGACGCTGCGGCTGCCCTCCGACTCCGAACAGGTGCTGGTGGCCTACACCGCCGAGGCCGGCTCACCGTCGGAGGAGGCGCTGAACTTCCTGTCGAGCTGGAGCGCCGGCACCGCCGCCGACCACCGTTCGGACACGCCGGCGTAGCCACCCGGCCTGGCCGATGGTTCGGGGATGGCTCACCTTGCCGCCGCTACCGGCTGCGCTTATAGGCGCTGTGCGAGATCTGCGACCGCCGGATGCACGGCAAGACCCGCCGTGACGTCGCCTATTACGCCTGCGAGCCGACCTGCCGGCCGCCGCACCGCAGCGAGCCAAAGCGCTCGGCCATGCCGTACGGAACTTCGACGAGCAGACGTGGCGGGCCCGCCGTTTCGAGATCGTGGTCCGCGCCAAGTTCGGCCATGATCCCGTTTTGAAGCGGTTCCCGCTTGCCACCGGGAGGCGGGTTCTGGTCGAGGCCGGCCCACACGATCGGATCTGGGGGATCGGCCCTGACCGCTCCTGATGAGCGTGCCGCACCCCCGTCGACTTGGCAGGGTTTGAACCTGCTCGGCTTCGCTCTGATGGCCGCGCGCGACGCGCTCGCCGTGGGTTGGTGGGTGAGGGATGGGCCGCTACTCCTTCCAACTCCCGGAGATGCCCGGCGGACTTCGCCCGCTGAACCCGATGCCGTGATCTTCGAGGTGCTGGGCGCCCACGGTCCCGATAACTGTCGACACCCTGACCTACCGCCCGGGCGGAGTCACTGCCATGGCCGTGCTCCCCCAATCCGACGGCGACGCCCTCGTCGTCGCGGGTGCGTCGGGGCCACTGCAGGTCGCTGGCCTGGATTTCAGGGATCGCACGCTGCAGGCGGGCGAGGACATCACCGCGATGTGCACGCTGGCCCGGGGCAACAGTGATCCGCTCCTGGCAATCGGCTTCTACGACGGCACCCTGTGTATCCGAGACACCGAGACGGGTGAGGAGCACCTCGTCCTGGAGGGCCACGCCACCTCGATCACCGCCATGTGCGCTGTGCCTCAGCCGGACGGCAGTCGGCTTCTCGCCACCGGCGGCCTCGGCTGCACGGTGCGCATCTGGGACATCGGCATGGCCTCCGGCACTATGGAGACCGACGACTGGCATGACCTGGCGGTCACCGCGATGTGCGTGCTGCCCTTGAGCGACCGGGCCGTACTCGCCACCAGCGGATATCTGGGGCCCGTGCAGTTGCGCACTATGGCCACCGGCGAGGAGGTCGATCGCATCCCGGATGCCGGTCGCGAGATCACCACGCTGCACGCCGTACCCACAAACGACGGCTCCGCAGTCCTCGCCGTCGGAACCGTCACCCCGAACGGCGAGGCGCTCATCAACATCTACGACCCGGCCACCCGAGAGGCGCCGCTCGACCTTGTCCACGGCATCGGCGAGATCAGCGTCATGTCGGTGATCTCCCGGCCCGATGGGACAGTGCTACTGGCCACCACCACCGGGGAGCGCATCATCGACCTATGGGATCTCACCCGGGAAAGGGAGGAGCACTTGTGGGATCTCGGCAAAGACAAGTCGGCGGCCAGCGGTGTCTCCGCCATGTGTGGCCTTCCCGGACCGGGCGGCGCGATGTATCTAGCCACGGGCCACGTGGACGGGACGATAGTTGTCCGCGAGCCGTCCAGCAGAACCACCAGAAGGGCTCTCATCGGCCACACCGATTCGATCTCCGCAATGTGCGCCCTTCCACAGCCTCAGGTGCCGACGCTGCTGGCCACGGGAAGCGATGACCGCACTGTCCGCATCTGGGACCCCAGCACCGGCGCCTGCCATTCGATCATGCGAGGGCACACCAGCACGATCACCGCGATGTGTGCCCTTCCTCGTGATGGAGGATCTCCCCTGCTTGTGACCTGCAGTTACGACCGTACGATCCGTATTTGGGATACTTTGCGGCATCGATCACTGGTGGTCCCCGTCCATCACCCGGCCGCCGCGCTGGCCTGGACAGGTGACTTCCTGGCCGTGGGCCTGACCGCGGGAATCCTCGCGATACGCTTCGCCCCGGTTATCGAGTACGGCAGTTCGACCACCTTGGTCTCATAGATGATCAGGCTTTTGGGCGGTTTGCCTCGGGTGATTGCAACTGTATTCCGGGCTTGCCAATGGTTATTTTGGGCTAGCCACCTGAGATTGTTCGCAGCTTCTTCCGGGATCAGGACCTGCGCTACATCACATCGCCCGTAACTGAGCTACTGTCCAGTAGGTCAGTTTCCGCTTAGTAGATCGTGCGTTCAAGCCCCACCAACTTTCTCGCGACGCAGTGAGGAGCGTCAGATGTTCGAGCTGCTGTCGAAGCTTGCGGAGATCTTCTCGTCCTACGGCCAGCAATACTTCACGGGCAGACGGGGCGCCAAGGACGCCAGAGTCGCCCAGTGCTTACTCGACGTCATTCTGACCCTCCAGGAACTGGTCGCACGAGGGGAGCGGATCCTATTCCTGGCCGAAGACCCGGACAAGGAGTTCGCCGATGCACTGAAGCGGCAGGTCGACGGCCTCGAAGCGCTTCGGGCGAAGCTGGAGGACGCCCGGGCCCTGCTGACGACGATCGACGTCGAGTTCTACCTCGACCTCGTTGTCTTCATCGACGTCAAGTCAGGATTGCTGAAGAGGTGGACCCAGCAGGCCACGCGCAGTGCCTATTCCACGACCACCCTGTTCTTCCTACCGTCGGAGCATCTGAGTGCGGCTCTGGAGAGCGGACGCTCTTACGCCAACGCTCAGGGCATGGGACTCGACCGGTCCGATTACCTGTTCTTCCTGGCTGAGCGGCTGGCGCAGGTGCGCGCCACCGAGATACGTGACATCCGCAGGGTGTCCGGCGCCGAGCTGGGCCCTGAGATCGGCGCGGCCCGCACCAGGCTCGACGGAGCGAGAAAGCTCTGCCGCTCTCTTTTGGAGAGCATGGAGCAGGCTCTGGGTGCGGAGGCGCTCGCCCGGCTGCGCCGCGATCTCGCGCGCTAACGTTCACTCACGCCTATCTATTTGGTTCTCCTCCTCAGCTCGGGGGTCCTCGGATAGCCGAGAGCGGCCAGGGCATAGCTGCCTATGCCGGTGGCGTGCACGCGGAGCTGGTCGAAGCCGAGGAGCTCGCCGAGGCGTTCGGTGTTGAAGAGCAGTCGCTGAAACAGGCCGGAGCCCTTAGCAGGGTCGGCGATGCGTATTTCGTCCAGGTTGAAGTCGTTGTTGGGGAAGGAGAAGCCCACCTGCAGCAGCCCCACCGGGGCCTCGTCGGCGTAGATCCGCAGACTCGCCTCACCGCCGCCATCCGGATAGATCGCCACCAGGGCCTCGGCGTCAGGCAGCCCGTCGAGCAGGCACTCAGCGAAGACTTCTGGACTGACCCGGATCCACTGTCGCCAGGCTTCCACCAGGTCCTCGTCGATTCGGCCGAAACTCACACGCGGTACGGAGAAATCGCTCTGCGTCAGGCTCGCTGAATCGAAGTGCGCAGGGGCGGCCGCGGGGGTGGCGGTGAGCGGGATCGAGCGGGCCTCCTCGAGGATCTCGTCCCAGCGCGGATCGGCTCGGAACGGTGGAAGTAAGAGATCCTCGTCGAATTCCGTCCAGACGCTGTGCCAGCACGCCACCGAGATCGTCGGTCGCATGCCAAGCTTCATCGCACCCGCGATCGCGCATCGAAGCAGCAACACGGTTCCGCCGAGCCCGGCCAAATTGAGCTCTGCCGACTCCTGGCAGCGGACGGCGAGCGCTTTGCTATCACGCTCCATCTCGGAGTACGCCATCAGATGCGGCATATTGCTTACGGTCACCGCGATCTGGGTGTCGAGCACCGAACTCTCCGCCGCCGGCTCGAAGACCACGTCGTCGGCAGTGACGATGAGCGGTTGGACCTCGTCGCCGTCGCCCAGCGCAATTTCCAAAGCTCTCTCCCCACGCGGTCCGAAGATCGGCTTCAGCTGGAGGACAGCCTCTGGCGTCAGCCATATCTCGTCCTGGATCGCCGGGATGCGGACCTGGAGCCGGCCTTGCGACCGCGTGATCTGCAGGCCGGGTAAGTCCGCCAGTGCGCGCTCGATTTCGATGGCCTCCACACCCTGATTGTGAGCGCGAAAGGGCGGCGTTGTCATGGATATGACCACCTGTCGATGCCGTATATCGTGTCACCTCATGGCCGCGCCCAGGGAGGTGGTGTTTGAGAAGGCCACCCGTAACTCGTGAGCAGTGTCCACCCGATCACGATGAGCATGTGATGGTGCCGATGGAAGGTCGGATCGAGCCCCACGAAACACTCGGAGGGGTGATCGACGAGCACCGCCGAGCCGTGTAACTTGCTCGGAGAAACCCCAGCTCAAACCACACGAGCAGGTTTTGACGCCCTACAAGGTCCAGGCTCGGCGCAACAAGCGACGATGCCATGCCAGCAATGTTGCCGGAGTGACCAGCCGATGACTGCGCAGCACCGCCGGCAACCACCGAGCCAACGCCGCAAGGACGGCCCGATCGGCCCAGTCCGGCTTCGGCCGTCCGACCTGCCGCCGCGGCACCGCCACCTCATGACGCAACACCATGATCTCTACGTCCTTCGACGCCTGGCCGCGGCCCAGCAACATCAGCCAGCCGAACACCCGAAGCATGATCAGATAGAGCAGGCGAATAGGCACAAGCCACGATCTTTCCTGCGGGTACGAACCCCGTCAAATCGCAGGTCAGAGCCGTCGTGGTTGCGTTTTGACGCGGTACAGGTTCTGTTCGCGCCAGGCCCGCGGTGAGATTCCGTACGTCTGTTTGAACATCTTGCTGAAGTGGGTCGCGTCCGCGAAGCCCCAGCTCCGCCCTATCGCCGCGATGGTCCGCAGCCGCCCGTTCGGGCCGGCCAGTTCCCGCCTGCATTCGGCCAGACGGCGCGTACGGATCCAGTCTCCGAGGCTGATTCCCGAGCGGGACAGCACAGCGTAGAGATGGCGTACGGAGATGTCGTGCGCGGCGGCTATCCGCGCCGCCGACAGATCCCGATCAGCCAGATGCTCACGGATGTAATGAGTGACCCGCAGGCTGAGCGTCGCCTCCAACGGCGCCCTGGCCAGGCCGGAGTTGCCGTGCTGGGACGTCAGGACGGCACGGAGGAGTTCGACGCTGGGTTGCACGGCGACGTCGGCGTGCACACCCTGGTGCAATTCGTCGGTGACGGCCAGTTGGGAGAAGTAGGTGAAGGCGAGACGCGCGATGGGGTTGTCGGATCCCAGGGGGACCGCGGTGATGTCTCGCAGCAACCGGTCGGGGAGCGCGAGTGCCGCGCGGGGGAAACGGATGAAGCGGTGGTCGACTCCCTCGTCGAAGAGAAGTGTGTAGGGAGCGACCGACTCGAAGACGGCGCAGTCTCCCGGCCCCAGCAGGCACTCGCGACCGTTCTGCACCACCATGCTGCTGCCCGTCATCTGAACACCCAGAGTGACGGCCGGCTCCTCATCCTCCCGGGCGAGCCGCTCCGTCCGACGGATCGTGACCGCGGTCGCCCGCGCCGAACAGATCCTGAGTGGCCCGACGGCGCCGAGCCCTATGCGAACGGCGATGTCCTCAGCCGGCGGACCGTGGTCGATGTCGACTGCCACCATGGATTCCCACACCGCGTTCCGGACCACTTCCTCCCGGTCCCGTGGCGGTATGAACGCGGTGTCCAGGACCGGGCTCATGAGGCGGGCCTTCGTCCGCGTCGGTCACAGAGCCGGCCCGGCAGTACCTCGGCCCGTTCCCCCACAAGATCCCCCTGGCACGGCCGGTTCCCGACATCAGTTTGTCGGGATCGCCTCTCGCTGTACAACGGCCTTCGACGGGCACACGCAGGGCCCTCGCCTGATACGGCGCCTGAAGCTGTGCACCACTGACAAAGTTCCCAGCATGAATGACAAAGTCCGAAACCCACGATAACCCTAAGGTCTTTGGACGAGGCCAGAGAGGGGAGAGTTGCGTGGCGCTGCTCGTGGCGGCCGTGGTCGAGCGTCATCACGGTGGATCACGAGGACCTCGTTCCAGGGCAGCTTATGGGGTCGGCGGGCCTGACCGCGCTGGCTGTTCCTGAGCGTGAGGAGGTAGTGGGCGCCGCGTTCGTGCAAGTGGGCGACGTGAGAGCGCTGGACGTGGACAGCATCGGTGGTGACGACTCAGGTGAGGTCTGCGTTGTCGATCTGGTCGAGCAGGGGCTGGAACTCAGAATTCCGTTTGTTGTCGCGCCGATCTCGTAGGAAGCCAAGGTGATTGCCGTGATCGTGGCGGACCGCGGAGAGCACGACGACCCGACTGTCGTTGGGACGTCGAGCGCCGCGCAGGTACTTGCCGTCCACCGACGCGATCGCCTGGCGTCTACGGCGTCAAGCGGAGCTTTAGCCGTCGCCTGGTGCGCCGCCGCTTCCTCCTGACCGTCCTCGTCACCGCCGCCAGCGTTCACGACTCCGCAGCCGGCGCCCACCTCCTCGACCACCTCGCAGCCCACCACCCCACCCTCACCAAAGCCTCGGCCGACAACGGCTACAAGAACAAAGCCATCGAGCACGCAGCCACCCGCGGCATCGATCTCGAATCGTCCAACGCAACCCCGACACCCCAGCCCCAGCAGCTGTAGTTCTTGATCATTGAGCCTTGATCCACAGACGGCCCGTCATCCCTGGATGTTCACGTGGGGCCGACAGGGGGTCGCTCGGCGGAGCAGAAGGCGTCGATCATGTAAAAGTCCAACTCAAACCGCTTATGCGCGGAACCGATTCAGTCGATTGCGCATCCTGATCTTTTTCTCATCACCCAAAAACAGGGGGACATAATGTGGTACACGGGGCGTAACAAGAGGATTGCGGCCGCGGCGGCGCTGGGCGCACTGACGGTGCTTCTCGCCACCGGATGCACCTTCAGTTTTGGCGACGTGGAGAAGAGGAATGAGGTGACGGCCAGCGAGGAACCAACCTCTGTCGAGGTGGACCCGGCCGAGAAGCAGCCGACGGCCGAGGAGACGCCAGTCGGTGACGACCCCGCAGAGCCCAAGAACACGGGCGTCAGCGAGGGCGGGGCCGTCCACAAGGCCCGAGTCGCGCAGACGATCTCCGACAAGCTCGCCGCGGACACCGGCAAGCGTCCCGACAGGGTCACCTGTCCTGCGCACCTCCCGGCCCGGGTCGGCGCCACGATCCGCTGCGAGCTCACTGCCGGCAGCGACACCCTCGGTGTCACCGTCGCTGCCACCTCGGTCAACGGCAACCGGGTCAATTACAACTTCAAGGTCGACAACAACGTCGAGTGAACACAGAGCCCGCGCGACCCGTTCGGGAAACGAAAGGCCCGGGTCGGAGATCCGGTCCTTTCGGGGGACCTCTCCATGATCGAGTTCATCCGCGGCATCCGGATGCCGGTGAGCACGGTCTGGATACCTGCGTCGGCGAGGATGCCGTCCATGAGGGCTGGGAACTTCGTATCCCGGTCTCGGATCAGATAGCGTGCCCGGCAGCCCGCATCGTCCAGGTCCATCACGAGATTCTTCATGGCCTGGATGACCCAGTTCGGGATCGGGTGAGTGGTGGTGCCCAGCACGCGGACGCGCCTGGTGGCGTGCTCGATGACAGCCAGGATGTATTGGCGCTGCCCATTCAAGGTGACGGTCTCGATGAAGTCGCGGGCCAGTAGCGCGTCGGCTTGCGAACGTAGGAAGTCGGCCCCGGTGATGGTCGCCCGCTGGGTGCCGGGTCAAGCCCTTCCTGCTTGAGGATCTCCCCGACCGTGGACGGCGCGACCTTGATGCCGAGCGTGGCGAGCTCTCCGTGCACCCGCCGATAGCCCCAGCCCGGGTTCTCCCGGACCAGGCGCAGGATGAGAGCGCGGATGGAGCGGACCGTGGGTGGACGTCCAGGCCCTACATGACCATGACCTGGGCGGATGTAATTATCGGCAGGCGCAGAGTTTCCAACCCGCTCTGTCAGTTGGCGGGTCAGACCCTGCCGGGAGGCGTTCATCTGTCCTGGGCAACCAGCGGCGACGTGCGGGCTCGTTGCGGGCTCGGATGTCCCGCGACAGGACATCAGTAGGTGGTATGTGTCCATAAATTGGGACAAGTAAGGATTAATGCCCCAGGCTGGGCCAATCTGGTGGAGGATAGATCCTCATCTTGTACGCCGCACCACGGCGGAACTCACTACTCCGGAAGGAACCAGATGCGAGTCCTCACTCTCCTGGCTGTGGGCACCACTCTTTTCTTTGCCGCCCCATTGACCGCGCAGGCCACCACCGGCTCGGCCGCCGACCTGGCAACGGTTGCGAGCGCTGAGGCGGCCGCCGCCTGGCCCTCCTGTGTAAAAGCCGGCCGCACCAAGCTAAACAACAGTGGTTGGTCTGATCCCAAGTGGCAGGTCGCGGTCTCCAACCGCTGCGCCAGCAGAATCAAGTACGCGGTCGTGCGCGACCAGCAGTCCGACTTCGGCTACGTGGAGGTCGCTTCCGGTAAGGCCCACAGCCGCTACATCGGCAAGTTCTCCTTCGGGCACGGTGCCTCCGAGCCCGACGGCGTGAAGATCTACTACCGGGGCACCCGCTACACGAAGCGCTTCTGACGCCAGGCGGTGGGCGGCGGAGGACACCTCTCCTGCCGCCCATCGTTGAGCCCTATGAAGTTCAATGGCCGCGGCCTATGAAGTGCCGCCGGGTTGCGTAGGGCCGGCTCGATTGATCCCTGGATGCCGGGACGGCGGCACTTTCACGGACCGGTGGGACTGAACGTCACCCGATGTACGGCAACGCCGTACCACCTAAAAGTGCTCGATCTGCAGGCGCAGTGTCCTCACCTCGGGGGGAACTTCACTCGTCACCCCGGACAACCCCCTTTACAACTGTGCGCCTGCCGATAAGTGCATCCACCCAGGTCATGGTCATGTGTGGCTTCGTGGCGTGCGCGAGCTCCGGCCCCGGTTGCGTCCACGGAAGTGGTGTATGAGTTTGGCCTGGTGACAGGCGGGGCGCCCGCCCACGGTCCGCTCTATCCGTGTCCTCATCCTGCGTCTGGTTCGCGAGAACCAGACGCAGGGGGATATCGGCGGGTACACCGTCACCTTGAACGGGCAGCGCCAATACATCCTGGCTGTCATCGATCCTGCCACCAGGCGCGTCCGCGTATTCGGCACCACCGCCCACCCGAGCGCGAGCTGGGTCATCCAGGCGATAAGGAATCCGGTGATGGATCTGGAGGATGCGGGGCCCGCTATCTGATCCGAGATCGGGATGCGAAGTTCCCAGCCCTAATGGACGAGATCCTCGGCTGGTATCCAGGTCGTGCTCAATGAATACTCGCATGCAGCTTGAACTGCATGGATGTGATTTCCGGCAGGCGCACTCTCCCACGCCCAGCCCTTCTTGGGTCAGGTCTCTACGGTACGAGGGGAGAGCCACCCACCTCATCCCCTGGGAGTCGGCCCGGCTACGTGGTCGCCTGCTACCACGTTCCACCGGACCTCGACGCGGTCGACCGGCTCGGCGCCACCACCACTGGATCCTGTCCCACTGCGGCCCCGACCCCGCCCACTGGCCAGCGCCCCTGCGCCGGCCCTGACGTCTACGGCTCTCAATCTCGCGCCTGGAGTGTACGAAGAGACCTGGCCACAATCTATGCTTTACCTATATGTAAACTAGGTTTTAGGCGCAGCGTAGCCGCAGCAGTGAACGACCGGCCGTGAGAGCGGAACCGGGTCGGGTCGGAGCAGAGGGGGACGATGACAGCGATCGGACCGGCGGATGCGCGAGATCCTCGCGGAGGCATGCTTCAACAGCCGGCCGAGAAGGTGCTGCGCGACCAGCGACTGCCCGGCGCCGGGGTCAGGTCACGTGCGGCGCTTTCCTGACCAGCGACCCGCGCGCCGGCCGGCTGCAGCTCGGCGTCGTCACCGTCAGCCGCGCTCTGGTGGTCGCCCGGTCCGGGCACGGCTTCCCCAGCGGCGACACCGCCCATCTGAACGCTTCATCTTGGTCCAGGGCCAGTCGACCGCCGTCCGCGAGGCCAAGCTCAAGCACTCACGCACCGCTCACCGCTCACCGCTCACCGAAAACAGAACAGGAAGACCCACTGATGAGCCTCCAGTTCCTCTGGTACATCCCGAACCAGGTGCAGCCCGGGCATCGCGGCGACGCCGTCGTCTCGAACCACAACGACCTGCAGACCCTTACCGGCCACGCCAAGGCCCTCGAGGAGCACGGGTGGAGCGGGGCGCTCATCGGCACCGGCTGGGGACGGCCCGACACCTTCACGGTCGCCACCGCACTGGCCGCGCAGACGACGACGTTCCAGCCGCTGATCGCGATCCGGCCCGGCTACTGGCACCCGGCCAACTTCGCCTCCGCCGCCGCGACCCTGGACCATCTCACCGGCGGACGGGTACTGATCAACATCGTGTCAGGCAAGGACGACCTGGCGGCCTACGGTGACAGCGAAGGCGACCGGACCCACCGCTACGCCCGCACCAAAGAGTTCATCCGGATCGTGCGCAAGCTCTGGACCGAGGAGAACGTCACCTACCACGGCGAGCACTTCAGCGTCACCGACTCCACCGTGGCACCGCGAACAGTCGTCCGGGGCGAACGCCGGCACCCCCGGCTCTACTTCGGCGGCGCCTCCGAAGCCGCCGAAGAGGTGGCCGCCACTGAGGCCGACGTCCAGCTCTTCTGGGGCGAACCACTCGCCGGCGTCGGCGAGCGGATCGAGCGGCTCAAGCAACTCAGCGAGAAACTCGGACGCGAGCACCCTCCACTGGAGTTCGGGCTGCGGATCACCACGCTGGTGCGTGACACCACCGAACAGGCGTGGGCCGACGCCGAGGCCAAGGTCGAGGAGATGGCGAAAGGCAGCATCTCGCGCGACCCGAACTGGCACACCGCCGTCGGTCAGCAGCGGCTGCTCGACCTGGCCGCGCGGGGAGAGGTGCTCGACGACAACCTCTACACCACTCCCGGCAAGTTCGGCGGCGGCGGCGCGGGCACCACCTGGCTGGTCGGCTCGGCCGAGGATGTGGCGCAGTCACTGCGCAAATACCAGGCCCTCGGCATCACCCACTTCGTGCTCTCCGACACCCCCTACCTGCCGGAGATCAAGCGTCAGGGCGACCAGCTCCTACCACTGTTGCGCGGATGAGCGCCGGCGCGACCTGCCATGGCACAGGGACCGGCGATTCCTATCTAGATACTTGTAAATCAAGGGAGATCGTATGAGACCCATGCGCTCGATCCGGCTCACAGCCGGTGCGGCGATGCTGGCCGCCGTCGCAGCGGTGACCGTCACGCCGCGGGCCGGCGCCGACGACCAGGCCCCCGAGTCGAAAACGGTGGCGATCGGCACCGGCGGCGCGGTGGCGACGATCGATCCGGCCGCCAGTCAGGCCGGCATCGACGTCCTGCGCAAGGGTGGCAACGCGGTCGACGCCGCCGTCACAGTCGCGGCGGTGCTGAGCGTCACCGAGCCCGGGGTCGAGAGCATCGGCGGCGTGAGTTACCTGACGTTCTATGATCGGCGGAAGCAGGAGGCCGGCGTGATCGGCGACCGTACTCCTGCGCCGAAGACGTTCGGCCAGGCCGACCGCGTCGGCCTGGCCGGCTCCGGCGCGATGTCGGTCGGCGTGCCGACCACACTCGTCAGCTGGCAGAAGGCGCTCGACCGCTACGGCACGATCTCCCTTAGCGAGGCGCTGCAGCCCGCGATCCGCGTCGCCCGTGCGGGCTTCGTGGTCGACGCCAACTTCCAGCAGCTCGCCAATTCGCGCAACTTCAAGGCGTTCAGCTCCAGCCGGAAGCTGTTCCTGAACGACAACCTCCAGCCCCCGCCGGTCGGAGCGACCTTCCGCAACCCCGACCTCGCCGCGACGTACGAACTGATCACCGAGAAGGGCGTCGACGCGCTCTATCACGGCCCGATCGGCCAGGCGATCGTCGACACGGTCCAACGCCCGCCACTGGTCGACGACGCGAGCAGCTACGTGACGGCCGCGGCGCTGCGCGCGGGCAAGCTCGAGAGCTCCGACATCGAGGACTACCGCCAGCGGACGCCACCGGCAACCAAGATCAAATATCGGGACTACCACATCTACTCCAGCCCGCTGCCCGAGAGCGGCGGTACGACGGTCAGCGAGGCGCTCAACATCCTCGAACGGTATGACCTCTCCGGTCCCGATCGCGTCCTCGCGCTGCACCGGGTCCTGGAGGCGTCCAAGCTCGCCTACGCCGACCGCGCCCGCTACGTCGGTGACCCGCGGTTCGTCGATGTCCCGCTTTCCGGACTGCTGTCGCAGGGCTTCGCCGACGAGCGCGGCTGCCTGATCGGCGACACCGCACTGCCGGGACCGGTGGCGTACGGCGATCCGAAGCCGCCGTACGACAAGAAGTGCTCCGCCGTCGAGCCCGGAGTCAGCGAGCCCGGGGACGAGCACTCGACCCATCACTTCTCCGTCGTCGACCAGTGGGGCAACGCGGTCAGCTACACGGGCACCCTGGTCTCCAGCGGCGGCAGCGGCGTCACGGTGCCCGGGTACGGGTTCATGCTCAACAACGAGCTGACCAACTTCAACGCGGCGCCCCTCTACCCCGGCGACCCGAACCTCGCGGAGGGCGGCAAGCGTCCTCGCGGCAACATGGCGCCCACCATCGTGGTCCGTGACGGGCGGCCGGTGCTCACTCTGGGCGTCGCCGGTGGGCAGACGATCCAGACCACGGCGCTCGGCATTCTGGTCGGCCACCTGGACTTCGGGCAGTCGCTCCCCGAGGCGCTCGCCACCGGCCGCGTGTCGCAGCGCAACACGGCGGTGACGCAGGCAGAGGCCGCCTTCCGGGACTCATACGCCCCTGAGCTGGCCGCCCGCTTCGGCCACCAGTTCACCACCGGCGGCGCCTCGATCGCCGTGGCACAGGGCATCTCGATCGACCCCGACGGACGACTCGTCGCCGTGTCCGACACACGCCGGGCGGCCGGAGCCAGCGGAGACGCCCGCGTCGTGAGCCCGGCCGACTGACAGGGGGCCTGAGCACGCTCGCCGCCGACGTACCGGGCATCGCCCAGGGGCGCCGGTGGCGGGCCGCCCCACCCTGAACCGTACAACTCGTGATGATCTGTAGGTGTGAACAGTGGAGTTTGTCGCGTGGATCGATACGTGATCCGACAGCGCCGGGTGTTCCACGCACGCCCGGAGACGGCGTTCACCGAGTTCTGGACCTCGGTCACGATCGCTGCGGAGCTGCGCCGTCTCGGCCTCCGGGTGCGCACTGGACCGGAGGCCATCGATCTGTCGCAGGTCCCGGCGCTGCCCGGTCCCGCGGATCTGGCGCAGGCGGCCGATCGCGCCCGGGCGTGGGGAGCCGGCGAAGACGACCTGCGGGCGGTGCTGGCGGGGCACACGGCGGTGGTCGCGGACCTCGAAGGTGCGGCCCCCGGCCCCACGGTCGCGGTACGCGTCGACATCGACGCGCTGCCTCTGCCGGAGTCCACCTCCTCCGGGCACCTACCCGCCCGGGAGGGGTTCGCCGCGCTCGATCGAGAGGCCATGCACGCCTGCGGCCACGACGGGCACATCGCCGTCGGGCTCGAACTCGCGCGACGGCTGTCGGCGGGCGACTTCGCCGGCCGCGTCCGGCTGCTCTTCCAGCCCGCCGAGGAGGGCGGGCGAGGCGCCCGCGCGATGCTCGGCGCCGACGTGCTCGCGGGCGTCGACCGGCTGTACGCGCTCCATCTCGGGCTCGGCCTGCCGGTCGGCGATGTCGCCGCGGGCACCCACGGGTTCTTCGCGAACTCCAAACTGCGAGCGGTCTTCACCGGTCGTCCATCTCACGCCGCCGCGGCTCCCGAGGAAGGTCGCAACGCGCTGCTCGCAGCCGCCCAGGCGACCGTGGGGCTGTACGCGCTGCCGCGGTTCGCGACCGCCGACACCAGGGTGAACGTGGGAGTGCTGCATGCGGGTACGGCCCCCAACATCGTCGCCGGCACGGCGGAGCTGGGCCTGGAACTGCGCGCCACCAGCGGCGAAGTCTGCGACGAGTTGGAGCGCCGGGCTCGCAACGTACTGACTGCGGCGGGGGCGGCGGGCGAGGTGGCGGTGCGGATCGAGCAGATCGGCGGGGCCACGACGGCCAGGTGCGATCCCGCGGCGGTCCGGACGGTGGCCCGTGCCGTACGGTCGCTGCCCGAGGTGACCGGGGTTCACGAGAACTACCGGTTCGGTGCCAGCGACGACGCCACCCTGTTGATGCGCGCGGTCCAGGCCAATGGCGGGACGGCGACGTACGTGGTGGTCGGCGCGTCCAGCCCGGCCCCGCATCACAGCCCGGAGTTCGACATCGACGAAGCCTGTCTCGGCATCGCCGCGGACGTGCTCGAACGCGCCGTCCGTGGCACGGCCGAAGATCCCGCAGTGTGAACGCGGGTACCGGAAGAGCGACAAGGGAGCTTCATCCCAGCGGCCGTTGCGGAGCCTGGATGCACCGGCTGAGACGGCAGCTCACCTGACCGGCGGTCCCGAGTCCGGCGGCAGACGGGATCGGCCTCTCCGAGATCGCCACGGTACGATTCACCAATTTTCCTACATTATTGGTAGCTTTTATGGACTTATAGTGCTGACCCCGAGGAGACCAGTGGCGAGAGCGGAAGCGCCGAAGGAAACTGCCGTGGCCGCGCCGACGGTCGCCGGCCCACGCCGCGGCACGACGGACGACGGCCCGCTGCTGCTCGTCGACCGGGTGGCGATCGGCTACCAGCGGCAGGGCCGCCATGTACCGGCGGTCGCGGATGCGACCTTCGAAGTACGGCGCGGCGAAAAGATCATGCTGCTTGGCCCCTCAGGGTCGGGCAAGTCCACCATTCTCAAGGCGGTCGGGGGGTATCTCCGCCCCACGGCGGGCCGCATCGTCATCGGCGGCAAGGACACACCCGAGCCCGGCCCCGACCGCGCCTTCGTGTTCCAGGAATTCGACCAGCTGTTCCCGTGGCGCACGGTCCTCGGCAACGTCGTCTACCCGCTGCGGGTGACCGGCGTCGACCGGGCCCGCGCCCGGCGGCAGGCCGTCGAGCATTTGGAGCTCATGGGTCTCAAGGACTCGCTCGACAGCTACCCGCACCAGTTGTCGGGTGGCATGAAGCAGCGGGTCGCCATCGCGCGGGCGCTGGCCATCGATCCGCTGATGCTCCTGATGGACGAGCCGTTCGGCGCCCTGGACGCGCAGACCAGGGGACGGCTCCAGCGCGAACTGGCCGAAATCGCGGCACGCACCCAGGTGACCCTGCTGTTCGTCACCCACAGCATCGACGAGGCGGTGCTGCTCGGCGACCGCGTGGTCGTGCTCGGCGGTCGTCCGTCGCATGTCGAGGAGATCGTCGACGTCTCAGGCCTGGACACCCCGGACGCTCCCGAGTTCGCTCAGGCCCGGCACCAACTGCGCGCCCTGCTCGCGGAGGAGGGGGAGAACCTTGACGGCGCCGTCTTCGAATAGCAGCGCAGTGGCTCCGGCCGTACGGCCCGCCGACGCGCAGTCGCCCGGACCGGTCGCGCCGCGCCGGACGGCGAGCCCCTGGGCGCGCCTGCCCACCTGGTTGCGGCGCACCATCGTGCTCGCCGCACTGATCGGAATCTGGCAGGCATACACATCCCTGTCCGGGGTGAACTCGTTCGTGTTCTCCGGACCCTGGGACGTGGCCAAAGCGTTCGTCGAGGGCTGGGCCAGCGGCGAGATGGCCGTCTCCACCCTGACCACCCTGCGGATGCTGGCCGCCGGGATGGGCATCGGGATCGTGCTCACCCTGGTGCTCACCGTGCTGGCCGCCACCACAACGATCGGGAACGATGCACTGACCCTGGTGTCGTCCATGCTCAACCCGCTGCCGTCGGTGGCCATTCTGCCGCTGGCGATGCTCTGGTTCGGGCTGACCGACACGGCGTTGATCTTCGTGACGGCCAACGCCGTCCTGTGGCCCATGACCGTCAACGTCAGCATGGGCCTGCGCACCACCCCCACCACGCTCGTCATGGTCGGCCGGAACCTGGGCCTGAGTGGCTGGCGGTTGACCCGCGACGTGATGATGCCCGCCGCGCTGCCGCACGCCATCGCCGGCCTGAAGACCGGCTGGGCCTTCGGCTGGCGCACGATCATCGCCGCCGAGCTGGTGTTCGGCACCGCCGGCACGGACGGCGGGCTCGGATTCTTCATCAATAACTCCCGCTACTACGCGCAGATCCCTGACGTGTTCGCCGGACTTGTGACGATCGCCCTGATCGGCATCGCCCTCGACCTGGTCTTCAATCTGGTCGAACGGCACACGGTGACCCGCTGGGGAATGAAAGAAGGAACGTCATGACCTGGACGCCGAAATCTTCTGGTGCCGTTGGGGATCGCCTCGCCTCATCCGCCGGGCCGCGTTCCTACAGCCGTCGTGACGCCTTGCGCTTCGGCGCGACCGGCGCCGGCCTGTTGGCGATGACCGCCGCGTGCGGCGGCTCCGGTGACTCCGGCGGCTCTGGCGGCTCCGGCGAGGAGATCAACATCTCGCAGGGCTCCGGGATCAGCTATGCAGCCCTCATCATCATCCAGGCCAAGGGCTGGCTCGAGCAGGACCTCCCCGGACGCAAGATCAGCTGGAAGACCGTGAGCGGCGGTGCGGCCACCCGGGACGGGATCGTGTCGGGCAGCCTCCACCTGGGCGTCAGCGGTCTCGGCCCGTACCTGATCGGCTGGGACGCCGGCGTCCCCTGGAAGGTCGTCTCCTCGCTGAACGACATGCCGCTGTGGCTGGTGGCCAAGGACCCGAGGTTCCGCAGCCTGAAGGACTTCGGGCCGAAGGACCAGATCGCCGCCGTCTCGCCCGGCTCAATCCAGTCGGTCATGGTGCAGAAGGCCGCGCAGCAGCAACTCGGCGACGCCCACGCGCTGGACAAGAACATCGCGGCCATGGCACACCCGGAGGCCCTGCAGGCGCTGATCGGCGGGCAACTCGCGGGCGCCTACACGTCCCCGCCGTTCCAGTTCCAGGCCCTGGAACAGGGGGCGCGCAAGCTGGTTGACAGCTATGACCTCTTCGGCCAGCACGGCTTCAACGTGATGGTGACGACCGAGGAGTACGCGGCGAAGAACACGGACGTCATAAATTCCGTCTACAAGAACATTACGCGCGCCAACGACCTCATCACCAATACTCCGGCCGAAGCCGCGCAAATCCTCTCGCAGGCCGAGAAGGGAAAGATCTCCCCGGCCAAGTACCAGGAGTACTTGACCTACAAGGGCATCGAATTCACCACGACCCCGCATGGTCTGCTGAAGCTCAGCGCCTTCATGAAGGAGGTTGGCGTCCTCAAGAAGACGCCGGCCGACTGGCGTGATGTCGTGTTCGACACGATCAAGGGAGAGAACGGATCCTGACAGCGGGCGTGGGCTGGCCGTCAAGGATTACGGATTCCTGTTCAACAACGAGCTGGGGAACTTCAACGCCCGGCCGCTCTTCGAGGGCGACCCCAATGTTGCGGCACCCGGAAAGCGGCCGCGTGGGAACATGGCCCCAACCATCGTGCAGTTCAAGCGGCATATGAGTCGCTGATGGAAGGCGGAGCTCTGAACGTTATTTGCGGTGGGGTGCAATCGATCCGAGCCACAGGAGGTCGCGGGCGCGGGTCATGGCGACGAACAGCTGCCGTCGAATGATTACCGCGCGTTCGTGGTCGGTGGCCTTGTCACCGGTGATGCTGCTGGTCGACATATCGTGGCGCGGTAGGTAGACGTACTTGAATTCCAGTCCCTTGGCACGCCGGTAGGTTCCGAGTTTCACGGCGTGCACGGGTTGTCCGTCGTACTGTTCCAGCCGGAGCACTGGGATGCCGGCGTGGTTGAGCAGCCGCTGGTAGTGAGCGATCTGCCGTCGGGTGGCGCACAGGACCGCCGCGTCGCACAGCCTCCCGGCAGGCGGATCGTCGGTACTGCGCGCGGCCAGGTCCTGGAGCGCTTCGACCAGCAGGCGGTCGTGCTGTGCCTCGTCGTCGGCGTTCGCCTTGATCACCTGGCCGTCGTGGTAGGTCAGTTCCATGGTGCGGTGTCCGTTGGGGTTGCTCTCTTCCAGGTCCTCGAACGGATCATTGGAGATCACGGCGAGAGCGGTGTCGATGATCGGGGTGGCGTTGCGGTAGTTGGTGTGCAGCACACCGCCGCGTCCTTTGATCGCGATGCCGGCGTCGGAGAGCCGGAAGCCGCCCGGGTAGACGGCCTGTTGTCCGTCTCCGATCAGCAGCAGCCCGTTGGGGGCATCGCCGACAAGGGTGTGCAGGAGCTTCACCCCGATGAGGGTGAGGTCCTGAACCTCGTCCACGATCACCGAGGTGTACGGCGGGTCCGCGGGCGTGTCACGCAGCTTGTCCAGGGCCATCAGAAGGACGTCGTTGAAGTCGTGGACGCCGCGCATCGTGCGCAGCAACTCGTACTCCTCGTACAGCAACCAGGCGGCCTCTCGATGCGCGGAGCGCAGCGCTGAGCGTCGTCCGTATCGTGATATGCCACGGTATTGGTCGAGCGAGGTCAGCCCGCGGCCCTTGATGACGTAGTCGATTTCCTCCTTCCAATAGGCAGGGGAGGGGTCCACGTCCACCAGCACGCTGTCCCTGCCCGCGCGGGACCAGGCCCGCGAGAAGGCGGTTTCGGCGCGTTCCCGGCTCACGGAGAGCCGCACGTCGTGCTCGGCCAGGAACGTCTGCGCCCATGCGTGCAGGCTGGTGAACTCCACCCGCGCCGCGGTCGCCGGCGAGAGCCGCCGAAACAGCTGTCCCTGCACGCGGGGCAGATTATTGGCAAAGGTGACATACAGGATCCGGCCGGTGCTCCGCTCGGCCAGATACGCCGCTCGATGCAGACCCACCACCGTCTTACCCGTTCCCGCCGGGCCGCTGATTCGAGCAGGCCCGTTGCAGTGGCGCCGCGTCATGGCGACCTGATCGGAATGGAGGAAGGTCATCCAGCGTTCGATCGGAGCGCTGAGCGCCGATCGCAGCGCCGCCGCCTCCACCTCCTTGACGTCGAACAACGGATCCGCATCTTGCCCGGCTTGCGAGCCTGTGGTGATCGCGTCTGGGAGGGCGGGGGCATCGTATGCGGGGAATACCTCTTCCAGGTGCGTGGTCACGGCTCGGACGGTCGCCGCCGTCAACCGCGTCGGTTCTGACACCAGCGCGGGTAACACTTCCTGGTCACCCAGCAGGCGGACCCGCCCGAGGGTGGTGTCCAGACGGTGACCGGCGAAGACCATGACGGGCCGTATGGCGATGGGTGACATCCCGAGCAACGCCAGATGATGCTCGGCCGTGTGCGTCATGGCCAGCAACTTGCCGATCTCGGTGTCGCGCCGCTGATCCGCGGCCATCAGGTGGCCGTCAGCGGCGGCCGGCCTGTCCCGCCACTTCTTGATATCGATGACGAACACCCCGCCCGGCCCGATGAGGATCATGTCGACGTTCGCCGACCGTGTCCCTGGCCAGCGGCGATCGACCAGCAACCGCCACCCCCGGGTGGTCAGGGTGAGCAGTATCGCGGCGACCTTGCGCTCGGAGTCGGCTGCCGCCTCGTAGCGTCCGGCCAGTTCGTAGGCTTCCCGGTACCGGCGCCAGAGCTCAATGGCGTATTCACGCGCTAGCTTTCCTCTTGCTCTCGCTGACCCGCCAGCACTCATGTTCCCCCTCGGCCCACGTCTGGATCACCACCTCAAACACATAGCAAGAAACGCGGTGAGTCAATGCCCGAAGCTTCGAAGAGCTCAGGGCCGGGCCGCTGGACCACTATTACGCCGGGCTGGGCGGCGCGTCGGTCTCGAACGCCACCACTTCTTCAGGCCCGGCCGGAGCACGTGTCTAACGCAGATCCCGCACTACCCCCAGCCTCATCCCCGAATTTCTCGCCTTTACAGATCCAGCTTCAGCATTCCCGAAACTCCTTCAAACGACTGAGATGGCATTATTCAAAGGAAATCCGTTGGTTCAGGGGCTGGCGGTACTCGGAGGGCTCAGGGGGCTGGCGACGCCTGAGGGCCGGTCCCAGTGGTGGGCAGGACTCCGGGGCCCGTCGCTGCACGTACGCCGCGCGGTCCCAGCCCCGGTAAATACGTTGCGGGGTCGGGAACGGGCGGGGATGCTGGGTTGACCGAGCGGCGGCGAACGCTGCCTGGACTAAGGAGGGCTGACGGATGGCCATCACTGTGCTGCGACATGTCCGCATCAGTCCCACCTCTTTGTTCAGGAGCACACCCGTTGTCTTCCGAGTACGAACTCTCTGATACCTACTCCGACCTCGACTCCCGCCGGTCTGATTTCACCAGTGACGAGTCCCGATCAGCTCCGGCCGACGCCTTCGCCTTCAAGTTCCATTCGGTCGACGAGGAGCTGGGCCCGGATCAGCGGTGGTCCACCTGGCTGGACGTCGAGCGCGGTTCTCGCGGCCCGGAACCACGCCCCTCGTGGGTCGTGACGGAACAGGCTGCGATCGACACCGAGCTCGGCGTCCTCAAAACCGGCAAGGAAGCCGACGTCTTCCTGCTCGAACGGGCCGTCGAAGCCATCGGCGACAACCCGGCGAAGTCCTCGCTGCTGGCCGCGAAACGGTACCGCACCGAGGAACACCGGTCCTTCCACCGCAGTACGTCGTACGTCGAAGGCCGCCGTACCCGCAACAGCCGCGACAGCCGGGCGATGGCGAAGAAGACCTCGCACGGCCGCAGCGTCGCGGCCGGTCAGTGGGCGTACGCCGAATGGGACGCCCTCAACCGGTTGTGGAAGGCCGGCGTCCCGGTGCCATATCCGGTGCAGGTGGACGGCACCGAACTGCTGATGGAGTTCATCGACGACGGCGAGGGCGGTGCCGCGCCCCGGCTTGCCCAGGTCCGGCCGTCGAAGGAGCTGCTCGGTGTGTACTTCGAGCAGCTCCGCAACGGCATGCGTGAACTGGCCCGCGCGGGGCTCGCGCACGGCGACCTCTCGCCGTTCAACGTCCTCGCGCAGGCCGAGCGGATCGTGATGATCGACCTGCCCCAGGTCGTCGACATCGTCGGCAACCCGAAGGGCATGGACTTCCTGATGCGCGACTGCCACAACATGGCCACGTGGTTCACGAACCGCGGGCTCGAGATCGACGAACAGGAGCTGTTCGCCGACCTGCTCACGATGGTGTTCTGATCGCCTTCTGCAGCAGGGGAACGAGCGGGACCAGCTGGTCGGGGTAGGTGTCGACGAGACCGTCGACGTGATTACCTGCCTCGACCCGCTGGTAGATATACATCCGCCCCCGCCCGGCCTGCTTGATCATCTCGCAGTTGACATCCGAGCCCTGGGCGATCGGAAGCAGGCTGTCGTAAGTTCTAGGGGCTGCGGGCTCCTAGCGGGCTCGCGCGTACAGATCTTGCACGTCGGCTGCCGGAGGCGGGACGCCTCGCAGATGACCGTATCGCCGTGTCGGCAACGTGCACTGTGGACGTGTGGATCGGCAGCGTCGTGCGGGTCACCGGTGAGCAGGTAGGCGTAGCGCAGCAGGGCGTCCCCGCGGCCGGCGACGAAGTCGACGAAGCGGGGGTCTGTGTCCAACGCTTTCGCCTTTCCTCAGGTGGTCATATCTAAGAGCCTGCTGACAAAGGATTTGGGCGCTGAGGCCGGGAACAGGATGCCCTGGTCGAGGCCATCTTCGAGGGGTGTAGTTCTTCTGGAAGGACCTTGCCCCATGGTCAGCGGGTGGCTGAGCGTGGAACGTAGGTGAGTGGATCGCCGCGATAGCGTGATGCGTCCGACCAGCTGGATCTGTGGGGACGGTGATGGGTGTGGATGTGGTGGGTTCGCGACGGTTGATGTTGCGGCCATCGCGGGGCTGGCGGGACATTGATCCGGTGGAGGGTCTTGCACAAGCGTGGGGCTGGCCGCAGCGTGCGGTGAGCGTTTCTGCTCCGGACCCGTTCGAGGAGCCTCTACACGTTTCGTGGTGGGACGACGACCTGCCGATGGCGCTGCACTACTACGAAGACTTCGACGTCCGGTTTTCCTATCTGATCATCACCGGAGTGGACGCCGGGGAGGTGGCTGATGCGTTCGAGAGGGCCGAGGCGTGTTTGGACGCCTGGTCGCTGGACGAGCTCGTTGCCGAGGCGCGTAGCGCTTCCGATCCCGAGGATCGAGCGAAGGCGGTGGAGCGGGCAGGTTTTGCAGCGCCGCTGGAGTTCGATGAGCGTTTCTTCGCTGTGATCGACGACGCCCTGCGACATTGCGACCCGCGCGTGCGCGAGGGCGGGATATGGGCGGTCACGATGGCGCTGTACCCGCAGTTCCAGCCGCAGCTGGAGACGATCGCCGAAACCGATGAGGTGGAGGTGCTACGAGAGATGGCCGAAGCGCTTGCCCGAGGTCTGGATGACGACACCTAACCCCAGCTCGGCCAAGTCCCCGAGAAGGAACCACTCCCATCTTCGAGTGATACGCCCGCAGACAGGAGCGGGCTCCTGCTAGCTGAGGTGTTGTCTACGCATCTCGGCGGCCAGGAGCCCGTGGTTGTCTGCTTACACGCCCACGTCCGTGGGCGCCAGTGGTTGTGCTTCACCGGGGTGCCGATGTCATGGCCGCAAGCCGTCGTATCCGTCGGATCTGACAGATGCCGAGTGGGCGGTGCTGGAAGGCGAGGCGCGGGCGGTGATGGCCGAGCTGGTCGCGACCACGGGCAGGCCGATGGTCCATGACCTGCGGGCGGTGCTGGACGCGATCAACTATGTGACCAGGTGCGGGATCGAGCGGCGGGCCCTGCCGGTCGACTTCCCGCCACACGAGGCGGCGAGTTGCCGACGGCCGGGTGCATCGATTCCCAGACGGTCAAGGCGGCCGAGAACGTCGGGGCTGCGGCCTGCGGTTTTGACGGGGGCAAGAAGGTGAAGGGGCAGAAGCGGCATATCGCGGTCGACACACTCGGACTGCTCCTGTGCGTGATCGTCACCGCGGCGTCGGTTCAAGACCGTGACGGCGCACACCCGTTGTTGGCCCGGCTGCGGGAGAAGTTCTCCACCATCGCGCTGGTGTGGGCGGCTACGCCGGACGCCTGCTCGCCTGGGCACGCGACGTGCCACAGATTTCGACAGGCGCAGTGTCGCGGTGCCGGATCGTGGCGAGCTGCTTCGGCGTTGATCGCTATGGGCACATTGAACCTTTTCATCCTCGCGTGACCTCTTAGTTCTGCTCTAGCACATGTGAAGATGACCACATGACCGAAACGATCCGCGTGGAAAAGCCTGCGTTACGCAGAGCCGCGTACTTGGGAGCGGCGCTCTTGGCCGCCGTCCTTGTCGTGGCCCTGACCTGGGCTGAAGATCTGCGCTTCGCCCACTCGGCAGGGAATATGGAGGCGGTCGCCCGCACGCTGGGGGAGGGCGCCGAACTCAGGGATCAAAGCATCGGAAGCCTCTCGTTCGAGTTCGTCCGGCAGGAGGACGACCTGGTCTACTTCTACCGAGGAAAGGGCTGGGGCGGGGACGGCTACGGCTATGTCTGGAGCCCCGCGCGCCGGCCGGGCGATGTCCTGCATGTGGAGGGTCCTTGGTACAAATTCCGGGACGACGCGCACCAGTGAACCCTTTCGGCCTCCCGAGCGGGGGCCCTGGTCACAGCATGATCGCGATGCCGGTGTTCGGCCGGTGACGTGAAGAAGCTCCTGGTGCAAGGCCATCGCCGTCCTTCAATACCATCGCGTCGCCCAGGCCGCGTGAGGATGAAAAAGGTTCATTGGAACGGACTGCTCCGTGATGATCGGGTGTCGGCTGGCCGGTCGGGCGATCGACATGCTGGACGAGAAGCCGGAGCGGTGCGTTCGGGTGGCGTGCCAAACACTTGGAGGGGAGTTCCCCTGTGGAGCTTCCCTCCATCCGACTCGCGGCTGCAATGGACAGCAGCGCGAATAAGACCTGTTTCACGATACGAAAACGGGGGCGTCAATGGCAGCCATCATCCGGATTATGGATGATTCGACTCTCGTCGAATACAACGAGTTTACTATTATCGATGACGGCGAAGTTGAGGATCCCGTAGCAAAACCATTCGCTCAATCATGGGAAGACAGGGACGTCACCGGTGATTGGTTGGCCGGCTCAGACAACCTTCTTATGATCAACAGCGCGTATGCCACGCATCGGGTACGGATCCGGTTCGAGCTGTGGGACGTCGATCCGGGATCGAACTCTCAGCAATCTCCCGAAGTCGATGAGATAACCACGTCATTCTATTCCAGTAGCGGCTCTATCGTCATCGACGAGATGCTCGGAGACGACGACCACGACTCATTCGAGCTCGGCCCGCTCGGACAGAGATGGCATGTCCGAGCGCACCGCAGGGCATTGATGCCGCAGGGATGTTTTCCCGAGAGCATCAGGGAGGAGTTGGAATCTTACATTATTCAGTTCTGGCCTTTCGATTGAGGTGACGGCGGCGACCTCTCCCTGGCCGCCTCGCCCATAGCGTGCCCGAACAACCTGGTGTGGGCAGAGGTGGCGCATATGTTCGGAATCTGATGGCTTGGGCAACCAGCGGTCGTGTGCGGGCTCGTTGCGGGCTCGGATGTCCCACGACAAAAACATCCGTAGGTGGCATCTGGCAACAACGAAGGGGATGGCGTAGCCGTACGTAACGGCATGAATGGGAGCGGGTCGGTGATCTCTTGTGCTCACACTGCCGAGATCCGCTCGGCCAGTGGAGTGAGGGACTACGCATCACCTGAACGGTCCAGCATGGGCCGACTTTCATGCGCCGGGAGGCTTTCGGCTGCTTCAGGGCCTGGACGCTTGCCCAAAAAAGTGTTGAGCTGCCAATCGTAGGTTCCGGGCGTCCCTGTCTCCCTCATGCCGATCTCACGCTTGACGACTTTATAGAATTCCCCGCGTGCACGACTCGTCGCCTTTATGGAAAGATCCCAAGATAGATCCGCCTCTTGCCCGCTGGCAATCAATTCCAAACGAAAAACGGACTCGTGCCACTTCCTTCCGGCGATGATGGCTTCGTCGCTACCGAAAAGCAGCACTGCCTCCCAGTTCACGGTTCGGTCTTCCTCTGCCGCAGCTAGGTCTGCATCGGAGTATTCTGGGGCCAAGAAGTTTAGATCGACGCCCACGCCTCGCTGGGATGCCAGCTTGACGCAGATCGAGATAGTCTTCTTTATGGTATGCGCATATTCCATGTAAGCAATTACGCGCCGCTCGTCCCATCTTGTGGCAAGCTGCCGTTTCCACCTCTTGTGTTCAGTTAGTGCGGTAACGCTGTACGTTCCGACCGCGCCCAGTAGGACACCGATGAGCGCGGGGAGTTGTTCCATAAAATTCTGCAACTCGCACAGCCTTCCTTGGGAGCATTCGGGGCGCCAAAAGAGTCTCAGATCGTCACGAAAATACCGCCTAAGGATTACGTCTGGTATTACATCAGAGAATATACTGCAAAGCGCCGGTCTGGGCGCAGAATCAGCCCCCACGTCCAGCTGAGAGCGGGGCAGACCTGCGCGCAGCAGGTGTCGCGTCATCGCGCAGCGGCGGTCCCGGCCCGGCCGTCCCGCCCGCGGGTTGCGACCGGCGATGAAGGGATCTCGCGCGCTCGTAAGAGCCGGTGTAGCCCCCATAGCCGCGCGATTGGCGCGAATGATATGTCATATGCGTCTGGCGCGAACCCTACGGTTCGTACCAATAAACACTGTCGTTCTCGGGGGAGTGCAGCGTGAACAAGTTCCACCAGCGCACCGACGCGCCGTCCCGCGCGGCTGCAGCGCGGGGCGTCCAGGCGTTCATCGACATCATCGTCACGCCGAACAAGAACCTGATGAAGCTCCTCGCCTGGCGCAAAGCCCTCCTGGCCGAGTTGCGCCACGCCAAGCACGCCGAGCACGCCAGCGCCCTGCTCACCCCCAACGTATTGCCGGGGCTCACCCTCGCGCCCAAGCCCAAGCCGGAACGTGAACTCGACCCGTACGAAGGCAACTACACCGACCTGTGGGCGCGGGAGCACGCAGAGAGGATGGCCGAACTGGCGGCCGAGGAAGAACGTGCCCTTGCCGCTTTCACCTCAGGCCCGGAGGAACTCGGTGATTGGCTCGGCCTGGCCGAAGATGGCGTGACCGACCCCGGGGAGCAGGTTCACGGTCGAGTGCGGGATGCACTCACGGACGCGCCGCGCGGTCTGGTGGGAGTCGAACATGGCGTCATCGCCACCGACGATGACGAGTACGGGCATGGTGAGGCCGCGCAACGCGTCGTCGGGGAATACCGGGAGCTTCTCCCTGCGCGGGTTGAAGTGCGTGAACGTCAGGACGACGGCGTCGAGCGCCTGCCGGTCCTTCTCCCCGTCCAGTCCTGCGACAGCCATCGCCGACTCGCGCAGTCCGCCGCGTCGGAACGGGCGGGTCAGTAGGGCCTTGAAAATCCAGCCGACCTTCTGCCGTCCCACGCCGCCGGGGCATATCAGGGCCAGGCGGGTCACTCGTTCTGGACGGCGGATGGCGTAGTCCAGGACCGTCCAGCCGCCGAGGGACGTGCCGACGAACGCGGCGTTGGTGACCCCGAGGCCTTCCAGTACGTCGTCCAGCCAGAGGGACAAGGCGTCGGAGTCCAGGGCGGGGCGCGAGGGCGCGCTCAGGCCAGGCTCGCCGACGAGGTCGACGGCGTACGTGCGGAAGTGCTGAGACCAGGTGACGATATCTCCTCGCCACATCGACGTGTTCGCGCCCGAGCCGTGCAGCAACACCAGGGGCGCCGCGTCCTGCGGGCCGGAGGCGAGGACGAAGGTCTCGCCCTCGCGAGTCGGCACCCGTACGTGTTCGGCGGGAACCGGCCAGGCGTCCAGCACCTGCCGGTAGTGGTCGCGGAGCTCGCGTCCACCGGCCTCGGACTTGTAGATCATGGTCATGACGACCGCACCCCCAGTAGCGCGTCGAGATCAGGAACGAACCACATGTGGTCGGATCTGTTCGACTTGCCGCCGACCGCAGGCTTCAGTCGGTAGTTGACGACCTTCTGCATGGGCTCGCCCGCGAAACGGGAGCCCAGCGAGAAGAACCGCTCTTCCAGGCGGGCCGCGGGCACCGCCACCCCGTCCTGTTTCAGCATGGGCATTGGGACCACCTCCTTGGCGACAGTGAAGGCCTTGTCACCGTGTCAAGGTCAAGTGGGGTCACGCCGCGAGATCACCAGGCATCCTCTTGCCTACCGAGTTCGGTGTCTCACGCAACCAAAACGAGCGCTGTCACTTCTCATCAACACAGCCCAGCGCCCCACGCCTCCGCAGACCTACAAGCGCTGTCGCGTGCCAGGCGTCGAACGGCCCGTCAGTGCGCAATGTGTCGATGCGGTGGCGCACCTCAGCGGCCACATCAGCCGGCTGTCCGGCATTCTGCGCCAGCCAACGCGCCATTCGCAGCAATCGCGCATTTCAGAGGCACACCCGCGCGGTTCTGCCAGCGGTGAACTCTGCCAGCGGTGAAACACCGGTCCGACCGGGCTCGACGATCACTACAGTCCGGTCTCATGACGACGATTACCACGCGCACGGTCGAGTACCGGGCCGACGGCCTAACGATGATCGGGCACCTTGCGCTCCCCGCCGGTGCCGACCGCCGGCCCGCGGTCCTGGTCGGGCCCGAGGGGCCGGGGCTCAGCGACGTCGACCGCCACCGAGCCGATGCGCTCGCCGAGCTGGGATACGTGGCCCTGGCCTTCGACATCCACGGCGGGCGCTGGTTCACCGACCCCGAGGAGATGCTGGCCCGTTGCATGCCGCTGCTCGCCGACCCCGACCGGATGCGGGGCATCGGCCACGCGGCGCTCGACGTGTTGCGAGCCGAACCGCGGACCGACCCCGATCGGATCGCCGCCGTCGGCTACGGCACCGGGGGCGCAATCGTGCTGGAACTCGGGCGCGACGGCGTCAACTTGCGCGCGATCGGGACAGTCAACGCACTGATCACGGGCAGACCGGGCGAGGCGGCGCGCATTCGCTGCCCGGTGTGGGCCGGGGTCGGGTCGGAAGACCCGATCATGCCGCCCGCGCAACGGGACGCGTTCACCGCCGAGATGCAGGCCGCGGGCGTCGACTGGCGCCTCGTGGTCTACGGCGGCGCCTTGCACGCCTTCCACCACCCGCCGGTCGACCAGACCGTGCTCCCCGGCGTCGGCTACCACCCACGGCACGCGCAGCGAGCCTGGCGCGACGTCGTCGACCTGCTCGCCGAGTGCCTGCCCGTGACGGAGTGATCTGGTCAGTCCAAGCTTGGCCACCCGCTGACCAGCGCTTACCGGTCACCACGGCAGGTTTTGGCGTATCCCGGTCCCACCCCTGTGAGTGTGGTCAGCTGGCTTGTTCGGCTCTGGCTCGGGTTTGGGCAAGGCGGTAGGAGTCGGTAAGCCGGGGGATCCGACCAGCGCCTTCAGATTGGAAAATACCTCGCTGCTCGATCCGTCAGTGGTCGGTGTCGTGCACGAGGCCGCCGGGCAGCGGGACGCGGTCAGCCGCGCGGTCGCACGCGATAAACCCGGTGACGTCGGTGGTCATCCCCGCGATAATCGCCGACGTGGAAAAGGTCGAGGTCGTCGTCGCCCATCACGAGCGCGCGACCTTGCGCGTCGGTGACGTGTTCCTGAAGATCGACGCCGATCAGACGCGCACCGACGTCGAGGTCGAGGCCATGGCCATGGCGCCGATCCCGACTCCGGAGGTCCTGTGGCGGAAGCCGCCCGTGCTCGCGCTCGCCGCCCTCCCAGGTACGGCGCTCGGCCGCCTCGGCGAGCCGTCGACCGCGTCGTCAGCGGCGTGGGCCGCGGCGGGTGCCGCCGCACGGATGCTGCACGACGCGCCACTGCCGCCATGGCCCGGTCGGAGCCTCGACGAGATCGCATCGCACCTCGACGGCGAATGCGAGTGGCTCGTCACGAACGACGTCCTTCCCACCGACCTGGTCACGCACAACCGCCGGGTTGCCGAGGCGGCGCTCCGGCCGTGGACACCGGTGTTCACGCACGGCGACCTGCAGATCAGCCACGTGTTCGTCGACGGTGACGAGATCACCGGTGTGATCGACTGGTCCGAGGCGAGCCGGGGCGATGCCCTGTTCGACCTCGCCACCTTGACGCTCGGACACGAGGAGCACCTTGGCGACGTCGTCGCCGGCTACGGTACCGACGTCGACCTCGACGTGATCCGCGCGTGGTGGTCGCTGCGAAGCCTGCGGGTGATCCGCTGGCTGGTCGAGCACGGCTTCGACCCGTCTGCGCCAGGCTGCGAGGTCGACGTGCTGAGATCCCGGCTGTGAGGCACCGCCGACCTCATCTACGCCCTGACTGCCGTAGGGGTGAAAACCTTCGCCGACCAGCTGCCGGCGCGCTTTCGGCTCCTGAGCATTCGGGGAGATGCCCCCGTAGTCGATCACGATCGACTGTAGCCATGACAGGCAGAATCGTGATGGCGGCGATGCTGGTCGTCGCCGCGTTCGTTGTCGCGCCCCTCCCTGACGTCCACGCCGTTCCAGGTCTGGCGGTACGGAACGCTGGTGGGCCAGCTCGGTGATGCCGCCTCCGTCACGACGATCGGGGACGACGACACCATCGGCGGTACGACGCGCGGCCCGAACAATCTGCCGGCCGCAGCCGTCTGGCGGTGCACATGAGAGTGCGCCTGCCGACAATCTCGTCCGTGCAGGTCAAGCGGCATGTGAGTACGTGCTGAGGATTCCGCCGAGCCGGTCTCTCCGGCGTATGTTCAGGGCGGCTATTCGCCCTGGATCGGTGATCGGCCCCGGCACGACGCGCAGCGGGGCCGCTTGGTCCAGGGCCTGATGGGCTCGGTGCTGGTTGTAGAACTGTTCGTACTCGCGCAGGGCATGCCGCAGGTGACGCTCGTTCCAGATCAGGCAACGGTCCAGCAGATCGCGGCGGCATGACCGCACCCCATCGCTCCATGACCGAGTTCATCCGCCGTGACACCCGTAACCGCGAGCACGATGTCACCACGGACAGTACGACCGCCGGACTCATCACGGCTCGAGGAAACCCCTCGGAAGGACTCGGTCTCGAGTGACCACGACGATGCTGTGATGCAGAAGCCGGTCCGGCAGGCTGACGGCGGTGGTGTGCTCGGGCAGGAAGCGTCCCCGCTGGTCGAAAGGCCGGTGCGAGCCAACGCCGAGCGCGCGGCGCTCGTAGGCGGCGGCGACGCGCAATTAGGCGCACCAATCCATTTATGGCTGGTAGTTGTCGTCGATGGTCGGCTGCTCACACAGCCTGACTCCACTGTATGCGTCGGCTGTCATCGCCCAATTTCCAGGGGAGGTGACGGCAACAATCAGCGAGTGTGCATGAACCAAGTTCGCGAGGATATTTTGGTCGAAGTTGATGCCACCCGCGGTTGCTGCCATTACGACCTGTTGCTGATCCAGCACGGTCAGCCCTCCTTCTAAGGTAGCGCTGCCACCGGCGGTCAGAGTGCTGTCGGTCGTGAAGCTGCCCGTGTTGTGCGTGGTGTTCGCTTCGAGGTGGCCCGTGATACAAGCGTCGCTTGCTTCGAGGTTGTTCGCGACGGTGAGGTCGCTGAGGGTTGGGTTGTTGATGGTGATGGTGATGGTGGCGCACCGGTAACCGGATTCCTGCGTGCCGGAGGTCTGGGACGCCTGAAGGGTGAAGGTGGTGTCGCTGACGATCTTGTAATCCTTGTCTTCGTCCTTCGGGATGACGCAGAAAGTGTCGGTGCCCTCGTAGACGAGCGTGCCGTCGCCGTCATACAACTTGAAGGAGGTGCCGTTGCTTTCCCAGGTGAAGCGGACGTGGTCACCGGAGTTGAACTTCGTTCTGGGGATGGTCGGCTTGTCCGGGGCGGTGGCCATGAAGTTGTGCAGGTAGAAAACGGGCTCTGCGGTGTCCCAGGTCAATTCCTGCGTCTCCTTTAGGGTGTAGTGGCCGCTGGTCGTGCCGGAGTTCTCGGTGACCAGGCAGGTGAGGACGCTGCCGGGGGTGGCGGCGAGGTTGCCGCTGACGGTGATTTTCAGCGGTTCGTCGATGAGGTCGAATCCGGGTATGGGCGGGGCGTTGAAGGGGAAGTGGTAGTAGTTCGCGTCAGAGGCGAGGCCGAGTTCCCGCCCGGTCTTCATCTGGGCGGACGCGGGGCTCCATTTGCCGGCGATCGTGGCTGTCGGTTGCTCGGTGAAGTACGCGCCTTCGTCGCCCGGTTTGCTGATCGGGACGGCGACTTCGATCTTGTTGCAGTAGATGTTCCGGCCGGCCGGGCTGGCGATGGTGATGTCGATGGTGTTGGCGGCGGGGTTGTCGGGGCTGCCTGCCTGGAGGGGGGCGGTGCTGGCGCTGTAATGCAGCAGGGGGGCATCAGGCATCGGTAAGGGCCTCCTCGCGGGGGATGGGGTGAGGGCTAGTGCTCTTGCTCTGGTGGTTCGGTGAGCAGGCGGAGCATGCCGTCTTCGAGCGTGGCGGGGCTGTCGAAGAATTGCGCGTCCGGCAGTGCGGGGGTCAGCTCGTACGGCGTCCAGGGGGCCTGACCCTGCGCGGGGCGTAGCCAGGACCAGGTGCCATGCTTCTCGGCCGGGCGGGGGAAGACGAGGCTCTGGGCCTTGTCGCCGGCGCCCACATATGCGGGTTCGCGGTCGATTCTCCTGTGAGGGCATCGGCAAGGGCCACTCGCCAATCACTCCCATCGACACCAAGATCGATCGGCTGACAACCGCATACTCTCCCGTATCGCACATGCATGCAATACGGGCAAGGCGGCTTTTAGAGGGTGTCGCGGGAGAGTTCGAAGCGTTTGACCGGCTTGAAGAAGACCGTGGTCGCCCAACTCCAGGCGGGCCTCGGACTGCGGAGACCACCTGCCCCGAGCCGTCAGCAAAGCCGCGAGCAGTGAGCGCACCTTCGATTCCCAAGCCTTCACCGTCCGTCGACCAGACGCTAAGCGGACCCAATACCCCCGAAACGCCTGGACTCACCGTACGGCCACGTGGTCTTTGCCGGGCGTGTCAGCGCACCGCAAGCAGACCGACAGAAGACCGCGAGTCCAGGCCAGCACTCTCTGTGTGCCGGTGGGAACCGGTGCGCCACACGCACCTCGCACACTGTCTGACCAGGGAGTCAATGATGAGCAAGTTCGCAGGCAAGAAGGCCGTCGTGACGGGCGGTACCCACGGAATGGGCCTGGCCATTGTCAAGGCGCTCCTGGACGGCGGGGCCGAGGTCGTCCTCACGGGTCGCAATGAGACGAAGATCGAGGAGGCGCGCACCGAGCTTGAGCCGGACTCCTCGCACGTCGTACGCTCCGACGCGGCGAGCATGGCCGACATCCGTGCCCTCGCCGACACCGTGCAGGACAGGCTCGGCCGGATCGATTACCTCTTCGTCAACCACGGTATCGCCGAGGTGCAGACGCTTGAGGAGGTCACCGAGGCTTCCTGGGACCGGCACTTCGCCGTCAACGCCAAGGGCGCCTTCTTCACGGTGCAGAGCCTGTCACCGCTGATCAACGATGGTGGGGCGCTCGTCTTCACCACCGTTGCCAACGATCTGATCTTCCCCGGCTTGAGCGCCTACTCCGGCTCCAAGGAAGCGGTGCGCGCGATCGCCCACGTCCTCGCGGCCGAGTTCCTGCCTCGCAAGATCCGCGTCAACTCCATCGCCCCCGGTTACATCAAGACCCCGACCATGGGCGTCGCCGGGCTGACCGAGGAAGAACGCCGCGAGTTCGAGCGGCAGGGCAGCGAGACCACTCCGCTGAAGCGCAACGGCACCGTCGAGGAGGTCGCCGCGGCCGCTCTCTTCCTGGCTGCCGACGCGACCTTTACCACCAACGCCGAATTCCCGGTCGACGGCGGCTTCGCCCAGGGCCTAAGCAGCGCTCACTGAGGTAACCCCCGCTTCCTCGGCAGCCGCCCCGCCCATGGGCGGGCGGCTGCCCATGAACAGACGAACCGAAAGGTCAGACACATGACTTCGAGTAGTGCCGTGGGCAGTACGAGAGCCGGTCGGCGGGAGTGGGCCGGGCTCGCGATGCTGGCCTTGCCCAGCATCCTGCTGTCGCTGGACGTGACCCTCCTGCATCTGGCGGTGCCGCACCTGGGAGCGGCGCTTGCACCCAGCAGCACCCAGATGCTGTGGATCATCGATGTCTACGCCTTCATGATCGCCGGGTTCCTGGTCACCGCGGGTACCCTGGGCGACCGTATCGGCCGGCGCAAGCTGCTGCTCGGCGGTGGGCTGGCCTTCGGCGCCGCCTCGCTGCTCGCCGCCTACGCCAGCAGCCCCGAGATGTTGATCGTCGCCCGGGCTCTGCTCGGCATCGCGGGCGCGACCCTCATGCCTTCCACGCTTGCCCTGATCAGCAACATGTTCCAGGACTCCAAGCAGCGGGGCACCGCCATCGGGATCTGGGCCGCCAGCTTCTCCGTGGGTATCGCACTCGGCCCGGTCGTCGGCGGAGCCATGCTGGAGGCGTTCTGGTGGGGCTCGGTCTTCCTCCTCGCCATCCCCGTGATGGCTCTGCTGCTGATCACCGGACCGCTGCTGCTGCCCGAGTACAAGGACGAGAACGCAGGCCGGATCGATCTGCTCAGCGTCGTCCTGTCCCTCGCCGCCATCCTGCCCGCCGTCTACGGCGTCAAGGAGATCGCCAAGCACGGTGTGCAGAGCGCGCCCCTGATCGCCCTGGTGGTCGGTCTGGTCTTCGGCATCGTCTTCACCCGCCGCCAACTACGGCTCGAGAACCCGATGCTGGACCTGAGCCTGTTCCGCAGTCGCGCCTTCAGCGTCGCCCTCGGCGTGATGCTCTTCGCCGCCGTCGCCATGGGCGGCATCTACCTCTTCGTCACCCAGTACCTGCAGATGGTCGCCGGACTCTCGCCGCTGAAGGCGGGCCTGTGGCTGCTGCCCGCCGCAGGGCTCCTGATCGCCTCATCGATGCTCGCCCCGATCGCGGCCCGCCGGTTTCGCCCCGGCAACGTCACCGCCGTCGGACTGGTCCTTTCCGCCATCGGCTACCTCACCCTCACCCAGGCCGACGCCGGCGACAACGGACTGGCCTACGTCATCATCGGCTTCAGCTTCATCTACACCGGCATCGGCCCCGTGATGGGTCTGAGCGTCTCGCTCATCGTCGGCTCCGCGCCCCCCGAGAAGGCCGGTGCCGCCTCCGCCCTGCAGCAGACCAGCAGCGACTTGGGCCTCGCGGTCGGCATCGCAGCCCTGGGCAGCCTCGGCACCACCGTCTACCGCAACGGCGTCGCCGACGAACTCCCCGCCGACACCCCGGCCGAGGTGGCCAACGCCAGCCGCGACACCCTCGCCCGGGCCCTGGACGCCACCCGTGACCTGCCCGGATCGATGGCCGACCAGATCATCACACCCGCCCGTGATGCCTTCGTATCCGGCCTCAACGTCGTCGCCTTCATCGGAGCGATACTGGTCATCGCACTCACGATCCTCGCTCTCACCATGCTCCGCCACGTGGCCCCCACCAACGCGGCCGCGGCGCAGCCCGAGGAGACCACCGAGGCGATCCCCCTCAAGGTCGACGGTTCAAGCCGAGAAGAACAGCCGGCCTGAGTGGGATCGGCAGGAATCGCCATCGCTTACTGCGGGCCGCTGTGAAATTTCGAGTTGTGGACAGCCGGTCTCATGGTGGCGGCATATCTGCTCGGCGGGGACGCCTGCGGGTGGGGTAAACCGAACCAGACAATGAGGCCGCCGAGGATGAACAGGCCCCCGCAGATCAGCATGCCGACATCGAACCCACGGTCGAGGGCGGCGGAGTTGTTCGCGGCGTCTTGCGGTAGACCCGCCAGAAGGGGCAGGGCGGCGACGACGATCAGGCCGGCGGCCCTGGCGACCCCGTTGCTGACCGCGCTCGCCGTGCCGGCACGCGCGTCGGGAACTGCACCGAGGACGGTAGCGGTGATGGGCGGTGTGATCAGCGGGATGCCGACTCCGATGAGGCCGACCACAGGAAGGACGTCGGCCAGGTAGGAGGCATCGGGGCCGATCCGGGTTGCGAGGAGGAGCGCGAGCCCGCAGATGAGAGCACCCGCGACCAGAGGCACACGGGGACCGATCCGCGTGGTGAGAGCTCCGCCCCAGGCGGACAGGACAAGCGTCAGCACGGTGAGAGGGAGCAGCGCCAGTCCGGTTGCCAGCGTGCTGTATCCGGAGGTGACCTGCAGTTGGATCGGCATCAGGAAGAACAGCCCGGCGAGCCCGCCGTACAGGAAGAAGCCGGCGAGGTTGGCGACGCTGAACGGGCGTGCGGCGAACAGCCCGAGCGGGAGGATGGGTGTACGGCTACGCCGTTCGATCCGCACGAAGATCAGCGAGGCCACCAGCCCGAGGCAGCCGGCGAACGTCGCCGCGCCAGGGTCATCGGCGGCCTGGATCAACGCGAAGGTCATCGCGCCGAGGCCGACCGCCGCCAGTACCGCCCCGGCCACATCGAACCGGCCGGATTGCTCGCTGCCACGACTTTCCGGCACATGGGCGACCAGCAGCAGGGCGAGCACTGCGGCGACCGGCACGTTGATCAAAAACACCCATCGCCACCCCGCCGCATCCACCAGCGCCCCACCGAGCAGCGGCCCCGCGGCGCCGGCCATCCCGCTCATTCCCGACCACCAGCCGATCGCCCGCGCTCGATCATCAGGGTGAAACGACGACTGGATGAGGGCGAGCGAACCCGGCACGACCAGGGCACCACCGATGCCCTGCAAGGCGCGACCAACGATCAACCACTCCAGGGTCGGCGCCATGCCGCACAGCAAGGAAGCGACCGCGAACCACGCCAGCCCCACCAGGTACACGCGTCGGCGACCGAAACGGTCGCCCAAGCCGCCACCCAGCAAGATCAGCGCGGACAGGGTGAGCGTGAACGCATTGACGGTCCACTGCAGGCCGGCCAACGACGCGTCCAGGTTTCGCTCGAGCGCCGGCAACGCCACATTGACTACCGTCGCCTCGAGCAGCACCAGCCCGGAGCCGACGGCAGTGACGACCAGCACCCACCGCCCGGCCGGTTCGTTCAGCCGAACCGGTGCCGGGAGATCCGGGACCGGTGGAGTCGTCACTCTGACCGGCCTTCGAACATCCAGCCGTCCAGCGACATTCTCCACTCCAATATGACTTTGGTCATTGCTCTCTCCTCACTGGTCGTTCGTCGAATCGAGGCGCTGCTCGTCGTTGCTCTGGTCATCACCATGGCGGTTCCTCCTGGTCGTAAGCGGCGCTCCCCCGCGAGCGCCACACGGCCAACTCCGCGTCCATGGGCATTGACGTCACAAAGGAAACGTTCGCACCAGCACGGTGGCGATGGGAAAGGCCAATGGTGCATAACGGTCGTGCACGATTCGAATGACCAAGTCATACTCGTTGACATGGATGGGCGCCAGGAGCGGTCGGTCGAGAAGGTGACACCGCTGCCTCAGGCGCCGGATGCCATCGAGTTGCGTCACCTGCGAGCGTTCGTCGCCGTCGCTGAGGAGCTCAACTTCGGGCGAGCCGCGTCCCGGCTCTACCTTTCCCAACCCGCGCTGAGCAGGCAGATCCGCACGTTGGAGCGGCTCATCGGCTGCGATTTGCTACGGCGCTCGACCCACCGAGTGGAAATCACCCTTGCCGGTGAAGCGCTCCTTGACCGGGCTCGCGGCGTCCTGAGCGACCTGGACGACGCCGTGTCCGCAACCCGGTCGGTCGGCGGGGAGATCGCCAGCCGGATCGCGCGGCTCTGGGAGCCCGTCGTCGATCTGACCACCGGTGACGCTGATCTGCAGGAGCTACGTGCCGCCAACGAGGAGATGCACGCGCACTTCTCACCACCGCCCGAAGTCAACGTGCGGTCGTTCAACGCCGGCGGAACACCCTCGTTGGTGCTCACGCCCGGATGCGAACGACCACCCACTCTGCTCTACCTGCACGGCGGCGGATACGTGCTCGGCTCGGCGTTCGGCTATCGGCCGCTGGCCGGTGCTCTCGCCGCGGCCGCGGATGCGAGCGTCCTGCTCCCGGAGTATCGACTGGCGCCCGAGCATCCGTTCCCGGCCGCACTCGAGGATTCATTGCGCGCCTACCTGTCGATGCTTGCCTCCGGCCTGTCACCCCAGCAGGTGATCCTGGCCGGTGACTCCGTGGGCGCCGGGCTCGTACTCTCCCTCCTGATCAATCTCAAGCAGCAGGAGCTACCGCAACCGAGCGGCGCGGTACTGCTCTGCCCAGGGGTCGATCCCACCTACGCCCCCACGCCGGACGAAGCGGCCGAACCGCAGCCGGTCCTGCCGTTCGAGCAGTTGCGCCGCTTCGCGGCGTACTACCTCGCGGGGCATCCGGTGGACGACCCGGTCGTCAGCCCGCTGAGGGCCGATCTGACCGGCCTGCCACCGATGCTCATCCAGGCGGCCACGAACGACCCTCTCCGCCAGGACGCCCTCCGGCTCACCGAACATGCCCAAAGCTATGGAGTAGACGCCAAGCTCGAGCTGTACCCGGCCGCCACCCACGTTTTCCATCTATTCTGGTCATTTCTCCCTGAAGCCGCAGACGCTCTTCGCCAAGCCGGCAATTTCATTCGCGCCACAGCACGCCCGTGGTCGGCTTCGGCCGGCGTGCGCTAGCCGATCCCCGCCCCGACACGTTATTGAGCCCCACAGGTTCGCGCGTGATGCCCATGATGTCTGTCCGGTTGGGGACATACCTTCGCCATACCGCCTCGCCGTAAGGTCCCACCTCAGAGGACCAACGGAGGGACAACATGAAGATCATGCGTAAAGCGGCCGTTGCCGGCGCCATGGGGATGGCGGCTATGTCGATCATGGTTGTGCCTGCCTCGGCGACCGCGACCGCGACCGCGACCGCGTCCACGTCGGCTGTGCAATACCTCACCGGAGTCTGCTCGAAGGGCGCCTACGCCCTGCGGGTAACCATCCGCTACGGCACTTCGTCGACGAAGCACTTCTTCAACCAGGTCTCCTGGCAGATCGTCGGCGACGTCGGCAGTAAGAACACGGTCCGTTACTACTTCGTGCAGGAAATGAGCGGGGCGGACCACGTGTTCAAGGCCTACAACTACCAGGGCGGTAAGACGGGCGTCAGGAACATCGTGCTGAACAGGCCGAAGTCGCATCGGGTGTACGTCAAGTTCGCCGCCGTGTTCGACAAGAAGGGTTCCGCCACCTCGAGCTGCACCTTCAAGACCCGCGCAATCTGACCGGACCGCTCGACTGCCGTACCGCCCGTTAAGCAGCGCGCAGGCTGCTCGCCGGGCGGCACAGGAGGCCGGCGCGACGGGTGGGGGAGCTTGAGGTATGCCACGACGGCGCAGCGCAGCATACGTGCGGCATACCGCGATTCAGTAGAAAACTGTCAAGGACGTGGAAAGGCCGAGAAGTGCGCGACGCGTTGCCCCGGTTGCTGGTGAGTCCGCCGTGGGAACGGAAGGCTCCGTCCGTTCCGGGCCTGAAGCCGCCCACCGAACGGGCTGTGGTCTGGGAGCCGGGTGAGCGTGAGGAGTGGCGGAAGCAGCTCACCGGCCGGGCCTTGCTCAGGGTGAGCGATTGGGCGGACGGGTGGGAGGGTGCCGTCCGGGCGTTCCAGGACGGGCAGATCACCCGCGAGCCTGCCGTGTTCTCCCTGTTCGGGCAGGGGCCCGAGGAGCTCGTCCGGCCACTGCTCGCGGACTGGCGTCCGGCGCTCAGCCGTACCTCCGACTTCTCGGTTCTGAGGGCAGTGACGGTGCGGTTCGAGGTCGACGCCCACCACGTGGTGTTCCCCAACGCGAAGAAGCACGGCTCCGGCTGGGCGCTGATGCCCTACCTGGATGTCGACGTGGCCCGGTTGATGGCCCTCTGGCTGCGTAAGCCGCCGGAGCGACGGCATGCGCGCGCGTGGTTCGCCCGGCACGGGCCGGCGGCCGTGCCGTACCTGGTGCCGGACGCGCTGGGCGCGCGGGGCGTGCCCCGTGACAAGGCCGCGGCGGCGCTGATCCACATAGCGTCCCGGTGCGGCGACGCGGCGGTGGTGGAGGCCGCCCGGCAGTACGGCGAGCAGGCCGCCGTGGCCGTCGAGCAGCTCCTGGACGGCGGGGGACCGGCGGACCGGCCGCGGAAGGTCTCGTGGCTGAACTGGAATCTGCTGCCGGAGGTACGCCTGAAGGACGGCCGCGCGCTGCCCCCTGAGGCAGTGGAGAACCTCGTCGGCGCGCTCATCCTGTGCCCCGGCGTGCTGTGGGACGAGCCGGCCGAGAGCTATCCGGGGCTGGAGGACGCGCTGGACCAGTGTGACCGCGAGTCGCTGGGGGCCTTCGGCTGGGCCGTGTTCGGCGCCTGGATGACCGCCGGGACGCCGTTCGGCAACGGGTGGGTGATCGACCAGCTCATCTGGCTGGCGGACGACGAGGTAGTGGGACGGCTGGGCGCACTGGCGCTGAACAGCCCGGCGAGCATGGCCAAGCACCTCACGGGGATGCTGGGGGACATCGGCACCGAAGCGGCGCTGGCCCAGCTGGACCACATCGCCCAGCGGGCCAAACCCGGGCTTCGCCGTACCGCCAAGGAGAGGGCGGAGTGGGCCACCCGGTGAGAACGGGGGCTCGGCGGCCTTCCTCCGCTGACACCCGGTTCGGACGGCTGATTGGCATCGGTGAGGAGCTCCACCGGCGCCGCCTGGGTGATGCCGACGCGGTGAAACGCCCCAGAATGTACGGCGCGCCGTACATTCTTGCCCGTCTGGGGCGATCTGGCCTAAAGGGCTAGGATTCCGCGCATGCAGCGTCCCCTCGCCTGCGGGTTGGCCGTCGGTCTACTCGCCATTCTCTGGCTCGGTCTCATCGGCGGCATCGTGCTCGTCTGGACGAACGACGCCGCCCCCTTTGAGATCTTCGCGGGAGTGTTCTGGAGCTCGGTCTGGTATTTCTGGCTTGCCCGGGTCTGGCTGGGCGGGCCGATGGCGATCGGGCTGATGCGCAAGGCGCTCTTCGGGATCTGTCCAATCATGATCGGCGGCGCCGCCATAGCCATCGGGATCACTGATGGCAAGGTGTACCCGGCGCAGCTGATCGGGGTTGCGGCCGCGCTGTGCGGCATCGCCGGCGGGATGCTGCTCGGCCGCGAGGATGTCAAGCGGTGGAGCCAATCCACTGTCGCGGTGAAGGTGCTCCGCCAGCCGCCCGACGGAACCGCCTTCGACCTGCGGGCCGCCGTGCTCAGGCAGAACAGGGGCATTTTCGGCTGCCTGTTGCTCGTCATCGCCGCGGTCGTACTGATCGTGGTCGGCGTGATCGGCGAGATGCTGCCCGAGGACCGGGGGGTGAGCGCCCCGGACTACATCGCCTTCATGATCGGCGTGGTGCTGGTCGTGGCCATCGGCATCGCCGGATATATCCGGATAAACTTTCAGGCCAAGGCCATGGGCGTACTGACCGTCACCGAGCGGGGCATCAACGACCACCCCTGGTCCAGGCTCCGCTCGGTCGCCCTGTCATACGTGGGCGAAGCGGTGATCGTGGCCGAGGTTCGCAGGTACCCGAAGGCGCGGCTCGACCTGTCCCTCTACGACGAGCCGGACGAGCACCACCTCGCCCTGCCCAACGACGCCAACCTGCACGGCTCGATCGCGGCGGCGCTGGCGACGCACTGCCCCGACGGCGTGTTCCTCGGCTGGGTCCAGCGGACCAACGAAACGCGTCCAGTCCGATGAGCACCTTGTCCAGGGTGGATCTCCTGATTGCCCTGGTAGGTGGTTCATATACCTGATCACCGGGTACTCCAGGATGATCCGTTACCGCCGCGCCCTCCCCGCCCGACCAGCTCATGACGGCCATCACGGTGCACGAGTTGCGCTGGGAGCCGGTGGTGCGCCGTTCGTCCTGTCGGCGGCGCCCGGCTCGGTCCGTTCCGGTACGGCGAGGCCGGCCAGGAACCACGCGTCGATGCTCTCACCGACGGTCACCATCGCCTGTCCATCGGGAGTGAACGAGACGGTCTGACCGCTCGGGTGCGCCCACAGCGTCCGCCCCGCGGAGTCGAAGAGCACAGAGCCGCGGTCCGCCGCGACGAAGGCGAACGGGCCACGGTCGGTCCACACCGCGCGGGTCGAGGCCGCGGCGAACGGGGAGGCCGTGTCGAGCACGCCCGGGAGCTCCGTCGGCCGGACCAGCGGACCGATCGTGAGGGACGGGTGATCTGGCGCCGGATCCAGGTTCAGCATCCGGGCGGCCGGGCCGGCTTGGGCGCCCTCGACCGCGCCGCCCACGGCGAACAGGGCGGCGCCATCCGGGGCGAAGGCGAGGGCGTTCACTTCGGTGAGCCCGGTCTGGGCGGAGGCCAGCACGGCGCCGCCGTCGGCCTCGCGTATCACCACACGGCCCTCCGGTGCCGTGTGCGCCAGCAGCCGCCCCCTCGCGTCCAACGCGACGGGGCCGAACGCCTTCTGCTCGGCCGGGACCTTGAGCACCACCCGGCCGGTCTCCGTCTCGACGACCGTGACCGTGCCGGACTCGCACGTTCCGGTGGCCACCCGGCGGCTGTCGCCGCTGAATCCGACCCGGACCAGGTCATCCATCCCTAGGCTCCCGCCGTCCTCGTCGTCGTCCTCGTCCTCGTCCTCGTCGTCGTCGTCGTCCTCGTCGTCGTCGTCGTCCTCGTAATCGTCGTCGTCCTCGTCGTCCTCGTCGTCACCGGCCTCGTCCGGTCTGGAGCCCTCTGGAAGGACCCACAGTTCGTCTCCAGTCTCGGCGGACCAGGCGTGCCGGCGGCCCTCGACGGAGGTCACCACCGTCCGGCCGTCCGGGCTGATCTGCATGTCGTAGGGCTCGTCGTGGTACTCGGCTCCGGCGAGGAACCAAGTCAGATGATCCTTCTTAAGGGTGTTCCAACCGACGATGTCCCCGCCGTTGTGATGCCATTCGGCTGCCGCGCCCAGCGCTATCCAGGACAGGTCGGAGGGCGCCGCCACCGCGGTCGCCCCGTGGTAGAAGCACGCCCTGTCGATGTCGTCTTCGTCTTCGTCTTCGTCTTCGTCTTCGTTCGAGACCTCGAATCCGGACTCGGTGCACCCTGCCTCGACGTGATCGAGGGTTCCGAGGCGGCGCATTCCGGCGAGCGAGTGGTACGGCCGTACGTCGCCCGCTGTCCACTGGGCCCACCAGTCATCCGGCATCGGCCGCTGTTGCGCGGGCCAGGACAGCACCCGGGGCGCGACCGCGGCCAGCTCTCCCTCGTCCAGCTCGGCGAGACGCAGGCAGACCTCCTGCCAGACCTCCTTGGTCGGGCGCGCGTTCAGGAGTCCGTCCAGAGAGCTCATCGCAGCGGTCCTCTTCATCAGGAGGTCAAGGAAGGAAGGGAGTGGGCTCGCACGCCGTCGTCGGGAGAAGCGATCACCAGGGTGCGGCCGTCGGGGGTGAGCGCGGCGGCGATCCGCAGGCCAGGGGCGTCCACTGACAGGCGGGCGGAGGCGGTGGCGAGGTTCCAGACGGTGACGCGGCGCGGGTCCACGATCGGTACGAAGGGCTCGGTGCCGCACCACACGGGCCGCAGGTTGATCCGGTCGACCCGATCGTCGGTCGGCAGGACCACCGGTTCGGGTTCGTCCGCTGGGTCGTTCAGGTCGACTACCGTGGCCACCGTTTCGTCGGGCCGGGCACCCACGACGGCGAGCGCGGCCCCGTCCGGGCTGAACGCCAGACCGTTCACCCACGGAATACCTGTGCGGTACTCGGTGCACGCGCGGCTGCCGATCTCCTGAACGACGACTCCTTCCTTCGAGGACCACCGGCGAGCGCGGGAGAAGGCCAGCCGCGATCCGTCGGCGTTCAGGGCGACGGTGCCCTCGCCCTGAATTCGATCCTCGTAGGCGAGGCCCTTGAAGATGTCTTCGATGTCGTGGACGACGTGCCGGGTCGCCGCGTCCCGGACGACGACGTTCTGGCTGAACGCATTGGACGTGGCGAAGAACCGGCCGTCGGCGCTGCCCGCGGCTTGCGCGAGGTCCGGACCGTCGGCACCACCGCCCCAGGTCATGGCTCGCGTCCACGGCTCGCCGGGGGCGTCGAACGACCAGCGGAGGATGGAGTTGCCGCTTGCCATGGCCGTCAGCGCCGATCCGTCGGGGTCGAAGACGAGATCGAGGACGCGCCGACGACCGGGGGCGGAGAGGCGGACCACAGTTCCCTCCGCCAGGAGCAGCACCTCGGAGAACTCCCGAAACCAAGGCGCGGTCGTCGCGATCGCCACCCGGCTCAGGTCCGCGGTGGCCGCGATCGCGGTGATCCGCTCGGGCGCGGGTGAACGCGCGGGGAGGGGACGCAGTGTCTCCAGATCTTCGGGGGCACCGAGCTGCCGCACCGACATGGCGTCTCCGATCGGCGGTGTTGATCAAGCGGAACGACCGAGACTCTAGGGATCAACACCGACAATCGCAGGATTTCGCGGAAATCCCCGACACCAGGGCCGCGTGCCCCCGAGCGAACTCACACGCGGACGGCGCTGAGGGCGATGTCTCCGCGTGGGCGGCGGCCCACAGCTCACCCTCGGTCAGAGGCGATCAGCGCAGGACACTGCCCCCGGACGAGTGTCGACCGTCAAATGTCGGAGCGCGGGCGTAGGGTCCGATGAGTTCTGGATACGAAAGGGGTCTACACCGTTATGACTACGCAGATACTCAAGACTTCCGAGGTCGACCTCGCCTATGACGTCCACGGCCCGCTGCCGGCCGCCGACGGACGCCCACCGCTGGTCATGATCGGCCAGCCCATGGACGCCAGCGGCTTCGGCGCGTTGGCGTCGCATTTCGCCGAGCGCACCGTGGTCACCTACGACCCGCGCGGCCTCGGTCGCAGCACCCGCAAGGACGGCCGGGTCGACCATGTGCCCGAGATCCAGGCTGCCGACGTGCACGCCGTCATCGAGGCGCTCGGCGTGGGCCCGGTCGAGATGTTCGCGAGCAGCGGCGGTGCGGTGACCGCGCTCGCCCTCGTGGCGGCGTACCCCGATGACGTGACCACCCTGGTGGCGCACGAGCCGCCGCTCATTCCGGTGCTCCCCGATGCCCAGGCTGCCGAGCGTGTCCGGGCCGGCGTCCGGGATGCGTACGAGGACAAGGGCTGGGGTGCCGGCATGGCGGCCTTCATGGTGATGACCTCGTGGCAGGGCGAGTACACCGACGACTACTTCGCCCAGCCCGCGCCGGATCCCGCCGCGTTCGGGATGCCGGCCGAGGATGACGGCTCCCGTGCCGATCCGCTGCTCTCCGACCGGTCGTGGGCGGTCAGCAGCTACCGGCCCGACGTCGACGCGCTTACCGCGGCGCCGACGCGGGTCGTGATCGCCGTGGGCGAGGAATCCCTGGATACCTTCACCGCACGCACCTCGGTGGCGACAGCCGAACTGCTCGGTCAGCAGGCGACGGTCTTCCCGAGCCACCACGGTGGCTTCCTCGGTGGCGAGTTCGGCTACGCCGGGCAGCCTGAGGCCTTCGCTCGCAAGCTGCGCGAGGTCCTCGACTACGCCGGCTGACGGTGATTTTGCACGTTCTCGTTAATTGTCGATGACCGCGCTGCGACTGCCGCCGCACGGTCCCGGAATTCCGTATGTCAGGCATTTTGCCTTTTTTATGCCTATTGCAATTTGTATGACTATCGGGTGGATAATGCTTCATGGCGGAACGTGATCTTCACACCGGCGACCTTGAACTCGACCGGCTCATGGCGGAGTTCCAGGCGAACTCCAGGGAGTTCTCCGATGCCATCGGCATGGTCGGCGAGGTGGTCGGCCGGGCGGCGAGTTCGGATGGCAAGATCAAGGTGCGGGCCTCGCCCTCGGGACAGCTGACCGCTCTGCACATCGACCCCCGGGCGATGAGGTTGGGCTCGCAGGAGCTGGCCGACGTGATCATGGACCTGTCGCGCCGCGCGACCGAGGACGCGGCGCGGCGCCTCATGGAGGTGACGCGGCCCTACCTCGAGGACGACCGTCAGGGTGAGCCCCGCCGGCGCCGATAGCCGGCGCGGGGCCCACGGTCCGGGCACAGGCCCCTCGCTCACCTGGCCCGCGGGATGAGGCTGCGCGTCCCGTGGATGATGAACTTCTGATACATCTCCTCCATGGTCAGCCCGTGCTCCGAGCCGGGCAGGGGATTGTCCCCGTGCTGCGCGTCCAAGGCCATCGAGTACGTGGTCGAGGCGGCCAGCCGGGGGAGGAAGTTCCCGGTGTTCAGCGCCATCCCGTTCGGCAGGGGGATGTTGGTGGCGACAGCCCGCAGCCCGGGCACCTTCGCCATCAGCGCCGCCGCGCCGTCGGCGACTCCGTCGAAGGCCATGTTCGCCACGAAGTGCTCGCGGAACGTGGTGAGGTTGTAGTCGACCGACCTGACGTCGTTGCCGGACAGGTCTGTCTTGATCCCGCCCAGGTAGTTGAGCCCCAGAGGCAGCACCACCTGGCTCGTGGCGTACGCCACGCTGTCGGCGACCCAGTAGGTGAATGTGGGCAATAACAGGCGGACGAAACGGTGCGCGGTCAACTTGAGCAGGAGCGCCTGCCTCTTCATGATCGCCTGAAAGAGCTTCCAGGTGAGCACCTGGTACCCGATGGTGAACATCATGTCCACCGTCATGATCCAACACAGCACCTTCAGCGCGTGATTGATCTGCTCGATGACGTCGGCGTAGGCCCTGCAGGCATTGGCCGCGTCTCGGTGCTTGAGGGAGACAGCGAGAACCGCCGGGCCGAATTCGTCATTCCAGAACGTCTTGAAAGCGTCGACCGCTTCGTCGGAGCTTTTCGTCCAGACAACCTCGGCGGCCGCGTTCGCCTCCTGGAAGTGCAGGTCGATCGCATCGGCGATGTCGTCCAGGACGTCGGCCGCCTCGCGGATCCGGTCCGGATCGCCTTCGAGATAGGAGATCCCGAACAGGAACTCGGGTGCCAGCGCCCCTGCCAGGCCTGCGCCGGCCATACCGCCTAGGGCGACCTTGGTCGCGAGCCCGATGGGCATGTCCGCCTCCTCTCAGCTCTGCTCTACCGGGGTGGTGGGCACGCTGATCTCGTCGTTCTCGCGCTGCGATAACTCGATCAGGTCATTCACGTAAGCGTTCGTGTCGACCATGTCGGCCCAATCGGCCGCCTTTACGTTCGTGCTCATCGCCACGACGGCGGAGCCGATGTGTTTGTACGCCTCGCCGAGGTTGTTCAGGGCCGTGCTCAGGTCCTCGTAGGCGCTGTCGAAGCCGGGGTGACCGTCCTCGCCCCTGCGGAAAATCTGGGCCGCCTCGTCGCTCGCCGGGTTGCCGAAGTAGGAGATGAGAGGTTCCAACTGCGCGCGGAGCCGGCTGACGCTCTGGCCGAATTCACCGCCCTCAGTGTGGATCGTCTCGCCACTGCTCTCCATGCTTGCATGGTCGATCTCCAAGGTGGTCCCCCTCCGCAGACGTCACTTAGCGGCCAGTCTCTGAACCGTTTATTGCCAGGAGATGACCTTGCAGTTGCCGTTGTGCACCGTGTGATCCATGTGCCATTCACGGGCCGCTTGCCGTGCGGAAGTCGCGGCGGCACTTGACGGAATCCGCCAAACATCTTGCGAACTTACAGTAGTCAATCAATGACAATATGTGATGATGGGGGGGACGTACCCCGCCTTCTGGAGGAAGCGCCATGCCCCCCGCCACGTCCGAAGTGCTCGCCCGGAAGTTCGACAAGAGATTCACCCTGTTCGACGCCGATGCCGACGGTCTCCTCACCCGCGATGACTTCACTGCCGCAGCCGTGAAATTCCTGCAGGTGTTCGCCGTGCCGCTCGACTCGGCGAAGGGCCGCGACGTGCTGGCCGCCTACGCGAGCATGTGGAACGCGCTGATCCACAGCGCCGACGGCGACAGCGACGGGCGTCTGACGCGCGCAGAGTTCATCGCCTACCTCACGAGCGAGGACTTCCGCACCCACGGCTACGCGGCGACCGCTGGCCGTATCGCCGAAGCCGTGCTCACCGTCTGCGACACCGACGGCGACGGCCGGGTCTCCTACGAGGAGTTCACCACCATCCCCGGCATCACCTCCCTGCCCGAGACCGAACGCCGTGCGGTGTTCGACCAGCTCGACACCGACAACAGCGACCACCTGGAAATCAGTGACATCCATGCGGCGCAGCGGACGTTCTACACCAGCGCCGATCCCCAGGCGCCCGGCAATCTGATCTTCGGCCGATTCTGAAGGAGGAGGGACCATGGACACCCGTCCAGTCGAGGACGACCGCTGCCACGTCATCCGCTCGGCCCTGATGTACGAAGGCAAGCAGCACCTGCAGTTCTTCGCCGGCATCTCCGCCGAGACCGTCGGCGCGCGCAACATCTGCATGCACCTGCAGACCATCCCTCCCTCCGGTAGCGGCCGGGCCCACAAACACGACCACCACGAAACCGCGATCTACGTCATCAAGGGCGCGGTGGGCGCGTGGTACGGCGAAAACCTCGCCGACTACCTCGAAGCACGCCAAGGGGAGTTCATCTACATTCCCGCCAGCACCCCGCACATGCCCGTCAACCTCAGCGACAGCGAGCCCGCCGAGGTGGTGCTGGCCCGCACCGACCCTCGTGAGCAGGAGAGCACCGTGCTCCTGCCGCACCTGGAGGAGCACCGCCCCGGCCCGTCTCGTTGACCGCCGTCCCCCTGCGCTCCTCCCCGGTGTGGCGCATGGCATTCCGTCAGGTGCCGACCTCGAAGACGACGTCGTAGAAGTCGCCGCGGTAGGTGGAGCGTCCCCATTCGACCACGGCGCCGAGCCGGTCCCAGGCCTGCCTGTCCACCAGGAAGGAGGGCAGGGCCGGCGCGGCGCCGAGCAGGTTCGCCTCCTCCTCGCCGAGGGCGATGGCGGAGACCCGGTGCGCGGCGCGCGCGACCTGGACATTCCAGCGCTCGCTCAGCGTGGCGTACAACGACATGTCATCACGAAGCACGCGCGTCAGGTCGGGGAAGCGCCGCGCGGACAGGTAGGTGTGCTCGATGGCGATCGGCGTGCCGTCTGCCGAACGAAGCCTGCGCAGCTCGATCACGCGTCCTCCCACGCCGATGCCGAGCCGCTCGGCGAGCGCGGCGCCGGCCCTGCGGGTGCGCGCCGACAGGATGCGGGCCGCCGGCCTCTTTCCCCTGGCCCGCATCTCCTCGCTGAAGGAGGCCATGATGGTGCCCTGCTGCAGCTTCGGCTCGGCGACGAACGTGCCCGACCCGCTGGAGCGCCGGATCAGCCCCAGCATGACCAGCTCATCGACCTTCTGCCTGACCGTTCCCCGGGCCACCTGGTAGCGCTCGGCGATCGACCGCTCGGACGGCAGCAGGGTGCCCGGCGGCAGGGCGCGCACCAAGAATTCCAGGATCTCCCTGATCTGGTCACCCTTGTTACGGTCTGCTTCGAGCGACTCCGGTAACGCGAGATCGTGGAAGCTGTCATGAGGCGTGCGCGCCATGGCCCGACTCTAGCCTCAGCTGGTCGAGTCCCGGCCGGTCAGCGGAAGTCGGTGATGCGGAACACCGCCATCATGTCCGCTCCCCGGGTGCCGGTCGAGAAGGAGGCTTCGGCGCCGACCCAGCCCCGGAAGGCCCCCTTGTCATCGATGATCTGCATGAGTGGCTTGACGTGGGAGTTGCCGGTGTAGCAGAACTGGCTGCGCTCCATCGCCAGGCAGGTGCACCAGTGCCACAACGTGTCGCGGCGGTCGGAGTTGGAGATCTTCGTGAGGTAGTACTGGATGGAGCTCACGTTCGCCTTCGTGCCGCCGCCGTACTTGGGGCAGCCGCCGGACTTCTGGCACGCACCGCGGGAAGAGGGCTGCAGGTAGGTCAGGCACGAGGTGGTGGTGGTGCAGTTCCGGAAGGACGAATGGCCGAACGGCTGGTTGCTGGAGGTGACGAGGTTGCCGTTCGCCCAGCTCGTCAGATCCTGCCTGAGCGAGCCGGGGAACGCCTTCACCGAACTCATCGCGCGCCGCGTGCTGAGCGAGGCGTTGCTGCCGTAGCCGTACCCGTTGGTGGCCAGCGTGCTCTGCTTCAGGTCCAGGCGGGCCAGCTTCCCGTCGGAGGAGGGCCGTACGTACCACTGCTCCGTCCACGTCTGGGCGATCTTCCACCGGATGCTCACCACGTTCCCGGACACGGTGTACGTCCCGGTGCGGCTCTCGTCGGGAGCGCCGGTGAATCCTCCGGCGGTGAGTACCTCGCAGGTACGGGGCCGCGACTGGGAACCGCCCGCCTTGGTGGTGCAACCCCCGTCGGGGGTCATGCCGGTGCGCTGCCTGGCCTCGGGGTTACGTTGCCACCACAGGTACTGGGACGCGGTCACCTTGCCGTCGGGGGCGAAGCGATAGCTGCCCAGGCGTACCCAGTTCTGCTTGGAGGCGGCCTTGAGATGACCTTGCGAGACGACATAGGTGGCCTTGCCGCCCGGTAGGGCGGCGACCGAGGCGTCAGCAGGGCGGGCAGGGGTGACGGTGAAGGCGAGAACGAAGGAGAGGACTGCAGCTGCCCCGATGGACGGAACGGTACGCATGGAAAGACTCCCGATGGGCTTATGGGCTTCGCCGATTGTCCACGAGAAACCGTATCCGGTCTATACCAGATACGTCTTCGAAACGGGCGCCCTGCCTGAACACCGAGGTCGGAGTTGACGCGTCGGGGGAAGTCCTGTGCCGTGTGGGCCTTCGACGACCCCCAGTAATGGATGCGCCGATGGGACTACCTCGTCCGAAACCTCATGGGCGAGACACCACCGAACTACGCGATCACTCCGAAGGTTCGTCGACGCCGCGACGGTGGCCGACATGGCGTAGCCGGGGTGGCGGTCGAACCTGCACGACTATCGTCCGCGGTTGCTTGCCCGGTCGACGCCCTCGTGTACGCGCACCGTGCGGTCGATGAGCTCGCGCAGCGCGCGCTCGTCGACGTCGTCGAGCCGTTTCAGGTAGAGGCATCCCTTTCCGGTCTCGTGCGGACCGAGCCGGGCGAGCACTGACGCATGCCGCTCCTCGAACCCACCCACCAGGTAGACGACAAGATGCTGCTTGCGTGGCGAGAAGCCCGCCAGGGGCCAATCACCCGTGCGCCCACTTGCGTAGGTGTAGCGGTAGCTGCCGAAACCGACGATGCTCGGACCCCACATCACCGCAGGTTCACCGGTCACCTCGCACAGAATCGTGCGGAGGCGCTCCGCGTCGGTCCGTCGGCGTTCGCCAGGGACTGCGGCGAGGAAATCGTCCACGCTGGCGTCAGTCGGGACCGTCACCGGCTCGTTCGAAGTCGCCATGAAGTCAGGCTCCCACGCCGGTACGACAATTGTGGTGGCGGCCTCCTCCAGCGCGGGCCCGGTCTCCTGCGGTGGCCGGGCTCGCCTGGTCACCTCGGCCAGGTGGTCACTCCGGCAGGTCGACGAAAAGACGCCGCCCGGGCCGCAGCAGGCGGGTGAAGAACAGGCCGATCCCCGCGGAGCCCGTCGCGTAGTCATTGGAGATACGAGTGAGCCATCGGCCCGGGAAAGCGACGCCCTGCGGCCTGTCGATCTTGAACCAGAGGATCGACTCCGCTATGTCGAAGGCATTACGGCGGAACCGCTCCTCACCGGTGAAGCGGAACATGTCAAGCATGAACTCCCCGATGCCGGCCAGCCCTTCGAAGAGGCTGGGGAGGAACGCGTACTTGACCAGCACGTCGTCGGCGATCTTCCGGGCCGCGGCCTCATAGCGCTCTACCCCGAGAACATGGGCGAAGCGAATGACCGTGCTGCCGACTCCGGCGCTCCCATGGATCAGGTACGGGTACAGCACGGCGTCGCCCTGAAATCGCCTCCACTGCCAGCCGAGTTCGTTCTCGACCCTGTTCGCTAGATCGAACTCCAGGCCCCCGATCGCGCACGCGCGGAAGTCGGCCCTACCCGTCAGCATGTGCAGATACAGCAGGAACAGAGCGATCCCGCTCGCCCCGTATCCGAATCCGTAGTGCACGTTCTCGTCTGTGTTGCACCTCCAGAAGCACGACGCGCCCTCGTACTCGGCCGTTCGCAACAGGTGTTCCCCCGCCCGCACGGCCTGGTCCAGATAGACCCGGCTGCCTGTCCGGACGAAGAAGTGGAGGCTGACCAGGCCCCATCCGGCCGCTCCCAGGAAGACGCCGGGTTCCTCGTAGAGCAATGGCGATCGATACAGCGTCTCCATGGTGGCCTCGGCCTCGTCGGTGAGACCGAGTTCCTGGAACGCGCAGGCGATACCGGCCAGGCCGAGGTACAGGCCAGGAGGGTAGGTCTCCACGCTGAGCGGCTGTTTCAGCATCCAGCCGACCACGTCGTCAGGGAGCCCCGACGAGGAGCGGAGGAACATCGCCGGGCCGCACGTCCCATAGGCGACGCTGAGCGGATTCGTGGCGAAGACGAGGTAGTGGGCCGGCCACAGTCGGTCGGCCCGCTCATAGTCCGCGGTCTCACGGAGATAGCGGGTCATCTCCTCCGCCGTCCCCGCGAGCTCGGCCGTGAGCCGGGCTATGCCGGCGTCGCTCATCAAATGACGGCCCCTTTTCATATCTTCCAGCCGGCGAGGACGTCCAGCGCCTCGTCCGGAGCTCCACGCAGCAGGCTGGAGACAACGGCCTTCACCTCTCCCGGCACGCCCAGCTCGATGAATCTGTCGAGAAATTCCGGTACGGCCTGCGGCTTGAGCCTGAAAAGCATGTTGACCGGGACGACACAATGGTAAAGAACCATGCCGAGGGCATACAGGTCGTCGGCAGGCAGGAGCGAGTTCCGTGAGACGCGTTCCGGGTGCATGAATCCAGGCGTTCCCCACTGCGCGGAGAAGCTCATCCGCTCCCCGTCGCCCTCGCCCCATATCGCGCTCTCGAAGTCGATGAACCACATGCGCAGCGTCCCGGGGTCTATAAGGATGTTCCGTGGAGACAGATCTCCAAGAAGCACCCCTTGGCCGTGGACCGCCGCCACCATTGGGATCAGCGATTCGGCGACGTGCTTGAACCTGGGAAGGAACCGTTCGATCCTGCCGTCCCGCCGGATGTAGGGACCAAGGATCACATCCTCCTTGCCCCAGTAGTCGTTGAAACTGTCACCGTCGAGACGTTCCTCCACCAGGAAGGTGTGCTCCCAGTCCTGGAACAGATCGATCGGAGTGGGAATGAAATCCAGACACTCCAGCCGCCGAAGCACCTCGTACTCGCGCTTGAGTGAATCAACCGCGTCCCAGGATCGCGTTTCGGTGCTCCAGCAGTTGGTCAGGGGACGCGCCTCCTTTATGATCACAGGCTTCCCGTCGGCCGTGTCCGTGCCGTGGTAGATGCCGCCGCAGTTCGAAAATGCGAGAGCACCCTCGATGAGATACCTGTCCTTCAGTACGGCGTCGCCCTCGTGGTCACCGCTCGTCACGTCGCCGAACGGGCCGGCAAACGGGTCTTTTATCCAGTCGGGCAGATGAAAGTAGGGCAACCGCTGGTCGGGCAGGTATTCGCCGCTCGGGGAGACCAGAAACGTACTCTGAGTTCCGTCTATGTTGAGACGTCGCGCGGGAAGGAATCCACCGTACCTGTAGAAGAGAGCCCTGCTGTCCTTGTATCTCTGGTCCGACAGGATGTACGGTCCCTCGATCTCCTCGTCCTTCGTCCGCTGGTACAGATCCTCCAGCAGGTTCTTGAAGATCTCCTCGTCCGGCGGGTAAATCGTCATGAATTTACCCGAGTTGCCGCGTCCCTGCGGCTTCGAATTGAGGATGTACAGGAGCGCGGGATCACCCGCTACTTTGAACTCCACCCCTCTCTCCACACACACGGGCGCGATGATGCGCAGCGCCCTGAGTGCGTGCGCGGGCGTACAGGAAACGTGGATTTTGAACCCCTGAGCGACGCGCCGTGAGGTGCGGGGACGCAATGCGTGCACCCACACGTCACCACGCTGCTGTTCCCACGAGTCCGGCAACAGTTCCGCGAGAACGTCTGTGTATTCCGGTGAAAGCGGATGGCGAGCGAGGGGTTCGTAGAACTCGGCGTCCACGAAGGTGAAGAGGTACTCGGCGGGGAGGGCCGTGAGACGGTCCATCCGGTGTCCCCAAACTGCCGGGACCGGTCCCGGCTACCCTTCGTTCACACCGGGGTGCAACTCACGCTGTAGGAACTGCAATTGTTGGATTGCGAGCTCAGACCCGCCAGTTGCTCGACGCCCCCGCCTTCGCTGCGGATCTTCTGTAGCTTGAGAACGCGGCCTACATCGTCGGCGGCCTCGTCCAGTTTCTTCTTGAGCTCTCGGAGAGACGAACTCGCCGATGCGTACTCCGACTCCTCGGACATGCTCTTCAGCCTCCTGCGCGAGATGACGAAGATTCTTCTGCATCCCCAGCATGCTCCCCACCGTCCGCATCCAGCAAGGCCGTTTCCGGAATTTATCCGCATATCTGGTGAGTCGAGGAAGTGCGTTGACCCGAACCTGTCGTGGTGATTCGAATCGCGCACTGGGGAGAATTTTCCTCTACACGAACAGTGTGTTGACCGGAGCGGGAGCGAATCCGCGAATCCAAGTCATCGACTCTCGAAAAGCACGCTGGAGATGCGTGCCGTACCTTTACTAGCGATGTACGGTGTCAGGACTCTTCCGAGCGTCCCCGCCGGCCATGACCGATTCGGGCGGCGCCCTTCCATCGGGAGGGGGTGGGATCGCTGCCGCCGGGGTCGAGTATCAGAGGATGAGCAGCATGACTTTCTCTGATGACGACCAAGTGCGCCCGCTCGGCGGCACCGGCCTCCCTGTGAGTGCGATCAGCCTTGGCACCTCGTCACTCGGTAACCCGGCCCAGCCGGACGGCTCCCCTGCCCCGCAGTCCGCGGAACTGGCGCGGACGCTGCTCTCTGCGCCGTCCGCGGTGATCGACACCTCGAACAACTACGCCCAAGGACGCAGTGAATCCGCCCTCGGGCAGGCGATCGCGGCGTACGGGCTGCCGGCGGGACACCACATCGTCTCCAAGGCCGACGCCGACCCCGAGACCGGGCGCTTCGACCGGGATCGCGTCTGGCGGTCCTTCGAGGAGAGTACGGCGCGGCTGGGACTGGACACGTTGCCGCTGCTCCACCTGCACGATCCGTACTCGATCACGGTCGAGGAGGCCTTCGCGCCCGGCGGGGCGGTCCAGGGCCTGAACGAGCTTCGCGAACAAGGTCTGATCGGCGCCATCGGCGTCGCCGCCGGCGAGATCAAGCTGATGACCCGGTACGTGACCAGCGGCGCGTTCGACGTGCTGCTCACCCACAATCGCTACACCCTCATCGACCGGCGCGCAGAGGAATTGATGGCCGAGGCGGCGGCGCGCGGTATGGGCATCTTCAACGCCGCCCCGTTCGGCGGCGGACTCCTTGCCGGCGGCGGCACCCGCTATGCCTACCGCGAGGCGTCGCCGGAGTTGCTGGCCTGGGTCGACCGCGCCCGGGAGCTGTGCAATTCGTGGTCGATCGAGCTCCCCGCGGCGGCGTTGCACTTCTCACTGCGCTGCCCGCTGATCCACTCCACGGTGGTCGGCGTGAGCCGGCCGGAACGGATCGCTCAGCTCGAGAAGTTGCGCCTCACCACGATTCCCGATGACTTCTGGCCCGCGTTGCAGGCGCTGGGAACGCCGCCCTCCACCATCGATGACTGACCCGGCACGCCGAATCCCGATCCCACTTCCGCACCGAGGTCAAGGACCCTCGTGACCCATCGCCGTGCCGCCCGGAACACGCGCATCGCCATACAGGGCTCCGGCGAGTTCGGTCGCAAGAAGGCGGAAGGCGTCCACTTCGGCTGAGCGCGGTGAGACCCGCCCGGCTCCCGGGAGCCGGACGGGTCTCGGTTGGCGCCCGCCCGGCTCCCGGTTTCGGTGCTCCGCCGTCCGGGAGGGCTTTCGGTGCTTCGCCGTCCGGGAGGGCTTTTGGTGCTTCGCCGTCCGGGACGGTTGGCGTGCGCCGTCAGCGCCTGGCGAAGGCGCGGATCACCTCCTGGGTCAGCGTGCCGCCCTTGCCGTCGGCGGCCTTGACGCGGAGCGAGACGTGGTCGCCGGTGCCGCGGCCGAGGGTGGCCTCGTAGGCGTCGCCGCCCTTGGCGCGGAGCCGTTCGGCGGCACGCCAGGTCGCGCCGTCGTCGTAGGAGACCTCCACGGACACGTCTTTGATCGCACTCGTCGCCGACCCCTTCTGGTGCCGCAGCCGGAGCCCGAGCTTGCCGGAGGTGCTCCTGTTGCGCAGGTCGGACGGGATGTCGTAGTCGGCGATCAGCAACGGGACCGTGGTGGTCACGGCACCGCCGGGGCGCTGCGAGCCGAACGTCCACACCGTCCTCGTCCGGGTGGACAGCCTCGCCCAGGGAGCGTGCAGTGCCAGGTCGTACTCCATCCGGTAGGTCGCGGCGGCCTCGGGGAGCGCGATGGTGCCGACGGCTTCCCGGGTGGTTTCGGCGAGCAGGGTGTCGCCCTGGTAGAGCCGGAAGCCGGTCTTCGTGCCGCCCTCGAACGGCTCGCTCCAGGCGGGCCCCATGTTGCCGTGGGCGTCCGCGAAGCCCTGCAGGTTGACCGAGATCCGGTCACCCTGCCTGCGCACCGGGTCGTACGGCGGGAGGCCCGGGAGGATCGGCTGCTTCAACCAGTCGAGTGCGGTCCGCGAGCCCGGCCGGTAGGAGCGTTCGTCCGTCTCCACGAGCAGGGTCCTGGAGATCTCCGGCGGCTGCCAGTGCACGTTCTGGTACGGCTCCGGCGTGATGACCATCGCGGACCACGTGACCCCGGGATCGGCCGTGATGTAGTCGGCCCTGGTGAAGGGCGTGCGCCGCACCGGGCGCCAGAAGTCGTACGCCGCGTCCTCCCATGACTGCCTGCCGGTGCGCGTCTCGGCGATGACCGTGTTGCCGGCCTGCTGGGTGCGGAACGTCATGTCCACCCTGGCCATGGATCTGGCCCGCGCGACGTATTCGAGCTTGCCGGGGACGCGCCCCTCCTCGCGTGGGTAGAAGTCGTAGGCGTAGGGGCTGGCCACGACGCCGGTGGCGACGATGGTGACCGGCAGGCGGCGCATCCGGTCGAGCAGCCGCCTGCCCTCCTCGTGCGTCAGCCGTACGGTCGGGACGGCGAGCTTTTCGCCCGAGCCGGGGAACGCGCCGTCCATGCCGGGGGTGTCGCTGTAGACGGCGACCATCTTGGCGCCGGCCGCGGCGGCGGCGTTGGCCTGGGCCGCGACCGTGACCTGCGGGTCGCGGCGGATCAGCGCGAGCCTGCCGCGCAGATTCATCCCGGCCAGGTCCTCCGCCCCGGCCCGCCTCGCGTCGGCGGCGAGCAGGATCGAGGTGCCGTCCAGACGCGGGTACTGGGTGGAGTCGTCGCTGAACCACACCGAGTCGTAGTACTCGGGGCGCAGGTCGATGCCCGGGGTCTTCATGGTGATCTCGGGTGCCTCCAGCCGCCAGCGGCTGGCGACGCCGAACTCGCCCTTGGTGACCCGCTCGGTGGGCTGGATGAAGATCCGCTCTTCGAGGTTGCCGCCGCCGAGGTAGAAGTCGACGCTGTCCGGCCCCTGCACGGGGGAACGGTGCCAGCTCAGCTTGGAGGCGGCCCCCGGGTTGCGGTGCGTGCGGTGGTCGGGGGTCGTGACGAGCACCTCGGTGGCCTTGCGCGCGTCGAGCACGATCTCGGTGTCGCCGGTGACCTCCACCTCCGGGTCGCCGACCAGGCTGCCGTGCAGCACGCTGCCGCGGTTGTTGTCGTACGGGTCCTTCGACGGGTGCATGGTCTCGACCCGTCCGAGGACCGAGTAGGTGCCGGGCAGGACGAGCAGGCATTCACCCGTCCGGTCCCCGGGGCAGTACGGGATGGGGTCGTGCGGCATGGCCTTCCCGTCGAGGCCGCCGTCCGCCAGGTTGACCACGTTGGCCACGGTACGAGTGGCCCGGCCGTCCCTGGCGATCGAGGACATCCGCAGTTCCAGCCGCTCGGGCTCGGCGTTGCCGGCCAGCAGGGTCCGCAGCGTCCCGCCGGCGCGCGAGGTGGCGACCAGTTCGGCGCGCTGGGGTCCGGCCGCGACCTCGGCCGGGTCAAGGGTGACGGTCACCTGTGCCTCGCCGCCCGGGGGCAGGGAGAGTTCGGCGGGGGTGACGGTGAACGCGCCGCCCGCCGCCAGGTCGAGGACGGCCTGGGCGGGTCCGGGGTTGCGGTACGTCACGGTCCGGGTGACGGGCTCGCCGTCGGGCATCACCACCACTCCGAAGCCGAGGGAACCCGAGGAGGCGACGACCAGTCCGGCGAGTGCGGCGGCGACGTCCACCCTGCCGGTGCCCTGCCGGTCCGGTGTGACATCCGCCGTCGGCTTGGCCGTACCCATCAGCAGCGACTTCAGCTCGGTGGCCTTGATGCCCGGCCTGGCCTGCCTGAGCAGCGCGGCGGCCCCGGCGACGTGCGGGGCCGCCATCGAGGTGCCCGACATTCTGGTGTGGGCGTCGCCCACCGGCTCACCGAGCTCGGTGCCGCGGGCCCTGGCTGCGACGATCCCCACGCCGGGCGCGGTCACGTCCGGCTTGATCAGGCGGTCCAGGCCGACCGGGCCGTAGCTGGAGAACTCCGCCATCCGGTCCTCGGCATCCACCGCGCCCACGGTCAGCGCCGCCGGTGAGTCTCCGGGGCTGCCGACGCACACCGCGCAGCCGTAGTTGCCGGCGGCCACGACGAACAGGGTGCCGTGCCGTTCGGTCAGCGCGCCGATGGCGTCGGTGAGCGGGCCGCCGGGCTCCGGGCTTCCCAGGCTCATGTTCACGATCTCGGCGCCGGCCTCTCCGGCCGCCCATTCCATCCCGTCGATGACCCAGGAGGAGAACCCGACGCCGTCCGCGTTCAGCACCCGGCCGTTGACGATCCGGGCACCGGGGGCGACGCCCTTGTGCTCGCCGGCGCCTCCCACGGTCGCGGCGACGTGGGTGCCGTGGCCGTTCAGGTCCGTGGCCGAGCCTTCGCCGCTGAAGTCACGCTCGGCGGCGACCCGCCCGGTCAGGTCGGGATGGCCGGTGTCGATCCCGCTGTCCAAGATCGCCACGGTGGTGCCCGCGCCGTCGAACCCGGCCGACCACGCGGCGGGCGCGTTGATCTGCGGCACGCTGCGGTCCAGCACCGGCTCGACCTTCCGGTCGAGCCAGATCTTCGCCACCCCGTCGAGCGGGCTCGCCGCCTGGGCACGCGGCGCGGCGGCCAGCTGGGCCAGCGCACCGCCGAACCGGGCCGCCTGGTCCTTGGCCAGGGACACGCCGGCGCCGTTCAGGCTCTCCAGCGCACGTACCTGTTCGACCTGCGGGATCGCCGCCTTGGTGGCCTGTTCGCGGTAGGTGAGGATGAGCGGGATCGAACGCGCCGCCGTGTCGGCCTGGCCCTGCTCGGCAAGCGCGGTGACGTTGAACAGCTCGGGGTCCAGGCGCTCCGGGATCAGGTCCAGCATGTCGCCGGGGTAGACGTAGACCTGCCCGCCGCGTTCCTGGATGTGGAAGCCGGTGGGCAGGACTCCCTTCGCGCGGGGCGCCGGGGTCACCGTCGCGGTGCTGCGATCGTCGGGGGCCACAGTGACGTGCACCCGGTCGCCGGTGATCAGGGTGATGTCGTGGGTGCTGGACTTCGCGGTGCCGAATTCGGCCTGCGGCACGGCGGTCCGCGCGACCGCCTGCCCGGTGAGCATGGTGGAGGCCACCGCTGTGGCCAGGCAGACGGTCGTGACGGATACGGTGACGGCGGGACGGCGTAAGCGTCGTTCTCCGTGCCGGAACCCCATGTAGCAACACCCACTTAATTGGTAATAGAGGCTGCCCAATTCGTAGTCATCAGATCAATCGATGTCCACGACCTTTGCTGGCGACAAATGGACATGTCATGAATCAGACAGGGGGCGGCGTCGGCTCTAAGCTCGGCCCTGCTGGCCTGATCCGGACGAGGGCGGGGAAATGACGGAACGGCGATTGCTGGAAGGCCTCGGAGTCGGCGGCACCGAGGAGGTGACCTACCGTGCGCTGCTCCGGCACGGACCGTCCACCCTGAGCAGCCTCTCCTCGGAGACCGAGGTGTCGGTCGCGGCGATCCGCCGGATGCTGCCGAGGATGGAGAACCTCGGCCTGGTCACCCGGGTCGCGGGCAGACCACTTCGGCTGATCGCGACGCCGCCCGACCTCGCCGTCGACATCCTGGTGGCCCGCCGCCAGGAGGAGATCACCTTGAGCAGGACCGCGGCGGCGCTGCTGGCCACCGAGGTCTCCGACCACGGCGGACACCCGGAGGAGGTGCTGGAGGTGGTCACCGGGCGGGACACCGTCGCCCGCCGCTTCCTCCAGCTCGAACGCAACGCCACCGAGGAACTCCTGGTGCTGGTGCACCCGCCGTACGCGGTGGACATCAGCGATGAGGAGGAGAACCAGCGGCGCACCCGGCGCAGCCGAGCCCGGGTGCGCGCCGTCTACGGCCCGCTCGCGTTCGACGAGCCGAAGATGCTCGAACACACCCGCCGCGCGATCGAGGACGGCGAGCAGGCGCGCTTCGGCGAGGTGCCGCTCAAACTGGCCATCGCCGACGGGCGCACCGCGATCCTGCCGCTGGTCTCCGAACAGGCGGAGGCTGACGAGAACGCGCTGGTGGTACACCCCTCGGCGCTGCTCGACGCGCTGCTCGGGCTGTTCGAGGCACTGTGGCGCTCGGCCGCCCCCCTGCACCTGGCGCCACTGCCTGGCGGTGACGACCCCCAGTTCGAACCCGGCACCCGGCCGCCGCCCTCGGACATCGAGGTGCTCACGCTGCTGGCCACCGGCATGAAGGACGACGCGATCGCCAGGCAGCTCCGGATAAGCTCGCGCACCGTGCAGCGCCGGGTCCAGGCCCTGTGCGAGCAACTCGGCGCGCGCACCCGGTTCCACGCCGGCTTCCTCGCCGCCCGTAACGACCTCTTCACCCGCGACCTCGACTGACTCCACGTGACCTGGCTCTCACTCACAACCGCCTGAACCGTAGGCGGCGCCGCCCGAATCGATCGGCCCGCCGATGAAACTTGCAGGTACGGTCCCGCGACTATCAGTCCCTCGCGCGCTTCCCTGACGACGAGCCGGTCATCGCCTGGGTGAAGTGCCGGCTCCACGGACAAGCGGCCGATGGTTCGCCGACCACCTCGGTGACCTCCACGGATGCCCCCTGATCGCGCGGTCCCAGCGGCGTGGGCGGGGGAGACGGGTGCGGGGACTGTCGGCGCCTCGACCGTCCGGAGCCGCAAGGGCCGGTTCTCGCCCTGGTTGACGCCGGAAAATCTGATGCGGAGCATTTGAGCCATGCCGGAGCCGCCGGCCGTACCTCTGTCTGGAGAAGTACCGGCGGCGGAAGGAGGGCCATGCGTACCCGCACGTACACCGTCGCGGGCAGCACCTGCGATCACCGTGTCGCAGCGGTGGATACCGCCGCCGGCCGGGCCCTTCTTCCCGGCTGCCGGGGCGGCGCCCCTGCCTGGGAGCATCACAGGGTGCATGTCGGATGGCCTCCGGTGCGCGCGATGCGTGCCGTGGTGTTCGCGGTGGCGTGCGTGGCGGTGTCGGCCACGCTGCACGGCCTGGCGGGAGGCGGCAGGGTCCAGCTCGGGGTCCTGATGGGGGCCACGGCGCTGACGTGGGCAGGCGCGTTCGCATTGGGCGCCCGCCAGCGTGGCCGCGGTGCGCTGCTGGTGGCCTGCTTCACCAGCCAGTACGGCATGCATCACCTGTTCAGCGCCGGTGCCGTGCCCGAGCCTTCGTCCCTCGCCGGTCACCTCTCGCATCAGCACGGCGGCGGGCTCGGCATGCTGCTGGTGCACGGGTTGGCGGCGGTCGGTTCCGCCTGGTGGCTGGAACGGGGTGAGTCGGCCCTGGCCTCCCTGCTTCACCTTGCCGTCACCTTGATGCACCGGCTCATCGTCCGGCTGCTCGCGCCGCTGATCGTGACCGAACGGCCCGTCCCGATCATCCGCCGCACCGACGCGGCGCCTCTCACCTCGACGCTGCTGGCGGCGGTCGTCTCCCGGCGTGGTCCGCCGGCGCTCCCCTCCGTTCTCTGACCCGGGCGTCTGACGCCCGCTCCCGGCCGTGGCCCGAAACCGGCCCCGGTCCAGTCCGTGATGGCCGTGAACGAACGGCCCATGGCCACAACACGCGTACCCGTCGACGTACGCGTTCCCTGTGTGAAACGGAGATACGCCCTGATGACCTCCCCCGCTGACGTCACGCCGGCGGAGCGGGCGGCCGATCCCGCCGCTCCCTCCCGGCAGGCGACCTGGGGCGCCCTGCGCCCTCTGGTGCTGCGCCTGCACTTCTACGCCGGCATCCTGATCGCCCCGTTCCTGCTCGTCGCCGCCTCCACCGGCGCGCTGTACGCCGCCTCCTTCCAGATAGAACAGGTCGTCTATGCGCACGAGTTGAACGCGCCGGTCGGACCGACCCGCGTGCCGCTGTCCGACCAGGTCGACGCGGCGCGCGCCGCGCTACCACGCGGAACCGTCAGTTCCGTACGGACGGCCGATGAGCCCGGCCGGACGACCCGGGTGCTGATGGACGTGCCCGGGCTGGGCGAGAGCACGAAGCTGGCCGTCTTCGTCGACCCCTATACCGCCGAGGTACGTGGCACTCAGGAGAGCTACGGCAGTTCCGGAGCGTTGCCGGTGCGCGCCTGGATCTCCGGGCTCCACCGGACCCTGCATCTGGGCGAACCTGGACGGATCTACAGCGAGCTGGCAGCCAGCTGGCTGTGGATCGTCGCGCTCGGCGGGCTGCTGCTGTGGCTGACCCGCCGCCGTTCCAGCCGCAGGCCACGCCGCCTGCTCGCCCCCGAACGCGGCACCACCGGCCTGCGCCGCACGCTGTCCTGGCACGGCTCGATCGGGCTGTGGGCGGTGCTCGGCCTGTTGTTCCTCTCCGCCACCGGGCTGACCTGGTCGAAGTACGCCGGCGAGAACGTCGGGGAGCTGCGGGCCGCGCTCGGCTGGTCCACCCCGGCCATCTCCGCCTCCGGGGACGAGCACGCCGCCCATACCGGCGGCCCCGAGCACACCGCGGCGACCGCCGACATCGGCGCGGACCAGGTCGCGCGGGCCGCCGCGGCCAAGGGCCTGTCCGGGCCGCTGGAGATCGTCTGGCCGGGCGAACCCGGCGCCGGTTATATCGTCAAGGAGGTTGACACCCTGTGGCCGCAGCGGCTGGACCAGGTGGCGGTCGACCCGGCTAGCGGGCAGGTGACCGAAGAGTTGCGCTTCGCGCACTTCCCGCTTGCGGCCAAACTCACCCGCTGGGGCATCGACGCCCATATGGGCCTGCTGTTCGGCCTCGCCAACCAGATCTTCCTGGCCGTGCTGGCCACCGGGCTCATCTCGCTCATCGGACTCGGCTATCTGATGTGGTGGCGGCGCCGTCCCACCCGGGGGTTCGGCCCGCCGTACCACCGGGGCTCCTGGCGGGGCGTGCACTGGGCGGTTCTGGCGGTCCTGGCCCTGGCCGCGGGCGTTGTGGGGGTCTTCCTTCCGCTGCTGGGCGTTTCCCTGGCGGCCTTCCTCGTGCTCGACGGCCTGCTCGGGCTCCGTTCTCGCGCCCTCCGCTGATCCGCCTTCTCAATGAATGGTCCTGCCCGAAAGGGTGTGTCCCCCGAGGAGCCGGTTCGGCCCCCGTCAAGACCTGTGCCCGGCGGATGGCCGGGCACAGGTCAGCGGTGATCAGGACAGCAGGGTCTCGCCGATCCACCCGTCCGGCGCACAGCCGGGCGGGATGGCGAAGACGGCCGACCCGACGGGGGTCGTCCACTCGTTGAGCAGGTCGGCCTCCGCCAGCTTCCGCTGGATCGGGAGGAACTGCCGGGTGATGTCGGCCTGGTAGGACGCGAAGATCAGCCCGGAGTCGGCGTGCCCGTCAGGGGTGAGCCCTTCGTCGTAGTTGTAGACCCGGCGGAAGATCCGCATTCCCGGGTCGGCGACGTGGGCCCGTCGGATGTGGGCCTGGTCGGCGATGACGGGGAAGCCGACGGGTGTGAGCCGGTCGAAGTCCGGCTCGTCATGCTCCCGCCGCCCGGTCAGCGGGGCGCCGGTGTCCAACCGGCGTCCCACGGTGAACTCCTTCGCCACCCGGTCGGCGGCGTCCCAGGTCTCCATCTCCGCGCGGATCCGCCGGAGCACCAGCGTGGTGCCGCCGCGCAGCCAGTCCGGGCCGTCGGTCACCCACACGGCCCGGTCGAAGTCCGCGGTGCCGGGCCGGGGGTTGACGGTCCCGTCCAGCTGGCCCATGACGTTGCGCTGGGTCGACCCGGCGGCCTGGACTCCGGGGCCGCGCCGGAACCCGCGCTGGACCCACTTCACCCCGGCGAAGGATCGGGCGTCCTTGATGATCATGCGCAGGGCATGGGCCAGCGTGAGGCCGTCGTCGGCGCAGATCTGCAGCAACAGATCTCCGCCGTTCCACCGTTTCTCCAGCTTGTCGATACCGAAGGACGGCAGGGGCCGTACCGGGCCCGGCCGCTGCCGCTCGACACCGGCCGTGGAGAACAGGCCGGGGCCGAACCCGAAGGTGACGGTCAGCCGGGCCGGCAGGGCGGCCAGTTCGGGCTCGGTGTCGGCGAGCGCGGCCCTGCCTCCGGTCAGCCGGCGGGCGTCATCGGTGAGCAACCCCATCATCCGGACGATGGCCTCACGGTCGACGCCGGGCTGCAGGTCCAGCCCGACGAAGACGGCGTGGGACTGTGGCACGGTGGCCACCCCCGCCTGGTGGGGTCCGTGGAAGGGTTCGACGGCCGCGCCCGTCGAAACCGCCGTACGGGAGGGCTCCTGTTCCGGGGCGGAGGCCGCGAGGGCGCCGACCGCGGTGGCGGCGCCTCCCGCGAGCAGGCCGCGCCGGGTGAGACGTGGCCCGGCCATCAGCCGGCGCTCTCGTCCGTGCCCTTGTCCGCACCCATGTCCATGCCCGGCTGGTAGTCCTCCTTGCCGCCGGCGAAGTCCTTGCCGGTGGCGGTGAACTTCAGGGTCGCGCCGCCGTCCGACGTGAGTGTGAACGGGATCTGCGCGCCGGGCCGCACCTCTTCGGTGATGTCCATCAGCATGATGTGGTCACCGCCGGGCTCAAGCCGGTGCGTGCCGTGCGCGGGGATGACGAATCCGCCCTCCTTGGGGCGCATCACCATCTTGCCCTCGGCCTCCACGACCTCGTGAAGTTCGATCCTGGATGAGAGCGGGGAGGCGCCCGAGACGACCCTGACCTCGTTGTCGCTGTTGTTGACCAGGGTGCCGAACGCGGCCGACATGCCCTTCTCGGCGGTCTTCACCCACGGATCGCTGATCGTCAGAGCCGGAGCGGAAGCCGACGGGGAGGCCGCCGCGGGCGAGGGAGATGCCGGCACTGCCGTGCCGGTGGCGGGGGAGGAGCACCCGGTGAGCGTCACCGCCGCGGCGAAGAGGAGCGCGGCGGAAAGAGTACGGCGAGAGAACACGCTGAAAGCCCTTCTGGCTGTACGGCGGGCCGCGCGATCGGCGGCCATGCCGGAAAGAGGTCACGCAGGTTTCATCCGCCGGGCCGCGCGACGGCGGCTCGGCGCGGGCCCGTGCACACGGGCACAGAGACGCGCGACCACCTCCGGAACCGGAAACGGTCAGCCGGAGGTGGCGGTGACCAGCCAGGGAGGGCCCCGCCGATGTACGGCGTGGCGCAGCACCGCCGAGCGCGGCGCATCCGGTTCGGCGGCGGAGACGGCGAGGAAGGGCGGCCCTTCCGGCACCGCGACCACGAGAAGGACACGGCGCAGCCGTACCAGCAGCCGCCGCACCACCGTCCACAGCACCGACTCACCGCGCGCCAGCCACAAACCGGTCAGCCCGACCGCCCAGCCGTGCATGATCAGCATGCCCAGCCCCGGCACCAGCCCAGAGTGCACATGCTCTGCGGCCATGGCGGGAGATGGCGCGTGGGCCAGGGAGAACAGCACATGCAGCACGGCCTGCAGGCAGGTCAGCAGCGGCAGGATCACGGCCGGCGAACGCTCACGTCCCGCCGCCGCCGAAGCCATGGCGAAGGCCAGCGCCAGCCCGACCGCCGCGCTCGGCGCGGAGACCGATCCTCCGGCGAACAGGTGCACCGTAACGCTCAGCCCGACGCAGACCACGGCGAAGACCGTGGCCCGGGCGATACGGAACGGCAATGAGGCGGGCATGGTGCGGCAATCATCCCATCTGGGGCGGCGCTCCGGCATCCAGCCTGGTTCGGTATCTACCGATGTGTGTTTATTTAGGGTAAGAAGTCTGTATGCGACCGTCGTGATGGCTCAAAGGGCCAGTCACGTGATCACGGTCGAAGCTCTGAGGAAACTGCTACCTTCGGCTCGGCGTCAATCTCGACAATCACCGCCATTCTCGGATGGACCGGGCGACTCGTTAGGCTGCGTCGCAGCGAGATCGCGAGCGGGTCAGTTGAGAGGGTGACGGTTGGCTGAGGAGGCAGTGCGGCTGCTGGTGCGCTTCGGCCGCCGATACGCGGCCGCCGTGCGCCTGGCGACGCTCGTTCCGATCTGCGTGATCGCCCTGTTCCGTGCCCCTCCCGAGCACTTGCCGGCCACGGCGTACGTGGTAGCTGCCGCAGCCGCCTGGACCTGCGGATACGCGTGGTGGCTGCGGATGGGCCGGGGGAGCATGCCGGTCGCCCTCGACGTGGTCGTCCTGCTCGGACTGTTCGCGAGCGTCTTCTGGACCGGCGCCGTAGAGGACAGGAACACCGGGTGGCTGCGGCTTCTGGTCACTTTCGCCTGTGTGACGTGCCAGTGGCACACTCGGCCGCTGGCGGGCGGCGCGGCGGCGCTGGCGGCTGGAGGCGGGGCGGTGGTCCTCCTCATCGCGGCGGGAGCGGCGGACATGGACGAGAGCCTGATCGCCGGGACAGTGTGGGCGATCCCGGCGGCCGCGCTGTCCAGAGCGGCTTGGGTGCTCGTCAAGCGCGCCGCGGAACGGGCCGACCGAATGGCGGCCGAGGCCGTGCGCGCGCGCGGCGAGTCGCTGGTGGCCGAGGCAGCCCGTGCGGAGGAACGCGAGCTCGCCAACGCGTTGCACGACACGGCGGCGACGACCCTGCTGATGGTCGGCATCGGGCAGGTGCGTTCGGACGCGGACTGGCTGGCACCGCAGGCGCGCCGCGATCTGGACTGGCTGCGCTCCGACAACAGGCAGGCGCCGCCGTACGCGGACCTCGTCGACCTGCTGCGCGCCGACCTCGACGCCACGCATCTGACCGTGGAGTTCGACGCGCCCGCGCAGTTGCGCCTTCCGTTCGACGTCGCCAGGGCGATCGCCGACGCGGCACGGGAAACCCTTACCAACGTACGTCGCCACGCGGGCACGACGTGCGCGACCGTCCGGCTGCTCGGCAGCGAGAGGACACTGCGACTCGACATCGCCGATCGGGGGAAGGGGTTCTCGCCGACGGACGTGCCGGCCACCCGGCGCGGCATACGCGAGTCCGTGCGCGGCAGGATGAGCCGCGTCGGCGGCACGGCCACGATCACCTCCGCCGTGGGCGAGGGCACCCTCGTACGGCTGGAGTGGCAGGCCGGCCATGCGTGACACCGGCGAGGAGGTGACGCGCGCGCAGTTGAGGCACGGCCTGCGGATCGCGACGCTGCTCGTCGCCGTGGTCACCGTGTTCGGGCTCGGACTGACCAACTTGATGCGCTACATGGACAGATACGAGTCACCGCTCGCGCAGCTGACCGCCCTCGCGGCGCTGGGAGCCGTGCTCGCCGTTGAGGCCACGCTGCTCGTCCGAGGGCGTTCGTGGAACCGGTTGCGTGGGCCCGCCATCGTCATCGTGCTCAGCGCGTCCGCACTGTCGTATGTGACCCTGCCGGACGGGCGCACGTCGACCACCGTTGATTGGATTTTCGGCGCCGCCAACTGGGTGGGCATCGTCGTACTGCTCGATCGCCCACTGCGGACCGCCGTGTCGTTCCTGCTGGCCCACGAGCTCACCGCCCTGCTCAACCTGCTCCTGCTCGACGACCCCAGCCGGGGGGACATGGCCCGGTTCGCCACCGGCTCGGTGACCGTGTTCGGCTTCCCGCTGTGCCTGGCCGTGGTGGCGTCCGTCATGCGCGGCCTCAGCGCGGCGGCGGCGATCTCCCGCAGGGAGATCGAACAGGTACGCATCGCCGAGGTCGTCGCCGCGGAGTCCCACAGCCGCAGGCAGCAACGGTTCGTTGAGCTGTCGGCCACCACGATCCCGCTCCTGGAAGGGCTCGCCGACGGCTCGCTGCGCCCCGAGGACCCGGTGGTCCAGGGGCGCTGCGCCATCGAGGCGGCCCGGATGCGGAGACTGTTCGCGGAGGCGGACAATGTCGCGAATCCCCTGTTGCACGAGCTGCGCCACTGCATCGACGTGGCGGATCGCAAGGGCGTCGTGGTGGAACTGGACGCACGCGGCCGGTGGCCCGAGCCGCCCGTGGCCGTTCGGCGCGATCTCACCGAGGCGGCGCTCATCGTCCTCGCCACCACCGTCTCCCGGGCACGGGTCACCGTCACGGGCAGTGCTGACCTGGTGTCGGTCAGTGTGGTCGCGGACTGCGGTGAGCTGAACATGCCGAGCCCGGCGACACCCGGCGTACAGGTCGAGGCGCTGAACAACGACGATACGGTCTGGATGGAGGCCCGATGGCAGCCGATTCGGCAGCTGGCGAGCTGATCACTGCGGTGATCGTGGACGATCATGCGGCCATCACCGCAGGCGTGCACTTCTGGTGCTCCCAAGCCGTGCCACCGATCAATCTCATCGATGCCGGGGACCGGCTCGCCGATGTCTGGACCGGCCCCGGCGCCGTCGCCGACGTGGTGATCTTCGATCTGGAACTGGTGCCGCGCCGACCGGACTTCGGCGAGCTTCGCAGGCTGGTCGACAGCGGCCGGCGTGTGATCGTGTATTCCCAGCACACCGACGATGCGACCGTGATCAAATGCGTCGACCTCGGCGCGCTCGCCTACCTGACCAAGCGGGAGGGGCCCGAGCACCTGGTGGCCGCCATCCGGGCTGCCGCGCGGGGCGAGCCGTACACCGCGCCGTCCCTGTCCGGGGCGCTCGTCGCCGACGATTCCCCCGGCCGGCCGCGCCTGTCCCAGCGGGAAACCGAGGTGCTGCGGGCGTGGTTCGTGTCCTCGTCCAAGGATCTCGTCGCCGCGAAGCTCAACATCACGGTCAAGACCGTCGACACCTACATCGCACGAGTGCGGGTGAAGTACGCCAACGTGGGGCGGGCCGCTCGTACCAAGAGCGAACTCGTCGGCCGTGCCCTCGACGACGGACTCATCACGCTCGCCGAGCTCAACCAGACGGAGACCCAGTTGTAGGGCGTTCGCCGGACACCGGTGTGGCCTGCGCTTTCATACAATGACGATCAGTCGTGGCGAGTCCGCGCGGATATCCCCTGCGACGAGGCAGCGGGTATCAGCAATGAATGTGAAAGCGATGGAAAGGTTCCTATCTTGCCGCTGATCTTGAGCAACGGGCGTGCTCACGATTGCTCGCACATTCAGTGAGGACTTGTACGTGAAAGTGATCGACTAGTTCTGGCCGATGTCGCGGAGTCAGCCGATGGCATTCCGCAGGCGAGTGGGACCGGTGTTGATCTAGCCGCCGACATGGCCACGGACAGACCGACGATGTTCTCTCGGGGATGAACGCGGAGACGTGCACCAGCACTCAAACGGGGGTCGGCGGCGTTGATGACGACTGCGCCGCCGCCTGGCGAGGACCCCGTTCCAGTGTGAGTCGTCCGTCCAGACGCTGTGGACCAGCGTGATCGTCGGGATCGGGGTCGCGGCGCTTTGAGGCGTTCGCGTTGTGCGTCGACTCGCCGGGCAGGATGGCTTTGGCTGTCCCGCCCCCTACGAGCAGGCGTCTCCCTCCACTTGCGTCGGCTGTCCAATATGACAAGGAGAGCCCTGATGGGACTGGAGATCAAAATCCTGGGGCCATGGGAGACCACGGCGAACGGTGAGCTGGTGAGACTGGCCGGTGAGCGGCGAGTCGGGGTTTTGGCCAGGCTGGCACTGAGCGCTGGGCAGCCGGTCGCCGCGGAAGAACTCCTCGCCCAGGTGTGGGGCCACTGCACAGCGACGACAGCAGGCAAGCAACTGCACATCGTGGTGTCGAAGCTGCGCGGCTTGCTCTCGCCGCACCAGGACGACGAAGTCATCGCGACCGTCTCCGGCGGGTACCAGCTGAACCTTGCGTGCGAGCGCGTCGACGCCCACCTGTTCACGCTCCTGGGACGCCAGGCACGTGCCGCACGAGCGCACGGCGAGATCGCGAAGGCCGACGAGCTGTTCCAACGGGCGCTGGCACTGTGGCGAGGCAACGGCAACGCGCTGGCCGGCATGACCGCCTCATGGGCCCAGGTCGAGTCCGCCCGACTGGAAGAGGAGCGCCTGGCCACGCTGGAGGACCACATCGACCTACGCCTGGCAGCTGGTGACCATCACGCGGTGGTGCCGGTGCTCACCGCCCATGCCGATGCCCACCCGCTGCGGGAACGTCCGCGCGCCCAGCTGATGCTGGCGCTGTATCGGGCCGCCCGGTCGTCCGAAGCTCTCGCGGTGTACCAGGAGACGCGTCGCGTCATGATCGATGAGCTGGGCATCGAACCAGGAGCGGCGTTGCGCCGGCTGCAGCAGGCGGTGCTCCGGCGGGATCCCGCACTCCACCTCACCTCTCCGGCGCAGCGAACCGCACTCGCCAGGCCCATCATCCCGATCGAACTCCCCGCCGATAACCGGGCGTTCACCGCCCGCACCACGGAAATCGCGTGGCTGCACAAGACGCTCACCGACACCGTGCCCGGACCGCCGGCCGTCGCTGCGATAAACGGTCCTGGCGGGATCGGCAAGTCCGCGCTGGCCATCCACGCCGCGCACGCCATCGCCGACCGCTTCGCCGATGGCGTTCTCTACGTCGACCTGCGCGCCGCCACCGCCGGGCTGCAGCCGCTGTCGCCGTTCGAGGCACTGAGCCGGCTGCTGCGCTCACTCGGGCTCAACGGCACCGCCATGCCGCCCACCCTGGACGAGGCCGCCGCCCGCTACCGATCACTTACCTCGACGCGTAACCTGCTCGTCGTCCTCGACGACGCGCTCGACGCGAGCCAGGTCCGGCCGCTCATTCCGGCCGGGTCCTCATGCGCGGTCATCGTCACCAGCCGCCGGATCATGGCGTCACTCGACAGTGCGAGCCACCTGCGTCTGACCGGGCTCGACGATGCCGACGCCACCGCGCTGTTCACCCGCATCGCGGATTCCGGCCGAGTCCGTGCCGAACCGGAAGCGGCGCAGCAGATCGTCCGGCAGTGCAGCGGCCTTCCCCACGCGCTGCGCATCGCGGCGGCGCGCCTGGCTGCCCGGCCCGATCGGACGCTGACCCATCTGGCCGATCAGCTCGCCGATCCCAACCGCCGCCTTGACGCCCTCGAACACGCCGACCTGGCGATGCGGGCCAGCATCGCGGTCAGCCTTCAGCACCTGCTGAGAGGACCCGCGGGTCACGACGCCGCCCACGCGTTCCTCCTGATCGGCTTGCTGGAAAATCCCACCCATACGGCGCCTGCCGTGTCCGCTCTCACCGACTGGCCGGAACACCGTGTGGAAGCCGCGCTCAATCATCTCTTGGACGCCCGCCTTCTCGAATCCGCCGAGTACGGCCGCTATCGGATGCACGACTTGATCCGCCTCTATGCCCGCGAACAGGCCGCCCTGTTCGGCTCCCCGTGTATCCGGGCCGACAATCCCTCGATGGTGAAGAGCACCTCAGTGCCATGAGCGGGTTCGACGGCCGGACAGGTCCGGATGAGAGCGGGTCTGGATCCGGGCCGATCTCATGACACGCTTGTCCGGGTATGCCTCCGGTATGTTCCGGCGTCAGGCGGCGGGCTCTGGATTGACGCTCACCGTCGGTGACCCATTAAACTGCCGGAGATCCTCAGTGGGCTCTCTCTGCCGCGATCAATCGAGCCTTTTGCCAGTCGATGGGAAGATCTCTACAGTGGTTACCCGCGCCCTTGTGAAACCGGCATACGCTAAATGCTGCAGGGTCCTGTCCTCGGCGGTAGTCGTGCTCGCCGTCGTCAGTCCCGTGGCGGCGAATGCCTCCGCGTACGTCGCAGAGGCGGAATCCGCTGCCGTACTTCGGCTCGGCTACGAGAACGGTTCGAAGTCCTCGGGAAACCCGGCACTGGGATTCAACGAATGTTGCCGAACCTCGATCCAGGTCGACGACCTGCCGAGGACCGGAAAATATGCGATCCGGAGTTATCTGAAGTACGGTGACCAGATGGTCGCCGGGGGTGCCAGGGCGGAAAGCCACACGCTCAACATCAAGAACAGCCATTTCGGGGCCGGCGACACTGTCTACTATGGGTTCAGTGTCTACCTCATGAGCACCTGGCAGAGCGACTCAAGAGAAGACATTTTGTTCCAGTGGAAGCCATGGCGCGACGAGTGTGAATCCGACAAGAATCCCAGCGCTTTCCTCAGTGTGCAACCCTCGGGAAAGTGGCGGTTGCGGGTCAACTCTGACAGTAACGCCTGCTCCACATCGGATTCCGTCCGCAAGACCAGTTTCGACCTCGCCGATGTGAAACCGGGGCAGTGGCACGACTTCGTCTTCAAGTTCAAATGGAGCCACGACAGCAATGGCAGTGTCGACGGCTGGTATCAGACCCACAAGAATCCTGGGTGGCGCAAGGTCTTGAGCGCTACCGGTCCAAATACGTTCAACGACGATAAGTCCACTCGCGGCTACCTTAAATGGGGCATATATAAGCCTGCGTGGAACACCGGGCCAACCGAAGTCGAGAGCCGCACGGTCATCCACGACAACATCGCCGTGGGCAAGTCCTTCAGCGAGGTCGACCCCGCTGTCAACTAGGCCCTCATCATCATCGATCTCGCGTACGCGAACTCGCTCAGCCATGCCCGCATGCTGAAGTGATCACGCCTGCCGGCCCGGGGGGGACGGCAGGCGTGATCTGAGGCGCCTCGACTCAGTCGATGACGGCAGTGGCCTCGACCTCGACCAGCAGATCGGGTTCTCCCAGCGCCGCAACGCCCAGCAGCGTGATCGGCTTGACCGGGTCGACCCCCAGCTTGGCCGCCGCCCGAGCGACCCCCTCGCCCAGCAGTGGCAGCTTGTCGGGTGTCCAGTCGACGACGTAGACGGTCAGCTTGGCCACATCATCGAAGGATCCGCCGGCCCCGGCCATGGCGGTGCCGATATTGAGGTAAGCCTGCTCGACCTGAGCGGCCAGATCCCCCTCACCGACCGGTTGGCCCTGGGCATCGCGGGCCACCTGGCCCGCCAGGAAGACCAGCTTCGATCCGGTGGCGATCGACAACTGGCGGTAGACGTCGGGTTTCGGCAGCCCGTCAGGGTTGACCAGCGTCACGGTCATGTCCGCTCCTTGCACATCGGCACAGCATGGTCGGTGCTCACCAATAACATAGCAAAGTTATGTATTGTGGTGCCATGGTGAGGATGAAGGATCCTGCGGTCCGCTCTCTGCTGATCGACCGAGCCGCGCGGATGCTCGCCGCTCGGCAGCCGGTCACGCTCCGCTCACTGGTGGCCGGAACCGGAGTGTCGACCATGGCCGTCTACACCTACTTCGGCGGCATGGACGGCCTGTGGACAGCGATGCGACAGGAAGGCTTCACCCGCCTGGCCGCCCGCCTCGCCGCGGTCGCGCCATCGAAGGATCCGGTACGGGATCTGGCCGCTCTCGGCGCCGCATACCTGTCCAACGCCATGGCCGGTCCCGATCTCTACCGGGTCATGTTCGACGCCGGGTTCGAACTCGAGAACGCCGCGGCCGCGGATGACACGCTGCACTTTCTGGTCCGGGCCGTCGAACGGGCCACGGCCACCGGCCGCTTTCGCGACGACATCGACCCGCTGGCGCTGGCCATACAGAGCTGGACCATCGGACATGGACTGGCGTCACTGGTCGCCACCGGCCCCCTGCCCCATCAGGCGCTGGCCCATGGCGTGCCGCTGCTGACCGCCCTGTTCACCAGCGCAGGCGACGACCCCGAACAATGCCGTCGGTCAGTCGAACGCGGCTGGCGCCCCTGACCTCTGATCGCCGCTTCGAGTTCTCCGACACGGCGTCAACGGACGCCTCACCTCGACGACAACGACCCCCTGTTCACCAGCCCGGCACCGTTCCAGGCAGGCGGTCCCGACGACCCCACCCAGGACAGCATCAACATCGCGGTCCAGACATCTACTGCGATCCGACAGGCTGCGGCCACTATTCGGTGGGGGGATGGCGGTAGATGTTGACGAGGAATCGGCTGAGGTCGCCGCGGTGGAACCCGGCGAACCGCTCGAGCGGATTACCGGCGTCGTCGAACGCCAAGCTTCGCAGAATAAGCAAAGGAGCGCCTGGAAGAACTTGCAGCGCCTTGGCCATCGTCTCGCTCGCGAGGCCGGCTTCTATCGACCGCCGTCCGGTCGTGAACTGCACGCTGTACTTGCGCTCCAGCAGACCGTAAAGCGAGACGTTCGACAGATCCTCGTCGAGGACGAGCCTGCCGACGGACAACGGCAACTTAGCAGTTCGCTCCTGCCCACTGATTAGGAATTTGACCCTTTTGCATCCATATGTGCTTCTGTGGGAGCGCCATCGGCGAACACACGTTCAGCACTCGGCGATACGGAATACGGCCATCTAAGCCACTACTGTGGGCCCGCATCGCGTGGCCCACCATCGGGTACGGCTGGGCCGCCTACACCATGGCCAGGGGTGGTCGGGGTAACTCGAATTGACCCATGAGTATGGGCGCAACTACTTGGACTCGATCTACGCCATTGGTAAACATGAGAGAAGTCGGCGAGCAATTGAAACTTTGCTGGATGGTCGATTTCAATCAGATCGCCCATTCCGACGAACAATGCCTTCCCATTCTCGTTCTCGATGGCAATGCCAATGCGTCCATCCTCGGTTGGTTCGGCCCGCGCCACGAGAGTTTGCCCCTCGAATGTAGAGATCAATGCCACGTCTCGATGTCCTCTTAGTAGAAGTGTGGGGTCGCCGCCCACACCGAAGACCTCTTTATCCCAAAAGACCTTGACTGCGCGGCCGTCATTAAGAATAATCGAGTCTACGTTTTCAAGATCGCAACTGATTTGAGACCCATTGAAAGTGGGTTGCTTGGTCTCCGATTTTCTTTCAGTCCAGAGCGAACCGCCCTTGACTCGCTCGCCGCCGTCGAGTCCGTAGTCGTACGAGATGTTTGCAACCAGCATTTTTTCCTCCATTGACTATTTGGTGATTGAGACTATGGGCGTTTCCTCTAATTGAAACAATCGCGACAGTCATATGGCAAGTGCCGTACCTTGTTGCTTTATTAATATTATGATGACTCGATGGCAAATATTTCAGGAGGCAACTTCGCACAAGCCTGAATTCCGTGTATGCCTCGGCCAGTGTCGACGACACGTGAAACTGGGCGATACGCTTCCGATGATTTCGGAGCCCCGCCGGAAGCCTCTGGAGAGTCAGACAGGGGACGGGCAGGTGGTCTGCCGGATGAGCTTCCGCGTCGGCGCCTGCCCTCCGTCCCGCCGCTGATCGATCAGCGGCGCAGCCTCTGAAGTCGTTCGATCATCTCGGCGGTGTGCCGGAGATTCTCCTGGAGGGTTCCCGTGGCGTGGCGGAGTTCGTCTGCGATCTTCTGCCGATCGGCGATCAGGGAGTTGTCCGTTCCCAGCGACGCGGCTGCTCTGTCGCGTTCCTGGGACTCGGCATCCTGCCTGGCCCGGTGGATGAGGTCGAGGACAGCCAGGACAGAGAACGCCCAGCTCAGCAAGTCACTGCAGAGAGCTGCATCCAGTGGATACCGCCGAAGTAGCGGGGAGATGGTCAAGCTAGCGTTCAGTATGTCGAAGGGACGACGGCGACACCGACGAGGGCGACGCGTTCACCGCCGCGGCGCCGGCCGTCGCCGCCCTGCAAAGACCGGGAGGGGCTTGCGGGTGGTCAGCCGTTCATGGTCTTGGCCAGAGAGCGAGGGCGCAGGTCGGTCCAGTGCGTCTCGATGTAGTCCAGGCAGGCGGCGCGGGTGTTCTCGGAGAAGGCGATGGTCCAGCCGACGGGGACCTCGGCGAAGGAGGGCCACAAGGAGTGCTGGTTCTCGGCGTTGACCAGGACCAGGAAGCGGCCGTCGGCGTCGTCGAACGGGTTGGTGGTCATGCGCGGTCCCTCCCGGGGTCCGACGGGGCGGCCGGCGCGCCGTCGAGGATGAAGCCTGGGTCGGCGGGAATCATCTGTTCAGGTCACCGGGCCACGGCCAGGCGGTAGTTCTCGTCCGTGGTGAGGAGGTTCCGATGGGTGTCCTCTGCGGTGATGGCGCCGTCGTCCAGGACGAGGACCCGGTCGGCGGCGTCCAGGAGGGCCGGGCTGCTGGTGATCACGATGGTGGTGCGGTTCCGGCGCAGTTCCGCGATGTTGCGTGCGATGAGCTGTTCGGTGACCGCGTCGACTGATGTCGTCGGGTCATGCAGAACCAGGATGTCGGCGTCGGCGGCGAGGGCGCGGGCCAAGGACAGCCGTTGGCGCTGCCCGCCGGAAAGGTTCGCGCCACGGTCGCGGACGCCGTAGTCGAGTCCTTCGCGGTGGAGGGCGACGACGTCGGTCAGCATGGACGCCTCGACGGCCTCGGGGACCATACGGCCGGCGCCCGCCGGGTCGATGTTCGTGCGGAGGGTGCCCGCGAAGATCTCCCCGTCGTACGGGTTCACCAGCATGTGCTCGCGGACCGCCTCGATCGACAGATCCGCGATCTCCTGTCCGCCGACCCGCACCACTCCCTCATACGTGTCGGGCGGGACGTTCACGGCCAGGATCGACGCGAGGTCGGCCGCCGCGCGCGGCTGGTAGACGGCGATCGCCACGAACTCGCCGGCGGACACGTGGAACTTCAGCTCGCGCAGGGACCCGTATCGGACGCTGTCGACCTCGACGTCACCGCCCGCGGACGGGCGCTCCGGCCTCGGGGTCATCACGGGAGGCGCGGCCAGCACCAGTGCCATCCGCTCGGCCGACGCGCGCGCGATCATCACGTACTTCGGCATCTCCGAGAACAACTTGAGCGGTTCCATGATGAACTGCGCCAGCCCCACGGCCATGACGAGCTGCCCGATGGTGATCTCGCCGTTGAACGCCAGCCAGCCCGCCGTCAGGGTCACAGCGGCGGCGAGGATCGCATTGAGTGCCAGCGCGGTGCCGGCGTACACGCCGTTCACCTTGGCGACGGTGATCGACTGGCTTTTCGCCTCCGTGCTGACCTTCCGGTAGGCCTGGAAGGCCGCGTGGTTGCCGCCGAAGCCGTGCAGCGGGCGCAGGCCGATGATCAGGTCGGCGACCTTCGCGCCCGCCCGCGCCACCCGGGCCTGCTGCTCGCGGGTGCTGGCGCCGATCCGTTTGGACATCACGCTCAGGATCGACAGGATCGCGATGGTTCCCACGATCACCAGCAGGCCGAGCTGGACGCTGGCCATGCCCAGCGCGACCGCTGTGATCAGTACCGCGACCAACGAGCTGATCAGCAGCGGTACCACCTCGATGATGTCGGCGGTCTGGTCGGCGTCCTCGGTGGCGATGGTCAGGACCTCGCCGGACTTGAGGTCGACGTCCCTGGCCACCGGTTGGAGCCCGCAGGCCGCGACCCGCACCCGCCAGCGGTGTGCCTCGGTCGTGTTGGCCTTCTGCAGGATGCGCATCCCGAACCGCCACGACAGTGACACGGTCGTGATGATCACGGCCAGCGCGGCGATCGACACGGCGAGCGAGCCGAGGGTGCGGTCCCGCATCGTGTATTCGACGATCAGGCCGAGTGCGATGGGGAAGGCGGTCTCGCCGGCCTGGTACATGCCCATGAGGACGGTGCCCGAGGTCATGGCGCCCGCGTTGCGCCGCAGTGCGGTCCAGAGGATGTCGGACCCCGTACGGGATCTCTGCTTGTCAGGAGTTGTCATCGAGGTGTCGGGCAATCGCTTCCGGGGTTCGCAGGGTGAACAGATCACGAACGGTGACCACGGGACCGTACTCGCGGCGGAGCAGCCCGATCAGCCGCACCGCCAGCATGGAGTGCCCCCCGAGGGACATGAAGTCGCTCACCGCGCTCACCTCGTCATCATCCAGGTCCAGCGCCTCGGCGAAGAACTCGCACACCACGGTCTCGGTCTCGGTCACCGGGCCACGCTCGCCCGATGTGGTCAGCGCGCCCAACGGCTTGGCCTCCGGCAGCGCCTTGGCGTCGGCTTTCCCGTTCACCGTCAGCGGGATGGCATCGACTTGGGCGTAATGGGTGGGGCGCAGGTAGTCCGGCAGCGCGGCGCCCACCTCGGCGGCGACCGTCGCCAGGTCGGAGTCGCCCAGTACGAGGTACGCGGCCAGCCGGTACGCGCCGTCGACCTGCGGATCGGGTTGGGCGACCGCGGCGGCGAACCGCACCGCCGGGTGTGCCTCGAATGCGGCCTCGACCTCGCCCAGCTCGACCCGGTGCCCCCGGATCTTGACTTGCTGGTCGGTGCGGCCCAGGTACATCAGGTTCCCGTCGGGCCGCCGGATCACGAGGTCCCCGGTGCGGTACATGCGCTCGCCAGGTTCGCCGAACGGGCACGCGACGAACCGGTGCGCGGTCTGGTCGGGCTGCCCGAGGTAGCCGCGCGCGATGCCGACACCCGACACGTACAGTTCACCGGGCACGCCGTACGGCACGGGCCGCAGCCACGGGTCCAGCACGTACACGTCGGTGTTGTCGATCGCCACGCCCACCACCGGGTCCTGGCACTCGAAGGTGCCGACGCCGAGGGTGTTGATGGTGTACTCGGTGGGTCCGTACAGGTTGTAGCCGACTGTCCCCTCGGTCTCGGCGAGCCGATGCCACAACGTCGGGGTGACCGCCTCGCCGCCCAGCAGCACCAGCGCGGGTCGCCGCGCGGGGTCGTCGAGCAGGCCCTCGGCCACCAGCTGCTGCGCGTAGGTGGGGGTCACGTTGATGACGTCGATCCCGTGCTCAAGGCAGTACTCGACCAGACGGGGCGCGTCGCGTCGCAGTTCCTCGTCGCAGATGTGCACCTCGTGGCCATCGGCGAGCCACAGCAGTTCCTCCCACGACATGTCGAACGCGAACGACACGGTGTGCGCGATCCGGAAGACCCGGTGGGCGTGCTCCACCAGCACCGGCTCGAAGATGCGACGCTGGTGGTTGATCAGCATGTTGGTGAGCCCGGCGTACTCGGTCACCACGCCCTTGGGCTTCCCGGTCGATCCGGATGTGTAGATAGTGTACGCGGGGTGCCGCAGGCGGTCCGGGTCGTCCGGCGCGAACGTCAGGAACGGCTCGGCCTCGGGCAGGGGGCGGTCCAGCTCGATCAGGTCGCCGGTCAGCCGGGGAGAGACGGCGCTCACGGTGAGGATCACGTCCGGGCGGGCGTCCGCGACGATCGCGGCGATCCGCTCGTCCGGGTGGTCCAGCTCCAGCGGCACATACGCGGCGCCGACCCGAAGCACGGCGAACAGCGCCACGATCGAGTCGAGAGAACGCGGGATCGCGAGAGCCACGATCATCTCAGGGCCGATGCCGCGCTGGGCGAGCAAACCCGCCACCGCGCGACTGCGGTCCCGAAGCTGGGCGAACGTCAGGGTCCGCCCGTGGGCGACTAGCGCGACCTGCTGCGGGCTGCGGTCCGCCGCCTGGTCGAACCGGTCGACCACGGTGTCCGTGCCGACGTCCGTACGCGTCGCCGGCTCAGGCTCCGGCCCCAAGCCCCGCAGCGCGCCGACCGGCCCGGTCGAGCGGGCCAGATCGTCGAGCACGCGCAGGTAGTCGTCCAGGAGACGGCGGGCGCGCGCCGCGTTGTCGTCGCGATACTCCAGCTTGACCGTGAGCCGGTCGCCAGGCGTGACGACCCAGGTGAACGGGTAGTGCGTGGAGTCATCGGCCCGCACCGCGGTGATGCCGTGCCTGGCGTTCATCTTGGCGAACGCGTCCATGTCCAGGAAGTTCTGGAGCACGAACAGGTTGTCGAACAGGGTGTCGTGCCCGCTGGCCCGCTGGATCTCGCCGAGCCCCAGGTGCTCGTGTTCCATCGCCGCGACTCTGGCCGTCTGCACGGCGGCGAGGTACTCCCGCACCGTGTCGTCCGGCCGTGCCCGCGTCCACATGGGCACGGTGTTGAGCAGCACGCCGACGATGTCGGCCAGGCCGTCGCCCTCGCGGCCGGAGACGGTCACGCCGAACACGGCGTCACTCCGGCCGGTGTGCGCGCCCAACAGCAGGCCGAACGCGCCGGTCAGCACCGAGTTCAGCGTGACACCATGCGTCCTGGCCGCTTCTCGCAGCAGGTCCGACTGTTCGGCGGACAGCGTGTGCACGAGTGTGTGCGGCAGGTCGTCCGGAAGCGACGGTGCCGGTCCGGCGAGCAGCGTCGGGCCTGGGAGGCCGGTCAGGTGCTCCGCCCAGAAGCGTTCCGACACGGAGAAGTCCTTGGCGTCGAGCGCCCGGGCGTAGTCCTCGAAGCTCGGCGTGGCCGGGGCCGGGGCCGGCGGCTCTCCCGCGACGACGGCCTGATAGGCGTCGAACAGGTCGCGCAGCACGATCTCGCGTGACCAGCCGTCCCACAGCAGCAGGTGGTAGCTCAGCAGCAGGCCGTCGCGGTCGTCGGGCAGGCGCACCACGGTCAACCGGATCAGCGGTGGCTCACCCGGGTCGAAGCCCGTGTCGCGGTCCTGGGCGCACAGGGCTTCGGCTTCCGCGTCCGTCGACAGCACGACCGTGCGGACATCGACCCGCCGGCCCGCTGCGAGGACCTGGACCGGGTATCCGCCGGCGTCGGTGCTGAAACCGGCGCCCACGACCGGGTGCCGCGCGATCACGTACGCCATCGCCTCGGCCAGGGCGTCGGTGTCCAGACGCCGGTCGAAGGTGAAGTAGTTCTGGGCGACATAGTGTCCGGTCGAGCCCGCCAGCTGGGCCTGGAAGAACAGGCCCTTCTGGAGCGGGGTCACCGGTGCCGTCCACTCGGCCGTCGCGGCGGCGTCCGCGATTCGCTCCAGCGCGCGCCGCCAGTGTTCGGTGAGCTCGTCGGGGATGCCTTCGGCGAGGGTGAAGGCCGCGCGCAGGCTTCCGGTGGCCGCGTCGATCCACGCGTTGACCTCGACGGCGTACGGGCTGCCCTGGTCGCCGCCGGTGCTGTGCCCGGTGCTGTGCCCGGTGCTGTGCCCGGTGCTGTGCCCGGTGATGTGCAGGGCCTGGGACTCGGTGCCCCGGCCGAGGTAGTTGAACAGCACCTGCGGGCGCGCGTTCAGCAGCGGTGCCGTCTGCGGGTTGAGGTACCTGAGCTGGCCGTAGGCGATATGCCCGCGCTCGTCCGGCTGGCGTTCGGTGACCTCGCGCGCCGCCGCGACGGGGTCGGTGTGCGCCGTGAGCCGCACGGGTGCGATGGAGGTGAACCAGCCGACCGTGCGGGTGTAGTCGTGGTGTTCGAGCACCGGGACCCGGCCATGCCGCTCCAACTCGATCGCGAGATCGGCGGGCGACGGTTGGATGTGCGTCAGCGCGGTTCGCAGCGCGCCGCACAGCAACTCGGTGAGACCGACGCCGAGTGCGGCGGGCGCGGTACGCGTCACGCGGGCGGTCACGTCGGGCGCGACCTCCACAGTGATCTCGCGCAGCCCTTCGATCACGGGCAGCAGCACGGGCGCTTCGAGCGTGTTGACCCAGTGCCCGAGGTCGTCGATCACCTGGGCGGACCGGGTCGTCAGCGCGTCGGCGTACTCGGCATAGGACGTGGTCGGCGGTGCCAAGGCCGCCCCGCGCATGGCGGCGGCCAGGTCGTCCAGCAGGACCAGCCAGGACACCGAGTCGACGGCGAGGTGGTGCACGGTGACCACCAGGGTCCGGCTCGACGCCAGCCACGAGAACGCGATCACCTCCCCGGACTCGGGATCGAGCCGCCCGGCGGCGTCGTTCGCCGCGGCCGTGGCGTCGATCTCGTCCGTCTGGACGACGGTGACCGCGCGGGCGGGTTCGGTGCGCAGTGCCCACACCCCGTGCTCGACGCGCAGCCGCAGCCGCAGGGCCGGGTGTGCGGCCACGACGGCGTTCGCGGCGCGCTCGGCGTCGGCGAACTCGGTTCCCTCGGCTGCCACCAATGTCCTGGCCTGGGCGAACCGGGCGAGGGAGCCGCCCAGTTCCCGTTGGCGCAGGATGATCGGCGTCGGTGTCAGCGGGCCGTCCGCGCGGTGGGCGGGCGCGGACGCCGGGGCCTGCGGCGTCCGCGTTCCCAGGTGTCCGGCGAGCGCGCGTGGCGTTTTGAACAAGAACACGTCTCGTGGGGCGATCGGCAGGCCGAGCGCCCTGGCCCGGTTGACCACGGTGATGGCGACGATGCTGTCGCCTCCGGCCCTGAAGAAGTCGGTGTCGCCGTCCACCTCGCAGCCGGGGAGCGTCTCGGCGAAGATGCCGACCAGCGCGGCGAGCGTGGAATCACTCGCGAGCACCGGGGTGTCGTCGTGCGCGGCGTGCTCGCTCAGGGCCTTCCGGTCCAGCTTGCCGTTGACCGTCAGCGGCAGGGCGTCGACCCGCAGCACCCGGCCCGGCACCATGTGCGCGGGCAGCTTCGTCGAGAGGAGGCCGGTGACGTCGTCGGGCACCCGACCCACGACGTGCGCGACCAGGTGGTCGCCGCTGTCGGCCACGGTGACGGCCACATCGACCACGCCGTGGAGTTCCCTGATCGCGGACTCCACCTCGCCGAGCTCGATGCGGAAACCCTTGAGCTGCACCTGATCGTCGGCGCGGCCGGCGAACTCCAGCTCGCCGCCGAGCGTACGGCGGGCGAGGTCGCCCGTGTGGTACATGCGGGAGCCGTCGCCCGCGAACGGGTTCGCCACGAACCGGCCCGCGGTGAGCTCCGGCCTGCCCAGGTAGCCGAGCGACACCTGGTCGCCGGCGACGTAGATGGCGCCCACCCGGCCCGGCGGCACCGGCCGGAGCCGGTCGTCGAGCAGGTAGGTGACCAGGCCGGGGATCGGGCCGCCGATCGGGCTGACGTCGTCGCCGATGGCGAAGTCCTCGTCGGTCAGCACCCGGTGCGTGACGTGGACGGTGGTCTCGGTGATGCCGTACATGTTGACCAGCTCGGGCGAGCCGGTGCCGTGCCGCTCGACCCAGCCGCGCAGCCGCCCGAGATCCAGTGCCTCGCCGCCGAAGATGATCCGGCGTAGCGAGGTGACCGGCTCGCCGGCCTGCCGGTCGGCCTCGATGAACTGGTAGAACGCCGACGGGGTCTGGTTGAGCACGGTCACTCCGCGCTCGCGGACCAGCCGGTGGAAGTCGACGGGGGAGCGGGTCAACCCGTACTCCGGCACCAGCAGCTCACCGCCGTGCGCCAGCGCGCCCCACAGCTCCCACACCGCGAAGTCGAAGGAGTAGGAGTGGAACTGGACCCACACGTCGCGCGGACCGAAGTCCATGTCAGGCCGGGTGTTCGCGAGCAGCGCCAGCACGCTGGAGTGCGGGACGACGACACCCTTGGGCCTGCCGGTCGATCCGGACGTGTAGATCACGTACGCCGGGTCGTGCCAGCTGACCTCGGGCGCGGTGGTGTCCCGCGGCAGCCCGTCCTCCGGTACGAGCACGTGGGCCGGCACGCCCGCCCTGGCCGACAGCTCCGTGAAGCGGTCCCGCTGTTCCCGGTCCACGAGAACGACCTGCGGGGCGGCGTCGGCGAGGATGTACTCCAGCCGTTCGTCCGGGTACGCCAGATCCAGCGGCACGTACGCGCCGCCCGCGGTGACGATCGCGATCAGGGCGACGACCTGCTCAAGGGAACGCGGGACGGCGACGGCGACCCGTTCGCCCGGTCCGACCCCGGCCGCGCGCAGCGCCGAGGCCAGCTCGTTCTTCGCGTCCGCCAGTTCGCCGTAGGTCAGCGACCGGGTGCTGCCGTCGAGCCCGCATTGGGTGACGGCGATGGCGGCCGGGTCGCGGCTCGCGGCGGCGTCGAACAGCTCGCCCAAGGTCGTCGGGGTGATCCGCGCGGACTGTCTGACGCCGTCGGGCACCAGGTCGTCCGGCCGGGTGAGCAGGCCGGTCAGGGCCCGGGTGAACGTACGCAGGATCGCCTGGGCGTGCGTCTCCCGCAGCAGTTCGCTGTCGTAGATCAGGTTGAATCGCGGACGGCCGTCGAGCGCGCGCTCCACCACGAGCGTCAACGGGTAGTGCGGGACGCCCTCGTTCACGATGTCGGTGATGACGAGCTCGTCGCCCGGCCTCCGCAGGCCGTCCACATCGGTCGCGACGTCGAACACCACCAGGGTGTCGAACAGGGGACCGCTGCCGACCTGGCGGCCGATCCTGGTCAGGGAGACATGCTGGTGCGGCAGCACCGCGCTCTGGTGTTCCCGCACCGAGGCGAGCAGTTCGCGCGCCGTGGTGGCGCCGTCCCATCGGGCGCGCACGGGGATCGTGTTGATGAGCAGACCCACCATGTCCTCGATGCCGGGCACATCCGCGTCACGCCCGGACACCGTGGAACCGAACACCACGTCCTCGCCGTGCAAGATGCCGCCCAGCGTCACCGCCCACGCGCTGTGTACGGCGACGCTCAGTGGCACGTCCGCTGACCGGGCGGCCGCGTCGATGTCGTCATCCGGCTGCACAGCGGTCTCGGCGAACCGGTCGGACGGGGTGTGCCCCTCGGCGACCAGCGAGGGGCCGGGCAGACCGGCGAGCTGATCGCGCCACACCCGGTCGCTCTCGTCATCGTCGCGTGCGGCGAGCCGGCGCACGTAGTCGGGGAAGTCGCCCTGCGGGTACACGGTCCCCGGCGCGTGATACTCGGCCAGCAGCGCGCGCAGCATCGGGGGCACCGACCAGCCGTCGGCGACGATGTGGTGCACGGTCTGCACCAGGACGTTCCTGCTGGAACCCGTGCGGATGAGGGTGTACCGCATCAGCGGGCCGGTGGCCAGGTCGAACCCGGCGCGGCGGTCCCGTTCGGCGTAGTCGCGGATCTCGTCGTCGGTGATGCCGGGGCGCTCCAGCGTGGTGAACGGCGCCTGCACACCGCTCTCCAGCACCGAGACCACGCGGCCGTCGGCGAGGGCCACGAACCGCGCGGCCAGGTTCGGGTACAGCGCGAGCAGCCGGGTGGTCGCCGCCGCGAGCCGGTCGGCGTCCGCGGCGCCGTCCACTGGGCCGTCCAGCGTCAGTATCTGCTGCTCGACGTAACTGCCCGCCGAGTCGTCGTCGAAGACCGAGTGGAAGTACAGGCCCTCCTGCAACGGGGTCAGCGGCAGGATGTCCCGCAGCGCCGGGCCGTCCAGGGCGTCGACATCGGCCTGGGTGAGAGACACCGCGCCGAAGTCGCTGGGGGAGTGGCCGCCCTGGTCGAGCGCGGCCAGCCCGGCCAAGGCCGCCCGGAAGTACTCGCCGATCGTCGAGATGTCCTCGTCGGCGAACACTCCGTCCGGCCACGAGATGGTGGTGACCAGTTCGTACTCGCCGGTCGAGCCGGGTTCGGCGATCGCGTTGAACTCCAGGGCGCGCGGCAGGCGCATCCTCGGGTCGCGCTTCTCGCCCAACTGCCCGGTGGCGCCCGCGAGCTGCCAGTCCCCGGACGCGCCCGCGTCGAAGCGGCCCAGATAGTTGAACAACACCTGCGGGGCGGACGCGTCGAACCCGGTACCGGTCAGGTACCGCTGGACGCCATAGGACACGCCGTTGCTCGGCACCCGGGCGAGGTCTTCCTTGACCGACTTGAGCGCGGCGGACAGGTACGCGGGGGCGGTGAAGTCGGCCGTCGCGCCCGGGTCCACGGTCACCGGGAAGAGAGTGGTGAACCAGCCCACGGTCCGCGACAGATCCGGCTCGAAGCCGACAGCGCCCGCCACGAATCGCCCTTCGCGGCCGTGGCCCTCGAGTTCGATGTGCGCGAACGTCTGATCCTGCCCGAGGCCGCGGCGCCACCGGGCGAGGGCGACGGCGAGCGCGGTCAGCAGCACGTCGTTGACCCCCGCGTGGAACCTCGCGGGAATCTCGCCCAGCAGGGCGGCTGTGACCTCGGGGTCGACCGAGACGGCCTGAACCCTCTCACCTGCGACGGTGTCGGATTCGGACAGTGGACGCCTGCCCAACGGTCCGTCCGCTCCCGGCAGGGGACGCTGGAAGTAGTCGCGGTCCGCGTCGAACCTCGCGCGCTTCAGCAACTGTGTCCAGCGCCGGAACGACGTGCCCACCGGAGGCAACTCGATCGGCGTGCCCGAGGTGAGCTGCCGCCATGCCGTGGCCAGGTCCTCCATCAGGATCCGCCATGACACGCCGTCGATCACCACGTGATGGACGACCACGACCAGTTGCCGTGCCTCGCGCCGCCAGACAGCGCAAAGCATCACGCCGTTGTCCGGGTCCAGTCCGTCGGCGGCGAGCTCCACGCACTCGTCGAGCGGCCGGTCGCTCCGCTGCCACCCCGCGACGGCCTGGTCCGCCTTCGGGATGGCGAAGCCCCAACGGGTGCCGCGCACCAGTTTGGCGCGCAGCATGTCGTGCCGCCTGACCACGGCGGCGAGCATCTCGTCGAGGGCCTCGGCGGTCAGGTCCGCCGGGGTGTTCAGCACCACCGACTGCACGAAGCCGTCGATCGCGTCCGTGTTCTCGCCGAGCCACTGCACGATGGGCGCCCCCGCGACGGAACCGGTCGCGACATCCCCGCGGTCCACCGTGGAGACACCATCACGGCTCGCCACCGCCGCCAGCGCCCCCATGGTGCCGCTGGTGAAGATCTGCGCCGCCGTAACGTAGAGGCCCGCGTCGCGCAGCGCGCTCAGCAGCGAGATCGCCAGAATGCTGTCTCCGCCGAGCCGGAAGAAGTTCTGGTCGACCCCGACCTCGTCCAGCCGTAGCACCGACGCGACCGACGCGCACACCACGCGCTCGTTCTCGGTGGTGGGCCGGATGATCGAATCCGCCTCGATCGCCGGCTCCGGCAACGCGGTCCGGTCCAGCTTGCCGTTCGGAGTGAGCGGGAACTCCTTCATCACGACGATGTGCGCGGGCACCATGTACTCGACCATGTGCTCGACGGCCCACGCCTTGACCTCGTCCGCCCGCAGGTCATCGGCCACCGGGAGCACGTACCCCACCAGGTAGGTGCCGCCCGCCGTGTTCTTCTTCGCGACCACGCAGGTATGCCGTACCCGGGGGTGCTCCGCGAGACCGATCTCGACGTCCTCGATCTCCAGCCGCATGCCGCGGATCTTGATCTGGTTGTCGGCCCGGCCGAGGAAGTCCAGCGACCCGTCCGGGGCGAACCGCGCGAGGTCACCGGTCCGGTACAGCCGGGACCCGTCCCCGGCGAACGGATTCGCCACGAACCGGGATGCCGTCAGGCCGGGCGCGTTGACGTACCCGCGTCCCAGGAGGAACCCGCCCACGTACAGTTCGCCGCCGACACCGACCGGGACCGGGCGCAACTCCTCGTCCAGCACGTACAACTCGGTGTTGGGGTTGGCCTTGCCGATCGACGTCGACAGGCGTTCCGCCGCGCCCCGGTAGATGACGTGCGATACGCCGATCGTCGTCTCGGCCGGGCCGTACCCGTGGTACATGGGGATGTCGAGCCGGGCACGGAACCGCTCGTACAGCTCTGCGGTCAGCACCTCGCCGCCGCACCACACGTGCCGCAGGCTGTCCAACTGCCCGGAGTCGCTCGCGATCTCCAGCAGCACGTCCAGCATGGACGACACCAGGTAGGTGAAGGTGACGCGCTGCTCGGTGATCACGCTCAGCAGGTGATGCGGGTCGCGTTCACCGCCGGGCCGCAGGATCACCAGCCTGCCGCCGCACACCAGCGGCAGGAAGATCTCGTTGATGGAGATGTCGAACGACAGCGGCGCCTTGAACAGCGACGCGTCGTCGGGGCCGAAGCCCAGGATCTCGTTGACCTGCCACAGCAGGCGCTCGCTGATCGCCTCGTGCCGGATCATCGCGCCCTTGGGCCGCCCGGTCGAACCGGAGGTGAAGATCACGTACGCCAGGGCGGGGCCGGGGATGACGGTCTCGGTGCTCTCGATGGGATACGAACCGAACCGCCAGGCGTCGAGGTCGACGGCCACGGCTTCCGGTTCACCCGCGTCGTGCTCGCCGGAGTCGTTGAGCTGCACCACGACCCGGGCGTCGTCGATGACGACCGCTCTGCGCGCGGCGGGCCACTGCGGATCGAGCGGCACGAACGCGCACCCCGCCTGCAGCACGCCGAGCAGACCGATCACCATCTCGGCGGAGCGACCCAGCGAGATGCCGACGACCTGTTCGGCGGTGAGTCCGCGTTCGATCAGGTGGTGGGCCAGCTGGTTGGACAGCTCGGCCGCCTCACGGTAGGTCAGCGACCGATGTTCGTCGACGATGACGACGGCGTCCGGCCTGGCCCGAACCTGCTCGCGGAACATCTCCACGATGGTCGGGCGGACCCGGTCGGCCTTGTTGTCGTTCCACTCGGCCAGGGCTTCGAGCCGTGCCGTCACGCTGGACGGGCCGATGGTGCCTATGGGCCGATCCGGGAAGTCGGCCAGGTCGTCCAGCGCGAGCTGCGCGTCGGTCAGCACGACGCCCTCGGGGACGGTGATGGTCCGGTCGTCCGCGCCGACCTCCCAGCCGCCGACCCCGTCCCCGCCGTTGTCGACCCATCCGAGGACGTCGGCGAACAGCGTGCCGGGGGTGAGGTCGAGGCCGCCGGGGCTCTGGCCGGTCGCCCAGTAGGCCAGCCCGACGGCGCACGCTTTGGTGATGGTCCGATCGGAATAGTCGCCGGTCCGCCGGCGTACGTCGGCGAGGTGCACGGGAGAAAGCAGTACGAGACGAGTGCTCGGTTCCATCATCGAAGACTCAGCCGTCCCTTTCAACTATGAAGGTTAGCCTAACCTAACATTCCCTAGCTGCCTTCTTGCCACGCACGCCACAGTCGCGCGTACCGGCCGCCCAGAGCCACCAGTTCCTCGTGGGTCCCATGCTCCACAACGCGTCCCGCGTCCAGCACGGCGATCCGGTCCGCCGCCATCGCCTGGGTCAGCCGGTGCGCCACGAACAGCGTGGTCCGGCCCAGGCACGCGGCCGACACGGCCCGCTCCAACTCGGCGGCACCCTGGCTGCCCGCCTCCGCGGTCGACTCGTCCAGCACCACTACCGGCGATCGCCCCAGTACCAGCCGGGCCAGGGCGATCTGGGCGACCTTGGTGACGTCCAGGCGTTCGCCGCTCTCGCCGACCATGGTGTTCAGCCCATCGGGCAGCGCCGCGACCCACGTATCGGCGCCGACCGTGCGCAACGCGTCCATCAGCTCGGCGTCGGTCGCCTTCGGCGCGGCAAGTCGCAGGTCCTCGGCGAGCGGACCGGAGAACACGTGCGTCTCCTGCGTCAGGATGCTCACCAAGGCCCGCGCCCCGGCCTCGTCCAGACCGGCGAGATCGGTCGACCCGATGCGCACCGACCCGGCCTGCGGGGTTCCGATGCCCGCGATCAGCGCGGCCAGGGTCGTCTTGCCCGCGCCCGTCGCCCCCACCAGCGCGAGCGAACCGCTCGCCGGGATCACCAGGTTGACGTCCCGCAGGACCGGCTGCTCGGAGTCGGGATAGCTGAACGTCAGCCCCTCCACCGTCACCGCGTACGGCTCGGCGTCCGGCGCCGCGACGGCAACCCGACCCACCAGCCTTTCCTCCGTGGCCTCGCCCAGCACCCCGACCAGCCGGGTCAGACTCGCGCCCGACTTCTGCGCCTCGTCGAAGGTGAACATGACGGCGCCCAGCGGAGTGAACAGCCGGTGGAACAGCAGCGGGGCCACCGACGCCTCACCCAGGGTGACGGCATCGGCCTCCAGCAGGACGTACCCCACCACGATGATCAGGACCAGCCCGATGAACTCGGCGCGGTTCTCCCTGCCTACGAACCGGCCGAAGAACCGGAACACCTCGACGCCGAGATCGCGCACCCGCCACGACTCGCGGGTGACCTGCTCGCGGAAGGCGCCCTCAAGGCGGTACGCCCGGACGGTGTCGATCCCGTTCAGGCCACTGATCAACGCCTGCGCGCGATCGGCCTGGGCCTCCCGCTGCTGCTTGTAGAGCGGTGCGGACCGCGGGAGATACCAGCGGAGGGCCAGAGCGTACGCGGGCAGCGCGCCGGCGCCCGCCAGGCCGAGCCGCCAGTCCAGCCCGAACATGCCGGCCGTGGCGATGACGACCAGCACCCCCGCCGAGAACACCGTGGGGACGGCCGTCCGGATGCCCTTGGACACCACGGCCACATCGTCACCGACCCTGGACAGCACGTCGCCCCGGCCGACCTGCTCGATCCGCGCGCTCGGCATGCCCAGCACCGCCTGGACGGCGCCCTCCCGCAGCCGCGCGAGCAGATCCGCGCCCAGCCGCCCGATCAGGTACGTCGACGCCGCGGTGGCCGCCGAGCCGAGCAGCGCGGCGGCCACCATCAGGATCCCGATCGTGATCATGATCGACTGCGGTTCGCCCCCGACCACCCCGTCGACCACCTGGCCGAGCAGGAACACCGGCAGCACCTGGAGCGCCGCCCCCGCCACCGTGGTGAGCACGGTGGCGGTCGTCAGCCAGGGCACCTCGCGGGAGTGCGCTGCGACCCATCGGGTGGCCTCGCGTCCGGTCGCCGTGCGCAGGATGGCCGAGGCGGCGCGCGTGTCGGTAGCGCTCACGCCCGGACCACGACAGTTCGGGGATAGGACACGTTCACGGGCCTCTCTAGCCGGCCGACTTGACGAGCTCGTCGATCGCGTACGGCAGGGACAGCAGGGTGCCCTGCGACATGGCCGCGCCGATCGCCGGGCCCTCACTGTCCAGCAGGTATGACACCTTGCCGTCCTTGACCGCGGGCAGGTTGGCGAACAACTTGAACTTCTTCAGCGCCTCCTGGTCCGCCTGGTCGGCGATGACGAAGATGCGGTCGACATCGATCAGGTCGATGCGCTCGGGGGACAGCACGGTGTAGAAGCTGCCACCCGCGATCTTGTCGATCTCCGTCGCGCCCTTGAAGCCGATGCCCGACACCAGCCGCCCGCGCACGTCGGTGGTGGTGAACGGCGCGACCGAGTTCTTGTACCAGGACACCGCGACGGCGGTTCGGTCCGCGAACTCCGGGTTCGCCTCACGGGCCGCGTCGAGCTTGTCCTGGATGCCCTGCACCAGCTTGGCACCCTCGTCCGCCTTGCCGAGCGCCTTGGCGATGTGCACCGCGTTGTCCTGCCACGGCGCGCTGAACGGCTCCTTCTCACCCTTGGTGCGGCCCACCGTCGGGGCGATCTTGGTGAGCCGGTCGTAGGCGGCCTGGTCGATCTCGGAGTAGACCGCGACGATCAGGTCGGGCCGCAGGGCGGCGATCTTCTCGTAGTTCGGGCCGGAGTCGCCGTTGGTCATGATGACCTCGGGACGGGTGTCGCCCCACTTGTCCTTCACCCAGGGCCACTGGGTGTTGATGTCGGGAGTCTTGCCCGGCGGGTTCGGGTACTGGTCGACCATGCCGACCGGCTTGATGCCGAAGGCCAGGATGGCCTGGTCGTCGGTGTAGCCGACGGAGACGACCCGCTGGGGGGCCTTGGCGATCTGCGTGGACCCGAAGGCGTGCTCCACGGTGACCGGGAACGCGCCACCCGTGGTGGCCGCGGTGTCGGCGGCCGGCTTCTCCGCCGGGGCGGAGCCGCATCCCGCGAGGAGGCCGGCGCTGAGGGCCGCAGCGGACAGCACCGCTGCGAAACGACGCAAGGTCGTCGGAACCGTTGTTAGTTGGAGGGGCATCCAGAATCCCTTGCTTTCGTGCAATCCGCTGCAACCCTGACGAGGAGCAGGGAAACCGTAACACGCAGGAATTAGGTGAGCCTAACCTTGCTTGTGTTGAGCTGGAAATGATGCAATCGATCAGCACGGTGAGTGGCCGGTCGCTCACCCGGTCGTCGACGACCCTTGCAGCATCAGGACCACCGTGCACCCCGACTCGTGCAGGTCGATCCCATCGATCGCGTGCGCCAGGTCCAGGTAGGCGGTCGGCTCGTCCAGCAACGTCCTATCCTCATCGCCCCTTTCTGAGGTTGGCCCGCACCAGCAGGTAGACGAGGAAAGGGCCGCCGATCGCGGCGGTGACCACGCCGACCGGGAGAGTGATCGGCAGCGCCGTACGCGCCACCAGGTCCGCACCGATCAACAGCAGCGCGCCCACCAGCCCGGAGGCCACCAGCGGCGGCGTCGGGTACCGCGACAGACGCAGCGCCACCTGCGGCGCCACCAGTGCGACGAACGGGACCGGGCCCGCCGCGCTCACCGCCACGCCGGCCAGCAGCACCGCGCACAACAGCAGGACGGCCCGCACCATGGAGTACCGGACACCCAGGCCCGCCGCGACCTCGTCACCGAAGTGCAGCGGCCTGAGCTGGAACGCCACACACGACACGACGGCTATGAGGGCGAGCGCGCACCACAGCGCCACCCAGACCTCGCCCCACGATCGGTTGTCCAGCGAGCCGACCAGCCACGCCTGGGCGCGGGCCACGTCCCGGATGTCGGCCGTGGCCAGCAGCCAGATCGTGATCGCCTGCATCACGGCGCTCACCGAGATGCCGATGAGGATGAGCCGGAGGCCGTCGATCCCCCGCCGCCACGCCAGGAAATACACCAGCAGGCCGGTGCCGAGACCGCCCGCGAGCGCCGCCGCGGACAGGCCCACGGAGTCGACGATCGCCGTGGCGGCCCCACCCGACACCGTCACCAGGAACACCGCGACCGCGCTCGCGCCCCCGGTGATCCCCAGAATGTCCGGGCTGGCCAACGGGTTGCGCGCGATGGACTGCGTGATCGCCCCGGACACCCCCAGCGCGACCCCCACGATGAGCCCGGCCAGGGCGCGGGGCATCCGCAGATCCATGATCACGAATTCGTCGACGCGTTCACCCTGGCCGAAGAGCGTGGCGATCACCTGGGGCAGGCCGAGGGGGAAGTCGCCGACGCCGATGGACAGGCAGAACACCAGAAAGGTCGCCGCCGCCAGCAGCAGCGTGACGAATACCATCCAGGGTCGCCACACGAACGACGCACGGCCGAGTCGCAGGCCCGGTGTCACCGACCGCTTCACCGCTGTCTCGTTCATACTGTCTTGAACTTTCCGCGCCACACCAGCGCCGCGAAGAACGGGGCGCCGACGAGAGCGACGACGACGCCTGCCTGCAACTCGCCCGGTCGCGTCACCACGCGCCCCACGATGTCACAGACCAGCAGGACGACGGCGCCGAGCAGACCCGCGCACGGCACCAGCCAGCGATAGTCCGGCCCGGTGAGATAGCGGGCCACATGGGCCACCATGAGCCCGAGAAAAGCGATGGGGCCGCAGGCCGCCGTCGTCGCGCCCGCCAGCAGGGTGATGGCGACGATACCGACGGTACGGCTCAGCGTGATGTTCACCCCCAGCCCTCGCGCCACATCGTCACCCAGGTTGAGCAGGTTGATGGTGGGCAGTGTGGTCAACGCCAGCACCAACCCGACCACGATGAACGTGACCACCGGCCAGATGACGTCGAATCCGACACCGGCCACCGAGCCCGCGTTCCAGAACCGCAGCGCGTTCAGCGACGCCTGGTCGGTCAGCGCGACCGCCGTGGTCATCGCTGTCAGGAACACCGCGATCCCCTGACCGGCCAGCGCGAGCGTCAACGGGCTGCCCGCCCCCCGGCCGAGGCTCGCCAGCCCGAACACGATGACACCGGCGACCGCTGCCCCCAGGAAGGCGAACCAGACGTATTGGTACGGATTGGCGAGCCCGAACAGGAGGATCACCGTTACGACGGCGAACGAGGCGCCGGAGTTCACCCCCAGCAAACCCGTGTCGGCGATCGGGTTACGCGTGTACCCCTGGATCAACGCCCCGCTGACCCCCAAGGCGAGACCCGCCACGATCGCGAGCACGGTCCGGGGCACCCGCACGGTCTGCATGATGAGCGTGATCTCGGTGAGCCGTTGGTCGGAGCCCGGCACCGTGAACAACCCGTGCCAGACCTCCACGGGACTCAACGCGCGGGTACCGACAGCCAACGACACCGCCCCCGCGACCAGGAGAATCGCCATCAGCGTGCCCAAGCCCACAACCCGCCGCCCGCGGGCCTCTATGGCCTCGGACGCGGGACGTATCCCCACAGTCGTGCTCATCGACGTAAGTTATCCCTTGATCGCACGGCCAGAGGGACCATCGCGAGCCTCATGAAGAACCCCATGCTCCGCCTGAGCGCAGGTCGCCCATCCGAGAAGAAACCACACCCGCCATCGCCTCGGGCCATCCCGAGGAGACGACTTCACGTCCAGACACCGCGCGATCCGCCGGCCGCTCTCCCGGGGCCACCTCGACCGGGAACGACCAGGCCGACAGCGGACGGTCGGGACACGCGAGCGGCTGCGGCTCGCGTGTTCTCCGAACCTCGCCATTTTCGATCCGCCAAACTTAGGTAAGTCTATCCTTAGCTTCTGGGTCGATGGTAGAGACGGGGTCATGGAGAACACCTTCGCCAAGTTCGGGTTCCCCGGTGAACCCGGTACCGACGAGTTCTGGGCGGCGGCGGGGACGCCCGCGTCGGTACCCGCCGGCGGGGGCTGGGTGACCCTGTTCCTGTGGCGCGGGTCCCCGGCGAGCATCGGCTTCGAGAGCTGGTCGGAGCCGGTCCCCCTACGCCGATGGGGCGATACGGACTGCTGGTACGCCGAGGTGGTCATGCCCGCGCGGCTGCGGGTGACCTACCAGTTCCTAACGGACGACGCGGCGTACGGCGACCCGTTCAACCCGGTCGGTGCGGGCGGTGACCGGTCCATCGCCGCGACCCCGGACGCCCCCGCCCAGCCGTACTGGCCCGTCATCGGCGCCGCCGACGTCCTGCCCCTCCCGCGCGCCCGTTTCCGCTGGACCAGCGAACGGCTCGGCGGACGGCGCACCGTGCGAGTCCACCCGGCGGGCGGTGGCGGACCGATGGTCCTGCTGCTCGACGGGGACGACTGGCTGTACCTGCACCCGGCCGTGACCGCGTTCGACTCGGCCGTCGCCCATGGCGAGATGCCCGCCGTCACGCTCGTCTTCCTGCCCACCCAGGCCAGGGACGCCGAGTTCGGGTGCAGGCCCGAGCTGTGGGAGGCGATCCGGGACGAACTGCTGCCGCTGGTAGCCGAAAGCGGCGTACCCGCCGACCGGGACCGGCTGGTGGTCGCCGGGCAGAGCCTCGGCGGGCTGAGCGCGATGTACGCGGCGCTGGAGTTCCCGGATCTGGTGTCCGGCGTCGCCTGCCAGTCGGCGTCGTTCTGGTGGACAGCCGACGTGGACCTGGCCGACCCCCTGGGCGGTCCGGTCGGCGGTGCCATCGCCGCGCGTCTGCGGGAGCGCCCCGACCTGTCCGGTCTGCGGGTCGCGTTCGACGTGGGGGAACACGAGACACGGATGCTGCCGCACTGCGAACTGGTCGAGACCCTGGCCGAGCAGGCCGGTGCGACCGTGCGGGTTTCGCGGTCGGCCTCGGGCCACGACCGAGCGGGCTGGCGACACGCCCTGCTCAGGGATGTCGCCTGGGCGCTCGCCTAGATGTACGGCAGGTCGCCGCTTGATCAGGTGGAAGCGTGACAGGCGCGCAGGCTTCCCGGCGCGTCGACCGGGATTGGGATCCAGGGGTGGAAGCAAGGTCCACCTTAGGTTAGGCTCGCCTAAGCAAAACGAGCCACCTTTCCCCACTCACCTCACAAGGAGAGCGCTGATGCGGGTCGTGATGTTCGGCTATCAGACCTGGGGGCATCGCACCCTCCAAGCCCTGCTGGACTCCGGGCACGACGTGGTACTGGCGGTCACTCACCCCCAGAGCGACCACGCCTACGAGAAGATCTGGAGCGACTCGGTGGCCGAGCTGGCCGAGGCCAACGGCGTCCCGGTCCTGCTTCGCAACCGCCCCGACGATGAACTCCTGCTCACCCTCAAGGAAGTCCAGCCCGACCTCATCGTCGCCAACAACTGGCGCACCTGGATACCGCCCCAGTTCTTCACCCTCCCCCGGTACGGCATCCTCAACGTGCATGACTCGTTGCTTCCGGCCTACGCCGGCTTCTCCCCGCTCATCTGGGCGCTCATCAACGGCGAGAAGGAGGTCGGCGTCACCGCCCACATGATGAACGCCGAACTGGACGCCGGGGACATCGTGGTGCAGCGCGCCGTACCGGTCGGCCCGAGCGACACCGCCACCGACCTGTTCCACCGCACCGTCGACCTCATCGCCCCCATCGTCGCCGAGGCCCTGGACCACATCGCCTCCGGCCGCACCGACTGGACGCCTCAGGACCGCTCCAAGGCCAGCTTCTTCCACAAGCGTTCGATCGAGGACAGCAACATCGACTGGACCTGGCCCGCCGAGGACATCGAACGGCTGGTGCGCGCCCAGTCCGACCCCTACCCCAATGCTTTCACCTACTACAAGGGTGAGCGCATCCGCATCCTGAAGGCCTCGGTCTCCACAGGCGTCTACGGCGGCACCCCGGGCCGGGTGTTCATCCGCGAGGGCGACGGCATCGTCATCGTCGCCGGCGCCGAGGCCCGCCGTGGCCGCAGCCATGGCCTGGTGATCGAACGGGTCCGCGTCCAGGACGGCACCGACCTGCCGGCCGATGAGGTGTTCAGGACCATGGGCGGCTACCTGGCCCGCCACCCGTGAGCGTCTCCTTCGCCCTTTGACCTGGCCGTATGATCAATCGGAGTTCTCAGCTCTCAGCTCTCAGCTCTCGGTGACGTGTCCGGACGTGACATGGAGCCGGCGGGTGGTGTGGATCGCCTCCAGCATGCGCCGGTCGTGGGTGACCAGCAGCAGGGTTCCCTGGTACGCGGCGAGCGCCGACTCCAGTTGTTCGATGGCGGGCAGGTCGAGGTGGTTGGTGGGCTCGTCGAGGACCAGGAGGTTGACCCCACGGGCCTGCAGGAGGGCGAGCGCGGCCCGGGTGCGTTCGCCGGGGGACAGGGTGGCCGCCGGGCGCAGCACGTGGCCGGCCCGCAGGCCGAACTTGGCCAGCAGTGTGCGGACGTCGGCCGGGGGCAGGTCGATGAGCGCGCCGAACGCCTCAAGCAGCGGCTCGTCACCCTCGAACAGGGCTCGTGCCTGGTCGACCTCGCCGACGACCACGCCGGGGCCGAGCGCGGCGGCGCCCTCGTCGAGGGGAAGCCGGCCGAGCAGCGCCCCGAGCAGAGTGGTCTTGCCCGAGCCGTTCGCGCCGGTGATCGCGATCCGTTCCGCCCAGTCGATCTGCAGGTCGACCGGTCCGAGGGAGAATCCGCCACGCCGTAGGACCGCGCCCCGCAACGTCCCCACCACGGCCCCGGAACGAGGCGCGGCGGCGATCTCCATCTGCAGCTCCCATTCCTTGCGCGGCTCCTCGACGGCATCCAGCCGCTCGATCAGCTTCTCGGTCTGCCGGGCTTTGGCGGCCTGCTTCTCGGTCGTCTCGGTACGGAAGTTGCGGCCGATCTTGTCGTTGTCGGTGGCCTTGCGCCGGGCGTTCTTGACACCCTTCTCCATCCAGGCGCGCTGGGTTCGGGCGCGGGCCTCCAGCGACGCCTTGGTCCCGGCGTAGCTCTCGTACTGCTCACGGGCGTGCCGGCGGGCGACCTCGCGCTCGTCCAGGTACGCGTCGTAGCCGCCGCCGTAGACACGGACCTGCTGCTGGGCGAGATCGAGTTCGAGGACCCGGTTCACGGTGCGGGCGAGGAACTCGCGGTCGTGACTGACCACGACGGTCCCGGCGCGCAAGCTGGTCACGAAGCGCTCCAGCCGATCCAGGCCGTCCAGGTCGAGGTCGTTGGTGGGTTCGTCGAGCAGGAACAGGTCGTAACGGCTGAGCAGCAGCGAAGCCAGTCCCGCCCGCGCGGCCTGGCCGCCGGACAGTGACGTCATCTCCTGGTTCAGGTCGACTGCGAGCCCGAGGCCGGCGGCCACCTCGGCGGCCCGCTCCTCCAGGTCCGCGCCGCCCAGGGCGAGCCAGCGGTCCAACGCCTCGGAGTACGCGTCGCCGGGGTCGCCGCTCACCAGGGCCTCGGTCGCCGCGTCGAGAGCGCGCTGCGCGGCGGCCACGCCGGTCCGCCGGGCGAGGAACGCGGCGACCGTCTCACCGGGCCGTCGTTCGGGTTCCTGTGGCAGGTGGCCGACGTTGGCGGTGGGCGGGCTGAGCCGTACCGAGCCCTGCTCGGGGGCGTCGAGGCCGGCCAGCAGGCGCAGCAGCGTCGACTTGCCCGCGCCGTTCGCCCCGACCAGCCCGACCACGTCCCCGGGCGCGACGACCAGGTCGAGATCCGCGAACAACACATGGTCGCCGTGGCCGGCGGCGAGTTCCTTCACAACAAGAGTGGCGCTCATCAGACCCTCAACACTATCGGCCGCCCGCCAGGAGGGCGCCGGAGCCGCATCGTCCCTCGCCGGAGTGCGGTGAGAAGACCCGCGCGCGGAGCGGGATGTCCGGGGTCGCGCCGGAGCGGGGCGGGGTACGGCCGGGCCGAACTTCGCCGATTTTTCCCCGCCCGGTCGCGCGTTGACGCCTGTCCGAATCCTTGACAGTTCCGTTTGTTACGGGCTAGTTTCCACGCACTTGAGGATTAACGTTCACGTGAACGTTAATCCCCCCGTCCCTTGCCCCCTTATACGAGGAGACGCGTGGAGACCACCCATGCACCGGCCGAGGACTTCCGGCGCGCGCTTATCGCCGCCGATCCGAGGCTTTCGAAGTTCAACCCCCTTCCCCGAATCCTGGCCTTCGACGAGTTCAACACCGGCACGCACGGCTGGACCGAACTCATCGGCAACCACGATGGATACGGCAACCTCGACACCGTCGACAAGCACATGCGCGACTTCCGGCCGCCGCAGCTCAGTGCCTGCGACTTCTTCGACATCGGCACCCACGGCGCCATGAGCGGCACCTACGCGCTGAAGGTGGCGACCAGGCCGGTCACCGGCCACACCGGGGTCGCGATCCGCCGCCTGACCATGGCCCAGCGCGGTGTCATCCAGTTCGAGACGTACTTCACCTACAAGAGTGAGGCGGCGACCGCCGAGTCGTCGCTCGGCAACACCTTCGGTGACGTCGCCTGGGACGGGAACCTGCATCCGTCGGAGGCGCAGTTCGGCGCGTTCACCATCGCCACCGATCTCTGCGACGGCGACGGCATCCGCTACCACTGCGTGATGCGCTACCAGAACACCGACCTTGACAACAAGCTGACCAGGCGCTGGGTCTACCCGGTCGTCCCCGAGCCGACGCCCAAGGAGAACCTGCACAACCAGGACAACCTCTCGCCCGTGGAGGATTTCACCGCGCCGAACCCGGAGGACTGGCAGCCGCTCGACCAGGAGCCGCAGTACCTCTGCTACAACGAGGTCCCCACCAAGGTCAACTGGCACTACCTGCGCTGGCAGTTCGACACACGCACAAGGACCAACATCGAACTCCAGGTCAATGACCGGGTGATGGATCTGCGCGACGTCCCCGTCCCCCAGTACGCGGACAAGTACGAGGGCCTGGAGAACCTGCTGAACTTCTACGTCAGCGTGCGCACCCATTCCCCGGTACGCAATTTCCTCTTCCTCGACTCGGCCCTCATCTCGGTGGACTGGTGACCATGAAGCAATCGATGACCGCCGTCCTGGAGCGGAACACCACCTTCACCGCCGACTTCACGACCGAGCCGTACGAGGTCGCCTGGGCCCGCGAGGCCCGCTGGTTCGTACGCACTCTCGAACTCGACGGCGAGGCCCCCAGCCTGCACCTGACCACCCAGATCTCCCCGGACGGCCTGCACTGGTGCGACGACGGCGCCCCCGAGCAGGTCAGCGGGGAGCCCAGCCTGCTGAGCTGGCCGGTGCGCGAGTTCGGCCACTGGCTGCGCCTGCGCGCCACGCTGCGCGGCGGCGACCCGAAGGCGAAGGTCCTCATCTATCTGGCCCTCAAGAGCTGACAGGAGAAAGCCATGGCACCATCCGACGAGGTAGGCAGGCGCGAGTTCCTGACCCTCCTCGGCGCCGGGGCCGCGCTGCTGGCAGGCTGCGCCCCCGGCGGGTCCGGCACCACCCCTGGCGGGGGTACGGCCCGGCCGCTCAGCGCCGCGTTCAACCAGGCCATCAACGACCTCGACCCGCACGGCGCCAGCGCCGTCGACGAGGCGTCGCTGCTGGCCAACCGGCAGATCTACGACACCTTGGTGACCAGGAACGGCGGCGAGGCGGCCCCGAGTCTCGCCATCTCCTGGCGTCAGCCGGACGAGAAGACGTGGGAGTTCACCCTCCGCGAGGACGTCACCTTCCACGACGGCAGCAAGCTCTCCTCAGCCGACGTGAAGGCTTCGCTGGAGCGGCTCGCCGCCTCGACAGGGCCGCAGAAGCCGCTGTGGGCCTCGATCGACGCCATCCAGGCGCCGGACGCCAAGACGATCACGATCACCACGAAGGAGCCGCTCGGCACCCTGCTGGTGAACCTGTCGCTGGCCTTCATCCTGCCCGCCGCCCAGCTCGGCAAAGAGGGCTTCTTCCGCAAGCCGGTCGGCAGCGGCCCATTCGCGGTCGAGTCGTTCACGCCGTCCGCCCAGCTACTGCTCAAGGCCGCCCCGAAGTACTGGGGAGGCGCACCGGCCCTGACCGGGCTGCGCCTGCCGTACATCCCGGAGACCTCCACGCGCATGACCTCGCTGCAGAACAGCGAGGTGGACATCACCTGGATCATCCCGCCTGACGAGCTGGCGCGCCTGCGTGGCGTCGACGGGCTCGAGGTCGAGAGCACGCCCGGCGTCAACTACTTCCTGACCTGGTTCAACTGCGGCCGCAAGCCGTTCGCCGACCCACAGGTCCGGCGCGCGCTCCACCACGCGCTGGACCTCAAGAGCATCGTCGCCAGCCTGTACGGCGAAGCCGCCACGGTCATGGACGCGCCCATCCCCGCGGCGGTGTTCGGCCACGCCGCCCAGGATCCCTACGCCTATGACCCCGACCTCGCCAAGAAGCTGCTGGCCGAGGCCGGCCACGGCGACGGGCTCCGCACCACGATGATGTGGTTCAAGGACACCGGACCGCTGGCCACCGAGCTGGCCCAGTCGTTCATCTCCGCATGGGCCAAGGTCGGTGTCACCGTCGAGGCCCAGCAGATCGAGAAGGCCGCCTGGATCAAGCGGCTCACCGCCCTCGACTGGGACATCGAGCTCCAGGTGAACACCGTCACCACCGGCGACGCCGACTACACCCTCGGCCGCCTGTACACCAGCGCGGCCAACCGCATGGGCTACGCCAGCAAGAAGCTCGACGCCGTCCTCGCCGACGCCCGCTCCACCCCCGACCAGGACAGACGCAAGGCGTTGTACGGCCAGGCCTGCGAAATCATCTGGAAGGACGCCGTCGGCATCTTCCCCGCGGCCCTGTCGGCCACCTATGGGCTGCGTTCCACGGTCAAGGGCTTCCAGCCTGCGGCCAACGGCCAGCCCGAGTTCCGCACGGTGTCGACCGCCGGATGATGGACGCCATGCCGGCCAGACGGCGTCCGACGCTCAGGGACATCGCCGCGAGCCTGGGCGTGTCGGTCAACACCGTGTCGCGTGCGCTGTCCGACAAGGACAGCGTCGGCCTGGAGACCAGAAACCGCGTCAAGGCCGAGGCGGAACGGCTCGGCTACGTGCCGAACGTGACCGCGCGCTCTCTCGTGCTCGGCTCGGCCACGACTCTCGGCATGGTGATCACCAACCCGTCCAACCCGTTCTACGCCCAGCTCATCAGCGCCATGGAGCAGCACAGCCGCAGACACGGCTACTCGCTCCTGCTGATGGCGACGGAGGAGAGCGTGGACAACGAGCGCCGCGCCGCGGAGGAACTGCTGCGCCGCGGGGTGGACGGCGTCCTGGTGGTCGCGGTGCAGCAGGGCGCCGAGCACTGGCGCCGCTTCCGAGCCGCCGGGGTCCCGCTCGTGCTGATCAGCCGCGACGTGCCTGAGCTCAACACCGACCTGGTGGGCGTCGACCACGTCCGTGGCGGTTACGAGGCCGCCAGGCACGCCATCACCCAGGGCGCCAGGAACATCTACTTCCTGGAGGAGGACCTCGGCGTCTCCTCGGTGACCGACCGCGTCGAGGGCTACCGCCGCGCGCTGGCGGAAAGCGGCCTGACCCTGGAGCCCGACGCCCTGCTCAAGGTGCCGACCACGCGCCTGGAACAGAGCGCCCTGCCGTGGAACCCCGGCGAGGCCTACCGCCTGGCCAGGCAGGTGCTGAGCACGGAACGCCGCCCACTGGCGTTCGTCGCCGGCAACGACTACTTCGCCCTCGGGGTGTACCGCGTCGCCGACGAGGCGGGCCTGCGCATCCCCGACGACGTGCTCGTGGTCGGGTACGGCGGGCATCCGTTCGCGCCGTACGTCATACCGTCCCTCACCACGGTCGACCTGCCCGCCGCCGAGGTCGGCGTGTCGGCCGTCGATCACATGCTGAGGCGGCTGACCCGGCAGGCGGGCGGCGAACCGGAGAAGATCCTTTTCCCGCCGCGCCTGGTGGAGCGGGCCTCCAGCGGAGGCAGCCCATGACCTTCTTCATCGGGCGGCGCCTGGCCCAGGCGCTGCTGCAGATCTGGGGCGCGATCACCATCGTGTTCGTCGCCCTGCGGGTGCTGCCGGGCGACCCCGCCGAGCTGATCCTCGGCAGTCAGGCGACTCCCGACCAGCTGACCGAGCTGCGCGCGCAGCTCGGCCTCGACGACCCGCTGCTGGTGCAGTACGTCCGGCACCTGGGAGACGTCGTACGGCTCGACTTCGGCGAGTCCTGGCGCCAGGGCATGGCCGCGCTCGACGCCACCCTGGTACGGCTCGGCCCGACGCTCAGCCTGGCCGTCTGGGCGATGGTCTTCACGGTGGTGCTCGGCTTCCTGTCCGGCACCTACGCGGCCAGGCACGCCAACTCTCCCATCGATCACCTGATCTCGGTGACCTCGCTGGTCGGCCAGGCGCTGCCGCCGTTCTGGATCGGCATCATGCTCTCGCTGATCTTCGCGCGCGGACTGCAGATCCTGCCGAGCACGGCCGACGGCACGATGGCCAGCCTGCTGCTGCCCGCCTTCACGCTGGCGCTGCCGTTCGTCGGCTGGCTGGGCCGGCTGGTGCGCACCGGGATCCTGGAGGAGATGAACCAGGACTACGTCCGCACGGCTCAGGCCAAGGGGCTGAGCCGGCGGGTGGTCTTCTACGTGCATGTCCTGCGCAACACACTGGTCCCGGTCGTGACCATGCTCGGCCTGCTGATGGGCAACTTCATCGCCAACGGCGTCATCGTCGAGGTGGTGTTCGCCTGGCCGGGCATCGGGACGCTGCTGGTGGACTCCATCAGTTTCCGCGACTACGCCGTCGTCGAGGCCGTGCTGACCGTGGTCACGATCTGCTACATCATCCTGAATCTGCTGGTCGACCTGCTCTACGGCTACCTCGACCCCAGGATCCAGCTGGAGAACGCATGACGCTGGACACGATCACCCGCCTGCCTCTGCGTGCCCACCTCGCCTTCGGGACCGTGCTGCTGTTCGTGGCCGCCGGTGTGCTCGGGCCGCTGCTGGCACCCTTCGACCCCACCCGCACCAGCCCTCAGGACCGGCTGTCGCCGCCGGGCAGCACGCTGTCCGACGGCACGACGGCCTGGCTCGGCACCGACCAGGTGGGCCAGGACCTGCTGGCCGAGGTGCTGGCCGGGATGCGCACCTCGCTGACCGTCGCCGTGGTGACCGTCCTCATCGGCGGCGGCGTCGGGCTGCTCCTCGGCCTGCTGGCCGGATACTTCGGCGGCTGGTCCGACGGGATCATCTCCCGCGTCGGCGACATCCAGCTCGCCTTCCCCAGCCTGCTGCTCGCCATCCTGCTGGCCGGAGTGCTCGGGCCGAGCATGGTGAACGTCATCATCGCGCTCGCGGTGACGCGTTGGGTGATCTTCGCTCGGGTGGTGCGCGGCTCGGCGCTGGCCGTACGCGATCGGGAGTTCGTGCACTCCGCTCGGGTGATGGGCGCCTCGCCCGCGCGCATCATGCTGTACTACATCCTGCCGTCGTGCCTGCCGCCGTTGCTGGTGGCGGCGACCGTACAGGTGGGGCTGACCATGGTGGCCGAGGCGTCGCTGAGCTTTCTCGGCCTCGGGGTGCCCACCACCCAGGCGTCCTGGGGTTCGACGATCGCGCAGGGCCGCGACTACCTCGCCTCGGCCTGGTGGATCGCCGCCGTACCCGGCCTGGCCCTGGCGCTCGTGGTGGTCGCCATCGGCATCCTCGGCGACCTGCTCCGTGACGCCTCCGATCCGATGACGGAGCTGAGCTGATGACCGAACGAAGTCCTCAGGCGTACGGTCAGCCGCCGCGCGATGGAGGTCTCCTGACGAGACTTCTGGAGGTGGACGGTCTCGCTGTCGAGTTCGACACGCGGAAGGGGCCGCTGCGGGCGGTGAGAGGGGTGTCCTTCCACGTCGAGGCGTGCGAGACGCTGGCCATCGTCGGCGAGTCCGGCAGCGGCAAGAGCGTGACCGCGCAGGCGCTGCTCGGGCTGGTGCCGTCGCGGGCCAGGATCACCGCCGGCAGCATCGCGATCGAGGGCCGCGACGTCACCGGGCTCTCCGACGCCGAGTGGCGCGAGCTGCGCGGCGAACGCATCGCGATGATCTTCCAGGACCCGCTGAGCGCGCTCAACCCGTCGCTCACGGTCGGCTACCAGATCGCCGAGATGTTCCGCCGCCACCGGGGAACCGGCCGTGCCCAGGCCAGGCGGTACGCGGCGGAGCTGATGGCGCAGGTCGGCATCCCGGACGCCGCGCGGCGGCTGGACGACCACCCGCACCGCTTCTCCGGCGGCATGCGACAGCGCGTGATGATCGCGATGGCGCTCGCCCTGGACCCGGTGCTGCTCGTCGCCGACGAGCCGACGACCGCGCTCGACGTCACCGTGCAGGCGCAGATCCTGCGGCTGCTACGGCAGCGCCGCGAAGCCGACCGGCTCGGCATGATCATCATCAGCCACGACCTCGGCGTGGTCGCACGGGTCGCCGACCGGGTCGCGGTGATGTACGCGGGCCAGATCGTCGAAACCGGCACCGTCCCGGAGGTGTACGGCCGGCCGGCGCACCCGTACACGCTGGGCCTGATGCGGGCCGTACCCGCGTTGCGCGGAACCGGGTCGACGCTGACGGCCATCGAGGGACAGCCGCCGGATCTCGCCGAGCCACCGACCGGTTGCTCCTTCCACCCGCGCTGCCCGCTGGCGCGTGAACGCTGCCGCGAGGAGGCTCCGGAGCCGCGCGAGCTGAGCCACGGCCGCGCGGTGACCTGCCACTTCGCCGAGGAGGTGCTCGACGATGCCTGATGAGCCGCTGCTGGAGCTGGTCGATCTGGTCACCACCTACAGGCTGCGCCGCGCCGAGGTCCACGCCGTGGCCGGGGTGAGCCTGAGCGTCGGCGCCGGGGAGACCGTGGGCCTGGTCGGCGAGTCGGGGTGCGGCAAGTCCACGATCGCCCGCACCATCGTCGGTCTGGTCAAGCCGTCCGCCGGCCAGGTGCTGTTCGAGGGAAGGGACCTCGCGACGCTGCCGGCGAGGGAGTTGCGCAGGCTGCGTCAGGAGATCCAGCTCGTCTTCCAGGACCCCTACGCCTCGCTGAACCCGCGCATGACGGTCGCCGCTCTGCTCAAGGAGGCCTGGCGCATCCACCCCGGCATCGTGCCGCGCCGGGACTGGGACGCCGAGGTGCGTGACCTGCTGGCCAGGGTCGGGCTGCGCCCCGAGCACGCGGACCGGTACCCGCACCAGTTCTCCGGCGGGCAGCGCCAGCGCATCAGCATCGCGCGGGCGCTGACCGTGCGCCCGAGGTTGATCGTGTGCGACGAGGCCGTCTCCGCGCTGGACGTGTCGGTGCGCGCGCAGATCCTGAACCTGCTGCAGGAGTTGCAGCGCGACCTCGGGGTGGCCTACCTGTTCATCTCACACGACCTCGGCGTGGTGCACCACCTGTGTGATCGGGTGGCGGTGATGTATCTCGGCAAGATCGCGGAGATCGGCCCGAAGGCGGAGATCTACCAGCGGCCCGCGCATCCGTATACGCAGGCGTTGTTGTCGGCGGCGCCCGCGGTGGACGACTGGCGTGACGTGGACCGTGCGGAGATCGTCCTGACGGGAGACGTCCCCTCGCCCTTGGCCCCGCCCTCGGGTTGCCGTTTTCGGACGCGCTGTTTCAAGGCCGAGGATCGGTGCGCGACCGAGGAGCCCGCGTTGCTCGACCGTGGCGGCGGCCACCCCGTCGCCTGCCATTTCGCGAACAGCACCACCGTCCCCGCCACCCCCCACTAGGAGCGATCCATGCCCAGGAAGTCGCTGGCCGCCGCTCTGGCCGCCGCCGTACTGACCACTCTCGCCGTGTCCGCGCCCACCTCGGCGGCATCGGCCACCCCCTGCGCCGAGGCGCCCATCGAGCCGGCCACCACCCGCGCCGTCTTCAACAACCCGATGACAGGCCAGGGCGACGCGCTCGTCCAGCAGCTCTGCGGCCTGATCCGCCAGACGCCGCCCGGCGCGCGCATCCGTGTCGCGCACTTCGTCATGTCGGGTACGGCCGGCACGCAGTTCGCCGACGAGCTCGTCAAGGCGCACAAGCGCGACGTGGACGTGCAGGTCATCGTGGACGGCGACACCCGGGGCGGCGCGGTGGCCGCGCGGCTGGCGGCCGAGCTGGGCGGCGACACCGCGGCGCGGTCGTACCTGCACGTTTGCTCGGGCCCCGTGTCGGGCGGCACGGCCGCGTGCATCGGAGACAAGGGCCAGCACAACAAGTTCTACCTGTTCTCGCGGGCGGGCCACGCCTCGGACGTCGTCGTGCAGTCCTCGGCCAACCTCACCGACCTGAACTCCACGACGTACTGGAACAACGCCGTCATCCTGCCCCGCAACCAGCGGCTGTCGGCCGCCTACAACAGCTACTTCGAGGACCTCGCGGCCGAAAAGAAGAACCTCGACTACTACCGCGTCGTCCAGACCGGCACGGCCGGTGGCTCGGTGCGCGCCCATTTCTTCCCCCGGGCCGGCGCGGACGCCTCGACGGACCCCATCGTGGAGAGCCTGTCCGAGGTGAGCTGCGCGGGCGGCACGAAGATCCGGGTGGGCATGTCGGAGTGGGACGCCTACCGGCTGGCGATCGCGCAGCGGCTGGCGCGGTTGTCCGCTCAGGGCTGCCCGGTGCAGATCGTCTACGGGATCATGGACGACGAGGTCAGGCAGGTGTTGCAGGGGGCGCCGGGGATCGAGCTGCGCACACTGGGCGACGGCAGCGCGCTGCCTGGGCGGATCCACTCGAAGTACCTGCTGGTGGAGGGCACGTATGGCGGGGATGGGGACGCGCGGTGGGTGTTCACCGGCAGCCACAACTTCAACGAGACCTCGCTGCGCCGCAACGACGAGACCCTGCTGAGGCTCAACGACCGCGGCGTCTACCAGCAGTACGTCACCAACTTCGAGGCCATGCGCGCCGCCGCCCCCCTGGCCACCGCTCCGTAGTCCCTTGGGCTGGCGCGCCCGTTGTAGGCCTGGCTCGATGTTCTCCTACAACGGGGCCGCCCTGCCGCCGACCGCGCCAGGGCTGCTCAACCCGATGATCGCCGGAGCCGCGATGGCCTGCTCCCGCGTGTTCGTGGGCAGCAACAGCCTCAGGCTGCGCAGCGTCGAATAGCCGGCCGATCGGGAGGGCCGCAGCCAATGGCGCCTGCGGCCGCCCTTCCATCGGTTGGGCGGGTGGTGATTCCCGATGGCCCCGGGCGCCAGGTCGGGCAGGGGGTGCCGGGCGCACAGTTCGGTCACGTCCGCGCGGGCCCGGGAGCGGACGGCCTCGTCGAGGTGCCAGGTGCCGGTGTCCGTGGCCTGGATGGACGACAGCACACGGTCGACCAAGGCGGCGCACTGTCGAACGGCGTCGTCGTCCATGCCACGTGCGGCCAGGTGATTCGTTCCCAGCCGCAGACCGCTGGTCACCCGGGGGCCGTGCGGATCGTTGGGGATCTTGTTCTTGTTCACGATGATTCCGCACGACTCGAGTGCCTGCTCCGCGACGAGGCCGGTCAGACCCTTGCGGCTGACGTCGATGAGCACCATGTGGTTGTCGGTGCCGCCGGTGAGGACGTGGTAGCCGGCGGTGGACAGCGCCGCGGCCAGCGCCGCGGCTCCGGAGACGATGCGCCCGGCCAGCTCCCGGAACTCGGGCTGCGCCACCAGCGCCAGCGCTCTGCTCTTGGCCGCGACGGCCTGCAACTGCGGGGTGCCCTGCACATAGGGGAAGACCGCGCTCTGCAGGGTCTCGGCGAGGGTCTTACGAGAGCCGGGTACGGGAGTGCCGGCGTCCCTGCCCATCAGGATGAGGCCGCCGCGGGGTCCGTAGAGCTGCTTGTAGGTGCTGGTCGTGGTCACATGCGCGAAATCGATGGGACTGGGGTGCAGCCCGGCCGCCACCAGACCTGAGATATGGGAGATGTCGGCGAGCAGGAAGGCTCCGACCTCATCGGCTATCGCACGGAACCGGGCGAAGTCGATCTCGCGCGGGTAGGCGCTCGCTCCGCAGACGATCAGCCGCGGTCGGTGTTCCTTGGAGAGGCGTTCGACCTCGTCCATGTCGATCCAGCCGGCGGCGTCGGTGCCGTAGCCGATCGGCTTGAAGTAGTTGCCGGACACCGAGGCGCGGGAACCGTGGGTGAGATGACCGCCCGCGCTCAGCTCCATCCCGAGCAGCACGTCGCCGGGCTGGAGCAAACTGAACATGACGGCCTGGTTGGCCGTGCTGCCCGAGTGGGGCTGGACGTTGGCGTACCGGGCCCCGAAGGCCGCCTTGGCACGGCGGATCGCCAGCCGCTCCACCTCGTCCACCACCTCGCAGCCCGCGTGGAAGCGGGCCCCTGGGTACCCCTCGGTCGTGACGTTGCCGAGCACCGTTCCCTCACAGGCGGTCACGGAGGCGGGCGCGACGCTGGAGGCCGCGATCATGGCGAGGGTCTCGGACTGGCGGCGGTGCTCGCGCTCCAGCAGGCCGTAGAGCTCGGGGTCCTGGTCGTGCAGCTGACGTAAGCCGAGCTCCGCATAGGTTGCCAGAGGGCTGGAAGACATGGTCACCGACTTTCTACGCGTTCCGGAGGCCGGCGAGGGCCGGCTCTTCGGGGCCTTCGGCCATCTGATGCAGCGCGGACAGGACGTACTGGAGCAGCTCTTCGGCGGTGCCCTCGCCGTACCGGGTCTCGTCGGCGACGACCTCCAGGAGCTGACCGCGGCCGCGCGGGTCATCGATGACCTCGACGCGGACGGGGAAGCTGGACGGGTCCCTGAGGTCCTCGTCGGCGGTGACCAGGCCGGTTTCCAGGAGCCGGTCGCGGACGTGGAAGTGGACATAGTTGAAGACGGTGGTGAAGGGGACGCCGCCGAGCAGCGCGCGCACCTCGGCGTCCGGGAAGCGGCGGTGGCCCAGCAGACCGCGCTCCGCCTCGAAGGCACGCCGGGCCGCGGTGTGCCAGGACACCTCGGCCACATCCAGGTGGAAGGGCAGGGTGTTCAGGAACAGCCCGATGGTCAGGTCGCTGCCCGCCGTCTCCGGCCGACCGCTCACGGTCAGCCCGACCGTGACCTCGGTGGTGCCGGTCAGGGCCGCCTGAGCCGTACAGTTGGCGGCCAGGAACAGGCTCTTCAGCGGAAGGCCCCATTCGGCGCTGAGCTGATGGATCCGCTGGATGTCGCCGACGGGGATCTGAGCCGCGGCTTTTCTGAAGGGATCGCCCGTACCGTCGCCCCGCTCCGGCAGCTTCGCCCCCGCATCGGCGCCCAGGCTCTCGAAGAACCGCCGGGACGCGTCGTCCCGCAGCGCCGCACGCTCCAGGCGTACGTACTCCTCCGCGGGCGCGGGGTCGGCGAGTTCGAGGTCCTCGCCGCGCAGCATGGCCGCGTACAGCCGGACCACCTCGCTGGCCAGGACGGACTCGCTCCAGCCGTCGAGCGCCGCGTGGTGGAACGCGTAGGCGAGCTGGAATTCCGAGGTGCCCGTGGCGGCCGCGTGCACGCGCCACAGCGGTGCCCGCTCGGGGTCGAAGGGGGCCTGCAGATCCCGCATGACCTTGTCGTACCGCTCGGCCTTCGCGGCTGGGTCCAGACCTGACCAGTCCGCCGTCTCCACCGGTACGACGACGTTCCGCTCGACCACCTGCATGGGCTCGCTGAAGGTGGTCAGGTCGAAGCGCGTCCGCAGCATCGGGTGGCGCCGGGTGACGCGGTCGACGGCCCGCCGCAGCACGGACGGGTCGAGGGGGAGCGTGATCGAGCGGGAGACCACGTCGATATAGAGGACACCCTCGCTCAGCAGGCTCTCGTAGATCAGGCCGAGCTGGAGACGGGAGGCGGGGTACGCCGCCTCCGCGCTGCCTTGAACCAGCGCCCGGTCCTGGGCGGAGAGAAGCTCCTCACCCTGTCCTTCGTCCTCCGCGTCCGCCGCGCCGACGCAGGCGCCGCGCGGCGTGGGGTTCTTGAACAGGTCCAGGAGTGTCAGTCGCAGCCCGCGTTCCCTGGCCACGCCGACGACCTGGACGGCGAGGAGCGAGTCCCCGCCCAGGGAGAAGAAGTCGTCGTCGGGGCCGACCCCGTCGACGACGAGGACTTCCTCCCAGACGCGCGCCAGGACGGTCGCGTCGGGGAGTCCTCCCTGCTGGGGCGGCTCGTCGGTGGTCGTCTCACGCATTATCCGTTCCTCCTGGTCGTCGTGGCGTACGGACCGGTGTCACAGCCGGCCGAGTTCGGCTCCGGTGACAGTCCGGACACCGGCCTGTCCGGGGAAGGCGAAGGTGAACCGCAGCCGGGACTCCACGTCCTTGAAGACCGTGGCGAGTTCGGCCAGGCCGGCGGTCTCCCCGATGACGATGTCGAGTTCCCGTGTGTGGACGCCGCCCTCCAGCCGAGTGCCCGGCCGGGCGTAGGGGCGGTAGAGGGTCACCTCGGGCAGGTTTCGGATCTCGTCGGTGCCTTCGACCCCGACCAGTTCGCAGGGATCGCGGGGAGCGGGATGGAAGATCTGGTAGAAGGCCCGGCCGTGCGGAAGCGGGGGGACACTGACGCGTTCGCCGAGGGCGATCCGGCCGGCGAGTTCGATCAGGTCCGTGCCGACGGCCCGGCGGGAGAGTTCGTTGATGCCGCCGCCGAGCCGTCCGTTGACCTCGATGAACCGGGGCCCCTCGGGGGTGAGCTTGGCCTCGGTGTGGGTCAGACCCGTGGTGATGCCGAGCGCCGTGACAGCCCGCCGGGCCAGGTCGAAGACCTGCTCCGTCTCCTCCGGATCCAACGGGGAGGGCCAGAACCTGCCGGTCTCCCTGAAAGGGGGGACCATGGGGAACTTGCCGGTCACGGCGATGTCGGTGACCTCGCCGTGCTGCACGAGCTGCTCGATCGAGACGTAGTCGCCGAACGGCGCGCAGTCCCGCCCCACCAGATACTCCTCAAGCACCAGAGCGCCCTCGGGATCGTATCCGGGCGCCCCTGCGGCCAGCAGGCGTTCGACGGTCCGTCGTCCGTCGGCCTCGTCCTCGATGAGGAAGGTGTTGCGGCTGGCCCCCCCGAAGGCGGGCTTGAGAACCGCGGGAAGTCCGACGTGCGCGACCGCGTCCGCCCAGTGGGCGGCGGTGTCGACCCGGTGGAAGCGAACGGAGTCGACTCCCGCCGCGCGCAGGGCACTTCGCTGTCGCCACTTGTCGGTGAGGATGGCGGTTGTGGCCGGTCCGTGCTGCGGCAGCCCCAGCCGGTGGGCCAGCTCGCCGGTGAGGCGCAGGGCCTTCTCGCTGAACGTCACGATGCCACCAGGGCCGCGGCCGCCGAGCTCGGCCACCGCCTGGTCGAGGTCGTCGATCCACACGATGGGCGCGAACTGTGAGAGCAGCGGCTCCATCGCCCGGGTGTGCTCGTTGCGCTCCGCGGCGAAGACCCAGGTGGCCCAGTCGCCCAGCCCGACCGCGATGTCGCCCGGCTGGGCCGCACCGAAGTCGTACACCACGATCAGCGGCTTCACCGGTACTCCTTTCGTGCGCGGTCGCGGTCCAGGGCGGTGTGGATCAGCTCGATCACGCTGGTCAGGTCGTCCCGGAAGTAGAAGTGGCCGCCGGGCAGCGTGCGCGTGGTCAGGCCCCCGTCGGTGTACTCGCCCCAAGACTCCAGGTGCTCGGCGGTCACCCAGACGTCGTCCGCGCCGCCGATGGCGAGTACCGGGCAGGCGAGCGTGCGGTGGTCGGGGATGTGCCGGGCGAGCATCAGGTAGTCGGCGCGCAGGACCGGCACGATCAGGTCGGCCACGGCGGACTCGTTGAGCAGTTCGGGATCGATCGTGCTGTAGCGGGTGATCTCCTGGAGCCACTGCGTGTCGGTCATGGCGAGGATCTGCCCGGCGTTCATGCGGGCCGAGTACGGTGGCCGGGCCGCGGAGGCGACGAGCAGTTCCACCTCACGTCCCGCGTTCTCCAGGTGCCCGGCCAGCGCGTGGCCGAGCACACCGCCGAGGCTGTGGCCGATGACGGCCACCGGGCCCGTGGAATGCCGCTGGATCGTCCGGGCGGCTTCGACGGCGAGCTCGCCGAGGCTCGTCGGCAGCGGTTCGGTCGCCCGCGGCCCACGGCCGGGGTACTGCAGCACGAGGACGCTCTCGTCCGCGCGCAGCAGCTGCCGGGGCCAGTCGGCCATGGAGTACGCGCTGCCGCCGGCGAAGGGAGCCAGGACGTAGGTGCGGGTGCCCTGCGCGGCGCCGTAGTGCCACAGCAGGGGAGTCAGTTCGGTGCGGGTCACGATGCCGCGGTCATCACGGACTTGGGGCGGATGTCGGTCCACACCACCGCGACATGGGCCAGGCACTCCTCCCGGCCACCGCTGAAGCCGATCGTCCTCCAGCCGTTCGGCAGGGCCTTGACCTCGGGCCAGATCGAGTACTGCTCTTCGGCGTTCACCACGACGGTGTAGGTCATCAGATGGTCTCCTCAGCAGATGAGTTGGCAGGGGGAACGCTCGCGCGCAGGGCTTCGGCGTAGGACTCGACGAGTGCGCTCATCCGGGCTGCGGTGAAGACCTCACCGCTGAAGCGCCACAGGATGGTCAGACAGCCGTCGACGACGCTGGGGTAGATCTCGATCGGGAAGGGGCGGGGCATGTCCCGCGGCCGGTCGTCTCCGGAGATGTCGATACGGACGTCCCCGAGCGGCCCCGGCGTACGGCCCGCGCCGTCGCCGTCCCCGCCGTCGCCGTCCGCGTGCAGATAGCCGGGTTCTCCCCAGTAGTTGAAGAGCACCTGGGGCACGGGGAGGGCGGCGAGCCGGGCGCGCAGCCCCGGATCGGGGTGGAGATGGCGCAGCAGGTCGTGGTCGAGGCCCCGGCCCGGAATGTTCCTGATCAAGTCGGCGACGGCACGAGCCTGTCGCCCGTCCGCGGGATCGGTGAGCATCGGCAGGGCGAAGGGATAGGCGGTGTTGAAGAAGCCGACCGTACGGCTCAGGTCGACGTCGTCGAACAGGTCCTCCCGGCCGTGGCCGCCGAGCTGAACCTGCAGGTCACCGGAGGGGGCGCCCAGCCACTTCTTGAAGCCGGCACCGAGTGCGGTCAACAGGTACTCGTACACGGTCAGTCCGGAGCTCGCGGCTCCGGCGACGAACCGGCGGGTCCATGCCTTGTCGAAGGTGAAGGTGCGCTCCTGGGTGTTGCCCTCGACCCCCTGGGCGCGGGTGTCCGTCACCGGCACGCAGCGGCTCCAGTCGCGGGTCAGCCAGTATTCGGCGTTCAGGCTTTCCGGTTCGCCGCGCACGAACTCCACCAGGCGGCGGGCCCATTCGGTGTACGGAGTGCCGACCGGGTCCAGGGCAGCGGTGCCGCCGTCGCGCAGAATCGTGGAGAGCTCCTCGGTGATCACGTTCCAGGAGTAGAGGTCCACGACCGCGTGGTGGACGATCATGACCAGCCGGTCGTGCAGCCCGTCGGGGAGCCGGAGCAGCCCGGCCCGGCACACCGGACCCGCGCCCAGGTCGAGCGCCGCGTGCAGCTCGGTCGCCGAGGCGTGCATCCGGGACTCCAGCGCGTCCGCCGCCACCTCCCTCAGGTCGAACTCCGTGACGGGCGGCGGAACGTCGGAGACCGTCTGCGCCAACGCGCCGTCCACCGGGGCGATCCGGGCGCGCAGCATCGCGTGGCGCTCGGCCAGCAGATGTACGGCGCGCTCGACCTCTTCGGTGGTGACGGGGCGCCGGACGGCGTAGAGGACCCCGTGGTTCCAGTAGTCGGGACGGGGCACACCGCGGGCGAAGAAGGCCAGCTGGGCGGGGGTGAGCGGGGCGGGAGAGCGGTCGGCGCCGGGGTGCGCGGCGGCCCGGGGATCGGCGTCGTCGGCGGCGCGTCGTCGAGCGACCGTGGCCAGCCCCTCGACGGTTCGGTGCTCCAGCACGTGCCGGGGGCGCAGTTCGATGCCGCGGCGCCCGGCCGCCTGGACGATGCGGATACCGGTGATGGAGTCGCCGCCCAGCGCGAAGAAGTCGTCGGTGACACCGACGCGTTCGAGCCTGAGGCAGGTCGCCCACAGCTCGCACAGTTCCGCTTCGAGAGGGGTGCGCGGCGCCGTGTACGCGGCGGTCGGCACGGTGCGTTCGGCGGCGCGGACGCGCAGCGCCTTGCGGTCCACCTTGCCGTTGCGGTTGCGGGGCAGCTCGCCGATTGTCAGCACCTCGTTCGGCACCATGTACGCGGGCAGCCGGCCGGCGACGAATTCCTTGATCTGTTCGGCGGTCGGGGCACTGCCGGGCGTGAGCGTGACGAAGGCGACGAGCCGTTCCAGGCCGTCGTCCTTGAGGAGTTCGACGATGGCCCGCGCCACCTGCGGACAGCTCTCCACGGCGTGTTCGATCTCACCGAGCTCCACCCGGCGGCCCCGGAGCTTGACCTGGTTGTCGGCCCGGCCGAGCAGTTCGACGGATCCGTTCGTACGCCATCGGCCGAGGTCTCCGGTGCGGTACATGCGCTGTCCCGGCTCCGCGGAGAACGGGTCCGGCAGGAACGCGCCCGCCGTCAGCGCGGGCTGACCGACATAGCCGCGGCCCACGCTCTCGCCGCCGATGTACACCTGGCCGGTCACGCCGGGTGGCACGGGGTGCAGATCGGCGTCCAGCACATGGACACGGACATTGGGCAGCACCTTCCCGACGGAGGTGTACATGCCCTCATCGGCCGTGACGGGCCCGCCCGTGCTGTCGTCGGCGACCTCCGCGGGCCCATAGGCGTTGAGCAGCTCCACCCCGGGCATGACGGCGTGCCAGCGGCGCGCCAACTCGCCGCTGAGCGGTTCGCCCGTGGCGATCAGGCGGCCCAGGGTCGCGCGGACGGCCGCGGCCGAGTCGGGAGCGTCCTCGAAGTGGTCCAGGAGCACGGCGACGAAGGTCGGCACCAGCGCGAGACAGCCGAACCGGTGCTCCACCGCCATCGCGGCGAGCGCCGCGGGATCGCGCACCACGTCGTCGGGGACGACACAGACCGTCGAGCCGGCCGTCAGGCCCGCGAACATCTGCCAGATGGACAGGTCGAAGGTGAGCGGCGCGGTCTGCGGCACCTCCACACCGGGACGCAGCCCGTAGTCCGGCAACCGGGTCGCGAGAAGGTTGAGCAAGGAGTGGTGCTCGACTCCGGCCCCCTTGGGGGTGCCCGTCGATCCCGAGGTGAAGATGATGTAGGCGAGGTCGGCGGGAGCCGCCGGGGGACCGAGGAGCTCCTGCACCGTCTCGGGGCTGTACGGCCCCGGGGCGGACTCGACCTCCTCGCGCAGGTGCTGGGGGAACAGCCGGGTCGTGCCGGATTCCTGCGGGAGCTCCACTTCCGTGCCGGCGACGACGACGTGGGCGTCTCGCATCAGCCGGTCCCGGCGTCCGGCGGGCATCGCGGGATCCAGGGGTACGTACACGCCGCCCGAGAAGAGGACGCCGACGGCCATCACGAGGAACCACGCGCTGCGTGGCGCGACCAGCGCGACCTGGCTCTCCGGGCCGACCCCCGCCTCCCGCAGCCGCAGTGCGACGGCGGTGGCGTACGAGCACAGCTGCCGATAGGTGAACGAGTCCGTCTCGTCGTGGATCGCGACGGCGTCGGGGCGCTGCGCGGCCTGGGCCAGCAGCAGGTCCCGGTACGGCCGGCCGTTGTCCAGCGGGGCGGTCTCGTTGAAGGCGACCAGCACCTGGTGGCGGGTGGTCTCGTCGAGGACGCCGAGGTCCGCGAGACGCCGGTCGGGGTCGGCCAGACCCTGCTCCAGCACCGAGGCCACACCCGTCGCCAGCGCGCTCAGCCGCTCGGCGGGCAGCAGCCGCGACGTCACGGTGATCTCTTCGGCGCCCAGGTGCAGCGCCGCTGCCGCCTCGGCGCCGGGCTCCGCGGCGGGGTCGCCGGCGGCGTCGACCGTGAACGTCAGGTCCCCTTGCAGAAGGCTCTGGAGAGTGCCGGCGTCGGCATCGCCGTTCTCGAGGACCTGCGCGGCCACGGACCGTACGGTGCCCAGCCATTCCCGGAAGGTCGCCGCGGGGTCGGGGCCCAGCAGCGCGGGGAGCCCCTGCCCCAGCGGGGCGCCGGCCAGCAGGGTGACGGCCCCCTCGGCGCCGAATCGGCGTAGGACGAGGGCCGTGGCGGCCGCGGCGGAGACCCAGAGCAACAGGGGCCGGCCGCCGGTGACGCGGATGAGGGCCGCACGGGTGGCGGGTGTGAGGGCGGCCCTCGCGGTCGTCAGGTCGCCGGGAGTGGCGTCGTACGAACCGCCCAGGGCCTGCGCCGTGGCGACGGATCCCGCGCGCAGGTCGTCCCGGTGTCGCAGCCAGAACTCGCGGGAGGCGAGGCCGGTGACGTCGATGGTGGTGTTCACGTGGGGTTTCTCCTCTTCGAAGGCCTGCGGCCTCAGAACGTGAAGTCCGGCACGGTCGGCGTGCAGACTGCCGGGGACGGCGCGTCGAACAGATCGAACAGGGTGGCGTCGGGGCCACGTTCGGCCAGGTTGCGCAGCAGCGTGCGGTAGTCGTCGAGCCAGGCGGTGACCGTCTCCTGCCGGAACAGGTCCGTGGCGTACTTCACCCCGGCCCACAGGGCGTCGCCGTACTCCATGACCGACACACTGAGCGCGAACGTGGGCGCCGCGGGGTCGACATCGAGCAGCTCGATGGCCGGGCCGTCGGTGCCCAGAGCCAGGATGGGCTTGACGGCGTTGTGGAAGCTGAAGTTGGTCGTCGCGGCGGGCTCGGCCGAGTACGGCCGGGCGATCCGGACGATCCGGTCGGCGGGCAGATCCCCGTGCGACAGCGCGGACAACTGGGCCTCGCGGACGGCCGCGAGCAGGGCCGCGAACGGCTCCTCGGGGACCAGGGCTGCCCTGACCACGACGGTGTTGGCGTAGCAGCCGATCACGTCGTCGTGGCCTGGGACCCGACCGGTGACCGGACTCGCGACGGACAGGTCACGGCTGCCGCCGATCTTCCAGAGCAGCGCCATCCACCCGGCGAGCAGCACCATGTTGAGCGTGCCCCGCCCTCCGCGGGCGATGTCCCGCAGCCGTGCCGCGAGTTCGGGCTCGATCGGGAACGGCAGGTCGGCGCCTCGGCCCGGCGGCCGGGAGAAGTCGGCGTCCGTGCCGTCGGTCGGCAGCGTCACGACAGGCACGCCGGCGAGCCGGTCGCTCCAGAACTCGACCAGTCGCCGGCCGCGTTCGCCGTCCAGCAGGTCCCGCTGGTCCCCGACGTAGTCGAGATAGGTCCGCTCGGGCGCCGGACGGTCGAGGTCGGCGCTCAGGTCGTCCATCAGGACCCGCCACGACCAGCCGTCGAAGAACAGATGGTGGAAGGTGAGGACGAGGACGTACTGGTCCTGGTCGGTGAACCGGGCCCGGACGAGCTGATAGCGGGCCGGTGTGTCGCCGTAGAGGTCGAGCGGCTTGCTCACCAGGTCCTTCAGCCGGGCCAGCAGGCTGTCGCGGCCCTCGGCGGCGGTGGTCTCGGGGAACTCCACGGTGAGACGTTCGAGAGTGAGCCGGGCCTCCTCGGGCGGGGTGATCATCTGGACGAACTCGTCCGCGCCGTCGTGCAGGGTGACGCGCAGCATGGGGTGGCGGCGTACCAGTGCTTCCAGCCGCCGGGTCAGCCGGTCGGGATCCACCGGACCGTCGAAGAGGAACGCGCTCGGCACGTTGTACGCGGCGGATTCGGGGGCCAGTTGGACGGCTGCCCAGATTGCGGCCTGCTGCCCGGAAAGCGGGCCGCGGGCGGCTTCGGCGCTCCCACCGGTCCCGGTCCCGGTCCCGGTCCCGGTCGCGGTCGTGGTCCCGGTCTGGGCCACGGTCGCGGTCGCGGTCGCGGTCCGGGCCACGGTTGCGGTCCCGGTCGTGGTCGCTGCTCCGACCGTGTCCTCCGCGCCGAGCGAGGACGCCAGTTCGCTGAGGGAAGCGAAGTCGAACAGGTCCATGACATCGAGGTCGGTGCCGAGACGGTCGTTCAGCCGGGTGGCCAGCTTCAGGCCGTAGAGAGAGTCGCCCAGCTCGAAGAAGTCGTCGTCCAGGCTGAGTCCGGGCTCCTTCAGCACGTCCCTGGCCAGTTCGAGCACCACGGCGGCGAGTGTCGTGTCGGAGGTGTCCGCTGGGCTGTCCGCTTGGGTCTCGGCCGCCTCGGGCGTCGGGGTCTCGGGTGTCGGTACGGCGAGCACGCCGCTCGGCCAGCAGTGCTCCTCGGCGAACGGAGCGACGGGCAGCTCCATCCGGCGCCTCGGCCCCCGCCCCAGACCCGTACGCCAGTCCAGGGGGAAACCCCGGTTGTGGCAGGCGGCGAGCAGTTCGGCGGGCGTGCGCGGGGTAACGGTCTCGAACCGGGAGCCGGGCTCCTCCCGCAGAAGAACCGAGAGCGCGCTGCCCGGTGCCAGGTCGACGATGACCGTGGCGTCGGCGAACCCGGCGAGCGCCGCCCGCAGCCGGCCCGCGTCGGGAACCGTGGTGTGTGACTCCCCGTCCGCCTGGGCCAGGGCGGTGGGCAGATCTACCGTGCCGCGCGTGTACCGGTCCGCTATCGCCCCCACTCCGTGGGCCAGTACGAGATCGGGGGTGACCGCGAGATCGGCGAGGAGCGCCTGCACTCCCGCGAGGCGGAGCAGACGGCGCTGCGACGCGGTCCAGCGCTGCGCCGGCACGTGGTGCCGCGCCTCGTCCAGTACGCGGGCGAAGCCGGGTGACGCGTCGGCCATGCCCAGCAGTTCGGTGACCTCGAGGTCCGCGGACGGGTCCGTGGGGGAGCCGAGGGCCAGCACCAGCCGGCCGCGAGTCGTCACGTCGGCGTCGGCGTCGGCTGCGTCGGCGGTGGCGGCCAGGAAACCGTCCAGCTCGCTGAGCAGTTGGGCGGCATCGCCCACCGCCCAGGCTCGGCGGTGGGCGAAGGGCTGCCCGTGGTCGCGCCCGAGTGCCAGGACCTCAGCCGCGTCCGCGAGGGGAAAGTGCCGCGGATCGGCTGCGACGGCATCCCGCAGCTGCGCGGCGTACCGCCGTAACCCGGACGCGTCGCGTGCGGACAGTGTGACGACGTGGTCGGCGAGGTCGGCGAGGTCGGCGAGGTCGGCGAGGTCGACGTGGTTGGCGTGGTTGGCGTGATCGAGGCGGCCCCCGGTCGAGGGCCGCGTCGTCGACCCGGCAAGGGTGCCCTCCTCGACGATGACATGCGCGTTGGTGCTGCTGAGGCCGAAGCTGCTCAGGCCGCAGCGGCGTGGGATGTCACCGGTCGGCCACGGTTCGCACCGGTCGGCGACGCGCAGCCCGGTGCCGTCCAGGCCGAGCAGGGGGTTGGGGGCGGTGAAGTGCGCCGTGGGGAAGATCTCACCGGCACGGAACTGCGCGATGACCCGCACCAGGCCCGCGAAGCCCGCCATGCAGTCCAGATGGCCGAAGTTGCCCTTGGCCGAGGACAGGGGGAGCGCGGTGGGCCGGGCGGTGGCCGGGAAGTCGGCCGCCACGTCGGACAGTGCGGCGGCCAGCCCCTGGACCTCGATCGGGTCGCCGATCCGGGTGCCGGTTCCGTGGGCCTCGACGTAGCCGATGGTCACCGGGTCCACGGCGGCGTCCCGCAGCGCCGCGGCGATCACCTGGGCCTGGCCCACCGGGCTGGGCGCCGTCAGGCCGTTGCTGCGCCCGGCGTCCTGGTTGACGGCACTGCCGCGGATGACCGCATGCACGGTGTCACCGTCGCGCAACGCGTCCGCGAGCCGTTTGAGCAGGACGAAGCCGCCGCCCTCGCCGAAGGTCGTGCCGTCCGACTTCTCGTCGAACGGGCGGCAGCGGCCGGTGGCGGAGAGCACGCCCAGGCCGTCTGTGCCCTCCGGTCGGCGCGGTGGCGGGCCCAGGATGAGTTCGTAACCGCCGACCAGGGCCGCCTCGCATTCGCCGGATGCCAGTTTCCGGCGCGCCTCGTGCAGCGCGACGAGGAAGGAGGAGCAGGCGGTGTCGATGACCATCGCGCTTCCGCGCAGGTCGAGGTGGTAGGCGATGCGGCCGGCGGCGAAGGCCCGGATGCTGCCGGTGAGTGCGGCGGCATGGCGGCGGCCGGTCTCGGACAGCAGGTCGTGCAGGGTCGGTTCCGGCCCGCCGTACCCGGAGGTGTAGATGCAGACGTCGCGGCCGCGAAGCTCCGCCGGGGCGTAACCGGCGTGGCCGATCGTGCGCACCGCGAGCTGGAGCATCTTGCGCTGTCTGGGGTCGATCAGCTCCGCCTCGGCGCGGGACAGACCGAAACAGCGGCGGTCGAAACCCGTGATGTCGTCGATCCAGCCGCCTTCCTGGTCGCTGTCGGAGAGAGGGGCCCCCGTGGCCCGGGCGCGCGCGGCGGGCATCGGTCCCACGCAGTCGCGTCCCGCACGCAGGATCTCGGTGAGCGTGTCCCAGTTGTCGCACTGGGGGAACTCGAAGGCCAGGCCGACCACGGCCACCGCGGTGGTGTCGTTTCCCGTGTCCATGAGGCCCTTCAGAGCTCGACGGTCTGCACGGACCGCTCGGCCTGCCGGGTGTCCTCGCCGTCCAGGACGGTGGCCAGCGCGGCGACTGTCGGATGCTCGTAGAGCTGGCCGATGGTCATGCCGGGGTAGCTGCGGCGCAGGCCCGCGAAGATTCGCAGCGCCTTGAAGGAGTCGCCGCCGATCTCCATGAACCGCTGGTCCCGGCCGACTTCGGGCCGTCCGAGCACGGAACTCCACAACGTGGCCACGAACCGCTCGGTGTCGGTGCGCGGCGGGTCGCCCGCGGGCCGGTCGGAAGCGGCGGAGCTCGCGGCGAGGGCGTGCAGGGCGGCCAGATCGACTTTGCCGTTCACGGTGACGGGGATGGCGGCGACGATGTCGATACGGCTCGGGATGAGCGCCCCCGCCAGGTGCTCGCGCAATCGGCGGGACATCTCCTCCGGTGCCAGCGGGGAGGTCGTGACCACGTAGGCGATGAGTTCGGTGGGTGCTCCAGGGGTGGGTTCCTCGCCGACGACGAGGGCCTGCTGGATGCCGGGCAGGGCGAGCAGAGCCGATTCGATCTCGCCGGGCTCGACACGGTTGCCGCGGACCTTCAACTGGCGGTCGGCCCGCCCCAGGTATTCGTAGACGCCCTCGCCGTCGCGGACCATCAGGTCGTCGGTGCGGTAGAAGCGCTCGCCGTCGGCGTCCCGGGTGAACTTCCGCTCGGTCAGGTCCTGGTCGCCGCGGTAGCCGTGGGCGAGGCAGCGGCCACCGATGTAGAGGATGCCGGGGGTGCCGTCGGGCACGGGCTCGCCGTCCTCATCGAGCAGGCGCAGCACGACTCCGTCGATGGCCTTTCCCACCGGGACGCGAGCCCGCCGGGTGTCCGCCTCCCGCACCTGGTGCAGCATCATCTCGATGGTCGCCTCGGAAGGGCCGTAGCCATTGAAGACATGCAGGTCGGGCCGGGCTTCGAGCATCGCGGCGGCCAGTCGCGGCGGGAAGGCCTCGCCCGCGACGACGACCATTCGGCCGGGCAGCAGCGAAGCGATGTCCCGCTGCCCGGCCAGCGCCTCGAGCAGGGAGGGGGTGTAGGTCACGGCGTCCACCGGGTGGTTCTCGAGTTCGGCGGCGAAGGCGTCGGCATCGAGCGTGGTGTGGCGGTCGTAGATGTCCAGCCGGGCGCCGCTGAGCACGGCGCCGAACACGGAGATGAGCCCGAGGTCGGCGGCGAAGGTCGTGGTGAGTCCGAAGCTCTGCGGAATCGTGATCGGTGTCATGTGACGCCAGAAGCCCGCGTGGTGGTTCAGCACGGCCGCGTGCGGGACCTCGACCGCTTTGGGCACGCCTGTCGATCCTGAGGTGAACACGAGATACGCCGGGTCCTGCGGTTCGCTCTCGTGGATCGGCTCGTACGGAGCGGTGGGCAGCGTGGCATCCAACACCCGCACCACGGATGTCCGCGCGGGTAAGCGCAGCCGGTTGCGCTCGTCGACCAGTACGGCCTGCGCCCCGGTCGCGGTCAGCAGCGTCGCGATCCGGGCGTCGGGGTCCGTGGGCTCCAGGTGGACGTGAACCGCGCCGACCGACCACGCGCCGAGGATGGACACCACGGACCACACCGAGCGGTCCACCATCGTGGCCACCACGTCACCGCGCCCGATGCCCTGGCCCCGCAGCCAGACCGCCAGCCCGCCGGCGGCCGACGCCAGTTGCTCATAGCTCAGCTCGGTGTCGCCATGCCGTACGGCGGGGCGCGGCCCGTACCGTGCGGCCACCTCGCGGAAGAGGGCCGCGACCGATCGGTGGTCGGACGAGAATTCGGACGGAGTCCTGAGTGGTGCGGCGTGCACGAGTGCTCCTTAACTGTCCTGTTGACCGACGTATGACGTGGGGCATGACAGCCGGGTCGAGTCACGACCCCAAAGCAGCCCCTCCAATGCCGTTGCAGTCGGGCAGTAAAGCACGGCCCACCCGATTCACGCCAGCACTCGTGATCACATTCTGCGCATTCGCTTTCCCCAGCGAAAGGGGTCTCAATCATGTAGAGCACGAAAGGAGAAAACATCGTGCGCCGCCCCTTTTACCTTGATTGTCAGAAGATGTTGATCGGCGCGCATTGAGCTGGGCTCCGGTGTTTGATCAAGGAACGGAGAGCATGAGCCTGCAGAGCCGAACCTTTCCTCAACAAGATCGAATCGCGGGGGAGTCGGCGGCACGAAGGCGGGAAGAGACCCCTTCCGGCCTTGTCGCGGTATGCAGAGAAGGGGATTGTGTTCGTCGTGTCAGATCGAGTCAGCCCTGTCATCGATTTCCGTCATAACGGTCCACCGGATTCCGCGCAGGGCGGTTATGCTTGTGGCCTGTTCGCGGGCCTCGTCGCGCCTTCCGAGGGCTCTGCAGCGGCGGTGACGCTGGTGTCGCCGCCACCTCTTGGCGTGCCACTCGAATTTCATCACGGCGCCCGCAGATCCCAGGTCCGGCGGGATGGACGGCTCATCGCCACCGTTGTCAGAACCGCGGGTGACCCGGCCGTGGTCGATGTCGTTTCCCCGGCCGAGGCCGAGCGGGCCTCGCACGCTTTCCAGGGATTCACCGGTCATCCCTTTCCCACCTGCTTCGTCTGCGGCCACGAACGGGCCGCCGGTGACGGACTCGCGCTCACCCCCGGCCCGGTGGAAGGACGTCAGGGCACCGTCGCCTGCCTCTGGACGCCCACGGACGACCAGGCGTCCGCCGACGGCCGCATAACCGATGAGCTGGTGTGGAGCGTGCTGGACTGTCCTGGCGGGTGGACCGGCGACCCGCGTACCGAGCCCATGGTGCTCAGCCGGATGACCGCGGTGATCACTCGTCGGCCGGCCCTGGGGCATACCTATGTCGTGGTGGGCGCCCTGCGGCGCAGGCAGGGCAGGACCGCCGTCGTCGACACGGCCCTCTTCGACGAATCGGGCCGTGTGGTCGGCAAGGCGTCGGCGGTTTGGGTCGCCGTGCCCGGCGGGCTGACCGCGGCGGCCTGAACAGGCACTCCTCCCTCGCGTAATCGATCCAGCATCTGCCCATCATTTCCGGGGCGGCGGGCAAGAACTCACAGAACGGACGGAGAATGTCGACGGAAACCTTATTGGAAAGACCGACCTACGCTACGATCACAGCATCCGTGCACACCTTGTTTTCGCAGCGGGCGGTCGCGGATCCCCACGCCGTGGCGATCAGCGCGCACGACGAGGAACTCACCTATGCCGAGCTGGATTCCCGGTCGAGCCTCCTGGCCGGCAAACTCCGTGAAGCGGGGATAGGTGCGGAGGATACCGTAGGAATCTGCTTGGACCGCTCGGCGGGTCTGATAGTATCCCTGCTTGCCGTTCTCAAGTCCGGCGGAAACTACCTTGGGCTGGACACCAAACAGCCCCGGGAACGCCACATCGCTCTCCTGGAGGATTCCGGCGCCAAGGTGGTCATCACGACAACCGACTATGTCGAACAGCTCGGTCACTCGGCCGCCACGCTCGTCCTCGACGTCGCCCCCGCGCCCACCTCCTCCGCAACGCCACCGTATGCGGAAACGTCGCCGATGAGTACTGCTTATATCGCATACACCTCGGGTTCGTCCGGAAAACCAAAAGGCGTTTGCGTGCCCCATCAAGGCGTCGTCCGCCTGGTGCAGGACCCCGACTTTCTGTCGATCCGGCCCGACGACGTCTTTCTGCACTTCGCGCCCATCGCCTTCGACGCCTCCACGCTGGAGATCTGGGGCGCGTTGCTCAACGGCTGCCGTCTGGTCGTGGCGCCCCCGGGCGAGCTCACGCCGGCCGACCTCGCCGCGTTCGTCCAGAAGAGCGGGATCACCGTCGCCTGGCTGACCGCGGGCCTGTTCCACGCCATAGTCGAGTCCGGCGTCCAGAACCTGCGGGGACTGCGTCACCTGGTGGCCGGCGGCGACGTACTCTCCGCCGCGCATGTCGACCGCGCGCTGAGTGAACTGCCCCGGACCATCTTGACCAATGGGTACGGGCCGACGGAGAACACCACCTTCACCGCCTGCCACACCTTCACCGGCGCCGTGGGGGACGGCCCCGTACCGGTCGGACGGTCCATCCGCGGCACCAGCGTGCACCTTCTCGACGGAGACTACGAGCCCGTCGCGGACGGAGAGGTCGGCGAGCTCTACGCGGCAGGGCTCGGCCTGGCCCACGGCTACCTGAACAACTCCGCGCTCACCGCCGAGCGGTTCATCCCGAACCCCTTCTCCGACGTGCCGGGCGACCGCATGTACCGCACGGGCGACCTCGCCAGCCGCCGCCCCGACGGCACGCTCGAGTTCCACGGCCGGGCCGACGAGCAGGTCAAGATCCGTGGCTTCCGCATCGAGCCCGGCGAGATCGAGGCCGCGCTGCGGGCGCACCCCGAGATCGCCGACGCCGCGGTCGTCCCGCAGCGGACGTCGGGTACGGAACGCCGTCTGACGGCGTACTACGTCAGCGAAGAGACCGTCACCACCGCCGAGTTGCGCCGTGACCTGGGGCGCACCCTGCCCTCCTACATGATCCCGGCTCTCTTCGTCCGGCTCGACGCGCTCCCGCTGAGCTCCAACGGCAAGGTGGACCGGGCGGTACTCACCGCGATGCCCAGGCCCGAACGTCCCGAGATGAGCAGCGAATACCGCGCCCCGACCACCGAGGTGGAGACCTGGCTCACCGAACTCTGGGCCGACTTCATGGGGTTCTCCCCGGTCGGAGTCGACGACGACTTCTTCGAACTCGGCGGCCACTCCCTGATGGCGGCACGTATCACCGGTGAGATCAGCGTCGAGTACGACGTGAACATGCCTCCGGTGGCCTTCTACGAGCATCCGACGATCGACGAGCTGGCGGCCTACCTCAGCACGCTGACGACCGCGGGCGAGAGCGAAGGCCCGTCGGCCGGGTGACGGCTTCCCACAGGAGATAGCGAGACCGATGAGAATCAGCACTCCCCACCCAGGTGGCACCGGCACCGACATCGATCTGGATGCGGTGGATCTGTTCGACCCCGAGCTGTACGCCGTCGGCGACCCGCACGCGATCTGGACGCTTATGCGGGAACGGGCCCCAGTGCACCGCCAGACCCTCGCCGACGGCCGGTCGTTCTGGTCGGTGACCAAGTACCACGACGTCAACGATGTCCTGCGCGACCACACGCGGTTCACCTCCAACCGCGGCACGCTGCTGTCCATCCTGGGCGGTACGGATCCAGCCGGCGGCAAGATGATGGCGGCGAGCGACCCACCCGTGCACACCGCGATGCGCGAACCACTGAACAAGGTGCTCGCCCATCGTGCCCTGAAGTCCCGACAGCCGCAGATCCGCCGTGTGGTGCACCGGATGCTCGCTCCGCTCCTGGACGGAGGCACCTGGGACGTGGCCGCGGCCTCCGCGGGCTTCCCGATGGCGTTCACCGGCACGCTGATGGGGCTCCCCGAGGCCGATTGGCCCCGGCTCACCCGGCTGACCACGATGGCCGTCGCACCGGGCGACCCCGAGTACCGGGAGACGGCCGGCGAGAGCACCCTGGCCGCCGCCCACCACGAGCTGTTCGCGTACTTCTCCGGCCAGGTCAAGCGACGGATCCGGTACGGCTTCGCCGAGGACGACCTGATCGGCTTCCTCACGGAAATGGAGGCCGACGGCAGAAGGCTGCGCCACGACGAGATCGTCTACAACTGCTACAGCCTTCTGCTGGGCGCCAACGTCACCACGCCGCACGCGATCGCCGCCACCGTCCTCGCGCTGATGGAGCACCCCCAGGAGCATCGGCGGCTGCTGGCCGATCCTTCGCTGACGAACAGCGCCGTCGAGGAGGGGTTGCGCTGGGCCTCGCCCGCGAACCACTTCATGCGGTACGTCACCCAGGACATCACGCTGCGCGGCGAGGAGCTCAAGGCCGGGGACGCGGTGGTGGCCTGGCTGGGCTCGGCCAACCGCGACGAGGAGGTCTTCCCCGACCCGTTCCGCTTCGACGTGGCCCGCTCCCCGAACCGCCATGTGGCTTTCGGGTTCGGGCCCCATTACTGCATCGGGGCCCCTCTGGCGCGTATCGCGCTGCGGTTGCTGTTCGAAGAGATCGTCGCCAGCGTCGAGGACTTCGCTCCCGCCGGCCCCGTCGAGCACCTCACCTCCAACTTCGTGGCGGGGATCAAGAGCATGCCCCTCACCGCACGGTTGCGCGAGGGCGCCGCAGCGACCCTGGTCGAAGCCGTCACGGCGGACGGCCCGGTGCCCGTCTGAAACCACGCGCGGTCCGCCATGTCCCGAATCACTCCCGCCAGAAAGCGAGGTGGCCCATGCCCCCCGGCAGCCGTCCGACCCGGATGCTCCTGCGCCCCCCGAAGCAGGACAGCAGGGCGAGGCTCTTCTGCTTCCCGTACTCCGGTCTGGGCGCGTCGATGTACAACAAGTGGCCCGATCACGTCGGCGACGTCGAGATCTGCCGCGTGCAGCCACCCGGCCGCGAGAACCGCATCCGCGAGCCCCACTACGGCACGTACGAAGAGCTGGCTGAGCAAGTCGCCGAGGCGCTGCTGCCGCACTTCGACCGGCCCTTCGCCTTCTTCGGCCACTGCGGCGGCGCCCTGCCCGGGTTCGCCACCGCACTGCACCTGGCACGCACCGGGCTGCCCACCCCGGACACGCTGTTCATCTCCTCCCAGGTGGCTCCGCACGATGGCCCCTTCGGACGCTTCCTGCAGCTCAGCAACTCCGAACTGGCCCTCGAACTGGCCGCGTTGACCAGGTCGATGGGGGGTACTCCCAACCCCGACATGATTCAGATGAGTCTGCGTGTCCTACGGGCGGACATCACCGCCAATCAGCTCTACCATCTGGCCGAACCGGTCCCCCTGCCCTGCGATGTGCGAGTGATCGGCTGGAGCGAGGACAAGGAGATCCGACCGGAGCAGATGGGCGGCTGGCGCGCGTACGCGGCAGACGGGCGGTACGCCGAGGTGAATCTGGAGGGCGGCCACCACGCGTTCCTCAACGCTCCCCCCGAACTTCTCACTCAACTGACGGGGCAGCTGTGCTCCGCTTAGCTGTTCGGGTGAGCACGTCACCATCTCCCACCGTCAACTCCCCTTCGAACGGCGGACTCTGACCATATGGCCCTTGCCCCTACCGCGCTCGCCCCTATCCCGGGGTTCCGACGCCTGCTGACCGGACGGACCCTGTCCGTGCTGGCCACCTGTCTCATCCCCACCGCATTGACGCTGGCGGTCATCCACGCCACCGGTTCGGCGGCCGACCTCGGGCTGGTGCTCGCCTGCGAGCTGATCCCGCAGTTGGTACTGCTGCCGGTCGGAGGAGTCCTGGCCGACCGGCACTCGCCCCAGCGGGTGGCGTTCGCCGCGGACCTGGTGCGCGGCGCGGCCCAACTGGCCATCGGCATCGAGCTGTTGACCGGCACCGTCAACATCCTTCACCTCTGTGTCCTCTCGATCATCACCGGCGCCGCCGTCGCCATCGGCACCCCCACGGTGTCGCCGCTGGTGACCGCGGTGGTTCCCCCGGAGGCCCGGCTCCGCGCCAACAGCCGCCTCGGTACGGCGCGGGGCATCGCGCTGGTCGCCGGGCCCGGCATCGTCGGAGTCCTGGTCGTCACCATCGGCGTGGGCTGGTCGTTCGTGCTCACCGCGGCGCTGTTCATCGTGGCCGCCACCACCCTGGGCGGCCTGAAGGTGACGCGGCACGAGCGGCCGGCGGGCAACAGCACCTTCATGAAGGACCTGGCCGAGGGCTGGCAGGTGGTCCGTGCGCACCGTTGGTTCTGGACGAACCTCGTCGGGCACGGCATCTCCAACCTGACCGCGGGCGTCCTGATGACGCTCGGGCCGCTCATCGCGGTCCGTGAACTGGGGGGTGACGCCTCCTGGGTCATCACCTACCAGTGCGGCATGGTCGGCATGCTGCTCGGCGCCTATCTGGCCCCCAGGTTGCCGATCACCCGCCCGTTGGTCGCCACCTCGGTCGGCGGGTTCGTCTTCGCCCTGCCGTTGCTCACGTTCGCGGTGCCGGCGCCGACCGCGGTGAACGCGGCCGCGTACTTCGTGGCGATGCTGGGGCTGGGCGTGCTGAACACCGTGTGGCAGACCGTGATGCAGCAGCGGTTCGAGCCGCACACCCTCGCCCGTGCCGACTCCTACGACGCGCTGCTCTCCTTCGCGGCGCGTCCGCTCGGCCTGGCCCTGGCCGCCCCGGTCGCGGTTGTGACCGGCAACGCCGCCGTTCTGGTGGTGGCGGCCGTCCTGGTCGGCGCCAGCAGTATCGGCCTGCTGGCGTTACGCGAGGTGCGCACGATGGGCTTCGTGACCAAGAAGGAAACCGCACTCGACAGTGTGACCGCCCCGGAGACGGCGGACGACCGCTGACGCCCCTTTTCAGTACGCCAGGGGGCGTACGCACCGATCCGCCCGTGCCTGTGCGCGGGCGGATCGTTGGGTTCCGGTTGCCGTGGCTGTCGTGCCCCTTACTTGCCGTTGACGTCCGAGGTGTCAACGGCGAAGCGGCCGGCTGCCCAGGCCATGGCCCGGCCGTTCTGCTCGAAGATGGTTCTGTTGACGTTGGACAGCGTGTCGCATGCCTGGTGGTAGCAGGGGTCGAGCATCTCGCCCGCCGTACCGCCGAACAGCGCGGCCATCTCAGGAGTCTTGATCGCGTCGGAGCCGGCGTTGACTCCGCCCGCCGGGATGCCGGCGACGATGAAGGGTGAGTGGTCGGACCGGCCGTCGAGCACCAGTCCTACGGTCGGCAGCCTCTGCTCGGCGAAGTAGCCACTGATGAGCTGGGAGATCCGATCCGATCCCGCCGGGCCGGGGCCGGTCGGGGTCTGACCGTTGTAGACCTGCCGCAGGAAGTTCGGGGAGCCGATCATCTCCAGGTTGAGATAGAGGGCGGTCCCGCGCCGCTCCTCCTCGCTCAACTGGTTGACGTAGTACTGGGATCCGGAGATTCCCTTCTCTTCCGCGGCCCACCACGCGAACCGCACCCGATTCTTGACCTGCTTCCAGTGCGGGGCCATCTGGACCGCCGTCTCCAGCAGCATCGCGGAGGCGGCCGCGTTGTCGTTCAAGCCGGGAGTGGTGTCCACGCTGTCGATGTGGGCGCCCATGACCACAGTGTTGTCCGCACGGCCCGTCGGGGTGTCGGCCAGCAGGTTGTAGGTCTCGGTCATCTTGTTCTCGCCACGCAGATCGACGTTGACGGTGACAGGCCCCTCGGCGATGTCCGCTTTCAGCTGTTCGGCCTCGCCCCGGTTCAGCGTCGCGATCGGGATCCGAGCGTCCTCCGGCGGCACCATGCGGTAGCGCAGATTCAGGTTCGGGTTGGGGGTGTTGACGTTCATGAGCACGGCGACCGCGCCCACCTCCGCCGCCACGATCTGTTTCTGCGTGATGAAGCAGTCGTTGACGTCCACCAGGACGATCTTGCCTGTGACGTCCGTATCGGCGTAGTCGCTCGCCGTACAGCCGGTGGACTTGCCCGACGGCACCACGACTGGGGCAGTCAGCCCGCCCTCGGGAGTGGAGATCGAGAAACGGGCGATGATCGGCTTCAGCGTCCGGGGCTCCGGTGCCGTGACGGACGCCGCCTCCGAGAAGATGGCGTAATCGAGGAAGGAGAACTCCTGCCGCTTGACCTCATAGCCGGCGGCGGTCAGCCTGCGGGTCAGATACTCCGCCGACTTTTCGTATCCGGGTGAGCCGTCGGCCCGGTGCCCGCCGTTGGCCATTGTGGCCTTGGATATGGCTGCCAGGTGGCGCCAGGCCCTCTCACCGGTTACGGCCTTGGACATCTGCTTGGCCAGTTTGTCTGCGGGCTTGTGCGATTCCGCGGCCTGGGCGGGGGCGGACCAGCCGGAGAGAAGCAGAACGACCCCGGCGGCGAGAAAGGCCCGGGACCCGATCGCTAAGCGGTTCCGTTTCGGAAGACGCGTCATGGACTGTCGACTCCTTTTCGTGTCGGATGCCCCGCCGTGAAATGGAGCGGAGGCCCGGCAAAGGCTACCGGAGGAGAGCTGCTCCCACCTACCTCATCGGTGGTTTCGCGAATATGTGGGCTATCGCGTACACGGCTGTATGCCGGTCGGGATGAACTGAATCTGATAGAGCTTTTTTGGAGAAGAATTTCAAAGGCTGATGTTATATATTCCTGTCGTCACTGGGAGGCTCGCGCACTGTGGTTCCACCTCACCTGGGCCGTCGGACGCCTGGCAGATCCCGTCCCGCACCCGGGCGAACGCCACTGGACCGCCCCTCCAGCCAGCCGGCTCCTGGGCCTGCTCCGCTTCTTCGCCTCGACCCCGCCGACCCCCTTGGGCCGATCTGGCCTGATCCAGCGGTTTCAGTGGTTTGCTCGCCTCCTGGCAGAGGAACTCTTCAAGGACGGCAAGACCGGCGAGTGGGTCACATACGGCAATGCCGGCGAGGAAACAAAGCGGAAGGACCACCGCTGAGCGGGCGCCACACATCTGGTGCGGATCCGGTTTGAGCTGTGGGACGTCGATCAGGGATCCGACTCTCGGTAACCCCGAAACCGACCGGATAACCACGTCCTTCCACTCCAGAAGCGGCTCAGTAGCCATCGACGAGACGCTCGGAGGCGACGACCACGACTCATTCAAGCTCGGTCCGCCCGGACGGAGATGGTATGTCCGAGCGCATCGCAGGGCATTGATGCCGCCGGGGGTATTTACCGAGAGCCCCAAGGAGGCGTCAGAATTTACATATTCAATTCTGGCCTTTCTGGTGAGATGACGGCGGCGACCTTACTGCGATCGCGTCGCCGTAGCGGCTGACGGCTGACGGCTGACGGCTGACCGATGAGCAGCTTGCGAAGGCAGGCGGCAGGCATGTGGTGGATCAGGTCAGCGCTGGCAGAGGTTCACACCATCAGACTCTTCGTCGTCTCGGCGAAGGCTTGGACGTGTCCGCGCAGGCTATGCACGCAGGTCAGAGCCTCCGCGAGGACGTCGAGTGCAGGTTGCAGGGGGTCACGGACCTGCTTTGACGCGACCGGTGGGTTAGTGCGCGGCTGCGGGGGTGCGATAAAGGTAACTATGCACGCAAACGGGCAGCAGATCGGCGAGATGCTGGCAGAGGCCGTCCAGGCGCTCGCGCGGACGGCGGAGCCGCACGCGGACGCCGCCCTCCAGGGCAGCGGCGAGGCGGCGGGCGGGCAGGTGCGGGCCGTGGCCGGACAGGACGGGCGGTTGCGCGAGCTGCACCTCAACCCTCGGGTCATGCGGATGGCGTCGGAAGACCTCGCACGGGAGATCCTCGCGGCGGTCAACACCGCGCTGGACGATTTGCGGGCGAGCGTGCCGGGGCTGGAGGCGGCCGACCTGACGGATCCGCAGGGGCTCGCCGAGACGCTGGGCGGCGTGCACGCCGACGTGATGCGGCGGCTGGACGAGTTCGCCGACGGGGTCGAGCTGGTCGCGCGGCGGCTGGAGGAGCGGTGAGCGAGCACTTCGACCAGCGACTAGGTGTCTCCCACACGGACTTGCGCGGCACCGGCGCGGGGCTGGGTGAGACCGGCACGACCTGGCTGGAGGCGGTGGGGGTGTTGCGCGCCCATCTCGAGGGAGAGTGCGACCCCTGGGGCGAGGAGGCCGAGAGCACGGTCAAGGCCGTCTACCTCGCGGTCACCCAGAGGGCGCTGGAGGTGTACGAGGCGCTGGGGGAGCGGCAGATGACCTCGGGAGACGACGTGCACGTCATGGGGGCGAACTACCGGGACGCGGAGCGGCGCACCGAGGAGGACGCCGCACGGAACGGGCGGGCCATCGAGCGTCAGTGACGGCCAGGGCTGGCGGGAAACCCGCCTGGTGCGGGTCAGCGGCGAAGTTTGTCGGGGTGAGGAGCGCGCCCGCCGGGAGTTGGTCGGTGGGGAGAAGCCTGCCTGGGTGCGGGTCAGCGGCGAAGCTCGTCCGGGGTGAGGAGCGCCCCCGCCGGGAGTTGGTCGGTGGGAGAAGTTCGCCCGGTGCGGGTCAGCCGCGAAGCTCGTCGGGGGTGAGGAGCGCGCGCCGGGAGTTGGTCGGCGGGGAGAAGCCTGCCTGGGTGCGGGTCAGCGGCGAAGCTCGTCCGGGGTGAGGAGCGCCCCCGCCGGCCCTTCGGGGTTGACGGCGACGCCGACGTCCGGCGGCAGGAGCGCGACCAGGTCCCGGCCGCGCAGGCGCTGCCAGCCCGTGGCACCATCCGGCAGGGTGTCCGGCAGGTGGGCCTGGGCCGTGTAGGCGAACGCCGCCCGGCCCTCGCCCGTGTCGAACACCGGCACCCCGCCGCCCGGTCCGCCGGCCACGATCACCTCCGTCTCCAGCAGCAGGAGGACGAGGTCGTCGCCGCTGGTGTAGCCGGTCGAGGCGAGTTGCACGGCACGGTCGAGCGGGTCGGTGGGTTCGGGGTGGCCCAGCGCCACCGGCGAGGGCCGGTAGCCGGGGTTGTGGCGGAACTCGCCGGTGATCTCGCCGCGCTCGTCGACCTGCCAGGCGCCGACGATGCCGTACGGCGGGACCTCGCCGTCGGGGTCGAAGAACGGATCGACCGCGTACATCCAGGAGCCCGGGCGCAGCCGTGCCTGCCGCCGCAGATCGTCGGTGACCGGCGGCGGGGGCAGCGGGGTGTCGGTCACGGCGATCCACCTGACGGGTAGGGGTCGTAGTGCGGGTTGGGGATGAAGTTCTCCGGAGTCCGGGGCACCCCCTGCGGCCAGGCGCCGGAGACGTATCTCCGGTGCACGCCGCCGGGGAAGGCGATCTCGCGCTCGTGAGACAGATGACCGGCGCCCCGTACGGTCTCCTGGACGTCGATCCCGCCGGGGGCGTCCACCTCGTAGACGTGGCTGCGCGGGAACGCGTTGTCGATATCCATGCGGGTGCTGGTCCCGACGAAGGCGGACGGCCTGGCCTTGAGCACGTAGTCGGACAGGTTGGTCATCGACGGGTCGCGCGGATGGAGGCCCTGCCCGAAGACCACGTCCGGAGACTCGTCCGAGGAGCGGTAGAGCGGCTCGCGGTCGCGGCGCCAGATGGGGTAGGGCGTGATGCTCTTGACGTCGACGCTCCTGTCGGCCGCCGCGTCGAGGTAGTTGTCGGGGTCGCGCACGGGGGTCGGCGGGCGCTTGCCGGGCGGGATCGCGGCGGCCCCCACTTTGTGGGGCGGCTTGCGCAGCAGCGCGGAGGCGCGATTGAACAAGCGCAGCGCGCTGCGTTCCAGCAGGTCGACCATCTTACGGATGATCCCCCGCGCTGCCGTCCGGGCGCCGGCCACGACGGCGGGAACGGCCGCCAGCGAGGCGCCGGCCGTGGGCCCCGAGGCCGTGGCCAACTGCGCCAGGTTCAGAGCGAGCCGGACGAGGACGGCGATCAGCGCTACCTTCACGGCGAGCACGATCATGGCCGAGAGCTGCAGCGCACCGCCGATGAGCAGCGCGGCGGCGATCGCATCGCCGGAGCGGTCCGAGGTGTCGCGCCAGTCGCCGTCGAACGCCTGAACCCCCTCCCCGTCGTTGCGCGTGGTGGTCCGGGCGGCGTGCGTGGCGGCGGTCGAGGAGACGCGCACCGCCGTCGTCGCGAAGGAGATCCACTGGGTCCCGGCCTCGTGCAGCGCGTCCTCGTCGATCAGCGGCCACGAGACGACGAGGTTGAGCAGCATGGCGAGTTCGGGTGGCGGCTGAAGCGCCATGGTGCCCTCCTCGTCACGGGTCTCCACGCGTGATCACATCCGAGGCGATCACTGTAGGGGTCCAGCCTGCATAAGCCCAACATCGCCAGGTGATGCGGGTGTGCGGCCATGGCCAGGGCTGGGACAGGATGTGCGCTCGTTCCAGATGCCGCCACCGCGTCGCCGGGTCGGGGACGGTCCGGGCCGCGCGCATTTCACGGGTGTAGACGACCCGCACCTCGGCGGGCATCGGTCGGCCGATCATTGATCCTGCCCGTTCTGCTGGGTGCCGGAGCAGCAGTCGTCGGCACAATCTGAGGGTTCGATGGCCCTGGGGCCGGATGGTGTGCCAGGGAGTGGGGTGCAGCAGGCGTCGCCGCGCCAGGCTTCGCGGCCCTCCTTGACCGCGACGGCGGCGATGACCAGGGCGGCGATCGGGTCGGCCCACGACCAGCCGAAGGCGCTGTTGAGCGCGAGGCCGATGAGCAGTACTGCGGACAGATAGGTGCACAGGAGGGTCTGCTTGGAGTCGGCGACGGCGGAGGCCGAGCCGAGTTCGCGGCCGGCGCGCCGCTGGGCGGCCGACAGGAACGGCATGACGACCAGGCTGAGGGCGGCCAGCACCAGTCCCGGTGGGGAGTGCTCGGCCTGGTCGCCGCCGATCAGAGCGCGCAGCGCGTCGACGGTGACATAGGCGGCCAGGGCGAAGAACGACAGGGCGATGATCCGCAGCGCGGTCCTCTCCCGCTTTTCGTGATCGGTGGCCGAGAACTGCCAGGCGACGGCTGCGGCCGAGGCCACCTCGACGATGGAGTCGAGGCCGAAGCCGATCAGTGCCGTGGAGGAGGCGAGGGTGCCGGCGGTGATGGCCACGGTGGCTTCGATCACGTTGTAGGTGATGGTCGCGGCGACCAGTAACCGGATACGGCGCTGCAGTGCCGTACGCCGGGCCGGCGCCGGAGGGTGGTTCAGGACGCTCATGACACCTTCTCCCGCTTGCCCGCCCGGCTTGGGGCGGCACCGGGGTCGAGGCCGTAGCCGGGACACAACGCGACCGCGTGGCCGGTGGCCTCCAGCAGGTGTTCGGCGGCGGCCAGTACGTCCATCAGTTCCGGGCGGGTCAGGGCGTAGAAGGACTGGCGGCCCTCGGCGCGGTAGTCGATCAGCCCGCAGCCGCGCAGGCAGGCCAGGTGTTTCGACACCGTGGACTGGGCCAGTCCCAGTTGCTCGGTCAGATCCACCACGCGCGCCTCCCCCTGCGCCAGGCGCTGCACGATGCGCAGCCGGGTCTCATCGGCCAGGGAGTGGAACAGCGCCGCCGCCGGCGCGACGCCCGCCGCGATGTCGGTGCTCACGCACCGCGCACCTTCATTAATCGCCATTTGGCGATGATATCCGCCATATGCGATCGATTGGCAAGTCGGAGATGTCGCCCAGGGGTCCTCAGTGGCGGTGATCCTGCCGATGAATGCCAGTAGGGCGGCGTGGCCGCCACCCGTAAACCGGGCGACGGGGTGTCGAAAATGGGGGTTCTACCAGGGCAGACTCCGGGTATCGCCGCTTCGCCCACCGGAAGCGCGGACCCCACCCACTTCTTCGACATAATGTAGAAGTTCGGCAGTGGTCCGTCCGGCGTCTGGAGTAGCTTCGTGATCGAGATCGTGTCCGCCCTCCTACCGCCCGTGGTCGTGGGGGGTGCCTTCATCGCCGGGATCGTTTGGCTTGTGCGCAGCGAGGGACGGGCCAGGCAGGCCGAGCGTGCCCGGCGTAAGGCCGGTTCGGGACCCGAATGAGTACCGGCGGAAGGTTTCTCATGTTCCTGCGAAGGACAGCGGTCTTAGTCGCGGCAGGTGCTGTCGGGCTTGTTCCGGTGGCGGCGGCTCAGGCGCACGATGTGTTGAAGTCGAGCAGCCCCGCCAAGGACGCCAGGGTCACCGCGGTCGAGCAGGTGGTCCTGGAGTTCAACGGTGCGGTGACCTTCCCCAAGGTCGTCGTGCTGAACGCCGGGGAGAAGCAGTTTCAGCAGGGCGAGGCCGAGATCAGCGGGAAGAAAGTGATCCAGAAGGTGGCCGGGGTGCTGCCGCCGGGCAAGTACACCATCGGTTATCGAGTGGTCTCCTCTGATGGTCATCCGCGTACCGGCCAGGTGCCGTTCACGGTGATCGCCGCGCCTTCCCCCTCTCCCTCCGAGGCCACCTCCCCGAGCGAGACGCCGCCCGCGTCTCCATCCGCCTCACCGACGTCGAGCGCGCAGCCGGTCCGACCTGACCTCACCCCGCAGGCCGTCGGGCAGGACGCCGCCGCGCGGGGAAGCGGCGGCGGAACAGTGGTCGTACTGGGCATCGGTGTGGTGGCCGTCGCGGCGGGGGCCGGGTTCTTCCTGGCGAGGCGCCTACGACGGTCCGGCAGGTGATCCCTCGGAGCAGCGTGGCCCGGTAGGTCCAGCGGCGTGGCGTGATGACTGCGTCTCCCCTTGAGCAAGGAGTATGTGAGTGTCGGAGACATCGGCGCGGGCCCAGGCTCGGCGCGACAAGCTGGAGGCCATGCGCGCCGAGGAGCGGCGCCAGGCCACGCGCAAGAAGAATCTCGCGATCTCGCTGACGGTGATCGGCATGTTCGTGGTCGTGCTGGGTGCCGTGTTCGCGATCAATCGATTCGGGCCCGGTTCCGGCGGCGCCGCCACGGTGGCCGGTGAATCCCAGCTGGTCCGGGCGGACAGTCACCGCGTGCAAACCGCCGCGGACGGCAAGGTGACCTTGGTGGAGTTCCTCGACTTCGAATGCGAGGCCTGCAAGGCGGCCTTCCCCGCCGTGGAGCAGTTGCGTAAGGAGTACGCCGGGAAGGTGACCTTCGTGGTGCGCTATTTCCCCATCGCCAGCCACTTCAACGCCGAGCGCGCCGCCCGCGCCGTCGAAGCCGCCGCCGGCCAGGGCAAGTTCGAGGCGATGTATCAGCGGATGTATCAGACCCAGACGCAGTGGGGGGAGAAGCAGGTCCCGGCCGACGACCTCTTCCGGAAGTTCGCCGAGGAAATGGGCCTGGACGTGGCCGCCTGGGACAAGGCGTACGACGACCCGGCCACGCTGGCCCGGATCAAGAAGGACCTCGCCGACGGTCAGGCGCTGGGAGTGCAGGGGACACCGACGTTCTTCCTCAACGGCAAGAAGATCGAACCCCAGTCCGCTGAGGACTTCAAGGTGGCCATCGATGCAGCACTCGCCGGCTGAAGCCGCGGCAGAACCTGCCGCCGATCTTCTGGGGGTGCCGGGGGCCTCTGAAGACGGGCCGTTTCCCCGGATGTTGCCCTGGCTGCTGCTGGTGGGCGGGGCGATCGGGCTGGGCTCCGCGTTCACGCTCACTGTTGAGAAGATCGCGCTGTTGAAGGATCCGGCCTACGTGCCCAGCTGCAGCATCAATCCGGTGCTGTCGTGCGGTTCGGTGATGACCACGCCGCAGGCGGAGGTGTTCGGCTTCCCCAACCCGTTGCTGGGCATCGGCGCCTTCGCCGTCGTCGCCACCGTGGGCGCCGCCCTGCTGGCCGGTGCACGTCCAGGCCGCTGGTTCTGGCTGGGCCTGCAGGCGGGTGTGACCTTCGGGGTGGTGTTCGTGCATTGGCTGATCTTCCAGAGCCTGTACGTCATCGGCGCCCTGTGCCCCTACTGCATGCTGGTGTGGACCGTCACCATCCCGATCTTCCTCTACGTCACCCTGCACAACCTGCGGCGCCGCCCGTTCCTGCCCGCCGGCGGGCACCGGGTGGTCGAGACGATGGTCGGTTATCACGCGGTGGTGGTCACGGTCTGGTTCCTGGGGATCCTCACCATGATCGGCGTCCGGTTCTGGTCGTACTGGAGCACCCTGCTGTGAGTGAGTCCCGATGCGACGGCCATCAGGGTCAGGGCGTCAAACCGGCCAGAGGATCCCGCACAGCATCGGCGCCACCATCACCGCCAGGGGGCCGCTGAGGAGTGCCGCCGCGGTCGAGTAGGCGGCTGCCGGTACCCACTGCCGTTCTTGCTCGCTCGCCCGCAGGAGACGCTCGACCCGCTGCAGGACCGCCGAGTCGGCCAAGGCCAGTGTCGCGGCAGGGCCGCCCGCCGACTCGATCATGTTGAGGATGGCGTGCGCGAGGACGCGGTCGCCCTGCGCGCGGCGGGCCTGGTCGTCGGCGATCATCTCCAGCAACACCGGCACCGCCGTCCGAGCGGTCCTGGCGGCGGGCACCCAGGGGAAGGCGCGGGCGATCGCGATGAACGGCAGCAGCAGAAGATCGTGCCGCCCCGCCGCGTGGGCGCGTTCATGGGCCAGGACGGCCTGCAACTCCGCTGGGTCGAGCAGGTTCAGGGTGCCGCGGCTGAGCACGATCCGGGGAGGCCATCCGGGCACGCAGTAGGCCGTCGGCTTCGGGCTCGGCAGCACGTAGGCGTCGTGCTCGGGAGAGTGGTCGGCGAGCACGTCGAGGAGGAGTCGCTGGCGGCGCTGCTCGCGAATGGTCTTCACGGTGGTGTGCGCGGTGTGGCTGGCCAGCCACGCGATCAGAGCCGCCGACCACAGCAGCGCCGCGATGTGTGCCATGCCGAGTCCGGCGAACCCGCTCCCGTCCAGGACCTGATGGCCCAACGTGTGCATGCCATGGGGAAACGCCGCCGCGAGCGGGGCGACCGCGGCCACCAGGCCGACGCCGACCGCCCCCAGCCCGCCGGCCAGGCCGATCGCCTGCCACAGCGTCAGCGCGGCACGCGGGTGGTGGCTGGCCCACCGCGCGGTGGCCAGCCCTCGCGCGAGGCGCCCGCCGAGCACGATGGGCGCCAGCGCCACGCTTGCCGCGATCAGCCAGGGAGTCATGAGGGGTCCCCGCCCGGCACCTCCAGGGCGGCCCGGAGGGCGGCGGTGACCTCGGGGGAGACGGTCACCACGAAGCGGTTCACCGCGGCCTCCACATCGCCGGCCTCGGCCAGGGCGGCGCGCATCGTCTCGGCGACGAACGCGTCCTTGTCGCCGGTCGCCTTGTAGAGATGAGCGCGTCCTGCCCGTTCCCGCGACACCAGCCCTTTGCGTGAGAGCCGCACCAGGACCGTCAGGACCGTCGTCACCGCGGGCCGCGAAGCGAGCGCGTCGGCCACCTCCTGGGCGAGCATTCCCTCAGGATGTCCCCACAGGGCCTCCATGATCGAGCGTTCCAGATTGCCGAGCCGCACCTGGCCTGCCTCTCCACATCCGCTCCGGTCACGGTGCAAGGGTAGGTCACGCTTCGCCGCGGAACACCGCGACGCCCGTACCTCTCGCTCGCCTCCGCCTGGCGGGCCGGCGGGCGAAGGCGGTGATCCGGTGGATCCCGGCATGCGGTGTCAGGTCGTCGTCACGGCTGGTCCGCGTCGCGGGGCGGCCAGTCGTCCCGCGCGGTCCAGGCGTCGTACGGCGAGCGCGGACAGCAGGCCCGCGAAGACCAGCAGCACCCAGGGCAGACTCGCCCATGCAGAGCCCTCGGTGAGGTCGATCGCGGCGCCGCTGACCAGATTGCCCAGCAGGATCCCGGCGCCGGAGAGGAGGTTGTACAGGCCGTAGTAGGTGCCGATGAGCCGCCCGCCGCCCACGTCGGCGACCGTCGCCATCTCGAACGGAAAGGCCATCAGGGTGCCGGTGGTGAGCATCACGGTGCACACGATCACCGGGGCCAGCACGAGTTGCGGCGGGGGCGTGAGGTGAGCGGAGACGATCAGGGGCACGAAGGCCAGGCCCATGAGGGCGAGCCCGCGCGCGATGGCCTGCCCCCGGCTCCAGCGCGAACCGCACCAGGCGGTGATCCGGACCTGTCCGACTATCCCCAGCACGGCCGAGATGACGTAGAGCGCCACCACGCCCGAATCGGCGCCTGATACCCGCCGAACCTCCAGCGGCAGTCCCAGATACATCTGGTAGGACAGCGCGTAGGAGGCGATCATCGCGGCGGCGAAGGCCAGGAAGGGCCGGTTGGTGAACGCCTCGCGCCACTCGTGCAGGACCGGCCGGTGGGAGTCGGCCTCCGCTCCCGCGCGGGCGGGCAGGCACACCCCCTGCACGACGGTGAGCACGGCGAAGATCGCCGCCGCGGACAGGCAGACCGCCTGGAAGCCGACGCCGAGCAGAGCGACTCCGGCTACCGGCCCGGCCAGGATGCCCACCTGGTAGAAGACGTTGAACACGGCGAACGCCTCGACCTTGCGACCTGCCGCCTCGTGGGCCAGATAGGCGCGGGCAGCGGGATTGAACAGCGCTCCGGCCATACCGGTCAGCACGGCGGCGAGCAGCAGGCCCGGCAGCGAAGTGGACAGGCCGAACAGGGTGAACCCGATCGTGCGCAGCGCGCACCCCGCCATGATCACGGGTTTGTAGCCGACGCGGTCCGACAGCGTGCCGCCGATGAGGAACAACCCTTGCTGGCTCATGTTGCGCAGCCCGAGGATCAGTCCGATGATCCACACGGCCAGGCCCGCATCGGCGGCCAGGTGCTGGGCCAGGTACGGCATGAGCATGTAGAAGCCCAGGTTGATGCCTACCTGGTTGATCTGGAGGATCTGGATCGGGCGGCTGAAGGAGCGGAACTGGCGCAGCGTCGCGATCACTGAGGCCGCCCTTCCGCATCGGCGAGCGGATCGATTACCGAGGTGCAGCGTGTCCAGCGGGAAACCTTACGCTCGCCGGGGACGGCGATCTCATCCGGCTCGGCGGCCGGGGCGGCGGCGAGCAGGTCGTTGGCGTGGCAGAACTCATCGTCGAAGATCGTGTTCCAGTAGCGCCACGGCCCGTCCGGGAACACCGCGACGACGCAGCGCCCGGGTGGCCCGCTCGCCGCCGCCCATCGGGCCACCAGGGTGACCGCGCCGGTGCTCCAGCCTCCGGAGATGTAGTGCCGCGCGGCCAGGTCGCGGCAGGTCCAGGCGGCTTCGGCGGCGTTGACCCAGTGCACCTCGCTGAAGGAGTCATAGGCGACGTTGCGCGGGTGGATGCTGCTGCCCAGGCCGCGCATCAGGCGAGGCAGGTCGGGCTGGCCGAAGATGGTGGAGCCCACCGTGTCCACTCCGACGAGCTCCAGGTGCGGAAAGTGCTGGCGGAGCACCCGGTGGATGCCGGCGCTGTGCCCGCCGGTCCCGACCGAGCAGACCAGGACGTCGATCCGGGTGAGCTGGGTGAGAAGCTCGTGGGCCAGTCCGGCGTAGCCGGCGACGTTGTCGGGGTTGTTGTACTGGTCCGGGCAGTAGGAGCCGGGCAGGTCCCGCACCAGTTGCCGGACGCGGACACGGCGGGCCTCCTGCCAGCCGCCCGTGGGATGTGGTTCGGGCACGATCTCCAGGCGCACGCCGTAGGAGGTCAGCAGCCGGCACATGAGCGGTTCCATGCCGGGGTCGGTCACCAGGACGACGGGGTGGCCGAAGACGATGCCGGCCAGGGCAAGCCCGAGCCCGAGCGTGCCGCTGGTGGACTCCACGATCGTCCCGCCCGGCTTGAGGTCGCCCCGTGCGCGGGCCTGGCGGACCATGTGCAGGGCCGGGCGGTCTTTGATCCCTCCGGGGTTGAAGCCTTCGAGCTTGGCCCAGAAACCGGGTCCTTCGGGCGCGTGCGGTTCGCAGATGTAGGTCAGCGGCGTGTTGCCGATGGTGAGGCCGAGTGCTGGATATGTGGCACAGGCCGCGTGCTCCAGGCATGCGGCCGCGTTGCGCGGTGTCATTGCTGAATCCCCGATGCGGATGGACGTGGCGCCGGAAATGGTCACGTCAGGAATAGGATCGGTGACGGACCGCCTGCCACCTTGTGGCGGGCGGTCACACCTCGGCCTATATACGCATCACATAAAGGTTCGGCGGGCGTGGGTTCGGAAACGTGGAATTGTCGTAGGACGTGCGGACATTCCGCTCGGTAGGAAGGCAGGAAAGGACCGGCGTGGCACTCGGCTCGGCCGCCGGCATTTCCGCGCCGGGCACGGTGGCCGTCGAGGTGTCATGCTCCGCCCCATGGCGGTGGCCTGAGGGCAGATCGTCATGAGAACACCCCGACCCCGGTGACCCCGTCGTGGTGGGCGCGTACTGCGCCGTGTGGCCGGCATGCCCCGCCGCTTCGGAGATGATCAGGGCTGCACAGGCGCCGCCGTGCGTGAACGCCAGCCCCACCACCAGATACACGGCGATCAGCGCATTCGCCACCATCCGGCCGGAGAAAGATCCGGCCGGCCGGTGGCGGCGCACTGATCGTGTCGTGAACATCGAAAGAGATGATGCCCACAGGTCGGCAGGACGCGCCCGGTGAAGACATAGAACTTTGCAAAATACGGCAAATTCGAATCGCCGGATGAAGTCCTCTCGCATCAGATGGAATTAGTGCCATTTATGTGCATTTCCGGTCGATGCGGCGCGCCCGGCACCGCCCAATCCCGGTACGGCGGGGCTATCGTGCGCACACTTGGGACGCGGCCCGCGACTGTCACGACGCCTGGGCCATGCGAAGCCTGTCGAGCCGTTGGGAGAGCTGAGATGACCATGTCCAGGCGTACGATGGTCGCCGGCGCGGGCGCGCTGATGACCCTTTCCGGCCTGCACGGACGAGCGGACGCCGAGCCGGTGCGGATACCCGCCGGCGTCGACCCCGACCTGCTGGCCCGCGACGAGACCGTATGGCGGGCCGTCGCGCGACGGTTCCGGGTCAGCCCGGAGTTCGTCAACCTGGAGAACGGCTACTACGGGATCATGCCCGAGCCGGTGCGCCACGCCTACCACCGCAACGTCGACCACCTCAACAAGGTCAACTCCCACCTGCTGCGGACCACCTACAAGGCCCAGGCCGATCAGGTCAGGCAGCGTATCGCCACCCTCCTGGGCGTCACGATGGAGGAGATCGCCCTCACCCGCGGCGGCACCGAAGCCCTGCAGAACCTGATCGCGGGCTACCGCGCTCTACGATCGGGCGACGCGGTGATGTACGCCGACCTCGACTATCACAGCATGCAGTACACGATGAACTGGCTGCGTGGCCGCCGGGGAGTGCATGTCGAGAAGCTGGTCATCCCCGAACCGGCGACCCGCCAGGCGGTGTTGGACGCCTACGCCCACGCCTTCGCCGCCCATCCGAAGGTCAAGCTGCTCCTGCTCTCCCACATGAACAACCGCACGGGCCTGGTGACCCCGGTGAAAGAGATCATCGCGATGGCCCGCACCCACGGAGTGGACGTCATCGTCGACGCCGCCCACTCCTGGGGTCACCTGGACTTCACGATCGCCGATCTGGACGCCGAGTTCGCCGGCTTCTCCCTGCACAAGTGGATGGGCGCCCCATTGGGAGCCGGATTCCTCTACATCCGCAAGGACCGCCTGGCCGACATCGACCTGGTCTTCGCCGATGAGACCTATCCCGCCGGCGACATCCGCTCACGGGTCCACTCCGGCACCATGGACGTCGCCCCGATCCTCACGGTCGGCACCGCCCTGGACTTCCACGACTCCCTCGGCGCCCCGGTCAAGCAGTCACGCCTGCGCTACCTGCGCGACCGGTGGGTCCACCAGGTACGCCACATCCCCAACCTGGAGATCCTCACGCCCGAAGAACCCGCCATGTACGGCACCATCACCGCGTTCCGGGTGAGCGGGCGGACCTCCGAAGCCGACAACGTCGCCATCAGCGACTACCTGATGAGCCGCTATCGGATCTTCACCGTACGGCGCGGCGGTGTGACCAGAGGCGACTGCGTCCGGGTGACCCCTGCCCTGTTCACCTCAGCTGGCGACGTCGACCGGCTCGCCGCGGCGTTGCACGACGTCGCCCGCCGTATGCGAGCGTGAGACGTCGCCCGCCGTATGCGAGCGTGACAGGCCGGGGCGACGTGCCTGCCGGGCATTCCTGAGGTGAGCGGGACGGTCATGACCATCTCCAAGGGGGAGGCAGGGGGAATGGAGAGGGTGGAGCAGGGGCCGGTGTGATGGTGGCGTTCACCAGCCCAGTTCGTCGCAGCCGACGTGATCGGCCGGTTCGACCTGCAACGTGGCGTGAGCCACGCCGTGCCGCCCGCGCAGCAGGTCGCGGGCTTGGTCCAGGACGGCGTGAGGGTCGGCGCCGTCCTGCGTGACCAAATGGGCCGTGGCCACGTGCATGCCGGACGTCAACGTCCACAGATGCAGGTCGTGGACGTCACGCACGCCCTCGACGGCGCCCAGATCCCGGGCGACGGCGGCCGGATCCATACCGGCCGGGACATGCTGGCCCAAGACCGCGAAGACCTGCCGACCCAGCGAGACGGCGCGCACGGCCACGAAGATCCCGATGGCCAGGGCGACCAGCGTGTCCCAGATCGGCAGGCCCGTCGCCGCCACCAGCCAGCCCGCGGCGATGACGCCGACCGACCCGGCGGTGTCGGCCACCACCTCCAGATAGGCGCCCTTGACGTTCAGGCTCTCCGCCGCGCCGGAGCGCAGCAGCAGCAACACGATGACGTTGATGACCAGGCCGACGGCTCCCACGACGAGCATCGGCCCGGAGGAGACCTCGGCGGTGGCGCCGATCCGCCCCACGGCCTCGGCCACCACGTACACCGCCACGCCGAGCATCAGCACCACCGCCAGCAGGGAGGCGAACACCTCCGCCCGGTAGGAGCCGTAACTGCGGCGGCCCGTGGCGTCTGGGCGGGTGGCGATCCGGGTGGCCACCAGCGCGGCGCCCAAGGTCACCACATCGGCGGCCATGTGCCCGGCATCCGACAGCAACGCCAGGGAGCCCGACAACAACCCGTAGACCAGCTCGACGACGAAGTAGGAGCCGATGAGCGCGAAGGAGACGGCGAGCCGCCACCGATGCCGTCCCCCCGCGTGTCCCTGCCCGTGTCCGTGTCGGTGCCCGGTGCCCATCAGTGGTTCCCGTCCCGTTCGGGGTGGATGGCCTGGGTGTGCTCGGTGTGCGCGAGCGCCAGGTCGAGCAGCATCCGCACGTGTGCGTCCTCCAGCCGGTAGAAGGCCATCCGGCCCGCGCGGCGGGCCGTCACCACGCGGTGGGCTCGCAGCAGCCGAAGCGCATGGGACACCGCCGACTCGCTCTGCCCGCTCACCGCGGCCAGATCGCACACGCACATCTCGCCTTCCAGCAGCGCCAGCAGCAGCCGCAGCCGGCCCGGGTCCGACAGCAACCCGAACACCTCCGCGGTGTCGTCCAGATCCTGCCCCGCGGGCATCCGCTCACGCACCGCCGCCACCCGGGGGGCATCCACCACCCGGATGGCGCAGTCGTCGACAGCCGACGATTGCTCATCTGAAGAACTGTTCATATATTGAGAATAGCGATACGCGCAGTCGGCCTGTCAACCCGGACCTCCGAGGCTCCCGCCTCTCCCGGAACGGCGAAACAACCAAACGGGGCCGAAGTCACCGGCGCGGGCCCGGGGCTGCCATGGCGTCGCGCAGGCCGATGCGGCCGTCAGGCGAGGAGGTCGTCGGCCATGGCGAGGAGCTTCGCGGCTGTCGGGTGGGTGGTCCGTGCGCCCTTGGGTATCCGGGCGGCGATCCGTTGCAGCAACACGTGGATGTCGTCGGTGGGGGTGGTGTTCGCATGCCGTAGGCGAAGCAGGAGTTCGAGGCCGTAGGCGGCCTGGGCTGCGATCAGGGCGAGGAGGTCCACGTCGGCGAGGTCGCCGCGGGTCGGGTTCGAGCGGTCCAGCACCTCCAGCACGCCGATGCACTCCTCGTAGCGGATGAGCGGTGCCGCCATGATGCTGCGGGGCACGTAGCCGGTGGACTCGGCCGCGTCGTGGGCGAACTGCGTCACCTCTGACACATCGTCGACGATCAGGGGCTGGCCGCTTGCCGCGACCCAGCCCGCGATGCCGGTGCCTGCCGGGAAACGCATCCCCAGCAGGTGCTTCTCGCCTTCGCCCGACACCGCCTCGAAGACCAGTTCTCCGGTGTCGTCGTCCACGAGGAAGATCGATGCCGCGGCCGAGTCGAACACGTGGCGGGCCACTTCCACGATGGACTGCAGCAGTCGCCGCTCAGTGATGTCGGTGCCTTCGGAAGGCAGTGGATCATGTAGGGACATGGGTGCCTCCGTTGGATGCGGCGACGTTGTCGGCGGTGAGGTAGAGCACCGACTTGATCTGGAACGGCGTCATCCATCGGTGCTTGCTCATGATGACCGCGCAGATGCCGGTGATGTGGGGTGCGGCGAAGCTGTTCCCGGTGCTGCTGACCTCCTTGCCGCCCGGCCAGGCGACCGGGACCCTGACGCCGCGCGCGTAGAACTCGGCCGGTGGCGCGGGATTGTAGTAATAGGTCAACGGATCGGGTTCGTCGTGGCTGGCCACCGAGACGATCGAGGAGAAGGTCCACGGAAAACTCAGCACCGGCATGTTGTGCGCCGAGGCGATCAGGAGGCAACGCCGGAAGTACGCGCGGTCGGCCAGGTCGCGGAGCGCCGGTTGAAACTCGGCCCTGGTGGTCGAGAGGCTGAGGTTGATGAGGTCGAAGCCCTCGTCGATGGCCCAGCGGAGTCCTGCCAGCAGGGCCTTGCCGGTGCCGCTCTTCCCGTCGGTCAGCACCCGCACCGACGAGAGCGCGACCCCCGGCGCGATCGACCGGATCACGCCGGCGCACGCCGTACCGTGGCCTGCGGGATCGACCGGATCGCAGTCGATGAGCGTCGGTTCCCCGTCGTCGTCGCGAGCGACCACCACCGATCGCTCCAGCCCGCCGACGCGCGGGTGCCCGCCGTCGACACCGCTGTCGACCACGCAGACGCGCACGCCCGATCCGTCGGCCCCGGCCATCGCCCACTCCCTGGTGACCTCCTCCTGGCGGCTCACCGGGAACTCCTCCTGCGCCTGGCGGGAGGTGGCCAGGCTCCAGGCGGGCATGCCGGGGTAGTGCTCGCGCCGTTCCCGACGCCAGGGCGGCTCCGTCACTGATCTCCTTCCGCCACACCGGTGAGCCACCTGCGGACCCGTTCGGCGGGCAGGTTCGCGCCCGCGTTCGTGAAGTGCCGCAGTGCGCGTGCCGCCGCGTCGGCCGCGTCGGCGGTACGGCCCGCCGTACGGTAGGTGGCGGCGAGTTCGACCAGCACATCGCCTTGGAGGCAGGGGTCGTCGGTCCGGTCCAGCCGTTCCTCGGCCTGGGCGGCGAGGGCCAGCGCCGTGCGGTGGTCGCCGTCGGCGGATTCGAGCCGGGACCGCAGGGCGATGAGGATCAGCTCGCCGCGCGACTGGAGCCGGTCGCCGGTCGCGGTCAGCCGGTCCAGCGCCTGGGCGGCCTCCGGGAGGTTGCCCTGTCGGAGCAGCTCGCGTGCCGCGTACACCTCCAGTGTGGTGGCGGGGCCCGTCTGGCCCGCCGTGTGCAGGGCCGCCGCGCCCTGCCTGAACAGCGCCTCCGCTGTCGCGTGCTGACCGGCGAGCGCCTCCACCAGTCCCTTCACCTGGATGACCGCGGTCGCCGCCAGGCCGAGATGAAGATCGCTCGTGTGCCGGCCGGCGGTGACGAGGACGGTCTGAGCGGCGGCGATGTCGCCCGAGAGGGCCAGGAGGCGGGCCTGGGTGATCAGTACGGGTACGAGCAGGGCCCGGTCGCCACTGAACCTGGCCGCCAGGTCGGCGCAGAGCGTGAGGCTTTCCCCGATGGGCGTGGGCGACCACTGCGCCAGCTCGCACAGCCCGCTGAGCAGGCGATTCTCTTCGTAGCGGTCGCCCAGGGACCGGGCGCGGGCCAACCCGTCGCGCAATGCCGCCTCCGCGGCGCCGAAGCGTCCCTCGCCCAGCTGCGCCAGCGCCTCCAACTGGTGGAACCGGCACCAGCTCAGGTCGTCGTCCGGGTCGGCGGCGAGCAGGTCACCGAGAGGCTCAGGGGCGAACGGCCGGATTCCGGAGCGTACGGCCAGCATCTCGCGCTGTATCGCGCAGGTGAGCAGGTTCCTCGGGTCGTCGGGCAGCATTCGTTCGGCCGTGTCGAGCGCGGTCGACGACCGGTCGCGGTCGCCACGCGCCAGCCCGGCGTCGCAGATGCGTACGGCCAGCGGCCGGTGCCCGGGGTTTCCCGCGGGAAGCAGCGCACGTCCCCGTTCCAGCAGGGAGATGGCGGCGGGCAGGTCCTTGCGGTGCAGCGCGTGGGTGCCCTCGTCGATCAGGGCCCGGGCGGCGCGTACGGTGAGCGTCGGCAACAGCGGGTCGTCCGGCTGGACCTCTCGTTTGAGCAGGCAGGCGGTCTCCAGATGATGGGCGTAGTCCCCCTGCGACGACTCCTCGAACGACGCCCCTTCGGCCGAGGTCTCCATCCGAGCGGAAAGCGCGTCGGCAAGGGCCAGATGCCAGGTGGCCCGTAAATCCTTGCGGGTCAGGGCGTAGACGGTGTCCCGGGTGAGTGTCTGGGTGAACTGGAACGAAGCCGGAGACGCCGCACGCCGGATCATGCGTTGCCGTAGCAGCCGCCGGATGAGTTCGTCCATCCCGGCCTGGCCGTCCAGGTCATCCTGGACCAGGATTCGCAGTTTGTCCGAGGTGAAGAGGTGGCCGATCGTCGCGGCGCATTCGAGCACGTTTCGCTCACCGTCGCCGAGCCGGTCCAGGCGTGCGCCGAGCAGCGCCTGGATCGTGGGGGAGAGCGGCGCGTCCTCGCCCTCCTCGATCAGCGTCTCCAGCATCAGATCGGCGAAGAGCGGGTTGCCGTCCGAGCTCTCGGCGACCCGCAGACACAGTCGATCAGTGCCGTGCGCGACCACCTCGGCGGGCGGTTTCCGGTGTGTGCACAACTCGGTGACCAGGCGTGCCATCTGCGCCCCGCCGAGCGGGCCGAGCTCCAGGGCGACGGCGCACGCCATGCCGCCTCCCCAGGTGGTCCGCGTGGTGAGCAGCTCGGGCCTGGCCACGCAGATCAGCAGGACGGGCACGTCCAGCAGCCAGGCCGCGAGGTCTTCGATCAGATCCAGCAGAGTCGGCTCGGCCCAGTGCAGGTCCTCCCAGACCACCACCAGGGGCCTGTCCTGGGACAGCGTCTCGAACAGGGATCTCACCGCGCGCGAGATCTCCTCCACCCCCGAGTCCTCCTCGGCCCGGCGCAGGGTCGCGAGGCCGCGCAGGGTGAGGACGCTCGCCGGCTCCAGCGTGGCGGCGATGACCGGGCCCGCACCGTTGAGGGATTCCAGCATCTCGGCTATCGGGCGGTAGGTGATGCCCGCGCCGTACGAAGGGCAGCGGCCGGTGAGTACCGCGACGTCCTCGGGCAGGGAGCCGTGGAACTCGCGTACGAGCCGGGACTTCCCGATGCCGGGCGTGCCGAGCAGGGTCACGACGCAGCACCGGCGTCCCTGTGTCACCCGGCGGTATGCCTGGTGGAGCTGCTCCATCTCGTCGGCGCGGCCGATCAGGGGGATCTCGTCCTCGTCGTGGCGGGCTTCGGGTTCCAGCGACAGCAGCCGCCATGCCCGCACCGGGCTGCTCTTGCCCTTCAGGGTGAGCGGCGGCACGGGTTCCAGGCGTACCTGGGATCGAACCATGCGTGCGACGTCGTCGCCGACGAGGACCTCGCCGGTGCCCGCGGCCGACTGCAGCCGGCTTGCCGTGTTGACGATGTCCCCGATGACGCGCAGGTCCGATCCCGGCGAATCGATGACGATCGCCTCCCCGGCGGAGATGCCGCAGTGCACGTCCAACCGGATCCCGTGGGTGGGCGCGAGCCCGTCGCTCAGCTCCCGTACCCGGGTGAGGGCGGCGTGCGCGGCGCGGACCGCCCGGAGAGCATCGTCTTCACTGCTGATCGGAATGCCGAAGGTGGCCATGATCGCGTCGCCGATGTACTTCTCCACCACGCCGCCGTGCTCGATGATGCCTGACGTGCACGCCTCGTAGTATCGGTCCAGAACGCTTCTGAGCAGCTCAGGGTCGAGCCGCTCGGCCAACTCGGTCCAGCCGACGAGGTCGATGAAGAAGATGACGACGTTCCGGCGGGCGGGGCGAGCGGCCATGGCGTTCATATCAGCTTGAGCTCCTGGCCCTCGACCTCGCCCGCCGCCGCGTCGAGGCGGGTTTTGATGGAGTTGAGAAGTTCGATCTCCGGCCGGCTCAGCTCGGCGAACACCTGTCGTTGCCGCTCGTTGAGCAGATCGATGGGATGACCCGCCTCGCGCAGGGATGTCAACGCGTCGAACGACGTCGGCCGGGTCTCAGCGTCGTGTCCGTTCATCGGTTACCTCCTGGTCACGCCTGCCGCAGGGTCTCGGCGACTGATGGGCCACACGCTACTGACGGCGGGTTTTGGGCCAGTATGGCGGCGCCATGCCGTCGCCATACTGACCCCAAACTGGCCGTCCCTAGCGTGTGGTTCGCCCGATGAAACGGCATTCGCCCTGATAGTGAGGAGCGCCGGCATGGCCGAGCCCAATGAGGACAACCTGAGCCCCGAGACCGAGCCGGAGATCGTGGACGCCGAGGCCCCCGAGGTCGTGGCGCACTCCGAGGAGGGCGAAGAGACTCCCTGGTGTGGCATCCACCAGGAGCACGACAGCTAGGTCCCCCTTCGGTTCCCGGTCTCCCGCGGAGACCGGGAACCCTCATCGTGAAGCACGGAGGGTTCGATGAACAAAGGCCGGCACCGCGAAGCCGAGGTGGGGCCGCGCATGCTCCGAGGGGAACACGGCTGGTGGTTCCTGGGGCCTGGCGGGATCGCCCGCCTCAAGAACGAACATCTCACGGCCACGCGCGCCTTACGGCCGGCCGCCGAGCGGCACCTCAGCGAGCAGGGCCTGCTCAGCACACGCGGCTACCAGAACTACTCCCTGACCGTGCTGACGAGCACCAACTGCAATCTCGGCTGCGCCTACTGCTTCCAGAACGTCGACCAGGACGCCGCCGGCGGCAGCCGTCCGCCGCGGATCGCCTATTCCCGGCTCACCTCGGACACCATCACCTCCGTCCTCGACTTCACCGGGCGGCGGATGGCGGAGTCGGGCATGGACCGGCTCGTGCTCATGCTCTTCGGGGGAGAGCCGCTGCTGAATCCGCAGGGCTGCCGGGAGTTGCTCGCGCGTGCCGCGGACTATGGGCTGCTCCGGGCGAGCATGACCTCCAACGGCACGCTGCTGACCCCGCCGCTCGCCAGGCAACTGGCCGATCTCGGTCTGCGGGACGTCCAGGTGACCTTCGACGGTGATCGGCCCGAGCACGACCGCATCCGGGTACGCCGGAGCGGTGGCGGCACCTTCGACGCCATCGTCGCCAACATGGCCCAGGTGACGGCGGTCACCCCGATCAGGTGCGACATCCGGGTCAACGTCTCCCACCACAACTTCGAGGGGATCGACGCGCTGGTCGAGCGGCTCGCGGACGGGCTGGACCCGGCCCGGTGCTCGCTCCACTTCGCCCGGGTCGGCGATGTGGGCATCGGCTACGGCAACCAACTGAAGTTCTCCACCGAACTGGCGGGCCGGTTCACACGGTGGCAGCGTCGCGCGGTGGACCTCGGGTTCACGGTGCCGCGCCCGCGCGCGCACCGCCCCTGCCAGGCGTGCTCGTTCAAGGACGGAAAGTACGGCGCGGTCGTGAACGCCGACGGCACCCTCTTCAGCTGCTGGGAGACGGCGGGCAAACCCGGCTGGCAGGTGGGCACGGTCCGCGACGGTTACCTACCGGCCGGGCAGACCGAGGGCAGATGGATCACGTGCGAGGAGTCGTACCAATACGCGGATGAAATCACGGTATTGGCGGAATTTCATGACACGGTGGATGCGGCCCTCCTGGACTACCTGAGTTCGACCGGCCGCCTCCGGGCGTGAGACGGAGGAAGGGCACTGTGCGCTACCCGGACGCCCCCCGGACCGCGGCGGCGGACCACTTCCACGGCCACCTCATCGCCGACCCCTACCGCTGGCTCGAAGACGGAGGCGACGAGCGGACCCTCGCCTGGACATCGGCACAGGAAGCACTGCTCACCGGCGAGCGGGCTCGATGGCCGCACCTGGACCAGTGGCACGCGACGCTGGCCCGGCTCAGCCGGATCCCCCTGACCTCGGTGCCCCGGCCACGCGGCGACCGGATCTTCTACACCCGCAGAGAACCCGGCGAGGACCATCCCACGCTGATGGTGTCGGAGAACGGGACGGAGCGCCCGCTGGTGAGCCCACTGGCCCTGGACCCGGGCGGGCGCACCGTGCTGGAGGCGTGGCATCCCTCGCTGGAAGGCGACCTTCTCGCCTTCCAGCTCTCCACGGGCGGCACCGAGGATTCCCTGCTCAGGGTGCTCGACGTGGCGACCGGAGCCGTGGTCGACGGCCCGATCGACCGGGTGCGGCGATCTCCCGTCGCCTGGCTGCCGGGCGGCCGGTCCTACTACTACGTGCGACGGCTCCCTCCTCGGCAGGATCCCGGCGAGGACAGGTACCACCGGCGGGTCTATCTCCACCACGTCGGATCCGATCCGGCCGGCGACATCCTGATCTTCGGCGACGGCCAGGAGAAGACCCGGTTCTACAGCGTCGCCGTGACGCCGGACGGCCGCTGGCTCACGATCTCCGCGACGACCGGCGCCGACACCGCCACCGACCTGTGGCTGGCCGACCTGCGCAGCGGCCCGGAACTGCGTCCGGTCCAGGAGAACACGCGGGTGCGCAGCAGGCTGCTGATCGCCCCGGGGACCACGCCGTCCGATCCCGTGTGGCTGCGCACCGACCTCGACGCGCCGAGGGGCCGGATCGTCGTGACGACCGCCGCCGACCCCACGCCGGCGAACTGGCGGACGCTGATCCCCGAGCGGCCGGACGCGGTGCTCGAGGACTTCGTGCCGCTGCTGGACGCGGAGTTGCCGCGTCCCCTCGCCCTGGTCTCCTGGAGCCGGCACGCCGTATCCGAGATCGCCGTCCACGACCTGGCCGACGGGGGCGAACTGGCGACCGTGCCGTTGCCGGGAAGCGGAGACGTCGGCCGGTTCACCGTACGGCCTGAGGGCGGGCATGAGGTCTGGTTCAGCTACTGCGACCACACGACGCCGCCGCGGGTGCTGCGATACGACGCCCGCGCGGGCACGACCGAGCCGTGGTCGCGGTCCGTCGCGACCGGCCCCTCCCAGGTGAAGACCTGCCAGGTGACGTTCGACTCCCACGACGGCACTCCGGTCCGCATGTTCATCCTCTCCCCGGGTGGTGAGCCGGATCGGCCGCGTCCGGCGGTCCTGACCGGATACGGCGGTTTCGGGATGTCGATGTCACCCGGCTACATGCCGCAGGCGCTGGCCTGGGTCCAGGCGGGCGGGATCTACGCGATCCCGTGCCTGCGCGGCGGTGGCGAGGAGGGCGAGGAGTGGCACCGCGCCGGCACGGGGGTGCGCAAGCAGAACGTCTTCGACGATTTCGACGCCGCCACCGACTTCCTGATCGAGCACGGCTGGACCGGCCCGGACCGGCTCGGCGTCCTGGGCGAGTCCAACGGAGGACTGCTGGCCGGAGCCGCGCTCACCCAGCACCCGGAGAAATACGCCGCCGTCGTCTGCGTCGCGCCGCTGCTCGACATGCTCGCCTACGAGCGTCTGGGCATGGGACCGAGCTGGCGGGCGGAGTACGGCAGCGTGCGGGACGCCGGCGAGTTCCGCGCCCTGCACGCCTACTCGCCCTACCACCGGGCGAGGGAGGGGCTGCGGTATCCGCCGGTGCTGTTCGCCGTCGCCGATGCCGACACCCGCGTGGATCCGTCGCACTCCCGCAAGATGTGCGCCGCGCTCCAGCACGGCTCCGCCGCTCCCGGGCCGTTCCTGTACCGGCTGGAACGGGACGTCGGCCACGGCGCCAGAGCGGCGTCGAGAAAGACCGCGCTGCTCGCCGACGCCATCACCTTTCTCGCCCACCACCTCGGCCTCGATCCGGCCGGACCTGCATGAACGTCCTCCTGTGCCCGTTCAGCGATCCCGGTTACCTGTACCCGGCCGTGGCGGTCGGGCTGGAACTGCGCCGGCGCGGCCACTCCGTCTTCACCCTCGCCCGGCCCGGCACGGCGACGGCGCTGCGTGAGACGGCCCTGCCCATCCTTCCCGCGGACGAGTACGGCGGAGCCGGCGCCTTCTCGGTGGGCCGCTGGGTCGAGACCGGGATGTCCCAGTATCGAGCGGTGCTGGACGCGGCCCGCGACGTCCGGGCCGATGCCGTGGTCACCTCCCTCCTCTGCCACGGCGTGCTCCTCGCCGCCGAGACGCTCGACCTGCCGGTGACGGTACTGGGATTCGCGGCGCACCTGTGGCCTTACCGCGACCAGGTCGAGGGGGAGCCGGAGCGTGTCGTCCTGCGGGAATGGCGGCTGCGGGAGCTGCTGCGCCACTACCGTGCCACCCGCGAACAGGCCGGCCTGCCGTACCGCCGCGACCGGCGGCCGGACCGCCCTCTCATCGGGGCGGGTCTGCTGCTGCGCGGTGATCCGGCACTGGAGTACCCCGGCGCGGTCCTGCCCGAAGGCGTCCACCACGTGGGGCCGTGCTCATGGGAACCCCGCGCCGATCCACCCGCGCTGGACCGGCTGGCCGGGCACCTGGCCCGGGTGGGCAAGCCTGTCGTCTACGTGCACCTGGGCCGGGTGTTCGGCGGCGAGAGCCTGTGGCCGAGGTTGAACGTGACCTTCACCGGCGGCCCGTTCCAGGCCGTTGTCGAACAGGCGCGTTCCGGCGCTCCGCACCCGGCCGCGGACGCGGATGTCGTGGTGGTCCGCCGGCCGTGGATGGGCCCGCTGATCGAACTGGCCGACCTGGTGCTGACGAACGGCACCACCTCCCCGGTCCTGAACGCGCTCAGGTACGGCCGGCCGCTCGCCGTCGCCCCGGCCGGATCAGAGCAGCCGCTGCTGGCCGAGGCGTGCGTGCGTTCGGGAGCAGCGGTCCGCTTCACCGGCGGTGCCGAGGTGCTCAAGGCGGCCTGTGACGACGAGCCGCTGCGGAACCGCGTGCGGTGGCTCGGCGCCCGGCTGAACGAATCCGGCGGCGCCGCGGCGGCCGCCGACTTCGTGACCGGAGCGGTGCCGATCGCCCCAGACCGGCGGACAAAGAGAGAGGGGCCCGCAGATGACGCCACGAGAAGCACAGCAACGGGAAGCGCAGCAACGGGAAGCGCAGCAACGGGAAGCACAGCCACGAACGCCCTTTGACGGAACGTTCCTCGCCGATCCCTATTCCAGTCTCGCGCGGTTCCGCGCGGCATGCCCGGTGGCGCGGGTGGTGACGCCCGCCGGGAAACCGGTATGGATGATCACTCGTGACGCGGACGTCCGTGCCGGTTTCCTGGACCCCCGCTTCTCCCTTCAGGCCGGTCGCGCCGTGGGGGCGGTGCGGAGGCGGGCGCTGGACGTCACGCTGGTCAGCTACGACCCGCCGCACCACACGCGAATCCGCAGGCTCGCCACCCCGTCGTTCGCGCCGTACCGCATCGGCTCGTACCGGGCGGCCGCCGAGACGGTCGCCTCGGACCTGCTCGAACCGCTGGGAAGGCGGCAGCGGTTCGACCTCATGGCGGCCTTCGCGCACCCCTTCTCCTTCCAGGTCATGTGCGAGCTGTTCGCGCTGGCCCCGGCGGCCCGGCCTGACCTGTACGCCTGGGCCGCTTCCGCGTTCACCCGCCCGATCCGCGACCGAGCCGCCGTGACGGCGAACCTCGATCGGCTCGACGCCTATTTCCGGGACGAGGTCGGGCGGCGGCTGGCCGACCCCGGTGACGACGTCCTCTCCTCGATCGTCACCGGGTGGGAACCCGGCGGTGAGGTCAGCCGGGACGAGCTCGTCTCGCTCTGCGCGACGCTGCTGCTCGCCGGGTACGAGAGCACCGCCCAGATGATCGGCATGTCCGTGGTGGAGTTGATGGCCCGCCGCGAACTACTGGCCGCGCTCCACGCCCATCCGGCGAAGATGCCGCAGGCCGTCGAGGAACTGCTCCGGTTCAACACCCCCGGGCCGTTCGGCACCGTGCGGACGGCCACCGAGGACGTGCGCGTCGGGGACACGCTCGTCCCCGCGGGCAGCCGTGTCCTGCTGTCGACCGGGGCGGCCAATCGCGATCCCGCGCGCCACCGGGATCCCGATCTGCTCGACCTCGACCGGCCGGCCGTCGGCAACCACCTGACGTTCGGCCTGGGCCCGCACTACTGCCTGGGGGCTCCGCTGGCGAGGCTGGAGCTCACCGTGGCGCTCACCGCCATCGTCAGCCGCTTCCCCGGCCTCACGCCGGTGACGCCGCTCGACCGGCTGAGCTGGCGTGGCAACCACCTCAGCCGTGGTCTCGCGGAACTCCACGTCCGTCCGCGCGGCACTGGAGATCACGAATATTGACCGTCTGTGGAGGGGCCGCTGTGTTCGCAGCGATGGCATACCAGGGCCATACCGGGTCCGAACTGGACGTGAACCACCGAATGGGAACCTCGGAACACACGCTGACGAAGGTGGCACCATGAGCGAGCTACCGCCACTGCGCCGCAACCTCCGCTTCCAGATGCTGTGGATCGGCGCGGCGACCTCCGGGCTGGGATCGACGCTGACCTGGCTGGCCTTCCCGCTGCTGGTCCTGGCCGTCACGGGTTCCGCCGCGCTGGCCGGAGTCACCGGCGCCTGCCGGATCGTCACCAACATCCTGGTCTCCCTCCCCGCGGGGGTATGGGTGGACCGCTGGGACCGGCGCCGAATCCTGCTCGGCAGCGAGGCCGTCCGCTTCCTGACCATGTCCGCCCTCGCCGTAGCGATCTTCACCGAGCAGGTGGCGTTGTGGCACATCATCGTGGTGGCCGTGGTGAACGGCGCGGCGGACGCCTGTTCCAGCCCCGCACGTGCCACGGCGATCCGCGCGATCGTGCCCGCCGAGCAACTGCCGTCGGCGTACGCCCAGGAAGAGGCGCGTAGCCACGCGGCCTCGCTCGCCGGACCGCCGCTGGGCGGATTCCTGTTCGCCCTGGGACGGGCCGTGCCGTTCGTGGTGGACGCGATCACCTATCTGATCTCGATGGTGTGCGTCATCATCGCCAAAGTTCCCCGCCGCCCGGAGACCGCTCCGGAGCCGCGGAAGGCCAAGATGCGGTCGGACATCATCGAGGCGGGCCGTTGGCTGTGGCGTCAGCGCGGGCTGCGCGCCGGGCTGATGTTCTCCCTGGTCGCGAACCTCGTCGCGAACGCGTTGCTGCTGCCGGTGATCGTGCTCGTCGAAGGCCGTGGCGGCGACCCGACCGCGACCGGGTTCGTGCTGGCGGGCATGGGGCTGGGCGGCCTGCTCGGCGCGACGGTGTCAGCCAAGATCGGCGATCTCCTGCCGCCGGGGAAGCTGATGCTGGCGGTGGTCGGCTTCTTCGCGCTCGCCGTCTGCGCGGCCGCCCTGCCGTTCGGGCCCTACTGGCCGGTCGTGCCGCTCTTCCTGGCGATGGTCACGGTACCGGCGCTCAACGTGGTGCTGCGCGTCCTGGTCGCGACGCTCGTGCCGGACGAGATGATGGGCAGGCTGGTCTCGCTGTTCACGGTCGCGAGCATGGGCCTCACGCCGGTCGGCCCGCTGCTCGGCGGCCTTCTGGCGGAGTACGTCAGCGGCGCGGGCGCGCTGCTCCTGATCGGCGGCCTGCTCGCGGCAGGCTGCGCGCTGGCTTCGACCAGCCCCGCGCTGCGCGGCCTCGACGCCCCCGTGACCCCGGTCGCCGGCGAGTCCGCCGGCGAGTCCGCCGCCGACTCAGAGGGAGCAGGTCCGGCGGAGTTCGATCGCGAACCGATGGGCGAGCGGTGACATGGTGTAGTGCATGGAGTGGGCGGTCACCTCGCTGTCGGGAACCGAGAGGATGTTGGCCTCCAGCAGTGATTCGATGACCCGTTCCGCCGGCATGGCGGTCCCGTGCAGAGCGGCGACGAGTTCGTCATGACTGAACGGCGGCCCCGCGAGCGCGCCCAGCGTGAGGAACGCGGCACGGTGCGTCCACGACGGGCGGTTGTAGGTTTCCTCGAACCGCTCCCGTAGCGACACATCGCCGGCGACGAACTCGTCGAGAATGCTCTCGGCCCGTCCGAGACGGTCCGCCAGATAGCTGAGAGGCACGTGCGGCAGCCGGGCGAACCTGCAGCCGAGCAGGCGCAGGGTCAGCGGCGAGAGCCCGTACCGATCGAAGACGGCCATGACGGCGGGCAGGTCGCCGAGCACTCGCTCCGGGCCGATCAGGTTCTTCAGGAACTCGATCCCCTCGGCGGCGGACAGCTCTCCCAGGCCGATCCGGGCCACGGACTCCAGTCCGCTGAGCCTGCTCAGGCTGGTCACCAGGACCTTGCTCGCCGAGGTGCCGGGCAGCAGCAGGCGGACGCTCGACTCGTCGGGGGCGTCGTCCAGGATCAGCAGGAGCTTCCGGTTGGCGAGCCAGGACCGCCACACCGAGGCGAGGATGTCGTCGCGTACCCCCTCGACGTTCAACCCCACGGTTTCCAGGAGTTCCCGCTGGATGTCCGCGATGGCTCTCAGCACCCCTCGCCGGTGCTGAAGCGCGACCACGAGCACGCCGTCAGGGAACGACAGGGCCAGCCGGTGCGCGACATGCACGGCGAGGGTGGTCTTCCCGATGCCCGGCTCGCCGGTGATGAGGGTGACCGTGGCCGGTTCGTTCGCGACGCGGTGGATCTCCGCCTCGCGGCCGACGAAGTCGGCGATGTCGCGCGGCAGCTGGTTGGCCGCGGTCTGAACCGGCCTCACCAGGGCGGGCCCGGACCGGCTCGCCTTGGTGAGCCGGTCCGGCTGCTGGGAACCGTCACCCCGGAGGATGTCCTGGTAGAGGCTCTTGAGCACCGGGCTCGGATCGATGCCCATCTCGGCGGCCAGGTGCCTGCGGAGGGCCTCGAAATGCGACAGAGCCTCGGCCGTACGCCCGCATCGGGCCAGCGCCGTCATTCTCGACGCGGCGATGCGCTCGCGGGTCGGATACCGCGCCGCGAGGATGTCGAGGCCGGTCAGGGGCTCGACGTAGCGGCCCAGCTCGATCTCCAGCTCGACCCAGTCCTCATAGACCGAGAGGTAGAGCTCGGTGAACCGGTCGACCTCGCCCGCGATCATCGGTACGGATGAGAACTCGGCCAGGGGCTGGTCCTGCCACATGCCGATGGCGTCCCGCAGCAGCTCGGCGGCCAGGACGGGGTCGCCGTTCCGGATCGCGCTGCGCCCGGCCGCGGCCAGCGCCTGGAACCTGAGGAGGTCGAGTTCGTCCTGCTCGGCCTCGAACCGGTATCCCCACCCCTGGAAGTTGATTCGGTCGCCGACAATTCGGCGCAATGCCGAGACATATACCTGGAGATTCTTGCGGGCTGTTCGCGGCGGTAATTCGCCCCATAGCGCATCCATCAACTGGGCCGACGGGATGATCGCGTTCACCCGGCACAATAGGACCGCCAGAAGTAACCGCTGTTTTGGCGCGCCGATAATAGCCTTACGATTGTCCACCCTGACCTCAAGCGGACCGAGTATCGAGCAGTTCAGATGAGATGAAGCCGCGTGACTCATGCGCCTTCCTTGATTTCACATCGCTCGGTAACCACGGAAGACCGTCCAGGGCGGTCGGTTCGAGTCCCCAGTAACAGGAAATCGAGAATATCGATCGGCGGCGTCGGCGTCACGTGCCGCAGCGCCGCCAGGTGGAGCTTCCTGATCATGAGAGCCGCCGCGATCGAGACGACGGGCGTGCCGGCCTTCGACTCGAACCAGCGCCAGTCGCCGTCCACGTTGACCTCCAGGAACACCACCTCTCCATCGGTGAGCAGCAGATCGAAGGCGCCGTAGGTCAGGCCCCAGAGGCCGGCGAGCCTCCGGACCACCTCGACGGCCGTCCGCGGAGCCGTCACCGAGGTGACCGACACGGATGACTCCGCACGCCAGGGGGCGTCAGGCGCGTCCTTGGTCACCGCGAAGGCGTGGACGGCTCCGGCCAGGTAGTAGACCCGTAACTCCCTATCGTGCGCGATGTACTCCTGGACGATGATCGGGAAGTCGAGAGGTGACCACTGGACGACCTCCTCCCGGTCCACGATCTCCGGGAACACGCCGACCAGGAATCCCGGCTCCGTCTCGACGAAGTGCTCGTCGAGCACCTTCACCACGATCCTGCGACTCGATATCCGGGCGCCCGCCGCCCTGGGATCGGTGGTGACGATCGTTCGCGGGGTGCGGATCCCGGCCTTGGCCGCGCTGGTGAGCTGCTCCAGACGGCCGGGGCCGGGTCCCGGCAGGCTCGCAGGTGAGAGGGTGGAAAGCTGGCGGACGAAAGCGCACCACGAGTCGGCGTGGAGCGTCTTCACCGCCGGACTCGCCTCGCCGGGGATCGCCCGCGGCGAGAGGGACCGCGCCCAGACGACGGTCGGTGCGATGCGGTCGCCGTCCAGGGTGACCGAGCCGTCGCCGACCTGGAGGGTGACCTCCATCGTCGCCACGCTCCCGGCGTCGAGCCGCACACTCGGCACCCCGAGCCGGTGCAGCGTGCTCTGGAGCGCGGCGAACTCGCCGTAGTCCGCTCGCTCGGCGAGCACCACGTACGGCGCCGCGATCATCGGGTCACCCGCGGACGGGGGCGACCACGACGCGGGGCCGCATGCGGACCGCAGATCCACGGTGATGGGAGAAACGTGGAGCCTGCCGATCAGAGCCTGCGCGGAACCATCGACAGGACCTAACAATTCCCCACCGTAACCACCTGAGTGCCGACCGTGTTACCGGCGAGTCCTGCCAGCATTTCTTTTGCAAGTGCGCCGATGGCTTTAGACACCCTATTAGCTAACGACGGTGGCGCATTTATGTCAAGCGGTCGGTTCTCGTACGAGATCCGGTGAGTCGTACGAGCATCGACACTCGGACTTCCGTCGCTCGTAGGGTAATTCGTCGTTACCGCTGTTTCGCCGTTCGCGACGCGACGCGGCCGCGAGCAAGTACGGATCATTCGGTCGTGTCTGGTATGGTCGCCGTGCCCGACGGCGATCACGGAGTATCAATTCGCGAACGGCGTCCAGCCTCGATCTTTAACGCGGCATGGGCGGGCGCGTGGTCATGGTGGCTGGTCGCGGGAGAAACCGTTTACACGGGTCCGGAATTCTCGGGCCAGGTCGCATAACGGCGCAGGCCGTACAGCAGCGGAGCGAGGTCCTGCCGCCATTCCGTCGCGTCGGCGACGCTGCCGATGATCAACGTGTGGTCGCCCGCCCGCACCACGTTGTCCAGTGCGCACTCCATCGTGGTGTGCGCGTGCTCGGGCAGGGCGGGCAGCGACCAGGTCGGGGTGGTGTCCCAGGCGATGGCCGTGAAGCGGGAGGGCGCGGTCGAGGAGAAGAGGACCGCGGCCTCCCGCCCGTCCCGATGGAGCAGGTTCACCGCGAAGGCGCCGCGAACGACGATCTCGGCAAGGGTCTCACTCTCGTTGCGCATGCAGACGAGCAGCATCGCCGGTTGGAGGGACAGGCTGCACAGCGACGACACGGTCATGCCGAACGGCCTTCCCCGCCGCCCCGTGGTGGTCACGATCGCGACTCCGCTGGGGAAGGAACTCATCAGATTCCGGAACCTCCCCGGGGTGACGGAGTCCACCATGGCGGCGGTCGATGAGTGCTGCTGCATCGCTTCTCCCTCCGGTGCCTACAGGGCGACGGCGGATCGGGTCACCCAGCTGTCCCGGTCCTTCAGCAGTTCGTCGTGCAACCGTGGTTCGCACTCGAACAGGTCCAGCGCCTCCCGTTGCGGCAGGGCCCGCCGTACGAGCACGTCGGCCGCGGCCTTTCGGGTCCGCCACCGCTCGATCGGCTCGGCGGAGCGCAGCAACCGCGTGGGCACCCGCTGACCGAGCAGGACGCAGTCGATGCCCTGGAGGCCGTAGAAGGTCGGCGCGGTGATTTCGAGGTGCCTGCGCGTCAGTGAGTCGCGCATGCGCAGGGGCGCGCCCGCGGCGTACACCTCAAGCAGCGGTTGGAGGCCCGAGACGTCCGTCCGGCTGCGAACCTCCTGCCAGAAGGGTGTGTCCAGCCGCGTGTTGAAGCGGTAGTGAATCGACAGGAACCAGCGGATCTCATCCCACTTCTTGGTCAGGACCGCGTTGACGACCTCCCTGCCGACCGGATCCGACCACGAGGCCGGCATCGAGCCCACCAGCGCCAGCACGCCCTGGGTGATCATCAGCAGGCCGCTGGACTCCAGCGGCTCGACGAACCCGAAGGAGTTGCCGATCGCCATCATGTTGCCCCGCCACGCCGACTCATGACGCCCCACCCGGAATCTGATGAAACGCGGAGCACTGACACCGGGGTAGCAGCGTGCCAACTCGTCGGCGGCGGCTTCGTCACTCAGCGCGGCGGAGGAGTACACATAGCCGAGATGGTCGTCCTGCCTGGTGGGGATGTTCCAGCACCATCCCGCGTCCATCGTTCTCGCCGTGGTGTACGGCTTGAGCCTGCCGCCGTGGCCGACGTTTCCCGTCACGGCGGAATCAGTGAACAGGCTGTCGGAATAGCTGTGGAAAGGCGTCTCCATGGCCTTGCCGAGCATCAACGACCGAAAGCCGGAGCAGTCGACGTAGAAGTCGAAGGAGAGCCGGCCGCCGTCGGTCGTGACCAGGTGATCCACCCACTCGTCGTCGCCCAGCACGACATCGGCGATCTTCGCGTCGAGGTGCTCGACCCCCCGGGACCGCGCCAGCGAGGTGAGGAACCGGACGAAGCGTTCGTTGTCCAGGTGGTAGGCGAAGGCCAGGTACTTCATCAAGGAGACCGGCTCGTCACCGGGGCTGAACACCGGGGTGCGGTCCGCCGACATGAGCAGCGACTGCAGGGTGAACGCGTTGATGTCGTCCTGCTCGGCGAGGGAGCCGAGGATGCCGACCGAGTTCGTCGCCCAGTCGAACGGCGCCATGAAACCCGCCGGATTCGGTCCCCAGTCGAATTTGATGCCCAGTTTCCAGGTCGGCCGGACATCCCGGTAGAACTCCTGGAGATCGATGCCGAGGTAGTGGTGGAGGAACGTCACCATCAGCGGCACCGTGGCCTCGCCCACCCCGATGATCGGCACGGTGGACGACTCGACCAGGGTGACCTTCAGCCACGGCCGTTTGGCGCGCAGGGCCAGCGCGGTCAGATAGCCGGCCGTACCTCCGCCGATGACTCCGACGGTGCGGATCGCCTTCGGATCGTCATCACCGGGTCGTGCGAACTCGCCGACCGCCCGTTCACGGCCGGAGGTGAACCCCGGGGACGCGGTGCCGTTCTCCCCGGACAGCCAGCCGCGGACCAGCGAGAGTTCTTCCTCGCTCAGGGAAGGGGCGAGTCCGTTCAGCATCGTGTTCAAGGGGAGATCGGTCGGGCTCATCGCCATGGCAGAACTCCGTTCGCACCCGCTGGATGGTTGACCAGTAGGTTAGGAGCCCTGAGTTCGGGTTCGGTTCAGCATCGGTATGGAACTGTTCTATCCGCGCCGACGTCTCCTTTCGCGCGGCAGCGCCGACCTTGTCCCTCGCACTGTCCCTCGCATGTCCGCGCTTCGACGTCGACCGGTCCAACGTGGTCGATTCCCCTGGTTAGCCGTTCGCGACGCCGCGGTGCGCCGGATCGCGGAGAGCGGCGCCGGCCTGGGTGGGCTGCCCATTGACTCCAGGGTCGTGGCGGCTGCCATCGAGTCGGCGATCTCGTGCGCCGTCGCTGATGAGAGGCGGTTGTTCCGCATCGGAGGTGAGTGTATGGTTTTCAGAAACCGGTTACAGCCTCACGATCTATGGAGACTGACACGTGACGAACGCCGAGCACAACCTCGACGCACGCACGGACTGGGAGTCGCGGATCTCGCGTCGCTCGGACGCCGACCGGCACAGTGAGCCGCCGATCCTGCCGCCGCCCGGCGGGCTGCGGGTGGAGGCGGGTCAGGGCCACGTGACGCTGCGGTGGCAGCCGGTGGAGGGCGCCGTGGGCTACCTGGTGCATCGGGCCGAGGGGGCGGCGGGGCCGTTCGCGCCGGTGGACCACCAGGGCGGCGACGTGCTCGCCGTACCGGGGACGTGGTACGTCGACACGACTGGCGAGCCGGGCAGGGCGTACCACTACGCCGTGGCGTCGGTACCCGAGGTGACGGTCACGGGGGAGTTGGGCGAGGCCGTGCCGGGGGCCTCGATCGTGCCGAGGGACGGCGAGGAACCGCTGGTCACGATGACGGTGGACACAGCCGCGTCCGGTACGGCGCTGCATCGGCCGTGGCAGCCGATGATCGGCAGCGAGCGGCTCAGCCAGCTCCGGTGCGCCGACCTCAGCGGCGGCCGGCCGATCGGCGAGGAACTGCTCGGCGCGCTCAGGCGGGTCAGCGAGGAGATCGGCGTCGAATCGGTGCGAGCGCACGCGATCTTCCATGACGACCTCGGCGTGTACCGTGAGGTGGACGGCGAGCCGGTGTACGACTTCGACGGCGTCGACCAGGTCTACGACGCGGTGCTCGCGATCGGCCTGCGGCCCGTGGTCGAGATCGGTTTCATGCCCCGCGACCTGGCAGCCGACCCCGAGCGCACGGTCTTCGAATACCGGGGCGTGATCTCCCCGCCCAAGGACTGGCAGCGCTGGGGTGACCTGGTCCGCGCACTGGTCCAGCATCTCGTCGACCGATACGGCCTGCAGGAGGTGCGCGGCTGGGACTTCGAGGTGTGGAACGAGGCGAATCTGGAGGTCTTCTGGTCCAGCACCCGCAAGGAGTGGCTGCGCCTGTACGACGTGACCGCGTTCGCCGTGAAGGACGTCGACCCCGGACTCCAGGTCGGCGGCCCTTCCTCGGCCGCGGCCGGCTGGGTCGACGAACTGCTCGACCATGTGGCGCACTCCGGAGCACCGCTGGACTTCGTCTCCACGCACACCTACGGCAGCCCGCCGCTCGACCTGCGTCCGACGCTGGCCAGGTTCGGTCGCGAGGACGCCCGAATCCTGTGGACCGAGTGGGGCGTCACCCCGACGCACTTCAACCCGGTCAACGACGGCGCCGCCGCCGGGATGTTCCTGCTGGACGGCATGCGATCTTCGGCGGGCCGGCTGGACGCGCTGTCCTACTGGGTGGCGTCCGATCACTTCGAGGAGCTCGGCCGCCCGCCGAGGCTGCTGCACGGCGGGTTCGGGCTGATCACCGTCGGCGGCGTCGCCAAGGCCCGCTACCACGCGTTGTGGCTGCTGTCGCGGCTCGGCGACACCGAGCTGCCGGTCACCGCCGACGGCGACGGGGCCGATGGCCTGGTGCGGAGCTGGGCAAGCCGCCGCGCCGACGGCTCGCTCGCCGTACTGGTCTGGAACCACACCCTCGACCACACGAAGGCCGAGGGCGGCACGGGCCTCGGCCGCCGGGTACGGCTGGTGCTCGGCGAGCCTGCCGGGGAGGTCACGCTCACCAGGCTGGACCGCGCACACGGCGACGTGGCCACGCTCGCGGAACGCCTGGGCGTCGGCGACTGGCCGACCGAGGAACAGTGGCACCGGCTCCGCGCGTCCGACGCCCTGACGGTGGAGCCGGCACCGGCCCGGCTGGACGCCAACGGACGCCTCATCGTGGAACTGGTCCTCCCCCAGCCAGGCGCCGTACTGGTCGAGGTCAACGCCTAGACCGGTTTGGGGAGCGCGTCCAGGAGGAGTTTGGTGTAGGCGTGTTCGGCGTGCCGGATGACCCGGAGCGTCGGGCCGCCCTCCACCACCCGGCCCTCACTCAGCACCAGCACCTCGTCGGCCAGCATTCGTGCGCTGAGCAGGTCGTGGGTGATGTAGAGCATGGCGATGCCGCGGTCGCGGGCCAGGCGGTCGAGCAGTTCCAGGATCTCGGCGCGGATCGACACGTCGAGCATCGAGATCGGCTCGTCGGCGACCAGGATCGCAGGCTCGGGGGCCAGCGCCCGAGCGATCACCACGCGCTGGCGCTGGCCGCCGGAGAGCTGGTGGGGCAGCTTGTCGAGGTACTGCGCGGCGGGTGCCAGGCCGACGACCTCGAGCAGGTCGGCGGCCCGTTCCCCGGCTTCGGCCGCGGACAGGCCCAGATGATTGCGCAGCGGCCGGGACAGCGCGTACGCCACGGTACTGGTGGGATTCAGCGCGGCGAACGGGTCCTGGAACACGAGCTGGACGTGTCTCCGGTACGCCCGCAGCTTACGGCCGCGCAACGCGCCGACGTCGGTGGCGCCGAACCGCACGGACCCCTCCGTCGGCCGTTCGATCCCGGTGACCAGCTTGGCCAGCGTGGTCTTTCCGGACCCGCTCTGGCCGACCAACGCCGTCACCCGGCCGCTGTGCAGGTCGAACGACACCTTGTCGACCGCTCGCGTCCCGCCACGGTAGTCCTTCACCACATCCCGGACGGCCAGCACCGGCGGGCCTTCGGCGGTGTCCACCCGGGCCCGTCCTGGGACGGCGAACCCGCCGGGGATCGCCGGGCTGTCGACCATCAGGCAACGAGCCAGCCCCTGACCGGCGGGCAGCAGCTCGGGATGTTCGCTCAGGCAGGCGTCGACCACCATCGGGCAGCGGGCCGCGAACCGGCAGCCCCGCTGCTCCCGGGACAGGTCCGGTGGCCGTCCCGGAACATAGGTGACGCTGATCTGCGCCGCGCGCGGATCGGCGTAGGAGCCGAGCAGGCCCCGGCTGTAGGGGTGAAGCTGGGCGGCCGTCATCGCCCTGGCCGGCTGGTCCTCCACGATCTCCCCGGCGTACATCACCATGACCCGGTCGGCCATCTCCATGACCGTGCCGAGATCGTGGCTGATGAACAGCACCGCGAACCCCAGCTCCACCTGCAGTTCGCGCAGCCGGTCCAGGATGCTGCGCTGCACCACGACGTCCAGGCCGGTGGTCGGCTCGTCGAGCAGCACGAACCGGGGGGAGAGGGCGAGCGCCAGGGCGAGCGCGACCCGCTGCTTCATGCCGCCCGACAGCTCGTGCGGGAACCGCCGCAGCACCACCGGATCGAGCGAGACCATCGCCAGCAGTTCCGCTGCCCGGTGTCCGGGGTCGATCCCGTGCGCCTGGAAGGTGTCCTCGAACTGCGCCCCCACCGTGATGACGGGATTCAGCGAGTTCATGCTGCTCTGGAACACCGTGGAGATCCGCGCCCAGCGCATCGAGCGCAGGGTCTCCTCCCTGGCCGTGGTGATGTCGGTGCCGTCGAAGACGACCGTGCCGCCGGTGATCGCGGCGGGTTTGTCCAGCAGCCGGAGTACGGCGTTGCCGAGGGTCGACTTGCCGCAGCCGGACTCGCCGAGCAGCCCCACGAACTCGCCTTCGGCGACGTCGAAGCTGACCCGGTCCACCGCGCGGACAGGCACGCCGTCGCGGGGGCGGTAGGTGACCGAGAGTTCGCGCACTTCGAGCAGCGCCATGTCAGTCCTCCCTGAGATGCGGGTTGCTCAGCGCGTCGACGCCGAAGTTGATCAGGGTCAGCGCGGTCATCAGCGCGGCGAACGCCAGGCCCGGCGCGACCAGCCAGGCCCACTGCCCGGTGAGCATCGCGCCGCCGTTGTTGGCCTGGTTGAGCATGGTCCCCCAGCTCGTGGTCTGCGGATCGCCGAGGCCGAGGAAGGCCAGCCCCGCCTCGCCACCGATCGCCCCCAGGCAGGCCCCCATGAAGCCGACCACGATCAGCGAGGTCATGTTGGGCATGATCTCGCGCACGATGATGCGGGCCGTGGAGTCGCCCGCGAACTTGGCGGCCGTGATGTAGTCGCGGGTGCGTAGCGTGATGATCTGCGATCGCTTGATCCGCGCGCCGTACGCCCAGCCGGTGACGCTGATCACGAAGATGATCAGCCACAGGCCCTTGACCGGCGCGTACGCCGCCAGCGTCACCATGAGCGGCAGCACCGGGACGACGAGAGCCACGTTGGTGAAGAACGACAGCACCTCGTCCACCAGGCCGCGCAGGTAACCGGCGGTGAGCCCGACGGCGAGGGCGATGACGGTCGAGAGCACCCCGGCGGCCAGGCCGACGAGCAGCGAGGTCCGCGCGCCGTGGATGAGCTGGGAGAGCACGTCCTCGCCCCGGGCGGTGGTGCCCAGCCAGTGCTCCGCCACCGGGCCGATCGACGGCGGATAGTCGTCCTCGCGCGGGCCGTACGGCGTGATCCACGGAGCCAGTACGGCCAGCGCCACGAAGACGAGCAGCATGACCAGACCGATCCGGCACTTGCGGTTGCGCCACAGGATGACGAACCAGCCAGGGAGCCGCGCCGGCCTGCCCGCCGCGACCTGGGCCGCCTCCGTCATGCCGCCTCCTCCCCGCGCACCCTCGGATCGAGCACGCCGTACAGCACGTCGGCCAGGAAGTTGGCCGCCAGCACCCCGATCGTGATGAACAGGAACAGCGCCTGCATCAGCGGGTAGTCGCGGTTGGAGACGGCCTCCAGCATCATCCGGCCGAGCCCCGGGTAGTTGAAGACCGATTCGACGAGGACGGTTCCGCCGAGGATGCCGCCGAGCGCGATGGCGAAGCCGGTGACGTTCGGCAGCACCGCGATCCGCGCGCCGTAGGTGAGGGCGATCCTGCGCCGGGTCAGGCCCCTGGCGCGGGCCAGCCGTGCGTAGTCCTCGCCGAGGGTCTGCACCATGTTGTTGCGCATGCCGATGATCCAGCCGACCGGACCGACGATCAGCAGGGACAGCGCGGGCAGGACGCTGTGCTGGACGGCGTCGGAGAAGAACGCCCAGGTCCAGCCGGGGCTGCTGCCGCCGCCGTAGCCGCCCTGCGCGGGGAACCAGTTGAGGGTGAAGCCGAAGACGTAGATGAGCACCAGCGCGAGCCAGAAGAAGGGCAGGGTGCCGACGAACGTCGAACCCAGTGTGATCAACGAGTCGACCCGGCTGTTGCGCCGGTAGGCCGCCCACGCGCCGAGGAGCGTGCCGGCCACGAAGGAGACGACCTGCGTGACCCCGACGAGGACCACCGTCCACGGCAGCCCCTCGGCGATCATGTGCGTGACGGTGTAGGGGAAGTACGTGTAGGAGACCCCGAAGTCGCCCGCGAGCACCGCCGACAGGTAGTCGCCGTACTGTGCGAGCAGGTTGCCGCCCGGCACGCCGAGCATCTTGCGGATGGCCTCCACCTGGGCCGGATCGACGATCCTGGTCTCACCGCTCAACCTGCTGACGATGGCCTCCGCCGGGTCTCCCGGTTGCAGGCGCGGGATGAGGAAGTTCAGCGTGACCGCCGCCCACAACGTGGCGGCGAAGAAGCCCGCGCGGCGGAGGAAGTACCTCATGATCAGCCGGTCGGCCGCAGGTTCGTGATGATCAGCAGATTGTCGCCGGGAGACGCGTAGGGATTCTTCTCCTCCGGCCAGCCGATCGCCTTGTCCGTCTGGTACTGGTACCACTTGGCGCCGTACCAGAGCGGAATCATCGGCACCTGCTCCATCATCACCTTGGTCACTCCCGCGATGGCCTCCTTCTGGGTGGCCTCGTCGGTGGCGACGCGCAGCTCCTCCAGCAGCCGGTCGGTCTCCTTGTCGTGCCACCGGATGTAGTTGCTCCGCGCCTTCTTCCCGATCGGCGCGCTCAGGTCGCCGCTCAGCGGGTCGGCGAGGTTGCGGTACATGTTGCACGAGCCGCCGTACGCGCCGAACAGCGCGTCGTAGTCGCCGATCGCCCGGTCCTTCTCGTAGGTCTGCGGGTCGGGCGTCTCCATGGCGACGTCGAAGCCCTGCGCCTTGAGGCCGTCGACGACGATCTCGGCGGCGGCCACCCAGTCGGTGTAGGTGCCGGGCACCTTGAAGGTGAACGCGATCGGCTTGCCGTCCTTGCCCAGTCGGCGGCCCGTACCGTCCTTGCGGTAGCCGGCGGCGGTGAGCGCGGCGTCGGTCGCGGCGGCATCGTATTTGACCAGCCCGTTGCCAGGGAGTCCGGCCGGCAGCCACTTGTTGTGCGCGGGCACGATGAGGCCGGTCTGGCTCGCCTGGTCCACGTAGCCGAGCTGCGCCTTCTCGATGATCTCCTGGTGGTCGAAGGCGGTGGTCAGGGCCTTGCGGAAGGCCACGTCGTCGAAGGGGGCCCTGGTGAGGTTGAGGTACGCGCTGATGGTGCCGCCCGGCGGATACCAGTAGTGGTTGTGCTCGGGATCACGATCGACGTACGCCTTCTTGACGTCGGGCACGAACATCGCGTTGTGGTCGTACTCCCCACGGCTGAGCTTGAGCTGGTCGATGGGCCCGCCGCCGTCCGCCTTGTGGAAGCGGATCTCCTGCACCTTGATCTTGTCGGCCTGCCAGTAGGCGGGATTCCGCTCGATGGTGAGCTGCTGCGGGTTGAACGCCTTGACCGTGTACGGCCCGCTGCTCACGGGTTTGTCGGTGTTCACGAAGGTGACCGGGTCGGGGATCTTGGACCAGGTGTGCTCGGGCACGACCGGCACGTTGATCGCCATTGTGAACACCGAGGCGCCCGGTTCGTCGAATTTCATGGTGATCGTGGATTCACCGGTGGCCTCGACCGAGCTCAGAAAGTTCCACAGGCCCTGGGTGTCGAGCGCCTCGTGCTTCTTGATCAGCTGGTAACTGAAGGCGACGTCCTCGGCGGTGAGCGTCTGGCCGTCGGTCCACTTCACCCCGGAACGCAGCTTGAGGACCAGCGTCCGAGGGTCGGTCCACTCGAAGCCCGTCGCCAGCCAGGGGCGCGGCGTGCACGAGTAGTTGTCGAAGACCATCAGCTTCTCGTACATGTAGTCGGTGGCGCCGAGCCTGGTGGCGTCCAGGTAGGGGTTGTAGTTGGCCTGTGGCGCCGTCCCGCCGCCGAAGTCCCCGTAGTCGAGGAAGTCGACCATGCCCGGAGCGGTGGCGGTGGTGCCGCTCGATCCTTCGGTACCGGTACAGCCTGCGAGCGCGAGGACGGCGACGGTCATCCAGACGGGGGTGTGGCGTCTCATCGGCTTGATCCTCCAGATTGGGTGTTCAGGCGCGGACGCAGCCGCAGCTGTCCCGCAGAACCAGCTCGGTGGCGAGTACCGCGTCCATGACCGCGCCTCGCCCGCCGACCCCCGAGATGAGCAACCGGGCGGTGGTCGCTCCCAGCTCGCGGATCGGTTGCCTGACCGTGGTCAGGCCCGGTTGCACCAGCGACGACATCGGCACGTCGTCGAAGCCGGTGATGGCCACGTCACCGGGTACGGACAGGCCCCGGCCCAGGGCTCCGATGAGGACTCCGAGGGCGGTCTCGTCGTTGGCGCAGACGACGGCACGTGGCCGGCTGCGGCCGTCGAGCAGTTCGCCCGCCGCGATGACGCCGTCGGATTGTTGCAGGCCCAGCCGTACCGGATTGCGTGGGGCGGCCACTCGCGCGTCGCGGTGAGCCGCGAGGAACGCCTCCCACCGCTCGGTCACGTCCGGTGACCCGCCGGGGTTTCCGACGAAGGCCAGCTTGCGGTAGCCGTGATCGACGAGCAGGTGCCTGGTCAGCTTGCCGATCGCCGAGTTGTCCGCGCGAACGGCGGGGATGCCGTCCAGCGGCCACCCGGCGAGCATCACCACGGGGACGGTGGCGGAGAGCTGCTGGACGGTCTCGGTGCTGACCGTGCCGCCGTGTACGGCGATGCCGTCCACCCGGGACGCCAACGCCAGCACGTCCGCGTCGGCCGTCGCCCGGTTGTGGGTGGCCATGATGTGCACGCCGGCCCCCGCCTCCACGACCTCCGACTCGAAGCCCTGGATCAGTTCCGAGAAGTACGGCCCGCTCAGGCCGGGAAAGACGATCGCCACCGAGCCGTGCTTCCGCTCGGCCAGCGCGCGACCCATCTGGCTCGGCTGGTAGCCGTGCTCCTCGATGACCCGGAGAACCCGCTCCCGCATCTCGGGGCTCACCTGGCCGGTGCCGCGCGAGACCCGGGAGACGGTCGCCACCGACACTTCGGCGATTTTGGCTATCTCTCGCACCGTGAGACGCCTGTTGCCCATCTGTCACCCTCGCCGTAACGTTGCAGTAACCGTTTTCAGGGACCATATGTGAGGATCCGGATGCGCGGCAAGGCCCGGACCGGCATTCTCCGGAGAGGACGCGGTCACATGACCGACGTGCGGAGTGTCCGCCTCAGCAGGCGCAGGATCCTGGTGGACGGTAGGCCGGAGCTTGTGATGTCCGGTGAAGTGCACTATTTCCGGTTGCGTCGGCACGACTGGGCGAACCGCCTCGATCGGCTCGCGGAGATCGGCTGCACCGCCGTCGCGACCTACATGCCGTGGCTGGTCCACGAGCTCCCCGACGGCGCCGTCGACCTCGCCGGCCGTACGGCGGAGCACCGCGACCTCGTCTCCTTCCTCCGCCTCGCGGCCGAGCGCGACCTGTTGGTGATCGCCCGGCCCGGCCCGTTCGTGATGGCCGAGCTGAAGAACGAGGGCATCCCGTACCGCGTCTACGACGAACACCCCGAGGTCCACCCGGTCGGCTGGGACGGCGCGCCGGCCCCCACCCGCACCATCGACTATCTGTCTCCCGCCTTCCTCGACGAGGTCTCCGGCTGGTATGCCGCGATCATGCCCGTGCTGGCCGCCAACCTGGTGACCCGGGGCGGACCGGTCGCCGCCGTGCAGCTCGACAACGAGATCGGGATGCTCTCCTGGGTCAGCAACAGCCCCGACCTCACCGACGTGGTCCTCGCCGACTTCGCCGCCTGGTCCGGCGGGCGCCACGGGCCCGGCGTACGGTCGCCCACCGGCTCCGCGCCGGCGCTGCATCACGATCTTGGCGACTACCACCGCGATAGATACGCCCGCTACATCGACTTCCTCCGGAAGCAGGCGGAATCGCATGGCGTGTGCGGAGTGCCGTTCCTGATCAACATCCACGGCACCGGAGGCGGCCGGGGCCGCACCTACCCCATCGGGATCAGCCAGCTCTACCGCGGCTACCGGGGCAAGCCCCAGATGACGTCGGGCTCCGACCACTATCTCGGCGATCTCACCGTGCAGAACGTCGCCGACCTCTATGTCGGCAATGCCTTCATGGCCGCCGTGCACGACGCCGACCAGCCGCTCACCTCCCTGGAATTCGAGGCGGGCAGCGGCGACTACGGCGAGGACCTCGCCCAGCAGGTGCCTCCCTCGGCGGTCGATCTCAAGACCCGCCTCTGCGTCGCCCAGGGCAACCGGCTGATCAACTACTACCTCTTCGCCGGCGGCGTCAACCCTCCGCTCGACCTCCCCTCGGGCGACGGCAACGACCGCATCGCCTTCACCGGCGAACGTCACGGCTTCGCCGCTCCCATCGGGCCGGAGGGCGTCCCCGGCATGACGTACCAGGCCACCCGGGAGGTGACGCAGGCCGTACGCGGGTCGGCCCACCTGCTCGCCGACATGGACGAGGAACACGACGGCCTCGCACTCGCGTTCGTCCCCGACCACTACCTGACCGAGTACTGCCACCCGGGTGACGCCGAGCGCGCCGCCGTGGTCGCCGACCTCGAACGTTTCCGCGGCATGGGTCCCCGCGACATTCTCGCCCGCGCCCTGCTGCTGTCCGGCTTCTCCTTCCCCGCGATCGACCTGCAGGAGCCCGGCGAACTGGACAGGGCACGAGTGCTCGTGCTGGCCAGCGCCTCCACCCTGGCAGCCGGGGTGCAACGGCGGGTGGCAGACCACGTCCTGGCGGGCGGCCGGCTGTTGCTCGCCGGGGTTCTCCCGGTCCGCGACGTGGACGGGACTCCCTGCACGATCCTGGCTGACGCCCTCGGGCTGCGGGCCGGGCCACTGGTGGAGGGCACCGCCCAGCACTTCCCCTCCGTCCGCTGTCCCGCCGAGCCCGCCGAGGTCCGCGTGGGCGTGCTCCAACCGCTCACCCCGACCGACCCGGACCGGGCCGACGTGTTCGCGCGGGACGTCACGACCGGTCACGCCGTCGGGGCGGAGGTCCGCGCGGGTTCAGGCCGCGCGGTGGTGCTCACCTGCGACTACCCCTGCCACCTGGACTTCTGGACCGCCCTGCTCGCCAGGCTCGGCGCCCGCCCCCGCCACACGCACGACGGCCCCTTCCCCGGCATCGTCGTGACCTCGACCCTCGACGCCGCCGGCCAGCGCCTCCTGCACGTACTCAACGTCAGCCCCGCCGACCAGTCACTCGTCATGCACCGCGACGGCACCCCGCTCCTCGACGGCCACCGCCTTCACCTGCCTGCCCGCTCAGGACTCATGCTCCCGCTGGCCGTACGGCTGGCCCACGGCGTCCTCGCCTGGTCGACCTGCGAGGCGGCCGGCCCTCTGCTTCTTCGCCGGCGGGGCATCGGCGACGCCGCCGCCATCGACACCGACCTGTCGGTCAGCGCGGATGGCGCGGTCATCCAGACCGACGGGCATCGCACCCTCCTCCGCTGGCCCGACGACCCGGCCGCCCGTGGCCGGACCGTTCGTGTCCTCCTCCGCTGACGCCGTGCGCCGGGCGAATTCACCGGCGTCAGCGGTCCGGCGGGATGCGGTAGACGGATACGTGCGAACGCGATTCCTCGGTGAACTCCGCTCCGGCCCAGTCCGCGTGCCTGGTCTCCAGCTCGAACCCGGCCAACTGGGCCATGAGGTCGAGCTCGGACGGCCAGATGTAGCGGTGCGGGCTGCGGAACAACGTGGCCTGCCGGCTCTCGTCGAACGAGAAATGGTGTGACACGACCTGCTGGCGCAGCACGTCGTAGGTGTCCAAGCCGATGTAGCCCGGCGCGGAACCCCACACCGTGGCCTGCTGACCTGGCGGAAGCTTGCGCAGCTCGGGCACCCACAGCTCGATCACGAACCGGCCGCCGGGCAGGAGATGACGGGCGGCGTTGCGGAAGCACGCGACCTGCTCGGTCTGGGTGAGCAGGTTCGAAATCGTGTTGTAGACCAGATAGACGAGCGTGTACTTCCCCGGGGCGGTGGCGGTCGCCATGTCGCCGACGATCACTGGGATCGTCGGTTCGGCTGCCTTCGTCCGTAGCTGGTCGATCATCGGGTGGGACAGTTCGATGCCGGTGACAGGCACCCCTCGCTCGGCGAGCGGGATGGCCACCCGGCCGGTTCCGATGGCGAACTCAAGGGCCCGTCCATCGCCCGCGAGGTCGGCGAGGCGGTCCACGGTCGGCCCCAGGACCTCGGGCGCGAACATGCCGGCGCCCGGCGTGTCATAGCTCTGGGCGCTGTCGACGTTCCAGATCTCCTCCTGCCGCATAGCCCCGATGATCGTCAGCGTCATGCGCATTGTCCACCGATTATTTTCCGGCGGATCGCGGACGCGTTCGAAGCGACGGCATCGGTTTCATGCGGGCCTCAGGTTTCCCTGGGCCTCAGGTTCCCTGGGCCTCAAGCTCCCTGGGCCTCAGCGAACGGATTGTCCCGCACCGCGTCAGCGGCCATCGACGGGTCGATCCCGGTGGCGGCACGGAGCTGCTCGATGAGTGCCAGAATCGCTTTGATCGTGGGGAACGCGGCCTTGCCCTCGTCGGTCAGCCGCGCCCCTTCCGCGGCTCGGATGAAGAGCTTGGTGCCAAGGGATTGCTCCAATCCCTTGATCTGATAGGTGATCGCCGGCTGCGAATAGCCGAGGTTCTTTGCCGCCAGATTCATTTGCCCGGTCTCTGCAACCGCGACGAAGGCGTAAAGTTCTTGTTCCCGCATGGAAGCTCCAACCGGGTCAGAGCGGCGTGGTCATCGGTTTGTCCCTCTGGCGGCCGCGACATGCGTAAACCTCCCGACTGTGGGTGATCGGGGACTGCACCGGCAACATTTCCTGCTCCGCCGCCCCTCGACAAGTTCGCACGCCGTTCGGAACAGTTCCGAACAGGCCGGGGCCCCCCTGAGCTCGGGCAACGCGCGCAGGCGGTCCCGCCCGTCTGTACCGCAGCCGTTGCTCATCACCGCCGCCGGGGTGGTGGTGATCAACCGGCTCGAACACCTCGCCAAACGCCGTGGCACCCTGGGCCGCTCTACCAGGCCGAACCCGAATGACCACCAGGCGCCCCCGGAGACCTTCTCCGGCCGCTCCACGGGCTCGACCTGGTGATCATCGAAGAGTCCAGGACGTCAGGTCGTCGGGTCCATGAGGATCTGCATGCGCGTGAAGTCGAACGTGAGCGCGTACCGCTTGAAGAACCCGTGCGTGGGCAGCCCGCCGATGCGGAAGCCGAATCCGCTCTCGAACCACGCCGGGAACGCACCGGTCAGACCGGACACGTCGTGACGGACAGCCGAGCCCAGCGTCACCTCGCGCACCGTCACCGGATGGTAGCCCTCGCCCGGGGGGACCTCGATGCCGGCGGCGGTGAAGGTGGAGCGGGGAGCGGTGAACCCGATGTCGCCGCCGCCGGTGTCGACGAAGAACACCATCCGGTCCAGGCCGTTCACGGTGCCGTGGGCCAGCAGGAAGTGGTCGCCCAGGAACCACATGGGCGCGCTGTGCCTCGCGCGCACGGACGCCTGCTTGTCCCTGCGCAGGACGAGCGCCTGGTCCGGATAGTCGATGGTGGACAGGAAATGCGCCAGCACACTCGTGCCGATCGCGCCCTGGGTGACCCTGCCGTCGGGCGCGGTGAGGCGGATCGAGTCCGGGATCGTGTGGACCGGGACGTTGCCGATGCGCAGGCCGTCGCCGAGTGCGAGTCGGTCCACGCGTCCCTGGTACGCCTTGTGATCGCCGTACATCGTCTTGCCGGTCGTGTAGCCGTACATGGGGACGTCGAGCCGATCGGCGTACTCCTCGTTGAGTGCGAACAGCGCGCCGGTGTCGAGGAAGAACAGCTCGGGCGGGGCGCCGTTCACCGATATCTCGATCATCGGCAGCGGGTCGGTCGCCGTGAACGGGACCCTGACCGTCGCGGGCCCGGAGATCTCGAACGGCCTGCGCCCGGCGAAGCTCCTCAGCTGGTCCGCCGTCGCCGACGGGCCGTCCTCCTTCACCGAGGGGAGCAACTCGGCCAGCTCCGCGTACCGGTCGCCGCGCCACAACGCGTTGGCCAGACCCGTCAGCGAGCGGGCGTGCCCAGGGTCGAGTCGCAGCACCCGCCCCAGCAGGCGTTTCGCCGCGGGCAGCCGGTTGGCCAGGAGCGTGATGTAGGCGTGCTGGGCGAGCGCGTGCACGTGGTCGGGATCGCCGGTGAGTACCTTCCGGTAGAGCGCGTCCGCAGCGGCGAATTCGCCTGACGCGAACAGCTTGTCGGCCTTCTCCAGGGTCTTCTTCGGCGGTGTGGCCGCCAGGGCGGCGGCGGGCGTGCCGGAGAGCGTGAGCCCACCTGCGACGCCGGCGGCCTTCAAGAACGTACGGCGAGTGGTCACTGCCATCCTCAGATACTAGTTGGTATTCGAATACCGATCAGTATCCATATACCATGTGGGATGTCAACCGGAAGGGGATCGACGCGGTGGCAGAACGACTCACCCGGCAGGAGCAGCGCGAGCGCAACCGGCTCAAGCTGCTGGAGGCCGCGGAGAAGGTGTTCGCGGAACGCGGCATCCAGGGCGCCTCGGTCGACGAGGTCGCCGCCGCGGCCGGCCTCACGAAGGGCGCCATCTACTCCAACTTCGACGGCAAGGAGGACCTGCTGCTGGAGGTCATGCGGCACCGCCTCGGGCAGGAGGCGCGGACGCAGGCGGAACGCATGCTCCATGCCGGACGTGACGCCGGTGACCTGGTGGAGGAGTTCGCCGGCTACTGGGCCGAGCGGGTGCGCGCGGGCGATCAGGAGGCGTTCGCCCAGATAACCGTGGAGCTCATGATCCACGCCACCCGTCATCCCGCCGTGCGCGAGCAACTCATCGCCCTGATGTTCCCGCCCGTCGACGGCCGGGATCGCCATCCGCTGGCGCCTCCCGGCAGCGGACTGGGCGAGCTGCCGTACGAACAGGCGGACGCCGTCCTGAAATCCCTCGACATCGGCATGCGCCTGCTCACCCTGCTGGCCCCCGAGCGCTGTCCGCCCGAGCTGTTCGCGACGGCTCTCCGCCTCCTCACCGCACCCAAGGCGTGACCACGCTGCGGAGTTCTGCGCTGGGTCGATGAGTTTGCGCTGGTCGGTGGCGTGATCTCGCTCCTGGACAGGAGCGGTCAAGTCTTCGTGTGCGGGCCGCAGCAGGTCTGCCACGGCTGGTGACGCCATCCTCCGGAAGGAGGATGGCGCCCGCACGATCGGGCGATGCCGCGCGACCTCGCGTGCCGCCAGGCTCGGAGCATGACGGTGATCGAGGTCGAGGACCTCCGCAAGAACTATGGAAACACCCGGGCGGTCGACGGGGTGTCGTTCACGGTGGAGCGGGGAGAGACGTTCGGAGTCCTGGGCCACAACGGCGCGGGCAAGACCACCACGGTGGAATGCCTGGTCGGGCTGCGCAAGCCGGACTCGGGGACCATACGCGTGCTCGGTGAGAACCCCGCGAGACGCCGCCGCGCCCTCGCCCAGCGCACAGGCGTGCAGCTCCAACAGGGTGAGCTGCCCGACCGGCTCAGGGTGGCCGAGGCCATGCGCCTGTTCGCGGCGTTCTACGATCGCCCGGACGACTGGCGGGCGGTGCTGGAGCGCTGGGGGCTCGGCCCGATCGCGAACAAGGCGTTCGGCGACCTGTCAGGTGGCCAGCAGCAGCGGCTCAAGCTCGCGATGGCCCTGGTAGGCGGCCCCGAACTGGTGGTGCTCGACGAGCTCACCACAGGCCTCGACCCCGTCGCCCGCCGCGAGACCTGGACGCTCATCGGCGACCTCAAGGCCTCCGGTACCACGGCGGTGCTGGTGAGCCATTTCATGGACGAGGCCGAGGAACTGTGCGACCGGGTCGCCGTCTTCGGCAACGGCCGGATCATCGCGCTCGGCAGCCCCCGCGAGCTGATCGGCCGAACCGGGACCGGCTCCCTGGAAGAGGCGTACTTCGCGCTCTTGGGGGAGGGGCGATGAAGGCGTTCGCCCACCTGTCGGCGACGGAACTCAGGCTGTTGGCCAGGGACCCGGGCAGCCTGTTCTTCATGGTCGCCTTCCCGTCCATGCTGCTCATGTTGAACGGCGGCAGCAACCAGCTTGAGATCCGCGTGCCCGGCTACCTGGCCATGATCCTGGCCATCGGCGGGATCACCGCGCTGCCCGCGACCCTGGCGACCTACCGGGAGCGGAAGGTGCTGCGCCGCCTCGCGACCACCCCCGTCTCGCCGTTCGTGCTGCTCACCGCGCAGATCGTGGCCCAGCTCTCGATGGCGCTCGCCGGGGCGGCCATCGTGATGGGGGTCGGCATGATCGGGTTCGGGGTGGACCCGCCCGCGCATCCGGCCTGGCTGGCGCTGGCCTTCGTGCTGAGCGCGCTGATGTGCTACGCCATCGGGTTCGTGATCGCCGCCGTCGTGCCACGCGCACGGACCGCCGAGCTGATCGGGCTGCTGGTCATGTTTCCGATGATCTTCCTGGCCGGCGCGGCCATCCCCCGCCAAGGCATGCCGGAGACGATGCACAGGATCGGCGACTACCTGCCGCTCACCCACGCCGTGACCGCCCTGCGGGAGAGCTGGTCCGACGCCCCGACGCTGCCGCCCCTGCTGATACTTTCGGGGATAATCGTCCTCGGGACCGCCCTGGCGGCTGCGCTGTTCCGCTGGGAGTGATCGGGCGATGGATGAGGCGGGCTGGGTCCGGGTCTTCCACCTGCTGTTCTACACCTGCCTCACGGTCGCCGCGACGATCGCGATCCTGGAGGGCGGTCCTGATCCCGCCACGCTCGCGCTCACGGCGCTGATGGCCGGCTGGTACGCGTTCTTCGTCGCGCGCAGGCCCGCCCTCCTCGAACGGCTCAATCCCATGGCCTGGCACCTGCTGGTGCTGATCGCGTTGCAGTTCGCGCTGATCAGGATGGATTCGGCGTACGAGACGACGCTGTTCGGCATGTTCGCACTGCCGTACCTCCTGCTACCCGGGCGATGGGGCTACGCCGGCACGGTGATGCTCGTCTTCTCGTCATCCGCCGCGGGCGGGCTGATCGAGATGATCCCCCACGATCCGTCCGTCCTGGGACGCCTTGTGGGCAACATCATGCTGGCGACCGTCATGGGGCTGTTCGCGCGGGATCTCATCAGGCACAGCGAGCAGAGCCGGGTGGTGGGCACGCTGGAGGAGCGGGCCAGGCTGGCCAGGGAGATCCACGACACGCTCGCCCAGGGGTTCAGCGGGATCATCGCCCAGCTTGAGGCGGCCGAGCAGGGGATCGATGACCCGGACACCGTACGCAAGCGGATCTCGCTGGCCAAGCAGCTGGCCCGCGACAGCCTCAACGAGGCCCGGCGCTCCGTAGACGCCCTGCGCCCCGAGCCGCTGGAGCGGGCCGAACTCCACGAGGCGCTGGCCGCGGTCGCCGAACGCTGGTCCGTCGCCACCGGTGTGCTCGTGACCGTCTCGGTGGACGGCGAGCTGCGGCGGCTGCCGTCGGAGGCGGAGACGACGGTGTTGCGTGCGGCACAGGAAGCGCTGGCGAACGTGGCCAGGCACGCGCGGGCCGGGCGCGCGGCGCTGACCCTGTCGTACATGGACGAGGAGGTCACGCTGGACGTGCTCGACGACGGGACGGGCTTCGACCCGGCCGCCGCCGGGGGCGGTTACGGGCTGATCGCCATGCGCGAGCGCGCCTCGCGATCGGGGGGTACGGTGACCGTGGAGTCGGCTCCGGGGGGAGGGACCGCGTTGTGCCTGAGCATCCCGTACGCCTGATGATCGTCGACGACCATCCGGTGGTGCGCGACGGGCTGCGCGGCATCTTCCACGGCGTGCCCGACATCGAGGTGGTCGCCGAGGCAGCCGACGGACACCAGGCGCTCGCCCAGACTCGGGCGACGCGTCCCGACGTGGTGCTGATGGACCTGCGCATGCCCGGGCTCGACGGGGTCGGCGCCATCGAGCGGCTGCGCTCGGAGCATCCGGAGGTCCACGTCATCGTGCTGACCACGTACGACACCGACGCGGACGTGTCGCGGGCGCTGGCCGCGGGCGTGGCGGGCTACCTGCTGAAGGACGCGCCGCGCGAAGAGCTGCAGGCGGCCGTACGCACGGCGGCGGCCGGCGGCCGGGTCCTGGCCCAGAGAATCACCTCGCAGCTCATCGACGGCTTCGGCCGGAAGAGCCGGTCCTCGCCGAGCCCACGCGAGCTGGAGGTGCTCGGGCTCATCGCGCGGGGCGCGGCCAACAAGGAGGTCGCGCGGGCCCTGCTCATCAGCGAGACCACCGTCAAGACCCACCTCAAGCACGTCTTCGCCAAGCTGGGCGTGGACAACCGGGCGGCCGCCGTGGTGGTCGCGATGGAGCGGCGGCTCATCTGACCGGGCTCGCGCCGATGGTCAGCGTGTCGGCGGGTCGGACCGGTACCGGCTCAGGAACAGGTCCACGCCGTCGGTGATGAGTCGGTCGGCGAGATCCTGGCGCAGGGCCGAGCCGAAGGAGCCGACGATCAGATGCGGGTAGATGATCAGGCTGAAGAACTGGATGACGGCTATCTCGACATCGGCGACGGCCAACTGGCCGCGTTCGCTCAGGTCGTCGAACACTTCGCCGAGGGCGTCAGCGGAGTGGGCCGGCCCGCTCCGCTGATAGGCCTGGCCGAGCTCCGGGAAGCGGCGCAGTTCACCGGTGACGAGGTTGCGCAGTGCCAGCCTGGACGGGTCGGTGGCCGCGGCCACCAGGGCGCGGGCGGTGTGGAGCAGCGCTTCGCGCACGTCCTCGGTATCCGCGAGGCGAGCTCGGACCTCGGCCATCGTCGCGTGCGCCTCGCCCATGGCCTGCCCGATGACCTCGGTGAACAGCTCCTCCTTGCTGCCGAAGTGGTTGTACACGGTCACCTTGGACACGCCCGCCGCGGCGGCGATCACGTCCATGCCGGTATCGAACCCCTCGCGGATGAACATCTCGCGTGCGGCGGTCACGATGGCCTGCCGGTTGCGTTCGGCACGCTTGCCCGATGGCACCGACGATCTGCTGCTGTTGTCTCTGCCCACCCTCGTATCCTACCCCTAACTGAACGGTTGAGTACAGAATTACTTTCCTGTACAGTCCAGTTCAGTTGCTTAAGAGGGGCGGACAGCCCACATTCTCAGGAGGACCCGATGGCTCTTATCCCCATCGTCCAGACTTTGCGGGTCCCCGGCGCGCGCCTGCACTATGAGATGCGCGGCCATGGGCCGCTGGTGGCGCTTGTCGGCGCCCCCATGGACGCCGACGCCTTCGCGCCCCTGGCCGATCTGCTCGCCACCGATCACACGGTGCTCACCACCGACCCTCGCGGCATCAACCGCAGCCACCTCGACGACCCGCACCAGGACTCCACGCCTGAACTGCGCGCCGACGACCTTTCCCGGCTCCTGACCCATCTGGACGCCGGCCCGGCGGCGATCCTGGGCTCCAGCGGTGGTGCCAGCACCGCGCTCGCCCTAGCTCAAACCCACCCCGAGCAGGTCCACACCGTCATCGCTCACGAACCCCCTCTGGTCGAGCTGCTCGACAACCGCGACCGGATCCACGCGCAGACCGAGGAGGTCATCGCCACCTACCTTGCCGGCGACGTCATCGGCGCCTGGGCCAAGTTCATGGCCGACGCCGACATCGCGATGCCCGAAGGCGCGCTGGAGCACCTGTTCGGCGGCGAACGGGACCCGCAGGCGGTCGCCGACGAACGCCGGTGGTTCGCCCATGAACTGCGCGGGACCAACCACTGGCGGCCCGACCTCGACACTCTCCGCTCGATCAAGACCCGCATCGTGGTCGGCATCGGCGACGACTCGGCAGGGCAGGAATGCGACCACACCGCCAGGGCACTCGCCGCGGCACTGGGCATCGAGCCCACGATGTTCCCCGGCGATCACACCGGCTTCGCCGATAACCCAGACCTGTTCGCCACCCCACTGCGCGCAGTTCTGCACGCCAGCTGAACGACGGTCGACCGGACCTCACAACCCACCACCTGGTGTGCGGCTCCGGTTCACCAGGTGCCGCGGCCGCGCGGTGGTCACCGGCCGGCAGCAGGGTGGCGCGGTGGCCATGGGCCGCCGCGCCACAGGTGCGACGTTTCGGGTGTCCGGGGTCAGCCCGCGCTGCAGGAGACCGTCGGCCAGGTCCAGTTGCCGTTGTGCTGGATCGTCACACCCCAGTTGTTGCCGTTGCCGTTGGGCTTGGCGGTCAGCACCTGGGCGCTGGGGTAGCTGACGCTGGTGTTCCAGGTGGCGATGGCCTTCGCGGGGGACGGCACGTTCATCGTCACGGTCCAGTTGCTCGAACCGCTGACCGAGACGTTGAGGTTGTAGCGGTCGCTCCACTGCTGGCCCGCGGACAGCGATGCGGTGCAGCCACCGCCCCCGCCGCCCCCGCCGCCCCCGCCGCCACCGGGGGCGCCGTCCACCGTGATATTGGAGCTACCACTGCTTTGGTATCCCTCTGTTGCGAGGATCATGTAATCATGGCTGCCCAGATTCATGCCATTGCGGGCCCATGCGTCAAAGTGGTTGCCGGAAGTTATGGTTCCGCCTGTCTTCTTCGACTGCCGGACGCTCCAGTACTGATTGAAGGTCCTGGTGCCCTCGATGGAGGGGGCGTTGTATCGCGTCGTCTGGTAGATGTCGTACGTGCCGCCATCGCTGGTGACCGTGCCCTTGTACGTTCCCGTGGGCCGGTAGGTGCCCCAGTTGTCGACGATGTAGTACTCCACGAGTGGGTTTCTCGTCCACCCATAGAGCGTGAGATATGAATTGCCGGACGGATTGAAGCTGCCCGAGTAGTTCACGGTCCTGCGTCCGCCGGTGCTCCAGCCCTTTCCGGCGACGAAATTCCCGGTGTTGCGCCATGAGGTGCTGTAATTGCCGCCGGATCCGAGTTCCATGGAGACCGACCCGGGGCTGTCGGTCCAGAACGAATAGAAGTAGCCGTTGTTGGTGCCGGTTTGATTGGAGGTGATGGGGGCCGCGTTGGCGACGCCGGGCGTCATGGTTGCGGCCGCGACCAGCGCCACGACGCTGACACGGCCGAGGAGCAGCCTGATGCGGCCGTGTCTGCGGCTCTTCGGGTGGGCGGGGGAGTTGTGCATGTGCGTGCTTCCTCCTCGTGAAGGCTGGCGGGGCCAGGCAGCGCGATACGACCCTGCGGGGCTGTCGGTCGGTGGCCGGGGGGACGGGCGCCGCGCGTCGTACAAAGCGGCGGGGTCGGCCGGTTGTCGACGACCGGAGGATCAGGTCGCGGCGGGTGACCCGGATCGGCAGTGGTTGAGGTCTGCCGATGGCGACAGTGTTCGCCCGGCTCCTCCGAACTGTCAACGATTCCCGAAAGTTTCCGAAAGTCCTCGGCTTGGCTCAGAGAAGCATTGCACTTGGTCAGATGTCATATTCAGTCGATCTGGCCCGAGACGGCGCGATGAAAGTTTCGAAGATGTCCCGAAACATACACATCGACGGCGTGGAACTACCGTTCGTGGCAGGCAGGCAGGCAGGCAGGCAGGCAGGCAGGCAGGCAGGCAGGCTCGGGGCCGAGCCCTCAGAGCCAGCCCGCCTCGGTGGCGATGCGGACCGCGTCCTGCCGGGTGCGGGCGTTCAGCTTGGTCACGGCGGAGGCGAGGTAGTTGCGCACGGTGCCGTAACTGAGGTGCAGGTCCTTGGCGATGTCCCGGGGCGCGGCGCCGGCGCCGGTCAGGCGCAGGACGTCGGCCTCACGGTCGGTCAGCGGGCTGGCGGCGAAGCTGAGCGCGGTGAAGGCGAGTTGCTGGTCGACGACCCGGCGGCCGGCCGCGACGTCGCGGATGGCGTTCACCAGATCCTGTGGCCGGGAGTCCTTGAGCATGAAGCCGGACACGTGCGCCTCGACCCCGCGCCGGAGGTTGCTCGGCCTGCCCAGCGCGGTGAGGATCAGCACGCGGCATTCCGGCAGCCGTGCGTGCAGGTCGGCGGCGGCGGTCAGACCGTCGAGCATGGGCAGGTCGATGTCGAGCACGGCGACGTCCGGCCGGTGGGCCAGCGCCGTGGGCACGATCGCGTCGCCCGTCTCCACCTGGGCCACGACCTCGATGTCTTCCTCGTACCCAAGCAGGGCGACCAGCGCCTCACGGAGTATCCGGACATCCTCCGCGATGAGTACACGAATCACACTGCGCATACTAAGCGTGATAAACAACGCAGGTGACGGTAGTCGAAGGAGGCAGGTGGCCACAGCTCAGGCCATCAACAGGCTGGGTGCTCGTGTTCGGCTACATAGCTCTCATCATCCCGGCCCGCTTCACGATCATCGTCGCCATGGCGAACGCCCTGGGGCAGTCCTCGCCCCTCACCCTCGGGGTCTGCCTGGGCCTCGTCCTGGCCGTCGTCGCCCTCTTCATTCTCGTCGTCCGGGGTGGGCGCCGCGCCGTACCCGTCCTCGGGGTCGCGACCTTCGGCCCCTACCTGCCCTTCCCCATGCTGTGGGGGCCCATCGCGGGGCCACTGGCCGCCGCCATGCCGCTGAGCGTCGCGGGTCCGGCGGGATGGCTGCTGTTCGGGGCGGTGCTGCTGGCCGACACCTCGGTGGCCGCCGTACTGCACGGGCCCGACCTCACCACGATCGTCAGCTTCGCGGTCATCGACATGAACATGGGGCTCACGCTGTTCGCCCTGGTACGGCTGGCCGTGTTACTCAGCGAGACCCAGGAGGCCAACCGGCAGCTCGCCGGGCTGGAAGCGGCGAACGAGCGCCTGCGTGCGGCCGGCGACCTGCGCAGGGCCATCGGCGCCCGGCTCGCCGACATCCTGCGCGCGTCTCGCCAGGCTCCGCTCACCCCCGGCGTGCTCACCCGCATCGCGGAGATCTCCCGCGAGGCGGCCGCGGAGGCCAGAACGGTCGCCGCCGCACCCCGCGAGCCGCTGCCCGCAGGCCGGACCGACCTGCCGGACGAGTCGTCGGGGCTCTCCCGGTGGGCCCTCACCGCGATGACCGTCAACGTGTCCGTCATCGTGCTCAACAACGTCGCCGACCGCGGCACCACGGATCCACGCCACTGGGCCGTGGCTGCCGTGGCCGCCGCCCTGGCCGTCGCGTTCCAGCTCTACCACGGCGTCCCCAGGGCTTCGGCTCCTTCGGCTTGGCGCTGGACGCTCCCGCTGCACATCCTCATCGTCGGCGCCGCCGCCCTCTACCTGGGCAACGGCAGCATGGCGGCGCTGGTCGGCCTGTCCGTGGCCAACATCCTGCTGTGGCTGCCCGCACGCTGGTCGGTGCCCGTGTTCGCGGTCGCCGCCGTCGCCGTCGGGTATGTGTTCCGGCTCTATCCGGAGGTGGGCGGTTATGAGCTTTACCAGGTCGCGTCGATGATCGGGATCGCCATCGGGGTGTTCGCGTTCAACCGGTTCCCCGAGGCGGCCGCACACTTGCGCGGCCTACGCCGGCAGATCGCCGGCAGCGCGGTGGTCGCCGAGCGGCTCCGGGTGGCGAGGGACGTGCACGACCTGCTCGGCATCAGCCTGTCGGCCATCACCCTCAAGGCCGAGCTGGCCCTCCGGGTGATCGGCCACGATCCCGGCAAGGCGGCGCTCCTGCTGGAGGACGTGCGCCCGCTGGCGGTGCGGGGCCTCGCCGACGTGCGCTCGATCACCTCTGGCGGCGCCCGGCTGAGCCTGGTCGAGGAGATCGAGTCCGCTCGCTCGCTGCTCGACTCCGCCGGCGTCGAGATCCAGGTGGACGCCGTCGGCATGGAGGCTTCACCGGTGCTCGCCCTGGTGGTGCGCGAAGCCGTCACGAACGTCGTCCGGCACTCGGCCGCACGGCTGTGCACGATCGAGGTGGAGACGGACGGAAAGACGGTACGGCTGCGCGTCGCCAACGACGGTGTGGCGCGAGCCCCGCAGGGGACCGGCAGCGGGCTGGCGAGCCTGGCGGACAGGGTCGAGTCCGCAGGCGGCACCTTCACGGCAGGCGACCAGGGCGACGGCACGTTCTCCCTGGTCGCGTCCGTGCCCCGCTGACCGCGATGCCGGAGCCCCTGGCAGGCGGCGGGCGGAGCGGAGATCCAGTCCGGTACGGCGGGCTGTGGGCGATCACCCTGGATCCCCGTTCTCGCCCTGACCTGCCGCCTGCCGGCCTCGCCGCTACCCCTTGAGGAGACCGGCGAAGAACGCGCGAACGTCGTCCGCGTAGACGGCGGTGGCGAGGTGGGCCGCGTAGTGCCCGCCGGTGCCGTGAGTGTGCCACTGCGCGATGTTCTTGTGGTCACGCTCGGCGAAGCGCCGGATGGACTGGAAGTCGCCCTTGGCCGAGGCGAGCCCGATCGGCGTCGTGGTGGGTTCGGCCGGTTGCGGCGCGGCCTTGGCGTTCTCGTAGTAGAAGCGGATCGAGGAGCCCGCGGTGCCGGTGAGCCAGTAGAGCGCGACGTTGGTGAGCACGAAGTCGTCATCGAGGTCGAAGTCGAACAGCTGGACGTTCCAGCCCAGCAACCCAACGGGCGAGTCGGCGAGCGCGTGGGCCAGCGTCTGCGGCTGCTGCGAGTGCAGCGTGTTGAAGGCGCCCATCTCCTCCCAGAACTGCTGCAGCACCCCCATCGCAGCCTGCTCCTCCTCGGTCATGTCCGTGAACTCCGCGGGGTCGCCGGAGGGGAAGGAGAAGATCTGCGTGACGTGCACGCCCACGACGTTGGAAGCGGCGAGACGGCCGATCTCCGGCGAGATCATCGAACCGGCGTCGTTGCCGACCGCGCCGTAGCGGTCGTACCCGAGGCGTTCCATCAGCTCCGCCCAGGCCCGCGCGGTGCGTACGTTGCCCCAGCCGCTCTCCGTGGTCGGCTCGGAGAAGCCGAACCCGGGGAGCGACGGGATCACCAGGTGGAAGTCCTTCGACAGCGGTTCGATGACGTTGAGGAACTCCACGATCGAACCGGGCCAGCCGTGGGTGAGGATCAGCGGCAGCGCGTCCTGCTTGGGGGATCGCACGTGCAGGAAGTGGATCCGCTGCCCGTCGATGTCAGTGGTGAACTGCGGATAGGCGTTGAGCCGCGCCTCCCAGGCGCGCCAGTCGTAGCCGTTCCGCCAGTACTCGGCCAGCCGCCGGACCCGACTGACGCTCACGCCGTACGCGTCGGGGAGTTCGTCGGTGAAGCGGGCGAGGTCGAGCCGTGTCTGGAGGTCGTCCAGGTCTGCCTGGGGGATCTCTATCCGGAAGGGAGTGATGTCTGAACTCATGCCTTCATTCTGGTGAAAGGCCGTCTCCGCCGGAAGTTCGCCGCGCACCGGTCCGACATGCAGAATGCACGCCATCCGGCCATCGCCCAGAATGTCCCCCAGAGCAGGAAGAACGGAGACCACAGCAGCAGATCCCAGCGTGCCAGGTCCACAGCGAGCGCGGCATGTTCGACAGGCGCCGGGCGGACCCCGGTGAGCAGCAGCGTGTCGCCGACGATACCGGCGATCGCCCGGGTGATCATGAAGGCTCCCAGCGTCCAGGCGATCGCGACCAGCAGCCGCCGCGGCGCGGCCACACCCCAGGGCCGTACGGTGGCCAGCGCGACGATGACACCGACCACCGCGGCGGTGGCCAGCACCCAGTGGCTCGCCACGAACAGCGGATCACGCGCGAGCAGCCGTTCGCGCAGCTCCGGAGGCAGCGGGTCCTTGTCGGCGAGGGCATTGGCCCCCAGCGCCTGGGCGAGCTTCATCGATCCGTAGAGCGCGGAGCACGCCGCCGCGCCGTACCCGCCCACTCGCGTCCGATCAGCCCGTGACACGTCTGGTCTCCATCGCGTAGGACCGGAACATCTCCAGGAACAGCCCGAGCGCGACGACTCCGAGGACGCCGTGGTACCACTGCCAGCCCACGCCGACGCCGATGAACCCGTCCACGATCATGACGCCCGCGCCGTAGCCCACGGCCAGCACCATCCCGCCCAGCACGATCAGCATCAACGTTCTGGGCACCCTGCGCCCCAGCGCCGTCACCGTGGCGAGGGCGACGCACGCCCCCAGCACGCCGGACGCGGTCGCGAACCACTGCCCGATGGCCGGGTCCAGGAAGTACTCCGCGGTCTCGGCGGCCGACACGGGCGGGCCACCCGGGAACCCGAGTCTCGCTTGCGACGCGAAGGCGGCTTTTCCCGTGGCGTAACCGAGGAACAGGACCGCGACGGCGTACGCCGGCCACCGTCGTCGGTGAGTAGAATCGATCATGACTACGACGGTAGTCACCGAGCGGAGACCGGCACTCCCCCCAGCGAGGGAGGTGCCTCCCCCATGCGAGTGCCGTCGGGTTCACCCGTACGGCAGGCTGTTCCTCCCGGACCGCAGCCTGCCGGACGACGAGCCGACCACCCGGCGGACACGTCGCAGGATCGGCGATCGGCCCGGGTGCGGCAGAAGCGGAACGCCCTCACCTCACCGAGGCCGATCTACGGTCGATCGTCTCCGCCGACCGGATCGCTAGCGCGCCAGCCTGAACAGGCGCGGGCCCTCCGCGAAGTAGACGTCTCCCGACTTGTGCACCGCGAGCTGGTGCACGGGGCCCTCCTTCAGCACGGTGTGCTGCCCCGTCAACGGGTTCAGCTTGAAGACGTACTGTCCGGCGTGCGCGCCGTACAGGGCGAGATCGCGGGGGTTGAAGGCGAGCCGGCCGGTGGAGCTCTTGCTGCCCGACAGGGTGACCCGCTTGACCACCTTCATGGCTGCGGTGCTGACCGCGAACACCTCGCCGCCGGCGATCCCCCACAGCCTGCCCAGCGCGTCGAACGTGAGCTCCGGGATGGCGGGCTTGCCCGGCGCGGGGACGAACTCCCACAGCAGCCGGTTCTCCTTCACCGACCAGGCGAACAGCTTGGCCTCGGGCTGCGTCGGCGGGGTCGCCGACTGGCCGCTGTAAATGGAGGTGCCGCCGTAGAGGATGCCGTCGCGGTAGGCGAGCGAGACGATGCTCTGGTCCTTGATCACGTTGCGCTGGGCGTGCTTCAGCGTGCCCGTCTTCGTGTCCCACAGGGCCAGCACACCGCCGAGGTGGCCGAGGTCGGGCATGGTTCCGGTGGCGAGGTAGCGGCCCGCGGAGACGATGGCCCTGGGCCTGATCTGCTTGTCGGCGGCGAAGTCGAACAGTCTCGCCGGGTTGGCCGCGGGGCCGGGCTCAGGGCTGGGGGAGTACTCGGTGCTGTTCCACGGCAGCTTCGGGTCGTAGGCGTAGACTCTGGCCTCGGGATAGGCGCCGATGTAGAGCCTGCCGTCGTGGGTGGTCATGTCCTCGCTCTGGGAGAACGTGTGGAACTCCTCGCGCTCGCCCGTCTGGGCGTTCAGCGCGGCGAAACCGCCGTTGAGGAAGCCGCCCGCGTACATGCGGCCGTCCGGGCCCTCCGTGAGCGCGGTCACGTCGATCGCCTCGCCCCTGACCCCTGTCTGCATGAACGACTTGGCGCCGGTCTGGGGGTTGTAGCGGAACATCATGCCGCGCCAGAGCAGGCCGACGATGCTTTTGCCCGGATAGTCGGGTAGGCCGAGCTCAGCCCAGCCGATGCCGCGCGTGTTGGCGACCCGCCCGGCGAACGGCACGCCGGTCGGCGTGGTGACCTTGGTCTTGGGGTCGTAGCGGACCAGCTCGCCGCCCTTGACCAGGTAGACCCGCCCTTCCTCGTCCGGGGGCGAGACGTCCAGACCGTGCACGACGTCGATCTCGTCGTTCCATCGGCCCGCGGCGATGTCCCAGACGTGCAGGGGTCCAGGGGAGGAGCCGCCGTAACGGACGTACACGTAGCCCGCGGCGACGTTCACGTCATAAGCCCATTTGTCTGCCGGATCCAGGCCGTCCGGCGTGGGGAGCTGCTTGCTCGCGCCGGTGACGGCGTCGATCTCGAAAACCGCGGCGGGCCCCTCGGTGCCCGCGTAGATCTTGCCGTTCGCGTACGAGACGCTGCGGACGTACGCGTGCGCCGGCGACAGCTTGCCGTAGTCGCGCACTCCGGTCGCGGGATCGTAGGAGAACAGGCGGCCGCCCGGGGAGGTGCCGCCGTAGACGGTCGCGCCCTCGCCCGCCGCCACCGACCAGATGAAGTTCTCCGACGCGATCGGGCGGCCGAGGTCCTTCATACCGCCCTGCTCCGTCCAGCGGAACAGGTTGCCCTGGCCGTACGTGCCCACGTAGACGCTGCCGTCGGGCGTCGCTTCGACCGCCCACGAACCGCCCGCGCCGGGCAGGTCGAATCTGCCCACCTCGGCGCCGGTGGCGGGATCGACGGCGTTGAGGTGGGCGGGGGCGCCGGAGGAGGCGCCCCACAGGACGGTCTTGCCTTCAGGGCCGGGGGCCGCCGTGCCACCGATCAGCAGGACGTCCTCGAGAGGCACGCCCAGGTCCTCGGGCGTACGGCCGGGCTGCGCGCTCGCGGGCGCGGCCAGGGCCAGCAGGGTCGCGGCCGCCAGTGCGGCAGCAGACAGACGCTGAATTAAGGTCATGCCCGAAAACCTAAGAATGCCAATCTTTAACGTCAATAGGTAATTACGGATCAGACCGAAACCGTAACACGTCGATCAGAGGAGGTACGGCCGAGAGCTGCCCTGGGCCCGGCACGACCTGAACCATGTCCGCCGCGTCATCGTCAGGGAACTGAGCCGTCACCTTCCCCGCGGGCGTCTGGGCCCACGGGGAGACCCGTCAGCGTGCGGGAGGCGCGGTGCTTTCGCGGACGACGTTCGGTGGCGAGTTCGACGCGGTTTCTGCGGCAGCGGTTCGCCCTGGGCGAGGAGTCGCCCCGGCCGATCAGGTCCTGGTCGATGGGCACCCCGGCCGTGTCCAGCGCGACGCGGTAGCCGTCGAGCCGCGCCCGGCTGGACAGCGCGTAGCCGGGGCCGGTGATGACGGCGATCCGCCGGTGTCCGCGTTCCAGGGGGTGGCGGGTCGCCGAAAGCCCGCCGTTCCCGTTGCCCGCGCCCACCGAGGGAATGGAGTATTAAACGGATATGCGGATAGACATGGTGAGCGTCCCTTCGGCCGGCGGCGTCCTCAACGAGGATTTCATCGGCGCTGCCGTACCCTCATCGGATGGCGGCGGGGTCGCCATCGCCCTGGACGGTGTGAGCCCGCCCGCGTACGGCGAGACGGGCTGCGTCCACAATCCGGCCTGGTTCGTCGCGCGCCTCGGGGGCGCGCTGCTGGACCTCGCGGTGACACACCATGATCGGGATCTCCGGCGGTGCCTGTCGGAAGCCGTTTCGCGTACGGCGGCGGCACACGTGTCGACCTGTGACCTGCGACATGTCCGGACGCCTCAGGCGACGGTGGCGATCGTGCGCTGGGGCGGCGACGAAGCCGAGTATCTGGTGCTGGCCGACACGGTGATCCTGATGGAGTCCGTGGACGGCGCGTTCTCCTCGATCATCGACACCCGGCTCGACGAGGTCCGCGCACGGGCCGAGTTCAAGGAGTCGAACGCGAGACTCCGGAAGTTCGTGGCCGGCACGGAAGAATGGCATGCCGCCATGCGGGCGCATCAGGAGTTCGTCGATGACGGGTTCCGCAACAAGGAGGGCGGGTTCTTCACCGCCGCCGGCGACCCCGGAGTGGCGGCGCGCGCGGTCCACGGACGACTGCCCAGGGCGCAGGTGCGGAGCGTGGGACTCGTCACGGACGGGGCCGGCCGGTGGACCGAGGTGTTCGGCCGCGGGAGCTGGGAGGAACTGTTCGTGACGCTGAAGAAGCAGGGCGCTCGCAGGTTGATAGACGCCGTCAGGGAGATCGAACTCTCCGATCCCGGCCGTACCAGGTTCCCTCGCGGGAAAATGCACGACGACGCGTCCGCGGTATTCGTCGAGTTGTAGGAAGGGGCACTCGGATTATCCCGCTCAGCACCTCGCACCTGCGAAATCTCCGGAACCGGTCGATGGAGGATTCGGCGGGTAGGACGGCGACGTTCATTCTGAGAAGTCAGTGGACGTCGCCGTCGGCATGCGGGCGCTGCGTGATCTGGTGTGCGGGCACGAAGGGCAGCAGCCCACGGTTTCTCCGGAAATTTCATGACTATACCTTGCGAGTAAGGAAACATCACCCCCCGTGGTTCCCGTTCAGATAGCACCACTTTCCCATCGGCTTTGGTCTACCAATTTCACTCTCTTCTTCATGGCGCGCACCACGTCGGCGGTCGGCGACATGATGCTCCCCGTGGCGATCACCGCCGCCATGCTGGAATCAGGATACGGTCCGAGTGGCGTCGGTTATGCTCTCGCCGCCCATATCGCGCCATTCGCAATTTGTGTGATATTCGGCGGTGTCCTTTCCGACCGGTTCGGTCCCAAGCGGATGATGGTGAGCGCCGATGCGGCTCGCCTCGCCGTCCAGGGACTCCTGGCCGCCTCCTTCTACGTGACCACACCGCCCCTCTGGCTCGTGCTCCTCCTGCTGATGGCGGTCGGCCTGGGATCGGCCGTCTTCCAGCCGGGCGTGGCCACCGTCATCCCGCAGGTCGCCAGGGACGTGCAGAAGGCCAACGCGTGCCTGCGGATCTCCGAGTCGCTGATGATCGTGCTCGGTCCGGCTTTCGCCGGGCTGCTGCTCGTCGTCTCCTCACCGGCCACGGTCCTCGCCGTCGACGCGGCGACGTTCGGTGTGAGCGGCCTGTGCCTGCTGGGGCTGCGCGGCCTCGGGCGGGTCCGGCCGGAGACCCGGTCCTCGATGCGCCGCGAACTCGTCGAGGGGTGGCGAGAGTTCCGGTCCCGAACCTGGCTGTGGGGTGTCATCGCGATCTGGGCGCTGGGTTCGCTGACCGCTTTCGGCCCCAACCAGACCCTCGGTTACAGCACGATCACCTCCACGTACGGCTCGTCGGTGTTCGGGCTCACCTTGTCGGCGCTCGGCGTCGGCAGCGTCCTCGGCGGCGTGCTCGCCACCCGCATCCGGCCTCGGTATCCGCTGCGCGGCGGCGCCGTGGCCGTGGCGGGCTTCGTGTTCGCCCCGCTCACGGTCGCCCTCGGCCTGCCGGCACCGCTGATCGCGTCCGGATACGCGATCGCGGGTGCCTCGCTGGCCTTCTGGCTGGTCATGTTCCACACCAGTGTGCAGACCCACATCCCCCCGGCGGTGTTGGGCCGGGTCCATGCCTACGACGTGGCGGGCTCCCTCATCATGCAGCCCGTGGGCAGAGCCATGGCCGGGCCGGTCGGCGAGCAGGTCGGGGTCCGGCCGTACCTCTTCTTCTCCTCGGCGATGGTGGTGGTCATGGTCGTGCTGCTGCTGTCGGTTCCGGCCATCCGCGACCTTCGGCGCGTGGAGTCTCCCGTCGACCAGCCGTGACGCTCGACGGGTTCGGTCCGCGCGTGCCGTCGCCCCGGGTGCCCGCGGGGTCATCACGAGGGCGACCGGGTCACGCGTCCGGCTGCCAGATGGTGCTGTGCAGGTCGGAACCCCGGACGAGCTGGATGCGCCAGGGCTCGATTCGGATCACGTGATAGTCGGGGTCGCCGGAACCTCCGGGCCAGTAGCGGGCGGGGTTGTAGCCGACTCCCGGCGGACCACCCGTGAGATACAGCTCCCACGCGTGCCGCCGGGCGGCCTCGTCATCCGCCCACACCGAGACGCTGTCGACGAAGACGGCATTCTGCCGTTCATTCCAGTAGGAGTAGGTGGTGTGGGGGTTGCCGGCCAGGTGGGCGGTCTTGATCGGGGTCCGGTAGGCGGCGAGCCAGCCGACCGGCCGTCCGTCGGTGATTTCCCAGGCGGGAAGGAGCACGCGGGCGCGAGGGCGATTCTGCCGGTCGACTGTGATCATTGTGGCGTACTTGATGTCCCGAATGTAGTCGAAGAAAGTGTCCTGAATGCTGGAGAAATCATTGGTTTTCGTGGCCATGGGATCTGTCCTCGTCCGTAGGTGAGATCGTGGGTTGGGATGAGCGCCGCCGATTCACCTGCGTTCAAGGACGACCACCGGGATCACGCGGCGAGTTTTGGCTTCATAGGTGTGGTAAACGGGAGCCAGATCGGTCATCATCTTCCAGAGCCGCGCCCGCTCCTGGCCTACGGCGGTGCGCGCGCGTACGGCGAACACCTCCGCGAGGACCTGCACCTGGGCCTCAGGATTCGCCATGAGGTTGAGATACCAGCCGGGGTGAGTGTGCGTGATGGCGGAGCCGGAGGCGACGAGGACGTAACTGCCGTCGTCCTCTCCGAAGAACAATCCGGTGCGGTAGCGCTTCCCGGATTTCCGGCCCTGGTAGGTGAGGATCAGATTGGTCGTTCCACCCTCCAGATAACCGCTTCTCCCTTGGGTCGCGATATACCGGCGAACATGCTCGGCGACCGAGGCGTCGGGACTGTCGGCCACTTCGTGCGGTGCGGGCAGATCTGACATGTGTCGTTCTCCTTCGTGACCACCGGTCCCCGCCCGTGCGGGGACCGGGTACCGCGGTGTCAGTGAGCGGCGAGCAGGCCCTGGGCGAATCCGCCGTCGACCGCCAGTTCGACGTTGGTGGTGAAGGTCGCGTCGGCGGCCAGGAACAGCGCGGCCGCGGCGACCTCCTCGACCGTGCCGTTGCGCTTCAGCGGGGTCGTCTCATCACCCTGCTTCTCGAAATCACGGCGCTCCTCCTCGGTCAGCCCGGCGACGCCCATGGTGGGGGTCTTGATGAAGCCGGGGGCGACGGAGTTCACCCGGATCCCGCGGGGCAGGAACTCCGCGGCCAGTACGTGCGCGAACGCGCGCACCGCGTCCTTCGAACCGGAGTAGGCACTCATGCCCGGGAAGACGAGATCGTTGGCGACGGTGGTGAAGATGATCGCCCCGTAGTCGTTGATCAGGGGTGACAGGGCCTGCACGGTGAAGAAGGAGCCCTTGGTGTTGATGTCGAAGTGCCGGTCCCAGGACGCCTCCGTCACCTCCTCCAGCGACTGCAACTCCGCGATGCCGTGGTTGACGAAGACGTAGTCGACACGTCCAAGCCGGGTACGAGTGATCTCGGCCAGGGCGGTGATGTCGGCCATACTCGCCGCGTCGGAGCGCACCACGTGCGCCGCCTCGGACTCCAACTCGGTGCGCGCCTGTTCGATGTTCTTCTCGTTGCGGCCGGTGAGGACGACTTCGGCCCCGCCTTCGAGGAGCGCCTTGACGATGGCGAGACCCATTCCGTGGGTCCCGCCCGTGACGACTGCCTTCTTCCCCGCGAACCTGCTCATCAGTGACTCCTTGGTCAGGTGTGACGCCTGCTTTGTCCGGCGGAGTCCATCCTGGGAATCGGCGCTGGCGGTCGGCTGTCGATCCGCTTGAGGTGCGCTGACGCGGCTCCGCGAGGCCGCCGGAGATAACCTGGGACCTATGCGTTTCGGGGTGCTGGGTCCGCTGGCCGTCTGGACGGCCGACGGCGATCCCGTGGCCGTACCGGAGTCGAAGGTTCGCGCGCTGCTCGCCGAGCTGCTGACCGAGCCGGGACTGGTGGTCTCGGCCGACCGGCTGATCGAGGATCTGTGGGGGACCGAACCGCCGGCCGATCCCGCAGGCTCGCTGCAGACCCTCGTGTCGCGGCTGCGGCGCGCCCTGGCCCAGGGCGGGGGCCGCGACCTGGTGATCCACCGCCCACCGGGATACGCGTTGCGGGTGACCGACGACGCGGTGGACAGCAGCCGGTTCACGGCGCTGACCGCTCAGGCGCTCACGACCGAGGATCCCCGAGCGCAGGTCTCCCTGCTGACCTCGGCGCTGGCCCTGTGGCGGGGCCCCGCCTTCGCCGACTTCGCGGACGAGCCCTTCACCCGCGTGGCGATCGCGCGGCTGGAGGAACGGCGCCTGCTGGCGATCGAGGAACAGGCCGAAGCCCGCCTGAAGCTGGGAGAACACGGCCCGCTGGTCGGCGAGCTCGCCGACCTGACGGACCGGCACCCCCTGCGGGAACGGCTGCGCGCGGCGCAGATGCGTGCCCTGTACGGCGCGGGCCGCCAGAGCGAAGCCCTGGACCGTTACCACGAACTACGCCGCCGCCTGGACGAGGAGCTCGGTGTGCGGCCGGGCGCCGAACTCGCCGCACTGCACCAGGAGATCCTGCGCCACGATCCCGGCCTGCGAGCCGTACCCGCGACCGCCGGACCGCGTCCCCGCACCAACCTGCCGACACCGCTCACCGACCTGATCGGGCGCTCGGAGTTCGTGGCCGAGGTGGGCTCCCTGCTGATGTCGAGCCCGTTGGTCACCTTGACCGGTCCGGGCGGCGTCGGCAAGACCAGGCTGGCTCTGGAGACCGCGTCGACGCTGGCGGAATCCTTCCCCGACGGAACGTGGCTGGTGGAACTGGCCGCGCATCCGTGCACCATCGGCTCCGCCGCGGCGGAGGCGACGGACGAACTGGCCGAGGTGGTGGCCGCGACCCTGGGGATCCGGGACGACACCGCTTCGGGGCCCGCACCGGCGGGGGCGCCGCGCGGTCTGATCGGCCGGCTGGCCGACGCTCTGCGCGGCAAGCGCCTGCTGCTGGTCCTGGACAACTGTGAGCACGTCATCGAGCCCGCGGCCAGGCTGGCCGCGGCGCTGCTCCAGGCCGCCGCACCGGGCGTACGGATCCTGGCGACCAGTCAGGAACCACTCGACATCGCCGGCGAGCAGCTGAGGCCGGTACCGCCGCTGGACCTGCCGGCACCCGATGCCTCGCCGGCGGCGGCGCTGCGGTCCGGTGCGGTCCGGCTGTTCATGGACCGGGCCGCGGCCGCGTCGGCCGGTTTCGACCTCTCCGACGACGACGTCCGGGCGGTGGCCGCGATCTGCCGCCGGTTGGACGGGATTCCGCTCGCCCTCGAACTGGCGGCCGTCCGGATGCGCGTCCTCGGTGCGCAGGAGCTGGCCAAGCGTCTGGACGACCGGTTCCGGCTGCTCACCGGTGGCCGGCGGCACGCTCCGGCACGGCAGCAGACCCTCCGGGCGATGATCGACTGGAGCTGGGATCTGCTGACCGCGGCCGAGCAGATCGTGCTGCGCCGGCTCGCGATCCATTCCGACGGCTGCACCCTGGACGCCGCCGAGACGGTCTGCGCAGGAACCGGTGTGAAGCTCGCCCAGGTCGTGGATCTGCTGGCCCGGCTCGTCGGCCGTTCCCTGGTGCTCGTCGCGCACGAGCCCGACGGCCCCCGCTACCGGCTGCCCGAGTCGGTGGCGGCGTACTGCCTGGAACGGCTGCGGGACGCCGGCGACCATGAGCGGGTACGGCGTGCCCACGCCCGCTACTACACCTCGTTCGCCGAGCAGGCGGACTCGTTCCTGCGCGGTGACCACCAGCAGTTGTGGCTGCGGCGTCTCGACGCGGAGACGGCCAATCTCCGCGGCGCGCTCGACGGCGCCGCGGCCGACGGCGACGCGCGGCTCGCGCGGCGGCTCGTCCACGCGCTGGTCTGGTACTGGTTCCTGCGCGGCCGGCTCACCGAGGCCAAGCGCTCCCTGGCCGTGCCTCTCGCCGTGGAGGAGAAAGCCGTGAACCAGTACGGCGGGGCACCCGCGGAGAGCGGCGAGGAAGCCGCCCGCGATGCCTGCGACCGCTCGCGGATCGTGGCCTGGCAGGCCGGCATGAGCATGCTGTCCGGCGATCGGACCAGCCCGGCCTGGCAGAGCCGGTCCGTGCCCAGGCTGTACGAGGACATCCGCGACCCGGACGAGCGGACCCGGCCCGGCTGGTTCCTCGGCCTGGCCCTCACCAGGTTCGGCGACATGGCGGTGGCCGAGGAACTGACCGAGCGGACACTGGCCGAGTCCCGCGCCCTCGACGACCGGTGGGGCATCGCCGCCGCTCTCGTCACCCGGAGCACGCAAGGTTACGTCCGCGGCGACTTCGTCTCCGCCCGACGCCACGGCGAGGAGAGCCTCGCACTGTTCCGCGAGGTGGGCGACCGGTGGGGGCAGTCGCAGGCGATGGGCGTGCTCGGCAGACTCGCGGAGATAGCGGGAGACTACCCTCGGGCCCGCGCGTGGCATCAGGACGGGCTGCGCATCGCCGAAGGTCTCGGGCTGTGGACCGAGGCCTCCACGCGATGGTCCGAGCTCGGCCGGATCGCCCTGCTGACCGGCGATCTCGCCGAGGCCGAGAAGTTCCACGAGCAGGGCCGGCGGCTGGCCGTGGAACAGGGTGACAAACCGGCCGAGGAGTTCGCGGAGGTGGGGCTGGCCCTCATCGCGCGGCGGCAAGGACGGTACGACGCGGCGGTGACGTATCTGGGCAGGTGGCTGGAGTGGAACCGGCTGTTCGACGCCGAGAACGGCGCGGCGCTGATTCTGGCCGAACTCGGCTTCGTCGCCGAGTTGCGCGGCGACGCGGACGCCGCGCTGACCCTGCACCTGGACGGGCTGGCCGCGGCCCGTGACACCGGCGATCCGCGCGCCGTCGCCCTGGCCCTGGAAGGACTCGCCGGCGCGCGGGCGCTGGCCGGACACCACGAGGATGCCACCCGGCTGCTGGGAGCCGCCGCCGCGGCCCGCGCGTCAGTGGGATCCCCCCTCCCCGCCGCCGAGCGCGGCGATGTCGACCGCATCACCGCCGTCATCCGGGCGGCCATGAGCGACGCGGACTTCGCGGTCGCGTTCGCCCGGGGAGCCGAGCAGAACTGGGACGAGGTGCCGGTGCCGCACCACGCCTGAGCTCGGACGTTCCAGAACGGCCACCCTGGAACCCACCCTGAGAACCCGCCCTGGAATTCGCCCTGAGAACCCGTCCTGAGAACCCGTCCTGAGAACCCGTCCTGAGAACCCCACCCTGAGAACCCCACCCTGAGAACCCCACCCTGAGAACCCGCCCAGGAACAGGGCGCCGACCTGCGACCGGCGAGCGGCGGCGTCTCCTGTCGCGGTCCGCGCCGACCAGCCAAGCCTCCGCCGAGAATGGTCAGAAACAGGATGAAGCCGTTCATGGATAAGGCACTGAAGATCGGGGCCACGGCCACCGCGTTCCCCAGGCGCGGGGTGATGCCGTCGGCGGGTCGATGGGTAGTCACGTGGACGGCGATGCCGCAACGCGCCGAGCCGGACAACATGCCGCCACCGCCGTACACGCGGGAAGGCGGGGTTCTGGCCGACAGCACGTTGCGGCAGACCGTGCGGGTTTCGGTGGGCGGAGGACAGGTGCGGCTGCGTTTCTCCAACGCCTTCGGAGGTGCGCCGCTGCCTCTCACCCGGGTCACCGTGGCCCTCCCGAGCGGTGGGACGTCCGGGGTGAGCGCGATCCGGCCCGGGACCGCCCGGCCCGTGACCTTCTACAGCCGTTCCTCCGCGATCGTCCCGGTCGGGGCGCAGATCGTGTCCGACCCGCTGGACCTCGCGCCGGCGCCCGGCTCCGTGCTGACCGTGACCGTCCACCTCGCCGAGGGACTGGCGTCCGACGCCGTCACCTCGCACCCCGGCTCCCGGACCACCTCCTACTTGGCGCCGGGCGACCAGGTCGAAGCCGGGGACCTGCGGGAGGCGACCCCCGTCGACCACTGGTACCTCCTCAGCGGCGTCGAGGTGCGGTCCGAGCGGGCCGCCGCGCTCGCCCTCCTGGGCGACTCGCTGACCGACGGCAGAGGAGCCACCACGAACCGCGACGATCGCTGGCCCGACCAGCTCGCAGGCCGGCTACGGCACGACCCCCGGACCGCCGGCGTCGCCATCGCCAACCAGGCGGCGGGCGGCAACCGGGTGCTGAACGACGGCCTGGGCCCCAATGCGCTGGCCCGGCTGGACCGCGACGTGCTCGCGCAGAGCGGCGTCAGATGGCTCGTCGTCTTCGAGGGCGTCAACGACATCGGCACCGCCGAAGCCACCCAGGACGCCCAGAAGCAGGTCGCCGACGATCTGATCGCCGCCTACGACCAGATCGTCGTCCGCGCCCACGCCCAGGACATCGAGGTGTACGGCGCGACCCTCACCCCGTTCGGCGGCAACGACCCCTACGACGACCCCGAGGGATACCGCGAGGCGGCCCGGCAGACCGTCAACGAGTGGATCAGGACCGGCGGCAGGTTCGACGCGGTGCTCGACTTCGACCAGGCGACCCGCGACCCCGCCGCCCCCCGTCGCCTCCTGCCCGCGTACGACGTGGGCGACGGTCTGCACTTCAACCCGGCCGGATACAAGGCGCTGGCCGACGCCGTCCCCGCCCGGCTGCTCCAGCCGTAGACCATCAGGGGCGGAAGCCGAAGACAGGCAGTTCAATTAAGTTTGAGGTATAAATCGGGATCGTTTCTTCTGAGATCATCTCACCGTGCTGTGGGATGGCAGAACGTCATGCTTCTTGTGTCATAGAGTTGTGCTGTAGGCCTTGCTCTGCCCTGGAGTGGTGATGACCCGCAGAACGGTTTGTTCATGTGTCGGATTAGCAGTTCTGACTCTGCTGATCAGCGGATGCGGCGGTATCCTGGCGGGCGAGACAGGCGATCCGGCACTGCCAAGGGCACGTTTCATCGGCGCTGATCCGCGTATCTTGGTGCACGTCATGCCGATCGAGATGCAAGCTTCGATCTCCGGCGAGCTAGAATACAGCAGCGCAGGAAAATGTCTGGTCATCAAGAATCGATACGGGGCGGGCGTGCACGGGGTCCTCGTATGGAGCGACGGAGTCGAACCCGCTGTCAAAGACGGCAAGAAGGGTGTTCGACTGGCCGACGGGTCGCTCCTCCTTGAGGGAGACCACTTCATGGCCTCGGGAGGCAGCGTCCAACCGAACGCGAAAGAATTCGCGCACCTGGATATGTCGAACTGGTGCCTGCAGGGTTCCGGCTCGTTGATCGTGCTGAATTCCGATGTGCGACACACGAAACGAACATAACGGAGTCCGAGTCAAGGTGAGAATCATGCTTGACGCGGACTCCAATGTCCCTCAGCTATCTTCAGCGCGTCCACACATGCCAGCCAGCGCCCCATGGGCTGTATGCGGGATCGATCGATGTGAATACTGACGGCCCGCCACCCGTGATGCTGCCCTTATGAATCCCATGACGGGGGCGCGGGCCCCCGGCGTCAGGGCCGGAATGCCGACGAGCGGCCGGCTTCCCGGCGAAGCTCACGTCCGCGGGCCGGGTGGCGGATGGCCACGTCAGCGCGGGACGGTGTCCTTGACGACCCGGCCGGCCGCGACGACGAACGCCGGGTCGAGGAGCGCGTCGACGCCGGAACGCGGGTCCGTGTCGACCGCGATCAGGTCGGCCAGGTAACCGGGCTTCACCGCGCCGGCCTTCTCCAGCCCGGCGGCTCGCATCCCGGTCTCGGTGGCCGCCGCCAGCGCCTGCCGTACCGACAGGCCGGAGGCGACGAGACCGCGCAGCCCGTCGACGACCCCGCCGGCGTGGGGGTGCCGCGGGATGCCGGAGTCGGTCCCCGCGAGGATCGGCACGCCGGCGGCGTGCAACCGGGCGATCCAGCCGCCCCTGACGTCGAACGCGATGGGGTGGGCGTGCGCGCCGGCGACCCCGAGCGTGGGGCAGACCCCGGTGCCGGCGCTCACCAGGTCGCGGACCACGGCCGGGTCGTAGCCGTCGCCGCCCTCGGGTGAGATGAACGTCGCGTGCTCCACCGAGTCGACCCCCGCGGCGGCGGCCGCCCGGACCCCCACTGTCGACTGGGCATGCGCGGCGACGGTGACGCCGAGCCGGTGCGCCTCGTCCACGATCGCCGCCAGGGACGCCTCCGACACCTCGAACCGCAGCGGATCGGTGCCGTGGGTCATCCGCCCCCCGGTGACCATGACCTTGACGAGATCGGCCCCCGCCTTGACCTCCTCGGCGACGGCGGCCCGGGCCTGGCCGGGTCCGTCGATCTCGTTGCCCATGAACCAGCAGTGCCCGTTCGGACGGGTCAGCGGCCGGCCGGCGACCATCAGGCGGGGGCCCGGCGTCGTGCCGGCGCGGATCTCGTCGCGGATCCGCACCGACAGCCCGTACGGCGCGCCCAGGTCCCTGGCGAAGGTCACGCCGCTGTCCAGCAGCTGCCGTGCCGCGAGCCGCATCCCGTCGAGTCGTGCCTCCTCGTCCCTGGCGAGCATGCTCGCCACCGGGTCGGCGCCGGCGTCGAAGGCCAGATGCACGTGCGCGTCCATCAGCCCGGGCAGCAGGACGCGTTCGCCGAGGTCGACGACCGGGTACTCCCCGCCGGGCGCCGCCGCGGCCGGTCCGGCCCAGGCGATCCGATCGTCCTCCACGAGGACGATCGCGTCGTCGACGGCGTCGTCGGCGAGCAGGTCCGTGATCACAGTTGCGGCTTTGAACGCGATCCTCATGTGGTCGTCCGATCCCCTTCGACGCCGCCCTCGCGGTATCCCAAGCTCTGCGACACGGCCGTGGCGGTGTCCTGAACGGCTGCCGACAGGCTGGCCAGCCGCCTGTCGTCCACGGTCCGGGCCGGCATCGTCACGCAGACGCAGTACCGCACCGACTCCTCGGTGTCCCGGACCGGAGCCGACACGCCGACCGTGTGCGGGGTGATCTCCCCGATGCTCGTCCAGATCCCTTCGGCCCTGATCCGGTCGAGCTGGCCCCGGATGACCTCCGGATCGGTCGGCGTCCTGTCGGTGTAACGCGGCAGCGGCGCGCCGAGGACCTCCTGGATGAAGCGCTCGTCCTGGAACGCCAGCAGGGTCTTCCCCGCTCCGGCGTTCAGCCCGATGGTGTCGCCGATCTCCACGGTGACCGCCGTCTCCGCGTTGATGTCCAGCCGTTCGACGCAGACGTACCGATGCCCCCTGAGCGTGTAGAAGAGCACGACCTCGCCCGTCTGCTCGGCCAGCCGGATCAGGTGCCGCCGGGCGGCCGTCCGCGGCGCCCGCCGGCCGGCCGCCCGGCCGAGCGCCACCGCGGCCGGGCCGAGGGAGTAGGAGCCGCGCGCTTCGGCCTGCTCCAGGAAGTGCCGGGCCTCAAGAGAACGGACGATCCGGTGGGTCACCGCCTTGTGCATGTTCAGGTGCTTGGCCAGATCGGAGACGCGCCATTCGGCCTGCCCCACGAAGGCCTCCAGCACGGTCAGCACCCGGTCCACGCCCTGCAACGACACCGGCTTGACGGGCCCCTCTGTCACGTCTTCCTCCAGTCGCGAGTCGGCTCCAGTGATCATCGCATCCATTCCCCCGGTCAGCGGAGTCCGGCGATCAGCGAGCCGACGTGCTCGATCTCCGACTCCGTGTTGTAGTAGTGCGCCGAGGCACGGACGACATCGGCCAGTCCCCGCGTGGGCAGGTCCCACTGCGACGACGTGGCCTTGGAGACGCTCACGTTGACCCCGTGGCCGGTCAGCGCGCTCTTCACCGCGTCGGCTGTGAGGCCGTCGACGGTGAACGACACGATCCCGCATCGGCTCTGGCCGAGGTCGTGCACCTGGACGCCGCCGATCCCGGTGAGCGTGCGCCGCAGCAGGTCGCCGAGTGCCAGCACCCGGGCCTCGATCGCGTCCATCCCGAGGTCAAGGGCGTAGTCCACGGCCGCGCCCAGGCCGACGACGGCCGCGTAGTTCTTCTCCCACGTCTCATAACGCCGGGCGTCGGGGTTCAGCTCGAACTCCGCGGGCGACGTCCACACCGCCGACCCGTTGTCCAGTACGGCCGGCTCGAACGTGTCCATGGCACTCGCCCGTACGTACAGGAAGCCCGTGCCGCGCGGCCCGCGCAGGTACTTCCGGCCGGTTCCCGTCAGCACGTCGCACTTGAGGTCGGCGACGTCCAGGGCCAGTTGACCGACCGACTGGCAGGCGTCGAGCAGGAAGGGCACTCCGGCGGCTTCAGCCAGCCCGCCGACCGCCGCCGCCGGGTTGATCAGGCCGCCCTGCGTCGGGACGTGAGTGATCGACACGAGCTTGACCCTGTCGTCCTTCAGCTCCTCCTCCAGCAGATCGAGGTCGATCTGCCCGCTCGGGTCGTCGTCGACGACCTTGACCTCGGCGCCGAAACGCCTCGCCTGCTGCAGGTAGGCGATGGCGTTGCTGCCGTACTCGGACCGGCAGGTGAGGATCCGGTCTCCCGGCGCGAGACGCATGCCGTAGAACACCATGTCCCAGGCGCGTGTCGCGTTGTCGGCCAGCGCGATCTCCGACGGGTCGGCGCCGATCAGGCGGGCCAGCGAGGTGGAGGTCGCCTCGATCTGGCCGGCGCGCTCGCGCTGGACCTCGTAACCTCCGTGGGCGGCCTCGGCCCGGAGGTAGTCCATCGTCGTGTCGACGACGACCGAGGGGGGCAGGGCGCAGCCGGCGTTGTTCAGATGGACCAGGTTCCGGGTGCCGGGTGTCTCATCACGTACCCGCTGGATGTCAATTCTGTTGATCACTGTTGGCAGCCTTACGCAGGAATTCTCGTGCTCGCACCGTCTGTGGATTGGCGAGTACCGCGTCCGGGTGGCCTTCCTCCACGATGACGCCATCGTCCATGAAACACACGTGGTCGGCGACCTCGCGAGCGAAACCCATCTCATGGGTGACGACGATCATCGTCATGCCCTCGGCGGCGAGGGTGCGCATGACCGAGAGCACCTCGTTCACGAGTTCGGGGTCGAGCGCCGAGGTCGGCTCGTCGAAGAGCATGACCTTGGGCTTCATCGCCAGGGCGCGGGCGATGGCGACGCGTTGCTGCTGCCCGCCCGACAGCTCGTTGGGGTAATGGTCGCCCCGGTCGGCCAGGCCCACCCGGTCGAGCAACTGCCTGGCCAGCTCGCGGGTCTCCGCCTTCTGGGCGCGGTTGACGCGCAGCGGCCCGGACATGACGTTCTCCAGCGCGGTCATGTGCGGGAAGAGATTGAACCGCTGGAAGACCATGCCGATCTGGCGACGCTGGTCGGCGACCTCCTTCTCCGACAGGGGGATCAGGTGGTCGCCCTCGATCCGCAGGCCGATCAGGTCGCCGTCGACCCAGACCTCGCCCTCGTCGGCGGGCTGCAGCCCGTTGATGCAGCGCAGCAGCGTGGACTTGCCCGAGCCTGACGGCCCGATGAGGCAGCTGACCGAGCCCCCGGCCACGGAGTAGTCGACTCCCTTGAGGACGTGCACGGAGTCGAACCGCTTCTGGATCCCGTTCAGGACGATCATCGGTGTTCCCACTAGACCTCCTTCGGTACGGCGGGCTCGGACTTGGCCTGCGGGCGCGACCTGGGCGCGTACCCCTTGGAGTACTTGCGTTCCAGCAGCGCCTGGAAGTAACTGAGCAGCGAGGTGAGCAGCAGGTACCAGAAGGCCGCGACGATGAGCAGCGGGATCGTCTGGTAGTTCAGCGCGTAGACGACCTGGGCGCTGTGCAGGAGATCCGCGAGGCCGATGACGCTGACCAGCGCGGTGTTCTTGAATGTGGTCACCAGCTGGTTGGCGGTGGGCGGGATGATGGTGCGCACGGCCTGCGGCATGATGATCCGGAAGACCTTGTTCGGCCGCATGCCGAGCGCCTGTGCCGCCTCGTACTGGCCCCGGTCGACCCCCAGCAGGCCGCCGCGCACGATCTCGGCCATGTACGCGCCCTCGTTGAGCGACAGCGCCAGCACCGCCGCGGTCCACGGCGTGACGAGGGCGTTGGCGTCGAAGCCCACGAGTGTCGGGCCGAACGGCACGGCCAGCTCGATCTCCGGGAACAGGGCCGCGATGTTGAACCAGAAGATGACCTGGATCAGCAGGGGGGTGCCGCGGAAGAACCAGACGTAGGTCCACGCGCCCCTGGCCACGAACTCGTTGGAGGACGTCCGCATGATGGCCAGCAGGACGCCCAGCACGGAGCCGATGATCATGACGACGGCGGTCAGCTCCAGCGTCAGCAGGAGCCCGTGCAGGATGACGGCGCTGAAGAGGTACTGGCCCACGACCGGCCACCCGAAGTTCGGGTTGGTCAGCGCCACGTCGGCCAGCGACAGCACCATGAAGAGGATCACCGCGATGGCGACGTAGCGCCACGGGCTCTTCTTCCTGGGACGGCGGGTCCGCGGACGGACCCCGGTGGTAACGCTCACAGGTTCGCTCGCCTCAGCCCTTGAGCTGGCCCAGCTCGCCGGCGGGGAGGGCATAGCCGGCCATCCCCCACTTCTCATAGATCTTCTTGTACTCGGGAAGCCCGTGCAGGACCTCCATCGCCTTGACGACCGCCGGGGTCAGCTCGGCGCCCTTGACGACGGCCATGCCACCGGTCGAGGTCAGGCTGGACTCGTCCTTCAGAATTTCGAACTTGGCGTTCCGGGTCTTCTGCGCGTAGCCGAGCACCGGGCCGTCGGCCATGGCCGCCTTGACGCGTCCACTCGACATGGCCAGCAGCACCTGGCTCTGGTCGGGCAACTCCATCGCCTTGATGGCCGGCTTGCCGTTGCTCGTGCACGTCTCCTCGCTGAGCTTCGGCAGCCGGGTCGTGGCCTGGAACGATCCAACGGCGACGCCCACCTGGAGCCCGCACAGGGTCGTCGAGGTCAGCTTGTCCGGGTTGCCGGTGGGCACGGCGATCGCGGAGCCGCCCTTGGTGAAGGCGACCATGTCGAGGACCTGGAGCCGCTCCGGGCTCGGCGACATGGACGCCACGGCCATGTCGTACTTCTTCGACTGCAGGCCGGGGATGATGCCGTCGAGCGGGATCGAGACGAGCGTGGGCTCCACTCCCATGGTCCTGGCGAGCGCCCGCCCGATGTCGGCGTTCAGTCCCATGCTCGTCTTGCCGTCGGGCGCGATGAACGACGTCGGCGGAGCACCCGCGCTGAGCGCGATCGTGATCTTCTTCGAGCTCTTCAACCCGGCGGGAAGCAGTGCTTCGACCTCGGAACTGGGCGCGATCTGCGGGAACGTGTCGGCCTGTTCGCTGTTCACCGGGCCGCTCTTCGCCTGATCGTCCTGGACGGCGTCGGTCGGCGTCGAACAACCGACGAGCGTCACCCCGGACACCAACATCGCCGCCGCAAGTTGCACCCTCTTCACGGGCGTTCACATCCCTTATTGCAGTCTCTCTCAGAGAGACGATGTATCGTAGAGAGTGACGCTAGTGGGCCAGATTTGGTGCAGTCAAGGCAAAAGGGATTTATGGGACTCCTGCCCGCGCGTCACCGGCCGTGGTATCCACGCGATCGACCACGGCAGAGAGCGGTCCGGAGCCCGGTTGGGCATACAGGCTGGACCGTTCCATGCGCCGAACTGGCGGTCAGCGCGATGAGGTCTGGGCCGCGGCCCTCGCGACCTGGATCGGTATCTGGCCGAAGATCAGTCCGTGGAAAGGGGAGAGCGCTCGCCAGTAGAGGTGCCCGAGCAGCCCGCGAGGGTGGAAGATCGCCCGCTGGGTGTAGACGGTCCGGCCGTACGCGTGGACGACGCCCAGTTCCAGCCAGGCGAGGCCGGGCAGGCGCATCTCGGCGCGGAGTCGCAGGAGGCGGCCGGGCACCACCTCCTCCACCCGCCAGAAGTCGACCGAGTCGCCCACCCGCAGCCGGTCGGCGTCTCGCCGGCCGCGGCGCAGCCCCACGCCGCCGGCGAGCCGATCCAGGAATCCCCGTGTCCACCATGCGACGGGCAGGGAGTACCAGCCTCGCTCGCCGCCGATGCCTTCGATGATCTGCCACAACGCGTCCGGATCGGCCTCGACGGGCCTGCTGCGCTTGTCGATGTAGAGACTGCCGCCCGCCCAGCCGGGGTCGGTGGGCAGCGGGTCGCTGGGCGCGCCGGGCGTCGAGGCCGAGGACCAGCGAGTGGCGACGTCGGCCTCCTTGATCTTCATGAGCGCCAGTGACACCGCCCGGCGAAATCCGATCAGCCCGCCCGCCGGATCGGGGATGTGGTGCGCGATGTCGTGCTCACCGCAGACCGCCTCGTTGCGCAACGACTCCACCAGGGGCCGGGCGATGCCCGCCGGGACCGGAGTGACCAGGCCGACCCAAAGGCTGGACAACCCGGGGGTGAGCATGGGCAACGGGATGATCACCCGCCGCGGCAGGCCCGCCTCGGCGGCGTATCCCCGCATCATGTCGGCGTAGGTCAGCACGTCGGGGCCACCGATGTCGAACGCCCGGTTGACCACGCCGGGAACGCTCGCCCAGCCGGTCAGATAGCGCAGTACGTCGCGGATGGCGATGGGCTGGGTACGGCTGCGTACCCACCTGGGCGTGGTCATCACCGGTAGTCGCTCGGTCAGGTGGCGCAGCATCTCGAAGGACGCCGAACCGGACCCGATGATTACGGCGGCCCGCAGCACCACCGCCGGCACGCCGTACCGCAGGAAGATCTCGCCGACCTCGGTGCGTGAGCGCAGGTGAGGGGAGGTCCCCCCGCCGGAGGCGAGCCCGCCGAGATAGACGATCCGCCGTACCCCGGCTTGCCCGGCGGCGGCGGCGAAGGTGTGGGCCGCCCGGCGGTCCCCCTCGGTGAAGTCGCCCGACGTGCCCATCGTGTGGATCAGGTAATAGGCGACCTCGATCCCCTCCAAGGCCTCCCTGGTCTGCCCGGGGTCTGACGCGTCCGCCTGGGCGATCTCCGTCCGCTCCGCCCACGGCAGGTCGCGCAGCCTTCCCGGTGACCGCACCATGCAGCGGACGTCGTGACCGGCCGCGAGCAGTTCGGGAACCAGCCGGCCACCGATGTAGCCGGTCGCCCCCGTCACCAAGCACCGGACCATCGATGCCCCTTCCCGATGCAATGGCCGCGGTCCTGGCCGGAGCGCCCGCGCAGGCCGCCGATCCCGGCAGTCTCACCGAGCCCGGCAGTCACGTGCGGCCCGTGCGGCGCCAGGGGGCGAAGGCGTTCGGTACGCGGTGCAGGGCCGGGCGGAGTTCCGGGTGGTGGCGCAGGAGCACCGAGATCATGGTGGTGTCCGCGATCCAGTCCAGGCCGGTCCGGGTGTACACCCGTTCGGCGTAGTCCGTGGTGAGGAACCGGTCGCTGTTGAGCCTCCGTGAGGCCATCAGGATGAAGACGCGGAAGGCCGTGTCGCTGAAGGCGAATCCCTTCGGGCGCCGCTCGGCGAACATCCCCACGGTCAGGTCGACGTCCTCCAGCCGTCCCTCGTACACCTCGTGCAGCGTCGCCGCCAGCGCCGGATCGTCCGTGAGCGTGTCGAACGAGCGGGCGGGCGTCAGGTGGAGCAGCCTGCGGAACTCGTTGTAGCGGGGCACGCCCAGTTCGCGGCAGCGCAGGATGTCGGTCGCCGCCAGGTCCACCGGTTGCCCGTCCGGCCGCAGGAACTCCTGCAACGTGCGCGGGAAGTTGCGCAGGACGATCGCCCCCGGGTGTTCGGTCCCGAAGGAGTACAACAGGTCCGCGGCGGGGACGGCCGAGGCGACCTCCAGGGCGGCCGGGCCGGCCAGGTCGCGCAGGGTGCACCGGCGGATGCCGGAGTCGTCCAGCGCGGCGCGCAGGCTGTAGTCGTCGGGCATCAGCGGATGCATCCGGTAGACGGCCACGAACTCCTCGGTGATGCTGAAGGGAACCCCGAAGTGATCGGTGGGCGAGCCCGGAATGCCACTGATCGTCTCGTTCGGGCTGAGCCTCCCCAGCGTCTTGGTGATCCGCTCGGAGGCCAGCCCCCACCAGTTGGCCCGCAGGCCGAGCACCGCGGTGGGATGGCTGATCACCGCCGGCGTCCACTCCACGGTATGGATCTTGGCCACCAGCGCCGCGTTGATCAGCCGGGCGCGCTCGAACAACTCGTCGTCGCCCCAGCCGGGGTACTCCGCGTGCAGCCGGTCGCAGATGGCGTTGTGCTCACGGGTGAAGAGCGTGTGCAACATCACCAGGCCGAGCCAGAACCCCGGTTCCAGGGCCGGATCGGTCTCGCCGCCCGCCATCGGCCGGACCCCGCGCGGCCGCGCACGCAGCCTTCCCCCACTGCCGGTCCGTACGGCGCGTTGCTCCTCGATGCCGTTGCCGTAGATCAGCGACATGTCCCACCAGGAGGACGCGGTGTTGAGCGAGGTCACGGGCCCGTCGTACCCGGGTGGCCGGGTGGCGTCGGGGCAGACCCGAGGGATCGTCAGCGGTGGTCGCGGCCAGTCGTCGTCCGGCTCCAGCGGGATGGTCCACGGGTCCTCGGACGGGCTGCGCCCGTGGCTGAACCAGTCCCTGATCATGAACTGTAGCCAGGCGGCCGCGAGGACGTTGAGGCTTTCGGCGGGCTGGAACCGGGTGCGCGTCATGAGGCGGCGGCTGACCAGGCGGGGATTCGGCGTCATGAGCCGCATGGGCGGTTCGGCGTGCGTACGGTCGAGCGGGACGTTCCTCCCGAACCGGGTCCCGGCCATGCCCATCGTGGGATGGCCGACGTCGTTGAAGGAGCCGTCGGCGGTCCGCCGTACGTCGTGGTCGGCGGAGTCGGGCCCCGGGCTCGGCTGGTCCACGGCGGGCAGGCGGCCGGTGTCGTACAGGTTCCGCTTGCGCAGCCGGTTCCGGATCCCGACCAGGACGGCCAGGCCGAACGGGGCGGGCAGCCGGTCCCAGCCGAACCGGCGGTCGATCGCCGCGGCCAGGTCGTCGTAGACGGTCCAGAACCACGACTGACGGTAGCCCGCTCCGGCGACGGGCCGCTCCCGGCCGACGGCTCGTGCCCGGTCTGTCAGCGTCTGGTCGGCCCGTGTTTGGTCGGCCCGTGTTTGGCTGGTGGGCGTCTGGTCGGTGGGCGGGGGCCGTTCCGGGGCCTGGCGGGCTCTGGGGACGGGGTGCGGCGCGGTGCCGGGCCGGGCCGGCCTGCGCGGGCCCATCACCGGCTCCCCGCCGGTCGCCGACCTGGCCGAGGCGGTCTCCCCGCCGAGGTGTCCCGCCCCGTTTCACGGACGGTGGCGAGCGCGCGGTGCGCGGTGACCCTGGTGCTGCTCTGGTGGTGGTCCATCGCTGCTCCTGAAGTGTCGTCGTTCACAGCGGCTGCGGCGTGTTCACACCGGCTGCGGCGTGGCCGTGCGCAGGTGCCCCGTCCTGACGAGGAAGTCCCTGGCGGCGACCCGGCCGGCCTCGATCGTGGGTCGCATCTGCCGCCTGCCGCGGAAGAAGAGGTAGCCGACCGGGATCGGTCCGGTCGGCCGGACGACGTGCACGGTGACGTGGCGCTGCCCCGGCGCGGCGGTGCCGGCCGCGACCCGCTTGTTGATCTCCTCTATCTGGTCGAGTTCGCGCTTGAGGTTGCCCGTGGCGCAGATCTCGAAGATGTGGCCGAAGTGGTTCCAGAATCCGCCGCGCCACTCGGGCCGGTCCTCGATCGCCCAGATCACCCAGATCTCGTCGGCGCCCTGCCGTACGGCTTCGGTGAGGTTGGCGTCCTTGAGCAGCATGGCGTCGACGTAGAGTGTGCCGTCCCCGGCCACCGGCGGGACCACGCCGGGGACGGCGTCGACGGCGAGGAAGTGGTCGAGATCCATCTGCTGGTGCGGGATGGTCTTGACCCGCTTCGTGGTGAAGTCGACCACGTTGAAGGTGGCCGTGACCGGATGGCCGCCGACCTCGCGGCAGGCTCTGATCCGCGCCAGGTCTATGCCCCATCTGGGAATGATCGTGCGCACCGCCGCCTCCTGGGTGAGCAGCGACGGCAGCGTCCAGAACGCCAGGTAACGCCACCATGGGTGGAAGGAGAGGAAGTCCCGTGGGCTGACGTTCCCCCAGGCGTCGGCGATCTGCCCGGCGGAGCGGCCGGACAGCAGCATGCCGAGGTTGAAGACCGAGCCGCTGGTGGCGTCGATGTGGTCGAACTCCAGGTCCGACTCCTCCAGCAGCACCTGCAGGACGCCGGACGACCAGCCGATCTTCGCGCCGCCGCCGGCCAGGACGAGTGATCTCTTCACGATGGTCACCTGCTCACGATGTGTTCGCGCGATCCGGGCATCCCCAGCAGACGGTCGCTGTGGGCGCGGTCGGGAGGCGGCAGCCGGTCCTGGCCGAGCCCCATGCCGACCAGGCTCTCCAGGCCGTCCTCGGCCGGCGCGGGCGCGGAGTCCGAGGTGAGGAACCACGTCTCCACGTGGTCGTCGAGCGTGCCGTGCATCGACGGGACGAAGGCCGTCAGGAGCGGCCGGTCCGGGACGCCCAGCCGCTTCAACCACGCCACCCGCTCGTGGTCGCCGATGAGCAGGCGGCTGCCGGGGCCGCCTCCCCAGGTCACGCCCATCCGGCCGCGCATCGAGATCGACGATTTGGCGAGCATGCCGCGGAAGCATCCGTACCCGACGCCGCTGAACCGCAACGGCAGCCGTGTCCGCGCAGGGCGGGGGACGTCGACGCGCATGACCATCTGCCCGTCGAGGTCGTACTGGCTGCTCACCGTGGTGTCGCCGATGACGAAGTCGAGGTTGGCCCGCCGTTTGGGCATGCCCCAGATGCCGCGCCCGCCCTTCACCGAGATCTCGGTGCTCACGGGCAGGTCATAGATGTAGACGCCGGTGCCGAAGAAGGAACCGAGCAGCAGCGGCAGCAGGGGCGGCGCCGGCCGGGAACTCCGGGTGCACAGGATTCCGATGCAGAACTCCACATAGGTGCCGATCGTGGTGTCCCGGTAGTCGACGACCCCGATCAGCAGCACCCCGCCGCCGAGCATCCGGTAGGGACGCAGCTCCGCCGGAAGTACGGCCCGCGCCTCCTCCGGGTCGATGGTGTAGGCGGCCAGCAAGGCCGGGCTGCCCCGGGTCCCCACCGGCATGCGGAAGGGGATGCCGTCGACGTTGGCGAAGCGGCCGGCCGTACGCCGGTGTCCCGCCGAGAATGAGCTCAAGATCCCTCCCGGTGGCGCGTCGGGGAACCGGCCAGTTCCTCGATGATCAGTGGGAAGACGTCGCGATGGGCGCGATCGCCGAAGAAGACGTCCAGGTGGCTGTAGCCCGGCAGGATGTGCAGGGCGTGGTGGCGGGGGTGGTGGCCCGCGAAGAAGTCGTAGGACCGGCGCTGGCTCTCGGGCAGGAAGCAGCGGTTCAGGTCCCCGGTCAGGAAGACGACGCGGGCGTCCGTCTGGGGCTCCTGGGCGGTGTAGTCGTCCGGCAGGCCGTCGAGGTGTTCGTAGGCGACGAGGTGGCCGCGCCGTACGCATCGGTCCATCTGCCGGAAGAACGTCAGCGGCACCGGGCCGAACTCGTGCGGGATCCAGGAGTCGTGCGTGCCGGCGCCGACGTTCTCGTGCCGCCACAGGGCCGGGAATCCGCTGCCGTAGGTGAAGCTCACCAGCTTGCACACCGTGCTGGCGCACTCGTGGTGGGCGGCCTTGACCAGCAGGGTGATCGCCTTGGCCGCGCCCGGTGGCGGACGATCTCCCCAGGAGGGGTCGAGGTAGGACAGGAACCGGGCGGCGAGCGGCACGGCGTACCGGAGCTTGGCCCGTGACCACCGTGGCACGACCGTGTGCAGGGACACCGCGTTCGTGATGATCGTGTCGACCTGGGGGACCAGCCCGGCGCAGGCGGACATCATGAACGAGGTGGAGCCCTGGCAGTGGATGATCGCCTTGATCCGGTCCGCCCCGGTCTCCTCGATGACCTTGCGCACGGCGGCGGGATGGTCGTGCAGCGCCGCCTGGTCGAGGGTCCAGGCGTTGGGCGGCAGGTCGATGCTGGCCCGCCAGTCCTCCAGCCAGACGTCGTGTCCGTGGGCGACGAGCGCGTCCACGAGGTTCGTGGGCACGGGGGCGCGGAACACCCCTGACCGCACTCCCGCACCGTGGACGACGATGACCGGGGACTTTGCGGGCGGACTGTTCCCCCGCACATTGACGAGGTTGAGATTCATGCCGTCACCGGCGGTGAAAGGGATGACGCGTTCCCGTGTAGCGAGTGGTCCATCCATGTTGATCGCCGCGATCCCGGGCTTGACGAGCCGGATTGCCCTGATCTGGACTACTGACTCCGGTGCTTGGCTCACCGGTCGGTTACCATTTTATTGTGTGCCCTCCCCCCGCGACTTGACAAGGTCGGCCGAAGGGGAGCGGAATGAACGATTATCGTCGTCACCAGGGAAGCCCTCCTGACAACGAGCACACCGACGTCGTGATCGTGGGCTCGGGATTCGGCGGAGCCGTGGCGGCCTACCGGTTCGCGGCGGCCGGCAAGCGGGTGGTCGTGCTGGAGCGCGGCAAGCCGTACCCTCCGGGTTCCTTCCCGCGCGCGCCCGCCGCGATGAGCCGCAACCTGTGGGACCCGAGCGAGGGCCTGTACGGCCTGTTCGACCTGTGGAGCTTCCGCGGCACCGGGGCGGCCGTGTCCAGCGGGCTCGGCGGCGGCTCCCTCATCTACGCCAACGTCCTGCTGCGCAAGCCCGAACGGTGGTTCGTGCGGGAAAGCCCGCTGCCCGGCGGCGGCTACGAGAACTGGCCGGTGTCCCGCGCCGACCTCGACCCGCACTACGACGCCGTGGAACGGATGCTGCAGGCCCAGCGCTACCCCCTCGACCTGCCGCCCTACGACACGACGGCCAAGACCCGGATGATGCGGGAGACCGCCGAGCGGCTCGGGCTGGAGTGGGAGCTGCCCCCGCTGGCGGTCGCCTTCGCCCCGGAGCCCGGTGCCGATCCGGTCCCCGGCCTGCCCATCCCCGATCCCGGGTACGGCAACCTGCACGGGCTGCCGCGGACCACGTGCAGGCTGCGCGGCGAGTGCGACCTGGGGTGCAACGACGGCGCGAAGAACTCCCTCGACCACACCTACCTGTCGGCCGCCCGGCACGCCGGCGCCGACCTCCGCACCCTGCACGAGGTGCGAGCGCTGGCCCCGGCCCCCGGCGGCGGCTACGTCGTACGGTACGTGGTGCACGATCCCCGGAACGAAGGGCGGCGCACCCGTACCCGGCGGCTGCCTTCGCACACCATCACGTGCGACCGGCTCGTCCTGGCCGCGGGCACGCTCGGCACCACCTACCTGCTGCTGACCTGCAAGGCGGCGTTCCCCGGCCTCAGTCACCGGCTCGGCACCCGGTTCTGCGGCAACGGCGACCTGTTCACCATGATCGTGCGCGCCCGCGACGACGCCGGCCGCCATCTGTCGCTGGAGGGCAGTCGCGGGCCGGTGATCACCGGTGCGATCCGGGTGCCGGACGCCGCCGACGCCGGCCGTACGACACCGGGCCGGCGAGGCTTCTACGTCGAGGACGCCGGTTACCCGCCCTTCGTGGAGTGGCTGGCGGAGCTCGCCGGGGTGCGCGGCCAGCTCAGGCGTGCCGGTCTCTTCGTTCTCGGCAGGGCCAGGGCGGCTCTCACCCGGTCCCCGCAGACCCGGATCAACGCGGAGCTGGCCGCGCTGATCGGCGACGGGCGCCTCTCCGACGGGTCGCTGGGACTGCTCGGGATGGGCCGGGACGTGCCCGACGGGGTCATGCGCCTGCGCCGGGGCTACCTCGACGTCGACTGGACGACCAGCACCTCCATGGCCTTCTTCACCCAGATGCGCATCACCATGCGGGACATCGCCCGGGTGCTGAACGCCGGCTACCAGGACAGCCCGCTGTGGCGGACCCGCAGGGTGATCACGGTGCACCCGCTCGGCGGCGCCCCGATGGGACGGCACCCCGGCGAAGGCGTCGTCGACGAGTACGGCCAGGTTTTCGGCTATCCGGGCCTGTACGTGCTCGACGGCGCGTCCATGCCCGGCCCGGTGGGCACCAACCCCTCCCTGACCATCGCCGCGCTCTCCGACCGGGCGTGCGAGCACATCCTCGACGCGGAACCCCACCCGGCCCGCCACACCGCTGCCTCCGCCGCCGGCGTACGGCCCGCCGCGCCGGCGGAGACCACCGGCCTGAGCTTCACCGAGGAGATGCGCGGCCACGTCGCGCCCGGCGTCACCGACCCCGTCGAGGGCGAACGGCTGGGCCGCGCGAACGGCCATCGGCTGATGGTCCACCTGACCATCAGGACCGACGACGTCGACCGCTTCGTGGCGGAGGCCGGGCACGAGGCCGCCGTGACCGGATGGGTGAGCTGCGCCGAACTCGGCGGCGAACGCCTGCCGGTGACGGCGGGGTGGTTCAACCTCTTCGTGCGGGACGAGGACCCGGCGCACCGGCGGATGCTCTACCGCCTCCACTTCGCCGGCGATGGCACACCGCTGACCCTCGTCGGGCACAAGGACGTGCGCGACGACCCCGGGGCCGACGTGTGGCGCGACACCTCGACCCTCCACCTCCGTGTGCTGCGCGGGCACACGGCGCCCGCCGGGGACGCAGCGGCCCCCGTGGTCGCCGCGGGCGTCATCACGATCCGCCTGCCCGACTTCCTCCGCCAGCTCACGACGTTCCGCACCTCGGGACCTGACGGGCCGGCCGGCCTGGCGCGGTTCGGCACGTTGTTCCTCGGCGAGTTGTGGGACGTCTATCACGACCTCGCGACGGGCCCGCGGGTGCCGCGGCCCTCCTGATCCGTGCCGCTGGGGGGCCGCTCCCGGGACCGGGCGAGGTGCTGCTGCAGTTCGACGTGCCGGAACTGGTAGAAGGGCCCCTCGGTCCGCAGCAGGCCCAGCCGGTGGGCGTCGTCGAGGAAGTTCATCGCCCGCAGCGGCAGCCTTCCCCTGGTGGCGAGCCGGGGAATGGTCAGCTTGTAGGCCAGCCAGGCGTGGTGACTGCCCAGCATGAGCCCGAAGAGCAGCCCCAGCACGAGTCCGCCCACGAGCGCGGTGTCCCACGCCAGCACGTCGCGGAGCCCGATGACCGCCACCAGGGTGCCGATCAGGAGCCCGCTGATCGTCCGGATGAGGGTGAGATTCCGGTCGGCCTGCCAGGTCGAGCGAGGAGATCTCGCCGTGGTGGCGGGGGTGGGATGCTCGACCCATCGGATCAGGCCGAGTACGAACACGAAGCCGAGCCCGGACAACAGGCCGATCTGGGTCGCGGCGTAGAGACCGGCGCCATAGGGCCGCCCCATGAACCAGCCCACGAGTGCCCCCAGGATGCCGACGATCAGTCCGTCCCGCAGGGAGCGGAGGATGAGGGGGAGCCGTCCCCTGAGCTGGAAGTCGGCATAGCCGGGCGACTCGGTGAACCATGAACCGATCATGACCATGACCACCAGCCCGGACAGGATTCCGGTCACCGCGCCGGCGAGCGGGTTCGCCGTCAGCATGCCGATCACGACCGCGACCACGAGCCCGCACGCGACGCTGACCGCCAGCCGTACCCAACGGCTGGGGGTGTAGCGCGCCAGGTGCCACCAGGCCACGTCGTGGGTGTCCTCGCCGCTGAGCATGAGCTGGCGGGAGAGGTAGGTCAGCCAGCGGTCCACCTGCTCGGGGTTCCAGGCGTGCTGCGGCCGGAACGGCTGGGCCGGGGCGTCGGCGGGCGGACGCGCGCCGACGAGGGCGGGGATGAGCTGGTCGCACAGGTGGTCGGTCAGCTCGGGCGCGGTCCGGCGTCCGAGGTCCAGCAGCGGGCTCGGATCCTTGCCGGGGGCGATGTAGGTGGCGCGGATCAGCCAGAGTCCCAGGGGCGTGGAGGCGACCTCGGCCAGCGCGGGTGCGGTGGTCGTGCGCAACGCGTCCAGGACGGCGGGCCAGTTGCGGTGGGACCGGCGGGAGAGGCACGCCTGCAGGTAGTCGGCCGCCACGCCGGGGGAGAGGGGCTGCGGCTCGATGACCGCCGCCGCGCTGAGCACATCGTCCAGCGCTTCGACGGATTCGGCGAACTGGGCCGTGCGGCAGGTGAGGATCACCTGGTCGGATTCGCACATCGACCGGTTCAGCGCCGCGAGCATGTCGGCGCGGGCCTGGTCGGACAACTCGTCCAGCCCGTCGATGACGGGCAGCACCTCACCGCGGCTCGCCAGCGTTCTCGGGGTGTCCGGACCGAGATCTTCGGCGCGCAGCGCGGGATAGTCCAGCGCCAGGCTCGCCGCGAGCCAGTCCCGCAACTGAGGATGGGCCTCGTTGTCCCAGCGTGCCGCCGAGAACAGCACGGGAACGGGCTCATCGGGCTGCCGTGTCTTCAGGAGTTCCAGGAGCAGTTGCACGGCCAGGGTCGTCTTGCCCGTTCCCGGCCCGCCGAGGATGACCAGGCGCCGGCAGCGCAGCGCGCGGAAGTCGTCGGCCATGGTGGCGATGTGCACGTCGAGGTTGGGGAAGGCCAGGACGCCTTTGGCGATCAGGTCGGGATGGTCGACCAGCTCTTCGTGTTCGGTCGACCGCCAGGGCACCGGCATGGGCTCGGGATCGCCGAGCGACCGCAGGACCGTCTCGTTCCTCCACTGCTCGGTCACCAGGCCCGCGAGGATGTCCTTGGCCTTCTCGATGTCGGTGGTCGTGGGGGCGGACGCGGGCCGGGTGGACTTACGCCACCAGGAGAACAACTGCAGCATCCCGTTCCCGAGTGCCACCACGCTGGCCGTCGCCGACACGATCGACACGAACCCGACGGCTATCCCGCCCATCGGAAGTTTGGGGGCCAGGAATAGGAGGACGGCCGCGAGAGCCAGTAACAAAAGGCCCACCACTACCGAAGCCTTGGCCTTGGGACTCTGTTGCCAGTGTCGTGCCGCCATAAAGCCATTATGCGGTTGAGTGACATGAAAAGGCACTAAAAAACCATAAAGCGAAAGGTTGTTTTGGCGGTAAAACAGTTGATCCGATCCATGTGCAGGCCAACCGTCGGCATCGGCACGGAAACGGGCCCCGGTCACCCTCTGAGGACACCGGCGGAGTGGACATCGGCGGCGGCCCGGCCCCGGAGTCCCGGCAGGACGAGGTTACCGTCCGTGATCAGCATGAAGCGTTCCAGGCCCGGCACGACCGCGTGCACGGCGGTGATCTCACCGGGGAGGGCGGTCACCGTCCGGTGGTAAGGCGTGTGGCCGTGCGCGGTCAGGATGGCGACCACCTCGCGCAACTGGGCGTGTGGAGGACCGGGAACCCGGCGCCCCGCGGCGAACGGGACGGTACGGGCGCCGCGCAGGGTGCCGGTGAGGTCGAACCGTCCGCACGCGTGCAGCGCGGGATAGGCGGCCAGCCCCGCCGGTTCTCCGCGTGGCGGGTGGCGGGACAGGCTTTCGCCAAGGGTGGTCTGGACGAGTTCGGTGAGGGCGCGCCAAGCGGCGTAGCCGGGGTTCAGCGAGGTTCCCGCACCGCGCCGGTGCGGGTGACGGACGGTGGGGGCGGTGTAGGCGAGCATGGTCGGCACCCCGAGGTCGCTGGTGATGTCCAGCAGGTACACCGGAGCGCCGGTGAGCTCCCCGGCCGCCGCGTACGCACGGGCCGGCTCGGCCGGGAGCGTCGCCGGGTCGATCACGGTGGGCCGGAAGCCGCCGCGGCGGAGGAAGGACCGCACCAGGAGCAGGGAGAAGGCGTCCCGTTCGATGACCTCGTTGAGGGCGTGCAGCAGTGCCTCCTCAGCGGTGACGCCGACGGCCGAGCCGCTGTTGCAGCTGTAGCGCATCAACTGGCCGTAGTCGCAGGCGTCCCCGGCCAGCTCGCGCAGGCGGCCGGCGTCGACATACCAGGGAGCCGACAGGAACAGCGGCATCAGCGCCTCCCGGCCTCCTCGCAGGGGGCGATAGCGGTGGCAGGCCAGCCGCTCGGCGGGCATCCCGGCCAGCAGTACGGCACAGGGATCGTCCCGCAGCGGCCCGGCGGCGATCTCGGCGGGCGTGGCCATCTCCACTGCCGCGGGATCGAACCCGGCCGGGCCGGTGAGGTAGTGCTCAAGGGCCTCGAACAGCGCTCCCACACGCGCCTCGTCGGGCCGTCCCTTCCCCATTCCCCGCGCCGTCGGCGGCAGGTCCCCGTCGCCGGCGAGCAGGCGGCACCACCAGGCGGTCGGATCGCCGCCCCGCCCCAGGTCGGCGAGTTCCGGCCGCAGGTCCAAGGCGGCCAGTGCCGCCAGCGCCCGTCGCTCGGCCTCTCCCAGCGACACGACACGCTCCGGCTCGGACGGCGGGCCGCGCATCCCCTCCGTCACCGAACCCCGTCCCGCCATTCCTTGACCTCCCGCCGGCGTCGATTCGAGGATGGCCGGTGACCATGGGCATGGGAGAACCGATCCCATGCCCATCGTTTCGGTTGCGGGTCGTGCCGTTGCTCAGCCTTCGCCGTTCGTTTCCTGAAGGAATTCCTCCAGGCGCTCACGCTCGGCCCCGGTCAGTTCCTGGGCGCTTCTGTCGAGCGATTCGGCTGTGGAGAAGTCCACAATATGTCCCATGAGACTCACCTCCGTTCGCGGAAGTACAGGGGCACAAATGCCCGGCGGCGCCATCGGTAAACCAGAGCGCCAAGCTCCCGAGCGGCCCTCCTAATCGGGAAAATTCGCATTAGTCGGTTATTTGCGATTTTGGGAGCTTGAAGGGGATTCGAGGGTGGGTACGTCGGGCGCAGAGCGTTTCAGACGTGCCAGGGGTGCTCCGGACCGGGTGAGCCACCCGGTTCCACTCGGGAAGGATTCTCATGACCGAATACGGATCTCCGCAGCCGCCGAGCCGTGACCTGTGCGCCACCATGCTCGTCCACCGCCAGTTGCTCAACGAGAGCATGACCTACCGATCGCGGCGCGCCGCGATCGAGAACCGGGCGTTGCAGTACGAGCGCGGCCGTCGCGCCTCCCTGCGTACCGAAGTGGTCACCCTGCCCGTCGTCGTCCACGTGGTCTACAACCCGAAGACTCCTGAGCTGAACATCGGCGACGCGCAGATCCACAGTCAGATCGAGGTCCTCAACAAGGATTTCCGCGCAACCAACTCCGACGTGGGAAACGTGCCGGCGGTGTGGAAACCGCTGGTGGCGGACATCAAGGTCGAGTTCCAGCTCGCGACGCTCGATCCCAACGGCGAACCGACCGACGGAATCATCCGGGTCCCGACCGACCAGCTCAGCTTCTCCTGGGACAACGGCGTCAAGGCCAGCGCCACCGGCGGGTCCGACCCCTGGCCGAGTGACCAGTACCTCAACATGTGGGTGTGCCAGCTGGGCGGCTCCCTCCTCGGCTACGCCCAGTTCCCCGGCGGTCCGCCACAGACCGACGGCGTCGTCATCCTGCACTCCGCCTTCGGGACCACCGGCACGGCGGCGGCTCCCTTCGACGGCGGCCGCACCGCGACGCACGAGATCGGCCACTGGCTGGACCTGTACCACATCTGGGGCGACGACGACGGCGCGTGCACCAGCGACGACAAGGTCGCCGACACGCCGAACCAGGCGGACTCGAACACCGGCGTCCCGACCTTCCCCCGCATCACCTGCGACAACGGCCCCCACGGCGACATGTTCATGAACTACATGGACTACACCGACGACGCGGCCATGTTCATGTTCACCCAGGGACAGGCCACGCGGATGAACGCCTGCCTGGAAGGGACCCGGGCATCGCTCCTGGTCGGGCAGGTGATGCGGATGCCCGCCCCGGCAGCCGCGACGTCCCCGGCGGCGGCCGTCGCGGCGGTTCCCGCGCAGCAGCAGCCCGCGCACAACGGCGAGGTGGAGCGGTTGCTGCACGACAGCGAACGGCTGACCAACGAGATCCTGACCGACATCCGGTCGGCGCTCGGCCTGGTCACCGGCGACACCGGCAAATGATCGGGTCACCACCGGGCCCGGCGGAGGTCGACGCGTGAACGACGCGCCGCCCGGCGTCATCGGCGCCTGGCTCCACTCCTTCGAGGAGGACACCGAGACCACGGCGGTCTATCGTCCTCGCGATCACCCTTTCCGCCCCGCGCGGCGCGTGCGGCGGGGGCTGGAGTTCCGGGCGGACGGGACGTACGTCGAACTTCGTCCCGGCCCGGACGATCGTCCACGAGAGATGGTCGGTCGCTGGCGAGCCCAGCCGGACGGTCGTATCCAGGTCACCTTTCCCCAAGGGCATGGCAGGCCGTACGAGTTGAACGTACTCTCCTGCGTGGACGGCGTGCTCACTGTCGCCAAATGATCTGTGCGAGGGAAGAGCCATGAAGCTCGGCACCGTACTCCTGCCCGTCGACCGGGACCAGACCACGGCGCGGGTCACGACGCCCGGTCTGAACTGGACCCGCCTCGGTGACACCATGCTGTACTGGACCGCGGACGACGAGCTCTGGGATCGGGCGCACGAGCGCGTCCGCCTCACGGGGCTCTCCCTGGAGGAGCGTCCCGCGCCGGGGCAGGCCGGGGATCTGCGTCTGGTGACACAGGTGGGACGCGTGTTCCAGCATGAGCACCCCGACGTCCCCGTGCTGGTGGACAAGGGCCGCTACCTCGTCGTCAGCATCGATGAGCGGCGGCTCGGGCAGATCCCGCCCCGTGCCGACGTCTGCTACCGGGTGGAGCCGCTGCCCGCCGGCGCCGTCGCCTTCCGGACCGTGACCCCGGACGTCCGTGCGCCGATCCCGGAGATCCAGGCCTTGGTGGACCAGGTGTCGAAGGACGATTACCGGGAGTTCCTGACCGAGCTGGTGGACTTCGGCACCCGGCACTCGCTGAGCGCCGGTTTCCCTGCTGTGGCGAGCCGAGCCCGGGACCGGCTGCAGGGGTTCGGCTACCTGGCCGAGCTGGTTCCGATCACCGTCGGGTCCGGACAGAGCTTCAACGTCGTCGCCAACCGGCTGGCTGCGCATCGCCTGCCTCGCGAGATCGTCGTGGTCACGGCCCACCTGGACTCGATCAACCTGGCCGGCGGTCCCGCCGCGCCGGCGCCCGGCGCCGACGACAACGCCAGCGGCGCCGCCGGCCTGCTGGAGATCGCACGCGTGCTCGCGGGGCTGGACATACGGCAGGACCTGCGCCTGATCCTGTTCGGCGGGGAGGAGCAGGGGCTGTTCGGCAGCAGGCAGTACGTCTCGGCCCTGAGACCCGAGGAACGCGTCGACATCCGCATGGTCATCAACATGGACATGATCGCGACGCTCAACACGGCGACGCCGACCGTGCTGCTGGAGGGCGCCGAGGTGTCCCAGGTACTCATCGACGACCTGGCCGCCGCCGCGGGGACGTACACCACGCTCTCCGTCCAGACCTCGCTCAATCCGTTCAACAGCGATCATGTGCCGTTCATCGACGCGTTGATCCCCGCGGTGCTCACCATCGAGGGCGCGGACGGCGCCAACGAGAACGTGCACACCGCCGACGACACGCTCGACCGCATCGACTACGGGCTCGCGCTCGACATCATCCGCATGAACGTCGCGACCGCGGCGGAGGCGGCGCTGTAGCGGCCCGGTGGCGACGAGGGGCAGGCGGGCAGGTCCTGCTCACCAGCCCAGTTCGTCGCATCCGATGTGGTCGGCGGGTTCGACCTGGAGGGTGGCGTGGGCGACGCCGTGACGTTCGCGCAGGAGGTGGCGGGCCTGGTCGAGCACGGCGTGGTGGTCGGCCTGGTCGACGGTCACCAGGTGGGCGGTCGCCACGTGCATGCCGGACGTCAGGGTCCACAGGTGCAGGTCGTGGACGTCGCGCACGCCGTTGATGGTGGCGAGGTCGCCGGCCACGGCGGCCGGGTCCATGCCGGCCGGGACGTGCTGGCCCAGTACGGCGAAGACCTGCCGGCCGAGCGAGATCGCGCGGACGGCGACGAAGGCGCCGATGGCCAGGGCGACCAGCGTGTCCCATACGGCCTGGCCGGTGGCGGCCACCAGCCAGCCGGCGGCGATGACACCGACGGAGCCGGCGGTGTCGGCCACCACCTCCAGGTAGGCGCCCTTCACGTTCAGGCTCTCCGCGGCTCCCGAGCGGAGCAGCAGCAACGCGATGACGTTGACGAGCAGGCCCAGCGCGCCCACGACGAGCATCGGCCCGGAGGAGACCTCGGCCGTGCCGCCGATACGGCCCACGGCCTCGACGACGACGTACACCGCGACGACCAGCATCAGCACGACGGCCAGCAGGGAGGCGAACACCTCCGCCCGGTAGGAGCCGTAGCTGCGGCGTCCGGTGGTGTCGGGTCGTGCGGCGATCCGGGTGGCCACCAGCGCGGCGCCCAGGGTCACCACGTCGGCGGCCATGTGCCCGGCGTCGGAGAGCAACGCCAGCGACCCGGACAGCAGCCCGTAGACCAGCTCGACCACGAAATAGAGGCCGACCAGGGCGAAGGCGACCGCGAGCCGCCACCGGTGACGTGCTCCGGCGTGCCCGTGCCCGTGCCCGGCGCCCATCAGTGGTTCCCGTCGCGTTCGGGGTGGATGGCCTGGGTGTGCTCGGTGTGCGCGACCGCCAGATCGAGCAGCATCCGCACATGAGCGTCCTCAAGGCGGTAGTAGGCCATCCGTCCGGTACGGCGGACCGCGACGATGCGGTGTGCCCGCAGCAGCCGCAGCGCGTGCGACGCGGCCGATTCGCTCTGCCCGGTCACCGCGGCGAGATCGCACACGCACAGCTCGCCTTCCAGCAGAGCGACCAGCAGACGCAGCCTGCCCGGGTCGGCCAGCAGCCCGAACACCTCCGCGGTGTCCGTCAGGTCCGCCGCGTCGGGCATCCGTTCGCGCACCACGGCGACCCGGGGCGCGTCCACCACCCGGACCGTGCACCCGTCGATGTCCATCAGTCGCTCGTCTGAAGAGCTATTCATATATACAGGCTAATCGCCCCCGGGCCGATCTATCAACAGGTCCCTGGACTTCGCCGAGCCGGCCTCGATCCTGGGACCTGTCCAGCCTCCTCCGTGCCGATGGACGCGGCGCTCGGCCGCTCACCCACTGCGCAGGGAGTAGGCGGTCACACCCTTGGGCAGGTCGGCGACCCGTGACAGCGCGCCGGTGTTGATGTTCCAGCCGAGCAGCCTGTCCTCGCTCTCGATGATCACTGTGTCCCGGCTGATCCAGCCGCGCACGGGGCAGCCGGCCTTCCCGCACCTCATGTCAGGAGAATCGCCCCAAGGCAGGAGCAGCGTCCTGACCACCCGTCCCGTGGCGACGTCGGCCACGACGACCACGTCGGCTCGCTTCGCCTGGTCGGAGTGGGCCAACGCGGACCTGGCGACGAGGCCGTCGCGCTGCCATCCGTGGTTGCCCAGGATGCCCACGGGCATGCTGCCCTCGTCGGTGATGTCCTGGACGCCCAGCCCCACCTCCGACCCGCCCTCCTGGATGACCGTCCAGCCGCCTTCGTCGGGCGAGACGATCCTGAGGTCGCGGTAGCCCGCGACACCCGTGAAGCCCTTGTACGGCTGCCGCCGTACCTTCCCCGTGGCCAAGTCGAGCAGGTAGTTCGCCTCCTCCTGCTCGACGAGGAGTTGCCCGCCGCGCCAGAGCACCACCTCGTTGAACCCCGGCACCGGGTAGCGCCTGGCCCGGCCGATCACGAGGTCGACGACCACCACCTCGTCCTTCTGCGGGAAGGCGGCCATCGTCCCGTCGGGGGCGAGCGAGTTGGGCTTCAGCGGCGTCCCGCCGTTGCCGGCCGAGTCCACGGAATCACCCAGCTTCACATCGAGAGGGATGCGGCCGCCGGATTTCATCATGTAGATCCGCCCGTCGCCGAACTCGGCCAGCGCCAGGACAGGTCCGGAAACCGCGGTCACGACGGGGATGTCGGCCCACTTCTCCGGCAGCGCGGTCGCCAGCGTGGGCAGCGCCTCCTCGCCGCTGGGCGGCGGCGCCGTGTCCGTGGCGGGGGTCGGCGGGATCGTGGGCGTGAGCGGGGGCGTGACGCTGGGATACACGGTGATGCCGCGCTCGACCGACTCCGGGGACACGGCGATCCCCACCACGACGAGCGCGGTGACCGTCGCGGCCGCCGCGGCCACCCTCCACCGGCGGCGGGTACGGCTCCGCGTGCCCTGCCGCCACAGCTCGCCCGCGCGGGACGGCCCCTCCGGCAGAGTCTCGGCGAGATCACTGAAGAGCTCCCGCAGCCTCTGGTCCGTCATATGAAAACCTCTTCCAGCTCGGGAGCGACCTCGCGTAACCGCTTCAGCGCCGCGTGCGTCTGGCTCTTCACCGTCCCGGACGAGACCCGGAGGATCGCGGCGACCTCCCCGACGGGCAGGTCCTCGTAGAAGCGCAGCACCAGCACCGCCCGCTGCTTCACCGACAACCTGGCCAGCGCGCGGGCGAACACCACCTTCAGGTCCGAAGCTCCCGAGATGTCGTGATCCGCCTGCTCGGGCGGCTCCCCGTAGGCGAATTCCCGTCGCCTCCGCCACCTGGACGCCACGTCCCTGTACAGGGTGGTACGCACGTAGCTGACCGGGTCGGTATGCACTTTCGACCAGCGGCGCGCCAATTTGATCAGGGCATCTTGGAGCACGTCCTCGGCCAGATGCCTGTCACCGCTGATGAGGATGGCGGCACGCAGCAGCCGCGGGTGCCAGGCGACGACGAAGGCCTCGAACGCCTCGGAATCCGTCATGTAGACAAGACGCTCCAGAGGGGGTGAACGGTTGGGGCCTTCACGAAATCCGCCGTTTTCGCGGAGCCAGGGCGTCGCCAGAGGAAATCTGCAGAAGTCGGGCGAGGTGTACTTGACTGGACTCGTGGCCGGTTTCACGCCGAACCATGCGATGGCGGCGCCCCGATGGTCCTCTGCAGCCACTCGTTGAGAGCGGCGTAGTCACAGTCGGTCAGGCCCTGACGGGGGTCGACACGATGGAGCAGAGCATGTCCGCGATGGTGTGCGGACACCCAGGTTCGATCAGTGCTCGTAATCTCGTCATCGACCCAGGCGAATGAGCGCCCTGCTGCCCAGTCGACGAGAGCGCGGGTCTTCCAGTGCAGCCCGTTCCGCTCGTCCTGCTCGTCGGTGTCGGATGATTCCGGCCAGATCACCACTTTCAGCTGCGGCAGGCCGATCCGTGGTGCGATGCACTCGTTCGCGTCAGCCATCCATGTCGTGGCCCAGACCAGATCGCACGGTAGTGCCGCCAACCGGGGCCCGTGCATGGGATTGATCCTGGCCAGAAGCGGATTCGAGTCGGTTCCTGTGGTTCGGGACTCGCTTGATAGGTCGGATACTGCTGCGGCGCGCCGAAGGGAATGAGTGGTCCGTCGACATCGAGGAAGAGCAGCGGACGCCCGGAACCGGTCACGGCTGCACGATAGCGGCTCGTCCTGGCGGTCCGGCTCGACGAGCGGCTCCATCCGACTCATGAGGAAGGCCGGGCGTCATCGGTAATCCTGGTCGGATGGAGCCTCTGATGGGAAGATGTCTGGCATGACGATCATCAGAAAGGCCGATGCCGCGTAAACGGCTTGGCCGCGTCCGTGCCGACCTTCCGCGCCGGCCCCGGTTGCAAGACGACATCACGACCATTCACGGTCTGTCCTCGAAGGCACTCGCAGAGATCCGACGGATCGAGCGTCAGAAGAAGTACCTGTGGCCTGGCTCGATCGAGTCGGCGATGGTGCGCTGGAGAAGCTTCGTCCACCAGCCGAATCGACGCCTGTGGGACTACGAGAGCGAGGGCTGCACGGAGTGGGCCTGTTGCGGCGACCCGCGGCAGGCCCGCGAGTACCTCGAAGCGGTGATGCTGGCGATGACCCGGCGGCGGGCGCGCGAACTCCGCACCCTCGTTGAAGCCCTGGACAGACACTACTGATTCGAAGCGGCACCACCGTCACAGCTCGGCATCATGACGTCCGGCATTACTCCGGAAGTCGGGTATGCCGAGGTGGACGGTGGTGTGGCTTGAACGTCCGGCAGAGCGTCGGCTCTCGGGCATGCCCAGGTCGATTCGCCTCGGGGCCGGGAACTACTACTGTCGCGAGCATGGTCGAACACGATGCCCTCAGCGTCACCCGCGAGGGTTACGACGCTGCTGCCCCCACTTATGCGCAGCTGTTCCGGGACACGCTGCGTGACAGTCCCCTGGACCGCGCGATCTTGGGTGTCTTCGCCGAGGTCGTAAGTGCGAGTGGGGACGGTCAGGTCGCGGACCTGGGGTGTGGGCCTGGCCATATCACCGCCTATCTGGACGAGCTGGGGCTGGCGGCGTTCGGTGTCGATGCCTCTCCTGCGATGATCGAGTTGGCTCGACAGGCCTATCCGGGCCTGCGGTTCGACGTGGGCTCGATGGCCGCGTTGGACATCGCTGACGGTGTGCTTGGCGGCGCACTCTCACGTTGGTCCATCATCCACACTCCGCCGGAGGAACTCCCCGTCATCTTGGCGGAGTTCCACCGCGTGCTGGCACCTGGCGGCCACCTTCTGCTCGGCTTTTCGGCAAGCGAGGATCCGTCTCACCTGACGCAGGTCTTCGATCACGCGGTCGCCCTGGCCTATCGGTGGTCGCCTGACCACCTCGCCGCGATGCTGCGCAAGTCCGGGTTGGCCGAGGTGGCCCGGATGGTTCGCGAGCCTCAGCCCACCGACCGACGGCAATTCCAGGCGATTCAACTGCTCGCCCGTAAAGCCTAGGCAGGGGCGCACCTCACGCCCGCCCAGGCCGCCCTGCAGATCGCAGAGTCCGTCAAGAGTTGAGGTCCGCCCGCCACACGAAAACAGGCGCAGGTCCTTAGCGGGCTGTGGCCTTCATCGCGTTCTGGACCGCGCTGAGGAGGGCGGCGGCTCTCAGGTTCGGCGGGTTCTCCTGAATGCGGTTCATGACATAGCCGAACGCGAGGCCGGTCGCCGGATCGGCGAAGCCGAGCGATCCGCCGAGACCGGGAAACCCGAAGGCGGTCGGGCTGTACCAGAACGCGTCGGGTGTCGGCAGTCCGAAACCGGTGCCGATCCGAACGGGTACGCGCAGGATGCGGTCGGTGCCACTGACCTGCTCCGCGGTCGCCGCGGCCAGGGTGCCGGGTTCGAGTATGCGGTGCCCGTCGACCTCTCCGATGAGCGCGGCGTAGAAGCGGGCCAGCGCGCGGGCCGTGCAGATGCCGTTGGTCGAGGGCATCTCGGCCGACTGCTCGTCGGGGTCGTTGTGGTCCAGCGGAGGCTGGACGACGGTGAGCGACCGTACGGTCAACGACGTCGGATCGGTGTAGGCCGCCATCACCGCGCGCACGGGGTCGGGAAGGGCGTCCAGGTCGATCTGGGCCGGCGTCCCGAACTCGAGCGGGTCGGTGATGATCCGGCTAACCCGATGCCGTTCGGCCTTCGGCAGCCCGATCCACAGGTCCAGGCCGAGAGGTGCGGCGATCTCCTCCGCGAGGAACGTGCCGAGGCTGCGGCCGGTCACCCGGCGGACGACTTCTCCGACCAGCCAGCCGTACGTGAGCCCGTGGTAGCCGTGTTCGGTGCCCGGCTCCCAGGACGGGCGCTGAGCGGCGAGTGCGGTCACCATCGGGTCCCAGGCGATCGCCTCCGCCGGGGTGATCGGATGGTCGATCGTCGGTAACCCGGCCTGGTGGGTGAGCAGCCAGCGGACCGGGATGTGCTGCTTGCCGTTCGCCGCGAACTCCGGCCAGTACTCGGCGACGGGTGCGTCGAGGTCGAGTTCGCCCCGCTGGGACAACAGGTGCGCGCAGGCGGCCGTGACGCCCTTGGTGGTGGAGTACACGACCTGCAGGGTGTCGCGCTCCCAGCGGCGGCCGTTCTCGGGGTCGGCCATCCCGCCCCACAGGTCGACGACCTTCCGGCCATGCAGGTAGACGCCGACCGCGGCGCCCACCTCCTGGTCGCCGGCCAGATTGGCCGCGAACGCCGTACGTACTTCTTCGAATCCAGGTGCGGTGTGCCCGCCGATTTCGGGCATGCGTCATCGCCTTCCGTGTACGTGGTGTCGCCGGACGCGCTACTTGCGCCAGCTGTCGACGAGCCAGGCGCAGAGCTCCGGCTCGGTCATCTCGGGAAACTCTTCGGTGAACGTGACGAGGGCGCGCATCGCCTCGCTCCGGTCCAGGCCGCGAATCGCCGCTTGCCTGAGGTACTCCTGGCGTGCGACGGAAGGACGGCCGCCGCCTGTGCCGCGACCCGGCAGGCCATCGCGCCACCGAACTATCTCCGCCAGCCGCTCAGCCCGCCAGCCGGGAGACTCGTCGACCTCGACGTCGGGTTCGGGAAACGGGTGGTTCGAATCGCGGGGATAGCGGGAGCGCCACTTGTGCACCGCGTGCCGGCTCACCCCCAGCGCGTCGGCGAGGCCGATGACGCCGAGATAGCGCTCGGTCATGGTGCACCCAACTTGTCTTTCCGGCCTCCTCAGCGGATCTCATTACTACCACGCCCAAGCCGGATTTCTCGCGTCGCCAGGATGCGTTGAAAACCGTCTCTGATGGAGACGACGTTAGTGGAGCCATAGAACATCGTCAACAACGAAGACAAAGTTCTCGTGAAGGCTCCAGGCCGGCACTGCTTCTGCCGGCACACGGTGACCATCGGCGGAAGGCGGGCTGCGTCCGCCGTCCCCGCTCGCCATCGCGGCGAGCAGGAAGGCGAAGGTCATCAGCTTCGGCGGCCATGCGACGCGGGCCCTCGCCCGCGCGGCGGCGGGCCGTGTGACGGTGATCAGTGCGATGCGGGCCCTCGCCGTACGGCGGCGGGCTGTGTGACGGTGATCAGTGCGTGGACGACGCCGCCCGGGGCTCCTCCCCGCCGGGCTCGCCGGCGCCGGTGTCTTCCGGTTCGGAGTCGCCGGAGTCGTCGGCCTCCTGGTCGAGCGGGTGTGCCAGCTCGTCGGCCGGCATCCGGGCGAGCACGATCGCCAGGATCGCGATGGGAAGCGGCAGGATGCCGGCGATGACGAACGTCGGGACGAGGCCGATCGCGATGCTGACCGGACCGGCGAGCGCCATCGACACCGGCATGAAGACGAGCGAGACGAAGAAGTCGAGGCTCGACACCCGGCCGAGCAGGGCCGGCGGCACCCGGCGCTGCAGCAGCGTGCCCCAGATCACCATCGGTGCGCTGAACAGCGCGCCGAGGATGAACGCGCCGAGGGCGATCAACCAGACGTCGTTGGCCAGCCCGATCAGGATGAACGGCAGGCAGGCGATGCCCCACATCAGGTTCATCGTGGTCAGGTAGCGCTTCGGCAACTTGCGGGACGCCATCGCCAGCGAGGCCAGCGCACCGCTGACGCCGAAGGCGGCCATCACGATGGCGTGCTCCTTCGGCCCGCCGCCGGCGCCGTCCTTGACCGCGAACGGGATCAGGACCTCCATCGGGCCCATCGTCACGAGGATCATCAGCGAGGCGAAGACCAGCGTCGCGAGCAGCCACGGCGTCTTGACCATGTAGACGAAGCCCTCGCGCACGTCGATCAGCATCGACCGGACGGGATGCCGCGACTCGTCCGCGCTCGGGTCACGCCGTACCGGAACGGGGCGCAGCAGGACCAGGAAGATCGTCGCGACCACCTGTGCCACGGCGCCCACCGCCAGCGCGGCGCCCGGCGAGTAGGCCGCCACCAGGAAGCTGGCGATGGCGGGGCCGCCGGCCTGCATGATGATCGGCCGCAACGTGCCCTCGACGCCGTTGGCGGCGAGCAGGTGGTCGGCCGGCACGATGGAGGGCAGCATCGCGGAGTAGGCCGGGTAGTAGAAGCCGGAGCCGACGCCCCGGAGGAACGCGACCGCGGCGAGGTACCAGATGTCGATCATCCCGAGCAGCGCGAGCGTCGCGGTCAGGATGGCCGCGCCCGCCAGGAGCAGTTCGGTGATCAGCAGGATCCGGCGTTGCGGGACCCGGTCGGCGACCACTCCGCCGAGCAGGACCGTGGCGACCATGCCCACCGCCGCGCCGGTTGAGACGATCGAGAGCTCGGCGGCTCCGCCGTCAAGCGCGATCACCTGCCACACCATGGCCATCAGCCACAGACCTTCGCCCAGCATGGACGCCGTCAGGGAGCCGACGAGCAAGCGATACTGCCCGTGCTGGAACGGCCGGAGCGGCCCGCGGAGCCATGGCGAGGCGCCTCCACCGGCAACGGTCGGTTCAGTCATTACGGCTCCTCCAAAACAGCGACTGGCACCAACTTAGATGGGCCATCCGACAGAATTCGTCAATGATCATTTCCCTGGCCGCCGGTGTGGCGGTAGGGCTCGGTGCGCGTGGTGAGAGCCTGCGTGTGATCTCCCAGGTGTGACACACGCCGCGCCGCACGGTCGGGGGCCGGGGACGTTCACGCGAGAGCCTGGACGTGGCCTTCCCGGCACCGAGAATTCAGCCCAGCGACTCTCGGCGGCGCAGAGAGCCCTCCGCCGGAGAACGGGCACGACGTCAGGCTCAGCGCAGCAGGGCGCGGACCTCGGCGATGAGATCGAGCTGGCGCAGATAATCGCCACTGTGCACGCCGATGCCCACCTCGTCGATGCCCACCTCGGCGTAGGCGGCCAGGCGTTCGGCGGCCTCCGCCGGCCCGCCGGTGATCGTGGCCTCGGCGATCTGCTCAGGCGTCATCGCGAAGGCCGGTCCGAGTTCGCGCCACATGGCCTCGCGTGCGGTGCGGTCCGCAGGGTCGTCACCCAGGACGGCGTGCACCCCGATCTGGATGCCCGGCGGCCGCCGCCGTCCGCTCGACTCGGCGAGGTCGCGCAGGCGGGCCGCCGCGGCGGCGACCTGGCCGGGGGTCATGAACGACGGCAGCCAGAAGTCGCCGTGCGCGACGACCCGCCGGAGCACGGCGTCGCCGTCGCCACCGCCGATCATGATCGGCGGCACCGGGGTTCCGGGAGCCAGCGTGACGATCGGCTGATCGGGGCCGGGTCCGACCGGGGTGGGCTCGCCCGCGATCAGCCGGGGCAGTTCCTCCAGCGCTACGTCGACGAGCCGGCCGCGTCCCTTCGCGGGCGCGTTCACGGCCGCCCAGAACGGTGATCCGGCGAAGCCGCCGAGCCCGACACCCAGCCGGATCCGGCCCTGTGAGAGATACTGCAACGTCTGGATCTGCGCGGCCAGCATGGCGGTGGGGCGGGTCGGCAACGACAGCACGCCGAAGTCCAGGCTCACCCGCTGGGTGACGGCGGCGGCGGTGGCCACCACGGCGATGCTCTCCAGCGACACCGTGCCGTCGCCGATGAGCACGTCGGCCGCTCCCACCGAATCCAGACCGGAGCTCTCGGCCCGGCGTGCCGCCTCGGCCACCGCCCCCGGCCCCAGCGGCAGGACCTCCGCCATCGTGGGCAGGCTGATGCCGATCTTCAATTCTGCCATCTCTGTTCCCCTTCACACCGATGCGCCGTGTGATCCAGCTTGAAAGATGAAGGGCACTTGAGGTCAAGTGGCGCCCTGCCCCGGCATCCGTGACGCCCCCCAAGCGGGCTTGCGTTGGAGCGCGCTCCAACTTCTAGCGTTACCGCCATGACCATGACATCACCGGCGGCTCCCGCCCTCGACGAGGATGAGACGCTGCCCATCGCCGAGGTCGCCCGGTGTACGGGTCTGTCGGCCGACACCCTGCGGTACTACGAGAAAGCCGGCCTCATCGACAGCGTGCGCCGCACAGCCGGCGGCGTCCGGCGGTACGCGGCCGTCGACATGGACTGGCTGGCCTTCCTGCTCCGCCTGCGCGACACGGGCATGTCGATCGCCAACATGCAGCGCTTCGCCGGGCTGCGCCGCGAGGGGGACGCGAGCGTGGCAGAGCGCCTGGCCCTGCTGCGCGAGCACCGCGACGGCGTCGACAGGCGCATCCGCAGTTTGCGGGAGAACAACCGTGCCCTGGATACCAAGATCGCCCACTATGAGGAACTGCTGGAAGGAGAGCGATGATGGAAGACGAACGATATGCGCGCGGCCTTAAGGTCTTGGACACGGTGGATGGGGAGAGCGGTCACCGGGTCGTTGAATCCCTGCGCGACATCGCGCCTGATCTGGCCAGGCACATCGTGTCTTACGGCTTCGGCGACATCTACGCCAGGCCGGGGCTGCGGCCGCGGCAGCGGCAGCTGGTCACCATCGGCGTGCTGACCGCCCTCGGTGGTTGCGAGCCGCAACTTGAGGTCCATCTCAACGCCGCGCTGAACGTGGGGCTGACGCCCGAGGAGATCGTCGAGGCGCTGATCCACAGCAGCGTGTACTGCGGTTTCCCGAAGGCGCTCAACGCCGTCTTCGTGGCCAAGCGTGTGTTCGCCGAACGGGGCCTGCTGCCCGTCGGCGCGGGTCGTACCGGGGAGGTCTGATCATGCGGTTCCCCTTCGCCTCCGGCTTGAACGGGCCGCGCGTGCTGGTCGCGGGCGCCCTGCTGATGACCGCCCTGTCGGCATGCGCCGGTGACGGCGGACAGCCGCGGGCCGGTACGCCGGCGTCCAGCCTGGCCACCACCGGGACCCCCGCCTCTCCTGGGTCCCCGGCCACCCCCGGCTCTCCGCTGTACACCGACTTCTCCGCCCCGACCGGCATGGTCTACGGCCCGGACGGCAGCGTGTACGTGTCCAACTGGTCCGCGGGAACGGTGGAGCGCATCACGTCCGATGGACGCCGCTCCACCTTCGCCGAGATCTCCTCTCCGTCGGGCCTGGCCATCGACGGCAAGGGCAATCTGTACGTCGCCGGCTACTCCGACGACGTCATCCACCGGGTGATGCCCTCCGGAGAACGACAGACCTTCGCCACCGGTTTCCACACCCCCGCGGGGATCAGTTTCGACTCCCGGGGCAACCTGCTGGTCTGCAACAGGGCCAGCGACGAGATCATGCGCGTCGCCCCGGACGGCGCGGTCAGCCGCGTGGCGGGTGGCCTCAACACGCCGGTCGGGGTCGTCGAGGACTCCGCAGGAACGATTTACGTGTCCAACTACGTCGGCGGCGTGGTCTCCCGGATCACGCGCGACGGCGAGGCGGAGCCGTTCTCCGACGATTTCCAAGGCCTGGGCGTGGGCATGGTCGTCGACCGCGACGACCGCCTGTTCGCCGTGGACTTGTCCGGCGGCCAGATCAAGCGGATCGAAAGGGACGGCCAGGCCGTGGCGGTGATGTCGGGGCTCGGCTCCCCGGTGGCGCTGGCCGCCGACCCGGACGGAGTCCTGCACACCGCCACCTGGGGCGACGGCGCCCTCTACCAGGTGCCACGAAGCTGAGGCCCGAGAGCGGGACATCAGGTCGAGGCGGTACGCGGCCGGTGCTCGGCCAGCCAGACCTCGGCGAATGCGACAGTGTCAGCCAGGGAGAACAGCCGAGTCTCGGCCGCGCCCACCTTGCCCTGGAACACCGGGCGCTCCTTTTCGAAGGCCGCCCCCAGATCACCGAAGCGCTCCTCGCTGATCGAAATGTCACGGACGGTACTCCAACGGCGTCCCTGCGGGGTCATGACCGCGAAGGAGTTATCGACCTGTGGCGCGGGGATCCGATACTCGGCCAGATGGAACGCCGTGCACGATGCGAAGCCCACGCCTAGGAGCAGGATCCGCGCCCTTGCTTCCTCCAGCCGTGCGAGCGGGCTTCGCTCGCCGAGTTGGCAGTCCAGCGTGTGGCCGGCCACGATCGCAGCGGCGCGCGGACCCAGGGCCGCGAAAGAAGTCTGCGGATGGGCGCTGCGGACGGCGCCCGGCCAATTGCGGACTGTCTCCGGGATGACACCGACACCGCGGGTGGGTGTCGTGCGCGGGTCATAGGGCGGCATCGATGCACGGATATCCGCCCACCATGTCTCAGGGACCGGCGGATTGCCCCATGTCGCCGGATCCGAGTTGTCCCCCGAGAGCGTCGGCACCACCAAAGTCCCGTCGTCACCAAGGGCATCGAGCAGCGCCTGAACGACGGCCTCAGGACCGCCGCAGACCCAGCCGAGCGAGCTGAGGGAGGAGTGCACGAGAAGGGTCTCACCAGGGAGAACACCAATCTCACGCAGCTCGGCGGCGAGTGATTCGCGCGTACACATCGGGCCGGTCAGGGGCGTCATCGACATAACTGATGATTGTGCATACCCCGAGATCCGCCTACCACTGGATTTTGACAACTCTTCCGGCCCGAGCCGGCCTGCATGGCCCTCCGCTCGGGTCGGTGCCATGAAGTGCAAATTACGTCGTGAGAGTTTGAGGGCTTTGGTTGTCCTCTTGTTTGCTTTGTGGGCCGCTGTTATGTTCTGGTCAATCGATTGACCGGACTGCTCGGCCGACTGAAGGGGCCATCGGGATGGCTGTCACGATCGACCTGGCCGGCCGTACGGCCCTCGTCACGGGCGGCGCGGGAGGTCTGGGGTTCGCCTGCGGGCGCGCACTGGCCGACGCGGGAGCGGACGTCGTGCTCTCCGACCTCGCGGGGCCGCGGCTCACCGAGGCGGCGGCCACCCTCGGCGCGCGGGCCTGGGCGGCCGACCTCACCGACCCGGCCCAGGCCGCGGCGCTGGCGGCCGGGCTCGACCGGATCGACGTGCTGGTGAACTGCGCGGGGATCATGCACACCACGCCGCTGCTCGACATCGAGGCCGGCGAATGGCTTCGCGTCATCGACGTCAACCTGAACGCGACGTTCTGGCTCACCCAGGCCGTCGGACGGCGGATGGCCGGGCAGGGCGGCGGTTCGATCGTGACGCTCGCCTCCGTCGCCGCCCGCTCGGGCCGTCCCAACGCGGCGCACTACTCGGCCGCCAAGACGGCGTTGATCTCCCTGACGAAGTCGGCGGCCGAGGCGCTCGCACCCGTCCGGGTGAACGCGGTCTGCCCGGGGGTCTTCCGCACCGCCATGTGGGACGACATCATCAACGACCGCGACCGGCGGTTCGGCGGCGGCGCGGGGGCCGATTTCCTGAAGGAGGTCAGCGAGCGTGCGCCGCTACGGCGGGCGGGCCGTCCCGAAGAGGTCGCCTCGGCGGTGCTCTTCCTCGCCAGCGACCTGGCCTCCTTCGTCACCGGCCAGGCGCTGAACGTCGACGGCGGACTGGAGATGAACTGACCTTGCACGCCACCCGCGGCACCCGGCAGACCTTCAAACTGCTCCCCGAGCTCTTCGGCGACGACGCCATGGCCGAGATCTTCTCGGCCGACCGCACCGTGCTCGCCTGGCTGCGCGCCGAGGCGGCGCTCGCCCGCGCCCAGGCCGACGCGGGCGTCATCACCGCGGCCGACGCGGAAGCCGTCGCCGCGGCCTGTGTGCCGGCGAACATCGACGTCGAACGCCTCTGGCTCGAAGCGGCGAACGTCGGCTACCCCATCCTGCCGCTGGTCCGCATGATCGCGGCGGCCCTGCCCGCAGGGCCTGACGGCCGCGTCCACTACGGCGCGACCACGCAGGACATCATGGACACCGCCCTCGCCCTGCAGATGGGCGAGGCGCTCGACCGCCTAGCCGTACTGCTCGACTCCTTCGGCGGCGCGCTCGACCGGCTGGTGGCCGCGCACGCCGGCACCGTCGTCGCCGCCCGCACCCACGCCCAGCAGGCCGTGCCCACGACGTTCGGCGCGAAGGCGGCGGTGCTGCTGGCGGAGGCGACCCGGCAGCGCGAACGGCTCGCGAGCGCCGCGCGGCAGGTGCGGGTCGTCTCGCTGTTCGGCGCGGGCGGCACCTCAGCGGCGCTGGGGGAGCGGTCCTCAGCCGTGCGCGAGGGCATGGCCGAACGGCTGGGCCTGCGCACCACCGCGGTGCCGTGGCATGTGGCCAGGGACGGCATCGCCGAGTTCGGCGTGACCTGCGCGAGCCTCGCGGCGACCGCGGCGCGCTTCGCCCGCGAGGTCGTGGACCTGTCCAGGACCGAGATCGCCGAGGTCCGGGAGGCGGGCGGCCATCATCGCGGCGCGTCCTCCACGATGCCGCAGAAGGCCAACCCGATCGGTTGCGAGGCCGTCATCGGCATGTCGGGGACGGCGGGGGCGCTCAGCTCCGGGCTGTTCCGGGCGATGGAGGCCGGTCACGAGAGGGCGGCCGGCGAGTGGCAGGTGGAGTGGTACCTCGTGCCGCTGCTCGCCGAACTGGGCGCGGGCGCGCTCGCCACCGCCGCCGAGGTCGCCGCCGGCCTGCGGGTCTTTCCCCAGACCATGCGCGCCAACCTCGACGCCGACGGCGGCCTGATCATGGCAGAGGCGTACATGATGCGCCTGGCCCCCGTACTCGGCCGTGAGAAGGCGCACGACCTGGTCTACCGGGCGGCGCACGAGGCGCGGGCGCGCGGGCTCGCGCTGGCCGACGCCCTGCGCGAGGTGGCCGCGCCCGGTGACCTCACGAGTTTGGGCGTGCTGCCCATCCTGCCCGAGTCCTACCTCGGCGACGCCGAGACGGTCTGCGCCGCCGCCCTCGCGGCCTGGCGGAGCGGCAGGGGTGACGGGATCGAGACCGGTGAGGGGAACGACGTTGAGTGAGCGGCGGCTCGCGGATCTGCTGACCATGTGGCGGATCCGCGCGTTCGAGGAGAAGGTGCGCGACCTGCGCGCCGAGGGCCCGATCGTGGGGTCCGTGCATCTGTGCGTCGGGCAGGAGGCCATCCCGGCCGGCGCGTGCGACGTGCTGGAGCCGCAGGACGCGTTGTTCGCGACCTACCGCGGTCACGGCTGGGCGCTGGCCAGGGGCGTTCCCGCCGAACCTCTCTTCGCCGAGCTGATGGGCCGGGCCACCGGTGTCAACGGCGGCAGGGGCGGCTCCGCCTACTTCACGGCCGCCGAGTACGGCTTCCACGGGGAGAACTCCATCGTGGGCGCCGGTGCGCCGATCGCCTGCGGGGCCGCGCTGGCCGGTCGGTTCGACGGTTCGAACCGCGCCGCCGTCACCGTCTTCGGCGACGGTGCGATGAACCAGGGCGCGGTGCACGAGGCGATGAACTTCGCCGCCGCCTTCGCCCTGCCCGTGCTCTTCATCTGCGAGAACAACCGCTACTCCGAGCTGACCCCGATCCGCGACATGGTGCGCGCCCCGCGTCTGGCCGACCGCGCCGCGGCGTACGGCATGCCCGGTCACCGGATCGACGGCAACGACGCCGAGGCGGTCCGCTTCCACGTGCGCGACGCGCTGGAGGTGGCCCGCGAGGGCGGCGGCCCGACCCTGCTGGAGTGCATGACCGAGCGCCTGGTCGGCCACTACATCGGCGACGCCGAGACCTACCGGCAGCCCGGTGAACTGGACCGGATCGGACGCCGGGAGCCGATCGTCCGGCTGCGCGAAGGACTGCTCGCCGACGGGGTGCCCGCCTCCGCCGTCGACGCGGTGGAGGGCGCGGCACGGGCCGAGATGGAACGCGCCGCCACGTCCGCGCTCGCCGCACCCCCCGCCGACCCCGCGACCGCCAGGGAGCACCTGTATGCCTGATCTCGTGGAAGCCCGTGGTCTCGGGTATGGCGAGGCCGTGAGCGTGAGGGGGCGCCTGTATGCCTGACCTCGTGGAAGCCCGTGGTCTCGGGTACGGCGAGGCCGTCAACGCGAGGGGGTGTCTGTATGCCTGACCTCGTGGAAGCCCGCGAGCTCTCGTACGGCGAGGCCGTCAACGCGGCTCTGCACCGGCTGATGGCGGAACTGCCGGAGACCCTCGTCTACGGCGAGGACGTCGGCGTGCCCGGGGGCGTCTTCGGCGTTACCCGGGGGCTGCGTAAACGGCACGGCGACCGGGTGTTCGATACTCCGATCAGCGAGTCGGCGATCCTCGGCAGCGCCGTGGGCGCGGCGATGATGGGCCGCCGCCCGATCGTCGAGATCATGTGGGCCGATTTCTCGCTGGTCGCGCTCGACCAGATCGTCAACCAGGCGGCCAACGTTCGCTACGTGTCGGGCGGCCGGCTGAGTGCTCCGATGACGATCCGCACCCAGCAGGGCAACGCGCCGGGCGCGTGCGCGCAGCACTCGCAGTGTCTGGAGGCGCTGTTCCTGCACGTGCCGGGCCTGCGAGTGGTCATGCCCAGCACCCCGCAGGACGCCTACGACCTGCTGGTCACCGCGGTGCACTGCGACGATCCGGTCCTGGTGGTCGAGAACCGCACCCTGTACTCCGGCCCGAAGGAGCGGGTGCGGGTCGGCGGCCCGGTGCTGCCGCTGGGCGGGGCGCGCATCCGCCGGGCCGGCTGGGACGTCACCATCGTCACCTGGGGCGCGATCACTCAGCGCGTGCTGGAGGCGGCCGAGGCCCTGGCCCGTGAGGGGATCGAGGCCGAGGTGCTGGAGACGCCCTGGCTCAACCCGTTCGACACCGAGGCCGTCGTCGAGAGCGCTCGCCGTACCCGCAGGCTCGTGGTCGTGCACGAGGCGAACGTGACCGGCGGCTTCGGCGCGGAGGTCGTGGCCCGCGTCGCCGGGGCGGGGGTGCCGCTGCTCGCGCCGCCGGTCCGGATCGGCACCCCCGACGTGCGGATGCCCGCCGCCCAGGTCCTGGCGCGGGCGCTGGTGCCCGACTCCGCTCGCATCACGGCGGAGGTGCGCGCTCTTGTCCGGCACTGAGACGCCCTGGCCGTTCGCGTTCGGCCTGGGAACCGCCGTACCTTCGTCGGCCGTGTCCACCCGGGAGTCGTGTTGAGGGGCGTCTGGCATTTCTCCTTCACGGTCGCCGACCTCGACAGGTCCGTGGCGTTCTACCGTGACCTGCTCGGGTTCGTCCTGGTGCACCGCCAGGTGCAGGACAACGACTACACCCGCAGGCTCGTCGGCTATCCGGACGCCGTCCTGCGCGTCGCGCAACTCGCGGTGCCCGGCCAGCCCCGCGGTGTCTCCACGCATGACCTGGAGCTGGTCGAGTACGTCCGGCCGAAGGGCGTGGGCCGGGACCCGGCTCGTCACCTGCCCGGCGCGGCGCACCTGGCGCTCACCGTCGAGGACGCCCGCGCCGAGCACGCGCGGCTGTCGGCGGCCGGGGTGTCCTTCGTCTCCGCACCGGCGGAGATCACGGCGGGCGTGAACGCGGGCGGGTTCGCCTGTTACTTCCTCGACCCCGACGAGATCACCCTGGAACTCGTGCAGCCCCCGCTCGAACGATCGACCCTCTGAGGAGGCCGGGATGCCCGTCGTCGACGCCCATCAGCACTTCTGGAACCTGGAGACGGGTTCCTACCCCTGGTTGACGCCGGAGTCCGGACCCATCCACCGCACCTTCGAGCCGGCGGAGCTCATTCCCCAGCTCGCCGCGGCGGGGATCGACCGCACGGTTCTGGTGCAGTCGATGGATTCCTACCAGGACACCGACGCGATGCTGGCGCAGGCGGACGAGCACGACTTCGTCGGCGCGGTGGTGGGCTGGGTGCCGCTGCACCGGCCGGACGAGGCGGCCGGGGCGCTGGAGCGGTACCGGCGGCATCCCCGGTTCGCCGGGGTGCGGCACCTCGTCCACGACGAGCCGGACCCCGACTGGCTGCTCCAGGAGTCGGTGATCGAGGGCCTCGGGCTGCTCGCCGCCGCCGGCCTGCCGTTCGACGTGGTCGCGGTGCTGCCGCGGCATCTGGCGCACGTGCCGGTGCTGGCCGAGCGGGTGCCCGGCCTGCGGATGGTGATCGACCATCTCGCGAAGCCGCCGATCAAGGAGCGGGGGTGGGAGCCCTGGGCGACGCTGATCGCCGCCGCCGCCGAGTGCCCGGGGGTGCACGCCAAGGTCTCCGGGCTGAACACGGCGGCGGACGCCGGGACCTGGACCGCCGACGACCTGCGGCCGTACGTGGACCACGCGCTGGAGGTGTTCGGTCCCGACCGGCTGATGTTCGGCGGCGACTGGCCGGTGGCGCTGCTCGCGGGCGACTATGCGAAGGTGTGGCGGGAGACGGGTAAGGTCCTGGCCGGGCTGCCCGCCGCCGACCGCGCGGCGGTGCTCGGCGGCACCGCGGCCCGCTTCTACGGCATCCGGGAGGCATCGTGATCGACATCTTCGCGCCGATCGCCGCCGCGGCCGACCTCACCATCCCTGCGGCGCACCGGCTGCCGGTCGCCGTCGTCGGCGCCGGGGCCATCGTGGACGTGGCCCACCTGCCCGCGTACCGGCAGGCCGGCCTGGAGGTGACCGGGCTGTTCGACCTCGACGCCGGCCGGGCCGCCGAGGTGGCCGCCCGCCACGGGGTGCCGAAGACGTACGGCTCGCTGGCGGAACTGCTGGCGGACGAGCGCGTCGCCGTGGTCGACGTCGCCGTCTCGCCACAGGCGCAGCCGGACATCGCCCGCGCGGCGCTGGCCGCCGGCAAGCACCTGCTGTGCCAGAAGCCCTTCGCGCCCGACGTGGCGACCGGCGAGGAGATCGTCGAGCTGGCCGCGGCCCGGGGGCTGAAGGTCGCGGTGAACCAGCAGCTCCGGTTCGACGAGGGGATCGCCGCCGCCCGCGCCATGGTCCGGGCGGGCTGGATCGGCGAGCCGACGGCGATGACGTTCACCGTGAACATCCTCACCGACTGGAGCGCGTGGGACTGGCTGGTCACCACCGACCGCCTGGAGATCGTCTACCACTCCATCCACTACCTGGACGCGATCCGGTCGATCCTCGGCGATCCCGAGATCGTCTTCTGCGCCGGCAGCCGTACGCCCGGCCAGCTCGCCAAGGGCGAGACCCGCACCATGAGCACCCTGGTCTACCCGGGTGACGTGCGCGCGCTGGTGCACGTCACGCATGAGAACCGCACCGGTGACCAGGAGGCGTCGTTCCGCGTCGACGGGACCGAGGGCGCCGTCAAGGGCACCCTCGGCCTGCTGTACGACTATCCGCACGGCCGGCCCGACACGCTGGAGGTGCACAGCCGTGCGCTGCCCACCGACGGCTGGCTGCCGTACCCGGTGACCACGCGGTGGCTGCCGGACGCGATGGCCGGGCCGATGAAATCGCTGCTCAGGGCGGTCGCCGAGGGCGGGCAGCCGGAGACCTCCGGGGCGGACAACCTCGGCACCCTGCGCCTGCTGGACGCGCTCTACCGCTCGATGGACACCGGCGAGAGCCGGCGGCCGGGGGCCTCGTGAAAGGCTCCCGCGTCACCCTCACCGACGTCGCCGCGCTCGCGCGGGTCGACCGGGCCGTCATCTCCCGCGTCGTCAACAAGGACCCGACGCTCAGCATCCGGCCGGAGACCCGGGAGCGGGTGCTGGCGGCGATCGAGCAGCTGGGCTACCGTCCCAACGTCGCGGCGCGGAGCCTGCGTACGGCTCGGGCGTACATGTTCGGGCTGTTCATCCCCGACTTCGCCAACCCCGTCTACGCCGAGATCATCAAGGGCGCCGAGGCCGAGGCGGCGGCGCAGGGCTGTGTGCTCGTCACCGGCAGCGCCACGGCCGCCGGGCTCGGCGGGTACCTGGACCGGCTCGGGCAGGGCCGCATCGACGGCCTGCTGCTGGCCGGGGCCGGGGACGAGTCCGGCCTCGCCGCCCGGCTCGACGACGCGGCCATTCCGTGGATCATGCTCAACCACCGCAGCCGGGCCGTCCGGCGGTACGTCGTTCTCGATGACGAGCGGGCCGCCGCACTGGCGGTGGAGCACCTGGTGAGCCTCGGCCACCGTCGCATCGCCCACCTCGCGGGCCCGGCCGGCGCCGACACGGCCGCGCGCAGGTCGGCGGGGTACGCGGCGGCGATGCGCGACGCGGGCCTGCCCGCGGGTCTCGTCGTGGCGGCCGACTACACGCCGGCGGGCGGGGCCGTGGCGATGGCCGCGCTGCTCGCCGCCGCCGAGCCGCCCACGGCGGTGTTCGTGGCCAACGTCGCCTCCGCCATCGGCGCGATGGGAGCCGTTCGTACGGCCGGCCTGGAGATCCCCCGGGACGTGTCGATCGTCGCCGTGCACGACCTGGAACTCGCCGGTCACCTCCATCCCGCCCTCACCACGGTCCGGATGCCGCTGACCGAGCTCGGCCGGCGCGGGGTGACCCTGCTCGGCAGCCTGGGGCCCGACGACGTCGTGGCCGAGGTGCTGGACGGCCCGATAGAGCTGATCCGGCGCGACTCCACCGCTCCCGCGCCGTAGGCCGCCCCGCTTTCCTGGCCCGGCGACCCGTCCGCCCACAGTGGGCCTGACGTCTTGTCACGGCCGGTCTGGGGCCGGTGCAGAAAGCTGTTTCACACCCGTTGACGCGACCGTAGCGCGTATGTAACCTTTGGCCAACGCTACGCAAGAATCGTGCAAAGCGACGTTCATTTTCTCGCTGTTCCTCGCAACTTCAGGGATGCCCTGGCGTCCATGTGCCTGCCCCCATCCGTGTGCGGTGAAGGCGCATGCCTTTCCGCCCCGACCCTGTCGTGCTTGACGAGAGATAGAAGAACGCGAATGAGAAAGATGCACGGACCGTTACGCTGGGTGGCGACCGTGGTCGCCGCCGGTCTGGTCGTCGCGGGGTCGGTCGTACCGGCAGCCGCGGCGGGCGGCCCCAACATCGCCCTCGGCAAGACGGCCTCGGCGAGCAGCGCCACCGCCGGCCACGCCGTGGCCTCCATCAACGACGGCAACCAGGCCACCTACTGGGAGAGCGCCAACAACGCCCTTCCCCAGACGGCCACGATCGACCTCGGCACGGCGACCGGCATCGACCAGATCGTCCTGAAGGTCCCGCCCCCGGCCGAGTGGGCCACCCGTACCCAGACCCTGTCGATCCAGGGCAGCGGCGACGGCACGACCTACAACACGATCGTCGCGTCGGCGGGCCGTACCTTCAACCCGGCGACCGGCAACGCGGTGACGATCGACTTCACCGCCGTGACCACCCGGTACGTGCGCGTGCACGTCACGGCGAACACCGGCTGGCCGGCCGCGCAGCTCGCCGAGTTCGAGATCTACGGCACCGCGGGCGGGCCCGGCTCCGGCAACCTCGCCGCGGGCAAGATCATGACCGCCAGCAGCGTCTCGCAGAACTACGTCGCGAGCAACGCGGGCGACGGCAACCAGGCCAGCTACTGGGAGAGCAACAACAACGTCTTCCCCGAGTGGCTCCAGGTCGACCTCGGCGCCGCCGTCGGCGTCAGCCGCGTCGTGCTGAAACTGCCGGTCTCCGGCTGGCCCAGCCGCACCCAGACGCTCGCCGTCCAGGGCAGCACGAACGGCTCGGCGTTCACCGACATCTCCGGGTCGGCGGCGTACGTGTTCAACCCGGCCGGCGGCAACACGGTGACGATCAACTTCAACGCCGTCACCACGCGGTACGTACGGCTGAACATCACCGCCAACACCGGCTGGGCGGCCGGCCAGATCTCCGAGTTCGAGGTGTACGGCCCCGCCGGCGCCGACAACCAGGCCCCGACCGTGCCCGGCAACCTCGCCTACACCCAGCCCTCGGGCACCCAGATCCGGCTGACCTGGACCGCCTCGACCGACAACGTGGGCGTCACCGGCTACGACGTCTACGCCAACGGTCAGCTGCGGGCCAGTGTCGGCAACGTGCTCACCTACACCGACACCCAGCCCGCGACCGCGACCGTCACCTACCAGGTGCGGGCCAAGGACGCGGCGGGCAACCAGTCGGGCGACAGCAACGCCGTGACCCGCCAGGGCGAGCAGGGCGGTGACACCGAGAACCCGTCGGTGCCCGGCAACCTCGCCTACACCCAGCCGGCCACCGGCCAGATCCGGCTGACCTGGACCGCCTCGACCGACAACGTGGGCGTCACCGGCTACGACGTCTACGCCAACGGCCAGCTGCGGGCAAGCGTCGGCAACGTGCTGACCTACACCGACGACCAGCCGGCGTCGGCGACCGTGACGTACTTCGTGCGGGCCAGGGACGCGGCGGGCAACCGGTCGGCCAACAGCAACACCGTGACCAGGACGGGAACCGGCGGCCCCGGCACGAACCTGGCGATCGGCAAGGAGATGGCCGAGTCCGGCCACGTGCACTCGTTCGTCGCGGCCAACGCGAACGACAACGACGTGGCCACCTACTGGGAGGCCAACTCGGGCGCGTTCCCGAACACGCTGACCGTCAAGCTCGGCGCCAACGCCGACGTCAGCTCGGTCGTGCTGAAGCTCAACCCCGACTCCTCGTGGGGCACCCGTACGCAGAACATCCAGATCCTGGGCCGTTCGCAGAGCGCCACGACCTTCCAGAGCCTGGTGCCGGCGGCCGACCGCACCTTCAACCCGGCCGCCGGCGGCAACTCGGTGAAGATCGACTTCGCCGCGACCGTCGCCGACGTCCAGCTGAAGTTCGCGAGCAACAGCGGCGCGCCCGGCGGGCAGATCGCCGAGTTCCAGGTCATCGGCGTCCCGGCGCCCAACCCCGACCTCACGGTCACGAACCTGACGTGGACCCCGGCCGCCCCGACCGAGACCAACGCGATCACGCTGTCGGCCACGGTCAGGAACGCGGGCACCGCCGCCTCCGCCGCGGACAGCGTCAGCCTCTACCTCGGCGGCACGCTGGTCGGCACCGCCGCGGTCCCCGCTCTGGCCGTCAACGGCTCCGCCACGGTGACCCACGTCATCGGCACCCGCGCCATGGGCACGTACCCGGTCATCGCCAAGGTGGACGAGGACAACACGGTCTTCGAGCAGAACGAGGCCAACAACACCTTCACCGCGCCGACGTCGCTGGTGGTCGCCCAGGCTCCCGGCCCCGACCTGCAGGTCCTCGGCGTCACCTCGAACCCGCCGAACCCGGCCGTCGGAGCGGCGGTCTCGTTCAGCGTGGCGGTGAACAACCGCGGGATCACCGCGACGGGCGCGACCACGGTCACCCGCCTGACGGTGGGCGGCACCACCCTCGACACCACCACCCCGCCGATCGCCGCGGGCGCGACCGCCAACGTGACCGTCAACGGCACCTGGACCGCCACCAGCGGCGGAGCCACCATCACCGCCACCGCCGACGCGACCGGCACCGTCGCCGAGACCAACGAGAACAACAACACGTTCTCCCGGTCCATCGTGGTCGGGCGCGGGGCGGCGGTTCCCTGGGTCGAGTACGAGGCCGAAGCCGCGAGGTACCAGGGCACCCTGCTGGTGTCCGACCCGCTGCGCACGTTCGGGCACACCAACTTCGCGACGGAGTCGTCCGGCCGGGAGTCGGTGCGGCTGACCAGCACGGGCCAGTTCGTCGAGTTCACCTCCACCAACCAGGCCAACTCGATCGTGGTGCGCAACTCCATCCCCGACGCGCCGAACGGCGGCGGCATCGAGGCCACCATCAGCCTCTACATCAACGACACCTTCTCCCGGAAGCTGACCCTCTCCTCCCGGCACAGCTGGCTGTACGGGAACACCGACGGCCCCGAAGCGCTGACGAACACCCCCCAGGCCGACGCCCGGCGGTTGTTCGACGAGTCGCACGCGTTGCTCTCCGCGACCTACCCGGCGGGCACCAGGTTCCGGTTGCAGCGCGACGCGACCGACACGGCCGCGTTCTACATCGTCGACCTGATCGACCTGGAGCAGGTGGCGCCACCGGCGAGCCAGCCGGCCGGGTGCACCTCGATCACGGGGTACGGCGCGGTGCCGGGTGACGGGATCGACGACACCGCGGCCATCCAGCGAGCGGTGACGGACGACCAGAACGGTGTCATCAGCTGTGTCTGGATCCCGCCGGGCCAGTGGCGGCAGGAGCAGAAGATCCTCACCGACGATCCGCTGAACCGCGGCAACCACAACCAGGTGGGCATCAGCAACGTCACGATCCGCGGCGCGGGAATGTGGCACTCCCAGCTGTACACCCTGACCGAGCCGCATCTGGTGGTGGGCGGCATCAACCACCCGCACGAGGGCAACTTCGGCTTCGACATCGACGACAACACCCAGATCTCCGACATCGCCATCTTCGGCTCGGGCCGTATCCGTGGCGGGCCCGACAACGCCGAGGGCGGAGTGGGCCTGAACGGGCGGTTCGGCGAGAACACCAAGATCAGCAACGTCTGGATCGAGCACGCCAACGTGGGCGTCTGGGTCGGCCGTGACTACGACAACATCCCCGACCTGTGGGGCCCTGGCGACGGGCTCGAATTCACCGGCATGCGCATCCGCAACACCTACGCCGACGGCATCAACTTCAGCAACGGCACGCGGAACTCGCGGGTGTTCAACTCCTCGTTCCGCACCACCGGCGACGACTCCCTGGCGGTCTGGGCCAACCGGTACGTCAAGGATCCGGCGGTGGACATCGGGCACGACAACGCCTTCGTCAACAACACCATCCAACTGCCCTGGCGGGCGACCGGAATCGCGATCTACGGCGGATACGGCAACAAGATCGAGAACAACCTCGTCTACGACACCATGAACTACCCGGGCATCATGCTGGCCACCGACCACGACCCCCTGCCCTTCTCGGGACAGACCCTGATCGCCAACAACGCGCTCTTCCGTTGCGGCGGCGTCTTCTGGAACGAGGACCAGGAGTTCGGGGCCATCACGCTCTTCGCGGCGAGCCGGGACATCCCCGGAGTCACGATCCGCGACACCGACGTCCACGACTCGACCTACGACGGCATCCAGTTCAAGACGGGCGGCGGCGCGATGCCCGGCGTCAAGATAGACAACGTCCGGATCGACAAGTCCAACAACGGCGCCGGCATCCTCGCCATGAGCGGCGCCCGCGGCGACGCGACCCTGACCGACGTGACCATAACCAACTCGGCCAAGGGCGACATCGTGCGGCAACCAGGCTCGGGCTTCGTCATCACGGGCGACTAACCCTTCCGGGCCCTGACGTACGGCCGGCCGTACCGGTCGGGTTTCGTATCAGGGGCGACCAGCCCTGCCGGGCGCTGACGTACGGCCGGCCGTGAGCACGATCACGGCCGGCCGTACCGGTCGGGTTTCGTGATCACGTGAGACCAGCCCTTCCGGGCGGACGGCCGGCCGTACCGGGTCGGCGTCGCCAGGCTCGGGCGGACGCCGCACCACAGGTGACGGGAACGAGGAGCGGCCGGCGCCTCAGAGGCCGAGGTAGATGCGGCGTACCTTGGGGTCGCCGCGCAACTGGTCGCTGGTGCCGGTCATGGCGACCTCTCCGGTCTCCATCACCAGACACCGGCTGGTCACCTCGAAGGTGAGTTTGGCGTTCTGCTCCACCAGCAGGATGCTCAGCCCTTCCTCGTTGAGCTTCTTCAGGGCGAGCAGGATCTCCCCGACGAGCTTCGGCGACAGCCCCATCGACGGTTCGTCGAGCACCATCAGCCGCGGCTTGGACATCAGCGCCCGTCCGATGGCGAGCATCTGCTGCTGGCCACCGGACAGCGCGCCGGCCAGCCGGTTCCGCATCTCGCCCAGAACCGGGAAGAGCGTGTTGACCTCGTCGAGGGACTCGCGCGCCGCCGATTTCCACGATCGTGTGTACGCGCCGAGCAGCAGGTTCTTCTCCACCGACAGGCCGGGGAAGATGTGCCGGCCCTCCGGCACGTAGCCGATTCCCGAGCGCACCACCTGGTGGGCGGGGGTCCGGGTGAGGTCTCGTTCGCCGAAGCGGAGCACCTGGACGGTTCTGGGAGCCAGGCCCATGATCGCCTTCAACGTGGAGGACTTGCCCGCGCCGTTGGCCCCGATGATGCCGACCGACTCGCCGGGGGCGACGGTGAAGCCGATGCCGTGGGCCGCGCGCACCCCGCCGTAGTGCACGCTCAGGCCCTCCACGGTCAGCGCCGGCCCGGTCATCGCGCCGCCTCCGTGGTGTCCTGCGACGTGGTGTCCTGCGATGTGGCGTCCCGCGACGTGGTGTCCTGCGATTCGTGCGACATGTACGTGGAGTCTCCCAGGTAGGCCTCGATGACCTCGGGAACGACCGCGACCGCCGCCGGCGGGCCGTCGGCGATCACCCGGCCGCTGGACAGGACGGTCACCTGGTCGCAGAGCGACATGACCAGCCCCATGTTGTGTTCGATGATCACGACGGTCACGCCGGAGTCGCGGAGCGAGCGCACCATCTCGCCCAGCAGGCGCACCTCCTCGCCGTTGAGTCCGGCGGCGGGCTCGTCGAGCAGGAGCAGCCGGGGGGACATCGCCATGGCGCGGGCGATCTCGATCCTGCGCTGGATGCCGTAGGGGAGGGACTGCGGCCGGGCCCCGGCGAAGTCGGTCAGGCCGTACCGGTCGAGCAGTTCGTCCGCCTGAGCGCTCAGCGCGCGATCCTGGCGGACGACGGTCCAGGGCAGGGCGACGTACCGCCAGATCCAGCTGGTGCGGGTGCGGTCCAGGGCGACGAGGACGTTCTCGCGTACGGTGAGGTCGCCGAACAGGCGCAGGTTCTGGAAGGTGCGGGCGACTCCGAGCTGCGCGAGCCGGTACGGCGCGGCCCCGGTCACGTCGGTTCCCCGGAGGACGACCCGTCCCGACGACGCGGTGTAGAAGCCGCTGATGATGTTGAACAGCGTGGTCTTCCCCGACCCGTTGGGACCGACGACGCCGCGGATCTCCCCGGCGCCGACCTCCAGGGACACGTCGTCGAGCGCACGCAGCCCCTTGAACCGCATGCCCACCGCACGGATCTCCAGGACGACGCCGGTCGGGTCACCGCTGGGAGCCTCGCCGTACGGAGTGAAGGGGCGTAGCTCGGCCGGCCCGCGCCGGTCCCCTCCGGTACGGCCGCGCAGCCGGGCGCGCAGGCGGACGGGGAGCCCGGCCAGGCCGGTCGGGGCGAAGACGACCATCAGCACGACGACGGTGCCGTAGCCGAGCTGGGCATAGACGGAGAAGTCCACCAGGACTTCCCTGATGAGGGACAGGGCGACGGCGCCGATGACACATCCCACGATGCTCTGGCGTCCGCCGATGATGACCATCGCGAGCAACAGGAACATGTTCGCGATGCTGAAGGTCTCGGGAGCGATGTAGCGGATGAGCCCCGCGTAGAGCACACCGGCGACGCCGCCGTAGAGGCCGGACAGCACGAAGGCCGTGATCCGCAGCAGCGGGATCTCCGCGCCGAGCGCCCCGGCGGCGAGGCTGTCGTCGCGCATCGCGCGCATCCGGCGGCCGAGCGGGGAGCGGACCACGAAGAGCGCGAACGCCAGGGCGATCGCGAAGACGACGATCTCCACGTAGTAGAAGAGGTACTCGCTGCTCAGATCCACCCCGAACAGCGGCGGGACCGGCAGGTCGCTGATCCCCTCGGACTTCCCGGCCAACGCCGCGTTGGTGGTCCAGTTGATGAACGCCAGCGCCAGCCCCAGCGTGACGATGCCGAGATAGTGCGACTGCACGCGGAGCGCGGGGATGCTGACGACCAGCCCGATCGCCACCGCGGCCAGCACGGCCAGCGCGGCGGCGACCCAGAAGCCGAGTCCGGCCCGGGTGGTCAGGATGGCGCAGGTGTAGGCGCCGATGCCGAAGAACGCGACCTGGGCGAGGTTGATCTGTCCTGCCACGCCCATCACCAGCCCGAGGCCGATGCCCAGCAGCGCGAAGATGATCGCCACGTCGACCACGTGGATCGCGTAGGGATCAAGCCCGTACGGCAGCAGCCACGCGGCGATCGCGAGCAGGGGGACGACAAGCCGCTTCATGCCCGGTTCACCGTCCTCTCTCCGAAGATGCCAGTGGGGCGGATCATCACCGCGACGGCGAACACCAGGAAGACGATGAGCTCGGAGTAGCCCTGAAAGGCGCCGGCCGCGACGGAGTCGAGAATGCCGAAGGCCATCCCCCCGACGATGGCGCCGGGGATGCTGCCGAACCCGCCGAAGATCGCCGCGGCGAATCCCTTGATGCCCAGCGAGCCGCCCATGACCGGGCTGACGTACAGCATCGGCCCCACCAGGCCGCCGGCCAGCGCCGCGAGTCCGGCGCCGATGGCGAAGGCCATCGCGTTGCTGCGGCCGACGTGGATGCCGACGGCGGTGGCGGCCTGCGGGTCCATCGCGACGGCCTGCATGGCCGCGCCCTTCTTGGTCCGTTGCAGGAACAGCGCCAGCAGGACGGTCGCCACGGTGGCGACGGCGATGACCAGCAGGCTGTAGGTCCGGATCTTGATGCCCAGCACGTCGAGCGGCGCCGCGGTCACGGGAGAGGGAACGGCATGGCCGGTCGCGCCCCAGATGAGGATCGCCAGGGCTTCGAGGACCGTGCCGAAGCCGATGGTGCCGATCAGCATCAGGTCGAAGTCGCGGCCCTCCAGCGGGCGGAGCACCCGTTCGATGATCAGTCCGATCAGGCCGGTCACCACGATGGCCACCACGATCGCCACCGGGAACGGCAGCCTGCTGGCCATGTAGAAGGTGGAGGCCGCGTACGCGCCGATCATCACCACGCTGCCGTGCGCGAAGTTGACCAGACCCATGGTGCGGTAGACGATCGAGAAGCCCATCGCGACCAGCGCGTAGACCGCGCCGAAACTGATCCCTCCGATGAGGGTCTGCAGAAATACCTGCATGTCTCTCCTTGGCCCGGAGCGGTGGCCCGCCCCGGGCGACGGGTCGTGCTCAGCTCGCGGTCTGGGGGACGAGCTTTCCGGACGTGACGAGACCGATCTGGGTGGCGTGGATGCCGACGCCCGATTCGTCGTAGGCGAAGTCGCCGAGCAGGCCGTCGAGCTTCGTGGCCCGGATGGCGTCGGCCAGTTTCTGCCCGCCCTCGCCGCCCGTCTGCTTGAGCGCTTCGACGAGGATGCGCGCGCCGTCGTAGGCCTTGGCGCCGTGCACTTCGGCCTCCTCACCGAAGGCCGTCTGGTAGGCGGCGGCGAAGGTCCGGCTGGCGTCGTCGGTGTCGTTGCTCAGGTACGGCGAGCTCACCACGGAGCCTTCGGCGTTCTCCTGGCCGGCGGTGGTCAGGTAGGGCTCGGTGCCCATCGGGGCGCCGCCGGCGAAGACGGCCTTGAGACCCAGTTCGCGCGCCTGCTTGGCGATCAGCCCCGACTCCACCTCTTCGGCTCCGATGAAGAGCACCTCCGGCTCCTGCTGCCGGATGGTGGTCAGGGACGCGCTGAAGTCCTTCTGGTCGGGCGTGACGACCTCGTCGCCCAGCGGGGTGATGCCGCGGGTCTTGAGCGAGGCGAGGAAGGCGTCGCGCTCGCCCGCGCCGTAGGTCCCGTTGTTCGTGATCAGTGCGATCTTCTTGTAGCCCTTGGTGTCCACCAGATACTTGGCGAGGGTCTCGTCGTAGGTCACGCTCGTCGGGGCGTTGAGGAAGAGGAAGGGGCTCTTGAGGGCGGCGAGTTTCGGCGACTGACCCGACGTGATGTTGGGGATCTTGGCGTCCTTGAGGATCGGCGCCATCGCGAGTGTGACGGCGCTCTCCGAGGTTCCGAGCATCGCGATGTAGCCCTCACTCGCGATCTTACGGGCCAGGTTGGTGCCGACGGTGGGGTCGCCCTGGTTGTCGAAGAGGTCGAGCTGGATCTGCCGGCCGTTGATGCCTCCGGCCTTGTTCGCGGCGTCTATGGCGAGTTTTACGCCTTTGTTCTCCCATTTGCCGAGCGGGCTCAGCTGGCCGCTCTGGGCATTGACATTCGCGATCTTGATCGGCCCGGTGGCATCGGCGGTGCCGCCGGTGGACTCACCCGGCGCGGCACAGGCGGCCAGCGTGGCCAGCGCGGTGACGGCTGCGGCTGCGGTGATGGTCCGGTGGAGTTTCCTGGGAAACACGGTTCACCTCATGGGGGGTGTCGGGGGGGTCCGCACCATCTCGGATAAGCGGAGGTAATGTACGAACAAGTACGTTAGTTATACGACAGGTATTCGGCCCGGGGAATCTCGAAAGCGCAACGGTTGGCCGTTCAGTCGAAGAAGACGCCTTGGTAGATGTCCTTGATGTTCCAGTGCCCGGGTGTCGGCACCGGTTCGTTGACCATGGGGACGTCGATCACCGCGGGCCGGCGGTTCACGACGGCGGCGCGCAGCGCGGCAGCGAGGGCATCCGGGTCGGCGATGTCGTAACCGTCGGCGCCGCAGGCCCGGCCGAGGGCGGCGAAATCAGGCGAGTACGCCTCGCCGCCGGGCTTCTGGAAGTCGCAGCCGTAACCGCTCCCGTAGCTGGCGGTCTGCAGGTCGGAGATGGTGCCGTGGGAGCGGTTGTTCATCACCACGAAGATCACGGGTGCGCCCCGTTCGACGGCCATGGGCACGGCGGGGAACTGGGCGCTCATGCCGCCGTCGCCGACCAGCGCCACCACGGTGCGGTCCGGCTGGGCGAGCTGGACGCCGACGGCCGCCGCGGGGCCGAAGCCCATCGTCGAGGCTCCGCCAGGCGTGATGAACCGGCCGCCCGGCGGCAGCGCGTAGCACCGCGCGACGCCGTTCTTGTTCCAGCCGACGTCGGTGACCAGGACCGCGTCCGCGGGGATCGCGTCGCGCAGGTCCGCCAGGATGCGCTCCGGCCTGAGCGGGAACCGGTCGCTGCGGCCGCGTTCCCTGCTGGACGCGAAGAGGTCGGTGCGAGCGGCCCGGATCCGCTCCCTCAGCTCGGGGCGGCTCGCCGGGCGACGGGTCAGCACCGCGTCGGCGATCGCCCGCAGGGCCAGGCCGACGTCCGCGACGGCGCCGATCTCCACCGGATGGTTGCGCCCGATCTCGGCGGGGTCGATGTCGATCTGGATGAGCCTGCCGGGCGGGAAGGACCAGGTGAAGCGCGGATCCCACGAGCTGGCGTCCGTCTCGGCGAACCGGGTGGCCAGCGCGAGCACCACGTCGGCCTCCCTGGTGGCCGAGTTGGCGAGTTCCAGCCCCCAGAAGCCGGGCATCCCGAGAACCAGGGGATGCTCGTCGGGCACCGCGCCCTTGGCCATGAGCGAGTGGACGAGCGGGATGTCCAGGTGCTCGATCAGCGCCAGCAGGGCCGCGTTCCCCTCCTCACCACGGGCCCCGCCGCCGAGGTAGACGAGCGGTCGTTCGGCCTCGGCGAGCGCGTCGGCGATGCGTTCGGCGACCGGCGCGGGCAGGCCGGGTGGCGTCGCGTACTCGACCGGCGGGTGCGCGGCGGCGCGCACCTCCCGGGAGAACAGGTCCATCGGCACGTTGACCAGGACGGCGCCGGGCCTGCCCGAGGTCGCGGTCCAGAAGGCGCGCTCGACGTTGCGGCAGAGGTCATCGGCGCGGTGGGTCTGCCAGGCCCGCTTGACGAACGGGCGGTAGATCGCCGTCTGGTCGGCGTCGGCGTGCAGGTTGATCTCCTGATGGGGATGGCGCCCGCGATAGTAGGAGGGCACGTCTCCCGCGATCACCACGAGCGGTACCGAGTCGAGGGCCGCGGTCAGCACTCCCGTCACGGCGTTGGTCAGCCCCGGGCCCACGTGGACCAGCAGGACGCCGGGTTTGCCCGAGGCTCGGGCGTACCCGTCGGCGGCGTGCGCCGCGGCCTGCTCGTGGCGGGCGATGACGAACTCGATGGGGCTGTCCGCGAGCGCGTCGAGCACCGCGATGTTGCTGTGGCCACACGTCCCGAAGACGTACTCCACTCCCAGCTCGGCCAGCTGGGCGGCCAGCGCCCGCGCCGCGGTCACGGCGAGCGGCGTTTCCTGTCGCGTCATGATCAGTCCCCCCACACGGAGATGCCGCGGAGCACGAGCGTCTTGACGACGGTGAAGTCCTCGATCACCCAGCGGGGCGACTCCCTGCCGATGCCGGAGTCCTTGACGCCGCCGAACGGCACGTGATCTAGGCGGAAGTTGGATGATCCGTTCACGACCAGGCCGCCGACCTCCAGTTCGCGCCAGGCCATGATGATCCGCCGCACGTCATGGGTGAACAGCCCGGCCTGCAGGCCGTACCTGCTCTGGTTGCACAGGTCGACGACCTCGGCGAAGTCGTCGTAGGGCAGCACGGCGACCAGTGCGCCGAACACCTCCTCGCGCACCAGCGTGGCTCCGGGCGGCGGTGCGGCGACGACGGTGGGGGCGGCGACGGCGCCGTTCCTGGTGCCGCCGGTGGTGACGGTGGCGCCCTGCTCCCGCGCCTCGGCGGTCCACCGGACCACCCGCTCGGCGGCCACGGCGTCGACCATGGAGCCGACGTCGGTGACCGGGTCAAGGGGATCGCCGACGACCAGCGCCCGCACCTGGGCGGTGAACTCCTCGACGAACGCGTCGAAGCGGGCACGCTGCACGTAGACACGCTGGACCGAGACGCAGCTCTGCCCGGAGTTGCTGTATCCGGTGCGCGCGCAGATCTGTGCGGCCCGCTCGATGTCGGCGTCCTCGCACACGATCGTCGCGGCGTTCCCGCCCAGTTCCAGCACCAGCCGCTTCGGCCCGGCCGCGCGCGCGACGGCGGCGCCCGACGCGGCGCTGCCGGTGAAGCTGACGACCGACACCTCGGGCGCCGCGCACAGCGCGGCGCCGACCTGGCCGTCTCCGTGCAGGAGCTGTACGGCCTCCGCCGGCATTCCCGCCTCCAGCAGCAACGCCACCAGGGCAGAGGAGACGGCCGGCGCCTGGGGCGGAGGTTTGACCACGGTGGTGTTGCCCGCCGCGAAGGAGGCGGCCAGCTTGTGCGCGAGCAGGTTGGCGGGGGCGTTGAAGGGCGTGATGGCCAGCGCCACTCCCGCGGGGGCGCGATAGGTCATCGCGGTGTTGCCGACGCCGCGTTCCCAGCCGGCCACCGGAAGTAACTCGCCTCCGAGGTTGCGCGCCTCCGCGGCGGACACCGAGAAGGTGTCGGCCACCCGGAGCATCTCGCCCCGGCCGTCCTTCAGCGGCTTGCCGAGTTCCACCGCGAGGAGCCGTGCGAACTCCTCCCCGCGGGCGATGACGGCGGCGGCGGCGCGGTCGAGGATCGCGGCCCGCGCCGCCGGTGTGACGCGTGCCACCGTCTTCGCGGCGCCGCGCGCGTAGTCCAGGACGGCGGCGACGTCCGCGGGTTCGGCGAGACGCGCGCGGCTGACGACCTTGCCGAGGTAGGGGCCGATCCGCTCCGCCTGAGGCCCGTCGTTCACCCATTTCCCTGCGATCAGGCACCCTGCCTGGTTGATCGTGTCCAACCGACGACTCCCTAGTTTGATCCACTAAGCGGTACTTATGGACCGCACTGTGGACTGGGTGTTAACGTACGGGTGGCCTGGCTTTCTGGCAATAGGAGATTTCAGAACCGTTTGCGTGGCAGAACCTGGTAACAGGTATGAGGAGGGGAACAGAGATCCGTTCCTGCTCCCGTTCGTCATCGACCGACAAGTGAGGATCAGTGCCCGCACCCGAAACCGGCGAGCCCGGCGGCGTTCGCAGCGTCCACCGCGCGTTCGACATCCTGTCGCTGCTCACGGAGGATCGGCCCGTGGTGACGATTCGCGAGGTCGTCGAGGCGACAGGACTGGCGAAGACCACCACGATCCGGCTGCTGCAGACTCTTGAGCAGATGGGGCTGCTGTGGGCCACCGCCAAGGGATACACCGCGGGTCCCGCGTTGTGGCGATGGGCGCACCTGGCCAGGCACGCCTGGGAGTTGCCGCCCGAGACCCAGCGGATGATGCGCGACCTGGCCATGCGGCAGCGTGAGACCGTCAACCTCTACGTCGCCCGCGGCATCCACCGGGTCTGCGTCGCCCAGCAGGAGAGTCCCCAGGCGCTGCGTCACGTGGTCCGCATCGGCGACGAGCTGCCCATGTGGGCGGGAGCCTCGTCCAAGGTGCTGCTCACGGACGCGCCGGAGGGACTGCTCAGGCGGATCGCCCGATCCTCCCCGTACGGCGAGGCGCACCTGAGCACGCTTCGCGACTGGGTCGCCCAGGCCGCGCGCGACGGCCACGCGACGAGCCACGGAGAACGGGACGCCGGGTTGTCCGCGGTGGCCGTGCCCATCACCGGCGCGGCGAAGACGGTCGTCGCCGCGCTGACCCTGAGCGGACCGAGCCTGCGCTTCACCGAGGACCGCGTCCAGGAGTTCGTCGTCGACCTGCGGAACGTCTCCCAGCGCATGTCGGAGCGCGGCTTCGACCACCCGCTCAGCTAGCCCGTCGGCCCACGGAACACGGCGTCGCCCTGGGCGTCGCCGCTGAAGGAGTGCGCGAATGCAGGAGCTACCACTGTCGGGAGTCCGGGTCGTCGATCTGACCAACGTGCTGGCCGGGCCGTACTGCAGTTACCAGTTGATGCTGCTCGGCGCCGAAGTGGTCAAGGTGGAGATGCCCGGACGCGGGGATCTCGCACGCAGTCTCGGCTCCGATCCCGACCTCAACGAAGCCGGGATCGGCGCGTCCTTCCTCGCGCAGAACGCGGGGAAGAAGTCCGTGGAGCTCGACCTCAAGGACGAGGACGACCGGGTCGCCTTCGAAGCGCTGGTGCGGAGTTCGGACGTCCTGCTGGAGAACTTCCGGGCCGGCGTGCTGGACCGCATCGGCTACGGGTGGGATCGGCTGCGGGAACTCAACCCACGGCTCGTGTACTGCGCCATCTCGGGCTTCGGGCAGAGCGGGCCGATGAGCGCGGCTCCCGCCTACGACCAGATCATTCAGGGCCTGTCGGGCATGATGAGCATCACCGGGACGCCCGAGACCGTTCCCCTGCGGGTCGGCTTCCCCGTCTCCGACACGGTGGGCGGTCTCGTCGCGGCGATGGCGGTGTCCGCCTCCCTCGCGGGGCGCAGCCGTACCGGCAAGGGTTGTTTCCTCGACCTGTCGATGCTGGAGGCGTCGGTGTCCGCGATGGGCTGGCCGGTCTCCAACTATCTCGTCAGCGGCGTGGAGCCCGAGCCGATGGGGGACCAGAACGCCACCGCGGCCCCCTCGGGCACCTTCGAGACGGCCGACGGGCTGCTCAACATCGCGGCGAACCGCCAGGAACAGTTCGAGTCGCTCTGCGGCCTGATCGGACGCCCCGAGCTGGTCGACGACGTCAGGTTCGCCGGCCGGGAGGCGCGCAAACTCAACCGGGAGGCCCTGAACCGCGAACTCGGCGAGGTGCTGCGCACCAGGCCGGCCCTGGAATGGGAGAACGACCTCGCCGGCGCCGGCGTGCCCGCCGCCAGGATCCTGACGGTACGGCAGGCCCTGGCCCTGGACCAGCTCAGACATCGGGGCTTCTTCACCGATCTGACGTTCCCCGACGGCTCGGGCCGCCGGCTGACGGTCATCGGCAACGGTGTGCTGGTCGACAACGCCCCCCTGCGGCCGGCGACCCCTCCGCCGCTGCTCGGCCAGCACAACGACGAGTTCGCCGCGACGGACTCCGCCCAGGTCGAGGAGGTGAACAGCTGATGACCGACGCCGCCGGCTGGTGGGCGACCGGCGTGTCCCGGATCGCGCCCGACGTCATCGAGCTGCGCGGACGGCCGGTTCAGGACCTGATCGGCAGGGTCGGTTTCACCGACGTCATCTGGCTCATGCTGAGAGGTGAGCTGCCTGATCCCCGGCGGTCGGCGCTCCTGGAGGCCGCCCTGGTCTCCTCGGTCGACCACGGCCCGCACGCGCCCTCCATCGCGGTCGCGCGGATGGCGGCGACCTGCGGGGTCGGCCTCAACAACGCGATCGCCTCGGGCGTCAACGTGCTGGGCGACTCCCACGGAGGCGCGGGCCAGCAGTGCGTGGAACTCCTCGACGACGTTCTGTCGCGGGGCTCGGCGGTGGCGGCCGTGACGGCGTGGCGGACCCGGAACAGGTACCTTCCCGGCTTCGGGCACCGTTTCCACACCCGGGATCCCCGCCGCGACCCGCTCCTGGCCCTGGTGGACGCCGCGGTCGCCGACGGCGTCGTCCCCGGGCGGCATCTGGAGGCCGCCCGCCAGGTGGAGGAGGTGCTGAACCGGGGCCGGACGTCGCCGATTCCGATGAACATCGACGGGGCGACCGCGGTCGTCTACGCCGAGCTCGGCTTCCCCGCCCCGCTGGCCAGGGGCTTGTTCGTGCTCAGCAGGAGTGTGGGGATCCTGGCCCACGCCTGGGAGGAGTCGCAGCAGGGCCGCCGCAACAAGGGGCCGATACCGCCCTCGATCCTGCCGGTCCACCTCGGGTCGTGAACGCGGAGCGGCGGCAGGTGCTGCAGGCCGGTGGCGAGGAGGCCGCCGTCTACATGAACTGCTCGGGCAAGCACGCGGCGCCTGCCGCGGGTGGCGGCAGGCGCTCGATCGCGCGGCGGGTGCGTCAGTGGACGACGATCTTTCCGGTGTTCTGGGGGAAGATCGCGTCGTTGTAGAAGTACTCGCCGGGGACGGTGAAGGTGTGGGTGAAGGACTGCCCCGGCATCAGGACCCCGCTGTCGAACTCGGACTCGAAGAACGACACGGCCGCGTGCGCGAAGGCGTTGTCGGCCGGGTTGACGAAGGTGACGGTCGTTCCCACGGGCACCCGCAGGTGCTGCGGTGACATGGCGTTCTGGGCGACCGTGTTCTCCGTCGTCCCCGGCCGCTGGTTCGCGGTGTCCCAGACGCGGCCGAGGGTGACCGTGTCACCCGCCACCGCGGCGGCGCGGACGTCGTTGCGCTTCTTGGGCGGGACGGGCGCGGGCGCCGGCGCCACCTTGCCGCCGAGCTTGAACGCCCACAGGTGGTCTCCCTTGGGGATGTCCGGATAGGGCAGGCCGTTGCCGCCCGCGAAGACGGCGATGTACTGCTCGCCGTCGATTTCGTAGCTGATCGGGCTGGTGTGCACGCCCGCGCCGGTCTGGAAGCTCCAGAGCACCTTGCCGTCGGTGTCGTCCATGGCCTGCAGGACGCCGTCGGGGCCGCCCTGGAACATGACCCTGCCCGCGGTGGTCAGGATGCCGTTGCCGTGGGCCAGCGACCATTCCCGGTCCAGGGTCCAGACCGGTTCGTTGGTCCGCGGGTCCACCGCCGCGATGCCGCCGGCGAAGTACTCGCCGAGCGGCCTGGACGTGTTGACCCGGCCGCCCCTGGAGTTGGAGAAGCCGGAGTTGATCAGGCCGTAGCCGACGTAGATCCAGCCCGTCTCCGGACTGAACGACAGGTGGGCCCAGTCCCCGCCGCCGCCGGCGCCGGGGAAGATGATGGTCGCCCGGTCCCAGTGCGGCGTGTAGAGCCCGCCCCACGCGTAGAAGGGCACCGGGCGGGTGGCGTCGCCGAAGGTCGGCGCCTGGGTGATGTACGGCTCGCCGCCCGGGTACGGCTGGGTCGGCGAGGTCTTCTGCCTGGCCTCCTGCGGCACCGGGCGCTCCTCGACGCCGTGCACGGGCTCACCGGTGACCCGGTCGAGAACGTAGAACATGCCGACCTTGCTGCCGTAGACGACGACCTTGCGCGTCCGCCGCTCGATTCGGAGGTCGACCAGCACCGGAGCCATCACGTTGTCGAGGTCCCAGATGTCGTGGTGGACGGACTGGAAGTGCCACCGGCGCTTGCCGGTCTTGGCGTCGATCGCGACGATCGAGTTGGCGAACAGGTTGTCGCCGCCCCTGCTCGATCCGTCGAGCCTCGGATAGGAGCCGCCGAAGGTCCAGTAGACCAGGCCGAGATCCGGGTCGATCGCGGGATGGATCCACGGCACCGCGCCACCGGTCCGCCAGGACTCGCCCTCCCAGGTGTCGTTGCCGAACTGCCCCTCTCCCGGCGCGCTCCAGAAGATCCAGGCGATCTCACCGGTGGCCGCCTCGAGCGCGTACGCCCGCCCGCGGGCCCCGCCGGTGCTGCCCTGCATGCCGACGTAGATCAGGCCGTCCCAGTGGACGACCGCGCCGGCGAGCGTTCCGGTGAGACCGCCGCACTGGCCGTTCTCGGGGTCGCACCCGCTGTCCTCGCCGCCCTCGTCCTCGGTGATCAGCTGCTTCTGCCAGACGATCGCCCCCGTCTCCTGGTCGAGCGCGTAGACGATGTTGGCTCCGGAGGTCGAGAACACCAGGCCCTCGGCCACCGCCACGCCGCGCATGTTCGTCGTCTTGGTCCCGAGGTTGGTCTTCCACTTGATCTCGCCGGTCCTGCCGTCGACGGCGAAGACGTTCTGCTGGGTCGACTGGACGTAGAGCACGCCGTCCTGGACCACGCAGGTGCTCTGCTGGGAACTGGTCCTGCTGCCGCCTTCGAGGTTGACGTGCCAGGCGCCGCCGAGCTGCTTGACGTTGCGCGGGGTGATCCTCTTCAGCGTCGAGTGGTTCGTGTTGGCCAGGTCGCCGCAGACCTTGGGGTAGTCCTTCCCCGCCTGCCCGAAGCCGCCGGGTTGCCTGGGCGCGGGCGACGCCGGCTCCGGTGCACCGTCCGCGTGGGCCGTACCGCCGGAGCCGGCCAGTGCCGCCGCGCCGGCGGTCGCCGCCGCGGCCCCGGCGAGGAATCGCCGTCTGTCCACGGCCGTCGTCTGTCCTCGCATGCGCTGCCTCTTCTCGGTCATGCGGGATCTCCGAGTGACACGGGATCTCGCGGGCGTCGGTGACAGGAGCGGATATGGTCCGTTCTACGGACCATCAGAACCGTTTAATGGACGCACACTAAGCCGGTGGCGAGGCGCGCACAAGAGGGGATCGGCGATGACGCCGGTGTTTCGCGGACTGCACGCGGGCCTTGTCGGCGGCAGATCCACTGGTTACTCTACGATCCTCTAGGTGGTTCTAACGGTCCATATAGCGGACCTAGCGAGAGGTTCCCCATGCGGATCAGACGCTCGACGCTGTGCACCGCCGTCATCTCCGTCGTGAGCACCGCAGCGGTCGTGCTCACCTTCGCCCTGCCCACCGCGGCGACCGTCCGCGCCCACGACCGGGACGGCGCGACCGTCCGCGGCCACGAGCAGGGGGGAGCCCAGAATCTGGGCGATCCCGACTACGGCGTGTGCCGCGGCACCGACCCCCGCTGCTACCACGACTGGGGGAGCTTCCCACCCGCCGCCGGCCACCGGCTGCTCGTCTACACCCGTACGGCCGGCCCGCGCCACGCCCACCTCGGCACACCCCTCGGACCGGGCCTGAACCCGCCGCTGAACGACGACAACGTCGCCGTCAAGGCCGTGATCGAGCTGGGCCGGGAGAACGGGTTCGCCGTCGACTACACCGAGGACGTCACCCGGCTCGCCAGCGCGCAGAGCCTGCTGAAGTACAGCGCGGTGATGTTCCTCAGCACCACCCGCGACGCGCTCGACGACGGCGCCCAGACCGCGCTGCGGCAGTACGTCCGAGCGGGCGGCGGGTTCGTCGGCGTGCACAACGCCTTCGGCACCGAGTACAACTGGCCCTGGTACGAAGGGCTGCTCGGCAACGCCAACTTCTACGACCACGGCCCCAACCAGCCCGCCGAGGTGCGGACCGTCGGCCGCAAGGACGTCTCCACCCAGGGGCTGCCCGGCCGCTGGACGTTCACCGACGAGTGGTACAACCTCGTGCCGGCCCCCACCCGGGTGCGGGTCCTCACCGAGGTCGACGAGAACACCATGGCCCAGGGCGCGCGCGGCAACCTCGGCCACCCGGGACACGGCGGGAACCACCCGGTCTCCTGGTGCCAGTACTACGACGGCGGCCGTTCCTGGGTGACCACGCTCGGACACGATGTCAGGACCTGGACCGACGAGCCGCTGGAAGGCGACGAGTTCTTCCTGCGGCATCTCCTGGGGGGCATCAAGTCGGCGGCCGGCATGTCGCCGTTCTGCCGGTGACGAGCTGACCGGGCCGCGGGCGGGCCTGCCCTCCCGCGACGAGCGGCCCGGTCCTCGGCAGGCGCCGGCGGGCCGCCTCCCGCGACGAGCGGCCGGTTCGCGGTTACGGCCGGTCGCCGCCCGCGCCGGTGAGATAGGCGACGACCATCTCGCCGATCATCTGGCGATGCCGGTCCCGGTGCTCGGGTGTGGTCAGGTCACGCCCGAACAGCGCGCCGAAGGTGTGCTGGTTGGCGATCCGGAAGAAACAGAACGCGCTGATCATCATGTGCACGTCGACGGCGTCGGCCTCGGTGACGAACTGACCACCGGCCTGGCCGGCGTCGAGGATCCGGGTGATCAGGTCGAGCACGGGGGTGCCCAGGTTCGCCAGCACCTCCGACTTGCGGATGTGCTCGGCCTGGTGGATGTTCTCGATGCTGACGAGTTTGATGAAGTCGCGATGGGCGTCATGGTGGTCGAAGGTCACCTCGGCGAGCGTGCGGATCGCCTCGACCGGCGCCAGATGCTCCACGTCGATCGTCCGTTCGACCGTCCTGACCTCGGAGTACGCCTTCTCCAGGGCGGCGATGTAGAGCTGCTCCTTGCCGCCGAAGTAGTAGTAGATCATCCGTTTGGTGGTCCGGGTCAGGGCGGCGATCTCGTCCACCCTGGCGCCGGCGTAGCCGTACCGGGCGAACTCGCGCTGGGCGACCTCGAGGATGTCCGCCTTGGTGCGGTCGGCGTCACGCTGACGGTCCCCGGTTGCACGGGTGGCGGGTCGGGCGGACATGGGGCTCCACTGGGATCACGAATCCTGGTCGGGCCTCATCCTACGGCGGTGCGCTCACCGGTCGGCAGGCGCGTGCTGGACCGCCAGCCGGATGGGGGTGTTCTGCGCGCCGTAGCCGTCATAGCCGCCGGCCCGCTGGACGATCTCGAAGAACACCCGCCCCACGGTGACCGTGTAGAGATGCAGGAACTCGCCCCGCGCGTCACGGTCGTAGAGCAGGCCGAGCTCCCTGAGCGTCCGGTGCCGCTCGGGCCCCAGGTCGTGGCGGGCTTCGAGATCGTCGTAGTAGTTGCCGGGGATCGGCAGCAGCACGCCGCCGAGGGCACGGAGCCGGCGGGCCGTGGCGACGATGTCCCGGCAGGCCAGCGCCACGTGCTGCCAGGGGGTGTCCGGGTGGGAGACGTGCGAGCCGACGTGGGCCACGTTCAGCGCGATCCGGACCGCGCCGTCCGCGCCGGTCACGGCCCGGCTTCGGAGCAGACCGTAGGGGTCGGCCAGCTCCAGGCTCTCGTGCGGGCGCAGGCCGAGGACGCTGCGGTAGAACAGCGCGGCCTCGTCGAAGTGGTGCCACGGCTGGGTGAGCGCCACATGGTCGATGCGGGTGATCTCGTCGCGCGCCGCGTCCACCGGGACGCCGGTGAAGTCGTCGGTCCAGCTGGGGTGGTCCGGCTGTGCCGTACGGCAGAAGAACAAGGCGGTGCCGTCGGGGGCGGAGACCGAGTCGAGCGGGGTGTCGTGCGGGGCGCGGTGGCGAGGCAGGACCGGCGAGAGCAGCGCCTGCGCGCGCTTGACGGAACCCGCAGGGTCGGGGCTCTCCAGCCCGATGGCCGCGAGCGCCGGATCCCGCTCCGGTGTGCCCGCGTTCAGCAGGATCCTGGCGTCGCCCTGCTCCCAGAGCTCGACCGGTTTGCCGCCGTGCACGCCCGTGCGCGCGAACCCGAGCGCGGTCAGCAGGCCGCTGAGCTCGGCGGTGTCGGAGGCGGCCAGCTCGGCGAAGGCGAATCCGGTGGGGACGACCGGTCCTGGCGGTACGGCGAGCGCCGCGGCCTGGGGCAGGTGCCGGGCGACGGACTCCTCCAGAGCGATCAGCGACCGCATCGCGTCGACCGCGGTGCGGGCGGTGTCGGCCTGCCGGAAGACGTCGTTGAACACCTCCAGCGACAGCGGTCCCGAATAGCCGCTACGCAGGACGTGCGCCACCAGGCCCGCCACGTCGAAGCCGCCCTGCCCGGGGAAACAGCGGTAGTGGCGACTCCACTGCAGGACGTCCATCGCGAGCCGCGGGGCGTCGGCGAGCTGGACGAAGAAGATCTTCTCGCCGGGGATCGCCTCGATGCCGCCGGGATCGGAGCCGCGCGACAGGATGTGGAAGCTGTCCAGGCAGGTGCCCAGGGCGGGGTGATCGGCCATCCGCACGATCCGCCAGGCGTGCAGATACTCGTTGACGTGACGGCCCCAGGCGAGCGCCTCGTAGGCGATCTCGATGCCGTGCTCGGCCGCCCGCTCGGCGAGCAGACGGAGCTGCCCGGCGGCGAGCGCGTCGTCGTCGACGGCGTCGGGGGAGACGCTGGAGCAGACGAGCAACCGGGGCGCGCCGAGCCGTTCCATCACGGCGAACTTGTGCTCGGCACGACGCAGGTTCCGCTCGAGGACGTCGGCGGGGACCGCCTCGAAGTCCCGGAACGGCTGGTAGAGGTCGATGCTCAGGCCGAGGTCGGCGGCGCGCAGGCGTACCTCCTCGGGCGACAGCGGGCTGGCCAGCAGGTCGTTCTCGAAGATCTCCACGCCGTCGAATCCCGCGTCGGCGATCGCGGTCAGCTTCTCGGCCAGGGTGCCGCTGAGCGACACGGTGGCGATGGATTTGCGCATTGTGTCCTGCCTCTCAGGCGCTGACCAGGTCGGTCAGGTGGGTGAGCATCCGTTCGGCGTCGGGTTCGCGTCCCGTGAACAGGCGGAAGGCGTGGGCGGCCTGGAAGACGACCATGCCCCCGCCGTCGAGGGTCCGGCAGCCCAGCGCCCGCGCCTGGCGGAGCAGCTCCGTCTCCAGCGGGCGGTAGACGACGTCGGCGACCCACAGGGCCGGGTGGAGCAGTTCGGCGGGCAGCGGCAGACCGGGATGCGCCGCCATCCCGGTGGGCGTGACGTTGACCAGGCCGTCCGTCGCCGGCAGCAGCCCGGCCAGCTCGCCCGCGGTCGCGGCCAGGGCGCGCCCGGCGCCGAACCGGGCCGTCAGTTCGGCGGCCAGCGATCCGGCCCGATCGGGCTGGACGTCGACGAGGGTGATCCGGTCGGCGCCGAGGGTCAGCAGCGCGTGCGCGACGGCCGCTCCCGCGCCGCCCGCCCCCAGTTGCACGACCTGGCGGGTGGACGCGTCCGGCAGCCCGCGGGCGAAGGACTCGGCGAAGCCCGTCCAGTCGGTGTTGTGCCCGATGGCGCGGTCTCCGTCGAACACCACGGTGTTGACGGCCCCGAGCATCGCGGCGTCCGGTGAGAGCTCGTCCAGGTGCTCGATGACGGTCTGCTTGCACGGATGGGTGATGTTCAGCCCGGTGTAGCCGAATCGCCGGGCCGCCCGCACGAGGTCACCGGCCGCCTCCGCGCCGAGTCCGAGCTCGGCGATGTCGATGAGGCGGTACTGGTAGCGAAGGCCGTGGCAGTCGGCCTCGTGTTCGTGCAGGGGAGGACTGAGCGAGGGCCCGACGCCCGCACCGATCAGCCCGATCAGGTGGGAGGTCATCGTTCTCTCTTCTCCAGCGGATGGCACCGGGCCCCCGGTGGCCGGGCCTCGTCCGGCGTGGCGCCGCCGCAGGGGTCCGGCCCGTGCCGGCCGAGCTGGTCGGGGCCGTGGGGAACCCGTACGCGGGGCATTGGCGCTCCTGTATGTACGAACTAGTACGTTACTTTATAACCCAGTGAACCGGCCTCTGGGAAGGCCGTAAGCGGCCCGGCGGCAGGCCCGTGCCGGTGCGGTCAGGCGATCGTCGCGACCCTGCCCGTGAGAGCGGCCGAGAAGGGGGGAAAGCGATCGAGCACGGCCGGATCGTGTCCGGCGACCACCAGGTGCGGACCGTCGGCCAGTTCCCTGATCCGGTCGAACGCGCCGTACATGCCGGTCATGCTGTGCAGGATCGCGAAGGGCCGGTCGTCCTCGATGTTCTCGTAGAAATGGCTGGCGTCCGAGGCCAGCACCACGTGACCGCGCGCCGTACGCACCCGGACCACCTGCATGCCCGCGGTGTGCCCGCCGACCAGATGGACGCTCAGCCCCGGGACGACGACGTCGTCTCCGTCGACGAGGCGCACCCGCTCCCCGGCGGCCCGCAGGTGCGCCAGGTCGCTCTCGGAGACCAGCCACCTTTCCCTGGCGATGCGCTCCGCCCACGGGCCGGTCCAGTAGCCGAGTTCGGAGCGCTGGAGCACATAACGCGCGGCCCCGAACTCGCGGGCCGTACCGGTGTGGTCGTAGTGCAGATGGGTCAGGACGACATGGTCGACGGCCGCCGCGCCCACCTCCATCTCGGCGAGGGTCTCGGCGGGGGAGGCGAGATACTCCAGCCCGTCGATGTCCGCCGCCCGGCCGGCCGATATCCCGGTGTCGACGAGGACCGTGTGGTTCGCGGAGACCGCCAGCCAGACGTAGTAGGCCGTCGGGTGGGATTCGTCCCAGCGGGGGTCGTATCCATGGAAGTGCTGACCACGCCGCCCGTCCCGCTGTGCGTAACGGATCGCGTAGACGCGGAACTCGTCGTCCGGCCGGCTGCTGTTCACGTCACCTCCCAGGTCAGGCGGAAACCGTCGCGGGGCCGGCCTTCGCCCGCCGCGCGCCGAGGTCCTCGGTCGGTACCCGGTAGGTCTCGCGTCCGGTCGCCACCGCGATCACGTTGACCACGCACAGGACCGCGGTGAAGATCGAGACGCCGAGCCAGCTGCCCGGCCCCGTTCCGGCGAGCGCGGTCGCGATGGTGGGGGCGAAACCGGCGATCGCGAAGCCGATCTGAGTGCCGATCGCCATACCGGAGAGGCGTACCCGGGTGCTGAACATCTCGCCGTAGAAGGCCGGCCACACCCCGCTGGTCGCACTGTGCACCACACCGAACATCAGGATCCCGGTCAGGAAGATCAGGACGTAGTCGCCGGCCGCGATCGACCCCAGGTAGGCGAACATCAGCACCGCGCAGCCCAGGGACCCGCCGATGAACACCGGCTTGCGCCCGACCCGGTCCGACAGTTTCCCCCACAACGGGATCGTGACCACGGCCGCGACGTTGGCCAGCACGCCCACCCACAACATCGGGGAACGCTCCAGCCCCATCGTGTTGACCGCGTAGGACAGGGCGTGCACGGTGAAGATCGTGCTCACCGAGGCGATCACCGCGGCCACGACCACCCGCAGGACATCGGCCCAGTGCGTCCTGAACAGTACGGCCAGCGGCATCTTGGCGACGCCGTTGTTCGCGACCTCCTGCTCGAACGCCGGCGTCTCCTCCAGCGTGCGGCGGATGATGAGCCCGGCCACCGCGACGATGATGCTGAGCCAGAACGGCACCCGCCAGCCCCAGGACAGCAGTTGCTCCTCCGGCAGGGCGGCGATGGGCAGGAAGGTCGCCGTCGCGATGATCTGCCCGGCCTGGGTGCCGTTGAGGGTGAAGCTCGTGTAGTACGCGCGACGGTTCGGCGGCGCGTGCTCAAGCGTCATGGAGTTCGCGCCGGCCTGCTCGCCGGCCACCGAGAAGCCCTGGAGCAGCCGGAGCACGACCAGAAGCACCGGGGCGAGCACCCCGACCTGGCTGTAGGTGGGCAGGCAGCCGACGAGGAAGGTGGAGATGCCCATCAGGACCAGGGTGAAGACCAGCACCTTCTTGCGGCCGAACTTGTCGCCGACATGTCCGAGGACGAAGGCGCCGACCGGGCGGGCGAGGTAGCCGACGCCGAACGTCGCCAGGGCCAGCAGCGTCCCGGTGGCGGGGGAGGACTCGGGGAAGAAGATCTTGCTGAAGACCAGGGCCGCGGCGGTGCCGTAGATGAAGAAGTCGTAGTACTCCAGCGCACTCCCGATCCAGGCGGCGAGCGCGGCCTTCCGGGGCTTGCCCTGCGCGGCGGGAGTGGCCGCGCCAGGACCGACCGGGTTCACGGACACGATGATGCTCCTCTGCGAATGCTCCGATGCGTCGGCAGCAAGACGATCTCTGTCGGGGTTGTGGCCGCCCGATCGCTGCCGTGGTCGGAGTATGACCAGGTCAAACGGGGGCGACGATGGGGGTGCCGTTCGATCGCTCGACCGCGAGGGTCTCTCACGTTAACCCGAGTTCCGAACCAGTTGGTCAGTTGTGGGGGCGGCGGTGCTCGCGATGAGCCAGCCGTCTGGCCGGGGTGCCGGCGTCGTGCTTCCCTGAACCGCGAGGGGGCCCGCAGCCCGTGCGGTAGAAACTAACTCACTAGTTCGTACATTACAAGGACGTTTCCCCGCCGCAACAGAAGATCTTTCCCCTGAAAGGCTCACCGTCCGCCTGCCGCCGCCTCGGGCGAGCGTCACGGCGCCGGTGGAGCCGCCCGCCGAGATCGATCCGAGGCCTCAGCGGCGTGCGCTCCTGATGGGCGTGCCGGGGCGGTCAACGAGTGGGAAGGCTACGGCGGCGCAGCAGCAGTCCGGCGAGGGCGGCGATGATGAGCAGCAAGCCGGTCAGCAGGACCGGTCGCGCGTCGGGGCCGGTCTCGCCGCCGCCTCCGGTGTCGGCTCCGCCCACCGGAGTCCTCTCCTCGTCGCCTCCGCCCACCGGGTCCTCGGTCGTGGTGTCCGTGGCGGTCTGGGTCGGCGTCGGGCTCGTGGTGCCGTCGGTGGGGCTGGGGCTGGGGCTGGGGCTGGTCGTCTGGTCGGCCGCGGTGACGGGCAGGGGGTAGGTCGTCAGCGTGTCGGCGTTCGTCGCCTCGCACTCGATCGACGGCTGGGTGGGACTGGTCCCGAAGTTGATGGCGGCGGGCTTGACCGATGCCGTGCCCGCGTTGGACGAGGTCGTCCTCATGTCGACCACCGTCGTCGGCAGCGGGATGATCGCATCCGCGCCGACCGTGCCGAGTTCGCCCACTCCGGTGGCGGAGGTCACTCCGGGGAGGTCGCTGATGGACGCGTACGCGTACAGCTTGGTGCCGGCGGCGAGTCCCGCGGCGGGCGCGGTCAACCCGGAGCCGTCGGCGTAGGTCCCGCGCCAGCCGATGGTCATCTGCTCGCCGGTGATGGCGCCGGTCGGCATCGTCAGCTCGACCGTGACCGCGATGGATTGCTTGTCGGTTTCGCCGGTGACGTCGCACTCGTAGAGGACGATGTCGGTGGCGATGACCGAGTGGCGCTCCACCGTGGGGCCGGTGGCGTGCGCCGGTGGGGAGAACAGGGTCAGGCCGCCGGCTAAGACGGTGACCGAGAGAATCGAGCGGACGCGCAAGGCAACTCCTGTCGCGACAGATGGGCACAAGAGAGACGGGGGGTGCGGCTGTTCGGTTGACATCCCGGTCCGGTGGATCCAGGGGAAACGGTTGATCGGCAAGCCGGCTGCCACTGCGGAGCGGAATGCGCTGCCGGAACCGCTGTCGGAACCGCCGTCGAGCCTGAGCGGAGCAGACTCGCCGCGGCGTGCGTGGTCGCGGTCCTCCCGTCACCGCCGAGGACGGGAGGACCGCCTCAGGCGGTGGCGAAGCGGGTGAGCACCGCCTCGGGGCGGACGAAGGGGAGGGCGCGCCGGAAGGCCTGGTAGTAGGCCAGCTCCTCCTTGCTGCGCAGTTCGATGCCGGACTCATGGGCGGCCGTGGCGAGGTCGGCATCGTCGATCCGCTCGTCGAAGTGCGGCGTGAGCATGCCCTGCGCGCCGCTGCCCGTGCCGAACTGCATCTTGCGCCGCCACAGCAGCCGGTCGGGCAGCCAGCCGGTGAACGCCCGGCGCAGGTGCCCCTTCTCCATGCCGTCGGCATCCAGCGTCTTCATCCCGGGCGGCAGCGACATGGCGTGGGCGATGACGTCCGTGTCGAGGAAGGGGACGCGGGCCTCGAGTCCGTGCGCCATCGTCACCCGGTCGCAGCGCTGGAGGTTGAGGCCGTGCAGTTGCCCGAGGGTGCGCTCCAGTTCGCCCGCCAGTTCGGCGGGGGTGTGCTCGCGGTGGTAGTAGTCGTATCCGGCGAACAGTTCGTCGGCGCCTTCGCCGGTAAGCACCGCCTTGACGTGCCGCGACGCCAGTTCGGACAGGAACCAGTTGGGTACGGCGCTGCGGATCAGGCTGGCGTCGAAGGATTCGACGGAGGCCACCACCTCGTCCAGGGCGGCGACGGCCCGCTCGGCGTCGAAGACGCTCTCGTGGTGTTCGGTGCCGAGATACTCCGCCGCCTCCCGGGCCGCCAGCAGGTCGGGGGAGCCGGGGGCGCCGACCGCGAAGGTCTTCAACCGCCTACCCTTCGAGGCGTACTCCGCGGCGGCGATCGCGGCGACGAGGCTGGAGTCGAGGCCGCCGGAGAGGAAGACGCCGACGTCGACGTCGGCCATCAGGTGGCGCAGGACCGAGTCGACCAGCACTTCGCGGGTGGCCTTCTCGGCGACCTCGCCCGCCGTGTCGTCCCATTCGCGGAGGCCGGTGCGCGGTACGGCGTCGGCGAACCGGGTCAGGCCGCCCTGGGGCGTCCAGTGGCAGCCGGGCGGGAAGGCTTCGGCGGCCGGTTGCACGTCCAGGGGAAAGGCCCGCAGTTCGGAGGCGAAGCGCACGCCCTCATCGGTGCGCGCCCAGTACAGCGGCTTGATGCCGAGCCGGTCGCGGGCGGCGATGAAACGCCCGCCGAGGGCGGCCGCGCACAACGCCCACATGCCCTGGAGCCGGTCGAACGCCTCAGGCCCGTGCACCCTGAGGAGTGCGAGAGCTGCCTCGCTGTCGGAGGAGGTGGTGAAATGCTGCTCGCCGAGGCTCTCGCGGATGTCCGTGTGGTTGTAGATCTCTCCGTTGCAGACCAGGGACCAGCCGTCGGGGGAGCCCAGGGGTTGCCGTCCGCCGGCAAGGTCGACGATGGACAGCCGTGTGTGGCCGAGCCAGGCGTGCCCGCCGATGAGCCGGTGGTCGCTGTCGTCCGGGCCGCGGTGCGTGATGCGCGAGAGCATCCCCACCCCCGCGGTGCTGGTATGGAGGGGGTCGTTCCCGGTCCGGTCGCTGTAGAGAGCCGCAATGCCACACATGGAATTCGACGGTATCCTGCGAGGTCACCTCCGAACAAACCAGCCCATAAGTTCGCGAATCCATCAGGCCGGTAGCTACCGCACTTTGTTGCTTATTTCGCAATAGGCGAACCGCGCTGCGAGTGCCAGATGCGGGGACGGTACGAATTCCGCGTGCTCCCACCCCGGCGCCCCTAGCCTCGGCCCGCACGCCCAGTTGATCAGCTAATCAGGCGATCCTTCCGCCGCGCGGATCGCCAAACGATCAACAGCCGGTCGACGATTCCTGTTGTGGCTGTGACCTGGGTATTCCTGCCCAGACTGGAACAGGGCGACCCACGAGGGCGGCGCGTTGTGAACTGGCCTGGACAGATCGCCGACAGCAAGGAAAGGCATTCTTCCGATGAACGAGCACATGAGGCGTATCGCCGTCGCCGCCATCGCCGTAGCAGCCGGGCTCTCCCTGGCCGCGGGCCCCGCCAGCGCCGGTATCACTTCGGCCAGTTGGACCGTGAAGTTCACCAATCGGGGCAGCAACCACTGTCTCGACAGCAACAAAAAGGGAGACGTCTACTCCATCGCATGCAACGACCGCAACTACCAGCGATGGATCATCGAGCCCGGTCTCAGATCAGGCTGGTATTTCATCAGGAACAAGAAGACCGGCCGTTACCTGGAGGAGCGTGGAACCGGCTCGAACGGAGTCGTGACCAGGCCCCTCAGCGTGAAGTCCGTCAACCAGAACTGGTCCATAGGGGACAGCAGGATACGCAGCGCGACGTCCCTGAAACCCACGCTCTACGACGAGAAGTCGACCAAGGACATCCGTCTCACCTTCGGCTCGGTGAACCCGGTCCAGTACGGGCAGTGGATCCAAGAGGCCGCGTGACGGATCGGCAGCGACGGACAGCGACGACTACGACGCTCGGGTAGAGGCTCTGGACTCGCAGATCTTGATGGGCGGCGCGAGCGAGTCGCGAGCGCCCCGCAACCTGCCCACACTGCACCCGAGCTGCGCGGCCGCAGCCCGGCCGCCCACGTAGCCGAGACCTGTAACCCGCTGGCCCATTGACGCTATCGATCTTGATCGTTGTGGTGGGCCCGGCTGTCGGAGGGCAGGGTGGGGTGGCGGATCAGGTCGGTGCCCAGGCGGGTGATCTGGTGGATGACCATGTTGCCGTGGCGGGTGCTGGTGATCAGGCCGACGCGGTGGAGGATTTGGGCGTGGGCGCTGGCCGAGGACAGTGAGGTGCCAGTCCGGCGGGCGAGTTCGCTGGTGGTGCAGCCGGCGGTGGCGGCGATGCAGCGCAGGGTGCGGGCGCGGGTGGTGCCGAGCAGGTCGGGCAGGGCGTCCCCCGGGCCGGGGGCCGGGATACGGCGCGGCACGGGAAAGATCAGGACGGGCGGCAAGCTGGGGTCGGCCAAGGCGACCGGCGTGTAGCGGCAGAAGTAGGACGGGATGAGGGTCAGGCCGCGGCCGCGCAGGTGGATCTCGTACTGGCCGGCGGCGTAGTCGGCCTCCAGGATCGGGGGGCGCCAGCGGATGCGAGGTGCCAGCGCGGCGAGCATCGTCTCTACCCCGTGGTCGGTGAGCTGGCGGGCGAGCCGGGCGCGTTCACGTCCCAGGGCGTGCTCCATCCTCGTGCGATGGGGCCTCAGGACGGTCCGGCCGTAGCAGTCGGCCAGGCGGGCCAGGCCGCTGATGGCGCGCTGGTTGCCGCGGGCCAGGTCGTCGAGGGTGGCGGGCAGGCCGGCGTGCCGGCGCAGCTGGTCGACCTCGCGACGTACCCGGGAGGGCGGGGTGTCGGCCAGCGCGTCGATGCCGTTCTGCGGCCCGGCCTGGGCGTGGTGCGGGGTAAGGAAGTCCGGGAAGTAGGCCTTGATCGGCATCAGCGGCACCAGCCTCTGCCGCACCGGCGTCAGCAGGCCCGTCTCGGCCAGGTCGGCGCGGGCCTGCCGCCGCCAGCCGGCCATGTCCGCACCCCCGCCGGGTTTCTGCAGCACGTGCAGGCTCATCGCCGTCTCCCACAGCTCATCGATGCGCGAGGCGATGCGCACCCTGACCAGATCCTCACCCGTGAAAACGATCCTCAAGATTCCCCCGGACATACCCGAATACTCCGTGGCGCGAATCGCAACGCGATCAACACCCTGTCGACGGGCACCAGCCGCGCAGCTGTGACCTGGGTGTTCCGGCTCACGCTGGAACAGGGTGAAGGGCGGGAGGGTGGCGTTGTGAACTGGCCTGGACCGATCGCCGACAGCACGGGAAGGCACCCTTCGATGATCGAACACATGAGGCGGATCGCCATCGCCGCCGCCCTCGCCGCCGCCGCGGCGGCGGCCGGACTCACCCTGGCCGTAGGCCCCGCCGCCGCCGGCGACGAGTTCTGGCCCAGGGGCGGCGGGGTGGCCCCGATGGGCGACGACCCTTGGCCCAAGGGCAGCGGGGTGGTCCCGGTGGGCGACGAGTTCTGGCCCAAGGGCACCGGATAGTTCCCGGCGGGTCCCCGGGCCCGGTCGGGCGAGCCGGTTTCGATGAGCCGGTGGATTTCTGGCCGGGCGCCATCACCGACGTGGCCGTCTGGAATCGAGCGCTCTCCGAGTCGGAGACACGGGGCGTCGCCGCCCGGACGTGATCCGGGCCGCGTTCACTCCACTGGCGTGCCGTACGGAGTCATGGGGTGAACCATCGAGGCGGTGATTCGGCGCCGAGAACGAACAGCCGCAGCGGCACGGGCAGCCCCGCGGGGAGGTCGGCGGGCACCCGGAACTCCAGGGTGCCCGCATTCCGCACCCGGAACTCCCCGTGGGCCAGCGCTGCCGCGCCGGTGCTTTCGGTCAGAATCGCGTCGCCGACGCACACCTGGACCGCGTCGGGCGGGAACGCGGGCGACGCGGGGTCGGGCGGTGCGAACGCGTAGCCGGTCACGGTGCCGACGCCGGCCACCACCTCCAGTTCGTCGATCCTGGCCGAGATGGAGAACGGGCTGCCGTTGGAGATCACCGGGAACTCGTGGGTGGTGCCGTCGGGAAGCGTCCGCCGCCGGATCACCTTGATCCGTGCCGAATACTGTCCCGGCGTGATCGCGCGCCCGCCCGCCTGCTGCTGGACGGTCGCGGCCACCTGGTCATCGGTGGCGGTGACCCCCCATCCCGCGTCGGCCTCGACCGGGCCCGGCCACTGGTAGTGCTGCACCAGCAGCCGGCAGTCGTCGCCGGAGAGGGCGTACCCGGTCAGGGTCATCTCGCCGCCGACGGGCACCTCGGCGGGACGGGCGACCAGTGACCGCGGCGGCAGGCCGGGAACCTGGACGGTGAGCGCGTTCTGGCTGCCGTCGAGCCGGGGAGCGCCCCCGGTGAAGTTCTGGACTTCGTGCCGGACGACACGCCGGACGGCGGACCGGGACGTCGCGCGCCGCAGCAGTACGGCGACGAGCCGGCAGTACAGCGCCGGCCGTGGGGATGGAGCGTTCCACGACGAGGACACCGGCTGGTGGGCGGCGGGTTGCAGCGTGACGCGGAACCGGTTGCCGACACCGTCGAGGGCGACGCTGCTCAGCACCCGCAACGGCGGCAGCGGCTCGGCGCGCGGGACCGTCGTGCTGTCGTCGATCACCGGATGGTCGTGCAGGGCTTCGGCGGCGCAGCCGATCATGATCTGCTCCTGTGCGGCGGCTGGCTCGCCGATGCCCACTCCCACGGCGCTGACCTGGTAATACAGTGCCACGGCCATCGGGATCACGCGTATCGGACCCGGATCGGCGCCCGCTGTCACCTGGTTCTTCAGATAGGGCTCCTCGGTGCTGTGGTACAGGTGGACCCCGAGGGTTCCCGGAGCGAGCAGATCGGGTGGCCGGCAGGTCACCAACGGCTGGCCGTACGTGGTGAAGGGCCAGGCGGGTGACCGCCTGATGTGGGCTCTGAGCAGCTCGGCCAGTGCCTTGGTGACGAGGGTCGGGTCCAGGAGCACCACGACTACCGCTGCCCGCTGTCGAATCGGCGGGCGAGCGTGTCGCCCGGCTCCGCCGAGCCGGCCGGTGCCCGCGGGCCCACGGTGATGCCGCATTCGCGGGCATGCCGAAAAGAAATGACGTTCCCCCCAATAAGCCGCAGATGCGAGGGCTTGGATGCCGTCGCCATCGCCGTCCGCTTCATATATACGCCGATACCGTGGAATCGCCAATCGCCAGGGCGGATCGACATTTTGCGCCGACCGCGCGGGAAGCGGCGGCGCCGGGACCGGCGTGATTCAAAAGGGGGATATGTCCAACCGATAGAACGTACGGCGGCGGCAGGCCGTAATCTTGCCGAGTCGGATGTCGCGCCCCACGTGGGAGGGGATGGCGACCGAATCAAGCCGCAGACGATCCCGGTTGCGGATAGCGGAACGCCGATTGTCGTCACACCACGTAGGGACGATGATTTGGGCAATCATTAATGGTGGTCGAATGGCGTCTTGAATGGCCGTGTGTGAGTTCGTCGATCGCCTCTGCGGCGCGGGTCGCTGTTTTTCGCCGGGAGCGGTTTAATCGGCACGTGACATTGCACTCCCGGGCGTCTGCCGAGGCGTGGGCGGCATCGGCGCGGTCGTGATCGGTGCCGTCTGCTGCCCGCCGTACGGGTCCGCAGGGCCGCTCGGCGGTCGAGGCGCTGCGGACCGTGTGAACCCGTTCGGACGCGGGCCTTCGATTCCTACTCGGCGGGGCGGGCCGGCCGTTGGATGACCACGGCGTCGAGCGGGCCGAGCTCGATGTCGCCGGACACGGTCCGCCCGCTGAGGAGGTCCGTGCCGCCCGCGCTGAGGGTGACCGTCGTGCTCACCTCGGCGTCGTGGTTGAGAAGGAAGACGAACTCATGGTCGTCGTTCCGGCGGACGGCGCACTCGACGTGGGCGGGAACGCCGTCGAAGGGCTTCGCGGCGCCCGCGGACTCCACCGCCTGCAGGAGCGTGGTGTCGAAGGACTCCTCGTCCAGCAGGGTCGCGAAGTAGACGACCCGGCCGGAGCCGTAGCGGTTCGCGACGACGGCGGCGCGATCCTTGAGGATCCCGTCGCGGTAGGTCGCGAGGGCCGTTCCGGTTTCGAGGTGGATGTCGTCGCGCCACCAGGTGGCCGTCGCCGTACGGCCGTCGCCGAACTCGACGTTGAACACCTCGTCCGGGCGGGCCGCCCAGTACTCGTCGATCTTGGCGCCGATGAGTTCCCGGAACGCGCCGGGATAGCCGTCGGGGCGGACGCGGTTGAACTCGTCGACCACGCCGGAGAAGAAGGACATGATCACGGTTCCGCCCGCACGGACGAACTCCGTGATCCGGGCGACGCCGTCGTCGTCGATCAGATACGCGTTGGGGATCAGGAGGACCTTGTAGGGAGCGAGGGAGGAGGCCGTTGACACGACGTCGACCGGATAGTGCGCCTTCCACAACGGGGTGTAGTTCCGCATCACGGACTCCACGTAGCTGAAGTCGTTGCGGGGCAGCCCGAAGGTCTCCTCCAGGCCCCACCAGCCGTTCCAGTCGAAGAGGATCGCGATCTCGGCCTGCGCGGTCGAACCGGCCACCGGCGCCAGCGCCTTGACCTCGCGGCCGAGGTCGACGATCTCGCGGAAGGTCCGGGAGTCGGCGCCCGAGTGGGGCAGCATCGCGGAGTGGAACCGCTCGTGCCCGCCGCGGCTCGCCCGCCACTGGAAGAAGAGCACGGAGTCGGCCGCCCGGGACACGGCCTGGAGCGAGCCGAGCCGCATCCGCCCGGGTTCCTTGACGACGTTCACCTTCCACTGGCTGACGGCGCTGCTCGACTGCTCCATCAGCAGCCAGGGCTGGCCGCCCTTGAGCGACCGGAACAGGTCGTACTGGAACGCCGCCGACACATGTGAGTCGGATTCCAGCGGGTTGGGATAGATGTCGAGCGCGACCGCGTCTTCTTCGGGCGCCCATTTCCAGTAGTCGGCGTTCCGGTAGAAGCGCATGAAGTTGGTCACGACCGGGACGTCGTCGCGGAACGAGCGGACGATGTCCCGTTCGGCGATGTAGCACTCAAGGAGGGCATCGGAGGTGAACCGCTTGAAATCGAGCCGGCGGGCCGGGTTCATCCAGGTGCGCGGGATGTTGGGGACCTCGATCTGCTCCCAGTCGGTGTAGATCTGCCCCCAGAACCGGGTGGTCCACGCCTCGTTGAGGCTCCCGAGGTCACCGTACTTGCGCTGGAGCCACCGCCGGAAATTGACGGAGCTCGCCTCGTTGTACGCGGTCGGGCCGTACTCGTTGCTGATGTGCCACATCGCCAGGGCGGGATGGAAGGAATAGCGTTCGGCCAGCTTCGTGGTGATGCCGGCCGCGTATTCGCGGTAGATCGGGGATGACGGGTCGTACTGCAACCGGTTCCCGAAGCCGAACGGTTGCCCGTCGGCCATGATGGGGAAGACCTCCGGGTGCAGGTGCGTGAGCCAGACCGGCGGAGCGGCCGTGGGAGTCGCCAGGTTGACGCTGATGCCTCCCGCGTGCAGGAGGTCCATGACCTCGTCCATCCAGCCGAACTCGTACTTCCCGGGTTCCGGTTCGAGGGATGCCCACGCGAAGACGCCGAGGGTCGCGGTGTTGACGCCGGCCTCGCGCATGAGACGGACGTCCTCCCGCCAGACGGCGGGATCCCACTGCTCGGGGTTGTAGTCCCCGCCGTACGCGAGTCCGCCGACCCGGTGCGTGAAGGCTTCCATACGAGAATTCATCGAGAGCTCTTTCGCTGGAGACCCCGGGCTTCAGCCCCGGGGAGGAATGGGCGGAGGAGAGGAGCGCGCGGCCGGCGCCAGCCGGTTACGCCGCCTGGGACAGTGAGGATCGTGGAGGTGAGGCCGGTCGCCTGGTCGCGGTGCGACCACGGGTGGGCGGCGGCGAGGCCGACGCTTCCGGCCGGCGCGATCCGCACCGGTCCCTCCAGCCCACACGGCCGGGGGGCTCTGTCGTGTGCGCCGTGGCCGCCGGTCGGTCGAGTGACATCTCCGCCACCAGGTCACCGACGCGCCGTGCCCGGCGTTCAACGACCTGTTGCTCAACACTTGCGGGCATACGACCTCATTCGGTGATCACACGGTGAATCGGCTTGGTCCGGATCGGAGGACGGGAGTCACGCGGCGAGCGGGTCCGGGCGAAGAGGCGGCGCGGGTTCGCACCTCTTCGGCGGGATCAATTGGGAGTCCGCGCATCGCGTGTTCGACGCGCGCGGGCACTCGGCGGTCGGTGTGTGACGCGCCGGGCCGTACGGATTCCGTTCGTGTTCAGGGCGCGGGGGCTCGCCGCTGGTATGTGTATCACCTCTCACCGGAGCGGAAAGTTTCTGGTTAACTATCCGAAAACTTACCGTGACATTGCCGATGCGTTACGGTAGGCTCCCGCCCGGAGTGATGTCAATAACCTCCCTAAATAGCGGCCCATCTCCCTGTTCTTCATGTTCGTCCGTAGATCTTGCTCTTTGATGTTTCGGAAAGTTGCGACGCGTCGGCGTCGTCCGCTTGTCGGCGACGCCCCAGCAACAGGAGGTCCTGTGACCCGAGCTACGCTCGCCGACGTCGCGTCGGCCGCCGGAGTGTCGGTGCCGACGGTTTCGAAGGTGCTGAGTGGTAAGAAGCACGTCTCGCCCACGACCCGGAGCAAGGTCCTGGAAGCGGTTCGAGCCTCCGGTTACGAAGCTCTCCGCTCGCCGACCGCGCCGCGCGTCGGCCTCATCGACCTGCTCATAGACGGGATCGGGTCCCCGTGGGCGCAGGTCCTCATCAAAGGGGCGGAGCAGGCCGCGGTGCGCCGGGGGTTCTCGCTCGTCGTGACCTCGTCCGCGGGGCCGGACTTCGACCTACGCCGCTGGATCGGAATGGTGCGGAAACGGAACACGGACGGCATCGTCCTGGTGCTCTCCCGAGCCAACCAGGACGAGATCGCGGCGATCGGCGAGCTCCTGCACGTCCCGCTGGTGCTCTTGGACCCGGTCGGCCAGCGTGACCCGCGCATCTCCACCGTCGGCGCGACGAACTGGTCGGGAGGCGTCATGGCGACGACCCACCTCCTGGAGCTGGGGCATGTGCGGATCGGCTTCATCGGCGGGCCGCTCGACACGCAGTGCAGCCTGGACCGCCACGAGGGCTACCTCGCCGCGCACCGGACCTTCAACGTCGACCCCGACGCCAGCCTGACGCGGTTCGGCGACTTCGTCGTCACCGGCGGGAAGACCCACGGCGCCGAGCTGCTCGATCGCCCCGATCGGCCTACCGCGATCTTCGCCGGATCCGACCTGCAGGCCGCGGGCGTCTACCAGGCGGCGGCGGAGCGCGGCATCCGCATCCCGGAAGGACTGTCGGTCGTCGGATTCGACGACTCCCTGATGTGCGAGATGATGTCGCCGCCCCTCACCACGGTGCGCCAGCCGCTCGATGACATGGCCAGCGAAGCCGTCCGGTTGATCTCCGAGGAAGTGACCCATCCCGGTGGCTCGGGCGGCACGCGGATAGAACTCGCCACCACCCTCGTCGTCAGAGGCAGCACGACGCGCCTGCCGACCCACACCGTCCCCCTCGCGGACGCGCCCCACCGACCTGAGACAGCTCACGAGCACGAACCTATGGAAAGTTGACTGATGGAGTCGCGAAGCTCGCAGTGGTACGCCGGAACCGACCGCAACGCCTACATTCACCGGGCCTGGATGCGCCGGGGCCTGCCCGCCCACGCGTTCGACGGCCGGCCGCACATCGCGATCGCGAACACCGCGTCGGATCTGACACCGTGCAACTCCCACCTGGACGAGGTCGCCCGCAGCGTCCAGCAGGGCGTGTACGAGGCGGGCGGCATCCCGCTCAACCTGCCCGTGGTGTCGCTGGGCGAGACGCTGGTGCGGCCCACCGCGATGTTGTGGCGCAACATGGCCGCGATGGCGACGGAGGAACTGCTCCGCGCCAATCCCATCGACGGGGTCGTGCTCCTCGGCGGCTGTGACAAGACGATTCCGTCGCTCCTGATGGCGGCGGCGTCGGTGGACCTGCCCGCCGTGGTGATGCCCGGCGGACCCATGCTGACCGGCACGTTCCGCGGCGCCCCGCTGGGCTGTGGCACCGACGTGTGGAAGCTCAGCGAGGAGGTCCGCGGCGGCCGGCTGTCCGAGGCGGAGTTCCTGCGGTCCGAGTCCTCGATGATCCGTAGCCGCGGGCACTGCAACACGATGGGCACCGCCTCGACGATGGGGCTCGTCGCCGAGGTGCTCGGCATGACGATGCCGGGCGTCGCCGGCACCCCCGCCCCGGACAGCAGGCTGCTCGAGGCGGCGCACGGGACGGGACGGCTCGCCGTCGAGATGGTGGAGCGGGAACGGCGGCCGAGCACCGTCCTCACCCGCGCCTCCTTCCTCAACGCGATCGTCGCGCTGGCCGCGATCGGCGGGTCGACGAACGCGGTGGTGCACCTCCTCGCGATCGCCGGGCGGCTCGGCGTCGACCTCGTCCAGGACGACTTCGACCGGACCGGTTCCGGCGTGCCGCTGCTGGTGGACCTGCAGCCCGCCGGCCGGTTCCTGATGGACGACTTCCACCGTGCCGGTGGCCTGCTCGCCGTACTGCGGGAGGTTCGGGACCTGCTCGACCCCGAGGCGCTCACCGTCACCGGCCGTCCGCTGGTGAGCTATCTCGACGAGGCGCGGATCTGGGACCAGGAGGTCATCCGGGTGCGTGACCACCCGGTACGGCAGGACGCGGGCATCGCCGTGCTCTACGGCAACCTCGCTCCGGACGGCGCGGTCATCAAGCCTGCCGCCGCCTCGCCGCACCTGCTCCGGCACCGGGGCCGCGCACTGGTCTTCGACACGGTCGAGGACATGCACGCCCGTCTCGACGACCCGGACCTCGACGTCGACGCCGACACCGTGCTGATCCTGCGCGGCTGCGGGCCGCGCGGCTACCCGGGCATGCCCGAGGTGTCGAACCTGCCGCTGCCGCAGAAGCTGCTGGCCCAGGGCGTACGCGACATGGTCAGAATCTGCGACGGCCGGATGAGCGGCACCGCGTACGGCACCGTCGTGCTGCACGTCGCGCCCGAAGCCGCGGCGGGCGGCCCGCTCGGCGTCGTCGAGACCGGCGACATGATCGTGCTCGACGTCGCGGCCCGCCGGCTCGACATCGAGATCCCGCCGGAGGAACTCGCCGCACGCACCCCCTCGGCGGCCACCGTGGCCGGGTTCGTGTCACCGGCACGCGGCTGGGAGAAGCTCTACGTCGACTCGGTCCAGCAGGCCAACACCGGGGCCGATCTCGACTTCCTGGTCGGCTCGAGCGGCCACAAGGTGTCCCGCGAGTCGCACTGAGCGAGGGGGTACGGCTCGGCGTGAGGGGGCGGTGACGAGATGTGACTCATCAGACCATGCGCCCCCTCCTGGAAACGCGAAGGCCCGTCGAATCGGGACGGCGCGCGGCGAACGCAGGCGCCGGCGGAGGGACGCCGCGGCATCCAAGCGGCGAGCCCTCCGGGCACCGGAAAGATCAATCGGCCGTCGCGATCAGTAGATCTCCGCGGGCTCGCGGCAAGCGGGGCCGTAGACGATCAGCTGGCTGATGATCATATATTCGCGCCATTGGCAGGGGATTTCTCTGACGGCCGGGCGGATTGACGGGCGAAAGAGCAGGGCTGCTGCTCAGCAGAATTTCGCGGAGACTTCAAGCGATTCTGTGGTATCGGCATGAATCCCGAACGGCGGGCCGGGTCGGCAGGTGGCACCAGGAGTCCGCCCGATCCGACCGGCCCGGCGTCGTGGGAGCTTCGGCTGCGCCGTCCCAGCTCGCGGACGCGCGTGGACGGCGTCGGCCGGCGACCGTATTCCGCGCTCGTCACGATCGTGTCCGGGGCGTGCCCCCGGATCGATCGCCTCAGAGAACGGAAAGTCGTACGCGATCTCCGATTGGAATGGCGGCTACGGAGGCGAATAAGGCATCCATCGAATTCGCTCCGGATCGCGGCGAAACAAGCGGGCCGGCGCGCTGGTGTAATCGGGGAACTGAATAGTGTGAAAAACAGTCAGGATGCTGGAACGCCTGAAATCGGGGGCGTAAATTCCGGCGGCCCATGGGGGCGGCCCGGCCGATGGTGGGTGGCTGGGGCGGGCGGGGTCTGGTCCGCAGCCTCCGCAAGGGGTCGGGTCTCACATGCGGGCCAGGTCGAGTCCCGCCACAGCGGCCTGCATGCGCCGCGGCCACGGACGGTGGTAGCCCGCCGCAGCACACCGGGCACCATGCGGTGGGCCGCGCCGGTGATCGGCGTGGCGGCCGGCCGACGGGTGGTGTCAGGCCATTGGGCCCGGTTCGCGGTGACATGTCGCGGTCAACGCTATTAATCCACATGTTCTGTCATTCGCGTTGACAACAGCCTTGTTCCGGCCGATGCTTTCTTTCACTGCACGCCCACCTTTTGACCACCACGCCCATTATTTGGGCATCCGGGGAGAAGTCCACGCCGTGCTCGCGATTCACCGCCTGAGAACCGAGGCCGGTCCTCCACGCCATAGGCACGGCGGCGCGATCCCGGGGACGCGCCAACCGGGTGGGCAGCGGTTCACCACGAAGCGCCACGGTGACGACCGGGCACGCCATTTATCGCTGATACGGGTGAGTGCGCCATGAATGCCGTCAGCCACCTCACGGACCGGCAACTCTCCCGCTGGTGCGACCTGCCGCAGTCCCCGACCGCGTCGTCCATCGCCCGGCGCTGGGTGTCGGCCCTGCTCGCCTCCTGGGAGCTGCGCCTCTCCGCCGACAACGAGGCGACGATCGCGGAACTGACCAGCGAACTGGTCACGAACGCCGTCCAGCACGCGGCCCCCGCCGAGCACGGCGGCTCCGGCATCAGGATCAACGTGCGGGCGGGGTCCGCCGTCGTCTGGCTGGCGGTCTGCGACCCCGATCCGACCCTGCCCAGGCCGCGGACCCCCGACTTCTTCTCGGAAAGCGGTCGTGGGCTGTTCCTGGTGGACGCGCAGGCCGACAACTGGGGCGCGGTCCCGCACGCCGACGGCAAGTACGTCTGGTTCAGCCTGGCGTGCCTGGGCGACGGCGAGGCGTTGTTCGCAAGGTCAGCCGGCTCCACATCCCCCGCCACGAACACGAAGGAGAATCTCCCATGTCCTCCGTCGTCCTTCCCCACGACGTTCACGGTTCCGGGCCGCACCGCGTAATCGTCCTGCACGGCTGGTTCGGCGACCGGAGCTCCTTCGCCCGGATCCGGCCCTACCTGGACGGCGACGCCTTCACCTACGCCTTTCCCGACTACCGGGGCTACGGCGAGGCCCTCGACCTCACCGGTGAGCACACCCTCGCCGAGATATCCGCCGACGTGATCGCGCTCGCCGACAAGCTGGGCTGGGAGACCTTCTCCCTGATCGGCCACTCCATGGGGGGTACGGCGATGCAGCGGGTGATGCTGGACGCCCCCGGCCGGGTGCGCAAGCTCATCGGCATCTCCGCGGTGCCCGCCTCCGGCGTCCCGTTCGACGACCAGAGCTGGGCGCTGTTCGCCGGCTCCGCGGAGGAGCCCGCCAACCGCCGGGCGATCATCGACCTCACCACGGGCAACCGGCTTCCCGGCACGTGGCTCGACGAGATGGTCCGCAACTCGCTGCGCAACTCCACGGTGGCCGCCTTCCGTGCCTACCTGGACGCCTGGGCTCACACCGACTTCCACACGGAGGTCATCGGCAACGCCACGCCCGCGCTCCTCGTCGTCGGCGCGCACGACCCCGCCCTCTCCGCGGACGTCATGCGCGGCACCTGGCTGGAGTGGTACCCGAACGCCGAACTGCTGACGTTGTCCGACGCCGGCCACTACGCGACGGAGGAGACGCCGCTGGCCCTCGTCTCCGCCATTGAACGGTTCCTGGCCGCTTGACGGTCTGCGCGAAAGGGCGCCCATGATCGACGTGAACACGACGCCCAATGTGTTCGACCCGCGTGTCTACACCCGCGGCATCCCACACGAGATGTACGGCCGGCTGCGTGACGAGGACCCCGTGCACTGGCAGGAGGAGCACGCGCTAGACGGCTGGTCGGCCGGGCCCGGATTCTGGGCGGTGACCCGCCACGAGGACGTCGTACGGGTGCTGCGCACGGCGCCCGAGTACAGCTCCTGGATCGGCGCCACCCAGATTCGCGACCCGGCCCCCGGCGACCTGTCGTTCATCCGGCGGATGATGCTCAACCTCGATCCGCCGGACCACGGCCGGCTGCGGAGGATCGTCTCCGGCGTGTTCACCGCCAAGCGCGTCGAGCGCTTCACGAGCGGCGTCGCGGCACGGGCCCGGCTGCTCGTCGACGAGATCGCCGAACGGGGCGAATGCGACCTTCCGGTGGACGTGACCGACGACTACCCGATCCAGAACCTCGCGGACCTCATCGGCGTCCCCAGCGCCGACCGCGGCCAGATCCTGGAATGGACGAACCGGGTCGTCGGCTACCAGGACCCCGATCACTCGACCGTCGTCCTCGGCCCCGACGGGGAACGGGTCAACCCGCGCTCCCCGGCCATGCTCATCGACATGTTCGAGTACGCCCACGCGCTCGCCGCCTACAAGCGGCGGCGCCCCGCGGACGACATCATGACCGCGCTCGCCACTGCCGAGCTGGACGGCCGGCGTCTCACCGACCCAGAGCTGTCGATGTTCTTCTTCCTGCTGGTCATCGCGGGCAACGACACCGTACGCTCGGCGCTGCCCGGCGGGTTGGTCGCGCTGCTCGGCCACCCCGGGGAGCACCGTCGCCTGCTCGCGGAGCCCGGACTGCTCGACTCGGCGATCGAGGAGATGCTGCGCTGGGCGCCGCCGGTCCTCAGCTTCCGGCGCACCGCCGTACGCGACACCGTCCTCGCCGGGCGGCCCATCTCGGCGGGGGACAAGGTCGTCGTCTTCCACGGCGCCGCCAACTTCGACGAGCGCCGGTTCCCCGACCCGATGCGGTTCGACATCACCCGGCGGCCCAACGACCACGTCTCCTTCGGCGACGGCCCCCACGTGTGCCTCGGGGCCCGTTTCGCCCGCCTGCAACTTCGCGAGTTCTACCGGGAGCTGCTGTGGCGGCTGCCGGACATCGAACTCGCCGGACCACCGGACCGGCTGGTGTCGAACTTCATCGCCGGCATCAAGCACCTGCCCGTGCGCTACACCCCTGTCGCCCGGGCAGGCGTCGCATGAGCACCGGCCGGCACCGCACACCCTCCCCCAACGGCACGACCACCCCGGACGGCGCTGTCGCTCCGGACGGCCCGGTCACTTCGGGTGGTGCTGTGGTTTCGGGCGGCGCGGCCGCTTCGGGCGGCGCGGTCACTTCGGGTGGTGCTGTGGTTTCGGGCGGCGCGGCCGCTCCGGGCGGCCCGGTCACTTCGGGCGGCGCGGCCACCTCCAACGGCGGGCTCGCCGGAAGCGGCGTCTCGGCGGGCATCGGCGCCGAGCCGTCAGGGGCGCCGTCCCATGCGGCGGGTTCGAAGACCATCGACACCGGCCTGCGGCTCCTGGAGATCCTCCGCGACCATCCGGACGGACTGACGATCACCGAACTCGCCCAGGCCGCCGGTATTCATCGCAACGCGGTCTCCCGGCATCTGGTCGCGCTCGGCAACCATCGGCTGGTGGCCCGCATCGGCAGCCGCTTCGCCCTCGGCCTCGGCCTGGTCGAGCTCAACGCCGCCGTACGGCACCGCCTCCGCGACGCGGCCGCCTCCGCGCTCCAGATACTGGCCGACTCCTGCAACGCCACCGCGTTCATCACGGTGCTCGACACCGACGAGGACCAGGCCGTCGTGCTCACCGTGGCCGAGCCGCGCGTGTCGCGGTTTCACGTCACCTACCGGCCCGGCACCCGGCACCCGGCGAACCGCGGCGCCTCCGGCATCGCCATCCTGGCCGGCCGCCCGTACTGGCCCGGGGAACGCCCCGCCATCGGCGAGGCCCGCGCCGCCGGCTACTCGGTCACCGCCGGCGAACTCCAGACCGGAGCATGGGGCGTCGCCGCGCCGATCACCGTGTCCGGCCGCCCGGCCGAGGCCAGCGTGGGAGTGGTGACCATCGGCGAACGGGACGCGACCCGCATCGCCCCGATGGTCCTGCGCACGGCGACCCAGATAGCGCAGGTGCTCTAGCCACACCGGCCGGTACGCGGCATCATCCCCCCGGTGCCCGGTGCCCGGTGCCCGGTGCCCGGTGCCCGGTGCCCGGTGCCCGGTGCCCGGTGCCCGGTGCCCGGTGCCCGGTGCCCGGTGCCCGGTGCCCGGTGCCCGGTGCCCGGTGCCCGGTGCCCGGTGGGGTCGCGGTTCCATGGTCAGCGGGGCCGCTGGTCGGGCCGCGACGCGCGAGCGGCCAGGTCGAGCAGTTCGTCGACCGGCCACTGGTCGTAGGCGTGCTCGCCGTACTTGCTCGCGACGACGCGGCCGTCGCTCGCGATCAGGAAGTCGGCGGGCAGGCCGAGCCGGCCGCCGTTCGGCTTGGACCCGGGCGCGCGTCCCCGCCCCCGGACGACCTCCCAGGAACTGCGCAGGATCGCCCCCCAGACGCGCGGGTCGAGCAGGGAACGAGGGCTCGACTCGACGCCGAACTCGGCGTACAGGAGCTTGGCGGGATCGGCGACGACGGCGAACGGGAGATCCGGCGTGTGTTCGAGCAGTTCCTCGGCGGGCGAGTGGAAGACCGCGACCTCGCGGATGCCGGCGGCCTCGATCTCCGTGTGCCGGCGCACGATCGACTGGAGGTGCAGATTGCAGACCGGGCAACCGGCGAAGCGCCGGAACTGCAGGTGGACGAGCCGGTCAGGGTCGGGGATGGCGACCGGCGAGCCGGACACGGGGGTGAGAGAACGGGCGGAGACGATGGAGCCCGGCCCGGTGATGACGCGCATCGGCGATCCTTATTTTGGTGTACGGCATACGCCTACGCATCGTACGCGTATGTCGTACGCTGTCAACCGTCATGCCACGCCCACGTTCGCTCACCAGCACCCGGCTCGCCACCGCCGCCCTCGCGGTGATCGATCGCGATGGGCTCACCGGGCTGTCGATGCGCGCGGTGGCCCAGCAGCTCGGCACGAGCACGATGGCGCTCTACCGGTACGTGGACGACCGTGAGGAACTCGAACGGCTCGTCGTCGAACTCGTGCTCGGCGCCGTCGACACCGAGCCGCCTCCGGACGGGTCGTGGCAGGCGCGGATCGAGGTCATGGCCCGGCGGCTGCGCGACACCATCGCCGCCCACCCGTCGGTGATCCCGCTGACGCTCACCCACCGGTACCGATCCGTCAGCGTGCTGCGCTGGTCGGAGACGGTGCTCGCGGTACTCACCGAAGCGGGCGTCGAGGGCGAGCGGCGTGTGATCGCGTTGCGCGGCCTGCTCGGCTACGTCATCGGGGCGAGCCAGCTCGAACACCTCGGGCCGTTGTCGGGCGAGGGCACGGTCGCCATCTCCGAACTGCCGGCGGCCGAGTTCCCCTACCTGGCCGAGACGGCCCGCCACGCGCGTGACGTCGGCGCGGACCAGGAGTTCTCCGGCGGGCTCGCCCTGCTGCTGCGCGGCCTGGGCGCGTGACGAGCGCGCCCGGCTCGCGCGCCACCGCTCAGCCGGGGAGGCGGGCCGCGTAGGCGATCCCGCCCAGCAGGTGCCGGCAGAAGTCGGGGTCGCGGTAGATCTCGGCGGTGTGGCCGAGGGCGGTGTAGAACGAGCGGCCCTCGCCGTACTCCCGGCACCAGACCAGTGGGTGATCGCCGCCCATCGAGCCGCCATCGTAGGAGGACTCGTCCGCCGAGGCGAGCACGCGGACCGAGCCGCGCGGGTTGGCGCGGAAGTCGTACCACTCGTCGGTGAGCCGCCAGGTGGCGCCGAGGTGCGCGGTGGCCGGATGGTCGTGGTCCTCGACGGTGATCAGCCCCGGCTGGAGCTCGGGATGCCCGGCGAACCTGGCGCCCAGCAGGTCGCCGTAGGCGGGCCAGCCGTACTCGGTGCAGGCGGCGCTGTGGATGCCGACGAAGCCGCCGCCCGCCGCGACGTACGCCCGCAGGGTGTCCCGGCTTTCGGGGGTCAGGATGTCGCCGCTGGTGGACAGGAACACGACGGCCGCGCAGCCGTCCGGATCCAGGGTGGTCTCGCCGGCCTCGACGGTGAAGCCGTGCTCGGCTCCCAGACGGGTGAGCGCCGCCACGCCGTCGGGGATCGAGTCGTGCCGGTAGGCGGTGGTACGGGTGAAGACCAGGACCCGGGGCGGGGTGATGGACAAGAGGGCTCCTGACGGTGAGAGAGCGCGGTCGTGGTCTCCATGAGACCGCATCCCCTTGCAAGGGGCGAGGAAAGCGTTGCCCGGTATGTCAGGAGACCGGCACGTGAGGACGGCGTGTTGGCCTGGGCGAACCTCGACAAGTTCCTCGGCGGTGACAGGGTGTTCCGCTCGCTGATGACCTCCCACGACATCTACAGCACCGACGCCGCCCACGCCATCCCCGGCGTGTTCATCGAGATGCTGGTCGACTTGTGTCCCGGAGGCTCAGGCCCGCTGTGCGGTTCCCGGGATCGCGGCCAGCAGTTCGCGGGTGTAGTCGTGCGAGGGGCGGTCGAAGATCTCGCTCGCCGTACCGCTCTCCACGATCCGGCCGTGCCGCATCACGTGCACGGAGTGCGAGATCATGCGGACCACCGCCAGGTCGTGGCTGATGAACAGGTAGCTGAGCCCGAGTTCGCGTTGAAGCGCGGCGAGCAGTTCGAGGATCTGCGCCTGGACGAGCACGTCGAGCGCCGAGACGGCCTCGTCGAGCACGACCAGCTCGGGGGAGAGCGCCAGCGCCCTCGCGATGGCGACCCGCTGCCGCTGGCCGCCGGACAGCTCGTGCGGCAGCCGTTCGGCCGTCGACGCGGGCAGCGACACCTGGTCGAGCAGTTCGGCCACCGCCTTCCTGCGGGTCGCCGCCGTGCCGACGCGGTGCACCCGCAGCGGTTCGGCGATCGACTTCGCGACGGTGTAGCGGGGGTCGAGCGAGGCGTACGGGTTCTGGAAGACCGGCTGCACCCGCCGGCGGAACGCGAACAGCTCGCGCCGGCCCAGCGAGGTCACGTCGGCGCCGTCGAAGCGGATTCGTCCCGAGGTGACGTCGTCGAGGCCGAGCAGCAGGTTCGCGGTCGTCGACTTGCCCGACCCCGACTCGCCCACGATGGACACCGTACGGCCGCGCGGAATGCCGAAGCTGACCGCGTCGACCGCGGTGACCTCCGCCGTGCTGCCCCGGATCGGGAAGACCTTCCGCAGGTCCTCGATCACGACGAGGTCATCGGCCTCCCGCGCCGCCCCGGCCGGTGGCGTCTGCCCGGCGTCCCGCGTCTGCCGCGTCGGCTCGGCGTCCCGCGTCTCCCGCGTCGGCTCGGTGTCGCGCGTCGGCTCTGCCCGAAGTACCGGCGGCGGGCTGGCGTCCTGCGATGGCCCGGCGTCCCGCGGTGGGTCGGCCTGCCGTACCGATGGGTCGGTGGCCTGGGGTGGGTCGGTCAGCCGTGCTGACGACAGGCTGGGTACGGCGCGCAGCAGGCGGCGGGTGTAGTCGTGGGCGGGGGCGGTCAGGAGTTCGGCGGCCGGGCCTGTCTCGACGATCTCGCCCTGGTACATCACGGCCACGACGTCGGCGCGCTCGGCGGCCAGGGCGAGGTCGTGCGTGATGAGGAAGACGGCGGTGCCCATGTCGGCGGTGAGTTCCGCGAGCCGGTCGAGGATGCGCCGCTGGACGGTCACGTCGAGCGCCGAGGTCGGTTCGTCGGCGATGAGCAGCTTCGGCCGGCAGGCGAGGCCCATCGCGATGAGCACGCGCTGGCGCATGCCGCCGGAGAACTCGTGCGGATACTGGTTGATCCGCCGCGCCGGGTCGGGGATGCCGACCATGTCGAGCAGTTCGGTCACCCGCTCGCGGGCCGCCCTGCCCGAGGCGACGCCGTGCACCTCCAGAGCTTCGCCGACCTGGTCTCCGATGCGCATGAGCGGGTTGAGGTTGGACATCGGGTCCTGGGGGACCAGCGCGATCCCCGGCCCGCGGATCGCGGTCATCTCCCGTTCGCTCACCCCGGCCAGGTCGCGTCCCTCGAAGAGGACCTGGCCGCCGGTGACGCGCCCGCCGTCCGGCAGCAGGCGGTTGATCGCGGCGGCGGTGGTCGACTTGCCCGAACCCGACTCGCCGACGACCGCGACGGTCTGGCCGGGCATGACGTCGATCGAGACGTTCCGCACGACGGTGACATCCTGCTTGCCGGTGCGGAAGGCGACCGACAGGTCCCGGATGGCCAGAATCGGGCTTCGGCTCGTCATGCTGTCCTCGATCGTCGCGTGGTGGCCGTCAGCAGGTCGTGCCAGAGGGTGTCCGTGGGCACGGGCGTCCCGTCGACCAGCAGCCGGTTGCTGGCCACGACGAGGGAGATGTCGCGGCCGGGCACGAAGCCGACGGCGCAGCCCACATAGCCGGGGTGACCGAGCACGGTGACGGTCTCGTCCCGGATCCGGAGGTCGTACCTGCGGAAACCGAGTGCCTGCTGGGCGTCGGGACCCGGTGCGAAGAACTCCTCCGCCACCTCGGGCCGCCACAGCCCGTCGTGCTCGCGGTAGCGGGACAGCGCGGCACAGTAACGCAGCAGGTCGGGAAGCGTGGAGAAGAGCCCGGCGTGCCCGGAGACGCCGCCGAAGGCGTGATGGGCGTTGCCGTCGGAGACCTCGCCGATCACGGGCCGGCGACGCCAGCCGTCGAAGTCGGCGCTGCCGTACGGAACGGGGTAGGGCTGCTTCGAGTCGAGCATGCCCATCTCGACCCGGTCGTCGCGGGCGCTCATGGACACCAGCGGTCCCGCCGGGCGCGCGTACCGGGTCGACGAGAGTCCGAGCGGCTCGGTCACCAGCTCGGACACCGCCCGGTCGAGGGGGAGCCCCGTGACGGCCGCGACGACCCGCCCGAGCAGGACGAACCCCAGATCGGAGTAGTGCCGTGCCTGGCCGGGGCGGTAGCGCGGCGGTGGCATCTCCCGCTGGATGTAGAGCGGGTACCACTCCCACAGCCCGGCCCGGTGCAGCAGCAGGTCGCGTACGGTGCAGCCGTCGTGGCAGTCCGGCAGGTACCGGCGCACCGGCGCGTCCAGGTCGACGAGGCCGCCGGAGACGAGGCGGATGAGTGCCGTCGTGGTGGCGAGGATCTTCGTGATCGAGGCGAGGTCGTGGTGCGTGTCGATCGTCATCGGAGCCTCGCCGACGCGCTCGCCGTCCACCCAGCGTACGGTGCGGTGGCCGGTGCACTCGGTCAGGTCGAACCACGGGGTGCGGACGGCTCTGGCGATGCCCGGCGGCGCGTTCACCGCCGGCCCCGGTTGCGCGGGTCGAGGGTGTCACGGAGGCCGTCGCCGAGCAGGTTCAGGCCGACGACCAGCAGGACGACGACCGCACCGGGTGCGATCAGCGTCCACGGCGCGATGACGACCAGGCTGCGCGCCTCGAAGATCATCGACCCGAGCGAGGGCGCGGGCGGCGGCGTGCCCAGGCCGAGGAAGCTCAGCGACGCCTCGGTGAGCACCGCCCACGACAGGGACAGCGCCACCTGGATGACGATGATCGAGGTGATGTTCGGCAGCACGTGCCGCAGCATGATCATCCATCGGCTCTGGCCGGTGGCGATGGCCGCCTTCACGTACTCGATCTCCCTGAGCGAGAGCACCGGGCCCCGGGTGACCCGGATGTGGATGGGCACGTAGACGATCGCGATCGCGACGGCGATCGTGAACCAGTCGCGGTCGAACACCGAGGCGAGCGAGAGCGCGAGCAACAGCGGGGGAAAGGCGAAGAGCACGTTCGTCACCCCGCCGACGACGCTGTCGGCGAAGCCGCGGTAGAAGCCGGACACCAGCCCGCCGAGGGTTCCCACCAGCGTGGCGAAGGCGACGGCGACGACCGCGATGAGCGCCGAGTTGCCCACCCCCGCAGCCATCCTGGAGAAGACGTCCCTGCCGAACTGGTCCGTGCCGAGCAGGTGCTCGCCCGACGGAGGCAGGAAACGGGACGGCGGGTCCTGCGCGATCGGGTCGTACGGCAGCAGCCCGGCGAACGACAGCAGCGCGACGACGGCGAGCAGCGCCAGGATGACGATGCCGGTGAGCCCGCTCGGGCTCTTTCGCAGGGCGGTCATCAGGATCGCACCCTCGGGTCGACGACCCGGTAGAGCAGGTCGGTCAGCAGGTTGACGAGCACGAACGACAGCGCGATGACCAGTACCGTGCTCTGGACGACCGCGTATTCCTTCTGCTGGATGCCGAGCAGCACCTGCCTGCCGACACCGGGCACGGAGAAGATCTGCTCGACCACCACGGCACCGCCGAGCAGGTAGCCGAACTGCAGGCCGGTCATCGTCAGGATCGGTACGAGCGCGTTCCGCAGCACGTGCCTGACCTGCAGGCGGCCCGGTGGCACGCCCTTGGCGCGGGCGGTCCTGACGAAGTCGCCCGAGCGCACGTCGAGCACCGCGGTCCGGGTGGTGCGCAGGATCGGGGCCGCGATGCCGAAGCCCAGCACGAGCGCGGGCAGGAACATCTGCTGCAGGTTGAGCAGCGGATCCTCCAGCAGGCTCGCGAACCCCTGCCCGTTGGGATTGAAGCCGAACGAGGCCGCGAACACCGAGAGCAGCGTCGTCGCCAGCAGGAAGGCCGGGATCGACAGCCCGCCGAGGCTCACCAGCTGGCCGACGGCGTCCCTGGGCGAGTTGGTCCTCGACGCGGCGAGCATGCCGAGCGGCACCCCGAGCAGCAGGGCCAGCACGATCGAGAGCACCGCCAGCTCGAACGTGACGGGCAGCGACTGGAGAGTCATGTCCAGCACGCTCTGCTGCGACCGCGCCGAGAAGCCGAGGTTCCCGGTGAACAGGTTGCCGAGCCAGGAGAAGAACTGGGTGAACAGCGACTGGTCGAGGCCGTAGTAGCGCTCCAGCGCCGCCAGCTGCGCCGGGGTGAGCGCCGCGGCCTCGGTGCCCAGCCCCGCCGTGATCTGATCACCCGGAATCGCCCGGAGCATGACGAAGACGAACACGGCCACCCCGAACAGGGTGCCGATCATGCCGGCCACACGCCGGATCGCGCGGTTGCGCGCCAGGACACGGAACACGACTAGCCGAGCGTCGTCGTGCGCAGATACTGCAGCGAGCCGCTGACCATCGGGACGAAGCCCGTCACCTGCGCCGCGGTGCCCGTGTAGGTGTAGCTGGTGAACAACCAGATCCAGGCCGCGTTGTTCTCCAGCTCCGCGGAGACCTTGTCGTAGATCGCCTTTCGGGCGGCCTGGTCGGTCGTCGCCTTGCCCTCGGCGAAGAGCTTGTCCAGCTCGGGGGAGCTGTAGCCGGCGACCTTGTTCAGGTTGCCATCGCTGGTGAAGTAGCGGCCGTACATGCCGTCGGGGTCGGGTCGCCCGCCGTTCAGCGCCACCGCCGCGTCGAAGTCGCCCGCGACCCACCGGTCGACGAACGCGCCCGACTCCAGCACTTCGAGCTGCAGGTCGATCTTGGCTTCGGCGAGCTGCGCCTTGAGGTTCTGGGCCTCGTTGACGGAGGTCGCGTACTCGCCCTGGGAGACGATCGTCTTGATGGCCACGCCGTTCGGCTTGCCCGCCTTCTGGAGGTAGTCGGCCGCCTTGGTCAGGTCGCGTGCGGGGCAGGGGCGCTGCTGGGGGTTCGACTTGAACGCGGGTGCGGTGATCGGTCCCGTCACCTCGCCCTCGCTGAGCGCGGCGGTGTCGAGCACCTGTTTGCGGTCGACGGCGCACTGGATCGCCAGCCGTACGTTGAGGTCGTCCAGGTCGCCGCGGCGCGTGTTGAGCTGGAGGGCGTGGTAGCTGAGCTGCGGGGTCTTGGCGACGGTGATCGAGCCGCCCTGCGCGGTCTGCGCGACGAGGGGGTCGTTGAAGACCGCGAGCTGGACGTTGCCCGACTGCATCGCGGAGACGATGGCCGACTCGTCGGGGATCACCCGGAACTCGACGCCGTCGAGCTTGGGTTTCTCGCTGCCCCAGTACTTCGCGTTCCTGCCCAGCGTGATCGACTGGCTCGCGACGCGCTTTCGCAGGGTGAACGGCCCGGTCCCGTTGGGGGCCGTGTTGAGCTTCTCCTCGGTGTCGTCAGAGGAGAGCATCGCCATGTTGACCGTGGCGAGGTTGGCGGGCAGCGCGGCATCGGGCCCGCTCAGTTTCAGCACCACGGTGTGCGGGTCGGGCGCCTCCACCGACTCGACCGAGGACAGTGAGGCCGCCGCCACGGCCGCCGTGTCCTCGTCCATGATCGCGTCGAGCGAGTGCTTGACGTCCTTGGAGTCGAAGGCGCTGCCGTCGCCGAAGGTCACCCCCTGACGGAGCGTGAGGGTGAGGGAGTCGCCGTCCTTCGCGGTTTTCCATGATTCGGCCAGGCCCGGCACCACGTTGAGGTCCTTGTCGAACTCCGTGAGCGTGCCGTAGATGTTCTGCAACACGTTGACCGCCTGGAACTGCGTGGCCTTCCAGGGGAAGAGCGTGTCCGGGTCGCTGGTGACGCCGACGACGAGGGTGCCGCCGGCCGCTCCCGTCGTGGCGGCGGGAGCCGCGGGGCCGGAGGAGGACGAGCAACCGGTGAGCGCGATGGACAGCGTCACGGCGACGCCGATCGCGGAGAACGCACCACGGGACATGTGGACTCCTCAGGACATTAAGTCATAAAAATACGCAGACCTTAGCACGGGCGTACAAATAATTTTCATCGATCGCGATCTGATGAAGGTTGTCGTACGTCCGCAGCGGCTGCCGGCTCCTACTTGCTTTGAACAGTCTGTTTGCATCGGACTGTTGACAATGATTGATTGAGGCATCAGGCTGCCCGCATGTCTTCCGATCCCTTCACTCCTCCCGATCCGGGGCAGGTGCGAGCGCACCGCGTGTACGCGTCGCTCCAGCGCATCGCCGAACGGCATGCGGCCACCGAGGCGCAACGTTCCCGGCAGGTCCATCCTGACGTTCTCGGCCCGCACGAGGCCATCAGGCTCGTGACGTTGCTCGCGGGCGGCACCGCGCGGTACGAGGAGGCCGAGGCGAAGGTGGACAACGCCGACATCACCGCCGCCTTGACCCTCCTTCCGCTGGCACGGGCGGAGATGGACGAGCTGGAGTCCGGGCTCCTCCTCATGGCCCGCGGCCGTGGCCTCACCTGGCAGGAGATCGCCTTCGGCCTCGGGCTCGGCACCGCCCAGGCCGCCCGGCAGCGTTATGAACGGCTGGCCGGACGCCTGGCGGCGGAACCGGGCGGGGACGCGCCCTGAACCGGAACGGCCGATCATGAGTGACGACGTCCCACCGGTGCGAATCGCAGCGGGGCCACGGTGGGGCCGGCCGTTCTGGCCACCCAGAGGGCGACGGCGATGTACAGCGCCTGCTCGGGGATCCGCAGCCACAGTGGCGAGGACACGTCGGCGTTGAACGGCGCGGCGACGGCGGCGTAGACGTTGGCGGGGAGCAGCAGCACGAAGAGCACGGCCAGGCAGATCCCGGCCGCACGGCGAGTCGAGGGCAGCACGAGCCCGGCGGCGCCGAGCAGTTCCAGCACGCCGGTCGCGTGAACCATGGCCCCCGGGAACGGCACGAAGGGCGGCACCATGCCCACCATGTCGGCGTGGTTGGGCATGACCGTGACGCCCTCGGGGACGAAGTGGGCGCTGGCGGTCATGACGAGCATGACCGCCAGCGCGTGGGCCGCGCTGCCGTACCAGGTGGCGAACCGGCTGACCCCGAGCGAGCCCAGCAGGCGGAAGCCCAGCAGGGCGACCGCGAGGACGATGACGACGGTGAACATGACGCTCCATGGATAGTTCGACTATCTACAATTGGATAGTCACAGTATCCAACTGCCGCGCGGCAGGCAACAGGGAAAGGTGTCCGAAGGGGAGTCAAGGGCGTCCGTACGGCTGACGTCACCGACGCGAGCGGTCGTACGGCGGGCTGGCGTCACCGACGCGAGCGGTGCACGATCTTCTTCGGGGAGCGCCCGGAAACGGGTGAACAGTGCCTGGCGACCGAGGCCGCCAGGCATTCGACACGAAATCTGCGCATTCCTGGCCGGTGCTGCCGGTCGGCGAGCGCGATCCCGGTCTCCCGCTCAGCCCGCCGACCCTCGACGGGCGGTCAGGCCATGCCGCGCCTGGCGAAATAGATGGACCCCGCCAGCAGGGTCACTCCGGACAGCACGCCGCTGACGAAGGGCACCCACGTGATGGCGGACGTCGCCGCCATGATGAACCCGGCGAGGCCGAACACGGTGAGGATCACGCCGGGCATCATGATGCCGTAGTGCTTCCAGATCGGGGCGAGGGCGATGAAGTGGACGCCGACGACGACCGCCACCCAGGCGACGTTCATCTGCGGGGGCTGCCCCCAGGCGTTGAGCAGCGCGATCCCGCCGAAGAGCAGGATGGCCTCAGCGGCGACGACCACCAGATAGCCCCGGCTGAACATGTTCCCGGCCGGTCCCGGGATACCGTCCGCCTGTCCGCCGGCGGTCCGCGCCCGCCCGACGGTGACGACCCACATGACGATCACGCTGACGAGGCCGAGCACGGCGGCCACGCGCAGGCAGATCCCGATCAGCGGATTGAGGGGCTCGTGCGCATTGACGAGGACGAAAACCATTCCAAAAACCGCACCAATTAACATACCGGTCATACGCTGCATGCGGGAACCATACCGGTGTCCTGATCGAGGGTGATCGAGCGTCCCCCGAACCGGATCCCCTCCCCGCCGGGAGGCCGTTCGCCGAGGCCAGGACACCCATGACCGGGTCCGCCGGGAGGCCGCCGGGCGCCACGACGAGCAGGACAGGTGGGTCACGCCGGGTAGGCGTGGGTCTCCGTGGCCTTGACGGAAGCCCAGACCTGCCGGCCCGGGGTGAGGTCGAGTTCGGCGACGGCGGCGGTGGTGACGTCGGCCGAAGCGGTGATCGGGCCCTGGAGGTGGATTCGTACGTTGTCGCCGTGCCGTTCGACGCCCTCGATGCCGGCCTGCCAGAGGTTGCGCGGAGTGCCGTTCGGGCGGGTGCGGTAGAGGGCGACCGCCTGGGGGGAGAACGCGACGAAGGCCGGCCCGTCGAGCTGTTCGGCGACGGTGAAGAGGATCCCCTCGACCTTGACCTGGTGGCCGGACGCCGTACCGCGGTAGAGGTTGAGACCGACCAGGCGGGCCACGTAGTCGGTGCGCGGACGGCGGGCGACCTCGGCGGGGGTGCCGTGCTGGACGATCGCGCCGTTCTCGATGACGACCAGCCGGTCGGCGAGGACCATCGCGTCGAGCGGGTCGTGGGTGACCAGCACGGTCGCGCCGTCGAACTCGTCGAGGTGACGGCGCAGCCGGGAGCGGATGTCCAGGCGGGTGTGGGCGTCGAGCGCGGCCAGCGGCTCGTCGAGGAGCAGCAGGCGGGGCCGTACGGCGAGGGCGCGGGCCAGGGCGACGCGCTGGGCCTGCCCGCCTGAGAGCTGCCGGGGTTTCGCCGCGGCGTATGCGGCCAGGCCGACGCGTTCCAGCCAGGAGGCGGCCGTACGGCGTGCCTCGCGTTTGGAGACGCCGTGGCACCGGGGGCCGAAGGCGACGTTGTCGAGGGCGGACAGGTGGGGGAAGAGCAGGTAGTCCTGGAAGACCATGCCGATCGGGCGGCGCTCGGCGGCCAGGGTGTGCAGCGGGTCGCCGTCCAGGGTGAAACGGCCGCCGGAGAGGCCGGTCAGCCCCGCCAGGGCGCGCAGGGCCGTGCTCTTGCCCGCGCCGTTGGGACCGAGCAGGGCGAGGACCTCCCCGGAGGGCACGTCGAGATCGATGTCGAGGCGAAAACCGGGCCGCTCGACGACGAGGTGGGCGTGCAGGGTCATGAGGTGATCACCAGCCCTGGCCGTCTGATGAGGTGGGCGTGCGGGGCATGGGGTGGTCGGTGGTCCTGAACGTCTGACGGTGAGGTGGGGGTGCGGGGCGTTCGGTGGCGGGGTGGGCGTGCGGGGTCATGGGGTGTTCACCCACCGGTCTCTGAGGCTGGCCAGGATGACCACGGAGACGGCCAGGAGGACCAGGCTGAGCACGATCGCGGCCTCGGGTTCGGTCTCCAGGGCCAGGTAGACGGCCAGCGGCATGGTCTGGGTCTGGCCGGGGAAATTGCCGGCGAAGGTGATGGTGGCGCCGAACTCGCCCAGCGCGCGGGCCCAGCACAGCACGGCTCCGGCGACGACGCCCGGCGCGATGAGAGGCAGGGTGACGCGGCGGAAGATGGTCCAGCGGGACGCGCCGAGCGTGGCGGCGGCCTCCTCGAACCGCAGGTCGGCCGCGCGCAGCGCACCTTCGACACTGATCACCAGGAACGGCATGGCGACGAAGGTCTCGGCGATCACGACCCCCGCGGTGGTGAACGGCAGCGTGATCCCGAAGGTGGTGTCCAGCCACTCCCCGACGAGGCCGCGGCGTCCCAGGACGAGCAGCAGCGCGACGCCGCCCACCACCGGGGGCAGCACGAGCGGTACGGTGACCAGCGCCCGTACCAGCCGCCGGCCGGGAAAGGCGACCCGCGCCAGCAGCCACGCCAGCGGCACGCCGAACAGCAGGCACAGCGCAGTGGCCAGGGTCGCCGTCACCAGCGACAGCCGCAACGCCTCCAGCACCTGCGGTTCGGCCAGCCGCTCGGCCAACGTGGGCCAGGGCGCGCGGACCAGCAGCCCGGCGAGGGGCAGCACCAGGAACACCATGCCGACCCCGGCCGGCAGCACCAGCATCCAGGGGACGCGACCTGCCACGGGCGCACGCGTCATCACCGCGCTCCTTCCGGGCGGGCGGAGGCGTGGCCGGAACCGGGCTGTCACCGGGCGCATGGCGATCTGGACAACGAGGGCTCCTTACCGGCTCACGTGCGTGCGTGGTCGGGAATCTCCACGACGACGTTGGTGGACTTGATCACGGCGACCGCCATCACCCCCACCTCCAGGCCCAGCTCGTCGGCCGCCTGACGGCTCATCAACGACATCACCCGATACGGCCCGGCGGCGATCTCCACCTGGGCCATCACCGCGTCCCTGATCACCTCGGTCACGATCCCGCGGAAGCGGTTGCGCGCCGAGGAATGCCCGGAGCCGTCCTCCGCCTCGATCTGGGCTCGCGCGAACGCGGCCAGATCGACCCCGGCCACGATCCGATGGCCATGCTCGTCGCGGCGAGCCGGCAGCCGCCCGGCGTCGATCCAGCGCCGGACGGTGTCGGGGCTGACCCCGAGCAGCACGGCCGCCTCGCTGATCCGAAACGTCGTCACGAGCAATCACCTTACCTTCGCACATTCTAGCTTCGATATCTGAGTCACATCGCAACCGCACGTCGATCCACTGACTGCTCATCGCACCTGAGACAGGACTGGTGGGCGGGGGATCGCCATGGTCGAGCTCGTGTCGCTTCCCTGTACGACGAAGTCTCTCGTAGGTCGGCAACGCCTACCTGGCTCGGAACGCCGCTGATCCCCGGACCCGTGCGGTTCCGTCGCCTCGCGTTGTCAGAGCGGGGAGACCTGCTGCTCGCCTCCTCACCGGCAGGCTGGTATCGGCAGGCTGGTCGAGGCCTTCCAGGATGGCGGCGGTGCGGACGCCGTCCGGAGAGATCGTCATCGTGGGCTGAGCGGGCGCCCGGTCCGCCGCCCCTCGTTCCCAGCGCGGTGACCGGGACCGTGGCGCTCGCCCACGCGCCCACGCGCCCGTCGGCCGGGCATCGTGCGGCCGAACTCTGAACTCTGAACTCTGAACTCTGAACTCGGGCTCGGAACTCAGGACTCGGGGCGCAAGCTCGGGGCTCAGGGCTCCAGGTGGTCTGCGATGTCGCAGGCGTTCTTGAGCGGGTCGAGCGCGTTGACGTGCGACGCGAGGCGTTGCAGCATGGTGCGGAACTCCTCGGCCTCGGCGTCGCTCAGAGCGCCCAGCAGGTAGGACTCGACGTGCCGCATGTGCCGCCCGCGCTTCTCGCACGCCTCGCGGCCGGCGTCGGTGGCGACGATGCGGCGGTTGCGCCGATCCGCCGGGTCGGGACGGCGCTCGACCAGCCCTGCCTTCTCAAGGTCGTCGATGAGATAGGTCAGGACGGTGCGGTCGATGCCCAGGTGCTGAGCCAGGGATCCCTGGTTGGTGGTGACCTCTTGGACCGCGGCGGTGATGACCTGGTAGCCGCGAGGGCCGCCGGGCAGATCGCTGACCGCCGAGCCGACCGCCTTGGCGTAGGCGCGGAACAACACCCCGAGCGCCCAGCCGACGTCGCCTACGCCGGCGCTGCCGGGCTCGGTCCCGACTTGGGCGAGGTTGCGTTCACGAGTCGCCATGCCATGAGTCTACCAGGGTGTGTGGTCATCATGATGTTCTTCTTGACAACACATCGATATGCAATATCGTCTGTCCAGCAACATATATTACGAGAGGTCAGGTCATCATGATCTTGTTCAGGCTGGACGCCAGCATCCGCGAAGACGGCTCGATCACCCGGCAGGTCGGCGACACGGCCCAGGCCGAGTGGCAGCGAGCCCATCCGAACAGCACGATCACCCGGCGTGATCTCGGCTCCGACCCGGTGCCGTCGGACGTGTGGTCGCAGGCGGTGTCCGCGAGCTTCGTCCCGTCGGACCAGCGCACCGACGCCCAGCGGCGCTCGGCCGCGCTCGCGAGCACTCTCGTCGACGAACTGATGGCCGCCGACGCCTACCTGTTCGCGGTGCCGCTCTACAACTTCGGACCGTCACAGCACTTCAAGACCTGGGCTGATCTGATCTTGACCGACCCGCGCCTGGCGCCGGGCGTGCAGCCGCTGGCGGCGCGCCCGGCGACGCTGGTCACCGCTCGTGGTGGCGGCTACGGGCCGGGCACGCCGCGCGAGGGCTGGGACCACTCCACGCCCTGGCTGGTCCGATTCGTCCAGGACGTGCTGGGCATGGAGGTGCAGACCGCCTTGGCCGAGCTCACGCTGGCCGACGTGAAACCCGAGATGGCGGCCCTCCGGGGACTGGCCGAGGAGTCCCTGCACGCCGCCCACGAGTCGGCCGGGCGTCACGGCCGATTCCTGGCGGAGCAGGCGGCGGCCCGCATCCCGGCCTGAGTTCCGCACGTTTGAGGAGGAGGAGACCCCCCGATGGCCGACTACGGGCACGATCTGCTGTTCGGCACCTTTCTGACGCCGGCGGCGGACCAGGCGGAGCGAGTCGTCGACCTCGCACGGCTCACCGAGCAGTCCGGGCTGGACCTGGTCAGCGTTCAGGACCATCCCTACCAACCGGCGTTCCTGGATGCCTGGACCCTGCTGTCGGTCATCGCGGCGTCCACCACCCGCGTGCGGGTGTTCCCCAACGTGGCAAATCTGCCGCTCCGCCCCCCGGCGGTGCTCGCCCGCAGCGCCGCCAGCCTGGACATCCTCAGCGGCGGCCGGGCCGAGCTCGGCCTCGGCGCCGGCGCGTTCTGGGAGGCCATCGCGGCTCAGGGCGGCCCGCGCCGTACCCCCGCCGAATCGGTGACCGCGCTGGAGGAGGCCATCCGGCTCATCCGCGCGCTGTGGACGCCGGGACGCGGCCTGCGCCTGGACGGCGAGCACTACCAGGTCCAGGGTACGAAGCCGGGGCCGTTCCCCGTTCATGACATCGGAATCTGGCTCGGCGCCATCAAACCGAGGATGCTGCGGCTGACCGGGCGGGCCGGCGACGGGTGGCTGCCCAGTTCGTCCTATGTGCCCCCCGATCAGCTACCGGCCGGGAACCAGGTCATCGACGAGGCGGCCACCGCCGCAGGCCGTACCCCGGAGGCCGTGCGCCGCCTCTACAACATCACCGGCTCCTTCACCGGCGACGGCTTCCTGCAGGGGCCGCCCAAGGTATGGGCCGAACAACTCGCCGAGCTGACCCTCGCCCACGGCGTCAGCGGCTACATCCTGGCGAGCGACTCGGCCGTCGCCATCCAGCGGTTCGCGGCCGAGGTCGCCCCCGCCGTACGCGAACTGGTCGAGACAGCACGCGGCACCTCTCCTGAGCGGCCCGTGTCCGCGGATGGTGCGTCTGGTGATGAGCGGCTCCCGTCAGGGGGTGGCGTGTCTGGTGAACGGCGCCCGGACGAGGGCGGTGGCGGTGGCGTGCCTGGTGCGGGTTCCGCTGCGGAGGGCGTTTCGGAGCGGAAGGCGGTCGCTGAGCAGAATGTGCGGAGTGCCCCTTCCTTTCGGGAGCGGGTATTCGGAGGGACGGCGCGACGCGACGCCCGTGGGCAGACGGGGCCGCTGGCGGCGCCGACCCCCGACGACGGCGTACGGCTCAGCGAAGCCCCGGCCTGGGACGAGAGCACCCGGCCCACCGGCCCGGAGCCGGATCCGGCCCGCGCCTACACGCCCCACGAGCAGGCGGCCGGCCGGCACCTCATCGACGTGCACGATCATCTGCGCACCGAGTTGGCACAGCTGCGCGACCTGGTGGAGCAGGTCGCCGCCGGATCCATGGACCCCGGCACCGCCCGGTCACGACTCAACGCGATGACCATGCGGCAGAACAACTGGACCCTCGGGGCCTACTGCGAGTCGTACTGCCGGGTCGTCACCAACCACCACCTGCTGGAGGACCAGAGTCTCTTCCCCCACCTGCGCCGATCCGACGCCCGTCTCACCCCCGTGATCGATCGCCTGGAGGAGGAACACCACGCCATCCACGAGGTCATCGAACGCGTGGACCGCGCGCTGGTCGCCTTCGTGACCGTCCCCGACGGCCTGGCCGAGGTACGCGCCGCCGTTGACCTGCTGACCGACACGCTGCTCTCCCACCTGTCCTACGAGGAGCACCAACTCGTCGAACCCCTGGCCCGGCTCGGTTTCCAGTGACCGAACCCCCGAACCGTCGGGGTCGCGAGTGAGTGTGCCAGCCGGGGGCTGTCCGTAGCCGGCTCGTGACGCCCCCCGCTGGAGCGGGCGGGCGGCACGACGGGACATGGAGGCCGTGACCGGATTCGAACCGGTGTCTACCGCTTTGCAGGCGGTTCCCTGGGCCACTCGGGCACACGGCCATGCCGAGCCAGCCACGGCTGACTCGCTTACTTCGTCCTTTCAATAGAACGGACGACCAAAACTGGAAAGCATTCAACGGGCACGTTTCGACGAAACCGCATTCATTCGTACGGCACGCGAAACAGAACACGCCGAGCATGTGAATTGAGAATGACGCGAGAGTCTGTGTTTCGCGGAAGCGCACCATTCGGGCACAAGGCGGCCCAGGTTGAACGGGTGCGGTGGAGAGGTCGCTCAGCCCTGACAACAGGGCTGACGACAGACGAGGGAGTGACGGCCGCAGGTGCGGCAGGTCATCGTGACCGCCATCTTCCTGTCCATCATTCCACCCCCCTGTCGCCGTGTGGGCCGCACGTGGCGGGCCCGGCCTTCTCTGTGGAATTCACATTAAAGGATGGGGGTGGGGTCGTGTCAACTGCGCGCCGATAATAATCAACGTAATTCGCCCGCGCTCGATAAGGCGCCGGTCATGAATGACCGGCGGGGGCGCCGACGAGGGCCGTCGCTCGGCGCCGCCCGTCCTCACAGCTTGACGAGGATCTTGCCCCGGTTGGCCGCCCTGTCGCGGAAGAGGCTCTGGTAGGCGTTCGGGATGTCGTGGAACCCGTGGCGGATGGTCTGCGAACAGGTGATCTCACCGCGGCGGACCAGGTCGCCGAGGTCGTCGTGCAGGGCGCTCCAGTTCTCCTCGGTGAACCATTCGAGCGCGTAGATGCCGCGGACGGTGGTGCGCGGGTACATGATGTACGGGAGCAGCCGTGGCCCCACGTGGTCATTGCCGACCTGGCTCGCCCACTGCCAGCACACCGCGACCTGGCTGCCGATGTTGAGCATGGCGAACACCGCGTCGGTGACGCTGCCGCCCAGGTTGTCGAAGTACTTGTCGACTCCGTCCGGCGCGGCGGCGGCGAGCGCCTGGTGAACCGTCTCCGTGTCGTCGCCCTGCTGGTAGAGGATGACCTCGTCGAAGCCCAGGCCGGTGAGATACGCCATCTTCTCGGGGGTTCCCGTGGTGCCTACCACCCGCGCCCCCGCGCGCTTGGCCAGTTGCCCGGTCAGCGACCCGATCAGGCCCGACGCGCCGCTGATCACGACCGTGTCGCCGGGCCGGACCGTCATGAACTTGGTCAGCGTGCCCCAGGCGGTCATGCCGGGGCCGCCCATGACGCCCAGCGCCGTCGAGATCGGCAGCGCGTCGTCGAAGCGCGCCGGATCCAGCCTGCGGTAGGCGGGGAACACCATGGGAAACTCCCCCGTCTTCCACGGCAGCGCAGCGCCGTCGCTGATGACATGGCTCCGCCAGCCGCCGAAGCCCTGGACCAGGTCGCCAGGCCGATGGGCGGCGGCCGGCCCCGCCTCCAGCACCTCCATGATCGAGTCGGCGCCCATGTGATCACCGATGGGGGTGTCCCTGGCGATGCCCTGCAGGTAGGGATCGACGGACACGTAGCGGGTCCGGAACAGCATCTCGTCGTCGGCCAGCTTGACCTCGACGTCCTCGACGACCTTCTCGTACATCTTCGCGGCGTCGGGCACCCCCTCGTTGTGCTCGCGCATGATCCACTTCTCGATCTTCATGCCATGCTCCTAGTCGGCGAGTTGATTGCGGTGGGTCCCGTGGCTGCGGCTCCCACGGGAACGACGAGATGCGTCGGAGGCGGCGCGGTGTCGTCGACGTCGGCGGTGAACGTCCTGCCGTCGTCGCGGCAGACGAACTGCATGACATGCCGGCCCGCGGCCGCGGCGCGGATCAGGCCGCCCGTCGTCGCCCACACCCCCGACACGTAGAAGTTCTCCAGCCCGGGTAGCCGGGGTCCGTGCTTCTTGACCAGCACTTCGAGGGTCTCGCCGCTCTCCACGAACGGCTGCCAGCCCAGCACGGTCCCGTCGTAGTTGCCGGTGTAGCGGACCTGGGTGAGCGGGCTCGACACGTCGCGCACGGCGATCGTGTCCGCCAGGCCGGGGTAGCGCTGGTCCAGGAACGCCACGATCGAGTTCCGCACCCGGCGTTTGGCGGTCTGGTAGTCGCGGCCTCGCCGTACGGGCAGGGTGTGGAACTCCTCGCCCCTGCGGACGCGGCTGGCCTGTTCGGGGCCCTCGCTCAGGGCGCGCCAGGGGGCGATGTCGCAGAAATAGGTGGCGTAGACGACGGTCGTGTCCTTGGGCGACAGTTCGGGGTAGTGCATGCTGCGGAACTGGACGTTGATGCTGGGATGGCGGATGCCGATCAGCTCGGCCGCCTCGGCGTCGTCCAGCAGGTAGGTGGTGCAGGGCTCCGCTTCGGGGAAGGGCCGCCGCAGGCCGAGGAAGACGGTGAAGTAGCCGGGGAACACCATGCCCGGCTCCTTGAGGGTGCGGGTGTAGAGCCGGCGGTAGGCGTCGTTGAGGTAGGCGCCCTTGAGCAGGCTCATCGTCGTGGTGGGACCATCGCAGGCGGAGACCACGATGTCGGCCCGGAATTCGCGCCCGTCGCTGAGCCGTACGCCCACCGCGCGGTCGTTCTCGACCAGCACCTCCTCGACCTTGGCGTTGTAGGTCACCTGCCCGCCGAGCCGCCGGTAGCGTCGCTCGATCGAGTTGGCCAGCCCGAGAGAGCCGCCCTCAGGCACCCCCGCAGAGAGGTTCGCGTGCGCGGCGAGCTGGAAGTAGAACGGCAGCACCGGGAACGCCGGGTGCTTCTCATAGAGGACGAAGTTGAACGCCTCGCGCAGGAACGGATCCTTGAACCGCGCCGAGTAGTCGGTCATCAACACGCTGATCGACTTGCGGACGACGTTGAAGTAGGGGAGGAACGACGACAGCATCCGCAGGCGCTCGGCCCGGCCCATCAAACCGACCGGCTTGAGGAACGGGTAGACGGCCAGGCACTTCTTGAACTTGCGCAGGCCGTCGCAGAAGTTCCTGATCAGCCTGGCGTCGGCCGGCGAGATGCCGAGCAGGTGCTCCTCCAGCCGGTCCGGGTCGGAGTAGAAGTAGACCGCCCGGCCGTCGCGGCCCCGCACGATGTTGAAGACGTCGAAATGGCGCATCTGCTTGCCCTGGAGCGCGCCGAGTTCGAGCCAGATCTGGTGCATCTCGTTGCCGGGGCCGTTGCCGAGCAACCAGCTGATGCAGCAGTCGAAGGTGAACTCGCCCCGGTCCCAGGCCGTGCAGCAGCCGCCGGGGATCTCGTGCATCTCCAGGATCTGGGTGCGGTAGCCGTTCATCTGCGCGTAGCAGCCGGTGGACAGCCCACCGAGGCCCGCGCCGATGATGATCATTGTTTCTCGCATGGCTAGCGCACCGGCCACTTCTCAAGCTGGGGAAGATGGCCGAGCTGGTCGCGGTGCCAGGCCCGGCCTCCCGGGCTCTCCCACGCCTTGAACGCGATCCCCAGCTCCTCGCAGAGGTATTGGGTGACGAAACGGCCGGTCGACGCGGCGCGGATCAGACCGCCCATGCCGACCCACTGACCGGCCATGGAGAAGCCGTGCAGGCCGGGCAGGCGCATCCGGTCCTTGTTGATCACCTTGGTCACCACGTCCTCGGCCTCGGAGAACGCCTTCCAGGCCAGGATGCTGCCGTTGAAGTTGCCGGTGTAGCGCTTGGTGGTGGCCGGCGAGGCCACGTCGACCTGCTCGATGCGCCCGCCGAGGCCGGGATAGCGCCGCTCCAGGAACTCCCGGACGAAGTCGGCGACCTGGTGCTTACGCGCCCAGTACGCCTTGCGGTCGCTGCCGCGCAGGGACTGCCAGTAGCCGAAGTCGCTGAAATAGGTGCAGTGGATCACGGATTTCCCCGGCGGGGCGAAGCCGTCGGAGTAGCGGGAGCGGTCCTGCACCACCAGGCTGTTCTGCAGCACGCCCGGCAGTTCGGCGCTCTCCTGATCCGACAGCAGGTAGGTCGTGCTGTGCGCGTCGCCGGGGTCGAAGTCGCCGTCGACGCCGACGAAGGCCGAGACCACCCCGGGGTACAGAATGCTGGGCCGTTTCAGCAGGTCGTTGTAGAGCTTGTCGATCCTCGGGCTGGTGTACCGCCCGTCCAGCAGGCCGTAGATCGTGGTGTAGCCGTCGCACGCCGAGACGACGTGGTCGGCGTAGTGCCGCGACCCGTTACGCAACTCCACGCCGACCGCCCGGCCGTCTTCGACCAGAATGCGCTCCGCGCGGGCCCGGTAGGTGATCACTCCGCCGAGCGAGGTGTACCGCTCCTCGATCGAGCGCGACAGGCCGAGCGAGCCGCCCTGCGGGAACCCGGCGTTGTTGTTGTACGCGCTGGCCATGTTGAAGAGGTACGGCAGCAGCGGGAAGATCTCGTGATCCTGGAAGAAGATGTTGCGGAACGCACGGCGCAGCAACGGATCCTGGAACCTGTCGGCGAAGGTGTGCATCTGCGTCGCGGCGGTGCGCCAGAAGAGGCGGAACGCGGGGAGGACCGTCAACAGCGTCCTGAGCTTCTCGCGAGGCGTCTGCAACGAGGACGGTTTCAGGAAGGGGTAGAGGTTGATGTCGATGAATCGCCTCAGATCACGGCAGAAGGACCGGATCAGCGGCCCGTCGGCCGGCGAGATCTCCAGCAGGTGCCGCTCCAGCCGGTCGGGATCGTTGTAGAACGTCACCGACCTGCCGTGTTCGTCGGTGATCCTGTTGAACTGCTCGAAGTTCATGATCGTCTTGCCGTCGAGGGCGCCCAGTTCGCGCCACACCTGGTTGGCGTCGTTGCCGGCGCCGGTGCCGACCAGCCATTCGATGCAGTAGTCGAAGATGTAGCCCTCGCGCGACCACGCCGTGCAGCAGCCGCCCGGCAGGACGTGCTTCTCGAAGATGCGGGTCTCCATCCCGCTCATCTGCGCGTAGCAGCCGGTGGCCATACCGCCGACGCCCGCGCCGATGATGATGACCCGGGGGGCTGAGCCGGGAGGGCGGTCGCGGGTGCTCCAGTCGGGTCCGGTGTCACGCGACACGGGTCTCACCGCCCGCCGGAACCTGGACCTTGCCCGCCTGGGCCTCGTCCGTCTCGCTCACGGGCGATGTCTGGCTCCCCGGCGATGTCTGGCTAACCGACGGTGTTCCGCCCGCCACCGGCGTCTCACTCCCCGGCCGTGCTTCGTCCACGGGCAACGTCTCGCTCGTCGGCAGGGTCCCGCTTGGCGGCAGAGCCCCGCTCGGCGGCGGTGCTTCGCCCGCCGCCGAGGTCTCGCCGGAGAGCATCGCGCTGGAGAGCGTCGCGCGGGTCAGGCCGGCGTTGCGCGCGAGATGCTGCTCGTCGAGCATCTCGGCGTGCGTCCCGAAGCCGCGGAGCACCTCGGTGCGCGTGGCCGAACTGCCGTGCCAGGTGCCGCGCTCCCCGGCGGCGTAGAACGCCACCTTCTCCTCGTCGGAGATCACGCTGACCGTGGCGGTGACCGACCCCAGGTTCGGGGTGCGGCTGCAGAAGTAGATGTACTCCCTGGCCTGGTCGAGCGTCTCCTGTGCGACGATCTCCGACCCGGTGTGCCTGCGCAGGTGCTCGCCCAGCTCCTGTTCGAAGGCCGCGATGTGCTCGTCGCCCACCTCGAAGGACTCGGCGACGCGGTAGGAGTCCATGATGATCACGTTCCGCACCTCGCGGCCGCGCCCCTCCAACTCCTTGGCCACCTCGAACGCGAGGTTGCCGCCGAGCGAGTAGCCGAACAGGAGACAGGGCCCCTCGGCCTGGACGGCCTCGACCAGGTCGGCGTACCGCCCGACCTTGCCGTCGCCGGACAGATAGTTGAACGCCACCAGGCGGTACTCCGGCAGGTGCGCGGCGAGCGCCCGGTAGACCAGCCCATGGCCGCCCGCCGGCGGGAAGCAGAAGACCGTCTGCCCGCCGCCGAAGACAAGGTACGGCTGGACGTCGGCGCTCCCCCCGTTGACGGCCTGCTCCACCGCGAGGGCCATGCCGTGCAACGTCGTGACCTTGAACAGCCGGCTGACCGGGATGGCGACGCCGAACCCGGCACGCAGCAGGTAGATCAGCTCGATCAGCTTGATCGAGCTGCCTCCCGCCTCGAAGAAGTCGTCGTGCAGGCCGGCATCCTCCAGCCCGAGCAACTCCTTCCAGTATTCGGCCATCCGCAGCTCGTAGATCGTGACCGGCGCCTCGTAGGCCGGCTTGCCCGCGCCGGCCGTCGGGGCGGGCAGCGCCGCCGTGTCGATCTTCCCGTTGGACGTCAGCGGCAACGCGGGCAGCTCGACGAAGTACGACGGGATCATGAAGGTCGGCAGGTAACCGGTGAGATGCCGGCGCAGCTCGCGCAGATCGAGGACCGCACCGGCGGCCGGGACGCAGTAGGCGCACAGCGTGCTGTCACCGTGCGCGTCCTGGCGCACCGTGACCACCGCCTGCTCCACGGCGGGCCAGGCGGTGAGCTGGGATTCGATCTCGCCCGGCTCGACGCGGTGGCCGCGCACCTTGACCTGCGTGTCGGCGCGTCCCAGCAGGTGCACGCCGCCGCCTGCATCCCACCGCGCGAGGTCGCCGGTCCGGTAGAGACGGGTGGGCTCGCCGTTCAGGCTGAGGGTGACGAAACGCCGCGCCGTCTGCTCCGGATCTCCGGCGTAGCCCATCGCGACCCCCTCACCGCCGATCCACAGCTCCCCGGGCACGCCGGGTGGCACGGGCTCGCCGTACTCGTCGAGGATGTAGAGCGCGCTGTTCGGGAACGGGCGTCCGATCGGCACCATCTGGCTTGGTTCGAGCCCGTCGACCGGGCCTTCGAAGTAGGTGCTGTCGATGGTCGCCTCGCTGAGCCCGTACGAGTTGACCAGGCGGGTCCGCGGGCCGCACAGGGCGCGCAGCCGCTCGTACTCCTCGACCTTCCACGCGTCGGAGCCGACGATCAGCAGGCGCATGAAGCCGAGCCCTCTGCCCTCGCGCTCGCAGTGACTCATCAGCCCGCGCACGACGGCGGGCACGAACTCGCCGCAGTCGGCCCGCTCGGCCAGCATCGTCTCGTACAGCCGGGCCGTGTCGAAGAGCAGCTCGCGGGAGATCAGCACCAGGGTGCCGCCCGAGCACAGCGCCCTGACCAGGTCGCCGGTGAAGACGTCGAAGGGGAAGCTCGCCAGTTGCAGGTGGACCCGGACGTCGTGGTCCAGCCGGTACTCCTCGCGCCAGGAGCCGTAGGCGGAGGCGAGGTTGCGATGGCTGATCCGCACCGCCTTGGGGCGGCCGGTCGAGCCGGAGGTCGAGATGACGTACGCGGGGGAGTCGAGATCGACGATGACCTCCGGCTCGGCCCCCGGCGGATCGGCGATCCGGTGCAGGTCGCCGAGGGTGAGCGCGCCGCCGGGCAGCCCGGCCAGCAGCTCTCGGGCGGAGTCGTCGACGATGACCAGCCCGCAGCCCGCGGCGTGGACCAGGTGGGCCAGCCGGTCGACGGGATGCCCCGGATCGAGCGGCAGATAGGCGCCACCCGCCTTGAGCACCGCGAGCAGGACGACGATCAGCTCGGGCGACTTGTCCAGGCACAACGCCACCACCGACCCGTTGCGGACCCCCAGCCCGCGCAGCCGCCGCGCCAGCAGGCGGGCGTCGCGCTCGACCTCGCCGTAGGTCAGCCGCCGGGGAGGGCCGGAGACGGACGGCATCGACACGGCGACCGCGTCAGGACGCTCGGCGGCGATCCGGCTGATCAGCTCGTGCACCGGCAGGTCGTAGCGGGCCCGCCGGTCGGCGCCGCTCCACGTGGCGAGGACGCGCCCGCGCTCCTCGGCGCCGAGCAGTTCCAGCCGGGTGATCGGCTGAGCGGCGGGCGCCCGGGTCAGCGCGTCGACCAGGTTGACGTAGTGCGACGCCAGCCGCCGCATCGTCTCCGGTACGAACAGGTCGGTGTTGTACTTGAACACGCAGTGGAACCGCTGGTCCGTCTCGTCCTCGTAGGCCGACAGCGTGAGGTCGAACTGCCCTTCCTCCTCGGGCAGCTCGATGTAGTCGAGGCGGTAGCCGTACCGCTCGGTCGTGACCTTGTGGGCGAGCAGGATGAACATCGCCTGGAACACCGCGGAACGGCTCGGGTCGTGTCGCAGCCCCAGCTTCTCCACCAGCAGCACGAACGGGTACTCCTGGTTGTCGAGCCCGTTGAGCACGGTCGTGCGGACCTGCGCGAGGACCTCGGCGACCGACGGCTCGCCGCCCAGGTTCACGTGCAGCGGCAGCGGGTTGACGAAGTAGCCGTAGACGGAGGAGAACCGCGTCTCCGTACGGCCGGTCACCGGGCTGCCGACGACGACGTCGTCCTGCCCCGAGTAGCGGTGCAGGAGGATGTAGTAGGCGCTCATCAGCACCACGAACACGGTCACGTTGTGCTCGCGTGCCAGGGCGTGCACGCGCTCCCTGAGCTCGGGTTCGAGCACGAAGAACTCGGACGCGCCGTTGTTGGTCTGGACGGCCGGGCGCGGCTTGTCGGTGGGCAGGCTGAGGATCGGCGTGTCGGCCGGCAGGTGCTCCCGCCAGTAGTCGAGCATCTTGGCCGCGCCGGGATCGGCCAGGACCTGGTTCTGCCGGTTGAGGAAGTCGAGGTACGTCGCCGAGACCTGCGGCAGCTCCACCGGGCTGCCCTGGCGCAGCCCTTCGTAGATCTCGAACATCTCCTCGATGAAGGTGAACGTCGAGATCGCGTCGGACACGATGTGATGGACGGCCTTCATGATCACCCAGTGATCGTCGCCACGCTTGAACAACCGGAAGCGCACCAGCGGATCACATTCCAGGTCGTACGGCTTGCGGTACTCGTCGATGATCATCTGGTGGATGTCGTCCCACGCCCTGTCCTGGACGTCGAACAGGGCGAGGTCGGGCTCGGCGCCGGAGGAGATCTTCTGCATCGGCCGCCCCTCGGCGTGCACGATGTTGGCCCGCAGGCTGGGATGGCGCTCGATCACGGTGCGGACGGCGGCGAACATGAGCTCGGGGACGAGCCGGGCGCGCACCTCGACCGCGCCGCCGATGTTGTAGGCGAAGCCGTCCGGATTGAGCTGCTTCAGGAACCACAACGCCTGCTGGTTCTGGGTCAGCGGGTAGAGCCCCTCGTCGCCGAACACCTCCGCCGTCGAGCCCCCGCCCCCCTCACCGGCGGCCACCAGGTCGGCCAGGCTCGCGTACGCCTGCGCGATCAGTTCGCTTACCGGAGCGTTGCCCAGCAACGCCACCACCGGCAACGACAGGGTGAGCTCGGTCTGGATCCGGGCGCGCAGCTCCATCGCGAGCAGCGAGTCGAGGCCCAGCGAGTTGAGGCTGGCCACCTGATCGATCTGCTCCGGCGCGACCCGGAGGACATCGGCGGCCAGCGCGGTGAAGCGCGTCGCCAGCAGCTGCCCGCGCTGCTCCTCGTCGGCGTCGCGGAACGTGTCGAGGAAACCGCCGGGCTCACCCGGCGGCGAGTCGTTCGCGGCCACGGCCAACTCGGTCACCAGCGAGGGCGGCGCTGTGTACCAGGCGAGGAAGAGCTGCCAGTCGGCCACCGTCGCGACCAGCAACTGGGCGCGGTCCTGGCCGATGACGCGCTCCAGCACCGCCATGCCGGCGTCCGGCGACAGCGAGGTCATGCCACGGCTGTTGCGGTAGTGGGCGACCAGCCCGAGTTCCTCGATCATGCCGGTGGCCCACGGACCCCAATCGATGCTCAGCGCCGGCAGACCGGCCGCCCGGCGGTGGTGCGCCAGCGCGTCCAGGAAGGCGTTGCCCGCCGCGTAGTTGGCCTGGCCCGCCGTGGTCAGCAGCGAGGCGATCGACGCGAACAGCACGAAGTGTTCCAGCGGCTCCGCGCGCAGATGGCGGTGCAGCAGGTAGGCGCCGACCACCTTGGCGTCGTGCGCGGCGTCGAAGATCTCCCGGTCCATCTCCGGGATCAGCGTGTCGCGGACCCGGCCCGCGAGGTGGAAGACGCCGCGGATCGGCGGCGACTCGCTCGCCCGGTAGCCGGCCAGCCAGGTGGTCAGGGCGGTCTCGTCGGTGATGTCGAGCGGGGCCAGGATCGGCTGCGCGCCGAGGGCTTCCAGCTCTCTGAGGAACCGCACCTGACGGCCTGCCGCCGAACGCGGGTCGAGGTCACGCCACCGGCCGCGGTCGGGGACCCTGCTCCGGCTCACCAGGATCAGCCTGCGTGCGCCCCGCATGACCAGCGTGCGGCACAGCAGCCGGCCGAGCGCGCCGAACGCGCCGGTCACCAGGTAGCTGCCGTCGGGGCGCAGGCGGAGCGGCAGCGGGCGGGTGAGATCTTCGACCGGCCGCAGCCGGCTGGTGTAACGCTGATCGCCGCGCAGGGCGATCTCCTCCTCGTCGTCGACCGCGAGCTCGCGCAGCAGCGCCGCGGCCTCGGTCCGGCGGGTGGCCGGGTCGCCGCCGCCCGCTGGGTCCAGATCGATCAGCTTGCCCCGGTTGGCGGTGAGTTCCTGCTGCCACAGCACCCGGCCGATCCCCCAGGCCGGCGCGCCGAGCGGCTCGACGGCCTCACATGCGGCCACGGCCTGGGTCCCGCGGGTGACGACGTGGAGCCGCCCGCCCGCCCGCGCGGACAGCATCGACTGAGCCAACGCGACGACGGAGTACGCGCCGGTGCCCGCGTGCCGGCCCAGCTCGTCTCCGGACGTGGCGTCGATCGGCGGCAGGTCGAGGTTCCACAGGTGCACGACGGGGCCGGCCGGCGGGCCCAGCTCGTCGAACAATCGCCTGAGATCGGCGGCGGAGCCCGGCACGACCGCCGACTCCCCGTGTTCCCGGCGCATCCGGTAACTCCAGCCGGGCCGAACCAGGTGGCAGCGCTCGCCCCGGGCCCGGATCAGCGTGGCCAGCTCGTCGCCGACGCCCTGCGTGTCGGCGAAGATCAGCCATTCGGCGGCGAGCACGTCGTCGTTGGCGGGGCCAGCAGGGTGGGCGGAGCCGATGGGGCCAGCAGGGTCGGCGGAGCCGATGGGGCCAACAGAGTCGGCGGAGCCGACGAGGCTAGCAGAGTTGGCGGAGCCGACAGGGCAAGCAGGGAGCGGCCGCTCGACCCAGGTCAGGTCGGCCAGCCAGTTGTCGATCGTGCCCAGGCCGACCGTCGCCGACGCCTTCTCCACGTCGACCGCGCGGAACCCGTCGATCCGGCCCAGCGGCGCGCCGCCTTCGGTGTAGACCGCGATGTCGCCGACCAACTCCTCGCCGTCGTCTCTGACGATCGTCGCGTGGGCCCAGATCGGCTGGTCGCCCACCGGACCGAGACGCGCCTCCCCGATCGACAGGGGCAGGCGGATGCCGGTGCCCGGCGAGCCGGTGTCCTCGTCCGGGAGCTGCGCGGCCAGCAGCGACTGGAAGCAGGAGTCGAGCAGCGCCGGATGGAAATGGTGGTCGGCGGCGTCGCCCGCCAGCGTCTCGGCCGGGCGGATACGGGCGAGCGCCTCACCGGGACCGATCCACACCTCCTCGATGCCCTGGAACGCGGGGCCGTACTGGTAACCCATGGCCGCCAGCGCCGCGTAACAGCCGGGGCCGTCGAGACGGCGTCCGCCGCGCGCCCGGATCGCCTCGGTGTCGAGCGCGGCGCCGAGCCGGCGGGGCTGACCGGCGCGGACGATCCCGCCGGCGTGCACGATCCGGTCCTGACCGGCGCCCGGCATCGTCGCGATGGTGAACGCGGCGCCCTCGCCCGCGAAGGAGAGCTGCACCTTCCTGGCCTCGCCGCCGGTCAGGAACAGCGCCTTGCGCAGCTCGACGTCGGCCAGCGTCACCTCCGTGCCGCCGGTCATCGCCCGCACCGCCTGGGTGGCCATCTCCAGATAGCCGGCCGCGGGGAACAACACGTTGTCCTGGATGCGGTGATCGCCCAGGTACGGCAGCGCCTCGGTGTCGAGCGTGGCCTCCCAGGTCGGCTCGGCGGTGGCCATCCGGCGGCCGAGCAGCGGATGGTCGCGCCTGCCGAGCCGGATCTGCTCGACCGCCGCGGGCTCCACCCAGTAACGGTCGCGCTTCCACGGATAGCGGGGGAGCGTCACCGGCGTGCCCGCGGGGTGCAGCACGTCCCACGCGATGTCGACGCCCAGGTTGTGCAGCGCGGCCAGCGACATGGCGAAGCGCGCCGCCTCGTCCTCCTGGCGGCGGATCGAGGGCAGGGTCCGTCCCTCGGCGTTCCGGGCGCTGAGGCACTCCTGGATCGAGTGACCGAGCACGGGGTGCGGGCCCACCTCAAGGAACAGGCCGTAGCCGTCGTCGACCAGGCGGTCGATCGCCGCGTGGAAACGCACTCCGTCGCGGACGTTCCGCCACCAGTAGTCCGCGTCGAGCTCGTCCCCCCGCGCCAGGCCCTCCTGCCCGGTCAGGTAGAGCGGCACCTGCGCGGCGCGCGGCTCCAGGTCGGCCAGCGAGGACAGCAGCTCATCCTTGATCAGCTCCATCCGCGGGCTGTGGTACGGCACGCGCACGCTGAGGAACCTGACGAAGATCTGCTCGGCCTGCAACTCGACGGCGATCTTCGCCAGGGCGTCCTCGTCGCCGGCCAGGGTGATCGCGGTCGGGCTGTTGACCGCGGCCACCGAGACCTGGTCGCCGTGGCCCCGCAGGCGGCGCAGCGCCTCGGCCTCGGGCAGGCTCACCGCGAGCATGGTGCCGGTGCCGACCAGCTTCTGCTGGAGGCGGCTGCGGTGCACGACGATCTTGATCGCGTCCTGGAGGCTGTAGACGCCGGCCTCGTAGAACGCCGCGACCTCGCCGGTGCTGTGCCCCACCACGGCGTCCGGGCGCACGCCGTACTTGCGCCACAGGGCGGCCAGGCCGATCTGCACCGCGAAGTTGGCCGGCTGGGCCAGCCAGGTCTCCGCCATTCTGGAGTCGTCCTCGGCGGCGTTGAGCTCCTTGATCAGCGACCAGCCGGCGAGCTTGCCGATCTCATGGTCGCAGCGCTCGATCGCCTCGCGGTAGACGGGCTCGGTCTCGAAGAGCCGGCGGCCCATCGCCCACCACTGAGGGCCCATGCCGGTGAAGACCCAGACGAGCTTCCGCGCGTCGCGCCGCTGGTCGAGGAGCACCTGCGGGTTCGCCTCGCCACGCAGGTACGCCGCGAGGGACTCGTCCAGCGAGGCGCGGGAGGAGTAGACGATCGACAGGCGGGAGTCGAGGTGCTGCCTGCGGTGGGCCAGCGTGTAGCCGAGGTCGGTCAGTGCCACCGGCGGGCCGTCGACGCCGGCCAGTTCGCGCCGGATGCCCTTGACCAGCTCGGGGAACGCAGCCGGATCGCGCGCGGTGAGCGGGAGGATGCCGTAGCCGGGCTCGGTCGGCGTCACGGCGGGCTGCTCGCGGGGCGGCGCCTCCGCCAGCACGATGTGCGCGTTGGTGCCGCCGAAGCCGAAGGAGTTGACCCCGGCCAGGGCGGGCCCTTCGTGCTCGGGCCAGTCGGCCGGCTCGGCGGGGATCTCGAACGGCGCGGCGGCCAGGTCGATCTCGGGGTTGATCCGCTCCAGGTTGATGTGCGGCGGGATCTTCTTGTGCTTCAGGCACAGCACGGTCTTGATCAGCCCGGCGATCCCGGCGGCGGACTCGGTGTGCCCGATGTTGGTCTTCACCGAGCCGACGTAGCACTTGGCGCCCGGCTCGCGCCCGATCGACAGCGCCCGGCCGAGGGCGTTGGCCTCGATCGGGTCGCCGACCGGGGTCGAGGTGCCGTGCGCCTCCACGTACTGCAGCGCGCCCGGCACCGTGCCGGCGTCGGCGCAGACCCGCTCGATGAGGCGGACCTGGGCATCGGGGTTCGGCACCGTGATGCCGTTGGTGCGGCCGTCCTGGTTGACGCCGGTGCCGACGATCAACGCGTGGATCGGGTCGCCGTCGCGCAGGCTGTCCTCCAGGCGCTTGAGCGCGACCACGCCGACGCCCTCGGCGCGCACGTAGCCGTTGGCCGAGGCGTCGAAGGGGGAGGACCGGCCGTCGGGGGACAGGAAGCCGCCCTTCGTCTCGGCGATGGTGTACTGCGGCGTCATGTGCAGCAGCGTGCCGCCGGCGAGCGCGAGGCTGGTCTCGCCCCGGCGCAGGCTCTGGCAGGCCAGGTGCACGGCGACGAGTGACGAACTGCACGCGGTGTCGATAGAGAGGCTGGGGCCGCGGAAGTCGAAGCAGTAGGAGATGCGGTTCGAGACCATCGTCATCATGGTCCCGGTCGCGGTGTGCGCGGCCAGCGTGTCGAAGCCGAGGTCGGCGAACTGGAGGATCTTGTAGTCGAGGGTGAACGCGCCGACGAACACGCCGACGTCGCGGCCCGCGAGCTCGGCGGGCTTCTGCCCGCCGTCCTCCAGCGCCTCCCAGGCCACCTCCAGCAGCTTGCGCTGCTGCGGGTCCATGTGGTCGGCCTCGCGCGGGCTGATGCCGAAGAACGCCGGGTCGAACTCGTCGAAGCCGTCGATGTAGCCGCCGCGCCCGCCGACCAGGCGTCCGGGCTTGGCCTTGTCGCCGCTGCCGAGCGTCGTGACGTCGTATCGGTCGGCCGGGGTCCGCGTGATGCAGTCCTTACCGTTGATCAGGTTCCGCCAGAACGCCCGATAGTCGGACGCGCCGCCGGGCAGCCGGCAGCCGATCCCGATGATCGCTATCGTGTCGGGAGAGGCGGCCTTGCTTGAATCCGTCACCGTCGAATCCTTGTGTTGTCGCGTGCGAGGGGATGGCGTCCTGAGCCAGGCGGACTCGGCCGGCCTAGCTGCGCCGAGGGCGCCAGGGGTGCAGCAAACTGGCGAGGACCGCGTCGGTCGCGGGGAACGACGACGGGTCGTGCAGCCCGACCGCGTCCGGCCGGCGGCCGGGGTGCCAGGTGAAGCTGCCGAACAGGCGATCCCAGATCGACAGCTCGGAGCCGTAGTGCCCGGCCTCTGACAGGTCGGTGCTGTGGTGCAGACGATGCTGCTCGGGGCTTGCGAGGACGTAGTTGAGCCAGCCGATGCGGACATCGATGTTGGCGTGCACGAAGTAGCCCTGTGTCAGGACGAACAGGCCCACGGCGAAGACGGAGTCCATGGAGAATCCGGCGAGCGCCAGCGCGAGTTGGACGACGCACTGCGAAAGCACGACGTCGAAGATGTGGTTGACGCCGTTGTTGGCGACGTTGACCTTCTCCGGCACGTGGTGCACGCCGTGCAGGCGCCACAGCCACGGGTTGGTGTGGCCCAGCCGGTGCACCAGGTAGCTGGCCAGCGAGCCGAGCAGCAGGGCCAGCGGGATCTCCGCCCACAGGGGGAGCAGCGGCTTCGGCAGCGCCACGGCGCCGACGAGCGCCGTCACGGGGAGTTGGGCCAGACCCGCGCCGGCGATGGTCAGCACGAAGTAGACGCCGTACCAGCCCCACTCGCCGCGGGTGGGATGCCAGCCGCGGTGGTAGGGGATCAGTCGCTCCAGGGCCGCCAGGTAGGCGACCGTGCCGATCAGGAAGATCATGCCGACCCGGCCGAGATCAAGCCGGTAGCGAATCGCCACGGTGGCCGTCGAGACCACTGCCGCGAGCAGGATCGGATAGGCGATCCACCGCAGAATCGAATAGAGGCGAAATTCCGGATGGGCGGTCGTTGTTTGCCGCGGACACGGCGAATCAGACTCTATTCGAGGAGGAGTATCCATGCCACGCATCCATCTGACAGGTATCTCAAGCAGGCACAGGCCGTGCCGGGGACAATGGTGGTGCGATGAATCGTGGTGGAGGTCGGCAGTGGACTGACGGTGATGCCTTGAATGAGCGCATCATCCCCCTTCCCCCGCAGGCGGCGCTCCTTGCTCAAGGGACCGAGTGCCTGTGCCGTTCGACAAATGTGGGGGAGCCCCCGTCGAGCGCTTGGAGCGGGCGGCGTCCCCCTAGATGTAATCACACTTTGTAGTTATGGCAACACGAAGGGCAAGGATTTCTAATGTGTCCTTGGCCGGCGCGGCATCGGAGTGAATACTCACTCCGCGTTGACGGAGTGAGCGCTCACTCCTTAGCATGCGTCGCATGAGTGACAGAGCACCCCGGCGGAGAGCGCCGGGCATGGGCCCCGAGGAGCGGCGCGCGATGATCGTCGCGTCCGCCCTCCCCCTGGTGGCCGAGTACGGCACGGCGGTGACGACCAGCCAGATCGCCGGCGCCGCCGGGATCGGCGAGGCCACGATCTTCCGCGTGTTCACCGACAAGGCGGAGCTGCTCGACGCCTGCATGACCGAGGCCGTACGGCCCGACCACGCCGTCAAGGAGATCGCCTCCGTCCCGTTGGACCAGCCGCTGGCCGGCCGGCTCATCGAGGCCGCCGACGCGCTGGGGGCCCACCTCGCCCGGATCGGCACGGTCGCCGGCTCGCTGCACGCCTCGGGGCATCGGCGCGGGGAGGCCGGCGAGCGGCCGTCGCCCTCCAGCAGGGAGACGTCCATGGAGACGATCAGGGAGGCGGTGGCCGACCTGATCGAGCCGGACGCGGCGTCGTTGCGGTTCCCCCCGGGCCAGGTGGCCGCCGTCTTCCTCGGCCTGCTGTTCGCCCGGGGGCGGTCCGGCGGACCGGACGAGTTGCGGACCTCCGATCTCGTCGAACTGTTCCTGCACGGCGCCGTCCGGCAGGAAGCCGCGTGACCATCACCCTCGACCACACCATCGTCCCGGCCGCCGACAACCAGGAGGCGGCCGGCTTCTTCGCCGGAGTCATGGGGCTGGAGTGCCTGCCGCCCACTGGATCTCGCGGTCACTTCGTGCCGGTCACTTCGTGCCGGTCAGGGTCAACGACACGCTGACCCTCGACTTCATGACCGTCGAGGACACCCAGGGGCATCACCTCGCCTTCACCGTGGATCCCGCCACGTTCGACGCGATCCCGGGCCGTCTCCGGGAACGCGGCGTGCCGTACGGCAGTGAGCCGTGGGCTCCAGACAACGGCCGGATCGATCATCCGCGTGCTCGCGCGGGCTGTTCTTCGCAGACGTGGCCCGGAACCTCTACGAGGTCATGTCGACGGAGTGAGGACGCGTCCGGCATGGGCGGCGGTGCTTTCGGGCGCCGCCGTCCGCGCGTTCCGGTCTGTGGCGAATTCGATTATCAGAAATCCCGCTGAATAACGGGATGGTTCGCCATTCATCTGGTCGAAGAGGGCGTCAAAGAATCGCGGTTCAAGTTTCCGTAGACATTTCTTCAAACTCACGGTCTCATGTACATGCCGAATTCCGTGAGGCGAGGAGAAGAAATGCGTAGTTGGCGGAAATTTGGGGCATTCGCCGTCGCGTTCGTGGCGGCGACGGGGGCAGGGGTCGTCGATCTGCAACCCGCGACGGGTGCGGCCGCCCCGAGAGAGGTGCGGATCACCCGCTTTCTCGGTGAGCAGCGTCTGCCGCACCGGATGCAGTTCGAGGGGACCACCGTCGGCGGGTTGTCCGGCATCGACCGGGATCCCCGCACCGGCACCTGGTATTTCATCTCCGATGACCGCTGGCGCTACAACCCCGCCCGCTTCTACACCGGACGGCTCGACATCGACCCGAGGACGGGCGCCTTCACCGGGGTGCGCCTCACCGGAGCCACCACCCTGCGCCGGTCCGACGGCACCCCCTACCCGGGCTACGGTCAGCCCGAGTCGGCCGACCCGGAGACCATCCGCTTCGACGGCCAGAGTCGCCGGCTGCTCTGGGCGCACGAGGGCGACCGCCCCGACGAGGGGAGTCCGAGCATCCCGGTGTCCGGACTCTTCGTCCGATGGGTCGACGAGGGCGGTCGCGACCTCGGTGAGCTGCCGCTGCCCGGCAACCTGACGCTGACCGGCGAGGACCGCGGTCCGCGCCGCAACTTCGGGTTCGAGGGCCTCGCCATCGCCCCTCGGTCGGTCGCCGCGGTCGTGGAGGGGCCCAGGCACGAGGACGGCAAGCCGCCGACGGTCCGGCGTGGCGCGCCGACCCGGATCACCGTTTGGGACCGCGGAGGCCAGGTCCGCGCCCAGTACGCCTACCAGATCGACCCGCTGCCCGCCGCGCCGATCCCGCCGACCGGCCACTCCGACAGCGGCGTCTCGGAGATCCTGGCGATCGACGACCACCGGTACCTCGCGCTCGAGCGCTCCTGGATCGAGGGCGTCAACTACAAGGTCAAGCTGTACGAGATCGACCTGCGCGGCGCCACGAACATCCTGTCCAGGAACAGCCTGGCCACCGGCGGCCCCTACCGTTCGGTCGGCAAGCGTCTGGTCCTCGACCTGGGCACGGTCCGCCAGCCGGTGCAGAACCTCGAGAGCCTCGCCTGGGGCCCGCGCCTGGCCACCGGCGAATGCAGCGTGGTGATCGGCTCCGACGACAACTTCGACTCCCGGGAGGTCACCCAGTTCCTGGCGTTCGCCGCCCGGGGCTGCTGACGTCGATCGCTCGCACTCCTCCCCGGCCTGAGGTGACGGGCCGGGGATTTGCCGACGCCGAAAGTGAACCTTTACAAAGAGCCGCGACTCCGACGTTACTCCCAAGTATTGACCTTGGGCTGAGATCCGTGGATAACTGGCCGTGGGGGTCCCGCAACTCGCATCCACGGAGCCGCCGATGAGCAGCGTGACCTCGCCGATACTGGTCGGGCGTGCCTCTGAGCTGCACGTTCTGATCGACGCGCTGACCCATCCGCCATCGGTCGCGCTGGTCGAGGGAGAGGCGGGCATCGGCAAGACGCGGCTCGTCCGTGCCGCGCTCGGCCGTCTCGCCTCCGGCGGACGGACCATCCTGCTCGGCTACTGTCACCAGATCCGGGAGCCCTTTCCCTACGGGCCCGTGTTCGAGGCGCTGCGGGAGATCGAGGACCGGCTGCCCGCGACCGGCGCGCTCAACCCGGTCACCGGCGCGCTGCGCGGATACCTTCCCGAGCTGGCCGGAGCGCTGCCGCCGGCCCCGCCGCCGCTGGACAACCCGCAGGCCGAACGGCACCGGGTGTTCCGCGCGATCCGCGCCCTGCTGGCCGCCGTCGGGCCGGCCGTACTCGTGATCGAGGACCTGCACTGGGCCGACGACGGCACCCGTGACCTGCTGCGATTCCTGACCGATCAGCCGCCCCAGGGGCTGGCGGTGGTGGCGACCTATCGCCGGGAGGACCCGGCCTCCGCCGGGCTGCCGCTCGGGCACGCCTACCGGCACCCGCCGGGCACGACCAGCGTGGTGATCCCGCTGACGCCGCTGGACGCACTGTCGGTGTGCAGCCTGGCCGGCGCGCTGCTGAACCGGTCCGACCTGCCCGCGACGTTCGTGACCCGGCTGCACGAGCGTACGGCGGGCATCCCGTTCGTCGTCGAGGAGGTGGTCAGATCCCTCTCCGACGTGGGCGGACCCGACGAGGAGGGGCTCGACGCGCTGGACCGCGCCGGGGTGCCGGTGCTGCTGCGCGAGGCGATGGCCGAGCAGATGACCGGACTGCCCGCGACGGCGGTGAGCGTCGTGCAGGCGGCGGCGGTGCTGCGGCTCCCCGCCGGAGAACAACTGGTCACCGCCGTCGCCGGAGACGCCACCGGGCTGGGCGACGCGCTGCGCGCCGGTGTCCTGCACGAACACCCCGGCGGCCGGTACGGCTTCCGCCACGCCCTCGCCCAGCAGGCCGTCTACGACGCGATCCCGGGCCCCGACCGGCGGCTGGCGCACGAACGGGCGATGACGGCGTTCGCGGCGATGGACCCGCCGCCGCTGGTCCAGCTCGCCTTCCACGCCCGGCAGGCCGGCGACATGGCGGCCTGGTTACGGCACGCCAGGGCCGCCGCCGACCGGGCCGCCGCGCTCGGCGACACGGCCCTGGCGGTGGAGGTGATCGAGGGGATGCTCGCCGATCCCGACCTGCCCGCGGCGGACCGCGGCCCGCTCGCCCTGGTGCTGAGCCGTCTCGCCGCCACCGGGCTGTCGCACCAGCGGGTCGTGCGGCTGCTGCGCCACCTGCTGCGCGATGACTTCCTCTCCCGCGACGTACGCGGCGAGGCGCGGCTCAATCTCGGGCTGATGTTGTGCAACCAGGCGGGGGACAGCGCCGCCGGGCGTCCTGAGCTGATGGCCGCCGTCACCGAACTGGAGAGCCGGCCGATGCTCGCCGCGCGGGCCTGGGCCTGCCTGGCGATGCCCGGGTGGGGGGCGGAGCCGCTGGCGACGCACCGGGAGTGGATGGCCAGGGCCGAGGCGCTCATCGTGACCGCCGACAACCCGGAGCTGGCGGCCGCGGTCCTCGGCAACCGGGCCTCGCTGGAGATGACGACCGGCTCGCCCGACGCGTTCGCCGTCGCGGCCACCCTGCCGGTCGCCGACCCCTCCACGGCGGTACGGCGGGAGGCCGCCCGGGCCTACTGCAACCTGTACGACTCGACGACCATGCTGGGTCACCACGCCGAGGCCGAGCGGTTCGGCAAGGAGGGGCGCAGGCTGGCGGTGGAGACCGGCGCGCTCTACCCGGCCTACCTCGCCGAGGCGTCGATGATCCGCAGCGACTGGCTGACCGGGCGCTGGGAGGGGCTGCCCGAGCGGGGGGCCGCCGTGGCGGAGATGGCCACCGAGACGCCGCTGACCTCGGTGGACGTCTGGCTGGTGCTGGGGCTGCTCGCGCTGGCGACCGGCGAGTGGGAGGAGGCGGACAAGCACCTCCACGACGCCGGGCTGAACGCCCCCGACGACGGATACCTGCCGGTCGTGGTGGCCGCCGAGGGCGGGCACATCGAGTTGTGCCTGGTCCGCGGCGAGGTGGACCGCGCGGCGGCGGAGGCCGAGCGGGCGGTGGCCCGGCTGCGCAGTAAGGGCGTGTGGGTGTGGGGCGCCTACCTGGTGCCGGCCGCGGTCACCGCGTTCGCCAGGGCCGGGCGGACGGACGAGGCGGAGGCGCTGGTGGCCGAGTTCGCGGCCGAGATCGAGGGGCGGCTCGCGCCCGCCGCGAACGCCGCCCTGCACGACTCGCGCGGGGCGCTGGCCGCCGCCGGACAGCGGCACGCGGACGCCGCCGGGCACTTCGCCCGCGCCCGTGCCGCCTACGCCGCGCTGCCCCAGCCCTACGCGGCGGCCAGGGCGGGCGAGAACGAGGCGCGGGCCCGGCTCGCCCTCGGTGATCGTGTCGCGGCCTCGGCCTTCGGCGATCTGGCGGAGCGGTTCGCCGCGCTCGGCGCCACCCACGACGCCGCCCGCTGCCGGCGCGCGTTGCGGGACATCGGGATGGAGGTCCAGCTGCCACGGGGCCGCAGGGGCAACGCCGGAGGGCTGTCGCAACGGGAGAAGGAGGTCGCCAGGCTCGTCGCGCTGGGCCGTACGAACCGGGAGATCGCGGACGTGCTGTTCCTGTCGACGCGCACGGTCGAGACCCACGTCGCCACCGTGCTTCGCAAGCTCGGCGTACGCTCCCGCACCGAGATCAGGCCGCCCAGCCGGACCCCGTGACCACCGGACCTCGCCGGATCGGCGGGCGTGCGACGTTCAGCCGGACCTGGGCCTTGGGAAAGTCTGTGCAGACCCGGACTGTGTCAGCGCGGGCCCGTACGCCTGAACCCCCCGGGTTCGGCGGACGGCCGATCCCGGGGGGCGTGACGGAGGCGCCGGTCAGACGGTGATGCTCCACCAGTCGAGGGTGCCGGTGTCCAGGAGGTAGTTGTCGGTGACCTCGAGCGACCACTGGCCTGCCGCCTGCTGCGTCACGGCGGCCGTGTAGGTCCGCGTGCCGTAGGAGGTGCAGGTCGAGCCGCCGCTGCTGTCGAGCAGGTACCAGGTGCCGTTGGGGCCGCGGAGCCAGATCTCCAGGTCCTCGGCGCAGGTGTGGTTGATCGTGACGGACAGTCTGACGGGTGAGGTGGCGGTGCCGGTCGCGGTGGAGGTGACCGGGCTCAGGATGGTGGCGAAGTCGTTGATGGCGTAGTTGGTGTCGTTGCGGAACGTGCGGCCGGGGTTGGTGCCCTGGACGGTCAGCGAGTAGCCGACCGTGTGGGAGACGGTCTCGCCGGTGCCGGTCACCGTCACCTGGTACGTGCCCGCGGGGGTGGCGGACGTGGTGGCGATGGTCAACGTCGAGGAGCCGCCCGAGGTGACGGAGGCGGGGTTGAATCCGGCGGTGGCGCCGGCGGGCAGGCCGGACGCCGACAGGGTGACCGTCTGCGCGGTACCCGCCGTGGTCGCGGTGCTGATCGTCGAGGTGGCCGCCTGGCCCGCCTGCACGGTGCCGGCTGCCGGGTTCGCCGAGATGGAGAAGTCACGGCTGGTGGGGGTGCCCGTCGCGAGCTTCCAGATCGCGTACGCCGCGGCGTCGGCCGCCCTGTTCAGCACGGTGTCGTTGATGTTGGTGAGGGTGTCGCACGACTGGTGGTAGCACGTGTCGTACGCTCTGCCGGACGTGCCGCCCCACTTGGCGGCCTGGGCGGCCGTCTTGGTGGCGCTCGCGCCGGCCGCCACGCCGGAGGTGGCGATGCCCGCGTTGCGGAACGAGGCGTCGTCGGACCGGTTGGCGCCCTCGGTGTTCTCCTCCGGCTGGAGGTTCAAGGCGGTGTAGAACGCCCGCAGCTCGGTGGCGGCGGCGGTGTTGATGTTGTTGATGAAGTAGCCGCCGTTGGTCGAGCCGACCATGTCGTAGTTGTGGTACGCCTGGATCCTGCCCCGCTCGGTGGCGCTGAGCGAGTTGACGTAGAACTCGGAGCCGTTGAGTCCCTGCTCCTCATCCGTCCACCAGCCGAACCGCACGTGCTTGGCCATCGTGGGGTTCTTCGCCGCCAGGGTCAGCGCGACCTCCAGCAGCGCGGCGGAGCCCGAGGCGTTGTCGTTGATGCCGGGCCCGGCGGAGACGCTGTCGAGGTGCGCGCCGGCCATGATGACCTGGTTGGCGTTGCCGCCCGGCCAGTCGGCGATCAGGTTCGGACCGGACCCCGAGGTGCAGCCCGAGGTGCAGGGCTGCCGTACCACGGTGTAGCCGGCGGCGATGAGCTTCTGCTCGGTGTAGGTGACCGACGCGGTGTAGCCGGCGGTGGTGGACCTGCGGTTGCCGCCGTTGGAGGTGGCGATGGACTGGTACTGCTGCAGGTGTGCCTTGACGTTGTCGAGGCTGATGTCCGGCGGGTCGGTCGGATTGGGTCCGTCGCCGACCCGCAGGGTGAAGGTCGCGGTGTGCGGGCCGGAGGCGGCCGTGCCGGTGACCGTGACGGTGTAGGTCCCGGTCGGCGTCGACGCGCCGGCGTTGATCGTCATGGTGGAGGAGTTGCCGGAGGTCACCGAGGCGGGGGCGAAGCTCGCGGTGGCCCCGGACGGCAGGCCGGAGGCGGTCAGGGTGACCGTCTGCGCGCTACCCGAGGTGGTCTGCGTGCCGACGGTGGAGGTGACCGACTGACCCGGGGCGACCGTGCCCGTGGCGGGGTTGAGCGACAGGGAGAAGTCGTTGCCGGTCGCCTGGCAGGTCGGTTCGCCGGTCTGGGCCGGTACGCTCACCGCGCTCCAGGCCGCCTTGGTGGTGGCGCACTCGACGCTGCCCGCGCCGTACAGTTCCACGGCCGCGGCGACCGACGCCGACCTCGCGGTGTTGTACCGCCAGGTCGAGGTCTTGCGCATCAGCGCGCCCATGAAGATCTTGCCGGCCTTCTGGATGCCGATGCCGGTGACGGAGGACGGGCCACCGCTGCAGATAGGGCTGTTCGGCTTGCCGCCGCCGGGGGCGGAACCCTCGGCGAGCAGGTAGAACCAGTGGTTGAAGGGACCGGCCGCGGCGTGCACCTCGGTGCTCGGGATCGAGGTGGACCAGCAGTTGGGGTCGCCCACCCGGGACGGCTCGTACATGTAGCGGATCGGGCCGTCGCCGACCAGGTTGACCTCCTCGCCGACCTCGTAGTCGGGCGGGTCGCCCGGGTTGTTGGCGTACGCCTCGGTGAGCGCTCCGAAGACGTCGCCGGCGGCCTCGTTGATGCCGCCGTTCTCGTTGCCGGAGCCCGCGCCGCCGGGTGTGGTCTGGAAGATGGCGTGGCCGTACTCGTGTGCGACGACGTCGATGGGCGTGGCCTGGCGCTGGCCGTCCTGGGAGCGGCCGAAGTTGGTGTAGCTGCCGTTCCAGTAGGCGTTGACGTCGGCCAGGCCGACTCTGGCCGGGAAGCCGCCGCCGGTGCCGTTGAAGCCGCTGCGGCCGAGCCAGTCGCGCAGCATGTCCCATTCGCGCTGGGCCGCGTACAGCGCGTCGACGCAGGCGGTCTCCAGGTTGGTTCCCGCGCCGGTGCCCCAGGCGTTGTCGGTGCCGGTGTAGGCGGAGCCGTTCTGGCCGCCGCAGCGGACGCCGGTGCGGGTCGGGTCGGTCATGGAGTACGAGGTGCCGGAGCCGCTCGTGTCGATGGTGACCTGGCCGTTGTAGTAGCCGTTGCCGGTTCCCGCGCGTACCTCGTCGTAGGAGTCGGCGATCTCGCCGGTCTGCGCGTCGACGAAGACGTGCTGCCTGCTCGGTTTGCCGTCCGCGACGCCGGTGACGAGGGTCTCCCAGGCGAGGCGCGGCTTCTCGCCCCAGGTCAGGACGACCAGGCGCGGGCTGGCGCTGTCGTCGGCCCTGGTCAACCGGGTCTTCGACTTCTCGCGGGCCTTCTCGGCGCTCACCTCGGGGGTGAGGGGCACGCTCGCGGTGGGGCCGGTCGCGGCGGCGGTGTCGCGGATGTGCCCGGCGGAGTCGGCGACCACGACCGCGTCGCCGCCCACCACGGGCAGTCCCTTGTAGGTGCGCTCGTAGGCCACGTAGTAGACACCGCCGGCGCCCGCCGTGACGGCGGTGCGCCGGTAGATCTCGTCCGGGCTCTTGCGTAGCTCGTCGAAACCGCTCGCGACCGCCTGGTCCGCGGCGGCGACCGCGAGGTCGGAGGGGTCCGCGGCGGAGCGGACGTAGTCGGCGGCCCCCGGGGGAGGCTTCGCGGCGGCGGGCGGGGCGGTCACCACTGCGGTCACCATGGCTAAGCCGACGGCCGACGCGAGTACAGCTCTGCGTCTCACGTGCTTTCCTTTCGTAGCTCTCCCGCGTCGCGTCTCGCCGTATAGGCGGTCGGCGGTGGCCGCGCAGCCGAGGATCGCCCGGCGGCGGGCACTGCGGGATCAGGGGGTGAGGAGCTATGCGTAACGCGAGGTGCTGGTACCAACTGGGCGTGACGTTATGGCCAGGGCCAGGGCTTGACCATCCGTATTGACATCCGTAGACGTACGGAAAAAAGGCGATTTGTCGGTGTACTTACGGGAGTTCGGTGCAGGGCCGGTAGGGCGACGGCGGGGTGCCTTGCCGATCTCCGCCTGCCCTTGATCCCGTCCGCGCAGGTGGGAAGGAGTCAGCCGGGGCTTGGCGGAAGTGGGTTCGGTCGCCATGGGCAGGCGCGGTGATTTGTTTTGTATCGCTCAGTCCAATACGTTGGCACCCTCGCACCACCGAAGGAGGCTGCCATGAACGAGACCCGGGATGCCGTCGAGGAGTTCTTCCGGCGGGCAGGAGCCGGCGCCTTCGACCAGATCGGCGAGTTGTTCGCCGAGGAGGTCGACTGGGACATCTACGGGGCCGAGGAGGTGCCGTGGACGGGCCGCCGGACCGACCGGGCCGGGGCCGCCGAGTTCTTCCGCACCCTGCCGCAGTATCTGCAGGCCGAGGAACTGACGGTCGACCGGATCGTGGTGGACGGTGAGCATGCCATCGCCCTCGGCCGTATGCGGCAGCGCGTCAAGGCGACCGGCGGGCTCTTCGTCTCGCCGTTCGCCTTCCATTTCACCGTCGAGAACGGACTGATCACCCGTTACATCCCGTACGAGGACAGCCTTGCTCTGGCCCGCGCGTATGGCGCGGCCTGAAGCCGCTGTCTGGGGGCGGGATCAGGTCGCGCAGAGCTGGGCGTGGAGGGTCAGGCCCGCCCATTCCTCCCACTGCCGGCGGGTCCAGCCGCGCTGGTTGACCAGGACCAGGTAGAGCTCGGGGCTGAGGAGGGCGAACAGCAGGTCGGTGGCGTGTTCGGCCGAGACGCCGGGGCGCGCGCCGGGTTTGGTGACGAGCACCTGCGCGGCGGCGGTCTGGACGACGAGCCGGGGGTCGGGGGAGTCGTCCCACAGATCGGCGATCTCGGGATCGATCGCGGTCGCGGTGTCGAGGACCCTGATGATCGGCGCGACCCGGTGCATGACCTCGCCCGTCCCGTGGACGTGCAGGCGGAGCTGGTCCGCGGCGGTGGGGGCGGCGAGCATGTCGCGGAACCACGGCCTGTCCATGGTGGCCACCGGCTGGTCGTCGCCGGCGATCGTCACGTCCACCACTTCCTTCAGCAGGGTGCGCTTGTTGCCGAAGGTGAAGTAGATCGTCTGCACGGCGACCGCGGCTTCGGAGGCGATGTCCTGCAGCGCGGTCGCGCCGTACCCCCGTTCGACGAACAGCTTCCCGGCCGCCTCCAGCATGCGCCGTCGCGTCTGGCGTGCCTTCTCGGCGCGCTTGCCGGTGCTCTTGGACTGGATCATGGACGAAGCATAGCTCTAGAGTCACTCTCTAGCGAATTGTGGGACGTGCCCTCCAGGCCTGGTGAGAACCTGTTCGAAGGCGTACGGGCTCGAACTCAGGTGCGCCGGGCCGCCCGCACGGCTCTCAGCACCAGCCACAGCAGTACGGCCAGCACGGCGACCAGTACGTACTCGATCGCGGGAATGCGCACGATCTCGTCGAGGCCGGTCAGGCCGTCGCGCATGCCGTACACCACGAGCGCGGCGATGACGTAGCAGGCGGCGAGCACCCATCTGATCGCCCTGGACAGGCCGAGGCCGTGCATCTGGGTGATCACGAAAACGCCGAGGAACCCGAACAGGAACATCGGCCACGCGCCTCCGGGGCCGGAGCTCATCACCGCGACGAGGGTGCCGTGCACGGCCACCATGAGCTCCAGCGTCATCGTCCACCAGCGGTTGGTGTGGGCGCGCGTCAGGAACAGGCTGCCCTGGAGCAGGAGCAGGAACATGTAGAAGAAACCGATCAGGTGCCCGGACGTGTTCTCCATCGGGTGGTACCAGAAGGTGTAGACGGCCGCCCAGCTGAACAGGTAGCCGTGATACTTGCGGGCGAATCCCACCACCTCCGCCGAGATGGGTGCGGGACGGCCGGCGAAGAGCCCTCTGCGCCGGTTCTCCATCAGCAGGACCACCACCAGCAGGATCACCACCGACCCCTGCGAGCTGAAGATCGACACGTCCTGCGCGATGCCGTCGTAGAACACGTGGGTCTGCACGGTGTGCAGCAGGATGAAGCCGAAGTTCACCGCCAGCGCGACGACGTTCACCGGGTGCAGGCCCGAGGTGTAGCGGCGGACCCGGGTCTGCGCGTAGTAGATCAGCCCCCAGACTGACAGCTGGTGGGCCGCGTACCCCGCCCAGGCCGACAGCCGGGTCCAGGCCGTCGGCTCGGGCAGCTTCCAGTAGTACCAGGAGGCGCCCTGGTCGGGGAGCAACCGGATGCCGTGCAGTCGCTGGCCGAGCCACCACACCAGAGCGGTCAGCAGTGCGCTGGCCAGCACGCCCCAAAGCAACGTGCGACGCGAATCGTTCAGCATGCTGAGCATTATTCAGTTAATCAGCCTGCTGAACAAATCGGTGCCCCGGCTCTGGGAGACTGGGCGCGTGGCTGAAGGTGACGAGCACCAGATTGCTATGAATCCGGACAAGGTGCGCGCCGACATCCGTTCCTGGCCCACCGGCCGTCTCCTGTCGATGGCCGCCCGGGTGGTCGAAGGACGGTTCGACGACTTCCTGGCGGCACGCGACCTCACGCACGCCGGCCTGATCGCCCTGCACCACGTCGCCGACGGGCCGCTCGCCCAACGGCAGGTCGCGACGCTGTGCCGGGTGACCGACCAGACGATGAGCAGGACGATCGAGCGGCTGGGGCGGGCCGGCTACGTGGAGCGGCGGACCGACGAGCACGACCGCAGACGCGTCCTGGTGCGGATCACCCCTACCGGCCGGGAGGCGCTGGCCGCGGTCCGGCACGAGGAGCGCAACTCGGAGAACCTGCTCGGCGCGGTCGAGGAGTACGAGCACTTCCGTGACCAGCTGATCAAACTCATCACCGTCACGTGAGAACCGGCCGGCCGGGTGGGCCGCGGCCTCAGGTTCTGCGTCCCGTACGAAACGAGGGTGTCAGGCGGGCTCGCTGAGCGTCTGCTCGCCGGTGAAGGCCAGCAGGCCCGAGACGCCGCCCTCACGTCCGAGGCCGCTGGCGCCGAACCCGCCGAACGGGACCCTCGGGTTGTTGGGCGCGCCGTTGTTGATCCCGACGATGCCGATCCGCAGGGCCGAGGCGAGCCGCTGCGCGCGGTCGGGCGAGTCGCACACGTAGCCGCCCAGGCCGTAGCCCCAGCCGTTGATCTCTCCGATCAGGGCGTCCTCGTCGGTGAAGGAGCGGACGGCCGCGACCGGGCCGAAGATCTCCTCCGACCAGAGCGCGACGTCGTCGGGGCACTCCACCACCGCGGGGCTGACGAAGAAACCCTTCCCCGCGTGCTGCGGGCCGGTCAGGACGCGAGCGCCCCGCGCGTCCGCGTCGGCCACCAGGCCCGTCAGACGCCGCTGCTGGTCGGCGGTGATCAGCGGGCCGAGGTCGGTGCGCTCGTCCGCCGGGTTGCCGAGGCGCAGCCCCATGACCCGATCGGCGAGCCGCTCGACGAACGGGTGATAGTGGTCCTGGTGCACGAACACGTTGTTCGCCGCGATGCAGGACGCGCCGTTGTTCCGGAACTTGGCGATCATCAGGGCGTCGAGCGCGCCGTCCAGGTCGGCCTCCGCTCCGACGACGAACGGCCCGCGCCCGCCGAGTTCCAGTACGGCCGGCACGAACCTGGCCGCGCACTGCTGGGCCACGATGCCGCCCACCCGGGTGGAACCGGTGAAGCTGACGGCGGCCACCCTCGGGTCACCGGTGAGCGCGGCGGTGAGCCCGACGGGGTCGCCCGTCACGCTGGTGAGCGCGCCGTCGGGAAGGTGCCGGTGGCAGATCTCGACCAGCCGCAGCGCGGACACGGGGGTCAGCTCGCTGGGCTTGAGGACCACCGTGCAACCGGCGGCCAGCGCAGCCGCGATCTTGCGAGCCGGAATCGACAACGGGAAGTTCCACGGCGTGATGGCGGCGACCACGCCCAGCGGGGTCCGGCGGACGCGGAACCGGCGGCCGGGCGTGCTGAGCGGCTGCTCGGCGAGCGCCTCGGGCGCGGCCTCCGCGAACCAGGCGAAGAAGTCGGCGGAGAAGGCGATCTCGGCGCGTGACTCGGCGAGGCGCTTGCCGGTCTCACGCGTCATCAGCAGCGCCAGGTTGTCCGGGCCGGTGTCCTCACCCGCGGCCTTCAGGTCGGCGGCGATCGCGCGCAGCGCCGCCGAGCGGGCGGCGAGGGGCGTCGCGGCCCAGTCCGGCAGCGCGGCGGCGGCAGCGGTCACGGCTCGCTCGGCAGCCTCGGCCCGCACTCCCGCGACCTCTGCGACGACGCTCTCGTCGGCCGGGTCGATCACGGTCAGCGGGATCGTTCCCGACTCGGGTGCGGGGAGCAGGGCTCCAGGTAGGGCGGCTGCGGTCAGCATGTCCAGTCTCCGTCTTTCGTGATGCGGGCGGCCTAGGTGTACCGGTCCAGCGTTCTGCGGTCGTAGGTGAGTCCGAGCCCCGGGCCGGTGGGGACCGGGATGAAGCCGTCGGAGCCGACGCCCAGCCCGGTGGCGACGTCGGTGCGGAGCGGGTTCTCCCGCAGGTCCAGCTCGATCCAGCCGGGCCGGGGCGCGGCGGCGACGAGGTGCACGGAGGCGGCCAGCGTGGCGGCGCCGCCGTAGCAGTGCGGGCTCAGCTTGGCCGTGCCGGGCATCCGGCCGATCTCGTCGCTCAGGCTGATCCCGGCGGTCTTGGAGGGGTCGGGCTGGACGTGGGCGAGCGCGGGGAGGGTCATGAGTTCGGCGTAGGCCGGCGCGCCGTAGACGTTCTCGCCTCCCGCGATGGCCGCGCCGGTGGCGGCGGCGAGCGCCGCGAGGTCGTCGGGCCGGTCACCGGCCAGCGGCTCCTCGAACCAGGCGACACCGTGCTCGGCCAGTACGGTGCACATGTGCCGCGCGGTCGCCGGATCCCACGCCTGGTTGGCGTCGGCGAACACCGGAAGGCCGGGCCCGGCCACCGCGCGTACGCCACGGATGGTGGTGAGGTCGGTCTCCTCGCCGAAGCCGACCTTGATCTTGATGGCGGTGAGGCCCAGCTCCAGGGCGCGTTCGGTGAGCTCCGCCACGCCGGTCGGCCCGACGCCGCTGCCGTACGCGGGGACCCGTGTGGCGGTGGCCGTCCCGTTGCCGAGCAGGTCGGCGACCGGGCGGCCGTGCACGTGTCCGAGCAGGTCCCAGATCGCCATGTCGATGCCGCTGAGCGCCTGCCACAGCGGGCCGGGGGCGCCCCACTGCCTGGCCACGCCGTGCAGGCGGGCGGCCAGGCCGGACATCAGGGCGGCGGGGTCGGCGGCGTCGGCGCCGATCAGCAGTGGGCGCAGCCCGTCGAGGGTCGCCAGCCGTTCGCGCCAGGCCCAGCCGGGGTAGTTGACCCAGGTCTCGCCGGTGCCGGTGACCCCGCCCGCGCCCACGGTGACCAGCACCGAGCGTCGCTCGGTCAGGGCGGAGAACGACATCGGGACCTGCTCGCGCAGCGGCGCGCTCAGCACCCGGACCGACAGGGAGTCGATCGGAAGCTTCATCGAGAGCTCCCTCGTGGGCGGGACTCGGCCTGGGGCGAGCCGGAGAGCACGCCGTCGATCGGCGGGTTCATGGCGGGTGTGCTCTCTCGTGGCTGGACGTCGGTGTGCACCGAGCCGGAGAGCACGCCGTCGATCGGCGGGTTCATGGCGCGTGTGTTCCCTCGTGGCCGGACGTCGGTGTCAACCGGGTTGGAGAGCACGCCATTGATCGGCGGGTTCACTGGGTGCTCTCCTCGGCGATGACCAGGCGCACGCCGTGGTGTTCCATGGCCCGCCGTACCGAGGGCGGGGGCTCGGCGTCGGTGATGATCGTGTGCAGCCGTTCCATGGACGCGAGCAGCACGGGGGCCGAACTGCGGAACTTGTCGGCGTCGGCGAGGAGCACCACGTAGTCGGCGATGTCCATCAGCGCCTGCTTGGTGGGTCGTTCGAGGTCGTAGACGCCGTAGCAGCCCCGGTCGTCGATGGCGGCGGCGCCGAGGAAGCACCAGCGGACCCGCAGCCGGGCGGCCGCCTCCACGGTGGCCGGTCCGACGAAGGCCCTGCTCAGCGGGTAGAGGTCGCCGCCCAGGCCGACGCAGCGGGTGGTCGGTGAGTCGAGGAGGGCCTGCATGACCGGGATCGAGTGGGTCACCACGCTGCCGCCGAAGGTGTCGGGCAACGCGGTGACGAGGGCGTGTGTCGTGGTGCCCGCGTCCACCGCGATCGTGTCACCGGGCTTGATCAGCCGTGCGGCCGCCGCGCCGATGCGGTGCTTGGGGCCGGTGTTGGCGTGTTCACGGGCGCTGAACTCCTGACCGGGAGGCAGGCTGACGCCCCCGTGGACGACGCGCACCTCGCCCAGTTCGTCGAGCCGGCGCACGTCGCGGCGGACCGTCATGTCGGAGACGCCGAGCGCCTGGGCCAGGTCCGCGATCGAGGAGAAGCCCCTCGCGCGAACCTGGTCGAGGATGGCCTGCCGACGTGCGGGAGCCGCTTCGTATCGCAGGGCGTTTGAGGTCACCCGGCCTCCTTCGTCATCGAATGGTGGAAAACTACCATCCTCGCGAGGTGCGCCGTCTGCCCGGCCGCCGTCTTCGGGGTTCGACGGCGCTTGTGAGCTGCGGCGTAACCTGGAGGAAATAACAGGACGGACCGTTGACCCAGCGGACAGCGCTTGTTAATGTTCCCGCAATCAATGTTAGTTAATCACCAAATGGGAGGTCGCGATGACCGGGTCGCCCGACGCCGTGTTCGTCGGTGTCGCCACGTGGGACACCGTCGCGCAACTCCCGCACCTTCCGGCCCCCGACGGACGCGTGGTCGCCGAGGACATCACCTGGGCGGGCGGCGGGCCGGCGGCCACCGCGGCGGTCGCCTTCGCGCGGCTGGGCCTGCGCCCCGCCCTGGTCGCCGCCGTCGGCGCCGACCGCGAGGGCACGCTCATCCGGGACGGGCTCGCCGCCGAGCACGTGGACGTCTCGGAGGTGCGCACCGTGCCCGGCCGGAGCTCCGGGAGCTGCGTCGTGCTCGTCGACCGTCCGCGCGGCTCACGGGCGATCTGCGTACGGCCCGGCCCGCGGCTGGAGATCACCCCCGACTCGCCCGCCGGCCAGATGATCCTCTCGGCCCGCCTGCTGCACGTCGACCATCTCGGCTGGCCCGCGGTCGAGCCGCTGCTGGCCGCCCTGCCCGCCTCGGCCCCCCGCCCGTTGGTCTCCTACGACGCCGGCAACCTCGAACCCCGCCGCTGCCCGGACGGGGTGGACGTCTACGTCCCCACACTCGCCGCCCTCCGCGAGGTGTACGGCGTCGCCGGCCCGGAGACCGTACGCGACGGGCGGAACCCGTCCCCGACCCGGCCCGAAGGCGACGCCCCCCGGCGCGAGGCCGTTCGCGAGACGCTCGGCGGCATTCGCCGGCGGGAGGCCGTTGACGGCGACACCCGCGAAGCCCTCGAAGACGTCCGCGAAGACGTCCGCGAAGACGTCCGCGAAGACGTCCGCGAAGACGTCCGCGAAGACGTCCGCGAAGACGTCCGCGGGGACATCTGCGGGGATGTCCGCGGGCGCGAGGCCGTCGTGGCCCCGCTGCGGGCCGCGCGGGCCGGCGGGGCGGCGCGGGTCGTCGCCACCGACGGGGCGTCCGGCGCCGTCGCCGCCGACGCGGCCGGGTTCTACCAGGCCCCCGGCCTGACCGGCTTCGACGTGCGCAGCACGCTCGGCGCCGGTGACGTCTTCCACGGCGCCCTCGTCGCGGCGCTCGCCCGCGCTCTCACCCTGCCGGACGCGCTCGCCTACGCGAACGTGGCCGCCGCGTTGTCCTGCCGTGGGCTGGACGGCCGCAGCGGCATCCCCGGCCACGAGAAGACCACCGCCGTCGCCGCGCTCTACCCGGCCACCACACTCGGCGTCGCCCCGTCGGCCCTGCCGACATGATCGCCGCCACCACCAAGCCCGGCGTCCCGTCAGGGTCGCCTTCCCGGATCGGGCTCGGCGTCACGCCGGGGTCGGGGTCGCGGATCGAGACCGGTGCCGCGTCGCGGTCACCGTCCCGGATCTGGGGTGGCGTCGCGTCGTGGTCGCCGTCCCAGAAGACGCCCGGTGCCGCGACGTGATCGTCGCACCGGAGCACGATTTCCATTCATCGAAGGAGCACAGTGTCCGCACCGTCCACCACCTCCGTCCCCGACCTGTCCGTGCTGGCGCGGCCGTCCGGCGCGTTCGCCATGCTCGCCGTGGACCAGCGTGAGGCGCTGCGTGCCATGTTCGCCGAGCACCAGACCGCCCCGGTGACCGACGAGCAGATCACCGCGTTCAAGGTCGAGGCCGTCCGCGCCCTCACCCCGTACGCTTCGGGTGTCCTGCTGGAGCGCCAGTTCGCCCTCGACGCCGTGCTCGCCGCGAACGCGATCGCGCCCGGCTGCGCGTTGATCGCCGCGGCGGACGCCTTCACCGCCGACGAGCGGGAGTTCGTCGCCGAGGTGCGCATCGACGAGGACGTCCCGGGCGCCTGGGTCAAGTCCGTCGGCGGCTCGGCCATGAAGCTGCTGGTCCTGTGGCGGCCGGACGAGGGTCCTGAGCAGCGCGTCGCCCTGGTCGAGGACTTCGTCACGCGCTGCCGTGCGGCGGGCCTGATCAGCATCATCGAACCCCTGTCGCGTGGTTCCCGCACCGGACCGGCCCCCACCCCCGCGGAGTGGAACGCCGGCGTCCTCGCCGCCGCCCGCGAGCTGGGCGGGCTCGGCGCCGACCTCTACAAGGCGGAGGTGCCGCTGCACGGCGAGGGCGAGGAGGCCGACGTACGGCGCGGCTGCGCGGCCCTGACCGAGGCGATCGACAGCCCCTGGGTGGTGCTGTCCAGCGGGGTGCCGCACGAGTTGTTCCCCCGCGCGGTCAAGCTCGCCTGCGCCGAGGGCGCGTCCGGTTTCCTGGCGGGACGTGCCGTCTGGCGGCAGGTCGTCGGGGCCTCGGACGTCCCCCAGGCGCTTCAGCGGCACGCGGTGCCCCGGCTGCGGGAACTGGACGAGATCGTCGACGCCGCGATGGCGAACCGCTGACCATGAGCGCCACGGCGGGGGACGACGGTCCGGGATGACGGCGGTGCTGCTGCTGCCGATCTCGCTGGCCGTGTTCGTGGGCGCGGGCACCCAGCGTGTCACCGGCCTGGGCTTCGCGCTGGTCGCCGGTCCGCTGCTGACCCTGCTGCTCGGCCCCGCCGAGGGAGTGCGGCTGCTCAACCTGTTGTCGATGCTCTCCTGCCTGGTCGTGCTGCCCTTCGTGTGGCGCGACGTCGACGCCCGCCAGGTGTTCCGCCTCGCGGTGCCCGCCCTCCTGGTCCTGCCCGCGGGAGCCTGGGCCGCCGCCCGGATCTCCGTCGGCCCGCTCCTGATCATCGAGGGCGTCCTCGTCCTGGGCGCGTTGTACGCCCTGCGCCGGTTCCCGAACCCGCGCCTGCTGCGCGGCCGGGCCGGCGCGGTGGGGTCGGGAGCGGCGTCCGGGCTGATGAACGTCACCGCGGGCCTGGGCGGGCCGGCGATGACCGTCTACGCGACCGCGACCGGCTGGGAGCAGCGGTCGTTCGTGGCCTCGATGCAGTTCTACTCAACACTCGTCAACGCCGGTTCCATCGCGGCGAAAGGGCTGCCCGACCTGCCGGTGCGGATGCTCGCGCCGGCGGCGGCCTGCGTGCTGGCGGGCGCCTTCGCCGGGCACCTGATCAGCCCGCACGTCGGCCACCGGAGGGTACGGCAGGCCGTGCTCGCCGTGGCCGCGGCGGGCGGCGCCGCCGCGATCGTCAAAGGAGTGATCACACTGTGAACGACAGGCAAGGCTTCGGCGGCCGTCAGGTCGTGCTGGGCACGGACGGCGCGGTGCACGTGGAGGCGGCCCCGGCGGCCGTCGCCGAGGGGCGGGACGACGTCCTGCTCGCCCCGCTGCACCTGGGGATCTGCGGAAGCGACGTGCATGTCCTGCACCGGTCGCATCCGTTCGTGGCCCCGCCGGTCGTCACCGGGCACGAGTGCGTCGCCCGGGTGCTCGCGACCGGCCCGGACGTGACCTCGTGCGCCGAGGGCGACCTGGTCGTGGTCAATCCGCTGATCAGTTGCGGAGTCTGCGACCGGTGCCGTGCGGGAGCCGCCAACCGGTGCGCGTCGGCCAAGGTGCTGGGGTTCGGCCTGCCCGGACTGGCCAGGGACCGTGTGGTGGTGGCGGGCAGGTTCTGTCACCGGGTGCCGCCGGGGGTGCCGGCCCGCACCGCCGTACTGACCGAGCCGCTCGCGGTCGGCTGGCACGCCGCCGGGCGGGCCTCCCGGCCGGGCCGGGTGCTGATCATCGGCGGTGGCCCGGTCGGGCTGGCCGTACTCCTGGCGCTTCGGGCCAGGGGCGGCGCCGGTCACGTCACGCTCGTCGAGCCGGTTCCCGTCAAGCGGGCGCTGGCCACGGCGTTCGGCGCCGACCAGGTCGTCGCGCCCGGTGAGCTCCCACCGGGTCTCCAGGTGGACACGGCGTACGACTGCGTCGCCGTGGCGGGGACGCTGGCCACGGCGGGAGCGGCGATCGTGCCCGGCGGAACGCTCGTGGTGGTGGGCGTGCCGTCCGGGGACACCAGTCTGCCGCTGGCCCGTTTGCAGCGCTGGGAGATCGACGTCCGCGGCAGCGGCCTCTACCTGGACGAGGACATCGCCGCGGTGCTCGGCCACCTGTCGTCCGGCCACGACGGGCCCGATGTGACCCGGCTCATCACCGCCGCCCATCCGGTCGAACGCGCCGCCGACGCCTTCGCCGCGACGGGCGACCCCGACCAGATCAAGGTACTGATCGACTGGCCCGACCCGGCCGTGCCGGACGCCTGACAGCCCCCTGAGAGGCCCCCGGCAACCTGGCCTCCGGTCTCGAACCACGCCGTTCGCGACGCCACGGGCGCCGCTTCGCTCATAGGAGAACCCGTGTCCCATCCGCAACCATCCCCCAGCACAGCACCCCCGCCCAAGATGACCAAGGTCGCCCTCGGCAGCTTCGCCGGGGCCCTGATGGAGTGGTACGACTTCTTCGTCTTCGGCACCGCCGCGGCGCTGGTCCTGGGCAAGCTGTTCTTCCCCGGTGAGGACCCCGCGCTCGCCACCATCAGCGCGTTCGCGACGTACGGCGTCGGCTTCCTGGCCCGCCCGCTCGGCGGCATCGTCTTCGGCCACTTCGGCGACCGGGTGGGGCGCAAGAAGACGCTCATCGCCACCCTGAGCATCGTCGGCGCCTCCACGTTCCTGATCGGGCTGCTGCCCACCTACGACGCGATCGGCGTCTGGGCGCCGGCCCTGCTCGTCCTGCTGCGCCTCCTGCAGGGCTTCGGCCTCGGCGGCGAGTACGGCGGAGCCGCGCTGATGACCGTCGAGCACGCGCCCAGGCACCGGCGGGGCTTCTGGGGGTCCATCCCACAGGCCGCCGCCTCGACCGGCATCATGCTGGCCACCGGCATCTTCGCCCTGGTCACCCAACTCCCCGACGAGCAGTTGTACTCCTGGGGCTGGCGCGTGCCGTTCCTGATCAGCGCCGTCCTGCTGATCGTCGGCCTGTTCATCCGCGCCAAGGTGGCCGAGACCCCCGCGTTCGAAGAGCTCAAGCGGGCGGGCACGGTGGCCAAGAAGCCGCTCTACGAGGTCTTCAAGGATCCGCGCACGATCGGCCTCACCTTCGGCGCCCGCATCGCCGAGGCGGTCTCCTCCAACGTGGGCAACGCCTTCGCGATCTCCTACATCTCGACCCAGCTCATGGTCGCCAAGTCGGTGCCGCTGAACGGCATGCTGGTCGCCTCGGCGCTGGGCATCGTGGCCACCCCGATCTTCGGCGCGATGACCGACCGGTTCGGCCGCCGTCCCATCTACCTGGCCGGCGCCATCTTCGTCACGCTGGCGGCGTTCCCCTTCTTCATGCTGCTGAACACGACCTCTGAGGCGCTCATCTGGCTGGCCCTGATCACCATGTACATCTTCGGGCCGACGCTGATGTTCGCCGGCCAGGCCACCTTCTTCACCGAGTTGTTCGGCCGCAACGTCCGCTACACCGGCCTGTCGATCGCCTACCAGGGGTCGGCCGTGGTGGGCGGGCTGACACCGCTCATCGCCGCGTTCCTGCTGACGTCGGCCGGCGGCACGCCCTGGCTGGTGGCCGGTTTCCTCAGCCTGACCGGCCTGCTGACGATCTGGTGCGTGTTCCGCAGCCCCGAGACCCACCGGCGTCTGACCCCCGCCGAGGACGCGAACCGCACGGTGACCGCCGGCTCCTAGCCGACGGAGGCGGGAACGGTGACCGGGCCGGCGTCGGTGTGCACGGTCACCGTTCCAGCCGAGCAGGAGACCGTCGGCTCGCCCGGCACGATCAGGGTCAGCAGGGAGCCGGCCGGCGGCGAGATCACCGTCGAGACGTCCACCTTCTGGAGGTAGCCGGGCGAGATCGCGCCGGGCCGTACCGTCTGGCCGCCGAGCGGCCGGCACCCGGGCATGGCGAGCTGGACCATGGTCACCCGGAGGTCCCCGTCCGCCAGCACCACCCGGCCGTCCCGGTTGGAGACCACCTTGAACGACGGCGCGAAGTGCCACAGGTTGCGCAGCGCCGACCCGGCGGGCACCGAGTCCAGCACCGCCATCAGGTCCGCGTCGTGGTCGACCAGGACCGAGCGGGTACGGCTGACGCCATACGCGTCGTCGGTGAGCCGGTAGGACTGCCGGGTCGCGCCGATGGCGGAGGCCACCAGGCGGGTCGCGGTCCCCGGGCGGAACCCGGCGTCCTGCACGACCGGGACGTTGTGCGCCTCGGGTCCGGCGGTCCACCTCTGGTAGGCGGTCTTCTCATAGGAGTGGAAGCCCGCCTCCACCAGGATGTCGCGGCCCCGGGCGTGGAAGGTGACGCCGAGGTGGTCCTCGTGGCCGTGCAGCCGCCGCCCGGGGCCGAACCTGATCGAGTAGTGGGCCGAGGCCGGGTCGTCCCAGGCGGTCCGGCCGAAGACGTAGCCGTCGCCGAACACCCGCACCGTCTCCGGCCCGTGCCTGAACCCCGCCGGGCGCACGTCGGCGGGGCTGTCGCCGATCGGCGTCAGGCGGCCGTCCGGCTGGGTGGCGTGCGCGATGTAGCCCTCCAGCGACCTGCGTCGCGCGGCGAGGTCCGCCGGGACGCCGGCCCCGCATTTCCTGATCGCCTCCAGCGCCAGGGTCAGCCGCCGGTGCACGTAGATCCCGTACCTCGGGGCCTGCTCGTGCAGCACCCCCTGCTCGTCGATGGCGAGCGCCGCCGAGCGGGTCATCCGCCGGATGGCCAGGTCGCGCCAGCGGTCCCGGCCGAGGCGGCAGCCGATCGCCAGCAGCGCGATGTCCTGGTCCAGGCCGTGGTTGTGGCCCTCCCGGTAGAGCACGGCGTCGGACAGCAGCTCGGCGTGCTCGGCCAGGCTGTCCGACAGCCAGGTGGCGCGGACGTGCGCGCTGAGGCAGACCAGGGCCGGTGCGCGCAGCGCGACCGGATGCTCGGCCCAGGCCCACGGGCTGACGCCGCCCCCGCCGCGAGGGTTCGCGCGCACCCAGTCCTCGGCGATCTCGGCGGCGCGGTCGAGGTAGGCCCGCGTCCCCGACCGCTCGTACTCCCCGACGAGCCGTCCCATCCACCGCAGCGCGTGCAGGTTGAGCGCCCACGAGCGGTTGCGGTGCGGGTCGAGCCCCCAGTCGATCGCGGCGTCCGGGCCGGCCGTCAGGTCGACGGGCGGCAGGCCGACGAACCTGACCCGGCCCGCCATGACTTCGGCCACGTCGATCGCCGGAAACCGGTCGGCCGCGCAGACGACCGGGCCCGCCGGGTCGGCGGCGGCGCCACCGGTGAGCGACGAGGACGTGGCGGGCAGGATGACGGCCAGGGCGAGCGCCCTCCAGGCATGCCTGAGCAAGCGTTTGCTCCAATGAGGCTCTGGGCGGTCCGCGGGCCGCCGGTGAACGGGTCAGCGGCGAGCGCCGCCGAAGAAGATCAGGGCAGGTCCGGTACGGCCGGCCGGTCGTCGGTCCAGCCCGCTTCGAGGACCACCTCGACCCGGTCGTCCACGCCTCCCGGAGTTCCGGTGATCGTGGCCGAGAGGACCTGGGAACTGGCCGGATCGATGATCAGCGTCCGCCGGATGGAGCCCTGGAGGTCGAAGGAGAACGCGGCGCCCGGCCGGCCCCGCTGGTCGGCCGACGTGCCCAGATAGCGGACGCCCGGCAGGTCGGCGAGGGCCCGGTAGGCCGCGGCACGCACGTCGGGCGGCGTCGGTTTGCTCCACAGCAGCCCGCTGAGCGCGTCGGCCAGAACCCCCTCCGGCGAGTCCGCCCGCTCCTGGCGCACCGTCTCGGCCACCACGTCCGTCAGGGCGGCGGGATCGGCCGGCAACCGCTGGATCTCCTCGAAGGTCGTCTCCCGTCCCGCCATGCTGAAGGGCACTTTGCCGGTGATGCGCCTGACCTCGCCCTTCGCCGCCGAGACCGACAACACCTCGCCCCGGCTCGACCACTCTGCGGGCGAACCGTCGCGCCGCCAGGCCGCCTCGTCGGCCGCGCCCCTCGGGCGCGCCCCCAGCGCCCGTGAGCCGGACCAGATCCGGCCGTCCCTGGCCACCCACTGCTCGGTCACCCGCGACTCCACCAGCCAGTAGCGGTTCTCGCCGGTGCCGAGCCGCTCCGGATGCGTCTGCCGGTGCAGCTTCCTGACGCGCCAGTACGCGCCGGAGGAGGACGTGCCCGCCGCCGTGCTCGCGGCGGCCAGCAGGATCGACCGTCCGGAGATCGTCGCCACCTCAGCCGGCGGCGTCCCCTCCCCGAGCAGCCCGGGCATCGTCACCGTCACCGTCACCGTCACCGTCACCGCCGCCGCGACCGCCGCCGCGGCCAGCCCGGCCACGGCCACCTTCCACGAGAATCGCGACCGCCGCCGGGGCTCGGCCGCCAGCCGCTCCCTGACCCTGGCCTTCAGGATCGGGTCGGCCTCCGGCTCGCCGTACAGGTCGCGGATGGGCTGCAGGTCATCCACGGCCGGCCTCCTCGGCTTCGAGCATCGGGTTGGTGTCGCCCAGCGTGACGCGCAGCTTCTTCCTGGCCCGGTTCAGCCGCGACGCGACGGTTCCGTAGGGAATGCCCAGGGCTGTGGCGATCTCCTCGTGGCTCAGCCCGGCCAGGGCCACCAGCAGCAGGACGTCGCGATCGCGCTGGTGCAGCCCGGCTATGGCCGCGGCCAGGCTCGGCCGCAACACCTCCGCGCTGACCACCGCCGCGACCCGATCGTCGTGTCCCGGCGCGTCGGGGTCGTGCCCGTAGCGCCCGAGTGCCCGCAGCGTGCGAACCTCCAGGCGGCGGTGCTTGCCGATGAGGTTGGTGGCGATGCCGTACAGCCACGTCCTGACCGTGGCGCGGGACGGGTCGTAGCGCGCCCGTTTGCGGAACGCGGTGAGGAACGTCTCGGCGACGATGTCCTCGGCGTGGTCGGCGCCGAGCCGCTGGACGGCGAAGCGGTGGATCTCGCCGAAGTAGGTGTTGAAGATGGCGCCGAACCGCTCGGCCTCGTCGAGGGAGAGCTGAATGACCTCGGCGTCCCCTGCCGGGCGAGCGGCCCAGGACATCGCGGTCACGATGGGCTCCCTGTCATGTGCGACCTTTCGAACGCGAACGGCGGTCACCTGTTATCACCCGATCCGCCGATTCACTTTCACGATCACCGGGAGAGACGGCCCGGACGCGCTCAGGCACCGGAACGGCCCGCCCGCACGGATGGGCCGTTCCGCCGGCGTCTCACCTGTCCTGCCCCGCCGAGAACATGATCGGCCGTACCTCCATCGTGGTGATCCGGGCATCGGGCACCTGCGCGGCCGGCTGGATCGCGCGCTCCCTGGTCTCGCAGTCGACGACGTTGATCGCCGTCATGTGGGGTCCAGCCGGTCGCGGAGGAAGTCGCGGAGCACGACGGCCTGGTTGTGCTCGGTGTCCTTGGCCGAGTAGAGCAGCGTCACCGGCCCCTCGCGCGCCGCCTCCAGCAGGGGCCGCACCGCCTCCGGACGTTCCGCCAGCTCTCTGCGGTAGCGGTCGGCGAACTCTGGGAAGCGCTCGGCGCGATGCCCGAACCAGCGACGCAGCTCCGTCGACGGGCCCGCCTCGCGGATCCAGCCGTCGAGCCGGAGATCGTCCTTGCGGATCCCGCGCGGCCAGATCCGGTCCACCAGGAAGACGGCACCCTCGGCCCCCTCGGCGTCGTACACCCGCCGGATCTCGATTCGCCCCATGCCACACCCTTACCCCGTACGACCGGCCTGACCAGGCAATCGGGCGAGGAAGCGGGATCATCATCGCCCCACCCTGGCGAAGGGCGCGCAACCCGCCGGGTCAGAGCGCGGTTCGTGGCGCTCACCGGTGGGGGGTCGGTCCTCCCGGAACCCCGGTGATCGGGAAGCCGCCTAGAGTGGAGCGCAGTCTGTTACGGAGGGGTCAAGACTTATGGATGACACGCTGACGTTGATGGCGGTCCACGCCCACCCCGACGACGAGGTGATCGGCACGGGCGGGCTGTTCGCGAAGTGCGCCGAAGAGGGGATCCGCACGGTTCTGGTCACCTGCACGAACGGCGAGCAGGGCGACGGGCCGGGCGGGGTCAAGCCGGGGGAGCCGGGGCACGACGAGGCGGCGGTGCGTGAGCAGCGGCTGGCCGAGCTGCGCGACTCGGCCGCCCACCTCGGGATCGACCACGTCGAGCTGCTCGGTTACCACGATTCCGGCATGGTGGGCTGGGCCGGCAACGAGGCGGCCGCGGCCTTCGCCAACGTCGAGGTCGACCAGGCCGCCGCCCGGCTCGTCGCGTTGATCGAGCGCTACCGCCCGCAGGTCATCGTCACCTACGACGAGAACGGCGGTTACGGCCACCCCGACCACATTCAGGCGCACCGGATCACGGTCGCCGCGGTCGAGCGGAGCGACATCCCCCGCAAGCTCTACCACGCCGTCGTGCCGAGGGAGCGGGTGTCCGAGCTGTTCGCGCTCATGCGCGCCGCCGGTGAGGCCCCCGCCGACCTGGAGCTGCCGCCCGACTTCGGCACCCCGGAGGCGTTGATCACGTCCGTCGTCGACGTCTCGCCGTACGTCGAGCAGAAGCGGAAGGCGCTGGAGGCGCACGCCAGCCAGGGCGAGAACATCTTCCTGCTGCGGCTGCCCGCCGAGGCTCAGCGGCAGGTGTTCGGCCAGGAGGCGTTCGTCCGCACCGTCAGCCGGGTTCCCGCCGCGGACCGGGAGGACGACCTCTTCGACGGGTTGCGCTAGCCCACGTATTTGTACTGGGCAGTCTAAAATTGGTAAGCTGCGGCTATGGCACGGCCGAGGAAGTTCGACGAGGAGCGGGCGGTGGACGCCGCGATGCGCGCGTTCTGGGCCGCCGGCTACGAGGCGACCTCCACCGAGGACCTCTGCGAGGCCACGGGGCTGGGCCGTAGCAGCATCTACAACACCTTCACCAGCAAGCGCGCCCTGTTCCTCCGGGCGTTGCGGCACTACGCCGAGACCATGACCGAGCGGCAGGTCGAGCTGCTGGAGGGCGATGCCCCGGTCAGGGAGAAGCTGCGCGAGCTGCTGTCGCGGGTGGTCGACGAGGAGAGCGGCGACCCGCAGGGCTGTCTGGTGGTGAACACCAGCATCGAGCTCGCCGGGCGCGACGAGGAGGTGGCGGCCCTGCTCAAGCGCGACTACGACCGGCGGATCGAGGCGCTGCGGACGGCCCTGGAGACCGGCCGCAGCCGCGGCGAGCTGGACGCCGGCCGGGATCCGCTGGCCCTGGCGCACTTCGTGGCGGCCACGGTCGGCGGTTTGCGCGTGGCCGCCCGCACCGGTGCCGACCGGGCCGCCCTCGACGGAATCGCCGCCTCCGCGCTGGCCGCCCTCTGATTTTTTTGTGCGCTGGTTTTGTACTGATCATTTCAAAACTATGAGGAGCTTCATGCCACTCGCCGTCTACATCCTGGGGCTGGCGATCTTCGCCCAGGGCACCTCGGAGTTCATGTTGTCCGGCCTGCTCCTGGAGATCTCCACGGATCTCGGCGTCTCCGTCCCCGACGCCGGGCTGCTGACCTCCGCGTTCGCCATCGGGATGGTGATCGGCGGACCGCTGATGGCCGTGGCCACCCTGCGCTGGCCGCGCAGACGGGCACTGCTGGCCTTCCTCGCCGTGTTCGCCGCCGTCCACGTGCTCGGCGCGCTCAGTCCCGGCTACGAGGTCCTGCTGGTCAGCCGGGTCGTCAGCGCCGTGGCCAACGCCGGGTTCTGGGCCGTAGCCGCCGCCACCGCCCTGAGCATGGTCGCCCCGGACGCCAAGGCCAGAGCCATGTCCGTGGTCGTCGGCGGCATCACCCTCGCCTGCGTCGCCGGGGTGCCCGCCGGTGCGGTCCTCGGTCAGGAGTGGGGCTGGCGCTCGGCGTTCTGGGCGGTGGCCGTGCTGTCGGTGCTCGCCATGGCGGGTGTGCTGGCCACCATCCCCGGCGGCCGGGGTACGGCGAAGCCCGGCGGGCTCGGCAGCGAACTGCGCGCGATGGCGGACGGTCGCCTCTGGGTCGCGTACGCCGGGATCGCCCTGACCCAGGGCGCCCTGTTCTGCGTCTTCACCTACCTCGCGCCGCTGCTGACCAAGGTCACCGGGCTGACCGAAGGCTGGGTGCCGGTGATGCTGGTCCTGTTCGGCGCCGGTTCCGTGATCGGGATCACGGTCGGCGGCCGGGTCGCGGACGCCCACCCCTTCCGCACGCTCTACCTCGGGCTGGCCGGCCTCCTGGTCGCCTCGGGCGTGCTGGCCGTGGCGGCGGGCAGCGTCGCGGCCACCGTCGTACTGGTCTTCCTGCTCGGCCTGCTCGGCTTCGGCGTCAACCCGGCGCTCAGCTCGCGCGCCTTCTATCTCGCCGGGGACCGCGCCCCCACCCTGGTCGGCGCCACCACCACCTCGGCCTTCAACATCGGCAACACCGTCGGCCCGTGGCTCGGCGGCCTGACCATCTCGGCCGGCTTCGGCTTCCCCTCCGTCGCCTGGGTCGGCGCCGCCATGGTCCTGGCGGCCCTGGGCACCGTGGTGCTCGCCGCCAGGCTCCAGCGTCGTCCCGTCCGGATCGAGGCCCCCGCCGTGCCCGTTCTCCGATAGGCCCCCGTCGTATGATCGAAGGGTGCCGAATCTGGGGCCCGTCGAGCTGCTGATCATCATGGTCGTGCTGGGGCTGATCGTCGCACTGGTCGTCGCACTGATCCTCGTCTTGGTCCGGTTGGTGGGCGGGTCCAGGCCGCCGTCGCACAGCCCCGATCTGGCCGACCGGGCCCGAGCGCTCAAATACTCCGGGCACGCCGAGCGGGCCGTCATGCTCGTCAGGGGCGAGACCGGGATGAGCCACGACGACGCGGTCCAGTTCGTGCACCACCTCTAGCCCGGCGCGGCAGTCCGGCCGGCAGTCCGGCCGGCAGTCCGGCCGGCGGTTCGGCCGGCGGTTCGGCCGGTGTCAGCCCGGTCCGGCCTCGGTCACGCACTCGACGCACAGGCACGGGGCCGGGTGCGGCCCGTCGCCCCAGTGTCCCGCGCGGTCGGCGCGCGCCATCCGTTCGAAGGAGGCCGCCTGCTCCACCGCCGCCGCCCTGTCCGTCGGCCAGGTGAGGTACCGGTAGCCGTCCTCGATCAGCCTGAGTACGGCGGGGCTGCGCACGAGGACCGCCCGGAAGGCGTGCAGGTTGCGCAGGCTCGTCGCGACGGCGATGTACCTCCTCGTTCTCCGGCCGTATCCGACGGCGGTCACCTTCTCGAACGCCATCCCCGGATAGCCGTCGGGGACGTAGACCTTCGCGCCGCCCCGGAACGTCTTGGTGCCGGGACGAAGTTCCCGGCCGCCGTCGCCGTACCGGCGGTGGCGCACGACGTTGGCGGCGATCGTCCACACCGGCGCGGGTTTCTCCACCTCTGCCATACGGACAAGTGTGGACGAACGAGCACCGGCTTCGGGCGGCCGGACGTCGTCTAGGCCCGGTTCTCCCGGGGAAGCAAAGAGAGATACCCCCGGGAGAAGGCGATGATGACGTCGAGCGCCTCCTCCAGATCGGGGTAGCGGCCCTCCAGATGGCCGATCGCCATCCGCTCGGTCAGCGCCCCGAGGCAGTCGGCGATCATCTCCACCCGGCGCCGCTCCTGCTCGGTGCCGGCGGTGAAACCGGACGCGATCAGATCCTCCACCAGGAGGTCGCGGCTGATCTTCTCCGCCTCGCGGGCGAACTCCGCGAGCGGTGACCCGGGGTCGTGCCGGACGCGCCGGCTGATCCGGAACAGCTCGGGATGGCGGCACATCGACTCCAGCGGTATCCGGAAGGCGTCACGGAACCGCTCGCGATCGGTGGGCGCCTCGATGGAGAGGCTCCTGGCCTGGTGCGTCGCGCGGAGCAGCCGGCCGCCGCCCTCGTGCCAGAGGGACTTGAGGAGATCCTGCTTGTCGCGGAAGTGGACGTAGAAGCTCGACTGGGCGATGCCTGCCGCGCGGGAGACCTTGACGGTGGTCAGACCGGCCTCGCCCTCCTCGTCGAGGATGCGCAGGGCAGCACGGAGGAGGCGGCGCCTGGTCAGCTCCTTGGCCTCGTTCCGGCTCAGTGGTGCGGTGGTCATGTCACCTTCGATTCCGCCGTTGGCCGATAGGTCCAGCGGTCTGCCTCGCGACGTATCCGCTGGTAGCGATTGCATCACAGGTGGAGCTGGGCCGTTGTCTGGAATTTCACCGATAGTACTATCGGTGAAATTACTCGGGGGGACTACCGAGGGAGGCGCAGTGAGACGCTTCAAGATCTTCGTGGCTCTTGCCGTATCGCTGGCGGTGGCGGGCTGCAGCGCGGGCCCCCGGCCCGGCACCGGTGCGGCGAGCGGGCCACCGTCGGCAGGGGCGTCACCCGTGGCGGGCGGTCGCCTGGTCTACGGCCTCAGCGCGGACGCGGCGGGCTTCAACCCGGTGACCGACCAGTTCGCCGCGCAGACCTACAGCATGGTCTCGCCGATCGTGGAGTCGCTGGTCGGCATCGGGGCCGACGGCGAGTGGAAGGCCAACCTGGCCGAGTCGCTGACCCCCAACACCGATTCCGACGAGTGGACGATCAAGATCAGGCCCGGGATCAAGTTCAGTAACGGCGACGCGCTGGACGCCGAGGTGGTCAAGGCCAACCTGGAGGCCCAGAAGGCGTCGCCGCTCACCGCCACGGTGTTCGGGCCGGTGAAGTCGGTGACCGTGGCCGACCCGCTGACCGTCAAGGTGTCGTTGTCGCAGGCGTGGGTGGCCTTCCCCAACTACCTCGTCTCGCAGGTCGGCATGATGGTGCCCAGGGCGTCGCTCGCCGACCCGAAGAAGGCCAGCCGCGAACCGGTCGGCACCGGCCCCTTCGTGTTCAAGGAGTACACCGCCGGCAGCAGGATGGTGGTGGCCAGGAACCCCGCCTACTGGCGGACCGGCCTGCCGTACCTCGACGAGATCGAGTTCAGGATCCTGCCCGACAGCCAGACCCGGGCGCAGACCCTGGAGGCCGGCGGGATCGACGCGATGGGCACCACCCGCGACGACGACATCACCAAGTTCGGCGCCATGAAGGACGCGTACGGCGTGCGGCGCGTCGCCGGAATGGGCGCCCCCGAGTACACCTTCATGCTCAACACCGCCAAGCCGCCCTTCGACGACATCCGAGTCCGCAAGGCGCTCGCGCACGCGACCGACCGCGAGGCGTTCGCCACCACCCTGCGGGCCGGCCTGACCGAGGTCGCCGACGGCCCCTGGTCGAAGGACTCCAAGTGGTACGTCCCCGGTGCCGACTATCCGGCCTTCGACCTGGCCAAGGCGACCGCGCTGATCAAGGAGGTGGAGGCGGAGAAGGGACCGATCTCCTTCACCGTGCTCTCCGTGCCCGACCCGAACACCATGCAGGGCATCGAGCTGGCCCAGGACATGTGGCGCAAGGCCGGGGCGGACGTCTCCATCAAGCAGGTCGACCAGGCCGACCTGGTCAACCGGGCGATCGTCGGTGACTACGAGGTCTCCATCTCGGTCGGCTTCACCTCCGCCGACCCCGACGGGGAGTACATCCGGCTGCACCAGTCGTACGCCCAGGATCTCGGCAAGATCTCCCTCAACGCCACCCGCCTCAAGGACACCGAGCTGAGCAACGCCCTCGACAGCGGGCGGAGCAACCCGCAGGAGGAGACCCGCAAGCAGGCGTACGCGGTGGTCCAGCAGCGGCTGCGCGAGCTGGTCCCCTACATCTTCATCGACCACATGACCACCGGTTCGGTCGTCTACAAGAGCAAGGTCAGGGGGATCGGCGAGCACAAGCTGCCCGACGGCTCACCCGGGGTGCCGTTGACCGGCACGCCGACGCCCTACCATCCGTTCACCTTCGTCTGGCTCAGCCCGTCATGATCCTTCGCAAGGTGATCCGGCTCCTGGTGGTCCTGGGCGTCGTCACCTTCCTGTCCTACGTCATGCTCAACCTGCTGCCGGGCGATCCCACCGTGCAGATCCTGGGCATGTCGGCGACGGAGGAGGCGCGCGAGCAGCTCCGCCAGGAGATGGGGTTGAACAGCCCGCTGTTCGTCAGATACGCGGACTGGCTCGGCGGGGTGGTGACCGGCGACCTCGGAACGTCCTACATCACCGACATCCCGGTGCTGGAGGCGCTGGTCGACCGGCTGCCGGTGACGCTGGAACTGCTCGTCGTCGCCCAGGTCATCTCGCTCGCCCTCGCCGTACCGCTCGCCGTCGCGGCGGCCCGCCGGGCGGGTGGCGCGATCGACCAGGCCCTGACCACGCTGAGCTTCGGCATGCTCTCCACGCCCGTGTTCGTGCTGGGCGTGGTGCTGATCCTGGTCTTCGCCGTGCACCTGCGGATGCTGCCGGCGACGGGCTGGACCCCGATCTCCGTCGATCCCTACTGGAACTTCCTGTCGGTGCTGCTCCCCTCGATCACGCTCGCCGTCGGCCAGCTCGCCGTCTACTCGCGGCTGCTGCGCACCGACCTGATCGCGACGCTCCAGGAGGACTACATCACGCTGGCCCGCGCCCGCGGTCTGTCGCCGCGCCGCATCCTGTGGCGGCACGCCCTGCGCCCCTCGGCGATCTCCCTGATCACCGCCATCGGCCTCAACCTGGGCGGCCTGATCGGCGGGGCCGTGATCATCGAGACGCTGTTCGGCCTGCCGGGCATCGGGAGGCTCATCGTGGACTCCATCTTCGCTCGTGACTACCTGACCGTGCAGGGAGGCGTGGTGCTGATCTCGGTCGGCTACGTGCTGGTGAACTTCGCGGTGGACCTGGTCTACGCCGCCGTGGACCCGAGGATCCGGCGTGCCTAGGCGGCTGGGCTGGACCTTCTGGCTGTCGGCCGGCTGGATCGGGCTGCTCCTGCTCGCCGCGATCTTCGCCGACCTGCTGCCGCTGCCGCGCTACGACGAGACCCTCGCGGGCGCCCCCCAGTCGGGCCCGAGCCCGGCCCACCCGTTCGGCACCGACGGCCTGGGCCGGGACATGCTGAGCCGAGTCGTGTACGGCGCGCGGGTATCGCTCGGCGTCGGCATCGGCGCGGTCCTGCTCGGTCTCGTGATCGGCGCGCCCTTCGGCCTCATCGCGGGTTACCGCAGACGGGCCGCCGACGCGGTGATCATGGCGGTGAACGACATCGCGCTGGCCTTCCCCGCGCTGGTCTTCGCACTGGCCGTGGTCGCCTTCGCCGGGGCCGGCCTGAGCAACGTGCTGATCGTGCTCGGCGTGCTCGGCGTCCCCGCGTGGACCCGCCTGATCCGAGGCGCCACGATGGCCTTCGCCGAACGGGAGTTCGTGGTCGCCGCGCGGGCCCTGGGCGCGCGCGACAGCAGGATCCTGCTGCGGGAGATCGTCCCCAACGTGGCGCTGCCCGCCTCGTCGTACGCGTTCATCGGCATGGCCGTCGCCGTCGTCGCGGAGGGCGGCCTGGCCTTCCTCGGCCTCTCGGTCCAGGCCCCCACCCCCACCTGGGGCGGCCTGATCAACGAGGGCCGGGGCATCATGGAGACGGCCCCGCACATCGTGCTGGCCCCCTCATTCGTGATGTTCCTGACCGTGCTCTCGTTCAACCTCGTCGGCGACCGGCTCAGGGCGCTCACCGACGTACGGCAGAGCGGTCTCGAGCCCGCGCGGCCGAGCGCGGCCACCCCGCTGCCGACCGGGGAGCACGAGGTGGCGGGCACCCTGCTCCAGGTCGCCGACGTGCGCACCCACTTCGAGACCCCGCGCGGCACCGTCCGCGCGGTGGACGGCGTGTCCTTCACCCTCGAACGCGGCAGAACGCTCGCCGTGGTGGGGGAGTCGGGCTCGGGCAAGTCCATGCTGATCCGTACCATCCTGGGCCTGCTGCCGGGCGCCGGAGCGGTCAGCGGCGGCCAGGTCTACCTGGAGGGCCGCGAGATCGGCGACCTCGCCCCGGCGGAGAAGCGGGAGATCCTCGGCACCCGGTTCGCCACCGTGTTCCAGGATCCGATGACGGCGCTCAACCCGGTCAGGACGATCGGCACGCAGGTCATGGAGCCGCTCAGGGTGCACCTGGGGATGGACCGGAAGCGGGCCAGGCAGGAGGCGGTGCGGTTGCTGGCCTCCGTCGGCATCCCCGAGCCCGCCCAGGTGCTGCGCCGCTACCCGCACCAGCTCTCCGGCGGGATGCGCCAGCGCGTCACGATCGCGATGGCGTTGTCGTGCGACCCCGACGTGCTGTTCGCCGACGAGCCCACCACCGCGCTCGACGTCACCATCCAGGACCAGGTGTTGCGCCTGATCCACCGGGCGCGCGAGGAGCGCGACCTGGCGATGATCCTGGTCAGCCATGACCTCGCGGTGGTGTCGCAGTGGGCCGACGAGGTCATCGTGATGTACGCCGGCAAGGTGGTCGAGCGCGGGCCCGCCGCGGCGCTGTTCGAGCGGACGCGGATGCCTTACACCGAGGCGTTGTTGCAGGCCATCCCGCGGCTCGACGACCCGAGCCACCACCGGCTGCGCGTCATCGAGGGCCGGCCGCCCGACCCGGCGCGGCTGCCGCCGGGCTGCCGCTTCCAGCCGCGCTGCCCGTACGCGGGGGAGCGGTGCGAGACGGAGGAGCCGCCGCTCGTGCGGGCGGAGACCCCGGACCACCTGTACGCCTGCTGGTTCCCCGTCGGGACCGGGGCGGGAATCGTCGAGGGGACGGAAAGTCGTGGCAGGTAGCGGTACGGCCCACCTTCGTGCGGACGCGGATGTCGTGCTCAGGGTCGAGGACCTCGTGGTGGAGTTCCCGGCGGGGAAGGGGCGCAGGGTCCACGCGGTGTCCGGGGTCAGCTTCGACGTGGCGCGCGGGGAGACCCTCGGCATCGTCGGCGAGTCCGGCTGCGGGAAGTCGACGACGGCCAGGGCCCTCATGCAGTTGCCGGCCCCGCTGAGCGGCTCGATCCGGCTCGACGGCGTCGAGATGACCTCGCTGAGGGGCGAGAAGCTGCGGGAGACCCGCAGACGCCTCCAGATGATCTTCCAGGACCCGATCTCGTCGCTGAACCCGAGGCGGAAGGTCAGAGACATCGTGGCCGAGGGGCCCCGGGTGTGGGGAGAGGGCGCGGACCGGGTCGACGAGATGCTGGAGGCGGTGGGGCTGGACCCGGTGACGGCGGCCGGGCGCCGGCCGCACGAGTTCTCCGGCGGCCAGTGCCAGCGCATCTGCATCGCCAGGGCGCTGGTGCTGCGGCCCGAGGTGGTGATCTGCGACGAGCCGGTCTCCGCGCTCGACGTCTCGGTGCAGGCCCAGATCCTCGGCCTGCTGGAGGACCTGAAGGAGCGCTACCGGCTCACCCTGGTCTTCATCGCGCACGATCTCGCCGTGGTGAAGAACATCAGTGACCGCGTCCTGGTGATGTACCTCGGCAAGATCTGCGAGCTGGCCCCCGGCGAGACCCTGGTGAACCGGCCCGCCCATCCCTACACCCGGGCGCTGCTCGCCTCCATCCCCGGCGGACGCCTCGCGCTGCCCCCGGCCGATCAGCTGATCAAGGGGGAGCCGCCGTCCCCGGTCTGGCCGCCCAGCGGCTGCCGCTTCCGGACCCGCTGCCCGAAGGCGCGGGCGCGCTGCGCGGAGGAGGAGCCGGTCGTCCGCCCGGTCGCCGACGGCCAGTGGGTGGCCTGCCACTTCCCCGAGATCGACGGAGTCTGAGGGATCGCCGAAGCCGCCTCCAGCGGGGGCGGCTTTCGCATGTCCGCGTAACGGACCGACAACGGCCGTTGATCCGGCTGAAAACCCACTGTAACGTCACGTGAAACTATCGGAACCAACCCGAAAGTTTCGGATCAACAGGTTGCGCGCGGCTGCGAGCGTGAGCCCGTTCTCTCGCATGCCTCGATCCTCTCTCTCCGTCGAGGAAGGGAACCACTGACATGTCGTTCAGTCGGCGAAGTGCGGCACTCCTGGCCGCGACCGCATTGCTCCTGGCGGGCTGCGGCGGCGGCCAGGACGAAGCGGACCCGGGGTCCACGGCCACGACCATCGAGTGGTGGCACATCCAGAACATCAAGCCGATGCAGCCCGTATGGGAGCAGCTGGCGCGAGAGTTCGAAGCCAAGAACCCCAACGTGAAAATCAAGATCACCGCGCTGGAGAACGAGGCGTTCAAGGCCAAGCTGACCACCGTCACCCAGTCGGGCAAGGCCCCCGACATCTTCCAGACCTGGGGCGGCGGCGTCATGGAGCAACAGGTGCAGGCGGACCTGATCAAGGACCTCACCGCCGACATCTCCTCCTGGTCCGGCACCCTGTCCCCGGCCGCACTGGCCGCCTACCAGTCCGGCGGCAAGACGTACGGCGTGCCGTACGACATCGGGATGGTCGGCTTCTGGTACAACAAGCCGCTGTTCGCCAAGGCGGGCATCAAGGCGCCGCCGGTCACCTGGACCGAGTTCATCGACGACGTGAAGAAGCTGAAGGCGGCGGGAACCACGCCGATCGCCCTCGCCGGCAAGGCCAAGTGGCCCGGTCACTACTACTGGACCTACCTCGCCATGCGGATCGCCGGGCTCGACGCGCTCAAGAAGGCGGCCGTCGACAAGTCCTTCGAGCAGCCCGACTTCATCGCGGCGGGGCAGAAGGTCAAGGAACTCGCGGACCTCGAACCGTTCCAGAAGGGCTTCCTCGGCGCCGACTACGACACCCCGAGCGGGCAGGCCGCCACGATGGGCAACGGCAAGGCGGCCATGGAGCTGATGGGCCAGTGGTCGCCGAACGTGCAGCGGGACACCTCCAAGGACCTCGGCGCCGACCTCGGCTTCTTCCCCTTCCCGTCCGTCGAGGGCGGCAAGGGAGCGGCGACGGAGGCCCTCGGGGGCGGCGGCGGGTTCTCCGTCGGAGCGGACGCGCCGCCGCAGGCCGTGGACTTCCTCAAGTTCATCTCCACCCCGGAGAACCAGCGCAGGACCGTGGAGACCGGCGTGGTCCAGCCGGTCGTCAAGGGCGTGGAGGGCGCGGTCAAGGACCAGCACGCCAAGCTGATCACCGAGAACCTGGCCGCCGCGACCGGCTTCCAGCTCTACCTCGACCAGGCGTACCCGCCCGCCGTGGGACAGCAGGTGAACGACAGCGTCGCCGAACTGATCGCGGGCACCAAGACCCCGGAGCAGGTCGTGCAGGCGATCACCGCGACGGCGAAGACCGAGTAGCGACGTGGTGAGAACGATCACACGATCCCGGGACGGCGTGACGCCGCCTCGCGGGTCCGGGCCGGCGGCCGGCGGAGCCGCCGGCCGCCGGCCTCGGGTCCGGCGTCTGACGACCATCCTCCTGTTCCTGCTCCCGGCGCTGGTGCTGTTCTGCCTGCTGGTGCTGGCGCCCATCCTGCTCGCGGGCTACGCCAGCCTGTTCAAGTGGAACGGCTTCGGCGTCCTGCCGACCAACTTCATCGGATTCGACAACTTCACCCGGCTGTTCGCCGACGAGATCTTCCTCGGCGACCTCTGGCGCGGCTTCCTGCTGATCCTGATGTCGGTGGTGATCCAGCTCCCGCTGGCGCTCGCCATCGCCATGCTGCTGAACCAGCGGATGCGCGGCCGGGCCCTCTACCGGCTGCTGTTCTTCGCCCCCTACGTGCTCTCCGAGGTCATCGCGGGCGTCCTGTTCACGATGGTCTTCTCGCCCGAGCACGGCCTGGCGAACAGCGTGCTCGGCTTCGTCGGGCTCGACGGGCTGGCCTCCACCTGGCTGTCCGAACCCTCGACGGTGATGTACTCGCTGTTCATCGTGATGACGTGGAAGTACTTCGGCTTCCACATGATCCTCTACCTGGCGGGGCGGCAGAGCATCCCCACCGAGGTCACCGACGCCGCCGCGATCGACGGGGCGAACAGCTGGCAGATCTTCCGCTACGTCACCCTGCCGCTGCTCGGCCCGACGATCCGGATCAGCGTCTTCCTCTGCGTCATCGGCGCCATCCAGCTCTTCGACCTGGTCTGGGTGCTCACCGGCGGCGGTCCCGTGCACGCCTCGGAGACGATGGCGGTCACCATGTTCGAGTTCGGCTTCAAGAGGTTCCAGGTCGGATACGCCAGCGCGATCAGCGTGGTGATGTTCATCATCAGCCTCGTCTTCGCCCTCGGCTACCAGCGATTCGTCATGCGCAGAGACATCCAGGGAGCGGTCACGAACATGGGAGGCGGGAGTTGACTTCCTCCCCACGCCTAAAGGCGGGGGATTCCAACCTTCACAGGCTGGGGTTCCTGCTTCACCGGCGACTGCACCCGGGCAGGCCCGGAATGTCTGACGTCACCTCCACAGGCGGTCACGGCACGACCTGCCGCCAGGATGTTCTTCGCGGCGTTGACGTCCCGGTCATGCCGGGTGCCGCAGGACGGGCACTGCCACGTCCGGATGGAAAGCGAAAGCTCGGCGAGCAGATGCCCGCACCCGCTACAGGTCTTCGAGGAGGGAAACCAGCGGTCCACCACGACCAGATGCCGGCCGTACCTGGCGCTCTTGTACTCGAGCATCCGGCGGAACGCGCCCCAGCCGCAGTCGGAGATGGCCTTGGCCAGCGACCGGTTGCGGACCATGTTCTTCACAGCCAGGTCTTCGATCACGATCACATCGTGGTCGCGGACCAGCCCGGCCGAGGTGCGGTGCAGGAAATCCGTGCGGGACGCGCGGACCTTCCGATGCGCCCGGGCGACCTTCGCCTTCGCCTTCACCCGGTTGTTCGAGCCCTTCACCTTGCGGGCCATCCTGCGCTGATACCGGGCCAGGTTACGTTCCCGCGCGGCCAAAGCCCGGGGATTGGCGATCTTCAGCCCGCCGGAGGTGACCGCGAAGTCCTTGATGCCCAGGTCGATACCGACCACCGCGCCGGTAGCCGGGGGCCGCTCGGGGTCGGCGATCTCGACGGCGAGGGAGACGTACCAGCGGCCGTCGGGGTCCCGGGAGACGGTCACCGTGGACGGGTCGACCGACGCCGGGTCCACCCCGGGCCAGGACCACACGAACGCAAGTGGTGTTTCCATCTTCGCCAGCCGCAGCCGCCCGTCCCGGTAGCGGAACCCGCTTCGGGTGTACTCCGCGCTCTGCCGGCCGTGCCGCGACTTGTAACGCGGATATCGGGCCCGGAGGGCGAAGAAGTTCGCGAACGCCCGCTGCTGGGTCCGCAGAACCTGCTGCAACGGCACCGAGGACACCTCGCTCAGCCAGGCGTACCCCTCGGCACGTTTCAGCCCGGTGAGGAACGCGCTGGCCTGCGACACGCTCGTAGACGCCTGCTCGGTGTGCCAGCGCTGGCGCCGCCAGGCGAGCGTCTGGTTCCACACCACACGCACACACCCGAACGTACGGTTCAACACCGCCACCTGCTCGGGGGTCGGATAGGCCCGAGACTTGTACGCCGTCCGCACACCAGGAACCTAACAGCGGCACCGCCCCTGGGTACGCCATTCCGCCATGACGGCGCACCGACGTCCCTTACACCGCTACACGGCACGTTCGCTTTCCTCCCCAGGGCTGAAGTCCGGGGTTTCCAGTGAAGGAGCTCTCGATGAGCAACCACGCGCGCGAGGCCCCCTCGCGGGTGGTCGTCCGGCTCAAGGGCATCGGCCTGCACACGATCGTCTGGGTGATCGGCAGCTTCATCGTCGTGCCGATCGTCTTCGGCGTGCTCGGCGGCTTCAAGAACAACCAGCAGCTCTCGACCAACCCCTTCGGCCTGCCCGACCCCTGGGTGCCCTCGAACTACACCGACGTCCTGTTCTCCTCGTCGTTCTGGCGGCAGATCGGCAGCAGCACCGTCATCGCCCTGGCCACCACGCTGATCGTCGTCATGGTGTCCGCCATGGCGGCGTACATCTTCGCCCGCTTCGCCTTCAAGGGACGCGAGCTGCTGTTCACGTTCTTCGCGGTCGGGCTGATGTTCCCGTTCGCGGTGGCCATCCTGCCGCTCTTCGTCCTGCTCCGGTCGCTGGACCTGCTGGACAACCCGTTCGGGGTGATCCTGCCGCAGGCCGCCTTCGGCCTGCCGGTGACGATCATCATCCTGCGGCAGTTCTTCCGCACCATCCCCGGCGAGATCGAGGAGGCCGCGACCCTCGACGGCTGCACGCCCTTCGGCTTCTTCTGGCGCATCCTGCTGCCGATGGCCCGCCCCGCGCTCGCCACCGTCTCGGTGCTCGCGGTCGTGGGCAGCTGGAACAACTTCATGCTCCCCCTGGTCGTGTTCAACGATCCCGACTGGTGGACGCTCCCCGTGGGGTTGCAGCAGTTCAAGGGCCAGTACAGCGCCGACACCGCACGCATCCTCGCCTACGTCGTACTCGCCATGGTCCCCGCGCTCGCCTTCTACTCCGTCGCCGAACGACAACTCATCGGCGGCCTGGCCTCAGGAGCGATGAAGGGATGACCACGTACGGCGACGCGAGGCCGTACCGCCTGCAGCTGGTGCGATCTCCTTGCATGAAGGAGACGCCCAGGCTGTCCAAAATGGGGTAGATCGCGGCGTACGCGTGGAGACCTCCCATCTGCGCGGGTACGGCGCGGGCAGCCGGCCACGCCTTTGCCCACCCGCTGGTCCAGCCCCAAATGATCACTTGCGGTAGACGATCTCCTTGTCGCCGGGCGCCGGGTACGCCATGATCAGCAGCCGCTGGGCGGCATGGTCCTCGCCCTTCCAGGGGAACCAGGCGTAGTGCACGCGGATCCGGTAGTGGCCCGCGCGGCGGTTGAGCGACAGGTCGGGCAGTTCGGTGCCGCTGAGCAAGTCAGTGAGCACGATCTCGCCCGTGGGGCTGTGGTAGCCGACTTCGACGACCGTATCCCAGCCCTTGGTCTCCACGGGTGGGCGGCGTGTGTAGGTCTCGACGGTGACGCAGATGTCGAAGTCGGAATGGGTGAGGACGGTCAGGATGCCGGGTTCGGAGGAGACCAGCCTGTTGCCGGGGTCCAGATTCGGATCTTCCTCGCTCTCGTATGTCTGCAGCACCCCGTAGTCGGTCCACAGGGGCTCCTTGATCCGGGTCGCCTTGGCCGGTTCGATGCGCGGGCGGTGGTGTGGCGTCGCGTCGCACCTGCGCTGGGACTCCGCCTCCAGCTGCGCCATCTCCTTGTCCTCCTCCGCCTGTGCGGCCTGGACGATGGCGGCGGCGCTGGGGCAGATGCCGGCGAGCGGATAGGTCAGGTCGTCGCGGTCGACCTTCCAGCGGGCCAGCTGCTGCGAGTCGTTGCGCGTGTGGAGGTCGCACATCCAGCGGCCGTAGCCGAGCACGATCTGGTCGGGCGTGGTGGCGGCGAACTGCCGCAGGCCGGTGTTCTCCTGGCGGAGGGCGCAGACGAACATCTGCTCGGCGGTCAGCTCGCGCGCTCGTCGCCCTTCCCGCAACTGCAGTTCCCAAGGCTCGGGCGGGTCGCACTCCTGGGCCGTGGTGACGGGCCCGCGGGCCTGGTCCGCCGCGGGGAGGAGGCAGAGCATCACCACCGATGCGAGACAGGCGACGAGCACATTGCGTCGCACGCGCTGGGTGGGCGGGGCGGCGTATCCGATCAGCAGGATGAGAGCGGAGGCGGTGAGCGCCAAGCCGTACCACAGCGGGGAGATTCCGGTGGACACGAGCGCGCCGTCCTTGACGAACAGGCTGTCCGGATAGAGCGGCAGCTCCCCGTGGAGGTCGGGGCTCACCTCGGCGAACGTGCTCACGGCTATGGCGGCCAGCAAGAACAGGGTCAGCGTCGTGGCCCGCAGGAGGCGGTGGGTGCGCCACCAGACGGCGGCCAAGATCAGCAGCGATGGGATGCCGACGCCGACGAGGAGGTCGAGGGCATACCAGGCGATGGAGAGCTCGAAACTGCCGTTCTCGCGCACGGCGTTCGACAACACGTTCTGTGGCCCGAGCCAGAACGGCATCGCGTTCGCGAGGTTGGCCGCCGCCGGAAGCAGAGGGAGCACGATCGCCACCATGGGCAGCGGCCATCGCCTGGCGGGCGCTCGCGTGGACCGTGGCCGGGGCGCCGGAGGCGGGAGACTGCCCAGGTCGTGCGCGGATCGGGCGTGCCAGACCAGCCCGAAGACGGATAGCGCGCGCAGGAGATCGTAGAACAGCTCTTCCCAGGCCACCTCGTCCCCCAAGCTGACCGTCATGAACGAGGTGGGCTGGAGGAGCGACATGATCACCGCAGCGAGGCCGAACCGCACGGTCGCCGCGCTCCAGCGCGGGTCCCGCGCTTGGGCTACCAGCAGCGACACCATCCACATCGACCAGCTGAGATTCTGCACCCAGAGCAGACCGGTGATACCGGCGAACAGGTCGCCGCCCAGGCCCCATGCGACGGTGGTGGCCAGGTCGCTCACCGCGCAGAGTGTCCCTGTCACGAGGATGAGCAGCCGCAGCCATCGAGGGGCGGTGCCGCGCAGCACGCGGAAGAACAGCCAGGTCGTGACCAGCTGGATCAGCACGGAGACCAGCCCCCGCCACCAGGTGTACGGGATCGGCAGGAGCAGGAGCAGGCTGTTTCCGACGCTGACGTAGAGTACGGCCCGCAGCAGGCGGACCTCCCTGCCGTGCCGCGCGGCCTCGCCCTGCTCGCGGCCGCGCAGCACCTGCCAGTACGCCCAGGCCTGCACCGCCGCGATCAGGACGAGCACGACCACGAGCCACCACCACGGCGGGAAGTCGTCGATAGTGAAGCCATGCCGGTCCACGACGACCACCCAGATGGGGGAGATGTCGCCGGTGACCTGCGCGACGACGCCGAGGACGACGACGGCGGCCAGATAGACCGCCGCGAGGGCGGCCGCGACCCGGCCGAAACGGTGGCGGCGCATGAGGGCACTCCTGGAGACGGGGAGCGAGGCGCCCAACTGTAACGAGCCGCCACGAACATGATCAACGTCTATTGGGTAACGAGGCCGCCCGGCCCCGCGCCTGCCGCTTTAAATCCGTCTATGCATTTCAAGCGGCAGGTAGTTCCGAATGGTGAACCGTCACGCCGTCACTCGTAAGCCGGCATTAATGAATCCCGAGCAGGCCTCCACATCCAGATGTGGCCGGTATCCACGGCGTACCTGCAATCGCTTGCAGGTGCCCCTTTTTTTTCAGGTCCAATACTCCCGTCCAATCACACCCTAATTGCCCATATCTGCGAAAAGAAAACTGCACATAGAGTGCATTGACTCCTCCGCGAGGTCACCGAGTTGTTCGGCTACCGATCCGGGTTGGACGCGCCGTGTCGTCGGACCGGCAGAATCAGGAAGTTCTGCTCCGTACGGCGCGCCTCCAGGTCACGCCGTCTCTCCTATCCACGCGATGAAGGAGCGCAGGTGTTCCGTCGGGCGGGCCTCCGCGCCCGCGATGGCGTAGACGAGGTCGCGCGCCATCGGGTGGTGCCGGACCTGCTGCGGGGAGACCTTCCTGGCCTCGGCCAGCGCCTTGAAGGACTGACGTCTGTCGCCGTGGTAGAACCAGGCCCTGGAGACCTCCAGCCAGTGGTGTCCCGCGCGTACAGGCGGGACATCGGGCGGTAGGGGCAGGCTCATCCAGTGGCGTCCGCCCGGTACGCCGGGCGGACGCCGGAGGGCGCCCGCCCGTTGAAGGGCGGTTGCGCCGTCGGCCAGTTCGACGGCGACCGAGACGGCGTGCAGTTCCGTGTTCGCTCTGCCGAATTCCATACCGTAGGGATTCCCGTGCCCTTCGGGCAGGAGACGGGCCGTCTCGCGGGCTGCTCGCAGATGGTCGTCCGCGACCGCCGCCCGTCCGGCCCGGGCGGCGAGGACGGCCGAACGCAGGTGAAGAGACCCGTAGACGCTCAACGCGGGAGCGCCCATCCGGCCGACGTCCTCGCCGACGTCGCCACGCGCACGCTCCATGAGTCTCAGACCTTGGTCGTAGGCGGTGGCACCGAGAAGTGACGCCCCGCGAGACCATTTCGTGCGAACGATCCTCAGGGGGTCCTGGGATCGCACAGCAGCCCATTCGATGCGATCAAGTGCGAGACTCCGGAGGTCGGCGTACCCGAGTTGGTGGCTTAGCCCTGACACCCCTCCATACGCTTCGGCCAGTAATGCATAAAGTCGTGGGTCTCCCGTTGTCTGGACGGCCACCGACAATTCCTCAAGAAGCGGCGTCAAATGGTGGCCGAGCTGGAGATAGCGCGCATTTCGGCCAAGCTGGGAAACGTGCTGGACGTCTGCTGAAAGCTCTTCTATGGGACGAGGCCGCATATCTTCCGGTGGGAGATCCCAGGTGAGAAGGGCGAACCGGAGGGGTTCGATCGTCGCCTGCAGCCGTGACCAGCGCGTCGTCGGATCTTCGTAGGGTTGCCCGGTGATCCTGGGGACGTCGATCCGCAGCGCCCGAGCCACTGCGCCGATGAAAGCCGGAGACGCGGGCAGGTGACCTGATTCCACCTTTGTGAGCAAGCTGTAGGAAATATGGGCTTGTTTGGCGAGTTGGCGCTGACTGTATCCCCGCTCCTTGCGTAGAGCGGCTACCCGAGTCCCCACTCGCTCGTGCCCTTCCATCACACCACCAGATTCTGATGTCGGCTTTCAGCCGCCTTGAAAGCTCAGCGGATGTTCTCCGTTCACGATAGGTCCGTGACTCCCGGTGATGCCACCGAAAGGGTGGTGTGGGCCGCGGACGACGAAACCGTCCCGGCCACGATCGACGCGATCGAAGAGAAGTTCGATCATTGGTGGGCATGGGTGAGCGACACGGGCACCTGGTGGGCCGCCCGCCGATCAGCGCTGACCTCAGCCGAGATGGCGGCGGGCTGCGTCCACTACCTGCGAACCGACGACGGTGCTCAACTCGTCCGGCGATTAGCAGAGCAAGATCTCGCGCGATCCGCCCCGGAGCCGAAGACGCTCGACAGGCTCCCAGACAAGGAAGGCTTCCCCGACTCGTGAGACACGTCAGAACGGCACGACACGCGCACGGGGGGAAGACGGTGGACGTGCGGCGCCGTACATTCGATCGCGATCGCAAGGCCGCTGCCGTCGCCCTCGACCAGGGTGAGGCATCGTGGGTCATCTGGTACGGCGTGGCCTCCAGATTCTTCTACGCCGTCCCCACCTGGAACTGTCCCGGCCCGCTGATCGTGCGAGGGCGCAGCATCATTGATCTCGTTGAGCAGATGCGCGATGCGGAGGGGCAGGTCCCGTGAGCGGCCACGGTGAACACGCGGGCGCCGCGGCAGCCTCGGCCACAGGCGCTCCGTTCTTTGTGTGGAAAGCGGACGACGGTCTCGGACGTACACGCTCCGGCGTCACCGGGTTGCGGCACCAAGCTGTGCTGGACCTGTTCGCCGCCATGTGCGTGATGCCCGACCTCCGCGCGGTGGGAATCCTGCGCGCGGCCGTGCTCGACTCGTTCGCCCGTGACGCCGTCTATGTCTACAGCCCGGTGCTGATCCGCATCCGGCGTGACGCACGCACCGGCGGCCTGCTGGTGGAAGGTGCCGACGGGTCGTGAACCCCGAGCGTGCCTGCGAAGCGGGTGATCGTTGGGGCTCCTTCGTGGAACTTCCTGAGCGCTTGCCGGTTGACACCCTTTAAACCTACCTGGAATATAGGGAATGCTTTCGACTGGGTAAGGAGCTGTGAAGGTCATGAGGAGATCTCCTCGTCGTGTCATCGGCTGGGTCGTCGCTGTCGTGTTCGTGTGTCTGGCCGGCGCGTGCGGGGGGTCTTCGACGGAGGTGGAGGGCTCGGCGGGTGGCGGGGCCGTGCTGAAGCTGAAGGATCCCGGGAACTCCGGGGTGCTCGCCTACGCCAAACGCGCGGGGGTCCTGGAGAAGCGGCTGGCGGAGGTGGGGGCCGAAGTGGAGTGGGGCGGCAGCTACGCCTCCTTCACCGCGACCGTCGACGCGGTCCGTTCGGGGTCGGTCAACGTGCTGGAGGGCGCCTTCTCGCCGGTGCTCGGCTATCTGGCCAACAGCAAGGACATCAAGATCTTCTCGGTGACCGACCGGGTCACCGATCCGGCGGCCCCGCAGACCGACGGGCTGGTCGTGCCGGCTGACAGTCCGGTCAGGTCGGTGCGGGACCTGGCGGGCAAGCAGGTGGCCGTGAACAAGGGCGGCCGGGGGGAGTATCTCCTCCTGCTGGCCCTGGAGGAGGCGGGCGTCCCGGCCGAGCAGGTGAAGAGGGTCTACCTCAACCCGGACCAGGGCGCCTCCGCCTTCGCCACCGGGAAGGTGGACGCCTGGTGGGCGATCGTGCGGGCCTATCCCGAGGTCGTCGCCAAGGGGGCCAGGGTGCTGGTGCACGGGCGTGATCTGAAGGACCAGGATCTGTCGATGTTCGCCGCCAGGACCGAGTTGCTCCAGCGGCATCCGAAGGTCGTTCAGGTCTACCTCGACGTGATGGCCGAGCTGACCGAGGAGGCGCGGAAGTCGCCGGACAAGTTCCAGAACGTCTTCCTCGCCCAGGGACCGACCGCCGTCTCCGGCGCCCGGCTCGCCGAGGAGATCGCCAAGGCGCGGTACGCCGAGGTCCCGCGCCCCGCCACCGCCGCCGACGGCGCCGCCATCGCGGACGTGGCGAAGATCTTCAGGAAGTACGGCGTGCTGCCCGCCGACATCGACCCTGCCGACGTGATCTTCGACCTGAAGGCGGGGCGATCCAGATGACTCTGGAAACGACTCACCACGACACCAATCCGGACAACGACACCGGTCAGGGCGGCGGCTCGGGCGGGGGAGTAGGCGGAACTCCGGATGTGGCGGTGAGCCCGCGCCTAGAGGGTTGGGGGGTGGGTGCTCAGCGGCTGGCTGAGCCTGAGCATCTGGGGAAGCGGCGACGGCACCCTGGGTTGTCGGTGGTACTCAGGGTGTCGGTGCCGTCGCTGCTGCTGGCGGCGTGGTGGGTCGGATCGGCCGGCGGAGGCATCCCGGCCGACGTGCTGGCCCATCCGGCCTCCGTGGTCGGCGCGCTGCGGGAGCTGGTCGCCACCGGGCAGTTCGGCGACTACGTCGCGGCCTCGGCGGTCAGGGCCGGGCTGGGCGTGCTGCTCGGCGGCGGCGTCGGCCTGGTGCTGGGGGTCGTCGCGGGACTGTCGGCCCTCGGCGAGGAGCTGGTCGATCCGACGATGCAGATGAAACGGGCGGTGCCGTTCCTGGCGCTGGTGCCGTTGTTCATCTCCTGGTTCGGCGTCGGCGAGACGTTCAAGGTCCTGCTGATCGCGGTGGCGTCCGCCGGCCCCATGTACGCCTACTCCTACCTGGGAGTGCGCGGTGTGGACCGCAAGGTGGTGGAGGCGGCGCGCGGGTTCGGGCTCAAGGGGTTCGGGCTCGCCTTCGGGGTGATCATCCCGAGCGCGCTGCCCAGCATCCTGATGGCCCTGCGCATCTGCCTGTCGGTCGCGCTGACCGGCCTCATCGCCGCCGAGCAGATCGGCGCGACCGAGGGCATCGGCTACCTGGTGACCCTCGCCCAGCAGTACTACCGCAGCGACTACATGGTGCTGTGCATCCTGATCTACGCCGTGCTCGGGCTGGCCATCGACCTGGCGATCAGAGGCGTGGAACGGCTGGCCATGCCCTGGCGCTCCCACGTGGCGGCACGATGACCGCCCAACCGGACGAGCCGGCCGATCTCGCCCTGCGCATCCGCGCCCTGTCCAAGAGGTTCGGCGCCAAACAGGTCCTCTCGGGCATCGACCTGGACATCAGGCGCGGCGAGTTCGTCGCCCTGCTCGGTCCCAGCGGCACCGGGAAGACCACCCTGCTGCGCATCCTGGCCGGCCTGGAACTCCCCGACGAGGGAACCGTCCTGGCCGCGCCCCGCCGTACGACCGTCTATCAGGAACCCCGGCTGGTGCAGGCCAGGCGGGTGCTCGCCAACGTGACCCTCGGGCTGCCCGCCGCGCGTGGGAGGGCCGCCCGCGACGCGCTCGCCGAGGTGGGTCTCGAAGGCTACGAGCGGCACTGGCCGGCGACGCTGTCGGGCGGCGAGGCGCAGCGGGTCGCGCTGGCCCGCGCGCTGGTCCGCGACCCCGAGCTGCTGCTGCTCGACGAGCCGTTCGCCGCGCTCGACGCGCTCACCCGCCTGCAGATGCAGGAGCTCGTCGCCGAGCTGTGCGAGCGCCACCGCCCGGCCGTCGTGCTGGTCACCCACGACGTGGAGGAGGCCGTACGGCTCGCCGACCGGGTCGTGGTGCTGCGCGAGGGCGGGTTCGCCGTGGACCGGCCCATCGATCTCCCCCATCCGCGTGACCGTGACGATCCGGCCTTCGCCGAACACCGTCGTCTGTTCCTCGCCCATCTGGGCGTCGCCGTTTCCCGTTGAGGAGTCCCATGCCGGACAAGATCTGGTACACCCGTTGCCCCGTGCCCACCGCCAGCGGCCTGGCCCACAATCTCGGCTGGCTGGCCGAGGAGTTCGGCCGGTCGGGGCTGGAGCTGGGGGTCCTGCAGGACGCCGGGCCCGAGCTGGCCCCGCGCCACTTCGACCACCGGCTGGTCGGCCTGTTCCGCGAGGGCGGGAACGTTCCCGCGCTGGCGGCCCGCGCCGAGGGCGCGCCGACCCGGCTGATCGGCCTGACCTGGATCGAGGAGTGGCAGTCGATCTTGGTCCGGCCGGATTCCGGCATCACCGGCGCCGCCGGGCTGCGCGGCGCCCGGATCGCGCTGCCGGGCTGGGCGGAGACCCGCGCGCGGAGCTTCCCCCGCGCGATGGCGCTGCACGGCGCCAAGGGCGCGCTCGCCCAGGCCGGCCTGACCCTGGAGGAGGTCACGTTCGTGGAGGTGGCGAGCAGCGCGTCCCCGTCCTGGCCGGGCCTCGCCGAACTGGCCTCGGGCGAGGTGGACGCGGTGTACGCCAAGGGTGCCCGCGCCGCCGAGCAGGCGCGGCGGATCGGCGCCGTGGTAGCCGTCGACCTGGACGCGCACCCCGACCCGCGTACCCGGGTGAACAACGGCACACCCCGTCCGATCACCGTGCACGAGGAACTCCTCGACCGTCACCCGGACCTGGTCGTCGCCTTCCTGGAGCAGAGCCTGCGCGCGGCCGACTGGGCGGCGGACGACCTCGACGGCGTCCGCTCGATCCTGGCGGGCGAGACCGGTTCGGGAGCGGAGGCCGTGGCCACCGCCTACCGGGGCGACTTCCACACCGCCCTGCACCCCGACCTGTCCAGTGAGCGGCTCGGCCTGCTCGCGATCCAGCAGACCTTCCTGCAGACGCACGGCTTCCTCGCCGGCGACTTCGACCTCGCCTCCTGGGTGGCTCCCGAGCCGCTGGCGCAGGCTCGGGAGCGACTGGCACACCGGGCGGTGGCCTGAATGCCCAGGTTCCTGATCACGCTGCCCGCCCGGGGCGACGGCCGGCACCCGCTGCGCCGCAACCGGGGCGACTGGCAGCCGGGCGCGCACGCCGTACTGCCTCCGGTGGTCTCCGACGTACGGCGGGGCGCGTTCGGGCCCTTCGACCATCTGGCTCAGGTGGGGCGGGCGGCGGAGATCGCGACGTTCGGCGGGGCGCTCGCGCCCTTCGACGCCGGCGGCGAGGAGTCCCTGGTGGTCGCCGCCGGGCTGCTGCGGCAGACGAGGTGGTTGCGGGTGGTGGCGGAGTTCCATCCGGTGATCGCCACGCCCGTCTACGCGGCGAAGATCTCGGCCTCGTTGCAGCGGTTCTCCGGCGACCGGCTGGACTGGCAGGTGGCGGTCGATCTCGATCGGTCCGTCGCCAGGTCACAGGGTGACTTCGTGACGGGCGCCAACCGTTATGTCCGGGCGGACGAGTTCCTCACCGTGGCCAAGGGAGTGTGGCACGAGGAGGGCTACAGCTTCGACGGGCGGTTCTACCACGTGCTGTCCGGCGGGTTCCAGCCGCCGCTGTCGGGCCGTCCGTTCCCCCGGATCCATCTGTCGGGCACCTCACCCGAGGCGCTGGCGCTGTCCGCGCGGCACGCCGACGTGCACGTGTTCCGGCCGGAGGACGACCTGGAGGCGGGCATCGCCGCGCTGACCCGGGGACGCGCGACGGCCGGGCTCCGGGTGCCCGTGCTGGCCAGGGACGACGACGAGGAGGCGTGGGAGGCGGCGCGCACCCTGTGGATCAGGAGCGGCGGCGAGCCCGAGGCGGTTCCGGAGCGGGGGCCGTTGTGGACCGGGTTCGGCTCGGCCGGGCTGGTCGGGTCGTACGAGACCGTCGCACAGGCCATCCGTGGCTACCTCGCGCGAGGCGTCACGACCTTCTTCCTGGAGGCGCGGCCGCACATCGAGGAGACGTACCGGCTGGGGGAGCGGTTGCTGCCCCTGCTGGTGAAGGAGGACGAGCATGCCCGTTGACATCTACTGGCGGATCGGCACCCACGGCGACCAGCAGTCGCTGCGGCGGCGGACGGTGAGCCGGGGGGCGTGGGCGCCGGTGCTGCCGGGCAGCCTGACGCCCGGCATCCGCGACGGCCACGCCGACGGCTACAGCTACGTGGACCACATGGCCGACGTCGCCCGCGCGTCGGAGATCTCCGGATTCGTCGGTGGGTTGCTGCCGTCGTTCCCCAACACGGACGACCCGTGGGCGGCCGCCGCGACGCTCGCCCGCGAGACCAGCACCTATCGGTTCATGATCGCTTTCCAGCCGGGGTTCCTGCATCCCGTGCAGGCGGCCAGGATGTCGGCCAGCCTCCAACGGGCCACCGGCGGGCGGGTCGTGTACAACATCATCTCCGGTGGTGGCGGCCCCGACCAGCTCTGGTGGGGCGACAAGGTGGACCACGACGACCGCTACGCGCGCACCTCGGAGTTCCTCGACGTGCTCAAGGGCGTCTGGAACGGCGGGCCGTACGACTTCGAGGGGCGGTTCTACCGGGTGGAGGGCGCGGGGCTGCCCGAGCCGCTCGCCCGGCAGCCCTTCCCGGAGATCTACTTCTCCGGGTCCTCCAAGGCGGCGATCCAGGCCGCCGGGCGGCACGCCGACCACTACCTCTCGTGGCTGGAGCCGTACGAGCCGCTGGCGGAGAAGTTCGCGCAGGTGCGGGAGCACAGCGAAACGATCGGGCGGGCGCCGAAGTTCGCGGTGCGCGTCGAGGTCCTGGCGCGTGACACCGAGGAGGAGGCGTGGGAGGAGATCCGGCGCGGCTGGGACGGCATCGACCCGTCCGTGCTGCGCGGCGCGACCGGTGACTCCATCGGCTGGCAGCGCAGCCGGTCCTTCGTCACCGGGGCGGTCAACGGCTACCGCGACCTCGAGGTGCAGCCCAACGTGTGGGGCGGGTTCCACCTGCTGCGCGGCGGGCCGGCGTTCGGGCTCGTCGGGAGCTACCAGCAGGTCGCCGAGCGGCTGGACGAGCTGATCTCGCTCGGCGTCGACGCCTTCATCCTGGCGGGCGTCCCCCATCTGGAGGAGGCGTACCGCGTCGGCGAGGAGGTCCTCCCGTTGCTGCGCGGGCGTGACCTCCGTGTTCAGTCCCCACTTCTGGAAGGAATTAGCTCATGAGCTTGCGAGTCGGATATTTCCCCAGTAACAACTCCCTGTGGGTGCTGCGCCACCGGGGCATCCTGGAACGGTCGATCCCCGACGTCGAATGGGTCGACCTGCGCAGCCTCCCCTCGGGCGACCGGCCCGCGGCCACCGAGGGCCTGCCGTCGCTGCACGGCGACCACCTCTTCGACGGCGGCTACGACTTCATCGGCACCGGCTCCACGCCGCCCGTCACCGCGCAGGGCAAGGGCCACGACGTCGTCTACGTCGCGACGTCCGGCTCCCGGCACGAGAACGGGCGGCTGATCGTGCACGAGGACTCGCCGATCGGCTCCCCCGCCGACCTGGCGGGTAAGCGGGTCGCGCTGGGGCACGGCTCCTGGCAGACCACGCTGCTCCTCTTCGCGCTCGAAGGCGTGGGCCTGACCTGGAAGGACATTGAACCGGTGGACGCCGGGGCGGAAGCGGCCCAGCTGTTCCTGGACCGGAAGGTCGACGCCTGGGTCGGCTCCTATCCCTCGCTCACCCGGGTCGAACTGGAGGCGTCCACCCGGGAACTGGTCGCCACCGACGGGCTGTTCAGCCATCGCTCGCTGTGGTTCACCCGCCGCGACTTCGCCGAGGGCCGGCCCGGCGAGCTGGCCGCGATCGTGGCCGCCCTCCAGGAGTCCGACCGCTGGATCCAGGCGAACTACCGGGAGGCCGCCGCCCTGTTCGCCGCCGACGACGGCGGAGACCCCGACGCCTGGGAGAACGCGCTGCGCAGGCGGCCGTTCGGGTTGCACGCGGTCAGCGACGAGTTCGTGGCCGAGCAGCAGCGCGCCGCCGACCTCTTCTTCGCCAACGGCCTCATCGACCGGGAGATCACCGTCGCGGACGCCGTCCTGCCCCGGCTCGCCGAGGTGGTCGAGCAGGCCCGTTGACCTGGCCGCGCTGAGGGCGCCCCCGTACCGCCTCGCTCGGGAGCGATACGGGGCGTCCTGCGCGGTGCCCCCGATCACGATCGTGCCCCTGAAAGGAAGTGCCTGCCGTCTGCAAGAGCCTGTCAAGGCTCGGCGGGGACAATCGTCAACATGACACCGTTACTCACCGGGTCGCTGACCGGCAGAGGCTCCCGTACTCGCGAACGGATCGTCACCGCCGCACGGGAGGTCTTCGAGGAGGTCGGCTACCTGGACGCCCGCGTCTCCCAGATCACCACGCGCGCCCATGTGGCCTACGGCACCTTCTACACCTACTTCGACTCCAAGGAGGAGGTGTTCAGGGAGGTCGCCGAGCAACTGTTCGCCGAGATGCTCGGCGGCGACCGCGGCAGAAGGACCGGCGGCACCCCGCTCGCCCTGGTGCGCGGCGCCAACCGCTCCTACTACGAGGCGTACCTGCGCAACGCCCGGATGATGGCGATCATCGAGCAGGTCGCCACCTTCAACGAGGACTTCAGGGAACTGCGCAGCAGGCACCGCGCCGCCTCGGTCAGGCGTACGGCGGGCGCCATCAGGCGGTGGCAGCGGTCGGGCCGGATCGCTCCCGACCTCGATCCCGAACTCGCCGCCGCCGCCCTGGGCGCGATGATCGACCACTCCCTCTACCTGTGGCTCGCCCAGGGCGGCGTCGCGGATGCCGAACGCCTCATGGACACCCTCGATCATCTCGTCGTGCACGCGCTCGGCCTGGACAAGCGGATCTCACCCGGCCGCGCAGGTGAGAGCCGGGTTGCCGAGAGCGCCGCCGGTTGAGGCCAGGCATCTGCGCGGCGACTTTCACCCGGCCGCGCAGGTGAGAGCCGGGTTGCCGAGAGCGCCGCCGGTTGAGGCCAGGCATCTGCGCGGCGACTTTTCACCCGGCCGCGCAGGTGAGAGCCGGGTTGCCGGGAGCGCCGCCGGTTGAGGCGAGGAAGCCGAAGGTCGCGGTGGCACCGGGCGCGAGCGAGCCGTTCCAGCCCACGTTCTTCGCGGTGACCCCGGCGCCGCTCTGCCCGAGCGTCGTGTTCCACGACTGCGTCACCTGCTCGCCACCGGTGAACGACCATCGCACCGTCCAGCCCGGCAGCGTGGTCTGGCCGGCGTTGCGCACGGTGACCTCGCCCTGGAAACCGCCCTGCCAGGAGTTCGCCACCTTGTAGGCCGCCGAGCAGCCGCCGGTGGGCGGCGGCGTGGTCACCGTGGGGGTGGGCGTCGGCGTCGGTGACGGCGTGCCGCCGCCGCCCAGGACGCCGGCCAGCGCCGGGAACCACCGGTCGGACATCTTCTTGTCGCCCGCCGCGTTGGGATGCACCCCGTCGTAGGTGTCGGCGGCCGTGCTGAAGCCGGTCCACTGGTCGACCACCACGATCGGCGACTGCGCGGTGGACTTGCCGGCCGCCCAGCCCGGGATCGCCGCGTTCAGCGCCACCGTCCGCTGCGCGCACTCGCCGCAGGTGCTCGGGTTCATCGGGATGATCTGCGCGACCAGGATCTTCATGTTCGCGTTGCTCGCCCGCATCTGGTCCACCAGCTTGCCGAACGCGGCCAGGATGGTCGCCGTCGGCCGGTTGCTCCACACGTCGTTGGTGCCGAAGTGCATCAGCACCACGTCGGGCCTGGCCGCCGACAGCCAGCCGGGCAGCTGGTTCTGGTCCGCGACGTTGGTGGCCAGGAACCCGCCGTGCCCCTCGTTGTCCCCGTCGTGGGCGACCGAGCAGCCCTGGGGGCCGAGGGTGCCGACGAAGTCGATGTCGGTGTGGCCCGCGTTCACCAGCCGGTTCCAGAGCAGGGCCCGCCAGCAGCCCGGCGAGCCGGTGATCGAGTCGCCCAGCGGCATGATCCGCACGGCCGCCGCGTGCGCCGGATTCGTCGGCCCCACGATCGAGTACGCCAGGGCCAGCACCAAGCCCGTCAGAATGGTGAGATACGCCTTCTTGCCCATGCCGGTCTCCCGTCGTAGCCCGGCATGATCGTAGGAAGCCGCGAGCGTCCTGGGGAAGAAGAACCGTCCGGGCGGCAGGCCGACCTGCGACGCGTCCTGCAACTTTCACCCCGGACCGGTGCTTCGGATGTACGGCAGGCCACGTTGACGCTGCTCGCCGTCGACGGTCACGGTCCGCGGGGCAGCGCTTCTCAGGTGGGGGTGGCCGATCGCCGTTTCGGCTGGCTCGCTGGAGTGGATCCGCTGGTTCAACCGCAGGATTCGGCGGCCGACACCCGCAGGAGGAGCAGCGCAAGATCATCGCCACGTCGGACACATAGGCGCACGTGGCCACTGGGGCAATACCGGCAAATCGCGGTCTTACGTGTCCGTTGTGGCAGCCGGACTCAACAACCGGAGGAGATGGCCGGCGGGCCTGCCGTGACGGCGATCGGCCACGGCGGCCGAGGAGCGTGGACCCCGCACGCCGCCGGTGGCGGCGGCGGGTGGTCGGCACGGGGCCTGCCGTACGTCCTCCTTAGAGGCGTTGGGCCTTGCTGAGCAGGCGTTGGGCGATGACGACGAGGGCCAGGAACAGGCCGCTGACCACCTGCTGGAAGGAGGAGGTGAGGTTGCCGACCTGGTTGATGAGGCTCTGGATCACGCCGAGGAGCAGGACGCCGGAGATGGTGCCGGTGAGCCCGCCCGCGCCGCCGGTGAGCAGGGTGCCGCCGATGACGACGGCCGCGATCACGTCGAGTTCCAGGCCGATGCCGAGGATGGTGACGCCCGAGGAGAGCCGGGCGGCGTTGAGGGCTCCGGCCAGGCCCGCCAGCAGGCCCGACATGAGGTAGACGTAGATCTTGGTGCGGGCGACGGGGACGCCCATCAGGGCGGCGGCCTGTTCGTTGCCGTCGACGGCGTAGACGTTCTGGCCGAAGCCGGTGCGCTGGAGCAGGAGCATGCCGCCCAGGGCGAGGGCGATGGTGATGTAGACGGGGTAGGTCAGGCCCAGGAGTTCGCCCTGGCCCAGCGTGGCGAAGGCGGGATCCTTGACGATCAGACTCGTTCTAAATCGGTCAGAAATCGATCCTGCGAGCCACGCTCGCGAGGGTGTCGGTGGCCGACTATGATCGGATTCGGCCAGGCTGCGAGCGCGGACGGACAGGTGGATACCGTGGGCGAGACACACGCGCCGGGCGACGGCCGGCGGCCCGTGTTCGCCGCCGAGCGCCGCCAGCGCATCATCGAGCTGGTCCGGGCCAACGGCGCGGTCTCGCTGCGTGAGCTGGCCCAGGCGGTGCGATCCTCCGAGGTCACGGTGCGCCGCGACCTGCGCGCCCTGGAGGCCGAAGGGCTGCTCAACCGTCACCACGGCGGCGCGACGCTGCCGGGGGAGCTGTCCAGGGAGCCCACCCACTCGCAGAAGGCACAGGTCGCCTCGGCGGAGAAGACCGCGATCGCCGACCTGGCCGTCTCCCTGGTCGAGGACGGCGACGCCATCGTGATCGGCCCCGGCACCACCACCCACGAGTTCGCCAGGCGGCTGAACAGGAACACCGAACTGGCCGTGGTCACCAACTCCCTGCTGGTGGCGCAGGCGCTGGCCAACTCCCCGCGCGTGGAGGTCATGCTGACCGGCGGCACCCTGCGCGGCTCCATCCTCGCCCTGGTCGGCAGCGCCGCCGAGCAGTCGCTGTCCGGCCTGCGCGTACGGCGCGCCTTCATCTCCGGCAACGGCCTCACCGCGGAACGCGGCCTCTCCACCCCCAACATGCAGGTCGCCAGCACCGACCGGGCGCTCGCGGCGGCGGCCGAGGAGGTGGTCGTGCTCGCCGACCACACCAAGATCGGTATCGACACGATGGTGCAGACCGTGCCCACCTTCGACCACCTCGTCACCGACGACGGCGCTCCCCGCGACGTGCTCGACGAGCTCGCGGGCCGGGGCGTCCGCCTGCACGTCGCCCGACTCTGAATGACTGGATTTGATCGGCTGTGACGCGATAACGTTCGTTCCGTTACGGGAATGTTTCCCAGGGGACTCACCGATCGGTTCATCGGGGGCGTCTGAAAGGTCGCGCGAGATGGGCAGCACGGTTCTCCAGACCGCCGGCATCCTGAAGAGCTTCCAGGGTGTCCGCGCGCTGGACCACGTCTCCTTCACGATCGGGCCCGGCGAGGTGCACGCGCTCGTCGGCGGCAACGGCGCCGGCAAGTCCACCCTGGTCAAACTGCTGACCGGCGTCCACCAACCCGACGCCGGCGAACTCCGCTACCTGGGTGAGCCGGTCCGGTCCTGCTCGCCCGCCGAGGCCAGGCGCGCCGGAATCGCCGCCGTCCACCAGGAGTCCAACCTGGTCCCGCCGATGAGCGTCGCCCGCAACCTGTTCCTCGGAAGGGAACCGCGCGGCCGCTTCGGACTGATCGACTTCGCCCACATGCACACCACCGCCCAGGAGATCGTCAAGACGTACGGCCTGCACACCGACGTCCGCCGGCCGCTCGGCTCGCTCGGCGCGGGCGCGCAGCAGATCGTCGCGCTCGCCCGGGCCGCCTCCATGGACGCCCGGGTGGTCGTGATGGACGAACCGGCGTCGTCGCTGGAGCCGCCGGAGATGGAGACCCTGTTCTCGGCCGTGGCCCGGCTGCGCGACGAGGGACGTTCGGTGATCTACGTGAGCCACCGGCTGGAGGAGCTCTACCGCACCTGCGACACGGTGACCGTGCTGCGCGACGGCAAGGTGGTGCACACGGGACCGCTGCCCGGGCTCGACCGGGTCAGATTGGTCTCCCTGATGGTCGGCAGCCCGCTCCGCCGCGGCACCCCGGCCGGCGGCGGCGAGCCCGCGCCTGCGGGCGTCTTCGACCCGCCCGCCGACCTGCCCATCCTGGAGGCCACCGGCCTCACCCGCCGGAACGTGCTGTCCGGCGTCTCCATCGCCCTGCGGCAGGGCGAGGTGCTCGGCCTCGGCGGGCTGCTCGGCGCCGGCCGCAGCGAGACCGCCAAGGCCATCGCCGGCGTGCTGGCCGTGGACGCGGGCCAGGTCACGATCGCGGGCAGCCCGCCGCGCAAATGGTCGATCAGGGGAGCCATCCGGGCCGGCGTCGGCCTCGTCCCGGAGAACCGCACCACCGAGGGGATCGTCCCCACACTCTCCGTGCGCGACAACATCGCGCTCGCCGCCCTGCCCCGCCTCTCCCGCGCGGGCATCGTCTCCGACACGCGGGTGGACCGGATCGTCGCGACCTTCATGGGCCGTCTGGGCATCAAGGCCGTCTCGCCGCGGCAGCCGGTCGGCGAACTGTCGGGCGGCAACCAGCAGAAGGTGCTGCTCGCCCGGTGGCTGGCGATGAACCCCAGGATTCTGCTCCTAGACGAGCTCACCCGCGGGGTCGACGTGGCGGCCCGGACGGAGCTGCGGGAACTGATCGACGACCTCGCCGTGGACGGCCTCGCCGTACTGTTGATCTCCTCCGATGTGTCGGAGCTGGTGGAGAATTGCGACCGCGTCATCGTGCTGCACGACGGTACGGTCACCGGCGAGCTGATCGGCCCCGCGGTGACCGAGGAGGGCATCATGGCCGCCATGGCCGCCACGCCGTCCCCCGTCTGAGCCGTCGGGACGGTCAGGCCGCCGGCGAGCGGCGGTGGGCTGTCGGGCTGATGCCGCGGACGCGCTTGAAGGCGACGGACAGGGCGAAAGCGTTCGCGTAGCCGACGCGACGGGCGATCGTCTCGACGGTGTCGTCGGTCGTCCGCAGAGAGTCGGCGGCCAGCGTGATCCGCCAGCCGGTCAGGTACGCGATCGGCGCTTCGCCGACCAGGGCGGTGAAGCGGCGGGACAGGCTTGCGCGGGAGACATCGGTGCGCTCGGCCAGCTCGACGACATTCCACGGATGCGCTGGAGCCTCGTGCAGCAGGCGGAGCGCCAAGCCGACGACCGGGTCGCTCTGGGCTCGGTACCACCCCGGCGCGTGCGACTCCGGCCGGGCGAACCAGGCCCGCAGCGTGGTGATCAGCGCCAGGTCGAGCCACCGGTCCAGCACGCTCTGCTGGCCGGGCTCGTCGTTCTGGATCTCGCCGAGCACCAGATCCATCACATGTCCGGCGACCTCGGCAGCCGGTACCACCAGCACCGATGGCAGGGCGGTGAGCAGCCGGCGGCTGACGTCACCGTCGAGTTGATAGGTGCCGCTGACCACCATCGCGGCGCCTTCCGGGCGTCCGCCGTGCGTCCGGACCCCGAGCCGCGCGCTGTAGTCGACGGGGGCTCCAGGCAGAGGTTCGCAGAGTCCGCCTGGGTGGATTCGCAGTTGCGGTGCGGTCCCAGGCTCGTCGGCGACGACGTACGGTTCCGGGCCACGCAGGACGGCGACGTCGCGCTCCTCCATCCGGACGGGTTCCGCGCCGTCCCGGACGATCCAGGCCGAGCCGCGCACGAGGGACGCGAGCGCGAGTGGCGCCTCGTCGGCGATGTGCACCGCCCACGGCGGGTCCATGATCGTCAGGTTGAAGATCCCGCCGCGAGCCTTGGTACCGGCCAGCAGATCGTCGAGCACATCCATGGCCGCCAGCTTAGCTGAGACTCTCAGACATGGAAATGCGGCACACAACCATGGTTTGTCTCATCTCTTCGCGATGAACTAGGGCTATGACAACCACACCGATTCTCATCCTGGGCGGCAGAGGCAAGACCGGCCGCCACGTCGCCGGGCAGCTCCAGGCGCACGGCGTCCCGATCCGGCTGGCCTCGCGGTCGAGCGAGCAGCGGTTCGACTGGCACGACGAAAGCACCTGGATCACGGCGGCGGCCGGGATCGACACGGCCTACCTGGCCCCGCTGGTCGACCCGCCGGGACTCGCGCAGGCCGGGCGGTTCGTCAAGCAAGCGGCAGCGGACGGCTTGCGCCGGGTGGTACTGCTGTCCGGCCGCGGCGTCGGCAGTCCCGGCCGCGAGTTCGCGGTCTACCAGGGTCAGCTCGAACTGGAGAACGCGGTCAAGGACAGCGGTGTCGACTGGACCATCGTCCGGCCCGCATGGTTCATGCAGAACTTCAGCGAAGACTTCATCCACGGCCAGGTGGTGGCCGGCGAGCTCCGGTTGCCGGCAGGCGATGGCGCTGAGCCGTGGATCGACACCGAAGACGTCGCCGACGTGATGGTGACCGCACTGCTGAACGAGAAGCACACGGGCGAGACGTACTCGCTGTCCGGTCCGCGCACACTCATCCTGACCGAGGTCGCGGCCGAGCTCTCCGCCGCGACCGGCCGGCAGATCGGGTACGTCGACGTCGAACCCGAGAAGCATGTCGCCGAGATCGTCGGAAGCGGCGCATCCCTAGACGAGGCCGAGGCCCTCCGCGACCTGTTCACGGTGATCCGCAACCACCGTTCCGAGTACGTCTCCGACGGCGTGCGGCAGGTACTCGGCCGGGAACCTCGCGACTTCACCGACTGGGCGCGAAGCGCCGCGCTGACCGGGGCGTGGTCGACATGACCCTCATCAGAATCCTCACCTTCGCGGCACTCACCGGCTCCGCGCTGATGGGCGGGGTGTTCTTCGCCTACGGCAATTCGGTGATGGGCTCGCTGGAACGAATGCCGGCCGGCCAGGGCGCCGCCACGATGAACGTGGTCAACGTCCAGATCTACAACCCGCTCTTCATGCTGATCCTCATGGGCACCGGCTTGGTCTGCCTGGTGCTTCCCGTGCTCGGCCTCATCCAGGACAGCCCGGGCAAGTGGTGGTCGCTGACCGGCTCCGTGCTCTACCTCGCGGGCATGATGATCACCACCGCCATCAACGTCCCACTGAACGACCAACTCGCGGCGGTCGATCCCACCACACCGGAGGGCGCGGCCGAATGGTCGCGGTTCCTGACGTACTGGAATCCGGCGAACAATTTCCGTGCGATCGCCTGCACCCTGGGCGTGATCGCCTTCGGTCTCGCCCTGACCAGCGGTGACAGGCCGGAACCGGCCACCACGAAACCGGCGAACCAGGTCCAGCGGCACGCGGGCCCGCAGCACGTACGGCCGCACCCCGGATCAACGTACGGAGGACCGCAGCAACCGGGACCGCGGCACCAGGAACCCGCGCCCAGGAGAGACCAGCGGTAGGGATCAGACGACCAGGCCCGGACGAGACAGGCCGTCAGTGCGCACGAACCTTGCGACACCCCTTCCACGTCGTCTACGACGGGTGACAGTCAGATGCAGTGGGTCCGAGAGATGTCAGGCTTTCCGATTCGCCGTCAACGCCGGGCGGTCGCCGTGGCCAGCGCGTCGGCTCCGGGTTCGGCTCCGGGTTCGGATAGGTGAGCGAGGGCGGACGAGGTGGCGTCGTCGGCCGCCAGGTAGACGACGAGCCGGTGCTCGTCGGTGCCGGGCAGCTCCAGGCTCTCGTAGGCCAGCCGCAGCTCGCCCGCGACGGGATGCGCCCACCGTTCGACGCCGGTGTATTCGGGGAGGACGGCCGACGTCTCGTACCGACCGGCGAACGAGACGCCCGCGGTGATGCTCAGCTCCTCGGCGAGCGCCGCGGCCGGACCGTCGCCCAGGGAGGCCGCGGTCCGCAGTCCGGCGGCCCGCTCGTCGGCGACGTGCTCCCAGTCGGGGAAGACGGCCGGCGCCCGGTCATCGGTGAACACGAACCTGGCGAGGTTGGGCGGTAGACCGTCCAGCAGGCCGACCGGCCCGGCGAGCCGTTCGTACCCGGCCGTGCGGGCGAGCACGTCGCCCAGCCGGTTGACCACCAGCGCCGGAGCGGGGTCGAGCCGGTCGAGCAGCGCACGCACGGTGGGGCGCATCACCTGGGGCGGCGGCTGGGCTCCGAGGCATGATCCGCCGTCGCCCAGCTTGACGAGACGGTGCATGTGGACCCGTTCGTCGGGGGAGAGGCCCAGGGCGTCGGCGAGCGCGCCGAGGATCTGGAGGGAAGGGCGGCGGTCGCGTCCCTGCTCCAGCCGCGTGAGGTATTCGACGCTGATCCCGGAGAGGGTGGCGAGCTCCGCCCGGCGCAGACCGGGCGCGCGCCGACGGGAACCAGTGGGGAGCCCCACCTCGGCGGGTGCGACAGCCTCCCGGCGGTTGCGCAGGAAGGTGCCCAGCGCGTTATCGGTCACGAACGGAGCCTACCGGCTCCACGACCGCCCAGCGTGGCCGTGCCGGTGGCGACCCGTCTGGAACGGCCTGGCCGGTGGCGGTGGTGACCGCCTGGAAGGGTCTGGTCTGTGGCGGTGGTGACCGTCTCGCAGGGCCTCGCCCGTGCCGATGGCGATCACACGGCAGGGCCTCGCCCGAGCCGTTCATCCCAGCGTGGCCCTGCCAGGGCTACCCTCAGCCCGGCCTTCCTCCCGAGCGACCGGCCCAGCATGGTGGTGAGGCGCCCGACCGACCATTACCTTTGGAGAGACGTTGACCACATTCACCGACGCCGAAGTCGCCTACTTGGACGGCCAGCCGCTCGGACGCCTGGCGACCGTCGGCCCCAACGGCAGGCCGCAGGTCAAACCGGTGGGATTCTTCCTGGAGCCCGGCACCCAGGCCATCGTGATCGGCGGCCTGGACATGGCCGCGAGCAGGAAGTTCCGCGACGCCGAGCGCCGGCCGGACGTCGCGCTGGTCATCGACGATCTCGCGGCCGTCGATCCGTGGACCCCCCGTGGCATCGAGATCCGCGGGCACGCGGAGACGCACACCGACGGCGGCAAGGAGGTCGGCGAGAGCCTCGACGCCGGGTTCCCGTTCGATCACGCGTACATCCGGGTCCTGCCGCGGCGGATCCTGTCGTGGGGCATCGACAACGGCTCGTTCGAGCTGTCCGCACGCGACGTGACACAGCACTGAAAGGGAGAATTCCATGCGTTATCGACTGCTGGGCACGACCGGGCTGCGCGTGTCGGAGCTGTTCCTCGGCGCGATGACCTTCGGCGACCCGCAGACGGCCCGCCGCCTGGTCGACCTGTACGCCGAGGCGGGCGGCAATGTGATCGACACGGCCTCGGCGTACGGAGAGAGCGAGAGCATCGTCGGCGAGATCCTCGACGACCGTCGCGACCGCTTCGTGCTCGCCACGAAGTACACGCTCTCCCGCGACCACAGCGATCCGAACGCCGGCGGCAACCACCGCAAGAACCTCACCCTGTCGCTGGAGGAGAGCCTGCGGCGGCTGCGCACCGACTACATCGACCTGTACTGGGTGCACATCTGGGATCGGCACACGCCGGTGGAGGAGACGATGCGCGCCCTGGACGACGCCGTGCGCGCCGGGAAGATCCTCTATGTGGGGATCTCCGACGCGCCGGCCTGGGTGGTCGCCCGAGCGAACACCCTGGCCGAGTGGCGCGGCTGGACGCCGTTCGCCGGCCTTCAGGTTCCCTACAACCTGCTGCGACGGGACGTCGAGCGAGAGCTGTTGCCGATGGCTGAGGGGTTGGGGATGAGCGTGGCGGCCTGGGCGCCGCTCGCCGGCGGGGTGCTGTCCGGGAAAGTCACCCGTCCCGGCGGGGTCAAGCCCGGGAGCCGGGTCGACCCGGCGTCCCTCACCGAGCGCGACCACGCCGCCGCCCGCGCGGTGCAGAAGGTCGCCGACGAGCTTGGGGTCACCCCGGCCCAGGTGGCGCTCGCCTGGACCCGTTCCCGGTTCGCCGGCGTGCACCCGCTCATGGGGGCGAGCAGCGTCGAGCAGCTCGCCGACAACCTGGGCTCGGTCGACGTCCACCTGCCCGAGGAGGCGATCCGGCAACTGGAGTCGGCGGTGGACTTCGAGCTGGGCTTCCCGGGCGACTTCATCGCCGAGTGCGAGCCGAGCCCCTTCGTGTTCGGCGACACCGCCACGCGGGTCACCGGTCGCCCCCGCTCCGCGCCGTGGTGATCGAGGGATGGCTTGCACGCGGGTGGGTGGTCGGGGGCGACACCGCCACGCGGGTCACCGGTCGCCCCCGCTCCGCGCCGTGGTGATCGAGGGTTGGCTTGCACGCGGGTGGGTGGTCGGGGGCGACACCGCCACGCGGGTCACCGGCCCGCGCAGTGATCGAGGTGCTTTGACACGCGGGTGCGGGTGATGAGGTCGCCCAGGTCGTGCGGGGCCCGCCGGTGGTGATCAGGAGGCGACGCCCGCAGTCGCCGCCTCCGTCGGGGATCCGGCCGGGCTAGGACCGGCCGCGGACCTTGTCGGTGACGCGTTTCAGGATGCGCTCCCAGGCGGTGCCGAACGGGTTGTCCTGGACCATGTAGGTCCAGGTGGCGGTGGGCCGTTTGAGGCCGGCGCCGTCGAGGTCGATGCCGTCGGGGCCGATCGGGGCCGTCTCGAAGGTGGCGACGGCCTCGGACTCGATCTCGGCCAGCAGGCTCTGGTAGGCGGTGACGGCCTCGCGGTGGAACTCGTCGAGCGGGTTCATCCGGCCGAGGACCCGCAGGTGGATCCCTTCGCGCAGGTCGGATAGGAACGCCACGTGGGTGGTCCAGGCCCGGTCGAGGTGGAACAGCACGATCTGCCTGGCCGCCTCGTGCAGGACCGCCTCGCCCGCGCTCTCCAGCAGCTCCGCCCAGCGTTCGGGACGGGCCCGCGCGAGGGCGTCGGCGGCGGCGTCCCCGTGCAGGACCTTGTCGCGGCGTTCGAGCACCAGGGCGCGCTGGTGTTCGAGGAGGCGGGTGTAGCGCCAGGTGTTGCGGTGGATCTCCAGGTTGGCGCCCTCGGCGACGCGCTGGGCGTGGCCGACGATCTGGCCGCCGCGCTTGTTCCGGACGACGCCGTCGCGCTCGGCGGCGGGCGGTCGCTCGTCGGGGGCGAACCTGGTGATCAGCTCGTCTTCCAGGCTCACGTAGAAGGCCGAGCCGCCCGGATCGCCCTGCCGGCCGGCCCGGCCGCGGAGCTGGTCGTCGAGGCGGCTGCTGGAGTGCCGGCCCGAGCCGATCACGTACAGCCCGCCGAGGCCTGCCACGCCGTCGCCGAGCCGGATGTCGGTGCCCCGGCCGGCCATCTGGGTGGAGACCGTGATCGTGCCGCGTTCGCCGGCCTTGGCGATGATCGACGCCTCCTCGGCGTCGTTCTTGGCGTTCAGCACCACGCAGTCGAGGTCGCGCCCGCTCAGGGTGAGGGCCAGGCGCTCGGACTCGGCCACGTCGAGCGTGCCGATCAGGATCGGCTGTCCGGTGGCGTGCACTTCGGTGATCTTGTTGACCAGTGCCATGTCGCGGTCGGTCACGGTGGCGAACAACACGTCGGGGTCGTCGGCCCGGACACACGGCACGTTGGGCGGGATCACGGCGACCTGCAGGTCGTAGAACTCGCGGAGTTGCTCGCCCACCGCGACCGCGGTGCCCGTCATGCCGCACTTCTCGGGATAGCGGGTGATGAGCCCCTGGACCGTGATCGAGTCGAGGATCTCGCCCGTCTCGCTCGCCGGCAGCGCCTCCTTGGCCTCGACCGCCGCCTGCAGGCCGTCGGGCCAGCGCTGGAGCAGCGACACCCGGCCGCGCGAGTGGTTGATGAGCTGGACCCTGCCCTCGCGCACGATGTAGTCGATGTCACGGGTGAGCAGGGCGTGCGCGTGCAGCGCGAGGTTGACCTCGCTCACGGTCTCGGGCGCGTCGTAGAGGTTGTCGCCGCCCAGGGCGGTCTCGACCGCGTCGGTGCCCGCGGGGGTGAGGAAGACGTTGCGTCCCTGCTCGTCGATCTCGTAGTGGTGGCCCCGCATCAACTGCCTGACCAGCGCCGCCGTCTTCGGCACCGCCGCGCCGGGGTCGGCCGCTCCGGCCAGGACCAGCGGCACCCGCGCCTCGTCGACCAGCACCGAGTCGGCCTCGTCGATCAGCGCGACGTTCGGCTCGGGCAGGACGAGGTCGGCCGCGCCGGTGGCGAGCCGGTCGCGCAGCACGTCGAAGCCGATCTCGCTGACCGAGCCGTACGTGACCTCCTGCTCGTACGCCTCGCGCCGCTCCTCGGGCGTGGAGGTCTGCCCGATCCAGCCGACGCTGACGCCGAGCGCTTCGTACAGCGGGCCCATCCACTCGGCGTCGCGCCTGGCCAGGTAGTCGTTGACCGAGATGACATGGACCCGCTTGCCCTGCAACGCGTAGCCGGCGGCGGCCATGGCCCCGGAGAGCGTCTTGCCCTCGCCGGTGGCCATCTCGGCCACGTTGCCCGCCAGCAGCGCCAGCGTGCCCACGAGCTGCACGTCGTAGGGCCGCAGGCCGAGGGTGCGGTGGGCCGCCTCGCGGGCGATCGCGCAGAACTCCGCGAGATCGTCGGTGGGCGGGACCGGCAGCTCGTCGAGAGCCCTGATCCGCTCCTCCCGCTCGGCGGCGCGGGCGACCACACGCTCGAAGGGCGCGAGGTCGAGCGAGCCGGGACGCTCCAGAAAGCGCCGGAACAACTGAGGTATCGAGGCCACGTACCCTCCAACGACCTGTCTGAGGGTGGCGTTCCCCTCCGTCCCTCAGTATGCCCCCGCACCGCCGTACGGGAGGCCGTCAGCCGCGCTCGGAGAGTGCGGGAAGTGCGACGGCGAGCAGGAGTACGGCGGCGCCGGCCGCCGACAGGACGGTGAGACGCTCGCCGAGGAGGAGCACGCCGATGACCGTCGCGCCCACGGGTTCCACCAGGACGATCACCGAGGCCGTGGTGGCGCGCACGGCGGTGAGCCCGGCGAAGAACAGCCCGTACGCCAGGGCGGTCGGCACCGCGCCCAGGTAGAGGATCAGCCCGGCGGAAATCAGGGGATCCCCGCCGGAGGGAAGCACGCCCGAGACGAGGGCGAGGGGCAGGAGGCAGAGCCCGCTGACGGCCAGGCCGCCGGCCGCCGCGCCGTACGGGTCGTCGTGGACGGCTCGGTTGGCCATGGTCACCGCCGCGTACCCGGCGGCCGACAGCAGCGCCCAGCCCAGCCCGGCCGGCGCGACACCGCCCGAGGTGGCGCCCCAGACGCCGTCGAGCGTCAGCATGAGCAGGCCCGTGACGGCCGCGCCGATGCCGGCCGCCCCGGCACGGCCGAGCCGTTCGCCGAGCGCGAGCCCGGCGAACACGGCGACCAGCACGGGTGTGGCGCCCAGCGTGACGACGGTGGCGACGGCGAGGCCCGACTCCTCGATCGCGGCGAAGTAGGCGGTCTGGTAGACGGCGATGCCCGCGCCGGTGACGAGCAGGTGCCGGGGGTTGCGGGGGAGCCGGCGGTGGACGGCGGCCAGCAGGGCGGCGCCGATGAGGCACCGCCAGAAGGACGCGCCGATCGGGCCGAGGTCGCCGAACCGGTGGAGCAGCGCGGCGGCGGCCCCGCCGGTACCCCAGGCGGTCGCGGCGATGGACACGTACAGCAGGCCCTGCCGTACGGAGACGTGCGTCATCGAGATCTCTCCAGAAGGGATGGTCGTCAGAGGGAGGCCCGTGTGCGGGCGGCGACCATCGACCGGATCGCCCAGATCCGGCTATATGGAGAAATACCGCCCGCTAGAGGGCGGGCGGCGGAGAGATGACCCAGTACACGTGCCGAGCGTATCGAGAGCGCGCAACCGTGTTTCCGGTACCTGACACGACCTGACAGGTAAGCCGGGAAGAGTGGCCGTCATGACAACGACCGCCAAGCTCTTCGCCTTCACCATCGACTGCGCGGAGCCCAGGAAGCTCGCCGCGTTCTACGCCGCCGTCACCGGTTTCGAGATCCAGTACTCGGAGGACGAGTACGCCGCCGTCGGCGACGGCACGACCAACCTCTATTTCGGCCGGGTGCCGGAGCGGGTGCCCGCCGCGTGGCCGGGGCCCGGCAAGCAGTTCCACCTCGACTTCCGGGTTCCCGACGTGGCCGGGGCCGTGGCCGACTACCTCGCGCTGGGGGCCACGAAGCCCGAGTTCCAGCCCGGGGGCGACGGCTGGACCGTGCTCGCCGACCCCGAGGGGCACATGTTCTGCGTCTGCCCGGAGAAGTCGTGACGGCCCGACCGCGCCGGTAATTGCCTAAGCTTGGGGGATGCTGTCCCGACGCCATCCCTCTGCCACGCCCTCGATCGGGGACTCCCCCGGCGGCCACCGATGATCTGGGTCGGAGTGTCGATCGCCCTCGTGGGAGCGCTCGGATACGCGCTCGGCGCGGCACTCCAGCAGTTCGAGGCGGTTCGTGACGGCGCCACCCTCAAGCTGATCAGGCGCCCCCGCTGGGTGATCGGCGGGATCATCGGCTTCACCGGCGCCTGCCTGCACGCCGTTGCCCTCAGCTTCGCGCCGCTCGTCGCGATCCAGCCGGTGAGCGTGGCCACGCTGGTCTTCGCCGTCCCGCTGGCCGCCATGATGTACGGCAGGCGACCGCGCCGGGCCGAGATCCTCGGTTCCATCGCGGTCGCCGGCGGGCTGATCGGCCTCATGCTGCTGGTGCCGCACGAGGTGTCGACGCCGTACCTGAGCGACGGGGGCGCGCTGGGCTTCCTCGCCTGCGTCGGCGGCATCGTGGTGGTGTGCCATCTGGTGGCGCGCAAGGCGTCCGGCCCGGCCAAGGCGCTGCTGCTGTCCATCGGCGCGGGCGCGGTCACCGCGACCGTCTCCACCTTCGTGCGGGTCGTCGGCGGCGGGCTCGGCGGCGACTTCAGCAGGCTGCTGCACTGGTTCAGCGCGGTGATCCCGGTGATGCTGATCTTCGCGGTGGTGCTGCTGCAGAAGTCGTACGCCGTCGGTTACTTCGGCATCGCCTACGCGGGCGTGCAGGTGGTCGATCCGATCACGTCGGTGCTCGCGGGGGCGATCCTGCTCGGCGAGCCGCTGCCGGTCGGGGCCAGTACCGCCATTCCCGCGCTGTTGGCCGCGGCCGTGCTGGTGGCGGGCACGATCACACTGGGCCGGCTGACCCCCGACAAGCACGTCCAGCCCGCCCCGGTCCCGCAGCCGGTCTCCTGACGGTCGCCCCGGCCGGGCCTTGCCGGGGCGACCTCGTCCGGTGCTTGCGTTAGGACCCTTGAAGAGACGAGTTCAACGAACGGTCGTGGCATTCGGTGTAGTGCTCGGCGATCTCGTCGCTTGTGGTCACCCAGACCCCAGGGTGGTTCACGACGTATTCGAGGGCCTGGTTCAGATACTTGAGGCGGAACGGCTGGCCGGTGACGAAGGGGTGCAGGGCCAGCGCCATAACCCGGCCGCCTTCGGCGTGGAGCTGATCGAACTGGTCTTTGACGATCTGCACGAAATCCGGCCCGGTGAAGCTCTTCATGGTGAACAGGCCGAGATCGTTGAGTTCGACGGAGTACGGCAGGCTCAGCATCCCTGGCACGTTCAGCCGATATGGCTGGTCGTCGTTGGTCCAGTCAAGCACGTAGCTCAGGCCGAGCTCGGCCAGCAGCGCGGGGGTCTGGAAGGTCTCCGTGAGCGCCGGCCCCAGCCAGCCGCGCGGCCGTTGACCGGTGGCCTTCTCAATGGTGGCGATGACCTCGGTAAGGAAGGCGCGTTCCTCGTCGGGGGCCATGTCCGCCTGCAGGACGGAGTTGTTCTTGCCGTGGGCCAGCCAGGCCCAGTTCCGTGCCCGGCCGGCCTCGATGATGTGCGGGTACCGGTCGGCGGCATCGGAGTTGAGCAACACGCTCGGGCGGATCCCGTGCCGGTCGAAGCTTTCCATCATCCGCCAGATGCCCACCCGCGGCCCGTAATCGCGCCAGCCATAGTTCAGCGGATCCGGCACCAAGGGAGCCGTCGCCTCATTGAGGCTCGTCGAGGGACGGTCGATCAGAAAGTGCTCGACGTTCAGCCCCACGTAGAACGCGACACGTGCGCCACCCGGCCAGCGCACAGGCTCGCGCTCGACGATCGGGCTGTAGTCGTAAAGTTCGTTGTCCATCGTTCTTCCTTTACCTGGTTGTACCGAGGTGGACGAGCATCTTCCCGGTGTTGCTCCCGCGCAGGACTCCGATGAGGGCGGCGGGCGCCTGCTCAAGACCCTCGATGACGGTCTGTTCGGCGTGCAGGGTGCCGTCGGCGAGCCAGCCGCCGGCGCGCTTGATCCATTCCGCGCGCAGGTGGCCGTAGGCGTCGATGAGCAGGCCGTGCAGGCCGGCGTTCTTGAAGGCCAGATCGATCAGGTTGCCGGGGCCCGTGCCCGCGGAGCCGATCGCGCCCACCAGGGCGATCCGGCCCCGCTCGCGCAGCGCGCCGATGGCCGCCTCCAAGTGTTCGCCGCCGACGTTGTCGAAGTAGTAGTCGATGCCGTCGGGGGCGGCCTTGGCCAACTGCTCGGCGACGGGCCCCGCCTTGTAATCGATGCTCTCGTCGAAGCCGAAGGCCGTGACGAGCTTGCGGGCCTTGTCCGGGCCGCCGGCCGAGCCGATCACCTTGGCCGCGCCGAGCTTCCTGGCGAGCTGGCCGGCGATGCTGCCCACGGCGCCGGCCGCGGCTGACACGAAGACCACGTCGCCCTGGCGAACCGGCGCCGCTTCTGTCATGGCCGCGTAGGCGGTCAGGCCCGTAGTGCCCAGCACACCGAGGTAGGCCGGCGCGGGCGCGAGCGTGGTGTCGACGACGGTCGCGTCCGCGGCGTCGACGACGGCGTAGTCTCGCCAACCGGCGAAGTGGGAGACGGGGGTGCCCACCGGGAGGGCCGCGGCTCGGGAGTCCACGACCTCGCCGATGGCTGCGCCGTGCAGGACGTTGCCCGGTTGAAGGGGTGGGAGATACGGGTTCCCCCGCATCGCCTGCCGCATGTACGGGTCGACCGACATCCAGGTGTTGCGGACCAGGATCTGGCCGGGGCGTGGTTCGGGCAGTGGGACGCGGACCAACCTGAAGTGCTCAGGACCGACGTCCTCTACCGGCCGGGAAGTGAGCAGGACCTCGCGATTCATGATGTGACCTTCTGGAGTTGGGGTTCTGCCTCAGCCGCCGTGGTCGGCCGGTAGCGCAACACCGTGACGGCGATGGCGATGACGATCACGGCTAGGACCGCGCTGACCGTCGCGGCGACCTGGAACCCCGAGACGAACGCGTCCTTGGCCGCCTGGACCAGCTGGGCGGCGACAGAATCCGGGAGGTCCTGGGCCGCGGCGACGGCGGCGCCGAGCGTGTCGTGGGCGGCCTCGGCGGCCTCGGACGGCGTTCCGGCCGGTGTGGTCGTGGCCATGCTGTCGCGGTAGACGGCCACGGCTACGCTGCCGGTGACCGCGATGCCCATGGCCAGGCCCAGGTCGTAGGCGGTCTGCCCGGCCGCCGCGGCCGATCCGGCACTCTCCGGCGGGGCGGCGTTCACCGCCAGGTCGGTGCCGAGCACGCTGATCGGGCCGATGCCGAGCATGATGATCGTCACCGCGACGGCGGCGGCGAGCGGGGTGGTGGCCTGGATGGCCACCACATAGCCGATCAGGGAGATCAGCGTGCCGCCCGCGATGACGTACGCGGGCTGGAAACGGCGCACCATCATCGGGGTGAGCTGCGAACCGAGCAGGAACGTCGCGGCCGACGGCAGCAGCCAGAGCCCGCCCGCCAGCGGCGACAGCCCACCGACCAGTTGCAGGAACTGCGGGACCAGGTACTCCACGCTGTTGAGCGCCATCATGCCCACGAACAGGACGGCCAGCGCGGCGGCGAAGGATCTGTTGGTGAACAGCCGCAGATCCAGCAGCGGGGAGGTCAGCCGGCGCTGCCGGCGTACGAACAGGTAGGCGAAGACCAGCCCGGCCAGCCCGGCCACGATGGCGGGCGCCTGCCAGCCGTACTCGGCGATCCGCTTGACCGCGTAGACGACCGGCAGGATACCCAGCAGGAACAGCACCACGCTGGCCAGATCCAGCCGCCCGGCAGAGGTGTCACGATGCTCGGGCAGCAGCAGCCGCCCCACCGCCAGAACCAGCACCATGATCGGCGCGCCCATCAGGAACACCCATCCCCACCACAACCCGCCGAGCATGAGCCCGCCGAACACCGGGCCCAGCCCCACGCCCAGAGCCAGCGCGGTCGCCCACAGCGAGATGGCTCTCGTCCGCTGCCCCGGGTCGGTGAACATGGCGCTGATCAGCGACAACGTTGACGGAAGGATCGCGGCTCCCGCGACGCCGAGCAACGCGCGCGCCCCGATCAGCAGTTCCGGGCTGGCCACCACGGCCGACACCAGCATCGCCACTTCGAGCAGCAGGTACGCCGCCGCGCCGCTCAGGAGCAGCCGGCGACGGCCGGCACGATCGCCCAGCGTGCCCATGACGACCAGGAACCCGGAGGTCATGAACCCGTAGATGTCCGTGATCCACAACAGCTCTGCGCTGCTCGGGTTCAGGTCGGCGGTGATGTACGGCGTGGCCAGCCACAACACTCCGAGGTCGGCGGTGAGCAGCATGGTGGGCAGCAGCAACGCCGCCAGGCCCAACCACTCCCGCGGTCCGGCCTTCCCTTTCTTCTCTGTATTCATGCTGGAAACGCTAGAAAGGCGGCTCTGGCGGTGGGAGGGCCGAACGCGTCACGAGGAGGACCAAACGCGTCAGAGAATGCGCTGCCGCGTTGCTGTCCGGGTCGCGGCCGGGCCCTGGCCGTACCAGCGGTGGATGGCGCGGCGCAGCGCGCGAGGATCGGAGTAGCCGACCCTCGCGGCGATCGACTCCACACTCAGCGAGGTCTCCCGCAGCAACTGACCCACCCGCCGCTGCCGGTACGTCTCCAATTCCTCTCGCCAGCTCGTCCCCTTCTCACGCAGATGGCGCTGCAGCGTGCGAGGGCTCATGCCGAGCCGGTGCGCCACCCGGCTCTGGTCGGGGCATCCGCTGTCGACCGCGGTCTGGAGTGCGGCCTGGAATCGGTCCAGCCAGCCCAGCACCGGCCGGGCGGTGGCGACCGTGGTCCGCGCGTGGTCGTTCAGGATCGCCGACAGCGCCGGGTCGGCGCGCGGCAGCGGCGCGTCGGCGTCCGCCTCGGCGAAGGTGACCGACGGGGGCCCGGCGTCGAAATCGATGCGGCGGGTGCCGTACAGATCGATCAGGCGGTCGTGCCGGGCCGGGGCGCTGTGGGGCAGCCGTACGCTCGCCGGCGTGAGCGGACGCCCGACCCCCGAGCTCGCCGTCGTCAGGAACATGGCGGGCACGAGCTCCGCGATCAGCAGGTAACTCGGATGGTCGATGTAGGGACCGTTCCAGCTCACGGTCACTCCGTCGTCGTCGCGCACCACAACGACCTCGTCGGCGGGGTCGGCGATGACGGAGAAGTGACGGGCGCTGTCGCGCAGCGCGCCGGCGAGCGTCTCGGCAGGGTGGAACAGGTAATCCCACACGCCCAGTGTCCCCGGCCGCCACAGCTGCATCACCTGGCCGCTCCCGCCCACCTCCCGCAGCGGAGCGGAGATCACCTCCCAGATCCGCAGCATCGTTGCGGTGGGAATCCGATCCGGATCCTCCCCTAGGACGGCCATGCCGGGAACGATGGCTAGTTGCGACCGATCGAGCCCTGCCGTGACGGCCGCCCTGACCAGCATTCGTGTCAGATGCGGGGAGACGGTGTGCAGCGCCGGTACCGAACGCACCTGTTCCACGTCCCCCCACCACCCAGCGAAATCACCCCGACATCATCGAAACTGCCGAGGCGTACCACGGGTCCCGCGAGTCCAGTATGGACGATGAGACCTTTTGACCGGCTGCTGCATGCGATCACGGCCTGGGAGGATGAGCACCCCGACCTGGTCGCGGCGTCCGCGCCCATCAGCATGCCCGCGTCGTCGAGGGCGTGCGCCGGGAGACGTGCCGGGTTCGAGTTTCGGCGGAGGCCCTGCCCATGCGCAGGACGAGCCCGGCCGGCCATGCCGAGGACGGCCACTTCTCGCGGTCGTCCCAACCCTGCGGGCAACCGTCTCCTACGTCCTGCGGAGCAGTGCCACGACCAGGCAGGCGATGCCGGCCATCAGCGCGGCGCTGACCAGCGCGGCGACGTGGAACCCCTGGACGAAGGCCGCGCGGGCGGCATCGAGGAGGGCCGGGGCGTTCCCGGCCGCCGTCACCGCGGCGGTCAGGCTGTCATGGACGGCCTCCGGCACGGCGGCCGCGGACATCTGTCCCCGGTAGACGGCCGTGACGATGCTGCCGAGAACGGCGATGCCCAGTGCCCCGCCGATCTGCGGAGCCGTGGTGGAGATCGCGGCCGCCGCACCGGCCCGCTCCGGCGGCGCGGAACCGACGATCAGGTCTGTCGCCAGCGCCATCATCGGGCCCAGCCCGGCCGAGACGATGACTGCTCCGGTGACCAGGACGGCCAGGCTCTCCGTAGTCTGGGTGAGCACGAGGTAGCCGGCCGCGGAGATCGCCAGCCCGGTGCCGATGACGACGGGCGCGCTCACCCGGCGCACGATCCGCGGGGCCAGGATCGACCCGGCGATGGTGCCGATGGCCGCAGGAGCCGTCCACAGCCCGGCCTCCAGCGGCGACAGGCCGTGCACCAGTTGTAGGTACTGTGCCAGGGCGTAGTTCGATCCCCACAGGACGAAGATGCCCAGCGCGAGCGTGACCGCCGGGATACTGATCGCCCGGTCGGCGAACAGCCGCAGGTCGATGAGGGGCACGGGCAGGCGGCGCTGCCTGCGGACGAACGCCACGGCCATCACGAGCCCGGCCGGCACCGCCGCCGCCGAACCCGCCTCCAGACCGGCCGCCGCGATCTGCTTGAGCCCGTAGACCACTGGCAGTACGGCCGCGAGCGACAACAGGGCGCTCGCCACGTCCAGCCGCCCGGCGGTGCCGTCTCGATGCTCGGGCAGCAGGAACGGCCCCGCCACCAGGATCAGCACCATGACCGGAACGGCCAGCAGGAACGCCGAACCCCACCAGAACTGCTCAAGCAGCCAGCCGCCGACCAGCGGGCCGATGGCCGTTCCGCCCGAGACGCTGGAGATGATCACGCCGATGGCCACCGTCCGCTGCCTCGGGTGCGTGAACATGGACGCGGCCAGCGACAACGTGGTCGGCATCAGCGTCGATCCGGCGATCCCCATCAGCGCACGCGCGACGATCAAGCTCTCCGGGTTGGGCGCATAGGCGGCCACGACCGAGGCCACGCCGTAAGCCGCGGATCCGATTAGCAACAGCCTGCGCCGCCCGATCCGGTCGCCGAGCGCGCCCATGACGAGCAGCGAGCCGGCCAGCAGGAAGGCGTAGATGTCCACGATCCACAGCAGTTGGGTGCTGCTCGCGCTCAGATCGGCGCCGATGGCGGGGAGCGCCAGGTTCGTGACGGTCAGTTCGAGTGAGGCCAGCAGGGCGGGTAGAGCCAGAACGGCCAGGCCGATCCATGCCCGTTGTCCGGCCCGTACCGGAGAAGCAGTGGTCATGAACGCAAGTCTGAAACCTCGACTAAAGTAGAGGTCAATCCCTAGCATCCGGTCATGAACATCGCCAAGGAACTCACGGTCGGCCAGCTCTCCGCCCGCTCCGGCGTCGCGGTTACGGCGTTGCACTTCTACGAGGACAAGGGCCTGATCCACAGCCGGCGGACACCCGGCAACCAGCGCCGCTACCCGCGCGACACTCTGCGCAGGGTGGCCTTCATCCGGGTCGCGCAGCGTGTCGGCATCCCGCTGCGCCTGGTCGGCGAAGCCCTGGCCACCCTTCCCGAGGGCCGGACGCCCACCCGTGAAGACTGGGCGCGCCTGTCGGCCGGGTGGCGCGCCGAACTCGATCTCCGCATTGAGCAGTTGGTACGGCTACGCGATGACCTATCCGACTGCATCGGCTGCGGCTGCCTGTCGATCGACCGATGCGTCCTGCGCAATCCCGACGACCGCCTCGGAGCGGAGGGGACCGGCCCGCGCCGGCTCCTGGTCCGGGAATCATGACGGTCTCGGCGGCTGCGGTCCGCTTCCGGCGTATTCCCGGCTGCCTCCGTGGAAGCTCAGGCGGTGAGGCGGGTTCGGTGGGCGGGCCACTCGTCGTCGAGGATGCCGAAGTAGACGGTGTCGCGCCAGGTGCCGTCCGGGCGGCGGCGGTGGCGGCGCAGGGTGCCCTCGTGGACGCCGCCGATCCGCCGGATGGCGGCCTGCGAACGGGTGTTGAGGCTGTCGGTCTTCAGCAGCACCCGGTTGAAACCGAGCTTGTCGAAGGCGTGGTCGATCAACAGCAGCTTGCACTCGGTGTTCACCGCCGTCCGCCACACGGCCCTGCCGTACCAGGTCCAGCCGATCTCCACGCTGGCGTCGAAGCCGGGCACGCCGCCGTAGGTGGTCCAGCCGACGGCGCGGCCGGTCTCCTTCAGGATGACCGCGAACGGGGTGTGCGCGTCATCGGCGATCAGTCCCTCGGCGATCCGCGACAACTCGTCCACGGTTCGCGGGGTGGTCGTCGGCAGCCAGCGCCACACGTCGTCGTCGCCTCCCGCGGCCAGGAAGAGGTCGGGGACGTGCGCCGGAGCGAGCGGCTCCAGCCGTACGGCGGGGCCGTCGAGGGTGACGGGGACGGGGAGATGGGCGGTCATGCGGATGACATTAGACGGCGGAGCGGACGATGTGGACGTCCACTTACCGGCCGGAGACGAAGACCACTTGTGCGTCGCGGACCTCGATGGTCTTGCGGCCTCCTGCGACCAGACAGGACAGCGGCGGCGATGCCCTGGCGGTACATCAGCTCCAGCGCCAGGGCCGGGCTCCACTCGGGCAGTTCGCGCCCGCCGGGAGCGTGGACCCCATGCTCGCGCAGCCAGCGCGCGTAGGCGGCGGGGATCATGTGCTGCTGAACATCGATTTATCCGGTGTGGCCGAGTGAGCCGAGCTGGAGCGGATCTGGCAGCAGCGGCTGGCAGCGGCTCGTCCCGGTTCAGGCCATCGAGATCGTCCTCAGGTAGTCGACCACTGCGTCGCCTGACCGGGTCCGTACGGCCACATAGCCGTCCGGCCGGACGAGGACGAGCGTGCCCCTGTTGGCGCCGTAGCGCTTGCTCGGGGGGCCTGGCTCCAGCTGGTAGACGCGGATGTCGTCGCCGTAGAGCCTGTCCAGGCGCTCGGCCAGACCTGGCATCACCGCGCCGAACTGGAGCAGCGTGAAGTGGGGGCCGCGGAAGAGGTCGAACAGCCGCGACTGCTCGCCGGTCACTGGGTGCCGGCACGGCGAGTCGGGCGCCCGGTCGCCGGGACGGACCTTGCCCTTGTCGCCGACGGACAGCTCGGAGTCGCGGTAGTTCACGCCGAGCTGGGAGGTCTTGCTTACGATCGCCTTGGTCACCACGGGGCTGCGCATCAGCGGCAGGATGATCCAGTCGCGCAGGAAGGTCATCAGAGGCTTGGTGGAGAACAGCGCGGTCATGCCGGCGCCGCTGGTCTTGAGCACGGATTCGGCCACCGGGCGGCGCTCCCGCTCATACGTGTCGAGCAGGCTGTCGGGGACTCGGCCGCGTACCGCGAGGGCCAGCTTCCAGCCGAGGTTGTAGGCGTCCTGGATGCCGGTGTTCATGCCGAGCCCGCCCGCGATCGGGTGGACGTGGGCGGCGTCTCCGGCGATGAAGACGCGGCCGGCACGGTAGCGGTCGGCGAGCCGTACCTTGTAGCTGAAGCGCGACAGCCAGGTGGCGTTGTGCAGGCGCACATCCGTCCGGCCGGTGCGCTGCGCGAACAGGCGCTGGAAAAGCTCGAGTGAGGGCTCCTGGCCGGCGCCCTCCTCGCCGGGGCGTACGGTGAGGCCGAACTGCCACGACAGCGTGCCGGGTAGCAGCGCGAGGCCCACGGAGGATTCGTTCGCTGCGTACCAGACATAGGAGCCGTCGCGAGGCAGGCCGTCCACCTCCACGTCGCCGAGCAGGTAGTGCTCGGTCTCCGACACCAGCCCGGGGAAGGTGATCCCGGCGGCCTCGCGCACGGCGCTACCGCCGCCGTCGCAGCCTACGAGGTAGGAGGCGTGGATCACCTCACCCGTGGCGAGCTGCGCGACGACCTGGCTGTCGGACTGCTTGAGGTCGGTCAGTTGCAGGCCGCGCTCTACCTGGCCGCCCAACTCGGTCAGGCGGGCGCGGAGTATCTGCTCGGTGCGCCACTGCGGCAGCAGGACGAGCGTCGGGTACGGCACATCCGGCCGCGAGTGGACACCGGCCAGGAGGTGCAGCTCCGCGATGAACCGGCGGTCCATGTAAATCCGCGCCGGCATCTCGGACGTCCCCGCGTCCAGGAAGTCCTGGACCACGCCGAGATCGTCGAACACCTCCAGGCTGCGCGGCTGTATGCCCTTGCCCCGAGACTGGTGGTGGAATTCGGGAGATCTGTCGATCACTCGGAAGGTGACGCCGCGCCGGGCCAGCTCGCAAGCCAGCGTCAGCCCCGTCGGTCCGCCTCCGACGATGAGTACGTCTACGTCGGTCATGTCTTCCCTCGATTCGGGACGGAACCTATCCGTTCCATTTGAAGAATAAGCGACCGTGAAGTCGGGACGCAACCGTTCCGTCTCGTGTTACTATCGCCGATATGACTGAGATCCGCCCGCGTGGTCGTGGCGCCGCCGTGCTGCGCCAGACAGTCACCGACACCATCGTCGCGGCGGCGGTCGCCGAGTTGGCGGAGGCAGGCTATGCCGGTATGTCAATGGGCGCGGTGGCCCGGCGGGCCGGTACGGGAAAGGCCGCGCTCTACCGGCGGTGGCCGTCGAAAGAGGCGATGGTGGTCGACCTCATCGACGTCGTCGCCTCCCAGCAGGTCCCGGCAGGCGGGGCCGGTGACCTGAGTAGCGACGTGCGAGCCTACGTCCGCGCGGCGGCGGATACGCTGTCGGATCCCGTGGTCATGCGCATCGTGCTCGATCTGACGGCCGAGGCCGCTCGCAATCCCGGGCTCTCCGCGGCATTCGACACCGCGATCCGGCAGCCGCGCAGGGCCGCGTGCGAGCGGTTTCTGAGGAGCGCGGTGGAGCGTGGCCAGTTGCCCGCCGACCTCGACCTCGACCTGGCCCTCGACCTACTGGTCGGGCTCACGCAGTGGCGTGTCCTCAACACCGGCCAGACCGTCGACGACTCCCGCGTCGAAGCGACGAGCAAGCTGATCATTCAGGCGCTTCCGCTCTGCCTGGGCGCCGGCGACAGGCGTGCTGTGCGGGAGTGAGGGTCCCCCTCCGAGGCGACCGAGGACCGCGACATACACCGCCCCCATAGGCGAGTTCACCCGTTCGACGGTGACGCCGATGGTTCCATGTTTGGAGGGTAAAGCGGAGAACGAAGGTCGACATACATACCGGCTGGTCGGTACGCTCACTGGCTAGACAGGAGGGCCCATGGACTTCACCTATGACGCCAAAACCGAGGACCTGCGGGAACGACTGACCCTGTTCATGGAGGAATGCGTCTACCCGGCCGAGGCGGCGTTCGAGGAGCAGGCCGCGGAGAGCGGCTGGAGCAGCCCGCCGCTGCTGGCGGACATCAAGGACGAGGCACGCGGCCGAGGGCTGTGGAACCTGTTCCTGCCCGGCGCGCACGGCGCCGGCCTCACCAACCTCCAGTACGCCCCGCTCGCGGAGATCATGGGCAGGAGCCCGCGCATCGCCCCGACGGCCACCAACTGCGCCGCCCCCGACACCGGCAACATGGAGGTCCTCGCCGAGTTCGGCAGCGAGTGGCAGCGCAAGGAGTGGCTGGACCCGCTGCTGCGCGGCGAGATCCGCTCCGCGTTCGCGATGACCGAACCCGACGTGGCCTCCTCCGACGCCACCAACATCGCGACCTCGATCACCCGTGACGGCGGCGAATACGTGATCAACGGCCGCAAGTGGTTCGCCTCCGGCGCGATGAACCCCAACTGCAAGATCTTCATCGTGATGGGCCAGACCAACCCCGACGCGCCCAAACACCGCAGGCAGAGCATGGTGCTGGTGCCCCGCGACACCCCTGGCCTGACGGTCAAGCGCGGCATGCACGTCTTCGGCTACTCCGACGCCGATCACGGGGGCCACGCCGAGTTGCTGTTCGAGGACGTCCGCGTGCCGCTTGCGAACCTGATCAGCGAGGAGGGCGGCGGCTTCGCCATCGCCCAGGCCCGGCTCGGCCCCGGCCGCATCCACCACTGCATGCGGCTGATCGGCATCGCCGAGCGGGCCGTCCAGCTCATGTGCGAACGGGCCCTCGCCCGCACCGCCTTTGGCAAGCCAATCGCGGACCAGGGCGTCGTCCAGGACTGGATCGCCGAGTCGCGGGTGCGGATCGAACAGCTCAGGCTGCTGGTGCTGAAGACCGCCTGGCTGATGGACACCGTCGGCAACCGGGGCGCGCACACCGAGATCCAGGCCATCAAGATCGCGACCCCGCGTGACGTCGAGTGGATCCTGGACAAGGCCATCCAGGTGCACGGCGCGGGCGGGGTCAGCCAGGACTTCCCGCTCGCCGGGCTCTGGGCCGGGGCACGGTCGCTGCGCCTGGCCGATGGGCCCGACGAGGTGCACAAGCGCTCCCTCGCCTACCGGGAACTCAAGAAGCACATGGTCGCCGACGTTTGACAAGGAACCCTCTTGAACGAAGAAGACATCAAAGAGCGGGTGCGGGAGTTCCTCGCCGCGAACGATCCCGCCGCCGACCGCCTCGGCTTCCTGCGGGCCCGCTTCGACGCCGGACTGGCCTGGGTGCACTTCCCGCCCGGCCTCGGCGGCCTCGGCGCGCCGCGCGAACTGCAGCAGGTGGTCGAGCGGGAGCTGGAGTCCACCCCCCAGCTCCGGCCCGGAGTGCAGGCCATCGGACTCGGTATGGCGGCCCCCACCATCCTCGCCTTCGGCACGGAGGAGCAGCAGAGACGCTTCCTGCGTCCGCTGTGGACCGGGGAGGAGATCTGGTGCCAGCTCTTCAGTGAGCCGGGCGCCGGATCCGACCTCGCCACGCTCGCCACCAGGGCGGTCCGCGACGGCGAGGAGTGGGTCGTCGACGGCCAGAAGGTCTGGACCTCGGGCGCGCACCACGCCCGGTGGGCCATCCTCGTCGCCCGCACCGACCCCGACCAGCCCAAGCACCGCGGTATGACCTACTTCGTGTGCGACATGCAGGCGCCCGGCGTCGACGTGCGCCCGCTGCGGCAGATCACCGGCGAGGCCGAGTTCAACGAGGTCTTCCTCACCGGCGTGCGCCTCGGAGACGACCTGCGGCTCGGCGGCGTCGGCGACGGCTGGCGGGTGGCGCAGACCACGCTGATGAACGAACGCGTCGCGATCGGCGGCGCGCCCGCCCGCCGGGGCGGCGGCATGATCGGCCTCGTCACCCGAACCTGGCGCGACCGGCCCGAACTGCGCGACCACGACCTGCACCAGCGGCTCGTCCGCCTGTGGATCGAGGCCGAGGTGACCAGGCTGGCGGGCGCCCGCCTGCGCGAGCAGCTCGCCGCCGGCCAGCCGGGGCCGGAGGGCTCCGGCATGAAGCTCTCCTTCGCCACGCTCAACCAGGCGCTCACCGGGCTCGACCTGGAGATGCACCGCGAGGAGGGGCTCGGCTACGACGACTGGAGCTTCCGCCGGTCCGAGTCCGTCGACTTCGCCGGCCGCGACATCGGCTACCGCTACCTGCGCGCCAAGGGCAACTCCATCGAGGGCGGCACCTCGGAGATCCTGCGCAACATCATCGCCGAGCGGGTGCTCGGCCTGCCCTCGGAACCCCGGGTGGACAAGGACGTGCCCTGGAAGGACCTCCCCCGTTGACCGCCTCGCCCTGGCCGCTCAAGGAGATTCGATGACCAGTCTGCTCTACACGGAGGTCGAGGAGGAACTGCGGTCGGCGGTCCGCGACCTGCTCGCCGACACGTGCGCGCCCGCCTCGGTCCTGGCCGGGCTCGGCTCGCCGCCCGATCCCGGCGTGTGGAAGGCCCTCGCCGGCGACATCGGCGTCGCCGGCCTGCTCATCCCCGACGAGTACGGCGGAGCGGGGGCGTCGGCCCGGGAGGCGGCGGTCGTGTGCGAGGAGATCGGCCGATCGGCCTCCCCCGTGCCCTTCCTGACCAGCGCCGTCCTCGCCACCCGTGCCCTGCTGGCCGCCGGGACGCCGGCGGCCGGAGCGCTGCTGACCCGGCTCGCCTCCGGTGAGACCACCGCCGCCCTCGCCGTCTCCTTCGCCGCGTCGCCGTACTCAGCGGTCGGCGGGGACGTCAGGCGGGACGAGGACGGGACGCTCAGCGGCGAGGTGAAGGCGGTGGCCGGGGCGGACGCGGCGAGTGTGCTGCTCGTGCCGTCCGGTTCCACCCTGTACGCCGTGCGGGCGGCGGACGCGACCACCCGGCCGGTGCCCTCGCTCGACCAGACCCGGCCGTTGTCCACCGTGACCCTCGCCTCGGCGCCCGCGCAGGCGGTGGGGGAGGGGATCGGGGACGCGCTGCTGTACGGCGCGGGCCTGCTCGCCTCCGAACAGCTCGGCGTGGCCGAATGGTGCCTGAGCACGACCCTGGCCTACGTCAAGGAGCGTCACCAGTTCGCCCGGCCCGTCGGGTCCTTCCAGTCGATCAAGCACCGCCTCGCCGACCTGTGGCTGGACGTGGTCCGGGCCCGCGCCGCGGCCCGCAACGCCGCGGACGCGCTGGCCTCGGCCGAGGACCCCGGCCTCGCCGTCGCGGTCGCCCAGTCCTGGTGCGCCGACGTCGCCGTGCACGCCGCCGAGGAGGCGCTGCAACTTCACGGCGGCATCGGGATGACCTGGGAACACCCCCTGCACCTCTTCCTCAAACGCGCCAAGTCCACCCAGATAGCACTGGGAACCCCAGGCGACCACCGCACCCGAACCGCCCAACTCGCCGACATCCCCGCCCCCGCCTAATTCCCCGCGCCGCCCCACGTCCGCGTATGTTTCGCGTACGGCACGCCAAGTCGGCGCCATTCGCCGTAGGCGGCGGGCGTCCGTGGGTTCATGGCACTCGGGCGTGGGTGGCTGACCGCCGTAACCGATGGGCCCTTGAAGTGGCTCTTCGGTTCAAGCCCGTGCTCGCATCTGTTCCGCTGCCTTCGACCGTCCATTGCCGCTCTTCGGCGATCACCATCTGAGGATCGTCGCGCGTTGGGTGTGCCTGCCTACCCAGCCGACCTCGCGCACGACACCGCAGAGCCTGGCCAGGACTCGTCAAGCCGGAGCGTTCACCTGCGCGGCGTGGTGGGGGATGGCGAAAGGCAAACCGAGGTCGGAGGGCAGGAGAGCGCCGATCCAGGTATCCCGCAACGAATTGTCATTGGTCTGCGCCGCACGCAGAACCCCCTCCATGACAAAGCCGACCTTCTTCGCCACCGCCCAGGAGGCCGTATTCCCTGCTTCCGCCCGCCACTCCAGGCGCTGCACCCCCAGTTCGGTGAAGGACCAGGTGGCCAAGGCGCGTACCGCCTCTGCTGCGTAGCCGCGGCCCCTATGCTCTGCCACAGTCCAGTACCCGACCGCCCACGTGTCATGGTGACGGTGCACATTGACCGATGCGACCAGATCTCCGTCGTCCCGGGTTTCCACCGCGAAGTGGTACATCGTGTCATCACGCCAGCCACGCGGCACTATCTGATCCAGGTAGAAGGCCGCGTGCTGGCGTTCGTACGGTGTCGGAAAGTCCGTCCACCGCTGGATGCCGGCATCTTGGCAAGCGGCGAAGACCACATCCTCGTCGCCGGAATCATGAGGACGCAGCAGCAGACGGGATGTCGTCAGCGAAATGGGCTCCATGGCGGCGATTCTGACATTCGCCCTCACGCGAGAGCGATGGATTTGTCTGTGATCTCCCATGACGCCACCCGCACACCACAGATGCGATCACGGGTCTGAACCGGAGAACACGTCCAGCTGGCCGGCCGTGACGGCGACCGGCCGCGCTCGCCCGAGAAGCGTTGGCCCCGGAGACCCTCGCCACCAACGGCGAGCCGCCGAAATCTGGCGGGCCGTACGTCTGCCGAAAGCGGCTGGGGGCTAGGCCGGGCGGAGGGACGTGAGGAGCAGGTCGGCGAAGTGGGTGCCGACCTCGGCGCCCGAGAGCGGGCCGTCGGCGTGGTACCAGGTGCCGAGGTGGTGGACCGAGCCGAAGAAGAAGTCGACGACGATGTCGGCCGGCACGTCGGCGCGGAAGACGCCTTCCTTCTGCCCCTCGGCGACCAGGTCCCTGAACCGCTCGTGGTAGCGGCGGCGATCGGCGCGGACCGCCTTGTAGGTGTCGGGCGCGAGCTGGTGCATCGACCGGAAGAAGATCTTGGAGTCGTCCAGGTTCTCGACCGTGGTGCGGACGACGTCGGCCGCCGCCGCGTGCAGGCGGGTGGTGACCGTGCCCGGCCCGTCGGCGAACCTGGCGAGCCGCTCCATCTGCATCCGGAGCACCCGCCCGTAGATCTCCTTCAGGAGATCGTCCTTGGAGTCGAAGTAGTGGTACATCGCGCCCTTGGTGACGCCCGCTGCCGCTACGATTTCCTGGACGGATGTGCTCTCGAAGCCTCGCTCGGCGAACAACCGCGTCGCCTCGCCGAGCAGGCGCCGGCGCACAGGTTCCACCTGCTCGACATTGGCCGCCGTTCCGCTTCTGGCCATCGCGGGACCTCCCATCTGGCGGCGAAACCGGCCGCCGAGGTAAGGATACCGACTGGTCGGTCAACTAGCGGGGACACTGGCGGAGTTGTCCTAATTACGTCACCTTCTGATTCCCCTGTCGCCAAGCGGGGAATCCCATCCGCGGCGAGGGCTTCAGCGTGGCAGATTGCTCGACCATGCCCAAATCTGTGCCCGAGTCATGCCAGATGCCAGAAATCAGTGCCACAGCAGGCCGAGCTCCCGGGGTGTGCCATGCCAGGCGGGTCCATCTATGTGCCGGAGGACGAGAAGTTCACCGGTCAGTCCCCCCAGCAGATGTATGAGAAGTTCTGGGTCGAGGCGATCAGCGAGCGCAGGAAGATGCGCGTGGTCAAGGCCGTGGTGGGCCTCGCCGCCGGCATCGCGCTCGCCATCCGCTTCGCCATCCCCTGGCCGGTCGCGGTCGGCCTGTTCACCGCGATCGTGGTCGCGGCCGTCGACGCGTACCTCGCGTGGCGGGCCCACGAGGACACCGCCGTCTGGCGCGGCAAGCGCAGGGGCGAGGTCATCACCGGCCGGACGCTGCGCCGCAGGCTCGCCAAGGACGGCTACCGCGTGCTCAACGGCCGCGCCGTACGCGGTCAGGCGTCCATCGACCACCTGGTGATCGGCCCCGGCGGCGTGTGGATCGTCGACAACGAGGCCTTCGGCCCCGAGATCGACATCGCGCAGTACGGCGGGCGGCTGTTCTTCGGCGAGAAGTACGGCGCGACCATGGCCAAGGGGCTCGGCGACGCGGCCGGTTCCCTCGCCGAGATCCTCACCCGGCAGTCCGGCATCCAGGTCACCATCGAGCCGATCCTGGCCGTCTTCGGCGGCCGGATGCCGCGCGGCGGCATGGTGAGCGCCGAGGGACTGATCCTGCTCAAGCCGCGCCTGGTTCCCCGGGTGATCCGGGCCCGCGCCACCGACGCCTACACACCGGAACAGGTCGAGGTCCTGGCCAGGACGGCCGCCAGGGAGCTGCACAAGATGAGCTAGTGGCCCGTCACCGCATCTTGGACGGGTAATCGAATGCGGTGACGAGCTCTCCCGTGGTGACGATGGCGTGGGCGTAGGTGGGGCCGTTCAGCTCATGTGCGGCGTTCATCATCTCGGGGAGAAAGGCAGCGGTGGCGTCGCGAACCAGCGTCACGTGGTAGCCGAGCTCCATGGCGAAACGACCGGTGGACTCGATGCAGGTGTTCGCCAGCACGCCGATGACCACCGCGTGGGTGATGCCGTGCTGCTTGAGCTGGAAGTCCAGGTCGGTGTTGGCGAACCCGCTCTGCGCCCAGTGCTCGTGGACGACGACGTCGCCCGCCTGCGGCTGGAAGTCGGGATGGAACTCCCCGCCCCAGGAGCCCCGGGCGAAGGTATGCCGCTCTTCGATGGCGCGCTGGGTCGGGTTCGGGTGAGCCCAGGTCTCGTAGTCGCCCGGCTCCCAGCGGCGGTGCGGGACGAACACCACTTGGATGTCGGCCTCGCGGGCGGAGGCGACCACGGAACGCAGGTTGTCCACCAGGCCGACCGCCTTCGCTACGGGCTCGAGTCGCGGCCAGAGCTTGCCGCCCTCGGAGATGAAGTCGTTGTAGGGATCGACCAGCAGAACCGCCGTGCGGCGGGGGTCGTACGTCTCGGCCATGGGTTCTCCCCCTTCCCACGAGGTATTCAGTTGCCGGTGGTGAGGACCATGCGGAAGCGGGCCTGGCCGGAGAGCATCTTCTGGAACGCCGCACCGGCTTCCTCCAGCGGAACCTCCTCGGTCCACGACCGGACGCCGCTCTGGGCGGCGAACCTCATGGTGTTCTGGGTGTCGACCGCGATGCCGGAAGCGTGCCCGTACACCCGCTTAGCCCCGCTCACGAGCTGCAGGGGCGTGACGTCCACCGGCTCCATGGCGACGCCGACGATGATGAGCTCGCCGCGGCGCCCCAGCCCGTCGACCGTCGCGGACATCGCCGCGGCGTTGGTCACCGTCGCCAACACCACCTTGGCTCCCCCGTGGGCCCGCAGCGCGTCGGCCGTCTTCTCGGTGGCACTGTCGATGTAGTGAGACGCGCCGAGCTTGTGAGCCAGCGACGCCTTTTCGGGACCGCGGGCCATCGCGATGGTATTGAAGCCCATCTTCGAAGCGAACTGAACGCCCAGGTGCCCCAGGCCGCCCAGACCGAGGACCGCGACGGTGTCGCCTGGACGCGCGGAGCTGCGGCGCAGCGCGTTGTACACGGTCACGCCGGCGCAGGCCAGGGGCGCGGCCTCCACCGCCGTCAGCTCGTCCGGGACTGAGGCCAGGGCGACGGCCGGCACCACGACGGAGTCAGCGAACCCGCCGGCGTAGGCGACACCCGGCACCTGAAGCTCGGGACACAGGACGCCGTCGCCCTCCCTGCAGGCGTCGCAGTGGCCACAACTGCCTCCGTACCAGCCGACCGCCACCCGATCACCGACTGACCAGCCGGTGACGTCGCCGCCGATCGCGTCGATGCGTCCCGCGATCTCGTGCCCTGTCGTGACGGGAAAGGTGGTGCCCGGAATGTGTCCGCCGGTGATCAACGCGTCGGAGTGGCACACCCCACACGCCTCGACGGTGACCCGCACCTGGCTCGGGCCCGGCTCCTGGGTAGCCGCCTGAACCAGAGACAGGTCCCCGCCAGGCTCGGCGACCTGCATGGAACGGTGCATAGCAGAAGACATGTCGTCTCCTCTTCTTACGGGAAGCAGCGGCCTTACAGAGAGGCCTTCACTAGTTCGCCTTTCCCGGATTCATCTCGTCTATCCACTGTCCGTCGGACCCCTGAAGGATCCGTGGCCGCCTTCGACTGCTGGTCAGAGCATGTTCGCGTCCTCATCGCCATCGATGGCCCCGACCGGGCCGACCGGCGAGGCGGTGCCGCTAGGCGAGGTCCTCGATGAAGGCGGTGAGCTGGGTCACGTTGCGGCATTCGTGCATCGGCACCACTGCGCCGTACGCGGTGGCGGCGGAGTCGCCGGTGTCCCACTGGCGGCGCGGCTCCGGGTTGAGCCAGTGCGCATGCCTGGCCTGGTCCGCGAGCCGTCTCAGGGTGGGCAGCGCGAGCGGCTGGTAGTTCGACCGGGCGTCGCCGAGGATCAGCAGCGACGACTTCGGCCCGATGGCGTCGCCGTACGACTCGGCGAAGCGCTCGAACGAGTGCCCGTAGTTCGTACGGCCGAAGCGTGACATGTCCGCCTCGTTGGCCAAGCGGGTCATCGCCTCCACCACATCGGCGCCCGGCACGAAGAAGCGGGTGATCTCGTCCACCGTGTCCACGAACCCGAACGCGCGGACCTTGGCGAACTGCTCGCGCAACGCGTAGGTCAGCAGCAGGGTGAAGTGGGCGAAGGAGGAGACCGAGTCGCTGGTGTCGCACAGGATGACCAGTTCGGGCCGGTGTGGGCGGCGTGGCCGGTTGTGGGTGGTGAGCGGTACGCCGCCGGTGCTCAGCGAGGCGCGCACGGTGCGCCGGAAGTCGAGCCGGCCCCGGTGCCCATGCCGGTGCTTGATCGTCAGCCGGGTGGCGAGCCGCCGGGCCAGCGGATAGACCTCCCTGCGCAGGTTGGCCAGGTCGGCCTTGGTCACCCGGAGGAAGTCGATCTGGTCCAGCGGCGGCCGTACGGCGGAGCGGGCGATCCGTTCCCGGCCCGAGTCCTCGGCGATTCTGCGGCGGACGTCGGCGGCCACCGCGTCCTCGAACTCCCTGATCCCGGCGTTGACCCGCTGTCTGGCCATCTTCTCCGCGAGCCCGCCGCGCTCCTGGCCGGCCAGCACCTCGGCCAGGATCCTGGCCATCAGGGTCTCGGGGGACAGCGCGCGGAGCACCGAGTAGGAGAACCAGTTCTGCCGGCCCGCGGCGGCCTGCTGCCTGCCGTACCGTTCCACCATGGCCTGGACGAACTCCGCCATCCCGGGCGCGCCCATCAGCAGGTCGGCCAGCCGGTCGCGGTGCTCGGCGCGCTCGTCGCTCGCCGCGTCCCCGGTGTCTTGGTCGTCACGGGTGTCGCGGGTGCCGCGCGCGGCGGCCAGTCCCGTGGTGACCGGCGGGAACCACAGGTCGAAGAGCATGTCGAAGCCGGGCCGGTGCGAAGGGCGCTTGACCAGCGTCGCGGCGTAGGCGGCCCGCAGCGACTCGCGTTCGGCCAGGTCGATCACGCCGAGCGCCCGCGCCGCGTCGAGCCCTTCCGCCAGTGACACCGGCAATCCCGCCTCGCGCAACGCGTGCACGAAGCCGACATGCCGGTCGACAATGCTCAAAAGCCCAGCTCCTTGCGCGCACGGACCTGGTCGGAGGCGTGCTTGAGCACCACTCCGAGGGTGTCGGCGACGGCGGCCTCGTTGAGGTCGTCGCGGCCGAGCGCGATCATGGTGTGCGCCCAGTCGATGGTCTCGGCGATCGACGGCGACTTCTTCAGCTCCAGCGTGCGCAGGGTGGCGGCCATCCGGGCGAGTTGCTCGGCGAGCCCCGCCTGGATGCCCGGCACCTGCGCCAGCACGATGTCCCGCTCCCGCTCCGGCGTCGGGTAGTCGAGGTGCAGGTAGAGGCAGCGCCGCTTGAGCGCCTCCGACAGCTCGCGGGTCGCGTTGGAGGTCAGGATCACGTACGGCTTGCGCACCGCGCTGATCGTGCCCAGTTCGGGGATCGTGACCTGGTAGTCGGAGAGGATCTCCAGCAGCAGTCCCTCGACCTCGACGTCGGCCTTGTCGGTCTCGTCGATCAGCAGCACGGTCGGCTCGGGGGAGCGGATCGCGTTCAGCAGCGGGCGTTCGAGCAGGAACTCCTCGGTGAAGATGTCGTCGTGGGTCGAGTCCCAGTCTTCCCCGGCGCCCGCCTGGATCCGCAGCAACTGCTTCTTGTAGTTCCACTCGTACAACGCCCTGGCCTCGTCGAGGCCCTCGTAGCACTGCAGGCGGACCAGCCGGGCCCCGGTGGCGGCGGCCACGGCCTTGGCGAGCTGGGTCTTGCCGACTCCGGCCGGCCCTTCGGCGAGCAGCGGCTTGCCGAGGGCGGCGGCCAGGAACACCGAGGTCGCGATGGATGCGTCGGGTAGGTAGTGGACGGCGGCCAGCCGGTCATGGACTTCGGAGGGTGAGGTGAACCACGACGTCATCTGTGCTCCCGGTGAGACCGAATGTTGTTCTAGTCTAACCGGTCGCCTTTCGGGTGTGGGGACCCCCCGATCCCCACACCCGTTCGATCAGTAGGAGCCGTAGCCGTCGTCGTCGTCATCCTGCCTGTTGGTCGGGGGCGGGGAGGACGTCCGCGAACCCCCGGCGGTGATCACGCCGAGCAGGCCGTGCTTGCCGCCGTCGGTGCCGCCGCTGAACCACAGCGCGTTCGGGCCGCCGTTGGCGGCGTTGCCGACCTCCAGGTCCCACAGTCCCGAGATGGCGATCGCCTTGCCGTTCCCGTGCCGTAGCGCGCCCAGGTGACGTCCGTTGCGCGGGTTGTAGGCGTTGATCCAGCCGTCGCCGAAGTTGCCGACCAGCACGGCGCCGGAGTACTTGCCGAAGTTGCTCGGGGCCATGGTCATGGCCCAGGGGGCGTTGAGCGGTCCACGGCCGGCCAGGCGTCCCACGAGGCGGCCTTCGGCGGAGAACCGGCTGACGAAGCCCTTGCCCGCGCCGGCGACCGACTTGCCGGTCGCGGCGTCGCGCAGGGCGTAGGCGACGTAGACCCAGCGGCCGACGACCTCGACGTTGAACGGCGCGTAGGTCTGGGGCACCCGGGGGTCCTTGAAGGCGTCGCGGGCGAGCCGTACGCGGTCGAAGTCGCCGTCGAAGACGTTGACGCGGTTGTGCGCGAAGTCGGCGGCCAGCAGGAACGGCCCCTGGTTGGTCTCCATCAGGGCGAGGCCCTTGTAGTCGGCGCCCTTGGTGAAGGCGGCGATGACGGCCTGCTTGGGGTCGGCCTTCGCGCTCCAGCCGGTGATCGCGCCGCTCGGGCTGGCGGTGATGAACGTCGCCGGACCCGAGCCCAGCTTGCCCTTGACGACGAACTCCTCCGTGCTGTTGAAGATCTGGCCGGTGGGCCGTCCGCCGGGGATGTGGACCTCCGTCTGCTCCTTCTTGACGGACCCGGGGAGGCCCGAGTAGACGGTCGAGACGTCGGAGCCGGCGTCGGAGACCCAGAGGGTCTTGCCCAGGGCCAGTCCCCAGGGGTTGATGAGTTTCGGATCATGGACGGCCGCCTGTCCCTTGACGTCCGAGACCAGGTTGGTCTGCGTGAACCGGGTGGCGGGGGTGGTGGTAGTGCCTGCCGAGGTTGCCTGCGCGGGGATGGTGCCGGTAGTGGTTCCCAGCACGAGGGCCGCGGCGCAGAGCGTGACGATGCGTGGCCGCATGGGGCCTCCTTCTCTCGTCGGCTTGCGCTTACGACGCGAGGTACGCGTGTGGCGGGTGGGAGGTTCATCCCTTGATCACCGGGAGTCCGGCTGGCACAGTGGCGCAGGTGACCGTTCACGAACCCGGCCTCGGCCGTTACTACGAGGATTTCGAGGTCGGAGACGTCTACCAGCATCCGCTGGGACGCACGATCAGCGAGGCGGACAACACCTGGTTCACCCTGCTCACCATGAACACCAACCAGAACCACTTCAACGCGCACTTCGCGGCCCGCGCGCCGTACGGGAAGATCATCGCCAATTCGGGGCTGACGGTGGCGATCGTGCTCGGGCTGTCCGTGGTGGACATGAGCCAGACGGCGCTGATGAATCTGGGCTGGGAGGAGATAAAGCTCACACATCCGGTGTTTCTCGGTGACACGCTGTACGCGGAGTCGGTGGTGCTCGACAAACGCGAGTCGAAGTCACGGCCGTACGCGGGGATCGTGTCCTGCCGTACGCGGGGGCTCAACCAGGACGGCGACGAGGTGATGTCCTGGCGGCGGTCGGTGATGGTCTACCGGCGCGACGCGCCCCACGACAAGAACTACTTCCCCCAGGCCAAGAACGGCCCGCTCACCGGTTGAGGCCACAGATTACGGCAGGCCCGGTGTCGGCCGCCCGCCGTCCGGGGCGGAGGTCCGCGCACCGGCGCTCACCGGGGTGATGCGGCGGGGCGCCGTAACGCCTCGCCCGCTGGACATGCCCTTCGGTGACCCTACGTTCCGGGGCGGGGCGGGATGCCGGCGTAGGCGAGGTGGCGGGGGCGGGCGCGCTGCGCGGGGACCACGTCTGGCGAGACGACCACCACCGGGCACGGCGCTCTGACCAGGCAGGCCCCCACGACCGGGCCGACGGTGGCGGGAGTGTCCGGGTCGAACGGCCGGCTGCCGAGAATGAGCAGGTCGGCGGCCTCGGCCTGGTGCAGCAGCACCTGTACGGCGGGCCCCTGGAGCACCACGGGACGCAGGCCCGGCGCGAGTTCGGAGATGGCCAGAGCCGTGCTGCGGGTGATCGCCGACTGCTCGTCGTCAGGGCATCGCCAGGTGTCCATCGGAGCGTAGGACGCGCGCCCCTCCCCGGACCACTGCCAGGCGTGCACGGGTTCGACGACCGCCCCGCGGAGCTGGGCTTCGCGGATCGCCCAGAGCAGAGCGGAGGCCGAGGCGATCGAGTGGCTGAAGCCCACGACGATGCGTGGCTGGGATGTCTGGCTCACGCTATCGAGCATTAGTCCTCACGGGTGAGGACCGGCCAAAGTGCGGGGAAACTCGCCCCTAAATCCGGAGATGATCACCCCCGTAGGCAAGCGCCGCCCTTTGTCGCCAAAGGTAGATCTTCTGACCTGTTCGTGGCGTTTTGTTTGCTTTGCCCCGGGATGGACACTAGAGTCCCTTTTGTTATCGATTGGTGACACGCTCTTCACTCCGGAAGGGCGGCTGATCGACGCCGAGTCTCGGACCCCCCTTGCGAGGGGTGTCGCGGGAGCCGGGGACCCACTTTGGGAGCGTATGTGCTCCTTGGGGTGAATCCGTAATCGCACGGTAGGGCAGCTCCATGTCCGAACCCGACAGCTAACCCGGTAGGCGCAATGGAGAGGAGAACCCCTATGGGTCGCCCCCACCCGTATGGCCCTTCCGAGGGCCCACCTTTGCCGGTCGGCATCTGACGATCTCCGTCGCCGTGACTTCGGCGGCCTTTGCCTGACCCCGCGCTCCGTGTAGCGATCTGTCGTCGCCACGTCTTTCCCCAACCCTTTGCTGAGCGCCCCTCGCCCGTGCTGTTGCCCTTCGTGGCGCACGTGGCTGCCCCCTGTTGCCTCGCGAAAGAGCCCCATTTTTTAATGAACATCACCTTTGGCATGCGCCCGAACCGAATTCTAGTGACCTCTTTGCTCGGTCTCTCCCTCGCCGGAGCCGCCGCCCTCGGCACCAGCACGGCGGCCCACGCGGACGACAACGAGCGCGCCCTGCTGAACGGCTCGACCAAGGCGTCCTACTTCTGGGACGACGCCTCCGGCCGCGCCGGCGACACCGGCCTCCCGGCCATCGGCAAGCCCATGGAGAAGGGCATGTTCGCCAGCCCGAGCTGGCCCCTCGGCACCGAGGGCTACGTCACCTACAAGGGCAAGAAGGCTGAGTTCTTCATCGGTGACCGCGGCCCGGGCACGCCCTCCAACAGCGGCGTCATGCTCGACATCGACGCCAAGACCTTCGCCGACCTGACCGGCGGGAAGTTCAACAGTTCCTCCCTGATGGTCACGGGCAACGGCGGCATGGGCCACATCAAGGTCGACTACACCGTCACCAAGTGGGGTGCGGGGGTGGGCAAGAAGAACCACCCGGTCGCCTTCTCCACCGGCGCGTGGGGCAAGAAGGACAAGAACCCGGCCAAGCCGCCGGAGGTCTCCCGGCCTCAGGTGAAGGCCGCTCCCGGCAAGTCCGCCGGGAACGACGTGGCGGACACCGGCGCCGTGGTCGCGGACGGCGGCGAGGACGTCGCCGGCGACACCGCCAAGACCGAGGCCCTCGGCCAGCGCGAGGAGAACGGCGCCTCCGGCGGCGTGGCCGCGCTCGCCGGTGTGGGCGTCGCCGGCATCGGCCTGTACGTGGGCCGCGACCGGATCCGCCGGCTGTTCTCCCGCTGACCCTCTCCCACAGGTCGCGCGGGCCCGCTCGCCCGTGTGACCGCTCCGACGGGCGCCCTCGTTCCCCCCGAGGGCGCCCGTCGTCTTTTTGCCACGCCGAACGGCGTGAACCGACGAAGTGCGCACGGCCCCGGCCCCGGATAGTGGGTGTGAGGGCGTGGGACCGCGCGCACGTCGCAGAGCGCTGCTCCTCCCACGCCTCACGCCGCCCGGAAGGATCAGTCAGGCCAGCGTAAGCGCAGGCAGGGTCGCTGTTTCGCCGCCGAGATCGCGAGATACAAGGAACCTGCACCGAGTGGAATGATATTTCAACTACATAGAAGGAAATGCAGCGTCATTCGGTGATCAGTGCCTTTTCATCGGGTTTGAAGACCAACACCTTGTTCACGTACGAGTCCACGGCGGCAGGCAGCCCCACGTCCTGCCCGGCGTCCTCGGACAGGAACCACCGGTGGTCGAGCACCTCGTGGAAGAGCTGGGCGGGTTCCAGCTTGCGGCGCATGTCGACGGGGATGCCCGCGACGGTGGGCTGGAAGATCTCGGCCAGCCAGCGGTGCGCGACGATCGCCTCGTCCTCGTGCCGCAGGCCGTTCTGCACCCGGAAGGAGTCGAGGTCGTTCAGCAGCCGGCGGGCCTGGTTCTCCTCCACGTCGAGGCCGGTGAGGCGGAGCAGGCGGCGCTGGTGGTGGCCGGAGTCGACGACCTTGGGCCGGACGATCAGCCGGCCGGTGCCCGCCTTGCGGCGGACCATCATCTCCGCGACGTCGAAGCCGAGGGAGTTGAGGCGGCGGATGCGCTGCTCGACCCGGTGCCAGTCGACCTCCTCGATGATCTCGTCCTGGGTCAGCTCGCGCCACAGCCGGTGGTAGCGCTCGCAGATTTCCCCGGCGATCTGCTCCGGGTCGATCGACGGGTGCAGCAGGCCGCCCGCCTCCAGGTCGAGCATCTCGCCGAAGATGTTGGTGTGCGCGATGTCGATGTCGTGGGCGCGCTGGCCCTCGCTGATCATCGGATGCAGCTCGCCGGTCTCCGCGTCCACCAGGTAGGCGGCGAAGGAGCCGGCGTCCCTGCGGAAGAGCGTGTTGGACAGCGAGCAGTCGCCCCAGTAGAAGCCGTAGAGGTGCAGGCGGACGAGCAGTACGGCGAGGGCGTCCAGCAGCCGGGTGAGCGTCTCCGGGCGCAGGGTGCCCGACATGACCGCCCGGTAGGGCAGGGAGAACTGGAGGTGGCGGGTGATCAGGGCGGAGTCCAGCGGCTCGCCGTCCTCGCCGGTCCTGCCGGTGACCACCGCGACGGGCTCGACCGAGGGGGCGTCCATCCGGTTGAGGTCCCAGAGCAGGCGGTATTCACCCCTGGCGTACCGTTCGCTGATCTCCTTGATCGCGTAGACCCGGCCGGAGAGCCGGACGAAGCGCACGACGTGCCGTGAGATGCCACGCGGCAGCGTGACCAGGTGGTGTGCCGGCCACGTCTCCAGCGGCAGGTCCCAGGGCAGGCGGATGAGGTCGGGATCGCTCGGAGCGCCCGTCATCTGCAGCGGCAACCCATCGCTCCTCGGGGTATCGGAGGGCCGTATCAGATGGCCACGTTAGCCACTTACGCGGAGGGATGCGTGAGTTGTCCGATCCGTGGACGTTCTGTGTCCGGCGGTGAAGGTCACGGCTCGATCTAGACGTCGGCGGGCCCCTTGACGGCCGCGAGGGTCGCTTCGTACCTTCGGGCAGTACATTAGGAAACTTTCCTAACTGATCCCCCCGAAATCAGGAGGGCTGATGTCCGACTCCGCCGACATCACCCGGCGCCAGGTACTGCGCCGCATCGGCCTGACCGCGCTCGCCGCCGGACCCGGAGCGGGCCTGCTGAGCGCCTGCGCCACCGCCGGTGGTGGTTCCGCCTCCTCCACCGCCCCGACCGCGTCCGCCGCCGCCACCTCCGCCGCCAATCCCTTCGGGGTACGGGCGGCCGCGCCGCTGGAAGTGGTCATCTTCAGCGGCGGTTACACCGACGCCTACGCCACCCAGATCCACGAGCCGCTGTTCAACAAGACCTACGCCCAGTCGGTCATCAAGCACACGGCCACCCAGAAGATCGGCACCCAGCTCCGGCCGCGTTTCGTCAGCGGCGACGTGCCCGACGTGGTGAACAACTCCGGGGCCGAGACGCTGGACCTGGTCGCCCTCCAGCAGGAGGGACACCTGGCCGACCTGACGCCGCTGTTCGAGGCGCCCTCGATCGACGACCCGGCCAAGAAGGTGCTGGACACGCTGACCGGCGGGGTGCTGGAGAACTCCCTGGTCGCGGGCAAACCACACGTGCTGAACTACACGGTCTCGCACCGCGGCCTGTGGTACAACGCCAAGCTGTTCGCGGAGAAGGGCTGGCAGGTGCCCACCACCTGGGACGCCTTCCTGGCCCTGTGCGAGCAGATCAAGTCGGCCGGCATCACCCCGTTCGCCTACCCCGGTCAGGTCGGGCCGTTCTACCAGACGTGGAACCTGCTCTACACCGCCGCGAAGACCGGCGGCAACCAGGTGCTCATCGACATCGACAACCTCGTCGACGACGCCTGGCGCAACCCCGCCGTCGTCCAGGCGGTCACCGCCTGGGCCGACGTCCAGAAGCGGTTCGGCGACAAGGCGTACTTCGGCCTCGACCACACCCAGACCCAGCTCAAGCAGCTCCAGAACAAGGTCGCGCTCTACCCGTGCGGCTCCTGGATCGAGAACGAGATGGTCAAGGACACCCCGGCCGGCTTCGAGTACGCCGTGATGCCCAATCCGAACGTGACGGCCACCGACAAGATGCCGCCCGAGGCGTTCTTCGTCGGCGTCGGGGAGAACTTCTTCGTGTCCGCCAAGGGCAAGAACCCCGCCGGCGGCCTGGAGTACCTGCGCGTGATGCTCTCCAAGGAGGGCGCGAAGGGCTTCACGGACAAGACCAAGAACCTCACCGTGGTCAACGGCGCGGCCGAAGGACTGGACCTGCCCCCCGGCCTGCGGAGCGCGGCCAAGGTGCAGGACGCGGCGGGCCGGAACATCATCACCGACGCCCGGTTCGAGGGCTGGTACAAGGAGCTCTTCGACTACTCCCAGGCGCAGACCAACTCGGCGATGGCCGGCCGGATCACCCCCGAGGAGTTCGCCGACCGGATGCAGAAGAAGGCCGACGCCATCAAGAAGGACTCCTCCGTCAGCAAGCAGACTCGGAGCGTCTAGGGATGGGGCGGCACCGCAGGCCCCTGTTCATCGTCGGCTTCCTCATCGCCCCGGTGACCCTCTACGTCGTCTTCGTGATCAGCCCGTACCTCCAGGCGTTCCAGATCGCGCTGACGAACTGGCGCGGGATCTCGGCGAACCCCGAGTACATCGGGTTCGAGAACTTCGCCAGGCTCGTCGACGACGAGGTCTTCTGGGAGGCGGTGCGGCACCACGGGGTGCTGCTGCTCGCCCTGCCGCTCCTCACGATCTCCATCGCGCTCGTCTTCGCCTTCCTGCTGAACCTGGGCGGCGGCGTGCGCGGCGGGGTCATGTCCGGGATCTGGGGATCGAAGTTCTACCGGGTCGTGTTCTTCTTTCCCCAGGTCCTGGCGGTGGCCGTGGTCGGCGTGCTGTTCCAGGCGATCTACCGGCCCGACGACAGCGGCGTCCTGAACGGCGCGTTGATCCGGCTGGGCCTGGAGCCGGTCGGCTGGCTCACCGAGCCGAGCCTGGCCTTCTGGTCGATCCTCGCGGTGATGGTCTGGCAGGCCGTGGGCTTCTACGTGGTCCTGTTCTCGGCCGGCATGGCGGCCATCCCCGGTGACGTCTTCGAGGCCGCGGCCCTGGACGGCGCCGGCCGGTTCCGGCTGTTCTTCAGCGTCACGCTCCCGCTGCTCTGGGACACCCTCCAGGTCGGCTGGGTCTATCTGGGGATCGCGGCCTTCGACGGCTTCGCCCTGGTCCAGGTGTTGTCGGTGGACCGGGGCGGGCCGGAGAACGCCACCACCGTGCTGCCGCTGGAGATCTGGAAGACGGCCTTCAGCTACACCAAGTTCGGTTACGCCTCGGCGATGGGGGTCGCGTTGTTCTTCATGACCATCACGTTCGCGGCGCTGACCCTGCGGGTGTCCAGGCGCGAGAGGATCGAGTACTGAGCATGGCCGTACCCTCGAAGCGCCCCCGGTGGAGCCCGTTCGCCGCGCTGTCGCACGCGGCCCTGTTCGTCTGGGCGCTGCTGGTCATCATCCCGCTGCTGTGGACCTTCCTGGCCTCCTTCAAGGACAACACCGAGATCTTCGGCGACGCCTGGACGCTGCCGGGCGCGATCCGCTGGGAGAACTGGGCCCGCGCCTGGGAGACGGCCCACGTCGGGCGTTACATGCTCAACAGCGTGCTGGTCGTCGCGGTGAGTACGGCGGGCACCATGCTGCTCGGGTCGATGGCGGCCTACGTGCTCGCCCGCTACCGGTTCCCCGGCAACCGGCTGATCTACTACCTGTTCGTCTCCGGCATGGCCTTCCCGGTGTTCCTCGCCCTGGTCCCGCTGTTCTTCGTGGTCGACCAGTTCGGCCTGCTCAACACGCACACCGGCCTGGTCCTGGTCTACATCGCCTACTCGCTGCCGTTCACCGTGTTCTTCCTCGCCGCGTTCTTCCGCACCCTGCCGGCCTCGGTGGCGGAGGCGGCGATGATGGACGGCTGCTCGCACACCCGGACGTTCTTCCAGATCATGCTGCCGATGGCCAGACCGGGCCTGGTCAGCATCGCCGTCTTCAACGTCCTCGGCCAGTGGAACCAGTACCTGCTGCCGATCGTGCTGCTGTCGGGCGACCGGGAGAAATGGGTGATCACCCAGGGCATCGCGGACATCTCCACGATCGCGGGCTACGAGGCGGACTGGCCGGGCCTGTTCGCGGCGCTGAGCATGGCGATCTTCCCGATGCTGGTGGTCTACATCGTCTTCCAGCGGCAGATTCAGTCCGGCCTGACTACCGGTGCTGTTAAATAGTTTGGTTCGCCGGTAATCCAGTTGGTAGTCCGAAACGTCTCTTCTCCGCACCCCTCGAACCCGATGCCACGCGGAGATTCCACACCATGGCTGAACTCGAACAGACCTATCCGTTCCCGTTCTTCGGGGCGGGGGAGGCCCGTTACTACATGTGGGCCGAGGTCCACGTGCGTTTCGCCAGGGAGCCCTCCAGCTACCAGCGGTCGCAGCTGGAGGCCGGAATCCCGCAGCCGGTCGCGGAGATCCTCGACTGGTGCGACGGGCGGCAGCTCATGGTGGCCAGCGGTCTCTCGCTGCACTCCGCGCTGGTCAAGAGGTATCCCCTGGCGGAGGGGGAGCGCGACCGGCTCGGCGAGGACGGCTGGCTGTTCGCCGCGCCCTCCCGGGTGGCGGCCTTCAACGCCCACCTCGAACGGTGGCTGCACGAGATCAACCGGCACTGCCCGGTGCTGCTGGCCTACCGGGGAGAGGATCGCGACGGCGGCGGCACCGACCTGTCCGACTGGCACGAGTGGAGCCTCCTGCGGCTCCCCGAGCTGATGCCGTGCCTGACGCCCATCCTGGAGCAGGCCGCCACCTCGCGAACCCAGACCCACGCCACCGCCATGGTGCGCGGGGTCGCGGCGATGGCCCGCCGCGCGCGGGTCTCGTGTTGAGCTTGGACACGGCGGCCCGGCCGTGGTGGGGTGGGCCCATGCTCGACGAATCAGAGATTGCCGAAAGGCTGCGCGGGGTGCCGGAGTGGCGGCTCTCCGGCCGGGAGATCAGGCGCACCATCACCGCCCCCGACTTCCCCGCCGCCATCCGCGTCGTGGACGAGATCGCCGTGCGGGCGGAGGAACGGAACCACCATCCGGACATCGACATCCGCTGGCGTAAGGTGCACCTCGCGCTGACGACGCATGACGCCGGAGGGCTCACCGAGGCCGACTTCGCACTCGCGGGCGAGATCGACCGCATCGCGGAGAGTCACGGCGTGTAGTCGATCGATTACTTGTTAGAGTCGGTGGCGTTCCGTAGGCTCCGTTAAGGGGATGTCCGAGATGCGCCGCCACCTCCCTGTTGTCATATTCGCACTTCTGGCTGCCGGCTGTGCCGCGCAGGAGGTGGCTCCCCAGGACGGAGGTCCCGGCGCGGTCCCGGCTTCCGCTTCGCCGACCGGCGCCACGCCTGAGGGCTCCCCGACCGGCTCCCCGACCGGGAAGGAAGTCCATCTCGTCGGCGAGGGCACGTTCGAGCCCTACAAGCAGGGCGCGACCGCCGTCGTCTACGACGAGAAGCTCGTCCCCTCCGGCGCGATGGGCGAGGCCACGATCGAGTCCACCGGCACGGAGACCGAGTCCGAGCTGTTCCTGGAGGGCATGCTCCCCAACCGGAAGTACGGCGCGCACCTGCACGTCAACGCGTGCGGGGAGAAGCCCGACGACTCCGGCCCGCACTTCCGGTGGGAGGCGTCGCCCAGCGCCTCTCCCAACCAGCCCGCCACCCGCGAGAACGAGATCTGGCTCGACATCAGCACCAACGGCGAGGGCGACGGCGACGCGCACGCGACCCAGCCGTGGGCCCTCACGAAGGACAGGCTCCCCGGCTCGGTGGTCATCCACGCCAAGGAGACCACGACCACGGGTCCGCAGGCCGGCCAGGCCGGTGACCGGGTCGCCTGCCTGACCCTGAACCCGTCCGACGACTAGAAGGCCACCTCGTCGGACGGCGACGTCCGGCGGCCAGGCTGATCGGCGTGACCGATGCGTGAGCTGCCGAGCGACCTGGAGCACGAGTTCACCTTCCCGATCTCGCACGGCGAAATCGTCGCGGCGTTGTACCCGGAGTCGCCGGAGTTCGCGGCGATGCCACCCGTGCTGGCCACCGGGTTCCTCGTCGGGCTGCTGGAGTGGACGTGCGTGCGGGCGCTGGTGCCGTACCTGGACTGGCCGCGTGAGCAGACGGTCGGAACCCACATCGCCGTCAGCCATTGCGCGGCCACCCCGCCCGGACTGAGCGTCACCTGCCGGGTGCGCCTGACCGGCATCGACGGCCGCCGCCTGGCCTTCGAGGTGGCGGCCGACGACGGCTATGACGTCATCAGCACCGGAACCCATGAGCGCGTCGTCGTCGACGCCGCCCGCTTCACCGAACGCGTCCTGAGCAAAGCCGGCCCACGATGACGCCACCCCCGAAGGGCGAGGCGGCTCAGCGCGGTCGCGGGCGGCACTAGAGGGCGCGGAGGAAGCGGGAGGCGATGGGGGTGGCGGTGGCGCGTGCCGTACGGCCGTCCTTGACGAAGACGGCGAAGGCCACGTTCTCGCGGTAACCCACGAACCACGCGTCGGCGCGGCCGTCCGAGCCGGGCCGGGTGACTCCCGAGTGCCCGGCCGAGCCCTTCGGGAGGCGGCCCTGCGCGGCCTCGGCGCGCATCATGTCACGCAGCCCGCCGAGCACGTCCGCCGGGACCTCCGCCTGGCTGGAGGTGATCTTGTCGAGGGCCGCCGCGGCCTTCTTCGTCACCAGCCTGGGGGAGCGCCAGGTCCCGTTCTCCACGGCCGCCGCGACCAGCGCCATGCACAGCGGCGTGGCCGTCACCTTGCCCTGGCCGATGGCCTCCGGCGCCAGGCGGCCGTCCTCCTGCTTCGGCGACGGGGTCCGGCCGCAGGTACCGCCGACGCCGGAGCCGAGCCGCCGGCCGAACCCGAGCGCCCCCGCCTGCTCGGCCAGCCGGCCCGCGGTGAGCCGTTCCACGGCCTGCTGGGCGAACGTGGTGTTGCACGACAGCGCCAGGGCCTCGGCCAGGGAGACCGTGCCGTGCGCCGCGCGCCCGGCGTTGTCCACCGAGCGGCCCCCCGGCGGCGTGTACCCGGCGGGACACGAGACCTGGCTCTCCGGCGTCAGCCCCGCCGACAACAGCGCGGCGGCGGTCACCATCATGAACGCCCCGCCGGGGGAGTACGTCTCGTCGAAGGCGCGCCGCCCGTCGCCCAGGCGGTCCGCGACCGCGAGCACCTCCCCGGTGCCGGTGCGCACGGCGACGAGCGTCGCGGGCTGCCGCACGCCGTCCAGCGCACGGGCCGCCGCCGCCTGAACGGCACGCGAGAGCGTGGTGCGCACCTTTCTGGCCGGTTCCGGCTGGTAGACGACGAGCTGCTTGGACACGCCGCCCCGCACCGACTCGATCGTCCAGCCGGTGGTGCTCCGGCCCAGCCGCCGGTTCAGCTCGGCGAGGTACGGCTCGGCCGCGCTGTCGTTCGGCAGCTGCGAGCCGGTCCGGGTGACCAGTTCGGCGGTGGGCACCTTGACCTGGCTGAGTTTCAGCTCTCCGTCGTCTCGCAGCGCGGGGTGCAGCGTCTCCGGGGACCAGACCACCTTCCAGGCGCGGTCTCTGACCGCCAGGCGCAGCGTGGTCGCGAACGGCCAGGCGCCGAGGTCCTGGATCTGTCTCGTCCCCTCCAGGGGCAGCTCAGCCGAGTCGTCGCCGCGCACGATGGTCCCCCTCTTCAGGGTGAGCGAGTCCACCCGCAGGTCCTCGTCGAAGCGGCGGTGCCGGTCCGCGAAGTCGCTCGGCGGGTCGTCGACCAGCGCGCGCATCCCCTCCAGGTCGCCCGCCTCCCAGGCGGCGAGGTAGGACCTGGCCGTGTCGTCGGCGGTGCCGTCGACCTGCCCGAACCAGGCCACCACTCCCAGGCTGGCCGCTCCTCCCATGACGAGTACCGCGGCCAGCAGTACGAGGAGCCTTCTCATCGGCATACGGTTTCTCCCGGGGGGCGTGTCCTCCAGGGGTATATCAGAACGAACAACACTAAAGGGAACCGAACATGAAGGATCCGGCTTAATGGCCAGACGTGTGCCACGCGAGCCCGTGCCAGGTCGCTACCCGGTCAGCTTCGGCGAGGTCGAGCTTCTCCAGGACCTGGACCGGCCCAACGGCTGGATCCTCTCCTCCGGCGGGGTCCCCCAGTCGTACGTGGATCTCGACGACCCGGAGTACCTCGACTTCGAGTACGTCCGGTTGATGGCCGACGTGATCGACCTGATCGACGACGGCCCGCTGGAGGTGGTGCACGTCGGCGGCGGCGGCTGCACCGTGCCGCGCTACGTCGCCGCCACCCGGCCGGGATCCCGGCAGACCGTCGTCGAGCCCGACGCCGAGCTGGTCCAGCTCGTCCGCGACCAGCTCAGGCTGAAGTCGGTGCCGCTGCTGAAGGTGCGGATCGCCGACGGCCGCGCCGCCGTCGAGGCGACCTGGGACGACTCGGCGGACCTGGTGGTGCTCGACGCGTTCACCGGGGCCGTCATGCCGGTCGGCCTCGCCACCGCCGAGTACCTCGCCGACGTGGCCAGAGTGCTCCGCTACCCCGGCACCCTGCTGGTCAACCTGGCCGACGGCAAGGGGCTGGCCTTCGCGCGCAGGTTCGTGGCGACGGTCCGCGACACCTTCCGGCACGTCGCGCTGCTCGCCGAGCCGGGCGTCATGCGCGGGCGCAGGTTCGGCAACCTCATCGTCGCGGCCTCCCGGGTGGAGCTCCCGCTCCGGGACCTGACCCGCCGCGCCGCGGGCGGCCTCACCCAGGCCCGCTGCGTCCACGGGGACGACCTGACCCGGTTCGTCGCCGGAGCCCACCCCATCCACGACGGCCAGACGGTCATCGCCCCGGTGCCGCCGCCCGCCGTCTTCGGCTCCTGAGCCCACGCCCGGCCTCGCCGTACGGCAGGCTGGGCGGGTTCCTGAAGGCCGCGGTACGGCAGGGCTAGGCGGGATTCCGAGACGGCTGCCTGGCCGCCCGCCACTCCGGTGCGAGCATCGACCAGATCTCCATGTCGTGCCGCTCGCCCCGGTACAGGTACATCTCGCGCAGCACGCCGTCCTTCGTCATCCCGAGCCGCCGGGCCACGGCGATGCTGGCCTCGTTCGCGGCCGCGACCAGCCACTCCACGCGGTGGATGCCCCGTTCCTCGACGGCCCAGTCGATGATCACGCGCACGGCCCGGGTCACCAGGCCCCTGCCCGCGGCCGACGGCTCCAGCCAGCAGCCCGCCTCGGCGATGCCCCGCTCGACGTCCATCGTCCGGAACATGACCCCGCCGACCAGCTTGCCGTCCGTCCAGATGCCGTGGATCCGCCCGGTGTCGGTCACCGCCTTCTCCGCGTACGCCCGGAGGAACGAACGGCTCGACTCCAGGTCCGTGACGGCGTCCGGCATCCCGATGTACTGCCCGATGAACTCCCGTCCCCGGTCGATGTGGGTCAGGAATTCCTCCGCCAGCCAAGGCTCGAGCGGGCGCAGCTCCGCACCGTCATCGCCCAGGGATATCGCGTACATCGTCCTCTTCCTCACCGGAAACAGCAGAAATCGCCAAGGGATCTTCCCACGGGCCGATCGGCCTGCGGGATTTCGTCAGCCGGCCGTGGCCTTGCTCATCCGCCGCCGACGGTACAGCAGCGACCAGCCGATCAGCACCGCGAAGGTGGCCGGCTGAGCGCGTAGGGGTCAGCGCCATTGTCAGGTGAACTTGACATCGCCGGGGGTGCCTTTTACCGTGTCAGGTGTACTTGACTTCTCGCCGCAGGAAGGGCAGCTCGTGCAAGCACACAACGAGACCGGGGCCTATCGGAACTCGATCGAGACAGCCGTTCGACTTGTACTCTGGACGCTCGCTTGGGCGGCGGCCCTTGCCTTGGCCAAGTTCGGTCCCGGACTCTTGTGGGATTCTCGGCAACCGGTGGCGAGCTGGGCCGCAGTTGCCGCCAATCTTGTCGTCGGCATCGGATGGATCGTCGCCTTCGCGCGCTTTCTCCGAGCACAAGATGAGTTTCAACGGAAGATCATTCAGGATGCGCTGGCGGTCGCCCTCGGAGTGGGGTGGGTCGGCGGATTCGCCTACGTCGTCGCGGACGCCGCCGGCCTCGTCGTCTACGACGTCGATATCGCAGTCTTCCCCGTGCTTCTAGGAGTCGTCTACTTGATCACCATCGTCGTCGGCAAGATCAGATACCGATGAGGAACCGCATCAAGGACCTTCGGGCCGAACGCGCCTGGACGCAGGCTGACCTGGCTCAGCGTGTCAGCGTGTCAAGGCAGGCGATCAACGCGATCGAAACAGGGAAGTTCGACCCGAGCCTTCCCGTCGCCTTCCGTCTCGCCAAGCTGTTCGACCTGAAGATCGAAGAGCTCTTTTTCGACGATCAATGAAGTGCGCCCCCGGCGGAGCTTCCCCGGCTCCGCCAGGGGCCTGGAAGGTGTGGCCCGCGGCCTCTCCTCGGCGGTCGCCCACTCGGTCACCGGATGGTACGGCGGAGCGGAATCGTGGCAGGGCTCCGAGGCCGGGATCAGTCCAGGAGGTCGGGTTCGGCTCTGACGATCTGGTCGTGCAGCGGCTGGAAGTTGACCCAGCCGACGAAGTCGTTGCCGATCTGGCCGTGGGTGAGCTTGGCGTTCTCGTGCGAGATCGGGACCGTCTGCCCGGCGGCCTTGGCGGCGAGCTGGGCCTGCGCGGAGCGCTCCATGGTGATGAACCACCAGGCGGCGGCGTCGACCGTGTCGCCCACGGTGAGCAGCCCGTGGTTGCGCAGGATCACGGCCTTGGCGGAGCCGAGCGTCTGGGCGATCCTGCGGCCCTCCTCGGTCTCCAGCACCACGCCCGTGTAGTCGTCGAACAGGGCGTGGTCCTCGTAGAACGCGCACGCGTCCTGGGTCAGCGGTTCCAGCAGGGTGCCGAGGGACGACAGCGCCTTGCCGTACACGGAATGGCTGTGCGCGGCGGCCACCGCGTCGGGGCGGGCCTGGTGGATCATCGAGTGGATGGCGAAGGCGGCCTCGTTGACGTGGTGGCGGCCGTCGACGACCGCGCCCTCGTGGTTGACCAGGATGAGGTCGCTGACCCTGATGTGCTTGAAGCTCATGCCGAACGGGTTGACCCAGAAGTGATCGGTGTGCTCGGGGTCGCGGGCCGTGATGTGCCCGGCGACGCCCTCCTCGAAGCCGAAGCGGCCGAACAGGCGCAGCGCCGCGGCGAGCCGTTCCTTGCGGTGCTGCCGTTCCTCCCTGACGTCCTCGAACTTCGGCGGCAGCGGGAAGTGGAGCTGGTCCCTGGGCACGGGCTGGAGGTCCGAGAGCGGCATACGCGAACTCCTGATGGAATATTCGTCGGTTTCGGTAATTATGACGGTTAGTCCGCAGACCCGCCAGGAGGAGCGCCGAGGTAGGCCAGGACGGCGGCCACCCGGCGGTGGGTGTCCGTGAGGCCAGGACCGGCCCCGAGGCGATGCCGTTGGTGCGGGGCGCGCCGCCAAGGGGTAACCAACATCACAACCTACTGGAGCGTAACCTACGCTAGCGTAGGTTACGTGGAGGTGTTGTGATGAGCGTCGCCGGGTTGGCCGTGAAGCCGCGACTGCGGGGGTGGTTGCACGCGGGCGCGCTGCCGATCGCGGTGGTCGCCGGGTTCGTGCTGGTGACCATGGGCGAGACGATGCAGGCGCGGGCGGCCGCCGCGATCTACGCGGTGACCTCGGCCCTGCTCTTCGGCGTCTCCGCGACCTATCACCGGGGCACCCCGGGCCCACGTACGGCCGAGGTGCTGCGCAGGCTCGACCACGCCAACATCTTCCTGATCATCGCGGGCACCTACACCCCGTTCGCGCTGCTCGCCCTGGACGGCCCGGCCAGGGTGGCCGTGCTCGCCGTGATCTGGACGGGAGCGGTCGCGGGCGTGCTGTTCCGCGTCCTGTGGCTGGGCGCGCCCCGCTGGCTCTACACGGCGCTCTACATCGCGCTCGGCTGGGCCGCCGTCTTCGTCCTGCCGCAACTCGTGGCGGGCGCGGGCGTCGCCGCGGTGGTGCTGGTCATCGTCGGCGGCGTCCTCTACAGCGCCGGCGGCGTCGTGTACGGCCTGCGCCGTCCCGACCCCTCGCCCCGCTGGTTCGGTTTCCACGAGGTCTTCCACGCCCTGACCCTCGCCGCCTACGTCGTCCAGTACGTCGCGGTATTCATGGTCGTCTCTTCATCCTGAGCCGTAAACACGGCCAAGTCTTGACGCACGCGTGGTGTGCCGCGTGCCTGTGGCCGGAAACGTCCTCTTCATAGGAAGGGAGGGCGAGATGGGTCGGGTAGCGGACACATGGTGGATGATCCTCATCAGGGGGATCTGCGCGATCGTCTTTGGTCTCTTCGCCCTTGTCTGGCCGGGCATCACGGTCTTCGCGCTGGTGATCTTCTTCGGCGCCTACGCGATCGTGAACGGGATCTTCTCGCTGTTCGGGGCCTTCGGCGGGACGCCGGGGGAGTCGCGCTGGTGGCTGGCCATCGCCGGGGTGCTGGGCATCGTGGCGGGCATCATCGCGCTGGTCTGGCCGGGGATCACGGCGCTGGCGCTGCTGATGCTGATCGCGATCTGGGCCGTGGTGATCGGGATCATCGAGATCATCGCGGGGATCCGGCTGCGCAAGGAGATCCAGGGCGAGTGGATGTTCATCCTCAGCGGAGTGCTGGCGGTCGTCTTCGGAGTCCTGCTCTTCGTCTGGCCCGCGACGGGCGCGCTCGCCGTGACGTGGCTGATCGGCGCCATGGCTCTGGTGTACGGGATCTCGCTGCTGGTCCTGGCCTTCCGGGTGCGGAAGCTGGGCGGCAGGACGGCCGGGCGGCACGCGCCGGGGATGCCGGGCGGAACGGCGGTGGTCTGAATATTCTCCCTCAAATGTCCATGATGAGCGTAAGTCTTCCGTATAACTAAGCGGATGGCGGGGAATCATCGGGGTACTGTCCAGCTCAACGTGGAGGGGACATGGACCTTCGTGACCGGCTCGCCCGCCATCTGCTGATCGACGGATACCACCTCGAACCCGATCTCGACCTGAGCGGGGGATCCTGGCTGGTCGACGCCCGGACCCACCGCCGTTATCTCGACTTCTACACGTTCTTCGCCTCGGCGCCGCTGGGGGTCAACCCCTTCGGCGACGACCCCGAGTTCATGGCCCTGCTCGGCAGGGTCGCCGCCAACAAGCCCGCCAACTCCGACCTCTACACGGAGCACCTGGCCGACTTCGCCGACACCTTCTCCCGGGTGCTCGGCGACCCGGAGCTTCCCCATCTGTTCTTCGTCGAGGGGGGCGCGCTGGCCGTGGAGAACGCGCTCAAGGCCGCCTTCGACTGGAAGAGCAGGCACAACGAGGCCAACGGCAGATCCCCCGAACTCGGCACCCAGGTCCTGCACCTCACCCGGGCCTTCCACGGGCGCAGCGGCTACACGCTGTCGCTGACCAACACCGAGCCGCTCAAGACCGACCGATTCCCCAAGTTCGGCTGGCCGCGCGTCGAGGTCCCGGCGATCCACCTCCACCAGGACGAGCCCGGCGGCGTGGCGGCGGCGGAGGAGCGCGCGCTCACCCAGGCGCGGGAGGCGTTCGCCGCCCATCCGCACGACATCGCCTGCTTCGTGGCCGAGCCGATCCAGGGCGAAGGGGGCGACAACCATCTGCGGGCGGAGTTCCTCCAGGCGATGCAGGAGCTGTGCCATCGGAACGACGCCCTGTTCGTGCTGGACGAGGTGCAGACCGGGGTCGGCCTGACCGGCACGCCCTGGGCGTACCAGCAACTCGGCCTGCGCCCCGACCTCGTCGCCTTCGCCAAGAAGGCCCAGGTCGGCGGGGTCATGGCCGGCCGCAGGGTGGACGAGGTGCCGGACAACGTCTTCACGGTCAGCGGCCGGATCAACTCCACCTGGGGCGGCGGCCTGGTCGACATGGTCCGTTCCCGGCGGATGCTGGAGATCATCGAACGCGACGGCCTGATCGAGAACGCCGGGATCCTCGGCGAACGGCTCCTCGCCGGGCTCAACAAGCTCCAGGCCGATCACCCCGACCTGGTCACCGCCGCCCGGGGGCGAGGACTGATGTGCGCCTTCGACCTGCCGGACGCCGCCGTGCGTGACGCGATGGTCGCCCGCATCCGCGAGGACGGCGGGGTGCTGGTCCTGCCGTGCGGCGAGCGCTCGATCAGGCTCCGCCCGGCCCTGTCCGTCACACCCGACGAGATCGAGTACGGCGTGGCCGCCATCGCGGGTGCGCTGGTCCGGCACTCCGCTCCACCGGGCGACCACTGGCCGGAATGACAGCGCGGCCAGGGGCTGACCGGGTGCTGGACTCGTTCCGGTGCACGGTCAGCCCTTGGCCCGGATCGGGGAAATCGAATCGGGAAACCGGATCGGGGAAGAGGTCAGACCGGTTTCTCGCCTGGAGTGAGGCTGCGCCACAGGCCGATCGCCGTGCCACGGCAGTCCACGCCGAGCTTGGCGTAGATCCGGTTGACGTGGTTCTTCACGGTCTTCTCGCTGAGGAACAGGCGCTGGGCGATCTCACCGTTGGAATGACCGGTCGCGATCAGGTCCATGACCTCGGTCTCCCGCTTGCTGAGTCCCGTCGCGAGCCGGACATCGGTGCTTCCGGCTCCGTACGCGGGGTCGTCGACTCTCATCCGGCCTCCGGTGGCACGATCAGTCGCCGAGGCCCCCGCCCTTCCGGCGTATCGGTTGACAGCGAGCATAACTCCCAATATCAAACTTTGGGGGCTAAGTCGGTCAGGTAGGGCGAAAAACATTCGTCGCCCACGGACGTGTCACCCGAAGCGGATGCTCACCAACGCGAAACGGCCGGTCCCGAAGGACCGGCCGTTTTCATGGGGTGAGTGAGGGGACTTGAACCCCCGACATCCAGGACCACAACCTGGCGCTCTGCCACCTGAGCTACACCCACCATGGCCACCGCGTGGCGGCACGTTAGAAGTGTAGCGGTTTTTCGCAGTCGATTCGCCCGCCGGCGTCAGGACCCGATGATCAGCTCCGCCACCCCGCGTGCCGTGTTGGAGTCGGGCCCCGGCTGCGCCACGAACACCGCCGCGCGGTAGTAGCGCAGCTCGCGGATGCTCTCCGTGATGTCGGCCAGCGCCCGGTGCCCGCCCTGCTTCTCGGGAGCCGCGAAGTAGACCCGCGGATACCACCTGCGGACCAGTTCCTTGATCGAGGACACGTCGATCATGCGGTAGTGCAGGTAGGAGTCGACGGTCGGCATGTCACGCGAGATGAAGGCGCGGTCGGTGGCGATCGAGTTGCCGCACAACGGCGCCCTCTTGGACTCGGGCACATGGGTGCGGATGTAGTCGAGCACCATGGACTCGGCCTCGGCCAGCGTGACGCCTCCGCCGAGCTCGGGCAGCAGACCGGAGGCGGTGTGCATCTCGCGCACGACATCCGACATCTGCTCCAGCGCTTCGGGCGGAGGCTTGATGACCACATCCACGCCTTCGTCCAGCTGGTTCAGCTCACCGTCGGTGATGACACAGGCCACCTCGACGAGCGCGTCACGGCCGAGGTCGAGCCCGGTCATCTCACAGTCGATCCAGACCAGCAGGTCACTCATAGAGACAGCGTAGTGCCCTTCTTAGGAGACCTTGAGCGAGTTGAGCACCTCACCGACGGTCGAGGTGCCCAGGTTGTCCGGCACGGACATATAGAGCAGAGCCGGACGGGCCCCTTCTGGACGGTCCAGCAGCACGATGGCGCCCCGTTCCGTCTTCCACTTCCAGCCGTTCTTCTCCGCGTCCGCCGAGAAGTCCAGCTCGAACTCCAGCACCCACGCGTCCCTGTCGCCGATCTTGATGGCCTCGTTCTTCACGACCTTGCCCTTGTGCGGCAGCGCGTAGAACTCCTTCTCGTACAGCTGGAAGAGCGTCGCGGTGGTGCTGCGGAGGGACGCGGGGCCGGCGTAGGGGAAGGACTCGTGCAACTCGCCGGTGTAGATGTTGCCGATCCAGTCGCTGTCCTGCTGGTAGTTCTCGTGGGAGAGCGCCTGCACCCCGCTGGACCACTTCTGCTGCGCGGGGTCGGCGGAGTTGAGCCCCTCGGCGGGCACCTTCCACTCGTCGCCCTCGGGGACCTCGAAGGAGAAGCCGGTCTTCGGGTCGGTGATCCGGCCGTCCTGCGGCTGGGGGAGCGGGACCTGCTCAGGGCCTGCCGACGGCCCGGTGGGCAGGGGCGGGAGCGGCGAGGGCAGGATCTCCGGGCCCTGGCTCGGGGAGGTGGGGGCCGGCGTCGGCGGGCCCGCGACGGTGTCGGCGCCGCGGTTCACGAAGATGACACCCACGATGATCGCGGCCACCAGGAGCAGCGCGCCGCCGCCGCCGAGGACCCACGGCCAGACGTTGGTCCGCTTGGGCGGGCCGCCGGGCGGGCCGAAGTCGGGCACCGGCATCTGCGCAGTGCCGCCCTGCCAGTTCGGCTGGCCGCCCCACTGACCGGTGGGCTGCCCCGGCATCCGGTTGGTCGGCACGTCGGGTCCGCCCTGGTACTGCTGCGAAACCCGGTCGGTCGGCGCGTCAGGTCCGCCCTGCGACTGCGGCGGAGGTGCGTCAGGTCCGCCCTGGTACTGCGGCGGAGGTGCGTCGGCGCCGTCCTGGTACTGCGATGGGGGAGCGCCGATGCCGCCCTGAGGCTGGCCCTGGCCGCCCTGCTGGGCGGAGGGAACGGCGGACGGCCCTGTCGGCGGGCCTTGCTGGTATTGCTGAGCGCCGGTCTGGGGCATCTGCTGGTGGTGCTGCGGCCCGGTCGGCGGGCCCGGCTGGTGCTGCTGCGGCCCGGTCTGGGGTGTCTGCCGGCCAGGGCCCTCCAGCGGGTGGGTGGCATCGGTCCACTGGTTCCCGTCCCACCAACGGAGTTGTGGGGATCCGTAGGGATCGGGATACCAGCCGGCGGGGGTTTGCGTGGTCATGGCGGCCAGAGTAGTAAGAACCGCTTTGCCGTGCATTTGCGGGCGGCATCCCAGCGGCTACCGACATCGATAGGTGAAGGTCGCCTTGTCCTGGATCCGCTTCTCACCCGGCGGTGAGAGCACCCTCAGCGTGGCGGTTCCCTTGAAGGATCCCTCACCCTTCACCGTCCATCTCAGGTTCACCTCGTAGGAGGTGGTTCCCGCGCGCACCGCCTCGGTCTGCTGGATGGCCTGCTTGCGGTCGCTGCGCCGCCACTCGTAGCGCACCTGCCCGTCCGCCCCGTTCGTGGTGATCACCCCGGTGATCACGATGGCCGAGTCGCAGCCCTGCGTCTTCTTCGGCGCCTTGACGTCCACCCCCGACACGGCCAGCGTCGGCCCGCTGCCGCCCAGCAGCAGCCAGGCCAGCACCGCCCCCGCGATGACCAGCGCGAAGACCGCCGCGGACAGTGCCGTACGGCGGCGCTTCCTGGACGCGGCGCGTTCCGCCGACCGCCGCTCCTGCTGGTGGACGGTGTTCTCCTGCCGCCCGGCCCGCCAGATCTGCTCCGCGGTGCTCTCGGTGGGCAGACCGGGACCGAACCGGACCTCCGGCTCGTCGGTCTCCCACGCGGAGACCGGCATGGGCGCGGACGCCTCCGAAGGCACGGCAGCAGGAACGGGCGGGGCCACGACGGGTGAAGGAACGTGCAGCAACGTGACGATCTCGCCCTCGTCGCGGTCGCCGTACGCGGTCGGGCCCACGTCCGTGGCCCCCTGGTCGTGCCGCCACCAGCGGGTCGCCGCCACCAGCCGGTCACGTCCGGCGAACCCGTCGGGGAAGTGCTCGCGCCCGGCCACCAGCAGGTCGCGGGCCGCGGCGAGGCCGTACGTGGTCGAGGTGGTCGCGGCCCGCTCGATCAGTTCGGCCGCGGCGGGAGACGCGCCCGCCCACCCCGGGGCGAGAGCGCGGGCGAGCGAGGCCCACGCCGCGACGTCCTGCTCGGGCGCCGGCGTACGGCCGCGCAGCGCGTCGTTCAGGCCACGCTCCGCCAGCAACGTCGCGCCGTCGTCGCCGATCACGACGTTCCCCGGCTGGAGCGAGCCGTGCGCCAGCCCCGCCGCGTGTACGGCGAGCAGGGTCTGCGCCGACTCCACCAGGACGGTGGCCGCGCTTCCCGCATCGGGCGCGGGGCCGCCGGTACCGGTCAGCAGATCGGCCACGGCCGGGCTCGCCGGATGACCGGTGAGCAGCCAGACCTCGCCGCTCGCGGCCACCAGGTCCACGATCGGCAGGAGGCCCGTCTGCCCGCCCTGGGTGAGCCGGCGATCGGCCGCCACGGTCGCGGCCAGCCGCTGGGTGGCACCCGGCACGGCCACCAGGAACTCGTCGAACAGCAGCGCGCCGGCCCGCGAGCCGTCCGGGGCCAGGGCATCGCTCCAGGTCCCCACCTCGCCGAGGCTGCCCCGTCCGGCCAGCCGGAACCCGGCGATCCGCCCCCTGTGCGCGTTCATATGCACGCTCGCCTGATCACTCCGAGCATCTAGCGCCGCCTCCGGTGCCGTCCCTGCTTCCTCGCCAGTGTGAACGGAACCAGGCCCGCCGTCACGAGGCCGAGAAGCGACAACTCACCGAGTGAGAGTCCGGCGTCGAGCCGCGGGGCGGGTTCGGTGCCCTCGGACGGGGACCGGCCAGGTCCGCTGAGCGAGAGTTCGACGTCGAGCCGGTGGCCGGGTTCGGCGTCCGCGGACGGGGATCGGGTGACCGGGCCGCCGAGGGAGAGTCTGACGTCGATCCGGGGAGCGGTTCCCGTGCTCTCGGACGGGTTCTCGGATGGGTTCTCGGACGGCGACTGGGGCAGGGTCGGGGTGGCCGGCGCGCTGGGCGAGATCTCACCGGTGGCCTGCGGATTCTCCGTCTTGGTGGGCGTCGTCTGGGTCGGGGTGGGGGGCGGGGTCGTCGGCTGCGACGGCCGAGGGGGCTGCGGCGGGGGACTGGTGATCGAGGGCGTGGGGGTGGGTGTCGGGCGGGGCTTCGGGTCCTCGGGCCCGCCGTAGCTGATCGAGGGCTCCGGCGTCGGGCTGGGGGTCGCCTCGGAAGAGGGCGTCGGCTTCGGCGTCGGCTTCTTGGCGGGCTTCTCGGTCGGCTTCTTCGACGGTGTCTTGGACGGCTTGGCGGATGGCGTCGGCGTCGAGGTGGGCACCGGAGGGAGCGCTGTGGTGGGGGCCGCGCTCACCGTGGCGGTCGGTGTCGGCGAGGGCTCCTCCGCCACGGGCTCGGAGGGCTCCGGCGTGGGGTCGGCGGTCGGCTCCTCGGCCGGAGAGAGCGACACGGTCGGGGTGGCCGTGGAGGTCTGCGCCCTGAGCTCGGGGTCCTCGCCGCCGGAGTTGAGCAGCGCGATGGCCACCACCGTCACCATCGCGACGCATCCGACCCCGACGGCGATCTTCACGCCGAGCCTGCGCAGCGGGACGTCCGCCAGTTCGGCGGCGAGGTTCGGCTCGGCGTCCGCGCCGAAGTTCCCGCCCCGCTCCGTGTTCCGGGCGCGCCCCGTGTTCCGGGCGTGCCCCGAGTTGTCGCCGAGCCGGGTCTCGGCGAGCGAGGTGTCGAAGCCGGGCGGCTGGTTGGCCAGCGGGAACTGCAGGGCCAGCAACCCGGCCAGCGCCGCCAGGCGGCGCCGTCCCTTGCGTTCCCAGTCGGGGCCGTAGGCGTCCGCGGCCACGGCCTCCAGCTCGGTCAGGAAGGCCGCCGCGGTGGGCGGGCGCCCCGCCGGCTGCTTGGCCAGGCCGCGCTCGACGAAGGACTGCAGCGGCGGCGGGATCTCCTCGACGGGCGGCGGCGTGGACTGGTGGTCGTGCGCGAGCGCGGCGAGGTTCCGCGACCGGAACGGCCGGTTGCCGGTGAGGCACTCGAAGAACACCACGGTCGCGGCGTACACGTCCGTGGCCGGACCGGCCGGCGCGCCCGTCCACTGCTCCGGCGCCATGTACGGCGGGGTCCCCGCGGCGCTCCCGCCCTCGCCGGAGCGTACGGCGATGCCGAAGTCGACGAGTTTGCTGGCGCCGTCGTCGCCGACCATGATGTTCTCGGGCTTGAAGTCGCGGTGCACGACGCCCGCCGCGTGCGCCGTGGCCAGGCCGAGCAGCGCCCCCTTCAGGATGGTCAGCGCGGCCTCAGGCCCGGTGGGCCCCTCGGTGCGGAGCAGGGCGCGCAGCGCCACGCCGTCCACCAGCTCCATCACGATGGCCGCGCCCTCGCCCGACTCCACGTACTGGTAGAGCCGGGCCACCTGTGGATCGTCGAGCGACTCCAGTAAGCGTGCCTCGCGGCGGAACCTGGCCACGAACCCCACGTCCTCGCGGAGTTCGTCGGACAGATACTTGATCGCCACCATCAGGCCGTCGGTGTCGTGCCTGGCCATCACCACGCGGCCCGAGACACCGGAGCCCAGCTCGCGGATCTCGGTGAACCCGGGGACCTGCCAGGCTGACGGCATGCCGAACATAGACGTTCTCCCTTATGCCTGGGCCCCCACCCGTATCAGACGGACGTAGCTTAATGAGCGGAAGCCACATCCGCCGATAAATCACGCATCTGTATCGTAGATCATCCGATCTCGGGGTTCTTCGTCTTGGGTGACTCTTCTGGCTTGCCGGTCGGTTCCCGCGTCGGTTGCTCCGTCGGCTCCTCGGTCGGTTGCCCCGTCGGCTCCTCCGTCGGTTCGGGGCAGGCCGCGGTCCTTCCCGTCAAGGTGTCGGAGCCGTTCCCGGCGGTGGGCGAGGTCGCCGCGGTGACCTGCCAGGCCGTCCCACACGGGATCTTCCCGGCGTCGAGCGTGACCGTGGTGGTGTAGGACGTCTCTCCCGACAGCGTGACCCCCGCCCGGAAGGTCTGGCCGCCCAGGCGCAGCGCCACGCTCAGCCGTACGGGAGCGGTGCTGCCGGTGATCACCCGGACCGTCGCGGACGCGCCGATCCTCTCGCCCGCCGCGGCGGCCGCGGACCTGCCCCTGGTCTCGCCGCCTTCACCGCCGGACTGGCCCACCACGGCCCGCAGCACCTCGACGGAGCGCACGCTGGGCGGGCAGGTCACCCGTACCTGGCGGGTCGCGGTCTTCGCTCCGACGGTGACCCTGATCCCCACGGTGGTGCCGCAGGGCCGCTCGGGGAAGGTGTAGGACACCCGCCGGGTGTAGGACGTGTCGCCGCTCAGCGTGGACCGCCTGCTGTCGACCGTACGGCCGGCGGCCAGGACGTCCGCTCGCATGGTCAGCCTCGCGGTGCCCGTGGTGGTGAGGGAGAAGGCGGCCCGGAGGGTACGGCCGGGGGCGCGGTCCACCGACAGGCCGGTGATCTCCAGGTTCCGCACCGTGGTCGGCGGCGTCGGTGTGGGCGTCGGTGTCGGTGTGGGCGTGGGTGTCGGTGTCGGTGTCGGCGTTCTGGTGGGTGGTCTTCTGGTGGGCGGGTTCAAGGTGGGGTTCAAGGTGGGGGGCGGGGTGACGCGGGGTGTGGTCCGGGGAGGCGTGGTTCTGGGGGCCTTGGGGGTGGGCGTCTTGGGGGTGGGCGTGGCCGTGGCGGCGGTGGGCTCGTCCGTCTGGCTGGGGGTGGCGGCCGGGCCGGTGGGAGCGCGCTGCTCACTGGTGGGACGGTCCGCCTCGGGGGAGTCCTCCCCGCCCGGCGGTGGGTCGACGGGCGTGGGGGAGGTCTCCACCGGGGGCAGGATCTCCGCGGGAGCGGGCAGGGTCGGCGTTTCGGTCGGTGCGGCCGCCACGATGTCGATCCGCTGGGCGGGCGGCCTGTCGGCCGCGAGCACGTAGGTGGTCGCGCCCGCCGCCACGATCAGCACGCCGGCGCCCACCGCGAGCAGCTTGGCGTTCCCGCGCGCCGACCGCCTGAGCGAGTCGAGTGTCGTGCGGAACAGCGTGCTGCCGCCGGCGGGGACCGGCGGCTGCTGGATCGGGAGCAGCAGCGCGAGCAGCGCCACCAGCGCGGCGAGCCGTCGCCGCCCTCGCTCCTCCCACTCCTCGCCGTACGCCTGGCGTGCCACCCGCTCCAGCTCCGCCACGAACGCCGCCGCCCCCTCGGGCCGCGCGAACGGGTCCTTGGCCAGTCCTCTGGCCACCAGTTCGCGAACCGGTTCCGGCACCTCGCCGACGGGCACCGGAGCGCGTTCGTGCTGGAACCTGAGCACGATCTGCGCGGTCGCCTGGTAGGGCCGGTGACCGGTCAGGCACTCGAAGAACACGGCCGTCGCGGCGTAGACGTCGGTCGCGGGCGACGCCGGCCGTCCCTCCCACTGCTCGGGGGCCATGTAGGGCGGCGTTCCTGCGGCGATCCCGCCCTCGCCCGCGCGCACCGCGATGCCGAAGTCGACGAGCTTGCTCACGCCGTCGGTCTGGACCAGCACGTTCTCGGGCTTGTAGTCCCGGTGCACCAGGCCCAGCCGGTGCGCTCCCGCGAGCCCGAGCAGCGAGCCCTTGAGCACGACCAGCGCCGCCTCGGGCCCCGTCGAGCCGTTCTCGCGGAGCAGCGCGCGCAGCGAGACCCCGTTCACCGGCTCCATCACGATGGCCGCGCCCTGCGGAGTCTGGACGTACTCGTACAGCCGGGCGACGTGGGGATCCGTCAGCTCGACCATCATCCGCGCCTCCTGCTGGAAGCGCTGGAGGAACGCGGGGTCGGCCCTGAGCACGTCGGCCAGATACTTGATCGCCACCGTGCCGCCCGACGCGTCGTGGGTGGCCAGCACGACGCGGCCGCTCCCTCCCGTGCCGAGCCCTCGCACCTCGGTATAGCCGGGCACGCGCCACTCACCGGTCGCCGCCATGACGATCTCCAGTCCTGCCGGGGGAACGGGGTTCCGACCCTTGAGACGTCCAATCCTGTCATCCGGTTGGCAGCATTCCTCATAATCAATAGGAAATTGGGATGGATGTGGTTCATGTGGCGTTTTGTGATCGAATTGAATGCACCACTTGCCGCCGGTGAGAGAAAGGCGGCTCGAAGATCCCGACTTTCGTACGGCGAAGCCCTCGGCGGCGCAGGTGACCAGGTCTTTTACCGGCATGGAAAGCTGATCTTCACATCCGCGCCGGGCGGTGCCGGCAATTGATCCACAAGGTTCGAGGCGCCCGGAGACTCAGGCTTGTGCGGTCACGATCACGATCGCCACGGCCAGGACGGTGTCGAGGACGAGACAGAACTCGGCGAGCGAACGGATCACGACCTTGTCGGCCCGGTAATCGGGCGTTGGCCCGGCGAGGACCGCCGTGGTCGGCGGGCGGCCGGGAGGCCGCCTGCCGTACGGTCGCCGGGGCCGTGGGTCATGCGCGGTCGGTGATGTGGGCGGGGGCGGGGCGGCCCGGGGGGAGGGCCGGGTCGGGCTGCGGCGGGCCCCAGACGGTCGTGAGCGGGAGCACGCCTGCCCAGTGGGGGAGCGCGTAGTCCGCTTCGTCGTCCTTGGGCGGGCCCTGGCGGATCTTGACGGACGCCTCGGAGAGGGGCAGGGAGAGGACGACGGTCGCGGCCAGTTCCTTGGCGGTCGGCTGGCGGACCGTGTCCCACTGGCCGGGGGCCAGCTGCTCGGACAGGGCCCGCAGGGCGGTGAGGCGCTCGTCGGGGTCCTCGACGACGGCGGCGGTGCCGTAGACGACGGCGGAGCGGTAGTTGACCGAGTGGTGGAAGATCGACCGCGCCAGCACGATGCCGTCCAGGTGGGTGACGGTGACGCACACCTGGGTGCCGTGCGCGCTCCTGAGTGACCGCGCGCCGGTGGAGCCGTGCAGGTAGAGGGTGTCGCCGAGCCTGCCGTAGCCGGTCGGGACCACCATCGGCGCGCCGTCCACGAGGACGCCGAGGTGGCAGACGAGTCCGGCGTCCAGCACGCCGTACAGGTCCTCGCGTTCGGTCCTGGCCCGTTCCTTCGCGCGGTTGAGGGTGGTCCGGGGCGTGGGCGAGAGCGTTGCTGACATGGTTCCAGGCTGCCCTGAGGTGGTCTGGGATAATACATCCACTATGGGCCATTCTTCGGAGACCACTTCGCCGCGTCCGGTCGGGCGGAACGTTCCCGAACTGCCGATCGTGCTCGACCGGGCGGCCGCCGCGTCCCTCACCAGCCAGCTCGCCGGCCAGTTGCGGGAGACCATGCGCGCGGGCGTGCTCTCCGTGGGCGAGCGCCTGCCCTCCACCCGAGCCCTGGCCCGCCAGCTCTCCGTCAGCCGTACCGTCGTCACCGAGGCGTTCCAGCAGCTCTACGCCGAGGGCTGGCTCGAAGGCCGGCACGGTTCGGGAACCCGCGTCGCCGATCTCCCCGACTACGCCCACGCCGCCCCCGCCCCTCGGTCTCCGCGCCGCAGGCCGCTGAGCGCCGAGCGGCCCGCGCCGCTCGGCGCGAGCGCCGGCGAAATGGTGGATCTGCGGCCGGGCGCGCCCTGGGTCAAGGGGTACGACGAGGTGGCCTGGCGGCGGGCCTGGCGGCTGGCGGGGGAGGTGGCGCCGACGGACCGGCCCGATCCGTACGGGATGCCGCGGCTCAGGGAGGCGCTGGCGGCGCATCTGCGGCGGACGCGGGCGGTCCCGGCGGCCATGGGCGATGTGATGGTCACCAGCGGCACCGGCAACGGGCTGGACCTGGTGGCGGCGACGTTGCTGCGGCCGGGGGACCGGGTGGGGGTGGAGGAGCCGGGATATCGGACGGCCCGGCATATCTTCGCCGCGCGAGGAGCGGAGATCGTGCCCTGCCCGGTGGACGCGGACGGCGTGATCGTCGAGGAACTGCCCGACGACCTCGTGCTGCTGTACACGACGCCGGCCCACCAGTATCCGGTCGGCGGCAGGTTGCCGATCTCCCGCAGGGAACGGCTGCTCGCCTGGGCGCGCCGTACCGGGGCGATCGTGATCGAGGACGACTACGACGCCGAGTTCCGCTACGACGTCACCCCGTTGCCCGCTCTCTACGGGCTGGATCCGGCCGGCGTCGTGCTGCTCGGGACGCTGTCGAAGTCGCTGGCGCCCGATGTGGGCGTCGGGTGGGTGCTCGCCGCGCCCGAGCTGCTCGACGGGCTCGCGGCCACCAGGAAACGGCTGGCGGACAAGACGCCCGGGCCGGTGCAGGCGGCCGTGGCGGTGCTGCTGGAGCGTGGCGACCTCGCCCGGCACCTGCGCCGGATGCGGCTGGAGTACGCCCGGCGGCGGGCGGTCATCGTGGACATCCTCGGCGACCGGGTGCGCGGCGACACGGCGGGGCTGCACGTCCTGGTGGAGCTGCCGGCCGCGGCCGTCCGGCCGCTGGTCGCCGCCGCGTGGGAGCGCGGCGTCATGCTGGACTCGACCGAGCGGCACCACCACGGCCCGTTGCGGGTCCACGGCCTCGTGCTGGGGTACGGCTCCGCGACCGTGAACGAGGTCAGGAAGGGCTGCGAAGTGGTGGCGAAACTGCTCGCGGACCGTTGAGCGGTCAGCCCGTCACGGGCGGCGCAGGCCGGAGCGAGCTGATCACCGGGAGGGCGCGGTGGGCGTACAGGGGATCCACCGGAAGGACGTGCCTGGCCCACCAGCGGGCGGCCTCCGGCGCGGGTGAGGGCTCGATGAAGGCGGGGGCGTAGTCGTCGTACGGCGGGTCGTAGAGGTACCCGGTGGCGACGCCGTCCCGCTCCAGCGCCGCGATGGCCGCGTCCCGGTCGGTGACCAGCAGCGGAACCCGGAACAACGGCTGGTCCCTCAACTCCCGTACGGCGGGCGCCACGACCGGCAGATCGGCCAGCCGGTCCACTCCGGCCACCCGGCGATCCCGTTCCCTGGGCAGTCTGGCCACCCGCCGCCGCTGGTACCACTGCGCGAGCGGGCCCCGGCGGGTGCGGTAGCCGTGCAGGTCGGCCCTGACCCAGGGGTCGAACGGGGGGAGCCCGGGGACCGTCTTCATGGCGAGGGACAACTCGTCCGCCCGCAACGCGATCCGGTAGCCCTCGCGTTCCTCCTGCATCCCGAAGGCCCGCGCCAGCTTCAGCGCCGGCCGTACGAGATCGAGGCGGAGGGCCGCCTGCCTGGCCATCGAGGTCAGCACGGAGACGATCTCCTTGCGCAGCACGCCGGGCTTCAGCAGCAGGTCGCGTTCGCGTTCCAGCGCCCGGTAGTCGGCCTCGTCCTCGACGGCCAGCACGCCGCCCGAGCCCGCGCCGGCGTGCTTGGAGAGGCTGAACACCCCGGCGTGGCCGAAGGTGCCGATCCGCCGGCCGTTCACGGTGGTCTCCATCGCGTGCGCGACGTCCTCGATCAGGATCCTGTCACCGGCGAGCGCGGCCACGTCGTCGGGCAGGCCGTACAGGTTGGTGGTCAGGACCGCGTCGACCCCGTCCAGGTCGGCGGCCCGGACGTCGATGTTGCCGTCACGTGGCGAGAGCGGCGCGATGACCGGCCGCAGCCCGGCGGCGAGCACCAGGAACAGGATCTCGTCGGCGGAGACCGACGACATCAGCACCCGCTGACCCGGCGTGCACCAGTGGCGCAGCGCCAGGTAGAGGCCGAGGCGGTTCGACGGGAGTGCCAGGCAGCGCCGTTGGAGGCCGTTCACGATTGGAGTGCGGTGCGCAGCCGGCCGTACGTCTTCAGGGCGCGGTCGGCCGTGGTGCGCAGTAACGGGCTGGCGAGCACGGTGTTCCTGACCTTGCGGACCGGGACCTGGAGTATCCAGTGGGCCCCGGCGCCCACGCTGCGCCTGGCGACGCGGCCCTCCGCCACGAAGTACTCGCCGTTCTTCAGTTTCTCCTTGTACTCCTTCTCGCCCCGGCCCAGGTCGAAGACCTGGATGCCCGCCTCGGCGGCGCGTTCCGTCAGGGCGAGGTGGTGGATCAGCCCGGGGGAGTACTTGGCGAACGTCGTGTCGTAGGCGGGGAACCAGCCGACGAGCGTGTTCCGGGTGCGCAGGCCGAAGTGGCCGGCCACCGGGCGGCCGTCGACGTAGATCATGTCCAGCACACCGGCGAAGTGCTCGTTGTCGGTGTCGAGGAGCCGTTCGACGAGCTGGACGATCCACGGCCTGGCGAACCTGTCGGTGCGGCCGGTGCGGCGGTACTGGTCGGTCTTCCAGCCGAGCAGGGTCCGCAGCGCGTCCTGCTCCTTGGTCGCGTAGTCGTGCCGGATGGCGCCGGCGTCACGCTGGAGCTTGCGGCTCTTGGCGACCGTCGACTTGTACGTCTTGCCGGAGTTCTCCTTGACCGTGGCGATGTAGGAGTCGAAGCCGTCGCGCAGGTCGATGATCGGCGAGGGATGGCGGCTGTCCCGGTCCGAGAGCAGGGGCTGACCGGCCATCAGATGGTCGAACTCGAACACGCCGAGCCCGCACTGTTTGATCAGCCTTCGCGGATCGAGGTCGAGGCCCTTGGCGCGGACCAGTCCCTGGGCGTCGGTGAGCCCCGCGCCCACCGGTTTGCCGGTGCCGAGCGGATGACGCTCGAAGGGGAAGAATCCCACGAGGTCGGGTCCGTCGCTCAGCACGGCGACCCGCACATAGTCGCGCAGTTCGCCCACCGCGAGGGTGAACTCGGGCGACAGGAACGGGTTGTCGACGGCGGGATCATCCTCCTGGAGGGCCCTCCAGGCAGAGATCTCCGGATCACCTAGTTCTCGGGGATGTACGACTGAGACGCGCATGAACTCCTACTGGGGGTTTGCGGGGGTTCAGGTGTCGGCCCCGCCACCTGAAACCCTTCGTCGCCCAGCGTGGACGCCGGCGGATGATGCTGCCGTAGAGAGCAGATGGAACCGGGAAGCTCGATCAAGGTACCAAATTTCCACTCTCCGCGCCCCAAAGCGCGTCTCTCCCCGGGTTCCGGCGACGTACCCCGGGTGGCGCCGAGTACCCGAGTCACGTTCTAATAATGGCCATGAGCACGCCTGGAATCGAGTGGCCTCAGCTTGTCCGTTGGATGGCAGCCAACGTTCCGGATGCCGGGGCGCCCACCGAGGTCTCCCTGATCTCCGGAGGCAGATCCAATCTCACCTACGTCATCGAGACCGAAGGGCGCAGGCTGGTGCTGCGGCGGCCCCCGCTCGGCCACGTGCTTCCCACGGCGCACGACATGGGCCGCGAGTGGCGGGTCATCGCCGCCCTCGCCGACACCCCCGTGCCGGTCCCCGATCCCGTCGCCTTCTGCGCCGACGAGGACGTGATCGGGGCGCCCTTCTACCTGATGGGCCACGTCGAGGGATCCGCGATCCGGTCCGCGGACGAGCTCGCCCCGTTCGGTCCCGAGGAGGCCAGGCGGCTGGCGGTACGGCTGGCCGAGATCCTCGCCGCCATCCACGCCGTCGACTACCAGGCGGTCGGTCTCGCCGACTTCGGCCGTCCGGACGGCTACCTGGCCAGGCAGCTCAGGCGCTGGAACCAGCAGTGGGAACGGTCGACGACCCGCGAACTGCCCGCGTACGACAGGCTGGTGAAGCGGCTGACGGAACGGCTCCCCGCGCACTCCGCCGCCACGCTGGTGCACGGCGACTACCGCCTCGACAACACGCTCGTCGGCGTCACCCCGGACGGCACGCCGGAGATCAGGGCCGTGGTCGACTGGGAGATGTCCACGCTCGGCGACCCGATGGCCGACCTGGGCGTCAGCCTGACCTACTGGCGCGACCCCGCCCAGCCGGGCTCGGTCGCGGTCGCCGGGGACGCGACGCTCACTCCCGGCTTCCTGGACTCCCGCGAGTTCGCCGCCGCCTACGCCGAGGCCGCCGGCACCGATCTCGGCGACCTGGACTTCTACCTGGCCTTCGGCAACTTCAAGCTCGCCGTCATCATCGAGGGCATCCACGCGCGCTACCAGCAGGGCAAGACCGTCGGCGAGGGATTCGAGAACATCGGCGCCTCGGTGCCGACTCTGGTCGAGCGGGCGCACCGGGTCCTGGAAGGGCACTGATCGGAAGCGATCCGCGGTCAGAAGTAGGTACGGTAATCGGTGTAGAGCCGACGCGCATGGGTATACGCGCGCCGGCTTCGGCTGATGACCACGCGCACGGTCGGTTCGTCAGGGAACGGACGTCCGCGATTTACCACAAAGGGTGAGCGACCGGTGATTCCGAGCAACGGACGGCACGCACAGAGGCGGTCCCGCTGGCCGGTCGCCATCGGAGCCGGAATCGTGACCCTGGCGCTCATCGCGGGCATCCTCGCCTACGCCGCCCGCGAGCGGACCCCGGCCGGACAGGCCGCGACGATCCCGCCCGCACAGCCCGCGCCCACGCTGGAGACCCCGCCCGTCACCGAGGACTGGCCTCGCTGGGGGGTCACCCACACCCAGTTCAGCGCCGACAACGAGCACGACGAGGTGATCGTCGCCGCCGCCGCGCACATCCTCGACCGCGAGCCGCTGATCCAGAACCAGCACATCATGGGCTGGGGAGCCGACAATCCCGAGCCCGCCCCCGGCAGGTACGACTTCCGCAGCCTCGACCGCCGGGTCAAGTTCATGGCCAAGTCCCAGTCGATCCCGGTGATCACCCTGTGCTGCTCGCCCGACTGGATGAAGGGCGGCGACGCGGGCCGTACGGACTGGGATCAGATCGAGGTCGCCCCGGAGCGCGAGCACTTCGACGACTACGCCAAGCTCGCGGCCACCGTCGCCAGGCGCTACCCCACGATCAAGCACTTCATGGTGTGGAACGAGTTCAAGGGCTTCTGGAACGACACGCGCAACGAGTGGGACGCCGCGTTGTACACCGAGCTGTACAACAAGGTGTACGACGCGCTCAAGGCCGTCGACGAGGACATCAAGATCGGCGGGCCGTACCTGCCGATCGACAGCCACGCCGAGGGCGAGCGGACCGAGTTGTCCGGCCCCTGGGGCAAAGTCGACCAGCGCGCCCTCGACGCGATCCGCTACTGGATCGCCAACAAGAAGGGCGCCGACTACATCGTCGTCGACGGCTCCGCGGCGACCAAGGACCGCGGCCTGATCCCCGACGAGTTCGGCGCGCTCGGCAAGTTCAGCGCGATCACCACCTGGCTCCGCCGGGAGAGCGGCAACATGCCGGTGTGGTGGGCCGAGTGGTACGTCGAGCCCGAGGGTCTCGACTGGACCGAGGCCAGGCGTACGGCGGTGCAGACCGCGGCCCTGATCGAGTTCGCCGTCAGCGGCGTGACCACCGCTCTCTACTGGAACCCCCAGCGAGAGGCCGGCCGGGGCGACATCCCGTGCCCCGGGTGCCTGTGGCGGCCGGGCAAGGGCTCCGAGATGCCGATGGCCGGGGTCCTCAAGGGGTTCACCAAGTGGTTCCCCGCGCACGCCGAGCTCACCACCGTGACCCCCTCCGACAAGCGGGTCCGGGTCCTCGCGCAGGCCCGGCAGATGGTGCTGGTGAACACCGCCGACGCCGAGGTCACGGTGACGGTGGACGAACAGGAGTTCACGCTCAAGCCCTACGAGGTCAGGTGGAGCGACCGCGGCGCGGCCTAACCGGTCCTGGCGAGCAGCGATTCCAGGATCTCATCGGCGTGCGTCCACAGCAGCGAACCGCCGGCGTCGGGCAGCAGGTGCCGCCGGGCCGTGGGAATCCGCAGGGCGAGGGTCGCGCCCAGGTCGGGTGAGTGGACGGTGCTGGTGTCCTGCCCGCCGTACCAGAGGTCGACGGGGACCTTGATGCCGGCCGGGTCGAACGGCCAGCGGCCGAAGGCCAGGACGAGATCGCGGGCGTAACCCGCGGCGCCCTGGGCGAAACCCTCGTCGAGCGCCTGCCGGTAGACGGCGGCGAAGGCGGGGGCGGTGTAGACGGCCAGGTCGACGTCGGAGCTCATCCCCGTGGTCAGCCGCCACATCATGTCGGCGCCGGCCGTCGCCGCGAACGACTCCTCGAAGCCCGCCGGATCGTTCGCCGCCGCCTGGATCATCTTGGCGACGTGCGCGTCGAGCAGATCGGTGAAGGCCGGATTGTGGAGATCGTCGGTCCCCGACACCACCGCCACCGCATTGGCGATCCCCGCCGCCGCGCACGCCAGCGCGAACGGCGCCCCGTGGGAGAGGCCCACGATCGCGAACGGGGGCAGCTCCAGAGCGGACGCCAGCTCCCTGACGTCGGCGGTCCAGCTCGTGAGGGTCCGGTCCGGGGCGGGATCGGAGGCGCCGAGGCCGGGCCGGTCCACCGCGATCAGGCGCACGCCGTGCCGGTCGACGGCGTCGGCGCCGAAACCCAGGCTCCGGCCCATCGCGGCCCCCGAGAAGAACAGCACCGGAACCCCGTCGCGCGGCCCCCACTGCGCCCAGCCCAGCACGCGTCCGTCCAGCAGCCTGGTCGTGCCGAGGTGTTCCGGTTCCCTCATGATTGATGAGCGTAGGCAGCCCGGGGCTCGCCGTACAAGCCGTTAACCCACGTCAGCGACATCTTGATGCAACCTTTTCTGGTCCGTACGGCCCGGCCCGCTGCCCTTCCCCGACAAACGCACCCACTCAGTCGGCCCGGCGGGCGACGTACAGGATCCGGTCGTGGTCGTCCTCGTCGGCCGGCTCCCGTGCCGACGTCCCCACCAGCCCGTGGGCGGCCACGACACGCAGTCCGGCCTCCCCTGCCACCCGGCGCACCGTCCGGTCGGAGTGGTGCCGTTGCACGTGCCGCATCGACACCCTCTCCCAGCCCGTGCCGTTCCGCTCGAACAGGTCGAACTGAGTGACCACCACCGCGTCGGCCTCGATCCGCGGGGACACCGCGAACCAGGCCACATACCGGTCCCCCCGGTCGGCGACCGTGGGGACGCCGAACATGCGCCGGTAGTAGCCGATGGTGTTCATGTCGAAGACCAGCACTCCGTCCTCGGTGAGCTGGTCGCGCGCGGCCGCCAGCGACCGCCGCAACTGCTCTGTGTCGGTCAGGTACGCCATCGGCACATCGACGCAGGCGACAACGTCGAAGCCGGTCAGCTCGGGCGGGGGCTCCTGCAGCCGCCCCACCAGGAACCTGATCTCCTCGCCCCCGGGCCGGCGCCGGGCCATCGCCACCATCGCCGGGGAGAGGTCGTAGCCGGTCACCTCGAACCCGCGCTCGCGAAAGGACGCGCTGCTGCGGCCGGTCCCGCACCCGGCGTCCAGCAGCCGTCGCCCGCCCGACCCGTACCGATCCGCCGCGTCCACGAAGCGGTCGACCAGCTTGGCGGTGTCCATCTGCGAGTTCAGCTCGTCGTATCGAGCCGCGATGTTCTCGTACACGGCCAGCGTCTCATCCACATGCGACATGCGCGCCTCCTGTTCGCAGGTGTCCCGTCTCGCAGGTGTCCCGTCGGCCGCGCGCCACGTCGGGAGCCGTACCGGGCCGCGGGGCCCGGCACGGCCGACGGGAGACGGACTACCAGATGAACCATGCCTGCCGGTTGATCCGGCGGCCGGTGACCCGGCGCAGTAACTTCCTCATGGTGCTCACCTCCTTTCCTGACGATCGCTGGTGGTCAGGCCTGGCACGGGGTCCGGCGCAGCTGGAACGGGGGAGGGGTGATGATGCCCGCGACGTGGGGTCGTCCGCGACCGCCGCGCACCTCCAGACGGGCGCCGACCGTCACGGCTGCGACCAGGTCGGCGGCCAGGGTCCGGGCGACGACGGCTCCGGCGCAGGTGAACGGGCCGCCGCCGAAGGGCAGGTAGGGCCCCCGAGGGCCGGGGCCGTCCCACCTGTCGGGCCGGAACCGGGTGGCCTCCGGCCAGTGCCGCTCGTCGCGGTGCAGCAGATAGGCGCAAACCGACACACTTTCCCCCGGCTCCAGCCGTACGCCGCCGACCTGGTGGGCGCGGCGGACGGGGCGGCCCAGCAGCCACGCCACCGGCCACAGCCGCAGCGACTCCCGTACAGCCGACTCCGCGGGCACGGCCGCCAGGTCAACGCCGTGGGTCGCGGCCGCCAGCAGCGTCCAGGCGACCACGTGGCCTACCGGCGCCACCGAGGTTCGGAACAGCAGCAGGTAGACCTGGGCGAGCTGCGTGGCAGGCGTGTCGGGCGGGGTGGCCTCGAGTATGGCGTCCAGCAGGTCGGGTCGGCCGGGCCGCGAGCCGGCCCGCCGGGCGAGCACCTCGCCGGCGAGCGCCCGCACCACGCGCGCCCACAGCGCCCGCCGCGTCACGCGCGCCAGCCGGCCGTTGGGGCGGATCAGGACATCGTGCTGCATCACCTGCGCCATCAACTCCCGCAGGGGTGGCGGGCTGTCCGGGCGCAGCAGCGCCCCGGCCAGGAACCGGTGGGCGGCGGCGCGCCCGGCCGAGGGCCACTCGCTGACCTCCCCCAGTTCCGCCACGATGGCGGGCAGCCGCTCGCGGTGGGCGGCCAGGTGGGTGCGTAACGTCGCGCGGGCCGCCCGCCCGATCGCGACCTGTGTCTCCCGCGGTCCCAGCCGCCCGCCGCGGACGTGAAAGAAGTCGGACACTTCGTCGTAGTGACCCTCCTCGTCCTGCAGCACCCGCAGGGCCTCCGCCGGGTCGGCCACGCACAGCGACTCGTCGTCGGGCAGCCGGAACACCGGGCCCCGCTCGCGGGCGGCGTGCTCGACGAACCCCAGCGGGTCCCGGCGGTACCACCGCGCCGCCCCACCGGGCGCCCTCGCCCACGGCCGCCTCCCGCCGGAAGCGGCCCGATCCGGTTCTCCAACCGTCGTCATTCCCACCTGCCCTATGCCATCCGTGATCTCGGGTGTACGCGCAGGTGGTGCCGTTCGCGCGCCTCCGCCAGGAGAGCTGCGTCGCCCGCCGCCTCTCCGGGCAGGCGACTGTTCTTTCAGGCCTGCCGGTGCGCGGTAACGGTGGCAAGGACGACACCAAACCGGGAATTGTGCTGGTTGTTAAGTGAACAGTGAGGAGTATCCGGACTCAATTTAACAGAATTGGTGGAAGTTCGGCAATGAACACGTTTCGGTCCAATGGGATTGCTGACCGTATATGTTCCGCCTCTGTTGGGGCGCGGGCATGGCACGTATGCCGGTAGGCCTTGAGACGCAGCTCGCTGAGCAGCGCCTCGCTGACGCCGACCTTTCCCAATCCAAGCCCTTTCTCGGTTGCCTCCGTTGTCCGGCCGGGCGTTCACCTCCTTCGACCGCCCACGCGTCATTCGAGGCTGACCACGCCGCCCGGATCGCATTCAGCCTCGGCGTCGAAAGACCTCGGCGTCGAAAGAGTGGTGGAGGATCAGGGGCCGGGCGTGGTGGACTGGTGAGTGGACACCGTTCATCAGTTCTCCACAGGAGAGGGCGCCGACGATGGATCCGATGACCATGGCCATTGCCACCGCTATGGCAGGGAAAGCTGTCGAAGTCGCCGGCGAACCCGCCAAGGAAGCGGTCGCCGGGCTCGTACGGAAGGTCAGGGAGAAGTTTCGCGGACGTCCGGCCGATGAGGCGATCCTGGGCGCCGCAGCCGGGGAGCCCGGTTCCGCCGAACGACTCGCCGAACTCAGGGAAGCGCTGCGGCGGAGCATGGCCGAGGATCCCGCGTTCCGCGACGAGGTTCAGGCGCTCTGGGGCCGAGCCCGGCTCGACGCCTCGGCGGAGGGCGACGGGGTCGTCAACATCTTCCAGGGCCGGGCCGAGAAGTCCATCCAGCTCCGCGACGTGCACGGCGGGCTCACCATCAACTGAGCGATGCCGTCATTTCGTGCGAGTGATGTGGGGGAAGCGGACTCCGCTCCCCCCACACATGGTGCTTTGAAGCATATCGGGTCAGGAAAGAGACCCTACCGGCAATCTCGAGAGCTGCTCCATGACCGTGATTCCGGTCATGAACATGCCGGCGAGTAGCATAAGTTTAACCGTTTGGAACCTGTGCACGACTCTCCTTTCTTCGGGGACTGGGCGCGTGCCCACAAGACATGGTCATGTCATGGCCGACGTTCGGCGGGACAGACATTACCGGATGCAATCGTGTAATGCGGAGCGAATTGCCAGACATTCTGGCTTGACGATTGGTCATATATCCGGATATGCCGTACATGGCGATCAGATGGGGACATATGATGCGTTGTCCTTTGAGGGTTGCTCATGATTCACCGGGTCGAGTGCTGCGAGGCCTTTCGCCGCCGCAGGGCTCCGGAGAGGCGCGACCGTGTCACCCGGGGGCCGACTCACGAATGCGCGTCGCGCGGGCCGGTGCCGCCCGCGCGGACGCGCACTCGTGACCGTCAGCGCGCCAGCCGGGATCGCACCGTGTCGGCTTCGGGGACGCCGAGGCGTTCGTACAGGGTGAGGGCTGCTCGCCAGCACTCCTCGGCCTGAGGCCGGCCGCGGGCGTGCAGCGTCGACGTCCCCATCTGGTCCAGGGTCAGTGCCTGCTGGTCGATGTCGCCGATGTCGCGGGCGAGGTCAAGCGCCTGCCGGTAGCGGTCGAGCGCCTTGTCGTGGCGGCCGGCCCGCTGGTGGGCGTCGCCGATGTGCCGCAGTGCCCGGCACTCCTCGTATCTCTCGGAGAGGTCGCGTGCGATGTGCAGGGCGCGCTGGTGATGGATGAGGGCCGCGTCGCCGTCTCCCATCTGTGCGTAACAACAGCCGATGTTGTTGAGAACGTCGGCTTCGCAACGCCGGTCACCGATTTCCCGATAGGTGTTCAGGGCCGTCCGGTAGTGTTCGAGCGCCTCCGTGTACCGGCCGGTGGCCCGATAAACGTTGGCGACATTGTTCAGCCAGATGGCGCGATGTTGCCGCCCCATCTCCGGCCCGGTCACGGCGGCTTCCTCGTAATAATTCAGCGCCGTCATGTGATGGCCGAACCGGAGCTCGACGTCGCCTATGTTGTTCAATGCGATCTGCTGGCCACCCCGATCGCCGATTTCCTGGGAGATGCCGAGGGCCTCACGCAGCCGATCTGCCGCCTCGACGTAATCTCCGGTATGCCAGTGGATAATCGCGATGTGATTGAGGATGACGGTCTCGCCTCGACGGTCTCCCATCGACCTGCGTATCTGGAGTGCTCGATCAAAATGGCTCAGCGCCAAGTCGAATTCGGAGCGGTGCCAGTGGATCAGACCGATCTGGTCGAGTAGCCCGGCTATTCCGTGCTGGTTGCCGACGGCCCGCTGAATGGCCAGCGCCTCGGCCGCCCGCTGGAGTGCCTCCCCGAACTTCCCGGCTCGCCAGCGCACCTCGGCGAGGTCTGACAGGGCGCGGGCGATTCCGGCCTGGTCCGCCAATTCCCGCCATGCCGTGACCGCGCGTTCGTGCAGATCGGCGGCTTCTTCCCAGCGGCCACACTTTTCGAGGTGGTGACCGAGCACATGGGCGAACAACGCCGCGTGCCTGAGCCAGTTCTGGTTCGCCGCGTGGTGGGTGACGCGGACCAGGGTGTCGATTTCGACGCTGACCCAGTCCTTTGCCTCGTCGGCGGTGTTGAGCACGGGGTGAACTTGCGGCGCGGGAGTCACCACGACGGTGATTCGCCGTCGTTCCGGATACAGCAGCCGATCTGCTCGATCAGCTGTGAACAGGTAGTAGTCGAAGATCCTGCGCAGGATCTCCTGCCGTTCGGCCGTAGGCTCGTCGGCGGAGAGCTGGCGCGCGTATGACCCGATGAGGTCATGGAAGCGGTAGCGATCGTGCCGCAGCTCGGTGATGAGGTGATGGTTGAGCAGGTCGTCGAGAATTCCTTCGGCCGCGGCCGGGCTCTCCATGAGCAGGGCCGCGACGCATTCGAGAGCGAAGTCCCTTCCCGGATGGAGTCCGAGGGCGCGGAACGCGCGCTGCTGGCGTTCGCCGAGCCCGTGGAAGGAAAGCCCGAAAGCGGTGGTGATCTCTCGGTCCCCGGCGCGGATCTCGGCCAGCCGCCGGTTGTCCTCCCGGAGCACCGCCGCGATGTCCGCGACCTCCCACGCGGGGCGATGCAGGGCCCGGCTCCCGACGAGCTGGATCGCCAGGGGCAGGTAGCCGCACAGCCGTACGACCGAATCGACATCGTCGGGCGGGGCCTGGCCGCGGGGGCTGATGATGCGGGTGAACAGGGCGGCGGCGTCATCGGGGGGCAGTACGTCGAGGGTCAGCGTCTCGACGTCGTCCAGCCCCACCAGGCGCCGCCTGCTGGTGATCACGACCAGGCAACCCGGCGCGCCGGGAAGGAGATGGCTGATCTGCTCGTGGCCCGTGGCGTCGTCGAGCACGAGAAGCATCCTGCGCCGTGAGAGCTCGGTACGCCACAAGGTCGCGCGGTCCTCCAGCCCTTTCGGGATGTGGGAGCCCGGGACGCCGATGCTGCGGAGTAACCGGTCCAGGGCGGTGGCGGGATCGACCGACGGCTGTTCGACGTCGTAGCCGTGCAACTTGAGGTAGAGCTGTCCATCCGGGTACCGGTCGATCAGCTGGTGAGCCAGGTGGACGGCCAGTGTGGTCTTGCCGACGCCGGCCATGCCGTCGATGGCGATCACGGCGACGGATGATTGCCGCGCGTCCGTCGCGGAGATCAGCCGATCGATTTCCCGCGCGCGGCCGGCGAAGGTGAACTTGTCGCGCGGCAGGCTCTTGGGGATGTCGTTTCTTGTGGTTCCGGTCCGGAACGGGGGCTGGAGCGAGGCGTCGCCACGGAGCATGCTCTGGTGCAACTCCTGCAGGGAACGGCTCGCCTCGGTGGCCAGTTCTTCGTCCAGGCGCCGCCAGGTCCGGCGGTAGGCCTCGAGGGCATCCGCCTGGCGGCCGGCGCGGTAGAGCGCCATCATGAGCAACTCGACCAGTTTCTCGTCGAAGGGGAACCGATCGACGAGTTCCGAGAGTTCCGCGACGAGGTCGGCATGGTGACCGAGTCGTAGTTCGAGTCCGGCGCGGTCGACGGTGCTCGTCAGCAGTTCGTTTTCGAGGTTCTTGCGGATGCGGGTGGCCCACGACCCGGAAAGGCCGGCCAGCGGCTCTCCGCGCCACAGCGTAGCCGCGTCGCGAAGCAGCTGGACTGCCTGATAGTCATCGCCGCTTTCCCCGATTGCGCGTGCCTGTGCCCGTAGCCGCCGGAACCGGTGGTAATCGACGTTCTCCTGATCCGTTTCCAGGACATACGCACCGGATCGATTCCGCAAATGGGCGGCTTCCCCTATGGCGTGCAGGCGCGCCCTGAGCCGGGAAACCTGGCTGTTCAGGAGGTCCCGGGCGTTCGTCGGCGGATTGTCATCCCACAGCCGGTTGACGAGGGACTCGGCGGACACCGGCTTGCCGGGGGTCAGCAGCAGGGAGGCTAGGATGTGACGCTCTTTCGCCCAGCCGATGTTGTGACGTCGTTCTTGAGCCCACAGCTCAATAGGGCCGAGAATGCGGAAATCCACCTGAGCCCCTTAATTAGGGACTTGCCTTCTCAAGCTGAGATTTTTTCATCTTCAAGCACTGAAATCCAGCCGCAGGCCGTACCGGTCTGGCTGCCATGAGGTGAGCTGACTCTGTCAGCAAGGTCTCCGCAAGGTCTGCTGCAAGGTCGGGAACGGACGCTGCGTGAAGGGGCGAGGGGGCCTCGCAAGTATCGCGAAGCTGCGCCGAGGGGGATTCAATCACAATGTCAGGTCATGAATGGTGTCGCGTACCGGTCGGACTCGACGCGCGCCGATGGGTGACACGTGGGAACTGCAAGTTCGTGCTCGTGATCGTGCACACGGTCACATCGGGACAGCGTCTGATGGAAGTCGTCCGGCTCATGGAGTCGGACCTTCGGATCCAGGTGGTGTTCACCAGCGCGCCGGACGTGTTCAGCAACGGCGTGAAGAAGTTCATCGAAGGTCTCGGCGTCGTGTGGCTGCCCTGGCAGCAGGCGTTGCACGAGAGTTTCGACCTGGCCATCACGGCGAGTCTGGGGGCGGTGCACGAGATTCGCGCGCCACTGATCGTCATGTCACACGGAGCCCGGTTCAACAAGCTCGTGCCACGTCAGAACGGTGCCGGAGCGAGGGGAAGCCGGGAGACCTACGGGCTCGACGCTCAGCGCCTGGTGCACGACGGCGTCGTCGTCCCGTCGGCGATCGTCCTGTCGCATCGGGCCGACCTCGTAAGACTGGGCCGCTCGTGCCCCGAGGCGCTGCCGGCGGCGGTCGTCGTGGGAGACCCGTGCTTCGACAGGCTGTCCGTGAACATGGCGCGGCGCCCGCTCTATCGCCGGGCACTCGCGGTGAGATCCCACCAGAAGCTCGTCGTGGTGAGTTCGACGTGGGGTTCTCAGTCACTGTTCGGGCGGCGGTCCGACCTGCTGTCGCGGCTTGTCGCCGAGCTGCCCGCAGACGAGTTCCGCGTGGTGGCGTTGTTCCACCCCCACGTCTGGTTCGGGCATGGCATCTGGCAGATCCGTACCTGGCTCGCCGACTGCCAGCGGCGCGGCCTCAGCGTGCTGCCGCCCGAGGCGGACTGGCGTGCCGTACTCATCGCCGCCGACTGGGTGATCGGCGACCACGGCTCCGCCACCCTCTACGGCGCGGCCACCGGAGTTCCCGTCATGCTGGCCGGTTTCCCCGCGGCGGAGGTGGATCCCGAGTCGGCGCCGGCCGAACTAGCGGCGCTCGCGCCGAGGATCACCCGGCGTAGACCGTTGCGGGCGCAACTGGCCAGGGTCGCCGCGGAGTTCCAGCCGGACCACCATCGGCGACTGGCGGAGCTCGTCACCTCGGTGCCGGGCCGTTTCGATCGGAACATGCGGCAACTGATGTACCGGCTTCTCGACCTGCGTCAGCCCGCCGTCGTGCCGGGCGCCACGCCGATTCCGGTGCCATTCCTCGTCAAGTAGAACGTTCCTCGTCACGTAGAAACGGAGGCGGACCGTGTTCGAAAAGCTGACCGCCGCGCATCTGTTCCGGCTCGGCCGTCCGCTGTGCCTGACCCGCGGACCAGCCGTGTCTCCATCGGCCAAGCACAGGGGAGCCGTGCCGGCGATCCTGGTCATCCCACGCGTGGGCCCACTCCGTGAGCCCCACCTGATGGTGCTCGCCGGAGAGTTCGCCTCCTGCGGCCTGCCGGCCGGTGATCTCGTCGTCGGTGACACGCATATCGTCGTCCATTCCGACGATGCCGCCGATCGGCGTTGGCGCGAGCTGGCCGACGTCCTCGTCGGCCGGTCCGAGGGCTCGTGCCCGCCTCCAGCCGACCGGGTGGCGCGTGTCCTGGATCGCCACCCGGGGTGCGCGGTCGCCGTCGACCGGTGTCCCCGGGGCTGTCTCGCCGGGATGCGGGACGGCAGGCTGGCCGAGATCGCCGGGACGGCCGGCTTCTCGGCCGGCGCCGACCCGTGGGCGGCTGCCTTCGGGTCATTCCTCTACTGCTGGCGGGCCGGGCGGATGCCGCTCGAAGGGCTGGCCACCGCGTCGGTGATCGCCGGCCACTACTCCACCGGCCCGGCCGCCGACGGGACCGGACGGCTCCACGTGGCCGGCCGGGCGCGCATCCGGCTGGCTCGCCGTCCCGTCGGGGAGGTGGCCCGGTGACCCACAAGATCCTTGTCGCCGGGGTCACCAGCTTCTACCTGTCACTCGGGGTGGCGGAGTTCCCCTTGCGGTTTCAGCCCACCCGCGCACCTCGCTGGCTGGCCGGCGGAGTGTCCGGGGCCGCAGGTCACATCGCACGGGTTCTCCGCACCCTGGGCGACGACGCCCGCCTGTGCACGGTTGTCGGGTCCGACGCCGCGGGCACCGCGATCCGGGCGGAGCTGAGCCGTGACGGCCTGCTGGGGCCGGGCGTGATCGACGGAGCCTGCTCATCGCTGGGTGTGGTCCTCGTCGGTCCGGACGGACGCCGGATGGGGTTTCCCCATCTCGCCCCCGTGAATCAGCTCCGATATCCCCCGGAAACGTTCGCCGAACAGGCCCGCGACGCCGATCTCCTGGTCCTGACGAACGCGAAGTTCGTACGGCCGCTGCTCGGCGCCGCCGCCGCGCTGGACATTCCCATCGCGGTGGACGTTCACCTCATCGCCGATCTGGCCGGTGACTACAACCGCCCATGGCTCGACGCGGCACAGATCGTCTTCTGTAGCCATGAACGTCTGCCGCAGCCGCCCGCGCGGTGGGTGTCCAGCGTTTTCGCCCGTCATCCGCGCTGCAAGCTGGCAGCCGTCGGGCTGGGTGCCCGAGGGGCGCTCGCCGGGACGCGGGACGGGCGGCTGGTCACGGTCGAGGCGGTGGCGCCCCGTGGCGTCGTCAACACCTCGGGGGCAGGCGATGCCCTGTTCGCTACCTTCCTACACGTCTGGCTTGAAACGGGGGACGTGGTGCGGTCACTCCGGGCGGGGGTGTCCCACGCCGGTTGGAAGGTCGGGCACCGGACTCCGGCGTCGGTGTCGCTGACCGGTGCCGGACTGGCCGAGCTTCAGGCGTCGCACCCGCCCCGCGTCGTCGCCGGCAGGTGGGACACCTGATCACCCGGGGCCTTCGAGCCGGGTCAGCGCCTCGTCGAGATGGCCGGTGCCGGTTCCCATCCGGCTGAGGATCCGTCGGGCGTCCTCGTAGTGGCGGCGCGCGTCGTCGCGCCGCCCCGCGTCCGCGGCGAGCTCACCCAGTACCTGCAGAGCGAGCGCCTCACCCGTCTCCGATCCGATCTCTCGCATCGCCCGCAGCCCCTGGGCGGCCAGATCCACAGCGACCGCGGAGTCGGTCCGGCGTGCCCGGCCGAGCAGGATCAGCACCCGGGCCTGGTTGTAGGGGTCGGCTTCGCCGCCCAGGAGCCGCCGCGCCTGGGTGAGATGGGCGACCGCCTCCGCCGTACGATCACTTCTGATCAGGGCGTCGCCGAGATCGGACATGGTGCGGGCGGCCCGCCGCGGCTCGCCTGCCGTACGGTAGCCGGCGATGGCCTCGGTGAAACGTGTGATGGCCAGGTCGAGGCGGCCGCGGTCCATGTCGAGGAGCCCCGACCGGCGCTGCGCCCCCGCCAGTCGCTGAAGATCGCCGAGCCGACGCCAGAGCTCCGCCGCCTGCCGGAAGTCCTCGGCCGCTTCGTCGAGCCGGCCGAGGGCCCGCAGCGCGAGGCCGGTGCGGTTCAGCATCTTGGCCTCGGCGGTGGAGTCGGCGCCGGCGCGTGCCGCCTCCAGCCCCATCCGGTCGACGTCCAGCCGTTCCGCGTAGTGGCCACGATGGAGGAACAGCGGCCAGATCGCGTCGACCAGCTGCCAGGTGGTTCGGTAGAGCCTTCGGTCGAGGGCCGTCCGGGCAGCCGTCCGCAGGTTGCGGAACTCGTGTTCCAGCCAGGTCAGTGCGTCCGCCGCGGCGGAGAAGGCGATCGGCTCGGCGGGTTCGTGCAGCACCGCAGGCCGGGGTAGGTCACGGTAGGGAGCCACTGCCCGACTTGCCGCCGTCGCCGTGTGCAGAAACCAGTCGAGGGCGCGCCGGATGGTTTCTGCGCGGACGGTTTCCGGTTCTTCGCGCTCGGCCATTTCACGGGCGTGCAATCGGGTCAGGTCGTGATAGCGATAACTGTCGCCCGGTAAGTCATCGAGCAGGTTGGCGTCGGTGAGAATATCCAGCAGCGGCCGGATCTCAGAACGTGGCAGCCCAGCGGCGGCGGCGGCTCCCCAGGTGCTGAATGTCGTGCCCGGATATATTCCGAGCAGCCGATAAAGGCGGGCGGCGGATGGCGGCAGGCCCTGGTAGGACAGAGTCAAGGCGGCCCGGATCGTCATGTCGTCCTCCGTCGAGAGCGCGCTGAGCCGGTGCCTTTCGTGGGTGAGTGCCTCGACCATCTCGGTCAGCGGCCGGTGCGGCCGGGTGGCCAGTCGCGCGGCGGCGACGGACAGCGCGATCGGCAACCGCGCGCACAACTCCACCAGGACACGAGCGGCGTCGAGATCCTCCTCGATCCGGTCGTGACCCAGGCTCAGTTCGAGTAGCTCAAGTGCGGCTTCCGGGCTGAGCCGTTCCAGCTGGATGCTCCGTGCGCCGCGCGCCAGCAGCCCGGCCAACCGCCACCGGCTGGTCACCAGTGCGACGCTGTTCGCCGAGGCCGGAAGCAGCGGGCTCACCTGCGCCGCCGAGATCGCATCGTCCAGCACGACGACCAGGCTGCGCCCGGTGACCAGCGACTGGTACAGCGCGGCGCGCTCGGCCGGTTCGCCCGGAATCCGGTCGGGTGCCACCCCGAAGGCCCTGATGAACTGCCCCAGGATCTCCGTCGGCTCCGCGGGATCGTCCATCGCGTGGCCACGTAGATCGGCATACAGCTGGCCATCGGGGAAGTCGGCGCGCCGGCGGTGTGCCCAGTGGAGCGCGGCCGCCGTCTTGCCGATCCCGGCGGGACCGCTCAGGACCACCACGCCGGGCACGCCCGAGCCGCCGCGGCGGGCCCGGGTGGCGTCGAGCTGGGCGAGTGCCTCATCCCGGTTGACCAAGATGCTCACCGCCGGGAGCTGGCTCGGCGTGGGCAACAGGACGGACGCCTGATGCAGGTGGATTCCGCCGTGTACGTCGCGTGCCTGCACCGCCGGCCCGAAGATCGTCCCGCCCAACTCGTTGACGTGACCTTCGCCGGGGGGTTCGCCGTAAGACTCTCTGCTCATCGCCTGCAACGCATCAATGGGACGAAAGTAAACTCACGACACCGATGTCGACTAGTCCACTATTTTGTCATGTAAATAAGCCTGATAACGTATTCATACCTCCTACGTGCCGAAATTACCACCGGAGGGGCGACGGCATTAGTCTATGCTGACGGAGCGTCGCCGATCCAATCCGTGAAACCGATTCGCGGGCCGTAGGAAGGCGACGTGTTATGGCTGTGCGAGCCGGACGCCGGACCGGCTGAGTGAATCGGGACACGCCTGGCGATGAGTTCCACCGGGCACGGTGTCCTATGAAAGTTTCGCCGCCCGCCGTACCTGGTTCGCTGGTCACGCGGTCTGACTCCGCGATGTGGTTGCCCGGGTGTCGCTCGCATGCCTACGGTGCGTACGGTCGGCAGCGAGGAGTTCGTGATGCTCAGGCGCTCGGTTCCCCCACTGGTCGTGGCGGTGGCGTTGGTGCTGTTCGCGGTGCTCAACCCGTACGCCGCGGGGGCGAAGATGGCCAGTGGCTTCGACTTCGCGCGGGCGCAGGTCGCCGTCACGGGGTTGCAGGTGCCGTGGGGCATGGCGTTCCTGCCCGACGGCAGCGCCCTGGTCTCCGAGCGGAACACCGCCCGGATCATGCAGGTGCGGCCGGGCGCGACGCCGGTCCACGTCGCCACCGTGCCGGGAGTGTCGGCGTCGGGGGAGAGCGGCCTGCTGGGCATCGCGGTCGCCTCGACGTACGCCCAGGATCAGTGGGTCTACGCTTATTTCACCACCGCCTCCGACAACCGGGTGGTCCGCTTCCGGCTGAGCTCGGCCCAGACGCAGCAGGTGCTGTTGTCCGGCATCCCCCGCGCGACGATCCACGACGGCGGGCGCATCGCCTTCGGCCCGGACGGCCTGCTCTACGTCGCCACCGGTGACGCCGGGAACACGGGCAACGCGCAGAACCTCGGCACCCCGGCCGGCAAGATCCTGCGGATGCGCCCCGACGGCGGCGTCCCGCCGGGGAACCCGTTCGGCACGCTCGTCTACAGCTACGGCCACCGCAACGTGCAGGGACTCGCCTGGGACCAGCAGGGCCGCCTGTTCGCCACCGAGTTCGGGCAGAACACCTGGGACGAGATCAACGCCATCGTCGCGGGCGGCAACTACGGCTGGCCCACCTGCGAGGGCACCTGCGGCAACGCCTCCTTCCGCGATCCGATCGTGACGTGGACGACGGCCCAGGCCTCGCCCAGCGGTCTCGCCTTCGCGGGCGGCACCCTGTTCGCCGCCGGACTGCGCGGCACCAGGCTGTGGACCGTCCCGGTGACCGCCGCCGGTGGCGCGGGCACGCCCACCGCCGAACTGCAGGGCGCGTACGGCAGGCTCCGCACGGTCGGCGTCGGGCCGGACGGCTGGCTCTGGATCGCCACCAGCAACCGTGACGGCAGGGGCAGCCCGGTCGCCGCCGACGACCGGATCGTCCGCGTCCCGCCGGTCACCCAGACGACCCCCACTCCCACGGTCACCCCCACGGTCGGCCCCACGGGTGGCCCGGCGGGCTGCGCCGCCACCTACCGGGTCACCAGCCAGTGGCAGGGCGGCTTCCAGGGCGAGCTGGCCGTACGCAACACCGGGCCGGCCATCACCTCGTGGCGGGTCACCTTCGCCTTCCCGGGCGGGCAGACGATCAGCCAGATGTGGGGCGGAACCCACACCCAGGCAGGATCGAACGTGACGGTGACGAACGCCCCGTGGAACGGCGCCCTCGCTCCGGACGCCACCACCACGGTCGGCTTCACCGGCGCCTGGACCGGCACCAACGCCGTCCCGGCCACCGTGAACTGCGCCGCCTCCTGACCCGTCCGCCGTCTGAGGGGAGCCGTCGGCAGGCTCGATGCCGACCAGTCATCGGCGAGTGAGTGCACTTCCTGGGAGCGACCTCAGGGCTGCTAACGTGAACTCACACCCCCGTCCTCCGTGAAGCGGTCCGCAGGCCAGCACATTGACGTCCGGAGACCACGGGTTGGGGTAGTCGGAAATTTCGTCCGCTGTAATAGCGTGCGTTTGCAGCAACCGAACGGCCAGTGACGTTAAGGAGCCCGGCGGGCTCGTTTTATCGTCACTGGCCGTTCCGATGCGGGTGGTCGTGGGGCGGCCTACAGAGGCCCGGCCGGCCGATGAGGTTCGCGGTGCGGTGGAAGGTGCGGTTCATCGGTTCGCGGGGGCTGTGGCAAGTGGCTCTGCCGGCTGGGGGCGGCGATCGGGCAGGATCGCCGCTCCCGATATCGCCGGTGGTTCAGAGGATCCTGATCCCGGCTATGCGGACTCCACCAGGGTGGTTCGGCCAGGTGAACGTGGTGTACTTCGGGATCGGCTGAGCAGGCTGCCACCTTCCGTCCCCGTACCACTGGACGCGGTTGTTGCCGGTCGAAATCCGGGTGACCCACCAGAGCGACAGGTCGTAGTAATCCTCTCCGGCGTTGGCGTAACAGTAGTCGTTTGACGAGGAATGGGTTGCGTGGATGGTGGCGCGCACGAGGTCGTCCCGGCCGGCGCATGGGACTTCATTGATCGCGTACGCGGGCGTCGAGGTGGCGATGGTAAGTGAGGCCGTCACCGCGATAGACGCTAAGGCGGCCAGGACCGCCCGTTTGGCGATTCGTTTCATGGAGATTCTCCTTTGTTGCGGATTGTGGCAGTGGAAGCATCTGCATTGATGAGTTCGGTGAATATCTCGCGGAGCCGTGTTGCCGCGCCGCCGACATCTACCTGGGCGCCGACGGTCACCGCGATCTGCAACCGTCCCCGTGATCGCGTTCGCGGTCGTCTGGCCCGGATCGACCGTCTGCCAGCGACCGGCTTCGCCGGTGCGGCGGGCGGTCATCAGGGCTACGTGGTGTCATGAACAACCTCCTCGTTCACGTGCTAACACTAAAAAGTTAGCACTGCATCAAGCCGATAACAATAGGGTGTTAGCGGAGAAGTTATCGGTTGTGGCGAATGCCCGTTAACATCGATTCATGTGCAGCATGAACAAGCGGGAAGCGATCCTCGACGTTGCGGCGGACCTGCTGGCGAGTGAAGGAAGAGACGCCGTCTCGACCAGGGCGGTCTGTAAGGCCGCCGGCGTGCAGGCGCCGATCCTGTACCGGCTGTTCGGTGACAAGCAGGGCCTGCTGGATGCCGTAGCCAGTCGAGGGCTCACGTCATACCTCGCCGAGAAGCGGGGCATGACACCCAGCGGCGACCCCGTGGAGGACTTGCGGCGTGGTTGGGATCTGCATGTCGGGTTCGGTCTCGCCGAGCCCGCTCTGTATTCGCTGATCTACGGGAGTCCACGACCAGGTGCCGAGCCCGACGGGGCGAAGCAGGCCGCGGAGATCCTCGCCGGGCTGGTGCATCGTGTGGCCCTGGCCGGTCGCCTCCGCGTCCCGGAGCAGCGTGCGGCGCGCGTGATCCATGCGGCTGGTCGTGGCACCACGCTGGCCTTGATCGCCACCCCAGAGCCAGAACGCGACATGGACGCCGCCCGGATCGTCCGCGAAGCGGTCATCAACGCGATCACCGATCCCGCCCTGACCGGCTTCACGCGTACCGGGAACGACGTCGTGGCCGGCGCCATCACCCTGCGGGCTGCCCTCGCGGACGTGAAGGTCCTCAGCCCTTCCGAGAGCCGACTGCTGGGCGACTGGCTCGATCGGATCATCGACGGCTAGGCGTCGCGCTTGGCCCACCGCTTCGCGAGCCTGCCCAGCTCGGCGTTGACTTCGGCCTTGTCCCACGCGGCCGGATCCCACTGGTGGTGCTTCCGCCGCCTGACCCGTCCGCCGTCTGAGGGGAGCCGTCGGCAGGCTCGATGCCCACCAGCCATCGGCGAGTAAGCGCTCCCGCCGCCTGGCCGGCCTGCCGCCTGAACCGCCTTGACAACGTCGGCGCTGAGGGCTTGTAATTGCCTGCATGTCGCGTGTCGTCGGCCTGGATGACGGCAGTGGCACGGAGGGATGATGTCGTGAACTCACACTTCACAGGCCGCGCCTGAGCGCATAGCGCCCGCGCGCCCTCCCCTGCGTCCGGTGGTGCCGAGCACCGCCGTCGTATGCGAGCCCCGCACAGATCGGTGACCGGCTGACGGTCGGCCGCTTCTGCGCGCCCATCGAGGCTCCATGCCCGCTGCCGGGTCGGCGTGCGGTGATCCGTACCGCAGTCATTCACCACCAACGCGACTTTCTCACGCCTGGAGCGGACAAGCATGCCCAACGACTTCAACCAGCAGATCATCGATGAGTTCCGCGCCAACGCCGGCCGGGTCGGCGGCCCCTTCGAAGGAGGCCGGTTGCTCCTTCTGACGACCACCGGGGCCAGGACCGGCGCGCGCCGTACCACTCCGCTCGGCTACCTGCCGGACGGCGAGCGGATGCTGATCATCGCCTCCGCCTTCGGCGCGCCGGCCCATCCGGCCTGGTACCACAACATCGTCGCCGAGCCGAGCGTCACCGTGGAGAACGGCGTCTTCACCTTCCCGGCGCGGGCGACCGTCCTGGAAGGCGCGGAACGCGACCGTCTCTTCGCCCGCGCGGTGGAGGCGGACCCCGGCTGGGCCGACTACCAGGCCCGGACTAATCGGATCATTCCCATCGTCGCCCTCAGCCCCGAGGACAGCGGGCCGCCCGCCGGGCCGCTGGGCGACGCACTGGTGGCGGTCCACGGCGCGTTCCGCAGGGAACTCGCCCTCATCCGCAAGGAGATCGCCGAGTCGGGGCCGGGCCTGGGCGCGCAGCTACGCGTCAACTGCCTGACCCTGTGCCAGGGGGTGCACCACCACCACACCATCGAGGACGGCGGCTTCCTTCCTTACGTGGAGACGCGGCACCCTGAACTCGCCCCGGTCATCGAACGGCTGCGCCACGAGCACAAGACGGTCGACCGGCTCCTGACCGGGCTGCAGACCCTGTTGTCCGGCGAGGCGACCGATCCCGGCGTGCTCATGGCCGAGGTCGAACGACTCACCGCGGAACTGGAAGCGCACCTGGACTACGAGGAGCGGGAACTGGTCCCGATCCTGAACGCGCTGACCACCTGAGTCAGCCATGGTGCGTGAAAACGCGCACACCGCGCGATGGGTGCACTTCTTGGTGAAGGCGCACCCATCGCGCGGCGGGTGTCACAGTCGTGTGCCGTTGACGACCAGCGCCACGTCGATGTTGCCGCGGGTGGCGTTGGAGTAGGGGCACACCTGATGTGTCATCAGGACCAGGTCGGAGGCCTGGGTGGCGTCGGCGATCGACGGCAGCTCGATCTCGAGTTCGACGCCCAGCTTGAACCCGCCGGTGCCGGCGGAGATGAGCATGACCTTCGCGTCGATCGCCACGTCATCCGCCCGCAGTCGCCTGCGTTGCCCCACCAGTGCCAGTGAGGCGGCGAAGCAGGCGGCGTAGCCGATGGCGAACAACTGCTCGGGGTTGGTTCCTTCACCGTCCCCGCCCAATTCCTTGGGCTGCCGAAGTTCCACCTCCAGCCTGCCGTCCGTGGTACGCCCGTGGCCGTCCGCTCGGCCGCCGGTCACGTGGGCCTGTGCGGTGTAAAGCGCGCTCGTCATGATGAGTCCCTTCTCGTAAATTCCTGAAAATGAAGCTTAGACTTCAAAATCAGGAAGTCAACGCCTAGGATCAGGGACCTGACGACCCCGAGAGGCGACCACATGGCTTCACCGAGAATCGGTTACCTGTTGCCGACACGCGATCAGGCGGTCCGTGGCGACCACGAGCCGAACCAGCTGATCGACCAGGCACGCCGCGCCGAGGCACTGGGTTTCGACTCCGTCTGGGCCGGCGACAGCCCCGTGACCAGGCCGCGCGCCGACCCGATGCTTCTCCTGGCGGCCGTGGCCATCGCCACTCGACGCATCACGCTCGGCACCGCGGTGTTGCTGCCCGCGCTGCGCCATCCGATCCTGCTGGCGCACCAGCTCGCCACCTTGGACCGGCTCGCCGACGGGCGGCTGATCGTCGGTATGGGCGGCGGATTCCCCAACGCCAACACCGAGGCCCAGTTCGCCGCGGTCGGTGTCGACTTCCATCGCCGCATCAGTCGCCTGGAGGAGTCGATCGAGGCGATGCGGCGGCTGTGGACCGGAGAGGAGGTCTCCTTCACCGGCCGGCACTTCGACTTCCACGACGTGAGACTGGCTCCTGCCCCGACTCGGCCGGCAGGCCCGCCGATCTGGCTGGCGGGAGGCGGCGAACCGGCGCTGCGGCGGGTGGCGCGCCTGGCCGACGGCTGGCTGCCCTATCCGCCTGCCGTACAGAACTATGCTCGCGACCTGGCCGTCATCCAGCAGTCGGCGGCCCGCACGCTCACCCCTGCGCTGTACGCGACGCTGTGCCTGGACGAGGACCGCGAGCGCGCGCGCAGGCGTCTGCGAACCAGCATCGAGCGCTACTACAACGCCCCGCTGGAAGCCGTCGAGACGATCCAGGCCATGTTCGCCGGTCCGCCCGGCGAGGCCGCCGACTGGCTCAACGCCTACACCGGCGCCGGAGCACGCCACCTGGTGATCCGCCTGGCCGCCGACGACCAGCACGCGGCCATGGAAGAGTTCGCCGGCCGTGTGATGCCCCTGATCCGCACGAAAGGACGTCCATGACCACCTTCGTCCTCGTACACGGCGCCTGGCACGGCCCCTGGGCCTGGGACCGCCTCACCCCGTTCCTTCACCGAGCGGGGGTGCGCACCATCACCCCCGCCCTCACCCTGGAAGGCGACATCGGCCTGCACGCGCACGTCGAAGAGGTCCTCACCGCCCTGGACGCCGCGGCTGACGACACCCTGACGGACGACCTGGTGCTGGTCGGGCACAGTTATGCGGGCCTGGTCGTCCGGCAGGCGGCCGATCTGCGACCCGGGCTGGTGGACCACGTCATCCTGGTGGACGGCTGGGCCGGCGACGACGGCGCCAGCATGTTCGGCCTGGCGCCTGAGCCCTTCGTCCACGCGATCCAGGCCGCCGCCGGCACCAGCGTGGACAACCAGATCCCCGCCCCAGCTCCGGCGATGTTCGGCGTCACCGATCCCGGCGATGCCCGCTGGCTCTCCGCGCGTATGCGACCTCAGCCACTGCGCACCTTCACCGAGAAGACCCGGCTGAGCGGAGCCGTCGATCGGATACCGGGCACCGGCGTCTACTGCCGGCCGCAGACCTATGCCTTCGATCAGTTCGCCGCGACGATCGGGTACCGGACCATCGTCCTGGACGGCCCACACGACGTGATGCTCACCCACCCGCAGGCTCTGGCCCGCGTCCTCTTGGAGGCCCACACGTTCCAGTTCAATAACGAGAAGCGTCAGGATTAGAATGCTGAAGTGGAACAGCGAACCTACAACCAGTACTGCGCGACCGCGCGCACCCTCGACCTTGTCGGGGAACGCTGGACCCTGCTACTGATCCGCGAGTTGCTGACCGGCCCCAAGCGCTTCGGCGACCTGCAACACAGCCTGCGCGGCCTGGGCACCGGCCTGCTGGCCGCACGGATGAAGCATCTGGAACGCGAAGGGCTGGTCCACAAGGTCACCCTCCCTCCGCCGGCCCGCACGCCCGCCTATGCCCTCACCCAGGCCGGCGAGGAGCTCGGCCCCGCAGTGCTGGCCTTGGCCCGGTGGGGCCTGAAATGGGCAATGGACGAACCCCGTGAACAGGAGACCTTCCACCCCGGCTGGGCCGTGCTCGGCCTAAGGGCGTGCTTCGACGCCGAGGCCGCCGCCGGCCTGCGCGCACTGTATGAGTTCCGCGTCGAGGAGGAGGTCTTCCACGCCCGCATCGACGACGGCACGATCGAAACGGTGCACGGCCCGGCCCAGCACCCCGACGTGGTGATCACGATCGGCGGTGAGGTCTTCCGCGACCTCGCCGCCGGCCGGTCGACCCTCGCCGAAGCGATCAGTGACGGCGCCGCTTCGGCCTCCGGCGATCAGCGAGCCCTGCGCGAACTGCACCAGCTGTTCCGGCTTCCACCCCCGCAAACCCGATCGGCGGCACAGACCCCCGCGTCATGAAGCGGCCCGTGAGATCAGGGACGGCACTGCCCACCGCTACTCGCGTGGACGGCTCGGGCATCTGCGTGCGGGGCTCGGCTCACCTGGGCCAGACAGTCGTCCAGACGGCGACCGGCCTGTTCGCCGGGCATGCCTTCTCCGACACCTTGCCCACAATCACGAAGGGGCCGTAGTACCGGGCTTCGCTCGAAGGCTTGTTAGCCTGTGTCCTGCAGTCGACCACCACCCTCTGGGTACCCTTCCCAGACGTGCACTTTCCCCAAGCCACGTGGGTACCAGCGGTAGTTTTCTTGACCCCATGAGCACAGTCGCGGGGCACCGCCTGCGCGGGGGCGGCGTTCAGGCTCAGGGTCAGCACACTCGCACAGAGCACCAGGACGGCCGGCAGTTTCCTCATGTCATTCCTTACGTGGGACGATTTCGCGAACATCAGCCTGTCAAGCCGGGGTATGTCCGCGGTATGCCGTCGCACGATGGCAGCGCGCGAGCGGAGGCGACGCGCGCCCCTTCCAACGCGCCACCTCAGTGGCTCGCCCACGCCGGCCGAGAACCTACAGCCAGGAAGGCAGCCGAGGTCGGTCTCGAAGTCGAGCAGTGACAGCCGACCGTGCGCGAGGGCGGGCGCCCACGGTCGCCGGCCTAGAGGAAGCCGATCACGAGGAAGCGTTCGATGATCACGCCTACCGCGATGACGAAGGCGATGCCGCCGGTGACGAGCATGCGGCGGCGGCCCCGGCGGGCGTGGCCGGTGCCGCGAAGGCGGAGGACCTCGTAGACGAAGAGGGCGATCCAGCTCACCGCGAGGCCGACGAGGCCGAACGGGGTCCAGGCGGTGGTGGCGTCGGGCGGGAGCTCGTAGCCGGGGGGCTGCATGGCTCGGGGGCCCTTGGGGAACGTCTTGAGCGTGTAGACGGCGGCGGATTCGTTGGAGTAGACGCGTTTGAGCTGGGGGGAGGCGTCCAGGGCGGCCCGGAACCGGTCGCCCCAGCCCTTCGGGAAGCCGTGGTTGAGCTCCAGGAAGTGGGCCTGGGCCTGACTGGCGATCACGTAGGTCTGCGGACCGAGGTTCCTGATCGAGCGCGTCACCTGCGCGATCACCTTCGGATTCGGCAGCACCTGGACCTCGCGGTACTCCACGTTCTCGATGTCGCGCTCGCGCCAGGGGATGGTGGGCGTGATCTCCTCCCCGAGCGTCGGCACCAGATAGAGGAGCTGGGCGCGGGGCTTGTCGTGGTCGTACACGTAGTGCATGGCGGCGACCTCGCCCGGCGTGACCCGTTCGAACTTCTCGTTGCCGTACCTCGCGACCAGGAAGGCCATCGAGAGCGCCAGCGCGCAGACGGCCGCGAGCACGAGCGAGATCCGCCGGGTGAGTCGCGGGTCGAAACGCACGTTGCGCCGCCGGTCCGGCACGGTCTCCTCGCCCGTGTCCGCGCCGGCGGGAAGGTTCGGGAAGAAGGCGTAGGCGGCCAGGATGCAGGCGCCAGGCAGGGCGAACATGTAGATCCGCAGGCCGATCTCGCCGCCGTAGCTCTGCAGCGCGAGGGCGAGGACCGGGATGCACAGCAGGACGAGCGCGGCCCGGTCGCCGACTCCCCGGCGCAGGCGGCGCACCAGGCCCACGGCGGCCAGGGAGAGGATCACGCCGCAGATGCCCAGCCGTACCCGCAGGACCTGTGCGTGCTGTGGGTCGGTGCCCGAGATCCGGTCGCCGGTGTTCTCCTGGAAGGTGGCGAAGATCCGGCCGATGCCGCCGAAGATGTGGTCGATGTTCCCGGTCCAGTACGACGTGGCCTGGTAGCTGATCCAGGCGAGCACGGTCAGGCCGAGGAAGAACGGCAGCGCCATCGACAGGCTGGTACGGCGGAGCAGGATGAGCCCGGTCAGCGCGCCGAGCATCATGAACGGCGTGATCTGGTGCGCCGCCGTGGACGCCGCGAACAGGATGATCAGCAGAGTCAGCATGATCACGCGGTCGGAGAGGGAGGGGACGGCGATGGACAACTCGCCGGGAGTGAGCGAGTCGAGCTTCGCCACCAGCCGGCGAACGCCACGTTTGGCGGGCAGGGGTTTCGTCCGTGGATCGACCTTGCCGAACCAGCGCAGCACGATCGCCACGAACGCCAGATACAGCGCGAAGGTGAACCCCTGCGGGGAGAAGTAGTCCTGCCCGATCCACTGGACCAGGATGAACAACAGCGCCGCGAACCACCGGGCCCGCGTGGTCGCCACGACCAGGCGCAGCAACAGCACGAACGGCAACAGGTAGAGCAGGTTGGAGAGCAGCGGGGTCCACTGCAGGATCGCCGAGAGGTCGGTGATCCCCGCCGCCCGCGTGACGAACGCGAACAGCACGAAGAAGCCCGGCCAGGAGAATCTCGCGTCCAGCCCCGGCAGCGTGTCGCCGGTCCGCGCGATGTACTCCACGAACCCGGCGTGCACCCAGGCCGTGTGGAACCGCGGCTCGTCCTCGACCAGCGCGGCGGCGCCGTGCAGCGCGAAGGTGATCGTGGCGAGCTGGAAGAGGAGCAGGCCCTTGCGGTCGGTGTTCTGCGCCACGGTGACGAAGAAGGCGAGGATCAGCAGCAGGATCGCGCCGAAGGCCGCCGCCGGCAGCACCGAGATGAGACCCAGCCCGTCGATCTTGTCCAGCTCGACCCCGCGCAGCGGCCCCGGCGACATCCTCAGCGCCAGCACGTAGATGATCAGGCCCTCGATCGTGAGGACCGGCGGCGCCCAGCGCGGCGCCGTGACCAACAGCGCGTCCAGCCGGTCGCGCACCCGCCCGAGCCGCTCCCCCCGGCGTACGGCGGAGCCCGGCGAGGGCACGGCGGAGCCCGCCCCCCTGGCCGGCGCGGGGCTGAGGGCGGGGGCGGGGGCGGGAGGCGGAACGGGCGCGGGCCTGCGAGCGGGACCGGGCGCGGGCCCGTGTGCGGCCTCCGGAGCGAAGGAGCCCTCGTGCCGCTCCGGAGCGTAGGAGTCGTGCCGCTCCGGAGCGTCGTCGTACTGAGCCGGGGCGCCGTCGTGAGCCGGGGCGTCGTCGTGCCGCTCCGGGGCGTCGTCGTGCTGAGCCTGGGCGCCGGAGGAGTCCGCAGGGGTGTCGTCGCCGGTGTGCTCGGGGGCGACCTCGTCCGCCCCGTCGTCGATGACCACGATCTTGGGAAAGACCGCCGTGTCGTCCTCGTTGTCCGGCTCGGTGTCCTCCGGAGGCTCGGGATGGGTCGCCTCGGTCTCCTCGACGTCCGGGTCGCCTGTCTTCCCCGTGGTCATGTCTTTGCCTGCCCGTTGCCTCACGTGGTCCATGATGTCGGCTTTCCGGCTACCTGCCCGCGATGGACGGCTGCGGGGTGTCGTCGGCATTGAGAATTTTGCGTAGTCCGCCGAAGATCAACACAGCCACCAGCAGCTCGCTGAACAACAGCCCGTACCCCACCGCGTCGACGCCGAAGGCCGGGAACATCACGACCGTGCTCGCGATGACCAGCACGGCGAGGCCGACCTGGACGAGGGCGAGCTTGCGCGCCTCGCTCCGCGTACGCAGGCCGCTCAGATAGATCTCGATCAGGACGCGAGGCAGTACGGCCAGGGCCATCAGGCGCAGGAGCAGGGTGCCCTCCTCGGCGAAGTCCGTACCGAAGACGGAGAGGATCAGCGGAGCCACGATGATCGTCACCACCACGATCGGCACGATGATCATAAAGGCTCTGCGTAACGCCGTGCGCGCGTTCGCGGCGAGGCGTGACCGGTCGAAGGAGCCCTCCACGGTGAGCGAGGTCGCCATGTTCATCGCCAGCAGCTCGATCAGCGAGCCCAGCGTGTGGGCCATCGAGAAGTAGCCGAACGTCGCCTCGTCGACCCGCGTCGCGATCAGCACGGGGATCAGGTAGACGATCGCCAGGATCGACAGGGTGCCGGGATAGTCGCCGGCCAGGAACCGGCCGATCTCCCGCAGCCGCGGCGGGTTCCCGCCGGGATTGTCGCGCACGTGCCTGGGGATCACGAAACCGAAGATGAAGATGTTGATCGGGATCAGCGCGATCGTCGTCGGCACGATCCACGAGACGAAGATCCCGTCGTCGGGCAGCGCCGTGGCCAGTGCGACCAGCATGGCCATCTTGACCAGGCCGAAGCAGATGCTGTTGACCGGGACCCAGGTGGCCTTGCGTAACCCGGCCAGCGTCACGTCCTGGAGCGTGAACACCGACCAGACGAGCACCGCCACCAGGAAGAACAGGCCGGGTCCGAAGCCGGACAGCCGGGCGTAGGTCTCGCCCCACAGCGGCAGCGTCAGCAGGAAGCCGAGGGCGGCGGTCACCCCGGTGGCGCCCGCTATGACGTAGGCGCGCACGACGATCTCGGCGGTCCGCCTGCCCGAAACGGGGATGAACCTGGCCAGCGCCCCGACGAAGCCGAGCGCGGTGAGCGAGGCGAACAGCCGCATCGCGGTGATCAGGGCCTGCCCGCGCCCGAAGTCCTCGGGCGCGTAGAGGCGCGCGGCCAGCAACCAGTAGCCCATGCCGAGGACGGCGGTGATGGCGGTGTTGGCCATCAACGCGTAGCCGTTACGGAACAACGGGTTACGCAGGTCGAGCAGGAGCCTCTGCCCGATGCCGGACAGCGTGCCAGCGCCCATGGTGCCGTACCCCCTCGTCGCGCCGCCGCGCCGTGATCCTCTGGCGCGACGGGGGCCTAGACATGCCCGCGCACCCGGCGCAGGCCGTACCGCGTCCTGCGGACCACGGCGTATCCCTTGGTCAGCAGGCGTTCTCTCAGATAGATCAGGGGGACAGCGCGGCCTTCGACCGCGCGGCGGAACATGTTCATCGTGGTGCCGCGTGCGATGGTCAGCCTCGGCATCGCCAGCACGTCGTCTCCGGTGGCGCTGAGGTCGTTGGCCACGGCGCAGGCGGCGACGTAGCCCGCGGCGCGCACCTCGCGCCGCACCCGCGCGCTGGAGTAGCCGTACGGGTAGGCCATCGTGGTGACCGGCCGGCCGATGCGATCTTCCACCAGCGCCTTGTTGTGGCGCAACTCCTGGCGCAGCTCCGCGCCGGGGAGCTGGTCGAGCTGCGGATGGCTGTGGCTGTGGCCGCCGATCTCGATGCCGCAGGACACCGCCTCCCGCACCTGCGACCAGGTCAGCATCGCGTCGAGCGGACGCCCCGCCGCTTCCTCACCGGCGTCTTCCACCCAGCCGCTGGTCAGGAAGACCGTGGCCGGGAAGCCGTGCCGCTGCAGCACCGGCAGCGCCTCGGCGTGGAAGTCGGCGTAGCCGTCGTCGAAGGTCACCACCACCGGCCGCGCCGGCATCGCCCGGCCCGAGGTGTCGTTCGCCACCGCGACCAGCTGGGCGAGGGTGAGCGGGGTGAACCCCTGCGCACCCAGGTAGGCGAGCTGCTCGGCGAAGTCGGCGGGCCGTACGGCGAGCGGCCGGGTCTCGTCGTTCGGCGAGTCGGTGACCGAGTGGTACATCAGGATGGGCACCCGGGTCATGATCGCGCCAACCGCAGCCGGGCCGTGCCGATGACGTATCCCCAGGTCGTCCAGGCGAGCCCGATCACGATGGCCGCCGCTCTGCCCAGCCCGGCGAGGTCGCCGCGGAACGCCTCGCCGACGCCGCGCAGCGCCCCGAGCGGCAGCGCCCGCAACGCGTGGGCGCGTTCGCTGGAGAGCCCGTCGCCACTGCCGACACTGGCCGTGACCAGCGCCTTGGACAACCCTTCCGCGTAGCACCTGCTACGGAAGTAGGCGAACGTGGACCGGAGCGCCGGCACCTTGTGGCCGATCACGGCGGCGGGCTCGAACAGCATGATCGAACCCGCTCTGCGCTGCGACAGCCGGATGCAGAACTCGGTCTCCTCGCACCCCAGCGGCCTGCTCTTCTTGCCCTGGACGCTACGGCCGATGCCGGTGCGGAACCCGCCGACGCCGTCGATCACCTCGCGCAGGAAGGCGGCGTTGCCCCCCATCACATTGCGGATCGGGGCCCGCCGTACGGGCATGCCGAGGTAGGAGCACCCCACGGTCCAGTCGAACTCGTGGGGATACCAGCGCGGGCGGCGGCCGGACGCCCACATCGGGAACGTCCGCCCGCCGACGCCGACGACCGCCGGATTCTGGAAGCCCTCCTCCAGCGCCTCCAGCCAGCCGGGGTCGGCGACGGCGTCGTCATCTAGGTAGGCCACGATGTCGCCCGAGGCCGTCGCGGCGCCGGTGTTCTTGCCCCCGGAGAGTCCCTTCTCGTGGCCGTTCGCCACCACGATCGCCTGGGGGTACTCCCGTTTCAACCGCAGCCGCAGGTCGGGGTTGTAGTCGACGACGAGGATCAGCTCGTGCGCCGGCCGCCGCTGCTGGTCGACGGACTCGACCGCGGCCCGGATATCGTCCCAACGGTCCTCGGTGTAGACGCAGATGACAACGCTGCACTTCATGCCTGCTCGCTAACGGGGTCTACGCCACGCCGCGGTCGGCCGCCGGTGCGGAGGCCGGTTCCGGCATGGGCTGGGCAGGCCGTCGCCGCCACTCGCGGATGATGGTCTTGAGCACGCGGACTCCGTCACGCACGACGTGCAGGTTGCTCTCGCCGTGGATTCGGGACCGCTCGTAGCTGGGCACCTCATGGACGCGCAGCCCCGCACGGGCCGCGCGGATGTTCATCAACGTCTCGACTTCGAAACCGTCGCAGTCGAGGTCGAGGGCGTCCAGGTGGCGGGCCCAGAAGGCGTTGTAGCCGTAGCAGAGGTCGGTGTAGCGGGTGCCGTAGATCCGGTTCACCAGACCGGTGAGCACCTTGTTGCCGAACCGCCGGTTGAAGGTCAAGTCGTCGCTGCCGCCGCCGGAGGCGTAGCGGGACCCCTTGACGAAGTCGGCGCCGGTGACCAGCGAGCCGACGAAGTGGATGATCTCCCGTCCGTCGGTGGAGCCGTCGGCGTCGATCATCACGATGATGTCACTCGTGCAGGCCGCGAAGCCCGCGGACAGGGCGTTGCCCTTGCCCTTGCCGGTCTGAGTCACGATTCGGACATTAGGCCGCAACCGCTTGGCGACGGCGACGGTGTCGTCGACAGAGTTCCCGTCTACCAGCACGATCTCGTCGATCCAATGGGGCAGGGTCGCGAAGACGTGCGGCAGGTTCTCCGCCTCGTTCATCGCGGGCACGACGACGCTGACAGTCGGGGAGATGGCGACATGGGACGTTAGCGGGGTGAACCGCTCCACGGGCGGCACCGACCTCAGGGGGGTCACCTGAGGTTTGCCGTTGTACCTGGTGATCTCGGGGCTCATGGTGAGGGGCTGTCCTTCCGGGCGGTCGGTCGTCGGCGCTGACTGCCCAACGGGTCCGGGGGGCCTCGCGATCGGCGTGATCAGGGGAAATGGCGAATTCCGCGAACGGTGCATGCGAGGGTCCTGGGCTGCTGCTTCGAGGGTTGCGGTGGGAGCGTTATCGCACTCCCGAGGGTTCGGCGGAGGGCTCCGACTGCGTCGACGTGCGGGCCCGGGCGAGGGTGCCTCTCACCTTGCCTTCGCCCCCTGTTCGGTCCGCAGGCCAGTGTCTCCCCGGTGCAGCGTTCGCAGAAAGTACAGGAACCCGCTGAGGACGGCGATCGTCGCCACGCCCGCCCGCGGAGTCCATGCGTCGAAGAGCAGCATGGCCTCGGCCAGCAGGACGTTGATGACGAGACTTGCCGCCGCGCCGACGGACAGCGCGGCCAGAGGGTCACGATCACGCAACAGTCCGACGACTGCCGCACCCGGAACGACCAGAAGGAACAAAGGCGTCAAAACAAGGCGTAACGGTGTGTCGATGTCGGCGAGCGCGATCACCGCCCCCATGAGGCACGCGAGCGCCAAGGCCCACGTCAGTGCCCTCCGGTTCCTGCGCATTCCCTGTTGCTCCTTGCCTGGATCAAGGCATGGTTGATCGCCACTGTGCAATGGGACCAATCACGCCACACAGCCGTCAATGGCGACGCGTAGCACCAGGACATGGTTTACCGGATTGCAGAGCCAAGTCGTAGCGTTATTCCCCATATAGCACCAATGATCTTACAATACCGCTCTACGGTATGGCACGGTGGGGTCCTGTAGTGATAAGAGCGACGTAAAGGCGTTTATCTGTCGCCGGTGGGCGCCTCCGTGGACGGGCTCTCCGTCGGCTCGTCGGTCGGCGGGTCGCTGGGCGAGTCGGTGGGCGGGTCCGTCGGCGGCTCGGCGGCATCGTCCTGACCGGTCCAGGTGATCACGCAGATCGGGCTGCCCGCGGCCGACCGGAAGGACACCCGCCCGCTGCCCGGAACCCCGGGATCGGCGACGGTGACCCAGATCCCCGCGCCGGCACCCGCCTTGAGCCTGCCCCGCCGGGGCGACAGGGCCACGCCGCCCGTCCCCGTCGCGCTCCACGCCATGGCCTTGCCACGGGCGGAGAGCTGGATCCTGCCCGCGCCCGACTCGCCGAGGTCGGCCGGGCAGGTCACCGCGAACCTGGGCGCCGACGCGGGCGCGGGACGCCGGGTGGCGGGCCGGGACGTCCGGGGCCGCGCCGTGGTCGGCCGGGTGGTGCGGGGCGGCGCGGACGTCGAGGGTCCGGCCGTCGGCGTGGGCGTGGGCGTGCCGGGCGGCTCCGGCGTCTCCTCGGGGAGGACTTCCTCCGCGCCAGGGGAGACGTCCGGCTCCTCTTCGGGGCCGGCCTCCGGATCGGGGGTGAAGACCGGCGGCCCGCCGGCGGTGGGTGCGGCCCGCACGTCTCCGGCCGGTGCGGGCAGGCCCTGGCCGACCGCGATCACCGCGCCGGTCGCGGCCAGCACGCAGACGGCCGCCATGACGACCGGCAGGAGCCGGCGCGGCCGCCTGCGGGAACGGCGCTCGACCACGATGGGGAAGCCCGCCTTGTCCACGTGGTCGTACCGCTGCGTGATCAACGTCCTGGTCTGCTCGCGCTCCGGCCGCACACAGGTGTCGACCACCCGCTGGCGCAGCGACAACGGCGGGTACATCGGGGGCGTCAGGTCCAGCAGCCGAGCGGCGGAGACCTGCCTGCGCCTGCGCTCGGTGCACACCTCGCAGCCGCCGATGTGGCCGGACAGCCGCCTGCGCAGCATCGGCGTGAGCGGCCCCTCCCAGGAGTCGACCATCGCCGACAGGTCGGGACAGTGCGCCCGTCCCGTCCTGGCCAGCAGCACGGCGGCGGCGGCGATCTCCAGCTGGTCGCGGGACCGCGCGAGCCGCGTCGTGGCCTGCCGGGAGCTCAGCCCGAGCACGGCGCCCACCTCCGCGGGCGTGAGGCCGTGCCGCAGGGACAACTCCAGCACCTCGCGCTCGGTCCTGTTCAGCTCGCCGAGCACCTCGTGGACCAGCGCGACCAGCTCCGGGTCCGCGGGCTCCTCGTCGAACTCCGGTTCGGGAGAGCCGTGCGGCGGCGTCCCCCTGCCGCGGGTCCGCGCCGCGCACTGGAACCGGGTCAGCGCGTAGAGCCAGGCCCGCAGCCGGTTGGCGTCACCGAGCCGCCGCACGCACCCGTGCGCGGTCACCAAGGCGTCGTGTACGGCTTCCGCCGCCGCGGCGGGATCGGGAAGAAGCGTTCGGGCGTAGTCGTGGAGTCGTTCGGCATAGGCGTCGTAGAGGTCCACGGGCGCCTGCCCGTCCACACGTCGCAGCGCCTCGACCAGTCGGTGGTCGTCGGCGCGTCCGGCATTCGGCCATCCGGGCACGGATCTTCCTCCCCGCAGGACGGGCATGTCCGCGGGCAGCAATCACCTGCCCGCGCCAGTCCCCACACGCGTAGGACGCCACCCCCGCCGACTCGGTTGACCTACCGGCAGATGTCCGGCTTACGGGATAACCAGAAGGCATGACCTGGGGAAACAGGGGGAGGGAGGGGTCTGTGTGACTCAGGTGGCCAAGGGTTCGACGGGCGGGTTGTAACGGCGCGGAGCCACAGCCGCTGGAGTGCCATGGCGCCACGGACGCCGGCTGCCGGCGGCGGGTGGCGCCGGGTGGGCCTGCCGTACGGGGGCTAGCCGTCGCAGTGCGGGGAGCAGAGGCGGCGCTTCATGCCCTCCAGGAAGAACTTGCGGACCTCCAGGACGTCCTTGGCGATGAAGAGTTCGCCGCCGGTGGCCTTGGCGAGGGCCTCCATGGTGCGCTTGCCCTTGGGGGCGTCCGGGCCGAAGGCGATGATCAGGATGCTGACCGGCTTGGTCTTGTCGTACTGCTCCTTGAGCTTGCGCAGGATGGCGGCGTTGGAGATCCCCCCGTCGGGGTCGTCGTTGCCCGCGCCGTCGGTGAGGACCAGCAGTGTGTTGATCTTGTCGGCCTTGTAGGTCTCGGTCATGTGGGCGTAGGCGGCGGCGAGGCTGTCGTTGAGTCCGGTGTCGCCGGTCGCCTTGGCCTTGACCGTGGCCAGGTGCCGGGTGAGGAGGTCCTTGCGGAGCACGCCGTCGACGTTCTCGGTGATCGGGCCGAGCGAGACGGCCTCGCGGTAGTCGGTGTCGCCGTCGAGGTGGGTGGAGAACTCCCAGGCGCCGATCTCGCTGTCCGGGGCGAACAGGCGCAGGCCCTCGGAGGCGATCTTCGAGATGACCCGCATCCGGTCGGTGCCCGTGCCGGGGACGGGCAGCGCCATGGTCCCCGAGACGTCGTAGAGGGCGAGCAGCCGGGTGCCCAGGTTCAGCCGCGACCACGACTGGGCCATCGAGGCGACGGCCTTGGCCTCGGGCAGCGGAAGCGTGCGCGGCGCCTTCTCGGCGAAGCCGCCGGCGACGGCGAGGGCCTCGCCGCCCTTGCCGTCGACCCGGAAGCCCTCCTTGCGCAGGGCCTTCCTCGCGGTCTCGGTGGACAGCTCCTTGGCGAACTCCCGCGCCGCCTGCTGGGCCGCCGGATCCTTCGCGGTGACCACCATGGGGTAGTCGAGGTTCATGGTGCCTTCGGCCGGATAGAGCGGCACGGCCGGGTTGGCGGGCTTCTTGTCGGAGTTGAAGGCCCAGATCGCCTGCTCGGAGGAGATGCCGAGCGGCGCGCGGCCCGACTTCACGTCGAGACTGGACAGCAGCGCCTCGGGGGAGCGGGCCAGCGATCTGGACAGCTGCTTGAGGGCCCCGATGAGCTGGTCCTCCTCGCCCCCCGCGGTCAGCACGCCGGAGGCGGTGAGCATCGCGCCCAGCCCCGCCGCGTTCCGGGCGGGGTCGAGCGCCAGGACCCTGACCTTCTTGGCGAGGCCGTCCGGGTCGGCCACGTTCGCCGCGCCGACCAGGCTGGTCCAGCTCGCCGTGCCGAGGGTCTTCTTCAGGTCCGTCACCACCGAACGCGAGGCGACCAGGACGATCGGCGACTGCGCGGCCGAGCCGACGGGCTTGGGGAGCTGTGCCCCCTTCGCCGCCCCCTTCGCCGCCAACTGGCCGAGCCAGAGGCTGGAGTCGGGGATCCACAGATCCATCGCGGGCGCCTCGCCGGCCAGGCTGTTCGCCACGCCTGGGGCGGCCGCCCCCTTCACCTCGACCCGCACGCACCGGCCGTCCACCCCGCGGCCGGTCTTGTTGAACCCGTCCGCGATCTTGACGATGGCGGGCCGGATGTCGGGGGAGACCGTCACGCGCAGGGCGAGCTCGTCACCCGCGCAACCCCGGTCGCGGTTCACGATCACGAACGCGGCGACGCCGAGCAGCATGGCGAGGGCGACGGCCCCGGCGAGGGGGACGAACACCTTGCCCCGGCCGCCACGACGGCGTGGCGGGGGCTGGTGCGCGTAGCTGCCGTCCTCGAGTTCATCTGTGCGGTGGCGTCCGCCCACGGTGTCCTCTTAGGTGTCGGTGGATGCGGCTGGTCACACTATCGGGTGACAGTCCGCCATATTGACGGAACGATACTGGGAAGCCTTGGACTGGCAACATGCCTCTTTTACTGCAGTGATTACGGTACGCATCGGTAACTTGTGCATGTGTTCATGTTTCGCGATACATCTTGACAGAGCGTCATCGCTCAGTATCGTTAGCGGTAACAACGCGATATGTCGCGTAATGGGGGTGCCCATGTCGGCTGTGGCCGGGGTGCGCGAAAGGGCCGTCACGGGGTGCGGCGATCTGGTGCTCATCGACCTTCCCGGGTTCCGCGACGAGGTCAGGCGGGCGCTCAGGGAATGCGCTCAGGTGAGAAACGTCACGCTCGCCGGCCGTACGTGCCGGGTCGTGGCGGCGGCCGGCGGGGGTGCGACGCTGGCGCGCGTGCTGTCCGCACGAGGTCTGCCGGTCGCGGTCCTCACCGTCGCGCGCCGCGCTCAGTGCCGGCAGGCGTGCCCGTGCCAGGCCTTCCATCCCTCGCGCGTGGCCACCCCCGCCAGTGTGAGCGCCACCAGCGGATCGACCCACCACCAGCCGATCGTGTTGAGCCCCAGCCCGGCCAGGACTCCCGCGGCCACCGCCGCGCACAACAGGTTCTGGGTCCCCTCGCCCGAGGTGGCGGGCGAGCCGAGCCGGGCCCCGAGCCGCCGTTTGGCGAGACCGAGCACCGGCATGCTGATCAGGCTGATCGTGGTGACCGCGATGCCGAGCGCCGAGGGCACCGAGCGGTGGCCGGCCTCAAGGTCGTGCGCCACGTGCACCACCAGGTAAGGCGCGAGCAGCCAGAAGCTGACCGCGACCGCCTTGGTCGCCCGCCGTTCCGCGTGCGCCGAACCGGTGCGAGCCCCCGTGAAGCGCCACACCACGATCAGGCTGGCGAGCGCCTCCACCATCGACGACAGGCCCCAGCCGATCAGCGCGACCGAGTGCGCCTGGAGGCCGGCGACGAGTGCGAGCCCGCTCTCCAGCCCGAGCCAGCCGAGCGTGATCGTCGATAGGCTCCTCGCGCGCCGGGCATCGCGCAACCACGGTTCTGCTGACGCGGCCGGGCGTGACTGGACACGTTGGTCAGGCACCATGACCCTCGCCTCCCACGCCCGGCCGTCGACAGCGCTACGTACCCTACCCGGCACTTAGCGTTACTACGTCCGCTCCACGCAAAACTCGGTTAACTCCTCCCCCTTCTCCCACCTCAACCAGGAGTGTGCGTGCCGTTCACTCTCAGCCACGTCGCGGCGGTTCTGCCCCTGCTGAACTCTCGCCGCCTGGATCCCTGGGCCCTGGCGATCGGCGCGATGGTGCCCGACCTGCCGCTCTTCCTGCCCTTCCTGCCTGCCTACGCCATCTGGCACTCCCTGCCCGGCATCCTCACCATCGACGTCGCGGCCACCCTGGTCGTGCTGGTCCTCTTCCACGGCCTGCTCCGCGAGCCACTCCTCGCCGTCGTCGACCTGCCCCCCATCCGGTACGGCCTGCGCCGCGCCCCCGCCGTGCTGGCCGGAGCCGTGATCGGCTCGTCCACCCATGTGCTCTGGGACTCCTTCACCCACAGTTACAGCGCCGCCATCTGGGGCTGGGACTGGCTGTCCGCCCCGGTGATCGGCTGGATCACCGTGTACCGCGCGCTCCAGTACGCCTCCACGCTGATCGGTCTCGGCCTGGTGGCGTGGTGGCTGATCCCGCGCCTGCGGCTGCGGCCGGGCGGGAGCATCTGGCTGCCGGTGGCCCTCGGCGCCGGCGGGCTCGCCGGGGCCGCGCTCTGGCCGCTGGTGGATCCGCCGGCGGAGGGGTGGGCCTCGACGATCACCAAGCACGGCATCGGCGTGGTGGTCGGCGCGTCCGTCCTGCTGCTCGGATACGGGGTCCTCTGGCGGCTCGTGAAAGGATTCAAGCGTGCTTGAGCCTGTGGCGGACCCCTCGGACCCGCGTCTCGCCGACTACACGCGGATGCGTGACGTCGAGCTGCGCAAAAGCCTCGAAGCCTCCCGCGGTCTCTTCCTGGCCGAAGGCGAGAAGGTCATCCGCCGGGCCGTCGCCGCCGGCTACCCGGTCCGCTCCCTGCTCATGACCCGTCGCTGGCTGGAGCCCTTGGGCGACCTCCTCGACGGCGTGACCGTCTACCTCGTCACCGACGAGGTCATGGAGGGCGTCGCCGGCTTCCAGGTCCACCGCGGCGCCCTCGCCTCCATGGCCCGCCTGCCCCTCCCGGCCGTCGCCGACGTCCTCACCGGCCCCCGCGCCCTGGTCCTCGAGGATCTCGTCGACCACACCAATGTGGGCGCCATCTTCCGGTGCGCCGCCGCCCTGGGCATCGACTCAGTGATCCTTTCCCCCCGTTGTGCCGACCCGCTGTACCGAAGGTCGGTGAAGGTGTCGATGGGGGCGGTCTTCGCCGTGCCGTACGCGCGGATGACCGACTGGCACGACGGGCTCGCCGAGTTGCGTAAGGCGGGCTTCCGCACCCTGGCCCTGACGCCGGACCAGACGGCCACGCCGCTGCCTGAGGCAGAGCTCGGTGATCGGGTCGCCCTGCTGCTCGGTTCCGAAGGTGACGGGCTGTCGTCCCGCTGGCTGCACGAGGCCGACGAGCCCGTGTGCATCCCGATGAGTCGTGCGGCGATGGACCTGGGGGTTGACTCCCTCAACGTGGTGGCGGCCGCCGCGATCGCGTGTCACGGTCTGACGCGTTAGAGAGGGCCCTTCCGCGACGGCCCTCAGGAAAACTCCGGTCGCAATTCTCATTTAGCGAGTGGCCGGTAGTGAAATTCGGGGTATTTCGCAGTTTGTCGCCCCGGGTGGTTCTGAGTTATCGGAGTTTGGCCCGCTATTGTCCCGAAGGGGGCGGGCGTTAATCAAACATAATTCCGCATGGACACAACGAGTCACGGGCTGGATACTTTGCGGGTAATGGCCCCCCAGCCTCCCGGACCACTTTTCCCTCACCGGCATCACACCGCCGGCGTATTTCGTGCTGCCCGCGATGGAAGGCGAATCCGGGGAACGACAGAAGGAGAGCAGATGAAGTCGAAGAAGGCCACCGCTCTGGCGTTGACCGTCGTCGTCGCCGGAGCGTGCCTGGCGACGACCGCCGCCTCGAACCTCGTCTCCGCGGCCCCGGCACAGGCCACCGCCGTCACCGCCCTGCCGCCCGGCTACCAGCTCGTCATGCTGCCCAACGTCAACGTCCCCAACTTCCAGCGCCGCACGCTGTACTGCCCCGGCGCGAAGAAGGTCCTCGGCGGCGGCGCCGAGGCCCAGGGCAACAGGGCGATCCTGGTCGGCTCCTTCCCCACCAATGACGGACGGGGCTGGATCGGCATCGGGCGCCAGGACGGTTACAGCGACGTCGGGATCAGCGTCTACGCGATCTGCGCGGACTGACGTCCGATCGCTTCGCCGGCCCCGGTCGCCACGTCGACCGGGGCCGGTCCCCTGTAAACCACGGTCAAACGCGTGCGTTAATCAAACCCATAACGCGGCCTCCTAGGGTCTGGAACACCGAAGTTCCGAAAGCCTAAGGTGGGAGACCAATGCGGCAGCACGCGCGAATCCTTGTCGGCCTCGGAATCACGATCCCGCTCGCGATGGCGCCGGGCGCCGCCGCGGCGTCCGCCCCGGAGGCGGCGGTGCCGGCCTCGAAGATCGTGGCCGCCGCCCCCACGCACAAGGTCCTGGAAATGAACCTCTGCAACGGCGGGGGCGCCAAGCACTGCTGGGACCCGAAGCCCGGCCCGGACAAGGCCAAGCGGACGATGCAGGAGGCCGCCAAGAAGATCAGGGCGCTCCGGCCGACGATCGTGACGCTGACCGAGGTGTGCAGCGAAGACGTCGAGGCGCTCAAGAAGACGATCGGCTTCAGCGGGGACTCGTTCTTCAACGTGCTCTCGGGGAGTTCCAACGCCAAGTGCACCGGGGGACGGGGAGACTACGGCACCGCGATCCTCGACAAGCGTGCCCTGCCCAAGCCGTACAGCAAGTACCGGTACGAGGAGAGGCTCACCAGCCAGGCCAACAGTGAGAAGCGCGTGATGGGGTGCCGCAAGACCGACACGCTGACCGTCTGTGTCACGCATCTGTCCGACAAGCCCACATCGGTGACGAAGACCCAGTGCAAGGAGGTCATGCGCCGCGCGAAGGACTTCGCCGGCAGGACACGCGTGATCATCGCCGGCGACTTCAACCTGAAGTACAAGGGAAACCCCGATGTCCAGGACTGCGTGCCGTCGGGCTTCTCGCGTAAGGGCGACGGAAACCGTCAGCACATCTTCATCAGGAACAGCCTGCGATTCGGCTCCACGGGCACGCAGGGCATGAACGGCTTCTCCGACCACCCGGCCTTCTGGGCGACCATGAGGTGAGACCGCTCAGAGGGACTCGCGGGCGGCCCAGTCGAGGAGGCGCTCGGCGGTGCTGAAACGGCGGTCGGGCCGGGAGTCGCCGAGGATGGCGCCGACGTAGAGCCGGTCGTCGCGGTCGGCGGCGAAGAGCAGGCAGTAGCCGGCGGCACGGGTGTAGCCCGTCTTGACCCCGGTCGCGCCGGGCGCCGAGCCGAGGAGCTTGTTGGTGGAGCGCCAGGTGTGCGCGCGGTGCACGGCGGTCTTGGTGACCACGTGGCGTTCGGCCGAGGCGATCTTGCGGAGGGTGGCGTCGGCCAGCGCGACCTGGGCCAGCCGTACCTGGTCGCGGGCGGTGGAGTAGCCGCCGTTCGCGGGGCGGGGGAGGCCGTCGGGGTTGGTGTAGCGGGTGGACGCCAGGCCGAGGGAACGGGCCGCGGCGTTCATCTTGGCGACGAAGCGGGTGGTCCCCGGGCCGTAGCGGCGGGCCAGGGCGTTGGTGGCGTCGGCGCCCGAGGGCAGCATCACCGCGTAGAGCAGGTCCCTGACCGTGAAGCGCTCGCCCTTGCGCAGGGAGGCGTGGGTGGCGCCGTTCGTGGACGCGTGGCTCACGTCGGCGGCGGTGATCGTGACGACGTCGCTCAGTTCGGCCTCGCGCAGCACGACGTAGGCGGTCATCACCTTGGTGAGGCTCGCGACCGGCATCCGCCTGGTCGCCTGCTTGCTGTAGTGGACCGTTCCCTCCGAGTCCACGAGGTAGGCCGCTCGCCCCGGCACGCTCGGCGTCTGCGGCCCGGCCTCCGCGAGGGCGGGCGCGGGTGCGAGCAGCACGAGCACGACGGCGCAGAGGAACGACAGGAGACCCCCGATTCTCATGTCGACCATGGTGACACGAGATCATCGGCAACGCCGTCTTCTCTGGTGAAGTGCGCCTAAACCGAGGCGAAGGTGTCCTCGGCCGCGTTCTCACGACGGCGGCGACGGCGACGCAGGACGAGAACGGCGACCACCGCGGCGAGTACGGCGGCGGCCAGGGCGGTGAACGGCGAGCGGGCCGCGACCTCCAGCCACCCCCAGATCACCGTGTAGAGCACGAACATCGTCGCCGGCACCCAGGTCAGACAGCCCAGCGCGCTGGCCACGACGTACCAGGGGTAGGAGACGCGCAGCGCGCCCGCGACCCAGGGCAGCGTGTGGCGCAGGACGGGCACCCAGAAACAGCCGTAGACGGCCAGCGCGCCCCAGCGGTTGACGACGTTCTCCACCTTCTGGATGCGCTCACGACCGGCCCGCTCGCCGATCCGCGAGGAGGTGAGCCGGTCGCCGAGCTTCCGGCCGACCCAGTAGTAGACCTGGAAGGCGCCGAACAGCAGGATCGCCCCGACCACCGCGATCACCCACAGCGGCAGCCCGAAGAGAGAGGGATCGGTCGGGCTGGGAATCACCACCGCAGGGGACCTCATCTCCGACCGTCACCACCCTAGTCACGCGTATATCAGCCAATATTAGGTCAGGCTTACCTCATCTGGCCATGGCGGGCCGGACGAGAAAGCGGGCACAGCACTCTGCAAGCCGACGGCAACCAAAGATAAAGCCGCGTGCCGTACACCTGAAGGTGAACGAAACGGGGTGTCGGCCATGAGTCCGCGAAGCAGTGTGGCGCCGGTGGTGGCGAGCGGAACCGCGAACGCGGTCAAGCTGCTGGTGGCCACCCTCGCCTTCGCCGGCGCGTACGCCGGGGTCGTTACGTCGGGCGGCGCCACCGTCGGCGCGCGGGAGACGGGCGGGCCCGTCCAGACCCTGAGGCTCACCGCACACGTCCTGCCGATGCCCGCCGCCACCGGCGAACGGGCCACCGCGGGCCGCGTCCCCGAGCCCGGCGAGATCACCGTCACCACCTCCACCACCTCCACCACCTCCTCCTCGTGCGACAAGGAGCTCCACGTCCGCGGCCTGGTCGCCAACCCCGACCCTGCGGACACCGTCCTGTACGGCTGGCGCCTGCAACGCTGGAGCCCGGCCGGCCGGACCTGGAAGTCGTACCTCGCCGCACGTTCGGGCTTCATCGGCGAGTCGAAGGTCGTCGAGTGGCGGCCGAACGTGGTGCGCAACCCGGGGTGGTACCGCGTGAAGCTGTCGGTCACCGGCACGGCCGGCACGTACAGCGACCGCTTCCAGCTCAGTTGCTGACCAGCGCCCGCCTGGCCGCCTCGACCCAGCGTGGCACACCCACCCGCTCGGCCACCGCCAGGGCCTTCTCGTAGTGGGTCTTCGACGCCTCCGGCCGGCCGAGCCTGATCGCGAGATCGCCCAGGGTGAGCGCGACCGGCCACAGGGCCACGACCCCGGTGCCCGCGCCCGCGATGCGGTCGGAGAACGGGGTCAGCGTGTCGTAGGACTCCTGCATCCTGATCCGGTCGCCGAGGAGCATGCCGGTCAGGGCGCGCCAGGTCATCGCCAGCTCGTAGAGGAAGTCCGGCCGTACGGGGGTGCGCACGGCCGCCACCGCCCGCGCGTCGCGCTCGTGCCCGGCGGAGGCCAGGGCGAGCGCGTAGGCGTCGAGGGTCCACTTGGCTCCCCGCTGGTGCGCCTCGGCCAGCGGCTCGACCATCTCCGCCGCCCGGCCGTCGACGAGGTGCAGGCAGAAGGTCGTGATCAGCGGCAGATCCTGGCGGCCCTCCAGCATGCCGGCCCGCGCGGTCAGCCGGGCGGCCTCGCGGTAGGCCCGCTCGGCTCCCGGGTAGTCGCCCGCGATCATCCTGCGCTGCCCCGCGTACCAGGCGCCGACGGCGGCCGGCGCGGGCAGGTCGTACTGCTTGGCCAGTTGCTCGGCGAGGCCCACCTCGGAGTCGGCGAGCGCGAAGTCGCCCCTGGCCGCCGCGCACTCCATCAGCACCAGGTGCGCGAGCACCTGCACCGCGACCTGCCCGGACGCCTCGCCCACCTGGAGCAGCTCGTGGCCGATCGCCTCCCGCTCGCCCACCGCGGGAATCCCGTACGACTGGCGCAGCCGCCCGCTGAGCGCGACCGCCAGCAGGGCCGGGTCACCGCTCAGCCGGGCCAACTCCTCCGCCTCCAGCGACGCCTGGTGGCCGCGCCCGGTCGCCGAGCCCTCCAGCTCCAGTGCGAGCGTGGCCAGCAGGCTGGCACGCAGTGCCTGCTCGTCGGCGGGCAGTTCGATCAGCGCCTTCTCGGTGACGTCGACGATCTCCCACGCCGTGCGGGTGAAGTCGCGGGCCATGCCCTTGTGCGGCACGGCCAGCGACGCGGCCACCCGGGCGGTGAGCTCCAGATCGCCGAGCGGGAGCGCGGCGTCCATCGCGGCCCTGCGCTGCCCGCGGGCCGCCGCCATGTCGCCGCACAGCCCCAGCGCCTTGATCAGCCGCAGCGACAGCAGCAGCCGCTCACGCGTGTCACCCGCCTGGCCCGACCGGTCGAAGGCGGCGATGGCCCGCTCCCACAGGGTCGCGGCCTCGCGGTGCGCGAACCGGCGTTCGGCCTGGTCCGCGGCGAGCCCGGCGTAGTGCACCGCCTTGGCGGCGGTCTCCGCGGTGCCGGCCGCGTCGTAGTGGTGGGCCAGGGCGGCCACGTCGCCGGGGCTGCGCCGCTCGATGACGGCGGCCACCGCCGCGTGCAGCCGCGAGCGGCGCAGCCGGGAGGCGTCGGAGTAGAGGGTGCCGCGCACCAGGTCGTGGTCGAAACGGAGCCTGCCGGGCCCCGGCTCGGTCACCAGACCGGCCAGCAGCGCCGCCTCCACCGCCTCGACGACGGCGTCCTCGTCACCGGTGACCTCGACCAGCACGTCGACGTCGACGTCTCTGCCGATCACCGCGGCCTGGAGCAGGATCTGCTGGGCGGGGCCGGGCAGCCGCGCGATGCGGCGGCGCAGCACGTCGCGGACGCCCGAGGGCACCCCGGAGAGCACCTCGGCGGCGGTGGCCCGTTCGCCCGTCGACTCCGCGTCGAGCAGCCGCACGGTCTCGCGTACGAAGAACGGGTTGCCGCCGGTGCGCTCGGCGATGGTGGTCACCGCCTCCTCGTCGACCTCGCGCACGCAGGTGGCCCTGACCAGCTCGGCCACCGCCTTGGGGTCGAGCCCCGACAGGCCGACCCTGACCGGTCCCAGCCTGGCCAGCGCCGCCAGCACGTCGGCCTGCTCGCCGCCCAGCTCGCTGTCCCGCGCGGTGACCACGAGCAGCACCCGGCTGGTGGCCAGCAGGCTGGGCAGCGCGCGCAGCAACGCGAGGGTCTGCGTGTCGGCCCAGTGCAGGTCCTCCAGGGTGATCAGGACCGGCGACTCCTTGGCGACCGCCGCGAGATAGCCGCCGACGGCCCGGTGCAGGCGGAAGCCGCCCGAGGCGATGTCGTCGTCGGGGTCGGGGGCGGTGTCGTCGAGCAACGGCGCGAGAAGCTGGCCGTACTCTCCGGGGCCCGCGACCGAGACCAGCCGGCGCAGTATCTCCACCCAGGCCCAGCCCGGCGGCGTGGCGCTGCTGTCGGGACACGCGCCGGCCGCGGCGGTCCAGCCGTCGGCGGTGAGCTTGCGGGAGAGCTGCCGCACCAGCGTGGTCTTGCCCGCGCCCGGGTCACCGCTGATGATCGCCACCGTGAACCTGCCCGTACGGCCGGCCGCGGTCGTCAGCCGGGCCAGCTCGGCCTCCCTGCCGACGAACGGCTCCAGCTCCAGCTCCAGCGGCGGCTGGTCGGCCTCACCGGCGGTCGGGCGGGGCGGCCAGGTGTCGGCGGCGGGGACGGCGGGGCGGTGGCGTTGCGGGGGAGCGGCGAGCTCCAGGTCGGGGGCCTGAGCGAGGATGTCGGTCTCCAGCTTGCGCAGCGCGGGACCGGGATCGATGCCCAGCTCGTCGGCGAGCGTGCCCCGGGCGCGCCTGAGCGCGGCCAGCGAGTCGCCCTGCCTGCCGCAGCGGTACAGGCCGAGGGCGAGCAGCCGCCAACCCTCCTCGCGCAGCGGGTGCTCGGTGGTCAGCGCCTCCAGGTCGGGCACCGTCTCGGCGTGCATGCCCAGCCGCAGGCCGGTGTCGGCGTGCCGCTCCCTGGCGACCAGGCGCAGCTCGGTGAGCCGGTTGACCTCGGCCTCCGCCCACGGCTGGTCGGCGAAGTCGGAATAGGGGGTGCCGCGCCACAGGCCCAGCGCCTTGCCCAGCCGGGACCGCGCGGAGGCGGGGTCGTCGCCCTCCATGTGCTCGCCCGCGCTGCGCATCAGCGCCTCGAAGCGCAGCGCGTCGACCTGGTCGGGGGTGACCCGCAGCGCGTAGCCGGAGGCCACGGTCACCAGCAGCCGGTTGGGGCCGCCGCGTGGCCTGCCCGGCTCCAGCACCCGGCGCAGCCGCGAGATGTAGACCTGCAGGCCCGACTGGGCGCCCTTGGCGGCGTCGTCGGCCCACAGGTCGTAGAGCAGCGAGTCGACCGGCACGACCTGCCCGCGGGCAACGAGCAGCCGGGCGAGCACGGCCCGCTGCCGTAACCCGCCTAGGTCGAGTTCGGCGTCGCCTTCGTACGCCTCGACCGGTCCGAGAACCCGGAACGCCACCATGTCAGCCGCCACGCTATGCGTGCTCTCGAACGGCGCACAAGGTGTTTGGATGCTTTGGGGCCGCGCTACTCGCGCGCGCAGGCTCCGTCACCGTGTGCGTCCTCCTCGACCGTGTCACTGCCGTCTCCCGTGCCACCCCCGTTACGTTTGCGCAACAGGGCCCACGCGCCGAGCGCCAGGCCCCCGAAGGGGATCTCGACAGTGTAGGTCCAGAAGCCGAACAGGAGTGCCGCGGCGGTCGCGGCGGGCAGCGGCACCCCGAAGGCGGCCAGCAGGACCGCCACCCCGGCTTCCATGATCCCGGCGCCGCTCGGGGTGACCAGCGCGGTGGTCAGCACCCGGGACAGGGCGAAGACCGCGATCGACTGGGCGAGCCCGGGGTAGGCCCCGGTGGCGTACAGGCAGCACACCATGATCAGCCATTGCAGGATCTGGAACGCGATCATGCCGAAGGTCAGCCCCGCCCAGCGGTGCCGTACGACCTCGGCGGTGTCTCTGCGCAGCTTCGTCAGGGCCTGGGAGGCGGCGTGCTCGCGCGGGCGGACTTTCGCCGGGGCCAGCCGTACCAGTGCGTCCAGGCCGCGGCCCAGGGCGGCGCCGGCCCGGTCCCAGTAGAGCGCGGTGCCCACCACCAGGACCAGGACCAGGATCGAGACCGCGCCGACCCAGCCCGCCTTGGCGACCGTGCCGTTCGGCACCTGGCCCGCCAGGAGCAGGGCGAGGATGCCCACCGCGGGCAGAATGAACCGGAACAGGGTGTTCCACACGCCGCTGACCAGGGTGGAGACGACCACCGAGCGGATGGTGAAGCCCCAGCCCTTGGTCATCGCGAAGGTCAGCGCGACGCCCGCCGCGCCGCCGAAGGGCAGCAGGTTGCTCACCGCGCTGCCGCCGGCGTTCAGCGTGAGCGCCTGGAGATGGGTGAGGCCGGGCAGGGACGCGGTGAGCACGAAGGTGTACGCGGCGAGGCTCGCCAGCCAGGCCGCCGTCATGGCCACGATCATCAGCGGGCTCATCGCGGAGAACTCCGCGCCGATCGCGTTCCAGGAGACCTCCTTGTCGGTGAGGCTCCCCACGATCTGCGGGAGGAAGACCACCAGTGTGACGGCGAGCGTCAACGACGCCGCCGACAGGACGATCCTTGCCCACGTGTTCTTCATCTCGCCCTAGTCTGCCTGGAACCGGGCGCGAGCATCTCCTACTCGAGAAGGAGTCATCCCCTTAGGGGCTCGTCGAGCGGATGCCTCAGCTTCGAGCCGCGGGGGGCGTCGCGCCTGACGTACCACTCCGTGCCGAAGATCAACCGGTAGAGCGGTCCGGGGATCTTCAGCAGCACGCCCAGCGTGCGGGCGCCGTCGCCGCCGGTGGCCTGGGAGGCGTGCGCGGCCATGCTGGCCCGTTTCTGCTTGATGTAGCGCCGCACGTTCACCCGGTGGGTGATCGTCTCGCCGGGGGAGTAGGCCCGCTCGAAGCTCCGCATGTCGAACTCGGGCGGGAACGTGTAGAACCTGGCGGCCAGCCGCAGCGCCTTGAGCAGCGGGTCGCGGTTGACCGTCGCCTCCAGCACGATCGGCGTGCCGGCGATCTCGGCCGCCCGCCTGCCCACCCGGTGCACCTGGACGTGGTCGGGATGCCCGTAGCCGCCCGCCGGGTCGTAGATCGTCACGAGGTCGGCGTCCTCCTCCTTGAGCACGGCCGCCAACCGCTGTGCCGCCTCCTCGGAGTCGGCGTCGATGAACGCGTTCTCCGGCCGCTCGTCGGCCACTCCGCCCTGCTCGGCCAGCCCCGAGTCGGCGTAGCCCAGCCTGACCACGCGGGCGCAGCCCAGCAGCGCCGCCGACCGGTAGAGCTCCTTCATCCGGGCCTCGCCCAACTCGTCACCGGGCTCCAGATCGGCCAGCCCGCGCTCGCCGGCGGTGGCCACCACGAGCACCACCCGGTGCCCCTCCGCCGCGAGCATCGCCATGGTCCCCGCCGTGAGCAGGGCCTCGTCGTCGGGATGGGCGTGGAAGAACACCGTGTTCATCGTGCTCCCTCCGCGTCGCCGGCTCGCTCGGTCGAGCAGAACTTTACTCCCGGTTCGCGGTCCGGATCGCGGGGGTGCGATCAAGCCATACGCTGAGATGGTGAGGATCCTCCACGTCAGTGACTGTTATCTGCCGCGGCTCGGAGGCATCGAGATGCAGGTCGCCGATCTGGTCCGGATGCAGAGGGAGGCGGGACACGAGGTCGAGGTGGCGACCGCGACACCGGGGGAGCGGTTACCCGGTCTGCACAGAATCGTGGCGCGGCTGCCGTTCGACCTCCCGGTGCATCCCTTCGGCGTCGGTCATCTCCTCCGGTTGATGGCGGCGCGGCGGCCCGATGTGGTCCACGTGCACGCCGGCGCGGTCTCGCCGTTCGCCTGGATGGGCGCGCGGGCCGCGGAGCGGGCGCGGCTGCCCGTGGTGGTGACCGTGCACAGCATGTGGGATCCCGTGACGAGCGGGATCTACCGGGCGTTGCGCGAGACCTTCGGCTGGCGGAGCTGGGGCCTGGTGGGCACCGCCGTCAGCGAGGCCGCCGCCCGTCCGATCCGCGCCGTCGCGGGGCGTGGCGTGCCGGTGCACGTCGTCTCCAACGGTCTCGACCTGGCCGGCTGGCGCCCGTCCGGCGGGCCGCGCCGGGTCCCGGACGGCGAGCCGGTGCACGTGGTAGCCGTCGGCAGGCTCGCGCCGCGGAAGCAGCCCCTGCGGTTGCTGAAGCTGCTCCAGGGCGCGGGCGCGCGGACCCCGCTGCGCGCGACGATCGTCGGCGACGGCCCGGCGAAGGCGTCGATGCGGCGTTACCTGCGCGCGCACGCGATGGACGGGTGGGTGTCACTGCCCGGCAGGCGCAGCCGCGAGGAGATCCGCGACCTGCTCGCCCAGGCCGACGTGTTCGTCGCCCCGGCCCCGCGGGAGTCGTTCGGGCTGGCGGCACTGGAGGCGCGGGCGGCGGGCGTGCCCGTGGTGGCCAGGGCGCAGAGCGGGGTGGCCGACTTCGTCCGGCCGGGGAAGGAGGGCCTGCTCGGGCGCGACCTGGCCGAGCTGACCACCTCGGTCGTACGGCTGGCCGCCGATCGTGAGCTGCGTGAGCAGATCGCCGGGCACAACCGTGAGACGGAGCCGGTCAGGTGCTCATGGCCATCCGTGCTGGAGGGCTTCGAGAGCTGCTACGCGCAGGCCCGGACCAGGGCTCAGCGGCGCAGCACCACGTAGCCCTCACGATCGAACACGACCTGGTAGCCCTGGCTCCTGAGGTCGGCGACCCGCCGCTGCTGGTCCTCGGCCGAGCCGAACGGGAAGTGGGCGGCCGTGAGATCGGCGACGACCCATGGAGCCAGCCGGGGCGTGTGGTCCAGCAGCAGGACCGTGGCGCGTGAGCTGAGCGCGGGCCCCAGCGCGTTGGCGGCCTCCACGACCACGCCCGAGGGGACCGTCGAGACGGCCGCCGCCGCGGCCTCGGCGCGGGCGTCGCGCTGGTAGAAGGCCGGATGGACGAGCTGGTCGAGGGCGAACCGGGGAAGCAGCGTGATCGCGATCGCGCACACCGCGACCGACCAGCTCAGGATCAGCCCGCGGTCCTCCCGCCGTTTGATCAGGCCGAGCACTCTGATCAGCCCGTCCACGCCGGCGCAGGTCAGGATGACGACGGTGAACGCGCTGTGGTGGAAGTCGGTGATCCACCAGTGCAGCCGGTCCGACAGCATCCGCTCCAGGAAGTGCGGCACGGCCATCAGTGTGAGCGGCGAGAACAGGCACAGCAGCAGGGTGGGCCACAGCATGATCGCCATGGTGTCCACCTTGTCCTCCGGCGTGAAGAAGGTGCTGATCACCGTGAACGGGTCGGTGACCAGGGTCGTGAGCACGCCGGAGACGCCGGAGCCGAGCTGGTCGTAGGCCCAGTACATCTCGGGGTCGCCGCCGACGGCGGGGATCAGGACGCCTCTGACGAGCAGGGTCCAGCCGAATCCCAGCAGGGCGAAGCTGGCGCCGTCCAGCCGCCTGCCGATGGCGAAGGCGTAGGCGCCGAACCCGATCACGAGCAGGCCCATGTCCTCCTTGACCAGCAGCAGCGCCATGGCCGCCGCGGCGCAGGACCTGAGCCGGTCCGCCTGGTAGCGCTCGATCATGATCGAGATGAGCAGCGGGGCGAACGCCACCTCGTGGAAGTCGAAGTTGGCCGCCTGCGCGATCGGCCAGGACAGCGCGTACGCCACGGCCACGAGATAGGCGGGGACGGCGCCGAGCACCCGCCGGGTGAACGTCCAGACGAACGGGATGGCCAGGGCGAAGAGCACCGCCTGGGCGACGATCAGCGTCTGCGGCCCGTCGTACACCCAGTAGAAGGGCGCGAGCAGCGCCAGGATCGGTGAGAAGTGCTCGCCGAGCTGCACGAAGTGCATGCCCTGGTCGAGGCTGATGCCGCGGGCCGCGCTGGTCGGCGCCCCGAAGGCGGCGAACCCCCTGACCATCTGGTCGAAGATGACCAGGTCGAAGGTGCTGGCCTTGAAGGTGTGCAGCTTGACCAGGCCGAGTGTGGCGTAGACGGCGGCCGCCGCGGCGGTGAGCAGACCGACTCTGAGCGCATGCCCCCGAAGCCCGGCCGTACGGATGACCGTACGCCACCGGGTGGGTAACCAGCGGTTGGTGGGAGTGTCCTCGACGATGGTCACTGCGACAGATTAGACACTTTCAAACCGGTATGGGCCGGTACGGCGGGGCGCACCCACTGCTGTACCGGCCCATACCGAGGTGGATCAGCTGCAGGCGTTGGCCAGCTTGGTGCCGGACTCGCTGAGCGTCGTGGTCAGCCCGGTCAGCGCCGTGACCGCGCCGGCGGGGTCAGAGGCGTCGATCTTGACATCGCCGAGACCGGTGGCCAGCTCGTTGAGCGCGACGGCGACTTCGCCCTCGGCGTTGCCGGCGAGCGTCTTGAACTTCTCGGACATCTCAGTGAGGGACTTGTCGAGGCCCTTGAGATCTCCGGCGGCCGCGGCGGTGATCTGGGTGGTGCCGTCGTTGAGGACCTTCGTGGCCTCCGCGCATTCGGCGGCGGACGCCCCGCCACAGGCGGCGGTGAGGGAGACGAGTAGGGACGCGGCAACGAGGACGGTGCCGCGACGGGCGAGGACGGAGAACATGAACTGCCTTCTCTGGGGGTTCGAATGGCACTTGAAACGAACCGGCACCATAGTGATCGACACTTGCAGATCACTTTCATCGGACTTACAGGTGATGCCGGAGTTACCGGATGTTACTCCTGTTGCGCGATGTGTCAGGAGTGAGACGCGTGAATCCGCACGGGCCGGACCGCCCAGCCGAAGACGACGAAGTCGAAGGCGGCTCGCCTCCGAAGGACGCCGTGGAGTCCCGCCCCGGACGTCAGAGGCGGGCAGGACGTGGGCGGGGCGACCGCCTCGCCGGACGCCATCCGGAGCGGTACGCGCGACGTGATCAGCAGGCGTTGGCGACCTTGGCGCCGCCCTCAGAAAAGATCTTGGTGAGCTTTTCCAGCTCGCCGACGGCGGCGGCGGGGTCCGAACCGTCGAGCTTGACCGAGTCGATGTCGTCGGCCATCTTGGCCAGTTCGGTGGCGAGTTCGCCCTCCGCCTTGCCGCCGATCGTCTTGAGCTTGCCCGCCGCCTCGTCGAGGGCCTTGTCGAGGCCGTCGAAGTTGTCGTTCGCCTTCGCGAGCTTGTCGCCGAGGTCATTCCAGACCGCGGTGGCCTCCAGGCACGCCTCCGTGTTGGCGGAGGCCAAGCCACAGGAGGCGGTGAGTAAGACGAGAACGGACGCGGCGATGACGGCGGGGCCGCGACGGATGAGGACGTTGGACATGGCTTTCCTTAATGTCAGGTGGGGGTGCCCCGTGCGACCCTCAGGGCTTACGGAGATCACCCAGTGTCGTTTCTGCGGCACAGAGGGTAAGAGTCCGGTATGGCTGAGGCATCAGGTGTGGGGCACACGCAGCAGCACTCGCTCAAGAGGGTGATCGGGCGCAAGGTGCTGCTGCTGTTCGTGATCGGGGACATTCTAGGCGCGGGGATCTACGCCCTGGTCGGAAAAGTGGCCGGGCAGGTGGGCGGGGCGCTGTGGCTGCCGTTCCTGGTGGCGTTCGTGCTGGCGGCGCTCACCGCGACCGCGTACGCCGAACTCGTGGGCAAGTACCCGCAGGCGGCCGGGGCCGCGTTGTACGCGAACAAGGCGTACGGCATTCCGTTCGTGACGTTCATCGTGGCCTTCGCGGTGATGATGAGCGGCATCACCTCGGCGAGCGCGGCGGCCCGCGCCTTCGGCGGCGACTACCTCGCCGAGTTCATCAGCCTTCCGGTGCTCGCCGGAGCGCTGATCTTCCTGGCGCTGATCACGCTGATCAACTTCGCGGGCATCTCGGAGTCCGTCAGGGTGAACGTCGTGCTGACGATCGTGGAGGCGGGCGGCCTGCTCGTCATCGTCGCGATCGGCGTCTTCGCGCTGATCTCCGGGGACGGCGAGCCGGGGCGGGCGCTGATGTTCCATCCGGCGCACGGCGCGTTCCTCGGCGTGCTCGGCGGCACCGCCCTGGCGTTCTACGCGCTCCTCGGCTTCGAGGACTCGGTCAATCTGGCCGAGGAGGCGAAGGACCCGCAGCGGGACTATCCCCGTGCCCTCTTCGGCGGGCTGATCGTCGCGGCGGTGATCTACCTGGCGGTCGCCTTCACCGCCACGATGCTGGTCGACACGAAGACGCTGGAGACGTCCACCGGGCCGCTGCTGGAGGTCGTCAAGGTGGCGGGGTTCGCGTTCCCGCCCAAGGTCTTCGCCCTGATCGCGTTGCTCGCGGTGGGGAACACCGCGCTGATCAACATGCTGATGGCCTCCCGCCTGGTGTACGGCATGGGCCGCGAGCGGATCGTGCCGGCGGTGTTCGGCGCCGTGCACCCGAGCAGGGCCACGCCGTGGGTCGCGATCCTGTTCACCGTGGCGATCGCGGTGGTGCTCGTGTCCACGGGTGAGATCGGCGGGCTGGCGGACACGACGGTGCTCCTGCTGCTGTGCGTGTTCGCGCTGGTGAACGTGTCCGTGCTGGTGCTGCGGCGGGAGACCGTGGAGCACGATCACTATCGCGCGCCGAGCTGGGCGCCGGTGCTGGGCGCGGTCGTGTGCCTGGTGCTGATCCTGCCGATCACCGGGCGGGAGGGATCGGTCTATCTCCGGGCGGTCGTGCTGATCGCGATCGGGGTGGTGCTGTGGTTCATCAACCGGCTGGTGGTGGGGAAGATCGACCGGATCGACCCTACCAAGATCACGCCGGGTGACTGACCCCGGCGGCCGGTCGAGGGGTTGGAGAGGGCCCCCGCTCCGGCTGGGGGGCCGGAGCGGGGGAAGAGGTCACCAGTACATGACGGCGGTCTCGTTGGACTGCCAGGAGCTGTAGACGCGGACGCGGAGCACGTAGTGGCGGCCCTTGAAGAGCCTGGCCTTGAGCTCGGTGTTGCGGGACTGGCCGCTGTCGTCGTCGCCGCCCACGTAGCGCAGTTCGCCGTCGACCTCCTCGAAGAGCACGCTCACCGCGTCGGCGGGGCCGAAGGTGCGCATGGTGTACTCGCGGGTCGCGTCGGGGTCGATGGTGAAGTCGGCCTGCTCGCCCTTCGCGAGCGACAGCGGCACCGACTGGAACGGCTTGAGCCGGGGAGCCGACGCCGGGTCCAGCGGCGGGTACCACTGCCGGATGTACGCGGCGTCGGTCGCGGAGATGGTCCCCGGCGGGTCGACGCCGCCGGTGTGGAACTCGGCGGGGGTGATGATCAGACCCGGCGGGAAGGGGTACTGCATGATCGACTGCGGGTCCCACGTCGAGCCGCTCACCTCACCGGGGTCGAGCTTGCGCAGGATGTTGTGGAAGGTCTTCTCCCGTGACCAGAAGTTCGGCGGCCCGGCGAGCGTGGCGTAGACCTTCTCCTCGTCCCACGCGATGCCGGCGTTGGGGTTCTGGTGCTCGTGGGGCATGCCCAGGGTGTGGCCGATCTCGTGCAGCGCCGTCCGGCGTTTGCCCGGCGGGGTGAGGTCCCAGCCGAAGTTCATCGTGCGCTCGTTGACTCCCTGGTCGAGCACGTCGCGGCCGACGTAGGACCAGGATCCGTCGCCCGGCATGAACCCGACGCGGATCTCCGCCTCCGAGCGGTCGGCCACCTCCTTCAGCTTGAGCCCGATCCCGAGGGCCTGCCATTCTCCGAAGCACTCCCTGACCACGTCCTGCTGGTCCTTGCTCCCGACCCAGGAGACGAACGTCTGGACGCCGCCCTGGTTGACCGTGGAACCGTCGGTGTCGCGGTCGAAGAAGTAGTAGTGGAGCGTGGTGCCGTTCACCCATTTGGCGCGCAACAGGACGATCGCGTCCATGCGGTCCTGCGTGAGACCGGTCGGCAGGACGGGGGCCGGCCGGAGGGGGAGTTCGCAGAACTCCAGCGTGTTCTCGCTCATGACGTCTCCTGAGTAGCCATGTTCCTGCCCTGACTCTCCGCCTCCGTCGTGATTCGCGCATGAGTATCCTGATACTCATCTGGGAACATGGGCTGATTCGGGTGGGTTTCAGCCTGTATGGAGACGACGAAGCAGGGCCAGGTCCAGTGGGAACCGACGGCCAGAAGAGTTCGTGCGTATCTCGGCGGGCGCCCGGTGGCCGACACCGTCCGCGCGCTGCTGGTGTGGGAGAACCCGTACTACCCCACTTACTACCTCCCGCTCGCCGACGTCGAGGACGGGCTGCTGAAGCCGACGGGTGAGACCGATCACTCGCCGAGCCGGGGCGACGCCGAGGTGCACTCGGTGGGCGGCCGCGAGGGCGCGGCCCTGGTCTACACCGACTCGCCGATCGAGGCGCTGCGCGGCACCGTACGGCTCGACTGGGCCGCGATGGACGCCTGGTTCGAGGAGGACGAGGAGATCTTCGTCCACCCCCGCAGCCCCTACACCCGGGTCGACATCCTGCCCAGCTCGCGGCACGTCCGGGTGGAGGTGGACGGGGTGACCGTGGCCGACTCCCGGAACGCCCGCATCCTCTTCGAGACCGGCCTGCCCCCGAGGTACTACCTCCCGAAGACCGACGTCCGCCTGGACCTCCTCGAACCCACCGACACCGTGACCCACTGCCCCTACAAGGGCACGGCCGCGTACTGGACGGTCAACGGGCAGAAGGACCTTGCCTGGTCCTATCCCACCCCGCTGCTCGAAAGTCACCGGGTCGCCGGTCTGATCTGCTTCTACAACGAGAAACTAGACATCTACCTCGACGGCGAGCTCCAGGAGCGAACACAGACGAAGTTCAGCTGACGGGAGGCGCGCGTGGGCTGATCAACCGGGTGCCCGTTCACCAGGTGACCTGGACCGCCGCCGGTCCGGAGTCGGCGAAGCCGTGCGTCCAGGGGATCTCCTCGACCGGGGTGGCGAGCCGCAGGTCCGGTAGACGGTCGCCGAGGGCGCGGAGGACCGCGGAGACCTCCAGGCGGGCGAGGGCGGCCCCGAGGCAGTAGTGGGCGCCGTGCCCGAAGGCCAGGTGCTTGCCGGGCCGCCCCGGGAGGTGGGTGCCGGGCTCGGCGAAGTGGCGCGGGTCCTGGTTGGCCGCCTCAAGCCTGGCCAGCACCATGTCACCGGCGTGGACGCGGACGCCGTCCAGTTCGAGATCCTCCGTGGCCCAGCGCGGCAGGGCCTCGCCGATGAGTCCCGACAGCCGTCGCAGCACCTCCTCGACGTCGAACTCCTCGCCGGCGGGGCGACCGTCACGGATCATCTGGACGACCGACACCGAGATCGCGTTCCTGGCGCTCAGGTACCCACCCTCCACGAGGGTCATGGCCATGGCGGAGAGCTCGTCGTCGTCAAGCCGTCCGTCCTCGGTGTCGCGCACTTCGACCAGCGCGCTGAGCAGGTCGTCGCCCGGCTCCTTTCGCTTGGCCTCGACCAGGCCGCGGGAGTACTCCCGGAGCGCCTGGTGGGCCTGCGTCATGGCGGCCACGTCGGGGACCTCGCCGACCACCAGGGCGGTCTCGGCCCAGCGCCGGAGGGGCTCGCGTTCCGCTGCGGGCACGCCGATCAGCTCGCCGATCACGGTGAGGGCCAGCGGGGTGGACAGGGCGGCGACGAGGTCGGCGGGCGGGCCCGCCGCGATGATCGCCGTGACGCGTTCGGCGACCAGGTCCTCGACGCGCGAAGCCATCGAGGCGACGCGCCGTGCGGTGAACGTCTTCGACACCAGCCGGCGCAGCCTGGCGTGCGCCGGACCGTCCTGGAAGAGGGTGTCGTTGCCGGGATAGCCGCCGGGCGGGCTCACTCCGAAACGCGGGTCGGCCAGCACGGTCGCCACCGCGTCGTAGGAGGTGACCAGCCACGCCTCCTGGCCGTCGGGGGTGACCACCTTCGCGACGGGAGCGGTCTCGCGGAGTTCGGCGTACGCCGGCGGCGGCGCGAGCGGGTCCGGGCGGTCGAAGGGCAAAGTCCTGGGCGTCATTCTTTCCTCCGCGGTCGTTTGGCAATACGACTGCACTGTAAAGAAGGCCCGCCCTGTTAGTCAATGCGAGTGTATTGTGAAAAGATGGGCAGGTGCCCAAGAAGGTCGACAACCACGCCCGCCGCAAGCTGATCGCCGAAGCCCTGGTGCGTGTCGCCGCCAAACGGGGCCTTGAGGCGGTCAGCCTGCGGCACGTCGCCGAAGAGGCGGATGTGTCCCTGGGCATGGTGCAGCACTACTTCCGCACCAAGGACGAGATGATGACCTTCGCCATGGACGTCGTCCGCGACAACGCCGGCGCCAGGATGGCCGGTGGCATCGAACCGAACCTGCCGCCCAAGGACCTGGTCAGGGCGTTGCTGGTGCAGTTGCTCCCGCTGGATGAGGACCGCCTGCTCGACGCAAACGTCGCCCTGGCGTTCTTCGCCTACACCGCCGTCCGGCCGCAGGCCGGCGCCGGTCTGCGGGAGAACACCACGCAACTGCGGGATTTCATCACCGGCCAGATCCTGGCCTCCCGGGAGACCGGCGACGCCTCACCCCGGCCCGACCCCGTTCTGGCGGCGACCGCCCTGGCCGCGCTCATCGAAGGGCTGTCGATCCACGTGCTCGGCGGACACTACTCCGCCGAGGAGGCGCTGGCCGCACTCGACACCCACCTGGACACCGTCTTCAGCTGAACAGATGGCGTGCCGTGCTGCGGCCCGACCGTGGCGGCGGCGGTGAGAACCGCCGCCGAGGTGGGTCGGCGGCGGTCTCAGCGGCGGATCACGTGCAGGACGCTGGCGATGCGCTCGGCGGCGGTGGCGACGTCCTCCGCCTGGCCGATGCGGCCCGCCCAGGAGAGCCAGAACCACCATTCGCCGTCCTCCTCGTGGGAGGCGAACACGTCCTCGGTCATGGCCGGGACCATGGGGTTGATCACGTGCAGCCGGGGGAAGAGGCCGGTTCGCGCGGTCAGCTCCACCTGGAAGGCGTGCGCCTCTAACTGGAAGGCCAGCCGTTGAAGATGATCTACCGCGTCGGCCGTCGTCGTGTGGCTGTCGGGCCTCATGCTGATCACTCCTGCCGGGGCGTTGGGGAGGTCGGGTAACAGCAGGGTGCGGTCTGTGCCGCCGGACCGGCAATCGTGCCGGGGCCTCGATACGAGGAGTAGGTGGGAAACTAGCTGTAATTCCGTGGAAAATACGCGGTTCCGGGGAAGATGGATGACGGGACCGTTTATGGCGTAGTGCGCCATGATTAACCTCAGCGAAACATCGATCTTTGCGGGGGCCCTAGACGCGGAGGGGCGGGCGATGGCCCGGGGCGAGCACTCACCGGCGTGCGCACGACGCTGGCGCGAACAAGGCGAAGCACGGCAATGGAGCACATGGCAGACCGTCCAGGCGATCCACGGATGCTGTGGAGTGAGCCTGCTGAAGGCTCACCGGCTGGCCAGGGGCTGGTCGGCCCGGTTGGCCATCCAGGAGTTGGAAGAGCTGTGCGCGCGGCACGACCTGGGCGAGCCGCGCGCCAGCATCGACCTGCTCAACGCGTGGGAGAACAACCGGGCCAGGCCGCGCCCCCAGACGATCGACCTGGTGGCCAGGCTCTACCGGGCCAATGCCGTACGGCTCGGCCTGGCGGGCGACTACATCGAGGAGCCGGGCGACGGCACGGTCGTGGTCGTCCAGCCGGAGGGGCCGCCGCTGCTCATGCCCGACGCCCACGTGATCCACCAGGACGACCAGGAACGCCGGGCGTTGTTCCACCACGCGCTGCTGGGTTCCGGCATGGTCATGAGCGGCCGGATGCTCGCCGAGGTCGAGCGCACCCGGCAGGATCTCGACCGCACGCTGGCCGCCTCCACGGTGACCGAGGACCAGCTCGACCGGCTCGACGAGCAGGTGGTCCGCTACCGCAGGGAGTACATCACCAGTGCCCCGCTGCCGATGCTCTACCGCCTGATGCTGGAGCTGTCCGACGTCCGCAGGCTGTCGGCCGTACGCCAGCAGGCGTCGTCACAGCGCCGCCTGCTGAACGCCACCACCATGCTCGCCCTGCTGTCGGCCGACGCCCTGATGAAACTGGGCGACACCCGCCAGGCCCACGCCTGGTACGGCACGGCCAGGACCGCCTCCGACGACATGGGCGACGTACGGCTCCGCGCCCTGGTCCGCGCTCAGCAGGCGATGCTGCCCTACTACTACGGCGACCTGACGGAGACCGTACGGCTGGCCCGTGAGGCGCGGATGCTGGCCGGGGCGGCGCCGAGTTCACCGGCGGCGCTCGGCGCGGCGGCGGAGGCGCGGGCGCTGGCCAGGATGGGCGAGCACAAGGCGGCCAGGACCGCGCTGGCCGACGCGGAGCAGATCTTCGCGCGGATGCCCAGGGAGGGCGCCGACCATCTGGCCTTCCGCTTCTCGGAACGCCGTCTGCGGTTCTACCGGACCTGCACGCTGATCGAGCTGGGTGAGACCGAGCAGGTCGACGACTGGACCCTCGGCCCGTCCGGCCCCTACACCATCGACCCGGCGCTGATCATGCTGGACCAGGCGACCCGGCTGGCCAGGGAGGGACGGATAGAGGAGGCGTGCCGGCTCGCCGAGCAGGCGCTGCTGCACGTGCCGCCGGAGCACCGCACCTCGATCGTGGTGATCAGGGCCAGGGCGCTGCTCGCCGCGGTGCCGCCCGCGCGGCGCAGGATGCCCGCCGTACGGCATCTGACCTCCATGCTCGCCGAGGCCATCCCGCAGCTGGCCCTGGAGCGCCCGTGAGGGCCACGCTGGCGGACGAGGCGACCGCCGTGCTGCGCGAGGTGTGCGTAGGGATGGGGCTCGATCCGCGGGGGGCGCATCTGCTGCGGGTGCGCAGCAACGCCGTGTTCAAGCTGCGCAGCGAGATCGTGGTGCGGATCGCGACCGCGCCGGACGCGCTGACCAGGCTGCCCGTGGTGCTCGCCGTGGCCCGCTGGCTGGCCGAGCGGGGCTTCCCGACGGTACGGCCGGCGGACGAGCTGTGCGACCATCCGGTGGTCCACGCGGGGCGGGTGATCACCTTCTGGCGGTACGTGCCCGCCAGCGGCCGGCCGACCACCACCGAGCTGGGCCACATCCTGCGCGACCTGCACCGGCTGCCGGTGCCGCCGTTCGCGCTCAAGCGGCTGGCCGACCCGCTGGCCGAGGTGCGGCGGGCGGTGGAACGCCGGACGGACGTGCTCACCCCCTGCCAGCGGGGGTGGCTGCGCGACCGGGTCGCCGAGCTGACCGAGCGCTGGGAGGGCCTCGACGACGCGGGGCCGCCGGTGCTGCTGCACGGTGACGCGTGGATCGACAACCTGCTGCGCTGCACCGACGGGCACGTGGTCCTGTGCGACTGGGACGGCGTGGCGGTGGGACGGCGTGAGTGGGACCTTGTGCACACCTACCACGGCCAGCGGCGCTTCGGCCTGACCGCCGCCGACGTCGACGCGTTCGCCGCCGCCTACGGGCGGGACCTGCGCGCCTGGCCGGGGTATTCCACGTTGATGGAGGTCAGGGACATGTACGCGGTCGGCATCCACATCCGCAACGCGACCGGTGACCCCTTCTCCCGGCATGAGCTGCCCCGTCGCCTCGACTCGCTGACCAACGGCGACGGCCATGCCCGGTGGTATCTGGCCCCCGCGTAGGGTGACGGCGTGAACGACCAGCCACCCGTACGGGGCGTCGCCGCCAGGGTCACCGACATCCTGGCGGCCTTCCTGCCCGGCGACGTCCGGTTGACGCTCACCGAGATCTGCCGCCGTGCCGGGCTGCCGCTGACCACCGGCCACCGGCTGGTCGGGGAGCTCACCGCGGCGGGATTCCTGGAACGGCTGCCGGAGGGCTCCTACCGGGTGGGGCGGCGGTTGTGGCGGATCGGCGCACAGGCGGCGGAGCCGCGCGGGCTGCGCGAGCTGGCGCTGCCGTACATGGCGGATCTGTACGCCGCGACCAGGGAGAACGTCCAGCTGGCGGTGCTCGCGGAGGATCGGGCGCTGTGCCTGGAGCGGCTCCGCGGGCCGCAGTCGGTGCCGCTGTTCTCCCGGGTGGCCGGCGACCTGCCGCTGCACGCCACCGGGGTCGGCAAGGTGCTGCTGGCCTTCGCCGGCGAGGAGACGGCCGATCGGGTGCTCGGCGGGCCGCTGCCGGCGCACACCCCGCACACCGTGACCGACCCGGCGCGCCTCCGCGCCGAGCTGGCGGAGATCCGGCGCACCGGCCTGGCCCACACCCTGGAGGAGATGTCGGCGGGCACCTGCTCGGCCGCCGCGCCGGTGCTCGGGCCCGGTGACGAGGTGGTGGCCGCGTTGTCCGTGGTGGTCTGGCGGCACAGCGCCGACCTGCGGCGGCTGGACCCGGCCGTGCGGTCCGCCGCGCGCGACCTGGGCAGAGATCTCGTGGCCGCCCCTTCCGCTGGGCGGAAGTCCCAGTGATGCGCACCTGATCCGCACGACATGCTCGTGTCATGCGAACTCAGGTCGGGACCACCGGAGCCGGTCCCTCGTCGGAAGCGGCGGCGACGCTCGCCGGGAACCAGGTGGGGGCGCCGTGACAAGCAAGATCGTCGATTCGCCCGCCGCGGCGGTCGCCGAGATCTTCGAGGGCGCCTCGCTGGCCGTGGGCGGGTTCGGGCTGTGCGGGGTGCCGTCGGTGCTCATCGAGGCGCTGCGCGAGCGCGGCGTGGGCGGCCTCTCGGTCGTCTCCAACAACTGCGGCGTCGACGGCGGCGGACTCGGGCTGCTGCTCGCCGACGGCCTGATCGACCGCGCCACCGGGTCCTTCATCGGTGAGAACCGGGAGCTCGCCAGGCGCTACCTCGCGGGCGAGATGGAGGTGGAGCTGGTCCCGCAGGGCACGCTGGCCGAACGGCTGCGCGCGGGCGGATGCGGCATCCCGGCCTTCTACACCCCCGCCGGGGTCGGCACGATGGTCGCCGAGGGCGGCCTCCCGTGGCGCTACCACCCGGACGGCACCGTCGCCGTCGCCTCGCCGCCCAGGGAGACCCGCACCTTCGACGGGCGGGAGTACGTCCTGGAGGAGAGCATCACCACCGACTTCGCGCTGGTCCGCGCCGCCAGGGGCGATCGGTTCGGCAACCTCGTCTTCGCCAAGTCCGCGAGGAACTTCAACCCGTTGTGCGCGATGGCCGGCCGGGTCACGATCGCCGAGGTGGAGGAACTGGCCGAGCTGGACCCCGAGGAGGTCCACCTGCCGGGGATCTTCGTCAGCAAGGTGGTCCCGGTCGGCGCGGTCGACAAGCCCATCGAGAACCGGAGGACCCGCGGTGCCCTGGACGCGTGACGAGATCGCCGCCCGCGCGGCGGCGGAGCTGGACCCGGGCGACTACGTCAACCTCGGCATCGGACTGCCCACGCTGGTCGCCGGGCACGCCCCCGAGGGGGTGTGGATCCACTCGGAGAACGGCGTGCTCGGCGTCGGGCCCTATCCCGCCGAGGACGAGGTGGACCCCGACCTGATCAACGCGGGGAAGGAGACCGTCACCGTCGTGCCCGGCGCGGCGTTCTTCGACTCCTCGCTGTCGTTCGGCATGATCCGCGGCGGCCACGTGGACGTGGCGGTGCTCGGCGCGATGCAGGTGTCGGCGCGCGGCGACCTGGCCAACTGGTCCGTTCCCGGGAAAATGATCAAGGGGATGGGCGGGGCGATGGACCTGGTGCACGGCGCCTGGCGGGTGATCGTGCTGATGGAGCACACCGCCAGGGACGGCAGCCCCAAGATCGTCAAGGAGTGCTCGCTGCCGCTGACCGGCGCCGCCTGCGTCCACCGGATCATCACCGACCTCGGCGTGCTCGACGTCACACCGGGTGGCCTGCTCCTCGTCGAGACCGCGCCGGGAGTCACCCCGGCCGAGCTGCGCGACCTCACCGAACCTTCCATCGGAGGACTCGATGCCCGCTGACGACCCGCACCCGCCGTACCTGCATCCCCCCTACGGCAGCACCCTGCTGCGCGCGCCCGCGCAGCCGCTCCTGGCGCCCAAGCTGGACCCGGAGGCGGCCGAGCTGGTCGATCCCGTCTACGGCCACCGGCCGGTCGGCGACCTCGACCACGACCTCACCCGGCAGCGTCCGGTGGAGCCGCTCGGCGAACGGATCATCGTCACCGGCCGGGTCCTGGAGTCCGGCGGGCGGCCCGTGCGCGGCGCGCTGGTCGAGGTGTGGCAGGCCAACGCGTCCGGGAGATACGCCCATGACCTGGACCGGCACCCCGCGCCGCTCGACCCCGGCTTCCACGGCTTCGGCCGCTGCCTGACCGACGACGAGGGCCGCTACCGGTTCGTCACGATCAAGCCCGGCGCGTACCCGTGGCGGAACCACCCCAACGCCTGGCGTCCCGCGCACATCCACTTCTCGGTCTTCGGCACCCAGTTCGCCCAGCGGCTGATCACCCAGATGTACTTCCCCGGCGACCCGCTCTTCGAGCACGACCCGATCATGAACTCGGCGGCCGCCGCCCGTGACCGGCTGGTCGCCAGGTTCGACCTGGGAACCACCGAACCCGAATGGGCGCTCGGCTACCAGTGGGACATCGTGATCAAGGGAGCGGCCTGATGCTGACCCCGTCCCAGACCCTGGGCCCGTTCTTCTCCCACGCCCTGCCGTACGCCGAGGGCCCCTTCTGCGTGCCCGAAGGGCACCCCGGTGCGATCGAGCTGCGCGGCCGGGTCACCGACGGGGCGGGCGAACCGGTGCCCGACGCGCTGCTGGAGATCTGCCAGCCCGGCCTCTTCGGCCGCTGCCCCACCGCCCCCGACGGCTCCTACCACTTCCGTACGGCCCGCCCCGAGACCTATCTCCCGTTGCTGATCTTCGCCCGCGGGCTGCTGAAACCCGTGTGGACCCGCGTCCATCTCACCCCGGACGACAGGTTCCTCGACGAGGTGGACGAGTCACGGCGCGCGACCCTGGTGGCGACGCGGGAGGGCGAGGCGGTCTACCGGTTCGACGTCAGGCTCCAGGGCGCGGGGGAGACGGTGTTCTTCGCGATCTGAGGCTCAGAGCTCCACGCTGGACATGTCCGGATAACGCGCGCCCTGCACCGCGCCCGCCGGTACGGCCCGTTCCAGGGCGTCGAGCTGGGCGGGCGTCAGTGTGACGTCGGCCGCCGCGGAGTTCTCCTCCAGGTAGCGCAGACGCTTGGTGCCGGGGATGGGGATGACGTCCTCGCCCCGGGTGAGCAGCCACGCCAGCGCGAGCTGGGCGGGGGTGCAACCGGCCTCCTCGGCTATCGCGCCGACGGCGGCCACCAGGGCCAGGTTGTGCTCGGCGTGCTCGGCCTGCATGCGGGGCATGTGCTTGCGGAAGTCGTCGTCCGGGATGTCCTCCACCGCGCCGAGGGTGCCCGTCAGCAGACCGCGGCTGATCGGCGAGTAGGCGACGAGCGCGATGCCCAGCTCGCGGGCCGCAGGCAGGATGTCCTCCTCCAGGCCCCTGGTGAACAGGGAGTACTCGCTCTGCAGGGCGGCGATCGGGTGGGTGGCGTGGCCCTTGCGCAGGGTGTCGGCGCTGACCTCCGACAGGCCCAGGTGCCGCACCTTGCCGGCCGCCACCAGTCCGGCCATGGCGCCCACCGTCTCCTCGATGGCCACTTCGGGGTCGCGGCGGTGCAGGTAGTAGAGGTCGATGTGGTCGACGCCGAGCCGCTGGAGCGAGGCGTCGCACGCCTGGCGGACGTACTCGGGCCTGCCGTTGACGGCGCGGGCGGTGGGGTCGTCACTCCTGACGATGCCGAACTTGGTCGCCAGCACGACCTCGTCACGGCGGCCCTTGACGGCCCGGCCCACCAGTTCCTCGTTGCGGCCCCTGCCGTACATGTCGGCGGTGTCCAGGAAGTCGACGCCCAGGTCCAGTGCTCGGTGGATGACGGCGATCGACTCCGCTTCGTCGGTCGCGCCGTAGAACTCCGACATTCCCATGCAACCCAGGCCGATCGCGGAGACCTCTGGTCCTCCGTCACCGAGACGACGCTTGATCATTTCTCCCCCATATGTCAGATGCCTCACTTCAGTCTTGCCCCTGGAGCGCGGTCCAGGTCAAACGGGGGGTTGCCATGCCGGGGCGAAGCCACCCGTGACCCTGAGGGGGCCAGCCGTACCATCGGGGGCGTCGCGGCAGGTCAGCGGGGTCCGGTCGGGGACGTCCCGGTGGAGTATTCCCTACCTGCCCGCGATGCTTCTCAGGGAGCCTTCAGGGCACGTTCTGGGTTGATCTCCGATACCCCGGAAGGCCGGGTTCCACGAGTGTCTTGACCATGGGCATTCGGGTTCACCAGGGTTATGTCGCCGGCGGTTTCGCGGCGGTCATCGCCGGAGCGGCGGCGATGATCGGGCTGCATCTGAGCACCGGGCTCGACCCGCTGCACAGCGTGATCAGCGAGTACGCCTTCGAGCCCGAGGGGTGGCTGCTCGCCGCCTCGCTGACCCTCTTCGCCGCCGGGTCGGTGCTGTTCGCGGTCGCCATGATCAAGGCGGGGGCGGACCGGCGGATCGCCTGGCTGATCGTCGTCTGGGGACTGTGCATGCTGCTGATCGGCGCCTTCCCCACCGACAAGCCGGGGGTGCCGTTGTCGATGTCGGGAGGCATCCACAGGTACGCGGCGTTCGTGGCGTTCCTCAGCATGCCGGTGGCCGGGCTGGCGCTCGCCCGCCGCCTCGGCCGGGACCGCAGCGCGGCGGTGATGCGGGTGCTCAGCGGGATCGCGCTGGCCTGCCTGGTCGCGGTGGTCGTGCCGTACGTGCTGCGGATGGGCGGGCTGGACGTGGCGAACGAGGACATCCCCGCGGGGCTCACCCAGCGGCTGGTCGTGGTGACCGAGGTGGGCGTGCTGGTGCTGCTCGGCGGCCTGCTCAGGCGCCAGGCGATCGGCCGTGCCGTACGGCAGACCGCCCGTTGACGGACACGGCGGGCACCGTCATTGACGGGCGCCCGCCGGCCGATCTAGCGTCGCAGGCACCCGGCCGACGGGTACGAACGCAGAGAGGCGACCGGATGCCGACCGTCAACACCGTCAGCGGGCCCGTCGACGTCGATGATCTCGGCCTGACCCTGATGCACGAGCACATCATCCTCACCTCCACCGAGTATCTGCAGAACTACGGCGTGGGCGGCTGGTGGGACGAGGAGTACCGGGTCGCCGACGCCGTCACCAAGCTCAGGGCGCTGGCCGCCAAGGGCGTCAGGACGATCGTCGATCCCACCGTGTGGGGACTCGGCCGCTACCTCCCGCGCGTGCTGCGGATCGCCGCCCAGGTGCCCGAGCTCACCATCGTCGTCGCCACCGGGCTGTACTCCTTCGAGGAACTCCCGCACCAGTACGAATTCCGCGGGCCGGGACTGGCCCTGGACATGCCGGATCCGATGATCGACGACTTCACCCGCGACCTCACCGACGGCATCGCCGACACGGGCGTGCGCGCGGCCTTCCTGAAGTGCGTGGTCGAGCGGAACGGCTGGACCCCCGGCGTGGAGCGCATCTGCCGTGCGGTGGCCCAGACCCACGTGCGCACCGGGGCGCCCATCACGGTGCACACCAACGCCGGCACCCGCAGCGGACTGCTCGCGCTCGACCTGTTCGCCGAGGAGGGAGTCGACCTCACCAAGGTCGTCATCGGCCACGCGGGCGACTCCAACGACCTCGACTACCTGATGCGGCTGGCCGACAGCGGCGCCACCCTCGGCATGGACCGCTTCGGTCTCGACACCTACAACACCACCGTGCGGCGGGTGGAGACCGTCGCCGAGCTGTGCGCCAGGGGCTACGCCGACCGGATGGTGCTCAGCCACGACACGGCCTGCTTCATGGACTACTTCGGCGGCGACTGGGACCAGGTCCTCGAACTCGCCCTGCCCAACTGGCGCTACGACCACATCCTCGACGACGTGCTGCCCGCGCTGCGGGAGAAGGGCGTCACCGCCGCGCAGCTCGACCAGATGCTCATCGCCAACCCCCGGGCGTACTTCTCCTGACCCGCCGGCCCGCGGTCCGCCCCCTGCAGCCGCAGGGCCCGCGGTCGGCGCGGACCGCTCTGTCCTGCGGTCGGTTGTGGGCCGTACGGCGAAGCTGACTCCCCGTGCCCCGGGGGGAGGTTGGGACACGGGGAGAGACTAGATGGGAGCGCTCCCATCTTGGCACGCGACCAGCCGGTAGGTCCAGCCTGGACGCCAGTCGAACGGGGCGTCCACGAGATCCTCCAGCGGCACGCCGCCGACGATGTGGTCGAGGGCGAACCGGTTGGCCGCGTGCGCGACGACCAGGACCGTGCATCCGTCCCACTCGGCGATCACGTCGCCGAGGAAGTCACGGGTCCGCTCGACGACCTGCCGGTAACTCTGGCCGCCGGGCCACGGCTCGTCGATGTGCCTGGACCGCATGCCGTGCAGCCGCTCCACCGGCATGCCGTTCAGCTCGCCGTAGTCGCACTCGCGGAGCCGTCTGTCCTGCCGGATCTCGACCGGCCGGCCGGCGAACGCGATCTCGGCGGTCTGCACGGCCCGCCGCAGGTCGGAGGAGTAGACGACCGCGAGGTCATCGTCCTGGCGGCGCTCGCCCAGCTCTCTGGCCAAGCCCTCGCCGCGCTCGGACAGCTCGCCCGGCAGCCAGCCGGAGGCGATGCCGGTCTCGTTGTCGACGGAGATGGAATGCGTCTCGTAGATCAGCTCAACGGCCATCGGGGGCCTCCAGGACGGTGCCGAGGAAGGCGCGGATGACGGCGGCGATCTCGTCGCGGCGCAGGTCGAGGTCGTGGCCGCCGTGGGTGATCAGGGTGTGCACCGGGTGGCCGGTGGCGACCAGGGCGGAGGCCATCGCCGTGGTCTGGGTCACGGGCGCCAACTCGTCGGCCGCGCCGTGCACCAGGAGCACCGGCACCCCGCTGCCCACGTGGGTGAGCGGTGTGGAGTCGACGGTCGCCTCGTCGCCGGGGGCCGGTTGGTGGCCGATCAGCCCCACCCAGGGGTCGTTGTCCTTGCGGGCCTGGAGCCAGTCGTCGGCCAACGGGTCGACGGGCGGCCAGAACGCCATCACCGCGTCGACGTCATCGGGCTCGTCGATCCCGCGCAGGCCCAGGTGCAGGGCGAGGTGCCCGCCGGCCGAGTCACCGGCCACGATCAGCGGGCGGTCGCCGGCCTGGGCCTTCGCCTCCCGCCCCGCCTGCCGGACGTCCTCAAGCTGGGCGGGCCACCGGGCCTCGCCGGACAGCCGGTAGCTCCCCTCGAACAGGATCAGGCCGTGCCCCGCCAGCGAGGCTCCCCGCATCGGCGCACGGGAATGCCACCCGCCACCGTGCAGCCACAGAACAACCGCGATGTCCTCCATGGCCGTCATCCTTCACCACGGCGTCCACCGGATCGAGCCGATTACCTACGCGGGCCGTACCCTCGCGGTCAGCATGCCCGTCACGGAGGCGAGCACGGCACAGGCCGCGACCACGCCGAGGATCAGCCCCCACGGGATCACGAGGGTCACCGGGGTGCCCAGCGTCGCGGCCAGCCCGGCGCGCATGCCGAGCAGCGCGGGCAGGGCGACCACCACGCCGAGCGCCGTCCCGAGCAGGACCACGAGCACCGACTCCGCCGCGACCGCGCCCAGCACCTGCCGGTTCGTCGCGCCCGACAACCGCAGGACGGCGAGGTCGCGGGCGCGGCCCGAGGTGGACATCATCAGCGTGCCGGCGATGGCGACGGCCGTGTACCCGGCCGACACGACGACGAGCAGCAGGGTGAAGATCCAGACCAGCCGGTCCTCCGCCGCGTCGGCCTCCGCCGCATAGGTGGCGACGTCGACGGCCCGTGCGCCGAGGCCGTCCGGCAGCCGTGGCGGGCCCGCGAGGTACGCCTGGTCGGCGAGCGACGAGGGATCGTGCGCCCGCACCAGCTCCCGGGGCAGCAGCACGCTGGCCGGCGCGGAACCCATCACACCCACCACCTTCAACGCCGCGGAGCGCCCGTCCTCGAAGGTCACCTCCGCCACGTCGCCCGGCTGCCAGCGCCGTTCCGCGGCGAGCCACTCGGTGGCGATCATGGTGTCGCCGCGCAGGTCGCCGAGGGAGCCCGAGATCATCTCCGGCCGCCATCCCCGGGCGAGCGCGTCGGCGGTGACCCCCGACGCGGAGACGGTGCCGGCCTGCGTCTCGCCGTACAGGGCGGTGGGCAGCGCCGACGCCCCGCCCACCGCGTCGGAGAGGCCCGGGGCGCCCGACGGGATCACGACCGCGCCGGCCTGGACCGTGGTGGCCCGCGCGGCCGCGTACGCACCCGCCGTCGTCTGCACCATGCCGGTGATCAGTACGGCGAAGCCCACTGTGGCCAGCACGGGGGCGGCGGTGGAGGCGGTACGGCGAATCGCCACCAGGGAGCTCTCCCGCACCAGCATGCCGGTGGCCCCGCGCAGCCGGGTGAGCGGCCAGGTGACCAGCCGGACCACCGGCGGGACGACGGCCGGGGCCAGCAGGGTCAGACCCAGGATCAGGGCCGACGCGGCGTAGATCGAGTAGGAGACCAGCTCCGCGCCCCCCGCGGTGGCGCTCGCCACGGCCGCCGCGAGACCGGCGGCCGTGCAGACGACACCGGAGATCCATCTGCCGCGCGGCAGGGGCCGCTCGTCGACGGCGGCCTCGCGCAGGGCCTCCAGCGGGCGCACCCCGGCCGCCCGGCGGGAGGCCGACCAGACGCCCAGCAACGCCACGACCAGCCCGACCGCGAACGACGCCACCAGCGGCGGCACCTCGACCCGCACCGTGAACGACGCGGGTTCGAACCCCGCCGCGACCAGCAGATCACCGACGACCGGCGCGACGGCGGCACCGAGCAGGACGCCGGCCAGCGCCGCCACCACGCCGACCCCGAGCGCCTCGCCGTACATCATCCGCCGTACCTGGCGCGGTGTCGCGCCCACCGCGCGCAGCAGGCCGAGCTCACGCCGCCGCTGCGCAACGCCGAAGGCGAACGTCGAGGCCACCACGAAGACCGAGACGAACCCGGCCAGGGCGGCCATCGCGCTGAGCACCTGCATGCCGATCCACCGGATCCGCGCGTCCTCCAGGGGTTCCGCGGCCACGCGCGCGTCACCGGTGAGAACCCGGCCCCCGGCCCCCGGTCCGGGAACCTCTGCCACGATCTCCTCGGCCGCACGCCCGATCGTGTCCGGGGCGGCGGCCGGCTCGGCGACCAGACCGATCAGGCGTACACCGCCCGAGAGGCGGGCGGCCGTCGCGTCGGAGACGTGGACACCCGGGGCGTCACTGGTGCCCGACACCGTGTACGGCGCCGGCCCCGCCGCGGTGAGCAGCGTCACCGGTGCGCCGGGGGCGAGGCCGAGGGCGCGGTCGAGCACCACCTCCCCGGCGCCCTCCGGCGCCCTTCCCGAGGTCAGCGGGTACGGCCCGAGCGCGGCGGCGGACCAGGCGTGGCCACGCCCGTCGCCGATCGGCTCGCCGTCGATGACGGGCTGGGCGTAGAAGGCGAGGTCGGGCACGGCCGCCGCCACGCCGGGGATCGCCGCCAGCCGCCCGGCCAGCGACGCGGCCGTCTCCTGCATCCAGGGCCGGTCAGGCGTGAAGTTGCCGTCCTCCCTGACCGCGGCCGGGACCTGGACGAGCACGGCCGCCCCCGCGAGCCGTACGGGCACCAGCGGCTGCGCCGACAGGTACGCCAGGGCGGTCGCGGACAGGATCGCCACCCCGAGACAGAGCGCGACGAACGTTCCGGCGAACCCGCTCCAGCGCTCCCGCAGGATTGCGAGGCTCAGCATGCCGCGGCCTCCAGCTTCGCCATCCGGGCCGCGACCGACCCGGCGGTGACCTCCGAGGTGACCTCCTCCACCACCCGGCCGTCCGCCAGGAAGATCACCCGGTCGGCGTGGGCCGCCGCCACCGGGTCGTGGGTCACCATGATCAGCGTCTGGTCCTGACGGTCGACGAGATCACGGAGCAGCGCCAGCACGCCACGCGAAGTCCTGGTGTCCAGCGACCCGGTCGGCTCGTCGGCGAACACGACGGCCGGCCGGGTGATCAGCGCCCTGGCCATCGCGACCCGCTGCTGCTCCCCACCCGAGAGCTGGCTCGGCCGGTGACCGCCCCGCCCGGCCAGGCCCACCTCGGCCAGCGCCGCGCGCACCTCGGCGGGCTCCGGCCGGCGACCCGCCAGACGCAGCGGCAGGGCGACGTTCTGCTCGGCGGTCAGCGCGGAGACCAGGTTGAACGACTGGAAGACGAACCCGACCCGATCCCGGCGCAGCAGCGTGAGCGCGGTCTCGTGCAGGCCGCCGAGGTCGGTGCCGTCGATGACGATCCTGCCCTCCGTCGGGCGGTCGAGCCCGGCGGCGCAGTGGAGCAAGGTGGATTTCCCCGAACCTGACGGACCCATCACGGCGGTGAAGGTTCCCGCGTGGAAGTCGATGGACACGCCGTCCAGGGCCTTCACCGGCAGCGCGGCCGGGCCGTACACCTTGCGCACCGACCAGAGCTGGACGGTTTCTCTAGGTTTCATGCCGTCCAGCCAAGCCGTGCCGGACCTGGAGCACACTGGCGCTGGGACGAGACCGGAAGCTAGTCCCAGCACTACTGCCCGGCCCGAGCCGGTCGGTTACCGTTTGGAGGGTGATCGCCCGTACCGCCCTGGAGGCCATGGCCAGTGGGCCGCTGCGCTTCCTGGCGTCCTCGTGGCCGTGGCGGTCCCTGGCGTACCTGCTGATCAGCCTGGCCATGGCGCTGGTCGCGGCGCTCCTGGTCCACACCGCCTACCTGTTCGGCGTGCCGGTCGCCGTGCTCGCCGGGCTGGTGTTCACGATGGTCGCCGCCCTCGGGCTGGCCAGGTTCGAGCGGTGGCGGCTCCGGCTGGTCGACCTCGGGCCGGTCCGCGACCCGCACCGGCGGGCCGGACCCGGTCCGCGCGCCTGGCTCGCCACCCGGCTCAGGGAACAGGCGACGTGGCGCGAGTTCGGCTTCGGGGTGGTCTCCGTGACCGCGCTGTGGTGGATCGACCTCGGCCTGGTGACACTCGGGATGGGGCTTCCCGTCATGCTGATCACCGCGCCCCTGCAACCGAGCGCCTCGCCGGCCGCCGGACTCCCGCTGTCGATCCTCGGCCTGCTGACGTTGCCGCTCGCCGCCTACCCGATCACCGCCTGGGCGGGGGCGCGCGCGACCATCATCCGGGCCGTGCTCGCGCCGCGCGAGGCGGAGATCATCCGCTCCCGGGCCCGGCTCGTCGACGCCTTCGAGACCGAGCGCCGCCGCATCGAGCGCGACCTGCACGACGGGGCCCAGCAGCGGCTCGTCGCGCTCACCATGAAACTCGGCCTCGCCCGCCTCGACCTGCCACCGGGATCCGCCGTGGCCGCCCAGGTCGCCGAGGCGCACGAGGAGGCCAGGAACGCGCTGGCCGAGCTGCGGGAGCTGATCCGCGGCGTGCACCCCCAGGTGCTCACCGACCGGGGGCTGGCCGCCGCGGTCGACGACGTGGCGGGCCGTTCGCCGGTCCCGGTGGACGTCGACATCCTGCTGCCGGCCGTACGGCTGCCGCCGCAGGCGGAGGTGACCGCCTACTACGTGGTCTCCGAGGCGCTCACCAACGTGGCCAAGCACAGCGCCGCCACCCGCTGCCGGGTGCGCGGGCGCGTCGTGCGGGGCGTGCTGGTGCTGGAGATCCGCGACGACGGCCGGGGCGGGGCCGATCCCGCCGCCGGCACCGGGCTGTCCGGCCTGGCCGACCGGCTCGCGGTCGCCGAGGGCACGATGTCCCTCGCCAGCCCGGTGGGCGGGCCTACCGTGCTGGAGGTGGAGATCCCATGCGGATAGCCGGGCACCTGGCGATCCCGCGCGGGCGGGCGGCGTTCGGAGTGTCGTCTTGAGGGGTGTCGTTTTGAGGGTGTCGTCTTGAGGGTGGTCATCGCCGAGGACGCGGTGCTGCTCCGGGAGGGTCTCGCCGGGCTGCTCGAACGCTTCGGGCACCAGGTCGTGGCCGCGGTCGGCGACGCGGGCGCGCTGCTCGTCGCCGTCGAGGAGCACCTGCCCGACATCGTCGTCGCCGACGTCAGGATGCCGCCCGGCTACACCGACGAGGGGGTGCGCGCCGCCCTGGAGCTACGGGCCCGCCATCCGTCGCTCGCGGTGCTCGTCCTCAGCCAGTACGTGGAGCAGACCTACGCCGCCGAGCTGCTCGACACGGGATCCGGCACCGGGATCGGCTACCTGCTCAAGGACAGGGTCGGCGACGTCAGGGAGTTCGTCGACGCCCTGGAACGGGTCGCCGCCGGGCACACCGTCGTCGATCCCGAGGTGGTCAGGCAGCTCCTCCGCCGCCGCCGCGACCCGCTCACCCGGTTGACCGCGCGTGAGCTGGAGGTCCTCGGGCTGATCGCGGAGGGCCGGTCCAACGCCGCCATCGCCCGCGCCCTGGTGGTCACCGAGGCCGCCGTCGCCAAGCACATCGCGAACATCCTCGGCAAACTCGACCTCCCACCCGCCCACGACGACCACCGCCGGGTCCTGGCCGTGCTCGCCTACCTGCGCGCCTGAAGGCCGGGGGAGCCCTCTGGAGATCTAGGAGTCGGCCAGATCGCGGTAGACCGGGCGCAGGATGTCGAGGAGCGGGATGTGCCGCACCTTGACCGGCGGCGGATCCAGGGCACGGAGCAGGAGATCGGGCGGGGGCGGGGCGCCACCGGGGCGGGACAGCAGGCGGCCGAGGGAGACGGCGGGAGCGTAGAAGTCGTTCATCCGGTCGGTGAAGGGCACCTCGTCGACGTGCAGCGGGTCGGCCGCCTCGTCATCGTCGGCCAGGCCGCGCAACGCGTCGAGCAGATCGTCCTTGGCCCGGCCGCGCCAGGCCAGCACCAGGAACGGGTCCCGATCGAAGGCCTCGGCGAGCAGGTAGAGGACCGCCGACAGGTGCTTGCAGGGGAAACCCCAGTCGGGGCACGAGCACTCCATGTCGAGCTCGGCGGGGAAGAGCGGCAGGCTCAGGGCGTCGAAGACGTCGACGATCTCCTTCGGCATCTCGCCCGCCAGCAGCGCCGCCCGGTAGAGGGCCTGCCCGGCGAGCGACTCCTCGACCCGGCCCCAGGCGGCCTCGCCGTACGCCATGATTCGCACCGTGACGTCGTACGGCCGGGGCCGGGAACCCTGGACCTGGGCTTCGACCAGGCCGGCGGAGAGGTCGAGGGAGAGGACCTGGCCCTTGCGGGCATACGAACGGCCGCGGCTGAGCCGGCCCGCGTCGCAGATGCCCTCCAGGATGTCGATGAACCGGCGCGACCACCACTGGCGGCCGATCGAGCCCCGTGTGCTGCGGGCCCGGATGCCGCCCTCGACGCTGATCGGCCCGTCGCCGTCGTACCAGGAGGGCATCAGGTCACCGCCCCGGGGTCGAGCCGGAACAGGTCGCGCAACTGGTCGGTGGACAGCTCGGAGATCCAGTCTTCGCCGGTGCCGACGACCCGGTCGGCCAGCGCCTTCTTCCGCTCGATCATCTCATCGACCCGTTCCTCCAGAGTGCCGGTGCAGATGAACTTCCTGACCTGGACGTTCCGCGTCTGGCCGATCCGGAAGGCGCGGTCGGTGGCCTGGTTCTCCACCGCCGGGTTCCACCACCGGTCGACGTGGATCACGTGGTTGGCGGCGGTGAGGTTCAGCCCCGTGCCGGCCGCCCTGAGCGAGAGCAGGAACAGCATCGGCTCGTCGTCGTTCTGGAAACGGTCGACCAGCTCGTCGCGCTTCTTCTTGGACAGCCCGCCGTGCAGCCACAGCACGGGACGGTCGAGGTGGACGGCGAGGTAGGGCTGCAGGAGGGAGCCGAACTCGGAGTACTGCGTGAAGATGAGCGCCTTGTCGCCCTCTTCGACGATCTCCTCGGCCAACTCCTCCAGCCGGGCCAGCTTCCCCGACCTGCCGGCCAGCCGCGAGCCGTCCTTGAGCAGGTGGGCGGGGTGGTTGCAGACCTGTTTCAGCTTGGTCATCGCGGCCAGCACGTTGCCCCGCCGTTCGATGCCCTCGCTGCCCTCGATCCTGCCGAGCATGTCGTCGACCACGGCCTTGTAGAGGGTGCCCTGCTCGGGGGTGAGCGTGCACCAGACCTTGATCTCCTGCTTGTCCGGCAGATCGGAGATGATCGACTTGTCGGTCTTGAGGCGTCTGAGGACGAAGGGGCCGGTCGCCCGTTTCAGCGCCGCGGCCGCCTCCTCATCCTGCCGCGCCTCGATGGGCTCCTGGTAGCGGGTCCTGAACTTCTTGGCGGGCCCGAGCAGGCCGGGATTGCAGAACTCCATGATCGACCAGAGCTCGGCCAGGTGGTTCTCCACCGGCGTGCCGGTCAGCGCCAGCCGTGTCCGGGCGGGCAGCGATCGCAGGGCCTGCGCCTGCCTGGTGGCGCTGTTCTTGATCGCTTGGGCCTCGTCGCAGACCACCCGCTCCCAGCCGACCCCCCGCAGGGCGCCGAGGTCGCGGAGGGCCGTGCCGTACGTGGTGATCACCAGATCGGCCTCCGCCACGGCCGCCGTCAGCTCCTCCTCACGCTTCCGCCCGCTGCCGTGGTGCACGTAGACCCGCAACGACGGCGCGAACCGCGCGGCCTCCTTCTGCCAGTTGCTCACCAGCGACATCGGACACACCAGCAACGTCGCCGCCGGCCTTTGTCCGATTCGTTCGTTAAGCAACAAAGACAACGTTTGGGCGGTTTTTCCCAGTCCCATGTCGTCCGCGAGGATGCCGCCGAGGCCCAGGTGGGAGAGGTAGGCGAGCCAGGACAGGCCGCGTTCCTGGTAGGGGCGCAGGACGCCGTCGAAGGTGGCGGGGGTCGCGACGGGGGAGAGGCGGCGGTCGGCCTCACCGGAGAGCAGGTCGCCGAGCACGCCGTCCGCGTCGACGTCGAGCAGCGGAAGCCCTTCGTCCTCGCCCTCGACGACATCGCGGATCACCTCGCCTACGGTCATCTCGCCGCTGCGCCGCCGTTCGACCACCTTGAGGGCGGCCTTCAGCTGGCGGTCGTCCAGCTCGACCCACTGGCCGCGCACCCGGACCAGGGGCACCTTGAGCTGAGCCAGTTCGGCGAGCTCCGCCTCGCTGATCGTGTGGTCGCCGATGGCCAGGTCGATCTGGAAGTCGACCAGCTCGGCGAGGCCGAATCCCTGGCCGGCCACCGCCTTCGGGCCGGTGCGGGAGCGGGTGGTCAGTTTCAGGCCCAGCCCCTTACGGCCGGCCCAGGCCGGGAGCTGCACGCCGTACCCCGCCGCCTGGAGCAGCGGCGCGGCGTGACGGAGGAACGTGAAGGCCCACGCGGTGTCGACCGCCATGCCCGAGGGCTGCGCGGACCGCAACGCGGAGTAGAGCTCGGGACACAGCCGTACGGCGCGGCCCAGGCCGGCGAGGAGGGTCTCGTCCGGGCGCCTGGGCAGTCCGGCGATCCGCTCGCCCGCCCAGATCCGGGTGGCGGGCACGTAGAGCGACGGGTCGTCGGTCGACTGGAGCGCGAACTCCACCTCCCAGCCGTCGTCGTCGTCCACCGGCTCCATCAGCCGGAAGCAGACCCGGAACGGGCCGTCCATCCGTTGCGCGGCGGCGAGCCAGTCGCGGAGGGCGGAGCCGAGCTCCTCGGCGTCGCGCGGCCGGGCGCCGGGCAGCGCGGCCTCCGCGCTGGACAGCGCGAACAGCCAGCGCTCGGGCAGCGGGCTCCTGGGCCCGGGCCGTTGCGCGGCCAGCAGACGATCGGGCAACGCGGTGCGCACCGCCGCGTCGGCCAGCCCGGCGAGCGCGTCGCGGAGCACCGCCGCCGCCGGGCTCTCGCCTCCGGCGGCACGGCAGACCGGCGGCATCGTCTGGGCCAGCTCCCGGAACGCCGCGGCGTCGCCTCCCGTCAGCACCGGCGACCACCGTCCGGCGTGCACGCCGTCCTCGGTGACGAGCTGCGGGAGCACCCGGCCACGCCTGACCAGGCCGCGCGCCGCCTGCGCCACCACTCCGAGATAGCGCAGCGAGACGCCGGGGCCCCACTCGGCGTCGCCGTTCACGGGAGGAGACGCGGTCCGGACCGCTCTCGTGGCGGGCTTCGCCGAGGGCTCGCCCTCCGTGGCGGGCTCGGCGGTCCGTTCCTGGAGGGTGGGGAGGGAGTCGAGGAGACGGAGGGCGTCGACGGGGGCGAGGAGGAGGGCGGGCACCTGCCAGGAGGAGAGCCGGGGACTTCGGGCGCCGCCCTCCATGCCGGACTCCGGAGAGGGGAGCGGGCCCCTGGCCGATCCGGGCAGCAGCAGGGCGAGCTCGCGTTCCTCGGCCTTGGCCGCGAGTTCGCCGATGGCCGCCGCGAGGGTCGCGGCGGCGGCGCCGAACGGGTGCGGCCGGGTGCGGGCGCGGGAGGAGGTCTCCGTGGTCAGCGAGGTGTCCTCGGCCCACAGACCGAGCCGCCCGTCAAGCCAGGCACCATGCACGACCAGCACGTGACCACCCCCATCACCGCCGCCACCTTTGCCCAGGCACCCTACCTGTGACCGGAGCCCGCCGGGTCCTGTCCGCACGCGCACACGGCGGCCTCCCAGACCCGCTGGAAATCCTCCGGATCGAGCGGGCTGGTGCCTCTCTCCCAGATCTCCACCGCCTGGTCGGTGAGGAAGCCGTGGTCGTCTTCCAGATGCCGCCACCAGTATCGGTGAATCCGGCGGTCGGCCCCCACCTCGATCTGTTTCACCGCCCACTGCTGCCCGTCGCCCTCGATGGTCTCGAACAGCCAGACGCCGCCGTCGTCGTCGGCGGCCCGCCAGCAGGACCGGGGGCCGGCCGACTCGTCGAGCTCTCTGACCATGGGCTCACGCTGATCTCGAAGCACCCGCCCAGGCTCTCACGCGCCCCTGACACTTTCGCGAAGCGCGCGGCTCTACCGGGCCAGGTAGGCGGCGATGACCTTCTTCGGGACGACCATCTTCCAGGCTTCCACCACCAGCTCGTGGGTCTCGGCCTCGTCGAGGGCGGCCAGCCGGGCGTGGACCCAGTTGAAGCGCTCGTCGGAGGGGCGGGGCCGCTCGAACTTGGCGGGCTCGGCCGCGATGAGCGCGTCGCGTTCCTCCTTGGGGAACCCGAAGCCCATGATCGTCTCATCGGCGGAGAAGCCGACGTAGACGATGGCGCCGACCCGGAACTTGACCCTGTCCCTGACGAGCGCTTCATGGGTCCTGGGCAGGGTCAGGGCCAGCCGCCGGACGTCCTCGACAGTCACCATCCGGACATCGTCCCACGCAGCCGCCCCGCCTGACGGACCTGCCGTACTCGCCCGGCACGCGGACCGTGCCCCAGGTGCTGGACATGCCGTACGGGCCGCCTGCCCGCCCACCGCGTGCGGTGATGGCGGGCAGGGTCCGGTCCGGCGTCGGCGCCTCGGGTCACCTGACCCGTTCTCTGTCGTCGAAGCGGATCGCGCGGAGCTGGTCGGCGGCCTGCCGGTCGAGGATCGTCACACCGGTGGCCGGCGGCAGCGACCCGCCGCGGGCCCGCGCCACCAGCGTGCGCCAGCGGCGGCAGTGCCTGGCGAAGGTCGAGATCGTGACGACCCGGCCTCTCTCCTGCTGGCCCGCCCACGCGACGTGCGGCTCCACGTCGAGCAGGATCACGTGCAGCTCGGCGTCCAGCCTGCGGGTGAGCCAGGCGAAGCCGTGCAGGATATGCGGCCAGGTGCCCCGGGTGTGGGCGACGACGGCCTCGCCGCGCATCAGGGCGCGCACGATCCGCCACACGTGGGTGGCGTGCACGATCGGGGTGCGGGCGCGCGGGGTGATCAGGCGCAGCCGGGGGGCCCACCGGTTACGCGACTGGCGGGAGTCGATCACCAGGGCGCCGGCCCCGCGCACCGGCTCCCTCTCATCACCTCGCAGGTCGTACAGGCGTTCAAGGAGTGTGCTCTTGCCCGCGCCCGGCAGGCCGGCGAGCAGCACCAGCGAGCGGGCGGGGTAACGAAGATCCTCGACTGACGTGGGGCCGGCCGGGTTGGCGGCCATGGAAGGCACCTCGCTGAAGTAGGGGACGTCCCCCCATCATGCGTTGTCGAGGCGGTGGCCGTGACCGCCTTCGCCGCGAACCGCCGTGAGTTCGGTCCCACATGGCCGCCCGGTGCCGATCGACCGCCGCGCGATGCCCGGAAACACACGGTACGGCACGGCTGGTTGCCTCAGGGGCGGGGGAACCATTCGCCGTCGAGACGGTCGCCGGCGGTGAGGCCGAGCGGGTCGGTCACGACGTGCGCGGCCCCCGAGTAACGGGTGTCCTCGTCCATGTAGATGTTGACATGCGCGAGCCGGGCCAGGCCGGTGCGGTTGGGGAGGGCCATGTGGCCGGTGTGGCTGTTGTGGAAGGTGCAGTCGCCCGCCCGGAGCGGGACGGTGACACGGGGGAGCCACCGGAGCGAGGGATCGGCTTCGAACAGGTCGTCCTCCTCGTTGAGATCCTGTGGCCGCAGCCCGGTGACGTGCTGGGTACCGGGCAGGAAGGTCATGCAGCCGCGCTCGGGCGGCACGTCGACCAGCGCGATCCAGGCCGAGATGGCATGCCGGTTGGGCTCGTGCGGCCAGTACGGCTGGTCCTGGTGGAACTCGGTGGCCGTCTCGTTGTGCGGCTCCTTGACGAGCATCTGGTCGTGCCAGATCCGCAGCCGGACGCCCGCGAGCTGCTCGGCCACCCCGGCCAGCCGGGAGTGCAGGGTGAGCTCCCGCGCGGTGGGGTCGAGCCGCCAGACGTTGACGAGCTGGCTGAAGACGGCCCCGGCGGTGCTGTCGGACCGGTTCGCCGCCAGGATCGACTCCGCCGCGGTCCTGAACCGTTCGACCTCCTGCTGTCCGAGGATGCCGCGGACCCGGACGAACCCGTTCTCCCGGTAGGCCGTGACGAGGTCGGCGGCGACCTGCCCGTCCGGTGCGATGTCGGTGACGTGCTGCGTGGCAGTCATGCCTGGCCTTTCCCTTTACCGTTGTTCCTGTGCTGCCACCCTTTCCCAGGAGCCCGGCGAGAGGCTAGGCGGATTACGGCGAAGAGTCGTACGATTCCGACATGTCGGCCATAGCGGCGTTGCACGAGCACGACACCTTCGTCGGCGGGGCGGTGTTCGGCCGCGTGTACGAACTGGGGGGCTACGAACTGGCGGGCGAGGTGGCGCCGCACGTCCACGACTTCCTGGAGATCGCGGTGCTGGGGGCCGGCACCGGGACCCACGTGACCAGCCACGGCGAGCGGCGGATGCGGCAGGGAGACGTGATCGTCCTGCGGCCTGGCGCGTGGCACGGGTTCCGCGACTGCGACGAGCTGACCGTGGCCAACTGCTGCGTCTCCGCCGCGGCCCTGCGCGGCGAACTCGCGCCGCTCCGCGAGATCCCCGCCTTCCGCCGCCTGCTGTGGACGGAGCCGATGGCCGCCGGCTCCCACGGCGTCATCGTCACCCGGATCGAACCGGCCGCGGCGGCGGAGGCCATCGGGGAGATCGCCCTGCTGGCGCGCGACCTCGCCGCCCCCGGCAGCCGGCCGGGCCGGACACTCGGCAGGCTGGTCAGCGTCCTCGGCATCCTTACCGACGGCCGGGAGCCCGAGCGGGCCGCCGCGCCGCACCCGGCGGTCGCGGCCGTCATCGCGCTGCTGGAGGACGCGCCCGCCCGCCAGTGGCGGATCGCCGACCTGGCCGGACAGGTCAGCCTCGACGCCGCCTACCTCGGCCGGCTCTTCCGCAGGCACGTCGGGCTGTCCCCACTCGCCTTCCTGGCCAGGGTCAGGGCCGAGCGCGCGGCGACGCTGCTGGCACGGACGACGACCCCGATCGCACGCGTCGGGGCGGCCGTGGGCTGGGACGACCCGACCTACTTCGCCCGCCGCTTCCGCGACCTCGTCGGCCTCACCCCGAGCGACTACCGCCGACGCGGAGGCTTAGGCAGGTGACGTCTACGCGACGAAGCCGCGGGTAGGGCCCCGCCATGCGGAAGCCGCGTGCGAACACTGACCGCGCGCGGCGAAAACCGGCCTGTCGGTATACTCGGGATACTTCGACGCGATGCTGAGCGGTACTGACCCACGCTCTTCGGGCCTGGGGTCGGGCAACCAAGTAGCGGGGCGATCGGTCCACTCGCCGCATGCGGCTTCGGTGTCGACGAGGATCGGGACCCGTTGGGCCGGGCGTACCCACCACGGCACGGACGGGCCGGGCCCCTGCGGAGCCCGGCCCGTCAGCGATGAATAGCCGTCAGATCGGACCGTCGGCGCGTCCGGGATCGACAGCGCGGGGATGGCTTCCCCCTCTGACGGTACGGCCCGTGGTGGGTCTTCTCGCTAGGGGCAGTAGGAGCCGCGCTTCTCCCAGGGTCCGCAGTTGTCGCCGGAAGACGAGCAGCACAGCCTCCTGTACCAGCCGGTCGGGAAGCACTTGTACTGGTATCCGCATATTGCCGACGCCCTCTCCTCCGGAAGTACCAGCGCCAGAGCTTTGTCGATGATCTTCATCCTGCCCCCTCGTATCTCCTACTAGTGATGGTTGTGGCGATTATCGGGACGGGCGTTGGCGGGCGACTAGCGCGGCGGTAGCGCGGCCCCGCGCAGGGCCCCGGGACCGGCTGTTGGGCCGTCCTTCAACAGCCACTGCAACCATCTGCTGAAACCACGCGAAGAGGCCGGGCTTCAGGTGAGCGGGCGCGAGTGGCGGTTCAGAATCTTGACCGCGCGTACGGTCGCCCAGCCGCGCCACTCCAGGGCGGCCAGCGGTGAGCGGGCTGCCCAGTCGACGACCCAGCCGCCGTCGGCCTGTCGTTCCCCGGCGAGCCTGTCCAACTCGGCGGAGATCACCTCGTCGGTGAAGAAGGCGCGTAGCGGCCGGTCGGGGTCGGGGGAGAAGTCGAGCGGGCGCATCCCCTCGTCCGCCGCGCCGCCTTCGACGGGCAGGAAGCCGGAGGCCGGCAGGAACGCCGCCAGCCGCTCCAGCTCACCCGCGGCGGCGGGACGCGTCTCCCAGGCCGCGTCGAGGAACTGCAACGCGTACCGGAACTCCAGGGCGTGGCCCGGACCCGCCAGCCGGGGGATCGCCCGCAGGCAGTGCTCGGTGGCGCGGTCGAGCCACGGGTGCCCGGCCACCGCCTTGTCGTGCCGTCCGACGCGGTGCGCGATGGCGGCGAGCATGGCCGTCATGTGCAGCGACGACGCCGAGGGGTCCACCTGGATGAAGAACGGGGCGCAGCCGGCGGTGTCGGGAATCGGCAACGCGAAGGGCAGCCCGCCGTCGGGCAGAGTGATCGAGGCCAGCCAGTCGCACAGCTCGGCCGCCTGCGGGCTGGTGGCGGGGCCGATCTCCTCGAACACCTCGAAGGCGTGCAGCGCGCTCACCGGCTGGCTGCCCCGCGCGCGCAGGTCGGGTTCCAGGGCCCAGCCGTACCCCAGGTCGGGGTTGCGGTGGGCGGCCAGCGCCGACAGCGCTCCGTCGGCGTCGCCGCGGCCCGTGACCAGGTCGTAGCGGCGGCGGTCGAGCGGCCGGGCGTGGGTGGCCATGAACGCGTCTGTACTCATGGAACCAATCATGAGCAGGGTCTCCGGCGGGTGGCTTGCAGGAATCGGTCATCATCCCGGAGATCCCCTGCGTCCCGTCCCCTGTGCGGACCTTGGTAGGTTGGCTCTCGGTGCGCCGGGAAGTCTGGTCGGCAGTTCATTTCGCCTTGCCGAAAGGAGCCGGCCGATGCACAAGGTGCTCTTCCCGTGACGCTGGTCGCATGGTTGTCGGTGGTGGTGTTCCTCGGCGCGTACGCGTTGATCGCGACCGAGCGCATCCACCGGGTGGCCGCGGCGCTGGGCGGGGCGGCGCTGATGCTGCTGATCCACGCCACCGACGCCGGGGCCGCCTTCTTCTCCGAGCACTCGGGGATCGACTGGAACGTCATCTTTCTGCTGCTCGGCATGATGATCATCGTCGGGGTGCTCAAACAGACCGGCGTGTTCGAGTATCTGGCGATCTGGGCGGCGAAACGGGCCAGAGGGCGGCCGTTCCGGCTGATGGTGCTGCTGGTGGTGATCACCGCCCTGGCCTCCTCGTTGCTCGACAACGTCACCACGGTGCTGCTGATCGCGCCGGTCACCTTCCTGGTGTGCGAACGGCTCGCGCTGCCGGTCGCGCCGTACCTCATCGCCGAGGCGATGGCCTCCAACATCGGCGGCACCGCCACGCTGGTCGGCGATCCGCCCAACATCATCATCGCCAGCCGGGGCGGGCTGACCTTCAACGACTTCCTGGTCCACCTGGCGCCGCTGATCATCGTGCTGATGGTGGTGTTCATCGGGCTGTGCCGGGTGATGTTCCGCAGGACGTTCCGCTACGACCCGGAGCGGGCGGCGGAGATCATGGCGTTGAACGAGCGGGAGGCGATCGCCGACCCGCGGCTGCTGTGGCAGAGCCTGGCGGTGCTCGCGCTGGTGATGGCCGGGTTCGTGCTGCATCCGATGCTGCACTACGAGCCGTCGGTGGTGGCCGTCCTGGGGGCGGGGCTGCTGGTGGCCGCGACGAAGGTGACCACGGAGGAGGCGATCCGCGAGGTCGAGTGGCCGACCCTGGTGTTCTTCGCCGGGCTGTTCGTCATGGTCGGCGCGCTGGTCGAGACCGGGGTCATCGGCCAGATCTCGCAGGCCGCGGTGAGCGCCACGGAGGGACGCCTGGGGCTGACCACGATAGGTCTGCTGTGGGCGTCGGCCGGGCTGTCGGCGATCGTGGACAACATCCCCTACGTCGCGACCATGAGCCCGATCGTCGCCGAGCTGGTCGCCGCGAACGGTGGCAACGAGCACGCCCAGGTGCTGTGGTGGGCGCTCGCCCTGGGCGCCGACCTGGGCGGCAACGCCACCGCCGTCGGCGCGGCCGCGAACGTGGTCATCCTCGGCATCGCCGCACGCAACCGCACGCCGATCAGTTTCTGGGAGTTCACGAAGTACGGCCTCATCGTCACCGTGGTGACGGTCGCCCTGGCGACGCCGTACCTTTGGTTGCGCTATCTGGTGTGAGGTCGCCAAAGTTGTCCCCCATGTCGTTTCCCTCGTCGTCCGTGCGGAGAGTCGAATGAGCCGGACCGGTTCCTTCGGGGCCGCGCTGCTCGACCGGTTCCATCGTCCCGCCCAGGTCGTGGTCAGCAGCTTCGGAGCGGTCGTGCTGACCGGCACCGGGCTGCTCGCGCTGCCCGTCGCCACCACCTCGGGAGAGTCGGCCGGGTGGCTGACCGCGTTGTTCACCGCGACCTCGGCGGTGTGCGTGACCGGATTGGTCACCGTCGACACCGCCGCCCACTGGTCGACGTTCGGCGAGGTGGTGATCGCCGCGCTGGTCCAGGTCGGCGGGCTCGGCATCATGACGCTCGCGACGCTGCTCACGGTGCTCGTCGCGGGCAGGCTCGGGTTGCGCGCCCGGCTGTTCGCCCAGATCGAGACCAAGACGCTGCGGATGACCGACCTGCGCAGGCTGGTGCGGAACGTGGTCCTGTTCAGCCTGGCCTGCGAGGCCGTGGTGGCGACGATCCTCACCCTGAGGTTCGTGACCGGGTACGGCGAGCCGCTCGGCAGGGCCGTCTACCTGGGTGTGTTCCACGCGGTGTCGGCGTTCAACAACGCCGGGTTCGCCCTGTGGCCCGACAATCTGATGCGGTTCGTGGCCGATCCGTGGATCTGCCTGACGATCGCGCTGGCCGTGATCGTCGGCGGGATCGGCTATCCGGTGATGTTCGAGCTGTCGCGCACCTGGCGGCGTCCGAGCCGCTGGTCGGTGCTGACCAGGATCACGGTCACGGTGACCGCCGCGCTGCTCGTCATCGGCACCTTCGTCTTCCTCGGCACCGAGTGGGACAACCCGAGGACGCTGGGCGGGCTGGACGGCTCGGGCAAGATGCTCGCGAGCTTCTTCGCGGCCGTCATGCCGCGCTCGGGCGGGTTCAACACCCTCGACATCTCGCAGATGACCCCGTCGAGCTGGCTGGTCACCGACGTGCTGATGTTCATCGGCGGCGGCAGCGCGGGCACCGCGGGCGGCATCAAGGTGACCACCTTCGGCCTGCTGGCCCTGGTGATCTGGGCCGAGTTGCGCGGCGAGACCCGGGTGAACGTCGGTCGCAGGCGGCTCCCCGAGCACGTCCAGCGGCAGGCGATCGCGATCAGCCTGATCGGGGTGGCCCTGGTCGCCGTGTCCACCTACGTCATGCTCGTCCTGACTTCGCACAGCCTGGACGCAGTACTGTTCGAGGTGATTTCGGCCTTCAGTACCAACGGGCTGTCCACCGGCATCACCTCCCAGGCGACCCCGGCCGGGCACCTGCTGCTGGTGCTGCTCATGTTCGTGGGCCGGATCGGCCCGCTCACCCTCGGCTCCGCGCTCGCGCTACGCGAACGCACCCGCCGTTACGAACTACCCGAGGAGCGAATCATCGTTGGCTGACACCAGAAACGACCCGGTCGTGGTGATCGGGCTCGGCCGGTTCGGCAGCTCGCTGGCCCTGGAACTCACCCGGCGAGGCACCGAGGTGCTGGCCATCGACCACCGTCAGAAGATCGTGCAGAGTCTCGCCGGGCAGATCACCCAGCTCGCCACGGCCGACTCCACCGACCTGGAGGCGCTCCGGCAGCTCGGGGTGCCCGACTTCTACCGCGCGGTGGTCGCGATCGGCAACGACATCGAGGCCAGCATCCTGACCACGTCCCTGCTGGTGGAGCTGGAGATCGACGACATCTGGGCCAAGGCGATCAGCCGCCAGCACGGCAGGATCCTGAACCGCATCGGCGCCCACCACGTGGTCCTCCCCGAGCACGACATGGGGGAGCGGGTGGCCCACCTGGTCAGCGGCCGGATGCTCGACTACCTGGAGGTGGACGAGAACTTCGCGCTGATCAAGAGCCGCCCGCCCAAGGACTACATCGGCGTGCCGCTCGGCGAGTCGGGACTGCGGCGCAAGTACGGCGTGACCATCGTGGCCGTCAAGAGCCAGGGCGAGGAGTTCACCTACGCGACCGCCGAGACGGTGCTGACCTACGGCGACTACATCATCGTCTCCGGCAAGACCGACTCGGTGGAGCGTTTCGCCGAACTGCCCTGAACGGTGCCGGAGGCCGCGCTAGGCGGACTCGCGCACGATCAGCGAGGTCGGCAGTATCACCGACGTCACGTGGCCGGCGCCGTCGATGAGGTCGAGCAGGAGGCGGACCGTCTCCTCGGCGACCCGTGCCAGGGGCTGTCTGATCGTGGTGAGCGGCGGGTGGGTCGTCGCGGCCACCGAGGAGTCGTCGAACCCGCCCACCGCGACGTCCTCGGGGACGCGCCGCCCGGCCATCCGCAGGGCCGAGATGGCGCCGGCCGCCATCACGTCGGAGGCCGCGAACACCGCGTCGAGGTCGGGAGTGCGCTCCAGCAGCCGCGCCATCGCGTTCTCGCCGCTGAGCCGGGTCCAGTCGCCGTGCTCGATCAGCTTCTTGGACGCCTTGCGGCCCAGCACGTCGGCGAAGCCCTCCAGCCGCTGGATGCCGCCTGGCGTGTCCATCGGGCCGGTGATCGTCGCGATCTTCCTGCGGCCCTGGCCGACCAGGTAGCGGGCCATCTGGCGGGCCCCCTCGCGGTCGTCGGCCGCCGCGTACGGGATGACGTTCTCCCTGCCGATGACCGCGCCCAGCGCGACGGCGGGGATCGCGAGATCCACCAGCACGTCGGCCATCCGGTCGCCCGCGTGGGTGGAGAGCAGGAACACGCCGTCGGCGTGGCCGCCGCGCACGTAGCGGATCACCCGGTCGCGGTCGCCGTCGTCGCCGGCCATCATCATGACGAGCGACACGTCGCGTTCGGCCAGGCGGCGGATGGCGGTGCGGATCGTCACGCTGTAGTTGGGGTCCTCGAAGAGCTTCTCGTGCGGCTCCGACAGCACCATCACCACCGACCCGGTGCGCTGGGTGACCAGGCTGCGGGCGTTGCGGTTGACCACGTAGCCCGTCTCGGCGATGGCCCGGCGCACGGCCGCGTCCGAGGCGGGGCTGACGTAGCGGTCGTTGTTCAGCACGCGGGACACCGTGCCGCGTGAGACCCCCGCGACCGCCGCGACGTCATGGATGGTCGGGCGCTTCGTCACGCTTGCATTGTCCCCCCGCGCGGCCACTAGTGCTTCACGGCCCCGCTGGACAGGTCGGTCCGCCAGTACCGCTGCATGGTGAGGAACAGCGCGATCAACGGGATGATCGACACCAGCGCGCCCGTGATGATCAGATTGTAGAGAGAGGGCTGGTTGGCGCCGGCCGCGAGAAGGGTGTAGAGCCCGACGGTGAGCGGGAACTTCTGGTCGTCTCCCAGCATGATGTAGGGCAGCAGGAAGTTGTTCCAGATGGCGACGAACTGGAACAGGAAGATGGTCACCATGCCGGGCAGCATGAGCGGCAGCGCCACTTTCCGCAGCAGCGTCCCGTGGCCGGCCCCGTCGATCCGCCCGGCCTCCAGCAGCGTGTCGGGAATGGCGGCGCCGGCGTAGACGCGGGCCAGGTAGATGCCGTAGGGGTGCAGGATCTGCGGCAGCAGCACCGACCAGTAGGTGTCGGCCAGCCCCACGGTGGAGAACAGCAGATACTGCGGGATCGCCAGCACCACCGCGGGCACCAGGATGCCGCCGAGCAGCAGGTTGAAGATCACGTTTCGGCCGGGGAAGCGATACTTCGCCAGCGTGTAGCCGGACACCGTGGAGACCACCGTGGAGAGCAGCGCGCCGCCCCCGGCGTACAGCAGGGTGTTCAGCAGCCACAGCCAGAACACCCCGTCGCGGTAGGCCGCCAGGTCGGCGAGGTTCGACAGCAGCCCGGTGCCCGGGGCGAAGGCCGAGATCGAGAACAGTTCCGCCTTGGACTTGGTGGCGGCGACCAGCACCCAGCTGACGGGGAACAGGCAGTAGACCGCCCCGAGCAGCAGGACGGCGGTCGAGGTGAACCCGAGTGGGAGGGCTCCCCGCATGGCCGCGTGTGCGGCGGTGCGCGTGGCGGCGGCCATCAGCCCTCCCCGAAGGCGCGGTCGCGGACGACGCGCAGGAATCCGAACGACAGGACGAGCGAGATCGCCGCGATGATGATCGAGGTGGCGGCGGCCGAGTAGAGGTCGCCGGTGACGAACGCGTCCCGGTAGACCTTCATGAGCGGGCTCCAGGTCGAGCTGATGGTGTTGGTGAGCGGGCGCAGCGCGGTCGGCTCGGTGAACACCTGGACGGTGGCGATGATGGAGAAGACGGTGGTCAGGATGATCGCGGGCAACAGGATCGGGATCTTGATCCGCAGCGCGATCTGGATCTCGGACGCGCCGTCGATGCGGGCCGCCTCGTAGTAGGCCCGAGGTACGGCACGCAACGCCGTGTAGAGCACCAGCATGTTGAACCCCACGCCGCCCCAGACGGCGATGTTCGCCATCGAGAAGGTGACGGCGGTGGGACCGAGCAGGTCCACGTCGAGCACCGCGCGGATCGGGCTGAGGCTGGGCAGGTAGAGGAACCCCCACATCAGGGTGGCCGCCACCCCGGGCACGGCGAACGGCAGGAAGATGGAGATCCGCGAGAACCTGGCCAGCCGTACGTGCGCGGTGTCCAGCAGCAGGGCGAACAGCAGGGCCAGGCCGAGCATCACGACCAGCACGAGCAGGCCGTACGCCAGCACCCTCAGCCAGCCGTTCCACAGGGCGCCGTCGGCCAGGGCGTCGGTGTAGTTGGCCGCCCCGACGAAGATCTCGCTGCGGGCGCCCTTGCCGAGTCCCAGCCCGGAGACCTTGGCGCCGCGCAGGCTCAGATAGATCGTGTAGCCGATGGGCAGGGCCATGAAGAGCGTGAACAACGCCATGGCCGGCGCGAGGAAGAGATAGGGAACGCGGCTGGCTCTCATGGGGCGATCTGGAATCCGGACTTCCGCATGTCGGCGAGTGTGGCCTCCTGCATCTTGCCGACGGCCGCCGCGAAGCCGGCCTTGTCCTGTACGGCCTGGTCGAAGCCGTCCTTGAAGGCGTTGTACGTGACGTTCACGTTGGGGCCGAAGGTGAAGCCGCGCGCGGTGGCGGAGATGGCGGCGACCTGCTGCCAGAAGTCGGGCTGGCTGGAGAAGTAGTCGGGCGCCTCGGTGAGCAGTGCGCCGCCCTTGGTGGCCGCCGGGTAGACGGCTCCCTCCTTCACGAGCAGTTCGAGCGCCTCCGGGTCGGTGTTCAGCCAGGTGGCGAACTTGGCGGCGGCGGCCCGGTTGGGCGACTTCTCGGCGACCGCCGTGGACGAGCCGCCCCAGAAGCCGCTGCTGTTCTCGCCGGCGCTCCACTGCGGCAGCGGCGCGATCGCCCACTTGCCCTTGGCCTTGGGCGCGTTGCTCGACAGCACCCCGGGCCCCCAGACCGCCGAGGGCCAGGTCAGCAGCTTGCCGTCGTTGAGCGCCTTGTTCCATTCGGGGGTGAAGTACGGCTGGCCGTCGATGACGCCCTCCTTGACCAGGCCGCCCCAGAAGTCGGCGACCTTGGTGGTGGCCGCGTCGTTGATGGCGACCTTCCACGACTCGCCGGAGATCGACCACCACTGGGCGCCGGCCTGCTGGGCGAGGCCGGTGAAGGAGCCGGGGTCCTTGCTGGAGAAGGTGCCGAGGAAGACCTCGGGGTCCTTCTTGTGCACCGTCCTGGCGGCCTCGCCGTACTCCTGCCAGGTCTTCGGCACCTCGATGCCGAACTTGTCGAACAGGTCGCGCCGGTAGTAGAGCATCATCGGGCCGCTGTCCTGGGGGAGGGCGTAGACGGCGTCGGTGCCGAGGGTGACCAGGCCCCAGATGCCCTCGCCGAACTCGGCCTTCGCCTGCGCGGTCTCGGCGGTGAGGTCGGCGACGGCGTCGGCGGCGACGAACGAGGGCAGCATCTGGTACTCGGCCTGGACCAGGTCGGGCGGGTTGCCGGCCTTGGCTGCGGTGAGGAACTTGGCGGCGGCGTCGTCACCGCCCGCCTGCTTGCTGACCGTGACCGTGATGTCGGGGTTAGCGGCGTTCCAGACCTTGACGATCTTGTCCATGTTCGGGACCCAGGTCCAGTACGTGAGCGTGACCGGGCCGGCCGGGGCCTTGCTGGGGGAGGCCGTCTCCTGGGGGGCGCCGGAGCAGCCGGCGGCCAGGGTGACGGCAAGGGCCGCGAGTGCGAGCCGGTTCGTACGCATACGTTCCTCCGATGCGTTCTGGGAGCGTTCACAGACTGAGAGCCCGCCCCAACGGCTGTCAATGCTCGTTACGCTCTCGTTAAATACCTGTATAAGGGTCTAAAGCTTCCCGAATCGCTGGCCGTGAATTACTGTGCACGTTCACAGAGCTTTTGACGAGGGAGAGCAGTTGCCCGGTTATCCCGTGCTGCCGGAGGGCCTCGCGTACGGCGGGGACTACAACCCCGAGCAGTGGCCCGAGGAGGTCTGGCACGACGACGTGCGGCTGATGCGCGAGGCCGGGGTGAACCTGGTCAGCCTCGGCATCTTCAACTGGAGCCTGCTCGAACCCGCCGAGGGGGAGTACGACTTCGGGCGGCTCGACCGGATCCTCGACCTGCTCGCCGCCTCGGGGATCAAGGCGGACCTGGCGACGCCGACCTCCTCGCCGCCCGTGTGGTTCCGCAACCGCTATCCCGCGAGCCGGCTGGTCGGCCGTGAGGGGCAGGTGCTGGCCGGCGGCTCCAGGCACAGCTTCTGCCCCAGTTCGCCCGACTACGCCGCCGCCTCCGCGCGGATCGCCGGCCGGCTCGCCGAGCGCTACGCGGACCACCCGGCGACGGCGATGTGGCATGTCCACAACGAGTACGGCTGGGCCAACCCGCAGTGCTACTGCGAGACCTCGGCCGGGGCGTTCCGCGACTGGCTGCGGGACCGCCACGGCGACGTGGCCGAGCTCAACACGGCCTGGGGGACGACCTTCTGGGGCCTGACGTACGGCTCGCTGGAGGAGGTGGAGCCGCCGAGGATCTCGCCTGTCGGCCAGCTCACGGCGCTCCAGCTCGACTTCGCGCGGTTCTCCGTCGAGGCGCACATCGCCAACTTCCGCCGCGAGCGCGAGGCCATCCGCGCGCACAGCGACCTCCCGGTGACCACCAACTTCATGATCCCCAACTGCAAGCCGATGGACTACTGGCGGTGGGCGGGAGAGGTGGACGTCGTCTCCAACGACCACTACCTCGACTCCGGGCGGGCCGACGCGCACATCGAGCTGGCCATGGCGGCCGACCTCACCAGGTCCGTCGCGGGCGGCCGGCCGTGGATGATCATGGAACACTCCACCGGCGCGGTCAACTGGCAGCCGCGCAACCTCGCCAAACGGCCGGGGGAGATGCGCCGCAACAGCCTGGCCCACGTCGCGCGCGGCTCCGACTCGGTGCTCTTCTTCCAGTGGCGCGCCTCCCGCTACGGCGCGGAGAAGTTCCACTCGGCGATGCTGCCGCACGCGGGCACCGACTCCGCCCTGTGGCGCGAGGTCGTCGACCTGGGCGCCGACCTGGGCAGGCTCGCCGGGGTACGCGGCTCGCTGGTCGAGGCCGAGGTCGCCGTCGTCTGGGACTGGGAGTCGTACTGGGCGGTGGAACTGGAGTGGCGGCCGTCGGTCGACGTACGGTTCCGGGAACGGGTGGAGGCGTACTACGCGGCGCTCTGGCGCGAACACGTCACCGTCGACTTCGTCCACCCTTCGGCCGATATTTCGGGGTATCGGGTGGTTGTCGCGCCCAGTGCCTACCTCCTCACCGAGGCGGCCGGCAAGAACCTGCACCGCTACGTCGAATCGGGCGGTCACCTGGTCGTCTCCTTCTTCTCCGGCATCGTCGACGAGAACGACGCCATCCACCCCGGCGCCCACCCCGGCGCCCTGCGCGACGTGCTCGGCCTGTGGGTGGAGGAGTTCCACCCCCTCCCCGAAGGCGCGACCGTACGGCTCGGCGCGGGCGGCACAAGCGGTGGAACGGGGGGAACGGGCCGGATCTGGTCCGAACGGGTCCGGCCGGCCGGTGCGCGTGCCGTACAGGACTTCGCGGACGGGCCCGACGCGGGCCATCCCGCGATCACCAGGCACGACCTCGGCGCGGGCACCGCCTGGTACGCCGCGACCGCCCTGGACCCCCGCGACCTGCTGCGCCAGGTCCTCGACCACGCGGGCGTCACCCGGCCCCGCGACCTGCCCGACACCCTCGAAGCGGTACGGCGGGGCGCGCACGTCTTCCTGATCAACCACGACGACCGCCCGGCCACGGCGCACGACGTGACCGGCACCGGCGTGCTCGACGGCAGGCAGTACGACGGTGAAGTGATCGTGCCCCCCGGCGGCGTCATCGTCGTCGCGACCACCCCCCGGAGGAACCCATGAAGAAGGGCATCGCCACGCTTCTGGCGAGCTTCCTGCTCCTGTTACCCCTGGCCGGGCAGCCGGCGTATGCGACCGCCAGCGCCCCCGTGCCGCCGATCCGCGGCGCGGACATCTCCAGCCTGGCCAAGTCCGAGGCGTTCGGCGGCGTCTACCGCCGCGAGAACGGGCAGCGGGCCGACGCGCTGACCATCCTGCGCGACGGCGGGCTCAACTACGTCAGGCTGAAGGTCTGGGTGAACCCGGCCGACGGCTACAACACCAAGACGCAGGTGCTGGCCACCGCCCGCCGGGCCAAGGCGCTCGGCATGGGCCTGCTCGTCGACTTCCACTACTCCGACAGCTGGGCCGATCCCGGCAAGCAGAACAAGCCCGCCGCCTGGGCCTCCCTGCCGTTCGACCGGCTTCGGCAGGCGGTCTACGACCACACCTACGACGTGCTCGGCGCGCTCAGGGCGCAGGGCACCACGGCCGACATGGTGCAGATCGGCAACGAGCTGAACGGCGGGCTGCTGTGGCCCGACGGCCGCTACGACAGATGGCCGAACATGGCCGCGCTGCTCAACGCCGGCCACGACGCGGCCAAGGCGGTCTCCTCCGCCACCCGCGTGGTGCTGCACCTCGCCGACGGCGCCGACAACGGCCTGTACCGCTGGTGGTTCGACAACGCCGCCGCCCACGGCATCCGCTACGACGTGATCGGCCTGTCCTTCTACGCCTACTGGCACGGCACCCTGGCCGCCTTCAAGACCAACCTCAACGACGTGGCCGCGAGGTACGGCAAGCCGGTCGTCGTGGTGGAGACCGCCTACCCCTTCACCACGGGCGACGACGACGGCTACCCGAACATCATCAGCTCCGCCGTGCCGTACCAGGGCTACCCGGCCACGACCGCGGGGCAGTCGGCGATGATGCGCGACCTGGTGAACATCGTCAGGGCCGTCCCCGGGCAGCGCGGCCTGGGCGTCTTCTACTGGGAGGCCACCTGGACCGGGGTGCGGGGCAACGGCTGGGACCCGGCCGACCCGTCGTCGGGCAACGGGTGGGAGAACCAGGCGCTGTTCGGGTTCGACGACCGGGTGCTCCCGGGGTTGCGGGCCCTCACCCAGTGAGCCGACACGTGCCTGCCACCCCGCGTATGGGTGGCAGGCACGTTGAGGCCGGGCGGGAAGGTGCCTAGGGTACGTCGGTGACCACATTGCCCTCGGTTGCCGGGACCGACCTGCAGACCGCCGTCTTCCTCGACGACCTGACCACCGCGGCGGGGAAGACCGTGCCGGACGACTGGGCCGGGCTGCACGCGAGCGACGCCCGCAACCCCGCGGGCGTCCCCGGCTGGCAGATCGACGGCTGCTTCCCCTCCTCCTCCCGCCTCAACTCCCACCACGGCTGGGACCACGACGCCCAGTTCGTGGTGCGCCTGCCGGTGACCTGGAACGGCGGGCTGGTGGTCACCGGCGCGCCCGGGGTCCGCCGCCAGTACGCCCTCGACTACCTGATCTCCGACTGGGTACTCGCCCGCGGCTACGCGTTCGCGGCGACCGACAAGGGCAATTGCGGCCCGGAGTTCCACACCGCCGGCACCCTCCCGGGCGACGCACTGGCCGAGTGGCACCGCCGTACGACCGAGCTGGCCGAGGCGGCGTGGCGGACGGCGGGGCGGTACTACGGCTCGCCGCCCGCGCGGACGTTCATGACGGGTGTCTCCAACGGCGGCTACCTGACCAGGTGGCAGCTGGAGAACAACCCCGACCTGTTCGACGGGGGCGTCGACTGGGCGGGGCCGTTGTGGCGGGCCGAGGGGCCCAACCTGCTGACCTACCTGCCGGCGGCGCTCAGGCACTACCCGGCCTACCGCGACACGGGCTCGCCCGAGGCGCACGCCGCCATGATCGCGGCCGGGTTCCCCGCGGGCTCGGAATTCCTCTGGGAGGCCCACCACCGGATCTACTGGGACCTGACCCAGCGGATCTACCGGGCGAGCGTCGACCCCTCCTACGAAGGCGACGAAGCAGCCTACGACTACACCTCGCGCCCCGGCCGGGTGCGCGAGGCCGTCGAGCGGATCGCGCTCACCGGCAGAATCGGCCGCCCGCTGATCTCCCTGCACGGGACGCTCGACGCGCTGCTGCCGATCACGCTGCACGCCGACGCCTACGCCGCCCTGGTCGAGCGGGCGGGTCGCGGGTCGTCGCACCGGCTGCACCGGATCGAGGGCGGCAACCACGTCGACGGTTTCTGCGACGCCTTCCCCGGCCGCCTGACGCCGATGCTGCCGGCCTACCGCGCGGCCTTCGCGGAACTGGAGGAGTGGGTGACCCATACTCCGCCGGAGGGCCAAACTGTGGATCAGCACATATCCCGCGACGACGGCCGCACGTAACGTGACGGGCAAATGCCGGGCCTGTGAACCAGGAGTTTCCCGTGAGCCGTTTAGCCGTCATTCTCGCCGTGCTCCTGGCCGTCGCCGGTGTGCACCCCGCCCAAGCCGCCGCGATCGAAGAGGTCACCGGGTTCGGCTCCAACCCCGGTCGCCTGCAGATGCTCCGTTACGTGCCCGACGGCCTCCCCGCCGGACGCCCCCTGGTGGTCGCGCTGCACGGCTGCAGCCAGGACGCCACCACCTTCGGCCAGAACACCGGCTGGACCCGGCTCGCCGACCAGATCGGCTTCGCCCTGCTCCTCCCGCAGCAGACCACCACCGGCAACCCGCTCAAGTGCTTCAACTGGTTCAAGACCGAGCACACGACCCGGGACCAGGGTGAAGCCCTGTCGATCAAGCAGATGATCGCCAGAATGGGCGCCGACAACGGGATCGACCCCGCCCGCGTCTACGTCACCGGCCTGTCCGCGGGCGGTGGAATGGCCGCCGCCCTGATGGCCGTCTACCCCGACCTCGTCGCCGGCGGGGGGATCGCGGCCGGCCTGCCGTACCGGTGCGCGCCCGAGACCAGCGAGTGGACCTGCATGAACCCGGGCGTGAACCGGACCCCGGCGCAGTGGGGGGACAAGGTCAGGGCGGCCTCGCCGGCCGGCGGCACGCGCACCTCCTGGCCGGTGCTGTCGGTATGGCACGGCACCGGCGACGGCACCGTCAACCCGGCGAACACCCGCGAGCTGGTCGACCAGTGGACCGACGCCCACCGCGCCGACCAGACCGCCGACGTCGCCGACACCGTGGCCGGCTATCCGCACAAGGTCTACCGCGACCCCGCCGGCCGTCCCGTGGTGGAGAGCTTCGAGATCACCGGCATGGGCCACGCCCAGGCCATCGACCCGGGCGACTGCGGTACGGCGGGCAACGCGTACATCGTGGACGCGAACATCTGCGCGGCCCGGCACATGGCCGCCTTCTGGGGCCTCGAAGGCGGACCCTCCGGCCCGGCGACGGTCACCCTCGTCAACGACGCCGCGCGGGACGGCTACGTCAAGGCCGCCGCGGACGGCTCCGGGGCCGTCGTGGGCACGCTGGAGACCCTCGGACTGGCGGTGGGCAGGGGCACCGACGGGAAGCACAACCGGACCGTCCTGTCCTTCGACACCGCCGCGATCCCGGCGGGCGTCACCGTCACCCGCGCCCGGCTGACCGTCACCCGCAAGAGCGTGAGCGGCGACCCGTGGGCGGCCAACCGGCTCCTCGTGGACGTGCGGAACGGCTGCTTCGGCGGCTGCGGGATCGAGACGGGCGACTGGGCCGCCGCCCCGACGCTCCCGGCCGCCGCCGAACTGCCCAGGTTCACCACGACCGTCACGGCCGACCTCCCCGTGGCGGCCCTGAACAGGTCGGGCGCCACCCAGCTGAGGCTCCGCTTCGAGCAGGCCCACACCTCGACGGCCTACGTCTTCGTCGCCGGCGGGACCTCCGCCACGCTCACGATCGAGTACACCCCCTGAATCCACCTGTCCCCAGCCCCGGGTGTGGGACCCGCACACATGGAATCGCTGTTGGTGATCTCCTAGCGTTTCGGCCAACATGGCCGGACGCACCGCTGAATGTTCCGTGTGCACCAGACACACCGACTTGACTGAGAAAAGAGCTGACCATGGGTCGAAAGAGTCACGCGAGCCGTACGTCCGCGGTCCTGGCCGCAGCCGCCGCGCTGCTCTTGGCCGCGGCATGCGGCAGCCCCGGCGCCCCGGACCCCGGCGGCAACGCCGACAAGAGCCCCGCGAAGGACACCAGCCCGATCAAGGTAGGGCTCGTCTACTCCAAGTCGGGCCCGCTGGCGACCTACGGCAAGCTCTACCTGGAAGGCTTCAACGCCGGCCTCGACCACGTCACCGACGGCACCGGCAAGATCGGCGACCGGGTGGTCGAGGTCACCGAGGTGGACGACGGCGGAGACCCCGCCAAGGCCGTCTCCGCGGCGAAGGACCTGATCGGCAAGGGCTACAAGATCCTCGCCGGCTCGGCGTCGTCCGGGGTGGCCACGCAGGTCGCGCCGATCGCCGAGCAGAACAAGGTGCTGTTCGTCTCGGGCCCGGCCGCCACCGACGCCGTCACCGGCGCGGGCAAGTACACCTTCCGCTCGGGCAGGCAGACCTCCCAGGACATCAGCACCGCCGCCGCGTTCATCGGCGACGTCCGAGACAAGAACGTCGTCGTCTTCGCCCAGGACAGCGCCTTCGGCCAGGCCAACGTGGCCGGGGTGAACGCCGTGCTCGGCGCGGCCGGCGCGCGGATCGAGCAACTCCTGGTGCCCGCGAGCGCCACCGACTTCACCCCGTTCGCCACCCAGGCCAAGGCGTCCGAAGCCGACCTGCTGTTCGTCGCCTGGGCGGGCACCACCGCGCAGAGCATGTGGACCGCGCTCGGCCAGCAGGGCGTCTTCGACGCCACCACCGTCGTCACCGGCCTCGACATCGCCGCCACCTGGCCCGCCTACGGCCGCGTCGCGGGCAAGGTCAACTTCCTGTCCCACTACTTCGCGGGCGCGGGCGGCACCGAGCTGGAGAAGATCATGACCGAGAAGGTCACCAAGGCCGGCGGCACCGTCGACCTGTTCACCGTGGACGGCTTCACCGGCGCACAGATGATCGCGCACGCCGCGGAGCAGGGCGACGACCCGGACGCCATGGTCAAGGCCCTCGAAGGCTGGACCTTCGACGGGGTCAAGGGCTCCCTCACCGTCCGCGCCGAGGACCACGCGCTGCTCCAGCCGATGTTCCAGGCCAAACTGACCGGCGGCGCCACCCCGAAGGCCAAACTGGTCAAGAAGCTCGAAGCCACCGCCGTCACCCCGCCGGTCGTACAGAAGTGACCGTCCTGCGGGTACGGGGACTCGGCTGGGCGGTCGGCGGCGCCCAGATCGTGACCGACGTCGGGTTCGACGTCGCGGAAGGGGAGTTCGTCGCCGTGATCGGCCCCAACGGCGCGGGGAAGACCTCGCTGTTCAACCTCGTCTCCGGCCTGGTCCGCCCCACCTCGGGCACGATCGAGCTCGACGGGGCCGACATCACGCACGCCCCGCCCCACCGCAGGGCCCGCCGCGGCCTCGGCCGTACCTTCCAGTCCTCAAGCGTCTTCCCGGCCCTCACCGCCCGGGAGAACGTACGGCTGGCCGCCGCGGCCCACCGGGGCAGCTGCCTCCGGCTGTGGCGGCGAGCCGACGCCGACCGGGTGGCCGCCTCCGCCGCCGCCGACGCCCTGGAACGCGTCGGCCTCGCGGACCGTTCCGCCCGGACGGCCGGCTCCCTCTCCCACGGCGACAAGCGCAAACTGGAGATCGCCATCCTGCTCGCCACCGACCCCCGCCTCATCCTCCTCGACGAGCCGATGGCCGGCGTGGGGACCGCCGACGTGCCCGCGCTCACCGACGTCATCCGCTCCGTGCACCGCGAACAGGGCCGCACCGTGCTCATGGTCGAGCACCACATGGACGTCCTCCTCGGCCTCGCCGACCGGGTCGCCGTCATGCACCACGGCAGCCTGCTCGCCCTCGACACGCCGGCGAAGGTGATGGCCGACCCGACCGTCCAGGACGCCTACCTGGGGGAGCCGCTGTGACCCCGCTGCTCGACGTCGCGGACCTGCACGTGCGGATCGCCGGCTCGCACATCCTGCAGGGCGTCACCTTCAGCGTGGCCCGCCAGGGCGTCACCGCGCTCCTCGGCCGCAACGGCGCCGGCAAGACCACCACCCTGAAGGCGATCCTCGGCATCGTCCCCAAAACCGGTTCCATCCGGCTCGCGGACGACGACATCACCGCCCTCCCCACCCACACGATCGTACGGCTGGGCCTGGGCTACGCCCCCGAGGACCGCGACGTCTTCGCCGGCCTCACCGTCGCGGAGAACCTCCGCCTCGCCGAACGCGGCCCCGGCCCGCACCGCTACGACCTGGTCCACGAGATGTTCCCGGAGCTGAAGCGCCGCGCCGCCCAGCGCGCCGGCACCCTGTCGGGCGGCCAGCAGCAGATGGTCGCGATCGGCCGCGCCCTGCTCAACGACAACCGGATGCTCCTGGTGGACGAGCCCACCAAAGGACTCGCGCCCAGAATCGTCACCGAGGTGGCCGCGGTCCTGGAACGCGCCGCCACCGAGGTCCCGATCCTGCTCGTCGAGCAGAACCTCGGCCTCGTCCGCCGCATCGCCTCCCACGTGGTCGTCCTCGAACAGGGCGCCGTCGTCCACACCGGCACCGCCGCCGCCCTCCTCGGCGACCCCGCCCTCACCCGCGACCTGCTGGGCGTCTCATGACCTTTGTCGCCTGGGTGGCGTTCGGCGTTGTCGCCGCTTCGTTCACGCATGATCTGCTGGGGTCTCATGACCTTTGTCGCTTGGCTGGCGTTCGGCGTTATTGCGGCTTCGTTCACGCGCGATCTGCTGGGGGTCTCATGACCTTCGTCGCTTGGGTGGCGTTCGGTGTTGTCGCGGCTTCGTTCATGCGCGATCTGCTGGGGGTTTCGCGATCTTCGTCGCTCGCTCGGCGTCTGGTGACGTTGTTGCCGTTCTGTTCGGGGACTCTGCGTCCACGCGCGATCTGCTGGGGGGTTTCATGACCTTCGTTGCTTGTTTGGCGTCTGGTGGTGTTGTGGGCGTTGTTGCCGCTCTGTTCGGGGATCCTGCCTGCACCCGCCGCCTGCCGAGGGTCGTGAGTGTCGTCGTCCTGTCGGCGGTTTCTGGATTGGGGTTGGGCGCGTCGCCTGCCCTTCGGGAGGTGTCGTGAGCGACGTCGTCCTGTTGACGCTCACCGGGCTCGGGCTGGGCGCGCTGTACTTCCTCATCGCGTCGGGCCTCTCCCTGATCTTCGGCCTGGCCGACGTGCTCAACTTCGCGCACGGCCTCTTCCTGGCAGTCGGCGCCTACGGCACCTGGTGGGCCTCCGCGCACATGCCTTTCGTCCTCGCCGTCGTCTTCGGAGTCGCCGCGGGCACGGCCGTCGCCGTACTGGTCGAGGTGGTCCTCATCCGCCCCCTGTACACCAGGACCATCGAACAGGTCCTGGTGACGGTCGGCCTCAGCCTCGCGGGCGTCGCGCTGCTCCAGGCCACCTTCGGCGCCGACCCGGTCATCTTCCCCAAGCCGGCCTGGACGGGCGAGACCACCCGCGTCCTGGGCGCCATCGTGCCCAACGACCGTTTCCTGCTCATCGGCGCAGCCGTGATCGTCCTGGCCGCCCTCCAGCTCTTCCTGCACCGCACCCGCTTCGGGCTCATCGTCCGCGCCGGCGTCGAGAACCGCACGATGGTCACCGCCCTCGGCATCAACGTCCGCACCGCCTTCACCGTCGTCTTCGCCATCGGCGGCGCCGCCGCCGCGCTCGCCGGCGCCCTGGCCGGCGTCTACTTCGGCAACGTCTCCCCCGGGCAGGGCACCTCGATGCTCATCTTCGCCTTCATCGTCGTCGTCATCGGCGGCATGGGCTCGGTGACCGGCTCGGCCGTCGCGGCCGTCCTGGTCGGCCTCGTACAACAATTCGCCGGCTACTACGCCGCCGCCGGCGTCGGGGAGGCGTCGGTCGTGCTCCTGCTCGCCGTCGTCCTCCTCGCCCGCCCCGGCGGCCTCGCGGGGAGGACCGCATGACTCCGCAACGCCCCCAGGATGACCACACCTCCGGGCAGAGCACCGAACCCGTGTCCCGGCCGGATCCTGAGGAGGACCAACTGCTTGGAGGGCGGTCCGAGAAGCAGGTGAGTACGGGAGGGTCTGGGGAGGGCCGACTGTTTGGGGGGCGGTCCGAGAAGCAGGTCCGTGCGCGGAGGTCTGGGGAGGACCGGGTGCCTGGTGAGCGTCCGGAGGCGAAGGGCGGTGCACCCGTGGCGTGGTGGGCGCTGGGCGGGAGGTCGGCTTGGAGTGTACGGCGTGCCGTACCGGTGATCGTGTTCGTGGTGCTCGCCGTACTGCCGTTCTCCACGCTGGATCTGCCCGCGTTGCTCCCGGGGCCGGTCAACAGTCCGGGATCGATGCAACTGCTGGCGATCTGCCTCGTCTTCGCCGGGCTGGCGGTCACCTACGATCTGCTGTTCGGCCGTACCGGGCTGCTCTCCTTCGGGCACGCCCTCTATGTCGCCCTCGGCAGCTACACGGTCAACATCGCCGTGACCAAGGCGGGCCTGTCCCTGGCCGCGGCCCTCGGGCTCGCCGTGGTGGTGGGACTCGTCGTGCCGGTCGTGTTCGGCGCACTGGCGCTGCGGGTGAGCGGCATCGCCTTCGCGATGGTGACCCTGGCCACCGCCCAGGTCGGGTCGATCCTGGTGATGAGCGACCCCGGCGGCCTGACCGGCGGCGAGGAGGGCCTGTCGCTCGCGCCGTCCGCCCTGCCCGGCTTTCTCACCGGCGTTCTCAACACGGCCAACCTCTACTGGCTGGCCCTCGCCTACCTCATCGTGGTGGTCGCCGTCGTCGCCTGGGCCGTCGAGTCGGAACCCGGCCGCGTCTGGCAGGCGATCCGCGAGAACGAGCGTCGTGTCTCGGTCCTCGGCCTGCCCTCCTACCGCTTCCGCCTGCTCTCCTTCGCCCTTGCCTCCTTCCTCGCCACCCTCGGCGGCGTCGTCCACCTCTTCCTGGTGGGCGGCTCCAGCCCGCAGATCACCACGTCGAACTTCACCCTCGCCTTCCTCGTCATGGTCGTCATCGGCGGCGCGGGCAGCCGCTGGGGAGCCATGATCGGCGGCATCGCCTACACCTACCTGGACCACCGCCTCTCCGCCCTGGGCACCTCCGACGCGGTGGCCGGGCTGCCCGCCGTACTCAAGGCTCCGCTGTCCGAGCCGCTTTTCGTGCTGGGAGTCCTGTTCATCCTGGTCGTCTACTTCCTGCCCGGCGGCCTCACCCGAGCCCGCCGCCACCAGGGCCCCTGACGCGCTCTCCGCGTTGCCACGGGGGTGACGCGCGTCGAACCAGAGCCGGCTGGCGTGCATGCGATCGGTTGGCGTTCACCGTGTGATCGGTGGATGCGATCTCCGCGTTGTCGCGGGTCAGGTCGAGGAGGGGGACGCGCGTCAAACCAGAGCCGGCTGACGGGCTTGCGATCGCTCGGCGTTCACCGTGTGATCGGTGGACGCGCTCTCCCTGTTGTCGCGGGTCAGGTCGGGGGAGGGGGGACGCGCGTCGAACCAGAGTCGGCTGGCGCGCATGTGATCGGCCGACGTGCACCGCGTGATCGGTGTTCGCCGGCTGCGACTAACCTCGTCCGGATGAGGAGATCGTTGTCCGCCGATGACGTGCGCGCGTTGCGGGTCCGATGTCAGCGGCTGTCTGGCCGGGGTGCCGACGGAGTCCCCGGCGTGGTGGCGAGCGTGGCGGCCGTCCAGGCCCAGTCGTCTCCGGCCGCGAGGCTCGCCGTACGGGCTCGCACCACCGGGCTGACCGCGGCGGACGTCGACGCGGCCTGCCGGCGGGACGGCGGTGTGGTCAGGACCTGGGCGATGCGTGGGACCCTGCACATGGTCGCGGCCGACGACGTCCGCTGGATGGTCGGTCTCCTCGGCCCCGTCTTCGCCGCCGCCGGTCGCCGCCGCAGGCTCGAACTCGGCCTCGACGACGCCACCGCCGAACGTGGCTTGACCGCCGTCCACACCGTCCTCACCGGCTCGCCGCCCCTCGCCCGCGACACGATCGTCGAACGCCTCGCCGAGCTGGGCCTGGTCCTCGCTCCCCGCAGCCAGGCCCCCGCCCACCTGCTCGCGTACGCGGCGATGCGCGGCCTGATCTGCCGCGGCCCCGACACCGCCGCCGCCAAGCCCACCTACGTCCTCCTCGACGACTGGGTGCCACCCGCCCCGCCGCTGACCCCCGACGAGGCCCTGACCCGGCTCGCCCGGCGCTACCTCCACGCCTACGGCCCCGCCACCATCCGCGACTTCCAATGGTGGTCCGGCCTTCCCGCCACCCCCGCCAAGCGGGCCTTCACCCTCCTCGCCGCCGACCTCACCGAGGTCACCGCCGCCGGCATTCCCGCCTTCGTCCCCTCAGAGCTGGACCTCAGCCCCGCCCCCCGCCACGTGGTCCGCCTCCTCGGCCACTTCGACACCTACCTCCTCGGCTTCCGCAGCAAGGACCTCGTCCTCGACCCCGCCCACGCCAAGCACATCCAGGCAGGCGGCGGCATGATCCAGCCCGCCATACTCGTGGACGGCCACGTCGTGGGCACCTGGCGCACGGCGGACACCCACCTGCAGCCCTTCCACACCCTCTCCGCCGACCTCACCCCCGAGACCACCGACCTCCACCGCTTCCTCAACGCTCCGGCCCCACACAGGTAATCGGATACACCGACACTCCCAGGATCATGCACAATTAGTCGGGAGCGCCCTTAGCTCAGCTGGACAGAGCATCGGACTTCTAATCCGACGGTCGCAGGTTCGAATCCTGCAGGGCGCGCGCTCCGGCCAGGCAATCTAACGGTTGACCTGGCCTTTTGTATTCGATCTTTCCGTACGGCAGGCAGCCAGAAGCACCCAGATGCAGCCGGATGCCAGTGCTCCCGGAACATACACGGAATAGATCTTGGCGCGTTTCCGCAGGTGAGCGCGCAAGATTCGAGCGCTTCCGGAACGGTTCCGGGACTGCAACGACGAAGGACCCCGAGAGGGTTCCCGGGGTCCAGTCAGTTCCACGTCTCATGCGACGAGGGCATCCAGGATGCGTTGGTTCGCCACCTCACGTTGGCCGTCTATGCACTTGGCGTAGACCTTGAGAAGCACGTCCACACCGTGCCCCGCGCGCTCAGCCGCCTCAGGTGCGTGTACGCCCGCGTTGAGCCAGAGGGAGACAGCCGCGTGCCGCAGGTCGTACGGCCGGGCGGCCAGTGGCGAGGCGACCTGGTCAGGAGTGAGCGCGAACGCGCGGGCTTGCTTCCAGACCTTGGCGTAGGCCGAGCCGGAGAGCACACTCCCGGTCGAACTGCGGAACAGCCGGCCATCCTCGCCGACACCGTGCCTGTCGATGTGCGCGCGGAGAGTGGCCACCAGCTCCGGAGGGATCGGAACCGGCCGGGTCTCCTTCTGCTCCCGGTGCTTGAGTCCACGCTCGTCGTGGGTCTGCCCCGAGTCGGTGTAGCGCTTGTTGCTCTGCGGCTTGGTCCTCTCCAGCGTGAGCAGGCCCCACCCCTTCTCGGGAAGGTCGCAGTCCTTCTTACGCAGCCCCGCCGACGATGTAGCAGCCGTGCGGGAAGAGCATGGGGTAGGTGATGGGGATGGGTCCGTGTAGCGCCATAACAACTCTCTCCTTGTATCGACTGACAGGCACTTAACCTATCAAGTATTCTGAGGATAAGAGAGCCCACTTGATAGGTCAAGTACCTAAGCGGGCTTGGTGGGTGAGATCCTGCTAACCGATCGGGTAGGCGTCTTCCAGCTCATGCCGATCAGCGGGCATGAGCACCTCCACCGCCACCAACGCACGCCCGGAAGCGTCCTTCACCGTGCCGTACACGGCAAGCAGCGGCGTGTTCCTCGGCATCCCGAGCTGCCTGCCCTCTTGCGTGGTGGGCATCCGCGCGGTGATCTGCTCCGCGACGTGGTCGAACCGCACGCCCTTACGCGTCTGGAGATGCTCGCGGATGCCCTCATCCAGCGGCATGGCGGTGGTCAGGTCGGTCCCCTCGGTGACCTCCAGAGGCAGCCACAGGGAAACGATCTCGGCGGGTTCGCCGTCACGGGCGATTAGTCGCCGGCGCAGGAATGCCTTGCTCTTGGCCTCCAGGCCGAGCAGCGTCGCGACCCGGTTGGGTGCGGCCAGCACCCCTACTTCCAGGAGTTCGCCCGGGGTGTCGCTTTCCGGGGCGGTCAGATACGCCTGACCCGGCCGAGGGCGGTCGGTGGAGCGTGCGGGGCGGCCACGCACGAACCGGCCTTTGCCCTGCTGGGACTCGATCCACCCTTGTTCGCGCAGGACCCGCAGCGCGGCCACCACCGTGGGGCGGGACACGCCGAACTCCTGGATCAACTGGTTCTCGCTGGGAAGGAGCGAGCCCGGAGGGTAGTCCCCCGACTCGATCCGCCGTTGAAGGGCATGCACAAGCTGGGCATACTTCGGCGGTACGGACTCTAGCGACATTTTGACCGTCCAACACCCGACAGGTTGTTTTACTAAGTTGGAGCGTAGCTTGGGGTTCATTGCCTGTCCACGCCAGACCAGGCGACACCAGCTGAGCCGTACACAAGACGGCCCCGGCAGATGTCGAGCGGGCGGGGGCACAGGGGCATGAACACTGTGGACATCGCTCGATCATCTGCCGGGGAGTTGGAGACGCGGCGGGGTTGAGGGGCGCCGCGCGCACCCGGCCCCACCCCTGCGGGAGGCTTCTCTCCGCCCCGCCGCGCCCGCTCTATCGGCCGAGGTAGTCGACCAGGACCTTTGCCGCGCCTTCTACATCGGCCACGGGGTGCCGCTTCTCGGCCGCCTGCCAGGAGAAGAAGGCGCCGCCGTACCCGACGAACACCCACACCGGCATCCCCGCCTCCGGCTCAATCCGCAGCGCGGTGTTGTTGTCCCGCAACTCGGCCCGCACCCCAAGCATCAGGAGCCGATCGCGCAGCCGCATCAGCGCGGCCACCTCCTCCGCCCGGTTGACCTGCTGCACCGCATCCGTCATCGCGGACATGATCGGGTTCATCTCACGCTCCCTTCGGCCCGGCCGCTTCCGAGGCAGTCGAGACACCGTTGCTCCCCATTGGAATCGTGCTCGTCTCCGCCGTCGCCGATCAGGAGGGCGCGGCGTGAGTTGCGCAGCTTGCTCCCACGCCCTCGACACGAGGGGCAGGACCGTATCTCGCTGGTCTCATCTGGCCGGGTCACCGTCGCCATCTCCCTTTGTTCGTCCGGTGCTTCCCTCTGCGGGGAGCCCGCTTGACGTACCGTGGTTGCTTGATGGCAAGTCCACCGGCAACAGGAGCGGAAGGGGACCTCCAATCACTCCCCCTTCCGCCCCCCTCTTGAGTCCCCCACCGAGAGGAACGTCAGCAGATGCCCATGAAGGCGCCGAACGTCCAGCTTCGGGAATGGCGGAATACCGAGCGGCTGACACGCCTCGAAATGGCCGACCGCATCAACGCCACCGCAACGGGTATCGCTGAGTCCCTCGCGTGTGATGAAGAGCGGGTACGTCGATGGGAGACCGGAGACGTCCGATGGCCCAGTACCGTCTATCGCCTTGCGCTCACCCAGCTCACCGGCCAGACACCAGAGGATCTAGGGTTCTGGCGTACCCAGCGAGATGAGCGCATGCCCGCCCCCGTGGCAACCGCGGACACGTCCGCACCGTCGGCAGGAAACGGCCGTCTCCTCGTCGGGCAGGACGCAGCGGTCGACGAAGCCGAGTTGCGCCTTGCCACCGACCAGCACATCACCGCCGCCCTCGACTGGCTCGACCGGCAAGCGGGGTGGCAACCTGGGAGCAGTCGGCGGAAGGTCGCCTCTCACCTTGTCGGACTGGACCCCCGGAAGCTCCGCGACGAAGCCCAGCTACGCGGCCGAATCACACGGGACCAGGTCGCAGCCGCGCTGCGTACGTACTACTTCAGCCAGGGCAACGCCGCAGACCACAACACCTACCGGATTCGCAGCGGCAAGGATGTCATCGCCACCAGCCTTCTCACCAAGCCTCAGTGGCTTGATTTACGCCTCGCGTTGGGATCAGGCAACGACGATTTCCGCCTCACCGACTCCACCAGCCCAGATCTCCTCATGGACCCGCTCCGCTCCGACGCGGCAATCGTCTGTCTCGCCGAGGCTCTTATCACCGGCAGGCGCATGGTGAACGCGCCGCTGTATCGGATGATCGATCTCGACATTGAGGCAAAGCAGATCCGTAGCACATTCGGCATTGAGGAATTCATCCACTACGCCCTGTCCATGGATCTCCTCGAACGAGAACTTCTGGACGCGATAGCCGAAGGCCGCCCGACACACGCGGGAACACTGCCACTACGTGACCGGTACCTGCCCGACATCGAGACCGTCGTCAATCCAGCCGGCCGATTGTGCGCAGGCGGTCCGCTCGCCCTCTTCGCCGTCGCCCGCCCGGCAACCCGATCCCGCCGAGGAAGCGCCGACTACATCATCCTCGTCCAGGAGCGCTCGGGTAACGTGCTCAACGCCGCCCAGAAGCTTGCCGTCATCCCCAAGGCGTTTCACGAACCCCTCGCTGACTACGGCGAAGACGTATCCGTTCTCTGCACGTTGGAACGAGAGATGGAAGAGGAACTCTTCGGCCGGGACGACGTCGATTCCACGTTCGGAGAACAGCTTCACGCCGACCCGATGCACCCCAGCAGGCTGTCCGCACCGATGGCCTGGCTGGCAGAGAACCCGAGCCACTGGCAGATGGAATGCACCGGGTACGGGTTCAACCTCGTCAGCGGCAACTACGAGTTCGCCTCCCTCATCGTCGTCAACGACGAAGAATGGTGGACCAAGTTCGGCGGACACATCACCGCCAACTGGGAATCCAGCGGCCTGAGGCGATACTCCACCCTGGACAAGGACCTCATCACGTCCTTGGTCCATGACCCCGCTTGGAGCAATGAGGGTCTGTTCGCGCTATCCGAAGGCATCCGCCGACTAAGCGAGATCGGTGGCGACCGCGTCAACCTACCGACCCTCGAAGTGGAGATCTGACCATGGCCGACAACTGGTACACCGGCAACGCCACCGACGACGCCGACCAGCACCGCGGCTGGCTACTCGGCCACTTCATCAACCCTGAGCACAGCGCCGTCCGCTCCACCGACGCCCTCGAAGTCAAATGGGGCATCCACCCCGCCGGCCAAGCCCGCCCCGAATGGACCGCCGACGACCAACGCACAACCCTCCTGTTGCTCGTCCAAGGCCGCTTCCGCCTCGACCTGACCATCGGTAGCACCACCCTGGAGCGTCAGGGTGACTACGTCGTCTGGGGCCCAGGTATCGATCATTGCTGGCAAGCCGAGGAAGACTCAACCGTGATCACCGTACGGTGGCCATCATTGACAGGACAGTAAGCGCATCGTAGTGAAGCTCAGGCTCGTCCATTGCCGAATTGTTCTCATAGTGATCAAGAGGCGGCGGCGCTGCGCGCCGTCGCCCGGCCCTGCGCCTGCGGCGCACGCCGGGCGTGCGGCCTGGAGGCCGGTCCCGGCATGCGGGCAGGACTCCGGGCCGTCGCCGTACGCACGCCGCGCCGTACCTACGCCATCTGCCGGCCTTTGGTCGCGCCGCCGCCCCCGTGCAGCACGACGATCGCTACGGGGTGGCCGATGTTCCGTCGTGGTCGGGGGCGATCGAAGATCCGGAGTTCGTCCCTCACCCCGGCTCACCGAGTAACGTGGCCGATCTCCGCGAGCCGCACTAGGTGGTTCCAAGTCTCCTTGGAGACCAACATTCAGGGCTCACCAACTGCAACTACACGACCTCGATCACTCGTTTCCCATCATGCTTCTCCTGGCGGTGACCGGCGTTGACATTGTCGTTGATGGTCGCGATCGACATGATCCTCCCTCTCCGGCGCAATAAAGGCCAGCGGCATGGCTTGGCACGACTGCGCTTGTCCCCGTCCCCCTGACGCTGGCCCAAGGACTCTCACTTGGTCCGTCTACGTAAGATCACCCGCGCGCCAACGCGCCAAATCTAGCCGTGATCAAGGGGGAAATACGGGACCAAAGAAAGGAATGAGGAAGGCTCCCCCCATACTGATGCGGGGGAGGGCCATTCCTGCTGGTGTGGAAGGTGCAGGGCTTGAATCTGCGTAGACTGCGCTGAAGGTTCGGCTTATCTCCGCTTGACTGCGGGCCGAGGACGGGACTGCTGCACAGCAGCACTGCTCACGGACTCTAACTCGGCGCAGGCGCGGATCACTTTGTCCCGATGGTCTTGATCAACGTCGCGAAGTACCTCGATCAGTCGCTGAGTCCTCCATCGTTCGGTTACGACGATCTTTAGGTACGCGATCCAGGCAGCGAGTACGGCAGTGGCCGAGGGGGCCAAGAGCAGGCACACCAGGACCAGTGGGTGAAGCGTGGCGAGGCCGGCCAAAGGATTCATGACTCCAGGGTGGTCAAAGCTCCTGGTTTCCCTCTACGGTAGGGAAACGCTTAGAAACGAGCAGAGGTGCTATGCCTGGAGGACGCCCCCCAGGGGGCAAGCAGGAGTCACATCCAGCTCTTATGGAGTTTGCTGATTGGTTCCGCTCGTCACTCTCAGCCAAGGGATACTCGAGCGTAAACTCATTTCTTCAGCGGCACTTGTATGACAAAAATCTGATCTACGGTGTTGCTAATGGGACTAGATTCGTTACTATCGAGGCTGCTCGTTCCTTGGCAGGAGCCCTTGAGCGCCCCTTGGAGGAGATTGAGCCGATCTGGTGGCGAGCCAAAGATGCAATGGACCGCTCTGTCGCTGAACAGCGAGATAGTGAACAGTCTCGCTTAACTTCCTGGGATAAGTTGCCATTGCCTAACCCGATCTTGCGTAACTTCCTTGAAGCGCAGGCAGATGTAGTGGAGCAGCTCCCCTACCGACTACTTGGGGTTCAGCCCCCGCCGTTGTCTACAATCTATGTGCGGCAGCATATGCGTCAACAAGACGAGGTTAGACCTGACAGGGAATCTAAGCGGCCCGATGCTCTTATCGAAAAGCAAAATAGCGAAGCTTCATTATCGGCAACCGAGGCGTTGAATCGGCACGAACATCTATTGGTGACAGGGGAGCCGGGTGCGGGGAAGTCTACTCTGGGTTATCACTTTGCTCGGCAGCTCTCAGGCATCTGGTTGCGGACACTCAGTGCTTCCGAGTCTCCTCTAGCAGAACCCGTTATGCCGCTGCGAATATCAGCGCGTGCGTTGATCAACGGTACAACATGGAGTGTTGCGCTTGCGCAAGCTGCTCAACAAGCTATGGGACTGCGATTGATTGAGGAGTTGGCTCCCCGTCTTTTCGAAGGAAGAATTGAAGGAGCTCGCTGGCTCATATTTATCGATGGCCTCGACGAGATTGTTGATGGAGGGCTGAGGCGCACCGTCATACAGGCCATCGCAAGACATGCCCGTCCAGGGAGTTTTTACCGGTTCTTAATTACCACTCGTCCACTACCTGACTCTGAGCTGGCTCCCTTAAGGGCGGCCCATATGGGTAATTATACAGTTGAGCGGTTTGGCAGGTCGGAGCTGAAATCCTTCGCTGGGCGATGGTTCTACACGCAAAACCCCGAAACAGCGGAAGCGCAGGCGGATATATTCATCAGCGAAACCAGTGATGGCCGTATACAAGAATTGGTCCGCAACCCGCTGCTAGCCACAATTGCTGCTATCGCGCGGACCCGAGAGCCAAGTCGGCCACTACCCAACAACAGAATAGATCTCTATCACCGATTCTACGATTATCTAATAGATGACGAGATTAGTGGACGTGACACGCTCCACGATCTGGTAACCGGGAAAGCTTCATATTCCGGATTGGCTGGCTGGATCCACGGCAAACGTTCGACACTGATCGACGCCTTGGCTCGTGTTCGCCTGGACAGCGAGGAATCCCTACTCCATGCTGCTGCCAGTTGGGTACGTGAGCTCCTTCCATCCGATCTAAAACTATCTCCAGGATGGGAAGGACAATTACGGCAGATACTTATCGGAACGGGAATGTTCGTCTATGAAGGAGATGGGCTTAGATTTCTACACCATTCATTTGCTGAATTCCTTGCCGCTCGTGCATACGCCGATCTGATTGCTGCCGATTTTCCGGACATGGAAGAATGGATAAGGCGAGGGCTCAATGAGGCCGAACGGAACCTAGTTATTTTCGTATTTGGCCTTTGGGGGCGGCAGGCCGGTCATGACATCTGCCTGATTCTGCGTCGCTTGCTTCAAGGAAATCAAGATCGGATGCTATTGGCAGGCAGAGTCCTCGCGGAGGGGATTTCAGCCCCTAGCGAGGTGGGCGACGAGGTGATAGAGAGCTTGATCAATGTTGCCATGGGCAGCATCTTCAGTAGCTCAGCTTTCGATGTCTTGGCCTCCCTCAAAGAAAATACTCAGGTTCATCGCCGTCTTATCGAAATCATTGAACAGCGCGAACTTCCTTCAAGGACGAGGATAGAAGCCGCGATCGCACTGGGCCAGAATGTAGGGCCTGCGGATGCCGTACCATTGCTGCACGCGTTGGCTGATGAGGCGACACCCGATGACTTGAAGCGCCTTGCTGCGGGGGTTCATGAGTTCATTCCCGACGATCCACAGAGCGCTGAGTGGCTTGTACTGCGTTATATAACGGAGGCAAATCCTCAAGATGCCGATCTGGAAGGAGCAATGGATGCTCTAATCGAAATCGGAAGCCATGCCGAAGCCGTACGGTTAGCGAAGCGGGTCCTTGAGGCAGATGATGTAAGTGATAGGGCAATCCGCAGCGCCTTGCGTGTTTGGCTCACTGCCGCCGGTGAGAACTCGCTGGACGAGGCTCTACATCTAATTGATAAGCGGCCGACAAAGACCCATCGAGGATGGGTTGCTGAGACTCTATGTGAATTGGGATATCTCGATCAATCATTGTCTTATGCAAGGGAAGCTGTAGCCGATCCCGAAACTGATGCAATGGCCATGTCTTCTGCGGTAAGAGCTTGGGCATCCGGTCTCGGATCGGAGGGCCAGTCCGAAGTTATTGAGGCTTTGAGATGCAGGTCGCTGACTGCGGAACATAAGGCAAGGATAAGTGTTGCACTTGCCGAACTAGGCTGGCGAGCTGCCGCTTGCGACTTTGCTGCAGAAGTCATCGGGAGCAACTCCGCAGACGAGATCGACGTGGTGAATGCAGGAACAGCTTGGATTAATGCCGAAGGAGTCGAGGCTGCCTCGCGCATTCTTGCTGCAATGGAAGCTCGTGAGCGATTTTCGTCCGAATATAAGGCGCTCGTCGCTGAGCTCTTTGCCGAAAAAGGCTGCATGGAAGCAGCAGTTCGGTTGGCGAAAACAGTGGTGTGTGGGGAACATATGCCATGGCACGTTATAGAGACCGCAATAAGGGCTTGGGGTCTAGCCGATCCGTCTGCCGGGCCAGAGATCTATGCGCGATTGCTAGATAAGTCTCCATTGGATTTATGGGATCAAGCTTACTATGCTGAGGCTCTAGCTGAGATCGGAGCGACAGAAGAAGCTGCATTGCTCGCCCGTGATGCAATCACCCGACGCGACATAACGGAGTTCGAGATCGGGCATGCTGTAAATGCCTGGATGGAGGCTGCCGGACTTACAGCAGTGCCTGAACTATTGGCCGCTTTACCTCGATCGCTAACCGCCGATAAGTGCAATGCAGTCGCTACCGCCCTAGCGAGACAGGGGGCTCTTCCTGCTGCAATCGATCTCTGGTTGGCTGCCCTTACTGCGCCGTGGGCCGAGGTTGCTCAACGCCTTAAGATCGCTAAGAAGCTTCTCGATGTTGGGGCTCGCGATCGCACTATCGCGCATATTGATAGGTATCTTGCTAGCGACGCTACATCCTCTGCTTCTCGTACCCCTCTCCGCGCTATTCGTGCTTGGCTCGCGCTCTCGGATCCTTCAGAGTCGCATTGTGGTATATGTTCAGTCGGTTAGCTTTAGCGGTCGGGATTTCCAAGCGTTGGGCGATCTGCCGTAGGTTCGCGCATTCAATGTATTCCAGAGTCGTCCTATAGGCATGCAAGTCCCGAGCTGCAAGACTAGTTGCAGTTCATGTAGGTCCAGAGGCATTCAGGAGGCACACATAGCCTCTGAGCTGCGTTGAACCGTACGGAGCAGCGTCTACTCGATCTTTGAATCTGCGTGTTTCTGGTTCGGCTCAGCGTCACCGCCGAGAACGCCTCCGGCAAGGGCTCGGCGCCGGGATGATCGCCAGTCGTGACCGCAGGCCGTATGTGGCTGAGGTGAGTGCTGATCGCCCCGTCTGCCGCGACCCAGGCGAGCCCAGCAGACCGGTTCCTCCGGCTCAAGCCCGTCTGTGACGGTTGGCATCCCATGGTCGAGGAACGGCGACCGGCGAACGGACACGCGAAGACGGGCTTGCCACTCCGTCGCCGGCCCGCTGCCGCTTCGCGGTGGGTCGAGGCAGACAGGACGATCAGGCGGACGAAGCATGTCCGGTGCGCTGGCCGAACCGCGCGCGGGTTGCACTTTGGGTTGCAGTTCACCGCCGTACCAGCCCGTTCCAGGCGGATCAGCGGCGCTCATTGGTCCAGGTTGAACCGATCGGGACGGGCAAGATCCGAGCTGCTAATGCGGTTTGGGTTCTCGTTCTGCACACACCAGACAAGATCCGGAATATGTGCGGAACGCTGACACCTTCGCCGAAGAGATCAGGCGCATGATCGCAGGTCAGCCCGCCGTACGGTGAGTGAGTAGCGCTCCACTTCTAATCCGACGGTCGCAGGTTCGAATCCTGCAGGGCGCGCTTTGATCATGGCGTTGACCTGCGGAAATGCGTGTCGCTTCAAGATTGCAGAACATAATTCTAGGTCATCAGTGCTCGCGTGGTGCTCGCCCGTACACACTCCGTACACGCCATGATCGTCACGCTGTCCGGTTGGTCACTCATTGAGTCAGCGTCAAGACGAACGGCCCCGTTCCGCCGCGAATCCGGCGACGAGGCCGCTCTCCCGGCTTCGGTCAAGCGCGGAGATGCCTCAGCGCGTTCCGCCCCTCCTGATCGCCGTCTCCGAGCAACAGCGCCGCGGTCTTCTCCGCCGCCGCCATCGCTACCTGTGGAAAGACCGAGGTGTAGGTATCGGCGGTGAAAGCACTGGACGTGTGCCCCAGCGTCTCCTGGACCACCTTGATCTCCACGCCCGCGGCCAGCATCAACGAGGCCGCGCCGTGCCGTAGATCATGGAGCCGGATCGGTGGCAGTCCCGCCAGATAGGCCAGCCACAGAAACTGGTCGGACACGTGCTGGGGGTGCAGCCGATCCCCATCGGGCTGGGTGAACACGAAGCCGGTCCCCTTCCATGCCTTGCCCGTTGCGAGCCGTTCCTCGCGCTGACGCTGCTGGTGGGCACGCAGGATCGCGATCGTTTCGGCATCCAGGGCGATGGTGCGCATGGAGGCGTCCGTCTTGGGCCTGCCCTCGTGGATCTGTCCGGCCAGTTGCACCAGCTGCCAGGCGATGCTCACGGTTCCAGCATCGAGATCGACGTCCTTCCAGCGCAGCCCGCACGCCTCACCACGCCGTAGACCTCGCAGCGTGATCAGCCGGTACAGGGCGAACAGCCGATGCCGGCGCGCTTCTTCCAGAAACAGCCGGGTCTGCTCCGGCGTCCACACCATCACCGCCGACGGGCGCGGCACCCGGATGTACGCGTCGATCGGATCGACCCGCCGCCCGGCCCGCCGCAGCTTCTCCGCCCTGCGGTAGTCCCGGAACTCCTGATGCCAGTCCTCAACCCGGTCCCTGGTCCACACCAGTGCTTTGGGGCGGGTCTTGGCCGGCATCTCCAGCGCCGCTGCGGGATTGAAGTCGATCAGTCGGTCCTGGCGGATGGCCATGTTCAGTGCGTGCCGAAGCGTCGCCCGGATGCTGTGCATGGTGGCCATGCTGACCGGACGCCGATACTTGACGCTGGCCCGCACCTCGCGGTCGGCGCTGGTACGGCGCGCGGCGATGACATCGTTGAACTCATCGATCTGCTCGAACATCCCGGCCACATCGCCGACCTTGAGCCGATCCAATCGGATATGACCCAGGTAGGGCGCCAGGTACAGCCTGATGTGGCCCTCGTAGGAGCGCCGGGTCGTCTCTTCGATCTTCCGCTTGCGCTTGAGGAACTCCTCCAGCCACTGCCCGACCGTCACGTCCTGCGTCAGGTCCTGCCGAATCCGCACCCTACGACGGACCACCTCGACACTGGGCAGAGCATCCGTCTCGGCCAGCGTCCTCTTGATCAAATCCGCGACCTGATTACGGGTGACCACCTCGCTGGGATCAGCCAGCGCCAGCAGCTCACGCACCTGCCCCAGTTGGTTGTTCGCGGCGTCCTGGGTGGCGAAACCACTGCGGCGCAACGGGCCTCGGCGCTTGCCCTCCACGGTGGCCGGTAGCTCGATCTGGTAGCTCCAAATGCCGTGCCGGTTGCTCCAGCCCCCACCGGGGCGCCGCAGCTTGGGGCATTTCTGCCCCAGCGCCTTACCATCGGCTCCCGTGCAGGAGCACCGCTTGAACGTAGTGCCGTCAGCCATCACCATTCTCCCCTCATCCTGCGATGCGTTCGCCCGCCCATTGCGCGAAGGGTGCACAGCACAGCCAGGGGCGTGGTCAGGCGAGCACGATCCTGACCACACCGGGGCTGGTGCACGGCCACGTCGGGCGGGGGTGTATCGACGCCCACCTGGACGGCATCGGTCAAGCCGAATCCGACGACCGTTCCGGAATTCGACGACCACCACCCCTATGCGGATGGGCACAACGCAGGCAGCCTCCGAACCTCAGCGGCGGATCTCCTGTCACCAGTTCAAATACCTGCCGCCACACCCGAAATGGGACAGCACCACAGGCCAAGGTTGGTCATCTCCACCGACGTCCGCGACGACATCAAAGATCCAGGCCAGGTATCCGAGCAACGCGGTACGGGGCGAGAGGCGGCGGCCCGTCCTGCATGACCGACGACGGCGACTTCACCACGATGGCGGGAGATTAGGTGCACACGCTGGGGTAGCGCAGCTGCGGACTCTTAATCAGCGGGTCCGGGGTTCGAGTCCCTGGCGGCGCACCGCTCCTCAGGCCGTTGACCTGCGCAAACGCGCGAGGCAGCGGCCTTTTGGAATTTTGTTCTAGGGGTTGCGGGCTCCTAGCGGGCTCGCGCGTACAGATCTTGTACATCGACCCTGTGACGACACGGTCTGCGACGCCTGAGACGGGTGCCTCGCTACCGTCCACATCCCTGTGCTGGCAACGATGCCGGAACGCACCAAATACTTATCGCCCTAGGTCCGCTCCTAAAGACCCCTAGTGTCCTGCGTCTAAAATTCGTCGGCTAAGTCTAGAGTGGAATTTATGGCGCGGACGGGACGACCAAAGACTCCGGTGACGCTTTCTGCCGATGAGCGGGCCACCCTGGAACGCTGGGCGCGAA